>NZ_QRZF01000001.1 GCF_003464595.1 Bacteroides intestinalis
CATCGCGATTTTTGTCCATTGTCTGCCTGTTTTTCGTCGAAAAGCCGGCATTTTTGCCCGGTTTTACATCATTGTCCGGGTACTTTTTGCCATTTTGCCCACTGTTTTCCGCAGTGTTTTCTTCTGCTTTTTGCGGTTCTGCAACGCATTTCGTATTGAGCTGCACAGGTGAAAAACAACTGTCGGTGACGGTGAACAAACCGAAATTCGTGACGATCTTCATCATATAAGGATAGGTAAAATTACGAGTGGCAAAAGGTTTCAGGTATTTCAGCTCCGCTTCCATATCAGGCAGCAGGCTCAGTTTTTCCATTATGTACCAGTAGGCGCCGTAAGCCTTGCCGCCTTCCTGACGGAGCATGTTCTGGATGCGGGGATCATTGAAAGCCATAATCTCATGTTTAAGGTAAAAGTGCTTATTCATTTCTGCTTAATTCTGTTTTAAATAATTTATCTTTTTGACTCTGCAAAGATCCGACATATATACCAATATACCAAAAACGACTTTTCGCGAAAAAAGCCGTTTTTGCCCTATTTGAAAGTCAAAAAAAGAAGAAAATATCACTCCCTTGGATAAAGTTCAGAATATAGCTTATACAGCTCATCTTCAATACTTTTGATATTCAACACATTACCACTACCGTCCGCATCCATGAAGTCTATAAGCAGATGTAAAGTATTAGCAAGCAAGCGGGCTCCATGCAGTCCTTCTCCCCCATTCCGGCTGACAAGCAGATGTACAAATGGAGTCAAGAAAAGTATACGCTCTTCATATTCCACACGTAAACAACTGTGACACTGCGACAAACACTCCATTGCGCGATGCAATTCTTCACTCTCTTTCTCAAAAACAACATGAAAACCTCTCCCACGGAAAAGCTTCACATCCTCAATAGGATTTTTTTAGCCATAATTGTACTATTTGAAAATTGTTTATTTATAATATGATAACATATCGAATACAAAATTAGTAATACTTCACCGGAATATCGTAATTTCGCAGGATTTTATACTCAGTTTTTTCACCTTGCAAAATACCGACAATAAAAAAGGAAGAATAGATAATAAGGTACGTGTATACGCACGAACCTTGTTTATATAAATATTTAGAATAGGACAGTAGCAGATAGATCGTAATTTTATAGGATAAACATCCAAAAATGCTGTAAGCATATATAAAGAAAGAAAATTCTTAAAAAGAGTGTGTCAAAGTAAAAATCAAAAAACAAAGAGCCGCCACAGAACACCTTCCGGGCAGCTCTTCTTTCATAGAAGTAATGTAACAGAAAGAGAGTATAATACAGAGATTTAGTCTTGTCCTCCTCCCAATGCTTGGAACAGATTAATTAAGCTTTGTATTTCGGTAAAATGATTGGCAGTTTGCGACAGTTGCGCACTTAGCAAAGTCTGCCGGGCCGTAAGCACTTCCAGATAGGTGGTGTTACCATGCTCCATCAGCAAAGAAGTACTTTTCAGGGCAGTTTGCAGAGAAGCAACCTGTTTATCCAGCAGTAGTTTCTTCCCCTGGCTGGTCTGGTAAGCCGTCAAGGCATCGTTCACCTCACTGCCTGCATTGAGCAAACTCTGCTGGAAGCCAAGTGCAGCCTCTTCCTGCCGTGCACGGGCAATGCGGTATTGAGCCACAACCTGCCCCCGATTGAAAAGCGGCTGCGTCAATGAACCCACAGCAGATGCCAGAAACTTGCCCGGATTGAGAATCATGCTTCCTGCCGAGTTCGTCCAACCGGCACTTCCACTTAAAGTAATGGAAGGATAGAAAGCGGAACGAGCCTGATTCGTACCATAGAATGCTGCCTCGAGCGAACGTTCGGCGCTACGCACATCCGGTCGCCCGGAAAGCATCTGCACAGGAATACCTACCGAGAAGTCGGCGGGGAATTGCTGCTGCTGCAAACTGCCACGTTCGTAGTGACGGGGTGTTTCGGCAAGCAGAAGGGCAAGACTGTTCTCGGTCTGGCTGATCTGCTTCAACAAGTCGAGCACAGAGCCTTGTACCTGATAGTAAGTAGCTTCCATCTGCGATACGGCCGATTCATTCGCCATTCCGGCGTTCATCAGGGCACGGGTGGATGCCACGGTTTCCTTCCATGCCTCTTCCGTCTGCCGGGAAATGGCGAGTTGCTCGTCCAGCATCAACAGCGTATAGTAAGTATTGGCTATTCCTGCAATCAATTGGGTACGCACAGCCTGGCGGTAGTCTTGACTCTGGGCATACAATGCCTTGGACTGCTTCTTGGCATTGCGCATACGGCCGAAAACATCCAGCTCCCAACTGGCAGTAACGGGCAGCGAATAGGTCTGTGTAGCCTTATGCGTATCGAAGCTACTCACAGTGCCCTGCGGAGCAAGAGCAAAGGCAGGCAGGAAAGCAAGCTTGGCAGACATCAGCGTGGCCTGTGCCTCTTCTACGCGAAGCTCGGCAGACTGATAGTCGGTGTTATTCTGCAATCCCTGCTCGATGAGGGATTGCAAATGAGGATCGGTAAAGAGCTCCCGCCAATCCATATTACCCAGACTGGCAGTGTCTTCGGTCACTACCTCCCCACCATAAAGCTGGTCGGGGACAGAAGTAACGGGCTCGTATTTGGTATAGATGCCACAACCGCTCAGCAGCAGGCCGGTGACAGCTAATGTGATGATTTGTTTTTTCATTCTTCAGTATCTTTAATATGTTTCCGGGAATTGGAGGTCCCTTTCATTTATTTACTATTTCGTTCAGCTTCACTCTTCTCCTTTTCAAGCAACACCTGCACGTCTGCTTCTTCTTCCATCGGCGGACGGATTTTCTCCTGCAGGAACTCGAAGATGATGTAGAACACAGGTACCACGAAGAGCAGAGCCAGCGTTCCGACAAGCATACCGCCTACGACACCCGCACCCAGTGAACTGTTACCATTGGCACCTGCACCCGAGGAGAACATCAACGGAAGCATACCGAAGATCATCGTCAGTACCGTCATCAGGATAGGACGCAGACGGACTTGTGCGGCAGAGTAAGCAGACTCCACAATACCCATACCTTTACGGCGACGCTCTATGGCATATTCCGTAATCAGGATAGCCGTCTTGGCCAGCAGACCGATCAACATAATCACACCCGTTTGCAGGTAGATGTTGTTTTCAAGTCCGAGGAACTTGGCGAAGAGGAACGATCCCATCAATCCGAACGGAACGGAGAAGATAACGGCAAACGGTACCAGGAAACTCTCGTAAAGACATGCCAGAATCAGATAGATCAGGAATACACAAATGGCATAGATGAAAATCGTCTGTCCGCCACCGGTACTTGCTTCTTCACGAGCCATACCTCCGTATTCATATCCGTAGCCCGTAGGCAGAACCTGTTCAGCCACTTCTTCGATAGCCTTTTGCACTTCACCCGAAGAGTAACCTTCGGCAGGGTTCACATTGGCTGCAATGGAGCTGTAGAGGTTGAAACGGTTGGTAGTTTCCGGCCCCAACACTTTCTTCAGTGTCACGAACTGGCTTACCGGAGCCATTTCTGCGCCATTGCGTACAAACATGTTGTCCAGTGACTGCTCGTCCAGGCGATACTCAGGTGAAGCCTGCATCATCACACGATACACTTTACCAAACTGGTTATAGTTGGAAATGTATGCACCACCACAGTAGCTACCCAACGCATCGAGCACTGCACCCGGAGAAATTCCTGCACGCTTACATTTGGCTGCATCGACTTCTACCGATACCTGCGGGAAGTTAATGGCGTAAGCGGTATAAGCCATATCTACTTCGGGACGCTGGTTCAAAGCACCAAGGTAATCGATCACTGCCTGGTAGAACGTTGCCATATCGCCACCGGTCCGGTCCTGAAGGTTCAGCTCGATAGAGTTACCCATACCATAACCCGGAATCATACCCGGCTGGAAACTGAATATCTGTGCTTCCTTGATACCGTAGAACTGCCCATTGAGGCGGGCAACCACTGCATCCGAACTATGATCTTTTCCTTTTCGCTCGCTCCAATCCTTCAGACGGATAATAATGGTACCGTAAGAAGTTCCCTGGCCGGATATAAGTCCATAGCCTGCTACGCGGGCATAATGTTCTATTTCGGGCGTATCCTGAAGAATACCTTCGAGCTTATCCATTACCTTCGTTGTTTCATCGAGCGTGCTTCCCGGAGAGATGCTGACGTTCACCATGATGACACCCTGGTCTTCCTGCGGAACAAGCCCTGTCTTAGTAGTACTCATCAGATAAACCAGCAATACAACAGCAGCTATCAATGAGGTCCACACCATCCAGCGGTGACGGATGAAGTACATCACACCTTTCTTATATTTACCCAGCACGGCATTGAATGAAGCGTTGTAAGCTGCACGCACCCGGCCGTTGATACTCTTGGCGCTCTTGGTTCCGTCCGACGGGCGCATCATGATGGCACACAGAGCCGGGCACAACGTCAGAGCCGAAATCATAGAAATACCTACGGCAGTTGCCATCGTGATACCAAACTGTGTATAGAACACACCGGAGGTTCCACCCATGAACGTCACAGGAATAAACACAGCCATGAACACACAGGTACAGGAAACGATAGCCATCGTTACATCTCCCATCGCATCTTTGGTAGCGAGGTAAGCCGATTTATATCCGGCATCGAACTTGGATTGCACCGCTTCCACCACCACAATGGCATCATCCACCACCGTACCGATGGCAAGCACCAATGCAAACAGCGTCAGGATGTTGAGACTGAATCCTGCAGCCACCAGGCAGGCAAATGTACCCACCAGCGACACGATGATGGATATGGACGGAATGAGCGTACTCTTGAGATCCTGCAAGAAGAAGTATACCACCAGGATAACCAAAAGGATAGCAATAATCAGTGTTTCCACCACATTATGGATAGAAGCGAAAAGGAAGTCGTTCGAGCTCATCATCGTGACGAATTCCGTTCCTTCCGGAAGGCTCTTTTCCATTTGCTTCATCTGGGCGGTGATTTCTTTATTCACCGCGGTTGCATTGGAACCTGCTGTCTGGAATACCATGTAGAGAACGGCAGGTTTACTGTCCATTTCACTACGGAAACTATAAGTCATCGTGCCCAGTTGCACATCGGCCACGTCTTTCAGGCGGAGTACAGAGCCGTCGCTCTGAGAACGGATCACCGTATTCTGAAATTCTTCCACGCTCTTCAACCGACCGCGGTATTTCATGGTAAACTGGAACACATTCTTGGAACTTTCGCCCAACGAACCGGTAGGAGCTTCAATGTTCTGCTCGCCCAATACGGCAGTTATGTCCGAAGGAACCAGGCTGTATTGTGCCATCCGCTCCGGCTTCAGCCAGATACGCATACTATAGGTATCACCCAACTCCATAACGTCTCCTACCCCTTCGATACGTTTGATCTGGGGAAGTACGTTAATATCCAGATAGTTGGCAAGGAAGGTCTGATCGTAACGTCCATCGTTGCAAACCATAGCACCGATCTGGAGGAAGCTGGTCTGACGTTTCTGCGTACTTACACCGATTTTGGTTACCTCGGCGGGCAGCAATCCCTGCGCCTTGGCTACACGGTTCTGTACATTTACCGCCGCCATATCGGGGTCGGTTCCTTGTTTGAAGTAAACCTGTATAATAGCCAGACCGGAATTGGAAGCTGTGGAGGTGATATACATCATATTCTCCACACCATTGATACTTTCTTCCAGCGGCATGATAACGCTGTTCATCACTGCCTCAGCATCGGCACCCGTATATTGGGCGCTTACATATACCGTAGGAGGCGCAATGTCCGGATACTGCTCTACCGGCAGCGTAAGGAGCGAAATAAGCCCTATGACCAGAATCAGCACGGAGATGGATATAGCCATCACCGGCCGCTTTATAAATATGTTTCCTTTCATAATTCAGTCTCCTTCTTATTTAACTTGTGTACCCTCACGCATCAACCCGGCACCTTCTGATACGATTTCATCACCGGGATTCAGTCCGCTCAGTACCACATATTCGCGTCCGTCGCTGATGCCGGATACTGTGACCAGCGTAGAGACGGCTTTACCATCCACTACCTTATATACTACTACCTTATCCTGCATCTGCACAGTGGCTCCCTGCGGAATGGCAATGCAATCTTTATAAATGCTCGGTACCACTACCGTACCGGATGCTCCGCTATGAAGCAGGCGTGATTCATTAGGAAATACTACACGCGCCATTACAGTACCTGTCTGGCGGTCGATAACTCCGCTGATGGATTCTATTATACCTTTCTTATTATATACCGAATTATCATTCAATACCAATTCCACTTCCGGCATATTCTTCAATGCTTCGTCCATGCTACCGTACTGGCGGGTAAGAGCCAACAACTGATTTTCGTTCATGGAGAAATAGACATACATATCCGAGTTATCACTAACCGTAGTCAACGGATAAGGTATGTTGGCACTAACCAATGCACCTGCACGATAGGGCAATGCACCCACCACTCCGTCACTGGGACTTTTCACTTCAGTATAGGAGAGGTTGTTGCGGGCATTTGTTTCCTGTGCTTCGGCCTGCGTCAATTGTGCTTTGGCGGTGAGGAATGTATTCTCAGCCGTTTTCAGGCTGAACTCTGAAACTACTTTTTGCGCATACAGTTCTTTGTTACTCTTGTAGGTGAGTTCGGCGGTAGCCATTGCAGCACGTGCAGCCTCTACGTTGGCGGTGGCAGTTTTGAGCGCAGCTCTGTACGGAATCTGATCGATAACGAAAAGTAATTGTCCGCGACGCACTGTCTGCCCTTCGGTTACACAAAGTTTTTCGATAGTACCCGATACCTGCGGATAGATGTCGATATCCTGCCGCCCGCGAATCGTAGCCGAATATGAGGTGGAAAGCTCCTTATCCGCCGCTTCTACTTTCATTGTTGCATAAGAAGGTTTCACTCCCGCATCTGTTGCCTGCTTGCAAGATGCCATCCACACTGTACAACCGACAATCCCTATCAGCCGTAACCATTTTTTGTTCACTGTAATCATACTTTCTCTTAATTGTCATTTGTTAAAACTGGGACAAATGTAGGAGAAAGGAACAAGGACATAGTGACCAATTTTCCCCCAAGAATGTTCTATTTTCGTTATTTACCATTTTTAAGGCTAACTAATTATCAATAAGCAACATATAGGACAAAATTAAAGGCTTATAGGACATCCCGTTTTCCCCATAATTCACCAACTTTGCAAAAAGAAAAAAGGAAATAATATGGAAAAAGAGAACATTAAGACCGTTACCATTGAAGACTTTAAGAACAGTCAGCATATTCTTGACTATTTAGACGATGACTTCGCGATAGTGAACAGTCTGGATGGAATACCTTATAGTAATGAGATAGTCAGACTGGAATGTTTTCTCATTGCCGTCTGCATAGAAGGGTGCATTCAACTGGACATCAATAATAAGACTTACCAGTTGCAACCGGGCGATTTACTGCTGGGTCTCCCTAATACCATTATCGGGCATACGATGATGAGTCCTAAATATAAGGTAAGGCTTGCAGGGTTCTCTACCCGTTTCCTGCAACGTATCCTCAAGGTAGAAAAGGACACGTGGGATACCGCCATTCATATCCACAACAATCCGATAAAATCTATTAGCAGAGAGAATGATAACAGTATTTTTAAATACTACGGAGAGCTAATTATGGCAAAGATTAATGATGAGCCTCATTGTTACCACAAAGCAGTAGTACAACATCTGTTTTCTGCTCTTTTCTGCGAGATGCTGGGTTATCTCAACAAGGAAATTGCCGACTCAGAGAAAGCGTTTTCGAAAGAAGGCATCAAGCAAGCTGACCATATTCTACGGAAATTCATGGAATTACTGTCGAAAGATAATGGTATGCATCGTTCTGTGACTTACTTTGCCGATGCACTTTGCTATACGCCCAAGCATTTTTCAAAGGTCATTAAGCAAGCGTGCGGCAGGGCTCCACTGGACCTGATAAATGAGACTGCCATAGAGCACATCAAATACCGGCTGAAACATTCGGATAAATCCATCAAAGAAATTGCAGAAGAATTCAACTTCCCGAATCAATCTTTTTTCGGGAAGTATGTGAAGGGGCATTTGGGAACATCACCGATACGGTATAGGAGTGAGAGGGAAGGGTGAGATTCCTATATAAATCCATTTGCCTACTTTATTTGTTACTTATCTGAACGATTAGTAACAAATCACCAATTATGAAATATAAATCTTTGTCTTTATTGATAATCGCCCTGCTTTCCGCCTGTACGCTCGGAGCGCAGAACCGCAAAAAAGTAGGAGTAGTACTGAGTGGCGGTGGCGCCAAAGGCGTGGCGCACATCGGAGCGCTGAAAGTGATAGAAGAAGCCGGAATTCCGATAGATTATGTAGTAGGTACCAGTATGGGAGCCCTCGTCGGCGGACTATACTCTATCGGCTACACCCCACAGCAATTGGACAGCATTGTCAATGCACAAAACTGGAAGTTTCTGCTGTCTGATACCCCTGATCCGGAAACTACATTGCTGAGCGAAAAGCTAAAGGAAGAACAGTACTTGCTCTCTGTTCCGATTGCCGGAAAATCAGCACATGTATCCGATGCAGGGATTATAAAAGGAAGAAACATATCACGGTTGTTTTCCGAATTGACAGTGGGGTATCATGACTCTATCTCTTTCAACCGGCTCCCCATCCCATTCGCTTGCGTATCGGACAACATTGTAAATGGTAACAAGGTCGTTTTTCACAACGGTATACTGGCCACTGCAATGCGTGCCAGTATGTCTATTCCGGGAGTATTCTCCCCGGTTTATCTCAATGGCAAAGTGCTGGTAGACGGCGGACTGATAGATAATTACCCCGTAGATATAGCCCGGCAAATGGGAGCGGAAATTATTATCGGAGTCGATGTACAGAATCCATTAATGAAAGCGGATGAACTGACAAGCCTCTCGAGCGTGCTGGGACAAATCATAAACCTGGTGGGAGAAGAAAGCTACAGAAAAAATGTAAAGGATAGTAATATACACATACAGGTAGATGTGGATGGATACTCGGCAGCAAGTTTCAACTCTGAAGCATTGGACACATTGATGCGCAGGGGCAAAGAGGCCGCCATGAAAGATTGGGAAAAACTGATTGCACTGAAAAAGGAAATAGGTATCAGTACGGATTATCGCGCAGAATATCCCGGCCCCTTCAAAATACCAACGCGTGCCATGCTGGATACAATACCGTCCGTAGCACAAATTACTCCGCATGAGAAGCCGGTGAATACCATAAATATAGGAGGCAGGTTTGATAATGAGGAGTTAGCCGTATTGCTACTGAATGCAAGGGCATATCTCGGAAAACAGAAGAAATCGCAACTAAGCGCCACTACCCGGCTGGGTAAGCGGACTTTCGGACAACTGGAATACACGTACTCGCTACGCAATAATTGGGATCTCAGTACAGGGTATCAGATAGGATATAATGATTTCAATCTTTATAAGGAAGGCGACCGACTGATGAATCTGACCTATGTGCATCACACGGCTTGGATAGGATTTACGAAAAGCTGGTGCAAGTTGCTCGTCAAGGCAGGTATTCATTTTGAGAAGTATAATTATCACGACTGGCCGTCGGGACCGGATATCTCTATTACCAAATCAAGTGACAAGGCTTTGCTCAGTTATCAGGCCAGTGTCATGTACAATAGTCTGAATAACCAGCGGTTCTCTACGCAGGGAATGGAATGGGAAGCATCGTACAGGCTCTATACGGATAACATGATAGCTTACGGTTCGGGTAGTCCTGTATCGGTATTTCAAACACATTGGAGTGGATATTTCTCACCGAACCGGGTATTTACCATCATGCCGTCGGTATATGGCAGGGTAGTCGGGAAAAATACGCAATCGCTGGCGATATCGAACTTTGTAGGTGGAAATGTACCGGGAAGATACATGGAACAACAAATTCCTTTCACGGGTATCAATCACATCGAAATAAGTCCGGATGCTATGCTGACGGGGATGCTGGGAGTCAGAGCACGGACTTACAAGAACCAGTACATCGTAGTGCGGGGCAGTTACGGACGGACTGCCAACAAAATAGAAAATCTGTTTGGTGGAACAAATACTCATGGATTGGCGGGAGGCAGCATAGGATATTGTTACAACAGCATTATAGGGCCTATTGAAGCGGAACTTAACTATTCGAATCAGTCCAAGAAGCTGGGATACTATATCGGAGTGGGATTTACTTTCTAGTTGCTTTGGATTTATTACAATACACGCACAATATTGCTTTGGATTTATTACAAGAAAATCCATTTTGTGCTTTGGATTTATTACAAATAGAATTATATTTGCATCAAAAGCAACCAATTAACAAGGAAGTTATGATATACAGATATGCATTATCTTACCTGGAAGCCTGGAAGAAGAATCCTATGAGAAAACCATTGATTCTGCGTGGAGCGCGCCAAGTAGGTAAAACAACTTTAGTAGAAAACTTTGCAACGGAATTTGACTGTTTCCTACGACTCAACCTGGACGAGGAAGAAGACCGGAACTTATTTACCCAATACAAGGAAATACATAAGCTGATAGAAGCTATCTTTTTTTATTTACGTAAAAGTCCCAATCAAGGAACAGTTTTACTCTTCATTGATGAGATACAGAATTCTCCCGAAGCTGTAGCTATGCTTCGGTACTTTTATGAAAAGCGTCCGGACATTTACGTCATAGCCGCAGGCTCACTACTGGAGAATGTAATAGACCATAAAATTTCCTTCCCCGTAGGCAGAATAGAGTATATGACCCTGCACCCATGTTCTTTTTTGGAATACCTGAATGGAATAGGTGAAGATTTTGACCAACAAGCCATAGAAGAATTAAAGGCCGACGCAATCCATGAAAGATTAATGTATGAGTTCCGAAAATATTGCATAGTAGGTGGTATGCCGGAAGCCATCAAAGTATATGCCCAAACAAAAGATTTACTTTCATTGGATACCATTTATGATGCCTTGATCGCTTCATATAGTGATGATATTGAAAAATATTCGCCTAATGAAACACAGACTAAAGTAATGAGGCATATCCTGGAAACCGGATGGCAAAAAGGAGGAGAAACGATCACTTTCGAGCGCTTTGGAGGTTCGGAATACCGTTCACGAGAAGTGGGAGAAGCATTTCGCACCATACAAAAAGCCATGCTTTTAGAATTAGTGTATCCAACATTAAACAATCGTTTACCTTTAGAGGCGCAATTGAGCCGTCGCCCCAAGTTAATTTGGCTGGATACCGGATTAATGAATTACAAAGCCGAAGTTCGAGAAGAAGTCTTTTCTGTATCTGACATATCCGATGCATATAGAGGGCATATAGCGGAACAAATAGTCGCCCAAGAACTATTGGCACACACTACAAAAGTCTCTGAACGAAGATATTACTGGATTGGTGGTAAGCGAAACTCTACAGCAGAAGTCGATTTCGTATGGAAACGTCAGCCGTACGTATTACCCATTGAAGTAAAATCAGGTATAAATGCACATCTTCGCTCCCTTCACCTATTCATGTCCAACGCTCCGCACGATTTAGCCATCAGGGTATGGAGTAACCGGATGAGTATAGACGAGGTGAAAGAACCCGGTACCGGAAAAATGTTCAGGTTGCTTAACCTTCCTTATTATTATGTAGGAGTACTGGATAAAGTGATTGATAGCATAATGAAATAATGAACTATTCTTTAGCCTCCTCCTGTGAAATACGGATAGCAGTGTATAGTTCAAGTATGGCGGCAACCGTCAGGCACACAATCCACTCATTTCCGTGAGTGAAGAACATGAATGCTCCGGTGAGCACCAACAGCAACGCACCGAAAATCTGTTGGCGGCGGAGGCGTTTTACATTGGCCCTACTACTCTTGGAAGGAGAATTGATCTGGGCCAATGCCACCATAGTAGCACCGATTGTATAAACATAGGGAGCAACCTCCCAGCTGGTGATGTAGACGGCAGCACCAAACAGTACCATCAAAGCGCCTACAGTAAACAAAGCAGGTATCAGGGATTTCATTTTTCGATGTCTTCTTCAAATACGTAAATATCCTCATTCGGTTTCTTCATCAGGTACTTCTCACGCGCAATACGCTCGATGGCACCGGAATCTACAGCCAGCTCGTTCAGCCGTTCTGTATTCTCTTCATATTCTGCCCGGTATTTCTCAATCTCAGAATTCAGGCGACTGATTTCATTCGCATAACCCATACGGCGCACGATGCTGTTTTCATCCAGAAAACCTACAACCACTACAAATGCAACAAACGTAATCAAGTATTTACGTCTGCGGACAAAAGCCCAAAGTGTCGCTAATTTATCCATTGATAAACAAATTAATAATTAAAGAATTAATAATTAAAAAGAAACCGGGAGGGGATTCTTCGCCTACAAAGATAAGAGGAATAACTGAGAAATTCCTTTTTTTTATGTACATTTGCACAAATTGTAATGGACAAGAATATCCCAAATCATGGAAAATTATATCGTATCGGCACGAAAATATCGCCCTACGACCTTTGAGTCGGTAGTGGGACAACGTGCCCTGACCACTACGCTGAAAAATGCCATCGCTACCGGCAAACTGGCACATGCCTACCTGTTCTGCGGTCCGCGCGGTGTGGGAAAGACTACTTGCGCCCGCATCTTCGCCAAGACCATCAACTGTATGAGTCCTACTGCAGAAGGCGAAGCGTGCAACCAATGTGAATCGTGTACAGCGTTCAATGAACAACGGTCATACAACATCCATGAACTGGATGCCGCATCCAACAACTCCGTTGACGATATCCGCCAACTGGTGGAACAGGTGCGTATTCCGCCCCAGATAGGAAAATATAAAGTATATATCATCGACGAGGTACACATGTTGTCCGCTTCGGCTTTCAACGCTTTCCTGAAAACGCTGGAAGAGCCGCCCCGTCATGCCATCTTTATCCTGGCAACTACAGAAAAACATAAGATTCTGCCTACTATCTTGTCCCGTTGCCAGATATATGACTTTAACCGCATCAATGTAGATGATACGGTTGCCCATCTGGCATATGTCGCTTCAAAAGAAGGAATTACTGCCGAACCGGAAGCCTTGAATGTCATTGCACTGAAAGCTGATGGAGGTATGCGTGATGCTTTGTCTATTTTCGACCAGGTAGTCAGCTTCACCGGTGGGCACATCAGTTACAAAAGTGTAATTGAGAACTTGAATGTACTGGACTACGAATATTATTTCCGGTTGACGGATCATTTTCTGGCAAACCAGGTCAGCGATGCATTGCTGTTGCTGAATGATGTGCTGAATAAAGGATTTGATGCCAGCCACTTCGTAACAGGGCTGTCATCCCACTTCCGTGATTTACTTGTGAGTAAAGATCCCGCCACCCTGTCACTACTTGAAGTGGGTGCCAGCATCCGGGAGCGCTACCAGGCACAGGCACAGAAATGTCCGCTGCCTTTCCTGTATCGCGCTATGAAGCTTTGTAATGATTGCGATTTAAATTACCGCGCCAGTAAAAACAAGCGGTTACTGGTGGAACTGACTCTGATACAGATTGCCCAGCTTACCGCCGAGGGGGACGACGTCAGTGGTGGGCGTGGCCCTAAACAATCTATCAAACCCATATTTTCGCAGCCTGCCGCCGCTCAGCAGCCACAGGCCGCACATGCTATGCCCCAACCGCAAGCAACAACTGCCGCTCCGGCACAACCCCAGCCGGTGCAACAAGCTCCTGCAGCCCAAGCTGCCCCTGCATCTCCGCAAGTCCAACAGCCTTTTGGCTCGCAAGCTGCTGCCATGCGTCCCACTCCTACTGCCGTATTAATGGCCCAAGGAAAAGAGGAAAAGAAAATCCCCGTTATGAAGATGTCCGGTTTGGGAGTCTCAATCAAACATCCACGGGGTGAAGAAGAAGAAAAAAAACAAGCTGCAGCATCAGCAGTACAGCAAAATGCACAGCCTGAAGAAGATTTTATCTTCAATGAAAAGGATGTCAACTACTATTGGCAGGAGTACGCCGGACGCTTGCCCCAAGAGCAAACCGCCCTTGCCAAGCGTATGCAGGTTATTCGCCTGACCATGCTGAATGCAACTACATTTGAGGCCGTAGTGGAAAATGATATTGCAGCCAAAGAATTCACAGACCTGATCCCTACCCTGCAAGGCTACTTACGCAAACGGCTGAAAAACAGCAAAGCAACGATGACAGTCCGCGTCAGTGCCCCCACTGAAAAAGTGCGTGCATACAGCCGTGTGGAGAAATTCCAGTTGATGGCACAAAAGAATAATGCCTTAATGCAATTGAAAGAAGAATTCGGTTTGGAGCTTTATTGATAATTATAATTAAGTAATTGCAGTTTTTATCCAACAAATACTTTTGTTTTTTTAGTTTTATCATTACATTTGCGGATGAACTAACAAAAACATATCTTTTACTTTGAGAAAAATTGCGATAATATCAGCAGTAACAGGCTTTTTGCTCTTCTCTTTTGCAGCAGGAACACACGCCACCAGTGCAGACAAAGAACGTCTGGCTGCTTTGCAATCTCTCATAACCAAAGAGGTACCTTATGATGCCAATATACCGATAGACAGCATCATATCATGGACCGATGAACTGGCTCCCACACTGAAATCTCCCAAAACAGAAGAAGCTTACTTCACTTTAGTTCTGTGGGAAGTGAATGCATATATCATGCGAGGAGACCTCAGCCTGGCAATAGACCGGGCACGATTAATGTACGAATATGCTAAAGATATAAAATCCAATTTCGGTATCGCTCTCTCCAACCAGGCTGTCGGACAGGCTTATTCGGCCTCCAACATACAGGATAAAGCTTTGATCTCTTATATGGATGCACTGCGTTACCTGCCTGAAAACAACCCGCAAACCTACCGGTTATTGGTGAAAATCTCCACGCAACTACAACAAATGAATCGCCTGGAAGAGGCTATGGAATATGTAAAGAAGCTGAATCCGCTTCTTGAACAGAATCCGGAACATCCGCTTGCCATCCCCATACTTATAGAAAATGCAACTTACTACATCTCATCAGGAGATCAGGATACTGCGCTCCAGTATCTGCACCGGGCAGACTCGATTTACAAAAACCATACTCATGAAATAGCCCATGAGTTTTCCATCAACTATTACACTGCTGCCTGCTATCGCGCATTGGCTGCCGATTACCACAACAAGGAAAAGGCTGATGAAGCCTTGGCACTTTATAACCAGCTTCTGGAAGTGGTATCCAATAATAAACGCTCGCTGGAGTACCGCTGGATTTGTGCGGAAAAGATCTATTTATATAAACTGCTGGGGCGCTTTGATGAAGCCTGCCAGATTTATAAGGAACTATACAGTGTTACTGATACCCTTGCATCAAAAAGCTATATCCGGCAGATTAATGCCTTGAAAGCTACTTATCAGGTTGATGAGATAGAACTGGAAAACAAGGCACAGCAGAACAAGATGGTTGTTGTTCTTATCTTCATCGGATTAGGATTACTGACTTTCATCTCTATGCTTGCCATCTGGCTTAGAAGACAGAAGAAAGTAGTAGTAATGTCTACGGAAACTCTGGAACAATTGCGTTATAATGCTGAAAATGCAACACGTGCCAAGAGTATATTCTTATCAAATATGAGCCACGAGATACGAACTCCTCTCAATGCTCTGTCCGGCTTTTCTGCATTACTGACGGAAGAGGGCTTAGATGACTCTACCCGGAGACAATGCACCGACATCATTCAACAGAACTCCGAACTTCTGCTGAAATTGATTAATGATGTGATCGACTTGTCGAGTCTGGAATTTGGAAAAATGCAATTCAGCATAGCCGAGCATGATGCTGTGGCAACTTGCCGGAATGTGACCGACACCGTAGGTAAAGTAAAACAGACTCAAGCAGAATTATTGTTTGAAACATCATTGGAAGAATTATACATTGAAACAGATGATTCACGCCTGCAACAAGTGCTGATAAATTTGCTGATCAATGCAACCAAATTTACCCCTGACGGTAGTATCACGCTAAAATTGGAGAAGCAATCGGAAGAGATGGCTTTATTCTCCGTAACGGATACCGGTTGCGGTATTCCGAAAGAAAAACAGGCAAGCATATTCCGGCGTTTTGAAAAACTGGATGAAAATGCACAAGGAAGTGGACTTGGCTTATCTATCTGTCAGTTAATTATTGAGCATATCGGTGGCAAAATATGGATTGATCCAGACTATACAGGAGGCTCCCGTTTCGTTTTCACACATCCAATACACCAGACACGCAGTAACTCAAAGAAGGAGGATTAATCATGATGAAGCGGTGGATTATACTATGCCTGGCTTTTAGTTCCGGCTTATTATCAGCCAATGCTGGAAGTACTGTTGTAAAAGACAGCCTGTTACGCATTTATGTCGCTGCTCCACACGATTCTACCCGGTTGGACGTGCTGCATGATATTGCCCGGTTGGACCAGCAGACACCGGTATTCCTTTATTATGAAAACAAATTGTTGCAAGAAGCTACCGCGCAGAACAATCTGCGATATCAGAGTCTTGCCACCTACGAACATATCATCTACTTCTTCAACAAACTGGACTTGGTGCGCGTCACGCAATGGATGGGCAAAATGGAAAATCTGGCAGAGAAGCATAACTATTACAATGATTACTTCAAAGCCAAGAAGTTGCAGATAGAAATGTACACGATCAACCAGCAGATAGAATTCGCCATCTATGAAGCAAACATCATGTACGAGAAAGCTAAGAAACTGAACGACCGAAATGGTATGCGGGAAGCATGCCTCTGCCTGATGACCAGCTACATAGCTACACTACGCTATGAAGAAGGAATACAAGCATTAGAGGAGGCTTTCCAGCTGATGAGTCCGCAAGATAGTCCGATGGACAAGATAAGTTTGCTGTCCAAAGCTATTTTGGTTTATTCGTTCCTGCACGAAAATGACAAGATGTTCTCTTCTCTGGAACAGATGCAAACAGCCATAAACGAACTGATAACTGCTAATCCTGCACTACAAAACGCATATTCCGCATTATACATGGGGATAGAAACCCAATATGCCCTTTACTATATCCGCACAAAGGATATGAAGAAAGCATGGGAACACTTGCAAAAAGTGGATGAGTATTATACTCCCAACACTTTCCTGCCATACCAGATCTCCCGTTTGCAGGCCTATGCAGAATATCACCGTTCTCTAAAAGATTACAAGAAATCTCTGGAATATCTGGATGATGCGATTCGTTTGGTAAAGCAAATGTCTTTCCCGGATGTTATCTTATACACTGCCATGAAAGCAGATATATTGATAGATATGGGCCGGGCAAATGAATCTCTTGACATCTATAAAAAAGTGATGCGCGATAAGGACTCACTCTACAGAAATCTGTCGCACACACAAATGGAACAGATACAAAGTTTGTACAACATGGACAAATTTCTGTTACAGAGGGAGCGATGGCATGCAAAAGTCCATATTATCTTTCTGGCTGTAATAGGAACAGCGCTACTGGCTCTTATTACTTTTGTAGTCAACATGTATCTCAGTCGGAAACGATTACAAAGAGATGCCAAAGAAGCCGCCCGGTTAAATCAGGTTGCAGAAGAAGCCAATGAGGTAAAAAGCCGCTTCCTTGCGAATATGAGTTATAACATCCGTATTCCGCTAAACAATGTCGTAGGATTTTCTCAACTGCTCTCTACGGATATGGGACTGGATGAAAAGGAAAAACAGGAGTACTCCGAAATTATCCAGACCAATTCTACCGAACTGATTCAGCTGGTAAACGATGTACTCGATCTCTCACGTCTGGAAGCCAAAATGATGAAGTTCCAGATACAGGAATGCGAGATACGGGAAATGTGCAGCGACCTGGTAGGTATGGCCCGGATGAATAGTGACGGACATATCCACGCCCAACTGGAAACGGATGTGGAAAGCCAGGTACTCAGAATGGATGCCAATCGCTTCAACCAGGCAGTGATAAATATGTTACTCTATCCTGTGCCCAATGATACCGACCGCGAAGTAAAGATGAGACTGGATAGGGATGAAAGAAATGAATTGCTGATCTTCCATATTATCAATAGTCCGTTAGCAGATCCTGCATTTTCATCTCAACAGGTCTCCATACGACTTAAGATAAATCAGTTGCTATTCGAGCACTTTGGTGGGAGTTTCATAATAAGCGAAGAAGAAGAAGGTACCCCCATTACATTTACCATTTCCTATAAGGAATAGCGTCTACTCAAAGTAGAAAGTGAGCACTATCATACGTGAAGTGATTTTATCAACAGATTGTGTAAACTTCAATAACGATTGATCTGTAAGGTCCTTACGCTCTTTCTTAATCAGATTTGCCAGACCGAAACAAAATTTCAGCTCGGGTATTAACTTGAAATAGGGTAAGTAAAAATCGCATCCCAAACCCACTTCCACATAGCAATCGAAAGGCTTTACCAATAAGGCTCCCTGTTTCTTCACACTGAAGTCGTAAGTAGGAGCAATACCTGCCACCACATAGGGGCGGTAGTTATTGAAACGCTCAGCAGCAAACTTCAAATCTATCGGAACCGAAAGGTAGGCAGACTTCATGGATTGGGAATACTCTTCACCGCTGGCTTGTTCGCGGAACACGACCTTCTTATCTCCAAAATGCAGCGTTGGAATAAAACGTAGGGAAAGGAAAGTATTCAGATACAGCTCGCCCAACACACCTACTGTAAATCCGGGAGAATACTCAGGAACATCTGCAAACCAGGCCTGACCGTCTTCCGTCACATAGCCCGTATTCACCAATTTATAGTCTTGCACATGAATACCCGCTAAAAAACCATAGTGCCACTTTCGCTGGTCGATATACGGGCGATTTTGCACCTTCCGCTTCTGTGCCGAAGCACCCAAAGCAAGGAGTAAAGTAAGGATTATCAGACAAATGCGCTTCACAACCCTAAAACGGTAAAAGTGACATTTTATTGCACATATACCCCTATTTTCTCTTCTCTATTATTTAGACAAGGTACAAATTAAGGGAATTTAAACATGATTGGTAACAACTAATCAAGAAAACTGCTATTTTTGCCGAACTAATTAGTACTAATAATTTAAAATTTGAAGAAAATGGCTTACGTAATTAATGACAGTTGTGTTGCTTGTGGTACTTGTATTGACGAATGTCCGGTAGGAGCTATCTCTGAAGGTGATATCTACGCTATCGATCCTGAAACTTGCACAGATTGCGGTACTTGTGCTGATGTTTGTCCGTCTGAAGCAATTCACCCGGCAGAATAATAACAACACTCAAAGAAAAAGAAAAGCCCGGTTTCAATTATGAAGCCGGGCTTTCTCATTTATATACGTTCTCTTATTTCAATTCAGCCAATGCTGCCTTGATACGACGGATAGCTTCTACAATATTCTCATCGCTGGTTGCATAGCTCATGCGGATACACTCAGGTGCACCGAATGAAGCACCACCCACACATGCCACGTGGGCAACCTCCAACAGATACATTGCCAAATCATCCGAGTCGCCAATCTTACGGTCGCCAACAGACTTACCAAAGAAAGAATCACATTTCGGGAACAGATAGAAAGCACCCTGCGGTACATTCACTTCGAATCCCGGAACTTCCTTCGCCAACTTCACAATCAAATCACGACGACGCTCGAAAGCTTTACGCATTTCTTCTACCGGAGCCTGTGTTCCTGTGTAAGCAGCCTCAGCAGCTTTCTGGGATACAGAGCAAGGACCTGAAGTATATTGACCTTGCAACTTGTTGCAGGCTTTTACAAGCCATTCCGGTCCGGCAATGAAACCAATACGCCAGCCAGTCATTGCATATGCCTTAGAAACACCGTTTACGATTACCGTACGATCTTTCATTTCAGGAAATTGGGCAATACTCTGGTGCTTGCCGATATAGTTGATATGCTCATAAATCTCATCAGCAATTACGATTACCTGAGGATGTTTTGCCAGTACGTCAGCCAAGCCTTTCAACTCTTCTTGAGTATAAACCGAACCGGTCGGGTTAGAAGGAGAACAAAGAATCAGAGCCTTAGTCTTCGGAGTGATAGCAGCTTCCAACTGTGCAGGAGTAATCTTGAAATCCTGTTCGATACCGGCAGTAACAATAACCGGAGTACCTTCAGCCAGTTTCACCATTTCCGGATAACTTACCCAATATGGAGCGGGCACAATAACTTCATCACCCGGGTTCACCAGCACCAGCACTGCATTGCAGACTGATTGCTTAGCACCATTGGCACATGAAATTTGTGCGGCTGTATATTCCAGACCGTTTTCCTTTTTCAGTTTCTCCACGATTGCATTGCGCAAAGCCGGGTATCCCGGAACAGGAGAATAGCGAGAGAAGTTGTCGTCTATCGCTTTTTTCGCAGCCTCTTTGATGTGATCAGGAGTATTAAAGTCAGGCTCTCCCACACTCAGGTTAATTACGTCAACGCCTTGTGCTTTCAACTCGGCGCTCTTTTGCGACATAGCCAGCGTCGCCGACGGCGACAAACTGTTCAAACGATCTGATAATTGATTCATTTTTCTATCTATTTTATGGTTGTTGCATAAATTTGGCTGCAAATTAAGCTATTTTCTTTGATATTAGAAAACAAAACAGCAAATTACTTATTAAAATGTAACGTGTGCCCCATGCGTTCTTTCTTAGTACGCAGATAACGTTCGTTGTATGGATTCGGAGTTGTCTCGATAGGAACAATCTCTGTAATTTCCAGACCGTAAGCCTCCAACCCGACACGTTTCACCGGATTATTCGTCATCAGTCTCATTTTGTGTACTCCCAGTTCACGCAGAATCTGAGCACCTACACCATAGTCGCGTTCATCAGCCAAATGCCCCAGGCAAATATTGGCATCTACCGTATCCAGACCGTCTTCCTGCAATTTATAGGCTTTCATCTTTTCCATCAGACCGATACCACGACCTTCCTGGTTCAGATAAACAACTACTCCCTTACCGGCTTTATCAATCATTTCCATAGCTTTGTGCAGTTGCTCACCGCAATCACAACGCTTAGAGCCAAAGATATCTCCTGTAGCACAAGAAGAGTGTACACGCACCAAAATCGGTTCATCCTGATCCCATGTACCTCTAAACAAAGCCACATGTTCCAAACCATTGGATTTCTGACGGAACGGAATCAAGCGGAAATGTCCATGTTCAGTAGGCATATCTACTTCTACACCTTCTTCCACAATGGACTCTTGTTTCAGGCGATAGGCAATCATATCACGAATAGAGATCAGCTTCAGATTAAATTCATCAGCCATCTTTCTCAACTCAGGCAGGCGTGCCATGCCACCGTCCTCAGTCATGATTTCCATAAGGGCACCTGCAGGATACAAACCTGCCATACGAGCCATGTCAATCGTAGCTTCTGTATGTCCGGCACGACGCAGGACACCTTTCTCCTGGGCATACAACGGATTGATATGTCCCGGACGTCCGAATGTTGCAGGTGTAGAAGCCGGATCGGCCAATGCCCGGATGGTAGCAGCACGGTCGGCAGCAGAAACTCCGGTAGTGCAGCCTTCCAGTTTATCGATAGTTACCGTGAAAGGTGTACCCAGTACAGAAGTGTTGTCACTTACCTGATGGGGTAAATCCAGCTCTTTACAGCGGGATACAGTAACCGGCGCACAAAGTACTCCACGCGCATGTTTCAGCATGAAGTTCACCTTTTCAGGAGTTATCTTCTCTGCGGCAATAATCAGGTCACCCTCATTTTCGCGGTCTTCATCATCCACTACAATCACAAAATTACCGGCTTTGAAGTCTTCAATAGCCTCTTCTATTGTATCTAATTTCACTTTTTCCATTCTGTTTTCTCCTTTATTTATTTAGGTTATTTCAGATTAGTTTCTATTATCTTTTGAACGTCTTCATTGGTTTTTATAATCCGCTCCATATCTTTATTCAACCGGATACGGAATGCCCAGATGCGGAAGTAAAAAAATAATCCTACAGGTACTGCCAAGCCGCAAACCATATTCAGCCAATAATTACGGAAAGGACGCAAATGTGCATGAACAGAAATAATAGGATAATTATTCAGCGCATTCAGCAAATGAACAGATTTGGTGTTGGACATTTCATCCACCAATTTCTCCAGACGCTCATTTATGTTTTCTATCTCCTCATCATTGGAATCTGTCATCCATAATTTAAAATAATTAGGAGCACGCTTCAAAGCTTTCCTCTCAGCGTATGCACGACAATCAACAGACAATGCCTGCAAATCAGCTGGCAGATGGGTATAATCAGGATCGTGTATAATTACTTCCTTACGGAACAGATGACGCACACTACGGATACCTACAATCTTCTTGAACCAGTTAATATAAGCATCGGCATTCAGTACCACAGAATCATTATTAGACTTATAAGTAAGGAACGCACCCAATGGAGCCAAGATAGCCGTACTTGTCCACATACCCATCCATACAATCCACTGACCGTCACGCGCCATTTTATAACCTGTATTATTAATAATATAATAGATAATAAAGATAAGCACGGACACCACAACCGGCATTCCCAAACCACCCTTACGGATAATTCCCCCCAACGGGGCACCGATAAAGAAGAATATAAGACATGCCACCGATAGCGTTAACTTCTCGTGCCAGGACGTCATGTGCCGTCGAAGGCTGGTATCTGTCTGCGTGATATTAAAGCTCTTGAAACTCCAATCGCTTCCCGCACTTTCCGCACGACTCACTGCAGTAGAGATAATCTTCTGTTTCTGTGATAAGGTAGCTACATTGAAAAGACTGTCTACATTGTATTCTCCCAAATGTGCCTGCTCTATTTTCAGAGTATCTGCTTTCTTCAGGTCTGCCGTGATCTTATAGGTACCATTCATGGCTTCCTTGAAATAAGCACGTCCTACACTGTCATTCTGCACTGTCATAGAATCGATACCCGCTTGCAGCATCGCCATATCCTTACTGTTGGACTGACTACTCATGATACCGGCATCCACCATATTAAAATCGGAGTTGAACTCAATGATAGCATGTTTCTCCCGGAACGCTTCCCGACGGTAAGGTACATTCTTCTGATTCATATTCTGAGACTTCAAATTCTCAAATTGCTCTCCATTATAAAGATGCAGATATAAGTGCTGCTTATCTGCCGTCATTTCCAGACGACCGGAATCGGATTTAATAATCTGAGCATTTTCGAAACCTTTCTCAAAATTATAGATCAATACATCATAAAGCATGCCCGTCTTACGGTTCTTGTGCTTCACATATAGGTTATATCCATCTATTTCATCATAAAACACTCCCTCCGGTATATCCAATTCCGGGGACTTCTGTTTCATGGAGATTAGTAACGTCCATAACTTGGTCTGCGCCTTTGGTCCTATCACATTTTGGAAATAAAAAGAAACGCCACATATGAAAATGATAAACACAATCAATGGGCGCATAATCTTAAGTAGTGAGATACCTGCCGCTTTCATAGCAAGCAACTCAAAACGTTCTCCAAAATTACCGAAAGTGATAAGTGCTGCCAACAAGATAGCCAATGGCAACGAAGCCGGCACCAATGTCAGGGCAGAATAAAAGAAAAATTGTGCAAGGACACTCATTTCCAATCCTTTCCCCACCATCTCATCAACGTACTTCCATAGGAACTGCATCATGAAGATGAAAAGGCAAATGAAGAAAGTGCCCATAAAGAGCGTACAGAAGCTCTTTAATATAAATATATCTAACTTTTTTATGCGCAGCATTTTACTCGTTTCATGCAATGAAGACACAAAATTAGCATAAAAAAGGGAGTGTGGAAAATTTTTATATCAAAGTTAACTAAAAACCGCACGTTCTCCGTAGAGTCTCTACCTGAGAGTCCCATAATTCACGTAAATCGTTCACTTCGTCCACAGAAGTGAAGTCTGTTACTTCCAACACGAAATCATTAGTCAGTTCGTTGTTTGTCATCTTTAATTCAAAATATTCCCGTTCATATTCATCATCCAACCAACGGAAACGAATAAAAGAGAAAGCCCGCACAGCTATAATCTCTGCGTCACGATGTTCTGTCTTTCCCCAGAAGAAAGTGACAACTTTATCGTCCGACTGCACCCTGTCTGCAAACCAGCCCTCCAAACCGGTGGGGGTACTTATCGCGGACCAAAGAATGCTTTTAGAAGTTGCATTCAAGAGGTATTCCCGATGAATCTTTTGTCTTTCCATAGTTCATATTTGCTTCTTATTGCGGCGGCAAGATAGAGACTTTTTTCTAAATACAAAAAAAAATACGTCTTTTTTATTCGTGTCCTACAAACCGCTGTTCTTCATCCCCTATATAAAACATCCATTTCGAATAAGTTAGTATTGTTGTATGTATCTATCAAAACTATCTGAACCCGATAGAAACAGTTTAGCCTTAATACGTTGTTTTGACTTCAATACAGACCTGGATGTAATATTAAAAAGCAAGGCAATAGTCTTATTAGTCAGCCGGGCACGTATCAGATAGCACAACCTCAGCTCCTGAGTGCTTAAGCAAAATGGTGCTAAAGTTTCTAACAAACAACCTCCATAAAACAAATCAATGACAATAAACAAACTATGCCACTCTGCCTCATCCCGGACAATTCCATAAACTGGTCTTTGATGAAGACACAATAACTGCCCCATCGCAACTATAAGAGAAGAAGAGCACCCTACCAATGCTGTAACTTTCTGATAGTCCCTCAGTTGTCTCGTTAATTGTTTATTACGATATAATAAACAAGCATTCCAATTATCCTTAGAAGCATCCATAATTTCTCCGGAGAAACTTTTATCGACATTAATATCACCAGAATATTTGTTTTCCATTCTCATACTCAAAAATTCTTTCGTCATTACCTGTGGTATGATTCTTCAGATATAACAAGGCATTCCGAGGCACAGTATATACTAATGAATCAGCAACAGCTGTTTGTTTACCAAGAGAATTCCAATATCCTTTATCCCAGTAAAATAATTCATAGGTATTATCTTTATAAATAAAACTCACATCATTCCGGGGAGTATATATTGCTTTACTTACCCGATAAGGTTTCTTTAAATCTAAACCTGCCCAGCCAGTATCTGGAAATTTATAATCAAAAGATGTATCCGGATTACCATCAAAGACATTTGTATATTCACGCCTACCATCATCTCCATAACATCCTGGAGTTCCTATAATTTTCCCCTTCAAAGGCAATGTATCCAAGCTGCTTTCATAAAAAGAAAGTTCTGCTATATTACAATAACTACCTTTTCCACCACGATAGCGAATATATCTATACGCACTATCTGAATTCAGATAAGCGACAGTATACAGCCGATAGGGAGCCTTTTTTATTAAAAATAGCGTATCCACATTCCGAAAGTCCTTCTGATTACTGCCCTCTATTACTCCACCAACCATACGGGTATTAAAATAATTCCTAACAACAAAATGAAACTTCTTATAAACACTAATCATATGGGATTCTCGCAATGGATTAAGATAATGAATCTCCCCTGTATTATGATTTAGCGTAAAAGGATTGGATAATGCTTGAAGGCCATTCTCATTGTATGTCGCCAGGATAGCTACTACACCGCCTTCTACATAACTAAAACAAGCAGCCTTCCCATCAAAAAAAGTATAAGCAACGGGAACCCATTCTTGTTTGTTTGCAAAACACAAGTATACCAATTCACCAGCACGAGGATAATCATACAGTTCTTTTTGAGGAATAGCTATCTGTCTATTCTGTTGTCCCAGATAAGTAGCCGTTACATCATGAAAAAACGGATATCTGAAAATAGGATGAACAGACGACACATCTCTCAATTCATTTGTCAGATCTTCATTCAGGCTATAAGTCACGCGATACACTTTTCCCTTGGTAATATTATACTCCGATGCTTTCTTCCACATTTCTTGATAAGGGAATTCCGTCATATATGTATTGCGATCTTTGTCTAATATAAAATTCCAAAAATGCGAAGCATTCGTATCGCCACGCTGTATTACCCTATCCATGCCACACGGAATACCAAGAGCACGCATCACATATATCATTGCATCAGCTAATTCACGGCAACTTCCTGTTTTCCATTTCAATACTACCGGGCCTATATGAGGTCCTTTGGGGAAAAGACTTGTATACCGATATTTATCTTGTCTTAAAGTATCCATTAAAATCTGAGCCGCTTTTGTTATATCATTGCTATCAGCTGAATTACGGAATTCATCAAGCAAAGGATTATATTTGTCATACAAATCTTTACGCCATAACGAAAGAGGCTCATCCCCAATCCTATAAGGCAATATATACTCACAGAAATCCTCAAAATTTACATTTTCTCCCCATGGCTGTTCTTTCCAAGCCTTGAATGCCCATTCTATATGATCAACTAAGAAGGCGGAGTCTACCACTTCAATATCCTTTTTACGGGTAAGCATATCCATTGAAAATTCTCCATCCGCCTTCTTGAGTGAATCTACAATAAATTGAGCCCCCTTTATATTAGTAGAATGCGCCTCAAAATAACGAAGATATTTTTGTAATTCTCCCCCTTCATAGAAACCATAATAAGGCATATTCTTAATAAGAAAACATGCAGCATGGTATTTTTGATTATCACTTGCTCGATAATGATTTAACACCTTCAATAATTCTCCTTTATTAGCACCTGCCATATTCAATGCACTTTCTAAACGACTATCTCGTTGTTCAATGCAAGCAGATAAAAAAGCCAGAGTACACAACCATACAAATATATAAATACACCTCATATTAAACATAAATTCAATTGACACTAACCATAATACATATAATTATTTCAGTTCTTCCTTTCAGTAAATCACTCCAGTCCTTTTACTATTCTCTGTATTTCCTTACGCATCTCTTCAATTGCCGTCGAATGCACCTTAGGCTCCTTAGTCAGCACGACGTCAGAAACCTCTTTCAATTTATAAGGTCGATAAAATTCCGGTTTAGCATAGAGATTGGCTAATAAATAATAGGGATAAATTCTGCCCGGCAGGCGATGAATCGACCGTAGGAAAAAAGCTTCCGCCTGTTCATAACGATGCAGTTCTTGATAGTTCTTACCTATGATATTCAGAACCATTGGATCGGTAGTGTACAGACAAGCCTCTTCCAAATACTTATTGGACTCATCATAAAAGCCTGATTTATGCAAGCTATGCCCATACTCAAACAGAAATACCCCTTTCTCCTTCAATGCCGGATAAAGTTCTCCATAAGATTTATTGGCAACTTTATAAGCACCCGAACTATAAAACATCTTTGCATATACCCACTTCCGGCAGGCATCCTCTTCCTGCTTCCATTTCTCCGTATAGCCACCCATCCACAGAATGAGGCTGGCACACAAGATAAGTGGTTTACAGATAAAATCTCCTACACCGCAAGCAAGAAGCAGGAATATCCCTGCTACCACAAAAGCCGGAAAATGCATAGGATAGGAAGAAAAAGAGAAAACAAGTAAAGCCAGAATTGCGCCGCAGATACCATAGCGTCCACGCTTCGCCCCCATCCATAAACATGTTCCTATAACAACCAACACTGTTACACAGACGGCAACTCCTTCCTTCAAAGCTAGCGACAAATATTCATTGAACACATATTCAGGACTTCCGGCCACACGCTCTTCCCATTCGGCATAGTCGCCTTGAGCAAAATAATCCTCTTGTGCCTCACCATAAGCAAATGCAAATCCCTTGTCGCAACCCGATGGATAGCTAACAATAGCCCGACAGGTTATTTTCCATAGGAACAGACGCCCTAATGCAGAATCAGGTTTCAACAGAAACGCCCCGACACCTCCCAACATCAGAATAAAAAGTGCACTCATTCCCCACAAGACAGATTGTCTCTTGTATCTCTTCCACAACACATTCCATTTGCTTTTATCACGATGCATATATGCTACCCAAACACAACCAACCGCCGTAGCCACCCAAGCAGAACGGCTCATTGTGGCTGGCAACACACAAAGAATCAAGATACCTGCTATTGCAACTACCACTTTCTCTATTTTATAACAAACAGAGCGTTCCTTACAAGCACAAGCACACAGATACAAGTGTAAGCAGACAGGCAATACCATTGCCAAATACTCTGCATACGGTCCCGGATTGAAGAAAGACCCTGTTAGTGCATAGAGGGAGTGACCTGAAGTGGAAAAGCCATACAATTGCCGCAAGCCCCAAACCGCTTCGACACTCCCCCAAAGCACTAAACTCCATGAAACATAGAGAGAGAAATGAGAGAAACATATCACTTTTTGCAAAGAATCTCTTTTCACAAGTTGTAACAGGCAAGTTATAATGATACAGGCTGCTGAAAATAAAGTAGATTTACCAAGCCATATCCATTGCCCTACATTTTCTCCTACAGGAAGTTCGGGCATAGTCACCCCAACCACCCCTAACAAGGAGCAGACGGCAGCAAATAGCAGCAACACTATCACCACATCTTTTACTCTATATATCCATAGTCTTATCACTCTATCTTTTTAAATATCCGGTTCCACCTTATTTTATTTGTATTATTATCCACCGACTTCCATATTCTGACAGCTTTTCCCACAATAAAAGGTTCAGGCAATAATCCCCAATAACGGGAGTCTTGAGAATTCATGACCTTATCCCCCGCTACAAAACAATAATTCTTTATAAAGCTGTAGGTTTGTATCACACTATCATTTAGTAAAACAGTATCTCCACGTACAAACAATTTCTTTTTTTGTTCCCATTCTATTATGTTCTTATATAGAATAACATGCATAGAATCCATCTTCAAGTTATCACCTTTAGCAGGAATATAAAGAGGTCCAAAGTTTACTATGTCCCAAGTAAATGCCGAATTATAAGGATAGCCCCTCATTACAATTCCCAACTCTTCCACTTTCCCTCTCATCGCTAAATCCATCAAAGTTTCTTGCGCTTCCACATTACCCAAAGAAGTATCCTTTCCTCGCACCTTATATTGTGCATCCTTTATTTCAAATGTATCTCCCGGTAATGCAACACAGCGCTTTACATAATACTTCATCACATCAAAGCCAATACTATCCCAACGCTGTTTAGGATAGGGAAAATTAAAGACTATTACATCATTCCTTTTTATCTTTCCTAATCCCGGCAAACGGGATATATGTATATCCTTTCCTTCCAAAGCATCCCATACATTGAACAAACGTCCTCCCATTACGCATTTATTCACCAAGATGTTATCCCCTGCAAGCAAAGTCGGCTCCATAGAATCAGAAGGAATTTTGAATGTGGTAATACATATCACTTGAAGGACTATCCAGATCAATGCGACTCCACAGATCATTAAAAATAGATTAAGAATCTTATCAAGATACCAACCCAAGCTTCTTTTCGTGTGAGAGTTATTGCTATTCTGCATTTCCCGTTATTCTCAAAACAATTGGAGAAGTTTCCACATTGCAATATACGGTTATTGTCTTATCAAAATATTCAGGATGCTCGGCTTTATAAATGACATTCAATATCATCTCCTTTCCCGGTTGCACAGGCTCTTTAGAATAATCTACAGAAGTACAACCGCAGGACGTATTGACGTATTCAACAACTAACGGTTTATTACCTGTATTCTTTAACACAAAAATCGCCTTTTGTTCCTTTTTCCAGTCAAAACTACCCAACGAAACGGAGGTTTTGTCTATATCCACTTTCGTTCTTATCACTTTACTTTCATCTTTCTGTTCCACTTCCTCTCCTTGAATAATCTTCAAATACAGTTCTTTCACTTTAGGATTATGAATAGGATTGCCGATAGCAAGAACTTTATTGTCCTTATCCAATAAAAATGTTCGAAAATTATCATCAGCAGGTAAATTATTTAAAGCAATAAAAGCGTCTCCTTTATTAAACACAACCGGATAGTTAAAGTTATATCTCTTCAATATATATTTTGTTTCTTCTGACATTTCTGTTTGAAAAACAAAAAGGATAGAGACATTATAATAAGCATTCAGCTCTTCAATAAAAGATTTCCATAGCCCCAATTTCAACTTACAACTCATACATCCAATAGAGTCCACATATGAAAATATCTGAAACTGAAACTTTTCAGGAGTCTTAATTGTATCTTCTCCATAAACTGTATAAACGAAGTCATCGGGATAAACAATTTCTTTTTCCTGCCAAGCCCTCACTAATTGCACTTGATTCCGCTCTCTTGTATTACAAGAAACAAGCAAAAACATCACACCAAGAATACACAACACAGAAAATAACCTATACATAAAATCAGTCATTAAAGAAGCGTTCTTCTACTATATTCAGATAACTTTCTACTAGAGAGAAGTTAGTTTTATGAGGTATAAACACATTATCAATATACCTATTTAAAGTTAGCAAGAATGAAATGGGTTCTATATTGTGCTCAAACAATCTATCAGTTTTAACAATAGTATAAACTTTCATACGAATATCATGCTCAAACAATAATGATTTCAGCCCTACTCGATTTTCATAATCAGCCAACAAAAACACTCTATCAAAACCACGTTTTTTAGCTAAGGAATTCATTTTTTTCAAATACGGCAAATAGCACGTAGTACAGCTCTTTTCAGAAATAAATAAGAACAAAGATTTATCTATTGTTAACAAAGAGCTCAGAGATACAGTATCTTTACTATAAAAATCAGTTAAAAGCATATCATCAATCTGTACACCTTCAAACCAATGCTGCATTTTAGTTATCTTTTCATTATCCTCCATTTCTCGTTCCAACATTTTTTTCTGCTGATAAATCAGTTGTTTGGATGCTGACAAATCTTTCACACTTCTATTCAAATCTACAATTTGAAGAAGTTGAAATAAAGCCAAGAATAGAAATAATATTAAAAGCCAATACCATTTCATTACTCTATTTTTTTTAATTTTATTCGTAATAAAACAGGGTTATCTTCTTCCGACATATTCTCACATAAATCTACTAAATTAGCATGTTTATTTCTAAATTCATTCCATTCTTTCGAAGACATATTATGCTTACTATTATTATATCCACCAATAAGGACAGTAGGACTTATCGGTGCATATAAATAACCATCAATTACAATATGAGGAAGATTAGTATATTTCAACTTAAGAATATTATTTTTGAAATACATGTCATCCACAATCCTAATTCCGTTTACGAACCGGCCTGTTTTCAATGAATAAAAACATAAGCTCGTCTTATTGTCAAGCCCCAGACCAAGACCAAGCATCAACATATCGGAATAAAATTGGAAACTCCAAAGTGTTACGTATTCTTTATTTGTAATCTTCTTATCTATGGCTATCATATCATCAGTAGGTTCTACTTCGCTATAATCCACTTTATATTTCCCAAAATCAAAATAAAAGGCAGGAGTAGCCTTATCCACATCCAAGGAATAAATAGTATCAGCATGAGAATATGTAAAATAAGATTTCCCATCATAGGTTGAGAAAGCATTCCAGTTAAGGAAATGACTCAATTTTGTCTTTTCAACAGGAGAAATCTCTAAGAACGAAGTGAGTTCTTCATCTTTTTCTGTAAAGGCATATAAGCCCTTGTTTGGTAATCCACCCAAATTAGTATGCCTCAACACATAGGATCCATCTGAAAACGCTACAGCGTCATGAGCATAATATGGCATAGGAGATTCATATAAATAGTTACCAATTGAATCATAAGTAACGGTTTTATTCCAACCCAGAACCTTCATATCGGCATTGGGCATAAGTACAAATGTACCCATTTCGATGTACTCTCCCTTACCTTGACCAAGACGATCTAATTCATAAAGAAATTTTCCCTGTTCAGTAAACACTAATGCTCGAGCATTTGCCAGTCCATTCGTCACTAGCATATAATAGCGCCCATTCCTATAGTAGATCTTTCTAATCTCGCCTATCAAACTCTGCGAAGTTGTTTCCAGAGGTATAATTTCAATAGATTCAGCAAAACTTGATAGTTTCAAGGATGAATTAAACGACATCTCCGATAAATCAATTTTCTGTATCTTGAAAGCTTCACTCTTTCTTTCGTTAGAACAAGCACAAATCAATATAGTGAATAAAACAAAAAATAAAGTCTTCATAGTATTTATTTTTTTAAGTGAAGTCCTCCTCTTCAGAGAGGAGGACTTCACAATTTATGTAATTTTAGCAAGGTACTTGACTATGCACATTACATGTACTAGTGTTATCTCTTCTACACACTTTACAGCTCCCTTCAGTCTGCAGTCTATAGCCACCATAATCTACAATTTCACCACGAGCCAATGCATCCACATCATTCAAAGCCAAATCAGAAATAGTTTTTTCTCCTTGAACTGAATAAACATTATAACCTGCAATTGTTGCAAACGCTGCAATAAAAGCAATTTTCAAAAACTTTTCCATTTTTATATTGTTTATAGCAATAATATGTTCAATTAACTATATCAAGCACAATTATGTGCAGTCGATAATTAAGATATAAATATCTCATTAGAGCATATTTCACACTGCACTATCGTAACAGCAGAAATCAGTTTCCGTTTTTCTTTAAAAATTCTTATCTTTGCCAGGCTTCTAGTTTTAGAGGTTACGGAGCATTCGGTATTCATTGTGTCAAAAGGTTGATTACCGTTTGCTCCTTTTAATAAGTTAATTATCACTATATACTATTTAAACGATATTCTATTATCGGCTCATCCTTATTCACATCCGTAGCTATTATAATGCCCTTTTGCTCATCTACTGAAATTCCATGAATATAGTGATCCAACACGTACTTCCGAAGCGGTTTACCCTCCAAGCTGAATACATAAATATTTTGTCCACCATTCGGTAAGTTAATGCCTTGCTGCGCTTTCTGCATAATATCCTTAAATGCATGTCCTTGAAAGACAACATAAATAGCATTATCTGTCACTTGTATATCACTGAACCCCATAATACCAGTCGGTATGCCATAACCTTGGGAAATCTGAAACTCAGGTTCGCCATTAGGCCCAATACATGCCAGATGCGTACTGTCTTTCAAATTATAGATTTCAAGCACTTCTCCCAGTTGAGTAGCCGCCACAAGTATCCCATTACGAGGATTGTAATCAATGAAACTCCGCCATGCCTGCGCTAAAGCAGGACGGGCACTCTTCAAAGCGTCCTCATTGGTAGTGGGAATAGTCCCTATTTTACGGAGTAACTTACCCTGCCGACTTACCAAACAGAAGCGACTGTCACCGGAATAATCTGGAATGATAAAAGTAGAATCGTCGTATTGCACAAAGTCCAGTGCCCGAAGTAGTTCTTCATCCAGACTCACTGCTTCCAAGCGAAGCAATGAGTCGCCGGATGAAGCGAAACCTAACCGGGTTAATTCAGACTTATTGGAATCAAGTGTCCACAAAAAGTTCCCATTCCATCGAAGATTTTCGGCTGAAAGCATCTCTTCGGGAGCATCGCCTCGCTTGCCGAAAGAGGACAAATAATGAAAGCCGGGATAGTGAAAGGCATGGAAGAAATATTCCGTTCCATGTAAATCAAGCACTACAGCTTTGTCGTCCTGTATACGTACCCTATAAGGATAACGAAACAAAGCTGTATCCAATGACAAAGTACGGGCTGTCAATTTTCTGGTTTCGGGAAAATCAACATAGGACGTCATTTTCTCGTCAGGCACGGAAGTACAAGCCGCAAAGAGAAACACTAATATTATATTAATAGAGGTTCTCAAGGCTATAACCGCTCATTACATATTCAACTTTTGTTTTAGAAAAAGGGCAATCGACATCACCTAAACCCAAACAGCGAGAATACCCACCTTCACCCCAAGCTAAAGCTTCTACGTTCTTCAATAGCAAATCATCCATTTGTTTACCGGAGGATTTCTGACTATAAAAAGCAGTTATTGCGCTAACTGCGCACAAACTGATTACAGCAATTTTAATCTTGTTTTTCATATTCCACTACATTTATATTAGATATCCGTATGAAGCATACAAACCATACAAACAAGGTTGCCTCATATTTGCCCATAAAGGTAGACGGAATTTTCTATCACACCAACTATTTTGCCTTACAACGACTTACCAACCTTACTTGAAGGCCTTTTGGTAAGTATCGGTAGGTCTGTTCTTTTATCCTTTTTCTGTGTTTTTCTCGATGGAATGGGGCATTTTCAAACAATAATATTCATCTTTACATTCCACAACAAGAGAAGAGATACCTTCCAATGATTCACGCAAACGATGAATAACAGCATAAAGTTGGTTAGGTTTTCCTTTCCCTTGCCACAGTTCCTTATCTATTTCTTCTGCGGTCAGTCGATAATTTTCAGTCCGTAAAAAAAGCTTCAACAAGACAATTACTTGAGGCCGGAGTTTCTTCGTCTTTTCCCCATTCATCAGGATGCCTTTTTCTGAATCCAGGATAGTCCCGTCAGCCAATTCATATAATCCGGTTTGCCCGGCTTCTTCCTCCAAATGCATTTTCCTTTCAACAATTATCTTTTTCTCTTGAATAAAGATGACCGTTTCCTTTCTCACCAGTTTTTGCCGCAAGAAGGAAGAAATCTGTTTATAATATAAAAGAAGAAGGAAAAAACAAAGCCAAAGCAAAAGTAATGTCGTTATGGGCGACCATACTTTTAACACCCGCCACCAGTCATAAGAAACAAACCCCGTTACCCCCACTTCACAACGAAATCCTATATAGCGAGACAACAGGCTATCTCCCTGTAGCACTTTTATGCTGTCGGAAGAATAAACGGTGGACGTCTTCTTCAATAAATCAGTAGTTGAAAGACGAATACCGGTATTAGCCGCTACAGATTTCTCGACCAACAGACTATCCCAAAATAGATTCAACGCATCCGCATCCAGAGGGTGTTTCTCAAGTACATAGCTGAGCAACATTCTCCTTTCGGTATCTTTAATAAGACTATTATCAAATTTCACACGCGATATTTCATACTCATGCGTTCCATACTTGCTCGCCAAAGTTACAGGACTTTTGAATGGAGTTTCCAATGTCTTCACTTCAGGAGAATCACCAACTATAAATGGCACAACAATATCCCCTCGTCTCTGCACCTCCAGACTCAGTGCCTCCACGAATGTTTCTTTAGCCAATGCATTCCATTCCGGTATCTGTTCTTTATAGCTATTATAGAAGATATAGACATATATCCCTGTAACCATAGTACAGATGAAAGCTCCTACCCACATACATATTAATTTACCGGATTTCGCAGTTCTGCCTTTTTTATTCATAGTTCATCAAACATTTTATTCTGCAAAATTAGTACAAAAAGGCCAATAAGTACATTAATCTACTATTAATCTGACAAGTAGGATGAGAGAAAAAGAAAGAAAATATCGCATCAGAACCGAGAAGAGAGAAGAAAAGCACAGAAAAATCCGCAAAAGTTTTGGAGATTTCAAGAAAAGCTCTATCTTTGCACCCGCAATCGAGAAACGATGGCGGGATAGCTCAGCTGGTTAGAGCGCATGATTCATAATCATGAGGTCCCCGGTTCAATCCCGGGTCCCGCTACAAGATGAAGATTTAGACTGTTAGGAGGCTTCCACTCTTGGCGGTCTTTTTTTGTTTTTACACATCAGTGAAATCATAGTGAAATCAGATCAGCGTAGAAAACGGCGGATAACACAGTATCATAAAAATAAATAGCTTATATGACTAGTAGAAGAGATTTTATGAAAAAGGCCGGAATGATAGCTGCAGCTGCAGCCATCCCGGGAATAATGCAAGCAACAACATCCACAGAGGAGAGCAATAGTCTTTCTTCAAAAAAAGGAATGATAAAAACAGGTGACCAATGGGATGTAATTGTTGTGGGAGGTGGCCCCTCCGGTTGCGCAGCGGCAACGGCAGCGGCACGAGAAGGTGCTAAGGTTTTGTTGATAGAATCAACAGGAATGTTAGGAGGAATGGGAACATCAGGATTGTTAAATGCCTGGTGTCCCTTTACGGATAAAGAAAAGATAATTTACAAAGGAATTGCCGAAAGGGTTTTCCTTGAGGCAAAAAAAGGAGTTCCGCATACCAAAGGTAACGACTGGGTACCCATCAATACGGAATATCTGAAAACGGTATACGACGATCTGGTCACTTCCGAAGGAGTTTCAGTGTTATTCTTCTCCACCATGGCCGCGGTAGAGATGAAGCAGGAAGGAGTGGTGGATGCAATTGTTGTAGCCAACAAAGCCGGACTCACTGCTTACAAAGCAAAACTGTTTATCGACTGCACAGGCGATGGTGATTTGGCAACATGGGCTGGTGCAGGTTTTGATATGGGCGATGAAGAAGGAAATGTTCAGCAAGGCACTCTTTGTTTTTCCTTATCCAACATCGACCCTTACGAATTTTCACTAGTTGGCTCTGTGCACACCAACCGAAAAGACGGACCTATTCATAAAATGCTCGATTCAGGTAAATATAATCTGATAAAAGACAATCATATCAACGATAAATACGCCGGACCAGGATATCTGATGTTCAACGCAGGACATGTAACAGTAGACAGTACAGATCCAGTCTCTCTTTCGAAAGCCATGATGGCCGGCCGGAAAGTAGCCCGACAATTCCAGGAAGGACTCGCCGAATATGAACCTAAAGTGTTTGCTTCCTCTTATCTGGCAAGTACTGCTTCATTAATGGGAATCCGCGAAAGTCGACGCATCAAGTGTGATTATACTTTCACGTTAGATGATTGGTTGGCCCGCAAAGAATTTGAGGATGGCATTGGTCGTAACGCCTATTATATCGATGTACATAAAAGCAATGCCACAACATATCCCAGATACGGAAAAGGAGAATCGCACGGAATTCCTTTCCGAAGCCTTCTTCCAATAGGATTAAAGAATGTTTTTGTAGCCGGCCGTTGTATTTCAACCGATCATTACGCACATGGAAGTCTGCGTGTAATGCCACCTTGCCTGGTGACTGGAGAGGCTGTAGGTGTAGCTGCCGGACAAATCTGCAGATCCAAATCGCCTGACGTACATAATGTAGATATAAAACAACTTAGAAACAGGCTTCAACAGGTAGGTCAATTGTTGTAATACTGCAACAAAAAGAAGGACGCCAAAGCTCATGGCGCCCTTCTCTTATCAATCACAGTCTTATGAAAACTATCTCAGTTCTAAAGTGCTTCTTACTGCCGTAATAGCCGATTCACTCGGTGTAACCGCCTTCCGTGTACAATAATCAAATTCGGCTGATTTTTCACCGCTAAATGACTTCCATTTCAATTTCAGTTTAACTGTTTTACCTTCCGTATCAGGCAGTTCGTCCAACTTAAAAGCTGCTAAGCCGTCACCTTCACTTCCGTAGGTATCGCCATACGCATTGTGGCGGAACTCTACTTCATAAGGATTCTCCGGATTTTGTCCCAACAACAAGTTTACGAAATGCTTTTTACTACCGCCCCATATAGTCCTGAAGCGAAGTGTCAGATATCCATCTTCAGCGATAGTTACCCAATCATTCACAATCTCTACAGGGTCTGTGCCATATACCTCATCATTTTCTTCCCCTAAATCCGGTGCAATAGGCTTGGTCAGGATACTGTCTATCCAGTTTATATGCACGGCTTTCGTGTAGTCGCCACTGGGTTCATTCACTTCACTGTAATTCACCAAGGCTCTGACTTCTTTGTCTCCGAAAGGAGAAGCTTTTACATTGGTTGGCAATAAGGTCGTCTTATCATCCAACTGCAAGAAGAATGCATCGTCGGCAGCACCCTTCACTGTTACAAGAGCATTAGGATACCTCAAATAATAGGCATTGTTATCATCATCGTCCAAACAGGACTGCAAACCTATAGTACAAACTATAGCCCCAACAAATAAAAGTGTTTTATTAAATACAGAATTAATTTTCATAGTGTGGTTCCTCCTATTAAACATTTAAAATAACTTTTCTACGTTATAGAAATGAGATATTGAAGAAAAGACTGCATAGCATTTTGTTAATTATGCTCAAATAGAATTAGTAAAGTTAATTAGAACAGTATATATATCTGATTATCAACAGATAGCATTTACATCTCATTTACCCAATGATGTAAAAGCATTTACCCCGGGATGTAACGGCCTTTACCCCTTATTGTAACGCTCTTTACCGCGGTATGTAACGACCTTTACCGCGGTGTGTAAATGGAGTTACCGTGTGGAGTGAACAAAGGTTGTTAATCAATAACGCTTTAATAAGGTTTGTTTCTATTCTGAGAAGTCGATTATTTCCAGATCATCCGGTACGTATACCACACCAGAGAATCCCTGAGCCGCTTCTTCAGTGTAACACACCTTACGGGTATCCAACGTTTTATCTTCTGTGTGATATAACAATAAATTCTTCACTTTCAGCTCTTCAGCTAGCTTTCCGGCATCTAGTGCTGTACTATGGTGCTTCTCATAAGGCTTGAATATATCACGGTCTTTATACAAACAGAAAGCTTCGCATAACAACCAATCAACCCCTATTACATAAGGACGATTTTTCTCATTATAAGGTTCATCTCCAAGACAAACCAGCGATTGACCATTCGGCAATGTGGTACGAAAACCATATTGTTTCTCTTTAGTCGATCCTATATCAAAAGATTGTAGTTTTAACTCCCCTGCTTTAAATATCTCTCCGTCCTTAACCTCACAAAGTTCAATGCCATTCCCTAAATACTGTACTATTTTCTTAGGCAACGTCATCCGGCAGATCCAATCCAGAACCTGTAGCACTTTATCATGCCCATACACTCGGAAGACTCCTGTATATTTCCCACTTTGCATCCGTTGTGCCACCATCCGAATTACCCATACTGCACCTAATATATGATCCGTATGAGCATGAGTCACAAACATATCGTGAATATGTTCAATGGCGATACCGGCTTTCTCTAACTGAACCAATATTCCATTCCCTCCACCGGCATCCACGAGCAGCACATTTTCAGTTGTCTGGATTGCGAAACAAGTATTATAGCACCGGGTAACGCCTGCATTACCTGTACCTAACATAATAATCTGAGTATCCTTCATCTTCTTAATTCTATAATTACGAAATCTGAGCCACAAAGATAAACAGAATATGCCATTCTATAAGGAGAGAGCAAAGCTCTCCTCATAAAATGGCATATTTATAACAGTATAGTAAAGTATGTGATTACTTACTGAAATCTCTTGGAGCCGGAACAGGCGGCAATGGCTTACGATCCTGTAATTCCTTCATCACTTCTTCGATAGCCTTATTGAGCTGTTCATCTTCACCATTCCATTCCTTCACCGGATCGTTATCAATCAAGATATCCGGATCGACGCCATGATTTTCAATAATCCACTGGCCTGTTTTCGCATCATAACTGGTGAAGAAAGGAACACGGATATCCGTACCGTCCATATAAGGCAATGGTCCGCTGATACCTACAATACCACCCCAGGTGCGGGTACCGATTAGTTTACCAAGCCCCAATGCACGGAAGCCCCACGGGAAGAGATCACCATCAGAAGCAGAATATTTATTAATCAAACAAACCTTCGGCCCCACTTGCACAGCATCGGGTATAGTACCGACACGCTTCGTACCACGTCCCATCGTCAAGCGGTAAGGTTCGCGAGACAAACGCTCCAGAATCATAGGAGATACATTACCGCCACCATTAGCACGGTCGTCTATAATCAGACCTTCCTTGTCGAGCTGCGGATAGAAATAACGGGAGAACTCGTTCAGACCTTCCGGACCCATATCAGGAATATAGATATAACCGATACGTCCATTGGATGCCTTTTCCACCTTCTTCAGGTTATTCTGTACCCAGTTATAATGATAAAGAGGATATTCATTTTCCAGCGGACTGATGACAATCTTTCTTGCACCTGCCAATTGCGGTTTGCTGTTCAGCGAGATTTCTGTCGGCACATCAGCCTTTCCTACCAGTAAAGCATAGATATTCTTCACCGTATTCGTTGGTATGCCATCAATGGCAACAATGTATTCTCCAGCCTTAGCCTCAATACCCGGTTCAGTAAGCGGAGAGCGCAGTTCCTTACTCCAGGAAGCACCGGGAAGTATCTTATCCAAACGGAAAAAACCACTCTTATCTGCCGACACCTCAGCACCCAGCAAACCAGTCTTGATACGTGCCGGTTTATCCGTTTCACCCGGATTGACGTATGCATGCCCGCAGTTAAGCTCACCAATCATCTCTCCAATGATATAGTTCAGGTCGAGACGCGTCTTTGCATAAGGCAGCAGAACAGAATATTTCTGTTTGATTGCTTTCCAATCCACACCATGCATATTCTCCAGATAAAAGCCATCACGATAAGCACGCCATGCCTCATCGAAGATTTGCGCCCATTCCTTGGGATAATCTATCGTAATGGACATATTATCCATATTGACAGGCGTACTCAGATTAGCCGCTCCTTCCGGTATAGCGGTTACATAAAGCTTGTTGTCCTTGTAGAACAAAGCCTTTTGACTACCCGGAGTAACCGTCATCATAGCACCATCGGCAACCGTTTCTTCTTTCTGACCTTCAAGATCGAAAAACTTCGTTCCGCCATTGCCCCAGTAATATACTTTCTTTCCGTTTGAATAGAAATTAGTATAATAAGAAGCCGACAATGGAAGCTTGATGATACGGTCGGTGATACCTTCCGGATCAAACTTGACGAGTGACGCAGAAGCTGTTTCCTGTTTCGCATCTTTCTTTCCGGCAGTCTTTTCAGCAGCCTTCGGGGCCTCACCCTCACTGTCGTTCTTCATTCCGGCATCTTTCTGTATAAAAGGTGACGGGGTATCTTTCGAGAGCAAAGCAAGATAAACTCCATACATATTATTATAGACATGGTTCCATTCCAACCAGCCGTATGTAGGATTGAAATCGCGGGCAGATGAGAAAATCAGATACTTACCATCCGTACTGAATACCGGTGAAGAAGAATTATACCACTTGTCCGTCACCGGATATTCCTTCTTTCCGGCAATATCATAGACATATACAACAGTTATTTCATTGTCTGCATCACGGGTATAGGTCAGCCATTTGCTATCCGGTGAAAAAGTCACATCCTGTGGTTCCCCCATTGGGTCTTGTAATAGCATAGTCACCTGTCGTGAAGCTACATCCAGCAGATTAATACGATTTTGACGGTCGGTATAAACAATCTTCTTACTGTCCGGACTCCATTCGAAAGAGCGGATATACGTATCATTATTCTTGGTCAGTTGCACCGGATTACCTTCCACTGCATCCTGAAGATAAAGTTCTGTCTCTCCGGTAGCATCCGAGATATAAGCAATGTATTTTCCATCAGGAGACCATTGTGCATCACGTTCGTGGGCACCCGGAGTGCGGGTTATATTTTTCGTCACACCCTTAGTCGAAGGCAGATTAAAGACCTCTCCGCGAGCAGTCACCACTACCCGTTCTCCGTCGGGAGATGCACTGACAGCTGTCAGATACTTGGCTCCATTCTTTATGGCGCTGCGTGCATAGATATTATCCGAAGCAAGACTGATATTGACTCTCTCGGGCTGACGGGTGGCAGCATCCATCTTATAGATATATCCGCCATTCTCAAACACAATGGTATTGCCGGAAGCACTCGGGAACTTCACATCATATTCGGTAAAGTTAGTAACCTTCGACGTCTGTTTTGTCTTCGTATTATAAACAAAGATATTCATGGTGCGGTCACGGTCGGAAAGGAAAAATATATCATCGCCTATCCACATGGGGAAGATATCCTGAGCAACATTATTCGTTATATTCTCCACTGATTTCTTTGCCGGATCGTATATCCAGACATCATCCGCCATACCACCTTTATAATACTTCCAGGTACGGAATTCACGCATGGTACGGTTGTAAGCCAGTCGCTTGCCGTCGGGAGAATAGCTACAGAATCCACCCTCGGGCAAAGGGATAATTTCGGGCATACCACCCTCTTGATTGACAGAATAAAGCTTACCGGAAAAACCGTCACTGATACGGTTACGATAAATGATCTGTTTACCATCCGGTGTCCAGGTCATCACAATATTGTTAGGTCCCATACGATCGCCCAAGTCATCACGGGAATTCGTCGCAGTATACGTCAGGCGTTGTGGTTCTCCACCGGCTGCCGGGATGGTGTATACTTCCGTATTTCCATCATACTGACCGGTAAAAGCAATCGTTTTGCCATCGGGTGAAAAACGAGGGAACATTTCGTAACCCACATGCGAAGTCAGGCGCTGCGCCTCTCCTCCAGTGACAGGTACTCTATACAAATCGCCTGCATACGAGAAAACAATCTCGTTCCCGTTCGTTGCCGGAAAGCGCAATAAACGCGCTTCATCTGCTGCCGAAAGACAGACAGATACACCTACAAGGGCAAATAAGGATAAAAGTAATTTCTTATTCATACTCTTAAAAATTAATTGACTTACAAAAGTATGAAAAGAAAAATAATAATTACACAAAAAGTATACAAAAAGATCAATCCTGCCAATTTTCATTCAATAAAAACTCCGAAATATGCTTGTGCCTCACCCCCTCTATATTGTCCTGCCATATTTCATCCATACTCACTACATATTTGGGATAATGGTCATTAATGGCAAGTAAAGGTGTAAACTCCCTGTCAATGGTGGCCTGCGATGCCAATTGATAAGTGACCTGAACATAAATCTTCTCTTCTCTGCGCAATGCCACGAAATCGACCTCCTTATCATCCTGCTTACCAATGTACACTTTATAGCCTCTCCGCTTCATTTCCCAATATACCACATTTTCCAACGCTCCAGCTATCAGGCGGTCTTTATATCCCATTACCGAGTAAATAAGCGACAAATCACTCACAAAATATTTTTCATTGGTCTGTAGCAATTCTTTCCCTTTTATGTCGTAACGCTGCACACGCTGAATGATAAATGCTCCTTCTAAAGCACTCAAATAGTTATAAATAGTATTAATATCTACCTTACGTTGCTGATTTTTGAAATAATCGGCAATATTCTTTGCATTCAAACGATTACCGATATTATCAAAAACAAATTTCACTATTCGTTCCAGCAGTTCCACATTACGAATGCCATGGCGTTGCACCGTATCACGCAAAATAACAGAAGAATAAATATCATACACAATCTTATAAATGGCCTCATAAGTATAATCAGCCGTATGAATAGCCGGAAAACCACCCATACGCAAATATTTCCGAAACTCCTCATGAATTCCTATTTTATCTTGAAACAAGGACAGACCATGAAAATCCAGATACTCCCTGAAAGAGAGAGTCATTATATGAAAGTCAACATATCGGCCAGCCAAATAAGTAGAAAGTTCTGAAGAAAGCATACGGGAGTTAGAGCCGGTTACATAAATATCCACATCCCAATCTACCATAAACGAATTAACTGCCTTCTCCCAATGTTCCACTTCCTGTATTTCATCCAGAAGAATATAATATTTCTCCTTTGCACTTTTCACCACATTGCTGATATGGATATATAAAGCTTTAGCATTTTTCACATCCATCCATTCGAAACTCTCAAAGTTCATGTAAATGATATGTTTTTTATCCACTCCTCTCTTCATGAGTTCCTCACGGATTAATTGCAAAACAACCGATTTCCCGCAACGACGGATCCCGGCAATCACTTTTACAAAAGGCTGGTCTATAAAGGGAATGATTTGCTGCATGTATAGTTCTCTATCAATCATATCGGCAAAATGTTTTAGGGATTACAACCACAAAGATACACTATTTCCGGAAGACCTTTAGGGTTATACCCCGAAGAAAAGGATTGTTTTCATTTTTTTTTAGGGTTATACCCCGAAAACAATAGCAAAAGCAAGAAAGTCTTCGCCACTTTAAGTACAACTCAACCGATGCTCTGATTATTAACAAATTCTCCGGGTTTGATACCGAATTGCTTTTGGAAACATTTGGCAAAATAAGATGGATTATTAAAACCTACCATATAGCAAATCTCATTGATCCGGTATTTATTCTCTGAGAGCAAGGCAGCAGCTTTCTTTAACCTCACAATCTGAATCAGTTCATTCGGAGTAACATTAGCCAACGTTTTTATTTTGGCAAATAATCCGGAACGACTGATGCAAAGTTCTTCTGCCAGAAAATCAACAGACAGTTCCGAATTTGAGAAGTTTTGCTCTATAATCTCATTGATACGGGTAAGGAATTTATTATCCATAGAGTTATTGGCAATACTGTTCAACGGTACCAATGGCATTTTAGAGAATTTCTGACGCAACAAATTACGCAGATCAAGCAGATTCTTAATACATGCTTCCAGATACTGCACCGAGAAAGGCTTTTCAATATAAGCATCCGCCCCGCAGTCCATACCTTCTATCTTTGAATTCGTATCCGTTTTAGCTGTCAGCAAAATAAACGGTATATGACTGATGGCCTGATCAGCGCGCAAAGCCTTGCAAAGTTCCACTCCATCCATGCGCGGCATCATCCAGTCGCTCACAATCAGGGTCACATCATTCTCTTTCAACTTTTCCAAAGCCTCTATCCCATCTTCAGCCGTAAGAATAGAGTATTGATTAGAGAAATTGCCGGAAAGGAAGTTCAGCATTTCTTCGTTATCATCCACAATCAGCATGACCGGTTTATCCTTAGAAACCGCCGCCGGTAAGCTTTCCGACAAAATATCCTCGGGAATTGCCGGATTCAATCCATTCGCTTCCCCTTCCTGAATTGCCTCCTGACTTTGTTCGATGGGCAATGTTACTATAAAGGACGATCCTTTGTTGACTTCAGACTCCACTTCTATGCAGCCATTATGAGACTCCACAATGCTTTTCACAATACTCAGTCCAATACCTGTACCGGGTTTATTGTCCATGGCCTGATAGAAAGGTTTGAAAATCTTCTTCTGATCCTCCTTACTTATACCGATTCCATTATCCGTTACCCTGATTACAAATGTATGCTGTTCCGGTTGCACCACACACGAAAGGATAACTTCATCTTTTGTATACTTACTTGCATTCGTCAGCAAATTACTGATAAGCTTTGTAACTGCCTCACTATCCACCATAGCCGTAAAATTCGCATCGGGATACTCCACCGTAAGATGGGCACCATGTTGAGTAATGAAAGGATTAAACCGTTCACAAACAGCCTCCAGCAATTGACGAATATTCTGTGAGGTGTATTTCATGGTCATCCCCTCCTGTTCCACTTTGCGGAAGTCCAACAACTGATTTACCAGGAACAATAATCTCTGACTATTACGGTCTATAATATTAAGGTCATCACGCAGCATCGCCGGCATAGGTATGGATGACCTCATAATCTTTTCCAACGGACCAATGATAAGCGAAACCGGAGTACGGATTTCATGAGCTATCATTGTGAAAAACTTAATCTTAGCCTCATGCACCTCTTTCTCTTTATTCACATTCAGTTGCTTAATTTCTGCTGTATGTTTCTTTTCACTCCTTTTCAGCAGAAAGCGGATGAAGAAAGTCAATGCCACACACAACAACAGGAAATAAAGCAATTTGGCCGGTAGACTCCAATAGAAAGGCGGATGAATAACTATTTTCAGGCTTGCTTCCTGCTCGCTCCAGATACCATCGTTGTTAGTAGCTTTCACCTTAAAAGTATAGGTTCCGGCAGGCAGATTGGTATAAGTAGCCTTATTTTGAGGACCTACATAATTCCATTCTTTATCAAAACCCTCCAGTTTATAGGCATACTGATTCTTTTCGGGCGTACAATAGCTCAATGAGGCATAAAGCAAGCTGAATACATGATCTTTATAAGATAATTCCAGCTGTTCCATATGGTTCAGAGCCTTCGGCAACAACTTATCACCTATCCGGATCTCTTTATTGAATACTTCCAGTCCCGTAATAATTACCGGAGGGAGTACCTTGTTCGTTTTAATCTGATAAGGATAGAAAGCATTAAACCCATTTACAGAACCAATGTAGATTTTCCCATCGGAAGCTTTCAAAGCAGCATTCACCAGAAACTGCTCGCTTTGCAATCCGTCGCTTCGTGTAAATACCTGGCAACTTTCTTCGGGAGTATATCGCACCAGCCCTTTTGTAGTAGTCAGCCATAAGACACGCTGATCTTCAATAATGGCACAAATATTACTGCTGGGAATATCCAATGGAATTAATTCAAATTGGTCTTCCTTTGCATTGTATTTGCAAAGTCCGTTCATCGTTCCAATCCACATTTCCCCATTACCATCTATCAATACACAATTCACCTGATCGTTAATCAATGCACCGGGAGCACTGCTATGTACATAATTCGTCCATTCCTGCTTATCCGGATTATACTTGAACAGCCCGTTTCCCTGAGAAGAGAACCAGATATTTCCATCGGCATCCTGATCTATGTCCATGATCCAGGAACCAAGATCTCTTATTCGGGTAAAGTTATCCTCTTCCCTGTTATACAAGTTTACTCCCGACATGGAAGTTACCCAAATACGTGCTTCACGGTCCTTAAAGATAGCATAAGAACTGCTTCTATCAAGGGTAGTGGGATCTCCCGCTTTAGTTGTATAAACCCTGAATACCCCTGTCTTTGTATTCAACACATTAACTCCCCCCGTATAAGTACCAATCCATAAATCATCACCATCCATACAAAGTGCATGTACGTTATGATAAGAAAGACTATTTCTATGCTCATCGGGCAGATAATGAGTAAAGTGTTTATCTTTAGGTGAAAAGCAACTCAAACCACCATCATCAGAGGCAATCCAAATATGCCCGTAAGTGTCTTCACAAAAGCGTCCGATAACAGTTCCATTGACAGAATTGGAAAAACGAGAATGAGCAAAGCACTCAAACTGCCCGGTATTGGGTGACAGATAATTCACACCACCATAGAAAGTTCCTATCCAGATTCCACCTTCACGGTCTTTTACAATAGGATAAACAAAACGATTGGACAAAGAATAAGGATTCGTTTCATCTTCTGTAAATAATTGGTGTTCGCATGTAAGGGTATTAAACAGTAAAAGCCCGTCATCCGAACCTATCAGTAGTTGATGGGGAGCATATTCCATCAAAGAGTGGATATGCATTGCCCCTTTACCGTCCGACGGGTGCAAGTAAGTAGTTGCCTTACCGGTATACCGGTCTATCTTTTGCAAACCACACTCCCAGGTTCCCAACCAGAGTGCATGTTCAGAATCTTCCAGCATAACCAAAGAGTTGGAATCATATCCACCCGTATCGTAGGTAATATGGAAAGGCTCAAATTTATTCTCCGCTTTATTCAACTTAGAAACAGTCGGGTTTCCCCAATTAGTAACAGCCCATATTTGATTTTCACTATCAATCAGCACGCTGGCCATTAACCCATCGGCATCTTTAAACTCATAATGCTCCAGATAATGCTTGGATACATTATATTTGAAGATTCCCTGACCTACGGTTGAAAACCACAAATTACCATCCCTGTCTTCTGCAATATGATTCACATTGGTTTTAATGCTATCTCCTTTAGTAGTCAGAAGCTTAAACGGTTCAAAACTTTCTGTCTCATAATCATAAATATAAACTCCGTCCCCTGTTCCTATCCAAATCCTATCTGTAGTATCGTATAAAAATGAAATGTAATCATTAACTCCTTCCGGATTCAATCTGTATATTTTAATAGTGGTACCGTCATAACGGTTCAGACCATCATCTGTGCCTAACCACATAAAGCCATATTTATCCTGCATAATAGCACGTACAGCGCTGGAGGATAATCCATCTTCTACTGAAAAATGACGAAACCAAAAATCAGTAGAACCGGCAGAAAGCATCAGCGGAACCATAACAGCTATAATCGCAAGGACAATCTTTTTCATTTCTTTACCAGATATTGGTTGAACATAATTCCCAGTACAATCAATATGAGGCCGATATACGTTGTAAACACAATTTGTTCACCCAATATGATTGCAATAAAGAACAAAGACAAGAAGGGAGACAGGTAGCAAAGCTGATTGACCAGTGCCGGATTCGTAGTTTTCCGCATGGCAAGGCTGAAAAAGATGAAAGGGATCCCCATCTCAAATCCGCCGACATACATTCCTGACAAGATACCGGGCAAAGTATTCAAGTGAACACCTACTATCATTGCGCCAACCAGCAAATATGCCGTACCAAACAAAAAGCTCATAAACAGTGCAACGCTACCATCTGTCCGATCCTTAAATTTATTATTTATCATCCAGTACATAGCCCACAACAAGGCACTCAATGCTGCCAACAACAAGCCATGAACAGGTATATTCATGCCACCCGACTGCCCGGTTCCTACAGAAATAAGTACTACTCCACCCAAAGAAATAAACATACCGATATATTTCTTCGGAGGTATGGGCTGATGGGCAAATAGGGCCAGCAAAATTAATAGCACAATAGGCCATGCATAATTGATAGGTTGCGCCACTTGTGCAGGCAGCAGATCATAAGCTTTAAACAACACCAGGTAATAAGCCACCGGATTCAGTAAGCCTAATAATGCAAAATATCCCCATTGCCGGGCAGGCAATGCAGACAATAGTTTCCACTTCTTCTGGAAGGTCAGCAAAAGGGCAAATATGAGTAATGAAGTACAACTGGCTATCAACAACATCTCAAAATGAGTAAGATGCGTCAAAGCAATTTTAAAAGCGGTGGCAACAGTAGACCAACTAAGCACCGCAATACAGGCATAAATGATAGCCCTCGTATTGTTACGACTATTTACATAAGTTGCCCTTGCAAGCATAGCATTTTGTTTATAAAGGTTTACTTCCTGTAACTTTGATGCGATATGGCCATTGGGCATCTTTTTCCTCCGGATTGGGATTCATCCAATGTTCAGTAGGGGCACCCATCACAACCAGCCATAAATGAGTCAAATTATTTACTTTTGGAGCTGTAAAAATAATACTTTTTCCGCTATTATCACTCACATCCCCATAAATAGATTTGCCATCCTCCGTTATAGCTACAAAACCATAACGCCAATCGGCTTTATCCGTATGAATTGCATTATATCCTTCCTTTCCTGCTTCTCCACAGAACTCTACTTTCACTTTCTTTCCCTGTTCAGGTAAAGCTAACGGAATAGCATTAAATCCATAGTTTTCGGGGCAGTTGTCCGGTGCGATTCCATACCATCCGTCCGATAGAGTGGTTAAGCTGGTAGTATATTTATTGGCATACGGTCGAGTTTCTTTCCATACACGAGGAAAATCCCAATTGATAAAATGACGATAAGCATCAAACATTTCATCACAGAACTGCTTCTGATCTAATCCGGCCATCCGCTTGTAAGTTATCACCGGATCTTCTCCCTGCTTACCTTGACGATAGAGTTCGGCAATAAAAGGCAATCCTCGTTTCATACCCCAATATTCCAGTACATAGGGAGAGTGATAGATATTTTCCAAATGGAGATAAGCTTTATGAGTCAGCTTCATGAAAGCATCCCAATGATATTTTTCATCAGTGATCCATTCGGGATTTACTTGCCATAACATCCACTGCGAGGTCATTTCAAAGAAACCGCATCCTCCCCAAGCCTCTCCTTCTCCATCACAACTGATCTGAGCCTGAAAACTATGCCCCAATTCATGGGCTATGCAATTCAGTTTTTTATCCTGCACACGATTGGGAGCAATCCATAATGCACCGATTTCCCCATCATAATCACCACCATAGGCAGTTCCTTCCAAAGAGTAGTTTAGCATGACCATCATACGATACTTATCACACTTTGAACCCGGCTTGGAAAACTTCAAAGTATCCCGGAAAAAACGATAGAAACTTTCCAATTTTTCCGTTAAATTCGACAAATCCACTTCCATATCATGCCCTTCCAACTGAGGAGGATTAGACAGATCATTTCCAAACCCTTTTTCCCAGAAAATGACGAAATTATCAGTATATGCCATGCGGTGATAACTCCATTTACTATCAGGATTTTGAAGATCCATACCCTGCAGGTCTTTGGGGATATAAATTTCTTTGCCGGAAGGCATTGGAACAGATGCTGCCTCTTGCGCTATCAAACTCAGAGAAATCACTAAGATAAAATTAAATAAAAGGATATACTTCTTCATATTATTTTCTATTTTGTTCCTGACGGATAGTTCTTAATAACAGTATCTAAATAGTCGGTACGCTGTTGAAGCCATTGTTTCATTCGAGATATCTCTGTCTGATAATCTTTGTCAATAGGCCAACGTTCAGCATTCCGTTTCATTGCTTCGGAACAAGATGTTACAAAGATATTCGTTTCCTCCCAAAAGTCTGACATTATTTTATCCCTGATTGTTTGCCAACGTGCTTTATACTCACTAACAAAGTGCTTATTTTTAAATAAATCAGTGAAGAAAGAGGGTACATAATAACCTCCGATATGATTGGCAGGATCAGTACCTAATACCAATTCACGATAACTAGTGAAAAAATTGTGTCCGGTATACATAGTTCCCCAATCGAAGTCAAAACCGGCATCAAAGTCCCAAAGCGGCCCCATTGTCCAGAGTCCTTCTTTGTCTTTATGCATATAAATACTACGAGGGGCATCCACTTCCACATTATAGACTAACTCCTGTATCAGCATATAGTCAATAAACGAAGCAATATTCATTAATTTAGAGGTTGCTTCATAATTACATTCATATATGCTTTGTTCCAACCGGGCAAAATCATTTTGTACTACTTTCAGTTGGTTAGTAGTCGCATCCTCAGGATATTTCACACAGATGGGCATCTTGTAAACTGTCGACCAGAAATTATCCCCTCCATCCGGATTAAGCTCCGGTCCGTCATCCGCATCCAGCGAGATCAGCATTCCTTGCTCATCATCCACCGCTACACGACTACTGCCCTGTTCAACTTGTTCGGTCAATTGATAAAGTCCAATATAATCCCCATTCAGTGTGACTTCTACATAACGAGAATGGTTAATATAAGGAAGTTCCAATTGTTGTCCTGCTATAAAAGTGAAGGTATTCATCATGTGAGTTGGATCCCGATAATTAGCCAACAGTACCCAATCCTTCTCAGTAGCCAATCCGAGTATCTCTGACTTCTTATCCAGTTTAATGCGATAAGGTTTCTTAGGATACCATAACCATGTGGAGTTTCCACGTCCGCGAATACGTCCGGTTCCTGTATAATTCCATTCTTCTTTTTTCGACTCAATGGTGAGGGTACAGTTTACATAGTCCTTCTTATCTTTTGAGATGATAGGGGCAGCATTCTCGGTGGTGATAGCCAGTTGTGCAACTTGATATTGAGCATCCACAACTTCACTTGTATCTGGTATATCTGGTTCTACAGGCGCAGAGTCATCTGAGCAATTTACCAAGAACGCAGATAAACATATCAAGCCAAAAATATTTGCTAATTTCATTGTATTTTTATTTAATGCAGGAGAGAAATGATATCCAAGCGCATAAGATAAAAAAGGAGGAATAAAAGGATTTACTTTTATTTCCTCCCATTTCCACATATAACCTAATACCTATTTATGACTTTCCTCTGTTGGAATGATATCAGAAAGTTCAATAGTATAAACATAAGTTTTGTTTCTCATTTTTGAATTGGAGATTATTTGGTGCTTCATTGCAGTTTTCCCACTAAAAGTAATTGTTCCCACATAATCCTCATACTCTTTTTTCATGTTGGACACAATCATATAAGCTCCTTCTTCGTCACCCAAATGGATAAACATATTATCTTGTTCTCTTTCCGGAAAAATAATCCATTCTTTTGTATCTTCATCATATGACAACTTTCCTAATAAATTTGCAACATTAAAAGCCTGTCTATCTTTGGCATCGGGCACAAAGATTTCCGATTCATCCACCTGCTTTTTACTCCCACTATCGTTATCGCCGCAAGATGTCAGAGTAAAAGTTAATAAATACAGCAAACAAAAGAGCAAAGGCATTGCTAATGAAAAATTAAATAAACGAGTCATAATCATGTTTTTAAGGTTATCAAATTTATTATTAAAAGAAGGAAGATGAAAGAATACTTTTTCTTCCTTCCCTAAGATTTTCTTCAAAACTGTAGATTTAACACAAAAGTAGCTTTATATTGCATGCCATTCTTGGTATATACCAACGATGGTTTTACTACATACTTCTTTCCAGCCACACTACTTCCCGGTTTATGACCATATTTAAAAACGAATGCATCTTTATCATATTCAATCCAAATGGGATCATTATTCCCCCATGAGCCTTGATTACCTTCAGTTGTACAGTAAAATCCACCATTAGCCGTATAGGTATAAGAGTAAGTTCCATCCGTTTGTAGCAAACCAAAAGCTATTTTTCCTTCAGCAGGATTTGATGTTTGCCCGTTTGCAATGGTTAATGTATTTCCACTCAGTACACTGGGTTGCATAACAAAAGCTTGCGCCAGTTTTTGAATATCTCCATTCGACTGCAAATCAATAACCCCCAGATCATAACCTTCTGTTGTAGCATTACAATTGAAGCTATAAGTAAACTCCGCATCTTTAGGATCGGCATTCGTGTCAATATTAAAACTCCCCAAAAGATCAGTACCGTTAAATTTCACCTTATAAGGCCATTGTTCATCAGTTAACTCTTTTTCGTCCCATGGGTTCGCTTTGTATTGATTGGGAGCTCCTAATACCACAAAATACAACTTGTCGGTATTAGCAGGAATAGTAAAGTTTACAGAATTTACTGCTTTCTGATTCATTTCTCCATATACACGAGTACCGTCAGTTTTCAAAGCAACAAAACCATAACGCCATCCTGCGTTGCTTGCAGTTCCTGCATTGTATTTATTTACATTCCCTTTCACTGCTTCCGACTCCATATATTCACCCGGATCATCAATAGCTAAAGCAGAACCCGGTGCCAACCCTTCAAAATTAACAGTAATAGCAGTGCCTGCCTCTGGCACGTTCAACGCTATAACATTGAAACCTGTGGAACCCGGACAACTGGCATAAGCAACCTGATAATAATTATCCTCAATCTGATAGAGTTTAGTAGAATATTTCCCAATATACCCATCAGCATAATTGCGAATGACATCAATATCAAAAGTAGCCATTCGTACAGCATAATCATATAGTTCTGTTTTCATGGCCTCCCATTGGTTACCACAATACAAACGCATATATGTTCCGATAGCATCTTCTGGAGAAGCTGAACGTTTCCATATTTCACCTACAGTTTCAATGCCATGTTTTTGTGTCCAGTAGTACTGCAGCCAATAACTAGCATAACGCATCCATTCATGTTCAAAGTGACGGTGACAATTAGCCAACCATACATCAAAGTGGTAATTAGCAAACAATTGTTCTGGATAATCCTGATAAGATTGCCACTGTGCGCACTGTTCCCAGAATCCATTACCACCATTACTGCCTTCGTAGCCATAACGGAAACCATGCTTAAAATCATTAGGCTCACCCTGCAGTATCTTATCACAATAAACCTGATACTGGAAACTATGTCCAATTTCATGAGCAATAGTAGAACCTACCGGCTGACAAGTACTGGGATTCACCCACAAAGCACCAATTGTATTATCATAGCCAGAGCCTGTTGCAAGCCATTCAGTCTGATACAACAAGTAAATTTCCATTTTATATTTGTCCAAATAAGATTTACCTTGTCCCAGTTCAGCAAATTTCAGCTTTTCAATATTTGTTTTATAGAATTGTTCTGCTTTTTCCAATAAATCATTGATATCCACACGCAAAGCTGCATCTACAGCTGCTGCATTTGGATCGTCTCCGAAGCCTGCTTCCCAAAATACAAAGAAATGTTCACTCTGTTTGCTCCGGAACCAAGACCATTTGGCATCGCTGCGAAGCATGTTCATACTACTGAATTCTTCAGGTTTATAATACTTGTCAAAATCTTGAATATCAGCTTCATCCATAATTAATAAAGAAGTACCGGCTTGTGCTACACTAATTTCCTGTTTTGTAGTACCACAGGTTAAAATAACTGTAGCTGTACGAGCTTCTTTATTAGTATTTTTTTTCAAGGTTAGCCCTATTTTCATCATTCCACCAATCCCCTTATCAGCAGAGAGAGTTAACCAACTCGCAGCATTAGTTTCTTTCAGAGCTGCAGTCCATGACGCCAAAGCAGTAAAACTAACAGACGTATAGGTATCCTCTGCTTCTAATGAAAAAGAGAGTTGGTCTTCATTAACGGTTATCATATTTTCCCCTGTACCTTCTTCTTTGTCATCACTACATCCTACAAAGAAGAAAGGGTAAACCATCATTATCAGGCACATTAACATTTGACCAATAAGTTTTGTCAAGAGTTCTTTTTTTATACTTCTCATAGTGTTAGTATATATAGCAGGGAATAGAATAACTCTACTCCCTACAGTTTACATTTATTATTCAGCTTTTGCTCCTACCTTAACGGTTAAATTCACTGTTACAACGCCTCCATTACAAGAGATGATATATTTAGAAGCCACCGCAGTATTAGGTAAACAGCTTTCCGGATGGTTACCAGCATACAAATAAAGCGCCGTTTCCGAACTTCCGAGACAACAGAATACCACACTCTCCGTACCATAACTACAAACTTCACCGGTTGCATTAAGCCAATATCCTGGAGCATCACTAGTATATGTCGGATCTTCTTCACTGACTTTACCACAATATATTTTCAAATCACCGCTAATTCTTGCCTTGTGAATTTGATAAGTAGTCATTTTGAAAGCCTCACGAAGTACATCCTTCACATCAAACTGTACATTGCTAAATGTATCATCCCACGATTTCTCAATAGTAACATCCAATACTTTATCTGTAGTTGGTTCCCCTACAGGAGGAGTTTCCGGATCTTCATACGCAACGATATTAACGGTAATATTCAACATTACTATTTTATTGTTTGCTAAGAAGCCATATTTTGCAGTTACACTGTATCCACCTTCCAATGCATTTGGCATTTGTCCTACATATAAAACGTCCAAATCTTCCTCTTCAACGTCATCACCCAATCCATAATATTCCACATATATTCCAGCGCCATCCCCATGAGAACCGGCAAAACCATTAAGATCGTACCAGAAGCCATTAGTAGCACTCGTTTCTTGCGCATAACTCCCATCAGAATTAACACCGATAATTTGTACATCTTCTAAAGAGGATATTCCCAAATCACTCAATACTTTTGCTCGATCAAACGCTATTGGATCTGAATCATAAGTTGATCTCGGATTCATTGTCACAGTTAAATCCTGTGTACTAACAATCGTAGCACTTATCTGTCCTTTTTCTTTGGGCTTCGCGGTAATAACAACTGCAATACGCTTTTCTTGATACTTCAAGCACTCAATAAACTTAACATCTTTACCAACTTCCAGTTTGCCAGGCATTTGTCCTACATTGAAGTATCCTCCTTCTGCATCATATTCTGCAAAAACTCTTGCATTATCTCCCCAAGAAGCTGTATTACCATCTTTATCCCACCAATGTCCCCAATAAGAGTTGGTATTAGAATTCGTCATATTATCAGCATGTGTAGTGCCTTCAATACAGAAACCTGTGATATCTGGGGCATCTTCATAAGGTTTATCCGATCCCATATTGGCAATACCATGTGCCAATTGAGTCGGAGTTATTCCAAATAAATCAGCGATCTTAACCGTATCAATATAAACATATACACCATCATATCCATTAGCAAGAATTGTTATTTCAGCATCATATTCAAGAATCAAATCAGCATTAATAGAATTCTTCTGCGCCTCTTTTATAGAATCTTGACGCGCCAATTCTGCTATTTCTTCAGCAGTAAGGATGTGTTCACTCCATATATCCGTATTATCACCACACCCTGCCAAACCGGACATTAGTAAGGCAAAGCATACAAGGTAAAAATATATCTTTTTCATATTATTCTATTTTTTAGGGTTATCACTTATTCAGTAGCTCCAGTATAACCTGTATTTTGCTTCAGATTAATATTAGATCTCATTGCCTGTTCTGGAATCGGGAAGTAATTCCAATGAGATTCCGTAGTAGCATCCTTACAGAACCATGATTTACCATTGTATACACTACGTCCATCAGTCATCTTAAAACGAATCAGATCTTGGCGACGATGTTGTTCACCTACAAACTCCCAGCCCAGATCATCCAATAAACCACCTAATTCAATGTCTGCACCACCTTCCGTAGTAGATACATAAGAAGCCGGATCCCAGTTTGCATAACCTTCACAGGTATATTCACGGTGACCATAATTATAGCAACTTCCTCCTTTTAATTGAGCTACGGAACGAACGGCTTTTGTGGCTGCATCAAATGAGCGTTTACGAACTTCAGTCACCAAGTCGGCAGCAGTTTGCTCGTCACGTCCTAAACGAAGTAAACACTCAGCCTTAATAAACATTGCATCAGCCAAACGGAAAACAGGTATATCATCAGCAATTGTGCCATACTCTCCTGCTACGATTTCATACTTCACCATGCGATATCCTTCCTGCTTATAAGCACCCGGTACATCAATAGAATGTACATTCTTATTATAGTTCAGAATACCTTCACCTGCCCAATCATCTTCAGCATACTCTATATAATCACCTGCCTGTGAAGTATAAGTGCCATCAGAATTCTTCACTGCTTTCTTCTGCTTACCACCTGTCCAAGTATCTGTTAAACGGTTATCTGCCGCATCGTACGAATCAATGAACTGTGGAACAGCACAACTACCATTGGTTGCATTAGCCGTACATCCAAAAGCCTCCAGACCTACCTGTGGAAAAGAGTAAGTATGCAATAAGAAATGTTTCGCGTGAGTTCTATCTTGCGGTATTGCAAATATTATCTCCGGATTATCATCTATGTTCTCACGGAAACAATCACTATATTTGGGAGCTAAAGTGTAACCACCATTATCAATAATGTCATTCACCTCAAGCAATGCTGCTTCATAACCATCATTACCAGTTGTACCCAGATAGACATTTTTATTTAAATAGAGTTTAGCAAGTGCCATGCAAACTGACCAACGATTACCATAACCAAAATATTTGTCAGTACCGATATCTTCTTTAATCTCCGTCAATTCTTTTACACAGAATTCATAGACTTCTTGTGTAGTATTCTGTTCTGGCAGGTATCCATCTGGTACATCCAAAGTCGTTTCTATAGGTACATTACGGAAATAATCCAATAGTTGATAATAAGTCATAGCACGAAAGAATCGCATCTGGGCACGGTCTGCTGCATTTTCTGCAGGCATTACATCAAGCACTTTATTACAATAACCAATACATCCAAAAGCAAAATTCCAAATATTCTCAGCATGCCCTAAATTATAATTCCAATCATGCTTATGAAGATTTACATAAACATCTCCCCAACCTATACCTACACGAAAAGGAACCATATACTGATCTGTACATTGTTCGTTCAACTCCCAAGAACCAAACCAAGAACAATGCATATAGCGATATTGCGCTATGGCCTGTCCCATCAATGAAGCAACATCTTTCTCGCTATCAAAATCAATATTCGTATCATTCAGTGTACTATATAGATTTTCTGTCAAATCAGTGCAAGCAGTCAGACTCAGCATACTGCTAGCCATCAATCCCATAAGGGTATTTTTTAAATATCTTTTCATAATCAGTTTCTATTAAAAGGTAAGATTCATGCCAACCGTAAACGACCGAGTAGTAGGATATTTATCCTGATAGTCAATACCCGGTGACATAAAGTTATTAGATACTTCAGGATCAATGCCTGAATAACCAGTAATACAGAATACGTTTTCTGCCGACAAATAGAGACGTGCGTAATTAATAAACTTTTTAATCTTTCCTGCCAGAGGCAGTTCATACCCCAGAGTTACATTGGTTAGTTTCACGAAATCACCTTTCTCTAAATGATCACTCCAGAATCCTTGCCCCATAGAGTTGGATAAACGTACCATTTTTTGTTTGCCAGTAGCTTCGTCAATATAAGGTGTTCCATCCGTATTTATAGCCGAATAATAATTGGCTGCTGATTTCAAACGATTGTAAGCTACAGAGTTATTTTCGTAATAACAACGTTGCGCATTTAAAATTTTATATCCAAACTGTCCGGTAAACTGTAAGCTCAAATCAAAACTTTTATACCTGAAATTATTAGCCCAACCTGCATATACTTTGGGTAAGCCACTTCCCAGACGTTGACGATTTTCTTTCACATTCAAATTCGTATTGAATTCTTTAACAGCCCAACCACCTTTACCGTCAGATACTTCGACCAAAACAACACCATCTTTACTAACACCTACAGATTTCAATCCCCAGAAATCACCGAGACTTTTACCAACCTCCATACAGTGAGTAGCAACGGTAATAGGTTCACCTAATCCACCAACCTCATGAAATGTTTCCGTTTCATATAAATCATTACTCAAACTTAACAGTTTATTCTTATTATGAGATAATGTCAATGTGGTATTCCATTCAAAATCTCTCGTACGTACAGGAATAGCATTAATCATTATTTCAATACCATTGTTACGCATCTTACCAACATTGGCTGTAGTAGAACTGTACAAGTTGGGCGGAACGGGTACACTATAATCATACAACAAATCAGAAGTTGTTTTCACATAATAATCTACACTACCACTCAATCTCTCATTCAGCAAACTCCAGTCCAAACCAAAATTATATTCCTTTGTCGTTTCCCACTTCAGGTCTTTGTTCGGATTTTGAGCAACTTTAAGAGTCTGTATCCAATCCCCTTCCTTATTCATTATATCACCATAGGAATCATAATTATAAGTATACTGAGATAGGTAATTAGTAGTTGGGATTACTCCCGTAACACCATAACCTACACGCAACTTCAAATTATTCAGCCAAGTCTGATCTTTCATAAATTCCTCATTGCTGATAGTCCAACCCAAAGATACTGATGGGAAAGTACCCCAACGATGATTTGATCCAAAGCGAGTAGAACCTTCACGACGTACGCTAATCAAAGCGTTATAACGATTATCATAACCATAACTTACACGACCGAAAAATCCGATCAATTTATCATCACTTTTTGAGGAGCTCATACCCGCATGACGATCTTCCTCTGTAAGCAAAGTTCCTATACCTAAGTTGTTGTATAAGTATGCTTCAGTCGGAAAATTACCGTTACTTGCACTGAAACCATCATACACATTATACAAATAGCTATAACCTACCAATGCAGATACACGATGTTTATCAATATTAAAATCATATTTAGAAGTCAATTCTATATTATCATTACGTGAAGCTGATTCACTTTTGCTGGCAGAGCCATTGTAGTCATTCTGTGTCACTAATGAATAATGCTTACTGGTAGTATAGCTTTCTCCAGTATAAACATTTTCTTTCATTGATACCATCAAATTTGTTTGCCAACCTTTGATAGGTTCAAAAGTGATGTTACCACTTAAACGATAAAAACGGTTACGCCCATCACCAATATACTCATCTTGAATTCCACGCGGGTTATAGTAATACAATAAATTCAGATTTTCATTATAAGAACCATCTTCATTATATATCGGAGAAGATGGGTTGCGAATAATAGCCTGACGATAAGCATAGGTATTATTATTCAGTGTGTAAGTTTGACGGGTAACCAAAGCATTTACATTAAACTTTAACCAATCATTTAATGCATATTGTGTGAAGTCAAGTTGCATCTTCAAATTACGGTTATCACTCTTACGCATAATTCCCTGCTCATCACTATAAGTCACATTGGCAGAATAAGTAGAATTTTTAGAACCTCCATCCAAAGTTAATGAATGATTTTGTCTATAACCTGCTTTACGAGTAATAGCAGCCAACCAATCTGTATCATAACCTTCATAATTGAAAGAAGTCATACCATAGAGCACATCATGCGTATCCATAAAATCTGATTTCTTTGTCCAGTTAGAGAAAGAAACATATCCAGAATAGTTAGCACTCGCATGAGAATCACGTTTTCCACTTTTCGTAGTAATCAAAATCACACCATTTGCACCACGCGTACCATAAATTGCAGCAGCTGAAGCATCTTTCAACACATCAATAGAAGCAATGTTTTCAGGAGCCACTGTTGTCAGTGAACCTTCTACACCATCTACTAAAACTAATGGAGTAACACTACCTTTAACTGTTGTAAGACCACGTAACATGATGCTGGAAGTTTCTGTTGGATCACCTGACGATTTTACAATACTCAAACCTGCGATTTTACCTTTTACCAACTCAGCAGCATCGCCAATCTTACCAATTGTAAAGTCTTCCGCTTTCACACTCGTAATAGCACTCGTTACATCGCCTTTACGTTGCGTACCATAACCAATAACCACAACTTCATCAATCATTTTAGAATCTTCCTGAAGAGTTGCATTTATTTTTCTATTAGCTCCTACTGAAAATTCCTGCGTTTCATAGCCAATGTAAGAGATTACCAAAACAGACTTAGGGCCTTTTACTTTCAGCGTATATTCTCCATCAATATTGGTAATTACACCGTTAGATGTCCCCTTCTCAAGAACATTAGCACCAATAACTGGTTCACCTTCCTTATCTTTTACAACACCTGTGATTGTAATAGTCTGTTGCTGTACAATCTCAGTCCCCATAGTTTCTGTCATTTCCGGAAATGCAAATGCCGGACTAACACTGGCACCTGCTGCAAGAAAAAGACAGGTTGTCGCCTTTAAGACAGCTTTGCTGAACAAGGCTCGATTTTCATGTGTCTTCATATTACATCTTTAATTAAAAGGTTAATATTTTATTACAAGTTACAAATTCTTAATTTTTAAAAATGGATTAGTTTACTTTCCATTCAATAACCCCACCCGATGCACCTTTCTGCAACTGGGCAGCTATTTTCAGTCCTGTCGTTTTCACCGGTTTGAAATCAAGGCTGTTGTAGCAGTCTTTCTTTACCGTATATTCGTTCAAAGCTTCTACTTCTTTCCAGCTTTTGCCATCTTTATAGTAGAGTTTCCAACTCTCCGGCACCCGGAAATCCCCGTCATAATGATCGAAATCCAGCCAGTACACTTCTACGTTTGAAATCGTATAAGGTTGGTCAAATTGATAAGCCAAAGTTTCCTGTGTTCCATTTCTCAACCACCAGTAGTGATAAGGTTTGGAAATATCCGATGAACGCTTCGGTTCCCACTGGTCATTCACACCCCATGCCCAGGTTTCAATTGAAGCAGATTCAGGAGCATCTTTCTGGATAGGAGCTTGTATCATCAGAGTATGTGCCTTGCTGGCGATTGTTGGTTCTGGAGTAGGACGGGCATATTCCGCAGCTTCAGGAATCCACACCGCCATCTGGTCGGCACCACGATTATTCCAAGTGGAATAAGGAATGGCTTTGAAAGGAACATCCTTGACGCTACCATCTTTTTCTATTTCCTTAGCTGTACCAGTCAACACCATGACACCGTTTAATAAATCAGCATCGTAAGTTGCCTCCATTGAAGTACCGTCAGGAATAAACTTATTAAAGACAATGCTGTCAGCCTGATCTTTACCTTCCAAGCAGAACATGATTGGACCACGCTCAATAGCAAGCTTACCACGGTCATCTTCTACATTATCATTCGCTTTCACACGGCGGACATCCATCGGGAAATTAATTTCTACAACATCTCCAACCTTCCATTCGTGGAGAATCGTAGCATAGCCATCCATCTGCTCAGCATTTACTTTCTTGCCATTAATTGAGATAGCGTAAGCCTTTGCCTTATCAGTAAATGAATAAAGGTCTGTAGGTACAGGAGTATCCTGTGCCCATCCCGGAATACGAACGCGCAAAGCGAACTCCTGTTCCTTTTCGGGAGTAACGGAAATGCTGACTTTACCATCCCACGGATAGTTTGTGGTCTGTTCCAATTTTATATTGTTAGTTTCCGTATTCAATTCGGCTTTGCTCTGGATATAGAGATTGACATAAATATCATTGCCCTGAGTAGCATACATATAGAAAGGTACGGAAGCCATGAAACGCGTTACATTACCCGGACAGCAAGCGCAACCAAACCAGTGCTGGCGTTCATGTTGCCCCATAGACTCAAGCGGATTATCATAGAAAAATTTATCGCCACTGAGTGAAACACCCGAAATAACTCCATTGTAAAGAGCACGCTCCAGTACATCGGCATACTTGGCATTGCCCGTAGCCAGGAACATGCGGTGATTCCAATATACATTGGCAATGGCAGCACAAGTCTCACAGTATGCGGTATGGTTATTCAATTCATAGTTAGGACCAAATCCTTCACCTTGCGGACGTGAACCGATACCACCGGTGATAAAGAGCTTTTTACTTGCCATATTTTCCCAGATACGACTTAAAGCATTGAAATAAGCGGTATCCTGAGTTAATGAAGCTACATCGGCAACACCGGAATAAAGATATCCTGCACGTACCGCATGACCTACTATTTCATCTTGTTGCAGAATAGGTTTGTGATCCTGGCTGTATTCGCTAAGACGATGTCCGTCTGTTCCTCGACCGGTTTCCTCTACAAAGTATTTAGCCATCTTCAAATACTTTTCATCACCTGTCACCTTATATAATTTAGCAAGGGCCATTTCAGCGATAGGATGACCGGAAGGAACATGCTTTTGTCCTTCATTCGGACCAAAGACCTGACATACTAAGTCGGCATTCTTGATAGCTACATCAAGGAGATTACGCTTCCCTGTTGCACGATAATGAGCAACGGCAGCTTCATACAAATGACCGCTATTATAAAGTTCATGACTATTAATCTTTTCCCAACGGCTCTTTCCCCACCAACCGGAAAGGCGATAGCATTTATTAGTAACGCAAGTGGTAAGATAGCCATCCGGTTCCTGAGCAGCAGCAATCAAGGTAATAACGCTATCCAGATAAGCATCCAGCGCTTTATCATACTTCACAGCCAGCGAATAAGAGGCTCCTTCTATAATCTTATAAGGATCGGTATCATCAAAAGAAAAGTCACCGCGATGTTCTCCCTTCATCAGACCACCGGCTATGGCAAAGTTATCGAAGCGCCCGTTCTTCTCACATTCTTTAAATGCGGAAGGAATAGAAACAGTACGGTTCGTTTCAATGCGTGGAGTCCAGAAGTTATCATTCAGGTGAACTTGCGTAAAAGGAACTTCTTTGATCGGTGCATCAGGCTTAACGTAGGAATTGCTGCAAGCACTCATCCCCAGAAGGGCAATGCTACCGAAAAGGAATTGAATTCGTTTCTTCATCATACTATATATGTGCTTTTAAATCATTAGCATTAGTGTACGGCAAAGGAAAGGGATTTCCTGCTAACAGGATGAAAAAATAATCTATAAGGATAAAAGAATAGTCGAAGTATGAGGCTCCAAAAAGGGATTTAGACAATCATTTCATAGATTGGACTATTTTTTCATGCCTGTAGATATTATACTCAGTAAGCTCATAAACAGCAAGTAAAGACATACTCCCAATTCATATAAAGTTGCATGGCAAAACAAAGGATATGAAGAATTATTTGTACTTTTACCGCAAAACATACTGAGATTATGAGAGCAACTTATATCTGGCAACAAAACAAGTGGCCTGACTTCACTTGGAATGACTCTAAATTATCCTATAAATTAGGTAGAGTCCGAAGCTTACAAGGTAAACTTGTAGGAAAAATGAGTGTGCTCGGTTTTGACCTGAAGAATAGTGCTATGCTCGATGCACTAACGGCAGACATTACAAAATCATCTGAAATAGAAGGTGAGATATTAAATATAGATCAAGTACGCTCTTCCGTGGCCCGCCATTTAGGAATAGAAATAGAAGGAATCCCCGAAGCGGATCGTTATATAGATGGAGTGGTGCAAGTGATGATAGATGCTACTCAGAATTATATGCAACCCTTAACAGACGAGCGTCTCTTCAACTGGCATGCAGCTTTATTTCCTACGGGACGAAGTGGTGCATATAAAATAACGGTTGCCAATTGGCGGCAAGGTTCAGAACCTATGCAGGTCATATCGGGTGCTATGGGAAAAGAAACAATTCATTATCAAGCACCTGATTCAAGTGAAATCCCCTATCAAATGGGGCTATTTTTGGATTGGGTAAATGATAATCAGGAGATAGATCCGGTGCTAAAAGCCGCCATAGCTCACTTCTGGTTTGTAACTATTCATCCGTTTGACGATGGTAATGGGCGTATTTCCCGAACAATAACTGATCTGTTCTTGGCTCGTGCGGATGAAATGCCGCATCGCTTTTATAGCATGTCTGCTGAAATACGTAAACAGCGGAAAAGTTACTATGATATATTAGAGAAGAGCCAAAAGAGTGGTCTGGATATCACGGATTGGCTTGAATGGTTTTTGGACTGTTTAAAAGCCGCATTGATTCATACAGAAAAAATGGTCAGTACTGTTTTGCAGAAAGCTGCCTTCTGGGACAAGCACCGGTTGGTCTCGATGAATGAGCGACAGATAAAAATGGTGAATTTACTATGGGATGGCTTTAATGGGAAAGTAACCTCCTCAAAGTGGGGAAAGATCACAAAATGTTCTGCAGATACAGCCTTACGTGATATACAAGATTTGATAGCAAAAAATGTACTGCGGAAAACAAACGAAGGAGGACGTAGCACCAATTACGAATTAAATCTGTAATATTTCACAGGAAGCGCTTCTTATATTCATCGCATATAATGCGGAGATTACTAATCCTAATCTCCGCATTATTGCATCAGATAAATCCTGATCATTCAAAAACGGCACCCAACCAGACAGATATCCGGAATACACCTACTCCCTATCTTCTCCTTACTTACTCCCTACCTTCTCCCTACCTACTCCTTCCTATATACAAGGAGAAGGTACAAAGAAGCTACGCCCTAAATACGAGATAAACATAGACCAGATAAGTCCACTCAAATGGATGAAAAAATAATCCAATCGAATACAAGAATACTACAAACGGCCATTGAGAAGGCCATAGAAAGGCATCTTTTGGACTATTCTTTTATTACATTATATTATTCAGTCCTTCCGTTCGCTCTTTTTTCTTTTACTTTGCAGACAGACAAATAAGAATTAACCGAATCATGAAAAACAACCTCTCTTTCAAATTAGTCGTTATTTCCTTATTTCTGTATTGCGGAAATTATTCACTCGAGGCAGCATCAGGAAAGAAATACGCACTGGCATCTCCCGACGGAAAACTGAAAGTAGAAATCAGTACCGGAGACAAATTATCTTATCAGGTAATGCACGAAAAGGATACAATTCTCTCTCTTTCTAACATAGGCTTGGTTCTGGCTGACGGAACCGAAATAGGAAACAATTCTCAGGTAACAGGTATAAAAAGGAAAAAGATCAGGGATAATGTAGAATCCCCTTTCTACCGCTTCAAGGAGTTCGTTGCTGCATGCAATGAACTCGACTTGAAGTTGAAAGGTGGTTTTGGAGTTACTTTCCGCGCTTATGATGATGGAGTAGCCTACCGTTTCTATACCACACGTACAGCAGGTGTTACAGTCAAAGATGAAATAGCTGAATTCAACTTCAATCAAGATTATACAGCTTATCTTCCTTATACGACGAATGACAAAAAGCCGATGGCAATGGCTTTTCAAAATATATACGATGTTACCCCACTATCAAAGGCACAGCCGAAAGTAGCTTTCCTACCCGTTACAGTGGACTGCGGTAAAACCAAATTAACTCTACTGGAATCTGATCTTGAAGCATATCCGGGAATGTTTGTAGAATCTCAGAAAGATGGATATGGGCTAAAAGGTGTTTTTGCTTCCTACCCTACCCAAACAAATTTCAATCCTTGGCGTATGCAGGAGTATGTAACAGAAACCAGTGATTTCATAGCACGCAGTAGTGGGGCACGTACTTATCCCTGGCGCGTACTGGCTATTACAGAAAAGGATACGGATATGCCTGTCAATAATCTGGTGTATGCGCTGGCATCTCCCAATCGCATAGGTGACACATCATGGATAAAGACCGGAAAAGTAGCCTGGGATTGGTGGAATGACTGGAATCTGAAAGGTGTCCCCTTTAAGGCAGGTATCAATATGGATACCTATAAATATTATATAGACTTCGCCAGCAGGAATGATATAGAGTTTATAGTGCTCGACGAGGGTTGGTATAACCCGAAAAGCGGTGATATGCTGACTGTTATTCCGGAACTGGATCTTCCGGAACTGATTGCCTACGGAAAACAGAAAGGAGTTGATATCATTCTTTGGACAGTATTCAATGTACTCGACAAACAACTGGAAGCCGCCTGCAAGAAGTACTCCGAAATGGGTATCAAAGGCTTCAAAGTAGACTTTCTGGATCGTGACGATCAGACTGCTGTTGAAATGGTATATCGTATCGCTGATGCTACGGCAAAACATAAGTTGACACTCGACCTTCATGGCATTTACAAACCTACAGGTATCAATCGCACTTATCCGAATATCATCAACTTTGAGAGTCTGTTCGGTATGGAAGAGGTAAAGTGGACGGATATTAAGAATAACATGCCTCTCTACGATGTGACCTTCCCTTATATCCGTATGATGGCAGGGCCGGTAGATTATACTCCGGGTGCCATGCGCAATGCAACGAAAGCCGACTGGCGTGCCGTCTATTACTCACCGATGAGTATGGGAACCCGTTGTCATCAGTTGGCCGCTTATATTGTACACGATTCTCCACTCACCATGCTGTGCGATGCTCCGACGAATTATCTGAATGAACAGGAATGTGTGGACTTCATCACTTCAATTCCTGTGGAGACGGATTCTACCTTTATCGCCGCAGGTAAAATGGGAGAATATATCGTTAGTGTACGAAAGAAAGATATCAACTGGTACATTGGCGGGATGACAAACTGGGATGAACGTGATGTAGAACTTGCCTTTTCGTTCCTGCCTTCCAATGTCCGCTATACAGCCACACTCTTTGCTGATGGTATTAATGCGAACAAGCAAGCGGAAGATTATCGTACAGAGAAACTGATTATAGATAAAAACAGCCGGATAAAGCTACATTTAGCCTCGGGCGGGGGATTCGCGATGAAGCTTGAGTTATATCCGGTGCGAGGTGAAATAACGTCCATACCCGAGGGAAAGAATATTCCTTCTTTTTATAAGAAATACATTGAAACTGAGGGATTATATGTCACTTCTTCCGAAAGGGTTAGTGATGAAGCGTTGTTGAAAGCATGTGATATCATCAGTCTGATGCTATCAAAACGTCCGGATGTAAAAGCGCATATGGTGAAAAAAGGTTGCCATGTGATGGTTATCGGTAAAGACGAAGAAACTTGTGATTTACCGGAGTTTGCACATATCTGCAATTCGCCGGACAGCATTGCATACTGGAACTGGCGTGCCCGTGGTTTCGGTGGGGCACCGGAAGACGAGTTCTCCGCCAGTTGCGGGGAAGAGAATCTATTGGCCTTGCCACAAGATAAATATACGGGCGAGAATATTCTGATTCATGAATTTGCCCATCTGATACATATGGTAGGAATTGCAGGTGTGGAACCGGATTTCAATGACCGACTGGAAGCATTGTGGAAAAGCGCTGGAGAAAAAGGACTATGGGCCGGTACTTACGCATTAAGTAACAAAGAAGAGTATTTTGCTGAATGCGTACAGTCTTTCTTCAACTGTAACCGTTACGCTGATCCTGCCAATGGTGTACACAACTCCATGAACCGTCGCGTAAAGCTGAAAGCCTACGATCCGGAAATATACAAGCTGTTGAAAGAATATTTTTATGAAATAGAGATACCGATTAATAATGAAATACATAAATGACCAGCGTAGCGCTGGAGCAAGGTTTGCTGCGCGGTGCAAGTAATTTTTCTAACAATAAAGTAACAAAATGAATAGAACCATCCTTTTAATCACTTCCTTTTTAATAGGGGTTGTCTCTGCCTTTGCACAGGCCGCTTTCAATGCTCCGGGTACGGGTAATCCCGTGATTCCCGGATATTTCGCCGACCCTACTATCAAAAGGTTTGGTGATACTTATTATATGTACGCCACTACCGATGGCAGTGGTGCAGGCTTTGGCCCCGCACAAGTATGGACCAGCAAGGACTTCGTAAACTGGACCTTGATGCCCATGAACTGGCCCGACAGTCACTGGATATGGGCACCCGATGTGATGCAGCACTCTGATGGGAAGTACTACTACTTCTACTGCCAGCCCTGTATCATCCATTGCGGAGTCAGTGAAACTCCCCGCGGTCCGTGGAAGAATATCCTGGGCGATAGCGAAGCCGTCCTTATCCCCGACCGCTTCGTAACAAATGCCATCACTCTGGATGGACAAACATTTGTGGACGATGACGGCTCAGTCTATATGTACTGGGGAACCTGGGGCATTTACAAAGGTTTCGGTTGCGGTGCCGGAAAATTAGCTCCCGATTTGAAGAGTTTTACTGAAACCCGCCTCATCCCCAATACCGAAGCCACCGATTTCTTCGAAGCACCTTTTGTAATCAAACGTAATGGAACCTACTACTTTATGTATTCCTCCGGTTCCTGCCACGACCACACATACCGTGTGCAATACGCCACCTCAGACAAGCCTCTGGGTCCTTACACTTATGGCGGCTGCATCCTCGAAACCAATACTGACGGAACCATTCACGGTCCCGGACATCACAGTATCCTCCAGGAAGGTAATGATTACTATATCGTTTATCACCGCCACGATAATCCACACTCCAACCGTGGCTTCCACCGCCAGCTTTGCATCGACCGCATGACATTCAATGCAGACAGAACGATTCAAAAAATTACCCCTACCCATGAAGGCGTAGGTGCACTGGCTCCTTCCGTTGTTAAATCAACCAACCTCGCCTTTGGTAAAAGCGTGCGTGCCTCTTCCTCTTATGATGACAACTTCCGTCCCGAATATGCCGTAGATGATAACAACGGAACTTTATGGCGTCCGCGCGGGATGGGACAAGAATGGCTTGAAATAGACCTGGGACGCCCCCAGCAGATACAAACGATCTGGACACAATTTGAATATGGCACTCAGTTCTATCAATACCTGATTGAAACTTCAACAGACGGTAAACGCTGGACTATCTTTGCCGACAAACGGAACAATCATCTGGCAGGCAGCCCGATGGTAGATTTCGGCAAAGCAAAAGCCCGCTTTGTACGCCTCACCTATACCGGTGGACAGAAGAATGGCTTCGGTGGCGCTATCTGGAACATCAAGGTATTTTCCGGTATCGAAGATTCCGCCCCCCAACAGTGGCTCGGACTGACAGCCGCCGACTGGAATGGCCGCGAATGGCAGAACAATGAAGGAATGTTAGGAGATTCTTTTATCCTGAAAGCAGGATCAGCCCGCACCGAGCGTATTGACGGACGCGACGCACTGGTTCTCGAACCGGGTACTACACTGGAATACCGTCATCCGTTACTTTCTCCCTCCAAGGAGCATACAATTAGTGGGTTAGTTCATAGGTTAGGTAGATGGCAAAGCTACGAAGCGGAACCCGCCCTTTCATCCGGTGTGATTTCGCTTCAAAGCGGAGCCGAACCCTTAGTCATCACTAATCTGCGCTACTATAACTGGAAACAGGCACCTGCCGAACAGGAATATGATACCACTACGGATATCGTCCGCTTACCGGCTGCCGAACAGCAAAAGCATGGCTTGGTAGTAAGTATCACCGCTGATGACTTCGCCGCAGGAGACACCGTACATTATCTTTCCAATCATGGAATAGAAGGATACTTCGAAGCCCACAAAGCCCCCTCCATCATCAAGGAAGTGGAAGGGAAGAAAAGTTTCAGCTTTGATGGGCAGCAGGTATTCCAGTCCAACTTCTCCCTGCCTGCAACCTTGCTGGACAATGCCCCCTATACATTGGAAACCTGGATACTGAATGATTCTATTGCCGAAAATGAATGTGTAGCCGACTTCACGACTTCGCATGACGAATTGGAAAAGATTATGCTCGTCAGCGGTACGGAACCCCGATGCGGTGTCATCAACCACTACGGCTGGTACGAAGATGCCGGATACAAGGACATGAAAGAACTGGCCGGCAAATGGCAGCATATCTATATTTGTTTCGACGGCCGCATGGAACAAGTATATATCAATGGTAAATTAATTAGCGAAAAAGACATTCAATTGCTAATAAAACCATCACAATACGTAACTTTGGGGCGGAATGCAGAACGCAACTGGCCGTTCACGGGCTACCTGCATTCACTGAAACTATGGGACGAATATATTCCAATCAAGAAATAATACCATAAAACGAATAATAACCATGAGAAAAGTATTAGTTACCACCCTGCTGGTTGCCGCCACCGTAGGCAGCCAGGCGCAAGTGAAAAACCAATCGCACGGGTATCCCATCGATCCCGTACCTTTCACCTCGGTGAAAGTAACCGACTCCTTCTGGGGACAACGCCTCAACGCGAGCCGAGAGGTAACCATCCCCCTGGCATTCAGCAAATGCGAGGAAACCGGAAGATATCAGAACTTCGTCAATGCAGCCCATCCCAGTGATACCATTAAAGTAGGCGGACTGGCTTTCGACGATACGGACGTATACAAAACCATCGAAGGTGCCAGCTACCTGTTGCAGACGTATCCCGATAAGAAACTGGCCAAATACATCGACAGTGTACTCGTCATCGTAGCCGCCGCACAGGAACCGGACGGATACCTCTACACCAGCCGCACCATGAATCCGAAACATCCCCATGAATGGGCGGGAAGCAAGCGTTGGGAAAAGGTAGAAGACCTGAGCCACGAGTTTTACAACCTGGGACACATGGTGGAAGGCGCTATCGCCCACTACCAGGCTACCGGGAAGAAGAACTTCCTCAATATCGCCATCCGATACGCCGACTGCGTATGCCGTGAAATCGGTACAGGCGAAGGGCAGCAAATTCGTGTCCCCGGACATCAGATTGCCGAAATGGCACTTGCCAAACTTTATTTAGTCACCGGAGACCAAAAGTACCTCGACCAGGCCAAGTTCTTCCTCGACCAGCGTGGATATACCAGCCGTACCGATGAATACAGCCAGGCACATAAGCCGGTGGTTCAACAGGATGAAGCTGTGGGACACGCCGTTCGCGCCGCATATATGTATGCAGGTATGGCCGACGTAGCCGCCCTGACGGGAGACACCGCCTACATTCATGCCATCGACCGCATCTGGGACAATATCGTCGGCAAGAAATATTACATCACCGGCGGTATCGGAGCTACCGCAGCCGGAGAGGCTTTCGGCAAGAACTACGAATTGCCCAACATGTCAGCCTATTGCGAGACTTGTGCTGCCATCGGCAACGTATACGTCAACTACCGTCTCTTCCTCCTGCACGGTGAATCCAAATACTACGATGTACTGGAACGCACTTTATACAATGGTCTGATTTCAGGCGTATCCCTGGATGGCGGCGGTTTCTTCTACCCCAACCCGCTGGAAAGTATGGGACAGCATCAACGCCAGCCCTGGTTCGGTTGTGCCTGCTGCCCGTCCAACATCTGCCGTTTCATCCCATCCCTGCCGGGATATATCTACGCAGTGAAGGATAAGGACGTTTACGTCAACCTCTTCATGTCCAATACTTCCGACCTGAAAGTGGGTGGCAAAGCTGTTTCTATCGAGCAAAACACCAAATACCCGTGGAACGGTGACATTACCATCGGCATCAACAAGAATAACGCCGGACCCTTCAACCTGAAAGTCCGTATTCCCGGATGGGTTCGGGGTCAGGTAGTCCCCAGCGACCTGTATACCTATAGCGACGGCAAGCGTCTGAAGTACACAGTGAAAGTAAACGGAGAAGCCGTACAGAATGAACTGAAAGATGGTTATTTCAGCATCGACCGCCGTTGGAAAAAGGGTGATAAGGTGGAAGTACACTTCGACATGGAACCGCGCACCGTGAAAGCCAACAATAAGGTGGAAGCCGACCGCGGACGCATTGCCGTAGAACGCGGACCGATTGTATACTGTGCAGAATTCCCGGATAACAACTTCGACATCTTCAGCGTATTCATGAACCGTACTCCGAAGTTTGAAGTGGTAGAAAAGCCCGATCTGCTGTATGGCATCAACCAATTGAAGACCGGCGCACAGACACTTGGTTATGACGATCAGGGTCGCCTGACCACTACCGATGTGAGCCTGACACTGATACCTTACTACGCATGGGCTCACCGTGGTTCGGGAGCTATGGAAGTATGGTTGCCGCAAGAACTAAGCGCATCCCGCCCCGCCATGCCTGCCACACTGGCTTCGGAAAGTAAAATAGATGCATCCCACCGCGCAAGCTCCATTTCAGCCATCAACGACCGCCTGGTTCCGAAAGATGAAAATGATCGTTCCCTGCCCTATTACCATTGGTGGCCCAAACAGGGAACTACGGAATGGATCACGTATGAGTTCCCGGCAGAAGCTACCGTATCAAGCTCCACCGTATATTGGTTCGACGATGCTCCCTGGGGCGGTTGTCGTGTACCGAAAAGCTGGAAGATATATTATAAAGATGCACAAGGCCAGTGGCAGCCCGTCACAGGTGCCGACAAATATGGCGTTGTAAAAGGTGCGGGAAACACCGTAAACTTTGATCCCGTGAAGACCAAATCCGTCAAACTGGAAATCACCCTGCCGGACAAACATGCAGCAGGTGTTTATGAATGGGAAGTACAATAAAGGTTAGTTAGATATGAATGTTTGTAAGTTAGGTTTGTCGATAGCCATGCTCCTTAGCGGGGGCATGGCTTTCGCACAAGGCACGGTGGACGATTATAACCGTGCCTACGCATTGAGAGAGAAATTCAGTGCCAACAAAGTTTTTTACTCCAACGTCACGCCGCAGTGGATAGAAGGCACACATCAGTTTTGGTATGTACGCAATACGCCCGAAGGCCGTATCTACGTATCGGTGAACGCAGACAAGAAAAACAGAAAGGAGTTGTTCGACCACAAGCGTCTGGCAAGCGCACTGAGCAACGCATCCGGTAAAGAAGTAAAGCCCGAGGCAATCCAACTGGAACGGTTACGGGTGAATCCGAGCCTGGATACGCTTCGTTTTGTATTCGGCAACCAGCGCTGGATGTACGCCACCCGCAAAAATCAGTTGGAAAATGAAGGCAACCTGCCCGACCGCAATGCACCACAGAAGCACTGGATGGAACGGGATGACGAAAAAGAAGCCGCTCCCGTAACTTCACCCGATGGAAAGTACACCGCCTATATCAAAAATCAGAATGTATATGTGAAGGAACTTACCACGGGAAAAGAGAAGCAGTTGAGCCTTGACGGCACACTCAGCAACTATTACTCAGCTTATATCCGCTGGTCTCCGGACAGCAAGAAAGTGGCATCCTGCAAAATTCGCCCGGTAGAGAAACGATATGTGTACTATGTAGAGTCTTCTCCAGCAGATCAGCTCCAACCGAAACTGCACAAGCAGGAATATGCCAAACCGGGAGACGAACTTCCTTTCAAGATACCTTGCATTTATGAAGTTGAAACAGGACGAGGCATCATCCCCAACACCGCCCTCTTCGACCGGCAGTATGAAATATACGGTCCCGAATGGAACCCAGACAGCCGTGCCGTTACCTTCGAGTACAACCAGCGCGGACATCAGGCATATCGTGTACTTGAACTCTCTGCCGAGACAGGCGCCGTGCGTCCTCTGATAGAAGAAACCTCTGACAAATACGTGAACTATACCCGCCGTTTCCGCCACGACCTAAGGGACAACAAGCACATCATCTGGATGAGCGAACGGGATAACTGGAACCACCTGTACATGTACGACCGCACTACCGCACAGCCCATCCATCAGATAACCCGCGGCGAATGGTATGTGCGCGACGTGCTCCGCGTAGACGAGGACAACCGGCAGATTTATTTCTCCGCCAACGGTGTGCAGCCGGGCGAAGATCCTTACCTCATCCGCTACTACCGCATCGGCTTCGATGGCAAAGGCTTCACCTGCCTCACTCCCGAAGAAGGTATGCACCGGGCCTGGTTCTCACCGGACATGAATTATCTGGTAGACGTTTATTCCATGGTGAACAAAGCTCCTGTTACCGTATTGCGCAGTGCCGAAGACGGCAAGGTGGTGATGCCGTTGGAAACAGCCGATATCAGCCGTCTGGAAGCAGAAGGTTGGAAAGCACCGGAAGTATTTACCGCCAAGGGGCGTGACGGCAAAACGGATATGTGGGGACTGATTGTTCGTCCCACTAACTTCGACCCGAACAAGAAGTATCCGGTTATCGAATACATTTACCAAGGTCCCGGCGACCAGTATGTACCCAAGACTTTCATCCCGTACAACTGGTACATGACTTCCCTTGCCGAACTCGGTTTTATCGTCGTCATGGTAGACGGAATGGGAACTTCTTTCCGTTCACGTGAATTTGAGAATGTATGTTATAAGAATCTGAAAGATGCAGGACTTCCCGATCACATCGCCTGGATTAAAGCTGCCGGAGAGAAGTATCCGTATATGGATATGGACCGCGTAGGTATCTACGGCTGTTCCGCCGGAGGCCAGGAATCCACCACTGCCGTGCTGCTGCATCCCGAATTCTACAAAGCCGCTTATTCCGCCTGTGGCTGCCACGACAACCGCATGGATAAAATCTGGTGGAACGAACTCTGGCTGGGATATCCCGTGGGAGATCAATATAAGGAAGGATCGAATGTAGAGAATGCCCATCTGCTAAGCCGCCCCTTGATGCTGGTAGTAGGCGAACTGGACGATAATGTAGATCCTGCCTCAACCATGCAGGTGGTGAACGCACTGATAAAAGCCAACAAAGATTTTGAACTGGTAGTGATTCCTGGTGCACACCACACGATGGGAGAAGATTTCGGGGAACATAAACGCTATGATTTCTTTGTACGCCATTTGATGGGCGGGAATCCGCCGAAGTGGGATGAAGTGAAGAAATAGTGATTAACAGCTAGTGATAAGTGATTAACGCCCCTATCAGGACATATCGTTCAACTTGTTAATCACTTATCACTATTTCTTATGCTTTCAGTCGCATAATAAACTTACTTCCTTTCCCCAATTCGCTTTCCACCGTCAGTGTTCCCCCATGTGCCTCCACAAAATCTTTTGAAATGGAAAGTCCCAGTCCACTGCCTTGCACCTTTGTGCCGGGCACACGGAAATAACGGTCGAAAATGCTCTGATGATAACGGGGATCGATACCTTTGCCAAAATCCTGCACATACAGTTCAACAAAGTCCTCCTCACGCTTGGCACCAATAACGACACGCCCGTTTTCTTTTGAATAACGGACTGCATTGCTCAGAAGGTTCGTCAATACCCAGGCTATCTTCTCACTATCCACAAACAGTTTCGGCATTTTTTCCTCCGGATACTCCACTTCTATCTGGATACCGAACTTATCCGCCTGAACCTGATTGGCTTTAATCGCATATTCTATAAGTTCGATAGGCTTGGTTATCTTCGGCATCATCTGGAGCTTGCCGGCTTCTACTTGTGTCATATTCAGGAGTTCACCAGTGATACCCAGCAGGCGGTCGGCATTTTCTTTAATGCTTTTCGATAATTGTTCCTGCTCATCATTCAAAGCTCCTACCCTCTTATCTTCCAGCAACTGCAAACTCATAAGAATAGCCGAGATAGGCGTTTTCAGTTCATGGGAGATGGTGGAAATAAAGGTTGTTTTGGCAGAATCCAACTCTTTAAATTCGGTGATATTTTTCAGCAGGATCACATCACCCAAGTTCTGCGGTTCATCCGTATCGGCATCCGTATTTATAATGGTGATGTAAGAAGCCTGAAAATAGCTTTCCTTATTGTCCGCATAGATTTTCAAGGGTTCTTTCTTCTCACCCGGAGTAATCAGTTCCCGAACCAGACGACGAAGGAGATCATTCTTTAAGGACAGTTCCTCGGCAGAGTGGCGGATTACATCTTCACGTTTCAGATTCAATACGGTGAGTGCTTCTTTATTGATAAAGAGTATTTCATGCTCACAATTCAGACCGATAATAGGTTCATGAATACTGTTCACAACGGCTTCAAGAAATTTCTTGGCAGAAAGAATATCGTTCAGCGTACTGGCACGATATTCAGTCAGGCGCTCAGCCATACTGTTGAAGCTATCGGCCACCTGGCGGAATTCCTCGTGTCCGCTCATATTCAAACGTTTCTCATAGTTATGATTGGCGATTTCAAGGATACCACGCGTCAGTTCCTGGATAGGCTTGTTGATGGAACGGGGAAGCCAGACCAGCAACACGATACTGGCAAGAATGCAAATAGCACCTGTAACGGAAATCCACAGCAAAGCACGTTCCAGTCCGGGCATGGCGGCAGGGCTGTCTGGTTCGGTGGCTGTCAGTATCTGAAGATTCACTACGGAGAGAGCAACCAGCAGAATGATCATACCGGCCAGAATGCCTACACTGAGTATTAATTTAGTACGAATATTCATAATGCACTGATGAATTAAATTTTATGCAAGTATAATCAAATCTACGTTTGCCTGAGCTAAATCATTCACAAATTTTCTGTATTTCAACACCATAAACAAAGATTGAGGTAAACGGAAAGAAGGACTGCCCATACAAACAGAAGTGATCTGTCTCTCTTTACAAGTACGGATGATGGCATCCAATACATCTTTGGATTGTACCTGAACCACTTCACCATCCAACTCAGTGACCAACTTAAAGTGATTCAACAGATAGCGCTGACTTGCCAGGTCGATACGGTCGGCACTCTCGCGGGGTGTTTGTACATATAGGGCTATAAAAGAAGTATTGTAACGGGTTGCCAGACGCGCTGCCTTACGAATGATGCGCCGGGGTGTCTTCTCCTGACTGCTGATGCATGCCAGAAACTTCTCATGCCGGACGCCTACACTGGAAACGACCACTTCATTCTCCACCTTCTTCTCCACACGCAACGCCACTTCTTTCAAAGCCAGTTCACGCAGTTGAAGGATATTCTCGGTTTTGAAGAAGTTATTCAATGCCATGGGTATTTTCTCCGGTTTATAGATTTTACCGGCTTTCAGGCGGGTAATGAGTTCTTCGGCAGTGAGGTCGATGTTCACCACTTCATCCGCTTCCTGCAATACACTGTCAGGGATACGCTCTTTGACTTCAATACCGGAGATGCCCTGAACTTCTTCGTTGACGCTTTCAATGTGCTGGATGTTGACGGCGGAAATCACATTGATACCTTCGTCCAGCAGATCCATCACGTCTTGCCAACGCTTCTCGTTTCGGCTACCTTCTACATTGGTATGCGCCAGTTCGTCTACAATGACAATATCGGGATGGATACGGATAATGCCCTCCAAATCCATCTCTTCCAGTTCCTTGCCTTTATAAAATATCCGGCGGCGGGGGACAACGGGGAGCCCTTCTAATAATACTTCCGTCCCGGCACGTCCGTGGGTTTCGATGTAGCCGATTTGCACGTCTACACCGTTGTCCAGCAACTCATGGGCTTCCTGGAGCATCCGATACGACTTACCTACACCGGCAATCATGCCGATGTAGATCTTGAACTTGCCACGACGGGATTTCTTTATGAGGTCGAGGAAGTGCTGTACGCTTTGTTCTCTGTCCATACTTTCATTTTTAGGCGCGGATTACGCGGATTACACAAATTTTTTACTGTGTGCAGTTATTAATCCGTGTAGTCCGCGTAATCCGTGCCTAATCTTTAGTTATCACGGTTTCAACATTATACCAAATACCAAATGAGCATCCTCCAAACATGGATTCCAGATAGCTTGCGCAAAGATAGGCAATGAAAACGAATCTGTTATCCTGATAGCCGTGGTAGCTTTTAACGCTACATTGGTAAAAGCAAAACCGGAATTTCCATATCCTACCGTATAAGTTTTATAAGGAACGAATCCTACGGTTGCATTCAAATCTACCGACTTCACGCTGAACGGATAGTTCAGTTCGCAATAGGAAGAATAATTTTGCTTGCCATCCTCATTCTTATCGGCACCGGCAAACATCAGATACCATGCCATAGACAAAGGAAGTTTCTCACAAGGCAATGTATAGACCAGACCTGCTTCAAAGAAGTGAGCAGTCTCATGGCTCTTGAAGTTGAAGTACTTCCCGGCCCCCTGACCTGCCCACCATAGACTTGCTACGGACAGTGTAGGTCCTGATTCACCTAAAGTATAAGCAGCCGTCAGGTCTATCTCCTTGCTTGCCAGTCCTTCTGAAGATTTATTACCATCGAAGTCTGTCGAGCCCCAGGCTGTCAGAGAGAAGTCACCTATGTTGAATCCTAAAGTCGGCTGGAAACTTGCTCCGGTCTGATAAACACCACGCCAGACGTAAGAACTGACTAAATCACCCTGCACAGTAAATTCCTGAGCCTTTGCACTTGTAGTTCCTAAAATACAGGCAACAGCAACTACTGCTGTCGCAAAAATATTGTTTCTTAATCTTTTCATAATCCATTCAATCTTTTTAAAAGTAAGGTTGTCTTCTTAAAAAAGAGAGGCAGCGTTCCATTCACCCTGTTTTAGACATCACCATGGCAAAATATGAATGGAATCTGTCCGCCTCTCTACCAACCTAAAGTTATTTCTTAGTTGCTTCTTCCAATGCGATATTCAGTTTCAGTACATTCACCTTCTCCGTACCGAAAAGGCCGAGAAGCGGCTTCTGCACTGCATTGTCTACGAGAGTCTTTACTTGTGCCTCGTCCATGCCACGTGCCTGGGCCACGCGTTTCACCTGTACATAAGCACTGGCGGGAGTGATATCCGGATCAAGACCGGAAGCACTGGCGGTTACCATTTCTGCCGGAACGTCTTTACGGTTCAGATAAGGATGGTGTACGAGAAAAGTATCGATACGGGCTTCTACTTCCGAAAGATATTCTTCGTTGGTAGGGCCTTTGTTGCTACCGGAAGAACTGGTAGCATCGTAACCGGCATGGGAAGGACGTCCCCAGAAGTAGACGTCTTTTGTGAACATCTGTCCTACATTAGCGGCACCGACAACTTTACCATCCAGAGTCGCTACTTCCGCATTACCCTTATTGGGACCTGCCACCTGGGCAAATATCCACAGGATAAGGATATAGAATACAGAGAAGAACACGCAAAATGCAAGTGTTATTTTAAGGGATTTGAATAATGTTTTCATTATCTTTTTATTTATTAGTTTGTTATTATTAGGCCTCCTTCCGAAAGGAAATCTGGCCGGGGTGTCTCGCCCCTAAAAGAATAAACTGACAATCATATCTATTAATTTAATTCCGATAAAGGGTGCAATGACACCTCCTAAGCCATAAATCAGCAAGTTGCGGCGAAGCAATGCACTGGCACCAATCGGTTTATACTGTACTCCTTTCAGTGCCAGCGGAATCAATATAGGAATAATGATTGCGTTAAAGATTATAGCTGAGAGTATGGCCGACTCAGGACTATGCAGCCCCATGATATTCAGCGGTGCCAACTGAGGGATGGCTACCATAAACAAAGCGGGAATAATCGCAAAGTATTTAGCCACGTCATTTGCTATAGAGAACGTGGTCAATGTACCGCGCGTCATCAACAACTGTTTACCGATTTCCACAATTTCAATCAGCTTCGTAGGATCATTATCCAAGTCCACCATATTACCGGCTTCCTTTGCAGCCTGCGTACCGCTATTCATAGCAACGCCCACATTTGCCTGTGCCAATGCCGGAGCATCATTTGTACCGTCTCCCATCATTGCCACCAGTTTACCGGACTGCTGCTCTTTCTTGATATACTCCATCTTGTCTTCCGGCTTAGCCTCAGCTATAAAATCATCCACACCAGCCTTTTCTGCGATATACTTTGCTGTCAGCGGATTATCTCCAGTCACCATCACCGTCTTCACTCCCATCTTGCGAAGGCGTTCGAAACGTTCCTGAATACCTGGTTTGATGATGTCCTGCAACTCAATAACGCCAGCCACCTGCCGGTTGACACACACTACCAACGGTGTACCGCCGTTACTTGAAATTGCAGCAATCACATCTTCCACCTCTTTCGGAAAACTGTTTCCGGCACTCTCTGCAATCTTACGGATAGCATCGAAAGCACCTTTACGTATCTGAGTACCATTTTGCAAATCCACGCCTGAACACTTTGTTTCAGCAGTGAACTTAATCATCCGGGCACCCGTAGTATTCAGATCACGCATACGGCGACCTGTTTCCCGTCCCAGTTCTATAATTGATTTACCTTCCGGTGTTTCATCGGAGATGGAGGACAGCAGGCAAGCCTCAATAAAATCACGTTCGTCCACACCGGGAGCTGCATAGAACTTCGTAGCTTTACGGTTACCGATTGTAATAGTTCCCGTCTTATCCAGCAGCAACGTATCAATATCACCGGCCGTTTCCACTGCCTTACCCGATTTCGTTATCACATTGGCACGAAGCGCACGGTCCATACCTGCAATGCCGATAGCGGAAAGTAGACCACCGATTGTAGTCGGTATCAGGCAAACAAACAGGGAAAGAATAGCTGCAATCGAGATGTACGTTCCCGGATGATCTATATTGGTATAGTCCGCCATTGGAATCAGCGTGACGCAAACAATCACGAATACCAGTGTGAAACCTGCCAGCAGGATAGTCAATGCTACTTCATTCGGTGTTTTCTTCCGTGTAGCACCTTCCACTAATGCAATCATCTTATCCAGGAAGCTCTCACCCTGTTGTTGTGTTACCAATACCTTTATCTTATCAGAAAGCACCTTCGTACCACCGGTTACAGAACTCTTATCTCCACCCGCCTCACGGATTACCGGGGCAGACTCGCCTGTGATGGCACTTTCATCAATGGAAGCCAGTCCTTCTACAATCTCACCGTCAGCCGGAATCGTATCACCGGCTTCGCAAATAAAGTAATCACCTTTCTTCAGGCGTGCACTACTGATATTGCAGACTTTGCCATCAATCAAGATTTTTGCGGGAGTCTCCTCACGCGTCTTGCGCAGGCTGTCGGCCTGGGCCTTACCACGAGCCTCGGCAATAGCCTCAGCGAAGTTGGCGAACAACAGAGTAACAAAGAGAACGACAAACACCAGAAAGTTGTACCCGAATGTTCCATATTCCGTAGTTCCCAGCGAGAGGATGCAGACTACCAGCATCACCAGTGTCACAAGCTCCACTGTAAACATAATCGGATTCTTAATCATCACCCGTGGATCCAACTTCACGAATGATTGCTTCAAGCTTTCCATAACTTGCTCCTTTTGAAACAAAGAAGCTGATTTTTTATCTTTCATATCTTTCTTTTTCTACTACTTACAAACTAAAATGTTCAGCAATCGTACTCAACGCATGTACCGGGAAGAATGACAGGGCAGCCACAATGAAGATGACCGCAAAAGTCATCACTGCAAATGTCACTGTATCCGTCTTCAGTGTACCGGCACTTTCGGGGATAAACTTCTTCTGTGCCAGTAGTCCCGCAATGGCCACCTGCCCTACAATCGGGATAAAACGGCTCAGAATAAGTACCCAACCACACGAATAATTCCAGAAATAAGTATTATCACCTAGTCCCTCAAAACCGGACCCATTATTAGCTGCACACGAAGTAAACTCATATAATTGCTCACTCAACCCGTGGAAGCCCGGATTATTCAGCCATCCGCCCTCGCTCGCTACGAAATCGGGATGATGGGCAAACAGATACGTGGACAGAGCCGTTCCTACCAGAATTACGAACGGATGAAGCAACGCCACAATCGTCGCAATCTTCATTTCGCGTGCCTCCACTTTCTTTCCGAGGAATTCCGGTGTACGTCCTACCATCAGTCCGCTAATAAACACAGCTATAATTATGAACGTATAGTAGTTCATCCAACCTACCCCGACACCACCAAACCAGGTATTAATCTGCATATTCAGCATCTCCATCATACCACTGAGCGGCATCGTAGAGTCGTGCATACCATTCACTGAACCATTGGAAGTGACGGTGGTCGTAATGCTCCACAAGGCTGTTGCAGCAGAACCAAGCCGCACTTCCTTTCCTTCCATCGCTCCGCCGTCCTGCGCAATTCCTAGTTCGTCAATACGCGGGTTACCGTTCATTTCCTGATAGACATTGATACCGACACCCGCCAGATAGGCAAAGAGCATTACACCGAATATACTATAAGCCAGTTTCTTACGATTGGAATAGAAACCGAGTGCGAAAACCATGGCCATCGGTATAATAAGGATAGACCAACATTCCACCATATTGGACAGATACGTAGGATTCTCCAACGGATGCGAAGAGTTTACACCGAAATAACCGCCACCATTGGTTCCCAGTTGTTTAATAGGCACAATGGCTGCCGCAGGTCCCTGCGATACCAACTGTTCCTGTCCTTCCAGCGTGGTCACCTCCATCTTGCCGTCGAATCCCATCGGAGTACCCTGAAGAATCAGGATAAAGCCCACAATCAAAGAAAGAGGCAACAGGATACGTGTACTGCTCAATACAAGGAAGTTCCAGAAGTTACCTATTGTCTTCGTTGTCTTTGCACTGATGGACTTCATGATACCTGCCATAGCCGCCATACCCGTTGCCGCTGTAATAAACTGGAACAGCATGATGACGAACAATTGCGTAAAGTAAGTTAATCCGCTTTCACCAGAATAATGCTGTAAGTTACAGTTCACCATAAAACTGATGCAGGTATTGAATGCCTGGTCTGGACTCTGCGGCCCGTTACCGTCAGGGTTCAGAGGCAGCCAGTGTTGAGTAACCAGCAGTACCATGCCCCACACAAACCAGAAAGCATTCAATATCAACAATGCTTTCAAGAACTGTTTCCAGTTCATCTCCTCCTGTGGATTGATGCCGGAAACTTTGAATATCAATCTCTCGACCGGCTTCATGAAGTCCGACCATGTTTTTTGTCCTTTATAGACTTTTGCAATATACTTTCCCAACGGATAAGCCAATACCACCATCAGGATGACTTGCAACGCTACGCCTAAAATTTCTGTGTTCATTTTCTTTCTACTTTAAAACTTCTCCGGTCTCACAAGTACATAAATCAAATACCCGAAAACCGCAATACCCAATACAAATAATGCTGTATACATAATTCTCTCTCCTTCTTAAATCTTTTCAAACCAGTCCACACATTTCCAAAACAGCCAGAAAGCGAGTAAGCCGCTCAGCAGGCAGAAAATAAATGAAATCGTTATTCCCATGTTTTTTACCTTTATTGAATTAATACTATTTGTTTTACTGGAAGGTAATGTGCCAATAGTGTGCCAGAAGGATGAATAAGTTCATAAACATCTAATAGACAGCCTTATGAAGCAAGCGAATCAGAGTACTCCCTTAAAGAGCACCCTTTCAAAATGAAAAGGTATTATCTATTTTGAAAAGAATTGAAGGAAAGAATAAGGAAAAGAAACAATATCATTGGGTGACTTCCGTTTGATTCCGAATCACCCGATATCCCCATTGCATGCGTCGAACTTTTCTATCGGACTTTGTGCAACTTAATCAAAATGTCAAAATGTAAATCGTGATATCTGAGATTTCTTTCTTTCGCACCAATACTTGTTGTGCTGCAAAAAAACACAAGGATTTGCTATCAGGAAAATACCGTATGATTCAAAACAATAAAAGAAAGCACATTTTAGAAACTTATTTCTCTCTATTTCATTCTTATTAATTATACATATGGCGTATTTCTACAAAATCGATTATTTAGTTCCGTTGCTTATCTTATTTGAAATAGAGAAATATCGGCCGCTTTTTGACAGGGCTACACCCTTTTGGGAGGATGGTGTAGCCTTTTGGTGATGATGGTGTAGCCTTATGAAGCAAAAGGTGTAGCCCTTTTGCGAATTACATCATCCGTTTGAGTGAAATGGATGATCTGTTTGATTAAAACAGATGATATATATGGGCTGAATAGATCATCTGTGGGCTGCCAATAGATGATATAATCCTTATAAACTAATGTTATATTCTTCCAGAAGCGGCTTTCCGGCGGGAGCACCTGTTATTAATAACGATAAAAATATAACATATAGTAGCAAGGCCCACCATTTTGGCATATTATTGTCATATCAGAGCTAATTGTGGGTACAAGCTATATCCTATATTCCTCAATCTTCCTGTACAGTGTAGTCAAACCAATTTTCAGCAAACGGGCAGCTTCCGTCTTATTCCCTTTCGTGTACTCCAACACGCGCGCAATATGGCGACGTTCCATAGCCGAAAGTTCGAAGCTGCCAGGCGTCTCTTCATCCGACTGTTCGTAGTGGGCATTCTGGATGTCAAGTGGCAGATCGGCAATAGTCAGTTCTTCGCCTTCGCAAACAATAAGACTGCGTTCTATCACATTACGGAGTTCGCGGATATTTCCTTTCCACGGTTGTAACTCCAAAGTAGCGAGGAAGTCAGGGGTTATTTCAGTTACCGGGCGGGAAAGTTGTGCGGAAAAGTTCTTCACGAAAGCCTTTGCCAACAGACGGATATCTCCTGCGCGCTCACGCAATGGCGGCAGATGCACCTGGAATACAGAAAGACGATAAAACAGGTCTTCCCGGAAACGTCCTTTGGCTATTTCTTCCGGCAAATTACGATTCGTTGCGGCTATGATACGCACATTGACGCGTGTTGGCTTGGTGTCTCCTATCTTTATATATTCTCCCGTTTCAAGTATCCGCAATAGTTTGGCTTGCAATTCAAAGGCCATCTCACCTATTTCATCCAGGAAAATCGTTCCATTGTTCGCCTCCTCAAAAAGTCCTTTCTTATCTTTCAACGCCCCTGTAAAGGAACCTGCTTTGTGACCAAACATCTCACTTTCCAATAATTCCTTGCTAAACGAAGAACAGTTTACAGCCACAAAATTCTGCCGTGCACGCTTGCTGCTATAATGGATGGCCTGCGCAAACACTTCCTTGCCTGTTCCCGTCTCTCCGGTCAGTAATACAGGTACATCAGTCACCGACACTTTTTGTGCCAGTAAAACAGCATCTTTCAAAGATTTGGACTCTCCCAGGATAGAATCAAAAGAGTACGCCTGCCCTACCTTCTTCTCAAGTTTTTCAAGACGGGCATTCATTGCGGCTTTCTCTACCGCACGACTGATAAGGGGAATAATTTTGTTATTGTCATCTCCTTTGGTGATATAGTCGAAAGCCCCGTTCTTGATGGCCTGTACCCCGTCGGGGATATTGCCATGCGCCGTCAGCAGAATGACTTCCACATTAGGAGCCGCCTTCTTGATGGACAACACCAGGTCCACCCCATTTCCATCGGGCAGAAACACATCACACAAAGCTACGTCGGGGGTTTGGAGTTCCAGTTGTCGTAGGGCGGCCCTGCAATCACCAGCCTGACAGACTTCATATCCTTCTAACTCCATCATACGCGCCAAAAGGGTACGGATTTGTACCTCGTCATCAACGATTAGAATCTTACTCATATCTTATTCGGATAAGTGTTTAAACTGATAATGGTAAAAACAGGGTGTGCAAATATAAAGCTTTTCCCGAATACGAACGGCACATCTTTTGAACTTTTATAGTAGAGGAACGGAAAGCTACTGAATCTCCTTTATAGCTTAACTCCATATATACAAGGAGATAAGGGTTCAGACAGCCTCCACACCTTACGGATAATTCTCTTCCATTTTGATAAAATCACCCTGAAATGGAAAGGAAAAAGAAACTTCCGGCAAGCATCATTCAATAAATAACTAAGAAAATGAAGAATATGGAAATCTGCAAATTCAATGGAAATTCAACCGCATCCGTAGAAGGAATGCAACATGTTGCCAAACTGATTATGAACAACCAGCCTACGATAGCAATACTATCGGCAGCAGAGGATGTCACTAAACACCTGGATGAAATAGCCGCCTGCTTCTTCAGCCGTAATACAGAGGAGGCACATGAGAAGATCACCCGGCTGGAGTTCCAGTTCATTGACTTCGCCAATGAACTTCTTACGGATGATGAAATCAAGCATCAGGCCATCCGGTACATACTCGATAGTTTTCAGGCTATCTGGAAATATTGCCTGGAACCCTTTACCTCAGCTGACGAAAAAGATATTCTGGCACAAGGAGAACTACTCACCAGTACATTAATGAGTCTTTATCTTCAGGAACAGAAAGTCGATAATGCCATGCTTTGTGCATTCGACTTCATACGCGTAGGCACAAACCGGGAAGTGGATATCGAATACATAGAGCAAAAACTGGATAAGCAGCTGAAACTCTATCCCGGCACTCACCTGTTTATCACTCAGGGAAGTATCTGTAAAAATGCTTTTGGCGAAACCGATTACCTGAAACAAGGCGGCAGCGATTATACGGCAGCCCTTATTGGCGTGGCCTTGCATGCAAAAGAGATAAAGCTCTGGACAAACTTTGCCATACGCAACAACGACACGTTGGTCATAAAGGACGCTGGTACAATCCGGAACCTCAGCTACAGCGAGGCGGAACGTCTGATTTATTTCAATCCGCAAATTCTTCATCCGTTCTGTCTTGCTACAGCATGGAAAGGAAACGTTCCTATTCATCTGCTCAATCCGATGAATCCGACGGCGGAAGGAACTTACATCTCCGATAATTTGCAAAATGGAGAAGCTGTAAAAGCTATTGCAGCAAAGGACTCAGCGGTTTATATTCGCTTTGAGTCAAACCATACGCTACGGCCTTATCTGTTTATCAGTAAGATTATGGAAATCTTTGCCAAATACCGGACGAATCCCTGTCTGTTGACTTCATCCAATGATAATATATCAATTGTGACGGATAACAAGGGGTTCCTGTCCCGTATTCTGCGTGAACTGAACAGATATGCCCGGATATGGGTAGAGGACCGTATGTCCATTGTTTCGGTTGTGGGTAATATGAAGTCTTCGTGCATCGCCATGGAAAGCCGGATTATTGATGCACTGAAGAATATCCCGTTGAGAATGATTTCGTACGGAAGTGACGAGAATGATGTATCTATTGTAGTCAGGGGAACAGATAAAGCAGAAGTACTCCGGTTGCTTGATGAAAAGTTACTGAAACCGGAGTACTTCGGAAAAGCTTGTTAGAGGAAGATATCTATGAAAAGCGTTCCATTATTTCCATACACATACGTCCATTATGGTACGGGCATTTCCAGAAACCCGCTTTATCATCGTCGGTATTTACCGTACCATCTGCATGTATGCTCCAGTACCATTCGCCATTCCGGTTATCTATCAGATTCTTCTTGATGAATTCCCAGCAACAGAAAGCTTTCTGTAAGGCTACCTCATCATCAAAGTGCTGGTAAAGGTTGCTGTGTCCTACTATATTTTCAGCTTGCACCCACCAGTGACGGTCTGTATCCGTCCTTTGCTTTGTAAGAAAAGTTTCATAGGCCATAGCTCCGTCGGGTGCCAGACCTTCATCGGCGGCAGCAGCTATAAACTCAACCAATGGTTCCACCTTTTCCAACAGAGCCTCATCTCCCAGCACCAACGCTGCTTCATGAATCAGCCAAGAAGCTTCAATGTCATGTCCATAGGAAACGATGCGATATTTACTATTCCAGTCTTCATCAAAGAAAAGCTCCAGGTGCCCGGTTTCAGCATTCAATATCTTATCGATAAAAATCTCTATCAGGTTACAAAGCTGGCTTTTCAGCGAATCATTCTTCCATACACGATAAAGATTAGTATAAGGCTCCAGAATATGCAGATGGGTATTCATGGTTTTACATTCATTCTCATCTTTATCGCTCAGACGCATATCGGCAAGCTCACTCCATCCCCGAGTAAGGGCTTCACAATACCCATTCTTTACGGAATCAAAACTATACCTTTCAATATCTTCAAACAAGCGGATAGCATAGTCCAAGGCCTCCTTATCACCTGTAGCACGATGGTATTCACTTAAGCCATAAATTGCAAATCCGATGGCATATATTTGTTTTTTAGTATCCAACGGATTCCCTTTATAATCGAGTGACCAATAGATACCACCAAATTCTTTATCATAAAAACGGTCAATGATGATTCGCTTGGCACGGGTTGCTGTAGTCAGATATTCTTCATTTCCTAACAAGCGGTAAGCAGCCGAAAATGTCCAGAGAATACGTGCATTCAAAATGGCCCCTTTCTCAGCTTCCGGCATTAGGATACCTGTTCCCGTAATACGACCATAAAATCCTCCGTTCACTTCATCTTTCATTCTGTTCATCCAAAATGGAAGGATGTTGCCTATCAACTCTGCTTCCATTTCTTTTCTCATACTCTTGATGTCCATCATTCAATTTGCAATTTTATCATTTACAAATATCATTTATTTCCCGTCACTTATAGCTGGCAGTCCGTATCTTCTTCAGTTTTTCATCGACCTCTGCAACACGTTTCTTCGTCAACGGATAAAAGTATACGACTATCATGGCCAAAACGGCCACGGCAGCCGGTATCCAACTCATCAGCAAATTCAGTCCGGTCAAGGCTTCTTCTGTCTGTACTGCTCCCTCGGTCGTATTATAACCGAATGCAGCCAGAATCCACATGACGGCAGCACCTCCAAACGCACCGCCAAACTTCTGTGCCATAGACGAAGAGGAGAAAATGAGTCCTGTTGAAGCCGTTCCGTCTTTCAGTTCGGCATAATCTGAAACATCTGCATACATACTCCACACCAACGGAGATACAATACCTGTGCAAACAGATATGACGACTTGCATAGCCAGCATCAACCAAAAACCTGATGGCGTACAAGGCAGGTAAAAGAACAAAATACTTAATACTGCCAAAGCACCCATAGTCGAAATATAAGTGGATTTCTTACCTAATGAACGAGAAAGGGGAACCGCTAATACAACCCCAATCATATTTGAGACTTCTCCGACACTCAGAAACAATCCGGCATAAAACAAGAGTGAAAAATCACCCAGACTTAAGAATATACCATCACCTATATAATCTTTGAAGAAGTAGGCGGCTGTAGCACCGCGCACCGTGCTGAATAAATTAGAGCACAATGCCGCACCGATAAGCAGCCACCAAGGAACATTAGCGAGTAACGATTTGAGGTCTTTTCCGATAGAGACCGTAGAGACACTCTTTATGTATTCCCGCGTCATACTGAAACAAAGCAAGAATATCACGAAACAGAATGCAGCAATCACAATCATGGAATACTGCCAACTAACGGTCAGCGAACCCGTCATGTCCTTAAACCAGGTACATAATGGTTCCCAGGCAAACAAAGCAATAAAACTACCACCATAGGCAAAGAACATCCGGTAAGAAGAAAAAACAGTCTTCGTGTCCGAATTATCTGTCATTACCCCCAGCATGGCTCCGTATGGAACATTGATAGCTGTATAGACCGTCATCATCAGCATATAAGTGATGTACGCCCAGACAAGTTTACCTGTTGCTCCAAAATCAGGAGTTGTAAACAGCAACACACCGCAAACGGCAAACGGAAGAGAAATCCACAGTAAATAAGGACGGTATTTTCCCCAACGGGTTTGTGTCCTGTCTGCTATCACTCCCATCATCGGATCGGATACAGCATCCCAGATGCGTGTTACCAACAACAAAACCCCGGTATCTGCTAAGCTCAAACCATATATATTTGAATAAAATATGGGCAGATAGTAGGAGAATATCTTCCAAAACATAGAGGAAGACATATCACCGAAACCGTAGCCAATTTTCTCTTTTAGTGTTGCCATATCTTCAGGTTCTTATCAATGAGTTTCTTCAGAGTCTCTACGGAGGCGAAAGAAGATAAACCGTCAGCCGGCGTGTTCATACAGTAATCGACCAACTTATCCACTGTGGAAGTAGCCACATGCATCCGTGTATCCGAAGAAGCATAATAGATAAACACCTTACCATCTTCATCGACAATCCAACCATTAGTAAAAAGCACGTTACTTACATCACCGATCCGCTCTTCTCCCACAGGTGCCATGAAGTAACCACCGGGAGCGGCAATAAGTTTTGTCGGGTCATCCAAGGCAGTCATATACATATAAAGTACATAACGTAATCCGGCAGCACAAGCGCGTACCCCATGGGCGAGATGCAACCAACCTTTCGGCGTTTTTACCGGATGAGGACCTTCTCCATTCTTCACCTCTTTAATGGTATGATAATAGCGGTAATCTATAATCTTTTCCTCTTTCACTTCTGCATGGGTCATGTCGTCCACCAAAGCCCAACCAATACCGCCACCGCTTCCGGCATTGATAAATCCATCTTGCGGACGGGTATAAAGAGCATATTTTCCATCTACAAATTCCGGATGAAGCACTACATTACGTTGCTGGCTTCTGGATTTTAAATCAGGCAAACGCTCCCAGTTCTTTAAATCTTTTGTACGGGCAATGCCGGCCGTAGCAGTAGCTGAAGATAAATCACCCAAAGGTGCATTATCATCATGGCGTTCGGCGCAGAAGATACCATAAATCCAGCCATCTTCATGGGCCGTGAGACGCATGTCATAAATATTGGTAGCCGGAATCAAGTCCTCAGGCATAGTTACGGGATAATCCCAAAAGCGGAAATTATCGATTCCATTCGGACTTTCCGCAACCGCAAAAAATGATTTCCGGTCAGCACCTTCCACACGTATCATCATCAAGTATTTACCATTCCACTTAATAGCACCTGAATTAAGGGTTGCATTAATGCCGATGCGCTCCATCAGATAAGGATTGGAATCTTCATTCAAATCATATCGCCAGAAGACAGGTGCATGTGCCGCCGTCACTACCGGATATTTGTAACGTGTGAAAATACCGTTTCCACCCTCTACCGGCTCATTCTTTCTTGTTATCAGCTCCTCGTGTTCCTGAAAGAGTCTCTTTACCTTATCACTAAAAGTTTCCATATTGATAGTTTTTCTTATTTATACAAAGAGTTTACATCTGCCGCAAACAAAGTTTTAGGATGCTTATAGAATTCTACAAAGTCATCAGCAGAAATCTGTCCCGGATAAGGGGCATAGAAATGAGTAACACGCTCACGGGCATTGCGCCATACCAACACATAAGCTATCGGATATTTCTCAATGGTAGGTAGCAAAGTTCCGGTCCACCATTTCGAATCGGGAACACCCTCATATCCGGTTTCAGTGATAGCAATTACTTTATTGTGTGCTTTACCGATACTATCTATAATAGCAAGCGATTTTTCAAGATTAGCAATATAGCTATCACGATCGAATTGATAAGTATCGAAGCCGATTACATCAACCAGTTCATCTCCCGGATAACGTTTCAGGTATTGTACAGTATCTTGTGGCTCAGAACCGGGAGAGTAAGCGTAAAGAGCATTATTCACACCATCTTCACGAAGAATGTCCACCGTCATATGCCAGAGTGCTTTATATTCTTCGGGGGTACAGAGTTTCTCACCCCACCAAAACCAACTACCTGTATGCTCGTGCCAAGGTCGGAAAAGTACGGGGACTTTTACTCCATCTTCTGTCTGCAGAGAATTAATAAAGGCAGATACTTTACTTACCCAACCGGTGAATTTCTCATGATTGTTTCCTCCAGGAAGAACAGACTTCACCACTGTTGTATCCGATACATCCCAAGAGTCTCCACCTGTCAGCGGATTACGTAAATGCCAACTCAAAGAAGACATTCCTCCTCTTTTATATTGGTTCAGTATTTCTCGACGGATCTTACTGAACGGAACGTTATCCAGGCTCACTGTATCACCCAGTTCTATATGTCCCAGATCGAAACTGATAACAGCGGGATAATCTCCACACACGCTTTTTACGTCGGAGCGTCCCTCTTCACCATCCCAGCCTATACCATAGTTAGTATCATCATGATGTCCGAACATAACCCCTTTAGATGATACTTTTTTAAGGTTAGCAAGTAAATTCTCCGTTTCTGTTGTACGCATAGAAGACGAACTGATATTTGACTGTTTCTGAACTGGTCCACATGCCATAAGAACAGTAGTGGCCAATGTTAACGCAATCCCTTTAAAGTTATTCATTTTTATACTATTTAGATTCTCATTTATTTTACACGACAAAGATAGCTGACTGTAAACGGATAAACTGATACAATTTTATCTCTTTTTTGTCTTTATCTGCCACATTCATTATTATACCTCTCCACTCCCTGATAAAAAGCTTCAATATTGGCAAATGGAATTTCCGGAGGGGTATCACAACCACTTGAAATCACAAAATTCGGATATGAAGATGTGCGATTCAGAAGTTCCTCTGTCTGACGGGCAACGATCTCCGGTGATGCCATCTTGAAAAGACCCACCGGATCCAGATTACCCATAACCAGTACATCTGCAGGGCAAGCTTTCAATGCTTCTACCATATCAGCCTTATTTCCAAAATGATATCCTTTAGCACCGGTTTTCAGCATGGCAGGAGTACAATGCCCTGTATTACCACAGTTATGAAGAATCACTGCAAACGAATCATCTTGTACCGCTTCAATGATCTGTTTTACATATAACGAAGAATATTGAAAGCAATCCTCATCAGAAAGTAATCCTGCTGCTGGTTCTGCCATTACGACTCCGGCCACTCCTGTTGCCTTTATTGCCTGACAATAACTAAGAAGGAATTCCGTACATTTTTCAAGCAATAAAGTAGCAGTCTGAGGTTCAGTATATATCGCCATCATTATTTCAGTCATATCAAACAACCGCCCAGCAAGTGAATAAGGACCTATACAACCGGCAAAGACAGGTTTATTTATTCCGGCAGCAGCCAAAGCATTCGCCTTCAGATACTGGGGAACTCTGGCATTATCCAAGGAAGGAATCTGTAATGCGTCCACATCTTCAAATGAAGTCAACAAACGGCCTGTAACCGTAGGAACTTCATATTCACTCATACAGAGTTGAGCCCCGAAAGCTTCTGCTTCTACAGTCAGGTCCATAATGGCAGTACATGCCATAGCTTTGGGAAAACGCTCATTCAAAGCACGAATAGCTTGAAAATGAACTTCACCATCAATCACGGCATCCAACACTTTCTTACCTAATAATTCAATACCCGGATGGGTCATGATAGGCATAGACAAACTTTTATCAGAAGCAATTATATCTTTAATCCATTTTGATACATTCATGGGAATCATTTTTTTAATTTATTTCTATTCTTATAGCAATCCATTTTTCCACAAAGCTCACAGCCATATTTACGTTTCACGATTCTCTCACCTACAGCAATTACTCCACTTACCGATTTAATGGGAGACATTAAAGAGGACTCACTCAAACGAACTCCACAAGGTTGTTCCGGAAGTAAAGAAAATAAGAGCTGTTGCTGTGTCACATGCCAGCCGCAATATCCCGGACTATATGGATGACTTACACCATATCCCAGTGGCAAAACATGGCTTTCAACTTTACTACATACTTCGCGTACAACAGCCTCTGCAATTGCAGAACCCAAGGAATCAAGCAAAAACTCCCGCAAAATATCACCGGAAGATTTTACTTCATGCTGGAACTGTTCGAACTCCTGTCCGGCAGTAGCTATAAACAGTACGTATCGATCAGCATCCAACAAATAGGGAGTAATAACTGTACCAGTATGCAGTTCCATACCACCCACGTTTATGTGATTTTTAGTTGCCGTACTGGCTTCAAAAAAAGCATAAAGGCAACGTGGACGACACCGAACAGCAATCTCTTTTTTCAAAAGATCAAGCTGTTTTAGCATCTCTTCATCCGGGACATAACCAACTCCCATTGAAAGATAGATATCTTCCGAATTAAGTTGAAGTGCATTCCAAGGTAACTCGCATAGATAAATCTCCCTATTCATCATAAGATCCCTTTCAAAAATTAATTTGCAGCAATAAGTTTCTTGGCCATTACAACAGCAGCATTGGCATTACTAGTATATGCATCGGCACCTATTGCCTTTGCAAAAGCATCATTCACAGGAGCACCTCCAACCATAATCTTCACCTTTCCTTTTAATTCGGAAGCCTCAACAGCTGCAACTACTTCCTTCATATAATTCATGGTCGTGGTAAGTAGAGCCGACATACAAATAATATCTGCCTTATTCTCCAAGGCAGCACTGATAAATTTATCACTCGATACATCGACTCCTAAGTTAATGACTTCAAAGCCACACCCTTCAAACATGGACGCTACGAGATTTTTACCGATATCATGCAGATCTCCTTTTACAGTACCTATCACAATTTTACCAATATAAGAATCGACTTGACCTTGCATCAAAGGTTTCAGGACATCCAGCGCACCACGCATGGCACGGGCACTCATCAAAAGATTCGGAACAAAAACTTTACCAGCCTCAAAACGACTTCCGATTTCCTCCATCGCTTTGATCATGTATTCGTTTATTATCTCATGAGGAGTTACTCCTTCTTCAACAGCTATTTTAGTTACTTTTACTGCATCTTCCAGCTTACCGACCAGAATTGCATCATATAATTCATTCAGATTGCTCATCATATTTTTCTATTTTAGGTTATTAATTTCTAAGACTTCTCAAAGTATCAAATAAAGAAACAACATTTTCAACCGGAACATTAGCCTGTATATTATGCACTGCATTAAAAATAAAGCCTCCATCACGTCCCAGGATCTCACACTGTCCTATCACATGGCGGCGGATTTCATCAGGAGTACCAAAGGGCAGTATTTGTTGCGTATCGATTCCCCCACCCCAAAAAGTGAGTTGAGAGCCAAACTCTTCCTTCAGTCTATGTGAATCCATATCTTTGGCATTAATCTGTACCGGATTGATAATATCGAAGCCCGCCTCTATCAATCCCGGAAGGATCGGAATGATAGCCCCACATGAGTGTTTGAAAACTTTCCATGTAGTATGCTGATGTATCCAGTCATTCATACGACGATAATGCGGTAGCCAAAGTTCATTGAAAGTATCAAGAGAACAGAACTGAGATTCCTGAGAACCGAAATCAGTCCCACAAGTCAGTACAACATCGACTTTATCTCCCAGTGTATTCCAAAGTTTCTCATAGTTGGCTATCGCGATATCAATCTCTTTCTCAAAGACCTGATGGAGATAGTCCTGACGCATAGCTGTCGACATATACCATTCTACGACACTACGGATACCTTTCGGTTCTTTCAATCCCATACCCGGAACGAATGCTACATCCCCTAAAGCCGTCCCTCCGAAACTGGCTACTACGGCTTTTCCTGAACCAGACACTTTATCCACTAGTTCTTTGTAGTAAGCAAGGTCAGCATCCGTCAACAATGTAAACTCTTCAACATTATCTTCCGGATTCAATTTGTCTTCATCAATAGGTTGTTGTCTTTCAATGGCATTGATAAAATAACATCCTTTAGGCATCACAGCACTGGGAGGATATGTTTTATCGCCACCGGCATAGACATAAACATCTCCCTGATTATCCGGCGTAAGATCCATACCCAAAGGAACTAATACGCGCTGTCCCCACGGAGTGAGCTGTTCGTGAAGTTGTGTAGTATCCAGATCAAATATATCTTTCGCTCCACCAATACCTATACAATCTACTCCCAACAGTTCTGCAAGTTCCTCATCAACTTCACCCAACATTTGAAAAGCATCCACTATTTTCACAGGCTTAGACTCCAATCCATAATGATTTCGTAAAGCTTCTACAATGCGGCAATGAATACCTGTCACTGCAGTAGAACCAAAATCTACCGGAACATAATCGGTATTCTGATGATTCAGTGCCTGAAGCACTCTATCTCTTGATTTACTCATGATATTTACATTTTAAAAGTATATCTTTTGGTTATCTCAATTTCTTTTTGCTGATAAATTTGTTCGGAAGAACCACCAAGCATTAATGTGAAACGACCGGGTTCTACAGCCCACTCTTCATTTTGCATATAGAGTGCCAGTGATTTTTTATCTAACCGGAATGTTATTTCCTTTGTCTCACCAACTTTCAAATGTATCCGTTGAAATCCACGTAGCTGTTTAAAAGGAGTAGTAAAACTGGCCACTTCATCACGAAGATAAAGTTGAACGACCTCATCTCCATCCCGTGAGCCTTCATTCCGTACCTTCACTGAAATATTTACCTGACAGCTATCTTCCGCTTCTACAACCTCCGCTCTCAAATCCGAATAGTTGAAAGATGTATAGCTGAGTCCATAACCAAAAGGATAGCGGGGTGTACCCTCTTCCTCTATGTATTTACTACGGTTTCCTTTCCGTTTTGTATTATAATACACCGGAAGTTGTCCCACAGAACGTGGCACTGAAATAGTCAAGCGCCCGGCAGGATTATAATCACCAAACAGTACATCGGCAATTGCATTCCCTCCTTGCATACCCGGATACCAGGCGTCAACGATAGCATCGACTTCTGCTTCAATACCTTCCAGTAATAAGGGGCGCCCTTTAATCAATACCAATACAATAGGTTTATTTAATTTTCCCATTTCTCGTATCAGTTCCCGTTGTCTTCCCAGTAACTCAAGAGTAGAACGGTCATAACCCTCTCCACTCTCCATATCACTGATATGACTATCAGAGACTTTTGCTGCACCCGTTTCTTCATACTTTGAAGAAAAATCACGGGCACTGGAACCACCCATCACCATTACAACCACATCCGACTGCCGGGCTGCTTCTATAGCTTCCTGAAAACCCACTTTAGAAGAGTCACGCACAGCACACCCTTTAGCATATATAATATGTGTATCATTGGAAACTTTCTGACGGATACCATCCAATACTGTTACTACCGAAGACCCACTTTGAGGTGCCGTATAATCTCCTAACATGTTGTATACATTATCAGCATTCGGACCAATAACCGCAATAGTCTTCATTTTTTTATTCAAAGGAAGTAACTCATTCTCATTCTTTAATAAAATGATGGATTGACGAGCTACTTCACGAGCCAATTCCAGATGTTCTGTTGATGCCACGACTTGTTCCGGTTTCCGTTCATCAACAAAAGGATGATCAAACAAGCCCATATGAAACTTTAGAGCAAGTATCCGGCTGACAGCTTTATTAATCACAGCCTCCTGCACATCCCCCTTTTTTACGGCATCTACCAATTGTCCAGCATAAACATTTGTTCCTAAGTCACTATCCACACCCGCATTTACAGCTTTCACTGCTGCCTCATAATCCGTATCTGCAACTCCATGTTCCCGAAGCCCTCCAATCGCATAAAGATCAGAAACGACAAAACCTTTAAACTGCCAACGTTCTTTTAACAATCCGGTTAATAAATTAGAATTAGCAGTACAAGGAATACCATCGATTTCATTATAGGAGCTCATTACAGATAATGCCCCAGCTGCAACAGCTTCCCGGAAAGGAGGATAAATAGCTTCTTCCATTTCCCGGTTACCTACATGGGCACTTCCTCCATTATGTCCGCCTTCTGTCCAGCCATAAGCCGCAAAATGTTTTAAAGTAGCGATTACTTTACCTTTATCTCCTGGAAACTCACCTTGGAAACCTTTTACTAAAGCAGCCCCCATCACGCCATTGAGATAAGCATCCTCACCATACGTTTCTTCTACTCTGGACCAGCGGGGATCACGAGCCAAATCAAGTACCGGACCATAACCGATATGCGCTCCCTGTGCACTTGCCTCATTAGCAATAGCGCCCCCCATTCTTCTGATTAACTCGGGATTCCAGGTACTGGCCTGCCCAATAGACGTTGGAAATACAGTTGTTCCGATAGCCATGTGCCCATGCGGACACTCTTCTGCCAGAAACAGGGGAATTCCTAAACGCCCATGTTCAATTGCAAATTTTTGAAGCATATTTGAAGCCTTGGCTGCCAATGCAGGAGTTAACCCAGTAGTCAACGTACGCTGTGTCCATGGATCAGCACGCATAAATCCCCAAAGCGAACCAGTGTGATACTCTTCAATCTCCCGAACCAATTGCTCAGTCAGACGGATTGTATTCCCTTGGCGCTCATACATCGGCCATCCTAAAGAAGTAAGCATCTGGCCGACTTTCTCTTCTAGAGTCATCTGAGAGAGCAAAGCACTGACACGTTCTTCTACTGCAAGAGTAGGATTCTCATAGATATCAAGATGACCGTTCTTATTCAGATCATAGTAGGATATTCCCGTTTTTTTATCTTTCTTCGGCTTAATATAATCTGCTCCTACTAATTGACCAGATACCATCAAGCCTAACAAAAATGAACATATGACTTTCTTTTTCATTTCATCTGAGTGATTTGGTTTATTTCATTCACGATATCCGCAACAAGCTTCACTGTAGTGTCGGTATCATATACAGAATTTAACCCTTGTTCTTCTTGTCCCGGGTCCCCCATATAGTCGTCTCCCTTTTGCCAGAAAAGATGTTGCGGTTGTGCAAATCCTCCCCAAGCCCAGAAGTTGCATCCTTGAAATACACTTTTTTGTATAGCATGTTCTTTCACTATTTCAAAAATTTCTCCATAATACCGATCTCTTAGAGCTGTAGAACTTTTCCTATCAAACATTACACAGTCTCTCGGCAATCCAAACTCTTCAAGGACTAACGGTTTATTCATTTTTTGTGCTTCCGCAATATGTACATCGATATATTCACGAGTATTCTCAATGGCTTTATCCAAGGTTCCCGGAATATCTGTCTTATCTATCCACCCCCAATTATTCGGCCAGATGTGAATCGTTGAATAATCTATATTGGTATCCTGATGGAGTTTCACCCACAAACCCAAATCTCCTTCACAACCTGCCATACCTTCCGAACCAACAGAGATCAAGTGGTTAGGGTCAATAGACTTAATAAGTGCAGCACATTCAGATATCCATTGAGCAAAACTCTCCTTATTTTCCTCACCAAACGGACGAGGTTCATTACCTATCTGCCATGCCATGATAGCCGGATCATCACTGTATTTCAGTTTAGTATAGCGATTAACACGGCTTACAACCTGACGTACATGATTCTCAAATAATTTATGGGCTTTCTCTGATTTTGCATACTGGGCAACATAATTTGAAAAGGCATTCCATCCTGCCACGTTAGGCATAGGCACTTCACCATGGCCACTCCAATAGAGGTATTGTGAATATCCTCCGGACCACTCCCAACTGTTATTCAGGAACAATACGGCATGCATATCTCTTTTGCCCAACTCCGACAGAAAGAAGTCTAAGCCATCAAAAATAGTATCATTATACACGCCGGGAGCCGTTTGAAGCGCCGGTTCTGCTTTTGTCGGGATTCCATCGATCCCATCTGCGCCAACTAATACACGTAAATTAGTAATACCATTGGTTTTCATGAAATCGAGTTCTTTAAGCAGACGTTCCCGATTACCGCCCTGCCCCTGTGATCCTAATATAGCGGCATACCAGAAATTAGTGCCGATATAATAATACGGTTTATCATTGACAGAGAAACGTCCGTCAACAATCTTCACAAAATTATCTGTTTGCGTAGGAGCTTTCACACATGCTCCCAACAGCAGAAGAATGAAAAAAAGAATACTTATCTGTTTCATGGCTATTTATTTTTCTATAATATTATTTTATTTTGCCAGGACAGAAAAATCCGGCACTTCATCAGCAAATAAAATCAAAGAATCTTCTTTGAACCGGTAAAAATCCGGCGCAGCAGGGTGTCCCTTATAGGGAGCAAAGCCTGACCAAGTACATAAGTAATTCAACTCTACTCCTTCGGAATATAAAATATTCAATAGTTGTGAATACCATAAAGAGTCTCTGGTCTGCGTTCCAGTCTCAGTAATAGCAGATAGCTTATTATGTTCCTTAGCATACTTAGTCAAGATGCGAGATTTTAGCACTACTAAGCTGGTATCTCCACCATCCGGCCTAAAATCCCAATAATTATCCATACCTACTACATCCACATACTCATCTCCCGGATAGCGCTCCAAATACCCCTTTTCAGTCGTAAATCCACAATCAGGAGAAAATGCATATAAAAAGTTATGTACTTGCAGGGAATCCCTTAAATAAGTGACAGTAAAACGGTAGAGCTCTTTGAACTCTTCTACTGTACAATGATTCTTTCCCCACCAAAACCAATTTCCATCAAATTCGTGCCAAGGCCGAAAAATAATAGGAATCAGTTCACCAGCATGATTCTTAGCATTATGGGCAAAGTCTGCAATAATCTTCAAATCGCCCTTAAATACTTCATGGTGTGATCCGCCAGGAAGGATATGCTTTACTACCTGCGTAGTATCATAGAAATTATTTCCTGTAACCGGATTATAATAATGCCAGCAAAAAGTGAGCACATTTCCACGTTCATAAGCAGCATAAAACTTACTCCTTATATAATCCAGATTCTTAGTTTCCCAACTAACTGGATTCGTAAAATGCAGAAAATCAAAACTGGCCATAGCCGGATAAGCCCCTGCCACATCATAAGCATCACAACGATTCTGTTCATCACGCCAACGGCTGGTATCCGAATCAAATCCATCCATTTCATAATTGTGTTGCCCATATACTACATGCTTTCCAGTCATTTGCTTCAGATTATGGAACAGAATAGTAGTTAAGTCGGTAGCGTGTTTATCCACTAAACTCAATCTGGTATCTTCCAAAATCCGCTGACGAGGAGAGGTACATGCAGAAACTCCACATAAAGCAATCACTATATAAATATATACTCTTTTCATTTATAATCTATTTTAAGAATTTCAGAAGCATTACTCTCCATATCATCACCGCTAACAGCCGTTACACGATAAAAATAAGCTCCTTTTAAAGGAGTACCGTCCAGATCTATCCCATTATCATAAAAAGAAGTTGTCTGCCCTCCTACAAATGTTATAAAGGAAGAAGCATCCGTTGCAAAATCAGAAGATTTACTACGATAAATCCGATACATATCCACATCAGGATTTTTTTCCCACTTTAATCGATTGTCGGCAGTGAGTCTTACAACCGGAGAAGGTAATTTATTACTTCCACTGCCCGTCACAATAATTGTATGGAGCCGTGCAGGTGCGTCTGCCGGATACATAGCCACATTACGGGAATCAGAGGCAGTAATATAATATTCCATTCCTTGAATAGAAAACTCTTCAGCAGGAATAGTTACCGCAAAAGCAGCTCTTATTCTATGTTTAAACGGTATCTGCTTCCATTCTTTACAACCTATAGTACGGTAATGAAGCACAGCAGAAAGATCTTCAACGGAACGATTATCAACCATAGACAGCTTTATGTTAACATCATGTCCCTGAGGAACCGAAGTCACAGGAGAAGGATTTATAATAATAGGAGCTTCATCATCTGCATCACCAGCTAAGCAATAAGTTGGAATACTAGCAAGACTTCTATTTCCATCCGTATCAATCACATATACTGTATAAGAGGCTTTTCCATTAAATGTATCGACATATTGATTAGCACTGACAGGTACTGATGCAATTTCCTTACCATCCCGGCACACTACAAAAATGTCTGCTCCCGGTTCTTCATTACGCCATGTCACCAACGCTCCATTTTGCGTTCCTTTAGCAGTAACATGGGAAGGAGCTTTCACTCTTTGGTATTTACGTAATTTATTTATCTTCTCTACGTAATTCTGCTGTACAAAACGGTTCTGTGTACTCATAATATTTCCAAAAGATGAAATATCATCGATACGATGCAGGAAACTACGAGCCCAATTATCCATTTGTCCCGGCAAATCAGCCCATTGGTATTTCTCAAACTCTGAATTTAGTGCAATATGGTGTTTAGTACCTTCAATACGTGCACGTAAATAAGATAAACGTTTCTTCTGCCCTAAATTAGTAACCACAGCCATGCAACTATCAATAGTATTCAATTGCTTTTCAGCCAATTTATTAGCCTGTGTTATATCGTTGAAAGGATGAAAACTAACATAAAGAGAATAAATTCCTTTATCTATTTTAACCGGAACAGTCAAACTTTTCCATGTCTGCCACCCTTCTGTGTTTTTTACATCAATCGAAGCAATAACAGGTCCATCAAGTTTCCCTACCGAAATAGTAATGATACCTCCATTTGAAGCAGAAGCAACTCTGAGGGATATTAAAGAAACATCTTCCTTAAAATGAACCTGATCGTATTTCAACCAATCACCAGCCATTATATAGCCTACACATTCTCCTCCCTCATCACTCGGTGCATTTTTTGTTCCTTTCTTTTCCTGAAAGTTTACTGCATCTATCTTCATAAGTTCACTATGTTTTCCGGCAAAGCATAACGACTGAATATTCATTAAAGGATAAGTATTTACAACCTCATTAAAACCCGGTGTCGCCTGACACTCTGCAAAATCTGTAGCAAATGGTTCATTTTGATTTATAATGGCAGTAATCGGTTTAGCAACAGACTCTCCATAATTTGTTTTAGCAAAGTCTCCATAAACTTTTTCCGAAGAGTCTAATTCTTTAGCTTCATACCAAGGTGCTTTACTTATATACCACATTTTAGGAGAAACTGCATCTGTTAAACGCCAAGTTAAAGCATAAAATCCTTTCATATTCTCCGAAGCTTTCTCATAAGCATGAATTGTTTCTGATAAATCCACATTATAAGGATAATAATACTGTGAACTACTCCAATCTCTCTCTAACCATGGACATCCCCAATATTCACGCTCTCCATATATATTCCCCGACTCAAATGCTGCGGAATAATAAGATATCGGAGCACAAATAACATCTTTCGGTAGGCGAGCAACAGATTCCGCCGTCATTCCCCAACCTGATACAACAATGTGAGTTGACGGCGAAAGCCGCTTCATATCTTCATAAAAACCATCAAAGACTCTCTGCCATTTAGCATAGAAAACAGAATCTTTGCTTCCCTCTGATTGAAAACAAAACAAATAGTCCAAATATGGATATTGCTTGGCTAATTGTGCAGTTTGCGCAGCAATTACACCGCGATCATCAGCAGACACTTGATATTCAGGAAGAATCACATCAATGTCAAGTCCCAATCCAATCTTGACTCCGCGTTGATGTGCATAATCTATCACCTTACGAAAAACAGTTTCACCTTTTTCTTTTATCTGGCTATTAGTTAATGTCTCATTATGAAGTCCATAATCTGCTCCAAAATCATAATCATCATAAATTTCAGAAGCTCCAAAACAGTATTCATTAATATCCCATCCCGGACACAACCAACCATGTCCTGTTTTTATAGTCGGCATCCACCCTCTGGATAAATAGCCATTATATTCAAAATTATGAAAAGTTTCATTATGCCCGCAAAAACCATTATAATTATGAATCATAATAAAATTCATACGCATTTTTGCCGCTTGATCAATAATATACCTCCAATCATTCCAGGAATAAATAGTAGCTGATTGTGGAAAATTGGTCCATGGAAGAAATCCTCTAATACGCATTTGAGGAGTACGTACATCGTTTATCACGGGAAGGTGACCTCTCATTCTTTTTTCAGGCAAGATATCACCACTCATATAAAAACGCACTCCCAAATGATCTTCAAGCAAACCATATACTCCATAAAGTAATCCGCAAGGATCCGTTCCGGCAATCAATAAAGTATGGCGACCAGCATTCTTTACAGTTTGAAGTATATACCCTTGCTCTCCTGGTTTCTCTTTTAGCTTAAGTATACCTTTCTTTTGCCAATCATCCACTAATGGATTATCTAATGTGGTTAATATAAAATCTGATTTTAGATTTGCCGAGGCTGTCCTCTCGATATTCAAAAGTTTACCGGATAGCTGATAATAGTATCTCTGCAGTTCCGATGCTGCATAGTTTTCTAATGAAGTTCCACTACCTATTTGTAAAATTTGTGCTTGAACAGGTAGAACTAAAACAGCTATCAGGCAATATCCTAATAAATATTTCTTCAAATCTTTCATCATCTCTTCAATTTTGTTTCAAGATAAGACTTCAAATCATTATATTCTCTCCATAAACGCTGGTTTAAAGAGCTTAACACACCTAATTCTCCACGAGAATGAACTCTTTGCATATAAGTCTCAAACATATCTTTCACCGGAGCAGCCATAAGGGTACGATAGGCCTTCTCACAGTCTTCAAAAGAACTGCTCACAGTACCCTGCCTGTCATTCTTCTTAAGAATAAATGCAGGCATCATAGCTTTATCAACCTCTCCCAATAGCAATTCAAAACGGAACATTGCAATGAAACGTTGCAAATTATCTCGCTGAATACCTTCTGTCTTTTTCAGTGCCTGTTCAGCAGCCCGAATCAGCCTCTCACGCAGTTTCACATTTTGATCATCCAATAATCCCCATTCAGGAGTGAAGGCATAAAATTCTGGTGAGGGAACATTCCATTGTATTTGTTTAATATCCATTTGTGCCAACAGAGGAGCCAATAGTTTTGCAGCCTTATTACCCATATCCTCGGTCAGATATTCTTCATATAATTGTTCCACAGTCTTGTTGTCTGTCTTATTTGAAGCAAAATGAGCAAATGTTCTAAAATTAAAACGAGGCTCTTCCGTACGCCAGTGAATAGCAATCACCCCATCCAGATTCTGTTTTGCTGCAAGTTTCACATGGTCACGCATCATTTCCACACGTGGTTGAAAATGCCAAAGCTGATGATCTCCCTCCAACCAAGGCACTGCCCACACAGTTCTGTTCTTTGCTATATCAGACAAGAATTCAGGCTGTGGACTTTTTCCTAAATCAGGATTTAAACAACTGAATATGACATCCTTTGGCAGAGCTCTGTCCAATCCTTTCAACAATGAAGGTAACTGATGGCCACCTCCCCATCCCCCAAGAATCACTTTCGCGTGCGAACCTTTGGATCTCAAATAGTCCGATGTCAATTTCATATATTCAAGTGCCCAAACTCCGACAAAACGGGCTGCATCATCAGCTGCCTCTTTAAAATAACCTTGTCCGGCGTTATATGCTTCAGCAAAAGAAGCATTTTCCAAAGCTTTCTCTATATTCACTCCCATAAATGAGTGTTCATTCAACCATAACCAGACATAGTCGATATCAGGATAGGTTTCCAAAATATTATCAAGTGCTGCATAATGTATCTCTATCGCTAACTGGCTCTTTGGATTCGGAATCATATTAGATTCTCCAGGCCAATAAAAACAGTCGCCCGCTACATTCAAAGAAAAATATTCTGGAGGTATTACTCCAAATTCAAATCCCATTGCCATACGTATACCACGTTCATGAGCCATACTCAAAACATCACGCATCAACGCCTGCGATTTCTCATAATGCTCTCGTGGAGTAGAAGAAGTTACAGAAGCATCACTTCCAAAAGCCTCCGCACCTTCCGGCAAAGAAAATGCACGGTCAGTACCGAAAGCATAATCTTTCACTTTCATGGGTAAATACCCCCAACGTGCAGTAAGAGAATTATCAAAATAAGCCTGAGGAAGAATATCCTTATATTCTATCTTGATCATCGGCTCCACATAAGTGGCATAACGTTCACCCCCACCGGTATAATTATGAAATCCGATAAAATTGATACCATATTGTTGACATTCGTCCAGATAATTCCGATAGTCTTCCAAATTCCATCCCGTAGGACCTGAAAGAAAGTTATGCCAAGGAAGTACTCCTCTAATATTAAATTTCTCTTGTGCCAACAAACTGACAGGCAAACATAATAGAATAAATATATATTGGATTTTTCGTATCATCATTCAAGCTTTTTTTAAGGATAAAAGAGAGGTAGCCCGTTTTTCGTAACTGCCTCTCTTTTGAAATTATACTCTCATTTGAAAAACTGTTCTTTTAACCTTATAAAGGTATATAGTCAATATTTAGTCTTTAGGCACAATACGGAAATTATCAAAACTGATATCGGTATCTTCTGCATAACTGTTACCCATGATCTGTAGAACACCGTCGGCAGGAACACTACCCTTCCACATTGTACTTAATTCAAGAGTTACTGTCTGCCATTCGCCATTTGTATTTAAAGCAAGTCCTGAAGCAAAAGGTTCCCAGTCATAATTTATCTGAGAGAAATAGAAGCGAATCTGACGCTTAGTCAAAGGCTTCAACGTATTCACCTCAAATTTCAGTAGGTAATTATTTTGATTGGCCAGTACCTCTGGGAAATACTCAACAGCTAGTTGTGATATACCAGTCACTGAGTTCCAGTCCCAATCATTTGCATCCCCCTTAGCTATATTGAAACGGCAATATTGTCCGCTAATAGCCACTGGGGTAGGACCGCTACTCAGATATTGTCCACCTCCCCATCCTGTAAATGGATCATAATCACATAGCATGTTACCCTTTTCTTTATATTTTCCAGGCACCATTACTTCTCCTGCAACCGGACTGACAATTTTAACTTTAGTACCAACTGCTGCATCAGCAGGAAGTTTGAAATATAAAGTATCCTGTACTGCTCTTACAATTTCCATCTCACGGTCACCAAAGTATAACTTACCTGATTCAGTAGTTATCTCATACAGATCAAAATAGTCTCCCACAATTTTCATCATTTCGCCTGCAGGAGTGAATTCATTATACATACCATCAATCCGCAAATCCGGGACAAAGACAGAAAGAGGTGTGGTTACCGTTGCGCTGCCGGTTGACAAGGTTATCAGATTATTCACATTCTCGGGAATCACCCTGGGAATAGGAAATGTAATTTCATTGGATGTTATGTATGTTTCTAACATGTCTACCGGAACATCATTCACTAAAATAGATGTAACAGCATTCAACCCGGTACCTTGCACAATAATATATTGCGCAAGATTAGCTTTATCGATAGCTTCCTTACGGTCAGTCACCGTAGACACCTTTGTTACATTTAGAGGAGCAATCGCTTCATCATCATCAGAGCAAGATGAGAATATGCTACACCCCAATATTGCCAAAACTAATAAAGTATATTTTAATGTTTTCATTGTTTCTTCATTTAAGTTTATTCAGAATACTCATTACCAACCCGGATTATTAGAGTCAATCTTATCATTTGCATTGACTTCACTAGTAGGTAGCGGATAAAGCAAATTACGTTCCAAACGACGTTTAGTAACATTATGCTCATCCATATCAATCGCATTCATTACTCCCCAATAAATACCCCAGCGGAATAAATCATACCGACGATCTGCTTCATACGCCAACTCGCGGGCACGTTCTTCAAGTACAGCAGAACGGAACTCATTCTGATTCATGCCAGAGAACGGAGTCGCATTTGCACGTGTACGGATTCTATTAACCTGATTATAAGCTTCAGCATCCGGTCCACCATTCAATTCATTCACAGCTTCCGCATAAATCAGCATAATATCCGGCAAACGAAGCAGCGGAAAATGAAAATCACTGTTCTTTTGCTTACGGTCCGTCACAAATGTAAACTTAGTCAACTTTGCTAATGTCCAACCTTCACCTTCTTTATATACTTCCGTACCATCAAATGCATTACCTTCACTATCGTAAACTTCCTTATTAGCGACCTTATCTGCATACCAACGCGGATAATAATAGTAAATCACCTTACCATTCGAAATATCACCTGAAGCATACCGATGTATCACTCCGTCTACAATACGCTTATCCTTTTCTTCAAAAAGTAAGTACCAGTGGTCACGCATTCCATACCAATTACCTTCCATCGTACCATCTTCCTTAAAGATACCCACATAATCTTGGCAAATCGTATTACCAAAATCTGCATCGGCACTCTTAGCCTGAGCCATCCAGATATGTTCCCCCTTATTACGGTTGGCAATGGACCACACATCCATATATTTATCGAACAAGGTATACTCCTGTATTACTTCCCATGCCTTATCACGTGCCAACTCATAATACTTTTTCGAATCAAAACTCTCATATCCGGCCACAGTCTGTGCTGTATGCGTAATTGCTTGTGGCTCCGCATTGGAAGGCTTTCCGCCTTTAACCACAACGGGTACTCCGGACATTGCTCCTGATGCCATTGTTGCATAAACTTTTGCTAATAAAGCTTTTGCTGCACCACTTGAAGCATGTCCTTCGATAAAACCTGCATCATTTTTAGAATACATATTCTCTGCCTGATCCAGCAGTTCAATAATATGTGCATAAACATCAGCTACGGAAGAACGGGCCTGATGCATATCTTCACCTTCTGATATAGATTTTCTGAAAATAGGTACCGGACCATAATTTCTGACCAGATTAAAATAAGCCCATGCTTTCAGGAAACATAATTGTCCCAAAGCATCTTCCTTACTTTCAGGGGTTAGATTGTTCATTGCAGTGATCTTAGAAGTAGCCAAATTAGCACGATGAATCAAAGTATAACACCCTTGCCACATGTGGTCTATTCCCCAAAATCCCTGCGGATTACCAGCTCCCACATTACCAAATGCCCATGAAGCACCAGAAGCATAGTCACAATCCATATTCGTGAGATACAGATAAGAACCCGGAGCAATAAAATTGGTAATAATGGTATTGTAAGCTCCTGTTACAAGTTGTGAAGCAGCACTTTCACTGTCTCCCAACTGCTCAGGAGAAACAAAATCGTATGCTTTCTCTTCCAACAGGTTATCGCAAGAGCATGCAGCCACAGCCGCCCACAACAATATGACTGATTTTAATATAATCTTTTTCATAACTTTCTTTGAATTGAATTAAACGTTAGAATGTACATTGCAAACCGAAAGAGAAAGTACGGCTACTTGGATAAGAGAACATATCCACTCCACGACGTGAAGAATCGCTACCGAAAGAGTTAACATCCGGGTCAAACCAACTATAGCCAGAAATCGTAAATACATTGCTTACAGAAACATATAGATTCACTGATTCTATCCCTTTGAATGAAGGTATCCATTTATAACCCAAATTAATATTTTTCATTCTGAGATAAGATCCGTCTTCTACGTAGCGATCAGACAATTTCATAGTTCTACCATAACCAGCATAAGCTTTTGGCCATTTCGCAATCGCTCTGTTCTCTGGAGTCCACCGGGTATTATACATTTCTTGTGGAATATTACCGATACCGCTCATAGTTACTTCCATCAAGTTAGCATTGAAGATATCACCTCCCACGCATCCTTGCAGAAAGAAACTCAAAGAGAAGTTCTTATAAGAGAAATTATGCGTCATACCAAATGTAAAATCAGGATTGGTATCTCCAATAATCTGACGGTCAGCGTTTGTAATACCGGCTACACCATCAAGATCCTTATATTTCACTTCACCAATCATAGCTTTACATACAGCATCCGATTCATTGGCATAGAAAGGATCTGATCTCACCTCTGCAATGTTATCATAGAATCCGTCTTCTACAAAACCATAGATTGTACCAATCGGCAATCCATTACGTTGCAAGAAAACATTATCAGCTTTACTCCATCCTTGTGCAAACTGGTCACCGGGAAGTCCACTAATCTTATTACGGTTGAAAGAGATATTTGCATCGAAATCCCAATTAAAATCCTTTGTAGCTACTGCATAGAACTTACCGGAGATCTCAAGACCCTTATTAGTTACATTGCCAAAGTTCGTAGTCATGTTAGAAAAGCCTGTACTTTGAGGAATCTGTATATTCTGCAACAGGTCTGATGTCTTCTTATAATAAAGATCAACTGTAAAGTTTACTCTATTCTTAAAGAATCCCATATCCACACCCACATTATACTGACTGGTTGTTTCCCATTTTAAATCCGGATTTGCCGGCCCTCTCCAAGTTAGATTGGCAAAACCACTGGCAAGCGCACCATTAATAGGATAATTGGCCACAGTCAAATAGTCGCGTGTGGCATAAGCACCAATAGCCTGATTACCAGTCTGACCATAACTTGCACGTACTTTCAGGTTACTGAAGATATTCAGTCTCTTAATAAATTCTTCTTCCGAAGCACGCCATGCAATAGCACCTGATGCAAAGTTCGACCATTTATTACCGGGAGCAAACTTACTGGAACCATCGCGACGGAAAGAAGCAGTGAACAGATATTTGTTCATTAAACTATAATTGACACGTCCCAGGAAAGAGACCAAAGAAGTCATGCCTCGCCCACTAGTCGGCTTACCCGGATTAACGGCCGCACTCATATCATAATCTTCTGTTATATCTTGCGGAAAACCGGTGGCAGTCATGGCTTTATTACCATAATCACCTTTTTCATAAGAAAAAGCAACCACTGCATTCAAAGAGTGATTCTTATTAAACTCTTTGTTATAAGTAGCCATTGTTTCGAGTACCAGATTCTTTGCCCAGTTATCAGCTTTAGAAGCATAACCGTTCACCGGGTCTTTACCCTCCACTGTCTCACGGTTATAATACACATTACGTTCGTTTCCATTATAAGAGAAACCTACATTCTGGCGAAGTTTTAAATCTTTAATTGGAGTAATTTCCAGATAAGAAGAAGAGAAGAACGTATTAGTAGTCAGCTCATCCTTTGCTGCACGTGTGTAAACATACGGATTGGAAGAGAACCAATTTAGCTGAGAATTATTTGTTTCATCATCCAAAGGAGCAGTCGCAGGATAGAACAGGGTTCCACGAATAATACCATCACTTACTGAGTTTGTCTTTGCCAGCTTATTCAATGAATTGGTAAAACTCATATTGGTCCCGATTTCAATCCATTCGTGCACTTTACGAGCTACATTTGCACGGAATGTATAACGTTTATAACCAGAGTTGTTAATAATACCTTCCTGATCCAATATGTTACCGGAAATTGCATAGTACCCTTTATCACTGGAACCACTAACACTCAAGTTATATTCCTGAGAAAGAGCAGTCTCAAACACTTCATCCTGCCAATTCACACTTGGATACTTACCATTTCTGTAATCGTCCGGGCCCGGAGAGTATACAGCTTCTCCTGTAGTCGGATCAACTGTAGATGTTCCCGGATAAGGAATCTTTTCATTCGCACCATCATACTTATTAAACATTTCCGCAGCTTCATTACGATACTTAGCATACGTATAGCCATCCAGCATATCCATCTTCTTCACCACTTTTGAGATTCCGAAATTAGCACTGAAACTAATATTATCTTTCCCTTTAGCACCGCGTTTTGTAGTAACCAGTACCACACCGTTGGCACCACGGGAACCATAGATAGCAGTAGCAGAAGCATCTTTCAGGATTTCAATAGATTCAATATCTGCCGGATTGATGGCAGAAAGCGGATTGGTAGTTTGGAGCATACCATCTTTACCGGTCCCCGGAGTACCACTTGTTGTGAAAGGAATACCATCCACAATATAAAGCGGTTCTGTAGATGTAGAGAATGAGTTTGCACCACGGATCTGAATACTTACACCTGCTCCCGGAGCACCATCGTTCTGATTAACCTGTACACCGGCAATACGCCCCTGCAAGCTTTGATTGATACTGATCGGATTGGTTTTCATCAACTCATCACTCTTAATACTGGTGACCGATCCCGTTAAATCACTTTTCTTCATCGTACCGTAACCAACTACCACGACTTCATCAAGTAATTCCGTGTCCTCTGCCATTCTTACATTCAGAGTTCTCTGTCCAGGTTTCAAGGTTATCGTTTGTTCCTTATAACCTATACATGAGAAGACCAGCACATTTTTCCCTTTAGGAACATTCACGCTATACCGACCTTCCGTATCAGCAATGGAACCTACCCCGGCATCCTTAATCAACACATTGGCTCCAATCAATGGAGAACCATCGTTAGCATCAGTAATAGTACCGGTAACGATGGACTCCTGAGCCATCACATGACTACTCATTAAGAGCGTCATCAGAAACAACATAATGTTTTTCATATATAACACTGATTTAAAATAATAAATTCTTCAACACTGCAAATATAGCTGCCGTCTCTATGATAAACAAGTACAATTTTATCATTAACTAATACTATTCCGACACTATACAATAAGTATCTGATTAGAAGGTATAACCCATTCAAACGCGCTATACAAAACGAGTTGAAGAGTTTTTTACCTAATATCGTTAAAAGTTAAATTAATACATCTCAAGAAAAGCATTCCTATATTATATTATCCAAATATAGGATTAAAAAGTATCATATCGCAGACTATAAATTATCCATTAAAACAATCTTTTCCCCTAGAAACAACACCTATATCCTGACTCAACTAACCTTATTCTACCTTTATTTCAAAATTCCTATTTATTCCTTTCGATAACCCTTCCTGACCACCTCCTACAAACAAGGAATATTTCCCCGGAAGCATCTTCCATATTCCTTCCTGCCATATAGAAAGCTGGCGGGGAGCAATTGTAAAAGTAACCGTTTTATTTTCACCCGGTTTCAGATCCACTCTCGCAAAAGCCACCAATTTCTTTAACGGGAAAGTATAAACCGGAGTATTTTCACGGGAAATATATACCTGAACAACTTCTTCTCCTGCTACATCACTTATATTTTTAATTTCAATAGAACATTGCAAAGTACCATCCTGGCGAACCACATCATCACTTTGCAAATGTGTATACTCAAAGTTCGAATAACTTAAACCGTGTCCGAATCCATAAAGAGGCTTACTTGACAAATATTGATAGGTACGCCCTTTCCAAATATCATAATCCAAAATATCCGGTAACTGCTCTTCCGATTCATAAATAGTCATTGGTAACTTACCCGACGGATTTTCCGAACCAAACAAAATGCCAGCTAAAGCCTTACCTCCCTCTTGTCCCGGATACCAAGCCTGAAGAATAGCAGGGACATGCTCTGCAGCCCATTTTGAAGTTAGCGGATTTCCTGTGTGGAGTATCAAGGCAGTACGAGGATTCACTTTATAAATTTCTTTTAGCAGCAATTCCTGTGTCATAGGTAAATAAATGGAAGGCAGATCACGATTTTCACGAGCCAACTTTTCGTCATTTCCCAAAGCAACCAATACTAAATCCGCCCCAGATACAAATTCTTTCACCTTATCTATCTGATCTGAATTTCCAAAATCAGAAACCAACATACAAGCAGCAGCACCTGTCTTATTTATATATTCTATCTTGACCGGCATTTTTCTGCCTGCCTCAAACGAAGCCTCTACAGAATAAAACTGTAAGCCACGAGCATTCCATTTATCCAGAACTAAACGATCATTCAACCAAATACGCACTCCGCCATCAGCATACATTCCAATAGTATGTTTACCACTTACCGGAGCTTTCAGATATCCACTCCATCTGACAGAATAATTATTTTTAGTTAAACGTTCATCCGGTGTACCATCTCCCCAGTCAAAACCCACAGTCTTATCAATTCTTGAAAACAAAGGGATATCACTCAGACTGTGCCCACTTATATAGTCGGCAGTAAGTCCTTGGCTTACCCCATCAGAAGCCACCAAATACTCCGAACCAACCGGAGAAATCACAGAAGTGCCTTCCATGTATGAAACCTTCACTTTTTTACCTACTAAATCTTTAACACCTTGTAGCAAAGAAACATTATGAACAGGTTTCCCGCTATATCCTCCCAGATAATTATTATCAGCAAATGGACCGACGATAGCTACAGAACGTATCTTCTTCTTGTCTACAGGCAAGAAGTCATTGTCATTCTTTAAAAGTACTATAGATTTAACTGCAGCTTCATAAGCTAACTTCCCAAATTTTTCTCCTGCAAGTAACTTTTTATCATAATGATTATAGGGAACAAGTTCAATAGGGTCGAATTCACCTAATTTAAAACGTGCTGTTAATACACGATTCAAAGCCTTATCAATGGCTTGCTCTGATACCAATCCCATTTTTACAGCCGCTACCAGTTTCTCGCGATAGGTTCCTCCACATTCCAAGTCACAACCACTATTTATACCTAAAGCAGCAGCTTCTTCCAGTGAATTTACAACCCGGTGCTGCCAGTTCATGACTCCAATAGCTCCACAATCAGAAACAACAAATCCGCCAAATCCCCACTCTTTTCTCAGAACATCTCCTAATAACCAAGTTGAGCCACTCGGAGCCACCCCATTAAAGGCATTATAAGCAGTCATTACAGATTGTGCATCCGCTTCCTTTACGCATGCCTCATAAGCCGGAAAGTAATATTCATACAGCTGCTTGGTGGGTATCTGTGAAGAACTGGAGAAACGGTCATTTTCCTGGTTATTGGCAACAAAATGCTTTATTGTAGCAACTGTCTTCAGATAATCGGGATGATCTCCCTGTAATCCCTTCACAAAAGCTACACCTAAACGGGAAGTTAAATAAGGATCTTCACCATAAGTTTCCTCATTCCGTCCCCAACGGGGATCACGGGCCATATTAATAGTAGGAGACCAGTAAGTAAGCCCCTTTCCTATTTCCAAATATTTCAAGCGAGCCTCTGTAGAGATGGCAGAAGCTACTTTCTTAATTAATAAGGTATCCCAGGTAGAAGCCAGATTAATAGCCTGTGGAAATACAGTCACTTCACCCGCACGAGCCACTCCATGCAGGCATTCATTCCAATAATTATATGAGGGAAGATTCAGGCGCGGTATGCTATCTGTTTCATTAGAAAGCTGAGCCACCTTTTCTTCAAGTGTCATCTTACTGATGAGATTTTCTACACGTACAGATATAGGTTGAGATAAATCGCCAATAATTCTCTCCTTTATTCCACGCACTTCCACTTTTCCACTTGCATTGAAAGCCGGGCAATCATCACATCCGCCATTATCCTGGGCTTTCAATGAAATATTTACTAATATAAATGCTCCAACTAATAAATACTTTCTCGCTTGCATATTTTCCAATAGATTAGAGTATATTTTTCTATTTGCAAATGTAGCGATATCCTAATACTCTAACTGATATTATTTTATCCTTTCATTGTACAATTCATCGTTGAATAAGAAAAAGCATCTTTTAAGGATAAAATAGACTATACGCCAGATACGAAAAGTACAGAATCAGATCACTATCTTCTTCTTTCTATAATTCTCCCGGAACTCTTTCGGCGAACAATCCTTCTTTCGTTTAAATATCCGGTTGAAATTGGACAAGTTATTAAAACCACAGTCATAACATATCTCAGCAATCGTATGTGCAGAATCTACCAGCAAACGTGTAGCAAAGCCAAGACGAATATCGATGATATAATCAGAAAGTGTCTTCCCCGTACGCAACCGGAAGAAACGGCTGAATGAAACGGGCGTCATACCCACCATATCCGCCAAAGTATTCAAACGAATATCCTCCTGATAATGATCAGCAATATATTTCTGCACTCTTTGCACACGACGACTATCCGAAAAGGTCTCTATCTTAGCAAAGGAAGAACTGGATAACACTTTCGCATCATCATATTGCGACAGTTCATAAAGTATTCTCAGGAAATGCATCACTGCATAGAAACCTTGTTCTTCCGAAGCCAGTCGATCCAACCAATTATATACTTTCATAATGGCCTGCATCGGGAAACTAATACCGCACTGAGCTTTCTCCAGCATACAACGAATACTGTCGAACTGGTTCTTATTCATAAAGTTCTTGAAGAATAAGTCGGGCGAGAACTGAATTGTAATCTCACGAATTTCTTTTGAGCCACATTCATGTTGTTCCCACACATGTTCCAACTCTTTGCCGGTTATTAACACTAAATCATAATCTCCGATAATTTCAGCAGAGTCTCCTACTACACGGCGGACACCGGCTGCATGTTCAGTAAAGTTGAGTTCAAACTCAGCATGACAATGAATAGGATAAGTAAATTCAGTTTTACGACGATCGGCAATATAAAAACAATCGCGGTCGGACAAGGGGGTAATTTCCCTCATAATGTAATTTGAGTTTTCCATACTGACTGGTTAAAAAAGTATCATGTCGCAAATATAATCATTCTTTATTAATACAATAATAATAGCACTTATTTTATTTATCATCTCCGCAACATCTACGTTTTCGGCATATTTCATTAATAGATATAGAATATCCGTCGCATTTCACTACACTTTTTGACAAGGTAGACCACTCTTTTTCCAATAGAATTACCTACTTTTGTGTTCTCACTTAAACTCAATAGCATGATAAACCCCATTTATTCTCCCGACAGCAGTCGGTACGACAACGGTATGAAGTATCGCCGTTGCGGACGAAGCGGCATATTACTGCCCGAAATCTCATTAGGTTTGTGGCACAACTTTGGCGACGTTAATACTTTTGCTAATTCACAGGCAATGGCACACCACGCTTTCGACAAAGGGATTACCCATTTCGACCTTGCCAACAACTACGGTCCTTCCTACGGCTCAGCAGAAGAAACTTTCGGAATGATCATGAAGAAATCGTTCATGCCTTATCGTGACGAACTATTCATTTCCACGAAAGCAGGACATGATATGTGGCCCGGCCCTTACGGTGAATGGGGTTCCAGAAAATACTTGATGACCAGCCTAAATCAGAGCCTGCGACGCATGAATCTGGATTATGTGGATATCTTCTATTCACACCGTTATGATCCGGACACTCCATTGGAAGAGACTCTGCAAACCCTCGTAGATATTGTGAGACAAGGAAAAGCCCTGTACGTCGGTATTTCCAAATATCCGAAGGAAGCTGCAGAATTTGCCTATCGCTACCTGGCAGAAAGAGACGTGCATTGCCTGCTTTATCAGGGAAGATATAACATTTTCAACCGAGAACCGGAAGAAGAAGGTATCCTGCAACAAGCTAAAGAAAACGGTACGGGCTTCATTGCTTTCTCTCCTCTGGCACAAGGTTTATTAACGAGCCGTTACCTGAACGGTATTCCCGAAGACTCGCGCATTGCCAAAGGTGGTTTCCTGAAAAAAGAGGCATTGACTGACGAAAAGCTGAAGAAGATAAAAGCCCTGAACGAAGTTGCCACGCAACGCGGACAAACTCTTGCAGAAATGGCTCTGGCATGGTTACTGAAAGATGACATGGTTACCTCAGTCATAATCGGAGCAAGCTCTATAGCCCAACTGAATGACAACCTGCAAGGCATAAAGAATACGAAATTCACTGCAGAAGAAATACAAAAGATCAATCAGATATATACTCTGAAATAAGCAGATAATAAGGAACTGTTTACCCAAAGGCAGATAAATCCGTTCTCATAAAGTATTCAACGAGCGTTTCCACGAAAGGGAACGCTCGTTTCCATTAAGGGCCCCAATACATAACTTTTCAACAAGGTACACACCAATACTTACCGAGAAATCTCCCTTTTTTAAGATTTTCTTCCTCAAAAGCACAATTTTAACATACCCCTTTCTGAACCTTTTATTTTTTATCTTGTTCATGTACCAAAAGCCTGAGGTACCAGGGCAGGATTTTTATATTTAACCTAAACATTATAAAAGTATGAAGAAATTAATTCCCCTATTATTGGTGGTCTTGACTTTCGCAGCCTGCGAAAAAGACCCTGACACGGATAAGCTGGACAACAAATATCTGGTTTATACCAACTATGACACGAAAGCTGACTTCAAAGCTTTCCAAACGTACTACATGCCGGACAGCATTCTTATCATCGGCGATAAAAAAGAAGCCGAATATTGGAAAGATGAAAGCGCTCAGGAAATTCTGCAAGCCTATGCTACCAATATGAATAATCGTGGCTTTGTCCGCGTAGACGACCGTGAAGAAGCCAACCTCGGTTTACAGGTCAGCTACATCAAGAGCACTTACTACTTTAATGACTACGGACGTCCCGAATGGTGGTGGAACTATCCAGGTTATTGGGATGCACCTTACTGGGGTAACTGGGGCGGATGGTACTATCCGTATGCTGTGACTTATACTTATAGCACAGGTTCATTCATTACCGAACTCCTCAATCTGGAAGCTACACAGGGTGAAAAAGAAAAACTGCCCGTACTCTGGACAAGCTATATGAGCGGATTGCTTAGCGGTTCTACATCTGTAAATACTAAACTGGCTATTGAAGGTGTAAACCAAGCTTATACTCAATCTTCATATCTGACTAATAAATAATTAGTAGTAAGTAGTTAAGTCGTTTAAAACAATAACAAGTATGAAAACAATAAAATATATTTCAATGAGAGTACTGGCGGTTGCCGCTCTGGCTCTCGTCTTCGCCATGCCGGCAAAGGCACAATTGACCGATAACGGTTATGCTAATATCGATTGGCAATTCAACTTCCCCCTGAGCAACCATTTCGCTGATAAAGCCAGCGGATGGGGTATGAGTTTTGAAGGTGGTTACTACGTAACTCCGAACATTGCTCTCGGTGCTTTTCTTGCTTACCATAGCAACCACGAATACTTCGGACGCCAGACACTTCCGGTAGGTGAAGGCGGTAGCATCAATACCGACCAACAGCATACACTGTTCCAGTTGCCTTTCGGTCTGGCAGGTCGTTATACCTTCGACCGCGGTAGCGCTTTCCAGCCTTATGTGGGTGTGAAAGTAGGTCCTCAGTACGCTGAAATGAAATCAACTTTCAATGTTTACGAAGCCAACAAGAGTACTTGGGGTTTCTATGTATCACCGGAAATTGGTCTCAACATTTACCCATGGGCTTATGGTCCGGGTTTGCACATTGCCGCTTACTATAGCTATGGCACGAACAAGGGCGACTTGTTCACTTATAGTGTAGATGGCTTAAGCAATTTCGGTCTGCGTCTGGGTATTGCATTCTAACATAATTTGCATTGCAACACAGATAAGTTTGACTGGTATTAATTGATTGTTTCAAGACGTGAAAAAGGGAGTAACCGGCCGCGTGAGCGGGGGGCTATTCCCTTCTTCTATATATAGCTATTTTAACGCCTGATACATCACTTCCTGTATTCGTGTACGGATATCCATCTTCATCAATTTCGTATTCCATACATCCGGATAAATACGATTGCAAAGGAAAACGTAAACCAGCCCATTCGTCGGATCAACCCAGGCACAAGTACCTGTAAATCCGGTATGCCCATAAACAGTGGCAGGCGTAGCCGTAGCACAAGGACTCTTTGCCGGATTCTGCCGGTCAGGTTTATCGAATCCCAGACCACGACGACTGATGCGGGATACAGTAGTAGTAAATACACGACAAGTTTCCGGACTCAAATAACGCTTACCATCCAACTCTCCCCCATTCAACAACATTTGATAAATTTGAGCCACTTCCGTTGCATTGGAGAATAGACCGGCATTCCCTGATACACCACCTTGGAAAGCTGCCGACTCATCATGCACGAAGCCTTGAAGAACGGTTTTCCGCAAGAATGGATCCACCGAAGAAGGTATAATTTCTGCTTTCGGTATAGGAGTATGCTTGCCGGATACAATACCTGCATATGCTGTTCCTGCCGTAGCTGCACCCTTCAATGGCAAATACCCCGTACGTTTCAACCCCATCGGAGCATAAAACTCCTGCTCCAAAAAAGCATCCATCGACATGCCCGTACGCGCCTCAACCAATTGCTGCAACAGGATGAAACCTACACAGCTATACCGATAACGGCGATCGCGCAACGGTGCCTTCACAATCGTTTGTTGATAGACTTCTTTAAAGGAACGATTCAACCATAAGCTATCGGCAACTTGTAAGGTATGCTCTGCCGTCCGCACTTTAGAAGTCAACCCTTTCTGGAACTTAAATTTCGGATTAGCCCAGGTACGAACCCCTATCTGTACAGAATGTGCAGCATCCGGTTTTGCTTTGAAAAGAGTTCCTCCGTAGCTCTCTTCATCGATAGCTTCCTGATAAAACAACAATGTAGAAGGTAATCCGGATTCATGCAACAACAACTGGCGGACTGTAATATCTTTTTTATCCGTATCTTGCAACCAGGGCAGATAGTCTGACACACGATCGGTAAGACTCAAACGTCCTTTGTCATACAGCTTCATAACAGCGAGCAATGTTGCCGTAGTCTTTGTCAGCGAAGCCAAATCATAAACATCCGTCGGAGATACCGGTAAAGTAGCGCCGGGGATATTGGTCGTAGAGAGTTTTTTGACAGAAGCACCCGGCCAGGTATGTGTTCCGAAAGCTTTATTATACATTTCCTTTCCGTCTTTCAATATCACAATCTGACAACCGGGATAAGCTCCTTCTTTAATGCCTTCTTTCGCTATTTCATCAATGCGAGTCAACAGACGGGAGTTCATACCATGTTCATCAGGCACAAAGTGAAGCGGTGTTTTCGGAGTAATGGTCCGTCCATCTCCCGTAGTAAACAAGTCACTGATACTTGCCGACAGGCGTCCGTTTGCCGTTGCATCGGCATATAGTATTCTGGCTACCTGACACTGTACATCATCATTCGATGAATGTGCAAGTACTACAGCATTAGCAGCCGATACCGCACGGCGTATCTGCAACATTTGCTTACCGGGTATAAAAAGCAGATAAGCTGTTGGAATATCAGGGACAAATTCCCCAAAGAAGGCCTGATAAGGCGCCAAGCGATGTTCCGTCACACAAACAAGGATACGTTTATACTGTGACAGTGAATCACGCAACTGCTTACGTGCAGCCACCGGTAACTCTTTTTTCAATTGAAAAACGGCAGGTACTCCTTTTGAACCAACAGGATTAATAAATCCGGAAAGCTCCTTCAGGAACGGTTGTATTTCTTTTGCATCACCTACATTGAGCACAGCCACTTCCCGGGTACCTACATCCAACGGAAGCACATCGTTTTTATTCTTCAATACGGTAATCGCCTCCTGATTCAGGCGCCGTATCAAATCACGAGTGTGCGCCGTATTAATACGATTACTTAACCCCGAAAGGCGAACAAAAGGTTTCTTTGATAGTCCGAGAGCATATTTATAAGTAAGTACCTTCCGGCACTTTGCCTCAATCTCCGCCTCTGTCAGTTCACCATTTTTCACGGCATCCAGTATAGCATCTACTTCTTCCTTAATCCGCCGGGGTACAAGCAACAAATCATTTCCCGCTTTCAAAGCCTGCAGGCAAATACTCGTGTTATTGGCAGAAACACCTTTCATAGCCAATGCATCCGTAAATACCAGCCCCTGAAACCTCATCTCTTGTGTCAGCAAATCATGCACTACACTACGGGAAAGTGAGGAAGGCACCCCTCGTTTCGATTCAAGTACCGGCACCTCCAAGTGTCCCACCATCATACCGGACAACCCAGCCTGAATGGCTTTCTTAAACGGGTATAACTCCACACTATCCAAACGTGCACGGGAAAAGGTCAGCTTCGGCAATGAATGATGCGAGTCCACATCCGTATCTCCATGACCGGGAAAATGTTTGCTCACGGAAAGCACGCCACCGTCTTCCAGACCACGGGCATAGGCTATTACTTTATCAGCCACATTAGCAGGATTTTCCCCAAACGAACGGGTATTGATAACCGGATTCTTCGGGTTGATATTCACATCCGCCACCGGAGCAAAGTTAACCTGCACACCAAGTTCCCGACATTGCCGGGCCATCTCGCGACCATATTCATAAAGCAGACTGTCGTTTTGTATGCAGCCCAGAATCATATTTCGGGGAAATACCGGTGTACCTCGCAAACGCATGGAAAGTCCCCATTCACCATCAAAGGTTATCATCAACGGAACATCTGCCATCTTCTGTGCTTCATTGGTCAGTATCGCCTGATTCTCCATCAATCCGCCGGAAAAGAGCAGACCGCCCACTTTGTAGTCATCCACAACTTTACGTAGCAAATCCCGGTTTGCCTTGTCTTGCTGAGGAGCAATGGTATAAATGAATAATTGTCCGATACGTTCTTTCAGATTCATCCTGTTGAGTACCGAATCCACCCACTGCCGGCATCGTTCATCATTGGAAACAGATCGTATCATAATAGGTTCAACAGAAGGTACAGGAGATTGTGGCGCCGGCAGATGGTGCGCCTGAGCATCAAAGCGGACACAACAACTGTATATCATCAAAAAGAATAGGAATAGTTTTTTCATCATCATTTATGCATTAAGGCTACCAAAGTTATAGTATTTCGAACACAAAGACACGGAAAATACAGAGTTTTTTGGACTAATTAGTAAAAAACGCTGTATTTCCCGTGTCTCCTGTATTTCTATGCCCAGACTATTTCAGGCTTTTATAAATCGCTTCTTGTATATTTGTACGGATATTCATCTCAGTCAGTTTTGTATTCCACACATTGGGACACAGACGGTTGCTGAGGAAAACATACACCGTTCCATGTTCAGGATCCACCCAGGCACAGGTACCCGTAAAACCGGTATGTCCGTAAACGGTATTGGTAGCCGAAGGAGCACAAGGACTGTTCTTCAAATCCTTCAAGTTAGGTTTGTCAAAACCCAATCCTCTGCGACTGATGGCAGAGGTCTCCGTAATGAACAAACGGCAAGTCGCCTCACTCAAATAACGTTTGCCATTCCATTCCCCCCCATTCAGCATCATCTGGTATATCTTCGCAACTTCCGTAGCTGTAGAGAACAAACCTGCATTACCGGAAATGCCACCCATACAAGCGGCAGTCTCATCGTGCACATAGCCGCATAAATCCTGACGGCGCAGGAAATCATTTGCGGCCGTAGGCATAATCTCTTGTTTGGAGTACCTTAATAAGGGCAGATACATGGTACGTTGCAACCCCATAGGTGCATAAAACTCTTTAGCCAGATAAAGGTCCATTGGCAACTTAACTATAGCCTCCACCACCTGCTGCAATAGGATAAAACCAAGATCACTGTACACATACCGCTTACTGTCCATATCACACCGGGCAATCTTTTGCAAGATGGTATTCTTGAAGTTCTTGTTCAGCCACATTTTGTCAGCTACATGCAAGTTGTAAGTAGATGATTCTTTTTCAGCGACCAAGCCTTTCTTAAACTTGAAGTTTGAGCAATAATAGCTATGTTCACTGACCTGCGTGCGATGCCACTCATCCACCCAACTTTGAGCATACGGTCCATGCACCGAATTCGGGTCAATGGCCTCCAGATAAAAACGAATATAAGGAGGCAGACCGGATTCATGAAGAAGCAAATCCTTTATTGTAACATTCTTCTTATTAGTATTTCGCAAGATTGGCAAATACTGGGACGCTTTATCCGTCAGCTTCAACTTACCCGTATCATAAAGTTTCATCACGGCAAGCAGTGTTGCAGTAGTCTTCGTCAAAGAAGCAAGGTCGAACATATCTGTAGGGCGTACAGCAGTGGTGTCTTTATCAGAATGAGTACCGAAACACTTATCATATACCGTCTGACCATCTTTCAACACCAGCACTTGACAACCTGGATAGGCTCCGGAAGCCAATCCACCCTTGACAATCGCATCGATACGATGCAACTCATTAGACTTCATTCCCAAATCTTCAGGAATAATATGTCCCGGTTTCATCCCCGGAGTAATCATACTTCCCTCACCGGCCTGATAGAGGTTACCGATACTCATGGAAAGCTTTCCCTGAGCAGGGACTTTAGCAAATATCACACCCGCTACATATTGCTGAATATCCGCTTCCGACGAATGCCCCAACACTACAGCACTGGCTTGATTCAAAGCCGGAACTAAAGGTTGCATCGCACGATAGGACGTAAAGAAAGCATATACGATGGGGGCGTGCAAATTCAATCCTGCCAGAAAATCGGCATAAGCAAGTGCATCTGTATCTTTACCTGATATGCTGATTACAACCCGACGATAATTCGCCAGTTTGCGTGCCAGTTCACGGCGTTCATCTCCGCTCATCTCCCTCGTCAAATGGAAACACTCCACAGGAACAGGAGATAATTTCTTCATTTCAGCAATGAAAATGCTATCTTTACCTTCTACCACACTCAGCAGTGCAATCGGAGCGTTGTCAACAGATGTCAACGGTAATACTCCAAAATGATTACCCAGCACCGTAACAGCAGCCTGGCGAAGTCGCGTTACCAGCGCCTTGGCTTCATCCGTATGGATACGATAACTCATTCCGCTAACCTGCAACTGAGGACGCGGCTGACGTAAGCCCAACAGATATTTATAAGTAAGTATCTTACGGCATTTCTCTTCCACAACCTTCTCCGAAAGAACACCGTCTTTCACCGCATTCAATACCTCCTGCACAGCATTTTCAGTATTATACTGCACCAGCACCATATCATTTCCTGCAAGCAAGGCCTTTGTAGTAACCTGGGGCACAGATGAAACTCCCTTCATATCCAGTGCATCCGTAAACACCAGCCCCTGGAATCCCATTTCATTTTTCAATAATCCGGTCACCACATTTCCGGAAAGTGAAGAAGCCGTGATAGCATCCGGTTCCAGCACAGGTACCTGCAGATGACCAACCATCACCCCACCCAAGCCGGCACGTATCATTTCTTTGAAAGGATACAGTTCCACACTATCCAGGCGTTCGCGGTTATAATATAGTGACGGTAATCCTTTATGCGAGTCCACATCCGTATCTCCGTGTCCGGGGAAGTGTTTGCTCACGGACAACACACCGCCACTCTCCAGTCCACGGCTATAAGCGACCACCTTTTCAGCCACCTTCTTCGGGTCTTCCCCGAAAGAGCGTACATGGATCACCGGGTTCAAAGGATTGGTATTGACATCCGCATCCGGTGCAAAATTCACATGAACACCCAGCTCACGAAATTCCCGTGCCACTTCACGCCCGTATTCATAAATCAGATGGTTGTCTTCAATACAGCCAAGTGCAGCATTCTTCGGGAAATAAGGCGTACCTTCCAGGCGCATAGAGAGTCCCCATTCACCATCGAAAGTAATCATAACGGGAACTTTAGAATTCTTCTGGGCAATATTCGTCAGTATAGCCTGCTCTTCCGGTGTACCTTCGGCAAACAGCAGACCTCCTATCTTATATTTCTTAACCAGATCGCGTATCTGTTTCTTCTTCTGTTTATCCACTTTGGCTGGAAAGGTGGTAACAATCAACTGTCCAACTTTTTCCTGCAGGTTCAAACCGGAATATACAGAATCTACCCACTGTTTGCAACGGGCATCTGCCGCTGAAGGAAGAAAAGGCGCTTCTGCCTGGGCATGAAGCAATCCTGTGCCACCCCACAAAAGGGCAGCAAACAATAAGAGAATAGGTCTCTTCATTTTTTACTATTTATTACTTAGATGATTGGGATATTTATTCTTCCGCAAGTGTTAGTTTCAACATACCAACGTAAATTCCACTTTTTCCGGTATGCATCACAGGTACATTCTGACCGTCTTTATTCAAGTAAACAGCCGGTTCTTTCATAAAGGTATGAGTATGTCCACCCAGAATGGCATCGATATGATTCGTTTTCTGTGCCAGTTCTTCGTCACAAGGAGCATTTTTAAGTTGATAACCGAGGTGCGACAAGCAAATGACCACATCACAACCTTCCTCATTCTTCAGCAAATCCGCCATTTTCTGTGCTACTTCTATCGGATCATTATAAACCACACCTTCACATTTATCAGCCTGCACCAACCCTTCCATCTTCGGAGCAAGACCGAATACACCTATCTTCAACCCATTGCGGTTAAAGGTAGTATAGGGTTTCACCAGACCTTCCAGCACCGTACCTGTTACATCATAGTTGGAACATACCACCGGGAAGTTTGCCATGCGGAACAAGCGTGCCATATTTTCCAAACCGAAATCAAATTCATGATTACCTATCGTCATGGCATCATAACCCATAAGGTTCATCATCTTTACTTCGACTTCTCCCTGAAACAAATTGTAGTAAGGAGTTCCTTGAGAAATGTCTCCGCAATCAAACAGCAACAGGTTGGGATTTATTTTACGCGCTTCCTTAATAAAGGTAGCCCGGCGCACCGTTCCACCCATACCGGCATAGCGGTCGGCAGCATTCACAGCAATGGGCTCAATACGACTGTGCGTATCACTTGTTTGCAGAATCACCAGTTGTTTGGTTTTCTGGGCAGAGTCAGGAGCTACCAGGCAGAGAGGTTCTACAGGTATCTCTTTGGTCGATTGCTGTGCAGATACCGGAAATAGGCAGCAAACTGCCATCAATAAAAGAATATATCGTTTCATAATTTATGATTTATGATTTATGATTTATAATTTATGCTCTTGCAGAACCCGGATTACTCATCTTTCACAGTTATCCTGCCTTCCATACGGGAAGTAATCTTCTTTCCGGCAGCAGTCTGTTGTTCCACATAGTCCATAAACAAACCACGCAAAGTAGCCCCATCCGGACATTCACGTTTCTCTGCTTGCGGCAGGGCAGTCATACCATCGTTTCCGTCTGCCAGGTAATCAATGGTAGCAATTGTATAAAGCTGTTCATCCTCTATCGGACGGCCTGCAACCGTGCCTTCCAATAGTTTTCCGTCTTTTGTTATCAGAAGCTGCATCCCACTGACACCTTGACCGTGACATGCTGCAATATTATTGAACAATTCTTTCAGATAAACTCCTTTCATGGTCAATACACAAAGAGAATTTTCGAAAGGCAATATCTCATAAATATTTTCGCAGGTAATAGGACCTTCAGTCAATACATTACGCAAGCCACCCATATTTATTAATCCCATATCGGCAGGCTTACCCAATACTTGTCCGGCTGCATTACGTAGAACATCCGCTACCAGATTAGAAAGCAGACTTTCGGGCGCTCCTTTGTCCATGCTTACTTCTGCAGTACCTACCACACGGAGCATGATACTGTCAACCTTCGCCTTATAGGGAGCAAGCAATGCCATCGCTTCAGCATCAGGATTTACATCCCAGGTAGAGTCGACCGCCACCATCGTACCCTCCGCCTTCGTCACCTTATATGCAGAACTACAAGAGCTTAGCAAGAATACAGCTACCAAAAGTACGGCAGGGATAAATTTCAAAGTCATTCTTTTCATTTCGTTTGTTTTTTAAATTGCTACAAATATAACGAATAGTCCTTTTTCATCACACCTCAATAGAAGAAAAAAAGAAGATACCTCTTCATTTTCAGGCATATTTTTTAATTCCCGGAAAGTTCTATATAAAAAAGGATTATTTTCACCCGTAGGTTGAAGTAAAGTGTTTCGGTACAGTAATGAATTAAAGATTGCTGGTAAATTCATTGTTAGCATACTGATAATCAACCAATAGCATTTACCGACAACTTACCGCAAGATGTAAAAGCATTTACTGCAGCATGTAACAGCCTTTACCGCTTATTGTAACGGGCTTTACCTCGGCATGTAACGAGCTTTACTTCGGCGTGTAAATGAAGTTACCGTGTGGGGTTGATAATAAACCGCCAAGACTTACGTTATTTATCAGGTAGATATACCTATATTTGAACTCCAGAAGTAATATAAAAGACAGATAAGTACATGGGAATAAGCACAGTAACCGATCAGAACTGGCACATAGCCCGCTACTCGGCAGAAGAAAAGGAACGCTGGGACCGCTTCGTGCGCCGTTCCAAAAACGGTACATTCATGCTGCAACGCGACTATATGGACTATCATGCCGAGCGTTTCCATGATTGTTCCCTGCTGATTTATTGTAACCAGAAATTAACAGCCTTACTCCCCGGCAACCTTTCCGGTGATTGTTTTTATTCCCATCAGGGACTGACTTATGGCGGAATACTCCTCTCCGCCTCTATCACCTTAATGCAAGCAAAAAGTGCATTCTGCACCGCCCTGAATTATTTACATACGGAGTGCGGTGTACAATCAATAGTATATCGGGCTATTCCGCACATTTATCACCGCTATCCGGCGGAAGAAGATTTATATATCCTCGTTCGCCTGGGCGCACAACTTACAGCACGTAGCATCTCATCCGTAATTCCACTGGACGACCGTCTGCCTTTCCGCACCCTGCGCCGTCGCCAATTAAAAAAAGCACAGGCCTGTGCACTGACAATCACAGAAGACGAGGACTTCGCCTCTTTCTGGTCAATATTGGAAGAAAACCTACATGAACGATATTGTGTTGCCCCGGTACATTCACTGGAAGAAATCACCCGACTGCACAAAAACTTTCCCCGTCAGATTTCCCTTTTCCGGATATGCGACGGAACTGAAACACTGGGCGGCTGTGTAGTATATGAAACCGACGAAGTGGCCCACGTGCAATACATCGCCGCTTCCACACAAGGAAAGAAATGCGGAGCACTCGACCTGCTTTTTCACCAACTGATATATAGCCGCTACGGACAAAAGCGTTACTTTGACTTCGGCATTTCCACCGAACAAGGCGGACAAATATTGAATGAAGGATTACTTTTCCAGAAGGAAGGTTTCGGTGCAAGAGCAATCATGTATGACGTTTACGAATTGAAATTATGATAAAGTATTTAGACCTGCAAAAGATCAATGCTTCCTTTGAGCCTGAACTGTCGAATGCCTTACTACGTGTTTCCCATTCGGGATGGTACCTGTATGGAGAGGCGACGGCCCGTTTTGAACAAGAATTCGCAGCCTACTGCGGTACAGTTCATTGTGTAAGTACGGGAAATGGTCTGGATGCTCTTACATTAATATTTCTTGCTTATCGTGAACTGGGAGTCATGGATGCCGGAGATGAAATAATCGTCCCTGCCAATACATATATCGCAACCATACTCTCTATCCTCCGTGCCGGACTGAAACCGGTGCTTTGTGAACCTGCCTTTGAAACATGCAACATAGACATCATCTATGCAGAATCACTGATTACCCCTCGTACACGTGCCATATTACCGGTTCATCTATATGGACGTTTAGCAGATATGCAAGGAATATACGATCTGGCTACCCGCTACGGACTAAAAATCATAGAAGATGCCGCACAGGCACATGGTGCCATCTGGAACAAAGGCTTACCGGGAAAAGGAAGCCCAGCTTTGCGAGCCGGTAATTTAAGTGATGCCGCAGCCTTCAGCTTCTATCCGGCCAAAAACCTGGGTGCCTTGGGAGACGGTGGTGCCATAACCACCCATGATGCCGAACTTGCCACCACCGCACGTTCCATTGCCAATTACGGTTCTACAGAAAAATATGTTCATCTGTACCAAGGCATAAACAGCCGATTGGACGAATTACAGGCAGCAGTTCTTTCCATAAAGTTATCTCGCTTAGATAAAGATAATGCCCGAAGGAGGGAGATAGCACAATCCTATAAAGAAAATATTGACTGGCGACGCTTGGGATTACAAAGTACTGTCCATACGGATCATATTAATGAAGCCAATGTCTTCCACATCTTCCCCGTCTTTTCTCCCCGCCGGAATGAATTGCAACGTTATCTGACCCAATGCGGTATTTCTACTCAGATTCATTATCCCATTCCACCTCATCGCCAGGAAGCGCTGAAAAAGGAATATGGAATGCAACAACTCCCCATTACAGAACGTATCCATAATGAGGAGTTAAGTCTCCCCATCTCTCCATTACTCACGAATGAAGAGACAGAGCATATAATAAACCGCATCAACGCCTTTATTTAGAAAGTCAGCACCTTATAATATGAAGACTTCGGTAACAGGTTCTCATCAAACAGAAGCGGATAATTACGCTGACGATTCCCCCAACGACGATCCAACCATGAATCGCCATCATACACATTCCAGAAAGTTACGTTACTAATCACATGCTTATAATCACGCATCACCCGGAACAACATATCATACTGGGCCACTTGTGCCGCATCCGCCTCAGGAGTCAGTTCCAACTTCTTACCCTCCTGATTTACACTGAGCTGTCCGCCTTGTTCCCGAGTGTTGATACGAACATCCAATTCAGTAATATGAATATTATCAACCACTTGTGAATAAAGTTCGAGAGCCTTTCTGAACTCATCTTCCGTAGGAGAAAGAACATTGTAGTGTCCTTGCATTCCGATACCGGAAATGGGTATTCCTTCAGCCTTCATACTCTTAACCATATTATAGATACGATCGCGCTTGGCAGGATTCGTTTCATTATAATCATTATAGAAAAGCAATGCTTTAGGGTCCGCTTCATGAGCATACTCAAAAGCCTTTTTAATAAACTCATCACCTGCAATCTTGTAATAGAGAGACTGACGGTAAGGAATCTCCGCTTTCGCATCATCTGTCATTGCTTCGTTCACCACATCCCATGCATAAACCACATCTTTATAACGATTGACGATAGTGTGAATATGAGTTCTCATTCTCTCAAACAACACTTCCTTTGAAACTAAATCACCTTTTTCATCATGGAACATCCAATCTCCGGTCTGAGCATGCCAAACCAGACAATGTCCCCGAAGTCCAATCTTATGGGCACGCGCGAAGTTAGCAATCTTATCGGCATTTTCCCAGTTCCATTTTCCCTCTGCAGGCTGTGTGGGTTGAGGTTTCATATCATTCTCCGCAGTGATGCTGTTGAAGTTAGAAGTAATCAATGCTATCTGTTGAGGTGAATTAAAATTCGCCATATTCACCGCACATCCTATAGTGAAATAATCAGCATAGGCATCCTTTAGATTATTCACTCGAATATCATTGGCAGAAGTTGCATGCAAACCTATCAGACAACCGGTAAAGCCACCGGCAACATTGGTTGAAAGAATATCACCGGACACGGTGTTACCCAGCAGCACGAAGTTAGTTCCATCCAGCGAATAACTAAAGTCATAATTATCCCCTACACCTTTCACCTGCAACCGGATTGGATTCTTCACATCCACCTTTGCACTTGCAAGAAGGCGGGTATTGCCTTTTTCAGTTTTCGCCAGCACCATATGGAAATCTTTATCTTGCTTCATCAGACCGAAAACATAATTAAAATTTTCACTCTGCACACAAGTGATACCTGCCAGGTCTTTCTCCGTTTTCGGAGTATAGTTCAAGGTAGTAGTAAATGAGAAGTTATTATGCTGCTGTCTGTAGAAAAGCGTCGAGGTTGGTTTCACTTCTTTTATGTTTACCGGGAACGGGGTGATTTGTAATCCTCCGTCCTTCAGAATTGAAATAAATTCTTCACGAGGACCTCTCAAACCAATCCAGCGGTAATCCAGTTGCGGAGATGTGAAGTTTTCGGTAAACGTAAAATTACCGTTAGGGAAATAGCCGTCTTTCCCGGTTTTATTTTCAACACCTGCAGGAGTCTTCAGCTTTGGCTCCATCGGGATAAGTCCGTTTTCAAAGACCGGGAATTCCCCCGACCAGTCTACCGGTAGGATAAATGTCTCCCGCCCGATATTCACTCTACCCTTTTCATTGGGGCGGATAGCCAGGAATACACCGTAGTACTTGCCATCAGGTCCCTCTACCAAATCAGCATGTCCCGCCCAATCTACCCTGTTCTTCCGGTTATGATCCAAATATCTCTGGCTCAAGATAGGATTGCTCGGAGCCGGAATAAAGGGACCTTTCGGGTTATCACTCACAAAGATAACTTCACTATGCCAGCCACCCGTACCACCTTCGGCACACATCAGATAGTAGCGTCCGTCTTTCTTATAGATATGGGGAGCCTCAATCCAGATAGGCTTTTTGGATAAATCCACGCCCCCGTTTACAATAACCTGATCCGTACCGGGAATCACCTGATCGTTCTCTACATCATACTCCCAGATCTTGATAACGCGGTGTCCGTTATAGAGTTCTTCGCTTTTCTTCGGCCCATCGTTATGAACCACGTATGCCTTACCATTGTCATCAAAGAAAATAGACGGGTCGATCCCATTAAATTTCAATCTAATAGGATCGCTCCATCCTTTGAAAGGATCTTTCGATTTTACTATGATATTTCCAAAATCACCGGCAAACTGGGTCGTAATCATATAGAAAGTATCATTATTGGGATTATACTTGATGGCCGGAGCATACACACCCGCACTAATACCCGTATCCTGTACTTTCAACTGTGAAGTACGGTCCAGTACATGGCCGATCTGCGTCCAGTTCACCAAATCTTTCGAGTGGAAAATAGGCACACCGGGAAACATGGCAAATGATGAACACACCAGAAAATAGTCATCCCCTTTCCGTGTTATGGAAGGATCGGGATAGCAACCCTGCAGAATAGGGTTATAAAACTCACCAGGCGACAGAGGATTCTCACTGTACACCAGATCATTGCCCTGATAGACCACCTGCGAGAATACCGGAGCACCCTTCACCTTTTTACCTTTAGCTCCCTGGCTAAATCCTGTTACTGAAAACATTGCCATACAAACTGACAACAAAATGATGCGCTTCCCCACAGAAAGCATCGATTTCATCTTTCTCATTTCTATATAAATTATCGATTTATAATTACGAATCGCTTTATTTCTTATCGCTGATACGGAAATAGTCAAAGTCCACATATCCTCCGGCTGCCTTTGTTGCATAGTTGAAAAGTCCGAAACGATACCCCATAAAATGTGGGAGGGTATAGGCCATTTTAAGCTGACTGCCTATTTTAATCCACTTCTTGCCATCCAGACTATAGTAGAAACTGGCTATATCTTTCAGATCCGTAAAGTCGCATTCAGCTTTCAGGAATATCACTGTCTGGTTCAGTGGCAGACTTTCCACCTCTTCCGGCTTATCAGTCTGCGCACTTACCATTACAATCTTCTTTACCCCATTTTCATACTTCACACCTACGAACCCATATTTTTTCTGAAGAAGTGCAAGACCTGCAAAATCTCCCTCTTTCATATTAGATACATCCACAGAAGTGGTTCCCGAACATACCGGACCAACCGTTCGCTGCGTCAATGTATTTCGTGCAGACAGGAAATCAGCATCCACCCGTCCGGTTTTAAGGCGCAGATACCCTTTTCGTTCACTAACCGACCAAAGGGAATTGTCCGGATTGTGATTCCACTGCCAAACCAATGGCAAAGCCGCCTCTTTCTTCTTGCGTGTAAACTCATCCGAAGCCACGATGCCCGGTATCAATCCCTTACTTACCGGAAGTTCCAACCTCTCCGGCACTTTCCCGTCTATACCAAGAACCGGCCAACCTTCTTCCCATTTCACCGGAACAAGATAAGGAATACGACCTACCGCACCATTATCACGGAAAAGATAAGCAAACCATCTGCCATCAGGCGTATCTATCAAACCTCCCTGGGCAACACCTTTATCCTGCAAGGCCACTCTGCCCTCCCAAGGCCCGTTTATATGATCGGCGCGATGAATAACCACCGTACGCATTCCACCTTTGGGCCAGGTGATGTTGAACAGGTAATACTTTCCATTCACCTTAAACAGCTGTGAGCCTTCGGCCGGCAAACCGACATTATCCCCTGACGGAGCACTGGCATTCTCTATAAAAATACGTTCGGTCCCTTCCTTGATGCCGGACAAATCGGGTTTCAACTCAGCTATCCGCAGTTTACCACCACCCCAGATTATATAAACGCGTCCATCATCATCAAAGAAAACAGTATGATCATGATAAGAGGGAGTAAACGTGATTGTTTTCCAAGGGCCTTTTTCTATATCTTCCGTAGCATATATATAGGTCTTCCCGGTAGTGCTGGAGAAGGTCGATACATAATACATATTATTATGATAGCGAATACAGCTTGCCCATGTTCCGCTTCCATAAGCATTTTTTCCATTATTCAGGTTCAGTGCATCCACATCAGCCAGAATATCATAGCAATAATTCACTAATTCCCAGTTCACAAGGTCTTTCGACTTCATAATGGGAACTCCCGGAGCCATGTGCATGGTCGTGCTACTCATATAGTAAGTATCTCCTACCCGAATCATCGACATATCGGGTACATCGGCATAAATCACCGGATTTCCGGCTGAGCTTCCCTGGCCCAGAGCTGTGCAACTATATATAATGGTTGCCAGCAAGAAAAGATAAAAACGTCTTTGCATACTATTTCTTTTTTGATATTTCTTTGCTTGTTTCTTTCGCAGGGAAATCTCCCCGCAGCAAATATACAGCATAGATATCAAAAGGCACCTACAATTATTTTACACAAACTTTCGTTGATATTACATCTTTCGCAGTAACATTTCATTTTCTTTCACTCATGTTACATCAAAGGGGTACAGAAGGTATTCAGGGGCAAATACGGGCTATGAAAAGAAGAAAAGCAGAAGGTAATTGTTTCACTACCTGAAATGAAAAGTTTCAAGGCATGAAACAAACAGTTTCTCGGCGTGAAACAAGTAGTTTCATTACTTGAAACAAACAGTTTCATTGCTTGGAACAAACAGTTCCATGCCGTGAAACAAATGATGAGTTCTAAAGGGCATTAATGTTGCTCCCAAAAATCAAGGTATTGCCGGGCTACTTTGATATGATCGTGATGTTTGGCTACGTATTCTACACTTTGCGCAGAAAGTTCCGGAATGCGTTCTTTATGAAGAACAACCTCTTCCAGTTTCCGGTAAATGTCCTGTTCCTCAGGCAAGACATTGATAATGGGGCGAAGCTCCGTTTCATTTAAGATTTCATAGTTTTCCGGTTCACCACCTCCCACAACGGTAACTCCTTTTGCCATGGCAAGCAGTGAGTTCATAGAGGGAGTATATGAATACAACTGGTCTAACTGCACATCCGCATCATCCATCAATTGCTGATAACGGGCATAAGGCACATCATGCACTTCGGTAATCTGGCAAAGATCGGGATATTTATGCTGTACTTCCCGTAGAACAGGCAGCATAACATCGGTACCTTTCACAGTATCTTTAAAGTTCTGGATACCAATAAAGAAGTTCAGTTTCTCCGGCACAGTGCGAATATGCGAAACGATTTCATGCAGATTGATCGGTAAAGGTACGAATGCTGTCTTCTCCGGGAAAAGAGGCTGATAAGCAACGTAATACTCCCACAGGCAAGCCATTATACCATTGCAACTTTCGGCAATAGTGCGGGTAGCACGAGCGGCTCCCCCATAATACCAATCCTGAAGAGTCATTTTATTGAAATCGGTATCACGATAGCAGTTACCGGTTTTAAAATCAGAGTAGCGATAAGTATCAGTCTCCATGCAGGCACGGATATAATAATAATCAGTTCCGAAAGCACCTAAAAAGACTTTGCCATTGAATCTGCGCAGATAGTGGTAAACAGGCAAAGTACGCTCACTACGCAAATGCAAGAAATAGGGGCTAATCAGTTGAACAACATCATAATTACGAAAACTTGGCAAATGGCGCAAAATACGTAAAAGACAAGAAATCCCATCGTATAAACTATTCGTAGGACGATCCAAAGCTATATCACGCGGATAATTTTTCCAGCCGCAGCCATCGGAAGCAACACAAACTTCATGTCCCAATGCCCGAAGCCCAGCAGCAAGGCTCCAATGTAATCCACTATATTCTCCAAGTAACAAGATTCTCATATAAACAAACGGGTATAAGCATTGACAACAGGATATACTAAACCATACTTCCAGGAATACCACTCATCAGACAAAGGTAACAACCCTTCCGCTTTTAAAATACTCATCCGATGATTTATCTCTCTGACACCACATTTATTGCGCCGCATCTGACGGATATAATCAATCGTAAGGAAATTCAGGCGCCGCCGTAAGGCCTTTACCTGCATGGGAATAATCTTCTCATCACTTTCAAGGGAACATAATAAGTTTCTTACCCTGGAAATCATTCCCTGGAAATCATTCAATCTCTTTAAACGTACTTGCAAAGCTCTTTCGTGAATAATAGAAGAGGAACTTCTAAAATAGGCATAAACCGGATAATCAGTAATGAGAGTAGTCGATGCCAAACAATATGCTTTTGCCACAAAATCTTCATCTTCATGAAAACACGACTCGGCAAATACCAATCCATGAATATTTAGAAAGCTACGACTAAAGAAATGCCTCCAGGCAGTACCCATAAAGTTATTCTTACTCATATATTCGGCGCCTGACCCATAAACCTCCCATTTATAGTTAAAAGATCGAGGTATAACACCAGCCCGATTAACCTCACACATCTGAAAAGAACAAATATCCGGCGTATATTTCAAGAGATAAGAAAAGCAATAGGATAGATTTTGGAAAAGATAATCATCCGCATCTACAAACATCAGATAGGTACCCGTTGCCTGACGGATGCCCTGATTACGTGCCCCACCTAATCCTTTTCCATTGTCATCCGCCACAATTATCTCATAGCTTCCCTCTTCCATCCCTTGCTGGCGAATGGAATAAAGACAACGTTGCAACAGCACCGGGTCTGCCGTACCGTAAAAGGGGATAACTATACTGATAAAAGGACTCATGCAGCAAATATACAGAAAATCCTCCCCCAGCCTTACAGCCGGAGAAGGATTTTCAAGAGAAAGACACTAAAAAAGTTATTCAATCGGTATTCCTTTATAGAAGTCCAATATCTTTGTACGGAACAGATATTCATATTTAGCCTGCAATTCATCAGATTGGGCCTTCATCAGATTCTGTTTCGCTTCGTTATACTCTACAGCGGTTGCTTTACCATTGTCGTACTTTTCACTCATCAACTTGAAAGACTCCGCACTGGCATTGGTAGCTGTACTGCTACTGGTGTATTTGCTCTCAGAAGCCAATGCATTGTACCATGCCTGCTGTATTTCCTTATAGAGCGTCTTCTTTACATCGTCCAACTGCAAAGAATAATTCTCCTGCTGCAAGCGGGCTGTACGTACACGATTGCGAGTGGCAAAACGGTTAAAGATAGGCACACTAAGACTGAGTCCTACGTACTTGCTAAAGTTATCCCGCATCTGCTGACTGAAATTACGATCGAGAGTAGAATAATAATTCGTACCGAGACTACCATTCAGATTCAATTTAGGATAAAAAGCACTCTGAGCAATACGAATACTGTGTTCACTACCTTCCAGACGATATTTTGCAGCCTGAACAGCAGCCTTACTTGTCAATGCTGTCTGATAAACCTCATCCGGCGGAGTAAGAGGAAGCAGGTCCAATCTTACCGCAGGAGCTGATAAAGAGAATCCTTCCGGAGTTTCCAACTCTATAAGCTGGCTAAGATCAAGCAAAGCAAGCTGGTAGTTATTATCTGCCTGAACAGCTTTCATCTCATCTTGTGCCACGCGAGCCTTAGCCTCAGCAACCTCGGCAGGAGATGCTTTACCCAGTTCGGCAAGACGTGCAATACGTGCCAACTGTTCTTTACTCAATGCCACCTGACTGATGGCTACCTGATATAGTTCCTGATCGAACAGCACCTGCAAATACGCAGAAGCTATATTAATGGAAATATCCTCCTTAGCCTTTTCCAAATCCGCAATAGCCGCTTTCAGATTCAATTTAGACAAAGCATACTGATTGGGAATTTCCAGACCGGAAAATAAGGGAACACTGGTAGACACAGACATACTGGTGCTGTTACTACTTGTATTGACATAAACCGTAGAATAATCACCAGTGGCTTCATTCTTTACAGCCGTCTGCGTACGTCCCCAGTTCCAGCTTTGCCCGGCACTACCATTCAGATTCGGCAGGCGTGCCCATTTAGCCGTGTTCACACTCACGGCACTCTGTTCCGCAGAGTTAGCAGTCCGGCGGATGCTAATATTATGTTCTATAGCGTAGTCGATGCACTGGCGCAGCGTCCAGCCCTCCTGGGCCTGTACTGAAACAGCCAAAATAGCCATGCATCCCATTATTAAGTTCTTCTTCATAATCTGTTATTATTGAATTATACAAGGTTACTCCAACGGTTTTTATTTATCCTTCTTCTCTGCACCACGCACTTTAGACTTACCGTCTACACCGTCTTTGATAACAATCTTGATACCGTCACTCATGCCAACTTTCACTTCTTTACGTTCAAACTTCTGGGCAGGCACGCTATCCGTCATCACATATACGAATGTGCTGTCTCCACTGAATTCGATTGTACTTTCAGGCAAAGTAAGTGCCTTTTGCGCACGTTCCAGTACGATTTCTGCATTAGCAGAATATCCCGAACGGATCATCACCGTATCCGGTACCTGGATAGCCGCTTTTATTTCAAACTGATTAGCACCATTCTCCTCTACCCCCTTTGGAGAAATATATTCCAATATAGCATCGAATGAAAGATTCTGCAAAGCACCGATTGTCAGCTTCACCGGCATTCCTTCATGCACACGTCCTACTTCCGTTTCGTCAATCTTACCTCTAAAGATGAGGTCGTTCATGTTAGCAACCGTAGCGATTGTAGTACCATCATTGAATGTATTACTCATAATCACCGAGTTACCGGCCTTTACAGGTACATCCAGAATCAAGCCGTCGATTGTAGAGCGGATCAGTGTACTTGAAAAAGAAGCACTGTTCTTTGTAATACCTTCCTTCACAATTTCCAGATTATCCTTAGCTGTTTGCAACTCCTCACGTGCCTGTTTCACACTAACCTCAGCTTTTTCATAGTCCTCACGGCTAACCAACTTGTCTTCAAACAGCTTCTCTACACGGGAGAAGTCTGTTTCACCCTGCTTCGCATTGAGTTCAGCCAAACGCACACGGCTCTCGGCAGAGTTCAGCGTACCCAGTTCGGGAATTACTTTCACTTTAGCAATCACTTCACCCTTACGTATCGTTTGTCCTGCTTCTTTATACAGCTCGTCAATGATACCCGATATCTGAGGCTTGATAAGGATCTCGTCTCTCGGTTCCACCTTTCCGGTTGCCACCGTTGTTTTCTCCAAGTCAGCTACCGCCGGAGTAATTGTCTCATAAACCGTAATCTTCGGTTTTGACTTCTGGTAAAGGAACACAAACGTGAAGATGAAAATGGCAGCTACAACTACCAACAATGCGATTTTCAGATACTTTTTCATACTATTATTATATTATTGTTTCTTTATTTCTATTTTTATATCCCGCCCACACCCCGCAGGCCCTTCCATTTTTAATTATTAATTTATAATTTATAATTATTATTCATCCCTGATAGCCTCGATAGGCTTGATCGCCATGGCACGATAAGCGGGAGCCAGCCCTGCAAGTACCCCCAGACCTATCAGCAACGCACATGTACCGATAGCCAATCCGAATGAAACCTGGTAATGCGTAGTTATATGTCCCGGATCATTGGCAGCAGCCTCCAATACTTGCAGCACCAATACGGCAAAAGAAATACCCGCCATACCTGCAATCGTGGTCAGCACCATACTCTCCGAAAGAATCTGTTGCAGAATATCCCGTGGACGTGCTCCAATAGCGCGTCGAATACCGATTTCCGTAGTACGTTCGCGCACCGTCACCATCATAATGTTCGATACGCCAATTGCTCCGGCAAATAAAGTACCCAGACCTACCATCCAGATCAAAATCCGGACACCTGTCATCAGATTATCTACCATAGAGAACATAGCCTCTGCATTCAGCATCATTACTGCCTGCTTATCATCCGGAGATATGTAGTGAGCCGCTTTCACAATGCGTTCCACCTTATCCTGAATATCCGTTACCTTGATACCCGGTTTCACCGTAAAACAAACCACATGAATCCGATTTCCCAGATTGTATGCCTGCTTCATAGTAGTATAAGGCAATGTAATAGCCTCTGAAGCTTGTCCCTGAATATTCATATTCCCCTCGGACGAACACATACCGACCACCTGATAATAAATACCATCTACCCGGATATACTTTCCACAGGGATCTTCTCCCGGACGAAACAAACTTTCATACACGCGTTTGCCAATCGTACAAACCTTACGTGCCTCCTTGATATCCACGTCATTGATGAAGCGTCCGTAAGCCATTTCCTGATGCTCTATATGCTCATATTCGGGATATAATCCCTTTACACTACATTCATATTTCTTATCTCCATGGATCGCAGTTCTTCCCCAGTAGGCTATAGAAGGAGTAATGACATCTATTTCATTCACTCCGGCACGCAAGCGTTCAATGTCAGAAAGCTCCAGATTCCACCAGCGTCCTTTACGGAAACCTTTATACGCTTCCCCCGTCTTCTGCGAAACCAGAAAAGCCGAGTTCGTGGCAAAGCCTTCGAATTGGGAACTCATAGCCTGTTGCATCCCCTGGCCACCACCAATGAGTGCCACCAGCATAAAGATGCCCCAGAATACACCGAATGCCGTCAGCAAGCTTCGCGTCTTGTTTCTTGTAATCGTGATGAGGATTTCCTCACAAGAGTCTATATCTATTCTCATGTTAATAGTGATTAATGTTTAGTGATTAGTGATTCATACTTTATATTCATCGTTAGCCACTAATCCGCTCTCAATGCTTCTATCGGACTGATGCTTACCGCCTTCCTTGCAGGGAAGAATCCTGCCAGCGTACCCGCAATAATCAAGGTAAGCGTGGCCTGAATGGCAACACTTAAGTCTACAGTCGGATTCGAGAACATGGTTTGCTGGAACATTCCCGCATCCATAGTCTGGTTACCGAAGGCCGAGTTCATCCATTCCGTGACGGCAATGCCGGCCACCATACCTATATATCCAAATAAAGTAGTAATAGTAACACTCTCCACAATAATCAGCCAAAGAATAGAAAACGGCTTCGCTCCAAGAGCCTTACGAATACCGAATTCACGAGTACGTTCTTTCACTGTAATCAACATGATGTTCGAAACACCTACAATACCGCTCAGCAAAGTAAAGATACCAATTACCCAGATAGCCGTACGCAACATTCCCATTGCATTCTGTGTACGCATATAATCCGTGAAGCGGTTCCATATCCAGATAGCACTGTTGTCCTGAGGATCAAAACGACGACTGGCACCAATTACCCTACGATAGTTCGCCTCAAAAATTTCATTGCTCTCTATCGTTTCCAGATTCTTAGTCGTAAAGATGATATTATTCAGCTGTTCGCCTTTATTATAGATGGTCTGCAAAGTAGAGAAAGGGATATAAGCCTCGCTGGCTTCACGGTCTCCCTGGTCATTATAGATACCAACGACCTGATAAGCCACTCCACTTGCATTCACAAACTGCCCGATAGGCTCAGTATGAGTCTTGCCAAATAAAATCTCAGCAGTTTTCTTATGTATAACCATAACTTTCCGGCGCTCCTTCAAGTCATTCTGGTTGATAAAACGTCCGTCCGCAGTCTTCACTGTCTCTACCTCCGTATAATTAGGATGCACTCCTAAAAGGGAGATATTGACATACTCCTGCCCAAAGCTGACATTTACACTACTCTGCCGTACGGTAGCACCGGCACTGATTACATAATCCGGGAAATACTTTTCGGTAGCTTCCAGATCATTATTTTCCAAACGGACACGACGCCCCTCCTTCAATCCCGCATAAGGCTTGGAAGTCCATCCCGGAAAAATGCGGATAGAGTTCAATGCACGTTCCGAGGAAGATTGGTCGAAAGCATGGATGATACCATTTCCGGCACCCAGCAACACGATAAGCATAAATATGCCCCATGCCACGGCAAATCCTGTGAGGAACGTACGCAATTTGTTCCGCTTGATGGTTCCGTATATTTCTTGCCAAATATCAAACATATATTCATTTACTATTTGACAATTTACAATTTACAATTTGCCTTCCGGAATGTTGGCGAGGCCTCAATTGTACGTTGTAAATTGTACATTGTACATTCTTTTATTTCATAAATCCGTCTTTTCCGAATGGAGAAGCATCATGATTATGATTTTCTTCAATACTGCCGATAATACCATCCTTAATATGAATAATCTTATCCGTCTGATTGGCTACACCGCTTTCATGCGTAACCACCACAATAGTCATACCTGTCTTGTGCAAATCTTTAAGAATCTGCATAACTTCCACGGAAGTCTTACTATCAAGGGCACCGGTAGGTTCGTCAGCCAGGATAATCTGCGGCTGAGTGATAAGAGCACGGGCAATGGCAACACGCTGTTTCTGTCCACCGGACATTTCGTTCGGCATGTGATGCGCCCAATCTTTCAACCCCAGGCGATCCAGATATTCCAGTGCCAAAGCATTGCGCTTGCGACGGCTCACTCCCTGATAGAAAAGGGGTAGCGCCACATTCTCCACTGCATTTTTAAAAGAAATCAAGTTAAAAGACTGGAAGATGAACCCAATCATACGATTCCGGTATTCAGCCGCCTTGGTCTCACTGAGATTTTTGATCAGCGTACCATTCAGATAATACTCACCGGTATCATAATTATCCAGAATACCTAATATATTCAGTAAAGTGGATTTACCGGAACCCGAAGCTCCCATAATGGAAACGAACTCCCCCCGTTTAATCTCGAGGTTGATGCCTTTGAGCACATGTAGGGGTGCCCCGTTGTTGTAGGTCTTGTTAATGTCTTTCAGCTGTATCACGGATCTCTCTGTTTTAGTCTGTTTCTTATTAATTTTCACTATTAGACGCAGCAATGTTACGAAAAGTTGCAAATGGGGTGAACTTTTTTTCAAAAAGATTTTGAAGTATCATTTTTCTTTGTGTAATTTGTAACCATAAAACTAATTAACTAACCCTTTAAACAAAACATTAATATCATGAATTCAAGCATGGAAAAACCCTACGTAGTAGGTATTGACATAGGCGGAACAAACACCGTCTTTGGCATTGTGGATGCACGCGGAACTATTATTGCAAGCGGTTCCATCAAAACCGGCGCTCACGAACAGGTAGATAATTATGTAGACGAAGTCTGCAAAAATCTGTTGCCTTTGATTATTGCCAACGGTGGCGTAGACAAAATTAAAGGTATCGGTATTGGTGCTCCCAACGGTAACTACTACAGCGGTACTATTGAATTTGCCCCTAACTTGCCCTGGAAAGGTGTAATTCCTTTGGCAGCCATGTTTGAGGAACGTCTGGGTATCCCGACTGCATTGACCAACGATGCCAACGCCGCAGCTATCGGTGAAATGACTTACGGTGCTGCACGTGGTATGAAAGATTTCATCATGATCACTCTGGGTACAGGTGTAGGTAGCGGTATCGTTATCAACGGACAGATGGTTTATGGTCACGATGGTTTTGCCGGAGAATTAGGCCACGTCATCATACGTCGCGAGAATGGTCGTCTCTGCGGATGCGGACGTCACGGCTGTCTGGAAACTTACTGTTCGGCTACCGGTGTAGCTCGTACAGCCCGTGAATTCCTGACTGCACGTACTGAGCCAAGTTTGCTTCGTTCTATTCCTGCTGAAAGTATCACGTCTAAGGATGTATACGATGCAGCCGTTCAAGGTGACAAACTTGCACAAGATATCTTTAACTTTACAGGTAATATTCTGGGTGAAGCTATAGCAGATGCTATTGCATTCTCCAGCCCCGAAGCTATCATCCTGTTTGGTGGATTGGCTAAATCCGGAGATTATATCTTCAAACCTATCCAGAAAGCTATCGATGACAATGTGCTGAATATCTATAAAGGTAAAGCCAAGCTGTTGATGTCTGAATTGAAAGATTCTGATGCTGCTGTATTAGGTGCCAGTGCATTGGGCTGGGAACTAAGAGACTTGAAGTAAAAATAGTCCATCATAATTTTAAGTAGAATCCTCCTTTTGCCGGTAAAACGGGAAAGGAGGATTTGTTATTTCACAAAACTCCAAAAGCTTTCAGGTGTAATTATTTCATAAACTGAGTTTGGGTAGCTTTCCGTAAATACTTTAGGTTGTTTACTTTTAGCCTTAGTATTCCACTTAAACTCGAATGTTTTTAATATTCCATCCTGCTCTTCAATAAGGTCTATTTCTTTCTGGTCGTGCGTACGCCAAAAATAAAGTTGCGCGAAACTTCCCGAATAGGCATTATATTTCACTCGCTCGCTAACCATCAAATTTTCCCATAATGCACCGACATCCGTTCTCAGTTCCAAAGGAGCAAAATTAGAAATCACAGCATTTCTGATTCCATTATCATAAAAATATATTTTCTTTCCTTTTTTTATTTCATTCCTCAGATTTCGACTGAAAGACTCCAGCCTGAATACAACAAAGCATTTTTCCAGAAGACATATATAGTTTTCAACGGTCTCTTTATCTATTCCCAACAGATTACTTAGTTCATTGTAAGAGACTTCACTTCCTAACTGTAAAGCCAAAGCTCTAACAAGTTTTTGAATAACATCAGGCTTTTTCAAACCCTTATAAGAAAACAAATCTTTATACAGATAATTGTTAGTAAGAGACATCAATGTTCTTTTGGCATCCGCCGGCTCCGTTACCACTTCGGGGTATAAGCCATAAATCAATCTATTCTCTAACAATCGTTTTTCCTCTCGCTCTGAAGTATCAGCAGCCAACTCGGCCAAGGAGAAAGGATAAAGGTTATATTCTATCAAACGCCCGGTGGCTGGTTCATTGATTTCATTTGCCATGTCAAACGAAGAAGAGCCAGTGACAACAATCTGTGTATCTAACTTTAGATCACCTATCATTTTCAAAGTCAATCCGATGTTTTTTACTCGCTGCGCTTCATCAATAAAAGCCATATCATAAGACGAGAATAAATATTTCAATTCAGTTGACGTACGCTCTTCAAGTGATAGTCTATCATCAATATTATCACAATTCAGTAATAGCACCTTTTCTTTATCAGATTTTAATGACAACAAAAGGGTTGTTTTACCAACCTGTCTTGCCCCTAACAATACAATTACTTTCTTGCGTTTGAAATCAGCAAGAATTGATTTCTGAATTTCCCGTTTAAACATAGCCACTTTTTTCTACAAAGATATAAATTTTCGATTGCAACCGAAAAATTCACCTTATTTTTTCGGTTACAATCGAAAAAACAGTAATTATATCAGCATTGCCGTACATACCGGTCCAAACTATCCTTACCCGACAAACCGATTTTATTCTTAATGCGCTGCTTCGTCTTCAATACCGACTTAGGAGTAATATTAAAAAGAGCAGCAATCGCTTTATTGCACAGCGAAAGAAAGAGAAACAATCCTGTTTATGCATAGGAGCTATATCGGTGAAAAGCCATTTTAGGCTTGAATGCTTACTAGCTCTCCTTTAGCATTATGATAAAAGGGCGTGTCCACCCTCATAAAAATCTACATCCAAACCACCTCTCCGTTTTTATATAAAAATATTCGTTCCTGAATCTTTTCATCTTTCTTCGTCCTCTGCACTAATCTAAACAATGCATCTCCCGGGACATTTTTAAAGATCAGATCCGTTCCACTCCCATTTTGTTTTTCAAATAACTCCCACTTGCTATTTTTCCAATAAAATAATTCATACTCGCTGTTTCCAAATATCTGCGACATGACATAAGGTGCCACAACAATATGCCTCACTTCATACTCCTTACCCAAATCAACATCCACATATTTCGCTTTTGATTTACCACGATAACAAGTTGAAGTAAAACCATCAAAAAGCACATCAACCTCCTCATTTTCGGACAAAGATTGTAAATGAGATACAACTTTAATATTCTTTATTTTACCCTGTGCGTCATAAAAAGCCAGTTCTCCTAAAGCGATACTATCCGAAGGCAGACTGATTCTTACAAATCGACTGGCTGTTTTCATGTTTGTTCTATAAATAGTACGTCTGACCGGTAATATACCGGAAATCATACATAATGTATCTGCCGCTCCATCCTTATTCAAACTCACAAAACTGGCACCATCCATGCATTTCAAATATCTCCGATTTCTAAAAGACTGTATCACAACATTTCTTGTCACTAAACTGTCTTCCCGCACTCCCATTCCATCCAACACCTGTATACTGCCATCTTCCTTCAACAACAATGGAGGAGCTGCCGGTAATAAGTTTCCCCTTTTATAATAGGCCGGCAGATATACTATATTCCTTCCCATATTCCGGAATAGCACTTTACCGTCTACTATCTCCCCAAACTGTACAGGTATCCAACCTTCAACATTGAATACACACAGATAAACATATTTTGTATTCACCGGAGTATCTTCGGTTAAAAGTACCTTCACATCGGTTGTCTCAAAATAATCAGAGGAGACATCCTTCTTCTTAAAATTACGGAATAATGGAGGAATATTCTCCATTTCCATATCCTTACCCAACAATGAGCTCTCTAAATGAGTGGAATAAGTTTTTCTATATACCTTTGGAACACGAAACTCACCTTGTCCGTTGGAATCATACATTCCTGTATTACTGTATAATCTGTTATAGTGTTCCCATTTATTATGCCCCCAGAATGGATCAAAAGCATAATGTTTATCATCTACTACCAACACATTCCAAGAATGAGAACCATTCTGGCTTCCCCATGCCGGAACAAAATCCACTGCAACTGGCATACCAAGAGCCGAAAGCAATAAAGAATTAAAAACTCCCCGCTCTGTACAGCTTCCACCTCCCATCTGCACCAAAGCCTCAGCACTCAAAGCCGGGATGCCCGAACCATTGAAAGTAGTAAAATCAATATTCCTATAAAAGGCCAATACAGAATCCACTTCATTAGTCAGTTGTTTTGTTTTATCTTGAAAATATTGGTGTTTATATAATTGATAAAACCGTGAGCGAGAATCATCCAATACAAAACTATTTCCACGATAGAAAGGTAAGATGTACTCACAGAAGTACTCAAATGAACATTTTCCTGTAAATGCATTCCCTTTCCATGATTTGAATGCCTGATCAATTTCAACTATCATCTGATCAGCAGTTATCACCTTCTGCAGGGGAGCATAATCCACGGCTGCAGATGTCTTACCAGCCTGAAATACATCCCATAAACTATCTATCAGTGCTATCCATTGGCTTCTATTGGTAGACTTATACTCATCCCTGATTGAATCACATCTCTGATAAAACGACTTATATGTTTCCACGGATGCTAAGGTCGGCATAGAGTGTCCCACCATATTCTGAATAAGAAACTCTGCGGCTTTCAATTTAGAATCATCGTCTTGATAATGTAGCAAGACTTTCTCAAGTTCATCCCGATTCTCGCCCGCAAGAGATAAAACTTCCTCCACACTTTTACTATATTTATTACATGAAGCACAAAAGCACAGTAAAGCCACAAAAAAAAATACCATCAAACATTTCTTCATCATAATCACCAAAGACATTTATATTAGTGACAATCAGCACTGTTGTATATACTTATCTAAACTGTCCGCAGCTGACAAGGCCAATTTATTTTTTATACGCTGCTTTGCTTTCAACACAGACCGGGGAGCTATGTTGAAGAGAAGAGCGATTGTCTTATTATCCAAGCGGGCACGTAGCAGATAACACAACCTCAACTCCTGTGCACTCAAATAAAATGACATCAATTGATCTAACAGACACCCCCCATAAAACAAATCTATAACGATAAACAGATTACTCCATTCAGCCTCATCTCTGACTATTCCATAGGCAGTTTTTTGATGAAGACACAGTAACTGCCCCATTGCCACTATTAAAGAAGAAGAACATCCTGCTAATGCCGAAGCTTTCTGATAATCCTTCAATTGTTTTGTCAACTGTTTATTACGATACAGCAGACAAGCACTCCAACTATCCTTATATGTATCCATATTCACTATATTATATAATATTTACTTATCACTCTTCGTATCATCCCAGTTATTTCCTATATTTACCATTTCACTCCTCATTTCCCTAATCGCGGTAGAATAGACTTTCGGTTCCTTAGTCAATACAATTCGCTGCATCTTCTCAAATTTTTCCCAATTCCGGTATTCCGGCTCCGCATAGAGTTTTGCCAGCAGATAGTAGGGATAAATCCGACCCGGCAAACGATGAACTGATGCCAAATAATAAGTTTCAGCTTTCTCATAGTATTGCATTTCCTGATAATTCTTACCTATTATATTAAGTATCATTGGGTCAGTACTATATAAAAGAGCCCGATTCAGAAATAAATTAGATTGATCATAACGACCGGACTTATGCAAACTATGCCCATATTCAAATAAGAATTCCCCCTTCTTTCCCAACAGTGGATAGAGTTTATAATAAGCTTCATTGGCAGCTGTATAACTTCCCAAATGATAAAGCATTCTCGCATTCACCCAATCCCGGCAGGCATTTTCCTCCCTTTGCCATTTATCGTCAAGTCCCACCATCCATATCAGTGCACAAGTGCCACAAATAAGAAATTTTCCTGCCACATCTCCAGTTCCACAAGCAAACAACAGACATATACCAGTTACCACAAAAACCGGGGAAGTCATGGGATAAGAAGAAAAAGAGAAAACAAGCAAAGATATGAGTGCTCCGCAGATTTCATAACGCCCCCATTTCATCCCTAACCACAGGCAGCCTCCAATAGTCACCAGCAACATTACACAAAGCATAATTCCTGCTGTTAACGCCAGTTCCAGATATTCATTGAAAGCATATTCCGGACTTCCGGCCACACGTTCTTCCCAAGTAGCATAGCCTCCGCTACCAAAATAATTTTCTTGTGCTTCACTATAGGCATAAGCGAATCCTTCACGACATCCCCATGGATGATCTACAATAGCTTTACATGTAATTTTCCACATAAACAGACGCCCCATAGCAGAGTCTGGCTTCAAAAAGAAAATACCTGCACCTCCCAATATCAAAACAAAAAATCCGGCTACTCCCCATGTAAGGTAACGCTTCCTATACCTCCGCCATAAAATACCCCATTTACGTCTGTCACGATGCATATATGCTACCCATGCACAGCTTATTGCAGCAGCAACCCAGGCCGAACGGCTCATAGTGGCTGGCAGCACACATAAAATAAGAATACCGGCAAGTCCTGCCATCACTTTTCCTATTTTATGGAAAGTATCTGTACTCTTCCGCTCACAAGCACGTAAATACAAATGTAGGCAGACAGGTAATATCATTGCTAAATATCCCCCATACGGACCGGGATTGAAGAAAGAGCCTGTAAGTGCGTACCGTAAATGCCCGGAAGCAGAAAATCCATACAATTGTCGCAATCCCCAAACAGACTCAATAATCCCTAATAATACCAGACTCCATGCCATATGAATAAAGAAATACCGGAAACACAAAACATCTGTCCAGGAAGCCTTTCCCAAAAACTGTATCAGGCAGGAAACAGCGATACATCCAGTCGAAAACAGAACAGCTTTCCCAAACCATACCCATTGCCCGATGGTTTCTCCTGCAGGCAGTTCAGGAGTTACTGCACATGCCATACTCAGCAAGGAGCAAACAGCCATAAACTGTAACGAAACGACTGTTGCCTTTCTTATTTTATGAGTCCATCCTATCATCATTCTATCTTTTTGAATATCCTATTCCATCTCACTCTATCAGTTCTTTTATCTACCGACTTCCATATTCTGACAGCCTTTCCAACAATAAAAGGTTCAGGCAATAACCCCCAATAACGAGAATCCTGAGAATTTATAGCCAAGTCTCCTGCTACAAAATAATAATCCTGCTGAAAAGAATACTTCCGTATCACACTATCACCTAACAATACGGTATCACCTTTCAGAGTAAGATGTTTCTTTTGTTCCCATTCTATTGCATTCCGGTAAAGAATCTTATTCAATGGAGTCATTAATACTTCTGTACCTTTAGCAGGAATAAAAAACGGTCCAAATTCCACTATATTCCAATTTACAACATCATTAAATGGATAAGCATTAAAACATATTCCCCGTTCACGAGCAGAGAGATCATCAACTATCCCATTTAGCTGCAAACGCAGACAATCTTGCTGCCCGATATTCCCCAGCACCCCATCATAATCACGTACATAATAACGTGTATCTCTTATTTCAAATGTATCACCCGGTAAAGCAACACAACGCTTCACATAGTATTTCATTACATCCAACCCTATGCTATCCCAACGCCCCGGATATGGAAAATTAAAGACCAATACATCATTCCGTTTTACTTTCCCCAAACCCGGGAGGCGGGATATCTTCACCTCTTTTCCATCCAAAGCATCCCACACATTGAAGATACGTCCTCCCATTACCCACTTGTTTACCAGGATACAATCTTCCGGCAACAGAGCAGGTTCCATAGAGTCTGTAGGAACTTTAAAAGTAGCAAAGGTTGTAACTCCCAGCAATAAATAGAGCACAAAGAGTATACAAACAATTATGGTCAACCTGAACACCCTATCTATGAAGAATGAAAGCCCGTAGTACTTCTTTTTCATCTGCAATGCCTTTATTGTTTCTATTTATTTTAGCCTATAATTAAATTCCTGTTTTCCTTCTCTCCAACGAAACACCTGTTCTTCTACCCCTTTTGTCCGATCGTGCAACCAAAGCAAAGCTCCGGCAGGCACATCATCATATTCCAGATAATCATGCTCTGCAACTTTCACTCCTAATGAAACCCAACCCTCTGCTCCACATTGATACAATAGTTCATAACAGTCACCCGGGCTAACGTAATTGTCGTCATTACGCGGCACATAGATAATTCCTCCAATTTGTGTTGGAGTTTTCAAATCAAGCATACAAGGGACATTTTCTTTTCCTGATTCATAACGTGTCAAATTTTTCCCATCAAAAGCTTTCTCTATCGAATATTCCTTTAGATTAGACACAGGCGGAGCACATGCTTCTACCCAACACTCCAACTTTCGACTGTAATTATTATCTGCATAAATTGTTATTTCTGCCATATTCAACCGTTTTCCCCCAGGTGGGCATACCCACATGTAACGATATTTCTGCATTGCAGAAGCCAATAAACGACATTCCCGATTATAAGTACTGTCACAAACAGAAACTGCCAGCAAATCTGCACTTTTAAGATCAGGAGTGTTATTTCCAAAGAAGCGCACGCCATCCATTTCCCGCATTTGTTTTACCCAGTATTGCGTCAACGGATGTTTCCTTCTTAATCGAATACTTTCCCGCTGCATCGTATCCGGTACAAAAGAAAACACCGTACCGTCTATTTGAGGCATGAAAGGGTACCCACTCTCTTTCCAGCCTGTTGCAGTCCGCACCAACGGTTGGTAAATCTGTCCTATTTCTATATTTTCCACCCAAACCTCTTCTCTACGCCGTTTATACTCACCGATAGGTACCCAGCCATTCATAGAAAAAACACCAACCAATCCCACTCCAACATCACTTTGAATTCCCGAAACCCGCACCTCATTGGCAGGATAATACTCTGTAGTTACATCTTTAAGCAAATATCCAAAAATAGAAGGTTGCTCTTGTGATACAGAAAAGGCACGATAAACCTTCCCTTTACAGCGATGATTCACCCACTCACGCGTCACCCCTGTTCTCTGCAGCTCAGTAGGAATAAAATGCCCGGTCGTATCACGGAATACATTCCAGCTATGGGCTAAAAAAGTATCCGGCGAATAAATATAGCGATCTACAGCTACCGGTATGCCCAATGCCCTTAACAGATAGACCAAAAAATCCGTCTCTTCCCGACATGTCCCGATGCAATGCTCCAGAATAAAAACTCCCCCGGCATGTGGAAAACTAAAATCATTATTATAACAGAAGTTCATATTACGCTGCAAATAAGATTGTAAACTATCCACAGCAACCACAATATCTGTCCCCTGATAAAGAGAGTCCAGCACCGGCTGAAAACGCTCCCGATATACACGCCGCCAACGATCAGGAATCTCGTTACCCACCCAATAAGGAAGCAAGTAATTACAAAAATCTTCAAATGGACAATATTTATCCCAGCCACGTTGTTGCCAAGCTTCAAAGGCTAAATCTATATTTTCTATCAGGTAATCCGCTGTTATCACCTGCGCATCATACACCTTTTCCGAGTCTACATAAGAAAAGATACGCCATTTATCCCGTCGCCTACGTTCCATAAAACCTTGTTGACGGCTGGTTTCAATCAAAGCCTGCCGCACACTGTCTATTCCAGCCCCCCGATAAGAATGACGGTCTTTCATGTGAATAAGAAGGAATCTGGCAGCTTCCAATTTCAAAGAATCATCCCGATAGTGCAACAATACTTTTTCTAACTCCGTACGATTGTCTCCGGCAAAAATCAATGTTTCCTCCAGACAACGTTCCTTGTCAGAAGCACAACTTCCCAGATACACACATAAGAAGAGAAAAAGATATAAGTTACTTTTCATGTTCATTCTGCATTTCCCATTATCTTTAAAAGCAAAGGAGAAACTTTTGCATTGCAATACACAGTTATTGTTTTATTGAAATGCTCAGGATGTTCTGCCTTATAACTCACATGAAGATCAACAGAACCACCCGGACGTACAGGCTCTTTATCATATTCTACCTTCGTGCAACCGCAAGATGTTGCAACTGCGTCAATCACCAATGTATTATCACCGGTATTTTTCAATACACTATCCTTTCCCAAAAGAATTTTCATATAAAGTTCCTTTATTTTTCCATTCCTGAATTAACTGAATGATATTATTCTTTTTACTTTCTTTGCAAGAAAAGAAACAAAACAATATCAATAATAAATAGAAATGTTTCATGATATGACTAAAAGTTACTGTTTAAATCTATAAATGACAGTCTCATCAACATCAGAAGCATATCCGACAAGACACCCTTCGGTATCGATATTGATAAAATCAACTGTTTTCTCCAATGTATACTTTACTCGGCACTCTCCATGGCAATCATAGACCTCAACAATATTACCAAAATCCTCTCCATTTCTCGATTTTAAACAATAGAATAAACCCTCATAAGAAGCAACAGCGACATAATAATGAAGCAAATCATTATAACTTTCAAGTTCAGATTGATCCTTATCACTACCCCAAACAACCATAGGCTTTATTTTATCATTAACAATAGAATATAACTCTATTCTATCCATATATTTATAAGCAGCAATAAAGGTTGAATCAGATATGCATTGAACAAAATCAAAAGGAGTATACGACTCTTCTGCCTTTCGAACAGGATTCTTGTACGAATCTAATATTTCATTTTTACCCAAATCGGCTATTTCCCATGATGAGGATTCATACTCATCTATTTTCATTAAGTATTTATCGCCTTCTATTTGAGTAATAAACGTAAAAAGTTTGCATACACCATCTTCACCATTATATAAAGGAAGCTTTTTAGAAATCCATAATGAGTCCTCTCCTATCGTCAATTGCACAAGCTTTCTACTCATCAAATCATACAATAAGACATCCTCTGATACAGCATCCCCACTAAATGCACTAACAAACTCATCAGGGCCTTGCCCAATTTTTCCATAACCATATAGTTTTCGGCAATTCGGATAGGAGTAAACCGACAAAAAATTATCCGTTGCTTTATAGGTTATAAAACTGATATTATTAGCATTAATCTTCCATCCCTGTAAAGAATAGGTATCTTCTATTTTCATAGAATCCAATACCTGCAATTCAATCACAGTATCAAAATTTCTTTCCTTCTGTTGAAAACCAACATATTGCCCTTTTGTTGTGCAACCAAAAAGAAAAATAAATAACAATAGATATAAAGTACTTATCTTCATAGAATTCCCTTCTTCAATAGAGGAATAGATATCTTATATCATCTATTCCTCTAACATACAACCTATTAATCATTGACAATTATCCGCTTTCTTGTCTGGAGCATTAGGAACTGCAACCATACAACAATCATACACACGGCCAGAATTAGACGTAATTACAGTTTATTTCATTAATCTCAAGGAACACTGTAGATATATATAACATCCTCCCTATCTTGACATACAGCATATAATTTACCATCTGTAGAAGATTTTACCAGACAATTCACAGGCTTATCTAATAAATAATGGGCTTTCGGAGCACCTTCCCAATCCCAAATTTCCAAAACTTTCCCTTCTTCTTTATCTGTTAAAACATAGATATAATTCTCATCCGCATAAGGGTAGGAAGAATAATATATAGTTTTTTCTTCTGATGTATCCTTTTGCGACGATTCAAGCATGGTCTCTTTCAAAAGTTCTCCCTTAGAATTATAAATTCTACAAAGTTTTATATAAGCATAAAATGCTGCAAATTTATCACCTTGAGGATTGGCAATCGTTAACTTATTATAGACAAAACAATTCAAGTCATCTTCCTTTTTTTCTAATAAACCTTCCGGATAATTGCCAAAATAGTGTACCACTCCATCTTTGTCAAGCAAAGCATACTCACATTCCTCCTTATCAGAAACAAAGCAATAACTATCATTCTTTAAAAAAAGGAAACGATTCAGTCCTCTTTGATCTACCTCCAACTGTTTAGCAGAAACCACTTTAAAACTGCCTATCGAATCTACAGCCACTTCTTTCACCTTATTCGATGCTATTTCAAATGTTTTAAAGCCAGATGACATTTCTTGAAATGTCCTATCAAGCATCAAGAAATCATCAGGTCCTTCTCCTCTACTGCCAGCCCTAAACAAGTAACTACATTCCGGCAATTTCCAAAAAGAGAACATAGTATCGCTTCTCTGTTGATATGCCACCAACATATTATTTGTAATAAACAATCGGGTCACAGACAATAAAATCGGAGGAGTAGAAATACTATCTGCTTTCAATTCTTTTAGTGGGGGAAACTGTTCTGCCAGTTTCCCCTTAGACGTACATCCCTCCAATAGAAAAAAAAGAATAAGGAGAGATGTGAAAAGTATATAAATTTGCTTCATCATTAACAATGCGCCTTAACGCTTCCTTCTAATAACCAATAAGGTTCACACTCACTACAAATCCAAGCCCAAAAAGCCAATGAGCCAAAGCTTCCACATTAGCTAACATCAAATCCGACATAGTGTCTACTTTCTGATTAGCATAGACACCATAACCTGCAATTGCCGCAAAAGCTGCAACAAAAGCTATTTTCACAAACTTCTTCATTTCTATATTGTTTCAAAGTAAAAATCTATTCAATTAACGATATCAAGTACACTTATGCACAGTCAAATTTAAGATATAAATATCTTATTAGAGTACATTTCATGCTGCACTATCGTAACAGCAGAAATCAGTATCTGTTTTTCATTAAAAATTTGTATCTTCGCCAAGCTTCTAAATTTTAGGGGTTACGGAAGAAGTATAAGCAGCTTTTCATGTTCATTCTGCATTTCCCATTATCCTTAAAAGTAAAGGAGAAACTTTTGCATTGCAATACACAGTTATTGTTTTATTGAAATGCTCAGGATGTTCTGCCTTATAACTCACATGAAGATCAACAGAACCACCCGGACGTACAGGCTCTTTATCATATTCTACCTTCGTGCAACCACAAGATGTAGCAACTGCGTCAATCACCAATGTATTATCACCGGTATTTTTCAATGTGAAAACTACTTTTTGTTCTTTTTTCCAGCCAAAATTACCTAAGGATAAGAATGTACTGTCAATGCCAACTTCTGTCACTAAACCCGTATCTTCATTCATCTGTGTAAGTTCTTCTCCCTGAATAATCTTTAAATATAAATCTTTAACTTTTGAATTATGAATAGGATTTCCAATTGCTATAATCTTATTATCTCTATCTAACAAAAAAGTCTGGTACTCCATTTTAGAAGGAAACTGATTCAATATATTCAACGAATCTTTTTCATCAATGCAAACTGGATAAACAAACTTTTCAGTTCTTAACACACTATATACCTCCCGATTCTTTTTTGGAGCAAAATAATATAAGAACTTAACTGAATCACCTTTTATAGAATCAACCACATTCATAAATTTCTTCCAGTCCGATAACTGCAATTTACAACTGGTACATCCTATGGTATCAACATACGTCACAATTTTGTATTCACCCCCCACATAAAAAGCCACAGTATCCTTCCCCTGTACTGTAAAGATGGAAGTTGCAGGAAATTTAACTTCACGATTTATCCATTTCTCTAACAGATTTTCAAGCTCATTTTGTCTAACATCCATACAAGACAGCACAGACAAACTTAATATCATAATAACAAAATATTTCATCATTATTCTTTCAACATTAATTTTTCTATTTTTACTCTATAAGCCCATCTAGATTTAAATAAGCAAATTGTATTTCATCATTTAATACCATTATTAATCGATTTAGCTCCTGATCATAACAAAAATTACAAATTTTACGACCTATATTCAGCGTTTTAATATAATTTCCATCGAAGTCATAAACTTGAAAACAATTAGGAAATCCCTCGTCATCCCAATTACGTCCTCCTGCATAAGCCGCAACAATTCTGTCTTTACAAATCACTACAGCATCATAATAAACCATATCATTGCTCGTCTTGTCATCCCAATAAGGACCATAAATATTGTATTTCAAATTTCCGTCAAGGTCATAAATCGTCATCAAGTCATGATGAGCATAGCAATCAACTATTAAATTATGTTTTAGAGAAACTGCAAACTGACTACGCTTACGTTCTATTTTTGGATGCCCTTCAACTAATAATTCCATGTCTCCTGTCAACATATTCCACTTCACCAAAGATTGTTGAAAATATTTGCTTTCTCCGACCACTATGGAACGTGCAATGCAGAAAGTGTCATTCACATAAACAAATCTATCTGGAAATTGCAATTCTTTCATATCTCCTTTCAATTCAGGTCGGTAAAAAGGATTTTTCAATATACTGTCCACATTATAACTTAATATTTTCAATTTTCCATAATCAGGTACAAAAAAACGGTGATGCTCTTCATTAGGTACAATTACTCCCATATTCGTGATTTCATTAGGTCCCTCCCCTACATCTCCAACACCCATCAAATAAGAGAAATTATTCTTGTCAAAGACATAAATTAGCTTTTCTTCGGATTGAGAATCACTTATTAACAGATAATCATTTACGATAAAGGGTCGCGCCCAGCCTCCTATTAGAGGAGTATCTATAACGATCTCTTTCACCAGTTCCTTTACATCAATGATATTGGCAGAATGATCCTGTTTTTTTTCTATATTAGAGTTTTTAAAGCAACTACTCATAAAGAAAACAAACAGAACAAAATAGATAATATGTTTCATTAGAACAGATTTTTAGTATTATTTTAAGCTTCAACAGGACAGAAATCACAGCCTATAACAAGCTGATTTCTGTCCTTATCATATTACTATAGCAAACGACCAAAATGCCTATTGGAATATCCTAAGCACATTTTAGCAGCTATAAATATCAACTCCATTTCACTTCTCTTTTATTTGGATATGTTTTGTAACAATAGCATCCGGTAGTCCCACTAGTACATCCATTAGGACATCTAGGATCTACATGATATTCATTGTCAGCTAATGCTTCCACATTAGCCAGCATCAAATCCGACATAGTGTCTACTTTCTGATTAGCATAGACACCGTAACCTGCAATTGCCGCAAAAGCTGCAACAAAAGCTATTTTCACAAACTTCTTCATTTTTATATTGTTTCAAAGTAAAAATCTATTCAATTAATCATATCAAGTACACTTATGTACAGTCAAAATTAAGATATAAATATCTCATTAGAGCATATTTCATACTGCACTATCGTAACAGCAGAAATCAGTTTCCGTTTTTCATTAAAAATTTGTATCTTCGCCAGGCTTCTAAATTTTAGGGGTTACGGAGCATTCGGTATTCTATTGCAGCAACAAGTCGTTTGCCGTCTGCTCCTTTTAATAAATTATATCACTTCATACATCTTTTATGCTGTATTCCAATATAGGTTCATCCCGATTCACATCTGTAACATAAATCACTCCGCGTTGCTCATCTACCGATATACCATAAACATAATGATCCAATACATATTTCTTTAGTGGTTCACCATTCAAACTAAATACATAGATATATTGTCCACCATCCAGCTTCGTTCCTTTCTGTGCATTCCGTGCGATTTCCTGGAACGAACGCCCGTGAAAGACTGCATAAATAGCATTCTCAGTCACTTGTACATCACTGAATCCCATAATCCCCGTCGGAATACCATAGCCTTCAGAGACCTGAAATTCTGGCTCACCATGCGGTCCAATACGTACCACATGTGTACTGTCTTTCAGATTATAAATTTCAAGTACTTCCCCCAATTGAGTAACAGCAGCAAACACTCCATTTTGGGGATTATAATCAATAAAGCTACGCCATGCCTGAGCTAAAGCAGGACAAGCATTCAGCAAAGCATCTTCATTGGCAGAAGGTATAGTACCGAATTTATGCATCAGTTTCCCATTCCTATCCACCCTACAAAAACGGTTATCACCCGAATAATCGGGAATAATAAAAGTAGAGTCCTCACACATTACAAAATCCAGTGCCCGGAGAATATCTTTATCCAAATTCACTGCTTCCTGACGAAGCAATGAATCACCGGATAAAGCAAACTCAAACCTCGTTAATTCTGACTTATTAGCGTCTAATGTCCACCAAAAAGCCCCATTCCATCGAATATTTTCGGCAGAAAGCATATCTTGCGGTGCATCCCCACGCTTCCCAAAAGAAGATAAGTAATGAAAATCAGGATAGCTGAACGCATGAAAGAATAATCCGTTCCATGCAAATCAAGCACCACAGCCTTATCATTACCGATATGCAATCGGAAAGGATACCGGAACAATGCTGTATCCAATAGTATTGTTTTAGACTTCAGTTCTTGTTCTTGAGGAAAATCGGTATATGTATCTATAATGGAAACATCTGATTTTGATGCGCAAGAAGTGAACAGAAAGATAGATAAAATGCTAATAATGTAAGCTGTACGGAGAAGCATAAGTATATACCTTAACATGATTAAATGGACAATCGACCGAACCTGTACCAAAACAAAAACGATGACCGGTTTCCGGATCCGCCAATGCTTCTATATTCTCCAGTAACAAAGAAGACATTCTTGCAGTTGACTGTTTTTTATAAACATACCCTCCCATAGCAATAGCTATAACAACTATAAATACCAGAATCTTTTTCATGCTGTTTTTCATTATTATTTCAACGTTTATGATGTCGGCAAATGTAAAAAATAAAAAGATTCAAAAAACTATTTATGGGAGTAAAAAGAGGCGTAAAATTTCTTTTACCCTCCTCTTTTACACTGAAAGCAAAGCACTTATCATTTTTCAACAATCAAATAAAAGCCCAACTTATTTTCCTCATTTCTACCGGACACCAAATTTACATGAGACTTTTCACTGTCAAGCAATTTCCTAAGCAAGCTTACCGTCACCCTTCTTTTCTCATTGATACCGCAATCTTCCGCACTCCAACTGCAAATCTCAACTATCCGGTCGTTCGGCAAAAAATGGCTCTTTGCATGAACAAATGCAGATAGTAGCTTATAAAGCTGCATAGCACATTTCACCGTATTCTTATCTTCAAAAGTAAGCGTACCGGCTTCCTCATCGAACAGCACTCCAGCTATTTGATATTTTCTCTCTGAAATGCACATAACAAAATCATCTGAAGGATTCGTTTCAACATTATTTTGCTTATTTCTATTGTGTAAAAAGAAAAAAATAAGTACAGATAACAAGATTGCAATCATAACAAGACAAGACAGAATAGCTCTTCCGCCCCAATCGGCGCACAACCACAGGGACGGAACCGAAAGATAAGCCGCCAATGAAAGAAAATACATATCATCCAAGTAATAATCTCCCAATTTATACTTATCAGTCATAAGCGTCGAATCACCTGCAATAAATTTTTCGCCTTTCTTCTTGTCCGGCAGTTCCGATTGTACAACAAAAGCACCTGAACAATATGGCTTCATACTATCCAGTTCCTTTTGCCACAATTCATTCAGAAGAAGTACAGGAGGCGTATCCAATAAAAATAACACACGAGTCTTTAAGCCTAACATCCATGAAGCGGTCAGTCGCTTTACTTCTTTCAGCGAATCAATCTCCACCACAAACTCCCCTTCGGCTAAAACCATACGGCGCACTTTATTTTTCGTCTTCGGTTCACCTCCTTCATAATAGAAGGGTATCCCCAGTTTATCAAACTCCCGGTTCACCCAAAGTTCTGCAGCAGATTTCAGTGAAAGTTCTGCTTCGCGTTTACAACGTTCACGTCCTCCCACGCCACTGTCATACACCTGATAAACAAGTATTCCCAAGGTAAGAAGTAATAATCCGCATAACGCAAACAGTATTGATTGATAGTGTTTCATAGTAGAGTTAATCATTTCACTTTACAAAAGTACACAATCTATTTTTCACCAACAAAACATTACAAGAATCTTTTCATGCCACACTATAATATTCACACTATAGCTATACAAGAAGATATTTATAGAGTTCTCTCTTTGAAACAGCATTTAAATAATATTGAATTTGAATCAATAGAATTTATATCAATGTTATCAATGAAAAGAAAGTGTCCTTTTTAAAATTCCCCCAGCAGCTGCCAAAAATGATGCTATTTGCCTCATCAACAAAAAAGTCATATACCCACACATTCAATTTATATCTGGCCACTAAATTACCATCCCAATCCAACACGAGAATATTGCATCGTGATTCTGCATTAGCTATTCCCAATTTATCAGGATTCAGTAAATAAATATATCTGTCTGTCACAAAGGATTGCCCAAAGTGCCAATATCGTTCAGAAGCGTTTTTGGGTACAACCTTATAATTGCCCGTTTCGTTTTCCAAAAAAATATCATGGCATAGTTCACCTTCCTTATCGTAAATACGTACGCGGCGTAATTGAGAATAAACAACAACAAAAGCACTTTTATCAGGCTTCACCCATAAGCTATGCATATATGCCGTTTTAAATTCCCTACGTTTCTTAAAGCGCTTGTCATCCTCCGGATAGTCTCCTTTCGATACACATTGCCGTTTCTGGGTATTCATAATATGAAACTCACGCATCCCCGGAAAATCAGACATATCAGGATAGATATAAACATCAGGTCGCAGTTCCTGCACCGTACCTATGGAATAGGGTACTTTATTCGCTATCGCAAAAGAGGATGTTTGAATCAAAGAATCATTTTCCAGTTCATAAGCATCAACCTTACCTTGTTTTTCAACGTACAACTTCCCTTTCCCGATGGTTCTGGAAGCTCCGCCAGCTCCCTCCTGACTACAAATCAGTTGTAACTCCGGATAAGAATAAATACTCATCATACCATAATCACCAAAAACAAGCAACCTGTTCTCCAGTTTAAACAATTGTGGAAGCTTTGCATCTTCTTCCACAGCATACTCTTGTACAGTCATAACCGTATCAACAGGAAAAGATTGCTTGTAGCAGACCTGAACAGATGACTTCTCCTGACTACAAGAGAATAAAAGGCAGATAAGACTGCAAATAGTAATAAAATGTAGACCTCTATAATTCATACTTCACTAATACATAATCAGGATTTGCTCCAATAGCATACAGAACATTATTCTGGCAATCCGCGGCAATGCGCATTACTGGTATCCCTAAATCAACAATCTTAATAAGGCTACCTTCATAGTCATATAAAAAAACAGTATGAGGACATTTGCTCACATCCCGTCCAACAGTAGATTCATCCATTGGATCTCTGTCCCGATCCCGTTCCAAAGCTATGATATAGTCTTTACTCATACAAACTTCATAGATACCACCAACCGTATGATCAAAAATAATTTGATCATCAGCAACTTCATATTCATCTCCATCAGACTTCCGTTCCCATAATAACCTGAAGGTATCTCCTGTTTTTTGATAAAGAACTAAGTATGGGAAATTAAAAGAGGCAAATGCCAATAAATCCCTCTCAGGATTATAAGCAAAAATTCCACCAACATGCTGTTTTACTTCCGGTATAGGATATCTACCAAAAGTCGATGTATTCCCTTTAATGTTAGTTCTAAAATAGTCACTATCTCCATCATTTGTTATTCCTACAAATAGACCTTTCATCAGTTCCACCATAAATGGACGAGACAATTGTTCGGAATCAGATAATGGAACAAAAGTCTCCCTATTCAATACTAAACTATCTAATGACAAAAAGCCTTTCGTTTTTCCATTGGCATCATTAGCAAAAAAGCAATTATCAATAGCTATTTGATTAATTCCTCCTGTAATAAATTCCTGAGGCCCTTCACCTACCTTTCCCATAGCCCCTATCTTTCCACCTGTTTCTTTATCATGCACATGTACAAAATAATCACGGGCAAAAGGATCAGTCCAAACTAAATAATCACTGGTAACAATGAGACTACCCGGCATAGTAGTCACGATTTCGTCATCTAATAACGTATATGATATTTTTTCATATTGCGTGTTTTCTGATTTGCAACCAAATAAAAAGAAAATAGAAATAAAAAAACAGCATTTATTTTTCATAATATTCACATTTATAGTATCTATTCTTACACAATATTTATTCACCAAAAGTACGCAAACATTTTTTCATACAAAGTGCCATAGAAAGCCTTCATTATAGTTACGAAACATCATAAGAATAGAGATTATCTCCTACATCCATAACATAAAGAATATGGCATACTACGAAGCGCCTCTATTAATAAAAGATGATGATTTACTTCTTTTTATACAAGACACAAAAATAGCCCATAAGAATTAGAAAAGCACCAAACAGCGTGATTAAAAAGAAGATTTAGACAATTGTTCTATCCATTTGGATTATAATTCCATATTACCCGAAACATACTTGCTCCGTACCTTCTCCACTCCCAGGTACCTCTGAGTGGAGAAAGTGTGGAGTTGGTACGGAGCAAGTATATTCCGGGTAAGAAGCTGATATTTTAAGCAGCCAGCCAAAGTCAAAATCCTCCAACTACGCAAATCGCTGCAAACGGACGCAAAAATCACATTCATGAAGACAAACCGCCAAATTCATTTGGCAGAAGAAAATATTAATACATACCTTTACATCAGAAATAAAAGAACTAACTTAAAAACGCGACATTATGGGAACAATCAATCAAGGCATACTCGGAGGTTTCTCCGGAAAAGTGGGACCGATAGTCGGTTTTCGCTGGAAATCAAAATACTATATACGGGCACGGGCGGCCAAGGTCAGCAATCCGCGCACACCTAAGCAACAGGAACAGAGAGGCAAATTTGCCACAGCATTCAATTTCCTGAAGAATATCAAACCCTTTGTACGCATCGGTTACAAGGAATTTACAAGAGAGAGATCAGCATTCAATTCAGCAATGTCCTACATGCTGAAAAGAGCAGTGACAGGTGATGGAAAAGAAGTCAAGATTGACTTTGACCGGGTACTGGTATCCACCGGAAGCCTGATGCCGGTATTTGAAGGTACAGCCACACAGGACAGAGATAAAATGTACTTCGACTGGCAAGATAACAGCAGCATGGGAAATGCAGAAAGTGCAGACATAGCCATGCTATTGGTCTACAATAAAGACAAAGAGACAGCAGTTTACGATACAGAGGCTGCCTTGCGCTCTGACAGGCATGCCGAGCTATCACTTCCGAATGATTGGGAAGGGGATGAACTGGTAGCCTATCTCAGCTTTTGCAGTGCAGACGGAAATAGCATAGCCAACAGTATCAGTCTGCCAATCTCCACAACAGAAACAGCCTTACATACCCCAGACAGTAATGCTTCGTCCATCGAACTCCTCACGACGATGCCAGATCTTATCATCCCAGCATACAGCTTTGTCCCGGTTGAAAAGGATAAAATGGCCTTCGTTAATCACACCGCCGCACTTATCCATGTAGCCGACGGTTTGTTTCAGTCCCTTTGCAATGGTCGTTTCAAGATCTCCACGCTTTATTTTCAGTTCCAGAACGATGCGCTGAAAAGGCCCTCCATAGCCATCAGTCAATGGCTTCGTTATCAACAGGTCCGTACGTCCACGGCCTAACCCATATTCGCGATCGATATATCCACCACCATTCACAACACGTTGCAGGAAGGCTTGCAAAAGAAGCTGGGGACCGCTTTCCTTATAATCAAAACGTTCTATCCACGAGTCAGCATTTTCGCGGAAGAATTGCTGAAAATCAAGGAGAAGTTTTTCCATATTGATGCTGTTGTCAGGGTTAATGTACCAAGCGGCCTGCTGGACAAGTGTCTGCTGACGTGCCCATGTCAGTTCACGGGGAATGATCTCTTTGTAAATGGCATTGGCAATCCGTAGTGGCTTGTCGCGAACAATCAACCCCATATCCACGACATACTGGATATCGTCGTCGCGCAGATGCTCTTCAACGTCTCCGTCTTCACCAGCCAGGATAGGAGCGATAACATTGCGTACACGATCTTCGCGTAACTTGTCAATCAGAATATCAATGTGCGTATCACGACGATAAATGATACGCTCTTGTGCACGGTATATCATTTCGGGAATAATGCGGATGGTGCGGTCACGATTCTCCCGCATCTCCTCAGTCACCTCATAGCCCAATGCATTGACCAGCCAAGGCTGGCCTTCGGTTGCCTCCCAAATCATGGGAAAGCAGGAGTCATCAAATTCTTGTCCCGTAGCAGCAGTATGTTGTAGATAGAGTTCGTGGATTTCTGCACGCGAAAAGTTACCCAAGTGCAAGGACTTAGCTTTGATGTTGAAAGCTGACCCTCCGGTAATGATGTCCTGATTGGAAGTCACAATACGATAATCACGTACATCGCGCACACCGCAAAGAATAATACTTTGCGGAAAGTGTTCCGGGCGCTGATCATAGCCGGCACGTATCTGACGAAGAACGCTGACAAGCGAATCACCCACCAATGCATCTATTTCGTCAATAAAAAGAAGAAGCGGCTTATCGAGAGCTTCGCTCAGAAGGCGGAGATAAGAAGTTATGAAGCCGTCTCTTTCTTTTTCAGCTGCCTCCATCACCTCATAAGGAATACGGTTATTCAGAACGATGGAAGCCCGGCTGGCAATGGCACCCACAAAGCGTTGTTCAACTTCGTGAATATTGTTACGATAGGCTTGTCCGGCTTCTACGTTAGCATAAACGACATAGAATTCCCCACGAGCATTCAAGTAATCACGGAGTGCCAGCAGACAAGAAGTCTTCCCCGTCTGCCGGGGAGCGTGGAGAATGAAATACTTCTTTTGATAAATCAAAGACTCCACTTCTTCAAGCTCAATCCGGGCAAGCGGATCAATATTATAATGGTCTGCAGGATTTATCGGTCCTGCCGTATTAAAGAACTTCTGTACTTTTCTCATCATTCAAGCCCATTTTTCAATTGTTACTTGCAAAGATAACGTTTTTCCCGAATAAACAGTCTGGACTGTTTATCATTTAGGCTTTGAGACATATGGACCAAACTCCCTGCACACAAAGAGTTAATTCCTTGTCAACAAGAAGTTAACTTCTTGTCGGCAAGGAATTAACTTCTTGCAAACAACTATTATTCAAGCGATTAAGTCAAAGGATCTAAAAAGAAGAGTTTACAAGACTCCCGCGTCAGTATCGCTATTCTGCATTTTCTTATTACTACTCTTATAGTCGCGACCGAAGTTGATGTTCCATGACAACGTAACGCAAATCATGCGGGCAACATCATCGATGTGATACTGATAACTGTATCCTGCATATTTGTTCCAGTCCGCCTCATTGCGTTTGTAATCCTTCTGGAAAGGATTGAACATACGCAGGCCGACATTCAACCGTTTCCAACGATATTGAAGATCAATTGCATGCGCTTCTTCACCAGTAGCCAGAACTTCGCCAAAGAAATAATCACTATTATGCTGAAATTCCACAGAAGCGGTGAAGTTTTTATACATAAAGGTAGCAGCGACGTCCCAACCGATGCTATGCTGTGTATGGCGAAAATCAATACCGTTACTCCAATATTTACGACTTTCGATGCTACCACTCAGTTGTAGCACATCCCAAAGCATACCTACACGTGCATCCAGGCCTACAGTCCAATCCTGGAAATTGGCATGATTAGCGTAACTATGGATAAATCTATCATCCTCACGATAAATGTGAGGCATGATGGCCTTGTCACGGTAGTTATACTGGTTACGCAATCCGACATCCCATTTGCCCTTGTTGTAATTCAGACGGAAAGTGGAACGATAATAAGAATAAGGCTTCAGATTCGGGTTACCACGTTCCGATTGCAGGGAATCAGTAAATTGCTCTACAGCACTTAACTGCGAAAGTGAAGGATTCATTGTGTTGACATTTCCGTTCAGTGAGATGCTCCATTGATCGTTGAAAGCATAAGTCAGGTTCAGGCGCGGATTCAAAGAATAAGTTTCATAATCTTCCTGCCCTATTTGCTGAAACCATGAACGGGTGACACCCATTCCGAGGCGATAGCCCAATTTACCCCATTTACCATTATACTGTGCATAAGCATAAGTATCGGCCTGCTTCATCTGCGAACTATACTGCAGCGTACCATTATAATCATTGTCCGTATATCCCTGGGTATGACGTACGCCTGCACTCAATTTTCCTCCATCTTTATAAGCTTTCTCATAAATACCTTCACCGATCAACGAATATTTTTTACCCCGTATCCCCGAATAGTAATCTACCACCGGTTCTCCGGACAACAATTCGGTATAGCTGCTACGATTCTTGGTATTAATATATGTACCCACCACATTGAGGGCCAGGAATTGCTTATGTTTCAGGTTTTTCTGAAAATAAATATCCAGATAAGGACTGAGGTTGCGGTCATGGTTCCACTCTTCACGGTCGGTTACGGAATTGGGAAATTCTTCGGTATGTAGTTTCCCTTTCATTCGCAAGTCAGGATCATTATAGTGAGAAAAGCCTACAGTAGCGTTCAGCATATACTTATCGGCCTCTTGTAAATTATAAGTTACAGCACCCCATTGCTGCAAGTTCTTCTTCTTGTTTGCCTCAGCATACTGGCTGCGATGGTACTGACTGCCATCTTCAAAAGTGAACGTTTCATTCTTATCGAACCATATCTCGTTGAAATATTGCAGGCGGTTACCGTAGTAAAAGCTGATTTCCGATTGCTTGAAATTCACTTTTCCTGTCAGGTTATGATTGCCAAAGCCACTCTTCAGGCTTTGCATACCATTGTAGCCAAAGGAACCTCCCACCTCATAACGGCGGACAATGTAGTTTACCACCGCACCTGCATCGCCATAACGCAAGCCCGGGTCTTCCTGGAATTCAACACGTATAACCTCTTCAGGCAACAGGGCGGTGACTTCCTCCTTTGTAGCTTTTCGCCCATTGATACAGAGCTGCACACTGCTACCGTCGGTCATGCCTACACTACCATCTATGCTATTGACACGAAGCCGGGGCAACATCAGATGACGCAACATATCTACCCCATTATTGGATGCACTGATTTGCTTTTTACTGGGAAATATCAATTTTTGGTCTGCCCGGCTCACCCTGCTGGAAGCGGTGACAGTTACTTCACCCAACTCTTGCGAAGCGTCTGCCAGAGTTAGCGTACCTACATCGGCAGTACGTTCAAAACCTTGGAGAGAAAGATATAACGGTTGATAACCGATACTGGAAATCACAAGCCGATAGTCTCCGGCAGCGATTTTCTGGAGTTTGAATTCACCTTTTTCACCAGTAGTAGTTCCGGTTACAAAGACAGAATCTATAGTTTGCAACACTACGTTAGCATAAGGAAGCGGTTGCTGCGCTTCATCCACCAGGTTTCCACTAATATTTTGTGCCACAAGGCTAATGTACGCAGCCAAGCACAGTATTGACAAGATAATCCTTTTCATTTCTTAATATATGATATACAGCAGTTTCGTATAACAAAGAAAAAATACTTCTGCAAATTCAGATACCATGTACCTGCACCCGATCCTTTGCATGGATCAAACAGCTTACCTACATTAAACAAAAAGAGGAAACTCTTGCGAAGTCTCCTCTTTTTATCTCGAAATTAGAGTATAACAAATTAGCTATTAACTCTTTTTTCTTTAATTCTTGCTTTCTTACCGGTAAGAGCACGCAGATAGTACAATTTAGCGCGACGAACTTTACCTACCTTGTTCACCTCGATGCTATCGATAGCCGGTGATTCGATTGGGAAAATACGTTCTACACCTACGGTACCAGACATCTTGCGTACAGTGAAACGCTTCTTGTCTCCGTGACCGGCAATCTTGATAACAACACCACGGTACAACTGTACACGTTCTTTGTTACCTTCGACAATACGATATGCTACTGTAACAGTGTCACCTGCTTTGAAGCTCGGGTGTTGTTTACCGGTAGCAAATGCTTCTTCTGCAATTTTAATTAAATCCATTGTTATTGTTCTTAAATTGTTTGATCGTTACAACGCAACATACCAGGCTTCTCTCTGGGTCCTGACAGCGATTGCGCGAAAGCGGTGCAAAGGAACGAATTATTCGGCAGATACACAAATAATTCGCTCATTTTTTACTTAGCGGCGATCGCCCGAAGAACGACGGGAAGTACCGGAGCTACTGCTTCTTGTAGAAGAAGAACCGCTGCTACGGCTGCTGTTTTCTGTAGATTTCCGCACACTGGAAGAACTGTTCTCTTTACGTTCCGTACTCGGCTTGGTAGTGGTGCTACGGCGAGTGGTATTCGTATTGCTTTTCGTTTCGCTGCTGCTATTGCTACGAGAGCTATTACTGTTGCTGCGGGAATCGCTATTATTGCGCGTACTGTTATCTGTTCTGCGCGTGGTGCTACTATTGCTGCGTGAGCTATTATTAGTATTGGTAGTAGCATTGCTGTTCGTACTTTCACGACGGGTAGTACCGGTAGTGGTAGAGCGGTTATTATTGGAACTGCTACGACGGGTAGTGTATACATCATCTCTTGCCGGTGCACGATTGGAACCCGGACGTACAGTTACAGAACCGAAATCCGAACGGCGGTGCGTAGTATAGGTTTTAGTATCACGGATGCGGTACGAACCGTTATAGAATGGATGCTTGTATCGTCCACGATAATAGCTTGTATTATTATGATGTGTACGATAGTGCCCGCCTGCGTATGTGCGGTAGTGATATGGACGGGGGAAGTAGAAATGATTGTGATTGGTATACGTGACATAAACACGGAAGTACCAACGGTTTCCACTGGTGTAGATGGGACGATAGAAATACTCTGCCTGTATAAAGCGGGCATACTGGCCACTGCTCAATACCCAACGGAGATCGTCATTGCGTACATCCAGACAATCATAATAACGATTGAGTGCCCACTCATTGCCATACAATACATCATCCATCAGATAACGTATGCCGGAAATGAAATCATAATTGATTTCATACACATCATTGTATTGCTCGGTGTTCAGATTCAGCTCATAAGCCATTTTATCGGTGAGGAAACGGGTTTCCTTACGTACTTTGCTATTACTCATAGCGTCCGTGCCTGCGCTGCAAACAGCAGTACTCAAAGTGGCAAGCAGGATAAATAATATTCGTTTCATGGTAGCGTTTTTTACTTAGTTCATGAATATCTATTCTTTGTTGAAAACAAAAATAGGGGAAGATTATCCCCTATTCGCTTGTTTCTCTCTATTCTTATATAGGGATTTCCCTAATCAATTTAGGACTTCGGGGAAGTTGCCAACACGATACCATCTCCTTGCAAGAGGATGAGGTGCTTTTTATAAAGATCGCCCACTCCTTTCTTAAAGGTCTTCTTACTCACCCCAAAGGTAGAGTAGATTTCATCTGCCGGACTTTTATCATTCAATGCAATCCGTCCGCCATTATCCTTGATGTATTGCAACAGGGTTTTCGAAAAATCGTCTATCTTCTCGAAACCGGGTTTCTGAAGTATCAGGTCTATCTTACCATCTTCGCGTACCTGCTTAATGAAAGCTTTCACCCGGTCGCCCGTATGCAGGGACTGGAATATTTCACTATCATAGAGCAAACCGCTGTACTTATTTTCAATGATGGCCTTGAAACCTAAATCCGTCTTTTGCCAGATCAGTATATCCACTTCATCTCCCGCCTCGTAAGGGGCAGCCTCCTTGGAAAGATAGCGGTCCACTTTGGCAGAAGCTACGATGCGGTAGCTTTCATCATCCAGATGGGCATGAACGACATACTTCTTCCCAACCTGCATCTTCATCTTTTGTTCACGGAAAGGCACGAAGAGGTCTTTCATCAATCCCCAGTTCAGGAATGCCCCGTACTCGTTTACCCATGCCACTTCCAGACAGGCAAATTCGCCCACCTGCACCAGCGGGGTCAGCGTAGTGGCTACAAGGCGTTCCTCGTTATCCAAGTATATAAATACATTCAGTAAGTCTCCCGGCTGGCAACCTTCGGGCACATAGCGTAAGGGAAGCAGGATTTCTCCGTCTTCACCACCATCCAGATACATGCCAAACTCTACTTCTTTGACTACCTCTAAGACATTGTATTTTCCTAATTCGATGCTCATAATTTCTTTTCCTTTGGGGGCAAAGGTAATGCAAACCGAAGGCAGTACAAAATAAGGCCGCTTATTTTTAATGCCAGGAGGCTGCTTATCTTAGCTTTTGAGCAAAGATAAGTATAAGGAATAACTTTTCAATCTAAACCATAACTTTTTTCTATGAACAAATCTCTTGGAAAACAGTTATTTTTGTAGCGTGAAATCAGAAATGAAGAAAATAATATTCACCTTTAAATACATAAAAGTTATGGAATTTCTAACAAACGAAAAGCTTACGATTGTAGGAGCAGCCGGTATGATCGGTTCTAACATGGCACAGACTGCCATTATGATGCATTTGACACCAAACATTTGTCTGTATGATCCTTACGGCCCGGGCTTGGAAGGTGTAGCAGAAGAAATGTTCCACTGCGGTTTCGAAGGACTGAACCTCACTTACACTTCTGATATCAAAGAAGCACTGACAGGTGCCAAATACATCGTATCTTCGGGTGGTGCTGCCCGCAAAGCCGGCATGACACGTGAAGACTTACTGAAAGGCAACGCCGCCATCGCCGAGGAATTCGGTAAGAATGTAAAGGCTTACTGTCCGGATGTGAAACATGTAGTGGTAATCTTCAATCCAGCTGACATCACCGGATTGATAACCCTGTTGTACTCCGGCCTGAAACCTTCACAGGTAACTACCCTTGCCGCTCTCGATAGCACCCGCTTACGCAGCGAACTTGCCAAGCATTTCCATATTTCTCCCGACAAGGTGGAGAACTGCCGTACCTATGGTGGGCACGGAGAACAAATGGCTGTTTATGCTTCCACTGCCAAAGTAGACGGTAAACCTTTGTTGGAAATCATCGGTACTCCTGCTCTCACTGCCGAGCAATGGGCTGAAATCCAGAGCAAGGTAACCAAGGGCGGTGCCAATATTATCAACCTCCGCGGACGCTCTTCTTTCCAAAGCCCTGCATACGTATCCATAGAGATGATTGCCGCTGCTATGGGTGACAAACCGTTCCGCTGGCCTGCAGGTACCTATGTACACAGCCACGGCTTCGACCACATCATGATGGCTATGGAAACAGAAATCACCAAAGACGGCGTACATTACAAAGAACTGAAAGGTACTCCGGAAGAAGAAGCTAAACTGAAAGAAAGCTATGCACACCTTTGCAAGCTGCGCGACGAGGTAATCGGAATGGGTGTACTTCCTGAAATAAAGGATTGGAAAAGCATCAACCCGAATATAGACTAATTATAAGAAGACATTCCCCCTTACATGATGACCTATAAAATGTAAGGGGGATTTTTCTTTTATTTTTTCAGAAATCCTTTGGCTGTATTAAAAAAACTATTTATCTTTGCACCCGCAAACGAAGAAGGTGCCATAGCTCAGTTGGTAGAGCAAAGGACTGAAAATCCTTGTGTCCCCGGTTCGATTCCTGGTGGCACCACTTTTCGAAAGCAAGTATCGGAATGTAGCGCAGTTGGTAGCGCACTACGTTCGGGACGTAGGGGTCGGGCGTTCGAGTCGCCTCATTCCGACACAAAAAAGGTCTGATTCTCAACAAGAGTTAGACCTTTTTTGTTATATATCGGTTCACAAAAGACAACATTTTCCTAAATCTATATCAGCATGGTTGACATTTTACTCATCACATTAGGAGGGATATGCCTTATCGTAGGCTTATTGGGCTGTGTCCTGCCTGTCATTCCCGGGCCGCCTATATCTTACATCGGCTTATTATTGCTTCACATTACGGATAGAACGCAATTTTCTACCACTCAGTTACTCGTGTGGTTGTTGCTGGTTGTGGTGGTGCAAGTGCTGGATTACTTTACTCCTGTCATAGGAAGTAAATTTAGCGGTGGAACCAAATGGGGAAGTTGGGGATGCCTGATAGGTTCTATTGTCGGAATCGTGTTTTTTAGCCCGTGGGGAATTGTTTTAGGACCTTTCGGAGGGGCTTTCATCGGAGAACTTTTAGGAGAAAGAAGTGCCCGGGATGCCTTCAAATCGGGCATCGGGGCACTGATAGGTTTCTTGGTAGGAACAGTATTCAAAGTAGTGATATGCGGGTATTTCGTATGGTGCTTTGCCAAGGGATTACTTACCGTTGCAGCGTAATACTCATCAATCCGATTACCACATCGTTGGAAAGAGTTTCGAGAACAAGGTGAGAAAGCTTCTTACCGGGGTTCAAAGGCATTTCGAGCAACACGGCCGCTCCACCATCCAATTCACGGGAAGCACCGGGGAATCCCAACTCTTCACCGAAATTATTACTGATTTCGCCTGTTTTAAGTCGCAGGCGGTAGAGTGCCGGCGTATGGCGATTGAACGCTAAACCGTCTTCAAAGAAGATGTGCTCGATAGGAGGCCAGTTATCCGGATTGCGCAAGGACATTACATCACAGCTACCGTCTTTATAGTAGACGCGGATAACTCCGTTATCGATATGGCACTGCATATGGTTCGTACTGCCCGCCATAAGCAAATAAGCACGGGAAGCCTTTCCTTTGAGAGGAATTTCCAGGCTATCCGGATAATTGTCCCAAAGAGAGGTAAAAGCTACATTATGACCTTCAGCAGGAGTACGGAAAGGTATGCCCAACTCAATATTCAATATACCATTCTGAACAGAAGAACGAAGCCCGGCATCATTAATATCCACTGTATGCAAAGGATGACACCACTCCCCGATACCCTGTTTGGGTATTTGCAAAGTAGTATAAGGAGAACGGGGAGAAAGATATTCGTTACGGAAAATATCCGTCACAGATGAGTTGAAACGGGTATCCATCACTACCGGCTCACATTTTGCAGAATGAACTTGGGTGAAAGTACTGGGCTCTATCAAACTTTGATTGGCTTCGGATTGAGGTCTGTCAACAGGATACCACCATTTCATTTCATCCTGTTGCATAGGAACAAAGCAGACAGGAGCCTCAGCATATGCAACATTGGGAGAAACTGATGCAGGAGAAGAAAGTTCTTCACCACCCCATTCAATACGTACATTCGTCTCTTCACCGAAAGAGGCAGATATCACAACAGACAGCATTGGACGAGTAATGGATTTCTCAACCAACGTCCACGTGGCAGGTTTCCCATTGATTGTAAGTTTTGCCACCTTAGAACGTTGTGCCGGAAATTGAAGTTCCAGAGTACGGACAGCAGGCAAACGATGAGTTACTACATAAGAAGTAACTCCTTCCTTATCTCCCCGCTGAAAATCGAAATCAATATCCGGTGTATGCAGGGAGGCAGACGACCATGCGGATGGTAAACCGGGTTTCACTAACAAACGTTCGTTCATTGCATCCGGCAGAATACCATAAAGACCCTGTATCAACACGCGGGAAGCAACACCGATAGGATCGCCGAAATCGCGGTAACACTCTCCACGGGCAGCATCATAGAAACTGATCTGCCCAAAGTTGGCAGGGCTTTCACCTAAATACATACCATCCAGAATAGAACTTTTCAACAATTTGAAACCGGCATCGGTACGACCTGCCTGGAAATAAGCAAGGGCGGTATGCATCACTTCGGCAAAAGCTACATTATTGATACTCCAGGAATAAGGTAGCCAGTTGGTAGTGGAAATGGTAGCATACCCTTCATCTTTCAGACCTTCGCCACGAACAGGGATATGAGGAATTTCACGGTCTACATAACTGGTGGCAAGGTATGCCTGGAAAGGATCGGCAATATCGCTGTCAAGTGCATGATAGATAGTCCACACACCGGGAGCGGTATGCAGGCGTTTATGTCCCATGAAGTCCTGGAACTCAGCCCAATGTCCACGCTCGGGCATCCAAAGGCGGGCATTCAGTGCTTTCAATATCTTATCAGCTTCCTCGCGGTAAGGTGTGAAATCTTCCCCTATTTTTTCAGCAATCAGAGCAGCAAGGCGGTTGGCACGATAGTTATAAGCAGTACTGTGAGTTACGGCACCGCTGTTGTAGTAGAGGGCATCGCTTGCCCAGATACAGGCGTAGGCATCGTAAAGACCGTCATTATCGGGATCATAGTTGAGCTTCTCCCAAGCAAGATGACGAGTAAGTACAGGCCACATACGACGGGCATATTCCAGATCACCGGTCCAGTTAAGATGCCACAGGAGTTCATCTATATAACAAAGATTCATGTCGTAATGATGCATCTGATCGTTACGACGCGGATTACGACAAATATATCCGTTACTGTACTGCGGTGTACCCCATTGCTTTACGGAACGAGCCAGAGCAAGGGCAGAATCCTGTGCAGGATGTGGTATCGTATTGGGTACCTCAGTCACCTGGCTGGCAGCATAGGCATCGAAATGCGTGCGGGCGCGATCGTGCCACCCCAGGGCATCACCTGTATAAGCTGCACGCCAGCCGCTAAGGGGCATACGCCAGCCAATGGCACCATGCAACCAGACTTCACCATCCCAAATACCATCGGCAGCTACGGCAAGGGCACCACCCAAGGTGTTGAAAAATGGATCGGGAGTTGTAATCCGAATGCGGGAAGCCAGTTCGGCACGGGCTCGCTCTGATTTATCATAGAGAGCAACACCTTCTTCAAAGGAAGGAATCACCAGGGAATAATCGCGGACAAGAATATAGACATTCTGTGGAGCAGTGTCCAGAGCTATATCCATAGCCTGCAATTGTTCGGGGTGCTCCGGCGCATCGAAGCAACCGGGAGGGTCAGCTCCCATATCACCGTTACGACTCAGTTTATCAAGACGAATTTCGCTCAGCAAAGAGCGTAAAGTAGCCCCCTGAGGCATATTGATGGGAGTTATCTTCCAGATAGCAGCATCTTCATCGGGTAAGGCGAGAGCGGAGATCTGCAGTTCCGCATTTTCACCCCAGGCAGTATGCGTCAGGCGATACGAACGGCGACCGGGAGTGTAGCGTGATTCACACCAGGCAGTAGAATCAAGAGCTACAGAACTGCCATCACTCAGCAGAAGACGGAAACTGATATTCTTACTATTACGCTTCTCATAAACGGCAAAAACGGGGCGGTCGCTCGTCTCTAAGCGGAAAGCTGTGTGGCTGCCATAGAGAGCACGGGTATAGCGGTTCTTACCGTTAACGCTTACAAAGTCTTCTCCATCCGGACGATATTGCAGGATACGGGAGGCACCACGTTTATGATCGTTGAAAGAGGTGGACTCTATGCGATCACCAGCACTTTGTGGTTTATTGCCTGTGGTATACTGTGCGTAAACCAGAACGGACAATAAAGAAAACAGGATATAGAATAAAAAACGTCTCATGATACTTTTAAAGATAAGATTACATTAACAATGTAAATCAGGGGAGGGGATAAATTCAACTCATTATTGTAGGGTTTTGAGGGAAAGTTGACGAGTTAACAAGTTGACAAGGGGACAAGGTTCCATGCGGCACAGAAGCATTGCGCAGCCCCTTGTTCCCTTGTCAACTCGTCAACTGGTTCCCTTCCTTTCTTTTTCGGATTGAATCAAAGTGATTACGGCATCGGGCTCAAACCTTCCCAACGTACATCCCATGTTCCGTCCTGCGGGAAGCCCGGATTCTTCACCTGGCAACCATCCCAACCGGCACACATCAATGCTACGGCAGTCAGCAGGCCACCATTACCGGGCAGGTAACAGCGCAGACGACCATCCTGATAATTATGTCCATTCAACAGGTAGGTATTAGTGCGTTTATCCATCAGTAAAGCGCCTACAGCCTTTTCGGGTTCGCCCAGACGAGTGGCGTTCATTGCAGTCATCGGGTAGTCCCAACCCCAGGTTTTTCCCCAGTTCCAGTTGTCCCACACCCAGTGCAGGGTATTCTTCATATAGTCGTCACGAATGAGCTTGTTCATCGGAAGAATACCTACGGAACCGAGCACAGCCATGTGGTCGCTGGTAAAACGAATATCTTTGTAAGTATCGACGGCATCTTCGGATGCCAAGTAGAGATGATCCTCATTATAAGCAAGCGGAGAGAGTTTGTCTATCATTTCGTCCCATTCCAGATTGCGCTTTCCACCGGCACGCTCGCGCCACTTCTGGGCTGTCTGCATAGCAAAGTGCCAGTAAGATAGTTCGAAAGGCGGGTTGATGGTAGTAGCTGCACGCAGTGTTTCCTGTGCAGGGATGGCACCTTTCAGGATGAAACGACCGTGAAATTCATCATAAGTTGCAAAAGCATACATGAACTCGGCAGTTTCCTGCACCAGTTTATTGTACTTCTGAATCACTTCGTCTGAAGGATTGGAACGGTAAACAAGCTCGGCCAGATAAATGAAATGCGGTTGTTGCCAGATCAGGAAAGAACCTACATTGGAAGGTGCTTCCGTACCGCTGGGATCAGTCATCTTCATCCAGCGCACACCGGGGAAACCCTGGCGACGGGCTATTTCACGGGCAACGGGTTCTACGGTTTCATACCAACCCAACGTACGGTCCAGCAGATCAGTATGTCCCCAAAGTGGCTGCCAAGCTTGATGCCACCAAATCATTTCGAGATGGAACTTACCGAACCAGGAATTATAGGTCAGACCTGTTTCCTGCGGGGGTACACTACCGGCAGACTGGATAGCGAGAAGATACTGACTGAGTACCACACGACGTTCCAGCTCCCCGGCACGCGGATCGGTGCAATGTGAGAAATCGACAGCAGCGCCATTCGTCCAGAAGTTCGTCCAATAAGAGGCACTGGCAGCAGCAGTTTCTGTGAAGGCAGGCAAGACCTGATCTGCGACAGGCTCCTCAGCAGTAAAGAGACAGGAGAATGCCAGCATATCTTCATCCGGAGTCAATACGAAATAGTTCTTGGATTTCTCGGTCAGGTTGGCTTTGCCTTCCCAACGCAGAGTTACATAATAAGTGGTTTCATCGAGCACACGCTTCAGCACGGCACTTTGGGCATCCTGACGGACAATGGTTGTAGAATGTTTATCGTTCGCATCCCAATTGCAGGCATCATCAGCATGTGCACCCGTAGGATACGGAAAGCGCAGATTGATACCGGCATGTGCACGACTGGTGACACTGGCGGAAATCATATCCTGATCGGGATGGCAGACTGTCTGTACATCGAAAGCGTTACCATTCAGTGTGAAGTGGCTGGTGATTTCACCTTTCCACATATTCAGTGTTTGACGGATATCGGTAATATCGGATGCTTTCACTCCCTCACCCAGTTCCAAGCCGACAATACCCAGGTGCAGACGGTGCGGATTGACGCGGAACCAGTCGGAAGCTTCTTTTTGCCGTCCCGCTTCCTTGAACTGGCAGGCGTAGAGTTCTTCGTGTCCACGGCCGAAGTCAAAGGCTTTCAGGGTCTCTTCAGACTTGTATCCCTGCGGATTGGCAAATGAATGCCAGCCCCACTGGCTCTGTGTACCCAAAGGCACACCCTTACTATACATAGACGGGAATGTTTGCAAACCGGTAGCATCTACCGTGAACGCAAATTCACCATTACCCACGCTGAGCGAAGCCAACGAATCGAACGAGGCTACTTGAGGATTGTTACGGGCCACCAATGCTTCACGGTCTATCGGAGCTTGTTTCTCCGAACCACAAGCCGTCAGCACGACGGCGGCGAAAAGGGAATAAAATACTTTTTTCATGGTATTCTTGATAACAGATAGTTAGATTAATAGTCGGGACAAAAATAGCAGTTCCTTGCGAACTACGCTCTGTATGCTTTGGCATAAATGATAAGGTAAATGACATTTACTTTATTATCAGTCCTTCACAAGAGCATTGAGATAGACTTCGATATTCGTATATTTTCCATCCAGCGTGTAGACAGCCGCATCCGAAGGGTCATCCGGATTCAATCTGTGACGACGTTCCCAAGCATCGGGCATACCGTCACCATCGCTGTCGAGCGGTGCTTTACCTGTTTTCAGTACGGGCCATCCTCCTACATCGTCCGGTGAATTGATGATGCCGTTGACACCGAATGTACCTATTCCTTTTTTCATCTGCCGCAGCACTTCCTTGTCATAGCTATCACGCTGAAAACTACAGCCGACAGACTTCAGTACGCGACGGTAAGCCTGGGCCGGTTCATCTTCCGAGATTACCGCATAGGGAAACGGCTGCTCTACCAGACAGGTGGAAGTTTCCTCTCCCCTCTCCGGACGTGCTTCAGGTGATATGCCGGAATCCGGTGCAGCACTTTTCCGGTGAAGGATGTAAGGCTTCCCGGCACAATCACGTACTCCGATACGATTGTCACGGGTGACAGCCTGATCGCCTGCCATCACATTATCTGCTACGTAATAACGGCCTGTTCCATCCTCTGCCACATCGAGCAGGCGATGATGCTGGGATACCGGTCCCGGTTTATAGTAATTCTTCACCATATTGATTTCCCCATGATGACCGCCACCGTAGGCAGCTTTAAATCCCCAGTTGTAGACTACATTATTGCGATAGTCCACCCATTTAGTCCCGTCTACAGAAGAGAAACGGGGGTTACGGCTGGCATGGTTGGCCAGAAGGTTATGATGAAAAGTCGCTTTATAGCCACCCCAGATACCACCGAAACCATGGCTGCCTTTGGTATGCACCGATGCATTCAGGCTATGGGCCACAAGACACCATTGCACGGTCAGGTTTTCTGTTTTGTAGATAGACAGGCATTCGTCGATGCTCCAACTGACGGAAAGATGATCGAGAATCACATTTTTCTGCCCATACCGGCCACCACCCAAGCCATCACTGTCCAACTGATGGCGATCACCGACACGTACACGAAGATAGCGGACAATGACCTGACTGGCATCTACAATGAGAGGATAATCTTTCAGACAGACACCCTGTCCCGGAGCAGATTGTCCGGCAATGGTGATACTGTCGTTCTTTATACGCAGGTGGGATTTCAATTCGATGGTACCATCTACAGCAAAGGTTACGATACGGGCCCCTTCTGCTTCTACAGCCTCACGAAGACTGCCCGGACCACTGTCATTCAGATTGGTTACGACAAAGACGCGTCCGCCACGTCCGCCCCATGTATACTTGCCATATCCCTCGGCACCGGGAAAGGCGATTGGTAGCGACGCTTCATCGGCAAAGGCCATCGCATGAGATGTCAGTTGCGCATGCACACAACTAACTGCCGCCAGCAATATGCTGACGGCAATAGTAATAGATTTCATAGATTATCGTATTTTGTTTACTTATCTAAAGTCGAACATCAGATTCAACCGTAGTCCTTCGTCCCCTTTCTTGATGCGGATAATTCCCGGCTGACTCTGCGGACCATGTTGGCTGATGGGCTTGAAACAACGGATACCCGGAATATCGAGCAAGAAAGAAATATCTCCCGCGGGGAAGTCGGGCATGGTATTGATGCCATCCTGGCGGCCGTGGGGTTCTTCGGGCGTGAATACCCGCAGGAAGATGCCATCACTGGCGGCATACACGGTGAAAGGAACCGTAGAACTTTGCAGGGTAGCCCAATAGAAGTTGGCATGATAGCCCTTGAATTCGGGATACACAAGGCGGTCGGTGCTTTCACCGGTAATGGTATTGTTATAATCTTTCTGCCAGATGCCATAGTTGGCACCGGGGATACGGTTCTTCCAGACACGGTACGGACCACGTCCCATCCAACGCATGCCGGAGCACTCGGATTCGGGATATGAGAAAGTGAGTCCGAGGTTCAGGACTTCGGTGTCGGTAAAGGCGTCGTCGAAGCCACCGCCACCGGAAGCACGGTTCAACAGCACGGCATCCATAGAGAGGAGACCGGCTGGGGTAAGACGCCAGACGATGGAGTCGGCAGCGCCCCGATAGCGTGCACAAAGAACAGCATCACCATTTTCCGTACGAGCGGAGAGATTGGATAGGATCATCTTCATACCCACGGCAACGGGACCATCTTTCAGAGGGATAACCCGACTGTCGGCATTCCTTATCACGGAAGTGATAGTAGCGTCACTCTTCCGGAAAGAGACGGTAACGGCAGGGGAATGCAAAGTAATCAGAGTATCGGTTTCTTCAACACGGCAATTACCCGTGGCCGAAGTTTGTGAAGCGGACGAATGAGCATTTGCCCGCAGTTCACCTTTCAGATAATCTTTCGCATAATGTATCGGGAAGGTACGTGTACAGATACTTTCGCCATCCACTCCATACGCTTCAAGTTCCAGAATGTCCCCCTCAAAAAGCTTGGGAGCAGTGATTCGGGCGAATCCTGTCTCACCGGGAACCAACGAAGGGAGTTGTACCATTCCACTATCTACTACCTGACGCCAGGTTTGGGCACCTCCATCGGCTACAGATACCGGGCTGCCCACGGCTTCACCTTGCAAAGGCGATGCACAATGGAGTACGCGCCAACGCATAGAACACTTGTCCAGATTCGTAAACAGGAATCGGTTCGATACCCGGAATTCACCACGGAACGAGGGGGTAATCATCAGAGGTTCCACATAGATAGGTGACCAGACTTCACGGACAGAATAGTAACTGCCCTCCTTTTCGCGATAGGGACCAAGGATACCATCCGGGGCATTGTAATCTTCACTATCCAGTGCTCCGCCACGGTCGGAACGGCGTACAGCTTCGTCGCTGTATGCCCACATGAAGCCTCCGGCAAAGAGAGGATGGGCGGTGTAACGTGCCCAGAAATCCTCCAATCCGGCACCATGTCCCTGGTCGTACTGGCCATGCATGAATTCGGCAGGCATGAAGACTTTATAGCCATTGGTAAAACGGGCCACTCCGGTGAGATAAGCAGGATAGTGGTGTGTATCGAGTTCGTCGAAATCCGCCCAAGGGTGGATGACATGACGTTTTTGCGGGTCGTAAGTACGGAACAGGCTGTCAATTGCAGTATTCCATCCACCTTCGTTACCATTACTCCAGAGCACGATACAGGGATGATTCACGTCACGCGTCAACATTTCACGGACAAGGCGGGTACCTGTAGGGGTATCATAAGCGTCTTGCCAGCCAGCCAACTCGTCGATGTAGAGCAAGCCAAGGGAGTCGCAGGCATCCAGGAAGTGTTCATCGGGGGGATAGTGAGAACGAACGGCATTCATGTTCATCTCTTTAATGAGCTTGACATCCTGTATGCTGAGTTCTTTATTCGTGGTTCGTCCGCCATCGGGGTGGAAGGTGTGGCGATTGATGCCTTTCATAACAAGCTTAGTACCGTTCAGGTAGAGTCCGTCGCGAGGACGGAAATCAATAGTGCGGAAGCCGATGCGGGTATCCATGGAGTGAATGACGTTTCCTGCCTTACCGAGCAGGGAAACTGTAAGCCGGTAGAGTACAGGGGATTCAGGAGTCCACGGAGATATACCGTCGAAATGAGCAGTCAGCAACTGAACGGAATCTTTAGTAACTTTCACGGGACGGTGTCCGGCATCCTTGGCAGATATCGGTGCCACTTCCATAGAAAGACTTTCTTCTCCGGTGGTGCCTTGCAAATGTACTTCTACTTTTAGCTCTCCATCCGCACGGGCATCTACAGCAAGACGTTCGATATGTGTAGCCGGCTTTGCTTCCAGCCATACGGGGCGATATATTCCACCAAAGAGCCACCAGTCCGCCTTGCGCTCGGCAGCGTTGATGGACTTGTTGTCAGAGTGCTTTTTTACACGAACTTCAATTTGATTGTTGCTTCCGAATTTCAGCAGATCGGTGACGTCATAAGAGAAGCGATAGAAGCCTCCCTGATGTACGGGGCCTGCGGATTGACCATTAACGAAGACTTCGGTATCAGTCATTACACCACCAAACCAGAGACGTACATTCTGTCCCTGCCAGTCGCGGGGAACACGGAAAGAGCGCTTATAAGTACCTTCTTCCATCGAAGGATTCTTTACTCCGGGTTTCTTATACCAACGGCCATAGGTATATTCACCGAAACCTTGCAGTTCCCATTGTGAAGGAACTTCTATTTTACTCCAGCGCCCGCTGTTGTTTCCTTCGGAGACACGAAACTGCCAGGTCACGGTGTTACCCAACCCTGTGCCGGAGAGATATTGACGTTCTGTTTCCTGAGCTTGTACAACCCAAGCTGTCAGTAAGAAAAGGATAGTACCAAGAAAGTGCTTTCTACTCATAGTATTTGGCTTTATTATTCGATTTTACAAAGAAAGACATTCTCTGGCAAACAATAAATAAGCAGAATGATTTTCTGGCTGTACAAAATGACGGAGAGATAATCTCCACTTCTTTCCACTTAGCTCTTTATATCACAAGAAGTCACTCATTCCGCTTCATTGCGAACAAAAAGCTATCAAAACAACCTTTTTTCAAACAGAACATTTTTCACAAACAGTTCAAATAGAATCCGATTGCATAATCCACGGAATATAAATGCAGCATTTTTGTATAAAGCAGGCCGTATATGCAATACTTATGCAAGAAACTATAGATCTTTCACAAACGAACTATGGATCTAACGCAAACAATCTATGGATGGAACGCATCTGATCTATAGATGAAGAACAAACGATCCATGGATCGAACATAAACGGTCCATGGATGTGAAACAAACCATGTATTTTCAGTGGACAGACCATCTGTTTTTCTTTTTTCAGAGTTGTACGTATTTCTGTATTCCACTTTCAATCAGCAATATGCTGATTTCCGTTCGTTTCTTTTCATTCTCCCCCTCCATTGGACGGAAATATCGCATTCTCATTATGCATAAAAAGCAAAGTGTCAAAATGCTTTCCGCTTTATCTTCTTACGTATCCAGAGGTAATATCCCGTTAACGGAAGACTTGCGCCTATCAATGCAGCAATGAAGGTCAGTATCCGCGTCAGCATACCGCCCCAACTACCCACATGCACGGAGTAAATCCAACCACGGATTTTACCGGAATCCTCCAAATCCTTGTATAGAGTAGTTTCGGTTATTTCACCGTTACGGGGATTGAATTTATAGCGGTCGGTTGCCCGCTGATTACCAAAGCGACTGAAAGCAACACTGGCGGAACCGTCGGATACACTGATTTGTTTGTAACCGGGATTTGCTTGGGCCAGTTGTTTGTACACCTGTTCCCAATGGGCATAAGGAGAACGCCTATGTGCACCACGGCCTTCTGGCCTGCCACCTTCACCTGCGGGTCTTTCACCTCTGTTTCCGGAGCGTTCACCATGACCTTCCTTACCCTCCGGTTTACCGTTCGGCTTCCCGCCTTTAGCCGTAGCGTTGGCTGCCGCATTTCCATGCCCCATACTAGGCTGCACTTCCACGCCAAAGGTTTTATAAAAGCCCGTTCTATACCACTGGAAAGACCATGTCAGTCCCGTAAGAGCCATAGCCAACAGGAAGACGAGTGTATACATTCCACCCGCCACATGCAAATCGTACCAGAAGCGACGCCAACCTTTATTTGCTACAATCTTCAGACTGTTCTTCAATGCCTTGCGCGTGCGCGGCCACCAGACGACGACGCCTGATATCAGCACAAACACAAACATCAGCGTACTGGTGCCGACAATCATCTTGCCCCAGAAGATACCGCCATCCTGCTTCATGCTGTCCAGCAACCAACGGTGCATCCGGAACATAAAGTTGAAAAAGGGTGCACGCTCATATTTGCCCGTAACCTCACCCGTATATTGGTCCACATACATAGATGCGCGACGGGGTTTGGAAAGCGTCACCTGGTAAGCTCGTTCGGGATCAAACGAGACATTGACACCAGTCACTGATACGCTATCGGGCAAAGTTGCCGCCACTTTAGTCATCAGCTGTTCCATGGGTAACGGAGCAGCCTCAACCTTTTTCACAAAGTAGAGATCACGGTGGCAAAGTTCCATTACTTCTTTCTCGAAGACCAGTGCTGCGCCCGAAAAGCAGATCAACGTAATCAGTATCCCGAAAGGGATGGAAAGCCACAAGTGTATATTACGGAATATCTTTCTCATTATGTCATTTTATGAAGTTCGTAAAAAAGAGCCTGGCCGGCATATACCAGCAGGCTCTTTATCCCTAATTATAATTAATGAATGATCTTTCGCTTATTTAGTAGGTGTCAACCGGCCTACACCGCTGATTTGAGTAGCCTCAATGGTGACTCCCTTTGTTGCAGTGGCACTCGACGGATTAATCTTGTAAATGGCAGGATAACCCTCAGTTGTCGTTACAGTCAGATAAACATTGCCATTCTCGGTATAAGGCGCATTGCCGAAGCCGGAAATCAATTCAGTCTCAGGCAAGCCGGTTACATAAGTCAGCTTCTTGTCGCCCGCTTTGAAGATAGCCAGTTGATTGGCAGTAAAATCTTCTTCAGTCAAAGCACGGTCATACATCAACATCAGGAAGTAATCACCCGTAATGTGCCAGCAACGGAGGAAAGATTTTCCGCCACTCTGAGCTTCCAGGTCACAATAGTAATCATCAAAGTCTTCCGTACCGTTAGGAATACGTACTACACCGGCAGGCAGAGTGGTCTGCTGGCGCACGTCGTCCATTGTCTTGGCAAAACTGGGAGAGAAAACGTAGATATCACCGTTGTCTGCTTCCCAGATAGTCTGGTAATACTGCGACTTGTTTCGTCCGCAAGCATAGCTGATTTTATCTGTACTGATAAGTTTCTTGCTGGTAAGAGTTTCATCATCAAAGATGGCTACCCAACATTCATTCGGATATTGCGTCCATTGCAATTCTCCTTTCTTGTAGCTGCTGCTGTTTGAGCCGCCGTCTTCCGTCTTTATCAGGTCCTCATTGCCCGGCAGCACCCACTCGCCATTATTGTACGCCGAACCATACTGGCTCAATCCCATCGGGACAGCTGCGCTATAAATCTTGTTACCGTGTTGCAGAATACCTGCCAGTGTCACAAACTCACCATTTCCCAGGAAGTTTTCCGAGAGATAAGCCTTGTTCTGTGTATCATTCGTCTTATAAGTTTCGGCCGCTACATCCAGATAAGAGAGCAGGAACGTCTTAGGCAGATACCCGTTTTCATCGGCATAACCCGTATATCCGTCGCCTGTAGAAGACGTGATGATATATCCTTCGTAAATGCCATAGCTGGTGAAACGCTTCACTGCATACTCGCCCGAACGCGCCACCATTTCATAGTTTGAGTTCATTACGAATGAGCGGGTGGTACCGGCATTACCCTGATTGTAGGTCAAACCATACAGGTATTTGTCTTTATAGAATACCCACTGCGAAGCTCCATCATTCACAAGGCCATTATTTATAGCAGACACCGTACCTTTATCCAATGTTTCGGAAGTCAGCAAAACGTTCGTAGTATTTCCCGAAGCCGTAACGGAAGATGCTATTACATACTCTCCTCTGCCCTCGGTGCCATTACCCAGGCTCGGTTCATTGTCAGTACACGCTGTCAGTGCCAGTCCGGTCATTGCAGTTGCAAACAGTCCGGTCAAAAAGTTATTCTTCTTCATCTTGTTTTTACCTTTAATTTAATCTATATATATAATCCATGAATCTCTAATTACCAAAATACACACGCACCTTGCCGTAGAATGCCCGTCCGGGCTTCTGAAGGCTGAAGTTATCATACAGTTTCTCGTTTGTAAAGTTGCGGCACTCAAACGACAGGTTGTAACGACCACCGCGCAAGCTATAAGAAAGAGCCAGATTGTGCGAGAACTGGTTAGGCACCACATAATCATTCTTATTAGACCCGATGTTGGATGAATAATAAGTGAAACTGTGCAGATATTGGTTGTCGTAGGACATTGTCAGTGTATTGCCCTTCTTTCCGAGGTTGCGCCAGTAAAATGTCACGTCCGAATCGGCAAACATATATGGCAGGTTGGGCATACGTTCTTTGTAGGCAAGGTTGGCCGCACTGCTGGAAATCGAAGTCTTCATATTGTCGCGCACATTCATTTGCGTAAAGTTTCCCCCGATGCTCAGCCATCTTCCGAAACCGTATCGGGCGGAAACGTTAAAGCCTTTTGTCAGCACCTTACCGTAATTTATATAAGTAGCAGCCGACTTACCTCCACTCAGGTCGGCAATGTTACGCTGGATATAGTCCTTTGTATTGCGGTATATCAAACCACCTTCCACATATACGGAGTGACTGCCGAATGTCCGGGTGTAGCTGAGGTTAAGATTCAGGTTGTCACTGTTCTCCGGTTTGATACCGATATCTCCCATTTCCAAATCTTCATCACCGAACATCTCTTCAATAGTAGGCAGGCGATAGGCTTTCTCATAAGACAACTTCGCCTGCAGACCGGGTAATATGAAATAGGTCCCCGCTGCACCATACCCCATGGAACTGACATCGCGGGTGGTGCGTACATACTCACTCTGATTACTGGATGTAGCCATCGGACCTCCCACAAACTGATGGTAGTATTTACCAAACACGGAGAAGTTCCAATTCTCAGATGGCATCAAACGATAGGACAGTCCGGAAATGTTCTTACGGGTTTCCTTGGCGATAGCTTCTTTCTGCTCTTCCTTGGCAAGCAGTGAAGTATTGGAACGGTGAAAAGCATTCAAGACATGATTGAAAGTCAACATCTGTACCTTATCAATTCGATAATTCACAGTCAGCGTACCGTTCCAGTTATTATTATCCGCCCGCGAATATTGGTAAGACTGTTCACCGGGGGAGTTCATCAAAGCTTTCTGCCCGTACCAGTTGTACTTATAGGAAGCAGTGTCCACATTGGTCGTTTCATTCTTATTATAATTAACGGTCAGTGCCATATCCAGCCCCTTAGTCAACAAGTCACGCTTGCTATATTCCAACGACGGCATCAGTGAATGACCTTTACGATGTTTCTGACCGTACACAATCTCCTGGCGCACACCCGTCTGTATATCTTTATACATATGTGAGTAGGTGAAGCCCAACAACAGTCGATCCGCCCATTCTTTATCCACAATGCCAATCTTTCCGATGATAGCTTCGTTATGGTACGTATCATTGAAACGTTTTACACGTACTTTCTTATCTCTGTCGATTCTACCGGTTTCGAAGTCCTCTACCGGAGCCTCTACATGATAGTCGTTATCCGAATAATTCTGGAAAGCATTGATTTCATACATAAACCCATTCTTGAAAGTTTGTCCGAAGTTGACGTATGATTTATGTGTATTAAACGAGCCATAAGAGTAGGATGCATCCAGGAACCAGCGACGGCGCTTCTTGTTAGTAACAATATTGATGACACCGCCAATAGCATCGGTACCGAATCCCACAGGCACTACCCCTTTATAAACTTCAATCCGGTCGGCAAAATTTACAGGAATATTATTCAGTCCGAAAGAGTTTCCCACTCCTTCCTGTGGTACACCGTCAATGAATATCTTAACGTGCTTCCCGCTGAATCCGTCCAACATGAGTTGCATATCCGAACCTACGCCACCCGATTCACGAAGTTTCATACCTGGTGCTTTGGTCAAAGCGTCACTCAGATTCTTCGTAGTGTTCTGCAGTTCTTTCGTATCAACGGCCACTGCATTGAAGGCTGACCTTTTCAGTCGGGTCACCCCTGTAGAAACGATGGTTACTTCATCCAATTGTTGTGTCTCGGGAGTAATCGCGAGATTCTGTTTCACTCGCTCTCCGGCAATCAGCTTCACTTGCTTCTCAACCGTTTTATAACCGATGGCAGACACTACCAATGTATAGTTGCCAGCGGGCGCTTTTATATGATAGATACCTTCTTGATTGGTAGTTCCACCATAGCTCGTCCCCTTCAAGTAGACAGTCGCGAAATCAACAATTTCTTTTTCTGTAGACAATATCTTACCGGAGACCATCGCCCTGTCTTGCGAAAAGGCAGATACTGAAGGAATTAACAGGACAATAAGAACGAAGAGTTTTATTATATTTGCTTTCAATTTACAAAGAGTTTTATGCAGTTAATAAATCGCCGCAAAGGTCCTCATAAAAGGGAAACAAAACAATCGCTATATGCAGGTAAATATCTCGCAAGTATATCCGATAGAGTAATACACCACAATCGCTATTAATAGGTATATTGTGTTTTTTGCAAAAAACTTCTATAGTTCTTTACAAACAAAAGAGGTGGCATACTCAGAATGAGTATCCACCTCTTTATTCACTAACACCTACAGATTCTTATTGATAACAAGGATGTTGCTGTCCGGCAAGCCCCGGATTTACATCAATGATATTAGTAGTATTAAGTGGAAGTATTTCCACCATGTTTTTCTTCATACCATAAAACATATCCTCAATCCAAACATTTTTGGAGGCAAATCCTTCCACATCTTCTACTGAGAGGCCACCTTTCTGCTTCACTGAATGGCAACCGAACATATTCAGAATGGTATAAGACGCTTCTGTAACATTGGCACCCTCGGGTACAGAGCTCTTAGTATAGTAAACTGTGCCGGTTGTTTTATCTTCATAAAACGTACGTTCCAAGAATCCTTCTCCGGAAGCATTCAATCGATTCAGTACAGAGTCTTCTTTCAAAGTGAGATTCAATGTTGCAATGTCAGCCTTACTCATTGTGATATGGGGTACGGCAATGATTGGATTCTCAAGAGTCCCTTTCACTTTCTTATAAGCACGATATACATCTACATTAGCATACGGTCCCTCACGACGAGCCAATTGATACAGTTTCTCTTTCTCAGCCGTCAGATGGTCAACCAGAATACCCCAGCGAGCCAGGTCGCTCTTGCGCAATGATTCATTGGAAAGTTCCAATTTACGTTCCTTGATAATAGCATTCTTGAAGTCTTCATAACCAGTCGGAATAGTACCAATCTTTGATTCATCATTCTTGTAAGCACGCAGACGAACAGTCTTCAGTGCATTAATAGCAGCATCAGTAGGGCCATTATTCAATTCGTTTAAGGCTTCAGCATACATCAACAATACATCAGAGTAACGTAGTAGCGGAAAGTTGATATTACGTTTACTATCAGTAGCACCTCTGTCTTTCATCCAGTCAATACGGTATTTTCCAATACAAGCACCTATATAGGTACTCATCTGCAAATCATCATTAGAGAGAATGCCATAGTTGCAGACTGACACATCTCTACGCTGATCTCCTTCACCAAATTCAAAATAAAGGGTCGGCATAGCTACCATTTGGGCACCACCTTTACCAAAGGTAGAAGAACTACCACTGGTGGGAATGCCGTTAGTATAACCTGTACGTACATCTATGGAGTTAGGACCATACCAGCCATATTCAAACATCGTCTCATTATTATATGCTTTCACAGCCAGATCGCGGAATACTTTATCATAATCGTCCAACAAAGTGTTTTCCTTTTTATTGATTACAGCAGCACATGCATCTGCTGCAATCTGGAGTAATTCCCTCACACGAGCAGCATCTTCACGCTTTGCAATCTTCACTGTACTCTTATCGTAAGGTACCGTATTCAAGTCCCAACGTAAAGAATATCCGGCAGCATACAGAGCTACACGTGCCAGAATACCATAAGCAGCATTCTTTGTAAAACGTTCGGCAGTAGCTACCATACCCTCGCTTTTCCAGGGAAGCAGTTCAACGGCACGCTGCAAGTCAGCCACACAATGATCCCAAATTGTATCACGGCTGACACGTGAAGAAGAGAAAGTAGTCAATTCCGAAGTTGGAGTACTTGTGTAAGGTACATCACCGAAATAACGTACGATATTCCAATATGCATACGCACGAACGGCTAAAGACTCTCCCAGCAACGCATTGATTTTCTTCTGTTCGCTTTCCGAAGCTCCACTCATATTAGGCAAGTTCTTTATACATACATTGGAATATTCAATGGCTTTATACATGCTGGTATAAGTTGAATTCAACATACCTGTAACGTTGGTATAGTCATAGTTGGACATATAATACTTGGAATTTGCCTCCGTAGAATTTGATTCGTCCGTACCCATCAGCAATTGATAACCCAATTCTTGAGTGTGTAGATAAGCATAAGCTCCCACGACTGTCATTTCAGCTCTACTTACAGTTTCGAAAATAGAAGAACTATCAGCTTTTGATTCGGAGGGCATATCCAACCAATCTTCACAAGAAGCAAAAGCCAACAATACGGCCAGCAGCCCTAATATATTCAATATCTTTTTCATAATCATAATCTATTAAAATGTTAAGTTTACACCTAATACCCAACTCTTAGAGCGAGGGTAAGAAGAATTATCGACACCAGGAGTGAGTGCACTGCTGGAAGCAGCTACTTCGGGGTCATATCCCGTATAGCCGGTGAAGGTATGAATGTTGTTCAGAGTACAATAAACACGCGCATTACTGATTTTAGCTTTCTGCACCAAGGTCTTCGGTAAAGTATAACCCAGCGTAATCGTATTCAAACGCAGATAGGACCCATCTTCCAGATAATAACTACTGTGGTCACTGATAGCATTCTTATTGTTCGAAGATATATTCCAAAGAGTGGAAGCATTGTATTGATTAGGATTCATGGCTGCCAAACGAGTCAGTTCCGTAGCCTCTTTACCCGTTTGAGGATCGATCAATGTAAAGCGGTTTGCCATCTTTGCCAATGTATTCTGATTTGCCATATACGGACCAATGAAACGTTGGGTACTCATGTTGAATACTTTGTTTCCATATACAAAGTTCATAAATACAGTCAGGTCAAAGCCTTTATATCTGAATGTATTATTCATACCACCAGTAAACTTAGGCTGGGCATTGCCGATAACGGTACGGTCATTGATAGAGTATACAGGTAACCCTTTATCATCTACTTCACCTGCAACATTCTTATATTTCACGTCACCGGGTTTTACTTTCGAGCGTGTGCTTCCTTTCAAGTAAGGAACATCAGGATTCAATGTATAAGTACCATCAGCATTTTGTGTAAAGTCATCCGTAGTATAAATTCCATCATAAATAAGGCCATAGTATTGCCCCAAAGGTTTACCTACCTCAATCTTATATCCCATGCGTGAATCATAATCCTGGATGAAATAATCCGAACCACTCTCTCCATACAAGTCCATAACCTTGGAACGGTTGAAAGCAATATTAAAATCTGTGGTCCAGGTAAAGTCTTTCGTACGGATATTAGTAGTATTCAATACGATTTCAACACCACGGTTACGGATAGCACCCAAATTTTGATATTGTTCCGTGTATCCCGTAGAGCTAGGAATCTTATTCTTAATCAATAGATTATCGGACTGATTGTTATACCAGTCAAGTGAGAGATTCACGCGGCTACCGAACAAAGATACATCCACACCTACATTGGCAGTAGTGGTTTTCTCCCATTTCAGATTCTTATTACCTAATGTAGAGCCCGGTACGTAAGTTATGAAATCTCCACCATTATATCCATAATGCCCTGAGCCGTAATTGGTAGCATACATATTGTTATCAATATTATTATTACCGGCAACTCCATAACCTACACGTAACTTAAGGTTATCCAGGTTTTCAAATCTTTTCATGAAAGACTCTTCCGAAACACGCCATGCCACTGAAGCAGACGGAGAATATCCCCACTGATTTCCACGGGCAAATTTAGAAGAACCATCCGCACGCATCGTAGCGGTAAGTAAATAACGGCTATTGAAATTGTAAGAAAGACGTCCAAAGACAGAAACCATACCGTTCTTATTCTTATCTGATTTGTAAGTATATGGAGTTCCCATTGAAACATCATTCAATCCGAAGTTACCGTCAGAGAATTCACGATATTCGTTATCCAATTTCATATCTTCATCGTAGATCGTTTCCTGACCTAACAATACTGTGAATTGGTGTGCATCAGCCAGATTAAAAGCATAACTTAGCGTATTAGTGATCTGCCACGAGAATTTTTCACTATTATTTCTATATCCATAGCCATAAGGACTTTTATTAGCCTCAGCTTGTTTGGTAGTACCATCATCCCAATAATCCTGACGTATTTGTCTCCACAGATAACTTCCTGCCGTACGGAAAGTCAAATCTTTCATCAGATCAATTTCCAAACCTGCATTCACTGTTACTAAACGGGTATACTTCTCATTTGTAATAGCTCTGTTATCAAGGATCGGATTTCGGGAATCATAGTTATTGTCATTCATGATATCACCAATTTCGGCACCAATATCCGAACCTACCATCTGTTCGTTAGTCCATCTAGATCCACCAGTAATCGGCTGTAATATAGTTTGTTTCAATTTTCCGCCTAACGAGCCACCACCTTCTACTTTGGTCATCTGGAAGCTGGAAGAGAAATCGAAACGAACGCCTTTCCATAATTCATGGTTAATCTTTGCACGGATACTGTTCTTCTGATAACCATGTTTTTCCATAATACCATCTTCACCAGTATAGTTATAGCTCAACATATATCTGGTCTTATCAGTACCACCATTGATATTTAAGTTATGGTTTTGAGTAATACCAGTATCACCAAATACCAAATCCTGCCAATCGATACCAGCACGGTTACCATATTCCTGTGAAATACGGCTATAAGCTCCGGTATAGAAATCGGGAGAATTAATGTCACCACCAAAGAAATTGGCAAAATCATTCTGCCCTCCGCGGAGTGCTTGGAATTCATATTGATACTTCACATAATCTTCAACACCCAGCAAGTCTAACTTCTTCCCCAAGTGATCGAAGCTGACAAATGCATTATAAGAGACTTCTGTCTTGCCAGCCTTACCGGATTTCGTAGTAATTAAAATAACACCATTAGAGCCACGTGCACCATAGATAGCTGTAGCTGAAGCATCCTTCATTACATCAAGGGTTTCAATATCGTTAATATCGATATTCTGTAAACCATTATCCATCTGGAAGCCATCTACAATATACAAAGGTTCAGAACCCTGTGTGATAGATGTACCGCCACGCACTGTAATGTTAATTTCAGCTCCCGGAGCACCACTTTGCTGAACAACGTTCACACCAGCAGCCTTACCAGCCAGAGCCTGGGCTGCAGTAGTAACAGGTGCCATCTTCAAATCATCAGAACTTACGGATACAGAAGAGCCCGTTAAATCTTTACGCTTTACTTTCGCATAACCAATAGCAACCACCTCTTCCAGCATTACGGAAGATTCTTTCAAAGTGATGTCGAAATGTGTTTTACTGCCAATCAGCACTATCTGGTTGTCATAACCAATAAAGGAAACCACCAATTCTTTGGCGGAAGCAGGAACAGAAAGTTTAAAGTTACCATCCATATCGGTAATTGTACCAATAGAATTATCACCTTTTACAGTTATAGATGCACCAATTACTACGTCGATAGCATCTCTGACCGTACCAGTAATCGTCTTGTTCTGAGCGAACAAACCAAGGGGACAGCTTATTAACAAAAGCATTAACAAGCACAGATTTTTGTGTAAGATTCTCATAGATTATTAATATAAATTGATTAATAAATAAATTCAAGCCTAACAATAGCTTGCCCGACCGTTATCGAGCACAGGTGTTGCGTCGGCAAAAATAAAAAATACAGCAGTTTCATAAAATATCAAATTTGACCGAAATACTTATTTTTTTGACTTTACACGAAAAATGAGATGAATTGTTTTTTCGAATTAAGATAATCAGAAAGAATTGCTATTATTTTTGATCTATGACGTAGTTATTTTGATTTTACTCAAGCTCCACATACAGTCTAAAAAGACTTTCATTATATGACGCAGGGCACCGCCTTGCATAATTATATATCCCTTTTGAACCCTGAAGGGGGTGCGAATTGGATATCGCATCCCTTCAGGGTTCAAAAGGAGAGGAATTCTGTGTATTAGGAGATGTCCTATGCTATATAAAGTTTTCAGACTATCAGGATATAAACAAAACTTAAATGATTTTACAGCAAGTCTTCTTCTTCCACATTAGTTTCGCGCCCGAAAGACCTGTATTCTAATGGGGTAAATCCTGTACGTTTTTTGAAAAGGGAAAAGAAGTGTTCAGTAGATTTATAATCGAGCATAAACGAAATTTCCTTTACCGATTGGGAAGTGCCAACCAGTAACTGTTTTGCTTTGCGCAACTTAAGTTCCTGGAAATATTTAGCAGGTGCATATCCTGTATAATCCTTAAATACTTTGCGAAACCAGGAATAGCTAATATTCAATTTCATTGCCAACTCTTCCGGATCAATGTCTTTGAATATATTCTCATTCATTATGATTTTCGCTTGCTCAATCTTTTGATCTACATCACCTATTTCAAATATTTTATTTTTAGAGATGGAAAGGATCATCCCTATCATATGTAGAACAATGCCAGAGAGATATTGCTGGGAAGAGATTTTATCCGCCTCGGCTATTTCCAAAGCACGTGAAAAGAGAGTAACCAATTCCTCATTCAATCCGACCTCCAATATTTGGTTATCTTTAGAAAGGAAGCCTCCTCTCAGCATATCATCGATGACCGGCCCCTCAAAACCGATATAATATTCATTCCAACCTGTTTGTTGATATGGATGATATGTATGCCATTGCCCAGGGAAAAGAACCATAAGTCTGCCTTTACAGACTTGTTTCTCCGGAGTAGTATCGGAAGCAAACAAACCTCGTCCTTTAGTTATATAAACCAACTGATATTCACGTAAAACACGCCCCTTCTGGGCATTAAAGAAATAGCCTGAAGGGTGATCCTTCAAGGGATAAGGAGAATTTGGCTGAATGGACTGGAAACCCACAGTATTTACCCATAGACCAAATTTCTGGTCCATATCATTCACGATCAAATATTTGAATTCAACCCCTAAATCATTATAGTTCTTAGTCATAATACGTGTTTTACATAATAGATATGTGGCAAAAATAGAAATTATTTATGAATAAAAAAATGTCCGTTCCGGCTTTATTCTAAAATATACCGGAGCGGACTAATAAAAACGAGTAATAGGGGAAAGACTATTTTTTTACAACAATTTTATCATATTGTTCTTCGGCCTTTATTTCTGTATACTTGGGGGCATCTATCATTTCGACCAATGCACGGAGTACAGGACCTTCACCCATAGGATCATTTTCCTGTGTAGGACGGTTATAATAATATACCAATGAAGGCATGATACCTGTTCCTACACAAATAGAAGTAACATCTCCACTATCAGAAATCTTTTTCATCATACCTTTCAATCCCTGCTCAGCTACGTATATGAAATCAGGATGTAGCCATCCTTCTTTCACACCACGGACAATACCAAAAACAAACATTGCTGTTCCTGTGATTTCTTCATAGGAATCTTCTTTATCCAACAACTGATGCCAAAGTCCATTCTTACCTTGATAACGGGCCACACCACTTGCCTGTTGGCGGAAATTTTCGATAACAGCTTCACGCATCGGATGATCTTTGGGCATCATACTAAGCAGATCAGCCTGTGCCATAAATACCCATCCGTTAGCACGGCTCCAGTGAGCTACTCCATGTTCCTTGTTGTCCGTATGATAACAATGATAATAAATCTGTTTTTCAGGACACCAAAGATAACGGGTATAGTTTAGCACCTGATTGGCAGCATCATTAAAATACTTCTCATCACCAGTCATTTTACCCATGCGTGCCAGGAAAGAGATTGCCATAAAGGCATCATCTGCCCAAATCGTATTGACATGCGGCCATATACGGGCAATAGTTCCATCCACCAAACGAGGTTCACCATAATTCAGGTGTTCGGCTGTTTCATTAACATAATCCAGAAAAGATTGATTAGGATATCTCATCTGCAGTTCAATCAGACTGGCTCCCATCGGGCCATTATCATCCAGACGCTTGCCACGGAAGATCATGTGCCAACTCAATTTTCGTACGGCATTCCAACCATCTTGTTTAAAGGCCTCATCGTACTGTTTGCGAAAGAATTCGAGATTACCTTCATTGAACACAAAATTCATGTTCTTCAAAACATATTTCTCATACTTCTTGTCAGCAAGTTTATCCCCCAGTTCCATGAGAGCCATATTGGTTACACCATTCGTATAATGCCAGTTATTGTACTTGCATGCTACCTTCACATTCATGTCAAGAGGTAACTTCTTGACGGACTTATAAGTTTCACCAGTCTTCGTATTCTTAAACTCGTATGTGGTACTGGCAAGAATGCGGTCTGCAATCTTTACAGCAGCTTCTCTTGCCGTCATATTGGTCTGGGCGATAAGAGTTGTCACTGCCAGCAGCAGGGCGAGGGAGAAGAATATTCGCTTCATATTATACTTTTAAAGAATTAGTAAAGTAGATAGTAGCCAATAAGAAATGCCTACTATCTACTTAAAAATCATTTAGGCAGATTAAATGCACGAGTCATTTCCTGCATTTGCTCCTGGCTCATACCGTCAGGTTCAAAGCCCATATTTTTGGCGGCAATATAAATCAGAGCAGACTTATTCAGTACATCCACCTGATCAAAAGCTGCCATAATATCCACATCTACTGCGAATACACCATGCTTTTCCCACATGGCCACATCATAATCTTCTAATTGTCCGATGGTAGCCTCTGCCAATTTTACGGAACTTGGCAATTCATAAGGAATGATACCCAAACCACGTGGACAGAAAGCCTTAGTTTCGGGAATCATGCTCCAAAGCAAATTGGTAGCAACATCTTTTTCAAGGAATTTCTTACAATGAGTCATAGCAATCAATTCAATGGGATGAGTATGCAATGAAGCTTTATAAGGCGAACCTTTCTCAATCAGACGATTGTGCACACTGAGATGGGCTGGTAATTCAGAAGTTGGCATCACAGGATGATCTGCAATAATCACATAGCTGGCACAGTCGTCCAGAATACGGATTACAGAACCATGTTCCATCGGCCAGCGAGCCAAATCACGCATACGCTTATTAGTTCCTTTGCAATAGAAATAACAGCCTTTCAGATAAGGTAGAGTAGCACCTATCTGCTTTACATCGCTTATAGCAGGCAACGACTTTATCCCATTGTCTACAAATTCAGTAATATTCAGTGTGATGTTGCCGCCATTACGTTCAGCCCACCCTTTTTGCCAGAGATATCCGGCAACTTCTGCCGCTTGATTGACTGCATAGGTCAATGCCTGGCGATTTTCGAGAATTGATTTCATATTAATATAATTTAGTTACCACTTTATACCTGTGCCATTGCCACTACTATAATGGAAGATATCAGAACCACCAAGCCTAAGATAAGAACGGCAATCGTAGTATTGCTGACACCTTTCCACTCTTTCAGTAAGATACCCCAAACATTACTGAACGTAACATTCAGTGACATCAGGATACTCCAGGAGAAAGCAAGAAGTATAGGACTGTCTGTCAGGAAACTCTTACCCATTTCAAGACCAAAGAACTGTGAATACCACAGTACACCGGCAAGAGCACAAAATAAGAGATTATTCGTCAGTACCGCACCTTTTACAGAGAAATATTCCTTACCGGTTTTATTCTTGATATTCTGCCAGATGCAATAAATAGCATTTGTACAAAAGCCACCGAGAGTAACCAGGAAAATTACGGGTAACCCAGCATAAAGAGCTTCTACTCCACCTGCCAAAGCTGCTTCTTTTATAGGTGTTCCGGCATCCAGTCCAAGAGCAAAACACGCACTCATCACACCTGCCAGCAATGCCACGAGCAAACCTTTCGTCAAAGCAAAGTCCTTAACAGCTGCCCGTTTTTCTTCTTCCGTCATATTCTTGGAGCGAAGACTACCGGCATATCCGATGATAGCAATACCAGCCAGCGTTATACAGACGCCAATAAGTAGCATTAGTCCTTCACCATGCAGCAAATCTTTTCCGGCAAACAAAGCGGGGAAGAGTGTTCCGAATCCGGCACATGTACCGAGGGCAATACTTTGTCCAAGTGCTACACCCAGATAACGCATACTCAACCCGAAAGTTAATCCGCCAACGCCCCACAGGACGCCATAAATCATTGCAGGCAAAGCACCACCTGCTCCCCAGAGTTCTAACAGTGAACTTCCTGCCGGAATAGCAAGTAATGCTCCCAACAACGGAAAAACAAGCCACGCAAAGATTCCCTGTACAAGCCAGAAACTTTCCCATGACCAATTTTTCACCTTATTGATAGGCACATACGAACTACTCTGTCCGAAGCTCCCGATAGCTATAATCAACAATCCTATCAGTGTATTCATGATAATAACATTTAGTGGTTAGTGATAAGTGCTTAGCACAGGAAAACGCACAAAGATACTGCTTTCCCACTAAACACTCACCGCTAACCATTAATCACTTAATTACGTTTCGACGTAACGTCTGCTTCGTATTTCTGTATCTCAGTAATGAATTCTTCACCTACAGGTACACCGTTCTTCAAGCAGAACATATCCCAAACTGCATTCCAGGGTAAAGATTTTCCTTCTTCGAGCAAAGCAAGACGCTCAAATAACTGATCATTTGCTTCATATTTGCGCAAAGTATCCAGCGGCTCCAACAGAGCTTGCAACACACATTTCTGTGTAGCGCGGCTACCTATAACATACGCACCGATACGGTTGATAGAAGCATCAAAATAATCCAGACCGATATGTACGCGATCCAAAGCATTACAACGTACAATTTCTTTGCAGAGATCCATTGTTTCATCATTCATAATCGTCACGTGGTCAGAATCCCAACGTACCGGACGGCTCACATGCAACATGATTTCCGGAATAAATAACAATAGAGAAGACAGTTTGTCCGCAACGCTTTCAGTCGGATGGAAGTGACCAGTATCCAGTGTAACAATCTTATTACGACTCACACCATAACCGATATAGAAGTCATTGGAACCTACCGTATAACTTTCCAGACCGATACCAAATACTTTAGACTCCACACAGTCTTTCATATTCTTGTATTCCACTTCGAAAATGCGATCCAGAGAATCCTTCAGTAAGTCACGATACAACATACGGTTCACTGTGATATCCTTGCTACCATCATGTACCCACAGATTCATGATACAAGGATCACCTTGGCGCTTACCCATCTCTTCTGCAATAGCACGGCAACGTTTTGTATGCTCTACCCAGAAGTCACGAATACCTTTATCAGGATTAGAGAGGGAAAGGTTACCACTCTTCGGATGAGAGAAAGAAGTGGAGTTGAAATCCAACTTCATATTATTTTCAGCTGCCCACTGTATCCAACTTTCGAAGTGAGCCGGTTCTACTTGGTCACGATCAACAAATTTACCACCGAAGTCACCATAGATTTCATGAAGATTCAAACGGTGAGTTCCAGGAATATAGCTGGCTGCTTTCAATACGTCTTGTCTTAGTTCTTCCATATTACGAGCCTTGCCAGGATAGTTTCCGGTAGCCTGGATACCTCCAGTCAACGCACCCTGTGCTTCAAATCCGGCTACATCATCTGCCTGCCAGCAGTGCAGGGAGAGGGAAATCTTTTGCAAGGCATCCATAGCTTTCTCTACATCTACGCCGATAGCTGCGTAACGTTCTTTTGCCACTTCATAGGCTTTCTGAATCAATTCTTCTTTCATGATGGTACTAGTTTTTAGTTATTAGTTATAATTTATTAGTTATACGTTATCACTGACAAGTAATATTAGGCTAACTGCAAGAAATGCAGATAAGCGGTATTCCAAACTTCAACGTTCTCCGGAGTAAAAGTCTTCAATGGAATAGAACGATTAATAAGCTGACGCATGGAAACAACGTCACTTGCTGCACCTGCTGTGAGAGCTTGTATCATTACGTTGCCGATAGCAGTTGCTTCCGACGGTCCAGCAACTACAGGAATACCTACCGCATTGGCAGTCCACTGATTCAGCAAATCATTACGGCTTCCTCCTCCGATGACGTGCAGTACTTCTACAGGACGGGGAGAGAGGCTGCACAGGTTCTCCAAGACCTGGCGATAGCGCAGTGACAGGCTTTCAAAAATACAGCGTACAATCTGCCCACGTGTCTCTGGTATCGGTTGATGATGGTCAGCGCAATAAGTACGAATAGCCTGTTCCATGCTCATCGGGTTGGCAAACAAAACATCATCCGGATTTATCAGACTACGGAAAGGTTCGCATGCCTCTGCTTCAGCAATCAGTTCAGGATAAGATATTTCTTCCCAATCATAACGGCAGCGTTCCAACAACCACATGCCACAAATATTCTTCAGTAAACGAATCGTCCCTGCAACACCTCCTTCATTCGTAAAATTCAGTGCTTCTGTTTCTTCATTAATAACCGGCGCATCTGTCTCCACCCCCATCAATGACCATGTGCCACTGCTCAGATAAGCAAAGTTACGGTCCAATGCTGGTACGGCAGCTACAGCGGAAGCTGTATCATGTCCGGCAACAGCAATCACAGGTATTGCTCCCAGTCCGGTAATCGTTTGTATTTCTTTGGTCAATACACCTACTTTATCACCCGGATATACAAAACGTCCGAAGTTATCTTCCGTTAATCCGAGTTCTTTCAGCAATGCCGGTTCCAGACGACGGGTCTCAGCATTTACCAACTGAGCCGTACTGGCAATGGTATATTCAGTCACCATCTCTCCTGTCAGTAAATAACTAAGTGCATCCGGCATGAAAAGTATCTTATCAGCCATTTCCAGTGCACTATCTTTATTCCGGCGTAAAGTATCCAACTGGAAAAGCGAATTGAAATTCATAATCTGAATACCTGTCCATCCATATACCTGCTTGCGGGGAACGCGGGCGAAGAATGCCTCAGGAGCTCCCATCGTATGCGGATCACGATAAGAATAGGGCTGACGAAGCAGAGCACCATCTTTACCCACACATACAAAATCTACTCCCCAGGTATCAATTCCGATAGAGGTTATCTGCACATCGTCCATCCGGGCTGCCAGTTTCAAACCTTCCAAAATATGACGGTACAATTCGTAGATATCCCAGTAATAATGTCCTCCAACTTCAATCAGATGGTTAGGAAAGCGGTTCACATCTTGTAGTTCTAATCCTTGCGGAGTGAATGTTCCCAGTATGGTACGGCCGCTGGTAGCTCCCAAATCAACCGCAAAAAAGCAATGTTTCATGATATTAAATAGATTTTTGACGATACAAAAATAGGGGATTACTCCCCTATACTCTGTATTAGTTTTGACTGAAAAGATGTTATTTCTGATATTCTTACCATGAAAAAACAGAATGTACAAAGGGAAGAAATTACTCTACCCCTTCACAGTAACGAGTCACAATCTTCTCCCCTTCCGTATTACGGATATTCACATTCTTCATACTAATATTTTTGCTATAAATAAACTCAGCACCCAATTTAGAAGTAATGTCTATATCTTCTAATATAATACCATCAATCGGCATTTCCGGGATACCATTAAAGAATAAAGCACGACGTGCTCCGGCACAAACCAGATTTTTCACATGAATATTGCGGAAACAAGGCGTAGTCTCATCCACCGGCATCGGCTCCACTTTAGCAGGTACAGTTTCACCGCTTTCCAGCACTTCTACAGCCGACTTTCCACCATAATAAAGATTAAATGTTATCGGTTCGGTCGGAATATCCATCATAGATATATTCCGTATCCATATATTCTCCACGACTCCTCCACGTCCTCGTTTACTCTTAAAACGCAGCCCGACATCTGTACCGAGAAACTGGCAATTGCTAACAGATACATTACGCACTCCCCCACTCATCTCGCTACCTACCACAAAACCTCCATGGCCTTTGAACACCGTACAGCCGTCTACTACCACATTCTCGCAGACACGCCCCCTACGCCGGCCGTCCTCATCTTTACCGCTCTTCAGGCAAATACCATCATCACCCACATCAAAAGTAGAGTTCACTATCAGCGCATTCTTGCAAGACTCTAAATCCAGACCGTCACCATTCTGTGCATAATTCGGATTACGCACCTGCACTTCTTCTACCAATACATTCTCACACATTAGCGGATGCAGATTCCACGCCGGTGAATTCTGGAAGATAACCCCTTGCAGCCATACATTCTTGCATTCTATCAGACTCACCATCACCGGACGAAGAAAATGACGTACACTCTGCCACTCTTCCTCTGTCTGCAAATTCTGAGGTACATTCATATTACTGATGGTATCCCCTTTCAATGTTTGCGGATAAGGAAACCAATAAGTGGGACGTTTGTAAACTCCACCACGGGCTACAGTTTGCTTCCATACACTCTCTGTAACTTTCTCCCGTTTCAGAGGACGCCAGTAGTGCCCGTTACCGTCGATGGCACCTTCCCCCGTTATCGCTACGTTTTCCAGATTACGACCGGATATAGGTGATTGGCAACGACGGGTATCCAAACCCTCAAAAACCGTTTCCACCAACGGATACAAATCTACGTCCGGCGAAAAGAGAATAATAGCGCCTTTTTCCAGATGCAGGTCAATATTACTTTTCAATACAATAGGACCGGTGAACCAAACACCTGCAGGGACAATCAAGTGCCCGCCCCCCTTTTCTGCTAAGGCATCAATGGCCTTGGCAAAGGCTGACGTACAAAGTTCTTCACCATTACCTATTGCCCCGAAGTCAGCAAGATTCACTTTACGGTCCGGAAATATAGGAGCTTCCACCCGTGGCATATCAAAAGGCAGGTCACGGTATACAGCCTCATACTTATACGTGGAAGATTGATGCACTCTACCCTCTTGAGCATTCAAAATACCTGCCAACCCCAACAGGCAAAGCATAATTAAATTCGATTTCATTGATTATAGTTTTAATTAAGTTTCTCAAGTAGCCTGAGATCCATTCAGGCTACTTGAGAAATTGAAGTTACATTATCATTTTATACTCTGCATCGGAATCAAGCGCACAGGCCCCAACAGACCACTTGGCACCGATTCCCACTTTCCATAATTATCCTTCTTATAATGGATATTCACAATATTGGCATCTTTATAAATACGCCAGGGCACATTACGACGATCCATATCTGCAATACGGTTGGCAGGCAGATTCGTTACTTCCACTTCAAGTGTATTCACACCCGGACGAAGATATTCGCCCACTAAACAACGGTAAGGAACAGCAATAAGCGTAGCTACCTCTTGTCCGTTAATGCGTACACGTGCACTCTCGCGAACATCTCCAAGATCAAGCATCCATTCTCCAGCCTCAGCAGGAGTTTTCAAAGTGAATGTGGTGGTATAGCAAGCTGTCCCCATTGTATTTTTCACACCTTCGGCAGCAATTTCCGTCCACGAACCAAGAGAAACACTATCCGGTACATTACTTACCACAGGTATTGCTTCTACGAAACTAAATCCCCATTTACCGGCAAAAGTACAAGTACCCGGAAGCATCTTTGCCGCTTCATCCTGAGCCATAGATGTCCAATACCCATATTCCGGTACGGAAACATCTTGATCTGTAAATGTTTTCAAAATTACAGACTCACCGGATGCCAATTGCAGGAAGACTTCTGTCCTGCCGTTATTCTGACGCAACCGCGCCTTACCGGATGTACCATTCATCGGATTATACAGCATTGCAGAACGTGCCTGTACTGCCAATGGTATCCAACTTTCAGTGTCTTCTGTCTTTAAAGCTGAGATAAAGTAGTGGTGCCCTTCGGGATGTGAGCGGCGGATGCTACTCAATCCAAAAGTAGTTTTCATTTCTTCGGGAGCAGCGGCCGTGGCAGCCAGTGTGCGGGCATAATCTGTTCCGAAAAGGACATGTCCTTTTCCTTCCCGTTCCTTTATTTGTGCCAAAGCTTTATTAAACTCTGCACGACGTTTACCCAAATCATTCAATCCCGGTACATCTTCCGGATACTGTTCCAGGAAAACAACCGTAGCACCCTCATCCGCCAGGCGAAGTAATTTCTCCATCACATCAGCAGGCATCAAACGTGCACCGGGAACTACCAATGCTTTATAAGAAGCTCCACCGGAAGTCAATATCTTACCGTCCTGACACATAGCGTTACGGATAAAGTTATCGGAAATATAATCCATATCATATCCTGCACCATAAATGCGATGCACTGCCTCTATAAACCGAGGAGCACGTTGTGCCATCTTATGAATATCGAAAAGCAACAGACGGCCGTCCTGATCGTCCCACAAATCATAAACGGGCAGGTAAACCAGGAAGTCATTATCCGGTTGTCCCATTTGCAGGAAGCTCTGGCAACGGGTGACATAATCAAAGAATGCCGGAGCATCCCGCCAGATATTATTTGTAGGACTCATATCAATAGAAGCATAAAACTTCCATCCCGGCCATGCGGCCTCAGCCGGCGAGTAAGTCGTTCCATGGAAATACATGTGATTCACACCGGAAACGAACATCAAATCCATATCGGGCTTACACTGCGATAGTGAAGTACGGAAATGCTCTGTCAACCAAGTGAATGTCTCCGAAGTCGTATAAGGTTTTCCTGCGATATGTGCCGCCGAAGAAGCATATTTCAGCATGGAAAGATCAGAGTCGTTAGGACGAGTCAACGAGTCTTTACGTAGTCCGCGGATACCGAAATCCGACAGGCCGAAACCCTCACATTCGGGTACATCGACCGTTGCATAAAGATCTATCAGATTGCCGGGTGAACCGTGCGCCTGATTGCGGGTACGTGAACCATGTTTATGTGCCCAGTCCGTCCACTGACGGGTAAAGTTCTCCTGAAGCAGTTCTGCAAGAGTCTCACGATAATCGGAAATGATACGGCGGGTAGTCTCTGTACGTTCTTCCGAAAGGAAATCGGGCAAGTACTCCTCCAATTTATATCCACGACGAAGAGCAAATTGCTCAAACAGGTCACCCGTCCAGTCAGCACCGTAAACCTCATAAGAATCATTAAAGAAATTATGCGGATACTCAGTTGGAGTCCCGGCTGTTCCATTAGCTGTCTTTCCAGAGAAAGCCTGTTCAAAACGATTCAAGTAATTGGACACAGCTTTTGCCGAGAAGTGATTCATCACATATCCTTCACCGCCGGGTGCAGCACGTTTTACCTTCTGGAATGTTTTTCCCATGAAAGCGGCAATCAAGCGCCACTCTCCTTTCGGAGCTTTCCATACCAGCTTTCCGTTTTCTATCTTCGACGTCAGGTCATAGCAACGCACTGCTTTTTGTTCCTTCGGGGTAGAAGTGTCTGTCAGAACCCTGAAAGCCATCAGCCGACACAGTTTGGCATACGGACGTTGTTTTTCATCCGTCACTTCTATGGTTGTTTTCAGGCGTTCGCCGCCTTTCAATGTATATTCTTCAATCAGTAATTTACAGGCAGCATCTTCTATACCCACTTCCGGACCACCAAAAGGCCATCCCGTACCCGTATTCATATCAATCTTCATGCCCAGACGCGCAGCCTCACTTTCCGTATGACGCAACATCTGCATCCACTCGGGCGTAAGGAACTGAATTTCGTTTGCGTCATTGCCCTGCACACCATAAATAGGAGTAACTTCCATCGTACCCATTCCGGCTTTGGAGTATGCTTCCAGATTACGAGTCAGATTAGCCGCATCTACTGCACTCCCCATCCACCACCAACGGGCACCGGGTTTAGCTTCCGTGGTTACCTCAGGCCACGAGATGTTCTGTGCAGAAATAGTTCCGGCACAGAAGGAAGCAAAGATTATTGCCAATAAATTCTTTTTCATGATATATATTATTTATAAAAGCGACAGTTTGTCACTTTCCCAGCTCAATGCACCCCATAATAAACGGTCCAGTTGCTTTCGCATCATTATCCCGCATCTTTTCACCTATATAATATTCAAAGCTGCCATCGCGATACGGATGTCCACCCAAACCGCCTACCTGACAGCAACGTGTCAATGTCAATGTACCATCCTGACGTTCTACCATCAATTTGCTCTTCAATCCGTTGAAAGCCTTCTCCGCCACTGCACGATACTTTTCATCAATATATCCCTTGTTCACAGCTTTTGCATAAGCATACATGAATTGCGTTGTCACAGATGCCTCCGGGAAGTTTCCTTTCCGTTTCGGCTGATCGAGCACCTGATACCACAAACCATTCTTATCCTGATATGCAGGCAACACCTCAGCCAGTCCTTGTATCCAACCGATCATCCGGGCACGCCCTTCATGGTCTCCCGGAATATAATCCAATGCATCCACCATCGCCATAAACCACCAGCCGATACTGCGTCCCCAGAAGTTAGGGGAATGCCCGGTTTCCGGATCGGCCCAACGCTGGCTCTTACTTTCATCCCAAGCATGATGATAAAGCCCGGTCTTGGCATCATAGGTATGTTTCTGACAAAGCGTGAATTGTTTCACTGCCTCATCAATCCATTCGGGTTTATTGAATTCTGCACCATACTGGGCAAGGAAAGGGGAGGCCATATACAAGCCGTCCAGCCAAATCTGGTGTTGATAAACCAACTTATGCCAGTAAGCACCTTCCAATGTACGCGGATGATTTTTCAACTGTCTGACAAGGGCATCCATTGCCGTCTTATATTTCTCCTTACCAGTTTCACGATACAAGTCGAACAAAACCTTACCTGAATTTATATAGTCAAGATTGTATGTTTCCACACGATACAAATGGATTTCCCCTTTGTCATCAATCAATGAGTCTGCCCATTGCTCCACATAGTCAAAGTAACGGCGCTCTCCCGTCTTCTTCCACATTTGCAGCATCGCACAGCAACCTACCCCTTGTGCATACCCAAAGAAAAGACGCTTTCCATGATCCAACTGATACGCCTGCGGAAAACGTACCATCTCCGAATCAGCAAACCAACGGGCATACGAATCCGGTTGCCATGTATCCGTACGGAAAGGAGTAGCCGGGAAGCCTTCTTTATTATAAAGATTCACGCGAAAGAAGTTGCAATACGCATAACGTACAGCTACAGGCGCTGCAACCTGTGGAGCCGAGACTTCCAGTTTATCACCCTTAATTACAGCCGTAGCCGGATAGAAACGACGGTCGGCCCCGGCAATAATAAAACCTTTTACCGGTTCATTGTCCGGAGTCATCAATCCCTCTCCGACATAATCGAAGCTCAAAACAGCTTTGTTACCCTCTATTTTCATAGCTTTGAACAACGGACCGGAATAGGTCACATCCTTGCCATACTGTTTAGCCAGCGCCCAGGCTGCCAGACGTTCACCTGTCACAGTCTTATTACGGGGATGAATATCAAGCGAATCACCTACATCGGTAATCACAGCCATACCCACATTCTTCAACCCGCTTTGCCATGTTTTCAGTTGTGCTTCACGGATGGTTGCCGGTTGCCCATATTGCGGAGCTATCTGCACAAAGTAGAACGGCATATCCGGTTGTTTCCACTCTTTACGCCAGCTATTTATCATATTAGTGAATACCTGCTGGTATTTATCGGCACGAACTGAATTAGATTCACCCTGATACCAGATATTACCTTTCACCGTATACCCCAAAATGGGATATATCATACCATTCCACAAAGTTGCAGGTACTTTACAGTAATTCTTTTCTTGCTTCACGCCTTCCAATGCAAAGTCTTTCAGCACATCCGCATAAAGAGGGTCCTTCTTCATTACGTCCAGTTTCGTCCACGACTCCGCATGTGTTCCGCCCCAGGTAGATTGAATCAAACCCACAGGCATCTTCAACTCTTTATGTAATTTACGTCCGAATACAAAGCCTACAGCCGAGAAATCGTACAGATTCTTCGGGTTACAAACCAACCATTGTCCTTCACAATCATCCACTTCACCGCCGGGTGCCAACTGGTGCTCCACATGGAACAGACGGATTTCAGGATAATCAGCATCCTTCATCTCCTCCGTTTCATTCAGCATTCCGGTCTTCCACTTCACGTCCGGATGGCGTGATACGGGAAACTCCATATTGCTCTGTCCTGTGCAAAGCCAGACTTCACCTATTAATACATTATTTATAGTAATCGTATTTTCACCACTGACCGTAATGGATTGATTGGTCATTGCATCCGGGGTTTTCAGCTTTAATGTCCATTTACCATTGGCAGTAGCTTTTGCTGTTACTGCTTTGTCTGCCCACGATGCTTTAACAGTTACTTTTTCTCCGGGCGTAGCCTTGCCCCACACATTCACTTGTGCGTTTTGCTGCAATACCATGTTATCTGAGAAAATGGCAGGAAGCGTCACCTTTGCTTCTATGGCGAGAGAAGCAAACAAACCTAATACAAGGAAAATTGAAAATCTAAGAAGCTCTTTCATGTGCTTTTAATAGTTTATAGATTCACATAGATTAATTTATAAAACATGCCAATATCTAACGGCACAAAAATAGGGGTTTTGATGGAAACCCCTATTTTATATTTTGATAGTTTTCTTATTGCTTTTGTTGTTTCCATAAATAATAGGATCAACATTATCTATTCCTTTACCTTAAGCCAGCCCCAAATCGTTTTCTTTCGGGAAATGCCAATTAAAGCAGTCCCCATCAGGCAGCAGGCACAGCGCAGCTCTCTATTGGAAAGTTTATTCAGATTATCAACAATACCTGGTAAGGGGTAATTCTCTTTAAAAAAGGAAAATACATCGGCTGAGTTTTCTAAGTCGGTTTTCATTTGGCAGGAGCAAGTAAAAGGTTCATCCATCGTGTTATAAGTTTTAAAGGTTGATGTTGTCCCTATACCTTTCTAATAAAATGGCATGGGAACTATTGACATATTATTAACTCTAAGGCTCTGGTAAACCCGCAAACAATAATAAGCAATAGCCCCACGCCAGAATATATATAACAAAGTTATATGTAATCCAGACGTGGAGACTTTCACCTATTATTCGCGTTTTTAAAAATTTACCAGACTTTTAGAGTTACGAATAATAAAATGATCTCCAAATCGCAAAATACATCTCTTCACTATTGAAGAAATATGCAACAAAGATACATAAAATATCGGAATAGAGATTATAGAATACGATAATTAAACATGAGCACTTATTTACAAACAATGTATACTTAAGGAATAGTCGCATACTGAACCTAATTCAGTCGTATAGTGAATGCCATTCAGTCGTATACTGAATAGAGTTCAGTATACGACTGAATGAATCCCCAGATTTAGCAGGTAGAAAGTGTATCCCGAATATGACTCACTTTGCTTACAATCCCCGGCTTTAATTGCATATATTTCTCGATTTATGCATAAAACACAGCATTCATAGTATAAAAAGTATAAAAATTCTCTCTTTAGTGCATATTCTTTCCAAAATTATCCCTACTTTTGCGCCATTCTTAGAATAATTATACAGAAAAATGAAGAAAAAAGCCAATCGGTTAGACGCCATCAAGATGATTATCTCAAGCAAAGATGTCAGTTCTCAGGAAGAACTGCTGCAGGCTTTGAGTAAGGAAGGCTTTGAGCTGACACAAGCCACTCTCTCCCGCGACTTGAAACAACTGAAAGTTGCCAAGGCGGCAAACATGAATGGGAAATACGTATATGTATTGCCCAATAACATCATGTACAAGCGTTCCAATGACCAGAGTGCCAGCGAAATGCTGATGACCAGCGGTTTCGTTTCCCTGCAATTCTCCGGTAATATTGCCGTTATTCGCACACGACCCGGCTACGCCAGCAGTATGGCCTATGACATTGACAATCGCGAATGTCCCGCTATCTTGGGCACCATCGCCGGTGACGACACCATCATGCTGGTAGTACATGAAGCTGCTTCGCACAGCGAGGTACGCGAATTCCTGTCACAAATCATTCCGAACATTAAATAAATAAAGAACGAATCAATAAGAAATGGATACCAAAAAAGTGGACGTGATGGTGGCTGACGCCTCTCACGAAATTTATGTGGATAAGATTTTGGATACCATCAGAGAAGCGGCCAAAGTACGTGGAACGGGCATCGCAGAACGCACACACGAATATGTGGCGACAAAAATGAAAGAAGGAAAAGCCATCATCGCCTTATGTGGGGACGTGTTTGCAGGTTTCAGCTACATCGAAAGCTGGGGAAACAAACAATACGTCGCTACTTCCGGTTTGATTGTACATCCCGACTTTCGCGGCATAGGATTGGCTAAGCGTATCAAAATGGCATCTTTCCGCCTGGCACGCTTGCGATGGCCCAACGCCAAAGTATTCAGTCTCACCAGCGGAGCTGCCGTCATGAAAATGAATACGGAACTGGGATATGTACCTGTTACTTTCAATGAGCTGACAGACGACGAATCCTTCTGGAAAGGTTGCGAAGGTTGCATCAACCACGATATATTAGTAGCCAAGAACCGCAAGTTCTGCATCTGCACCGCAATGCTCTACGACCCGGAACTGCATGAAGATGATAAAATTTAAAAAACAAAGGATATGGAAGATAAGAAAAAAGTAGTAGTCGCATTCAGCGGCGGTCTTGATACTTCATTTACGGTAATGTACCTTGCCAAAGAAAAAGGGTACGAAGTGTATGCAGCTTGTGCAAACACCGGTGGCTTCAGTCCTGAACAACTGAAAACGAACGAAGAAAACGCCTACAAACTGGGCGCAAAAGAATATGTTACGATCGACGTAACTCAGGAATATTACGAAAAGAGCTTGAAATACATGGTATTCGGCAACGTGCTGCGTAATGGCACCTATCCTATTTCCGTAAGTTCCGAGCGTATTTTCCAGGCACTCGCCATTGCACGTTATGCCAACGAGATTGGAGCAGACGCTATCGCTCATGGTTCTACAGGAGCAGGTAACGACCAGATTCGTTTCGACATGACATTCCTCGTACTGGCTCCGGGTGTAGAAATCATCACACTGACCCGTGACATGGCATTGAGCCGCCAGGAAGAAATTGATTATCTGAACAAACATGGTTTCTCAGCAGACTTCACCAAGCTGAAATATTCCTATAATGTAGGTTTGTGGGGTACTTCCATCTGCGGCGGTGAAATTCTGGATTCAGCACAAGGCTTGCCCGAAAGTGCTTATCTGAAACACTGTGTAAAGGAAGGCAGCGAACAACTGCGTCTTACATTTGAGAAAGGTGAACTGAAAGCAGTAAACGACGAAAAATTCGACGATCCCATCAAAGCCATCCAGAAAGTGGAAGAAATTGGTGCTGCTTACGGCATCGGTCGTGACATGCATGTGGGTGATACCATTATCGGCATCAAAGGCCGCGTAGGTTTCGAAGCTGCTGCCCCAATGTTGATTATCGGTGCACATAAATTTCTGGAAAAATATACGCTGAGTAAATGGCAACAATACTGGAAAGACCAGGTTGCTAATTGGTACGGTATGTTCCTGCACGAAAGTCAGTACCTGGAACCGGTAATGCGTGACATCGAAGCAATGTTGCAGGAGAGCCAGCGCAACGTAAACGGTACAGCTATATTGGAACTCCGCCCGTTGTCATTCTCTACAGTAGGTGTAGAGTCGGAAGACGACCTTGTAAAAACCAAGTTCGGTGAATACGGCGAAATGCAAAAGGGTTGGACAGCAGAAGATGCAAAAGGCTTTATCAAGGTTACCTCTACTCCGCTGAGAGTATATTATAACAACCATAAAGACGAGGAAATCTAAACATGGATACTAATAACAAGAAACTCACTCGCTCACGCAGTGACAGAATGCTTGCCGGAGTTTGCGGAGGTTTAGCCGCCTACTTCGGACTCGATCCATCACTCGTACGTATCGGTTATGCATTATTGACATTTTTCACCGTATTTGCCGGTATACCTGTATACCTTATAATGTGGCTTATCGTTCCCGAAGAAAGAAACTTATATAACAGATAAAGAACATAGTATAAACTAACATGATTAAAGTAGGAATCATCGGCGGAGCCGGATATACGGCAGGTGAGTTAATTCGTTTGCTGGTCAATCATCCGGAAGCGGAAATCGTATTCATCAACAGCTCAAGTAACGCCGGAAACAAAATTACCGACGTACACGAAGGATTGTACGGCGAAACGGATCTTGTCTTCACCGACGAGTTACCTTTGGATGAAATTGATGTATTATTCTTCTGTACCGCTCACGGCGATACGAAGAAATTCATAGAGAGTCACAACATTCCTGAGGAGTTGAAAATCATCGACCTCTCTATGGACTACCGTATTGCTTCTCCGGAACATGATTTTATTTACGGTCTGCCGGAGTTGAACCGTCGTGCTACTTGCAAAGCAAAGCACGTGGCCAATCCGGGCTGTTTTGCCACTTGTATCCAATTGGGCTTGCTACCCCTTGCCAAGCACCTGATGTTGAACAACGACATCATGGTGAATGCTATCACCGGTTCTACCGGAGCTGGCGTGAAACCGGGATCAACCAGTCACTTCAGCTGGCGAAATAATAACCTGAGTGTTTATAAAGCATTCGATCACCAGCATGTTCCCGAAATCAAGCAATCCCTGAAGCAACTGCAAAATAGCTTTGATGTGGATATCGACTTTATCCCCTACCGTGGCGATTTCCCGCGTGGAATTTTTGCCACCATCGTAGTAAAAACCAAAGTTGCACTGGATGAAATCGTCCGCATGTACGAAGAATATTATGCAAAAGACTCTTTCGTACACATTGTAGAGAAGAACATCGACCTGAAGCAAGTGGTAAACACCAATAAGTGTCTGTTACATCTGGAGAAGCATGGTGATAAGTTGCTTATCATCTCCTGCATCGACAACTTGCTGAAAGGTGCCAGTGGACAGGCAGTACATAACATGAACTTGATGTTCAATTTAGAAGAAACCGTCGGCTTGCGACTGAAGCCCAGCGCCTTCTAAGTAATTTGTATTTCGTAATTTATAATTAAAGAAATGAATTTATTCGACGTATATCCTCTTTTTGACATCAATATTGTCAAGGGAAAAGGCTGCCACGTATGGGACGAAAAGGGTACTGAGTACCTCGATCTCTACGGCGGACACGCTGTTATCTCCATCGGCCATGCGCATCCGCACTACGTGGAGATGATAAGCAAGCAAGTTGCCACGTTGGGATTTTATTCCAACTCTGTCATCAACAAGTTACAGGAACAGGTTGCTGAACGCTTAGGAAAAGTTTGTGGTTATGATGACTACTCCTTATTCCTGATTAACAGCGGTGCAGAAGCTAACGAGAATGCCTTGAAACTCGCTTCGTTCTACAATGGACGTACACGTGTGGTTTCTTTTAATAAAGCATTCCACGGACGCACTTCACTGGCTGTAGAAGTAACCAACAACCCAAAAATCATAGCTCCCATCAACGATTGCGGACATGTCACTTATCTCCCGCTGAACGATATCGAAGTTATGAAAGCCGAACTGGTGAAGGGGGATGTTTGCGCAGTAATTATTGAAGGTATTCAGGGCGTAGGTGGTATCCAACTGCCAACGGATGAATTCATGCAAGCCCTGCGCGAAGCTTGTACCGCCCATAACACTGTACTGGTTTTAGATGAAATTCAAAGTGGTTATGGTCGTAGCGGTAAATTCTTTGCTCACCAATACAACGGTATCAAAGCAGATATTATCACTGTAGCCAAAGGCATCGGCAATGGTTTCCCTATGGCAGGTACACTCATCAGTCCGATGTTTACTCCGATTTACGGACAGCTGGGTACTACCTTTGGTGGTAATCATCTGGCATGTAGCGCAGCGCTGGCAGTACTGGATGTCATAAGTCAAGAAAATCTGGTTGAAAATGCAGCTAAAGTAGGTGAATACTTAATGACGGAACTGAAGAAATTCCCACAGATCAAGGAAGTTCGTGGGCGTGGTCTGATGATCGGTCTTGAATTCGAAGAGCCAATAAAGGAACTTCGCCTGAAACTTCTGAAAGAACAACATGTATTTACAGGTGTCAGTGGTACAAATGTACTCCGTTTGCTTCCGCCCCTCTGTCTCAACATGGAAGAAGCCGATCTCTTCCTCGAACGTTTCAGAAAAGTACTTTAAAGTATATTTGACTATATAATCAGCAATAAACAGGCAGCCCATAGAAACTTTTTCTGTTTAGATAGGGCTGCCTTCTTTATTCTAATATCTATTCAGGAAACAGAATTTTCACAACTAAATACTTTCTTGAATCAACTGCGCCCATTCAGGAATAACATCTACATATTGCTTTACCATATGTCCATCAGTCAAACGAAACAAGAGTTTGGCATCAACATCGTCTGCTGAATTATCATAAACATATACTCTATCCACCAACTTTGCAACCAAGCAGCAATTCAAAAGAGACTTTTGATAACGGGAGATTATTTTAGTAATTGGTACATCATGTCCTCCTTCCATAACTCGGTTTGCAATACGAGCAGCATTTATCGTAGGAGATTCAGTACAAACAAAAAACAAACGTACAAAGAAACCGGCTTCAAGAGCCCTACAGATATAATCTACTTTATCTTGTATAGATAAAACGGTCTCAAATATCAGACTTTTGCGTTCTTCCAAACACTGTTCTCTCAATTCCTCGCAATATTTCACAGCTTGCATCACTGCTTCTCTTGAGTTCCAGTCGCCAAATTGTTCCTGTGCCACAATATCCGGATTTATATAGATGGAATCTTCCATCCATTCATGATGGAGTATTTTGGAGGTTACAGAAGTCTTTCCGGAACCATTAGGGCCGGCAATAACAATAAGGACAGGTTTATGACAATTATTCATTATCAGTATCGGTTTTACATTCCCCTAATCGTTCCTGCTGCTTGCGAATAATCTCTCTCCGTTGTATTCGAGCCGCCATGCGAAGATCTGTGAAAAACCTTTTATGAGCTTCTTCCGACTTCCGCTTCGCTTCTTCAGCTACTTCCTTCATTAACTGAGATAGCATTTCATCAGTAGGTTCTTCCATACTGGTCAAACGATAGGAATTCATTTCTTTTCCAGACATAATCTATCATCTTTAGTTGAACAAATATACTCATTATCTTCTATACTAAACAAATAAAGCTTGCATTTTGCATAGCAATCAGCAAAAAACGTTTAAACAGTTTCATATATCGACTAAAAAATATCTACCTTTGCCCATCGACAACCCTTTTAATAACAGAATGATATGAAAACAGCAATTATCGGAGCAGGAAACATGGGCGGTTCTATAGCCCGTGGATTGGCAAAGGGAAGCATTATCCCCGCCTCGGATATCATAGTCTCTAATCCCTCACAAGGAAAGTTGGATGAACTGAAAGTAGAGTTTCCCGCTTTACAGATTACGCATGACAATCAGGAAGCCATTATTGGTGCCGAATTTATCATACTTGCTGTAAAACCGTGGCTCATCAAAAGCGTGCTGCGTGAATTAAAACTGAAAAGCAAGCAAATCATTATTTCTGTCGCCGCAGGCATCAACTTCGAAGAACTGGCTCACTACGTACCGGAACCTGAAATGACCATGTTCCGCATCATTCCCAATACTGCCATCAGCGAAATGGAAAGTATGACTTTGATTGCCAGCCGCAATGCTACCAAAGAACAGGAGCAACTGATGCTGGATATCTTCAACCAAATGGGACTCGCCATGCTTATCCCTGAAGAAAAATTCGCAGCTTGCACTTCCATGGCCTCCTGCGGCATTGCCTATGTACTAAAATATATTCAAGCTGCCATGCAAGCCGGCATAGAAATGGGAGTTTACCCCAAGGATGCTATGAGAATGGTGGCCCAATCCGTAAAAGGAGCAGCCGAACTGATACTGAACAATGACACACACCCCAGTGTAGAAATAGACAAAGTATGTACTCCTGGCGGTATCACCATCAAAGGCATTAATGAGTTGGAACATGACGGTTACTCTTCTGCCATCATCAATGCCATTAAAGCCAGCAAACAATAAGAGGAACAATTAATTCATTAAATAAACAACCACATGGACGAACAAATTAAGCAAATAGCAGAACGCCTCCGTGGACTTCGCGATGTACTGGAACTGACAGCCGAAGACATTGCACGCGAATGCGATATTTCTGCCGAAGAATACCGTCTCGCAGAGTCGGGAGAATTTGATATTTCCGTCAGTATGCTGCAAAAGATAGCACGCAGATACGGAGTTTCGCTGGATGCGCTGATGTTTGGCGAAGAACCGAAAATGAGTTCCTATTTCCTGACTCGTGCCGGTAAAGGGACCAGTATTGAACGTACTAAAGCCTACAAATACCAATCGCTTGCCGCAGGCTTCATGAATCGTAGCGCCGATCCATTCGTCGTGACCGTAGAACCGAAACCGGATAGCGAACCGATACATTACAACAGTCATGCCGGACAAGAATTCACCCTTGTACTCGAAGGGCGTATGATGATAAGCATCGATGGCAAAGAACTTATACTAAACGAAGGAGACAGCCTGTATTTCAACTCCAAACTGCCACATGGCATGAAAGCACTGGATGGAAAGACGGTACGATTCTTGGCAATTATCATGTAACAACTAAATGAAGAACGGAGAACAATGAATGAAGCTTAGTTCTCAATTCTCAATTCCTATAATTATGGTAGAAAGATTTTTATCGCAAACCTCTTTCACTACACAAGAGGACTTTATCAAGAATTTTAAAACAAACGTACCGGAAAACTTCAACTTCGGCTACGACGTAGTAGATGCCTGGGCTGCCGAACAACCAGACAAACCTGCATTGTTATGGACTAATGATAAGGGTGAACACCAACAGTTTACATTTGCCGACATGAAACGCTATACGGACATGACAGCTTCGTATTTCCAAAGCCTCGGCATCGGTCATGGCGACATGGTAATGTTGATACTGAAACGTCGTTTTGAATTCTGGTTCAGCATCATAGCTTTACATAAACTTGGTGCTGTCGTTATTCCTGCCACTCACTTGCTGACCAAAAAAGACATTGTATATCGCTGCAATGCTGCGGATATCAAAATGATTGTTTGTGCTGGTGAATCGGTTATCACGGATCATATTGTAGCTGCTATGCCTGATTCACCCAGCGTGAAGAAACTTGTCAGCGTAGGACCTCAAGTAGCTGAAGGATTTGATGATTTCCACAAAGGCATCGAGAATGCTGCACCTTTTGTAAAACCGGAACATCCGAATACGAATGAAGACATTTCGTTGATGTACTTCACTAGTGGAACTACAGGTGAACCGAAAATGGTTGCTCACGACTTCACATATCCACTGGGACACATTGTCACCGGTAGTTTCTGGCACAACCTGACGGAAAATAGTCTGCACCTCACTATTGCCGATACCGGTTGGGGAAAGGCTGTATGGGGCAAACTTTACGGACAGTGGATTGCCGGAGCAAATATTTTTGTATATGACCACGAGAAATTCACTCCTGCCGCCATTCTGGAGAAGATACAAGATTATCATGTAACATCTCTTTGTGCACCTCCCACTATCTTCCGTTTCCTCATTCACGAAGACCTGACGAAGTACGATCTCTCGTCTCTGCAATATTGCACTATTGCCGGTGAAGCTCTGAACCCTGCCGTATTTGAAACCTTCAAGAAACTGACAGGTATCAAACTGATGGAAGGATTCGGACAGACAGAAACCACCCTGACCATTGCCACTATGCCTTGGATGGAACCGAAGCCGGGAAGCATGGGATTACCCAACCCACAATACGATGTAGACCTGATAGACAATGACGGTCGTTCTGTGGAAGCCGGTGAACAGGGGCAAATCGTAATTCGTACGGATAAAGGTAAGCCGTTGGGATTGTTTAAAGAGTACTACCGTGATCCGGAACGTACACACGAAGCCTGGAATAATGGTATCTACTATACGGGAGACGTTGCCTGGAAAGATGAAGACGGTTATCTTTGGTTTGTAGGCCGTGCAGACGATGTGATCAAGAGCTCCGGTTATCGTATCGGCCCATTCGAAGTGGAAAGTGCCTTGATGACGCATCCCGCTGTAATAGAATGTGCCATCACAGGTGTCCCCGACGATATTCGTGGTCAAGTGGTAAAAGCTACCATCGTACTGGCTAAAGAATATAAGGGAAAAGAAGGTGAAGCACTTATCAAGGAATTGCAAGATCATGTGAAAAAAGTGACGGCTCCTTACAAGTACCCACGTGTGATTGAATTTGTAGATGAACTACCGAAAACCATCAGCGGAAAGATCCGTCGTGTGGAAATCCGGAAGAACGATACAAAATAAAGGAAAAAATATAAGGAATAGGCTACTTCTAAATCGTTTGCACCTTTTATGTTACTTTTTGATCAATTTGAGTTATTCTGTTTCCCGCAAACCGCTTACATTTGCGACCGGAAAGTACAACTAAAAGTTTTAAAGCACATGATTACAAGTAGAAAGATTTCTCAGATTAATGTTTTCGCAGGTAGCCCCTGGGAAGTGGAAAGTGTGAAGCAATTATTGAAGTCAGCTTATATCACTGCTTCAACAGAAGACAAAGGTTATGGCATTCACGTGTCTGTTCCTTGTCAGCAGTACACTGCCGCTATACGGGTTATCAGTAACCGAAAGGTTTTATAAGACTTAAGAGAAGACGAAGTGAAAAAGACTGCCCCTTGGAAACAATTCCTTCAGGGGCAGTTCTTATATCAATATACCGCTTCTCCACCTTCGGGCTTCTCACGATATTTTATATCAAAACGTCCCTCTTTGATACTCCCACCACTAAATGTGCCACTGATAATGGTTCCATCCATACGAGTAATATGGGCTTCGCCATCTTCTAAATCTTCTCTGCCGAAAGCAGCATCCGTATAAGTGCAGTTAGCTCCCTGACGAGGATTCACAAGCACCAAATGCAAACTGTTGAAGACTCCAATTTCTGCATCAATTGTAACATAATGATTTTCTTCATCGTTGAAAAAACTAACAGATGGGATGCTATACCGTCCACTGGAATATACCCAACCATCTATCAGGCAGCCTAACGTATTTTCACCGGTAGTTGTAGCTTTCGGCATCAATGTCGGGTCAACACTTTTATCCTCTTCACAGGCACAACAGCAAATCAACAGGAATAAAAATAATATTTTTTTCATAACGCTTAAAAATGATAGTTTAAACCGAAGAGTAAGGACAACTGACCGAAATAACCAGTACCGGTTTTCGGATTCTCTACATCCCACTTCTCATTATGATACTTCACTGAATAAGATTCGGAGCTGGATGCTAACCAATTCAATCGAGCAGAAGCTCCCCAATGACTCGTTAGGAAATACTCACCCGAAAGAGCCAGGTTACCGGCAAGCTTGCTCATAGATACTTTCCGTGGTTTGTCATATACCGTACTCTTATCGCGATAGAGTTGGTAACCGACCCCACCGGAAAATTGAAGTTGATAATGTTTTTGTACCATGGTTAAGGCTACCTGAGGAGCTACATAATGCATCAGAATCTTGTCTGCCCCGGTTTCATGCGTATTCTTATACGAACTTCCCTGATACAGAGCTCCTATTCCAAACTTCAGTTCCCTACCTACAATTTGTCCAAGGTAGTTAACGTCCCAGGCTACGCCTTTTCGTAAGTCACTGCGATAGGCATCTGCCCCATCAGTAATTCCCATAAAGCGCCCCAGATACCATGACGGGCCGGCATGAACAGAAAATGATGATCTTTTATCACCTGTACTCTGGGCGTACAAAGAGGTCGCCAATAAGACCCCAACAAGAAAACAAAGTAAGTCTCTCATAATAATTTGTATAGCGTCGTTTTCTTATAAATACCCCAAAATTGAAAGTACTGCATTCAAGTGATAACTATTTTTAATTAAAATAAAAATCATCGTATCCTTCTATCACCTCTTTCGCTCTATATCTTGTGTACGAAAGAATGCTTCAGAATATCGGGCTCCCCAAAGTTCGTAACGTTCAAATTGCATTTCTATCTTACGAGCGAAGTTTGTCCAGTCTTTCTTTTCTAATGGCGACCATACGTTCTCCGCCAGCGCTGACATACGTGGAAAAACAGCAAACTCAGCTTTCCAGGTGGTGGGAATATATTCCGTCCAAAGACATCCCTGTGCTCCCCAAACTAATTCTTGTTGCTGCGTTGTCAACGAATCCGGAACAATCTGAAACTCATAAACTTTCTCCAGAGATAGCGGTCCACGTGGACCAATTTCCGGCTGTATACGACTCTCTTTCAGATTGAAATACGACCAGGCAGAGCAAGTGAATATCGTACGATGGCCTGTTCGTAATGCCTTCTTCCCAAACTCCGGACGTCGCCAATTCATCACAACACAATCTTCAGAAATACCTCCTTCAAGAATTTCATCCCAGCCAATCAGAGTCTTGCCTTTCGCATTCACCACTCCTTGCACGTAATGGATAAAATAGCTCTGTAGTGCTTTTTCATCCTTCAAATTATGTTCCCGCATGAATTGTTGTGTCTCTTCGGACTCTTGCCACCAACGCTTGGCACATTCATCACCGCCTACATGGATATATTGTCCGGGAAAGAGATCGCACAATTCAGAAAAGACATCTTTCAAGAAATCAAAAACTTCCGGTTTAGGAGCCAGTACATTATTAAATTTATTGAAGATGCCCCATGTCAACGCTGCCTTTTTCGGTTCATCGGGTGTAGTACTGAACTGAGGATAAGTAGCAAGAACTGCCATACAATGACCGGGAATATCTATTTCGGGGATCACTGTGATATGCCTATCAGCAGCATAACGTATCACTTCTTTCACTTCTTCATGAGTATAATACCCACCATAAGGTAGTGGTTGGTATTTCCCCGGATAGAGTCCAAAAATTTCTCCCTCACGAACAGAACCTTTCTCCGTCAGCTCCGGGCGACATTTCATTTCAACACGCCAAGCTTGGTCATCCGTCAAGTGCCAATGGAAATAGTTGAGTTTATGCAGCGCGAGATAATCGATATACTTTTTAATGAACGATACCGGAAAGAAATGACGTACCACATCGAGATGCATGCCCCGATAGGCAAAACGGGGATAATCGTTAATCTGCACAGCCGGAAGGATAGGTAACACACCAGCACGGGTAGGTAACAATTGTATCAGTGTCTGCACACCGTAGAAAACGCCTGCTTCGTCATTACCCTCAATACGTATGCCTTCTCTTGAAGTTATCTCCAGTTGATAGCCACCAGAAATATCTCCGTTCTTCCGATTAATTAAACCGATACAAGGTGGTTCACCAGACTTCAGAGTGATGGGTTCTACCGCAGGAATACCTTTCTTCCGAGATTTACCCACCTTAGGAATTTCCGTTTGCAGCGGTATGCCGAGATAACGGTCCATATAATCCGCCAGATACGCAGCCGAAGATGCCAATGCAGGCTCCGACACACGAATCACCGTATTACGTTGGATTTGAAACTCTCCCTGTCCGGTCACGGTAGTTTCCACCGGCTCGGGAATGATGTTGAAAGGTTTCTCCTGTGCCTGCCCGGCAAGCGCAGTAAGGGCAAGGGTTGCAGTCATAATTTTCTTTAAGTACATAGATGATGATGATTTATACTGCAAATATAAGGCTTTTACGGAAAGCTGCTTAATAACTCACCCAGAATAAGGGAAAATTTTAAGTGATGCCTAAGGAAAAACATACTTTTACCTTAGGCATTTTACCTTTTTGGTACCGACAAATCTTCATCTTCCAATTGCGGGCCCGACAGTTTCCATATGGAGGCCCAGCAGCCCGCAGTTGGAAAACGGACAGCCAGCAATTAGAAAACGAAGTTTTGAACCGGTCATCCGGACATTTTCCTTTAAGCAAATCAACAAAAAGAATAGAGTAAATGCAAGTTTATCTACCTTCTACTTCCTACGCTGCTGCCTATAACACACAGAGCAGCTATCAATAAAGAGTTTAAAGCATAGCGGTATGAGATGTAGAGAGTAGAGAAGCAAGAAGATACCTAAAAGAGTAAAGCTCCATGAACAGATAGTTCACAGAGCTTTAAGATTGTTTTTTTTATTTATTCTTCCACTATATTTTTGAAAAACCTCCATCCATCTGCAATGCTATAAGCATTTTTACAGCCTCTGGGTACATATAGAACACATACACTTGTATCTACATTTTCAAAAACAGATGGATTCATACCAGATACAGATTTATATCCAATATGAATTTCTCTTATACGTGAACATCCCCAAAATACATAATCTCCAATACTAGTCACACTATTAGGGATTGTAATAGAAGTAAGACCGTAACAAGCCGAAAATGCACCTTTTCCAATACTTGTCACACTATTAGGAATAGTAACAGAAGTAAGACTTGAACAGCCCCAGAATGCATTAATACCAATTTTTGTCACACCTTTAGAAATAGTAATAGAAGTAAGACCTGAGCACCAACTGAATGCTTCCATGCCAATACTAGTCACACCGCCAGGGATAGTAATTGAAGTAAGGCGTCTACAGCACGAGAATGCCTCTATCCCAATGCTTGTCACACTGTTAGGAATCGTAATAGAAGTTAGGCCTGAACAACCAGCAAATGTCTCATTTCCGATAGTCGTTACACTATTAGGGAGCGTAATTGAGGTAAGGTATGAACAGTTATCGAATGCTCCATTTCCAAGACTTGTCACGCTATTAGGGATTGTAATAGAAGTAAAGTTTGAACTAGATAATGCCCTATCTCCAATATTAATCACACTATTAGGAATTGTAATAGAAGTCAGATTTAAACGGGACAATGACTCATCGCCAATACTTGTCACACTGTTAGGAATTGTAATTGACGGAATGTCTTCAGGACATTTTATTAGTGTCGATGCATTTTTATCATATAAAGCTCCATCTATAGATAAATATTTAGCATTGTTTTCATCCACATTAATAGAAGTAAGACGTGAGCACAGATAGAAGGCTATATCACCAATATTTGCCATATTGCCAGGAATAGCAATTGATATTTTACCCTCAGGGCACTTCAGCAGTGTCGACGCATTTTTATCATATAAAGCCCCATCTATAGATGAGTATTCAGTATTATCTTCACCCACATCAATAGAAGTAAGCTCTGTACAAAATTGGAATGCATTACTTGAAAGAGTTATTACCTTGTCAGGGATAGCAATAGAGGTAAGTCTTGAACAGCCCCCAAATGCATATTTTCCAATACTTGTCACACCGTCAGGCATAACAACAGAAGTAAGTCTTGAACATTCCCAAAATGCACCTTCGCCAATACTTGTCACACTACTAGGAATAATAATAGAAGTAAGATTATTACATAGTTGAAATGAGTAATACCCAAGTTTTGTCATATTCACTTCGGACAAATCCAAAACCTGTATTTTTTTCATTTTACGCAGAAATTCCGTATCAGTAGAGTTTAGATTTCCTGTAATCTTTAGTTTTGTGATTTCATCTTTCACAGAACTGTTAATCAACCTTGATAATGTACCTGCTGTTTCTACATGTATAACAGGAAGTGCTCCTTGCTGAATGATTTTAATATTCTGGCTAACTCCATTGCCAGAAGCAAAAGTAATATGGCTTGCTCTACTATCATCAGAAGTATTCTCTGCAATATTGAACTTAATTTTCTTAGTGGTCAAGGCTCTCGTATTCTCCACACATGAGATCCAATCCTTCCCATCATCAGCAATAGAAATCGTATAATCAATGTTAGAACTTAACTCCACTTCTATAGTTTTTCCCTTTGCATCAATTGTATATTCATTATTTCCAATAACGATAGCATCTTTTTGCACTTGTATGATGGTTAATGTATCGGCGCTTGCAGTATTATTCTTATCGAAATAGATAATTTGCGCAGAACGGCTGTCATAAGTCTCATTAGGATTGATAATATATTTCAGGGTATGGCTGGAAGCACCACGCACGGAAGCCTCATCATAAATCCAATCGACCTGTGGCATTTTTATTCCGTATTCTACATTACTTTTTATTTCTACGGTAATAGTTTCTCCTTTATCGCTTACTTCATATTTTTCTTTTGTCAATACTATGACTGCACCACCTGCCTGATAAACCTTTACGGTTTCTACATACTCTCCCTTTTTGAAGTAAATCTCACCTTCACGTTTCTCATATTCTTCATTTGCTGCAATAGAGAAAGTATGGTTATGAGTAGTTAAAGCACGTGTGTTAGTTTCAGTAATCCAACTTTTTGCCGTTTCTGAAATTTCCATTTGATAGTCAATATTTGACTTTACTTCTACATTAATAGAACCACCTTCTTGGACGATTTCAAATTTATCTGTGGTCACAAGTATCGCCTCTTTGCATTTTTGTATAATAGTGAAAGTTTGGCTTGCAGTTCCTGCCTTAATGGTTACAGACACACTTCGGTCGTCATAATCCGAATTATCAAGAGTAGTAAACTCAACTGACGCCTCACCTTTTTTACCGCTCGCAACCGATGCCGTACACCATGTTGAACCGCCCGTAGTGGAGGCTATATTCAGCGTCCAATCAGTATTAGTGGTGAAACTAACAGATTTTATACTTCCTTCTGCTGCAAAAGCCAAGCCATTTGTGATAATACTTGAATCAATAGTAATTGTAGGATTTTTATCAGGACCAAGATCATCCTGTTCATTACCATCACTGCAAGCTGCAAAATTTATACTAACAAGCATAGTGATTAAAACCAGTCCCAATAACCTAAATGTTCTCATAGTATTCTAACTTTAAATGTATAGTAGCGAGGGTATCTGATTCGGACTTCTATCTGGTATAGAAAGCAAAGGAGATGCCTAAAAGAAAAAGCTCCATAAATCAATGACTCATGGAGCTTTAAACAAGTACTCGAAGCGGGACTTGAACCCGCACAGCCGCAATGGCCAAAGGATTTTAAGTCCTTCGTGTCTACCATTCCACCATTCGAGCATCCTATAAAGGAGAGCGGAAAACGAGACTCGAACTCGCGACCCTAACCTTGGCAAGGTTATGCTCTACCAACTGAGCTATTTCCGCAGGTCTTTTTTGTAGAACGGGTGCAAAGATAAGGAGTTTCCCCGTTACAGCCAAATTTTTTACATAGAAAAAGTTGCTATTTTATCAGTTACGGACTTGTAAAGTAGTACCGGATACAGAAACCTTATAATGTTTCAGGTATTCCGTACCTTCTCCTGTGGGGAATCCACCACTGCTTAAATTATATTTGGTGTGGCATTTAGGGCATTCAGCAGTACCCAATCCATCTTCTACCAACTCGACTGAAACACTACGATTGGCTTCCACCGGACAGGCGGCATCATAAGCGACATAGGTATTGCCATCCGAATATACGCTTTGTCCTATTATTAATCCTGCATAGCCTACAGGTAATCCATTCACATTCTTATCTACCTTCAAGAATTGGCCGGGAGTCGTAATCTTATAATAAGGAGATTGTGAAAGACTGCATGAGAAATTAAAGCCAATAGAAGGGATGCTCGACTCGTATGAATCACCGCAACCGGCAACACACAGCCAAAGCATCCCTATAATTATACAGAATTTCCGCATACAATATTATACTTATCGTCCAAGCAAGGCTTTTTCAGCCACTTCCATCCCATGAAAATTAAAACCATCTACCACTTCTTGCATCAGTGCAGAGATTTCATCGTTACATAGATTGCCAATACTTCCTTCATGCGTATGATGCACTTGCTTACTATGTGAGAAGTTTCCGGCTTCAATATCCAATCCCACTTTCTTATAAGCATCCCGGAAAGGCATACCTTCACGTGCCAGACGATTTACTTCCTCCACACTGAAAATAAGCAGATACTTGTCATCATCAAGAATATGTTCATTCACTTTGATTTCATTCATGATGTAAGTCGTCATCTGCAAACAATCTTTCAGTTCCTGGAAAGCAGGCAAGAATACTTCTTTTATAATCTGCAAATCACGAAAATATCCAGAAGGCAGATTATTAGCAATCATCATGATCTGTTGTGGCAGTGACTGCAACTTATTACATTTAGCACGTGTCAGTTCAAAAACATCAGGATTCTTCTTATGAGGCATAATGCTGGAACCGGTTGTACAATCATCAGGCAACTTCACGAAACCGAAATTCTGACTATTGAACATACAAGCATCAAAAGCCAGTTTAGAAATAGTACCGGCAATACTTGCCAAGGCAAAAGCTACATTACGCTCCATCTTACCACGCCCCATCTGTGCATAAACAACATTGTAATTTAAGGAGTCAAATCCCAATAAACGTGTTGTCATTGTACGGTTCAGTGGAAATGAAGAACCATATCCGGCAGCTGATCCCAAAGGATTCCGATTACACATCTTGAATGCTGCCTGCAGGAAAAGCATATCATCTACCAGACTTTCAGCATAAGCACCAAACCACAAGCCGAAAGAAGACGGCATTGCTATTTGCAAATGAGTATAGCCAGGCATAAGCACATTCTTGAAACGCTCACTCTGGCATATCAGCACATGGAACAGTTGCTCCACCGCCTCAGCAATATCCTTGATCTGCTCACGCGTGAAAAGTTTCAGGTCGAGCAGTACCTGGTCATTCCGAGAACGGCCACTATGTATCTTCTTACCAACATCACCTAATTTACGCGTCAGCATTAACTCCACTTGCGAGTGTACATCCTCTACTCCCTCTTCTATCACAAACTCGCCTTTTTCAGCGGCTGCATAGATATTCTTCAATTCATCAAGCAGGAGACCCAATTCTGCGTTTGTCAACAGACCGATACTTTCGAGCATCGTGATATGGGCCATAGAGCCTATCACATCATGCTTTGCCAAGTAAAGATCCATTTCACGGTCGCGCCCCACTGTAAAACGTTCTATATCCTTATTTACCTGAACGGATTTCTCCCAAAGTTTCTGAGCCATTTATTTAGTGATTAATGATTAGTGATTAATACGGTATAATCGAAAGCATATCCGCCATTTTCTCTAATCCTTCCTGCAAAGGTTTCTGAACCATACCTTTCATAAAAGGATTCAATTCCATGCCGATGGTTAGCTTCATTTTACATTCAGTTTCTGTTACCGGCACAATCTGTATCCACAGATTAAAGGGCAGCGGCGAAGTGGTCGTGGCAAACTTGATACATTTACACGGGTCTTTCTCTACTATACTCAACGCTATCTTACCCACAGGAGCAACTTCTATCACCATACTCTCCGAATCAAAGCTCAAGTTCTTCACTTTATCTTCTGGCAAGCTGTCTTTAAACTTTTCCAGATTATTCAAATCGGATAATTTCTCATAAACAGCTTCCTGCGAGGCAGGTATTGTCTTCACACCACTTTCAAATTTTGTCATATTTTGAATCTCTTTAAAAGACAAAAAGAACTATCCGGACAGAATCTATCCGAATGGCCCTTTCGTCATATTATTTATTTTATAGAATAAACCGCTGTTACTTTCCAGCATCCCAATGTGCAGGGTCCTTACGCCATTCGTTCAGCGTTGCTATATCTTCTTCTTCTATATAACCCGTACGAAGTGCAACATCCAACACAGCCTCATAATTTGTCAGCGTTACCAAAGGAACCTTGGCATCTTTGAATGCTTTTTCCGCAACCGGGAAACCGTAAGTATATGCAGCTACCATACCGATAACTTCACATCCATCACGGCGTATAGCCTCTACAGCCTTCAGACTGCTTCCACCTGTAGAAATCAAATCTTCGACCACAACCACCTTCATACCCGGACGAAGTTCTCCTTCAATCAGGTTTTCCAGACCATGGTCTTTCGGGGTAGAACGTACGTACACAAACGGCAAGTTCAGCGCATCAGCAACCAAAGCCCCTTGAGGAATGGCACCTGTTGCTACACCGGCAATTGCATCCACCTGCCCGAAACGTTCCAATATCAAACGGGTAATTTCAATCTTTACAAAATTACGCAAGGAAGGATAGGAAAGAGTTTTGCGGTTATCACAGTAAAAAGGAGATTTCCATCCGGAAGCCCAAGTAAAGGGATTAGCCGGTTGTAGTTTAATCGCTTTTATCTTCAGCAACTTCTCTGCGAATAGTTTTTCTAAAGTTCTCATAACTAAATTAGCTATTTATAGTAAATATGGCACAAAAATACGGAAACTGAATGAGAATAAAAAAAAGAATAAAGAGATTTTTCACTCAAAGTCATCATTTTCGTCAGAAAGTTGTATACAATGACGAATATCTTTCATTTCGAACCCACGACTCAGAGCAAAACGCATTAACTTTCCATTCAACTCATATTCATTCTCCGCATGTACACTTTTACGTTTTGCAGCCAAAAGGCTATCTAAAATAGATAGGTATTCCTCCTCATCTATCTCATTCAAAAAACGCCGGCATACATTATAAGAAACCTTTTTCAGTTGGAGTGCCTGGGCTATTTTCACTTTTCCCCATTTCGCAAAGCGATACTTGTCATTGACAAAAGCCCGACAAAATCGTTCTTCATCAATATACTTTTCATCTTCCAGTCGTTTAAGGATACGATCAATGGCGTCGTACGGCAATCCCCAACGTTGTAGTTTCTCAGAAATCTCTGCACGACAATGCTCCGCTGTGGAGCAATAGCCTGCAACTTTACTTAAAGCCTCTGTTTCAGTAATATTTGTCATTTTTGCGCTATTACAAATCGATCATTATGGGAAATATCCTCTTGAAGACGAACAAAGCGATATCCTAATTCACGCATCATAAGCACGATGTCTTCTCCAAAAGTACGGTTAATTTCAAAATAAAGTTTTCCGTCAGGTTCAAGCATTTCAAGCCCCAACACAGCTATACGACGATAGAAACGCAAAGGATCTGTATCTGGTACAAACAGTGCCAAAGAGGGTTCCCAGTCCAGCACATTCCGTTCCATATCTTGTTTCTCTGCTTCAGTAACATAAGGCGGATTGCTCACTATCACATCATAACGTTCTGTTACACCGGGAGTATAAGCCAGTACATCACGCTGTTCAAAACAGACAGGTGCCTGTAAAGCCAGACTGTTAGCAGCAGCAATAGCCAAAGCTTCTTCAGACACATCCCAGGCAGTGACCTGTGTTCCGGGCAATTCTTTTGCCAAGGTGACAGCAATACAACCACTGCCTGTCCCAATATCTAAAATACGAGAAGTAGAAGAAATCTCTTTCAACATTATTTCCACCAGTTCTTCCGTTTCAGGACGTGGAATAAGAACACCGGAAGCTACCTGAAATGCTCTCCCCAGGAAACGTGCTTCTCCTAAAATATATTGTATTGGTTCAAAATTCCGTAAACGCCTGAGAAGGCTTTGCAATTCCTGTTCTGCTTTTGCAGATAAAGTTATATCTTTGCCCAAATAATAATCCACAACCGGCTGCCCCAGAATCTCGCAACAGATAAGTCTGGACAAATTTCCGGCTTCCTGCGGTGTATAATAATCCTGCAGTTCACGGCGGATATAAGAGGCAGTAATATTCATAAATGGATATTTTGGGGATTCTTCGTCAGTTCTATTACCGAACCAAGATGAGACCCGGTCCGTATCAAGTCCGTACCAAGTCCGTGTCAAGTCCAAGCGTATAGATACGGAGATGGTACGGACTTGGTAGACACCGGACAGGTATCGGGTATATCACCGGGAAACCTGTATCCCAAACAACGAAGAATCCATTTTGGAGTGCAAAAGTAAGAATTATCGTAGAAAGATAACACACATGGAAGAAGAAAAATATATGCGTCGCTGTATACAGCTGGCACAGAACGGATTTTGCAACGCAGCCCCTAATCCAATGGTAGGGGCAGTCATCGTATGTGATGGGAAAATTATCGGAGAAGGGTATCATGTACGCTGCGGAGAAGCGCATGCTGAAGTAAACGCCATTCGTTCCGTAAAAGACACTTCATTATTGAAACATTCAACAATTTACGTCAGCCTTGAGCCTTGTTCTCATCATGGAAAAACGCCGCCCTGTGCTGATTTGATTATTGAGAAACAAATTCCCCGCATTGTTATTGGTTGCCAAGACCCTTTTTCAAAAGTCGCCGGACGAGGTATACAAAAGCTAAAGGATGCCGGACGGGAAGTGATCGTAGGAGTGTTGGAGAATGAATGCCGATACCTCATCAGACGTTTCATCACTTTCCATACCTTACATCGCCCGTATATCACCCTAAAATGGGCAGAGTCAGCAGATGGATTCATTGATTTACACCGGAACGAAGGTAATCCTGTTATCCTATCCACTCCGTTGACTTCCATGCTGGTACATAAAAAGCGTGCAGAACATGCTGCCATACTTGTAGGTACACGCACTGCCGAACTGGACAATCCTTCCCTTAATGTACGCAACTGGTATGGACGTTCTCCCGTACGCCTTGTTATCGACCGAAAGCTGAGCCTGTCACCGACACTCCATTTGTTTGATGGCAGCGTACCGACACTCGTATTCACCGAACACTCCCATAATTCCCTACCCAACATAGAGTATCTTCCAATAAACTTCGAACAAGATATATTGCCCCAGATCATGCAAATTCTGTACGAGCGCAATCTCCAATCCCTTTTAGTAGAAGGCGGGAGTACCTTACTGCAATCTTTCATTGATACCAATCTTTGGGATGAAGCATTTGTCGAAGAGAGCCCCATTCACCTGATATCTGGTGTTAATGCACCTAAAATGAACGATAAAATTAGTTATGTCAACGAACAATATTTCAGTAGAAGTATACGGCATTACACTACGACAAAATAGTGCGAATCACCTCATTTTGATGCTTTTTAATCGAGAAAAACGGGCATATTATCTATAATTTTATATAAAACTTGCCTGTTATGCTGTTTATCGAGAAAAATGTTCCTATTTTTGCAACTTGTAAATAAACACTATCTTTAGAAATGAGAATAAAGTTTTTATCCGTAATCATGAGTTTTCTTCTTATGTCGATTGCCATAAGTTCGTGCCTTAACTCAGATGATAATTATGAATACAGTTCCGACGCAACGATACGTGCCTTTGGTCTTGACACCATAAAAAAAGGTATATATTATAAGTTTACGATTGACCAACTGAAAAGAGAAATTTATAATGTTGACTCACTTCCTGTTGGATCAGACACCATCATAGACAGGATATTGATTGACACACTCAATGTTACGGGTTGGGTTACATCCGGTTTACAAGATACACTATTCAACAACCTTACTGACTCCGTTGACTTGAGAGAACCGATCACCCTGAAAGTACATGCAGCTGACGGAGTTACTACCCGTGAATATAAAATCACAGTAAATGTTCACAAGCAGGATCCGGATTCACTAATCTGGAGAGAAGCGTCATCATTACCTACTTCACCTGCCGCCAACAAGCAGAAATCAGTAATTCTTAAAAATGATGCCGAAGAAGAAAATCTATTTGTCTATACTTCTACAACATCAGCATACCGCAGTTCATTAGGAAATCCAGCCCACTTATCTTGGAATCCCATCGGAGTTACGGGCATGCCTGCCAATACAGATTTGGGATCTATTGTAAGCTTCAAAAACCAACTTTTTGTAGCCACCCCAAGTGGAGAAGTATTCTGTTCAGATAATGGCAATGTATGGGTAAATGCCGGCATACAGGAAGTTAAAGAGAACAAAGAGGTGCAGTCCATGCAAATGAGCACACTGGTTGCTACACTTGAAGCTGATGCACTAACAGGCATATCAGAGGAAACGTTGATTGGTATTCTTCTGGATGGAGGTCAAAAATACTTCTGCATAAGTACTGACGGTAAAAACTGGACAAGAAGCAAAGAAACAGTATCCAATGATTTCCCGGTAAAAGACATATATGCTACTGTATTTACGAATGCAAGCGGTATCAAGCAAACAGTAGTAGTGGGTAAAACGGAAACGTCTGCCAAAGCAGTAGTCCCCTGGTTCACAATGGATGGATTGACATGGGCTGACATGAGTACCCCAAGTGATTTCTATTGTCCGGCTATGGAGAATCCAGCCATCATGTATTATGGAGGTTTGTTCCACATGATGGGTGGAAAATTTGAAACGATCTACTCTTCACGTGTAGGTATCGCCTGGAATGAATCTGCTGATAAATTCAAGTATGCAATGAAAAAGACAGTAACTCCGGGAGAAGATGAAGACGACGAAGAAGAAGTTACATACGAAAGCCTCTTCAAGGACAAAGGAGATTATTCTTTGACTATTGATAAGAATCATTATATTTGGATTGTATGGAACGACGGTAGTGTATGGCGAGGCCGTCTAAACAAACTGGGTTTCAAGATACAATAATAAAATAGTCAATTTTCCGTTTCCTTAATAAATAAGGAGTAATAAGAAAACGGTATGACTATTACAAGAAATATAAAAATAGTATTTTTTCTACTCATGTTCCCTTTCTGTTGCGTCATTGCGCAAGAGGAATATACTTGGGAACTGGGGGGAGCCATTGGAGGGAGTTTTTATATGGGAGATGCGAATAGCAGTACCCTGTTTAAGAACACAGGAATAGCGGGAGGTTTCATAGCCCGGTACTTACTGAATCCACACATGGCAATAAAAGGTAACCTGACAGCCGGCAGGATTTCCGGCGACACGAGAGATTTCAAAAATGTATATCCAAATGAAGAATACGCCACCTTCAAACGGACGATATTCGATTTAGGAGTGCAATTTGAATATAACTTTTTGGGATATGGTATCGGTAACACGTACCGGGGTGACCGTCGGTTTACACCTTATATATTAGGTGGATTAGGTTTTACGTTTGCACCAAAACCTGTAAAAACGGTCTTCACTATGAACATTCCCATTGGAGTGGGAGTGAAATTCAAAGCAACCCCGCGCATCAATATAGGATGTGAGTTTACGATGCGGTTCAGTCTTAGCGACCAGTTGGATGTTACCCAACGGGAAGGCTTGCAACTGGAAGACCCGTACCAGATAAAAGGAAAAGGTTGGAAGAATAAAGATAGTTACGCATTTACTGTCTTTTTCATCACCTACGACCTCTTCCCAAGATGTAAGGAATGTAACAACTAAAAAAAGATGCAATATAAAGAACAAATTGATTTGAGCCGGATACCCCAGCATGTGGCGATTATCATGGACGGCAACGGACGATGGGCGAAGCAGCGTGGACACGAACGCAGCTACGGACATCAGGTCGGTGCAGAGACCGTTCATGTGATAGCCGAAGAAGCCGCCAGGCTGGGCATCAGATATCTGACCCTATATACGTTCTCAACCGAAAACTGGAACCGTCCTACAGACGAAGTTGCTGCTCTGATGAGTCTTCTTTTCGATTCCATCGAAGAAGATACGTTCATGAAGAACAACATTAGCTTCCGGATTATCGGAGATATAGAAAAGTTACCCGCAAATGTACAAACCCGTTTATACAATTGCGTAGAAAATACATCTAAGAATACAGGCATGTGCCTGGTACTTGCCCTTAGCTACTCTTCACGCTGGGAAATAACAGAAGCCAGCCGGCAAATAGCTGTCTTGGTACAGAAAGGAGAATTGACACCCGAACAAATCAACTGCGATTTAATGTCAAAGCACCTGACAACCAGCTTCATGCCTGACCCCGACTTGTTGATACGCACCGGTGGAGAAATCCGCCTGAGCAATTACCTACTTTGGCAATGCGCGTATTCGGAACTTTACTTTTGCGAAACCTATTGGCCCGATTTTCGGGAAGAAGAACTTCGTAAAGCCATTTGCGACTACCAGAGACGGGAACGCAGATTCGGCAAAATCAGTGAACAAATCAGTTAAACTCAAACATATTTAATCCAAAACATAAATGCACTATCGTATTTTCTCTATACTCACAGCGTTTATCTGCCTCTTTGGTTGTGTATTGACAAGCGCGGCTCAAGATGCCAATGGCACCGATGACGATGCAGCAAAACCGGTTATTCTCTACTCGGGAGCACCCAAAAAGTATGAAATTGCAGAAATTAAAGTAGAAGGAGTAAAGAACTATGAGGACTATGTACTCATCGGACTATCCGGTTTGTCTGTAGGACAAACAATTACAATACCGGGTGAGGAAGTCACTCAGGCTTGTAAGCGTTACTGGAAGCATGGTTTATTCTCCAACGTCCAAATCACCGCAGACAAGATAGAAGGTGACAAGATTTGGCTAACAATCCATCTGACTCAACGCCCTCGTGTCTCTGAAATTCGTTACCACGGAGTGAAGAAATCAGAGCGTGAAGATATCGAGAGCCGGATCGGTATGATCAAGGGCGGACAGGTGACACCCAATGTGATCGACCGTGCCAAGACTCTTATCAAACGCTATTTTGACGATAAGGGCTTTAAGAACGCAGAAGTCATCATCGCACAGAAAGACGATGTATCCAACGAGAACCAAGTAATCGTAGATATTGACATCGACAAAAAAGAGAAGGTAAAAGTGCATGAAATCACCATCGTTGGTAATGAAGCGATCGCAACCAAGAAGTTGAAACGCATCATGAAGAAAACCAACGAAAAGAATAAATTGCTCAATCTGTTCCGTACCAAAAAGTTCGTAGAAGAAAACTTCGAGGCAGACAAGCAGTTGATCATCGACAAGTACAACGAGTTGGGTTATCGCGATGCTATGATCGTAGAAGACAGCATCAAGCCGTATGATGACCGCACCGTGGATATCTTCATGAAGATTGATGAAGGAGAGAAATATTATCTGCGTAATGTAACGTGGGTAGGTAATACTCTGTATCCTTCCGAACAGTTGAACTTTATGCTCCGTATGAAGAAAGGTGACGTATACAACCAGAAATTGCTGGAAGAACGTACCATGTCAGACGAAGATGCTATCGGTAACCTCTACTACAACAACGGTTATTTGTTCTACAGCCTTGAACCCGTAGAAGTAAATATCGTAGGAGACTCTATCGACTTGGAAATGCGTATTTATGAAGGCCGTCAGGCTACTATCAATAAGGTTAGCATCAATGGTAACGACCGCTTGTACGAAAACGTTGTTCGTCGTGAACTCCGTACCCGTCCGGGTGACCTGTTCAGCCGTGAAGACCTGATGCGTTCTATGCGTGAAATCCAGCAGATGGGACATTTCGACCCGGAACAAATTAAACCGGATATCCAGCCAAGACCGGAAGACGGAACAGTGGATATAGGTTACGATCTGGTATCCAAAGCTAACGACCAGGTAGAATTCTCCGCTGGTTGGGGACAAACCGGTATCATCGGTAAGCTGAGTTTGAAGTTCACCAACTTCTCACTTGCAAACTTACTGCATCCGGGTGAAAACTATCGTGGTATCCTGCCGCAGGGTGATGGTCAGACCTTGACTGTCAGTGGACAAACCAATGCCAAGTATTATCAATCCTATAGCATTTCATTCTACGATCCATGGTTCGGTGGTAAACGTCCGAATGCATTCTCTCTGTCAGCATTCTATTCTGTACAGACAGACATCAGCAGCCGTTACTACAACTCAGCATACATGAACAGCTACTACAACAGTATGTATAGCGGTATGTATGGCTACGGTATGTACAACTACGGTAACTATAACAGTTATGAAAACTATTATGACCCTGATAAGTCTATCAAGATGTTCGGTGTAGCCGCTATGTTCGGTAAGCGTTTGAAATGGCCGGATGACTACTTCCAGTTCACTGCTGAGTTATCCTACCAACGCTATATCCTAAGCGACTGGCAATACTTCCCTGTAACAAATGGTAAGTGTAATAACCTCAGCATCAACCTGACTTTGTCTCGTAGTTCTATCGATAATCCGATCTATCCCCGTTCAGGTTCTGAATTCTCATTGTCTGTACAGTTGACTCCGCCGTACTCACTGTTCGATGGAACTGACTACAGCAAATACAGTACCAGCAACCAGGATGATATGAACAAAATGCACAAATGGATTGAATACCACAAATGGAAATTCAAATCCAAAGTGTACATCCCGTTGATGGACCCGATAGCAGTAAAACGTACTCCGGTATTGATGGGTCGTGTTGAATTTGGTTTGTTGGGACATTACAACAAGTATAAGAAGTCTCCGTTCGAAACATTCGACGTGGGTGGTGACGGTATGACCGGCTACTCCAGCTACGCAACGGAAAGTATCGCTCTTCGTGGTTATGAAAACAGTTCATTGACTCCTTACGGCTACGAAGGTTATGCTTATACCCGTCTCGGACTTGAGTTAAGATATCCGCTGATGCTGGAAACAAGTACCAGTATTTATGCGTTAGGTTTTGTAGAAGCCGGTAATGCATGGCACGATGTAAAGAACTTCAATCCGTTCGAATTGAAACGTTCTGCAGGTGTTGGTGTCCGTATCTTCCTGCCGATGATCGGTATGATGGGTATTGACTGGGCTTATGGTTTCGATAAAATACGTGGTTCGAAAGATTACGGTGGCAGTCAGTTCCACTTTATCTTAGGACAGGAATTCTAATTGTATCACAAAAACCAAACGTTATGAGAAAGTCTGTTTTATTAATGATCTTGCTGTTTGCCGTAGGCATGACAGCCAGTGCACAAAAGTTTGCCTTGATTGACATGGAGTATATCCTGAAGAACATTCCGGCATACGAACGTGCTAACGAACAGTTGAACCAGGTTTCCAAGAAATGGCAAAGTGAAGTAGAAAAAGTTGCCGAGGAAGCCAAAACGTTGTACAAGAACTATCAATCGGAAGCCGTCTTCCTTTCTGAAGAACAAAAAGGAAAGAAAGAGGAAGCGATTGTCGCTAAGGAGAAAGAAGCCGCTGAACTTCGCCGCACTTATTTTGGACCTGAAGGGGAATTATTCAAGAAACGTGAAAGTCTGATGCAACCCATTCAGGATGAGATTTATAATGCGGTTAAAGAAATATCGGAGCAGAAAGGATATTCGGTAGTTGTAGACCGGGCATCCGCAACAAGCATTATTTTTGCTTCTCCGCGTATTGACATCAGCAATGAAGTGCTTGAGAAGTTAGGATATTCAAATTAATTTCATACATTTGCTAGTCGAATATAGGCGGCATCTCAGTATTAAAAATAAGCTGGCTTATTTTGTTTTACATTTGCTTTGCATTATATTTGCACCAAACAACGACTAATTATTAAAATAAACAATAAACATTATGCTTAAAAAAATCGCACTACTCGTAGTACTATTCGCTCTTCCGTTAGGAGCGATGGCACAAAAATTCGCTCACATGAACTCTCAGGAGGTTATTGTTGCTATGCCGGAATATACTAAAGCACAAGCTGACCTTGACGCTATGTCAAAACAGTATCAGGAAGAAATGCAGCGTTCTCAAACTGAATTCAATAAGAAAGTTCAGGAATTCCAGCAACAAGCAGACTCTCTGCCGAAGAATATTGCAGAAAGACGCCAAAAAGAATTGCAGGACATGGCTCAAAGACAAGAAGAGTTCCAGCAAGATGCTTATCAAAACATGCAGAAAGCACAGCAAGATGCTTTAGTGCCTATCTATAAGAAATTGGATGAAGCTATTCAAGCTGTAGGTAAAGCAGAAGGTGTAATCTACATCTTCGACCTGGCTCGTACACCGATACCTTATGTAGGTTCAGAAAGTGTAGATGTTACTGCTAAAGTAAAAACTCAGTTGGGTATCAAATAAGAAGACTCATCGTTTAAAGATATAAAAAGGCGTGGACTGTATGCAGTTCACGCCTTTTTATATCTTTAGATAAGATAAGCTGCATCTCAGCATAACTTTTTCATGCAAGCATGAAAGTTCTGCATTCGATTTGCATTATCTTTGCAACGTGTACTAAGCTTTTCCAGTATGAAACAAGAATTACCTACTATTCCCGGCCCTATCGGTGTATTCGACTCCGGATATGGCGGACTTACCATCTTGAGTAAGATACGTGAAGCCTTGCCTCAATATGACTATATCTATTTAGGAGATAATGCACGTACGCCCTACGGCACACGGTCTTTCGAAATCGTATATGAATTCACACTACAGGCAGTCACTAAACTGTTTGAGATGGGATGTCATCTCGTTATCCTGGCTTGCAATACGGCATCTGCCAAAGCATTACGCAGCATACAGATCAATGATTTACCCGAAATGGATCCGGCACGCCGTGTATTGGGTGTCATCCGCCCTACCGTTGAATGTATAGGCAGTATTACACAGAGTCGCCATGTCGGTGTTCTTGCCACAGCAGGAACCATTAAATCAGAATCCTATCCGTTGGAAATTCATAAGCTTTTTCCGGATATTCAGGTAGCGGGTGAAGCTTGTCCGTTATGGGTATCTCTCGTAGAAAACAACGAAGCGGAAGGAGACGGGACAGATTACTTCGTTCGTAAATACATCAATGAACTGCTGGCAAAAGACACGCAGATTGATACCGTGATTCTTGGCTGCACTCATTATCCTTTGCTATTACCTAAAATAAAGAAGCACATGCCGGACGGCATCGCTACAGTGACGCAAGGTGAACTGGTAGCCGACAGCTTGAAAGACTACTTCCGCCGACATCCTGAAATGGATGCCAAATGTACCAAAGGTGGAAACTGTACTTACTACACCACGGAAGCAGAAGAGAAGTTCATAGAGTCAGCATCCACTTTCCTGAACGAAGCGGTAACCGTACAGCGAATAGAGTTATAATCATTAATATTTGACGGTAAAACAAATCTTTTCTCCGAAATACTTGTTATATTTGTAATATATAAACCTATTAATACTTACCATTATGAAATCAACAGACTATAGCCGCACAGTTGAAGTGTTCAAAGGATCACCGTGGGAAGCAGAACTTGTTAAAGGTCTACTCGAAAACAATGGTATAGCAACTATTATCAAAGACGGGCTTATGAGCACCATTGCACCTTATATAGCACCAGATGTAACCATTCTCGTCAGTGAGGAAAGATATGAAGACGCCATGGAGATAATCCGTGAGCGTGATAAAGGGAAAGACGAAGAATAATTCTTTCACTTTCCTTCTGAAACCACATAAGAACGATATACAACACATGGAACAACAATTTTCGAGAATAGCTGTAAAGGTAGGCAGCAATGTCCTGACGCGCCGTGATGGAACTCTGGACGTAACACGTATGTCTGCCTTAGTCGATCAGATAGCCGAACTGCATAAGACAGGAGTAGAAATTATACTTGTTTCATCCGGAGCCGTAGCTTCCGGACGTAGTGAAGTGCATTCTGCCAAGAAATTGGACAGTGTAGATCAGCGTCAGCTTTTCTCTGCCGTGGGGCAAGCTAAACTTATCAACCGTTATTACGAACTCTTTCGGGAGCATGGCATTGCTGTAGGACAGGTGCTGACTATGAAAGAGAATTTTGCTACGCGCAGGCATTATCTCAATCAAAAGAACTGCATGACGGTAATGCTGGAAAATGGGGTTATACCTATTGTCAACGAAAACGATACAATCTCTGTAAGTGAACTGATGTTTACGGACAATGATGAATTGTCCGGCTTGATAGCATCCATGATGGATGCGCAGGCATTGATTATTCTTAGTAATATCGACGGTATTTATAACGGTTCTCCTGCCGATCCCGCTTCTGAAGTCATCCGGGAAATCGGCCAGGGGAAAGATCTCTCTTCTTATATACAGACTTCCAAATCCAGCTTCGGCCGTGGCGGAATGCTCACCAAAACCAATATCGCCCGCAAAGTAGCCGATGAAGGCATCACCGTTATCATCGCCAATGGTAAGCGGGATAACATTCTGGTCGATTTGATTCAGCATGCTGAAACAACATTGTGCACCCGCTTTATCCCTTCTCCGGAGCCCGTATCAAGTGTCAAGAAATGGATTGCCCATAGCGAAGGCTTTGCCAAAGGTGAACTGCACATCAATTACTGTGCTACGGAACTGCTTTTTTCGGATAAAGCAGTCAGCATTCTGCCTGTAGGCATCATCGATGTCATCGGCGAATTTGAGAAGGATGATATCGTGCGGATTGTTGACTTCGGAGGCAAACCCATTGGTGTGGGCAAAGCAAACTGCGACTCTACACAGGCCAGAGAAGCAATGGGAAAGCATGGTAAGAAACCGGTAGTACACTACGATTATTTATATATAGAATAGACAAGCCAATTCATCGAATATGAGATTCCCTGTTCACATTCAATATCATGGGTAGAACCGATGTGAACAGGGAATCGTTTTGTTTAGTGATTTAGAGTCTCTTCAAACTTGCTTATATAACTATTCTTCTAACTTTTCAATATAGTCATAAAGTTCATTTGAGATTTCATAATAGACACCATCCGAATAGATGCCACCACTATCTACACAATACTCCGTTGTATCCGAAGGGGATATAAGATAAAGTTTGCATCGAGTATCTATTGAGTTTATAGATAAAGAATCTATTCTTTTTAGATTGTCTATATATGTTTTCAACAAACTGATTTCATTAGGTTCTACAATAGTATCTTTCTTCATACTATCACAGAAGACTCTTTCAAATTCTTCACAAGATACATCAACAATAGTAAAAATACCAATTAAATTTACATGATGTAATACAACCATTTTGATGTCAACATCATTTCTGGCCATCGTAATTTCTTCTGAAACCTTCCTTTCTGTTTTTAAAGAGCAACAAGAAAAAAGTAACAGAATAAGCAAAAATACCACATTCTTCATCATTTAGGTATTATTATTATTTCATCCTTAATTTCAGTTGACGTGGAACTTTTCATTTCATACAATGTTCCACCATGATCCTTTCGGGTAACTTCACCATCTTTAATTTCTCCCATTTTTTTTGCAGTTTCTTGTTCAGAACCAGTAATGACCCTTTCCTCCTCTTTATTTGTATAAGGGTTAGTTAAATCTCTTTTCCCATCTGCTTTTTGTTGTTCCGGGTTTTGATCATGTTGTAATGCATGATCCACTTCATGATTAAGTACAGATGTTGCAGATAACATAATGCCTTCATTCGTTAAAAGTCCATGTTTTGAAGCCCAAGTAATTGTCTTATTTTCAGTATCATATTTGCTACCTGCTTCAGATGATTCTGCAATATAATACACTTTATCCGATTTTTCCAGCTTAGCTAGCATGCCTCCCGCACCACGACTATTCAAATACTGAACTGACTTAGCAAAATCTTGTTTAAATTGAGCCGAAACTCCTGGAGCAAAATAGACTTTTCTTCCATCTGGATCTACAAATATTACAGGATTATTCATGCAATACGCATACGGACTCACCTCATAATACTTCTCCGCCAACGGATCCATCGTTGTAAACCGTCCCAGCGCAGCATCATAATGCCGTGCACCGTAATCCACCCAGTTCAGCCCGTTCTTCCGTTCAAACTCCTTGCCGTTATACTTATAAGGCTGTTCATTCTGCTTTCCCTCGCTAGTCTCCGCCATGGGAAAACCGAAGGGATAGTAGTGGTTAAACTGAACAGAACTTCCACCGGCACTCAGCACCATGCTTACATTGCCAAGATGGTCATTGAAATTGTAGTAATACGTGCCACCTTCAATATAGCCACCATCAACCAGAATCCTTTTCAAAGAACCATTCTCATAAATGACACTCCCGGCATAGTCACGAGACGTGCTGCCTTGTGTCACTTTGGGCTTCCTCCCATCGGCAGCATAAGTATATTTATGTGTTACACCGTCAATAGTAAGCTGTTCAGGCAAATGTAAGGAATTATAAGATATGGCGGTTATCTTTTTATTCAAATCTTTCGTAAGGTTGCCATTTTTATCATAAGCATAGCCCGGATTGGCAGTAGAGCCTTTCTTAAAGTCATTGGACTCAGGCAGTGTCACAGTTACGGCAGCATCCGAAACGTTGGTCAGTTGGTTACCGCTGTAAGTCATCGTCAGGTTATCGACCAGACCGTAAACATCAAGATCGCTCTGAGCAGTCTTGCCATAATGCTGCAAGGAAAGGATATTGCCGTCATAATCATAAGTCAGATTCTCCACATATTGAACACTGGAAATCTCGGTGAACCACGAACTGACATTATACTCATAAGTATCGGACAAAGAAGAAACACCATTACGACTGTTCTTCTTCAGACCTCCCAAATCGTCATACGTATTGTTTGCCAACGTAACGAAACTTCCACCATTCAGTTTATAGGTAACAGTTGTCACACGGTCAGCAGTAGGTATAAGTATATGCTTCCGTGCACGTAGACTGATCGGTAGCAGTATGCGTATGAGTTACAGTGACATGCTGACTAGTAAAAGTGCATATGTTAACCTTAATACCATAGTAATACGCATATTTGAGGCTGAAAACAACAGTACTACTACTTTTCAGTATGGTAACGATGCTGCCCGTCAGGTTCCTCTTACTATAACCCAAAGCATCGTTGGGATAACTATTGTTGCCGATAGCGAATAAAAAAATGAGGCTATCTCAAACCGAGCAGCCTCATGATCTTATTTAAAAGAAATTCGGAATCCTAATGCTTGAAGCAACAAGGTGTTGCATTTCTTTTCAGCACAGTGACAATACTTCTTATCAGAAACAAATGAAGGACAAAAATCATGTACACTTACTTACAAAATAAACAAGTAAAATCACTATTACTGCTATTTCTGAAAACCAAATAATTTTCGACTTTAGCCAAATAATAAGAATACGGTCGATAAAAAGAACAATGCACATAATAAATATGAATATAAATATTGCAGGAAGACTAAAAGGAGTCCATGTCGAATAATATACCATATTGAATATAAACACTATTATCAATATTGGAAAAAGCAATAAAATAGGAGTCAATCTTATCTTTTTCATACTAACTATTTTTTCGTTTTATGTATAGTTTTTCCCTGAGGGTTATGTCTTATGATAGATTTATATAAAACACTCGGAATAATAGGATGCAAATTTTTATGTGTTACGATAAAGCTTGATTCCCCAAAACTACGATTATCCGGCACTCTATATTTTTGTTGTTTATCGTTATAAGTCTTCAAACCAGCAGCTTTCATAACTTTTTGTACTGTTGTTGCGCAATTATTTCCTAATAAATCATATTCTTTATCGTTGCTCATATTAGTAAAAGTTTCTCTCATAGTGTTATCCTGTACTTCTGAAGAAGGTATTAAATATCCTTCAGAAAATCCAAAACTATTTATTGATAAATTATCTCCATCACCTTCCGTATTATATGGGCTATCCATAAACTCTTGGGGGCTATAAAATTCTCCAACTGCTATATCATCAGCTTTACGCCCTCCTGAGAATTTTCCAGATATATATACATTATCACCATTTATTGAATAATACTGCCATTTTCCTGTTTCACTTTGAATTAACATTGCCATGTGTTGTTTTTGGTAGTACCCATAATTTAAGATGACAATACTATCTCCATTAATATCAACATTAGCCACCGGATTATTTCCTGCATACTGATACGGTGACATCGAATAATACTTCTCCGCAAATCTATCCATCGTCGTAAACCGTCCCAACGCAGCATCATAATGCCGGGCACCGTAATCCATCCAGTTCAACCCGTTCTTACGTTCAAACTCCTTACCGTTATACTTGTAAGGCTGCTCGTTCTGCTTTCCGTCGCTAGTCTCCGCCATGGGAAGACCGTAGGGATAGTAATGATTAAACTGAATATTATAATTATTCATATCGATTACAGCACGAACATTGCCAAGATGATCGTTGAAGTAGAAGTAATACGTGCCGCCTTCAATATAGCCACCCTCAACCAGAATCCTTTTCAAAGAGCCATTCTCATAAATGACACTCCCGACATAGTCACGAGACGTACTGCCTTGTGTCACTTTAAGCTTCCTGCCATCGGCGGCATAGGTGTATTTATGCGTTATACCGTCAATAGTAAGCTGTTCAGGCAAATGTAAGGAATTATAAGATATGGCGGTTATCTTTTTATTTAAATCTTTTGTAAGATTCCCATTTTTATCATAAGCATAACCGGGATTGGCAGTAGAGCCTTTCTTAAAATCATTGGACTCGGGCAACGTCACAGTTACAGCCGCATCCGAAACGCTGGTCAGTTGGTTACCGTTGTAAGTCATCGTCAGGTTATCGGCAAGCCCATAAACGCCAAGATCGCTCTGGGCAGTCTTACCATATCGCTGCAAAGAAGTGATATTACCATGCTTGTCATAAGAATAAGAGGTATTATATCGTTCAACATCCCTCCCACCAGAAAAAGTTGCAGAAACAAGGCGGGATAAAGGATCATAACCATAAGCGTATTTACGGGTGATACCGTCAAGTCGCCACTGCATAGAAGAGATATTGCCGTTATAATCATAAGTCAGGTTCTCCACATACTGACTACCGGATATACCGGTAAGCCACGAACGAACATTGTAAGTATAACTGTCAGAAAGAGAAGAAACACCATTACGGCTGTTCTTCTTCAAACGGCCCAAATCGTCATACGTATTGTTCGCCAAAGTAACGGCACTTCCGGCATTCAGTTTATGGGTAACGGTTTTCACACGGTCCGCATGGTCGTAAGTATAGGTATATACTTGTGTTTGTTGGGCCTTGCCCGTGGCAGTATGTACATGCGTCACAGTCTTGGGTTTACCTGTAAACGTATAAACAGTAGTGGTAATATCATAACCGCCCAAGTGATTGGAAGAGACAGTCTTCTCCGGACGCCCTTTTTCATCGTAATAATAAGCGGTATAAAGTTTCTTGCCGCTGCCATCGAGCAACGTAGTTACCATACCCGTCAGCAGACCGCCCGCCGGATGGCTTTCCTTGGGGAAATATGACTCATTGTCGAAACCTGTCAGACTGCGGAAACCATAATCATCATAGTAGTTGATGGTATGCACTACAGGGGAATAAAGCGTCATATTAGGATTGTAGCCGCTATTTTCCAGACCTGAAGCTATGATTTTGCCATCATACGACCGTTTTAAAGAAGTCAGCATCGCCGTAGATCCCAAAGAAGCGATGGAACCCCTGAACTCACAAGTTCCCTGAATCACCGGACGGTTGTCAATGTCATACAGGTAGAAAGTGCAGAGCGCGGGACTTTTAGCAGTCTGTTCCCCATCCTGACTGGCAATCATGCGATCGGCACGGTCGTACTCGTATCTGATCCAGTCGGCACCGGGGAGCTTTTTCCAAATACAACGGTTACGGTCATCGTACTTATACAGATAGGCATATTGCGCCAGTACACCCGTACCATCTGTTGCAACCGTCCATGTGCCCGCAGCCGCAAGCGCATCGGCCGCCAGAGGAGGAAGTACGGCACGTAAGTTACTGTAAGAGTCATAGACATAATAGGTATCATGATAACTCGTACCATTCTTGCGCCGGGTAAGGAGCAAATGGCCCTGCTTGTCTTTAAATTCCAAGCTTATCCCCGTACCTTCCTCATCCGTAGTACGGGTGACATACAGTTCTCCTGCCGGGTAATACACTTTGCCGGATTGGATACTGACCTGTACATTGCCACGGGTATCCGTAGTCCGGTACCACCTGCATGACAATTCACCATCGGCTGTATTGCTGAGATACTCGGTCTTCACACGTTTACCGTTGTTATGCCACTCCTGTCCCGGACCGTACTGTTCCAATACCCGATCCAAAGGTGAAGCCTCATAAACAGGTTTGGAATACGCTTTGCCGTCGCCATAATTGGACGACAATTGGGAACGGGATTGAACGGTGCTCAGCGAGAGCGGATTTCCGTTATTGCCCGAAGCGGCATTCACAGGAAGCCAGGAAGCCGAACTACGGCCTGCAGCGTCATATTCCTGATAAGTCACCAGGTCCAGTTGGCCGGGAGTCATTCCCACCTGAACAGTCTGCCAGGGACGGCCCAGGTCATCGAAGTATTGGTAGGAGGTGATACTGTTGGATACCGAAAGACCGGTTGTTGCGGTCGTAGCAACGGTAGGAGCGGTAGTTTTCACATAATTATTGTTTCCGGTCTGCGCCTTCGGGTGATGCAAGGAAACGCAAAGCAGCAACATGAATAATAAGTTTCGTTTCATAATCATTGCGTATTTATTGTTTGTAATTGTATTGATAACTCTCTATAATCTTTCCGTTCTGGTCTTTCACGCACGCCAGGCGTCCGAAAGAATCATATTCGTAACTGGTCTTAGTACCATTGGGCATTACGAGCTGTTTCAGATTCAGAGCAGAATCATAATAATAAGTCGTTATCCGGCTACCCTCAAGTGAAGGGTTGCTTCTAAGTGCTTCTATGATAGCCATATCAGCCGAGGAAGGAGAAACGGCACTTGTCACTCTGTCTGTCAATACGGGACCCAATGTATCGAAAGAACCACCCCGGATCTCGGCAATGACTCGCTGCCCCTGATGGCCCCAGATATAGGAGACCTCTTCAAATTCACCATCCTTAGAAATAACCGTAGGATTACCGTATTTATCATAGCTTTGATATTTTATGCGAGGCTCGTAATAATTAAGTTGCTTCACATTTTGCAGAGCAATAAAATCTCCCCAGTCCTTATATTCATTGGTTGTCTTACCGACCAATGCCTCCCCCTTATACACAGATATTTCCAGTGCCGGAGAATGTATATTTTTCCAATACATTTTATCGTATATGCTACCCGACATGGCATCTTTCCAAAAATCACAGGTATATTTCTTGCGAACAATCTGTTCGTTTCCTTCGGAATTCACCAAAGTCTCCTCAATGATCTGTCCCAATTCATTATACTTGTAGCGGACCGTTTTATACACTCCATCATTGAACTCCTTCGACTCCTTGACAACATACTCGCCGCTAGTGATATAATAATTATAATAGTCGTAAAGTGAACCCTCTGTAGCCGTAGAAAAATCAGTATGAGTACTGAAAATTTCCTTGATCCCGGAAGCCGGACCATAAATATTGCAATAGGACAATACACGCAGATTCAAGTAATCTCGACGGTTGATTTCTTCATAAGTATTACTCAAGGAATAAACTATTTTACCACTATTGTCCGTTACCGTCTTACCTACCAGTTTTCCGCATTTCCACGCGTTCGACCATTTTGGGATCTCAGTCCGGTTTCCGCGCATCGTTCCATAATACCACTCGTCCATAAAATCACTGAAACGATATTCGGTTTTCCCTTCGGGAGCAGCAGGTGTGCCCATGTACTCCGTCACGCATGAATAGACCACCGTGCTACCCTGCTGGAAGTAATCCGAAAGAGGAAAGGCATGGTATGCGTCTACGCGTGTCCGTTCACCCAGTAAAGTGATAGCACCTTCAAAACCCGGAGCCCAATATGCCTCCAGCAAATAAGACTGAGAGCAATAATCATTGGGATCAACTGTACGTATCGCCCTTCCATTACCGCTTTCATTCAGTCCGTATTTATACCATTTCTTCTCCTGTAGATTGCCGCTTTCATTGTAGACATTCATTTCTTTGATGCGCAATCCGCCGTAGAGCACACCATTCTGTCCACGATGGGGTTCATAAGTGAACGTCGTATATCCTTTGGTGGGATAGACTATTTTAGTCAATATCCCCTTCTGCATATACGCCTCATTTAGCGACCGGTTCAATCCCGGAATCGTACGGTTGTTGGGAAGTGTAAAGTTGGGCACATACAAGGCATGGGGAGAAGAGGTGCTGGGACCGTTGCAATATCCCCAATAGTCAATAGACATATATCCTTCCGGGCGTTTGCCATTGTACTCAAAGCCATAAGAGTATATCTCCTTGTTGTCACTGCCATAGAAACGCGCAGCATCCAGATAGGCATGGTCAGTCTTGGCTAGACGGACAGATTTCACCAAAGTTCCCTGCTGATAAATGCGAATCTGTTCCAATGAACGTATTTCAGTCGATGAATACTGAAATTCCACTCTATTCCCCTTATGGCTGATCTCCTTTAGGATAGGTGTGTTGAAACTCTTGCGAGTAATTCCCGTAACGCCGTCGATGCTGCTTTGAGTAGTACCCTGCATATTATCCTTGAATGAATAGGTGGCTTCTATAACGGGACGGTGAACCAATTTATCGGTCGCCCCCCAATTTATCTCCTGATAAGAGAAGTGAATGGTATCCCCCTTATCCGCCGAAATAACCTTAGTCAGATAATACGTGAAGTTCCTGGCAATGTCCCCGTCTGAGTCGCGCACACCAAATTGGTATTCGTTACCATGCTCATCACGTGCCACAGGCGTATAGCCGGAGCCGTATAAATAAGTAGTCGATACCGGAACGGTGAACTCCTTATTGTCTTCCAGCAGATAATACTGCCCGCTATGTTCCGGAAAAGAGAAATTATATACATCATACTCTGAGTCACGGTATTTGCCTTGAATTGTATAATCGGACTTACTGCCGTTGATGACGTAGTCCAGCTGCAGTTGGTCGGAATACAAAGATCCTGTTTTATCATTCTTTACGATATCCTTCACCTCCTTGATGAAAGGTTCTCCTTTTTCACCTTTGGTCAGGTAAGCACTGGCCGCCCGTGCACTGTAGCTCACCGTTCCTCCCGCCATCAGCGTCCAGCCGTATCCTACCTCCATCGGAAGATCGTCATACTTCAAACCTGAAGCGTGATACTTGAACTCGATAGGGATCTTGATCCCCTTCACCTCGATGGTATGAATAGGAATTGTAATATCCACCAGCCCCGTATACAGGTTAGTCGGATAATATCCGAAGCGGTCTGCCATCGTTGCTTTGGGCGACGGAGTGGTCAGTTGGGGCAGAGAAGGGACATCGGACGACTGCCCGTGCATGCCCGCAGTGCACAGTATGCCGAGGATAATGGTTAATATTCTTTTTTTCATATAATTCTACTTATTAAAAATGTTTGATTGATATTTTGTAAATTCAGACAGAAGATTTGTGAATGTGGAAAGAATGTGCCAAAAGAGATTTTCCGGCACACCCTCATTTTATCTTAATGCATCACATTCATTGCATTTGCTCCCACTACTCCTGCCACAGCCGAAACTACTGCGATGATCACTTTAAAGATCATACTCCATACAGATTTTTTAATTGCCATTATTTTCCACACCTCCTTTCCACCAGCCTTTAATTTTTAATTTATAATTTCTAATTTATAATTTATAATTTCTCAAAGCTCCTTCCTCACCTCGAAGCACGGACATTCCTTTATCCACTCCTCCGGCTCAATCACCCCATCCCCATTCAGGTCCGGACTGAGGTCACGATGTCCGCAAATGCAGACATTGTTTTTGAATCGTTTCAGTAATTGTGCCACCAGCAAATGCATGGCACTGCGCTGCTCCGGCGTGCGTGTATCCTTGGGACGCCCTTTCGCATCCAGACCGCCTTCATAGCATATCCCGATGCTATGGGCATTGTGTCCTTTACAATGTGCCCCCACAACCTCCAGTGGGCGGGTATTCGCCACTGTACCGTCACGACGGATATAATAATGATAGCCAATGCCGCGAAACCCACGACGACGATGTACCGTTTCCAACTCCTCTACCGTAAGACTACAATCCTCTCGGGTAGCGGAACAGTGAATAATGATATGATCAATTGTTCTCATATGAAGATTTATGATTTATAATTTATGATTTATAAGCCGCGCAATGCACCCTCACCGCTTCGTATCCGGTTTCCCGCATCGCACCGCCTTTCATTCTTTAATTTTTAATTTCTAATTTTTAATTTTCAAAGCCTCCGGCTTTAGACCCTATCCCAGCGGATCATCTTCTATGCCACCATCTCCGGAACCGCCCTGGTTGCCGCCACCTTCCTCTCCATCGGTGCCCGGCATATTCAGCCGCTTGAGCTGCGTTTCAAGGTCGACAAAGTCGATGCGGTCCTCCGCACGGGTGGTAGCAGGGTCCAGATTGGGACGGATGGCACTCGAAGCACGGAAATTGATGCGGACCGACTTGATCTTCTCAGGCAGACAATCCTTCTTCACTACCGAACCTATGGTAGTAGCAGAAAGGCTGAAAACACCAAAACCGTCGACATTGACGGAACGACCGTTGTAGAGTTCACTGCGCAAGGCTTTCACAAAATTGGTGAGTACACTCTGAATGTCGCCCAAAGTAAGCGAGCTGCTTTCTTTCATCTGGGTAGCAATACTGTTCAGGGTGGCCGACTTGCCCCAAACCAGAAGTTGGGGATAGTACTTACCCGAACCGTCCTTCAGGAACGGGTTCTTACGAAACTGTTTTTTGTATGTTACTGACATAATAATTGATTTTCTGAAGATTGATAATTTTCGTTTATCAATCGGTATGAATCGGTATCGAGCGAAGAAATGGCAGAGGCGACGTCTTATCTCCGGGAAATTCCTCACAGGGTCCCCGCATTGAGGACATCACAAAGGTACGGAGCAGAGAAAAAAGGGATGGTTGAAACGGGATGTACCGGTATGTACTTGTACGAACTTTGTCGTACTTTGTCATACAACTAGACTTCAAGCGGGCATGTTTGGTGCATTCTTGTAGGGTTTGGAGGGAAAGTTGACGAGTTAACAAGGGGACAAGGGGACAAGGTTCCATGCGGCACAGAAGCATTGCGCAGCCCCCTGTTCCCTTGTCAACTCGTCAACTGGTTTCCTTCCTTTCTTTCCCAAAAAGCACAAAAAGTGACCGTTTGAAGTTCAATCAGAAAGCAATGATATAATGAAAAACAAGCAATGCCGTGGCATGAAACATAGCTTGTTCCACGCCACAACATTGCTTGTTGACAGCCCAAGTGCGGGATGTATTACCTATGACGCGTCACCCCGTTCAGGGCGCATCCAGATATTTCACCAGTATCGCTACCTGACGCCGGCTGAAGAGCTGGTCATTCTTCCCCTCGGGGCCATTGTAAAGCTCACGATGCAGAGACGGATTGAAGTTTATCCAACGGCGGAGCTTCCTCAAAGCCGCTTCGGACGAAAGGCAGGGAAAATAAAGTTGTGCCAGGTCGGACTTCAGATATGCCCTGACCTCAAACCGGAGAGCCTCGGAACCGGATTCTTCAGGAAAAACCGTTTCGGTATTTGTGTACTTTTTTAGATTCATACTGTTTTTCTGTTTTCTATTATTCATGCTTTATTCAGGAAAAATCGGAACACCAAAAAGACCTCGGAAAGCGTTTCCGGTGCTTGTATAGGGGTCAATTTAGGGTCAGGGTCACTTATACCCCCGCCCGGAGCCCGTTTTACGTTTCTTCCGATAGCCATTCTCCTCTTTTACAAGACATTGAAGTTTCAACGCTTTACGTAAAAGCCGTTTACCCGTAGATTCGGACATACCGGTATTCTCCACTGTTTGAACAAACTCCGTATAGGTAAATTTCCTGGATAGAGATGACAAAATTTCATCCAACCGATGAAAACGGTGCATACTGACAGGGGGCTGAGTGGTATCAGGAAGCGAAGTGCTGAGCAGCAAGCTATGCTCAATCAGCGTGCGAATGATATCCATTGCCGTATGGAAATCTTCATCCGTACACCCATATTCCTTGGCATAACGGTAATCTTCCCACTTGCGGAAAACGGTGAGTACAGCGGCCAGTCGCATACCCAACAATCCGGCACGGCGGATGAGGCTGCCTGAAGAATCACGCCCCTCCACCAATGCACGACGCAGCAATTCGCTGAACATCTCCGTATGAAGCTGCCACTGTGAAAGACTGAAAGTGACCAGCGTAGGCGACTCCAAAAGTACCTTGTGCATCTCAAGCAACTCCTTTCCCAAACTCTGGAAGTAACGCCGAAGATCCACCTCTTCATCACCCGGAGCACACGATTCCCATTGTGGGTTTTGCTGCCGGGTGTAGAATGCGAAACGGGAAAAAAGCCCCACTTCGAGCGAACGGAAAAAAACGAGGAACTGCTCTTGAGTACCGGCGATATTGAGTGCCAGATGCGGATGCTGCACCACTATCGGATCGCCATCTATCTTGTACGATGAAGAGACTTCCTCATGATGGGCGGCCTTACACAGAATATCCTCATATTTGCCACAATCCTGCCCCAGCGAGGAAATCATCGTATTGATTTCTGTAGTAGTCATGCAGCATCCCACTTCACCGGCTGCTGCCAGATGTTCGATAAGACGGCTCTTGCTGGTGGTAGCCGATATTTTAAGGTACTGTACTTTCGGCTCTTCCGGTTTCAGGTTGATGTCCGGCAGGCGTTTCTCGCGTCGTGCCTGCTGCTGTTCCGCATCCCATCCCAGCAAGGCTTGTTCATAAGCTTTCTTGTTCATGCGGCGTATCTGGTCGTAATACTCCTGCGTGGGATCCAGTAAAGCAGCAGTAAATCCCAGAATACCTTTACCCGCACCGGCAGGAGCCACACTGGCCAAATAGAAATGGGGTGAATACAACGATTTCTTATAGTAGAAACGGACGTATGGAAAGAGTGCGCTGCAACTGTTCAGGCACCCCAGCAATGCCATGTCACGCTCACGCTTGTCGCTTGTATAACGGCAGCAGCGTGTCAGCAAATCGGGCAGACGGGTAAAGACATCGTCGGGAATATAAGGTGCCTCGGCACGCAAATCGTCATTTTTTTCCAACACTACTTCCGGAGCATCTTCCTCATTGGAGCTGTAGCCGGGGTTATAAGTGACCCTGACCCCTTTTTGACCCCTATCCGGCTGTTTGTTTTCTTCCTGCAACTTCCCAACGAACTGATAACCAGCCAACACGCGTTGACGAATATCTTCAGCCGTGAAATCACCCGACGCATAACGTCCGGAGAAAAGGGAGACCAACTTTTCAAGTTCTTCAAGAGAAAAACCTTTACCTCCTGCCACACGCCCCAACTTCAGTGCAAGGTCGTTGCGATTGCCGCGACGAAAGGGATTGTTCCGTTCAAATTCGTCGAGCAAACGGGAAATAAACCCGCATGCTACAGACGAAGTACCCGGATCGATAATCTGCAATGCCTTTGACTGCCCGTTTGCCGAAACCTTCGGCGGAATAGTTGCCGGAGTATCCGGTAACGCCGGACACTCCGGCATTTCAAATGCCACAGCCTCAGCATTCCAATATGCTTCCGGGTCATAACTGTAAAAACAAGGCTGAGTCAGAATCTTGCATTTCTCATCGTAAGGATGTCCTACATGGGTACTTACCATACTACCCACAGCAGCATAAAGGCGTGCATAATCTTTCTGCACATCCTCTTTCCGCACCCGAACCAGTACTTTGATTCCCTCGCCGGAAATACTGATAAACGAAATACAAGTAAAAGGTAAAGAGCGTGTCAGTTCCAACACCTCCTGTGTCCGTTCGCCGGTATGGTCCAAGTCAATGCACAGCAGTCCGCTATGCACCGACAAACACTGTACCGCATGCCCTCCCCGGCAAATGCCGGCGGGTACAATACAAGGCATTCTGTCCTTTACGGCTTGTGCTTCGGCTTCATGCCCCGGCAGAGCTTTCAACCGGCGATACTCCTGTACCTGCCGGCAATAGCCGTCGCTACGCACCGTATCTACAAATTCCCGAATAGTAATAGTACGTGATGTTTTACTCCGCACGCCCGGAAATTCAGAGACGGAACCGGGAAATTCCGAATCTACGATTTGTTTTTGATCTGTATCCTTCATCTTTTCAATGTTACAGCATCAGGCAACAGGCACTATTGTCGCTGCCACTGTAAAGGAAAACATAATAAAACAAATCACCCTTGAGTTTTTGTACACTTTTATTTTTTAATCATCTCATACCCAATGATATAAAAATCGAAAGTGTACATTTTACGTATTTACATCTTTTAATGGTTTATCCTGCTTCTTACAATCCATATTTAATTTTCTCCCTTTCTCTTTTTCTTTTTTCGTCCTCTTCCTCATAGTCCGACTGAAGCTTGGTGAGGTTCTTCAGAACGCGCTTCACTATCCTGAACGCTTCCTCGCTTAATGACTTATTCTCTGCCAGATCAGCACAAAAAGTGTCCAAATTCCTCAACTTCCTTAACTCCTCAATATTAATTTTAAGTCGCTCTTCCAAAACTTTACCCGTCTATCCTGTTGCCACATTTTATTTCAGTTTGCATCAGGTTAAGCTCGGGATATCCACAAAGGATAGACAGGGGGAAGACCTGTAGTACACACAATGACTACTTATGCATAGAGAAAATATATTATCAATTATAACAATTCCAATGATTTTTGCATGAATCGTCATAGTCAAAAAAATTACTCTGCAAAAGTACTAAAGTTTAGTCTCCCAATACGCACACATGATCATTTTCTGCAGGTAATTTATAATAAAAACCTACACGGACGAAATCTTACCTTATCCTTATCAATCATTCATTCATTTTCTTTATTACGTTATGCCTATTTTACTTAATAAGTATGCTCGCACGTTGGTCATTGAGTATATACAAGTTTTCTAAATGCTTATTGATGATGGCTTCACCACCTCCTACTTGTATACGGTTGCCACCTTCGGCACCAAAGCCTCCCAATGCCGCCGAGCGCACATCGGCCACATAGCCGGGTGAGCGTCCTTTCACATATGTATAACCAAAGAAGAGAGGAGTCACATCGGCCAGTCTGGCTTTCTCCTTCCATTCCAATTGAAGTTGTACGAACATCTCACCGGGGCAAACGGCTATTGCAAAGTCATTAATAAGGAATGTAGCGATATGGACATCTACCTTACGATTTTTGTCCTCGCGAGTAGAGAATTGCAACGAGTCTGTACGCATTTTGAAAGAAGTGTTATCACTGGAGGCATGTAGTGCATTGGCAAGTTTAATCACTTCGATTCCGAGCAATTCTCCTGTGCGCTGAATGGGCTTGTAGTCTGTTTTGATAGGATCATCGGGTCCTGAGCGTCGCCGACTAATCATCAGCCCTTCTACATTACCGCCACCACCGGCTACAAAGAGGCAGATAGCTTTGTTATCGAACGCTTCTTCCACCTTCCTACAAGCATATCCGGGATAGTCGGCCGAAATTTCATAGCTGAAACAACCAAGGTCTGCATGCATGGCATAACTCATAACAATGGCACGGGCATTGCCTTGCATATCTTCTACCTTAATTACTCCTACTTCGGGGTCAACCGGACCGAAAGGTATCCGTTCGGGGTTTTCTACATTGTAGTGTTCATCGCCTATCCACGATTCGCGAGCCTTACCGTCTTTACGGATAATAAGGCGATTGAAACCCAATTGCGGAAACGTACGTGTGCCTGCTGAAATACGTGCGGGGAACATATTGCCGATTGCCTCGCCTACTACCTTAATGATGCACTCTTCGAAGAACGGGGTATTATTAGGTTTCTTTTCACGGGGTCTGGCATCAGCCATGTTGGGGTCTTCGTGAGTATGCGAAGCACAGACCAGCAATTGCGTGATGCCATATTTCTCTTTGCAAACCTGTGCCACACGATCGCTGTGAAAACTGACCAGATCGACAGATACCTGCGCTACCCGCATATTACCTATCTCCATTACATGTGCACGTGCATACACAGAGTCGTGTAGCGGGATGTTCTGCTTGGGAGTAATGTTGATTTTAGCCGTTCCGGCCATTAGCTGTCCTTCGGCAGCATTGAGTGTGCCCGATAGAGCGAAACATCCACAGAGCAGAATGAAAAGGAATACTTTTTTCATGATTAAAATATGATTATTCAGTTAATACTTTATGTAATTCTGTATAATGAGCATTAATTATACAAGCCGTTAATAACAAGATGTTACCAACGGCTTCCAAATATTTTCCAACATATAAGAGCCGGTTTAATTTTTGCTCGGCATTATTTAAACAAGCTCTTACAGGATACCGGATGAAAAGATTATTTCTTCCAACTTACCGTATGGAAAGAATGAGGAGGCAAAGTCAATGTAACTTTTTGTTTCCCCATCTCAAGACTCATCGTTTCTTCCATATCGGTCACATTGGCAACAATCACACTGACCGTACCATCGGGATTAACGAAAGCCAGCATATTCTTATCCGACGGTGTTTCCAGCCTATAAGCACCTGTCTGTACAAAATGCCCTAAATGCTTCATCAGATAAAATTCGGGATTATACTTCACGGTTTGTTGCTTCTTGTCAATGGATACCATAGAATTCTGATTCCATCCCCAAGGACTAATGCCCGGAGTAGGAAGAATCATATTCCAATAGTGATAGGAATTGATACCATTATTGAAATAGTGCTTCATCAGGTTCCATGTATATTCAGCATAATCCCATGAGTTTGCTCCGTTGCCACATTCAGTCTCGGTTTGCATCAGGTTCAGATTAGGATATTCACGATGGATAGTCGGGATAGCCTTCTTACCATCCCACTGGAAACCAACGCCCTTAATGTACTTAGCTGCCTGTTCATCCCGCAAAGCAGTGCGCACATAATCCGGATTGGATGTATTGATAGTTCCAAAATAAATATCAGTTTTGATGTTCTCTCGCTCAAAAGTCGGCCCCAGATAATGCCCCAGGAAGAAAGTCAGATCTTCCGTGCGCCATTTACAACTGGGAAAAACCTGGTTGGAACAAGGTTCATTCTGAACATGAATACATTCCAGCGGCAATCCTTCAGCTTCATAAGCTTTGATAAAACGTGCAAAGTAATCGGCATACGTTTTCAAATAACCCTCTTCCATCCGGAAACCGGTACTGAATTCTGCTATAGCTTCACGCGGTAGCAATCCATTCACGTCTTTCTCTCCAGACGGACGGACCGCAGAAGCATAATGATTATTCGTCTTCATCCAAGCCGGAGGACACCAGGGAGAAGCCCAAATGCGCAAGTCAGGATTTATCTGGCGGGCAGCTTTAATATAAGGAATCAGAATATACCTGTCACGGTCGATATTGAAATTCACCAGATTAAAGTCTCCTGCAACATCCGCCGAAGAGTAAAAACTCATGGCAAAGTCATTGGCTCCCATCGGAAGACGGCAATAGTCGAAGCAAGCTCCATCTTTGCCAAAGATAGCTTGAAGAACAGTTTCACGATCTTCAGCCGACAAAGCATTCAGCGCATCCCAACCCATTTCATTGAAGCAGCCACCTATACCCGTAATCAATTGTAAGCGTTGAGTCGGGTCAAGCACAATCTCTGCTGCGGTAGTTGCACGTTCCGGCTTTACCTTCTGTTTCACCCACGGAGAAGTCTGAGTGGTAGTATACCACTCGACTTTCTGCGCTGACACAGTTCCACTTAGCAGGAACAGTAAAATCAGACTTATTAACCTCATAAGCTATCTTATTTTCTTTGTTTCACCATCTGGATAGTTCCGTCTTCATTGTAGTAAAGTTTATCCACACAAATAGAGCGCAACCAGTCATGATTAGATAAAGCACTGTTGTGGTAGAATGCAAACCACTGGCCTTTATATTCTACGATAGAACCGTGATTGGTATAGCTGTCGGTAGGCTCCATATAGATACCCATAGATTTCCAGGGACCGAGCGGGTTATCACTGATAGCATAGCGCATACGGTTGTCACCTTTCACACCGTCATTCCAGTTTTCATCGTGATTATCGGAATAAGAGAGATAGTATTTTCCATTATATTTATGAATCCATGTAGCTTCGTGGAAGTCTTCCAGACCTTCCATTTCCTTCATTTCTCCATCCAGTTCCACCATATTATCTTTCAGCTTGCCCCCTTTACAAATCTGGCCGCCACCGTTATAGATATAAGCCTGACCGTCATCATCCACAAATACACAAGGGTCGATCAACGGGTCCATTCCTTCAATATATCCCTGCACAGTAAAGTTAGCAGCCGGTTCTTTGCTGGTAGCTACACCGATCTTCCAACTATCATTCCACTTCGTATCACTGGGATGCGGGAAGTAGAAATAGTACGTACCATCCTTGTAAGCACAGTCGGGAGCCCACATAAATCCACCTTCTTTACGTCCCCAGGGCACTTGTGACGAATTCAGAATTTCACCATGATCTTTCCAATTTACCATATCATCCGTAGAGAACACATGATAACGGTCCATCAAATCGCAACCACGCGGAGGATCTATATCATGCGAAGCATATACATACAAACGTCCGTCCGCCCATACATGTGCCGAAGGATCGGCTGTATACATGTGCGTGATAAATGGATTGGGAGCCATACTGTCAATTCCGGCTGCCTCTTCTTTCGCCGAATTGCTTTTAGGCGACTGACAAGAAAACATAGCTCCCACCAGGAATAATGCAAAAATAGGATAAAAATGCTTTTTCATAAGTAATGTGTTTTATATTAGTAATTAATAGCAACCATTGCTATTGATAGTCTATTGTAGCTTTATAAGGTTTCCCTTGCTTCAACTGAATAGTACGATCATACAACTGCCCTGCTTTCATTCTTATCTCCCGGTCTTTCGCTGAATACAAGGTTACAGACACCTTATTCTGCGAAAGATCCCACGAAAGATGTTCAATGGTAACTCCGCAACGAGTCTTTATTACGCTGATACTGCCTTGTCGGATACCCTCCACCAAAGCTGGTAATAATTCAAGCCCTTCTTCATTGGAGCCAACCAGCATTTCTATCAATACACCGGGCACGGCATGACAAACATCAGTACAGAAAGTCCCGTGGTTCGGATAATGTGCGGTAGACAAACTGTTATAATAGAAATCCTTCTGAGTAAGCGTCATCATTTTCTTCCTTAACGAAGAAGCATCATGTAGTCCGGCAGCAATCAAGGCAGCGTGAAGATAACCATGACCGGCATTCTCATAATTATATTGATCTCGCATTTGCAATGCCCTGTGAGCAGCCTTGTAAAGTTCCGGTGTCTTATCTTCCGAGAATTCCCGATAAGGCCATACCATCATCAAGTGGCTGGAATGGCGATGATTATAACTCTCTTCAAGTCCCGGCCATCCCCATTCTTTGATAGCTCCATCCTTATTAATCCGGTAGGGAGGCAATTCATTCAATAAGCGTTGCCAACGGATTTTGCCACCATTTACGCCCTGCTCTTCTCCCAGTAAATCGCATACCTTAACCAAAGTAGACAACAGGAAGCGAGCTCCGGAAAGATCAAAAGCGGAATTATTAAGCAAAGATACCCGCAAATTGGACGGTTGGTTTTCCGGTGAAACAGATCCTGCTATAATGTAGTGTCCTTCATCATCCTTGTACTTCAGGAAGTCTTCATAGAAATCTCCCATACACTTCAGCAAAGGGAACAAACGATTTTTCAGGAACTCTTGATCTTCCGTTATCAAATAGTGTTCCCAGAAAGGATAAAGTAACCAAGCTTCTTCACCCGTTGCATAATGGTAAGGATAGAAATCATTGATAGAGGCCATCAATCCTGAAGAAAGTCCGGGCGTGTTTCCACAGGCCAACATACCCCGACAGCCCAATAGTTTGGCAGCATTGGTTTCAAAGTCTTCCCGCCACACCTCATTCAGATGGAAATAACCTTCCATCACTTCAGGCATGGCCCCCGTATTGCCACCACTGACTTGTAGATTCAGATTGGCATCCAAATGATAGTAACCGCCCCATCCGGCATTACAGTCGCCAGTCCAGATTCCTAACAAGTCAGGAGGAGTCAGTTCGTTTCCGGAAGATAGGAAATGATACCTTCCGGCCTCAAAGATACGCTCCCATAAAGCCAGTACAGGCTGATCGGTATTCTTTTGCTTCTCCAACAGTTCTTCGTTAGATAGTGAGCGTTCCTGAGGAGTCGCACCCAAATCAATCCGCACCCGGTTATAGATAGAGGTGTGGAGAGCTTTATGAGCTTTCAATAATCCATTATAATTGGCACGAACCGCATCAAGCTCTTTTTTCAGAAATCCTTTACTCCATTCAGCCTCGCAATTCTCCGGATACTTTTGAGTTCGGGACAGCAAAAGGATTTCCGAGGCATCCTTTATGTATAAGGTATCGTTACGCAAAAAAGAAGAGCCCCCTTTCTGTTTTACGCGGATACCTCCTTCATAGCCTATAGTATCCATAGGTGCGGCATAGTTCACACGGATATTCAGATAATCTTTCGTATGCAGACATTTTGTTTTCAGTTCTTTCGGGAAATTCATCTCTGCGGGCATTTGCAAACTGATGGCACAATTCAGTTTACCAGCAGAAGGTGCCTGTAGTTCGAAGACTGCAACATCGGCATCTCTTGAAACAAACGCCCGACGCTTCCATGCTCCACATTCATCACTCCACCGGACAGTAATTTCACCGGTTTCATAATTACAAATACGGCGATAATCTCTTACCGCTCCGGAAGCATCCATATCTATTTTAAGTGCAAAGCCCGGATGTCTTCCACCCTCTCCCCCGTCTTGCCAATGCGAGGTACGGACAGCCAAATCATTCGCTTCTTTAAACTTCCCGGTTGCGCAGTATTTCTTTATCAAATCGAGCGTATCACGGGGAACCTCCGCAAACGTACGTGGGTTCTGCCGTGGAAAGTTGAAAGAGCGATCATTGAATACCACCGTTTCATGCAAAGGATTTCCAAAAACCATGATACCCATCTTACCGTTACCTGCCAGCAGAGCTTCCTGCCACTTCGTATAAGTATCAGGAAAATGAATGGAATATCCTTGACGTACAGCCGGCTGGGCGCATACTCCCAGCGATGCTATACCGATTAATATGAAGTATAGTATCTTTTTGTTCCACATAATGACCTTATTTATTTCAGTGTGAGTAATCTGCTGCGCTTTAAATTATACCCTTCAGCAGAAATCGCAACTTTTCCCCGGGATACATATTCCACCGTTACCGTTCTCTTCTCTCCCGGTAACAAATTAAAATAGCCGTCGGAAGCATAAGCCGGCAAAATACGTTTATCTGTATCCGCCTCACGGACATTGAGTTTCAGAGCGAGGGCAGGCATTACTCCGGTGTTCTGTAATTCTATTTGTATCTGATTCTCCTTTTGCCAGATCAGTTTACAGTTTATGGAAGCTTCTTCCAAAGCATTGAATCCCTCGAAATTACCCTCACCGTTATCTTGCCAATAATCATTGATCGAAATAACCTTGCCACGCTTATCCTGAAGTATCAGACGTTCCATATATACTCCGGATACAGCAACCGGTTTATCTTGTACGAAGCATTCTGTCAATCCATTAGCCAGTACATTCAGCCTGGAAGTGCGCTTAAACAATGACTTACCTCCAAGGGAATAAACTTCATAGATAACTTTAGCCCCCTTTATTTCTTTTAAAGAAGTATTTACAACAACAACTTTCTGATCATCCAGATTCTTCTGAATATGAATCGGCTCACACGCCTTACGGCATCCATAGAAAGAACCGAAAGTTTCATAATCCCAGGAATAAATCTGCCAAACCATGCTGGGCCAAGCGGGATGACTCATCCACAACAACAGCCCACTTGTGCTATTCCACATTTTACTGTTCCAAGCTTCCATCATGGCACGGTGACTGTCATAATTGACAATCTGTGCTTTCCGGCTAAAGTCTTTCAGGTCCGTTGGTTTTCCATATTTCTGGTCTATCGCCTCCATAAATTCCCTTTGGCCACCATGTAAGTCATGATAATACCACACATCACTGATGGGCCAGGCATCTTTCACATCCATCATAGCCAGGATGGATTCTTCCGTAGGAATGGAAGTTGAACCTTGTTCAGTATTGAACCCATGTGCCCGGTCGCGATAGTAATCCACCGGATTCTTATGATAGTTCCATGGACCGCTTGGTCTCAGGTTGCAATGGGTAGAATTCGGACTGTAATAACGGGTACCGTCTTTCTCGGCAATCATCTTTGCCAGATGTTCTTCGATATATACAGGTGCAAACCCCTCATTCCGGGGATTCCAAACAGCAATGGAAGGATGATTACGGAAACGTACCACTACATCTTCTGCATTCCGCAAGAATAGGTTATCATCATTTACCGGCATATTGTAGCCTTGCGTACTCAGCCAGAAATCATTGAAAACCAGCATACCATATTCATCACACAGCTCATAGAAGCTCTCTTCCGTGCTCTCGCCTGTCCAGTTGCGGATCATATTAAAGTTCGCTTCCTTGTGCAACCGGAAATAAGGTTCAAGATGTTCACGCGAAACGCGCTTCATGGCATCATCCATTCCCCAATTTCCTCCTTTACAGAAGATACGCCTGCCGTTGACTTTTATCACCATATAATGCTGCATGGCTTTATCGGGTGCCGGCACAAGAATATCAGAAGAAACATTCTTTTTCAGACGAGGCATACACATGCCGCCTTCTATATATTTGCGGTTTATATTATCAAAGATAGGTTCGCCCTGCCCCATAACCGTCGGACGATATTCCACCCGGCGGATAGAATCATCGGGGAAACAGACTTCCAATTCATAAGAAAGCTCACGGACTCCGAAACGCACTTTCTTAGAATCAGAGGGTACGCCTTTTTCCGCTACAACCACATCCATCGTATAAAGTTCCTGACGACCGTAATTATTCGGCCACCACAAACGGGGAGACTTCAGTTCCAATGCCTTGTGCGCATCCGGAGTAAAGACAACCGTTTTCCGCTCTTTCGGTGCAAGGTTTACTTCCTGAGTCACCTTTTTACCTTCAAGATTCAGGTCAACGGATACTTGTCTGGCTATCGGTTGCAGGTTCTCCACTTCCGTACGTACGGTAACTTCAGCGACCGTAGTATCCGGTAATGCCAGATGAGTAACTACCTGTGTATCATGCAGACGGATACCGTTCGTGAAACGTAAATGTACATCCTGCCAGATTCCTATATTCCGGTCACGGATACCCGGCACCCAGTCCCATCCCTCTGAAGAAATAAAGGTAGGCCCGTCCAGACACAATTGTCCGCCATTCATACCGTTTCCGGCGGATGGAGATTGTTCATGAGGAATTCCCGGGTTAGGCGGTGGAAGAATACGAACAACCAACGTATTCTTGCCATCCACCAAATGGTCCGTTGCGTTAAATTCACCCCGGATAAAAGCACCTTTCATTGCACCCAGACATACATCGTTCAGCCATATCTCAGCTTGATAATTGATGCCTTTGAAAACCAACCAGGCTTCCCGGCCTTCTGTAGGAACAGGTGAATTGAATTCCAAACGATACCACCAATCCATCCTGCAAAGGGTGTCGGGAATTGTCAGATTATTCAGTCCATAATAAGGATCGGGATACACACCCTGATCCACTAAAGTAGTCAATACAGTACCCGGAACGGTTGCATTATACCATCCATTTTTGCCATCCGTCAGTTTCCAACCCCGGTTCAACAGAAAATCATTCTCACCAACCTTCTCTACCACCGCTTCCACCGGTATCTGCGCTTTCGGCGTGGGCATCATGATTTGCGCTTTCGACTTCGGTAATGTCTCTTTCGGCTGAGGATGAGTCAATCCCCAATTTGCCACATTCTGTGCTACTAATGAAGTAGCACAACCCAATAAGAGACAAAATATCCACTGAAATTTGGCATTCCGTTCCATCCTTACTTATTTTTCCGGGTGAGACATCAGATAATTATATTTCTGCAATACCGAAACCACTTTCTGTAAACGAATATCAGCAGAAGAAGCACCTACCATGATCGTATAATCGCCGGAAGGATAGACAAACTTATCTTTCGCCTCATCCCAATAACGCAACAGGTCTTTACGTAATTTCAAAGTCACCTTCTTGTTTTCACCACTCTTCAATGTGACACGCTCAAAACCTTTCAGCTCTTTGATAGGCATTACTTCATCCCGTTCAGGCAACTTCACGTATACTTGAGCAACCTCATCACCTGCATATTTACCTGAATTCTTCAGTTGGAAAGAAACATTTATCTCCTCTTCACCATCTGCCACTTGCAGGTTGGAATACTTAAACGTGGTATAACTTAAACCATAACCGAAAGGATACAGAACATCCCCTTTGAAGTATTTATAAGTACGTCCCTTAGTAATATCATAATCATCAAACGGAGGGAGCTCATCCAGACTTCTGTAATAGGTCAACGGCAGACGGCCACCCGGATTATAATCACCAAACAAAACTTCCGCTACAGCTTTACCTCCGCTTTCACCGGGATACCAAGCATTCACGATAGCCGGAATATGTTCATCCATCCAGTTGATAGCCAATGAGCTACCTGCTACCAATACAACTACGATATTCGGATTTACTTTGTAGATTTCCTGCAAGAACTCTTGTTGGTCCGCCGGAAGTTGGATATCATATCTGTCTTGCCCTTCACGTTCTATTGACTTATTAATGCCCAATACGGCAACCACTGTCTCACACTCACGCACTGCCTTTCCGGCTTCACCGTACAAATCCAGTCGCGTCACTTTTCCTACCTGTGGAACACGCCATTGCAGTTTAGCAATAGCATAGTCACGGTTATCATAATATTCCGCCTTCAACTGATAATCTTTTCCGGCTTCCAGATAAATAGTAGCAGTATCAGTCCGGACAGCATGTCCCGGCCACGCATCAATCAACATCTTACCGTCAATGCTCAGGCGACAACCGTCATCCGATGTGAAACTAAGTGTATATTGTCCGGTAACCGTAGGACGCAATTTTCCAGTCCAACGGACAGACAAAGGAGATTTAGGCAAGAAGGGGTCCGGTGCCTGGTTGGCAGGCTCAAAGTTGATCCACTCTTCTTTACGCACTTTCGGAGTTCCCTGCAACTTGGTATTGTCAAAATATTCGGCCTTCAATCCTTCCGGGAAACTGGCACCCTGTATAAGTTCCATTCCGTCTACAGCAGACTTCCATGGGGCGTATACCACTTTTACATCATCGCCTACCCTGTCTTTAATACCTTGTAATACAGAGATCGGAGCGATTACCGGCAATCCGCTATAATCACCAAACTCACTGCTACCCGCATTGATGCCTACCACTGCTATGGATTTTACCTTCCTGGCGTTAAGCGGCAACATTTTCTTTTGATTCTTGAGTAATACGATACACTCACGTGCAGCATTCAAAGCCACTTCCTGATGTTCTGCCGATCCTATCACAGCAGGAGATATTTTCGTATAAGGATTCTGTTCTCCACTATCGAACAATCCTAATTCCATACGCGCTCTCAACACACGATAGGCTGCGGAGTCGATGTCCGCATCCGTAACCATATATTGACGGTATGCACTCAGCAAAGGCTGGTCATATACATCATCTCCACATTCCAGATCCAAACCTGCTTTTATGGATAAAGCAGCGGCTGCTTCTTTAGTCTTTACATATTTATGCGCATTCACTAACAAAGAAGGTCCACCGCAATCGGAAACCACATATCCTTTAAATCCCCAGTCCTTACGAAGTACTTTCGTCAATAACCAGGCATTCAAGGTACAAGGCACATCATTCAGGGCATTGTATGCTGACATGATGGAAGCTGATTTACCATCCTTCACACACGCTTCAAAAGCCGGAAGGTAATATTCACGTAACTGTTTCTCTGAAATCTGCGGATTACATACAAAACGATTGTGTTCTTCATTATTGGCTGCAAAATGCTTGGGAGTCGACACAATCTTCAGATAACGGTCATCATCGCCTTGCAGACCTTTCACAAAAGCGGTACCCATGATCCCACTTAAATAGGGATCTTCTCCGTAAGTTTCCGGAGTACGTCCCCAACGTGGGTCACGCGCCATATTCACTGTGGGAGACCAGAAGGTCAGCAAGTCACTGAACTGGCTTTTCTGCTCCCGTCCCTGATCCAGTTCATTCCAACGGGCACGGGCTTCATCAGAAATAACCGTAGCTACCTGCAATTGCAGTTCCGGATTCCAGGTTGCCGCCAGTCCGATAGCTTGCGGGAAAACGGTAAAGCGTCCCGGTCGAACCACTCCGTGAAGCGCCTCGTTACCGTGGTAATACTTAGGAATATCCAGACGGGAAATTCCCGGAGAGGTGGCACGCAACAGGCTGATTTTTTCTTCAACCGTCAAGCGTGATAATAAATCCATGATGCGCTCATGCATCGATGCTTTCTCATCCTTATATAGCTCTTGAGCCTGTGCCACTCCGGCACAGGCAATTAGAGCTAATAATCCTGTAAATACAATCTTTTTAAGTGTTTTCATGGTTTTTTCCTATTGACTTATACCTTATTGTTTTTCTGCGGATGGAGGCACTGCATCACCTGCACTACCCCATGCCTTATTGGGTCTGCTACCCATCACCAATACCAATTTTCCGCCTTCTTTTATGTCGTCATGACTAAACCAAGGCTTATTCCATTCTTTTCCGTTCAATGTTGCAGACTGGATGTATTTATTTTCATCCGACGCACCTTGTGCTTCTATTTCAAATACCTTTCCATTGCTCAACATCACCTTAGCCTTAGTAAACAAGGGACTACCGATATTATAAGCAGGGAATCCCGGTGTAACCGGATAGAACCCTAAAGAAGAGAATACAACAAATGCCGACATACCGCCACCGTCTTCATCTCCCGGTACCCCCATCAGGTCGTTACGGAACCAAGTCTTCAGCAACTGACGAATACGTTTCTGTGTCTTCCAAGGCTGACCTGCATAGTTATACAGATAAGGAATATGCAAAGAAGGTTCATTGGCCATTGAGAATTGTCCTACATTTCCGGTATGATCCGGTATCTGTGCATAGAAAGCATATTTGCCACGTCCCAACGGTTCACGGAAAGTCTGATCCAGATTTGCTATAAACTGTTGGTTACCACCCATCAAATCAATCAGATCGGCTACATTGTGAGGAACATCCCAACGATAAACCCAACCATTATTCTCACCATAATATTCACGGGCCCCCATACCTCCGGAGAAACGATAATCGAATGGTTCGATCCACTTACCATTCTTATCCTTCGGATGGAAGAAAGCTGTTTCAGCATTATACACGTTACGATAATTATGAGCACATTGCAGATAGTGAGCAGCATCTTCTTTCTTTCCCAACATATCGGCTATGCGCGACAGGCACCATTGATCGTATGCAGTTCCCAATGTAACTGCAATCGGCTGACGCTTTTCGAAATGATGTACATTCGGGTCTGTTTCTTTTTCTCCTTCCTGAAGTGCAGGGATATATCCATTCTTCTTATAGAAATCATCAATCCAACCGGCAGCAGCACCCGACCACGGAGCCAGTGTTTTTTCTTCAATTCCTTTACGGCAAGCTTCATAGGCCTTAGCCAAATCGAATTGTAAGCCTTTAGCGGCCGCATCAGCTACTGTTGCTACGGCATGATTGGAATTCATACGGCGGGAGTCACCTGTAATTTCAGGGAAGGTAGGCATCCACATATTACCCATTTGTTCAGCCATACGCAGATAAGAGTCAATCACATTCTTTTCCGTATCTTCGTCAATCAGAAGGCGTAGGGGGTGAGCAGCACGATAGGTATCCCAAATCCAGTCGTCCGTATAGAAAGGTTCGCCATTATCCTCATGTACTTTTCCGTCAAACGCACTGAAATAACGACCACCCTCACTGATACAAACGGGACGTTCGAATATGCGATAGAGTGACGTATAAAGAATTTGCTTATCTGTCTCACTGCCACCTTCTACTTGAATATCGCTCAATGCTTTATCCCAGATTTGACGTCCTTTTTCTGCCAAAGCCTCTAGATTATAGTCCGGTAATTCACGTTGCAGGTTCTCTTTAGCCTGTTCCTCGCTTATAAACGAAATACCATAGCGCAGATTTACCGTTTTCGTTCCGTCGGCAAAGTGCAGAACAGTACAGGCATTGCGTCCTTCAGCTTCCTTTGTGCCTGCATCTATTTTACCATCAGCCAGAATACCCGTTTCTATAGGGGTAATGTCCGATTCTATATACAGGTACACACGCGTATTATTCTCCAATTGCTGGTAACCGCTCACAAATCCGTCACCAGCTTTGATGGCACCGTTTCGTGAATTAATCATCATATATACAGGTTTATCCTGCTGGCTATAATCTATTTGATAAAGAGCCGACTGATGAGAAGGTGCATACTTCACTTTAATTTCCTCGTCATCGAGAATCACCTCATAATAATAGGGTTTCAACTTCTCATCATCATAGCTATAGGCTACAACCGGACGAAGATTCTCTCCCTGATACGGACTCAGGTTGAAAGCTGAGCTTCCACGATGACTGGTTACAATCAAAGGAAGACCGTTCAACTGATCTGTTGTATAATCCGCCCGTTCGGGATAAACACGAAGCATACTATTCGGCAGATGAATAGTCGGGAAAGTGGGCACCAGCAAGTGGCTGATATTTCCCATGTAAGGATTTACATAGTCCACCGGACCTTTCACGGCAGCTACTTGGTTTTGTACTCCACTACAAGCGCCCAACATGGAAACTAAAGCTACAGAAGCCAGGCAATGTGTAATTTTCATAATATAACAGTTTTAGTTTATATTTATTCTCGAAGGCAAATGTAAGGCTCAGCACTTTCCCTTTCAATTAAAAAAGACTTAATCGCTAATTAAATTTGAATAAAGTGGTTAAATAAGTCTCTTTTTAATGATTATTTCTGTCCGCGGGTCTGTTTTACGACCTGTATAGTCCCATCCGGATTATAGAACAACTTGTCTACACAAACCGAACGTAGATTTCCCTGTCCTGAAAAATCAGAAGTGTGATAGAAGGCATACCATTGACCTTTATACTTTACAATAGAACCATGACTAGTGTCACAAGTGGTCGGTTCCAGATAAATCCCCTCATACTTCCATGGACCTAACGGGGAGTCGCTTGTTGCATACCTCAAACGATTGGCGCCTGGGTTATTATCTGCATACGATAGATAGTACTTACCATTGTATTTATGTATCCAGGTCGCTTCATGGAAATCACTCAAGCCGGTCATCAGTTTAACCTCTCCGTCCAGTTTCGTCCAGTCATCTTTCCGTAACTTACCACCATAGCATTTACCTCCACCTCCATTATAAATGTAAGGTTGACCATCCTCATCTATAAATACGCAAGGGTCGATTTCCGGAGGCATACCCTCGATATAACCTCTTACACGGAATTCCTTATTCGGATACTTACTGGTAGCTACTCCCACCCGCCAGGTACTATTCCAATTAGCAGCATTGGCTGGGTGCGGGAAGTAGAAATAATAGGTTTGATTCTCCGGATTATAAGCACAATCAGGAGCCCACATGAAGCCATCACACCCCCAACCATTATGTTTCCGCACTGTGGCTGCATTCATGATCTCTCCATGATCGGTCCAATTCACCATATCTTCCGTAGAAAAAACATGATAGCGATCCATACGGTCACATCCAAGTGCAGGCTCCATATCATGCGAAGCATATACATAAAGCACTTCTTTTCCATCAATGTTCCATACATGCGCAGAAGCATCAGCCGTGTAAAGAGGTCCCTTTATCCAACTATTGTACATCGGTGACTCCCACTCTGCAAACAGGGGGTTACCCATTGCTTTCGTAACAGGGTAAGTGAAAGAATTAGAAATATCTTCCAACTCACCTGTACGCGTTAAAACGAACTTATCAATGTTTCCCGGTGTATTGGCGCAATACTTCAGTACATGTTTCCCTTTAGTCAGCTGGATTCCATTAGCTTTCACTTTATGGCTAAAATCCGTCCATCCCCCAAGAGGCATATCTATACTGCGGCTTGCACCACGACCATCTACCTCAAAGTAGAAACTTCCCTCCGAGCCGTCCCCTTTCACGCAGAATGTTTCAATGGCATAGGCGCCATCCTCATCTACCTCAATCGTATAACACATCCATTCACCTGGCTGTACATCACCGATATAATAACCTCCGGAAGCCTTACTCTCTGCACGAACATCAACGGCATGGGAACCTCTGTACCCCGCATCAGCCAGTTTAGAGTCGCTCTCATAATAGGCCACATTCTGTGCTCCCTCATCAAAGTCTTCCGCTTCTAAAGTACCGGGTACGCGATGCGGACCTTTATAGGCCGTTCCTTTATAAGCTTTCAGATATTTTTCCGAATCATAGTCCATATCATAATCGTACTCATACGGCCCATCAGGAACCGGAGGATCTACCTCTGGCACTTCAGGGGGAACTTCTGGAGGTATTTCTCCCGGCGTGTCTTTATCGCTGCAAGCTGTAAGAGCAAGTGCAGCAATAAAGAAACCCAACTTCAACAGATGAATAAATAGACGCATACGATTTTATTTTGTTTGTTCTACTACTTTTATAGTTCCATCCGGATTATAGTATAGTTTGTCTACACAAATAGAGCGAAGGTTTCCCCTGCCTGAAATAGAACAGTTATGATAAAAAGCATACCATTCACCGTTATATTCAGCTATAGAGCCATGACTTGTATCGCAACCTGTCGGTTCCAGATAAATACCCTGATATGTCCATGGTCCTAGCGGTGAATTACTGGTTGCATAATTCAAACGGTTAGCCCCCTTGCCATTTTCTGCATGGTTATCAGCATAGGACAAGTAGTACACGCCGTCTTTTTTATGTATCCAGGCAGCCTCATGAAAATCTTTCAGACCCTCCATAGCACGCAGCGGTTCTGCCAGTTCCATCATATTATCCTTCATTCTGGCACCCACACAACGACCTCCACCGCCATAGTAGAAGTAAGCCTGATCATCATCATCCACAAAGACACAAGGGTCTATCATGGCAAAGCAATCGTCTTCCATTCCTATCATGTCAATGTACTTGTCCTGTACAGTGAAGTCTTTGGCAGGATGTTTACTGGTAGCTATACCCACTCTCCAGGTATTGTTCCAGTCATCACCACTCGGGTGCGGAAAGTAAAAATAATAAGTACCATTCCTATATGCACAATCGGGTGCCCACATGAAGCCACCATCTTTACGTCCCCAAGATACTTGCGAAGAGTTCAGTATTTCACCATGATCCGTCCAGTTCACCATGTCATCCGTAGAGAATACATGATAGCGGTCCATCAAATCGCATCCACGCGGAGGATCGACATCATGGGAAGCATAAACATACAGGCGTCCGTCTTCCCATACATGGGCGGAAGGATCAGCTGTGTACATGTGAGTAATGAAAGGATTCGGGCCTAAAGTAACTGGTTTAGCTTGTTTCTGGCTGTTGCAACTCATCAGTGTCAACGACAAGGCAGCCAAGGTAATCAAATAATTTTTCATACGCTTTTTTATAGTTTTTATGGTTAATATGAGCAAAATTAGAGTTGCATGATTAACAAAGCTCTTAATTTCAACTTAATAATTCGCTGTTTTTTTCTTTTGATAAAAATAAGTAACCGACATGCCGCATAATATAAAGATAGCAAGTAAACAAGATAAAAAATAGCCTATATTATCCAATGAATTCGGCATAAAATACATCTGTTTTCCTCGCCCTATTGAGAGCCCAGATTTCAGGTAATTTAAATTTTCTATATTATCTCCTAATAATAAAGCTCTATCTGCAAGTTTTTTCAAATTCTCACTATCAAACATATAATTGAACCCATTACTTGCATAATGTTTAGATAAGGGTTGGTAATAAATAAGCCCCGTGAACATATCCTGATAATGCTTTTTATTTAGCGGACTCCAATACAAAAAGTGATCGAAACGATCTTTCCCGAAAGGAGATCCATCAAAATTAAATGCAAATCCTTCTTCAGGCATCTGTTCAAATGCTACATCCCATTTCCCATGCTGGATAGGGAACATCATTCCAAACCCATAAAAAGCCGATGCAGTGTTAATCATAACATTGGCCACTTTGCCCGGATATGCCTGTTCAAGATAATATCCACAGTTACCGGGAGTAAGGTATGCATGTCGATAATTCATTATTGTTAAAGACTTTTTCAGACTATCAGACTTTATAGTCGAAATTATACTTTCTGCCATCAAACTGTCCCTGGTATATATCAAGCTTTTATCTATCCAATCTTTATCGGTAAAAAAGATATTAACAGGATTGTCTTTATCATGATTAAAATAATACATTTTCTTAAGAAAATTGAACCAATTAGTTCTTGTCCACAACAGATCTACCGTTTGATTCTCCATCATAAAAGCAGCCAATTCCTTTTCAACGATTGTATCATTCGAGAAAGAAGTATCAACAAATGTCTTATAAGCATCACGTGATTCAGCACTTCCAATCTCAGTAAATAAGGTTCCTACATTATCGACAAAACGCTCGTCAGTTACCAGATTGTAAATCATATCATACTGGGTCATTTCAGGATGTATTCGTTCACAAAGAATCACATGGTCATATGTCTTAAATAACTCCAATACATAATTATTTATGTCCTGACGGTTTTGTTGGAGATAATCCACATATTTTTTTACAGAGTGAGATGTAGGGCGGGGAGTGACAAACATTTGTTCATTATTATAAAAATCGGGAGTATTTGTAGCAACTGTATTTGTTAAACGGACAGCAGTAGCCACAACAATAAGTATTAAATAGCTACCAATAATTCTTTTCTTATATAACAATAGTCTTACTATTGGTATAGCAGTCTCGTCTTTAATAATCGAAATTTTAAAGACTCTTTGTTTCCGTGTAGCCAATATACATATTACAATAAGAAATAGTAGTTTGAAAAATTTCAAATATAGCTTATCTAATTCCCAGATATAGATAGGTGAAAAATTAGAGAAACAGGCCAGCCATAAAACAACAGCAGGAAAACTAGTAAACCCCTCCCTGAACAGAATTCGTAACCATGACGGACTACCTCCAGCAGAACTCACCATTCTGCCATTAAAAAACGCCAATCCAAAGGTTTGTCCACAGATACAAAAACTGATTACATAATATAACAGCCAAATAATAAAGAAACCGGGTAAGAAAGGTACAAAATAGAAATACGAAATTACCCACGCTACTATATTAAAGATAAAAACAGCCACTGTACAATCAATCAAAAATGCAGCGCAACGTTGAAAAAAAGATAAGTGTTTCATAATGTATAAGATTTTAGTGTTACTTTCTTATTTCGCATCCCGCCGGGGCATCTCAAAGCTCAGCGGCTTCTCACAACGAAGCATCTTTGCCGCCTCACCCGTCAGCCACAGGTAATGATCGGACGGCATCCCATCCATACCCACAAACTTGACTTCTTTTCCCACCGGGGGATTATCTGTACACTTGAAAATGGCAGTACCTTCATTCACTTCATCGAACATAGCTACATACAGCATCGTAGCCCCTGCATTGATTGCCGTAGAAATCTGTTGCCAATAAAAGCGTCCGCCCTGACGGGGAATAGAACCGGAAGGTTTCACATCATCCTTGAATGCATGGCGACTTAGATTGTGCCAACTGAATCCAGGAGTTACACAAGGCACATAACCGATATTATTCTTTTTACACCAGGCAATATCATCCAGAATGACATCACGATAGCGGTCCATATCATTGTGAAGCAGTGGGGTAAAACGTTGTACCATCCATGGCAGAATGATATCAGCCTGTCTGATAAGCTCATGCAAATAGGGATCATGGATGCAGTCAGCATTCAAGTCTCTCCAGAAAGTAGGCACACCCAGCATCACACTACATCCGCCGTACTCCGGATCATTCTTCAGAAAGTCAATAAAACGCTCCAACCCAATATTACGAATATCATACGGACGGTCCGGGAAGCCGACTCCCCAAATAGTAACCAGCGGTTTCCCATTATAAAAGACATAAGTCTGTTCACCCTCCTGATTGGTCACACGCAACGAATCAACCAGGTATTTCCAATCATCCATCAACATGGAACAATCTTCATTCTTAGCCGCCAGACCGGACAAATCATACATCACACCAATAGCACGTCCATATTTGGAAGCCGCTCTCATGGCGTGCTTCAAAACAGTGCTCCGTTTGCGTGCTTCCGGACGGGCAGCTCCAAAGAAACGTTGCATAAACACTCCGTCCAACCCATACTCCTGCATCCACTTAAAATGCAAGTCTACCGTACTTTCATCCGTTGAAGAAAAGAAACGGGCAGTAGAACCATCAGCCAGTTTCTGTCCAGTCGGATATGTCTTCTCATATTCATTGACATCCGGCCACATATCGATACGGATACTATTTTCATCAGGGTACATCACACCTTTCCCCGGTTGATGAAACCATCCCTGATATCCCGCCATAACAAGGCCCTTGTACGATGGGTATTTAGTAGTTTTAGAATGCTTGGGGACTGCACTCAGACTTCCAGATAAGAAAAAAACGAATAACAATAAAAGACATTTCCTCATGGTTGCAAAAATTTAAGTAGATATTAAAAATAGGACTGTTACTGTCCGTTCCGACGATTGGTACTGATATCATCGTAGTAGTAGTACTATGTGCCATCTTAAATGGTATCTTTAAAAAGGAGGAAAAGCATACCTGCTACATACCAGAACCATACTTGCTCCGTACATTCTCCAGTCAGAAGTACCTCTGAGTGGAGAAACACTGGAGATGGTACGGAGCAAGTATGGTTCTGGTACGTAGCGGATAGATGCAAATCCTTAATTTATCTGGAAGGCCAGGAAGCTTTCAAGGGAATTTCTCCCCGTAGCATCTTCTTGCCTTGACCTACAAGCCATAGGTAGTGATCGGTAGGCAATCCGTCTTCAATACCCATAAAGGTTATATTCAAATCCTTAGCACGCTGGCACCAATCATTGCCGGTCAATCCTTCAACCATTTTGCTGCTAATGCGGTATCCTCCGTTTTGATAAACAACATAATAGTCAACGGCAGACTCATTACTCGGAACATCACTCTGATTCAAGCATTTATAAATGGCTGTACCCTCGTCTATTTCATCAAACATAGCAATATAAAGCAATTGCGCACCCGACTTAATGCAATGATACATCTGATTCCAAAGGAATTTGCCACCCACACGTGAATTTATACCATTATTGGGATGCATATTACGATCGGAAGAACCCGGGAAACAAAGCGGAGCATATTCCACCTTATTTTCTTTGCACCATTTGATGTCATTTTCCACAAGACTATGAAAATTTGAGTAGTTATCATTACCAAAACGACCGACAAACCATGGCATGATAACATCGGCAGCCTTTATCAAGTCATGCAATTTTGCATCCGGTAATGCATCATTCCTTCTTTCACGCCAATAAGTAGGAACACCTAACATAATACTGAATCCCTTTGCTTTCAAACCATTCATCAGTTCTTCAATATCATTGAGTGAATAAGGCCGGTTATCATTGAAGCCTACGCCCCACAGCACTATAAGAGGTTTTCCGCCTTGGTAGAGATAATACTTTTGTTTAGCATTTCTATTCAACAACTGGAATTTGTCCATGATAGCTTGTGCATCAGCCAGAACCGCATTGGTATTCCGGCTATTATCAGACATAAAGCCCCCTAAATCGTACATGACACAAATGGCACGCTGGTAAGTATTAGAACCTTTCATGGCCGATTCCAAGACCTTATCAAAGTGATCTTTTCCATCCGGGTTATTTATAACTTCACCGACAAAACGTTGCATAAATACACCGTCAAGTCCATACTCCTTCATCCATTTGAAATGGAGTAGTACACTGGACTCATCATAGGCACTATAGACCGTAGCAACTTCTCCATTCGGATATTGGAATTTTCCGGGGGTATATTGTTTCTCGTACTCCTTCATGTCGGGCCAGAAGTCAATAGAATTACGTAATACACCAGGTTCAAACATGTCGTTTTCACGATAATGATACCATTGAGTATTCGTATGCTTACTATGAGAACAGCCGTCACCAGGAGCACCAAACCAGCCTTGATAACCTGCCATCACTAAGCCACGATAAGTATCAAAAGGCTCGCCATCTACGTGAGGAGTAAAATCGGGGGTATTGTACACTTCCTCAGGCATAGGAGGATCCGGTTCATCAGGCTCTATAGCAGGTGGAATGAATGCATCATCTCCGCCACCACAAGACGTAGCACCTGCCAAAAGAACACATAATACCAAATAATATATTTTATTCAATCTCATTTTTCTATTTTAAATAGTTAAGACAAAGGCCGGAAGAACAAACATTCGTCTCCCCTTCCGGCCAACTATCACAATCTTATTACCCTTAATAAAACTACTCGTTAGGAACTTCTATCTTTACAATCTCTGTATAATTGTATTTTTCAAATTTATCCTTCACTCTGGCTCCCATACGAGCGAAATAAATATATCCACGCTTCACAGGTACCTCAACTGTATAAGTCAAACTTTTACCATCTTCCGCCTTTTCTATTTTATCCCAAGTCTTCATCACATTGATTTTAAACGTATTCGTATTGTAATAACCAATGCAATTGGAAGCACCACAAAAATTATTCAAACTAAGAAATGGACGAATTTCCGTAATCTGAGGAAGCCCTTCAGTTTTCGGAGCATCCAATCGGCAAGACATGGTGAGTGTAGTCCCTACAAGTTCTGTTTTAAAATCAAACACTTTCAAATAGGGGGTTACCTCAAAATTCTGGCTGGTCTTATTACCAATGCCCATGCGGATAGTATCTGCAGGCCACCATGACCCTTCCGGAACCATATCATATGTACCGGCAAAGAGTTTGGTATTGTTAAATGTACCATCTTCCTTAACAACAAGATCCTGACTTCCAGGATTGACTTTATAGCTCACTTCCCATATACGAATGTGGCAATCTCCCCGGTCGGAAACGATACCTTCTCCAGTAGTAGAGTCTATAATCTTTCCATAGAAATGGCAATCGGGTGCATCGAAATTATCCACCTCCATGCATGATGCCATTAGCAATGCTGAAGTACCAAATAATAAACTATATATTAACTTTTTCATATCAATACTTTTTCTAAAATTATTCCATTTAATAACCATCATTACGAATCAACAACGGGTTCTTATTGATTTCGCCACCCGGAATCTGCTCATAATAATGACGCTTGTCAAATGTTACTCTACGACCTTCACGTTCTACCTCATTCAAGAATATCCACTTATTTTCATCGAGAACCAAATACGGAAGTAATGTATGAGTATACACGCCATTTTGGAACATGATGTCGGCTACTCTCCAACGACGAATATCGAACAAGCGGTGGTTTTCGAAACAAAGTTCACGGGCACGTTCATCACGGATATATTGCAAATTCTCATCGATTGCAAAGCCATAGGTTTCGGAACCTACATCTATCGGATTAGTAACCATCTCATGTTGATGGGCACCTGCGCGGTCACGTATCTCATTTATATGTTCGAAAGCTTCTTTTTTCAAATCTTCGTTACCGGTAATCAGCCCCAATTCATAAGCTGCTTCTGCCCAATTCAGCAAAATCTCACCATAACGGAATACCTTCCAAGGCTGATAGTTGGTGAAGAATACACGTGCATTGGTTCCCTCGGCCTGTACGTACTTGCGGATGCAAGCACCCATACGTGAATAACCTTCATCACCTGTACCTTCTGCCAGACCATGAATACCACTAACCTTTATCTTCGTACCATTAATGTCCTTGTATTCACCTGGCTGAGATGCTCTTACACGATACTGGTTGGTATAGTCATTGACACTTCCCTGTGTTTCTGCAGTACCATCAGCGGCAAGCCCCGGATAGCTTTTATATACACCACCCTGGAAATCCAATTCCGTACCAGACATAGATTCCTTCATACCACTGAAATAGAAATTGGCACGGCATCTCGCTTCCATTTCACCATTATTCCAAAGCTCCCTGTAATCATTAAAACGTACCGGCTCACCAGTTTCTTCATCAATGATGGCAGGCATTTCATAAAGCCCCATGATTTCCCATGCCGGCTGAAGTGCAACGCCTACGTCACCTGAAAGACCTTCACCCTTCGGCAACACCATGCAGTCCCAACAATGGAACAAACTTGTGTTGGTAGGAGTACTGGTATTAGGACCATACTGCTTAACCATGATGTCCTCTTCCGTATTCGGATTCAAAAAGACTTCAGTATAAGCTTTTTCTTTATCTGCACCTGTATGCAGTTTAAATCCGGCATCCTTCAAGTATTTACATGCATCATAAGCATATTGGAAAAATTCTTGTGCTTTGTCTGCAGGCATACCCATCAGACCGGCAGAAACAGCCGGACCAGTAACAGCAGTATACTGATTATATTTGGCGATGGAACCCGCATATAGCATGGCACGAGACATCAATGCCGCGGCTGCATAACGGTTAGCACGCCCCACTTCATCTTTAGAAGCTGTAGCATTCTCCATGGCAAATTTCAAATCTTCATAGATGAACTTCCAGCATTCATATTCAGTATTACGCGGTTGCTGCAATTCCTCTAATGGCGCTTTAGGATCAAGCACTTTATCCACAATAGGTACACCGCCATAGCGTTTCACTATTCCGAAATAGTAGAATGCACGTAGGAAACGAGCTTCGCCCAAATAGGCATTATAATCATTCTCTTTATAATTGGAACGATAATCTGGTAGTTTTTCCAGCATATTGTTGATGTCGCGGATACGGTCGTAATTCCAATATCCCCAACCATCGCCATAAGAAGTGCCACGGCCTGCTGCCTCAGCAGCACAAGACGCCGGACTACCTTTCTGGGCCTGCCATCTATTACCGCTATGCCAACCACTGGCATTTACTGTTGCATATCCCTTATCGTCACCATTCTGACTATAATTGAAATCTTCTATCGGAAGATCCTGGTACATCAGAGCGAGATACTTCTTGATACCATTGTCCGATTGAAACAGCACATTTTCATAAATAAGTCCTTTCGGCTCCAGATCCAAATCATAGCAAGAAGTCGCCGTAAGTCCCAATGCAGCTGCTACAAATATATATTTTAATGTTTTCATATTCTATCCTTTTATCTTTAGAATTTGATTGTTGCACCAATGTTAAACGTACGGTTCACAGGATAATTGTAGAACAAAATACCGGAAGAATCACCATTATTAGCTCCACCCTGACGACCGGGACGTTCCGGATCTATATTATCCAAACCAGTAAAAGTCAAAAGGTTATAAGCATTGAAATAAACACGAAGGTCTTTAATTCCTGCTTTGGCTACCCAAGTTTTAGGTAATGTATAACCTACTTCCAAAGTTTTCAGACGCAGATATGAAGTGTTCTTAATACCCGTTCCTGCATTACTGAAACTGTGCCCTGTAGCTGGATACAAACCTGATACCCACTGAGTATTCGGATTGAAAGGATCGTCGCTTGGGTTAATCGTATGCCAGCGGTCAAGGTAAATATCCAACACTGCACCACCATTAAACGGACCAACTTCCGTAAATACCTCATCATAAGAATTGTATACGCCTGCTGCGCCCTGCCAGTTCAGAGAGATGTCTACACCTTTCCATTCGGCTCCCATCACAAAACCATAGTTAAATACCGGTAGGTTATAAGTTGCCATCGGGTGGTTATCATCACCGTTGATTACACCATCACCATTCCAGTCTTTATAGTAATAGTCACCAGGTAAAGTTCCTTGACCATATCCACCACCGGTAACATTGTGATAACGGATCTGTTCATAGCTGGTAAAACGTCCACCTTCTTCGTAAGAGAACCAGATATCTTTGTTACGTCCAGATACATCTCTACGACGCCAAGCATCCATAGAGTTACTAGCCTGACTGTCCAAACGATAATCCCAACGGTTCTTTGTGGCAGAGATCTGTCCACCTACCCAATAGTTTACTCCAGCCACTCTATTACGGTGATTCAAACTGATTTCCCAACCGAAAGTCTGGTCACTGTTCAGGTTTTCCTGAGGTAAAGATGCACCGACTGTACCCGGAACAACAGTTGAAGAGGTAGCAAGCAGACCACTACGTTTACGCTTGAAGACTTCAAACGTACCGCTTAACTTTTGATTCCAAAGATCGAAATCTAAACCAAGATTATAAGTTTCGGCAGTATACCATGTCAAATCAGGATTAGGAATAGCAGTCGCAGCAACACCGGCCATTAATGCACCATTATAGAACCAGCCAATCTTGTCTTTTTCAATATTATAAGCTATCACTGTCTGAGGATAAGTACTGGCACCACCATCATCACCCATCTTACCGTAAGAACCACGAATCTTCAAGTTGGTGAGAAAAGGAATCCATTCTTTCATAAATGCTTCTTCACTTATACGCCAACCAGCAGAAACGGATGGGAAAAATCCCCAACGCGAACCTTTCGGGAAACTGGAAGAACCATCATAACGGAAAGAGAAATCTACCATATAGCGTCCTTTATAGTCGTAGTTTACTTTACCTACAACTGACTGACGAGTCTTGTCACCAGCGCCTCCCATCGAACCTATCTGATCCTTCTCTTCACCATAAATCAGGTATTCACCATCCAACTGCATAACACGTTGTGCATAAAAGTTATCCCAATTGTTATACTGTTCTTCGAACAATACCATAGCCCCAACATTATGATCACCAAATTTATTGGCATAGTTCAAAGAAAGCTGCATCACTGTTCCGTAATTCGGGTCAGTATTACGTCGCAAATTGCTGTCAGCATTGCGATCGAAACTTTCCATTGTGCCATCTTCACGCTTATTGTACAATTTATAAGCACGTTTATAACTTGTATTATTGGTAGTATAATAGTCGTAGCTATAAAAAGCCTTTGCATTCAAGCCCTTTACTCCCGGAATATCATAAGTCAAAGTCAAAGCGCCATTGAAATTATAACGTTTCTCACGGCGATAACCAGTAAGGTCACTATTGATAGCAGCTACAGGATTTTCAGGTTCACCCATTTCACTATCCCAGGCGGGGTAATTATGATCACCATCTACATATGCCTCTGAAGTCGGCCTATAAGTCCAGGCTTTTTTATACACAGACCAGATATCGGTAAACGGTTGATTCTTTTCGTCCATATAACCACTAGTTTGTATAGTAGCCTTCAAACGGTCGGTAATCTTGGCATCAATATTGCTACGGAAATTCCAGCGATCGTAATTCAAAGAACCACCTTTATAAGAACCTTCCTGCTTCAAATAACCGAGGTTAAAAAAGTAGTTCACCTTCTCAGAACCACCATTCACACTAACGTTATATTGTTGCTGTGGGACGTTATCATCGAACAATTCTTTTGTCCAGTTCGTACTCTTTTTCCTTCCAGTACTGTATTCCATCATTTGTTGCCAAGTATATTTAGCAGGAGTGCGGTTCGGATAAGTGTTGTCTCCAAAAGCATTATAATACTTTTCATTGATAAGCAACATATGGTCTGCCGCACTTGCTGTTTGCGGCACATAGAGGAATTGCTGCCAACCATAATTAGCGGAGAACGTAATGTCGAACTTACCATTGGAAGCTTCACCATGCTTGGTAGTAACCAAGATTACACCATTAGCAGCACGCACACCATAGATAGCTGCAGAAGCATCTTTCAATACAGATACGTTATCGATTTCATTAGCATCCATACGAGAAAAATAAGCCTTATCACGAGGAATACCATCAACTACAATCAGCGGATCACCCATACCACGAATATCAATGGCATTATCAAATTCACCAGGCTGTGAACTCTTCTGTGAAATACGCACACCTGGAACCTTACCGGAAAGCATGTTCACCACATTCTCATTCTTAGTTACGGCTATTTCCTTATTGTTGATAGCTGAAACCGCACCTGTCAGTGTAGCTTTCTTCTGCGTACCATAACCTACAACCACCACTTCTTCTAAAGCTTGACTGTCTTCTTTTAGTGTAATTTTCAAGTTAGTTTTATCTGCTGCAACTATAGCATCAATATAACCGATAAAAGAAATAGTCAACTTCTCTTTTGCATCGGCAGCAATCTCAAACTCACCATTAATATCGGTAATGACACCTCGAGTGGTACCATTCACCCGAACATTGGCTCCAATGACGGTTTCACCGGTTTGGTCAACCACAGTACCGCGAACGATGCGGTTCTGTGCCGACATAGGCAATGCCGTCAGGAGACATAAAAGCACAGCCATCATCGCTTTCCATGAAAAGGATGCACTTTTTTTTGTATTAGATATTTTATGTTTCATATTTAGATTTTCTATTTATTAAAGAAATCTTCATTTTCGGTTTATTCCGGTATAGTTGTACCTTCCGGCATCATACGACGATTGAAGAAGAAGAAACCAAATTGGTCAGCTTTATGAAGTCTCTTCCATCCATAAGCATATTCATAAATAGCAGCAATGGCAAAACGGAAACCGTAACCTGTATACGTGTCATTAAGTTTAATTTTAGCTGTTTTGGGATCCATTGTTACACCTGCATATTTAGCAAACGTTGCTTCGTATAATTCAGGATGTTCTCTATCATCATTAAAACCACCAAGGATTTCATCTCCACCATTAACTTCTTTACCTGTAGCCGGATTCATCCATTTTCCATACGCTTCCGGTACGAGAATAGAAATACCACGGAAATACCAATATATACCACGAGAGAGTTGTGCATACTTTTTAGCAATATCAGTCATTACAAGTGTGGTTCCATCACAATAAATAACATTGTCACCATCAGCTGTTTGTACCTGATAATTTGCGCCAGCCCAATTTTCTAAGAAGCTCTTTCCTCTGTGAGTGATTTCAGCGTAATCTTCTTCCCAATTTGTGAATGTTTTCTGAATGTCAATTTCCTGAGCACCCAATGGCAGGCTTTTTTGACGACCGCCCCACTCACCTTCATATTCTTCATTAAATCCACTAACAAAATCAAGGTTAGCTAATTCATCATTAATACAAACATAAATCTTAGCCTTTACTACATCATTAGCCAGAACATTAATCAAGAATCCCTTACGATCTGCATTTCCATTAAAACTGGTTCCCGGTCTTTCACTAAATGCCCATGTACCGTCTTTTTTCAAACTCTTGCTAAGAAGCTCCTGCTTTTCCTGTGCTTCTCCACCTGGCTGTTTACTACCACTTGCAACTACAAATTCTGCATTAGCCGGAAGTTCACTGAATAAATTCTTGAAGTTAAAAGCTCCTAAGAGGTCAGAACCTTTAATAGTCATTTCCTTGAAACCATTCGCAAGATCATTAGGGCTATAATCTGCTTTGATCGTAACGCCACCCAAATCTTCAGCAACAGATGAGAAATCATCAGACACTTTCACAGTAAAGTAGTTAGAACCAATAATTGTTCCTTTTAAATTCAATTGAAGAGATACAGCATAAGTTTTTCCGGCTTCCGCTTCACCAAGTGCCTTAATAGGAACTTTAATAAAATCACCTTCCAATGTTACATCTCCACTTACTTTAAACTGCTCACCATCAGCGGCACGGGTAAGTACATGGGATTCAGCAATTGTAAATTGTGCACCATCCAAGCTCTTGAGAGCCGGTCTTGCCAAGAAATTCACTGTAGTAGCAGTACTGCCAATCTCTACAATTCCATCTATTGTCTCTGGACTATAGATCAACGAGTTTACTAAAGACCCCAATGGAAGGACGTACTTTTCGCCTTCTATTGTAATAATAGCCTCCGTATCAGTAACTACTATAGAGATATTTCCTCCACCTGGCTTAATTACAATCTTTTGTCCGTCACTCAACGTTAACGTATACGTGCCGTTATTTTCATCTACCTTTGTAATACTTGCACCGGTCATCAATGCTTTGCCCAATTGTGTTTTGATGTCATCAATTGCCACTTCAATTACTGACACTCTTGATTTCAAATCATCAACATCATCATTATTACATGAAGTAAAAGTTCCTGTTGAAAGAACCACCGCTCCAAACAGGAGCGCATTTAAGAATCGTTTGTTCATAATAATTAAATTAAAAGTTGGTAAATATATAATTTGAGTCACTTAAAAAAGTTTATCTTTTCAGTTTGTCCAAAGAGGACTATTTGCAAGAGGATACTTTACGTATACTTGTGCATTTTTCATATTTATTAAAATCATGTTTAAAATTATATGGGCAAAATTATGAGGCTATCGTTAAAATAGTCCTTAAAAAGACATTAATCGAAGTAGGTTTTTTGAAGAAAAACAAGGGTTTCAGAGCTTTTTAACTCTTTCACATTAAAGAATCATATATAAATGGATTAATCGAAGAAAAATAGACTTCAAACAAAGGTTATTCTTAGATTATATATTATAATTAAACCTCTCATAAAAACAAAACTTGTGGCTATACAACCCATAAATAAGTTATATAACCACAAGCTTTAATTAAAGATTTCTGTATTGATCAGTTATTTGCCTACACCATTCTCATTAAAAGCACTAATAGAGAAGTAATATTCAGAATCTCTATTGAAATAACGGGCCTCATATTGATTTTCGTAAACCACCATAGAGTGAGTCAATTTCTCTTTTTGTGTTCCCCAACGTAAAATATACCCTGTTACATTTTCCTGCGGATTCCATGTAAACCGGTAGATACGTTTATCATTATTATCATGCGAAGCTTGGAATCCTGTAACTTCGGCAGGCGCCTTACCTCCACCTTGACCAAAGACACGCAAATCGAACAGAGAAAAACTTCCTTCCATATCTTTAGTGTTACAGATTTTCAGATATTGTACTTTCGCAGGAACATTCAGAGTATGCAGCTTATGAGGAGCATCCTGCAGATTCTTTTCTTCATCCACCAGACGAGTCCAGTCTTTGCCATTTGTAGAACCTTCTATATAATATTGATAAACCACAGGATCATGGGGCGCATGTACATTAAAATTATGATCTGCGAAATTCACCTGAATGGCATTCACTTCCATTGTTTTTCCAAGATCAATTTGCAGCCATTCACCAGCATTGCCTGTTTGAGCAGCCCACCAGGTTTCCACCTGTTCATCATTAGCCAATTCCGGTTCATAGCCTTCAAGGTGTGAAGACGAGGATACTTTTTTCTTATATGAAAGCAAGTTCCACCCCATGCTAATATCTTCCTTTTCAAAATCGACCTTCCGATCAGGAATACAGAAAGGATAATCAGCAAAAGTTGTCAACGCATACATGCCATATTTCTCAGAAACAACTACCGGGAATAAACCTAAACGGCGCTCAAACCAATGACGAACAGAAATAGTCATAGATGCTACATGCCAGTAATTACCATATTTATCTTTGAATGTATGTCCATGACCAGCACCACCGATGAAACCTCCGGGCTTAAAAGAGAATGGATTGTCTTCCACATATTCAAACGGACCTAACGGATTATCACCAACATAATTACCATCACCATAAATACGGTATTGAGTACCAGGAGCTGCATATTGCAAGTAGTAGCGACCATTATGTTTCAGTACACATGGACCTTCATTCCAACCTTGACGTGGCTCTTCATTGTTCTTACCAGGAACTTCCCAACCATATTTATCACAATTATGTTGAATCAAAGCTTTAGGCTCTCCAATAGCTCGGAAGCCATCTTTGGGATCCACTTCCACTCCCATGATCGGATCCACATCCGAACATCCCCAATAAAAATACACTCTTTCATCATCATCTTTAAAGAACGCCGGATCATGTTGAGGATACTCAAACTTTGTATCTACTTCTTCCCAAGTGTCCTTTTCAGGGTGAGCGTTTTTATAAATACGGGTGTTTCCACTGGATGCCGTAAAATAAAGAGTATCACCATAAACAAGGATGGTTGGAGCATAATCTTCCATCGTTGGAATGGTTGTACAAGGGATATATTCCCATTTTGCCAGATCTTCAGAACGCCAGTATCCACCGGATTTAGAGGCAAACATATAATAATATCCTTTAAAATATTCCAGTACAGGATCGGCCGCTTCACGCCGTGACTCATCATTAGGTTGAAAACGATAGTTCAGATCAATAGGATTGGTTACAATTCTATCATTCTTGACCGGAACTTGCTCCGAAGTACAACTACTTATCACTCCTGAGACTAAAGCTATACTCACTAATTTCGCTAATTTCTTCATGGTAGTTTTATATTTATTTTTTTTCCTTGGTATCCCACATTTACAGTATATGACTCATTATCCAGCCCTAAACCATCTTGTCTATTTACAAGAACAATATGAAATTTACGTTCTTGCAACATACCATCATAGCTACCTTGACGAGGATGAATAATCAGTTTTCGCTCCTTATCATTCCACGTCATACGGATAGTGGAATATTTACCTTTTTCATAATTATAATTATCATCCTCATCTTCATACAGGGTAAATTCTCCATCAGCTCCCGGATAAATACGAAGCTGTAAATCGTCCCATGATTTCTCTGTTGCAAATTGAACAGCAGGACCAACGGGAATGATAGAACCAGCTCTCACATACAATGGAATAATATCAACAGGTGTTTCACGGGTGATTTCACGTCCACCGTCTTGAACTTCGCCAGTCCAGAAATCAATCCACTGGGTTCCTGCCGGCAAATATAAAGAGCGGCTTCTGGTCTCGCTGGTAACTGGAGCTACTAATATAGATTTTCCAAAAAGATATTCATCACCCAAATCCAGCACTTTCTTATCTTCAGGGAAATCAGAGAATAAAGCACGCATCAGGCTTCCACCTTCAGAAGTAATCTTCCATGAAGTTGAATAAATATAAGGCAACAGGCGATAACGGAGATTGATCATTTTCTCTTGTGCATCGAAAGCCCAATATCCACGTTCACCAAACATGAAGATTTCACGAGGTGTGTTTGTACCATGCGAACGCATCATTCCAGTAAAAGTAGCAAATTGCATCCAGCGTACATACAATTCATGAAATGCCGGATCCTTTACACCTTGCGGAAATTTATTGGCAGAGAAGAAACCACCAATATCAGAGTTCCAATAAGGAATACCTGTCAAAGAGATATTTAACGCTGCAGGTATCTGATTACGTAGCACACCCCAATCAGAAACCACATCACCCGACCACGCTTGTGCTGCATAACGCTGCTGGCCGGCAAAGGCAGAACGAGTCAGAATGAAAACACGCTTATCAGAAGTTTCCTGTCTTTGATGATCATATACACCTCCCACGCTCACAATCGGAAAAGCATTACGGACCTTGCGGAAAGAACCCAGATAAGTCTGAAAGTCCAAATCACCCTCTTTTATCGGACCATGTTCCGGTTCGGTTGCATCCAGCCACCAACCATCCATTCCGATGCTGAACATATTCTTATTCATATATTTCCAGTAGATGTCTCTTGCTACCGGATCATAGGTATCATATACTTTCACTCCATTATTCTGTGGAAAAGTCTCATGCACCATCAACTTATTCTGTGCTTTCAATTCTGCATAAATCCCGGTTTCCGGACCAAAAGAAGGCCATACTGAAATAATGGCATGAGCATTCAAACGATGTACTTCTTCCATCATCTTTTTAGGATCGGAGAACTTCGGATTACGGAACTCAACTGCATTCCAGTCTTTATGATCCTCACCCCAATAACGCCAATCCTGAATAATACCATCCAAGGGAATTCTTAAATCACGATACTTCCTGACCACACCTACCAACTCATCCTGACTAACATAGCGTTCTCTTGATTGCCAAAAGCCATAAGTCCAAAGAGGGAACATAGGAGCTTGCCCGGTTAGTTCACGTAATCCAGCCACAACTCCATCCACTCCACCACCATAAACAAAGTAATAATCACACAAATCACCCACTGTCGAATCAAAGGTCATACCTTCTGCATTATCAGTGAAAGTTGTAGGAGAATAGTTATCCCAGAATAAAGCATAACCTTTGATAGAATGAACCAAAGGAATACAGATTTCCGTATTGGCTTGCTGCAAAAATAAAGTTTGGTTACGCTGGTTCATCCGTCCCTGCTGGTGTTGCCCCAAACCATAAATAGCCTCATCACTATCCAACACGAAAGTCTGGCGAACCTGATAGGTAGAATTTCCCGCATCATTGAATGGAACAAAATCAATAGAAGCAGGCTTCTCAGCTAACAAGACCTTACCATCTTTATCAGTAAAACGAACTTGTTTTTGGGCAATATCCATAATTGCTACTAATTCGGAAGTAGTAAGAACCACTTCACCTTTTGTCTCTTGCAATTTGTATTTTACCTTCTCCGGTTGCATAGTGACAGACAATGATTTCTTCTCAGGTGTCTTTCCGGCTGGATATTTCTTCACACGAATGATAGAAGAAGAAAAACATTCCAACTCTATACAAGCCTTTTCAGTCTCTACTTTTACCCCATTTGGAGTACGCAGAACAGATTGCCCCCATGACGGGACAATCTGTACACAGATACATAAGAATGCTAATAGTTTTCTCATAGTATCAAAATTATATAGATAACACTTTATATTTGGTAGTAAATACAACTGGAGCCGTATTCTCCTTATCCACACTGAAAGGTATCAGCCTCTCTTCTCCCGGAGCCAACTCATAATGAACGTTATCGCCTACTTTATTACCCCCGACATACATTTCAATTTTTCCTGTATCCATCAAAGTCCCATTGTTTTTGACAGACACCCAAATAGTTTTCTGATTCTTTACCAAGTTTTCTTCCACTTTGAATAAAGTCAAACCGAAATCTGCTGCAAATTCATGAGTATATTCAAGCATAGCGGACAAACCTTTCTTGGAATCTACATAACCCACACTATCCTTAATACGGTCTTTGGCCACATACTGAGGACTTACACCTCCAACTAAGATTTTGAAGGTACCTTTCTCTACAACCCGGTCCATATGATCGTTCAAAAGTGATAGTTCATAAGGTGTCAGTTCAAAAGAAACCGTTTTCGCTTCACCTGGTTTCAGATGAATACGGGTAAAGTCTTTCAACTCTGTAATACGTGTCTTCACACTGGCATACATATCCGTTACATACAGTTGTACCACCTCATCACCGGCCCGTTGACCTATATTCTTCACAGTAGCCTGCACTGTAATATTACCATTTTCTTTTTCCTGTACTTTCAGACCAGAATATTCAAATGAAGTATAACTCAAACCATATCCGAAATAATAAAGAGGATAATATTCCATATCCGAATATTCATAACGACGACCGGAAGTTTTAAAGTTATAATAGAGAGGGAGCTGACCTACGTGACGTGGGAAAGTCATCGGCAAACGACCGGCAGGATTATAATCACCAAACAGCACATCTGCTGTTGCCGGACCACCTTCTTGTCCCGGCAACCAATTCACAAGGATAGCTTTACACAATTCTGATGCCTTAGACAGATTATAAGGACGCCCTGCCTGAAGAATCAATATAACAGGTTTTCCGGTTGCACAAACAGCTTCCAATAATTCCTGTTGTTTACCCGGCAGAATCAAGGTTGCATAATCATGGTTCTCACCGGATGTCTTATATACATCCGTCGTCGCCTCACTGGTTGAACAATCTCCCAAAACCAATAGCACCACATCTGATTGTAAAGCTACTTTTACCGCCTTTGCAATATTGTTTTCACCCAAGCTTGTAAAATCACAACCTTGCTCATAAATCACTTTTGTCTGTTTTCCTACCGCTTGTTTGATACCAGTCAACACAGATTTCAACTGACCAGGCTGAAGTTTAGGAGTGTAATCACCAGGCTGAAGATCATCTGCACCGGGACCTAACACAGCAATCGTACGCATGTCTTTAGACAGAGGTAAAATATTATCCTTATTTTCTAACAGTACAATAGATTCGCGAGCAGCCTGACGTGCCATTTCTTTATGACTATCTGAATTCCACCCCGGATAAATCTTATTCCAGTCCAACGGTTTGTTAGGTGCTTTTTCAAACAGCTCATTGCGGAACATCATACGTAACATTGTGCGGCACACCTCGTCAAGGTTTTCCATATTGATTCGTCCATCTTTTGCAGCCTGTATCACCTCCTTATCATTATAAGTATCACCACAGTTTGTAGCAATACCGGCTGCCAAAGCCTGGTTAGCAGCTTCTATTTTATCTTTAGCCGTATAATGCTTACGGGCAGTCAAATTACCTATAGCACCACAGTCGCTAACGATAAAACCGCTGAATCCCCATTCCTCACGTAAAATATTATGTAGTAATTCTCTACTTTTAGCTACCGGAACACCCAGGAAATCCGAATAAGCCATCATCAAAGATTGGCAATCATAGTTACGAATCACATGACGGAACGGAACCAGATGTACTTCGCGCATTTCACGTTCAGACAATCCTATATCGTGAGAATCGCGTCCTCCCAATGGAGCACCATGACCACCAAAATGTTTCGGAGTAGTATACAACCCCATAGATTGGTAGCCTTTAATCCAAGCTCCACCAATTTGTGATACCAAAACCGGATCTTCTCCAAATGTTTCTTCACAACGTCCCCAACGGGCATCCTGTGCTACATCCAATACCGGAGACCATGCCTGCATAGTACCTGCCGAAAGAGTTTCATCGCCAACTGCCATCGCCACTTCTTCCGTCAACTTCTTATTCCAGGTTGCTCCCATTCCCAGGGCTTGGGGGAAGATAGTAGCTCCACTACCATATGAGAAGCCATGTACAGCTTCCACCTTTGTAATGGGCGGTACATATAAGTGAGGAATACCGGGAATACCCCAGCCCTCACGTATCAGTTCCATTTTATCTTCCGGCGTCATCACAGACAGCAGACTTTCTACACGTTCTTCCACCGGAAGTGTAGGGTCCATATAGCGGAGCAAAGTTTTTTCTCCTTTCCGATCTTTCAATTCCTTATCAGCTAAAAGAACAGATACTTCCTTTACCATAAAAGGCTTAACACGATCACCTCCCTTAAAAGCCAACCGGACATGTGCTCCATATTTAGGTGAAAACTTCAACCGCATCTCTTTAGCGCTACCCTGTACCTGGTAATCGACAGGCACTCCCAAATTCATAGGATCATATGTAACAAAGATATTCATCAGTTGCTTTAAGTCTTCTTTAGAAACACCTTGCATCTGAACCCCAAGTTCACATACATCACCAGGGGTCTGGATAGTAAACATCAACCATTGGTCTGTTTTCAAGTCCTGCCCACTAACTTCCCACATTGTCTTTTGATCTTTATCAAAAGCTAACGAAGCTTTTTCCACATTGGTGGATGCTGAAACGGATAAAATATCACTTGGCTGCTGAGCCATTAGAAAAGAGCAGGATATTATTCCTGCAAATAAGAATAAGTGCCTTTTTAAGTTCATATTATCAGATTTTAATCTATTTTTATGCAAAGTAAACGGCAACCGCTTAATAAAATGATAAAACAATAATTAATGAAACATTAAAATCCACTTAATGAATCACTTTTGCAGGAAAAGCGAAGCCAGGCTGTAATAATTGCATAAATAAGTAATCGGTTTTCACTAAAAAGCATTACTTTTGTACGAGCTAATACTTCATTAAGGACATACAAAATGAAAAAGACACAATCTATTATCTTTCTTCTGTTGATGTGTATGCGTTCAGTCGCTCAGCTTCCTGAATATGGTTTGCATATCCAATCCTATCCGCTTCAGAATTCTGAGTTTACCAGTATGGTATTAGAAGATGGAAAGCCCATAGAGACTAAAGGAGACAAAATTACCCTGAGTTTTAACCTCTGGGTGAGACCCGATAATGTATTCGGAACCGTATTCCGCATCATTACTGAAAATAATAAGAATGTCGATCTGATGTACAGTGTCAGTGAGAACGACAGACGCTTCCCAATTCTGGTCACCGGAGATGCAGTATACCCCATTCAAAAAGAAGTGAGGCGTGAGACTTGGACTTCAGCCAGCCTGACCCTCGATGTTAAAGAGGGAAATATTACCGTATTATATGATAGTACGGAAATTAATGTGAATTACCCTGATCTGAAAGGTGCACAGAAACTACGCTTTGCTTTCGGCTATTGTCCCTATGAGGGTTTCTCTTTAGCCGATGTGGCTTCCGTTAATTTAAAAGATATCAGTATCAAGCGCGGATTGCAGGAAATACGTTTGTGGAAAATGGCACGCCATAATCAAGAAGTCTGTTATGACGAGATTTCCCACAGTCCGGCTTCCGGCAAGAATACCCGTTGGATCATAGACCAGTATATCACCTGGAAGAAGATTCATTCACAGCAATTCAAATCTTCTCCCTCTGTAGCATTCGATCCTACTGTCGGAACCTTCTACATAGCCAACAATAAACAAAAGCTGTATGTTTTCCATACGGATGAAAGGATAACTGACACCATTCAGGTAAAAGGCGGCGAGTTTGTAGCCAACTATCCCAACCAGTTGATATATATACCAGAGCAACATCAGTTGTTATCCTACAACCTGAATGAAAATCTATATTCGTTCTTTGATCCTGTTTCACAAAGCTGGAAAGGGACACAGGCAGCCGTACAGGAACATGACTATTGGAATAATACGCTTGTTTATAATCCAGCCAATTCTTCATTGATCAGCTTCGGTGGATATGGACATTATCATTATAATAACAAGCTATTAATCTGCTATCCTTATGAGGATACCCCGCAGCGTCACCTCAATCTGACAAATATTCATCCCAGATACTCTTCCAGTTCTGTCATAGTTGACAGCACACTTTATATCTTCGGAGGACGCGGTTGCCCATCCGGACGGCAGGAATTATCTCCCCGTAACTATTATGACTTGTATGCTGTCAACCTTTTGACCCAGCAAACCAATAAACTATGGGAACTTACTCAGATTCCGGATGGAGGAGACTTTCAACCCAGTGAGAACATGGTTTATGATCCTGAAAAAAAATGTTTTTACTTCTTCAGTACCCAGCAAGGTGGTACGTTGATGAAAATTGATACTCAAACACCGCATTTCGAACTCATGTCATTGCCTATAGGATTGAAATTAGAGGCTCAGTATATGTATACCAACCTATACTACTCCCCTAAACAAAAGAAATTATATACGGTGATTCACCAGGCTGAAGTAAGCGGTAAAGCTGATATAGATATCTATGAACTGAATTTCCCTCCGATTCCTATTTCATCCTTTAAGCAGCCGGATGTAGTTGCAGACAATGCCGGTCAAAACGATCAGTCATCTATATGGCTGTACATCATAGTTGGGGTACTGATTATTGCCGGAATGGGAGTTTTCTATTATAGAAAGAAAAAGGCTGAAATAAACCGGGTCAAGACCGCCACCGGAAACAACAAGAAAGCGGAAACAAACAGTCTCCAATCAGAAACAGCGAATGGCTCTCTAATCAATGATAGATCTGAGATAAAAATAGAAATGCCCATACACACAGAGACAACAACATTCCACAACTATGATTTCTCCAAGGGATGTGTTTGTTTCTTTGGTGGTTTCCATGTTGTGGATAAAGAAGGCAATGACATTACAGCCTTATTTACTCCAACCCTTAAAGCCTTATTGATATTGCTTGTGCTCTATACCGGAAGAGATTCCAAAGGAATCATTGGCCATAAGCTAATCCAACTATTATGGTATGACAAGACGGATGAATCTGCCAAGAACAACCGTAATGTATATATGAGTAAACTACGCGGTTTATTGGAAAAAGTAGGTGATATCAAAATATTGAATCAAAATAGCTTCTGGAGCATACAGTTTGAAGAAGGAACAATTTGCGACTATCTGGAAGCACTTCATTTATATAAAGAGAATAATAGCCAGAACTTAGAGAAGCTGCTCGAGTTATTGCTACGTGGTATGATGTTACCCAATATGGAAACCGATTGGATCGATACGTTCAAAAACGATTTTTCAAATAGCACTATCGATCTGCTTTGCAGATTACTGAAGCGGGAAGACCTCTCGGAGACGTTAAAGCTAAAAATTGCAGATACACTATTCCAACATGACTACATCAACGAGGAAGCTCTTTGTGTAAAATGCCGCATTCTTTGCCAACAAGGTAAAAAAGGGCTTGCCAAGACTGTCTATGATGCTTTCTGCAAAGAGTATGCTGCTTCGCTGGGTACAGAATACAAGTTCTCCTTAATGGAAATTATCGACGAACAAAACTGAAACAAATAGATACTCCAAAAGAAACGTCTGACCTGGATACTCCCAAGTCAGACGTTTCTTATATTATAATCCGGATTCTACTTTGATTTATTTGCGTTCCGGTTGTTTCATTTCCAACGGTTTTTCTTTACGCAACATTTTACCGGCCTGACCTACCAACCATAAATAATGGTCACTTCCGATCCCTTCTTCAATGGGCACAAATGTACTGGCACCAACAGGAACTTTCTTAGCACACTTAAAGATGGCTGTACCCTCGTCTATTTCATCAAACATGGCTACATAAATCATCTCAGCCCCTTCCTTGATAGCACCGGATAACTGTTTCCAGAGGAACGAACCCTTATTGCGCGGTATTTGCACACTATTCTCATGACCTTTCATGTTACGCCAGGAGAAGCCCGGAAAAGCCAGAGGAGCATAGTCTACTTTATTTTTCTTAGCCCAGGCAATATCATCTTTAATCAATTTCTGATAACGGGGATATGAATTCTCATTATAACGCCCCACAAACCACGGCATCACAACATCACACCGTTTTATCAATTCATGCAAGCGAGGGTCCGACTCGGTATCACCATTCAGTTCACGCCAATGTGTAGGTACTCCCAGCATTACACTAAACCCCTGTGCTTGCAGACCATTAATAATCTTTTCTGCTTCGTTCAGACCATAACGGCGACGGTCATTGAACCCTACACCCCAGATTGTAACCAGTGGCTTTCCGTTATGATACAGATAGGACGGGTTCTTAGCATGATCCTTTAAAGCATGGCGCTGAGCTATGTCGGCAATATCCTTTAGCAAAACCTCTTCATCACCGGGACGCATACCACTCAGATCATACATCACGCAAATGGCCCGTTCATACTTATTAGCAGCCTTCATAGCTGAATTCAGTACTACGTTGAAGTGATTCAATCCGCTCTTATTACGAATCTCGCCTACAAAGCGTTGCATAAAAACTCCATCCAGTCCGTACTCTTTCATCCATCTGAAGTGAGTATCCACCGTAGATTCATCATGCGAAGAGAAAGTATAAGCCGGAGTACCATCGGCAAACCTGAATTCCGTCTTATACAGTTTCTTGTACTCCGACACTTCGGGCCAGAAATCAATCGTACAAGAACCGGGACGAAAACCGTCGTGCCCGGTATAGTGATACCAACCACGGCCGGCACCGTCATCAGGGGCATTGAACCACCCCTGATAACCGGCCATCACCAATCCTTTGTACGAATTATACTGCTTGCCAGCAGCTTGTGCTGTAACACCTATTGAAAACAGCAAACATACAATAAACCAATTTATTCTTTTTACCATAACCTATTCCATTTATATCACCTTTTTAAAAAGCTCTTTGCAATGTGTACTTTTCTCCCGGTCGAGTCTGTATATCATACTCATATATCCTGTACAAGATGGGGTACTGTGCCCTTAGTCCTTCGGCCACCAAGGGTTCCTTGATATCTCCACGTTTCATCAACGGGTTCGGATTATCACCTTTAGCCTCTTTCAGACCAGCACCTTCCAATGGTACATACGAACGTATACGCAGGTTTCCACCGATACGTGAAGTTACAGTAGCCGTCGTCAGTTCACCGCCATCCCAGTCCATATCAACTTCGAAAGCGCCACGTGCCACCAAACCTTTCACACTACCTTTGTTCCATGCCGTGGGCAGGGCAGGCAACAGGTGCAGAGCTTCATCATGGCTTTGAAGCAACATTTCGGCCACGCCTGCCGTGAAACCGAAGTTTCCGTCAATCTGGAAAGGCGGATGTGCATCGAACATATTCGGATAAGTACGTCCGTCAGGATTATCCTTCTCCACCAACTTCAGCATATTTTTGATAATCGTATACGCATGATCCCCGTCGAGCAAGCGTGCCCAAAGATTGATTTTCCAACCGATGGACCACCCCGTAGCCATATCACCCCGATAGAGGAGCGAACGCTTGGCGGCCTGGAAAAGCTGCGGATGGGCATAAGGAGAAATCTGATTACTTGGGTAAAGCCCGTACAGATGAGAGACGTGACGGTGATCATTATTCGGATCATCGACATCGGCAAGCCATTCCTGCAACTGGTTATGTTTACCTATCTGCATAGGAGGCAAGCGCTTGATCATGCCTTGCAGGCTATCGCAATACGATGTATGGCCGGGATATAACAACTTCGTGGCGGACAGTACCGAAGTCAGTGCATCCAGTACAATCTGAGTGTCCATGGTACATCCGGCGGTCAGCATGGTTCCCGTTCCCGGAGGACCTTGCTCGGGAGACATGGACGGCGCACAAACCATCCAACCGTACTTAGGATGTTCTACCAGGAAATCGAGGAAGAAATCGGCTGCCCCTTTCAAAGCCGGATAAGCAGTCTGCAAGAAGGCCTGGTCACCCGTATAAAGATAATGTTGCCACAAGTGCTGACTGAGCCACGCACCGCCCAAAGGCCAAACATACGAAGCACCATCCACCGGACCGGCCATGCGCCACAAGTCCGTATTATGATGCACCGTCCAGCCCCGACAATCGTACAAGGTACACGCAGTTCCTTGTGCCGACTCGGACAATTCTTTCACCATTTGGAAAAGAGGTTGATGCATTTCCGGCAAATTGGTTACTTCTGCCGGCCAGTAGTTCATCTCTGTATTGATATTGATGGTATATTTTCCATCCCACGGAGCCAGCAATTCATGATTCCAGATGCCTTGCAAACCTGCAGGTTGCCCACCGGGTTGTGAAGAAGAGATAAGCAAATAACGTCCGAACTGGAACATCAGGGCTACCAATCCCAGGTCTTTTCCCTCGTTAAAGTGCTTAATGCGGTAAGAAGTTTCTTCCTTGCTGGAAGCACCTACATTCAGCGAAACACGTCCGAACAGCTTTTGATAAGCCTCCTCGTGAGCAGCAAGGGCTTGTGCATAGGGGCGTTTCATGGCCTGCGACAAGAACTCTGTTGCACGGCGGGTTTCATTGGCACTTACATCTTTATAATTGACAAAGTTGGTGGCAGCGGTTACATAGATCACTGCTGCGTCTGCTCCTTTCACTTCGATGCAGTCGTTGGTGACGTTGACTTTGCCTTTCTCGGCCTTTATCTGCGTACGGGTTTCAAAGCGGATGGCACCCGGAATGCCTTCGTGTGCAGAGCCATGTCCGGACAGCAGCAGGCTTTTACCGTTCTTTTTTATTTCGTATTCTTTGTACGGAGTGCTATATCGAGTGGTAAAATTGACTGCTCCCGGTTTGTCGGCTTCGATACGCACAATCAGAGCATTATCTGCCAAGGATGTAAACATGGTACGGATATAGTTTACTTCACCTATTTTATAGCGTACGGAGGCTATTGCCTTCTCCAAATCCAGTTCCCTGCGATAATCGGAATAGTCGGCGTGTCCATCAAATTCCAGCATCAGGCTACCAATGGTTTGAAATGGCATGCCGTGTTGTCCGGTAAAGAAGTTGTCGGCAATCATTTTTTCAGCTTCCTTCTCACGTCCGGAGAAAAGCAACTCCCTAACTGTGGGCAATACACCGAGTGCTTTCGGACTATCATTCCGGTGCGGACCACCACCCCAAACAGTCTCTTCATTCAACTGTATCTGCTCGTTAACTACTCCGCCATAGACCATGGCGCCTAAACGCGAATTACCCAGAGGTAATGCTTCAGTCCATACTTTAGCCGGTTGCTTGTACCACAGCTTCAGATCGTCAGCTTTGGCCATCACACAGCAAGCACACAGCAAGCACAGACTTATTAAACGGTTTTTCATGATTCTTAAATTTACATTTTCCAGATGCAAAGAAAAGCGTATCTCATTAATAAAATCGATTAAAATGCATTAATATCGACTTAAAATTATATTAATGCATATCGGACGATGAAATTTACTCAAAATGGAAAAGGAAGGAATAAAAGAGTGATAAGGTGGTAGGGTGATAGAGTGATAAAGTGGCTGCGCTATATATCGCAGGGATTTGTCAGAATTTATCAATAGCAAGATGAACTTTTGTAACTTTCTGATTATCAACATCGTTAAACCATACCCTATTCAGTATACGACTGAACTCTATTAAGTATACGACTGAATGGCATTCACTATACGACTGAATTAGGTTCAGTATACGACTATTTTAGATATATATATCATTTGTAAATAATATGCACCGCTATCCTGTTTTTTTAGTTCATAACCCGATAAAAATGAGAAAATGATATATAGAGCCTTGTCATCCCCTCCTTTCTCTACACATTCTTTTTCAAAGAGATAAAGCAGGCATTCCCAATATAATTACTACATTTGCAGAATAATCAACTACAAAAAGTACAAAGAAGATGGACTTAAACAGAGTATTTGCCACCGTGCAGGAAGCCAGTAGGGAATTGCTGTCGTTAAGCGACCGGGAAATCAATCAGATACTGCTGGCTGTAGCGGATGCCGCCTTGGCAAAGTCAGACTTTATTCTTGCAGAAAACAAGAAAGACCTGGAAAGGATGGACCCTAAAGATCCGAAGTACGACCGACTGAAATTAACCGCCGAACGCCTTCAAGGCATCGCCGCGGATACACGCAACGTAGCTACCCTCCCCTCTCCCGTAGGGCATATACTGAAGGAGAATACACACCCCAAAGGAATGAAACTTAAAAAAACAAGTGTTCCATTCGGTGTTATCGGCATCATATACGAGGCTCGTCCGAACGTTAGTTTCGACGTATTCGCACTTTGTCTGAAAAGTGGCAATGCCTGCATATTGAAAGGCGGTAGCGATGCTGACTACTCCAACCGGGCTATTATTAGCGTAATACACGAAGTTTTGGAACGTTTCCAAGTCAACCCTCATCTCGTAGAATTATTGCCTGCCGACAGGGAAGCAACAGCCGAACTGCTAAATGCAAGGGGCTATGTGGATTTGCTTATTCCCCGTGGCAGCAGTAGCCTCATCAACTTTGTGCGTCAGAATGCTACCATACCGGTTATTGAAACAGGTGCAGGTATTTGCCATACATTCTTCGACCGCTATGGTGATGTGGAAAAAGGTGCTGCCATTATCAACAATGCCAAAACCCGTCGCGTCAGTGTATGCAACGCTTTAGATTGCCTGCTGATTGATGAAGAGCGCCTCAGTGACCTGCCGGTACTTTGTGCTCCGTTGCCAGATAGCCATGTGATAATCTACGCAGATACACATGCATACAACGCCCTGAAAGGCAGCTATCCCACCGATTTACTGAAAGAAGCTACGGAAGAAGATTTTGGAACGGAATTTCTGGATTACAAAATGTCCATCAAAACCGTCCAGTCTATCGGCGAAGCCATAGTACATATCCAAAAATACGGCTCCAAGCATAGCGAATGTATCGTAACGAATGATAAAGCTCATGCCGAACAGTTCTGCCGTGATGTGGATGCCGCCTGTGTGTATGTCAACGTACCAACGTCCTTCACGGACGGAGCACAGTTTGGACTGGGTGCCGAGATCGGTATCAGTACACAGAAACTTCACGCCCGCGGTCCGATGGCGTTGGAAGAGCTCACCACATATAAATGGATTATCGAAGGCGAAGGACAGATAAGAGAGTGATAAGTGGTAGAGTGATAAGTGATTAGCCAAAGCCCCACTATAAATTATAAATCATAAATATATAAGATGAAGAAGTTTACTTGTGTGCAGGACATCGGAAATCTGAAAGCTGCACTGGATGAAGCATTTGAGATTAAGAAAGACCGTTTCAAATACGTAGAGTTAGGACGAAACAAGACGTTGATGATGATATTCTTCAACTCAAGCCTGCGTACCCGCCTCAGCACGCAGAAAGCTGCAACAAACCTGGGTATGAATGTTATCGTACTGGACATCAACCAGGGAGCATGGAAACTGGAAACGGAATGCGGAGTCATTATGGACGGCGACAAACCGGAGCACCTGCTGGAAGCTATCCCCGTAATGGGTTGCTATTGCGACATCATCGGTGTACGCTCTTTCGCACGATTCGAGAATAAAGAAGATGATTACAACGAAATCATCATAAACCAGTTCATTAAATATTCCGGACGCCCTGTATTTTCAATGGAAGCAGCTACACGCCATCCATTGCAAAGTTTTGCTGACCTCATCACTATTGAAGAATACAAGAAAACGGCACGTCCCAAAGTAGTAATGACCTGGGCGCCGCATCCGCGTCCATTGCCACAAGCCGTGCCCAACTCATTTGCAGAGTGGATGAATGCTACTGATTACGATTTCGTCATCACTCATCCCGAAGGCTACGAACTCGACCCGCAATTTGTAGGACATGCCCGCGTAGAATACGATCAGATGAAAGCATTCGAAGGTGCAGACTTCATCTATGCCAAGAACTGGGCTGCCTACGCCGGCGATAATTACGGACAAATTCTAAGTAAGGACCGCGAATGGACAGTAAGTGATCGTCAAATGGCTGTAACCAACAACGCCTACTTCATGCACTGCCTGCCTGTACGCCGTAATATGATTGTAACGGATGATGTCATCGAAAGCCCTCAATCCATTGTAATCCCCGAAGCCGCCAACCGTGAAATATCGGCTACAGTAGTATTGAAAAGACTACTCGAGTCACTTTAAAAAGTGATCCGGACAGCGGACATTGAACTATTATATAAATTTCGCCTTAGTTTGTCTTACACTCTAAGGCGAAATTTGTATTTTTGCTCAAAAAGCAAAGATAAGCTGCACCTCAACATTAAAAATAAGCAAGCTTATTTTGTACTGCTTTCGGTTTACATTATCTTTGCCCCAAATAACGCTAAGGATTATGACAATAAAAGAGTTTTTTTCTTTCCGACAGAATAAATTTTTCTGGGTAAACCTGATCGCAATGATCGTTGTGGTTGCCCTTGTACTGTTTGGAGTTTTGAAGGGACTGGATATATATACCCGTCACGGCGAAGCGGTAGTAGTGCCCAATGTAAAAGGCATGGGAGTGACTGAAGCCGAGAAAATATTCCGCAACCAAGGGCTGACCTGTATTGTTTCCGACTCCAGCTACGTAAAGAACTTACCCGCCGGATGCATCCTCGAACATAGTCCTGCTGCCGGACAGAAGGTAAAAGAAGGACGTACCATCTATCTGACAATAAATACACTGAATGTGCCTTTACAAATCGTTCCCGATGTAGCAGATAATAGTTCCATGCGTCAAGCGCAGGCACGCTTATTAGCTACCGGTTTCAAGCTAGCCGAGAACCAATACATACCCGGTGAAAAAGATTGGGTATATGGTGTGAAGTACCAAGGACGTACACTGACCAATGGCGAGAAAGTTCCCGTAGGTTCCACACTAACCTTAATAGTAGGGGATGGCGGAGCCTTAGCTCAAGAGGCAGATTCTACAAATACGGAAACCACAGGTACTGTTTCTTCCGGTGATTCTGCCACTGATGACTCTTGGTTCTAAACATAATATTCGGGGAATAAGCGACTTTCAATCATAATAACACATAGAAAAAACGAGGAATGATAGAAGAATTGCCGGATGACATAACGATTGATGATGACCTGGACGACGTAGAACCTGTCGGTGATGAGGCACAACTCTATGAGCACTTCCGTGTGGTAGTGGACAGGGGACAGGAAATGATGCGCGTAGACAAATACCTCTTCGATCGTCTGACAAATGCTTCACGCAACCGCATTCAGAAATCAGCAGAAGCAGGTTTTGTAATGGCTAACAACAAGCCTGTCAAAAGCAGCTACAAGGTAAAGCCTATGGACGTCATTACCATTATGATGGACCGTCCACGCTATGAAAATGAGGTCATTCCCGAAGACATCCCACTCAATATTGTTTATGAGGATAAACACCTCATGATAGTGAATAAACCTGCCGGACTTGTTGTGCATCCGGGGCACGGTAACTACCACGGAACTCTGGTGAACGCCATAGCCTGGCACATGAAAGATCATCCCGATTACGATGCCAACGACCCGCATGTCGGTCTGGTGCACCGCATTGACAAAGATACTTCCGGTTTGCTCGTTATAGCAAAGACACCGGACGCTAAAACCAATCTCGGCATACAGTTCTTCAACAAAACCACCAAACGACGTTATCGTGCATTGGTATGGGGAATCGTTGAACAGGACGAAGGAACCATTATAGGTAACATCGGCCGGAATCCCAAAGACCGTATGCAGATGACCGTGTTGCCCGACGACCAAGGTAAACATGCCGTAACCCATTACCGGGTACTGGAGCGTCTGGGTTACGTCACCCTTGTGGAGTGTATTCTCGAAACAGGACGTACCCATCAGATACGTGTACATATGAAACACATCGGCCACGTACTCTTTAATGACGAGCGCTATGGCGGACACGAAATTCTGAAAGGTACTCATTTTAGTAAATACAAACAGTTTGTAAACAATTGCTTTGATACTTGTCCACGGCAGGCATTACACGCAATGACGTTGGGCTTTGTACATCCCGCCACCGGTGAGGAAATGTACTTCACTTCTGAAATGCCCGACGACATGACCCAGCTGATAGACAAATGGAGAAGCTATATCAGTAACAGAGATTTAGAATGAAACGCACGATTGCTATCGTTTGCGGAGGTGATACCTCCGAATTTCAGGTTTCCCTGCGCAGTGCGCAAGGAATCTATTCCTTTATCGATAAGGAGAAGTATACATTATATATCGTCGAAATGCACGGACTCGACTGGCACGTGCAACTTCCTGACGGCAACAAAGCTCCCATCGACCGGAACGACTTCAGTTTTCAGGTAGATGGCAAGAAGGTGACATTTGACTTTGCCTATATCACCATTCATGGAACTCCGGGTGAGGACGGACGTTTACAAGGTTATTTCGACCTTCTTCATATACCTTATTCCTGTTGTGGTGTGCTGGCAGCCGCACTTACTTACGATAAGTTTGCGTGCAACCAATATCTCAAAGTATTCGGTGTGCGCATTGCAGAGTCTTTAGTACTCCGTCAGGGACAGTCTATTTCCGATGAAGATGTAATAGAAAAGATTGGTTTGCCTTGTTTCATCAAGCCCAGCCTGGGTGGTTCCAGCTTTGGCGTAACAAAGGTGAAGACCAAAGAACAAATACAACCTGCCATTGTTAAGGCATTCAGTGAGGCACAGGAAGTCCTGGTGGAAGCCTTTATGGAAGGTACGGAAGTAACCTGCGGCTGCTATAAGACAAAAAAGAATTCAGTAGTATTCCCTATTACGGAAGTAGTAACAGAAAATGAATTCTTCGACTACGACGCCAAGTATAACGGACAGGTTTCTGAAATTACTCCCGCCCGTATCTCCGACGATTTGACTCACCGGATACAGACTTTGACTTCAGCCATCTATGATATCCTGGGAGCTTCCGGCATTATCCGAGTAGATTATATTATCACTGCCGGAGATAAAGTCAACCTGCTGGAAGTGAACACTACACCCGGAATGACAGCCACCAGTTTTATACCCCAACAGGTACGTGCTGCAGGTTTAGACATTAAAGATGTAATGACTGATATAATTGAGAACCAGTTTTAGTGACTAAGGGTTAATGATTAGTGATTGGCACTCAGCTGCTTCACTATTCACAACCAACTAAACGTTAATCATTATGAATATGGAATTTGATGAAATCCGCCCTTATCATGACGAGGAACTCCCTCAGATTTACGAGGAATTGATTGCCGATCCGGCTTTCCAGCAGGTGGCGTCTGCTGTCTTTCCAGAAGTTCCTTTTGAGGCGCTTGCACAGAAAATGCGTGCTTGCAAGACAAAATTAGAGTTTCAGAAAGCATTCTGTTACGTTATTCTGAGAAAGTTTTCCCGAGATACGACCCAGGGAGTGACTTTAGACCATACAGCACAGCCGGAGCACGAATCTGCTTACACTTACATCTCTAACCATCGCGACATTATTCTTGATTCTGGTTTCCTGTCAGTAGAATTGATAGACAAAGACATGGACACGGTAGAAATCGCCATCGGTGATAATCTATTGATCTATCCTTGGATTAAGAAGTTCGTACGTGTCAACAAATCCTTCATTGTACAACGCGCCCTGACCATGCGCCAGATGTTGGAATCCTCCGGACGCATGTCACGCTATATGCACCACACCATTAAGGATAAGAATCAATCCATCTGGATTGCCCAGCGTGAAGGACGTGCCAAAGACTCCAATGACCGCACCCAGGAAAGTGTACTCAAAATGCTTGCCATGGGCGGAGAAGGCGATATTATTGATCGTCTGACTGAAATGAATATTGTTCCATTGGCCATTTCATATGAATACGATCCCTGTGATTACTTGAAAGCACAGGAGTTTCAGTTGAAACGGGATATACCGGATTACAAAAAAACGCAAGCTGATGACTTAAAGAATATGCAAACCGGACTGTTCGGCGCAAAGGGACATGTACACTTCCAGGTGGCTCCCTGCATCAATGGAGAACTGGCTAAATTAGACCGTTCTCTTCCCAAGCCGGAGTTATTCTCAGAAATTGCTGCACTCATAGACCGGAATATTCATGCGAATTATCGTTTGTATCCCGGTAATTACATAGCCCATGATTCTTTATCGGGTACTGAAACCTTCGCCGGTCAATACACGGCCGGAGAGAAAAAACATTTCATGGATTACATTGACCAACAACTTGCCCGCATCGAATTGCCTAATAAAGATATGCCGTTCTTGCGTGAAAAGATATTGCTGATGTATGCCAATCCATTGACGAATTATTTGGCTACCCAAACTGATAATCCGAAATAGAATAAACAATGAAAGGTAAGTTACAATTTCCGGTTTCTTTATCCTGGCTTTTGCCTATACTGTTATGTGTACTGGTTTCCTGTAGCGATGATGACGACTACTATTATCCATCTGTGAAACTGGATTTCCTGACTGCACAAGCAGGTGCCGACGGTAGTTTGCAGTCCATATTGACAGATGAAGGTGAGACGCTTGCAGTAGTGGAAGATGCATCAAACACACGTATAGATGCCAATTCTTCCCTCCGCATTGTCAGCAACTATGGCAAGGCAGCAACTGCCAATGGAGAGTCCGGAGCAAAATTGTATGCAGTACTGAAAGCAATATCTCCTGTTCCACAACCCGAGGATAAATTTAAAGATGGAATAAAACGTGATCCGGTAAATGTATTAAGTATCTGGATGGGCATTGATTACCTGAACTTAATGTTGGAAATCAAATCACAAAATAAAAGCCATGCGTTCCACTTTATAGAAGATGAAATCATCACGGACATAGAAACAGGAACCCGGACAGTACGCCTATCCCTCTATCATGATGATGGCGGAGATGTACAGGCTTATACCAAACGTGCTTATGCATCCGTCCCATTACGGCAATATGCTGAGGATGGAATCAATAAGATAACGGTTTATTTCAGCATCAACACGTATTCTGGCAAAGAAGCGACTTACGAATTTGAATATAATCCTTAATAAGATGAAAATGAATTCTTTTATTGCAGGCATTTGCCTGTTTTTCTCATCACTTTTCTCCTGCCAGCAGAAAGGAGACTTTAAGTCCGTCTCTGTGGAAGATTTCTCCACACTGATTGCCAATCCTGAGATACAACGTCTGGATGTACGTACCGTAGCCGAATATTCGGAATCTCACATTCCAAAGAGCATCAACATTAATGTGCTTGATAAGACTTTTGCCGAAATAGCCGATTCAACCCTGCAAAAAGATAGACCTGTAGCCTTGTATTGCCGTAGTGGCAAACGCAGTAAGAAAGCTGCCGCCATCCTTAGTGAGAAAGGTTATGTGGTTTACGACCTTGATAAAGGTTTCGAAGAATGGAAGAAGGCAGGAAAGGAAATAGAAGAATAATAGAGAAAGAAGTAAATTGGCTCAAATAGAAAAGCCGCAAAGCACTTTATCAGTCCTTTGCGGCTTTCTTATTCTTTATTACAAAGAGAGTTTGCTTATGCTTTTACTCCGTTGTATTCGTCAGAAACAGTCAGTTTCTTGCGGCCTTTAGCACGACGTGCAGCTAATACTCTGCGACCGTTAGCGGAAGCCATTCTCTCACGGAAACCGTGTTTGTTTTTTCTCTTTCTGTTAGAGGGTTGAAATGTTCTTTTCATTACTGTATATTGTTTTATGTTATTATTTCACGTAATCGGGCTGCAAAAATAGGGACTTTTTTCAAAATAACCAAGAGTTAAGTCTTTTTCTCTCAAAACTTTTTGCGATTTTTACTGATTTCCATTACTTTTGCACCCGCAAAGCTCACTGAAGACAATTATATAACATCTAAAATAAAAAATATTAGTATGATTAATGCCCAAGACATTAAAAACGGAACTTGCATCCGTATGGATGGCAAGTTATATTTCTGTATTGAATTCCTGCATGTAAAGCCGGGAAAAGGTAACACTTTCATGCGTGTTAAACTGAAAGACGTAGTGAATGGCTATGTGCTGGAACGTCGCTTTAATATCGGTGAAAAGCTGGAAGACGTACGTGTAGAGCGTCGTCCTTATCAGTTCTTATATAAAGAAGGTGAAGATTATATCTTCATGAACCAGGAAACTTTTGACCAACACCCCATTGCTCACGACCTGATCAACGGTGTCGACTTCCTGCTGGAAGGAAGTGTATTGGAAGTAGTATCTGACGCTTCTACAGAAACTGTCCTTTATGCTGACATGCCTATAAAGGTTCAGATGAAGGTTACTTATACAGAACCGGGTGTGAAAGGTGACACTGCTACAAATACATTGAAACCTGCCACTGTTGAGTCTGGTGCAACTGTACGCGTTCCGTTGTTCATCAACGAAGGCGAAATGATTGAAATCGATACTCGCGACGGTTCTTATGTAAGCCGTGTGAAGGCATAAGCCGGTCCCCGACTACATAGTACGATTATACAAGCTGCCTGTCAGAAGAATTAAACACTTCTGGCAGGCAGTTTTTTTTCTATAGGGAAGCAAAAGAATATACGATTGGGAAGATTATCGGAAAAGAATGATTTATCTTTGTAAGCAATAAGCAATAGAATTGCACCATGAGTAAACTGATAAAGACAGACAACGAATATAAAGAGTGGATAGGCGAACTGAAACAGCGTATCCGCCAGAGCCAGATTAAGGCAGCGGTAAAAGTAAATACGGAGTTATTACGATTATACTGGAGTATAGGAAGTGATATAGTCCGGTTGAAAGCGGAAGCAAAATGGGGAACTAACATAATGTCCCAAATTAGTTTAGACCTCAAAGAAGAATTCTCTAACTTAGGAGGATTTTCTGAAACGAACCTACGCTACATAAAAAGGTTCTATTTATTTTATGGACAGAATCAGCGAGTACCCTACCCAGTATTGAAGAAATAGAAAACGAACTAAAAGACTAACACCTATGAGATACTCCGTCATCATTCCTGTATATAATCGTCCCGATGAAGTGGACGAACTCTTGCAAAGTCTGACCGAACAAAGTTTCAAAGACTTTGAAGTCGTGATTGTGGAAGACGGTTCCTCCATCCCCTGCAAGGAAGTAGTGGACAGGTACCAGAAGCAACTGGACATACACTATTATAACAAACCCAATTCCGGTCCCGGACAAACCCGCAACTATGGTGCCGAACGGAGTACCGGAGAGTATCTGATCATTTTAGATTCTGACTGTATCCTGCCCAAAGGCTATCTTGCCGCCATCGAGAAAGAATTGCAGGTTACCCCTGCCGATGCCTTCGGCGGACCGGACCGGGCACATGAGTCTTTTACGGATATACAGAAAGCTATCAACTACTCCATGACTTCCTTCTTCACTACCGGAGGCATCCGGGGAGGAAAAAAGAAAATGGATAAATTCTATCCACGCAGCTTCAATATGGGGGTCAAGCGAGATGTATATGCCGCATTGGGGGGATTCTCTAAAATGCGTTTCGGAGAAGATATAGACTTCAGTATCCGCATATTCAAAGGCGGTTATCGTTGCCGGCTGTTTCCTGACGCATGGGTGTATCATAAACGTCGCACAGACTTAAAGAAGTTCTTCAAACAAGTACATAATTCAGGGATTGCACGTATCAATCTGTATAAGAAATATCCGGAGTCTTTGAAAGTTGTTCATCTCTTGCCCGCTGCATTCACATTGGGAGTAGCTATACTATTACTTGGTAGTCCTTTCTGCCTTTACAGCCTGATGCCCATTGCTTTATATGCGCTACTGGTATGTGCGGATTCTTCCATCCAGAACCGAAGCCTGCGCATCGGCATCTATTCCATTGCCGCCTCCTTTATCCAGCTTATCGGATATGGCACGGGATTCTGGAGAGCCTGGTGGAACCGCTGTATACTTGGCAAAGATGAATTCGAAGCTTTCAAAAAGAACTTTTATAAGTGATTAGCGATTCACAATCAACATGGAAAAACTAACTATCAATCAGTGGGCGGAAGAAGACCGTCCGCGGGAAAAGATGATGCTGAAAGGTGCAGAAGCCTTGAGCGATGCCGAATTGCTTGCCATCCTTATCGGTTCGGGGAACACAGAAGAAAGCGCAGTATCACTTATGCAGCGAGTACTTTCCGCCTGCAGTAACGACCTGAACCAATTGGGAAAATGGGAAGTACAGGACTTCTCCCGTTTCAAAGGTTTCGGTCCTGCCAAAAGTATCACCATCATGGCAGCACTGGAACTGGGCAAACGTCGCAAACTACAAGAGCGTCCGGAACGCACCACCATCCGCTCTTCCAAAGACATCTACGAAATCTTCCACCCGCTTCTCTGCGACCTGGCACACGAAGAGTTCTGGGTTTTACTCCTCAACCAAGCCTCCCGCGTCATCGACAAATCCCGCATCAGCCGAGGTGGTATCGACCAGACTACTGCTGATGTACGCAGCATCCTGCGTGAAGCTTTAATGCAGCGTGCCACACAAATAGCCCTGATACACAACCATCCTTCGGGCAGTCCACGCCCCAGTACAGACGACCAACGCCTGACGCAACTTGTCCAGAAAGGAGCCCAAACCATGAACATCCGTCTCATCGACCATGTTATTGTAACAGACGGAGTATATTATAGTTTTAACGATGAAGGAATGATTTGAGAGAAAGGATTAAAAGAAGCCGCCCGCATCTCCCTTAGCGCCATTGCAAAAGATAGCATCTTTTGCTACAAAAGGTGGCATGTTTCACATCAAAAGATAGCATGTTTCGCTGCAAAAGATGGCATCTTTTACATCAGCACAATAAAGGATGCAAATGAAAGAGAGTAATGTTTGATGGGAAAGGCTTTAATAATCTGTTTGCTGAGTATCTATAACAGGCTTTTTCAAAACCCGTTCCTTTGTAGTTTCAATTTATTTCTTTAGCTTTGCTTTAAGAAGATAGTCTGTGCTCAGCATAATGCAAATAAATTTGCTTCTGTTTTCGGTTTCAACTATCTTTGCCTAACTAAAATAATACGAATATGACCAAGTTTGAAATAGAAGAAAAAATAGTGGCGATGCTCAAAACCGTATTCGACCCGGAAATTCCGGTAAACGTGTACGATCTGGGACTTATCTATAAAATAGATGTCTCCGACAGCGGAGAAGTTAACATTGACATGACCCTGACAGCTCCCAACTGCCCGGCAGCCGACTTTATTATGGAAGACGTGCGCCAGAAAGTGGAATCAGTGGACGGTGTCACTGCTGCCACCATCAATCTGGTATTCGAACCGGAATGGGACAAGGATATGATGAGTGAAGAAGCCAAGTTGGAATTGGGATTCTTATAAGTACTCAAGTAGTAAGCAGTTAGTAACAAGCAGAATAGCACGGTTATGAAGAACGTATATTTCCTTTCGGATGCACACCTCGGCTCACGTGCCATCGAACACGGGCGCACACAAGAACGACGCCTCGTCAACTTTCTCGACAGTATCAAGTACAAAGCTTCTGCCGTGTATTTGCTGGGCGATATGTTCGACTTTTGGTATGAATTCAAGACCGTTGTGCCGAAAGGCTATACCCGTTTCCTGGGCAAACTGTCCGAACTGACGGATATAGGAGTGGAAGTACACTTCTTCACAGGAAACCATGACATTTGGTGCGGAGACTATCTGGTTAAAGAGTGCGGTGTCATCATGCATCGCGAACCGCTTACAACGGAAATATACGGTAAGGAGTTCTACCTCGCCCACGGTGATGGTTTGGGTGATCCTGACAAGAAATTCAAGTTCCTGCGTTCCATGTTTCACAACGAGTTTCTACAAGTTCTTTTTTCTGCCATACATCCCCGTTGGAGTATGGAATTGGGACTGAACTGGGCCAAGCAAAGTCGCTTGAAACGCGTTGACGGTAAAGAACCCGAGTATATGGGTGAAGACAAAGAATTCCTGATACTCTACACCAAAGAGTATCTGAAGAGCCATCCGAATATTAATTACTTTATCTACGGACACCGTCACATCGAACTGGATCTGATGCTGAGCGCTACCGCCCGTATCACCATACTGGGAGACTGGATTAATTATTTCTCTTATGCCGTTTTCGATGGTGAGAATCTTTTCCTTGAGAATTTTATCGAAGGAGAAACCAAACTATAATCCTCCCCCGGCAACCTTAAAGTGCCAACCAACCGTTTGATCTGATATGAACCTTTTAAGTCCCAAATATCTCTTTGCCGGATGTTTGCTTATGGCAGGCACTCTTTCGGCATGGGGACAGTCCGCTCCTACCCTTGCCATCCGCATTGATGACCTCGGAGCATTCCATTCTGTCAATGAAGCCTGTATTGAAACCTACCAGTCGGGTATCGCCCGTTCTGTAGAAGTAATGCCCGTAGCCGCCTGGTATCCGGAAGCAGTCCGTCTGCTAAAAGAGAACCCGGGATTGGATGCCGGTTTACATTTAGTGATTACCAGTGAATGGGAAAATGTAAAATGGCGTTCCTTAACCCATTGCCCCAGCCTGACGGATGAGAACGGATACTTTTATCCGATGATGGGACCCAATCCCGCCTATCCGGGACAATCGGTTATGGAAAATAAATGGGATATAAAAGAGGTAGAACAAGAGTTTCGCGCACAGATTGAGATGGCACTGAGAAACATTCCCCAACTCAGCCATATGACGGGGCACATGCTGTCCACCGGATTCACTAAAGAAGTGAATGAACTGGTGCTACGCCTGGCAAAAGAATACAATCTTCCTTCCATTGATCGCATGGGTTCACCACAAGATTATCAATTCACCTACATTGGTTATGACGGTCCGAGCCGGACCTCTGCCGAAAAGGAAGAAAGCTTCATACGTTCCCTGAATAAGCTGGAAGCAGGCAAACGATATCTGTTCCTCGATCATCCGGCACTGGACAATGAGGAGATGAAAACCGTCTTTCATATCGGCTACGAACAAGTAGCACTCGATCGGCAAGGTGTCACAGACTTACTTACCAGTCCGCGTGTGAAACAAGTCATTGAAGAGAAAGGTATCAAGCTGATTTCTATCAATCAACTCACCAAAGGACTGCCCCGCAGCACTCCCTCCAAGAAACTGGAGAAAGCAATGGAAAAATACCTGGAAGCGGTGAAGAATGCCGGCCAAGACCTGCATAGCATCATGATTGTACAGCATGGCAATGTACTTGCAGAAAAATGGATGAGTGAAGGAAAAGAAGACGAGCCCCATGTACTAAACTCTGTCAGCAAGACTTTCACAGCCTCAGCCATAGGATTTGCAATAGCCGAAGATAAACTAAAACTAACGGATAAAGTAATTTCCTTCTTCCCGGATCAGTTGCCTGCAAATATAAGTGAGAACCTGGAAGCCATGACTATCCGCGACTTACTAACTATGACTTGCGGACATGACGGTGATCTCAGGAGTAATGAACGAGCAGCAAAAAATGCAGATAAAGGTTGGGTAGAACAATTTCTTGCCTATCCCGTAGATCATAAACCGGGAACATTCTTTGCATACAACAGTCCTGGTACTTATATGCTTTCGGCCATCGTACAGAAAGTAACTGGAGAAAAGTTAGTGGATTACCTATATCCTCGCCTGTTTCGTCCACTGGGGATTGTCAATGTGAAATGGCAGGAAAGTCCGGAGGGCATCAATTGCGGTGGCTGGGGTTTGTACCTCAAAACTGAGGACCTTGCCAAGATGGGGCAACTCTTCCTGCAAAAAGGAAAATGGAAGGGACAGCAGGTATTACCGGAGGAATGGATTGCCGAGGCATCTGCCAAACAAGTTGCTTCTTTCCCGGCAGGAATGGATCCCGAAGCAGCCAAGAAATCAAAGATTAGTGAGAAGACGAACGACTGGATGCAGGGTTATGGTTATCAAATGTGGCGTTGCCGCCACAATGCCTACCGCGCCGATGGAGCAGACGGACAATACATTCTCGTAATCCCAGAAAAAGATGCCGTTATTGCCGTAACAGCACATATCGGAGATATGCAGGCTGAACTGGATTTAATCTGGAAATACCTGCTCCCGGCACTGTAAACAGATGCTTCGTCTATTTAATCTTCTGTAAATGTCCCCGAGAAAAAGGAAATAAACGAAACCTTTTCATTTTAATCTTGTAATATATCCATAAACCATTAAAAATATACAGTTATGGATGATTTGATTTATAGGAATAATGCAATTGCCGAAGAAAATATCGACCCGCATGGTCGTCCGGCAAAGGATGAATTCGAGGAATTCAGTGAAGAGGTCTCTGAGCATACAGATCTTGGGTACAAGGATCAGAAAGTAAAGTCTGCAAAAGAGCGAAAGAAACGCCTCGAAGAAATGGACGAAATAGTCAAGGAAGACTTAAAGTAATAACAGCTAATATGAGTGTAGAAGTAGCAGCACGTTATTATACAACAAGCGCGGATTATGCGGATACGGATTGTGTAGTCCGTATTATCCGCTTAATCCGCGCCTGAAACAAATCAATATCTGATTATTTATATCCCGCAACCTTTGCTATACGCTTCGGGATTTCCGTATTATCATATTTGCCAGCAAATTCCTTAGAGCCTGCACCCACCGCATATACAGGTACATATCCTGCTGTATGGCTACCGCTTGTCCAACCTACCATAGCAATCTGGCTCATTACTTTTCTTGCAGATGCAGCCAACGGTTCAGTCTTCGAGTAAAGAGTTTCTTCGAACACGACCTTGTTCTTTACAAACGACTGTTCAAACTCATCACGCAACATCTTTTCCTGTTCCCAAGTCAAAGGCAACTCTTTCCAAAAGCCCATCTTTTCTGTCAACAGCGCTTTGGCATCTTCCCAAGTAACATCATGTCCTTTTGCCTTACGCAAATCAGTGATAGCAACAGAAAGTAAATCCTGAGATTGTTTTTGATTCTTCAAGGCTTTCAAATGCAATTCATACTTGCCTGTACCCAATCCTAAACCACCAGTTTCATGGTCTGCCGTTACCACAATCAAAGTTTCTTTGGGGTGCTTCTTATAAAACTCATACGCCACTTTGATAGCATTGTCCATATCTATCACTTCTTCGAAAGTAGTAGCAGGGTCATTTGAATGGCAAGACCAGTCTATCTTTCCACCTTCTACCATCAGGAAGAAGCCTTTATTCTTACCTTTAGTCAAAAAAGAAATAGCGCTTTCAGTAATCTCTGCAAGAGTCAAGTCGCCATCTTTACGGTCAATAGAATAAGGCAGGCAAGAAGGGTTGGCATCATCTTTCTGAATCAGCACCATCTTATCAGCCTGAGCAGCTTTAGCTTTAAAATCGTCTACACCTTTTGCAATCGTATAACCGGCTTCCTCAATGATGGGGAAAATGCTTGGAGCTTCTTTCTTGTCAGCCGTAGTAGTTGGCTTCAGGAAACCACCACCTGCATAGAAATCAAAGTTAGCCTTCGGCAAGTCAAGAGCAATCTCGTAATACATATTACGATTAGGCTGATGTGCATAGAAAGCAGCAGGAGTAGCATGGTCTACACTGACACTGGTAGTTACACCAACTTTCTTCCCGGCTTTCTTAGCCCTCTCGGCAACAGTCTGAATCACATTCTTCTGGTCATCCATACCGATAGCACCGTTATACGTCTTCACTCCGGTAGCCAAAGCAGTTCCGGCAGCAGAAGAGTCCGTTACAGAGTTGGTTGCAGAGAAAGTTGTGGCAACACCCACAGCCGGGAACTGAGTAAACAACAACGGTGTCACACCAATGCGTCCTTCCTGTTCAGCCAGATACATTTCCGTACCGTTCACCTGGTTCACTCCCATTCCATCACCGATGAAATAAAATACATACTTTGCCTGCTGCGCATATGTCATACCTGTCAACAAGACAAAGAACAATAAATACATGAATCTTTTCATAAATTGGTATATTTAAAGTAGTTTGAATAAATGTCGCTTTCTCTTAAGAAACAAGCAAAGATAAGGATTTTAAGCCAGTGCTTGGAGCAGATACTGTTAAAAAAATAAAGCCGGAAGGCAATCCGCATTGCTTCCGGCTTCATTATTACATCGCGATTGCGAACATATTAACTTTTCAAGGATTATTTCTTATTTAAGATAGCCATAGTATCCGAGGCAATCATCAACTCTTCGTCAGTCGGGATCACTACAACTTTCACCTTAGAGTCTTCAGCAGAAATCACTGCTTCTTCTCCACGAATCTTATTCTTTTCCAGATCCAGTTTCACACCCATATATTCCAAACCTTCGCATGCACCTGAACGGCAAGAAGCCTGATTTTCGCCTACACCACCTGTAAATACAATGATGTCCACGCCACCCAAAGCAGCAGCATAAGCACCGATATACTTCTTAATACGGTAGAAATACATCTTTTCAGTCAGGTCGGCCATTTTATTGTTACCGGCAGCAACAGCAGCTTCCAACTCGCGCATATCACTGGATACACCAAAGACACCCATTACACCGCTCTTTTTATTCAGCAAGTCAGATACACCGGCAGCAGTCAGATTCTCCTTTTCCATAATGAAAGTTACGGCACCGGCGTCAATGTCACCGCTACGTGTACCCATCATCAAGCCTTCCAGCGGAGTCAAGCCCATGCTGGTATCAATGCTCTTACCATCTTTTACAGCAGTGATAGAACCACCGTTACCAATGTGACAAGTAATAATCTTCTTTCCTTCAGGATTCACACCCAAAAATTCGCACACACGTTGTGAAACGTAACGGTGAGAAGTTCCGTGGAAACCATAACGACGTACACCATACTTCTTATACAATTCGTAAGGAATAGCATACAAATAAGCATAGTCAGGCATAGTCTGGTGGAATGCAGTATCGAATACACCAATTTGCGGTACGTTAGGCAATATAGCAGAGATAGCGTTTACACCTTTCAGGTTAGCAGGATTGTGAAGCGGAGCCAGATCGTTGCAAGCGGTAAAAGCATCCAGTACTTCCTGTGTCAGTAGTACAGATTCGCTGAATTTCTCACCACCATGCACCATACGATGACCAACTGCGTTAATTTCATTCAAAGATTTGATAGCACCATATTCAGGACTGGTCAATGTATCCAGAATAAATTCTACCCCCACGGTATGTTCGGGAATATCTTTCTCCAGAACTTTCTTTTCGCCGTTAGGCAAAGTAAATTTCAGGAAAGAACCTTGCAGGCCAATTTTTTCGATACCACCCTGTGCGATCACTTCTTTATGATCCATATCAAACAATTTATACTTGATGGACGAACTACCGCAGTTTAATACTAAGACTTTCATTTTATATATTCAGATTTAATAGTTATTTTATTCTTTTGCTCCAATAGCCTGGTTGGCAGTGATGGCAATCATGCGATAAATATCTTCGATGGAGCAACCGCGTGACAAATCGTTCACCGGACGAGCAATACCCTGCAAAATCGGACCTACTGCATCTGCATGGCCTAAACGTTGTACCAATTTATAAGAAATATTACCTACTTCGAGGCTCGGCACAATCAGCACATTTGCGTTTCCTGCAATCGGAGAGCCCGGAGCTTTGCTGGCACCTACTTCAGGAACCAATGCAGCATCAGCCTGCAGCTCGCCGTCGAGAGCCAAGTCAGGAGCCATTTCATGGGCAATTCTCACAGCTTCAATTACTTTATCCACAACCTCATGTTTAGCAGAACCTTTAGTTGAAAAGCTCAGCATCGCTACTTTAGGTTCCATACCTACCACTGACTTAGCAGTACGAGCGGTACAAACCGCAATCTGCGCCAGTTGTTCTGCATCCGGAACCGGTGTAACAGCTACATCACCCATCACCAAAATACCGTTCTTTCCATATTCGGGAGCGTGTGTCAGCAACAACATTGCACCGGATACACAAGTGATGCCCGGAGTTGTCTTAATGATTTGCAATGCCGGACGCAATACATCACCCGTCGTATTGCGTGCACCTGCCAATTGACCGTCAGCATCACCATTCTTAATAATCAGACAGCCCAGATAGAGCGGGTTAAGTACCAACTTACGAGCTTCTTCGATAGTCATACCTTTTTTCTTGCGAAGTTCACACAACAATTGTGCATACTCTTCTTTCTTCGGATGATTCTCCGGATCAATAATAGTAGCCTTACTGATGTTTCCAAGTCCCCATTCTGTTGCACAAGCGTTGATTTCGTCCGGATTACCCAGAAGAATCAAGTCAGCAACTCCATCTGTCAAAATTTGATTGGCAGCTTTCAAAGTACGTTCTTCCGTTCCTTCAGGAAGAACAATACGTTGGCGGTCGGCTTTCGCACGCTCAACGATTTCATTAATTAATCTCTGCATATATATAAATTGTGTATAAAAATTCGGTAGATGTGTTATTCACGCCGCAAAAGTACACAATTTTGCAATATCAACATTGCAATTCGGGGCATTTTTGTGTTCCAAACCGCAATTATTATAATATTTAACACTAACCTGGCACAAAACGTACAAATAGAAAGAAATATCGCAAGAAACTGTGACAGCCAATCTACAAAACACCTAACTTTGCAGCGTTTTCAGTAAACAATTCAACTTTTGGTCAGTTATTAAGAAGGTTATTGCCCAAAGAGAGTTGAATTTAATAATAATAAATAGGTAATAGTAGTATGATTCGTCAATGCGCCATCCTTTTCGGATGCCTGGCTTTGGGTGAATTGGTTGTCTTTCTTACGGATATCAAGCTTCCGTCCAGCATCATAGGTATGCTGTTACTCACCCTTTTCCTGAAATTGGGTTGGATTAAACTGCAATGGGTGCAGGGATTGTCCGACTTTCTGGTTGCTAATTTGGGATTCTTCTTTGTTCCTCCCGGTGTAGCTCTCATGCTTTATTTTGATATTATCGCTGCCCAATTCTGGCCGATAGTGATTGCTTCTTTAGTTAGTACCCTGTTGGTTTTAATCGTTACAGGGTGGGTTCATCAATTAGCACGCAAAATCAAATGAGTTACTTAGACAACGAATTCTTCTTGTTAGCCGTTACTTTCGGCGTGTTTTTCTTTTCAAAACTGTTGCAAAAGAAAACTGGTATTTTATTGCTTAACCCCATTTTGTTGACTATCGCCATCCTGATTATCTTTCTGAAAATGGCGCATATCAACTACGAAACCTACAACAAAGGCGGATACCTCATTGAGTTCTGGCTGAAACCGGCAGTAGTAGCCCTTGGCGTACCTCTATATCTACAATTGGAGGCCATAAAGAAGCAATTGGTCCCGATCCTGCTTTCACAATTGGCAGGTTGTATCATCGGGGTAGTTTCCGTAGTGGTGATTGCCAAACTGATGGGAGCACCGCAGGAAATTATTTATTCATTGGCACCTAAATCTGTTACTACCCCTATTGCCATGGAAGTAGCAGATACATTAGGCGGCATTCCGGCACTGACGGCTGCCGTAGTGGTTTGTGTCGGTTTGCTGGGTAGTATTGTCGGAATAAAAACCCTGAAGCTTACGCGTATTAAGAGTCCGATTGCCCAAGGATTATCTTTGGGAGCTGCCGCCCATGCCGTGGGAACTTCCACCGCCATGGATATCAGTAGCAAATACGGAGCTTACGCCAGTCTTGGGCTTACACTGAATGGCATTTTCACCGCCCTACTTACGCCAACTATTTTGCGATTATTAGGGTTGCTATAACAATTTCTCCTTATCTTTGTTATTCTTTATATTCAAACTAACGAAAACGACGATATGATATCATTTAAAGACATCGAACTTAAAGATAAAGAACTCATTACATCTTATACACAGCATAGTCCCCGACGCAACTGTGACCTTTCATTCTCCAATCTCTGTAGTTGGCGTTTCCTTTATGACACCAAGTTTGCAGTACAGGACGGCTTCCTGATACTGAAATTCTGGGCAGGAGAAGAATTGGTATATATGATGCCAGTCGGGAACGGAGATTTAAAGAAAGTGCTGGAGGATATGATAGAAGATGCCAACCGTGAAGGTGAACGCTTCTGTATGCTCGGAGTATGCGCAGGCATGCGGGCTGACTTGGAAGCCATAATGCCTGATAAGTTTCATTTCGAAGCGGACAGAGATTATGCCGATTACCTGTATCTTCGCACCGACCTTGCCACATTGGCCGGTAAGAAATTCCAAGCCAAACGGAACCACCTCAATAAATTCCGCCGGACCTATACTAATTATGAATATGTTCCTCTCACTTCCAACCGTATACAGGAATGTCTCGATCTGGAAGCCGAATGGTGCAAAGTGAACAACTGCGACCAGCACGAAGGTACGGGTAACGAACGTCGTGCACTCATCTATGCACTGCATAACTTCGATGCCCTTGGCCTGACAGGAGGTATTCTTCATGTAGATGGTAAAATTGTAGCTTTCACTTTCGGTATGCCCATCAACCAGGATACTTTCGGCGTACATGTAGAGAAAGCAGACACCACGATTGATGGTGCCTACACCATGATAAATTATGAATTTGCCAATCATATTCCCGAACAATATACTTATATCAACCGGGAAGAAGATTTGGGTATCGAAGGACTACGCAAAGCCAAATTGTCCTACCAGCCAGTGATTATCCTGGAGAAATATATGGCTTGCCTGAAAGATACCCCTGTAGATCCAGTGAAATGGTAAGATTCTTCTAAGTAGTTAATAGCAAGTAATAAATAATCAATAAAGATAGTAAGCATCTGAATAGGAGATAGAAATAATGCGTGAAAAGGTAAAGAAGTTGTGGAAGCTTTGTTTTAACGACAATGACGAGTTTGTGAATATGTACTTTAATCTTCGCTATAACAGCGAAGTGAATGTTGCCATCGAAAGTGGTGATGAAGTCATTGCCGCCTTACAGATGCTTCCCTATCCGATAACTTTCCATGGTAATAGTGTACCGACTGCATATATTTCGGGTGCTTGCACTCACCCCGACTACCGTAGCCGGGGCGTTATGCGAGAATTGTTGTCCCAGGCATTCGGGCGCATGTATCGTAATGATATCGCATTTACGACCCTTATTCCTGCCGAGTCTTGGTTATTTGATTATTATGCACGCGTAGGTTACGCAACGGCTTTCCGTTACGGTAAACGCACTTTTCATTTGCCAACAGATGAAACGGATGCTCCTTCTCTCACTTCATCTGCAGAGACTGGTTGGTGCTTTCAGGCTTACACAGACTATGATGAAGATGTCTACCAATATCTGAATCGCAAAATGCAGGAACGCCCTTGCTGCCTGCAACATACAAAGACAGACTTCTACGTCATACTGGCCGACCTCAATCTGAGTTGTGGGTGCATTTTCACTCTTTCGAATGAATCTGGAATTGCCGCTCTTGCCATTGTCTATCCCGATGAAGAAGCTTCCAAACTATTTATAAATGAACTATTTGCAGATACTCCCGAAGCAGAGCGTTTGCTGCTCACCCACATCTGCCAAGACATGCAGGCCGAAAGTCTTGATATCATCATACCTCCCGTAAAAGACCAAACCTCTTTCGATTTGGGTATGATACGCATCATTCAGGCCAAACCTGTACTGCAACTTTATGCAGCCGCACATCCCGAGGAAGAAATGAACATTGATCTCATTGACAACGAACTTTCAGCCAACAATGGTTATTATTACCTGAATAAAGGGAAATGTATGTATAGTCACAGACGCCTCCCAGGCGCACATGAGCAACTAACTATCGGGCAATTAACAGAAAAAGTATTTGCTTCGGAACAAGCATACATGAGTCTGATGCTGAACTAACAAAAACATCAGCCTAGCTTAAATATGTAATGAGCTAAATGATAACTTTGTTCACTCCACACAGTAACTCCATTTACATGCCGAAGTAAAAGACGTTACATGCCGATGTAAAGGCCGTTACAATAAGGGGTAAAGGTCGTTACATCCGGCAGTAAATGCTTTTACATCTTGCAGTAAATCATCGGTAAATACTATTGGCTGATTATCAACAAACTAACAAAAGTCCATCAGTAATCTTTAATTCATTCCCATCTCGTTTTGAGGGAGAGTTGACGAGTTAACAAGGGGACAAGGTTCCATGCGGCATAGGAGCATTGCGCAGCCCCTTGTTCCCTTGTCAACTTGTCAACTGGTTTCCTTCCTTTCCATCCCGATATAAGCTAAATCATGTCTTGGAATTCCTTATTTTATATCTATATGGGTTGTAAGACATTATTCAAGGTAGTCTCAGTCGTTATTCAAAGCTACCTCAGTCGTCATGTTAGGTATCCTCTTCTTTTAAAATTAATCTCGCCAACTGGCAAAAACAGTAATTCAGTTACTTTTATCTGTAATCTGTATACAACGTTTATGGAACATCTTCGGTAATTTTGCATTGTGAATGAAGCAGATATAAATCTTAATTTAATAAAGAAGTGATATGAAAAAGCTATTTTTATTTCCAGTAATGTTATTGTTTGCCCTTACAATAGCGGCATGCAGCAATTCTCCCAATGGTTTTGAAGAACCGGATACAGAACAACCGGAAACTTCCGGAAATGATGATGACGAAGATAATAAACCAGAAGAAAATAGTATGAAGATTAAAATAACCGTAGGTAACCGTGAAGTTACCGCAACGATGAAAGACAATGTTACGACTCGTGATTTCCTGTCACGTCTGCCTATAGAAGTTACAATGAACGATTATGCCGGAGCAGAAAAAATATTTTATCCGGAACCTGCATTCAATACCGAAGGTGCTCCCAAGGGACATACTCCATCCCGTGGAGATATTGATCTGTATGCTCCTTGGGGAAACGTCGCTCTCTTTTATAAAAGTGGAAGTCATAGCAGTGAACTGATACCTCTGGGACGCATCGACGGAAACGGAATAGAAGCTTTTGACGTAGCAGGCAATGTAGTCGTGAAGATTGAAAGACAATAGAATCTACCATCATAAAAACAAGATATTATGAATTTGAAAAGAATAATCATTGCCATAACGGTTGTTTTAATCGGTACAGGCAATATAAACGCACAAGATATGAAAACAGAAGTTCCAAAAATCAGTGACTTCCCGGTAGGGGAAGAGAATACTGGCTACGCACAGTATTTCACAGGTAAATCCTGGCTGGCACCTTTGACTACCAGCAAAGAATTAAATGTACCGATGTCCAACGTTACGTTTGAGCCCGGTTGCCGCAATAACTGGCACAGCCACACAGGCGGACAACTACTGATTGCCGTAGGTGGTGTGGGCTATTATCAGGAACGCGGAAAGGCTGCACGCCGCCTGTTGCCCGGTGATGTAGTAGAAATCGCTCCCAACGTAGAACATTGGCACGGTGCCGCCCCCGATAGTTGGTTCTCACACCTTGCCATAGCGTGCAATCCGCAAACGAATCAGAACACCTGGCTTGAGGTGGTGAATGATGAAGAATATGCGGAAGCTGTAAAAGACAGAAGCAGTGAGAATGGAAAGGATGAGAATAGAATTGATTTATGTAAAAAGAGCTACACCCAACTATTCGGTGGAGAAGCTTTGACCGGAGAAGGAGCAGATCCGGAAATAATGGATATACTTCAGAAATATATCTTTGGAGAAGTGTTCCACACAGGTGATCTGGATATGAAAACCCGTGAGATGATTACTTGCGTATCATTAGCCGCCATGCAGCAACTGCCACAACTAAAGAGTCATGCCGGAGCTGCACTAAACATAGGGGTAACTCCTATAGAACTGCGCGAGGCTATCTATCAGTGCGCTCCCATTATCGGTTTCCCAAAAGTATTGAATGCATTGGGCACAATAAACTCCACATTCACGGAAAGAGGTATCAAGTTACCTTTGGAAAAACAGGAGACAGTGACAGAAGAAAATCGCTTGGAGAAAGGTCTTGCTATTCAAAAACCGCTTTACGGAGAGACTATGAAGGAATTACTGAAAGACGTTCCGGGCGGCATGGGAGCCGACGTAGCACGTTTCCTGACTGAAGTTCATTTCGGAGATTTCCAAACCCGAAGCGGACTGAATACCCAAACGCGTGAATTATTGACCTTCTGCGTACTAACTGTAATTGGTGCAGAGCCCCAACTACAATCACATCTGCAAGCCAATCTGAAAGTAGGTAATAGTAAGGAAACGCTGACTGCCGCTGTCATACAATGTATGCCTTATATCGGTTTTCCGGCTGCAATAAAGGTACTGGATATTATCAAAGAAGCATGATACTTTTTTCTATAAATCCTTTATTGACACAACCGTTTTAGCAAATCTTCATGATCCGGATAAAGTTTCGATAAACGATCGAACGTACCCAACTCAAAATCATCGAAGGTAAAACCGGGAGCAACGGCACAACTGACCAATGCATATCCGAAATGCGAAGGCAATTCAGCAGCAAACCAACATCCGGGTTCAATGGCAACCTGCTGTTCGCCCGAAAAGTCAGCAGTCATCAAGTGAGTAACTAATCTACCATCGGGATGGATCACATGTAGCATCAAGGGATATCCCGCATGGTAGTACCATACTTCGGGAGAAGTCAGTCTATGGAAAGCTGATTTATCCTCATTTTCCAACAGGTAATAAATGGAAGTCATGGCTGATTTATCGTTATCAACCAGCTTTTCGGAACGAAATACTTCTTTGTAGTATCCACCTTCAGGATGGCGACTCATATTCAGATGATTTATCCAGTCAATTGCTTTCATACCTATATTATTATTAATCAATCCCGCTCTTCCATGATAAACATCATAGAAAAGCGGGATATCTTTTATTTAGAATCTCTTAAAGTCCACTGAAGTCAACTCCTTCAAACACTAATGAAGGAACCAGCCAGCTACGATCCGTACGAGCATCATTACCGATAGCCGCCAACGAATTCCATAGCGTCAGGAAGTTTCCGGTAACATTCATTTCATTGACAGGTTGCGTCAATTTACCGTTCTCTATGAGGAATCCTTCGATGCCGTAAGAAAAGTCGCCTGTGTTACTATTGCTGTTACCACCATTCAAACCGGTAACAAGGATACCATTCGCTACATCAGCAATTAAACCATTAAGATCTTTATCACCCGGAGTAAGTACCAGACGTGACGGACCACTAATAGTAGGAGCTACACTCATCTTCTTGGCATTATAAGTATCAAAGAAGTAAGTCTTCAACACACCATTCTCAAAGATTGGACGATGTTCCGTTGCCACACCTTCATTATCGAAATAACGTGAACCATTGGCACCTATCACATGTGGGTCATCCATTACGGTCAGTTTATCAGAGAATACTTTCTGATCCAGTTTATCAATCAGGAAAGAGTTCTTTTGCTGCAAAGAGGAACCATAAAGAGCGCTCAATACAGGGCTTAGCATACGTCCCGAATTTATCGGATCAACCACCATTGTGTATTTACCAGACTTAGCTTTCTTCTGTCCCAATTTACGCAATACACGTTCCAATGCTACTGAACCGATATCTGTTTTAGGCAATTTATCATAGAACAGGGAGCTTCCATACCAATAATCAGACGGGCGGGCTTCACCCTCACCCTTAATGGCCACACTGGCAGAAACTGAATACCAAGTTGATTTGGATTCACCCTCAAAGCCGTTACTCATCAGACGATAAGAAGCATTTTCACCATCACTGTATGAGGTCTCTACTGAGATGATACGGTCATTCTTACCCATAACTTCTCCAGCGGCAGCACGGGCCAAAGCTACTTTATCATCCGGATTGATGCCAAAGATCTTATCATCGAACATCTGCAAATCGGGTTTCCCACCTGTATAATAGCGGGCAGGATCTGCCAATACACGGAATTCATCCGGAGCCAGATAACGGGTAGACTCGATACCATTCTTGATAAATGTTTCAAGTTCTTTCTTATCCAGACGATTGGTAGAATAATTACCGTAACGTCCGTCTACATACACGTTAATTCCCATTCCACTTTCAGAAGCCTGTTGCAGACGATCCATCTTAGCATCACGCAATTCAAAAGAAGTGTTTGAATTGGCATACAATACAACTTTGGCTGCCTGGCAACCATTCTTCAGAGCGAAATCCATCGCCCATTGAGCCAGTTTTTTATTATTATCTGTTATCATCAGTTTTCTCCTCCTACAGTTAATTTACTTACTAAGGCCGAAGGCATACCACAAGTCACCGGACAAGACTGTCCGTCCTTACCGCATGTCCACGTACCATTATCGATCTGATCATTGCTTGCCACCATCGTAATGTCTGCCAATGCTTTGGGTCCATTACCGATAATGTTGATATCTTTGATAGGTTGCGTCAGCTTACCGTCTTCAATCATATAACCGAATTTTACGAAGAACGTAAAGTCACCTGCACCAATCTGCACCTGTCCGTTGGTGAACTGCTGTGCATAGATACCGTTCTTTACAGTAGAGATGATATCTTCTTCCTTCATATCTCCGGCTTCCATATACGTGGCACGCATACGAGGAATAGGAACATTGCGGAAAGTATCGCGACGTCCGTTTCCGGTAGGAGCCACACCGTAATGTTTAGAACTGATACGGTCGTGCAGGTAACTGGTCAATACGCCATCCTTCACGATATAAGTCTTCTGTCCTTCTATACCCTCATCATCGAAGTTTACAGAACCACGATTGAAAGGAATCGTACCGTCATCTACCACACTGATATGTTCATTACATACTTTCTTGTTCAACTGATCGGCAAAGATAGAAACATTCTTACGGTTGAAATCAGCTTCAAACGCATGTCCGATAGCTTCGTGCAACAAGATACCCGAACCGCCGGATGCCATCACCACAGGGAGTTCACCACCTTTAGGCTTAATGGCTTTAAACATGATTGCTGTATTGTCTACAACTTCGCGAGCTATCACTTCGATGATATCATCCGTCATAAACTCAAATCCTTTACGATAGGAACGAGTGGCGTAGTTATTTTCCATACGTCCGTTCTCTTCCATAATACAGAAAGCCATATAGGATACCATCGGACGGTAATCATAGTAAGTCACACCTTCTGAATTACAGAACAGCACATGTGTTGTGTTGTCGCTCAAAGAAGCCTGCACCTTACGTACACGATTGTCCAACGCAAAGACTTTATCATTCAGTTTTTGTAGATAAGGCATTTTCTCCTTCAGGCTCACTTCTTCCCAAGGGGTAACTACAGAGTAACGGTCTCTTTCAATCGTCTTCTCCTTAAATGCAACAGGCTTTCCAGCCTTACCGGAAGAAGCAATACGGGCAGCCGTACGTGCGGCACGCAACATTTCTTCCAACGTTACACCTTCTACATAGGCATAACCGCTTTGATCACCGGCTAATACACGCACACCCATGCCAAAGTCAATATTTGAACTGCAATTGTTCACTTTGCCGTCCATCAGGGCTACAGCATTATTAAAAGAGTGTTCAAAATAAAGGTCCGCATAATCCCCACCTTTTTCAAGTGCAGCAGTCAGCACCTTCTTCAGGTCTGCCTCCGTTACACCGAAATGATTCATAGCCGCAGCTACAGCAGATTTGTTATCCGTGCCTCCCAAAGCTCCCCGTACCGTATCAGGCAAGGCAAGCGACGGAGCAGCCAGCGAACCTAATACTGCCAGACTCCCCATCCGTAAGAAATTCCGTCTATCCATCTTTCTTTTTTTTAAGATTGCTAATAATATGTTCTTTATATAAGTTCTGTTTTTCAGTATATAAGACGTTATTTAGTATCATTTTGTCACACCCGAAACTAATTTTCTTTTGTCAACAGGCTTTCCAGTTCTTCCGCATTCAAACGTAAGTGGAATTGCCCTCTATAGGCTACAGAAATGGACCCGGTTTCTTCGGACACAATAATAGCAAGTGCATCGGATTCCTGAGAAATTCCCATCGCTGCACGATGGCGTAACCCTAGTTCCTTCGGTATATCCAGATTATGCGATACCGGCAAAATACATCCCGCTGCCTTTATACGCCCTTTACTGATAACCATTGCACCATCATGCAAAGGGCTGTTCTTAAAAAATATATTCTCTATCAGACGCTGGTTAATATCAGCATTGATAATTTCACCCGTACGCACCACATCATCCAAAGGGAAGTTATGTTCAATCACAATCAAGGCTCCCACTTTTTGTTTGCCCATACTGATACATGCCATTACTACCGGCATGATTTCATCATGCTGCATACTCTCCTTCTTATTCCCTGTAAAGAAACGTACCAAAGCACTGGCATGCTGGTGTGAACCAAGCGTCAGCAAAAAGCGCCGTATCTCATCCTGGAAGAGGATAATAAGTGCTACTACTCCTACACTCACCAACTTGTCAAAGATGGAACCGAGCAGTTTCATCTCCAATACCTGTGACACTACCAACCATATCAATATGAATATCAGGATACCTGTAAACACATTGATGGAACCGGAAGCTTTCATCAGCTTATACGTATAGTAAAGCAGAAATGCAACCAGAAGAACGTCAATAATATCTTTTACTCCAATATCAAAAAACATAAGAATTATGATTTATGAATTATGAATTATGAGCTAAGTGACTTTCCTTATATCACTTATCACTCTATCACCTTATCACTATTTTTCCGCATTGCCTCCACAATCTTCACCGTTTCTACGGCTTCGCGTACATCATGTACCCGGAGAATATCAGCTCCTTTCAACAGGCAAATAGTATCAAGTACCGTTGTTCCGTTCAATGCATCCTGTGGAGTGTTACCCAATAAGCGATAGATCATGGACTTACGGGAAACACCTACCAACAAAGGCAATTCAAAAACACGAAATTCTTCGAGATGTGCCAGAAGTTCATAGTTATGTTCTACCGTCTTACCGAAACCGAAACCGGGATCAAGAATAATATCCTTCATACCCAGGTCACGTAACTGCTGCACCTTCTGAGCAAAAAACAAAAACACCTCTTTCAGAAGATTATCGTAGTGCGGATGTTGCTGCATATTCTGTGGAGTTCCCTGCATATGCATCATAATGTAAGGCACATTCAGTTCGGCCACTGTACGAAACATATCCGTATCCATCTCTCCTGCAGCAATATCGTTGATAATTGCTACTCCATACTCTTCCACACACATCCGTGCCACATCCGCTCTGAAAGTATCAACAGAAATAACTGCTCCGGGTTGTGTTTTACGCAAGATTTCCAATCCCATGCGTAAACGTTCCATTTCTTCACGGGGAGAAACGTTTTCTGCATTCGGCCGGGAAGAATATGCACCGATATCTATAATCCCAGCACCTTCATTCACTATCTGTTGCGCCCGTGCAGCTATTTCAGCTTCAGTTTGCATACGTGAACCGGCATAGAAAGAGTCAGGAGTAATATTTAATATTCCCATAACGCAGGGCACAGAAAGGTCGAGCAAAGAACCGTTGACATTGATATATTTAGAAGGTAATGTTTCCATGGATAGTCCTTTTTCGTTTATACTTTGCAAATGTAAACAAAAAAGGTCAGCATAATCCTATAAAATATAAAAAAACAAATTAACTTTGCTCAGGATTGTCAACTAACAGGTAAAAGTAGTAAACTATGAAAATATACGAGATGGGCAGATTGGCCTCTCTTTTCCTACTCTTTTTCTGGTTGCTTATTCCGTGGCGACTTTGCGGACAAGAAACAAGCGAACAAGAAAAGTATCACGTAGACAGTACATTGTTTGTGTACTATCAACATTGCAAGGCAGAAATCAAATCTCCCTCTGTCATGCAAATGCTTGATACACTCTTTCTTATGGCCAAAGAAAAAGGAGATATACGAATGCAAGCAGTAGCCATCTCCAGCAAAACAGACCATTTCTATTTTAGTCCGTCCTTTGAAGGCCAGGAGGACAGCCTGATATTGTATACCAACACCATCAAAGACTTTGCCCGGAAAACCAATCAGCCCCAATATTATTATTTTGCCTGGGGCAACCGCCTTATAACTTACTATACAAAACAGAAGAAATTAAACCTGGCCCTCTATGAGGCCAACAAGATGCAGCAAGAATCGGAAAGCCGGGAGGAAATCGATGGTATGCAGAATTGCTATCAGGCACTATTACGCATCTATCAGAGCAAAGAACTCTATAAGCAAGCCACTGTATATGCACAAAAACTGATAGATCTCACATTAAAATATAATCTGAATAAGTATAATCTGACAAACAAATATCTTGAATTAAGTAACTGCTACCTCCGTACCCATGAACCGAAAAAAGCTTGGGAAGCTCTTGAAGAAAGTAAATTGTATATAGGTAATGAACTAAACCAAGGAGCTTATCTATGCGGACTACTCCGTTATTACATTCACACCAAAGATATGGTCAAAGCCCGGGAAACATTAAAAGAAACCACACAACTTTTTAGCAAGAATACAGAATTACGTATTAAGCGTGCCACTAATCTACTAGAAATTGAAACCAATTATTACATAGAAACCGGTGAATACGATAAAGCCCTGAATGTATTCCAGCAAGCCTTTGAAAAGCTTAGTCAAAATGGATTTATCACCCCTACACTATACCGCACACGTGGGTCTATCTATACTGCTAAAAAGGACTATCAGAAAGCAATTGAGAGTTATGAAAAAGCTTTTGAACTCAATGATTCACTGAATAGTGCTCAGGAAGACATAGCTGTAGGAGAGTTCGCAACCATTTTGGGAATGGAACATCTTAACTTGGAAAACAAAGAGTTAATACAGAAAAATCAAGAAATACAATTAGAAACACGCCGGTATATCATCATTCTATTATGTATCATAGTAGTAATTGTCGGCATTATGTTTTTTCGCGAAACCCGGCTGAATAAAGTTCTACGCCGTGCTAAAGATGCAGAACAGAGTGCCAGCCGTATGAAAACTGAATTCATACAGAATATGAGCCATGAGATACGTACACCACTCAATTCCATAGTTGGTTTCTCGCAAATACTCAGTAGCAAGATTTCTGAAGAAGACGAAGAATCGAAAGAATATACAACTATCATCGAGCAAGGCAGTAATCATCTGCTTCAATTAGTAGACGACGTATTGGAATTATCCAGTCTTGATAGTGGCACTACCATCCCTACCGACACAAAGAGTGAGCTAAATGAGCTTTGTCTACAATGGATGGAACGCGCAAAACGCCAGGTTAAACCCGGAGTCGTTCTTTCTTATCAACCTGAACAGAACGAACTCTATCTGTATACCAACCCAGCACGTCTTGGACAGGTAGTATTACAATTACTGCACAATGCAGCAAAATTTACAGAAGAAGGTGGTATTACACTTAGCTGGCGCATTCTTCCCAAACAAAAGCAAATCATGATTTGCATCACCGACACCGGCATTGGCATTCCCCAGGATAAACAAGAATTTGTGTTCGAACGATTCGCCAAATTAGATACATTTTCAAAAGGTACCGGATTAGGGCTTGCCCTCAGCCGCCTCATTATGGAAAGAATGGGGGGCAATCTTGTACTTGATGCCCAATATACGGATGGGTGTCGCTTTATGCTGACTTTACCTATATAATAGGCACAAAAAAAGTGTCATAAAAACTTTTTATTCCAATAAAGAAAGGCTAAATTTGCAAAAAGAGTTTTGCCTCATTAGTAATGAACACTAAAAAGCCGTTTTTTCCTATTTTCATCATTTTGTATTGTCTCGGCACTTTATGCAGTTCTCCAATGCAAGGACAGCAAAGAGACACACAAAAAGAATACAACGTAGATAGCACATTATATGCTTATTATATGCGTTGCAAAGCCGAAGTGAGTTCTCCTATCACTGTACAAATGTCAGATACACTTTTCCTTATGGCCGAAGAAAAAGGAGACCAACGCATGCAGGCCGTGGCATTATGCAATAAACTGGATTTCTATTATTACCAAAATAGCCAACTGGACAGCATCAGTCATTATGTAGAAGTAATTAAAGACTTTGCAAAGAAAACCAATCAACCTAAATATTACTATTTTGCTTGGAGTAAACGACTGATCAATTACTACATCAAACAATACCAGTATAACACAGCCTTATACGAGGCTAACAAAATGATGAAAGAGGCAGAACAAGAGAAATACATGAATGGCATAGCTAATGCCTACAATGTCTTAGGTTCTATCTACCATCTCAAAAGATTATTTAATCTGTCTATCGACAACAAAAAGAAGGAAATAGAAATCATTCTACAATACGATCTGGATAAGTACAATCTATCTATCTCCTATTCAGGATTAACAAACCTTTATTGCGAATTAGGGGAAGCAAATAAAGCACTTGAGAATCTCAACAAAAGCGCCTCCTGCCTTTATAGTAGCACGCAAGAATTCTACTATCATGTGCGTGCAGCTCAATATTACCTCTTTATTGAAGACTATTCCCAATCCTGGAAAAGTCTGCAAAAGGCCAAAGAATTATATCTCTCAAAGAAAGAGGTACAGAAAAACGTAGAAGAATATTATGAAGTCCTACAAAAATACTACACAGAAACAAAACAATTCAAAAAAGCATTAGAAGTCCTGGATTACATAATTGCTACATTCAACCCGAACGGAAGGTACAAAGTGGAAGCTATGCGTAGACGCGCATCTATATATTATGAAATGGGGGACAATTCCAAATCGGCACAATACTATCAGGAATATTACGCTTTAAATGATTCAATTCAGATAACAAATGAAGATATTGCCGCAGGAGAATTTGCCGCCATGCTGGGAGTAGAACGCCTGAATCTCGAAAAAAGCGAGCTGCAACAACAAATACAACAACGCGATTTGGCAAATAAGCAACGCATCATCATCTTTTTGATTATCTTATTAAGTCTTGGATTCATTATTTTCTATCGCGAGCATCTGCTCAACAGCCGATTACGCATCTCTCAGAAACAACTTAGCGAAAAGAATAAGGAGCTGATTCGCTCACAAGAAGAACTGAAACATGCCAAAGAACAAGCGGAAGAAGGTAGCCGCATGAAATCAGAATTTATACAGAATATGAGTCATGAAATACGTACGCCACTTAATTCTATCGTAGGATTCTCCCAAATACTCAGCAGTTATTACAGTGACAACGATGACACCAAAGAGTACGCCCATATCATTGAACAGAACAGTACCAACCTGCTGCAATTAATTAATGATGTTCTCGATCTTTCTTATCTGGATGGAGAGCAAAACATACCTGCAGAGACCATAGCGGATATTACAGGCGTCTGTCAGACTTGCATAGATCAGACATATTCTTATCTGAAGCCTGATGTGCAACTCATATTTACCCCCGAACGGGAAAACTTCTCCATGCAAACTAACCCCGACCGTATCTCGCAGGTTCTAATGAGTCTTTTACAAAATGCAGCCAAGTTCACAACACATGGCAGTATTACTCTTTCCTATCACATTCGCGAAGAAGAAAAGATGATTCTCTTCAGTGTCACCGATACAGGTATAGGTATTCCGGTAGAAAAACAGGAAGCCGTCTTCGAGCGTTTTAACAAACTGGATACATTCGTTCCCGGTACAGGATTAGGGTTATCTATCAGTCGTCTGATTGCAGAGAAAATGGGCGGTAGCCTGACTATTGATCCAACCTACAACACTGGTTCCCGTTTTATTCTGATTCTACCTTTGAAAGAATAAAAACATTTTCATTGTAAATGTATCACTGTAACGCAGAATATCTATCTTTGCAACGTTTTAGACTACAGGAAATAACAACGTTTAAAAAAGGAGATAGTTATGGATATCACCGCTCTATATAAGATATTTTTGGAATGTACCAGTGTGACTACGGACAGCCGCAACTGCCCTGAAGGTTCTTTATTCATAGCACTAAAAGGTGACAATTTCAATGGAAATGCTTTTGCTTCTAAAGCATTGGAATCAGGAAGTAGCTACGCCATAGTAGATGAACCCGAATATGCACCTGCAGGAAATTCGCATTATATACTGGTAAATAGTTGTTTGCACACTCTGCAAGAACTGGCTAATTACCATCGCCGCCAAATAGGGACACGAATCATCGGTATCACAGGGACTAATGGAAAAACTACCACCAAAGAACTGATTGCCGCTGTTCTTTCCCGAAAATACACTATACTTTATACGCAAGGTAATTTGAATAATCATATAGGAGTCCCTCTCACCCTGTTGCGTCTGAAAGCAGAACATGATCTCGGCATCATAGAAATGGGAGCCAGCCATCCGGGTGACATAAAGGAGTTAGTGAACATCGCCGAACCTGATTACGGAATTATCACGAATGTAGGTAAAGCGCATCTGGAAGGTTTCGGTTCTTTCGAAGGGGTCATCAAAACCAAAGGTGAACTATATGATTATCTTCGTGAACGTAAAGATTCCACTATCTTCATCCATCACGACAACTTATATCTAAGAAACATAGCTTGGGGATTGAACCAGATTTCTTATGGAAGTGAAAATGAATTATACGTCAACGGACATGTTACGGGCAACTCGCCTTATCTGACTTTTGAATGGAAAGCAGGAAAAGACGGTGAGCATCATGAAGTGAAGACACAGCTAATCGGTGAATACAACTTCGCCAACGCACTTGCCGCTGTCACTATCGGGCACTTCTTTGATGTAGAATCGGAAAGAATAGATACTGCTCTAAAAGAATATACCCCGCAGAACAATCGTTCACAACTGAAGCAGACAGCAGACAATACATTGATCATTGATGCATACAATGCAAACCCTACCAGTATGCAAGCCTCAATCAGCAACTTCCATAATATGGAAATTGACAATAAAATGCTGATATTGGGAGATATGAGGGAATTAGGAAAAGACGGTCCGGAAGAACATCAAAAGATTGTAGACTTCCTGACGAAATGTGGTTTTAAAGATGTAATGTTGGTAGGTGAACAGTTCGCTGCTGCAAGACATGACTTCCCGACTTATCCTGATGCCTCGGCAGTTATCGAAGCTTTACAAAAGAATAAACCTCATGGGAAAACCATCCTGATTAAAGGATCCAACGGAATTAAACTGAGTACAGTGATTGATTACTTATAATCGATCACTGCTTATTGTTTTTTCGCCATCCACGGACGCAGTACAAAATAGCCTATCATCGAGGCTATGAACGCTCCTGTTGTATTCGCTACAAAATCCAACCAGTCCCCGCCACGGTAAGTTGTACAATATTCCTGCAACAACTCCACCATTCCACTGAACAATACGGGGCATACAAATGCCCCTACCCATGCATGCCATAGAGGAGAATCATTTCTACGGTGTGCCCGCAGGAATTCCAGCCACAACATACCGGACATACCCAAATACATACAAATATGTACAATTTTATCAATATTCGGTATTCGGCTTAATTCCGTTGTTGGCGGTTTAAAGAACGACAGATAAATCACTGTCAGTATAATCAGCAACGATACCGGATATTTTTTAATATAGTATAGCATATCTCAATTTATGAACGATTTGTGCGCAAAAGTACAGAACATTTTCTATATTTGCATGTTCTAGTAGAGAATAATAACGAAATGAAAGAAAAATCTACTTTTTTATGACTAAAAATGACAGAGCCAATTTTGGGAGCAAATTAGGCGTCATACTTGCTTCGGCAGGTTCCGCAGTCGGTCTGGGTAACATCTGGCGGTTTCCCTACGAGACTGGCAATCATGGCGGTGCTGCGTTTATTCTCATTTACTTAGCATGCGTACTTATTTTAGGAATCCCTATCATGGTATCCGAATTCCTTATCGGACGACACTCACGTGCCAATACAGCAGGAGCTTATCAGAAACTGGCACCGGGTACACACTGGCGTTGGGTGGGGCGTATGGGAGTACTGGCAGGTTTTCTGATCCTGAGCTATTACTCCGTAGTGGCCGGTTGGACACTGGAATTCATTGGTGAAGCTGTTACCGATAACTTTGCCGGAAAAACAGCAGCCGATTATATCAATACCTTCAATTCATTCTCTTCCAATCCCTGGCGCCCGGTTATTTGGCTGGTACTCTTTCTGCTTGCCACCCACTTCATCATCGTGAAAGGGGTGGAAAAAGGTATCGAAAAGTCAGCTAAGATTATGATGCCGATGTTGTTTATTCTGTTGATCATATTGGCTGGTTGTTCAATCTCATTGCCGGGTTCCGGTGCCGGTCTGGAATTCCTCCTGAAGCCGGAATGGGATAAAGTGAATGCCAACGTATTCCTGAGTGCTATGGGACAGGCTTTTTTCTCCCTGAGTCTGGGTATGGGGTGCCTTTGCACTTATGCATCGTACTTCAAAAAAGACACGAATCTGACCAAGACAGCCTTCAGTGTCAGCATTATCGATACATTCGTCGCCATATTGGCAGGACTTATCATCTTCCCCGCTGCATTCTCGGTAGGTATCCAGCCGGATGCAGGTCCGAGCCTTATCTTCATTACGCTGCCCAATGTATTTCAACAAGCATTTAGCGAAGTACCTTTATTAGCTTACATATTCTCAGTCATGTTTTATATTCTTCTGGCAGTTGCCGCACTGACTTCCACTATTTCCATGCACGAAGTGGTAACAGCCTATCTACACGAAGAATTCCATCTGAGCCGCAAACGTGCAGCAAGCTTTGTAACAGGCGGTTGTATGCTTCTGGGTACTCTGTGCTCACTTTCACTCGGTGTAGGTAAGGGCTACACTATATTCGGTTTGAGTTTATTCAACCTGTTCGACTTTGTCACAGCTAAGATCATGTTGCCATTGGGTGGTTTGTGTATTTCCATCTTCACCGGCTGGTATCTGAACAAGAAGATTGTCTGGGAAGAAATAAGCAATAACGGAACACTGAAAGTGACATTTTACAAATTGCTGATATTCATATTGAAGTTTATAGCTCCGATAGCAATTACACTCATTTTCATCAAAGAATTGGGTTTCTTGAAATTGTAGGAGATGCAGAATTTATTTAAAGATTACTTTTACTTTTCCCGGGGAGAAAAACGAGGTATCCTAATGCTCACAGCAGTTATTTGTATCGTTTTTCTCGCCGGGTACCTTATATCTGCCTGGCAACGAAAGGAGCCCTCTCCGGATGATATAGCCATACAAGCCGATGCCGAACAAGAATATGAAGAATTCATAGCCTCGTTGGAAGAGAAAGAGCAGCCCAGTGAAAGGCAATACACGACTTATAAGAAAAAAGAAGAGAACATTCCTGTAATCCTGGCTTCTTTCAATCCAAACACTACAGATTCTATCACATTCCGACGCTTAGGATTACCAGCCTGGATGGCTAAGAATATCCTGCACTATCGGGCAAAAGGTGGAAAATTCCGTAAACCGGAAGATTTTAAGAAGGTATATGGGATGACAGAAGAACAATATTCTGCTCTTTTACCTTACATACATATTCCACCGGAAGATACAGTACATCACATCCCACAATTGTACATTGCCCAAAACGTACCGATGAAGAATATCAAGTATGAACCCGGAACCATTCTTGATCTGAATCGCGCCGACACCACCGAATTAAAAAAGATTCCAGGTATCGGAAGCGCCATTGCTCGTCTGATAATTGGTTATCGACAACGATTAGGTGGATTCTACCAAATAGAACAACTAAAAGATATCAACCTGAATATTCAGCAATTGCGAGCCTGGTTCAGCATCGACCCGGCAAATGTCCACCGCATCAACCTGAACCGTATCAGTGTAGACAGATTGCGCTCCCATCCCTATATTAACTTCTACCAAGCTAAAGCCATCGTAGAATATCGCAAGAAAAAAGGCTCGCTAACGAGCCTTAAACCTTTCTCCCTCTATGAGGAATTTACAGAAACTGACCTGGAAAGAATCGGTCATTATGTTTGTTTTGAATGATTCAATCACTTTTCCAAAACTCCTGATTTTATTGCAGTATCACGTTTATTCTTCAAGCGCTCTTTTTCTTGTTTATATTCATTTTTAAGAGCTTTTACCTTGGCTTTCTTTGCATCTTTAGATAAAGAGCTATTCTCAATTGCCTCCTTATCCTTTTCAAAATTAGCTTCCAATTGATCCAATCGGTGATCATAATCACCTTTCATGATACCACGCAGCCCTTTCCTATTATCCATACTTCCGTAATGCTCTTCCCATAACTTAACCTGCTTCTCTGACAAGATAGCTTTAATGGCAGCTTTGTGTTCAAGAGCCAATGCTCTTTTCCTCTGCCCTTTCTCGTACCCAGGAAGATTACTCTGTCCGATAGCTTTAAACTTGGGGCCAACTTCCCTATTTAGTTTTTTGATTTTTGCAATTTGATCGGCTGACAGGTTCAACACCTTATCCGATTCGATTCGTTTGAAAGAATCGAAAGTTACATCCTGCGCATATGCAAATGACACAAATGCCAATGTAACTAAAGTAAGAACTACTTTTCTCATAATGTAATCTATATAAATTATAAAAATCGAGGTAAAGGTATAACAAAATGTCATAGATACTAGCTACCCATTATAGAAACGAACTTAAAAGTAGTTTGTTTTTCTAAATAAAAAAATAGTAATGGATGCAACCTTACTCCGCTTTTCTTCGTCTAAACAACAGTAAACAACCTGAAACAGGACCGGCCATTCTGGAATAAGGAATTAAAATCATAAAACGACAATGAAAAGATTATTAATAGCCATACTGTTAAGCAGCATGGTGCAGGGAATCTTTGCCCAAAAGATAGAAATAAAAGGTACTATACGTAATGCCACAGATAACGAAGCCGTAGAATTTGTAAATGTGGTATTACAAACCATCGACTCTGCATTCGTAAGTGGAGTATCAACTAATAATAACGGCAATTTCATTTTCAATAAGATAGATGCAGGAGACTACAGATTAGTACTTTCCAGCATCGGCTACAATACACAGTATGTTACGTTGAATGGGGTGAAGCGTAATACAGATCTGGGAGATATTCATCTGGAAGATGCTGCTGTAGCACTGGAAGGTATAACCATCAATGGTTCTAACCAAATCAGCCGTCCGGACCGGAAACTGGTATTCCCTTCCGAACGACAAATGAAAGTCTCCACCAATGGCGTCAACCTGCTACAAGAACTAATGCTTCCGCGCATTCAGGTTAATCCGATGAATAATGAAATCGGAATATCCGGTGGTGGCGAATTACAAATACGTATCAATGGAGCCAAAGCAGATATCAATGAAATAAAGGCCTTACGTCCAGCTGACATTATCCGCATAGAATATCATGACAATCCGGGATTACGCTATGGTAATGCCGAGATCGTACTCGATTACATCGTTCGTCGCCCCGATACGGGCGGAAGTTTCGGCACAGACCTTAGCCAGGGAGTCAATGCTATGTGGGGAAATTACAATGTATTCGGTAAGGTCAACCACAAAAAATCCGAGTTCGGACTTTCTTATTACATGGGTCCCCGTGATTTCTATGGCATGTACCGGGATAATGAAGAAACTTTCCGCCTGGCAGATGGTAACACCATTCAGCGAATGGAAAAAGGAGAGCCCAGTCATGCTATGTTATTTATGCAAAATCTGAATGTGAATTACAGTCTCCAAGCATCCCAGAATTCTTTATTCAGCGCTACCTTCCGCCTGCGCGGTAACAATCAGCCGAATTGGGATTATCAAGGAGTACTTTATAATGTAAATGATGAAACGGATATGGTAAATATGATAGACCGTACCAAGAATAGCTGGTCGCGTCCATCCTTAGATCTCTACTTTCAACAAAGCCTGAAAAACAAACAGACCTTGGTATTCAACCTGGTAGGAACCTATAACCGGGAAAAATCACACCGCATCTATCAGGAAAGTCTTCACGATGAAATGCTGACCGATATAAACAATGATGTATTGGGTGACAAATACTCCCTGATTGGGGAGGCCATTTACGAAAAACAGTTTTCAAAAGGTAATGCGCTAAGCTTCGGTTTGCAGCATACCCAATCTTACTCTAACAACGAATACCGGAACGGGCATAATTACGATACCCGGATGAATCAGGGAAATAGTTATATATTCAGTGAATACCGTGGCAAGATAAACAAACTGGATTACAGATTAGGAATCAGCCTAACCCGTTTCTATTACAACCAAAGCGGAAATGATGATTCTTCTAAAAAGTACAGTGTAAACCCGAAAGCTACGTTGCATTACACTTTTTCTGACAACTCATACCTTCGTTGGAAAGCCGAAGTATTCAATGCAACTCCTTCATTGAGTGACCTGAGTGCTATAGAACAAACTATAGACTCTTTCCAGATACGCCGTGGTAATCCGAACCTGAAATCGTACATGTGCTATCGTACGGAACTGACTTATGAGTGGAAGAAAGGTATTTTCTACAGTAACCTATGGGGTGCATACGATTACCGTCCCAATGCCATTATGGATGAAAAGTTACAGGAAGGCAATAAAATAGTACAAACGTGGAATAACCAGAAAGACTGGCAAAAGTTATCCGGACGTCTGATGCTCCGTGTAGGGCCACTATGGGATATGCTGCAACTTTCATTCACAGGAGGAGTCAATCATTATATGAGTCATGGAAACAATTACTCTCACACTTATACCAACTGGTATTACGAAGGACAAGCTTCATTCAATTACAAACGATTCTCCTTGTTCTGGCAGATCAATACCAATTGGAACAACTTCTGGGGAGAGACCCTTTCAGGAGGAGAAAACATCCAGATATTAGGTCTATATTATAAATATAAAGATCTCCGTTTAGGTGTAGGTGCCTTCAACCCATTCACTGATAATTATAAAGTAGAAAATGAGAATTGGAATCAATTTGCCTCATACAAGACTAAAAGCTATATTAAGGAAAGCTCACGTATGTTTCTGGTCAGCTTATCCTACAATTTCTCTTTCGGACGTAAGTTCAAAGTAACACAAAGAAAAGTAAACAATAGCGATAATGATTCAGGAGTAATGAGTACGGGAAAATAAGGTTAAACTATTTCCCCGTCAACCATGTGCACCGTACGGTCCGTAATCTGTGCTAGTCCTTCATCGTGAGTGACAATCACAAATGTTTGTCCGAAACGATTGCGAAGGTCGAAGAAAAGCTGATGCAATTCTTCCTTATTATGAGTATCCAGGCTACCCGAAGGCTCGTCAGCCAGTATCACAGCCGGATGATTAATGAGGGCACGGGCTACGGCCACACGTTGTTTCTCCCCACCAGAAAGTTCATTAGGCTTATGCTCGGCGCGATCTGTCAATCCCATAAATTCCAATAGCTCCAGTGCAGATGTGGTAGCCTCTTTCTGACCCACACCGGCAATAAATGCAGGTATCATCACGTTTTCCAATGCCGTGAATTCCGGTAAAAGCTGGTGAAACTGAAAGACAAACCCGATATGTTTGTTACGGAAAGCCGACAGTTCCTTCTCCTTCATACGGCTGACCAAAGTACCGTCAATAGTTACCGTACCGCTATCAGGTGCATCCAAGGTTCCCATAATTTGAAGTAAAGTAGTCTTTCCTGCTCCACTCGGGCCAACAATACTAACGATCTCGCCCTTATCTATATTCAAATCAATCCCCCGCAAAACTTGCAGGCTACCAAAACTCTTGGTTATTCCTTGTAATTGTATCATATATACTTCATCTTTATCTAATGTCAAGTACTGATTCTTTGCCACCGCATTGGCAAAACTTTGCCACCGCGATGGCAAAGTTCTGCCAATGGGATGGCAACGTCTTGCCAACATGGTGGCAAAAGATATGCTTGCCGATCATAATCTCTTCAATACATACTCCGCCAGATAGCATCCAAATACCGCCGGCATATAGCTGACTGTTCCGCATGTTGATTTCTTATTCATTTCATCCTCAGTCAGCAGCACCGCTTTCGGATCCGCCTGTTCCGTACTGAATACCACCGGAAGTTTACGTTTGATTCCCATTTTCTGAAGCCGTTTTCTGACTGCCTTACTTAGTCCACAATGATAGGTATCCCATATATCGGCAAAGCGAACCTGGGTTATATCACTCTTTGCTCCGGCTCCCATACTGGAAACAATCTTAATATGTCGCTTTAAAGTTTCTGCAATCAAATGACATTTCGGAGCCAGCGTATCAATGGCATCCACTACAAAATCATAGGATGCTGCATCCAGCAGTTCGGGAATATTCTCATCTTTCAGGAATACCGGCAACACCGTCAATTCAATTTCCGGATTAATATCCCGGAAACGTCTCTCCAAGATTTCCGCCTTGCTCATTCCCAATGTAGAATGCAAGGCCGGAAGCTGACGATTGAGATTCGTAGGTTGCACTGTATCCGCATCCACAATCGTCATGCGTCCCACTCCGGCACGACAAATCATCTCCGCTGCATACGCTCCTACTCCACCAAGCCCCACTACAAGCACGTGTGCCTGCTGCAAACGTCCCATCTTCTCCTCACCCAATAAGAGCCGTGTCCTCTGTCTCCAATCTTCCATCCTCACTAATCACTTATCACTTTGTTGCTAATCACTAATTACTCTTCTTGAACCATTTATAGAACCATTTGCCTACCTTTTCATAATGCTGATCTTCATTATTACCACGTGGATTAGAGAAAGACAGCATATCTTGCGGTTCACCCAACTGATCCGGATAGAGCACTATCAAGCTATTGTTGGCAAAATACTTTCCTAACTGGGCAGGAAGTCTTTCGAATGCAGGATCATAAGAAATAGAACCACGGCGGGCACTGATAATCACCAGTAAGTGATCATAATTCACTTGTCCGGTCAACAACAGTAAATCCCCCCAATCATCCAAACGGGAGAAATCAGTCATTGTCGAGCTAAACCTCTTCTTTACCAGTATTTGTAAGAGCGTAGTAGTTTCTTCATTAGCGAAGAAGTGTACCCGGCATCCCAATGTACTTCCCATACGGCAGAAATGTTCTACCCACTTCTGGAAGCCCGCTTCATATTCTGCTTTCGGCGGAACAGCAATATTAATTCTCCGTATGGTATTAATTGGCATCAGGAACTTTGCAATCATCACTTCCCGGTGCAAACCTTTCAACAGGTTCTCCGCCAACATACCAAAGAAGGAATCCACAATATTAACCTTACGATGCAAACCAATTACCACATCCGTCACTCCATGCTCTTTTGCCGTATGAATAATACCTGAAGCAATATTCAAGTCATAACGGCTGATTTGTTTCAGCGGCACATCCACCGATGCCGTTATCATAGCCGCTTTCTCCAGATAACGCTTTCCGCGAAGTTCCAGAGCTTCCGATGCATTATTATCATTAATCACATTCAATGCCACCAGATTATCTCTCTGTTTAGGATCACGTATCAACAAGGACAGACTCACCAAATCTTCAATCGTATCCGGATTGGCAACCGGTATTAAAATCTTTTCCAGCTCTACCGGACGTTTTTCATCCTCCAGATGGGCCTCATCGATAGCGATCTTACGGGCAGCACGTTCAGTAATAAATGAACTTACCACACAAGTCACGAGGATTAGCAATACAGTACCATTCAGAACATCGTCATTCAGCAGTCTTTCACCATTAGGCAGAATTATATTATATCCGACCAGTACAGCAGCCAATGTAGCCGCAGCCTGGGCATTGCTCAAGCCGTACATCAGTTCCCGCTCAATAGCTGCCATTTTATATATCTTCTGCGTCAGCCAACAAGCAATCCATTTACCAGTCAAAGCAACAGCAATCATTACTCCAGCCACCTTCAATGCATCACCATGACCAAAAATCACATGTATATCAATCAGCATTCCCACACCAATCAGAAAGTAAGGAATGAAAAGTGCATTACCCACAAATTCCAGGTGATTCATCAATGGAGAAACATGCGGAATAAGCCGGTTCAATACCAAGCCGGCAAGGAAAGCTCCGAGAATGCCTTCCATCCCTACAAATTCCATTAAGCCTGCCCCCAGGAATACCATGGCAAGCACGAAAATGAATTGCATCACATTATCATCGTATCTGCGGAAGAACCAGCGACCAATGCGAGGGAAAGAGTACATAATCAATCCACCCAGGAAAACCACTTTGACAACCAGCCATACCCAGAACAGTCCACCGGATTCCCCCTTAAACATACCACCTACCACAGCCAAAACCAACAGCGTAAGAGTATCAGTCACCGCCGTACCTCCCACTGCAATACTTACACTACGATGTCGGGAAACGCCATATCGAATCACGATAGGATATGCCACCAGCGTATGCGAAGCATACATACTTGCCAACAGAACTGAAGTGATTAAACTATATTTCAGGAAGGTCATGTTCACCACAAGACCGATCATAATTGGAATGATAAAAGCCAGTAACCCCAACATTACGGCCTTTCCCCTATTTTGCTTGAAGTCTGACATATTCATTTCCAGACCAGCCAGAAACATGATATAGTATAAACCCACCTTGCCAAACAACTCGAAACTACTATCCCGTGCTAAAATATTAAACCCATGCTCGCCAATTACCAATCCTGCCAATATCATACCGATGATATGTGGGATACGGAGTCTGTTCAACAAAATAGGAGCAAACAATATAATAAGAAGTACAAGGAGAAATATCCATGTAGGGTCGGTAATGGGAAGTTTTAGACTGAAGTCAAATAAGTCCATGGGCTTCAAGTTTTAGGTTTACGTTGCAAAATAACAAAAAACTTTTCATTTTATACGTTGTCATACAGCAAATTGTTATAAATTTGCAGCCAATTCTATCAAATGTGAGTTGACAAGGATTAGAGATACAAGTAGACAAGGTCGCCTTGTCCCCTTTCTTTCCTCGTCAATTCGTCAACTTAATTAATAAACTAAAAACAAAAGAAAATGAAAGTAGCTATTGTTGGAGCAAGCGGAGCCGTGGGACAGGAGTTCCTGCGTGTGCTCGATGAAAGGAATTTCCCGTTGGATGAGTTAGTGTTGTTCGGTTCTAAACGCAGTGCCGGAACAAAATACACATTCCGCGGTAAACAGATCGAGGTAAAACTCTTGCAACACAACGATGACTTTAAAGGGGTTGATATCGCTTTCACTTCCGCAGGCGCTGGTACCTCTAAAGAGTATGCCGAGACCATCACCAAACATGGTGCCGTGATGATCGATAACTCCAGTGCTTTCCGTATGGATAATGACATACCTTTGGTAGTTCCCGAGGTAAATGCTGCCGACGCAAAAGATCGTCCACGCGGCATCATCGCCAACCCTAACTGTACCACTATACAGATGGTAGTGGCACTGAAAGCCATCGAACAGCTTTCTCACATAAAGACTGTACACGTTTCTACGTATCAGGCTGCCAGCGGTGCAGGTGCTGCCGCTATGGATGAATTGTACACACAATACCGCCAAGTGTTAGCAGGTGAATCTGTTACTGTTGAAAAGTTTGCATACCAGTTGGCATTCAACCTCATTCCTCAGATTGACGTATTCACTGATAACGGATACACCAAAGAAGAAATGAAGATGTTCCACGAGACCCGTAAGATTATGCACTCCGACATTAAAGTAAGTGCAACTTGCGTACGCGTTCCTGCTCTTCGCTCTCACTCTGAAAGCATTTGGGTAGAAACAGAACGTCCTATTTCAGTGGAAGAAGCTCGTGAAGCTTTTGCAAAAGGCGACGGCTTGGTATTGCAGGATAATCCTGCCGAAAAGGAATATCCAATGCCTCTGTTCCTTGCAGGCAAAGATCCCGTTTATGTAGGTCGTATCCGTAAGGATCTGGCTAATGAAAACGGTCTGACTTTCTGGATTGTGGGTGACCAGATCAAGAAAGGTGCTGCACTGAACGCAGTACAGATTGCAGAATATTTGGTAAAAGAGAATGCTCTCTAAGCATTACCATTCAGAAAGGAAGGAAACGAGTTAACGAGTTGACAAGGGAACAAGGGGCTGCGCAATACTTCTATGCCGCAGGGACCTTATTCCCTTGTTAACTTGTCAACTCGTCAACTTTCATGAAACAACAAACATTCCTTTATAGCTTTTTCGATAAGCTTCTTTGCAGCAGGCCTGCACCCTGGGAAGAAAGATGTATCAAAAACTCCTTTCTTTGAAGCCTTACGCCAATTCCCGGTAATACGACCTTGATGAAGAATAACAGGTTGGAATATACCAAAATTGTTATAGGCATACTGCGCATGCGATTCCTTTATACAGTCAAAGCGGTTTTTATAACTCACCAGATATTCATCAAACGGCGGAAGAAACTGGAGAATACTTTTCTCATCAACTTCCACCTCCCCGGTAAGTCCGGGTGAAGAGATATGTATCATCATTTCCCTGTCATTATATCGTTCTGTTATAATTTCCTGCCCAAGTGACGCTATAGCGCTACGTGCTTCACGTATGTTCAATGCAGACCACCACACAAAATCTTCCAGTGTTGCCGGCCCATGACTTCTGAAGTATCTCCGGGTAAGCTCAGCAAGAGCCTCTTCACGAGATAGCTCTATTGCATCCGGAATTCTTTCACAGGTCAATGCATATGTGTGTTTCCCATTCTTCTCAATGCCACTGCATATTGTTCCGTCCGCCTCACCAAAACTTAGATACATTTTAACGATGGGTTCACTGAGAGTTATACCTTTCAAGTGAAGCTGTTCAAGAGCTTCCTGGCACGTCAGATGTTGTCCGGTCAAGATTTCTTCTATTTGGGGCTTATACAGCAGGCAATCCTCTCCCGTCAAACCATGATGCTTTGCATAAAAACTGAACTTTGACAACATACTCTTAGCAGACAACTCAGTCATCCATTTTATATCCTTCCCCGGAATATAATGCCACGTAGGACGCATCACATGAGTACGCAAAATCCGCCCTGAATCCAATGCCTCCTGAACAGCCGTCAACGAAGGTTTCGCTATACGCAACCCGACTGCCCACTTAGCCGCCCTGATCTCTTGCGCCTGCATAGCACCCATCCATTCAACAACCTCCTCCGGCTTTTCAAACCGTGGTCCTGCAATTCCCTGTGATAACATTCTTAATTTAAGCATACTTCTAATGACAAAATTATTATTTTACTAATGGACAGCTTTTTACAAAGATAGAAAATATTCTGTGATATCCAACCATTCCTCTATATCGCAGCAAAAAAAGAGGTTGAACTCTAAGTAAATAGAATTCAACCCCTTTCAGTTACACCATTAACAATCTCACCTTATTTCCAGAACGGATTCTGTTCCATATTCGAGTTCAAAGTCAGCTGAGTTGTAGGTATCGGATAGAAATAATGCTTGGCTTCGTAAGTACGTGGCTGGTTAAGAGTGTTAGAACCAATCATATATCCATCATTATTCACATCGACTTCCGGATTCTCCACATTCTTCATGTTAGCTCCAAGATAGATCGTAGGATTCTTGGAAGAATCAAGTAAATCAAGTTTATGCCAACGAATTAAATCCCAATAACGAGTCCAGTTATCACACATCAACTCACAACGACGGCAACGGCGGATCTCCCAAAGCAAATTGCTAACACCCATATTGTTAGCCGGATCAGCTTCCGGTTGAGTAGTTATACCGGGCAGTCCAGCACGCTCCTGTAACTTATTAATGGAATTGTCAAGATCAGCTTGTGTCAATGTTCCAAGTTCTGCCTTAGCCTCAGCGAAGTTCAGATAGACAACAGACAGCCAGAAAAGCGGACAGTCAGTATATTGCTTGTTGATGCTGTTACGATCGCCTACTGCCAATTCCTCCGGATTATCATATTTAGCTATACCGTAACCGGTAGTAGAAGTAAATCCTGCAACTCCGGCGCGGCTATAAGCACTACCCTTGAAACATAACACAGGATCGAGAGTAACCGCCAATCGCTTGTCGCGGACAGCAAGAACAGACTCAAGATTGTACTTGCCATCTGCATCTTTCACTGCGGCATCATTTGTATCCATTGTAGTGGTTGCTTTGGGCTTACCGTCAAGGAACAGATAACTATCGAAAGCATTTTTGGTCATACCGCTGGTACCACTTGTATTAACTGTATAGTCAATGGTGGAATGCATGAAAACATTCTGAGAATAAGGCTTGAAGAAAATCATTTCAGGATTAGAGCTAAGCGAAATTGAATTATAGTTTCCTTTGTAGCTCGGATTCAATGAATATCCCTTACTCATCAATGCTTCACAAGCAGACACACATTCACGCAGGTACTTCTCAGCACGAGTGTTGTCAGCAGCCTTACCGGCATTGTCACTTGCATTACGATACTTACAGTAGGTACCTTCGTACAACGTGATGTCAGCTTTCATTGCCAGTGCCATGTTAGCACTGAAGCGCTGCTTGTTGGTTCCCGTAATTGTAGTTGCAGCATAATTTAGATCTTCAAGAACATTGTCCATTACAACATCTCTATCCGTACGTGGTCCGTAAACCACATCCTTGTCTGCCGGGTCTACAACTGTAGTTATCCACTGTACATCACCATACATGCGAACCAATTGGTAATATTGCCATGCACGGTTTAAACGTGCCAGACCTTCATAATTAGCTTTAACCGCATCATCAAGAGAAGATGTTTGCAATCCTTCGATAATATAATTGGCACGACGAATTTCTGTGAAAGGGCTTGACCAATTTGTAGAAGTAGCCACTACACTCGTGTAAGTCCAGACTGTCGACTGATAGTCTACCTGGTCATCACTCAGCGTTTTGAAATAGAACCAGCCACCACCGCTGCCATTTCCATAACCCGAATAGTTGTTATAGAATGTATTGCATTGGTTGTCAAGGTTACTCGTATTACTCCAATATGCAGGAGTATTGGTAAAGGCATCCAAAGGTGCTTTGTCGAGAAAGTCATTACAACTTGTCAAGGCCATCAGTGCCATTGTTCCGTATATGAATAGCTTTTTCATCATTCTTATTGTTTAATAGTTATTATAAGGTTACCTGAATACCGAATGAGAAGGTACGAGTGATAGGAGTTGTACGTCCCCAACCTCCATAGGTAAGGCCATCACCAGTACTGATTTCCGGATCAACTGGAAGATCACTGCCCTTGTAGAGCAAGAAGAGGTTACTACCACTAAAGTAGATACGTGCCTTTTCGATGAAAGCTTTACGGGTCCACTCTTTCGGCAAAGTATAACCAACTGTTACGTTCTTTAAACGAAGATAAGACATATCGGTCAAGTAACGAGATTGCGGATAATAGTTATTGGAACCGTTTGCAATACCCGATACAGTACCTTTGGCTTCATTTCCCGGATATAAACGAGGATAAGTGTTACCCTGGTTGATATCATAACCGGTAATTGTTTTCCAATCATCAGTATAGAATACTCTATTGAAACTTTTTTGATTATCGTAGATAGCTAAGTCAGCTCCACGCATCATCGGGAAGTTCAGAGAAGAAATAGTCCAATCAGAACGTTTGCCTACGCCTTGGAAGAATAAATCGAGGTCAATGCCTTTCCAGTTACCACCCAGATGGAAGCCATATTCATAACGAGGGAGTGAATTACCGATAATCTTCAAGTCACCATGATCATCAGCGGTTCCTTTTCCACCGTCAATCGCGCCACTGCCATCCAAATCTTTGAACTTAATATCACCAGGGCCATAATGGAACGGAGCACGTTCAAGTGCGGACTGGCTGGCAATACCTGACTTATAATTCCATGAACCATCTGCATTCTGGCCGGTAAAATCAGATTCTTCAAAATAACGATCTGTTTCGAAGCCCCAGATATCACCATAATTCTTGCCCGAATAGTAAGAACTGAGTAACTTAGTATCATTATTCCACTTCGTTACTTTTGTCTTTGAATCACTAAGATTGAAGTTAGCATACACATTAAATTCACCGAATTTATGATGCCAATCGAGGTTTAACTCCCATCCACGGGTGCGCAGTGTACCGGCATTATCGTAAGGAGCAGTAGCACCTACACTGTTCGGAAGAACCTGAGCAGGAGCAAGCATATCACGGTTTTCACGTTGGTACCAGTCAAATCCTACGGTTAGTTCGTTATTCAGGAAGCCTAAGTCCAGACCAATATCAGTAGTACGGATGCGTTCCCAAGTAAGAGACTTCGACACCAGTTTAGGCATATTGTACTGAGTCAATCTATTAGCATTAGCTCCATTGCCATCTACCCAATAAATATATCCTGAAGCCGATGTGTTTTCGCGTTGGCTGATCAATGCCTCAAACATATAGTCTCCGATGGCTTCATTTCCAATTTCACCATAAGATGCACGCAACTTAGCATTGTTAACCACTTTCTTCAACGGTGCAAAGAAAGCTTCTTCTGAGAACCGGTATCCGATAGATGCAGAAGGGAAGAATGCCCATTTATCATTATGTGGGAATCTGGAAGAACCATCATAACGTCCATTCACTTCTAACAGGTAAATACCCTTATAATCATAATTAATACGTCCGAAGTAACCGGCTGAAGCACGGGAAGTGTGCGACCAATTTATTTGTTGTCCATCTTGGCTTGCCAGATTCAATTCGGGATATGCTTCATCATACAATCCCTTGCGGTATCCATATAAATAAGTATAATCCACTTCTTCAGCATTAGCTCCGACCATTACATTCAAATTATGGCTCTTCGCAAAAGTCTTGGCATAGTTGGCATACGCATTCAAAGTCCAAGTATTCTGCTTGGAATTATCCCGCCAGATTGCCGAGTTACTTTTGGTAACAATATATTTAGGAGTAGGCATTCCCGACCAGTCAATACCATAGACCGAGAAGTCTTCAGAACCACTGTTCAAGTTCTGAATAGCATAAGTGAAATCAGCATTCAAAGTAAGTCCTTTTACTATTTCTGCTTTCAAGAATCCATTCAGACGGGTAAGGTCAGTTATTTCCTTACGGTCTGATGCTTGTTTACGCATAGACATGAGGCGAGTGTCATAACCATCAATGGTACCTGAAGGAATAAAGAAAGAACCCCAACGCCAAAGGGTCTGATAAGTACTGCTGTAAATGTCAGGACGCTGATAAGCCTTACGAGAGTAATTGACACGTGCACCTACTTGCAACCAATCATATAAATTGGTCGTTACATTCACTGAAACATTATATTTCTTCAATTCATCGGGACGCACTTTCATAATACCTTCCTTCTCATCATAACCAAAAGAAAGATAATAATTAGTCTTACCAGAACTTCCCTGAACAGATATATTATGGCTCTGTGAAGGGGCTGCTTTGCTATAATAAATATCTTGCACATCCCAGTCAGCATAATAATAAGGAGTTCCGTCAACGATGCTATAATCACCCACATTGCTATCGCTCTGATAGGGTCTCATTTCACCGTACTTCAGTTTTCTTCCGCCATTCTGTTGCGCCCATTTCTCAGCATAAGGTAACAGCTTGTCAAAGTACATGCCGAAGAGCTCAACTTCATATTGGTTAGCATTAGCCTTAGCCTCTAATGCAGCTCTAAGCTGTGTGGGTACATCCGGGAAATTCGGAAGGTAAGTGGCTTGATCCCAAGCGAAATTATTACTATAGTTTATAGTAACCTTTTCCGTCGGTTTAGCACTCTTCGTATTAATTAAAATAACACCAAAAGCTGCACGTGTACCATAAATAGAGGTAGAAGCAGCGTCTTTCAGTACAGAGATACTCTCAATATCCTGTGTATTCAAGAAAGAAATGTCATCCATCGGGACTCCATCCACAACAATCAACGGATTACTCTTTTCAGAATTACTTAACGTACCGACACCACGAATACGCATTGCAGCACTTCCGTTGATATCACCATTTTCTGTTGTGATACTCAAACCAGGAACCGCACCTTGCAGTGCTTTGGTTACATCTTGCTGAGGACGGCCTGACATCGTTTTATTCAAGTCTACAGTAGTAACTGCACCTGTTAAATTGGCTTTCTTTTGTGTACCGTAACCAACTACTACTACTTCATCCAATAATTCCGTATCTTCCTTCAACACGATTTTCATAGTAGGTGTAGCCTTTACTTCCTGAGGCTGATAACCTACGAATGATATTTTTAATATTGCTCCTGATTTTACACTCAATGCAAACTTTCCATTAACGTCAGTAACAATACCATTAGTTGTCCCTTTTTCTACCACACTGGCACCGATAACCGGCTCGCCTGTCGCATCTACAACCAAACCTGTAACATTGATAGATTGTAACTGCTCTGTTACTTCTGAAACATGATCCGAAGCAACCTGGTTAGCCATCGCATTACCGCTTCCTAAAAACAGTGCACTGATGGCTACTGCTGTGAAGAATTTGCTATTTGCTAATCCTCGTTTTTTGCGATCTTCATTCATAAATGATTGATAATTTTGTTGTTAAATAAAATAGTTCTCTCAAAAATTAGGGTAAGGATAATCAGATAGAAATAGTTAGTCAGATCTATTTCTTCTGTCAGACAAGTTTTTCTTCCATAGGCGTTTTTTCTTATTTATAGGTTTAACTTATATTTTATCTCTCTTATTATTTTTAGAGGTTTACTAAGTTCCAAGAGAACTTAGTATATACAATATTATTCTATGGTTTACATTGTTTTCAGCCATATCTGAGACGTACTTGCTCCGTACCTTTTCCGTACTTTCTCCAGTCAGAAGTACCTCTGAGTGGAGAATGTACGGAGCAAGTACGTCTCAGGTATGGCTACGGTATGGAGCAGACTATAAAAAGCGTTTTTTATTCCAGTCAATAAATATAGACTCTTAGGCTAGTTTCCTTTTTAAAGAAAAGCCTTTTATCCCTCTCGAGAAGTAGGTGTAAGCGTTGTTTCACAGGACTACACCCTTTCTTTTGAATGACTACACCCTTTGGCTGCAATGGCTACACCCTTTATTATAAAAGGTGTAGCCCTGCATAAGGGATGTTTTACATATTAGAAAACGGATTACATTTATTCAATATAGACTTGTGGAACTATCCGGTAACACATATTTCTTCTCGTTTCTACCCTATATCTATTGAATACTCATTTTATTGAGTAGTACACTCTCCAAGAACGAGATGATAAAATGAAGTTTTGGAAGTTTTTGTGCTGGTATATTAAAAAAAACTATATATTTGTATCCAATTCTAAATCTAACTGCGTATGAAACTGATTGCAGAGAGTGGTTCAACAAGAACTGAGTGGGCCTTAGTTGAAGACAATCACCTGATACAACGTGTTTTTACTGAGGGACTTAATCCTTTCTTCCAAACCCGAAGAGAGATCAGCCGAAGTGTGCGCTTAGGTTTACCCGAGACTTTTTTCAAAAGAAAGCTTGAGCAAGTATATTATTATGGTGCTGGTTGTACTTCTTATGAAAAAAAGAATGTATTGGGGGCCTCATTAGTAGCACAGTTCAAAACTCCGATTCAAGTAGAAAGCGATTTACTTGCGGCTGCTCGTGGTCTATTTAAATGTGAAGCAGGAATTGCGTGTATTTTAGGTACAGGTTCCAATTCTTGTTTTTATAATGGGAAAATTATAGTAAAAAATGTCAGAGCTGGTGGGTATATATTGGGCGATGAAGGCAGTGGGGCAGTGCTGGGCAAGCATTTTCTTTCAGACGTATTAAAAGGTTTAGCACCCAAAGATATTATGGCCGATTTCTTTGAAAAGTTTCGTATTAGCCCGAATGAAGTAATGGAATCTGTTTATAATCGTCCATTTCCTAATCGTTTCCTCTCTACTATTTCTTATTTTCTGGCAGATTATACAAGCGATGATTATGTATATGATCTAATAACTACTAATTTACGCAATTTCTTCATAAGGAATGTTTGCCAATATGATTATAAGAACTATCCAATCCGTTTTGTTGGATCATTGGCTTATAGTTATGCCAAAATTTTGAGAGAAGTTGCCAATGAGTTTGATATTGAGCTGGATATTATTGAAGAAACTCCAATGAATGGTCTAATTGACTTCCATTCATTAAATATTGAAGAACCTTAATATTTGTATATAAAACATATTAACAAGGGTGTAATAACCTCTCATTTGCAAACATATAAATATAAAGTTAAATAAATGCAAAGGAATGTTCTTGATATTAAATTATAATATATCTTTGCTAAGAAGAAACGAAGAAATTGCGTTTCGTCACCTTTGTTAATAACGAGTTTATCTCTTAAAATGACCAACTAAATCGTAACAGTATTTAGTGTATTTTAATTTTTGACCGATAGCAGAATTACTAAGTTCTCTTGGAACGGTAAATGAAAACAAATAGAGATACTATATAAGTCAAACCTAATAAATAGAAGAAACGCCTATGGAACAGAAACTTACCTAATAGAAGAAATAATTCCGTTTATTTCTAATTCACTACCCTTACCCTAAATTTTGAGAAAATTATTTTGATTAACAACAAAATCATCAATCTTTTATGAATGAAGATCGCAAAAAACGAGGATTAACGCATAGCAAACTCCTCATGGCAGTAGCTATCGGTACGCTGTTTTTAAACAGTGGAAATGTACTAGCTACTCAGGTTGCCTCCGACAGCCCTTTGGAAGTGACAGAGCAACTACAAACCCAAACGATTAACGGCTTGGTTGTAGATGCCAACGGTGAACCGGTTATTGGAGCCAGTATTATAGAGAAAGGAACTACAAATGGTGGTATTACGGATATTAATGGTAAATTTACGCTGACTGTAAAGCCAGGAGCTACCTTAAAGATTTCATACATAGGCTACCAGACTCAAGAAGTGAAAGCTGCCCGAACTATGAAAATTATTCTGAAAGAAGATAGTGAATTGCTACAAGAAGTAGTAGTGGTAGGTTACGGTACACAAAAGAAAGCTAACCTCACAGGAGCAGTAGCAACAGTCGATGTAAATAAGACATTAGACAGCCGTCCTATCGCTGATATTGGTCGTGGATTGCAAGGTGCAGTAGCGGGAGTTAATATCACAATCCCAACTGGTGAAGTAGGCTCAGACCCTTTAATTAAAATTCGTGGGCAAGTTGGTTCTATTTCAGGAAACAATACACCACTCATCTTATTGGACAACGTGGAAATCCCAAGTATCCAGATGGTAAATCCTAATGATGTTCAATCTATTTCTGTTTTGAAAGATGCTGCTTCATCTTCTATCTATGGTTCTAAAGCTGCATTTGGTGTAATCCTGATAACCACAAAATCAGGGGCACAAAGTGATAAATTTGAAATAAGCTACTCGAACAACTTTTCTTGGCAAGATCCTGCTAAGAAAATTGAGATTGGCGGTATAGAAGCATTACAATATACATTGGATGCACAAACAAACAGAAGAGAACCGATGCCAGCCGGCGGTTTCTGGCGTATTAGTCCTGAAAGCCTGGAAAAGGCTATTGAATGGCAAAACCTGTACGGTGGAAAAGTAAAATGGAATGATCCGGTAGTGTATGGTCGCGACTGGTACTATGACGGAAAAGATAAATATGGATACAGACTTTACGACGGTGCTAAAGCCATGATTAAAAATTGGACACCGACAATGACCCATAACTTGTCTGTTAATGGTAAGAGTGGCAAGACCAGCTATAATATCGGATTAGGTTATCTGGACCAGAGCGGTATGTCAAAAACGGCTAAGCAAGATGACTTCAAACGATACAATGCTTCGGTTAGCGTTACTTCAGAAATCAATAAGTATATTACTGTAAGAGCAAGCTCAATCTATTCAGATCGTAACAAACGCTATCCGGGAATTGGGAATACAACTGCTGACCCATGGTTATATCTTTATCGTTGGAGTCCGCTAATGCCTATGGGAGTGACTGAAAATGGTAATCCGTTAAAAGAACCTACCTACGAAATGGCAGCTGCCAATACGGATAACCTGCAAAATAAATACTACAATATCAATTTAGGTTTCACACTGAATCTAACCAAAAATTGGGATGTAAAGTTTGACTATACGTATGATAGACAAACTACTGAAACGAATTCATCCGTAATGCAATATGAGGCTGGTGAAATGTGGTATGCTCCCACTGCCTGGATGGAGAACGGCAGTCAGGTATTTGTTAACGAACAAGGAGAGAGAGTAGACACCGGTGGTATGCCTGCATATCGCTTCCCTGTGAACAAATACTATAACAGTTCCGGTCCAAGTGCCAGTCAGGTAGGCAATAACAGTAAATCTATTGATAATAATACTTTCAACATTTATACTACTTACAACTTGTTATTGGGTCCAGAAAAGCAACATGCATTCAAGCTTATGGCAGGTATGAACAGAGTTACCAATAAATGGAGTTCATATAAAGGTTGGAAAACAAATCTAATTGACTTGACAAATCCGCAATTCCCGTTGGCCTCCGGAGATCAATTTATAGAAGGAAACCGAAACTGGGAAGCGCAGTTAGGCTTTTTTGGTCGTCTCAACTATTCTTTTGAAGATAGATATTTCGTTGAAGCAAATATACGTCGGGATGGTTCATCCAAGTTCCCAAAGCATCTGCGTTGGAAGTGGTTCCCTTCTTTCTCTGCCGGCTGGGTATTTACCAATGAAAAGTTTATGGCACCTATTAACAATATCTTAAGCTTCGGTAAATTCAGAGCTTCATGGGGTAGTATTGGTGACCAATCCGTTTCAAACACTCTGTATAAATCCATATTGTCAGATGGTCAATCATCATGGCTGGATGGAAGTGGAAATAAAATACCTATGTTCGGTACTCCGTCATTGGTGGACAGCGATATTAGCTGGCAGCAAATCGAAACGCTGGACTTCGGTATCGATCTCAGATTCTTTAATAACAAATTCGGAGTGACTTTTGACTGGTTCCAACGTGATACGAAGAATATGATTATTCCAGGTGAAAGCTTACCGGTAACTCTTGGTGCAGCTGCCCCTAGTGGCAACTATGGTAGTTTGAGAACCAAGGGTTGGGAATTGTCAGCTGACTTCAACCATCGTTTTGCTAACGGATTGGGCATTAATGCAACAGCCTCTATTTCAGACGCTTCTACTTTTATCACAAGAGGTGCCGACTACTTGACTCCGTGGGAAGATCGAAGTTTAGGAACTACCTACTCAACAGGCAGACGTTATGGTGATATTTATGGTTTTGTAACCGACAGATTATTCCAAAAAGAAGACTTTGTATATGGAGCGGATGGTCAGATTGAAAAGATTATCGTTATTTATAACGGAACAGCCCGTACCACCTATAAACAATCTTCAGAGTATCCGGTTTATCAGGTGCATTATGAAGATGGAAATAAGCTAATATTCTCTCCTGGTGATACCAAATTTGTAGATCTTGATGGTGATGGTTACATCACTCCGGGAACCAGTACAAATGGTAATCCGGGTGACCAAACCGTTATCGGCAATACCACTCCTCGCTATGAATACAGTTTCAGATTGGGTGCTGACTATAAAGGCTTTGATTTTTCTATCTACTTCCAAGGCATTGGAAAACGCAAGATCTGGGGTAACGGTCAGTTAGCAATTCCTGGGTATAATGCAAAGGAAGGTGCACTGCCTAAAACTTTTACAACAGACTATTGGACAGAAGAACGCACCAACGCTTTCTATCCCAGAGCATGGGACTTAGGTGGCAGCAATACTGGATTTGCTATGCAGAAACAATCCCGCTATCTACTGGATATGTCTTATTTAAGAATCAAGAATATAACATTGGGATATACCGTTCCGACAAATATCTTATCTAAGATATACATCAGCAAAGCAAGAGTCTATATGTCATTGGAGAACTTCTTTACATTTGATAACCTGAGAGGATTACCTATTGATCCGGAAGCTATATCAGGGTATTCTATGTTCTCCACCAACTATAACCTTGGACGTACAGGTACCGGTACACCGGTATTCAAAAGTTTATCATGTGGTGTTCAATTAACCTTCTAAAATAGAATCATTATGAAATTAAAAATATTTATAATTTTAGCCGGTGTCGTTTTATTGTTTACGAACTGTAATGATGTGCTCGACCGCCCGTCATTGACTACGGCTGAGGATGATGCATATTGGACCAATGAAGATAGAGTACGTCTATATGCTAATGCTTTTTACACAAACTTCTTTGTGGGGTATGGATTAAAGTATACAACGACTTATGCTCCTAACGCCAATTATACATTTAATGACGACGCAGTGAGGATGTCCACTCAAACACAGTTTGGGCGTACAGTTCCTACATCTAAAGGAAGTACAAGTCTGGATATGATGTGGCAAAGTGAATTTACCGGTCCTACATGGAATTTTGCCTGGGTTAGAAAAGCAAATGTTATGATTGACCGCATCACTAATCTGATGCCTGAAATATTGACAGACGAACAATATAACCATTGGACAGGTGTTGGACGCTTCTTCAGAGCACTGGAATATGCTCGTCTGGTAAATGTTTTTGGCGATGTTCCTTATTACGACACAGAAGTTCAGAATACGGATAAGGATGGCTTATACAAAGACCGCACTCCGAGAAACGAGGTTATGGATGCAGTTTACAACGATTTTGAGTATGCATTACAGAACGTTCGTTTGAATGATGGAGGTCAATATGTGAATCGTTACGTAGTAGCCGCCATGGTTTCAAGATGGGCTCTGTTTGAGGCAAGCTGGCAGAAATATTATTATAAAAATAACGAACGGGCTAAAAAGTTCTTCGATCAAGCTGTTGTTGCAGCAGAGATGGTTATGAATAGTGGCAAATATGGTATTGTTGAAGATTTCCGTAAATTATTCGGTTCTACTGACTTAACCAACAGCAAGGATTGCATTTTATACAGAAAATATGATGCTGGTCAAAATGTTACGCATTCCATCGCATCAACTTGTAATATGAATGACCCTACCGATGTTGGTCCAAACCTGGATTTGATTAAAGCGTTCATTTGTACAGATGGTAAGGATTGGCAGACTTCTTCTTTGGAAAATGTAGATGATTTTACTCTTAGCAATCTGATTAAAACAAGAGATTCTCGTTTTGAAGCCAGCTTCTATACTAAACCCACTCCAAGATCCAAGAGTAGCTATTTATATGTAACAAAGTTTATCCCACGAAGTGGACTGAGTTATATTGAAAGTGGTGGTTCTCCGGCTGCCGAATTCCAAAGCGAGAAAAACGTAACAGGTTATCCGGTACTGCGTTATGCTGAAGTCTTGCTAAATTGGATTGAAGCGAAAGCTGAACTTGCAACACTGGGTGGTACAGAGGTTTCTCAGAGTGATATAGATATATCTATCAATCTGATTCGCAAAAGACCGGTGGCAGATGAAGCCAAAGCTTTAGGAGTAACAATGACAGCTGAGATGAAGTTGGACGCACTTCCACAAGATCCCCATAGAGATCCTACTGTACCGGCACTACTTTGGGAGATCAGACGGGAAAGAAGAATGGAATTTGCTTTTGAATTCTCACGTATCATTGACTTAAGGCGTTGGAAAAAGCTGGAATATATGGATACCGATAAGAATGAAGATTTGTTGATTGGTACCTGGGTTAATTTCAACAATGAAGTAAAAAGCGAGTTGAAGGATGAGAATAAAGGGAAACTCAGAGTAATGACCAAAGACGGAAGCTTTACGGTATATGATGGAACTAATGCAGCTAAGATGAATGGTTTCTTCTATCCTACACAGAATCAGGGTAGACTACCGTTCCTGAACGTTCCTAATGTTAATCCTTATCTTTCTCCTATTGGCACGAATCAAATTTCGGACTATAAGAATAAGGGATATACTTTGACTCAGACTGAAGGTTGGCCAACAGGCATCAATTGATAACATGAATCAATGAAATCATGGAAATTATTTTAAACTAAAACATGAGATTATGTATAAATTAATAAGAAATATAGGATTTTTGGCTGTATTGCTGGGACTTGGTCTGGTATCCTGCGATGAGGATTATCCGAAAAGCCATATAGCACCTTATGACACCGAACTTCTTTCTATCAAAATAACCAATGCAGGTGCAGATGGCAATACAGTTGTAGAAGGAACCATTGATGAAGACAATAAAATCATCAATTTCCCGCGCTTGGATATGACAACGAACTTCTCTGCTCTTAATCTGGACGCGAAGCTTTCTGATGGAGCTACTCTTCAAAATTCGGTATTGGATTTTTCTATGGATGAAGAAACTGCTTCTAAAACTTTGGTTCTTCGGATAGTAAATCAAAAGAGATACAAAGAATATTTTATAAGAGTCAGAAAAAGAATTCCGGTATACGGAGCTGATTTTGAGAAGCCTACAGTATATGATTTCTCCGGAGATAATATCTATCCTGATTATGTAAGTCAGAATACAAGATGTGCTTCTTATGATGGTGAGCATGTATTGGTTGTCAGCAGAAAAACCGCCCCCCACCTTCTTAAGGTATCTGACCTGAAGAAGGGGGAAACTAAACCGATCATGTTGGATCTTACAGGTGTAGCGGGCGGTACTTTCACCTACAATATGGGAGCATTGGTAAACGGGCATGTATATATTGCGTCATTATCAGGCTCTCAAGCATCACCGCTGAAAATTTACTATTGGGAAACACCGGATTCTAAACCTGAAGTTGTTGCCGATATCAAAGTTTCGGATATTCCTGGAGCTGGAATCAGACATGGAGATAACATATCAGTCAACATCGATAAAAACGGTAATGGATTTATCTTCTTTGGAGATAATAAATCCACTAGTTTTTTGAGACTGACCGTAAGCAATCATAAGACAATAGGTGAACCAAAAGTGCTGACTTCAAGTGCTGATGCGACTATGGTTACCAATGTGTATAGAATAGAAGATACAGACCAGTATGTATGGGCGGGAGTAAGATTGCCTGTTACATTGGTTGATGAATCTCTTGGAAGTAAATATGCAATGAACAAATCGAACTTGGAAACGGAAGCAGTTGCCCCCAGGATATTTACCTTTAATGAGGAACGTTATCTGATAGTTTGCAGTGCCGGACAAGGAAGTGCGACCAAAGCAACTCCTTCTTTAGTTGTTTACAATCTGACCAAGGGAAGTACAGTAGCTGAAGCTATGCAGAAATTTGATGAAGGAGATAATCATAATCCTGATTATAGATTCATCTTGGGTGGAAGCGGCAATGGGGCAGCTCTTGCACAAACTGATTATCGTATAGAGAAAGATGAAAATGGAAAGGATGCCAAACTCTGCATTTTCGGCTCGCGTACAGATTCAGGGTTTGTAATCTGTGAGTTCCCTATTAAACAAGAGGAAGAAGATTAATAACTATCTTCGTTTTTTAATCAAATAAATTATAGTATTAACATAGGAGCCGTCTAATGAGTGAGAATTAGACGGCTTCACTATTCTGAATTTAGGAATGAAATATTTGAAATATCTAACCTTGATTATTTTCATTGCATTTGTCGCATCTTGTAGCAAGGACAATGACGATGATATTATACCACCGCCGGAAGAAAATACACCTTCGACTTTGCCTCAAAAAGAGTTGCGTGGAGTATGGGCAACCACAGCCTGGGGTATCGACTGGCCCATGGAGGAGTACGATGCTACTGCTCAGAAACAAAAGTATATTGACTATCTGAACTTATTAGTCGAAAACAAAATGAATGCAATATTCTTCCAGATTCGAGGAATGGCAGATGCATTTTATGATTCGCAATACGAGTCTTGGAGTAAGTATATCACAGGAACTGCCGGGGTTAAGCCAAGTTATGACGTACTGGAATTTCTTGTTGAAGAAGCTCATAAACGAGATATCCAATTCCATGCCTGGTTAAACCCTTATCGTATTTCAACCCGGGCAAATAAAGGTTCGGCATTTCCTCAGTTGGATCCAAAGATTCCTACTGAACTGACTAAGGATTACGAAAAGATTCGGATTTATAATCCGGCTTTACCCGAGGTGCAAACCCGCATAACACAAATCGTCAAGGAAATTATTACTAAATATGATGTTGACGGTATTCATATGGATGATTATTTCTATCCTGCATTAGAAGCGTCTGAGAGCATGAATGATAATGCGGAATATGAAAAATATGGTAAGGCACAGTTTGATAATATTGCTGATTTCAGACGAAATAACGTAAATGTAGTAATCCAGAATATTCAAAAGACTATTATCGAGACTCGTCCTGATGTGATCTTCTCAATCAGCCCCGCGGCCAATATGGATAGTAACTATAATACTTTGTTTGCAGATGTGAAAAAGTGGTCGAAAGAAGGCTGGGTGGATGTTGTAATTCCACAATTGTATTTTGCTACGGGCACGGAAGAGAGCAGTTTTAATCAGAGACTAAATTTATGGTCACAATATATTTATGAGAATCATCTTTTAGTAGGATATGGAGTTTATAAATTTGGTGACCCGGCATATGGCAGCAAATTCCAGTCGTCTGAGGATCTGCAAAAACAGTTCGACTTTGCAAAAACAAAACCAAAAGTAAAAGGAAGTGTTTTGTATAGCGTTAAATATCTGGTAGAAAATAAAGTCAGGATTATGGATGTAATCAGGAATGTATATAAAACTCCTGTCTTGCTCCCCTACTTAGGCAGAACCATAGCTGAAAAGCCAAATACTCCGACCAATGTCCGCGTAAGTGGAAGTAATTTATCATGGAGTGGAGTACAAGCTGCTTATTATGCAGTGTATAAAGATAATGGTATCAACCAAATAGCCAGCTTAATAGGGACCACTAAAGATACCACATTCAAATTGAATGAAAAAGGAACTTATTTCGTAACAGCACTCGATAAGAAAAATGCAGAAAGTGATTTATCGGAATCTGTAACTTATTAAAGCTGTTTCATTCTACAAAATGTTCCTTGGCAATCAGAACATAAACAAATATAGTGTAATATATCGCTAATTAAATGGTCATTAAATTAATGACCATTTAATTAGCGATATATTAAAAAGTTAACGATCTTCTTTGTCCAATCTGCCAGATATAAAGGTATATTAATCAATGTACCATCCTGTTTCAAATTATTCAATGAATAACGCAGTTTATATGTCGGATGATAATTCGCATCATAAACAGACAAACTTTTACCTCCTAACCGAGTTTGAGCTTTCACCTCAACAGGGATAATTTCACTGCCAGACTGAATGACGAAATCAACTTCTGCTTTTCCTATAGAAGTCCAGTAACGTGGAAGAATATCATATTGAGGAACTAAACTCTGCAAAACATAATTTTCGGCAATAGCACCTTTAAATTCCGTATAAGTATCATTGCCAAGAAATACGATTTCGGACGGAAGACCGGATAATTCACGCAACAGCCCGACATCGGATAAATAGACTTTAAATGCTGATAGATCATCATAGGCCTTCAAAGGAAGAAACGGCTTTGTTGTACAAAATACCCGGTAAATCAAGCCGGCACTTTCCAACCAAAGCAAAGCGTCTTCATAATCCCGAGCACGCGCACCGGGTTTAACCAATTTATACAGAAACTTTCTGTTTTCCTTAGCCAACTGGCTGGGGATGGAATTCCAGATGTGAATAATACGGGGAATATCCTTATTTTCTGCATGTTTAGAGAAATCCAGAGTATAGGCATTCAGTATTATTTGCTGTTCTTTTTTCACTTTTTCCATGCCTTTGTTTTCGAGAAAATAGTTTATTGCGGCAGGCATTCCGCCAATAACCAAATATTGCTGATACAGTTCACTAAGCCTGTCGGTAACAAATTGTGGCAAAGGAGTTATTTCAGTAAGTTCTTCAATATAGTTGTATAGTTTTTCATTGGTCGTCTTTAAGAATTCCTTAAATGTAAGAGGATATAAATTCAGGAACTCAACTTTGCCTACCGGGAATGAATCGCCTTTAGACAAAGCCACACCTAACAAGGAACCTGCCGCTACAACAGCATATTCAGGCGCATCTTCATAAAAATACTTCAATGCATTTAAGGCAGGATTGCATTCTTGGATTTCATCGAAAATGAGTAAGGTTTCGCTCGGCAGAATAGGACTATCAGTGAGCAATGATAGTTGTGAAATAATTCGTGAGGGTTCCTTGGTTGTTTCAAATATCTCATGGATAGAATGATCCTTATCAAAATTAAATTTGACCGTATACTTAAACTCCGTTCTCCCGAAATACTCAAGAATCCAAGTTTTTCCGGTTTGACGTGCTCCTTTCAATATAAGGGGCTTTCTTTCGGAATTACGTTTCCATGCTTTCAAATCTTCTATTATGCTCCGATATAGTTCCATAGCTACAACTTTATATTCCAATTATTGGCATTATAACACAAAACAGGTTCCTGTTTTTGGCAAATTTACCAATAATCAGAACATAAGCAAATAATAATGGGACAATTATAGGTATAATTATTGCTTCAGCATATTCTTTGCTAACAATTTTGTATCATTAATCCTATATATAAGTTTAAGAATCTTCTATCATACTTCTTAGTCTTCAGGCTAAGATGCAATTTTGCACGGACTTTCTAATCCTACTCCAACTTACTAATAACAGTTTTTGGGAAAAGTTCCTTTCCAAAGAAATTATGCGTTCTAAAAGCTCTATAGAATAGAGTTAAAAAAAACTTTGCGTTCTCTTGGAACTTATATAGTACATAAATAAAAGTAACAGAGATAAAACATAAGTTAAACCTAATAAATAGAAAAAACGCCTATGGAACAAGAACTTACCTAACAGAAAAGAATAGCCTCAGCTATTTAAATCAACTATCCTTATCTTTAAATTCGAAGAAGCTATTTTAATTAACAACAAAATCATCAATATTATGAATGAAGATCGCACAAACAAAAGCAATAGTACATAGCGAAGTACTCAAACTACCACAACTAATGTATTATCCTGTAAGTCATGACAATACAATAGTATAACTATTTTATCCAACAAAAAAACAATTTAAACCATGAGACTCTTATGAATAGATTTAAAGAAATCTCAATGGGCATAGCTGTTATGCTAATAGTACCTGCTATCAGTATAAATGCCAGTCCTAACAACATTGCAGGTAAACCAACTTCACCTGCTACTGAAGTAATGCAACAACAGACCCAAATCACTGTTAAAGGTAGAGTTACCGATTCTGCTGATGAGCCTCTCGCCGGGGCAAGTGTTCAAATACAAGGAACCGGTCAAGGCGTAATTACTAATGCTGATGGAAACTATACAATCGCTGCAAAACAAGGAGCTATACTCAAATTTTCATATATAGGTTGTAAACCACAGTCTGTCAAAGTAACTAAGGCACAAATTAATGTGCAAATGGAAGAAGATGCCAATATGCTAAACGAGGTCGTTGTTACGGAATTCGGACTAAAACGCGTACAACGTGGTATCGGTTCGTCTGTACAAAAAGTAACTGCAGATGAAATAGCAGAATCCGGACGAGATAATTTCATCACAGCACTGCAAGGACGCGTATCAGGTATGAACGTTGTATCCAGCTCCGGTGCTCCGGGAGCGTCAACACAAGTAACGCTACGCAGTATCACTTCATTGTCCGGTAGCAACCAGCCGCTTTACGTTGTCGATGGTATACCAATGAACAACTCTTCTTTCTCGGCAAGTAATGGCATGGCTGTAGATGATACCTATGATAGCCGTACATTGGACTTTTCATCACGTGGTAATGACTTCAATCCTGAAGATATTGAGAATATCACTGTCTTGAAAGGGGCCGCAGCTGCAGCACTCTATGGCTCAAATGCCTCCAACGGTGCAATCATCATCACTACCAAGAAAGGTACAGCGGGCAAGGGCAAGGTTTCATACAGTAATCGTTTCCGTTGGGATACATCCTATGGATTACCTGATCCACAGACTAAATATTCTAATGGAAATTATGGTGTAACCAACTATTTCAATACAGCTCGTTTTGGTGGACTTTATCCTGAAGGAACTAAACTCTATAATAATCTTGATCAAATTCTGCAAACAGGATTCACGCAGGTACACAATGTATCAGTGGAAACCGGTACAGAGAAGATAACCATGCGTGCAGCCGCTTCATTCACCGATCAGACTGGTACTATTAAAAATACCGATTATCAACGTAGCAACTTCTCTTTATCAGGCAAGGCAGATATTACCAAGTGGATGCGTTTTGAATCATCCATGCAGTATGCATCTACTCAAAACAATAAAATGCCTAAAGGTACCAGTGGACCACTTTATTATGCACTTCGCTGGCCGCTTGTGGATGACATGAGTAATTATCTTGACCCAGACGGAGTACACATGCGCTATCCTTACCCATATGTGGACGGAGACATGTACAATCCACTGTTCTTGATGAATAAAAACAAGTATTATGATGAATCCGACAGAATTATTGGTAACGTAACTGGTATTATCCAGCCGAATTCTCATATTTTCCTTCGGGCACAATATGGTTGGGATATAGGTACACAGACATTTGAAACATCAGAGCATCCACTATGGGCTAAAAACAACTATGATATACAACCCAGCCTTGGTGGGGTATACAATTTGGTTAAAGAAAACTTCTCAGACCTCTCTATGAATATACTTGCAGGTTGGAATGATAAATTCTTTGATGGAAAACTGACTGTAACCGCACAAGTTGGTTATCATCAGGTAGAAAATAAAATAACACGCTTGAGTTCTTATGGCAGAAATTACATAGTGTGGGATATGGCTTCTATCAACAACGTAAACCCAAAAACCATTATCGCTAAAAAACGTTCTACAATTCGCCGCATTCAGGCAATTTCCGCACAAGCAGAATTTGGCTGGGATAACATGGCATTCATTACCTTACGTGGGCGCAATGACTGGGCCTCAACACTGCCTACCGATAACCGGAGTTATTTTTATCCGGCATTGGAAGCATCATTCGTTCTGACAGAATTGCCTATATTCAAAGGAAATGAAGTTATAAACTACTTGAAGTTAAGAGGTGCTGTAGCACAAGTAGGTAAAGATACATCTCCACTTTCTATTAATCCAGAACTGGAACCCACAGAACTTAGAGGAGGAGGCTATAAATATGGGTTCACGGGTCCAAACTCAAAACTGAAGCCTGAGATGACAACCAGTTATGAAATAGGGGCAGAAGGCCGTTTCCTGAATGATCGAATCGTTGCAGATTTCACTTATTTCCGCACTCGTTGTACAGATCAGATAGTAAGGGGCTTCCGCTTATCATACGCTACAGGTTTCATATTGAACACCCGTAATCTGGGTGACTTTAAAACATGGGGCTGGGAAGGACATATCGATGGAGACATCATCCATAATTACAATGGATGGCGCTGGAATGTAGGTGTTAATCTTTCACATACCGGTTCTAAGACAATCAAACTCCCAATGGCAGAATTTTATGATACCTATACCAATGGAAATACGGCTGGTATTCGTTTAGGAACAATGGTAGGTGATCCTGTTACTTCTATTCATGGTCTTGACTTTGAACGTAATGACAAAGGTGAAGTATTAATAGATCCCACTACAGGAGCTCCACGTGTAAGTTCAGAATGGACACACATCGGTGACCGCGAACCCAAATTACGTTTCGGTTTCTCGACGGAAGTAACTTTCAAACGTCAATGGCGCCTTAGTGCAATGTTTTCCGGCAAATTCAAATCAACTGTAATTAATGGAACTGGCCGATATTTAGCACAAAATGGTATCGACTGGGATTCAGTGAAGAAACGCGAGCAAGGCTCTGTTATTATTCCTGGCGTATTGAAGGATGGTAATGAAAACTCAGAGAATCCGACACCGAACAATATCGCCATCACATACGGTAATTATGGTGGTACGATTTACGCGGGCTCTGCCCGGGACTGGGTTCAACCCAACGTCAACTATCTGCGTATGTCAGAATTACGTCTATCGTATACATTTACTGAAAAGTTCCTTAAAAAAGCAACTAATGGTCTGCTTAGTTATGCTCAAATTTACGTATCCGGAAGTGATCTCTTCACTATTACCAACTACAATGGTCTGGATGCTGTAGGTAATACAATGTCTGCTTCTGCCGGTGGTGTAGGTGGCGAAGGTTACGATACATGGGGAATTCCGAGTCCACGGGGTGTCACATGTGGTTTAAGCATACAATTCTAAATCATAAACCCTATTAATATGAAAAATATGAAGAAATTTATAATAGTTCCATTTTTATCTCTACTGATGTTATTCAATACCGGTTGTGACGACTATCTGGATGTAAATAAGAATGTTGACTCTCCTGATTATGTAGAAGACTACCTATATCTGTCTGGCATCCTGCAAACTTATCAAGACGTTACGTGGGATTTAACATATGCTATTCTGCCTATGATTTCCATGTGGAGTTCTACACAGAGTTCATATGGTTCCAATTATGGTAATCACTATTATCCACAAAGTAGTGATACTGGTGCAATAATTTGGCGTACTGTTTACTGGAATCAAGGTATGAACCTTGAAAATTTACTGAACCAAGCCATTGAAGCAGAACATTGGCATCTTGCCGGCATTGGTTATGCCATTAAAGCATATAGTTGGGATATGCTGACCAAAGTTTATGGCGAATTGCCACTTAAACAGGCATTTGACAATGAACGCGTCCGGTTTGATTATGATTCTCAGGCTGACATCTATGAAGCTGTCCGTGAATGGGCTCGCAAAGCTATTGAATATTTGGAAATGGAAGATAAAACCGTTTACGGCTCAAAAATCTCCGCTAATGACTGGGTTTACAAAGGCGACATTACTAAATGGAAAAAGTTTGCTTACGGTGTAATTGTACGTAACCTGTCATCTCTGTCAAACAAATCAGACTTCCTCGAGAAGTATGCCGATGAATTAATTGAAGCCGCCAATAAATCATTGCAAACATCTGCCGATGATGCAATGGTTGAAATGGAGGGTGGCTCAGCGAGTGTATCTTCTTCTGGATTTAACAACTTCTGGGGAACGCAACGTGGAAACCTGGGTACCACTTACTATCAACATGATTATATGGTACAGATTATGACAGGAACCATACCTAAATATGGAACAGATGGTCAACGCATCAAACAGGCAACGCCTCCTAACCCGTATTATCAATATGAATTGCTCGAAAAGCAATATATAGCAGATACACTGATTAACTTAACCGGCCACTATGACCCTCGTGTAGCAGTTAAATTGAGTACTGACAGTGACCCTGAATACCTCTATATTGACAATCCTGACAGTGTAAAAGCCCACCAATATTACGGAGGAAGGAACAATACTTCCCGCACCAACCCTGCTGGAATCAAGACCACTCCACATCTTTATGGCCGTACCACAACAGTAAAGAATTCCACAACATCTTTGCCTAACGATGGCATTGGTCGTTGGATATTTCGTGATGACGCACCTTATGTACTGATGACTGCTGCAGAAATTAAGCTGTGCCTTGCTGAAGCATATTGGAAGAAAGGTAATAAAGGAGCTGCTTATACAGCTTTCAAAGAAGGTGTTCGCAACGACTTGGATTTCACTGTTACCCCACTCTATCCGGGAAACAAGGGAGTTATTGGCGGTGGAGACAAAGTTACTAAGAGTGTCTACAATGCTCTGGCAAACGAATATTATGCCGGTCCCTACGTAGAAGGATTAGGAGAAGCGAATCTGACTCTATCGCACATCATGCTGCAAAAGTTTATTTCACTTTATCCTTGGGGAGGTATAGAAGCGTGGACCGACTTACGCAAATATCATTATGATATTCAGTATACTGGTGACTATCCATCCAAGGGTAACGGTTGGGACGCCACACGTTTGATTGAAGTGAAACGTGATGAAGATGCCACGAAGGTATTCAAAGGTTACTTCTTGGGTGCTGCCAGAGACATCGAATTCCGAAATGCGGCATATAATCTTTATAATGATGGCTCGCCTTGTTATCGCATTCGCCCGCGTTACAATTCAGAGTATACATGGAACATAGAATCATTAGAGAAACTGAAACCGATTTCCGGTACAGCACCCAACTATCAGTGTTCTATCCCTTGGTTCGCCTACCCAGGTGAATACCCTGAAAACTAATGTTTTATTTTAAATAAATAATGATATGAAAAAAATAAAGTATATAAGCATTGCTCTTTTAGCCACCTTCTTTATGGGGTCATGTGAAAAAATGGAAGTGGATTACGATGCCATTCCAGTCGGAGACGATATGGCTCAGTTCCAAATAGGTCATTACACACCAGTAACGACATCGGCTGAAAATAATATCTATAAGGTAGAGTTGGATGGTAAATTGCTGGCTAACAATACCAATGTATTGAAATACTATAACACAATTCCCGGTGCGAGCAGGTTCTACTACGCCAAGCCAGGCAAAGCGAATCTGAAGTTGTATCAAGGAACCGATTTAAAGTTAGTATTCGATCAAGATATTACTTTAATCAAAGGAAAACAAAATGTCATTGTACACGACTATAATACCAGTCCGATCATTCTGGAGCGCAATTTTGATATTCCGTATCCACTGGATCCATCCAAAGCAACCTTTGACACAGATACCATCGGCTACATTCGTTTCATTAACTTGATGTATGAAAATGAGGGGCAACCCACCACAATGAAACTACAATATCAATATCAGTATACCTTGCATCCGCTTTATACGAATGCAGATAAAGACGCTGGTCTCATTCCTGACGGCAAAAAAGTAGGAGATGCAACGGGAGACGCAACTAAAAGTGCATGGCTCAATTTAGGTTCACCTGTCGCCTTTGGTGAAAGTACAGGCTTTCAACCTGTACCTGTAAAAAAGACAACATACATTGCACAGGGAGCTGCCCGCATAGATTTTCGCATAGTAGTAACAGCCGCAAATGGTGGCGTACCCGGAGAAACAGTTATGGACAATGTAGATTGGTTACTAAAAGTCAATGGTAAGCTTTACACAGACTATTGGAATATTACCATCGGTCGTTATACGACTCATTACTTTGCCGGTCTTCGCAATAAAGCAACCGTTGTAAAAGCATACAGCTATGCCGAGCATTAGAAGAGACAAACTGATTTGGAATATCCAGTAAAGAGTTTCCCATCATTTAAAAGGAAAGAGGATGTATCTCACAATGAGGTATATCCTCTTTCCTCTTTAAGATATCAAACATTGAACAAGGAAACTTTTATTTGCAAATTAATAATTATAATACTAAAAATAATAAAATAAGTGTTTTTGATATTAAAATAAAGTCTATCTTTGTTGCTACGAAAATCCTCCTTAACAATAATACTATTATGAAGAAACTTCTGCTACTGACTCTTTTATTGTGCAGTGCCTTCTTGTGTCAAGCGCAAAAAGATCGAATCATTTTGGGTGACGAACAGACTTCCGAGTATTTTCCCATCCTGAAAGATAAGAAAATCGCTATATTCTCCAATCATACAGGAATGATAGGAGACAAACATTTATTGGATGTCCTTTTGGAAAATAAGTTCAATGTGGTTGCTATTTTTTCACCGGAACATGGATTCCGTGGAAATGCAGATGCAGGAGAACACGTATCCAGTTCAGTAGACTCAAAAACGGGTGTACCTATCCTTTCACTTTATGAAGGTAAAGATAAGAAGCCAAGTAAGGCCTCAATGCAAAAGTTCGATATTTTAATAATAGATATACAAGATGTAGGGCTACGCTTCTATACTTATTATATAACAATGTGCAGGCTAATGGATGTTTGTGCAGAATATAATAAGAAAGTCTTATTGTTAGACCGCCCCAATCCAAACGGACATTATGTAGATGGACCGATTCTGGATATGAAATATAAGTCGGGAGTGGGATGGTTGCCGATTCCTATTGTTCATGGAATGACATTGGGAGAACTTGCATTAATGGTAAATGGAGAAGGCTGGTTACCCGGTTCACGCAAATGTGATTTAGCTGTTATCAAGTGTAAGAACTATACACACCAGACAAGGTATCAATTGCCAATTCCTCCATCTCCTAATCTACCGAATATGAAGTCGATATATTTATATCCGTCCACTTGTTTCTTTGAAGCAACACCTGTCAGCTTAGGCAGAGGAACTTCACTGCCATTTCAGGTGTATGGACATCCCAATATGACCGGATATAATTATAGCTTCACTCCAAGAAGTATTCCCGGAGCAAAGAATCCCCCTCAGTTGAATAAACTATGCCATGGAGTAGATCTGAGCAATATGAGTGATGAGGAAATCTGGAAGCGAGGAGTAGATTTAACCTATGTTATTGACGCCTACCGTAACTTGAATCTGGATGACCATTTCTTCCGTCCATTCTTTGAACTGTTAGTGGGAAGAGATTATGTACGGAAAATGATTAAAGAAGGAAAAAGTGCCGATGAAATTAAAGCCATGTGGAAAGGTGATGTTGAAAAGTTCAAGGCACAACGTAAACCCTATCTGCTTTATGAAGAGTAAGTTTATTACCGATATAAATCGTTCAATCGTAAATTAATAGTATGAGCCCGATATCCGTTATTATCACCATTGCCGCTTACTTTGTGATATTGTTCACTATATCCTACATAGCCGGCAGAAAAGCCGACAATGAAGGTTTTTTCGTCGGTAACCGTAAATCGGCCTGGTATGTTGTGGCATTTGCCATGATTGGGTCCAGCATCTCCGGAGTGACGTATGTATCAGTGCCGGGCATGGTGGCTGCCAGTAGTTTCGGTTACCTGCAAATGGTATTGGGATTTGTTGCGGGACAACTAATCATTGCATTCGTATTGACGCCATTGTTCTACCGAATGAATCTGGTATCCATCTATGAATATCTGGAAAATCGTTTTGGCATGTCTTCCTACCGGACAGGCGCATGGTTCTTCTTTATCTCTAAGATGCTGGGAGCCGCAGTACGTTTGTTCCTCGTATGCTTGACACTGCAACTGCTGGTATTCGAACCGTTTGGATTACCTTTCATTTTGAATGTAGCTATTACCGTAGCATTGGTATGGCTCTATACTTTCCGGGGTGGAGTTAAATCTCTGATCTGGACAGATTCACTCAAAACATTTTGCCTCGTGGTATCGGTAGTTCTCTGCATCAGTTATATTGCTTCCGATCTTAATCTATCGCTTAGCAGTATGATCAGTACAATTGCCGATAGTGACATGTCACGCATCTTCTTCTTTGACGATATAAACAGTAAACAGTATTTCTTCAAACAATTCTTTGCCGGGGCATTCACAATGATTGCCATGACAGGACTGGATCAGGACATGATGCAACGTAACCTCAGCTGTAAGAACTTCAAAGATTCACAGAAAAACATGATTACGAGTGTTATATCACAGTTCTTCGTAATTCTGTTGTTCCTGATGCTGGGTGTATTACTTTACATCTTTGCTGGTAACCAAGGCATTCAGGTAGAAAAGAGCGATGAGCTCTTCCCGTTGATAGCCACCGGCAACTACTTCCCTGCAATTGTAGGAATCTTGTTTATCATCGGACTTATTTCTTCAGCTTATTCCGCTGCCGGCTCAGCATTGACAGCTTTAACAACTTCCTTTACAGTAGATATCCTCGGGACAAAAGGCAGGACGGAAGAAGAAATCGTAAAGATACGCAAGCGGGTACATATTGGTATGGCTGTAATTATGGGTATCACGATATTCGTATTCAACCTATTGAATAACACAAGTGTGATTGATGCCGTATATATACTGGCAAGTTACACATACGGTCCCATTCTCGGATTATTCGCATTCGGTATATTCATGAGACAGCAGGTTCGCGATAAATATATCCCATTGGTAGCCATCCTTTCCCCTATCCTTTGCTTCATCCTGCAAAAGAATTCGGAAGCCTGGTTCAATGGGTATCAGTGTAGCTACGAACTGTTGATATTCAACGCTCTGTTCACGTTTATCGGACTCTGCCTGTTGATCCGAAAAGATAAGAACTAATAATTAACTTAATACATCATCCATGAATGTAAGACTTCATTTTTTGTTCACTTTGCTCACCGCCTCCCTGATCCCCCAGACGGGAGGCGCGCAAGAGCTTCCGACGGATGTCCGCCAGGAAATCGGTAAGTTTCTGGACGCAACCGCACGGAAAGAGGTTTCCGTAGGACGCATCCGGATTGACTCTGTTGCCATTGAAGGAAATACGTTGCAATTATTTGCTAACATGAACTGTGCATATATTCCTTTCCGAGAAGATAATGTGACAGAGATTTATCAAGGTGTGCAGGCACTGCTTCCGGCAGAGTTTTCAAAGTACAACCTGCAAATCCGCACGAATAAGCGTAGCATTGAAGAATTAATCCCCCAGGCACTACGCAGCAAAAAGGACAAAAAAAACAAAACATTCAATCCTGCCGGGACAAAACCTTTAGTAACGGCCCTTTCTACCCCCTATACCCCTACAAATGGACTAAAGAACCGTCACATTGCTTTGTGGCAGAGTCATGGCTTCTATTATGAGCCCAAACTGACACGCTGGGAATGGCAACGCGCCCGCATCTTCCAGACGGTGGAGGATTTATATACGCAAAGTTATGTACTGCCTTTCTTGGTTCCCATGTTGGAGAATGCAGGAGCTAATGTGTTGATGCCCCGTGAACGGGATAGCCAAATAGCAGAAGTTGTTGTAGACAATGACGGTTGCCTTCACTCCCGTTCCGTTTATACAGAAAAGATAGGCGATAAGAACTGGATGCAAGGTACTGGTGAAGGTTTCGCCCATCTGCGCGATCAATATATCAATTTTGAGAACCCATTCCGTGAAGGAACCTTCCGCACTGTTGAGACGGTGAAAGGTAAGAAGGAGAAAGAGAGTACAGCCGAATGGATTCCTGAACTTCCGTCAACCGGACAGTATGCCGTTTATGTATCCTATAAATCATTGCCAAACAGTACGGATGATGCCCTTTACACCGTTTATCACAAAGGAGGAGTCTCCCAATTCAAAGTGAACCAACAGATGGGTGGCGGCACCTGGATTTATCTGGGTACATTTGGTTTTGATGCCGGAAAAAGCGATGCCGGAAAAGTTGTTTTAAGCAATCGTTCTGATAAAGCCGGACGTATCGTTACCGCTGATGCCGTAAAAATCGGAGGTGGTATGGGAAATATGGCACGCCGTATCTCTGAGACAGGTGCCACAGAGAATATTAAAAGTTCGGACGGCAATGCTGCCATAGTGCATAAAGAAATGCCAAAAGTAGATTATCCGTATGAGATAAGCGGTTATCCCCGTTTCTGCGAGGCGGCACGCTACTGGCTTCAATGGGCAGGTATTCCGGACAGTGTCTATTCCGACAGTCAGGGTAAGAATGACTATACGGACGATTACAAATGTCGTGGTATCTGGGTGAATTACCTTGCCGGTGGTTCTGCGGTTAACCCGACAGAACAAGGACTGAATATCCCGGTAGATATGGCTTTCGCCTTCCATTCAGATGCAGGAACCACGCTAAACGATTCCATCATCGGAACATTGGGCATCTACTATACCAACGTTCACAATGAAGAATACGCCAACGGAGCATCCCGCTATCTGGCACACGACATGACAGACCTGATTCAGTCAAATATTGTACGGGATATCCGCAGCCTATACGAACCGGATTGGACACGCCGCGGTATGTGGAACCAATCCTACTACGAAGCACGTGTGCCCCGTGTCCCCACTATGTTACTGGAATTACTTTCACACCAGAACTTTGCAGACATGCGTTATGGTTTAGATCCACGTTTCCGTTTTACGGTAAGCCGTGCAATCTATAAAGGTATGCTGCAATTCATTTGCTCGCAATACCACATGGATTATATTGTTCAGCCGTTACCTGTCGACAATATGGCATTGAAAATGGCAGGCGAGAATGAAATAGAGCTGACCTGGCAACCCGTAGCCGACCCACTGGAGCCAACGGCAAATGCTGAAAAATATATAGTTTATACCCGCATCGGAGATGGCGATTTCGACAATGGCGTGTTGGTAGATAAGAATACCTATCGCACTGCCCTCCCTGCCGGCATGGTATGCAGTTATAAAGTAACTGCCGTCAACAAGGGCGGAGAAAGTTTCCCGTCCGAAATACTCTCTGCAGGACGTGCACTTAATAGCTATAAGCGATTAGCGATGAGTGATAAGCAAACAAACGCTAATCACTCATCACTAAACGCTAATCACTCAGATATCGTGCTGATAGTAAACGGCTTCGACCGTATCAGTGCTCCGGCAGATTTTGTTGCACCTGCTCCCGGTGATACTTTATTCGCCGGCTTCTTAGATGATCTGGACCACGGCGTACCTTATCTGAAAGATATCAGCTACATCGGTAAGATGAAAGAATACCGCCGTTCCATTCCATGGATGGACGACGATGCTTCCGGCTTTGGCGACAGCTATGGTAATTACGAAGATAAAGTAATCGCCGGAAACACATTCGATTATCCCGCTATTCATGGAGCCGCCATTTTGAAAGCCGGATATTCTTTCATATCTTGCAGCGATGAAAGTGTGGAAAATAAAACAATGAACCTGAACGATTATAAGTATGTAGACCTGATATTAGGTAAAGAATGTCAGACCAAAATGGGACGTGGCGGTGTGAAGCCGTTAGAGTTCAAAACATTCAGCCAACCTATGCAGGAAGCTATCACCGCATATTGCGGACAAGGCGGAAACATCTTCGTCTCGGGTGCTTATGTAGGAACCGACCTTTGGGACAATCGCCTTGCCCCGGCTCAGGAATCCGATAAGAAATTTGCAACAGAAGTCCTGAAATATAAATGGCGCGTGGGGCAGGCAGCTACAGAGGGTAAGGTGAAATGTGTAGCTTCACCGTTCCCCGCCCTTTCAGGCAACTATACATACCATAATGAACTGAATGCAGACAGCTATGTGGTAGAATCACCGGATGCCATCGAACCGGCAACAAAAGATGCATACACCGTAATGCGTTATTCGGAAAACAACCTGAGTGCCGGAGTAGCTTACAAAGGCGACTACAAGACCTGCATACTGGGCTTCCCGTTCGAAGCATTGCGCACTGCCTCTGAAAGAGAAGCGTTGATGAATGCCATCCTGACATTCTTCAGTGAAAAAACTAATTTATTCAAGCAATAATATACTAAAACCAATCATCATCTATGAAGCGAAGACTTTTAATAATGTTCCTGTTGGGCTGCCTGCTACCGTTCGCGGTACAGGCACAACATGGCACATTCCGTTTTGCGCAAATAACGGACATCCATTTCAGCCCCAACAATCCCAACCCGACGGAAGACTTGCTACGTTCCGTCGCGCAAATAAATGCGACAGACAGTATCGACTTTGTTTTGGTTACGGGCGACATTACCGAAGAGGGCGACCGTGCCACCATGCTGAAAGTAAAAGAGACATTGGATTTACTGAAAGCAAAGTATTACATGATCCTCGGTAACCATGAAACCAAATGGAGTAACTCCGGTTGTACTGCCTTCGGTGAGATTTTCGGCGGCGAACGCTTTGAATTCGAGCATAAAGGTATCCTGTTTCTGGGCTTCAACTCCGGCCCGTTAATGCGTATGGCTTACGGACATGTCGTTCCGCAGGATATCCGTTGGATGACGGAAGAAATAGATAAGTTTGGAAAAGATAAACCGGTTATACTCGTCACACACTATCCGTTACTGGATGGAGATGTGGATAACTGGTATGAAGTAACAGATGCAGTGCGCCCCTATAACATTCGTTTGTTCATCGGCGGGCACTATCACCGTAACCGGGATTTGCGTTATGATGGCATTCCGGGTATCTTAATGCGCAGCAACCTGCGTGATAAAGAAGGAAAACCGGGATACGGCATCTATGATATAACGAAAGATTCGATTCTCGTCTACACTCAACGCATTGGCGAACCGAAAAAGCAATGGGCTGCTTTCTCACTGACTCAGCCCTATTATGACCGCAATGGAAAAGCAGAGAAATACCCCGACTTTTCAGTCAACACAGAATACCCGAATGTGAAAGAACAGTGGGTAGTGCAAACCGGTGCAGGTATCTATTGTTCGCCTGCAGTAGAAAAAGACAAAGTGTTCGTCGGAGACGATATGGGTTACCTGACTTGCTACGCCTTGAAGAATGGAAAGAAACTATGGAATTTCCAGTCCGGTAAGCGTATTGTAGGTACTCCGGCTGCGGCAGATGGTGTAGTCGTATTCGGTTCTGCCGATCGTAACATCTACGGTCTGAACAGCAAAGACGGAAAACTGCTATGGACTGTAAAAGCAGAAGATCCGGTATTGGGCGCGGTAACCATTGAAAATGGAATTGCCTACATCGGTGCCAGCGATTCTACTTTCCGTGCTATTGATATCCATACAGGTAAAGTAATCTGGGCATATACCGGTGTGAAAGGATACATTGAAACCAAACCACTGGTAACAGCCGACAAAGTGATCTTCGGTGCCTGGGACAATACCCTCTATGCATTGAATAAGGCAGACGGCAAGGAATTATGGAAGTGGACAGGCGGGCTGACGCGCATGCACTTCTCACCCGCAGCCGTATGGCCGGTAGCCGCAGAAGGCAAAGTATTTATCACCGACCCGCAACGTGCCATGACGGCTATCAATATAGAAAACGGAAAAACTGTATGGCGCACTTTCCAGTCTATGGTACGTGAAACGATTGGCCTGTCGGAAGACGGAACGCGTGTATTCAGCAAGACCATGAACGACAGTATTGTCTGCTATGCCACACAAGGAGATCAACCCCGCGAATTATGGGCAAGCAACGTCGGCTTCGGATACGAACATGCACCCTCCATGCAAGTGGAAAAGGGAGGTGTAATGTTCGGCAGCACCAAGGAAGGACTGATCTTTGCCTTAGAAGCCCAAACCGGTAAAGTCTTGTGGAAGCATAAGATAGGTAACTCACTGATCAGTACCGTAGTGCCGCTGAACGGGCGACAGGTATTGTTCACCGCCACCAGTGGCGAAGTAGGACTGCTACGAGTTAAAAATTAAAGAATTAATAATTAAAAGCAATATAGGACATTATGAATAAAATCAATTGCTTCGTTCCTTTCTCAGGAGCTGCACAAGCGGAAAAGACAGTAAAAGGCCTGCAAGAAACCGGCTTAGTGAATAATATTTATCTGCTCGCCCTACCGGACGTTACAGAAAACCTACCCGGATGCAGTACCCTGCACATGCAATCCATCCAGTCCAGCACTGCTATGAGGGATATCGCCGGACATAGCGATGCAGAATATACACTGATCTATACGAAATATACGACGCTCGAACTGGGTTTATTCGCCCTGGAGCGTATGATCCACATTGCTGAAGACAGCGGTGCAGGCATGGTATATGCTGACCGCTACCAGGTAAAGGAAGGCAAGCAAACCAATGCCCCGGTGATCGATTATCAATTCGGCTCATTGCGCGATGATTTCGACTTCGGTTCCGTACTGTTATTTCGTACGGATGCATTCAAGGAAGCCGCTGCCCGCATGAATGAAGACGAGTATAAATTTGCCGGACTTTATGACCTTCGTCTGAAAGTAAGCCAAAAAGAAAGTCTGGTACACATCAATGAGTATCTGTACAGCGAAATCGAAGACGATACGCGCAAGAGCGGTGAGAAGATATTCGATTACGTGGATCCCAGAAACCGTGACCGCCAGATTGAAATGGAACAGGCTTGTACCGAGCATCTGAAAGAAATCGGCGGTTATCTGGTTCCTGAATTCAAACAAATAGAATTCTCAGCAGGCAACTTCGAATATGAAGCTTCGGTTATCATCCCCGTACGCAATCGTATCCGCACCATCCGCGATGCCATCCATTCGGTATTGAAGCAGAAGACCGACTTTAAGTTCAACCTGATTATCATCGACAACCACTCTACGGACGGGACCACAGAAGCTATTGACGAGTTCAAGAACGACAAACGCCTCATCCATATCATCCCCGAACGCAAGGACCTGGGTATCGGCGGGTGCTGGAACATGGGTGTGCATCATCCTAAGTGTGGTAAGTTCGCCGTACAACTGGACAGTGACGACGTGTACAGCGATGAAAATACACTGACCACTATGGTTCGTGCTTTCTATGAACAGAATTGCGCCATGGTGGTAGGTACTTATATGATGACGGACTTCAATATGAATATGATTGCTCCGGGTATTATCGACCATAAAGAATGGACCCCCGAAAACGGACGCAACAATGCACTCCGCATCAATGGTCTGGGTGCTCCGCGTGCTTTCTATACTCCGGTGCTGCGTGAAGTGAAAGTTCCGAATACCAGCTATGGTGAAGACTATGCACTGGGATTAAACTTCTCCCGCCAATACCAGATCGGCCGTGTGTATGACGTAGTTTACATGTGCCGCCGCTGGGACGACAACTCGGATGCTTCACTGGATATCGTGAAAATGAATGGCCATAATCTATATAAAGACCGCATCCGTACCTGGGAACTCCAGGCACGTGTGGCGAAGAATAAAAGCAAATATTGACGAAGTATCGTCACTTGATCGGGTGAAGTATCGTCACTCGATCGGGTGAAGCATCGTCACTCGACCGGGTGAAGCATCGTCACTCGACCGAGCAAGGCATCATTGCCTGACCGAGCAAAAGATTCGCATTATACAATCAATAATATATAGAGTATATATGAACCAAACCATAAACAATCTGCTTACCGAGCAACTTGCCTCCTGGGAAACGGCTCGTAACAACTACGCCGCCCTTTCGGGTGTGCAGGTGAAGGAGTTGGATGTAAACGGTATTCCATATAAGGTACAGTTCAATCCTGCACGTATCGTTTCTTCGGGAGCTAAAGTAGATGCCCAGTCCATCAAGGAACGCAAATGTTTTCTCTGCCCGGCCAATTTACCGCCGGTGCAGAAAGGAATTCCATTCGAAGGACATTATAATATCCTGGTCAATCCGTTCCCTATCTTTCCCCGCCACCTGACGATACCGGAAGTGGCACACGTGAACCAGCGCATAGCCGTCCGTTTCAAGGATATGCTGGCATTGGCACAGGCGTTGACGGATTACACAATATTCTATAATGGTCCCAAATGCGGTGCATCCGCCCCCGACCATGCTCACTTCCAGGCAGGCAACAAAGGTTTCATGCCTATTGAAAAGGACTGGCGCGGACAGGTAGCAGGCAAAGTGGCCGATTACGGTGAAGCTACCCTCTGGTACCTGAATGACGCTCCCCGTGCAACATTGGTCATCGAAGCAGGCAATAAGAAACACGCTGCCGCCCTGTTCGATATCATTTACCACTCACTGGACATCAAACCGGGAGATGACGAACCGATGATGAATATATTGGCATGGTACGAAGATGAGAAATGGATCGTATGCGTATTTCCACGTGAGAAGCACCGTCCGGCTTGCTATACAGCCGAAGGGGATGCTAATTTATTGAGCAGTCCTGCATCCGTAGACCTCGGCGGAGTGTTTATCACACCGGTAGAAAAAGACTTTCTCAAGATCACAGCCGAAGATATAGCCCAGATCTTGAGTGAAGTATCGCTTTCTGCCGAAGACTTCCATCGGGTACGTCAGCGCATTAAAGAACAAATATAAACGATTATGAAAGAGCCCAAAGTACACGTAGGCATATTGTTCGAGCCACAAATAGAGTTTATCCTGCTGAATCCGTACCGCATCAACGGTATGGAAATCAGTGGTAAGCAGGTTGTGACCTACAACGAAGACAGGATACTGTGGAACGGACGCCTTTATGACGAGCTTCTATTTGAACCTGTAAACGAAGCCACCGACGCTTTCGAACTGCTCGATGTCACCATCGGCATCAACTTCCACTGGGAGCGCAAAGAAGACCAGCGCTTTCTGGGTTCTCTGAAGATTATTGTGGAGAACAAGAAGCTGACAGGTATCAACGTCATTCACGTAGAAGATTACCTGACCAGCGTAATCTCCAGTGAGATGAGCGCAACGGCTTCGTTAGAGCTGTTGGAGGCACATGCAGTAATTTCACGAAGCTGGCTTTTGGCTCAGATTCATAAGAACAAGGAGATTACGGAAACCCAGACAGAGTATTCCGCTTTCACCCAAACAGATGAAGAGTTAATCCGTTGGTACGACCGTGAAGACCACACCCGTTTCGACGTCTGTGCAGACGACCACTGCCAGCGTTACCAAGGCATTACCCGTGCCTCCACCGAAATCGTAAAGCAAGCCATCGCTGCCACCCGCGGACAAGTATTAACGTCTGACGGTAAGATATGCGATGCCCGATTCTCTAAATGCTGCGGCGGTGCATTCGAAGAATTCCAGTATTGCTGGGAAGATGTGAAGTATCCCTATCTCCTGAAACAACGGGATTTCCGTATCTTCAGTTCCAAATTCAATGACTTGAGTTTCGAAAACACCTTATCCGGTAGCGGATTACCAGATCTGACCGACGAGCAAGAAGCCAAGACATGGATACGTACTTCTCCACCCGCTTTCTGCAACACCACAGACAAGAAAGTCCTCTCACAGGTATTGAATAACTACGACCAGGAAACCACCGACTTCTATCGCTGGAAAGTAGTTTACACCCAAGAAGAACTTTCCGCACTGATCCTGAAACGCTCTGGCATCGATTACGGGCAAATCATTGATCTTGTTCCTATCGCTCGTGGAACTTCAGGTCGCCTCTGGAAACTGAAAATCGTAGGAACCAAGAAGACGCTCACCATTGGCAAAGAACTGGAAATACGTCGCACACTGTCCACTTCCCATCTGTACAGTTCCGCATTTGTAATAGATAAGGAAGACGTCTCTCCCGAAGGTATCCCCGCCCGTTTCATCCTCACCGGAGCCGGCTGGGGACACGGTGTAGGACTATGCCAGATCGGTGCTGCTGTTATGGGCGAACAAGGCTATAAGTATGACGCGATACTGCTGCACTATTACATAGGTGCAAGTATCGAGAAGCTATATGAATAATTTAACAAAACAATAAACAATATCATGAACAGTACAAAAAGAATATCACCGTGGGCATGGGTACCTACCTTATACTTTGCACAAGGCATTCCCTACTTCATAGTTAACAACATCTCGGTACTGATGTTTGCCAAGATGGGTGTTCCCAATGGAGAGATGGCTTTGTTTACGAGTTTACTGTATCTACCCTGGACCATCAAGCCCTTCTGGAGTCCGTTCATCGACATCATCAAGACCAAACGATGGTGGATCATCTCTATGCAAATCCTGATGTCGATAGCATTCATTCTGTTGACACTGTCCATTCCGAAACCGGATGAAGCAACAATAGCTGCCGGGACGACTCCCATCAGCATGTTCACCATTACACTGATTCTCTTCATCATTACAGCATTTGCTTCGGCCACACATGATATTGCCGCCGATGGCTTCTACATGCTGGCATTAAAGCAAAGCGACCAAGCCGCATTCGTCGGTATCCGAAGCACCTTCTACCGCCTTGCATCCATCTTCGGACAAGGAGTACTCGTAGCCATTGCCGGTGCCATTGAACTGAGGTACAAAGACATTCCACTGTCGTGGACCATCACAATGCTGGTTACAGCCGTCATGTTCAGTTTGGTAACTTTCTATCACCTCTTTGCAATACCCAAGCCTACCTCTGACAAGTCTGTATTGACACCGGGAACAGCCAATGCAAAAGCCATATTCCAAGAGTTTGGGCGTACATTTGCCACTTACTTCACCAAACCCGGCGTATGGTTGGCCATCGCATTTATGTTACTTTATCGCCTTCCCGAAGCATTCCTCATCAAGATGTGCATGCCTTTCCTGGTAGCTTCTAAAGAGGCAGGAGGTCTGGAACTTTCCACAGCAGAAGTAGGTATTGTATATGGCACTATCGGAGTGATATTCCTCACCGTAGGCGGTATCCTAGGCGGATTATTCGCATCGCGCATCGGACTGAAGAAATCCATTTGGTGGATGGCAGCATGTATGACACTCCCCTGTCTGACCTTCGTCTATCTCGCCATCGGCCAACCCGATAATCTATTTGCCATTTCAACGGCCATTGCCATCGAGCAGTTCGGCTACGGATTCGGATTCACGGCCTATATGCTTTATATGATGTACTTCTCCGAAGGAGAGTTCAAGACGTCGCACTACGCCATCTGTACCGCTTTCATGGCACTGAGCATGATGATTCCAGGCATGTTTGCAGGTTACCTTCAGGAAGCAGTCGGCTATGTCAACTTCTTCTGGATCGTAATCCTCTGCTGTGCCGCCACTATTGTGGTCACGGTGTTTGCCGACAGGAAGATTGACCCAACATACGGAAAAAAGTGATTAACAATTAATGATTAGTGATTAGTTATGAAGAAGATAATTATAATATCCTTGCTCTGCCTCCTTTGCGGAAGCGTGGTGCAGGCACAAAAGATAAGAATAAAGACAGGTATCGAAGTCCTGAAAGACCAGAATTTCAAGTGCCTGGAAGGCAAACGCGTAGGTCTGATTACCAACCCCACCGGAGTGGATAATCAGATGAAATCCACCATTGATATTCTGCATGAAGCACCGAACGTAAATCTGGTTGCCCTCTTCGGTCCGGAGCATGGGGTTCGTGGCGACGTACATGCCGGCGACCACGTGACAGACATCAAAGACGCCACCACCGGATTGCCCGTATATTCCCTTTACGGCAAAACCCGCAAGGCTACGCCGGAGATGTTGAAAGACATTGACGTATTAGTCTACGATATCCAGGATATCGGTTGCCGCTCATTCACCTATATCAGTACAATGGGACTGGCTATGGAAGCAGCAGCCGAAAACGGTAAAGAATTTATCGTATTGGATCGTCCCAACCCGGTAGGCGGACTCAAGATAGAAGGCAATCTGGTAGAAGATGATTGCATTTCTTTTGTCAGTCAGTTCAAGATTCCGTACCTTTACGGGCTGACTTGCGGTGAGCTGGCATTGATGCTGAACGGAGAGAAGATGATGGCAGCACAATGTAACCTGCACGTTGTGAAGATGAAAGGCTGGAAACGCAAGATGGACTATGTACAGACAGGGTTGCAATGGGTACCCTCTTCTCCACATATCCCCCATCCGCACTCGGCTATATTCTATCCGGTAAGCGGTATTCTGGGTGAGCTGGGATACATGTCTATCGGGGTAGGCTATACGATACCGTTCCAGATGTTCGCCGCACAGTGGGTAGAAGCAGAAAAACTGGCGGGAAACCTGAACGCATTGAATGTGCCGGGTGTTGTATTCAGGCCGATGTATCTGAAACCCTTCTACTCCGTGGGTAAGGGTGAATTGCTGCAAGGCGTACAGGTACACATCATGGACGTGCAGAAAGCCCCGCTGAGCGACATCCAATTCCTAGTGATGCAGGAAATCGCAGCGCTCTATCCTGACCGTGCCGTATTTGAGCATGCCGACAAGGGACGTTTCCGTATGTTCGACATGGTAAGCGGCTCGGAAGAGATACGCAAGCGGTTCTCACAGCGCAACCGATGGGAAGATGTTCGCGACTATTGGTATAAGGATGCTGAAGACTTCCGACGATTGTCGAAGAAGTACTACCTGTACAAGTAGGGAACAATAAACGCTTCTTGCACCGAAAAGAACCATTAAGGAATCGGGATGCCATGAGGGGTGACAAGTGCTTGTCATCACAGGCAGGTGAAAGAAGAAAAGAATGATAAGGAAAAGAAAGGCGAAAACACTATGGTAAAAAGTAGCTACACTTCGTTTTTGCAGGGAATAAGGGGACTTATTCCGCAAGATAGGATATATACCGACGAACTGCGCCGGTTGGCATGGGGAACAGATGCGGGTTTCTACCGTCTTATCCCACAAATCGTGATTCGTTCCAACAGCGAAGAGGAGATCTCCGACTTGCTGAGACTTGCTGACCGTTACGGTCTGCCAGTAACGTTTCGTGCCGCAGGAACCAGTTTGTCGGGACAAGCCATTAGTGACTCTATCCTGGTAGTAGCCGGAAAACATTGGGAGAAGTACAGCATTTCTCCCGATCATGAACAGATTACCTTGCAACCGGGCATCATCGGTCAGCGGGTTAACGAGATTCTCGCCCCCTACGGACGTAAGTTTGCTCCAGACCCGGCAAGCGTGAAAAGTGCCATGGTAGGCGGCATCGTCATGAACAACGCCTCGGGTATGAATTGCGGCACACATGCCAATAGCGACAAGGTACTTCTCTCCGCCCGCATCGTATTGGCGGACGGCACCGTGCTAGACACAGGGGACGACATTTCGCGTGCTTCCTTCGAAGCCACCCACCCCGATTTCTACAATCGCATCTGCGAATTGCGTGACCAGATACGTGCCAACGAAGAACTCGCTGCACGCATCCGCTACAAATACTCCATCAAGAACGTAACCGGACTGAACCTTCTGCCATTTGTCCGTTTCGATGATCCGTTCGATATTATTGCCCACCTGATGGTAGGCTCGGAAGGCACGCTTGCGTTCCTTTCTCAAATTACCATGCGCACAGAGTACGACTATCCGTACAAGGCTAGTGCCATGCTCTATTTTACCAGCATCAAGGATGCCTGCCGGGCGGTGGTGGTGATGAAAGAACTCTCAAATGACAATACTTCCGCATCAGAAGCAGACAGAAAGATAGTAAAAGGTGCCGAACTGCTGGACTACAAGAGCCTCTCTTCGGTAGAAGACCCTGTCTACTTAAAGTATAAGCAAGAAGTTGCCGATGCCTCCGGCCTCACAGCCGTGCTGACCGAGACCAAAGCCCGCACCCGCGAGGAACTGGAACAGAACATCTCAGTAATCGAGGAATGTCTGAAAACTTTCAGCACCTACATCCCCGTGCACTTCACCGACCGGCCGGAAGAATATTCCAAGTATTGGGCTATCCGCTCAGGCATATTCCCATCCGTAGGCGGTACACGCCAGCCGGGCACTACCTGCCTCATCGAGGACGTAGCCTTCCACATCGAAGACCTGCCCGAAGCCACTGCCGACCTGCAACAGCTCATCGCCCGCCACGGCTACGATGATGCCTGCATCTACGGTCATGCCCTGGAAGGCAACTACCATTTTATCCTGAACCAATCCTTCAGTACCGACGCCGAAGTAAAGCGCTACGAGGACCTGATGAATGACGTAAAGACTCTGGTAGTCGATAAATACGACGGTTCGCTGAAAGCAGAACATGGCACCGGACGTAACATGGCCCCCTTCGTGAAATATGAATGGGGAGAGGCAGCTTTTGAAGCCATGAAGGCAGTCAAGCAGTTGTTCGACCCGAAAGGGCTGCTCAATCCGGGAGTTATCTTCAATGATGACCCGCAATGCCACATCAAGAACTTCAAACCGTTACCGTTGATTCCTATCGACGAAGCCAGTCCTGCCGAAAAAGTAAACAAGTGCATCGAATGTGGCTTCTGCGAAGTGAACTGCCTGTCGTGCGGCTTTACCCTTTCTTCGCGCCAGCGCATTGTATTGCAACGGGAAATATCACGTCTGAAACAAAGCGGCACAGACCCGGAACGTCTGTCTCTACTCGAAAAACAATACCGCTACCCGGGCAATCAAACTTGCGCAGGAGACGGACTGTGCTCCATGTCTTGCCCGATGAATATCAATACAGGCGACCTGACCCACATCATCCGCCAGGAAATACTGCCGAAAGGTAGTCTCGGATATAAAGCAGGAGATTTCGTAGCCAATCACTTCGCCGGTGTTAAGAGTAGTCTGCGCCCCGTTTTATCATTAGCCAATTTCGGGCACTCCGTATTGGGAACTAAAGCTATGAGCAGCATTACGAAAGGAATGCACAATGTATTGGGCGTGCCTTTGTGGACGCCTGCCATGCCGAAAGCTTATTCAATTGACAAGTCACAATTGTCAACTGTCAATTGTCAATTAAACAAAGTAGTTTATTTCCCCAGCTGCATCAACCAAACCATGGGTCTCCCGAAAAAATCCCCCGTGGAGCAACCTTTGGTAAACAAGATGATCTCCCTCCTGCAAAAAGGCGGTTACGAAGTCATCTTCCCCAAGGACATGGATAAGCTCTGCTGCGGCACCATCTGGGAAAGTAAAGGTATGCTCGACATTGCTGACCGCAAAGCTGCCGAACTCGAAGCCGCCTTTTGGGAAGCCAGCGAGCAAGGCAAGTACCCTGTTCTCTGCGATCAGAGCCCCTGCCTGCACCGCATGCGCGAAACCATTCAGAAGATGAAACTCTACGAACCTGCAGAATTCATCTACACCTTCCTGCGAGACAAACTGGTCTTCACGCAGACCGACCGCCCCGTAGCTGTACACATCACCTGCTCCATGCGCAAAATGGGTCTGGCAGATACAATTATCTCCCTGGCAAAACTCTGTTCTACGCATGTCTTCGTACCCGAAGAAGTAGGCTGCTGTGGTTTTGCCGGCGACCGTGGATTCACCTATCCCGAACTGAATTCCTATGCCCTGCGCAAACTCCGTCCGCAGATAGAAGCATCGAGTATCACTATCGGCTACTCCAACAGTCGTACTTGCGAAATAGGACTGACTACCAATTCAGGTATCCCCTACGTCTCTATTGCCTATCTCGTAGACCAATGCACGAAGAGCGTGAAAGCTGAAGCAACTGATAACTTATAACTAATAACTTAACACACTTATTACAATGAACAGTCAGACCAAGACAAACAAGCGCATTCTTGCCCTCGACATCCTTCGCGGTGTCACCATTGCGGGCATGATTATGGTGAACAACCCCGGCACTTGGGGACATATATATGCCCCCCTGCGCCACGCTGAGTGGAATGGCCTCACCCCCACCGATCTCGTCTTCCCTTTCTTCATGTTCATCATGGGTATCTCTACCTATATCTCCCTGAAGAAGTACAATTTCGAGTTCAGTCATGCAGCCGCCATGAAGATATTGAAGCGCACCATTATCATCTTCCTGATCGGACTTGCCATCGGCTGGTTCTCCAGATTCTGTTACTACTGGGCAGGCTCCCATGAAGGCCTCAGTTTTGGCGAACAACTCTGGGCATCCGTCTGGACTTTCGACCGCATCCGTATCCTGGGTGTCATGCAGCGTCTGGCCCTTTGCTACGGTGCTACCGCTATCATTGCGCTGACCATGAAACACCGTCATATCCCTTACCTCATTGCCACATTGCTGGTAGGCTACTTCATCCTGCTGATGTGTGGCAACGGATTTGCTTACAACGAAACCAATATCCTCTCCATAGTGGACCGTGCCATCCTCACCCCCGCACATATGTACAAGGACAACGGCATTGATCCCGAAGGTCTTTTAAGCACCATCCCCTCCATTGCCCATGTATTGCTGGGTTTCTGCGTGGGTCGCATGATGCTGGACAGCAATAAAGCCGAGAGTCGCGAAGCGTTACTGAACTCTCACCTGATCAAATTATTCCTGGTTGGTGCCATCCTTACTTTTGCAGGCTTCCTGCTGAGCTACGGTTGCCCTATCAACAAGAAAATCTGGTCTCCCACTTTCGTCCTCACCACTTGCGGGTTGGCCTCTACTTTCCTTGCATTGCTCATCTGGATCATCGACGTGAAAGGATACAAGAAATGGTGTACTTTCTTCGAAGCTTTCGGTGTCAACCCCCTGTTCATGTACGTTCTGGGTGGAGTGCTCGGCATCCTGTTCGGCAGCATCAGCTTCCCCTGGGGTGATGGCAACATCAGCATACACGGATTCTTATATAAGATTGTTCTTATGCCGATATTCGGTGAGACAGGCGGTTCACTGGCCTATGCATTGCTCTTTGTAGCCATCAACTGGTGCATCGGCTATCAATTGTATAAACGGAAGATATATATCAAGATATAGTAGCAAGCAGGTAAATCGGCAAAAGACTATAACACCGATGAAATATAAACGATGAATAATTAAAATTAAACGATATGATATTAATAGCAGACAGTGGCTCTACAAAAACCGATTGGTGTGTTGTAGAGAAAGGTAAACTCATCCAGCAGGTTTCTACGAAAGGTACCAACCCTTTCTTTCAGTCGGAAGAGGAGATCAGTAATGAAATTGCGACAGCGCTGCTGCCCCAGTTAACGACCAATGCCTTCGACGCTGTGTACTTTTATGGTGCCGGCTGTGGCTTTCCCGACAAAATTGCCATGGTACACCGTGCCATTATCCAGCATCTCCAGGTTTCGGGCGACGAAGTGGAAGTAAATACGGACATGCTTGCCGCCGCCCGCGGACTTTGCGGACACGAACCGGGCATAGCCTGCATCATGGGCACAGGTTCCAACTCGTGTTATTACGACGGCAAACACATTGGTGCCAACGTCTCTCCCCTGGGTTTCATCCTTGGCGACGAAGGTAGCGGTGCTTGCCTGGGCAAGTTGCTGGTAGGCGATATTCTGAAGAATCAGATGACTCCGGAACTGAAAGAGAAGTTCCTCAAGCAGTTCAATCTGGAACCGGCAGACATCATCGACCGTGTATATCGTAAACCATTCCCGAACCGCTTCCTGGCAAGCCTGTCTCCATTCCTCGCTCAGAATCTGGACGAGCCTTGTGTGCGCACGCTGGTGCTGAACAGTTTCAAGGCTTTCCTGAAAAGGAACGTCATGCAATACGATTATCAGCATAGCAAGGTACATTTCATCGGCTCCGTAGCATTCCATTATAAGGAGGTACTTGCCGAAGCAGCACAGGAAATGGGCGTTCAAGTAGGCACCATTCTCCAAAGCCCTATGGAAGGCCTGATTAGCTACCATAGTTAACCATCCCAGTCCCCATAAATCATAAATTATAACTCATAAATCTCATCATCATCATGGCATTCGTAAAAATATCAGAGCAACCTTCGCTCTACAACGACTTAGAAAAGAAATCTGTCCGCGAAATATTGGAGGACATCAACACAGAAGACCAGAAAGTGGCATTGGCTGTTCAAAAAGCCATCCCACAGATTGAAAAACTGGTGACACAAATCGTTCCACGCATGAAGCAAGGCGGACGTATCTTTTATATGGGAGCAGGTACCAGCGGTCGCCTGGGTGTGCTGGATGCATCAGAAATTCCTCCAACATTCGGCATGCCGCCTACGCTTGTCATCGGACTGATAGCAGGTGGCGATACAGCCCTGCGCAATCCGGTGGAAAATGCGGAGGACGATATGCGTCGCGGTTGGGAAGAGTTGGTTGAACGTAACATTACGGATAAAGATACTGTCATCGGCATTGCTGCTTCCGGCACGACTCCTTACGTGATCGGCGCCATGCAGAAAGCACGCGAGCACGGCATTCTTACAGGCTGCATCACCAGCAACCCCGACTCTCCAATGGCAGCAGAAGCAGATGTTCCCATCGAAATGATTGTAGGACCGGAGTATGTAACAGGCAGTTCACGCATGAAATCGGGTACGGGGCAAAAGATGATACTGAACATGATTACTACTTCTGTCATGATACAACTGGGCCGCGTGAAAGGTAATAAGATGGTGAACATGCAACTGAGTAACCAGAAATTGGTAGACCGTGGTACCCGTATGATTGTAGAAGAACTGGGATTGGACTATGGAAAGGCAAAGGCACTGTTGCTAATGCATGGTTCAGTGAAAAAGGCAGTGGATGCTTATAGGGGGGTAACATTATGAAACTCCTCCCTTCCTTTTTCTTCTTTGTGTTGCTTGCCCTGCAAGCCAATGCACAATCCTTGCAACGTGTTGCCCCCGAACAAGTAGGCATGGATTCCCGTCATTTGCTGTACGCTGACGAAGCGATAGAAACCGCCATCGCCAATAAAGACATTCCCGGTGCCGTGCTCGCCGTAGTACGCAACGGGAAGATGGCCTACCTCAAAGCATACGGCAACAAGCGTGTGTACCCTAACACCGAGCCAATGACCGTAAACACCATTTTCGATATGGCCTCATGCAGCAAACCCATGTCCACTGCCATCTGTACCCACATCCTCGCAGAACGTGGCAAGCTCCGCCTCCTGGACCCCGTCAGCCTCTACATCCCTGAATTTAAGTCCTGGATGAGCGAAGACGGAAAAGATAAGAAAATCATCCGCATCGCCGACCTGCTAACGCACACTTCCGGCCTCCCCCCTTATGCTCCAACCAGTGAATTGGAGAAACAATATGGCTCTCCCAGCCCCAACGGAATGATAGAGTACATAGCCAACTGCCGCCGCGACTTCAAGCCGCAAACCGACTTCCAATACAGTTGCCTTAACTACATCACCCTGCAACGCATCATCGAAACCGTCAGCGGACAATCTTTACGTGACTTCGCTCGCGAAAATCTCTTTGATGTATTAGGTATGACCCATACCGATTATCTCCCCTGCAAGCGCGACAAGGATGGAAAATGGATCAATACAGCAGATGCCCACTGGGCAACCTCTACTGAAGGTGACTGGCATAGCCTCATCGCTCCTACCGAGAAGCAACCCGACGGCAGCGTCCTCTGCGGACAAGTACACGATCCACTCGCCCGCATCATGAATGGCGGTATTTCCGGCAATGCCGGCGTATTCTCTTGTGCCGAAGACATAGCTGTCCTCTGCGCCGCCCTGCAAAACGGCGGAGAATGGAACGGACACCGTATCCTCAGCCCATTGGGAGTAAAAGCTATGCGTACCGTCCCTCGTGCCACCGCTACATTAGGACGTACTTTAGGATGGGATAACTTCACCGCCTACGCTTCCAATAACGGAGATTATTTTGGTCCGAATACCTACGGGCACACCGGATACACCGGTACTTCCATCATCATAGATCCGGACAACGATACTTCCGTCATCCTGCTCGTCAATGCCGTGCATCCCGAAGACGGTCACAGCATGGTTCGTTTGCGCTCTCTGATAGCCAATGTTGTTGCAGCTTCTATCTATCCCACCCCACGTATTTATACGGACCATTACTATAAGCGCTTCCTTCAATTCATGGATGAACCTGCCATTACTTCCAAAGACATCGTCATGGTAGGCAACAGCCTTACAGAAGGTGGCGGCGACTGGAACGCTCGCCTCAACAAGAAAAACATCCGTAACCGTGGTATCATCGGTGATGAAGTTATGGGTATTTACGACCGCCTGCACCAGATACTTCCGGGACACCCTGAGAAATTATTCCTCCTTGCCGGTGTCAACGACATCTCACACGACCTCACTGCGGACAGCATTGTCAATATGATACGCATGACCGTAGAGCGCATTCAGCGTGAATCTCCCGATACGAAACTCTACCTGCAAAGTCTCCTGCCTTTCGATGAGAGCTTCGGACGTTACAAAAAATTAACCGGGAAAACCGACATGGTTCCCGAAATCAATGCACAACTGGAAGTTTTAGCTAAAGATCACAAGATTACATTCATCAACCTCTTCCCGTTATTTACAGAGAAAGGCACGAATGTACTGCGCAAAGAACTGACTAGTGACGGCTTGCACCTGAATGAAGAAGGGTATAAGATTTGGGTAAAGGCGTTAAAAAAGAAGATGTAATTAGTGATTAGTGGTTAGTGGTTAGTGATTAGTAGGCTGCGCTATTATTCCGCATGAAGCTAATCACTAACCACTAACCACTAATCACTAACCACTCCCAACAACGCTTTCGTCTTATCCGCCAAGAACAAAGGTATATTCAGCAAATTTCCATCCCGCTTCAGATTCAACATTGAATACCGAATTCGACAAGTAGGTTGAAAGAGTTTCTCATACTGAATCAGACTTTTGCCCTGTATATTTTGGTCTGCTTTTACCTCTATCGGATAGATCTGATTGGCATACTGAAGCAAAAAGTCCACCTCTGCCTTATTGCCTGAAGCCCAATAACGGAAAGGCATTTGAAACTGTGCTGTAAGGCTTTGTAATATATAATTCTCAGCTAACGCCCCTTTATATTCTGTATAGGCAGGAGTAGGCAACAATAATATACTGGCATCCAATTCAGACAGCCTCCGCAACAAACCCAAATCCAATGTATAAAGTTTAAATGTACCTAAATCATCATAAGCTTTCAATGGTAACTTGGGAGCTTTGCTAAGTAATACTTTATTTATAAGCCCTGCCTGCTCCAACCACAAAATGGCATCTTCATATTCCCTGGCACGTGCTCCCGGACGGACCAACTGATAAACAAACTTGCGATTCTCTTTCGCCAACTGCGAAGGCAACGAGTTCCAGACATAATTGATACGAGGAGCCAAAGTCGGAGTAGTATGTTTCACGAAATCCAGAGCATAATCATTCAGTATATCTTGAAGTGCAGAATCCACTCTCTCCATATCATTAAAATCAACCATCAAGGTGGCAGGTTCGGGCATACCTCCACAAATGGAATAAGCAGTAAAAGACTCCCGCAACTTATCAAAAAAAATCTGTGGCAGTGGTTCTACCTTATCAATAGAATGCATATACTCATGCATAGCTGGGTCTTTTGTCCTCAGGAACTCCGTAAAAGTGAGCGGATACATATAAAGATGATTCACTTTCCCTACCGGAAATGATTTGCCCACATGATTCAGATAAATGCCTAACAAAGAGCCCGCACACGCCACAGCATACTCAGGAGCTTCCTCACAGAAGTATTTCAATGCATTCAATGCCTCGTTGCACTCTTGAATTTCATCCAGAATCAATAAGGTTGTTTGAGGTTCTATCTTCTTTCCATGCAAAAAAGATAAGTGTTGAATAATTCGTTGAGGGTCCTTCGTTGTTCTAAAGACATCGCAAAGACCACTTTCATCCTTATCCAAGCTAAAATAAGCAACATCGTCAAAATACTCTCTGCCAAAGTACTTCAAAGCCCACGTCTTACCTACCTGTCGTGCACCATGAATTACCAGAGGCTTTCTGTTCGTATCCGTTTTCCATGCTGCCAATTGCGAGATAATGTCTCTTTCAAACATAGCAAATCACATTTTTGATATCATAAATGTGTGAATTTACACATTTTCGATACGAGTTTTGTGCAAATATACACATTTCCAATAGAAAACCCTGTAATAGCAAAATATAAAACAAAAGAAGGAGGCATATCTAATCAAAAGAAATAGATATGCCTCCTTTATTTTTTCATGAAGAAGTTAGTTTACTGAGCCACCTCTGTCATTATCACATCAAAAGCTAATACTGAATAACCGGGAATCGATCCACTACCATCAGTTCCATATGCAGAACCCCATGGAACATAAACCATCCAGCGTTCTCCAACGCGCATATATTGCAGGAAAGTTCTCCATCCACTTGTCAGTGAAGATGAGTTGATAGTAAACTTAACAGTCCAGTCGAAATCTGTCGGCTCATTCTTTGGAGGATTAGGGATAGCCTGATCTATTGCACTATATCCCGTAAAACTTCCATCAAACTTAGTACCAGTAATCAATGTACCATAATAATAAGTATAAGCTGCTTCTGTAGCCATCGGACGTTGTCCATCCAGATTCTTCACAAGCTTTTTACAATATATATATTCCGGAGTCTGAAGAGTACTGACAAATTCATTCTTAATATAGAACATTTCGCCTACCTCTACTTTATCCAACTTTTCCAAGTCCATAGGAACATAATTATCCCCCGCAACTACTTTGATAGAATCCAGAAACGCTTGATTACGCTCCTGCCAGTTCGCATATTTCCCTTCCTCTTCCACTTCTTCGCAAGAGACAAACGCACCTGCCAAAATCAGCAGGAAAGGCAAAAATACTAAGAGTTTTTTATTCATTCAATTATTTTTTATTCTGTATTCTAACTTTCGAATTCCAGTACTTATTGCAACCCTTTCAGCAATGAAGTGATGCTGACACGGTCTGCAATAATGTTATTCAGTTCAGCAATAGCCACGCGTTCCTGTTGCATCGTATCACGATTACGCAGTGTCACGCAGTTATCTTCCAGAGTTTGGTGGTCAACAGTCACACAGTACGGAGTACCGATGGCATCCTGACGACGGTAACGTTTGCCGATACTATCTTTTTCATCATACTGGCAGTGGAAGTGGAACTTCAATGAGTCGATGATCTCACGAGCCTTTTCAGGCAGACCGTCTTTCTTCACCAACGGCATTACAGCCAACTTCACAGGAGCAAGTGCGGCAGGCAATCTCAGCACTACGCGGCTTTCTCCGCTCTCCAGTTGTTCTTCGCAATAAGAAGCAGACATAATGCTGAGGAACATACGGTCCACACCGATAGAAGTCTCGATAACGTACGGAGTATAACTCTCATTTGTTTCAGGATCGAAGTACTTGATATTCTTACCTGAGAACTTCTCATGCTGAGACAAGTCAAAATTCGTACGGCTATGGATACCTTCCACTTCCTTGAAACCAAACGGCATCAGGAATTCGATATCTGTAGCTGCATTCGCATAGTGAGCCAACTTATCATGATCGTGATAACGATAGTGGTCGTCACCGAATCCCAATGCCTTATGCCATTTCAAGCGAATTTCCTTCCACTTCTTAAACCAGTCCAATTCAGTACCCGGCTTCACGAAGAACTGCATTTCCATCTGTTCGAACTCACGCATACGGAAAATGAACTGACGGGCAACAATCTCATTACGGAATGCCTTACCAATCTGTGCAATACCGAAAGGTATCTTCATACGCCCGGTCTTCTGTACATTCAGGTAGTTCACAAAGATACCCTGAGCTGTTTCAGGACGCAGGTAAATCTTCATGGCACCATCAGAAGTAGAACCCATCTCTGTAGAGAACATCAGGTTGAACTGACGAACTTCCGTCCAGTTCTTTGTACCGCTGATGGGGCAAACGATTTCTTCATCCACGATAATCTGGCGAAGCTCGTCAAGGTTATTATCATTCAGTGCCTTTGCAAAACGTTCGTGCAATGCGTCACGTTTAGCCTGATGTTCCAGTACGCGACCGTTTGTGCTACGGAACTGTGCTTCATCAAAAGACTCTCCGAAACGCTTGGCAGCTTTGGCAACTTCTTTATTGATCTTATCGTCGTACTTTGCAAGTTGGTCTTCAATCAATACATCGGCACGATAACGCTTCTTGGAATCACGGTTGTCAATCAAAGGGTCATTGAATGCGTCTACGTGTCCGGAAGCCTTCCAGATGGTGGGGTGCATAAAGATAGCGGAGTCGATGCCGACAATATTTTCGTGCAGCAACACCATGCTCTGCCACCAGTATTGTTTAATGTTGTTTTTCAGTTCCACACCCATCTGACCGTAGTCATACACTGCTCCCAATCCATCGTAGATGTCGCTGGAGGGGAATACGAAACCGTATTCCTTACAGTGTGATACGAGTTTCTTAAAAACGTCTTCTTGTGCCATTTTTTGTTATATCTATTAATTTTAATCCAGTTCTTTATTAAAAAGCGCCACAAAGATAGGGATTTATATCATAAGTCGGGCAGGTGGGGTATTAATTTATCTTATCGTAACAAACTCTCACTTTGCACTTTCGACACAATCTGTCCGTCAAACAAATTGATGATACGGTGGATATACGAGCCCAAAATCCGTCTCATGGGATGATTCTTACCGCCCCACGAAGCAAGGCTGTCCCATCTCACGAGGCGGATTTCGTCGCATCACGGGACGAATTTCGCCATCTCGCAAGGCAGTTTTATCCGAAGTTGGAGAAGAATCCATTGCCTCGTGAGATTGTTCCAGATAGCATTGCCTGCCGGGTGGAGAAGTGCCTCGCTGGCGATAGGGCAGCTCACAGGACGGCTGCCTGAGACAGATGGCAGGAAAGAAACTACTGCCGGAAAAGGGAAAGATGGCAGTATCGGCAGCAACATAGATACCACTGTGATTAACAGTAGCAGCAACAGCAGATATTTCTTTTTCTTTTGCTGCTGTTGTTATTATATCTCTTATATTCTCTTTATGCTGTATGGAGTTTTCGGATAAACCACTGTTATTCTGACTGTTGCAAATTGCTCCAGATTCATTTCCATCGCGATTTTTGTCCATTGTCTGCCTGTTTTTCGTCGAAAATCCGTCATTTTTGCCCGATTTTACATCATTGTCCGGGTACTTTTTGCCATTTTGCCCACTGTTTTTCGCAGTATTTTTTGTCGGTTTCACCTCCACATCCTCTTCCTTTTTTTGCGGCTCTTCAACGTATTTCGTATTTAGCTGCACGGGTGAAAAATGATCGCCGACAATAGTGAACAACTGGAAATCCGTGACGATCTTCATCATATAAGGATAAGTAAAATTACGGGTGGCAAAAGGTTTCAGGTATTTCATGTCCGCTTCCATATCGGGCAGAAAGCTCAGTTTCTCCAAAATATACCAATAAATACCGTAGGCCTTACCGCCCTCACGGGAAATCATATTCTGAATACGGGGATCATTGAAAGACATAATCTCATGCTTAAGGTAAAAGTGCTTGTTCATATTCTGCTTAATTCTGTTTCAAATAATTTATCTTTTTGCTTTTACAAAGATCCGATTATTATTCCACTACACCAAAAACAGTTTTTCACGAAAAGGGCCGTTTTCTTACTATTTGAAATGCAGGAAATGAGATAGGAAACGACTTGTTAACTGGACAAAAAGCCATAAGACACCATGCTAACAATCAACACTTTACAACCATCTACCTTCTTATTTCCATTCTCATTCATAAATTCTACAAGTAGATTCGGAAAGTTGACAAAAAAACGAAATGCCGCCCACAAGCAGCCAAACGCCACATATTAGAGAAAAAAACTCACATTTCAAATAGTGCGTTTTCGGCCATAAATGTCTTATTTGAAAAGCACTTATTTATGATATAATAACACATTGAATGCAAAAGAGAAAATCACACATGCAACATCTGATAAATGATAATTTATTATTCATCTGCAGATTGTAGCTTATGTACATCCAAGATGTACCTTTCTTTTCCAGATAATTAAAAAGTCTTCATTTGCAGATTTTCCCAAGAAATTTCGTATTTTTGCGTTCGACTGAAAAATTCAGTGATTATTCAGAATAGATATTCCCGAAATAGATATGAGCGAAGACTTTGAAGCACCGAAAGACGACTTGGAAAAGAACCTCCCGGAAGGGAACGAAGGACATTCGGATTATAAACCCGCTGACACGAAAGACGTAAAAGCAAAATACCAACTTAGCGGTATGTACCAGAATTGGTTTCTGGATTATGCTTCATACGTTATTCTGGAACGTGCCGTACCCCACATCAATGATGGTTTAAAGCCTGTGCAGCGACGCATCTTGCACTCCATGAGGCGTATGGAAGATGGACGTTACAATAAAGTGGCAAACATCGTAGGACATACCATGCAGTTTCACCCGCACGGTGATGCTTCCATCGGTGATGCATTGGTACAGCTGGGACAGAAAGATTTGCTCGTAGATTGCCAGGGAAACTGGGGTAATATACTCACCGGCGACGGTGCGGCTGCTCCCCGTTACATCGAGGCACGTCTGTCTAAGTTTGCCCTCGATGTGGTATTCAACCCTAAAACAACCGAATGGAAACTCTCCTATGACGGACGCAATAAGGAACCGGTAACTCTACCGGTAAAGTTCCCTTTGCTCCTGGCACAAGGGGTAGAAGGTATTGCCGTAGGTCTTTCTTCCAAAATACTTCCCCATAACTTCAATGAACTTTGCGATGCATCCATCCGCTATCTGCACGAGGAAGAGTTCAAGCTCTATCCGGACTTTCAGACTGGCGGTAGTATCGACGTTTCTAAATACAACGACGGTGAACGCGGAGGTGCAGTGCGTGTACGTGCTAAAATCGAGAAGATCGACAACAAGACACTTGCCATCAAAGAAATTCCTTACGGTAAGACGGTAGCCAGTGTTTGTGACTCCATTGTGAAAGCAAGTGAGAAAGGCAAGATCAAGATAAAGAAAGTAGAAGACCTCACGTCCGGAAACGTGGAGATACTCGTTCATCTTGCCCCCGGCGTTTCTTCGGACAAAACAATCGATGCCCTGTATGCCTTCACGGACTGCGAGGTTAGCATATCACCTAACTGTTGCGTCATCGACGACCAGAAACCTCACTTCCTCACCATTAGCGATGTACTGAGAAAATCGGTAGACAATACCCTATCCTTGCTACGCCAGGAACTGGAAATACGCAAAGACGAAATACTGGAAAGTCTGCACTTTGCTTCACTGGAAAAGATCTTCATCGAAGAACGCATTTATAAAGACAAGGAATTTGAGCAAGCCAAGGATATGGATGCTGCTTGCGCACATATCGACGAACGTCTGACTCCTTATTATCCACGATTCATACGCGAAGTAACTAAGGAGGATATCCTCAAATTGATGGAGATAAAGATGGGACGTATCCTCAAGTTCAACTCTGACAAAGCGGAAGAACTCATTGCTCGCATGAAAGCGGACATAGAGGAAATAGATCATCATTTGGCAAATATCGTGGAATATACGGTAGACTGGTATTTAATGCTGAAAAACAAGTACGGCAAGAATTTTCCACGCCGCACAGAATTGCGAAACTTCGACACCATCGAAGCAAGCAAAGTGGTGGAAGCCAACGAAAAACTATATATCAACCGTGAAGAAGGCTTCATCGGCACAGGTCTGAAGAAGGATGAATTCCTGTGTAACTGCTCAAGTCTTGATGATGTCATCATCTTCTTCCGGGACGGACGCTATCTGGTTACTCCCGTATCCGACAAGAAGTTCGTAGGCAAGAATATTCTCTATGCCAACGTTTTCAAGAAGAACGACAAGCGTACAATCTACAACGTTGTCTATCGCGACGGAAAAGAAGGTACACAGTATATCAAGCGGTTTGCCGTAACAAGCATCATCCGCGACCGTGAATATGATGTAACTCAAGGTACACCCGATTCACGCATCATGTACTTCACAGCCAATCCTAACGGTGAAGCGGAAGTCATCAAAGTAACCTTGAAGCCCAATCCGCGTGTGCGCCGCATTATCTTCGAAGAAGATTTCAGCAACATCAGCATCAAGGGACGCCAGGCAAGAGGTAATATACTAACCAAGCTTCCGGTGCACAAGATTGCCCTGAAACAGCGTGGCGGATCAACACTGGGCGGACGGAAAGTCTGGTTCGACCGCGACGTGCTTCGACTCAACTATGACGGACGAGGTGAATACCTGGGAGAATTCCAGAGTGACGACAGCATCCTGGTAGTACATGATAACGGAGATTTCTACATCACCAACTTCGACCTTAGCAATCACTATGAGGCTAACATCCGAATATTGGAGAAATTTGACCCGAACAAGGTATGGACCGCTGTGCTCTACGATGCAGATCAGCAGAATTTCCCGTATATCAAACGTTTCTGCATGGAAGCAACCAACCGCAAGCAGAACTATATGGGAGAGAACAAGAATAATCGCCTTATCCTGTTGACGGACGAATGTTATCCCCGCCTGGAAATTATATTCGGCGGACATGACAGTTTCCGCGAACCGATGATTATAGAAGCTGATGAATTTATTGCCGTAAAAGGTTTCAAGGCAAAAGGTAAACGTATCACTACGTTCACAATGGAAACCGTCAATGAACTGGAACCTACACGGCAACCCGAAGTTCCTGAAGAAACGGAAGACCAGGATGAAGAAGAACCGGAAATACTGGACCCGGATCATGGCAAAAGTGAAGACGATATCCGGGACGAGATAACAGGACAGATGAAACTGTTTTAAGTGATTAACGGCTAATGATTAGTGATAAGCAACTCTATCAATGAAGCTAAATAAGATTGGTGTAATACTAATGGGATGTCTGCTTCTGGCAGGCGGAAGTATACAGGCGCAAAGTGTGGAAGACAGGGCGCTACAGGAATTAAGAGCGGACTCTTCGGCCCGGACACGTTTTATAACCCGTGCCACCATGTATGGCGTCGGTTACACCAATGTGTACGACACTTACCTGTCACCGCAGGAATACAAAGGTATAGACTTCCGCATTTCACGCGAAAGCATGCGCATGACCAAGTGGATGAATGGCAACGTATCACTGCAAAGTTTTTTTCAGGCTGATTTCGGTTATACCCACAACCGTGTGGATAACAACAATACATTCTCCGGTCTTGCCAACTGGAATTACGGGTTGCACTACAACTTCCCGATTACTTCCAACTTCAAGTTGCTTGCCGGAGGGTTGATCGACCTCAACGGTGGCTTTGTCTACAATCTGCGCAATGGCAATAATCCGGCACAGGCACGCGCTTATATCAATCTGGATGCATCCGGAATGGCAATATGGGATTTACGGATCAAAAACTATCCCATCAGCCTGCGCTATCAGGTTAATCTTCCTTTTGCAGGCGTTATGTTCTGCCCGAATTACGGACAATCGTACTACGAGATATTTACGCTGGGCAACTGGGGCGGAGTGATAAACTTCACCTCCCTGCACAATCAGCCATCCCTGCGGCAAATGCTGACTGTTGATTTTCCTGTAGGAAGGGCAAAAATGCGCCTGGCTTATCTCTGGGATGCACAACAGGCAAAAGTAAATGACATAAGGATGCATACCTACTCGCACGTATTTATGGTAGGTTTTGTAAAAGAGTTGTTTCTCATTCGTGATAAGAAAAGAAAATAGAGTGATAAAGCGACAGCGTGTTAAGGTGATAGAATAATGAAAATAAAAGGAATATATTATATTAAATTAAGGTGGCTTGGAATACTTTTCATGTTGCTGCCATTGTTTTCAAGTTGCATTCGGGAAGAAGAGTTCAACAACTCTCCGCAAGGCAATTTTGAAGCCTTGTGGAAGATTATCGACGAACAATATTGTTTCCTCGACTATAAACAGATAGACTGGAAAGCCATTCATGACGAGTACCAGCCTCTCATTACTTCGAATATGCCCAACGATGGGTTATTCCAAGTACTTGACAGTATGCTGGCAGAACTGAAGGATGGCCACGTCAATCTGTACAGTTCTTCGAATATGGCCCGTTACTGGGACTGGTACCTGGATTATCCACGCAATTTCAACGAGGGTATCATCGAACGGCAGTATCTTGGAAAGAGTTACCGTATCGCCGGTGGCCTCAAATATAAAATCCTTGAAGACAACATAGGGTATATCTATTACGAATCATTCTCCAATGGTGTCGGCAACGGTAATCTGGACGAAGCACTCTCCTACCTTGCTCCATGTAGCGGACTGATTTTCGATGTGCGAAATAACGGCGGAGGTAATCTTACTTACTCTGAGCGCATCGCCTCTCGCTTCACTAATGAAAAGGTATTGACGGGATACATCCAGCATAAGACAGGAAAGGGACACAGTGATTTCTCTGATCCTGAACCTATTTATCTGGAACCATCCAACAGCATTCGTTGGCAGAAGAAGGTAATGCTTCTCACCAATCGCCACTCTTACAGTGCGACGAATGATTTCGTGAACGCTATGCGCTACTTTCCTAATGTCACTTTAGTAGGTGACAAAACCGGTGGTGGTTCAGGTTTGCCTTTTTCTTCGGAACTTCCTAACGGTTGGGGAGTACGTTTTTCTGCCAGTCCACATTTGGATGCCGAAAAGCAACATATAGAATTCGGCATTGATCCGGATGAGAAAGTAGATATGGCAAAAGAAGATGAAGACAAAGGGATAGATACGATCATTGAAAGGGCACGGGAACTCTTAAAAGTGGTTCAATAAATACTTTCTGCACTAAACTATTTGCTGAAAAGAAAAATCTTTCTATCTTTGCCGTCGCTTAACAAGAAAGCCACTGCGGGTGTGGCGTAATTGGCAGCCGCGCCAGACTTAGGATCTGGTGCCGAGAGGCGTGTAGGTTCGAGTCCTATCACCCGCACTAATATTTAGATACAGTTAAAAATGTAAGAAGAAAAAGCCTTCGGAATTAGTTTTCCGGAGGCTTTTCTTTGTTTACAATTCAATATTTCAAGGAATACAGATATTACGGTAACAGCCATTACGATAATACAAAGATATTATTTTTACGCTTATTACCAAAGAAATACGAGCATCTTTCCAAGTCCTGTTTTACAAAAGGAATTGTGTTAAAAAAACGGGATTTGAATGACCTCGAAATCTTTTTTTCATTTGCATTGTTCTGATGCAATATATCATTCACATAAAAATTTAATGCAATGAAGAGAAACCTGAACCCTCCTATGAAGAGAGCCCTAAGGCTTAAAAATCTATTCTTGACGGCATGTTTCCTGTTGATAGGCACTGCCGCATTTTCCCAGGAGCACACTGTAACAGGTGTTGTTACCGATTCATTTAAAGAACCGTTGATTGGTGTATCCATAGTGGTACAAGGAACCAACACCGGTGTAGTGACCGGACTGGATGGCGATTACTCGATCCAAGTTCCTGCAGATGCTACCCTCGAATTCTCATACGTAGGTATGGAGAAGCAAAGTATCAAGGTAGGCAACCGCAATGTCATCAATGTACAGTTGAAAGAAGACTCACAAATGCTTGCCGAAACAGTAGTCATCGGTTATGGTAGCGCAAAAAAACGCGACCTGACGGGATCTATCACCAATATCAAAGGGGATGAGATTGCCAACAAACCGGTTGCCAACCCACTGTCCGCCCTGCAAGGTAAAGTGGCCGGAGTACAAATCATCAACTCCGGTAAGGCTGGTGCCGACCCGGAAATCCGTGTACGCGGTACAAACTCTATCAATGGTTACAAACCATTGTACGTAGTAGACGGCCTGTTCAATGACAACATCAACTTCCTGAATCCACAGGACATTGAGTCTATGGAAATTCTGAAAGACCCATCTTCACTTGCCATCTTCGGTGTACGTGGTGCTAACGGTGTTATCATCATCACCACCAAGAAAGCTAAAGAAGGACAGACCCGTGTAAACATCAACGGCTCATTTGGTTTCAAAGCCATTACCAACAAAATTGCGATGGTGGATGCAGATGGCTTCAAGTTGCTGTATAACGAACAGTTAAGAAATGAAGGTAATCCGGAATATAACTTCTCGGACTGGACAGGCAATACCAACTGGCAGGACGAAATCTTCCAGACCGGATTCATCACTAACAACAACATCAGCATCACAGGTGCTTCCGATAAGCATAGCTTCTACCTCGGTGCAGGCTATGCCTACGAACAAGGAAACATCAAACATGAGAAGTATAGCAAAATCACACTGAACATCAGCAATGATTACAAAGTGACGGATAACTTCAAAGTAGGTTTCCAATTCAACGGTGCACGTATGCTGCCAGCCGATTCAAAGAGCGTTGCCACTGCCTTGCGTGCAGCTCCGGTGGCAGAGGTATATAATAAGGAATACGGCTTATATACTTCCCTCCCCGGATTCCAGAAAGCACAGATGAATAACCCGATGGTGGACGTTGACCTGAAAGCGAACACTACAAAAGCGGAGAACTACCGTGGTTCGGGCAATATATACGGGCAATGGGACTTCCTGAAACATTTCCAGTTCAAAGCCATGTTCTCACTGGATTATGCTTCAAACAGCACACGGACTTATACACCGATTATTCAGGTATATGACGCCAGTGCCGAAGGAGATATAGCCACATTAGGTAACGGCAAGACCGGAGTCACCCAGGCTAAAGAAACGGAAATGAAAGTGCAGAGCGACTATCTGCTGACCTACACCAACTCATGGGGCGACCACAGCCTGACAGCCACCGCCGGTTTCACAACCTATTACAATAAACTCGAGAACCTGAATGCCGGACGCACACAAGGTGTAGGTCTGGTCATACCGGATAACTCTGACAAATGGTATGTAAGCATCGGTGATGCAGCCACTGCTACCAATGGTAGTACACAATGGGAACGTTCTACGGTATCTGTACTGGCACGTATCCTCTATAACTATAAAGGTAAATACCTGTTCAACGGTTCTTACCGTCGCGACGGTTCTTCCGCCTTTTCGTATACAGGCAATCAATGGCAGAATTTCTATTCCGTAGGTCTTGGCTGGCTGATGAGCGAAGAAGAATGGATGAAAGACATCACTTGGCTGGATATGTTGAAACTGAAAGGATCATGGGGTACATTGGGTAACCAGAACCTGGATAAAGCCTATCCGGCAGAACCTCTGCTGAGTAATGCCTATTCTGCAGTATTCGGTGTTCCGTCCGCTATCTACCCGGGTTATCAGCTTGCTTATCTGCCCAACCCGAATCTGCGTTGGGAGAAAGTAGAGGCATGGGAAGTAGGTGCTGAAGCCAACTTCTTCCGCAACCGTCTGCATTTTGAAGGTGTATATTACAAGAAGAAAACGAAAGATCTGTTGGCAGAAGTTCCCGGTATCTCAGGAACAGTGCCGGGTATCGGTAACCTGGGGTCTATTGAAAATCTGGGCGTAGAACTGGCATTGAACTGGCGCGATGAAATTGGCGACTGGAACTATAACATCGGAGCCAATCTGACTACCATTAAGAATAAGGTATTGAACCTTGTACAGGAAGGATACTCCATCATTGCCGGAGACAAGAGTCAAAGTTATACAATGGCAGGTTACCCTATCGGTTACTTTTATGGTTATAAAGTAGAAGGTGTTTATCAGAGCCAGGAAGAGATTAATAATTCACCGAAAAACAAGCTGGCTACCGTCACTCCGGGTGACTTGAAGTTCAAGGACGTGAACGGTGACGGCGAAATCACCACAGCCGACCGTACCATGATTGGTGATCCGACACCGGATATTACTTATGGTATTACACTCGGAGTAGGTTATAAGAATTGGGAGCTGGCAGTAGATATGATGGGACAAGGCGGCAATCAGATTTACCGCACTTGGGATAACTACAACTGGAGTCAGTTCAACTTCATGGCACAACGCATGGATCGTTGGCATGGTGAGGGCACCAGTAATACCCAACCGTTGCTGAATACAAAGCACACCATCAATAACCTGAACTCCGAATATTATATAGAAAATGGTAGCTTCTTCCGCATCCGTAACGTATCATTGGCTTACAACTTTGATAAGGCACTGATTTCTAAGATCGGCATGCAGGCACTAAAGCTCTATGTGAACATTCAGAACCTGAAAACGTGGAAGCATAACACGGGATATACACCTGAGTTGGGCGGTTCGGCCATTGCTTTCGGAGTAGATGACGGAAGTTATCCGATGCCGGCGATTTATACATTCGGGTTTAACTTAACTTTCTAAGGGATAGCATCATAAACCATTAACTATTGAAATTATGAAAATAAAGAAATATATTCTATCACTGTTGATTGGCGCAGCCGCCTTCTCATTCAGTTCTTGTAATGACTTCCTGGACCGCGATCCGCTGGGACAGTTCACGGAAGACGACGCCCCTAACGCCCTTGTAGGCGGAAAGATGTACAACGTCTACTACCTGATGCGTGGTTATGATATCACGGCGGGTATTCCTGCTTTCATGATACACATGGTACGTAGTGAAGACTCCGAAAAAGGAAGTGATGCCGGCGACGGTGGTGAACAGGCAGCCATGTACGATGACTTCGAATACACCGCTTCCAACGGTACCTTGGGTGCATACTGGAATCAAAACTATAAAATCATCTACCAGTGTAATGAAATTCTGGATGACATCGAGAATAGCGCAAACAAAGACGATACTGAGAATATCCGTACCAAAGGTGAAGCTCTGTTTTTCCGTGCTTATTGCTACTTCAATCTGGTACGTGCTTTCGGAGAAGTCCCCTTGGTGACCATCAAAGTAGTGGAAGCATCCGATGCCAATGTACCTAAAACCACTGCCGAGAAGATATACGAACAGATTGACAAGGACCTGACCACAGCCGAAGACTGTCTGCCTCTGCGATGGGACAGCGACTACACAGGACGTATCACCTGGGGAGCTGCACGCTCCTTGCACGCACGCACCTACATGATGCGCAACGACTGGGAGAATATGTACACCGCTTCTACGGATGTCGTTAATTCCGGAATTTATAACTTGAATACTCCGGTAGATAAAGTCTTCACCGTAGAAGGTGAGAATTGTGGTGAAAGTATCTTCGAACTGCAATGCGAATCCACCGATGCTATGAAGGAAGACGCCAGCATCGGTAGCCAGTTCTGTCAAGTACAAGGTGTACGCGGAGCAGGCAACTGGGACTTGGGCTGGGGTTGGCACATGGCCACCACCCTGATGGGTAAAGCTTACGAACCGGGCGATCCGCGTAAAGATGCCACACTGCTCTATTTCCGTCGCAGTGACGACGAACCTATCACTCCGGAGAATACAAACAAGCCTTATGGTGAATCGCCCGTATCCACCGCCATGGGCGCTTACTTCAATAAGAAAGCTTACACCGACCCAACCTTGCGTCGCAAATATACGCGCATGGGATTTTGGGTAAATATTCGTCTGATCCGTTATCCGGATGTCTTGTTGATGGCTGCTGAATCTGCCAATGAGAAAGGTTTGATGGGTGAAGCAAGCGGTTATCTGGAACAGGTACGCGCACACGCTCGCGGCACGCTGACCAATGTACTGCCGAAAGTAGAATCTCTGGATCAGAGTGTATTGCGTGAAGCTATCCGCCATGAACGCCGTGTAGAACTGGGATTAGAGCCCGACCGCTTCTATGACCTCGTACGTTGGGGTATCGCACAAGAAGTGCTTCAGGCTGCTGGAAAGAACTATCAACCTAAAAACGCACTGTTACCATTGCCGCAGACGGAGATAGATAAATCAAACGGTGTATTGGTACAAAACCCCGATTATTAATCAAATAGGAATTGAATAGGGGGATATCAGAAAGTCCCCCCCTTTATCGGACTCTAACTTATATAAAACAAGATATGAAGAAAATATTCAAAAGAACAAGCCTGTTGCTGATAAGTGCTTTAATGAGCATGGCGGCGGCACAGGCGCAAAAGTCTCCCCAAGACATGGACCGCTTCATCGATGCGCTGATGAAGAAGATGACTGTGGAAGAGAAAATCGGACAGTTGAACCTACCTGTCACAGGAGATATTACCACAGGACAGGCCAAGAGCAGTGATGTGGCGCAAAAGATTGAAAAAGGATTGGTAGGCGGACTCTTCAACCTGAAAGGGGTAGACCGCATTCTTGAAGTGCAAAAGCTGGCAGTAGAGAAATCACGTCTCGGTATTCCCCTTCTATTCGGTATGGACGTGATACACGGCTACGAAACCATCTTCCCCATTCCATTGGGATTATCCTGTACCTGGGATATGGCAGCCATTGAGAAGTCTGCCCGTATTGCAGCCATCGAAGCAAGTGCCGATGGCATCTCCTGGACATTCAGTCCGATGGTAGACATCAGCCGTGATCCACGCTGGGGACGTGTCAGCGAAGGTTCGGGAGAAGACCCTTTCCTCGGTGGAGCTATTGCACAAGCAATGGTATACGGGTATCAGGGTGCCAACTTGCAAGACCAACTACACCGTAATGATGAAATCATGGCCTGCGTAAAGCACTTTGCCCTGTATGGAGCCGGAGAGGCCGGGCGAGATTATAACACAGTGGATATGAGCCGCAACCGGATGTTCAATGAATTTATGTATCCGTACGAAGCTGCTGTAGAAGCAGGTGTAGGTAGCGTAATGGCTTCATTCAATGAAATAGACGGGATACCGGCTACTGGAAACAAATGGCTATTGAGCGACCTGTTGCGTGGTCAATGGGGATTTGAAGGGTTTGTGGTAACAGATTTTACAGGTATTTCAGAGATGATAGAACATGGTGTCGGCGACTTACAAACCGTCAGTGCGCTTGCCCTGAATGCAGGTGTGGACATGGATATGGTAAGTGAAGGTTTTGTCGGTACACTGATGAAATCCATTAAAGAAGGAAAAGTGAGAATGGGTACGCTGAATACGGCTTGCCGCCGGATATTGGAAGCTAAATACAAATTGGGCCTGTTCGACAATCCTTATAAATATTGTGATGTGAGCCGTCCGAAGCGGGACATCTTTACAAAAGAGCATCGGGATGCCGCCCGTAAGATTGCCAGTGAAAGCTTTGTACTCTTAAAGAACGCTCCGTTTCAGTTGACAAGGGAAGAGTTGACGAGGGAACAAGGAGACAAGGGAACAAGGACGGACAACACCGCGCAGCCCCTCGTCCCCTCGTCAACTCGTTCCCTTGTCAACTCCTCCCCCATCCTTCCTCTGAAAAAGCAAGGCACCGTTGCAGTCATCGGTCCTCTCGGTAATACGCGTAGCAATATGCCGGGTACTTGGAGTGTAGCTGCACGCCTCAACGATTATCCTTCTTTGTACGAAGGACTGAAAGAGATGATGGCAGGCAAAGTTAACATCACCTACGCCAAAGGTAGCAACCTTATCGGTGATGCTGCTTACGAAGAACGCGCCACCATGTTCGGTCGTTCACTGAACCGTGACAACCGTACAGACCAGGAATTATTGGACGAAGCATTGAAAGTGGCAGCCGGAGCCGATGTTATCGTAGCTGCACTGGGAGAATCTTCTGAAATGAGTGGTGAAAGTTCAAGCCGCACAGAACTCGGTTTACCCGATGTGCAGCATACTTTGCTGGAAGCCTTACTGAAAACGGGCAAGCCTGTAGTACTTACTCTGTTTACCGGCCGTCCGTTGACACTGAACTGGGAACAGGAACATGTACCTGCTATCCTCAATGTATGGTTCGGAGGTAGCGAGGCAGCTTATGCCATTGGCGATGTATTGTTCGGTGACGTAAATCCAAGTGGAAAGCTGACGATGACGTTCCCGAAGAATGTAGGCCAGATACCTTTGTTCTACAATCATAAGAATACCGGTCGCCCATTGGCAGAAGGTAAATGGTTCGAAAAGTTCCGTTCAAATTATCTGGATGTGGATAATGAACCATTGTATCCTTTCGGTTATGGATTATCATATACCAACTTCCAGTATAGTGACATTGCACTGAGCACGCCTACACTGGGAAAAGATGGTTCTGTTACCGCCGTAGTTACTGTAACCAATACGGGTAAATACGATGGTGCGGAAGTAGTGCAACTCTATATCCGTGATCTTGTAGGAAGCATCACCCGTCCGGTGCGCGAACTGAAGGGTTTCAATAAGATCTTCCTTCGTGCCGGAGAAAGTAAAACAGTATCATTCACCATCACGCGTGATCTGCTCCGGTTCTATGATTATGATATGAATTACGTAGCCGAACCCGGTGACTTCAATATTATGATCGGTGGAAACAGCCAGACGGTGAAGACGGCAAAGTTAGCACTTAAATAAAGTGATTAGGGTTTAGTGATAAGTGATTAGTGCCATGCGGAATAATAGCGCAGCCCACTAATCACTTATCACTAAACCCTAATCACTAAACTTTCCCCCCTATATTAATTATGAAACAACTAACAACCTATTTTCCTCTCCTCTTCCTGCTCCTCCTCGGAGCTTGCAAGAATTCAAAGACCGGAAGCACTGCCCAACTTACGGACGATGCTCTGATGGACACTGTTCAACGGCGAACCTTCAATTACTTCTGGGAAGGCGCAGAACCTAACAGTGGCCTTGCCCCCGAACGTATCCACATGGACGGTATCTATCCCGAGAAAGACCAGAACGTTATCACTTCCGGTGGCAGTGGTTTCGGCATTATGGCCATACTTTCAGGTATCGACCGCGGCTACGTCACCCGTGAAGAAGGTCTGGCACGTATGGAAAAGATTGTCTCTTTCCTCGAGAAAGCTGACCGTTTTCATGGAGCCTACCCACATTGGTGGTATGGAAATACCGGTAAAGTGAAGCCTTTCGGACAAAAAGACAATGGTGGAGACCTTGTGGAAACAGCCTTCCTGATACAAGGATTACTGGCCGTACACCAATATTACATCAATGGTTCGCCGGAAGAGCAGGCACTTGCCAAACGTATCGATACCCTCTGGCGCGATGTCGATTGGAATTTTTATCGCCAAGGCGATCAGAATGTACTCTACTGGCATTGGAGTCCCGAATATGGCTGGGCAATGGATTTCCCTGTACATGGTTATAATGAATGCCTCATCATGTACCTGCTTGCTGCAGCCTCTCCTACACATGGTGTTCCCGCCGCTGTCTATCATGACGGTTGGGCACAGAACGGTGCCATCGTCGATCCCCATAAAGTAGAAGGCATCGAACTTCATTTGCGCTATCAGGGTTGTGAAGCCGGACCGCTCTTCTGGGCACATTATTCTTTCCTCGGATTGGATCCGACAAATCTGAAAGATGAATATTGCGCCAGCTACTTCGACGAAATGCGCAACCTGACGCTTGTGAACCGTGCTTATTGCATCCGCAATCCGAAGCACTACAAAGGTTTCGGCCCGGACTGCTGGGGACTGACCGCCAGCTACTCCGTCAACGGATATGCCGCCCACATGCCGAATGAACGGGACGACCAGGGAGTTATCTCTCCTACTGCCGCCCTTTCATCCATTGTCTATACACCGGAGCAGTCGCTGGCTGTGATGCGGCACCTCTACGGAATGGGCGATAAATTATTCGGTCCTTACGGTTTCTACGATGCCTTTAGCGAAACGGACAACTGGTATCCCAAGCGATATCTCGCCATTGACCAAGGCCCGATAGCCGTCATGATAGAGAACTATCGAACCGGATTGCTATGGAAACTCTTTATGAGTCATCCGGATGTACAAAACGGGTTACAGAAACTGGGATTCTCAATAAATAAATAGATAGAAAAGCCGGAAGCAGTACACAATACTTGTTTCCGGCTTTTGCTTTTTGTCAGATAAGTTTTATTACAACTTTCCTTATTTCATTAATAAACAACGCATTAAATTAATTTGAGTAGTAAATGAGTAGTCTTTGATTTGTTAAAAATCAGGGATATGTATTGGTGGTGAATGTATTTTTTGTGCCCGGCTTATTTCTATTCATACTTTTGCCCCAGACTTAATTCCCGCCAAAAACAGAAGAAGCGAGGAATGAAGTCCAACCTAGTTATCCACTAAAAAATTTAATGCAATGAAGAAAAAAACACTTCTTCCCTTGGAGAGAGCCTCATGGCTTAAAAGTTTATTTCTATTAGTGTGCCTCGTACTTTCCGGCACCACTGTATTCGCCCAAGAAAAAACAGTAACCGGTGTAGTAACCGATTCATTTAATGAGCCGCTGATTGGCGCATCTATCGTAGTACAAGGTACCACTAACGGCGTAATAACCGATCTTGATGGTAAGTATTCCATTAAAGTTACTCCGGGTGCTACCCTCCAGTTCTCATACGTAGGTATGGAGAAACAAAGTGTCAAAGTAGGCAATCAGAATGTTATCAATGTTCAGTTGAAAGATGATTCCCAAATGCTTGCCGAAACTGTAGTTATCGGTTATGGTAGTGCAAAGAAACGCGACCTGACAGGTTCTATCACCAATATCAAAGGTGACGAGATTGCCAACAAGCCGGTTGCCAATCCATTATCGGCCCTGCAAGGTAAAGTGGCTGGTGTACAGGTTATCAACTCCGGTAGGGCAGGTGAAGACCCTGAAATCCGCGTACGCGGTACCAACTCTATCAATGGTTACAAACCTTTGTATGTAGTTGACGGATTGTTTAACGACAACATCAACTTCCTGAATCCGCAGGATATTGAATCTATGGAAATCCTGAAAGACCCGTCCTCGCTCGCCATCTTCGGTGTACGTGGTGCCAACGGTGTTATCATCATCACTACGAAGAAAGCTAAAGTAGGCCAGACTCGCGTAAACATTAACGGTTCTTTTGGTTTTAAGAGCGTACCCAATCAGATAGAAATGGTAGATGCCGCCGGATTCAAAGAACTGTATAACGAACAGCTAAGAAATGAAGGTAATCCCGAATTCGACTTCACGGGTTGGAACGGTAACACTAACTGGCAGGACGAAATCTTCCAGACCGGTTTCATCACCAATAACAATGTCAGCATCACAGGAGCTTCCGAAAAGCATAGTTTCTATCTTGGTGCCGGTTATGCTTATGAACAAGGTAACATCAAGAACGAAAAGTACAGCAAAATAACGTTGAGCGTCAGCAATGAGTATAAACTGACAGATAACTTCAGAGTAGGTTTCCAGTTCAACGGTGCACGCATTTTACCAGCCGACACTAAGACTGTAACCACTGCTGTTCGCGCTACTCCGGTAGCTACGGTATTCAATGACCAATACGGCCTTTATACAACTTTGCCTGAATTCCAGAAGGCACAGATGAATAATCCAATGGTAGACGTTGACCTGAAAGCCAACACAACACGTGCCGAGAACTATCGTGGTTCGGGTAACGTATATGCCGAATGGGATTTCCTGAAACATTTCCAGTTCAAGGCAATGTTCTCTATGGATTATGCTTCTAACAATAGCCGCAAGTTCACTCCTATCATCCAGGTATATGATGCCAGTGCTGAAGGAAGTATAGTTACACTGGGCGACGGTAAGACAGGTGTCAGCCAAGCCAAACAGACAGAGATGAAAACACAGAGTGACTATCTGTTGACTTACACGAATACATGGGGTGATCATAGCCTGACAGCTACTGCCGGTTTCACCACTTATTACAACAAACTGGAGAATCTGGGAGCTGCCCGTGCACAAGGTGTAGGTCTGGTGATTCCTGATAATCCTGACAAATGGTACGTAAGCATCGGTGATGCCGGTACTTCCACCAATGAAAGTACACAATGGGAACGCGCTACCGTATCAATGCTGGGACGTATCCTTTACAACTACAAAGGCAGATATTTATTCAACGGTTCATTCCGTCGTGACGGTTCTTCCGCTTTCTCGTACACAGGAAACCAATGGCAGAATTTCTACTCTGTAGGTGCAGGCTGGCTGATCAGCGAAGAAGAATTTATGAAAGATATCACTTGGCTGGATATGTTGAAACTGAAAGGTTCATGGGGTACACTGGGTAACCAGAATCTGGACAAAGCTTATCCTGCAGAACCTTTGCTGAGTAACGCATACTCTGCCGTATTCGGTACTCCGTCTGCCGTCTATCCGGGCTATCAGCTATCTTACCTGCCTAATGCTACCCTGAGATGGGAAAAGGTAGAAGCATGGGAAGTCGGTGCAGAAGCTAACTTCTTCCGCAACCGCTTGCACCTGGAAGGTGTATATTATAAGAAGACTACGAAGGATCTGCTTGCCGAAGTGCCGGGCATTTCAGGAACAGTACCGGGTATTGGTAACCTGGGATCTATCGAAAACAAGGGTATCGAACTTGCCATTAACTGGCGCGAACAGATCGGTGACTGGAACTATAGCATCGGTGGCAATCTGACTACTATCAAGAATAAAGTGCTGAGTCTTGTACAAGAAGGTTATTCTATCATCTCAGGTGACAAGAGCCAGAGTTATACAATGGCCGGATTCCCTATCGGTTACTTCTATGGTTACAAGGTGGAAGGTGTTTACCAAAACCAAGCTGAAATAGACAACTCACCCAAGAATACACTGGCAACCGTTACACCGGGTGACCTGAAGTTCGTAGACGTGGACGGCAACGGTGAAATCACTCCTGCCGACCGTACCATGATCGGCGACCCTACTCCGGACGTGACTTACGGCATCAACTTCAGTGTAGGTTACAAAAACTGGGAACTGGGTGTTGACATGATGGGACAAGCCGGTAACGAAATCTACCGTACATGGGACAACTACAACTGGAGCCAGTTCAACTTCATGAAGCAGCGCCTGAACCGCTGGCATGGTGAAGGTACCAGCAACAGCCAGCCGTTGCTCAACATGAAGCATACGATCAATAACCTGAACTCTGAATATTACATTGAAGACGGTAGTTTCTTCCGTATCCGTAATGTACAGTTGGCTTACAACTTTGATAAGACATTACTCTCCAGGATCGGAGTACAGGCGCTCAAGCTCTATGCCAATATTCAGAACCTGAAGACCTGGAAGCATAACACCGGTTACACACCCGAATTGGGCGGTACAGCTATTGCATTCGGTGTGGACAACGGTAGCTATCCGATGCCGGTAGTTTATACATTCGGTTTCAACCTTACTTTCTAAAATGAAGAATGAAATACTAAACATTAATCATTAAACATTGAAAACATGAAGATACAAAAATATATCCTGTCACTGTTGATTGGCTCTGCAGCCATCTCATTCAGTTCCTGTAATGACTTCCTGGACCGCGACCCACTGGGACAATTCACGGAAGACGATGCCCCCAACGCCCTTTTAGGTGGAAAGATTTATAATGTATATTATCTGATGCGCAGCTATAACATCACTGCCGGTATTCCCTCTTTCATGATAGAAATGGCACGCAGTGAAGACTCCGAGAAGGGTAGTTCGGCAGGCGACGGCGCCGATGTGGCAGCCATGTACGACGATTTCGAATACACGGCCTCCAATGGAACTATGGGAGCTTACTGGACTCAGAACTATAAGATCATCTTTCAGTGTAATGAAGTACTGGATGACATAGAGAAAGAAGGAAAGACAGATACGGAAACCATGCGCAATAAGGGAGAAGCCCTTTTCTTCCGCGCCTACTGTTACTTCAATCTGGTACGTGCCTGGGGAGAAGTGCCTCTGATCACTTTCAAGGTTGTGGACTCTGCCGACGCAAATGTAGCCAAAAGCGGTGTCGATAAAATCTACACACAGATTGATAACGACCTGACCGAAGCAGAAAAGCTTCTGCCCTTGCAATGGGATTCAAACTATACAGGCCGCGTTACCTGGGGTGCTGTACGCTCACTGCATGCACGTACCTATATGATGCGTAACGATTGGGATAACATGTACAAACTCTCTACCGAAGTGATCGGTAAGGGCCTTTACAACCTCGACACTCCGGTAGACAAGATCTTCACCGTAGAAGGTGAGAACTGCGGTTCCAGTATTTTCGAGTTGCAGTGTGAATCTACAGATGCATTGAAGAACAGCCTTACCATAGGTAGCCAGTTCTGCGAGGTACAAGGTGTACGCGGCTCCGGCGACTGGAACTTAGGTTGGGGATGGCACATGGCCACCACAGAATTGGGCAAAGCTTTCGAACCGGGTGACCCGCGTAAAGATGCCACTTTACTCTACTTCCGCCGCAGCATCGATGAACCTATCACGGAAGCCAATACCAATAAGCCCTACGGTGAATCTCCCGTTTCCACAGCTATGGGTGGTTACTTCAACAAAAAGGCATACACCGAACCGTCATTACGCAAAAAGTATACCAAGGGTGGTTTCTGGGTGAATATCCGCCTCATCCGCTACACGGACGTATTGTTGATGGCTGCCGAAGCTGCCAATGAAAAGAATCTGCCGGGTGAAGCCAAAACATATCTGGAGATGGTACGTGCACATGCCCGTGGTCTGGACAAGGAAATCCTGCCCGAAGTTACCACCAATGACAAAGTTGAACTGCGCAAAGCCATTATGCACGAACGCCGTGTAGAGTTGGCTCTTGAACCGGGACGCTTCTACGACCTCGTACGCTGGGGTACTGCAAAAGAGGTGATGGCCGCTGTCGGTAAAACGTATCAGGATAAGAACGCTTACCTGCCTATTCCGCAAACGGAGATAGATAAATCGAAGGGAGTATTGGTACAAAACCCGAACTACTAACAAACAATGCTATCCCAATTCTCTTCATTTCAGGATGAAGAGGATTGGGGATAGTTCTTATAAAAAACAGAGTGTATGAAGAAAGTTTTCAGAAGAACAAGTGTCCTGTTAGCAGCAGCGTTTCTTAGCACTGCTGCCATACAGGCACAAAAGTCTCCGCAGGATATGGATCGCTTCATCGATGCATTGATGAAGAAGATGACTGTAGAGGAAAAGATCGGCCAGCTGAACCTGCCCGTTTCCGGCGAGATCGTCACCGGACAGGCACAGAACAGTGATGTGGCAAAAAAGATTGAACAAGGACTGGTGGGCGGACTCCTCAACCTGAAAGGGGTGGAGAAGATACGCGATGTACAGAAACTTGCCATAGAGAAGTCACGCCTGGGCATCCCCCTGATATTCGGCATGGACGTGGTGCATGGCTACGAAACCATTTTTCCTATTCCATTGGGACTCTCCTGTTCCTGGGATATGGAAGCTATCAGGAAATCTGCCCGCATTGCAGCCACCGAGGCCAGTGCTGATGGTATTTCCTGGACATTCAGCCCGATGGTAGACATCAGCCGTGATCCGCGCTGGGGACGCGTCAGCGAGGGTAACGGCGAAGACCCATTCTTGGGTGGAGCCATCGCTAAAGCAATGGTATCGGGTTATCAGGGTATCGACCTCAACAACCAACTGAAGCGCAACGATGAAATTATGGCATGTGTAAAACACTTCGCACTGTATGGCGCCGGAGAAGCCGGACGTGATTACAATACCGTAGACATGAGCCGTAACCGTATGTTCAACGAATACATGTATCCCTACCAAGCTGCCGTAGATGCAGGTGTAGGCAGCGTTATGGCGTCTTTCAACGAAATAGACGGCGTACCAGCCACGGCTAATAAATGGCTGATGACCGACGTACTGCGCAAGCAATGGGGCTTCGACGGCTTTGTGGTGACAGACTTTACCGGTATCTCCGAAATGATAGCGCACGGCATCGGTGACTTGCAGACTGTTTCCGCACGTGCACTCAATGCAGGCGTGGATATGGACATGGTAAGTGAAGGCTTCACGGGTACAATCAAGAAATCCATCGACGAAGGCAAGATCAGTATGGAAACCCTGGACAAAGCCTGTCGCCGCATCCTTGAAGCCAAATACAAACTGGGATTATTCGACAATCCTTATAAGTACTGCGACCTGAAACGCCCGAAACGTGACATCTTCACCAAGGAACATCGCGACGCTGCCCGCAAGATTGCGGGAGAGAGCTTTGTACTCCTGAAAAACGACAAGTCAGGTTCTTCTGCAAACCCGACACTTCCTTTGAAAAAAGAAGGTACGGTAGCTGTCATCGGCCCACTGGCAAATACCCGCAGCAACATGCCGGGAACCTGGAGTGTAGCCGCACGCCTCAACGATTATCCTTCCGTGTACGAGGGATTGAAAGAGATGATGGCAGGCAAAGTAAACATCACTTATGCCAAAGGTAGTAACCTCATCAGTGATGCAGCCTACGAAGAACGTGCCACGATGTTCGGCCGTTCACTAAATCGTGATAATCGTACAGATAAAGAAATACTGGACGAGGCGCTGAAAGTGGCCGCTAATGCAGATGTAATCATAGCTGCATTGGGAGAATCATCCGAAATGAGTGGTGAAAGCTCAAGCCGCACCAACCTGGATCTTCCCGATGTACAGCGCACTCTATTGGAAGCTCTGCTGAAAACCGGGAAGCCTGTCGTACTGACGCTTTTTACCGGTCGCCCGCTAACGCTGACTTGGGAACAGGAGCATGTGCCCGCCATCCTGAATGTATGGTTTGGTGGAAGTGAGGCTGCATACGCCATTGGCGATGTATTGTTCGGCGATGTAAATCCCAGCGGTAAACTGACGATGACATTCCCCAAAAACGTAGGCCAGATACCTTTGTTCTACAATCATAAAAATACCGGCCGCCCCTTACCGGAAGGCAAATGGTTCGAGAAATTCCGCAGTAACTACCTGGATGTAGACAACGATCCATTGTATCCATTCGGCTATGGTTTGTCATATACCAACTTCCAATACAGCAACATAACGCTGAGTGCCCCGACTATGGGACAAGATGGTTCTGTTACTGCTATGGTCACGGTAACCAATACCGGTAAGTACGATGGTGCAGAAGTAGTGCAACTTTATATCCGCGACCTTGTAGGAAGCATTACCCGTCCGGTAAAAGAGCTGAAAGGGTTCGATAAAATCTTCCTCAAAGCAGGTGAAAGTAAGACTGTATCTTTCAAAATCACTCCGGAGTTACTGCGCTTCTACGACTATGAACTCAACTTCGTAGCCGAACCGGGAGACTTCGACATAATGATTGGGGGTAGCAGCCAAAGTGTAAAAACGGCTCACCTGAGTTTGAAGTGACAATTTTGTATTTTGAAAGTTATTGATTCACTTCGGACGGAGTATCGTTTAGTATATCAGTCTTGGTCTTAATACTAATTGCTTACAACAAGCCAATAGTCGAGGCATAGTCGTATACTTAGGGTACCTCAGTCCTATACTTAGGGTATCTCAGTATCATACTTAGGGTACCTCAGTCGTATACTGAGATAGGTCTGTTACAGTTCCCTGATAATCAGCCGGTTGCAAAGCACTCTTTTATCATCAATAAATCGAGACAGGCAATCGGCAAAAAAATAAAAAAATGAGTTCATTACCATACCAGATATGAAGATACAATATAGCTTATTACTGCTCTTATTACTATCAGGCTTTACACAATGTAAAAGCCCGACAGCAAAATCCGGTTCCATAAGCGACGAAGCACTAATGGATACCATACAACGCCGCACTTTCAACTATTTCTGGGAGGGTGCCGAGCCTAACAGCGGACTGGCATGTGAGCGCATCCATATGGACGGCATCTATCCCGAAGATGACCAGCATGTAGTAACCACCGGTGGCAGTGGTTTCGGAATTATGGCTATATTGGCAGGTATCGACCGCGGATACGTCACCCGTGAAGAAGGGCTGGCACGTATGGAGAAGATTGTTTCTTTCCTCGAGACAGCCGATCGGTTTCATGGTGCTTATCCTCACTGGTGGTATGGAGATAACGGCAAGGTGAAACCTTTCGGTCAGAAAGATAATGGAGGCGATCTCGTAGAAACAGCATTCCTTATGCAGGGATTGCTGGCCGTACACCAATATTACGTCAGCGGTTCGCCCGAAGAGCAAGCCCTGGCCGGACGTATCGACACCCTCTGGCGTGAAGTAGACTGGAACTTCTATCGACAAAACGACCAGAACGTGCTCTACTGGCATTGGAGTCCCGAATACGGTTGGGAAATGAATTTTCCCGTACATGGTTATAACGAGTGCCTCATCATGTACATCCTTGCCGCCGCTTCTCCCACACACAGTGTTCCCGTCGAGGTCTATCACGATGGCTGGGCAGAGAAAGGCGCTATTGTCGATCCTCATAAAGTAGAAGATATCGAACTTCACCTGCGTTACCAAGGGTGCGAAGCCGGTCCCCTTTTCTGGGCACATTATTCATTCCTCGGATTGGATCCGACAAATCTATCCGATAAATACTGTCCCGGTTATTTCGATGAGATGCGCAATCTCACCCTTATCAATCGTGCCTATTGCATCCGCAACCCCAAGCAATGGAAAGGTTTTGGATCTGACTGCTGGGGACTGACAGCCAGTTATTCCGTCAACGGATATGCTGCCCATGCCCCAAATGAGCTTGCAGACCATGGCGTCATCTCCCCCACTGCCGCTCTTTCTTCCATTGTTTATACTCCTGAATATTCATTGGAAGTAATGCGCTATCTTTATAACATGGGGGATAAAGTGCTCGGCCCTTATGGCTTCTATGATGCCTTCAGTGAAACCGAAGATTGGTATCCTAAACGCTATCTTGCGATAGACCAGGGACCTATAGTTGTAATGATAGAAAACTATCGTACAGGATTATTATGGAAACTCTTCATGAGTCATCCCGATGTACAGACAGGATTAAAAAAGCTGGGATTTAAATAGAAACATGGGGAGAGACTTTCATATTAAGAAGAAGAATCTCCCCATATTTTTTGCCCTTACCTTAAATTAACTATCTTTGTCCCAAGAATAACAATAAGGTCATGGCCTTTTCTAACCTTTATTCAACCTATTTATGGACATCCGAAAGAACATCATCATAACCTGTGTGTCCCTTTTTGTCTGCGCTACCCTATTTGCCAATCAAAAACCTTATGTCACCAACCTCTCACGTGACAAATATCACGCTGCCAATAAAAATTGGTCCATCGGGCAAGATGAAAAAGGCATCATGTACTTCGGAAACAGCATCGGGTTACTGGCATCCGACGGTATGGAATGGAAACTTTTTCAAACGCCCAATGCCAGCATCGTGCGTGCCATTGCCGTAGAATCGCATCAGACCATATATAGTGGTGGCTCCGAAGACCTGGGTCGCTGGGATCGCGACCAATCGGGAGAGTTGAAATACACTTCCCTCAAAGGATTAATCAAAGGAGACAATCCACTCGACAATCAAAGTTTCTGGCGCATTTGGATAGATGGTAATAAAGTATATTTCCAATCCTTCAGCCACATCTATGTATACGACCATCAAACCATCACCCCCATTAACGGGCCAAGCGCTTTTCTACTACTGCTGAAAGTACGAAGTGAATACTGGGTACAGGAAATGTACGGCGCCCTTTATCAACTGAATAATGGGATACTCAACAAAATTCCCGGAAGCGAATTCCTGAACGGTACTACCACTCGCGTCATCCTGCCTTACGACACTGACCGCTATTTGATAGGCACTTCCACCGGAGATATTTACATCTATGACCAAAAGAACTTTATTCCCTGGAACCTATCTCTTTCCCGACAGTTAAGAGGCCAGGAATTAAACTGTGCTATCTATTCCGCCAAACGGAATACCTACTATCTGGGTACGCAACTTAGCGGTGTATATGAGGTCGATACCCACGGAAACATCCTCAACCATTTCTCTACCACCAACATTCTTCAGAATAATACCGTTCTGTCTCTCTACGAAGATAACCAGAATAACATCTGGGCAGCCCTGGACCGCGGTCTCGCCTACATTCGCTATACTGACGGATTAAGTTACTACCGTTCTACCGATGGTGGATTCGGGGGCATATACGATGCTACTATCTGGCATGACAACCTGCTTATCGGTACAAATCAGGGAATCTACTATACCCAGTATAACAAACTCAATGAGCTGGATGTATTCTCCTCTCTCAAATTGATAGAAGGTACACAGGGACAAGTATGGTCTTTTCGAAAAATAGATGGACGATTATTCTGTGCACACACCAACGGATTACTGGAAATCCTTCCCGACTTCCGCATCCGCCACCCTTATCGTGTCAATACCGGAGTCTTCCGTACATTGGAGGCAACCATCAATGGAAAACAGATACAAATTATCATTACCTACGATAACTTACTGATACTGAACAGAACTACCGGAGAATTAAATTCCATGCGACAGATATCCGACCCGATATATAATGCCGAAGTAGACCATCTTGGAAATATATGGTTAGAAACCACCAGTCGGGGCGTATATAAATGTCGGCTGAATGACGAACAAAATGCCTTCCGCTATTATACTTATTATGGTAATGAAAAAGACAGTTCGCTCCCTGCCCGGCTGCAACTATTCAAATCGGGCGGCCGTATCCTCTTCTTAGGCAATGACCAGTTTTATATCTATGACGAGGTCAACGACAACTTGCAACTTGAACAGCACCTGAACCGTTGCTTCGAAACCATACATGATCTTAAACGTATCGTCCCTATTGATAGCGAAGAGAGTTGGGCCATTACCGGTTCATCAGTCTATCGTTTCTTTTACGACGGTTACATTGCACGCATCCGCGAAGCCTATAAAGTAGAAGCTGATAATCTCTCGCTCATCACTGCCTACGAGAACATCGCCGTCCTTAACGACTCACTTTCACTTATTTGTCTGGATGCAGGTTTCATTCTCCATAACTCCCACCGCAGTAAGCGGCAGACCGTAGAGCTTTCCGCTCCTAATCTGGAGTTTATTCATGCCGGAAAAGAGTTGAATGCAGGTTTTATAGATATTAATCAGACCATCCACATCCCTTTTCAAGACAATACGGTTACTGTCGGTTTCTCTGTCAATGCCGCATTTGCCGGAAATCTCTCTGTACAATACCAACTGGAGGAAATGGATAGCACCTGGAGTGCCCCGAAACAATTGAATAGCATTTCCTATGCCCGTCTGCCACAAGGCAAGTATACATTGCGCCTGCGCACTACAGATGGACTGAATAATTACTCACCGGATACTCTTCTGGAGTTTAATGTACTTCCTCCCTGGTACAATACCGTTTGGTGGTATCTGACCTGCTGTGCCCTCATCATTGCTGCCCTGTTTGGTACCTTCTACCTGATGAAACGGCGCCTGCAAACCAAACATCTGCGTCGGATGAAAGCCCAGGAAGCTGCACACTTGCGTTTGATGAACGAGCAACTCCAAAATGAAATCGAAGAAAAAGATGCCGAGATCTTCACTCAGACTTCATTTATCATCCACAAGAACGAACTCATTCTGAAACTCAAAGAGATGGTAGATGATATCTGTTCCCGGAATACACAGAAAGGATTGATCCCTCTTTATCAGAAGATAAACAATCTGCTCGCCAACAATCTCGATACCGAAGATGATTGGAAAATGTTCCTTATCAAGTTCGAGCAGAAGCATCGTAACTTCTTCAAGCGACTGAAAGAAATGCATCCGCAACTCACCAACAACGACCTCCGCCTCTGCGCCTGTCTCAGATTGAATATGGAGACCAAGGACATCGCCTCTTTAATGAACCTTTCGGTCCGTGCGGTAGAGAATAACCGGTATAGATTGAGAAAGAAGCTTGATTTGAAGCCTACACAAAACCTGAATGAATATTTTTTGAATATTGACTAAATAGATCAGGTGTTCTCTTTCATCTTTAAAGATTTCATCCTAAAGATGTAACGTAATGAAAAGTATCTGTAACATCATCCTGACCAGGCAATAAAAACATCATCTATCTTTGTCGGCAGATGTAAACCTCTTAATAAAGATAGAAACATGAAAAACAGGAAAACACATTTACTGGCACTGATTATGCTGCTGAGCATGGGAATGGGTACTGTGACATTCGCGCAGAAAATCCCTTTAGTTTATAACGTGGAGAGTACGGGAATAAAGAATTCATCTCCCGTATTACCCGGAATCAATGAGTTACCGGTAGTCAAACCATTGACCGATCCTTTTCAATGGTCTGACGGTAGCGGTCGCTCAACCAACTTCAAAGACTGGAGCCGCCGACGTGCCGAAATAGCCCGCGAAATAGAACACTATGAAATAGGTGAAAAACCTGTAGTATCAAAGAAAGACATTACTGCGGATATCGTGGATGATACTCTTAGAGTCAATGTAACGGTAAACGGACAGACACTCACTCTGAAAGCCAAGATTACTTATCCGGAAGGTAAAGGTCCTTTCCCAGCCATCATCGGAATAGGAAGAGGTACAGGTAGTCTTCCTCCTGTCATTTTCACGAGCCGTAATATAGCACAAATCGCATTCAATTTCACACAAGTTATGTCGCATACACAAAAGCGCGGCAATGAACCTATCAATAAGCTCTATCCCGATCAAACGGATATGGGAGCCTACTGCGCCTGGTCGTGGGGCGTAAGCCGTATCATCGACGGATTGGAAATTGTAGGAAAAAAGAGTAAGATAGATACCAGGAAATTGGCCATATCCGGTTGTTCCTTTGCCGGTAAGATGGCTCTCTTTGCCGGAGCATTCGACGAGCGCATTGCACTGACTATTGCTCAGGAACCCGGTGGTGGAGGTGCTGCTGCATGGCGAGTATCCGAAACGCTGGGTGAAGTGGAAACATTGGGAAGAACCAGCCATGCCTGGTTCATGGAAAGTATGTTCCAATATAAGGAAGACAATGTTTCGAAGTTGCCGTATGACCACCATGAATTGTGTGCTATGGTGGCACCGCGTGCACTGCTGGTACTTGGAAATCCGGACTATGTATGGCTTGCAGACGAATCGGGTTATGTCTCCTGCCGTGCCGCCCGCAAGGTTTGGGAAACTTTCGGTATTGCCGACAGAATGGGCTTCTCTATTGTAGGAGGGCATGGGCATTGTCAATTACCGACGAACCAATATCCTGAAGTAGAAGCATTTGTCGACAAGTTCCTACTTGATAAGAAAGAAGTAAATACAGAAGTAACCATTGCCCCCCTTTACGAAAAGGTGGACTATGAGCGCTGGTGTAAATGGTGGGGAACAAATGATCCGTCCTTCCCTTAAACTTATTTGTTTTCGCGGTAAAAGTAATGTTTTACCGCGGAAACTTTTTACCTTTGGGGGAACACTTACTAATACCCCCAAAAATCATGAAAAGAATTTTATTGGCTATCTGCGTGATAGCGCTGTCCGTCCTCTCCTACGGGCAAGACAGCAACCAACGAGCCTTCACTTTCGCCTGGCTCAGCGATGTACACCTCAATTCTTTCGCCTATGCCGAAGATGATCTGCGGCAATCCATTGAAGACATCAATGCTAATCCAGATGTTGACTTCACTATTCTCAGCGGCGACGTCACCGAATTCGGTGATACCAAAGAATTCTATTTGCTGCAAGACATTCTGAAAGATTTCAGGAAGCCTTATTTCCTCATTCCCGGCAACCATGATGTAAACTGGAGTGAAAACGGATGCACGATGTTCGACAAGATTTTCCAGGCTTCCCATTTTTGTTATGACTGGCAGGGAGTTCGTTTTATCGGCTGTGGTGCCGGACCAAGCCTACGTATGGGACCACCTCACATCCCCCGCGAAGAGATTCTGTGGCTCGATTCCATCGTCCGTGCTACTCCGGCAAAGCAACCCATTATCTTCATCAATCACTTTCCTCTCAATCAGGACCTGAGTAACTGGTACGAAGTTATCGACATTCTTAAAACACGCAATATCCAAGCAATACTCGGAGGGCACCTGCACGTGAACCATGCTTATGATGCAGAAGGTATTCCTGCCGTTCTCGGGCGTTCGTCTTTGCGGAGAGAAGATCCGATAGGAGGATATAATCTCGTAACCCTCCGTGGCAATACATTAGAGTTTCAGGAACGCATCATCAAAACAGAAACTCACCCGGCATGGCATACTATCCTCCTGGCCCCTCTGCAGGAAAAGAGAGATACCACCTACTATCGCCCCGACTTTACCATCAATGACGAATATCCTTCAGTACGCGAAAGCTGGAAATTAAAAGACGTAACTGATATTGCTTCACAAGGTAGCATAGACGGTGATCTGTATGTCTATACCAATACTGCCGGTGTGGTCCACGCCCTTAATGTCGCCGATGGTAAAACATTGTGGACCTATACCACCGGGAATAAGATATTCTCAGCCCCGTTCATTACTCCCCGGCTTGTAATCATATCTTCGTGTGACGGCTTCATCTATGCCCTCGACCGGAAACAAGGCACTGTATGCTGGAAGTACAATACGGATTACCCTATTGTAGCTTGTCCCCTCGTATCAGAAGAAACAGTTTATATAGGCAGCAGCAACGGTAAATTCTATTCTTTAAAACTGGCAGACGGAACGCTGAACTGGACTTGCGATGGCTTGCATGGCTACATCGAATCGCGTCCGGCTATTGATAAAGAGCGTGTGTATATAGGCACTTGGGGAGCAATGTTCTATGCTATAGACCGCAAGAGTGGAAAGAGAGTATGGGAGTTCGACACCAAACGAGGCAGATATTTCTCACCGGGTGCCTGCTGGCCGGTTGTACTACCCTATACGCAGCAAGGAAAGAAGAATGAGCAAGTCATTGTCCTCAGTTCCGACTATTTTGTCCGCTCATTCCACCCCGAAACAGGAGAAATCCTCTGGGCTTCCGATAAAGCAAAAGGACGCGAATCTCTTGGTTTCTCACCGGATGGAAAAACGATGTATGTGAAAGGAATCAAGAACACTATTACCGCAGTAGACATTTCTCAAGGTACATACAACAATCTTTGGAACACATTGATGCCTTATGAAGGTAACTTTATCCCTACCCGTATGGAAGCTACCGGACAGTTGGTATTTGTTCCTACTGAATTCGGCGTCCTTCATGCTATACGAACAGATGGAAGTGGCATTGCCTGGTCGCACAAAATCTCCCATTCGGCAATTACTTCTCTGAAGAGTGCAGGGAAAGGGAAACTTATCGTTATGACAATGGATGGTACGGTTACTTGTCTGGAATATCCAGTTAACTAATAAAAATGCGGGAAACACGAGAGAGCAAAATTATCTCTTCGAGGTTTCCCGCATTCATTTATCAGAAGTATGCTTTACACAACTCCCCGCTTACCTTCCTTATTCCATGAATTGAGGAGTAAAGCGGAAGTCGGAGGCACTACCCCTCGTTTCCGTAAAGTCAGCACCGGTATGATCTTTCGGTCCTGGCATAAAGAGCGCATGATTCAATATATATCTGACGCGTGCAGCCTGCTCTTTAGTAAACGCATTGGCATCCGAGATGGCATAATCCATGATGTTAGCCGAACGGAATTCCACATTTGTTTTGCTGTTTACACGCATCACATACACCTTGTAAGCATCCGAGGATTTTGAAGTAATCTCAGGATTATAGGTCAGATAATTGGTCAGCTTCACATCATAAAGCGCCTTGTTGTAGGGCGGTGTATCCGTGCAATAATCAGTATCCAGATTTGTGTTTGTATTACCATTGTTCAATTGGTTGAAAGCATGATACAACCCTAAGAAGTGACCTAACTCATGAGAAAGCGTCACAATTACATTGGACATGGAGTATTTATCCGCACCCTCCGGAATATCATAGATATACTTATTATTAAGGCTTACGCACTGCGGATAAGGATTCTCACTCAGGTTAGCTCCTTTCGGTGCCTGGCTGATACCCCCTAATTCAAAAGGCTCGGGCAACCATGGGAATTGGGCAATACCCATTACCAATTCATCGGAGAAGTTATACAAAACCACATTGACATATCGGTTCGTATCCCACAAGATGTCTTTATACTTCTTGTCACCGCTACCCATGAAAGAGGTACAGTCCATCGTTGTATACTGCCATTTCTCACGGCTCACACCCGGTTCTTCCAGTTTGTTGCCATCAGGATCTTCTGTAGCCATCACAAACTCAAAGTTCATGTCGACACCACTATTATCATAATACTGGTTAACAAGATTCAATACTTTCTGTAAATGTCCTTCCTTTACATAGTGTTGCGTGTTGTTTGCATTCCAATAAAGCACATGGAAGACAACCGGCAATTTATAGTGGTGATTTGCACTATAAGCATAAGTGCCTTGCTTTACAGAGACTGTCTGCGAAAGATTCTCGGCATTAGTCAGTGTAAGAGTCAGCGAACGATCTGTCTTTTCCAGGTTCTCATTCACTTTCAGTACCAGCTTATCCTTTGTGGTGGAGATCTCCGTAGCAACCCATGCCGCACCTTCGGATACAGTCCAGTCACTGGTACTTGTCACCGTTACAGTATACTCACCACCTTCGGCATTGGCAACCACTTCCGCATTCTGTAATGTGAAAACAGGCTCTGCATCATCTTCTGAACAGCCGCAGAATAATACGACTGTAAACAGTAGGAATAAATATTTCAATTTCATCATTCAACTCGTTTATTTATATTCAAATTTCACCTGGCTATTCAGTTTGCTACTGATTACATTGTCTACTATATAGCGTGCACCGCTTTCATTGCGGGTAACAATAATTGCTACACGCACATTCGCCATATTTGTAACAGAGAGCTTCTTCAAATCAAACTCATAAGAGAAACCCAAGGTTTCACCAGACTTACATTCTTCTTTTCCACCCAGGTTCACACCCGTAATCGGGCTGGTCGAAGAGATGCATCGCAAAACGTTGCTATGATAGGTAAAGTCATAGGTTCCTTCCAATGAGGGATATTTATTCAATTGTCCGGTTGCATGAATATCATCTTCAAGCACCCACGCACAGATGCGGTATTTTCCAGCCTTTCCTACCTTTACAGCAGCGGTCACTTTGATAGAGCCGGAAGCTTCGGTACCTGATACAGCAGCACAGATACCTGTATTAGCACCGCTCTGCAACAGAGTTTGGGCAGCAGATTGAACATGTTTAGCTACACTGCTGGGAGAGTCCGCACTGGTGAGCCCCAATATCTCACTACTTGAACGCATGTTAAACAATAAAGCAGGTATACCGGTAGTGTTGAAGCCCATGCCTTTGGCTACGGCGGTACTGTAATCCGAAATCATGTCATCACCCGACATGATTGCATGAGCAGCCACCAATACGGTGCTCTTGCTTTCTTCCAGCTTGGCATATTCCGTAAGACCGGCAATCATAAGAGGACAGTATACACATCCCAGACTTGTACCCTGCACTGCCAGCACACGTTGCTTGAATCCGTCAAATTTATCAGGCTGAGGATCTTCGGGTAAACCTTGCATTCCGGAAGTCACTGTTACTGTAATTGCAGGAGACATTTCACCATTATAGCTAGCGAAGAAAGCGTATTCACCCGATTTCTTTGAGGAGAAAGAAGTGGAAGACATCAGATCATAGCTTGCACCATTCTTCTGATAAATTTTAGCTTCGGAAGTAACATCTTTCTTACCTTTCATAACTGTAAATACAGCCTGATCCGTACCATTATTCTCTATATACGCAGCAGAAGAGATCAATACCAGTTCGCCACCTTCAGGCACCTCGTCTTCACCTGAATTGCCAGAACAAGAAGCAAATACAAGTAAGAAAGAACACAATAATAAATTCCAATATTTTTTCATAAGTCTTTTTTTAGAATGAAGTAGTTAATGTAAGATTAGCTCCAGTGTAAGCAGGTGTATAACGACATACACCGCCCGAACAGACATATCCGGCACGATTCCGTCCGTAACTCAACTGTAAGCGCGTATTCTTCCGGGTATAGCTCACGGAACCATTATAATAGTGTACCTTCGTATCACCCATATTATACATATCGCTCACGGAAAAGCTCCAACGGGGAGCCAGATTAAATTCAACCAGCCCTGCAATCCAGTCTTTTTCATAATCCTTTGAATAAAGATACTGTACTTCGGCACGCAGTGACTTCTTCCGGTCAAACTTATACAAACCGTCTAATACGAATATGTTCGATACATAGGTTTTGTCATCCATTCCATGAGTAGGGCTCCATTCCTGAACAGATACCAGGAAAGTTGTCTTCAGTTGTTTGTTCCACTGACGTTCTACATCGGCATTAATATCCCGCCACAACAAACGTGACTCTACCGTAGTGGCTTTATCTGAATAAAACATAGAACCGTTGGCATGGAAATTCCAGTATTTACTACGATCTTCTTTGCTACGTAAAGAGTAGTAAACATCTACTTGTCCACCTTTCTCACCTTCACCATTGCTTTGATAAGGATTCAGGTTAGCAAGCATGTAAGTATACTGGCGCGTCAGGGCAGGTAGATAATTCAGAATATTTCCTACCCCACTACCATCCAGCGAGAGTTTCGTGCTCATATATTTCAGTTCGCGATAAGTACCTAAAACTGAGAAACCATTATTACTGTAGCCCAGCTCAGCCAACAGGCCATGACCTTTGGCAGTAGCACCTAACAGTGCAGAAGAGACATCTTTGCCCTTATCAACATATTCCACACGACCATTAAAACCATTCCAGTCAAAATTGGCACGTGCCGAATACATATCCAAATTAGGCTTCATCAGTTCCGCCAACTCATCGGATACCTTTTCATTACGATTCACATAGCTACTTTCCAGATTGAGCATGATTCCCTGCCAACCGATAAGGTTAGCAACAGAAAAACTAAGATCAGCACCACGTACCCATGAATCTGTATAATCCGTATACAGACGAGGTCGTCCATACAATCCTTTCAGCGTGAGGATATTTTCGTAAGAATAAGATCCGAAAACTCCTTCGATAGAGTTGTTGATGCCCAACGTACGATCCTCAAAACTACGGAATATCATACCCGAACCAAACTGCTCGAAGATATCTCCCACACGGAAACCAAAGTTATCATCCTGCCAGCTTACATACTTTACACCCAGAAATGCTTTCTTGTCACCATAGTTCCCTATGTCATATCCTTGCAAAGCTGGGAAAAAGCCTTCCAGCTGAACTCCGGCAGTGAACTTTCCTCGGATATAGTCAAGTTTCAGATAATTATTGCTTCCAAAATGATCATCCGGATAGACACTACTCTCATCTCCGAGCTTACTATCTTTTACATAATATATGCTGTTCGATTCTAACCCTCCTGTCAAGTGTCCTTTATCCTGGGCACACAGATTGGGCATCGCAGTACCTGCCAACAGCAATAAGAATAAAATGTGTTTCATTTTTTAGTGATTGCTTTAAGTTGCTCCAACAATTCATATTCACTACCTGGAGTATAACCGGTATGTGCATAAACCACCTTTCCGGTACCATCAACAACAAATGTCTGTGGTGTCAGCATAACGTTCATCGCACGTTTCAAATCTTGATTTTTGTCGAATAGGCAGATGAAATCCCAGTCAAAACCTTTAGCCATAGAACGGGCACGCGCTGTAAAGCGACTATCATCAATAGATACAGCAATAACATTGAAATCGACTTCTTTTCGCCATTCTTCCAGCAATTCATTCAATGTGTTCAACTCCGTCATACAAGGCTTACAAGTAACACCCCAGAAAGAAACAATAGCTGGTTTTCCACCAAGTATTTCTTTGGTACTTATTACCTCACCTTTTTCATTTTCTACTTTTACATCCGGCCATGCCTCCTGTGCAGAAACTGTCACTGTAAAAAGAAGAAAGAGAGTTATATAGAATAATTTATTCATAACTAAAATATTAAAAGAACTTCTACAGGAGATCTCTCCCATAGAAGTTCCTTATTGTTATACTAATTATTTCTTCAAATTCTTTTTCATACGATCCATAGAGAATACCTCTCTTTGAACCGGAGTTTTAACAACATAACCGAAAGGAGTACGAGTTCTGCGGAAATGGTTACCACTACGAGCACTGACCTTAGGTTTAACTGTAGAAATACTACGACTTGTAGCTTTTTGTACAGCATCACTGGTGGCACGTGTCAGGACAATACCAGTTGCATTAACCGGGAAACTCCAAGAGGGACTACCGGCAGTATATTCAACAGCAAAACCCGGTGCATAAGTAACACCTTCTTGCTCTACCGGTTTAATGGTAATCGTGTTCATGTCTTCAGATATTTCAACCGGGAAGTCTGCTATATAATAATTATTGCTGGCTTCAGGATTATATGCATACATCTGCAAAGTTATAGCCCAGTCTGCCACAGGATCTATATAGCGAGCATAGTTATAGCCATCCTCTGCATAGCGAGTCGATATCACTGTTACCATATCTTTTCCAGCTTCATCTTTACTAATATTCAAGAATAACTTCGGTCCATAATCACGGAACAGCTCATCTGTATTATAAGAGGAATATTCAGTTGACTGGAATAAATCCCATGGTGTAGCCAAAGGAGCAAAAGAATTATTATAGTTGAATCCAGTGGCAACGAGGCAATTCATATTCCTGTATTTCTGAGTATAATATTCGTTTCTTTCCTTATATTCCTCAAAATAACTAAGTACGACTTCGTTTGCCTTAGCTTCTGTGTATTGCTTCTTTTCTACATAATAGTTAACTAAAGCAGCCCTAACATCCTCAGGTAATGTAGATATTTTCTCAGGACCAGCAGCAATTGTAACAGGCATTGTTACAGGTTTACTACCTTCATTAGCACTGGTCATAGTGGCCATCCAATTACCTTGTAGTTTATTGAACAACTCACTGTTCACAGGTTCTTCTGCAGGAAGAGGAGCTGATGTTGTTTTGTAATCCGGTCCATCATAGAATAGTTTTGTTTTCTCATCCGCATTATAAGATTCCAAAATCAACCAACTTTCAATATCATCTATTGAAGAGAAGTATAAGTCATACCCAGCATTGCTATTAACTTTACTCAGGACCTCTACATCATTGATACCCTGTCCATAACTATTCACCATACTTGCAATATTATCTTCCAAAGTAGTCCCCTCCAACTGGTTCAACATGGGATACCATTCCTTAGTATAATTAAGAATATATTTAAACCCAGCACAGTCTGCATTAGGTGCTTTCACGTTGAAACCTACTTGATAAGGGTTATTTAAAACTAACGGAGTTACTTTCAATTCCACAGCTGGTTTATCAGAAACAATAGCTTTAATACCTGCCGTTTTTTGGAATGTTTGTACTGTTCCATCTTCAGTACATACCCCTACAATATACAAACTATATTCCACTCCTTGCTCCAATTCGAATGTTCCTTGTTGTACACCGTCAACAGCAGCACCTCTATTTAAAACAAATGCCTGCCAACCATCTTCTCCGCCTAAAAAAGGAAGATATTCTTCTCTCACCTTATCACCAATCATCATTACGACATATTGCAAAAGATCATCAGTCGGAGTAAAGGTGATTACAGCATTCTTTTCTGTTACACGATCAATATTCACCATTACACTACCAGTGCCTTGCTTCGGTTCTTGAGTAAAGAATACAGTTTTTGCATAATGACCGGTAAAACTAACAAATTCACTTGTCGGCGATTCCTCTGTATATTTTTTCACATTCGGCAATTTAGCACCCAGGTCTCCCCAGTCATCACCGCCACCTTCTGCAAACTGGCTATAATCATCTGTAGAACCATCTTCAGCACATTGGCTGACAAAAAGCACATAGCCAGTTCCCGGATGTACAGCATACGTAAATTCATCAGCATATTCGATATAATCTTTCTCATTCAAAGCACCAGCATGAGTGAAAACACCATTCTGTATCGTGATATTCCGAGGACCTTTATAGCGAGGGTTTGCCATCCCCATTCCAGCTATAATATAATCAACATCGTTACGTCCCTGCTGATCTTTATAGCTCTCATATAGCTCTACATCTATAAAACTTACAAGATAATACTCATCAGCAGGTACTTCTACATGAAATGTTACAGAAAACATATCAGATTTTATGATCGTTACCCTTTGCGAGTATTTCGGTGTATTAACCACTTGCGAGTGTATTTTATACTCATTGCCTACCTTAAATACAAAAAACACAGTATAAGTCTTATTACCTTCCAGACCTGCTACAATCGTTTCGTCTGTATCTCCCGTTACAGTTACCACTTCACCATTTTCCTGTGCCTCAGCATAAACAACGACGGGGTCCGGTTCAGCAGCATTAGCTCCTTCTACAGCTTTATACACATAAGACTCTGCCCCTTTCGTTTTTAGCTTAAAAGTCACTGAAGTTGCAAAGACAGCATCCGAGGCCGGTGCCTCTACTTCCAAAACAGTGCCATCCCCATTAGGATCTGGTTCGTCATTATCATCCGAACAACTCCACAATCCTCCAGCCAGAGCAAATGTGCTCAGCAAGAATAGACATCGATACAATTTTCTCATAAATCAAACAAATTAAATTAATAAATACACGAATCAGTAATCCAAAAATATTCTCCCAATTCGTTAAATAAAAAAACCTCTCTTATGTAATCAATAACCTTTATAATATTCTGTAAGCTTACCCTTTTGGATATGATAAATACGACATAAAAAGCGGCTAAATAACATCGCCTCTTTTCATGTATTTACAATTTGTCCAAAAAGTCATTAGCAATGCACATCTGATGCTTGTGCATAACAAACATTTGCAGACAAATAAATTCTACATTCTAAAACTAATAGTCCGTGATTTGATTCTTTAAATAGAAAAGTAAAAAGAGTATTCCCACCTCTCTTGGGCATTCTCAAAAGGGAGGAACAGGTGATAGCATGAAATTATCATTAAAAGTAGCGTCATTATAGAGGATAGATACTTGGATAGTATCCCTCAAACCTAAATTATTGCAAAAGCAACATGTAAAAAGTTCAATGCAACAACTTACTAATGAAAGCGTCTTTTTTGCATTTGTCATATTCGTCATTTTATTATGTGAATAAGCCGTTAATATGTCCTCCCTCAATTACCCTCGTCAGACTTCTATACCCTATTTCTATTTATCATCATTCTTGTAAATAGAAACTATTTCAATCTTAAAAATGGCAAGTTCAAGAAGAACATTTAATTACATACTGTATGTGTTTATTTTGAGTCTGTTAGAGCTATATTTTACTTAAGTAAAAAAAAGCAGTAGAAATGGAGGAGATCAATATGCTTTATAAAGTATTATTTCATCAGGTAATTGTATCTCATACATTTCAGAACAAGGTTAAATTCTAATATTAGAATAAGGAAAGTAGAAAAACAGAAGAATTAAAAGAGAAATACAAAATGAGAGTAAATTACCCCTTGTACATGTTACATTATAAGTAACCATCTCTGTTTTATAATATTGCAATATACAAGATGGCATCCCAATTAGTTTTTATAAATATTAAATTTATTGCGTTAAAAAGAGCTTGATTGTATCATTTTTACAAAAAAAACACATATCTTTGTAACTATAAAGTAAGTGAGGCTCAAAAGAGCTTATATCAGCATTGAAAATCAACAGATTGAACTATTTTCTTTACATATCAATATACACAGATATATTTATATATAAAAAAGAGAATTGTATTTTACTAAGTTCTTCTTGTACTTGGTATGTTCATTTTTCGGTTTAAAAGTCTTATTATATTAAGTATAGAAGCATCTTTAAGATAATATCGAGAACTTAGGCCCTTTCCCAAAAATATAGTTTCTACTTTTGTAATACCAATACGAGAAGGTATTCTAAAAAGATAAAGAGCAAAGCTGCATAAAAGAAAACTTCACTCTTTATCCTGAAAGGAAATAACTAAATTAGCTATTCAAAAGTTAGTTTGAAGAAGATCAGAGAGCAATTAGAATATACTTGCGTAGTTCTTCAAATGTAAGATCATGGGTTGGGAGTAATTTTACAAAACTTCTAATGGCATAAGTATCTAAGAGATAATCATTATGTAAAGAATATCCTACTTTCTGTACTGGGTCTAGAAGATAGACTGCTCCGTCTGCACTCTTATAACAAAAGCTACGCTCCATGAGTGGAGCATCATAATTAAACTTTTTAATAGATTCAATGAAACTTTTCCCTATCCTTTTATTTACTTTTATCGTCAAACCATAGATACGGCTATATCTTTCTGATTCTTTCTCAATCCAGAAATCAATATTAGGTACCGACACATGGTCTAAGGTGATAAATTCATGATTTCTTGTATACAAATAGACATTACAATTCGTAGTTGTTGAGGAGCTAGCAGATAAAATTCTTTCAAATATTATTTGCGGCTCTTTTAATAAATGCTGCATTGCATCCCCTTTCATACATAACCCTAACCTGTTCTTTACATTCTTCTCCATAATAAATGCGGATATAGGTACCAATCCCCCATCAGCTATATCCACAATGCTATGTGTAGCTGTATCTGCTAATGAAGCCATCCATTGCGACAAGTTAAGATTCACATCCTCCAATTTTTGAGGAACAGTAAATATAGGATATGCCGGCGAACCTCCGACAGTTTCAATAGCCATAGATATTTCCGTTACTCCACTTTCTGTACTCGACCCTGACCCTGAAGAGTTTTTACCAAAACTCAAATCGGCAGAAGCTCCTACATTTTTTAAGCTGAAACTAGCGTTTATTTCATTATCCAGTGCCTTTTCTTTAACTGTAGCAGTGGCTTCCTGTTTGTAAATACCCGAATAAAAAGCAGTAGCTCTTCCACCAGTCACAAATCCGGTAAGAACAAAAGCACCATAATTTTTGTAGAACTCCTCTATTGGCGTATTATACAATTCATCCTTAAAAGTTGCAGTTAGATAGTCTTTCATAATTATCTCACTGATATTACTGCTGTATTGCATTTCATAGAAGTTTTGATCTATCGCAATATTCAATTCTCCAAATATATTTTGGGTATTATCAGTTATTGTCGAACCAAAGATCTCCGTCATTTTCCTTTTATGACCAATCTTAAATAAACCAACATTTATAGAAAATCCGCTATTCACCTTCTTTACAACTTGTGACTTTTCCTGGTATCTATCAAAAGAAGCAAAAGAAAATGCATTCACAACACTATGCCCTATCCTGTGCACATTAAAATAGTCCTTATGGGCTGCTTCCAGTTTCTTAATATCAACCACCGCAAACCTTAAGTTCTCTTCATCAGCATAAGGATATGCTGTAGCTCTGAATGAACGCCCCAAATAATCATCAAAGGTCACTTTCGTTGCTCTTGTAGTTAGATCAGGAGTAACATATTGCTTCTGAAACAGAATGAGAGGGGAATTAGGATCACGTTCTTTCAACACCTTTACATCTCCATCGAAAGAAAGGACGTCCTCTTCTTTGGTACATGCACTCAATGCTATCGCAAAAAGTGCGAAAAATAGTAGTTTTACTTTCATAATACCTCGATTTAAGTTTAACAATATGTGAATTTCAAAAAAATAAGCAGGCTATCATCAAGAATATAACTACATTTCTAACATAGAGTAATAGCAGCTCCGAGGCTAAATTGTATAATTATCACAAATATATGCATTCTATTGATAAGATCAAAGAAATAATAACTATTTAAATCTCACAACTTCAATTTATTTGAGACGTAGCACAATAAAAAAGAGGAAGCTCATTGTAAGCCTCCTCTTCTACTATTAGTTTGCGGTTCAATTATTCTCCACCGCCACCGCCTTCGCCGCCACCACTTTTCACATCATCATTACTGATGGTACGTGCAGCTTTCTTCACGCTGGCTTTCAATTCACCGATGCGATAGCTAACGCTTACACCAAAGCGCTGACGAGTATACCGATTCCAGCTATCCTGGGTAAATCCTACACCTTCTATACTTGAAGTAGGACTTGTGTATTTCTTAAAGAAGTTGCTGGCAAATGCTGACAATGTCAAACGCTTATTCAGGAATGACTTGTTCACACTCAACCCATAATCAAAGAAGCTGCTACCCTTTCCTTGCAGCATGATCCAAGGTGTCTGTCCATAGACATTCAAGCTGATACGCCAATCATGGGGCAAAGATTGCTGGGCACCACCATAGGCAAACAGATTCCAACCGTCATTCTTCAGTCCATTGGCACCTTCCATATAAGTATAGTTTCCGTAAAGGTTAGCATAAATACGAGTATTGGAAGTAGCATTCCAGTTTACATAACCACTCAGACTGGCATTTCTGCTCTTACCGATGTTCTGGTAAGTAGAGTAAAGCACCTCTTTACCAGTAGGGTTCTGCAAACCGGCAATTTCCGTGTCCTTCACCTGTTCGGTAACCTGTTCAATACTATTGTTAGTAAAGCTATAACGTGCTGAAAGATTGATGTTGAACTTCTGAGTAAAGTTACTGTAACTCAGATTGAACGAATGACTTTTTTCACTGTCAAGATGAGAGTTACCCTGACTGATATTGGTAGGATTGCTATCATTCAGATAAGGATTCAGATACCAGATACCCGGACGGTAAATACGCATATTATAGCCGAAACGCAGGTTAGACATATCCGTCAGCTTATAGCCGATACTTGCAGAAGGTACCACATCATCAAAATTTTTGTTGAAGTTATCACCTTTGCCCAACAAGTATTTCACTTCCTGCTTGGTATGTTCATAGCGCACACCCAATCTTCCGGAGATCTTCTTCACCCTCAGCCCATAACCCATATATGCAGCCAGAATGTCGTTCTGATGTTTGTAATGTGAGCTATGCTCTTCATCCAGTACATAGTCTCCCGTAGTTCCTATTTGACGTTCATAACGGTCGTCTTCCGAAGAGTTGTCACGAAGAATATATTTAGCTCCGGCTTCCAGTGTATGTATCTTGCCGATGGGTGTTGTATAGTCAGCCTGGAAAGTATGTTCCGTAGTATTCTGAGAACCATCGTTATTCAGGTCATACAGACGCTTCAGGAAGTCTTCCCAATCAGTAGCGGCATGCATGTCATTATAAGTGGAGTATGAATCCGAGGTCTGCGGACTGGTATTGATCTTATAAGATAAGGTAAACATACGGTCTTTCACATGGAACATACGTTGATAGTCAACGCCACCGTCGATAGAATACCATGAGCTCTTACTTCTGCCGTCTGACACATAGCGATATAACTCATTACTTGTGCCGGGTGCAGTAGCCAGAGTATTGTTGATGCTGGTACTATTGTTTCCACCACCCCAGAGTCCGAATGACATAGAAACCAGACGCAAGGTATCAATTTCATAACTGGCTTCCATGCTACCTGACTGGAAATTACCATGTCCCTTGCTGCTACCGTCGTAGTCCAGGTCTGAAGAGCCTTCAGTAACATCACCTACCGTACGGCGATTTCCACCGGAATAACTACGTGGACGGTCATTATAATTATAATTGTAGCGTGCACTCACCGTCAGTTTACCACTCTTCACAGTACCGAACAAACCGCCTCCGGCTCCCATGTTACTAACATTTCCACTGAATGTAGCTGTATAACCTTCCAATCCGCTACCTACAGTAACGATATTCAGGATACCACCCACACCTTCGGCATCATACTTAGGACCAGGGTTCGTAATTACCTCAATATGCTTAATAGAGTTGGCAGGCATACTTTTCAGTACTTCTGTCGGATTGTTACTCATCATATTGTTAGGTTTACCATTCACATATACCTTAAAGCTACTACTACCGTTCACCTTGATGTTGTCCTCACCATCTACCGTAACCAAGGGTACTTTACGAAGCATCTCCAATACAGAATTGGATTTTGAGTCAGGGTCATCCTGCACATTATATTCTATTTTATCGATATCGGCTTTCACCAGTGGTTTTTGGGCTACCACTTCTACTTGTCCCAATTCATTGGAAGCATCCGTAATGTACAATGTTCCGAAATCAACAAGTTTCTCTCCGGCTTTCACTGTGAAATCTTTCACAATCGTATTTCTACCAATGGAAGAAATCGTCATCACAAAATTACCTGTTCCAGGCACTTTCTCCTGAAACTTACCTTTCATGTCCGTAACCAGCATTTTCAAAGCATTCGCAGGAGCTTCTTTTTTTACGATTTTGATTGTGGCGTAAGGTTCCCCTTCCTGTGTCAGCGAGTCAAGCAAGACTCCCTTTATCTGGAACGTAGGCGCCGCATTCTGTGCCGCTACCAATGAAGATACCACCAACATAATGAGCAGCAAAGAGCATTTAATTTTCATTTCTGTTTTAGTTTGTTTGATGAATATTAGTTGACTGTTTTGTATTAGACGTATAATGTAGTCATTTTGTCACATGAATGCGGCAAAAATAGGCCCTTTTTCTCTATCTACGAGAATTTCGGAGTTAAAAAAGCACAAAGGGGAAGGAATAACTCGTGCTTTTATCTGTTTAATGCTAACCTTCCCTATTTCCTAATTTACCTTGTACCCAGCAACCAACGCCCCTAATTTATCTTTCATAAAAGATAAAAAAATATTTTGAAGCACTTTTGTCTTCTATAAAAGATAAAAACATTATCTTTGTTCAAACATTCAATTTATGAAACTAATCAATCGCCCTCAATATACAGATAAAATCAGACCTTCCATAGGCAAAGGTTTGATAATCGTACTTACCGGACAACGCAGAGTTGGGAAAAGTTGTATTCTGCAACAGCTTATCCAGGAAACAGGCTCTAAGCAGCAAAACAATATTATATATATCAATAAAGAAAAAGCAGAATTCGATTTCATTAAAAGCCATAAGGAATTAACCCTATATGTAAATGAACATTTAAACCACACAAAGGAGAACTATCTGTTTATTGACGAGATTCAAGAGATTATTGAATTTGAAAAAACACTCAGAAGCCTACAAGCAGATGATGAGTGTAACATAATCGTGACAGGTAGCAATGCCAAAATGCTTTCAAGTGAGTTGTCTACAGTATTATCAGGAAGATATATTGAATTTCATATTCAGAGTTTGAACTACAAAGAATTCCTGGAGTTCCATCAATTGGAAGACATTGACTCCTCTTTAATGAAATATTTGACTTACGGAGGATTGCCACAGTTATATCGCATTGGCCTAGAGAATCAGGATTTAGCTCAAGACTATCTCCACAATATTTATAACACCATAATATTGAAAGATGTCATCGCCAGAGAGCAAATCCGTAATGTGCCTTTCTTGGAAAACTTAATATCTTTTATCAGTGATAGCACAGGAAAGATAATTTCGGCATCAAGTATTAGTAAATACATGAAAACACAACAGATAGAAGTTACTACCACTGTTATATTAAACTATCTGGCCTACTTTTGCAATGCTTTTATCATCAATAAGGTTCCCAGATATGATATTCACGGCAAACGCCTTTTGGAATCCAGTGAAAAATATTATTTTGAGGATTTAGGACTTAGAAATGACTTAACCGGCTCCAACCGAATCGGGGACATTGAGAAGTTAATAGAAAACGCTATTTATCTGCACCTTAAAAGCCAAGGCTTTGCAGTATTTGTAGGACAGTTCCGACAAATGGAAATTGATTTTGTAGCTAAAAAAAATGAACAGACCATATATGTACAAGCCACATATCTTCTTGCATCGGAAAATACCATAGAACGAGAATTCGGTAATCTTCAACTTATCAAAGATAACTACCCTAAATATGTCATTTCATTAGATCCATTCCATAAAGTGAATGACCGGGAAGGTATTACACAACTTCATTTAAGGGAATTCCTGAAAAGGGATTTCTGACAGCAAAGAAGAACTATACTAAATAGAAGAAAAAAAGCAAACAGACATTGATTGCAATCACACCACCAAACCCGCGCAGCACCCACCGGCGTAACGGGCTCTTCCCACCGGCAAAAAACAGCGCATAACACATATTTATGGCAATATTACTCACAATAGCCTGCATACAGCAAGCCGTCACCACCATAACAGCAACTCCCGAACCTTGCAATAAATTCAAAATAAACGGAGTAATATCACTCAGCCCGGCAATAAACGATAGCACATTCAATCCACCAGTACCCGTATAAAGTAAAGTGTAATGTGTCACAATAGTGAATACCACAAACAGAACGGCAAAAATAAGTGCAACCTTAAATTCCAAGGGGTTACTAGTATCTTCTTCTTCAGCCTCTTCATCTGTTACCGGAACTTGTTTACGCTTCCGATGCAGATACCAAGCTACTCCAGCTGTAACTAAAGACATAATAAGCAAATATGGATAGATAGCGGCAAGAATTTCCTTACTGAATATACCTATTAATATAAGGAAACGGAGAAACATCATACTTACAGCCAGCAACATGGCTGCTGCATATTCCGGTGCTTCCTGCGCAGGCGCCTTGCGGCTCTTACGTGCCAGCACGGAAATGGTTGCCGTGCTACTATATAAACCACCGATGATACCGGATACCAGAATACCGGATTCATGAAAAACATACCGCCTCAGCAAGTAAGACAAATAAGAGATGCCGGATACCACCACCGTAGCCAACCAGACGGTATAAGGAGTGAGATTTATATCCGGTATCAGATTTTCGTTGGGTAACATGGGTAAGATAATACCACTGATAGCAAGGAACTTGGCAAGAGTAATCATTTCGTCATTCTTCATACGCTGCGCAAGTTCTGTAAAAGTATGCTTCAATTCTGTAAAAAGCAATACTGTCACCACCACCATCACATAAAACCAGGAGGGCTGCGTGTCTACAATAGGAGCAATGCAATAAGTAATCAGTGCAATAATAATGGTAGTAACTCCGAATACATGGAACTGAGATTGCTTGACGTAATAATTCAGCCCGAGCAACAGACCTAATATCGCTCCTCCACCCATAAACAAGCGATATTCCACCGGATCGAGAATATAAAGCAAATACCCCAGAATACCTATAAAAGTGAACGTACGGTCCGTACCGAACAAGGTCGTTTCACCTTCACGCTTCAAACTGATTTTCCGCTGTGAAAGACCTATCAATAAAGAGAATAAGGTTACCAATACAAAAGTGACCAGTTCTCTCGGCAGATATTCATAAAGTTTCTCCATTCCTTGCTCTAAATATATCTGATTAGCAGCCGCTTGCAAAGAGTTAACTTCCTGTTGACAAGAACTTAACTTCTTGCGCACAAGGTATTAACTTCCTGTTGACAGGCAGTTAAACATCACCAGACCGTATAGGGATGTTTCCTCAGTTGTGAGTTGTAGTAACGAATGTCACCCGTCACCTCCTGACCTATAAAGTCCGGTTTCTCGAAAACTTCGTCTTCCGAAGCCAGTTCTACTTCAGCAACTACCAGTCCTTCGTTCTCACCGTAGAACTCATCCACCTCAAACGTATGCCGCCCGCTCCGTACCAGATAACGGGTCTTGTCTATAACTCCCGGTTCACAGAGTTTCATCAGGTCCTCCGCTTCATTCAGTGGAATTTCTTTTTCCCACTCATAACGGCTGAGGCCCGAAGCATCGGAAGCACCTTTTATCGTAAGGTATCCCTTTCCGCTACGGATACGTACCCGTACGGTTCGGCCTCTTGCGCTACTGATATAACCTTGCACAATGCGGCTTTGTTCATACGCTCTCGATTTATAATCCCCCGTCACGAGGAATTTCCGTTCTATTTCTTGTGACATTTAGTTCTTATTTCCCCAAGAAAGAGTATCCTATCAGCATTACCAGCACCAATATCAATGCAGATACACCAATAATCAACAACACTTTCTTAGCTTGTTCTTCTTCTTTACGGCTATGCATAACCTTTTTCTTATTCTTTCCCATAATGTGCTTTTAGTATTAAAGTTCAACTGATAACAAAGTAACATGAAATTCGGGAAGATTCCAAAATAAAAGAGAAAATTTATTCATATCAGCTTAATATCCGCCCCATACCTATCAAGTATGACTCACTTAAAAAAAGAATGGGTATCACCTTTCATTTATCAGGTGATACCCATTTACTGTATAACAGAGTTCTGATTTATTCTCCTTGTCCTGCAAATTCCATCAGATATGCTTTAATGAAACCGTCTATCTTGCCATCCATCACTCCATTGACATCCGAAGTCTGGAAGTTAGTACGATGGTCTTTTACACGACGGTCGTCGAATACGTAGCTTCGTATCTGAGAGCCCCATTCAATTTTCTTCTTACCGGCTTCCACCTTAGCTTGTTCAGCCATGCGGTGCTGAAGTTCTTTATCATACAGGATAGAACGCAGCTGGCGCATTGCATTTTCACGATTCTTGGGCTGGTCGCGGGTTTCCGTATTTTCAATCAGGATTTCTTCTTCCTCGCCCGTATACGGGTCTTTGAACTGATAGCGCAGACGAACACCGGACTCCACCTTGTTCACATTCTGACCACCGGCACCACTGGAACGGAAAGTATCCCAAGAAATATTGGCAACATTAATGTTCACCTCAATAGTATCATCTACCAGCGGAGTGACAAAGACCGAAGCGAAAGAAGTCATGCGCTTACCTTGCGCATTGTAAGGAGATACACGTACCAGACGATGCACACCGTTTTCTCCTTTCAGGTATCCATAAGCATAATCACCCGAAATTTCGATGGTACAAGTTTTGATACCTGCTTCATCACCTTCCTGCAAGTTGGAGATCACAGCTTTATAACCATTGGTTTCGGCGTAACGCAGATACATACGCATCAACATGCTTGCCCAGTCCTGGCTTTCCGTACCACCTGCACCGGAGTTGATTTTCAGCACACAGTCCATCTGGTCGGCTTCATCACGAAGCATATTTTTCAATTCAAGCTCATCAATAGCAGTGGAAGCCTTGGCATAAGCTTCGTCTATCTCTTCCTCCGTAACAAGTTCGTCTTTGTAGAAGTCGAAAGCCAGCTGCAACTCTTCCGATAATGTCTTTATTTCATTATAACCGGCTATCCATTGTTGCAAACCTTTCACCTTTTTCATCTGCGCTTCAGCAGTCTTCTGGTCATCCCAAAAGCCGGGAGCCTGGGTGCGCAACTGTTCTTCTTCTACCTGGATTTTCTTTCCTTCTATATCCAAATAGCGATAGAGTGCTTCGGTGCGCTCCTTTACGTCTTTCAGTTGTTCTATGGTAATCATAATCTATGAAAATAAACCTTCTAGTTAAAATATTTACTTTTTGCGTGCAAAGGTATGAAAAAAACGCATATTTTTGCAGTTATCAATCTAATAAGTCAGCTTATGAACAAACTATTCCGACAAATTGGTTTAATGCTTATCCTACTGGTAGCGATAAGTTTAGGAAGTTGTACCTCAAAGTACAGTTATGAAACAGTTCCCAACGATCCGCTGAAAGCGCGCATCTACACTCTGGACAATGGTCTGAAAGTTTACATGACCGTTAACAAGGAAACACCGCGCATACAGACGTACATTGCCGTACGTGTAGGTGGAAAGAACGACCCTGCAGAAACAACCGGGTTAGCTCATTACTTTGAGCACCTGATGTTCAAAGGTACCACAAACTTCGGCACCCAGAACTACGAGATTGAAAAGCCTTTGCTCGACCAGATCGAAGCACAGTTTGAAATCTATCGTAAGACTACCGACAGTCTTGAGCGTAAAGCTATTTATGCAAAAATAGACAGTATCTCTTACGAAGCTTCCAAGTATGCCATTCCTAACGAATACGACAAGCTGATGGCTGCCATCGGCGCCAACGGGACGAATGCCTATACCAGCTTCGACGTAACTTGCTATACAGAAGATATCCCCAGCAACCAGATTGACAACTGGGCCAAAATCCAGGCAGAACGTTTTGAAAACTGCGTAATCCGTGGTTTCCACACTGAACTGGAAACGGTTTATGAGGAAAAGAACATGTCACTGACCCGCGACCCTCGTAAGGTATATGAGGCTGTACTTTCTTCTCTCTTCCCACACCATCCTTACGGCACACAGACCGTACTTGGTACACAAGAAGACCTGAAGAATCCTTCTATCACCAATATCAAGGAATATTATAAGAAATGGTATGTGCCCAACAATATGGCCATCTGTCTTTCCGGTGATTTCGATCCCGATCAGATGATTGCAACTATTGATAAGTATTTTGGTGGCTTGAAACCGAATCCTGATCTGCCGAAACTGGATTTACCGAAGGAAACTCCAATGACAGCACCTGTTGTACGTGAAATTCTGGGTCCGGATGCTGAAAGCGTTGCTTTGGCATGGCGTTTTCCCGGAGCAGCAGACAAAGATGTAGAAACTTTGCAAGTGGTCTCCCAGATACTTTATAACGGGCAGGCAGGTTTGATAGACCTGGATCTGACACAACAGCAAAAGACCCTGAGCGCTTATTGCTATCCGATGACTATGAGCGACTACAGTGCATTCATGATGCAGGGACGCCCCAAACAAGGACAGACGTTGGACGAAGTAAAAGACCTCTTATTGGGCGAATTAAAGAAACTCCGCGAGGGTGACTTTGACGAAAAAATGCTGGAAGCCAACATCAACAACTTTAAGCTGTATCAGATGCAACAGTTGGAAAACAATGACGCACGTGCAGATATGTTCGTTGAATCATTCGTAAACGGTAGCGACTGGGCAGATGAAGTGACCGCTCTCGACCGCATGTCTAAACTGACAAAAGATGACATCGTAGCCTTTGCCAACAAATATCTGAAAGATGATAACTATGCCGTTATCTACAAGAAGCAAGGCAAAGACCCGAATGAAAAGAAGATGTCGAAACCTGAAATCACTCCTATCGTAATGAACCGCGATACAGTCAGCACCTTCCTGAAAGAAATTCAGGCAAGCGTAGTGACTCCTATTGAACCGGTATTCCTGGATTATTCCAAAGACCTCACTCAGTTGAAGGCCAAATCGGATATTCCTGTACTCTACAAACAAAATACAACGAATGACATCTTCCAGTTGATTTACCTTTTCGATATGGGTAACAACAATGACAAGGCATTGGGTACTGCTGCTCAATATCTGGAATACCTCGGCACAGCCGACATGACTCCGGAAGAAGTAAAAAGTGAATTCTACCGCCTTGCTTGTTCATTCTTCGTATCTCCGGGTGCAAAACGTACTTATGTAGTGCTCTCCGGCCTCAGCGAGAACATGCCTGCTGCTATGGCTCTCTTCGAAAAACTGATGGCAAATGCCAAAGTTAATCCGGAAGCTTACACCAATATGGCTAATGATATCCTGAAATCACGCAAGGATGCCAAGCTGAATCAGATGCAAAACTTCTCACGCCTGGTGACTTATGCCACTTATGGTCCGAAGTCTCCGTCAACCAACATATTGACCGAAGCTGAACTGACTTCTATGGATCCACAACAACTTGTAGACCGTATCAAGCAGTTGAACAGCTTCAAACACCGTATTCTTTATTATGGCCCCAATAATCAGGATGAATTACTTGCCATCATCAATAAAGAACATCAGGCTCCGGAAACATTGAACGAAATTCCGGAAGGAAATAACTTCGAACCGTTGCTCACACCGGAAACGAAGATTTTCATTGCTCCGTATGAAGCTAAGCAAATTTATATGTCGCAAGTCTCCAATAAGGGAGAGAAATTTGATCCTGCTGCAGAATCAGGCCGTCAATTGTATAACGAATACTTTGGTGGCGGTATGAACTCTATCGTATTCCAGGAAATGCGCGAAAGTCGCGGTCTCGCTTACTCGGCATGGGCCGGTATGCTGAAACCGTCTTACCTGACTGATCCTTACACTCTCCGTACGCAGATTGCTACGCAGAACGATAAGATGATAGATGCAATCAATACATTCAATGATATCATCAACAACATGCCTGAGTCAGAAGCTGCTTTCAAACTTGCTAAAGATGGTATGATTGCCCGCATGCGTACTGACCGTACTATCAAGATGGATGTCATCTGGGATTACATCAGCGCTCAATACCTGGGACAGAATGTGGATAGCCGCATCAAATTGTACAATGATGTACAGAATATGACGTTGCAGGATGTTATTGACTACCAGAACAAGTGGATCAAGGGACGTACATATACTTATTGTATTCTTGGTGACAAGAAAGAATTGGATATGGAAAGTCTGAAGAAGGTAGGTCCGGTGATTGAACTGAAACAGGAAGATATCTTCGGGTACTAAAATTTCCGATAAATAAAAGCAAAAAAGGGCTGTACGTAATGTATAGCCCTTTTTTGTTAGCAATTTTCCTTGACTTCAATCTATAAATACTCCTTATTACACAAAAAATCCCCCTTCATCGTTGTGTGATTCCGTACTTTTGTCCACGCATTCATATTTTATCACATATCAAAGAACATAAGACAACCCATGAAACGCTTATCTATTTTTATTGTGGGAATAATGGTGGCTGTGGTAGCCATGTCCCGCACATTCGACATGAAACAGTTGGGAGCAGATGCCAAAGGTATCAAGTCCTGTACAGAACTAATCAACCGAACCATTGAAAAAGCAGCTTCGGAAGGTGGCGGAACTATTTATTTTCCTGCCGGAACTTACCTGACTGCTACCATTCACATGAAAAGTAACATAACGTTGTACTTGGAATCGGGTGCCATTTTGCGTTTCTCCGACAAGTTTGAGGATTATCTACCCTTCGTCACCTTACGTTGGGAAGGCACTGTGATGAAAAGTTTATCACCACTGATTTATGCACACTCAGCAGATAACGTAACCATTTCCGGACGCGGTACACTGGATGGAAATGGATTAAAATGGTGGCTGTGGGAATTTGATACCCGGAAAGTGATAAAAGAAAACGGCGGCAAACTCCCTGCCTTGGATAAACTGCAGCAGATGTGGGTGGACGCTAATAAAGATCTGGAAATATCCGACTATTACAAACCCTCATTGGAACGCCGTATGTTCCGCCCGCCTTTTATCCAGTTCTACGAATGTACCAACATCCTTATCGAGAATGTAAAGATCATAAACTCTCCTTTCTGGACTATCAATCCGGCATTTTGTGATAACGTTACGATACACGGGGTTACTATCAATAATCCGTCAAGCGATCCCAAAGGCCCCAATACGGATGGCATCAATCCGAGTTCCTGCCGGAATGTACGCATCTCCGATTGTTTTATCAGCGTTGGGGACGATTGTATCACCATCAAATCCGGACGTGATGCTGATGGACGTAAATATGGAAAAGCCTGTGAGAACATTACAATCACCAACTGCATTATGCTTTCCGGGCATGGTGGAGTAGTCATCGGTAGTGAAATGTCAGGTGGAGTAAAAAGAGTGGCAATATCCAATTGTGTATTCGACGGGACTAATGCCGGTATCCGGTTAAAAGCATCCCGTGGTCGCGGTGGTGTAGTAGAAGATATCCGGGTAGATAATATTGTAATGAAGAATATCCAGGGAGATGCCTTTATCTTCGACTTATTTTATGACCGTTTATCAAAAGTGGAGCCTGTAAGTGAACGTACACCTATCTTCCGCAATATTCATTTGAGTAATGTCACAGGAAATGATATAAAACGAATAGGATATATAAAAGGAATTGAAGAGATGCCTGTATCAGAACTCTCTTTTTCCAATATGAATATAGTAGCCGAACAAGGATTTAAAGCGGAAACAGCAACAGATATACGATTTAACAATGTCAGCTTTACAGTGGACGAGGGACCATCATTCGACTTCAGACAATGCAATGGCATATTCCTGAATGATGTACGTTCAAAGAAGCCGATTGCCAATCAGTCGGTAGTAAATATAGAGAAGGATGTGGAGAATGTGAATATCATTCATTGCGACTCCACACAGATCATGAGAAAATAACTTCCAACAGATGATGTACAAATTACGCGGGGCTTTATGTGCCCCGCGTAATCTGATATTCAAGAAGTACTCTTTATTACTATTTTATGGTAACTAAAGTTCGTTGCAAAGATTCATCCTCCGAACTGCCACCTACCATAATATCATAAGTTCCCGAACAGACTCTCACCGTATTGGTTTGTTCATCCCACCATTCCAATTCCTTATCTTTCAAATCGAACTCTATGTTAACAGTCTGTCCGGCTGGGATAAATACACGCTTGAAAGCACGTAGTGTTTTTACAGGACCTTCCGCATCACCTTGCTTTTTGAGATAAACCTGAACGACTTCTTCACCGTCACGTTTTCCCGTATTTGTGACCGGAACAGTTAACTTCAAAGTTTGTCCGGCAGTAACCTCGCTCTTATCAAGAACAACTTTGCCATAACTGAAAGTAGTGTAACTCAACCCATATCCGAATGGGAACAGCGGGGTATCCTGCATGTATCTGTAAGTTCTCCCTACCATATTATAATCTTCGAAATCAGGAAGTTGAGATACATTTCGATAGAATGTCACCGGTAATCTACCCGCCGGATTATAATCGCCAAACAGCACTTCGGCAACTGCTGTTCCACCTTGTTGTCCCGGATACCAAGCCTGCAGAATGGCTTCACATTTCTTAGTTTCAGGTTCCAATCCGATAGGAGATCCGGAGCAGTTAACCAGAACAATCTTTTTGCCGGCACGGTGCAAAGCATCAATCAGTTCACGCTGAACTGCCGGAAGTTCAATATCCGTACGGTCACCTTTCTTAAAGCCAGGCAGGTTGACTCCCATTTCTTCTCCTTCAAGACTGGGAGATATGCCACTCGCAAAAATAACGATATCTGCCTCCTTCACTTGCTCGACGGATTTCTGAATATCGACCTCTCTCTTGAAGCCAAGATCGAAGTTTAGCTGAGCATCACTTCTAAGATATTCAAAATCGAGTTCTATATCATAGGATTGACCGGCCTGAACTTTCATGGCATGGGTTGTTTTACGGGCACCATGCTTATTAGAGAAACCTTTCACTTCTTCTCCATTTACACGAAGACGCCCGTTTCCGTAACAGTATATTTCAAGTACGATTTCTCCGGATTGTACAGGAGTAAATACACTATTATAAGTAGCAGAGAAGTCCGTCAGATTTACTCCCGGAGCGAAAACCGTGGCACCCGAAGTGCAGAAACGGAAAGGAGTGGTGACCTGAGTAGTAGTCACAGGACTACCTTCACGCGTCAGATTATTCCAGTAACGGGCAGTGAAACCAGGACTATCCGCCGACTTGCATTGGCTGAATGCACTATGAATCAAGGTTCTTTCTACCCACGGGCAACCTTGTTCATAAATCAGTTTATCATCAGCTCCGAGCAAATTCCGTACTCCATCCAGAATAGTTACGGTGTGCGGCGGCATTCCATTGTAATTTCCCCATTGCATGACAGAATCATTGGCATTGGGTCCCATTACAGCTACTGTCAGCCTTCCACGCTTCAACGGCAAGAAGTTATCCTTATTCATCAGTAACGTCATGGATTTACGGGCTATTTTCAATGCCAATGAATCATGGGCAGCAGAAGCGACTACAGAGAAAGGTATTTTTGCCCAGGATACTTTTTCCAAATCATCCATTTCTCCCAGCTCGAAACGGGCTTTCAACAAACGTTTCACGGAAGTATTTACTTTTTCCTCAGAGATCAACCCTTTTTTTACACTTTCCACCAAAGCTTTATAGCTGGAACCACATTCCAAATCAGTACCACTCACTACAGCTGCGGCAGAAGCAGACTCAGCGTCCGGATGCGTGTGATGTCCACGGTCATTATAAAAATCGGCAATAGCACCACAATCGGATACAACTATACCATCAAACCCCCATTCATCGCGTAAGATTTGCATTAACAAGCGGTTACTGCCACAACAAGGTTCACCTTCAAAACGGTTGTAAGCGCACATCACTTCTTTTACTTCTCCCTCTTTCACTAAGGCTTCGAAAGGCGGCAAATATGTTTCATACAAATCGCGAGGTTTGATATTCTCTGCATTAAAAGAATGGCGGTTCCATTCGGGACCGGAGTGTACGGCAAAGTGCTTGGCACAAGCATGCAACTTATCATAGTTTCCGTCTGCAGGGCCCTGTAACCCTTTTACTACCATTACTCCCATCCGGCTTGTAAGATAAGGGTCTTCGCCATAGGTTTCGATACCTCTCCCCCAACGCGGGTCACGATAAATATTGACCGTAGGCGTCCACATGGTTAACCCCTGATAACGCTCACGGCTGTCTTTAGATGAATAATAAGTATTCTTGGCACGCGCCTCATCAGATACGGCAGTGAATACATCATATACCGTTTCGGGACTAAATGATGCGGCCATACCTATAGGCTGAGGAAAAACAGTAGCTAACCCTGCACGAGCAACCCCATGCAGTGCCTCATTCCACCAATTATACGGTTTTATACCCAATCGTTCCACGGGACGGGAACCATCCATCATGAGTTGTACCTTTTCTTCCAGTGTCAGTTCTTTCACCAACATGTCTGCACGTTCTTCAGGAGACAATGAGGTGTTTTTGTAAGATACTTGTCCACAACCGGTCAAGACTAAAATAGGTAATAGATAAAAAAGTTTCTGTTTCATACTTTAAGGTTCAATTAATAGAACTTTGCAAAAGTACAAAACAGAAACTTCTTTTATGGGGAAATATTAGTTGTTGAAGTGTATTTTTTTACTCTTCGTACATCTTATCTATCACTTCCTTGTAGTTCTTTGCAACTACAGGGCGCTTCAGCTTCAAGGTATTAGTCAGTTCACCACGTTCCATACTGAAAGGTTCGGGTAAAAGAGTAAAGCGCTTCACTTGCTCATAGTGTGCAAACTGCTGTTGCAAGGTATCTATGCGAGCACGGAACAAACCGATCACCTTAGGATGCTGCAGCAGTTCTTCCATATCCTTATATTCAATCCCTTTTTCCTTGGCATAATCTTTCACGAAGCCATAGACCGGAACAATAAGGGCAGACACAAATTTACGCTGGTCGGCAATAATGGCAATCTGATCAATGTAACGATCAATAGCCAGTTTCGTCTCCAAAGCTTGCGGGCTGACATATTTACCATTGGAAGTCTTGAACAAGTCCTTGATACGTTCAGTCAGATAAAGCTGATCACCTTTCAGGTAACCGGCATCACCGGTATGGAACCACCCATCCTTATCAATAGCAGCAGCAGTAGCTTCCGCTTTCTTATAATAGCCTTTCGTGATAGTCTTCCCACGCAGGAGAATTTCATTCTCTTCACCGATCTTCACTTCCACATCAGGCATCACGGTACCTACGGAACCTATTTCATAACCTTGATTAAGGAAACAGGAAACAGTAGCCGTCGATTCGGTCAGACCATAACCAACCAACATATTGATGCCTACCGAATGAACAAATTCACAGATTTCATCGGGTACGGCAGCTCCCGCAGTAGGGAAGAAATTACCGTTCTCAATACCAATCGTCTTTTTCAGTAAAGCATAAACCGTCTTTTCGTAAAACTTATATTTCAGTTGATTCATCAACGGCGGAGTTTTACCCTTACGCAGATAATCGATGTTATGTATCTTACCTACCTTAATGGCATCCAGCATCATAGCTTTCTTCAAGCCTGTTTCCTGAGCAATCTTTTCCTGCACACCGGCATACACTTTTTCCCAAAAACGGGGAACACTGCACATCAATGTCGGACGGATTTCTTTAATGGTAGTCTGGATATCCACCGGACGGAGGTTGATACAAATCTGCACGCCTTTATGAATACAAAGATATGTCCATGCTTTCTCGAAGACATGTGTCAAGGGAAGGAAGTTCATGGAGATATCTTGGTCACTCATATCTACCAAACGGATATCATGGATACGGAAAGCCTCCATATAATTAGAGTGATGCAACATTACCCCCTTCGGTTCACCAGTAGTACCGGATGTATAAAGAATGTTCGCAAGGTCATCATCCGATGCACGAGAAGTGCGTTCTTCCACTATATCGTTGTTCGGCAAACCTTTTCCTGTTTCCAAGAACTCGTCGAAATAGATGGAAGTCATGTCACGAGGGTCGCGTACAACAGCCCGGTCAAAGATGATCAATTGCTGCAACGATTGACAAAAGCCAAAGACACTGAAAGCCGCATCATACTGGAATTGCTCGCCTACGAAGATATAACGTATCTGAGCATCATTGATAATGTACTGTGCCTGTGCAGGTGAACTGGTAGCATACAGAGGTATGGTCACTGCACGGTTAGCAAATGCCCCGAAATCCACATAAAGGCATTCGGGCTTGTTCTGAGAAAAGATTCCTATGTTTTCTTCCTCCTGCACTCCTAACTCTATGAGTGCATTCGCAACTTGTCGAACTGCTTGTGAGAATTGATTCCAGGTAATGGGTATCCACTGCGACGTTTCGTAATCTCTGTATTTCAGAGCCACCTTGTCGCCATACTTCTCTGCCCGTCGATGTACGAGGACAGATAAATGATGATAAGTCATATTATTCATATATTGGTAAATACCTGGCAAAGATAGTGGTTTCAAATGAAACTTTCTACAATAATTAAGAATATTGCAGGGAACTATTACGGATTAGTTTATAGGATTGGCAACTCCATGTAAGAACCGATTTTAAGAACATAAATTCAGTGTCAATATGGAAGTTGAACAACGCTTTGGAACTATAAGCTTAAACTTTAACCTACGTAATCCTCGTAGTACTAAACCAACTATTATATATGCTATTGTTAGGATAGGTCAGAAGCAATACAAGATAAGTACAGGGGTGAAAATATTTGCATCTAAATGGAATTTTCGCTTCCAAACGGTTAGTTTATGTACAGTAAATAATACCGATTACAAGAATCTTTGCGAAGTCTTAAACATAATTAACATATACAAGCAGTCTATGATAGGATTAAAGGCGTATATTTGCAATAATAAAATATGTGTTAATAATCACGAGGATATATTACATATTTTCACTAATATTATTAATCATAAAAGAGGATATACAATGAATACAGGAAATAGAAAAAGAATAAATACAAACAATTCAATCATATCATGGCTATATCGGTATGTTAATGAAAATAAACAAGGCAACACCCTAATAAAAGAACGGCAGAATATCGGTTTACTAAAGCACTTTTTTGATGAAAACCCTCAATGGAAGGATGATTTTGCCAACATTGGTTTTGATTTGGTTAATGCTGCGTTCCGTTATATAGAGAATGCAACAATGCCCAATGGTAAGCAATATGCAATATCAACTATAAGAGAGGCACAGAAAAAGATAAAAGCGGCATTGAAAGTTGCCTCCAATAGAGAAAATCGTAAATTTGATTGGAGGAAGAGTGAGATTGACGAGGTTCAGCTCACAAAAAACAATATTCCCAAATCTGAACGAGGAATGAAAAAAGCACCATTAACGTCAGAGGAAGTAGCTAAACTTAGGAATTATAAATGTGAAGGGGCGCAGGAGATAGCACGAGACCTATTCCTTATTCAATGCTATTCGGGACAGCGTAGGTCGGACTTGGTTAAGTTATTGGATAGCAGCAATATAGATTGGAATGCACATCTTATTACAGTCAAACAAATGAAGGGTAAGTCTCCTGCATATGTCCCAATGAAAGATACCGTGTTGATAAACTTAATTCGTAAGTATGAAGGTAAGGTGAAACGGCTGCCTATTAAATACAATGAAACATTAAGGAGAGTGGCAAAGAATATTGGACTTACTCGCATTGTTGAATATACAGAACAGCGTGGGCTTAAAACAGAGGAAAAAAAAGGTCCCATTTACGAGTTGATTCATAATCACATAGCGCGACATACATTTATAACTCGTATGGCTGAAGAAGGAGCTACGAAGGATGAAGTTAAAGCTATTACGGGACATACTTGTGATGCGACAGTTGAGAATATATACACGCATATTGACCGCGTGAAAGCTGCCCAAAAAGGGGCAGAGTATCAGAAAATCATGTATGTTGAGGAAACAGCTGAAATGGCTTCTGCTCCCCACATAGGTGATACAGATTTGATGTCTGATAGAACTATGGATATGATAGTGAATTTGAGATTACAATGCCATCAGTTGAATTCTGAATTAACTTCCCTGCAGGAGGAGAATGCAGAGTTAGCCTCAATATGTAGACGTCACGAATACGATGAAAAAGTTGAAGAGTTGCAATGGTTACTTCCTACAGAAGATATAATATATACGGTTTGATGTATATCTTTTTAATGTATTTTCTAAATTCTATTTAGGCAAAAAAAGGCTGTCCTGACTATCTGTAACTCAGATAAGTTGTTAATTATTGTTGAAATTAAAACAAGTATAGTACTACTGTAACTTGCCTTTCAGAATTGGGCATATTTCAACTTGTCTACTACGTCCTTGGTTTGCCATGCGTAAATTTTTTTTCAAAAAAAATCTATAAATCTGTGATTTTCCTACCTTTCTAACTACTTATATACAAGTAATAATATTTTATACATGAAAGAAGAAACAAAAAAGAAAATAAGCATACGTCTGAGAGGGCGCAAAAAGCTTGCGACACATCGCAAACATATCTCACAGGCATTACGACACCTGAAAAAAACGAAAGAGCATAAAGAGAAGATTAGTGCTTCTTTGAAAGAGTACCATAAAAATAACATAACCAAAAAAGAAAGAAATGAGAAAGATAGAAGCTGTGATTAGTATTGATAAGTTAGCACTTTGTTATATTGCAACAGGCGAACTGATAGAGAAATTATCAGAGAAGGATGAAAATGACGTATTAGTTGATGAGTATGATTATGATTGTTTTCGTTTGAAAAGAGTTCCAAGTGATGAAACCATATATGTCAATTATTTTGATGTTTTAATCAAATTCCCAAAGGATAATGAGAAGAGTGGTTGTACTGAAAGAAAGTTTGCAACTTTGAAGACAAAGCCACGTTCAGTGGAGGAAGGCAAAAAGAATTATATTTGGCTGTACATTGAGAATTGGGTGTTCTACGAGGTTTTCCTCACTATTCAACGAAGTAAATGTAATTGGTTGTCTTGTGTTGACTATATTGTTGATGAGTTAGGGCTTGTCTTCAATAATATTACTTCCATGGATATAGCTTTGGACGGCAATGTGAATATTGCAAAGCGCATTAAACATGCTCAATTTGATGATGCATATACGGTAAAATTAAATGGAACATTTAGGCGAAATAAGGAAGAAGTATTAGATAATATCTTACATATCTCGACGGGTGACCAAATCAAACTGAGAACGACGACTATCGTTGCCAAGCCTCAAAAAAAGAAAGACGAGAAATTGAGTTTGAAAGTTTACAATAAAACAAATGAACTTGAAAAGTCCTCTAAAAGGTATATTTCAAAATGGGTTGATATAAATTCGACTATCTACCGCACAGAAATAACTATCGGAAATGAGAACCTAAAAGAATTTTATGCTCGTAAGGGTGAATGTATCCCCTATGAATTATTGCTTACGACTTTTGCCAACCAAAGTGAGAGTCAACTAATTTTGTTTGAAATGATGGAATATTTCTCTAATCGTTTGTTGATGTTCAACTATAATCCCAAACATAAGGGAAAGGGTGAGACTTTATCTATTTTTGAGCTATAAAGTTCTTCCATGGGGGTATTAGCAGAGACCCCTGCGGAGGCAACTTTTTCTCGTTTAATTTCCTACTAATTAAATAATTAAATGGTGCAAAATGCGTAGCACCATTTTTTTATTGTATTCAAATAATAAGTGTATTCAAATAAATCTGTTAAATAGCAAAAATGAATACATTTTGTGTATTCAAAATAATCAAAGAATTATTTGCATACATAAAAGAAAAAGTGTACCTTTGTTCTATAATTCAAAAGCAAAAATATGAAAGCAGTAATATACGCTCGTGTGAGTTCAACCACAGATAGGCAGTCTACAGATAGACAGGTTACCGATTTAAAGAAGTATGCTGAGTATTCCAAATTGGAGGTAGTGAAAGTATATGAGGAAAAAATTTCAGGTGCAAAAAAGAATTCAGAACGTCCTGTGCTTGTTGAGGCTTTGGAATTTTGTATAGCAGAACATGCTGATATGCTATTGGTATCTGAATTAAGTCGTTTAGGGCGTAACGCCTTTGAAGTCTTGGAGACAGTTAAGACGCTTGTAGATAATAAAATTAATTTATATATAGAAAAAGAGAAATTTACTTTGTTGGATGATGAGAAACAGCCGTCTACTTTCGCTCCCATTATGCTTGCAACTCTTGCAACATGTGCACAAATGGAACGAGAGAATATCAAATTCCGTCTCAATAGTGGGAGGCAGCAGTACATTGAAAAAGGTGGAGTTTTGGGCCGAAAAGTAGGAAGTGTTAAAAATGTTGATAGCAAAAAAGAGGAGTACAAGGAGGCTCTTAAAATGTTAAAGCAGGGATTATCAGTTCGTAAAGTGGCTAAATTAGCAGATATTTCAGCCTCAACGGTTCAGAGATTAAAGAAAGAATTTCAATTATAAAGTATTGTATATCATGAGTTTACCCGCTCAAAAGTCTGTGAGAAGTTCTGTAGAACGGCATGAGAATGATTTATATACAACTGATCCTGAGGCAGTTAGACAACTATTGAAAAGAGAAAAGTTTCATGTGGATGTGCTTGAACCTTGTGCAGGCTTGGGGCACATTAGTGAGGAGTTAAGTAAACATGGATATAATGTAACATCTTCTGATATTAATGATTACGGGTACGGTACACCAAACCGAGATTTTCTAACAGATTTCTTTTTTGATGAACACACTCAAGAATTTGATATTGTGACAAATCCACCATACAACTTGGCTATTGATATGGTACAGAGGGCATTATTGATAGCCAAACAAAAAGTAGCAATGCTATTTCCTTATTGGTACATTACTAAATTTTATTGGATGCCTCCCCGTAGGGTGTATCTATTTACGAGAAAAATTGATATTGCCAAAGATGGAAATTTCGATGCTTATCACAATAAAAATATGAAGGATTATGCTTGGTTTGTGTGGGACGTTGGTTACTATGGAGATACTATAATTAAGTATATTGTTAATAACAAACGAGTTACTAAGCAGGTGGAAAAGTTAGAAAAGGAATATTCTGACATGTCAAAATATTGGAACACTTCAAAGGGAAATATGAAAAAAGAAGTTTTGAGATTACATAGTGAAAAGTTTAGTAATCGAGAGATTGGAAGAAGATTAAATATTGATGAGAAGACGGTGCGAAATTGGTTAAAAGAAAATGTTTAATTGCGGAATTTCCGCACATATACTTATAAAAAGGGAGGTATAAATGTACCTCCCTTTTTAATGTTAGAACATATAGGCAACTGAAATAGTTAAATTGCGATTTTTAGCTCCGCTCGCCAAATCAATTTCCATTTCTTCGAAGTCTTCATCACCTTCTTCAAAGTTGGAATCGTTCGTTTTAATAAATCCGAAATCATACCCGAGAGAAATTCTGTATTTTTGTTGAATTTCTACTCCTACATTGAAACCTACCCCCATATCGAAACGCTTGTAGCCATCGCCAAACGTGTTGTACTTGTACGAGGTGTTAACAAGCTCATGAGAACTGTCGTAGTCTAATTCATCCACTTTAGTTTTTCCAAATAACCCAATTCCAACATAAGGTCCAAAACTCCCAAATACATTAAAGTTCTCATTTATAGCATATTTGTACCCCACATGAATGGGAATTTCCAAATAGGTCGCATTGACGTTAATACCACCAAGGTCGCCCGCATCTGTTTTAGCTCCTTTTGCTGACAGAAGTGCGGCAGCATCAAGATATAAGCCGTTTGCAACTTGCGGTAACCCTAATTCGGCTCTTACACCGACATGATACCCAATTTTATTGCCTAAACCTGCGGTACTCATTTTACTCACATTCATACCCGCAACTACGCCCCATTTAAGGTTGTCCTGTGCGTTTACACTCCCTAAGCCCATCGCCATTACAACGGCAAATAATAGAATCTTTTTCATTTTAATAAGATTTACTTTGTTTAATCAGGCCTAAATTAAACAATTAATATACAATAAAAAGAGCGTAGGCACTGTTAATATATCGGTATCAAGCATCGCCAAACGCTCCTATCACAATATACAACAACAGCCCACGCCCCCATATAGGTGCGTGAGCATTTAGTTGTAATCCTTGTGATAGTTTGAAATTGGCGATTTCGATACCAAGGATTATACTAAACGCTCTTTTACGTTATCTTAAAGTTGCTACAAAGGTACAAAGTTTTTCAAAATAAATAATAAAGTATTAAACAGAAATTATTATATTTGCAATAATATGTGGAGTTAAGAACCATCTTTAAGAACTAACTTTATAATATTTTGATTTTCAATATTGTTTTAGTTTCAAATGAAACTATTTCTATCTTGAGAATTAAATGTTTAGTATATACTTCTGTAATATTAGTACGATCTTACCATAAAAAGGAAGTGATCACTCCATATTTCTGTTCTTTTTTCCAAAGAGATACAAATATATGTATATATTTGCAACCGATAGTTTTTTTAATATCAATACAACAACTTAACTGACATGAAAAAGATTCTAGCATTAGTCGCCATACTGGCGATAGGTTTAGGGAGTGTAAACGCACAGGAAAACCTTAGATGGGGCGTCACAGCAGGTATGAACAGTAGTAAATACTCCAACAGCTTTATGAATAGCAGAACAGGGTTCCACGTAGGTGTAAAGGCAGAAATGGCATTGCCACAAGTTGCCGAAGGAGTTTACCTTGAATTTGGCGGATTACTGACATCAAAAGGTAGTAAAGTTAACTATGGCTCATTGGTAAGTCTCAAGCTTAATCCGTATTATCTGGAAATTCCGGTTCATATGGGATATAAATATGTCATAAATGAAAACTTTGCTGTCTTTGGAAATGCAGGTCCTTATGCTGCTATCGGCGTATTCGGTAAAATTAAAGCCAAAGCTGACCTTAGTAGTGCTGGCGGAAACATAGATTGGGGAGAATGGGGAATAGATCCCAGTGATTTAAAAGGTGAAGGTTCTGAAAACATATTCGGAAAGGATAAAATGAAACGTTTTGATTTAGGCTTAGGACTTAAAACAGGTGTTGAATTCAATCAGAGATATCAAGTCGCTATTAGCTATGATTGGGGATTACTTGAAACAATAGACAATAGTGATTGGAAAAACCGTAACCTAATGATTTCCTTCTCCTATATGTTCTAAACAAATAATAAGATAATCAGAAAAGGGTGCCAGCGAGCACCCTTTTCTTTTCCCTTCTCTCCTTCTTCCGTACCCTTTTATTCATAAACACCAACAGCCGAAGAGGCATTTTTATTCTGTCTATTAAGCATATTTCAGTATTTATCCGTAAGTTTGCATCACAATAATTTAACTGATTGAGATATGACTTACGATATACCTACAATGGTTTCTGAGGCAACCGGAGTTCTTAAGTCTCTGATTGCGATTCCTTCCATCAGCCGCGATGAAGAAAAAGCGGCAGATTATCTACAGAATTATATTGAGCTGCAAGGCATGGCAACCGGACGAAAAGGCAATAATATCTGGTGCCTCAGCCCAATGTTCGATTTAAATAAACCCACACTGTTACTAAACTCACATATTGACACCGTGAAAGCCGTGAACGGTTGGCGAAAAGATCCGTTTACACCAACCCAGGAAAGCAACGGAAAACTATACGGGCTGGGAAGTAATGATGCCGGTGCAAGCGTTGTCAGCCTATTGCAAGTCTTTCTGCAACTTTGCCGCACTACACAGAAGTACAATCTCATTTATCTAGCTTCCTGTGAAGAAGAAGTGTCCGGAAAAGGTGGTATCGAGTGTGTATTACCGGAACTTCCCCCGATCCACTTTGCCATTGTAGGCGAACCTACAGAGATGCAGCCCGCCATTGCTGAAAAGGGATTAATGGTACTGGATGTAACTGCTTACGGTAAAGCCGGACATGCTGCACGAAACGAAGGAGATAATGCTATATATAAGGTATTAGAAGACATCGCCTGGTTTCGCGACTATCGCTTTGAAAAAGTCTCTCCGCTGTTAGGTCCTGTAAAAATGAGTGTAACACAAATAAATGCAGGTACACAGCACAATGTCATTCCCGACCGCTGCACTTTTGTGGTAGATATCCGCAGTAACGAATGTTATAGCAATCAGGAACTATTTACCGAAATACAAAAACATATTTCTTGCGAAGCCAAAGCACGTTCGTTCCGCTTAAGTTCTTCTCACGTAGAAGAACAACATCCGATAGTACAGCGTGCCGTAGCAATGGGACGTGTGCCTTTCGGTTCTCCTACCCTCTCCGACCAGGCACTAATGTCATTCCCTTCTCTCAAAATGGGTCCGGGAAAGAGTAGCCGTTCTCACACCGCAGATGAGTTTATTTTCATTCAGGAAATAGAAGAGGCTATCGGGTTATATCTGGAACTACTGGATGGCGTCACTTTATAGTCTTTAACCAACTGATAATCAATAAACAGCATTTACCGATGGTTTACTGCAAGATGTAAAAGCATTTACTTCGGCATGTAACGGCCTTTACTCCTTATTGTAACGGCCTTTACCTCGGTATGTAACGACCTTTACCCCGGCGTGTAAATGGAGTTACCGTGTGGAGTGAACAAAGTTACCATTTGGCGTAAACTGAATTTCCATGAAAAGAAACAACTAAGCACTTATAAAAGAACAAAGATTACTGATAATCATTTACTTTTCATTATCTTTGAAAAAACAAAGAAACAACCATCCATGAAAAAAACACTTATATTCTTCTCCTTCGTACTACAATTGACATTCATTCATGCCCAGTCTTTCTCAAACTTAGGCTTCGAATACTGGCAGGCGAACAAATATCCTTTGTGCTGGACGCACCCTGCCATAAGTGTTACACCTGACTCCATCATAAACTTATCAGGCAAATATTCACTAAAAGGAGTGAGACAACAAGCTGATGTGGAACAAGCAAGTACTCCGTATGGTTTGATATTGCAGGATGTGACGACTGCATTCAACTATTCGGATTTAGAAAATGGAAAGATAAGTGTATCCGTACAAATTAAAAGTAAAGCAGCTGACTCTACTATGCACATCGGTGCTTTTGTCCAGATCATAGACAAAATAAATCCCCAAAACAATAATTTAGTTATCGGAAATGATGTTGCCGACAGAGAATGGGCAGAATCATCAGCCACACTCATACTCAAAGACATAACACCTGCTTCCAATATATATATGGGAGTTATCATGATGGGATATGGAGAAATCTGGCTGGACAATTACCAGATAAAATTAAACGGTGAACTCTCAAAAGAAATTTCCCCCAGAACTACCAGTCTGACGGAAAAAGAAAAAGAATGGTTAAGCAATCATATTATTTCGTTTTCTGACGATGAGCCAATAGATGGGCAACTGTTTGGAAAGGCATTACCCGCTCCCTTAATTGTGGGTATAGGCGACAATGTACATGGTTCCTCTTCCATTATCAAATTGAAAAATAGGATAGCCCAGGCTCTCATTGAATATGAAGGGTTCACTCTTATAACCATTGAAGATAGCCCCGAAGTGGGAGAAGCTATAAATAAAATTATCCAGGGGGGCTCAGACACCGCAGAGAGAGGGATTAATATAATGTATGAGAATCCAGATTTCATAAACTTCACTGGATGGCTAAGAAAGTACAATAAATCGGTAGCAAGAAAAGTCAGGGTCTTTGGCGTAGATGTTAATAGCAGATATGAAGGAATGATTGAGGAAATAGATAAAGGAACCTTTGGCAGGCATTCACAGGAACTAGATTCAATTCGCCATATATTAAAAACTTCAATGAATAAATGGGAAAAGATTGGAGAACTACCTTTTAATGAAAAGCATAAAAAGTATCTCAAAGAAAAGCTGGAATCCATCAAACAAGACATAACCTCCATGAAACCGGATAAGGAACAGGAAATATTACTTTGCTATTATGCAGATCATTTGCTCCACTATCTGTCTTTCGATGCACAAGAAAGAGAAAAGCAAATGGCTGACAATATAAGTCGCTTACATTCTCTCTATCCGGATGAGAAGATTATTTATATGGCCCACAATCTACATGTGGGCAACATCCATAAGGGAACCCAAAAGACAGGATCTTGGCTAAAGGAACGCTTTCAGGATCAATACTATATCATAGGTACTTGCTATTACGATGGTACCGATTGTTTCAAGAAAGCAGCATTATCGAAGAATCAGACAGTCATTAACGAGTCGGTGCAAGGATCCTATGAATATCTTTTTAATCAGATAACAGCCCCCTGCTTTTTCTTAGATTTAAATCGTTTGCATGACCACAAGAATGCATCCAATGAATGGCTGCACAAACCGATGCTGATGAGGAACTATGGTGTCGAACCATTCAACTACTATTATGAATTCACCATCACAGACATGATGCACGAATATGATGGGGTATTATTTATAAAGAAATCCATTCCGCTATAAATAAGAAAAGACAGGGAAAGATTTCGTTCCATAAAGCATCAGCGGCTCAGCCACGGTTCCGGATTCAGTTTTTCCTTCTCCTTACGCAACTGGAAGTGAAGCACCGTACGCCCATTGTCGGCACCGTCCGAGAATATCTGTCCGATATTTTGCCGGGTAGTTACAGTATCGCCCGTCTTCACTGAGGCTGAAGATAAGTTACAGTAGACAGATATGTAGTTTCCATGACGAATCAAGATATTGAAAAGACCGTTCAACTGGAAAACAGCAGCCACCTTTCCATTAAAGATAGCACGTGCCTGCGCACCGGGCTTACCCTGAATGTCAATACCCTTATTATCCAGTTTTACATTATGAAGTCCTTCTACGGAATACTGTCCATAGCGGCTGGTAATAATATAGGGTCCTGTAATAGGCATTGGCAGCTTGCCACGGTTGCTGATAAAGCTACCGGAGAGTTCCCGGTCTGCCTTATCCATCGTATAGGTTTCAAGAGGCGCCGCTTTCTTTGTTGTAGTCTTTTCGGAAGAAGAAGTTGCTGTCGGTTTCGTTTCTTTGGCAGCAGTTTTTTTACGGGCAGCAGCTTCCTTACGGGCTTCTTCAGCTGCACGTTTACGGGCTTTCTCTATTTCTTCGGCTATCAATCGATCGATACGTGCATTCAATTGGTTAGCTTCCTTACGCTTTTTATTGAGTTCATTCTGCAAACCGCGTTGTTTCTTCTGCAGGTTGGCCACCAAAGTCTTCTTTTCCTTTTCCTGAGCTTCCAACTTTTCTTTCTCTACTTCACGCTCTTTCAGTAAACTGGCCTTCGCTTTCTTTACCTGTTGCAGTTCTGTTTTCTTTTGATTGACCTGTTCTTGTTTTTTCAGAATCTCTTCACCTTGCAGACGCTGATAGTCGGCATATTCGCGCACATAGCGCATACGGCGATACGTCTGCGACAGCGTTTTAGCAGAAAGAATAAAAAGAAGCTTTTCCTGAATGGAACGATTCTTATACAGATATTGGACGGAAGCCTCATATTTCTTTTTCTTATCCTTCAAATCGTTTTCAAGGCGGACCAATTGCCGTTCCAGTTTAGATAATTCACGGTCTATAGTCTCCATATCATTATTGATGGTAAGGATATACCGTTTCCGTTCCTCTATCTGTCCGGTAAGGGCGGCAAGCCCGTTCAACTGGCTACCTACATCTTTCTTTGTAGTGTTCAAGAGTGTTTCCGACTCAGCTATCTGCTTTTGCAAAGTACCCCGTTTACTTTCCAACTCCTTTATCATCTTGTTGGATTGGGCACAAAGCGGCAGAGCCAGACAGAAACAACCTATGAAAATACAAAGAAAATGTCTCATAACTTCGCCAGCATCTCTAAAAGTTCAGTCCATTCAACTTTAGTATATCTGGAAGACACCTGAGTAGGTGTCAACGATATCTCTTTGTTCGAGAAGTCGGTAAGAACAATTTTACCTTTCTCCAAAGAAGGGATACCCAGTTCTTTGCCCGTCAAAGTGGCCTTACCACCGGGTTTGGCAGCATCAAAAAGAATCTTTTCCAGATAGGCAAAGTCTGCCTTCCTGGGCAGGATGTCTTTCAATTCTTTGCGGGTAGCCTGAACATAACGTTTTCCCATACGATCTACTACCAGTACATCGTTGGGAGTGATTTCCAATCGAGCTATTTCACTGCGAAGAATAGGCATCAAAAAAGAAAGTTGCATACGTTCTCCACTCACTAACTTCATTGTACCATTCACTGTAACTGTACCCCCTTTATTGGGAATGGTCAGTTGTACCTTAGAAGACAAATAGCGAGGTTCTCCTGTTGATGAAGTCATTTTCTGGGAAGTCTTACAGCCGGAAAGACCTACCACTAAACTTAGGAGAAGCAAAAAGGGCAGGATACGAATACGTCCTGCTGTGCTGTATTTGCTGTATAATACTCTCATTCTGGTATATATTTCTTTTTCTCAATCTTCTTTTTCAATGTTTTGGACTCACTACCCATTTCCCGGGCCTGCTTCCAATACTTCAAGGCGCCGTCCACATCACCGGTCATATAATAGATATCACCGCAATGCTCTACAATGGTATCACTCTTATCACCTTCATTCTTCATTGCATCGTCTATATAAAGGCGTGCTTCAGCATAATTACCTTTCTCAAATAAAATCCAGGCATAAGTATCCAGGTAAGTAGAATTATTCGGCTCAGCCTTCACGGTTTTATAACTCATTTCCTCCGCTTTATCCAGATCACGACGTTCCAGAGAAAGATAATAAGCATAGTTATTCATGGCTCCGATATTCGCCGAATTGTAAACCAATGCAGAATCATAAGCGGCATAGGCCTCTGCATTCATCTTTTTCGTATGATAAATATCACCCATGATGGCATAGAAATCCGAAACGACTTCTTTCTTGCTCTTTTCCGTAATGTTTTCCAAAGCCTTCTGGCAAACGGCAAGTGCATCGTCTGCCCGTTCTGCCTGATTATAAGCTATAGCAAGATAGAAATAGAATTCCAACATATCCGGATTGGATTCAACACCTGCCTCACAAAGCCGGATCACTTCTTTATAATCTTCCTTACGAATCGCCTCACCCAGAAGCGTCATACGGGCAGCAGTGTTGGTAGGGTCTATGTCCAACACCTGTTCCAGCACAGGCATTGTCTCTTTATTCATCCCTTTGGAAAGGAGATATTGGGCATAGAGCATAGGCATTTGTGCATCGTCCTGATCCTGTTCCAAGATACGGTCGAAAAGGGTAATCACGCGAGTACTATCCTTGCCTGCCCGTTCATTCTCAACCACAAACTGGCGCATTACATTCAATTTAGTATCGGAAGGTACTTTCTTGTTCAGCAAAAGGGTATCCAATTGCTGTTCATAAAGCTCTTTCTGTCCGGTCTGCTCATAGTAGGATGCCAGTGAGTACATGGCCATGGCATTATCCGGTTCGGTAGCAAGCACTTTCTTGTACATGTTGTAAGCTTCATCCTTCTTGCCATTCTGCATATAGACATCACCCAGCACTACTTGATAACGCATATCCATCGGATATTCTTCCACCAGACTTTCAATCTCACGGAAAGCACTCTGATTATCTTTCATCTGTAAGTAAATGCGGAATTTCTCCATACTGAGCTGCTCGTTCTTACCCATCTTTTCTTCCAGACGATTCAGAGTAGTAATCACATTATCATACTCTTCCAAGCGATTATATATTTCCAGTAAGCTGTATAGAGCGTCCATCTTATCCGGGAAGCGGGTGACCATGCTTTCCAGCAAGTCAGTAGCCTTTTGCATCTCGTTCTGCTGCTGATACAGGCTTGCCAGTCCCTGACTATACCAGTAATTATCCGGATCATTCTCCACAGCTTTTTCTAAAGCTGCCTGTCCCTGGGGAACTTGTTTGAGGAACATGTAATATTGCGATATTTCATATAGAGCCGATGACGCATTCGGATTGATGCTCAGACAGTGCTGCAACAAATCGAAAGCAGCTCCATAATCATTTTGCATCTTCAGGCGGGAAGCTTCCAGAAAGAAGTAATCGTATTTACGCTGTTGTTCGGGCGTAAGCACAACCTGCGTCTTCATCCCTTTCCGTTGCTTCTTACTTCCCTGACGGGAAGTACCACACGATACAAGTAACGCGCACAACAGGAAAAGCGATAGTATGTTAAATCTAATCTTCATTATCAGTTGCAATTATCAATTGTTACACTCCCGTATGGCCGAAACCACCGGCACCGCGCACCGTTTCATCCAACACTTCCACTTCCTGCCAGGTGGCTTGTTCGTGGCGTGCTATCACCATCTGGGCTACACGTTCCCCATCTTCTATCACAAAAGTCTCCGATGACAGGTTTACAAGGATGATGCAAACTTCCCCACGATAATCGGCATCAATCGTTCCCGGAGAGTTCAACACAGTAATACCTTTCTTTATAGCCAAACCACTGCGAGGACGTACTTGTGCTTCGAACCCCGGCGGCAGGGCAATATACAATCCCGTAGGTACCAGGCAACGCTGCATCGGAGCTAACGAAATAGGTTCTGAAAGATTAGCACAGATGTCCATTCCTGCGGACAGTTCAGTGGCATAAGCCGGAAGCGGATGTTTCGATTTATTAATGATTTGTACGTTCATGACAATAATTACAAATTACGAATTATAAATTACGAACTGCCGCTATTCAGTATTTAATAGCAGTTCTTCTTTTTTTAATTGGGCGAAAATACAGCTTTTAAAGCAAAATAGTGATACATTTGCAGTTAAATAATAACAAAGGGCAAATGTCCCCCTCTCTTTTGCCATTTATAATTTGTAATTCATAATTCGTAATTATCGCCATGAATTGGAATACCCTCATATCTGCCAAGCGTTTCGGACTGGAAGAGTTTCATCAGGAGCGTCACGAAAACCGTTCAGAGTTCCAGCGTGACTATGACCGTCTCGTTTTTTCAGCTCCTTTCCGCCGCTTGCAGAACAAAACACAAGTCTTTCCCCTTCCGGGTAGTATTTTCGTACACAACCGCCTGACACATAGCTTGGAAGTATCCTGTGTAGGCCGCTCATTAGGGACTAATGTAGCCAAGGCAATCCTTGCCCGCCAGCCCGAACTGCAAAATTCTTATCTTCCAGAAATAGGTTCCATTGTATCAGCTGCCTGCCTGGCACACGATTTAGGTAATCCCCCCTTCGGACACTCCGGAGAGCGGGCCATCTCCACTTTCTTCTCTGAAGGAAAAGGTATGGCACTGAAAGAGCAGCTGCCTGCCGCACAATGGGAAGACTTGACACACTTTGAAGGAAACGCCAATGCCTTCCGCTTACTCACCCATCAGTTCGAAGGACGGCGTAAAGGTGGTTTCGTTCTTACCTACTCCACTCTGGCAAGTATCGTAAAATACCCCTTTTCATCGAGTTTAGCCGGCAAAAAGTCTAAATTCGGTTTCTTCACCACGGAAGAAGAAAGTTTCCGACGGATAGCCGAAGAACTGGGTATGAAAAGATTGAATGATGATCCACTGAAATATGCCCGCCATCCACTCGTCTATCTGGTAGAAGCGGCAGACGACATCTGTTACCAGATGATGGATATTGAAGATGCCCATAAACTAAAGATACTCACCACCGGAGAAACACAAGATTTACTCCTTTCTTACTTTCCTGAAGAGCGTAAGGCACACATGCTCAAAACACTGGATTTTGTCAGCGATGTCAATGAGCAAATAGCTTATCTGCGTTCCTGTGTCATTGGATTGCTAATCCAGGAATGTACTCAGGCCTTCCTGAACAATGAAGAAAGAATATTGGAAGGAGAATTTGAGGGAAGCCTCATCAAACATATATCCGAACTGCCTGCCAGTGCTTATAATCATTGTGCCGACATTTCTCTAAAGAAGATTTATCGCTCACGCGACGTATTGGATATTGAACTTGCCGGTTTCCGCATCATCAGCACTCTGCTCGACTTAATGATAGATGCCGTTCGTTCACCTGAAAAAGCTTACTCACAGCTACTCATCAACCGGGTATCCGGCCAGTATAATATAAAAGCGCCCATACTCTATGAAAGAATACAGGCGGTATTGGATTATATCTCGGGTATGACAGATGTCTTCGCTCTCGACCTCTACAGAAAGATCAACGGGAATAGTTTGCCGGCAGTATAAGTTGTGCCTCAGGCACAACCATTATCTACTCGGGAAAAAGACTTTATTAGCACCGGAAGTCAGTTTGCAAGACTCCGGTTCATTTTCTATGAACGATTGGATATGGCGAATACGCTTTTCTGCCAGAATTTCGTCCACAGCAATCAAGATACCGGTTTCTTCTACATCACCGAAACCGTAGTTAATAGCGGTGCCAAACATACGCATGGTTGGGCTCAGGCTCATGTAAGCATTCACCAACGGCGGAATATTGTAACCTAACTTACGTATCTCGCAATTCAATATCTTATAGTCTTCCTTAAATGTCTTCTTACAAAACAAAGCAGCCAAATCAGCTTCTTTAGCTTCCATTTCCAGCGGTTTCATCGGAGTAATCAGATTATCTTTATCCGCAAAGTGCTTCTTCAAAAAATAAAGAATCATGTCGCGTCCCTGGCGGTGATAGCTTGGATACATAGTTACTTTACCGAAGAAATATTTCACATTCGGCATAACTACTGTCAATGCTCCCAGTCCGTCCCACAAATTATCTAACGCAAATAAGCCTTTGCTACCGGCACGGGTAGACTGATATTCCACTGTAACAAACGAACGACCTAACTCAATAGTAGTAGGAAGATACTCCTTCAGGAACTTTTCAGAGAAATTGAACATATGAGCCGTAGCCAGAATGGGAGCGCCATGTTCGTCATATTGAACATCCGTACCAAGGAGATAACGGTAACCGCCCAATATTTCTTCTGCCTCCGGATTCCAAACAATCAGCTGTTTATAAGGATTTTCCATGATATCGTATTCATCGATATCCAGCGGTTTTCCTGTTCCCCCGCCTGCCGCACGAAAAGCAATCTCACGCAAACGTCCGATTTCCTGCATTATATTCGGAGAATCCTGAGCTGTAATGATATAAATCTGATTATGGCTCTTGTTGGTCGTACGCAGACGCTTCTCTTCGGTCAATTCCGCTTTCAGAAGGTCCTTACTTATAGGTTCAATAATCTCTTCCATATTTTTTTGTTAGTAGTTCTCTTATTAAAACTAAGTTCTATAATTTATAAACGATATCTTTTACGTAAGCCGCCCACTCGGCAGGAGTCTTCGATTTATCAAAAGTCTGCCAGGAAATAGGTTTCCCAATGGTAACGGTAAACGTTTTATGACGGTTCTTCAGCATCTCATCCGCAAGATAGAGCATAGCAATATTAACCTTGATGCCCAAGAATTTACAGATGTTAGCCAAATTATAAAAAAAGTTCGAATTCCGGCCCTCGAAATGAATAGGGACAACATCACGATGTGTCTGCACACTCTTCACTACAAAGGTCTTTTTCCAATCCAAGTCACGGATCACTCCATTCTGACGACGAGAACACAACCCGGCCGGAAACATAATCAATTGATCATCGGATGCAAAGCCTGCTTCTACCATTCTCGGAAAGTCTTTTGCCTGTTTTCCGGTCTTATTAATAGGTATACAGAGAGGGGCTAATCCTTGCAGGTTCATCAGCAAGTCATTTACCATATACTTCACCTTACCATTATAAAAAGAGCCCAGTACATATCCCAAGGCCACACCATCCTGGCCTCCCAATGGATGATTGGAGACAAAGGTATAGAGTCCTTCTTTCGGTAGGTTTTCTTCTCCCTTCACCACGATATTGGCATCCAGAAATTCCAGGCAGGCTTTTAAAAAGTCTACACCCACTTTATCCTTAGAATCGCGCAGGAAAACATTCAGTTCTTCCTGATGAACAATTCTTTTCAGATAAGAAACTACGAATCTGGGGATGTACTTATAGTACTTCGGAGCCTTTTCCCGGAGTACTTTATCAATATCAATCAAAAATAAAGAGTCGTCAGCCATTCTTTTTAAGATGAAATGATTGCGCAAAATTAACTCATCTTTTTAATTATACGCAATAAAATTGTCTAAAACTGCACCCAAAAACAAACAAAAGACGCCCAAAAACTATCATTTGATAGTTTTTGCCCTAAAGATTGCTTGAAATGCGTCCGTCGGAGTTAGATAACTTTCGTAAAATTGCAACATCAAAAGTCAAACAAACGAATAACTATATAAAAAAGGAGAACGATATGAACAGTATTACATTCCAAAAAGATTTGCTCGGAGTACAAAGCGATTTATTACGTTTCGCATACAAATTAACCTCCGACCGTGAAGAAGCAAATGATTTGCTTCAGGAAACCTCATTAAAGGCATTGGATAATGAAGACAAATATGTACCCGACACTAATTTCAAAGGCTGGATGTACACCATCATGCGCAATATCTTTATTAATAACTATCGCAAGGTGGTTCGCGACCAGACCTTCGTAGACCAGACTGATAATCTTTATCATCTTAATCTGCCACAGGAATCCGGATTTGCAAACACCGAAAGCGCTTATGACCTGAAAGAGATGCACCGCATAGTAAATGCCTTGCCACGCGAATATAAGATTCCATTCTCTATGCATGTATCCGGTTTCAAATACCGCGAAATTGCAGAAAAGCTGGGATTACCCTTAGGCACAGTAAAGAGCCGCATATTCTTTACACGCCAGAAGTTGCAGCAAGAACTGAAAGACTTCAGATAACCTGACTGGCAAGATAAAACCAGGGATTACCTTATTCAACCTAAACCGATAACGTTTTGATATAACAGAGTGTTCATACAGAGGTCAGAAGCCTCCTGTATGAACGCCATCAAAACACCCGAAAACTATCAATTTATCACCCGAAAACTATCAATTGATAGTTTTCCCCCCATTTATTGCGAGAATTCCGTCCGTTAAAGTGACGTATCTTTCGTAAAATTGCAAAGTCAAAAGGCAAAACAAAAGAATAACTATTGAAAAGGAGAATTGATTATGAATAACAGTATTACATTCCAAAAAGAATTACTCGGGGTACAAGACGATTTATTACGCTTTGCATACAAATTAACCTCGGATCACGAAGAAGCAAACGACCTACTCCAGGAAACCTCATTAAAGGCGTTAGATAACGAAGATAAATATGCACCTGATACGAATTTCAAAGGATGGATGTATACCATCATGCGTAACATCTTTATCAACAACTACCGTAAAGTAGTTCGCGATCAGACTTTCGTAGACCAAACAGATAATCTCTATCATCTCAACTTACCGCAGGAATCGGGATTCGATTGCACGGAAAGCGCTTATGATCTGAAAGAGATGCACCGTATAGTAAATGCTCTGCCCCGTGAATACAAGATTCCGTTCTCAATGCACGTATCCGGTTTCAAATACCGCGAAATTGCAGAGAAGCTGGGATTACCATTAGGTACAGTAAAAAGCCGTATCTTCTTCACCCGACAGAAGTTACAACAAGAATTGAAAGATTTTGTTTAATAATAAAGAATAATAATAAGCAGAATCAATACATCACATAGAATTTTAGTTGTGTTAGAGAGATAATGGGCAGGCAGGAGTAATCCGGTCTGCCCTATCTTTTTTAGGGGTCTGCTCCACACCCGAACCATACCAAAGCCGTACTTGCTCCGTACATTCTCCACTCAGAAGTACCTCTACACGGAGAAAGTACGGAGTTGGTACGGAGCAAGTGCAGCCCGGGCAGGTATTTGATTAGTAAAATCTGGGGGCAGGAGGATTTTCGCCTTTATAATCCTTATTCGTATAAACGCGTATCCAGTCGATATACATGGCAGGCTTGGCATCTTTTTTCCATTCGGAAGGAATGATAGCACCAGGCCAGGCATTCGGGTTCGTAGAGATACCCGTACTGAAAATCAGGAAGAAGCCCAGCGGATCACTCCAAGGCCAGTCGGTATTGCCATCAGCCCCTTTGTGATGTTCAAAATAGGCTTGTCCGTTGACACCTCCTACAATGCGGTCGGGATACCATTCCAGCCAATAGATATTCCATTGAGACATATCGGCAAGATTGATGGAAGAAGTGACACTACCGCCACCGCCTACTACACCGGCATAGTGGTTTTCGGAATGGAGCGTGAAATGAGCACAATCATTCAATGTCTTCTTGGGATTCTCCAAAAGATCGATCTCACCATTCTTCGGCCAAGGACGGTTATTGTTCCCCATAAACCAGAGAGCATCATTGAAGCCTACATAAGGAGTACGTTTGAAACGTATCTCAATACGCATATTTTCAGTAAAGTTACACCAGAACTCCTTACTGCCGGGAAGTGAGGTGCGATAGCAACCGTGGGAATACTTCACTTTCTTACCGAAGCGGTTGTCTATCGAGTCTTTCTCTTCTACACTCCAGATGCGCAAAACTCCATCTTCTACTTTTGAACATTTCCTGTTATCGACCTTTGCCGTACGTGACATGTGCAAGCCTCTATGCTCTACAAAGCCAAGCGGCAGTCCCTTTTTCGTATCCTTATCATTAAACTCATGGGCTGTATAAAAAGACCATCCTTTCATTTTAGGATGCATATCGCCCTTCTTCAAGTGCAGGGCATCCCCCGGATTGTCATACACCAATGTTTCATCATCTTTCGGCAATACCCTCTCTACGTCTTCTCCATCGGGATAGGGAACAAACTTGCCGGTAGTTTTCAGAATAGGCATAGTGGCATGTTGAGCTCGCAGATAGTCACTCAAAACTTTAGCCAGCTCCTTCACTTTATCCGGATAACATGCAGACAAATCATGCTGTTCGGAAATATCATCGTTCAAGTTGTATAGACAACTGCTGCCGGTTTCGTAATAATGAATTAATTTCCAGTCACCTTTCACAACGGCACTTTGTGGAGCACCAATCGTTTGTATTCTCTCACCCCAATTATTCGGATAATGGAAAAATAAAGCACGTTCTTTTTCTCCAGTCTGTCCCTTCACCTGTGCCATAAAGCTCTGCCCGTCAATCTGCTGTGGTGTCTGATAATCATGTACTCCAGCTATTTCCAACAGAGTCGGGAAGAAATCTTCAATAATGACTGGTGTATCATTCATGGTTGAGGGGGGCGTTACATTCGGATAATAGACGATCATCGGTTCGCGAATTCCTCCTTCTTTCAAGGAACCTTTTCCTTCACTCAATGGAGCATTTTTATCCGCACGGCCTATTGTATAGCCACCATTATCCGACATGAAAATAATAACTGTGTGATCTGCAATGCCTTTCCGGTCTACATAGTCCATCAAATCTCCCAAGCTCTTGTCCATACCCTCCACCAAGGCAGCATACTGCGCCTCTTTATGTGGAAGCCCTTTATCCATATACTTCTGATAGAAACGTTTATCTGTCCCGAAAGGCGCATGCACGGCATAATGACTCATATAGAGGAAAAAAGGCTTAGACTGGTCAAGAGCCTTATCCATAAGCCCTTTTGCCTCCAATGTCAAAGCCTCAGTAAGGAAAGTATCTGTTCCATGATACTTTTCCAAATCGGGCACAGCCCATATCGCTGCCCATTCCGGCTTGCCGGAAGCACCATATCCTTCTTCGCCCAGATAGCTGCCCATAGCACCGGCTGCATGACCGGCTATGTTATAATCGAAGCCGATAGCCAATGGATTGGCAGCAGGTGTATCTATCGAACCGAAATGAGCTTTACCTACCATCATGGTAGTATATCCGTTTTCACGAAGCAATTGTGGCAGGCACTTCGCATAAAAAGAATGTTCCAACCCGGGTTCAGGACACAGACCATTATAATTCCATGCTTCAAAATCCAGCATCTCATTTTTCCGGTCGGTCGGTGTATCTTTCTTCAACGTCCAGTTCGTTACTTTATGCCGGGCGGCGTTTGCTCCCGTAAACAAGCTGACACGTGAAGGGGAACTGATAGGGCATGCATAAGCGTGCGTAAACCTGACACCTTTCTTTGCCAGACGCTCCATATTGGGTGTTTCATAAATATGATTCAATTCGGTAGTATCATTCCAGAACGGTAAGGAAGTATCTTGCCATCCCATGTCATCCACCAGAAAAAGAATAATATTAGGCTTTTGCTGAGCTATGGCATTACCTGAAAGCAATGCCATAGCGGCTATAGAGAGTATCGAATTCTTCATAACACTACTTTGTCAGGATACCGACTTCACCGACCGTTACAACATTTTTATTATTTATCTCCGACAATGGTTCCAGCTTGAAATAACGGGCAGGATATGTTTTGCCAAACCGTACAAAGTAAGGCACAGGATTGTGCATGATATTACTGAATTCACCACTTGCCTCACATTTAGTCCACGACTGTCCGTCAAGGCTCACATAGAAAGCATATTTATAGATAGTTCCCGTCAAATCCTCTCCTATGGAAGGAGCATAACTAAAGCCACTTACTTCAACTTTATCCCCCATATCAACAACCAATGGCGTAAGTGCGGAAGCACGCCAAACCGTTTTCCGGTCCCCATCAATAGCCTTACGGGAATCTGCATTGCCACCAACCACCTGCCATCCATCGACAGGTACATTGCTGAGTTGTATTTCTTCATTCTTATCTGCAAGAGGTTCTGCATAGAAAAGACCGACCGCAGCAACATTAGCCACACCACGGGCAGAGCGAATGGTTACACGAATGCGCTCCGGACGAGTATCAGAGAAACGTACAAGACGTTTATATCCTACTGTTGTGCCTTCTGCCATATGAATCCAGGAACCATCTTTATACGCTTCTACAAGGAAACTTTCAATACGTTGTCCTTTGGAGATATCTTCCTGAATCATGAAAGCATTCACCAACGCATCTTTCTGTATATCATATTGGCGGACTGTACCGGAAGTTCCATGCCATGCCTCGTTTCCTTTCAGCACATAATTACGGGCAAATGTTTTCTTTAAATAACTGGAAAATTCTTTCAGCCTCTGCACATCATTTTCATTAATCAACCCACGAAGGTCGGGCGGAATATTCAATAAAAGAACGGAATTATAGCCTACTGACTTGAAATAAATATCCGTCAGATGATTTAAAGACTTCACCTGCTTGTCTTGATCAGCATGATAAAACCAACCCGGACGGATGGAAACATCTACCTCAGAAGGATACCAGAAAAGTTCGGTAGCGCGAGCCACTATATCACGTCCGCCTAAGTCCTTTGCCTTGCCGAAGATACCCAATTCTTTATTCTGTTCGCCGGAACGGGGATAGATACCCGGAGTCAGAGCTGTAGCACTCCATTCTGTTTCACGACCGATACCTTTTTCATTGCCTACCCAACGAACGTCATCACCCATGATAGCAGTAACTGCTTTAGGTTGCAGGCGACGAATGGTTTTCAATATAGCATCCCAGTCATAGATTTGTTTTTTGCCATTAGGACCTTCACCGTTGGCACCGTCAAACCACACTTCATGGACTTCACCGTAATTGGTGAGTAATTCAGTCAGTTGCTCGATGAAAAACTGGTTGTAGGCAGGAGAATCACCATAGCAAGAAGCATTACGATCCCACGGGGAGAGGTAAACTCCAAACTTGATGCCATACTTCTTGCAGGCATCGCGCAATTCACGTACCACATCTCCCTTTCCACCTTTCCAAGAAGAAGATGCTACGGAGTGCCGGGTCGTTTTGGTAGGCCAGAGACAGAAGCCATCGTGATGTTTGGCGGTGATGATGGCCATCTTGAAACCGGATTCTTTAAGAGTCCGCACCCATTGTTCGCAGTCCAGCGAGGTAGGATTAAAGATGGCAGGATCTTCAGTACCATCTCCCCACTCTCGTCCGGTGAAAGTATTTACACCGAAATGCAGGAAAGCGGTCAGTTCCATACGCTGCCACTCCAGTTGTTGGGGAGTGGGTACAAGGCGTGAAGCCATTTCTATCTTTTCCGCAACTGTAGCACCAGCGGGAAAAGCAACGTGCTTTTCATAATAAGTCTCTTGTGCCTGCAATCCGGAAAGGATTGTAAGACTGAGAACTGTAGTTAGAATCAGGTTTTTCATGCTATCTTATGTTATAGGTTTCGATCTATTTCAAAGGACGGATTGTAAACCGGAATGTATAATCCTGCACAGGTACACGATACTGCGGCAATACTCCAGGGCCACAGGTGGCCGTACCGACTCCTGCCTGTGCTGCATCCAGATGAACAGTTACCACTCCTTCGCGCCGTAATTGATTGATATGCGTTGCTGCATCCAGATTCTCATCCGTAAAAGGAATCACACTAAATTGGAACGAGGTATCGGAACGGAATGCCAGCCCCTCACCTGCCTCATCAGCAAGTTGCATCCAACGGACATCCGTACGGTTACCCGTTGCCTGCGGACGAACATAATAGTGAAACATGCGCTCCACATTGGTATGATAAATACCTATTTTACCGGATTGGTTACGATCCATATAAGTTTCATGCGCTCCACGCCCCAGATAAGACACCTGACTGTAAGTATCAAGCATTTCAAAAGTAAGCCCTACACGCGCCAGTGAAGAGATAACGGTGGTATCCGGCACGAAGTGTGTCTGTATATCCAATTCACCGTTTTTCTTTAATGTATAAATGAAAGAAGCGGTTCCCACTTTTTCACCACGGACATTTAATAATTCCACTTCGGCACGTCCACCGCGGATAGAGGTCTTCACGGTAAGGGCACGCTGTGTCAACTGACCCAACCCGGCTTTCTTCCAAGCTTTGGCTCCTCCTACTTTTTCACGGTTATCATTATCCGTCACCGGACGATAGAGGCTCAATGTAACGGGAGAAACCAGTAATTCTTTCCCATTATAAATATAAGAGCGAAGCGCCCCTGTTGCCGGATCTATATTCATTTCCACCTTACCCGAAAGTTTAGTTTCCGGAGCCCGGTGGTTCTTATTACCCGAAAGAACAAATTGGTCATAGGCTACCTCGTAATCCGTATTAATAAACGGAGCAGCATCCACAGACGTCCAACTTAAGTTCAGATAAGCTTCACGAACATCAGAAGGTAAACGTACAGTACCCAACGTAACTTCAACGGTGGCGTGCGGAGCAGCATCTACCCGACGAGTACCGTCAGCAATCACTTTCCCATGATCACCTACCACCTGCCAGTGTAAGGTATAAGCATCGAGATTCGTAAAATCATACCAATTCTTTATATTTAAAGTCAGGTTACTCTTATCAACTAGTGTAGCCTTTATATATTGATATGCTTTCTTCACTTCCAGCAAATGCGGATGAGGTTCGCGGACGGCATTCACCAGACCATTGCAGCAGAAGTTTCCAAAACTGGGTACATTCTTCGGACCATAATCGCCACCGTAAGTCCAATACCAACGACCATCGGCATCTATTTCACGGAAAGACTGATCTACCCAATCCCAGATGCAACCACCCTGCACTATAGGTTCTGTTTCGAAAATATCCATGTATTCTTTCAACCCGCCTCCGCTATTGCCCATAGCATGCAGATATTCAGTCATGATGAAAGGACGATACACTTTCGGTTCTGTCTGGCGGGCATAGGCCAGCAGTTCTTCCACACTGCGGTACATACGGCAGTAGATATCCGTATTATAATTCTGTTCGGCACGCTCGTATTGTATAGGGCGGGTGGTTTCAATGGACTTCATCCAATCATATGTCCGTTCAAAGTTGATTCCGTTACCCGCTTCGTTGCCCAACGACCAGATCACGATACCCGGATGGTTCTTGGCACGTTCGTACATACGTTGCGTACGGTCCATGTGTGCAGGCAGCCAAGTGCTATCCTTTGCCAATGAAGCCGGGCCATACCCCATGCCATGCGATTCGATGTTTGCTTCATCTATCACATAAAGGCCGTAACGGTCGCAGAGTTGATACCAGTACGGATGTGTCGGATAATGTGAGTTGCGCACAGTATTCAGGTTATGTTGTTTCATCAGGCGAATGTCTTCTTCCATCAGTTCTTTACTGACAGTACGTCCCAACTGTGAATGTTCATGCCGGTTAGCACCTTTTACCAATACAGGTACCCCGTTGATACAGAAACGGCCATCCTTGATTTCGGAAGTACGGAAACCGACTTTGCAACCGGTCAGGTGTGTTATATGTCCTGCATCATCTTTCAACGCCAATATCAATGTATAAAGATTCGGGTGTTCTGCACTCCAACGTTTTACATCAGGAAGGGACTGTTCGTCAAAGGTAATAAAATTACTCAAACCACGGCTCTTGACCGGTATTTCATTTTGTAATATTGCCTTTCCTGCAGTATCTTCCAGACTATATGCCAAAGTAGACACACCAGTCGCACTTCCTTCAACTGTTACATCAAGGCCGAAAATTCCTTCCTTATACTCTTTCTTATCCAAAGAAGAAGTTACTTTATAATCAGCTATAAACTGGCGTGGAGTACTGTAAAGATAGACATCCCGTTCAATACCACTCAACCGCCACATATCCTGACATTCCAGATAGGAACCTGCACTCCAGCGATATACTTCAAGTGCCACGGTATTTTCTCCTTCCTGCACATAGTCCGTGATATCCCATTCGGCAGGAGTCTTTGAACCTTGGTTATAACCCAGCATATGTCCGTTCACCCAGATATAATAGAAAGAGATCACACCCTCACAGCAAATCACGATGCGACGGTCTTTCCAGTCAGCAGGAACCGTGAACGTACGGCGATAAGAACCTACTTCGTTCTCTGCATAAGGCACCAGCGGCGGATTCTTTTTGAAGTTGAACAGAGGATCATCAAATTCGTAAGTTTCGTTCACATAAATAGCCGTACCATATCCCTGACGCTCCCAGTTACCGGGTACATCGATGTCTGCCCATCCGCCCGTATAGAACGAAAGTTTATAAAAGTCTTTCGGACGATGATCGGGATTCTTCACCCAGTGGAATTTCCACTTACCGTTCAGACTCATATAGTAAGGTGACTGCTCATAATTGCCTTCACCCGCAGCAACAGCATTCGCATAAGGCCATATATAAGTATGTGGTGCCAGTTTGTTTTTTCCGATGGCATACTGGCTCTGCCATTCCGGCTGTACAGTCTGTGCTATAGCAGGGGCGGTAAGCAGACAAGTCAGACACAAGCTCATCAGGGTCTTTTTCATGGTACTATATCTCATTTTTCTAATTTTCTATTCTATTATTATCTCATCAAAGTATATCCTCGCTTCCTGTCCCGGACGTACATGCGTGAAAGGACAGTCTCCTGCTCCACGGGCTACTACACGAACATAGCGTGCCTCTGTCCCTATTTCAAACGGGATATCTTCTCTAAATACACCTTCACGGAAGATTTCGTTCTTTGTGTAGCTACACTCACCTACTTTGCGATACTCCTTGTCATCATCCGAAATCCAGACTTCTATTGCAGCAGGTTTATGCACTGCCATGCCATAATTCGTTATAGAGCCTAACGTTAGTTTATTCACCAATTCCGGTTTCTTCAAGTCGAGGGTGAAAGTAACCGTATCGCTTTTCATCCAGGAACACCATTCCAGATCAGTATATTTCTGACTTCCCCGTATCCCGTTTGTCAGCATATAAAGGTCTCCTGTACCGGCACTCTTAACAGGCTTTGCCGTCGCTTTATTCCAGATGACAGGCAACTCCAGCATTTGTCCCAATTGCTCGTTTCCGGCAAAGGTTGCTGCCTTAATTGTTTTGGCCTCTGTAAGCATCAATGGTTTTGTATAAAGGGGTGATTGTGCAGTCGGCACACTGCCATCCATTGTATAACGCACCTGTGCATCAGGGCGAATACAATCCAGTTCTACTTGCAGACGCCCCTCTTTCGGAGTTACAGTCTGTTGTATATTATACATGGAACGGGCATAGACAATGCCTTTTGCAGCCAAGTGTTCATTAAAGTGGTCCATAGCTTTCAGGTAAGAAGCCCAGTTCTTGCGTGCAGGCTTCGTCCAGGCAACTTCCGCCAATGCCGACAGGCGGGGGAAAAGCAGGTAGTCCACATCTGCCGGAGAGTTACAGAACTCTGTCCACATACACGCCTGAACCCCCATTAGCAGAGATGCAGCCTGCGGTGTCCAGTCTTTCTGCACAGGTTCATAGTCATAGACATCTTTCAGGGTGTTATTTCCAAAATATGTAATAGGTTCGAACCATTGGGGACCTTGATAGCGGATGAGATACAATATCCGGGCAGGAGTCATGATGAAGCGGTGACCCAATTCGGCAGCTTTCAGTGCAGCCTGTCCGTAACCTTGCCATCCAAGGATAATGCTCCCTTCGGGGATTCTGGCATTCGTCAGTTCATCCCATCCTATCACTTCACGTCCCTTATTCTGCACATACCGTGCTACCCGTGCCATGAAATAGCCTTGCAATTCTTCTGTATTCTCCAATTTCTCCGCTTTCATCCGTGCCTGGCACAACGGACATTCTTCCCAATGTGTCTTTCTCGCCTCATCACCACCTAAATGGATATATTTTGAGGGAAACAATTCGAGTACTTCATCCAGAATATCTTGCAGGAAAGTAAATACACTGTCATTTCCTGCACAAAAGATAACATCCGCATGATTCCCGCCTAAACCGGGCAATACACCGATAAATTTATCCACTACCGGACAGGACAGCAAAGGGTAAGCAGCCAATGCAGCATTACTATGTGCCGGCATTTCTATTTCCGGGATCACTTCGATATGCCGTTCCTGAGCATAGCGCACGATCTCGCGGATTTCATCCTGCGTATAGAATCCTTTTTCCACAGTAGGTTCACCTTGACGGGGATTACGGCGTTCGGGGAATGTCTTGCCCGGACGGTCTACACGGCATGATCCTATTTCTGTAAGCGAGGGGTATTTCTTAATTTCAATACGCCAACCATTGTCATCTACCAGATGCAGATGTAACTTGTTCAACTTCAGCATCGCCATACAATCGATAATACGCAACAAGTTTTCCTTGGGGGAGAAAAAACGTGCCACATCTACCAATAGTCCCCGATAACCGAAACGGGGTTGGTCGGTGATAGTCAATGCCGGAACAGTCCAATCGACGTTCTCCGTCACTTGTTCACTTTCAATCTCAGAGGGAAGTAATTGACGAATGCTTTGAAGGGCATAATAGAAACCTTGCAGATCGGAGGCACGGATGGTTATCTTCTTAGCCGTTATCTCCAGTTTGTAAGCTTCACTTTTTAAGGTAGCGTCCGTCACCAGACAGACATCCCCTTTCCGGCTATCTACCTTTATGCGGGGAGTAAAACCTGCCGCACGGGTAAGAAGTCCGGTGAACTGGCGCACTTGCTCAGTTTGTCCTTCATTCTCTACTGCGAAACTTGTCTTAGCGGAGAAGTGGAAGTTACCCGTGCCCGGTACTAAACTCACCGGGCAGGGAACTAATGAAAAGGGTTGTGTCAAGTTATCAGCCTGAATGTTTGTTACTGCCAGGAACAGACAAAGCAGTACTGTATATATATATCTCATAAGGTCATAGCGTTTGATAATATGAATTATTCTTTATCTCTCTCTGGGGAAAAGCGTACCGGATCATTGTATTGTTCCTGCAATGCCGTAAGTTCGGTTTTCAGTTCCTTCACAATGTCTTCCGTACCCGGTTGTCCATAGATGTTACGCATTTCGGTCGGATCGGCCTGTAAATCGTACAATTCCCATTCATCGATGTCATTATAGAAATGAATCAGCTTGTAACGTTCGGTACGTACGCCGTAATGACGCTTCACCATGTGTTCAGCAGGATATTCATAGAAGTGATAATACAGGGATTTCCGCCAGTTTTCAGGTTTTTCGCCTTTCAGTAATGGAACCAGGGAAAGTCCCTGAATATCTTCGGGCACTTTCACGCCGGCCAGTTCCAGGAATGTGGGTGCATAGTCAATGTTCTGTACCAACTCTCCGATGTCTCCTTTACGGTCGAAACCTTTCGGCAAACGCATAATCAGCGGTGTATGCATGGATTCTTCATACATGAAACGCTTGTCGAACCATCCGTGCTCACCCATATAAAAACCTTGATCGGAAGTATAAACAACTAATGTGTTATCCAGCAATCCTTTCTCTTTCAGGTAATCCAGCACACGGCCTACATTATCATCCAGAGATTTCACAGTCTTCATGTAGTCGCGGATATAGCGCTGGAACTTCCAGTTGGCAAGTTCTTTACCCTGAGGATTCTTTTTATAGAAATCATCGATGATAGGACCATAGAACTTATCCCATGCTGCACGCTGCCCCTCATCCATCCGGCCGATATATTTCTCATAAAGAGACTTCAACCGGGTTTCTTTGTCCGGATGTAGCATTTTGAGGTCATAGATCATATCCATATCTTTCACAATGCTCATTTCCTGTGCAGCAGCGGCAGGACGTCCTTCGTAATCGTCGAAAAAATTGTCCGGTAGCGGAAAGGTCTTGTCTTCATAAAGTGCAAGGTTGCAGGTATCTGCCAACCAGTTACGATGAATCGCTTTATGATGAATTAAAATACAGAACGGCTTATTTGTATCCCGCTGATTTTCCATCCAGTCGATAGCGTCATCAGTGATGATATTGGTCACATAACCGTGCTTCTGTATAGTATCATTGTCCTGAGTGATAAAATCAGGATTATAGTAATCACCTTGTCCGGGCACGATCTCCCAGTAATCAAAACCCGTAGGCAGACTTTCCAGGTGCCATTTACCAACCAACGCAGTCTGATAACCGGCCTGTTGCAAAAGTTTAGGGAAAGTTTGCTGCGAAGCATCGAACACGCAAGTTGTGTTATCATAGAATTTATTGGCACAACTGTGCTTGCCCGTAATCATACAGGCACGGCTGGGACCACTCAGAGAATTAGCCACAAAGCTGTTTGTAAAACGTATTCCGTCGGCTGCAATGCGGTCCAGGTTCGGCGTCTCCATGTAGCGGTGGTCATAACAGCTCATCATCTGGGCTGTGTGATCATCCGTCATGATGTATACTATATTATATTGCTTTTGTTCCTCAGCTTTCTTTTGTGAAGTACATGAAGTCATGGATGCCACAGCAGCGGCACCGGTCAGAGAAAAAAGCAATCCTGATTGTATCGTGTTCATAATCAAATCTAATTAAATATTTAAAAATCCGGATGTGGAATGCGAGGGTGGAAGACAACTCCCACCCCGCATCCGGGAAGATCTAATAACCTATTGTAAACTCTATAGATTCCGGATGATTAATAACCAAAGTTATTATCGTTATTCGTGAGGCCCGGATTAGCATCTATTTCACTGGTAGGAATCGGCAGAAGCAAATTCTTTTTCAGGAAGTCATCCGTCAGGCTACCATTGTTCAGGAGACGATCTGCAAAGTTGTTTACACTTGAAGTATAATTCTTTTCTCCCAATATGGTCAGTTCATGAGTAGTATTCAGTTCCAGGAACTTCTTGAAGTATACCGTACCGCGGATACGTACCATATCGTAAATGCTGGGTTCGCCGCAAAGTTCGATGATCCGCTCAAAATACAATTTTTCCGTAACCTGTTCTTTGGTAAGTGATGCCGACCAGTCTGCAGGTTGTGCAGAAGAAACGGCTCCGGATTTGCGTGCACGGGCCAGTACTTCATTGGCCAGGCTGATAGCTTTCGGAGTATCACCCAGTTCATTGTAAACGTCAGCCATCAGTAACAGCATTTCAGCGTAACGATAAACCATTAAGTTCTTGTGGGCCATCGTACCAGTTTGTGTCTGGTCGTACAACTTGCCAAAGTACGGCCACTTTTCTGCATTACCTGTTTTTGCAAAGTCATTTACAGCTTTTGCTACTGAAGAGTTATACGGAGATGCCCCGTGTGTAGCCTCGTAATTATCACAAACGCTAAGGCTCGGGTTCTTCGGATTAGGAAATTCTGCATAAGGCATCTTGGCTGTAACCTCCATATTCACATTGTTCGATCCGGGCACTGTCATATCAGTATATTTGATTTTCCAGTAAGGGTACGTACATACAGAGTCGTTAGCACAAAGTGCAGTACCAACCTGAGGTTTCGGATTAGCTTGATTATTACCGTTACGAGCTCTCCACTTTGTCAAGAAGTTAACATCAATACGGGGATCTCCCGGGTAAGTACCTTCATGCATATCATAAGCGAACTTAGCTACACGATACGTACTCCAGTTGATGCCACTGGTAGAAGCCTGAGGAGCAAAGCGGTTACTGCCACGATTGTAGCACCCGTTCGCATTTCCCGTTGAATAATTCATCTGGAAGATAGACTCCTTGGAGGTTGACACATATTCACCAAACAAATTGGCAAACTTAGGCTCCAACGAATAAACATGACTTGTGTATACTGCATCAAACATGTTTTTTGCATTCTGCCAATTGGCGGCAGCATCTATACCCAGAACAGCCATCTTATAATACACTTTACCTAGGAAAGCTTTTACAGCCCAGGAATTAGCACGTCCCACTGCTGATTTTTCAGAAATAGACAGAGCATCCACCAGGTCCTGTGTGATTTGTGAGAACACCTCTTCACGGGGTGAACGGGCAATAGAAATACCTTCGGAAGAGGAAGCAACCGTTTTCAAAGGAACATCACCAAAAGTGGAAACCAAATTATAGTAAGCCAGTGCTCTCAAAAATTTAGCTTCGCCACCCTTCTGAGTCTTGACTGCTGCACTCAGCCCGCTCTTATCAATACTTTCCAGAAAAGCATTGATTTCGGCTATCGCCTTGTACATACCTCCCCAAGCCAAGGATACCAAGCTATTGGCAGCCAATGTATTCAGCGAGTTCAAATCCTCAGGACGTTGTGCCCATGCAAGACCCGAAGCTACAATAGGAGCTTCCTGCCACATCTGTCCGTAAGCATTAGGAGCCGACATATAACCATAGCATCCCAACAGAGCTAATTCTGCATTATCTTCGGTCTGGAAAACAATATTACTATTCTGAGAGTATAAGGGATCTTCATTCAGTAAAGAGTCACAGGCTGAAAAGCTGCACAGTACAGCCAAAGACAGTATATAATATTTATATCTTTTCATATTCTTCATGTTTTTAATATTAGAAAGTCAAGTTTAAGCCGAATATAAACGAACGCGGAGTCGGATAAGCACCCATATCTACGCCCGGACGAAGACCGTCGAAACCGAAAAAGTTTACATCAGGGTCGTAGCCACTATAGTTGGTAATAATAAATGCATTCTTAACGGAAGCATAAACCGAAGCATTCTGGAAACCAATCTTGCTCATCCATGTTTTCGGTAATATATAGTTCAGAGTAATGTCGGCACAACGCAGATAACTGGCATCTTCTACATAACGGTCCATAACATAGTTCTGTATAACGAATGTGGAACTCGGATACAGGTTGGAATGATTGCTTTCTGTCCACATATTCTGATAAGCTTTACGGGTGAGATTATTAGATCTGGTTCCCGGAGTATTAACATAGCGATTGTTGGTATTCAGAATATCTTTGCCTTGTACACCGGCAAACGAAGCCGACAGACTCAGGTTTTTCCAGGAAATATTTGTAGAGAAACCGTAGGTAAAATCAGGATTCGGATCACCGATAACATCACGGTCGTTTACATTTACATCACCGTCTCCATCGCTATCTACAAATTTGATATCGCCGGCTACCGGAGTAACCTTATTAAATGTCTTGTAATAACCAACCGTACCATCTTTTTTAGTATATCTCACACCTTGTTCTGTTATATCTTCCGGCTGTACGATACCCTGTGTAACATATCCGAAGAACAAGCCCGGAGCTTCACCTTCCAGGAAGACATGGCCTACACCGAAGTGGTCGCCTATCGAGTTACCATAATATCCTACTTTCTCACCCAGGAAACCAAAGTCAGATGGCAGAAGTCCCAACTCGGCAATCTCGCTCTTGTTGAAACCGATATTACCGCTTACGCTCCACTTCCAATCTTTCTTATCAATAATCTGTGCGTTCAAAGAGAGTTCAACACCATTATTCTTCATTGATCCCTGATTATAATAAGTGGAAGCAAATCCGGCAGAACCCGGCAGAGTTCTGGAAATAAGCAAATCAGTAGTCTTCTTCTGATACACGTCGAGAGTACCACTCAAGCGTGAGTTAAACAAACCGAAGTCCAAACCGGCATTCCATGAAGCTGTCTTTTCCCATTTCAAGCTGTTATTTGACAGGTTGGTTACCGTAAAGGCTGTCTGGGCATTGCCGGAACCATCAGCATAATAAAGATTGGAATTAGAACCATACATAGAGAAGGTAGAATACGGATCAATACTTTGATTACCGGTAACACCATAGCTCACACGAATCTTCAACTGGCTCAACCAAGAGATATTTTTCATAAACTCTTCCTGTTCCATACGCCATGCCAACGATGCAGACGGGAAGTATCCCCAACGATTACCTTTAGCAAATTTACTGGAACCGTCAGCACGGAAAGAAGCAGTAATCAAGTACTTGTCGAGAATGGAAAGATTAGCACGTCCCAGATAGGAAACCAACTGGTAGTCTTTCTGGATAGGCTGGGCATTGTTTACATTACCTGCCATGTGAAGACCATTCTCACGCATTTCAAAGAAAGTGAATTGATTGGCGGTAGTATTTTTGTTCAGGAAGTTATAATCTTCGTAAGTAACACCAGCCGTAGCATCCAAAGTTGCGAAAGACTTGAGCTTCGTACTGTAATTCAGGATATTCTCAACGGAAACATTATTCTTATTCAAGTCTGACAATGCCAGCAAACCTTGGTTGTTCATACCTTGGTAAAGTTGCAGACCGTACCAACGCTTGCGCTCGTTGATATTCAAGTTACCACCGGTACGAAGGTTATAACGGAAGAATTTGTTAATCTTCCAGGTCAGGTCCAGACTGGCTTTGAAAGTTTTATCATCTGTTACGTCTACATAATCATTCAACCAACTGAAAACAGTTGTCTTGTTCTCATTATTAAAGCTGGGGTCACCTTCCGGCATTTCAAATGGAGCATAGTCCAATGCCGTACGTGAGATAGCACCGGTAGAACCTCCCAATGTATTACCACCCGCCATCATATCATTCTGACGAAGTGCACCACTCAAAGACAGGTCAATCTTTACGGCTTTTGATACTTCCGCGCTCAGGTTGGCACGTAAGTCACCCTGTTTCAAAGAAGTTTGCTTTACCGTACCGTTGATGTCCTTGAAATTGGCAGATATATAATAGGTAATCTTATCCGATCCACCATTCAAAGACAGAGAATAATTCTGTGAGAATGCCGAAGTATAGATTTCCTTCTGCCAGTTGCGGTAGGTTACAACGTTGTAAGTTTCGGGATTATTAGCATCATATTTGTCGTAAGAACCATTGAATACATATCTTACCTGGTCGCCTACAATATGAAATGGTACAAGGCCATCCTGAATTCTGCTATTTGCATAATTAGCATACTCTTCCAGGTTGATCATATCCAACAGATTCGTAGTATTGGCAATCGTGAATGTAGCCGAAGCATTGACTTTAGCTTTTCCAGCCTTACCTTTCTTAGTAGTAATCAGGATTACACCATTGGCACCACGCGAACCGTAGATAGCGGTTGAAGAAGCATCTTTCAAAACAGTAATGTCTTCAATATCGCCAGGGTTCAAAGAAGACAACGGATCTTGATTGATCTGGAAGTCTCCACTGATACCTGAAGAAGCAAATTCACCTGTTGAAGCTTGCGGAACATTATCAATAACATACAGCGGCTGGTTGTCGCCACGAAGTGAACTGGCACCACGAATCGTAACCGAAGAAGCGGAACCAACAGCCGAAGAAGTTGAGTTAACGACCAGACCTGCCACTTTACCGGACAATAAGTTATCAAGAGAAGTAGCCTTAGCCGCATCATTCGGATCAGGACGCAGGCTGGTTAACGCACCGGTTACATCACCTTTACGGGCTGTACCGTAGGCCACTACCACTACTTCATCCAACACTTGCGTATCATCTTTCAATGATACATTTATTACGGTCTTGTTTCCCACAGGGACTTCCTGCGTTTCATAACCGATAAAAGAAAATACTAATACGGATTTAGAGTTGGGAACATCGATCTTATAGTTACCATCCACATCGGTAATGGTTCCTAAAGACCCTCCTTTTACTTGTACATTGACACCGGGTACACCTTCATTGGTGCTGTCAATCACTTTACCTGTCACCTTAATCGTTTGCTGTGCCAAAGCAGCGGCAGTAGATGTCAAACAGAGCAGGCATACCAGAAATACATTCAATAATTTCTGTCTCATAGAATTAAATTTAAATTAGTTATAAACTATCGTTAACATTGATTTGTGATGCAAATGTAAAACGATAGCAAAGGAGTGTCTGTACAAGATTCACTATTTCCAGGTTCAAAATTGACTATCCGGACGACAAAAACAAATAATAGTCAAAACTGGAGGCGAAGTAGACAAATTTGGAGCTTATTTCCAAGTAATTTCATGCAAATTGTATTGTGCGGTTCATAACAAAAGAGTATTTTTGCTCCAACCTATCCACAATACCCATGAGAAAAACCCTGTTAACCACATTACTATTATTCCTGCTACTGTCCTTTTCATACAAGGTGGCAGGAAATACCCAATATACTTTCCAACAGATAAGTACGCAGAACGGCCTGTCTTCTTCGGTTCGCTGCCTGGTAGTGAGCCATGAGAAAGGGTATGTCTGGATTGGAACAAGATCAGGTATCGGACGCTTCGATGGCTACGAACTCAGGAAATACCTCCACGATAATATCACTCACATCATTGAAGACAAAGAAAATACCATTTGGGCCATTACTCCCAAAGGGCTTTTCTACTACAATTATCAGGAAGATGAATTCCGGCAGGCACGCGATGAGGATAATAATCCGGTAATAGCTACCTCCATTTGTCCTTGGGAAGACGGTGTATTATTCGGTGGAAGCGGCAAATTATATAAGTATGACTATGCCAATCACCAAATCAGATTCCTGTGTGCCCTCACCAATAATAAGTATAATATTACCAGCCTCCAGAAATGGGACGATCATACCCTGATGTGCACCAACCGATGGAGTCGTGCACTACTCATTGATCTCCCGACAGGCCAGACCCATCCCGTACCTTTCGAAAGTAACGAACTGATAGCCACTCTTATCGACAAAAACGGGAATATATGGTTGGCTCCTTACCATCAGGGTGTGAAGTGCTACGACCGGAACGGCAAGCTTCTTCACTCTTATGATACCACAAACTCTCGGTTGCAGACCAATGTCGTACTTTCTTTAGCCGAACGCGACGGGCAGATATGGGTGGGTACGGATGGTTCCGGTATCTATATTCTGAATCCCAAGGACGATACGATGTCTGTTCTTGTGCGAGTTCCCGGAGATCCATACTCACTACCTGCGAACTCAATCCTTTATTTATATACTGACTCCAATAATAATATGTGGGCAGGCAGTGTGCGTGCCGGCTTAATACACATCAAAGAAGCGGGAATGAAGATTTATTCGGATGCATTGCCCGGATTTGAATACGCACTCAGTGAAAAGTCGACACTTAGCATCCACCAGGATGAAAAAGAAGATATATGGGTTGGAACAGATGGCGGCGGAATCAACCGCCTTAATCCTGTCACTAAGAAATTCCACCATGTGCTCTCTACCTGGGGAGATAAAGTATCTTCCATCACAGGGGTAGATCAGAGACATCTTCTGGTTTCTTTATTCAGCAAAGGGTTATTCTTTTTTGATAAACAAACTGAAAGCTACCAACCACTTATTATCATCAACGATAGTATAAATACCCTCTTATGCAAACGGGGAAAAACGGTTAATGTATTCCGGAACACACCGGAAACAATATTATTATTATCCGAAATGCCATATAGCTACCACTTAGCCCGGAAAGACTTCACACCTATTCCTCTGGACAAACCTGCCCAAGATGTCATCGGCACGCTCCTGCCTATATGCCAGAACGGTTTCGTTTCCTATCTGCATGATTTCAAACGGATTTACCGGATCGATTCCCGAAAGAACCGGTTAGAAACCTTATACAGTTGCAAAGGTGATACCATATTCAATTCTGTATCTACCGATGAAAACGGGATTTTCTGGATAGGAAGCAATTATGGGCTCAGTTACTATTCCATGGAAAAACAGCAATGCGTCAATATTCCCAATAGTCTGATCAATGAAATTAATTCACTGATTTGTGATCAGCGGGGACGTGTATGGATAGGAGCAGACAGCAAACTATTCGCCCACCTGATTCAAGAAGGAGAGTTCATTCTTTACGGGGAGTCAGATGGAATCATTCTGAACGAATATCTGGAGAAACCTCGTTTACTCTCCACACAAGGCGATATCTATATGGGAGGTGTCAACGGACTGCTTTGTATCAACAAACAACTCCCTGACGAACCAAACGCCCCTCCTATTCTTGAACTGGCAGACGTTTGGGTAGGCGGAGAACGTATGAATGCCTTGATGAGTACCGGACGAAGACTGAAAGTAGAAGAACAAAGTAAACCCATCACCATTAAAATCATTGCCCACGATAAAGATATCTTCCGCAAACCGATGTATCGTTATACCTTACTCGGCATGGAAGGGCAAGTGATTTACTCCTACCAACCGGAACTGACATTAAGCGGACTACCTGCAAGAACCTACCAAGTGATGGCCTCCTGCAGTACCCGTACCGGGGGATGGACTGAGGATTATCAGATTCTGGAACTCATAGTCTTACCACCGTGGTATAAATCCAACTGGTTTATCAGTATTTGTTTCATATTGATAGTTTCAGGGGTGATATTGGCATTCTTCTCCCTGTTGCATCGCAAAGAAAACAAATTGAAATGGGCCATGAAGGAACATGAGCAACAGGTTTATGAAGAGAAAGTACGTTTCCTTATCAATATCAACCATGAATTGCGCACCCCACTCACCCTGATACACGCCCCGTTAAAGCAATTGCTGGAATCACTATCGCCGGAAGACGACAAGTATCCGGTTATCCAAAGCATTAGCAAACAGTCCGGACGCATGAAGAACCTTCTGAATATGGTGCTGGATGTACGCAAAATGGAGGTAGGGCAAAGCACGCTGAATGTAGGAACTGTGGAACTAACTCCATGGATAGAACAACTTATAACAGATTTCAGACCGGAAGCCCAGTTAAAAGGCATCTCCATCTTATATAGTCCCGGACCGGAAGTGGATACTCTTTGCTTTGATAAAGAGAAATGCACTACCATATTAATAAATCTGCTGATCAATGCGTTGAAGTACAGCCCTGAGAACAGTCTGATTCGTCTCACTACCAGCCTGTCAGACGATAAGAGCCGTGTACGCATCTCTGTTTCCGACGAAGGTCCCGGATTGAAAGATGTAGATATAAACAACTTGTTTATCCGTTTCTATCAAGGCAACAATAGCCGCCCCGGAACAGGCATCGGCCTCTCCTACTCTAAAATTCTTGCCGAACAACATGGCGGAAGTATAGGTGCCTATGACCATGGAGATATGTCCGGTTCTACCTTCTGGTTCGAACTGCCGCGAGACATACAACCGGGAAAGGTTACTCTGCAACCGCAAGCCTATTTGAATGAGTTGCTGGCTCCCACCCAGGAAGTCGAAAGCATCCCAAGCGATATTCTAAACAAAGAGGATACCCAAAACTGTACTCTCCTTATCGTGGATGATAACAAAGATCTGACAGATTATCTATTCTCCGCCCTTAAGAATAAATTCAAAGAAATCCGGGTGGCTTATGACGGTGAAGAAGCCTTGCGTATCTGCCGTGAATCTTCACCGGAAATTGTAGTCAGTGATATTCAGATGCCACGTATGAATGGCTATGAATTATGCAAGCATATCAAAGAAGACCTGGAAATCAGCCATATCCCCGTTATCCTGCTTACAGCCCGCAATGATGAGGAAAGCCAGTTATTCGGTTACAAGAACGGAGCGGATGCATACCTGACCAAGCCTTTCGAAGTAGACATACTTTATACCGTTATCCAAAGCCAACTGAAGAATCGCGAACGGATACGGATACGTTATGCTGAAGCCGGCCCACTCCCCCTGCCACAGGAAAGTACATTCAGCTCGGCCGATGAGAAATTCCTCAACCGCCTGAATAAACTGATCTCCGAGAATCTGGATAACCTGCAAATGGGGATACCGTTCCTTTGTACGGAATTGGGTATCAGCCGTGCAGGTCTTTACAACAAGCTGAAAGCATTGTCGGGGATGGGGGCCAATGATTATATCACCAAACTACGGATAGAACGGAGTGCCTGGCTGCTTACCCATACCGCGCTCAGCATCGTTGAAGTCGCAGACCAGACAGGGTTCTCAACTTCCCGCTATTTCAGTACGGTGTTTAAGCAATACATGGGGTGTTCGCCCACTCAATATAAGGAAGAACATAAACCTATATAGGGAGAAAGTTGAGGGTGTAATGCCGTCTTTTGCAATACATCTTTATGCTATCAGCTACAGATCAGGTAATGTAACAGGAAACATCTCGCTGTCTCTGTGTTCCCTCTTAATAATCTCTTTCATCTGTTTCACAATATCGGGATGAGCAGCTGCAATATCATGATCTTCATGTACATCATTTGCGAGATCATACAGATAAGGTGTCCCTTTCTTAACTATCAGTTTCCAGTCTCCCATACGGACACCAATCTGATCTGTTTCATGGAACTCCCAATAAAGGAAATCATGTTTTTGCTGCTTGCCGTCGTCCCCCAACAAGGTCGGAACAAAAGAGATGCCATCGAAGCAATCATTCTTTATCTTTTTATTTATGTACTTCTTCGGAAATGCTTTATCCACCATCAACTCACAGAATGTAGGCATCACATCGTAGAAAGCCAATTGGTGATCATTCACCTTGCCTGCTGATACATGCCCGGGCCAACGCACAATAAAGGGGATTCGTATACCACCCTCATGGCATTGCCGTTTCAGACCACGTAGCTTACCATCCCTCCCAAAGAATTCGGGATCTGCTCCACCCTCTTCGTGGGGACCATTATCACTGCTAAAGATAACAATCGTGTTATCATCAAGACCTTTCTCTTCCAGCTTCTTCAAGACTTCGCCTACATAACTATCAAGGCGGGTGATCATACCGGCAAACTCAGCATGGGTATGCTCCACGGCATTGTATCGCGAACCTTCGGAACCTCCCCAGGTTTTATCTCTGAAGAATTGCTTTTTGTATCCTTTCAGAATGGAGTCATTAGGCTGCGCCAGTTCGGCATGTGGAAGCGTATAAGTGAAGAAGCCATAAAAAGGTTGTTTGCCATCCTGCTTATCAATCCACTCCATGGCTTTCTGATGAATCAGGTCAGCAGAATATTGCGAACGCTTTTTGTAATCATCACCAAACATGGGATAATTGATGTTGTCTTCCATTACAATACGTACGACTCCGGTATCCCCTTCCTCTTTACTGTATCTGTTTAGGAAGTTGGGATAGTACAAATGTGCCTGAAACTGACATATATAACCGTAGAATTCATCTACACCCCGTTTATCCGGTGTGGAGCAGGAACCTTCGTAGCCGCCTGCCCATTTACCGAAAACTCCTGTAGTATAGCCATTCTTCTTCATGATTTCGGGCAGAATAATGTGGCCTTCATCATACGGTTCCTGCCCCACGACAGAGAAATCTTTATTGATACCGTATGTCACGGTAGGAACATTCTTCCAATATTCTTTATTACCACGCACATGAGTATGCCCAGTGTGCTGCCCGGTCATCAAAGAAGCACGTGAAGGTGCACTAACCGGACTACCGGCATAAGCTTGGGTAAACAGCATACCTTCCTGCGCCATACGGTCAAGATTGGGTGTCTGGATATATTTCTGTCCGTAACATCCCAAGTCGCCATAGCCCATATCATCGCAGAGAATAAAAATGATATTAGGCCTAGATGAATTATTAGCCGCATTGCTATATAAAGAAATAGCGGCCAACAATCCTGTACCCAAAGTTACTTTTATAGATTTCATACCATTGTTTTTCTATTTCACCGGGAAGGTTCATTCACTTCTTCTCACCAAAATCTTCCTGCTGCTTCTCGACTTCTTTCAGCTTCTGCGCATTCTGTTCTTTCTGCAACCGCTCCTGTTCCAACTCAGCAGCCGATTTTACAGCTGTTCCTCCCAATCCGGCGGCAGAAGGATTTGAAATAAGCGCCGCCTCTTTCCCCGAATATAGTAACGGATGCTCTGTCGGCACACTCTCCAACTCCAGTACAGCACTGGTGGGCATCTGCGAACCTTCAAACAGCACACTGGCTGTCACCTTTATCTTGCCCGGTTTCAAGGTCGACTGTATCAGTACCGGAGCAGTGCCCCACTTTACAGGTGCGGGATTTGCCAATATGGAAGCATCTCCCAGAAGGCGTCCTTCGCCTTCCACATGGAACTTCACATAATAATTATTCAAGCGCTTTATATTTCCATTTTTATCAGCAACGGCAGCCACCACTGTTACAAAGTCGGAGCCATCGGCTTTCAAGTTAACCCCTTCATTATCTATCCAAAGCAGTAGCTTCTCCGGACGACGTGCCGGATGCACCTCATGAGTGGCAACCACTTTGCCATCTATCAGCCCTTCGGCCAGCAAAAGTACATCTTCTTGTTTTTTCTTCCGGGACATGGCTTTGTCCATCTGAAAATCATAGACATCCGGGAAAGTGATAACAGGTGAAGGCATACCGGCTTCTGTCAGTGACTTGCTGTAAGTAGACCCTTTCCCGTCTCTCATGAAAGTAAGCCGTACTTCCTCGCAATTCGAATAAACAGTGACATCCTTACTTGAGAATGGAGTCATTTCATGGGCTATATAAACCATCGGGCCAGTCTCGAAAAGGCGTTCCTGTTTCTCGGGCGAACGCTGTGCCTTGAACATATAGTACGAATACTTGGGCTGACGGAATACATCCATCAATCCACCATAAAACGGATCGGGATGGTAACCACGTTGATGGTCGAACGAGTGCCAGAGACATCCGCCCACGTGTTGCCGGGGAGTGCGATAAAGAGCATCATAGCAAGTATAAGTATAGGCAGGATTGGCATAATGCCGGGCCTGGATGAGCATAGGTTGCTCTCCCCAGTTGCGTGCTACACGACTGGGTGAGTTATGCGAACTCCAATCATCCACATTGTCGCCCCATTCACGGGTAAAATAGGTAATTTTAGGATCGGCATTCGGATCCCCCCAGGCCTTCCCGTCAAAAGACGGATGGGTGAAAAGTACCGGGAAATATTCTTTGCCACGCGCTCCGCTGTCGCAGCCGGAATAACAATAAGGGTAAGGATATTCCTGATCGACCAGTTCACGGGTTTTCTTGGCAAAATCATCCGGATACCAGGTTTCATTCAGGATAGGCTCCCACAACCAGACACAAGCATGGTTACGGTCACGGCGTACCAGATTACGTATATCACTATATACACGTTGTGCAAATTCAGGGGCATCATTCCAGAACTGCCAGCCCGGAGTATTGACTATTACAAACAAACCGAGTTCATCGCATGCATCCATGAAAGCAGGGTCTTGCGGACAATGGGCATTGCGGATCACCTTCATTCCGGCATCCCGCAGTTTCTTTGCGTCACGCCAGTGAATGCTGTTGGGTACAGCATTACCTACTACAGCAAAGTCCTGGTGACGATTGGCGCCGATCAACGGTTCTTCATAAGGTTTGCCGTTCAGCCAGAAGCCATCCTTACCTTTAAATTCCACACTGCGGATACCAATACGGCGACGGTAACCATCCACCACTTTTCCTTCGTGGTCGCGGATACGTACAATCAGATTATATAAAGTAGGAGTCTCCGGACTCCACAACAATGGACTCTTTACTGTGATTTTATCTTTTGAAGTAACAGCCTTACCCGGACGTACCTGTATTTTATCATTCAGGAACGCCACCTGAGTACCATCCAGTTGCTGCAATTCATATTCCACAACTCCTGTAAAAGTTTTACGGCTTTCATTACGTAGATGAGCTTTCAGCAATACTTCAGCCGAAGCATCCGATACCTTATCATAAGCCACAAACAGACCGCCACCTGCGACCTCGTCCTCAAAGTTAGGGTCAGTGATAAAGACAGGGTTATGAGCTACCAGCCAGCAATCACGGTAGATACCACCGAAATAGGTAAAATCAAGAACATCCTGTGCCTTTCCGGGAGGATAAGACGGATCATCACTATTGTCCGCCCATACGGCAATCACATTATCCTCTCCCCATTTCAGGGCATCGGTTACATCTACAACCACCGGCAAGTAACCACCAAAATGCTCTTTTATCAACCGGCCATTCACAAACACCTTGCTCTTCCCCATGATGGCTTCAAAATGCAGGAATAATTTCTTTCCTTTCAATGCATCTGCGGGAGTGAAGTGCTTACGATACCAAACTTCACCTTGGTAATTGATACAACCGCTGGCTTCTGTAGGCAGATATTCAATTCCATTAGGCAGGGAGACTACAGCCCATTCCGTATCATCAAAACTTATAGCCTCAGCACCGGCAACGCTTCCTTTATAAAAACGCCAGGCCGGATTCATGAAAAACACTTCACGTCCGGAATTGGGTAATTCGAAGAAACCGGCAGTGGAAAACTCTGGTTGGTGAGACGCCTGCAATGTGCTGCAGGGAACTAACAATAAAACAATTAGAATTAAATAAATGATTTTTCTCATGAAGATAGTATTATTTTAGGTGTACACGATTTGATGCAACAACAACTGTTCACAACATCCGATACAAAAATAGGGCAAAACAGAAGATAAGTATCACAATAATCACTATTTTTTAATCCAATTTTGTCTAACCACCTATTCTTTTTACCTTCAACAAGACGAAAGAGTATAAAATAAGGATGAGAATGTATCAGCACGAATACATTCTCATCCCATCCTAATTTAGAAACTACTGATTACCTTAAATTATTCTACCTTTACTATCCGAATATCAAATAGTCCTCCTACCGTATTATTTTTCTTTGCATGTAACTTCACCGTCACGGATTTCTTTCCGGAAAGCAGTTCTTTGGGAAGCGGTACTACTTCATAATAGAATAGATCCGGAATGTCTTTAGGTTGGCAACGATCTATTGTAGCAATCTGCTTTCCATCTACCAATACATCGAATACCCTTGCACCTCCATCCGTATTGATGAACTGCATGTAGAGACTTTGAGGTACATCCGGCAATACCGCCATCTGGTACATAAAGTAACCGCCATTGGAAGCATGCCTCCATGAACGACCATATGCTTCACCCCAATCCATATTCACACCCGCCAGTTTATGATCGCTCTCCGAAAGTGGCGACTGAATCAGTACATGGTCTACCGTATTCGCTTGCAACATCTCATTTTCCAGGATAGTCTTCTTTTCCTGGTCATAAACAGCCTGATAATCTTTCATCTGTTTATAAAGCGGGAAATAGATGGCATAACGGTTGAAATGAATTCTATTGAAAGGAATCAACTCAAAAGTAGTGGAAGCTACCTCCGATGAACATTCAAACACTAATTCCTTATCCGGTTTTCTGGAAACTGCTTTCTTTATTTTATCTAAAGAACCTATTAACGCAGGAGCTGTCAGCATTGGAATTTCTAAAGTGGCAACCGTTCTTTTCGGGAATCTGAAACTATAGGCTTCTTCCAGTCCATTATTGCCGACTTTTGCTGCCAGGACTACGGGACCATAGAGAAATGCAGCATATTTATCACTGCCTTTCAGATATTCTACTGTAACCTGGGGAGTTAATTCCACCTCTACTTTGTCTCCATTGCTCCACGAGCGGTCCAACTGTACATAACCTTCAGTGTTCGGAGCTAACTGCATCTTCTTGCCATTCACCCATACGGTCATCTTCTTCGCAGTCGACCAATGAGGTTTGCGGATATTCAAAGTGAAATGAACGCCAGCAGCCGTATTGATTACAAAACCCACCTTATTATTATCAGGGAAGTCCGTGTTCTGTACCAGTTTCACACCCTTATCTTTCCAGTTCAGCTCGGAAGGCATAAAGAGGTTGACATACAACTCGGAACCTTGATGCGCATATATCATCTTTCCAAACTTTGCAGGAGCCTCCATACCTGTACCGGTACAGCACCAGAAACTATGATGCTGGGTTCCATATATCCGGTAATGTGCCGGACGCATAGAAGTATAGTAAGTACACATTCCTTCATGAGGATCATAATTAGCTAGGATATGATTATACAATACCCGTTCGTAATAATCCACCATCTTCATTCTTCCGTAATCCTGATACAAGGTTTCCGTCAGCCTCATCATATTCACGGAATTACAAGACTCCGGTCCTCCGTCACTTGGCACTCTCTTTTCAAACTGATCTACCGGAAAGAAGTGCTCTCCCGTACTGTTTCCACCAATCACCCAGGTATGCTTGTCCACCACAGTTTCCCAGAAGAACTGTGCCGCCCGGGTATACTTATCTTCCCGGGTATAGTTGTATACCTTCTCGAAACCCGTGAACTTGGGAATTTGCGTATTGGCATGCCAACCGTTCAATACATCCCGTTCCTCGGCTGCGGGAATAAGCATGTCTTCATCATTCAGAAGTTTAGCCCATTTCAGGTACTTCTCATCGCCTGTAATCTCGTATACAGTGATATACGACTCATTGATAGAACCATGTTCACATACCAGTAACTCCTGAATCTGTTCATAAGTCAGTTTATCCAGAACCTGATATCCAAACCAGTCAGCCATCTTCACCAGCACATCTTTTGCTTGAGGAAGATCACAACCCAGATAGGCATTATATAACCCTAACATGATTTTATTCATGATGTATACAGGTTCCCATACTCCGTTGATTGTCGGATTGTTGGTAGTGAACTTTCCACTCACTACTTCTTCAAAGATGCGTCGCCCGTTGATCGTTGCCAACAGATAGCCATCTCCCTGGGCATCCTGACACTCTTTCAGTCCGCGAACCATCTTTTCAATCTTTCTCCTCAGTGCCTCATCTCCCGTAGCTTCATACATCATTGACATGGAAGACAACGAGAAGCCCATAATATGCCCGGCCAGAGGGCCACCACCCCAGACATCTTCGGACTCCCAGAAAGGATAAGCGGGTGCATCAGAAGCAAGACCTGCCTCCCGCCGGAACCAGGATAACAGACGTTCCGGCTCCAATGATAGTAGATAAGCATGATCCAGTTCCTGAATGTCTTTAAACTGGCTGTCGCCCAGTCTCACGTCCGTAAGCGGAAACAAAGTCCGTTGTGCGGGTTGCACAGGGTTCACCACTATTTTAGTATCTGCAGCTTCGGCAGTTGTGTAGGCACTTAGCAAAGTACCTACCAGCAAACAAGTTATATATTTCATCCGTTCTGTTTTATGTATAAAATTTACCAACCATGATTCTGAATCAGGTTCTTATTCTTATCGATCTCAGTCTGTGGAATCGGGAACAGGTAATGCTTATCCTCAAATACACGTTTCATCAGTTTCGAGCGTTTGTAGAATACGGATAAACCCACTTGCTTCGATTCGGAAGGAACACTCAAATTCAATCCCGATTGCTGTGCAGCTTTTTCCAATTCTTCCATGGCAGGAAGTGAGTTCATACCGGTAACATTCGCACCGTCTACCTTTTTAGCTATCATCCAGCGACGTACATCATAGAAACGATGGTTCTCATAAAACAATTCTACCCGACGTTCGTTTCTGATTCTCTTACGCATTCCCACCTGGGTTTTATCCTCTTCAGTGATAGGAAGTGAAGGCATACCAACCCTGTTTCTCACAGCATTAATAGCACTATATACTTTATCATCCGGTCTATCCAAGTACTCATTCCAAGCCTCAGCACAGTTCAGATATTGTTCGGCCAAGCGGAAATGTGGATAATGATGGCTTGTACGCCACGACATTTTCAAATTAATATTGGGATCCATCCATTTGCGGATGCTATATCCTGTTTCACAACTCTTTCCTACCAACTTCTTGTTTCCTTCGAAAGAGTCATCGCTATTGTTCAGCCAGTAAGCATAGTATAGCGGACGGTTGACAAACTCCGATTTCCAATAAGTGCCCTGGAAAGATATGGAGGCATAGAAACGTGGATCACGATCCTTATACATATTAGATATATTCTCAACATGTTTCATCGTCTTTCCATCAAACAGTTCGCCCGACCAGAATCCGGTTTCCGTGTATCCCGACTCCGGATCAATCTGAGGATTACCATTTGCATCATAAATCACACAACCATCGTCGTCCATCTTGAAAGGGAAATAACCGTCTTTGGTTTCATACGCATCCACCATCTCCTGCAAAACAGAGAACTTACCATAACCACCGTAATCACCGGCATTGGAGGTACATTCCTGATCAATCGTCATATCCGTACCCAGCAATCCCGGAAGAATGATTTCCTTGGAATGCGTGTTATCATAGAAGAGTTTCGCATAATTATCTACCGGATTGGAAGGATTGGGCTGTTCAAGAATGATACCTGCACGAGCACTCCAATCTATTACTGCTTGTGCTGCTTCCGCCGCTCTTTTCCATAACTCTTTATCGTATCCCTGAGGGAATAACTGCGTACCGTCAGGATTTATCTGGTCAGCATACATCTTGTTACCATTGTACAAAGGACTTGCCATATACAGCAAGGTACGGGCTTTCAGTGCCAGACAAGCACCCTTCGTAATTCGTCCCAATTCTTGGGTAGAATAGGAATCAGGCAATCCGGCGGCAGCAATATCCAATTCAGAACAAATATAATCGACTACTTCAGTCACAGAAGCTCTCGGCAACATCGTATTCTCCACATTAGAAATGTCCACCAACTCTTTTGGCAAAGGAATAGCACCGTACTGACGGAAAAGATCGAAAAAGAAATAGGCTCTAAAGAAACGGGCTTCCTCCTTATACTGCTTCACACGATCCGAATAATATGCTATTTGTGTAGCTTTCAACTCTACTTTATCTATATTGTCAATGAAAACAGTGGCACGACGAACGAAATTGTACATAAACTTCCATTCACCCAGCGGGTTATTCGAAGCACCCCATGCCCCGCTGTTATACAAAAGTCTGGAAGCCGGAGTTTCCCAATGGTCATACATTTCATCGGTACAAGCACCCAGTTCACTCTTGAATCCGTCACGCCTCATGGAACCATGATCCCAGTACATACTCCAGTAAATACGTCCCAAAGCCAGCTCTGCAGTTTTGATATCACTGAAGATTTCTTCTTCAGAGGAAACTTCTGTCGGTGCAATATCCAGATAGTCACAAGACGTTGTCAGCATGACAGAACATATAAATAATAGTATAAATTTTATCTTTTTCATATCTGTATTTCTTTAAAAGGTCAAGTTTACTCCGATATTATATATTTTCTGTTGAGGATAGTTGCCCGAGCTATGAGGCATTTCCGGATCGAAGACTTTAATCTTATCCCAAGTGATCAGATTCTCTCCGGTCAGATAGAAGCGACAGCCTGCCATTCCCATACGTTTACAGAAAGCTTCCGGCAAGGAGTAACCGATTTCCAGATTCTTCAGGCGAATGTAATCGGAAGAACGCGTCCAGTAAGAACTTGCCTGATAATTGTTTGGATTAGAGTCAGATGTCATACGAGGATAATCCACCTTTGCATTCTGCGCTGGAGTATTGTCCTTCGACCAGTAATTACCTTTCACATCGGCAAGGACATTGGAGAAGCGGGCAAAGGGCCAAACCAGATCACCGGAATACCAGATATAGGCTCCGGCAGCTCCCTGGAACAGTACACTCAGGTCAAAGCCTTTATAACTACCGCCCAATGAAAGACCGAATATCTTATCAGGTTTATCGATACGCCCCAAAAAGCCTTCATCTTCCGCATCAATCACATTGTCATTATTCAAGTCCTTATATTTGATATCACCGGGCTGCACATCACCATACATTTGTTTCGGACTGTTAGCAATATCTTCTTCCGATTCAAACAAACCGATAGCTGTCAGTCCCCACATCTCACCGATCCGACGTCCTTCGTTTTCACGCCACTCACGGCCCACATAGTCAGGTTCGGTCATATCAATGATCTTATTGCGTGCATAAGAGAAGTTGGCTACAGCAAAGATGCTGGCATTACGGAAAGCCTTACGATATTCCAATTCTAATTCAAAACCTTTATTATCTACAATACCTGCATTGATAAGCGGAAGGGACTCCACACCCGAGAGATCGGGAATAGTCAAAGGAGTAGTCAGAATATTCGTACGGTGTTCGAAGAAGATGTCACCGGTGAAACGCAACTGATTATTGAACAAAGCTATATCCAAACCGACATCTATCTTCCGGGCACGTTCCCACGTTACATTCGGATTTCCGGTAGTAGCTTCCTGGGCACCTCCCAGATACCAACCATCGCGCACATAACCAAAGTTATAACCATACATATTCGGATTCCAGGTCGTCATATACATAAAGCGGCTACCACCAATCTGGTCATTTCCCACTTCACCGAAGGAAGCCCTTAACTTCAACATATCGAGCCAGGATACATTATTCTTTATAAAGTTCTCTTCTGAAATCAACCAGCTACCGGACACGGCAGGGAAGAAACCAAAACGTTTACCTTTCGGGAAGTTCTCGGAACCATTATATCCCGCATTAAATTCAAAATAATACTTCTTGTCCAAATTATATGTAACACGCCCCACCAGACCTTGTCGGCGATAAGGCAAACCAGCCACCGCATTCTGAGTACCTCCACCCACACTCGGTGTATTTTGTTGTTGGTTATACAATGCCAGTAAACCTACCTGATGCCGTCCAAATTGTCTGTCATAATTCAAAGAGGCTTCTACTACGGCTGTTCTCCAACCATTGGCAATCACATCATAACCTAATGTCGTATTACCATCTCCTACGGAAGAATAAGTTCCTTTGGATAGATCCGTTTCATTTTCATCAATTGAGAATGTATAAGACTTATAAGAACGATGTCTGTTCACATTTCGCCAATTACTATTATCAAAACTTATACGTCCTTTGGCAGTCAAACCTTTCACCAGTCCCGACATATCCCAGGATAATCCCACCGTAGCATTCAACGTTGTGGTATGGTGGGCTCCATAACCGGTCTGTGTGAGAAGAGCATACGGATTAGCATTTTTACCTGCAATTTCGCCGATGGATCCATCCGGATTAAGCATAGGATACCACCAGGAAGGAGTTTGTTGTATAGCTTTGAAGATAGTTCCTGCCGCCTGACCGGGGAAGTTGTTATCTTGGATAATTCCTCCAAGATTCAGTTCCATCTTCAGTCTCTTAGAGAAATCCACATCCAAATTGGAACGGAAATTATAGCGTTCGGAACGTACCTGAGTATCGTAATCATTCAAGTCCGTATGCTTGTACATACCACTTTGATTTAGATAGGATACGGATATATAGTAACGAACGGCGCCGCTACCACCCGATACATTAACATTGGCCTGAGTTTTGAATGAGGCTTTCCGCAACAACTCTTCTTGCCAGTTTACATTAGGATACAAATACTGGTAAGTGGGGTTACTGCGATCACGGAACTTCTCAATATACTCATCCGTATATGTTGCATAATTAAGACCGTCATTCTTCAGACCTTCTCTGTAAAGTTGCAAAGCATCATATGATTCCAGATATTCCGGCAACCGGGTAGGATTCAGCATGGCCTGCTGTACATTGACATTTATACGAGGTTTACCCTCAGATCCTCTTTTCGTAGTAACAATCACAACTCCATTCGCACCACGTACTCCATATACGGCTGTGGAAGAAGCATCTTTCAGGATAGAAATACTTTCTATTTCATTCGGGTCGATATCACCAAATGCGCGTTCAATGCCATCTACAATAACTAACGGATTGGAAGCAGTCTGATAGGTTCCCTGTCCACGTACCCAGATGGTAGCACCGTCATAGCCAGGTTCTCCCGAATTCTGAATAGCAGTAACACCGGTCAATTTACCTGCCAATGAATTGGAGATATTGGCAACAGGAGATTGAGTCAGTTCTTTGGTACTGACAGCAGATACAGCACCTGTTATCGTCACTTTTTTCTGAGTGCCATAACCAACTACTACAACTTCATCCAGCATTTCATTGGATTCCTGCATCACAACATTCAATACAGACTGATTTTTCAACTGGATTTCCTGTTTCTGATATCCTATATAAGAGAATACCAATATAGCATTGCTCGAAATATTCGTGATTTCGTACTGCCCGTCAGCACCGGTAATCACTCCCTGGGCAGTTCCTTTCACTGTGATAAGTACACCTATTAAGGGTTCTTTGTCGACGCCTGTCACTGTTCCCTTTATTGTTTTTGTAGCTTGTGTCGTAGAAGCTACAGCAGCAACATCGGCAAACAAAGCAAGGGGTGAATTGACAAACAACAATGTCATAATCAAACAAATCCCCCAGCAGGAATGCCATTTGTCAGGGAGCATTCCAACATCAAATACTCTTTTCTTTTCCATAAATTAGATTAATTAATAAGTATAACAATAGTGTATTATAAGAACTCATAGTATCAAATCTGTCTCATCTTCCAGAAATCCGCAGTTTGATTTACACAAATGTAGGGATTAGAAGAGAAGATCTACATCATAATTCTGGCAAAAGACAGTAAAATCCTGTCATTAATAGGGGGTACAAAAGGTTCTTGGCAAACCATGCAAAAATCCTTTCAACACAGGAGTTTCAAAGGGGCAGGCTGCCTTATGAATTGTAATTGCCATACTTGTATATGGCAGAAAATGCAATCATATCAGTTTTAAAAGGCACTATACTAACTATCAAATAGAAATAAAAACAAGCATTTTCCTTTCTATACTATCAGCTTATTAAAATTTTACGAACTCAAGGTTTGAATAAAACGAGCTATCTGGAAAAAAGAAATCATATTTTGCGTGAAATAACCCGCCTATTTACCTCAAAACAAACGGTCTATTTACCCCAAACATACAATCTAATCAGTCAAAACACACAATCTGTTTCTATAAAACAGATAATCCTTTTTCCAAGGCTACACCATTTTGCTCAAAAGGTGTAGCCTTTTACCCCATTAGGTGTAGCCATGTATCATAAAGGGTATAACCATTCCGCCAACCAGAACAAATAAGTTCTGGTTGGCGGAAACACTTGAAGCAAAGGAAACTTTCCTTTTCAATACAGTTCAGACAGATTCAAATCCAAACGTGCAAGATATTAGAAATTATATAGCATTTTATCACATTATCCCCAATCTTAGTATCTCTTCAAATCTTTGAAACGCAAAATCCTTGCGTTTCTTTTCACTTCTTTATAAATGGGGCGAACGAAAGGATTCTGAAGGAGCCAAATTATCATTTTGCCATTTTGCTACTTCATTCCTACCCTCTCCTATTCCTTTTGTTTTTGTGTCCGGCAACCGAATACTCCTCCGGCAATCATTCCGGGCAAAGCCTGAATCTTCACCGTCACACTTTTTCTGCCTTTCGTCAAATCGGCAGGTATGGGATAAACCCTGTCAATCCAGGCACTATAAGTTTCCGCCCGCAGTTTTTGCTCACCAATCTTCCGGTCATTTACCAGAATCTCAAACTCCCGGTTACCACCATCCGTACTGAGATAAGTCAACACCAATTCCATCGGTCGTTCCGCATCCACCTTCATTGTATAGGAGAACCAACCGCCGTCCGATGCATCCCGCCAAGTATTGGGCCCTCCGGTATGCGTATTCTTACCTTTCAGGTTATGGGCTGCCTCCGAGTCAGTATGCCCGATAATAACTTTATCCGTCATACGCCCACGCTCTATCAGTTGATTCTTCAGAATTGTTTCATCCGAAGGAAACCATACGGTCATTTCACCATTTCCCCTATGGGAACGTGCATAATAAGGAATCAAAGTAAGGGAATCAATTACAGACTTGATGACTTTAAAGTTATCCTCAGCAACAATCCGTTCAGCCTCGCCCTTCAATACATTTACTCCACCGAACATGGCATTTTCAAAAACGGGTGCAAAAGCTGTTTCCGGTTTCAGTACATAGTTAAGAACTACATTCTTATTATCGGCAAATTCAGCGCAATAAACAATCGGGCCGCGTTCCACAGCTATATGATTGACATCAGCTTCCACCAGATCATTTGCCTTACATGTATGTACCTCCATGGGTAAATTCATTTCAATGACATCACCCGGTTTCCAATCTTCCGACAGAACAGCATAGCCTTTTTCCATTCTGTACTCTTTGGCGCGTCCATTTACGGTTATCTCCACCGCCGGTTTATGGGTTGCCGTATAGTTATACAAATCAGAAGGAACCGGCTGATCATTCACCCATCCGGGAATACGCAGCATTACATCGAAGTGCTTCTTACTTTCGGGTGTCAGTGTCAGTCTGACTTTACCATCCCAAGGGTAATCAGTTTGTTGTGTCAGCTTAATATGCTCTCCACTGTTTAAAACAACTTCGGCCTCATTGGCTCCGTATAAGTTGACATACATTCCTTTGGCAGAAACCGCATACACATATCCGGGAACTGAAGGAATGAAACGGGATAAATTGGAAGGACAGCAAGAGCAATCAAACCATTCGCTACGTTCGGCACCATTCTCATCACAAGTCAACACATTCGGATAAAAGAATTTCTTGCCATCCAGACTGATGCCACTCAGCACACCATTATACAGGGAACGCTCCAGAACATCAATATACTTGGAATCTCCATGCAACATAAACATGCGCAGGTTCCACATACAGTTGGCTATAGCAGCGCAAGTCTCACAGTAGGCAGTACTATTGGGCAATTCATAGTTCTTGCCGAAAGCTTCGCCGTGACGGGTGGAACCGATACCACCGGTGATATACATTTTCTTTCCAACTACATTTTCCCAAAGCTTATCTATAGCATTCTTATAAGGTTCTTCGTTCTTAAGTGCGGCAACATCTGTCATTGCAGAGTACATGTAAGTGGCTCTCACGGCATGGCCTACCGCCTCATCCTGTTCCAGCACCGGTTTATGATCCTGCCAGTAAGCGCCGTTGCGGAACTGGTCTTCACTGCTACGGTCGTACTTATCATACTTTCCACGTGCATCCAGGAAGAATTGGGATAGATCGAGATAACGTTTATCCCCCGTTACCCGGTAGAGTTTAACCAAACCGATTTCAACTTCCTGATGTCCGGGTGCTACCGTGATTTTCCCTTCTTCCGGCCCAAAAGTCTCGCATAGCAGATTCGCACTCTTTATCGCTATATCCAGGAACGAACGTTTCCCTGTTGCCAGATAATGAGCCACCGCGGCTTCGTACATATGTCCTACGTTATAGAGCTCATGACTATTATCCCGTTCATTCTCCCATCTTTCCTTACCGATCCACGGATGGTTTCCGCCACTTGTACGGACTGTATACAAGTATCCGTCCGGTTCCTGCGCGGCAGCAATCAGGGTGATAAGACTATCCACATAAGCATCCAATGCCTTATCCTGCTTGACCGCCATCAGATAAGAGGCTCCTTCCATAATCTTATAGACATCCGAATCATCAAACGGATAAGGTGAATTGAACTCACCCTCCATCAATTTGCCTGCTACGGCAAAATTATCGATGCGATGCGTATCTTCACATTTCTGGAAAGCAAAAGGAACGGTTACACTACGAATGGTTTCGATACGTGGCGCCCAAAAGTTATCATTGAAATGCACATTGGTAAAAGGCACATCCTTATAAAGATAATCAGACTTTTCCTGCATAGACTCACAGGAAAGGAGAGTACAGGAAGCCCAAAGGACTATCAGTGTTTTCTTCATGGTTATTCTATATTTTATGGTTTATCTGTAATTCGTATCAGAAGTTATTTTCAATTCATACAATCCGCCCGCCCGCTTATCCTTACCGGCCCGGAATGTCACTTTCACTTTATCTTTGCCTTGTGTCCATTCCACCGGAATAGGGAATACATCGTCCACATAAGTCAAATAGAGCCTTCTGTCCAAACGGACCGTACATAGCAGGTTATCATCCACCAGGATATCAAATTGACCGGCTTCCGATTCATCCCCCCAGAAACGGCAGATCAGGTTATAGGGCTTTGTTTCTTTTTTATCTATATGCAGAACGTAAGAGAACCAGCCGCCGTCTGCCATACGATATTGCCTGTTCTTTGCCCAAAAGAAATCGTGCCAGTAGATCGAATCATTCTCTCCCCGGAGCAAATGCTGCTTTTCATCCTTCTCATCCCCTATCTTCACTTCATCCGTCAGAGAACGGGTGCGATAGGTAAATTCTTCGGGACTGTATATTTTCCAGTAGACCGTATGCCGTTGATGATGCATCCGGAAATAAGGAATCAGTTCCACATCCTGTTGCTTACCCCCATTCTTAACTGTAAAGTGCAGCGGACTTTGTGAAGAACATACAATCCAACTATCCAGGTCCGCCAATGAGCCAACCAGCATCGGGATATTTCCGGCAGGTACCGATTCACGGCATGCCCGATTATCGGAAACACGGTCTGCCGGCATATTCTCCTTGCCCAATCCACCGGCCAGCAACAACGGGCCATACATGACAGAACCAAAGTGAGGTTCATCCTTTGCATAGTCGATATATAACTTCCGGGCGAATACCAAAGTGATGATGTCTCCTGTCTGCACCGGAGACAACAGACGTATATAGTTTCCTTTATGGGCTTCCGTCTTCGCTTCTTTTCCATTGATCAGAACCACCGCTTCGCCATCTACCCAGGCAGGATAACGAAACAGGAATGAACCGGTATAATCTCCTTTTTTATCTATACTGACAGAAATCGTATCCGATTCCGGGAAACGGGTATTCATTGTCAACGCCATCCCCTTTTCTCTCCAATTTAGGCGTGAGGGAATATACAGATTGACCAGTAAATCCTGTTCTGATTTAAAATAGATGGACTCAGCATACTTGGAATGATTTTCCATTCCTGTACCGACACAGCACCAGAAAGAATCGAACGGAGTGCTGTATTGTTTGAAAGAACCGGGCAACAGAGACGTATAATAGGTTACACATCCGGGCATATCCGGGTCCTGAGAAGCTAATATATGATTATATAAAGCATGCTCATAGTAATTCAGATATTTATAATCTCCATCCAGCATGAACATTTGTCTGGACAATTTCAGCATATTATAGGTATTACAAGTCTCAGCCGAAGTATAATCCAGGCGCTTACTCTCCTCACCCGGTATGCCGAAACGTTCATAGCAACTATTTCCTCCGATAGCCAACGTGTGATTATTTATAATCATATCCCAGAAGTTACGGGCAGCTTTATGATAAACTTCATTAGAGGAAAATTCATATTCCCGGGCTACTCCCATGAATTTAGGTATCTGATCATTGGCATGGCGTCCAAATAGTACATCTTCTCCATTGGCTACCGGATATATTACATTAATGTGGTTAAATCTCTTGGCTGTCTGCAAATACTTATCATCTCCGGTTATGCTGTAGATATCGGCAAACACTTCATTCATTCCGCCTTGCTCCACACTCAGTGTACTCTGAAATAAATCGCTATTACTGTTCAAAGCGATATTAGCAATGAAATCGGCCAAAGGAAGCAGGATATCTTTCGCCTGCTTGCAGCCTGCATAGACATAGGCATCCTTCAAACCTGCCAGAATCTTATGAATGCAATACCAGGAATTGCCATTCTGGTTATAATTCCAGGGTTGTCTGGTTTCATCGGGCCGGTTCAGGATAACGTTACCTTGCAGTAATTGCCGATATCCTTCCTTCGCTCCCGCACCAGAAATGAACCATCCGTCTTTTGTCTGATTCTGGCATTCCTGCAATTCGCTCAACATATAATTGAGTTTATCCAGAAATGCTTTTTCGCCTGTAGAAGCATACATCATGGCACAAGCCGACATATAATGTCCGTAGCTACATCCTCCATGTGTTTCCCAACCTCCATAATTAGAGCCTTTTCCTTGTAGCCCCACACCACGGCGTACATGCGGAATCAGCCTGTCTACTTCCAGTGAAAGCAAGTATTCTTTATTCAGCTCCATTGCTTTCTTGAAATAGCTGTCAGTCAACTCCACATCCGACAGGGCAAAGGCTTGCCACACCGGAACATGCACGCGAGGCGCTTTACGCACCTTCTCATATTCCGATGCCGGCAACTTTGTTATCCCTAAAACCAGTATACCTATAATCAATATCAATCTACAGTTCTTCATAGTATCGCGATGTTATCTCATTTATTTTATTGGGTTACGGGGAAAGCCGAAATACGCAAACGGGCGGCTCCCATCGGTATAAGCGTAATCTCTTCCAGTACTTCACTTTTGGGAGCATCTTCTTCCGGCAATACTCCGCACAGTCCATGCTTGTCAATTCCCCAGGAAGGTACTTTCCGCCCTTTTGCCTTTATCATAAGGGGCACACTCTGAGTGGTAAAAGGATAATCATCAGAAGGCCATTCTTTTCTTTCTACTTTCAGGCACTGTGTCAAAGCTTTATCGTCCAGCTTCAAAGCATAATTCCATGCACTCTGCGGATAAATCTCGTAAGTAGGCCATGCGTTCACGTCCGCATCCTTCTGCCATTTGGAATCCCAGATGGCTGTTTCCGCACTGTTCACTTTCCTATATTCTTCTTCTATCAACAGAGAGAAAGTCAACGGACCATAATTCACACTCGCACTATTCTGGTTTGTTTCCCAACGCTTGACGGATAATGCCATCGGCAATTGTAAAGTAACCACATCACCTTCGCTCCATGTTCTGCACAAACGGATGTATTTACCCGACTCCATATCAGCATTCACCACATTCCCGTTGACAAGCACCTTAGCGTTCTTACACCAGGAAGGAATACGTAGATACAAAGGGAAATCCACACTCCCGGAAGCTTGCAAGACAAAACGTATAGACTCCTCGAAAGGATAGTTCGTCTCTTCTTTTAGGGTAACGACTGCACCGTTTTCACCCACCTTAGCCTGCGTGGTACAAGGACCGTAAATAACGGCAGCCAAACCATTATCGGGAGTTGCATACATCAGGTTCTCAATATAATAAGGCCATCCCTGTGCATGATTATGCTGGCAGCAACGACTACTGAAAGGATTCATTGCCAGGAAAGGGCCTCCATTATCGATACCGGGCCTATGATTCTGAGAATCACTCACTACCTGATTGGGACAGGTAATGTATCTCAATGCCTTAAAATCAGGCATCACTGCTGCCGGATAAGAATTAAATGCCACATCCTCGCAATGTTCTGCCCAGAAAGGATCACCAGTCATACAAAGCATGATTTCATCCGAAGCCATCTGCTCTACAAAGCCACAGGTTTCTGTTCCCTGTCGCGGATCTATATAAGCCAGACGGGCATTCTCGTCAGCTCCAAACATACCTCCCGGTACTTGCCCAAATATGCGGCGCACCAGATGGTGTACTCTATAAGAAGCTTTCAAATCTGCCGAATCACCACTAAGCATATAATAAGTAGCCGGCTCACGGAAAGATTGAGCGATATTTACATTATGCCAGTTAGGCAATGCCGAATCATTAGTCCAGTCGGCAGTATTACGGTGTATCTTCTCTGCAAGCTCCAGCAGGAATTTATCACCCGTCCGGTTGTAAAGCCAATAAACACTGTACAGATTATCTCCTCCACGACTGTTTTCCCAATAATCCTTCAGGAAATTCTCATCAGGTACCGTCATTTGCCATTTGAAATAGTTAGTCATAAGACTGATAACCCTCTCATCACCGGAATATTCATAATAGGATTGCAGGCACCAGAGCATGATCATATTTGCCCAAAGTTCCCGGTTCCCCCTTCGTTCATTGACCGGGCCGAAATATCCATCCGGTTGCTGACTCCGGATAGCCGCTTCAATCCAGGTTTGAGTTTCAGCTATCATTGCAGAATCATTCAGAATATATGCCATATTGCCATATCCTTTCAACCAGTAAGGAACTTCTTCCCAACCATGATCGCCACCGGAGAGTAACCATGCATTGTCTTTCTTATCCAGCCATGCACTGATCTCGCCCAGTTTACCAGTCAGACCTTCCTTCTGCAATAATAAGTACTTTTTCAACCAGCCTTCCGGTTTAACATCTCCTACCGGCAATTTAATAAAATGCAGAGGCTTTAGTGGCAACCTGTTTCCCATATAGCTCACATTAGCAGAGGTCGTATACGGACGGGATAAAATATTCACTTCTGTCGAGGCATTCTTTTCCGTACAGGACATAAGCACAGCCGTAGCTAAAAAAGAGCCAAGCAATAAGTTCTTCATTTTTCTTTTTCTATTAAGCATATCGTTATCTTTTAAATTATTTCTGTGACAGCAAAAATACAGCAATACAGAAACTTTACAGGATAAAATCCAACCTGAAAATGCAACGATTCTGTTATTCGAACCTATTTTATAATCCGCACATCAAAAACACCGCCTGCCGTACTTCCATTCTTAGCCTGGAATTTAACCGTCACAGCATTTTTGGAAGCAATACAATTATCGGGTATTTCAATATAGCGTCTGTATAATCCGGGACATTCCGGATTAGGAGTAGAAAGATCAAGAGTCTGTATCGGTTTCCCATCGATCAGTACATCAAATACCCGGTTTCCTCCATCGCTTCCTGCCTGTTGGCAACCGGAAAAGACCAAAAAACAATAAAAGAGAGCAAGAACATTTTTCATAATACGAATCATTTTATAGGTGTTATTTTCGATGAGAAGTTGGTTCTGTGGGCAAATGTAGGCCTATTGACTACAAAAAAACAAAAATATTCTTCCAGTTTACAGTACTATCCGGTCAAAGTTAATATCCCATACTTTTTATGCCTGATTCCCTTCTTGCCATTCACAATTAAATATCTACATTTGTGAACAACCTTATCAATAAAACTATGCATAAGAAGTTTTTTTTCCTGATGCTAACTTTCGTTAGTTTGTTTGCAAATCATGTAAATGCTGAAAGATACTACTTCCAACATTTAGGACTAAAGAATAAATTATCTCAAAGCTCTGTCCTTTGTATATTGCAAGACAAGAGTGGTTTTATGTGGTTCGGCACAAAGGACGGACTGAACCGTTACGACGGCTCTAACTTCCGCACATTCAAGTACGACCATAAGAATCCCCAGTCATTAGGCAATAATGCAATCAATTCCCTCCATGAGAACAAAGATGGAAACTTATGGATAGGGACAGATAATGGCATTTATCTGTATAACCCCATCATGGAATCATTCTCCAAACTCGAAAAGAAGAGCCAGGACAGTGTTTGCATTACCCAACCCATTGTACAAATCACTGCTGACTCGCACGAAAACATATGGCTCATAGTAGAATCACAAGGCGTCTTCTACTTCGACAATGATAAGCAAGCATTATTCCATTACCCGGTTCCCGATGCCCATGCTCTTAGTTCCATTTGTGTCGATCAACAGAACACGGTTTGGTTGGGTTATAAAGGAAAAGGTCTTTATTATACAAATGATACATTCAGAACATTGCAATTATTCACTACTAAAGATGGAAAGAATCTCTTTGCTACTGACCACATTTTCAAGATTCTTCCCGAACAGCATAACACATTATATACAGGTTCCTCCAAAGGAGGACTAAAGAGTATAAATATCGTCAACCAGACTGTTACAGACCTGTTAGCCGATCCTCAGACTGAAAGTATCTTTGTCAGGACCATCTATCCCATCAACAAGGATGTACTATGGATTGGAACGGAAAGAGGGGTTTATACTTATGATAAAAACACGAAAGAAAGCAGGCATTTTACTCACGATCCCAGTGACGACTATTCATTATCGGATAATGCCATTTACTCCATCTGCAAAGATAAGGAAGGAGGCATCTGGATAGGAAACTATTTTTGTGGCATTGATTATTATCCGAACCAATATGCCACATTCGAAAAGTATTACCCCATAACAGGTAAAAACAGTCTTAGCGGCAAAGTCGTACGCGAGTTCTGTGAGGATGAAGAAGGTAACTTATGGATTGGTACGGAAGATGGCGGACTTAATAAATTCAATACTAAGACTAAACAGTTCACTCCACTCAATTTAAGCGGATTACACTATAATATACATGCCTTAAGTTTAGACCATAACACTCTATGGATAGGAACGTATTCCAAAGGACTATATGCACTGGATTTAAGGACTAACCACTCCAGACATTACACTATGGGAGATGCAGAGAATGAATTGAATGATAATAATATCTATTCCATGTGCCGCACCTCATCAGGAGAACTATATATAGGAACAACTACCGGACTAAATCAATACAACTACCAAAGTGATAATTTCACCCGCATCCACAAGATGGACGGTATTTTTATTTTCAGTATATTGGAAGATAGTAAAGGAAATATCTGGTTCGCCACTTATAATTCCGGAATATTCAAGTACAACCCCAGAGATAAAAGTTGGAAGAACTATGTCTCCAGCCCTGACAATCCACATGGCCTGCCCTATAACAAAGTGATAAGCATATACGAAGACAGCAAACAGCGGCTATGGTTCTCCATATTGGGGCATGGCTTCTGTTCACTAAACGAAGATACGGAGACCTTTATTTCTTATGACTCTTCCCAAGGATTGGCCAATGACGTCATCTACAAAATAATTGAGGAAAAGGATGATATTCTATGGTTGACTTCCAACAAAGGTCTGATACGATTCGACTTAAATACAAAAAAATCAACCATCTATACTGACAGTAATGGTTTATTAACCAACCAATTCAACTATTGCTCCGGAATAAAAAGTAAAGATGGAACTATCTATTTCGGATGCATAAATGGCTTCATAGCTTTTAAACCCGATCTATTCACCGAGAATACCGGCTTCCCGCCTGTTGCAATCACAGACTTTCTGCTCTTCAACAAAAGTGCCGACATTGGAAGCACCGATTCTCCTTTAGCCCAGAGTGTGACGTATACTCAAAACATAGAGTTGAAATACAATCAAAATTCATTCTCATTCCGCTTTGCTGCCTTAGGATATGCATCTCCTGAAGAAAACTGCCTGAGTTACACATTGAAGGGATTCGATAAAGAATGGTATTATACATCAAAAAGCGCCACAGCTACTTACACCAATCTCAAGCCCGGTACATATACATTCTGCGTAAAAGCAGCAAACGGCAAAGGGGAATGGAATGACGAATACAGAGAAATCCAAATACATATTGCACCTCCTTTCTGGAAAACAGTTTGGGCTTATACTATCTATGTGATATTAGCCATCATCATTACAAGTTATACTTTCTACCGGTTCCGGAAACAAATAACTGATAAACATAAAAGGCAATTAGAAGTACTGGAATCGGAAAAGGAGAAAGAGATTTATCATGCCAAGATAGATTTCTTCACCAACATTGCCCATGAGATACGAACTCCTCTGACTCTAATAAAAGGACCGTTGGAAAACATCCTGAAAAAAGAAGAAATAAATACACACTCGCTCAAAGATAATTTAAGCATCATGGAGCGAAATACCATGCGCCTGCTTGATTTGACAAATCAACTTCTTGACTTCCGCAAAACAGAAGCGCAAGGGTTCCAACTCAATTTCATGATTTGCGACATATCACAACTCATAAAAGATACCTACATACGTTTCGACCCTGCTGCAAAACAAAATGATCTGACTTTCAAGATTGAACTGCCCGAACAGAATTTCAATGCTGCCGTTGATAAGGAAGCACTGACTAAAATACTGAGCAACTTATTCAACAATGCCGTGAAGTATGCGAAGTCATACATTCATGTATCCTTACATGCACCTACAGATGAGCAAAATGATTTCTTCTCGATCACAGTCAGCAACGACGGGTTACCCATTCCTGTGGAAATGAAAGAGAAAATATTCGAACCTTTCGTTCAGATCAAAAATGTATCCAACGGACAAACCAAAACCGGAACCGGTATCGGACTTCCATTAGCCCGTTCACTGACGGAACTGCACAGAGGAAAACTATATCTAAAAGATAGTGATGACATCTGTTTCTGCATCGAACTTCCCATCAAACAGGAAAAAACCATTCTATTGCAGAAAACAGAAATAGAAAAAACTGTCAATACCCCTACCGTCATCCGCCAGCACCAAACAGATATATGCATACTGGTAGTTGAAGATGATCCTGAAATGCAAAGTTTCATTAGCTCCCAACTGGGAGATGCCTATTCTGTGATGAATGCCTCAAATGGCAAGGAAGCACTGAAAATATTGTCAGAGAATACAATCAGCCTAGTGGTAAGTGATGTCATGATGCCGGAAATGAATGGATTTGAACTATGCCGTACATTAAAAACGAATATCGAATACAGTCATATTCCTATCATCCTATTGACAGCCAAAGCTACCATTCAATCCAAGATAGAAGGCATTGAACTGGGAGCCGATGACTATATCGAAAAACCGTTTTCTACGGAGTACCTGTTAGCACGTATTGCCAACCTCCTAAGTAACCAGGAGAAATTGCGCCAAGCCTTTACTTCATCTCCCTTTGTCAATGCCCAAACCATCGCATTGACCAAAGCAGATGAAGCCTTTTTGGAGAAATTGACTGAGGTCATTAAAAGTAATATCTCCGAACCCGAATTCAACGTAGATATACTGGCTGAGAAAATGAATATGAGCCGGTCCAGTCTGCACCGTAAAATAAAAGGCATTGCCCAAATCACCCCTAACGAATTCATTCAACTGGAACGTCTGAAAATGGCAGCCCAGCTTATCCAATCGCAAGAGTACAAAATCAATGAGGTATGTTATATCGTCGGATTTAACTCCTCTTCCTATTTTGCCAAATGCTTCCAAAAACAATTCGGAGTACTTCCCAAAGACTTCGGAAACAAGCCAACGGGCTATTACACTTCCTCTCAGCAGGAAGATACTGATAAATAAGCTGATAGATAACAAACAAGCTACATCTGCTCCATACCCGGACCGTATCTGCACCCTACTTGCTCCGTACATTCTCCACTCAGAGGTACCTCTACACGGAGAAAGTACGGAGTTGGTACGGAGCAAGTATGTCCCAAGTATAGTCCGGATACAAAACTGAGACTATAAAACCGTGTTAATTCCCCACCCAAAAGGGCTTTCACCACTATGTTCATTATCAATGAAATAAACAATGAACAGGGTGTTGAAAACTTCTCTAAAAGTTTTTAGTTAAAACTTGTGGGGAATTGTGGGGAAATGTGTACTTTTACCGTCGCTTATTATAATAAGGTAGCATGATACGTTTTTTGGGCAATATAGAAGCGAAGACCGACGCTAAGGGACGTGTATTTATCCCCGCCGGTTTTCGGAGGCAACTGCAATCTGCTTCCGAAGAGAGACTCGTGCTGCGCAAAGACGTGTTTCAGGACTGCCTGGTACTCTATCCAGAAAGCGTTTGGTTCAAGACGCAAAACCAACTAAGGAAGCGCCTGAATAAATGGAACGCAAAACACCAAGAAATCTTCCGGCAATTTGTGAGTGATGCGGAAATCATGGTTCCCGATGGGAATGGACGCATCTTACTACCCAAACGCTACCTGCAAATGGCCGGCATACAGAGCGATGTACGTTTCATCGGTGTGGACAATACGATAGAAATCTGGGCGAAAGAGAAAACAGAACAACCCTTTATGAACCCGGAAGAGTTTAGCGAAGCTTTGCAGGAAATCCTGGGAGACGAAGAGGATTGGGAAGAAGAGGAAGATGAGTGATTAACGATTAGCGATTAATGGTGAATGGGAAATGAAGAGTTGACATATCATGTACCGGTGTTGTTGATGCCGAGTGTGGACGGAATGAATATCCGGCCGGATGGAACGTATGTAGACGTTACTTTCGGTGGCGGAGGGCATTCACGGGAAATTCTGTCACGTCTGGGAGATGGCGGGCAGTTGCTTGGATTCGACCAGGATGAAGATGCCGAGCAAAACATTGTGGACAATCCCCACTTCATTTTTGTACGCAGCAACTTCCGATACCTGCACAACTTCCTGCGTTATCACAACATCGAGGAAGTAGATTCAATACTGGCCGATTTGGGTGTATCCTCCCATCACTTCGATGATAGTGAAAGGGGATTTTCGTTCCGCTTTGACGGTGCATTGGACATGCGCATGAACAAGCGTGCAGGAGATACAGCGGCCGATATCATCAATACATATTCTGAGGAACGGCTGGCTGACATCTTTTACTTATACGGTGAATTAAAGAACAGTCGCAAACTGGCATCTGTAATTGTGAAAGCACGTGCCGGACAGAAGATTACAACCATTGGTGAATTTCTGGAAGTTATTAAACCGCTTTTTGGCCGCGAACGGGAAAAGAAAGAGTTAGCCAAAGTATTCCAGGCATTACGCATCGAAGTTAACCAGGAAATGGAAGCTCTGAAAGAGATGTTATATGCAGCAACCGAGGCTTTGAAACCGGGCGGACGATTGGTAGTAATTACCTACCATTCACTGGAAGACCGGATGGTAAAGAATATCATGAAAACCGGAAATGTGGAAGGTAAAATGGAAAAGGATTTCTTCGGAAATGTACAGACTCCATTCCGGTTGGTTAACAATAAAGTAATTGTACCGGACGATGCGGAAATAGAACGGAATCCGAGATCGAGAAGTGCAAAACTGAGAATAGCAGAGAAAAAGTGATGGTAAGACAATGAAGGATATGGAAGAAAAACAGGTAAACGAAAAAACAGAGAAAGCGAAGAAAGCCAAAAATCGCACATCTCTGAAAAACATTATCGGTGGTGACATTCTGGCTACGGATTTTTTTCGCCGTCAGACGAAGTTGCTCGTAATGATAATGCTGCTGATTATATTCTATATACACAATCGTTATGCTTGCCAGCAGCAAATGATAGAGATTGATAAATTGAAAAAAGAACTGATTGACATCAAATACGATGCTCTTACCCGTAGTTCGGAATTAATGGAGCGAAGCCGGCAGTCACGTATCGAAGAGTATATTGCAAGTAAAGAGAGTGACTTGCAGACATCCACTCATCCGCCGTATTTGATTAAGTAGTTATAGAATCATTAAATTGTAGACAGATTTGGCAGTAAATAAGAAAAATATCATGACCCGCTACTTCTTTGTAGTCCTCGTAATGGGATTGCTGGGAATAGCTATTGTCGTTAAAGCCGCAGTCATCATGTTTGCGGAGCGACAGTACTGGCAGGATGTAGCCGACCGTTTCGTGAAAGAAAACGTGACGGTAAAGCCTAATCGTGGTAACATTCTTTCATCCGACGGCAAACTGATGGCAAGTTCCCTGCCCGAATATCGTATATACATGGACTTCAAGGCAGGAGGAGAAACCAAAGACACTATGTTGGTGAACCACATGAATGAAATATGCGAAGGATTGCATAAGATATTCCCTGATAAAAGTACAGCTGAGTTCAAATCACACTTGCAGAAAGGGCGTAAGAAAGGTAGCCGCAACTACCTGATTTATCCGAAACGTATTTCATACATTCAGTATAAAGAAGCCAAACGTCTGCCTGTTTTCAATCTGAACAAATACAAAGGCGGTTTTCACGAACAGGTATATAATCAGCGTAAAAAGCCGTTTGGCTCCTTGGCAGCCCGTACACTGGGTGATCTCTATGCAGATACTGCACAGGGAGCAAAGAATGGTATCGAACTGGCTTTTGACACTCTGCTGAAAGGACGTGACGGTATCACGCACCGCCAGAAGGTGATGAATAAATACCTGAATATCGTAGATATAGCTCCTGTAGATGGCTGTGACATTATCTCCACTCTCGATGTAGGCATGCAGGATATCTGCGAAAAAGCATTGGTGGATATGTTGAAAGATATCAATGCTACCGTAGGTGTAGCTATACTGATGGAGGTGGAAACGGGTGAAGTCAAAGCTATCGTTAATATGATGAAAGCAGGTGACGGTAACTATTATGAAATGCGTAATAATGCCATTAGCGATATGATGGAACCGGGTTCTACATTCAAGACGGCTTCTATCATGGTGGCTCTTGAAGACGGAAAGATTACTCCGGAGACAGAAGTTGATACCGGAAACGGTATAATGATGATGTACGGTAGCAAGATGAGGGATCATAACTGGCATCGCGGTGGCTACGGGAAGATCAATGTAACCCGCATCCTGGAAGTTTCTTCCAATGTCGGTGTTTCGTACCTCATTGACAAGCACTACAAGGATAATCCTCAAAAGTATGTAGACGGACTGAAGCGAATGAGTATTGACCAACCGCTAAATCTACAGATTTCAGGTGAGGGAAAACCGAATATAAAAGGTCCGAAAGAAAGATATTTCGCCAAGACGACCTTACCATGGATGAGTATCGGTTACGAAACTCAGGTTCCGCCGCTCAACATCCTTACTTTCTATAATGCCATTGCCAATAATGGCACGATGGTACGTCCTAAGTTTGTAAGGGCCGCGGTGAAAGACGGTGAAGTGATAAAAGAATATCCGACGGAGGTAATCAATCCGAAGATATGTTCCGACCGTACCTTGACACAAATCCGCGATATTCTGGAAAAAGTGGTATCACAAGGATTGGCAAAACCTGCCGGAAGCAAGCAATTCTCCGTAGCCGGAAAAACGGGTACGGCACAGGTATCTCAAGGTGTGGCAGGTTACAAGTCAGGACGAGTGAATTATTTGGTAAGTTTCTGCGGTTACTTCCCGGCAGAAGCACCGAAGTACAGTTGTATTGTCTCTATCCAGAAGCCGGGACTTCCTGCCTCAGGTGGTCTGATGGCCGGTAGCGTATTCGGAAAAATTGCCGAAAGAGTGTATGCAAAAAATCTGCGGTTTGATATCCGCAGTGCAATAGATAGTACAAGCAATGTCATTCCTCCGGTAAAAGCAGGAGAGATGAATGAAGCATTGCAGGTGTTGGACGGGCTGAATGTTCCGGTACAAAAACAGTTCTCCCCCAAAAAAGGAAAAGAAGCATGGGGACATACACAGGAGTCCCCCAATGCAGTTATACTGCAGGCCAGAGAAGAAGCAAGTTCAAATACAGTTCCCAACGTTATAGGAATGGGAGCAAAAGATGCTGTTTACTTATTGGAAAGTAAAGGACTGAAAGTAAGAATAAGCGGTATAGGAAAGGTAAAGAATCAATCGATACCGGGTGGTAACCGCGTTGTGAAAGGTCAAACAGTAGCTTTGACGCTTCGTTAAATGATAGGAATATACATTATATATAATAAGGTATGATATTAAGTGAATTACTGAAAGCAATACAACCGATACAAATCATCGGAAGTACGGAGACGGAAATAACGGGGGTAAATATCGACTCCCGCCTGGTGCAAGCCGGACATCTGTTCATGGCTATGCGCGGTACCCAGACTGACGGGCATGCTTACATTCCTGCTGCCATTGAGAAAGGTGCCGTCGCAGTGCTTTGCGAAGATGTGCCTGAAGAAAAGAAAGAAGGCATCACCTACATCCAGGTGAAAGACAGTGAAGATGCTGTTGGTAAAATAGCCACTACTTTTTACGACGATCCAACCTCCAAAATGGAATTGGTAGGCGTAACCGGAACAAACGGAAAAACCACCATCGCCACCTTATTATATAATACGTTCCGCTATTTCGGTTACAAGGTAGGACTGATCTCTACTGTCTGCAACTATATAGACGATCAGGCAATCCCAACTGAGCATACAACCCCCGACCCCATCACCCTAAATCAGTTGTTGGGACAGATGGCAGACTCCGGATGCAAATATGTCTTCATGGAAGTAAGTTCACATTCCATTGCCCAGAAACGCATTAGTGGTCTACGCTTTGCAGGGGGTATCTTTACCAACCTGACACGTGATCACTTGGATTACCACAAGACTGTGGAGAACTACCTCAAGGCTAAGAAGAAGTTTTTCGATGATATGCCGAAAGGTGCTTTCAGCCTGACTAATCTGGATGACAAGAACGGGCTCGTTATGACTCAGAACACACACTCCAAAGTATACACTTATTCCTTGCGTAGCCTCAGCGACTTCAAGGGTAAAATATTGGAATCTCATTTTGAAGGGATGTTGCTCGACTTCAATAACCATGAACTGGCTGTACATTTCATTGGTCGTTTCAATGCTTCAAACTTGCTGGCAGTATTCGGTGCAGCCGTATTGCTTGGAAAGAAAGAAGAAGACGTACTCGTTGCACTCAGTACCCTGCAGCCTGTGGCCGGACGCTTCGATGCTGTACGTTCACCTAAAGGCATCACTGCCATTGTGGACTATGCGCACACACCGGATGCCCTCATCAATGTTCTGAATGCCATTCATGGTGTACTCGAAGGAAAAGGAAAAATTATTACCGTAGTAGGTGCAGGCGGCAACCGGGATAAAGGTAAACGTCCCATCATGGCAAAAGAGGCGGCCAAAGCAAGTGATCGTGTCATCATCACTTCGGACAATCCCCGCTTTGAAGAGCCGCAAGATATCATCAATGATATGCTTGCCGGATTGGACAAAGACGACATGCAGAAGACCATCAGCATTGCCGACCGGCGCGAAGCTATCAAAACAGCATGCATGCTGGCGCAGCCCGGTGATGTTATTCTCGTAGCCGGAAAAGGTCATGAGAACTATCAGGAAGTCAAAGGGGTTAAACATCATTTTGATGATAAAGAAGAGTTAAATAGAATTATGAATTGAGAATTATGAATTATGAATTACCATGCGGCACGCACACTGCGCAGTCTCATTCACAATTCATAATTCATAACTCATAATTAGAACAAACATGTTATATTACTTATTTCAATGGCTGGACAAATATAACATTCCCGGTGCGGGTATGTTTGGTTATACATCATTCCGGGCTCTGATGGCAATCATTCTCGCATTGCTCATCTCGAGTATCTGGGGTGACCGTTTTATAGACTTACTGAAACGGAAACAAATTACAGAGACCCAACGTGATGCCAGCATCGACCCGTTCGGAGTGAACAAAGTGGGTGTACCAAGTATGGGAGGTGTCATTATTATTGTGGCCATTCTCATTCCATGTCTATTGCTGGGTAAACTGAGCAATGTCTATATGATATTGATGCTGATTACCACAGTATGGTTAGGATCGCTGGGCTTTGCCGATGATTACATCAAAATCTTCAAGAAAGACAAGGAAGGTTTGCACGGGAAATTCAAGATTATCGGTCAGGTAGGTTTGGGACTGATTGTGGGCTTGACACTTTACCTGAGTCCACAGGCAGTTATCCGCGAGAATATTGAGGTAAAGAAACCAGGACAGGAAATGGAGGTCATCCACGCGGGACAAGACATTAAGTCCACGCAGACTACGATTCCGTTCTTTAAGAGCAACAACCTGGATTACGCAGACTTTGTGGGTTTCTTAGGTGAGCATGCACAAACTGCCGGTTGGGTTTTATTCGTAATCATTACTATATTCGTAGTAACAGCAGTCAGCAATGGCGCCAATCTGAATGACGGAATGGACGGCATGGCAGCGGGAAACTCGGCAATCATAGGCTTGGCATTAGGTATTTTAGCCTATGTATCGAGCCACATTACGTATGCCAGTTACCTTAACATCATGTATATCCCCGGATCGGAGGAACTGGTAATTTTCATTTGTGCCTTTATCGGTGCATTGATCGGTTTCCTGTGGTACAATGCATATCCTGCACAGGTATTCATGGGCGATACGGGTAGTTTGACAATCGGTGGTATCATTGCCGTGTTTGCCATTATCATACACAAAGAGTTACTGATACCTATTCTTTGTGGAGTGTTCCTGGTAGAGAACTTGTCCGTCATCCTGCAACGATTCTATTACAAAGCCGGAAAGAGAAAGGGCGTTAAGCAAAGGCTGTTCAAGCGAACTCCCATTCACGACCATTTCCGTACTTCCATGAGTCTGATAGAACCGGGGTGTACAGTGAAGTTCACTACGCCGACCAAGCTGTTCCATGAATCAAAGATAACAGTCCGCTTCTGGATTGTGACGATTGTATTGGCAGCGATAACGATTATAACATTAAAGATAAGATAATAGAGCTACCAGCCGCGAGCTACAAGCTACAAGTGCTCGCTACTGGTTGCTGATAAATAACAAACTTGTAGCAACTACCAACTCCAGCCACTACTGGTAGCTGGTAGCTCATAACTAAAGAATATATGAGTAGAATTGTAGTATTAGGAGCCGGAGAGAGCGGTGCAGGTGCTGCCGTACTCGCCAAAGTGAAGGGTTTCGACACATTCGTATCCGACATGTCCGCCATCAAAGATAAATATAAGGAAGTGCTGGATAAGTACGGCATTGCCTGGGAAGAAGGACGACATACAGAAGAACTGATTTTGAGTGCGGATGAAGTGGTGAAAAGTCCCGGCATTCCCAACGACGCTCCGATGATACTGAAACTGAAAGAGCAAGGTACACCCGTTATCTCTGAGATAGAGTTTGCGGGACGCTATACCAATGCAAAAATGATATGTATTACCGGTTCAAATGGTAAGACCACTACCACCTCACTTATTTACCACATTTTCAAAAGTGCAGGTCTGAATGTAGGATTGGCTGGTAACATAGGTAAGAGTCTTGCCTTGCAGGTAGCCACAGACCAACATGATTATTATGTGATTGAGCTCAGCTCTTTCCAACTGGATAATATGTATAAGTTCCGTGCCAATATTGCCGTGCTGATGAACATCACACCCGATCATCTGGACCGTTACGACCATTGTATGCAGAACTATGTGGATGCCAAATTCCGCATCACACAGAACCAGACTCCTGAAGATGCTTTCATCTTCTGGAATGATGACCCCATCATCAAGCGGGAACTGGACAAGCATGGGCTGCGAGCCCACCTTTATCCGTTCTCTGCAGTAAAAGAAGATGGAGCCATAGCTTATGTGGAAGACGGTGAAGTTGAAATCAATGAGCCCATTGACTTCAACATGGAGCAAGAAAAACTAGCCCTGCAGGGTACACATAATTTATATAATTCTCTCGCCGCAGGTATCTCCGCCAATATTGCCGGAATAGAGAAAGAATATATTCGCCAGGCATTGTCTGACTTTAAAGGTGTGGAACATCGTCTGGAAAAAGTAGCAACAATACGTGGCGTGGAGTTTATCAATGACTCCAAAGCCACAAACGTAAACTCCTGTTGGTACGCCCTGCAAAGTATGAAGACGAAAACTGTGCTTATTCTGGGAGGAAAAGATAAAGGTAATGACTATACGGAAATAGAGGATTTAGTACGCGAGAAGTGTTCAGCCTTAGTTTATCTGGGACTGCACAATGAGAAGTTACACGACTTCTTTGATCGCATGGGATTACCCGTCGCCGATGTACAAACCGGAATGAAGGATGCTGTAGATGCAGCATTCCATCTGGCAAAGAAGGGTGAAACCGTATTACTCAGTCCTTGCTGTGCCAGCTTTGATCTTTTCAACAGTTATGAAGACCGGGGCGACCAGTTCAAAGCATACGTTAGAGCTCTTTAATTTTTTAATTATTAATTATTAATCTGCGAAGCATTGGATTTATTAAAAAGCATATTCAAAGGTGATAAGGTAATCTGGATTATATTCCTTTTCCTTTGCCTCATTTCTATCGTAGAAGTGTTCAGCGCTGCGTCTACCCTGACGTATAAAAGCGGTGACCACTGGGGGCCGATTACACAGCACAGCATCATCTTGATGGTGGGTGCCGTAGTAGTGGTGTTTATGCACAATATCCCCTATAAATGGTTTCAGGTATTTCCTGTATTCCTGCTTCCACTATCCGTGGTACTGCTGGCCCTCGTTATGATGATGGAACGCATTAACGGTGCTGCACGCTGGATGACCTTCATGGGGGTTCAGTTCCAACCTTCGGAAGTAGCCAAAATGGCTGTTATCATCGTTACCGCCTTTATTCTTTCGAAGGGGCAGGACGAAGATGGAGCCAGTCCGAAAGCTTTTAAACGTATCATGATCATCACAGGTGTCATTTGTCTGCTGATTGCCCCGGAAAACCTCTCGACGGCAGCACTGCTTTTCGGAGTGGTTTATTTGATGATGTTCATCGGGCGAGTGGCAATGAAGAAATTATTAATACTGGCAGGCGGTCTGGCTGGAGTAGCAATTATAGGCATAACATTCCTTGTACTAACCAAGAATAGTGATTTGCCATTCCTGCACCGCTTCGACACATGGCGTGCCCGTATCGAGAAGTTTACAAATGACAATGAGGTACCTGCTGCTAAATTCGATATAGACAAAGATGCCCAGATTGCCCATGCACGTATTGCTGTAGCTACGAGTCACGTTGTAGGTAAAGGGCCGGGTAACTCGGTACAACGCGACTTCCTGAGCCAGGCTTTCTCTGACTTTATCTTTGCTATCATTATCGAAGAGTTGGGATTGATAGGTGGAGCTTTCGTCGTATTCCTTTACGTCTGTCTACTGATACGAGTCGGGCGTATTGCGAAGAAGTGTGAACGAACGTTCCCTGCTTTCCTTATAATAGGAATTGCACTACTACTTGTATCGCAAGCTGTATTCAATATGATGGTAGCAGTAGGATTGGCCCCGGTAACCGGACAGCCGCTTCCACTTATCAGTAAAGGTGGTACTTCTACGCTTATCAACTGTGCTTATATCGGCATGATACTGAGTGTGAGCCGCTACACCGCCAGACTGGAAGAACAGAAAGAACATGATGCTTTGATACCCATGCAAGTAGAAGCACCTGCCGAAGAGACAAATAGCGATGCACAAACGGCTGCTGACCCGACGGCGAAGGTATTGAACAGTGATGCTGAATTTGAATAAAAATAAGATATATGGAAACAAAAAATAACGGACCGCGTGTCATCATCAGTGGTGGAGGTACAGGAGGGCATATATTTCCTGCAGTATCTATCGCCAACGCCATCAAGGAACTGCGCCCTGATGCTGAGATCCTCTTTGTAGGTGCAGAAGGACGAATGGAGATGCAACGTGTGCCCGATGCAGGATATAAAATTATCGGTCTGCCTGTAGCAGGGTTCGACCGTAAGCGCTTATGGAAGAACTTTGCAGTAATTATCAAGTTGTTGCGTAGCCAGTGGAAAGCACGCCGTATCCTGAAAGAATTTAGCCCGCAGGTAGCAGTAGGTGTAGGCGGATATGCCAGTGGTCCTACATTAAAAGTAGCGGGCATGATGGGAGTCCCTACTTTGATACAAGAGCAGAATTCTTATGCAGGAGTAACAAACAAATTGCTTGCACAGAAAGCATGTAAAATCTGCGTAGCATATGATGGAATGGAGAAATTCTTCCCCGCAGATAAGATTATCATGACAGGGAATCCCGTACGTCAGAACCTGTTAGCAAATAAACAGAGCCGCGAAGAAGCTGTAACCTCTTTCGGTTTCAATCCGGAGAAGAAAACAATATTGATACTGGGTGGTAGCTTGGGGGCACGTACCATCAATCAGACCCTCATTGCTGCACTGGATACGATAAAAGCAAACGGCGACATTCAGTTCATCTGGCAGACAGGAAAAATATATATCCAGCAAGTCAAGGATGCCATTACTACCGCAACAGGCGAAGCTATACGTAATCCACGTATTCCTGCTATCCCGAATCTGTATGTAACGGATTTCATCAAAGACATGGCAAGCGCATATGCAGCTGCCGATCTGGTTATTTCCCGTGCAGGTGCAGGTTCTATCTCTGAATTCTGCCTGCTGAACAAACCGGTCATTCTGGTGCCTTCGCCTAATGTGGCGGAAGACCATCAGACTAAAAATGCACTGGCACTGGTAGATAAGAAAGCCGCCATTTATGTGAAAGATGTAGATGCCATGAAGCATCTGGTTCCTGTGGCTCTTGAAACTGTCACAGATGTCGAGAAGCTGAAAACATTGAGCGAAAACATTGCAAAACTGGCTTTGCCGGATTCGGCAACCATTATTGCAAAAGAAGTATTGAAACTGATAAATAACGATTAGTATTTAGTGATTAGCCCCGTACACACAGCGCTAATCACTAATCACTAACCGCTAAACACTAAAATACATGAATATAGAAAATATAAAATCCGTATATTTCGTTGGTGCCGGTGGCATCGGTATGAGCGCCCTGATACGCTACTTCTTATCAAAGGGAAAGCTCGTTGCCGGCTACGACCGTACCCCAAGCGAACTAACCGAACACCTGATTGCAGAAGGAGCACAGATACATTACGAAGAGAATGTGGATCTGATTCCTGAAGCCTGCAAGAATGCAGAGAGCACTTTGGTAGTGTATACTCCGGCTGTTCCGCAAGAGCATGCCGAATTAGTCTATTTCCGTAACAATGGTTTCGAGATTCAAAAACGGGCACAGGTTTTAGGAACGATCACACATAGTAGCAAAGGCTTATGTGTAGCCGGTACACATGGTAAAACAACCACCAGTACAATGGCAGCGCATCTGCTTTATCAATCACACGTAGGTTGCACTGCATTCCTCGGAGGTATCTCCAAGAATTATGGTACTAACCTGTTATTATCACAGTCCAGTCCATACACTGTGATCGAGGCAGATGAATTTGACCGCTCATTCCACTGGTTATCACCTTACATGAGCGTAATAACTGCCACAGATCCCGACCATCTGGATATTTATGGCACAGAAGAAGCCTACCTGGAAAGTTTTCGTCATTATACGACGCTTATCCAGCCGGGTGGTGCACTCATTATACACAAGGACATTGCTTTGAAACCTGATGTGCAATCCGGTGTAAAAGTCTATAGTTACGCCCGTACCGAAGGAGATTTCCACGCAGAGAATATCCGTATCGGAAATGGTGAGATCTTTATTGATTTTGTTGCACCCGACACGCGTATTAATGATATCCAACTGGGTGTTCCCGTCAGCATCAATATAGAGAATGGCGTAGCAGCCATGGCACTCGCCCACCTCAATGGTGCGACAGACGAAGAGATCAAGCAAGGTATGGCAAGTTTCCACGGAGTAGACCGTCGTTTCGATTTCAAGATCAAGAATGACAAAGTCGTATTCCTGAGCGACTATGCCCATCATCCTGCCGAAATAGCACAGAGTGCGAAATCTATTCGTGATCTGTATCAGGACAAGAAGATTACAGCTATCTTCCAACCACATCTCTATACCCGCACGCGCGATTTCTATAAGGAATTTGCCGACAGCCTGTCGCTACTTGACGAAGTCATTCTCGTAGATATCTACCCGGCACGTGAGCAACCGATTCCTGGTGTCACCAGCCAATTGATATACGATAATCTGCGACCGGGCATTGAGAAATGCATGTGCAAAAAAGAGGATATACTGGAACTCTTATCTCAGAAGCAGATTGAAGTTCTGATAACTTTAGGTGCCGGAGATATAGACAACTACGTCCCTGAAATCACTAAACTATTAAATAAATAGCCCATGTTAAAACGAATTCTATTGTCTATCGTCCTACTGCTCGTCATCGCCTATCTGGTGGTAGCTCTCTCGGCTTTCAACCGGAAGCCTGCCGGACAGGTGTGCAATGACATGGAATTGGTTATCAAAGATACCGTCTATGCGGGTTTCATCACCAAAAAGGAAGTGGCAGGTATTCTGGAAAAGAAAGGGATTTATCCAGTTGGTAAACCAATGGATCGCATCCGTAGTAAAACGCTGGAACGGGAACTTGCCAAACATCCGCTTATTGATGAAGTGGAATGCTACAAGACTCCCAGTGGCAAACTTTGCGTAGAAGTCAGTCAACGTATCCCTATCCTACGAGTGATGAGTGCGAACGGTGAGAACTACTATCTGGACAACAAAGGTACTGTGATGCCACCCGATGCAAAGTGCGTGGCTCACCTTGCTATAGTGACCGGAAGAGTAGAAAAGTCGTTTGCCATGAGGGATTTATATAAGTTTGGTGTATTTTTGCAGAATAATAAGTTCTGGGAAGCACAGATTGAACAGATACATGTGCTGTCGGACAAAGACGTGGAACTGGTGCCTCGCGTAGGCGACCATATTATCTATCTTGGAAAGCTGAATGGTTTTGAGCGTAAACTCGAACGGATGAAAGCTTTTTATGAAAGAGGTTTAAATCAGGTAGGATGGAACAAATATTCCCGCATTAGCGTTGAATTTAGTAACCAGATTATCTGTACAAAGCGAGAGAAGTGATGTACAATTTACCATTTACAATGTACAATTTGCTATGTAGGGTAGTGGTGCAATCTTAATGGTAAATGGTACATTGTAAATGGTAAATGAAAATATAATTAATAGAAAAGATATGGCAACAACAGAATTTATCGCCGCTATCGAGTTGAGTTCTTCCAAGATTTCCGGTATCGCAGGAAAGAAGAACAGTGACGGAAGCATACAAGTGCTGGCTTATGCGCGTGAAGATGCCGCTTCTTTTATCCATAAAGGAGTCATCTACAACATTGATAAGACCGCACAGGCTCTGACTTCCATCATCAACAAGCTGGAAAGCCAGTTGAACAACTCCATTGCCAAAGTATACGTAGGCATTGGCGGACAGTCTTTGCGCACGGTAAAGAATGCGGTAAGCCGTGTGCTGGAAGAGGAAGGGATTATCTCACAAGAGTTGGTAGACGCTATCAGCGACGAAAACCTCGAAGTCCCCCTGATGGACATGAGTGTGCTGGATGTCGCCCCGCAGGAATATAAAATAGACAATAATCTTCAAGCCGACCCGGTAGGTGTGGCAGGCAAGCGTATCACAGGAAACTTCCTGAATATTGTGGCCCGTGCTTCACTTAAGAAGAATCTGGAGCACAGCTTTGAACAGGCTAAGATAGAAATAGCCGACCTGCTCATCGCTCCGATAGCATTGGCAAACGCCGTGCTGACGGAAAGTGAGATGCGTTCGGGTTGTGCATTGGTGGATTTCGGTGCGGATACAACGACCGTATCGGTTTATAAAAATAATATGCTCCGCTTCCTCAGTGTATTGCCACTGGGTGGAAACAATATTACCCGTGACATCACTGCCCTGCAAATGGAAGAGGCCGAAGCTGAACAACTGAAAAAGAAGTACGGTGATATGCTCTACGAAGAAGAGGAAACAGAGACACCCGCAGTCTGTACTTTGGAGGACGGTCGAAGCATCGAACTTAACGTATTGAATGATATCATCGATGCACGCGCCGAGGAAATCCTTGCCAATGTATGGAACCAGCTTCAACTGTCAGGATACGAGGATAAACTATTATCCGGTATCATTTTTACCGGTGGAGGTGCCAACCTGAAAAACCTGGAAGAAGCGTTCCGTAAACGTAGCAAGGCTGATAAAGTAAAGACCGCCAAATTTGTTCATAACAGCATCCACGGCTTCAATGATGTGCTGAAGAAAGACTGTATGCAGAATACCCTGCTCGGACTGCTTGCAGCAGGAAATGAGAACTGCTGTCTGCAAGAAGTGAAACCCGCTGTTACAACTACGACTGTTCCGAAACAACCCGTCGATATGTTCGGCGATGATGAAGCCCTGAAAGAACAGGAAGCCGCCGCCCGCGCTGCCAAGGCTCAACGTGACAAGGAAGAGAAAGAACGTCGCGAACGGGAACGTAAGGAGAAAGAGCGTAAAGAGAAAGAAGAGAAAAAGAAAAAGAAGAAAGAAGGTCCCAGCTGGTTTGAAAAGACTTTCAACAAGCTTTCCAATGAAATTTTCTCGGATGACGATTTGAAATAAGTTTTTTAATTATAAATTATGAATTATAAGTTATGAATTGGCTGCGCTGTTAGGACGCGCGAGGCATTCATCATCTATAATTCATAATTCAAAATTCTATAATCATGGACGATATAGTACAATTCGATTTCCCGACAGACTCACCGAAGATCATCAAAGTGATTGGTGTAGGTGGTGGTGGTGGTAACGCCGTGAACCACATGTACCGGGAAGGCATACACGACGTGACGTTCGTTCTGTGCAACACAGACAACCAAGCGTTGAAAGAGTCTCCCGTCCCCGTGAAATTACAACTGGGGCGTTCTATCACCGAGGGACTAGGTGCCGGAAACCGTCCCGAACGTGCCCGCGAAGCTGCCGAAGAAAGTAGTGAAGAAATCAAAGCGCTACTGAACGACGGTACAAAAATGGTATTCATTACTGCCGGAATGGGTGGCGGAACAGGTACGGGCGCTGCTCCCGTCATAGCCCGCATAGCCAAAGAAATGGACATCCTTACGGTCGGTATCGTCACCATACCTTTCATCTTCGAAGGTGAAAAGAAGATTATCCAGGCACTGGACGGTGTGGAGCGTATCGCCCAACATGTAGATGCCCTGCTGGTTATCAATAACGAACGCTTGCGCGAGATATATTCCGACCTTACGTTCATGAATGCTTTCGGCAAGGCAGATGATACATTGTCTATTGCCGCCAAAAGTATTGCCGAGATTATCACTATGCGCGGAACAGTGAACCTTGACTTTGCAGATGTGAAAACCATCCTCAAAGATGGTGGTGTGGCTATCATGAGTACCGGTTTCGGCGAAGGTGAAAGTCGTGTGACCAAAGCTATCGACGACGCCCTGCATTCTCCGTTACTGAACAACAACGATATTTTCAATGCCAAGAAGGTGATGCTGAACGTATCCTTCTGCGACAGTTCAGAACTGATGATGGAGGAAATGAACGAGATTCACGAATTCATGAGCAAGTTCCGCGAAGGTGTAGAGGTTATCTGGGGTGTGGCTATGGATAACGCATTGGAGGGCAAAGTAAAGATTACCGTACTTGCCACCGGTTTCGGAATGGAGGATGTTCCCGGCATGGATAGCGTACTCGAAAAGCGCAGCCAGGAAGAGGAAGAACGACAACTTCAACTCGAAGAAGAAAAGGAAAAGAACAAAGAACGTATCCGTAAAGCCTATGGTGAAAGTGCCAGCGGCATCGGTAGTAAGAATATCCGCAAACGCCGCCATATCTATATCTTCAACCCGGAAGACCTGGACAATGCCGACATTATCAGCATGGTAGAAAGTTCACCGACGTATCTGCGCGATAAGAGTACTTTGAGTACTATCAAGACCAAAGCCGCCACCGAAGGACAGATAGCTACGGAAGAAGCACAAGGAGGTGAAGACTTGGGAGGTGTGATTACTTTCTAAGCTACAGAGCAACTCCAATTATTAAATGTAAATAGTAAAATAATAAATAGCATTATGGATTTATTTGAAAGAGTCAGCGAAGACATTAAAACCGCAATGAAAGCCAAAGACAAAGTAGCTCTCGAAACACTGAGAAACATCAAGAAAGTATTCCTGGAAGCAAAAACAGCTCCGGGAGCTAACGATACTCTGACTGACGATGCTGCATTGAAAATTATGCAGAAGCTCATGAAACAAGGTAAAGATGCAGCTGAAATATACATCCAGCAAGGTCGCCAGGACTTGGCAGACGAAGAACTGGCACAGGTTAAGGTGATTGAGGTCTATCTGCCCAAACAAATGTCAGCCGAAGAGTTGGAAGCTGCCTTGAAAGAAATTATTGCCGAAACAGGTGCTACCAGTGGTAAAGATATGGGTAAGGTAATGGGGGTTGCTTCCAAGAAGCTTGCCGGACTTGCCGAAGGACGTGCCATCTCCGCCAAAGTAAAAGAATTGCTGGGATAATCTCCCGCTTTGTCACCGTCATTGGCCGTGTTTTCGGGAGATAGAAGAAGACGAATCAACTTCTATCTCCCAAAAACACGGCTTCTTTTTGCATTTTATTGAGTATCATAATTTTTAATTCAAATACTATCGTTATATTTGCCACGCATTTTAAGGGAATATCCCCGCATAATAATAAAACTAGAATTCTGGCACAATATCATGAAAAGCAATATAAAGATATGGAAATTAATAGTCCTTGTGGGGACAATGTTTTTCTTGTCTGACGTTGCTCATGCAAAGAACCGGGCGCAAGATAGCATACCGGGATACAAGCCGGATACAGGTTACTTCGCCAAACGCTTTATTCACAGACTGGGAGTAGAATACCGCCCGGGATACATTTTCCAGACCAGTTCTTTTCTGGCAGGAGATAACTCACAATGGAAGCCTTACGAATGGGGTTATTCAGCCCACTTGAAATATTCATTCCAATTTAAGCCCAATACTTGCGCCGACCGGATTTATGGCAGTGCCTACCAAGGTATAGGTTTAGGCTATTACGATTTCGGAAGCAAAGAAGAATTAGGAAATCCGATTGCCATTTACCTCTATCAGGGAGCACGTATTGCCCGTATTACTTCGCGGCTATCACTCAATTACGAATGGAACTTCGGTTTATCTTTAGGATGGAAACCCTATGACGACTACACCAACCCTCACAACAGTGTGATCGGTTCGAAAGCAAATGCCTATATCAATGCGGGCATACAATTCAACTGGATGGTTTCACGGGAAATCGACCTGGTTGCCGGAGTTACGGGTACCCATTTCTCCAATGGTAATACTAAATTTCCCAATGCCGGCCTCAATACAATGGGCCTAAAAGTAGGGGTTATCTACAACTTCAACAGACCTAAAGATGCACTCACCAAGCCTCTATATCAAGCTCCTATTCCAAAGTTCTCACGATACCTCAGCTACGACTTAACCCTGTTCGGTTCATGGAGACGGAAAGGAGTATGGGTAGGAAGCGGACAAATTGCTTCACCAGATGCCTATACTGTGCTTGGTTTCAATTTCGCACCTATGTATAACATCGGATATAAATTCCGCACAGGTGTATCACTGGATGGCGTATATGATGCCAGTTCCAATGTCTATACCATCCCCGGAAACGGCAATGAATGCTACAAGCCTTCATTGGAAAAACAGTTAGCTTTAGGTATTTCCGGACGCGCAGAATATGTAATGCCTTACTTCACAGTAGGTGTGGGTATCGGAGCCAATGTGCTGCACGGTGGCGGTGACCATAAAGGTATCTACCAAGTATTGACACTCAAAGTGGAGATGACCCGCAGTTCTTATCTGCATATCGGGTATAACCTGAAGAACTTCAGTGACCCGAATTATCTGATGATGGGTATCGGCTTCCGCTTCAATAACAAGTATCCTACCTTTCACAGAAGATAAAACGCACCATGTCCAGGGGGCTTCCCCATATCCCTAACACATCTCTTACACATCCCTGCTTAATCTCATGCAAAAGATGGTATCTTTTGCATCAAGGGTCAGGAAGATATGCAGGAAAGGGCTTATTGTTCCGCGTCAAAGGATTTATTAATCCGTATCAAAGAGCTCCTTCAACACCTCAAGAGACTTTAATACGGGAAAGTCAGGCAAGTGGAGGCGATAATATTCATTCATTATTGTAAGGCAACGAGTACGCTCGGCGCGGTTCATGGCAAAAAGATGCATTGTTTCATAATTCATGCGCATCAGCATTATCAACCGTGAGGCTTCCTCCGGAAGTATATAAGAAGAATGGAGTTGCGGTCGCAAAGGAGTAAAACAAGCATTCAGCATATCAAAATAATCGCCTTTTTGATAATCTTCCAGATTAGGATACAATCCCAGGAAACGGGATAAGCGCATCAGAAATACCAAATGGAAGTTGGCAAAATTATCACGGCACTCATCCAGCCAAATGATAGAATGCTGCAAGTACGCAAACAACGGATGATTTTCAGTCTCCTCACGCACTGCCCGATAGAGAAATTCCGCCAGGAAAAGTGCAATGGAAGACTTATACGGGTCATAAGGAATAGAAGAAAACGGATAGAAAGACTTCGCTTCCGTTATCTTATATATACTGGCATTCGGACGGAAATCAGCTTCCAGTTCCACCAAAGCCAATGGTTGGAACAATACCGGCTTCACCGCAGCCTTTCGCGAACGGGGAATCTTTACGATGAACGAAGCACGCCCGACCACCTCTGTATAAATGTCTGCAATAAGGGAAGTATCGTTATATTTCAGGGTATGCAGCACAATCCCCAGCGTTTTCTGTAACATCCGCACTTACTCTTTTGGTTTCAATCCGGTAACAAAACTACGAAAAAAGACGGAAACAGCAGGGATAAAACACGGATAAATAAAAAAAGGCAGGCAGACAAGTAAAAAAATGAAAGCTTTTATTCCACTGATATTCAGATAATAAACCACAAATAGCAGAATAAGCCCGACATATTCCTTTATTTTTTTCTCATGATTATTTTGCCAATTCAAAAATAGTCCCTACATTTGCAACCGCAAACGAGAGATAATCTCTCTGCAAGAGCAGAAATGCTCAACAAAGGATGGCCCGTTCGTCTATCGGTTAGGACGCAAGATTTTCATTCTTGAAAGGGGGGTTCGATTCCCCCACGGGCTACAATTAAAAAAATAAACGAATTAAAAAAAGATTAGTCGAAATGGCAAATCACAAATCATCACTGAAAAGAATCAGACAAGAAGAGACTAGAAGACTTCACAACAGATACTATGGTAAGACCATGAGAAATGCTGTTAGAAAGCTTCGTTCTACAACCGACAAGGCAGAAGCTACTGCAATGTATCCGGGTATAACTAAGATGTTGGACAAATTGGCTAAAACCAATGTGATCCACAAGAACAAGGCAAGCAACTTGAAGTCTAAGTTGGCTCTTTACATTAATAAGCTGGGATAAGCTAATTAATATTACACAAAAGAAATATCGGAAGGTTGGACTTTTTAGTCCGACCTTTTCTGCATATGACATATTTACCTCCCCTATCCCAAACACCCTCCGGAAGAAGCTAAAAAGCTGTAAACGAATGAAATTTATCACTCAGTTTAGTTCCGTATCTCACGAATTTTCACTATATTTGCTCTGTTATTTGAATAAGGAAATTAGATTATGACTGAAGAACAGATTAACTCCAATAGCGGGAGCTATTCAGCCGAAAACATCCAGGTTCTGGAAGGTTTGGAAGCCGTTAGAAAGCGCCCCGCAATGTATATTGGTGACATTAGTACGAAAGGACTTCACCACCTGGTTTATGAAGTTGTGGATAACTCTATCGACGAAGCTCTCGCCGGCTATTGCGACCACATTGAAGTAACCATCAACGAAGACAATTCTATCACTGTACAGGACAACGGACGTGGTATTCCGGTTGACTTCCATGAAAAGGAACAGAAGTCAGCCCTGGAAGTAGTTATGACCGTACTGCATGCCGGTGGTAAATTCGATAAGGGTTCTTACAAAGTATCCGGCGGTTTGCACGGTGTAGGTGTATCCTGTGTAAACGCTCTGTCTACCCACATGACTACACAGGTTTTCCGTAATGGAAAGATCTACCAACAGGAATATGAATGTGGTCATCCGTTGTATCCGGTGAAAGAAATCGGCACAAGTGATATTACAGGTACGCGTCAGCAATTCTGGCCGGACAATACGATCTTCACTGAAACGGTTTATAATTACGAAATCCTCGCCACCCGCATGCGCGAGTTGGCTTACCTGAATGCCGGTATCAAGATTACCTTGACCGACCTTCGCGTAAAAGATGAAGAGAACAATGCAAAGATGGAAGTATTCTATTCAGAAGAAGGTCTGAAAGAATTCGTTCGCTACATCGACTCTTCCCGCGAACACCTGGTGAATGACGTTATCTACATCAATACAGAGAAACAAGGTACACCGGTGGAAGTGGCTATCATGTACAATACGTCTTATAACGAAAATATCCACTCTTATGTAAACAACATCAATACCATCGAAGGTGGTACACACCTTGCAGGTTTCCGTCGCGCACTGACCCGTACGCTGAAGAAATATGCCGATGATAACAAGATGTTGGAGAAAGCTAAAGTGGAAATTGCAGGTGATGACTTCCGTGAAGGTCTGACAGCTGTAATCTCCATCAAGGTGGCAGAACCTCAGTTTGAAGGCCAGACCAAGACGAAGCTCGGAAACAGCGAAGTGATGGGAGCCGTAGACCAAGCTGTAGGTGAAGCTCTGAACTACTACCTGGAAGAGCATCCGAAAGAAGCGAAGATGGTGGTAGACAAAGTGATTCTGGCTGCCCAGGCACGTGTTGCCGCACGTAAGGCACGCGAATCCGTACAACGTAAATCACCGATGTCCGGTGGCGGTATGCCCGGTAAACTGGCTGACTGTTCAAGTAAGGATGCGGACGAATGCGAATTGTTCCTCGTCGAGGGTGACTCGGCAGGTGGTTCTGCAAAACAAGGTCGTGACCGCAGATTCCAGGCTATTCTACCGCTTCGCGGTAAGATTCTGAACGTAGAAAAGGCCATGTGGCACAAGGCGTTCGAAAGTGATGAAGTAAACAATATCATCCAGGCACTGGGTATTCGTTTCGGCGTAAACACTGAAGACAGCAAGGAAGCAAATATCGATAAGTTGCGTTACAAGAAGGTTATCATCATGACCGATGCCGACGTCGATGGTTCTCACATCGACACACTGATCATGACACTCTTCTTCCGTTACTTCCCGCAAATTATTCAGAACGGGTATCTGTATATTGCTACCCCACCGCTCTATCTTTGTAAGAAAGGCAAAGTGGAGGAATATTGCTGGACGGATCAACAACGCCAGAAGTTTATCGATACATATGGAGGCGGATCAGAAAGTGCCGTACACACACAACGATACAAAGGTTTGGGTGAAATGAACCCGGAACAGTTGTGGAGTACGACTATGAACCCGGAACACCGTATGTTGAAGCAGGTAAGCATTGAAAATGCTGCCGAAGCGGATTACATATTCTCCATGCTGATGGGCGAAGACGTAGGACCGCGCCGTGAATTTATCGAAAAGAATGCAACGTATGCAAATATCGATGCGTAAGAAAAACAGTGATTAATGATTAACGATTAGTGGTTAGTCACTGAATAACACGTTTTTATTAACCAACCTCACATCTTACAACGAAGAAACGCCGGGCGGACAGGAAAATCCTGTTGCCCGGCGTTTTTCTTTTTCATCTCACGAGATAGAAAAATCCGTCCCACGGGATAGATATTTTCACTTCACAGGACGGATTTTTTCAGCTCACGAGACGATTTACTTCGCTTCATGAGACGGATTCTATATGATATCTACAACATATTCTGTTTCTTCATCTCTTCTGCCACCAATTCCAGCTCAGCATACCAGTCTTCACCGAATTTACGTATCAATGGTTCTTTCAGGAACTTGTATACCGGTATGTTCTCTTTCTGCCCCAGCAATACAGCGGCTTTGCACACATCCCAACGGTTATAGTTCACTGCTTTATAAACTCCGTAATTCCCGACCCTGATCGGATACAAATGGCAGGAAACTGGTTTGTAGAAGTCTGTCTTTCCGTTCCGGTAAGCTTTCTCTATGGCACAATAACAACATCCTTTCTCATCATAACAAGTAAAAACACAGTCTTTGTTGTTTACAATGGAAGTTACCAAATCGCCCTCACAGTCGGTATATACAACACCTTGTTTCTCTATAATGGCACGTGCCTCCGGGGCAAGTTCTTCCCAAATCTCAGGAAGTACCTCCTCCAGCTTTTCGATTTCATCCAGTTCTACCGGAGCCCCGGCATCTCCCTCAATACAACAAGCACCCTTGCAAGCATCCAGATTACATATAAATTTTTCACGCAGCACATCAAAACTGACTACTACGTCACCTATTTGTATCATATTTTTCTCTTATTTTATAGGATATGTTATTATAATCAACTGTTTACCATCTTCCTCACATAACTGATAACCACCCTGAAAGGTTTCCAGATACAAGCGGTTTATGGCATGCTGAATTTCACGTTCTCTTTCGTTTTCTGCATCCATGAGCAGCGGACTGTTTGTAACCACTATCTTCAATTCATCCACACCGTTATAGAACAGAGTATATTCTATTGTATACTGCTCTTTACTCCTCTTTGGTGGCATCAGAACAGAAGAAAGCAACTTCAGGAAACGGGTAGTGTCCACTTGCACCAACAGGGTATTCAAGTCAGTAAGAAAATCGAGTTGAACAGAATTCCCCTCCTCCAATTCCACTCTCATCTTGGCATCCTTACACAACTGCACCATATCATACTCTTGCACATTAAACTTCATCATGCCTGATTCCAAACGTGAAAGATCAAGAATATTAAATATCAAATTGATCAACTGCTCAGAATTTTGCCGGATAATCGTTGCATATTCCTGCTGCTGTTCCATGGTCAGATCATTTCTTTGGCAAAGATAATCAGAAAGTGTCACAACTGAGTTAAGAGGCCCACGAATTTCATTCGTGATATTATGAAGAAAGACTTCTTTCATCTTATCAGCTGCTTTAACTACAGCATACGACTCACGCATTTCATGCTCCGACTTTGCCAGTTCCCGATAAATCCGGGATACACGCAATACTCCCCAAACAAGTAAAATTACAAATAAAGATGCACCGCCTACTGCTATCTGCCAAAAACGCTTTGCGCCGATTTCTTTCTCTAACAGAGCTTTCTGTATCCTATAATTAGCCTGAACAGTCTCCTCATTCATACGCAACGTAGCCTTATTGATAGAATCACATTTCAGCACAGCCACTCTATATGTTTCAGCAGCTTCTTTATACCGCCCTGCATCAACATAAGCATCCCCCATAATTCTACGTATATCCATCTCATACATGGGCTGAGTGCCTTTAAAGGCAGACAATGTCAACTCAAATTGTGGAAAACATTTACCCCAATCTTTCGTTATATAGTAATAGCCCGCCCATGAAAAATTATAAGCAATTACAGTAGAAAGAAAAGAGTCATCATTGTAGAACTTTGCAGCTTCATCCAGATGCTTCTTCAGATTAGGAGCATCCTCAACAGCCAGATAAATTTTACAATACATTAATTCTATTTCCAAGATTTTACCCCTATAAGAATCAAGCATCGCAGGCTGCTCCTTTATGATACCATCAATGATTCTCCGTTGAGTCTCCAATTCCGCTATCATTTCAGGATATTTATTAAACAAATAATAAGCACTCGTTAAATATTGATGAACCATTAGCTCATCCTCCGTGGAAAGTGAAGTTAACTCCACTGCTTTTTTATAGCATTCAATCGCTTTTTCGTAGTTCCGGGCAAACACATACGCTTTACCCTCTGTCACATAAGACAGAAATACGCCCCGACTGTCTTTCAGGCGAATAGCCTCTTCACGCATCTTCTGAGATTCGAGAATCGCTGATTCCGTATCACCTCTGCTTCCCTTAAGTTGAATCATGTAATGTAATGCAGAAAAGTAATTATCATATAGCTTACAGCGATAACAAACTTCCTTCAGCAGAGCTAATGCTTTATCCATATTTTCACCATCCAGCCTGAAAGTGTAATAACGGAAATATTCGTAACGAAGTGCCAGTTCGCTTTTCACATCTTTCATGCTTATTGCAGAGGTTAATGCCGAATCAAGCAATTCAGCCGACCAATCTTTATCAATATTGCGTACAAAGACATCTTTCAGAAATTGTGTCCGGGCAGTATCTACAGGCATTGACTGATAAATCTGGAAGATACTATCACGCAAATGCTTATCGTCCGTATCCTGAGTAGCAGCAAACGACATTGAACTGACCACACAAAGCAATATAAAAACCAGCTTTTTCATCGTACCATCTCCTGCTTTAAAGGATGAATAAATACAAACCTGGCACCGGCAGTATAACCGGAATCTACCCAAATTTCACCTCCCAATCGTTTAATAATCAGTTTGCAGATGGACAACCCCAAGCCTGTACCTTGCACTCCCTCATTTAGTTTTTCAAACCGACCGAAGATCGTGCTTTGCTTTTCAAGAGGAATACCACAGCCGGTATCTGTCACCGAGAACTCGGCAAAGCCCTTTTCATCCAAGCGTAATGCAAGTGTGATACTTCCTTCTTTCGTAAACTTAGTAGCATTAACCAGTAAGTTCACCAACATTTGCTGCAAACGTCCCTGATCTGTCTCTATCTCCAATGAAGCCAATTCTGTTTCAAAACGAATATCAGCCGATGTCTGTTTGATATTATCCAACATCTTCACCACATTGCGGCAAAGAACTACAACCTCATGTGTAGTGATACTGAACTTCATATTCGCTACATCCAGACATGAAATATCCACGACATCATTGATCAATTTAAGCAGCAATTCCGAGTTCAGTTGAATTACATCATTGCACTGTGTACGGGTAGCCTCATCAATTCCCGGTGTAGTCAACACCTCCGAAAAACCTGCCAATGCATTCAGTGGAGTCTTGATTTCATGACTCATATTGGAAAGGAACAAACTCTTATTACGAATGGATTCTTCCGCCAGAAACTTAGCTTTCTGGAGTTCATCCTTGGAATGAAGCAACTTCTTCCCTACCTTCTTCAGATAGAAGAAACCACCCAATAAAGAGACTGCAAGGAATAAGATTATTATAAAAGAAAGCTGTAATATATGCTTTTGCTGTGTACTGTTTTGCAACTCCAGTTCATCGATGGGATAATCTTTACGCATATCTTCCACACGCTCACCGGCATACACACGAAACAAGGAGTCACCTATCACTATCATCTTACTATACAAATGGGCGGCATCTTCGTATTCTCCCTCCCCCATCTTCTGTTCAGCATTTTGCCAATACAAGCTATCCACTATTACCTCTTCCGCACAAAGAGATGATGGTAGTCCGGACAAGACAAATATCAATAATAATATAAGTAGTTTCATTCCATCAATTGCGTGTATTATCTGCAAAGATAACCTTTTAGAAAGAAGGATAGCCATTGAAATACAAAAAAAGAGACGCCCCAAGAGTATTAATTCTCTTGAAACATCTCTTTTATTGACTATTGTAGACTACTACTTACTTAATCAAGTCTTTCCCTGTCATATCAGCCGGCTGTGCCATGCCCAGGATATGCAGAATGGAAGGAGCAACATCTGCCAAAACACCATTCTCGACTTTAGCATTCTTATTCTCCGTTACATATACAAAAGGAACCGGATTCAAAGAGTGAGCAGTATTCGGAGTACCATCTTCGTTCAGTGCATGATCTGCATTACCGTGGTCAGCAATGATGATAACTTCATAATCGTTAGCTTTAGCTGCTTCTACGGTATCTTTCACACATTCGTCGATAGCTTTCACTGCTTTCTCAATGGCGTCATAGATACCGGTATGTCCTACCATATCACCATTTGCATAGTTCACAACAATGAAATCAAACTTCTGAGTGTTAATAGCTTCTACTAATTTATCCTTTACCTCGTAAGCACTCATTTCCGGTTTCAGGTCATAAGTAGCTACTTTCGGAGACGGAACCAAGATACGTTCTTCAGCATCATACGGAGTTTCACGACCACCGTTGAAGAAGAAAGTTACGTGAGCATACTTCTCTGTTTCAGCAATGTGCAATTGAGTTTTGCCTTGAGTTGCCAGATATTCGCCCAATGTATTCTGAACATTTTCTTTATCGAAAAGGATATGTACACCCTTGAATGATGCATCATACGGAGTCATACAATAATACTGCAAGCCCGGAATAATATGCATACCCTGTTCAGGCATATCCTGTTGAGTCAGCACTACTGTCAACTCTTTTGCACGGTCGTTACGATAGTTGAAGAAGATAACTACATCACCTTCTTTAATCGTTCCATCGAAGTTACCATTTACAATCGGCTTGATGAATTCATCCGTTACACCTTCGTCATAAGACTCCTGCATAGCCTGAACCATATCAGTGGCAACTTTACCTTCACCGTTTACCAGCAAATCATAAGCTACCTTCACACGTTCCCAACGTTTATCACGGTCCATTGCATAGAAACGGCCAACAATAGAAGCAATCTTACCTGCTGACTTTTCACAATGTGCAGTCAGTTGCTCAATAAAGCCCTTGCCGCTCTTCGGGTCAGTATCACGACCATCCATGAAGCAGTGAACGAAAGTATTGTCAACACCATATTCTTTTGCAATATCGCAAAGTTTGAATAAGTGGTCGAATGAGCTGTGAACACCACCATTGGAAGTCAATCCCATGAAGTGAATATTCTTACCGTTTTCTTTAGCATAAGAGAAAGCAGAAACAATTCCCGGATTCTTCATAATACTATTGTCGGCACATGCGCGGTTAATCTTTACCAGATCCTGATATACGATACGTCCGGCACCGATATTGAGGTGACCTACTTCCGAGTTCCCCATCTGACCGTCGGGCAAACCTACATTCTCACCGCTTGCCTGAAGCTCTGAATGAGGATATGTAGCCAGCAGACTGTCCCAGTACGGAGTAGGTGTATTGAAAATCACATCGTCTTTACCCTGATCGCCGATACCCCAGCCATCAAGAATCATTAAAAGGGCTTTCTTACTCATAATATTAATTGATTTTAAATGTACAATCTTTAACCTCTGCAAAAACGTTCTTTAAAGAGAGAACGATTTTTCCGGCTGCAAAGGTACAAAAAAGCATGGTTAAAGCGTACTGTTTCAAATGATTTATGTACTTTTGCCACGCTTTAAAAAAACAAAAAACAAGAAATATGGACGATTCAAACCCACGAACGTGCAATAGTATTTATAATTAAAGCGAACGGAGACGTTGCTCGCAATACCTCGGTTCGTCCCTAAAGAAAGGAGGCCATTACGATGAGAACGTATCTTTACTCTGAAGCCGGCTTTATGGAAAAGCCACAATGGATGCCCAATAGCTGGGTAAACGTTGAATGTCCCGATGACAATGATTTTGACTTTCTCACCCAGGAACTGAAAGTTCCCGAATCATTTTTAGAAGATATCGCCGATGCGGACGAACGCCCGCGTACGGAAACAGAAGGTAACTGGTTGCTCACCATTCTGCGTATTCCTATGCAGAGTAGCCAGCATGGTATTCCTTTTATCACTGTGCCTATAGGTATCATTACTAATAATGAGATTATCGTATCGGTATGTTACCACAAAACCGAACTTATTTCTGATTTCATCCAGCATACACGGCGCAAAGGTATCGTAGTCAACAATAAACTGGATTTAATCCTGCGGATGATTTATTCTTCTGCTGTTTGGTTCTTGAAGTATCTGAAGCAAATCAATAATGACGTTGCCAATGCAGAAAAAGAACTGGAAAAGAGTATCCGCAACGAAGACTTGCTTCGTCTGATGAAGTTGCAGAAGACTCTTGTCTACTTCAATACTTCCATCCGTGGTAATGAAGTGATGATCGGCCGCTTGAAAAACATCTTTCAGGACACTGATTATCTGGATATGGAACTATTGGAAGATGTAATCATTGAATTGAAACAGGCATACAATACTGTAAATATCTACAGTGACATTCTTACTGGAACGATGGATGCTTTTGCTTCTATTATCTCCAATAACGTCAACGCTATCATGAAACGCATGACGAGCCTTTCCATCACGCTTATGATACCCACACTGATAGCCAGCTTCTATGGTATGAATGTGGATATTCATCTGGAAGGTTTTCCATATGCTTTCATATTCATTATCCTAATCTCCGTAATACTGTCGGCAGGTACATTTATCTGGTTCAGGAAGATTAAGTGGTTCTAAAATAAGCTGCTATTATTGCAGTTATTTGCTGATTGTTTGTCTTGATTTATCAACGTTAGAACATCCTTTTGCAACTATTTGATTATCAGATTACTATAATAGTCCTATCTCAGTACGGAACTGAGGTACCCTAAGTATGATACAGAGGTACCCTAAGTATCATACTGAGATAGGCTAAGTATACGACTATGTCTCGAATATTAATTGGTTGTAAGCAATTAGTATTTATTATAAACCTCAAATGTTAACTACAACCCCTTGTCAACTCGTTAACTCGTCAACTTTCCCTCATAACCTACCAGAAATGAGGTAAAGGAAAAAAGAATAATGAATGAAACAAACTTCAGTCTCCCGGAATCGCATTTCACAAATAACATGTATATTTACGCCCAATAAGTCAATGATTACGCCAATTAAGTCAATGAACATGAAAACACAGAGGAATCTAATGCTTGTATGCCTCCTTCTCACGGCATCGATATCTTATGCGCAATCCGAAACTATCGTTGTAGGAAAGAAGATAGACGGAACTGACTTGAAAGCACAGTGTTACACTTTTCCGCAGCGAGTGGAAACTTTTTCTATGAGTGATAAAGGAGATTACCTCTGTATCAGTTTCCGGGAAACGACTAAAAGCGGTAAGTATCTGAAGAATAAAGGAGAAATTGGGTTTTATGACACCAAAAGTAGCCAACTTCTATGGAAACAACCGATTGATTTCAGCAAATCAAAAATAACCTGTCTTTCGGAAGGAGTCTTAATATCCGAAATTGGCAGCAAGATATCATTGCTCAGTAAAGAAACAGGGGCAAAGAAATGGGAAGCTGATTTATTTCCGGTATATGTGGATGATTCACTTGGGTTAGTCCTAGGATATAATTCTCCTACATCCAACAAGCTCCGTGCTGTTAGTCTGAAATTCGGTAACGATTTGTGGGAAAACAAAATACCTCATCAATACGGTTGGAATGAGGTTCTTGATCTGGAACATAACAAGCGTTTAATCGTAGCAGACGCATTGCACAAGTTAGATTTCATGACCGGAGAACTACTGACCTATCCGGGAAAACCGGGAGCTCATGATACAAAAGCGGCACTATTACAAGGGCTTGCTGCTGTTGCTGTAGGAGTAGCCGGTGGCGTGGCAACAGGCGGCGCATATTATTATAGCTATGTTCCTATTGCCAATAATACAATCACGGGGCTGACTTCCAACATATTATCTCAAGATTCACTTTATTACTGGGCAGACCGTCAGCACATCTCCTGCGTAGATACAGCCTTCAATGTAGTGTGGCAAACGGAATTTCCTGATGTAAAAGCTTCCCGTTCCAATCTTTTCGTACAAGACGGCAAGTTATTTATGTTGAATTACGGTTTCGGATTACGTGAAGGAACAAGCCCTAGAAAATACGGACGCCCATTCATAGCCTGTTATAATTTACAAAACGGAGAGGAGATTTTCTTCAACCAACTAAGCGTCAAGAAAGACATGATTGAAGATGCCCTGCGAACGGATGATGCACTATACATGTTGTTTGATGACGGATTAGCTTATCAGGAATTGACAGATTCAATAGTGAATATTGTACCTTGGGATACTAAACAATATGGAAAGCTGGAGGCAATGTTGCCCAATACACTCTATGCAGCCAATCAGGATACGACAGCTTTCCAATCACTCGCCTTCAACGGGGAACATTGTCTGGTGTATAATGATCAGGGAGTTATCTATGAAGTAGACAAGGACTTGAATATTGGTAAGACCTACGAACGGGAACGTATCTATAGTCCCAGCATCCAATTAAAGGATTATTTATGCATCGGTAATCGTGGAGACTATTGGTTTATTCACGAAATGGGAATGCCTGTAGCTCATCTTCAAACAAATTTCAAAAAAGGACAGGTGATTGATAATAAGCTGTTACTACTCAATTATAAGAACCAGTTCTTGTTTATTGATCTGGATGAAGCGATTAAATAATCACTTAAAATCAAGTGCTAACTGCCCGTCACCCAACAGATTGAATGTCATGCGGTGATAAGGCGTAGTTCCACGTTCGGCAATAGCTGTGCGGTGTTTCTTTGTAGGATAGCCTTTATTATGATCCCAATCATAATACGGAAATTCTTCGTGAAGCCGGTTCATGTAGTCGTCACGATAGGTTTTGGCAAGTACGGAAGCTGCTGCTATGGAGAGATATTTGCCATCACCTTTAATTACTGTAGTATGCGGAAGATCCTGGTATTTCTTAAAACGGTTGCCATCGATAAGAAGATGTTGCGGACGCATTTTCAATTGATCCACCGCACGGTGCATGGCTAGGAAAGAAGCGTTCAGAATATTAATCTTATCGATTTCTTCGGGAGATACGATACCTACCGCCCACGCCAGTGCTTCTTTCTCAATCACTTCGCGCAAAGCATAACGCTGGTGTTCCGTCAACTGTTTGGAATCATTCAGTAGTTCATTCTTGAAATCTTTGGGAAGAATCACAGCAGCAGCATACACAGCACCTGCCAGGCAACCACGACCGGCTTCATCACAACCGGCTTCAATCAGATCTTCATTCAAATAAGGCAATAGCATATAGCATTAATTTAGAGCCACAAAGATAAATCTTTTTGAAAGCAAACCGGACTTTTAAAGGAAAATAATTACATTTGCAGAAACAACAATATACTATGAAGCAAGCACTGTATCTACTATCTACAGTTTTCCTATTAACCACGATCCCCTTACAGGCTCAAGATAACAAACAAGCCCAGACTTTACTGGAGCAAGCTCAAAATGCCCTGTTCAGTAATCCCAAGCAAGCATCATACTATGCAGCCCAGGCTGCTGCCTTATTTCCTGAAGATGCACCCAATGAAACCCGTGCGCAAGCTATGATACTCCATTGCCAGGCAGAACAACTGCTGGGAAACTTCGATTTAAGTATCAAAAATTTATATGATACACAGAGATATATCAATCCGGCAAACAAACGACAAACGGCCCAGCTCTATTCACTCATGGGACGTGTATATAGCAAGTTGGGCGATTATAACAAAGGAATAGAACTGAATGATAAAGCAACCTCTATTTTCAAGTCTTTAGGAGATTCGGCTTCGGTGGCAGGATGTTATAATGAGCGTGGAGTCATGCATTACCTACTCGATGAATTTCTGGTAGCTGAAAGATTCCTTCAACGGGCACTGACTATCAACCGCGCCCAACGAAACTTAAAAGAAATTGCTACCAACCTGAATAATTTATGTCTATATCAGGGAGATACGGAAAAGAAACTATCTCTCATCCAGGAAGCCATAGCTATCAATAAAAATCTGGATGCACAATGGTCGTTGGGAGAGAATTACAACAATATGGGCAAACAATATTATTTTGGTGAGCAATACTCCAAAGCTCTGGAAGCTCTGCAAAAGGCCTATGAGTACGCCCGCAACATTGGTGCCAAGGAATTGATTTGTGATTATTACGAATATTCATCCTGGGTATATGCTGCCATAGGTGATTATGACCAAGCCTATAAACGGCTCAGTCAAATGTATGCTTTAAGCAAGGAGCTACAAAGTAGCAACAAACTACGCAATATCGAGCAGGAAATCTCTTATAAAAGATATCAGGATCAGAAATATGCTACCGAAATGCAAGAGCAAACTTATAAGATAGAACTACTAAAGCGCAACCTATGGCTTTTGGGCAGTATACTTGTTCTTGGCTTAGCCTTCAGTATATTCTTATATAAATGGTATAAACGCAGAAAAGGTCTTCAGCTGGTAGAAGCCCGTTATCAGTTGGAACTGTCACAACGAGAAATATCCGAATTGAAACTGCACCAACAGGAATTGGAATTGCAAAATGTACAGAGTGCCCTGGACAACAGTCAACAGGAAGTAACCAGCTTTGCCGTATTTCTCAGAAGCCGTAATGAATTGCTGGATAAAATACGAGAGATGATTAAGGAAGGATATAGAATGGATAATCAAGCGCTTGTTCCCCACTTAAAGAAAGTAAATGCTTTTATCAGTCAATATCAAAGCGGAGATAAAACGAATAATACTTTACTTCTGAGTATTGAAGAAAAGAATAAAGAATTCATTGAAAGACTTATTCTAAAACACCCCGAACTAACGCAAGGTGAAAAATACTTGGCTACTTTACTGCGCGTGAACTTATCTACCAAAGAAATCTCCATGATTACTGGCACCAATCCCAAAACCATCAATATGAATCGTTACCGATTGCGCAAATCATTGAATCTATCCACAGAAGAAGACCTGGTAAAGTATTTGCAAGCCTTTTAATATCTCCTTTTAGAATACAATGGATTGTAGATATATAGTTCTCCACTACATATCTATAATTCAATAATTTACAAAATGCTTTGTAGACTAAAAAAGTATGCAAATCAACCTTTTTGTAGATATTTTATAGATACTCTTTCATAGGAATACTCCTAATACAATTCTTTCTTTGCCATGTGAAAAACAATTTTATAAACCTTAAAAACTATCACACATGGGTAAAATTAAAAAGTATTCCCTGATGCAAAGAGTCATCTTACTCACCTTGCTCTTTGTATGTTTGGTACCGCTAAGCTCTTTAGCACAAACCATTCAATTAACCGGTACAGTAACTGATACCAAAGGAGAAACCCTCATTGGTGCCAGTGTTTTGGAAAAAGGTACAACTAATGGTTGCATTACCGACATTGACGGTAACTTCACCTTAACAGTTGCCCCTAATGCGACAATGGTAATCTCTTATGTGGGTTATGTAGCTCAAGAAGTTCCGTTGAAAGGTCAGAAAGTATTGAACGTAACTTTGAAAGATGACACCGAAATGCTGGATGAGGTTGTTGTAGTAGGTTATGGAACAATGAAGAAAAGTGATATGACCGGAGCTATTTCTTCCGTAAAATCAGAAGATTTAATGAAGCGCGCCACTACCAGTGCTACCGAGGCACTGCAAGGTAAAATTGCCGGTGTAAGCGTATTAAAATCCGGTGGTAATGCTGGTGCAAGCATTTCTGTGAAAATCCGTGGTATCAAAACAATGGGAGACAACGAACCTCTTTACATCATCGACGGATATCCCGGTGACATCAATACCATCAATCCGCAGGATATTGAATCAATGGAAATCCTGAAAGACGGCGCAGCCGCTGCAATCTATGGTTCGGTAGCTGCTAATGGCGTTGTAATTGTTAGCACAAAGAATGGTAAAGCAGGTGAAATGAAGATTTCATTCAATACCTACATGACTGTTAATTCGGTAGCTAAGAAATTCGAGATGCTGGATGCAGACGGATATATGAAAGTACACAATATGATGTACGAAAATGCAATGGCCAATGATCCCAATCAAAAGAAACAGGCTTATCTTACCGTAAAAGACGGAAAGAATCCGACAGGAGCAGATACCGACTGGCAGGATGAAATGCTTCGTACCGGTATTGCACAAAATTATTATGTAAATATTATCGGCGGCTCGGAAGTTGCCAAATACTCTTTATCTTACGGACATGCCGATGAAAAGGGCATTTTCAAAGGCAACTCCTACATTCAGGATAATGCACGTCTGAAATTGAATGCCCACAAGTATATCTTTGATTTCGACGCAGGCTTGAACTTCAAAGTAACTCAAAGCAAACAACCCCAGTACTCTCTGAAAGAAATGTACTCCATGTCTCCGCTGGTGCCTGTATATGATGAAAACCAAACTTATGGCTACGGATTAACCGACATGTCTGTCGACGGAGTGAAGTTGGGACTTCCCACCAACCGTAACGTTATGGCTGATGATCACTATAAAACCAGAAAATATACCGGCTATGATATCACCGGTAATATTGGCCTGACAATGAAATTTGCTTCATGGCTGACTTTCAAGACAAGCTATACATACAACGGCTACTATTATAACGATCGTTATCATCGTGCTAAATATGAAGCTAATGCGCAGGAACCGAGCTTGTATCCGTATAATTACGAATACAATTCATATTACTACCAACAGACCTTTGAGAATGTATTGACCTTCATGAAGAATTTCGGCAAACATTCTATTACAGCAATGATAGGTAATTCTGTCATTTCAACTCGCCAAGATAAAAGTTCAGTAAGTGTTGAAGGCAAAAAAACGGAATACGATGTAGTAGATGGGAGTCTAAGTTCCAGTGAAGTACCCGGCGGATTCTTCGACCCGACCTCCCCGACCATTGATGCCGGTATTGGCGGAACATTTACAGGAACCGGTACATTCTACGATTATAACCGTGCTTCTTTCTTCGGTCGGTTCAACTATTCGTATGCCAGCCGCTATTTGCTGCAAGTTACGGTTCGTTCTGACGGCTCTTCCAAATTTGGTAAAAACAACCGTTGGGGTACATTCCCTTCAGTAGCTGTGGGATGGAGAATCAGCGAAGAAGACTTCTTCCCGAAAAACACTCCGATCAGTAATCTGAAATTCCGCGCCAGCTGGGGACGTTTAGGTAGTGAAAGCGCATTAGGATATTATTATGCTCCTACTATGACGAGCAGCAACACACAGGGTATGAGCTATCTCCAGGGTGGTAACCCCTGGTCCGGAATGTCCAACCTCTATCTTGTAAACGATGACCTTCGTTGGGAAACAACGGACACTAAAAACATAGGCTTCGACTTCGGGCTATTCAATAACAAGCTGAATGGTAGCATCAACTATTACTACAACACGACAGAAGATTTGTTGATCGAAAAAGTTATGGCACCTTCTGCCGGTATCTACAATCCAACAGTCAATGTAGGTAAGATGGTAAATAAAGGTTTTGAACTTGAATTAAACTATGGCGACAACGTAAATGGCTTTGAATATAACGTCGGCCTTAACCTTTCCACTATCAAGAATGAGATGTTAAAAGCAGACCCCAACCAGATATTATACGGTTCGGCATGGAAAGGTGATGGTCACGCTGTGACTCAGACTTTGAAAGGATATCCTGTAGCAGGTTTCTGGTTGTATCAGGCAGATGGTCTCTTCCAAAGTGACGCTGAAGCTGCAGCTTACGTAAATAGCAAAGGAGAAAGGCTTCAACCCAATGCCTATGCAGGCGATGTTCGCTTTGTAGACACAAACGGTGATGGCAGCATAGATAGCAGTGATAAAGTATACTCCGGATCGGGTATTCCTAAAGTAGAAGCGAACTTATCATTCAGTGGCGCTTATAAGAACTTTGACTTATCTTTCCAGTTTGGCAGTGCATGGGGACATAAGCTCTACAATGTAAACCGTCTTTACTACGAAGGTATGGATGCCGGTAGAAATTTCTTCAAAACGACGCTGGATGCATGGACTCCGCAAAATACCCATACCGACATGCCTAGAGCCGTATTGAATGACCTGAATCAAAATACACGCGAATCTACCCGTTTCCTCGAAAATGGCAATTTCGTCCGTTTGCGCCAATTACAGTTAGGATATAGTCTGTCCAGAACCATAGCTAAAAAGATTTACCTTGAGAAATGCCGCCTTTATGTAAGTGGTGAGAATCTATTCACTATTACCAAGTATTCAGGCATTGATCCTGAGTTTTCTTCAAGCATCCTGAATACAGGTGTCGATTCTTTTGTATACCCGTTTACACGTTCTTTCGTAGTAGGTTTACAAGTTACATTCTAATCACTATTTAAAATTAAAAGACAATGAAAAAAATAATATACTTAGCATCTTTCCTGTTCACAGTCTTACTGGCAGGGTGTGATGATTTTCTAACAGTAGAGTCTCCGGACTTTTCTACCGACAAATACTGGAGAGACAAAGCCGATGTAGAAGCAGGGTTATCCGCCGTTTACGGCCAATTGGATAATAGGACAGGTGCCTACTCTGTAGCAGAAGTCAAATATGTTGTAGAAACATTCCGCAGTGATGAAATGAAAACCGGACAAGATGTCAATAACTATCCGGAATGGGGTGAACTATACAATTATACCTATAATAATGAGAACTCCAGTATCAGATCATACTGGATGAACAACTACAATGGCATCAACTATGCCAACAATGTACTTTTTGGTATCGAAAAGGTACAAAGTACAGGCGAAAAAATGAGTACGGAAGATTACAACCACCTCAGAGGTGAAGCTCTCTTTCTACGTGCATACTACCACTTTAAGTTGATTATGAGTTGGGAGAAAGCAATTATTCGTAATGAATATCTGACCGGTGAATCACAAACTCATAAAGCTCTTTCTCCAAGAGCAGATGTATGGGACTTCATTTGTACGGAATTAGACCAAGCAGGTGGCATGTTGCCACAAGACCGCCCTTCTTCCGAAGCTGGACGTGTCACGAAAGGCGCAGCATATTCTTATCTGGGATGGGCTTACCTGACTCGCGCTTACGAAGAAAGCGGCAAGAAAGATGAATATCTGAGACTGGCAGAAGAAGCGTTTGGAAAGGTAACCGGTTATGAACTGGAATCCAACTACAGCAGTATGTTTGACGGAACCAATAAAAATTGCAAAGAAGCTATTCTGGAACTTCAATTCACCAATAGTACAGCAGACGGAACTTTCCACAAACATGTATTACATTTTTGGGTTGCTCCGGGCAGTATGTCCGGTTGGGATGAAATCCGTGTCAGTGAAATGATGTATGACGAGTTTCTGAAAGAAGGTCGCATTGCAGAAGATAATATGTACGATGCACGTGCCTACGGCTCAATGATGTTTGATGATCCTTATTATCGTGAAGGCGGTCATATTTTAGGATATAATTACGATGATGTTTATTCTGAAAGTTCTGCAACCAGCTATAATTATCGCAAATATCTACCGGCAACCTGGACTGACTATGCACAGAACTATGTAGGCACTAACATGCCACTGATGCGCTACGCCAATGTTATGCTGATGCAGGCAGAAGTGTATAATGAACAAAAACATCCGGAAAAAGCAATCCCATTAATTAACGACGTCCGCCGCATACACGGAAAATTACCAGCTATGACAGGAAGCGATTATGCGGCTGTAAAAGCACAAATCGAGCATGAACGCTTGGTAGAGTTCACATTAGAGAACTCCCGCTTTTACGATCTTCGTCGTTGGGGCAAACTGGATGACGCAATGCGTAGTGCAGGTAGAACACATTTCGATGAAACTAAGCACTTCCTGCCCATTCCTCTAATGGAAATTCAAACGAATAATGAAATAAACGAGTAATCCTTTCTCTCTGAATATGGTAAACAAGGTGGCCTTGCTGCTGCCTTGTTTACCTATAAAGAATTATCTTTGCCCTCAAAAACGACATAGATATGTTTACAATTATCGGACTGATGCTCACAGGAATGCTGCTGGGCTACCTCTTACGGAAACGGAATTTAAGTAAAATTCATAAAGTTATCACAGTGTTGATCTGGGTACTGCTCTTCATTCTCGGCATTGAAGTGGGAGGAAACGAGCAGATTATCAAAGGACTGCACACCATTGGCCTTGAAGCCGTCATACTCACCATAGGTGGAACTCTGGGAAGTGTGATTGCCGCCTGGGCACTGTGGAGAGCCTTATACAAACGGAAAGGAGGACAAGCATGAAAGGAAGTCTTATCATAGTCGGCTTTTTTGTGCTGGGTACGCTCTGCGGAGTCTTTCACCTGATACCTATCGATATCGTAATAGATAGTAAAGTCAGCTTTTATGCACTCTGCGCACTGATGTTCAGTGTAGGGCTAAGTGTAGGCAATGATCCGCAAACGTTGAAAAACTTCCGTTCACTCAATCCACGGTTGATATTCCTGCCTATCATGACCATTCTGGGCACGTTGGCAGGTTCTGCCGCAGTCAGCCTGATACTGACACACCGTTCCCTGACAGATTGCCTGGCTGTAGGTTCGGGCTTCGGATACTATTCACTCTCCAGTATCTTCATTACCGAATATAAAGGAGCTGAATTAGGAACAATTGCCCTGCTCGCCAACATCAGCCGTGAGATTCTGACCTTGCTGGCTGCACCGTTACTGGTGCGCTGGTTCGGCAACCTCGCCCCTATCTCTGCCGGAGGAGCAACCACGATGGACACCACACTGCCCATCATTACACGAACGGCTGGACAACAATTTGTAGTTGTCTCTATCTTCCACGGATTTGTGGTGGATTTCAGCGTTCCGTTCCTTGTGACACTGTTTTGTTCAATTTAATACTGTTTTGAACTTAAAACCAATTATCATGAAAGCCAAAGTTTATACTTTACTCTTTTCCTCATTGCTTTGTGTTTCTGCCCTGGCTGATAACGAGCCCTGGCAGAACCCACAAATCAACGAAATAAACAGAGAGCCGATGCATGCGCATTTCATTCCGTTTACAAATGAAGCCAACGCTTTGAAACAACGCTCTCTCCCCGCTGATGTACGTTTCGACGTGAATCCTGCGACAGAAAGACGAATTTCTCTGGATGGAACCTGGAAATTCCTGTTCTCAAAGAATAACGATCTTTGTCCTCAAGATTTCCATAAATCCGGATACAATACCCGGAAATGGAGCAAAATACAAGTTCCCGGAAGTTGGGAACTACAAGGATTTGATGCCCCTATTTATACGGACACCCGCTATCCATTTCCTGCCAATCCTCCGTATGTACCCGCCGACTACAATCCGGTAGGAGCTTACATCCGTGAATTTACTGTCCCGAATGGTTGGGAAGGTATGGATATCTTTCTTGACTTCGAAGGAGTGGAATCCGCTTATTATGTATGGGTGAACGGTGAGTTTGCCGGATATGCGGAAGACAGTCGTCTGCCGTCTCACTTCAACGTTACGAAGCTGTTGAAAAAAGGCAGTAATAAACTTGCCGTGAAAGTATTCCGTTACAGCGACGGCTCCTATCTTGAAGGGCAGGATTACTGGAAATACAGTGGCATTGAGCGGGATGTATATCTCTATGCCCGTCCGCAAAGCCGTGTTCGCGACTTCCGGATGACTGCTGAGTTAGTCAATGACTACAAAGATGGAGAACTAAACCTCGACGTACTACTTCACCAGCCTAAAGCCGGAGAAACCGTCGAAGTAAAGGTATTGGATCACGGCAAGGAGATTTACAATCGGAAGAAGTCTGTCACTTCCACCACCGATACTCTATTCAGCCAACGGCAAATCTTCCCGAATGCACGTGCATGGAATGCGGAGACGCCGAATACTTACACATTAGTAGTCAACACCTTCGACGCTCAGGGAAAACCGCTGGAATCTTTCACTCATCTTTTTGGTTTCCGCACGGTAGAGATGCGCAACGGAATGCAGATGATCAACGGGAAAGCAGTACTGTTTAAAGGAGTAAACCGCCACGAGCACGATCCACACAAAGGACGCACTATCAGTGTTGCTTCCATGATACATGATATTCAGTTGATGAAACAATTCAATCTGAACGGTGTACGCAACTGCCACTATCCGAACTATTCTGCCTGGTACGAGCTTTGCACCGAGTTCGGTCTATACATGGTGGATGAAGCCAATATCGAAAGCCACGGCATGATGGATCACAAGGATGGTACGCTGGCTAATTATCCGGACTGGGAACTCCCCTTCATGCAACGCATGAGCCGCATGATTGCACGCGACCGCAACTATTCAGCCATCGTCACTTGGTCCATGGGCAATGAATCCGGATATGGCAAACATTTTGAAACACTGTACGATTATACTAAGAAAATAGACTCTACCCGTCCGGTACAATACGAAGGAGGTGGCTACGATGCAAAAAGTGACATCTACTGTCCGATGTATGCGCGTATCTGGTCACTGCGCCGCCACATCAACCAGCGTGACAAACGTCCCTTGATTATGTGTGAATACGCTCATGCAATGGGTAACAGTGCAGGAAACTTCCAGGATTACTGGGATTTGATTTATAAGTATGACCAGCTACAGGGCGGCTTTATCTGGGACTGGGTAGACCAGACATTCGCCATCAAAGATAAAAACAACCGTGATATCTGGGCATTCGGAGGCGACATGGGCTTTGTAGGCATCGTCAACGACTCTAACTTCTGTGCCAACGGACTGGTAGCCGCCGACCGTTCTCTCCATCCGCACATCTATGAGGTGAAGAAAGTATTGCAATACATTCACTTCGAACCGGTAGCTTTTACTCCGAACAAGATAAAAGTCAGCAATCGGCATGATTTCATCGGCCTGGAAGGATATACCCTGCGCTGGGCAGTAGAGTGCGACGGAAAAGCAGTACAAGGAGGTGAAATGGACTTCCCCGTAATCACTCCGGGAAGCTCTGCCAATATAGAATTACCCTTGAAAGCATTGCCCGCCGACAGTAAGGAATACTTCCTGACTCTGCGTGCATTCACCAAGCATGAAGCTCCGCTGATACCGAAAGGACATGAAGTGGCCATCGAGCAATGGATACTCCCCACAACTCAAATCGCCGGAAAGGTTCAGCCCGCCAACAGTTCACTGGCAATAGACCGGAATAACGAAGCGATCACACTGAAAGGAAACAACTTCCAGATAGCCTTCTCTGCCCAAAACGGTGAGATGACAGAACTGAGCTACCATGGAAAGAATCTGATTAAAGAGGGATTACAACCCAACTTCTGGCGTCCGTTGACGGACAACGATATTCCTAATGGACATCTCAATCGCTGTGCCACCTGGAAGACTGCCGGAAAGGATGCCAAACTGAAGAATCTGGAAGTTACAGAGAAACAGCACATTGTCATTGTAACGGCTACTTATAAGATGGAGGCGCAAGGCTCTACATTGCAAACAATCTATGACATTCATCCTGACGGTGCCGTCCGGGTGAGCATGCACTTCACCCCGGGCAAACAGGCGCTGAATGAAATGCCTCGTCTGGGTATGCGTATGATACTTCCGGCAGAATATGAAATGATGTCCTGGCTGGGACGCGGTCCGCAGGAAAACTATGCAGACCGGAAGACAGGAGCATTAGTAGGCCTGTATAATGCTACGGTTTGGGAACAATTTCATCCGTATGTACGTGCTCAGGAAACGGCCAATCACTGTGATGTGCGTTGGGTTGCCCTGCGCAATGTTGCCGGAGAAGGTTTGCTGGTAACCGGAGAAGAGCCTCTGAGCGTAAGTGCCTGGAACTTTCCGATGGAAGACATCGAATATCGTCCTTCGCAGATAGAACGCCGTCATGGAGGAAGTATCCTGAAAAAGGATATAATTTGGCTAAACATCGATCATCAGCAGATGGGTGTGGGTGGTGACAATACCTGGGGAGCACAGGTACATCCCGAATACACCATCACGCCACACGAATGGAAATACAGTTTCACACTGCAACCGCTCGGAGCAAAGGATGATGCGACCGAACAGGCTCATAAATGTTGGTTCTAAGCGATTCTGATTGAAAAAAAACCATTAATTATAAATTAGATCATGCGACATAAGTTTATACACATTATTTGTTTTACTCTGCTGGTTGCAGGCATCGCCGCCTGCACTCCCGGCAGCAAAAACACTGCGGAGAAGCGGTATACATTCAATAATATACTGGATATTGCCTACACTCCCGATACCTTGCACCGCTGCTACGGCTGGTTCACAGATGCCGGCTCGTGGATGGGCTTCACCCTTCCCGAGAAAGAGAACTGGGTAAACGGTTTCTGCGGTCCGTTCAGTCTGGATATGTTCCGCCGCCAGTGGATGGCACAATCCGCTGTTACGGTAGGTTTTAGTAAGAAAGCCGCGGATACCTTTGTGCCCGATTCCACCTGTTACTATCCCGGAGAACTGTATATGTCCGCCCATTCCGGAAATGAAACTGTCACCCAGCGACTTAACTTTGTAAGTGCTTCCACCGCATTGCTTCGTATAGAAGTCGACAAGGCGGAAGAACTGATGCTGACCAGCAGCCAATGGGGAAAGAACGTAACCGTAAGTGTAGAGCAGAACTCCGTAATAGCCCGCCATCCCAGCGGAGAAAGCGTAACTGTAACGTTTACTCCCGATGTGGTACTTACCGGAACTGATAATAACTACACCGCCCTTATCCATACCTCCAAGTATCCCGTGAATGTAGCCATTTCCTTCTTCACCTCCGAAAAGGATATGACAGCCGGACTACAGAATCTTCCCAACCTGCTCAACAATCCCGAAAAAGCATTGCAAGCCAATGCCGAACGTTGGGAGGGATACCTGACGAAGATACTGCGTACCGACATGAAACCCGAATATGACCGCATCGCCGTAAAAGCCGTAACCACTCTTATCTCCAACTGGCGCACCCACCGCGGTGGTCTGTTGCACGAGGGAATCGTTCCAAGCCATGCAGTTGGCTACTTTGTAGGCTTCTGGGCATGGGACAGTTGGCGTTTCAGTGCCGGAACTGCCAAGTTCGATCCCGAGCTGGCAAAGAATAACATCCGCGCCATGTTCGATTATCAACAACCGGACGGCATGATTATTGACTGTATCTACACCGATCCATCCGAAAACAATGCACGCGACAGCAAACCGCCTTTGGTATGCTGGGCTGTAGATGAAATCTTTACGCATACTGGTGATACGGCTTTCGTTGCCGAAATGTATCCGCAACTGCTTTCTTATTATAAGTGGTGGTATCAGAAACGCGACCATAATCATAATGGCATGTGCGAATACGGCGCTACAGACGGCACTCTGGAAGCGGCAGCCTGGGAAAGCGGTATGGACAATGCCATCCGTTTTGACGATGCCGTGATGCTGAGGAACGACGGAAGCGAGGATGCCTGGAGCATGGATCAGGAAAGTGTAGACTTGAACGCCTACCTGGCACTGGAATGTAAGTTACTGAAGAAGTTTGCCGGATTACTAAATGTCTCATTCGATGCTCCCGACTATAGCAATAAAGTAGCCGACTATTTCTTTGATCCCAAACTCAACTTCTTTTTCGACCGCCGCCTGAAGGATGGTTCATTTATTGAAGAACCGGGATGCGAAGCCTATACTCCGTTGTGGACACAGATTGCCACGCAAGAACAGGTAGACAAGATGTTACCCATGCTTCAGAACACAGCGAAGTTCTCAACGTACATCCCCTTCCCCACCATTGCCGCAGATAATCCCAAGTACAACCCACGCGGCTACTGGCGTGGTCCTATCTGGCTGGACCAAACTTACTTTGCCATCCGCGGACTCCGTAACTACGGTTATCATAAGCTCGCCGACGAATACACCATGCAAGTATTCGACCGCCTTAACGGACTGAAAGAAGGAGCGCCCATCCACGAGAACTACGGCACTCACACCGGAGAGCGGCTGAAAGCACCACACTTTAGTTGGAGTTCATCCCATCTATTGATGATGTACGATGATTACGGGAAGTAATTTCTGTTCCCATTAAAGAAAACGCCCGTTTCCATTAAGGAAAACGGGCGTTTCTATTAGGAAAAATTGCCATTACTGAAAGAGGCTCCAAGTAACCGTCAGCCCCGCCATCACGATAGCTACCATACTCATCAGTTTGATAAGGATATTCAAACTCGGACCGGAAGTATCTTTAAACGGATCACCTACCGTATCGCCTACCACAGTGGCTTTATGTACTTCGCTACCCTTACCGCCGAAGTTTCCTTCTTCCACATATTTCTTTGCATTATCCCATGCACCGCCCGCATTCGCCATAAAGATAGCAAGAACGAAGCCACTACTCAATCCACCGATCAGCAAACCCAGAACACCGGGAACGCCAAAGATAAGTCCCGTTGCAATCGGAGCTATAATGGCTATCAGCGAAGGAACTACCATCTCACGCTGTGCTCCTTTTGTAGAAATCTCTACACAACGTTCGTAGTCCGGTTCTGTCTCACCAGTAAGGATACCCTTGATTTCACGGAACTGGCGGCGTACTTCATCCACCATGTGAGCAGCAGCACGACCAACAGCGTTCATTGTCAGTCCGCAGAAAAGGAATGCCATCATACTACCCAGGAACATACCCGAAAGCACCTTCGGATTCATCAATGTCACATCATAATGGTGCATAAAGTCGAAGAAGGTGGCATCTTGAAGAGCCACTGTATCTCCATGAGGAAGAGTTAGCTCTGTGGTTCCCAAACGAGTCAGTCCGATACGGATTTCTTCAATATAAGAAGCAAGCAAAGCAAGTCCTGTAAGTGCGGCCGAACCAATAGCAAAGCCCTTTCCAGTAGCAGCAGTAGTGTTCCCCAAAGAGTCGAGGGCATCCGTACGTTTACGTACTTCTGCACCCAGACCTGCCATTTCAGCATTACCACCGGCATTATCGGCAATAGGGCCGTAAGCATCCGTAGCAAGAGTGATACCCAAAGTGGAAAGCATACCTACAGCAGCAATACCAATACCGTAAAGTCCCATACCTACATTATTGAAATCAAATCCTGATGCAAACAGATAGGAAGCGATGATACCTATTACCACAGCAACCACTGGAATCGCGGTAGACAACATACCCAAACCGATACCGGAGATAATCACCGTCGCCGGGCCAGTCTTTCCGCTTTCGCTCAACTTCTGGGTAGGACGGTAAGATTGAGAAGTATAATATTCCGTAGAACGTCCGATAATGATACCGACTACCAAACCAACTATAACGGCACAAGATATCCACATCCAGTTATCAAGTTTCAATAGCCAAAGAATAAAGAAGGTAGCCACTACAATCAGTACGGAACTCAGATTCGTACCGAAAGCCAACGAAGCAAGCAGATCTTTCATCTTCGCATTTTCTTTAGTACGCACTGCGAATATACCGATAATAGAAAGAAGGATACCTACGGCAGCAATCAGCATCGGAGCAATAACTGCTTTGAACTGCATGGCCGTATCTCCCGTATGGATAAAGGCAGCAGCACCCAGGGCGGCAGTTGCCAGGATGGAGCCACAATAACTTTCGTAAAGGTCGGCACCCATACCGGCTACATCGCCTACGTTGTCACCTACATTATCGGCAATCGTTGCAGGGTTGCGCGGATCATCTTCGGGAATACCGGCTTCAACCTTACCTACCAGGTCGGCGCCTACATCGGCAGCCTTTGTATAAATACCTCCACCTACACGGGCAAAAAGTGCTTGTGTAGAAGCACCCATTCCGAAAGTAAGCATCGTGGTAGTGATAATACAGAGTTTATGAGTCGGAGTCAAAACATCTTCCGGAATAACCGCATTCAACAACAGGTACCAGAAAGAAATGTCGAGCAAGCCCAAGCCTACTACCACCAGTCCCATTACCGCACCACTACGGAAAGCAACGCGCAATCCTGCATTCAGTGAATTACGGGCAGCATTTGCCGTACGTGCCGAAGCATACGTTGCCGTCTTCATACCGAGGAATCCGGAAAGTCCGGAGAAGAAACCGCCCGTCAGGAAGGCAATCGGTACCCAACGATTCTGTACATCAAAACCATAAGCCATAATAGCGAAAAGGATCACAAGTCCCAGAAATACCCAGCCAACTATCTTATACTGTTGTTTCAGATAAGACATCGCGCCTTTGCGCACGGCAGCGGCAATCTTTATCATTTGCGGAGTACCCTCACTCTCTTTCATCATTTGCTTATGGAAATAGTAAGCAAAGCAGAGAGCTAAAACGGAAGCGGCCGGAATCAGCCAGAAAAGCAAACTGTCCATAGTGTTATTCGTATTAAAAGGTTGATTAAAAGTCTAAAAGTATTGATTTGAAATGAAATAAACAAAGGAATAAAAGAAAAATTACCGCACCAGCATCATCTTTCATTCACCCAACTTACTGGAACAAAAAAAGGGAAAAGTAATCATCAGCGATTATTCTCCCAAATATTGATATGCAGAGGAAGGGCTTTCCGGCTCTCCCTCTATATTCATTATTCTACTGTCACAGCCGTACCGCAAGCGGTTACCATCAGCATACTACCGCTTCCACCTACAGTTTCATAATCCAAATCCACGCCAATCACAGCATTGGCTCCAAGTGCCTTGGCATGTTCCTGCATTTCACGCAGGGCGATATCTTTCGCTTCGCGCAGCACTTCTTCATAAGAACCACTACGTCCGCCCACTACATCACGAATACTGGCAAAAAAGTCACGGAATACATTGGCACCGATAATCGTCTCACCTGAAACGATACCATAATAGCGGGTGATACGTCCACCCTCGATAGTTGGGGTTGTTGTTACTAACATAATCTTTCTCCATTTATTTAAGTTATTTGCACCCTATTAGACGCACGAATAGGGCGGAAAGTTGCAGTGACGCCCCGTTTTATATCTCCTCATTATAATAAAAAAACAAAAAATAGAGAGCATCTATATATGAGCAGAGTCAACATTTATCTATCTTTGTACCGAAGAAATGGAAACAAAGCATTTTATATTTAAAATAATGATGTATCTGGTAGTAGTGCTTTTTGCACTGCAACCGGAAGATTATAATTCCTTTTCCGAAAATGAGCCTCCTTTTCTTTGCATTGAACAAAACGAACAGCATTCGCCCGAAGAGTTCAACGATGAAGCTGTTATCTCCCGTACACTTTCTTTAAACCGTGCGCGTAAGCTCTGTGCAGAGATTACGACTACTTATACTTTCTCTACCGAGAACACTAATTTATATCAATATAGTGACGGTACTCAACCGCACAATCTCAGGAGCGTATATTCACCTGAACGTTCCCTACTCTGTATATATCGTCTTTAGCACAAGTCCTTCTATTACCGTATTTTTATATTTTATCCGGGCGAATCTTATATTCGTTCCGCTATGTCTAATTAATTAATTTATATATGGGACTTGTTTTATTATACTTAACCCTTGCATTAGCTTTATCATTTTTATGCTCCATTCTGGAAGCAGTTTTATTATCTACTCCAATGTCGTACATCTCCACTAAAGAGAAAACACATGGGAAAAGCGCTATTTTATTAAAGAAGTTCAAACAAGATATCGACCGGCCTATTGCTGCCATATTATCCTTGAACACCATTGCCCATACCGTGGGTGCCGCCGGTGTAGGTGCCGAAGCAGTAAAGATATTCGGAGAAGCTTACTTCGGTGTAATCTCCGCCATACTGACTATCTTAATTCTCGTTCTCTCAGAGATCATTCCTAAAACGATAGGTGCCTGCTACTGGCGCACACTGGCACTTCCAGCAGCCCGTATCATCAATTTCCTTATTATCATCTGTTACCCCTTAGTGTGGCTGTCCGAACTGATTACCCGCCTTTTTTCTTCCGGCAAACAGGAATTATCCGTAAGCCGCGAAGAAGTTTCGGCCATGATTTCCATCGGAGTGGAAGAAGGTGTTTTCCAGATGAAAGAGAACAAGATGATACAGAACCTCATTAAACTGGATAAAGTAAAGTCACAATCCATTATGACTCCCCGTACTGTGGTGGCAACAGCTCCTGAAAGTATGTCTCTGAAGGAATTCTATCAGGATGGAAAGTATAAGTTTTACTCTCGTATTCCTGTTTACAATGATAGTGAAGATTATATCACAGGATATGTATTGCGGCAAACTGTACTCGAAAAGTTAGCAGAGGACAGATTCGATATGTGCCTGAAGGATGTGGTCCGTCCCATCCTTTCTTGCCCGGAAAATAGTTCTGTTTCCACAGTTTGGGAACAAATGCTTGAAAAGAACGAGCATATTTCAATCTTGATTGATGAATATGGCTGCTTCTGGGGAATTGTCACAATGGAGGATATCATTGAAACAGCCTTAGGTTTTGAAATTGTGGATGAAAAAGACTCCGTAACGGATATGCAGAAGCTGGCACGGGATAAGTGGCAGAAGAAGCAGGCAGAAACGAAGATTAGTGATTAAGGGTTAGTGATAAGTGATTAGTGACAACCATCCCGCATGGCACTAATCACTTATCACTACCCCCTAATCACTAACTAGAACATCTTGCTGACACGTTCGATACCTGCCACCAAAACATCTATTTCTTCTTTCGTATTATAGATTCCAAAGGAAGCACGCACTGTTCCTTCTATGCCGAGGCGTTGCATCAACGGTTGGGCACAATGGTGCCCTGTACGTACGGCAATGCCGAGACGATCGAGCAATGTGCCCATATCGAAGTGATGAATATCACCCACAAGGAAAGAGATGACACTCCCTTTCTCTGCAGCTTCACCAAAGATGCGCATGCCAGGAATTGTTTTCAATCGCTGCGTGGCATATTCCGTCAATTCATGCTCATAAGCGGCAATCTTATCCATGCCAATGGCAGAAACATAATCGAGCGCTTTCGCCAGTCCCGTAGTACCGATATAATCAGGAGTACCGGCTTCGAACTTAAATGGCAATTCATTGAAGGTAGTACGTTCAAAAGATACATGCTTTATCATCTCACCGCCGCCTTGATAAGGGGGTAATTTATCCAGCCATTCTTCCTTTCCATAAAGCACGCCTACACCGGTGGGAGCATACACTTTATGACCGGAGAATACAAGGAAATCAGCATTCAGCTCTTTCACGTCCACTGCCATATGAGGAATGGACTGTGCCGCATCTACCAGAAAAGGTACATTATGGTTATGGGCAATCTTAATCATTTCCTTGATAGGATTGACCGTACCCAATACATTGGAGACATGTACCACACTGACAATCTTCGTTCTATCAGTAAAAAGTTTCTCGTATTCATCCATCAGAAGTTCACCGCGGTCGTTCATTGGGATAACCTTCAGGTTGATACGCTTCCGTTCAGCCAGCAGTTGCCAAGGCACAATGTTACTATGATGTTCCATTACTGAAACAATCACTTCATCACCCGGACTCAGGAATTCTTCACCGAAACTGGATGCCAACAAATTGATGCTTTCCGTGGTTCCCCGTGTGAATACGATTTCATTTATAGAACCGGCATTGATGAACTTCCGCACTGTTTCGCGACTTGCCTCGTGCAGTTCCGTTGCCTGTTGCGACAGAAAGTGTACACCACGATGCACATTGGCATTGACAGAATAATATTCATCCGTTATTGCATCCACCACACAACGCGGTTTCTGTGTCGTCGCCCCATTATCCAAATAGACTAATGGTTTGCCGTACACTTCACGGGAAAGTATGGGAAAATCGGCTCTTATCTTTTGAATATCATACATGTTGTTTAGTATTAATATATTCTCACTTACATATCGCACAGCCCTGGCACTTATTCAGTTCGCCACGGAAACGTTTCTCAACCAAGAGGTGTAAGCGATCCTTCAAAGCATCCAGACGAATGGTATCAATTACTTCGTTCACGAAGGCAAACATCAGCAACAAGCGGGCTTCACGTGCCGGAATACCGCGCTGGCGCATATAGAAGAGTGCATTTTCATCCAACTGACCAACGGTAGCGCCATGGCTACACTTTACATCATCGGCATAAATTTCCAGTTGCGGCTGCGTATACATACGTGCCTCGCGTGTGGCGCAAAGGTTCCGGTTCGTTTGCTGCGAACTGGTATGTTGCGCATCCGGACGCACTAACACCAGACCGGCAAATGCACCGACTGACTGATCATCGAGCACATACTTAAATAGTTCATTGCTCGTACAGTTAGGCACAGCATGGTCGATGATTGTATTATTATCTACATGCTGATTCTTATCTGCAATGGCCATACCACAAAGGTTGATTTCAGCGCCTTCACCTGCCAGCAATACTTCAGTGGTATTGCGGGAAGTACCGTTATGCAAGGTCATGCCATTCAGCAATACATTGCTGTTGGCTTCCTGCTTCACATACATATTGCTGATACGTACGGTACTTGTATGCGTTTCTTCCAGTTCGTAAAGATCAAAGACAGCATTCTCACCTACGAATACTTCTACCACCTGGGTTGCCAGGAAGTTCACGGCATCCATGGCATGATCACACACCAGCATACGCGCCTGTGCGCCATCTTCAAGTACAATCAATACCCGGCGGTTCACCAGGAAGTTCACGTCACCACGCAGGATGTTTACCAACTGAATGGGACGTTCCAAAGCGACGTTCTTAGGCACATACAGCAGCACACCGTCTTGTGCAAAAGCAGTGTTGAATGCTGTCACTCCGTCTTTTGAAGTATCTGCCAGCTTGCCATAGTATTTCTTTACCAGTTCCGGATGCTTCTCTGCCATCTCCTTCAAACTACCGAAGATAACTCCTTCGGGTAGATGTGAAGCAGGTAATGCTTTATTATAAAAAGCATCATTCACTACAAAGTACAGAGAGGTACTCATATTAGGTACATCACATTTGAATACTTCATAGGGATTTACCGGAATATCCAGACGGTTCAGGTTCAACCCATAATCCGGTTCAAAGAACTTGCTGACATCGGTATATTTATATTTCTCCTGTTTACGGGTAGGAAAGCCAAGCCGTTCAAAGTCGGCAAACGCAGTCGCACGAGGGGTATTCATCACCTCGGTGCTGTGCTGGCATATCATCGCTTCCGTCTGGGAGAAAAGATCTATGTATTGTTGTTCTGCATTCATATATTATAAATTTAGATACGCGGACGACACGGATTAAACGGACGAACGCGGACTTTCTATTTCTTTCCTATTACTAAACACTTTACGTTTAAAGGTAGGTTTTGGACCAAAATTCAAGATTAATCCTACTTCAATACCTGTAGCCTTCAAATAATTCATTAATTGAGACTCATGAGCAGAATGTATTTCAGCCACTGCCTTCAATTCAAGTATAATTATATCTTCAACAAACAAATCAGCATAATATAAACCAACAACTTCGCCTTTATAAAACACTTCAATCTTCTTCTGTGCTTCACACTTAAGCCCACAGTGTTTTAACTCCTTATATAAAGCATTTTGATAAACATTCTCTAAAAAGCCATATCCTAATTCATGATATACATCATAAAAGGCTCTCAAGATTATATCAGTTATCGATTCATATAACATTACAGCTTAATTATTATCCGCGTTCGTCCGCCTTATCCGCGTCGTCCGCGTACCCATTATTCTCCCAACTCCTTCTTAATCCAATCATACCCCTTCTCTTCCAGTTCCAGAGCCAATTCCGGTCCCGCAGTCTTCACGATACGACCTTTATAAAGCACATGTACGACGTCAGGTTTGATATAATCCAGTAAGCGTTGGTAGTGAGTGATGACAATGGTACTGTTCTCCGGTGTTTTCAACTTATTCACACCTTCGGCTACGATACGCAAAGCATCGATATCCAGTCCGGAATCCGTTTCATCCAGGATGCTCAATTTCGGTTCCAGCATCGCCATCTGGAAGATTTCATTCCGCTTCTTCTCACCACCGGAGAAACCTTCGTTCACCGAACGGTTAGCCAGTTTATTGTCCAGTTCCACAATGGCACGCTTTTCACGCATCAACTTCAGGAACTCACTTGCACTGAGAGCAGGCAGGTGATTGTATTTACGTTGCTCATTCACCGCTGCACGCATAAAGTTGACCATACTCACACCCGGAATTTCTACCGGATATTGAAAGCTGAGGAAGATACCTTCATGGCTACGGTCTTCCGGTGAAAAATCCAAAAGGTTCTTACCGCAGAAAGTCACGCTTCCCTTTGTCACTTCAAAGGCAGGATTACCTACCAATACAGCAGAAAGAGTACTCTTACCGGAACCGTTCGGTCCCATAATAGCATGCACCTCACCTGCTTTTACCGACAGGTTGATGCCTTTCAATATTTCTTTGCCATTTACACTGGCATGCAGGTCTTTTATCTCTAACATGATATTTATTTTTTTTATTTTAAACTTATCCTACGCTGCCTTCCAGCGAAATAGCCAACAACTTCTGAGCCTCTACCGCAAACTCCATAGGCAGCTTATTAAGCACTTCCTTAGCATAACCGTTCACAATCAGCCCTACAGCATCCTCCGTAGAAATACCACGTTGGTTACAATAGAATATCTGGTCTTCATTGATCTTGCTGGTAGTCGCTTCATGCTCCACAACTGCCGTCTCATTATGGATATCCATATACGGGAAGGTATGCGCACCGCACTTATCACCCAGCAACAGAGAGTCGCACTGGCTATAGTTACGCGCATTATCCGCCTTTTGAGCTACACGCACCAAGCCACGGTAAGAGTTCTCACTATGTCCGGCAGAAATACCTTTGCTGACAATCGTACTGCTGGTATTCTTACCCAGATGAATCATCTTCGTGCCCGTATCCGCCTGTTGGTAGTTATTCGTCACCGCCACACTATAGAATTCAGCCGAAGAGTTATCTCCCGTCAGAATACAGGAAGGGTATTTCCACGTAATAGCCGAACCTGTCTCCACCTGTGTCCAGGAGAGTTTACTGTTCGCACCTTTGCAGTTACCACGTTTCGTAACGAAGTTATAGACACCGCCTTTGCCTTCGGCATCACCCGGATACCAGTTCTGTACGGTACTGTACTTCACTTCCGCACGCTCATGCACCACAATTTCCACGATAGCAGCATGCAGTTGGTTCTCATCGCGCATCGGAGCCGTACAACCTTCCAGATAGGAAACATACGAATCATCATCCGCCACAATCAGCGTCCGCTCAAACTGGCCTGTATTACGCGCATTGATACGGAAATACGTGGACAACTCCATCGGGCAACGTACCCCTTTCGGGATATATACAAATGAACCGTCGGAGAATACCGCCGAATTCAGTGCAGCAAAGAAGTTATCACGGTATCCCACAACGGAACCAAGATACTTCTGTACCAAATCCGGATGCTCACGTACAGCTTCACTGATGGAACAGAAAATGATTCCTTTCTCCATCAAGGTCTCCTTGAACGTAGTCTTCACAGATACGGAGTCCATCACAGCATCTACGGCCATGCCACTCAATGCCATCTGTTCTTCCAAGGGAATACCCAGCTTATTGAAGGTTTTTATCAACTCAGGGTCTACTTCGTCCATGCTCTTCGGAGCATCTTTCTTCTTCGCCAACGGATCGGCATAGTAGGAAATAGCCTGATAATCTATCTCAGGAATACGGAGATGTGCCCATGTAGGCATCTCCATCGTCAACCAGTGACGATATGCTTTCAGACGGAACTCCAACAGCCATTCCGGCTCGTTCTTCTTCGCAGAGATCAACCGTACAACATCTTCATTCAGCCCACGCTCAATGACTTCCGTATGCACGTCGGTGGTGAAGCCGTACTTGTACTTCTCCTGCGTTAGTTCCTTTACATATTTATTGGGTTCTTCGGGTTGCATTATGTATTAAGTATATATTGTTCTGTAACTTCTTTTGCAGCCGGGAAAAACATTCCCGCGAACGACTCTATAGGATAATATAACACGGATTCCTCCTTCATTGTTCTATCAATCATCGTATTATCCGAGTCAATAAACTCGACAACACAGATAAGCAGGCTCACCAGCAGCAGAAATTTCAATGCGCCCAGTCCGGCACCCAGCCAGCGGTTCAGCCAGCCGAGGGAAATTGCTTCCATCGCCTTCGTCAACAAAGATGCCACCAGCAAAAACAATAACGGCACCACTACCCAGATAACAACAAATGCCAATACCTGTGCAAATGTCATAGAGTCCGTTATCTTAGAAAAGACTCTCTCCGCTACCGACACATACAGCGCTTTCGCAGCCAGCAACCCGACAATCAATCCAAGAATAGATGCCAGTTGTCTGATGAAACCTTTTATAAAACCGGTGACTGCTCCCGCGCCAATCACTACTAATAGGATGATATCTATTATCGTCATAGCTAAAGAGTGATAAAAAATGGTAAGCGATACAGGGGGTTATACAACAATGTGCCAATTGACTGCGTACGAAGGATGCCGCAGGGCAATTGGCACATTGGCACATATAACATTATAACTTCATCACATTATCACTCCACCACACTATCACATTATAATGTTTGTTTTACTTCTATTTCTTCGTAAGATTCGATAATATCGCCTACCTTGATATCGTTGCAGTTCGTCAGGCTGATACCGCACTCGAAGTTGGTACCTACTTCCTTCACATCGTCCTTGAAACGTTTCAAAGCATTGATAGAACCGGTAAAGATTACGATGCCGTCGCGGATCAAACGAGCCTTATCGCTGCGTTTCACCTTTCCGGTCTTCACTAACGCACCGGCTACAAGACCTACCTTGGTAATATTGAACACCTCGCGAACCTCGATAGTTGCAGTTACCTGCTCCTTCACTTCCGGTGCCAACATACCTTCCATAGCGGCCTTCACCTCTTCGATAGCGTCGTAGATCACTGAGTACTTGCGGATATCCACACCTTCGTTCTCAGCCATCTTTGCAGCGGCATTCGACGGACGTACCTGGAAACCGATGATAATGGCATCCGAAGCGGCAGCCAGTGAAACATCGGACTCGGAGATAGCTCCAACACCCTTGTGGATTACATTCACCTGTACCTGTTCGGTAGACAACTTGATCAGTGAGTCGCTCAATGCCTCAACAGAACCATCCACGTCACCCTTAACGATAATATTCAGTTCGTGGAAGTCACCCAATGCCAAACGGCGGCCAACTTCATCCAAAGTAAGCATCTTCTGAGTACGCAGGCCCTGTTCACGTTGCAACTGTTCACGCTTGTTAGCGATTTCACGAGCTTCCTGTTCCGTATCGATTACGTGGAATGTATCACCTGCAGCAGGTGCACCATTTAATCCCAGAATCAATACCGGCTCAGATGGCCCGGCCTCTTTCAGGCGCTGGTTACGTTCGTTGAACATAGCTTTTACCTTACCATACGCTGTACCTGCCAATATGATGTCACCTACGTGCAATGTACCGTTCGATACCAGCATAGTAGCTACATAACCACGTCCTTTATCCAATGAAGACTCAATGATGGAACCTGTAGCTTTGCGGTTCGGGTTTGCTTTCAAATCAAGCATTTCTGCTTCCAGCAATACCTTCTCCAACAAATCGTTTACACCTAAGCCTTTCTTTGCTGAAATATCTTGTGACTGATACTTACCGCCCCATTCTTCAACGAGGTAATTCATAGCTGCCAGCTCTTCTTTAATCTTATCTGCATTGGCAGTCGGTTTATCAATCTTGTTAATAGCAAATACGATAGGTACACCAGCAGCCATAGCATGGTTGATAGCTTCCTTCGTCTGCGGCATCACATTATCATCGGCAGCAACAATAATGATAACCACGTCCGTCACCTTTGCACCACGGGCACGCATAGCGGTAAATGCTTCGTGACCCGGAGTATCGAGGAACGTAATCTCGCGTCCATCTTCCAGTTTCACGTTGTAAGCACCGATGTGCTGCGTGATACCACCGGCTTCACCGGCAATAACGTTCGCCTTACGGATATAGTCGAGCAATGATGTCTTACCGTGGTCTACGTGACCCATAACGGTAACAATCGGTGCGCGCGGTTCCAAGTCCTCTTCAGAATCTTCTTCCTCTACAATGGCCTGTGCCACTTCCGCACTGACATATTCAGTCTTGTATCCGAATTCTTCTGCCACCAGATTAATGGTTTCAGCATCCAGACGCTGATTGATAGACACCATGATGCCGATACTCATACAAGTAGCAATAACCTGAGTTACGGAAACATCCATCATGCTTGCCAATTCGTTGGCAGTCACAAATTCCGTTATCTTCAGTACTTTGCTGTCCGCCATTTCGCGGTCTTCCTGTTCCTGCATACGGCTGTTCGCCATATCGCGCTTGTCCTTACGATATTTGGAAGTCTTGCTCTTGCCTTTGGAAGTGAGTCGTGCCAAAGTTTCCTTTACCTGCTTAGCTACATCTTCCTCACTAACCTCCTGCTTGATGATCGGTTTCTTGAAGCGATCCTTGTTATTGTTGTTACGATTGTTGTTCTTGTTGCCACCCTGGTGATTGTTACCACCACCGGCACCTTGCTGACCGCCGCCGGCATGAGGGCCTTTGCCTCCACCACCACGATTGTCATTTCCACGCTGGAAGTTGGATGCATTGTTAATGTCAACCTTCTCCTTATTATTATTAATACGAAGACGTTTCTTCTTGTTGGCATTGGCATCGGTATCTTTCTCCTTACCATCCTTCGCTTTGTTGTCTTCGCGGCGAATTTCTTTGATAATCGCCTCTTTCATCTGCTTCTTCTGATCCTGACGGATTTTCTCCTTCTCTTCGCGCTCCTTCCGTTTCTCTTCTTTGGTCTTCTTCTTGGGGCGTGTAGACTGGTTCAACGTAGCCAGGTCGATCTGACCGATGATATTGATCTTGGAAACAAACTCCGGCTTATGGATGGTGAAGATTTCATCTCCCTCCTTTGCTGGTGCTTCTTCTGCAACTACAGGTTTCACTACTTCCTTAGCAGCAGGTGCTACGGGGGCAGGCGTTTCCTTTTTCACTTCTTCTTTTGCCACTACCGGAGCGGGAGCGGGTTTCTCTACAACTTCCGGTTTCGGTGTTTCCTTCACCACAGGAGCCGGTTCGGGCTTGGGCTCAGGCTTCGGTTCCGGTTTGGGTTCCGGCTTTGGTTCAGGCCTGGGCTCTGGTTTGGGTTCGGGCTTCGGCTCCGGTTTAATTTCCGGCTTAGGCTGCGGTTTCGGTTCTTCCTTTACCACAGATACGGGTTCTTCTACTTTCTTTTCTTCCACTTTCTCTACTACCGGTTTCCGGTTCAGCTTATCCAAATCAATTTTTCCGACAGGTTTAAACTTCGGACGTGCATCTTCGGGGACAACAGTCTTAATTTCTTCCACTTTCGGTTTATCCGCAGTTTCAGTTTCGTAACCATCGATGGATACCGATGCTTTGTTACGGTCTTTATTCTGTCGTTCCTGAATAAAACGTTCCGATTCAAGTCTAAGATTCTTATCTGTACTGAACTCTTTCACGAGCAAGGCGTATTGCTCCTCGTTAATCTTTGTGTTGGGGTTTGCCTCAACGGCAAAGCCTTTCTTCTGCAAGAACTCAACTACCGTCGATATTCCTACATTCAAATCTCTTGTTACTTTATTTAACCTAATCGTCATACTAAAAAATTAATGAATAATGTGGAGAAAGAAGTTAGTGCAAACAGAAACCAATGTCAGCAGACACTTATTCTGTCTCTGTTTCAGATTCAGGCTCAGCTTCAGCCTCAAACTCAGGCTCGCCTTCGCTCTCCTCAAACTCCGAACTTAAAATGTGCAATACTTCGTCCACTGTTTCTTCTTCCAGGTCGGTCTTCTCAATCAACATCTCACGCGGAGCGTTCAGCACGGCTTTTGCAGTATCGATACCAATCGCTTTGATGGCATCAATCACCCAACCGTCGATTTCATCCCTGAACTCATCCAAGTAGATGTCTTCATCTTCAACAGCCTGATCCAACTCACGGAATACGTCAATAGTGTACTCAGTCAACATACTGGCAAGTTTGATATTCAAACCGCCTTTACCAATAGCCAGCGATACTTCTTCCGGTCTCAGGAAGACTTCCGCCTTACGTTCTTCTTCATTCAAACGAATAGAAGAAATCTTCGCAGGACTGAGAGCACGCTGAATAAACAACTGAATATTGGATGTGTAATTGATTACGTCAATATTCTCGTTGCGTAACTCACGAACGATACCATGAATACGGCTACCCTTCACACCTACACAGGCACCTACCGGGTCAATACGGTCATCGTATGACTCAACGGCAATCTTGGCGCGTTCACCAGGGATACGGGCAATCTTCTTGATGGTAATCAGTCCATCATTGATTTCGGGCACTTCCATTTCGAACAAACGTTGCAGGAATACCGGCGACGTACGCGAAAGGATGATCTTCGGGTTGTTATTCTTGTTGTCCACACGGGCTACAACGGCACGTGCCGTTTCTCCTTTGCGATAAAAATCGCTCGGAATCTGTTCCGTCTTAGGCAGCAACAACTCGTTACCTTCATCATCCAGCAGCAGCATTTCTTTCTTCCATATCTGGTATACTTCTGCATTGATGATGTTGCCCACCTTATCAATATATTTATTATAGATACTGTCTTTTTCCAGTTCCAGAATCTTAGAAGCCAATGTCTGGCGAAGGTTCAGGATAGCACGGCGTCCAAAGTTTGCAAAGATTACCTCATCCGTCACTTCCTCGCCTACTTCATAAGAAGCATCAATCTTCTGTGCTTCCGATAATGCGATCTGCAAGTTCGGATTTTCCAAGTCTTCATCCGCCACCACTTCACGGTTACGCCATATTTCGAAGTCCCCCTTGTCCGGGTTCACGATAACGTCGTAATTTTCATCGGTGCCGAACATCTTCGCAATCACACTACGGAACGACTCTTCGAGTACGCTCACCATGGTGGTTCTATCGATATTTTTCAGTTCCTTAAATTCCGAAAATGTATCTATCAAACTGACAGTTTCTACTTTTTTGGCCATAGTCTTATTTAAAACTGATTAAGTATTTAGTATATTTTATTTCATCATACGCAAGGGTTTCGTCCTCTTCCACCAATGTGGGGCGTTTAGCGCCTTCGGGCTTTACCTTCTTTTCTACGGTTACCGTGAAATGCTGTTCATCGGCTGCTTTTAGCACGCCACACAACTTACGTCCGTCTTTTCTCAGTACTTCCACTTCCTTTTCAATGTGGTTGATGTACTGTTGCAACACTTTAAATGGCTGTCCGATACCGGCAGAACCTACCTCCAACTCATAATCTTCATCCTCACGGTTCAACTTGGATTCGATGTATCGGCTCAACTCCACACAATCTTCAATCCAAACCCCTTCTTTGTGGTCAATTTCCACCACAATCTTGTCGTCCGGGCTGATAGTTACTTCCACCAGAAAGTACTCTTTTCCCTCCAGCCACTCGTCAACAATTTGACAAACAGTTTTCTTTTCTATCATTGATTAACTATATAAGAACAAAAAAAGGAGCTTAATTGCCCCTCCACCTTTCATCCATTGCGGCTGCAAAGATATAAATAATCTATTCGACTACAAAATATTAGAGAAAAAAAGAATGTTTTAACGGTTAGTTGACGTAATTATTTCATTTCTGAAAAGAAAGGTAGTTGACAAGGGGACAACTCGTCCCCTTATCAACTTTCCCTCAAAACCATACAATATAGTCTTCTATTTATTCGGAGTATCCCACTTCTTTGTATCCGTACAACTGATATTTAACGTCTGGTTACCTGTCTGGATGCGGAAATCACCTTTTTCCAGAATCCATTTACCGTCATAACCTACAAATGCGAGATCGGAACCTTTTACTTTCAGCGTTACGGTCTTAACTTCACCCGGTCTCAGTTCCACTTTTTCAAAAGCACGTAGGCGGCGAACATCAGGAGTCAACGAAGCTATCAGGTCACTGCTGAATAGCAGGACACTTTCTTTGCCAATACGGTTACCTGTATTCTTTACGTCAACCGTAAAAGTAAGTATATCATCGGCTGTAAAGTTGGACTTATCTACTTTAAGGTTGCTATAAGCATAGGTAGTATAACTCAATCCGTAACCGAAAGCCCACTGTACGGACATCACAGCATCATAATCATAAGCACCCTGCATCTTTTCAAGGTCCTCACATGGCTTGTAGTCATAAGTGAATAACGAGTTGATTTCTTTCGGATAGGTATAAGGCATCTTTCCGCTGAAATTAGCATCACCTGCCACGAGGTTTGCCAAAGCGTCACCACCATAGTTACCCGGAAGCATAGCGTTGATAACGGATTTTGCTAATGGCTCTATTTCGTTGATAATGCGTGGACGGCCTTCATTCAGCACAAGGATAATCGGCTTTCCGGTCGTAGCCAATGCTTTCACCAGGTCAAGCTGGTTCTTGGAAAGGAAAAGATTCGACAGGTTACCCGGAGTTTCACAATAGGAGTTCTCACCGATACAGGCAACGATATAATCGGCATTAGCCGCTGCTGCTACAGCCTTATTTATTTCAGGGGTATTTTCTTCCCACCAAGCACCCCCTTTTTTGTAAGTGACACCCGGTTCGTAAATGATATTGGAAGTACCGAACTTGTTAGTAAACGATTCAAGAATAGTATTGTAATCAGTAGCACATTCATCAGCTCTATCACCTTGCCAAGTGTAGGACCAGCCGCCATTGAGCGTACGCATAGAGTTCACATTAGGTCCTGTCAGCAGTATTTTCTTACCGGAAACCAATGGCAAGATACCCTCTGTATTTTTCAGCAATACCACAGACTCTTCGGCAGCCCGCAAAGCAGCAGTTGCATGTTCCTTTCCGCCGAACAATGGAAAATCCTGATGCCTGTAAGCAGGTGTATCGAACAAGCCCAAGCGATATTTCATACGCAGCACACGACGCACAGCATCATCAATACGGCTCATGGGAACTTCACCTTCTTCCACCAGTTCTTTCAGATAGATACAGAAACTCCATTCATAAGGAACCATAGACATATCGATACCAGCATTAATAGCCACTTTAATTGCTTCTTTCTTGCTTCCGACAATCTTATCGCGGGTATAGAGGTTGTTGATATCCGCCCAGTCAGTTACAATCATACCGTCCCAGTTCAAGTCTTCTTTCAGCCACTGCGTCAACAGCTCATAGTTGGCATGGAAAGGAAGTCCATTATTCATGGCAGAGTTCACCATGACAGACAAAGCACCCGCCTTGATACCTTCGAGGAACGGAGCAAAATGCTTCTCGCGCATGTCTTGCACAGTGATGGACGAAGGTGTACGATCTTTGCCCGATACCGGAACACCATATCCCATATAATGCTTGATACAAGCTGCTACCTGTTGCTTTCCTATATTATTAGGATCACTGCCCTGGAAACCGAGGACAGCTTCGCGTCCCATCTCTGCATTCACATAGCAATCCTCGCCATAATTTTCCCAATGACGGGGCCAGCGGGCATCGCGAGCCAGGTCGAGCACGGGAGCATATGTCCAGGGAATACTACCGGCTTTAGTTTCGTAAGCGGAAATGCGGGCCCCTTCACGAACCAGTTCCCGGTTGAATGTAGCCGCCATATTGATACCTTGGGGGAAGAAAGTACCGCCCAACGTATAGGTGGTTCCATGTATCTGGTCTACTCCATAAATACAAGGGATACCCATAGTCTTCATGGATTTATCCTGTATCTTCTTAATAATTTCCTCCCATTTCTCTTTGGATTGGGCAATACCCTGGGGAACATTCAGGATAGAGCCTACTTTATACTTGCCGATAACAGTATCCAGCAATGCATCATCTATCTGGAACTCTTTAGTCGGATTATCACGTTTGGTAATGACGTCAATGGTAAGTTCCGTCATTTGGCCAATCTTCTCTTCGAGGGTCATCTTCTCGAGCAGTGCCTCCACCTTTTTCTCAATATTTTCGTCTCTTGGAATAGCGGGCGCTACCGTGGTTTGCGCCATAGCAGTTGACACTAGCCCGGAGAGGGCTACAGATAAGATCAATTTTCTACTCATGGTTTTGTTTTTTATTTAAATAACATCGGGACAAATTCCGTCAGATAAATACGCCAGTTCTTCCAGATATGTCCTTCATCCGTCTCATAATAAGTATATTTATATCCGTTTTCATCCAGCAGTTTACGGTAATCCACATTGGCTTTATAAAGGAAATCCGTTTTGCCGATGGCAATCCAGTAAAGGGCGGGATTCTTAGCAAACTGTACCTTCAATTTACCTTCAATATCTTCATAAATCGGTGAAGATACATCCTTATTAGGCATAATGGCAGCAGAAAACAGACCGACATAGTTGAACATATCGGGGTATTGCTTGGAAATGTGCATAGAGTGGAAACCACCCATAGACAAGCCGGCAATGGCACGACCGGACTTACTCTTAATCGTACGATAGTTTTTATCTACAAACTTCACGATGTCGGGAAACGCCTGTTCGTAAGAGCCCTCCATGGTCTTGGGCAACTGCGTAGTGGGAGGCAGCAATCCACGTGAAGTCTCACCCGGAGCAGCTTCCTGTGAAGCATTCCCATTCGGCATGACTACAATCATAGGTTTTGCCTTGCCTTGTGCAATCAGATTATCCAGAATCTGCGCAGTACGGCCAAGTGAAATCCATGCTTCTTCGTCACCACCCATTCCGTGAAGGAGGTAGAGCACCGGATAACGTTTTCCGCTGGTTTCATAACCGGCAGGAGTATAAACCGTCATACGGCGTTCCATGCCAAGCGTCGGACTATTGTACCATGTCCGGGATACGGTTCCGTGGGGTATCGAGTTCACTTTATAAAGATCGGCGCGATCACCGCCAATGATAAATACATTGGTCAAGGTAGCTACATCACGAATCAGATAGATGTTAGCAGGATCATTCATCCGCAAACCATCTACTATGAAAGAGTAACTATAAAGCTCCGGCTGTAAAGGTTCGGGAGTTGTATATTCCCATACTCCTGTTTTCCCCTCCGTAAGTTCGGCAATCCCGAGGATTTCAAACTCCCCATTCGCCGTTTTTATCTTTTGCTTAGGAAGGAAATCGCCTGTAACTTGTACTTTCACCGCTTTAGGTGCTTGCAGGCGGAAAGTAACGGTATTATTATCATGAATTTCGGGAGAAACAACCGGGATATTCCCCCAGAGAGCTTGCTGTGCAAAAGTAATGGTGCACAACAAAAAGGCAGTTAACAAAGTCGTTAATCTTTTCATTATAAAATATGTTTAGAGGTATTATCTTGCTTATTTCTGGTCCGCCATGCTTCGACAGTAGTCACGGATATAGTTTATAATCAGGAAACAAGCTGGTTCGAGCACTGTGCCGTGATTGAAGCCCTGTAGTTCGTACAAAGCAGACTTCTTGTTTCCGATATTCTTTAGTACCGAAGCAAGCAATGCATTTTCTTCCCAACGATCTGCCATTTCCAGGTTACGGTCACCGGTAATCAGTATTACGGGAGGGGTATCTTTGCGTACACGGTTCACAGGGGCATACTCATCAATAACAGGAATGCCATTCGGCAATCCCCGTTCTTTGCGAATAGTGAAATGGGTTACGGTCTGCCCGCTAACAGGAAGATAAGCGGCTACTTTATCGGCATCCGCACCATAAGCTTCCATATACTTTTTATCCATAGCCAGCATTAATGAAAGATAACCTCCTGCCGAATGACCGGAAATAAATATCTTATCTTTACTACCACCGAATTCTTCTATATGGCTGAATGTCCACGCCACAGCCGCGGCAGCATCTTCAATATAAGCAGGATTTTGGGCTTTGGGGCTCAAGCGATAATTCACCGCTACTACAGCAAAGCCTCTATTCATCAATTCCTGTGGAATATGCTTACCGCCACCTTCCAGTCCACCACCATGAAACCATACAATGGTAGGGAAATCTTTTTTGTCCACCGGATAGTAGACATCCAGTTTACAACGTTCTTTTCGATAGGCATCAGTTTCCTCACCGGAAACATAAGAAAGGTCTTTATCCGTTTTATACACTCCTTGTGCATGCAGGGTAAATATACAGAATAATAGCAACAGGAGAGTCACTTTCCTTTTCATGGCATCTTCATTTAAAGTTTTGCAACTGCAATATTAGGCAATTTATCCCAGAAAGTTACTCTTCAGGTACTGAAATATAGCATCTATTCGTTACATTTGCACCTTTCTTAAAACTTCAAACTTTATGGCACACCATCTGAATACTAACAAACAGTTTATGGTAGGCAATGGCATCCTGGCTTTTGCTGTTATTTTCGTAGTCGTCATCTTCGTTTACATGAGTCTGCGTCTGGATAAAAAAAAAGATGAAGACCGGAATTTCATTGAAACATATACCATTACATTAACGAAAGGATTTGTAGGAGATTCCTTATCGCTAATGATTAATGACAGCGTACTGGTAAATAAAAAAATAACAGAAGAGCCATTCAGCATTGATGTGAAACGTTTTGCAGAACAGAGCGCACTGTTTATTGTGGATAATAAAACCGAAAAACTTTCCCTGTTCGAACTAAGCGAAAGAGGAGGAACCTATCGTTTTGAGAAAGAAAACGAAGAAGTAAAACAGTTGTCACAGAAATAGGTAAACCATACCTTCTTCATATCTGAATCTGATTTACCTCTCATCCACTCCCCACCTTCTCCCTGTCCTATAGCAAGGAGAAGGTAGGGAGTAGGTAAGGAGTAGGTAGGGAGAAGGTAAGGAGAAAGAAGGGAATTTAAACGATTCTTATATTTCTGTACGGTATTGCTTCAATTCTTTCCGCAATGCCTGGGCTTTTCCTTCCGTCAGTTCGTCGAGAAGTGCCCAGAAACGCTCTCCATGGTTCATTTCGCGGGTATGAGACAATTCATGTAAGAGCACATAGTCTATCAGATGCTTCGGAAGCAAGACCAGATAGAAAGAAAGATTTATGTTACGCCGTGCCGAGCAGCTGCCCCAACGTCCACTGCTGGAATTGATTTTTACACTTTGATAAGGCAAGTTATGCTTTTGCGAAAGCATATACAGACGGGGTGGAAGAATAATCTTCGCATTACGCCGCAAGGCTTCTTCAATGACTTTACGCAACCATGTCTGTAATCCTTCATCCGAGAAATCAGCTCCCGGAGGACAAATGATCTGCATCTCGCCCAGTTCGGAACGCGAAAGAAAACGTTCACGCTGTCCGCCTACAAGGCTTAGCTTGAAGAACTCCGTATCTATCCGGAAGTTCAAGTCTATCAAAGGACGGATATGCTTTTTACGGGCTATCCGCAAACGAGGACGCAACTGTTCTATTGCATTCTTCACCTCTTTCATCGTAGTTCCGGGCGGAACGGTTACATAGACGGCATCTTCCCGCGTACGGAAAGTCAGGCGCCGGGCACGGGTATTCACCTTTATAAGGAAACGCCCAAGTTCATTATCTTCCAATACATTTTCCAAAACAATAAAATCTCCCAATGAATAAACGGACAAATGAACGAAATATCATCCGAATATACAAGTGATCGGGCAACCAAAAACGGACAAGTGTCCGAAAATGAACACATGATTCAAAAGAATATATTCTATGTATCAACACTTTATAGATTTGGCATGAATATTGACTTATATAACATGACCGGACGTTCATTAAAAAGTTTCTTTAAAAAAGAGAAAGAAACATGCAACCTTTTTTAAGTAACTTACGTCTAATAAGTAAACAGGAATAATATATATAAATAATTATAAAACTAAAGAAGTTATGAGAAAGTTAGCAAGTCTTATCACATGTATCTGTTTAATCATCAGTACAACAGCGTGTTCACAAAGCAAGAACTACAGTTCCGGTAACTGGAGCAATAAGAAAGTAGTAGCCAGCAATACTTACGTAACCAAGGACATCAAGGTAGACAATTTCAAGAAAATCAGCGTAGCCGGCAGTCCGGATGTTACGTTTACCCAGAAATCGGGACGTCCTGAAGTGGAAGTCTATACTTCAGACAATATTATCGACTTACTGGATATCAAGGTAAAAGACAACACCTTATATATAGGTTTCAAGAAGAATGTCAACGTATCTTATAAAAAACTGGAGGTACGCGTATCTGCAGAAACTCTGAATGGTATCTCAGTTGCTGGTTCGGGAGATATTTTCCTGAAGAATGGACTTCAAACCGATGATAACCTGACAATCAATGTTGCAGGTTCGGGAGACATCAAGGGCAGTGGCATTAAATGTAATGATATGAAGGTATCTGTAGCCGGTTCAGGTGATATCAATGCAAATAACATCACTTGCAACAATCTGAAAGTTTCTGTAGCCGGATCGGGTGACATGATATTGAAGAATGTAACCGCCGCAGGCACAGAAGCAAGCGTTGCCGGATCAGGTTCAGCTACCATTACCGGAACTACTCAAACCGCTTCTTACAGTGTAGCCGGTTCGGGCGACCTCCTTACAGAAGGTTATGAAGCCCAGCGCGTTTCCGCCAGTGTAGCAGGTTCGGGCAGTATCAAATGCTTTGCTACCGAATTCCTGAAAGTACGCACCAGCGGTAGCGGTAAGGTAGGTTACAAAGGCAATCCTGAATTGGATTACCCGAAGAAGAGCTTGTACAAACTTTAAAATTCTCTCTTACAACTACTATAGGAAAAAAAGTTTTTTCTAACACACTAAACGCAAGGGTTTCCGTGAGGAAGCCCTTCGTTGTATCACAGATTGATTATTAGAAATTGTTTTGAACTTATAAGCTGACTCTGTTTATCAGTCAGATAGATACAATATCCCTACTTATTACTCTGCAAATATGACTTGGTTGTTATATTTAAAGATATGAAACAGCAGGGAATTCACCGACTACTAGGTAGGAGTTGACCAACGACTTATAGGTAGCTTTATCGCTTATTCCCACTCAGTTCCTTATAGAGCCTAAAATAACGTAAGTTCAATATAATCAAAATAAGGCAAGTTGTCCGTCTTTTATAAAATTGATATCAATGGCTGATTTCTTACCAAAGAAGCAATAAACAGTAATAGCAGAAAGCACATTAGTAATAAAGCTATTGAAAGAGCGATAGCTTAAACGTTCAGTCTATGTTAGATTCTTCAGTTCATCATTAACCATTTCAGTCAGAACTAGTTTCCTCATTAGAATTTTGTCAGCTACACTCTTCAGTGAGTTCTTCATGTTATTTTTCACTTTTGGTATTAACTGCATACCATTAAGGAAAAGTTTTTCAAATAACTCTTGCCCGATATACCCTTTGTCAGCACATCTTTTGTTCTATTTATTTCTAGGCATACATTTTCCCTATTGAAATGCAAATTCTTTGCAAAAATCATTGACTATATAATAGACTTCCGTAATTTTAGACTCTGAGAACATAGTGATAATCGTTCAAATATTATAATTAAGTCCTATGAAACCAACGCTATCATTGCTATAATCCTAATTACTTACTTATACCGAGTTCACATTAAATAGTGCTAAATGTAGAACAGGTAAATAACACATCTTGAAGAATATCCATACTTTTGTAATAGACTATTGAAAGTACTAATTACATTTTCAATGTAGATTATGTAGCATAGTATTATCTGGTAATTTAATGGCATAACATGACAAATTACAATTAATATAACCAAACCAAATAAACAGATGAAAAATATAGTGTATGCAATCATCACTTTACTAGTATTCGTAGGATGCAGTAAACAGCAGCCCGCTTCGGGCAAGCTATTGGATGAAGTAGAAAAGATAATCGAGATCAATCCCGATAGTGCTTCAACTCTATTGGAAAGCATACCTTCCCCAGAAGCTCTTGACAATAAATCATTTGCCCGCTGGTGCATGCTGTCAGGGAAAATAACAGATAAAATTCATACTCAGATTCTACCTACTTATCACCTCGAACGTGCCTACAAATGTTTTTTATCAGAAGGCAATGCAGAAGAGCAAGCCCAAATACTGCTTTACCTTGGACGTTCATATGCAGAAGACGGAGACTATGACCAAGCAATGACAATCTATACCAAAGCTTTGGAGATTGCAGAAAAAAATACATTTGAAAATTTAACCGGCTATATAAATTGCTACATAGGTGATTTATATGAAGAAAAAGGCATGTTCGAACAAGCTAGCACCAAATATAAACTAGGGGCGAAACATTTCAGATTAGCTCAAAATTTTGATAGCTATGCGTGCGCATTAAGGGATATAGGGCGTGAATATGCTGGAATGGATTCATTATCTCAAGCTTTAAAGGTAATGTTTATGGCAGACTCCATAGCCAATATGTCTAAAAACATAGCAATAAAAGCATCTATTTTAAATGGTATCGGAAATATTTATCTCATACAACAAAAATATGATAAGGCTAAACCTTATTATCATAAGGCATTATTGCATGGTACTAACATAATGCCCAACTATATAGCTTTAGTTCAAATGTATATTGAAACTGATTCTTTAGCCAAAGCAAGAGACATATTACAAACATTGCCACAAGAAAATCCGGAATATGCATATAGCATCAATAATCTGTATCATCTAATACACAAAAAAGAAAAAAAGTATGATCTGGCACTTGACAATATGGAAAGATGCCTGATTCTATTGGACTCAATTGTAGGAGCAGAGAATCAAATGAACATCCTAAATATAGAGAAGAAATATAATAACCTTAGGCACAGAGAAAAAATCAATGACCTGACCATCAGCAGACAAAAATATATTATCATTTCCATACTCTGCATCCTATCTATATTAGCAATGCTAATCGTATATTTATGGTACAGAAAAAGGATTATAGCAAATATCCATAAACAACAGATTGAGCTAAATGATGTAAAAATGAAGCTGCTACATTTATCAATAGATTTGGAAGAGAAGCAAAAGAAGTTGTCTACCCTTGAGGAGAAGAACGAGAACTATAACAAGATGAAAGAAGAAATAACCATTGTAGTCTCTAACTACAAAAAGCTACAGAACAAGTTAATCTCAAATTCACCTATATATAAAGACTTGGTACATTTAGCTAGCCCAAACATACCGGGAACAAAAAAATCTCTCATTACGGAGAAACAGTGGTGTCTTATTGAGAAAGAAATAACAAGTATATATCCTAATCTGCATTCTTACATATTAGATACATGTACTGAGCTATCAGACCAGGAATGGAAGTATTGCTGTTTCTGTATGTTTGGCTTCGACATAACTTCAGAAGCCAAACTGCTTAACATCAATCCGACCTCTGTCAGTACAAAGCGTTTAAGACTCAAACAAAAGCTAAATATAACGGTTCCGGCTAAAATGCCTTTTTATGAATATATCGCTTTAAAACTCATGTAAATGTGACAGTAATCCCCCGATAAAAGGAACATGAGTATAAACTTCAGCCTATACTACTGATTATCAACACTGTCATGTATATGTATTGAATGTGTGTTCAGCACTATGATTCATTATCTATTCGTAATTTTGCAACAAACAAATTACAATAGATACATGAAAAAATTAGTCTTTGCATTATTGCTAATAGCTGTTTCATTCAATGTCATGGATGCAGCTATTTTATCAAGTTCAAGAATTCTGTTTATAAACTCAAAAATCTGGGATACTACAACTAGGTCAGTATCCTTTATACCTATCGATGCTTCTGTTGAAGATAATAGGTATATAAAAGTGGAATTCCTAGATGACGAAAGTCAATCAAGTACCTTTCAAATTAAGGACAATCAGGGAAATATCATCTACCACGAAACTGTAATACCTAAGATTAATACACTCTATACGATTGACCTAAGTGAGTTTAAAGGAGGACAATATGAACTCATCTATTCGGATAAAGACATGGAAATAGTAGGAGAATTCACTGTGAACAATATTCATTAATCAAAAAAATAATCATGAAAAAAAGTATTTTTACCCTATTCGTTGCAATAATACTTATAGGAATGTATTCTTGCTCAGAAAGCGAACAAGAACTTACGGATTTAGGTAACCAAGTATTAATTACGCGGGCTCTACCTGACACCGTACCAAGTTATATACCATATATACCTAATCCTGATTCTGTAAAAAAACGTAATACACGTGCTAATTACGACTCTAATTTATCAGATATTTTATATACAATTCGAGAGATGCCAATTACCATAGAGCCAAGAGCATATAGTGGTGCACAATTAACTATGAACGGAGTTAGCCAACCTATAACTGTACATGCTAAATATATAGGAAACTACCGCCAACAATTTTATATAAAGATATTGCCTTCTGTTAGTGGAATACCATATCTTATTTATGGTACACCAGCCATGAATCAACCTTTGGCCGTAGGGCAACGTTCCGATAATCCGGATAATAAAATACTATTTATGTCACCAGACGGCACAGGATCTTTATATGGTGCTTCATGGGATATATATCGTGCAACTAAAAATCAAGGTTATCTAGTCATAGAGAGTCAGTCACTGATAGGACAGGGGGATAGTGGAAACTGGATGGATGTTTTCAATTATGTATGGGAAACAAAAGGGTTAAGTAGCACACCTGTCGGGTATGGGAAATATCAACAAAAAGAAACCCAAGAGTTTATTATAACTCCATGCGATACTTTTACGCTTAGAGAAATTAAGTATATAAATCAATATTCTGCTAAAGCTACTTTTAAAGGCAATTACGATATTGTTAGCTCATATACCAATGAAGCCTATTCAGATGATCTTACAATTATGGCATTCGAATCAACAGTAAGAGAACGTTCACAATACATAGAGGATAAATGCGTAAATTTTCTACTACATGGATTAAATCGAAAATTCAAAAGGCCAAGCGTAATAAACGGAGAAGTAAATCTTCTTCCAAGTCAAAACACTGATGCAACTGTTACATATAGCCCTTCCTATACAGTTGTCAATCCGTTATCTATCAGTTTGCCTATAACTGTACCGGCTAGAACCAAATATGAGGTAACATATCATCTCAAAATCTACGATGTAGAAGTAGAATATGAAGCAAAAATCGATTATACTAATCCTAAAAATGAGGAAGATTATCGAGAAACTAATTTAAGGGGCATATGGAAAGGCACTCTCTATGTAGATGAAAAGATTGAGCCATCAATACATGAGATTAAATTAGATACCAAAGAAGTAAGAATTTTCCATCCAAACATCAAAAATGTAAGTAAAACAAACCCTCTGAAACTTTAAGGATATGAAAATTAGAAGAACAGTTATATATATATCTTTGGCTACATTCTTTGCTGCATGTACCAATGATGATTATTTCTCCTCCAATGGAGTAAAACCTTTAAAAAGCAAAGGTGATTCTATTATTATCCTGCAAGATAGAAATCCAGATCTAACAACCGTATGGACAAAAGATGTGCCTAAGCGCAAAATACAAACCCGAAGTTATTTTCCTTTAGAAGACTATATAGGTGTAGGTTATAATGTAGGTAACTCTCTAATAGGTGAATACTCAAATGCTACAGACGCCGTTATTGATTTGGAAAAATTAAGAAGTCGCTTTAGCAAGGCAATCACAGCATTCAATATCAGTGAAACTAAAATCGAAAAAACGGCTTATACAGATTATGACAGATATGAAAAAAATACAAGTGTAACAAAAACGGTTAAATCAGGATTTAGCCTTAACTTAAAACTTTTCAAATTCGGCAGAAAAAAAGAAACCACTGAAATTTTTAAGACAACTAATATAACCGAGAGCAATAGAGTCTATGGGGAAGTTAGTATAAAACTTCAACAGGCACAATATAAACTTAATACAACAAATGTTGTACTGAAAACGATAGCATCAGAATGCTTGGACGAAGTATTTCAAATGTCGCTTTACTTGACTCCAATATCTGAAATATTGAACGATTACGGCCCATTGGTTATAAGCGGATATTATACCGGTGGCAGAGCTTCTGCATTATTCGTAGCTTCAAGTGACTACAAGTTTGACTATGAAAGCACTGAGAAAGACGTACAAGAACATATTGAGGCTTCGTTCAGTTGGGGTAAAAAAGGATTGCCCAAAGATAGTTTGAGTTCTGCTTCCGGTAACTTAGATTTTGGGAAAAATACGGGTAACAATATATCCAATACGAATAAAGTAAAAGATGTACATTGTTATATTCACACTATCGGGGGATTAGGCACAATAGAGACAAGTGCCGAAAGCATAGAAAATATGAATATTGATTTAACACCATGGCTGAGAACCTTGTCTGACCAGAGTAACCATGTTATGATTGGTTTAAGAGAAAATGGCGAAGGCTTGATTGGATTATCTGAACTTGTCTTAGAGATGAATTTCAAGCAAAGAATACAAGATACACACATGGGCTTTACAAGTAACATAGAAATGACAGAGCCTTTTATTGAAATAGTGAAAGTTTTTGTTCGCAACTCTAGTTCTGGAGAAAAATTATATGAAATAGCACCTGTATTAAATACCAGGCAAGGAGATCAAATTATACTCAGTGATGGGAAAAGTAGCCAAGCATCGGATGCAGAGTTAAAAGCAAATAGTAGTTATGATACTTTTATGGCAAAAAGCAAGATTATTACTGATGAAAAGAGTAAATATTATCAGTGTGAGATTAAAGCTAATTCCAATAAAACGCTCAATCCAATAATTCGAATACCTTTCAATATAAATCTTCCCGGTTTATCTGAGAGTAATATGTACAAATTTAAGAATCCGAACACTAATATTTGGTATATATATGATCCGGTTAAGCGATATGCCTATTCTTTCTACGATATAGATAACTTTATACCGGAAACCTATGGTATGAATAACTGGATAAATACTGTACCGGAAAAAGCAATATCAATGACAACATTATCTCAATTCTACAAAATAATTGGATTATAATACAATGAATAAGCTAAAGATAATATCAACAATTATCGTCACACTCAGTTTCTTTAGTTGTGCCAACAATAATGAAATCGAGGAAATTCCACTAAAAATTCCTGACTTAAAGCAAACAGAATGGGAAGGTACATTGATAACAAAAACGTCAGGACAGATAACCGATAATGGTAAAGTTAGTATCTTATTTCTCACTGAAAATCGCGGAAATTCCGTGGTGGTTAAGAACGGACGAGTTCAGAAGTGGGATTTCAAATATACCACAGATGATAGGCTATTAACCATAGAACAACCTTTTAATTCTATCAACCTTCACTTTTTAGAAGGTGACTGGATATTAACAGAGATAGGAGTAAATAGACTGGTGTTAGTACAAGGACTTAATGATGAGTACAAACAAATGATTATGGATATCTATAAAATAGAATAAATATTTATCCCTATACGGAATCTAGTTACTATAAATAAACTGAGTAGGAAGGAATTTAAGTCGTTTCCTTCCTACTTTCCTTTATTACTTGTCAATCTTTACCTTTTGCAAACGACCTCCGCTGTTAGGATTTGCAGAAACCTTACACTCATTAGAAATATCTAATGCAGGCAGGTAAGCACAAAAAAATAGGGGAACCTCCCGGCCTCCCTATTCGTATTGTTAACTTTAATATTAAATGCAGAGTATATCTCCATTTAATGCCTTTATGCCTTAGCGGATGGTTTTCAAACCTTTTATCTCCGCTTTATCAGCCTCTTTGATGCTGATGGCAACGCCACCACTGGCGGCTAATTTCTGTTTCAGTACACTCTTAGGTGTCACTACTACCTTACGTATACGATAGCTTTGGGGATTGGTATCCCAATCTGCATCCTTGCCATCTTCGTAAATGGTAGCGATGTATTGTTTTCCTTCCGGAAGCCAGGAGAAAGGAATCGTTGCCGTACGACTATTCTCATCGGTAATGCCGCCAACAAACCATTCGTTTTTACCTTTTGCCTTGCGGGCTACGGTAATGTAATCTCCCGGTTCGGCTTCCAGGTACCAGCTATTGTCCCAGTCTACCGCAACGTCTTCAATGAAGCGGAAGGCATCCGGGAAACGGGCGTAATTGGAAGGCAGGTCGGCTATCATCTGGATAGGAGAAGGCATGGTCATGTAGAGTGCCATTTGCTTCACCAAAGTGGTATGCACACGTTCGTTGGGCTTCTCACCGTTGTAATAAGACAGTCTTGTCTCGAAAATACCCGGGGTATAGTCCATCGGACCACCTTTCAGGCGGGTAAAAGGCAGGATACAAGTATGATCGGGATCATTGCCGCCCATTGTTTCGAACTCTCCGCCACGGGCAGATTCCTGGGCCAGCCAGTTAGGATAAGTACGGCACAAACCGGTGGGGCGTACTGCCTCGTGGCTATTAACCATTACTTTATAATCAGCTGCGCGACGGGCTACATGGATGTAATGGTTGTTCATCCATTGGGAAGAGTGATATTCATTACGGGGGATGATGTAACCTACATAACCGGTTTTCACGGCATGATAGCCATTGTCTACCATGAACTGGAAGGCCTCATCCAATTGGCGTTCGTAGTCGGCAGCATTCGCGGCTGTTTCGTGATGCATTACCATTTGCACGCCTTTTTCTTTGGCATAACGCTGCAGCTCTTTAACGTCGAAGTCGGGATAGGCTTTGTTGAAGAGGAACTGACGGTCTTTCCGGTAGGAAGCCCAATCTTCCCAACCTTCGTTCCAGCCTTCTACCAGTATTCCGTCGATGCCATGGGCGGAGGCGAAGTCGATATATTCCTTCACATGGGCGGTATTGGCGGGGTGATGGCCATTAGGTTTCAGTTTGGTATAATCTGTGATGCCGGGCTTGGCCTGGTAGAAATCACTATACGCCCAGGTCTTTCCTTCGCCTGTGAACATTTCCCACCACACACCGACGAATTTCATCGGACGAATCCAGGAGGTATCTTCATATTGGCAAGGTTCGTTCAGATTATAAATCAATTGAGAAGCGAGAATATCGCGGGCATCATCGCTAACAATAACGGTACGCCAGGGAGACAGCACGGGCAGTTGCAGGTAACCTTTCTTACCCAATTTATCGGGAGTCAGGTGGGCACTCAGTTTAAACTGCTTATCGTCTACATTCAGCAACATACCGGCATAATCCACTAAAGCGGCTTCATGGATATTCAGGTAGATGCCATCTTCGCTTTTCATCATTAGCGGGGTTTGTACTGTCAAGCCGCCTTCGGCTTTCGATTCATAAGATTTCTTGGCAATTCTTTTCTCCATATCCACTGCTATTTCCGATAGAGGGGCGGTGGTATAGGCAAACTCATTGGTATCATAGTCGCCGGGAATGCAGAAAGCTTTGTGATTTCCCGTGAGATTGAATTCGGTTACTTCATCTTTTACGGTGAGGTAGTTCATCTTGCGTTGCAAAGGCAGTTCGTAGCGAAAGCCCAGGCCATCATTGAACAGACGGAAGCGGATATTCAGGATACGTCCTGTTTCCGGTTGCTCCAGGGTGACGGTCATTTCGTTATAATGATTCCGTACCCGGTTGTACTCACCCCAGACGGGATTCCAGTAGTTATCAACAGAAGCACGTTCAAGGTTTGTTTGTTTGAATCCACGGGTCAGGTCGGCTTCTTCCGTCAGGAGACCTAAACGACCGGAAGTTAAAACGGGTTTGCCTTTATAGTCCAGCCGGTATGCCGGAACGCCATCTGCCTGCTCCATAAATACCAGTGACAGGTTACCGTCAGGAGAAGTGAGTTGCTGGGCCGAGGCGAACGAACCGAGGCAAAGGAAAAAGGCAATAAAAAGGGAATGTTTCATATTCTATTATGGTTTTAGTATTATACATAAACTGATAATTTACAAGACGAACATTGAAAGACAGAACTATCCCAATTCCCCTCATCTTGGGAGGAGGGGTGCCCAAAGGGCGGGGTGGTAGGTAGGGAAAAGATTCCTTAGACTTATGATTGATAGGTATTTTATTGCTTCACCTACCACCTCCCCCTACGGGTACTCCTCCTCCCTGGAGGAGGAGAATTATAGTTACTTCATATTATAGTTACTCCATATTATAAATGCTTCGTAATTATATCGAGCTTGATAAATTATCATTTATTCATATTATCATATCATCATATTATCAATACTTAAAGATTCGATACTGATAAGGGCACAGGCTCAGTTCTGCTTCCAGCTTCTCTTCTGTTCCGCTATACATATCTTTACTTGGATGTCCGTTCCACTCTTGCGGAAGCGTCACATTTACTTCACGATTACGTACATTTACAGCAACCAACACACGATCTTTGCCATCCTGTTTCTCAAAGAGCAGCACATCGGGTTGCGGATATGTCTTCAATCCCCCTTTACGAATAGCCGGATACTCGTTGTAAAGAGCCATCAGACGGCAGTATTCCTGATACAGTTCACTGTTCCCGGTCCAATCCACCGGAACATACGTAAAGAAGTTGATAGCTTCGGGATAACCCGCCTCTTGTGAACCATAAATCAACGCTCCTCCATGCAGATAAGTAGTCAGCACGAAAGCTGCCATAGAGCCGCGCATATCTCCGAATTCTTTAATAGGCGACATCTTTGCCGACTCATCATGATTGGTGGTAAAACGCAGTTTCACTTTTCCTACGGGGATAGTGTCATACTCCGCTTTATCCGTAGCAAACAGTTCCTGTGCCGGAGCATCTTTTACGAATACATCGCGAAGTGACTCCAGAAAGTCCCAGGAATAATTCATATCGAAACCAGCATCAAAGTGGTCGCGTCTTTTCCCTTCAGCCAGCATCAACAACGAACGCTCGGGGATGGCACGCAAAGAGTCGAGCGCCTGTTTCCAGAAGTCGAAAGGAACAAAGTCCGCCGCATCGCAACGGAAACCATCGATGCCGATTTCAGTAACCCAAAACTTCATGGCTTCAATCATTGCCAGGCGCATCTCCTGATTATCAAAGTTTAAGTCAGCTACATCCTTCCAACCGGTTCCGGCAGGAAAGATTATATTGCCGGCCTCATCCTGCGTATACCATTCTTTGTTGGCAATCCAGGCATTGTCCCAGGAAGTATGATTGGCTACCCAGTCGATAATCACATTCATCCCCTTCTGATGGCAAGTGGCAACTAAGGCCTTAAACTCATCCTGTGTTCCGAACTCCGGATTCACTCCTTTATAGTCCTTCACACAATAGGGGGAATTCACAGATTTCTCCTGCCCCACTTCATTGATCGGCATAAACCACACCACGTTGATTCCCAATGCCTGAATGGAATCTAAGCGACGTTCCACCGCCTTGAATGACTTCTCAGGAGCAAACACTCGCGGATTGACCTGATACATCACCACATCTTCCACAGCAGGCAATGCCGCAACTTCCACCACCGCTTCGTCCTGCCGCTTACCTGTACAGGCAGCAAGCAGGCACAGCAGGCTTACAATAAATATATATTTCTTCATATTATCCTTCTATTTTCCAGATGTAATATTGATAGGGCTCCAACGTTATCGTTCTTGGCAACACGGTGCTTTCTCCGGTCCAGAGATTCTTTGCACTATCCCCTACCCGCTCCATAGGCAGATTCAATCTTTCCTGATTGCCACTGGTATTTATCAGTACCAGTATCTTTTCCGTACTGGAAATACGATAAGAGCATATCGCTTTACTCGTCTGATAAAGTTTGATCTCTCCATTCTGTAAAGCGGGAGAATTGCGATACAACTGCATCAGTTTGGTATAATCCGCCTGATAATCGGCATTAGAATTCCAGTCCATCGCCTGATAGCCAAAGAAAGAGAGGGCCTTGTCATAAGCCAGTTCCTGCGAACTATAAATCATTGGGCAGCCACCCATAGAAATAGAGGCCACAAAGGCTGAGAAAGCACCTTCTTTGGTTTGATAAGCCTGCACGGGCGATTTCTCGGAAGCCATATCATGGTTAGTGGAATAACGCATAAGTAACCGTTTATCTGTTACCGAAGCAAGCTCACTACGATGTGTATCATACAAATTAGCCACAGAAGCGCTTCCTGCATATACATACTGTAGTTTATAAGCGAAGTTCCAGGCATACAGCATATCAAAACCTGCATCGTAGAGTGCGGTTTGTGAACCTTCGGCCAGCATCAGCAAGGTACTTTTGGCGGCACGAAGCTTCGTGATAGTTTCCTTCCAAAAGTCATTGGGCACACCTTCGGCATGGTCGCAACGGAATCCGTCTATGTCAGCTTCGGTCAGCCAGTAAAGCATAGCCTCCTGCATGGCGGCACGCATGGCAGTGTTGTCATAATTCAAATCAGCCACATCGTCCCAACCCATTCCCGGGGGAGAAACAATATTGCCGTTGGCGTCCTGCGTATACCAGTCCTTATGCTCCGTAGTCCAGGCATGATCCCAGGCGGTATGGTTAGCTACCCAGTCCAGGATGACCAACATACCTTCGGCATGGGCTTTCGTGACTAATGCTTTCAGATCGGCCAGCGTTCCATAGGCAGGATTAATAGCCCGATAGTCTTTCACACAATACGGAGAACCGACAGCATTCTTTTCACCTTGCTGGAAAATGGGCATGAGCCAAAGAACATTGGCTTCCAGCTTTTTGATACGCGGCAGTTGGGCAGTCAGTCCATTCAGTGCTTGCGTTTCACCGAAGAGTGCCGGATTGGCTTCATAAATCACCATTCCGTCTGTAGTAGCGTCACCTGCGGGAGGCGGCATATCAGGATCATCATCCGAACTGCATCCGGTAAAGCTCAACAGCAAAAGGCTGGAGCACAAAATCTTAAGGATATCCTTTATTCTCATATCTATTTAATTAATTGAGATAGTATAAGTTATAATTTCAAATAATCTGTTTCAAGCAATGAAACTAAGAGTTTCTCGGTGTGAAACAGAGAGTTTCAAGTAATGAAACTACTTGTTTCAAGGCATGAAACAAACGGTTTCCCATCTTGAAACTCAAAGCATCTTAAGGCTTGGGCAATTTTTCATAAGAAGTAGCTGTGATAGAGAAGTAGATATCTCCTATCAATGCTGTATACAGCCCGCCATCTTCTATTTGCTGTCCGCCTCCATTGTTATTGAAAATCAGATTCGAATACTTACCCATGTGCTCCGATAAATCAAAGTACTTATAAGTAACACCATTGATCTCCCTCGTTCCGGTTACTTGTATGCCCGGCCAACTGTCGCCAATTGCAGCGTCGCCCCAGCCATAGAGAGTCAAAGCTTCCCAACCGGAGTTATCCTGTACATACACGGTGCAATCTTTTATTTCACTACAACCCGCTTCCGAGGTGCGGAGATAGTAATCGCGATCTATCGTCAGATTATAGTCTTTCAACTGATTTCCAACGCCGTTATCATTGAATATCAGGTTGATATTCTTATTTGTGCAAGCCGGTGTCAAATGGAAACACTTATACGTTGTACCATTGATTTCCTTCGTTTCTGAAACCTGTATGCCGGGCCAGCTGCTACCAATAGCCGCTTCTCCATAGCCATACAGCGCCAACGCATTCCAACCGGTATTATCCTCCACATAAAGGGAATAGCTTGTACCGTGTGTTGCAGGATCTATCTCCTCACACTTCTCAGGAGTTATGCTGAAATAGAAATCGCGGCTGAAAGTGATGTTCTTTACGAAAGACAGCACGAGTCCCGGATCGTCTTCCTTTTTGTTATTATTAAATGTCAGTTTCAGACTCTGATTCATCAATTCCACATCAGTTTCAAAGTATTTATAAACTACTCCGTTGATTTCCTTCGTTCCGGCAGGTTCAAGTCCCGGCCAGTCTTCATTGTTATCACCTGCCCCGGAGATGTAAAGTGCCAGATCTCCCCAACCGGACTGGTCATCCACATAGATGCAATAACTTGCTTCCGGATCTATCTCTTCAAAGCCTTTATCGGTAATGCGGAAGTAGAAGTTTCTGTTGAGTGTCACCACCGGACCGTCAAACTGCTTTCCATCATTATTATTGAAAATTAGATTCACACCTTCATAACCATCCAGAGCTTTCCCCATATCGAAGTATTTATAAGTAACTCCATTGATCACTTCCGTACCTTTCACCGCAATACCCGGCCAAGCAGGTGTTACATCACCGGCACCAGCCCAACCGTACAAGTAAAGATTATCCCAACCGGATTTATCAGCCACATAAACCACAAAGCCATCATGTCCTTCTTCTTCAGTTTCAAAATATGCTTTCCAGCGGTCCACCCATACATTGGTACGGGTTCCTACCTTTACATCCAACTGATGCACCACAGCCTCATTCTTCACCGAACGTTCCTCACCTTTCGAGGCCGATACGAAGTAGAAGCCGTCTGCCAGTGTCTTTCCATCTTTGAAAGTAGAAGGTAGCAGATAGATTCCCCACTTGGATTCACTACCGGTAGCTTTCTCCAACTGCCATTCCAGATTACCTACAGCAGCTTCGGCTCCTCCGTTGAAGTCGCCCACAATGTAGTATTCGTCATCGGCAGCACTGCCTTTCGGCATGATGACTTCCAGCAATATAGCGTTCGCCTTGATTTCGAACTGAGGCAGTTCATCATCGAATATAATCGTATCTGTATCGTCGCACCCGTTGAGCAGAGCAAACAACGGCAACATAAACAGCCAATAAATTATCTTTTTCATGGATTTTCTGTTTTTGAGTTATTTATAATTCGGGTTCTGTATCAGTCCTTGATTGACAAGCAATGCAGAAGCAGGCAACGGATACCACTCATATTTACGATCACGCTTGGCGGGATAAAGTTGACCATTGTCCGTGGCACGTCCGAAGAACCACCACTGGCCTTGCGTGAATTTGTCGAAACGACGCAGGTCTGTACGGCGGCGGCGACCTTCATTCAGGAACTCAACACCCCACTGGCTCAACATCCAGTCCATATCGAAAGCAGTGAAGCCACGGCCCGGTTTGTCTTTCACGTCTGCCCAGTCGCCGGTACTGAAGTAACGTTTACGTACTTCATTCACCAGTTCTTTGGCCTTGTCGGCTTGTCCGGCACGCATTTCACACTCAGCCAGCATATAGTACACTTCGCTCAGGCGGAATTCCACTTCATCGATGTTCTGAAAGTCGATGGCTGCGGAAGTAGGATATACCGGGTATTTCACCAGACGGAGGCCGGAGTTCGTCTCACCCCAACGCGGTGACATGACGGTTTCCAAGTTGCGTCCGAGGTTCATAAACGTACCTACCTGGTCTACATACGCCAAGTCTTGTCCGTCACGGTCGGCATCGGCTTTCAAAGCTTCACCATTACCATAGTTAGCTTTTATGGTACCTTTCAGGAAGATACCGCTGTAGCCGTTCTTCTTATCATAATTATAGTTCTTTTTACGGATGTCGCGGTCGTCGAAGCGTTCATAGACTGCACCCAGTTTATCACCATAAGCCGCATCGAGGAAGCAGGTAGCTCCCTGTGTACCTCCCAGTTCATTCACCGTTCCCGCATTGTCATACGAAGGAACCAGACAAGTGCAGTTCCAACCACTCTGACTGTAAGTGCCTCCGAAATAATCCCAGATATTATAAGGATAGAAAGTCATGCGCATCCATCCCATATTCAGTTTACCGTCTTCGCAGGCAAAAGCCATGATGACTTCGGGACATTCCGTATTATTGATAGAGTAAATATCGCGGTAATCCTTTGCCAATTCATATTTTCCATATTTACCGCTGATTATTTCACGGCACAGTTCGGCACATTCGGTATAGTGGCTTTCTTTGATGAACACTTCGGCATTCAGCAACAGACGGGCCTTGATCATACGGTTCACGGCCTTGTTCATGCGGTTCACCTGATTTTCGACCATTCCTTCGTAGCAATCATCCAGCTCGGTAGCAATGAAGTTATAAATCTTCTTGCAACTTGTATCGAAGTCCGGATCGGCAGTGGGTGGCAATTCACCGTCTACGGTGGCCGGTTCAATATTCAGCGGCAATGCACCACCCCAGATTTCAAAGATATTGTAATAAGCCCAGGCACGGAGTGTACGTACTTCGCCTTCATAAGCTTTCAGTTTCTCATCAGTCATCTTCAGGTCGGCAGAAGTTAGCTTTCCCATATCAGCCAATAAGGTGTTACACAGGCCGATAGTGGTCCATGCATTCTCCCAGGCACTACGGATAATCTTGGCATCGGGAGTCCAGTTCTGAATGGAGAAGATAAACTTTTCGCCTTCATCATATCCCCACTGACCGCCATTCCATACACGCCAGGTCACCTGATCGGCAGGAAATTCCTGCATGTACCAGAAGTATTCGGCATAACTGGTAGCACCTGTGGAATAAATAGTAGCTACCGCACTCTTCACACTATTCTCGTCCTGATAATAGACGCCGGAGTCTACACGGTCGAACACTTCTTCCGTAAGGTCGAAGCAACCGCTCAATGAACAACCCAGAATGATTGCCAACAGACATTTATATTTCAGATATTTCATAATTCTTTTCTGTATTTAGTTATTAAAGGAGTTGACAAGGCTTCAGGCGACAAGTTGACAAGGGGAAATGACTCTCTTACTAAACGAAACTATTATCCTCGTTCCCTTGTTAACTGCAACCTTGTTAACTATATCTATTTGAAACGGATATTCAAGCCTACGCTCAACTGGGTAGCTGAAGGATAGGCGCTGTTTGTATCTACACCCGGAGTCAGTCCGTTGATAGCAACGGCTGAGGGATCGTTACCGGAATAACCGGTCAGCGTAAACAGATTCTTAGCTGTCAGATAAACTCTCATACCTTTGATGAACTTGTTTTCTTTCGGAGTGATGGTATATCCCAGAGTCAGGTTATCCAGCTTAAAGTAATCACCCTTTTCAAGGAAGAAAGAAGAGATTACACCGCCACCGGTTGTAATATTCGCATCTTTTCCATAAGCATCGCGCAGCACATTGTCCGTACCGCAACCTTTCAGACCCATTCCGTAACGACGCATATTGAAGATTTCAAAACCGAAAGCACCGTTGAACATCAGGCTCAGGTCGAAGTTCTTATAACGGAGCGTATTACTCCAGGAAAGATAAGAGGTCGGCGTACCATTACCTATATGGCGTTTGTACTTCACATCTGCCTTGGATACAGGAACTTTTTCGCCTTCATCGGTATAAATCATCATATCGCCATTCTCTACACCGGCATACTCGTAGCCATAGAACTGGCCGATCTTGCTGCCTTCTTCCACGCGGAAGAAGTACTCGCTGGTACCTACACCCGGCTTCTGATACAGTTCCACATAAGAAGCTTTGTACAGGCTGTTAGAGAGTTTATCCAGTTTCGTAGTGCCGTAAGAGTAGTTGATACCCGTTGTCCATTCTACGGGAGTTCCTTTGAAAGCGTCGCCTTCCAGAGAAACTTCGATACCACGATTCACAGTGGTTCCTACGTTTACCAGAATTGTAGAGTAGATGTAGGGAGGCTGTGGAGCCGTATAGTTATAAAGCAAGTCGCGTGACTGGCGGTCGAACCATTCAACAGAACCGCGCAATCTGTTCCATAAGGCAAAGTCAACACCGATGTTCATACTGACACTCTTTTCCCAGCCCAGTTTGGAATTGGCATTCACTGAAGGAGCATAACCTGTTACCCAGGCACCGTCCATCAGATAGGTATCCGTAACATTCAACTGGGCATTTTTATGAGAGCCGTAAGTGGCTAATGACTGGTAGCAATCGAAGTCCGAACGACCTGTTACACCATAGGAAACACGGGGTTTCAAACTCTGAACGATGTTTTGGTGGTCTTTCAGGAAACCCATATTCGCCATTTCCCAGGCAAGAGAAAGAGATGGGAAAGCACCCCATTTATGATCTGCACCGAATTTCGTAGAACCTTCGTAGCGGATGGAGGCGGAAGCAATCAACAGATTCTTCCAATTATAGTTGATACGTCCGAAGACACCGATCAGTTTGGCAAGAGATTTACCAGTACCCATGCTTGCTTTTCCTTTGGCAAGGTAAGAACCGCTTCCAAGGTTATTCCAGAGAATATCATCGAAATTGAAATCACTGTTTCCGGCTTGCAGGCGCTCCCAGGTGGTTTGCTCATAGTTGTAACCTACCATTGCCTTGAAGTTGTGGTCACCCAAATCCAACGAGTAGTTACCCAACCACTCCAGGCGGGACGTATACCACTTCTGGTAAGTCACTTCTGCACGTCCGTTATAGCCGTTCCAGTAAGATTCACCGGCAGTGGAAGGAGTATAATAGTGCTGTTTCAGATCGTTGTAGTGCAAAGAGTAACTTAATGAAGTATTCAGCATTTGCTTTTCCGAACGGATCAGGTTGACTTTTACCTCAGCAGTACCCAGCAAGTAAACACGCTGGCCGTTATTGTCGATTTCTTTCAGTTCCTGCACCGGGTTGCGTGCTCCGGTAGGAGAAGTAGGCTGGAAATAAGTTCCGTCTTCGTTATACAAAGGCATGGTAGGGTTCATGCTCAGGGCAGTATCGAACATACCATCATTACCCCATACTTCATTCACGCGACGGGCGTTGAGTGAACCGTTCAGTTCTACGATTCCATCCATCATACGCTGGTTCAGGACGAAGCGTCCGCCGAATTCTTCACGGCTGCTGTTCAGATCAAGGCCGGTTGCTTTCTTATAATTGAAAGAAGCGCCATAGTATCCATTCTTGGTACTGCCGTCGATAGAAAGATATTGGTTGTTATCATAAGAGAAATCACGCAGCAACAGGTCATACCAATCAGTAGAATACCCATAATCCGTTGCACGACGGGAACGACGGAATTCGTCTGCACTCAAAATATCCGGACCGCTCTTTGCCAGGTTCACACCGAACCAGCTGTCGTAAGTCACTTGGGCACGTCCGGCTTCTCCGGCTCCCTTACGTGTGGTAATCAGAATCACCCCATTGGCACCGCGTGTTCCGTAGATGGCAGCGGAAGCGGCATCTTTCAGTATGGTCATCGACTCAATGTCCTGTGCTGCCAGGTTGCGGATATCGCCACCTGCCACACCATCAATTACCACTAACGGGTCATTGGATGCCGAAATAGATGTTGCACCACGAATCTGAAGGGAAGAGCTTGCATTCGGATTGGCTGCCGCCGTATTGTTTACGGTCAAACCGGCTACTTTACCGGTCAGCATCTCCATCGGATTGTTCATGGAACCTTGCAGGAACTTCGATCTGTCTACCTGCACGATGGAACTGGAAAGTTCTTTCTTACTCAATGAACCGTAGCCCACCACAACGACTTCATCCAGTGCCTGAGCGTCTTCTGACAGCACTACATTGATTTCCTGACGTCCACTACAGGGGATCTCTTGTGTTTTGTAGCCAATAAAGGAGAAAACAAGGACGGAAGAAGGCTTCACGCCCGACAAAGTATAGTTACCGTCAATATCGGTAATGATACCATTAGTTGTACCTTTCACGGTTACGTTAGCACCAATTACAGTTTCGCCCGTGGTATCCGTTACTTTTCCTTTCACGGTTAAATCCTGGGCAAAGGATGCCACTGCAAAAAGTAATCCGGTCATGAGAAGGAGAGACCGGCACAAACATAACTTTGTTCTTTTTACATTCATACTATTAATTTTTAGATTAACAATCATTCTGTTCACCTCCACAGGTTGAGGCGACAGTGCAAATGTCTGTAAAAAGAAGGGGGAAGAAAAAGGGAACTAAAGAAAATCTAGATTAGCAAAAGAAGCAAAATATTATATATCAGCAAGATAAAACAAAGAAAGGGCGTTAAAAAACTAAATGAAAACAAAGAAAAAGACATCTCATTATCCTGCAAAAGAGCCTATCTTCATCACCTCTTCTTCAAAATTATCACGGCAAAGAGAGCGATTCTTCAATTTGGAACGATAAGTATAAATAGTAGTAATGGAATAACGTAGGAACCCTGCAATCTTGGCACTGTCCGTAATGCCCAAACGAATCAGGGCGAATATACGAAGTTCCGTTGTCAGCCGTTCATCCTGTTTAGGAATAATTCTTTCTTCTTCCGGCAACAACTCATTAAAGCGTTTCACAAAATCAGGGAAAATACTAAGAAACGAATTATCGAAGTTCTGATAGAATTCTTTCAGCTCCTCATCGATGAAACGGGACGATTTCAACGTTTTGTAGAGTTCTTCCACCTTTCCCGAAGCAGCTTGTTTGTTAAGCATCCGGCGGTATCCCTCCAACTTGTCAATGTATGTGGAACACAATCCCATAAACCGACCGACGTACTCCTCTTTAATATGATTAGCCTCCGTCAGCGAATCATTCGTTTCGTGCTGTCTCTGATTTACTTCAATCAATCTTTCATTGAGAAGTTTCAGTTCTTCATTCACAGCCAGCAAATCCTGCCGCGCACGGGCCAGTTTCTTCACCTGACGAATTACATACCAGACCGCACATGCCAGAAACAGCGTCAGTAAACTGGTAACGACCAGAAATATCTGCAACACTTGCTGATGTTTCTGTTTCTCCACTTGATAGGCATGGTCTATGACGGGAAGCATCCTTGAAGCCTGCACATTCCGGAGACGGGCATTGTAGAAATTGGCATCTTCCATACTGCGTTTCATATAAACATCCGCCCGTTGCAATTGCCCCTCTTCATATAACAATTCCGCCAATGCACGCAAGGAATTATTCTCTTTCACCACACCACGAATATCGGCAATTGCACTCTTTATCAAGTACTCTTTTTGCTTTTCCCTCTGTCCTGTACTCTGATAGATAAAGGCAAGAATAGAGGTCACCACTGCATAATCCCGTGTATCCGGTGAAAGCTTCCGATGATAAACTTCTAACATTTCAATGGCTTCCTCGCCCCTTCCTTGTTGAAGAAGTTCGGGAGTATAAGCTATGACATACTGATAAGATCCCTCTTCTACCATCTGCAATACAGAGTCACGGTAGGTATACAGGTTATTCAGATATTCAATCTGATATTCATCGTCCATCGCATACTCTGCATGATAGAGATAAATATCCTCAAAAGTGATGTAATATTCAATGAGTTGTTCTCTGGAGAGTTGTTTGCTGTCTATAGACTTCAATAATGCCACGCCTTCCGCATACAGACCCGTTTTTCCCAAGATGCTTGCTTTCTTCAGTTTGGCTTCATTCAGCCAGTCTTGATTATTATTCTGAAGGGCAATCTCAATATTGCGATTGATGTAGTATCTTGCAGAATCGCAAATATACGCTTCATATTCATCAAAAAGTTGTTGATTGATATGGTATTCCTCGGAAGGAGAAGTACTCTTACGAGTCCGGAAATATTCTTTAATCTGATCAATGCGTTTCAGCCTGGCCTGCTCATATTGAGCGGTATTCTCAATTGTCCTGTCCAGCACTACCAGTAAAGAATCTATTTTCTCCTGCGCTTGCAGAAGGCAACAGAACAGCAAAGAGATTACAAAAAGCAGGTACCGGTCTTTCATACTTACAAACGTTTACGAACAGGACAAAGATATAAAATCCTACTATAATAACCATCTTACCAGTTCGTTTTTAATAAATCGCCCCTACAGTTAACCATGAAGCTTATTAACTTGTAGGGACGAAGGCCTTTCATCCGACTCTCTCGAGCCGGAAAGAAAGACCTATTAACTTCTTAGTTTATACTATAGGAACGTACTTTTCCAAAGTAAAGTAACAGTTACTTCAGGGCTTGCTTAATAAGCTCCTTGACTTCTTCTGCCGAAGGATATTTCTTGGAATTCCACTCTTTGTCAGCTTCTTCTGCAATCTCATATACCGAATCGCAATGCTCCGACATCAAGAGATAAAGTTTCTTCTCCAATTCCTCGCCTGATTCTGTAGTAACCACATAGTAAACCTCAGCATACTTGCAATCTTTACCATCATAATGGCAACCATTCTTTCGCTCAAGGTGTCCCCATTGATATTTCTCACCTTTATTCAGTCGGGCACTTACATAATCGGCTGTTGCTGACTTAATTTTATACTGGTCACTTCCTGGAAGATAGCAGGAAGTAAAAGCAATAAGCGTGAAACACGCTATAGCTGAAAATCTTTTTAATGTACGCTTCATGATCATTTTATTTATTGGTTCTGGAAGCGAAGTTAGGCATAAAGAATCAACCTATCGCTCTATATCAATGAATAAAAAGTCTATATAGACAGTACATAATACACTGATTATCAAAGAATATAAATCAAGAATATCTATATCTGTTTTTTAGGGATTTATACATTACTAATTATCCGCTTTCTTAGGCAGAAAACTTAATATGAAGCAGGCAAGATAGCATCAATATAGATACAAAATAAAAGGGACGCTGCATCTCGCGGCGCCCCATCTATCTTAGTTAGTTTTTATAAGAATTTGAGAGAATTGAAACTTCACAGCCTCAATTTGTTGTTTTAATAAAGCACACTAACTATATTTATGTTTAAAGCAAATGAAAATGTTATTTTTAAAAGCAAATGAAAACGTTACTTTTTCAGTTCCACCTTCTTGTCTACCCGTTGCAGACTATCCAGAATCTGTTGTTCATGGGTAATCGTCACGTCTCCCGAAAGAGCTACCGAAGGTGCGGTAATTTGTTTGCCTATTGTATCGGCTGCGGCCACTTCTTTTATATCACTATAGAATGAATGTTGCATCACATTCCCTAATGAAAGTACCACTGCCACTACTGCGGCGGCCTTGAACAGCGGAACGAAACGTGCGGTAAGCGTCAAGCGTTTTGCCTTCACCACCGGAGTCTCCACTTCTGCAAGCACACGGGCATCGAAATCTGCTCCCAACCCCACTTCTTGTTGCAGTTGCTGATATACGAACAAGTCTTTGTATCGAAGCAAATGCTCCGGAACGTCGCTTCCGTTAAAGAAAGCACGCAACTGCGTTTCTTCCTCAAGGGAAGTCTCACACTGCCAGTAGCGTTCTAAAAGTTGTTCTATATATTTACAGTCCATAACCATCTATATCTAAATACCGTTGTTTCACTTTTTGCCTCGCCCTGAAGAGGTTCACTTTTACCTGTTCCTCCGTCAAATGCAGGACGACCGCGATTTCTTTATAACTCTTACCCTCTATATCCCGAAGCTGCATGATCAGCCTTTGTTTATCGGGAAGTTCATTGACCAGATGATGGATGAGTGTCATTTGCTCTTTATCCACCAAGTGATCGTAAGGGTTGGATGCTCCGGAAGTCTGTTCCATTTCAGGTGTCAGTTCCACGGTCTGAGCGTCTTTTCTTTCGCTACGGTCTATTGCCAGGTTCTTTGCCACTGTCAGGCAATAAGCCTCGATAGAACCGAATTTCGTCCACTCATCACGTTTGTTCCAGACTCTTATCAGTGTTTCCTGCACAATGTCTTCTGCCTCTGCTCTGTCGAAAGTAATCCGGAGAGCCAACCGAAAGAGTTTGTCTTTCAGAGGGAGAATGTCATTCCGAAAACTGATTTCTTGCATCTCTATTAATAATGACGGTTAAGTATATGGAAAGTTACAGTTGATCACTACTTTTTTTGAATTATTTTTTGATGCGGGTTCCGCTATTCTCGTTAATCGCTGACGCTAAGGTAATTACCACTTCAGTTACTCCCGCATTCAAAGCTTCAAAAGAATTCTCCAGCTTGGGTATCATACCTCCTTGAATAACACCGTCCGCTACGTATTGTTTGAATTCGGCAGGAGTGATCTGAGGTATCACGCTATCGTCATCGTTCTCGTCACGAAGCACACCCTTCTTCTCAAAACAGAATACCAATGTCACATCGAACAAAGCAGCAAGGGCTTTTGCAGTCTCTCCTGCAATAGTATCGGCATTTGTATTCAGCAGATTGCCCGCACCGTCGTGCGTCAGCGGAGCCATTACGGGAACTACTCCTTTATAGATCAAATCACCCAAAAACTCTGCATTCACTTGCTTTACATCACCCACAAAGCCATAGTCAACGTCTTTCACCGGGCGTTTTACGGAACGGATTACATCCATATCCGCACCAGTCAATCCCAATGCATTGGCACCACGCGCCTGAAGTCCGGCTACAATATTCTTGTTTACCAGTCCGCCATACACCATCGTCACTACTTTCAGTGTTTCGGCATCCGTGATACGACGCCCGTTTACCATCTGGCTTTCAATGCCCAGTTGGGCAGCCAATTTTGTGGCCGAACGGCCACCTCCGTGTACCAAGACTTTGTAGCCCTCGATAGCTGCAAAGTCATCCAACAACTTATGGAGGGTAGCTTCTTCCTCCACGATTTTGCCACCCACCTTTATTACTGTTAGTTTTTCTCTCATATTCTTATTCCAAATAGGTATATCCGTACAGACCGGAACGATAATTGGAAAGGAACTCTTTACCTTCTTCCAATGAAATACGTCCTTCTTTTACTGATTGAGTCACCCAAGTCTCCAGTGTACGCACCAGCTTCTTAGGGCTATATTGAACATAGTCAAGCACTTCCGCCACAGTTTCACCATCAATCACTTGTTCGATGGTATATCCTTTCTCATTAACAGATACATGCACAGCATTCGTATCACCGAAAAGATTGTGCATATCACCCAGAATTTCCTGATAAGCACCTACCAGGAACACACCCATATAATAAGGTTCCTTACTCTTTAAAGAATGAGTGGGCAGATAGTGTGCCACATTCTTAGTCGAGATAAAGTTAGCTATCTTTCCATCCGAGTCACAAGTGATGTCCTGTAAGGTTGCCGCACGGTCGGGACGTTCGTCCAGACGCTGAATGGGCATAATCGGGAATATTTGGTCGATGGCCCAGGAATCTGGCAGGGACTGGAACAGTGAGAAGTTACAGAAATATTTATCCGCCAACAGCTTCGGTAGCCCGCGGAGTTCATCGGGAGCATGCTTCAACCCGCCTGCAATCTGGTTCACTTCACGCATAACAGACCAGTAAAGACGCTCAATCTGTGCACGTGTTTTCAAATCCACGATTCCATGGCTGAACAGGTCGAGCGCTTCTTCACGGATTTGTTGCGCATCGTGCCAGGCTTCCAGCATCCTATTTTGATTCAACGTATCCCAAATGCCATAAAGTTCCTGCACCAATTCATGGTCTTCCTCAGTTACTTCTTCATCATCATCCCATTCGGGCAAAGTGGTGGTTTCCAGCACTTCAAAAATAAGTACGGAATGATGGGCAGTTAGTGCACGTCCGCTTTCCGTAATAATATTGGGATGGGGAATATCATTTTTATCACTGGCATCTACTAAAGTGGAAATAGAGTCATTCACATATTCCTGAATGGAATAATTGACGCTACTTTCGCTGCTGGACGAGCGTGTTCCATCGTAATCTACGCCCAAACCTCCACCGATATCCACGAATTCAACTTTGAAACCCATAGAGTGAAGTTGCACATAAAATTGAGATGCTTCGCGCAAGGCTGTCTTAATGCGACGGATCTTTGTCACCTGGCTACCAATATGGAAATGTATCAATTTCAGACAATCTTTCAGCCCTTTTGATTCCAAAAAGTCAAGTGCTTCAAGCAATTCACTGGAACTAAGTCCGAACTTGCTTGCATCGCCTCCTGAATCTTCCCATTTGCCACTTCCTGAAGAAGCCAGCTTGATACGAATACCAATATTAGGCATAACATTCAACTGCTTCGCCATCTTGGCTATCAACTTTAGCTCGTTCATTTTTTCTACTACAAGAAAAATGCGTTTACCCATCTTCTGGGCAAGCAAAGCCAACTCTATATAGCTCTCATCTTTGTAACCGTTGCAGATAATCAACGAGTCAGAATCTGAGTTAATCGCAATCACAGCATGAAGTTCAGGCTTCGACCCGGCTTCCAACCCGAGATTGAATTTCTTTCCATGGCTGATAATCTCCTCTACCACAGGGCGCATCTGATTAACCTTGATAGGATAGATGATAAAGTTCTGCGCTTTATAGCCGTATTCCTCAGCGGCCTGTCTAAAACACGAAGAAGTCTTCTCAATCCGATTGTCCAGAATATCGGGAAAACGTATCAGCATAGGAGCCGCCACGTCTCGCAATTGCAATTCATCCACCAATTCTTTCAAATCGACGCCGACACCGTTTTTACGAGGTGTTACCACTACATGACCTTTGTCATTGATACCAAAGTACGAAGTGCCCCAACCTGTAATGTTGTAAAGCTCTTCTGAATCTTCAATACGCCATTTTCTCATTTTTTGTAACTCAGATGTTTGTTGTTTGATTTTAATAGGGCGACAAAAATACGATAATTCTCGATATTTATTGCGTTTTCCACCTAAAATTACACATTTACAAGCGGTTAAATGCTCAGTAAGTTACGTAACTGCTGCACAGAATCCGCTATTTGCCGGCGGCTTTCCAATTGTCCGGCATCGAAACGATACCTTGCCTTACCATAGTGCGGCGCACGTTTTTCCAAGGCTTCTATAATGAAGGTCCGCAATTCTTCGTCCGTTTTTCCTTGCAGAATGGGACGTTGCTGCGTAGCCACTCGCAATCGGCGGAACAAAACGTCAGGATGAACATCCAAAAAGACAGTTTGCCCGTGTTCGTTCATATACCCCATATTATCGAAGAAGCAAGGAGTGCCGCCCCCGGTCGAAATAATGACGTTTTCAAACTCTGCCACTTCATGCAGCATAGTTCGCTCAAGTTCACGAAAAGAGGCCTCTCCCCGCTCGATGAACAATTCACGTATGGATTTGTGAAAACGTTCTTCTATATACCAGTCCAGATCGATGAACGGTATATTCAATTCGCGGGCAAAAGCCTTTCCCAAAGTTGTTTTACCAGCTCCCATGTAGCCGGTTAAAAAAATACGTATCATAAGCACTTACCTTTGCGCACAAAGGTAAGCAATTCTATTCTGAGAGGTTTACTATCAGATGAAAATTTTAATGCGTTCACTCAAATCATCAAATTCTTTCCCGCCCGGTTCGCCAACAGGAGTACCGAAAGGCATCTGTGCAATCAGTTGCCAGGTTTCGGGAAGATGCCATGTACTGCGTACGTCTTCGTCAATCAACGGGTTATAGTGTTGCAGGGAAGCGCCCAGACCTTTATCTTCGAGCATGGTCCAGATGGCCAGCTGATGCATAGCAGAGGTATGTTGCGACCATGTCGGGAAATTCTCATGATAAGTAGGAAATTGTTTTTGCAATCCCTCTACGATGGAGCGGTCTTCAAAGAAAAGTATCGTACCATATCCGCAAGAGAAAGAAGTATCGATCTTCTTTTCCGACTGGCGATATTGCTCTTCGGACAGGCGTTCTTCCAACTGATCCTTCACAATTCTCCATAGTTTCTGGTGTTCATCACCCAGTAACAGCACAACTCGTGTGGTCTGCGAATTAAATGCCGAAGGCACATACTTTACTGCTGTACGGATGATGTGTACAATTTCCTCGTCCTGAACCGGAGAGTCGTTACTGATAGAATAATAACTGCGCCGATGCTCCAATGCTTCGGCAAATGTCCGTTCTCTGATCATATTTAATCCTTTCTTTTCGTAATTATCACTTTTGTCTTATATAAGGAAACAAGTGAAAGAGTGAAGTTGTTCGAAGTTGTAGAATATATTTGTACCTTTGCACCCAATTATGAGCAAAGAGAAGTTTTACGTTGTATGGTCAGGCGTCAATCCGGGTATTTATACTTCCTGGACGGACTGTCAGTTACAAATCAAAGGCTACGAAGGAGCGAAATACAAGTCGTTCGAGACACGCGAAGAAGCAGAAAAAGCCTTTGAATCTTCTCCATATGAATATATCAAGCGTTCCTCTCCGGCTGCTCCCGGTCAGAAGAGAGATGCCAACGCTCCCCTTCCTTCATCTGTTGTAGAGAATAGTCTTGCTGTAGATGCTGCCTGTAGCGGTAATCCCGGAGCTATGGAATATCGTGGCGTACACGTGGCTAGCCGACAAGAAATATTTCATTTCGGTCCGGTATATGGTACAAATAATATCGGTGAGTTTCTTGCTATCGTCCACGGACTTGCCCTACTAAAACAGAAAGGCTTCGATATGCCCATTTACAGTGACAGCGTGAATGCTATCAATTGGGTCAAGCAGAAGAAATGCAAAACGAAACTACCACGTGAACCTAAGACAGAAGAACTTTTCAAACTAATAGAACGTGCTGAGAAGTGGTTACGCGAAAATACGTATACTACCAAAATTCTAAAATGGGAAACCAAGCAGTGGGGAGAAATACCTGCTGATTTCGGAAGAAAATAAGCCTTCCATTCTCTTTTCCTCTGTTTATTAAAGTCTACAAAACAAGCACTGATACCCGTTTCCGGCAGTGGGAACGAGCATAGTCTCTTAAGTTCAGAGTTTCCTATTTAAGACAGAGACTGCATATCATTCAACCGTTTATAATATCCGTCTTTCTCCAACAGCTCCTCATGCTTACCTCTTTCCACGATTTCTCCTTCATAAAGCACACAAATTTCATCTGCATTCTTAATTGTAGAAAGACGGTGAGCAATAGCAATTGTGGTACGCGTTTTCATCAGACGTTCCAAAGCCTCCTGCACCAGACGTTCAGATTCTGTATCAAGAGCAGAAGTAGCCTCATCGAGAATAAGGATAGGCGGATTCTTCAGAATGGCACGAGCTATGCTGACACGTTGGCGTTGCCCTCCGGAAAGTTTGCCACCACGGTCACCGATACTTGTATCGTACCCGTGTTCTGTTTCCATAATGAAGTCGTGAGCATTTGCAATCTTCGCCGCCTCAATAACCTGCTCCATTGTAGCATTCTCTACGCCAAAAGCGATATTATTGAAGAATGTATCATTAAAAAGGATAGCCTCCTGATTTACATTCCCTATCAAACCACGCAAATCATGAATTCGGAAATCCTTAATGTTAACGCCATCAATCCTGATTTCACCGAAGTGTATATCGTGATAACGTGGCAATAAATCAACTAAGGTAGACTTGCCTGAACCAGACTGACCTACCAATGCAATAGTCTGTCCCTTAGGCACAACCAAATTAATATGTTTCAGAACCTCCCTCTTTCCATCATAGCTGAAAGAAACATCTTTAAACTCAATTTCATGATTCATTCCATGCAAAGGTTTCGGGTTTACAGGTTCTTTAATAGGATTCTCTGCTTTCAGAATCTTGTCCACACGCTCCATAGAAGCCAAACCTTTCGGGATGTTATATCCTGCTTTCGCAAATTCTTTCAACGGATTGATGATACTATAAAGGATAACCATGTAGAAGATGAATGTAGGAGCTTCCAGCGAAGAGTGATCATTACCCAAAATTAATATACCACCAAACCACAGTACCAATACGATAAGAAGTGTTCCCAAGAACTCACTCATCGGGTGGGCCAAAGCCTGACGGATAGCGACCTTATTAGTCGCATCACGCAACTCATTACTGCACTTAGTAAAACGATCCACCATCTTATCCTCAGCAATGAAGGCTTTAATGATTCGTAAACCGCCCAGAGTCTCTTCCAGCTGCGACATCGTATCACTCCATTTGCCCTGAGCTTCCAAAGACTGACGTTTCAGTTTTTTGCCGACTTTACCCATCAACCAACCCATTCCGGGGAGTACCACTATCGTAAACAAAGTTAGTTGCCAACTGGTGATAATAAGTGTCGAGAAATAAAGTAAGATCAAGATAGGATTCTTTAGCAACAGATCCAGCGAACTGGTAATCGAGTTTTCGATCTCACCCACGTCACCACTCATGCGGGCAATGATATCTCCTTTCCGCTCCTGCGAGAAAAAGCCAAGCGGCAAATGCATTACTTTGGAATAAACCATGATACGGATATCGCGAACAACTCCTGTACGCAAAGGAATCATGATGGCGGAAGAGCCGAAGTAGCAAGAAGTTTTCAACATAGTCATAAAGGCTAGGAAAAGCCCCATAAACAGAAGCGTCATCGTTGGTCCGTGCGTTTCAATCAATCGGGTGACAAAGTAATAGAAGTTATTAATCGCCACATCTTTCAAGCTGTCACTTCCCCACTCCATATAGTGGTAAACCTGTGAGCCATCACCTGTCTTAAACAGAATATTCAGAATTGGAATCAATAGAGTAAACGAAAAGACATTGAAAACAGCCGATAAAATGTTGAGCAAAACCGCCCATCCTATATACTTCTTATAAGGCGACACAAAACGTCGCATCAGTTGCAGAAATTCCCTCATTGCTTGGTATTAATGAATTAGGGGCACAAAGATACAAGAAATATCTTTAAGAAGAAGAAGATAAATTTAATATTAACGAGATTTATCTATGCACCCCTCAATAAACAGACATTATGAGTCATTTATGTGAATTACAGAATGATTTCGAAAAAATATATTGTACCTTTGCGCCCAGATATCAATATACGCTTTATTATGACAAAGATTGATAAGTCCATACTGACATTTGGAGTTACTATTTTTCTTAAATTCATATTATTCGACATTCTGTGGTGTATTCCCACAACGTTTGCCTCTCTTTCTACAGTTGAATGTTATACAACAAAACTGATAGCCACGTTTATATTGCTTATCCCTTATGCCTTTTTCCGAATGTGGAAAACGGAAACGTTTATCATGCTTTTGCTGGACTTGCTGTTGATAGCTAACCTTATGTATTTCAGGACCTATTACACAGCTATACCGTTGAATAGTTATGGACTATCAGGAAACTTAGCCGATTTCACTGGTAGCGTGGTTGACTCTCTCCGGTGGTATGATTTACTTTTCCCATTATCCACCCTTATAGCAGTTATAATTCACCTACGCACCAAAGCATCACACCTGAAACGCCCAGTTCGAGTTCTTCCTTATTTAGGAATACTTGCAGTAATTATCTGCATTTTTGGAACAGTAACCCTTATGAAAGGCGGATTCTCAAAGGCTTATGGGAAGTATCGTGATAAAGCCTATTTATGCTCAAGCGGTCCTTCTATTTATACAATTTTCGGTAGTTTATGTTATGACTTGATAGGCCCACAACAACAGTTGACTCCCGAATTGGAAGCCAAAATACAAGAATGGTTAAGTGCAAAGCCGAAACATGAAGCCGCATTAATTAGCAATAGTACCAATCGTCGCACCAATTGCATCATTATCTTGGCAGAATCATTGGAAAGCTGGGTATTAGAAAAAGAGGTGGAGGGACAGGAGATTACCCCCTATATGAATAAACTATTGAAAGACTCTACCACCCTCTATGCTCCACACGTACTGACTCAGGTAAAAGGCGGGCGTTCTATTGATGCACAGCTCATGCTTTGTACTGGATTATTACCCATCAATAGCGGCACCTATAGCAGCCAATACCCCAATCATATTTATCCGTCATTACAGAAAGCCATGCGCGAAAAGAATCATTCACGCAATTATCTGTTAACCATTGATAAATTGTCTACCTGGAATCAAGGTCCCATAGCCCAAAGCTTCGGCGTAGATACCATTATCGCTTATCATGACTTCAAGTTGACTGAAGCTTTCGGCACACACAAACGCACTGGAGACGGTTCATTCTTTGCACAATGCCAAGAGAAAATTAAAAAAGGAGAGATTTGGGGAAAAGGAGAAAACGCATGTATGCAACTTGTTACTTATTCCGGCCATGCTCCATTCATATTACCGGAACACTTAAAAGAAGTTTCATTCTCTTCCGACATTCCTGAAAAAATGGGTGATTATATGACGACTGCCCGTTATACAGATAAAGCAATCGGCAAATTCGTAGAATATCTGAAAACTCTTCCGCAATATAAAGAAACCTTAATCGTAATAACAGGTGACCACGAAGGTCTGGCATATTATCGGACAGAGTTATGCGAAAGCCCGGGTGGCAAAGATATTGTATCCGACAAACCATTCACTCCTTTCATCGTCGTAAACTCTCCTATAGGCATACGCTATGATGAAGTTATGGGGCAAATAGACATGTATCCCACCTTGCTGAACCTGCTCCAACTTGACAATTACTACTGGACCGGACTTGGAGAGAGCATTCTCAATCCCAATAAGAAAGGATTTGCCATAGGTTCACAGATGAATGTGGAGGGCGAAGGCTATACGCCCGAGGAGGTGGATTTAGCAAAAGAAGCTTATGATATATCAGATGAAATAATACGATTCAACTATTTCGAAAAAAACAAAAATTACTCGTTTCCTTAAAAAACTCTTTTATCTTTTTAACACAGAAAGAAAGTGTTATCTTTCATAAAATCCTTATCATTGCATTAAGTCATAATATAATACTTCTCAGTTCTATGCAGAAAATATTTATAAAACTACTGAAAAAGTTACGTCAATGTTACATCCGAAAGCATGGGACACCACCGCATTGCACCCCACACAAAGAAACAGATCCCAATATCATATCAAGCCAGATCAGAAAAAAAATATTATCACCAAAGCCTTGTATGCTTTCAAGATTTGGTTCTGTAGAAATAGGATGTGTAACCAACTATTTAGGTATTTTTCATCAGAAAAGAAAAATCGTAAAATATATAAAAGGAGAAGCATTTCCTTGGTGGTGGGAAAAAGAAACTATATATACAATGAGAAACAATGCTGGTTTTTTTTCTGCAACTCCTGATCAATTAAAACGTTTTTCAGAAATGATGATTGAAGACATGTCTTTAATTGATATTCTTGCTTCTTGGAGATACGAAGAACAATATTTTTCCAATGAATTACAGAATGCATACAAAATAGATTTTGAACCTTACAACCCTTTCTGGAGTGATATACCGTGGACGACTGCTTTAGAGAATCGGAAAGTTTTAGTAGTACACCCTTTTGCAGAAACAATACAAAAACAGTATTTTCGAAAAGAGCTCATCCACAAAGATTTGAGAATTTTACCCACCTTCGATTTACAGACTATTAAGGCTGTTCAAACTATTGGAAATCACACCGACAGTAGATTCAAGACATGGTTTGATGCTCTCGAATTCATGAAAAATGAAATAGATAAAAGAGACTATGACATCTGCCTCTTAGGTTGTGGAGCATACGGACTTCCATTAGCCGCACATATCAAACGTACCGGAAAGAAAGCTATACACATGGGAGGTAGCCTACAGTTGATATTCGGAATAAAAGGTGCCAGATGGGAAGATAGTACTTATAATGCAACTTATAATTACTCACAACTGATGAACGAATATTGGGTTAAACCTTCTGAAAGCGAAACACCCGAGAAAGCCCGACAAATCGAAGCAGGATGTTATTGGTAGCATACTATAAATCAAACAGATAATAGCAGATGAAGATACAACCATACATTATATATGATTCACAAATATTCGATCAGCAGAAATTTGGAGGAATCTCGCGATATTTTTGTGAAATCATATCCAAGTTGCAATTCAAATATGATATTGCTGTACGATATACAGAGAACCACTACTTATCACAAACAAAGATTGCAAAGCACCGTTTATATATCCCATATTTCTTATCTAAACAGTATACTCAAAAATTATATCGTAAGAATCAGAGACTGACAAAAAAGATGCTGCAATCTCCTATTCCATATCTTTACCATCCGACCTATTACGATCCATCTTTTCTTAAATACACTGGTAATTCTCCTTTAGTAGTCACTGTTCATGACATGATTTATGAGAGGTTTTCCAATCTTATTGAAGGATCAGAAGAAATCATCCGTCAAAAGAGAGAAATCATTACTAAAGCCAATCGGATTATCGCAATCAGCGAATATACCAAAAAGGATATTATTGATATACTAAATATAGCTCCTGAGAAAATAGATGTTATTTACCATGGAACAAGTCTCCGCCCATCCCAAGAGCATAACTTACCTTTACCGGAGCAATATATCTTGTTTGTAGGAGACAGAACTTTCTATAAAAATTTCCAGGCTCTATTAGAAGCATTCAGTATAGTTCACCAAACAAATAAAAAAATACATTTGGTCTGTACGGGAAAACCTTTTTCTGATAGTGAACTACAACAAATATCAAATTACAATATAGCCTCTAATATAATACAAATTGCTACCAAAGATAAAGACTTAAACGAACTATATAGCCGTGCATTACTCTTTGTATATCCTTCCTATTATGAGGGATTTGGAATTCCTATTTTAGAAGCATATGCCTGCAATTGTCCCGTAGCTCTAAGTAACACAACATGTTTTCCTGAAATAGCAGGTGATGCAGGTGCTTTCTTTAATCCTTATTCTATCAACTCCATTGCAGATACTATTATTAATGTCATTAGTGACAAGAGCAAACGTACAAAATTAATAAAAGCCGGACAGGAAAGACTAAAGCTCTATTCATGGGAAAAAGCAGCCCGAGAAACAGAGAATGTCTATCTCAAAACATTAGAAGAATATATTAAACTATCTTCTGCGGGAAAAACACTTATTTAGCCCGACAAGAAAGGCAATGACAGGTTTTATTCTGTATTGAAAACGACGCGTATTACTCAGCTCCCAGAAAAGTTCATACAAAGGTTGTTTCTTCATATGTGCAGCCGCTTTCAAAGCATCACGCAACATACTTGGAAAGAACTTACGCAAAACCATCTCCCGCTCTTCATTACATGCATCTATCTGAGAGCTAATTCCCCCCATACCAAAGGCTGTTATCGTTCTACTAATATGCCTATAAGAGACTTCTTCTAATACTATTTTCTTCAAAAAGAATTCCCAGTCTGAAACAATCTTTAAATCTTCAGAATAAAGAGAATCTTGAAACAAACTTCTTTTAATAAAAGTAGCGGGATGCCCCAATGAGTGCTCAAAAAAGTAATCTAAATTCAAGGTTGTAGGATATACACAAACCTCTCTTTCCACACCATTCTCGACATAAAGCAAATCTCCATATATAATATCTTCACCAGACAGAGTTGAAGTAACATCTTCTAATACAGTAGAATCATACAAATAGTCACCCGAATTCAAGAATAACAGGTACTCCCCTGTAGCCCTCATAATTCCTTTATTCATAGCATTATAAACGCCTGTATCCTTCTCTGAACACCAGCTAGAAACATACCTCAGGCTCTCCAAAATAACCTCTTTACTACCGTCATCACTACCTCCATCTATCACAATATACTCATATTCTTGATAGCTCTGTTCAATAAGACTTTCAATCGTTTTTTTCAGTCCGATAGCATTATTATAATTGATCGTTATTATAGACAGTTTCATTCCGAAATATTTAAAATTACTTTTAGTAATTAAAGATTCAACAACTTAGCAAAGTTCGAAGCAAAGTAATCACTACTATACTTTTCTTCTAACATAACTAAATTTATATTCTTAGAAAATGTATTTCTAACAGTCGTATCCCTAAGCAGCTCTATCTTTTCTACTAAGTCCATGATATCACCTTTTTGATAAAGCAAACCGTTTATACCATTTTCTATACGTTCCAAATTGGCTCCTACATCAGAAAGGATTACTGGTAATCCACATTTTTGAGCCTCAACAGCAACCCTGCCGAAAGTTTCAAAGGCTGAACAAACCAGCAGTACATCTGCCAAATAGTAATATGGATATATTTGTTTGACAAAAGGAACTATTCTCACACTAGAGCTTAATCCATTCTTCTTAATATAATCTTCACATATGGATATAAAACCATAATCAGGTCCAACCAGATAGCAAAAAATATCTTTTTCTTTATCCACAATACTCTTTACCGCCTGTAGCAATTCCATTTGCCCCTTATTCGAATCAAAAGCCCCTACTAACAACAGCGTGTAGCGATCATGTAAACTTCGGTCTTTGTTCACTCCCAAAACAGTTTGCAACTCAACAGCCTGCGTAATAACATGAACCTTACCACCTGTCATTATATTCTGATAATAGCATTTTGCATATTCAGAAGTAACCAAAACTTTAGCAGACAATTTATCGACCAACTTAAAAACAGACTGAGACTTGAATATAAAGCCATTATCTTGCCAAGTAGCATCAGGTATTTCATGAATAAACCAACAATGTCTAATCTTCAAAAACTTACAAGCACATGCCAGATGAGGGAGCACAATTGTATTTGTTATTCCATAATCCGGCTTTATCTGTTTCAGATAACGAGCTAATTTTATAGAATACTTAAATAACTTACGAGCATATACGAGTTTATCACCTATACCAATATGACCATTCCCACCAACCAGCCACCACCTCATTCGAAGTATCTTATAACCACTGATATAAGCAGAACAAGCATCAACCAAATCACCCTGACCAGGAAACACCACATAAATTTGCCACTCCGGATGATTTTGTTTGAGCCCCTTCAACAAATCCAACAAACATCTTTGAGCCCCTCCTGTACAATCACTGGAGTGTGAAAGAAATACCAATCTCATAATATAACAGATTACGATTTTAAATACCGATATACATTCGAAACACAATGCCTCAAATGCTTCCAAGAGAAAGGATAAGCAAGAAAATCCTTCAATGCTGTTTTCTTCTCTGGATAATCAGCCTTTATCAAATCGCGTACAAAGTAATCAAAATAACGTTCTTCAAACTTTCGCTCTTTTTTCTTGCTGAGTTCCAATCCATCCACTTTCAAAGGAAGAAGTTTATTCCATTTCAACTTGTGCAGACGAATAGTATCCTGACACCAACTCCGGTTATATTTTCCCAACGAAAAATGCTCCACCAGTACCTTCGGTGAGCAACAAACATAGTTCTTATACTGCCTACTTGCAGCTATCTGCATTGAAAAATCCAGATCATAACAATGAAATCCCGTCAATAGTTCTTCGTCGAAAGGATACAAACTCCATACGTCCTTACATACAAACATTCCGAAACCATCTAAAATTACAACTTCCTCAAAAGGATGTTCCAAAGTAACACATGCAACCTGAAGCTCAGTTCTTGCCCCCCCGCCCTGATAGAAAAAAGAACAAGCCCAATCTTTATTTTGCATCCAACCAGAATAACAATTGAGTTTAACTTTGCTACCGGCAAAACCAATAACCCCGCAATCCGGTTCATTCAATTTATCTTCAATAATACTTCCCCAATCTTGCGAATGAAACTTCACATCCTCATGTACAAAGAAGAGAAAAGGATAACGAGCCTGACACGCACCTTCATTATAAGCTCGCGCTATCGGCCATTTTTTCTTTTTATTATCTATAGCGATAATCTCATATTCCACCCCTATAGTATCATGTATATTCTGGCTTATTTGTAGCAAACGTTCAGGTGACACTGAACAAATAACGATTGACAGCATAACTAATCTATTAAATTCAACTCTACATTCAGAACCTTACTATAAATATTCAATCGCCGTTCCAACATTTCTTGTGGATTATATAATCCGTGCAATCGACCTATTGCATGATTTGCCAATTTTATCTGCAAGTTTTCATCATTAGCCAACCTGATAATAGCAGATGCAAAATCAGATGCAGTATCTGCTTTCAAGCACTCTTCTTCATGTCGAAAATCAATACCTTCAACGCCTTTAGTAGTAGTAACAAAAGGAGCTTTTGAAGAAACAGCATCCAGTATCTTCATCCTCATTCCACTGCCGATACGAATCGGGACAAGCACAATGCTTCCATTTAAAAAACTATGCAAATCTTCCACATAACCCACCAACTCCATTTCAGGACAAGAAGCTTGTAACTCTTTCATATACGAACTTCTCCATGGCCCTGTTACCTGAAAAGTGAAATGGAAACCCTGACTACGTAAACAAGGGGCTATCTCCTGACAGAACCAGACGACTGCATCCAGGTTCGGGTAATGTCCCTCATTTCCAACAAAAGTCAATCTGGCAGCAGTAGGAACAACCTGTTTATCACAGGCATCAGCTATTTTCACAACAGCAGGAGATACATATATTTTTTCTCCGCCACCAACAAAATCAATCAATATTTGGCGATCCACCTCAGTCAAGACAATCACATGCTTATAGGTTTGCAATGCAGAATGTTCAAAGTCCTTTCCAATACGATACAACATACGTTCTTCATCCGTCACTTTATCAAGAAAAGTCATTTCATTCTCATTGCGAACATATCTCAATTCATGATGTACAAAAATAGTTTGTACATCCCTCGGTAAAAGATAGCCCAATGATATCAGAGGATAAAACTCAACCTGAATAATATCAAAGCCAGATCGGGAAACAGTTGATATATATTCTGCATATTTTGAAGGAAGTGGCTCAAAAATAGAAGAAGTAAAAGTCATATCCTTACGTACTACATCTTTGTCATGAATAAGCAACTGGCGCCGCATCTTACGAGTAGCAGATAGAGCAATCTTCTTCAACCATTTATAATAAGAAGGATGTCGGGTTTCAGGCTCTGCCATTTGTTCTGTGAAGATAAAAAATTCCACGTTATCCCATATTTTTCTCAATTTCTCCACATCTTCCTTCTCTTTTCCTTTAGGGTAGAGTAATATTGAAACAGACATCTTGTGACGAAGATAATCTACCATATGGAAAAAGGCCTGATTCCCACCCGAAGTCAGTGGGTAAGGGATACAAGGAATAATAAAAAGTATTTTTTTCATCTTTATCTCTTTATATTCAGCTTTACTTTACACATACGAAATGCTACGCTCAATGCTATAGACGGGCGAATCGTCCACAAAATACGACATATCTTCCAAAGTTCGCATAGTCCAAAGTTATTGTTTACAGAATAATGTAATATCGTATACACATAAGTCTTTAAAGCGTGGTGCAGTTTTTTTTCATTAAGTTTAGCTGGATAATAATTAATTATCCATTTTAAGAACAATCTGGTGGCTTCAATTTTTCGACTATCGTAACAATCAGAATTACTAATATTTTCACCTTCGACATTTCTCCAGCAAACGGGCTTTCCTGGTAAAGCAATAATTCCTTTTGCACAATCTGCAAACTTCGTCCACGTTGCATCATCCGAGCACCAAGCCAAAGGAAACTTGACAAAGCCAGTTCCCTTCTGATAAACATCACGGCTAAACACATATTCACAAGCTGCAGAACGAATTCTACCTTCCAATTTATCCAGTAGAAAGTTATATCCGGAAATCTTTTCACCTGTAAATGATGGATTCGCATACATCTCATTATTCTCATCATCTACAACAACAAGAGGAAAACGGAACATTATGTTCTTCTCACCACATTCCTGCAAGGCCTTCAATACTCGTTCAATCCCATCACATGGCATTAAATCATCATCCGAAAAGAACCAAATGACAGGTTCTTTAGACATCTCAATGCATCGTTCCCAATGTCCGGGCAAATCCTTCTTACCCAAGTTTATCTCAAAACGATGATAAACGATATCCAGTTTACCCTGATAAAGAGATACTATATTTTTCAAATCATGAGGACTGGCATCATCTCCTATATATACAGTAAAATCCTGATTCGTTTGCACTACCATAGAGTCCAAAGTCTGCTGCAAGAAACGACTTTTATAGGCTGGTATGATGACTGCTACTTTTTTTTCCATATGAAAAAAATATTATCGGTTCCGTTTACCCTTCTTCAACATACTTCCGAATCACTTCCAAAAATTTCTTTCCATAGCGCAGATCTGGCTCCAGATAATTTCCCTCTGCCCACTCATTCCATGACTTTACAAAAACAAGACGGTGTTCCAAAGGTTTCCCTTCAAGATGCATCATTACATCTTTCATATGCCGTTCAAAATATTCCGGCTCCGAATGATGCAGAACCAAGCCCTGTTTTCCCGAACGCGGTGAATGATCCCAGTTAGGAATAATAGTAGGAATGATATTTTTATCACTATCTTCGTCTGCTACAAAAAAACGGCTGGCCTTTTCATAATTTACAATCCATGGAAGTCCAAACCAATTATGCCAACGTCGGGCTTTCCTGTAAAGACTTCTCTGTTTCCGTTCATACTCAAACATACGCACTACATTTATAGCATCAAAGTCCATAGCTTCCAGCCCCGCTCTTTCATCATCCAAATGATAGGTCTGGCCTACAAAAAAGATTCCTTTCAATCCATTCTGCATTGCCAATTCGCGCCATAGTTTCATGAAAACATTTACTTCTCTCTGATTATCAAAAGGATGATAAATCATAAATAGAGGTTTGTCATCTACAGTTATATAACGACGATCTTTAAATGCAGGAAGCACCGCATTAAAATGGGCAATATAATCTTCCTTACCCGGATAGAGCTGGTCTATCAATGTTTCTTTAGCCTTTATGCCATGAAAAAAACCTCTCCATGATTCATTAGCCCATGCTAAGCAAAAAGGGAAATCCGGTTCACCTGAAGCCAATACTTCATTGAATGGGCGTTCTAATAAACGCTTCCCATTGCCAAACCAATAATGCCAATAGCAAAAACCTTCTACTCCATACTCCCGTGCCATATCGGCTTGTGCCTTACGAGTTTCAGGAACCCGTAAATCATAATACCCTAAATCTGCCGGAACTTTAGGCTGATAATGTCCGGGAAACAAAGAACGTGCTTTTCCTACATTGGTCCATTCCGTAAATCCTCTTCCCCACCACTTATCATTCTCTGGTACAGGATGAAATTGAGGCAGATAAAAAGCGATTACTCTGGCTGAACTCTTATTTTTATTCATAACACATTTTCTTATTTCTTTTCTTAAACACAAATAACTGGCTCAAACGCAACGAAAATATGTACCATGGAAGAAAATGTTGCAATTTCCACAATCTGATATATCTTTTTAAGCCTAATTCTTTATAATCTACAGGTAAGTATTGCTGCAATTCTTGCCTGATTTTTTTTATATAATACAAATCCTTTTCCCAGTCTTTTGCACGTCTGGCAATACCTTTGGTCTCTTGAATTCCGGTCATCACCACTTTAGCAGCAAATTCTTTCGACCTTTCCAATAGAAGATGATGCTTTTGAAGATAATTATATCTTTCTTGTTCCGCAACAAAGAAATGATATTTTTTCCGAGGATCTGCATCATGATCCGTACTGCCTTTACGTTGACGGTAATGATATTCCGGCCTTTGGCAAAAAGCTATTTTATTGGCATTAATAAACCATTTAAACAGAGTAGCATAATCTTCGTAATAATAAGATTTAGGTAGCAAGTCTGTTATCACTTTCCGATGAAATAACTTATCCCAAAGAAAGCTCTTAATGACTTTATCCTCCAATATAAGTTTCAAAGCTTCATCCCGATTGTATACTACAACCTCTCCAATAGCACATGAAGCTTCCGAAATATCTTTATAATCCTGAAAATATCCACAAATTGCAATATCGGCTTGATTTTCAATCAGCGTATGATACAATACACTATACATATCGGACTCTATCCAGTCATCACTGTCCACAAACCCAATCAAATCCGCTTTTGCCAGCTGCAATGCCACGTTCCTGCTATCAGCCTGCCCGGAATTCTCCTTGTGCAACACACGAATACGTTCTTCTTTCAATGCATACTCATCACAAATCACTCCGGACTTATCAGTAGACCCGTCGTCAACCAATATCAACTCCCAATCCTGAAAGTCCTGCATAATAACTGACTCAATACACTGTCGCAAATATTGTTCAACATTATATACCGGAGTAATAATGCTTATCAAAGGAGAACTTTCCATACATTATTATTTTCAAAAAAAGGATTCTTTCATTTCTCTGCAAAGATAGACTAAAAAGGTACAAACACAAAGTAGTCTTTGAAATATAAAGCAAACCTGCTTATCCAGCATTCATTTATCGGCTTAAATTAGGTCGCATATAAAAAAATAATATATCTTTGTAAATTCGTAACCTAAACAATGATTTAATAGTAAATGCTAATGCCTCTTCTTAACAAAATAGCCCATGTACTCAAAGAAGCCCCGCAGGCTTTTAAGAAGACATCCAATCCGATACTCATTATGACATTATTAGTCAAAAATGAAGAAGATATATTGGAAGAGAGCCTTCGTTTCCATAAAGCAATGGGAATAGACAGCTTTCTCATAACAGACAACAACTCCACAGATGGCACGATTGAGATTATCCGGAAATACCAAGAAAAAGGCTGGATAAAAGAAGTTATCTTTGAAAAAGCAACCAACTACAACCAGAAAGTATGGGTAGACCGCATGATTAAACTTGCTAAAAAAAAGTATCATGCAGACTGGGTCATCAATGCCGATGCTGATGAACTATGGTATTCCCCTACCGGAGACCTTAAAACAGAACTAAAAACGACCAAAGCCAATGTTTTGAAATGTTCTATGAAGTGCATATACCCGGAAGCAGGTAAACCATTCTGGGAATGGAATCAAACTATCCGTCCAATAATAAACCCATTAAAATACAAGGCATACAATTTATCCCGCTATTCTCTTTATCTTCCACAAAGAGGAAAGGTTCTTCATCGTACCACCTCATATATACAAATCTCCACTGGGAATCACAAAGTATTAATGCTTCCACAAAATGAAAAGAAAAGCAACATATGTATATACCATTATTCTGTCCGGGATAAAAAACGTTTTCTGGAAAAAATGATTAATGGTGGAAAGCAATTGGAACAAAATCCTCATAAACATATAGGAATGCATTGGCGCCACTTTTACGAACTCTACAAAAAAGGAGAACTGGAAATGGAATATGATAGAATCACAGGAGCTAATTCCTATGAACAATTGAAACGTGATGGATTGATCCAAACCGACAACACCATTTCCGATTTCTTTAAACTACATTTCAATAAGTAATTGTAATGAAGCATGCATACCTGATTATTGCTCACAATGAATATCCGGTATTAAGAGCTCTATTATTGATGCTCGATGATGAGCGGAATGATATCTTTCTACATATAGACCACCGATCAATGGAACTGTATGAGAAGATACATTCTGTACAAATGCAGCGAGCTAATTTGCACATTTTATCTACACGAAATAAAGTATACTGGGGAGATCTCAGTCAAGTAGAAACCGAATACCTGCTACTGGAAACAGCCTCAGCAAAAGAGGCTTATTCTTACTATCATCTTTTATCAGGAACAGATCTACCCATACAGACACAAGACTACATCCATTCTTTCTTTCAAATAAATGCGGGCAAGGAATTCGTAGAATATTGGTCTGGCAATAGACATCAGAAAGACCTGAAACGGAAAATATCCCGCTATTATTTCTTTACGAAACACCTAAAGCGCAACAATAGCAAGTGGCATGTCATTACAGCCCCCTGCCACAATCTCGCACTAATAGTACAAAAAATGGTTCACTTCAATAGAAAGCAAGAAGTTGAATTTCGGAAAGGTTCCCAGTGGTTCAGCATCACTCACAATTTTTGTCTATATCTGTTGGAGAAAAAGCCTTTTGTTCTCCGGCGCTTCCGATACACACTCTGTCCCGATGAGATTTTTGTTCAAACTCTATTATGGAACTCTTCATTCAAAAAGAATATCTATAATATAGAAGACAACAACATCGGCAGCATGCGACTGATTGACTGGAATAGAGGAGATCCTTATACATGGAAGATACAAGATTACACCGAACTAGTCAACTCCGACAAACTGTTTGCCCGCAAATTCAGTTCCCAGGAAGAAGAATTAATCAAGCTGATTAAATCTACCTATTGACAAGTAACATAAAGCAGAAAGATATGAATACCATGAATCCAGATATCAACCCCGTCAAATCCTTTTTCAAATCAATCGAGAAGAAGCTTTTGCATCACAGCAAACACTTATACTTCAAAACAGTAATCTCACAGAAGTCCGGTGCAAAAGATATTATAAAGAAATACAAAGGAGCAAGTACCGGAAGAAGTCCGATTGGCAAGACATGCCCCATCTGGATATGCTGGTGGCAAGGAGAAGAGAACATGCCTGATATCGTTAAAGCCTGCTACGCCTCTGCAAAACATCATGCAGACCAACATCCTGTCATATTAATCACAGAGCAAAACTATCAGGAATATGCTACAATGCCGGATTACATCTTGCAAAAAGTGAAAAACCACGAAATAAGTCTCACCCATTTCAGTGACATGCTAAGGATAAACCTGCTTAAGCAACATGGAGGAATATGGGCTGACAGCACCCTACTTTTTACCAGAGATGTAGACTCAATAATGAATCCCGATGCCGATTTCTATACTTGTCATCATACAGCAAAAAACACGAATGTGGCAAACGGCAAGTGGACAGTCTTCTTTATGGCCTGTGGTAAAGACAATATTCTACCCGCTTTCCTACTGGACACGTTCTATAGTTATTGGAAGAATCATCAACGAATCGTCACTTACTTATTCTTCGATTATCTCGTTAGCATAGCCTATGAAAATATTCCGGCTATTACAAAAATGATCGACAATGTCCCTCTGCAAAGAATCAGTAACCTATCCAAGTGCCTCAACATGCCATTTGATGAAAAGTCTATGGAGGAATTTAGCGCAAACTATGGTTTCCACAAACTAACCTATAAGAAGCAATTCAATATGCTCACCCCCGAAGGGAAAGAAACGATCTATGCCCACCTACTGCATTATTCTACCCATGGGATAGATGCAGGCCAAGCATAGAAACCACCTTCAAAAGTCAGACATCAAGAAACCTTAGACGAAAAAGACGAAGAAGATTTATGAGCTTTCTCTATCAACTGCAAACACTTTTCCTTGTTAAAGCCACGAGATTTGGCATATTCATCCGCCAGCACAGTAAACATCTCATCAGTACCGGGTAGTCTTTCAAAATTCTTGCATCCTTCTTCCAAAGATACCTTACCAAAGCGCATCCGGTTCAAATCAATGATTTCTACGGAGATACCCTCCGGCTTTTCTGCAAATAAAATATTCCCTGCCGAATAGTCCTTATGCAAAATTCCATGTTCGTGCAAAGCGGCAGTGGTACGAGCTATGGCACGAAGTATTTCCTCCTGTTCCTCAGAAGGACGTTGTGGAAGATCCCGGTAAGTATAAGGGCATTCTGATCTCAATGAAACAAAATAGCTCTTTCCGAACAAGAACCAACTGGAAACCGAACAGAAACCAATGGGTGCGGGCGAACCTATATTAAACTGGCGCAACATGGCCGCATAGCGAAATGAACGCCGTGCCTTAGATTCCCGGAAAAAATTATAAATAATCCGATTCAGCAAGTGAGGTATCTGGAAAGATTTAACTACCACTTTCTGTCCTGCTATATCAAACTCCCTCAGTTCATTTCTTCCTTTATAAATAACAGTACCCTGATCTTCAAAAATAACCGGAAGCACTTTCACAAAGTCACTCATATTTTCATAACCAGGAGCTACAGCCATACACCGTGGACGAAAAAAGCGCTCAATACGATTGACCCATCTGGACCAGGAACGCACAGAACGCAACTTTCCACCTAACTCCCGCTCAAAGAATTCAGCATGACGCTTATTAAGTACCTTCGTAACATGTGGCTTCAACGAACGGTCTATAATTCTTTTGGATCCGGCACGTACACGATAATACAATTCTATCTGAGGCAAACGAACCACTTTACCACCATCTTTCAGTACAGATATCCAGAATTCCCAATCCTCACGTGCAATGATCTCTTCGCAGTATCCACCTACTCTTTCCCATTCTGTTTTTCTGTAAAGCGCACAAGTATCAATCATATTTTTACGTGCCAGCAATTTCAGAGAGAAAGGCGGTAACTTCCATTCACCACTACGGTCGCCTATAAATTCAGCTCGCGGACAGACCACTTTGACATCCGGGTCTCGTTCCAGTTCTATTACAGCATGGCTTATGAATGTTGGGCTGATCCGGTTATCCGCATCTACCGGCAAAATGTATTCGCCATGAGACAATGATATAGCATGATTGCGAGCAACACATGGACCGCTATTCGGCTGAGTATATGTGCATACCCGTGAATCTTTCTCTGCATATTCCTTGGCAATGTCCAAAGAATTATCTGTCGAGCCATCATCCATCAGTATCACTTCAAAATTAGGATAATCCGAAGCAAGCACCGAATCCAAAGTCTCGCACAGAAACTTTGCCATATTATAAATAGGTATAATAACAGAAACTAATCGATACTCCATAGTATTTTCAAATTTTATCCAGTCCCTTCGTATACTTCAACCAGTAATACTTCAACGGGTTCTTATACTTTAATTGTTTCCACGGACGACTACCATGCGGACGATGCCACACCGGAAGTGTAGTAAACAGATAGTTTTTGAATCCCTCTTTCAATGATTGATGGGAAATTGTCACATCGTGCCAGTTCTTTTCAAGACTCAACTGATGAAAATCAAACGAACGGAGGAAGTTCAACGTCAGTAACGAGCAACAGAAACTACAATGTTTCTTTTCGGGAAACACCTGATTCTCTCGCCCTTTTGCAAATAAATAAGGATAGTTTATATCACCCTTTTCATCAACGGTGACAGCAGCAGCAATTCCACAATCTTTTCTTTCCAAAGCGCCGTCGAACAAAGATTGCAAAGTATCTTTCTTCACCACCACATCAGATTCCACTATGATCAGTCCGGCTTCTTCCGCAATGGCACGTTCTTGCGACATTTGCAGAATCAGCAGATAATTAGGCGAAGGGTTGCTTGTGACATCCGCAAGGTTTACCAATTCGAAACCCAGTCTCACGGATGCTTCCCGCAACCTGACCGTATTCTCCTCTGTACTGAAATCATTGTAAACGGTATATGTAAAAGGAGTCTTAACGTCAGATGCCATAATAGCATCTACCGTCTGTAAAGTCAACTCAATGGAATCCTTTACAGGCGTAATGATATGGATACACTTCATTCCTTATAACTGTTTTATCTTTATTCTACAAATCCTAATATTTGTACAAGTTGACAAAGTTATGTATTATTTAGCACACAGCCAAACAGTTTACCGCTTTTATGACTAACTTTGCCTGCAACAAATATAGAAAGAACTCGCAAAAAAACGGCAAAATTTGGATAAATAAAGTAAGTGTTTGGTATTGAGGAGAGTTAAGCCAAATTCTTCTATACCTTTCCAAATCGCTAAAATGCAGGATAATGAAAGGTTAAGAGAAAGATTTGCTACTTATCCGTTGCCTTTTTTAGCCCCGGATAATCCAGCAAAATAACGCTTGACCACCTGCGGTTTTACCGTTCACCATGCAAAGAACCCTATATTTTGCCCGTAAAGATAACCGTTTTTTTCCGTTTTTCATGGAAATACAGGTTATGTTACCGGCATCCGGGGTTTTATTCTTTGTTCCGCTATAATTTTCATAACTGTAAATAACTCTATATCAAGTAATTTTGCAACATAAAAAAAATAGAGTTATGAAACAGACGGATGTAACGGTTACGTTCTACCTCAAAAAGAGCGAAATGAATGACGAGGGACATTGCCCGGTCATGGCGAAACTTGTTGTCGGCAAATTTTCAGAAGCGGCTTTTAGTGCGAAAATGTCCGTACCCGCTGCACTGTGGGCATCCGGACGTGCCACGGGTAAAAGTAACGCCGCGCGGGAAATCAACCGGCAACTGGACGATTTGCGAGCTTCAGCCATTTCCATTTATGACGAACTGTCAGCCACCCGTGAGAATGTAACGGCTGAAGAAATAAGGAATCTGTTGTTGGGGACGGCTTTCGGGCAGGAAACCCTGTTGGGCTATTTCCGGACGTTCATCGAACATTTCGAAAAACGTGTCGGCGTGAACCGGGAAAAGGGAACAGCGCAATCTTACCGCTATGCTTGTAACTGTGTGGCTGCTTTCATCCAGGAGAAATACAAGTTGTCGGATGTTCCTTTCACGGCCCTGAACCGTTCATTCATCGACAACTATGACCTCTACCTACGCACGGAGCGCCGCTTTGCCCTGGGAACTATCGTGTTGCTTGTCACACGGTTGAACACGATTGTCGGGGAAGCCATCGCGGAAGGGATTATCACTGCCGACCCGTTCGCGGGTTATGAAGCCGAACATCCCGAGCGGGAACAGAAATACCTTACCGCAGCGGAGTTACAACGGCTGATGACCACACCCCTGCACGACCCGAAACTCTACCATATCCGCGACCTGTTCCTCTTCTCCTGCTACACGGGTATCCCTTACGGGGACATGTGCCGCCTGACGACGGAGGATCTGGAAGTGGCCGAGGACGGTGAGGTATGGATCAAGACCGCCCGCAAGAAGACGAAAATCGACTATGAAGTGCCGTTGCTCGACATACCGTTGCTCATCCTCGACAAGTACCGGGATATGGCCCCGGAAGGAAAACTGCTGCCGATGTACAGCAACAACGAACTCAACCGGACACTGAAACGTATTGCCGCCATTTGCGGAATTGAACGGAAGCTCGTCTTTCACTGCGGACGCCATACCTACGCCACCGAGATCACGCTTTCGCATGGTGTCCCGCTTGAAACCGTCAGTAAAATGCTGGGGCATAGCCGCATTTCCACGACGCAGATTTACGCCAAAGTGACCGATGACAAGATCGACATGGATACCCGGTCTTTAGAGGAAAAGATTGCCGGCCGCTTCTCCGTAGCTATTTAATCTATCATTGACAATCAAATTCACAACGATTATGGAAACGAATAATAAAGAGATAAAACGCCGCAGCACGTTCTCCCTGCTGTTCTACATCAACCGCACGAAAGTCCGCAAGGACGGAACATGTAAATTGTTATGCAAGGTAAGCATCGACGCCAAGTCGGCCCCGATCAATATCAACGCGTTTGTCGATCCATCGCTTTGGAATCCGGAAACCAAAAGGGCGAACGGACGAAGCGAGAACGCCCGAACGGTAAACCTGGCAATAGAGAAACTGACCGAAAAAATCACCGGACATTACCGTCATATTCGTAAAAGCCTCGGTTTCGTGACGGCCGAGCTGGTCAAAAACGCCGTGGAAGGAATCGGGCAGAAACCGTTCACCCTCCTTGCCTTGTTCCGCGAGCATAACGAGGAGTTCCGCAAGCGTGTCGGCGTGGATCGCAAGGAAGAAACTTATGAAAGTTACGAGAACTCCTATAATATTTTAGCCTCCTTCGTGAAAAAAAGGAAGGAAAAGGAGGATGTAGCGTTGCGGAGCCTTGACCGGGAGTTCTACGATGATTTTGAAATATTCCTGCGTACAGATCGTGAAATGAAACCCAAGACAGTACACGAGCATCTTTACCGGTTGAAAAAAATGACCAAGCGGGCTGTCAGTCAGGGTACACTCCGGCGCGACCCTTACGGGAAGCTGCACCCGGAACTGCCCCGGCGCAAGAGCCGCCATTTGAAACTCGAAGACCTCAAAAAGCTGATGGAAACTCCCGTCGATAAACCCAACCTCCAGCGGGTGCGGGACTGGTTTCTCTTCGCTACCTTCACGGGGTTGTCCTACGCCGACCTGAAACGCTTGTCCGAAAAAGACATCACGCAGTCGGACGACGGAACGTACTGGATACACATCCGGCGCCAGAAGACCGAAACGCCCTCGGCCATCCGCCTGCTGAACGTGCCGTTGCAGATCATCGAGAAATACCGCCACGAGCGTAAAAGCGACAGGATTTTCAACCTCTATTGCCGGGGGTATCTCATCAAGCTCACCAGAGAACTGGGACGGACATACGGCTTCGACATGACCTTTCACAAGGCGAGGCACAATTTCGGGACACATATCACGCTCTCGTTGGGTGTGCCTATCGAAACTGTCAGCCGCATGATGGGACACAAGAGCATTTCCACCACGCAGATTTACGCCAAAGTGACCGACCGCAAGGTGGACGAGGACATGAAACGTCTGAAAGAACAGACCAAAGGCCGGAAAATAAATCTCTACGAGGAGGACGAACCGGAAACGGCAGATATTATAACGGTAAACGGTTGAACAGTATAACAAAAATTGATAAATTTGTATGACTATGACGACAAGAGAACCTATCAGCATTGAAAACGGGCGGGTGGAAATCCACACGCCGGAGAACCGTGTATGGCTCACGCGCCACCAGATTGCCGACCTGTTCGGAGTCTTCGTTCCTGCCGTGGGGAGCAACATCCGCTCCATACTCAAAAGCGGCATACTCCGTGAGGAGCGGGTTTACCGCCGGGAGCGCAACCGTGACGGCGGTATTGTCGAGCTGTATTCGCTCGAAATGATCGCCGCGCTGGCTTTCCGCTTAAAATCCGGGAATGCCGAAGCCTTCCGACGGTGGCTTGTCCGAAGGGCCACGACGACCGCCGTCGTCTGGCAGCTCCCCGGCATGAACACGATATTGAACTGAAAAAGAAGAACGGCCGTGATGGCCGTTCTTCTTTTATACCCATTCCTGTCCCCCGATACATTTCTTCCGGGAATCTTCCAGAAATTTCTGTATCTCGGATTCCATGTATAGTACCTTGCCCTGAATCAAATAATAGGGAATGATCCGCGCCGTGCGGTATTCCTGCAATGTACGCCTGCTGATTTTCAGCAGCCGGGACAATTCCTCGTCGGTGACGAACCGCTCTCCCTTGAGTGTCCGGCCTCCGGAGGATTCCAGTTTATCCAGTGCCTTGCCGGCCTTTTCCAAACGCCGGAAGAGATCCGCCACACGCGGATCGTGCTTGTCGATGAAATAATGGCTCATAACGCGGCGGTATTAGGATAGTGCGACGATTGCAGCAGTTTCCCGACATCTTCCGGTTTGTAGAAGATTTTGTGACGGATGCGGCTGAAAGGCAGCAACCCTTTCTCCCGGTAGGTTTGCAGGGTACGTTTCGATATCCCCAGCACGTCACAGACATCCTGGTTGTCCAGCCATTTTTTCAAACTCACGTCCTCCTGCCTGCGGCATAACGCCTCGGCTTTTCTTTCAATGGCTTCCACGTGCCCTGCCAGCGCGTCGAAAGCCTTCACGTCCATACTTATTATTTCCATGTTCTGTTTCATTTTTTGTTTCCCGGATGCCCAAAAGTACACAAATGAACAGTATCTTGTTATCAGCCAGTGGTATATGGACGTATCCGTCTTAAAAGTGGCAGCGAGTGGCGCCACGTCCGGCGGAAACGATCCTCCGCCGATACGGGATCGGCACGCTCCGATACGCCAATCGCCCGTGAAAGGAAATGTTCGCGGGCGATTTATCATTCCATGCAGGGTGAGCCGTGAACCGACTTTCGCGAGCGTTCACGGCATATCGTTTTCTCCCCGTTTCTCTCCCATAACCTTTTCCTCTCTTTTTTTCATGCCGCGGAGCGCGGTATGGAAATCTGTTGTCAGTAGCAAAGGTAGTTACGGGGCTCACGCTGCTGCAAGATCGGGCCGCGGGGCGGTTTGCCGCAAAATCTTCCTCTTTCCCTGCGGGCGAGCGTATTTTCCGACAAAATCTTGCAGCAGCTATCCCCGACACCTTTTGATGCTACCGAAACAGATTCCATCCATACCGGCTCCGCTACGGCATAAAAAAAAAGTCAAAGGTTATGAGAAACGAAGAGAAAAATAAATGGAAACAGAAATCCTCCAACCTTCCACTTGGCATAAAGGCAAAGGTCGGGTTGGCGGTAAAGGTCGGGGCGGTGGCTTTGGGCTTCCACGTGTGGGGTATCGACTTTATTTGGGTCGTTTTGGGCTTCACGTTCTGTTATGACATCCTGCGGGGCATTTTCTCCTGCCTTGTTTCTCTCGTGGCTCTAACCGGCTTTTTCTATTTCCTATTCACTCACATCTTCTAAATTATTACAGGTATGACAAAGTACATTTCATTATTCGGAGCGACTACCACGGACACACGGGTGCAGGTAGTCAAGGAAAACCAGGTAATCATCGGTATCGGTGCGGGTGCGAGCAGAAAGCGTTACGTCGTTTACAAGGTGGAACACACCGCCCGTGGCTACGTGTACCACATGGTCGATACCGAAACAAAGGAAATCAGCCAAACGGACATTCTGCGACCCCTCTCGCAAACATTCGGTATCGGCAGGTACTACGACGACGTGAACCCCGAGTTCATGGACGCTTTCGAGGTGGCTTTGCTCGTGGGGCAGGCGGAAGAGCAAGCCACGGCGCAGGCCATCGCCGCCGCCAAAGAGAAAGCCGAGCATGACCGCATAGCGGAAATAGGGGCGCAGAGGTTACGCCGCATCATGCCCGAAGGGGTGCAGGGCGTAATCATCGCCGAACTCAACGAAACGGAATACACTGACCCCTCTTACGAGTGTTCGACCACCCGAAGCGTGCGTACCGTCATTCTCGGCTTTTCGGCCACCTCCCGCAACGGCTTCGGGGAGTTGAGAAAGGCGGCGGCCAATTTCCCGCAAACGGCGCACCTCTCCGAATACGACCCCAAGAACGAACACCGCTATCCCGTTTTCACGCTCGGCAAAAGTCCGAAATACGGGTGGAGTGTCTGCAAACTGACCCACTACACACGTGAAGGGTACATCGACAGGCTGGCATATATCGCAGGAAACGAGGAGAATATATGTCTGCCCGAGCCGAAAGACGAAAAACGGGCGGAACGCACTGAAACGAGCGTGCAAGGCGGGTTTATCATCGTGGACTATTCCGAGAAGGCGATAGCCGTATTCGGGGACACCAAGCCCGTCAAGGACGCCCTTCACGCACTCGGGGGACGCTTCAACGCACGGCTGACGCATGACGGGCAGAAGAGAGCGGGATGGATTTTCCAAAAGACCAAAGAGGACGAGGTGCGGCGGCTTCTCGGAAAGGACGAATAAATATTGAACACGGGGCGGCTCGCCGCCCCACAATACCAAAAAATCATGGCACAAGGAACAGATTATTTCAAACTGACGATACAGAACTATCTCGACGCACGGGCACGGGAGGACGAACTTTTCGCACCCCGATACGCCAACCCGAAAAAGAACATTGACGATTGCTGCACTTTCATCATCAACCAAGTACGGCAGAGCGGTTGCAACGGGTTTGCCGACGAGGAAATATACTCTATGGCACTCCACTATTACGACGAGGAGGACATCGACATCGGCAAACCCGTCAGTTGCAAGGTAGTGGTCAATCACACCGTTGAACTGACCGAGGAGGAAAAAGCCGAGGCACGGCGGAACGCCATACGGAAGGCCGAGAGCGAAGCCTACGCCAAGTTGGCGAAAGCCAAGTCCAAACCCAAGAAAATCGAAGATAACAAACTAATGCCCAGTCTATTTTAGTTATGAAACCGAGAACAAAATTCCAACAGAGCGTTGTGGCGGCAAGCAAACACCTGCCGCCGCTTACCCCCGCACAAATCGAATGGGGGTACAAGAACTGCATCGAGCATATCGGACGCCGCACGCCGAAAGGACTTATCACCTGCACCGAGTGCGGCCACACGTGGCAGAGCGAAAACGGAGAACTCACGGACAATCTGTTAGGGTGCGAGTGTCCGCACTGCCACACCCCGCTGAAAGTGGAAACCACCCTGCGCCGCAAGTTCAACGATTACGAGTATTTGTGCATCGTAACCCGCTGCAAGGGTTTTCAAGTCCTGCGCTTCGTCTATATCGAGTGTTGGGCGAAAGTGGGACAGACGCCCGTTTACACCCATATCGAAGCCGTACAGCGGTGGATTGCCCCCGACGGACGCTCCGCAACCTTCGCACGGCTGCGCCCGATGGGCTTCTTCGTTCACGGGTGGAGTTGGTCGAGCGCATTGGAACTGCGGGCGGAGAACGACGGGAAATACAACATCACGCCCACACGCATCTATCCCCGGCAACGGCTTATCCCCGAACTGCGCCGAAGCGGCTACGGCAAACAACTCCCCGATGTAACCCCTTTCGACCTTATCCACCTGCTGCTCTCGGAGAACAAGGCCGAAACGCTGCTTAAAGCGGGACAAACGGCACTCGTGCGATTTTTCGCCCGTTCCTCCCGCAATATCGCAGACTATTGGCCGGCCATCCGTATCGCCATCCGTAACGGGTACGCTATCGGGAAACCGACGGAATGGTGCGACTACATCGACCTGCTGCGATTTTTCGGGAAAGACCTGCATAACGCCCATTTCGTGTGTCCCGCAGACCTGCCCGCAGCGCATGACCTCTACATGGCAAAAAAACGGCGGCACATGCAAATGGAACGGCGGCAGGAGGAACGGCGCAAGGCGTTGGAACAGGAAGCCTCGTTTGTCGAAGCCAAAGGGCGGTTTTTCGGAGTGGAGTTTTCCGACGGGGAAATCTGCATCAAGGTATTGGACAGCGTTGAAGCCATACGGCAGGAGGGCGAGGCCATGCACCATTGCGTGTTTACCAACGAATACTATCTGAAAGCCGACTCGCTCATACTCTCGGCCACAATCGACGGCAAACGTATCGAAACGATAGAGGTGTCCCTAAAACGCATGGAGGTCGTGCAGAGCCGTGGCGTGTGTAACAAGAATACCCCATACCACGGGCAAATACTGAAACTGATGAAGGGGAACATGTCCCTTATACGGAAACGAATGACAGCATAAAAATCGGGGCGGCGAAAGCCGCCCGCAAAAACAAAATAGAATGAACCAAATAGCATATAAATTCGTGTCGTGGGACGTTCCCGCACTCGAAAGCCTTGCAGGCTCAAAAGCGTACATATTACGCAAACGGCTCAATGACGGGGGAACGCTCACCCGTGAGGAGAAAGACTGGATTACCCGTGAGGTAAACCATAACACCTATTTCAAGGACTCCATTCCGCTTTTAGGGTATCGTTTCAACTTTGTCGATGTACTGAAAACATTCGTGGTAAAGCAGTACGGGCATTACACGGAATACAAGGGCGTGGACAAGACGAGCATACGCTCCATGTTGTACGGCAGAGTGGAAAGGATTGTCGAATTATAAAATCGGGGCGGCGAAAGCCGCCCTACAAAAAAAAATATAACAATGAAAATCATCTATAAAAGCTACATGGCACGCCCGCTCAAACCCTTCGGGGAGTGGGATTGGGAAGTTCGGGAAGCAGTCAAGACGGCCCTTGCGCTCGTCGAGGGGAAAAACGGGTTCAAAACCCATTCCGAGATATGGCGAAGGTGCAACCTCGTCATTACCGTGGGACACAACATCTACACCACGAGTATCGAGATACGACCACCCGAGCAGGACGTGATACGCCGCAGGAGCAACTGGCATAACGGCTACGCCTACTACTGCAACGGCGTGTTCTGGGCGAACATGAGCAGGGTTAGAGTGGAACTTGTCTGATTAAAAAATTTCGGGGCGGCAAAAGCCGCCCGTAAAAAGCGAGAATATGAAAACGAATGAAGTAAACAAGGAAATCTCCTATGAAACGCTGCTCGTAACCTTCGGCGAGGGTATCGGGCGGCTCAACACCATGTTCGACGACCCGCAGGTGTGGGGCGTTGCCACGCTGAAGCAGTGGATCGACGGGTATGAAACTACGCGCTTCACCGAAATCGACGACCGAACGGCGGTTATCACATCCGAATACAACATGGACAGCGTGAAGGAATGGCTGCAAAAGAACACACCGATTATCAACCTGGAAAAACGATAAAATCATGCGCAAGTACAAATTATTCATCGGCTACCGGCTGCTGGGAGAGTTTTCCGGTATATGGGAAGCCAAAAATTTCGCCGCTGAAAGCGGCATGAGCGGAATTTTCTCGCTCGTGGGAGAAAATTACCGGGACAGTTGGTACGAACCAAAAAAACAGGACAAGAATGGAAACAAAGATTAAAGACATCACGGGAGCGGAAATAACCGTTACCGACTTAAAAGAGGCGGTACGCCAATGCCGGGAGTGCCTCGCAAGTCCCTACCTGATGCCCTCGGGGCATACCGTGGGGGAAAACCATGCCTACATGTTGCGGCAACTGCTCGCCCTGCAAAGGCGGAAACGGGAACACGGCAGGCAACGGCCGTGAAAATACGACGCGAAAAAAATCGGACGATAACTGAAGTGCACCCCAAATATTGGACGGATTAGTATTTGTTTAGATGGCATGAGTTCGGTATTGTACCGGGCTCATGTTGTTTAAGTATTTCTTTATCCGCTTGTTATTGTAGTAGTCGATATATTCTTCCAATTCTTTTCGGAAATGGTCTATGGATGAGAATTTTTGCAAATATAATAATTCGGACTTCAATAATCCAAAGAAACTTTCCATAGCAGCGTTATCCAGACAGTTACCCTTGCGCGACATGCTCTGTGTAATACCTTTCTGTCTTAAACGGAGCTGATACTGCTTCATCTGATACTGCCAGCCCTGGTCGGAATGCAAGACAATACCCGGAGAATCCGGTATTCTGGCAAACGCATCGTCCAGCATCTTCATGATCTGCATAAAGTTAGGGCGTTCAGCTATTTTATAGCTAATAATCTCCCGGTTATATAAGTCCATAATCGGCGATAGATATAACTTTACGCCGCAAACCGAAAATTCCGTAAGGTCAGTAACCCACTTCTGATTCGGTTTTTCGGCTGCAAAGTCGCGTTGCAGAAGATTGGGCGCTATCCGTCCGATCTGTCCTTTGTATGAACAGTATTTACGGAGCCTGACCTGACTTTTTATCCCGCAAATATTCATCAGCTTAAGTACGGTTTTGTGATTTATCGCATATCCGATCTTATTCATTTCAACGGTAATGCGCCGATAACCATAACGCCCCTTATGTTCGTGATATAACCTTATAATACTCTCTTTTTCGCGAGCATATTTATCGGGTTGTTTTGATTTTCTGAAGTGATAATAAAATGTGCTTCGCGCCATCCCTGCGGCTTTGAGCAATACTGAAAGCCGGCACTGCGGCCTTAGTCCTTCGATGGCTTGGGCTCTTTCCCGCTCTCGCGGACAATGCGCTCCTCGACTAAGGCCTGCAATTTTTTTAAGTAAGCATTCTCGGCACGAAGATACTCCAGTTCCTTAAGCAACTCTTCGTGCGGAGTCGTTTTGAGTTTGACTTTTTTAGTCTTCGATTTACTCATGGCCGGCCTCCTTCTTTGCGGTTTACGCCGCAGGCCTTCAGCACCTTGGTTTTGATAGAGCCGCTCCCATTGACGAATAACAAAAGGGCCCGGAATGCCGAAATGCACTGCTGTCTCCAGCAAAGATAGATGATTTTGGTGCATATGCTTCAAAACTGACAACTTAAATTCTGCACTGTAGCTACCGTGGCGCAGCTTAAGGCCGGCAAGGCCATGGCGCTCGAATAATGTTACCCACAAGTGAACTTGCGAGCGGCCACAGCCCAAGTGACATCCGGCTTCCCTAACCGAAAGTCCGCCTTCGAGTACCAGTTTTACGGCCTTTAAACGAATCTCATAATTATATTTCATAAAAAACACCCCAAAAGTGTCCAACTTTTGGGGTGCAGTACAAACAACCGTCCGATTTTTTTGTTTCCCGTCAATCGACCGCCGTATGGTCGCCCAGCTTCCCGTGCAGTTCACGCCCGATATGTCCGGCAATGCCACGGGGAGAAATTTCAGAGATTGAACCCCACCCGCCATGCGTGTATATGCACGTCTTGAGCGGTTCGGTACGGGAAAGGTAGAACAGATAGCCGTTGCGGAGCAGGATGCCCACAAACACCGAGCCGACCTCGATGTCGGCGATCTCGTCAAAACGTATCTTCCCGTCATTGTATAATACTGCCGTGCCATCCGCATCGGGAATGACGAACAGATCGTCTTCCATGACAATCCCGTGCAACTCGATTAGCGACCCCAGGCATTCACTCGCCGATACCCGGTCGTAATCACCCTTTACCTCATTTGTCGATTTCGTTTCCATATCGCTTTTCTTTAGGTTCAGACAAATACCATACGAAAAAGGCGTGAGAATACGTTAAATACCGGCATTGAGGTACAGCCAAGCACCCATCCACTCGATAGATAATTTCTCCCCACGCCGCTATCGCATACGCTTGACGCATATAGACACGACGATGAAGAAGAGAACTACCCATTATTTTGCGAGCGGATTAAAATTTGGCTGTTTTCAATGCCCCACCATAATGTGTTCCTTCCGTATGTAAATCGCCCGGCGGCACGCCGCCGGAGGATTCGATTGCAAATATAACGATTTCATCCGGGTATCGGCGACAACACGTGCGATTTTTAACAACCTTCCTGCCAAAGAACTACCCGCCGTCCTACAATTTCGGCCCCCGGGCGGGTTTGCGGGGCGCGACCTTCGGCTGCGCCTTCTTCTCCCTGGGCGGTTCGACGATCCGCAGTTTGAGTTTCTCCGTCTTACGGTCGTAACGCACCTCGCAGCAGTCAATCTCACCCGCAACCGACGTCCACACGTTGTTCACACGCACCGCGCCGCCCGAGTAGAGGGTCTTGTATTGTTCGTATTCGAGCGGCTGCCGCAATTTCGCGTCCACCTGACGGTGGAACGAGTAGATATTACGTCCCTTTGCTATTTCGTCGGGAACGTAAACCCGCAACTCGGGATGGGCGGCCTCGGCATAGAGGCACAGATCCGCCGTGCGAAGCTCCCTCGGAACCCACTGGATCATCCTCGGGTCGCCCCGCACGGCCGTATCGGCCACGAGCGGCGTGATGGCCCTCTGGGGAATGTCGTACAGCACCCCCGCATCCTTGCGAACGGCCTCCAACGCCACCTCCTCCGTTACAAGCCGGCGGTTCAGGTGCAGGACACTCATCAACCGGTGTATCTGCTGCGGGTCGTCCTGCTCGCGGAACACCTGCAAGACCAGGGCGGGGTCGCTCAACGCGCTGATAACCGAGAAATCGGTTTTGTCCTTCCCGTAGGTACGCTCGAAAGCCTCCCGGCTCATCTCCGGCGTCCGGGCTTCGCGGGGGACGCCTTTCAGGTTTTGCGGGTTCTCCCGCACCAGGCTCATGTATAGATCCGGGCTTTTCATGCTCTCGGGCAGGTGGGCGATGGCATAGGGACTGCGCCGTATGGCCTCCATGCACAACTCCGGCGTTTTCCACTTCTCGGGGACATATTGCAGGTAGCTCCCGTCGTGCCCGACGGCCCGGCGGCACATCTCCTCGTTCTTGGCGTGGTCGGGAAGGTTGTAGAACAGCTCCGGCTCCAGGGCGAAAATTTCCCGGGCCACCCTCGGCGTGACGTGTGCCGGGTTCATGTGCTGCAAAAAATCGAAGGTCTTATCGTAATTCGTGCAATAGAACCCCAACACTTTCAGGTGTATCTCCTCGAAGGGGATATAGCGGAGGACACGCAGGTCGTCGGTACGGGCCAACGCCCGGTTGCAGACCTCCGGCGTGAGCTGTTCGGGGTTGAAAAAGCGGATGGCCAGGGGATCGCGCTCCAGCGCCATCCCGCACAGACGGTCGGTTTTCAGATGTTTCGGAACGTACTCCAGTGCCAGGTAGTTCGAGGACACGGCGGCCTCGCAGACCCGTTCCGTGCGTAATTCCTCCGGCACTTCATGGAGCAGGATGCCGTCCCCGCTGACGGCACGCAGGCAGACTGCCTCCGTGCGCAGTTCCACCGGCACGAGCGAAAGGCAGGACGCGTCCATCCCCACGCCGTGAAGGGCCAGTTCCCCGGTCATGACCTCCGGGGCAATGGAGGCGAAAATCTCGAACTTGTCCACGAACGACATCCCGAATTTTTTCAGCCCTTCCAGGCATATATCGGGATACGGAATGTAAGGGAGTATCTTGTAATCGGCACTGTCCACCGCTTTCAACGCCGCACGGCATATTTGCGGCGTCCTCAATTCCCCGGGGACGGCCTCCAGCACCAGACCGTTGCGCTTCACGGCCGCCATGCACAGTTCGGGGGTCTTCAGCCCCTCCGGAACGTAATACAGCGCGTAGCTGTTGCTATCGACGGCGGCACGGCACATTTTCGGTGTCTTCAGACGGTCAGGGACGAATTTCAGTGTTTCGCCCCGGTGGCCGGCCGCGGCAAGACAAAGTTCCGGCGTTTTCATCGCTTCGGGAACGAACTCGATGTTGAAAGCCGATTTCTTGATGGCGAAACGGCAGACTTCCGCCGTTTTCCGATCCTCGGGCAGCGTCTCGAAAAGGTTCTCGCGCCACGGGTTCTCGTACACCCCCGTATCGAGATAGGCTATATCTATTCTCTCTTGCTCTGTCATGGTTTTCAGTATTTATGGAAAGCGCCCGGGTGACGGGCGCTTCTCTTGGTTAGACATATTCCGTTATCGTTCCGTTTCCTCCGTCCCGTTCTCGCTCTGGAACGTGAAGGAGGTCTTCACGACCTGACCCGTGTTGTCCTCGACATAGACGTCGATGGTCTGCTGGTCATCGCTGCGCGATGTGTAATAGAGGCGGAACACCTCACGGTCGAGCGGATAGCGGTCGTTGGGCAGGAACACCGTACCGTCGTCCATCCTCAACTCACCGCGCCCGTCGGGCTGGAAATAGCGGATCGTGTAACGCGCGCCGTCATATCTCCCCTCCCGCACGAGCGTGCAGCGGATTTCAGCGGTTTCACCAACGGAGATTCGCTTCTGAACGGGCATCGTTTCCAGAGAGAACGTGTACGCCTGCTGTATATCCAGCCCGTTGTCGCAGGATGCGCATAAAAGACCCAGGGCGGCGATCCAGACCGCCAGGGCCAATATCTTTTTCATCTTTTTCATGTCGCTTGCAAGTTTAATGGATTATGAATTTCACGCCCAGGCCGAACTGCGCGTGGAAATGTCCCGTTGTAGTGCCCCATAGGATACGCTCACGCCCCGTCAGCGAGAGGATAATCCTGTCGGTCAGGTACGCATCGACCTCCAGCGTGACGGCCCCGCCATAGAGGAAACGGTCGCGGTGGCGGAGCGTAGAGCCGTCATAGAGCCGCCTTTCGCCCCGGTTCACAATCTCGTAACCGGCCAGCGCCGAGCCGCCGAGGTAGAAGAAAAAAGTCCTGGACGGGTCGGCGAGGAACTTGTAATAGTAACCGCCCTCGGCAGTGAACTGCGCCACAGGGATACGTTCCGACTTGTAGGGGTAATAACGGTTCAGGAACTCCGCGCCGAACACCCACTTGTCGGCATTCTTCGCGTAGCGGCTCATGGCCAGCCCGAACCAGTAGCCCGTTTCGCTGCGGCTGTCCCGGGTATAGAAGCCGTCGGTCATGCCTCCCCGTATTTCCAGCCCGCGCATGGCGGGCAGGGCACGCTGGGCGTGCACCCCGTCCGAAAGGAGGAGGCATAACCCCAGCGTGAGAATGAATATCGCCCGTTTCATATCACTTTACCTTTAACTCGTTGATAACACGTGCGCGCACCAGGTCGGCATTCTCCACCGTGAAAGTCTGGTGTCGCCCGCCCTGCTGCTCGTGCAGTTCCACGACCAGCTGCTTGTCGTCGGCCAGCGTGAACTTCGGGAGCGTGAAGACCATGCGCTCGGTACGCTTGCCGCCGATGACCTGCACGTTGTTGTACGCACGCACGGGCCATACGACCTGCTCCTGGATGGCCGTGCGTTTGGCCACCTTCTTGTCCGTAATCTTGAACGTCAGGTAGTCCACGTTGAAAGGCACGTTGGAGGAGTTTTTCAGTTGGAGGTGGAAATAAAGCAGGTCGTTATGCACGTAGATACCTTTGAGGAGGTATTGTACCCCGAAACGCTTGCAACCGATATGCTTGATCTCGCGGCGGTCATTCTTGTAAATGGACTGCATGATCAGTTTGACCAGCAGCGGAGATTCGCATCCCAACTCCTGCAAATAGATGTCCAGCGCGTTATTGGGGCGGTTTACCGCCTCCCCGTCATGCAGGAAGTCCGCCATCTCGACCGACAGTTTCACCGGCTCGTCGGCATACTTGACATTGAAGCTGTAATAGGCCCCGTCCTCGGTAATGACCGAAAGGTTGCTCTCGCGCGAGAAATCACGCAGGGCCGCCTTTACACGCAGCACGTTTTCCGTGCCGTCGGCTTTCGCCGCCAGAAGATCCGAAGACCCCAGATCGACGTAACGGATGGCCGAGGGGAAAATCACATGCACGGTCTTGCTGAACGTCACCTCCAGCGCGTAGGGCGGGATAACCCGGTTGAAAGTCAGCGGACGGGTAAGACCGTCGTACAAATCGCCCGTGGAGGGCTTTTCCTGCGCGTGGGCAGCGAACATGCACCCGATAAAAGCGAGTGCCAGAAGAATCTTTTTCATACTCGATAAATTTTTGATTGTTGATAAAAATGGATTTTTTCAGTGGTGTACGGAAGTACGTCGTTTGTACCCTTATTGAAGGGGCGGGAGCAGCAGGACGCTGTAACCGGCCTTGAGCGTGACCTTGACCGAGCGCATCTTCTTGCTCACGTATTGCGACACGCCCTGGATGGCGCTGCGCCCCAGGTCGGAGAGCAGTTGCGAACCGGCATCGTCCGTGATCGTGATACTGCTGCCCATGCCCGCACCCATATTGGCGGCGATCTCCTTCACGGCATTGAGTTCTTCCGACCCCGGCACGGGAATACCCTCGTTGCCGTTCGTGTCATAGACCGACAGATCGACCGGAACGACCGCCCCGCCGTGCTGGACAGCGCTGACCTTGACCGTCAGCCGTTCGCCGTTGATCCTCGCCGCCCCCGTTACGGGCGTACCCGAGGGGATGAGCAGATCTCCCGCCATCATCGGTTCCAACAGACGGAAAGTAACCTCCCCGCCATCGGTGAGCGTCACGGTTTGCTGCACGGCGGCACGGATACTGTTGCGCTCGGGCTCGCGAAGGTCGCTCCCCACCGTGTTGAAACCCCAGTTCCGGGGCTTGACGAACTCACGGGCGAAGACCGAATCGGGCAGCGGGGCGGCGAGCAGCGACACGATGTTACGGCGCACCTGGCGCACGGGCTGCACGGAAGCCTTGCCGGAAACGGAGGTCTTCTGACGCGGGGCTTCAGGGGCCTGACCGCCATTCATATAGCGGGCGGCGATCTCGTAGGACTTCTCCAGCAGCGCCACCTGCTCCTCCTGGGCCGTTTTCTGCGCCTGCTGTTCTTCCAGGCGGCGTTCCAGTTCCTCGATGCGGGCCTGCATCTCGCGCTCTTCCCCCGTTTCACCGGCGGTCTCCTCGTAGAAACTGCCTAACTGGCGGTTGATGTCGGCATAGGCGGCACGGGAAGTCCGGAAAGCTCCCGACGAACCGCCGGCAGAGCCGGAAGACTTATCCGGCACGGCAGCGGGCATGACGGGCTCTTCCTCCTCGTTCTCCATCCCGAACGCGAAATCCTGCAAGGAGCGCATCTTTTCCCGCTCCCTGCGCCGCATCTCCTCCTGCACGTAGGCATCACGCTTGTCCGAGAGGATACCCTCCGATTCCGGGGTCGGCAGCTCCGTGTTGAAACCCGCCGAAGGCTCCTCCCGTTCTTTTTCGCCGGGGGAGAAGATCAGCCACATGCACCCGGCAAAGGCCAGGAAAAAGAGCGGGAAGACCACCAGCTTCTTCCGCATCTGTATCTGCCGGGGCGTGAGTTCCTTTTTCCCCGCCTCCGGCTGTTTATTCTGTTTTTCGTTCGTCGTCATAATTGAAATCTTTTAGATGTTTTACACTGTCGGCCTCCTGCCGTTGTCTTAATTCCAGTTCCAGCCGCTCGATATGCCGTATCTGCATCCGTTCCCCGGCTCCCTTGCCGAAGCGGTAGATGGAAGACACGGTAAAGTAGAGCGACAAGACGGAAAAGAACAAGAGCAGCGTGAGGATCACGATAATCCGCTTATCGGGCGAGAGCGCCCCGCAAGCGCGGCGCAGGTGGTCTTCGACCCACTCCCCGAAAGCCTTTATTCTCTTCTTTGCCATAGCCTTATCTTTTTAATGTACGTAAATCGCGGTTCTCCAGAATCTCGAATTTCTCCATGATGAAACCCTGCGGGTTATTGTCCGAACGCCCCGAGTTGATCAGCTCGCAGCGCGTGACCAGCGAACGCTCGGTGATGTTGCTCTCGCGGACAATCATTTGCCGGGCATAGGTCATGGCCCGGTAGGGATAGGCGTTGAAGTCGCACACCACGGAGTCCACCTCGATACGCTGGCTGATGTTCCCCGACACCACACGGTTGTAGTAACCTTTCTCCTGCATGTCCTGGTAATAGGCGAAGGCGCTCTTATCGACCAGGAACAGCGCGCGGTTGATGTTGCTCTCGATGGCCGCACGGTCGGGCGAGAGGGTAAAGAACAACTCGTGAAAACGCCGGATATGTTCGCGCGCCTCCACGGGGCGGTTCTGGCTCAAATCCTGCGAGAGCGCCAGCATCAGCGACTTGCCCCCGTCCAGGACATAGATCTTCTCGCGCTGCTTTTCGGCGAAACGGAAGCTCGCGACCACGCTGAACACGGATACCAGCGCGCACAGGCAGAGGAACACGATACCGAAAAGCCGAATCTGCCTGAAACTTGTTTCGATGTTTTTTAATGACTTGAATTCCATTGTCCAAATTGTTATGAATGATTATTGTTACCTTGTGTTGCCAGGTTGCGCCCGTTAGGGGCACTGCCCGAAGCCGGGCCACCGCCGCCGTTACCGGAGGAGGAACCGCCACCGCCGCGACGCCCGAACGTGCGGCCGATCATGTTGCCGGCGATACCGCCCGCGACACCCGTGGCGAATGCCCCGGCCTTGTTGATACCGCCCATAGCCCCGCCGGCTCCGCCCGACTGGATCACCCACTCGGCAACGGTGGGGATCGTGAAATAGCCTATGATACCTATAATCAAAAAGATAATATAGACACCGCTGCCGCTGTCGGGAATGTAGTTGGGGTCTTGCAGGGCCAGGACGTCCGCCTGGAGCATCAACGTCTGGATCTTGGCCAGCACCGCAGAGAACAGGTCGGCGATGGGAAGCCAAAGGTACACGCTGATATAGCGGGAAATCCAGCTCGCGAGCGTCGAGTGGAAGCCGTCGTAAATGGAGAGGGCGAACGACAAGGGCCCCAGAATCGACAGCACGACTAAAAAGAATGTCCGCAGCGTGTCGATGGTAAGCCCCGCGGCGTTGAACAACAACTCGAAAAAGTCCCGGACAAGCTGCCGGAAACCGGCCTTGATGTCGTACCACGTGCGTTCGGCCCACATGCTGATAATCTCGCCCAAGTCCGTGATACCCATATCCGCAAGCCGCTGTTCATACACCTCGTCGTCCACTAACCAAGCCTTGCCCTCGCGCCTGCGGGCCTCGGCTTCCAAATCGTCCTTCTGTTGCTGGTATGCCTGCAAATCCAACGTCTGCCCCTCCAGTATGGCGTGCGTGCCCTGCACCACGGGCGACATCACGGCGTTGATCGTCCCCAGAACCACGGTGGGAAAGAACATCACGCACAAGCCGATGGCGAAAGGCCGCAGGAGCGGGAACACGTCGATAGGCTCCGCATTGGCCAGTGCCTTCCATACCCGGTAAGCCACGTAAAAGAGCGCACCCAGGCCGGCGATACCTTTCGCCACCCCGATCATGTCGCCGCATAGCGGCATCATCTCCTGATACAGGTTCCGGAGAACCTGGTGTAAATTGTCGAAATCCATGACTGCCTCCGTTTTCAGGTTACCAATATCTGTCGTTCGGGTTCCCGTAAAGTGCCAGCACCCGGTGCGCGTCGCCCTTTTCGCGGCTGCGGATGAAGGACACAGAGATGGTCTTGCGCGTGTAATAGCGCGTGAGGTTGCGGTACTCCAGCATCTTCGTGTAAACCTGATCCACCACGTCCATCCGCTCCTTGTCCGAGAGCGAGAGGCCGTTGCCGCCGGTTATGACCGTCTTGAGTTCCGCCACCAGCGCACCGCCCTCCTCCAGCAGCCGGGCGTAACCCGCCGAGATCGCCGCCAGCTCGTCCACCGTGAAGTTCGGGTCTGAAACCATACGGTTGAATCCCGAGGTGTAGATTTCCGTGATCTCGCTGACCATTTCGAGCGTCAGCTTCACCTTCCGGGCATCCTTGATGATGTTATGCACCGATTTGAGGGCGTCGTAGTAAGCCTTGCTCTGGTTATAAATCTTGATACTCTCTTGCAGCGACTTGACCATGTTGGTCGCCGTGGTCGAGCTTTGAACCGCGCTCTTGATGTTCTGAACGAGGTTCGACGGGTCGATGACCGTCCACTGCGCTTTTGCCTGGTACGTGAAGCAAAGAAGCCCCACGAACAGCGTTAAAATCAATCGTTTCATCCTTTTCATTATTTAATTCGTGAATACTTGGGCGGTCATTCCGACGCCCGGTAATAATCCCCGTAGGCGGAGAGCTGGAGCACCTCGCGCCCCGCATCGTAGGCCAGGGCGACATACCCGTAGAGGTCGAAGTAACGGATGCCTCTCCAATACTTCCTCACGGGACGGGAGAAGCGTGTCCCGTCCTTGTAGGACACCTCCACGTAAAAACCGCCGCCCCGGCGTCCCGGGTTGCGGTAGATGCGAACCCGGGGAGAACCCGAGCGGCTTTCCCACTCGCCCGCCACCTCGTACAGCGCGAAGTCCAAACGCGCCGCCGTGGGGTCTGATCCGATACACTTGCGATACATGGCCTGCCCTCCCTTTAACGTTTGCCCTCGGCGAGCTGCCTGATCGCCAGTTCCATATCACCGCCCAGCTCCCCGGCAAGCCGCTGTACCTCCACTTTCTCCGTTTCCTCGGTCGTGTAGGCCAGGTACTCCGGAACGCTGACCTCCGTGGCATAGACCGCCGACTGAACGCCGCCCAGACCGATCCAGACCTCCTTGTATTTACGGGAAGGGTCGTTGGACTGGTTGATCGAGAGAATCTGCGCCTTCTCCTTGTCGGTCAGCCCCAACAAGGACTGAATCGCGTCGAAACGGTTCATGAATTTGCGCTGGTCGAGCAGGATCTTGCAGTCCGAGTTGTTGATGATCGCCTCCTTGACCACCGGGCTGGAAATGATGTCCTCGACCTCCTGCGTCACAACGATGGCCTCACCGTAGTATTTGCGGACGGTTTTATACATATAACGCAGATATTCAGCCATATTGGCCGTAGAGAGCGCCTTCCAGGCCTCCTCGACGATGAGCTGTTTGCGTACCCCCTTGAGCCGTCTCATCTTGTTTATGAAAGCCTCCATGATGATAATGGTGACCACGGGAAAAAGCTCCTTGTTTTCCTTGATGGAATCCACCTCGAAGACCACGAAGCGCTTCGAGAGCAGGTCGATGTTGGCCCGGGAGTTCAGAAGGAAGTCGTAGCGTCCGCCCTTATAATACTGCCGCAGGGTGATGAGCATGTTGTCGATGTTGAAATCCTCGCGGCTGACCCGGATCTCCCGCTCCTCCAGCTCACGGCGGTAGTCGTCTCGCAGGTACTCGTAGAAACTGTCAAAACACGGCACGATATTCCGGTCGGCGCGGATACGCTCGATATAGGCGTTCACGGCACTGCCCAGCTCGCCGCTCTCGGTCTTCGTGATCTTGTCGTCCTCGGTTTTCCAGAGTGTCAGCAGCAGCGTCTTGATGCTGTCCTTCTTCTCCACGTCGAAATAGTAGTCGTCGGTGTAGAACGGGTTGAAACTGATGGGATGTTCCTCGGTATAGGTAAAATACACGCCGTCCTCACCTTTGGTCTTACGCCGGATCAGCTCGCAAAGACCCTGGTAGCTGTTACCGGTATCCACCAGCACGACATGCGTGCCCTGCTCCCAGTATTGGCGGACTAAATGATTCATAAAGAATGACTTGCCTGACCCAGAGCCGCCTAACACGAATTTATTCCTATTCGTAATGATCCCTTTTTTCATCGGTTCGTCCGAGATGTCCAGGTGCAGGGGCCTGCCGCTTACGCGGTCGCACAGCTTGATGCCGAAAGGGCTGGACGAGGATTTATAGTTGGTTTCCTCCGTGAAGAAACAGACTGCGGGCTCGATGAACGTGTAGAACGATTCCTCGGCGGGGAAATCCCCCGCGTTGCCCGGCATACCCGCCCAGTAGAGCGTGGCGGCGTCCACGGTGTTGTGGCGCGGGCGGCACTCCATCAGAGCGAGCTGGCTGCCCACATCATTGCGGATATGCCGGAGCTCCTGCACGTCGTCCGACCAGGCCAGCACGTTGAAATGGGCCCGGACGGATTGAAGACCGAACGAGTGCGCCTCGTTGAGATACTGGTCGATGTCGAGTAGGTCAGCCCCCTTACGGGAGCTTTCCCCTCTAAGAACCGTACGTGAGAGTTTCCCCTCATACGGCTCAAGCAATTCAAAACTTTTATTTGTAACTAAAAGCCGGCTCATAGTAACTTCCATTTATTTCTGTTAGTAATTCGGCTGCAATGATCATGTATTAGGACTTTCGCCTTTCTACTGCTCCCTGTCATTTCAGTAATTTTCCAGGGAGTTTCCCGTGTGATGTGCTTGCCACACACAGGGCAACATTGCATTTGCTGATTCCACAGGCGATAGATATATTGCTTGCCGTCTAAGTGTGCAAGCATTCTTCGGGTCTTGTATTGATCGAAGAAATCTTTCCAATCGGCATCATATGGGTTGGCCTCACTGCGGATTTTGATATGTCGCTTTATTTTCGTATCCGACAATCTCACAAGAGTGTGGTATTTATCCACTTTCCTGTTTTCAAGCGGTACGGCAAAAGTCCAGCTTCTACCTCTTACAGTGTGATAATACTTGTTGGCAATCCATCGTTTACCTTTTTTGGGATGTCTTCTGCGAGACCATCGCCATAGTTTGTTGAAAATTTGTGCATCTGTTTTACGGAAAGTTTCCGATGCAGAACACCCCTTGTAGTAGTTCGCCCATCCTCTAATGACTGGGTTTAGCAATCGTATCAAAGATTGTTGCTTAGAAGACTTGTTCTTGTCCACTATTTCACGAACCTTATCTAAAAATCTCTTTCGACTCTTCTTGGATGGTTTTGTGATAAACTTGCCTTTATATTTTCTGATATTGAACCCAAGAAAATCAAACCCTTCTTCTATATGAGTTATCTTAGTCTTTTCTTCTGATAAGGTAAGCCCTCTTGCTTGAAGAAACTCAATGACTAATGGTTTAACATGGTTCTCCAACAACTCCTTACTCTCTCCTGTGATAATAAAATCATCCGCGTAGCGAACAAGATTTATCATAGGAGTATAGTAATTTTTCTTCGAGCGGTTTATCGGAAAGCTATCGGCAAGCAGTTTTTCCAGTCCGTCCAAAGTCATATTTGCAAGAGTTGGGGAGATGATGCCGCCTTGAGGAGTTCCCTCCTCTGTCGGAAAAAGTTGCTTGTTGAAAATAAATCCACTTTTCAACCATTTACGGAGCAAAACTTTATCCATAGGGATATTGTCAAGCAACCATTCATGACTGATATGGTCGAAACAACCTTTGATATCACCTTCTAAGATCCATTGTGGGGATGTCGTCCTTGCCAGGTCATTGAAGCATTGTTGAACGGCATCTGCCGTGCTCCTTTCTTTTCTGAAACCATAAGAATTGGCATCAGCCGTTGTTTCAGCTACGGGAGCCAGTGCCATCAGATACAATGCCTGCATAGCCCGGTCTTTCATAGTTGGTATACCCAATGGTCTTAATTTCCCGTTACTCTTTCTGATATGTACTCGTCTCAGAGGTTGGGGTGTATAACCTCTCCTTTTCAGTTCGGTTATTGCACACACTTTAGCATCTGGCGTTTTCCATGTTACCATATCGACGCCAGCCGTTTTACTCCCATTATTGGAAGTTACACGTCTTACCGCTAATGCTTTAGCGTAAAACGAGTGGGTCAGTGTCCACTGCAAGGCTTTGACCTTGTTGTGGCGACCCTCTTTTTGAGCCTTTACAATACGCGCTTGTAGCTTTTGAACCGCAGCTTCGCATTTGAGCCAATTTATACTGTCCCATTTGCTCTGCGTTTGGTCAGTCGATGCACACGATTTTTTAATTTCGTTCATTTGCTTTTCTCCTTTTAAAAGTTCTAAAAGTTTCTTGTAAAGAATCACCTACCGCAGAAGTCAGCCTGCTTTCGCAGCGGGATGATGTTTCAATCCCTATTCACCCCATTACAGGGTGGCATTCGCTTTTTCTGCAATCCTATACCCGCACTCCATTCGGCATTCCTTACGGTCTGCTTACCTGTCATTGGCAGGAGAAATACGGGCTTACTACGTTCCGTGCAAGTAACTTATAAGTGGGTTAGGTTCTGTCTATTACACCGGCAGTACTCTGTTCGTGTATTCCCAGAATGGAGAGGAATAACCGACTGCTTCCCTTTTGGGCTGAAGCCTATCAGTATCTTTGGCTTCTTCAACCTTACGACGTTTAGACGACAGTTCGCTTACGCTAACCATACCACCCAAGCCAAGCTCCCTGACTGTATGATACTAACAGCCATTGTCTTTCCCTCACGGTTCTGACTGCTCCTTTCGGAAGGGCTACCTTGTCTGGACAGCTTTGATACAGTATATTACTATTGGTGCATCTGTCCATAGGCTACCGTTGACGAAACAACGGGTTAAATCTAAGTTTAACAATTACTTACACAGCGACGTATCGCACCCACTCCTTGTTTATCTGGTTCCCGCGGGAGTAGCGGGAAAGGGACTGCATGTTACGCGCACGTTTCTCGAACATACGCAGGTTTTCGTCGCTGTCTTCCAGGAACACGTACTGGTTGTAAAGGTGGTCGCAGGAAAGCAGAAGCCCCACGGGGGCCGCGAACGAGAGCAGGCAGTCCGAACGGTCGGTGGAAAGACGCTCGTAACGGGTGTCCGTACCCACGCGCCCCGGCAGGTCTTCCGTGTCCGAGAGCGTGTGCAGGCACACCCGTTTGTTACCCACGCGCAGAACCTCGGCCCCCAGCTCGATGTCCTGAAGAGAAGTCGTATCCGAGAGCGAGAGGGAAAAGTACCGTTCCAGCAGGCCCGGACAATCCGCCGTACCCGTGATCTCGTCCCCCGTGAGGCGGACAAGGGTCAGGAAACCCGAATCGTTCAGAATACGCTCGAACTGTTCCGCCGCCTCCAGGAATTTTGTCGCCGATTCCCGGTTTACCTCTTTGGGAATGATGTTGCCCCGGCAGAGGGTCGAGAAGTCTGAACGCATGTGCATACGCTCCCTCGTCGTTTTCGTCAGGTAGAGGAAGCAGGCGTGGGTCAGGAACGGACGCTCGTTGAAATGCCGCTCGTAACTGCGGGAGAGGAAACTCATGTCCCCCTCGCCCGTGGCCGGGCGGTAACGCTCGCGGATGAACCAGTCCTGCTTGTGTACCACGCTGTATTCGGGCAAGACCTTCAGGGCCTTGCACCAGGCGGCGTGGATCGCCTCGTACTCGGCGGACGTGACGGTGAACAGCTCCGGGAGTTCGACCCGATAGACGACCGTTATGTCCGCGTCCTTGCTGATGATACAACCGCCTTCCACGGCCAGGAGCGGGAACTTGCTTTCCAGCGTGGTGGCTTTCAAGAGGTTTCTCATACGCGGCCCCCCTTTCTTTTCAGCAACCGGCGCAGGGACTTGCGGTTGAGCAGGTAGCGGGGATGCCGGCGCGCGGCGAGCAGCTTCATCAGCCCGTGTTCCCCGTAACGGGTGTTCAGGCGGAAGGTAAGCCAGACCAGCACCGAAGCCGCCGCAACGCCGAAAGCGATACATACCCACTGATCGACCCCTGCCATGTAGAGGATGACGAACACCACGAAGACGGCCAGCAGGCCGCCCGCGAAGATGAAGAGGTACTGCGCCTTCAGGCGTAGGCTAAGAACCCGGTGCCTTGCCGTATTTCTACGGTAGGTTTCCAAGAACTCGCCTCCGAACCGTGCTTGCACCTCTCGGCGCACACGGCTCTCCACTAACATATTCAGTCTATTATCCCGTGATGTATCTTGTTGTGACAGGGAATACATACAGCTAACGTCTTTCTCTGACGTCCAATCATTTGTATTTTCCATGGCTCTTTGCCTTTTAAGTCTTTGAGTCTTTTGACGTGGTGTATTTCAATGTTTTCCGTTGCGCCACACAATTCACACTTACCCGCTTTTAACCTTTGTATAAGGCTTGATACAGTGCTATTGAAAATCGTGTTGGCTACATAATCACAACTCGCGTCCATCGCGGTTGTTTTACGCTTAAAGCTCCCGTTGAAGAATACCCGCATCTTCTTTCCTCCTTTCTTGTCCTCATAGAAAACCGCAAAATCTTTGTGATGTCGATACTTTGCGATAATCTTTCGGGCTGTCGTACTGTACTTTCGTGCAAAAGTCTTATACAGACTGTATTGCATGATGTACTTGAAAGAATTCAGGTGTGAACTGTTATTTGCGATAGAAAAATAGTTTGCAAAACCTCGGATTTCTCTGTTATAGGCATCCAGTATTTCGAGGTCGTCCAGATGTAGCAACTTTGTCCGGCTTGTGGGTTTCCATTTCGCTTTACCCTCGAATTGATGAATTTCCATCGCCTCGTAGTAGAGAAGTTTATCCCGCATTGTGGACATTGGCACTTCCAACACTACCTTTTTGCCGTAAGCCTTAATAAGTACTCCCGATTTCTCGCCTCTTAACGTCTTATCCGTGAATGGTCGGACATAGATTTCATAGCCGAGGAATTTTGCCTTTCTATTGCCGTGCGTGATTAAGGTCTTTTCTTCGGAGAGCGTCAATTTCAGTTTCTCGCCGAGGAAATTCTTAATATCCTCTTTGATGGCCTCACAGTCCGATTTACTGCCAATCACTCCGATAATAAAATCATCGGCATACCTCACATACTTAATCCGTCTATATCCCTCGTCCATTTCATCGACAGAGGGTAAGTGCATCCTGTTTTTCTGATGTTGCTTAATCGCGTCAATCAGTTCCTTCCGAGTATCTTTATCCTCGGTTTGCTTCAGTTTTGTGCCGAGCCACCAAATTTTCCTGGAATACCGTTTGTACTCAAGGTTCATTGCCCGTCTGTCGCCTCTATCGAATTGACAGGCATACTCTTTCATGTACTTATCCAGCTTGTCGAGATAGATATTAGCCAGTATCGGGCTAATGATGCCACCTTGCGGTGTTCCGCTGTATGTTCTATGAAATGTCCAATCTTCGATGTAGCCAGCTTTCAAAAATTTCCACATTAGCCGGATAAAGCGGTCGTCTGCGATACGTTCTTTCAAGATTCCGATAAGTACATCATGGTTGATGTTATCGAAGAATCCTTCAATGTCGCCCTCGATAAACCACTTGGCCGCAGTAAAATTCTTCTGCACCTGTATCAGTGCGGTGTGGCAGCTGCGTTTGGGTCGGAAGCCGTGCGAGGTGTTCTCAAAACTACCTTCATAAATTGCTTCCAACAGCATTCGCAATACCTCCTGCACTAATTTGTCGTCGATAGACGGTATGCCGAGAGGTCGCATGTTCCCGTTTTTCTTCGGGATGTACGTCCTTCTTGCCGGTTTTGGTTGGTACGACTCATCTTTGAGCGCATCAATCAAATTTTCAATCCGTTTCAGGCTCATTCCGTCGATAGTTTTACCGTCGGAACCTTCCGTCATATTTCCCTGCCTACCTTGTATATTATGGTAGGCGAGGAGAAACATCTCCGAATTGAATAGAACCCTGTAGAGCCGTTCAAACTTGTAGCTCGAAACTTTGCTGTGCTCTGACAGACTGTTTAATACTCTCTCTGGATTTCTCATAATGTCTCACACATTATCCGTTAATTTGTATTAAAAATGTTAGCTGCCACCCTTCGCCATGTACGAGGCTTTCCCTCGCTCGGACTACTACGGTGGCTCCGTTGCCATACCGGATTTTCATAGGTCTGAAACCTAATAGCCTTTCGGCATTCCGGGTTAGGCAATCCACGTTTAATTCTTCGGCAACATAGCTTTGATAGATTGTCGGATACGACTTTCGCCCGTTTCTGCTTATCGCAGTTGTGCTGTAACCTGTTCTGCACCCAACCCTCCAAGGTCGAATCGAGTGTGTTACAGTATGGCGTCTGTAGTTACCTTCCGCCACAGTTTCGAGTTGTGCCACTTGGACTATCGTTCAATCAATCCAGACTTTATCCTCGTATCTATCTTTCATCTCCTGATTCAGTCGCATACTTGGTAACTGTATGACTTATCAGTTTATCGGCAGGCTATACTCCCCGTCCGGTTTCCCTTTCGGATAAGCCGATCGATGATAGGCTATCGAACACTTGCCTAACGTCTTGCTATCGACGCATTTGCCAAAGAACCATTACGTGCGCGCCCCGGAACTCCACGCTCTTGCCGATTCCCTTGTTGATTCCATATTCCATAATTATTTGCATGACAGGTTGGACTACAAGAAGAAAGAGCGTAGGATCGTCGCGGCGACAATCAGGAAAATACACGCGCCGAACCAGCTCGCGGCGGTCTTCGACGTGTCGGGGTCGCCGCTCGAAAACTTGTTATAGACCTTGATGCCCCCGATAAGGCCGACCACAGCCCCCACAGCGTACACGAGTTTCGTGCCGGGGTCGAAGTAACTGGTTACCATGTTGGTAGCCTCCGTAATGCCGGCGATGCCGTTGCCCTGCGCGAAAGCGGAGGAGATGGCGGCAAAGAGAAATGCCGCCGGAAGAAGAATCTTGTTCTTTCTCATAACTCGATAATGTTTGAATTGTGGCGCGGGGATGGATAGGCCCCGCACCGGGTTAAACTTCTTGATTCGTTTTTTTTCAGTGGTTCGAGGATAGCCTCACGCGCTACCCGTAGTCTTTTTCTTTCATCGTGATGTCATTATGGGGTTAAACAAACTCACGGACGTCGAAACCCGTGGGAACCGAACCCTGCGGAGATGGGCTTTCCGCAGACCTCTCGGACATACGCCGGTGAAAAGCCGAGAGGTAGGTGTCGATCAGGGATTTTACCCTGTCATTCCCGTCGGGGCGGCCCGAAACGATGACCTCGAACATGTCGGTCTGTTTCAGGCCCAGGAGGACACGTCCCGTTTCCTCCCTTTGCTCGTCTGTTGAAGGTGGATCGTGTACCACGTGGCGGTAGGCTTCGCCCATCTGTTCAAAACTAACCCCCTGGGCAAGCGAGCGGCCCAAAAGGGGCAGCTCTTCGGTGTCGTCTTCATCCTCGTCATAATCCGGCTCCTCCGCGTCCGCATCCGGGAAAGATTCATCGTACAGCGGAAAGTCGATTTCCAGAGGTTCGTTAGGCTCCCCCTCGGGAGCGACACCGAACACTTCATCCAGGTCTTCCGGCGGAATCTGCCGGGGGTGTTCGGGTACATTCGTGGGCACAAATATATCGGCTTTTTCCGTAACTTTTTCAGTTTCAGATTCTACGGCAGCTTGTGGCCGGGAGTGGCGCAAGTCGAGGACAAAGCGGCTCCTGCCGATGATCTCCTGCCGGCAGGGCGTGTCTTCGGAAACGATCCCGTCTGCCGGTTCGTTACGTTCCATCCGCCGCAGGCGGAAAAACGCCCACAAGGCATACCCCACGGCAAAGAGGGGCAGCAGCCACAACGCCCCGTTCATCGCTCCTCCGCTTTGGGTTGCCGGGAGGCCACGGCCTCACGCTCCTCGAAAAGCCGCTCGATGGTTTCCCGGTTATCGTCCAGGTGCGCCTTGAGAACCTTGTCCACGTAGGCCGTGATCGTCACGTCGCCACGACCGATGACACGGGTGATCTCGCGGATACGCTCGTGATACGACGGACGTATCTTCACGTGCTTGTTACCGGCGAAAGGCAGCCGCAGCAGGCAGATGTAACGGGCCAGGTACTCGGCCTCGGGGGTGGGGACAGTCCCCACGGCGACCTCCCCCGAAGGGCCGTCGGGGACGATAAGGGTTTTCATCCTGCGCCGGTAGCGGCACACGCGGAAGATGAAGGGCACAGCGACGCAAAGGACGGCCGCCAGGATAACAGATAAAATAATTGCTTTGTCTGACATGATGGATTGTTTTTAATAGGTTGTAAATATTGGGTTCATAACTAAAAAATATCGGAGTTCCGTTTCTTGTAGAGTTCCGAAATTTCCTCCTGATAGGTAGCGAAATGCTGCTCCAGCACATTGTCCAGGTAGCTATACAGCGAGAGTTCGTTCTTACCGATAACCTGCACTATCCGGGTTATACGCTCGTGAAACTCCTTGCGGATATACACCGTTTTGCCGCTTCGGGTATTGGAGGGGGCGTTCCGGATAAAAAGACGCTCGTAATCCTGGCCTTTCCCTCTTCGGCGGCGTCCCTCCTCTTTCGTAGCCGGCGAGGAGGCGGCCTCGCCGGACGGTTCCGATAGAGCCGATGCCTCCTCCTCTTTTTCCGGCGTGTAAGGATGCAATGGCCGGTTTCGGCTTTTGGCCTGGCTGATGATGAAGGAAGCGTCCAAACCGTCGTCATGTTCTTTTCCGCTCATAAGATCCTACTTTAACAGTTCGATCAATTCATCCACGAGTTTATCCAGGTTGCTGCCCCGGATCAAAGAACGGTCTGCCGGGAAGAGCGTGGAGCGGAAGACAGAGCGACGGCTGGCGTTCTGCTCACGACGAAAACGCTTGGTGTCAGGCAAGAAGGTCTTCAGGACAGGAAGAGCCAACTCTTTCATTACCGCCTCGTAAACCTGATATAACTCTGTCTTTTCACGTCCGTCCACCATGTTCCATAGCATATACAGCCCTTTCATCCGGGACTTCTCGCGGCCCATGATATGCTCCTTTACCACAACCGCGTAATTCAGGGTGCTTTCCATGACAACCCGGTCGGCACTGATCGGGGCGACGAGATAATCCATTCCGGCCAGGGAATGAATCAGATCCTCGTTATTGATCGTACCGGGAAGGTCGAAGAACACATAATCGAAATCACCTTGCGGCAGGAGGTAGTCGGCATCGGCCAACGCCTCTTTCGTGTTGCTTTCCACGACAGGATAGGCTTTCTTTTGAAGCCGGGTGAATTGTTCGTAAGCTAACCTCTTGTAATGTTCGTCTTCGAGGGCAAGCTTCAGGTCACGTTCCCGCATCTCCACGATGGAGTGTTGGGGATAATCGCAGTCGATGACCGCGACATTGAAACCCTTTACATAGTGCAGGTAAGAAGCTGCCAGCACCGTGAGGGTGGTTTTACCCGCTCCGCCTTTCTGGGTGGAGAAGGCCACGAATTTCGTTTTCTCTTTCATTGTTCCATGCGTTTTTAGTTATACAATCGGGTAATCGTTCATCTCTTCACGTATCCGGGCAAGTGACGGCATGAGATTTTATGCAGGTATGCCGGCACGCATATATGCTGGTGCGCTGGCAGGCTGTTACGCCGGTATGCCGGTGCATGGGCGCGTGTCCGATTTTATACTCATGCGCAACCGCATTTGCTTATCCGGACAAAGACCCGCTTTTTCCTCTGCACACGGTGTTTTCTGCATCCGTCCGCACGTGTGCGGACAGGAGGATGTGTCATTGCCCGTATCCGTTCTCACGTGCAAAGTAAACCCTTAAAAACACGGGTTGTATGCTCTTTTTCCGCTATGGCCGCGTGTGGCATCAAAGTGGACGCAAGTGGCGTAATCACTTGTAGTACAAGCGATTGAATAGGTCGGTATCTTTGCCTCGTGAACGATCCCGACGCTAATGAAGCCGTCCTTGCCCCGTTTTACGGCGGCTCTTTCAATGTTCTGTCCGCGAGCGGGCAGAAGGTATTTGCAAAGGGCAAATAGCAAGCTGTGTTTTCTGCTGCACGATTCTCGTTTTGCAGCAGAAAACAGCTTGCCCGCAAGGGGGAGAAAGCACCTCCGGAGTCGGTGCTTTTCAGAAAGGCGGCAAGCCGCGAAGGGATCGGAATTTTCAGGAACCGGTGGGGCCCTGGCCTCTCCTTAAAATTTCGATGCGATGGAAAAGAACAGAAAGCCCCGAGGGGGCAAAGGGGGACGACCCGCGAAAAACGACCCGGCCGTTTACCGCTTTTCGGTAAACTTTTCAGCCGTGGAACATGCCCGTTTCCTCGACCTTTACGAGCAGTCCGGGCTATTGTCCAAAGCCGCTTTTATCAAAGCGAGAGTGTTCAACGAGGCGTTCCGGGTGGTAAAGACCGACCGGGGAACGCTCGAATACGTGGCGAAGCTGACCGCTTTCCACGCCCAATTCCGTGCCGTGGGAACGAATTACAACCAGGTGGTGAAGGAGCTGCACGCGCATTTTTCCGAGAAGAAAACACTCGCGCTGCTCTATAAACTGGAGAGAGCGACACGTGAACTGGCGGCCGTCGGGCAGCAGGTCGTGTCGCTCTCCGAAGAGTTCAAACAACGATGGTAGCCAATATCACCACCGGAAAAGACGTGTACGGCGCGCTGGCGTACAACCAGGAGAAAGTCGATCGGGGCGACGGGAAGGTACTGCTGACCCACATCGTGAGGGAGCCGGCGGATGGGCGCTTCAACGTGGCCGCGACGGCAGAAGACCTCCTGCGCTGGATGCCCTCGCACTACCGGACGGAAAAACCCGTCGTGCACGTATCGCTCAACCCGGCTCCCGAAGACCGCCTCGACGACGGGCAACTCGCGGAGATAGCCGGGGCCTACATGGAGCGCATGGGTTGGGGAGGACAACCTTATATCGTATTCAAGCATACCGACATCGGACGGGAGCATATCCATATCGTGTCGGTGCAGGTGGCCCAGGACGGGCGCAAGATAAACGACAGCAGGCGCAACGAACGCAGCGTGGCCGTTACCGAGGAACTGGAACGGGAGTACGGACTGCATCCCGCCAAAGGGAGAAAGCGGGAGAAAGGGCAAGGGATCGTCCCCGCCGATTACACGCGGGGCGACCTGAAACGCCAGGTGGCAGCGGTAATAAAACCGGCCGTGGCGACATACCGCTTCCAGACCCTCGGCGAGTTCCGGGCATTGCTGTCCCTATATAATATAGGTATAGAGGAAGTCCGGGGAGAGCGGAACGGAACCCCCTACCGGGGATTGCTCTACACGCTGCTGGACGAGAACGGGGACAAGGCAGTGGCCGCGCCGCTCAAATCCTCACTGTTCGGTAAAGAGGTCGGGTATGACGGGCTGGAACGGCACATGGAGCGCAGCGCCGAACGGTTCGGGAAGGACGACACGAGGAGGCAAATCCGTGGCCGGGTCGATAAAGCGCTTCGGGGAGAACCCACGGAGGAAGAACTGCGCGAACGCCTGCGGGGAGCCCGGGTGGATCTCTACATACGACGCAACGAAAACGGCCGCATCGTGGGTGTGACCTTCATTGACCACGAAACACGGACGGTCGTGAACGGATCACGGCTGGGAAAGGCATACTCGGCCAACGCCTTCGAGCTGCGCTTCGGCGGAAAACGGAATCCCGGGGAAAACACGAGGGGCTTGTCCCCGAAACAAGCGCCTGCCGGACGGGACGGGCAACGGAAGCGGAATACCTCACGACGGAGGAAAGTATAACATCTCAATTATCATTCATTTATTAAATCTTACGGTTATGCAACAGGAAGACGACCTTCGGGGTCTTGCAAAAACAATGGATTTCATGCGGGCATTGAGTATCTTGTTCGTGGTTATCAACATCTACTGGTTCTGCTACGGGCAGATACGGGAATGGGGAATCAATATCGGCGTGGTCGATAGGATTCTGCTGAACTTCGACCGCACCGCGGGGCTGTTCCGGAATATACTATGGACGAAACTTTTCGCCGTCGTGTTCCTCGCCCTTTCATGCCTCGGGACAAAAGGAGTAAAAGAGGAGAAAATTACCTGGCGGAAAATCACGGCATCGCTGGCCACGGGAGGCGTGCTGTTCTTCTTCAACTGGTGGCTGCTGGACTTGCCGCTGACGGCAACGGCGAACGCGGCTTTCTACATACTGACCCTATCGGCCGGGTATATCTGCCTCTTGATGGGCGGCGTGTGGATGTCCCGCCTGCTGAAGAACAATCTCATGGATGACCCTTTCAACAACGAGAACGAATCATTCCAGCAGGAAACACGCCTGATCGAGAACGAGTACTCCATAAATCTGCCGACGAAATTTTACTATAACAAACAGTGGAACAACGGGTTCGCCAACGTCGTAAACCCGCAAAGGGCTTGCATCTGCATGGGAAGCCCGGGCAGCGGGAAGAGTTATTGTGTTGTAAACCAGTTTATTAAACAGCAAATCGAAAAGGGCTATACCCAATACATCTATGACTACAAGTTTCCCGATCTTTCGGAAATCGCCTACAACCACCTGCTGAATCACCAGAAAGGTTACAAGAAAATCCCGACTTTCTACGTCATAAATTTCGACGACCCGCGCCGCTCGCACCGCTGTAACCCCATTCACCCGGACTTCATGACCGATATTTCGGACGCCTACGAGAGCGCCTATACCATCATGCTCAACCTGAACCGAAGTTGGGTGCAGAAGCAGGGCGATTTTTTTGTGGAAAGCCCCATTATCCTTTTCGCGGCCGTGATCTGGTTCCTGCGCATCTACGACAACGGGCGGTATTGTACCTTCCCGCACGCCATCGAGTTCCTGAACAAGCGGTACGAGGATATTTTCCCGATTCTGACATCCTACCCGGAACTCGAAAACTACCTCAGCCCCTTTATGGATGCCTGGCTCGGAGGCGCTCAAGACCAGCTCCAGGGCCAGATAGCATCGGCCAAAATTCCGCTTTCCCGCATGATTTCGCCCCAGCTATATTGGGTCATGTCGGGCGATGACTTCACGCTCGACATCAATAACCCGGACGATCCCAAGATACTCTGCGTGGGGAACAATCCCGACAGGCAAAACATTTACGGAGCGGCTTTGGGATTGTATAATTCCCGGATTGTCAAGCTCATAAATAAGAAAGGCCAGCTCAAATCGGGCATCATCATCGACGAGCTGCCGACAATCTACTTCAAGGGACTCGACAACCTGATCGCCACGGCCAGAAGCAACAAGGTCGCCGTGCTGCTGTGCTTCCAGGATTTTTCACAGTTGAAGAGGGACTACGGGGACAAGGAGGCCGCCGTCGTGATGAACACGGTGGGCAACATCTTCTCCGGGCAGGTCGTAGGTGAAACGGCCAAAACACTCTCGGAACGGTTCGGTAAGGTATTGCAGAAGCGGCAGAGCATGACGTTGAGCCGCAGCGACAAATCGACATCCATATCCACGCAGCTGGACAGCCTGATCCCGGCCTCGAAGATCTCGACGCTCACGCAGGGAATGTTCGTCGGGGCCGTGGCGGACAATTTCGACGAACGTATCGAGCAGAAGATTTTCCACTGCGAGATTGTCGTGGACAACGAAAAAGTGAAAGCGGAAACGGCCCGGTACAAGAAGATACCACAAATTACCGACTTCACGGATGAGAATGGGACGGATCACATGAAACAGGTCGTGCAGGAAAACTACGAACGTATCAAGGCAGAGGCCGGCCGCATCGTCGCCGAGGAGCTGGAACGTATCAAGAACGACCCGGTGCTTTGCAAGCTCCTGCCGGAACAGAACTAAATGAACACAAACACCCCGCAAACACCCTCCGTTACCTTAACGGGGGCTGTTTCCTGGTTTTATAACCGCACAGCTGGTGTTTTGGAGCATAAAGTAGTGATTATGTGAACGGAAAACATTATTTTTGTGTTCGGAATCCTTTTAATTATAAGTATGACAGTTACCGATATATACGAAGCAATGAACAGCAAGGCGGAAGCGTTTTTCGAGTGGTTGCAGGCTCACCCGCAATACGGGTTGCTGTTTGGTGTCGGGTTGCTTGCCCTATGGCTTGCAGGGTTGCTGTTCCGTTGGAAATGGGCGTGTCATTGGCAGTTTAACAGCAAACTGTGGTTATTTGACGATTGCAAGCCTGAAACACGCCGCAGGGTTCAGATTGTGTTGGTCAGCGTTCTGATTATACTTATATTGGTTGGTTTCTTTGTATGGAGATAACGGTATGGAAAAGGACAATCGCAAATACCGGATCTGCTTCATCGACTATATGTGGTATGTAGCCGAGATATGGCACGAAAGGGAACGTACCAATCTCAACGGACGTATGCTACTGTTTTGGTGCTGGCTCTTCGTCCTACTCATACCGCTTGGGTTTCCACCGATATTGCGCCTTTTCGGCTGGATGATTGGTTTGGCCATAGTGATTCCTCTCTGCTTTCTTCCCGATTTATTCTGCAAGCTACGCTATACAGCCGGACGGCGTGAAGCGCTCCGTGAACATTACGGGAAGATGAAACATCCCGGCAGGAAGCTCGCCAAAATAGTTCTTATCGCTATCGCCCTGATCGTGGCAAATGTAGCGCTGATGTTCCACCTCGGATTTATACATTGGGCATGATGAAACGGCAGGAGAATAAGCAACGGTTTTATCTCTGGGATTACCTCTGGTGGGTCGGAGAGCGGTTGCACGAATACCACCTTCGCATCACAGGAGAGAGTATGCTGTTTATGTATTTCAATTTTTTGTTGTTTGTTCCGGTCATGTCGTTGCTTGCGTTTGCGAGGGTTTACCATACGTTTCAGCAATGTATGTGGGGTATCTATTTAGTCCTTGCACTGGTGTATGTGATATGGGGTGAAAAGCTTTACGGAGTCCGCAGGCGCAAAGCCGTCATGAGCCACTATGCTGATAGAAGATTCAAGCCTGCAACAGGTTTTCTCCTTTTCTTCCTGCCAGTAATGTTTTTTGTGGCTATGATTATCACAATCGTTTCATTGATGAAATAAATAACGGCATGAAGAATAACGGCAGACAACGGTTCTATCTCTGGGACTACCTCTGGTGGATGGGGGAGAAATTGGAACAAGCAAGACGAACAGGCAGGGTCGATGGCGAAATGATGCTCTCGATTTATATCTTCGCTCTTTTGATATTCCCTATGATGACTGTTACTATCCGGCTTTTTCCAGGTGTGTCGGCATTGTTGCCATGTGTCGTTTTTAGCATTGTCACATTTGCCGTTATGTCGCTCGTCAGCAGGATTTACAAATGGCGAGGCAAAGCAGTGATGTCTCACTATGCCAAGTGCAGGTTTAACGAACTCCTTGCGGTTCTGTTATTTTTCCTTGCGATGGCCATTATCTGCTTTATGATGTATCTTCTTGACAAAAAGTGATACATACTTTGATACGGACTCCGGGCCGTTATATCGAATGGTCTAACTCGATGTACCAGTTTCCCTTGATGGGCTTGTAAAGCGTGGTGTCGTTGTACGTCCTGCGGTAGATCTCGTTCAGGTCGCCATGTTCGGTGATACGGATATTCCGACGGCTTCTCAATCCGGGATCGTAAACGAAACTCTTGGACGTTCCGGCATCCACGATGCCGTGGGAGTAGTACGGCATAACGAGGCTCACATATACCGAATCTGCCGTTCCCCATTCCCTGCGATCAACAAGGATAAAACCGCATCCAATCTCTGATAACAGGGAGTCGAGTAGGATTCGCTCCGGCTTCAACAGTCCATATACCGGGATGTCTTGTTCATCATTCGTTTCATGGGATGTATCGCTTTGCTCCATTGAATCAAGTATAATAACCTCTTCCGGAGAAAGCGGCGGGTAGTGAAAACTACCTTCTGAACTCTCTGCCATGATTTCGTACACCTTACGGAACGCCACCTCGTGCGTGGTGAAATGGCGTATCATTTCCTCGTCCGACGGCGGCATGGGAGGCTCTCCGCAGCTTACGGCAAGCAGGATTACAAATAACAGGATTATGACTGGTGTTCTCATTTTCTAATGTTTAATGTTCTGTGGCTAACCAATCTTGTTTAGGGAGTTGAGCCATTTGTTAATAGCATCCAATCTGTTATTCTGTTTAATGGTATCTTCATTTCTACATAATTTGATTTGCCGAATAACAGAGTTCTGCATAATTGAATCGGATTTGAAAAGCAGTTCTAAAACGGCTTCATAACATTTGGAATATCTGGACAATTCATCCAATATATTTGCGTCTTTTAGAATATACAGGTTGAAATTGTACACAAATGACTTGTAACTGAAAATCTCCGACTGTAATGCTGCTGCATCAAGACAAGTATAAAACAATTCCTTATCGTGCTGATATAGCCACATATAATCAGATGGGTTCAGGTTGTAGTGCAATAAAGTTTCCGAACGGACAAATGGAAGCCCCGTATTTGAGCCTACCAGATAACGGTATGTCTCATTGACTATTGACTCAACTATTTCAATGGATTCTGATTGTTTGTCCGATTCCCGTATTTCTGTAAATGTATCGGCAATAAGAACTTCCACATCCTGCGATTTGTAATATATACCGTTTTTTTGCCAGCGGAATCTACGGATATATTCTTCAGAAGTCGGACAACAGAACAGTAAAGTATTTAACAATCGGTTCAGATATATTCGCTTATCTGGAATATGACAACGGTGTAACCCTATTATGGAGCCATAAGCGTATAGCTTTCCAAACTCGTTTTCCTCCGAATTTGAATTTTTAGGCATGTAATACAACCGCACAATATTGGAAATGAAATAATATATATCAAGATATTTCAATGTATCAGCCGATTCTCCATATTTGTTAAGTAAATGCCGCTCCAGTTTCTCGCCATACCATAAGTAGCCATCGGGATTTATTTGAAACAACCGATGAAACTTAGGTCTTGATAATGAAAAGTTCTTGTTTCTACTTTTCATTCGTTCCAGTAAGGCGACAATAATTCTATTCGTTATATCCATAGCTGTAATGTTTGGTGGCTAACCGACCTTTAAGGGGAGGTTGAGCCGCTTGTTAATCGTCTTTATTGGATTGAATGTATTATTAAAGATACTTCGTCTTTTTGATAAAGATAAGTTTTTATTATACAAGATGTTTTTTGTAATGATAAAAAAACTTTAACCGACGCTTCACAATAGGGAGACAAAGAATCAAATAGGACTAATTCAGTAGAATCCCATTTTACTTCAACTTCTTCTATCGGTTCTGCCCCAGTTACTATATCATTCTCCAGAAGTTTTTCCACCGTTAGATAATCGGGAGCATACTTCCAACGAATTATTAAAATTGCTCCATCTTTATTTACTATGCGTGTAGCCATCGGTTCATCTCCCATTACCAATAAGACATGATTGTCTATATAGATTTTCCCCAAGTAATCTGTTACGCTACATATAGCATTGTAGTTTTCTTGACCCTTCCATTGATGGGCATATTGTTGCTCAACAATGACAAATGGGCTTCCTGATGTTTCAATCCAATTATTCATATTTTTCTCAGCGATTAATGTTTGGTGGCTAACCGACCTTTCAGGGGTAGTTAAGCCGCTTGTTAGCAACTTCTTTTCGTTTTATAGATTATTTCAGAATATCCATTTGGAAATGATTTGGTAATACTTTCTAAAGCCCCATCGTCTTGATATTGGAATATATGAATTAAATCATTACCACTATTACCCTCAATATCATATTGTTTGACTTCAATATGTGTCAAAGCATTTTCTTTATAGATATAATTCTCTTCACGGCAACCATACCTACCACATAACTGTGACCGTTTCAGCTTTCCGCCCTCAAAAAAGTAATGGCATACATTCATCAAATGTTTTCCATTATCGTATAAAATACTTTTCACAAGATTGTCTGTATAATACAGGAAGGTGTGATAAAACTGATTTTCAATAGAACAACCAACCTTAACTTCTACGATTTGATTTTGGTTATTAAATCCGTAGATACAAAGATTTTTGGTGCTTTTTATTGTATCAGGACGCTTTACAGGTTTTCCTTGTTTGCAACCATTACGCTGATAGGAATATGGAGTAAGTTCATAAAACTCACCCTTATACAACTCAGTCCTGCCAACATCGTCTTCTATTTGTTGCCTTATGGTTTCAAAGTCATTTTTCAATGCTTCAAATTCAATTCTTATAGTTTCTCCAATCATTTCCATCTTTTTGGGGTTGCTAATGGTTTGCAGCGTTCCGCTTATTCAGTCGGTTTGCTGTTTGTTAGCAGTTTATTTTCTAAATAGCCTTTAACTTGTTATTCATTTCTTTCCTATACAGAATTGAACTAAAGGGATAAATATTATTAAGTTCCGGTTTTTCTCCATATAGTTCAATTATCCCATCTATTGATTCTAATTTTTGCAAAATGGGTATTGAAATATTTATGATATTTTCAATTAACCGTGAACGCAACTGTTCATCAATAGTCGATTCTAAATCTAATATCATTTGTGTGGAATACCCTTCAATTTCCATTATTGGGAAGCGCATTCTAATATCACATTGATATTCTTTAGGAAATAATAAATCATCGCCTTTACGTAATAAAGCCGCCAAGTTTATATAAAACATCTTTCCATACAAAGAGTGTTGGAGATTGAATACAACTATACATTCGGCAGTAGTCTTATACCACGAATTTCCTTTTCTACGAAAGCTATTCGCTTTCATTACTGGATGAACTATTGATTTGAATTGCTCTTTATCCATAATATTTAATTCTAAACTGCTAATGTCTGGCGGATAATCGAGTTTTTAGAAGATTAATCCGCTTGTTATAAACTCAATTCAATCGCTTTCCATTTCTTAGACTTCAATTTTTCTAAAGAGTGTTCGCTATATCCCTTTTTAGTAGCTTTTACAGGAATAAGCGTATAAAGAGTAACCATATCCTCTTTGTTATCATATTGATTCGCTGTATCAGAGTAGTTATAATCTACGACATAGAATCCAGCCAATTTCTCCGACCAAGAGATTGCGTTGAACCCTTTCTCTGTTTTGGATATAAAATCTCCATCAGAGAATGTTCTTCCGTTACGGACTTGGTTCGTCAATTCTTTCATTACCATATAAGGGAACTGTGTCTTCTCCATTTTAGAGTATGGATTCCAGCCAAACGGAAGCACAATAACAAACTCCACATAAGGCTGGGTATATTGGAAATTTCCTACACTGAACAATAACGAATTGTTACCTCTATTAACAACCGCAAGCCTATTGAATACACCATTTTCCGTTTCATTGAATTTGTTAGGAATAACTCTGCCAATATTCCAGTCTATATGTTGGGATATGCCACCACCTACTTCAGACCATACATAATCGTGGTTGATATTGGACAACGCACCCTTTTCCTTCAGAAAAAGGCTTATTTCGTTATGTCCACTACTAATAGACCAATCAAGAGGAGAAAAAAGTAGAGTTGTAGTAAGCCTATTTATGTCCGCACCTTTCTCTATAAGATAGCGAACAATCTCAAAATGCCCTTTAGCGGCAGCTTCATTCAAAGCTGCTGTTGTAGAACTTTCATAAGCATTTATATCTGCGCCATTTTCTATCAATAATTTGACTATTTCTAAATGGTTTCCAGACGAAGCACCCCATAAAGGAGAAAATAATCTATCTTTAATACAATTTACATCGGCTCCATATTGAATTAAAGTCTTGCAAATTTCATAAAAACCTTTCTTTGCAGCTCGGCATAAAGGTGGATGAAGCGTATATAAATTCTCATCATTCAAATCCAGATCTGAATGTTGGTCGAGTATATTCGACACTTCCTGCACGTTGTTATCGCCAACTGCTTTTTCCAGTTTTATATAAATTTCTTTATTATTCATCTATTGAGTTTATAATGGGTTGTAAATAGCAACTGTTAGGGTTGCTTATTTATTTGTTA
>NZ_QRZF01000010.1:0-181101 GCF_003464595.1 Bacteroides intestinalis
ATATTTTATTGTGATATTTAATACTGCAAATGTAAATGTGTCAAAACTGGAAAGTAACTTAAGCCCCCTCCTCCCGGGAGGAGGGGTGCCCAAAGGGCGGGGTGGTAGACAAACATATAACATTAAATACTAAAGACTTACGCATTCACCTACCACCTCCCCCTACGGGTACTCCTCCTCCCGGGAGGAGGAGAATTGAGATAGTACTGCATTATGACACACCTTCATATTTCATTTACTTTTTCTTCCTGATCTCCTCTTTCTCCAGATTCCTAACAGAAGGAATACACATCATCAGAATTGCAGTCAGTACAATGGCAAAACCACAGTATATAAATATGTTGCCTATTCCCAAAGAGTCAGCAACAAAGCTTGTGACAAGCAAACCGATAATAGAAGGGAATAAACTTATACTGTCGAAAAGCGAGAATACACGTCCCAGATAAATCGGCTTGAACTGCGTCTGCAATAGAGCGGTAAAGGGACCGGATAAAAATGGCACGATAAGTCCTTGTACCACCGTCAGTATGGCAAAAAAGACATACCCATTGCCAGGCAACATACCACATATAGCCAATGCCAGACCAAGTACTGCATAAGAGAACGCGATCATCAGTATCTTCCTGATCTTAGGATTCCAGATTCCCAGTAAAGCCCCTCCGGCCAACATGCCCACCCCGAAAAGTGTTTCTATCAAACTAATCTGATAAGCTGTTCCGGAGAAAGTATGCAAAGTCATCAGCGGCATCAGGGCGACTATCGGCAACACAAAGAAAGTAATCAGGATTTCTGTAACCATCACCCAACTAACTCCTCGGTTGCGCATAATCACATGAAAACCGTCGCGCATATCGTTCAATACACTCTTAGCTGAGATATTTTCCTTCTTCGGATTCGGAATGTAAACAAACAGTAGGGAAGTGCAGGCAATGATTGCGCCTGCCACATCCAATAACATGACTACACTCATATCGAATGCCAGAAGCAGAACCGCTCCCAACGCAGGGCCACCGATATTACAAATAGACTGGATAGCCTGGTTAATCCCCGCAATACGGGTCAGTTCCTTTTCCGGAGCCAGCAATGGAATGGATGATTTCATTGCCGGTGAATGGAACGAACCACCAATGGAACGAAGCGCCAATAATATATAGATGTGCCACAATTCCACGATATCCAGGTAAAATAACAAAGCGATGACACCGGAACAGAGTGCAACGAAACTATCTGCACCTATCATAGTCCATTTCCGGTTCCAGCGATCCACATATACGCCTGCAAATGCCCCTAACAAGGCTTGCGGCAACAAGGCGGCAATCATGGCAAAGGACAAAACTTCCGCAGAACCCGTTTTGAGACTAATCCATAAGACGATAGAGAACTGAGCGATGGAACTACTTAATATAGAAAATAGTTGCCCGCTCCATATTATGATAAATTTTTTCTTCCAATTATTCATGATGAGAGTGAAACAAGGTGAGATTAAAAAAGGTTCTGAAACTCAATTGTTTTCAGAACCTTATCTTCGTACACCCTCAGGGACTCGAACCCTGGACCCATTGATTAAGAGTCAATTGCTCTACCAGCTGAGCTAAGAGTGCATCGTTTTTCTTATTTGCGGGTGCAAAAGTAGTCCTTTTATTTTATTCATCCAAGCAAAATAAAATCTTTTTTTCGATGAAAGCGGCTTTTTTTAATCAAACTCGTACAAGTCGGAGGGAGTGCTACGCTTTAAAGCGCAGAGTTGCACATCTTTACCTACCAATATACCTTTACTCTTTAATTTCCATTCCACCGTCTTGTAAGCAAGTTCCGGATGATTATTGTCTTTGCTCAAATGGCAAAGCCAGATATATTTCAGATCTTCCGTGATATTTTCAGCCAGGAACTCGGCAGTTGCAATATTGCTCATGTGTCCCGTACGGCTGGTGATGCGCTCCTTTAAATACTGCGGATATGTACCCATACGCAGCATTTCATCATCATAGTTAGCTTCCAGTATCAGGTAATTCGCTTTACGGATAAACTTGGCAGCAGTAGGGGTGATTTCACCAAGGTCGGTAAGGAACGAGAATACTTTTCCGTCGATTTCAATGCAATAACCCACATTGTCCGTACCGTCGTGGGGAACTTCGAAAGACTCAATGTGGAAATCTTCCAGTACCATCGGTTCTTCTTTCTCCAGGTAATGAACGGAAGAGTGGAGCTTCTCCGTCATGCAATAACTTTTGTTGATTCCTTCGTGGATACGTGCAGTTGTGTAGATAGGGATGTGCAGTTTCTCACCCAGTCCGCCTACAGCTTTGATATGGTCTGCGTGGTCGTGTGTAACAAATACCGCGCGTATTGTTTCCATACCGATGCCCACCTCCTTCAATGATTTCTTAATAGTACGTACCGCTATACCAGCGTCAATAAGTATTCCGTATTTTTCAGTGCCTATATAATAGCAGTTGCCACTACTTCCGCTCGCAAGGCTTATAAATTTTACTTTCATTATGTTCTCCTCAATTTAGAAAAAGCCGCCACTTTTATGGCAAAGTGACGGCAAATATACATAAAAAATGAGATATTCAGACCTTGGCTTTCTTCTTTTTGTCGATGGATTGGGTGATTTTGGCAAATACTAACAGTGCCAGTGCAGATATCAGACCGATAGCAGCGAAATAGTACCAGATATAATGCGCATTGGTGCTGGCAGCCTCCCATGCTTCACGAGTCTCAAAGAGGACAGGATCGGGACAGTATTTTGTCAACAATACTCCCGCGATACCAAAACCGAAGATGGAAGAGAGGAAGGAATGGAGATGGCTAAATCCAAGATACATACCTTCTTCACCCTTAGGCGCTTGCAGGGAGAAGTACTCCAGATAACGCGGTGAAATGAAACATTCTGCCAAAGCCTGTATCACAATACCGGCTATCATCATTAATGTGATATTGCTCATTCCGCTTATCACATCATTTCCAAGCAGGTTACCGCATGCCATCAGCAGAGCCGAAAAGGGGATAAGGAACATACCGATATTCATGGAAGTAATAGCTGAACGTTTCGCCATCAAACGCGTCACGAAACTAACGCAGCAAACCACTACAAATGGGTTTACATTGGCTATCCAACCCGGCTTGGCAGTTTCGCCCGCCATACGGATTACATATTTAGGCATCGTAGCGTATAACTGTTGCTGTACCATCCAGAATCCTGTTATAATCAGGATAAGAATCAGCAGACGCCAGTTTGTTATGATGCGCAGGAAGCCCTGACCGATTTCACGCATACTTTTTCCTTCGCCTGCCGTATGGGTAGATTTATAAAGCAGAACAACGGAAAGCAATGCCAATATGGTCATCGTAGCAGAGAAATAGTTGATATAGATATAAGCCTGATCTCCTATAACATTCCGCAACGGATCAATCACTGTTTTTCCGGTAAATGCACCAATATTCACCATCATATAAAAAATGGAATAACCGCGTGCACGATTTGCTTCCGTAGTCTCTTTTGCCACTGAAGCTGAAATGATAGATTTGATAAACGATCCGCCCACCATGATAACAAACAGCACAGGAACGATCATCCAGCGGCTATCGCTATCCGGCAGTCCGGTGAAACGGGTTGCTTTGCCATATTCCACCAAACCGGCAGCTTCCAGCAGGGTAGGGAGAATTCCTAAACCCAGATATCCGACAGACAGCAGCGAAAAAGCAACAATCATGGATTTCCGGAAACCTATCTTATCGGCATAAGCACCCGTGAAGATAGGCAAAAGATAAAGACCACCGGAAAATAAACCGGAAATCATACTCGCTTCAAGGTCGTTGAAGCCTAAAATAGAAGAAAGATAAATAGTGAGAACGATAAAAACGGCATAATACGCCATACGTTCGAACAGTTCGACCGTGTTGCTTACCCAAAAGGCTTTAGTGAACCCTTTAGATACATTTTTGGGTGATTGAGTCATCCTAATATTATGTTGTTAGTGAAAAATTAAGCGCAAAAATACATTTTTATGAAATTATATGCAAATTTCTTTCATATTTGCCTATTGTAAAAGGGAGAGAACGCTTTGTTTTTTCAATAAGATTCGTATCTTTGTTCTGTAATTTTTCAGCATAAAACTATGACAATAGCAGTTGATTTCGACGGAACTATAGTAGAACATCGCTATCCCCGTATCGGTAGAGAAATTCCTTTTGCAACAGACACTTTAAAACTGTTGCAGCAAGATCAGCACAGGCTTATTTTGTGGAGTGTGCGCGAAGGTGAACTTCTGGAAGAAGCCGTTGCCTGGTGCAAAGAAAGAGGAGTGGAATTCTATGCTGTCAATCGTGATTATCCCGAAGAAAAGCAGCAGGACTGTGGATTTTCCCGTAAATTAAAAGTAGACCTTTTCATTGATGACCGTAATCTGGGCGGATTGCCCGATTGGGGACTTATCTATCAGATGATTAAAGAACGTAAAACCTTCCGGGATATCTATACGCAAGGCAATATCCCTGCGGAACAGAACAAAAAGAAGAAGTGGTGGTTTTAGAAAATACCGTCCGGACTTTACCTAACTTATGAAAGTCCGGAGCAGTATCTTCATTGAGAAGAAAAAAAAGTGAGATGAAAAAATGAGTGTATATTACTTATGCTTTTTATGAGTATCTCTGTAGCCATAACTATATCCGTAGCCATATCCGTAACCATATTTCTTTTCCGCCAGATTACCACCATTCACTACTAAAGATATTTGGTTTAGTTGCCCTGATCGTTGTATCTCGACAATTTCAGACAACACATTCTTGTGCGTATAATTCATGCGGCACACATAGAGTGTGAAATCAGTCACTTTACTCAAGCTCAATGTATCACTAATCAACCCCACCGGAGCCGAGTCCACAATGATATAATCAAACTGTTCACGGAAATACGCAAATGCCTCTTTCAATCGGGCTCTTTCCAACAGTTCTGCCGGATTAGGAGGGATAGGTCCGGCAGGTGCGACGAATAATTGCTCATGTACTCCTGACGGGAAGATTATATCTTCCGGTTTTATCTCATTGTCCGAAAGGTAACTGGTCATACCTACATGACTCTTTATTCTGAAATACTCCGCCAGTCTGGGACGACGGATATCCAGACCTACTACCAGTACCCGGCATCCTAGAAAAGCAAAGGTCAGAGCCAGGTTGATGCTGATGAAACTCTTTCCTTCTCCGCTAATGGTGGAGGTCATCAGGATACATTTTTTGTCACCGTCTTCAGTAAGAAAACGCAGATTGCTTCTCATGCGGCGAAAAGATTCTTCCATGATGCCGTTTTGTCCTTCTTCAACACCACCACCTTCTTTGGTATACGGAATGATTCCCATTACAGAAATTTGTGTACTCTCTACTTCTGCTACCGACATTATTTTAGTGCGGAAAATGCCTCCGAACAAAATCACTCCTGCCGTCATTGCACATGCCAGAAACAGACTTCCGGCATAGATCATCATACTTCGCGGAGCTATCGGTCTGTCAGCGGATAGGGGAGCATCAATCACTCTTGCTTTGTTCATTGTGGCTGCCAAAGAAATAGCTGCCTGTTCACGCCGTTCAAGCAACATCAGATATAGGTTTGCCTTAATTTGCTGTTGACGGTCTATGTTATTGAACTCCCTTTCCTGCTTCGGCATATTTCCGATACGAGAGTTGAAATAATCGGTTTTACGCAGAATATCAGTGCGTGCTATGCTCAGTCCGTCTTTCACACCGACCACAGAACTTACTACATTTCTTCTCAATGCATCAATGCGAATATCCTGATTTACCACCGTCGGATTATCTGCTTTCATGGTGTTCATCAGCCGTTCACGTTCCAGCAGTTCCTTGTTATATTCGTTAATCAGTTGCACCAGTTCCGTATCGGCAATCCCCGTATTCACCGGTAATAGCGAAAAACGGTGTTTATCATCCGACAAATAGTTATAAATATAGTTAGTCATATTTAGTTGCATCTCCACATCCAGCAACTTCTTTTCGTACTCATTGTTTGTATTCAGATCCAGAGTCATGTTGGTTTTCAAATCGCTCAGACGTTCTTTTTGTTTGTATTGCTCCAGATGCTTTTCTACAAATCCCAGTTCGTTGCTGATACTGTCCAAACGTTCTTCCAAAAAGATGAGTGTATTTCCTGTCACCTTATTCTTATCATCCATTGCATCCCGGTTGTAGACTTCAATCAACTTGGCAAGAAAAGCTTCCGCACGATTCTTATCCGTATCCTTGAAGGTCAGACTGATGATAGAAGTTTTCTTTGAGGTAGTAGTGACCACCAGCTGACCGGAATAATCGTTCACAGCATCGATAGGACGACAAATACTTATCTTTATAGCTTCGGAAAACTGATGTCCGGGCAGCAATCTTAAAGTGCATCGCCCGGCAGGAGTTTCTATAAAAGCGGGGAAACCTGTGAAAGTCTCCGTTACACAAATATCGTCCAAGGCGCTGCTCACGGCATAACGTTCACCTGCTTTCTCTACTTGTATCAGCAATGTCCCGCTCAATGTATCCATGGATGCTTTATCCATAGAAGCAATGATGGGAGGTGTAGTGGTTTCATTGTAGAAAAGTCCATCTTTCACCTTGTACTTCGTATGCAGATTCAGCTCATTAATCACTTGCAGCAGGATAGAGCGTGAACGCAATATCTCCATTTCATCTTCAATCCGCGTATTTGCAGAGCTGAGGGAAGAAGGAGCGACTTTCTGAAATAGCTCATCAATGGCCTTATTGCTTCCTTCCGAATCCTTGATGACAACAGAAGCCGTCGCCTGATAGATGGGAGTAGCTACATGTACATAAATGTATGCTCCGGCAAATGCTACCACAGCAGCCAGCAGAAACCACCGCCAGTGCGCCAACAGTTTGTAGAATAGTTCAATCAGGTCTATTTCTTGTTCCTGCATTTGATTAGTGTCTGTTTGATTGGTGTTCATATATATAGATTGTGTTAGTTAGTGAATTATACTTTTTATCGTAAAATATTGACCATTAACCCCGCCAGGGATATAAGTATAGAGGTTATGGAAATCAGAAGATTGGTGGAAGAACCAATGTTGGCACTCTGTTTCTTCGCCTTGTTCGGCTCCACGTAGAGGATGTCGTTTTGCCGTAGATAAAAGTCGGGGGAATAGATGATGTTTTCATCATTCAGGTTGATGGTGATAAGTTTTTGTTTGCAGTCTACGGTGCGGATGATACGTACATTATCCCGCTTCCCGTATATGGTCAGATCACCCGCCATTGCTACAGCTTCAAAGACATTCACCTGTTCGTTATTTACGGTATAGACTCCCGGGCGGCTTACTTCTCCAATTACGGAAATCTTATAGTTTACCAACCGGACAGTCACGATGGGACGCTCTTTCAAGTAGCGTTCCAGTTTCCCCACAATCAGTTCAGAGGTTTCCTGAGTGGTCATTCCACCTACTTTCAAGGTGCCGAGTACAGGGAAAACGATCTCGCCCTGATTGTTCACCAGATAGTTTTGCAGGGTAGGTTGTGAAACTAAATTAGTGGAATTGATTCCTGTTTGCGAAGCAGGTACCACTAAATTGAAAGGCAAGGCGGCTTCCGGTTCAGAACAACTGACGGAGATGGTAAGCAAATCTTTAGGCATGATGCGGGCATCATATTCTATAAGAGTGTCCCGGAATCCCTCATTCAGCTTTTGCAAATAGGATACTTGCCTGCTTGATGAACAGGAAGAACAGAGCAGGCACAGAAAAGTTGCCGCACATAAGACAGATATAGTATTTCTCATCGTGTATATCTGGTGCCGAAAGTCCCCATACGACACCTATAAATAAAATAAAAGCGTGGGAACTGTTGCCATCATCTGTCAAAGAGGTATCGCCAAACACCCAAGACACAGATAATGAGGCAACAGCCCACGCCCTACTATACATTTAGATATACAGCGAGCATGAGCGTTTTGTTGCCTATTATTCTCGTGTCTTTTTGAAATTGGCGATTTCCTTTGACAAGAATAATATGGTAAACGCTTCTAACTATTTAATATGTAGCCTTTTAGGAGTATATCAGAATATTCCTAAAGGTGTCGCAAAGTTAATGAATAATTTATAAAAGCCAATAACATAGAGAAATTTTCTCTCCCATATATATAATTTCTCATGCAAGGTTAAAGGATATGCTCGATTATTATTAAAGAATAGTATTACTTACATGCATATGTTAGTGCTATTGACATGTACATGTTGATGATGCTAACATCCGGGTGTTGATAGTGCTAACATGTGCATGTAAGTAACATCATTCTTTAAAGAAGCGTTGTATATATATAAAAGAAAAGGAGCGCATCAATATAACTTTGATGCATTGCTATGGGTAAAAAGTAACTCTTCTTTCCGGGATGTTTATGCTCAAGGCAACATCTTTACAAACCAGAATTAAGAAGAAACAATGTCATTCTGCCGTAGTAGTCAGGGGAGTGATGCGATAGTATTAGAGTGCTTTATAAATATTGCGCTGTTACATGGTTATTGCTGATATAGCGTATAATAAAAATCATTTCACCGTCTTTCTGATAGACATTGAAAAATACATACCATTGTGTAGCCTTATTTTTCCGGAACGTAGCGTATAACATCTTCTTTCCATACCTGTCAAAATAGGGAGGTGCCGGCTTGTTTAGCTTTAGCGGAAGGTTGTTTTTTATATCGAAAATCAATTCTTCCACGTACTTTTGTGCATTTTCCTCAAATCCGAAATATTCTTTTTTATAGAGAATCTGAATCAGCTCCATGAGGTATTCTCTCACCTCTGGTAATGCTATTACTTTCATTATTCTTGCTTCCTTTTATCCCCGAACAATTCATGAATGTCTGCTTTTACACCTTGAAGAAGTTCATCCATTGTTATAGCCCGATCAAGATCTGCATCTGGCTCAAGAATATATTCTTTGCTTATCAGCATATCACTTTCACTTACCGGAACAAGTTTAAAACTTCCGTTTTTACGGGACTTCAAAATAATGTCCTCTCCATTGTTAGCCATATCCATGAATTTAGATTGATTGGCTCTGAAATCTCTTGTGCTAATTATTATCATAATCTTCTGTTTTATGGGATTTATATGCAAATATAGTAAAAAGGAAATTGATATCCAATTTGGACGCATTTTATCTTTAAAAGAAGCGAAGCGATGGATGCGTATTAAAAAAAGGAGCGCATCAATATAACTTTGATGCACTCCTTGCTATGAGTAAAAAGTAATTCTTCTTTTAGAACTTGAAGAAATTCTTAGCGTTATAGTAGCTGATATCTTCAATCATCTGGTTCACGCGGTCCATTTCAGAAGCCGGAATTTCACCATTTTCAATATCACGGCCAACAAGATTACACAATGTACGGCGGAAATATTCATGACGCGGATAGGAGAGGAATGAACGAGAGTCCGTCAACATACCTACGAAACGACTCAGCAGACCCAGTACGGAAAGAGCATTCATCTGTTTCTCCATACCGTCCTTCTGATCAAGGAACCACCAGCCGGAACCAAACTGTATCTTACCCGGAATCGTGCCATCCTGGAAGTTACCCAACATAGTGGCAATAACTTCATTAGCGCACGGATTGAGGTTATAAAGAATAGTCTTCGTCAACTTGCCTTTGGAATTCAAGCGGTCGAGGAATTTAGACATTGCCTTAGCAGTAGTAAATTCACCGATAGAATCGAAACCAGTATCAGCACCGAGTAACTTGAACATCTTGCTGTTATTGTTACGGATAGCGCCATAATGGAATTGTTGTGTCCAGCCTTTTTCCCAGTCCATTTCACCGAAGATAACCAGCATAGCTGATTTGAATTTCAGGATTTCTTCCTTGGTCAGTTCTGCTCCACCATATACCTTATTAAATATAGCTTTGATTTCAGCATCTGTATAGTCTTCTGCGTAGAATTCTTCAATACCGTGATCAGACAATTTACAGCCTTGTTCAGCAAAGAAGTCATGACGCTTGCGCAGGGCAGCTACCATATCATCGAAATTAGAGATAGCAACACCGCTTACTTCAGCCAGTTTCTCAACGTATGCACGGAAATCAGCAGGAACTTCTACAGCCATTGCCTTGTCAGGACGCCATGTCGGCAACATTTTGATTTCAAAACCACTTTCGCGTGTTTGAATATGATATTCCAGAGAGTCAATAGGATCATCCGTAGTACAAACAGCTTCCACATGATAACGGCGCATCATACCACGAGCAGAGTATTCCGGTTGAGCCAGCTTCTCATTACACTCGTCATAAATCTCACGGGCAGTCTTCGGGCTCAGGATCTTATCGATACCGAACGCTGTCTTCAACTCCAGATGTGTCCAGTGATACAAAGGATTACGGAAAGTATAAGGAACGGTTTCAGCCCACTTTTCAAATTTTTCCCAGTCGGAAGTATCCTTGCCTGTGCAGAAACGTTCGTCTACACCATTGGTACGCATAGCACGCCATTTGTAATGGTCGCCGCCCAACCAGATTTCAGTCAATGACTTAAACTGATAGTCGTCCGCTACCATTTTAGGGATTAAGTGACAGTGATAATCGATAATCGGCATCTTGGCCGCATGTTCATGATACAACTTCTGTGCGGTTTCTGTCTGCAACAGGAAGTTTTCATCCATAAATTTTTTCATTCTACTGTGTTTTAAGTATATAAAAATATTACTTTCTCTTTTCTATACCTATATAGTATTGATTGTAAAGCTAATAGGCAAGATATTGGTTTTTGCTTTTATTAACCGTTATCGAACACAAAAGTAGAAAATTTACTTGGAGAAACAAAATAATTCGTATCTTTGCCGCAAATATTTATAATATTTAAGTTTTAGACATTGAACCTTTAGTGCCTTAAAACGAATGAGACAAAGAATATGGAAAACAAGAACTACACCATTAAAGACATTGCCCGCATGGCGGGTGTTTCTGCCGGAACTGTGGACCGCGTGTTGCACAATCGGGGAGATGTTTCTGCTGCCAGCAGGGAGAAGGTTCAAAAAGTGCTTGATGAGATAGACTATCATCCTAATATGTTTGCCATTGGCCTGGCAGCCAAGAAGCGCTACCGTGTTCTGTGTATTATACCTTATTATGTGGAACATGACTATTGGCATTCCGTTGCAGAAGGCATCAACCGTGCCGCACAAGAGTTGCGTCCTTTTAATGTAAGCGTGGACTTTTTGTGCTACCATCATGCCGACCGGCTTTCTTATGAAAAAGCCTGCGCAAAGCTCCGCAAAGAAATAGTGGATGCCGTATTGATCGCCCCCAATTTCCGTGAAGAGACAATGTCGCTGACATCTTATCTGGAAGGGAAAAAGATACCTTACGCATTTGTCGACTTTAATATAGAAGACACCCATGCACTCTGCTACATCGGCCAAGACTCCCAAACAAGCGGGTATATGGCTGCTAAAATCCTGATGCGCAAGTATAAGGAAGGACAGGAACTGATACTATTTCTTAATAATAAAAAGAATAGTCCGGCAGAAATACAGATGCAACGACGCATGGACGGTTTCATGAATTTTATTGCACAGGAACATGAGAATCTGGTGGTTCATGATGTAGTACTGAATAAAGAAGATGATGAAGCCAACCGCCGGACATTAGAAGATTTCTTTGCCGCACATCCCAAGGCAGTATTAGGAGCCGTTTTTAACTCACGTGTCTACCAGGTGGCAGGATATCTACAGGAAACAGGACACCATTTGGAAGGACTAGTTGGATATGACCTTCTGCCCAAGAACGTGGAGTACCTGAAATCCGGCGAAGTAAATTATCTCATCGGACAACGACCGGGACTGCAAGGATACTGTGGCGTAAAAGCTCTGTGCGACCATGTCGTATTCAAACGTCCGGTGACCGGTGTAAAATATATGCCTATCGACATCCTGATGAAAGAAAACATCAATTTCTATTTTGAATTTGAATAAACATCATAATATCAATCACTTTAAAAACGATTTTTAAGCATGAAAGCATTAAACAAACAGACCGCTCCCAAGGCTCAGCGCCCGGAACGTATCATTCAATTCGGTGAAGGAAACTTCTTACGTGCATTTATCGACTGGATTATTTATAACATGAACGAAAAAACTGACTTCAATAGCAGTGTTGTAGTAGTTCAACCCATTGACAAAGGTATGGTAGACATGCTGAATGCACAGGATGATCTTTATCACGTAAACCTGCAAGGATTGGATAAAGGAGAAACTGTCAATAGCCTGACAATGATCGACGTTATCAGCCGTGCACTGAATCCTTACACTCAGAACAATGAATTCATGAAGTTGGCTGAGCAACCGGAAATGCGTTTTGTAATCTCCAACACAACGGAAGCCGGTATCGCTTTCGATCCCTCCTGCAAACTGACTGACGCTCCGGCTTCTTCTTATCCGGGCAAACTGACCCAACTACTGTATCATCGTTTCAAGACATTCAACGGTGATAAGAGCAAAGGTCTGATTATCTTCCCTTGCGAACTTATCTTCCTGAACGGTCACAAGCTGAAAGAAACCATCTACCAATATATCGAATTATGGCAATTGGGTGATGAATTCAAAACTTGGTTTGAAGAAGCATGTGGTGTGTACGCTACGCTTGTTGACCGTATTGTTCCGGGATTCCCGCGCAAGGATATTGCAGCAATCAAGGAAAAATTGCAGTATGATGATAATTTGGTGGTACAGGCTGAAATCTTCCACCTCTGGGTCATCGAAGCCCCGCAGGAGATTGCCAAAGAATTCCCTGCTGACAAGGCTGGTTTGAATGTATTGTTCGTTCCTTCTGAAGCACCGTATCATGAAAGAAAAGTAACGTTGCTGAATGGCCCTCACACTGTTCTTTCTCCGGTAGCTTACTTGTCGGGCGTAAACATTGTGCGTGATGCTTGTCAACATCCGGTTATTGGTCAGTACATCAACAAGGTAATGTTCGATGAGTTGATGGAAACATTGAACTTGCCGAAAGATGAGTTGAAGAAGTTTGCGGAAGATGTATTGGAGCGTTTCAACAACCCGTTTGTTGACCATGCTGTTACCAGCATTATGCTGAACTCTTTCCCGAAATATGAAACTCGTGACCTGCCTGGCTTGAAGACTTATCTGCAACGCAAAGGTGAATTGCCTAAGGGACTGGTTCTCGGTTTGGCCGCTATTATTACTTATTATAAAGGCGGTGTTCGTGAAGACGGTGCTGAGATCACCCCGAACGATGCTCCGGAAATCATGCAATTACTGAAAGACCTGTGGGCAACAGGCGATACTCAGAAAGTAACCGAAGGTGTACTTGCTGCAACTTCTATCTGGGGCGAAGATTTGAATAATATCCCGGGACTTACCGCTGCTGTGAAAGCTGATCTGGATTCTATTCAGGAAAAAGGTATGCTGAAAACAGTAAAGGGAATTCTTTAATTAATCTACAAGTATCACAAAGGAGATAGGGCGGGGCGGAGGCTTCGCCCTATTTTATTTCAATGGAAGTTTATCGTAATTTACCATCACTACTCTCACTTTGAGAATAAATAGTTGACATATAGAATATTAAGTGTGAGTGAGAGTAAAATAAAAGCGTGAGGATAGAAAGCTTACTTTCACAGTGTCTCGTGAATGAGAGATTAATAGGTTTTACATGAGAGATTTGTATTATTCTGTCTTAAGGAAGATCCTATTCAGCCTTTGGAATTATCAGGTATCAATCTTGGTTAACAGGCTCGTCAACCAAGGTTGATACCTTTTCAGAGTTACTGCAAATACACAAATCAATGGGGTAAAGTAAAGTGAAGCCTGATTGCTATTCAATTAGCATCAAAGCTTTTGCCGCAGAATGAATGAGCCAACTATTCCGCCGTACGCAAAATGAACGTCGTAGCTCCAATGGTAACAATGGCTCCGTCTTCAATGCGAATGCGATCTTTATCTCCCAGTATTTCATTATTCAGGAAAGTTCCGGTCAGACTGGGAGCATCCTGCAGAGTATAAACAAGCACGCCTTGCTTATTGCGCTTCACGTTGATAATGCAGTGACGACGATCCATACTCATATCCGAGGTTTCAATGGGAGTATTGATATTAGTACCAACACAACGACGCCCAATCACATTATCGCCCTCCTGCAAAGGTAACACTTGCTTAAATCCGAATACATTCTCAATCACCGTAATGCTACCGAAAGCATCCTTGAATTCTTCTTCGTCAGGACGTTCTTCTTTTTGAGGAGCACGCATTTTTGTTTTTCCCAGGCGAATACTAAATTGCTTGCCACAATGCTCACAAACGAAAACCAAAGATTGGCCTTCGCTATATTTTGTTTCATCAAATAAAAGATAGTTCTCACATTTAGGGCAACGGATACGCTTCATGACAATTACAAATTAAAGAATTAAAAATTAAAGCAAAGTTAATGCTTCCTACTTCTTCAAAACCCAAGCATTCTTATATGTTTCATCCTGGCGAATTCTAGCCAATGCTTGATAGGCTTCTACTTCCGTTCCGCAAGATTCAATGCTAACACGCATTTTACCATCACCGACAATCGCTTTTGCACTCTTAAAACCTTTAGAAATCAACTGAACAGCCATTGTTTCTGCATCTTGTTCAGTTCCAACGCTGGCAATGATAATATGATAAGGTCTTTTAGGAATTGCAACAACTGGTTTAACTGTAGCGGCAGGCTGTACATTCTGCTTGGGAACTTCAGTCGTTGTAGCTGAATGGGAGGCTTCTTCCTTCACTTTTGTTTCAGAAGCAACAGCTGTTGTTTTGCCAACCTTAACTTCTCTGACAGCAACAGGAGCTACAACTTTCTTAGTTCCGGCTTGTTTATCTGTTGCAGATTTGCGTGTAGAAGTATTCTGCTTTACAACAATCGGTGTAATGGCCAGAGATTGTTTTTCTATTTTTTCAAATAATTCATCCGGAAGTAACTTTGCATAATTTTCCTCTATCACTTCTGTATTTTCTATCGGAGTAGAAAAGAAGAAAGAAAGCACTATAGCAGCTACTACTGCAGCAGCATTTGTCAGGTATGCACGGTTAATTTTGATTGCGAAAGTACGCTTTTCTTTCTTAACAACAGTAGGCATTGAATAAGAAACAGCCTTTTCTGCCTGTGGCTTTTCCAAAGCAGATAATTCCTGCATTTCAAATGCATCCAGCCCGTATAAATAGGGGGTTGTGATCTTATTATCATAAGGTGCGAAGTCGAAGGTGTTATGAATAGTATAACGTACTTCGCCAACATTTGGCAGATCAACCTTGCCTTCTTCGTGTAAAACAGAAATCAATTCACCCACTTTACGTTCTACCATCTTGGTAGCATCAGAGAAATTGGTTCCATATACAGACATATAAGACTGAACCAGCAGACCGTCATTCATCTTCAGTTGTGGATTAAAACCGATGATACGGGTAGGAGGCAGAAAAATATTCTCTTCTTTCACTCTCGTAGCCGGAGCATAATGAGCAACAAATCCTCCTAAACCCGGAACAATGACGCAGTCATTTTCCAATAACAAAGCTTCTATATGTTGTGCCAATTCAATCATGATGCAAAAGTAACGCAAATCTTGGATATAAGCCAGTTTCAGGGCATTTTTCTTTCAACAACTTATCAACAATACGGAATAACACAATGCTTCTTTGAATAAAAGTCAGCCAATTCGTTAATACCTACACGAAAATACTATATTCTACCTTGGAGCATTAATGCACAAATAATAGACAATTCAACAATAAACTCATAAAACTAACGTTTATTGGCATAAGAAAGCTATTTTTGCAACCGATCAATCTATAAAATATAAAAGTATACGATGAAGATTAAAACGCTGATATTTGCTTTTACTATTATATTATTGACGTCGTGCAAAACGACGACTAATAACATCACCTATTTTCAGGATTTGGATAACCAATCGGCAGTTACTACAGGAAAAGCTGTGAATTATACTCCGCGTATAGCTCCCGATGACCAATTATCCATAACTGTATCAGGTATGGACCCTAATGCAGTCGCCACATTCAACATACCACTTACCAGCTATCTGGCACCTGGAGAAACAAATGTGACCTCCACACCTGTACTTCATACATATCTGGTCAATTCACATGGAGAAATTGACTTTCCAGTATTAGGTAAACTTCAAGTTGGTGGAATGACACGTAGCGAACTTACCGATATGATGACTAAAAAGATTTCTGCCTATGTAAAATCTCCAATTGTTACAATACAAATACGGAACTTTAAAGTCTCTGTATTAGGAGAAGTAAACAAACCAGGAACCGTAAATGTACCTAATGAACGCTTATCTGTACTTGATGCTCTTGGCATGGCAGGTGACTTGACAATTTATGGAAATCGCACCAATGTGCTACTAATTCGCGATAATAATGGACTAAAAGAATATCATCGTTTTGACCTTACTTCTGCAGAAATGCTAACATCTCCTTATTACTATTTGCAACAAAATGATGTTCTCTATGTAGAACCAAACAAAGCACGAAAAGGAAATGCAAAATATAGTCAAAATGGGCAGTTCAACGTATCGTTGGCTTCAACTATAATTAGCGCTTTATCTATATTAGCATCACTAGGTATCGCATTGTTAGTAAAATAACCTCTTTTGTTTATGAATGACGAAAATATACATATTGGAAAGCTATTAAAACAGTTTCTTTGCTATTGGAAGATCTACATACCCATTGGAATTATCTGTCTGATTAGTGCCATATGCTTTCTGATAGTCACACCTAAAGAATATGAATTTACTGCTCGGATGCGACTAATTGGCAACAACCATGGTATGATGTCTGAGTTGAAAATGTTAAAAACCAGTGGTATTAGTGCATTACTTGGGGGTAGTACTTCAGGTATTAGTATAGAAGATGAGATTATTGTACTAACATCACGTACTAACATGACCAAAGCCATTCTTCAAACTAATTACCAAATGGAGATACGGCAACAACGTGGTTTGAAGAAAGTATTACTCTATGGAAAAGATGTTCCCTTTACCGTTCTTTTTCCTGAACAGTTTTTAGATACTATCAGTGAACCGGTAAAGATAAAAATGACATTATCAAATGGAATGATGCAGTCAGCAAAAATTCAATCAGAGCTATTTGAAACCATGAAAGTGCAAGATCAATCTTTACCTTGTCGCTTACAGCTTCCGGTTGGTACAATAATGCTTGTTCCCAATAGTGAGATTTCAACTTTTGGCAAACAAACATTCAATATAAAGATCACTCCGTTGCAAAAAGTTTATGAAGATCTATATAAAAACATGACAGCTGGGGCAGAAGAAACAATTTCTGATATCATATTATTGAGTTTTGACAACGAAAACAAACAGCGTGGACGTGATTTTCTGAATGAATTAATGTCTGTTTTCAATCAATACTCAAGAAATGTAAAAGTACAAGAAGCAGAACTTAACGCCCAATTTGTAAGAAGTCGCTTGGATACGATCACTACGGAACTTGCCTATCTGGAACATAAAATTGAAACTTACAAGAAACTGAATAACATTCCAGAACCCACACTGTATGCCAAAGTTGCCATGACAGGAAAACAAGAATTAGAGAGTGTGATTTTAGAAACTGAAGCACGTATAAAAATGATGGATTATGTAGTGGAATATATGCAAAATCCAGAAAATGAATATGCTTCTATTCCTGCCTTTGAGGGAATAGGAGAGAAATCTATCGCTTTGTATAATCAATTAGTACTTGACCGTGAACGTCTACTACTTGCTTCTGAAAAAGGGAATCCAGCCTTGTTACTTGCCGATAAACAATTGGCAGAACAACGTAAAATGTTGTTGGAAACAATCGCTGCAACTCGAAATAGCATCAAAGCCAGCCTAAATGAATTCAACAAGAAAAATCATATATTCAACAGTCAACTGAGTGAACTACCCACACAGGAACGAGAATATATTGAGATGAAACGCCAACAGAAAATCAAGGAGACGATTTACCTGTTCCTTATGCAAAAATTACAAGAAAAGAGTTTGATAAACTCTCCAGATGAACAGGCTGGAAGAATAGTGGATGCTGCTTATTGTTCGGCAAAACCCGTTTTTCCCAAGAAATTGATTGTATTGGCAATAGCTTTTATAATAGCTTGTATCCTTTCCTTAATTAGTATTTATTTGAAAGTATTCGTTTTTACAAAAAGATAATCTCATGCTTTCACAGCTAGTCTGCTCAAAAAACAATTTATTCTTTGCCTTTCTTGTGGCAGGCTACATCTTTGGTGTCATCTTATATGATTTCATAGAATTTAAATATACTGATGAATTAATGGCACTTTTCCTATGTTTATTTGCAGGCATTGTGGTTTGGGAAAGAAAAGCATGGAAAGAGTTGATTCCTGTTACGATTATTGTTTTCATCTTCCTTTTTTATACCATTTATTCATTTATAATACAGAGTAATATTCCGAAAGCCATTCTTACTGATTTACTCATTCAGATAAAACCTTTTCTCGGATTTTATTGTGCCTATCTAATTGCTCCACAGCTTTCATCTTCTCAAAAATACTTTATCAGCATTCTTTGTTTAATAGTAGGAGGATTATTGATCATTGTTGGGTTATCAGCTCAAATTGATTCCGTGTTTGGACATCCTTCCCGTTTTGCAACTGCGGCTATTGCTACCGCTTTTTTATTTCTTTATTGCAGCACTTATAAATGGAGTGATGTCCTTATATTCCTATTTCTGCTAACCATAGGCTTTTTCTCTACCCGAGCTAAATTTTACGGTTTTTGGGTAGTGGCTACCAGCCTTATAGTATTTACTAAATTAGGCGGCCAGATACGTTTAAACTGGAAAAGTATTGCAACAGGTATCCTTATATGCCTACTCGCCATTTGGTTTGCCAAAGAGAAAATAATAATTTATTATGTCGATGGAATGATGAATTCCCGCGAAATGTGGAGTCGGCCTGCCATGTTATTTACATCTGGACAAATTTTTTATGACTATTTTCCATTTGGATGTGGACTAGGAAGCTTTGGTACTTTTGCATCAGCTGAATATTATTCTCCTATTTACGAAATGTATGGACTTAACCATATATGGGGATTATCAAAGAATATGCCTATTTTTATTTGCGATGCATTTTATCCGGAATTAGCCCAGTTTGGAATAATTGGAGCTATATTATACTTTTTTTTCTGGTATACAATTATCCGGAAATCAACTTCCCAAAACATACAAAAGAGTACCTGTATCTGGATGATCTTCATATTCTTTCTTATTGAGGGTATAGCAGACTCCACTTTTACACATAATCGCGGATTATTTATTTTGATAATATTAGCCCTCATGATAATAAGAAAAGATGAAGTTGAACAGCGAAACATATAAAAAAGGTGCCATTCATTCATCTTTCTTTAGTGTGCTGGCTAAAGGGGTGGCATTCATGCAACATTTACTGATTGCTTATTATTTTGGTGCCAATACCGGAACTGACTTATATTTCTATTTATTTAATCTGGTAATAATGATAGGAGGAATGATACAGACAATTACAACTTCAATCCTCATACCACAATCTATGCTATTACGACATTCTATTTCTACAAAAGCTGAAATGAAATATCTGAATGCTTTTATGTATAGCTTTATTTTTATTATTTTCTTACTCATATTTCTTGTAAGTCTTGGAGGAGATAAAGTACCGGAATTAATAACCAATTTCCCAACGGATGAGATAAAAAAATACATATCTATTTATTATGCATCTCTTATATTGATGATACTTATGGCCACCAATCTGTATCTGACAGAAATATTAGTTTCATTCAAATTCTTTTCTTTACCTTTAGTTTGCAATTTGTTACTGAATGGAGGAATTATCTTTGCTTTACTATTATTTAATAATACAGTAGGTGTCGTATCTATGATATATGGAAGCTGTATAGCCAGTGTGATTAATACAATAATACTAATTATTCTTATGAGGAGGAAGTTACAGTGGAAGTTCTTTTTAGTTGATTTTTCTGTTATTTCCTCCCAATGGAAATCCATAACCGGACTAGCTATTAATCAGGGAGTGGTCATTTTTTCTTCTACTTTTCCTATGTATTTGTTATCCTATTATCAACCAGGAGTCATAACCATAATCAATTATGCACAAAAATTCATCCAGGCTCCTTTAGCATGGATACAACAATTTACAGCTGTACTACAAATAAAGCTCAATAATTTGAAAAGCGATAGGAAAGAAAATGAAATTTACCAATCTGCTTCTCAGATAGCAATTCGCTTATTCTTACTCACTTTGTTTACATCACTAGTAATATTCTTATTACGTGATTTCATTGCCGAAACCCTTTTTGGATTAGGGAAAATGCCTATCGAAGCAGGAAATAAATTATCTCATCTTATCGGTTTACTAACATTCAGTATGCCTTTTACAGCTATGAGTTTAGCCTATATGAAAGTATTTTTCACGCAGGGATATATTCGGCAATATATTAGTATTATGGTATTTGTAAATATCATATCTTGTACAATGTATGCCGTCTCCATTTATTATTGGCAAGAAAACGGATATGCTTTTGTATACATATTCATCGAAATGCTTACCACATTGATAATATGGCTCTATTTACAGAAACGGATAGAGAAGAAAATACATCATTTATAATTTGAGAATATATGAACTATATTGTTTTTGATAACTTCCATGATAATAATGGATATATAGTCGAAGCACTGAGAAAAAAGGGAGTCGACATAGAAGAAATATATTCTCCAGATAGCAAATATAAATGGATTGCATGGCTAAAAGGAGTATTGAATGCTATTCTAAAATCTTCTTCTGGCGATACATTAATATTTTGGTATGATTTTCAGGGTATTATCTTTTGGGGAGTATGTAAATTACTTTGGACAAAAAGAAGAATTATAATTCTGAATCTCTTATTGAAAAACAAACCGACTTTCAAAAATAAAATTGTATCATACTTATATAAATCGGCATTACAAGCAAATAATGTAGAAGCCACAGTAACATCTCTAGAATATGGTGAGGCATTAAATAGCCAGCTAAGAATTAAAAGTTCATATATGCTTTTGCATGACGTCTATCCTTTTGACAAAAAGGAAGAAACAGAATATAAAAACTATGGGAACAAAGTATTTTGTGGAGGAAATAATGGTAGAGATTGGGAGTTAGCTATAAAAATTGGTCAAAGTATGCCGAATGTACAATTTACTTTGGTTATGCCCACTTTTATTCAAAAATATTATTCAAAAATTAAAATATCCGATAATATACATATTTTTGAGAATGTATCATTGGTTGAGTTTAATAAGTTGTTACAGGAATCATCCATTGTAATGCTTCCACTTAATACTGATGCACCTGCAGGACTTATTGTTATATTCCAGGCTGCATCGCAACAGAAAACAGTCATAACAACATCCACTCCAGTAACCAAGGAATATATTGATAACAAAACAGGAGTACTTTGTGAAAACAATATTGACCAATTTAGAAAAGAGATAGAGTATCATTTGCAACACCCTGACATTGCTAGAGCGAAAGGAAAAGCGTTGTATAACAAACTAAGATCAGAGTGTTCAAAAGAGCTATATACCAGTAAACTTTATAATATCTTACTTCATAATGAAAACCGTATCAGTCATACTTGCATCCTATAATGGCGAAAAATATATAAAAGAGCAAATAGATTCTATCCTTGCTCAAACTTACCCTATTTATGAAATACTAATAGGAGATGACGGAAGTGCGGATAATACAATGAGTATTTTAAATGATTATGCATGTAAATATGAGAATATTAAAATCATATCATCGAATGGCAAGCATGGAGTCAATTATAATTTTAAGCGATTAATGGATACTGCATCTGGCAACTATATCGCTATATCAGATCAAGATGACATATGGTTTCCTGAGAAAATAGAAATAATGATAAGAGAAATAGGAACTCATGTACTTGCCTATAGTGATGCTATACCTTTCTCTGGAATGCTCACTCCTTATAATAAAGAGCAAAGTGTTGAATTTGATTCATATATACCAGAAAATAGTATTGAAGATATCATGTTTAATAATGTAGTATCAGGACACCGAATGTTGGTAAAGAAGGAATTTATTAATGAAATTCATGAATGGAACTTTGATGTTTACTACGATTGGTGGTTAGCTATTTCAGCGTCATATCGCAATAGTATAATCTACATTCCTTACCCTTTAGTTTTTTGGCGAAGACACGATCACTCTATGACACTTCTTAGGCCCAAAAGAGAGAAAAAAATATTTAAGGTGTTTAAATTTATAAAAAGAAGGCATTCATATTTTCAATCTTTGCTAAAGCTATTCAATGATTTAGGTATTGAAAATGAGAAGCAGCTTATAATATATAAATTAGCCCATAAATTTGCCTCAAGATCTGTATGCATTAATCTATATGGTTGTTTTTACTATTGCATTAAGATAAAATCAAGACTATCATATAGTACCTTTATAAAACCACTAAAAATGTGGTCTAAATAAATATATAAGCAATGAAGATTCTACTTGTCAATAAATTCCTTTATCCTCGGGGCGGAGATTGCATTCATACCCTGAGCCTTGGCCAGATGTTGCACAAAATGGGACATACCGTTCGTTTCTATGCTATGGATCATTCAAAAAACATAGAAAATGAGAATAGATCTTTTTATGCAAAAGAAATTAATTTTTCTTCTACTAAGCTATCTGGTAAATTTGAAGCTACCAGACGTATCTTATGGGGAACAGGAGTAGAAAATGGGTTCCAAAAATTATTGAAAGATTTTCATCCAGATATAGTACATTTAAATAATATTCATTCTTATCTTTCACCTCTGATCGCCAAACTTGCACAGAAACAGGGCATTAAAGTGATCTGGACACTTCATGATTACAAATTGATATGTCCAACCTATAATTGTCTTTGCAATGGAAAAGTATGTGAGGTGTGCCTCACTAATAAGAAGAATGTAGTGCTTCGTAAATGTATGAAGAATAATCTTTTAGCAAGTGTATTAGCATGGGGAGAAGCCGTAAATTGGAATAAGGATAAACTTTCTGCATGGACAGATACATTTATTTGTCCCAGCCACTTTATGGCAAAGAAAATGCAGCAAGGCGGTTATCCGGCAGATAAATTGCAAGTTATTAGTAACTTTATAGGGGAAGAACAAGCAGAATATATAAAAACTACAACTTGTCCTGCACAAGAGAAGGCTTATGCATATATAGGACGGCTTTCAAGAGAAAAAGGAATTGATTCGCTTTTAAAAGCTGCATCCCGACTACCTTATAGACTATATATTGCAGGTACCGGTCCATTAGAGACAGAATTGAAGAAGAAATATACTGCAAATAATATTGTATTCCTTGGACACTTAACAATGGAAGATACTATAAATCTTCTAAGAAAAGTGTGCTTTACTGTTATTCCATCAATTTGGTATGAAAATAATCCCCTCAGTGTAATTGAATCTCTATGCTGTGGTACTCCTGTATTAGGTAGAGATATTGGAGGAATACCTGAATTATTAGAATCAGATAACTGTAACCTTCTTTTTGCACAAGATGAAGAATTGCCGATACTTATCACTAAAATGTTTGATACGGTTGTCTCTAATAATCGAGATGAATTATCTGCCACTTCATTACGACGTTTTTCTAGTGAGCAATATTATCAAAAGTGGCTTAAGATTGTAGAATAAGAAATAATGTTTTTATAAATTAATAAATAGTATATATACATGAAATCTGCTATAAGTTTGCCTACTGATATGTGTATCATCGTTACATACCGCTGCCCGATGCAGTGCCAGATGTGTAATATATGGCAGAATCCTACAGATCAGCACCAGGAGATAACTCCTATGGAAATGGAAAGGCTTCCTAAAGTTAAGTTTATTAATATAACAGGAGGAGAACCATTTGTCCGGGAGGATCTTGAAGAGATTATAGAAGTTGCATTCCGCAAATCTCCCCGTGTTGTTATATCTACTTCGGGATGGTTTGAAGAACGAATCATTCGTTTGGCCGAAAAATTTCCTAAAATAGGAATACGTATTAGTATCGAAGGGCTATCTCAAAAAAATGATGAGCTCCGGGGGAGGAAAGGAGGTTTTGATAAAGGGCTCCGCACCTTATTACGTCTTAAAGAAATGGGAGTGAAAGATATAGGTTTCGGCATTACGGTATCTAATTCTAATTCCGCCGATATGCTTTCTCTATATAGATTGTCACGTTCATTGGGAATGGAGTTCGCAACTGCCGCCTTACATAATTCATATTATTTTCATAAAACAGATAACACAATTACTAACCAAACAGAAGTTTGTGGAAATTTCAGTAAACTGATAGAATGGCAACTGAAAGAAAAGCATCCCAAATCTTGGTTTCGTGCATATTTTAACTGGGGGTTAATCAATTATGTAAAAGGGCAACCACGATTACTCCCTTGCGAAGCTGGATTGGTTAACTTCTTTGTAGATCCATACGGTGATGTTTATCCCTGTAACGGACTGGAAAGCAAATACTGGAAAGAAAGTATGGGAAATATCCGAACTATGACTTCCTTTGAAGAACTATGGAGAAGTGAACAGGCTGGACACATCAGAAGTTGTGTGCGTAATTGCCCAAAAAATTGCTGGATGGTAGGTACTGCTGCCCCTGTCATGAAGAAATACATGGCAATTCCCATGAAATGGGTAATAAATCAAAAAATACAATCGTTATTGGGACATCCCATAAACTTGGAGAATAAAGAAAAATGAGAATTGTTGTCACAGGTACCAGAGGTATTCCCGGCATACAGGGTGGGGTAGAAACACATTGTCAGGAACTCTATCCCTTGATTGCGGATGAACAACACGAGATCATCGTCGTTCGTCGTCCCAATTATGCTGTGGATCGTTCTATACAAATCTATAAACAAGTTGCTATTAAAGATATCAGTACCCCCCGCAGCAAACACCTGGAAGCTTTTGTTCATACTTTTAAAGCTGTGATTTATGCTCGCAAAGTGAAAGCTGACATCGTTCATATTCATGCTGTGGGACCGGCTCTGATGACTCCTATCGCGCGTTTGTTGGGTATGAAAGTCGTGATAACACATCATGGTCCCGATTATGACCGTGATAAATGGGGGCGTTTTGCCAAGTGGATACTACGTATGGGAGAAAGAGCAGGAGTCTATTATGCCAATAATATAATTGTAATATCAGAACATATACGGCAAATAATATATCATCAGTATTCAGCAAAAAGAAACGTCACGCTGATACACAATGGAGTAAATGTACCAGCGCGTGTAATTGGTACAGAATATCTTGAAAGTTTAGATTTGACAGAATATGGATATGTCTTGGCTGTAGGACGTTTTGTGAAAGAAAAAAACTTAGACCAACTGGTCGAAGCTTTCACGCAACTTTCTTCACCTTCTATGAAATTAGTAATAGCCGGAGATGCCGACTTTCAAGATGAATATGCCCAAAAGTTAAAAGAAGTATGCCGGAAAGAGAAAAATATTTGCCTGACAGGTTTTATAAAAGGAGATAAACTAGCACAATTATATACATATGCAAAAGTATTTGTATTGCCATCTACCCACGAAGGTCTACCTATTGCACTACTTGAAGCGATGAGCTATGGTTGCCCGGTACTGGCAAGTGATATTCCTGCCAACAAAGAAATAGGACTGCCTGATGAATGTTATTTCAGAAATGGCGATTTTAGTAATTTGCTTCACACTCTAAAGGAAAAGATAGAAATATCTCAGAGCAAACGGATTACTTATGATCTATCATTTTATAGTTGGCATCACATTGCTCAACAGACTAAAGAAATCTATGATTCTTTAATTGTTTAAAACAATATAGGCAAAAGTTTACCGTTCTATAATTCAAAGTACGCTATATTTTAAGAATGAATATACAGTCTCCATTATATAATTTCCCGCTGCAACGGAAAGGTAACCAATTTATAAAAAGAACTCTCGATATTATATTTGCATCGATAGTTTTGATTCTGATATATCCACTAGCTTATATCATTATTGGGTGTTGCATCAAAATAATGATGCCCGGTAAAATAATATTTTCTCAAAAAAGGAATGGACAACATGGGAAAGTATTTACCTGTTATAAATTCCGTTCTATGTTGCCAAATGGTGAAGCTGATATACAGCAGGCATCTCATGAAGATCCGCGTATCACTCCTCTTGGCCGTTTCTTACGTATCACCAGTCTTGATGAATTACCTCAATTCTGGAATGTTCTTAAAGGAGACATGTCCGTAGTTGGTCCACGTCCTCATATGCTGATACATACTGAGCAATATTGCAATATTATTCCTGAATACAACAAAAGGCTTATGGTGAAACCGGGAATAACGGGCTGGGCACAGATACACAACTTGCGCGGTGAAACGGAAAAATTAGACAAGATGAAGAAAAGAGTGGAATATGATATATGGTATATTGAGCATTGGTCATTCTTATTAGACCTAAGAATAATGCTGAGCACAGTGAAAATCATATTCCGATAAGCCTATGCGTAAAGTCTGCCACATACTCACAATCCTGTTTTGTTTCTCTGCATCCTCCGTGGTGACAGCACAAAATGGCCTGAAACAACAGAATGTTTCATCTTTCGTTGAATATGGAGCATCTGTCCACACAGGCGATAATACTCCTTTATGGCAAGTAAGTAATCAGCATGGACTTTCCTCTATCGACAATAATACTTACTTGAGAGGTGGTGCTTTCTATACAGATACAATCCGCCAATGGAGGTTGGAAGGTGGACTGGATATGGCAATGGCTACAGGGTTTACATCTACCTTTGTTTTGCAACAGGCATATGCAGATATTCGATACAAATGGATAGGATTACTTATTGGTAGTAAAGAGATTAATTCCCCTTTGTTAAACCAAGAATTAAGTAGCGGAGGATTGCTCTGGTCAGGAAATGCAAGACCAATTCCGCAAGTATGGATAGGCCTTCCTGAATATGTACAGATACTGCCGCGCCTTGCCTTGAAAGCAGAAATATCATACGGATGGTTTACTGACAATAAATATCAGGAAGAAAAAGTTGGAGAAGATTTCTGGTATACCAAGAGTATCAAATACCATCACAAGAGTGGATTTCTCCGCATCGGTGTACCACAAGGTAAATGGCAACTGGATTTAGGTATGAGCCTGGATGTACAATTTGGCGGTTACAAAAGTGCCGGAACAGATGCAGGAGATTTGGGCAATAGTTGGAAAGATTATTTTAAAGTATTTATCCCGACTCATGGAGATGACAGCAGCCCGGAGGGTGAACAGATAGCTTATCAAGGTAATTTTATGGGCAGTGAACATATCCGGATGACCTATCGTCACAATGATTTCTCAATTAGTGCCTATATGGAAAACTATTACGACGATTTCAGCGGAATGGGTAAGCTCAATGGATTTGACGGATTGTGGGGAGTCGAGTATAAATCCAATCACAAGCAAGCTATCAACGGTTTCGTTCTGGAGTATTATCAAACTACCAATCAAAGTGGCCCGATGCATGGGTTAGACTTCAGTGAGGTAAAGAAGACAGGGGGAGCCGATGACTACTATAATAATGATTGGTATCCCGGTTGGGTGCATTGGGGGATGAGCATGGCCAATCCATTGATAGCTTCTCCCATTTACAACAAAGATGGCGATATGTCCTTCAAATACAACCGTATACGAGCCATGCATTTAGGTTGGAGCGGAGACATCAGCAGTGAATGGACATACCTCGCAAAACTGTCATATAACAAAACTTGGGGAACTCCTTTCAAACCTATACCCGATATATTAGAAAATTTTTCTACTTTTGCATCAATTATCTATACTCCCCGTAAATGGAAGGGATGGAAGTTCAATGCTTCTATCGCTTTTGATACCGGAGAGATATATGGCGACAATTTAGGTTGCCAGTTGAAAGTACGAAAAATATTCTAAAGAAATGAATTACATACAGACAGAAATTGATGGCGTATGGTTGATTGAGCCAAAAGTGTTTCGCGACGAGCGTGGGTATTTTATGGAAGCCTTTAAAGAGGAAGATTTTAAAGCGCACATAGGTGATGTACATTTCGTTCAGGACAATGAATCGAAATCCTCTTTCGGCGTGTTACGCGGACTACACTATCAAAAAGGAGAATACTGCCAGTCGAAACTGGTACGTGTCATTAAAGGAAAAGTTCTGGATGTGGCAGTAGACCTGCGACGGACATCCCCAACGTTCGGCAAATACGTCAGCGTGGAACTCAGTGAAGAGAACCAACGCCAGTTCTTCATTCCCCGTGGTTTTGCACACGGTTTTCTGGTATTAAGCGACGAAGCTATTTTTACGTATAAAGTGGATAATGTGTACGCTCCACAGGCAGAAGCATCCATCCGCTACAATGATGAAGCAATAGGCATTGACTGGCCGGTTGCCGAAGAACATTTACTATTATCTCCTAAAGATAAAGCTGCTCCTCTTTTTAAGGATGCAGTATATTTTGAATAAAGAGTATGAAGATAGCTATTGTCGGTACAGGATATGTCGGTCTGGTGACTGGAACCTGTTTTGCAGAAATTGGTGTCAACGTTATTTGCATAGATACGAACAGTGAGAAAATCGAAGCACTGAAGAAAGGGATCATTCCTATTTATGAGAGTGGTCTGGAAGAAATGGTAAACCGGAATATGAAAGCCGGACGCCTACACTTCACCACTTCGCTGGAAAGTTGCCTGAATGAAGTGGACGTCATTTTCAGTGCCGTTGGTACTCCTCCTGATGAAGATGGAAGCGCTGACCTTAGTTATGTACTTGAAGTCGCCCGTACTATTGGCCGGAATATGCAGAAATACATATTGGTAGTTACCAAAAGTACAGTTCCCGTTGGTACAGCTAAAAAAGTACGCGCTGCTATTCAGGAAGAATTGGATAAACGAAGCATTAACATTCAATTCGATGTAGCTTCTAATCCGGAATTTCTAAAAGAAGGTAACGCCATTAATGACTTTATGAGTCCCGACCGCGTAGTAGTAGGAGTAGAGTCCGAACGGGCAAAGAAGCTGATGAGCAAACTCTATAAGCCGTTTTTGCTGAATAATTTCCGTGTTATATTTATGGATATTCCATCTGCCGAGATGACTAAATATGCAGCTAATTCAATGCTCGCCACCCGCATCAGTTTTATGAATGACATAGCTAATCTTTGCGAACTGGTAGGTGCGGATGTGAACATGGTGCGTAGCGGTATTGGTTCGGATACCCGCATTGGTCGTAAGTTTCTCTATCCCGGTATTGGTTATGGAGGTTCTTGCTTCCCAAAAGATGTGAAAGCACTCATTAAGACCGCTGAACAAAATGGCTACCAAATGCGTGTGTTGCATGCAGTAGAAGAAGTAAACGAACTGCAAAAAAGTATCCTTTTTGATAAGCTTTGCAAGCATTTCAACAATGACCTGAAAGGTAAAACAATTGCTTTGTGGGGGCTGGCTTTTAAACCGGAAACTGATGATATGCGTGAGGCCCCTTCACTGGTTCTGATAGATAAATTGCTGAAAGCCGGATGTAAAGTACGCGCCTATGACTCCGCTGCAATGGACGAATGCCGCCGCCGGATAGGAGAGAGCATTTACTATGCAAGAGACATGTATGATGCCGTACTTGATGCTGATGCTTTGATGCTGGTTACTGAATGGAAGGAGTTCCGGTTACCGTCTTGGGCAGTTATCAAGAAGACCATGGAACGAGCTGTAGTACTGGACGGACGCAACATCTATGATAAAAAAGAAATGGAAGAGCAAGGGTTTATTTATTATTGCATCGGACATTAAGAATATTAAAACGGAGGGAGTTATGATGAAGTGGAGTACTATTTCTATAGTGCTCGTTATTATGCTGACATCTTGCAATAACGTCAAAAGTGGAGAGACTTCCAGCAAGGAAGATCTGACCGCAAAAGAAATGTTGCAAGGTATCTGGATAGATGACGAGACGGATATGCCGTTAATGCGTATTAGCGGTGATACGATTTATTATGTCGACCCTCAAAATATTCCAGTTTATTTCAAGGTACTTCGCGACACAATATATGTACGAGGTAATACCCCTATAGCTTATAAAATAGACCGGCAGACAGAATACAGTTTCTGGTTCCATTCGCTTTCTGATGAAATCGTGAAACTGCATAAGTCAGAAAACCCGGAAGATACACTGTCATTCTCCAGTCAGGAAGCGGAAGCCATTCCCACTATCTCCGAAGTGGTGCAAAAGGATAGTGTGGTAATGTATAAAGGGACACGTTATCGGGGATACGTCTATATTAATCCCTCCAAGATGAAGGTTATCAGGACTACTTATTCAGATGAAGGAATTGGTATCGACAATGTATACTACGACAATGTGATACATATCTGTGTCTATGAAGGGAAGAATTTACTGTACGGTCAAGATATAACCAAGAAAATGTTCCATACTGTCTTCCCGGAAGAGGTACTCAGCCAGATGATCCTTACTGATATGGATTTCATGGGAGTGAATGGAAAAGGCTATCACTATGAAGCAACGCTCCGTATTCCGGAAAGCTCCGTTTACCACCTTGTGGACCTGACTATTGATGCTGATAAAGAGCTACATATAAAAATGGTGGAGTAGTAAAACTTCACCATTATTTCTTTCTACCACCTTTATTCGCATTTCTGCCTCCCTTGGACGAACGAAAGTTTTTCTTGCCTCTACCATCATAACTGCGTGGCTTGTATTCAGGCGCTTCGCCCAACTCCTCGGGTACAGCTATTTTATAAATCTCTTTCTCCAGGAAATTTTCTATCTGCTTGAAATTACTTTGCTCCTTTTCGTTGATGAAAGTCAAAGCAACGCCATCATTATTAGCACGTGCTGTACGGCCAATACGGTGAACGTAATCTTCGCTATCATGGGGAACATCGTAGTTGATCACAAGACGGATATCATCAATATCAATACCACGTGCCACAATGTCAGTGGCAACAAGGATATTTACACGCCCGGCTTTAAATTCATGCATCACCTCCTCACGTTGAGCCTGTTCCAGATCTGAATGCATTTCACCCACATTCAACTTCATCATTTTAAGAGCTTTCGTCACCTCTTTTACCTTCAACTTGGATGAAGCGAATATAATTACGCGTTCCGGTGTCTGCTCCGCAAAAAGGCTGCGAATGATGCCCAATTTCTGATTCTCGTAACAAACATACGCTGCCTGCACGATCTTTTCAGCAGGACGGGAAACAGCAAGCTTAACTTCGGCAGGGTTGTTGAGGATGGTATTAGCAAGTTGTTGAATCTTGGCAGGCATGGTGGCAGAAAACATGATTGTTTGCCGTTCCTTGGGCAAGTACTTCACTATCTGCATAATGTCGTCATAGAATCCCATATCGAGCATACGGTCGGCTTCATCAAGAATGAAGTAGGAGACACGCGAAAGATCAACATAACCCAAACTAAGATGAGCAATCAAACGTCCCGGAGTAGCAATTACAACATCAGCTCCCAACATCAACCCTTTTTTCTGTTGTTCAAAAAGTACTCCGTCGTTACCACCGTAAACAGCTACACTACTGACAGGCATAAAATAAGAAAAACCTTCCATCTGCTGGTCTATCTGCTGCGCCAACTCACGCGTAGGCGACATAACAATACAGTTGATGGCATCTTCCGGGTGGTTACCTTCCGATAGTTTATTCAATACAGGCAGCAGATAAGCGGCTGTCTTACCAGTTCCGGTCTGTGCTACGGCTATCAAATCTCTGCCTTCAAGTATAACGGGGATGGATTTCTCTTGTATAGGTGTGCACTCGTCGAAGCGCATGGCTTCCAGTGCATCAAGCACCTGGTCATTCAGTTGTAGTTCGGAAAACTTCATGTTTCTTTTTATTTAGCCGCAAAGATAGGAAATAAAGTGATTAACACAAAAGAATGAAGCGACTTTGCAATCCATTCCTTTAATAGCCCGGATGCTGCTCCCATCCCGGATTCATCTGTCTGATTTTCTCTGGAATAGGGAAGACGGTAGTATATCCGTTTTCCTCGTCAGGCAGTTGCGGACGACTGCTGTAAGCACGGGTAAATTGTCCGAAACGAATTAGGTCCTGGCGTCTCCAACCTTCCCATGCAAATTCCAACTGACGTTCAGCAAGAAGATTCTCTAAAGTAGCAACACGTTCCGGTGCTCTTACGCGGGCACGCACTTGGTTCAGTTCTTCATCTCCATCGCGTCCGTCACGAACCTTAGCCTCACTCTTCATCAATAGCACATCTGCATAACGGAACAAGACAATATCATTTTCCATCAGCTTACCATCTTTCATTGCTTTATCATCAATTTCATATTTCTTCATGCGGGCGCCAGCAGTCTTTTTGTAAGGTTCATCGGATATATCTAACTTTACTTTCCACGGCTCGTAAACCAAAACAGTTCCATCATCCAGTTTTACAACGTTACCTTTCAAATCGTAGACTGTACCTGCATAATAGCAGAAATCAAAACGAGGGTCTTGTAGATCGGTATCATATCCAAAGGTCTGCAGGGCTTCAATGGTAGCACTCGATCCGTTTTCACCGGATAACCCCAATGCTTTGGCATGATTATAATGGCGTGAGCGGAAAAGATATTGCATCTGATTGGTGTACAGTGTTTTGCTCATAGGTACAGTAAAGATATTCTCAGCGGAACTTTCATTGTATACAGCAAAATTAGCTGTATAATCCGGCTCGAGGCGATAGCCAAACGCTGTGATCTTATCACAATAAGTTTCTGCAGCCTGCCAGGCATTTAATGTAGTGCCATCTATTTCGAAAAAGATATTCTTTCCATCAGGACGAACACCATCTGTCCAGTTATTGTCTGTGTAAATTTCGGCATTCAGTGCCAACTTTGCCAGCAAAAAGTATGCAACAGGACGTGTCAAACGTCCGTAATAATTGCCGGAACGGTTGCTGAACTGGGCGGGCAGGAGTGGAGCGGCCTCTTGTAATTCCCTGACTACAAAGTCGAATACATTCTTACGCTCGCTCAACACTATATCTTTTGAAGCAACATTAGAGTGTAAAACCAGTGGTATACGTCCAAACAGATCCATCAGATAGTAATAGTACATTGCACGAAAAGCACGTACCTCGGCGCGATAGCCGGAAAGCTCCACATCAGAGTGGGTTAGAGCATAGGTCTCTATATGTTCCAGAGAGTTGTTACTAAGCATAATTACCTTATAAAGATATTCCCAGGTGGCCTGTATTGCATCATTGTTTACGCCCCATTTATGCAGAAATAACCCTTGCCAGAAACCGCCATCATACCAGTCGCCACCTCGGGTAGGCATAATGGCTTCATCAGTGGTAAAAGTATTCAGGTCATAGATACCACGGCCGGTTCCTTGCAATCCCTGGCTATCAGCATTTCCACCTATGTAATTGTAGAGGGATGCCACTGCATTGAGATAGAGTTCAGAGATATTACTATAACCTTCCTCTTCAGGCAGTGCATCACGAGACTTTTCTTTCAGAAAACCGTCGCACGAAGTCATTCCCCAGCAAAGGGCAACTAAAATACAAAACGAACAAAATATAGAATTACGTTTCATGGCTTTAAGGTTTAGAAGTTTACACTAAGTCCGATAGTATATATGCGGTATAGAGGATAATTGCGTTTATCATCTATTCCCAGAGTAGCATTTACAGACGAACTGTTTATCATAGGCGTTAAGCCCGAGTAACCTGAAATTGTCGCCAGATTGTTAACAGTCAGGGACAGGCGGAGCGACTGAAAGTAACGGGTATTCTTTAACGGAACATTCCAGCCTAACGTAACATAATCAAAGTTAATGTAATCACCATCTTCCAACCAGTAATCCGTAGCTGTCTGGTCTTTAATGTTCTGCGCAGGCGCTTTTTTCATGACGTTATAATCGGGGAAGCTGTTCATATTCATATAAGTCAACGAAGTACCATTGTACACTTTATGACCGAATGCCCCGTTTATCTGTAGCGATATATCAAAATCTTTATAACGGAAACTGATATTAGAACCAAGTATCGTCTTTGGCACAGCCTGTCCTGCCACATAACGGTCTTCACCATCTTCTAAACTGACACCACCGCCATTCAGATCGGCAATCTGATAGATATATCCACCATTTCCATCGGATACCAGCCCTGTACAATGGGGCAGATAGAATACACCCAGAGGCTGACCCACAATCTGGTAAACAATATGATTATATCCACCGTGGAATCCTGCACCATCCAGTCCGGCAAGGCTCTTGTATTCTGTAGCTGAAATATGTTCGCCCTGGTAGTTTCCGTCAAGAGAAAGTAATTTGTTTTGCTGGAAAGTCAGATTGGCATTGATATTCAGTTCCATGTCTTTGGTCTTCAGCGGAGTAATGCCGATAGATAGCTCTGTTCCATAATTACGCATAGAACCAATGTTTGCCAGCAAAGTATTATAAGTAAAAGGGGGTACACTCACGTTATAAAGATAAAGCATATCCTTCGTCTTGGAATTATAATAGTTGGCAGTCAGCAGCAATCGGTTACCCAGTAAAGCTACTTCTATACCGGCATTGAATGTCTGTTTCACTTCCCACTTCAAATCCGGATTCGTATTCCGCAACTTATCCATTGTGACTACAGGTGTAGAACCTACCGGTGCAATACCATTAGGTCGCATCAGATTCAACGTAGTATATGAATCAATGCCATTTTGATTGCCTGCCAAACCATATCCTGCACGGATTTTCAGATTATCGATAAAAGAAAGCTTTTCCATAAACTTCTCTTTACTAACTACCCATGCAACAGATACAGCCGGGAAAAATCCCCATTTATGATTACTGCCAAACTTGGAAGATGCATCCCCACGGGCATTCACCGTCAGGATGTAGCGGTCATCATATGTATAATTCACGCGCCCCATAAAAGAAACCAAACGAGGATCTTCGTAGTAGGAATTAGTTCCATCCCACGGACGAATGGCACCTCCCTGAAGATTATTATAGCCTAATTTGTCATTACTGAAATTTGTAACTGTAGTGTAAAATCCGGAATATTTATCTTTCTGTATCTCTGCCAGTCCTAAAACATCAAAAAAGTGTTTCCGCCATTCTTTTTTATAAGACAGCATCAGGTTACCCAGCAATGATTCCATTTTCTTGTCTCCTCTGTATGCCTGCCCTTGTGCCCAGACAGCAACAGGCAGATACTGCGCATTTTCCACTACATTATATGTATAGGAACCGAAAAAAGTTAGTTTCCATGCTTCGGCCAGATTAAACGTCAACCGGGCATGCGTGCTAATATGCGATGTAGCATTCTTGTCTTTCACATCCATCCATGCCAGCGGATGTGATAACTGGCTGGCATAAGCATATCCATCCCAGTTACCGGTCTCCGGATTCTTGTGATTCGGGAAAGTAGGATTATACGAAGCAGCAGAATAGAATATTTTGTGCAGATTCACCAGATTACGTTCCTTCTGTACGGAACCAAACATACCAAGATCACATTTAAGAAAATTATCGAATACATACTGTGTCATATTCATATTCGATGTGAAGTTCTGCAACTTTTCATTAACAATCACTCCTTCACGATTCATTAGAGCGAGTGAAACACGATAATTGGAAGTATTCGTTCCTCCCGAAAACGCGATATGATGATTATGCTGTAATCCCGTTTGCTCGATCTCTTTCTGGAAATCTGTATTGTTTCCCATATCCAAAATAGAGATGCCACGCTCCTGAGCCAATGCCCGGAATTCATTTCCATTGAGCATCCTCACTGTTTTATAGCTCAAGGCAATGCCGAAACTTCCATTATAGTTAACGCTTGTACGCCCGCTGACACCTTTTTTTGTAGTAATCTCAATCACACCCGACGCTCCGCGCGAACCGTACTGTGCAGTTTCCGAAGCATCTTTCAGGATAACAAAGCTTTCAATATCCGCCGGGTAAATAGATGTAAGCATACTCAGGTCACCAAAAACTCCGTCTACAATAATTAATGGGTCATTTCCAGTAGTCAGGGAGGTAGTGCCACGCAGGCGGACAGCATCCAGCGCAGCAGGTCCATTCGAACCTTTCAGAATTGTCAATCCCGGTACCCGTCCACGGATGGCATCCAACGGATTGGTAATCTGGTCTTTATTCATCTGATTTTCTGTAATTCTTTCCACCAGGCCAGAAAGATTCTTACGAAGTCCGGTGGCATATCCAACAGTGGTTATCGAATCGGGGAGGGTAACATGGAGTTTTGTTTGTGCGACAGCAGGTAAGCCGACTGCAACTAAAAGTAAAGAGAGACAGAATAGGTTCCTTATTCTCTTCATAGTATTCAAATTTAAGAGGTTCCGCAAATATATATGTCACTATATGAAACAAATATATTTGCGGAATAGTTCAACTCATTTCGGCAAATCGATATATGAGTCTTTGAAGCCTAAGAAATAGAGTACCCCATCCAAACCAATCGTGTTAATAGATTGCTTTGCATTGGCAACCACTTTCGGTTTGGCATGGAAAGCAATGCCCAATCCGGCAACGCCCAGCATCGGAAGATCATTCGCTCCATCACCCACAGCAATGGTCTGAGCAATGTCTACCTTCTCTACCTGTGCAATGAGACGCAACAATTCAGCTTTTCGCTTACCGTCTACCACATCTCCCAGATAACGGCCGGTCAACTTGCCGTCCACTATTTCCAATTCATTGGCATATACATAGTCAACACCATATTTCTTTTGAAGATATTGCCCGAAATAAGTGAAACCACCGGAAAGGATGGCTATCTTGTAACCATACTTTTTCAATACATACATCAGGCGGTCTACACCTTCCGTAATGGGCAGATTCTCTGCTATTTCCTGCATGACAGATTCATCCAGACCTTTCAACAGAGCTACACGCTCACGGAAACTTTCAGTAAAATCTATCTCACCACGCATAGCACGCTCAGTGATGGCTTTCACCTCATTGCCCACACCGGCGCGTATAGCCAATTCGTCAATTACTTCCGTTTCAATCAGAGTCGAGTCCATATCGAAACAGATCAGTCGGCGCATCCGGCGATACATATTATCAAGCTGGAAAGAGAAGTCCATTTCCAGTTCGCTCGCCAGCTTCATTAACTGTTCCTGCATAGTGATACGGTCTTTCGGAGTTCCCCGGACAGAAAACTCGATGCAGGCACGTGTACGCGAATCACATTCATCTAATGGGATACGTCCCGTCAGACGTTTGATAGCATCGATATTCATCCCCTGTTCAGCAAGAATACGGGTAACGGCAGAAATCTGGCGGGCAGATAATTTACGCCCCAGCAAAGTAAGGATATAGCGGTTCTTTCCCTGCATATTCACCCAATCTTCATATTCCTTTACTGAAATAGGATAGAAGCGAATCGTCACTCCCAAAGAAGACGCTTTGAAAAGCAACTCTTTCATAATGAATCCTGAATGTTGTTCCTCTGTCTTACATAAGATACCTAATGACAGTGTATTATGGATGTCGGCCTGACCAATGTCAAGAATAGTAGCGTCGTATTTAGCTAAAATTTCTGTAACAGATGCAGTCAATCCCGGACGATCTTCGCCCGTGACCCGGATAAGTATAAGTTCTGTACTCAATGGTTGCATAAAAGTTGTTTATCTAAATTAATGAATAACACGATGCAAAAGTAGGCAAAATTTCTAATGCTAATGAGAAAACACATCATAATCTATTCATCAAATGCATCATATATATCATGTTGGGGGATATCCTGAGATGCAAAACATGTTATATAACATGAAAAAGTCAATCGTTTACTTGATTTTCTATAATAATATTGTACCTTTGCCCCCGATTTGGAACAAATGGTTCTATAATCTTAGTAAACGTTGAGCGTATATTTGTTTGTTAAGACGTTATTTCATCGTCCGACAAACACCTATAAATCAACCAGTATTAACCAAAACCGCCTTACATGAAGCATGTAAAATGGATTTTTGTTGTATTACTAATTAGTTCCTTGACTTCTTTCGTAGAAAAAGACAAACCTACCGGAGGTTTAAATGTGGGTGACATAGCCCCTGATTTTAAAATCAAAGCTATGTCGACTGAGCAACAACCGACTCAAAATCTGTCCAAGATGAAGGGAAAATATGTGTTACTCAGTTTCTGGGCAAGTTACGACGGGCAATCCCGGATGCAAAACGCAAGTTTAAGCAATGCACTTCGTTCAACTTCTCAAAACAACAATGTGGAAATGGTTTCCGTATCATTCGATGAATATCAATCTATCTTCGAGGAAACCATTCGTAAGGACCAAATAGTTACGCCCACCTGTTTCGTGGAAACTAAAGGCGAGTCGTCCGGCATCTTTAAAAAGTACCGTTTAGGCCGGGGATTTACTAACTATTTACTGGATGATAATGGTGTGATTATAGCCAAAAACATCTCTGCTGCAGAACTTTCAGCTTACTTGAATTAAGCTTTCACTGCACATTGCCATGAAAGATTTAAAGAACCTGTAAGACGAAAGTGAGGTTGCTTCTAAATACGCATACGATGAGAATGCATCGTTAAAGTTATGAAGAAGCAAAGACAAAAGAGGAAATGGATACAACAAAAAAGCCCCTCCTGCGCTTGTGGTAACACAAGGAGCAGGAGGGGCTTCTTATTTTTATTCATTCGGTTATTCCTTATTTCGGTGCTTTCTGATATAAGTAGAATGCAATGAAAGCATAGAGTATATTCGGTATCCATACGGCAATTACCGGAGGTACATTACCATTTACAGCAAAAGTGGAGGCAATCGTCTGGAAGAGGATGTATGAGAAACTTAATGCCAAACCTATACCCAAATGCAATCCCATTCCGCCCTTGGTCTTTTTCGAAGAAAGAGAAACACCTATCAACGTAAGGATAAACGATGCAAACGACATGGCAATGCGCTTGTGGTATTCAATCTCAAATTCCTTGATATTGGCAAATCCACGCTGTCGCTGTCTGCTAATATATTCACTTAATTGTGGACTGGTCATCATTTCCTGTTGATTTTTCATAATAAGAAAATCAGCAGGCTCCATGAAAAGAGTACTGTCAATACGATCCCCCTTAACAATATTTTCTTTCATACCGTCCATCTCGCGTATCATGTAATCCTTAATGGTCCACCTATGAACAGATGCCGTATCATAGGTGATGGAACGAGCCGTAAGATGAGATACCAATTGCTTATCTTTAAACTTATCCAGCGAAAAACGATATCCTGTCTTGCTATGATCTTCAAAACGTTCAATATAGGCAATTACTCCCGAATCCACTTCCAACTGAATATTCCGGGCAGTATTTGATTTACGTTGTTTATAGTACTTATCCTCAAAGTTGATACGTGTCACACTCCCCTTAGGTATCACATAAGAGCCTAAGCAAAAGGTTACTACTGCAATTATGGCAGCCGACACCATATAAGGTCGAAGCATCCGCTTAAAACTCATTCCGGTAGAAAACATCGCAATAATCTCCGAGTTCTCAGCCAGTTTTGAAGTAAAAAAGATAACCGCGATAAACACAAACAGCGGGCTGAACAGATTGGCAAAGTAAGGAACAAAGTTCAGATAATAATCGAAAATAATGGCTTTCCATGGCGCTTCGTGTGACATGAACTTATCCATCTTCTCATTAAAGTCGAATACCACTGCAATAGAGATAATCAATGCAATGGCAAACACATAAGTTCCGAGGAACTTCTTGATAATGTAGAAGTCGAGCCGCTTCAACCACTTCCAGTTATCCGGCAACTTTATACCTTTTATTTTCCAGTTCAGTTTTTTCATAACCTTGTAGATACGCGTTTTACCATCATCGGTTTCCATGTAGAGAAATCACCGGCAATGATGTGCTTGCGAGCTTCACCCACCAGCCACAGATAAAAAGCCAAATTATGGATAGATGCAATTTGCATAGCCAGCAATTCTTGTGCATGGAACAGATGGCGCAGATACGCTTTACTATATAAGGTATCTACAGCAGAAGCTCCGTCTGCCTCAATAGGAGAGAAGTCCGTTTCCCATTTCTTATTGCGCATATTGATAATACCGTCTTTGGTAAACAACATACCATTCCGTCCGTTTCGGGTTGGCATCACGCAGTCGAACATATCTACACCACGCTCTATACCTTCCAATATATTTACCGGTGTACCTACACCCATCAGATAACGGGGTTTATCTTTCGGCAGAATCTCGTTCACCAACTCAATCATCTCATACATCTTGTCTACCGGTTCACCTACCGCCAAACCACCGATAGCATTACCATCCGCCCCCTTCGATGCGATAAACTCCGCCGACTCCTTGCGAAGATCAGGATATACACATCCTTGAACAATGGGGAAGAGTGACTGTTGGTATCCATATTTTGGTTCCGTCTCATTGAAACGCTGAATACAACGGTCCAGCCAACGGTGCGTCAGCCCTAATGACTTTTTGGCATACGCATAATCCGAATCTCCCGGAGGGCACTCGTCAAAAGCCATCATAATATCTGCACCAATCGTACGTTCGATGTCCATTACCTTTTCGGGAGTGAAGATATGTTTGCTACCATCAATATGTGAACGGAATTCTGCACCTTCTTCCCGTAGTTTACGAATACCCGACAATGAAAAGACCTGGAAACCACCACTATCCGTCAACATCGGACGGTCAAAGCCATTGAACTTATGAAGTCCTCCGGCTTTTTCCAATACATCCAATCCCGGACGCAGATACAGATGATAGGTATTTCCTAATATGATCTGCGCCTCGATATCTTCTTTCAGTTCGGTTACATGCACACCTTTCACCGTTCCTACGGTACCTACCGGCATAAATATAGGTGTTGCTATCTGCCCGTGATCGGTGGTTATCAATCCTGCACGCGCGTTACTTTTACTGTCTGTATATTGTAAGTCGAATGTCATTCTGCTTTCTTTTCTGTCTTTTCTTTCTTTACGGACAGGTCAATGGCATCGGCTACCTTTTCATTGGTCAGCGCAATGGCAAATACCTCTTTCACATCTTTCACGTAGTGGAAAGTCAATCCTTTGAGGTAGATTTCCTGTATTTCGTCAATATTCTTACGATTCTCTTCACTCAGAATAATGTTCTTGATGCCGGCACGTTTGGCAGCCAGAATCTTTTCCTTAATACCTCCTACGGGAAGCACCTTACCACGAAGTGTTATTTCTCCTGTCATAGCAAGATTTGCTTTTACCTTACGTTGGGTAAGGGCAGAAGCAAGAGATGTAGCCATCGTAATACCGGCTGAAGGTCCATCCTTAGGAATAGCACCTTCCGGTACATGTACATGAATATTCCAATTATCAAAGATCTCTTCATCCAGATTCAACAAAGAAGCATGTGCCTTGATATATTCCAAAGCCAGCATTGCAGATTCCTTCATGACGTCGCCCAGATTTCCGGTCAATGTCAGACGTCCGCCTTTTCCACGACTTAAACTGGTTTCTACAAACAAGATTTCTCCACCTACGGCAGTCCATGCCAGTCCGGTGACTACACCTGCGTAGTCATTGCCCTGATATTTATCACGGGTATACTCCGGTGCTCCGAGGAATTCATACAAATCTCCCGGCTTGATTTCCTGTTTGGCAAAATAACCATCCGTAGCATACTGGCGTGCCGATTTACGAAGTATCTTACCTATTTTCTTCTCCAGTTCGCGTACACCGCTTTCACGGGTATACGACTCGATAATTGCCTCCAGCGTATTCTTCGGTATCTTGATATCATTCTTCTTCATACCGTTGGCTTCCAGTTCTTTCGGAACCAAATGACGACGGGCTATTTCGATCTTCTCCTCAGTAATATAACCACTAACCTCAATCAACTCCATACGGTCGAGCAATGGTCCGGGAATAGTATTCAGGTTGTTTGCCGTAGCTATGAACATCACTTTAGACAAATCATAATCTACATCCAGAAAGTTATCATGGAATGTTGTATTCTGTTCCGGATCGAGTACTTCGAGCAGGGCAGAAGAGGGGTCTCCCTGACGGTCTGAGCTTACCTTATCAATTTCATCCAAGATAAATACCGGATTGGATGAACCTGCCTTGATCAGACTCTTGATAATACGTCCCGGCATAGCACCGATGTATGTCTTACGGTGTCCACGGATTTCTGCTTCATCATGCACACCACCCAATGACATACGAATATATTTACGCTTCAAAGCAGCAGCGATAGAACGTCCCAAAGAGGTTTTACCCACTCCCGGAGGGCCATATAAACAGATAATAGGCGACTTCATATCACCTTTCAACTTTAATACAGCCAAGTGCTCCAAAATACGTTCTTTCACCTTTTCCAAGCCATAATGATCTTTATTTAAAGTCTTTTCGGCATTAATCAGATTGAGATTATCCGTAGTATATATTCCCCATGGCAAACTCAACATAGTTTGCAGATAATTAAGCTGCACACTGTAATCAGGAGATTGCGGATGTGTACGCTCCAATTTATCCACCTCTTTCATAAAGGTATCTCTCACTTCTACACTCCATTTGGTTGTGAGTGCTTTGCGGCGCAACTCTTCAATTTCCTGCTCTTGGCCACCGCCACCCAGTTCATCCTGAATGGTTTTAATTTGCTGTTGCAAGAAGTATTCACGTTGTTGCTGGTCAATATCTTCCCGTGCACGCATCTGTATGGACTCCTTAATCTCGGCAAGCTGCACTTCCCGGTTCAGTATCTCCAATAAACGGTAAGTACGTGCCCGCAATGAGTCAATACGTAGCAACTCAATCTTTTCATCTTTCTTCAATGGAAGATTCGTGCAAATAAAATCTACCAAGAACATAGGATTAGTAATGTTCTTGATAGCAAATGCAGAATCCTGCGGGAACATATCAGATGATTTGATATATCTTATAGTCAGATCCTTACAAGCTTCCACCAAAGCATGGAATTCTTTATCATTTTTATCGGGAATATCTTCTTCCAGTGCCCTTACTCGTCCTTTCAAATACGGAGTTGTATCTACAATTTCTTCCAACTCCATACGTTTGACGCCTTGCAGGATAATCGTTGTTGTCTGATCAGGCATCTCCAGAATACGGATAATCTTACCTACCGTACCGATGGTATGCAAATCTTCCAACATCGGCATTTCCGTTTCAGCTACTTTCTGACAGACTACTCCGATATATGCACTCTTCTTTTCCGCCTCACGCACCAATTTCATGGAAGTCTTTCTCCCGACAGATACCGGCATAAACACACCTGGAAATAAAACCATATTCCGTAAAGGCAATATCGGAAGTATCTCATTCACTTCAATATCCATCAATTGTTCCTCATTCCCCTCAAAATCAGCAATTACTGAGAAAGAGTTTCCTTCTTCTCTTGTCTCCATATCTTTTAGGTAAAGTCTTTTCTTCATTTTGTTCTTTTTAAGTTTATGTCACACTGACAGGGCTTACAAAGCGCCTGCAAAGTTAATCTATTCTTCATTAATATAAAGCACCTTTTCTATAAAAAGACAAAAACAGTGCCAAATTAGTCGTAATATTCCCGACTTTGCCTATTTTTGCCCTCAAATAATAACTATAAACTATGCCAAATCCTTATTTTCAGTTTAAACAATTTACTATATGGCATGATAAATGTGCTATGAAAGTAGGTACAGATGGAGTTCTTTTGGGTGCTTGGGCAGAAGCCGGAGCCCCTCAACAAATCCTCGACATTGGTACCGGCACAGGATTGATAGCTTTAATGTTAGCCCAACGTAATCCACGTTCACAAGTTACGGCTATAGAAATAGATGAAGCCGCGGCAGCTCAGGCAGAAGAAAATATAGCACGTTCTCCATGGGCAAATAGGATAGAAGTAATCTGTAATGATTTCAGTTTGTTTCAAACAGATAATAAATATAATCTGATAGTTTCTAACCCACCTTATTTTGTTGATGCTTTAAACTGCCCTGACAAGCAACGCAATATGGCACGTCATACCTGCGAACTAAATTACGAGTTACTTTTCCGGCGTTCGGCACACCTTCTTGAAGATCAAGGAAGGGTATGTATCATCATTCCTACTGAGGCAGAAAAGTTAGTAACTGACACAGCCTGGAAATACAAATTATACCCTTCACGACGCCTTCATGTTTTTACCAAACCTGGCAAGCCTAGCAGGAGAGTACTTATCGCATTCGGACATCAGGAACAAAAATGTATGGAGGAAACTTTATGTATTGAGGTAGAACGCAATCAATTTACGCCGGAATACATTGCGTTGACAAGAGAGTTTTATTTAAAGATGTGATTATATTACTTCTCTTTTTTTTCATAAAACAGTAAACCTACTCGATTTATATGGTCTCCAATTGGAGTACCGATATTCTTATTATAGTCAATAACATCTACTTTATACAACAACCCCAAATCTTCTATTTGAATATTTATATCCATCAATTGATTGAAAGAAATATCATTCCCCACTATAGCAAGATCTATATCCGATCCTTCTCCATAGTTACCTTTAGCTCGTGAACCGAAAATTACAGCCTTTTCTATATTAGCATGCTTCTCAAGCACACTACAAATATCAGCAATGACAATATCACTTAATCCGTACATAGTTATTCCGGATAAATATTATTTTCTATATTTGATTTCTCTTGAGTTAACCTAATGTTCAATTGCTTTAATAGTACAGCGTATTCTTCAAATACATTTTTTACTATTTCGATAGCTTCACCCTCATTATAAGTATGCGAGGTTGTTACTCTTGCTTTAGCCATTCTCCGCCAAGCATCATGATTGGAAATCAAACCATCTTCAAAGGCTTTTTGAAGGGCACCGTTAGGACCTTGCATAAACTCATACCCTTTGTATTTTAAAAAATCTTGTAATACCTTCCATGCCAGTTCAAAAGTATATTCAAATCGCTGTATAAGTCCCTCTTGCTCCAATTCTGATAAATCCTCCGGGGATTTGTCGGATTCAGTGATTTCAAGTACTCTTTTACAAGCTTTTTGAAAGCTATCATAACGCTGCAACCAACGAACATCTTGATTCTCCTCCATGATATTACATTTTTAGACACTTATCCATTCGCAGTAAATATAGAAATAATATACACTTTAGAGAAATATATTACTTCACTTTTTATAATAAAATGATAAGATTAATAGAAAAAGTGCCCAGTTGTTTAAAAAAAAAGAAGGTGTCATTTATAACACCTTCTTTCACCTTACTGTCGGGGTAGCGGGATTCGAACCCACGACCCCCTGCTCCCAAAGCAGGTGCGCTAACCGGACTGCGCTACACCCCGAGTGCTTTATTTCTTAAAAGCGAGTGCAAAGGTAGAAACTATTTTGTAATAAACAAAGGAAACTGAAGTTTTTTTCATAAAAAGTTTCTGATGAGGTATTGAATGCTCATTAAAGTATAGCCACATCCGTGTCATCTCCGTACCAAGTCCGTATCAACTCCCAATAAAGGTACCTTTATACGGACCAGGTACGGAGTTGACCATATCCAGATAGGTAGCAGAGATATCAATATACCCCATCAACATATATATTAAACAGGAATGTAGAAAACATAAAATAATAGCTGGCAAAACGATATTTTTCAACTAACTTTATGCCCCGAAAAACAATTGGCTGATTTCAACGTTACACTATAATAAAAAAGACATCATGAAAAAACAAATCTTTAGTATGGCTGTCATGGCAGTCGTTTTTGCTGCATGTGGTGGCACTAAAGCCCCCGTTACCGTAGTAGGATCGTGGATAATGCCTATCGACGGCCAACCCGGAGAAGTACAAGGCATCAAACTGGAAGAGAATGGAGAAGCATCTTCCATTAATATGCATACACTGGTATACAAAGAGTGGGAGCAACAGGGCGATCAGCTTTACCTGACAGTAAAAAGCATTGGTAATGGAATAGAAATTGAAGGTGTGGACACTCTGAAAATAGATAAGTTAACACCGGATTCTTTAGTGCTGAGTTCTAACTACGGATACACTCTGGAGTATGTAAGGCAGAAATAATACAAACTACAACATATGAATCCCTGACGACTTTAAAATATAAAGTATCGTCAGGGATTTCTTCTTAACCCAACCAATCAATTACCTTGAACGAATTTCTCTACGCATAAATATAATATAAGAAAGAGCAAAACAGAGTATTGTAACTGCAATCAATCCTGTCAACTGTGGCCATATAACCAGTAAACTCTGTCCCAATGGGAGAGGACTGGGTATAGCTCCTTGAACCTGCTCCATCATTAACGGCCCCAAACTTCGGAGAGACGGCATCAGCAGTACAGAAGTTGCCTGATTGAATAACTCGCACGGATTCAACGACATTATGCCCCAAACTATTTTCTGATAACCGATGGCATAATAAGGAGACATCATATCAGAAGGCATCAACATTTTGGCAATCCAGTTGACAATCATCGTATAGAAGACGCTAAAAAATAACCATATTGCCAAAGAAGCCAAGGCTGAAGTCGCCGTTTGCCGGAAACAAAGTGAAAACAGTATCGCCATATTCAACCAAAGTCCTACATAGAAAACACTGAGGACCAAAAAAGAAATGATACGGGCAAATTCTTCCGGCGTGGGTGGAATACCAATTGCAATCAATCCGGCGCCCATTACCAGGAATCCTAATACAAACAGCATAATTGTAATCACGATCAATGCAGCAACAAATTTGGCATTGATGATACAATCACGATGTATCGGTTGTGATAATATACGACATAATGTTCCCTTGTTCTGTTCCGAATTCATGGCATCAAATCCCAAGGCAATACCTAGCAACGGTCCTAAAAAGTTAATGAATAGAACGAAAGAAGGTAACGTACCATCCGATACAGTAAACAATTTCAGAAAGAAAAAAGTATCTTCCACACCACCGGACTTGATAGCCTCGCGCATACTGGTGAGTGATGTATACAAAGCCCCCAGACAGGTTAGTGTAATAATGGCAAGTAAGATAATAAAACGCCAGCTACGTACATGATCCCGGATTTCCTTATTCACAATAACCCAGAAAGGCTGCTCAACTCTGTTCATGCTTCTCACCTCCTTCCTTTACATAATCATTGTAGACATCAATAAGTTCCACCTGTTTACCCTCCATCTCCTTAAGATCAAGCTGTGCCAATAATTTTCCGCGATTAAACAAGCCCACACGATCACAAGCTTTCTGCACCTGATCCAAGTTATGGGATGAAAACAATACAGTAAGGGAATGTACTCTGCTCAAATTACGAATCAGTTCAATAAATTCCTGAATTCCGGCAGGATCTATACCCGATGTCGGTTCATCCAAGATTATGATTTCCGGATTCTTAATCAGTACATCTGCCAATCCCAGACGTTGCCTCATACCACGGGAATACTTTCCGGTCTTTTTGTTTGCCTGTTCGGAAAGCCCTACCCGGTGCATGAGTTCCTTTGCTTTCTCCTCAGCCTCCCTCTTTGAAAGACCATTCAGAAGTGCTGTATAGACAAGGTTTTCCAATCCTGTCATTTCATCATAAAAGCCCAAATCTTCGGGAAGATAACCTATTTTCTTCTTAACTTCAATAGGGTTTGTAGTGGAGTCTATTCCACAAATTTCCACTTTGCCGGAAGTTGGCTCCGTCAGCCCCAGCATCATTAGGATAGTTGTGGATTTTCCCGCACCATTCGGACCTAATAATCCGAAGATCTCTCCTTTGCAGATTGACAGGCTAATATGGTCAACAGCAGTGAAATTACCGTATTTTTTAGTCAAATCGGTAAGTACAATCACTTGTTCGCCCATAATCACCTCCTTCCATATTTTCGGAATAGATAGTAGACACCTCCCACGGCTACAACGATAACTAATATTCCTACCCACCCCCAAAGCATAGGCGTTTTTACTGCAATCCTGAATTGTGCGGTAGCATTCACTTCGGGAGTTCTGGCTTCCATGGTTGCAACATAATCGCCGGGCAAAGCTTTTTTCGAAGCCTTCATTACAGCAGTAACAGTAGATGTTTCTCCGGCTTTCAGCATTTCTATTTTAGCCGGTTCAAAAGAAACTTCCCAATCTGTAGGTTTACCGGATGAGAGTTGGATATCTTTTAGTAAAGAAGAGCCTGTATTCCTGACTACCAGTTCCAAGCGCTTCACATCTCCGGCAGTAATCTCAGTACTCAACAACCCTCGTGGAGTGGTCAGTTCCATTTGATAAGTACCTGTAACCACTACTTCCAAGTCCAGATCGGCAGATGTATTACCGGCAACCGCACGTACTGAAATTTTATAATTTCCGGCTTCTACATTGGCTGGCGGGGTAACGTCTATCGATACATTCTGGCTGGCATTTGCTTCCACTTGTGCAGAGGTAGCCTGCTTATAGTTAGGTTTGAAAATAACATTCCACCCCCTGGGGGCATTGGACATCAAAGCATATAACTGCTGATCGGCAGTCTGGTTTTTCAGTACAGCATTGAAGGTGAATGTGGATTTAGAATTTCCCTGCATATTGGGCTGGTCAGTAGTAAATTCAGTCTGATAAGCACCTTGCTGGGCTACAGTGACTGTTAGCGGAAGTTGGCAATCTCCGGCAGAGACTATGAAATTATAGCTACCCTTATTTATCTTTAGCGGGACTTCCAATTTCAAGTTAAAGTCTTTCTTTTCATTAGGCAAAACTGCCAGTTTGTTAATATTCCAACCACCAGATTTTAACTCGCGCTTCCAACTTGCGGGTAGTCCTGTTACGGACAGATCAGCATTGACCGGTGCATCCGAATTGTTGATTAAATCAATTTTGTAGTCAATACTCGTTCCCGGAGAAACGGAAATCTTTGTGTAAGGAGAATAAAGAAACACGCTTGGTACAGAATCAGAGGCGTGTGTGTAATTCATGGGTATCAAACCCAACAAAATGGTTAATAGCAGCAAATAATTAGTTCGCATAATCATATAGAATTTTATGGTTAATTAAATATGAGTTATCGATTTGTGTGGCTGCAAAAATAAATAATGGAAAAATTAGTAGCTGTTAAAAGCAATAAAATATCGACACAGAATTTTTACGATTATATAATATTTATATTTTTTAATAGACTCAAAACAACCTTTTGCAGATGCAATGTCCATCTAACCGAATTGTAAAGTAAAGCAACTACCTTTTCCCGGCTCTGAATAAACGGAAATATTTCCTCCATGCTGATTCATAATTTGCTTGCAAAGACTGAGTCCAATACCCGAACCGGCAGTTTTCGTCGTGAAGAACGGAACAAATATTTTATCCTGTACTTCGGGTAAGATACCTTCACCATTATCCCGAACAGTAATCGTACAACGCCAGGAAGTCAAAGAAGAAGTCACTTTGGGTGCAAAAGCAGCTTTCACCTCAATTCTCGGTTCTTCGCGACGACCAGATGCTTCACGGGCATTTTTCAGCAAGTTAATAAGCACTTGTTCTATCTGAGCACGATCCACATCCAATGTTTTCTCTGAAGGTGGAAGTTCAAAATGAATCGTTTCGTCCGGAAAGAGTTTCTGCAAATCAGTAAACAACTCCCGAACCGATACACTTGCGCAGACAGGAGCGGGGAGACGGGTAAGACGACGATAGTTTTCCACAAAACCCAACAGTCCCTTGCTACGCCGATGAATAGTTTGCATGGCTTGCAGCATTACGGCATATTCTTTTTCGCCTCCTGCATCTTTTAATGCCACAGGCACTCCACGCTCACTCAATGTTTCGGAAAGAGAGATGATAGGTGTAATGGAATTCATGATTTCATGAGTGAGTACACGGATTAGTTTTTGCCAGGCTTCCATTTCATTCCGCTCCAGTACAGAATGGATATTTTTCAAACTAATGAGGCGTCTTTCCATGCCGCGAGCTACGAAAAGGGTAGTAGCTACGGCCATTTCCAAAGTAGCCCCATTCCGATGAATACGCATGACTTGTGTTTCACCTGAGGGAAGATTCAGAAACTCGGACGGCAACTGTGGATCTTGCCCCAATTGAGCAGTAGCAGCACGATTCAACCACTCAATACGACCGGACATGTCAGTCACCAATACAGCGGTATCCACTTTATTCAACAGACTTTCGTAATACTGGTGTTTTACTTCTTCCTCTAATAAACGGGCACGAAAAGCCTGTAAAGTTTCAGATAACTCTACAGCCATCTCTGTCATCAGTTTATTTTTATGAGGTGGACGGAATGCCTGTGTCATATCATTATAACGCAAACTGTCTGTCAGACGACGCATCATCTGCAATTGTTTCATCTGTATATAATAAAGGTGTATGCCCGTCCCCAAAAGAAACAAGAATGTGATAAGCATACTAAACCACAAGTCTGCACAAAATAACACATAGACGCCTACAGAAAGTACTGCCAGAAGGCAGATGTGCAAGATAACAATTAAGGAATACCGCTTCATACTGCTTATCAATTTATAATCCCAACTTCTCAATCTTCCGATACAATGCAAAGCGCGTGATTCCCAGATACTCTGCGGCCCGCGTCATATTCCCTTCGCTCAATCGCATAGCCTTTTCTACAGCCTGCCGTTCCAATTGCTCCAGATTGAGTACTTCTTCCTCCTTCTTAGGACGGGGGGAAGAAGCCTGAAACAGGAAATTGTCGGGGCGAAGCAACGAACCGTCACCCAGAATTACGGCACGTTCCATCGTATGCTGCAACTCACGCACATTTCCCGGCCAAGGATAACGCAACAATTTTACTTTTGCTTCACGCGTTAAGCCTCGCATTTCCTTCTGATATTTACGGGCATAGCGCTGCAAGAAATACTCTGCCAGGAGAATAATATCATTCCCCCGCTCCCGTAATGGAGGGATATGCAGTTCAATCGTATTGATGCGATAGAGTAAGTCTTGCCGGAAATTTCCTTCTTCCACCAAATGGCGAATATCTGCATTTGTAGCACAAATTAACCGCACATCGATAGGTACAGATTGCGTACTACCTAAACGACTGATCTGGCGTTTTTCAATGGCCGTCAGTAGCTTGGCCTGCATGGACAATGAAAGGTTACCTATTTCATCCAGAAACAGTGTGCCCCCCGTTGCCACCTCCATACGCCCGGCTTTCGGTTTTCGGGCATCAGTAAATGCTCCTTTTTCATAACCAAATAATTCACTTTCAAATAATTGTTCAGGAATACTTCCAAGGTCAATCGTTACAAAGGGGCGGCCATAACGTGGCGAACAGCGGTATAGCAAACGGGCTATTACATCTTTACCCGTTCCATTCTCACCAAGAATTAGAATATTAGCATCTGTATCGCGTAATTTCTCTATCGTTGCAAACACCTCTTGCATCGCAGTTGATTCACCAATTATGGATTCTTCCACACTACTGCCCGCACCACTAAGTACTTCTACCTGCTCTTTCAGCAGATTCACTTCACATCGGGAACGACGCAACTTGATACCGGACGAAAGTGTGGCAAGCAGTTTTTCTTTCTCCCATGGCTTCGGGATAAAGTCTGTGGCACCCGCTTTAATAGCTCGTACCGCTTTATCCGTATCTGCATATGCTGTCATGAAAATAACAACTGCCTGAGAATCGATACGCAAAATTTGTTCCAGACTCTCAAAGCCTTCCTGCCCGCTTATGGCATCGCGACTGAAATTCATGTCCAGCAATATTATATCGGGCTGGAAAGTCGTCATGAAGTGTTCAATACGATCAGGGGTTACTGCAACTTTTATCTTTTCAGCATAAGGTTCCAGTAAAAGGTTAAGGGCAAAAAGCACGTCCTCATTATCGTCTACTATCAGTATCTTTCCTAATTGTTCCATAAAAGCTATTATTTTTCTATCATCACTTGTCGGCAAAGATAGGTAATATATCAATGTGTTGTGTGTGCGTATGCGCACTATTTTTGTGCGGTATGGCACAGAATAAGATTCCCTTTGCCTGAAGTAATATTCTATATAACAATTAATTACAGTTTTGGCACGAGATTTGAATATCTATTATCAAAAGGAATATACTATGTACAAAAATATACTTTTATCATTGATAGCCTGCGGTACTCTGGTAACCGCTACTGCCCAAGAACAGACTATGGAATTGACCTTAGGGCAAACCATAGAGCGTGCTCGTCTACAATCTCCCGATGCACAAACAGCCCAGCACAGCTTCCGTTCGTCTTATTGGAACTACAAATATTATAAAGCAAACTATCTGCCTGCTCTGAAACTGACTTCCGACCCTTATCTCAACCGTGCCATTAACAAAGTCACCATGGGTGACGGTAGTGTAAAGTTTGTAGAGCAAAACCTGTTGAGTACCGACCTGACCCTAAGTCTGACGCAGAATATTCCATGGACAGGTGGTACACTGTTTGTAGAAACCTCTGCCCAACGGCTTGACTTGTTTAGCGATCACTCTACTTCCTGGCAGACATCACCTATAAATGTCGGCTACAGTCAATCGCTTTTCGGATACAATAGTCTGAAATGGAACCGTCGTATCGAGCCATTACGTTACCGGGAAGCAAAAAAGACTTATATAGAAACTCTGGAACTTGTTGCTGCTAATGCTACACAAAAATTCTTTGCTCTTGCCACAGCACAAAGTAACTATGAAATAGCTTCTACCAACTATGCTAATGCGGATACCTTATATACCTATGCACAAGGACGCTATAATATAGGTACTATTACCGAAAATGAGATGTTGCAATTGGAACTGAATAAACTGACAGAAGAAACCAACCGCATGAATGCCCATATTGAGGTAGAAAATAGTATGCAGGAACTCCGTTCATACCTCGGTATCCAAGAAGATGTATTGATTAAAGTCGATGTCAGCGACCATGTACCCAATCTTCAAATAGATCTGAATGCCGCTCTAATCACAGCACGGCAAAACAGTCCGGACATACTGAATATGCAACGCCGCAAACTGGAAAGTGAAAGCAAAGTGGCCAATGCCCGTGCCAATGCCGGTCTGAAAGCCGATCTTTATCTCCGCTTCGGGTTGACACAGACCGGAAATAAACTAAAAGATGCCTACCATAACCCTTTGGATCAACAATATGTTACCCTCGGTATCAGTCTACCTATATTAGACTGGGGACGTGGAAAAGGGCAGATTCGGGTAGCCCGATCCAACCGTGACTTAACTTATACCCAAGTAGAGCAGGATAAAACAGACTTTGAATTGAATGTCCGCAAGTTGGTAAAACAATTCAATCTGCAATCCCAGCGCGTACACATTGCCGCCCGCACGGATGAAACAGCGCAACGACGCGCAGATGTAGCCCGGCGGCTCTATATTTTAGGAAAATCTACCGTACTCGACCTCAACGCTTCTATCAGCGAAAAAGATGCTGCCCGACGTAATTATATAACTGCATTATATAATTACTGGAGCCTGTACTATACTCTCCGTAGCCTGACACTTTATGATTTTGAAAAAGATGCCCCGCTAACGGAAACTGAGAGAATAGAAGAAGTAATGGATGAAATGATAAGGAAATAAAAAGCCATATCATACGTCTGATTATAAATTGTAAAACAATAAAAGCACTATGGATATTAAACTTGAAAAGAAACCCTGGTACATTCGCTACCGTTATTATTTGGCAGGAGGAATTATATTTCTTGCTTTCATCATTTACGTTATCATTCTTTCTGCCGGTCCCAGCAAACTGCGTATCGATCAGGAAAATGTGCAGATCGCTGAAGTAAAGAATGATAAGTTCATGGAATATGTAGATGTAGAAGGACTTATCCAGCCCATTCTCACCATTATCGTTAATGCCCGTGAATCTGGAAGCGTAGATCGCATTGTAGGCGAGGAGGGAAGTCTGCTACAGAAAGGAGATACAATCCTTGTACTCGAAAATCCCGACTTGATACACAACATTGAAGAACAGCGCGATGATCTGGACAAACAACTGATTTCTTTCCGTGAGAAGGAAATTGAAATGGAACAGAAGAGCCTGACTCTTCAACAACAAACTTTACAAACAAACTATGAGTTGGCTCGTCTTCAAAAAAGTTTCAATCTTGACAAGGAAGAATTTAAAATGGGTATCAAGAGTAAAGCTCAGTTAGAGGTTGCCGAAGATGAATATAACTATAATGTAAAAAAAGCAAAGTTACAGCGCGAGAGTTTACGGCAAGATTCCGTTGTTGCTATTATCCGCAAAGACTTAATCAATAATGACCGGGAACGCGAACGCAAGAAGTACGAACGCGCTTGCGAACGACTGGAGAATTTAATAATTAAGGCCCCCGTCGCCGGACAGCTTAGCTTTGTAAAAGTTACCCCAGGGCAACAAGTAGCATCCAACCAAGGTATTGCAGAAATCAAGGTATTAGATCAATATAAAATACACACTTCTCTTAGTGAATACTACATAGACCGCATTACGACAGGACTTCCCGCCACAATTAATTATCAGGGACGCAAATATCCGCTCCGCATCACTAAAGTAGTGCCCGAAGTAAAAGACCGCACTTTCGATGTGGACTTGGTATTTACCGGAGAAATGCCTGACAACGTACGCGTAGGTAAGAGTTTCCGCGTACAAATAGAGTTGGGACAGCCGGAACAGGCTATTGTTATCCCTCGTGGTAACTTCTATCAATCCACTGGTGGACAATGGATATACAAGCTAAATGCATCCAAAACTAAAGCGATACGTGTTCCTCTCAGCATTGGACGCCAGAACCCGCAGCAATACGAGATTACAGATGGTTTACAACCCGGAGATTGGGTTATTACAACAGGATATGATAACTTTGGCGAAGCAGAAGAGCTGATATTAAAGTAAAGGACAAAGACAACATTGTCTAAAAATAGCCCAAATGACAGAAAGAAATTATTATAATAAAGACTGAAACATGAAAACACTCAAATACGCTTGGCGTTTCCTGATGCGCTCTAAATCATATACCCTCATCAATCTGCTGGGACTGGCCTTCAGCCTGGCATGTTGCATCATTCTACTCCGCTATATCCACAGGGAATTGACGGTGGATAGCCATTGCATTGACCGGGAACAGGTTTATGGTGTCAAAGCGGATATGGGTGGCAATCAATATCTAAGCGTTCTTATCAATAGGACAGACAGCAGCCTTATCGATCAACGCTACATCAATATGCAGAGCAGTTTCATTCCCTTGGAGAAAGATTATGTAATGGTCGGAGCGAATCGGTTTCCTTCACGAATCATCGTGACAGACAGTATCTTTTTTCAGCTATTCCGCTACCCGGTAGTGCAGGGAAACACTACATTACCTTCACCGCACTCCGCTTTGGTTACAGAGGCATTTGCCCACAAACTTTTCGGTAAGGAGAATCCGATAGGCAAAATAATCCGCTGTTCTAATGGGAAAGATGTAACCATTGAGGGGGTATTGGGTAGTCCTGGAAACAAGACTTTCCTGCAGTTCGATGTGGTATTGTCTAAAGCTTTATCTGATAGCTGGGAACGCATGGCTATAGACTTGTTTTCATTCATGCCGGGCACTGATATAAATAAGCTGAACAAAACAGGTAGTGTCCCCAGATACGTAAACTCACCCGGAAGCGGTGATACCCGCACTTATACCTATTCTTTGATTCCCGTCAAGCAATTCTATTGGGATAGCTCCATTAGTTATGAAGAGACATTGATGGTCTCTATCGGCAGCTATTCTCATCTGTGGATTATGATAGGAGTATGCCTATTAGTATTATTGGCAGGTATCATGAATTTCATCAATATCTATCTGGTTGTTATGCTCCGGAGGGGAAAAGAGTACGGATTGAAAAAGGTGTTCGGCGCAAGAGGTAAAGAACTATTTCTTAATATATGGACAGAGAATACTTTGTTGGTATCAGCCGCTATGCTCATAGCCTGGTTGTTTGTAGAAGTAAGTACTGTGCCGGTGAGAAATCTTTTCAACCATCAGTTTGGCTATACTACATTTGACTGGCAATTATCATTAGGCATATTGATAGTACTGCCGTTAGTTACTTCTCTCTATCCATTCATCAAATACAATTATACTCCCTCTATTGTCTCCATCCGTTCCATAGGTTCAGAAAGACATTCAATACATTCACGAATCCTATTTCTGGGCATTCAGTACGTACTCACTTTCTTATTGGTGGTAGTCTCGCTTTATTTCAATAACCAGTTGAATATGCTACTCAATACCGAACCGGGATTTCGTACCAAAGATATTATCATTGCCCAGTTGGCTTACGAGTCAAAGGACTTTAATATTTATACAGAAGAGAGCATGAAACAACGCCAGGAACGAGTGAACGCATTGGATAATGAGCTTTCTTCCTGCCCCTATATAGAAGATTTTGAGGCCAGCTATATTGACATTCTTAAAGGAGATTACGGCAGTGATTATATAAACGAGCAAGGGAAGAAGATCTACCTGAATATGCGTCTTGCCACGCCTCATTTCTTTCGGATCTATGACATTAAATTTATCGAAGGGGAACTCCCTGATTTATCAGATCAAGGTTTTTTCGGAGTCCTGGTAGCGAATAAGGCAGCTATGAAAGCCTTAAACTACACCACTTGCCAAGGTGCCAGCATAGAAAATCCTCTGAAAAGAGGAGACGACTCCAAAACCCAGCCCATCGTGGCGGTAGTAGATGATTACTACAACGGGCATTTATCTTTAGGAAAGAAACCGACTGTTTATATGGTAAGCAATCAGATGAGCGGCGATGTCTATCAGATAGCCTGTGTGCCGGGTAAAAAGAAAGAAGTGCTTGAGTTCTTACGTAAAACGGAATTAAAGATTTATGGCAGTGAAGATTTTGAATACAGCATTCTGGAAGAAGATGTAAAAGCAATCTATGCCCAGGACAGACAGACAACCATCATTTATTCTGTTTTTGCCTGTATTGCGATTCTAATTGTAAGTCTCGGGTTATTCGGTATTTCTCTGTTTGATATCCGTCAGCGCTATCGAGAAATAGCTATTCGTAAAGTAAACGGAGCACAATTGAGAGATCTGTATACGGTTTTGTTCCGTAAATACATTTGGGTAATAGGAGTTGCCATATTGATAACCATACCTTTATCTTATTATCTGATATACATTTATACGCAAGATTTTGCAGTGAAAGCTCCTGTCAGTATATTCATCTATTTGATTGGTATATTAGTGGTGGCAGGCATTTCATTAGGAACATTGCTCTGGCAAGTTAATAAAGCAACACGCATCAATCCGGCAACAATCATGAAAGCAGAATAGGAGGTTAGTTATGATACACCATTATTTAAAAATAGCATATCGAAATCTACTAAAGTACAGAACACAAAGTATCATCAGTATCATCGGACTGGCAATCGGTCTGGCATGTTTTGCACTGTCTACATTCTGGGTGCAATATGAAATGACTTATGATGACTTCCATAAGGATGCAGAACGCATTTATTTGGTACGAATGAACGATTGCCACTTTGGAGGGCACTACTCTGACTTTGTGCCCTATGCGTTGGGAAATTATTTAAAAACAACCTATACTGAAATAGAAGATTTCTGTGCATCAGGCCAAAATACTCTATTCATTAAAAATGGGAAACAGCTTACGGAATATCCGATGTTAATGCCTGATACAACTTTCATCCGTATGATGGATATAAAAGTTCTGGAAGGTGACAACCAATTCTTTTTATCAACATCACCGGAAAAGGGTGGGATAGCCATTACAGAAAAAGCTGCCCACGAGTTGTTTGGTACTGCCAAAGTGATTGGAGAGACCATAACAGACAATAACCATCGGCATGAATATCGCATAAGCGCCATCGTCAGCGATTGGGGAGAGCATTCTAACTTTAAATATGCTTTTATGGGGCGTACTAATAATGATACTTCATGGGATAACGCCAATTACAGGATGCTGATAAAAATAAAGCCCGGCACAAATGTGGATGTACTTTTAGAGAAAATGAATCAGCATTTTCCGGATGAACTCAAAAAGAACAGCTATGGAGTGACCGGATATACACGTTTCTATTTGGAGCCCATTACCTCACTGCGCTATGCGGATGAATTTATTCGTGGAGATGAACAGATTGTGCAGTTCCGTTACATTGTTTATTTCTCCATAACAGGAGTGCTTATCATTCTGTGCGCATTGATTAACTATTTAACGATTTACATCGACTGTTTCCGCTCGCGTAAACGGGAAATGGCGCTACGCAAAGTGAATGGAGCATCCGAATGTTCGTTATTGGCATTACTCAGTACGGACTTTCTATTTACTATTCTATTGGCTTCACTCTTAGGAATGTTTTTCGTGGAATTACTCAAACCCTGGTTCTTGCAATATTCCATGATTGTCGATACAGATATATCCATTTACGGAAATTGCATAGTATACGTCGCAGGTATGTCAGTATTGGCTTTTATAGTGGCGCTGTGTTCTGTTTACCTATTCCGCCGTCACTCATTGCAGAATACACTTCATAGTACTCAAATGAATATAATGGGACGTATATGTCGTAAAGGAAGCATTGTAATACAGCTTGTCGTTTGCCTTGCATTTATACTTTGTACTATCATAATGCAAATGCAGCTTTATCATTTGCGTAATGTAGATATGGGAATGGATTATCGAAACCGGGCTTCCCTGGGCATCTGGATGAATGTGGACATGAATGTATGGGCAGAGAAAGTAAAAGCATTACCCATGGTGACTGAAGTTGTACGGCCTGTTTACTGGCCACTCATCAGTATGGGTTCTTATTCAGCTTTTGAAGTCGATTCCTGGGACGGACTGAATGGGATAACTGAAAACCCAATGGGTATAGATGAGATTCTGGCAGGAGAGGAGTTCTTCAAATTCTATAACATGCAACTGGTAGCGGGAGAATGGATATCGGATAAGTCGGATGTTCGTGAAGTCAATATCATGGAAACGACAGCCCGTACTATGGGATGGACACCTGAAGAAGCTATCGGCAAACATATCTTTTACTGCAATAAAGAAGTGGAACCTATGACTGTGATCGGAGTCATAAAAGACTGTGCATACAGATCGCCTACCAAAGACCTGCCTCATACTGTATTTGTCAATACCAATAAATCACAGTGGATGTGGCCGCGTTGCTTTGTCCTCTTCAAGTATAAACCGGGAACCTGGGAAGAATGTCGTCGTCGCATTGAGGAAATGCAGCAAGCTGAACTTCCTGACCGCAAATTATTTCTGGACAGCGAAGAAGAACGATATAATAAGTATCTGCAATCAGAAGATGCATTATCCAGTCTATTGGGATTCTCCGCAATTGTTTGTATCCTGATATCTATATTCGGCATATATTCATTGGTATCATTGACATGCGAACAACGCCGGAAAGAAATAGCTATCCGCAAAGTAAATGGGGCTACCATCAGCAATATCCTGAGCATCTTCTTTAAAGAATACGCACTGCTATTGATCGTATCTTCACTGATAGCTTTCCCTGTCGGTTATACTATTATGAAGCATTGGATAGAGACGTACAATCGTCAGGTAAATATAGGAGCAACACCGTTCATCCTCATTTTTGCAGGTATAGCAATGGTTATCACCATAAGTATCGGCTGGCGCGTATGGCAGGCAGCACGGCAGAATCCGGCGGAAGTGATAAAAAGTGAATAGATTCCTTATATCTAAAAATAATTCATTATGATATTTCATTATTTCAAAATCTCATTTCGCAATATACTGAAGTACAAGACACAAAGTGTTATCAGTATGATTGGTCTGGCAGTAGGTTTCACCTGTTTTGCCCTCTCCAACCTGTGGATACACTACGAAACGACGTATGACAATTATCATGATGGAGCCGACCGAATGTATATTCTCTATCGTACCAGTATAATGGAACAACATGGATACAGTACCGGAATGGCATATCCTGCATCCACTATATTAAAAAATGACTTCCCGGAAGTTGAAGAAGTCTGTGCCTATAGTAAATGGACGAATAAAACTAAAATAAAGACAAACGAACATACCGCTATAGAAACTTATAAGATACAGGCAGACTCATGTTTCATGAAGATGTTTAATATTTCCATAGTGTCGGGAAATGTAGATTTCATGTATTCGGATGATAAAGTTGCACTGACCGAAGAAACAGCCATACAACTATTTGGTTCCACGGATGTACTCGGTAAGGAGATTATAAATGAGAATGATGAAAAAGCTACAATCTGTGCTATCTTAAAAGCCCTGAATCATAGTAATCTTTCATTTGGCTTCTGGGGAGAAGGAGCATACTTCCGTCGTTGGCAAACAGACTGGAGTAATGGAGGCTTTAAAACCATCGTTAAATTGCGTAAAGGGACTGATCCGGTAGCTTTTCAGAAGAAGCTCTCTGCATACGACAAGAAAGTAGATCCCAGAGATATCGAATGCATATTTGCGAAAACTCTGCTAATGCCTTTAAGTAAATATCATTATTCACCGGTCAATGAAAACAAATCCATCAAATTTTATTATTTGATACTCTTTTCCATAGCAGGAGGATTAGTTATTCTTTGTTCATTATTCAATTATCTCTCCTTATTCATCAGCCGCACAAGAATGCGAAGGCGCGAGATTGAATTACGAAAAGTATGCGGTTCATCAATCGGCGGTTTGTTTGCATTGCTTTCTATAGAATACCTGTACATCATACTCCTGTCTGGATTGATAGGCATGGCTTTAGTAGAACTAGTCTTACCCACCTTCCAAACAATGTCCGGCGTATCCGGCAATATTTACGGAGAATCGTTGCTCTATTTTCTCGGCATCCTTTTCCTTTCTCTACTCCTGTTAGTGCCATTCATTATAGGGCAATCGCGATTTTCGAAATCCGGGAACCGGCATCTGCTTCGTAAGGTCAGCATTATACTTCAGTTAGCAGTAAGTCTCCTTTTTCTGTTCTGTATGATCATCATAATGAAACAGATTTATTTTCTCTCCAATACAGACTTAGGGTGGGAGAGAAAGGATATAGCCACTATCAGCAATTTATATCCGGACAATGACTTCGATGCTATTGCAGACAAAATAAGGCAATTCTCTTGCACAGAAGAAGTCGTAACGGGACATTGCTCTCTGTTGCCCCGAACAACAACCCTAAGTGCATATTATGATGATTGGGATGGAAAAGAAGAGGACGTAAAAGATGCGAATCCACTATTTCTGTGGGAAAGTGAAAAGATTCTTCCATTCTATAACATAAAACTGTTGAAAGGGGAAATTCCCAAAGAAACAGAACGGGATAGAGTTATGATCAATGAAACAGCAGCAAAACTATTTGGAATGAACGATCCGGTAGGCAAGAAACTCTATCAGAGAAGCAGAGCAACCACCATAGTCGGCCTGATCAAAGACTTCTATACCACCCCTCCAACGATTCCTGCACAACCCTGTATATTTATTTCAGGACCTGTTAGTATCAGCGGATTTTATTTCGGAAAAGGACAGATTCTGATTAAATACCATGATGGCAAATGGAAGGAGCTGAAAAGTAGGGTAGACAGCGTGCTCACTCATGAATATCCGGAAGTGAAGTATAAACTGGACAATACAGAGGATCTTTACGCAGAGTATTTGAAATCAGAGAATATACTTATGAAGCTTCTCAGCTTTGTTGCCGTGGTCTGCATGCTTATTGCAGCATTTGGTATCTTCTCCCTTGTTACGCTCAGTTGCGAGCAGAGACGTAAGGAAATAGCCGTACGCAAAGTGAATGGAGCCGCCATTAAAGATATCCTTCTCATGTTTGTAAAGGAGTATATGCTCTTGCTGATTATAGCATCTGTCATCGCATTTCCGGCAGGATATGTACTTATGAAGCGTTGGCTTGAAAGCTATATAGAGCAAACAGCAATCAACACCTGGATCTATTTTGCTATTTTTGCCTGCATAACTATCGTTATTTTAATATGCATCAGCTGGCGGGTATGGCAGGCAGCACGACAGAATCCGGCGGAAGTGATAAAAGAATAAAAACGATCCTTTGGGATTATAATTATAAGAAGCAATGTCGTGATGCGGAACTAGCAATCTTGTAATGTGGAATATTGCTAGTTTTGTATCACGACATAGCTTCTTATGTTCCGTTTAAGGCAGGGGTGGACTATACCTTGGCTTACCAGATTATTTCTCGCGTGCTTTTATTGAATAAATATAACAAATCTAAGACTAATAAAAGGCTTGGTAGGGGTCAAAATAGGGTCAGGGTCACTTATAGCCCTATTGGCAGGTGATTTTCAATTCTATCAGTCAATATTACATTGATATACAGATAGTTGACTTTAGACAACTTTTGCAAAAAACAGATTCCCGTAGATTCGGAATATTGTAATGCGAACGATTCTTTATAAGTAAATGTTTGATACAAAAACAGGAAAGTGAGGCAAAAGTGACAAAGAGCAAATTATAAAATCTGATTCCTTAGTAATTTGACCCTATATCAGTGCTTTTATTTTACACCTAATTAAAATATTCTATTCATTTGAGCCGAATTGGGGGGGTATAAGTGACCCTGACCCTATTTTGACCCCTAAACACCACACATTTCTTTCTATTTTCAGACTATAAAACATTGATATACAGTAATTAATCCATCAGTAAGTAGTGTATTTATGAGTTCATCTAATGCATGGTGTTTTAGAGAAAAGTAGAAGCATTTTCCCGATTATTAAAAGAGAAAAAACGCTACACCTGTTCACAGCTAGATTATTACTTCATCAAAAGTTAAGAAGTTATAGTCAAAGCCTATAACTATCCTTTGTGATTTTAAATGTACCATTTGTGCGAATATGCACTATTTTTGTGCAGTATAGCACACTAAAACAATGTTTTCAAAACAAGTATTCATCTATAATACAAGTAATTATCTCTTTGGCACAAGATTTGAACCTTAATATTAAAAAGAAACTCATTATAATATATAATCCCGCAAATAACATCAAAAGTAAATAGACAGCAAACAAACATTTAAGCTATGATACAACATTATTTTAAGATAGCGTTTCGTAATATACTGAAATATAAAACACAAAGTATTATTAGTATCCTTGGCCTGGCAGTCGGCTTTACCTGCTTTGCCCTTGCTAACTTGTGGATACATTATGAAATGACGTATGATGCTTACCATGAAGGAGCAGACCGGATGTATATCCTATGCAAAGAAAGCGTATTTGGAGTAAACGGGTACTCCACTTCCATACCATACCCGGCATCAACTGTGCTGAAAAACGATTTCCCTGAAGTAGAAGCAGCATGTGCCTATACCAGATGGGGACAAAAAACAGATGTTAAAGCAGACGGCAGTACTGCAGAAGTATATGAAATGCAGGCAGACTCATGTTTTATGAATATGTTCAATATATCCATTCTATCAGGAAGTATGGACTTTATATATTCAGATGATAAAATAGCTTTAACAGAAGATATAGCTATACGTTTGTTTGGTTCTACGGATGTACTGGGCAAAGAAGTTAAAAACTACAACGACGACACAAAAACGGTTTGCGCCATCCTCTCAAATCTCAATCACAGTAATCTGACATTCGGTTGCTGGGGACAAGGAGAATACTTCCGCCGTTGGCAGAATGATTGGAATAATGGAAGCTTCGAAATCATTATCAAATTGCGTAAAGGAACAGATCCGATGGCATTTCAAAAGAAACTTGCTGCACACGAAATAAAAGCCGATCCAAGAGATCCCCACAGAGTGTTTGAAAGTATTCGGCTAATTCCACTCGACGAGTATCATTATTCATCAATTAACAGAAACAAGTCTTTTCAATTCTATTATCTGATACTGTTTTCCGTAGCCGGAGCTTTGGTTATTCTTTGTTCTCTCTTCAATTACATCTCTCTGTTCATTACTCGCATGAGAATACGTAGCCGCGAGATAGAACTGCGTAAAGTATGCGGCTCCTCCATCGGAGGCGTATTTATTCTACTTTTTATAGAGTATTTGTACATCATATTACTATCCGGCGTATTGGGTATGGCTTTGGTTGAGATGGCCTTACCTGCTTTTAAAAAGATGTCCGGTGTATCTGGAAATATTTATGGAGAATCACTACTTTATTTTGTGGGAATTCTCTTACTGTCTTTGCTTCTGTTAGTGCCATTCGCCATCAGACGGTCGCACATCCGGAATACCGGAAATAAGTATATGCTCCGTAAAGTAAGCATTGCATTCCAGTTAGCGATAGGGCTTCTTGTCACATTCTGTATAATAGTGATGATGAAGCAAATCTATTTTCTTACGAATACAGATTTAGGATGGGAAAGAAAGGGTATAGCTACCATCAATCTTTTATATCCGGATAAAGATTTTGAATCCATTGCTGATAAGATAAAGCAATTCTCATGTACAAAAGAAGTTATATCCGGACATTGCTGTTTATTGCCTAAGACATCAGGCTTTTCACAAACTTTCGATAATTGGGACGGAAAAGAAGATGGAACGAAAAGTATAGATATGCTATGTCTGTGGAATTGTGAAAGGACTGTATCTTTTTACAATCTAAAACTGCTGGAAGGAGAAATGGTGAAGCCAACGGAAACGGGTAAAATAATGATTAACGAATCGGCTGCAAAAGCACTTGGAATGAATGACCCGGTAGGAAAGAAACTTTATCAGAAGAATAGAGCATGGACCATTATAGGTATAATTAAAGACTTTCACATCACAGCTCCGACAGAGCCGGTACAGCCCTATACTTTAGTTGCAGAGGATATTCTTAAAGGCATGGGATTTTCTTTGGGAAAAGGGCAAATCTTAATCAAGTTTCATGATGGTAAATGGAAAGAACTGAAACAGCAGATCGACAGTATATTCAGCCAAGAGTATCCAGAAGTGAGATATAGATTGTTCAATACAGAAGAAGAATATGCCGGGTATCTGAAATCAGAAAATGCTTTGATAAAATTATTGAGTTTTGTCACTACCGTCTGCATAATCATTGCTGCTTTCGGAATTTTTTCTCTGATCACATTGAGTTGCGAACAAAGACGTAAGGAGATAGCTATACGCAAAGTAAATGGAGCTACAATCCGGAATATTCTTATTATGTTTGTGAAAGAATATATGCTTTTGTTAGTCATTGCGGGCGTCATATCATTCCCCGTAGGGTATGTGCTGATGAAGCGTTGGCTTGAAAACTATGTAGAACAGACAGTTATCAGTGCCTGGATATATTTTGCTATATTCGGTGGCATAATGATCGTTATTTTTGCATGTATTGGCTGGCGGGTATGGCAGGCAGCGCGGCAGAATCCGGCAGAAGTGATAAAAAGTGAATAATAGAAAAATCAAAGACATGATACAGCATTATTGCAAGATAGCGTTTCGTAATATACTGAAATACAAAACACAGAGTATTATTAGTATTATAGGTCTGGCGGTAGGATTCACTTGCTTCGCACTCTCAAATCTGTGGATACACTACGAAATTACATATGACAAATTCCATGAAGGTGTGGAACGAACTCATTTGCTTTACCAGGAATCCACTTTCAATGAATCAACATTCAGTACATACAGTTCATATATGTTGGCTACTACACTCCGGCAAGAATTTCCGGAAGTAGAAGCTGTGTGTGCAGTTTACCAGAACGAGACAGAACTGAAAACCAAAGAAGGGAAAAATGCGAAAGTTAATTGCATATATGCTGACTCTACATTTTTAGAGATGTTCCGTCCTACCTCCATATTGTCCGGAAGTATGGAATTTATTTATTCTGATAATAAAATTGCATTAACAGAAGAGACTGCGATGTCATTATTCGGTTCAACTGAAGTTTTGGGACAAGAGATAGAGGCAAATGATACACCTAAGACAGTCTGTGCCATTCTGAAAAATGTAGAGAAACATAGTAATCTCTATTTTGCCGCATGGACAATGTCATCACAATTTCAAAAAGAAAAAAGCGAATGGGGAGTACATAGATTTCAAACGTACGTTCGGCTACGTAAAGGAGTGGATGCTATATCTTTTCAGGAAAAAATGAAAAACTACGAATCCGGAAACCAATGGTATTCCAAACCTTTCGAAAAAAATAAGATTATTCCATTAACCCAATATCATTACTCTGCCATAAATGAAAAACTGGCCCTTAAATTTAATTATTTAGTACTTTTCTCCATAGCAAGCGGCATGATTATACTTTGCGCATTGTTCAACTATCTTTCTTTATTTATCACCCGTATGCGCACGCGGAACAGGGAAATTGAATTAAGAAAAGTATGTGGTTCATCCATTCGAAATTTATTCATACTTTTTGGTACCGAATATTTATTTGTGCTGCTTTTATCCGGTCTCGCGGGAATGACATTCATCGAATTATCGCTTCCGAAATTCAGAGAGCTGTCCGAAATTAATGGAAATATTTATGGAGAGTCATTCCTCTATTTTGCAGGTATTCTTTTCATATCCTATATCCTATTAATACCTTTTATTGTCCGCCGATACCACAGACAATCCGGCAGTCTGTTTCGATTCCGCAAATGTAGTATAGCATTCCAATTGATAATATGTATCTTATTTATCTTTTGCGTAAGCATTCTTATGAAGCAACTCAATCATCTGGCAAATGGTGACATTGGTTGGGAAAGGAAGAATACAGCAGTATTAAGACAATATGTTTCTCCGGAATCTTACGCTGCCGTCAGTGCCGAAATAGATAAGATGCCATGTATTGTAGAGACACTGAAGGGATGTGAACCCTTGTTTCCAAGATACAGTACACTAACTTATAGTACAGATAGCTGGGAAGGAAAGAAAAGTACGGATAAGGCAGATAGAATAGATATCACCTGCATAAGAGAAGGGAAGGAATTTATCAATTTCTACAACCTGAAACTAATAGAAGGTGAAATGCTAAAACCGGATGATGCAGATAAGGCTATCATCAACGAGACTTGTGCAAGAAGACTAGGTTTAGATAATCCGATAGGTAAGAAAATCAATATTCACCAAGGAGTTACAATCGTCGGAATTGTAAAAGACTTCCATATCACAGCACCTACAATTCCGGCAGCACCTACTTTATTCTGCAATAAAGGAGGTCTGGGAGGTTCCGGTTCCGATGCCAACTATGGTGATATCTTGATAAAATATCGGGCAGGAACATGGGATGATCTTAAAAAGCGAGTAGATGATGTATATACCAAAATCTCAACTGGCAGTAATGAATATCATTCTCTTCTCAATATAGAAGAGGAATATTCTAAGTTCCTGAAATCCGAAACGTTATTATTGAAGCTACTTGGCTTTGCCTCAATTATTTGCGTACTCATTGCCGTTTTCGGAATCTTCTCTTTCATTACGCTAAGTTGCGAGCAGCGGCGCAAAGAAATAGCCATCCGCAAAGTAAACGGAGCGTCTGTAAAAGAAATACTTGCCATGTTTGTAAAAGAGTACTTTATACTACTCGTTGCAGCATCAGTGATAGCATTTCCTATAGGATACGCTTTGATGAAAAAATGGTTGGAAAGCTATATAGAACAAACAGCAATCAGTGTATGGATATATCTGGCTATATTTAGTGGGATAGGTTTACTTATTCTGTTATGTATCGGTTGGCGCGTATGGCAGGCTGCACGGCAGAATCCGGCGGAAGTGATAAAGAGTGAATAGACGGTGCGTATTCGCACTATTTATGTGCAGTATAGCACACTTATTAAGTATCAATATAATGCATATATATCTAGCATACAAACCATTACAACTTTGGCACAGGATTTGAAAACTTATTATCAAAATGAATATACTATGTACAAGAATATACTTTTATCACTTAGTCAAAATAATAGCAACTAATATACCATGATATTCCATTATCTCAAAATAGCATTCAGAAACTTGTGTAAGCATAAGACACAAAATATCATTTCCATCATCGGATTGGCAGTAGGTTTGCTCTGCTTCTGTGTCTGCATATATTGCAGTCGCTTTGTAGAAAGCACAGACCATTGTTTTGCTAATCATGATCGCATAGCAGAATTAAATCTCTATGACGGTAAGGCGAACAGATATTTTTCCGGTTCTCCTGTTCCTCTGGCCGAAGATTTGCGCACATGGGCTTTGGGAGAAACGGAAGCCATTTCATCCGTAACCTATCCTCGCGAACGCCCTTATTATGTAGAGTTATCTCCGGAAAAGACGCTACCCTATGAACTTGAAACGATTGAAATAGATACTTGCTACAATAAAATCTTCACTCCGGAAATGGTAGCAGGACATTGGAAAATGGCAAGTCAGTCTCTTAACTCCGTTATCCTGAGCCAATCTATGGCCATTAAAATATTCGGTAATGCAGAAAGTGCTATCGGCAAACATATGACTCTCATGAGAAGGCTCAATACTTCTCCTGAAAGTACCCCGAAAACAGGAGGCATCGTCTATACCATTCAGGCAGTAATGAAAGATATCCCTCTGAACAATAGTTTAGATTTTATGCAAAACATAGATATGCTGACCGTAAACGATAGTGAAGGACTTCTGCAAAGTCCCAAACGGCATAACATGACGGGAGCAAATACCTACGTACTGTTATCACCACAAACTACATGTACCGATTTAGAGAAGCTATTCTCAAAAAGAGACTATACTTATACTTTGTATGGCGAAGCTTACACTGTCACTGCCAGTAATATGGGAGCCAGATTGAAAAAACAAGGTGCTTCCTATCTGGGATTAGTTACCGGAACTGTAGGTACACTGATATTACTAGTAGGGCTGATCAACTTTTTCCATTTCCTTATCGGTTCTTTCTTCAATCGTACTAAAGAATACAGTATCATGAAAATGATAGGATGCAACTGGAAACAACTTTTCTGCTTGCTATTCACACAGTCATTGATTGTCATATCCATATCCTCCATATTGGTATTATCAGGCATAGAATTATTAGGGAATCACATGAATTTCTCTTTGCCGGGCTTTGCAATGACCTTTACCTCTGAAACGCTTTTAATACATGCTCTGCAATATATCGCTCTTCTTATCATACTCTGCGTCCTTATATGTTTGTCTGTTTCCATTCGTATTCGTCGTATTACCGTGCAAACAGGTATTTATGGAAACAATAAACGTAGAGGTAAGCAATGGGGACGTAACCTTATGCTGGGTATCCAGTTCTTTATTTGCTGGGTATTTGTATCCCTGACGGCTGCTTTATATCTGCAAGCCGAGAAAACGACCAATAGTTTAATCCATACGCTAAGTCAAAAAGAAAAATCGGAGATTCTTAGTATTCCCCTGGACTATCCCTTTATGAAGAATGAGGAAAAGTTGGCGTTGATAGAGCGTTTTAAACAACATGCCGGAGTGAAAGAAATTCTGTTATCAGATGTCGGTTATATGCAAGGTATGTCGGGCAATGGATTAACGACCGAAAAGGGAAATGAGAACTCCTGGATTGATATTAGTGTCATGGCTGTACCCGTCAATTTCTTCTCTTTTATGAATATTCCCATAGAACAAGGAAGACTTCCTCAAACGGAAAAAGATATTGTGGTAGACAATGTCTGGCAGGAGATGCAGAAGAAAGATGTAATCGGTATGAACTTGTATAGCGGTAATACTGACTACACAATCTGTGGAATATCCGCACCTTTTCAGGCCAATGTATATAACAGAAGTAGTGGATATGCTTTCCTGCCTTATGATCCTTCAGTCTACATAGGCCATTGTTACATAAAGAGTCATCCGGGCCAGCAAAAGGAAGTAGCCCGATGGATTGAGAAAGTCTACCGCGAGATGCTTCCTGAAAATATAACTTATCAGGCTAAAACATTCCTGAATGATATCCATGTTTTGCAGGCTCTTGAGTACAATCTGAAGGACATTATTTTGTTCTTTGCTGTTATCAGCATTATTATCACACTATTAGGTGTATACTCCAGTATCACGCTCGATACAGAACGACGCCAGAAAGAAGTTGCTATCCGTAAAGTAAATGGGGCAGATGTTCCGCAGATTATCCTGTTGTTTGCCCGTCTTTATATTATCTTGTTATTGTGTAGTGCCATCGTTGCATTCCCGCTTGTATATGTTGTATTGATGTTATGGAAACAAATGTATACGGTATTCTTTGATTGCGGTCTGCTTTTCTGGCTCTGCATATTCTTGATTGTTACTTTTATTACAGGCTTTACAATACTTTTCCGTATCTTGCGGATAGCAAAAACGAATCCGGCGGAGGTAATTAAAAACGAATAAAAAGATTAAATTATGCTACAGCATCTATTTAAAATAACATTACGGAATCTGTGCAAACAAACAGGAAGAAGCATTATATCTATATTATGCGTTACAGTTGGACTTTTATGTTTTAGTATATGCAGTTATTATTACAATACATTCCAACGTGGAAACCGATTATTCGAAACATACGAATGTATGGCTACAATCCGGCTAGTGGAACACCCGGAATGGATGGTGAATATACCTTTGAATGAAATCAATAAATTGGGTAGAGATGAAATTAAAGCTGCTGCAATATCTTATAATACAGAGGAATGTATTCAAATAAACGATAATACTTTCCAAGTTTCCACCACTTGTTGTAATAGAGACTATTTTACTACTTTTCCATCTAAAGTTATTGAGGGAACTTTGGCTGAATTTGAGAAACGACCTGATATAGTGGTTGTTACTGATAAATTTGTCAAAGAATATATGCCCAATGCCCATTTACCAATCATAGGTAATATTATTACCATTAACCAGAAGAATTACAGTATTGGAGCTGTTATTGAATCATATCCGGCTGGTATGAATAATTATCTGGATAGCTATGATTTATTTATACCTAACAATGAAGCATTTGGAACTATAATACTTCTACTTAATAATCCATCGGACTTGTCTATCTTGAATAAGAGAATCACACAAGTCGATTTCATGCAGAATGAGGATGAATATCAACTTTATCTATTGAGTCAACTTCCTTATAAACCTGGTATAGAATTATGGATTAGCATAATAGGGTTAATCATATTGATAATTGCCTTAACTAATTATTTTTCATTCAGCATTGGTAATTTTGCCAATCGTACTCGTGAGTTGAGCCTCAGACGCCATATGGGGGGAAGAACCAGTAATATATTCCTAATTCTATTCAGTGAACAGTTCATAATTTTATTATTAAGTGGTACGCTTGCAATGGCTTTATCAGAAAGTATGCTACCTATGATATTCAGCCATATGGATTATGAAATAAGAAAGGGGCTTCAAATAGAAATACCCGCCTTATTGAAGCATGAGCTGAAGTGTTTTCTGATTATACTTCTCATATCATTTTGCTTATGTTATGTAACAGTACACCAGCTTCTCTACAGAATGTATAAAAAGGGATTGAGTGGAAGACAGAGCAAAGGCAAGCATGCTTTACGAAATGTCTCATTGACAATACAGTTCTTTTGTGCTTTGGTATTTCTTATTGGCATTATGGGGGTACATTTCCAAATGAAAAGTCTTTCTGACAGCATGAGCCCTCTATTGACCAAACAAGAAAAAGAAAACCTTATCATCATACCCTCCACTTCGCATGACGATAGGCTGAACAAAGACTTACCGGAGTTATGCAACTATTTCCGTAGTAAAAGTTGGTGTAAATCTTTATCTCTTTACACTTTCAGCATGATGAATATCAATAGAAATCGCGTTATACTTAACTTTGTAACAGAAGATTTTCTAAAGCAAATGAAAGTAGAGAGAAAGCATCAGCAGGGCGACGTTTTTGCCTACATTACTCCTGATATAGACAAAGATATCAGAAAGGATTCTATATTCAGCACCATCACATCTTTAAATGGAAATGAATACCCCATTACAGGTATCTGCCCAATATACCCTAATCCTGGTTATAACACACCTTATTTGATATTGCTTCCATTGGAGAAAGAGAATAAGGTTGACAAAATTATATTGCAACTCATGTCGGAAGCCAACCGACATCAAGCTCTTAAGGATATTTCAGAGAAAATCAATTCGTATTATCCAAGCAATAAACCTTATAAAGAAAAAACTTTATATGACGAAGAAATCGGATATCTAAATATTCTAAGAAATCTGTTTATTGCCTGTACTATCATTTCAATTCTGATAACAATATTGGGAATCTTCCATTCAATACAGATTGATACTGAACGACGACAAAAGGAGGTTGCCATTCGTAAAGTAAACGGAGCGCGAATCGTAGATATTTACTGGTTATTCAGTAAACAATATCTGGTACTATATTTAATAGCAATAGCATTGGCTGTCCCCCTTTGCCTATTCTTTATGATTATAGCGGATCAGTCAATTATATTCGATTATACCCATCCTTTGCTGTGGATTATTCCTCTATTGATTACCGCTGTGGTAATTATCACTACTATTAGTTGGCGTATCTATCGGATAGCAAGAACCAATCCGGCGGAAATAATTAAAAACGAATAAAAACAATGGTATTACATTATTTGAAAGTTGCTCTACGAAATCTGCTGAAGTACAAGACTCACAGTTTCATTTCCGCCCTTTGCCTGGCAGTGGGAATCGTATGCTATACCATTGTATGCTTTTTCATGCAGGAATGGGCCAAACTTGAAAACTTACCTGACAGCGAACGACGGATAAGAATAACAGTCAACCAGAAACAAAATTCTCTTTTTCGAACCAATGAAATAAAACGACTGGAAGAGCGATCTATCAGTGGGCTAGAGTGCCTGACCATACAATCCTTTAACAATTCAACGGAAATAGAAGTCATTGATAACGAACAACGTAATTTACCTTTTCTGATAGGTTATAGAGGGGTTAACAGTAACTTTTTCTCCTATAACAACAGACAATTGCTACATGGCAGCCGACTTCCCGAAGCACCTGATGAAGTGGTATTATCCCATAAATTTGTGAGCAAAGCGTACGGCACTGCAAATCCCATTGGAACAACCATACGCCTTGCTAACCCACAAAGTATAGCGGAAAATACAATACAGAGCTTTAAAGTCGTGAATGTAGTGGAAGATAACGGACTACAAGACCCCAAAGTCGATTGTTATTTCTCCTATGAAATCATGACTTATGACGCCTTGAGTGTAAAAGGTTATCTATCGCCTAAGGCAACTATGGAAATACTAAACAAAAGTTTACGGTCCATAACGTGGCAACGGAATGAGGACACCGTACACCCTTACGCCGCATTCAGTATGCGGCAAGACAAAGAACTGACAATGGTGCAGTTTCTAATACTATTCATAGCCTCACTTATCCTGGTTTCAGGGCTGATTAATTTCCTTAAGTTCATCATTCAGATGTTCTATAATCGTCAGCGTGAAGTGGCGCTTCGCAAGTGTATGGGATCCGAGATAAAAGGACTGTTCCTTCTTCTTTTTGCTGAAGTGTTTTGGATGATGTCCACTGCATTTCTTTTGTCTCTGGTTTTAACGGAACTCATGATAAATCTTGCGGAAATATACATTCCAAGCCATGATATGCCCGATTTACCCTTGTCATCTATCTACGTTGTACAGTTCCAAATATATATTGCACTTTTGATGATCTGTATGCTCGTAATATGGTTTCCTATCCGCCGTTTACGACAAGTGAGCATAATCAGCCAAATCAACAATAACCGTAGCCGTCATATTTTCCGTTCGATCATGATGTGGTTGCAGTTAGGCATTGCCATTTTCTTTGTAGGCAGTACACTCGGCGTCAATATGGTGTGGCACGAAGTGTTCGGTCAGGCATACAACCCGCTTACATTCGAAGAAGAAGAAAATATCATTTCCCTGAAGGTAAATACCCAACGTATGTGGCAACACATAAACCCTATATTATCTGATATTCAAGCATTGCCGGAGTGTATAGAGACACTGACCATGACAGATGATTTGCAAAGTGGAAATCATTTTATGCGCACCTATAAGAAAGCTGACCAATCGGAGGTCATGATTGACATAGCAATGGGAGCTCCGAGTTACTTTAAATTCCTGAATATCCCTTTACAAGGAAAAGAAGTGAATGGAGATGCAGAAGGTACCGTTTATGTCAGTGAGGCTTTCAGACTTCAATTGGATAAGGACAACGTGCAAGACAGAGTAGAGATTGAGGGGCAGAGTTACCGCATCATCGGTACTTTCAAAGAGCTTTATAAAGAAACTCAGGGAAGAGCAACCATCGGTTCGGTATTTTTCCCCAGCAACCATTTCAGGTATTTCTATGTCAAGCTGGCACCGGGTACAAACGCTACCAAAAGTATCCGGCGCATCACTGATATCTGTCGTAACTACGTACCCACAACCTTGCCTCTTGAAATCCGCTCCCTATCTGATAACAAACAAACGATGATGGGATCGATGTATATGACACAAGTGGCAATGACAATCCTGGCCGTTGTAAGTATACTATTGGTTGTACTGAGCATCTATTCGGCCATCTCCATGGACACAGTCAGCCGACAGAAGGAAATAGCCATTCGTAAAATCAACGGAGCTACCCCATGGATCATTGCCGGTATATTCGGTAAAGCTTATCTGGTGATTTTCCTGCTGGCTTTTGCGGTTGCTTATCCTTTGGTACGACTGATGCTGCTATCAATAGGCGAAGGTACAGTGAAATGTATACAAGGCTGGGATTGGGGAATTCTATTATTCTTCAGTGTGGCCTTCATGATATTCCTCACCACCGCATATAAAATTTACCGGATCATGCATATCAATCCGGCCGAGATAATAAAAAATGAATAAACAATATTACTAATTAAAATTATCACTATTATGATTAAAACAGTAAACCTGCAGAAAATCTTCAAGACAGAAGAAGTGCAAACATGGGCTTTGAACAATGTGAACATCGAAGTGAAAGAAGGTGAGTTCGTCGCAGTCATGGGACCTTCCGGTTGCGGTAAATCTACATTGCTGAATATCCTTGGCTTGCTCGATAACCCTTCGGGCGGAGAATACTACCTCAATGGAAAGGAAGTCTCCAAATACACTGAAGCACAACGCACCAGCCTGCGTAAAGGTGTCATTGGTTTCGTATTCCAAAGCTTCAACCTGATTGACGAACTGAACGTATACGAAAACATCGAACTGCCGTTGCTCTACATGGGCATTCCTTCCGCCGAACGCAAACGTCGCGTGGAAACAGCTATGGAACGCATGGCCATCACACACCGAAGCAAACACTTCCCACAGCAGCTCTCCGGTGGTCAGCAGCAACGCGTTGCCATTGCCCGTGCCGTAGTAGCCAATCCGAAGCTGATCCTTGCCGATGAGCCTACCGGTAATCTGGACTCTAAGAACGGTAAGGAAGTGATGGAACTGCTGAATGAACTGAACAAAGAAGGAACGACCATCGTCATGGTAACCCACTCACAGCACGATGCCGGTTTTGCAGGACGTATCATTAATCTGTTCGACGGACAGGTGGTGACAGAGGTGAGTCTGTAACCCAAATTGTACACATTTTTACTTAAGCCCTAAAAGGACGAAATCGGAGATATACTATTTTATTTCGCCCTTTCAGGGCTCAGAGATGGGAATACTTATTACGTAGGGCGATGCCCTACGCTATATGATGTAAGCCTTTCAGGTTTCTGTACTGTAAATGCGAGCCCTTTCAGGTTTCCCGGCACTATATAATATAAACTCTTCAGGCTTCCTGATAGAGCTAAAACCTATTAATATTATCACTAAAAGAACATGTACATTCTGAAGTTTGTCCTGCGTAGCTGGTGGCGAAATAAATTGTTCGTCACTATTTCTCTTGTCAGCCTGGTTATCGGTATCGCATGCACCAATCTACTGACAGCCTTCGTCCTATACGAATACAACATTGAGTATAACAACCACAACCGTGACCGTATCCTCCGGCTGACACAAACACTACCTTTCGCTCAACAAGAAATGCAGGGAACATTCGTATACCACGAATCTGTCCCCGAAATCATCTCACAATTCCCTGAGATAGAAGCTTCACTACGCACACAAGCTATCACGCACACAAAAATCCGTGTGGGCGACCAAGAATATTCCGAACTGAACCTGCTATCGGCAGACAGTACATTGCCCAAGTTTATCCCCATCGAAACCCTTGCAGGAAAAATAGAAGAAGTATTGACTCACCCGGGAACCATTGCCATCAGCCAAGCTTTGGCCGAACGTTGTTTCGGTACCACCGACTGCCTCGGCAAGCTGCTGGATATCCCTCAATCCGGCGAAAGTGCCTATCGTATCGCCGCCGTCTTCCGCCTGCCATCGCAAAGCATGTTGCAGGCAGATCTGCTCACGCATCTAAAAAGTCCCGAAGGAACCACCTGTTCGATACTTCTCAAAGAAGGAACAGACCTCAACGCCTTTCGCCAACGCTTCGAGACAACCGAGCTTCCTACTTTATTAGGCAAAGGGTATTACCGTACCCAGACTTTACAGGAATCCTATTTTACCACTACCACACAAGATAGCAATCAGTGTATCGAGCATCGGCAAAAGGCCCTGTTAAGCGTCGGACTGCTATCTGCTTTATTAATCTTGTTCATCGGTTGCTTCAACTATATCAACCTCAGTTTTTCACGCTTATTGAAGCAAATACGCACCTTGCACATTGAAAGCCTTTTAGGTGCAAGCCACCGTCAAATCCGTTGGCAACTCTTTGCCGATACTTTCCTAATGGTGATTACAGCGTTCTTGTTATCCATTCTGTTGATGAGCGACCTGTTAGCAGTATTCAATGCAACAATATCCGCACATCTGTCGTTCTCCTATCTTTTCTCCGTTCAGGTATTCCCTGTTATCCTGCTGTTTGTCATCATTCTATCCGTTGTTCCGGCAGAATACATGAGCCGGAAGATACAGACCTTGTCCGAAAGCCATTACCGCAGCTTCTTTACAGGTCGTAAGAAACAGCGCATTGTAGCAGCACTGGTCACCTTACAATTCATGATTTCTATCGGACTGCTAAGTGCTTTTATGATAATCCGTAGCCAAATGGACCTGATAGAGCAGGAGGGAAGCCGCTACAAAGGAATCGTTGAGTTTGGAATCGGCGACTCCCGGCAATCCCCTTTATCTACTTGGATAGAAGACATTAAATCCATCCCCGGAGTGAAGTCTGTTGTATCTTCCAAATCAGGTCTTTATACCATGAGTATGGCCGTTCCCCGCCAAAATGGTGAGAAGAATGACCTTCTGATGCTTGAACTTTATGAAAACTGTCCGGACTTCCTGGATATATACGATTTCGACTTGCTGGATGCCAAACAAACATTCCATTTATTACTCCGTACCTCTGTGCCGGTCATCATCAACGAGTCCTTCATTCGCTATCTTGTGCCCGAAGGAGAAGATCCGGTGGGACAACCGATCTCTAAATACGTGCCCGAAAAGAGTGAGAAAGGTACTATTATCGGTGTCATGAAAGATTTCAAGAAATATTCGCTCACAAACAATGTGTTTCCACTGAGAATGATTCTGCACGAAATGCCACAAGATAACTATACCACATTGACCTTACAGTTTGACGAACAAGATCGCACAACAGTTATCAATCATCTTCGCGGATTATGGGAGAAGCCCCCCCCCGGTACTCCATTCAATTATGAAGACCCTTATCAGGTACTGATCTCCAATAATCAGGAAGTCACCGACTTTTCCCGCATCCTGCTGATGTATGCATCAATCAGTTTATTCCTCACACTGTTCGGATTGTTCGGCATCACCCATTATGCTATCCAGCAACGTATACGTGAAATAGGAATTCGGAAGATTCACGGTGCATCATTCGGGCAAATATTATGGCTTGTCAATCGACCGTTCCTGTACTACATAGGTATAGCGTTTATACTCATTGTACCCTTGGTTTGCTATCTGATGAATTATTGGCTGCAACAATTTGCTTACCATGTACACATTGGTATCCTTCATTTTCTGCTTCCTTTGGTCTTCACTGTCTGCATCACCCTGCTCACAGTATGCCTGAACAGTTATCGGGCAGCAAGAAATAATCCGGTAGATAGTATCAAATACGAATAACCGTATCCCGGTTAATCTCCAGAACCAGAGACTGAAAATCAATCATCGCATTAAATAAAGCGATGTGTGAATAGGAGGAAATCTCATCTGACGGAATATCACATTCCGTCAGTACCCCCCGTTCCAACAGCAATGCACGTTTTGTGCCTTTCAATAGGGGAGTCCTCGGTGTATACCAGACTCCCTCTTTTTCTAACGCCACATTAGCAATGGAAGTATCCGTCAAAAGATTGTTTCTGACAATCAATACATCATCCTGATTGCCGCGTAGGGCATACAATGCTTCCAGTTCCTTCCGGTCCGTACTCTTGTAGCGATAATCAATCGTATCCGAACCGACCAACCGGAGTGAACTTACAGTCCTCATTGTATAAGCGGAAAATGCCACTTCACATACTTCTCTGCCATAAACTACCCGGCATTTATAAAAACCGCTTTCAGGACAATCCCCTGTATAATCCAGAATATCCAGTTGATCCGCCATTCCGAAAACCGCTTGTCTCGTCTCATTCATCCTACGGTTGTGATGGGCAAGGTTCTGCAACTTACCGTCACGTACTTGTATCGTTTCAATAAATCGGCACATATATTTTCTGTTTCATTTCTTCATATTCACTGCGGGCGTCACTCTTGAAAGTAATGCCACCACCGCTTTTAAAATACATTCCGTCCGCCTCTTGCTCCACAAAACGTATCATCACGGCACTATCCATATTGTCTCCATCGAAATATCCGGTTATTCCCGTATAGAATCCCCGTTCATATCCTTCAGCTTCACGAATAATCTGCATCGTCTTCTTTTTGGGTGCACCGGTAATAGAACCGGCAGGCAACATACTGAAAAGAATATCACCTAACTGCCGTTTGTAATCTTCTGGAAGTTCACCGCATATCTCCGAACTAGTCTGCAATATCGGTCCCCGATTTGTCTGCAACACATCTATATAGCGATAACGCTCCACCCGGACATGAGACGCCACAATACTCAGATCATTCCTGATCAGATCCACAATCGTAGCATGTTCCGCCGCTTCTTTCCCGTCGTTCATCAAGGTTTGTACGGCATCGGGCAGGGTAGCGTCTATCGTACCTTTCATGGGATAAGAGCTGATAATCCCTTTCTTTATCCGAACGAAAATCTCCGGAGAGAAAACTACAAAACGATTCTTTACCCATACTTTATATAAAGCACGGGAGTTACAATATATATCCTTTAAAGTCAGATTGGTTTGTACCGGAGTCCGGCAAGTTAAATTCGTAAGAAAGCTGTTTCCGGCAAGAATATTCTTTTTCACATGTCCGAAAGCACGACTGTATTCCTGAAAAGAAACAGGCTGTGAGGTCCATTCTATCTGTTCCGGTAAACTCTCCGGAAACAATTCATCCGTTAAACCGGCAACTGCTTCATTCGTAAATCCATTCAGGTTATATATCAACTCCTCCGGTGAGACCTCTGCCGTCTCTTCCACATAAACCTGTTCCTGCGAATAATCAATCAGAAAGACAAACGACTTTGAACAGCCTGCCAGCATATTCATGCGTGCGATTGCTTCCTGCCTACTATATAGTTTCATACATCTATTTTCGTTTAGCAGGAAGCAAAGGTAATAAAAAAACTATTTCCGTGCCGCCACTGCCAGCAATACTCCCAGCACAATACCCAGCAATGCCGCAAACAATACGCGCATATCCGGCGGAAGCATGAAAGTAATGGTGTGTGCAGGATACCAGAAGAACGGGATTGTCTTCTTAAAAACGAAGTTCCATTGAACGTTCCAGTTCAGTCCGGTGATGATTTTCGTCATCGGAATAGGAGTGATAAGACTCTTAATAGAACCGCCGCACATCAGGATATGCGTATCTGTTATTTTATGGAAAGTCATGAATACCGGAGCAAAGATTGTGTTCATCGTTACCGATATGGCCAGCGCCACCAGCACCTTATCGAGAGACATCGCTTCACTTGTAAACGTTGCAGCAGCATTTGCCATTCCCATATACTCCATGAACTGCGGCACACCTTTTGAAAAGATAATCATAGCGGCATTGATTCCCATACCGAGTATGCCCCATACCACCATGCGCGGAATAATACCGAAACCCTTCCGGTTGTACACTCCCGCACTGATTCGTAATCCCAGAACTTCGCCCAACGAAGACAGAATGGCAAACTTCAGAAAGCTCATCACCATACCATGTGCAGCATTGAACGACTTATACCAGTCATAAACCGCGTCACTCAAAAAGAAGGGTAGAAAGACTACCACCACCAGAATAATAAACAGGAAATCTTGCTTTTTCATTGAAAAGACGTGTTTTTCATTAATAATGCGGCAAACATACTAAAAAACTTTCAATATCAAAGCAAGATGATAAGAAAAACTGTAAAACCGTAACAAAAGACACACCGTCGTTCTATTCTTATTAGCAGAATCACAGTTTCAGCATCTTCTTCTCCCTTTCCAGATCGTCACCATTCAGGTGAGGGGAGGGCACCGTACACGTTTTTATATAATCCCCGCCCCGGCATGTATATTCAAAATAGACCTTTTGCTCCGGTGTCAGTTCTTCCTCGGTCAGCAGTCCGCCTTTCAGTTCAATAAAATCATCCATGCTGGTGCTATCGGAATATTTCACGAAAACAATCCGCCGGGCTATCGGATTCCGGTTATAGTCCAGACTCAGGTAAAGCCCTTTCAGCATAGACGGATAGTCGTACATGGGCAGTTGCAGATAGATGGTGAATAATGCAAGCTGCGGAGCCTCCCTTTCGTTGAAGATGATATATGCATTCTGATGATTATTTAATAACCCGATCCCCCGGTGCGTTGTGTTGTAAGCGCTCATATGAGTCACCTGTACATAGTCATTGTTTTCGGAGGCACTAATCAGATATGGTTCCATCTTTAGGCAATCGCTCGAAGACGAAAGACTATAACTTATATATATACCACTATAATTATACACTTCCTGTGCCGAATGATTCATCTCTTCGGTCAACATTCTGACGAATGGAATTTCCTTCTGGTTACCGGTTGTCACGGGTTCCAGTTCCAGCAACTGCCCTTTCATTTCAGTAAGGTTGCCGAGCAAACGTTTCTTCGAAACATTATTCACCTGAGACAGGGCATAGTCCAATGCTTCTTCTGCCGTCATTCCTTTCTTTACCGATCTTGCAAAGGTGGGCAGCACACTTGAATAGAGAGAAGACAGCACACTGGCAGGCATATTCGTTTTGTCAGCTATATCTTTCATTTTCACCCCTTTATTACGCAGATCTTCTATCCGCTTATATATCTCTAATAGTTCCTCCATATTTTGTAAGTGTTTTTGGTTTTTAATTTGCAAAGAACACCCACTTGTGTTATATTCCGATTGCATAAATGTTACATTAATGTTACTTTATTTTCTATCCGATAATTAAATGTATTAATAATAAATATTCATTTTTTCTGTAACATCATCCTTCTACTTTTGCCCTCGAAATCAAAAGAGAATAAAATGAAAACAATTACCGACATTAAAACGGAACTACTTTCAAACAAGAAAATATCCGATCTTGTATTCATACTTTGGGCAGGAGGTGCAGCGCTTCTTTCGTACTCCTTAGTATATGCGCTTCGCAAACCTTTCACCGCTGCCTCCTTCGATGGATTGGAGGCTTTCGGATTGGATTATAAAGTACTGGTTACCATCGTCCAGATTCTGGGCTACCTCATCGCCAAGTTTGTCGGTATCAAGTTGATCTCCGAATTAAAGAAGGAGCACCGCATGAAGTTCATCCTGGCTTCTATTCTGGTAGCGGAACTCTCCCTGGTTCTCTTCGGACTCTTGCCCGCTCCTTATAATATCTTCGCCATGTTCTTCAACGGTTTGTCACTGGGTTGCATGTGGGGCGTGATATTCAGCTTCATCGAAGGCAGACGCACCACCGATATTCTTGCCAGCCTTTTGGGTATCAGTATTGTCATCAGCTCCGGCGTGGCAAAATCTATCGGACTGTTCGTTATGAACACCCTGCATGTAGGAGAGTTCTGGATGCCCGCTCTCATCGGCGCTTTTGCCTTGCCATTACTTGCCTTGCTGGGTTACACCCTGAATCGCCTGCCGCAACCCACCCAACAGGACATTGCCGAAAAGAGCCAGCGTGTCACTCTCAACGGAAAACAACGCAAAGAACTGTTCCGCAACTTCATGCCTGTATTGATCCTCCTGTTCGTAGCCAACCTGCTGTTGGTTATCCTCCGGGATATTAAAGAAGATTTCCTGGTGAAGATTATCGACATGAGCGGACATTCTTCCTGGCTGTTTGCACAGATCGACAGTGTTGTTACTCTTATCATCCTGGCACTTTTCGGAATGATGGTCTTTGTAAAGAGTAATATCAAAGTATTGGTCATCCTCTTGAGTATGGTGGTTGCCGGAACGGCTACCATGAGTTTCGTATCACTCAATTACGATACGCTTCAACTCAGCACCGTGACCTGGCTGTTCATCCAGAGTCTGAGCCTTTACATCGCCTATCTTTGTTTTCAAAGCATATTTTTCGACCGCTTCATAGCATGCTTCAAGATAAAAGGCAATGTAGGATTCTTTATTGTGACGATTGATTTCATCGGATATACCGGTACCGTACTCGTCCTGATGTTCAAGGAATTCTTTAATACGGATATCAATTGGCTCGATTTTTATAACCAGATGTCCGGTTATGTAGGAATAATCTGTACCGTAGCATTCAGCTGTTCTATTGTCTACCTGGTGCAGAGACATAAGAAAGAAGAACTCCTGCGCACGGGACGTGCGGTAGAAGAGAAACCGAAAATGCTGCAATCTGCATTTTCTGTGATGCCCAGCTAAAAAAGTAAGAGAAATAAGAACATTTTATCGCAATAAGTAATAATTCAACAGATGAATAATTCAAGTTTCGCAAATAGCCTAAAAGGCTTACAAAAGTAGATAACCCCCAATTTATTATTAAACAACTCATTATAAAATAACAAGTAAACATGAAAAGAATAGAATGTATCATTATGGACTGGGCAGGCTCTGCAGTCGATTACGGATGTTTCGCTCCGGTAGCCGCCTTCCTGAAAGCCTTCAATGAAATAGGCATCAACATCACGATGGAACAAGCCCGCCGCCCTATGGGAATGGCCAAGATAGACCACATCCGCGAACTGTTCAAGATGGACGGAGTAGGCGAGGAGTTTGAGAAACTCTATCACCGCCCCTGGAACGAACAGGACGTAATAGATATGAACGCCAAATTCGAGGAATACCTTTTTGCTTCCCTGGCAAACTACACCGACCCCATTCCCGGAGTCATCGAGACCCTGAATGAACTGAGAAAACAAGGCATCAAAATAGGTTCCACCACCGGCTACACCCAAGCCATGATGGACGTAGTGCTCCCCAATGCAGCCCGCAAAGGCTACACCACCGACAAGTGTGTCACTCCCAACGGCTTGCCTGCCGGACGTCCTCTTCCTTATATGATTTACCAAAACATGATCGATCTTGCCATCCCTTCAACAGACTGTGTTCTGAAGTACGGTGACACCATTGCCGACATCAAAGAGGGTATCAATGCCAAAGTCTGGACCGTCGGCGTAATACTCGGCAGTAACGAACTGGGACTAACCCAGGAGGAAGTAGAACAAATGTCTCCCGCAACGCTCACTGCCCGGAAAGCAGAAGTCAGACAGCGCATGCTTCTGGCGGGCGCCCACTATGTGGTGGACAGCATCGAAGAGCTTCCCCAAATCATAGAGCTTATCAATCATAAACTGAATACGAATCATTAATCCTTTTAAATATCAAACCAATATGAAACCCTATTTATTATTAACCCCCGGCCCATTAACCACGTCAGAAACCGTAAAAGAAGCCATGATGACCGATTGGTGTACATGGGACGCCGACTATAACGTACACATTGTAGAAGTAATCCGCAAATCCCTCGTTACCCTTGCTACTACAGCTACCGACGAATACACTTCCGTACTCTTGCAGGGAAGCGGCACTTATTGCGTGGAAGCCGTTATCGGCAGTGTCATCACTCCCAAACACAAACTACTTATCCTCAGCAATGGCGCTTATGGTGACCGTATGGGCCACATTGCCGAATATCACGGCATCAACTACGATATGCTTGCTTTCGAAGAAACCGAACAGGTTTCCGTTGACTATGTAGACGATTACCTGTCCAACAATTCAGATATCACCCACGTAGCCGTAGTACATTGCGAAACCACTACCGGTATCCTGAACCCTCTCAAAGAGATTGCCCACATTGTGAAGCTCCACAACAAAAAGCTGATTGTAGACGCTATGAGCAGCTTCGGCGGCGTGCCTTTGGATATGTATGAATTAGGTATCGACTTCATGATCAGCAGTGCCAACAAATGTATTCAAGGTGTTCCCGGCTTCGGTTTTATCATAGCCCGCAAATCCGAACTGTTACACAGCAAAGGTGTTTCCCGTTCACTCTCACTCGATATTTACGACCAATGGGAGACGATGGAAAAGGGACACGGCAAATGGAGGTTTACTTCACCCACCCATGTAGTAAGAGCCTTCAAGCAGGCACTTGCCGAACTGGAAGAAGAGGGAGGAGTAGCCGCCCGCCACAAGAGATATTGCGAAAGCCACCGCATATTGGTAGAAGGAATGCGCGCACTCGGCTTCAAAACCTTGCTGCCGGACGAATTCCAGTCGCCCATCATCACCTCTTTCCTTTATCCGAAAGCTGGTTTCGACTTCAACTCTTTCTACACCCAACTGAAAGAAAAAGGTTTCGTCATCTATCCGGGCAAGATATCCCAGGCAGATACTTTCCGCATCGGCAACATCGGAGATGTACATCCTGAAGATTTCGCACGTCTGATAGAAGTAGTCCAACAAACTTCTTACTAATGAATTACCTTTCTAAATCCTCCCTGTGCCTGCTGGCGGTCGTCACTTCTCTGACCGCCACAGCACAGGAAACTCTCTCCGACAAATTACAGTACAAAGTAACCGGCCGCATGCTTATGGATGGCGGTGTTTATCTCAGGAATGACAATCATTTCGGTAACGGTACGGAATTCAATGATCTGCGCGTAGGCATGAAGGCCACTTACCAGCGCTGGGACATGAAAGTGGAAATAGGTTATGTAGGCAGCAAGGTTTCTATCAAAGATGCTTTCGCCACTTACACTTCCGGTAAGCATATCATCCAGGTAGGGCAATTCTACGAACCTTTCACCATGGATATGCTTTGCAGCACTTTCGACCTACGTTTCCATCAGTCACCCGGTTCTGTGCTTGCCATGACCAACAGTCGGCGTCTGGGAGTTGCCTACACTTACAATGCTACGCATTATTATGCTTGCGGAGGATTGTTTACCGACAACGATATCAGTAATTTAAAGAATACCTCGCAAGGTTATGCCGTAGACGGACGTTTTGTTTACCGACCTGTAAATGAAGTAGGAAAGCTATTGCATCTCGGTATTGCCGCTGTCTATCGCACTCCCGATGGTGCTTTGCCGGATGATGATAACAAGAATACCTTTATCTATAAATCTGCCGGAGTAAGTACTATCGACAATCGTAACCTGATTTATGCGGAAGTGGATAATGCCCGCCATCAAGTGAAGCTGGGTACTGAACTGCTGATCTATTACGGAAAATTCTTCCTCCAAAGCGAATATATCCGTACTCAGGTGAAACGCAGGAATGCCCTCGCCGACTATACCGGGCAGGGTGGATATGCGCAATGTTCATGGCTCCTGATAGGAGATACTTATGACTATGATGCAGCTCTGGCATGTCCTGCCCGTCCTATAGGCCGTGCGCTCGAACTCTGCGGACGTTTCAATATCGTAGATATGAACGACCGGACTGCGGAAGTATTGGGCGGAGCACAAAAGGATTTTTCTCTGGGATTGAATTACTACATAAACAAGCATATAGGGATTAAAGTAAACTACAGCTATGTAATCCCCGGAAAACACATTCGGGAGATAAGCGACAAGAATTTTAGTGTATTGCAGGCAAGATTCCAGTTTATACTATAATATTTCTTTTTAAAGATTATATCATTTAACTCATAACGGAATGGTAATGAATAAATAGATACGCGGACGACACGGACAAGGCGGACGAACGCGGACTTTAATTTATCATTTATAATAGTATAGCGCAGCTTTTTAAATCCGCGTTCGTCCGCCTTGTCCGTGTCGTCCGCGTACCCATTTAATCCATAACCGAAAAGAAATGAGTGAATATAGTAAAAAAATAGAATATACAGAATATAGGTATGCTTTAAGAAAAAGAATAAAATGTCAACGAAATGGCAATAAGAATTATTCCTCCTATTTCAAAAAGTATAAAATATAGAGATAAATTGATTCTTTTTCTAAAAAATAAATTTAAAAACAGGTTTGGTACATAAAACAATAAGCCGACAATTAAAACTAACAAAAACCTTGAAAATAAGAACTCAATAAAATTGGTAGATACTCAAAAGTCCCAATATTCTTTAGTGCCAAGCCAGAACATAGATGCAAAAAACATCGCCACAATAGTAATAAGTGCATATATTGATTTAATGATGATAACAATGGCTTTCATATTATGCTTTTCCAAATTGATAGCAAATTTAAAAAAATAAAATCAAACTATGCAATATAACAATGAAGTTTCACTCATACCCCTATTGAAAATGAAAGGTTATGGAAAATAATACGTACCTTTACATTTCTTTAATAAAGAAAGGAGAATTAGATATGGCACGACCTATAAAAGAAACACCCATCCTTTACGGAGAAGATGCACGCCATTTTGAAGAGCGTATGAAACACCCGCGTAAAGAGACGAAAGAGCAACGAGAAGAAAGATTGAAAGATTATGAGTACTTTATAAAGACTCTAAAAAAGTAAAAGGATGGATTTGAACCTCAGATGATGAGAATGACACCCCCCATTTACTCTATTTTGATCTAAATCATATTGTAGATTAAGGGCATCAGAACTTTTATCATTTCCCACCTCCCTTTGCGAACAATCATACTTTTTTTATATTGTAGTTGAATACTAAATATAATAGAAGTATGAAACAGAAAAGTTTAACCGGCTTCATGAATGAAGTCATTGAAGATTTGTGCCAACAGGAGCGCTTTGCCACGGCACACATTTACACGTATGCCCTTCGGGCTTTTACCGAGTTTATAGGTGGTGGCGAAATCTTCTTCGGTGGTCTCAACAAGTCCTCGCTCCGTCGCTTCCAGCGCCATCTGGAAGACCTGCTACGAAGCTACAACACCATCTCCACGTACATACGTGCGTTGCGGGCAGTGTATAACCGTGCGGTAGACCGCGAACTAATTCCCGGAGAGTTCCGCCTCTTTTCCGGACTGAAAACCGGAGTAACCTCCGAACGGAAACTGGCAGTAACAGCCTCCCAGATGAACCGTCTGCTGACCCCTCCAACGCCCTGCACCGAATTGCCTGAAGAAGTCTGCCAGGCACAAGACAGCCTTAAACTGATGCTTTTACTACAAGGCATGCCCTACACTGACCTGGCGCACCTGCACAAGAAGGATATCCAAGGCGATCTCCTTACCTGCCGACGCTGCAAGACAGGTACTGAACTATGTGTGAAAGTAGTTCCGGAAGCCATGCGATTAATCAACCTCTACCGTAATCAAGATTCATCTTCACCCTATCTGCTCAATTTCCTGAGCGGCACTCTGAAAGGTGAAGCAGCTTTCAATGAATATGGCAGGAAACTACGGAACCTGAATTTCCAATTAACACGACTGTCTGAACTTTGTGGAGTGGGTGATATCAAAGTAAGCTCCTATACCGCCCGCCATACGTGGGCAACACTTGCCAAATACTGCCATGTACCGGAAGAAATGATTTCGGAAGGATTGGGACATTCCTCGCTGGAAGTTACCCGCACCTATCTGAAAAGCTTTGACGGGGACGAATTGGCGAAAGCGAATCGAATGATAATTAATTACATTTACTCTGGAAAGAAAAAGCTATGGAGTAGGGCGTGAAACGGCTGTTACTCCGTAAGTAACGGAACTATTAGTACGCGACAAAGATAGAGTAAATTTCGTAAAAACAAATTATAAGCTTTAAAAAATGACAATATTTTAACTTTACACACGGCTTTAGTAGAAAAATATACCGACAAACAGACATATTACAGTCCTACCGACTATGAGAAAACACACGATTCTCCTTCCCACGTTATACTCTTCAACATGGATATGTAATATCTTACGCTTTACTTCTACATAAAATCTGATTCAAGGACCTGTCATGCTTCCATAACGCCTTACAGTATTCGTATTTGTGGGTTTCCGTTACTTACGGAGTAATGCTATTCACACACCGTTACTTACGGAGTAACGGCAAAACTTTTGCTTATGCTGACACAATTGACACAGACAGCTATTGCCGTATTATACGACATATACACTGGCGGCTATCCTTATCGCACAACACAGTATCCTGTTGCGCCCCACTGTTTAACTGAGCTTTTAACCCGGTTGGAAACAGGTGGCTTGATCCGCCGTAAGGACGCCTCTGCTGATAATCTCCTCTCTTCGTATGAGCTTGCCCGGCCTTATTCGAGCATCTCCCTGCTGGATGTATTGGAAGTCCTTGACGAACATCTGAACTGTAATCATCCCACCCGTGAGGAGATGTATGCTCAATACCGTCTGGCCGCTAACCGTCTGGGAATTATCAATCACATGACACGCCTTTACTTATCTGAAATCAAACTCTTCGACCTGTAATGAAGCGCTTATTATACATATTCGCCCATAGCCTCTGCTTCCCGCTGCTTGCAATAGGTTCTTTTATGGCAAATGCAGCTACAAGGGAAGTACGACCGGAGATCAGTACTACCGTATCAGTACTTGACAGCCTTTCCCGAACTCCTTTACTACTTCATTTCCGCCAGAACCGTTCGTTGGTGGAGTACGATTATATGGATAATCCACGCACGCTTGAATCCTTCTCTGTCCTGTTCGCTGACAGCCTTTCCGCCGTGTACGTTGATACCATCACTATCTTCTCTTACGCTTCTCCCGAAGGTGATGCCCGCCACAACTTGACTCTTGCCCGGCAGCGTGCCATCGCCGTGAAAGGATATTTACTCTGGAAATACCCCCATCTGGATCGTGAACGCCTGTTGATCGATCCGGTGGGTGAGGACTGGGGTAAACTGCGTGAACTGGTTGTTTCTGACGATTCCGTTCCCGACCGTGAGGATGTATTGTGTATTCTGGATGAGATACCTGATCGGGATCGCTGTAAAGTGTTACTGAAAAAACTGAACTGTGGGTATGCTTATCGCTATATCAGTAAGAAGCTGCTTCCGCAACTTCGCAATGCAGCGGTTTGTCTGGTGAAGCTGAAAGCGGTTCAACCGGATTTTGTAGCCGAACATGATTCGGTACTTAATCATGTGGATCAAAAGGAAAGTACGATACCTTACAGCCAGACCTGTCAACAGAGTATGCCTGACTGGCAGAGCACACCTGACCAATGCAGTCTGCCCCTTCTACAGTCTGCATCTTCTTCACCTGAACAGCGTCGTGCTTCCCGCCCCTTGTTCGCCTTGAAAACGAACCTACTGTTCGACCTTGCCATATCCCCGAACATTGAGCTGGAACTGCCTTTGGGAAGACGTGAGCGTTGGTCGCTGAATGTAGAATGGATATTTCCCTGGTGGCTCATCGATCATGACAAATACTGCCTCCAGCTTCTTTCCGGCGGACTGGAAGCCCGATACTGGCTGGGCAAACGCATGAACCGCCGTGCACTCACCGGACATTTCTTCGGTTTCTATGCAGGTGGCGGAAAATACGACCTGCAATGGGAAGAAAAAGGATACCAAGGCGAATTCTATATCGCCTCCGGCATCAGTTACGGTTATGCGCTTCCCATTGCCCGTAATTTGAACTTTGAGTTCTGCATCGGCATCGGCCTGCTGCAAACCAATTACAAACATTATCGCACCATCAACGACTACCACACACTGCTCTGGCAGAGCAACGGGAGTTATACCTGGTTTGGACCGACAAAGGCTAAAATATCCTTTGTGTGGGTACTGGGCCGAAAAGTGAAAGGAGGGGAGAGATGAATTTCAAATTAATAACATTCCTTCTCCTGCTGTTGGTGTTTTGCAGTTGCGAGCGCCGTGACATCACCTATTATATGGAGTCTGAAATATCCGTAACTGCCGATTGGAGCCGCGCAGGTCTGGAAGAAGAAAAAGAAGATGGTGCCACGCTGGTCATCTTCCCGCAAGATGGCAGCCAGCCCCGTGTGTTGCTGACAGGTGAACGTGAATATACCACTGTGCGCCTGCCCCTCGGCACTTACGACGTTGTGCTTTTCAATCGTTCTTTCACCGATTTCAATAACCTCCTGTTCCGTGGACAAGATGCCGTGGAAGCTCTTGAAGCATACGCCAGAGAAGTGGTGACCCGTACATCGACACGTGTCATAGTCTCTTCGCCCGACAAGCTGGCCGCCGCCACCATACGCCATTTTGAAGTGACGGATGATATGCTGGGCAATTACGCTCCTGCTGCATCACGCGCCGCATGTCCCGCAGGTGCTTGCAAAATGCACTTTACGCCCGTGCCGCTCACCCGCCGCATACAGGTGACATTGAATGTGAAAGGTCTGCAAAATGTGCGTGAAGTACGTTGCACATTGTATGGTGTACCTCTTTCGGTCTTCCTGCACGACGGCCATGCGGGTGAAGAACTGGGCGGACAGGAGTTCACCGTAGGAAGCCCCGACTTCGATGAAGGTTCTTTCACGGACGGTACGATGAAAGGTACACTCGACGTATTCGGTTTCGACCGTTCACTTTCACATTCCATCCTGCTGAGGGCACTGTTGGTGGATGGTAAGACAGTGATAGAGCAAACATTGACGGATATAACCGTAGAAGAACAAACAGATGAGATTGGAAATATTACGCTACACATAGAAGCCTCCGTCCCTAAAACTTTCCCGGATGTAAAACCCGAAGGCGGTTCCGATTCCGGATTCGATGTCGGTGTGGATGACTGGGAAGATGACCAACAGGTAGATATACCGGTATAGAAACTCTTTTTTATTAATTAAATATGTATCAAGTTATGAAAACGAAAAGTTTATTTTTTGTAGCGGCAACCGCCCTTATGGTGGCAGGATGCTCGCAAAATGAGGTTATGGAAACCAATCCGGATGCGAACCGCACCATTGGTTTCGGAGTGTACACAGGTACACAGACAAAAGGTTTGGTTACGGACAACTCGACGAATGACGGAACTACAGCCAACGGGCTGAAAGTGGCCAGTAAAGGTTTCGGTATTCTTGCCTATCAGACCACTGGAAACTATTCAACCGGTGGATCCAAAGGTACATTTATGGATAATGTACATACTACATGGAATGCTACAGGCGGTAGTGGCAGTGGTGGTTGGGAATATTCTCCACTGAAATTCTGGCCGGGAAATAGTACGGATAAACTCTCTTTCTTCGCTTATGCCCCGTATAGTACAGGAGGTGCAAATGGCATCACCCTGACGAATGCTACGAACTCTACAGATCCCTCTCTAACTTTTGAGTCGCAGACTAACCAGAAAGACATGGTAGACTTGGTGGTATCTACAGCCAAGAAAGACCAACAACAAACAACTGCCAGCGGTAAAGTCACTTTCGACTTTAAACACGTACTCACCCGTGTCACCATGAAAGCTAAGACGGACAAGAGCATATCTTCCAATGCTGAAACTAAGGTGTACATTACCGGCATCAGCCTGAAGCATACGACGAAGCTTGCCGGAGAGGCAACTATCAACATGAATGATGCTACCTGGACACTGCCAACATTACCAGGTGAGGCAGCTAAATATCTGTCAAGTCCTTATCCTCTTGCTGCAACTTCATCCAACGGTGTGCTCAAACTGGAAAATCCCGCCTGGAAAGGTTATACCACACCCGCCGTTTCAATCAATGAAACAGCAGCCAGCCTGTTCACGGCTGACCAATACCTGTTCTTCATTCCTATAGATGGAGCAACCGGTACAACAAGCGCTGATGAGGTGAAAGCCTCTATTACGTATGATATTGCTACTATTCCTTCTTTAGGGGCTTCCACTGCCGCAGTTTCTTCTTTCACTAAAGAAGTAGACCTGGGAACCGGAATCCTTGCACAGGGAAAAGCATACGCTTTCACCTTCACCATCGGGTTGAACTCAATAGAAGTAGACGTAACGGATAGTTTTAATTGGGATACCACCGGCGGAGATAAAGATGTTACAGTAAATTAAGCCGGACATTTTTTTATCTCAATACCACCCTAACCAAGCCCGGACAAGGTTGAATGTCCTTCTCCGGGCACACAGTTAAAACAAAAAAGTTATAACGCTCGCTCTTTGACATGCTGGAAACGAAAGATTATGGAAAAAAATGATTATCTTTGAACCTATTAAAAGGAAAATGGACATTTATGGAATATAATGCATTGATGCGTAAGCTCCCTATCGGGATACAGACCTTTGAGAAACTTCGCAAAGGTAATTATCTGTATGTGGATAAGACCGAATTCATTTGGAAAATGGCTTTCGCGTCCAATCCTTATTTCCTGAGCCGTCCCCGCCGTTTCGGCAAGAGCCTTCTCCTTTCCACTTTCGAAGCCTACTTCGAAGGCAAGAAGGAACTCTTTGAAGGTCTTGCCATTGAAAAGATGGAGACGGAATGGAAACAGTATCCGGTGCTGCATCTGGATTTGAATGCAGAAAAATATGACTCTCCCGAACGTTTGGGTAATATTCTCAGTAACCAACTGACTCAATGGGAAGCTTTATATGGTAAAGGTGTCGATGAAAACACCCTTTCCACCCGTTTCTCCGGTATCATCCGCCGTGCCTGCGAACAAGCCGGTTGCGGTGTTGTGGTGCTGGTGGACGAATACGACAAACCCTTGCTGCAAGCCCTTGGCGACAACGACTTGCTGGAGGAATACCGTAAAACCCTGAAAGCCTTTTACGGCGTGCTGAAAAGCGCCGACCGCTACCTGCGTTTCGTCTTCATTACCGGAGTGACGAAATTCTCGCAAGTCAGCGTATTTAGTGATCTGAACCAGCTGCAGGATATCAGCATGAATTATTACTATTCTGCTGTGTGTGGTATTACGAAAGAAGAGTTGTGCAAAGTCTTTATTCCGGAAATAGAGCATTTTGGTGAGATAAACAATCTGACGTTTGAAGAAACGGTAGATGCACTGACCAAAAACTATGACGGCTATCATTTCCATCCGAGAGGAGAAGGTATGTTCAATCCGTTCAGTGTCTTGAATGCATTCAGCAATATGGAGTTGGGAAGTTACTGGTTTCAGACCGGTACCCCTACCTTCCTTGTTGAAATGCTTCAGGAAACGGAATACGACCTGCGTACCTTGCTCGATGGCATTGAAGCTCCGGCTTCCGTGTTCACGGAGTATCGCGTGAATGCCGGTAATCCTATCCCGCTGATTTACCAGAGTGGTTATCTCACCATTAAGGACTACGACCAAGAGTTTGGCAATTACCTGCTGCAGTTCCCCAACGACGAAGTCCGCTATGGCTTTATCAATTTTCTGGTACCATACTACACTTCGATGACGAACAGCGACCAGGGATTTTATATCGGTAAGTTTGTGCAGGAATTGCGTGCAGGCGATTACGACGCCTTCCTCACCCGCCTGCAAGCCTTCTTTGCCGACTTCTCCTACGAACTGAACGCAAAGACCGAACGTCACTATCAGGTAGTGTTCTACCTTGTCTTCAAATTGATGGGCCAGTTCACGCAGGCGGAAGTGAAAAGTGCTAAAGGCCGTGCGGACGCCGTAGTGAAGACCCCGAAATACATTTACGTCTTCGAGTTCAAACTGAACGGCACGGCAGAAGAGGCCCTGCAACAGATTGATGATAAAGGTTACCTGATACCTTATCAGGCGGACGGACGCGAAGTAATAAAACTCGGTGTAGAATTCAGTAAAGAAGAACGAAATATCAGTCGCTGGTTGAATTCGCTCTGATCCATCCTCTTTCGTTTCCTGCATGCCCAAGCGCGAGGTATTGCAACGAAACATTATGAGCAGAATTTTAAAGATTTGGATTACAGGCTTGACCGTCTGTTGCTTTTCGGCATGCGGAGACAAAGTATCTTCCGGTGGAGACGAACCATCTATGGGCATACCCATTAGCTTTGTACCTACCGTAGAGACACAGACGCGCGGAACAGATTTTACCAAGGATAACCTTACTTCTTTAGGTGTACTGGCTTATCTCACACAAGGAAGCAACTTCAACGTTTCGTCTTCCACTCCAAACTTCATGTACAATCAGGAAGTGACGAAAGCAAGCGGAACCGCTACGTGGGAATATACTCCCACGAAATTCTGGCCGACCAACAGTAACGATAAGATTACTTTCTTTGCCTATGCACCGCATAATCCTACAGGGCTGACAGTACCGGATATTACGGCAACAGGTTATCCCTCATTCACATACGAAGTACCATCCACAGAAGCTGCCCAAACGGATCTGCTATTGGCAAAACCTGCACCCAATAAGACCGCAAGTGACGGCAAAGTGAATTTTTCATTCAAACATGCCCTGACACGGATTGTCCTCAATGTGGAAGCGGGAGGCGGTTTTACAGGAATAACGATTAATTCTCTTTCCATCAAAACAAAGAAAAGCGGCACAGTAGCGTTTAGCTCCACTACTTCTCCAACAGATTGGATGCAATGGAGCAACATAGCCTCCGGAACAGGAAATGATATATCCTGCACTGCCACTTTACCTTCATCTTCCAGCACAGTAACTGCCGGAAGTACGGGAAAAATTGCAACCTTTTTCTTACTGCCTATAGCTGCTACAGGAAATACGTCTGAAAATGCTACGCTTACATTCTCTTATACAATGAATGGAATAGGAGATACCAAAACCATAACAGACTTAGCACTGACTTCCATGGCCGATTGGCTAGCTGCCACTTCAATCACTTATAATCTGAAAATAACAAGAACTGCGGCAACAGTAGAGGTTGGCAGTATCAGTGTATGGAATGGAACTACTGTAGATATTGACAAAAGTGGTGAGATAGCAGAGGGATATAAAGCCGGAGATATAAAAATAGGCGATTTTTACTATGACGACGGTACGTGGAGTGATGGTGGTTACCGTATGCTGACAGATGGAACCGTGATGCAATACAACGTACAGCCAACTGAAGGAAAAAACTGTATCGGCATCGTATATGCCAGTGGCAAGACTGGAACGGAGCGGGGAGACAATATTTCAAATTATAGCAGTACGGAATTATCCGGAGCCACTGAGATTAAAGGATATGTCGTAACGCTGGATAGAATATCCGGTGTACGGAGAGGCGGAAGTGGTTCTAATAATATAACAGCTTTTAATGGCTATACAAATACACAAAGTCTTAGTACCTCAAATTCCAATCCTCGTGAGATACGTGAAGTTCTGATAAACAGCACACCAGCACCACCAAGCCCCAGCAGTGGCTGGTACGTTATGTCGTTAGGGCAGACAATGTATGCCTATGAGAACAGGGATATTATGAATAAGAGCAGAACAAATATAAGTTCCGGAAGCTATGGAAACATGGATTTCGGTAATCTTTGGACAAGCTCATACAAAACAAGTGGTAATTTCCCAACAATTTTTAATAATGGAAGTTATGGTGCTGCACAGCCTACTACAATGCAAAACGCTTATCCGGGTTTTACTTTTTAAGATTAATGATATATACAATGAAAAGAGTATTAGAAAAAAGAGTATTATGGATTGTTTTCATAACTCTGCTTATGGCATGTAATTCGGATTTTGAAGATAAATCCGGTAAAGTACTTACTTCCTTGCAGGTTACTCTGGGTAGCTTTGAAGGAAACACAGATACACGCACACAAGAAAGCGGATATCAGACCACTTTTATTGGAAACGAACAAATCGGTATCTTTTCTCTGAAAGCGTCTAATAACATTGTTTTAGACAACAATGTACCTTATAAGTACAATGCATCAACCAATAGCTGGCAACCTGTTAATACAGGAAACCAGATATATGTGTACGGTAGTGGTGTCACTTATTATGCCTATTACCCATACAACAGTAATATGGATGATAAGAAAAGTATTGCAGAGATTACCACTGCATTTACTCTGCCGGAAGATCAAAGCACATATGACAATTATAGCTCTGCTGACCTTATGACTGCTACAGGTACACTCAGCAGCAGCACATTGAGTCTGCCTTTCACACATGCCATGTCATTGATAGAGATAGAAATAGACGAGACATCCAATTCAAGTGCCAGTTATGATCCCGCCCCTATATTCTACGGTATTAAGCCCTGGAAGATGTCAGACGGAATATATCGCTATCTCGTGGAACCCGGTATAGATGCCGAAATAGGATTTGATTACGGTCCTGTGGATAACCGTTATGCATTTCAGAAATCTCTTGCGGCTGCCGATATCACGGCAGGGAAATATATACGCATTAAAGCTCCTTTTGATAATAGATACCTTGAACTGAATACCGGAAATTATGTAGGTGTATTAGGTCCTGTTTCAAAAGTAGTAATAAATGGAACTGAATATAGTACAAGCCTCATTTCGGGAAGTAATAACCAGTATTTACTGGATGGTTTAAGAAAATCTCCGGAGACTTTCACTTCTTTCAGTATTTATATCACTGATAATCTGGCAAAAGCAGATAGTAAAGAGCAATTACTGCTCGCTGTCACGACCTCGAATATAACGATAAATGCTACTAATAAGAGTCTGACTATCCCTCTTAGTACAGGTGGTATGGAAGGGGCAGGAACTTCGGCTGCTGATCCATACTTGGTAACGACTCCACCACAGCTGAGAGGTGTAGATGTAGAAGGAACAGATAATAACTCAGCGGAAACGGAATATTATGAACAAAAGGCAGACTTAGATTTGTCGGCATACGACAATTGGAAACCTGTAAAAAGCGGGGCATTATACGATGGGAAAGGATATAAAGTCAATAATTTAGTTAGCACTCAAGGAGGAATATTTTCTTCTAACGGAGGTACTATACAAAATGTACACTTAACTTCTGGTACAATAAATGTCAATAACAAAACAGTTGGAGGTGTTGTAAATGAAAGTACATTATCCGGCCACAAAATATTAAACTGTAGTAATGCAGCAACTATCACTGTTACCAATGGTGGAGATATTGGTGGTGTAGTAGGCAATGGCTCACATAGTATAATAGAATATTGTAAAAACTCCGGGAACATTACGGTTGATACATATGGTGGTGGTATTGTAGGCCTTACATGGGGAAATCAGGTAAGCACAAACGAAATAGATAAAATGGATACAGAAATAAGATATTGTTATAATACCGGAACAATTACCAAAAGTAATGCCCGAAAAAACGATGGTGATTGTGGTGGAATAATAAGTCGTTTGGTTAGAACTAAAGTTCTTGAATATTGCTATAATGCGGGGCAATTAATAGATAATGGTGGAAATAACCGTATAGGAAGTATTATGGGAGAATTAGATAATAGTTATTCTAAAAATAATTATGGGACTTCTGTAACAAATAACAAGCTACACTATTCCATCAATGCCGGAATAACGACTGATGATAATTTTTTCAATAATCCAAGTTCATGGCCTTCATACAGTGCAGAAACTTCAAACGGTTGGGGTAGTTCGCACTGGAAATCCTATAATCAGGGAGAATATCCCAAATTATTGTGGGAACCCTAAAGCAAACACACCATCCGTTACACTCCAACAGACGGTCTGTTTAATCTCAGCAGACCGTCTGTTCATAGTGAACAGACCATGTATTTTTAATCATTATAACCACTAAAGCCAAAACAATGAGAGCAAAGAACCGGGGCATGAATATGACCGAAGAAGATATCATGGATATGATTGCCAAGAAGAAAGAACGTTATGCCCGTCAACAAACACGTCTGGAAGATTTAAAACGCAGTATGAATTATAATCACAATGACATCAAACAACTGGAATATACCTTACAAAAACTAAAACGATCTCGTAAGAAAAAGAGATATCGCAGTTTCATTTCCCGCCGGCATGTTTCCACTTTCTTCATTCGCATATCCCGTCTCTACGATTATCTGCAACACCATTTGCATTGCTCGTTCAATTATACACTGTTTTGCCTCATAGTCAATAGTCGCTATTGCTTCGAAAGCCGCACGCAAACTGCCGGGCACAAGCAGCTATCACCGGCAACGGTACTGACGTATTTTAAAAGGGAGAGAGCAGAAGTATAAATGCCCTAACTATACTCAGGCATAGAAAGGGCATTCTCTATTCTTTTTCAAGAAGTAAATTCTTTATAATGCAGTGATTTCTTCTTCGGAAAGGCCGGTAGATTTCACAATTACATCAATAGGAGTATTGAGTTGCTTTAATGAGCGAGCTATAGACAGACTCTTTTCTTTAGCACCTTCCTCTTTCGCTGCATCCAGTACGCACAAATTAGTGCGATACACATTTACGCTATTTTCATAACGCCTCCGCTCCTCTTGACTAAGAGAAGCTACATCGGCAATTTCTTCAAGCTTTTCGAAGACTGCCTTGCGGGCCTTAAATGGCATTCGTTTCAGTGTCTCCATATTCTTTAATGTATATATCCAACGTTCAAAGTCATTCTCACATTCTTCTTCCTCCTTCTTAAAAACAGGAAGAGCTATAAATACCTGACGCATCCTGTCCGTGAAAAGTTCGCCTGTATCACGATCGGCAAGGATAACGTCCGTCCGTAACTTAACAGTATTACCAAACAGAAAGTTCATAAAGAAAACTCCATATACAGCCTTTATATTGAATCTCCATTCATTACCTTTTTCACCTTGTTGCACTATTGCATTAGAAAGATAATAAAGCGCACGTTCCTTAAAATGCAACTGCGACTTATTCTGCATCTCCACAATGATCTTCTCGCCGGTATCCGTGCAGCAATAGATATCATAGATAAGACCTCGTCCTTCGTCATACTCAGGCAGTTGTTCATTGTTCAAGAATGTGAGATCCGTTATCACCCGTTCACCCTTCAGCAAATCATTTAAGAAGTCTATTAATAAATCCTTAGAAATCTCTTGGCCGAATATTTTCTTAAATCCGTAATCGGTGAACGGATTGATAAATTTTCCCATCTGTTTGTGTAATGTTTCAACAAAGATAAAGAGAATTATCTAATTAGTAGGGTAAAAACTCAACTTTTTTATTATTTAATTCTTAGCATCTCAAACATGAAACTACAATGAAACAATACAGCATTGTTACTTCTGCTAACTGATCTATTGCCTTATATTTCATTATGTTTTCTCACCCTTTACCTCCGGTTTTTCCCTCCCCAATTTTTCGGACTAACTTTGCCGCATCATTAATTAAAAAACAAATAAAATGAAAGAACAAAGTTTTGAATGGATGCTGCAAGGCTGCCACTCCATTACAGAAATCGCTGTAGCCTATTTTCCCAATTATCAGTACGACTGCTCGGCAGTAAAATCATTGCGCCGGGCAATAAAAGGACACGCATCATTGCTGGCAGAACTGACAGAAGCCGGATTCACCCATAAAACTACCATACTGACCCCGAAACAGATATTAGCCTTAGTCCGGCAATGGGGCATGCCCTTGTTGGTGAAGGAGGCAATAGATAAAAATCCATACTTATTCGTACCTAAAATGGCGGAAAAAATATAATGTATTTTAATACATTCATTATTATAATATATATTATGGGGTGAAAGGGGGTGTGAAAACGTTTTTCTACCATCCTCCGAAACCCTTATCCACAAAGGGTTTCGGAAGGGTAAGAGGGGTGTGAAAGGGGTGGTGATAAAAAATCTAACCAATACACCCCTCTGTTATTAATCAAAACTGGATTATTTAACCCCTCATAACCGGATAATTGCATTCCCTGCTGTAAAGGAGTAATTTTGAAACATCAATCAATCAATTAAACAAGAAAAAACATGAATAACCACCTTCAGGGTATTTTGAGTAAAGGATATGTCCTGTTTCCGAAAGCATTATTTGAAGAACAAATGATTTTAAACCAGCAGGCAAAAGGGCATTTTGAAGCTTTTGTACTGGTACTGACACACGTTAACTACAGTCAAACCACCTGTTGCATCAATGGGTATTCGTTCGAATGCCGACGGGGCGAATCTATTCTCACACTAAACCATTGGGCGGAGATCTTCGGCTGGAACCGAAACCGCACCCGTTACTTCTTCCGCAGGATGTTTGACGAAGGTTTTATAGAAAGGCTTGTCAACCCATACACCACGCACATTCGCATACCGGACTATGACCTGCTGACCGGAAAGAGTGAGCGTATCCCCTCTAAACCGGGAGCCGATAGTGGTGAGTTCGACATCTTCTGGGATGCCTACCACGAAATCACCGAAAGACAGAAATTAAATATCGGACGTGCCAAGCGGGAATGGAAAAAGCTGTCCGCCGAAGAAAAGAAGCTCGCCCTGGATAACATCAATGAATATTATTTCCACCTCAGTGACATCAAATACTGCCTGCAAGCAGCCAATTATTTATCTAATAAAGCCTTTACTAATGAGTACTTTGATTAATCCGCACGATGCCGAGCTTGAAGAAGCCATCCTGAGCGCCTGCATGATGGAGCGTGAAGCCATGCCCCTTATAGCAGACAAGCTGCGCCCTGAAATGTTCTATGAAGAAAAGAACCTCGAAATATATGCCGCCCTGCAAGCCATGTATCGCGCGGGAAAGTCCATCGACCTCATCACCGTAAGGGATGAGCTTGGTGCCCGCGGCAAACTGGATGCTGTGGGAGGCCCTTTCGCCCTGACGCGTATCAGTGGACAGGTGGCTTCTTCCGCCCATCTGGAATACCATGTACTCATTCTCCGGCAGAAGTTTGTAAGGCGCGAAATGAGGCTCGGCTTCCACAAACTACTGGCATCCGCCACCGATGAAACCATAGACATTGCCGACACACTGGTAGATGCGCATGCGCTGCTGGATCGCCTTGAAAATGAATGTGGCACTACCGACCATCTACGTTCGATGGATCAGTTAATGGAGGATACCTTTGCGCAAGTAGAGATGCGTGTTGCCTCCAGCAAGAATGGGATCACAGGAGTCCCTACGGGATTTACCGACCTGGATACTCTCACTTCGGGCTGGCAATGTGGAGATCTGGTCGTCATTGCCGCCCGTCCTTCGGTAGGTAAAACCGCCTTTGCCCTTCACCTGGCACGATCAGCAGCCATGGCAGGACACCATGTAGCCGTGTACAGCCTCGAAATGCAAGGCGAACGCCTGGGTGACCGATGGCTGCTGGCAGCTACGCCGGACGTCAGTCCGCAGCACCTGAAAAGCGGGCAGTTGACTCCGGAAGAATTGCGCCAGATACGCAATGCCACCGCCGAACTTGCCCGCCTGCCCATCCACATAGACGACCATCCGGTGACAAGCATGGACCGGGTGCGTTCTTCGGCCCGGATGCTGCAAAGCAAGGGAAACTGCGATATGGTGATTCTGGATTACCTGCAACTCTGCGATATGAAGTCCGACCAAAGTAACCGGAACCGGGAACAGGAGGTGGCACAGGCAAGCCGCAAAGCCAAATTACTGGCTAAGGAACTGAATATCCCCGTCTTGCTTCTGAGCCAGTTGAACCGTGAGAGTGCAGGCCGGCCCGGACATCGCCCGGAATTGAGCGACCTGCGTGAGAGTGGAGCCATCGAACAGGACGCGGACATGGTGATGTTACTGTATCGTCCCGCCATTTGCGGCCAGACGATAGACCGTAAAAGCAAATATCCCGCTGAAGGACTGGGAGTAGTGATCGTGGCCAAGCATCGCAATGGAGAGACGGGAGACGTTTACTTTCATCATAATCCGAGTTTGACGAAGATGGGAGATTATGTTCCGCCTATGGAATGGTTGATGCAAAATGCCAAATAAAATAACTATTATCGCATCAATTATTAATTGAAAATAATTGAAAAATAAACATCGTAATGCTTGACTTTGCCTCTCTGATTTTGTATCTTTGTGATACGCTTGAAAGAGCAAGTTTAACTTAAACCTTAACTTAATTTTGATTCACTTATGGATGTACTTGTAGAGCGCTATCTGCGCAGAAAGATTGTCAGTGATTCCAGTTCCCCAAAGTTGTATTACCTCCGTCAAGTCCCCCTCACATGTGGCAAGGTGGATATCGACGTACTGGCCGCCGCCATTGAGAAGAATTGCGCCATGACCAAAGGCGATGTGAAACATGTGATTGAAGCCCTTGTAGAAGAAGTTCAGGCAAACCTTGCCAATGGCAATAAGGTGAAGCTGAATAAGTTCGGCACATTTCACATGACGTTCTGCTGTCCGGGCACAGAAACGGCAGACAAATGTACGGTAAGGAATATCTCACGTGTCAACATCCGCTTTGTTCCGGATAAGGAATTGAAACTGGTAAATGGCAGCAACGCCCAAACCAGAAGTACTGCGAATGTGACGTTCTCCCTGGAAAAGACGGATGGAGAAGGGGGATCTTCCAATAAGCCTGATGGAGGATTGGAGGAAGATCCGCTGGGATAGGGTCTAAAGCCGGAGAAATTAAAAATTAATAATTAAAGAATGAAAGGCTGCGCGGTGGGAGGGCGTGGCTTGTAGTTTTACCTAAACTTGATGTGTTATGAAGAAATTGACTTGGGATGCTGTGTTGAAAATTGTAATTGCAGTGGCTTCGGCTGTATTGGGTGCACTGAGTGCACATGCGATGACGGTCAGATAAGATAATAGGAGTCTAATAAATAAGAAATGAGAAAAATTGATTTAATCGTCATTCATTGCAGCGCCACCTGCGCTGACCGTTGCTATACGGAATATGACTTAACCACAGACCACCTGTGCCGGGGATTCTCCGGCGCAGGTTATCATTATTATATAAGGAAGAACGGGGATATTAAAAGCCTTCGTCACGTAGAAAAACCCGGTGCACATGCGAAAGGATACAATGCTCACTCAATAGGTGTATGTTATGAAGGAGGGTTGGACACGAACGGCCGTGCTTCTGACACAAGAACTGATTTCCAGAAACACTCCCTTCGTGTATTGGTAATGTTGTTATTGCAGGATTACCCCGGTAGTAGAGTAGTGGGGCATCGCGATCTCAGCCCCGACCTGAACCATAACGGTGAAATTGAACCGGAAGAATGGATCAAGGAATGTCCCTGTTTCGATGCAACAGAGATCCTGCGAAATCCACCTCCGGTGATCCAGCGTATCTGAAATAAAAAGATAAGGAAGACTGAAGTTTCACTTCTTCTTTAAAAACCGTTTAGCCAAATATTTTCGTATAGGCTCATCATACAGTTTCAAGCACAGGTAAGCCAACACTACATTCAAGGCATAAACGCATAAAGCAACCTGCCAGGTCTCTCCCAAAGTAAAGAGTTGATTTTTAATCAGCCATGCATAGAACAGATACATGAACGGATAATGTATCACATAAATCGGATAAGAGATATCTCCCAGGAACTTACATATCTGAGTTGACTTTTTATCCGTAGTAGTTCCCGATGCTCCTATCCATACAAGGGTGGGGAAAGCTACGATAATACAAAATGCTTCATAAGCACCATTTGTACAAATCGGCTCCGCACCTTCCAGATAGGGCACTGAGAACAAAGCAATCAATACAATGGTACATATCCAGAACGCACCTTTCACCTTCATAGGCTTGAAGTTACGCGACATAAGCATACCCACAGAAAACGGGAACAACATTCTCAATAATCCGCCACCAAAATTTACACCGTCCAACGTCCAGCCCACACCTATATTTCCATAACCAGAAACATCGAAGACTGCGAATAGCGCCAATGCCACTCCCAACAATACAACGAGCACAGTCAGCGCCTTATTGGATAAGCGACGGATAAACAAGGCATAAAGAATATTACCTATATACTCGAAGAACAACGACCAGCAAGGCCCGTTCAACGGAAACATCTCACCGTTGCCACGAACTTCATAACCTACGCCCGGCATTGCGGGAATAAAGAATATCGTGCAGAGCAGAGACAGCATTATCATGGAGATACCGATATGTGTTCCATCCCATTGCACGGAACCCTGAATACAGAATGTAATAGCACCCAGAACAGCCCCCATTATCACCATAGGATGGAGACGTATCAAACGACGCTTAAAGAAATCTTTCATTGTAAGACTCTTACCCCAACGGTCATCATAGGCATAGCCGATAACGAAACCTGAAAGGATAAAGAAAAAATCCACGGCTAAATATCCATGATTGAACGTTGTAATCATGGTATCGCTTGCAAAAGCATAGCCTTCGAATATATGATACCATATCACCATAAGGGCCGCTACACCACGAAGTCCGTCCAGAAGATCGTAATGCGCCTTGGTATCCGAAAATGCTGCTGAGGGGGTATTAGACATTTGTTTCTTAGTATTAAGTTAATATTTTCAGATGGCAAAGATACAAAAAAAGAGACTGCCTTTTGAAGACAGTCTCTTTTCATTTTATCTGATTTCTGGAAAATCCTTATTCAATCACTCCGAGTTCACGGAAACATTTCGTCAACTTCTCAACAGCATAGTCTACCTGCTCTTTGGTGTGAGTAGCCATCAATGCTACGCGTACCAGCGTATCTTGCGGTGCACAAGCGGGCGGAATAACCGGATTGATGAAGATGCCTTCGTCAAACGCCATCTTAGTTACGATAAATGTCTTTTCTGCATCACGCACATACAACGGAATGATAGGGGATTCAGTTTCACCGATTTCGAAACCGGCATCACGGAATTTCTTCAATGCATAGTTGGTGATGTCCCACAAACGTTGCTGACGTTCCGGTTCGTTCATAATGATGTGAAGAGCTTCACGGGCAGCAGCCGTAGCAGCAGGCGTGTTACTTGCCTGGAATATATAAGAACGGGCATTGTGGCGCAACCAGTTGATTACCGAAGCATCTCCGGCAACGAAACCACCGATAGAAGCTAGTGACTTGCTGAACGTACCCATAATCAGGTCGATATCATCCGTCACACCGAAATGATCGCAAACACCGCGTCCCTGTTTTCCGAATACACCCAATCCGTGTGCTTCGTCCACCATGATGCTGGCATTGTATTTTTTCTTCAAACGTACGATTTCGGGGAGGTTGGCAAGGTCGCCTTCCATAGAGAAAACGCTATCCACCACGATCAGTTTGATAGCATCCGGCTCGCATTTCTGGAGTTCTTTTTCCAGATCGGCCATATCGTTATGTTTATACTTTAATTGAGTAGAAAAGGAGAGGCGGCGGCCATCTACGATGGAAGCGTGCACGCGGTCGTCACAGATAATGTAATCGTTACGTCCCGTCAATTGCGGAATAACACCCTCATTTACAGTAAATCCGGTGGAAAAACAGAGTGCATCGTCTTTTCCGACAAACTCAGCCAGTTCTTTTTCCAACTCTACATGTATATCAAGAGTTCCATTTAATAAACGGGAACCTGCACAACCTGTACCGTATTTATCTGTGGCAGCTTTTGCGGCTTCTATTATTCTTTTATCGTAAGTCAGTCCCGTATAAGCATTCGAACCGAACATCAGGACTTTTTTACCATCCATCAACACCTCAGTATCCTGATGGCTGTCAATTGTGCGGAAATAGGGGTATACGCCCATTGCCATATATTGCTGTGGCAGGTCGTATTTCGCCAATTTGTCTTGTAGTAATCCCATGAAATGTTTATTATATAATATGAAATATTTAACTCTTAATTACAAGCCTTTTGAAAACAGGGGGCAAAGATAGCAAAATATGTGCTTATCTGTTCTTTTTTTACTAAAAAATATATTTGCCCATGGATTAAAGCCCACTCTATGGTTAAAAATTCAAGTATTTGTATTACTTTTGCCATTTATAAAATTGCATAGTGAAACAACCCTTGCATGGACGAAGAAAAAAAGAAAATATCATTCATTATAAATCCGAAATCCGGTACGCAGAGCAAAGAGCAAATCCTCCATTTGCTCGATGAAAAGCTGGATAAGGCAAAGTATGCCCAAGAGGTAATCTATACCGAATATGCCGGACATGCTGTTGAAATTGCTGCACAAAAAGCAAAGGAAAATGTGCACGCTGTAGTCGCTATTGGTGGTGACGGTACGATTAACGAAATAGCCCGTTCGCTGGTGCATACAAAAACTGCATTGGGCATCATTCCGTGTGGTTCGGGAAACGGACTGGCACGCCATCTGCAAATTTCGATGGAGCCCAAAAAGGCGATAGAAATCATCAACAAAGGAATTATAGACGTCATCGATTACGGAAAAATCAATGAAGTGCCTTTCTTCTGTACCTGCGGTGTGGGTTTTGATGCTTTTGTCAGCCTGAAGTTTGCAAAGGCGGGCAGGAGAGGCCCTCTTACCTATTTAGAAAAGACTCTGCTGGAGAGCCTGAAGTATCAGCCCGAAACTTACGAACTGGAAACGGAAGACGGTACTTTAAAGTATAAGGCTTTCCTGATAGCCTGCGGCAATGCTTCGCAATATGGAAACAATGCGTACATAGCTCCACAGGCCATGCTGACGGACGGATTACTGGACGTGACCATCCTTGAACCTTTCACGGTGCTGGATGTGCCCTCCCTGTCTTTCCAACTATTTAATAAGACTATAGACCAAAATAGCCGCATCAAAACTTTCCGCTGCCAGACGCTGCGCATCCACCGTACCAAACCGGGGGTAGTGCACTTTGACGGGGACCCGATGATGATGGGAGAAAACATTGACGTAAAGGTAATCAAAGAAGGATTGCAGGTTATCATCCCCCGGTATGCCGAAAAAGACTCTTCGAATGTATTGCAACGGGCACAGGATTATATAAATGGCCTGAAGCAGATCAATGAGGAGATTGTGCATAAGAATAAGATGATATTGGATAAGAGTAAAGAGCAGATTAAGAAGTTAACGAAAATCTGAGTTTTTTATAAAATAAATCTGTATTTTTGCGCGTCATTAGCAATTAAGCGTGTGCCCCGACAGCGCAGCCAAATTGTAAATTGTAAATTGTAAATTGTAAATATCAACATGTTTAGATCACACACCTGCGGAGAACTTCGTATCTCCGATGTCAATAAGCAAGTAACGCTGGCAGGTTGGGTGCAGCGCAGCCGTAAAATGGGAGGTATGACATTCATTGACCTCCGCGACCGTTACGGTATCACCCAGTTAGTTTTTAACGAAGAGGTGGACGCCGCACTTTGCGAGAACGCCAACCGCCTGGGACGCGAATTCGTCATTCAGATTACAGGAACGGTGAACGAACGCTTCAGCAAGAATGCCAATATCCCGACCGGAGATATTGAAATCATCGTATCGGAACTGAATGTGCTGAATGCAGCCCTGACACCTCCGTTCACCATCGAAGATAATACGGATGGTGGCGACGATATCCGCATGAAATACCGTTATCTGGATTTGCGCCGTCCATCGGTACGCAGAAATCTGGAACTCCGCCATAGAATGACCATTGAGGTACGCCGCTATCTGGACAGCCAGGGTTTCATCGAAGTGGAAACTCCTGTACTGGTAGGCTCTACTCCGGAAGGCGCACGCGACTTCGTGGTGCCCTCACGCATGAATCCGGGACAGTTTTACGCTTTGCCGCAAAGCCCGCAGACCTTGAAGCAATTGTTAATGGTATCCGGTTTCGACCGTTACTTCCAGATTGCCAAGTGTTTCCGTGACGAGGACCTTCGTGCCGACCGTCAGCCGGAATTTACTCAGATAGACTGCGAAATGTCTTTCGTAGAACAGGACGACATCATCAACCTGTTTGAAGGTATGACGAAATATCTGTTCAAAGAAATCCGCGGTGTGGAATTGGAAGGTCAGTTCCAGCGTATGGCATGGGCGGACGCCATGAAATATTATGGTAGCGACAAACCCGACTTGCGTTTCGGTATGAAGTTCGTGGAGCTGATGGATATACTGAAAGGTCATGGTTTCTCTGTATTTGATAGCGCCGAATACATCGGTGGTATCTGTGCCGAAGGTGCTGCACACTACACCCGCAAACAACTGGATGCACTGACGGAATTTGTGAAGAGACCGCAGATTGGTGCAAAAGGTATGGTTTACGCCCGTGTAGAGGAAGACGGAAATGTAAAATCAAGTGTTGACAAATTCTATACGCAGGAAGTACTGCAACAGGTGAAAGAAGCTTTCGGTGCCCAACCGGGTGACTTGATTCTGATTTTGAGTGGTGACGACACCATGAAGACGCGCAAGCAACTTTGCGAGCTTCGTCTGGAAATGGGTAGCCAACTGGGATTGCGTGATAAGAACACATTCGCATGCCTGTGGGTGGTAGACTTCCCGATGTTTGAATGGAGTGAGCAAGAAAACCGCTTGATGGCTATGCACCATCCGTTTACCCATCCGAAAGACGAGGACATTGATTTACTGGATACTGATCCGGCAGCAGTACGTGCCGATGCTTATGATATGGTAATCAATGGTGTGGAAGTCGGTGGCGGTTCAATCCGTATCCACGATCCGAAGTTGCAGGCAAAGATGTTCGAAATCCTGGGATTCACTCCTGAAAAAGCAGAAGAACAATTCGGCTTCCTGATGAATGCATTCAAATACGGTGCACCTCCTCATGGTGGTCTGGCATATGGTCTTGATCGTTGGGTATCTCTCTTTGCCGGATTGGATAGTATTCGTGATTGCATCGCATTCCCGAAGAATAACAGTGGACGCGACGTGATGCTGGATGCTCCCGCAGCACTTGATCCGTCTCAGTTGGATGAACTGAATCTGATCGTAGATATCAAAGAGTAAGAGTAGGTTAGTTTGTTGTGAGAGAGTCGAGACGCATCTTCCGTTTTGCGGTAATCGGTACGCTGAATGCCCTGATTATAGCAGCAGTCATCTGGCTGATGATGGATGAACTGGACATCGACTATATGCTCTCTAACATAACTGCTTACATCATTGCGCAGACTCATAATTTTATCTGGTGCAAGCACTGGATATTCCCTTTGGATGATAAAGAAAAGAAGAGCAACACCTGGAGGCAGGTGTTGCTCTTTTCCATCGCTTTCGGAATGGCGTATCTGGCGCAATTCCTATTTCTGGTAGTGTTGGTCGAGGCACTGAATTGTGATGAATACCTGGCTCAGTTCCTGGGACTGTTTATCTACGGAGGCGTGAATTTTATAATGAACAGGAGAATCACATTCCGTTAACGTTTTATCAAACTGCGTTTTGCTGCGCTTTTATCAAATTGCATTTTAATCAATAAAGCGTTTCGTCAATCCACCGTATTCATCGATACGACGGTCGCGCAGGAAAGGCCACCAACGGCGTACATTTTCCGAGCGTTCCATATCTATTTCCACTACTATATTTTCCGGACGGTCGTTTCCGGCTTGTGCAAGGAATTCTCCTTGCGGACCTACTACAAAACTATTTCCCCAGAATTGGATGCCATTTGTCTGCATGGACGGATCGGGTTCGTGACCGACACGGTTAACGGAGATAACAGGAAGTCCGTTGGCTACGGCATGAGCACGCTGGGAGATAATCCAGGCATTGAGCTGGCGTGCCTTTTCATCATCGGCATCACTGCTTTCCCAACCGATGGCAGTGGGGTAGATTAATAATTCGGCACCTTTCAATGCCATCAGGCGGGCAGCTTCGGGATACCACTGATCCCAGCAAACAAGTACGCCCAGTTTTCCGAGAGAGGTTTGGATAGGTTCGAAACCTATATCTCCGGGGGTGAAGTAGAACTTTTCATAATAGGCCGGATCGTCGGGGATATGCATCTTGCGATACTTTCCGGCAATGCTCCCGTCACGATCAAAAACGACGGCGGTGTTATGATAGAGTCCCGGAGCACGTTTCTCAAATAGGGAGGTCACCAATACGATTTTATTGGCAGCGGCCAGTTCGGAGTAAAATCCGGTGGAAGGGCCGGGAATGGTTTCCGCCAGATCAAACAGTTGTGTGTTTTCAGTCTGACAGAAATACAGGGAGTTGTGTAGTTCCTGTAATACAACCAGTTGCGCACCATGTGCAGCACAGGCTTCTATGCTTTTAGCCAGATTCATCAAGTTCGTACGAAGATCTGCTGTATTGGCTTGCTGAATAATTCCGACTTTTATTTTTCTCATATCTTTCTAATTTTAATATTTCACTAATTAGTATCAGATCAATATTCTATTTCGCCCTTTCAGGGCTTAGGTTAGCGATTCATTTACTACGTAGGGCGTTGCCCTACGCCATATAATTTTAGCCTTTCAGGCTATAATTCCCACTGGATATTGCATCGTCACGCAATGCAACGAGCCATGTTGCTTTATCAATGCACAGCAATCCACGCCCACTATCTCGTGATGAGGGAAAGCTGCTTGAAGCACTTCTTTAGCACATTGGTCATTCTCCGGCTGACGATAAGTAGGATAAAGCACCGCATCATTCATTATCAAGAAATTGGCATACGTTGCGGGGAGACGTTCACCCTCTTCCTCAATCTTGTCCACCATAGGCAATGCCAACAGGCGGTAGGGGTTTCCATTCAAAGTACGGAAGGTTTTCAGTTGCTCTTCCATTTGATGGAGAGCTTCGTAATGTTCATCCTGCGTATCGGTGCATTGCACATAGGCAATAGTATCCGGTGAGCAAAGACGAGCGAGCGTATCGACATGACTATCTGTATCATCTCCTGCCAAATACCCATGATCGAGCCAAAGTACCTGTTTCAGATGAAATACAGAACAGAGATATTCTTCGATTTCATCGCGACTCATCTGTCCGTTACGATTGGGAGAAAGCAAACACTCGGACGTGGTGAGCAATGTTCCCAAACCGTCGCTCTCAATGGAACCACCTTCCAGAACAAACCCCAGACGATTAACATACCGCCCATTCAGGAAACCGGCTTCCACAGCCTGACGAGTAATCAGATTGTCTTTATCCGAAGCGAATTTCAGCCCCCAGCCATTGAACATGAAATCAAGAAGCGAAGCGCCTTCTGAATCCAACATGGTAATTGCACCATGATCACGCGCCCAGGTATCATTCGTTTCACACTCCATGAAACGGACATTCTGCATATTGACGGTAGCTGAAATCTGCTTTTTGACCTCCTCCGGTTCGGGAGTTACAATCAGAAGCAATTCCCGTTGGGCTATTTCGCGTGCGATAGCGGCAAAGCAGGCTTGTACTTCCGTAAGCATATGTGCCCAGTCAGTTCCGGCATGGGGCCAAGTCAGCTGTATTCCGCTTTGCGGCGCCCATTCGGCAAGTAAAACAGCATTGAACGTATCACTCATATTTATCATTCTTTCTTTTCTTCTTTCGGCTTGCGGTCAAAGAACGGATTCTTGGTCGAAGCACTGACCGGAATAGCATACACGGATCTGCATCCCGGCAACCACTCCAATTGCTGCGCAGCAAGTCCGGCAGAAAACATCACACGGGTATCCACGCGCAAATCGGCTGCCGTGGCACAAGCCGAACCGATAGCTATACCTACATCGACCGAATTCACGGCACAAGGCACACCTTCGGGGCGTCCCGCACAAGTGGGATAACCACAATGGCCGCAGTTCAATCCTTGCACCTGCTCGCGCGTACCTATTATAATTACACATTCAGCCTGCAAAATGTTGGCGGCATCCCGCAAAAAGAACTTCATTCCGTGTTCTTCCACCATGGCAACCATCTTGTCCGACAGTACTTTTAAATCGTCTCCGGTGACCATAGCTATTTCAATTATATCTACACCTTTTCCCTTCGGAGCGGTACGGGCAGCAGTCATCATCTGCCTTGCCACGTCCAACACATGTTCGTGGCGGCTTGCACGTTCGTTCTGTATCATAATTCTCACTTTTATTAAAAACTGATAGCAAAGATAATGCAAATTGAGTGCAGAACTTTCATGCTTGCATGAAAAAGTTATGCCAAAATGCAGCTTATCTTATTTAAAGATACTGATTTCAGCCAATAATCCGTCGTTTTCTCAGAATTCCTTTCTATATTTGCTTTCAAATGGAGACCAGGACTATACTTCAAATAGACAACGCATGCATCGCTTTCGGAGCAGATACACTTTTTTCCGGTTTTTGCTTACAACTGCACGAAGGGGAAATCGCCTGTATTTCCGGACAATCGGGGCGGGGAAAGACCTCCTTGCTGAATGCAGTTTTAGGATTTGTACCCCTCAAAGCAGGGAACATCACCGTTAACGGCATTTTACTGGAAAAAGGAACTATCGACCAAATTCGCAGGCAAGTGGCATGGATACCGCAAGAACTCGCGCTTCCATCGGAATGGGTGAAGGAAATGGTGCAACTCCCTTTCAATCTGAAAGCTAATCGGAATACCCCCTTTTCACTGGATAAACTATTTGCCTGTTTCGATGAATTGGGGCTGGAAGAGGAATTGTACGATAAACGTGTGAATGAGATCTCCGGAGGACAACGGCAACGTATCATGATTGCCGTAGCCACCCTGATGCAAAAGCCGCTGCTGATTGTGGATGAACCGACTTCCGCACTGGATTCGGACTCTACGGATAAAGTACTTGCTTTCTTCCGGAAACGAATGAGGGAGGGAAGTGCCATCCTCGCCGTCTCTCACGACCAGGGATTTGCGCAAGGATGCAACCAGATGATAACACTGTAACTAAGAGATTAATAAAGTGGGAACTATCGACATATCATATACCAGTTTAGCCATTGGATTGTTGCTGTTGCTCATTCCGCTGTTCTACTTGTGGAAATTCAGAACAGGGCTATTGTGGGTTACCGTGATTGGTATCGCACGGATGATTGTACAACTTTTCTTTATCGGTATCTACCTGAAATACTTGTTTCTGTGGAATAACCCGTGGATCAACTTCCTGTGGGTGATTATTATGATATTCGTCGCCGCACAAACTGCCCTGGCACGCACCCAACTGAAACGGAAAATACTGTTTATTCCTATCTCCATAGGTTTCTTATTCAGTGTCGTCTGCATCGGCATGTACTTCATTGCCATTGTATTACGGCTGGAAAATGTGTTCAGTGCCCAGTATTTTATTCCGATATTCGGTATCCTGATGGGAAACATGTTATCCAGCAATGTTGTTGCGCTGAATGCCTATTACAGCGGATTGAAACGGGAACAGCAATTGTATCGCTATCTGCTTGGCAATGGCGCCACAAGGGCGGAAGCACAGGCGCCTTTTATCAAACAGGCTATCATTAAGTCTTTTAGTCCGTTGATTGCCAATATTGCCGTTATGGGTCTGGTGGCACTGCCCGGCACAATGATCGGACAAATCCTGGGAGGCAGTAGCCCGAATGTCGCCATCAAATATCAGATGATGATTATGGTGATAACCTTCACGGCATCCATGCTTTCGCTAATGATTACCATCTCGCTGGCATCCCGTAAGTCGTTCGATGCCAACGGAAAACTATTGCAGGTAATGGTAGAGAAAAAGGAAAAGAAGAAAAACCGTTAGTGCTCTACTTTTTCAGGAGTATAACGCAATTGCACATACTGGATGCCGGGTTTTATATAAGCACTATCCATCAACACTTTCCTTACCCGGAACGTCTCAAGACGGCGATTTATATAACTTTTTATATATCCTTTCTGCGGTTTCACATACGAAAGTACTTCTATACGTCCTGCCAAATGGATATTGACTTTGGCTTTCACGGTACGTACCGCCCCCGGCCTCTTTGACGATTGTCCGGGCATTTCCTTATGTTTATCTATCCAGAAGATGGCTGTAGCCTTCGGAGTAGTATCCACAAATTCCTCTTGTGCATCTTCTTCACCGCCATCCTGGGCTTTGGGTGAGGGTTGGCACGAGAAAAGAATGCATAATAAAGCAAAAAACGAGAAAAGTAATGCTTTCATGGTATAGAGTTTTACAATTATCCGAACAAATATATAAAAAAAGAGTAAAACAAACAGTTATTCAGTGCATTTTTACTATATTTGCACCGAAATTTTCTATTCACATAATGAGAATTAAGGAGATAGTAAGCGCCCTTGAACGGTTCGCGCCTCTGCCATTGCAAGACGGATTTGATAATGCCGGCCTGCAAATCGGATTGACAGAAGCGGAAGCAACAGGGGCTTTGTTGTGTCTTGACGTCACCGAAGCCGTGCTGGACGAAGCGATTGCGTTAGGGTACAATCTTGTCATATCCCATCATCCGCTGATATTCAAAGGATATAAATCCATCACGGGTAGGGACTATGTAGAGCATTGTATCATGAAAGCAATCAAGAATGATATCGTGATCTACTCGGCACATACCAACCTGGACAATGCTCCGGGAGGGGTGAACTTCAAGATTGCCGAGAAAATAGGATTGAGTAATGTACGCGTGCTGGAAGCCAAAGAGAATGCTTTGGTAAAATTGGTGACTTTTGTACCCACAGCACAGGCGGAAGATATTCGTAAAGCTTTGTTTGCAGCCGGATGCGGTTGCATAGGAAACTACGACGCATGCAGCTACAATGTAGAAGGAGAGGGAACTTTCCGCGCTCAGGAGGGTAGCCACCCGTTCTGTGGAAGCATCGGAGAGTTGCATACGGAAAAAGAAATGCGGATAGAAACCGTATTGCCTGCCTACAAGAAATCGGAAGTTATCAAAGCTCTGCTGAATGCCCATCCGTATGAGGAACCTGCATTCGATTTATATCCTTTGCAGAATAGCTGGACACAGGCTGGGGCAGGAGTTATCGGAGAACTGGAAACACCGGAAACGGAGTTGGAGTTCCTGAAACGCATCAAGAAGACCTTTGAAGTGGGCTGTCTGAAGCATAACAAGCTGACCGGGCGTGAAATACAGACCGTGGCACTGTGTGGAGGAGCTGGAGCATTTCTGATGCCGCTTGCCATACGCAACGGTGCAGACGTGTTCATCACCGGGGAAATCAAGTATCACGATTACTTCGGACACGATACGGACATTCTGCTGGCAGAGATAGGACATTACGAAAGCGAACAATATACAAAAGAAATATTCTATACAATAATCCGGGAGTTGTTTCCTAACCTTGCGCTGCAACAGTGCAAAGTGAATACCAACCCCATAAAATATTTATAAGTAAAATGGCTAAAGAAGCAAAAAAAGATCCTCAGGAATTGACCGTGGAGCAGAAATTGAAAGCCCTGTTCCAGTTGCAGACTATGTTGTCTAAGATTGATGAAATCAAGACTTTAAGAGGTGAACTTCCGCTGGAAGTACAGGACTTGGAAGATGAAATCGCCGGTCTGAGCACTCGTATTGACAGAATTAAGGCAGAAGTAGCCGAACTGAAATCCGCCATCGCTACCAAGAAAGTGGAGATTGAAACTTCAAAAGCTTCTATCGCAAAATACAAGGAACAGCAGGAGAATGTACGCAACAACCGTGAGTACGACTTCCTGAGCAAAGAAATCGAATTTCAGACTCTGGAAATGGAGCTTTGCGATAAGAGAATTAAAGAGTTCGCTGCACAGGAACAGGAGAAATCTGCTGAAGCTGCAAAGAGCACAGAAGCGTTGGATGAAAGACAGAAAGACCTGGACGTTAAGAAGAACGAACTGGACGAAATCATCTCTGAAACCAAGCAGGAAGAAGAAAAGCTGAGAGACAAAGCCAAAGAACTTGAAACTAAGATCGAACCGCGCTTGCTGCAATCTTTCAAGCGTATCCGTAAGAACTCTCGCAACGGATTGGGTATCGTATATGTACAACGTGACGCTTGTGGCGGTTGCTTCAACAAAATCCCGCCCCAGAGACAACTGGATATCCGTTCTCGTAAGAAAATCATCGTTTGCGAATATTGCGGACGTATCATGATTGACCCGGAATTGGCTGGTGTAACCATCGAACACAAGGAAGAGGTAAAGGAAAAGCCAACTAGAAGAAAAAAGACTGCGGAATAATATTCGGCGGTATATATATAAGGACGCCCCTGCAAGCAACATCTTATTGCTTGCAGGGGCGTCCTTATATATACACTGCCGAAGTCGTTGAATTAAACTCATTATTGTAGGGGTATGGATTATCTCTTACTTCACTTTATAAGTGCACAGTCGTTTCCTCTCATGAAAATTCTGTTTACCCCAAATGATAGCTTTGTTAACCCCGCACGGTAACTCCATTTACATACTGCAGTAAAGGTCGTTACATACCGAAGTAAAAGCCGTTACAATAAGGGGTAAAGGTCGTTACATACGGCGGTAAATGCTTTTACATCTTGCAGTAAGCTGTCGGTAAATACAGTTAATTGATTATCAGCAAACTAACAAAAGGATACCAGCAATCTTTAATTCATTTCTTCAATTATAGATCACCCACACCAATCCACATCCATCTGTCAGAACCCCATTATAACCTCCCCAATCTTCTCTAAACAAATAGAGCTCCAGGTTGTTATGAACCCTGTATCACAAAAAACAACCTAAACCTATGAAGATTAAAGCTTGGGGCAGCGTGCTGCTCTTATCGTGCCTATGTTCTGCCGTCACGGCACAGAATGGCAACCGTTATCTGGAAAAACCGTTGCCCCGAGGCTGGGGGAATACGGTAGTTCCGAACTCTAAAACGGTCCCTACTTCCGCAGGAACCGCTAATTCTACCACGGCATCCGCAGATGATAACTTATTCAGCGGACAAATATTACCGGTAGATGACCAGTGGTGGAAAGCATTCAATGACCCGGTACTGGACTCTCTTATCAGCGTAGCATCCGGCGAAAACTATTCCGTACTTGCCGCTATAGACCGTATGGAACAGGCACGTGCCAGCCTGAGGATGGAGCGCAGTAATTTTTTCCCTTCTATTTCTTTAAATGGTGGATGGCTCCGCCAGCAAAGCAGTGGTAACACCACCGAATTGCCCCAATCCATCACACATTATTATGATGCGTCGCTCAATGCCAGTTGGGAACTGGATATATTCGGAAGCATCCGGCAACGGGTAAAGGCGCAACGGGAAACATTCCAAGCCAGCCGTGAAGAGTACATCTCCGTACAGGTATCCCTCTGTGCACAAGTAGCTTCTGCCTACATCAACCTGCGGGAACTGCAACAGGAATTGCAGGTAGTAATGCATAACTGCCGGACGCAAGAAGAAGTGCTCAACATCACCGAAGTACGCTACAACACGGGACTTGTATCGAAACTGGATGTAGCACAGGCTAAATCAGTGTATTTCAGCACTAAAGCATCTGTTCCGCAACTGGAATCCGGAATCAGCCAATACATCAACTCGCTGGCTATTCTGCTGGGAACTTATCCGCAGGAAATACGCCCCACATTGGAAAGAATCGGGAAATTGCCCGACTACATGGAACCTGTTGGAGTAGGATTACCCGCCGATTTATTGCTTCGTCGTCCCGATGTGCGCCAGGCCGAAAGACTGGTTAATGCACAAGCCGCACTATTGGGAGCCAGCAAAAGCGACTGGCTACCACAAGTATTCCTGAAAGGATCTGTAGGATATGCCGCTCGTGATCTGAAAGACCTGACCCGACGGAAAAGCATGACATTTGAAATTGCCCCAACCCTCAGTTGGACACTCTTCAGCGGAACAAAGCTGGTGAATGCCACCAAACAGGCACGTGCACAACTGGACGAAGCAGTGCATAACTTCAACGAAACCGTGCTCACCGCTGTGCAGGAAACGGATAATGCAATGAATAATTACCGGAATTCCATCAAGCAGATTGTCGCCCTCCGGGAAGTACGAAATCAGGGACAAGAGACACTGAAACTCTCCCTGGAGCTTTATAAACAGGGACTTAGCCCTTTCCAGAATGTACTGGATGCACTCCGTTCGCTACTGACGTACGAAAACCAGTTGACGCAGGCGGAGGGTAGTTCACTGCTATATCTGGTGTCATTGTACCAGGCACTGGGAGGAGGATATAAAGAGAACTGAGTAATAATTCCTAAACCATAACCATATATGAAAAATGAAATGTACATCATCCTCACGCTGATTCCGTTGCTGGCGGGATGTGGGGACAAAAAAGAAGCAGCGCGCGGAGCGATGCCCGTTCCGGAGATAAGCGTAGCCAGTCCGGTGGTGAAAGACATCACACTGACTAAAGAGTATCCGGGCTATCTGAGTTCGGAAAAGACCGTCGACCTGGTGGCACGGGTGAACGGAACCCTGCAAAGCATCGCCTATGCTCCGGGAAGCAGAGTTCGGAAAGGACAGGTGTTGTTCGTCATCGAACCCACTATTTACCAGGACAATGTAGAACAGGCGGAAGCGGAACTGAACACCGCCCGAGCCAATCTGGAATATGCCCAGAACAACTATGCCCGTATGCTGGAAGCTGTGAAAAGCGATGCTGTAAGCCAGATACAGGTGCTACAGTCGAAATCGAATGTTGCCACTTCGCAAGCGGCAGTCAGCAACGCCGAAGCTGCACTGAATACGGCACGCACAAATCTGGGCTACTGCACAGTCCGGGCACCGTTTGATGGGACTGTCAGCCGGAATCAAGTCGATGTGGGCAGTTATGTAGGGGGAAGTTTGCAACCTGTCACCCTTGCCACGATCTATAAAGATGACCTGCTATATACATACTTCAATATCACTGATAACCAGTGGCTTGCCATGCTGATGCAACAAGGAACCGCACAGCAGAAAGATACACTGCCCCGGCAAATCACTGTTAATCTGGGGGAAGACGGCATACAGCCGTATCCTGCCACACTCGATTACTTCGCACCAAATGTAGACCTGAGCACCGGAACTCTGAATCTGCGTGCCCGCCTGGACAACCCGAAAGGTTTACTGAAAAGCGGACTTTATGTCAGCATCACCTTGCCATACGGCAAAGAATCGCAGGCAATACTGATACCGGACGCATCTATCGGGACCGATCAATTGGGAAAATATGTGTATGTAGTGAACGATTCCGATATGGTGCGCTATCGCCACATCGAGGTGGGACAGTTGATAGACGACAGTCTGCGGCAAATAACCGGCGGACTCTCGCCACAGGAACGCTACGTCACCCGGGCACTGATGAAAGTACGGGAAGGGATGAAAGTAAAGCCCATCAGCAAATAACCAATCGTAAATAACTAAATACTAAGCTCATGTTCTCAAAATTCTTCATAAACCGTCCTATCTTTGCTACCGTGCTTGCGCTGCTGATCGTGGTGGCGGGACTGGTCACACTGGGCATACTCCCCATTGCGCAGTATCCGGACATTACGCCGCCTACCGTTCAGGTCAGCGCCGTCTATCCGGGTGCCAACGCGCAGACAGTGGCCCAAACCGTGGGTATACCCATCGAGCAGCAAGTAAACGGAGTGGAAGGCATGCTTTATATGTCCTCCAATTCCTCCTCATCGGGTGCCTATTCACTCACCATTACTTTTGCCGTCGGAACAGATATCGACATGGCAACCGTACAAGTCCAAAACCGTGTCAGCGTGGCACAGGCTTCATTGCCAACCCCGGTAGTGGTACAGGGAGTAACCGTTCAAAAGCAGTCGTCGAACATCGTGATGTTCCTCACCATGACTTCCGAAAACAAGGAATATGACGGACTATACCTCAGCAACTACGCCACCCTGAACCTTGCCGACCAGTTGACGCGCGTGCCGGGCGTAGGCGCTGTCAATGTGATGGGAGCGGGAGACTACTCCATGCGTATCTGGCTGGACCCGGCAGCACTGCGTATCCGTAATCTTTCGGCAGCCGATGTCTACCAGGCCATTCAATCACAGAATGTAGAAGTCAGTGCCGGAGCCGTGGGACAACCCCTGCCAGGAAATCCTACTCCGGGCAACACTAACATCGGCAATGTCTCTTCCGGCAACAATGCCCCTGCCTATCAATACAGTCTGACGGTGAAAGGGCGACTTTCGTCTCCCGAAGAGTTCGGCAATATCATCTTACGAACAGAAGCGGGCGGGAGAGTGCTTCGCCTCCGTGATGTGGCTCACATCGACCTTGGCTCCGCATCCTACAGCGTCGTATCCCGGCTGAACGGGCAACCTACCGCCGCCATTGCCATCTATCAGCAACCGGGTTCCAATTCGCTGGATGTATCCAAAGGCGTGAAAGAGAAGATGCAGGAACTGTCAGAATCGTTCCCCAGCGGCATCCATTACAGTGTAACCCTGGATACGACGGACGTCATCCACGCTTCAGTAGACGAAGTGCTGGTAACTTTCCTGGAAACAACCCTGCTTGTGGTACTTGTCATCTTCCTTTTCCTACAAAATTGGCGGGCGGTTATCATTCCGTGTATCACCATTCCCGTATCACTCATCGGTACTCTGGCAGTGATGGCGCTCTTCGGATTCTCCATCAATACACTGACGCTGTTCGGACTGATACTTGCCGTGGCCATTGTGGTGGATGACGCCATTGTGGTAGTGGAAAACTCCACGCGTTTGCTTGATACGGGGCAGTACAGTGCCCGGCAGGCGGTCATTCAGGCGATGGGAGAGATCACCGGTCCGATTGTGGGCGTAGTGCTGGTGTTGCTTGCCGTATTTATTCCGACAATGCTCGTCAGCGGTATCTCCGGACAGCTTTATAAGCAGTTTGCACTGACTATTGCTGCCAGCACCGTGCTAAGCGGTTTCAACTCGCTGACACTGACTCCGGCATTGTGTGCCTTGATATTACAGCCCACGAAACCTGCACAGTCGCCACTTTTCCGGGGCTTCAACTTTGTGTACGACAAGACACAAGGGATATATGATAAAACCGTGGGTTGGTTGCTCCGGCGTCCTGCTGCTGCACTGTTGTCTTATGCCGGGTTTACAGCGCTCGCTGTGATCCTGTTTATGAAGTGGCCCAGTACCTTTATTCCCGAAGAAGATGACGGGTATTTCCTTGCCGTGGTGCAATTGCCGCCTGCTTCAAGTCTGGAACGTACAGAAGCTGTCGGACGTGAGATCAATGAAATCCTCAACAGCTATCCCGAAGTGAAAAATTATATCGGCATATCCGGCTTCTCTGTCATGGGAGGCGGGGAACAGAGTAATTCCGGCACCTATTTCGTCATCCTGAAGAACTGGGACGAGCGTAAAGGAAAGGAACATACGGCCCAGTCTGTAGTAAATCGTTTCAATGCGCAGGCTTATGGAATTCAGGAAGCAGAAGTTTTTGCCATGGTGCCCCCTGCCATTCCCGGACTCGGTGCTACGGGCGGTCTACAGCTACAAGTGGAAGATCGTAATAACCTCGGTGCCACAGAAATGCAACATGCCGTAGAGACACTGATGGCAACCTATCACACCAAACCCGCATTGGCATCCGTCAGCAGTCAGTATCAGGCTAATGTACCCCAGTATTTCCTGAACATCGACCGGGATAAAGTGCAATTGATGGGTATTCCGCTGAACAGTGTCTTTACTTCCTTAGGTTACTACATGGGAGCTGCTTATGTGAACGATTTCGTTGAGTTCGGTCGTATTTATCAAGTAAAACTCGGTGCACGGGATCGTGCCCAACGGATCATTGACGATGTACTGAAGTTGAGTGTACAGAATGCATCGGGAGAGATGGTACCGTTTTCAGCCTTTATGCGGGTGGAGGAACAGTTGGGAATGGACCAGATCAACCGTTACAATATGTATTCCACTGCCTCCGTCACTTGCAACGTAGCCCCGGGAAGCAGTTCCGGAGAGGCGATACAGCAAATGGAGGCACTCTTTAAGGAGCAATTGGGCGATGAATTTGGTTATGAATGGACGTCAGTAGCTTATCAGGAAACGCAGGCGGGAACGACGACAACCGTTGTGTTTGTAATGGCGTTACTCGTTGCCTTCCTGGTACTTGCAGCACAGTACGAGAGTTGGACGAGCCCGGTAGCTGCGGTCATCGGACTTCCGGTAGCATTGTTGGGAGCGATGATTGGCTGTCTCATTATGGGAACACCTGTCAGCATCTATACACAAATCGGTATTATCCTGCTTGTGGCACTGTCGGCAAAAAATGGTATTCTGATTGTAGAGTTCGCCCGCGATTTCCGTGCGCAAGGCAACTCCATTCGTGATGCGGCATTCCAGGCAGGGCATATCCGCTTGCGGCCTATCCTGATGACATCCCTGGCATTTGTATTCGGTGTGATGCCGTTGCTGTTTGCTACGGGTGCAGGAGCGGAAAGCCGTATTGCACTGGGAGCTGCCGTCGTGTTCGGTATGGCACTGAATACATTGCTTGCCACAGTCTATATCCCTAATTTCTATGAGTTGATGCAGAAGATACAGGAAAAATTGGGAAAGAAGCAGATAGAAGAAAAGACTGAGAAGGTTTAGACCCTGATTGGGTTCATTGATTTAGATCCTGATCAGTCTCATTGAAAAGGGCTACACCCTTTGCCTCACATGGCTACACCATATCCCCAAAAGGGTGTAGCCATCCGGGGTAAAGGGTGTAGCCCTTTTTAATGGATATTATAACGTCTGATAATCAGGAATATCCGGAAGAAAAGTATAGCTGTTCCGCTCGTAATTCATCCGGCAGCAATAGTGCTGCATTCCATTACTCACTACCAAGTAATCTACTTTCAGCACCATATTGTAGCGCGTAATCTGGTCGAACACCGCTTGCGTAATCTCTATGTCCGGCGCTTTATACTCCACAATCATCCGTGCCGTGAGATCACGACGGTAAAGCACTGTGTCACAACGTTTCTTCGTTCCGTTTAGCTGTACCTGTACCTCGTTCGCCATCAATGTCTGCGGATATCCTTTATGGTTCAGCAGAAAATGTACGAAATGCTGGCGTACCCATTCTTCGGGCGTCAGTGCTACATATCGGCGCCGTATCACGTCGAAAATAGCAGGTTTCCCTTCACGGTTCACGACTTTAGCATCAAATACAGGTAAGTTTAACGATAACATATTGATATGTGATAAGTGATTAACAAATTTCCGAATTCTACTTTTTTATTGTACTTTTGTGAGTTAAATAATCGCTCCCTGAAAGTATTTAGGGAACAAATTTAATGAAATCTTATGAAAACAAAGCAAGAAATCGTAGCTAACTGGCTGCCTCGTTACACAAAACGTAAGCTTGAGGACTTTGGAGAGTATATTCTGTTGACTAACTTCAACAAGTATGTGGATATTTTTGCGGAGAAGTTCAATGTGCCCGTTCTTGGTAAAGACGCTAATATGACGTCTGCTTCAGCAGAAGGCATGACCATTATCAACTTTGGTATGGGAAGCCCTAACGCTGCAATTATCATGGATTTACTAAGTGCTATACAGCCCAAAGCCTGCCTGTTCCTGGGCAAGTGCGGTGGTATCGATAAGAAAAACAGAATAGGGGATCTCATCCTTCCTATCGCCGCCATCCGTGGCGAGGGAACTTCCAATGACTACTTCCCGCCCGAAGTACCGGCGCTACCGGCATTTATGTTGCAACGTGCCGTTTCTTCATCCATCCGCGACCATGCCCGCGACTATTGGACAGGTACCGTATACACTACCAACCGCCGCATTTGGGAGCATGATGAGGAATTCAAGGAATATTTGAAGAAAACCCGTGCCATGGCTGTCGATATGGAAACAGCAACTCTCTTCAGCTGCGGTTTTGCCAATCACATTCCTACCGGAGCCATCTTACTGGTTTCTGACCAGCCAATGATTCCTGAAGGAGTAAAAACCGATAAAAGCGATAACCTGGTTACCCAAAACTACGTAACCGAGCACGTTGAAATCGGCATCGCATCCCTGCGTATGATTATCGACGAGAAGAAAACCGTAAAACATCTGAAATTCGACTGGTAAAAACGAATATGGCAAAACAGGAAATCACGTGTGATGACATTTTAAAGGAACTGAGAGCGAAACAATACCGTCCCGTCTATTATCTCATGGGCGAGGAACCCTATTACATCGACCTCATCGCCGACTATATAACAGACAATATTCTGACCGAAACGGAAAAGGAGTTCAACCTGACCGTTGTATACGGGGCAGATGTGGATATAGCTACTGTTATTAATGCCGCCAAGCGTTATCCGATGATGTCCGAGCATCAGGTGGTGGTGGTAAAGGAAGCGCAGAATATCCGTAATATGGAGGAGCTTTCTTATTACCTCCAAAAGCCACTGCTTTCTACCATATTAGTAATATGCCATAAACATGGCGTACTGGATCGAAGAAAGAAACTGGCTGCCGAAATCGAAAAGACTGGTGTTCTGTTTGAATCTAAAAAAGTGAAGGATGCGCAACTGCCTGCATTCATCACTTCTTATATGAAACGCAAAGGTATCGACGTGGAACCTAAAGCCACTGCCATGCTGGCCGATTTCGTTGGCGCCGACCTCAGTCGCCTCACAGGAGAGCTGGAAAAACTGATCATTACACTTCCAAAAGGTCATACACGCGTTACCCCCGAACAGATAGAGAAGAACATTGGTATCAGTAAGGATTATAACAACTTCGAATTGCGCAGTGCCCTCGTTGAAAAGGATGTCCTGAAAGCTAATAAGATAATAAAATATTTTGAAGAAAATCCGAAAACAAACCCTATTCAAATGACTTTATCTTTACTTTTTGGATTCTTTTCTAACTTGATGTTGGCCTATTATGCCCCTGAAAAATCGGAGCAAGGCATAGCCAACATGTTGGGACTACGCACCCCCTGGCAGGCCAAAGACTATCTCGCAGCTATGCGTCGATATAATGGAGTAAAGACCATGCAAATTATCGGAGAAATACGATATGCAGATGCAAAATCTAAAGGAGTGGGAAATCCATCTTTAAGTGACGGGGATATTCTTCGCGAACTGGTCTTCAAGATCCTGCATTAACAGCTTTTTTCTTCTATACACTCTTCATTAAACAAGAAATTTAGCTTTTCCTTCACCCCCTTCCACCGTTCCCAAACGTACTGTTCATAGTAATAGAGTGTGGAAGGGTATCTGAAATACATACAACGTATTCGCAGAAACAGATGGTCTATATACAGTGAACAGACCATTTATCTGATATAAACACATGGTCTATTTGCATTAAATAGACCATGTGTTTTTATATAATATATTCTCCTGTCCCGAGTAAAGCAGGCATATTTTTATAGGAAAACAATATACTTTTTCTAAGAAAAAGGAAAATTATATTTAGAAAGTGGTCAGCAGATCAATAGAAATAGATCGTCTATTTCTTATTTTAGAGGAGATTATACTTGTTAACTATATCAGCAATAATAGAGAAGTAAATGCCATTTTCACTATCATTATGTCATTTCTCACTTAAGAAAGGGTTATTTTTCTAGAATGAGAGAATTTTAGAACTAAAAATTAGGGTATAATATACTGTATTACAACTAAATACACTCAAAATAAGCCCCTGAGAATTAAGAAATTCCAAGTTCCCGATCATTTATACAGAAATAAAGCAAGGATTTACAATTACGAAGACTTTAGAACATATCAATTGGGCTCTTCTTATTTTAGTGTAACAAATTCTTTCTGTAATATCGAATCTATCATCAAGAATAAATGCAATTAGAAAAGGAAATAGTTGCTATTTCAACTATGAAATATTAAAAACGTAATATCACTATATTCACAATTGGATATATAACAATTATACATATAACAAACGTAATTAAAAGATATAATACACAATTGTAATAAGACTGCTTTTAATGAAGTAATGATAAAATAACAAAGGTAATAGGATAGGGGTTAACGAGGAGTGAAATAACAATTAAATTGCTAATAATCAATATAAATATAGCCATTTATATGATCTATCAGTTCATAAATAGAGAAATCAATGAGAAAACAATTGTAATATAGGATATACTATAGAAAGAACTTAAATTTATATACATAATAACCAATAACATACATAGTTTTATTAAAGTACAGATATGGGCTTAAAATCTAGGTAATATATATCATCACATTTGTATATATAACATTTGAAATAGAAATCATACAATTGTAATATGAAAGAATTCACATTTTTAATTTGCTTTTGTAACTTCATTTTTTTACTTTTGTAATTCAAAAGAGAATCAATACAATTGTAAACATCACCTATATCGCAACAGTTATGAGCATAAAAGATAGGTTCAAAATGATCATGGATCGGGAAAAATTAACCGCAGGCGCATTTGCCGAAAGTATTGGTGTAGCTCAAGCTACCATCTCACATATTTTAGGTCCGCGTAATAAGTATCCAAGTACAGAAGTTATTCTTCGTCTACATCAAAGATATAATGATATCAATTTGGAATGGCTACTTACCGGACAAGGTGAAATGAGTAATACGTCTTCCGATTCTGACCCTTCTATCGAGAGTGGATTCGACTATCCATTATTCGCTGAGAATCCCGTAAATCCGTCCAAAGAGACAGGTCCGGCCGAAAATCGCAAGGAAATCGCATTAGAAACACCTGCAAATGCTACTAAAGAGATTGTAAAACAGGAGATTATCTATAAAGAAAGGCCTCCCAGAAAAATCACTGAAATAAGAATTTTCTTCGACGATAATACGTACGAGACGTTTAAACCCGAAAAGTAAGGCTCATAAACGACTATTTGCACAATTTCCCGTATCTTTGGATAAGATAAGCATCTCAGCAGAACTTTTTCATGCAAGCATGAAAGTTCTGCATTCGATTTGCATTATCTTTGTACCCTGAAGATAAAATTCACCTCTTTATATAGGATAATGAAAAAATACATTTTAGATTTGACAGTGACTGAGAACGTCCGACTGCACGCTAATTATGTGCTATTGAAACTGACGTCTCCGTCTCCGCTTCCGGATATGCTTCCGGGACAATTTGCGGAAATACGTGTGGACGGATCTCCAACTACTTTCTTGCGCCGCCCGATTTCCATTAATTATGTAGATAGACAACGCAATGAAGTATGGTTTCTGATCCAACTGATTGGAGACGGAACCAGGCAATTAGGCGAAGCAAAAGCCGGAGACACGGTCAACGTAGTACTTCCTTTGGGAAATGGCTTCACAATGCCTGAAAAAGCTTCTGATAAGCTTCTGTTAGTAGGTGGAGGTGTTGGTACAGCTCCCATGCTTTATCTGGGCGAGCAATTAGCTAAAAACGGCAGTAAACCGACGTTCCTTCTGGGAGCAAGAAGCAATAAGGACTTGCTGCAACTGGAGCAGTTTGCAGCTTATGGTGATGTATATACGACTACCGAGGATGGCAGTCATGGCGAAAAGGGGTATGTGACACAACATTCCATATTGAATAAGGTGCAATTCGAGCAGATTTACACTTGTGGTCCTAAGCCTATGATGATGGCGGTGGCTAAATATGCCAAAAGTAAAGATATAGCTTGTGAAGTATCATTGGAAAATACAATGGCGTGTGGTATAGGCGCTTGCCTCTGTTGTGTAGAAAATACAACGGAAGGGCATTTATGTGTATGTAAAGAAGGTCCGGTTTTTAATATAAACAAACTATTATGGCAGATTTAAGTGTAAACATTGGAGAATTACAAATGAAGAATCCGGTGATGACGGCTTCCGGTACATTTGGATATGGTGAAGAGTTTGCCGATTTCATTGATATTACGCGAATAGGTGGTATAATTGTAAAGGGTACGACTCTTCACAAACGTGAAGGTAACCCATATCCGCGTATGGCAGAAACTCCTTCAGGTATGTTAAACGCTGTGGGACTGCAAAATAAGGGAGTAAATTACTTTGTTGAACAGATATATCCGCGTATTAAGGACATCGAAACCAATATGATTGTAAATGTTTCGGGTTCTGCCATAGAAGATTATGTAAAAACAGCGGAAGCCATTAACGAACTTGACAAAATTCCTGCCATTGAATTGAACATCTCTTGCCCTAATGTGAAGCAAGGTGGAATGGCTTTTGGCGTCACTGCAAAAGGAGCCGAAGAAGTGGTGAAAGCTGTGCGTGCAGCTTACAAAAAGACACTTATCGTAAAGCTGTCTCCCAACGTGACAAGCATCGCTGAAATAGCCCGTGCAGTAGAAAATGGCGGTGCAGACAGCGTTTCATTAATTAATACACTACTTGGAATGGCTATAGACGCGGAACGCAGGCGTCCTATACTCTCTACCGTAACAGGTGGTATGTCCGGCGCAGCAGTAAAACCAATCGCACTCCGCATGGTATGGCAAGTTGCTCAGGCGGTAAAAATACCTGTCATAGGTTTAGGAGGTATCATGAACTGGAAAGACGCAGTGGAATTTATGCTTGCCGGAGCTTCAGCCATCCAAATCGGTACGGCAAATTTCATCGATCCGGCAGTTACAATTAAAGTAGCGGAAGGTATAAACGACTATCTCGATAGACACGGATATAAGTCCGTGAAAGAAATCATCGGTGCGCTTGAGGTGTAACCAATAACAAGTGAATATCATTCGCACCTATTTTACATAAAAAAGGACATTCATAGCGAATGTCCTTTTTCTATTTTTATACAACTGGTTTATTCCTCTCCCAGCAAATCCGGACGGAGTCTGCGCGTCCGTTCCAAAGACTGTTGCAACTCCCATTCCTTAATCTTAGCCTCATGCCCGGACAATAAAATTTCCGGAACTTTCCAACCATTGTAATCGGCAGGTCTTGTATAGACCGGAGCAGCCAAAAGATTATCCTGAAACGAGTCGGACAATGCCGATTGCTCATCAGAAATAACACCGGGGATAATACGGACAATAGCATCAGCCATCACTGCTGCCGCCAGCTCTCCACCGGTCAGCACATAGTCTCCGATACTGATTTCTTTAGTGATCAGATGCTCGCGAATACGATAATCGATACCTTTAAAATGCCCGCAAAGGATAATAAGATTCTGGGTAAGTGAAAGTGTATTGGCCATTGGCTGATTGAATTGCTCACCATCAGGAGTCGTAAAAATGACTTCATCATACTCCCGTTCTGCCTTCAAGGCATTGATACAGCGCTCTATAGGCTCTATTTTCATCACCATTCCGGCAAAACCGCCAAAAGGATAATCATCCACCCGTCGATATTTATCTTCAGTATAATCACGTAAATTATGAATATGTATTTCTGCAAGCCCTTTATTCTGAGCACGTTTCATTATGGAACAATTGAAAAAGCCTTCAATCATCTCCGGTAGAACTGTTATTATATCAATGCGCATATTAATTTTAATTTTCTGCAAAAGTACAAATATTAGAGGAGAAACCTGTATTTTTGCGTTCAAACAATCTGAAATAGCTATGACTGCAAAAGAAAAGATAGATCAGCTCCGTGCCGAACTGCATCGGCACAACTACAATTATTACGTGTTGAATGCTCCCGAAATCTCCGACAAAGAGTTCGACGACATGATGCGGGAATTGCAGGAGATGGAGCGAGAACATCCTGAATATCAGGACGAAAATTCGCCAACCATGCGCGTAGGAAGCGATTTGAATAAGAATTTCACGCAAGTGACACACAAATATCCAATGCTTTCGTTGGGTAATACCTATTCTGAAGGTGAGGTATCTGACTTTTATGATCGCACTCAAAAAGCCCTGAACGAAGATTTTGAAATCTGTGCCGAACTTAAATATGACGGTACTTCCATCTCGCTGACATACGAAAACGGCAAATTAATACGTGCCGTAACCCGTGGCGACGGTGAAAAAGGCGATGATGTAACAGATAATGTGAAGACAATCCGTACTATCCCCCTTGTTTTGCATGGTGATTATCCCCAATTATTTGAGATCAGAGGGGAAATACTAATGCCGTGGGAAGTCTTTGAGGAACTAAACCGCGAAAAAGAGGCACGCGAAGAACCTCTTTTCGCTAATCCGCGTAATGCTGCATCAGGCACTTTGAAATTACAAAACTCTGCTATAGTTGCTTCCCGCAAACTGGATGCCTACCTTTATTATTTATTAGGCGAAGAACTTCCCTGCGACGGACATTATGAAAACCTGCAAAAAGCTGCACAATGGGGATTCAAAATCTCCGACCATATGAAGAAGTGCCACAGCCTGCAGGAAGTGTTCGATTACATCCATTATTGGGATACGGAACGGAAGAATTTACCTGTAGCCACAGATGGTATTGTTTTGAAAGTTAATAGCCTGAAACAGCAGAAAAACCTCGGTTTCACCGCAAAATCTCCTCGTTGGGCCATCGCATACAAGTTCCAGGCAGAGCGTGCATTGACCCGCTTAAACAAGGTGACTTACCAGGTGGGAAGAACCGGAGCAGTAACCCCTGTTGCCAACCTGGATCCGGTACAATTATCGGGTACAATCGTAAAACGCGCCTCGCTGCATAATGCAGATATCATTGAAGGGCTCGACTTGCATGTCGGCGATATGGTTTATGTAGAAAAAGGCGGTGAAATCATACCCAAAATTACCGGAGTAGATAAAGATGCCCGGAGTATGATGGTAGGTGAAAAAGTGAAGTTCATCACTCATTGCCCTGAATGTGGTAGCAAATTAATCCGTTACGAGGGAGAAGCTGCGCATTATTGCCCCAACGAAACGGCTTGTCCGCCTCAGATAAAAGGAAAGATCGAGCATTTCATCAGCCGGAAGGCTATGAACATTGACGGATTAGGCCCGGAAACTGTGGATATGTTCTACCGGTTAGGACTCATTAAGGATACGGCAGATCTGTACAAGCTGACTGTAGACGATATCAAGAATCTGGACCGTATGGGAGATAAGTCGGCGGAAAATATCGTCAAGGGTATTGCCCAAAGTAAGGAAGTGCCTTTTGAGCGAGCTTTGTTCGCCCTGGGTATCCGCTTTGTCGGTGAAACTGTAGCAAAGAAAATAGCTAAGTCCTTCACTGACATAGAAGAACTGGAAAATGCAGATCTTGAAAGATTGATAAATATCGATGAAATCGGTGAGAAAATAGCGCAAAGTATCATTTCCTACTTCGCTAATCCTCTGAATAGAGAATTAATAGAGCGACTGAAAATTGCCGGATTACAGTTTAGCCGGAAGGAAGAAGATCTTAGCGGCTATACAGATAAGCTTGCCGGACAGTCTATTGTAATCAGTGGCGTGTTCACCCATCACTCCAGAGACGAATATAAAGATTTGATAGAGAAGAATGGAGGAAAAAATGTAGGTAGCATTTCTGCCAAGACCAGTTTTATCCTGGCAGGAGAAAATATGGGACCTGCCAAATTGGAAAAAGCGCAAAAGCTGGGTGTACAGATAGTGAGCGAAGATGAGTTTTTAGCGCTCATTTCGTAACATTTTTCCAGTGAAATCTTTTTTATAGCTTATATTTGCTGTAGAAATCGAAAATATTCGTACTTTTGCGAGTCATTTAATTAGAGATTACTTAAATTTCACTCATGATACAGACTAAATTGAAAGGAATGGGGGTAGCGCTGATTACTCCTTTTAAAGAGGATGAAAGCGTTGATTACGATGCATTGATACGTTTGGTGGACTATCAACTTCAAAACAATACTGATTTTTTGTGTGTGCTGGGCACCACGGCAGAAACTCCGACACTGACGGAAGAAGAAAAAAAGAAAATCAAGAAAATGGTCATCGAACGCGTAAATGGTCGGATACCTATCCTGCTCGGTGTTGGTGGAAATAATACGCGTGCCATTGTGGATACGCTTCAAAACGACGATTTTACCGGAGTAGATGCCATTCTGTCTGTTGTTCCCTATTATAATAAACCTTCTCAGGAAGGTATTTATCAACATTATAAAGCAATTGCAGAGGCTACAGAGCTCCCAATTGTACTCTATAATGTTCCCGGTCGTACCGGTGTAAATATGAAAGCAGAAACCACGCTGCGCATTGCCCGTGACTTCAAAAATGTTATTGCTATCAAGGAAGCTTCCGGTGACATCACTCAAATGGATGATATCATCAAAAATAAACCGGCCAATTTTGACGTTATTTCGGGAGATGATGGTATTACCTTCCCTTTGATTACCTTGGGAGCTGTTGGTATCATATCGGTCATCGGAAATGCATTTCCACGCGAATTTAGCCGCATGGTAAGACTGGCATTGCGAGGAGATTATGCAAATGCATTAACTATCCACCATAAATTTGCCGAGTTATTCAAGCTTCTTTTTGTGGATGGCAATCCGGCAGGCGTAAAAGCAATGTTGAACGTTATGGGAATGATTGAGAATAAACTTCGCCTCCCGCTTGTGCCTACCAGGATTACTACTTTTGAGGCCATGCGGAAGATTTTGGATGAGTTAAACATTAAATGCTAAGAAAAAGAATAGATATTTCTTTGTAAATCGTCCCCTGAGATGAAAAAATTCATCTCAGGGGACGATTTTTTTCGTCTCACAAGCTGATTTTTACCGTCTCATGAGACGGATTTATTCATCCAGGGAAAGAAATTAATACTTATATCTGCACAAGCACACAGTTATATCTGTATCAACTCACACACATATTTGCATGAGTTTATACAGATATAACCGTTACCCTACGGTGTATAACAAAAAACCTCTGCAAAGTACTTTGCAGAGGTTTTTCGTGATCGCGACAGGATTCAAACCTGTAACCGGCTGATCCGTAGTCAGCTACTCTATTCAGTTGAGCTACGCGACCTTGTTGTCAAAAAGATGTGACCGCGACAGGATTCAAACCTGTAACCGGCTGATCCGTAGTCAGCTACTCTATTCAGTTGAGCTACGCGGCCTTTTTGTTTAACGGGTGCAAAGATACGGACTATTTCCGAAACTGCAAGTATTCTACAAACTTTTTTTGAAGAAAATTATTCGATGAAACGGTAATTAAACAGTTGCCAACCGATACTCAGACCTACATTCCACTCCCTTCTCGGTGAGCTATAATGATTTACATAAGCAGAAATCGCTCCAAAGGGTAATTGGCAAATAACAGAAACTTCTCCCATATATTCTACCTTTGAGAAAGCTTTTCCATAAAATGCTTTGTTTTGCGTATTCTTCTCAATAGGAAAAATAGGCATAAATCCATAAAATTCTCCTCTCAGATGAAACATATCATTGAAAATAAACATAGGCTTGATACCAGCAGCCAAAAACTGATTGGCACGGAAAGCCTCATTATACATCAGCTTACTATGCGGAGTCGGCGAAAACTCTGCAGCCTGCATCATTGTCGCCGTAAAATTCTCCGAGAAATTCCTCGATGAATACAGCGCTTCCGCCATCCACCCCAAAACAAATTTAGGCGCCATACTATGATATGCTTCTTTCATATAAGAAATCTGTAACCATGATTGCCGTTCCTGTGTAACAGGCTGTTCTGCCGGATTTCCAGGCTTATATCTTTCTTTTCCCGTAAAAATCTGAGCTATTAATTTCTCGTTATACCCTTTTGTAGCGTATTGACGAGAATTCAGTGTACTTCCATAAAAGCTAATAGAACCGCCTATAAGCCTGTATAAACTCCTGTCCGAACGGTCTTCTTCAAAGTTTATCACACTGGATTGAAAATAGTTATCTTGCAATTTTCCAATACCAAAGCCAAATTCAGCCCGTTTATTCGCTAAGAATGGTAAAGCGATAATCAACTTCAGAAATCGTTCATCCTTTGAATTAAAGGAAGGTTTATCGTTTTTAGAGAACAGTTTCTCTTTCTTGTAATAATCAAAAGTACTGATAGACGCAATAAGCCGATATGAAGTAGGAATATGAGTAGGCAAATCTATACGCGCCATCAGTTGGGCATTATTATAAACTTTACCCAATTGACCATCAAACGTAAACTCTTTGGCATAATAATTTAAGTTCTGATAGCCCAGTCCCAGATATATCTGATTGGAACTCGTTGTAGACACACTACCCCCCAAGCGGACAGAGAAATTCTCCTCCATCTTTACTTTCAGATGCAAATCGTACATATCGGTTTCCTCATTGAATACCGCCTTCGGAATGATTTCCGATATCATGTTATCCGCAAGTAAACGGAAATATCCACGCTTCAAATCTTCGTAGGTAAATGGTTCATCTTCTTCATCATGAAATTCCTTCTGAATATAAGCCTGTTGCTGGGGGTTAGCTCCATCAATATAAATTTTCTGGAAATAGAGCTGCGGCAGATTACTGCGATAAACCAGACGGCGTAAACGCACATTATCTGCATTCACCCTACGATGAATACGCCCCTTTATAGAGTCCATCAGGCTAAGAGTGCGATTGTAACCTATATCATGGAGTTCCTGAAGACGGTCGAAATCAAGTAAGTTCACATCATCATACTTGAATGTCATGAGGATGCCGACAGAATCCGGAATAGAATAGTCCGTCTTCTGCATCACCATGTTCTCAATCTGACTCATAAGGTCATTTTCTTTAGGCTTGGATGGATTGGCGGCCACCACACTACCAATGATAATGTCCGGATGAAAATCATCTCGCATTACATCCGTTGGAAAGTTATTGTAAATACCACCATCATAAGCCAGCACACTATCTATCTCAATAGGCTTAAAAACAAACGGGAAACTCATAGAAGCACGGACAGCATCTCCCAGGTCACCTTTCCCTAACACTATTTGCCGTTTATTGTATACATCAGAAGCGATACAGCGGAAAGGAACAAACAGCCTATCAAAATCACCGTCACAAGCAGCTGTAGCACGGGCAAACAGCTCCACAAACACCAGATTCATCTGAATGGGGTTAACCATACTGGTCGGCAATTGCGGTTTGACATTCAAGGAGTCCTTAAAATCAAAGCGAATATTAAAAAACTCCGGTGTGGGAATACTTTTCTTGAAATAATAGGCATATTTAGGTTCTACTTTTCCCGAATACCAGCGTTTAAAGTCTTCTGAACGCAACAAAGCCTCCATATCATCGGGAGAGTATCCCATGGCATACAAGGAACCGATAATGGCTCCCATGGATGTACCGGTAATATAATCGATAGGGATATTGTTTTCTTCCAAAGCCCGAATGATGCCGATATGCGTCATACCTTTCGCACCACCACCACTCAATACAAGTCCAACTTTTTGGGCATGCAACATGGGCAGCAACAAGAAACAAAACGATAAAAGCAAAAGAATTCTTTTCATACTTCAAAGTTCCGAGCTGAAAATATATTATTATCAAAGCTCAAATATATGCAATTGTTTCGAAATTGGACGTATCCAACGCTAAAAAACAAGCGTTCCCACACAAAATATACGAAAAAAGGAGCATTACAACTCTTATAAAAGTTGCAATGCTCCCGGCATATAGATTGTGAATAAAGGGCGTATTTAGATTAACTCGATGCTTCTCTTCACAAAGTTATTCAAAGCTTCACCTTTCAGCATGCCATTTTGCAGCAATGCCAGGTCAATCAATTGGCGGACAACTTTATTTTTAGCTGCATATCCGGCAAATACTTCGTCTTTCTTTGTTTTCAGTTCTTCCCACTTCTGATCCAATCCGTTCACTTCGTCCTTTTCAGCAGTAGAAATTTCTTCGTCTTTCTTACCTTTTTGTTTATCTTTCAGCTCATTACGACGTTTGTCTACGTCATTCATTTCTTGCTGAATAGGAGCTACAACAGAGTCGCATTCTTTTTCTTCGTCTGCAAGAACTTCTTTCACCAGTTTATGATCTGAATTCAGCACCAGGTTGAACATATCAGGCATTTCTCCATAGAAACTCATACCTGCCTGAATATTAGCCATTTCTTTCATACGGCGCATATATTCACTTTGGGTAATCATCACAGGAGAAGAGTTTTCACCCAAAGCCTGCGCAGTGATATTAAACTCAACCTTTTCCAGCTTAGGCAACTGGCTCTTGAACACAGCAGAAAGAGCTTCTTGTTTGCCTGCTTCCAGAGTTTCACCTTTCTTATCTTCTTTGATAATCAGATTATCGATAACATCACTATCTACACGGGTAAAGCGAGATTTCTCAAACTTTTGCTCCAACATGCTTACTACAGCAATGTCCAGTTGGCCATCCATCAGCAATACATTGTATCCCTTATTCTTAGCAGCCTCGATGTAGCTGAATTGCTCATCTTTATGATTAGCATACAGATAGATCAAATTGCCATCTTTATCAGTCTGATTATCTTTAATCAACTTCTGATACTCTTCAAATGTATAGCATTTACCATCCGTATCGGTGAAAAGGGCAAAATCTTTTGCTCTGTCATAGAAGTCTTCCTGAGTAAGCATTCCGTAATTGATGAAAATCTTCAGGTCATTCCACTTTTCCTCGAACTGTTTGCGATCATTTTTAAAGATAGATTGCAGACGATCAGATACTTTCTTCGTGATATATGTCGAAATCTTCTTCACGTTAGAGTCGCTCTGTAGATAAGAACGGGATACATTCAACGGAATATCCGGAGAATCGAGCACACCATGCAACAGTGTCAGAAAGTCAGGTACGATACCTTCTACTGAATCCGTAACGTATACCTGGTTGCTATAAAGCTGTATCTTATTCTTATTCAGTTCGATATTGCTCTTTACTTTCGGGAAGTAGAGGATACCTGTCAGATGGAACGGATAATCTACGTTCAGATGTATCCAGAACAAAGGTTCATCAGACATCGGATACAGGTCACGATAGAACTTCTTATAATCTTCATCCTTCAGTTCGCTGGGCTTCAATGTCCACAACGGATTGCTGTCATTGATGATATTATCTTCGTCTGTTTCAACCTGTTTTCCATCTTTCCAGTCTTTCTTTTTACCAAAAGCAATAGGTATGGGAAGGAAACTACAATATTTCTTCAACAGAGAAGAAATACGGGCCTCTTCCAGGAATTCCTTACTTTCATCGTCAATGTAAAGTACTATATCTGTACCACGGTCAGCTTTATCAATGTTCTCAATGGTGAACTCCGGACTGCCATCGCAACTCCATTTCACAGCTTGAGCACCTTCTTTATGGGATTTCGTGATAATTTCCACTTTCTTAGCTACCATGAAAGCTGAATAAAAGCCTAAACCGAAGTGACCGATAATTGCATTAGCATCATTCTTATACTTCTCCAGGAAATCGTTGGCACCTGAAAAAGCAATTTGGTTGATATATTTGTCGATTTCTTCGGCAGTCAAACCAATACCACGGTCCGAAACAGTAATTGTATCTTTTCCTAAAGACACATGTACGGTCAAATCGCCAACCTCACCTTTAAACTCGCCAATAGAGGCTAAGGTTTTCAACTTCTGCGTAGCATCTACGGCATTAGAAACCAACTCACGGAGAAAAATTTCATGATCGCTGTACAAGAACTTTTTGATAACGGGGAAAATGTTTTCGGTAGTTACCCCAATATTTCCTTTTTGCATACTACTTATGATTTATATTTTTAAGTTTATATATTTAATCGTTTGGCAAGTGTAATGCAAAAAAAATGCCAGCCCATAAGGACTGACATTTTGACTGTTTATCATCTTCTAAGAAGACTTCATTTTTATGCTTTCTTGATGTCCAGTTCTCCTTTTTCTTCGTTCAAAGAGACAGAAATCGTATCGCCCGTCTGCAATTCAGAAGAAATAATCAATTCCGAAAGTCCATCTTCCAGATAAGTCTGGATGGCACGCTTCAACGGGCGGGCACCAAACTGCACATCATATCCTTTAGATGCCATGAACGTCTTGGCTTTAGCATCAATAACAAGCTTATATCCAAGAGATTCTACGCGCTCATACAAGCCTTTCAACTCGATATCGATAATCTTTTCGATAGCATCCAGCGAAAGCTGATCGAAAGTAATAATCTCGTCGACACGGTTCAGAAACTCAGGGGCAAACGACTTATTCAAAGCCTTTTGTATCACGCCGCGTGAATATTCTTTATCATCCGTACGATTTTGGGCGGCAAAACCTACACCACGACCGAAGTCTTTCAATTGACGTGTACCAATGTTTGAAGTCATGATAACCACTGTATTCTTGAAGTCTACAGTTCTGCCATAACTGTCAGTCAGACGACCTTCATCCATCAGTTGTAACAAGATGTTGAATACATCCGGGTGAGCTTTCTCAATCTCGTCCAACAATACGATAGAGTAAGGTTTACGGCGCACTTTCTCTGTCAACTGTCCGCCTTCTTCGTATCCTACGTATCCCGGAGGTGCACCAACAAGACGAGAAACGGTAAACTTCTCCATATATTCACTCATATCCACACGTATCAGCGCATCGGCAGAGCCAAACATATATTTCGCCAACTGTTTCGCCAAGTGAGTTTTACCCACACCCGTAGGTCCCAGGAACAAGAATGTTCCGATAGGACGGTTAGGATCTTTCAATCCTACACGACTACGCAGAATAGCTTTCGTCACCTTTTCAATAGCTGGATCCTGAGCTATAACTTTAGCTTGCAGCTCTTCTTTCATACCCGCTAACTTAATACCTTCAGCCTGCGCCATACGCTGTACAGGCACACCGGACATCATAGAAACCACATTCGCAATTTCTTCCTCACCAACTATCTGACGGTCATCTTTTAAGCGAGCTTCCCATTCAGCCTTCATTTCTTCCAGACGAGCAGAAAACTCTTTCTCATGATCACGGAAGCTGGCAGCAAGTTCGAAATTCTGCGATTTCACCGCATCCGCCTTTTGTTGACGGGCTTCTTCAATCAGTTTCTCCTGTTCTTCAATCTCTTTCGGAACAGTAATGTTTGTCAGATGGACGCGCGAACCGGCTTCATCCAAAGCATCAATAGCCTTATCCGGGAAGTTACGGTCAGTAATGTAGCGGCCTGTCAACTTGACACATGCTTCCAGCGCTTCATCCGTATAAGTCACATTATGATGGTCTTCGTACTTCTCTTTGATATTCTTCAATATCTGGAGCGTTTCCTCAGCGGTGGTCGGTTCAACAATCACTTTCTGGAAACGGCGTTCCAAAGCACCGTCTTTTTCTATATTCTTCCGGTATTCATCAAGGGTAGTGGCACCTATACATTGTATTTCACCACGTGCCAATGCAGGTTTCAACATATTGGCAGCATCCATAGAACCGGCAGCTGCTCCGGCACCCACAATCGTGTGAATCTCGTCAATAAACAGAATTACGTTCGGATTCTTCTGCAACTCATTAATGATAGAACGAATACGCTCCTCAAACTGTCCGCGATACTTGGTTCCGGCTACTACAGAAGCCATATCAAGCATTACCACACGTTTATCAAACAGAATACGGGATACTTTCTTCTGAACAATACGTAATGCTAATCCCTCTACAATAGCTGATTTACCTACACCAGGCTCACCTATCAATACCGGATTATTCTTCTTACGACGGCTCAATATCTGAGCCAATCGCTCGATTTCACGTTCACGACCTACCACAGGATCCAGTCTACCTTCTTCCGCAGCCCGGGTCATATCCATACCAAAGTTATCCAATACCGGAGTATCATTGGATGGTTTCTTAGACGCTGTTTGCGTAGAAGACTGTGAACTACCACTTTGAGAAGAACGTGAAGACATATTCATTTCATCTTCTTCCTCATCATCATCTTCCGTAAATCCCATACCTGCGTTAGGGCTGGCTTTCATGGAAAGCTGTTCGAACACTGACTTATAATCTATATTATTTTCTTCCAATACCGTAGCGGCCAAATTATTACCGTCTTTCAAGATAGCCAGCAATACATGTTCAGTATCAGCAGTGGCACTCTTCAGCAGACGAGCCTCGAGTATACACATTTTCAATATCTTAGCTGCCATCGGAGACAATGGAATGTCTGCATCGGGCAACAAGTTATCATCTTCAATCTCTTTTAAAAAACCTTCCAGGCGTTTCTTAACCCTGTTTAGGTCTATATCCAGTTTCTGCAATATTTCTATAGCTTTCCCTCCGCCGTCTCGCAACATGCCGAGTAGAAGATGCTCCGGACCGATATATCTATTCTTCAGCCGGTTAGCTTCCTCCTTGCTGTAAGTGATAATGTCAGAAACTCTTTGTGAAAACTGATTATTCATACTTAATATTCTCCTTCCTTATTCTAAGGTGTTACTTAATACAAAGATACGCATTTATAATTTCCTGTACGTATTTCATCGTTTTATTTATTATTTATATACAAAACCCGTGCCACAGTTTAATATCCGTTCACCAGTATCATACTAAAGTGCTTTCATTCTTGGGAAAAAGCTCCTTATTAATACCTTATTTATATATTATAAGAACAAAGTAGGTGAGAGAATGGTTCTGAAACAAAGTTTATGGGCGAAAACTTTTGTATATCGTAAAAAAGCAGTACTTTAGCGTGGTTTTTCATGAACCAAAGTATGTATAATTAATAATCTTTTTAAATGCTTGAACAAGACAGAATTATAAAGATTAACATCGAGGAGGAAATGAAGTCATCGTACATTGACTACTCCATGTCGGTCATCGTTTCGCGTGCCCTTCCGGATGTTAGAGATGGTTTTAAGCCTGTCCACCGTAGAATTCTCTTCGGAATGATGGGACTAGGAAATACGTCTGATAAACCTTATAAAAAATCAGCCAGAGTTGTAGGTGAAGTATTGGGTAAGTATCACCCGCATGGTGACTCTTCCGTTTACGGTGCATTAGTTCGTATGGCACAGCCTTGGGCAATGCGTTACATGGTGGTAGATGGCCAGGGTAACTATGGTTCGGTAGACGGCGATAGCGCAGCAGCTATGCGTTACACCGAGTGTCGCTTGCGCAAGATTGGTGAAGATATGATGCAAGACCTCGACAAAGAAACCGTTGATATGCAGAGCAACTTCGACGATTCTTTGCAGGAGCCTACCGTTATGCCTACCCGTATTCCAAACCTTTTGGTAAACGGTGCATCTGGTATTGCTGTAGGTATGGCAACCAATATGCCTACCCACAACCTTTCAGAGGTTATCGATGCTTGCATCGCATACATCGAGAACAACGATATCGAGATAGAGGAGTTGATGAACTATGTGAAAGCTCCCGATTTCCCAACAGGAGGATATATATATGGTATGAGTGGCGTACGCGAGGCATATCTTACTGGTCGCGGTCGCGTTATCATGCGTGCAAGAGCAGAAATTGAAACCAGTTCTACACATGACAAAATTGTCATCACGGAAATCCCGTATGGTGTCAATAAGGCGGAACTGATCAAGAATATCGCTGATTTAGCCAATGATAAGAAGATAGAGGGTATCTCCAATGCCAATGATGAGTCTGACCGTGAAGGTATGCGTATTGTAATTGATATCAAACGTGATGCCAACGCCAGCGTAGTCTTGAATAAACTCTATAAGATGACGTTGTTACAGACTTCTTTCAGTGTGAACAACGTAGCATTGGTACACGGGCGTCCCCGTTTGCTGAATCTGAAAGACATGATTAAGTACTTCGTAGAACATCGCCATGAGGTGGTTATCCGTCGTACTCAATATGACTTGCGTAAGGCTAAAGAACGTGCTCATATATTGGAAGGATTAATCATAGCATCAGATAATATCGATGAAGTAATCCGTATCATCCGTGCCGCAAAGACACCTAATGATGCCATTGCCGGCTTGATAGAACGCTTCCAATTAACTGAAATTCAGTCTCGTGCCATCGTAGAAATGCGTTTGCGCCAATTGACCGGACTGATGCAGGATCAGCTTCACGCTGAATATGAAGAAGTAATGAAGATGATTGCTTATTACGAAGAAATTCTTTCGAATGATGAACTTTGCCGCAAAGTTATTACCGATGAATTAATTGAAGTAAAAGCTAAATACGGAGATGAACGTCGTTCTGAGATTGTTTACTCATCCGAAGAATTCAATCCGGAAGATTTCTATGCAGATGACGAAATGATTATCACCATTTCTCATATGGGCTATATTAAACGTACTCCGTTGAGTGAGTTCCGTGCTCAAAACCGTGGTGGAGTAGGCTCCAAGGGTACAGATACCCGCGATGCAGACTTCATTGAACACATATATCCGGCAACCATGCACAATACCATGATGTTCTTTACTCAAAAGGGTAAGTGCTATTGGCTCAAAGTATATGAAATCCCTGAAGGTACCAAGAATTCCAAGGGACGTGCCATCCAAAACTTGCTGAATATTGATTCAGACGATGCTGTAAATGCATATCTGCGTGTAAAGAACCTTTCTGACACAGACTTCATCAACAGCCATTATGTCTTATTCTGTACCAAGAATGGTGTTATCAAGAAGACATTACTTGAACAGTATTCCCGCCCTCGCCAGAATGGTGTAAACGCCATTACTATCCGTGAGGACGACCGCGTTATCGAAGTACGTATGACTAACGGTGACAACGAAATTATCATTGCCAATCGTAATGGACGTGCTATTCGCTTCCACGAAAGTGCTGTACGCGTTATGGGACGTACTGCAACCGGTGTGCGTGGTATGACGCTTGACGAAGACGGGCAAGATGAAGTTGTTGGAATGATTTGCATCAAAGATCCTGAAGCAGAAACCATTATGGTAGTTTCTGAACAAGGCTATGGCAAACGTTCTGATATCGAAGACTACCGTAAGACTAATCGTGGCGGTAAGGGTGTTAAGACGATGAATATCACCGATAAAACAGGTAAATTGGTAACAATAAAGTCTGTAACAGATGATAATGACTTGATGATTATCAATAAATCTGGTATCACCATTCGTCTGAAAGTTGCTGATGTCCGTATTATGGGCCGTGCTACCCAAGGTGTTCGTCTGATCAATCTTGAAAAGAGAAACGATGAGATCGGTTCAGTATGTAAGGTTACATCAGAAAGTATGGAAGATGAAATTCCTGTTGATGATGAAAATTCTCCAATTCCGCCTACTATAAATGAAGTAGAAGGAGAGGAGAAAGACTATAACTCTGATAATGAAGCCAATAATGAAGATAAAGAATAGACATAATATTAATTTTAATTTTACAACTATCATGAAAAGAGTATTATTTTCAGTGATTTTATTGCTCGCTGCAGGCTTCACTTTCGCTCAAGAAAAGACTGTGAAAGAAGCTAAAAGCATTGCGAATGAAGTAAAGCCGAACTTTAATAAGGCCGAACAGCTCATCAATCAAGCCTTGACTAATCCTGAAACAAAGGATAATGCCGACACTTGGGATGTAGCCGGTTTTATTCAAAAAAGGATTAATGAGGAGGAAATGAAAGACGCATTTTTGAGAAAACCTTATGATACTCTTAAGGTATACAACAGTGCATTAAACATGTGTAAGTACTACCTCAAATGTGATGAACTGGCACAGGTTCCAAATGAAAAGGGAAAGATTAAGAACAAGTACAGAAAGGCTAACGCTGCTGCAATTATAGCAGAGCGTCCTAACTTGATCAATGGAGGTATTCAATACTATAATTTGGAGAAGAACAAAGAAGCATTAGATTTCTTTGGAACTTACATTGAAATAGCTCAAAATCCTATGTTTGAAAAGGAAAATTTCCTGCAGACAGATACTATTTTACCACAGATTGCATATTATGCAAGTTTGGCAGCGGCTAAAATGGAAGATTACCCTAGCGTTCTGAAATATGCTCCTTATGCACAGAATGATAAGGAAGTAGGTCAGTATGCAATGGAATTCATTTCTACAGCTTTAAAAGCACAAGGTGATACTGTAAAGTGGGTTGCTTCTTTAAAAGAAGGTTTGCAGAAATACCCTCAACATTCATTCTTCTTCGGTCATTTGATTGATTATTATAGCAATAATAATAAATACGATGAAGCTATGCAGTTTGCTGATGACATGTTGGCTAAAGATCCTAATAATACATTCTATCTGTATGTAAAAGGATATCTTTATCATAATATGTACACTAACCTGAAAAATGAAAAGAAAGAGCAAGAAGCTGCAGATGCACTCAATAATGCTATCAAGTATTATACTAAGACAACAGAAATAGATCCTAATTACGCAGAAGCATTTTCTAATTTAGGTTTGATCTACTGTCTGCAAGCACAAGACTTCTCAGAGAAAGCAACAGCAGATGTAAATGATCCTAAGTATAAAGAAGATCAGGCAACTTTGAAAGCTTTCTATGAAAAAGCGAAACCTTGCTATGAAAAAGCAAGAGCATTGAAGCCTGACCAAAAAGATTTATGGTTGAATGGTTTATACCGGGTATACTACAATTTGGATATGGGACCTGAATTCGAAGAAATCGAAAAAATGGTTCAATAAACACACCAATAGTTTTTAATAAAAAGCCTAATCAACATGGTTGATTAGGCTTTTTATTTTTTAGGAGCTTCTTACTAAATACTATTTTTTTATAATAGGGAAGTATAATAATCTGGTCCAATGAATATTAGCATTGTATATTAAACATAATCCTTATTATTAGTCTAAATTGTTTGCGCTATTTATTTTAGCTTGGGCGTCCATAAATAACTAACAGCGGTGTATCGGAATGAAAAATCATCTTCCGAGCAATACCTGGATTAAATAAGCGAGAGAATATATTGCGTTTATAAGTAGTCAACGTAATTATATCAATATGATTAGTTTTTATGTAATTATCTAAGCTGTTCAAGAAATCATCATTCATCACAACATCATAATGAATTTCCAGGTCCGGATACTGTTTTTGAAAATATTCCTTAATACCACCTAATTTAATTTCATTCCAAGTATCCTTAACATCTGACAGATGAATCAAAGATACAGAGAAATGAAATGGCTTTAAAGCAGCAATCAAAGAATCGAATGCAATTAAATCCCGTTGATCAAAATTGGTGATAAATGCAATACGTTTAGCTTCTGCCAACTGTTTAAATGGAGTATTCTCCGGAATGGCTAAAACTGGTACGCGGCTTCGCTCAATTACCTCAGCAGTTACACTACCAATTAAATCTATATCTTTCTGATTTTTACCACGAGTCCCCATAATCACAATACGTGGTCGATATTCCTTCGAATAACGAAGAATTTCCTCTTCTGGAATACCTTCACGCAATACACAACTATATTTTACATTCGGAAACTCTCCTGAAGCTACTTTTGCTTTTACCTTGTCAGATAAAGTATTTAAATCTTCATGAACTTTTTGTAATATGTTTTTTACATTTTCATCATCTGTTAGCTGATAATTAAAAACGTCTCCATAAGGTAATGACGTGGTATAGATTGGTGTAAAATAAACATGAAGCAACACAACTTCCGCTCCCATATTCTGAGCGAAATTAAAACCAAACTCACATGCCTTCATTGAATAATTAGAAAAGTCTACAGGAATTAAGACCTTATTACTCTCCTTTTCTACTTTGGGTGACTTCCCTCCCACTACCTCTTCAGAAAGCCAAGCAGAGCTCTCAGTTATCTTCAATGCACGCGGTAGATCGCTTTCTTTTATACGTAAGCGCACACCTGAAGACACTACAGGTTGTATTTGATTTACATTATGAATATAGGTTTCAATACCTTCATTTTCAAGCACATTCTTCAATATCTGAGCTTTTGCATAAGTCAGAATAGCTAAGGTTACTAACTTGTCTTCCATAATCAACTGTTTTTACTTTATAAACAAATAAGAAATCCCAATTGTTTGTCTATCAATTGGGATTCATTTATAACTTTCTTTTCTTAAGCTCGAACAGGCTCAGCACTGGCATTCATTTCATCTAGAATTTTTAGAGCTCTATCAAGGACGGTAGTATCATCCAACATAACCAAACCACCATCCGGACCAGGTTCTAAATGTATCCCAACACTCTTACCCTCCTTAAAATTGTGACCGCCAAAAAAATTTCTAACTGTATCGACGTTCAATCCGAGCTCATCGGCTATTCTATGCATACTACCAGTAGGTAATGAATCTTTAATTCTGCGAAGTTCATTAAATGTTATTGTTCTCATATTTATAAATTTAATGGTTAATAACTCTGTGAGTTTCACTTATCACGCTATAAACTTAAGGAAAAAAAAAGATAAAACAAACTATTTCGGTGTCTTTTTTACAAAAATAAAGAAGCCTATCAAAAGGAGATTTGTATTTTCCCTTTCAACAGGCTTCTTTCTATTATTAACTATCTTATTATGAAAGAATTATATCTATCAGATAACTTCAACAGATGACGCAGGTACCCATCCTACTTTACCATCCTCTAAGCGGATTTCTTTCCATTCACGCATGGAGTTATCTTTAATTTCAACCTTCCGTCCCTCATGCAATATGAACAAACTGGTGCCACTTTCACTCGGAGTACTACGTACTGTTACACTTGGAGTTAGTACGATAGCATTGTTACGATTCAATAGCTCATTTTTTTGTTGAAAAGCAAAGACATTCGCTAATAAAACTAACACCAGAAATACTATCCCTGCAATAAATCCTATTTTCTTCCACACGATTTGCTTGGAAAAGAAGAAGAAGTAAAGAGATGCAAGCAACAAAAAGAAACAAACGACGCCTACCTTTGCCCAAGCATCCACACTCAAACAATTAATCAATGATTTCGTCCAAGATACAAAGAAAACCTCGGGTACGGGAATCACTTTATCAATTGTTTTTGCACGAGCAATCTCCAAATTAGCCCGAATATCAGCATTGCCTGGCTGTATTAAAAGTGCACGCTCATAATTTAAAATGGCTTTTGCTATATCACCGGCCTTATAGTAGCTATTTCCTAAGTTATAGTATACCTCAGCCGCTTCTCCTTCTTTCAGCAGAGCTTCATATATCTGAATAGCAGAGGCATAATCATTCTTCACATATGCGCTATCCCCTTCTGCTTTTGTCACACTATTCTCTTGCGCAGCAGCCGAGAATTCAGTGTGTGAACCTATTGTTACCGAATCATTCGCTTGTTGTAATGTATCCGATGCAGTCTGTCCAGAAGAGGTCAATGCCATTAACAGGCCAACAAAAGTAAAAAACAGTATTTTTTTCATCATATAACCTCCTAATTAATGTTTAATCGAATTCTCCATTTTACTTATTACTGCTAATGAAGCCGAATAGACTTTATCCATAGCCTGATTATCATCGCCAGGAGCAAAACGGGCAAACTCACAATCATTCAATGCAGCCAGGAATTCTTTAATCAAAGCATCCTCCACTCCATATTTACGAAGTTCCTCTTCAATATTATCTTTTGAAAGTCGAGAAACCGGAATATTCAATTTATCGCTTATATATCCCCAAAGAGCCTTCAAGACTTCGTCATAGAAAACATCTTTTTTATTCTCAGCCAACAACTTACCAGCTAACTTCATACGTTTAACAGCAACTTTATTTGCCTTTTTCGTACGCATTTTCGCAACATTAGCATTAGCAGCTATCTGCTTACGGTAAATGATAAAGAAAATGATAAACGCAACGCCAGGTACTAAATAGAGCAACCAATATAGCATAGAGTCAAAGAAGAAATCTCCCTTTTGAGAAAGCGTCACATCATTTTGCTTGATGAATCGAATATCCTCATTCAAGACTTTCAAATCCTCTTTATTCGTAAAGTTAGCAATAGTTTGCGCTGCATTTCCTTCACCTTTCTCTACATGCAATTCATACTCTTCGGTAGTCAATATCTTATAAGTACGGGATTTGATATCAAAATAGCTGAATTTCACCGCTGGTATTTTAAATGTTCCGGCATTGCGTGGAATAGCCAGATATTCAATAACCTTACTACCCGAAAGTCCTGCACTTGTCAGCCTGAATTTATTATCAACTTTAGGGTCATATACCTCGAAGTCATCTGGGAATTTCACCTCAGGATCACCTATTAACTTCAAATTGCCTGTACCGGAAATGACAAGTTTAATAGTTACAGCATCGTTTGTCTTTACATTAGTACTATTAATGGAAGAAGAAATGCTAAACTCTCCCACTCCACCGGAAAAATCAGCAGGTTTATCGCCTGGTAAGGGTTTTACATCTACAGTTAGTTTCGGCGTCATCAATGTCTTTTTGACTTCAATGTAGTTACTGCCACCATTAAAGAAAGCTTCAAATGGATCAGATACTTGAGTAGCTTTAGCAATAGAAGCATCAAAACGTGCCGGATCAATAGTCAAATTACCAGACTGCTGTGGAAACAACACAAATTGCCGGTAAACGGTAGTTTGATAATTCCGCCCTTTATAATGTTCCAAGCTCCATTTTCTATCACTCGGAAGTTCGACTTCTTGTGAATGAAATCCCTTAAAATCAGGAAGTTTCACATTGTCAAAACCACGAAGGTCAACCAGAGTGTAAATTTTATAAGTCAGCAAGAATGCTTCTTGTTCATACACATTGGCCTTACTAATAGTAGGCAAAATAAAGAGATCCTGATTGGAAACAGAAGTTCCTGAAGAAGCACGGCTGGTATTGCCCTGTTGACTACTACTACCTCCGCCTGAAGAAGCTGCTCCGGCCTGATCTGCTGGCAGAACCTTGATTTGCACAGAATTAGAAACCATCTGATTACCATCGGCTGTTATTGTAGCTCCCGGAATTGTGAAACTACCCTCAGTAGTAGCCATCAGTATATAAGTGAAAGTAATACTGCTGGTTGAGGTCGATACCCCATTAACTATTTGCATACTACTTTGCTGAGAGCGACTGGGGCCCATCAGTACGTCAAACCCCTTAATAGAAGGAGCACGGAAATCTCTCACCTTCTGTGTAGTCACTGTATATGCCAGTCTGAACTGGTCACCCACCGCTACAGCATCAGGAGCTGACGCGGTAAATGACACCTTGTCATTAGCCAAAGCTTGCAGACTGACTACTACCAGTGCTATCCATAAGAAAATTAATTTTCTCATATATTATCGTATCTTTTATTATTTACCAATCCTTTTCCAAACGACCACCTTGGATAACTTGCTGTTTCTTCACCTTATCCTGTACATCTTTCTCATCCTGCATCACCGACTTCAAAAGCTGTTCAGCATTTTCCTTTGACATCTGATTTTCTTGTGGCTGAGGAGGTTGCTGCTGTTGATCCTGATTCTGCTGATCTTGTTGATTTTGGTCTTGTTTGTCTTTATCTTGTTCTTTTTCCTGCTCCTTTTTGTCCTGATTCTGATCTTGGTTCTGGTCTTGATTCTGCTGATTCTGTTCCTGATCTTTCAGCATTTTCTGAGCCAAAGCCAAGTTATAACGCGTCTCGTTATCTTTCGGATTATTACGTAGTGACTCTTTGTATGCTTCCACAGCTTTGGCATAATCCTTACCGGAGTGGAATATTACTCCCATATTATGATAGATTTGAGCAAGATTACCCTTATCTTTCTCCATTTTAGTGGCAGCAACAAACTGCTCCATAGCCTCCTGCAACTTATTCTGTTGCATAAGCGTATTACCCAGATTATACATGGATATCGCTGACTTCGGATTCACATCAATAGCTTTCCGATAATTCACTTCAGCATTTACGTACGTACTATCTTTATAAGCACGGTTTCCCTTACGAATATAGTCGCGTTCCGCTTTCTGTGCAGAAACTGAAATAGCCGTCAGTAGCAGCAAGATAATTCCGATAGTTCTATTTCTCATCATCATACCTTTCTTCCTTTTTAAACAGATGGATATTACGGAATAACGGGTTTTTACGTTCCAAAATCAGCATTTCAGCCAACAACAGTAACAATATAATCCATGCAACAGCCTGGAATTGTTCGTTGAACTCTGTATAAACCTGTGTTTCCACATCCGCTTTCGCCATTTTATTAATCTCCTGAGCAATCACCTTTTGTGCAGCATTTGAGTTGTCTACACGCACATAAATTCCATCTCCTGCCTGAGCTATTTCCTGACACATCTGCTCATTCAAGCGGGTTACAACCACGTTTCCGTCACGGTCACGACGGAAGTCATTGGTTCCTTCTACGGGGATAGGTGCACCATCAGGCATACCCACACCCAGAACACTGACTTGAATACCTTTTTCCGCAGCAGCCTTGGCCGCTTCCACAGCTCCGCCTTCATGGTTTTCACCGTCAGTAATAACGATGACGGCACGCCCTACTCCTTCCTGGGGTGTAAAACTGCGGGTAGCCAGATTAATAGCTGCACCGATAGCCGTACCCTGCTTGGATATCAATGACGGATTAATAGATTCCAAAAACATCTTGGCAGAAATATAATCGCTTGTAATAGGCAACTGTGTAAAGGCATCACCAGCAAACACAATCATACCTACCTTATCATTCTCCATCTTGTCAACCAATTGTGCTACCAGTCTCTTGGCTTTCTCCAGACGACTGGGTTGTACATCTTGTGCCAACATAGAGTTAGAAATATCCAACGCAATCATTACCTCTACTCCCTGACGTTTCACAGTCTCCAACTTAGAGCCAAACTGCGGACGTGCCAGCAATACAGCAAACAGTCCGATTGCAGCAAACACCAGCCAAAACTTCACATCCGGACGATATTTAGATACATCCGGCATCAACTGTGCCATTAGCACCGGATCGCCAAACTTACGGATCGCTTTCCGTCTCCGATAATTGGAGTACAGGTAGAAAGCCGCCAGGAAAGGCAACAGGAGCAACAGGTATAAATATGTAGGTTCTTCAAATCGAAACATCTTTCTATGTACAATTTAGTAATTTACAATTAATGCATTGTTTTAAGGTATCTTCTTCAAGATAGAATTACGAAGCAATACTTCAAGTAACACGCACAAAAATGCCGCCAAAGCAAACCAACGGTATTCTTCCTGGCGCTTGCTGTATTCCTTCACATTCAACTTGGTTTTCTCCAACTTATCAATCTCCTCATATACCTCTTTCAGCTTAGAATTACTGGTAGCACGGAAATAATTACCTTCTGTGGTAGCCGCAATCTGCGTCAGTGTCTTTTCATCAATCTCCACCGGCATATTGACATACTGCACAGTGTTACCCACCGGATAAGGATACGGAGCCATTCCGTTTGTACCTACACCAATTGTATAAACCCGGATACCAAAACTCTTAGCTATTTCCGCCGCAGTCAGCGGAGATATATCTCCTTTATTATTTGTACCATCCGTCAACAGAATGATTACTTTAGACTTCGCTTTACTGTCTTTCAAGCGGGTAACGGCATTAGCAATACCCATACCGACTGCTGTTCCATCTTCAATAATACCACACTTAATGCCTTGAAACAGATTCAGAAGCACTGCATGATCCACCGTCAACGGACATTGCGTAAAACTTTCACCGGCAAATAAAGTTATACCGATATTATCATTGGGCCGACCATTGATAAACTCCGCAGCCACATCTTTAGCAGCTTCCAGACGATTCGGTTTCAAATCCTCTGCCAGCATACTGGTAGATACGTCGATGGCCATCATAATATCTATACCTTCAATTTCACTGTTTTGCCAGCTATTAGTAGTTTGAGGACGCGCCAACACTACGATAATCAATGCCAAGGCAATAATCCGTAACATAAAAGGCACATGCAACAAATAGTTCTTATAACTCTTCGGTGTATGAGCATATACACGAGCATCCGAAATCTGAAGTGTAGCTTCATTATTCCTCCGCTTCATGATATACCATACTATATAAGGTATAAGCAACAGCAGCAAAAACAAATATTCAATATTGGCAAAAACCATTGTATTTACTATTTAACAATTTACAATTTAAGATTGGAGTTACCCTTAAATTCTGCTACTACGCAAAATAATTGTATAACTGCATTCCAATATAAACGAACGAACCAATCAAGGCAACCGACAATACTACGATGCCTATGCCCAGCAATATTTTAGTACGCAATGAACGTTTCTCAATGATGGTAATTTCAGTGGGTTGTGGTTTTGCATTCTCCACTTCTTTCTCCTTGGTTTCATTGATAAATTCGATAGCATTGATCAGATTCGCATCATTTTCGTTCATCAACGGATTATGTTTAGCGAACTTCACCAAATCGGCAGTCTCAAAAAGAGAACGTAAATCTGCAATAGCTTCTTTATCTTGCATTTCAAGCAGCTTTTCTATAATCTCCGAAGAGGTCATTTCCAAAGCATTGAAACCAAAACGCTCTTTAATATACGTACGCAAAGTATCTGTCAATTCCGTGTAATACTCCTTCGGCTGTCCCTTTTGCCATACTTTTTCCCCTTTGATACGCTCTATTTCTCTCATCGCCATCTGATGCGGAGGTAACTTCGGTTCAACCTTTACCTTACGGATGATAGGTTTATTGTCACAGATACGCATGATCAGATAGATAAGTAATAATGCAATCGGAATAAGCAATATGCCACAGGTGATAATCCCATACCAATCTTCCCACACAAAAGGAGGTTGCATTACTGTCTTCGGACCAAAAAACTGTTCCGGATTCTCAGGATCCAATGGCACATTCATCGAATATACCTTCAGTGCCAATGCCTTCGAACGATATGCCTTATTATCCACCAATACTTCCATCGGTGGCAGATAATACAATGCCGAGTCAAATGATGTAACAGTATACTCCTGCGTAATCAGCATTCGTTTATCATCATTTATATACTGCGTATCCGGCTTTGCAACATCTATAATCTCCACACCACTTACCAGCGTATCCGTATAAACAGGGAAAATAGCCCGTTTATCGGCATCCAAGGCTACCTGAAGTTTAATCTTCGCCTGGTCACCGATATAAATTTGCAGAGAGTCAATGGTAGCATCCACTGTTACCGACTGAGCCACTGCCTTGCCAGTCAACATCCCCAATAGGGTTATCAGAAATAGATATCTTTTCATTTTTCCGATTAATTTCGTTTCGCAAACAAATTCATCAATGCTTTGACATAGTCCTGATCGGTGCGTACCGACACATTATCGACATTACTTTTAGTGAATGTTTCGTTCAGTTCCACCTGTTTATTCACCCACCAGTCGTGATGAGCACGACGAACAGCACGCGACGAAGTATCAATCCACTGCTCATGTCCGGTCTCAGCATCCTTTATTTTCATCAAACCGATAGCCGGCAGTTCCTCTACCCTGCGGTCATACACCTGGATAGCCACCATATCATGTTTCCGGTTGGCGATAGTCATTGCATTCTTAAAGTTCCCCTGATCAATGAAATCGGATAACAGGAAGGCTGTACAACGACGCTTCATTACGTTTGTCAGATATTCCAGTCCGAGCCGGATGTCAGTTCTCCGACTCTCCGCTTTAAAGTCAATCAGTTCGCGAATAATATATAAGATATGCTTACGCCCTTTCTTAGGCGGAATAAATTTCTCTATCCGGTCAGAGAAAAAGATAACCCCGATTTTGTCGTTGTTTTGTATAGCCGAAAAAGCCAACGTTGCAGCTATTTCCGTCACCATATCCTTTTTCATCTGCTTCACTGTACCGAATTCCAAACTACCGGAAACATCCACCAGCAACATAACGGTCAGCTCGCGCTCTTCTTCGAACACCTTCACGTAAGGCTTATTGAAGCGAGCGGTCACGTTCCAGTCAATGTCGCGTATGTCATCGCCAAACTGATATTCGCGCACCTCTGAAAATGCCATACCCCTACCCTTGAAGGCCGAATGATACTGGCCGGCAAAGATATTGTTGGATAATCCGCGCGTCTTGATTTCAATCTGACGGACTTTTTTTAACAGTTCACTTGTTTCCATCTATATCGTTAAATAATTCCGTTAATAAATACCGGCAACGTTCTTTAAAAACGTTGGCAAGATTCTTTAAAAACGTTCACACCATTTATTAACAGGTCTCGGAAGACCTTTTTAAAAATGCTTACTTAATTAAGGTACTTCAACCTTATTCAGTATTTTGCTGATGATCTCGTCAGAAGTCAGGTTGCTGGCCTCTGCTTCGTAAGTCAATCCGATACGATGACGCAATACATCATGAGCCACAGCACGAACATCTTCAGGAATCACATAACCACGACGTTTAATGAAAGCATAAGTACGGGCAGCCAATGCCAGATTGATAGAGGCACGGGGAGAACCACCGAAACCAATCATATCTTTCAGTTCCTTCAGATCATATTTCTCCGGATAACGGGTAGCAAATACAATATCAACAATGTAGCGTTCAATCTTCTCATCCAGATATACCTGACGAACAACTTTACGTGCTTCAATAATCTCCTGAGCTTTCAGAATAGGCTTCACATTGAATTTATCACCATTGATATTCTGGCGGATAATCATTTTTTCTTCTTCCATCTTCGGATAGTCGATAACCACTTTCAGCATGAAACGGTCCACTTGGGCTTCAGGCAGCGGATAAGTACCTTCCTGCTCAATAGGATTCTGTGTAGCAAGCACAAGGAAAGGTTCGGGCAACGGGAATGTTTCCGTACCAATAGTTACCTGACGTTCCTGCATCGCTTCCAGCAAAGCACTCTGTACCTTGGCCGGAGCACGGTTAATTTCATCTGCCAGAACGAAGTTGGCAAAAACAGGTCCTTTCTTTACTTGGAACGTTTCGTCTTTCTGACTGTAAACCATTGTACCGATAACATCGGCGGGCAGCAAATCGGGAGTAAACTGCACACGACTGTATTTTGCATCAATCAGTGAAGCAAGCGTCTTAATTGCCAATGTCTTTGCCAAACCGGGCACACCTTCTAATAATACATGTCCATCAGACAGCAAACCGATTAACAATGACTCTACCAGATGTTTTTGTCCTACGATAATCTGGTCCATACCAGCAGTAAGGTTGGTAACAAAAGAACTTTGTCTTTCAATCCGCTCGTTCAGTTCGCGGATATCAATTGTTTCAGCCATAAATACTATTATTTTTATTGTTTAAATTCCATTGATTTCTCCAGTATGCTACTGGTAATTATTTTTTTCGCTCCCAAAAGTACAGGAATAAATTAACCATACCAACTAATTTTTATTAAAAAACAATTAGATTAAACTACTTTCATAGAGTTTAGTAGTTAACAATAGTTTCTGAAAAGAATTTCAAATTCGCAGACAGGAATAAATAGCAAATCACCCCTGCAAGTGAAGTATTATCAACTTGCAGGGGTGCAATATTTTCTTTTATTTCTTTTCGAGCTCCGGTATCTTGATTACAGTACCATACGGCACATGATCGGGATTCTTTATAACACCCGAATTATACTTCACAATATAGGGCCACAGGGCCTTAGTCCCGTAAAAGCGAAGTGCAACCTTTGTCAGAGTTTCTCCTTCCTGGATAGTATGAGTAGCTTTCGTACCTACAATCTTATAATTTACAGAGTCTGGCTCAAAAGGAGTTGCAGCAGCTTTCTTTGTCTCTTTTTTAGGAGTAGTAGCAGGAGTCTCCTGTTTTGCAACCGGCTTCGGTTCTTCAACAACTTTAGGAGTAACAACTTCTGCCACAGTATCTTTCTTCGCAACCACAGTTGCGGTATCTTTTCGAACAATACTATCCGTCAGAGCGACCGGAACGGCTGGTTTCTCTACTTTTTCATCAGCAACTTTCTCTTTTGATGGCGTAGACATCCTATCCAGTAAATCCGGATAATACATAAAAGTAACAGCACCTACACACAGCAATACTACAAGCACTACAATTCCGATAAAAAACTTCATGGTGGAACTGTCTGCTTTATTCACAGGAGGTGATGGAGGCTCAGGAACCTCATAAGTAGGCACCAAATCTTCTTCCTCGGACAGAAGAGCCGATTCAGCCTGATAAACAGAAGGCGTTTCTTCCGAAACTGGTTCTTCTTTTATATCCTCTACGGTTTCCTCAACAGTCTGAATCACTTCTTCTTCAGCTGTCTCTATCAATTTTTCTTCAGCAATTTCAGTTTTCTCTTCAATTACTTCAGCCACTTCCTCTATACTTTCTATGGATTCCTCTGTAGTCTCAACAGCCTCCTCTATCGACTCTTCTATATTTCCTTCAGCCGTTTCCTGAACAACAACCTGTGATTCTACAACAACTGTAGAACTTTCAGGCTCTACAAAATTTTCATCTTTTTCCTCTTCCTCAGAATTATCCTCCACCGGTGTATCTTCTAACACTGTTTCATCATTCAATACCACAGTTTCAAAATGCGAAAAAGGTTTGTTTATCAAATCTTTTAAAGTTGGCTCCGGAGTAAATGAAACCTTTGTATGTCCTTGTATTTCAAAACGTTCGCCCGTATTTATATTTACGCTTTCACGACTATCCACGTCAATCAGCTTAAATGTGCCCAAGCCTTTAATCTTCACATACTTATCGCTCTCCAACGATTCTTCAATCAACTGGAAAAATTCTTTCACGAAGCTCTCAGCATCCGTTTTATCCATGCCATGCTTTTCGGCAAGCAATTCTATTAAATTCTGTATGTTCAGCTTTTCATTCATATTTACGAAGGGTTACTTGAGTAGAAGACGGCATTATTTAAACTTATCTTTCAGAGTCGTACTGGGCCTATAGGTCAACACCAACTTAGGCGGAACCAGCATACGCAACTTTGTCGTTGGATTGATGGTAATACGCTCTGCTTTCTTCTTTACCTCAAAAGTACCGAAACTTTGTACGGAAACAATATTCCCTTCTTGCAGCTGTTGTGTCATGTCCGACAGTAAAGATGCAATTAGTTCGGATGTATCCTTTATGGTATATCCCAATCTTCGTGACAGTTCTGAAGTAAATTCCTTATTATTCAAAATCCAGCTATTTTTATAAAGTTCGGTGCTATATTAGCAAAACTTCCGCATATACACAAATTCTTAGGGAAAATTATTTAAATAACCTGTCCAAAAAGGTCGAAATCATCGGAACTTATTATCTCTACCTGGTAAAAGTTACCAATAAGCAACGTTTGTTCACCACGCTCTATCAATACTTCCGGATCCACTTCAGGAGAGTCAAATTCAGTACGGCCGATATAATAATCCCCTTCCAGACGATCAATAATAACTTTCATGGATTGCCCCACTTTTGCTGCGCTCAATTCGGCAGAAATACCTTGTTGAATGGACATTAATTCATCCAGACGTGCCTGCTTTACTTCCTGAGGTATTTCATCCTCATAATGTGCAGCTGCGTAAGTACCTTCTTCCTCTGAATATGCAAAAGCCCCCATTCTATCGAAACGCACCTTACGAACAAACTCTTTCAACTCTTCAAAATCCGACTCCGTTTCTCCGGGATGCCCTACCATTAAAGTAGTACGCAAATGAATACCAGGTACTTCTTTGCGGAATTGTTCTATCAGTTGATAAGTTTCTTCCTGAGTTACATGGCGGCGCATTTTCTCCAACATCGGATTACTAATATGCTGAAGAGCTATATCCATATACTTACACACATTAGGACGCTCACGCATCACCCGGAACAAATCTGTAGGAAAATGTGCGGGATAAGCATAATGTAAACGAATCCATTCTACCCCGGGAATTTCAGATATACGTTCTATAAGTTCAGGAAGCATTTGCTTCTTATACAGATCCACACCATAGTAAGTCAATTCCTGAGCTATTATCTGAAACTCTTTTACTCCCTTGTTTACCAGGTAACGGACTTCATCCAAAATTTCCTCTACCGGTCGCGATACATGCCGCCCTGTAATAATCGGAATAGCACAATACGAACACTTCCGGTCGCATCCCTCCGATATTTTCAGGTATGCATAGTGTTTAGGAGTAGTGAGAGTACGCTCTATATGAAGTTCTTCGTGATAAGCTTTACCCAGATCCTGCAATAACTCCGCCCAGTTAAATTTACCATAAAACTTATCCACCTGCGGAATTTCAATCGCCAATTCTTTCAGATAGCGTTCAGAAAGACAACCCATTACATATAACTTTTCCAGCTCCCCTTCTTCTTTTGCCTGTGCAAATTCCAGGATCATGTTAATGGATTCCTCTTTAGCATCACCGATAAAACCACAAGTATTGATAACAGTAATCTCTCCTTTAGGCTTTTCCGTATCATGAGTCACATGATATCCGGATTCTTCCAGCTGTCGCATCAAATGCTCCGAATCCACTAAATTCTTAGAACACCCTAAAGTTATGATATCAATTGTTTTCCGTTTCATGCATTCTCTCCAAACAACGAGTCAACAAATTCTTTCTTACGGAACACCTGTAAATCTTCTATGCCTTCACCCAAGCCAATATACTTAACAGGTATTTTAAACTGATCAGAAATGCCGATAACAACTCCACCTTTCGCCGTACCATCCAGCTTAGTGATAGCCATCGCGGTTACTTCCGTAGCTAATGTAAATTGTTTAGCCTGTTCAAATGCATTCTGCCCAGTAGAACCATCCAGCACCAACAAGACTTCATTGGGAGCATCAGGAACCACTTTCTTCATTACATTTTTAATCTTAGTCAACTCATTCATCAGGCCGACCTTATTATGAAGACGTCCGGCAGTATCAATAATTACCACATCAGCATTATTAGCAACAGCAGAGCTTAAAGCATCGTAGGCCACAGAAGCCGGATCAGCTCCCATCTTTTGTTTTACGACAGGCACTCCTACCCGTCCACCCCAGATATCCAACTGTTCCACAGCTGCTGCACGGAAAGTATCCGCTGCTCCCAGATAAACGCTTTTGCCCGCTTTCTTGAATTGGTAAGCTAACTTACCAATAGTAGTTGTCTTGCCAACACCATTCACCCCTACTACCATAATTACGTAAGGTTTCTTCGTAATCGGTGCTTCAAAATCATCTACATCGTCCGAATTATTTTCCGTTAGTAAAGCAGCGATTTCATCGCGCAAGATAGTATTCAGCTCCTGCGCATTCATATATTTTTCAGATGCAGCACGCTTTTCTATACGTTGAATTATATTTAACGTCGTTTCTACACCTACATCCGAAGTAATCAGTACTTCTTCCAGATTATCAAGCACTTCATCATCTACTTTCGACTTTCCTGCCACAGCACGGGCAATCTTTCCGAATACACTTTCTTTCGTCTTAGATAATCCTTTATCTAAAGTTTCCTTCTTTTCCTTTGAGAAAAAACTAAAAAATCCCATATCCTATTTTTTTGTACAATACATTATGCCACAAAGATATAACAAAGTAATGAAAGTACGGGGATAAAGTACAAAAAAAATCCCCTTACCGGAATACGATAAGAGGATTTTATAATCAAACGTCTTTCGACGGACTATCTTATTTCTTGAAAAAGTCTTGTACTTTTTCGTTCAATACCATTTGTTCATCAAAGATGTAAGCACCAGTCTTCGGAGACTTAACCATCTTGATAACCTTTGTATAAGCACGACCTTCTTTAGAACCTTCGTGCAAACTTGCTACAGTTTTCTTTGCCATGGGTTATACTTATTATTTAATTTCTTTATGTACTGTTACTCTCTTCAGGATCGGATTGTATTTCTTCAATTCCAATCTTTCAGTTGTATTCTTTCTGTTCTTAGTAGTGATATAACGAGAAGTTCCCGGCATACCGCTATCTTTGTGTTCTGTGCATTCCAGAATCACCTGTACTCTGTTACCTTTTGCTTTCTTTGCCATAATCAGTATTCTCCTCTACTTTTTAGCCAATTACTTTAATGCTTTTCCAATCACAATAACCTTTTGCTACTGCGTCGTTCAAAGCAGCGTCCAGTCCTTTCTTATTAATAATACGCAGACCGTTAGCACAAATGCTAAGGCTGATCCAGCAATCTTGCTCTACATAGTAGAACTTCTTGTTAAACAAGTTCAAATCAAAGGTTCTCTTAGTTCTTCTCTTTGAGTGTGAAACATTGTTGCCAATCATGGCTTTCTTTCCGGTAATTTGACAAATCTTCGACATTTCTATCTTATTTTTATAGTTTTTATCTATACTTATTTCAAACAGAGCGCAAAGTAAGTACTTTTATCGATACCAAACAAGTTTTTCATAAAATAATTCATTGTCTGATAGCATTTTTTCTTCATTTTAAGCACTCACAGAGCATCATTAGAGCATTTCGAATGGCTTTTTGCACATTTCCACCCCTTCCATCATCTCCCTCTTGTCTGAAAGTTACAATTTCATTTTTATAGGCAGCAGCAATCCATACCGTTCCGACGGGCTTTTCAGCAGTTCCCCCTCCGGGTCCTGCAATTCCTGATGTAGCGACAGCGCAATCTGTTTTCAACGCTTTCATCGCACCTTTCACCATTTCAATAACAGTCTCCCTACTGACAGCTCCATATTTCTCCAAAGTTTCAGCAGAGACATGAAGCAGAGACATCTTTACCTCATTAGAATATGCCACAATCCCTCCATTAAAGTATTCCGAGCTCCCTGGGACAGAAGTCACCAGAGCTGCAATACTGCCTCCTGTACAACTTTCTGCGGTGGAAAGGGACAAATTCTTCGATTTTAATAACTCCCCAATCTTTTCTTCCAGCTTCATATACCTTATATATATAATATTTCTATATTTTGTTCTATTTTTCCTCTCCACATCACCAAATCCGTATCAACTCCGTGTTTGCTCCGTATCTATACACTTGGACTTGGTATGGAGTTGGTATGGACCAGACACGGACCAGGTACGGTGCAGGTCAAAAAGTGCTCTAAAACTCTTTTTATTGCAACGTTACGCGTGAGTAAGCCGGTGCATCTATCGAACAGAAATCTTTATCCTGATATTTGAAATAACCTGTAATCGCAATCATAGCGGCATTATCCGTCGTATAGCTGAACTTGGGAATAAATATATTCCACCCATACTTTTCGGCATGTTCACGAAAGGCATTGCGCAGGCCATTATTAGCAGAAACACCACCGGCCACGGCTACTTGCTTTATCTTATATTCTTTAGCGGCCTTACGGAGCTTATCCATCAGGATATCCACCACGGTAGCTTCGAGCGAAGCCGCCAAATCTACCTTGTGATGCTCGATGAAATCGGGATCTTCCTTCATCCAGTCACGCAAAGAATACAGGAATGAGGTTTTCAAACCGCTGAAACTATAATCTAATCCGGGGATATGGGGTTTGCTAAAAGTAAATGCTTTCGGATTTCCCTGACGGGCCAACTTATCAATAATCGGACCACCGGGATAACCCAGCCCCATTACCTTCGAACACTTGTCAATGGCTTCTCCAGCAGCATCATCAATCGTCTGCCCTAAAATCTCCATATCATTATATGCCTTTACCAGGATAATTTGTGAATTTCCTCCCGATACAAGCAAGCAAAGGAAAGGAAATTCAGGTTGAACATTTTCTTCACCTTCTGCTTTAATGAAATGAGCTAATACATGACCTGTCAGATGATTAACATCAATCATAGGAATACCTAAAGAACGAGCAAAACCTTTGGCAAATGACACACCTACCAACAAAGAACCCATCAATCCCGGTCCTCTGGTGAACGCCACTGCACTCAATTCTTCTTTAGTTACTCCGGCACGTTTCAATGCTTCATGCACCACCGGAACTATGTTTTGCTGATGTGCACGTGAAGCTAATTCGGGAACCACACCACCATAGGCTTCATGCACCGCCTGACTGGAAACGACGTTCGATAGCAGATACCCATCTTTGATGACGGCAGCAGAGGTGTCATCGCAAGAGCTTTCTATTCCTAAAATTATTGTACTCATATCGTTATTTACATTTAAACGCTGCAAAAGTAGTGATAAAAGTAGGATTGATAACGTATTATTTCATATTTTTGTTGGCTAATTCAAACAAACCGCCTATCAGAAAGTTAAAAAAGACAGTTCGCTGGGTGCTCGGTATTATACTTAGTTTGTATATCGGGACTATCTTGTTGTTGAACATTCCTTACGTTCAGCGGCAAATATCCGTGTTGGTTGCAAACGAATTAGCTAACGTTCTGGGCACAGAATTGACCATCGGGCGAATAAATATGGGACTGCTAAACCGCATCATAATTGATGACTTATTATTGAATGACCAGTCCGATAAAGAAATGCTGAAAATATCCCGTCTTTCGGCAAAATTTGATATATTGCCCCTATTCAAGGGAAAGATTTCTATCAGCAACGTGCAGTTATTTGGTTTCAACATCAATCTGGAAAAGAAAACACCGGAAGATATACCTAATTTCCAGTTCGTGTTGGACGCATTTGCCTCTAAAGACACCATCAAAAAAGAAAGTAATCTGGATATCCGCATCAATTCTTTATTGATACGGCGCGGCAAACTGTCCTACAATGTGCTGTCGGCAGAAGAAACACCGGGAAAATTCAATGCACAGCACATACAGCTACGTAATATTATTGCCAATATCTCCTTAAAAGCACTTCAAAATGATTCTATAAATGCCGCTATCAAACGTTTAAGTATAGAAGAAGAAAATTCCGGATTTGAATTAAAGAGACTAAGCTTAAAAGTTGTAGCAAACGATCAGAAGATGAATATCGAGAATTTTGCAATCGACCTGCCCAATACTTCACTTGCCATGGACACCATACGTATGGAATATGACAGTCTGGGGGCCTTTGGCAATTTTGCTAATGATGTTCACTTCTCGTTCCGTATACTGCCTTCAGATATTGTACTTCGTGATTTGGCAGCATTTGTTCCTGCATTTTCTCCTTTCAAAGAAAAGCTGCAAATAGCTGTAGAAACAAACGGTACCATTAATCAGCTGAACTGTCCCCACCTGTCAATTACAGGAGGACCGCATTTTCGTTTGAGAGGAGATGTATCTTTTCAGGATCTATCCCGCCCTCAGGATGCATTTGTATTTGGTAACCTATCCAATTTATATGCCGATCCGGAAGGGGTTGCTTTTTTTGTACGCAACTTGAGTAAGAATTACGAGGGTGTTCCTCCTATATTGCAACGTTTGGGCACCATCTCATTTCATGGAGAAGTATCAGGCTATTTCACGGACATCGTAACTTATGGTTTGGTACACACGGATATTGGCTCCATCAAGACGGACTTGAAAATAAGCTCAGATAAGGAAAAAGGTTATTTTGCATATTCGGGTGCCGTGAAGACCGAAGAACTCGAATTGGGAAATATGCTGGATAACGAAAAGCTGGGAAAAGTTACTTTCAATCTTGACATTGAAGGCAACCACTATGATAATCAATATCCTTCCATTGTGATGAAAGGATTAATCGCTTCCATCGACTATAGTGATTATAACTATGAGAATATTACACTGGACGGAGAATACAAACAAGGCGGTTTCAATGGAAAAGTTGCATTGGATGACGAGAATGGGTCTATTCTGCTGAACGGTAATATCAATACCGTCAGCCGTATACCGACTTTCAACTTCCACGCCAGCATTCGTAATGTGCGTCCGCACGAACTCCACCTGACCCCCAAATATGAGGATACGGAACTTTCTGTCCAATTAACCGCCGATTTCACCGGTGGTTCCATCGATGAAATGAATGGAGAAATCAATATCGACAGTTTGCAATTCACTGCACCCAATAAGGAATATTTTCTGGACAACCTGAAAATCGCTGCTAGCCAGAGGGATAGTTCTCATAAGCAACTGACAGTAACATCTAATTTCCTGAATGCAAGCATCGAGGGAGATTATTCCTATCGTACCCTGCCTGCCAGTGCTATGAATATCATGCGAAAATACATTCCCGCTCTGATATTACCGGACAAGAAACCTATAGAAAGCGAGAATAATTTCCATTTTGATGTAAACATCTTCAATACGGATTTATTGTCCACTATATTCAATGTTCCCATTAAAATCTATACACACTCTACTCTAAAAGGTTATTTCAATGACAAAGCGCAACGTCTGCGGGTAGAGGGATATTTCCCACGGTTGCGTTACGGAGATAAATTCATTGAATCTGGAATGCTATTATGCGAAAATCCGGGTGACAAAATTCATGCCCGCCTGCGCTTCAATAACCGCAAGCCGACAGGTGCAATAAACATTGCATTGGAAGTTCAAGCCAAAGACGACCTTATTCAGACTTCCCTAAACTGGGGTAACAGTAGTTCCGTCACCTATAGTGGTAAGCTGGCTGCTACTGCACATTTTCTCCGTGCGCAAACCGAGGAGCTGGATAATAAACGTTCCCGTAAGGCTGTTTCGGCATTGAAAACAGTCGTAGATGTGCAAAAGACGGATATCATTCTGAATGATACTCTATGGGAAATACATCCGTCACAAGTAGTCATTGATTCCGGAAAGATACATATTAATGATTTCTATTTCAGCCATAAAGACCGACACTTGCGCATCAATGGGGTTATTTCGGAAGAACCCAATGATACGGTACGTCTGGACTTGAAAGATATTAATATAGGATATGTATTCGATATAGCCGACCTTGGGGTTAACTTTAAGGGTGAAGCCACCGGTCCTGCCTACGCCAGCGGAATATTGAAGAAACCCGTTATGTATACCGACCTGTTCATCCGAAGCCTTGGCCTAAACGATGGCCTGCTGGGGGATGCCAATATTCATGGAGAATGGCACCATGAAGTAGAGGGAATCTATCTCGATGCGTATATTCGTGAGAAAGACATTGCTAAAAGTCATGTATATGGTTATATTTATCCCTTAAAGCCTAAAAGTGCACTCGATTTACAGATTGAAGCCGACAGTACCAATCTTAAGTTTATAGAACACTACATGAGTAGTATTACACCGGAATTTAACGGACGAGCCAGTGGCAACGTGCATTTCTATGGTAAATTCAAAGGGCTTACAATGGAAGGGCGCGTACTTGGCGATGCTTCCATGAAGGTCGATGTATTGAACACCACTTTCTTCATTAAAGACAGTATTCTCATAGAGCCGAACGGGCTGACTTTCCATAATAACCGTATTCTCGACCCACAGGGTAACCAAGGGCATGTAAACGGTTATCTGCACTATGAACACTTCAAGAATCTGGAATATCGTTTTCAGTTTGACATAAATAATATGCTGGTGATGAATACAAAGGAATCACTGGATTTTCCTTTCTATGGTACGGTCTACGGAACTGGCAACGCTCAGATCGCAGGTAATGCGCGAGATGGCGTAAGTATTGATGTAGCTATGACTACAGACCGAAACACGAATTTTGTTTATATAAAAGATAATGTATCTTCGGCAGCCAATACCCAATTCATCAAGTTTATAGATAAGACACCCCGTCGTGCTGTGCTGGACTCCATCAATTTGACCTCTGATTATGAGCTGGCACAACAAGAGATACAAGAAGAAGAAGAAAGTCATACCGATATCCGCCTCAATCTGCTTGTAGAAGCTACCCCGAATGCAACCATGAAGATTGTTATGGACCCCATCGCAGGCGACTACATCAGTGGACGAGGTTCCGGAAATATCCGCACAGAATTTTACAACAAAGCCGATGATGTAAAAATGTTCGGTAGTTATCGCATCAGTCAGGGAGTTTATAAATTCAGTTTGCAAGAGGTGATACGCAAGGACTTTACCATCAAAGATGGAAGCACTATCAGTTTCAACGGTCCTCCGTTGGATGCCACCATGGATATCCAAGCAAACTATATGGTGAATTCCGCATCATTGAATGACTTGGTACCCAATGCAAGCAGCTATGGAATCCCTACGAATATCCGGGTAAACTGTACCATGAATCTCACAGGTCAACTCACTTCCCCGGACATTAAGCTGGGACTGGAGGTGCCTAATGAACGGGATGAAGTGCAAGCCCTTATCCGTAACTACATTTCAACGGACGAACAAATGAATATGCAGATTCTCTATCTGCTGGGTATCGGCAAATTCTATACACCCGAAAATGTAGATGCCACCCAAAACTCGAATATGATGACTTCTGTGCTTTCATCCACCCTTTCGGGACAACTAAATAATGCACTTTCCAACATTATTAATAGTAACAACTGGAATATAGGTACCAACCTCAGCACCGGAGAAAAAGGCTGGACGGATATGGAATTCGAAGGAATGCTATCGGGGCAATTACTGAACAATCGTCTGCTTATCAATGGTAACTTCGGATACCGAGACAATCCGATGGCAAATACAAACTTTGTAGGTGACTTTGAAGCAGAATGGCTTGTGAACCGTAGCGGAGATATTCGCCTGAAAGCGTATAATGAGACGAACGACCGCTATTACACAAGGACCAATCTGACAACGCAAGGCATCGGTATCATTTTCAAGAAGGACTTCAACCGATGGAAAGAACTAATGTTCTGGAATAAGTGGAGGTTGAAAAGACTGAGACGGGAAATGGAACAAAAGGAAGCGGAAAAGAACACCGAAGAACAAACCGAAGAAACTGAAACCACTGCTACCCAGGCGGCAGCAAAAGCAAAAGAAAAGAGAGGGGGAAGTTAATTTTCCCCTTCTTTATTTTCATACAAACTATCTATAATGCCATCCGCCAATCCAATCACCGGAACATGTATATATTCGGAACGTACCACCTTGGCAATAGTCAGAAAGATTTCGGCAGCAGGAACTATAACATCTGCACGGTCAGCTTTCAAACTAAATGTATCCATACGCCGTTCAGGTGTCAAAGGCACCAGTTTATCATACAGAGTTTGCAATGAAGTGACGGGTAAACGCAGTTTCTTCTTATCTTTCTTCTCCGCCAATCGATAGAGCTTATTGATATTGCCACCGGAACCGATGATATTCACCTCTCCCAAACCTTCAGTCAATCGCTCCAGATCATCATGCATTTGTCCCCACACCTCCTCGCGGACCGCACCACTAAGCATACGTACCGTACCAATGTTGTAAGACAGGGAATGTTGCAGTTCTCCGTCAACCAGCAGGTTGATCTCAGTGCTGCCACCACCGACATCTACATAGATATAATTACCTGTACGGTCGGCCATACACTCGATATGGTTGTTGTAGATCATTCTAGCTTCTTCCTGACCGTCAATGACTTCAATAGAGATACCGGTATCTTTCAATATCTTCTTGATAATGGATTTCCCATTACGGGCATCCCGCATGGCCGAAGTGGCACAGGCACGGTAATCCGTCACATCATAAATCTTCATCAGTTGGCGGAAAGCCTTCATTAACCGGCGTAGCTTTACAGCCTTCGTTTCGGACACTTCACCTAAAGAAAACACATCGAAACCAAGCCGTAATGGCACACGAAGCAACAAAACTTTTGAGAGACGCTTGTTCAATACAGTCTCGTCCTCTTTTACTTTCTTAATTAAAAGCCGTACGGCATTAGAGCCTATATCAATGGCGGCATAGCAAGTATGAGTAGTTGGCATTATTAATAATATTTATATAATTCTTCTTGTGAACGGAACGGCTCACCGCTTCCATCTTCTCCCATCCAGGGACGATTCTCCCCTGTCCCATCTACAACACTTCCCTGGCAAGTATCGCGTAAACCGAAATCTATAACTTTCCACAGGTCTTCTTTGATCCGGGCATCGTAGACAGGAGTTATCACTTCTATACGATTATCGAGATTGCGGGGCATCCAGTCCGCTGAACCGATAAATGTCTTATTCTCACCACCGGCAGCAAAGATGAAGATGCGTGAATGTTCCAGATACCGGTCGATAATACCACTGATATGGATAGTATCACTTATTCCGGGAATCCCCGTTACCAGAGAACAATTTCCACGCACCAACATATCTACAGGTACTCCGGCAGCCGAGGCTTCATATAGCTTCTTGACAATAGCAGAATCCGTTATATGGTTCACTTTCACGCGAATATACGCCGGACGCCCTGATTGCCGGTTCTTTATTTCATCATTAATCAGGCGAATAAAGCGTAGTTTCATTTCATTGGGAGATACCAGTAATTCTTTGAAATGAACAGGTGAATAAGGCTTCTCTATAAAAGTGAATACAGAATTTACCTCACGTACTACGGAATGGGACGCCGTCATCAGCATATAATCCGTATACATGCGTGCATTTCCCTCATGGAAATTTCCTGTACTGATACAAGCAATATCACTTCCCGTCTTCATTCCGATATGGGTTATTTTGGAATGGACTTTCAGCCCTTCCACCCCAAAAATCACATGAATGCCTGCATCCTGCATCTTTTTGGACCAATCGATATTGGATGCTTCATCAAAACGTGCCAGAAGTTCGATAACTACAGTCACCTTCTTACCGTTTCGTGCAGCACAAATCAACGCTTTCACCACTTTAGAGTCTTTTGCCAGACGGTAAAGAGTCGTCTTTATACTCTTGACATCCTTACTAAGAGCCGCCTCCTGAAGTACACGGATATAGTAATCAAAACTATGAAAAGGTACATGGATATATCTGTCCTGCTTCTGAATAAGACGCAGCAAACTCACATTCTCTTTCAGTTCCGGCTTCAATATGGGAAGCCAGCGCGGATATTTCAAATCGCAACGCCCGCAATCGGGAAAAGCCATCAGGTCTTTATGATTATGATAACGCCCTCCGCCAAGTACAGTATCCAACTTATCCAGATTCAGGCGATTCATCACCCTCTTTAGTAAATCCTTTGGCATCTCCGCATCGTAGATAACCCGCAGGGCATCTCCTTTTTTACGGCTCTTTACCGCCTTCGAAATCTTCTGAAGCGTGCCATTGCGCAGGTCATTATCTATCTCCATTTCAGCATCTTTCGTAAACTTGAAAGCATACGCCTCGAAGCAATCGTATTCCATACCGGAGAAAATCATCGGCAAGCAAAAACGGATCACATCATCCAGATACATCAGATAACTGCGTTCTTCACGATCAGGCAGACGAACGAAACGTCCGCAAACAGAAACCGGAAGCTCTATCAGAGCATAATCGGTACGAGACGGTAACTTCCGTGTAGCAGATACCTTCCGAGCTTCGGAAACTTGCATTTTTACAGCAAGATAGATATTCTCATCCGTTGCTTCCGTCAGTTGTTTCACGGCAGAAAGCCAAACGGGACTGACAAAACCACTGAGCTGACGGCGGAAGAAGTCACTGACGAAAGTTTGTTGTTCTTCATCCAGTTCATTTTCCTTTAGAAGAAAGATGTTCTCTTCACGCAAGCGGTCGGTCACTTCATGGATAGTCCGTTCATACTCTTTGGCATACCTGTTATTCAGTTTGTTGATTTGCTTGATAAGCTGCTTGGCACGTTCGCTTTCCGAGCGCAAACTTCTATCCTCACACTCAGCTATGCGACTGAGGGTTGCCATACGTACACGGAAAAATTCATCCAGATTATTCGAGTAAATTCCAAGAAAGGAAAGTCGCTCAAGTAAAGGAACGTTCGGTTTCATCGCTTCCTGCAAGATACGACGGTTGAAATACATCCAGCTTAAATCACGATCTATATGTGAAGCAGAGGCTATTTTCTTATTCATATATCAATTTATAATCATTTATAAAGCCTATTCCTTCTGCTGTTTCTATACAGTTCAGCAACCGCCACTCACAACTGCGCACCCAGCTACGGAAATTCTCTTCGGGTTGATACTCACTCCGGGCGAATTCTAACAAACGGTCTACCTCAAAATTATCGGAAATAATACCTGCTCCGCCGCGTGCCGCATCATAAGCGTTACAATCCTGTTCGATGTGCGCCGGCACCATCAGCAAAGGCTTACCCAGATACATAGCCTCGCAAACGGATTCAAAACCTGCCGTAGTGGCATACGCCCGGCACCCCGACATATAGCGAAGGAATTTTTCGTCATCCAACTGATGAAATGACAATGTTTCATCCATCCTGCATACTTCCGGCTCATCCGGTTTGTCCCAGAAAAAGTGCAAAGGCACTTCAGGGTGCTGCTTATGCCACTGGGAGATACTTTCTCCAAATCCGGCATTAACCATATAGCCATGCACATACTCTCCGAAAGCAGCTTCACAGCAAAGCACTTCGCGCCGCAGCAAAGGCGGTACCACGCGTATATGCGCTTCTTCGTCCGTTTCCATCGGACGGAATGAGAGAGCCAGCTTCTCTTTGGCTCCGATACACGTGAGTCGCGTATAAAAACGGAGCATCAGCAGGCTCATGGGATTCTTTTGGGGAAATTCAAAATCATGATGCAGGAAAAGATATTGATGGCCGACACTGATCTGCGGTACAGAAGGACGGAAAAAGAGATAAGTCAAGCCTGTCAGCAACTCATAAAAGTTGATTACGAGATCCGCATCCGTTTCATGGATACGCCGGTGAATATAACAGATGCTACGCAGATAAGCAGGAACCTGCATCAGATTATATGCGATACTGCGAGACATACTGACCCGCTTATTGGCAGGCGTAGGCAGAAAGTTCGGACTGAGAAAGCGTTTCACAGGTGCCTGTATGCTGCGGTTGAAGAAACCCGGCAGGCGACGAGTATTACTCTTCCCCACCAGTACTTCTACTACCTCGTGCCCGTTGCGCCGTAGTATTTCTTCCAGCGTGATGGCTTGCGTCAGATGACCGCGGCCTTCTCCTTGAACAATAAAAAGAACTTTCATCTTTATATTTATAATTTAGTAATTTACGATTTATAATTCACGATTTTAACTACAGAGGCGCTCTTCAGGCTTTTCGTTCATCAGCATATCCTCATACCGTAACACTTCCCAATTTCCTTCCTCATCCTCTACGAGTGCCGAAAGAGTTTCCACCCAGTCACCAGAGTTAAGATAGTGTATATCATCATAATAAGTATTTGCCGGATGATGAATGTGCCCGCAAATAATACCGTCGCATTTACGTGTACGGGCAAACTTCACCAGTTCCTCCTCAAAATCGGAAATATAAGAAACAGCGGATTTTACTTTTTGTTTAATCGCTTGTGACAAAGAATAATAAGGTTGTCCACGCCGGGCACGATACACATTATAAATACGGTTCAGCCATAATAGAAACGTATATCCCACATCTCCCAACTGTGCCAGCCACTTCATCCGTGTAGTGACAGTATCAAAAATATCTCCATGCGTCACAAAATAACGCAGGCCGTGACTCTCGTGAATGAAATCCCTTACAATCTTTATATTATAGAATGTCATCGGTGCCAACCCATCCAGGAAATCATCGTGGTTGCCACGAACATAGATCACTTCTGTTCCCTGCTTTTCCATCATCTTCATGATAACTTTGAAGAAATCCGTATGCTTTGCCTGCCACTTCCAGGTGCCGCCTTTGCTCAAGGCCCAGCCGTCGATAATGTCACCATTCAGTATCAATCGCCGGCAGTTGACGGATTTCAGGAAGTTGCTTACTTCAACAGTTTTTGAGTGAGAGGTACCCAAATGGATATCAGACAACACAATGGTAGAATAAAAAGTACGTAATCTCATAGTGTCTGTATTTTTAGTTGCAGGCAAAGGTCAGTTATTCGTATTACGCCGATATGTAGAAAATATGACAAGTATCTTTCATTTTTTTCGCTGAACTTCCTTATCTTTACCCCTCAAAAGAAACTCTCGTATGAAAAAGCCCGGAAATATCCTCATTGTCGATGATAACCGCGGTGTGCTCACCGCTGTGCAACTGCTGTTAAAACCCCATTTCGAAAAGATCATCACGCTCACTTCACCTGTCACACTTACCTCTGTGTTGCGTGAAGAAACTCCATCGGTGGTGTTACTTGACATGAACTTTACATCAGGCATCAATACCGGAAACGAAGGATTATTCTGGTTGCAGGAGATCAAACGCCTTCGTCCCTCCTTGCCTGTGGTTCTTTTCACTGCTTATGGAGATATCGATCTTGCCGTGCGTGGCATTAAAGAAGGAGCTACGGACTTTATTGTCAAGCCATGGGATAATCAAAAGCTGGTGGAAACCTTACTGAATGCAGCCCAAGCCATTCATAATAAGAATAATGGAAAAAATGCCTCTCCTGTAACCCCTGCCATGTATTGGGGAGAAAGTCCCATCATGCAGCAACTGCGCTCGCTGGTGGAGAAAGTCGCCATAACCAATGCAAATATCCTTATCACCGGAGAAAACGGTACGGGAAAAGAGATGCTGGCACGTGAGATTCATGCACTTTCTTCCCGCCGTACGAAGGAAATGGTTGCCGTAGACATGGGAGCCATCACCGAAAGCCTCTTTGAAAGTGAACTTTTCGGGCATACAAAAGGCTCTTTTACAGACGCATACGCTGACCGTCCCGGTAAGTTCGAAACAGCAGACCATAGCACACTGTTTCTCGATGAAATCGGCAATTTACCCTATCACCTGCAAGCCAAACTACTGACCGTATTGCAACGCCGCAGTATTGTCCGTGTAGGCAGCAACCTGCCTATAGCTGTTGACATCCGTCTGATTTGTGCCACCAACCGCAACCTGAACGAGATGGTACAACGCAATGAATTCCGTGAAGACTTGCTTTACCGCATCAATACTATCCATCTTGAAATTCCGCCTTTGCGCGAACGGCCGGAAGACATTCTTCCTCTTGCCGAACGCTTTATAACACGCTTCTGCAAGCAATATGACAAAGCATTATTACGGCTTTCCGATGCTGCCTGTATCAAATTGAAAACACATCCCTGGTATGGAAATATCCGTGAACTGGAGCATGCCATAGAGAAAGCAGTCATTATTTGCGACGGCAACGAACTGCCGGCGGAACTGTTCCAGTTGCCTAAGCGTCCCGAAACCTCACGTACCGGAAGCGATGCCGGTACAGAAGCAGCCACCCTTGAAGAAATGGAACGGAAAATGATACAGAAAGCTCTGGACACCTGTAACGGCAATCTATCCGCTGTTGCCGCACAACTCGGCATCACCCGGCAGACTCTCTATAACAAAATGAAAAAATTCGGATTATGAAACATTACTACCGATACATCACCGACCGCTACCTTTTCCGTATCGTCATCTCTCTCCTGTTGGCGGGAGCTGTCACGGTATCCATTATTTATAAAGACCTTCTATGGATCGTCATCTCTTCCTTGCTGCTGCTGACGAGTCTGCGCTGGCAATGGAAACTGTATCGTCGGCATACGCAGAAGGTCCTGTTTCTGCTCGATGCCATTGAAAACAACGATGCATCCATCCATTTCTCCGAACACGAAGACATTCCGGACAACCGTATTGTAAACCAGGCCCTGAACCGCGTTGCTTCCATATTATATAATGTAAAGAGCGAAACGGCACAACAGGAAAAATATTACGAACTCATTCTCGACTGCATCAATACCGGTATCCTGGTACTGAACGATGCAGGTGCTGTTTACCAGAAAAATAACGAAGCCCTCCGCCTGTTAGGCCTGGAAGTCTTCACCCATGTCAGCCAACTTAGCCGTATTGACGCAAATCTTATGGGACTTTTCGCCCATTGCCGCCCCGGAGACAAGTTGCAAACCCGCCTGTCCAACGAACGCGGCACAGTCAACCTCTCCATCCGCGTCTCCGACATAACCATCCGTCAGGAGCATTTCCGCATCCTTGCCCTGAATGATATCAATAACGAACTGGACGAAAAGGAAATCGACTCCTGGATACGCCTGACCCGTGTACTGACACATGAAATTATGAATTCCGTCACTCCTATCACTTCACTGAGCGATACATTGCTGACGCTGATACAAGGAAGCGAAGAATTAAAAGCGAAAAGTGAATCCATCTCTTCCGACAAAGAAACTGCTGACGAGATCCGCAATGGCCTGCACACCATCAGCACCACGGGCAAAGGACTTCTCTCTTTTGTAGAAAATTACCGCCGTTTCACCCGTATCCCCAAACCGGAACCTTCTTTGTTCTACGTCAAAGGTTTTATCAACCGCATGGTGGAACTGGCACGGCATCAATATCCTGATTCCCATATCACTTTCCACTCCCACATCACTCCGGATGATCTTATTCTTTATGCAGATGAGAACCTTATCTCACAGGTACTCATCAACTTATTGAAAAATGCCATTCAGGCCATCGAAGCAGCAGAAATTCCGGAAGGCATCATCACCTTACACGCTTATTGCAATGAAAATGAAGCCGTACTCATCGAAGTATCCAATAACGGTCCTGCCATTCCTTCTGAAGTAGCAGAACACATTTTCATACCTTTCTTCACCACAAAAGAAGGTGGCAGCGGCATCGGATTGAGCATTTCCCGTCAAATAATGCGCCTGTCAGGTGGCAGCCTTTCCCTACATCCCGGAAAGGAAACCATGTTTGTACTAAAATTCAATTAAGAAAATTTGTAATGAAGGATTATATGAAAAGAAAGTAAAATTCAATCTGAACATTTTACACCTTGCAATTGTTTAAAAATAGACGTAACTTCGCTTTGCGATAACTAAATCCTTGAATAAACAACTTAAATAATACCTAATTTATGATTTTTACAGCAGAAAACATTCTTTTAATTGGTTCTATCTTACTTTTCATTAGTATTATTGTCGGCAAGACCGGCTATCGATTCGGAGTCCCTGCCCTGTTACTGTTCCTTGTCGTCGGCATGATTTTCGGTAGCGATGGTTTCGGACTACAGTTTCATAACGCTAAAGAAGCACAATTTATTGGTATGGTTGCTCTTAGCGTTATTTTGTTTTCCGGCGGTATGGATACTAAATTCAGCGAAATTAAACCGATTCTTGTTCCGGGTATTGTCCTCTCCACATTCGGCGTATTGCTTACCGCCGTTTTTACAGGATTCTTCATCTGGTGGATCTCCGGCATGAGTTGGTCAAATATTTATCTTCCTATCACTACATCCCTACTACTTGCCTCCACCATGTCATCTACTGATTCCGCTTCTGTATTTGCCATCTTGCGTTCGCAGAAAATGAATCTGAAACATAACCTTCGTCCAATGCTGGAGCTCGAAAGTGGTAGTAATGACCCTATGGCTTACATGCTTACCATCGTACTGATACAGTTCATACAATCCGGTGGAATGGGTATTGCAGGTATCTTCGGTTCATTCGTTATCCAATTTATAGTAGGTGCGGCTGCCGGATACCTTCTCGGCAAACTTGCCATCCTCATGCTGAATAAGCTCAACATTGATAATCAGGCCCTTTATCCCATCCTTCTGCTTGCATTTGTATTTTTCACTTTCTCCATTACCGATCTTCTGAAAGGAAATGGTTACCTCGCCGTTTACATTGCCGGTATTATGGTAGGTAACAACAAGATAATGCATCGCAAAGAGATTTATACTTTCATGGATGGATTGACTTGGCTGTTCCAAATCATCATGTTCCTTTGCCTCGGTTTGTTGGTAAATCCTCACGAATTACTCGATATCGCTTTGGTAGCAACACTTATCGGTGTATTTATGATTGTTATTGGTCGTCCGCTCAGTGTCTTCCTCTGCTTGCTGCCTTTCGGTAAGAAGATTACAAACCGTTCGCGACTCTTCGTTTCCTGGGTAGGTTTACGCGGAGCAGTGCCTATCATCTTCGCCACTTATCCGGTAGTAGCGCAAGTACCGGGTGCCGACGTGATCTTCAATATCGTATTCTTTATCACGATTGTTTCTCTCGTTATCCAAGGTACTACCGTTTCCTTAGCTGCCCGCTTACTGAAACTTTCTACTCCGCTGGAGAAGACCGGTAATGAATTCGGTGTGGAATTGCCCGAAGAAATTGATAGTGATCTCAGCGATATGACCGTTACCACGGAGATGCTGGAAGAAGGCGATACCCTGAAGGATATCACTCTGCCTAATGGAGCACTCGTAATGATTGTGAAACGAGGCACGGAATTCCTGATACCGAACGGATCGCTGAAATTACATTTGGGAGATAAGTTGTTGCTGATTTCGGATAAGAAGAGTAGTGATTAATATGTGTGTACTTTTTCTTTCGTTTGCCCGAAAGAAAAAGATACCAAAAAGAAAGGGCACGGGCTACGTCTACGGTGCTACTCCGATACCGCCATGCGCAGACGGGGCTCGAACTCGCTACGCTCAAACAGATCGCCCCTTACCTGCGCCTGACAATATCTCCGCCTGACACACCTACGCCTATGCCCGAAGGCTGCGCGGTAGAGTGCTGCGCGATATTCCCCCATTTACGCCGCATGGTTTCCCGGCCTCACTGTAGGGGCGTTAAGCGTAGAAAGTGTTTTCGGCGTTAAGAAGGGCAGGCTGTTTGAGCGAAGCGAGTTCCTGCCCTTTAGCTGAAAATACTTTCGGAGTAGCCCCGGAAGTGCAGCCTTGATTTTTTCTTTGGTATCTTTCTTTTGCATCAAGGCAAAAGAAAGTACAATTGGTTATTTTTTCTTTTTCTTTCGCCTCCCACCAAAGAATAAATATATAAACTTGCACGACATCACATTTAGCTCTATATTTGCGCAGTTTTAACTAAAGTGTGCAAATTTAACAGATGGAACAGGAACAACACTTCATTGATTACATTGAACAAAGCATCATTCGGAACTGGAACTTAAACGCCTTGACTGACTATAAAGGTGCTACTCTCCAATATAAAGACGTGGCTCGCAAGATTGCAAAATTCCATATTGTACTGGAAAGTGCCGGTATCCGGCCGGGTGATAAAATTGCCGTCTGCGGTCGTAACAGTGCACACTGGGCAGTTACTTTCCTGGCAACCATCACTTATGGAGCTGTTATTGTGCCTATTCTTCACGAATTTAAAGCAGATAATATACATAATATCGTCAATCACTCAGAAGCCAGACTGCTTTTTGTGGGAGACCAAGTGTGGGAAAATCTGAATGAGGACGCCATGCCGCAATTGCTGGGCGTTATTCTGATGACTGAATTCACCCCTGTAGTCTGTCGAGACAAACGATTGATGGAAGCTTTCGAGCACCGCAATACACTCTACGGACAACGCTATCCTAAAAACTTCCGTCCCGAACACATCTGTTATCGGAAGGATGAACCGGAAGAACTTGCCATCATTAACTATACCTCCGGTACTACCGGATATTCCAAAGGTGTTATGCTCCCCTATCGCAGCCTTTGGTCCAACGTGAATTACTGCCATGAGATGCTTCCGGTGAAACCGGGCGATAATATGGTTGCCATGCTTCCTATGGGACATGTGTTCGGAATGACTTACGATTTCCTTTACGGTTTTTCAGCCGGGGCACACCTCTACTTCCTCACTCGCATGCCGACTCCTAAAATTATCGCACAGTCTTTCGCTGAAATCAAACCACGTGTCATCTCATGCGTGCCTCTGATTGTAGAAAAGATTATCAAGAAGAATATTCTGCCCCGTGTAGATAATAAAATAGGTAAGTTGCTGCTGCGTCTTCCTATCATCAATGACAAGATCAGAGCCCTTGCCCGCAAAGAAGCAATGGAAATATTCGGCGGTAACTTCGATGAAATTATCATCGGTGGAGCCCCGTTCAATGCAGAAGTCGAGCGCTTTCTCAAACAGATAGGCTTCCCCTACACCATCGCTTACGGTATGACGGAATGTGGTCCTATCATCTGTTCCAGCCGCTGGGAAACCCTGAAGCTGGCATCATGCGGTAAGGCAACCACACGCATGGAAGTAAAGATCGATTCGTCTGATCCGGAAAAGGTGGCGGGAGAAATCATTTGTCGAGGTACCAACCTGATGCTGGGATATTATAAGAACCAGGAAGCAACCTCACAAATCATTGACGTAAATGGCTGGCTGCATACAGGCGATTTAGGCACAATGGATGCCGAAGGTTATGTAACCGTGCGCGGACGCAGCAAGAATATGTTGCTCACTTCCAGCGGACAAAACATCTACCCGGAAGAGATTGAAAGCAAACTGAATAATATGCCTTACGTTTCCGAGTCGCTCATTGTGTTGCAAAAAGAAAAATTGGTAGCACTGATTTATCCGGACTTTGACGATGCATTTGCCAATGGACTGCAACAAACGGATGTAGAGCGTATGATGGAAGCTAACCGTAACGAACTTAACCAGCAATTACCGGCTTATTGCCAAATATCAAAGGTGAAGATACATTTTGAGGAGTTTGAAAAGACAGCCAAAAAATCTATTAAACGGTTTATGTATCAAGAGGCTAAAGGTTAACAAAGATATAAGATTAAGTCTATATTTTTAATTAATGTTATAGAACATGCTTTTTTATTTGGATAATTTGCAGTTATCCCAAAAGTCCGTATCTTTGCACTGTGTTTTTCATAGTATTAGATTTAAGGTTAACAAAGGTTGGAGTACAGCGGTACTCCTTTTTTTATGTCCGTACGTTTCCTACCTCTCACGTACATACATCTTTTTCTCCGGTCCTACTCCCTTCACCGTAACCTTTTTCCAATGTGCAGGAAGTACGGAAGATAATTGCTCCACACCGCCATCCGTTATCTGCAATCCGCAGAAACCGTTTATAACAGCTTGCAGCAATCCGCCTGCTCCCGTCATAAAGTAAGGATTATCACTGGTGGGCGTTTCCGCCAATACACCGAAAGGAGCACGCAAGTTCGGCTGGTAGCAACGACAGAACATCTCATAGGCACGCTTCGCATCCCCCATCCGGGCATACTGCACACAGAATACGGAATAAGACATGGCCGGACCATTCTGCGGATCAATCTTATCGACATAATATTCCATATCCTTCTTTTGCGATTCAGCATCCCCAACAAAATACAATGGATATCCCAATAAATTCACATCCGCCTGCTTTATCATCTCACCGTTGTATGTGACATGCTCACGAGTGACTCCATCTTTAAAACGAAGAATACGGATGCCCTTGCCTACTTCTTCCCATATTTCCGGAACAGGCTCATTACATATCCTTGCCGCCTCACAAGCATATTCCAAAGCCCGGATAGCCGCACCGTTCGTGAAAGCATTATCATCCACCCCATTTGCATATTCATCGGCTCCCACTACATTGCAAATGGAGTAAGAACCGTCATCATTACGCGTCACACGGCTTACCCAAAAGTCAGCAACCGCTTTCATCAGCGGAAATGCTTTTGTCCGTAGCCACTGTCCGTCACGGGTAAGGCAATAATAATTCCAGCAAGCAATACTGATGTCCGCAGTGATATGATGTTCCAAAGGACCTGTCAAAGCAAAAGTAGGAGTCGATTCTTCCCCGTAATCATCACTCTCCCAGGGAAACATAGCTCCCTTAAAACCGTATGCCATTGCTTTCTTGCGGGCAGCCATCAAGCGGTCAATACGATAATCGATCATAGATTCGGCAATTCCCTTATTCAGCAACAGCATCGGGGGAAACATCCAAAGTTCCGAATCCCAGAATATATGTCCATTGTAACCTTGCGAAGAAAGTCCCATGGGCGAGATGCTCAATCCGCTTCCTTCCCTGCAAGAAGAATAAAGGTTGAAAAGTGCAAACCGAACCGCCCGTTGTGCTTCGTCATCCCCTTCTATCAGGATATCACTTTCCCACAATTCATTCCAAAGACGGCGATGTGCAGCCATCAGTGAAGTTGTACCTTCATGAATAGCATAAATCACCTGCCGTTCAGCTTCATTATACGGATCGCTAAAGTCACGGGCGGAGCATACCGAACCCACCAAAGCAAAAGATATCTGCTCCCCTTTCTTCAGATTCAACACGAAAGACATCTCTTTAGTCACTTCATCATAAAGAGGCTCCTGTGCTGCTCCCTTATTAAAAATAAAAGCGGAAGAAGCGGAAACTTTTTGTTGCCGATGAGCAGATACAGCATAAAATTGCAGCATATACATTTGTGTATCATCCGCCCTCATTTTCCGGAAGCGCTGTGTCGGCTGACTGTATTCTTGGGGAATATCCATCCGGGCAGCAACTTTCAGGGATACATCGGACAGAGCTTTCAGCTCCACCCGGATAAGCCCCGCATAAGGCATATTTCTTAAAGCGCAAATGCTATAACCCACATCAACTTTCCCGGCTGCCCGGAAACTGCTGTTATGAGTTGCTTCTTTCATATCAACACACTGCCTCCAGTTTGTGATACATTCCGTATTCACCTCTTTTCCATCTACATCCATCGACATCAGGAAAGGATTGATTCCTTTCAACACGCGGCTTACCCCCTGAGGGCCATCCGTATCGAACACATGATTCAGTATCACCTGCCGAACTGAGAAAGGTTCTTTCCAGGGAAGAATACCGATTCCGCCATTCGCCATAGGGGCGCCTACATAAGGAGCATTTATATCAGAAGCATGAAGTTGCCACAAAGTGTCATCTTCTCCTTTCACCATCTGCACAAAGAAAAAAACAAGTAGAAAGAAACAGGAAATGCGTGCTTTCATAATCAATATGGAATTATAGTTTTCTATGCAAAAATAAGTAAAATCCTCAATAATCCGGCAATCAATTGTTATCTTTACTTCCAAACCAAAACTCTGTTATCATGGATATACATACTTTTATGACTAATTATCGGGAAGCATTTGGTGAACGTGCCGAACTTCCCATCGCCTTCTGGTACTCCGATAAACAGGAAAGCGAAACAGACAAAATTGGCGGTTGCTTCTTCAAGGGCCTGCAACAGGTAAGGGAAGGTAAAACCATCAGCCTGAACAGCGACGTCATAGGATGTGGCGGCGGAAAGTTCTACACCGGTTTCACGGAAATGCCAATACACGTACCTAACTTCGTATCCCTGAAAGAGAAGTACAAAAAGACTCCTGAAATGGTAACAGATTTCATAAAGCAAATCCAGGTACCGCGTACGGAAAAGGCCTATCTGCATTTTGCCCGAATAGATAAACTTGCTTCTTTCGATCACGTAGAGGGTTTGCTGTTCCTTGCTACGCCTGATATTCTGTCAGGACTTACCACATGGGCTTTTTATGATACGAATGCATTCGATACCGTAGCTACTCCTTTCGGTTCCGGTTGCAGTTCCGTTGTAACCCTCACTGTTCTCGAAAACCAAAAAGATGGTAAGCGCTGTTTCCTCGGCTTCTTCGATCCGTCCGTGCGTCCTCACTTTGAGGCCAATCTGTTGAGCTTCACTATTCCCATGTCCCGTTTCAAAGAGATGTATCACACCATGCGCGAAAGTTGCCTGTTCGATACACATGCCTGGGGAAAGATAAAAGAGCGTATCAACGAACAAAACCCTGAAAAAAAATAAAGAAACAATGCCTAACTTTTAATTAGTGTTATAAAAACACTTATATTGGTCTAATCATTTGGAAATACGCAGAATATCCGTACCTTTGCACTGTGTTTTTCATAGTATTAGATTTAAGGTTAACAAAGGTTGGAGTACAGCGGTACT
>NZ_QRZF01000010.1:181111-181725 GCF_003464595.1 Bacteroides intestinalis
TTAACAAAGGTTGGAGTACAGCGGTACTCCTTTTTTTATGTCCATACGTTTGGAATATCCTCGTAAAAGGCTTTTCTTTGTGGTAATGCTTTAAAATAATTCTGATTCTCCGCAAACACACCTAATATTTTTAGTATATTAGCGCTCAAAAAGCAGGGATTATGAACATATTCAGTTTTACGGCTCATTTCGGTTCGGAGGAAGATTGTCGTTTGCATTTCAAGGAGCAGCGTGATAAGGAAGGGGTTGTCTGCAAGCGATGCGGGGGCACTTCCCATTATTGGTTACAGGGTAAATGGAGTTATGAATGCAAAGGTTGCCGTTTCCGCACCTCGTTGCGCAGCGGTACGATCATGGAGAGCTCCAAGCTGCCGTTTCTGGTGTGGTACAAAACGATGTTCCTGATGAGTTGCACAAAAAAGGGATTCTCCACCAACGAACTCCAGAAGCAATTAGGATTGAAGCGTTACGAACCGGTATGGGCGATGGTACACAAACTCCGCAGGGCGATGGGCAACCGGGATGCAAGGTATACACTGGAAGGGATGATAGAACTGGATGAGGGTTACTTTTCGGTGGCCAGTAAGGAAATCGAGCGAGGCAAGGGTACACGT
>NZ_QRZF01000011.1 GCF_003464595.1 Bacteroides intestinalis
AGACTAGTAATTGCGAATATAACAGGTGCATAAACGGATAATCAGAAAAATAATAATGCCATGAAAAGAACACTGTTACTCATCAATCTTCTTCTACTCTCTGTATGTGTATTCCCGCAAGAGAATATCGAAGTAAACTATGCTACTATTAAAAAGTATGTGGAAAACCAGTCGGATGATTACCAACAGCTGATTGAACGCTTTGAAGCTAATGATAGCTTATTATCCTTAAACGATTACGCGCTAATCTACTACGGTCATTCTTTCACCCCAAAATACAAAGGGAGTATGGAACTTTGGAAAGAGCTTGAGACGCTAATGGAAGAAAAGAAATGGGAAGAAGCCTATACCCTATTAAAAGAATGCCGGAAAAAGAATCCTGTATCTCTTAAATTACTCATTTATGCCGTGAATCTGGCGAGTGAGCTGCAAAGAGAAGAAGAAGTTCAGGCTTATATAGATAAATACATAAAACTGTCCTCTGCCATCATCTCCAGTTGAGATGGCACAAGCGAAGATACAGCATTTAAAGTCATCAGCGTCAATGATGAATATCAGATATTAAACAATGTCTTCAAAGTAGAAGGCCTGAAGCAACAATCATTGGTGAACAAGTGCGACCTGATGGAATTTGAAAGTAGTCCATACTATGAGGGCACTCAAATCTACTTCGATATCAGCCGCTCACTGGACTATATGAAAGATTTATTCAAATAAAAATATAGATTCACATGCATTTGTCCTCTCTGTGAAGGAACAATGCAAATATATCTGATAAGAGGAAGCAATAAGGGGGAAAAGAGTGAAAAAGTAGCATCTTTAGGCGTTTTATAAGAGATAAAACACTAATAATCAACATCATTAAAAAGATGCATTGTTCCCAAAAAGTAGTGAAAATATAAGCGTGAAAAAGACACTTATATGCCTTAAAAGTGTGGTTTTAGTCTCTCGACTTACCTATTTTCATTACTTCCTGTTCCAGTTGATCACGGTCACCCGCAACTTTATTACGAACTTTGGCACGGTAATTATAAATGATAGTCACAGAATAGCGCAGGAATTGGGCAACCTTCACACTGTAACGGATAAAGGCGAAGATACACAGTTCAATAGATATAAGGATGTGACTATTTTCTTCATCTGAGTTTCGATTGGTTAAAGGTTACTTCTACAAGAAGTTCTATGAAAAAATAAGTAAAATTTGATAGAATCCCATGCGGATAGCACTTAAATCACAATATCTTTAAAGTAAAGGCGATACTTCTTTAAAGAATGGAGATACTTACATGTGCATGTTAGTAATATCAACATGTGCATCTAAATAAGGATAACATATACATGTAGACAGTGCTGACATGTACATGTAAGTAAGTATATTCTTTAAAAACGGAGAGATAAGATACATATCATTTTAGGAAGAAAAGTACTACAAACCAGTTTTCCCATAGCTACTTTTCTGCTATGAAAATCCCCACAAGGCAAACATTCATTTAATTAATCTAAAAAATAATCGTATTTATTTTGTCGTTTCAAATATTGTTCGTTGTTTTGCGAACAACAAACAAAAAAAGGAGATATAAAGTGAAAAACAAACAGTACACCACAGAGCAGGAACAAATAGCTCGCTTTGCAAAAGCACTGGGACACCCTGCAAGAATGGCTATCCTCAATTTTTTAGCCAGACAGGAAAGTTGCTACTTCGGAGACATTCACGAAGAACTGCCAATAGCCAAGGCGACAGTTTCTCAACACCTGAAAGAACTAAAAGATGCCGGACTGATTCAAGGTGAAATAGAAACGCCGAAAGTCAAGTATTGCATTAACCGTGAAAACTGGGAACTTGCCCGTAAGTTGTTTACCGGATTCTTCGGTGAATGTAAATGTACTTCGTGCTGTGAATAAACAGCACCTTTTTTTATAAATAATGTTCGTTGTTCTACGAACCACGATTGTACATATTATTCATTTAAAAGCTATCTGATAATGGAAATTAAAGTATTAGGTACAGGTTGCCCCAGTTGCAAAACTTTGTACGAAACCACCCAACAAGCTATTGCAGAATTAGGAAGTGATGCCACTTTGGTAAAAGAGGAAGATTTATTGAAAATCATCGAGTATAATATATTAAGTCTTCCGGCTTTGGTTATAGACGGGAAAGTCGTTTCGGCAGGTAAACGGTTGTCATTGAAAGAAGTAAAAGAATTACTAACCCAATAATTACATGCCATGAAAAAGTTATTCCATGTATTTATTGCAGGTGTTATTTTAGTTTCCTGCGGAAACGGAGGCAAAGAGAAAACAGAAACAGCAAATAGCGAAGCTATGCAGAATGACCGTGTGGAAGTGCTTTATTTTCATGGAGCACAACGATGCATAACCTGCCGGGCTATTGAAACTAACACAAAAGCACTTTTAGACAATCTTTATTCAAAGGAAATAGCATCGGGAAGAATCGTCTATAGGATAATTGATATTTCTCAAAAGAAGAATGGGCCGATTGCAGATAAGTACGAAGTGACATGGTCATCCTTGTTTGTAAATAGATGGAAGAGCGGTCAGGAGAAGGTCAATAATATGACAGAGTTTAGTTTTGCCAATGCAAAAAGTCATCCCGACAAATTTAAGAACGGCATAAAAGATAAAATTGATGAATTGCTAAAATAAGATATCAATGGACTTTCTTCAATCAATATTAGACAATACTTCCATTCCTGCCATAACAGCTTTTATACTTGGAATATTAACAGCTATAAGCCCATGCCCGTTAGCTACCAATATAACGGCGATAGGATTTATCGGCAAGGATATTGAAAACCATCACCGGATATTTATTAATGGTTTGCTTTATACTTTAGGCCGAATAATTACTTATACGATTCTTGGGTTTATCCTTATTCCCATTCTCCGCGAAGGTGCAAGTATGTTTTCCGTACAAAAGGCTGTAAGCAAGTATGGAGAAATGCTAACTGCCCCGCTATTAATAGTGATTGGTGTTTATATGCTCGACATCATCAAGCTCAATTTACCTAAAATTAACTTTAGCGGGAATAATCTGAAGAGAAAAACAAAAGGAAGCTGGGGTGCACTATTCTTAGGAATCTTATTTTCCCTTGCTTTCTGCCCTACAAGTGGAATATTCTATTTCGGTATGCTTATGCCAATGTCGGCAGCAGAAACAGGCGGCTATCTTTTGCCAGTGGTTTATGCGATTGCAACCGGATTACCTGTTATCCTCGTAGCTTGGGTATTGGCATATAGTGTTGCCGGATTAGGCAAGCTTTATAACAGAATACAAGTATTCGAAAAATGGTTTCGTAAAGTGGTCGCCATCCTCTTTATTGCGGTGGGGATTTATTATGCAGTCATGTATTATCTATAAAGTAAGTTTTAACAATCAAAATCAACAGTAAAGATGAAAAAGATAGAAATTTTCGACCCGGCAATGTGTTGTCCTACGGGTTTGTGCGGAACAAACATCAATCCTGAATTAATGCGGATTGCTGTCGCTATAGAAACATTAAAAAGACAAGGGGTAACAGTTATCCGTCATAATCTGAGGGACGAGCCCCAGATATATGTTAGCAATCAGACCGTAAACAATTATCTTCAGAAACACGGTGCGGAAGCATTACCCATCACCCTGGTGGATGGTGAAGTGGCGGTATCTAAAACCTACCCCACCACCCGGCAGATGAGTGAATGGACCGGCATAAATTTAGACTTCATGCCCACAAAATGATATTTGAAACAAAAAAGCATTACAGCACAATGAAAGCATTTAATTTATCAGACATTGACCTTACAAAATATCTCTTTTTCACAGGAAAAGGAGGGGTTGGAAAAACATCTATCGCTTGCGCTACGGCTGTGGGATTAGCAGACAAGGGCAAGAAAATACTTCTTATCAGTACCGACCCTGCTTCCAACTTGCAGGACGTCTTCAACCAATCGCTTAACGGACACGGTTCAGAGATTGCAGAAATTCCGGGGCTGACGGTTGTCAATCTTGATCCTGAACAAGCAGCGGCAGAATATCGGGAAAGGGTGATCGCACCTTTCAGAGGAAAGTTGCCTGAAAGCGTGATCCAAAACATGGAAGAACAACTGTCAGGATCATGTACGGTTGAGATTGCCGCTTTCAATGAGTTCTCGGACTTCATTACCGATGTTCAAAAGCAATCAGAGTTCGACCATATAATCTTTGATACTGCCCCCACAGGGCATACTTTACGGATGTTGCAACTACCATCAGCGTGGAGCACATTCATCAGTGAAAGTACCCATGGCGCATCTTGTTTAGGTCAGCTGTCAGGATTGGAAGAACGAAAAGAAATATACAAAAAGGCTGTTGAAACACTTTCCGATACGGGCGCAACCCGGCTAATGCTGGTGAGCCGTCCTGAAACCGCGCCATTGAAAGAAGCTGCCCGTTCTTCTCATGAACTGCAATTATTAGGAATTAAAAATCAGATACTAATAATAAACGGTGTCTTGCAACAGTTGGATAAAAACGACAGCGTTTCCAGTCAGCTGCATGAGAGGCAACAGAAAGCCCTGCAAAGTATGCCTGCGGAACTATCCGGTTATCCGTTGTATCATGTTCCCTTACGGTCATACAATTTATCCAGTATAGCGAATATCCGGCGGATGCTGTATAGCGACAGCCTTTCCAGTGAAGTAAATTATAAACCTGTGGCATCCCCCAAAGGTGTGGACGAGATGGTGGACGATCTTTATACATCTGGCAAAAGGGTTATTTTCACAATGGGGAAAGGTGGTGTAGGCAAAACTACATTAGCTACTGAGATTGCTTTAAAATTAACCAAGCTCGGCGCCAAAGTGCATTTGACAACTACCGATCCGGCAAACCATCTGAATTATGAACTTGCCATAAAAGCCGGTATCACGGTAAGCCGGATTGATGAAGCGGAGGTTTTAGAGAAGTACAAAAACGAAGTCCGCAACAAAGCAGCCGAAGCAGTCACTGCTGAAGACATGGAGTACATAGAGGAAGATTTACGTTCTCCCTGCACACAAGAGATTGCAGTATTCAAAGCTTTTGCCGAGATTGTGGATAAGGCTGAAACCGAGATTGTTGTGATTGATACCGCACCAACAGGGCATACTTTATTGCTTTTGGACGCCACTCAAAGTTATCATAAAGAGGTTGAGCGTACCCAAGGAGAAGTCACGGGAGCAGTAGCCAACCTGTTACCTCGCCTGCGTAATTCAAAGGAGACGGAAGTAGTGATTGTTACTTTACCCGAAGCAACCCCTGTCTTTGAAGCGGAACGCCTTCAAATGGATTTACAACGTGCCGGGATAAACAATAAATGGTGGGTGGTAAATGCTTGCCTCTCATTGACAGATACTCAAAATTCGTTCCTAAAAGCGAAAGCGCAAAACGAATTAGTTTGGATCAAGAAAGTAGAACAATTATCACAGGGAAATACAGCCCTGATAGAATGGAGAAACATATAATGGAAAAGAAGCAAGGAATTGGATTTTTTGAACGATATCTTACCCTATGGGTTGCCTTGTGTATTATTGCCGGAATTGCCGCGGGACAATGGCTTCCGGCAATACCGCAAACCTTGAGCCAATTTGAATACGCCAATGTTTCTATACCCGTGGCAATTCTAATATGGTTGATGATCTATCCTATGATGCTGAAAGTAGATTTTCAAAGCGTTAAGAATGTGGGTAAACGCCCTAAAGGAATAATCGTTACTTGCGTTACGAACTGGCTTATAAAGCCTTTTACGATGTTTGGAATAGCCTATCTATTCTTTTATGTCATCTTCAAGGTATTTATACCCGAAGATTTGGCTAAGGAATATCTGGCAGGTGCGGTCTTGCTTGGTGCAGCTCCTTGTACGGCGATGGTCTTTGTATGGAGTCACTTAACGAAAGGTGACGCCGCCTACACGCTGGTTCAGGTAGCTGTAAACGACTTGATAATATTAGTTGCTTTTGCTCCTATTGTTGCCTTATTATTAGGTGTCGGCGGTGTCACAATTCCGTGGGATACACTGTTTCTGTCAGTATTGTTGTTCGTTGTCATTCCGCTTTCTGCGGGAGTGATAACACGGACATGGGTTATCAGGCAAAAAGGGATAGAATACTTCAACCATGTATTTATCCGTAAATTTGATAACTATACGGTCGGAGGATTACTTTTGACACTTATTATCCTGTTCTCTTTTCAAGGAGAAACAATATTGAATAACCCCTTACATATTCTTTTGATAGCCGTCCCGCTTGTCCTGCAAACAGTCCTGATTTTCTTTGTAGCTTACGGATGGGCAAAATGGTGGAAATTACCTCACAATGTTGCTGCTCCGGCCGGAATGATCGGCGCAAGTAATTTCTTTGAACTGGCTGTGGCTGTGGCTATCTCTCTTTTTGGCTTACAATCTGGTGCTGCATTGGCCACTGTTGTGGGTGTACTTGTGGAGGTTCCGGTAATGCTTATGCTGGTACGGATAGCAAATAATACCCAAAAGTGGTTTCCTGAATGATGAGTGAGCTCAGGGAGACTTATATATCATCTGTATCTATTCGATAGTTCTTATCTATTAAAATGTAATTATACCTTCTTGATATACATTGTTCCAAATTATACCTATTGGTTTTACTTACATCCTCAAAGGTTACATCTGTTGACAGCCTTTTTTCTATAACATTTTCATATTCCAGAATATTTTGGAAACTATGCCTTATATACTCTTGACTGAATATAAGGCATACGTATTTTATTTGTCCTACATATTCATCCGTAAAATCCTTTTCCCAGCCAAAAGGAATATAACATCCTTCAATAATCATATTCTGGGAATTTTCAATACAGGTTTTTATCATCTCCCTGACGATTGGCCACAGATAGTTTGTTAGTTCTGCATCATTACTATCAGCAGGCAATTTACATTGTCCACTTCTAATGACTCCCATCTTCAAGTGATCTATTGACAAGTAGGGATATTTATATTTCTCCAATAGCTTTTGTGCTAACAAGGTCTTTCCCGTATGCGTATCTCCTGCAATAAGAATAATCATAAGTTTAAGGTATTTCTTCTATAAAATGAGTAGAATATTTATTCCAATATCTTCTGTAACACTTTTTCGCCTCTTCTATATCCTTTAACAGAAACCATAGGCAGAAATGTATTAACCTCTTTATCATTTTTATCATTCAGGATCGTAAATAAAGCATTTACATCTTTTCTGGATGTTTTTTTATTCACACACTTATAATGATTCGCAAATATAAAGAAAGTGTAATTCACTACAATCATGAACTGCACTTTTCTGCACATCATCGAGTTTACTGTTTACAGCTTAAAGCCTTTACTTTTCTTCGGATTACTAACAGCTTACTTTACATGGTAGTGGCAAATGGTGTCAATGATTCAGTGATTTGCACCATTATGAATAATATTTCATTCTTTATAATGTTTGCCATGCTTCCGTCTGAATATTTTTTGTACCTTAGTAGCATAAAGAAATACCACTTCTTCAAGTGGACTATATCTAATTGAAAATACGACAAGCAATATGAAAAATACTGTCATTATTATATTATTCGCTATGTCTTTGCTATCGTCTTGTACCATTCGGCAGGACTACAACCAGCAATTACTTAAGGCAGACTCACTTATGCAGCTGCGTCCGGATAGTGCCTTGAATATTCTTAAAAGCATTTCACCTAAAAAACTTTCTACACGAGCTGATAATGCATACTATGCATTGCTGCTGACGCAAGCGCAAGATAAAAACTTCGTTGTACAGAAGGATGATTCATTGATACAGATAGCAGTTCACTATTATGATTCTATTGGAGATACAAAGATGCAAGCAAAGGCACATTATTATTGGGGATGTGTATATAGGGATATGAATCAGCAGGCAGAAGCTATCAGAGAATTTTTTATTGCTGCGCCTTTGACGGAAAAATCTAAAGAAAAGAGACAACTAGGGTTGATATATAATAATATAGGATATATATATAATATACAGGACTTCAATCAAAAGGCAGACTCTATCTATCAATTGGTGGAGATTATTGCCATAGAATTAAAAGATACTACTCTTTGTGCTGAAGCTTTGTCCAAGCAAGGTTCTATTGCTTTATCGAAGGGAGACGATTATTTTCCAATTGCTGAACAGAAGCTATCGAATGCTTTTATGGCAGCAGATAAAATGGGATATAATGGATTAAAGGCCGATATATCGGCATCACTAAGCCGTTTGTATACTCGAATGAAACAAAAAGAAAAGGCTTTGCATTATGCTAAACTAAATCTTTCCTTGCGAAGAGACACTGCACGAGCTTATAGGGCTTTTTTTATTTTAGGAGATGCCTATTATAAATCTGAGCAATATGACTCCGCTACATTCTATTTAAATAAAAGTTTAGTGAGCAAAGACTACGGAAAAAAGGCCGATGCTTATATGCGTTTAGCAGATATAGCAATGATTCAGGGAAATGCAACTTTATCTATGGAATTGGAAAGAAATAGTTCTGCATACAAAGACAGTTTATATAAATTTCGTCGAAATATAGTTACCAATAAAATAATCAAAGCAGAAACTGATGCGCAAACCATGCTCCAAAAGCTATATTATAAATGGCGTTTAAATACATACCTATGTGTTTTCATACTGATAATAGTAATAATTATCATAATTACGATTTTCCTATACAAACGATACCGAAGAAAAAACTATTTATTGCAAAAGGATAAGCAACAAATAGAAAAGGCACATCAAGATTTAAGTCAACATTATGCCAAGCTACAGATTGATATAGTACAAAAAGATTTGGAAATTGAAAGTCTGAGAAAAGAATTAGCTTCGCATCAAGTCTATGAAGAACAAAGAAAAAAGCTACAGGATGAACTGGACGAAATGGTCTTGAAGCGCAAAGCTCTGGCAAAAGAGGCTTTTCTACACTCGCCACTTTATGAAAAAATGCAGGCTATCATTAAAGATTATCAGGATAAAGATACATCTGATAAAGAATTAAGCGATCAGGAATGGCAGGAGTTTGTAGCCGAGATGGATATGGAATGGAATAATGCCATAACAGAGCTTTGTGCAAAGTATCAATTATCTAAAGAAGAACTTCATCTGATATGTTTAAGTTTGATAGGATTTCCATTCTCCCATTTAGAATACTTGTTGCATCTCTCCAGAGCAACACTCTATCGAAAGAAAAATGCCCTACTTAAGCGAATTGATACTAAGCAAGATTGTGATTTTGAAGAAATTTTGCAAAAAATTAGGTCGTGAGACACTTTTGAGACACTTTGTTCGTCTAGACTTTTGTAATTTGGCTGCACAAAACAAAAGTCTGATATATATGAAAAAGGTATTATTTATTTTATTTTCGTTTTTAGCTTTCGGCATTTCTGTTAATGCACAGTCTATTTTTGGAAAATCTGTGATCGTTCTCACACAAAAGAATGGTGACAGGGAACCAAGTGAGCAAGTTGGTGATACAAGTCCGGAAGACGCCCCTAAAGTTCGTAGTACTATTTCCCAACCTGTATGTGCTTCCTTATATAATAAGGTAGTAACAATTGATTTTCAAACAGTATTCTCTACTGTTACAATCAATATTGCTAATAAAACTACCGGAGAGATAGTTTCTTCAGAATTGTTCATCAATCCAACAAGCTTTTCTATTGACTTAAACGGAAAAGATACCGGAGATTATATGATAGAAATTATTTCTAATGAAATATCATTGGAAGGACATTTCTCTTTATAACATTCTGATAAATAGACGAAAGTAATCATGACTGAAGTTGATAATATCGACATTGTACTTTATCATTATTTACAGGCACTATCTGTAAAAGTGAGTAGAGGCACTGTGCATCGTTTGCTCAACACTCCGTTGGGAGATAGCATACGAAGTATCAGTGATGCATTAGATGTGCTTCATGTAAAGAATGAAGTATATCAGCTTCCGTCACACGATTATTTTCCACAATTGGAAGCTCCTTTCATTACAATACTTAAGGTGGACAGAAATCAATTTTGTGTAGTGACAAAAAAGGATGATTTCATCATAGAATTCCTTAATGGAGACGGAAAAAAACATCATACATCGGTAGACAAGTTCTTGCAGCATTGGGCAGGTACTGTCTTGTTCGGAGAAGCTACTGAAAAGACATCAAACGAACATTTTTGCGTAATAAAAAATATCCTTTTCAATTTGCTACGTTATAAATTTATCATTGCTATACTTTTTATCTTAATATTGGGAATCCAGACTGCTTTTTTTCAAAATCAAGTACCTGTATTTATTATCTATTTATGTACATTGAGTTTTGGAATTCTTGTGTCTATCGCTATCCTTTACAAAGAACAGATAAATGGGCAATTCATGGAGCAGTTTTGCCATATAGGGAAAGTAGTGAACTGCAATGAAGTACTTCATTCCAAAGGGTCAAGTATAGCAGATGTAGGATTAGGAGAATTATCTCTGCTCTACTTTGCCGTTCTTTTTTGGTTTTCCTTGACCCGATGGAATGATTTTTATGGAATTTCTATCATTTTCTGTGTGATTGCGGTGGTATTTACTTTATATTCTATTATTTATCAGATCTTCATCCTCCAAAAAGGTTGCATGCTTTGCATGTTAGTAAATTTAGCAGTATGGGGCAATGCGATTACTCTTTATGTGTTAAGAAACTACTTTGATATAGTTTTTTCATTCTACTCATTCTTTGCGTTTGCTACTATAGGATGCATCTGTCTGATTCTTGGAATACAACTAAGGACTATTCAGAATAAGGAGAAGGAGAGAATTTCTATAAAGAAGCATTTTAGTGGCTTATTTAATCCGGAAATATTCCAAAAACTACTGACACTCAATCCTCAAATAAAGGAGATGGCAGGCCTGGACATCACACTACATAGTCAAAATACAGGTGATAGCGGAGTGATGATAGTAACAAATCCCAATTGTAAGAACTGTGCAAGAATTCACCGTCATGTAAAAGAAATAGCTTCAAAAATCCCGGTATCATTAGTATTACTGACATTTCCAAATGATAAACAGGGTGAGGAAGTTGCGCAAATTATCATTACAGCTTATTACACTGATGGCTGGAATAAGGCAATGCAACTTTTGGGAGAGTGGTATGAAACAAAACATATTAAAGAGGCAGACAATTACAGTATAACAACTAAAGTACAAGATTTGTGGATGAAGCAACAGGTATATTGTCGGGAACAGAAAATAAATCAAACTCCATCTGTTATAGTGAATAAACACTATATACCAGAAATATATCCGCTATCAGATTTAAGATATGCATTGACATAAAGATATTATTCTCGAGAAGTAATAGCTGTTTTGGAGCCAGCTTAAAAAAATCCGAGCTAACTTTTTTATTTACTTTTAATTTTTTATTACCATGAAAAATTTAAGTAGTTTTGAAGCATTCAAACTGAACAAGGTTCAAATGGGTGCAGTTAAAGGTGGTAGTCGTAAGTGTCATGTTACATATAATGACGCTTTAGGTGGAACTTTTGATGTAACCATCGAACAAAATGTTTCAATTGCCGACGCTGAAAAAACATTAAGGGCCCAACACCCGGATGCAAATGGCATTGTGTGTAAGTAGATTCTAAAAAGAAGCCTGTTTTTAAGGTTTCTTTCTGCTTATGAAATTTAATCTCTAATAAGAAAAGCCAAAAGTATGCTAATATATAAGGATATTAAGGAGTTTTGTATGTCTAAATATTTGCATAAATTGCTACTTTGGGCTTTTCTTCTCATTAAAAATATATCATTATGAAATCTATTATTTGCATATCCTTAGCCGCTCTATTGACAATAATGTTAGGCTTTTCTTCTCAAAATATAAACTCTGGCCCTAGTGAAAAAAGAGCTAAGATTGTCTTGCTTTTAGACAATTATGTTTGTAGCGAGGACCAATGGATTTATCTATATGGTTTCAAGGAGTGGCTCTCTGGTAATGAAAGAGTTATATTTGACTCTGTATTTATTGAAAAAGGCCAATGTAAAGCAGAATTGCAGGCAAATATACCTATTGAATGTGAAGCAGCAATACTATTTTCAAAAAATGGTCCTAACTTTTCGCTTCCAATAGAACCGGATTCATGTGTTATAATGAATGTGGAAGAATCTGACGGAGAGTCTTTTTCCTATAAAAAAGCCGTTAAAGGGGAGTTTAACAATAGCATGTACGTCTTTTGGCAAGAGAGAATGGCATATCGTTCGAAATTGCAAGATTTAATTTCAGAAGATAAAAAAGATAGTATTGAGCATCTTAAATCCGAGTGGTTTATTAAATCAATGAACAGGCTTAAAACAGCTAAATTGGGGTATATAGTCCATGATGCTTATATTATATTATCAGTAGATTTTCCAGAAAGAAAACCTGAAATAAAAGCATTATCAAAATTAGTAGCTAAAAAATTTCCTAATCATCTCATGTTACAGGAGTCTGTGGGGAATAGAAAACTTGCTCCTATATCCGAAGAATCAAAGAATGCAGGAGAAAGACTTTTTGAATTGAGAAAGAATAGACTTCAAATTGAATTACTGGATCTATCTTTAGGAAGCAAGTTAGCACTTACTTTTTTTGATATAGAAGGAAATAAAATATCAACAAGTAATTTAGATATAGATTATACATTAGTCGATTTCTGGGCAAGTTGGTGCAAACCATGTCGTCAAGAAATGCCAACAATCAAACATGCTTTACAGAAATACCCTAATAATTTTGCCGTGTATGCTGTTTCTCTTGATGATAAACGAGAAGCTTGGCAGAAAGCTATAAATGAAGATTCTACACAAATATTTAAGCATCTAATAGGGACATATCCTAATGGCCAACGCTCCAGATTATTGCGGCAGTTGAACATTAAAGTAATCCCTACAAACTTTTTGATAGATAAAGAACAACGTATCATTGCAAAAGATTTGCATGGAGAAAGACTTATACAAGTTTTAGACAGTCTTATTCAAAAATGAGATTCTAAGAGCATTTGCGTTCTAAATGTTTTAGGATTATGTAGCTATGAAAAGTTTCCCTTTTTACATCCAGCATAATGTCATGGACTGTGGCCCCACCTGTCTCCGCATGGTGTCTGCTTACTATGGTAAGCACTATTCACTGGGTGGGTTAAGGGAAAAATCATTCATCACCCGTGAAGGTGTATCTATACTGGGTATCAGTGAGGCTGCTGAGAAGTTAGGCTTTCGGAGTATATGCGTGCAAGTAGATTATAACAAACTCCTGGAAGCTCCCCTGCCTTGCATCGTACATTGGAATCAACAGCACTTTGTTACAGTCTACAAAATAAACAATCAGCAAGTATGGGTTGCCGATCCCGGAGCGGGAAAACTGAAATATACCAAAGAAGAATTTAGCCGTTGCTGGATAAGTTCGCGAAAGAATGAAGAAGATACAGGGATTGCACTGTTGCTGGAACCTACTCCCGAATTCTATGCGATGAAAGACGAAGATGAAACCATTGACCGTAAAGGTTTTAGATTTCTATATTCATATCTTCTCCCCTATCAAAATTTGATTGGACAACTGTTGTTAGGTTTGCTCTTAGGCAGCATGATACAACTAATGCTCCCATTTCTTACACAATCCATCGTAGACTTTGGAATTAATAATCAAAACCTTAGCTTTATATACCTAATACTGATAGCTCAACTCATGTTGAGTTTCAGTAGCAGTGCTGTGGAATTTATTCGTGGCTGGATATTGTTACATCTGGGAACACGTATCAATATTGCCCTCATTTCAGATTTCCTTATTAAGCTAATGAAGCTCCCTATGGGATACTTCGACACTAAAATGACAGGAGATATCCTGCAACGCATCAACGACCATACACGTATTCAGAATTTCCTGACGGGAAGTAGTTTGAGTGTAGTGTTTTCTACATTCAACATCGTGGTTTTCGGTATTGTACTGTTACTCTATAATTGGATGATTTTCCTTATCTTCATGGGAGGCAGTGTGCTCTATGTGGCTTATGTTTGGCTTTTCATGAAGAAGCGGGCGGAACTGGATCACAAGCGTTTTGCACAGCAGAGTGCCAATCAGAGTACAGTGGTACAACTGGTAAATGGTATGCAGGAAATCAAGCTGAGTGCCTGTGAACAACAAAAACGGTGGGAATGGGAACGCATACAGGCACAATTGTTCAAAGTGAATATTCGTAGCCTTGCCCTGCGACAATATCAGGATTCGGGAGCGGTATTGATAAACCAAACCAAGAACATTATAATAACGGGATTGGTAGCAAGCCTTGTGGTACGGGGAGAAATGACACTGGGTATGATGCTGTCCGTACAGTATATCATTGGGCAACTGAACAGTCCTGTGAATGATTTGATAACTTTCGCACGCGACATGCAGGATGCACGCCTCAGTATGAATCGTCTGGGTGAAGTGCGGGACAAGCCGGATGAAGAAGAACCTACAAAACAATTGATACGGGAAATCCCTGTGGGAAAAGATTTGAGAATAGAGAATCTAAGTTTTAAATACGACCCGTTGAGCGAATTTCCGACACTGGATAATATCAATCTGGAGATAAAAGCAGGAAAACAAACAGCCGTGGTTGGTATGAGCGGAAGTGGAAAAACAACACTCGTAAAGTTGTTATTGGGGTTCTATCCGCCTGCAAGCGGACAAATACTGTTGGGAGATACACCGTTGGAAAATTATAGTATCCGGGAGTGGAGGAAACAGTGTGGCGTCGTAATGCAGGATGGGTTTATCTTCTCTGATAACATTGCGGGAAACATTGCGCCGGGAGTGGAACACATAGATAAAGAACGCTTGCGCCACGCCGCAGAAGTAGCAAACATACATGGATTTATAGCAGAATTACCGCTGGGATATAACACAAAAATAGGACAAGAAGGGCATGGACTGAGCCAGGGACAAAAACAACGTATTCTCATTGCCCGCGCCGTATATAAGAATCCGGAATTCATCTTCTTCGATGAAGCTACCAATGCACTGGATGCTAACAATGAGCGCATCATCATGGAGAATTTGCAGAAATTTTTCGAAGGAAGGACATCAGTAGTGGTAGCTCACAGGCTGAGTACCGTCAGGAATGCAGACAGGATAGTAGTAATAGAACAGGGACATATAGCAGAGATGGGAACACATGAGGAACTTACTGTAAAGAAAGGTATCTATTACAGGTTAGTGAAAAACCAGTTGGAACTCTGATAAACAGGAAGTCTGAGAGGCATGGAAAAAGAAGAAAAAGATATTGAACTGAGATGTGAGGAGGTGCAGGAGATACTGACACGTCCGCCACATGCGCTGGTAAGGTGGGGAATCACAGTATTCTTCACTGTGTTGGCCCTGTTCTTTATCGGAGGATGTTTCTTTAAGTATCCGGATGTAGTGAGTGCGGAAATTACGGTCACTACGGAGCATCCACCCTTGTGGATAGTGGCACGGGGAAATGGGAAAATAAAGGAAGTATATGGCAAAGACCGGGAACGGGTGAAAGTCGGTAAGATCATTGCCGTACTGGAAAATCCGGCAGAGACAAAGGATGTTTTACTACTGGAAAAAATCTTGCAGGATTTCTGCCTGACAGATAGTTGCATACACAGCACTGTATTTCCCGAGCAATTAGCTTTGGGCAGTGTACAGGCGGCCTATGCCACATTTATCAAGAGCCTGACAGATTATCGTAATTTCCTGTCTTTAGATCTTTACGAACAGAAAATAGAGGCAACTCGCAAGGAATTGCAGGAATATCGCAACTATATAAAACATCTGAATCGTCAGGCAGAACTGGATAAGGAACAGGTACGTATAGCTGAGACTGTACACAGCCGGGAAAAGAAACTTTTTGGTGAAGGACTAACAGCACAATCGGACTATGAAGAGGCTAAACAGGCATTTCTGAACAAGCAGCAGGGACAAGAGCAAATGATGACTTCGCTCTCATCCGCCAAAATACAGGAAGCACAGTTGCAACAAAATATTCTGGAAACTCAAATGGAACGAAGCCGGGAGGCTAACAACTTAGTAGCAACATTAAAAGCTGCTTACAATGAGCTACAAGTAGGTATTGAGGACTGGAAAATGACATATCTCTTCATTAGTCCGGCAAATGGCATACTATCTTACAACGATGTATGGCAAAAGAATCAGAATGTGAACAGCAGCGATAAAGTTTTCTCCATCGTGGCCTCGCAGACTGGGGATATTATCGGCAAGATAAAGCTACCCGTTAACGGTTCGGGCAAAGTGAAACCCGGACAACGGGTAAATATCAGTGTGACAGGATATCCTTATATGGAATTCGGATTTCTGACGGGAAGAGTGGTATCCGTCTCTCTACTGACAGATGATAAAAGCATGTATACCGTAACCGTAAGCTTACCACAAGATTTACGGACGTCTTATGGGAAAGTATTGGAGTTTAAAGGTGAACTAACCGGAATTGCGGAAGTTATGACGGATGAACGGAGTGTGACCAGGAGGTTGTTCGGACCGTTGCGTTACTTGTGGGAGAAGTATTTATCTTAATTATGTATGTGTTGCGCTGTATAAAAGTACTTGTAAGACTCACAAGCGCTTTTGCAAGAGGATTTTGTTTAAAGAAAAAAGAAAGAAGTTAGTAAAATTCATTGGTTATAGCTACTTTTGTAGGTATCGACCTAAATAGATGGTGAGAATAATTATGAGACAAAGCAGAAAACAAACAGCCTGGAAAAAGAGTCGTACCTTTGGAGACGTCAAAGGCGGAAGAAGATGGCCCAAATTGAAAGATAATATTGTAAAAAGAAAACACTCATTATTAAAACCATCAGAGTTCGACGAGTTACCAATCTATATGGTAGAGAATCCGTCCAAAGACTTCTATTTCCCTATAACAATAGATGATATAAAAAATGTATTAGCACAACTTCCTCCTGAACATGTAGAAGGTCTGACACATATTTGGTTACGAAAAACAAATAAGAAAAATATCAAGGAGTTTATACGGTCGGTAGTGATGTTCGCCTCATTACCCTATATCCTTTCCCAAAAAGCAATCAACTTATTCTTGGGCAAGAAAGACCTACCCATAAATTACTGACATGGTATAAGGTACATCAATGAGACATATTATCTTTTTATTAAGACAAAAGAACATAAGAACAAAAATATTTGAGAAATGGAAATAGAGAGCTTAATAAAAACGATTATTCAGTGTGCATATAATGTAAGAATGCACCTTGCCGCTGGTTTTCTTGAAGCTGTTTACCAAAAAGCATTGGTAATTGAGTTAAAAGAGAAAGGAATTGATGCAGAAACAGAAGCCCCTATAAATGTATATTATAAGAATATAGTTGTAGGAGAATTCAGAGCAGATATAATTGTAGAAAAAAAATCATCATTGAACTTAAAGCTGTTCAAAATCTTATTCCAATACATGAAACCCAACTAGTAAATTACTTAACTGCCACTAATACAGATCATGGCTTATTAATAAACTTTGGAGGTGAACGTATCGAAATAAAAAGAAAATTCAGAGAATATAAACATAAAGAATAACTCATAAAAAAAAATTTGTACTTTTGTTCTTATGTCTAAAAAATAAGAATGTCTATTATGGAACAACAAATTCAACTCAACGACCACAACAAACAGGAATACCCACCCATGCACACCTGCGAGCATATAGTCAACCGTACCATGATGAATCTTTTCGGTTGTGGGCGGTCAGTATCCGCACATATAGAGAGAAAGAAAAGTAAGCTGGACTATGCTTTGGAAACTGCTCCTACCGAAAAAGATGTAAAACGACTGGAAGAAGATGTAAATGCAGTGATTGCGCAAGGATTGGATGTTACCACAGAATTCATCACGCAGGAAGAAGCACAAGGACGCTTTGACTTGAAACGACTGCCTGAAGATGCTTCGGAAACCGTACGCATAGTGAAAGTAGGCAATTATGATGAATGTCTTTGTTTGGGAACGCACGTAAAAAACACCTCTGAAGTAGGAACCTTCAAAGTCATCAGCCACGACTGGAATGAAGAAGCCAAACGATGGAGAATGCGTTTCAAACTGCAATAATATCATTTTAAAAGGCACATATATGAAGAAAATCATCTTATCCATCTTTATTATGATGGGACTGGCAAATCTCTCACATGCCCAACAAGGATATCAAAATCCAATCATTCCGGGCTTCCATCCGGACCCGAGTGTTTGCCGCGTTGGCGAAGACTATTATCTGGTCAACAGTAGTTTCTGTTATTTCCCCGGAGTACCCCTGTTTCATAGTAAGGATTTGGTCAACTGGGAACAGATAGGGAATTGCCTGACACGGGAATCACAGGTAAAGTTAACCAATGCCGGCACATGGGGCGGAATCTATGCCCCTACCATCCGATACAATGAGGGAGTGTTTTACATGATTACCACCAATGTTTCGGACAAGGGGAATTTCCTGGTTCACACCACTGACCCATGTGGTGAATGGTCAGAACCTGTTTGGATAAAGCAAGGAGGTATTGATCCATCCCTTTATTTTGAAGATGGAAAGTGCTATTTGGTCAGCAATCCAGATGTAGGCATCTACCTGTGCGAAATAAATCCGATGACCGGAGAACAGTTAAGCGAATCCAAACGTATCTGGAACGGTACGGGCGGACGCCATCCGGAAGGGCCACATATTTATAAGAAAGATGGTTGGTATTATCTGCTGATTTCGGAAGGAGGTACTGAATATGGGCATAAGGTAACTATTGCCCGTAGCCGGGATATTGACGGCCCGTATGAAGGTAATCCCGCCAACCCCATCCTGACGCATATAAACAAAAACGCACAGAACAGTCCGATACAGGGAACCGGTCATGCCGATCTGATAGAAGCCCACGATGGTTCGTGGTGGATGGTATGTCTCGCATTCCGCCCGCAAACCGGCTCACATCATCTGCTGGGGCGCGAAACGTTTATCGCACCTGTACGATGGGATAAGAATGCCTGGCCTGTGGTAAATGGAGATGGAACCATAGCCTTACAGATGGATGTCCCCACCCTTCCACAGCAACCTTTTGACTCGAAAGCTCCCCGCACTACCTTCAACACCGAGAAACTGGGACCGGAATGGATCTATCTGCGCAATCCCAAACAGGAGAACTACATCCTGAACGGTAAGACACTCCGATTGAAAGCAACTCCCGTCAATCTGAACAGTATGGACTCTCCCACTTTCATCGGCCGCAGACAGCAACATATCGACTTCACAGCCGCAACATCCGTTGAACTACAGAAAGGGCAACCACAGGACGAAGCCGGAATAACGGTATTCATGGAGAATCATTCGCACTATGACCTTTTTATAAGGCAGGATGCTAAGGGACAGCAGTCTATCGTCTTGAGATATCAGTTGGGAGAACTGAAACATATAGAAAAGGAAATCAATATCCCCCAAAGAAAAGTGCAGCTTCAGGTCAAAGGGAATAATGAGTTCTATTTATTCGGCTATTCCACCGCCGGAAACAAGTTCCAGGAAATAGCCAAGATGAATACGCGCTATCTCAGTACCGAAACTGCCGGCGGATTTACCGGTATCATATTGGGCTTGTATGCCGTATCCGCTTCTTCAAAGACACAGGCTGACTTTGATTATTTCGACTATCAAGGAAACGAATAAGCCGGAGGCGAAACATTTCACATTCATAGTATTCGAAAGCAATTTTATATAATAAATGTACAAAACGGCATAAAACAAGTAATTTTGTCAGAACTTTAGTGACATTTTGTTAATCAGCGAAACTAAAATCAATTGGCATACGTTTTGCGATTATGTTTGTGAACAACGGTTCAGAAACTGCATGGGAGTGATTAAGAAACGGCTCCCGAAAGCAGTCCAAGACCGGAAGTTCAGAACTAACCGAATGTTTAACTTAAAGGATAGGAGACTAAAATTATGATGCCTGTTAGAAGAACTCAAAATTGGTTACCAAGTATCTTCAATGATTTCTTTGATAACGAATGGATGGAAAAAGCCAATGCAACCGCTCCGGCTATCAACGTGCTGGAAACGGAAAAGGAGTACAAAGTAGAATTGGCTGCTCCGGGAATGACCAAAGATGACTTCAACGTTCATATCGACGAAGACAACAATTTGGTTATCAGCATGGAAAAGAAGACTGAAAACAAGGAGGAAAAGAAAGACGGTCGCTATCTGCGTCGCGAATTCTCATACTCTAAGTTCCAACAGACCATGATATTGCCGGACAATGTGGACAAGGAAAAGATTGCAGCACAAGTAGAAAATGGCGTGCTGAACATCAATCTACCGAAGTTCTCAGCCGAAGAAAAACAGAAGAACAAGAAATCCATTGAAGTGAAATAAGGTTTCCGGTGAACCCAACAGATGTATTAACCAGAACGGGCAACCTCTCTTACGAGAAGCTGCCCGTTTCTTTTTATATCTCCGGATGTATTTATTTTGCCTTACGCGTTCCTTTCAGAAAGCGATTGGTCAGCCATTTGCGTACCGGTTCGTCATAGAGCTTCAGACAGGCATAAGCAAGAACAAAAGCTCCGACAAAGGTCAGTATCATATAAGGAAGACCTTCGGTGATGGTCGCATTATTATTGCATGCCCAGGCTGTATATGTGTATATCAGCGGATAATGAGTGATATAAACGGGATATGAGATATCGCCCAGGAACTTACAGATACCTACAGAGCGTTTTCCCGTTACTTTGCCACCGGCTCCCATCGAAACAATGACCGGGAAGATAAAGATAATGCAAAGTGCCTCGTAGAGTCCGTTCATCCAGAAGCCATCTTCACCGCCAATACGGGGAACGGAAAGAACTATCACAATCATCAGGCTACACCACCAGAATGCACGTTTCTTTACCCGTATGAGCCAGCCCAGACGTGAAAGCAGCAAGCCTGCAAAGAACGGATAGAGCAAACGGACGAAGCCCACATACTGCTGTTCCCAATTCAATGCCCATCCGCCCACGATATCACCATTGGGTGCCGTAAGACAGAGATGCAAGGTGGCACAGGCTGCCAGAAAAACAAGGATGGACAAAGCAACCTTGTTGAACTTACGAACAAACAATGCGTACAGGATATTGCCGATATATTCATAATAGAGTGACCATGCCGGCCCATTCAACGGGTGCATTTCCGTCCACCCGCGAATGTCCCACTTCAAAGGAAGGGGAAGCAGCGTACAGCCATAAAGCATGATTATCAGAACTGTTCCTACCGATACATTATCCATATTCGGAAAGCAGGGGGATTTCTGTAGGAAAAAGAAAAGGGCACCGATAATGCTACCCATAATTACCATAGGATGCAGGCGGATGACACGACGTTTGAAGAAAGTGCCGATACTCATCCGGTTCCAACGGTCATCATAGGCATAACCGATTACAAAGCCCGAAAGCATAAAGAAGAAGTCGACGGCAAGATAGCCGTGATTAATGATTTGTGCGAGATGGTTGCCACCCGAATGTGCTTCAAGAAGATGGAAAGCTACGACCATAACAGCTGCCACTCCACGTAATCCATCCAGGATTTCATAATGCGGCTTAGAGGCGAGATAAGTTGTCTGCGTGTTCATTAGGATATCAGATATAATTAATTTGGATGCAAAAGTAGGATAAAATGTGGAATAAACCACGCAATTGTACATTGAATTGTACAGTCCTGATTTGGCTTCTCTAATAGTGGAATCGTTAGTTTTGCTATCAAAATACAAGATGACTATCAACTTTAAAAAAGGAAATATGAAAGAAGAGAGAAAAGCAAAGTATGTGACTCCGCAAATAGAGATCATAGAAATGGAAAGTGAGGGTGTAATGGCATTGAGCAATATGCCCGGTGGTAACCCTGGTATGCCTGGTCGAAGCAGTTCCCGAAGATCTACCCAACGCTACAGTTCAAGTAGCATAAGCGAATTGGAAGACTTGATAAACGATATACTAACCTTTGAAAAATAAAACTATGAAAATAAATAATGCGATACCTTTCTTTGCAGTATTCCTATTGGTATTAATGGGATGTACCCAGGATGAAGTTATAAAAGAGGATACTTCTGTCAGGGGAAAAGAAAAAATATCCGTTACCGTCACACAAGGCGGAGCTATCACCCGTATAAGCCATGAAGAGGATGGTGCTAACGGCCTGATACTAAGGTGGACGGCAAATGATGCCTTTAAACTTTATGGTACTACGACTGAGGTCTTTACTACGACAGGACCTACTGATGGTGATGGCAAGATTGCTACTTTCACAGGAAATGCGGTTGAGGATGCCCAGCATGCTTTCTTTCCTGCATCAAAAGCCGAGAAAAGATGGGAGGATTGCTACTTTAATGTTATAGGGCAAGTTATCGATGCAAACGCTCCTTTTGCCCATCTGTCCGGTTACAACTTTATGACTGCACAGACTACTGCTTCCGGTACGGAGATTTCGGAAATAGGCTTTAAGCATAAAATAGCTGTTCTGAAGTTTGAGGTAACTCTTCCTGATGGCATTGTTCCTAAATACATCACTCTAAGCACACAGGATGATGCCGGTATAGCCATCTCCCAGAAAGCAAGCGATGAAAGCAATGTCACTACTGCCAAACAGCTTACTGCGGCTATATCCGGTGCCAGTAGCAAAAAATTCACTGCTTACATGGCCATTCTTCCTTCCACATTGAAAGAGAAACTGGCTCTTGCCGTGACAGGCGACGACGGGATGGTTTATAGTTATACGGTTTCTTTTAATGGAGATTTTCCTTATGAGGCAGGCAAGGTTTATAATTCGGAGCTTACTTTTATAAATGGAGCAGCAGATGGCTATGGAACTGCTGATATATTCGATAATGATGTAATGAGCGAAGCTTGGGATCAGAGTGATAATAAAGGTAGTACGAAAGATACCCCTTACCTGATAGAGAGTGCCGGACACTTGAAATATTTGATTGAACAAGTAGAAGCGGGAGAAGCCTACTTGGATAAGTTCTTTAAACTGACTACTGATATAAAAGTCACGGCTGATACATGGACGCCAATAGGGATTTCATCTGCCAAGCCTTTTAGTGGAAACTTTGATGGTGGCGGACATACCATAAGCGGCGAATTAAAAGGAAGTTTTTCTGATGATTTAAAGAACTTCGGCTTCTTTGGTTACCTGACAACTACAAGTAGTATGTTGATAGAAAATATCCATATAGCGGCTAATGTTACATGGTCCTTTGCATCACCAGAAGGAACAAGCTATGCAAATTTTGGTGTAGGTGGTGTCATTGGAAATGGATATGCGCAAACAATGACAGTTCATAATTGTACCATGTCGGGAGAAATGCAAATATCAGATGGAAGCCTTGATTATGGTCACTTACACATAGGTAGTATCGTTGGACATACAACAGCTAACATCAAAAATTGTTCTTCAATAGGAAAAACCAATATAGGTTGTAAAGGTGGAATAGTTTATATTGGGGGCATAGTGGGAGGAAACAGGTCTACCGCAAATGAAACTGAACATTGTATAAATACTTCTTCCATTACACTCTCTAATACAGAACGTTCAAATACGAATTATGCCGTATCGGTAGGTGGAATTGGCGGATATCTTATTGGAAAGGTTTTGGGATGCTGCAATCAAGGTTCCATTACCGGACACAGCCTCTCATCTGTTGATATTGGAGGAATTGGCGGACTTACTGAATTAGTAAAATGCCATCTAAGCCGGAATCTAACGACAGATTTTAATGTTACTTCTGAAGAAACTGTGAGACTTGGATATTTGATAGGACATCTTAAAAACAGTACTGCTTATTCCTGCAACGAAAGTGTTGGTGAACAATCCCAATGGATTGGAAGCGATCCCGCCTGGACACCCACTATCGATGATGAAAACGAACATTAACTCCAAACCCTCCTGTCCCAAATAACAGGAAATTCATCAAATTACCGGGAGTTAGAAAAGAATACGATAACTCCCGGTAATAAACTCCCTTATTATCAGTTTCCTAACATTTTCAATTTATCTTTTTATTAACCCACCCATTTTACTTATATTTGAGACCTATACAAGTACCCCAAACAAAATGAACAAGTATTTTATATTCCCGCTAATCATTCTCGTATCCGGCATAGTAAGCTGCAACAAGCCGCCAGGCAGCGCCCATCCTCCTGCGCAATTTCATGCAGACAGTATAGCCATACTGGCAAAAGCCAATCAGTTCCGGCTGGACAAAGAATATGACAGCGCTATTTCCCTACTCGACTCCGCCTTCCTGCTACCCGTCAAAAGCGACCAACACCCCAACGGATTACCACCTGACGACGCCCGCCGTCTGATGTCCTACGCAATCAGGCACTTAATGTTCGCATACAATCATTCCCGAAGAATAGCCGAAGGACACGAGCACTTCCTCCGGCTCAGGAAAATGAACCACCCAATACTATCCAATCATTGCCAACGCGAGATTTTGGTATGCGACGCACAAATGTTGCAAACCCTCGGCCGCCGTACCGAAGCCTGCCAACTCCTCGATCAAGCCATGAGTATAAACGAGAATGATGATCCTTCCAGTGAACTCTTCTGCACCATAGCCGCCGGAATCACCTATATGGCCGTCGACTCCACCGAAACACGGGCAGAACCCACCCTGCTGCGAGCCGCCGAAGCTATGAGAAACGGAGCATACGATGACACCGGACTCTATCCGCAGGCCATGGCTAACCTGGCAAACATCTACATCCGGAAGAATGAGTTCCAGAAAGGCATCAGCCTCTGTCAAGAAGTCATGGAACAAAGCAATAAATCGCAGAATCCGCGTGGGGCAATGCTCGCCGCAATCAACCTGTGCGGCAATTACACCGAACTAAACTTCTTCGACAGAGCCTTGCATTACAACAATGAAGGACTCCGCCTGTTCCGTGAAGATAACGAGACCTGGGGTATGGCGGCAAGCCTGTACGAAAGGAGAGCCCTGATTTATAAAAGAATGGGCCTCATCGACTCAGCCTTCCTCGCGCTCAACCTTGCCGACAGCTTCTACATCAGAGCCACCAATCCGCGCGGACAAATACGTGTAAAGATGGAAAAGCTGGATGCCAAAGCCCAGTTCCCGGACTCCCTGCCGAAAGTCCTGACGCACTATGAAGAAATAAAAGATAAAGTGCCCGGCTATATGCTGCTGGATTATTACATGGGCTACGGAAATGCCATGTACAGAGCCGAAAAATACCAAGAAGCCATCCCGTTGCTTGAAAAAGCCGTCAGCTTATCCAAAGCCCGCGGAGATATGGAAACAGAGAATCACAACAACCGGTTACTGCTCGACAGCTACCACCGTACCGGCAGGATGAAAGCTGCAAAAGAACTGCTCCCCCGCTATAATATGATTATCGACTCTGTAATTCATGGGAAATCCATTCGTGAATCCATAGCCTCGCATATACGCTACGAGACGGAGAAGGTGGAACAGGAAAATAGTCTGCTCACAGCAGGCATAGCCTTGCGCAACAGTGTTATCCGCACATATACCATCGGCACAATTGCATCCATCCTCTTTATCCTGCTCCTGGCCACCTGGTTCTGGAACAGACACCGATCTCTGAAATTACATCATCAACTGGACGAAAAGGAACTCGAAATCACCTCCATCCGCCTGGATAAAAAGGAAAAGGAATTGAAAAGAATTCTTGAATCGCGCCATGAACTTCATGAACACAACCAGGAACTGCTTAGGCAACTGGCCGAAATACAAACCTCAAACCAATCAGGAAGCGAACTCAACAAGCTTATGGAAACTCTGTCTCCCACTATGCTGACACCCAAAGAAGAAGCTGAATTCCGTGTCGCCTTTTCCGGCATTTATCCTACGGCACTTATCCGCCTGCGCGATGTGTGTCCCAATATTACCAAGAATGAAGAGTTGCTGTGTATGCTCATTCTGCTCAACCAAAGCACCGAAGAAATAGCCCGGATATTAGGTATAGCCTCCGCCAGCGTCACCAGGATACGTTATCGGTTAAGGCCGAAACTCAATATCCCGGAGAAAGCTTCGCTGGATGCGGAAATCAAAAGGATTATGAAAGAGTAATTTCAACTACTCTTTCTATAACTCCTCACCGCCCACAGATTAAAGAACACCGCAAAGGCCATCAATGCTCCCAACTGTGGAAGTAACTCCACAATACCACCACCCCGAAGGTAAATGGTACGCATCACCTCTACAAAGTATTTCAGCGGATTGAGTGCGGCAATTAGTTGTGCCCACTCCGGCATACTGTGTACGGGAGTGAACAAGCCACTCATCAGCATCAGTATCAGCATAAAGAACCACATGACGAACATGGCCTGCTGCAACGTAGCGGAATGATTGGAAATCACCAGACCGAATCCGGAGACTACAAACAGGAAGACCACTGCAAAAAGATATATCGTCACAAAATGCCCCACAGGAAGAATGCCATAGAGCAGCCATGCCAGAAAGAAACATATCGTAAGCACAATGAAACCTATCAGCCAATACGGTATCAGTTTGGCAAGAATAAACGTCAGTTTGGAGACAGGCGTTACATTGATCTGCTCGATAGTGCCCACCTCTTTCTCACCTACTACATTGAGCGCCGGAAGAAAACCGCAAATCATTGTCAGCAACATCACCATCAATGCCGGAATCATAAAGAGCTTGTAATTCAGGTTCGGGTTATACAGATTCTGCGTTGAAATACCGATCCGGGGCAATCCCATCCCGGCAGACATTGCCTTTGTCGGTGATTCCGATTGCAACTCACGGGTATAGTCATTAATGATGGAAGACAGGTACGAGCCGCCCAATCCTCCCTTTGTACCGTTCACCGCATTAACGGCAACCAGCAGGCGGGGGCTGTTGCCCGTCACCCAGCTCTTCTCAAAATCGCGGGGAATCTCCAGGATAATATCTGCCGAACCGATTTCGATGGAGCGCAATCCTTCATTGTAAGTATCAGGAAGGGCCGTTGTACGGAAATAGGTGGATGCACCGATCTTATCCACAAGGCGGCGCGAAAGGACGCTGTGGTCATTATCCACAATGTTCAGGTTAATGTTCTTTATCTCCAGATTTGCCGCCCAGGGCATCAGTATCATAATCATGCAAGGGAAGATAAGAATCATCTTCGGCAGGAACGAGTTACGGAGCAACTGCTTGAATTCTTTTTCTATCAGAAACTTTATCATACCACCACTCTCCTATTCTAATCGGTTCTTAAACTTCTTGAAACTAACCGTAATCAACGCAACCGCCATTACAGCAAGAATACTGACTTCCGTCAATACCAGTGAAATGTCCACTCCTTCGATCATCAGCTTCCGCACAGCCTGAATGTACCAGCGGGCAGGAAGTACGGCCGAAATGCCTTGGAGCAGCAAGGGCATGCTCTCTATGGGGAATATCATACCGGAGAGCAGCATGGTAGGCATCATCAGTATCAATCCCGATGCAAGCATGGCAGCAACCTGCGTCCGCGTCACCGAGGATATCAGCAAACCCAGAGCCAGGGAAACGAAAATAAAGAGCAGCGATACCACAATCAGCCAGAACAAGCTACCCGCCACGGGAACATCGAGCACATGGACCGAGAGCAGCAAAATCGTTGTCAAGTTGACAAACGAAAGCACAAAGTAAGGAACTGCCTTGGCAAGAATAATGAATAGCGGCTTCACCGGAGAAACCAACAGTATCTCCATCGTTCCCGTCTCCTTCTCCCGAACAATGGATATGGAAGTCATCATGGCACAAATCAACATTAGGATCAGTCCCATCACACCCGGCACAAAGTTGTAGGCACTCTTCATCTGCGGATTATAAAGCAGCTTCACTTCGGGAACAATAGTGGAAACCTGCATTCCCGCCGGAAGCATTTCGCGTCCGGCAGAGGATATGATATTGGCGGCATAACCGGTCTGTGTGGTTGCCGTATTGGGGTCGGTAGCGTCGGCCACCAACTGTACACAAGCATCTCCGGTATAAACGTGATTCGCAAATTGCTCGCTGAAGATGACTGCCAGATCAATATCTCCCCGTCTGAAAGACTTCTCAACCTCGTCCGGAGTATTCAGATTCGTGGTGACGGAGAAATATTCACTCGCATCCAAGCGGTCGATAATGCGTCGGGTGACAACATCGTTCGACGGGTCGAGAATGGCGACACGGACATTCTTCACTTCCGTGGTTATGGCAAAGCCGAAAAGGATAATCTGCACCACAGGCATACCCAGCAATATCAGCATGGTTCGCCTGTCGCGGAAGATATGGAAGAATTCCTTTCGGACAAAAGCTATAAATTGTTTCATTGTTCTTACTAATTATATTATGAATCGGCTAATCCGCCGTACGCACCGCCTCCCGTGCCAACTGCTGGAAAACATCATCCATCGTAGCAACCTTAAATTGCCGTTTCAGTTCATCGGGCGTATCGAGAGCACGGATCACGCCATCCACCATGATAGAGATACGGTCGCAATACTCGGCCTCATCCATGAAGTGGGTGGTGACAAAGACAGTGATTCCCCGGTCGGCAGCCTGATAAATAAGCTCCCAGAACTGGCGACGGGTAGCAGGATCTACCCCACCCGTCGGCTCATCCAGAAAGACGATCTTCGGTTCGTGAAAGATGGAAACGGAGAAAGCAAGTTTCTGTTTCCAGCCCAGCGGCAGACTTTTTACCAGCGTATCACGTTCGGCACTCAGCCCGATGCGTTCCAAAAGTTCATCGGTCTTGCGGGCTATTTCATCTTCTGCCATGCCGTAAATCCCAGCAAACAGCCGGATATTCTCCCACACTTTCAGGTCTTCGTAAAGAGAAAACTTCTGGCTCATATAGCCGATATTCTTTTTCACATCCTCCGTCCGTGTGGCAACATCGAAACCGGCTACGCGGGCCGTGCCTCCTGTGGGATGGCTCAACCCGGTAAGCATGCGCATTGCCGTAGTCTTTCCGGCACCGTTGGCACCCAGGAAGCCGAATATCTCGCCACGATGGACTTTGAAAGAGATATGATCCACTGCCGTGAAATTGCCGAAACGTTTGGTGAGCTTATCCACTTCGATGACATACTCATCTTTCTGTTCCACCTTGCCATGTTCCAGTCCCGGCGGACAAAGAATGCTTGCAAACTGGTTCAGAATACGTTCCGGAGTATCTATCCCATGTATCTGCCCCTCATTGATAAAGGCAATGCGGTCACATTGGCGTGCCTCATCAATAATAGGCGTAGAGGCTATGATGGTGATGCCCTGTTCCTTCAACCGGCGAAGCATCCCCCAAAACTCCTTGCGGGAAACAGGATCTACCCCTGTTGTCGGCTCATCGAGGAAAAGCACATCCGGTTTATGGATAAGCGCACAACTCAACGCCAGTTTCTGCTTCATACCTCCGGACAAAGCTCCGGCACGGCGTTTGCGAAAAGGCTCTATCTGCTGGTAGATATCCTTCACCAATTCATAATTCTCCTCAATGGTGGTATGGAAAACAGTAGCAAAGAAGTTCAGGTTTTCTTCTACCGTCAAGTCCTGATAGAGGGAGAAGCGTCCCGGCATATAGCCTACGCGACGACGAATTTCTTTATAATCCTTCGCTATATCCAGACCGCACACCGAAGCATTTCCACTATCGGGAAGCAGCAAGGTGGTGAGGATACGGAAAAGAGAAGTCTTCCCCGCCCCGTCAGGCCCGATAATGCCGAACAACTCTCCGGAAGGAACCGTCAAGGAAACACCCTTCAACGCCTCCACCGCCCCATATTTCTTGGTAACGTTATCTACAACAACCGCATGTTCCATAAATTAATCACTAATCACTAACCGTTAATCACTAAACTCCACTCCCCCGTACATGCCTATCTTCAACAGCCCGTCATTGTGCACGGCAATCTTCACGGCATACACCAGGTTGGCACGTTCATTCTTAGTCAGGATAGTCTTCGGGGTAAATTCCGAGGTATCCGAAATCCAGGTTACTACGCCCGGATACTGCTTGTGCTCATCGGTGCCGTAATCGGAGAAGACGGTTACTTTCTGTCCCAGCTTTACCTGCGAAAGTTGTTCGGAGGTGATGTAAGCACGAAGGTACATCTGTTCCGTATCGGCCACTTTGAAAAGCGGAGTGCCCATAGCTGTGAGTTCTCCCGCTTCGGCGTACTTTGCCAGTACAGTGCCGGTTATCGGAGAGGCGATGTGACACTTCTTCAATTGGTCTTCCACCTGTGCCACCTGAATACCGACGGATGAACTTTGCCACGTCAGGCTCTGGTGACTGTTGGACAAGGTAGAGTTCTGCGCAACAAGTTGCTTGCGGAGCACTTCAAGCTGGTCTTCCGCATCATCCAGTTGTTTCTGGTTTGCCGCACCTACCTTTAGTAAGTTTGCCACACGGTTCCGTTCGCGTTGGGCGGCAGATATTTGTTCTTTGGTGGCGGCTACCTGTTTCAGGATATCAGGACGCTGTTCTTCGACGGATTTAATGCTTGCCTCCAGTTGCAGCTTCTTCAGGTAGAGCTGTACGGTATCTACTACGCCGACTTCTTCACCGGCCTTCAACAACATTCCTTCTTCGATATCGAAATAAAGCAGGCGGCCCGACGCTTCGGCAGATACAAGCACTTCCGTAGTCTCAAACGTTCCTGTTGCATCATATTTCGGGGCACCGTTTCCACAAGCGGAAAAGAGGGCCAATAGGGAACAAAGTCCCAGTAAATTCCTTGATTTCATAATGATCTATATTTTTATGCCTTTAATTATTCAATGTATATTTCAGATTCCAGATGTTCATCAGTAACTGCACCTCGTGCAAAGCCTTGGTTTGACGTGCCAGGTTCTCGGCTGTGATTTCACGAAGCATATCGGTCACGGTCAGCGTACCGTTCTCCACTTTAGCCTCGGCGGCCTTACGGATGTTAACACGTAAACGGATAATCTCATCATCATCTACCATCTGTCGGCGCATGGACTGGATGGCCGAGCTTTGTTGGGTAGATTGCAGGTTGGTATTGAACAGGAACACATCGCGGCTGGTCTCCAATTTACGGCGGTTGTTATCTATCAGCCTGCGATCATTGCGCAACGTGTAGAGGCTACCGAAGTTCCACGACATACGGACTCCCGCTACATAGTATGCGGAGAAATCGTCTTTCAGCATATTCAATCCCGGATTTCCGTAAGCTCCCTGCACGAACAGCCCGAAGCGGGGACGGAAGCGCGTCTTCAATGAAGATTCCTGTACGTTCAATTGCCCGCCTTGGGCATCGAACCAGCGAAGTTCCGGACGGTTGTTCACCAATGAAGTAGATTCAAAAGTATCGGCGGGCTTCTCCAATGTAGTTCCGGAAGCGATTTCCTTTCCTATAAAGATAGAGAGCATACTCAGATAGGCCTGTCGCGAAGATTCCAGTTCAATGCGTTTCTGCTTCGTGTTCAATATCTCCACGCTTACGGCATCCAAATCACTCTGATTGGCAATGCCGTTTGCCATATAGTTGGACACCTGCTGATGAGTGCGTCCCAAGTCTTCCTGCAAAAGCTGATTCTGCCTTAACTGTTCGTCCAGCAACAGGATGCCGAAGTATAGCTGATTCACACGGTCATTCAGTGCATACATATCCACTTCCTGTTTCCCGCGGTCTATCTCCGAGGTAGCCCGGGTCAGTTGCTTTTTGGAACGGATATCTCCACCGTCCCAGATGTTCTGCGACACTTCCAACATCACCTGATACTGATCTTTGGGCATACTCTTCATATCGATTCCCGGAATGTCCACCGGCAGTTTTGTAACATCACTTTGATAGGTTGCCTTTCCTGAAAGGGTGAACTGCGGCAGATAACCTTTTCCGGCATTTTCAAGATTATATTCCCGGGCTTTCTCTATCAGACCGTATTGCCGCACCAGCGGATAATTGGTCTGTGCCGAGTGTTGGCATCCCTCCAGCGTGAGTTGCGCATGTGCCAGCATTGCCGCAAGAACAAAGGAAAAAGAGAGAATAGTTCGTTTCATTTCCATATACATTTCTTGTTTATTTCTTTATAGGACGCAAAGATAGAGCTTAAAAGTATATGTATACATTCTATTTGTGTGTAATGATGTTCCATTTGTTCGATCACCAGTATTAAAAGACAGGAAAACCCGCTATTTTCTTATCTTTGCCACAGATATAGATAAGTTAAAGGAGGAAAAGGATATGGAAAAGAGCAAACCTATGGAGCTTGGACTTGGCGAGCTGCTGAGTAATGAGAACATCGTAAACAATAACAGTTTCCGCTTTATCAACCGCGATATCGGAATTGTCGTCAGCTTTGCCCAGATGGATAGCATCCTCTTTAGCACAGGGAAGCCCTACCGTACCAGAGAAAGCCGGATCATCCGGATACTGAAAGGAGAAGCACGGATTTCCATCAATCTGATAGAATATAAGGTAAAGGAACCAATGATTATTATCAGTCCTTTCAACTCACTGATAGAAATTGTGGAAATCAGTGAGGATTATGACTTTCAGGTCATTGTTCCCGATAATAACTTTTTGCCCATCGCACAGGGAAGCGCACTGACGGATTCGTACACAAAGCATGGCATTTTTATTTCGCCCACAGAGGAAGAATTGCAGCAAATCGATGCTTTCTTTTCAATGTTATGGGATACCGTACACAAAGTTCCATTCCGCCGAGAAGTGGTACAACACTTGATTATAGCATTACTCTATAATATAAGGTATATACATGCAAAAAATGAAGAGTCCGCCCCATTGCAGCTCTCACGCCAAGAAGAAGTATTCCGCCGCTTCATCGGGTTGGTTAATGAACACAGTAAACGTGAACGTAACATCAGTTTCTATGCAGACAAACTGTGCCTGACTCCTCATTATCTGAGCACTGTTATTCGTGAAGTAAGCGGGCAGACGGTAATGCAGTGGATTAACCAAGCCATTATTCTTGAAGCAAAAGTGCTGCTGAAACACAGTGACTTGTTGGTATTCCAAATCTCGGATGAACTGGGATTTCCCAATCCGTCATTCTTCAGCAAATTCTTTAAACGGATGACGGGGATGACACCGGCAGAATATCAAAAGAAACGCCACACCTGAGCGGGGCAAATGCCACAGCTAAACAGGGCAAACTCCACACTTCACGTTCGTCCAAGTGTGGCATCAGCACCCACGAAGTGTGGCATCGCAAGGGCTGAAACACAGCATTGGAAAACATTCAACTGAAAATGAGAAACTTTCATCTTATAACAAGATGATCCGCTTCTGCATGATATCCATCAGTTGCGCTTTCAACAACTTGGCATTGATAGGCTTGGGCATATATCCATCGAATCCGCTTTCCATCACCTTCTGTTCATCCGAAGCATAGGCAAAGGCCGTAACGGCAATGATAGGAATCTTTGCGGAGAACTTGCGGATTTCCCGGGTAGCCTCGTATCCGTCCATTACAGGCATATTGATATCCATCAATACAATCTGAGGATTATGTTCTCGGAACATCTCTACGGCCTCCATACCGTCCCAGGCATGAATCAAATGATAGTCGTACTTCAGGATGGATTCAAAAAGCTTATAATTGCTTGCATTATCTTCTGCAACCAGTATGGTCAGTTTATTCCTCTCTACCGAAACAGGTTGAATGTTCTTGGGCGTCTGTTTTTTATCCTCCTTCACTGCCGGTTTGTAAGGAAGCGTAAACCAGAAAGTCGAACCTTTCCCCTCTTCCGACTCTACACCGATTCTGCCACCCATACGCTCCATCAGCGTTTGGCAGATAGAAAGTCCCAGTCCGGTTCCCTGTGCAAAAGAGTTCAGTTTGACGAAACGCCCGAAAATGTTTTGCTGCTTATCTTTGGGGATTCCACATCCGGTATCGGTTACATAGAAATATAATTCATTCTCCCGCATCTCATAGCTAAAACGGATGCTTCCTTTTTCGGTAAACTTAATGGCGTTCGTCACAAGGTTTATCATCAACTGCGACAAACGGTTCTTTTCCGTATGAACCATACATGGCTCGGCAGGCTCCACAAATTCCAGTTTCACTGCGTCCGTCTTCACTCTCAACAAGAAACCGCGCTCCAGTTCCCTCATCAGTTCATTCAGTTCTATATTAGAGTAATTCAACTCCAACGTTCCCGCCTCAATCTTCGACAAATCAAGGATATCACTGATGAGTTGCAGCAACAAAGTATTATTGTTCTCGATGATGCTGACATATTCCTGCTTTTCCTGTTCTTCTTCGGTAGATGCCAATATCCCCGAGAAACCGACAATAGCATTCAATGGAGTACGGATTTCATGGCTCATATTGGCCAGGAAGGCCGACTTCAAGCGATTGGATTCTTCGGCAAGGTCTTTGGCTGTAGTAAGTTCCTGCTCCATCTTCTTCCGGTTGGTGATGACAAGAGACGAACCCACCAAAGTCAAGGGATTTCCACCTTCATCGCGGGAATCTACAGCTGCCTGCGCCTCTACCCATTCCACCTTGCGCAGATTGTTTTTCTGTACGTCAATGATGCGGTATTCTTCTTTCACTTTTTCCACCCGTCCTTCTATCAAGTCCCGGTAAGCCTGTTTCACCCGTTCACGGTCTTCCTTGAAGATTTTAGAGAAATACTGGGAATCGGGCACAGATAGTTGTGAATCTTCCACTTCCTGTTCGTCAGTGCTCAGTTCAATCGGTCTGTTGATATCACATAGAATCGTTTTACTCTTCAGGTCCCACTTCCAGGGCACAATGTTGGCAATATCAAGAGCCATCGCCAGCTTACTGTTGGTAGCACTCAGCTTTTGCTGTGCTTTGTGCAGTTCCGTACTGTCCAGACAGAAGACATCAATCATATTTCCCTGGCGGGTTCCTTTCAATACCACATCGTAGAAAGTATCGATGGCTTTAAAATAGTAAGGGAATGTAATGGCTCTTTTCTCGGTCAGCGCCATCTTAGTGAAGTGCAGGAATTCGGGCATGGATTCAGGAAATATTTCACTCCCTTTTCTGCCTATGACCTCTTCTTTGCGATAAAACTGTTTCTCAAATTCAGAATTTACATTCCGGTAAATCAGTTCGATGGGATTGCCATTCTTATCAGTCACCAGTTCTTCCTGCATATAGAGCAAAGGCATGTTGTTCACCAGCATCTTATAGGTAGCCATTGCATCTATCTCATTCTGCTGTGCTTTCTTTAATTCATTCAGACTGCGAATACGATAGAGGAAAAGCAGGGTAAGAAACAGAATAGAAAAGAGAGTTCCCAAAATGAAGTACCGATAATGTTCCCAAAATGTAGGTGGTTTATTCAGAAAGCGGGTATTGGCAGGACATGCGGCAGGAAAAAGGCCATCGCGTGTCAGTATCTCATAATTAATGACAGGTGCTCCATCTGTGGGTATATAGCACGGAATATGGCGCGCCTGCTTGCCTTCCAATACCTCCGAGATGGTTTGAATCAATCTCTCGTCATAATTCGCCTGGTTGTAGGTATATCCACCTAACATACCCTCTTTTCCACTGGTTATATTTACCATGCTAAGAGAAAAGATAGGAACGGAAGTAGCAGCTATAAGCTTATGGGAATTAGTAGCTAACATGCTATTACCACCGAATGTGTACTTGTAGAACCATGAAGCGAACAGAACTCCCGTCGTTTTAGAGTCTACGAAATACAGGGAATCCAACAACTGGTTGGTTGTTATATCTTCAGCAGACCAAAATTGATACTTGATATCCGGATAGTTCTTTTTCAGCTCTTTCTGGATAAGTATGGAATTATCCTGATTAACTTTACGTCCATCGCCTATATATATAAACTTTTCCATACCGGGTATCATCTGCTTCATCAGACGAATGTTTTCCGTAATAAACAAATCGGCATACAGATATACCAAATTATAGGGATCAGCCAAATAAGAAAGTGGAGTTCGCTCTTCCGGCGTAGAAAGTTGCCTGTGAATATAAGCTTCATAAGAATCCAAATAATCTTCCTGTGCACAAAGCACAATAGGAATGTCTCCCCAAACTTTTCTATATTCATCCCGCAACAACAATGCCGAATTTCCCAATAATAGCAACATGCGCGGAGAACGGCCTTTGTATTTATCGAATATATTGCGTTTGGATTCTTCCAGAATGGAATCATTTTCAACCAGCAGCATATTCAGATGCTCCACGTAGAGAGTAATCTCAGGGTCTTTTTGAACAAATTCCGTAACGTTGGAAATGAGCCGGCTACTCCAGGGAGACGCTTCCGTATATGAGTTTATACAAAGGATATAACTTTTACCATCTATCGCATCTTTTTGTGCAAAAGCCGAATTTACAGACAAGAGGTAGAAAAACAGAAGTAGAAGATATTTTTTCATCTGTACCAGAAGAATTTTATGTTATGCGAAATATTTTGCTTGTTTTATTTTGCAATACAAAAGTAGCAAAAAAAGAAGAACTACAACTATATAAATAGAAAAGAGAACCTTTTTTTTCTATAAAAGGTTCTCTACTATTAAATTCAGAAGTATCTATAATTACTTTCGCATTTTCTCCCTGCAATAGGAGCGGTGTCCATAAATCACAATCACCACAAAACAGATGAACGGAAGGAGGAATGACAGGTTCACAGCAGGCATGCCCATCAATGTACCGCAGTCTATAATGCTTGCCTGAACCGGCGGTAATATCGAACCTCCGAGGATTGCCATAATCAATCCGGCAGCACCGAACTTGGCATCATCACCCAATCCTTGTAAAGCTATACCGTAAATCGTGGGGAACATCAGAGACATACAGGCTGATACCCCTACGAGACAATACATTCCCCAGATATTTTGAAAACCAATCACCCCGGCCGTAAACACGCAAGCCACGATAGCCAGTACTTTCAGCAACAGTCCCGGACTGAGATACCGCAGGATAAACGTACAGATGAAACGGCTGGCACAGAAAATAATCATAGCCACAATGTTATACTGTTGTGAGAGCACTTCCGCAGCTTTCTCTTCCATCCCTTCCGACATGAAATAGCGCGTACCATATTGAATGATAAATGTCCAGCACATAATCTGCGCACCTACATAGAAGAACTGTGCGATCACTCCTTCGCGGTAATGGTGTATACCGAATATACGTTTCAATGTAGGCAGGAAGTTGATGTTGTGAGACTGATCTCCATTCTTCGGCATCTTCACCATACGGATCACAATCAGCATAGCCAGAATGACAAGCCCGATAATCAGATAAGGCGCAATCAGTACCATCAGGTCCGAATCACGTACCGCAGCAAATTCTGTATCCGAAAGCTGGCTGCGTTCCACCGTATCCATCGGGTTCAGGCGATTCTGGATAAAGTTCATCGCCACGTACATACCTAATAACGAGCCCATCGGATTGAAAGACTGTGCAAGGTTCAGGCGGCGGGTGGATGTAGCTTCATCACCCATAGAAAGAATATAGGGATTACAACTGGTTTCCAAGAACGAGAGTCCGCATGTCAGTATAAAGTAGGCTATAAGGAAGGGATAGTAATTGCCCGTCAGCATGGCGGGATAGAACAGGAATGCACCGATAGCATACAATCCCAGTCCCAGCAGTACCCCAGCTTTATATGAAAAGCGACGGATAAAAATAGCTGCGGGGAATGCCATGGCAAAATATCCGCCATAGAAAGCCACCTGCACCAGTGCCCCGTCGGTAACACTCATACGGAAAATCTTGGAAAAGGCTTTCACCATCGGATTCGTGATATCATTGGCAAAGCCCCACAAGGCAAAGCAACTGGTGATAAGAATGAACGGAATGAGGTAGCTTACTCCGTCTTTACTGATAATGCTGTTTTTCTTAGTGTTGTTCTTCATGGTAGTTATTTCTTTGGCTGGAATTAGTCATAAAGGTGGAAAATACGCTCCATCGGTTGCCATTTCTCGGCGGCTGTGGAACCGGGTTTCACAAGCTGGAAGATGGCCATATAGTCTTCCCATTCCTGTTGTCGGGGCAAGGAAGCGAGGCGCTCCATAGCTGCATCCCAGTCAAGCCCTACAGGCACTTCAACTATCATAAACAGACGGGTGTCCAAAAGATATATTTCCATTTCCAGAATACCGGCTTCACGGATACCGGCAGGTATTTCGGGCCAGATAGCCCCTTGGCTGTGCCGGCGACGATATTCGGCTATCAACTGCGGATCATCACGGAGTTCCAGTGTCCGGCAGATACGCTCCACCGGCTGATGATGCTCTTTGGCGGGATAACGTTTGATTAATGTGTCCATAGTAAATCAATATTGAAACGCAAATAAACACAGATTTTAGCAGATTAAAAAGTGATACGATAATTATCTACGCAAAGCAGTATTTATCTGCGTTCCGGCTAAGTTATTAAATAAATTCTTTGATTTCTTCACGGCTGCCGATCTCTCCTTTGGCAATGGCTTGCACCAGGATATTACCGATAGCGGTTGCCTCTACAGGTCCGGCATAGACGGGAATACCCAAAGCTTCAGCTGTCAGGCGGTTCAACAGTGAATTACGGCATCCGCCACCGATGATATTAAGCTGTTCTATCGAAGCGGGAAGCAGACGGTTCAGTTGGTCTATTCCTTGCTTATAGCGCAGGGCGAGTGATTGGAGTACACAACGCACTACCTCACCATAAGTTTCCGGTATAGGATGCCCGTGCGCTTCGCAATACTCCGCAATGGCATCTTCCATATCCACAGGGTTCTGGAATATCTTATCATCTACGTCAATGACGGATGGAATATCCGCAGATTCGGCGGCAGAAAGCAAGAAATCGTATTCACATCGCTCTCCTCTTTCTTTCCATTGTGCCATAAGACGTTGCAAGATCCAAAGCCCGGTGATATTCTGAAGAAAACGAATCTTACCGCCTACCCCGCCCTCATTGGTAAAACCAGCGCGGCAAGCTTCTTCCGTGAGGATAGGTTCATCCAGTTCAACACCCAGCAGAGACCACGTACCGGAACTGAGGAAAGCGCAACGGGATTTATCCACCTGTGTCGAAGGAATCGCATAAACAGCGCTTGCCGTATCGTGCGAACCGACAGCTATGACATCCACTTCATCCGTCAGACCAATTTCTTCGGCAATCTCCCGTTTCAGTTTGCCACGTACCGTACCGGGCATCACAATGTCTCCGAAGAGATGTGCAGGTACTCCCAAGCGATGGATGAGTGGCTGATTCCAAGTCCGGCTACGTGCATCAAGCAGTTCGGAGGTGGATGCAATGCAGTATTCATTATTTGCCACCCCTGTGAGGAAGTAACTGAAAAGATCGGGCATAAACAGAAGACGGTCTGCAACTTCCAATTGTGTATCACCGCTTTTCTTCATGCTGTAAAGCTGGAAAAGTGTATTGATGGACATCACTTGTATGCCGGCTTCGGAATAATGCTGAACAAGGTTGCCACCGAAAAACTCTTCCGGCAAACCATCCGTTCGGGGATCACGATAACACACTGGGTTTCCCAGCAAATTACCGTTACGGTCTATCAATCCAAAGTCCACACCCCAGGTATCAATGCCAATGCTCCTGATATGATATCCCTTGCGCACCGCTTGCCGGAGTCCGTTCTTCATCTCATCAAACAGAGCCAGAAAATCCCAGTACACATGGTTTCCCATCCGCACCTGACGGTTTGGAAAGCGGTACACCTCTTCCAATTTCAGCGTACCCTGGCAGATGGAACCGGCCATAATGCGACCGCTTCCACCTCCAAAATCTACTGCCAGATAGGTATTCATCATTTAGTCTTCTTTCCTAAAATGTATGTTTCAAGATCATCGATCTCTTCAGGAGTAAGTACTGTGTAGTCTCCTCCGGACTGGATCATGATGCGGCATGCCATTTCAAAGAACATAGCGCGTTCAAAAGCCTGATCGAAGTCCTTGCCACACACCACCTGCCCATGTTTCAGCAAGAGGACGGAATTATGGTCTTTCAAAGCATCAATCACTCCCTGGGCCAATTCTTTCGATCCCGGACGATAATAAGGAACTACCGGAATCTCACTTCCCACATGGCAGGGAATCTCTGCTGTTACGTTGAAGTTCGTAGGACGATTCTTCATACATGCCACAGCCGTGGCATAGTGTGACTGGAAATGCAGAACTACATTCACATCAGGACGCTCACGAAGCACTCCCAGATGGAAACCGCTTTCCATAGAGGGTTTCACTCCATTCAATACTTCTCCTGTAGAAAGGCGGCAGACAGCTACTTTTTCTTTAGGTAGAGAAGGTACCCATGAGCCTGTTCCGGAAAGCAGGACTTCGTCACCAATGCGCCAGGAGATATTGCCGCTACTGCATATTGTCAATCCGGCATCTCCTACCCGATGCGCCTGGGCAATGAATTGTTCTATGTGTTCGTTTGTTATCATGTCTATTTCTTATTTGTTATTTATAGATAGGTCCGTACGTTGTGCAAGCTCTGTAATCAGCTCCTTCTTTATCCATACCGAATGCATTCCAGGCAGCAGGGCGGAATATCTTCTTCTCATCCACATTGTGCATGCAAACAGGAATACGAAGCATGGAAGCCAGCGTAATCAAATCCTGACCGATATGTCCGTAACTGATAGCACCATGATTGGCTCCCCAGTTATTCATTACCGAGTACACATCTTCAAATGCCGGTTTATCGCAAAGACGGGGCACAAACCAAGTAGTAGGCCAAGTACGGTCCGTACGTTCATCCAGCAGCTTGTGAACTTCCGGATCAATCTCTACCGTCCATCCCTCAGCAATCTGAAGCACAGGGCCAAGGCCTTTTACCAGATTCAAACGGGTCATAGTTACAGGCATTCCACCCTTTGACAGGAAGTTGGAAGAGAAACCACCTCCACGGAAATAATCACGGTTAGCGGGATACCAGGTAGTAGCTTCAAGACATTTCTCCATTTCAGCCTCGGAGATTTCCCAATGAGGTTTCATGACAGGTTCACCCTGTGCATTTGTTTGCTGGCCTGTACCGTCCAGAGTGGTAGCACCGGAGTTAATCAGATGGATAATACCATTAGCTGCCAAACCGGTCAATTCTTTACCCGTAACACGTTTCACAGCTTCAGGACTCCAATATGTACGCACGTCAGAGAATATCTGTGCACGGTTTGTCAGCAAATGGCCGAAGAGCATGGCTACACCGTTGCAAGCATCATTTTCAGTAGCTACTACGTATGCTTCACGGATGCCGTTCCAGTCAAAAGAAGTATTCAGCAGAGCTTCGGAGTAGTCACCATTCGGATAAAAATCCGTCCACTGGCGTTGTCCCTGGAAACCGGCGGCAATGGCATTGTGTCCAAGTGCTTCTTCCTTGAATCCCATTTCGCGAAGTTTCGGATTACCCTGTATAAGGTCGCGCATGATAAGGGTCATCTTCACAATAAACTCCCAATCTTCGTCTTTTTGCTCACGGGTCTTGGTCTTTGCGGGGATATTGAAATCCTTGCCCTCATTTTTCTTGCAATATTTCTCTGTCCATGCCATGGCCTTGGCAAACTCTTCCTTATCATAGATACCTTCAGTCATGCGACGGATAATTTCGGTCAGGTCTACAGATTCGCAACGGATGCCCAGATATTCCTGGAAGAAATCCGGGTTCACAATAGAACCGGCAATACCCATGGATACGCTACCCATCGACAAGTAAGATTTTCCGCGCATGGTTGCTACTGCCTGTGCGGCACGTGCAAAACGAAGCAGTTTTTCTGCAACGTCGGCAGGGATGGAATTGTCATCCAGATCCTGCACATCACGTCCGTAAATGCCAAAAGCAGGTAATCCTTTTTGTGCATGTCCTGCCAGTACAGCTGCCAGATATACAGCTCCCGGACGTTCCGTACCGTTAAATCCCCAAACAGCTTTCGGATAATACGGATTCATGTCCATAGTCTCAGCACCGTAGCACCAGCAAGAGGTCACTGTGATAGTAGAACCCACGCCTTCGCGTTCAAACTTCTCGGCACAAGCCGCGCTTTCGGCTACGCGACCGATGGTACTGTCTGAAATCACACACTCCACCGGACTTCCGTCACCATTCTTCAAGTTACTGGTGATCAATTCGGCTACTGCTTTAGCCAGGTTCATTGTCTTTTCTTCAAGGCTTTCACGTACGCCACCCTGGCGACCGTCGATAGTGGGACGAATCCCGATTTTCGGATACTTTTTCATGCTATCATTTATTTGGTTAATAAAACATTATCTATGCTGAACTGTGCTGAAATCAGTTTGTAAAAAAAGGCTATAAAGAGCCTCTTAAATTTACTTCCGTCGGCAGACAAACCTGTATGGGTTTGCCACTCAAGATGAAATCTGCCGTCAGGATTCCCATCTTTTGCCAATCAACACTCATCACTGTTATTCCCTTATCAATCACTTCATAAGCCGGCGTATCATTATAGGCTATCAAGCCGAAATCAATACCACACGTCAAACCTGCCGCACGACTCTTCTTCACAATCTCCACCACATCCACCTGACGGATGGCAATATAGGCTTCACCGGAATGCACTTCCCTGTCGTCCAAAGTCTCTATTATCTCACATTCCAATTGATGATCTGCACAAAACTTCCTGAAATAATCGCACGTCTCCTTGGGATGCTTACTTTCCCGTGCCAGAAACAGGATAAGCTTGCGATAGTTCTGCAACCTCTCTGACAATTGAGCCATAGCTGCGTAAAAGGCTTCACCGAAGTCCTGACAGATGTATGAATATTCCCGCTTATCAAACTGCCCGAAATCAAGCAGCAACAGGCGGGAAGAGTCTATCTTATAGAGATAAGGAGAAATCTTTTCATTATCGAAGTTCATTACTACGTATTTATTATAGCGGCCAATGGAATCGCGAAGAATAGCATTGAACAATGCTTCGTTATACTGATGAAACCACAGGTCTACCTTATAACGCGTAGAAAGGCGGCGGATGATGCTGTTATACAATGTATCTTTAAAGGGTGAGTATTCATCGAGCAGCAGCAGGATATTTTTCTGGCGGTTCACCACATAGTAACCTTTACCAGGGGTAGAGTCGATAATCCCCCGCTCCTTCAGATCAATAAAAGCTTTAAAAACCGTGTCGCGGGAAACTTTATAATCGTGGCTCAGCTGATTGATGGAAGGCAGGGCGGTATCCGTCTTGTAACGTCCCATGGAAATGTCCTGGCTGATCAAATCGGCCAGTTGTTTTACCTTCGTCGTTTGTTGCCCGAAAATTGTTTTCATATTGCGTATACAGGTTTAATCAAAGTAAGGATGACACAGGTAACTGTGCTGAACTGTGCTGGTGCAAAGAAAGATTATTTATTCTGAATCAGCAAGAAATAGGGATATGTTTTGCAGCATATAAAAAGTAAAAGCCCCGTTACATCTTTGTAACGGGGCTCTCTATTTCCAAAATTTATTAACGCTTCATCCAGTTTTCTATTACAATACCAGGTAACCTACTTAAATGCTTCACATTATCCGTAACCATTATTAAATGATTGAGGATAGCGGCACATCCTATTAAAATATCAAAATCATCAATTAAGTTCCCTTCTCTTCTCAAATCAGCCTTTATATCTCCAAATAAAGGTAAAGTTCCGGAAACAGATATTACTTTAAAATGATTTATTATAAAAGCAACATCCTTCAATCTTTCCTCTTTATTGTTACTGAATGATGCTCCGAAATATAATTCTCCAAGAGTAATCTCAGACACATAACAGTTCTCAGGCTTTACTTTCAATATTGTTTCACGGACACCATATTTATTCTTAAGCATAGAAATACAAATATTAGTATCCAGCAAATACTTTTTAGTTTTCATTAAAATTTCTCCATTTTTCTAGTCCTATTGCTTGTCCGGCTATCTCTAATAATTTTCATTTCTTCTTCTACAGAAGTATCATCCTCCCATGCCCCTGACAATGCACTAAAGAAATCTTCTGATTTTAATATTGTTTTCTCTGAATGAGAAACTTTCTCCTTCAATGATTCCGACAATTTACTGATTAAATCTAATTTTATATCAGGACTTAACGGAGCCAATAACTTCATATACCATTCTGTGGGATTCAGCGACAATTCCATAATCTACCCTCCTATACTTTTATAGTTATAGATGCAAAGTTAAACCATTCTCTTTGACTAACAAATGTTTTTCTCACTTTGTTATACAGAGATTATTTATACTCCGCCCACGATTTAATTGCCAGATCATCCAGCGTCATCGTACAGAAAGCATTGATGAAAGCACTTGCCAGGCGGGCATTCGTAATCAGCGGAACATTCAGGTCGATAGCGGCACGACGAATCTTATATCCGTTGCTCAACTCACCCGCAGTGAGGTTCTTCGGAATATTCACCACCATGTCGATCTCCTTTTTGTGCAGCATATCCAACGCTTGCGGCTGTTGGTTAGTCTCACTGGGCCAATACACCTGCGTATTCTCCACCCCATTCTCCGTAAGGAACTTACTGGTACCTCCCGTTGCAAAGAGCTTATACCCTTTTTGCTGAAGCAGACGGGCAGCGGAAAGCATTTCCACCTTCTGTTTCGGTGTACCGGTAGAAAGCAGGATATTTTTCTTCGGTATACGGTAGCCTACAGAAAGCATAGCCTTCAGCACGGCACAGGAGGTATCACTTCCGATACAACCTACCTCACCTGTAGATGCCATATCCACCCCCAACACCGGGTCGGCCTTTTGCAAACGATTGAAAGAGAACTGGCTGGCCTTGATGCCTACATAGTCCAGTTCAAAGAGATTCTTATTCGGCTTCTCTACCGGAAGCCCTAACATCACCTTCGTAGCCAGTTCGATAAGATTAATCTTCAGCACCTTGCTGACGAACGGGAAACTACGGGATGCACGCAGGTTACATTCAATCACCTTGATGTCATTCTCACGGGCCAGATACTGGATATTGAACGGACCGGAGATATTCAGTTCGCGTGCAATCTCACGACTGATACGCTTAATGCGGCGTACCGTCTCCACATAAAGCTTCTGCGGCGGAAATTGAATCGTAGCATCGCCCGAATGTACCCCGGCAAACTCAATATGTTCAGAGATAGCGTATGCCACAATTTCTCCGTTCTGTGCCACCGCATCCATCTCCACCTCCTTGGCATGTTCGATGAATTGGCTGACAACCACCGGATGTTTCTTCGATACATTGGCCGCAAGTTGCAGGAAGCGTTCCAATTCTTCCTGATTGGAACAAACGTTCATTGCAGCACCTGAAAGCACGTATGACGGACGCACAAGTACCGGGAAACCTACTTCTTCCACAAACTCGTTGATGTCGTCCATGCTCGTAAGCTCGCGCCAGCGAGGCTGGTCTACGCCGATACGGTCCAGCATGGCAGAGAACTTCTCACGGTCTTCGGCATTGTCAATGCTTTTGGCGGAAGTACCGAGTATAGGCACCTTCTGCGCATCCAGACGCAGGGCAAGGTTATTCGGTATCTGACCACCGGTAGAAACAATCACCCCGTGCGGATTTTCCAGTTCAAGGATATCCATTACCCGTTCAAAAGTAAGTTCGTCGAAGTAGAGGCGGTCGCACATATCATAGTCCGTAGATACGGTTTCGGGATTATAGTTGATCATAACGCTGCGATACCCCTCTTTACGGATGGTATTCAGTGCCTGTACACCGCACCAGTCAAACTCTACGGAAGACCCGATACGGTACGCACCGGAACCGAGTACAACGATGGATTTACGGTCACCGAGGTAATGAACATCATTAGCGATGCCACTATACGTCAGATACAGGTAATTAGTCTGTGCAGGATATTCGGCAGCAAGAGTGTCTATTTGCTTCACTACAGGGACAATGCCGACGCTCTTACGATGATTGCGCACATAGAGGATACCGTCTTCCATGTCTCCTTCATAACCGATGGCACGGGCTATCTGGAAATCGGAGAAACCTTGTACCTTGGCTTTTTTCAGCAATTCCAAAGGCAGATCGGCTATCTGTTTGTGGTTCTTACTCCACTGTTCCAACTCTTTGCTGGTGTTCATTATGTTCATCAGCTTCTCCAGGAACCACTTATCGATCTTCGTCAGTTCGTGCACCTGATCAACGGTATATCCGGCACGGAAAGCTTTGGATATGACGAAGATACGCTTGTCCGTCGGTTCACGGAGTGCCTTGTCTATATCAGAGATAACAAGTTCCTTATTTTCCACGAAACCATGCATCCCCTGTCCTATCATACGCAGACCTTTCTGAATGGCTTCTTCAAAAGTACGGCCGATAGCCATCACTTCGCCTACTGACTTCATGCTGGAACCCAGTTCCTTGTCTACGCCATGGAACTTACCCAAGTCCCAACGGGGTATTTTGCAGACCACATAATCCAATGCAGGTTCAAAGAAAGCACTTGTGGTTTTCGTTACAGAATTCTTCAGGTCGAACAATCCGTAGCCAAGACCGAGTTTTGCAGCAACGAAAGCAAGCGGATACCCCGTAGCTTTAGAAGCCAGAGCAGAAGAACGGCTCAAGCGGGCATTTACTTCAATCACTCTATAATCTTCACTTTCAGGATCATAAGCATACTGCACATTACATTCTCCTACAATACCGATATGACGAATGATACGGATAGCAAGTTCGCGCAACTTATGATAATCGGAGTTACTGAGCGTCTGTGACGGAGCGATAACAATGGACTCTCCCGTATGGATGCCCAGCGGGTCGAAGTTCTCCATGTTACAAACGGTAATACAGTTGTCAAAGCGGTCGCGCACCACCTCATACTCCACTTCTTTCCATCCACGCAAGGATTTTTCCACAAGCACCTGCGGGGAAAAGGAGAAAGCTTTCTCAACCAGCACATCCAGTTCTTCTTCATTGTCACAGAAACCGGAACCCAGTCCGCCAAGAGCGTATGCAGCGCGGACAATCACCGGATAACCCAATTCGGCAGCAGCACGACGGGCATCAATGGCATTTTCTACGGCTTCGCTTTTAATAGTCTTTACATTGATTTCATTCAGCTTATGCACGAAAATCTCACGGTCTTCCGTATCGATAATGGCTTGTACGGGAGTACCGAGAACTTTTACACCATATTTCTCAAAAACTCCGTCTTTGTAGAGGGCAACACCGCAGTTCAGTGCCGTTTGCCCACCAAAGGCGAGCATAACGCCGTCCGGACGTTCTTTTTCGATGACTTTCTCTACAAAATAAGGAGTGACAGGCAGGAAATAAATCTGGTCGGCAACGCCTTCCGAAGTCTGCACAGTAGCGATATTCGGGTTGATAAGAACGGTGTAGATACCTTCTTCTTTCAAGGCTTTGAGTGCCTGGCTGCCGGAGTAGTCGAACTCACCTGCCTCGCCGATTTTCAGTGCACCGGAACCGAGTAGCAGGACTTTCTTTATATTGTTTTCTTTCATTTGTTGTACGTTTATAGGTGATTACAGCAGTTTCACGAACTCATCAAACAAAAACTCCGTATCCGTCGGTCCGCTGGCAGCTTCCGGATGGAATTGTGCAGAGAACCAGGGATTCCGTTTATGTTTAATGCCCTCATTAGACCCGTCATTCATATTGATGAACAGCGGTTCCCAATCTTCCGTCAGCGTAGTGTTGTCCACTGCATAACCATGATTCTGCGAAGTGATGAAGCAACGCTCCGTGCCCACCATACGCACCGGCTGGTTGTGACTGCGATGACCATATTTCAGCTTGTATATCTTTGCTCCTCCTGCCTTACTCAGCAACTGATTTCCCATGCAGATACCGAAGATAGGTAGTTTTTCATTCTTCATTGCCCGGCGGATATTCTGCACCGCAGCATCACAAGTATCCGGATCACCCGGGCCGTTACTAATGAAAAGTCCGTCAAACTCCAGTTCATTATAATCATAGTTCCAAGGCACACGGATGACTTCCACATCACGCTTCAGCAGACAGCGAAGAATATTGCCCTTCACCCCACAATCCACCAGGACTACTTTCTTCTTACCCGCACCTTCGTTGTACCGGATTATCTCCTTGCAACTCACCTTATCCACATAGTTCACTCCCGCATACACGGCATCGGGCACATTCTCCGGTTCATCGTCAAAGACGATCTTACCCATCATCACGCCATGTTCACGGAGCACCTTTGTCAGCTCACGTGTATCGATACCTGTGATGCCCGGCACCTGTTCGCGCTTCAGCCAATCAGCAAGGCTTTCCACAGCGTTCCAATGGCTAAAGTCCTCACTATAATCACTTACAATGATGGCTTCCGCATGGATACGTTCGCTTTCCATAAAAGTAGCCAGTCCATTCGGTTCGATAGTGAAAGGCGGCACACCATAATTGCCCACCAACGGATAAGTGAGCGTCATCAACTGTCCGGCATACGAGGGGTCAGTCAAGCTCTCGGGATACCCCGTCATAGCTGTGTTGAAAACCACCTCTCCCGCTACCGGCTTTTCGTAGCCAAACGACTTGCCGTGGAAGCGGCTCCCGTCGTCGAGGATAAGAGTTACATTTCTCATGTTAGTTAGTGATTAGTGTTTAGTGATAAGTGATTAGTTAATCACTTATCACTAAACACTATTTCGTTAAAATTGATATACTTGTTCTATATAGTCAATAAAGGCATTATTCAGCATCTTCACCCCGCCCGGCGTAGGATAATCACCGCTGAAATACCAGTCTCCCCGATGATTGGGACAAGCCTCATGCAGCCCCTCCAACGGTTGGTATACAATTTCCACCTTCGCCTTTGTTCCGGCAGGTGTCAGCAGTTCCACCATTTTGGCGGAAATTTCCTCGTCAGTGAAGGGTGCATAGATATCCTTCACATAGTTCACCATTTGCTCCTTCGGCAGTCCTACCTGGTCTTTCGATTTGCGGTAGGCAGCGGCAATCACATCTTTCATATCCCGGTCTTTCAGTAACTCGATGGCCGCTTTGAAAGCAATGAATTCACTCATCTTTGCCATGTCGATGCCGTAATAATCGGGATAACGTACCTGCGGGGAAGAAGAAACAATCACAATCTTCTTGGGGCTCAGACGGTCGAGAATACCGATGATACTCTGTTTCAGAGTGGTTCCGCGCACAATGGAGTCGTCGATAATGACAAGATTGTCCACACCCGGCACCAGACTGCCATAGGTGATATCATACACGTGCGCAGCCAAGTCATTGCGGCTGTTTCCTTCTGCAATAAACGTGCGCAGTTTGATATCCTTGATGGCCACCTTTTCGCTACGGATACGGCGGGAAAGTATCTGTTCCAGCTCCTCCAGACTGGGGCTATGGCCCAGGGAAGCGATCTGTTGCACTTTCTCTTCATTCAGATAATCATCCAGTCCCTGCAACATGCCGTAGAAAGCAACTTCTGCTGTATTCGGGATGAAGGAAAACACGGTATGGTCAAGGTCTTTATTGATGGCTTTCAATATATTAGGTATCAGTTTCTCACCCAATAGTTTACGTTCCCTGTAAATATCCACATCACTGCCTCGTGAGAAATAAATACGTTCGAAAGAACAGGGTTTCACCTCGCGCACTTTATTGATTTGGGTGGTGCGCAGCTTGCCTGTCTTGTTAATCAGCAAGGCTTGTCCGGGCATCAATTCCTTAATGCTGGCTGCCGGCACATTGAAAGCGGTTTGTATCACAGGGCGTTCGCTGGCAAGCACTGCCACTTCATCATCCTGATACCAGAATGCGGGGCGGATTCCCCACGGGTCGCGCACGGCAAACGATTCACCGCTTCCCGTCAGTCCGCATATCACATAGCCTCCGTCCCACTCCTTGCTTGAAGTACGCAGCACGTTTGCCAGGTCCATATGATCTTCTATATAGTGAGTCACACCCATGCCTGTCAATCCTTCCGCTTCGGCAAGATTGAAGAGGCGCTCCACTTCACGGTCGAGACGGTGTCCCACTTGTTCCAGCATGATGTACGTATCGGCATACTTCCGTGGATGCTGGCCGATAGCAGTGATACGTGCAAAGATCTCATCCACGTTCGTCATGTTGAAATTGCCGCAAAGAGCGAGATTCTTAGCCCGCCAGTTATTACGCCTCAGGAAAGGGTGCACATAGGAAATGCCGCTCTTTCCGGTAGTGGAATAACGCAAGTGCCCCATGTAAGCCTCGCCCGCAAAAGGGAGGTATTTCTTAGCGTAATCCGCATCATGAAGCTGTTCTTTTGTCAAATCCTTAAAGTTACTCTGCACCGTACCGAATATCTCGGTAATGGCACCCGAACCGAGTGCACGCTCACGGAACATATACTCTTCACCGGGATTTGCTTCCAGCTTTACACAAGCCATACCGGCGCCCTCTTGTCCGCGGTTGTGCTGTTTCTCCATCAGAAGATAGAGTTTGTTCAAACCGTACATCCATGTGCCGTACTTCTGTTCATAGTATTCCAGAGGTTTCAGCAGGCGTATCATGGCAACGCCACATTCATGCTTCAGTTCTTCCATCAGTTCATTTACAATTTACAATGTACAAAGTACAATTTATCGTTTACTATTTATTTCATATTACCCTCTTTATTCTACCGTCACCGATTTCGCCAGATTCCTCGGCTGATCCACATCCATCCCCTTGCATACTGCGATATGATACGCCAGTAACTGCAACGGTACCGTAGTAATCAACGGGTCAAGGCACTCAATTGTTTCCGGCAACTCGATACAAGTATCGGCAATCTTGCTGATAACCGTATCCCCTTTTGTCACCAGGGCAATCACTTTGCCCTTACGCGCCTTGATTTCCTGTATATTGCTCAATACTTTCTCATAAAGCCCGTTCTGTGTAGCAATCACTACCACCGGCATTTCAGCATCTACCAGTGCGATAGGCCCGTGCTTCATTTCAGCAGCCGGATAACCCTCGGCATGGATATAAGAGATTTCTTTCAGCTTCAATGCACCTTCCAAGGCTACGGGATACGAGTATCCACGTCCTAGATAGATAAAGTTATGCGCATACGTAAAGATCTTGGAAAGCTCTGCAATGCTGCCGTTCAGCTTCAGCACTTCTTTCATCTTATCAGGAATGCGGTTCAGCTCTTGCACAATGGCAAGGAATTGCCCCTCATCTATCGTATTCTTCTCCTTGGCAAGCGTCAGCGCCAGCATGGTGAGCACTGTCACCTGTCCCGTAAACGCTTTGGTGGAAGCCACTCCGATTTCAGGGCCTACGTGGATATAAGAACCCGTATGCGTAGCCCTCGGAATAGACGAACCAATCGCATTACAGATGCCATAGATAAATGCCCCATGGCTCCGCGCCAGTTCCACAGCTGCCAGTGTATCCGCCGTCTCGCCACTTTGCGAAATCGCAATCACCACATCCTTACTGTCTATCACCGGATCACGGTAACGGAACTCCGAAGCATACTCCACTTCCACCGGAATGCGGCAAAGACTTTCTATCAAATGCTTTCCGATAAGAGCCGCATGCCAGGAAGTACCGCACGCCACGATGATGAAACGTTTGGCTGCCAGCAGGCGGTCTTTGTTATCAATCACTGCGGAAAGCACCACATTTGTACTTTCTACATTGATACGTCCGCGCATACAGTCGTGAATGCAATCGGGCTGTTCAAAAATTTCTTTCAGCATGAAGTGCGGATAACCACCCTTTTCCAACTGTCCCAGATTCAGCGCCACCGTCTTCACTTCGTGCGGACATTCCACATTTTTCAGGTTCACCACCTTCAGTTTCTCTCCGCGGCGGATGACGGCGATCTCTTCATCTTCCAAATATACGACTTTATCTGTATATTCCACAATCGGCGTAGCATCCGAAGCCAGGAAAAACTCATCTTCACCGATACCTACCACCAACGGACTACTCTTGCGGGCTGCTATAATCTCATCCGGATTGTCCTTATCCAGCACGGCAATGGCATAAGCGCCGATTACTTCACGCAACGCTAATTGCACAGCAGTCAGCAAATCTGTATTTTTAGATTTCTGAATGAATTCTATCAGTTGCACCAGTACTTCAGTATCCGTACTGCTTTTGAATGAATAGCCTTTGGCCTGAAGTTTTTCTTTAAGGACGGCGTAGTTTTCGATGATGCCGTTGTGGATGAGAGCGAGATGTTCGGAAGAGGAATAATGAGGATGGGCGTTAGCGGAGCAAGGTTCCCCGTGCGTAGCCCAACGGGTATGGGCAATTCCGATGTTACCGGAAATATCTTTTTGAGTAACGAAAGTTTCCAGTTCCGAAACCTTACCTTTCGTTTTGTAAACGTTCAACTGTCGGTTATCACTGATTAATGCTACCCCTGCACTATCATATCCGCGATACTCTAATCGCTTCAATCCTTTGATAAGAATGGGGTAGGCTTTCTTTTGACCAATATAGCCTACTATTCCACACATACTAATTAATATTTGATTTTGCGCTGCAAAGATATAAAATCTCACGAACATAAAGTTAATGTTTTGCCTATTTATTTATCAAAAGAATAGAAAAAAGATATTTTCTTGTCAAAAAGTTAAAGAAAACAAACTTATTAAAGCAAAAGGAATAACTTTATAAATTCAAAGCAAGCAATGGAATTTTAGTTTTATATTGAAAGGAGATAGTGGAAAAATCTTCCAATCCGACAAAGAGTGTCGTTTTTCAAGGTTGCCAAATTGCCAAAAAGCCAAAATGCCAAGGCCAAAGGAAACGGCCAATAAGATAAAGAGAACCTGTTGGCGGAATTAATTCATAATGGAAAAGTAATGAATAAAAGTGATTAAACAGTACTATCTCAATTCTCCTCCTCCGTCGGAATTGCTCTCCCCCGATAACGGGGGAGCCGGAGGGGGAGGAGTACCCGAAGGGGGAGGTGGTAGGTGAGAAAAGAATTCCTTATTGATATGATTCATCGGTATTTCTTGCTTTACCTACCACCCTGCCCTCTGGGCACCCCTCCTCCGACGGAGGAGGGGAATTGAGATACTCTATTTACTCAAGATACTCTATTTACACAATATTGAGATATTCTATTTACTTTATGTAGAAATACTCATTTTATTCATACCCGAAAGAAAGAAATCAATTCTGCCAACGGGTACAGAGACTAAATCCATGTCAATCCCATATCAACACTGTATCAAGTCCGTACCATCTCCGTGTCTATAGGTATGGACTTGGTACGGAGTTGGTATGGACTTGACACGGAGTTGGTACGGACTTGGTTATATCCGGATAAGGATGAAACAAAAAAAATGTCATGCACTTCCCTTTTGGCTATTTGGCATTATGGCAATATGGCAATTTCTCGAACGAGGGAAAGGTGTACTTACAATACAGAATATAAATCACGCATTTTACTTCAATTCAAAACACAAAAGCATATATTTTATTTCAATTTAAAACACAGATCCAATAAACAGACATTTTGCAAGTCACAAAAACCCGCATTATTATACCAATTTGAAATTAAATTAATACTTTTGCCAAACATTTTGATAGCAATAATAGGTATTACCGCAGAATAAAGTAAACTTAAAAAGATGAAAGAAGAACTTTTTAACAACGAAACAAAGAGAAAAGCCGAACAACAGAGAAGGAAAGAAAGCCAACATCCTGTATATCAACGACAGCCCAAGCAGTTGGGCTTGTATGATGCAGAGAACGAGCATGACGCTTGTGGTGTCGGTATGTTAGTGAACATCCACGGAGGCAAGTCACACGAACTGGTGGAGTCTGCATTGAAGGTGTTGGAGAACATGCGTCACCGGGGCGCCGAAGGTGCGGATAACAAAACCGGAGACGGTGCCGGCATCCTGCTGCAAATCCCGCATGAGTTTATTCTTTTGCAGGGTATTCCTGTTCCCGAGAAAGGGAAATACGGTACAGGTCTTCTCTTTCTGCCGAAAGATGAGAAAGACCAGGGTGCTATCTTAAGCATTATCATCGAAGAGATTGAAAAAGAAGGATTGACATTGATGCACCTGCGCAATGTGCCCACTTGTCCCGAAATTCTGGGAGAATCGGCACTTGCCAACGAACCGGATATCAAACAAATTTTCATCACCGGATTTACGGAAAGCGAGACAGCCGACCGTAAACTCTATCTCATAAGAAAAAGAATAGAAAACAAAGTACGCAAATCGGATATTGCCACGCACGAAGATTTCTACGTTGTCTCCCTATCCACGAAGAACATCATCTATAAAGGTATGCTCTCTTCACTGCAACTGCGAGGCTACTTCCCCGATCTGACAAACCCCTACTTCACCAGCGGCATAGCACTGGTGCACTCCCGCTTCAGCACCAACACCTTCCCTACCTGGGGACTGGCACAGCCGTTCCGCATCCTGGCCCACAACGGCGAAATCAATACCATCCGCGGCAACCGGGGTTGGATGGAAGCCCGTGAAAGTGTGCTCTCCTCTCCCGTCCTGGGCGACATCAGGGAGATACGCCCCATCATTCAGCCGGGGATGAGCGACAGTGCCTCACTGGACAATGTTTTGGAATTCCTCGTTATGTCAGGCCTCAGTCTGCCGCATGCCATGGCCATGCTGGTGCCGGAATCTTTCAATGAAAAGAATCCCATCAGTGAAGATCTGAAAGCATTCTATGAATACCACTCCATCCTGATGGAACCCTGGGATGGCCCCGCCGCCTTGCTGTTCAGCGACGGACGTTTTGCAGGCGGTATGCTCGACCGTAACGGATTGCGTCCTGCACGCTATCTGATTACGCACAACGACATGATGGTAGTGGCCAGCGAAGTGGGCGTGATGGATTTCGAACCGGGAGACATCAAAGAAAAGGGACGCCTGCAACCGGGTAAGATACTACTGGTAGATACCGAAAAAGGCGAGATCTACTACGATGGAGAATTGAAAAAACAGTTGGCCGAAGCCAAGCCTTACCGCAGTTGGCTGGCAACGAACCGCATCGAACTGGATGAGCTGAAAAGCGGCCGTAAGGTAGCGCACACTGTGCCCGATTACGAGAGGATGCTGCGCACCTTCGGCTATTCCAAGGAAGATGTGGAGCGGCTCATCGTCCCGATGTGTACCACGGGTGCCGAGCCTATCAACTCAATGGGGAATGATACACCGCTTGCCGTGCTTTCGGATAAGCCGCAACTACTGTACAATTACTTCCGCCAACAGTTTGCACAAGTCACCAATCCGCCTATCGACCCGATACGCGAGGAACTGGTAATGTCACTGACGGAATATATCGGCGCCGTGGGCATGAACATCCTGACACCCAGTGAAAGCCATTGTAAGATGGTGCGCCTCAACCATCCCATCCTGAACAATGCACAACTGGATATTCTTTGCAACATCCGCTACAAAGGTTTCAAAACGGTGAAACTGCCCTTGCTGTTTGAAGTAGCAAAGGGTCGTGCCGGATTGCAGGAAGCACTCACAGCACTTTGCAAGCAAGCGGAAGAGTCCGTCAGCGAAGGGGTGAACTACATTGTACTGAGCGACCGTGATGTGGATGCCACTCATGCGGCTATCCCCTCCCTACTGGCAGTAAGCGCAGTACACCACCACCTGATTTCGGTAGGAAAACGTGTACAGACGGCATTGGTAGTGGAAAGCGGTGAAATACGCGAGGTGATGCACGCAGCCCTGTTACTGGGATTTGGCGCCAGCGCCCTGAACCCTTACATGGCATTCGCCGTGATCGACAAGCTGGTGGCGAAGAAAGAAATCCAGTTGGATTATGCCACTGCCGAAAAGAAATATATCAAATCCATCTGCAAGGGATTGTTCAAGATCATGAGTAAGATGGGTATCAGTACCATCCGCTCGTATCGGGGAGCGAAAATATTCGAAGCCGTAGGTTTGAGTGAAGAGCTCAGCAATGCTTATTTCGGCGGGTTGAGATCCACAATAGGCGGCATCCGGCTGGATGAAGTGGCACGCGATGCAATCGCATTCCACGATGCAGGTTTTGCCGCACAGGTAGACGGATTACTCCCCAACAACGGTTTGTACGCTTTCCGTAAAGACGGAGAAAAACATGCCTGGAACCCGGAAACCATTTCTACCCTGCAACTTGCCACACGCCTGGGCAGCTATAAGAAGTTCAAAGAATTCACTAGTCTTGTAGACAGAAAAGAAGCTCCTATCTTCCTGCGCGACTTCCTGGATTTCCGCCGTGCCCCCATTTCTATAGATAAGGTTGAACCGGTAGAAAACATCATGCACCGCTTTGTGACGGGTGCCATGAGTTACGGGTCTATCAGCAAAGAAGCGCATGAGGCAATGGCCATTGCCATGAACCGGATTCACGGACGCAGCAACACAGGTGAGGGAGGCGAAGACAGCGCACGCTTCACGCCCCGCGAAGACGGAACCAGTCTGCGTAGCGCCATCAAGCAGGTAGCTTCGGGACGTTTCGGCGTAACAACGGAGTATCTGGTGAACGCCGATGAAATACAAATCAAAGTGGCACAAGGGGCCAAACCGGGTGAAGGCGGTCAGTTGCCGGGCTTTAAAGTAGATCAGGTGATTGCGAAAACACGTCATTCCATTCCCGGCATTTCATTGATTTCTCCCCCGCCCCATCACGACATTTATTCCATCGAAGACCTGGCACAGTTGATCTTCGACCTGAAGAATGTAAATCCTCATGCCAAAATCAGTGTGAAGCTGGTAGCCGAAAGCGGTGTAGGAACCATTGCCGCCGGAGTGGCCAAAGCAAAAGCAGACCTTATCGTCATCTCCGGTGCGGAAGGTGGTACGGGCGCCTCTCCTGCCTCCAGTATCCGCTATGCCGGTATCTCTCCTGAACTGGGATTGAGTGAAACGCAACAAACTCTTGTACTGAACGGTCTGCGCGGGCAAGTGATGCTGCAAGTGGACGGACAACTGAAAACCGGTCGTGACATCGTGCTGATGGCGATGCTGGGTGCCGAAGAGTTCGGTTTTGCAACCAGCGCTTTGATTGTACTGGGTTGCGTCATGATGCGCAAATGCCATCAGAACACCTGCCCTGTGGGTGTGGCAACGCAGAACGAGGAACTTCGCCGGCGCTTCCACGGACGCAGCGAATATCTGGTAAACTTCTTCACTTTCCTGGCGCAGGAAGTGCGGGAATATCTCGCCGAAATCGGTGTGGAACGTCTGGATGACATCATCGGACGGACGGATCTTATTATCCGCAAGTCAGAAAACGAATCACCCAAGCAATCCCTGATTAGTTTCGACAAAATACTGGCACGCGTCGATAATGGTGCAGCCATCCGACACACCATTGACCAGCAACACGGCATCGACCACGTAAAAGACGTTGAAATGCTGCATGCCGCTGCCGAAGCTCTGGAAAACCAGAAAGAAATCTCACTGGAATATACGATTGCCAATACGGATCGTGCTTGCGGAGCCATGCTTTCGGGCACCATTGCCGCGAAGTACGGTGAAGCGGGACTGCCGGAACATACGTTGAACGTAAAGTTCAAGGGTTCTGCAGGGCAAAGTTTCGGTGCCTTCCTTGTACCGGGTGTCAACTTCAAGCTGGAAGGTGAAGCGAACGATTACCTCGGCAAAGGCCTTTCGGGCGGACGGATTGCCGTGTTGCCTCCAGTACGCTCTAACTTCCAGGCCGAGAAGAATACGATTGCAGGAAACACCTTGCTCTATGGCGCAACCAGTGGTGAAGTTTACATCAATGGGCGCGTAGGCGAACGTTTTGCTGTCCGCAATTCCGGTGCCATTGCCGTAGTAGAGGGTGTAGGCGATCATTGTTGCGAGTACATGACGGGCGGTCGTGTGGTAGTCCTCGGTTCAACAGGGCGCAACTTCGCAGCCGGTATGTCGGGTGGTGTAGCTTATGTATGGAATAAGGATGGAAACTTCGATTATTTCTGTAACATGGAAATGGTGGAACTAAGCCTCATCGAAGAAGCCTCCTATCGTAAGGAGTTGCACGAACTCATCCGTCAGCACTACCTCTATACAGGCTCCAACCTGGCACGCACTATGCTTGATGACTGGAACCGATATGTGGATGAGTTTATCCAGATAGTCCCCATCGAGTACAAGAAGGTACTGCAAGAAGAGCAAATGCGGAAACTGCAACAGAAGATTGCAGAGATGCAGAGAGATTATTAAGAGATTTATGATTTCAGATTTATGATTTTATGACTTGCCGGACGGTATCATAAGGGCATGCCATAGCGTAAGCCTAAGCAGAGATCATAAATCCGAAATCGTAAATCTAAACATAAATCATAAATTATAAATCTAAAAATGGCAGATCCAAAAGCATTCTTAAACATACCACGACAGGAAGCGGGATACCGTCCTGTCCACGAACGCATCACCGACTTCAGTCAGGTGGAGCAAACTTTAAACAGTCACGAACGTAAACTCCAGGCATCACGTTGCATGGATTGCGGTGTACCCTTCTGTCACTGGGCATGCCCGTTGGGCAATAAGCAACCTGAATTTCAGGATGCACTTTATAAAGGTAAATGGCGCGAAGCATACGAAGTACTCGCTGCCACAAACGACTTCCCCGAATTTACCGGACGCATCTGTCCGGCACTTTGCGAAAAGTCATGTGTACTGAAGCTTTCGTGCGATGAGCCTGTCACCATTCGTGAAAACGAGGCGGCTATTGCCGAAGCGGCTTTTCGCGAAGGGTATATCGTGCCCATTCAGCCCGAACGTAATGGAAAGCGGGTTGCCATCATCGGTGCAGGTCCTGCGGGACTCTCCGCTGCCTGCCGGCTGAATGCTAAAGGCTATGAAGTGACTCTTTTTGACAGCAAACCCATGCCCGGCGGATTACTGCGCTATGGTATTCCTAATTTTAAACTTGATAAGGCAGTAATCGACCGCCGGATGGGAGTGCTTGAAGCCGAAGGTATCAAGTTCGAAATGGGCGTAACGGTAGATGTACAGAAACTCCCCGCGGGCTTTGATGCCTACTGCATCTGTACCGGGACGCCGCAGGCACGCGACCTCAACATTCCCGGACGCGAACTGAAAGGTATTTATCTTGCCCTCGAAATGCTGTCCCAGCAAAATCATATCCTCGATGGAGAAACGTTCCCCAAAGACCGTCTGGTAAATGCCAAAGGCAAACGGGTTCTCGTCATCGGTGGCGGTGATACAGGATCAGACTGCATCGGTACGAGTATCCGCCAGGGAGCCGTGAGTGTGACACAGATTGAAATCATGCCACAGCCTCCCGTAGGTCACAATGACGCTACTCCTTGGCCGCAATGGCCCATTGTGCTGAAGACGACTTCAAGTCACGAAGAAGGTTGCACGCGCCGCTGGTCGCTGGCATCCAATCAGTTTATTGGCAAGAATGGAAAAGTCTGCGGTGTAGAGGTGGAAGAAGTGGAATGGATTCCGGCTCAGGATGGAGGACGCCCTACCATGAAACCTACCGGAAAGAAGGAAGTGATAGACGCCGATATGGTACTTCTGGCCATGGGCTTCCTGAAACCGGAACAACCGGAATTTCCGGAAAATGTATTCGTAGCAGGTGATGCGGCACGTGGTGCCAGCCTTGTGGTGCATGCACTGGCGGACGGACGGAGAGTGGCAGAGAGAATAGACAAGTATTTGAGTAACTAACCCCTAATCACTAAGCATCATGTGTGGAATCGTAGGTATCTTCAATATCAAATCTCAATCCCAGGAATTGAGAAACAAAGCGCTTCGAATGGCGCAGAAAATCCGTCATCGCGGACCGGACTGGAGTGGTATTTATGTAGGCGGCAGTGCCATCCTGGCTCACGAACGTCTTTCCATCGTCGATCCGGAAAGTGGCGGACAACCATTGTACTCTCCGGATGGCAAGCAAATCCTTGCTGTCAACGGTGAGATCTATAATCATCGGGAAATCCGTTCCCGCTACGCCGGCAAGTATGCTTTCCGTACAGGATCGGACTGTGAAGTCATCCTCGCATTATATAAGGATAAAGGCATTCATTTCCTCGAAGAATTGAACGGTATCTTCGCCTTTGCCCTTTACGATGAGGAAGCAGACGATTATCTGATTGCCCGTGACCCTATCGGGGTAATCCCTCTTTATATCGGTCGTGACGACCAGGGACATATCTACGTCGGTAGCGAACTGAAAGCTCTCGAAGGTTTCTGTGATACCTACGAGCCTTTTCTGCCCGGACATTATTTCTGGGGACGTGAAGGGAAAATGCATCGTTGGTATCAACGCCCCTGGATGACTTGGGAAGGAGTGGAAAAGTTGACAAGGGAAGAAGGGAACAAGTTGACAAGGGGAGATGACAGCGTAGCCTCTTGTCCCCTCGTCAACTCGTCCCCTCGTCAACTTATAAAACTCGCCCTTGAAGCTGCCGTGCAACGCCAGTTAATGTCCGATGTTCCTTACGGTGTTCTGCTCAGTGGTGGCCTCGACTCTTCCGTCATCTCTGCCATTGCCAAGAAATACGCCCGCAAGCGCATTGAAACCAACAACCAGAGCGAAGCCTGGTGGCCTCAACTTCACTCCTTCGCCGTCGGCCTGCGCGGTGCACCGGACTTGATTAAAGCCCGTGAAGTGGCGGAATACATCGGCACCGTTCACCATGAAATCAATTATACCATTCAGGAAGGGCTCGATGCCTTGCGTGATGTCATCTACTTTATCGAAACATACGACGTTACCACTGTTCGTGCTTCCACACCGATGTACCTGTTGGCACGTGTCATCAAGTCTATGGGTATCAAAATGGTGCTTAGTGGCGAAGGTGCTGATGAGGTTTTCGGTGGTTATCTCTACTTCCACAAAGCCCCCACACCGCAGGCTTTCCACGAAGAAACGATCCGTAAGCTCTCCAAATTGCACCTGTACGACTGTCTGCGTGCGAACAAGAGCCTTTCTGCCTGGGGTGTGGAAGGTCGTGTTCCCTTCCTCGATAAAGAGTTCCTGGATGTGGCAATGAACCTCAGCCCTGCCGTCAAGATGTGTCCGGGCAAAGAAGTGGAGAAGCGCATTGTGCGCGAAGCTTTTCAGGATATGCTGCCTCAGAGTGTTGCCTGGCGACAAAAAGAGCAATTCTCCGATGGCGTCGGTTACAATTGGATTGATACATTGAAGGCCATTACTTCTGCCGCCGTCACCGACCATCAGATGGAACATGCCGCCGAACGGTTTCCCATCAATCCACCACAGAATAAGGAGGAATATTACTATCGTAGCATTTTCGAAGAACACTTCCCCAGTCAGTCGGCTGCCCGAAGCGTGCCCAGTGTGCCGAGCGTGGCTTGCTCTACTGCTGAAGCACTCGCTTGGGATGCCACGTTGCAAGGGAAAAATGATCCGAGCGGACGGGCGGTGGCAGATGTGCACGAGGCAGCCGGGAACGTGGGCTGACAAGGCCTGTTACAAGCAGAGCCTACTGTGTAAACAATTTACCAAGCAAGATCCATCAATAGAATGCTGAGCATTCTTATCACAGTCTCAAATATAGACAAATAACAGGCGTTTTTCTGCTTTATTAAGCTTCTTGTTATTCGTTTTTAAAGAATAACGGGAACGTTTTTAAAGAATGTGCTCAACGTTTATTAAAAACGTAAAAAGCCTCTTTTAAGCCCGAATCTAATAAATATCAACAAGAAAGGCGATAATTTCCCATTGAAATTACCGCCTTTCTTGTTTTTTGTCTGTTATTATCTTAAAAAATAAGTCGTATGAATTCTCTATTATCAACTACCCTGCAAAAATACGACATCCGAAAGGCAAAGTCAAGTATTTAGGTTGTTTTTTCCGACTTTTCTTTTTTTATTTTTTAATTCTTCCATTTTGTTTTGTCCGATACCATTTTCTCTAATTTTAAGAATTAGAAATTAGGAACTTACGTTAACTTAACACACAACAAAGAGGAAATATAAAAGGACTCTCTACTCCAATCCGCATAAGATAGTGTCAAAACGGAATAAAAGAACGCGAATTACACAAATCCGTCATTCAATAACCCACTTCTCTATATTCCTTGTTTTATTACTGAAGTTCACACCTATTTTGAATAATTTCCTCGGGTCTGCCTCAAAAGGAAGAGCATACTGTTTTTCTTCTATTTGCTGCAAAGCTTCTTCTGCAGTACCTTCCAGTTTGAATTCCATGACGTAAATGTAATCGGCAGTCTTCACTACCAGATCCACCCTCCCTTCCGAAGTGTGATACTCCGCCTGTGTGTAGAAACCCACCAGTTTGAAGACGATAAACAGCACATTTTGGTAATGTAATTCCAAGTCTTTCACCAATTCATAAGGTGTGTCGGCAAAAAAGCTTTGCAGCCTCTTAAAGAAAGCGTTAGGTTGGCCCATCTCTATCTCACGGACAAATTTTTGTATCTCAAACGGCGCTTCTAACTGGTTGAAACGGGTATAAAACGGCATCAGAAATCTGATAAAACCCTCTTCCACTTCCCGGTTCGGAAAACCGAGACGGTAAAGCCCGAAACGTTTATCATACCCCTTTATCGTGAGATAACCGCTTTGGAAAATAACCGGTATGGGTTCGTTGTCGCCATAAATACAGTTCAGCACATCAGCATCCGTTTCTTCATGCGCCATGCGCTCCAAATTGTAATGATTGCGTCTCAGCAACTCCACAAGGTAAGTAGGCGTTCCGGTTTCAAACCAATAGTTGCCGAATTTCATCTTAAAGAATGTATTCAGCAAACTGAAAGGATTGTAGATGCCGTCCGTGTTTTCTGTAAAGTGATAACCGTCATAGCACGCTTTCAGTTCATTGCACACTTCCTGATACGTCATTTTCTGCGCGGCTGCCAATTCGTGCAGGTCTTCTTCAAAATTAAGATGTATCTCCTTTTCAGTAATTCCACAGATAGAAATAAACGGCTCGTCCATGGAGATGTCATTCAGATTGTTCAGGTCACTGAACACACTGACTTTACCGAACTTGGTCACTCCCGTCAGCAAGGCAAACTTGATGCAGCCGTCCATCGTTTTCAGTACGCCATAGAAAGGTTTCAGAGTGTTGCGGAATTCGCGTTGCAGTTCCTCGTTGCCGATAGCCTGGAGCAAGGGTTTGTCATATTCGTCGATGAGAATGGCTACACGCTCACCACTTTGCTCATAGGCCCGTCCCACAACTCCTGCAAAGCGCAAGGCAAGGGTCGTTTCGGCAGAACGCGTTCCATAAAGTGACTCCCAGTAATCAAGCGTTTCATTCAGTATTTTGTCCAGACTATCCGGCGTATCATATTTCCCGATATTCAAGTCCAGATGGAACACGGGACGTTTCACCCAGTCTTTTTCCAAAGTCTCCACCGCCAAGCCTTCAAACAAGTCCCGTTTCGCCTCAAAATAGGCTTCGAGCGTGGAAATCAGCAGGCTCTTCCCAAAACGGCGGGGGCGGGAAAGGAAATAGTAACTGCCACTCTTCACCAACTTATACATCAATGCAGTTTTATCCACATAAACGTATCCTTCTTTACGAATCTTCTCGAAGTTTTGTATCCCGATAGGATATATTCTGTTACCCATGTCCTTGCCTCCTTCTACTATAATAGTATTCATTAATGCTACAAAGATAATGTAAACCGAGAACAGTAAAAAATGAACTCGTTCATTTTTTATGCCGAGGTGCAGCTTATCTTCTTCAAAGATAATGCAAATCGAAGGCAGCACTTTCATTTTCCCAATTTATTCCCTACCTTTGTACCCGCTTTTTTTAGAAAGGCAGAATTCGTTCTATTAGTTTTAGGTTAAACACTTAATAACGCTTATGCAAAAGTCTGACTGCATCATCGGTGTAGAGCACGTATCGAAATACTTCGGAGACAAAGCCGTACTGAATGATGTAAACCTCTCTGTCCGTAAGGGCGAATTTGTAACGATATTGGGCCCCTCCGGCTGCGGCAAGACTACTTTGTTGCGCCTGATAGCCGGTTTCCAGACCGCCTCGGAAGGTATCATCACCATCGCCGGAAAAGACATCACGCAAACACCGCCACACCAACGTCCGGTGAATACCGTCTTTCAGAAGTATGCCCTTTTCCCCCACCTCAACGTGTACAACAACATCGCTTTCGGACTGAAACTTAAAAAGATGCCCGAAGCCACCATTGGCAAGAAAGTGAAACAAGCTCTCCGCATGGTAGGTATGACGGATTACGAAGACCGTGACGTCGACTCCCTCTCCGGCGGACAGCAACAACGTGTTGCCATTGCCCGTGCCATCGTCAACGAACCCGAAGTGCTGTTACTGGACGAACCCCTCGCCGCCCTCGACCTCAAAATGCGTAAAGACATGCAGATGGAGTTGAAAGAGATGCACCAGAAGCTTGGAATCACCTTCGTCTACGTCACCCACGACCAGGAAGAAGCCCTTACTCTGAGCGACACCATCGTCGTGATGAGCGAAGGCCGCATCCAGCAGATAGGTACGCCGACAGACATCTACAACGAACCCATCAACTCTTTCGTTGCCGATTTCATCGGAGAAAGTAACATCCTGAACGGCCTCATGCTTCAGGACAAAGCCGTATCCTTTGCCGGACACGAATTTGAATGTGTCGACAAGGGCTTTGGCGAAAACACTCCCGTCGATGTAGTCATCCGTCCCGAAGACATCTATATATTCGAACCTTCTGCCGCTGCCCAACTGATGGGTACTGTCACCTCCTGCATCTTCAAAGGCGTGCATTACGAAATGATGGTACAGACTAACGAGGGCTACGAATTCATGGTGCAGGACTATCACAGTTTCGAAGCCGGACGGGAAGTCGGTCTGCTCGTGAAACCTTTCGACATTCACGTAATGAAGAAAGAACGCACCTGTAATACCTTCGAAGGCAAGCTCATAGACGCCACACACGTCGAATTCCTCGGTTACACCTTTGAGTGTGCCGAAGTGCAGGACATCGAACCGGGCAGTTCCGTCCTCGTAGAAATAGATTTCCGGAACGTCATCCTCGAAGATAACGAAGAAGACGGTCATCTGACGGGCGAAGTGAAATTTATCCTTTATAAAGGAAACCATTATCATCTCACCGTGTTTACCGATTGGGACGAGGATATCTTTGTAGACACCACTGACGTCTGGGACGACGGTGACCGTGTCGGCATCACCATCGCACCCGAAAATATACGAATTGTTGCGCCGGCACAGGCCACCGGTTCTATCCCTATTGTCGAATCTGCTAATAAGAAAGGAAGTGCTCAGTAATATATCCCGTTTCTTCATGCGTCGCCGGAACTGGACAGTTCCCTACGCATTGTTTCTCATCATCTTCGTTGTGATGCCTCTGTTGCTCATTGTGGTTTATGCCTTCACCGATGCTGAAGGCGCATTCACGTTTGCCAACTTCCGCAAATTCATGATGCATCCCGAATCTATCAACACATTCGTCTACTCCATCGGAATAGCTGTCATCACGACTCTGGTATGCCTCCTGCTCGGTTATCCGGCTGCTTATATTCTCAGTCAGAAGCGCTTCAACACTTCCCAGACCATGGTTGTACTGTTCATCCTGCCTATGTGGGTGAACATCCTGATACGTACACTTGCCACGGTGGCATTGTTTGATTTCCTCAACCTGCCGCTGGGCGAAGGAGCTTTGGTATTCGGTATGGTCTACAACTTCCTGCCGTTCATGATATACCCTATCTACAATACATTGCAGAAGATGGATAACAGTCTGATAGAAGCAGCCCAAGACCTGGGAGCTACGCCTGTACAGGTATTCGGTAAAGTGATCCTCCCCCTTTCGATGCCCGGCATCATGAGTGGTGTGGTGATGGTTTTCATGCCCACGGTTTCCACCTTTGCCATTGCCGAGTTGCTGACAATGAACAACATCAAACTGTTCGGTACTACCGTACAAGAGAATATATATAACGGAATGTGGAACTATGGCGCTGCCTTGTCGCTCATCATGCTGTTGCTGATTGGTGTCACCGCCCTCTTTACCAATGAGGACGACAGTGCACAAAATGAAAGCGGAGGTGTGATATGATGACACGTATTCTGGCGAAAGGCTATCTTTGGTTTCTGCTTGCCCTGCTCTATTCGCCCATCCTGATTATTATGATCTTCTCTTTCACTGAGGCCAAGGTACTGGGTAACTGGACAGGATTCTCTACCAAGTTATACAGTTCACTATTTACAGGCGGCATGCACCACTCGCTGATGAATGCCATCTGGAACACATTCGCGATTGCTACGATTGCCGCCACAGCCTCTACCCTGTTGGGAAGCCTGGCAGCTATCGGCATCTTTAACTTGCGCTCCCGGGCACGTCAGGTGATGAATTTCACCAATGCTATTCCAATGATGAATGCGGATATCATTACGGGTGTATCCCTGTTCCTGCTGTTTGTCAGCTTTGGCATTTCGCAGGGATTTACTACGGTGGTATTGGCACACATCACTTTTTGTACCCCTTATGTGGTGCTTAGTGTGATGCCCCGCCTGAAAAAGATGAATCCCAATGTCTACGAAGCTGCTCTCGACCTCGGAGCTACTCCTTTCCAGGCGCTTCGCAAAGTCATCTTCCCGGAAATTCTGCCGGGGATGATCAGCGGTTTCATCCTCGCTTTCACGCTTTCCATCGATGACTTCGCAGTAACGATCTTCACTATCGGAAATGAAGGATTGGAAACGTTGTCGACATACATCTATGCGGACGCACGTAAGGGTGGATTGACTCCTGAACTGCGCCCACTGTCAACAATCATTTTTGTAACGGTGTTAGTATTGCTGATTGTGATTAATAAGAGAGCAGAAAGAAATAAGAAAGAATGAAAAATAATAATTTAGCGGTGTAGCTATTTATGTTCTGACTATCTCAATTCCCCTCCTCTTGGGAGGAGGGGTGCCCAAAGGGCGGGGTGGTAGGTGAAAGAAATTCCTTAATTTTATTATTCATAGGTATTTTATTGTTTTACCTACCACCTCCCCCTGCGGGTACTCCACCCCCTCCTACTCCCCCGTTATCGGGGGAGAGCAATTCCCGAGAGGAGGAGAATTTGAGATACTTTAGTCTTTCATTTTCGCTCCGCTAAATTATCATTTACCTATATTATAACCCCTATAAACAATGAAGAAATACATACCCCTCCTTCTCTGCATTCTTCTCCTTGCCTCCTGTACCGGTGCCAGTGAGAAGCGCAGCCGTGTACTGAAAGTCTACAACTGGGCAGATTACATTGACGAAGAAGTCCTCGCCGAATTTCCTGCTTGGTACAAAGAGCAGACAGGCGAAGATATCCGCATCATCTACCAGGTATTCGATATCAACGAAATCATGCTCACTAAGATAGAGCGCGGACAGGAAGATTTCGACCTTGTATGCCCCTCGGAATACATCATCGAACGAATGTTGAAGAAAGATCTCCTCCTCCCTATCAACCGCAATTTTGGGAAGACTCCGGACTATATCCCCAACATCTCCCCGTATATTCAGAAAGAGTTGGAGAAGATCAGCCAGCCCGGTCGCCACACCAATGATTACGTCGTTCCCTACATGTGGGGTACCGCCGGAATACTCTATAACAAGAAGTTCAAGACTCTTGAAGAAGTCAGCTCCTGGGGATGCCTCTGGGATGCCGCCAACCGTGGTAAGATTCTGATGAAAGACAGTTACCGCGATGCCTACGGCACTGCCATCATCTATGCCCATGCCCGGCAACTTGCCGACAGCACCATCACCGTGGAGCAACTGATGAACGACAATTCCCCTGAAGCCATTGCCCTTGCAGAGCAATACCTGAAAGATCTGAAACCCAACATTGCCGGATGGGAAGCCGACTTCGGCAAAGAAATGATGACGAAAAACAAAGCATGGCTCAACCTTACCTGGAGTGGCGACGCCGTCTGGGCCATTGAGGAAGCGGAAGCTGTAGGCGTGGACCTGGACTATGTGGTTCCCCGTGAAGGCAGCAACATCTGGTACGATGGCTGGGCCATCCCCAAGTATGCCCGCAATGTAAAAGCCGCCAGCTACTTCATCAATTATCTTTGCCAGCCGGATATTGCTCTGCGCAATATGGATGCCATCGGCTACGTCAGTGCCGTAGCAACGCCCGAAATTATGGAGGCAAAGATCGACACGACTCTTGAACAGTTCTCCGACCTCAGTTATTTCTTCGGTCCAGGTGCAGACAGCGTTCAGATCAATCCGATACAATACCCTGACCGTAAAGTCGTGGAGCGTTGCGCCATGATCCGTGATTTCGGTGACCGCACAGAGCTTGTTCTCGAAATGTGGAGCCGCGTGAAAGGTGATAACCTGAATACGGGTATCGTGCTTCTCATCTTTGCAGTCTTCGGGATACTGTTTGTGTGGATTGTCTGGAAACGGATCAGCATTTATAAGCAGAAGAAACGTCACCACAGGCGCAGACGCCGTATACGCAGGTAATAGGAGATAAAGGAGATAACACCTTTATCTCTTGATTCGCATTAATAACATAAATGAAACATCACTTTTCAGACATATTTTGTACCTTGCGACAGAATTATAAATAAGGAACTATGAAACTGAAAAAACTTTTATTTGCCTCCGCTATGTCTCTTGCCGCATGCGGCATCCTACAAGCCCAAAACACCCAAATCATTGCCCACCGTGGTTTCTGGAAGACCGACGGTTCTGCCCAGAATAGTATTGCCGCCCTGGTGAAAGCTGACTCCATCCATTGCTACGGCTCCGAGTTCGATGTCTGGCTCACTGCCGACAACAAACTTATCGTAGACCACGACGGTGTATTCAAAGGTGTCCGCATGGAAACATCCACCGAGAAAGAATGTACCTCTATCACCCTCGACAACGGTGAGAACCTCCCTACCCTTCAGCAATACCTCAATAAAGCCAAAGGATTGAAAACCCGCCTTATCCTGGAACTCAAAGCGCACAAGACTCCCGAACGGGAAACGCTCGCCGTAGAGCAAATTGTGAAAATGATTAAGGATATGGGACTGGAAGAGCGTACCGAATACATCACTTTCTCACGCCATGCGACCAAAGAATTCATTCGCCTGGCTCCTAAAGGTACTCCCGTATATTATCTGGAAGGTGACCTCAATCCGCAGGAACTGAAAGACATGGGTTGTGCCGGTCCTGATTATCATTTCTCTGTCTTCAAAAAACATCCCGAGTGGATCAAAGAATGTCACGACCTTGGCATGAAGGTTAACGCCTGGACAGTAAATGATGCCAAAGATATGGAATGGCTCATCAGCCAGGGAACGGATTTCATTACCACCAACGAACCGGTATTATTGCAGGAGATATTGAAAAAGAAGTAATGCAGATCGGTAGTTAAATTTATTCCTTTATTTTCGGTTTTGAGGGAAAGTTGACGAGTTAACAAGTTGACAAGGGGACAAGGTTCTATGCGGCACAGAAGCATTGCGCAGCCCCTTGTTCCCTTGTCAACTCGTCAACTGGTTTCCTTCCTTTCTTTCCCAATCTGTACCAATGCCCCACTTTAACTCCCCCAATGCCACACCTCAACAATTCAAACGCCACACTTCGATGGCTCAAATGAATGGCATTGCGGAAGCTAAAGTGTGGCATTTGGCTTGTAATAGTGTGGCATTATACAAAAGATCATTTAGTCAGCAAAAAGAAGGAAACAATTTCATTCTGTCATATACAAATCTTCATTTTCACCCCATAAACTCCATTTTTTCACTTAAAACACGTATTTACGCCACTATCTACATGGAATGAATATACGGAAATAATTCCATAAATAACAATTTATACAAATATGCACCCGCAAACTTTTAATTTAAAACTTGAATACCGTATATTTGCAGCGACTGAAAGAATAAATAAAAATAATAGAAATAAGATATGTATTCTACAAATAATTTAGCAAAACGTCGTATCTTTGCAGTGTGATAAAACAAAAAGAAAGATTAATCCACCAACAGAGTACAAAATGACAAGAGTTATAAAATTCACTAAGATGCACGGAGCAGGCAACGATTACATTTATGTAAACACCCTGAAATATCCCATCGAAAGCCCTGAAAAACTTTCGGTTGAATGGAGCGCCCCGCATACAGGAATTGGAAGCGACGGCTTGGTACTCATCGGCAGTTCGGACAAGGCAGATTTCAGTATGCGCATCTTCAATGCGGATGGTTCCGAAGCCAAAATGTGCGGCAACGCCAGTCGTTGCATCGGTAAATACTTATATGAATACGGTCTGACTTCCCAAACAGCCGTTACCCTTGATACCCTGTCGGGCATCAAAATACTGAAGCTCCATGTAGAAGACGGAAAAGTGAACACCGTAACCGTGGATATGGGACGTCCCGCCAATATGAAAGAACAACCCATTGAAGCCAACGGACAGAAATTCACCGGAACCACCCTATCAATGGGAAATCCTCACCTGGTAATCTTTGTAGAAGATATTAAAGATATCAACCTCGAAAGCATCGGTCCGAAACTGGAAAATCATCTGCTGTTTCCCGACCGCATCAATGTAGAGTTTGCCCAGGTGCTGGAGCATGGAAAAATCAGGATGAGAGTTTGGGAAAGAGGTTCGGGCATCACCCAAGCTTGCGGAACCGGAGCCTGTGCCACCGCAGTAGCTGCCGCACTGACCGGAAAATCCGGAAGAAAAACAGACATCATCATGGATGGAGGCTCACTTACCATCGAATGGGACGAAAAAACGGATCACGTATGGATGACCGGAGGAGCAGTCCGGGTGTTCGACGGAGAAATGATAATTAGTGATTAATGGTTAATGATTAGTGATTAACCCTATTCAGCATCCAGTGTAATCACTAAACGTTAATCACTAACCTAAATAAACTTAAAACAACAAGAAAGTATGGCATTAGTAAACGAACATTTTTTGAAACTACCGGGAAGTTACTTATTTTCAGACATAGCTAAAAAGGTGAATACTTTCAGGATAACGCACCCTAAACAAGAGGTCATCCGCCTGGGTATCGGAGACGTTACCCGGCCACTGCCACCGGCTTGCATCGAGGCGATGCACAGGGCAGTGGATGAGATGACAAATGCCAGTACCTTCCACGGATACGGTCCCGAACAGGGATATGACTTTTTGATTGAAGCAATCATCAAACATGATTATGCTCCGAGAGGCATTCATTTTAGCTCTACGGAAGTATTCGTAAACGATGGAGCCAAAAGCGATACGGGCAACATAGGCGATATCCTCCGCCACGACAACAGTGTGGGAGTGACAGACCCCATCTACCCGGTATACATAGACAGCAACGTAATGTGTGGCCGTGCCGGAGTATTGGAAGAAGACGGCAAATGGAGCAACGTGACCTACATGCCCTGTACCGCCGAAAACAACTTTGTTCCCGAGATACCGGACAAGCGGATTGACATCGTCTACCTTTGCTACCCGAACAATCCGACGGGAACAACGCTGACCAAATCACAACTGAAAAAATGGGTGGACTACGCACTCGCCAACGACACTCTGATTCTGTTTGATGCCGCTTATGAGGCGTTTATACAGGAAGAAGACGTTCCCCACTCCATTTACGAAATAAAAGGTGCCAAGAAATGCGCCATAGAGTTCCGCAGCTTCTCGAAGACAGCCGGATTCACCGGAGTCCGTTGCGGATACACCGTAGTTCCGAAAGAGCTGACAGCCGCCACCCTGACCGGTGAACGCATTCCGCTGAACCGTCTTTGGAACCGCCGTCAATGCACCAAATTCAATGGTACCAGCTACATCACCCAACGGGCTGCCGAAGCCATCTACACCCCGCCAGGCAAGCAGCAGATAAAGGAAAACATCGACTACTATATGAACAACGCACGAACCATGAAAGAGGGTCTGGAAGCAGCCGGACTGAAAGTGTATGGCGGCGTGAATGCTCCTTACATCTGGCTGAAAGCACCGAATGGCATCGGTTCCTGGCGCTTCTTCGAACAGATGCTGTACGAAGCCAATGTAGTAGGAACACCCGGTGTAGGTTTCGGCCCCAGCGGAGAAGGCTACATCCGCCTGACCGCCTTCGGGAATCACGAAGATTGTGTGGAAGCCATGAGGAGAATCAGAAAATGGCTGGTATGAAGATGAAAGAGATAACAACTAAAATAAAACTATAGTTTCACCGGACTGATCATCCGCAATTTGTCTAAACTTAAAAGGTAAAATAGGTATGAAAATGAAAAGCGTAAAATTCCGAATGATAGCCATCGCGCTATTATCAGCAACAATGCCTTTCACAGCAAAGGCACAGGATAAAGTGGAGGCCTCAGTCGGTGCAGATTTTGTAAGCAACTACATCTGGCGTGGAACAGACTGCGGTGGTGTAAGTATCCAGCCCAGCATGGGAGTCAGCTACAAGGGCTTGTCACTGACAGCTTGGGGCTCGGTAGGCATCGACAAGGAAGATGCCAGAGAGATCGACCTCACATTGGGTTACAATACAGGCGGTTTCAGCGTATCCGTTACAGATTACTGGTTCTCCTACCACAAAGAGGATGGCGGATATACGGGAGATTATTTCAAGTATGGCGCACATAGCACGGTACACATCTTCGAAGCCACTCTGGGATATGATTTCGGTCCGCTGGCACTGAGTTGGAACACTTACTTTGCCGGAGATGATTATACGAAGGAGAACGGTGACAGAGCTTATTCCACGTATGTAGGCATCAGCGCACCTTTTAAACTCGGTGGACTGGACTGGTCGGCAGAAGTCGGTCTTACCCCATGGGAAGGTGCGTATGCCAACAAGTTTAACGTAACCAACCTCACACTGAAAGCTGAAAAAGAAATCAAATTCACAAATTCTTTTTCGCTGCCCACCTTTGCACAAGTGACGTTCAATCCACACACGCAGGGTGCATACTTCGTATTCGGAGTTAGTTTTTGAGAGAGAGTAAGAATAGGGAACAAGGGGACGAGGGAACAAGGAGACAAGGATAAGAAACGGACACCCCGAAAGGTCCTTGTCAACTCGTCAACTAAAAAACCTCGTCAACTAAAAAAAACGTAAATGTATTAAGGTATGAAAAAGATTGAAGCAATTATCCGCAAGACAAAATTCGAGGATGTAAAGGACGCATTGCTCGAAGCGGACATCGAATGGTTCTCCTACTACGACGTCCGGGGAATAGGAAAATCCCGTCAGGCACGCATCTACCGCGGTGTAATGTACGACACCAGTTCCATTGAGCGTATCCTGATCTCTATCGTGGTACGCGACAAGAACGCCGAAAAGACCGTGCAGGCCATCATCAGGTCCGCACAGACCGGAGAAATCGGCGACGGGCGTATCTTCATCATCCCCATAGAAGACGCTATCCGCATCCGCACCGCCGAACGTGGCGACATCGCCCTCTACAATGCCGAACAGGAAAAATAATCCAGGCAGCACTAAACCACGGAGAGAGTGACACGCTCGATAGTGAGAGAGCGATACACTCAAAATAACAAAGAATACAAGTACAACTAATAGCAAAAAACTTATGGATAAATATAGTAAACGCAGCACTGCCAGGCTGTGGATAGCCCTTGCTGTCCTTATGGCAACGTGCTTTACAACAAAAATATATGCACAAGATGCCGTTACCAAAGCTGTAGAAAGTGCGGCTGTAATAATAGAAGAACCGGTATTGGATAGCGGTAACACAGCATGGATCATTACAGCCACCATTCTGGTATTACTAATGAGCATCCCCGGTATCGCCCTTTTCTACGGTGGTCTGGTCCGTCAGAAAAACGTATTGAGTATCATCATGCAGACCTTGTTCATTGTAGGTATCGTCAGCATCCTATGGGTCGCTTTCGGTTACAGTTGGGCATTCGGCACAGATTTTATGGAATCGGGTAGTCCGCTGGGAGCTGTGATTGGCGGTTTCGACAAAGCATTCCTGCACGGTATCACCATCGACACACTGACTTCGGGCAACATCCCCGAACTGACCTTCGTCATGTTCCAGTGCATGTTTGCCATTATCACTCCCGCCCTTATCTTAGGTGCATTTGCCGAAAGAATTAAGTTCTCCGGTTATATGGTATTCATCATCCTTTGGGTTATCCTGGCCTACTTCCCGATGGCACACTGGGTATGGGGCGGTGGTTTCCTTCAGGAAATGGGAGCCATTGACTTCGCTGGCGGAACAGTAGTACATGTCAATGCCGGAATCTCCGCACTTGTGATGGCTATCATGTTGGGACAGCGAGAAGATTACAGAATAGGTCACCCGATCACTCCGCACAACATCACATTCGTATTTCTGGGTACTTCTTTCCTGTGGCTGGGCTGGTTCGGTTTCAACGCTGGTAGTGGACTTGCAGCAGACGGCCTTGCAGCCAACGCATTCATGGTAACACATATCGCAACTGCCGTGGCAGCCGTAACCTGGATGGCAATCGACTGGATTTGCAACAAAAAGCCAACCACAGTAGGTGCTTGCACGGGTGCCGTTGCCGGATTGGTAGCAATAACTCCCGCAGCCGGTACGGTAGATTTACTGGGTGCGTTCTTTATCGGATTGATTACGCCTATCGTCTGCTTCTTCATGGTTGCAGTGGTGAAACCGAAATTCAAATATGATGATGCTCTGGATGCATTCGGCGTGCACGGCATCGGTGGTATTGTAGGTTCCATCCTGACCGGTGTCTTCGCTACCCAATACATCACCGGAGAAGGTGGTCAGCAAGGTGCACTTTACGGAGACTGGCATCAGTTGTGGATACAGATTTTCGCAACTCTCGTATCCATCGTCTTCAGTGCAGTAATCACTTTCATCCTTTATAAGGTAGTAGATTCATGGATAGGTATCCGAGTCAGCAGACGTGTAGAAGAAGAAGGACTGGATATCTACGAACATGGCGAATCAGCATACAACTAGATAACGATCAACGGTTAGTGATTAGTGATAAGCAAAATGCCGCATACAGCGCAGCCACTAATCACTAATCACCAAACCCTAATCACTAATTTACGAACCAACAATAATAAAGTATTATGTCTAAATTGAGATTCAGAGTAGTAGAAACGGCGTTTAAAAAGAAACCCGTTGCAGTGGCAGCCCTCGCGGAACGTCCGTCGGAATATTATGCCAAGTATGTGTTCAACAAGGAAAAGATGTTCAGGTATCTGCCGAGCAAGGTATATGCCAAACTGATTGACGTGATCGACAATGGTGCTCCGCTGGATCGCAGCATTGCTGATGAAGTGGCAGCCGGTATGAAGAAATGGGCACTCGAAATGGGGGTTACCCACTATACCCACTGGTTCCACCCATTGACTGAGGGTACAGCCGAGAAACATGACGCTTTCATCGAGCACGATGGCAAAGGCGGTGTGATGGAAGAATTCACAGGCAAACTGCTCGTTCAGCAGGAACCGGATGCATCCAGCTTCCCTAACGGTGGCATCCGCAATACGTTCGAGGCACGCGGTTACAGCGCATGGGACCCCTCTTCTCCGGCTTTCATCGTCGATGATACGCTCTGTATACCGACCATTTTCATTGCATACACCGGTGAGTCACTGGACTACAAAGCTCCGTTGCTGAAAGCCCTGCGTGCCGTAGACAAAGCTGCCGTAGACGTATGCCGTTACTTCAATCCGGAAGTGAAGAAGGTAGTTGCCTATCTGGGTTGGGAACAGGAATATTTCCTGATCGATGAAGGTCTGTATGCCGCCCGTCCCGACTTACTGATGACAGGCCGCACGCTGATGGGACACGACAGTGCCAAGAACCAACAGTTGGAAGACCATTATTTCGGTGCCATCCCTACCCGCGTGGCAGCTTTCATGAAGGAATTGGAAATCGAAGCATTGAAGCTCGGTATCCCCGTTAAAACGCGTCACAATGAGGTAGCCCCCAACCAGTTCGAGCTGGCTCCCATCTTCGAAGAATGTAACCTGGCTGTAGACCATAACATGCTCGTCATGGCACTGATGCGTAAAGTAGCCCGTAACCACGGCTTCCGCGTGCTGCTGCACGAAAAGCCTTTCAAGGGCGTCAACGGTAGTGGTAAGCACAACAACTGGTCGTTGGGTACGGATACAGGCATCGGGCTGATGGGACCGGGTAAACTACCCGAAGAAAACCTGCGCTTCATCACTTTCGTAGTGAACACCCTGATGGCAGTCTACAAGCATAATGGATTATTGAAAGCCGCTATTTCCAGTGCCACGAACGCACACCGCTTGGGTGCCAACGAAGCACCTCCCGCAATCATTTCCAGCTTCCTGGGCAAACAGTTGTCGCAGGTATTGGAACACATTGAGGAGAGCACCAAGGATGATCTCGTAAGCCTTAGCGGCAAGCAAGGTATGAAACTGGATATTCCGCAGATCCCGGAATTATTGATTGACAATACCGACCGTAACCGCACCAGTCCGTTCGCCTTCACCGGAAACCGTTTTGAGTTCCGCGCCGTAGGTTCGGAAGCAAACTGTGCCTGTGCCATGATTGCCCTGAACGCCGCCGTAGCCGAGCAACTGGTAGAATTCAAAAAAGATGTGGACGAACTCATCGAAAGGGGTGAACCGAAGATTTCGGCTATCCTTGAGGTTATCCGCAAATACATCAAGATTTGTAAGCCCATCCATTTCGATGGCAACGGCTACAGTGACGAATGGAAAGAAGAGGCCAAGAAACGCGGTCTGGATTGCGAAACCAGTGTGCCTCTCATCTTCGACAGCTATCTGAAGCCGGAAAGTATCCGCATGTTCGAAAATACCGGTGTACTGACTCAGAAAGAACTGGAAGCCCGCAACGAAGTGAAATGGGAAACTTACACTAAGAAAATCCAAATTGAAGCTCGTGTATTAGGTGATTTGGCCATGAACCACATCATCCCGGTAGCCACGCAGTATCAAACGGATCTCATTGATAACGTTTACAAGATGAAGGACCTGTTCCCAAGCGACAAAGCTGCAAAACTGTCTGCCAAGAACCTTGAACTCATCGAAGAGATTGCCGACCGCACCGCCTTCATCAAAGAGCATGTAGATGCCATGATCGAAGCCCGCAAAGTGGCCAACAAGATCGAAAGTGAACGTGAGAAAGCCATTGCCTACCACGACACCATCGTGCCGGCAATGGAGGAGATCCGTTATCATATCGACAAGTTGGAACTGATTGTCGACAACCAGATGTGGACGCTGCCAAAATACAGGGAACTCTTGTTTATAAGATAAGTAAAGAAGTGATTAACTAATAAAATCATTCTATTTCTTTTGTTGGTTGTTTTAAGTTTGCAGGGGGAGAGGTGCCGGGAGGCAGTTCTCTCTCTTTTTTTGAAAACTAAAATATCATCGTAATTTATTTTCCAGCATATCACTTTTTCGTACCTTTGTCAATATTTACAAAACCAGATGATAAATTAAAAACGATTCATTATGAAGAACATGCACATTCGCTATGCAGCACTCCTACTCTTTGTTTTGCTGTCAGCATCGGCCTCTTCTTTCGCACAGACCGTTCTGGAGCAAAAAATCAGCGGGATTTCTGCCATTAAAGAAATCCGCCCACTGGAAACTTCTGAGTTTTCAGAGAAATATGTGACCTATTTTACTCAGCCGCTGGATCACCGCCATCCGGAGAAAGGCAGCTTTCGCCAACGCGTTATCGTTTCTCATGTCGGCTTCGACCGCCCCACAGTGATCGTTACCGAAGGCTATGGCGCCGCTTACGCCCTCCGTTCCCAATACCGTGAAGAGCTTTCAAAACTTCTCAATGCCAACATGATATTCGTGGAATATCGCTACTTCCTTGAATCTACCCCCGAACCCAAAGACTGGCAATACCTAACGGCCGAGAACTCTGCAGACGACTTACATGCCATCACCACCGCATTCAAAAACATTTATCCGGGTAAATGGATCGCCACCGGCATCAGCAAAGGAGGACAGACTACCCTGCTTTACCGCACTTTCTATCCGGATGATGTAGATATTTCCGTTCCTTACGTAGCTCCGCTTTGTTATGGAGTAGAAGATGGACGTCATGAGCCTTTCCTGCATAAAGTTTCAACACCGGAAAACCGCAAGAAAATTGAAGATTTCCAATTGGAAGCATTGAAACGGAAAGCAACTTTACTTCCCCGTTTTGAAAAATATTGTACTGAAAAGAGTTATTCATTCCGTGCACCGATTGAAGAAATTTACGATTACTCGGTATTGGAATATTCTTTCGCTTTGTGGCAGTGGGGTACTCCTATCAGCTCCATACCCGCTACTACAGCCTCTGATGATGAAATTTTCTCTCATCTGCTTGCCATCAGTGAACCGGGATATTTCACCGCCGACAGTCCCAATGCTTCTTTCTTCGTACAAGCTGCCCGTGAATTGGGATACTATGGTTATGACGTCCAACCGTTCAAGCAGTATCTCTCCATCCAGTCCAGTGAAGGTTATCTGCACCGTCTGATGCTTCCCGAAGAGTTGAAAGATATGCCTTTCGACAAAACTTTAAGTAAGAAAATAACAAAGTTTCTAAAGAAACAGGACCCGAAGATGATCTTCATTTACGGTCAGAACGACCCATGGACAGCCGCAGGCGTCACCTGGCTGAAAAACAAGAAGAATATTCATGTATTTATCCAACCGAATGGCAGCCATCTGGCACGTATCAGTACATTGCCCGAAAAAGAAAAGAAAGAAGTGATGGAACTGATAAAACAATGGCTAAAATAAATGATAATTTAGCGGTGGGATATGTGGAGTAACTTCATTCCCCTCCTCCAGTTGGAGGAGGGGTGCCCAAAGGGCGGGGTGGTAGGTGAGAAAGAAATTCCTTAATTTTATTATTCATAGGTATTTTATTGTTTTACCTACCACCTCCCCCTACGGGTACTCCACCCCCTCCGACTCCCCCGTTATCGGGGGAGAGCAATTCCCAAGAGGAGGAGAATTTGAGATACTTCAGCCTTTCATCTCCCGCTAAATTATCATTTCACCGCGTAGCCTAACACTGCGTAGCCCCTTGTTCCCTTGTCAACTTGTTCCCTTGTCAACTAAATTTTCATTTATCTTCTATAATTTCCGCGTCCTCAATATTGTCTACAGCCTTTGAAGAAGCTCCCGGCGTACCCGGTGCCTTCGGCCGTTTGCGAGTGAATGTGAACCAATTTATCAATTCGGAAACTGCATATACTATGCTGCTGATACCGATAATGATAAATGCCGTGGAACGCACCCCCGTCGGATTGAACAAGGCAACCAGCCCTGCAATCAGAATGAGCACCGGAATAATATAAAATCCCACACGAACCGGCATCCAGCGACGGGCGGCAGAAAGCGACGCAATCTGTTGCACACCACCCAGTACAAGGATAAATCCCAATACAAACGTCAGCAAATCCGCAAAGAAACCGGGCATAATGATCAGCCACAGACCAAACAGCAGGCTACCGATTCCTTCGATAGGAAGGCGACGTCTCTCTTCGGCACTCATGGCAAAATACCCGATGATACTTAATAATGCCGGTATCAGAAACACAACACCGATCGTTATTACAAAATAGTCCCCGGCCTCATTGGGAAACATCACCAATACCAAACCGATTATCAGCGCACATATCGTACGCAAAAATGAGTTACTTATTCCTTTCATGAGTTTATGATTTTTTGCGAAGATACATTTTTATCCGCACAACTCCGCAAGAAAGTCACGAAAAATCAATTAACATTCAGCCAAGCATTCATATCTTCGGCCACCAATAACCAATAAAGTAACAAGAGAATAGCAATCGATACGCCAATGGCAACTAAATGTTTTCGCTTCATAGTTCATCCTTTCTTTTTTATATAAGTAATGGTTGTTTTTAATACATGTTATAAAACAAGTTTACATACAAAATGTTTTGCTAAAAAAGAAAAGTCTCACTAAAATTAGGATTTAACGAAATCTCAAAATAGTCTTCAAAAAAAGTTTTTCAATGTTTATAAACTAAGAATAATATATATATTTGTATCACATATGATTAATCTATAATACTATAAAACAATGAAAAAAATCACGATTCTATTATTTGTTATTTGTTGCTTTATTCAAAACACCTCAGCTCAAGCACCGTGTGAAATGTCCTACCTAATCATGGTTTTAGATCCTGAAACAGGTAGAATTATGGCAGATGAAGATGTTAGTATTCGTATTGAAATCCGTCAAGGGAACGAGGAAGGCAAAGCTGTTTACTCTCAAAACTTCAATGTCCATACTGACAAGACAGGAGTATGTAATCTTACTCTTAATTTATCAGCAGATATTGATTGGAGTACAAATAACTATTATTTAATTACTATCATTAATCAAACTGTTTGTAGTAGCCCTAAAATAACTTCAGTACCCTATGCACTCTATGCAGGACAAGCTGCATCACTTGATGGCATTATTACTGCCAAACAATTAGTTGGTACATGGAAAAATACCTACAATGATCCTAAAGAAGGAGAAGAATCCTTCATATTCAATGCTGACGGTACAGGATATCAGATTTGGTTAAACAAAGAAGAAATAAAAATAGCATTTACATGGTCACTCAACAGAGCTGGAATATTAGCAGTGATTGATGCTGAGAATAAAACGAACGTTTACTACACCATAGTAGTAGATGAAAATAAAATAATCATTGGTGGTGACAGCCGTCGCGGAGATACGCTCATCAGACAAAGATAAATTACTTATGAAAAAATATATACTTATTAGTATTTTGATTATAACAGTTACAACTGCATGTGCACAAAAAGTAACTGTCATTGGCCAACCGGTAGTATGTTCATCCCAATCTCTATCCGGTAATATAATCATTCCCACTACAGCCAGTTCTATATTTAAAGACAATACGCGCTATTACCAGATAGGAACAATTATTATCGCTCCGAAAACTTTACCAACAAGAGTTGAAGCCTTTTCTTCAGAGTCCAAACTATATCCATTTTATGACTGGGAAAACAACTCTTTCATTATCCCTGCATTCCCAGCAAAAAGCATAATATCACTTTATTCAATAGAAGGAAAACTATTACGCCAAATGCAGACAAACGGAGAGCGTATAATAGTAAGTGCCAGCACTCTTCCTCCTATTACAATATTCCGTATTATTAATGGAGACAACTCGTTCAGTTGCAAGTTAATGAAACGAAAATAGACATAATAACGAAAAAAAGCAAGAAATTCTTTGGTAATTAAAACAAAGTGCTTACATTTGCCCCCAGTTAAAACAAAAAGACAATGAAAACAATGCTCATAAATACATATTGGTGGTGGCGCCCGTTACAACTCCGACAGTCGTAAGGGAGCAGCGCTCGTATGTATATATGTGAACATAATATAGATTAAGAAAGAGCCCTGTCGCAACCTGCGACAGGGCTCTTTTCTTTTATCCGGTTTTGAGATAAACAGTAAATCGTAAACAATTAAATAAAAAATAGGATTATGAGTTTTTTAGTAAATCAAGATGGTTATTACGGAGAATTCGGTGGAGCATATGTTCCCGAAATACTCCACAAGTGTGTGGAAGAGTTGCAGAACACCTATCTCAAAGTACTGCAAAGCGAAGATTTCAAGCAAGAGTTCGACCAACTGCTGCGTGACTACGTAGGGCGTCCTTCCCCACTCTACTATGCCCGCCGGCTTTCCGAAAAGTATGGCTGCAAGCTCTACCTCAAACGTGAAGACCTGAACCATACAGGAGCTCACAAGATTAACAACACCATCGGACAGATTCTTCTGGCACGCCGCATGGGCAAGCATCGCATCATCGCCGAAACCGGTGCCGGACAACACGGAGTAGCTACTGCCACCGTATGTGCCCTGATGAACATGGAATGTATCGTCTACATGGGAAAAACGGATGTAGAACGCCAGCATGTCAATGTAGAAAAAATGAAGATGCTGGGTGCAACCGTCATCCCCGTCACTTCCGGAAATATGACGCTGAAAGATGCTACCAACGAGGCAATCCGCGACTGGTGTTGTCATCCTGCCGATACGTACTACATCATCGGTTCCACAGTCGGTCCCCATCCTTATCCCGACATGGTGGCTCGCCTGCAATCCGTCATCAGCGAGGAAATCAAAAAGCAACTCATTGAGAAAGAAGGCCGTGACTGCCCCGACTATCTTATCGCTTGTGTAGGTGGTGGTAGCAATGCCGCCGGAACCATTTACCATTATATCGACGATAGCCGCGTGCAGATCGTCCTCGCCGAAGCCGGTGGTAAAGGAATAGATACAGGTATGACTGCCGCTACCATCGCCCTCGGACAGATGGGAATCATTCACGGTGCACGCACTTACGTCATCCAGAACGAAGACGGCCAGATAGAAGAGCCCTACTCTATTTCTGCCGGACTGGATTACCCGGGTATCGGCCCCATGCATGCCAATCTAGCTGCACAAAAACGTGCCATCGTACTTGCTGTTAATGATGATGAAGCCATCCGCGCCGCCTACGAACTGACGAAACTGGAAGGTATCATCCCCGCCCTGGAAAGTGCCCATGCCCTCGGTGCCCTCGAAAAGCTGAACTTCAAACCCGATGATGTTGTTGTACTGACTGTTTCGGGACGTGGAGACAAGGATATAGAGACGTATCTTAATAATTAAAAATTATAAATTAAAAATTAAAGGGTTATGAATACATATAACTATCAAACACATAGTCGTACTATTCTTGGGGACTTGCACACTCCTGTAAGTACCTATCTTAAAGTCCGCGACGTCTTTCCCCAAAGTGCACTCATGGAAAGCTCCGACTATCACGGCAGTGAAAATAACCGTTCATTTATCGGACTCTGTCCATTGGCAAGCGTCAGCATCGACCACGGAACAGCCATCTTCCGCCTACCCGACGGTACTCGCGAAGAACGTCCCATCACACCGGAATATCCTGTAGAAAAAGCTTTAGAGGATTTCCTCGGCCGCTTCCATGTGGAAGGCGAATATGCCAATTACTGCGGCCTTTATGGCTACACTTCTTTCAATGCCGTACGCTATTTTGAAAATATTCCCGTAAAAGATAGCCGCGAAGCCACCAACGACGCACCGGATATGCTCTACATCTTGTATCAATACCTCATTGTCTTCAACGACTTTAAGAACGAAATGGTACTTCTTGAAATGCTTGCCCCCGGTGAAGAAAGTGAACTGGATACGGTGCAGAAAGCCATCAATAACCGCAATTACACCGCCTATGATTTCCGTGCTGTTGGTGAAACCACTTCCCCACTGACCGACGAACAGCATAAAGCAAATATCCGTCAGGGAATTGCCCACTGCCTGCGTGGGGATGTTTTCCAGATTGTTCTCTCCCGCCGTTTCGAACAACGTTTCGTAGGCGATGACTTCAAACTTTATCGTGCCTTACGCAGCATCAACCCCTCTCCTTATCTGTTCTATTTCGATTTTGGAGGTTTCCGCATCTTCGGTTCATCACCCGAGACGCACTGCCGCATCGAAGGCCGCCACGCCTACATCGACCCCATCGCCGGTACTACCAAGCGCACCGGAGATCCCGAACAGGATGCACTGAACGCCCAATATCTGCATGATGATCCCAAAGAGAATGCAGAGCATGTCATGCTGGTCGATCTCGCCCGTAACGATCTTTCCCGCAACTGCCACGATGTAAAAGTGGATTTCTACAAGGAAATGCAATATTACAGTCATGTTATCCACCTGGTAAGCCGCGTCAGCGGTACGCTGAACGAAGATGCCCGCCCTATCAAAGCATTCATCGACACCTTCCCGGCAGGCACTCTGAGCGGTGCACCCAAAGTACGCGCCATGCAACTCATCAGCGAACTGGAACCGCACAATCGCGGTGCTTACGGCGGTTGCATCGGCTTCATCGGACTGAACGGTTCACTGAACCAGGCCATTACCATCCGTACTTTCGTCAGTCGCAACGGTGTACTTTGGTTTCAGGCAGGCGGCGGCATCGTAGCCAAGAGCAATGAAGAATACGAGTTGCAAGAGGTGAACAACAAACTGGGAGCACTGAAAAAGGCAATCGTAATGGCGGAGAAAATGTAAATTCATGTACAATGTACAATGTACAAAGTACAATTTGCCATGCGGCGTACATAGCGCAGCCAAATTGTACTTTGTAAATTGTACTTTAAAATTGTACTTTGTAAATTGTAAATTGTAAATGAAATCATGAAAACAGTAATCATAGACAACTACGACTCTTTCACCTACAACCTTGCCCATCTGGTAAAAGAACTCGGTGCAGAAGTAGATGTGCTACGCAATGATAAATTTGAGCTTGAGGAACTGGAGAAATATGATAAAATCATCCTTTCACCCGGCCCCGGCATTCCCGAGGAGGCAGGCTTACTATTAGAGGTCATCCGCACTTACGCAGGACGGAAACCCATACTTGGCGTCTGCCTGGGTGAACAGGCCATCGGACAAGCATTCGGCGGGAAACTCACCAATCTGAGTGAAGTCTTTCACGGCATACAAACGAATGTAAAAATAAAGAATAAAGATTACATTTTCTCCGGTCTTCCTACTGAAATACCAGTCGGCCGTTATCACTCCTGGGTAGTGGATACGGACGGATTTCCCGAAGAATTGGTTATCACCGCCATCAGTTCCGAAGGTCAAATCATGGCACTGAAACATCGGGAATACGATGTTCACGGCATCCAATTTCACCCGGAATCGGTACTGACTCCCGATGGAAAACAGATTGTAGGCAACTGGCTGAAAGGCGTCTGAAATGCCACATCTCATGAGGCCAAATGCCGCACTTCACAGGTCGGAATGCCACACCTCATGACCGTTAACATGTGGCATTTCAAACGCTAAAGTGAGGCATTCCGAACACAACAGAATTTTCAATCGTAAATTGTAAATCGTCTAATCGTAAATAAGAAAATGAAAGATATATTAACCCGTCTCTTCAACCACGAAGAGCTTACTTCAGAAGAAACCAAGCAAATTCTCCTGAACATCACCCGGGAAGCTTACCCCGAAGCACAGATTTCCGCATTACTCACTGTATTTCAGATGCGTAGCATCACAGTAGATGAACTAATCGGCTTTCGCGAAGCCCTTATGGAGACTCGCATCCCTATCGACTTCGCGCCTTATCGGCCTATCGATATCGTAGGTACGGGAGGTGATGGAAAGAACACGTTCAACATTTCCACTTGTGCCTGTTTTGTGGTGGCCGGAGCCGGTTACAAAGTTGCCAAACACGGCAATTATGGTGCCACTTCCGTCAGTGGGGCAAGCAATGTCATGGAGCAACACGGCATCCGTTTCACCAATGATCCCGACAAGTTGAAACGCAGCATGGACGAGTGTAACATCGCCTACCTGCATGCCCAACTTTTCAATCCGGCAATGAAGTTCGTCGGCCCTGTGCGCAAGGCATTGGGAGTACGTACACTGTTCAACCTTCTTGGCCCGCTTGTCAATCCTTGCAAGCCTACTTACCAGTTGCTCGGTGTGGCCGATCTTGCGCAGATGCGACTCTATACAAATGTTTTTTACAAACTCGGTATCGATTTTGCAGTAGTCAACAGTCTCGATAGCTACGACGAAATCTCCCTCACGGACGAATTCAAAGTTATGACGCGCAATTACGAACGAATTTACCGTCCGCAAGCGCTGGGTTTCAATGCCGCACAGCCTGAAGAGCTCTTCGGCGGAGCCTGTAAGGAGGATGCCGCCCGCATCTTTGATAACATCCTTAATAACCGTGCCACACGTGCCCAAACGCAATGTGTCATTGTCAACGCCGCCTTCGCCATCCAGGTGATGGAACCTGAAAAGGAAATCGAAGAATGCATTGCCATCGCTCGCCAATCGCTGGAGAGTGGACGGGCGCTGGAGACGTTGAAGAAGTTTATAATGATTAATAGTTGACTAGGGAACAAGGGAACAAGGGGACAAGGCCTTTCGGCATGATGGCTGGGCGAATTCGCTCACAAGTACAGCGCAGCCCTTCCCCCCTCGTCAACTCGTCAACTCGTCAACTTCTCCCCCCTCTCGTCAACTCAAAAAACAAAAACAATGAAAGATATTTTATCCGAAATCATCGCCCACAAGCGGATTGAGATAGAGCAGCAAAAGCAAGCAGTCTCCCTCAGTCAATTGCAAGAGCAAGCTGCTGCCATGATGCAGGAAGCTGTCGGAACCGGAGTTTCCGGTACAACGCCCGTCCACAGCATGAAGCGTGCACTCGCAAACTCTTCATCCGGCATCATTGCCGAGTTCAAACGCCGTTCCCCTTCCAAGGGCTGGATCAAGGAAAGCGCACAGGCCGATCTCATTCCACCTGCTTATGAAACAGCCGGAGCTTCCGCCCTCTCCATCCTCACGGATGAAAAGTTCTTCGGCGGAACTCTGCGTGACATCCGTACAGCACGCCCTTTGGTCAACATCCCGATCCTGCGTAAGGACTTCATTATCGACAAGTATCAGCTTCTGCAAGCCCGCATTGTAGGTGCCGATGCAGTGCTGCTCATTGCCGCCTGCCTCACACCTGATGAGTGCCATACACTCACCATGCAGGCACACGAACTTGGGCTTGAAGTTCTACTCGAAGTACACAGTACCTCCGAACTCTCCTATATATATAAGGAGACGGATATGGTCGGCGTCAACAACCGTAATCTGGGCAGCTTCGTCACCAACATAGAAAACTCTTTCCGCATTGCAGAAGAGTTAAAAAATGCTGTTGCTGAAATTGATTTTCAGACGCCTCCGCTGCTCGTTTCCGAAAGTGGTATTTCGCACCCTGAAACCATCCGTGAGCTACGCTCAGCAGGCTTCCGTGGTTTCCTTATGGGAGAGACATTCATGCGTACAGACGATCCCGGAAGCACATTGGAAGAACTCATTCACGGTATATAAATTTGGAAATTCACACATAATTTCATATATTCGTGATTTTTAAGGTACATAAGCCCATGAATACAATGATCAAAGTATGCGGAATGACCGATGCAGACAATATCCGCGATGTAGAAGTATTAGGTGTAGATATGATCGGTTTCATCTTCTATCCCAAATCCCCCAGATACCTGTACCAGATACCCAGGTACCTGCCTACGCTTGCCAAACGTGTCGGTGTCTTTGTCAACGAAACCAAAGAAAACATCCTTATGTATGTCGACCGTTTCGGCCTGAACTACGTCCAGCTGCACGGTGACGAATCACCCGAATATTGCCGCACCCTTCATTCACAGGGTATCCGGATCATCAAAGCGTTTTCCATCGCCTTACCCAAGGATCTTCTTGCCGTATCTGATTATGGAGGTTTCTGCGACTACTATCTGTTCGATACGCGTACCGTCCACTACGGTGGCTCCGGACAGCAATTCGACTGGAGCATTCTGCAACGTTACACTGGCAGTACCCCCTTCCTGCTTAGCGGCGGTATCAATTCTTACAGTGTCAAAGCTCTGAAAGAATTCCACCATCCCCGCCTTGCCGGTATCGATATCAACAGTCGCTTCGAAACATCTCCGGGCATCAAGGATGTGGAACGAATCGAACGTTTTCTCAAAGAATTAAGAACGAATTAAATTTAGAATAACATCATGAATCGTATAAATCAACTTTTTCAGGACAGCCCTAAAAACTTGCTGTCCATCTACTTCTGTGCCGGTTGCCCAACCCTGGAAGGTACTGCCGACGTCATCCGCACCCTCGAACGCAATGGGGTCCATTCTATTGAAATCGGTATTCCCTTCAGTGACCCGATGGCTGACGGCATCGTTATCCAGGAAGCCGCTACCCGTGCTCTCCGCAACGGTATGTCGCTGCGTATTTTGTTTGAGCAACTCCGCGATATCCGTAGTGATGTCCGTATTCCTCTCATTCTGATGGGCTATCTCAACCCTATCATGAAATTCGGGTTCGAGGCTTTCTGTCAAAAATGCGTAGAATGTGGTATCGACGGCGTTATTATTCCCGATCTTCCCTTCAAAGACTACGAAGAAACGTATAAACCTATTGCCGACCGTTACGACATCCGTGTCATCATGCTCATCACCCCCGAAACCAGTGAAGCCCGTGTCCGTGAAATCGACGAACATACCGACGGCTTCATCTATATGGTATCCAGCGCTGCTACTACCGGTGCCCAGAAAGATTTCGATAGCCAGAAGCAAGCTTATTTCAAAAAGATACAGGATATGCATCTGCGCAATCCCCGCATGGTTGGCTTCGGCATCAGTAACAAACAGACATTTGACGCCGCTTGTGCCAACTCTTCAGGTGCTATCATCGGCAGCCGATTCGTCACCCTGCTGAATGAAGCTGAAGGAGATGCAGAAAAGGCGATCACACAGTTGAAAGAAGGGCTGAAGAAGTGATTGGAAAGGAGTGGATTAGTGATAAGTAAATGACATTGTAATGGCAAAATGTCACTTATCACTAACCACTTACCCCTAATCACTATTTTTTTCCTATCTTTGCACCCAAAATAATCAAACCCGGTTATGTTTATGAAGACTGACTACCCATCCGTGTTGCTAATTTATACCGGTGGAACCATCGGCATGATAGAGAACCCAGAGACAGGTGCGCTTGAAAATTTCAACTTCGATCATCTTCTCAAACATGTTCCCGAACTGAAACGTTTCAATTATCGCATCTCTTCCTATCAGTTTGATCCTCCTATTGACTCTTCTGACATGGAGCCTTCGCTTTGGGCAAAAATCGTAAAGATTATCAACTACAATTATGATTACTTCGACGGTTTTGTCATTCTTCATGGAACCGATACCATGTCTTATACGGCCTCTGCTCTCAGTTTCATGCTTGAGAATCTGGCTAAACCCGTTATTCTCACCGGCTCTCAGCTCCCTATCGGCACTCTGCGTACAGATGGAAAAGAAAATCTTATTACCTCTATAGAAATAGCTGCGGCAAAGAATCCCGATGGTACCCCCATCGTTCCCGAAGTGTGTATATTTTTCGAGAATGAATTAATGCGCGGTAATCGCACCACAAAAATCAATGCCGAAAACTTTAACGCATTCCGTTCATTCAACTATCCCTCACTGGCTCATGCAGGTATCCACATCAAGTACGATGCACATATCATCCGTCGTCCTGATCCGACACGTCCCATGAAGCCCCATTATCTGTTTGATACCAACGTAGTTATGCTTACCCTCTTTCCTGGCATTCAGGAGAGTATCATCAACTCAGTTCTTCACGTCCCCGGTCTGAAAGCAGTCGTACTCAAAACCTTCGGTTCCGGTAATGCCCCTCAGAAGGAATGGTTCATCCAGCAACTCAAAGATGCTACCGAGCGCGGTATCATTATTGTAAATATTACCCAATGCCAACGTGGCATCGTTGAAATGGGACGTTACGAGACCGGTCTGAAACTTCTCCAGGCAGGCGTTATCAGTGGCTACGACAGCACCCCCGAATGCGCAGTCACCAAACTTATGTTCCTTCTCGGCCATGGTCTCAGCCAGGCAGAAATCCGTTACCGCATGAACTCCGACCTTGCGGGAGAAATCACCAAAGCATAAGCCATAGCCAGACGGCCTTAAAGGCTAAAAAAATCAACTTTCCCCTTCTTTCCAAAATTCCGATAACTATAAAACTATTAAAGTTAAAAGGAAAAATGAGCAATCAGCTGTTACATAGGCTGAAATGTTCACTAAACATATTTTAAGTAAAACGCGATCAAAGTTGTTAAAAGACATAATTTGCAACTAAAACTTGAATAATTTATTTATCTTTGAACCACAAAAGCTAACCAATATAACATTAAAATAAGAGAAGTATGAAAATTTTAAAACGCTATTACGCAATTATTGCCCTCGTAGCCCCCTTATTATTAGCGGCTTGCGCGGATAATGATGTGTATAATCCCGACAAGGTACGCCCTGTCCCCCCCGTTGAGAATCCTTTGGGAGAGGACTTTGTAGCCCCAACTGGTTTCGACTGGTCAATGATTACTACTGTCAAGTTGAACATCGAAGTCAAAGATGAGTTCAACGGAATGTACAACTATTTGGCAGAAGTTTTCACTACTAATCCGCTGACCGATGCAACTGCAACTCCTATTGCTGCAGACTATGCAAAGGCTGGAAAAAATTATGTTGTAGAAATTAGCATCCCTAAATCCATAGAACGAGTTTATGTTCGTCAAACTGATCCGAAACAACGCAAGGAAGTTTATGAATTCGTTGTTCCGGGAAATGGAGAGACATTAAATTGTAAACTGTATTATTCAGGAGGTACCACTACGAGAGCTGGTACTGGTAGCACTTCGGCCGCTAATGCTGCTATTGCTGCAGGTTTTAAAGAGCTGGAAGACAACAATTACACAGTAGAAACCCCTGATATCCCGACAGCTCCGGACAAATCGGACGATCCTGTGAGCCAATACGATAAAAATAAGTTCAATGATGGAGCAAGAATCGTTGTCCCAGCTGGAGAAGTAAGCAGTGTAATCTACCAGATGGCCAGCGGTAAAGGTACGATTTTTGTAAAAGGTACATGGAAAGTAACTAATATCTATTCTAACTTTGACATTTACGTATTAAACGGAGGTAAAATAGAAATTGCAACTCCAAGTAATAAGACGTTTACAACTGTTTCTAAATTTGTTGTAGAAAAAGGCGGTACAGTTGAATGTACAAGTAATTTTGCTGCCAATTATGGTGATTGGTTCATTGGAGGAGACTTTATTGCAAATGGAGACGTAACATTTGGAGCATCAACTTCATCAGTGACTATCGCCTCCGGTGTAACTATGTCCATCAACAACGGTACACTCAAACCATGTAGTAAGGTTTATAAGAATTTTGGTACGATTACGGCTGCCACTATTACTGCAAATATGGGTTCATATCCGGAGATTTACAATGCCGGTACAATCGAGGTTGCCGGAGTCATGGACCTTGTTAAAATGAACTTCATTAATAAAGGTGAACTTACAGTTGGACAATGGTTCAAGGTAGATGGCAGCAAAGTTCTGAACAAAGGTCAGATTTCATCTCAAAATCTGGAATTTACTATTAGTAGCTTTAGTAATCATGGAGCAATTTTAGTAGATGAACAAACAGGTGTTATAAAGACTAATAACACATCAAGTGGTAGTTTCATAGTCAATCATGACAAAGGAATTATTAAGGGATATCACCTGAGTGGAGGAGTTTCTGTCTATAATGATAGTTATGGCGAATTCACAATTTTCGAAAATTCTTCAGTTGATATACTATACAATAGCTGCGCACTGATAGTGAAAGAAAAATTCAATTGGGGAAATGTGACGCTCGATAATGGTTCCATCACCGGAGAAAGACCTGAAAATCTGAATACATCCGAAAGCAATGCTGACCAGTGGAAACCGGTTCCAGTAGTTATGAGTAATGATAGCCCGATACAATACATCCTGAAGAACGGTTCAGTAATCAAAGCTACTTTGCTACATATCAATAGGACTCCAAGCAATTTCAGGGGAGAAGGAAGCAATCCTTCTTTGTTGCAGGTTGGAGGAGTGCGTATATCTCAAGGAGGCGACACTAATTTAAAGGATCTGGTTATAGAAATGCCTGAAAACGCATTTACCTATGATCCTCCTTATAATGGCATAAATAATGCCAAATGGCTTACAAGCGGATGTTCAACTACCGGATGGGGAGGATCAAAGAATACATTCTCTACTTGTGGTGGCTATTACTATTCTGGTAACGAAGGTGATCCCGACCCGGAAGATCCCGAAAAACCGGATGTAGAGGATAAAACCATTTATACTTACGCCTTTGAAGATCAATGGCCTGCTTATGGTGACTTCGACATGAATGACATTGTTGTCACTATCAATAAGATGACCATTACCGATAGCAAGAAGTTAACCATTCAAGGAAACATACGTGCTGTTGGTTCCAGCCGTAAGACTGGTGTAGGAATCCAGTTCCTGAATGTAAGTAGCAGTGGAGCAACTTTAAGTGGAAAGGTACAAAGCGGAACTCCGGTTTTTGAAAGTGGACAAAGCAATCCAGTTGTAATCCTCAGTACTAATGCACATAAGTATTGTAATCCTTCTATTGCGGATGATGACTTTACGTTCTATTGCACGGATCTAACTGCCGGAAATACATACAATTCCGGAGATGGAGCTGCGTTCGAAATAGCAATGACATTATCTACAGACGAAGAAGCAAAGAAAGCTATGAATGTCAAGAACCTGGATGTATTCATTATCAGTAAAGAAGCCCAAGGGAATGTAGGACGTACGGAGATACATATGGCTAACTATGCTCCTACCAATTTAGCTACCACAGCTTTATTTGGAATGGGTAATGACGCTTCTGCACACAATAGTATGCTTAATGTCGGCCAAAAAGGCTACTATATTAGTACTGAGGGTTTGGCAGGGGGTATTTGTATTCCTGGTACAGAAGTGTGGAAATGGCCAAAAGAATATAAGATAATCACAGCTGTTTATCCCGGATTCAAAAACTGGGTAATCAATGGTGGACAAGCGGAAGATTTAGGTTGGATCTCTAACCACACCAGCGATATCTTTGTAAAACCTTGATAAGTGAACATCAAAACAATTTTTATCTTAAAGCCGGAAGTGTACTTCCGGCTTTTTTTATCACAATCACCAGAAAAACAACATTCCTTTCACAAAAAAGGCTAAAAAGCCATAAAAGTTAAATATTCTATTTATATTTGTTGCGTAAAAAAGCCAACCGATATTACACGATTAAAAATTATAGTTATGAGAATAAGAAAACACGATTGCTTAATTATCACCCTTGTAGCCCCCCTATTTTTAGCAGCTTGCGCGGATAAAGATGTGTACAACCCGGACAAGGTTCGCCCCGTAGCCCCTGTTGAGAACCCCTTAGGAGAAGACTTTGTAGCCCCCGACGGCTTTGACTGGTCAATGATTACCACTGTCAAATTGAATGTTGAAGTCAAAGATGAATTCAACGGACAGTACAATTATCTGATAGAAGTATTTACTTCCAATCCATTGTCAGACAAAACAGCAACGCCACTTGCTGCTGGATATGCCAAAAGTGGAAACAGTTATATAACAGAGATCAGTATACCTAAAAACTGCAAACAAGTCTTTGTACGCCAAACTGACCCTAACCAACGGAAAGAAATCTATCAATACACTATACCAGAAAATGGAGGTACACTAAATTGTAAGTTATATTATGCTACAACGACTACACGTACCGAAACATCCGAGAGTACTTCTGCCTATGAAGCAGCAAAACAAGCCGGAATAATAGAGCCTGAAGTACCTGACTATAAAGATAATATTGACGTACCATCAAAATCTGATCAACCAACAAATGATTGGGGGTCCGGCATGACATTCGATAATGGAGCCAAATACATCATCACAGAAAATTACACAGAAATATCTCCATTTACTAAAGATATTCAAGTAAATGGTAGAATGAGTATCTATGTGAAAGGTACATGGAAAATCAGTACCACTTACTATGCTTTTGATATATATGTATTAGATGGTGGAAAAATCATCAGTGACAATGGACTTACATTCGATAACAAACCCAATCTGACAATAGCCCCCAAAGGACTTTTAAATATAAAAGGAACATTTAGCTTCCAGTGTAGCAAGATTGTAAATTTTGGTACTATTAAAGCTGCATCACTCATTAATCCGGGAAGTGCAGGAGAGTTCTACAACAACGGAGTTATTGAGACCACCAATCAGATAGCCCTCAATAAGACAACCTTTTTTAATTGTAATAAACTCGAAACGCCCCAATTAAACCTAGTTGACGCAGCCTTTGTGAACAAAGCAGATCTAAATGTAAAAGGGAATATCTCCATGAACGGAGGAACTCTGTTTAATAGTGCCAATATTTCTTTCAACAATGAGCCAAGTGGCCAAATCTGGACAAACAATGGCACAGGAACAAGAATTATTAATCATGATAAAGCTCAAATCAAAGGCTATGCCGTAAATACCGGACTTGCTTTATACAATGACGGCACTATTGAAGTTTTCAATTTCAACAGTGGAGGTTCTGGAGATCTTATATACAATGCTTGCATGATGATTATTAAAAATAATTTTTCTTTCAGAGATGTAACATTGAATCATGGTTCCATAACTGCAGGACTAGAGAATGAAGCATGGATGCCGACTCCTACTATATCTAATGAAAATGATGCTAAATTTAATTTACTAAATGGCTCTATCATTAAAGCTAGGACGTTAACTATAAAGAGCGGAAACAACCGCTTTATCGGAGGAAACACAGGTACAAAGACTAATAAGTCTATGATAAAGGCCCAACTTATCAAATATAATTGGACAACCCATCTGGAAGGGAATTTAGTCGTAGAAGGCACTCCAGACTACTCTCAAGCAAACAATAATGCAGACTGTCTTAAATCAGATCAAGGCATCATCCAAACAGGTTTTGATGAATCTAAATACGAAATTGAAACCTGCGGTGGCATCATCAACGAAGGTAATTCCGGTGATCCCGATCCCGTAGATCCTCCCAAACCGGATACAGGCGACAACACCATCTATACTTATGCTTTTGAGGATCAATGGCCCGCTTACGGTGACTTTGACATGAACGACATCGTTATTACTATTGACAAGATGAATATAACTGATGGCAAGAAGTTAACCATTCAAGGAAATGTACGTGCCGTAGGTTCCAGCCGTAAGACTGGTGTAGGAATTCAATTCTTGGATGTAAGCAGTAGTGGAGTAACCTTAAGTGGAAAAGTACAAAATGGATCTCCTGCCTTTGAAAGCGGACAAGATCACCCGGTTGTAATTCTCTGTACTAATGCACATAAGTATTGCAATCCTTCTATTGCAGATGATAACTTTACGTTCTATTGCACGGATCCAACTGCTGGAAGTACATACAATGGAAATGGAGCTGCGTTTGAAATCGCGATGACATTCTCTACAACTGAAGAAGCTATGGAAGCCATAAAGATCAAAAATATAGATGTATTCATTATAAGTAAAGAAAGCCAGGAAAATACAGGGCGTACAGAAATACACTTGCCCAATTATGCTCCTACCCAATTAGCCACTACTACTTTATTTGGAATGAGTAACGATGCTTCTGCACGCAATAACATGCTTAATGTTAACCAGAAAGGGTACTATATCAGTACTGAAGGTTTAGCATGGGGCATTTGTATACCGAGTACAGACGTATGGAAATACCCCAAAGAACGGAAAATGATTACAGATGTCTACCCTGATTTCAAAGGTTGGGTCACAAGCGGTGGAGCTAACAATACAGATTGGATATCCAATCATAATAATGACATTTTTATAAAACCCTAATCACCGATATGAAGCAAATTTCATAAAAAAGTCAGAAAACATCTGACTTTTTTATGTCTCGCTTTACAGAACTGATCAATTACACTCTTTTCCTCCTTATCAAGAGCCTAAAAAGCGGAAAAACATTATTTGATGATTCTAAAGAGAAAGTTGTTTCATCTGACCGAGGAATATCTATTAAAAAGAGTTAATTATATGATTTTTCTCTCCCTATACAAATACAATTAGCGCAAATAAGCGTATTTTTGCTTATTATCAAACGAAACAAATGTATTGACGAAAAAAGAATAAGATAAAACTGCCTTCATCGCTTGTAAAGCCCATAAAGAAAGCAGTTTTTTTTATGAACAAAAAACTTATAATATACAAAGCAGGTAACAGAATAATATAAATAGCAATAATGAAACAGATATTATTAGTAGATGATAAAGCCTCTATAGGCAAAGTGCTCTCTATGTACTTGGGAAAAGAGTATGATTTTGTATACTGCGAAGATCCCTTGAAGGCAATTGAGTGGCTACATGAAGGTAATGAACCCGACTTGATCATATCAGACATACGTATGCCGAAAATGAGCGGTTCAGAGTTTCTTAAATACCTCAAGGACAATGAGCTCTTCAAACATATCCCCGTTATGATGCTTTCAAGTGAAGAAAGTACTACTGAGCGTATCCGTTTGCTTGAAGAAGGTGCAGTAGACTACATCCTAAAACCTTTCAATCCCATGGAATTGAAAGTACGTCTCAAAAAGTTCATCTGAATCAACAACAAATACACATAGAGGGCATGTTATACTATATCTATATAGGGAATAATCGGATTATTATCGATCATCTGAGCAAAGTCACAGGAGGTATGTTCGTTGCCGTCTCTTCTCCCCAGAAAGCGGCTAAAGTAATCGATGGCATCCGAGACAGGTATAACATATCCATTCTTTACGAACAAACAGGGACGCGCGAGGCAGACTGTATTGAGATATCCTATTTGCGTAAGCGTTATCCCCGGGTTTACATCACTCTAGTAACCGAAGAGATGAAATCCGAAAACCGGAAAGCTTATCTGCAAGCCGGAGTAAACAACACCCTTCCACCGCATGCCGAAGAAGATAGTATTCAACATATGAATACATACCTCAGAGCCCGCAAAGAGAGTAAGTTGAAAGAATTTAGCGAAACGCACCGTAAAGTACTGAACACTTTCCATCTACCTTTATGGAAACGTACGTTTGATGTACTTTTTGCAAGTGCAGCCGTCATCATTCTTTCTCCTGTATTGATAGGAACTGCCATTGCAATCCGTATAGAAAGTAAAGGAAAGATTATTTATAAATCGCAACGTGTAGGTTCTAATTATCAGATTTTCGACTTTCTGAAATTCCGTTCCATGTACACTAATGCGGATAAGCGGTTGAAGGAATTAAATGCCCTCAATCAATATCAAATAGAAGAGGTTGAAAGTTCTGACGAAGCCCCTGAGATTCGCTTCGACGACCTTTCTGGAACACCGGATGAAGAAGAAAGTTTGTTGATTTCGGATGATTTTGTGATTTCCGAAGAAGATTTCGCGAAAAAGAAAGAAAAGGCTCTGAACAATACGTTCATCAAACTGGAAAATGACCCACGTGTAACGCGTATAGGACGTATCATCCGTAAATACAGCATTGATGAATTGCCACAGTTATTCAATGTATTGAAAGGCGATATGAGTATTGTTGGAAATCGGCCACTTCCACTCTATGAAGCGGAATTGTTGACCAGTGATGCCTATATAGATCGCTTTATGGCTCCAGCAGGTTTAACAGGGTTGTGGCAGGTTGAAAAACGGGGTGGAACCGGCAAAATGTCTGCTGAAGAGAGAAAACAGCTGGATATTAAATATGCAAGAGATTTTTCGTTTTGGCTGGATATGAAGATCTTATTCAGAACTCTAACTGCATTTGTCCAAAAAGAAAATGTATAACTATAACAATAGAATAAGAATTGTTAAATTGCAAATAAGAGAAATGATAAGAAAATATACCCAAATTGTAATTTGCTGCATATCCTTTATCGGATTGTGCGCGTTTTCACCATATGCATCATCACAAGAGAGTATGACGCGTGAGGAACGTATCAAAGCTTTGGAAAGGCTAAAAATGGAAGATGAGAAAATAGAGGCTAATACAATAGGGCTGATTACCAAAAACGCACCTATAGAAATAGAGAAATTAGAACTTCCTCCACTTTCTGTTTTTTTGGACGCCGTAGTTGAAAATGCTACTGTGAAAAGAGCCCAGTCGCAAGTAGAACAAGTTAAGACTAAATACCGATTAGAAAAACGAAGTTGGTGGAACTATTTCCGTCTTAATGGTATGTATTCATATGGCCGATACAATGTCATTGGTAACGCCAGTGATGAATTTACCCCTATGTATCAAACAACAATGTCAAGTGCACAACATAACTTTAATGTAGGAGCCAACGTCGGTTTTAGTCTCGGCGATATTATAAATCGTCCATTAAAATTAAAAGATTATCGCTACCAGATAGAACAATTACAGTATACCAAAGAAGAGGTTATGGAAGATCGACGTTTACGCGTATTAGAGGCATACAATGCAGTAACGGAACAATTAGCCACAATTAGAGCAAAAGCAGAAACTGCAGCTTTGTATAACGCGCAAATGAAAATTTCTGAAAATAATTTTATACAGGGAAAGATGGATATCATTTCTCTTTCTTTAGAGCGTTCACGACGTGCAGGTGCTGTAACTAGTTACGAACAAAGCCGAGTAGCCCTACACAATTCGATTGTGCTATTAGAGATGCTGACTAATGTGAAAATTTTAAAAGAAAAAAGATAGAGCCCTATGGATATAATGTTATTCATATCACAGTTCCTATACCGTATTCGCTACTGGTTATTATGGGGAACTCTTTTTGTTACAGGATTGGTAATTTACTTCACCCAATTTCTACCATATAGTTACACTGTGACAAGTAGTATCTATGCCGGCGTAACCAATTCGACTTCCCTTGATGGTTCTTCTATTAATTATATGGTTATAAATAGTACTTTTGATAATCTAGTCAACCTTGGTAAGTCACGCGGAACATTAGAAAAAGTATCTTTGCGTCTATTAGCAAACTCGTTAACTTTTGGTGAAGAATGGAAAGATAACCAATACATCCAAGCCAAGCATTATCGACAATTACTCCAAATTACCCCAAAAGAAGTGTTGGCATTAGTTGACCGAAAAGATGTTGAAAAGACATTAGCTAATCTAACCGCTTATCGTAAACCAGATAATAATAATTTCATATATTCAATTTTCAATCGTCCTGTTGCATTTTATAGTGCAGCAGCATTGGATGGCATTAAAATAAAACGTGTTGGAAATAGTGATATACTTGAAATTGAATATACGTCTGCAGACCCGGGCATTACTCAAAAGACTGTTGCCATTTTAATAGATGAGTTGATCAAGGCATATGAAATTCTTCGATATAAATCTACCAATGATGTTATTGCCTATTTCATGGAACAAGTTCGACTTGCTAAACAAAGAATGAACGAGGAAGAAGATGATTTAATGCATTATAATGTACAAGAACGTATCATTAACTATCCAGAAGAGACAAAAGCACTAGCGGGAACTCGTTATGAAGTTGAAGATCGTTTGGAAGAAGCCGAACGTATCTATGAATCTGCAGTAAGCTTACGTAACATGCTGGAGGATAAAATGGATATACGGGCCCAGATCATTCGCAATAATACAAATCTATTGCAAGAACTAAACAAGGTTAGTGCTTTGAATCAAAGTATCATGGAACGAGAAATTTTCACTTCTGACGATACTATGCCTACAGATGAGAACATACGGAAGGAAAAAGAGGCATTAAAAAAAGCAGAAGATAACATCAGTCATATATCAGACAATTTAAATGAATTCAATTTCACCAAAGAAGGCGTTGGCATTCAAGATATGGTGGTAGAATGGTTGGCAGCCTGTATAAATGAAGCTAAAGCCAAAGCTGAGCGCGAAGTATTAAAGAAACGCCAGTTAGAAATATTTGATCAATATAGCCACATGTCTCCAATCGGAACACAGGTTAATAGAAAAGAACGTGCAATAGGCATTGCGGAAGATAATTACCGTACCCAGTTAAGAGGGCTAGCTGATGCAAATCTGCGCCTGAAAAATATAGAGATGAGTACTAGTAATTTGCAAACAGTAGCTCCACCCGATTTTCCGTTAACAGATAATGGGCGTAGCCGCATGCTTTATATTCTATTAGCCCTTATAGGAAGTATTGTATTTATCATAACCTATTTCTTGCTAATTGAGTTATTAGATCGTACTCTGCGTGACCCGATTCGCAGTAAACGCCTCACTGGCTTACCTGTAATTGCTGCTTTCAATGGCATTAGTAATTTAAAATTCCGTGGCTTCTTGAAAGTATGTAATCGTATTGCTGCTGCTTACAGTTGTCATCGGTTAAATCAATATTTATCCCCTAATCGTCCTAACGTCATCAACTTGATTAGTGTAAACAGCCGTGAGGGCAAGTCTTTTCTTTCTAAATACTTTATGGAATATTGGAAATCAGAAGGCTTGCGTGTACGTTTAGTATGTTATGATGTTGACTTTGAAGCAAGCAGTAGTAAATATGTACAAGCAGAGCAATTATCAGACTTTTGGAATTTGAACGAAGCAGAACAAATACCAGATATTATCTTAGTAGAATACCCTCCTATCAAAGATGCTGCTATTCCTTTACCTGTGCTTCAAAAAGCTGATGTGAATCTGTTAGTGGCTAATGCTTGTCGTTTATGGCGTAATAGTGATAAAACAACGATTGCTCCTATTAAAGAAGCATTGAAAGATACTCCATTTATGCTTTATCTGAATAATGCTGATAGAGATGTAGTGGAGTCTTTCACTGGCGAATTGCCTCCCAAAACTCCAACTCACTCATTCTTCAGCAGGTTGGCCCAACTAGGTCTGACATCTAAGAAAAATGAAGTAAAATAACAATTTAAAAGAGAATAGAATAATGGCATATAACAGCCGATACCCCATTCGCGAATTGCCTCCACAAGCAGTACTTGTTTCTGTACTGTTGGTGGGGTTAATAGCTATTACATATGCCATCATTACTCAAAAACTATTAATTGCCGCTATTATTATTAGCATGCCCTTAGCGGCTATTATATTATTTTATGGACTCCAAGCTCCTCGCTTCAGCTATTTAATATATGCCACGTATTCGTTCTTTTTTATCGCAATAATGCGCTATACACGCACAACAGGGTTAAGTGTAATTCTAGATATACTTTTGGTATACATGGCGATATCCATACTTTTCTCCTTTCTTCGAAGTAAGGCAGACATAAAGTTAACGAATGCCATAAATATATTGACCATTAGTTATATTCCTTGGATATTGTTCATTTTGTTTCAGTTCTTAAATCCGGGAATACAATCCGAAGGTATCACAAAAGGAATTCGCATCATGATATTGGAGACATTTGTGCTTTATATAGTCTCATCTTTACTGGCTGACAAACCCAGAACATTAAAAATAGGATTAATAACTGTAGGAGTATTCGTTACAATCGCATTTTTCAAATTATGGTGCCAGAAACATTTTGGTTTCGATTATGCCGAAAGAGAGTGGCTTGTGGATACTGAAAGCTGGAGAACACATATAATAAATACAGGAATCCGCTATTTTTCCATTTTTACTGATGCCAGTAATTTTGGGGCATGTATGGGACTTATAACAACTGTATATGCTATTATCGGTATACATACACATAACAAACGATTATTATACTTTTACTTAGCTGTAGCGATAATGGGGTTAATCGGTATGTTTATGTCCGGCACGCGTGGTGCTATTATAATTCCTATAGCTGGAAGCGCACTCTACTGCCTCCTCTGCAAAAATATAAAAATATTTGCAACTACGGCACTTGTCGGTATATTCATCTTTTCATTTTTTGTATTTACTAATATTGGAGAAGGAAATTCTTTTATACGACGCATGAGAACCTCTTTTCGTCCTACAGAAGATGCATCTTTTAATGTTCGTTCCGAAAACCGTAAAGAAATTGCAATATATCTAAAAAATCATCCATGGGGAGTTGGTATAGATGAAAGTATTCCTAAGTTGTGGAAGAAAGGAGATCTATATGAAGAAGGAACTCTCCCACCCGACTCTTACTATGTAAGAATATGGATACAAACCGGTTATGTGGGGTTGAATCTTTACCTTGCCATATTAATTGTAGTGATACTCCGATGTTGCTACATTGTCATGTTCCGCATCAAGAACAAGGAATTACATCATATACTGGCAGCTTTAACTTGTGGAGTCTTCGGAATATGGGTTAATGGCTATACAGGCGAAGCTATGAACACAGCTCCTACCGATTTTCTCATAGTTGCTTCATTAGCATTCATTATGAACGGCCCTTATATAGACAAACAGATTACTCAAGAAAAATCAATATAAAAACAAGTAATATCATATCATGAGCGAGATTTTTTCCATATTCAATCCCGATTGGTGGGTAGATGAAAACAACAATGCTTTACAAATTGCAGATGCCATTTTGTTCTTGTTGCTGAGCATTCCAGTGTTATATCTTTTTGTATGTGCACTTTTTTCGTTGGGGAAATACAAGAATCCCTATCCTCCTGCTAAAGTACACCACCGTTTTCTTGTATTGTTTACAGTATTACGTAATGGTAAAGAAGTGATTCACTCTATAAATAGTTTCTTGGATACTCAACTTTATCCACGTGATAAGTATGACATAGCCGTTGCAGCGACTCAATTGCCGGAAGAGGATTTAGTAACTCTGCTTCAGATGCCAGTTAACATTGTTGTTCCCGATAAAGAACAATGCACGAAAGTTTATGCTATCCAGCAAGTTATGGAGCGTTATTCTCCTGCAGAGTACGATATGGTTATTATTTTTAATTCTGATAATCGAATTGTTCCTAATGCATTAAACTTGTTCAACAATGCATACTATTCCGGATGCGATGCTATCCAGGCGCACCGAATGACCGAAAATCTAACTACCAGTATTGCCGTATTAAATGCCACCAGTGAAGAAATTAATAATAATATCTTCCGTAAAGCGCATACACGCATGGGATTTTCTTCTGCATTAATAGGTTCAGCTATGGCATTTGATTTTCCAATGTTCCATGAAATAGCACCTAAACTGAAAGGTTCTGATTTAAGTAAAGCGATGGAAACAGCACTGTTACAACAGAACATCTACACGGAATATATGGAAGAAGTAGTATGTTATAGTAAGAAAGAAGAAAGTGCCAATGGATATGAGGCCCAACGTATTGGTTGGCTCCGTTCACAGTATAGCAGTACTATCCTCGCACTAAAAAAACTGCCGATAACTCTGCTTAAAGGGGAATGGGACTACGCTCTCAAACTTTTCCAATGGTTAATGCCGTCACGCTTTCTACTTATAGCTCTTATCACCTTATGTGCCATTGGTATTACCCTCCTTGATTGGACACTTAGCTTTAAATGGTATACCCTTTTGGGTGTCATTATTATTACATTTATAATGGCGCTACCGGATGGAGAAGTAAACAAACGGTTCAAACACTCCATATGGGCATTGCCAATCTTAGTATTTGCAAGTCTATTTAGTCATATTACACGTTTCTTCCAAAAAAAGAAAACTCCCAAAGACAAAAAGACAGAAGAGTCTGAAAATAAATAGAAAACATGAAGATAGCTATTGAAGCGCAACGTATTTTTCGCCCCAATAAACACGGTATGGACTTTGTTGCATTAGAAACCATACGTGAATTGCAGAAAAGGGACGACGGTAATGAATATTACATTATTGTCGCTCCCGGGGAAGATCGCTGCTTGGAAGAGTCGACAAATCTATCCATCATAGAGCTAAAATGTCCAACTTATCCTCTTTGGGAACAGATAGCGTTGCCGCGTGTACTAAAACGTTTAAAAGTCGATTTACTTCATTGTACTTCAAACACAGCTCCCTTGTGGTGTCCCGTACCTCTGGTTCTGACACTGCATGATATAATCTATTTGGAACCGAGACAACACCGAAGTCCTTCCCTTTATCAGGAATTAGGTTGGCATTATCGTCGAATCATAGTACCACGTATTTTAAAGAAATGCAAAAAAATAATAACGGTCTCACATTTTGAATGTAATCGTATCCGTAAAGCATTAAATATTCCAACAGAACGTATTACAGCAATATATAATGGATATAATACTCACTTTTTTCCACAGGATAAAATTGATATGCGTATAGTCCACCAATATATTCCAGAAAAGGACTTCCTATTCTTTCTCGGTAATACCGATCCTAAAAAGAATGCTGTGCGTACTTTGAAAGCATATAGTCTATATCTGCAACAGTCCGGCATAAAGCGACCGCTTCTAATCGCTGATTTGAAAGAAGAATATATTGATAACTTGCTACAGCAAGAGGGAATCTCTGATATTAAATCATATCTATATTATCCAGGTTACATTGCCAACCATGACTTGGCAACACTTTATAATGCAGCTTTTGCATTCCTCTACCCATCACTCCGTGAGAGTTTTGGTATTCCAATGATAGAAGCGATGGCGTGTGGAGTGCCCATCATTATCGGAAATACTTCCGCAATGCCTGAAGTTTCCGGTCCGGGTGCATTAGCCGTCGACCCATACAAACCGGAAGAGATCGCCAATATGTTATTAAGATTAGAGGTAGATGAAACTTTATATCTGAAGCAAAGAAATTATGGATTGCTTCGGGCACAACAGTTTTCATGGGCAAAGACTGCTAATGAATTAGTCCAACTATACCACAGTCTGAGATTATGAACCTGTTTAATCAGCAAAATATGAAAGCTCTTTTTCTCGTTTTTTACGGTTTTCAAGAGTACAACGGAATCAGTAAAAAAATAAAGTATCAGGTGAATGCCTTGAAAAAGTGCGGTTTGGACATCCGAACTTGCTATTATGAAGTTGCACCTGATGGGAGCAGACAATGGCTAATAGATAATAAGACACTAACAAATCTTGGTAAAGGCATTATAGCTAAGCTAAAAAAACGCATATCCTTCCACCCTATCATCCGCTATGTGGAAGAAGAAAACATATCACTCATATATATACGTTCCTATCACAATGCCAATCCCTTCACGATACATTTTGTGAAAGAATTAAAGAAAAGGAATGTGAAAATTCTCCTGGAAATACCAACCTATCCTTACGATCAAGAGTATTTTTCAGTCAAAGAGAAGATACAATTGTATACCGACAAATTATTTCGCCATACATTTTGCAAATATATCGATGCCATTGTAACTTTCTCCAATGATACGGAGATTTTCGGCCGTCGCACTATACGGATTTCTAATGGCATAGATTTCAGCAATATCCCACTAAGAACAACTGTACATGATTTAAAAAAAGAACTGCATCTAATAGGTGTGGCCGAAATACACTTTTGGCATGGCTTCGACCGTTTAATCAAAGGGCTGGGAGAATACTATAGTAATCATCCTGAATACAAAGTCTATTTCCACCTTGTAGGTAATATTACCGGTGAAAGAGAAAATCAAGAAATTAGAACTCCCATACGTAAATACGGATTGAAACCATACGTCATTTTGTATGGAGCACAACACGGTGAAGCACTAAATGCTCTTTTTGAACAAGCAGATTTTGCTATTGGCAGTTTAGCTCGCCATCGTAGTGGAATATACAATATTAAAACATTAAAAAACAGAGAGTATGCTGCACGAGGTTTTTCCTTCATCTATTCAGAGACAGACGAGGACTTCGACCAAATGCCTTATGTACTAAAAGCCGTTGCTGACGAAAGCCCTATCAACATTCCGCAATTAATATCTTTTTGCCGTTCGCAATCTGTATCACCGCAAGCGATAAGAGATTCTATCCGACATCTATCGTGGGAAGAGCAAATGAAAAAGGTGTACGAAGACCGGATATTCCGGACCTCACAAAATATATAGTAACTTATGGCAAGTATCAAACAGCAAATGCTTTCGGGAGTATTCTATACGGCAATCGCCAGATATTCAGGCATTGTCATTTCTTTGATAATAACAGCTATATTGGCACGTCTGTTAAGTCCGGATGATTTTGGCATCGTAGCTGTAGCCACCGTTATCATCAACTTTTTTGGCATATTTGCCAATATCGGCATACCTGCCGCCATTATCCAGAATAAAGAGTTGACAAATAAGGATATGAATAGCATATATATGTTTACAATATGGATAGGAGGAATATTAAGTGTGTTATTTTTCCTATCTTCATGGAGCATTGCAACTTTTTATCAGGACAACCGACTTGTTCTCATCTGCCAATTATTATCTATTTGCCTTTTTTTTACTGCCGCCTCTATTGTGCCCAATGCTTTATTTTATAGAGACAAAGATTTCAAGTTCATCGCATTTCGCACATGCATTGTACAAGTAATAGCAGGAGTATTATCCATTTTAGCGGCTATTAAGGGAGTAGGTTTATATACATTGGTTATTCAACCAATTTTATCCGGTTTACTTGTTTGGATAATTTCATTGAAAAAATATCCCCAACAACTTCAATGGACTTTGGGAATAGGAAGTGTTCGAAAAATCTGGAATTACTCCATGTATCAATTTCTTTTCAGCATTGTAAACTACTTCACCCGTAATCTGGATAAACTTTTAATCGGAAAATATATGGGGCTAACACCACTTGGATACTACGAAAAATCATATCGTCTGATGATGCTTCCTTTGCAAAATATGACATATATCATTACTCCTGTAATGCACCCTATCCTGAGTGATTATCAAAATGATATGAACAAATTGGGACATACCCATGAACGTATTATGCGTCTACTGGCTTTCATCGGTTTTCCACTTAGTATAGTACTTCTTTTTTGTGCCAGGGAACTTATTTTATGTATTTTTGGAGAACAATGGCTACCTTCCATTCCTGTTTTCCAAATATTGTCACTCACTGTAGGTTTACAGTTATTATTATCTTCTTCAGGCTCATTTTACCAAGCAGGTAATGATACTCGAGGACTTTTTATTTGTGGAGCATTTTCTGCATTAACAAGTATAATTGGCCTCCTCATTGGGATCTTTTATTTTCACTCATTGGAAGCTGTGGCTTGGTGTGTTTTCATTTCATTTTGTTTAAATTTCATACAATGTTACTGGCAATTATATCGCTTTATGCTTCACAGAAGCCTCTTTTTGTGTTATCGCCAACTCCTATCACCATCAATATTAAGCTGTATTATAGGCTGCACATTATATTTTGTATCAAGACTTATCGAAGATTACAACATCATTCTATCCTTATTTTCTAAAGCAATTATTAGCCTCATTTTGTGGATCGTATACATACAGTTCACCAAAGAATATGATATATTTGCAAAAATAAGAAATATCTTAAACAGAAGAAGAAAATGAATACCAAGATCCTAACGGTTGTCCTCCCAAAAGTGTCTGTCATTATGCCAATATACAATACTGCACTTTATCTGCGCGAAGCACTAGATAGTATTTGCAATCAAACCTTACAGGAATTGGAAATAATTCTCATCAATGATGGCTCCACTGATCAAAGTCAGAATATCATTGAAAAGTATGCAGCTTGTGATCCAAGAATTCAATGGCATATACAACCCAACCAAGGGCAAGGGGTAGCACGTAATCATGGCCTACAATATGCTACCGGAGAATATATCTACTTCATGGACAGTGATGATATATTAGACACAACGGCATTACAACATTGTTATGATGCTTGCGAGTCTAAAAGATTAGATTTTGTTTTCTTCGATGCAGAGAAAATCATGGAAACATCCGCCTATCTACCAGGCTATAACAGAAAAGATAAAATCAGTGACAAGATATGGAAAGGTACAGAACTTTTAGAATATGAATTAGAGCAATATATATTTTCAGCTTCATGTTGCCTATGTTTTACCCGTCATTCATTCATTCAGAAATATTTCAATGGATTCCCTGCAGGTATCATTCATGAAGATCATATTTTTGTAATACAAATTCACCTAAATGCACAAAAAGTTGCATACATCAATCAAACTTTCTTTAAACGCAGAGTACGGTCAAATTCAACTATGACCAATAAATTCAGTATGCGTAACATAGAGGGATACAGTATCGTATGTTCCAAAGCTCTATTATTAAGTCAACAACATCCCGAATGGAGTTCTATTATAGATCGATATCTATGGCAAACTTTAAATGCCATTATATGGAATGCCCACAGAATGAGTTTTCTAGAGAAAATAGAAACAACCTGTCGTTTCCGACGTTTATCTTTTAATAAATACATTACTTTCAGGCATTGGTTGGTATTCTGGTTCAAACGTTCTCATAACCTCTCTCAAAAAAATAAGGAAAAAGAATGAAAGCAATTGTCTCTATTATCACAGTCAATTATAATGGCTTCATCGATACTTGTGAGATGATAGAATCTTTTCATAAGTATGAAACATACCCATACGAAATCATTGTCGTAGACAATGGCTCACATATGCCGGAAGATGAAGAATTACAAAAAAAACATCCTGATATTGTAGTAATAAAAAATGCAAATACTGGTTTTGCAGGCGGAAATAATGCAGGATTGAGTGTAGCAAAAGGACAGTACTTGTTTTTTATCAATAACGACACACTAATTAAAGCTCCAGTATTAAATACATTAATACAAAGGCTGGAGAGTGATAAGAAAAACGGCGGAGTATCTCCGATGCTAAAGTATGCTTACGCTCCTGATACTTTGCAATTTGCAGGCTTCACTCCATTCTCGTATATTACTCTGAGAAATAGTGCTATAGGATATAATGACAAAGACCAACCATGCTATCATGAAGCTTGTGAAACAGCATCATTGCATGGTGCCGCAATGATGGTTTCTCGTGAGGTACTCCAGAAAGTAGGTCCCATGAGTGAAGATTATTTCCTTTTTTATGAAGAATTTGACTGGTCCGCAAGAATATTACATACAGGATATAGGTTATGGTATGAACCGACTGCCGTAGTTTATCATAAAGAAGGTATGACTGCTAAAAAAGGGTCGCCACTGAGAGAATTTTATCTTTCACGTGCCCGGATACTATTCGCTCGTAAGAATTTTTTCGGTATTAGAAAGCTATTATCTTGTATATATATTTTCAGTATAGCTGCCCCTAAAAAAGCATTATTATATTTACTTCATGGGGAGCTAAACTTATCTAAAGCTGTACTACACGGCACAATTAATGGTATAATATCAAAATATAAGAAATCATAAGTATGAAACAAACTTATCCCTCATTTATAATATTTTGCATTTTATTTATATTAAACACCTTAACGGCAGTCATTTATAATCTTTGCAATGAGATATGGCTAATGATGCCTATACGACTTGGAGCTGCTCTCATCAATGGAGCAGGTGTAACGTTATTAACGGTACTGGCTATACACTATATACATAAATTGTTTCATATCAATCTAACAAAAATTGTTTTATTCATAGCTTATTTCTTTTTTGCTATAGAAAGTTTCCTATTACTAAACTTTTATTCTTTAATAACTCCTTCCATCATTATGGTTACTATGGAGACAAACCATTCAGAAGCATCCGAATTTTTTGTCTCCTATTTTGATATACATACATGTATGGTATTATTTTCTATATTAATCGTTGGTATATTACTTTTCTATTATTATAAGAAGCTGTTGAATATCCCTCTCCCTGCATGGTTGCACAAAAAAGCAATCTTAATACCGACCTGTACCCTAACTCTCCTAATATACGCCGGTCTTACATATTACATCACGCATATACGTCATATGACTTCTTACCAAGCATTGACTGGTATAGAACGCGTCTGGCATTCATCACAAAATGCAATGCATGACAGAGCCGAATACAGTAAATACCTTCAGCTGGTAAAACAAGATGCTCCAGTTCTCATTAGTAATTCCTCTGAAGTTCCTTATATAATAATAATATTAGGGGAATCTCTTTCCAAACTCCATATGGATGCTTACGGTTACCAATTGCCCACCACCCCCAAATTAAGCCAACGAATAACAAATAACGAAACTTTAAAATTTGACAGCGTAAGAACTCCTCGTACTGTTACATCAGAATCCATCCGACAAATCATGACTTTCTTTGATGATAGTTCAACAGCACCTTGGTACCAATATCATACACTTCCGGCTGTAATGGGGCAAGCTGGTTACTATACCTGTTGGCTCTCTAATCAAGACAGTTTTACAGTAGGTGATGATAATTCCACAGCAAGTATTGCTTCGACTTCCGACTGTGTCAAATTTTCTCATCAACGGCATGCTTCAGAAGAACGATATGGCTATTTCGATGGAGAGCTATTAACACTATTAGATCAAGAACTCAAACAACCTCATGAGAAAGCCTTTTTCTGCTTACATCTAATGGGATCACATCGCCGCTATACTAATAGGTATCCCACTGAATTCAGCAAATTCAGTATCAATGATATCACAAAAAATGTGAGTAATGAAAAGAAACGCACTATCGCTGAGTATGATAATACAGTATTATACAATGACTTTGTTTGTGATGAAATAATAAAACGCTTCCAAAACAAGGACGCCATAGTTTTTAGTTTTCCCGATCATGGTGAAGAAGTTTACGACACCCGCAATATGTGTGGTCACGGGTTATATAACCCAAGCCTCCCTATGCAGGAAATTCCTTTTCAGATATGGACATCTGACATTTTCAAAGAAAAACATTCCGATATAATCGAACGGATGAAAGGTGCAAGAAATAAACCTTTCAACACAGCAAATATCATTCATACAGTTATGGATATTTGTGGTATCCAGACAAAAGATTACGAAAACAAAAAAAGTTTACTAAATAATTAATGCAGTAACCGTTCGAACAAATCTTTCCACTGCTGCATTATGTTCTCTTTAGAGTAACGTAATACATTTTTTCTCGCGTGAATTCCCATCTGTTGTCTCAGAGTATCGTCTTGAATCAAACGACATATTTTCTGTGATAACAACTGTACATTCCCATTTTCAACCAATAAACCATCTATCTCATCTTTAATAATATCCGATGGTCCGTGCGGACAATCAAACGAAATACATGGAAGTCCGCAAGCCATTGCCTCTATCAATACCATACCAAATCCCTCAAAACGTGAACTCATGACATACATGGAACTTTCCAGATATTTTTGTTCAATATCTTTCACCGGAGCGCATAAAATAATATTTTGTTCAAGATGCTTCTGTTTAATACTCTGCTCAAAGTCTTTTTTTAAAACACCATCACCATAAATGAATAAATGCCAGTCCGGATAAGTTCGATACACAACTTCCCATGCATCAATCAGCATATCATATCCTTTTTGCTCATCATATCGACCAACACTAATAACCTTCTTCGACATGCAAGAACTAGTTTCTTGAGGATAGAAAGGCATAGAATTGGGTATCACAACTGCTTTTTTAGTTTTTCGCCAACTCTCTGCATCATATTGGGTTAACACAACCAAGGCATCAAAACTCTTTATAGCCTGTTCAAGCTTATGCGTCCATATTTTTCCTATTATTTTATACACAAATCCTTCATTGGCCATTTTATGCAGATTACGAATAAATGGTTTGGCAATATGGGCCTCGGCTATTTTTTTACTTCCATCTTGTATAGAATGAAGAAAATCAATATCACGGCTAATAGTTGTAATAGTAAAATCTGGACGAATGGTAAACAGTAACTTCTTCAACTTCTGCCTATACTCGTGCAGTAATGTAAGATAAACATAGGCGCGCTTCCAAATCGGCAATCCATATTGCCTATTAAAGTTTACATTTAAATCAATATGTTTAACTTTGGGAGATAATGGAAAAAAGAATGGCACATTATTCTGATGCGCAGTTACTACGTACATCTCATAACCAAAAACTTCTGCAAAGTAGTTGACCTTTTCAGTAATAACCCGATCAGCTCCCCCCACTGTATCCAAAGCCGGAAATAAATAGATTATTTTCATTGCTCAGTATTCTTTATTAAATTTGATTCCTCATCTTTATACTCCTCAGCAGATGTAAATACATGCTTTATTTTCGCAAATGCTTGCCGCATCCGCTTCCCAAAACTTCCCAATAAGGAGCCCCCTCCTACTGTTCCATATCCTGTTACTGCACGCACTTTAGAATTTCTAAGAAAGACAAGACGCCCATATTTACGAAGACCGAATGCCAGTGCCCCATCCTCACCACGAATGATGTGGGTACGAATGCCAACCTTTCTTGCCTCCTCTGTACGATATGCAAACACCAGGCCCCGGACGCTAAGTTCCGGACGTTTGAAAGACTGCAACCACAAATAGCAATCACGAGAAAGTGTATATAGGTAGAGTCCAACACGCGAATGCTGTTTATCAGGGTAATATCCCCATGTCGCACTAACCCCCATCACATCAGGATGCTTCTCCATAACATCAATCATAGCATCTACATAAGTGGGAGGATAAAGTGTATCTGCGTCAATATTTATGTGATATTTTCCACGCGCATTCATTAGTCCACAAAGGCGAGCATGCCCGCAACTATGTTGTAACTCTGTGTAAAATGGCAGATCAACAGCATGATAAATGTCAGCGGTACGATCTTTTGAATCATTATTCACACCAATGATTTCAATGGGATAGTGAGTTTTCATCTCACTCAGTGCCCACAAACAGGCCAGCAAATGCTTCTCTTCATTATAAGCAATAATGGAGACTGTTACTAAAGGGTGATTGCTCTGGAGTTTCTTCAGATTTGAACGTACCTCCGAAATTATTCCAGCAAAAGCTACCTCATCGAAACTTTTCTCATAAACCTGTAAATAACGACTATACCAACTCATAATCAAATTATATTAATTATCTCTATCCTGCATAGGATGAGAAAGTAATGATTCAAACAAATTCCGCCATTGATTTCCAATTATATCTATACAATAACGCCGAGCAGATTCCGCGGCCTGACGTCCCATTCGTTTACGCTCATCCTCATGTTCAATCAAATAACAAACTTTTTCAGCAAGATCATCTATGTTCTCTTTTTCAGCCAAGAAGCCATCTATACCATCTGAAATGATATTACGTGGACCACAAGGACAGGCAAATGACACCACAGGCAATCCACAAGCCATAGCTTCCACCAAGATCATCCCCCACCCCTCAAAACGAGAACTACATACAAGAATAGAACTCTCTCTCAATTTCTCTTCTATATCAGAAACAGGAAGCTCCAGTACACATTGATCAGTAAGAGAACGTTCATCAATCATACGCTGAAGCAGAGGACGCATCATCCCATCACCATAAATTCTTAACACCCAATCAGGGTGAACTTTAGCCACCTTTTCCCATGCCAGAATCAACAAATCAAAGCCTTTCTCTTCGAAATATCGTCCACCAGCGATCACTTGCTTTGCCTCACAAGTAGATTTTATTTGTGGCAGAAAAGGTACAGGATTAGGAATATTGCACACATTATTCACTTCAGTCCACATTTGTTTGTCTTCCTCTGTCAACACAACAAAAGCAGAAAGTTTACGCAATTCTTTAACTAACTGTGCACTCCAGTAATTTTCCACCCATTTTCCAATCCACCTTGGTAGATAATTTTTAGGTACCTTTCTATAATGCAGCTTACAAATATGCAATTCACCCACCTTGATACTACCATCTGTCAGAGAATTTAAGAAATTGATTTCACGGCGCAACATAGAAATTGTAATATCCGGTTTGTATTCGTTCAGAAACGCTTCTAACCGTTGTTTAAACAAATTCTGCTTTTTCCTATACACCCAAAAACGTCTCCAAAATGGATAACGATACATTTCCTCAAAGTTTATATCTAACTGCTTAACTTTTATGGAAGGATTCAAAGGAAAATAGGGCTTCTTGTCCCCACCATCCGTAATAATAATAGTAACTTCATATCCTGGCAACGTTGCCAAATAATTTGCTTTCAGCGTCAGAACACGTTCCATACCACCGGAAATGTACAACGTAGGAATACAATACACTAATTTCATGAATACGACCTCCTTATTTTAGCCTTTTTCTTGAGATATGAGTACAAATATAAGATTTCTTCTTGAACATTCCCTATTTTAAAGACATTTCTATACTCATAACCGATGAATATAGTGAAAAAAACGTCCGAGAGTTGGAACATACCGACTGACAAACATTACCTTTGCCGCGTTTTAAAAAAAATGTTTATTATGGAAAAAAATTCAAACTTACCGTCCAGGTTGAAGACAGTAAACCATGGATATTCGATGGCGTAACCACACACACAGACAAAAGATTAGTTTTAACCCAAATCTTTAAAAAAGTTCTCAAGACTTTATACAAAAGAGACAATGACGCCAGTTTTCGGGAATTCAAAGAGTTAGATCCCATTAAGAATATGATCAAAAGAATAGAAGAAGCTCTGAAAAACAAGAAAAAAGGAAAAAAGTAGTCCTCATTAACATCATTTAGCAGAAGTACGTTTTTTGACTGTTCAGGAAACGTACTTTGCTATATATCAATACAAAAATCAAAGAAACACCGTACCTAAATTGGCTTATTTGAGAATATCGAGTGCTTATCTTTGCACCGTCAAAAAAAAGGAAGACCCTACGAAAAAACGCCGTCGCCCCCACAAGCAACTCCGCTTTACGCAAGAATTTTTCCATAATATTTAATCTAATCAATGGTGTAAAAATGAAAAGAAACTTTTATCTGCAGCATTCGCTTATGGCCATGAATGATCCCCGAATGAGGAACTTGACCGAAGAAGAGGGCTTGAAAGGCCTCGGCGCTTACTGGATTATTATTGAAAAGCTGGCATTGTTGCCCGAACCCAGAGCGCAACTGGAATATTTGCGCCCTTTCTGCAGCAGCAAAAAAATATCCTTTGCCTACCTTACAAAAATCATTCTGGAATACGAACTTTTCAAACTCGAAGAGGACGGATATTTCTCCGCCAAAGAACTGAATCCCGTGAAAAAAAGAGAGAAAAAAATGGCGGAAAATGACGGAAAATTGACCGATTCCAAGCCAAAAAATGACGAAAAACAGCAAAAAATGTCCGGGAATAATTCAGAAATTCAAGCTGAAAATCCCGCTAACTCACTGGAAAACAGAGAATCCACAAAACAAACAACAGATTCATTTAAAGAGAATATAAAAGATATAATAACATCATCAGCAAAAGAAAAAGAAACTGCTGCTGATGATGATGCTAATTTTCCAATCGTCCGCCACAGTTCGTTGACCGTCTGCGATGGTTCCGGCCGGCCGCAACCGACGTTGCAACCCGTACGCCCCTGGCAGGAGTTGGTGGACGAACTGACAGAAAGAACGCCCTGGCTGGAAGCCGTCTGCATGCAAAGTGACTACGGAACGCTGCTGATGTGCCACATCAAAGAGGCCATGGGCTGCTTCAAACGGCATATTGAAATCTACGACAAGTGGCATGACCTGCTGACGCAGAGCGATGCACGTCGCTATTTCGTCAACTACACAAAGACCGGACAAACGGCTCAAGCCCTGCGTGCAACGCTTCTTGCCATCGACGCCCGGCAGCAGTCCGCCGCCCCACCCGACCTCCACCGCTACGAACAGCTCGTCAACGGCCGACGCACCTATCTGGGCTGTCCCATTCCCGATGATGCTCCGCCCCGACCGGATGCAACTGCTTTCTGGAACGAGGCAACGCATTCGTGGAACTCACAAAACGCCACACCTGAGCGGAGTAAACGCCACACCTGAACGTCTCCAATGCCACACTTCAGCAAGGCAAATGCCACACTTCGTGGTCGTCCAAGTGTGGCATCGGCACCCGCGAAATGTGGCATCACGGGCGTTGAAGTGCGGCATTAGAAAACATTCACCAAAAAAATAAACTTAAAAACAATTCAACTAAAATGAGAAACTTTCACCAGTACGGAATCGATACCAAAGGCCGCAACAGCGGCAAAATCAAAACCATCTGCCCCCAGTGCAACGACACCCGCGGACACAAAGGAGACAAATCGCTCTCCGTCAACCTGAGCGAAGGAGTATGCTACTGCCATCACTGTGGCTACAAACTCTACGTGCCCGACGATGCCGAAGAACGCCAACGTCAACAACGCCAGGAACAACGCCGGAAAGCCAGCCAACTGCCCTCGCACTTCCGCCGCCCCACATTCGACCCCGCAAAAGCAAAGTTGAGTGAAAAGCTGGAAAAATACTGGACGCAAAAACGCTGTCTCGCCCAGCACCTGCTCGCCGAACTGCGCATCACTGAAGAATGCATCAAACTACCGGGTAGCAATGAAATAGAGAATTGCCTCTGCTTCAATTACTTCGAGAACGGTGTACTCATCAACACCAAATACCGCAGTGCACTGAAACACTTCAAAATGGTGACTGGCGCCGAACTTATTCCCTACAATATCGACGCCATTGCCGACACTCCGGAGTGCATTATCACCGAAGGCGAATTTGATGCCTGCGCCTTCATGAGTGCCGGGCGGAAAGACGTCATCTCCGTGCCCGCCGGTGCACAGAGCAACCTCACATGGATGGACAGGTTCGTGGAGACGCACTTCGAACCAAAGAAAGTGATTTACATCGCTGCCGACGAGGACGGAGCCGGACAATCGCTACGCCATGAACTCGTCCGCCGCCTGGGAGCGGAACGTTGCCGCCTGGTACACTTCGGTCCCGGATGCAAGGACGCCAATGAACATTTAGTTCTTTATGGCGCTCAAAGTCTTCTCATCACTCTGGCACAAGCCGAAGAAATTCCGCTGGAAGGCGTATTCACCGCCGAGGACTACCGGGAAGACCTGCGTGCGCTCTTTGAGAACGGACTGTGCCGCGGTGCCGATACGGGGTGGGAAAACTTTGATGCGAACTGCACTTTCGAAACGGGGCGGAACGTAGTGGTATCGGGAATGGCGGGACACGGGAAATCCGAATTCGTCGACGAACTTGTCCTGCGTCTCTGCCTGCGCCATGAGTGGAAGATAGCCTACTTCAGCCCCGAAAACTTGCCGGTCAATTACCATCACGCCAAGCTGATTGAAAAGTTGACCGGACTGCAATTCGGACCCGGTCCGGGCATGACGGAAGAACTGTACAACCACGCCGTGAACTGGCTGACAACCAACGTGACGCACATCTTGCCGGGCACCGAGGCCTACACCATCGACCACATCCTGGAGAAAGCCCGCCAACTGGTGTACCGCCGCGGAGTGCGCATCCTCGTCATCGACCCGCTGAACCGCCTGGACCAGCAATTGGAGCCGGGACAGACGGAACTGATGTACATCACCGCGCTGCTGGGCAAGCTGGGACGCTTCGCCGCGCAACATAAATGTCTGGTCATTCTCGTGGCGCACCCGCGCAAGATGAACCGCAACACCGCCACCGGAGAACTGCGCCGGGTGGAGATGAACGACATCAACGGTTCGGCCAACTTCGGAAATATGTCCGACTACTGTCTCTGCGTGAACCGCGACGATGCCAAGCAACTCGTCACCGTCTACATCGACAAAGTCCGTTTCAAGCACTTGGGTAGCGGTTATACCCATGCCAAGTTCGTCTACAACCGCATCAACGGACGCTACTGGCCTTGCGAGGAAGACATTGTGCACGGACCGGACGGCGACAAACCGGGACCGGTAAACACCAAATTCGACAACGAAAATTGGTTAAAAAACAATCCCGATCAAGGTTGTTTATTCGATTAAAAATCAGTATATTTGTACATATTTTAAAGCAGTAAATAACCTAAACTTTAACGCATGAAAGAAGAAGATGATTCACGCCTTGACGCCCACTTCCCGATACGCACTTACGGGAAAGGCGAACTGGCGATGTGCTACATTCGCGGGGTGTGCCAGCATACCGCTGTCAAGCAATTCAACGAATGGATACGCACAGCTCCGGGACTGGAACAACGTTTGCTGGCCACGGGTATGAAGCGCGGTAGCAGGCATTATACGCCTGCACAAGTACAACTCATCGTCAATGTTTTCGGGGAACCTTAGGGTTCCCCGCTTTTTTTCCGTACTCTATGGTCCTTTATCGTCCCTTATTCTCCCGTAACGTCCTGTAGCGTCCCTTAACGTCCCTTCTCCCTTGCCTCATGCTGTATCTTTGTTGCATCAACGTTGAAAAATTAATTATTAACGATTAAAACATTACTCAACATGTCAAACGCTTTAGTAGTGCGCACACAGCGCCACAAAAAAATCGGAGATGCAGATTCTCCAATGGTTTTCACCTTGAAACGCAAATCGAAAGATGCAAAAATCTTCGACCTTGAACGCATCGCACAGGACATTGAAGCCCTGGGCGGAATGTCGGCAGAGGACGTAGTACACGTGGGCAAAGCCATCGTGCGCCAGATGCGCCAGGTGATGACCGACGGTAACAGCGTCCGCCTGGACGGTTTCGGGATTTTCCACACCACCTTTAAATGTCGCGCCACCGAAGCGGCGAAGGACTGCACGGTGAAGAATATTGAACGTGTCAACATCCGTTTCAAGGTGGCCAACACCTTACGTCTGGTGAACGACAGCAATGCCAGCACCAGAGGGGGCGCCAATAATATCACCTTCGAATTAGTGTCCGAAGACGGCAGCTCGTCCGGTGGAAATTCCGGTGGCGGAAATTCCGGCGGTGATGGCGGCGACGGCGGGATTGAAGATGATCCGCTGGGATAGGATCCAAAGCCGGAGGCTTGGGAAATTAAAAATTAAAGAATTAAAAATTAAAGGCTGCGCAGCCTGCTTATCATTTATCGCTAATCACTAAAAAAACTCTCTTATGAAAAAAACGACTTGGGACAAGATTTTGAAGGTAATTATCGCGGTGGCTTCGGCCGTAATAGGCGCTTTTAGCGCGAATGCGATGAATTTGTAATACGTATGAGAAGGATTGATTTAATCGTCATCCATTGTAGTGCCACCCGTGAGGACCATCCCTTTACCGAGCACGACTTGGACACCGCCCACCGCCTTCGTGGCTTTGATGGCATTGGCTATCATTTCTACGTTCGCCGTAACGGTGACATCAAGTCCACACGCGCGGTCGAGAGGGTTGGTGCCCACGTGCGTGGGTACAATGCTCACTCGATTGGCATCTGCTACGAGGGTGGACTGGACAGTCACGGGCTGGCAAAGGACACCCGGACGGAATGGCAACGACATTCGTTGCGGGTACTGGTGCGGGCGTTGAAGATGGATTATCCGGATGCACGGGTGGTGGGACATCGGGATTTGAGTCCGGATGTAAATGGAAATGGAGAGGTGGAGCCGATGGAGTGGACGAAGGAGTGTCCATGCTTTGAAGTGAAGGGAGAGAGGTGGTGACACCTCTTTTTCTTTATTATTCTTCTATCCTATGTGCCATATAAAAGAAATAAAACATTCTGTATATAAACTCAGGAGAGAGAAAAACAGAAATATCAGCTAATAATCAACAAGTTAAACAGAATAGTCTCTTACGAATGAAATCAAATCGAATGGTTGCACCAGACTACATTGTTATCGCTAAATACAGAAATAAGCAAAAGGAGGATAAGGGTACAAAATACCATAAGTGTTAAATGAGGAGTTGAGGATACTGTTGGGGATACTTAGTTGGGAAGACAATTATGTCTCGATCAATTACCAAGATGAAAGTTGGGGATACTTTTTTACCATTAAAAGCGGAGTGTTCTTGAAGTGATATTTCTTTCGGCACAGTATCTTTAAACGCTTTAAATGAACTTTTGCAGGGGGATAATATAGCACCGCAAGAGAAAGAATAGACTATAAAATTAATATAATTGATTGATTTTGAGTCACCATATACGTTTTAGATGGCATTATTGTGATGAAAAAGTGTGCGCTACAAGGTATGCAGATTAATTATCACATGAATCTACAATCTGTTCAAAAAGACAATAGCAGAAGCGGCAGAGTCGGAGTCGGCTGCAAAGTGTTACTTTATAGTAGCAGGTATCACAGTCTCCGACGAGGCTAAAACCGGATGACGCTCCTTATACTTTTCCGGTTGTGACTCATATTGCGATAGCTCGAATTCAAAATGCCGGAGACGTTCTTTCAAACCACCAAGCTCTTCTATAAGGGATTTATTCTCATCGTCTTTCTCTTTATACATCCTATATAAAAAAGAAGCACTTTCAGGTACGGATAAGAAGTCTGTCTGAAGAGAACCTGATGCATCTCCTGTCTCTTCACTATCACGGAACATACAGCCACGGCCAGTAAGGAGCCAATCTGAATCAATGGGGAACGCTAATACAGTGTTTTGGATAGCCGTCAATCCAACATTACTCCTTCCTTTTGAAATTTCTGTAATCAAAGAAGCACTGACTGATATTTTTGACGCAAAATCTTTATTATCAGACACATATTTTTTATCAATCAGGAATTCCAATACCTTCAGAAAACGCACAGAGAGCTCATTTAGCATATAAAAATACAGTTTACTGTAAAAATAATTATCATCCCCTTTTGTTTGGTACAGAATACTGTATACCTTTGCATCAGGTTAAACGTTTACAACGCACAAAGAAACAAAAAAAGGCGCATAAAAACAATAACCAAAGAGGGGAATATGAAAAAGAAAAAAGGCGGTTGATGAAAGAGACTTAACATGGGAGAAAAAGAAATAAACCCATAACAAGAAAGAATGATAACAAACGAACAATTAAACCATTGATAGTATGAAGAAAATAGAATGGGAAAATCCTAAAAAGAAGGGTGAAGCTTATACTCACCTTATGAAGGTATTTAAAGTGAGCAGACCTACCGTCAGCCTGGCGATGAGCTTCAAACGGAATAGTTTGGAAGCGGCACGCATGAGACATGTGGCACTGACACAACTTGGCGCGAAGCTGCTGAGTGATGATGAAAAGCCCCCACAAATAGTCAGGATACTAAATGCAAAAGGAGAAACTGTAAAAGCGGTGGTAATGAAAGAATTGTAATATGGACAGGAAACTGACAGGTAAAGAGCGGGCATTTCTCACAGATCTGGCTGCATTGTTACAGCAATATGACTGCCTGATGCATATAGAGAATAATGAAATCTGCTTCGATATGGAAGAAGAAACGGACGATGAACGAAAGGCGATACACTTGCCGGGAGTGTACGCTTGGTTTGATATTGAATATTTCATGAATAAGAACTCTTGAAAAATAAAATTTCTGACTATGGAAATGTTTGGAAAAATACCGTGTGTGACGTTTGACGAGCTTGTAGGAAGCGGAATAATGAGTCAGGCGAATTACAAAAAACATGTTCGTGACGGGAAGTTCCGCGTACTCAGAAGAGGAGGAAACGGTCGGAAGGCACAAATTGCCTACGAAAGTCTGCCGGAAGCCATCCGTGCCGCTTATGACGCAAGAAATCCACGGGCCAAAGAACAGTTCATACAACCACAGCTCTCCATGAACGAGCGTTTGAACAGTGACAGCAAAGCTGTGGAATTCTTTAAAAGGTACACGCCGAAAATCACACTGGAACGGCAGGCGGAATATACACTGAATGCTAAAGTATTAAACGCCATGAAGGTCAAAGAAGCGGACATGACCTGTCGGCACAGTACTTGCGGATTTAGGAACAAGAAACTGGTACGCAACACTCTCCTCGCCCTTTGCGAGCACCTGCGGCAGCGATACGGGCACACACTGCCTCGAAGTACACCGCGTCTGTTGGAAAAATTCGATGCATACAAACAGTATGGCTATCAGGTACTTGTGAATGGAAATTCGGGTAACCAGTCCGCCCGCAAGGTAGGCATGCGCGAAGGACGCCTGTTACTGAAACTGAAACGTAGCAAGTTTCCGGTATACACCGATATGCAGATATTTGAAGAGTACAACCGGCAGGCGAAAATAAGAGGGCTGAACCGGATTGAATCTCCGCAAACTGTGAACAATTACCTCTACAAGACCAATATTAAGCTGTGGTGGTATGCCGCAGTCCACGGCGAAGTGGCCTTTAAGAATGAGTTCATGCCGCAGTTCGACACCAAGTTACCGGAAATGCCGAACACGCTATGGTATGGCGACGGTACAAAACTCAACCTCTATTATAAGGCATATGACAAAAAGCAGAAGCGCATGGTGGCACGCACCACCGACGTATATGAAGTAATGGATGCCTGCACGGAAGTCTTTCTGGGCTACGCTTTCGGGACGGAGAATTTCCTCACCCAATACGACGCCTACCGCATGGCACTGGAAACCTGGAAGGTGAAACCGCACGAAATTGTGACCGATAACCAAGGTGGGCACAAGAAACCTGAAGCACAAGCTTTCTTCAGTAAGATATGCCATCTGCACAAGACGACCATGCCCCACAACGGCCAGTCCAAGAGCATAGAGAGCGCCTTCGGACGTTTCCAGCAACAGGTACTCCACAAGCTGTATAACTTTACCGGGCAGAACATCACCGCCGTGAAACCGAACAGCCACATCAACCTCGATCTCGTGATGGCCAACATTTCCCAATTACCCACACTGGAAGAAATGAAAGAACAGTATATCCGTTGCCGCCGGGAGTGGAACGACATGGAACACCCTACTTCGGAAACCGGGATGACCCGCATGGAGATGTACACTACCTTCAACAGTCCGAATGCCGAACTGCTGGACGCCTATGAGGTACAGGAACTCTTCAAACTCGTCAGCCGAGACAGCGTGAAATACAGCAAACAAGGCTTCATCTTCGAACAGAACCGCCAGCAATACCGCTACATGGTGTATACCGAAAGCGGGCTGGTGAACATGAACTTCCACATCCAAAATGTGGGCAACAGTTTCCATTATCGCTACGACCCACAGGATATGACGATTATAGAACTTTGGCAGAGCACTCCCTCCGGACTGGTTTATGCCGCCACCGCCACGCCCAAAATAGTCATCCATCGCGCCACAGCCGACCGCACGCCGGAGGAAAACACGCTCCTATTCGCCCAGATACGCGAAAATGAACGTACCCGCGCCGCCCACCACATTGCTTGCGAAGAGCTGATGCTGGAAGAGTGCATAAGCGATGCCTATGTTCGGCTAAGGGTACCACGTCCCATAGGCATCTCTCAGAAAGGCATGGAAGACTACCGAGAAGAGTACGCTGACGAGAGATTAATTCCACCGGTAGAATTCCCTGAAGGGATGGGGCCCGGAACTTACGAAGAGGAAGAAGCTGAAACAGAGAGGATTGAAGGAATCGCTTCCATAGGCGAATATACCAAGGCAACATCTCAACTGACGAAAGCGGACTTCTACCAAAGCTTTTTTAATAATTAACGTGAATTCGATAATAGTAGAATCATCTTTTTCTTACAATTAACCCCATTTAGTAATCATTTATATATTATATAAGCCATGAAAGAACTTACCAAGCAGGATAAGGACTCTATCCGCGACGCCCTAATAGAGTATTGCAGTAACTACCCCTCGCAGAATCGTGCCGGCGAGAGTCTGAACGGAGTGAGTACCGCCACAGTATCACAAATCTGCAATTCGAAGTACACCAGCATCAGCGATGACATGTTCAGCCGGATAGCTGCACAGATAGGCCATAACCTTGAGCGTTGGACACTGACCGAGAGCAGCACCTTTTCGCGCATAACTTTTGCTATGAACGATGCACAAGCTTATAAAAATACCACCTGGATAGTGGGCGATGCCGGTTGCGGCAAAACCACGGCTGCAATCGAGTACCGCCGTGCACACCGCAACGTCTTCTACCTCCTTTGCAGCGAGGACATGAAGAAAAGCGATTTCGTGCGGGAGATAGCCCGCCAAGTGGGTGCCCCCACCGATGGGACTAATCTGAGAGACACGCTGGACTACGCCATCTCCCTCATCACCTTCCTCAACACCCCGCTCATCATCTTCGACGAGGGAGACAAACTGACTGACTCCGTTTTCAGCTACTTCATCAGCATTTATAACCGGCTGGAGAACAAAAGCGGCATTGTCTTCCTCTCCACCAATTACATCAAACGACGCATAGAGAACGGTCTGCGCTACAACAAGAAGGGATATAAGGAAATACACAGCCGCATCGGCCGAAAGTTCTTCGACATAAATGTGGTCACCGAACAAGACGTCTACGCCATCTGCCGGGCAAATGGCCTGACGGATATGACCGAAATAAAACGGGTACAGCGCGAAGCTGCACAAGGCGAATACGACCTTCGACGGGTGAAGCGTGTGGTGCATGCCTGCAAGCGCATCCTTGAAGCCAAACGGATGGAAGGGGGACGGACATGAGCAAAGAAGAGAGCAGCAAGAAAACCTTTGTACGCAACGCCAAAGGTGTGCGCGAGGTACTGAATATGAAATTCAACACACTTGCCTTCGAAGGTGCATGGCATGATGCCTTCGGCACTCCCGAACGCCGGGGTGTGTGGCTCGTATGGGGCAATACCGGAAATGGAAAGACTTCTTTCGTGATGCAGCTCTGCAAGGAATTGTGCCGCTTCGGTCGCGTAGCCTACGACAGCCTGGAAGAAGGAGCCTGCCTGACGATGCAGAACACCCTGAAACGCTATAACATGCAGGACGTCAACCGCCGCTTCCTGTTGTTGGATGCCGAACCGCTGGACGAACTCAGTCTGCGCCTGAAACGCCAGAAGGCTCCCGATTTCATAGTGATAGACAGTTTTCAATATACACAGATGACGTATGCCCAATACATCAAGTTCCGCGAACAGCACCGTAATAAATTACTCATCTTCATCAGTCACGCCAGCGGTCGAAACCCGGACGGGCGCAGTGCCAGGAAGGTGGCATTCGACGCTTCATTGAAGATTTATGTGGAAGGATACCGCGCACATTCCAAGGGGCGTTTCATCGGTCCAAAGGGCCACTTTGATATCTGGCCTGAAGAGGCAGCCAAGTATTATGGGGAAGACTTGAACGATTAACTATTATAGAAAAGGAGGTTTATCATGGGATTTGTGAAACGTTATGGCAATAATGCCGATTATCGCCGCCGACTGGAGGTAAAGTTGCAAAAGAGCACCGAGCACATCGAAGAGTTGGCCGAATGGCTGTATGTGCACACGTCGGATATTGAAAGCACGGAATATGAAAGGCGATATGCCGAGTATAATTCGGAACTCCGCCGTCACGACATCTTCTCCGATGAACTGCAATGCTACGACAACCCCGCCCAAGCCTGGCGGGACAATCCGGAACGATGGCAAGGCCTGAATTGGGATTGCAGGAATAAAATCAGGTATTAGCTACCCGGTAAAAAACAATCCGGTAGTAGTGTCTCCATCCACTACTACCGGATAATTTCCTGCGCCTCCTTCTTGCAAGCGTACATCATTTCCGGTACCTTTGCAATAGAGAGCTAACTGACAAAATTAACATCAACTTTCAGATTATGAAAAAGAGACGTAACATCATCGGAATGAGCTATGCGCATAGAGTGACGGAAGTGCTGCGTATATACGAAGAACATGCACGTAGCGGATTGTCGAACCGCGAAATCCTGCGCCGCTACATCTGGCCTGTGTATCCCATCTGCGAAAAAACATTCTACAACATCATCAATGCCAGTGCCGACCCGCGTATCAAGGCCCGGCAAAACGAACTGGATGCTCAACTCACGCTGTTCTGACTTCTCTCTCGATGACCATGACAGCATATTGCTGTTCGTACACTTTGACATTACCCGGTTCCACAGTCTGCACACTCTTGGTACGCACCGCCGCCGACCGGCAACCTTCAAAGCCCCATCCTTGTACCGCGTCGTTCAGGCGCTTCACCAACTGATAACGTTGCATCGCACGCTCCACCGCCGTACTTTCGTCGACAGGCGGCTGCACTCCGCAGTCGAAAGCCAAGCGTACGCTCAACGTAGGTTCACCGCGCTGCGTGTCGGCCTTAAGATTCCCCCAAACCGTTTCGGGAATACCCACTAATACACACGGAAAAGCAACCGGATAGACCGGCTCCCCATTCTTCAGGGCATCAAGCTGCCCGTAATCTTCGTCCACCACCTCTACAAGGTTTCCCATCTTCTCGGCAATCTGCCGCAGTAAGTCACTCATTAATTGTTCCATATCAGGAGATTTTTAATTGAAAAAAATAAGTATTTCACTTTTGACATCTGCGAAGTACGGCAATACCCGCCTGAAACGGAAAAAACAGTGTACCCCTTACCCACAACACTGCAACCGTTACGCAATGTTTGGAAAGCGTTACACACTATTTTGCACCCCTCCACCCTACATCGTATGTTTGCAGCAACAAAATCGCAACCGATATGATACAGAAAAGGATTCATCATAACTCCCCCATCGGGGAAGCAGGGAAAGGAGGCCGGTCATGACCCGTGGACTAAGGAACAACAACCCCGGCAACATCCGCCTCTCCGCCACTCCGTGGCAAGGTGAGATACGCCCCTCACAGGACAGCTCGTTCTGCCAATTCACCAGTATGGGCCACGGCTACCGTGCCCTCCTCAAACTGCTACGCAACTACGGCCGCCTGCACGGTTGCCGCACGGTTGCCGACTTCATCAGCCGCTGGGCCCCCCCGCACGAAAACAACACATCGGCCTACATCAGCCGGGTGTGTTCCACCATGCACGTGCCTGCCACCTACCAGCCCGACACGGACGATCACGACACTCTGTGCGCCCTGGCCGCCGCCATCTCGCTGGTGGAGAACGGCACCCCCGCCCTTATGGCGGACGTAGAGGCCGGATGGGCATTATTATAAGAGAAAAGGCGGAAAATATGAATGCACTGGAATATACGAAACTTGCCTGCGGGTTGCTCACCGCCATCATAGGCGTAGGAGGCTTCAAGGTGTACACCGACAAGCAACGCTACCTGCAGGAAGTGGAGAAACTCAAAGCCGACGTCCGGGCTGCCGATTCAAACGTGCGCAGCAACGAACTGGATAATGTGAAAAAAGCCATGCAGATAGTCATGGACGAAATAGTGGAACCATTAAAAGAAGAGATCAATGCCATCAGAGAAGAACTTGGCAAACTGCGACGGGCAGTGGAGAAAGCAGGCGATTGCCGCCTGGCTACTGATTGCCCTGTGCGCATCGAGTTGCAAGGCACCACTGAAAGTGGAGCAGAGCTACCTCGGCGACACACTGCACCGGGTGGACGGGTACGCGCTAATACAGCAGCCCGTGCCGCCAAGCATCGCCACCACAACATTTCCGGCCGGGACGTTGAAGGCGATACCAGTGGGAACAGGGTTTAGCTTCCGCAGCGGGCAGGCCACGGTCAGCGTGAAGCGCCTCACGGGCGACTCCATACAGGCCACAGCCACCTGCGACAGCCTCGCACGCCAGGTCATCCTCCTGAGCCGGGAACTCTCCCGCGTCAGCCGGCAGACTGCAACCACGGTCAGCCAAGTGCCGCCACAGGTGATTCGCCAACCCTCAGCATGGCAATGGTTTTGGATAAGGACAGGGCAGATAGCCGTTGCCGCCCTCCTCCTTATATTGATTAAACGGCGACTTTTTTAATTATCTTAAATTAATAAACAAAATTATGGCAGTAAAAGAAAACAACGGCCTCATCTACGGTGTAGGTAAAGTCATGTTCAATGGTAAAGAAATCGGCTGGGTCAGCCAAGATGGTTTGCAACCCAAAGGCGAAGCAAAACAGACAACTCCTGTTTACGCAGCACAAGTGCACGACGGTCCGGTGGACGAATTGGTGAGCACCCCAAGCACCATAGCTTTCGGTTTCAAGCTGATTCAGTTGATTCCCGAAATGTGTAAAGACTTGTTTGGCGGCACTATCAGCAGCGTAGACGGCGCTTACGAAGCACCCGAAGGATTCAAAGACCTGGAAGGCGCCTTCAAGGTAGAGTGCGTCAGTGGCCACACTATCGAAATTCCGCGTGCCCGCCTCAGCGGCGAACTGGCCGACTCCATCAACATGAGTGGCGTATTGAGCTACGACTGTACGGTGAAGTGCCTCAAGCCGACTGAAGCCGGAAAAGCCCGCTACCGCATCGTGCCTCCTCAAACCGAAGCAGAAGGATAATGATGGAAAGCCGACTGAAAGAACAACTGAAAGCGTCGGCGTTGATACTTGACATGGGTGTGGCAGTTCCTGTCCGCCCATTCAAGTACCTCACCCGCAAGCGCAGCCCTATGCACGTGGTGATGCGTACCCCCGGACTGGGCGGACTGATGCGCATAGCCAACCTCTATCTTTCGATGGGTGTCAGTTACGCAGAAATAAAAGACTACGACTGCGAGCAAAACATGCGCCTGATGCAGCAGCATGGCGTCACCATCAGCCGCATAGTGGCCTACGCCCTCGTTCGCGGTAGACTTACGGGCCGATGTCTCAACCGCCTTGTAGCCTGGTGGCTTCGCTGGCGCGTGCATCCCCTGTTCCTACAAGAGGCCATGTTCCAGTTACTTACCATGCTCAACCCACAGTCTTTTCAGACTATTATCAACTCGGTGGAACTCATCAACCCGATGAAGCCGAGTTTGAGCCCATCAGAAAGCGGGAGTTAAAAGGCTACACAGAAGGCCCTCATAGCCCGTTCGGTTTAGTATGGCAGGTGGCCACGGCAACCGGTTGGAGCCTGCGCTACATCTTGTGGCAAGTGCCCTACCCCTTGCTATTACTCATGGCTCAGGATGCCCCACGCTACATTTCGCCCGAGGAACAACAACGGCGCAATATGATGAAAATGATTAAAAACCAGAAGAAGGTCCCCGAAGCAACAGATCCGGTGGCATTTTTCCAAACCCATATCTCAAAATACTAATGGCCCCTGTAAATTTAACTCAAATACAGCGCAATGATCTCACAGAGAAAATAGCGCTTGATGAAGCCAGAAAATCAATGGAAAAGTTGGCAGACAGTAGCAGGCATATCAAAGCCACTGAAGAAGCTCTCAGCGGATTATCGGCTACCATCAAGGCTACCAATAGCGCCGCCTCCCTTCTGGGACTCAAATCGGACAATCTGACTCACGTGCAAGCCAAACTGAAAACGGCCGTCGAAATGACCTCGGCAGCCCAGCAAGTGGCCGACACCGTGACCAAGAACAGTTACTTCAACCTTGTCATCGTAGATAATGCCAAGAAAGCACTTGCCGCCACCAACACCTATCTGGCCCGAACACTCAACATATCCACCGTGGCCGCCAAAGCACTGACGGGAACCCTCACACTGGGGATATCGGTTGGCATCACAGCCGCCATTGCCGCCTGGGACAAGTACATCGACAACCAGGAAAAAGCAGCCGAAAAAGCTCGCGAACAAGCTGAAACCGAACGGCAGGCAAACGCCATAAAGCTACAAACCCGCGTGGAACTGGACAGGCTGACAGACTCCCTGAAAGACTTTGACGGAACCAAGGAGCAGGAGAAAGCCAAGATTGACGAGCTGAACGATAAGTACGGCGAAACCTTCGGGCAATACGATACCCTGGCACAGTGGTATCAGGTGCTCTCACAGAAAGGCGAAGCCTACATCCAGATGCTGTATCTACAGGCAAAAGCGCAAAGTCTCGTAAGCAAGGCAGTGGATGCCGATGCCAAAGTGAACGAAATAGAACTCACACCCGAAGGTAACTTCGATACCAAATGGATTGGCAATAATGGCAAAGAGAAGAAAGAAGAAGCACTGAAAGCTGCGAAAGCCAAACGCGACGCCTATAAGGAACAGGCGGAAGCTGCCTATAACGAGTCGGTAAAACTCAGCAAAGAAAGCGGAATAGGCGATTTCTCCCCCAAGAAAAGTAATACCGGAAGTGGTAACAGCAACGCATCCGCCGAAGCGAAACAGAAGCAGGAAGAAGAACGCCAGAAGCGGCAAGCCGAATGGCGGCAAAAGATAGCGGACGACGACCTCAAAGTCCGGAAAGAAATTCAAGACAAGCTCCTGGCAGCTATGAAAGAAGGTGATGAAACCGAAGAAACATTAGCCCGGGAAGCCTTCGACAAAGAAATGGACCGCATAGAGCAGCAACGCCAGGAACGGCAAGCCAAACTGGAAGAAGCACAGAAAGACGGCGTAAACATCACTCCCGAACAAGTGTCCAATGTGGACAACGAGGCGGTACAGCAAAGCAACATCGCCGCCGCAAACTACCAGAAGACACTTGACGACATGGAGAAGCGCCGCCAGCAGGAAGAGCTACAGGCAAAGAACAATTACCTCAAAGAATATGGCTCGTACGAACAAAAACGTCTTGCCATCACAACAGATTATCAGCAACGCATAGCCGATGCCAAGACTCAGGGTGAAAAAGACACCTTGCAGAAAAAAGAAACCGAAGCCGTAGACGCACTGGACAAAGGCATGCTCCAGAAGTCGGACCTCTGGACACGCCTCTTTGAAGAAGCCGGTACCCACACCAGCGGCTACATACAGCAAACCATCGACCAAGCCCGGCTACTGCTGGAATATCTCGAAGACGTAGATGGCAAGAAGAACATCCAACTTCCCGACAGCATCAAGGATTACGCCAAGTCGCTGAAGCCCGAAGATGTGAAAGGCATCATAGCCGCAATGACGAAACAGAGCGCCGCCCTGAACAAGCAAAACCCCTTCATGGGACTCATCAACGGTTTCAAGGCCCTGAAAGATGCCGGTAGCGACACTGAAAAGCAGTTTGCCGCCACCCAAAACATCCTCGAAAGCTTTAAAGGAGCATCCGCCATCGTCAGCGAAGTGGGCGGTGCCATCAGTAAAATGGGCGGTTCCGCCGGAGAAACTATGCAGAAAGTGAGCGGCGTCGCCAACTCCACCCTCTCCATGGCATCCACAGGAGCTTCCATAGGCGGCCCGTGGGGAGCAGCTATCGGCGGCGCACTGGGACTTGCCTCCGGACTGGTGGGTGCATTCGGCGCCGACTACTCCGGTTACAACGCCATGGTGCAGAAGTACGATGTCCTGATGGATGTGTGGGATCAACTTCTCGACAAGAAGAAAGCCTACATCAAAGAGTCCTATGGTGCCGAAGCCACCCAAGCCGGGTCCGAAGCTCTACAACTGCTAAATTCGGAGAAAGAAGTCACCAAGCAACTGGCCAAATCCCGCCTGAGTTCGGGTAGCAGCGGCGGCAGCCACTCCCTATGGTATCGCATGTGGAAAGGCTCCTATAAATGGGAGGGTCAGAACTGGCGCGACGTGGCAGGCGACATTTCCCAGTCATTGGGCGGCGTGAAGTTCACCCAGATGGAAGACATGCTTAACATGAGCAGCAAACAACTGGAATGGATCAAGACTAACTACAGCGGCCTCTGGTCGGCAATGGATGGTGACTTTCGTGGTTACCTGGACAATATCATCCAATACGGCGACACGGAAAAAGAAATCATCGCCTCGGTCAAGGAACAGTTGACGGGCGTCTCCCTCGACAGCTTCCAGGACAGCTACCTCAGCCTGCTGGACAACATGGACAGCAGCAGCGAAGACTTTGCCAACAACTTCGAAAAGTATCTGCGCAAGTCCATCTTGCAATCCGTCCTTGCCACGAAATACAGTTCGCAGATAAAATCCCTCTACGATAACTGGGCAAAGTATGGCGAAAACGGCACCCTCACCGAAGAAGAAGTGAGAAGACTGCGTGAAGAGCAACAGAAGATAAGCGACGCCATGCTGGCCGAACGTGACCGGCTGGCCGAAACCTTCGGCTGGGAGTCGGAAAATAGTGCCGGAGGCTCGTCACAGTCGGGACACACCGGTGCCGTGACCACCGTCACCGAAGAAACAGCCGGCAAACTGGAAGGCATCGGCCTCTCCATCCAGACCCACGTGATAAGCATGGACGAGAAGATGGCCGACCTCTCGCGCTACTCTTACGAAGCCATCGGCCTGCTGGGCAGCATTGCCGAAAACACCGGATACTGCCGCTGCCTGAAAGACATAGCCGAGATAGTGAACAGATTGGAAAGAGACGGAATGAAAATAAAAGGATAATTATGGAAATACTTGAATCATTACTTACCATCAATGGTAAAGACATCTATAAGGAATATCGCGCCTTTCTGGCCGAAGACAAGTCAGGAGGACACGATAACTACAACGCCCTCCTGCAAGTGCCCACCATGAAAGCCTACACTGCAGTGACATTCCGCGAGCAGAACGGCGAAAACCTGCCCGACTCCCTACCCGCCCCTCACTACGAGGCACGCGACGTAACCCTACAGTTCGGCATCTTGGCAGACACCCCGGCAGAGTGGTACACCCACTACATTGCCTTCATCAACTTCCTGAAAAGCGGATGGTTGGTGTTTGCCCTACCCGAACTGGGCACCCAATACCGCATGTATTTCAAGAGCGCCGCCTCGCACGACATGTCCTCCCCGCTTACAGTAGAAGACAAAGTGTATGGCAAGATGAAACTGAAGTTCAGAGAACCGAACCCTTATCAGGCTATTGACCTTTAAACAGCAAATAAACGAGTATGGAACTGAAAATATACAACCAGAACGGAAAGCTGAAACTGACCGTGAACACCGCCGACTCATCAACCTGGAACACCGAGCTGATGGCGGAGAACACTGTGTCCGCCACCTTCACCCATCCCTTCTTCGTAGCGCTGGACGTGAACGACTACGTGATGCTGAAAGACGTAAAGTTCAGCATCAACAAGGAGTACAAGCCCAAGCAGGTGTCTACACAAGAATACAACTACACGGTTAAGTTCTACGGCCCCGAGCACGATGCGGAACGGGTGATGTTCCTCAATCTGACGGACGGACAATATGAATTACAATTCTACCTCGACGACAGTCCCGCGATGCACCTTCAGAGGTGGATAGACAACATGAACCGTGTGTACGGCGAAAAGCGATGGAGCATGGGAGACGTTCTCGACGCCCCGAAGAAGACCGTTGAATACAACAACACAACCTGCTGGGACGCCCTCTCGTTGATATCAGATGCCTTCGAGGCTGAATGGTGGACGGACGGTTTCAAAATAAACCTCACTCGTTGCGAACGTGGCGACCGCGTGGAACTGGGCTATATGCAAGGGCTCACCTCACTGACTCAATCAGAAAACAGCAGTGATGTGAAGTTTTTCACCCGCCTCTTTCCGCTGGGCAGCACCCGGAACATCGACCGCAATCGCTATGGTTTCTCCCGGCTGCAACTCCCGAACCGGGCTAAGTATGTGGACAGGAACACCCGATACGGGCTTTACGAATACGTGGAAGAGGCCGCATTTGCAGATATCTATCCACACTACCGCGGTACTGTCCACACCGTGCGCCAAGAGGAAAAAACGGATGAAAACGATAAGAAGATTACAGTCTATTATTTCGACGACATCGGTATGACGTTTAACCCGAACGACTTTGAGATAGGCGGGTTAGCCAAACATATAACCTTCCAAACAGGCGAGCTTGCCGGACGAGAGTTCGAAGTGAAATACGATTCGAAGGCGATGGAGTGGGAAATCATCAACACTTATCCTTCGGAAACAGAGCAGATACCAGGCAAAAACCTTATCCCCGCCCCTGAAGATGAATATATTCCCTGGAACTTCAGTCTGCCCACAGGGCTTGAGAAAGAAGCAGAAGCAGCGTATGAAACCGCCGTCAACAGCTATCTGGAAAAGTACAGCGAAGACATGTCTAAATATGGAGGTGAAACGGACTACACCTATATCGACAAGAACAACATCCCGTTACAGTTAGGTCAAAACGTGCGTTTACTGAGCGACAAGTTCTTCAACGAAGGGTTCAGTGATACCCGAATCACCAAAGTTGTGCGTAAGCTGGACAACCTGAGCATGGCCACCATAGAATGTACCAACATGGTGGGCAAAGGTTGGAAGCGAACGGTGGATGCCAGTTTGGCCCAGTTGCAATATGTGATGTCTTCAGGCAGTAACCCTTCTTCCGGAAGCAGCTCCTCCACTTCAATCGAAGTCTCGGACAAGTTGAAAAAGAACATCGTTGTCAACTCTAACGATGTCGGCTATTTCAAGAAAAAAGATGTCCTGCTTGCCGGTCAAACCTGGGAAACCATTTTCCGCAAGATGCTGTACAAGCCCATGGGCGGAGAGTTGAGCAGCAGTATATCCACTTCCGACAGTGTGGAATATGGCACAAAAAAAGGACGCATCACCTACACCGCTACCCGCAACGGACAGGGTGAGATGACCAAAGCTTTCTATGATGACAATGAAAACAATAAGCTGGTCTTCTCAACAGAGAGCCAAGGCATTCAGACAGCCGTACGGACACTGTCGGGTACCTATATCCAACGGGAAACACATAAGGCGACAGTGGTATATGCCTCCAGCGACATACTTCCCGAAAAGACATTGACTGATACTATCACTGTGAATGTATATCGAAAATGGTTTGCAGGAGTGGTCAGTGCGATTCCTACGACATCAGCGCAGGTACGTGCGTTGTCTGCAAGTGGGTTATTTGACGGTAGTTCATACGGATTCACGATAAGCAATTATAGGACCTTTGTCATTTGCATACCATCCGGAACAATCAAGGAGGTATCATTAGAAGAGAGGTATCAATACAACTTTATGGATTTGGATTCGGCTGCCAATCCAAAAAAAATCAGCGTGGAAGGTGCTAACGGGTCGGCAGCAATAGAATACACCATGTATATATTCACCACTACCACAGCAAGTACCGAGACGGACAAATTTACCTTTAAAATGAATTAGTTATGGAGATAAAAGGAGACAGCTTTGCAGGTCGATACAAAAGAGTGAATGATTACCCTATTGATACTACAGATATATGGGATACATACAATCACGCTCTTGTATATGCACGTAATACAGATAGTGTAGCGTATGTGCCTTATGCCGGGCAGATTATTTCCGTGGTGGAAAATGGGGCGATTTATAAGTTGGAGAAAGATGACAGCATACCGGAAACTGACGGTAAGAAACATTTTAAACTGGTTCTTATTGGTAGCAAAAATGATAATGATGACCGCTATCTACGTCGGGATGTAGCAGAAACAGTTCAAAAGCTGATGACCTTTTTGGAAGGTATCAATGTGAAAGGTACTGCTACACTTGAAGAGATTACTTTGCTAAAGAATATGGTATCGAAGAACTTTGCTGCCGGTGGTAGTGGTTTTGGCATCTATCAGGATGCGGATGGAAACTATCATCTGGATATTGACTTCGTGGATATCAGGAAGAAATTAAATGTCGAAGAGATCCAGGTCCAACGTTCAACCTATATCGGTGGAAAACAATACAATACGGCCGCAGGTATTATCTGTAAGAAAGTGGAGGATACAGGTGGAAGTTACAGATGCTATTTTAGCACAACAGATGCTGAGGGTAGAACAGTCAGGAATACTTTTGCAGTAGGCGACCTGGCGATCAGTGAGACTTTTGCCTTAAAAACCGGAACAACTTTTTATTGGCGTTACGTGAGTGGCTGTGGCGATGACTACATCGACTTATCCAAGACAGATTGCGCATCAGGAAGTGATGTGCCTGCGGTGGGAGACAATATCGTACAGTTGGGCAACCGGACGGATACAACTCGTCAAGGTGCAATCGTCTGGGACAGCGTAACGGCAGGAGGTCCTTATGTGCGGATATATAATGGAATTGGAGCTGACAAAACTTACACGATGCCGAAACCGCAAATTGATTTCAATACGGTGCTGAGTGAAATTGCGGCAAAGTTCGTAAATCAGGCAACCGGAAAGGATATCGACGAAACCATTGAAGACTTAAAAACTGATGTAGACCTTGTTAAGGAACAAACAGACAAGGAATATACACTTTGGTTTTTTGATTACGTTCCGACACTAAATAATATACCGGCTTCAGAATGGACAACAGAAGCTCTAAAAACGATGCACGACCAAGACATGTTTTATAACCGTTTGACTGGGAAAGGTTATCGCTTTGAATCAGGAGTTTGGAATGAAATTACCGACCATCTGACGTTGAAGGCTCTGGAAGATGCTGCCAAAGCTCAAGATACAGCCGACGGTAAGCGACGGGTTTTTGTGGAGCAGCCTACTGATTCACAAGAATATGACATGGGTGACATGTGGGTAAATGCAACTTATTCTGATGGTACGGTTAAGTATAAGAATGATTCACTTGTCTGTAAGACAGCAAAGAAAGCAGGAGCAGCTTTTAGCATTTCACATTGGGAGCCTTCGTCTACTGCTACAACGGCCTATCTTGAAAACCTTAGCGATCAGATTATACTTGCTGTGAGTAATGCCGATGATGGGATTGCTGCCGCAAAAGAGCTTGCCAGACAAGGCATCAGTGATGCATACAACGCTGCTCAGGATGCCTTGAGTGCATTGGGTATAGCAAAAGGAGCGCAAAGTGCAGCAGATAAGAATACTGCCGCTATCCAAGTGACAGAAAAATCCATTGCTGCACTTGTGGAAGGTATTCATTTCAATAGCGCAGGCAATATTACGAATATCAATACATCCGGTCTGGTTACGACGGATGATTTCAATGTGCTGCTATCGAAGAAGGTCAATTTCGATAGTGGCGGACATATCACCAATATCAGTACCTCCGGTTTGGTCACTGAGGCCGGCTTTGCACAGATGTTCTCGGAGAGGGCCGAGGATGGCGGCTATGTAAAACGTGCTGAGATCAGTACATTTATCACAGAGGATGATGCTGGACAGTTGATATCGAATGCCGTTATCGAAGCGGATAATATCAATTTTTTAGGGAAAGTTCTAATGAATGGGAAAATGCTTGTAGATACTGAAGGTAATATGGAAATTAATAATCTAACAGCCAATAATGGAAAATTTAGTGGTGAATTAGTTGGTGTTTCTGGGACTTTTTCAGAATTAAAAATGGTTAGAGGAGTCGAAATGATGGTAATGGGTCCCAGTGGAATGTATTTCGAATCAAATGGCCCAAGAACATCAGTTGGAGGATGTCTCTCTTGGGAAATAAACCACCCTGATCGACCTTTAAAATTTTATGTAAAAAATGCTGGATTTGGTGATTATGTGGAAGGTGACTTGATAATTATGATGAAAGGGATACCCTCCAAGAATGACTTGTCACAATACACATATCATTATTATAATTTTATCTATGAGGATAATGGATTTTTAAAGATCGGAAATATTAATAGACAAACTAAATACTAAGTTTATGAAAATCAATTTTAGACAGATCGAGGCACAGACCTCTTTCGAAGGTGGAAAACAGACCTTCGATGCTGCCGAAACAGTCGGCAATGAAATGATGTACAACGGAAGTATTCTTCTGGATATTGGATTTGAAGAGCTTGCAAAGGAAATCTATTATTCAAAAGATGAAGTAGAAATTCCGGAACGCTACTGTAAAGCCCTTGAACTTGTCGTGAAGAACTCGCGTCTTATCGCCGCCGTAAAGCGTGAAATAATAAATCAGCTAAACAGCAAGTAAGATGGGATACATCAAATTCATATTGAGCACCCGTAAAACGAACGCCGATGGCAACGCCACCTATGCCCGAATCAGCCGTATCGAATCGGATATGGCTGATACAAGCATGCTCGAGACGAATTTAATAATGCATGCGCTTGCGGCCCGCGGGGGAAAAGTAATTGAAACGCTTGAATTCATATTGGACTCGAGCAGATTGGACAACGATATATTAGGATAAACTGTATGGACAAATTAAATAAGAATTTCCTCAAAGGCAATGTGCTTAAAGCTGAGGAGTTGAACGAGATTGTTACTAAACTGAATGAGTTTGCCACGTGCATCAATGACAACGATGTTGAGACCAGCAAGGCTACAATTCAGAGTATAAAGAATAAGATGCTTGTCATCGGTGATACCGCAGGTACTGCCTATGATGGTGCCGCCGGCGCCGCATTGGAACAAACCGTCAGAGAACTGGCAGGCGGAGCAGGAACCATGTATAGTGTATACGTTAGGAATAATCTGAATTCACTGGGCTTTGCCGCACAATACGGAGAAGAATGTGTCTTGGATTTCACCTTCGTCTCCCAGTATCGGGATAATATCAATGAACCGTACAAGCCGACGGGAGAACTCGGACTGTGTACAATCATGATAAAGAACTCGAAGTTTGCAGACTTCACCACAGTGAAGCAAATGGAAGTTTCTTCTAATGTATCCATCAAACAGGACATAACCGAGTGGCTGACAAGCGGCAGCAACAATATCAAAATAAGTATCAAGGGAGAGAACACCGACCAGACTACGGCCCCGATCACCTATGTTGTACAACTCACTTCATTGGGAATCAGTGCCCCTAACTTCGCTTGGTGGACCGCCTTTGCCGGGGATATTTCAATTCCAATGATTATCAACGGTAATATCAACAAAGTGCTTCATGTCACCGTTACCGGTGATAATTACAATCAAGGCTATACCCAAAATCTGGGAACAGCCATCTATATGGATACACCTTATAACTATGTACTTCCTCATCCCGAAGCAACCGGAATATACAATGTGGATTTCTATCTGTCCAACTCAGATAATACCATTCAGACCAAATCTGTATCGGTAAATATCATGTGTATTGCCACATCCGGGGAAATAGTGAAACTGATGTGCGTGAATAACGTGACCTCACAGCTCATCAACTGGCAGGATAATGTGGTATTTGATTATGCGATTTATGACGGACAGGCTACTCTTACAGATGCCATCTTCACCATTACGAAAGACGGAACAGAAGTGTATAGTTCTGAGAATGACACCATAGTGGCAAACTCCAAAAACACATTTACTTATCCGATGGAGGTGGAAACAGATGACGACAGTAACTTTGAAGTCATTATAAAGGCAACCAGTGGAGAAGACGCTCTGATAGATCCGATTATGGTAGCTGTCAATAACTCACTGGGATATTCGGCTACAGCAGGTGCAGTACTCTATATCAATCCGCGCACCCGTAGCAACTCGCAGACAAACTACAAGAGTATCGTTAATGAAGTGGATAAATCAGTCATCCCCGTGACCTGGAATAACCTCAACTGGGGTAACGACGGCTGGGTGACCGATGATAATGGTGTGAAAGCACTGAAGATATTTGCACGGAGTTCGGCCGTGATAGATTACCAACCCTTTGCCACAGAACCGGCCCGCAGAGGTAAAACAATCGAAATCGATTTCAAGATTGAGAATGCTTCGGATGCTGGAAAGAATATTATCAACATCGCAGAAGATAAGCCGGACGGCAACTACGTTGGATTAAAGGTATCCGGTGAGAATATCTCTCTGTTCTCACAATCTGAACACGAAAGTACTAAACAGGATGTTCCTACCGATAATGGGGTACGCCTACGCCTCACAGCAGTTATCATGCCTGACACTTATGGTAATGCCGGCTTCAACATTGTTGCCATATACATCAACGGAAAGAAGAATCGCCAGTATACCTACGAGAGCAACGATTACTTCCGCAACACCGGCAAGATAACGTTAGGGAATGATTATGCCAATCTCTATTTATATGGATTGCGTGTGTATGACAGTGCATTGACTTCCGAGGCTGTCCAGAAGAATTACATAAACCAGCTTGTGACGACCAGCGAGAAGCAAATGGAAAAGAATATCAATTCGGTACTGGACGGCGAAGGTGTAAACATTGACTTCAATGCCACAAAGCTGCTCTATAATGTATTTGTAGTGAACAAGCCCTTCCCTAACCTAAACAACCCTTCAGGTGTAGCAGGTGATCTGGAAGTACTCTTCAAGAACAAACCGGAGCGGAACTTCACGCTCACCAACCTGTTGATAGAAGGTCAGGGAACTTCATCAAAGAAATATCTGGAGTGGAACATCCGCTTCAAAATGAAGGGATTGAAAGATACAGAGGGTAACAAGATAAACTCCATTGCCACGTATGCCGATGGAACGACGGACAAGAACAAAGTCCTTATGTTTGAAGGTGTGCCTAAGTCCGGGCGCCTGACAGCCAAGAAAAACTGGGCGAGTTCCATGCAGGACCACAAGGCCGGATCTGTGGCTGCATTCAATGATTTATACAAGGAAATAGGCATGAGAAACGAGGCTATGGCAACTGATAGCGAAATACGTGTCGCGGTGTACCAAGAGCCTTTCATCGGTTTCTCAAAATCCGTCAATGAAGAAGGCCAGGATATATATACCTGCATGGGAGAATTTACATTCGGTCCGGATAAAGGAGATGATCTTTGTTTCGGCTATAACACAGAAGTTTTTCCGACCTTGCTATCCGTGGAAGGTTCGGACAATGCGCCGTTGGGTGCGCTTTTCCGCGTTCCCTGGAACAGCGATAAACCTTACTGGGCATATAATCCGGAGGAAGAGGCTTTTCAGTATAACAACACTAATTGCTGGGATTTCGATGCCGGTGAACTGAATGTCGATGAAACGGAACCACTCTCTGCACAGAAATGGATAGATGCTTACAACACCGTGTATGTATGCAACAACCGTATCCGTCCATTCACCGGTACTCTGGATGAATTAAATGCAGCCGTAACTGAATACCGCAGTACAGGTTATGAGTACTGGATTGCCAAAAGTGGTGATGCTAACCAGTACAATCTCTACTATTATGAAGCTGCCGAAGGAAAGTTCATACCCTCCGATATAGGTGATGGTGCAATAAATCTGAGCACACAGTTAACTGCATACCTTCCATCAGATCTGAGTACATTCACTGCTGACCAGTTGAATGAGAAGTTTATTTCAGCCCGCACAAGCTTATTCCATGCAACCATACCCGCTATATTCGATATTGACGATGCAGTATTCCATCATAACTTTGTGGAGTTCACTGCCGGAACCGACCAGCGTGCCAAGAATACTTATCCGTATAGCTTCTGCCAGGAAGGTAGTAAATGGAGGTGGAGACTGGATGATGCCGACACTATATTCCCGATTGACAATCAGGGACAGGATCGGAAACCCTATCACTGCGAAATGCATGACTCTTACGACAATGACCAGCCAATTTGGAATGGTGAGACATCTGTCTTCTGGAATCTGCTGGAGCAGGCTTTCAGTGCTGAAATTACAGCCGGAATGCGCAAAATGTTCACAGCAATGGAAGCATTGTGCGGCCAGTCTTCAGGTACGCCTTATGACAAGGTTTATGCTTTCTATAAAAAGTATTTCCTTGGCATAAAAGAGTATTTCCCCGCTACGTTGGTGAATTCTGATGCCAAACGATATGAACTCGCAAAGATAGCATACAATAATGGTTCCTATACTAACGATACTGACCCTATAACACAGAGCCACGGTGATTTCTATTCCGCAGAAACTGCATGGGTGAAGAAACGTATCATGTACATCATGTCGAAGTATAATTATGGCTTGTTCTCTGCCAATGGCACAGATACAATCATCGTACGTGCTGCCGGCGATCTGATAGACTACGATATAACCCCGGCTTTCGATATGTATCCGGCCATTGCAAATGGTACATCCATTGTACAAGGAAAACGCACTAAAGCAGGAGATATTTGTAAAATAACCATTGACCTTGGTGGTAGCGCTGACCAGCAAAATGCCATACAAGCAGCAAGTTGGTTATTAAGCATCGGAGACTGGCACAAAAAGAATGTTTCCGGTACCATGGTAGTACGCGGAAAACGATTGAACGAACTCATACTCGGTAGTAAGGAAGACAACGTAATCATCTCTATTACAGGACTTACACTTGCAGATTGTAGTAGTATGCAGAAGCTACTTCTATCCAATATCACCACATTACAAGGTACACTCGATTTAAGCACAATTATCAACATTCGTGAGATATATGCCGACGGAACGAACTTAAGTCAAATAAAGCTTCCGAATGGTGGCGGACTTGAAATCATCGAATATCCGGCCAACAACAGATACATAACTTTTCAGAACTTCCCGATGCTGACAACAGAGGGCTTGAGAATCGGTCAATGTGCTGAAAAAATAACCGACTTCTTAATTGAAAACTGCCCTAAATTAGAGCCTATGCGATTGTTATCTAATATTATAGAGGCACAGCAATCACAAGGTACCGAACATGCACTAAAACATATCCGTGCAGTAGGCTTCGAGGAAGAATATTACACCGCCGACGCCCTTGATATGCTTGCAAAACTTGCTGATGGAACCTACGAAGGTTTATCCGCAGAAGGAATTGCCGGAAAGGATGAAATTCCAGTATTGGAAGGTAAGATAACTGTACACTCAAAGTACTATCAGGACTCTGTGGAAGAGCTGCGTAAAATATTTAACAAATTAAATTTGGTGATGAATGGAGAACCGGCCATTCGATTTACCGAGACAGAAATCTTACGGTTGCTGACAACAGAAAAAGCATATTGTGATTATGTAACTTCTGGCAATATTGGCTATCTGAGATTGATCGATATAGATGGGGATGGAATGATTACACCGGAAGAAATTAATAATGTAAAATCACTAAGTAATAGACCTGATAACAATAGTAGTATTTTTGCCGGAAATTCCAGAATTGAAACATTTCATGAATTTCGCTATTTTACTGGACTCAATATGATCAATAATGGTTGTTTCAATAATTGTAGCTCATTGAAAGAAGTAACGCTTCCCGTATTAACTCAAATGGGAAATGATGCATTCCAGAGTAGTGGCATAGAAAAAGTGATTATTCCAGAAGGGTATCAGACTATAGGAGATACTATTCTCAACAATGCTCAATCTTGCCGTTTACTGGATATTCCTTCAACAGTAACATCAATAGGAAAGAATATATTATGGGGAGTGAAAGAGATAACAACTATTGTGTGTCGTGCAATCATACCTCCTGCACTCAACGGTAGCTTTGGATATAATGGTATACCTGTAGCTATATATGTTCCTGATGAATCGGTTGCAGCATATAAGGCTGCAACCAATTGGAGTTCACAAAGTGGTAAGATATATCCTTTATCAACCTATTCTTCATAACTTTCCATTATAAGATGATAATGGCAATATTCTACTTGCCAGACCGCTCCAACCGCTTGCAGCTTTATATACATCTACAGCGATATCAGGTACGTAGATTTTACATGTAGTACCGTTAAGCATCCAGAAGCCAAACCCCATTGGCTTCTCGGATAGCATGACAAAAGATTCAAGTCCTGTACAATTTTCCCAGCACTTGAACATACTTCCGTCAGAAGTTCCATCTTCCTTTATTGTATTTCCTCTGATAATTATTGTTTTTAATGTTATCAGACCGTTGAACACAGACGAACCTATTGAAGTAACGCTTTCCGGTAAGTCTATCTCTTCAATTCCAGAATCAATGAATACTGCTCCACCTAATTTGATAACCGTATTGGGTATTATAATCTTTTTCAAAGATGGACATTGGCGGAATGCGCTTGCTCTGATCTCTGTAATTCCCTTGGGTAATACAACATTAGTTAGATTTGTACAACCTTGAAAGCAGGAGGCAGGTATAAAAGTTACTGTATGAGGTAACTTTATACTTTTCAATGCAGTACATTCGCGGAATAAATTAGGACCATCATAATTATTATCTTTAAATGCAACATTCATTTTTTCAAATTCATCGAATGTTTCAATTATAGTATTACCCTTAAACCAGTATATAGTAACTTCTATTTGGTTTTCAATATATTTTTCACTAATTGCTCCAATTCCATCTACATCTAATCTTTCAATCAAAATTCTCAGTATCTCTGGGTCTGATATTCTCACACAAGTAATTCCCTCCATTATCAAGGTCAATCGGTTAAAGATTTCCCTCAACTGATCCACAGAGTCCTGATAGAACCCCAAATATACCGATAAAATTAATCAAAAAGAATTTCTGATTTTTTTAGAAGTAAAAAAGAATATGATCTAAAAAAAAATATCCTTAGAAAAAATTGCTAAGCAGGAAAGAAATAAAGTAAAATTTCACAAATCATTTTATAGTAACAATTGCAATATCCTCACAAATCATTTTTGGAAAGAAACACAAACCATTTTCACTGTGATATCAAGCCCACCAATCCAATATGGAAAAAACAATCTCCACATACATAATATAACTTCAATTGGAATTTGTTATGAAAACAGTATTAGCATTAATATTCCCGAGAAGACAGCAACATTTATTAAGTTTATTATTCTTCTATCCCATGTGCTGTATGAATAAACTTTTTATTCGCCTCTTTCAACCGGAACAAATTGATAAACATCAGCAAAAATGAATAAGGAATAAAACATATAGCCTTTACCAGACGCCACTTCCAGAAACGACGGGGAATAGCAACAACCAACGCCAATAACAGTACCCCCAATATGACCCACCATTTATAAGCCAATGCTGGGTACCATATAGAAAAAAACACTGAAAAGATAAAGGTAAACCCCAACAATAACACCCGCGAAAACGAGGCTTGCTGAAAGAGTTTATCACAAAAATCCCATTTCCGATCACGAATAGCCGGAAACAGGTGATTCACAAATTCACCAAAACTATAATATTGGGCAGACAGCCAACGGCGGCGCTGTTGATAAAAATTTTTCGTTTTCTGTATTTTTTCATCCAGTACATACGTATCAGGCAAGTAATGAAAGAAAACACGGTGATAAAGCAACTTCATTTCTAAAACCCGATCAAAACCTCCAACCGAAGTATTGCTCATCATTGCTTTATAGAATAGTGAATATTCAAACGCCATGCCGGAACCAATCAAAGCTGCCGACATGCCTAAATTCACATGTCCTAAACGGAATATAGAATTATTTATTTCTTCACTGATAGCATCTAAATAGGCCATATTGGTATTCAAGTTCTTTGCAACCCGATGCGTTTGAACCACCTGCACTTTGGAATCAGCAAAAGCATTATTTAATTCCACAAGATAGGAAGAATTGATTATATTATCAGCATCTATTATCAAAGCAATATCATAGGAATCCTTACCCAGATATTCAAGGGCAGCTTTCAGAGATTTTGTATTCGTACTTTTCTCGAAATCTACCTGAAGCAGTTTTACAGGCAACGCACGCAGTTTTTCATTCGTTGAAGGTTGCATGTGATCCGAAATCACTACCACATCATATCTGTCACTCGGATAATCTTGTGCCAAACAAGCTTGCACCGTATCCATAATAACAGCATCTTCCCGATACGCCGCAATCAATAATGCAATCCGTTTATATTCCTTCGCCGGAGCCATTTTAACTGGCCTACGGCGAAGTGATGCTAAGCTATAAACTAATAAATACAATATGTTTATCGCAAACAATACATATAAAACCCAATCGAGTATAAGCAGTATCTGTTCCAAAATTAATTTTTTATGTAGATGATGCCACAAATATACAAAGAATGACTGGAATAATCATCATTTCTTAAAAAAAGAAAATGTCCCATTTTTCACTTTGGGACACAAAAAAACGAGCAAGCTCTCACGAACCCCTCGCCTCTGTAAGAAAAGCCTTAGAGGCTTTTCTTTTAAACTGCATCATTGTTACCTAAAAATCAATCTTCTTTTTACCCAAAATAAACTTCTAATTACCTATAAAAACAAACTTTTTTCTTTTACCTTTATACCTAATTACCTATTTTTTAATCCAAATTTTAGCCTATGAAAAAACTATTAACTAAATCTTTTTACCCTAACTAATCCTTTATTGAAAACTAAAAACTAATTTATTTAAAAGTCAAAATCATGAGCAGTTTCCCAACTGCGATACAAAGGTATGAAAAAATTCCGTGTACGCAAACAGCCGCACGAAAAAACATGTGTTTTATAACATCTTTTTAAGATTATCCAGCTTTGTTTACGGTTACAGCTACTTTTGAACGCCTTTAAAATCATCTGTTAACGTTTTCATAAATGCTACGAGGTCGGCCTCTTCTTCAGGAGTTAAACCAAGATTTCCCAGCTCATCACGATTGACTGTAGCAGGACACTCGGCAGGAGGAAATTCATCGCTCACATCACGTACATTATAGAAGTGAACGATCTCTTCAAGGGTTTTGAAATAGCCATTATGTCCATAAGGAGCGGTCAAGGCAATATTACGCAAAGTAGGGACACGAAATTTGCCATTTTCTTCTTCCTTGCCCACAATGGGACCTAATCCCAAGTCAATACTATCCGGAGTAAGAAGAAAATAGTCGGCCGGCACACGAAGATGCGGATTTTCCGGATTACGCGGAATGCCAAGATTGTCATAGGTATGATCGGTAAAAAGAACGCGTCCGGCACACTCATCTTTATCCAGGATATGGCATTCAGCACACATTCCTTTATCTTTAAAAAGATCCATGCCGCGTGATTCTGTTTCAGTAAAAACATATTCACCTCTCTCCCAAGCATCATATTTGGAAGAAAAAGAATTCACTTCTTCGGACTGCTGGTAAATGGAAAGTGCATCTGTTATATGAGCATAAAGAGAATCAACATTAGCAGTTTCACCATAAATACGCACTAATTCAGGATAATACGATGCACGACGCACCTTTTTCACAACAGAACTCCTATCAGGGTTTCCCATCTCTACAGGATTAAGAAACGGTTCACCCGCCTGATGCTTCAATGAAGGGGAACGTCCATCCCAAAAGAGTCCACCTACATAAGTTTTCTCTTCATCATCAAAATAGAGCGAGGGAACATACATAGAGTAGCAGATGGTCATAGAATTACGCTGAGAGTAGAGACCACGAACAGCACCTTCGGATACAATACGGGAATCACGATCTGCAAATCCTTTATCGGCTGTATGGCAAGTTGCACAAGACTGTCCTGCAGGCTCAGATAACTGGGTATCTTGAAAAATGAGTTTACCTAAAGCCTCCTTCCGGGTCCGAAGTGAAGAAGAATGATCACAAGAGATAAACCCTCCAATTACTCCGCCACAAAATAAGATAGAAAATAGTGTTTGCAGTTTCATACAATAGCATTTTTTCTGTTATTCATCATTGACAAGGCAAAAATATAAAAAAAGAGTTTTATCTATGACAAAACATAGATAAAACTCTTTTTACTTAAAGAAGGTGTTATTTACTTCTTATTTTTGTACCAATTCGTATTTGATGTTCCTTTTGATTTTACCCAACCAATAAAATCAGGATAGGTATCATAAATCTTCACACCTTCCGTAGGAATACTAAAATCGAGAATAGGAAGATTGATAGCAAATGGCATGATGTCCACTTCTTCTCCATAGCGGGTGATATAATAAATACCTTCATCGACATTCGACATATCATCACTCGTATTAAAGAATGACTTATCAGCTTTATCCGTAGGTGCATAATTTACCAAATGCACTTCCCTGCTTCTACCATTAACGAATATAAAAGGATTATAAGGAGGCATCACCTGACTTAACTCCACATCTGCCAATTCAATGGTAACGGTAAATTTCTGATTTAAAACACTCTTAATATTATCAAACAAGATAACAGTAGGATGTGATTGATCTGTCTCTATTTTCCAACCGTCAGGACCTGAAACCTCAATACTCATTACCCTCTCAGGAGTCAGATTATGGAGTTGATATCCAAAACCACAGATATGTGTACCTCCACTATGAATGGGAGTAAACTCATCTACTATTTTATAAATTTTGCTGCTTACAACATTCCGGTAAAGAGTAGATTGATAAGTCATCATCACATCATTCATATCATAATCTCTTTGCGCCGGCCATTGGTCTTCGTAAGCTAAAGTTCCCTTATAGGTAGTGGTAACATTGCTAGGAGGATCTACCGGAGGCAATTCCGGACCACCCGGATCAATAGCATTTGCTTCTGCAATCTTCAGATAGAAGGTGGCATCACAATAATCAAAATCTACATTATCCTCAAAACCTATAGCTACAATCTGATCCGTACCTCCATCACGCAAAGCTACTACCCGCTGTGAATTATCATAATTCATAGTACTATATGAATAACGAATTCCAATACCTTTCAAAATATCACCAGATTTAAATGCATTTGCCTGCAAAGACCACCCAACAGTAACACCAGCAGGAAATTTATCCTCAAATTTCTGCTCAACTTCATTCCAATATTTAAGTTTCACCTCATGTCCACACAGTAACGATCCTGCACGCTCTCCACCAGAAAGTTTAGAAATAGGAGAAGCATTGGGGAATGCAATCACTTTTTGAACTGTTTCCGGAGTAGGAACAGTTCCTGATTTATAAGTGAAATATCCTACTGTATTGTTAAAACTGGCACTACTTGCAACAAAAACAAGGCTCAGCTCTGTATCTTTGATTATTTTAATTTCAGAAGTAGTATTATTATTGAGCCATTCAGGATGTAAATCTTTAATTTTTTTTCCACTGATATTACTATATGTACTCCGAATACTATATAAGATTTCTGCCGGTGGCGCACTCAAGGTAGCCTCCATATTATTGGGCATGCCGTATCCATCCCAGTCTACACCAGGCATAAGCATCCAATCATCCAAATAATTATGGCCACCAGTCGTTGTGCCCCTTGTCTTGGTTTGCAGCGATGCAATGTACGCGCTCTGATTATAGCTTATCTCACCATTAGAAATAGTCAACTTAACCGGTGAAATAGCACCTAAATAATCAGTGTAGAGCCATACTTCCGTAATGTCTGAAGGGATTTCAACCGTACCTGAATATCGTCCTTTCTTGTCAGTAGGAGCCGAGTAAACAGGGGACAGTGATTCATCTTTTATCCATGAATCATTTTCTTCCCTCATAGGGTCTTGACTATAAAGGTCAAAAGTGATATAATAATCACTTGTAAACCCGTAGTCCACATTTACTTTTACCTGCTGCATCATGCTGAAGTCAAAAACTTCCGAAGGCTTGAGAGGGGTATTCTTACCGGTCTCCTCTCCTCCTCCCTGATACACATCTCTATCCGTGCAGCTACCCAGTAGAAGCACTGACATAAGGGACAGGAACACAATCTGTTTCATCTTTCGTTGTTTCATACCTATATATTTTAGTACTGTAATTCGACAAACTCTTATTTGGCTACAAATATAAATAGAAATAACAAGATATACAACTTTTGGTTCAAATAAAAAAATAGCATATACAAGTTATAAAGAAATGAATATAACAAAATATACAAGTTTATTAGAAAGAAGAGGGATTCGATGAGAGTTTCTCAGATAAAGGCGGAAAAAGCTGATAAATTCAAAATATAGCCTCTTTTAAAAAAACTATATATTATAAAAAAACAAACCATTGGAGTAGCAACAATCTGCCAACTCCAATGGTTGTCCCCTTTAAACACCTTTAAACAAAATGAAATATCTTATTTTCTTGCTTCTGCTATATAAGCCAGCGCTTCTTTACATTTTTCAGTAACATAAGCCCAATCTTCTGCAGCAACTTTATCGTTCGGGAAGAGTTTTGAGCCCATACCTACGCAGAATACACCTGCTTTAATCCAGGAAGTCAAGTTTTCCTGAGTAGGTTCTACTCCACCGGTCACCATCAACTTAGACCAAGGCATCGGAGCCAGCAAACCTTTTACAAGTTTTGCACCGAGAACATCACCCGGGAATATCTTGCAGAGATCGCAGCCTGCTTCTTGTGCAAAGCCAACTTCCGACACACTTCCGCATCCCGGAGTGTAAGCCACCAGACGACGGTTGCAAATCTTAGCGATTTCAGGATTGAACAACGGACCTACAACAAAGTTAGCACCCAATTGTAAATAAAGGGCAGCCGTTGCAGGATCTACAATAGAACCCACACCCATTGCCATTTCAGGACATTCTTTTGCTGCAAACTTCACAACTTCTGCAAATACTTCATGAGCAAAGTCGCCACGATTGGTAAATTCGAATGCACGAACACCACCTTCGTAACAAGCTTTCACTACTTTTTTTGCAACTTCTGCATCTTTATGGTAAAATACAGGAACCATGCCGGTTGAACCAATTTTGTTCAGCACAGCTATTTTATCAAACTTTGCCATTTTCTTATGATTATTTTTTTAGCGTTGAACACGTCCACTTGCGTCACCACCAGCCAGTGATTCAACTTCTTCTACAGATACCAGATTAAAGTCACCATTGATAGTATGCTTCAATGCAGAAGCGGCTACTGCAAATTCAAGAGCTGCGCCCTGATTAGGTTTCGTCAGCAAACCGTGAATGATACCACCAGAGAAAGAGTCACCACCACCTACGCGGTCGATAATCGGGTTGATATCATAACGCTTGGATTCGTAGAATTCTTCACCATTATAAATCATTGCCTTCCAGCCATTGTGACTTGCAGAGAATGATTCACGCAAAGTAGAGATTACATATTTAAAGCCGAATTCTTTAGCCATTGCCTTGAAAATACCTTTGTATCCTTCAGCATCCGTCTTTCCGCCTTCTACGTCAGCATCGGGTTTAAAGCCCAAGCAGAGTTCTGCATCTTCTTCATTACCAATACAAACATCTACGTACTGCATCAAAGGCTTCATGATAGACTGAGCTTTCTCTTTTGTCCAGAGTTTCTTACGGAAGTTGAGGTCAACAGAAACCGTAACACCGTGACGTTTTGCAGCTTCACAAGCCAATTTGGTAAGTTCGGCAGCTTTATCAGAGATAGCAGGAGTAATACCTGACCAGTGGAACCAATCGGCACCTTCCATGATGGCATCGAAGTCGAAATCAGCTGCATCAGCTTCAGCGATAGCAGAATGTGCACGGTCGTAGATAACTTTGCTGGGACGCATGGAAGCACCTGTTTCAAGATAATAGATACCCACGCGATCGCCGCCACGGGCAATGAAATCTGTTTTTACACCATATTTGCGCAATGCATTTACAGCAGATTGTCCGATTTCGTGTTTCGGCAATTTAGTCACAAAGTAAGCATCATGTCCGTAATTGGCACAGCTGACAGCAACGTTTGCTTCACCACCGCCATATACTACGTCAAATGAATCAGACTGAACAAAACGAGTGTTTCCCGGAGTGGACAGTCTCAACATGATCTCGCCTAATGTAACGACTTTCTTTCCCATAATCTTATTTATTTTTTAATATGTGATTAATTTAGAACTTTCAATTTGTCATTTTAGAGCCAAAAACAGCCTTAATCACCTGATACTATGGAGAGTAAACTAAAATACGGTTCGTTCTTCATAGCCTTCGTGTGCGGGCACAAAGATACAACAATTTTCGTAATTACAAAAATTGTCATATATTTGTGCTGAAAATATTAAGATTATTATTGTGTGCGAACACATGGTAAATTATAAATCGTCAAATTGTAATTGATATGGGGTCTGAAAGAATACGTATTAAAGATATCGCCAAAATGGCGGATGTATCAGTGGGGACAGTAGATCGTGTGATACACGGCCGTAGTGGTGTGTCGGAAGCCAGCCGGAAACGGGTGGAAGAAATCCTGAAGCAACTGGATTACCAGCCTAATATGTACGCCAGTGCACTGGCATCCAACAAGAAATACGCATTCTCCTGCCTGCTGCCGCAACATGAGGAAGGCGAATACTGGACTGCGGTAGAAGCCGGCATTCACGATGCACTGATAGCATATTCGGATTTCAATATCTCCGTAGACCTCTCCTTTTATGATCCGTTTGATTATCATTCATTCGTAGATGTTGCCCAAGGCATCCTGGAACAGGAACCCGACGGAGTCATGTTTGCCCCCACCGTTCCGCAACATACGAAATCTTTCACAGAGGAATTGAACCGACGTTCTACACCTTATATATATATAGACTCAAATCTGAAAGATCAACCCGCCCTTTCCTTCTTTGGACAGAATTCTCACCAAAGCGGATACTTCGCCGCAAAAATGATGATGCTACTTGCAGGAAGCGAGCAGGAAGTAGTAATCTTCCGCAAGATAAACGAGGGTATTGTGGGATCTAACCAGCAGGAACGCCGCGAAATCGGTTTCCGGGAGTATATGTTGAAGCATCACCCCCACTGCCGCATTTGGGAATTGGACTTACATGCCAAGCGGGACAGTGATGATGCACAGATGCTGGACGATTTTTTCAGAAAACATCCGAATGTAAAGAATGGTATCACTTTCAATTCAAAAGTGTATATCGTTGGAGAGTACTTGTTGAAACAAGGAAAAACAGCTTTTAATCTGATGGGGTATGACTTGCTGGAACGTAACGTGAAATGCCTGATGGAGGGCAGCGTATCTTTCCTCATAGCCCAACAGCCGGAGTTACAGGGATTCGACGGAATCAAGGCACTATGTGATTACCTGATTTTCAAAAAGGAAGTTCCAAGAGAGAACTTTATGCCGATTGACTTGTTGACGAAGGAAAATATTGAATTTTATCATCATAAATAATAAGAGTAATTATGGAAACTAAGTACCTTAAAATCAACCCTGCTGATAATGTAGCTGTAGCTATTGTGACGCTGCCGGCAGGAGAAAAACTCACTGTGGACGGAGTGGAAATCACTCTGAACGAGGAAGTACCCGCCGGACACAAATTTGCATTAAAAGATTTTGCAGAGGGCGAAAACGTCATTAAATATGGGTACCCTATCGGCCATGCACGTATGGCCAAGAAACAAGGGGACTGGATGAACGAAAATAATATTCAGACAAACTTGGCAGGATTGCTGGACTATACTTACAATCCGACAAGTGTTACGCTGGATATTCCGCACAAAGATCTGACATTCAAAGGGTATCGCCGCAAAAATGGCGAAGTGGGCATTCGTAACGAGGTTTGGATTATACCGACTGTAGGTTGTGTGAATGGTATCATCAACCAACTGGCCGAAGGTTTGCGCCGGGAAACAGGCGGTAAGGGTGTGGATGCAATCATGGCTTATCCGCATAATTATGGCTGTTCACAGTTGGGTGACGACCATGAAAATACAAAGAAGATTCTGCGTGACATGGTATTGCATCCCAATGCCGGCGCAGTTCTGGTAGTGGGCTTGGGTTGTGAAAACAATCAGCCGGATGTATTCCGCGAATTCCTGGGAGAGTACGATGAAGATCGCGTAAAATTCATGGTTACTCAAAAAGTGGGCGACGAGTACGAAGAAGGTATGGAGTTGCTGCGCGAGCTATACGAAAAAGCAAGCAAAGACGAGCGCGTGGATGTTCCCCTGAGTGAATTACGCGTGGGTTTGAAGTGCGGTGGTTCGGACGGTTTCTCAGGTATCACAGCCAATCCGTTACTGGGAATGTTCTCCGACTTCCTGGTGGCACAAGGCGGTACAAGCGTATTGACGGAAGTTCCGGAAATGTTCGGTGCGGAAACCATATTAATGAACCGTTGCCGCAACGAGGAACTATTTAAAGAAACAGTGAAATTGATTAATGACTTCAAGGAATATTTCCTCTCACATGGCGAACCGGTAGGCGAAAACCCATCTCCGGGAAACAAAGCGGGAGGCATCTCTACTCTGGAAGACAAGGCACTGGGATGTACACAGAAATGCGGCAAGAGCTATGTGGAAGGCGTATTACCGTATGGTGAACGTCTGAGAGTGAAAGGCCTGAACCTGCTGTCGGCACCGGGAAATGACCTTGTTGCTGCCACAGCACTGGCTTCCTGCGGTTGCCACATGGTATTGTTCACTACAGGACGCGGAACCCCGTTCGGAACCTATGTACCGACCATGAAGATTTCAACGAACTCCACATTGGCAAAGAACAAACCGGGCTGGATTGATTTCAACGCAGGAGTCATCGTAGAAAATGAACCGATGGAAAAGACTTGCGAACGGTTCATTGATTATATAATCCAGGTAGCAAGCGGCGAATTCGTAAACAACGAAAAGAAAGGTTATAAGGAAATTGCGATCTTCAAGACAGGAGTAACTTTATAAAGAAAAGAAAGGAAGGGAACCAGTTGACCAGTTGACAAGGAAACAAGGGGCTGCGCAATGCTTCTGTGCCGCATGGAACCTTGTCCCCTTGTCAACTGGTTAACTCGTCAACTTTCCCTCAAAACCCTATAGAAAGAAATTAATTCCGCCAACGGGTAATTAAGAGATAGAGAGCGGGCAAAAACTATTTTGCTCCGCTCTTTGTTTTTTATAATTTTGCAACGAATTAATGGCTCATTCTGGAAAAGAAAGGAAGGAAACCAGTTGACAAGGGGACGAGTTAACAAGGGAACAAGGGGGCTGCGCAATGCTCCTATGCCGCATGGAACCTTGTCCCCTTGTCAACTGGTTAACTCGTCAACTTTCCCTCAAAACTATATATTAAGATGACAGATACAACAAATAAACAAAAGGGTGGATGGTGGGCACTAAGCCCGCTGGCAGTATTTTTATGCCTTTACCTGGTGACGTCACTGATTGTAAATGATTTCTATAAGGTACCCATTACAGTCGCATTTCTTCTGTCATCCTGCTATGCCATTGCACTGACGCGCGGACTGAGCCTGGAAAAACGGGTGTATCAATTCTCCGTGGGAGCCAGCAACAAGAATATCATATTGATGATATGGATATTCATTCTTGCCGGAGCCTTTGCCCAAAGTGCCAAACAAATGGGAGCAATCGACGCCACAGTAAACCTCACCCTGAGTATTCTGCCGGATAACCTGCTACTGGCAGGTATTTTTATAGCCGCATGTTTCATTTCACTTTCCATAGGCACCAGTGTGGGAACAATTGTAGCCCTCACCCCTGTAGCCATCGGATTAGCGGAAAAGACCGGCATCGACCTGCCATATATGGTTGCCATTGTAGTGGGCGGTTCATTCTTCGGAGATAATCTTTCGTTTATTTCGGATACCACCATAGCTTCCACCAAGACACAGGATTGCGTGATGCGGGACAAATTTCGCGTAAATTTCATGATTGTGGTTCCGGCAGCACTGATTGTGCTCTGCATCTATATATTCCAGGGATTGTCCATCACAGCTCCTGCACAAACACAAGAGATAGAATGGATAAAGGTTATCCCCTACCTCATCGTGCTGGGCACAGCAGTGGCAGGTGTGAATGTAATGTTAGTCCTTCTCTTGGGTATACTGAGTACAGGTATCATCGGTATCTTCACAAGCGAAACAGACCTGAGCACAGCTTTCTTCGACTGGTTCGGTTCCATGGGAACCGGCATCACAGGAATGGGTGAACTGATTATCATCACCCTGCTTGCCGGCGGTATGCTGGAAACAATCCGCTACAATGGCGGAATCGACTTCATCATCTCCCGCCTGACGCGCCATGTAAAAGGCAAACGAGGAGCAGAACTGAGCATCGCCGCACTTGTCAGCATTGCCAACCTCTGTACGGCAAACAACACCATCGCCATTATTACCACCGGACCGATAGCCAAAGACATTGCCCAACGTTTCCACCTGGATCGCCGGAAGACAGCCAGCATCCTGGACACATTCTCCTGCCTGGTGCAAGGCATCATTCCTTACGGTGCGCAACTACTCATTGCCGCCGGATTGGCAGGCATCTCTCCCATCAGTATCATCGGCAGCTTGTACTATCCGTTTACAATGGGAATTTGTGCATTATTAGCAATATTATTGAGATATCCGAAACGATATTCGTAAATATTCGCCCATATTCGGCAAAAAATGAAATTATCGCAAAAAAATATGGTAAAAGATGATGCATTATTGAAATAGAATGCGTTACTTTGTAGCCGAACAATAAAGAAGTTTATTTGATTTGATTATTTCACGTATGTATTTCCTCTGTATTGAGTATTTCCATTTCTGACCTAACAACTTCCAAAAACTTTGTTTATTGAATTATTAATTTATTATTTTATTTAGATTTATGAATTTGTATGTAGGTAACCTGAATTACAGGGTTAAAGAATCAGATTTAAGAGAAGTTATGGAAGAGTACGGAACAGTAGACTCAGTAAGAATCATCACTGACCGTGAAACAAGAAGATCTAAAGGATTCGCATTCATCGAAATGCCGGATTCTTCAGAAGCATCTAACGCTATTAATGCATTGAACGGCGCAGAATACGCAGGTCGTCCGATGGTAGTTAAAGAAGCATTACCGAAGAATTAATTATTCTCACGATAATACGTTATTAAAAAGAAGGATGGGTTTCTGATGAAATCCATCCTTTTTTTGTTAGGAACTCTTTGTCAATCAAAATAAAAACCATACCTTTGCAGCCGCTATTACGAGATAGTAGCATAATTCAAATCATTTATTTAAAACATTATTTAAAATGGCAACAAAAATCAGATTGCAAAGACATGGACGTAAGAGCTACGCTTTCTACTCTATCGTTATTGCAGACGTAAGAGCACCACGTGATGGTAAATTTATTGAGAAGATTGGTACGTACAATCCGAACACCAATCCTGCCACAGTAGATTTGAAGTTCGACCGCGCACTTGACTGGGTTATGAAAGGTGCACAACCGACTGACACTGTTCGTAACATCTTGTCAAACGAAGGCGTTTACATGAAAAAACACCTCATGGGTGGTGTTACCAAGGGCGCATTTGGCGAAGCTGAAGCAGAAGCTAAATTCGAAGCTTGGAAGAACAACAAACAAAGCGGTTTGGCTGCTTTGAAAGCTAAAGACGAAGAAGCTAAAAAAGCTGAAGCAAAAGCACGTCTGGAAGCTGAAAAGAAAGTAAACGCTGAAAAAGCAAAAGCATTGGCTGAAAAGAAGGCTGCTGAAGAAGCAGAAAAAGCTGCCGCTGAAGCTCCTGCTGAAGAGGCAACAGAGACCCCTGCTGAAGAAGCTCCCGCTGCTGAAGCTGCTGCTGAATAATAGTAAGCACAGTACGATTACAAAAAATGGGATTAAAACTATAAAATCCTCTCCGGTTATGCCGGAGGGGATTTTTTATTGACTATCTTTGTAGCCATATATTTTTACTTAATAATAAAAGCAATGAAAAAATTTATCTATCTGCTCGCTGTGGCTGCTATCGTTGCTGCCTGTAGCGGAAACAAAGGTTACGTGGTAACCGGAACCGTAGAGGGTGGAGCTGACGGCGACACTGTATTTTTGCAAAAAGTAGACGGAAGAAATCTTGTAAAAGTAGACTCCGCAGTAATCACCAAAGGTACATTCACCTTTAAAGGCGTACAAGATACTGCTGTGAACCGTTACGTAACCTACAGACCGGCAGGAAAAGAAGGTATCCTGATGGACTTCTTCCTTGAAAACGGTAACATCAAGATGAACCTAACCCGCGATAATGACTCTGCTACCGGTACGCCGAGCAACGATGCTTATCAGGAAATCAGAGCTCAACTGAATGATCTGAACAAGCAAATGATGACTATATATGAGTCTATGTCAGATACTACACTGACTGACGAGCAGCGCGAAGCCAAAATGAAGGAAATGAACGATCTGCAAGAAAAATCAATGGAAATCACTAAGGCAGGTATCGCTAAGAACATCACTAACCTGGTGGGCGTTCATTTGCTGAAGAATAACTACTACTACCTTGAAGTAGACGAACTGGATCCGTTGATGCCGCAAATTCCCGCTGAATTTGCTAACGATGAAGTAATCATCAAGATCAAAGGAAACGTAGAAAAGATGAAAGCTACTGCTGTAGGCCAGAAGTTCACAGATTTCGAAATGGCAACTCCTGACGGAAAACCGGTGAAACTGTCTGACTATGTAGGTAAAGGTAAAGTGGTACTCATCGACTTCTGGGCAAGCTGGTGTGGTCCTTGCCGTCGCGAAATGCCGAACCTGGTAGAAGCCTATGCTCAATACAAGAACAAAGGTTTTGAAATCGTAGGTGTATCTTTGGATCAAAGTGGCGAAGCATGGAAAGATGCTATCGAGAAGCTGAACATCACTTGGCCACAAATGTCTGACCTAAAATACTGGAATTGCGAAGGCGCTCAGTTGTATGCAGTAAGCAGTATTCCTCACACTGTATTGATCGACGGTGAAGGAACTATCATCGCACGCGGATTGCACGGTGAAGAGTTGCAAACAAAATTGGCAGAAGTTTTGAAATAATTTTCGTACGGGAAAGAATAATCCCTATTCAAGATTATTTTTTATAGTACAACCTCGCCTGTTACATGGATGTGTAGCAGGCGAGGTTTTTTGTATCTACTTACTACATAGGGTTTTCCATTTCGAACAACTTTTAAAAGACCTACAAAATAAAAAGTTTTCCATTTCCCTTTTAATCATTACTGAATATCAATTGATTAACATATTTTACAGACACAAAAGTTTTCCAAAAATAAAAACTTCCAGATTAGTTTATATCTTTGTGCTCCCAATTCAAATGGATAACAAAATAATAAGAATGAGACCATGATACAGACTGTAATCAAAAGAGACGGACGAGTAGTCGGCTTTAATGAAGAGAAAATAGTAACTGCGATCCGTAAAGCAATGTTACACACGGACAAAGGTGAAGACCTGCAATTGATACGCCAGATCACAGATCACATATCCTTCAAGGGAAGTGCACAAATGACGGTGGAAGCCATTCAGGATGCAGTAGAAATGGAGCTGATGAAGAGTAGCCGGAAAGATGTGGCACAAAAGTATATTGCTTACCGCAACCAGCGTAGCATTGCCCGCAAAGCCAAGACACGTGATATGTTTCTGGAGATTATAGAGATCAAGTCCAACGATGTGACACGGGAAAATGCCAATATGAATGCCGATACTCCGGCGGGCATGATGATGAAGTTTGCCAGTGAAACCACCAAACCGTTTGTAGACGACTATTTGTTGAGTGACGAGGTACTGGAAGCTGTACACAACAATTATCTGCATATTCATGATAAGGACTACTACCCTACCAAAAGTCTGACATGCGTTCAACACCCGCTGGACCGCATTTTGTCCTGTGGCTTTTCTGCCGGACATGGCGAATCACGTCCTGCCAAACGCATCGAAACAGCAAGTATCCTGGGATGTATCTCACTGGAAACTGCCCAGAATGAAATGCATGGTGGACAGGCTATTCCTGCATTCGATTTTTATCTGGCACCTTATGTACGCAACAGCTACATCGAAGAAATCAAGAATCTGGAAGAACTGAACGGAAAAGATTATTCACATCTTTATCAGAAGGAACTTACAGACTACCTGCAACAGCCGTTGGATGGTCTGTCCGACGAAAAACGCATTGTACAACATGCCATCAACAAAACTGTAGCACGTGTACACCAGTCCATGGAAGCATTCATCCATAATATGAATACCATTCACTCACGCGGCGGCAATCAAGTCGTATTCAGCTCTATCAACTACGGCACGGATACATCAGCCGAGGGACGTTGCATCATCCGCGAGTTACTGAAAAGCACCTATCAGGGCGTAGGCAATGGCGAAACTGCCATCTTCCCTATCCAGATATGGAAAAAGAAACGTGGCGTAAGCTATCTGCCGGAAGACCGCAACTATGATCTTTACCAACTTGCCTGCAAAGTGACCGCACGCCGTTTCTTCCCGAACTTCCTGAACCTGGACGCTACATTCAACCAGAGTGAAGAATGGAGAGCGGACGATCCTCAGCGTTATCAGCACGAAGTGGCAACCATGGGATGCCGCACACGTGTATTCGAAAACCGCTTCGGGCCGAAAACATCCATCGGACGCGGAAATATTTCTTTCTCCACCATCAACATCGTACGCCTGGGCATCGAATGCATGAAGATAGAAGACGAAGAATTGCGTATAGCCAAATTCTTCGCCAAACTGGATGCAATGCTCGAAGTTACAGCCCGCCAACTCCACGAACGCATGGAATTCCAGAAAACAGCATTTGCCAAGCAATTTCCGCTGTTAATGTCTGCTTTATGGGTGGGTAGCGAAAAGCTGAAACCTAACGATACGATTGCTTCTGTTATCAATCAGGGAACACTGGGTATCGGTTTCATCGGTCTGGCAGAATGCCTGGTAGCCCTTACAGGAAAACATCATGGAGAATCGGAAGAATCACAAAAACTGGGAGTGAAGATAGTAACCTATATCCGTGATCGTGCCAACCAGTTCTCCGAACAGTATCACCATAACTACAGTGTGCTGGCCACGCCTGCCGAAGGTTTATCGGGTAAGTTCACAGGTGCCGACCGTAAGAAATTCGGGGTACTGCCAGGTATTACAGACCGGGATTATTATACAAACTCCAATCACGTACCCGTATATTATAAGTGCAGTGCCCGCCATAAAGCTGAAGTAGAAGCACCGTATCACGATCTGACACGTGGCGGACACATCTTCTATGTAGAAATAGACGGTGATGCAACACATAACCCCGAAGTTATCATGCGTGTAGTAGATATGATGGATCAGTATAACATTGGATACGGTTCAGTAAACCACAACCGTAACCGCTGTCTGGAATGCGGCTACGAAAATTCAACTCCGAATCTGGAAGCTTGCCCTAAATGCGGAAGTACCCACATCGATAAATTACAGCGTATCACCGGTTATCTGGTAGGTACTACCGACCGCTGGAACAACGCTAAATTGGCGGAACTGAACGACCGTGTCATTCACAATTAAAAATTATAAATTTAAAATTAAAGGGCTGCGCAATAACGAAGCAGCCCCTTAATTTCATTCCCTCTCACCAACCTTTAATTTTTAATTCTTAATTTTTAATTGAATCATGCTTTCTATTCTTGATATTATAGAAGATACCACAGTGGACGGTCCGGGTTTCCGGACCTCCATTTATGCTGCCGGATGCCCGAATAGATGCCCGGGCTGCCACAATCCCGAATCCTGGGATATCGATCGGGGGCATTGGATGTCAACAGACGAAATATTGGAAAAAGTACTTGCCGACGACTTTGCAGACGTAACATTCAGTGGCGGAGACCCGATGTACCAGCCGGAAGGATTTGCAGAACTGGCATGCGCCATTAAGGAAAAAAGCGGTAAAAATATCTGGTGTTATACCGGATATACATTTGAAACTCTGCTGCGCAACCCTCTACAGGCCAAACTATTGCAATACATCGATGTACTGGTAGATGGAAAATTCAAACAAGAACTGTGGGATGAAAGCCTGTGCTTCCGCGGAAGTAAAAACCAACGCCTGATCGACGTACAGGCTTCACTGCGGACAGAAGAGGTAGTGGCCTACAACTATAACCCTGTACCTCGTATCGCTTAATAATCAGCAAACATAAGGAGGTGCTTCTGATGCATCTCCTTCCCTGTCCACCTTCTCAAAAATTCCCGCAATTATACCTTGCATCACTTTTTTGTTTTCTCAAAAAGCCGTACCTTTGCGGCGCTTTTCAAGAACAGATAATATTAGGATAACATTTTAAGTATGAATTCGCCAAACGAATTAAAAGAAATTACCCGGTTTTTACTGGAGTATGCCAATCGTCTTATGGGTTCCGGTGTACACACTTCACGCGTGATACGAAACACTCGCCGCATCGGAAAGTCACTGGATGTAGACGTGAAAATGAGCCTTTTTCAAAAGACCATGGTAGTAAGCGTATGCGACATCGACAGCACTGAAGTTTATAATGAAGTAGCCATCATCCCCGCTTTTCCCATCAGTTTTGAGCTGAATGCCGAACTGAGTGCACTCAGTTGGGAAGCTTATGACAACCATCTGCCTCTCGACACCCTGTGGGAAAAATACGAGAAAATCATTGCACGCCCCAAAATGGACCCGCTTTGCACACTGTTCCTGGTGGGATTTGCCAATGCATCATTCTGCGCCCTGTTCGGTGGCGACTGGACTGCACGCCTCATTGTATTCTCTGCCACTCTCATAGGTTTCTACGTCAAACAAATTATGCAGAAAAAGAAAATCAACCATTACCTTGTTTTCATAGTCTCTGCATTCATCGCTTCTATGGTTGCTTCTTCAGCTTTGACACTGGAAACCACCGCCGAAATTGCCATCGCTACAAGCGTTCTTTACCTGGTACCCGGAGTACCTTTGCTGAACGGTGTTATCGATATTGTAGAAGGGCACGTACTCACCGGATGCACCCGCCTTATTCAGGCTTTATTGCTGGTACTATGTATTTCCGTAGGACTTTCCTGTACTCTTATGTTAATTAGAAATAGTTTATTATGATACTTGTTGATATACTTACAGACGGCATATTCGCCGCTGTCGCCGCTATCGGTTTCGGAGCGATTTCAGATCCTCCTTTGCGTGCTTTCCCTTCCATTGCTTTGCTTGCCGCCATCGGTCATGCCCTGCGCTTCTGCCTGATGACGTATCTGGGAGTGGATATTGCTACTGCATCCCTATGTGCTTCTTTCAGTATCGGTATGGGAAGTTTGGTTCTGGGAAAACGTATCTATTGCCCCATGACTGTACTTTATATTCCTGCATTGCTGCCCATGATTCCGGGTATGTATGCCTACAAAATAGTATTCTCGCTCATCATGTTCATGCAGAACCTGAAAGTGCCCGAATTACAGGAAAAGTATCTGATTGACTTATTTACAAATTCAATCATTACCTGTAGTGTTATCTTCATGTTGGCAGTGGGCGCTACTATACCGTTGTTCCTGTTCATCAAACGGGCCTTCTCCATGACAAGACACGAGAAAAAATAAAAGTTGAAAATTAAAAATTAAAAGATTGCGTATGGAAGTTTTTTGGAAAACAATCGCACAATATAATGAAGGAACCTGGATAGCCCAGATCGTTATAACCGTTGTAGGCATCTTGCTGACCATACTTCTCTATCAGAAACCGACACTACTGGTCAAGCGGCTGATGAAGGGATATATGGTATTTTTAAATAGCTGGATTTCTATCGTCTACTACATGATTTATTGTGGTGACCGGAATTACAATTATATACTTGCCATATTCTGGGGCATAATCGCACTTATCTGGCTATGGGATCTCATTACGAACTATACGCCGTTTGAGCGTTACCACAAATATGACAAGCTGACTTACATATTGTATGCCATGCCGTTCCTTTACCCTCTCCTCTCATGGGCACGGGGCATGGAATTCCCGATGATGACTACCTGTGTGATGCCTTGTTCCGTAGCCGTATTCACTATCGGATTGTTGTTGGCGTTTTCCCGTAAGGTCAATCTATTGGTGATCCTTTTCCTTTGTCACTGGGCGCTCATTGCTTTCTCCAAAGTTTACGTCTACAAAATTCCGGAAGATTTATTGTTGGCCAGTGCAACCGTACCTGCCATCTATCTCTTCTTCAAGAACTACTTCGACCAGAATCTGCATAAGGAAACAAAACCAAGTGCCAAATATACAAACTGGATATTAATAGCACTTTGCTTAGCAATCGGAATATTTCTGAGTATTACGATATTTCACGAGCTGGCAGGATAATAAAAAGAGGAATGATGAAACGGAGCGTTCATCATTCCTCTTTTTATCTTAAATCATTTCTTTCCTTGGTTCGCCACCGCTTCCATCAACTTCTTTATCTCCTCCGGATCTCCCAGAAAATAATCCTTCGTCAAATTCAGGTCGTCATCGAATTCGAATACATAAGGCACAGCAGTCGGCAGATTCAGCTTTACAATATCTTCATCGGAGATACCTTTCAGGTGTTTGATAATTCCTCGCAAACTGTTGCCGTGCGCTACTACAAGTAGCTCATCTGCAGTCTTCAGATTCGGGAAAATCACACATTTCCAATAAGGCATAATGCGTTCTATTGTATCTTTCAGCGACTCTGTACGAGGCAATTCGGCATCGGGCACTTCATTGTATCGAACCTCAAAACGCGGGTTACGGGGATCATCTTCAGCCAATGCATGTGGAGCCACATCATAGCTGCGACGCCAGACTAACACCTGTTCTTCACCATATTTTTCAGCAGTCTCCGCCTTGTTCAACCCCTGTAGCTGCCCGTAGTGCTTCTCGTTCAGACGCCAGGATTTTTCTACCGGTATCCAGTCCTGATCCATACGATCCAATACCACATTCAGCGTCTTTACTGCACGCTTCAGGTAAGAGGTATAGGCCTTATCAAACTGAAAGTCATTATCTACCAATAACTCTCCTGCCTTCTTAGCTTCGGCAATGCCTTTCTCTGTTAAATCCACATCGGTCCAACCTGTGAAACGATTCTCTTTATTCCATGCGCTCTCACCGTGGCGGAGCAATACAATTTTCTTCATACGAATTTCTATTTTATTAGTCGTATAAATAAAACACGTATCTACCGGAACTTGTTCAACAGAGAAATACGCCCTACTTCGTCAGCGAATCAGCATATATATACAAAATCAACATCTGCTGTGCATCGTCAAACTTCACACCATTTTCCTTAATGTAACGTTCCAAGTCTTCCCGATAATCAGAGTTCAGTTTCAGGAATTGCTTCATATTGCGAATTTCTTTCTTCTTTCCCTTTTTCTCCACCCAATACACATTGTAGCGTCTGCCCAACTCCAGGCGTCCGGGATCATACACGGCAGTCATCCTACCACTGTTACTGCCTACCATAGAGTAGGTCGTAGTATTGGAAACGGAAGAAGTACCGCCATATCCTGCTGCTTTCGGTTTATCGCGTGCAGTTCCTTTGTACTGTACATAGAATGGAGGTTCGGAAGATAATATCTCGACTCCGGCACCTTTTTCAGGATAAAACGTCCGTTCACCGAACTTTATAATATTCACCTCATCAACATTCGACAAGATCTTGACTTGCTGCCCATCCCGTTCATCAATAAAGTAGAATTTCTCACTTACCAGATTATAGTTCATTTTGTTGCGAACCTGCCTGCCGTTTTTCAGGTAAACGGTAGCCTCCTGATAATCACCAAAAAGAAACGAGGAATTCTCCCCACTCTGTGCATATCCTTCCGAAACCGCACAAAACAAAACGCTCAGAAAAAGAAGTAACTGTCTCATAGCACATTATTTATAAGGTGAATAAAAAACAAAAGCTGCTCCGAGAGGTTTGACAACCTCCCGCAAGCAGCTTCACTATGTTGATATATTAAACTCTTACACGAACCAGCGAACGTAACAGAAATCCTGACGGTGAGGCAGGTCAGAGTTTTTCGGGAACATGCGGTAGGATACCTTGAAGCTACCTGCGTTCTCTAATTTATGTTTCACCTGGAAGGTATAGAGGTTACCCTCTTTCTTCACTACGCTAAACGGCTCAACAGAGTAAACGTGTTGTTTACCGTCACCGGCAGTGTAAGTAATTACCAGTTCCAGACCGATTGCATCGTTCAAGCCCTTCTCATCAATAACGTAAGTAATGGTGTATTCCTTACCGCTTTCGATGGTAGCCTGCAGCAATTCTTCACACTTGTCATAAGATACGACCTCGATGCTGTCCCACTTAGAAACCACTTCTTCTTTCCAAGCAGCAATTTCCTTAGCTTTGGCATTGTCATTGGCAGACAGTGCGCTGAAACGTTTAGCCAACTTAGTATAGAACTTGCTATAATAGTCGTCCAACTGACGTTTCATTGTATAGTGAGGTGCAATCTGTGCGATAGAATTCTTGATAGTCTTCACCCAACCTTCAGAGTATCCCTTCTTGTTGCGTGCATAGTACAACGGCAAAATCTCAGTTTCAAGGATGCTGTAGATAGTAGCTGCATCGAGCTGATCCTGATGATCCTGGTTCTGGTAAGTACGCTTTTCTGTCAGCGCCCAACCTGCACCTTCGCGGTAGCCTTCCAACCACCAACCGTCGAGTACGGAGAAGTTTACAACACCGTTCATCAACGCTTTCTCACCGGAAGTACCGGATGCTTCGAGCGGACGAGTCGGAGTATTCAACCAGATATCCACACCGGATACCAGACGGCGAGCCAGCTGCATATCATAGTTTTCCAGGAAGATAATCTTACCCAGGAATTCCGGACGACGGGAGATTTCGATAATTCTCTTGATCAGACCTTGACCCGCTCCGTCATGCGGGTGAGCCTTACCGGTGAACAGGAACTGTACCGGATAGTCAGGGTTGTTCACAATCTTAGCCAGACGGTCAAGGTCAGTGAACAGCAGGTGAGCACGTTTGTAAGTAGCAAAACGACGACCGAAACCAATCAGTAATGCATTCGGATTGATCTTATCCATCAACGAAACGATACGTGAAGGATCACCCTGATTCTTCAACCAGGTTTCGCGATATTGCTTGCGAACATAGTCGATCAACTTGTTCTTCAAAGCCATACGTGTTTCCCAGATTTTTTCATCGGGCACATTATAGATAGCTTCCCAAATCTTCGGGTTAGACTGATCGTACAAGAAGTTCTCGTCGAAGTTAGCAGCATAGAGATGTTTCCATTCAGTAGCGCTCCAAGTTGGGAAGTGTACACCGTTGGTAACATAACCCACATGCATTTCTTCGGGGAAATAGCCCTTCCAGATAGTAGAGAACATTTCCTGAGAAACTTTTCCGTGCAACCAGCTTACACCGTTCACTTCCTGTGAAGTGTTGCAGGCGAAGATAGACATACAGAAACGTTCGCCTTTATCACCCGGATTATTACGTCCGAGATCCATCAGGTCATCCCAGCTGATACCCATCTTGGCAGGATAACCGCCCATATATTTGCCGAAAAGACCTTCGTCGAAATAGTCGTGACCGGCAGGAACCGGAGTATGTACAGTATACAGAGAAGATGCACGCACCAGTTCGATAGCCTGATCGTAAGACAAACCTTCTGCTACATAGTCACAGATACGCTGAACATTGATCAATGCTGCATGTCCTTCGTTACAGTGATAAACTTCTTTCTTGATACCCAGTTTCTTCAGGGTCAAGATACCACCGATACCGAGCAGAATTTCTTGTTTCAGACGGTTTTCCCAGTCACCACCATAAAGCTGGTGAGTGATAGGACGGTCGAATTCACTATTCATTTCATTGTCCGTATCCAACAGATAGAGAGAGATACGTCCCACATTCACGCGCCATACAAACGCATGAACAAAGTAATCCAGATAAGGAACATCCACAATCACCTGATTACCATTCTCGTCCATCACACGTTCGATAGGCAACTGGCCGAAGTTCTGAGCTTCGTAGTTGGCAATCTGCTGACCATCCATAGAGAGAGTCTGTGTAAAGTAACCATAACGATACAGGAAACCGACTGCGCAAAGGTCTACATTGCTGTCAGAAGCCTCTTTCAGGTAGTCGCCGGCAAGAACGCCCAAACCACCTGAATATATCTTAAGTACCTGGTTCAAACCATACTCCATGCTGAAATAAGCAATTGAAGGGCGTTTTTTATCAGGTTCTACATCCATATATGCTCTAAACTTAGAATACACATCATTCATTCTTTTCAGAATAACTTTGTCGTTTGCGAGTGCTTCGAGCTTAGCATAACTCATTCTTTCTAACAAGAGTACAGGGTTATGACCAACTTCTTTCCACAGAGCGGGGTCAAGATCTCTAAACAGTTCAGTAGCTTCGTAGTTCCAAGACCACCAAATGTTGTGTGCCAATTCAGACAATTTCTCCAACTCAGCAGGAATATGAGATTTCACATTCACATCTTTCCAGTTCGGAGTGTTTACATTACTAACTTTAATCTTCATTGTATGATAACTTGATTGATTAATATTCTATTTCTATTTAACCCAGCTGACGCTCCATCGCATGGCGAAGGGCGAAATCGTAGGCCTCATAATAATATTCGATAAAATGCTTCCACAGAGCCTGCTCAGCCACTTGGGAAGCACGCTTGCGAATGTTTTTCACTTCTGCATCCGTCTTTCCAGAGAATGCGGAAATGGTGTCCTTGATGCCATCAGCCACTTCGGAATAGTTATAATCCGAACGGTGAAGTACCTCTACTCCATCATCGATGCCATGCTGATTCTTCAGGCTGTTTACCCAAAGTCCGAATCCAGCCAGGTCGGTCGTGATGGTCGGAACATGGAAAGCAACACTTTCCAACGGGGTATATCCCCAAGGTTCATAATATGAAGGGTAGACACTGAGGTCTTCTCCCAGTATCAAATCATAATATTGCTTGTTTATAATGCCATCTTTTCCATCGAGATAGCAGGGAACAAAAATAATCTTCACCTTATCCTCAGGATGATTACTCATGCCCATGTACTTCAACATATCCAGCACCTGATCGTGCGTCATATTATGCAGCCAGTGGGTAATCAAAGGTACTTCCAACGGAGTAGTGAATTTCTCCTTGCTCTTAAGACGTTGTTGCAAGTCTTCACGGGCATCGCCTACCCAACCCGGCACGTTGATGAAAGCCAATACATTCTTCTTCAGGTTCTTATCACGGTTCAGCCGGTTCAGCGATTCAAGGAAGACATCAATGCCCTTGTTCTTGAATTCATAACGGCCACTGGTACCGATAATCAATGTATCATCTCCCATATCCGTACCCATCAAGCAATTGGCAACGCGCAACATAGTAGATCTCGCACGTTTACGCTTTCCGGTAAATGTAGCGCCCTTCGGCACAAAATCATCCTCGAAACCGTTCATAAGCACTACATCGGCAGGCTTATCGAGCAATTCCTTACACTCGTTATTCGTGATTTCGCTCACAGTCGTAAAACAGTCTACATAATGTGCAGTTTGTTTTTCAATGGAGTGTTTGGACTGCATGTTGAGCTCTCCCGCCATCTGATCGCCGTTATAGGCAAAGAGATAATCGTACAGAGGTTTATTGTTACCCGCAATGGAGCGTCCGATAGACGTGGCATGCGTGGTAAAGATCGTTGCTATTTCAGGAACGGCAATCTGCAGGTAGAGGGCCCCCATACCGGTCATCCACTCATGAGCCTGATAAACCACCTTATCCGTTTCCGTCAGGTTATAGCGATAGAAACTCTCTACCACCTTTCCGGCAGCATACGAAAACATAGATGCTTCATCATAATCACCGTATGCATGTAGCGAATCCACCTGATAGTGGTTCCACATCTCTGTATAAATTTCATTCTTCTGTGCGAAAAACGGTTGGAAATCAACCAATATAACGATCGGATTGCCCGGAATGTTCCAGCGCCCTATGCGGACGGAAAGGTTATCTTTTGTAAATGCATGCTTTTTCCATGCTGCACAAAGGTTATCGGACTCGATAAACAAAGGGTTCTCTTTCCCCTGCCAAAAATCAGGCCCTATGAAAAACAATCTATCATGAAATCTTGCCTGCAAGGTATTTGCTCGCGTGGACAAAACCGTATAGATACCTCCAACCTTGTTACATACTTCCCAGCTTGACTCGAAGATGTAGTCGGGGGTTAACAGCTCTTTAGTCATATTACTTTTAATCTCTATTACTTAATACCGGCTGCAAAATTACACATTATTCTTTGAAAAATAGCCTATTAATCGAAAAAACTAATGAAATATGTATAAACAATCGTTTGCGAAAAATAGTTAGATGGACTGACTATCGTTTCAAATGCCACACTTTAACAAGGCAAATGCCACACTTCGCGACATACCAAGTGTGGCATTTCACTTGCCGAGGTGTGGCATTTACCTTATTCAAGTGTGGCATCTGGAAACAATTAACCCGGAGTTGACATCAAAAAGGCAACCCCGGGTCAGCAAATTATTCAGAAATAGATTCTTATGCAACCAATGCGCTACCGATCAAGAATGTTGCAGCCAAAGCAACAATAGCGTAAAGTTCCGGGAATACAGCGAGGATCAGCGTGTTGCTGAATACATCGTGACCTTGTCCGATAGCTGCAATACCATTCGCACAAACCTGTCCCTGGCGGATAGCTGAGAACAAAGCAACCAATCCCAACGCGATACCTGCACCGAGGATAGCAGCAGCCTGGATAGCAGTCATCTCAGGAGTAAGGATACCGAAAATAGTCTGGAACATAAAGTAACCGGCAAAACCATACAAACCCTGTGTACCGGGAAGTGCGGTCAATACGAGGAAGTTACCGAATGCACCGTCGTTCTTCTTTAAAGCGCCGATAGCTGCGTTACCGGCAATCGTCACTCCATAGGCACTACCGATGCCAGACAAACCAATCATTACTGCGATGCCGATGTAGGCAATCAATAAATTCATTTCCATAATCTTACGTTTTTATTGTTTTAATTTTTAATTCTATAATTGTTATTTTTTGAATGGCTTATATTCTTTTCCGCCACCTTCGTAACCGGAATTCTTGAAAAACTCCACAAAGGTCAGACGCATAGGGTGAACCATCGCACCCAGTACATTCATAAACATATTGATCGCATGTCCGATAACGAATATCAGTACCATCACAATCGGTCCGGCAATCACATTGTCGGGGCTCATACCCACAGCCAGACTGTTGAATACTCCTGCAAGGATACCTCCCGACAGACCGAGGGCAAACAAACGAACGTACGAAAGCACGTCGCCAAGTAAGCCTGTAGCCATGTTGTAAGAATCCCACAATCCCAGCCCGATGTTCAGGAACACGTTCTTACCGGGACTATTGAAGAGGAATATCATGGCAGCAGCCACACCGAGGATACACAGATGTACCGTTCCGCCCAGCGGCATGATTTCGGGCAATAAGGCTCCTACTCCGCAGGATACCAGCAGTATGATCCAACCGATCGTAGCTACGGCATACTTGAAGCCGAACTGTATCGCCTGATTCACAGCTTTCAGTATCATACCGAAGAGAATCTGTATCACACCCAATATCAATGAGAGCTGGAACATGGCATTGTTGTCCATGAACAAATGCTCCTTCATATACTGTAGGAAAGGTATATTGATGTCATAGAGACTTACCCCGAAGAACGTACCGGTCAGCATTCCACAGAAGAATGTAGAGGCAGCCAGTATCTGTACCAATGAAAGAATCGGCTTCATCGTAGCACTGATGTTCTTGGCAAACATACGGTACAACGTAGCAGCAAGGAACAGGAACAACCCGTAACCGGAGTCACCCAGACACAGTCCGAAGAACACCATAAAGAACGGTGCAAAGAACGGCGTCAGGTCCAACTCACTGTATTTCGGAAGCATATAGAGCCTGCATATCGGTTCAAACCATGCAAAGAAACCTTTGTTGTTCAACTGAATAGGTACATTATCTTCCGGTGTCGGATTCGTAATTTCATAATAAATATGCTGTTCATCCAGCCATGCAGCGATTTCCTTTTCTTTGGAAGCCGGTGCCCAACCTTGCAGTAACATCAATTTCTCTCCTGCCGTAGCCTCTGTATTCAGCATAACTTTGGAGAACTCTATTTCAGTGTTCACCTCTTTCAGTGCAGCCTGCAATGAAGGTTGTTCTTTTCCGGCAAGTACCGCCAACTTCTGGTCATTGTCTGCCAAAGCCTGTTCAGTCTCCTGGCAAAGTATCTGCATACGGGTCAACGAGTAAGAAGGCAACTTTATCTGTTCTGCATCCAGGTCCACTTCCACTGCATTTTTAGTTACAGTAATGAAATAGATACGCGAGGATACACGATTGATAATCATCGCATTATAAATCTCTTCCCAAGTCTCGTCATAGCTACCCTCCGAACAACAATAGAAGTTTACCGTGAAACCGGCATCGTGCAGTTTACTAAGGCTTTCGGGCTCAAAATCACCCCAGGGTTCCAGGGCGGCTCTCTCCTTCTGATAGTTCTGCAACTGTTGTTGCAGCTTCGCCTTTTCACTTTGCAGCACATCTACTTCGTCCAGAACTTCCAGTCCGCGGGCAGCAGAAGCGGGTGTAGTCTCCTTCGCTTCGCTCAAGCCATGCAGCATTTTCAGTGTCGCCTGCAGACGTGAGGAAAGCCGGATGCTATCCTGCAATTCTGCATTATCGGCTACGCCTTGTTGTTTTTCGGCCACGTGCACTACTCCAAGTTCGCGCACTCCGTTCAGAAATGCTTCGTACTCCTTATGATATACAAGGAATGTGAGCTTCTTCATTTTTGTAATCATGCTTCTGCCTCCTTCCTACTCTCTTGATGGGATTTCATGATTTTCTGCGATGACTTGGAGAGGTTCTCCTCGTCTTCCATGAAGCGCTTGATCTTTCGCAGAGCATCCTGATAGCCTGGAATCTGCACTTTCTCAAAGAGGTTTACCTTTTGGGTAGTCTTCTTACGTGCATGTTCCAGCAAGCCCAGTTTGGCGACGATAAACTCCCGCTCGATAGCCGTCTGTGCCAACACCTTGAGCAAATGTATGCCGTCGGCATACCATTTGGGGGCATTGAACAGGCTGTAGGGACGTATTTCGAAATCAACGTTTTCGAGCAACGGCACCCGTACACCGGCAATCTTTTTCACGCCGAGATGTACATCGCTCACCTTTATCAATGAGGAGTCAAACTCATTCCAAAGGGCAAACATCGCTTCGTAGGCCTGGATTTCCCGTTCCAACTTCTCATCCAGCGCGGCAGCTTCTGATTTGCAGCGCTTCACTTCCATGCGTAGTGCGCTCTCCTTATTCTTTATAATAGGGAGTGTACGGACCCGCACTTTCAGTTGCTTTTCCAACTGCTGGAGGGAAGTTTTATTATATTGAAACTTTATAGCCACTTTATTAATTAAAAATTTAAAATTAAAAATTAAAGGCTCATACTTATCACATTATATATTAATAAAAAAATCAAGCTGCGCATTTCATTCGTTTAATAATAGAAACAAGTAAACGAATCAAATTCAAACAATCTTCATTAACCGATTCATAAGAACTATCATCTAAATATTCACTTTCGTGCAATAAAAGCAACCAATATTTCGTTTCATTTGCCTCTTTCAGTGCAATGCTTAATTTATGAACAAAATCAGCTTTACTCTCAGCAAATTCACTCTCTTTAACCATAGCTCCTATTGCTGTTCCTGATCGAAGGACTTGTTTTGATAACACAAATTCCTTTTTTTTTTCTTGTAAAAACCTGCAGGCTTTCACAATCCTAACCCCAAAAGCAACAGCCCTCTGATCAATCACATTATCCGTCCTCACCGCGTAGCTTTAATTTTTAATTATTAATTTTTAATTTGTGGGCCAATATTGGTCCACAAGTTCTTTCTTGATATTCACTTCTTCCGGACGGAAATACTTGCCGAACAGGCTCCAGGCCACGTCGAGCATTTCTGTCGTATCGAGGTTCACATCGATAGCCAGCAGTTGGTTGGAGTAATCCTTGGCAAATGCAAGGGTACGTTCGTCATAGTTCGTCAGGTCGAAACCGTTCTCCAACTTCGTCTTGGCATTGGCAGCATCGGCGTACAGACGTACAGCAGCATTCATCACCTGCGGATGGTCCTTACGGGTCTTCTTACCTGTAACAAGCTGTTTCAGACGGGATAGTGAACGGAATGGGTCAACGATAACCTTACCGATATCCGTATCACGACGCAGGAATAACTGACCTTCCGTAATATAACCCGTATTATCAGGCACAGCATGCGTAATGTCGCCACCGGACAATGTAGTTACCGCAATAATGGTAATGGAACCGCCACTCGGGAACTGTACAGCCTTCTCATAGATCTTAGCCAAATCCGAATAAAGAGAACCCGGCATAGAGTCCTTGGAAGGAATCTGGTCCATACGGTTGGATACGATAGCCAATGCATCGGCATAAGAAGTCATATCGGTCAACAGTACCAGCACCTTTTCATCATTGTTCACAGCGAAATATTCGGCTGCCGTCAATGCCATGTCCGGAATCAGCAAACGTTCTACCGGAGGATTCTCCGTTGTATTCATGAAGCTGACGATACGGTCGAGCGCACCGGCATTGGAGAACACATTCTTAAAGTACAGGTAGTCATCGTTCGTCATACCCATACCACCCAGAATAATCTTGTCTGTCTCGGCACGAAGTGCTACATTCGCCATTACCTGGTTAAACGGCTGGTCAGGGTCCGCAAAAAATGGAATTTTCTGTCCGGATACCAGCGTATTGTTCAAGTCGATACCTGCAATACCTGTTGCAATCAGTTCCGACGGTTGTTTACGGCGTACCGGGTTCACAGACGGGCCACCGATCTCCACTTCCTGACCTTCGATGGACGGACCTCCGTCAATCGGATCACCGAAAGCGTTGAAGAAACGCCCTGCAAGCTGTTCGCTCACTTTCAGCGTAGGCGACTTGCCCAGGAATACTATCTCCGCATTGGTCGGAATACCTTCCGTACCTTCGAATACCTGCAGAGTCACATCGTCACCGGCAATCTTCACCACCTGGGCGAGCTTACCGTTTACGGTAGCCAACTCGTCATACCCTACCCCTGTTGCTTTCAGCGAACAGGTAGCTTTCGTAATCTGAGTGACCTTGGTATATATTTTTTGAAATGCTTTTGTTGCCATCTTATTCTTTTTTATGCTTTACGTTCTTCAATCAGTTCCTGCAACTGTTTACGGAATCCTTCATATTCTTCAGACTTGAACTTCGAATAGTTCATCTGCTTGCAGACATTAATCATCTTCTTGAAGTAATCCATTACCTCATTAAAGTTATCGAATTCAAATTCCGTATGACAGATGTCAATGATCATATTCAGGATATCCTCCTGACGTTCCATCGGTGTCACAGCATCAATTTCGTCGAAAGCATCCTGTTGCAGGATTACAAAGTCAATCAACTCTGATTTCCAAAACGTTACATGATATTCTACAGGAACACCGTCATCACCCAAGATATTGATCTGTTCGGCAATCTCCTTACCGCGTTGCAGGCGGTTTTTGATTTCGTTTACCTTACCAATCCATTCACCATTGATATGATTTTTGATATATTCCTCAAATTCAGGATATTCGATGTATTTAGAGTAAGAATCAATCGGATTCACGGCAGGATAACGTTTCTTGTCGGCACGATCCTGTTCAAGAGCATAGAAACAACGGGCTACTTTCTTCGTATTTTCCGTTACAGGCTCTTTCAGGTTACCACCGGCAGGAGATACCGTACCGATAAAGGTAATAGATCCCGTTTCACCGTTACCCAGCACCACATATCCGGCACGTCCGTAGAAGTTAGAGATGATAGAAGACAAGTCCATCGGGAATGCATCAGGTCCAGGCAACTCTTCCATACGGTTGGACATTTCACGCAATGCCTGTGCCCAACGGGAAGTGGAGTCAGCCATCAACAACACCTTCAGACCCATGCTACGGTAATATTCCGCAATCGTCATAGCCGTATATACAGATGCTTCACGGGCAGCTACCGGCATGTTCGAGGTATTAGCGATAATGATGGTACGCTCCATCAACTTACGCCCTGTATGCGGGTCAACCAGTTCCGGAAACTCCGTAAAGATTTCCACAACCTCATTGGCACGCTCACCACAGGCAGCGATGATTACGATATCCGCTTCCGCCTGTTTGGAGATGGCATGCTGAAGCACCGTCTTTCCTGTACCGAAAGGACCGGGGATAAATCCCGTACCACCTTCTACAATAGGATTCACGGTATCAATTACACGTACACCCGTTTCCAGCAGTTTAAAGGGACGCGGTTTTTCCTTATAATTCGTCATGGCACGTTTCACCGGCCATTTCTGTATCATGTTCACATGAATGTCATTTCCTTCTTCGTCAGTCAGCACGGCTACGATATCTTCGATGCTGTACTCACCTTCATCCACGATGGACTTCACAGTACATACACCTTTCTGGGTGAAGGGTACCATGATTTTCAGCGGTTGAAAGTTTTCGTCCACCTGTCCCAGCCAGGCAGCAGCTTCCACTTTATCACCCACTTTCACCAAAGGCATAAAGTGCCATCTGCTTCCCTTGTCCAGCGCATACGTATATTGCCCGCGTTTCAGGAAGACTCCATCCATCTTGTCGAGGTCGTTTTGCAGACCGTCGTAGTTTTTCGAAAGCATACCCGGGCCTAATGTCACCTCAAGCATGTGTCCGGTAAATTCGGCTTCAGCCCCTACTTTCAGTCCGCGGGTGCTTTCAAACACCTGCACGTACACATGGGTACCTACCACCTTAATCACCTCCGCCATCAGCCGGTCACCTCCGGTCGAGATGTAGCAAATCTCGTTCTGTGCCACCGGGCCGTCAACGACGAGGGTTACCATGTTGGCGATAACGCCACTAACAGTTCCTTTTGTTGCCATATAATTATGTTATTTATTTTATCTGAATTCTGCGGGTATCTGCACCTCGTCCTTCAACGTTGCTATGATGCTGCGGAACAATTGGTTACCCTTTTCTTTATCCAAAGAAATCCACCGTTCTATCATTTCCAGTTGCAACAGGAAAACGAACAGTCGTTCCACGGTGAAATAATTGAAGAAAGTAGCTTCTTCCATCCAATTCCAACGCAACTGATCTATTTTCTTCTCCCGTTCCACCAGTTCTTCGGTTTCGCTGATCTTTACTAACTGATCCAGGAAATCCACTTCTCCCGTCAGCCCGAAATCACGGGCACCGGATGTACGCAAAGCCTCGCACACTTCCGTATCACCCACTATCAGCGGAGCGATATCCATCTTGAATTTCCGGGCAGTCAGTGCCACCAGTATATTGTTCATCGTCAGATTGAACGCAAACCAGGAAGACACGAACTTATTTTTGCACTTCATTGCATATTCATAATAAAGCGCAGCCAGACGGTCTTCATGCAGAAAATCGTCCTCAGCAGTAACATTGAAATATTCGGAAATAAAAGTGGAGAGATAGGAAGGGAACACAGCATCAGCTATCTCATCACCCTCTTTCAGAGACGAGATAAACTCTGCCAATTCTTCTGCAGAATAATTTCCGCGCGGATCAATGGCAGCGTCCTTGTCCTTTAGTAATTTCAGAACGTTCGCATTGTCAAACTTCAGATAGAACAAATCAATCAGCTTTCTATCTTTGTCGGACAAATCCGGATACAGTTCCGCTTTGAAATCAGCTACCGTATAGCTCAGCTTACTGTCCTCCAATGTGAGTTCGGGCAAACCGGCTACCAAGTAGTAATAGTATTTACTCATATCCTGTGGTTTTAGAACAGCATTTCCACTAACTGCGGACGCAGGAATTCTTTGAAGTAATTCATAAATTCTTCTTCACCGAAGTTTACCTTGTACGAACCATCCGCAGGCGAAACTGTAAACAACGTCTTGTTTCCGTTCACTTGCTCTATCTTCACTCCCTTATCCAGCAACGCTTTTGCTTGTGAAGCAAAGTATTTTTTCAGACCATCTGCATCAGCAGTCGAAATCACGATAGGCTCGTTCACACTCCACTTGGAAGCCAATGCAACTATAAATGCATTCAGATAATCTTTATCGGCAGCAAATGCTTTCACATCCGCATTGACAATTTTATCCGTCACAAGTGTGGCGATTTCAGACTTCAGAGCATTCACAGCCTGGCCGGCGAACAATTTTAATTCCGACTTGGTATTTTCTGCCAGTTCATCGGCAGACTTACGAGAGGCAGCCACAATTGCTTCAGCTTCTTTACGAGCATCTTCTACAATTTTCTTGGCTTCATCTTGAGCGTTAGCGATAAGTTTCTGGGCCTCGGTGTTACCTTTTTCAACCCCCTCGCGGTAAATCTTATCAGTCAACTCTTGAATTTTGTTTTCCATATAACAGGAGTAATTTTAATAATTATATAATTGCGATTTTTTCCCTTTTTATTAGATTCGAGTCCAAAAGTACTAAAATCCCTCAGATAAAAAAGAGAAAGAACGGAATAAAAACACCCTATTTTTCAAAAAAAGTCCTTTTATACCATTTTTATTCCGTAAAGATAAGGATGAAGTTGCAAACTAAAAAGAAATTGCTTGCTGAAAAAGGAAAATAGAGGGTTCAAAGAGGAAAAAAAGCTACTGAAAGCAACCATTATAAATACAAAAAGCCCCCATATCGTTAGATATGGAGGCTTTCCTC
>NZ_QRZF01000012.1 GCF_003464595.1 Bacteroides intestinalis
GGGGCATGAGGATGAATGTTATCGTAATGTTATCATTAGGTTAACGATATCTTTGTAACTCTGGAAAGCTTTCCTTGTATTTTTTTAGAGTTGTATGTATTTTTATATTCCTCTTTTAATCAGTGAGATGCTGATTTCCGTTCGTTTCTTTTCATCGTACCTTGCCATTGGCTGGAAAGAACGCATTCTCATCACATATAAAAAGTAGTACATTACTCCGCGATCCATAGTTATTTGCTATTTTTGCAGGCGAATATAAACGGATAAGATGAAATTACGTACTGTCATCTCTCTTTCACTTGTGAGTCTGATTGCTGTTGTGTTGATACAGTTGGGTGGAATGCTTTATGCTTTCCATGTACAGATGCAGGAAGCGGAGAAGTTACTAAACAAGTGTTTTTGGATGTCTTTCACGGAGACAGTGGATAATTTGGTGAACAACCTTCCTTATCCTGATAATTCAATAGCTATCATAGCGTATGCACCCAATCCTAAATACAAGCGGATTGATGGGAATGAAAGGAATAAGCGTACTTCCCAGCAAGTGGCACAGGCTTTGCAACGGGTGTATGGAATAAAAGAAATTCCGTTAGCCACCATAGATAGCGTGTTGCACAATAAGTTGCGGAAGTTAGACATGGATGGAACGCTGACCGTGGAGCGCATTAATGTAAATACAAATGAGGTGCTGGCAAGTACCAATCCTCAGGTAAGTATCCGTAACTTTGCCGCTGTTACTTCCGAAACTGCTTTTACCTTTAAATCCCGTGGGGAGGCTGTCCGTGCCATTCTTTCTTTCCCTGCCAAGGAGATGGAGAAGAGACTCCTGTTACTGTCATTCATTACATGGCTATTGCTGGGTACGGCTGTCTATGCCTTGATTGTACAAATGAAGTCGGTGTTCCGTCAACGGCACGACTTGCAGAAACAACAACAGGACTTCTATACGTTGGCCGAAGAAATGAAACATCCCGTCAGCCGGATGAAGAACTTGATAACCACAGAAAACTGGCAAGAGATAGAGGCACAAAGCAACGTACTCTTTGAGAGAACCAATGCTACTCTGGCACATGCCAAAGCAGAAATCCGGCAAGGAAGTACAGGCAGGCCTATTTCTCTTAAAGCAATTTCTATAGTCAGCCTGGCGGGAGTATTCCTGTTGCTGGCTGTCTGGTCGGGATATTTGTATTATATTACATCTCAAAAGATACGGTATCAGGCGGAGGAGCAATTGGAAGAGGCTTTCTACCGGGAGGCAGACTTACATAGGTATCCGCTTTTCACTAAGGCTAATCCTGATTTTAATTGGGATAGTTCACCGGGAGGATTTCTCCCTTATCCGCGGCGTATGATGAATGAACTTTATAAGGTATATCTGGAGAAAGGTTATCGTTACCGGGTACAGTTGAGTGTCATACGACATCTTTACAATAAGTTTGATGAAGATTTCCGCGTAAAGATGGCTTATGATATACAGGATACGATTAGTCTGCGTAGCCGTGTGCCCATTCCGTTCTCCTTGCAGTTTGCCGACAGTGTTTTCAGGAAACAGCTTTTGGAAACAGGCTTTCCGGATAGGGCGGATATCCGTTGGATCAGGTATCCGTCCCGGGAGTTGATACTTTATACTGGTAGTCCGACTGTTGACTTTGGGGATATTACTACCCGGTTGTTTCCGTTGGATAAGGATAGTACGAGTTGCATCTTTGCTGTGGTTCGTTCACCACAACGTACTATTATGAGTACCACATGGTATATGCAGGTGCCACTGCTTATTGCTTTCCTTTTCGTATCTCTCTGTGTTTTCTTTCAGATACGTATGTTGCGGGCACAGCGTCGGTTGGAGCAGTTTCAGAAGGACTTTACTTACTCCATGATACATGATATGAAGTCACCGTTGCAGTCTGTCATGATGGGAGCGCATATCCTGGCAAGTGGTAAGTTGGCGGATAAGCCTGAGAAGCTGGCCCGTTACAGGCAAGTGATGGGAGATGAGTGCGAACATCTGCTGACACTTTCCAATCGCGTAGTAATGCTGACAGAGATAGATCGTGGGGAATTGGTACTACATAAAGAAGAAGTTGCCTTAAGGTCGTTGTTACGGGATATAGCAGAAAAGTATCAGTTGAAAGCAGCGAAGACGGTTCATTTCGATATAGATTGTGAAGAAGGATGTAGTGTTTATGCGGATGCTTTCTGTCTGCGTGAGATACTTTCCAACCTGGTGGACAATGCCGTCAAGTATTCTAATGAAGAGGTTCTGATCATTCTTTCAGGTAAAAAGACAGAGGATGGAACCATTGTTAGAGTGCATGATAGCGGTATTGGTATTCCTTTGAGCGAACAGCATAAGATATTCAATAAGTTCGAGAGGGTTGCTTCCGGCAGTCGTAAGACGGGTGCATCAGGTTTTGGGTTAGGATTGAATTATGTGTTGCAGGTAGTGAGTGCCCACGGTGGTATGGTGAAGGTAGAAAGTGTGGAAGGGAGTTACAGTGAATTTACGCTACAATTCCCCTTGCGTTAAAAAAGCCTGTTGGCAAAGATGAAATGTGCTCAACTATTTGTTATTCAGATAGGCTTTTACTATTTTTGTATACAGAGTCCGTAAAAAACAAAGGAGGTAGATTATGACACGCAGGGTTGGCATATCTTGGCTCCCAATTCGTTGGGGATTATTTTTTCTGTTCATTTCTGGTTTGCAGTTGCTTTCTGCACAGGAAGATAGTACACGCTTCACTCTTGATAGCATGTTGATAAAGCCGAAAGCTGCATTTCAGCTTCCATCCGTCAACCTGCTTCCCGAAAAGACCGTATACCCTTTGATAAATCCTATACAGTTAGGTGATTTACCTTCTTTCTCCTTGAAAGAGGAACTCCGTATACCTTATCATATAAATCCTTCTCCGCTATTCCGGGGCGATTATAGCACAGGAGGTGTATTAAGGCAATTTCCCCATGGAGCGGTATTCGGTTCCGGAAGCCAGACCAGTCTTCCAGGCATCGGGCGTTTCAATAATGCTTCGTTAGGATATCAGCATATCTTTAATGATCGGCTATCGTTGCAACTTCGTGCCAATGCCATGAAGATAAATATGTCTCACATCACCGGGCAAGCCTTCAGTACTGCGGGCAGGCTGACTTATCGTGCTTCCGACCGGGTTGCTTTCAATGTCTTCGGTTCGTATGATATCGGTAATTCTTATGGGATGAGCACTAATAGTTATGGTGCTACGATGTCTCTTGATATGTCCGAACGTTTTGGTGTGGAGGTAGGTGCCCAGCGCTATTACGATGCCATGCGTGGAGGTTGGCAGACGGTTCCCGTTGTGATACCTTATTATCGCTTCGAGAAGTTTAAGCTGGGGCTGGATGTAGGCGGAATAATATACGAGATTCTGCGTAGTGCGGTGTTTGATAATCGTGGCGGCGGTGACTTTGGTGGCGGCCCTACGATTAGACCGCCAAAGTTCTCATTTCCGATAAGATAGAAGAAGCAGATATTTACTTCAGGTAATCGTTTATATTCAGTAGCTTGTATTCGGGCGAACATTCAAACAGATAGTTCAGGATGTTCAGATGTCCTGCGCCGAAGATAACCAATATCCTTTTGCCGGCGGTACCGGGAATCCGCTGGATATTCCTGAGTATCCTTAGATTCCGGTTGAACCATCTTCCGGATTCAAAATCTGTTCCGGTATAATCGCCTTTGACGGATTCATACTTGAAATGCTTGATAAGATAGTTTCCTAAATCTTTCTTGATAGGTAGTGTGTGCTCCCTAGGCATCTGCACAGTATATCTTGGCATTGTACATTCGGGCTATTCTGAAACCTAACTGCTGAATTTCGTTTCTGCTCAGCTCATGCTTGCCGGTAAGGTATGAGTTATAGAGAGAGTCTATCTCTGACTGTTTGTATAAAGGTCATTCAATGACAATGGCATCCGGTTTGAATTGTGCCAGTTTCTTGGATATTAACTCTATCTCCCTTTGATATTGAGGAGATAGTACATCTATCTGGTCTTCTTCGGATACTTGTTGCACATCCAGATTGGGAAATTCGAAGTGGAAGACTCCCAACGTAAGGACTTCTGCCTGCTGGGCATATCCTTTTGTGAAGAACATGCTTGCGGTAATCAGAATAAGAATGAATGATATCGCAATGTTATCTTCGGGTTAACGAATAATTTATTACTTTTGTGGCTGATATCATAACTGATAAAGATGGAGTTAGATAAGTCATTAAAGGTAGATTTTCTTTCAGAAATCAAAGGAATCATCCAGCAGGCACGCACTAATGCTGTACGAAGTGTAGACTTCTGTCGTGTACAGATGTATTGGACACTTGGGAAGCGTATTTTTGAAGAGGAACAAGATGGAAAGGAGCGTGCCGATTATGGAGCTTACTTGCTGAAAAATCTCTCTAAGGAGCTTGTCCCGGAATTTGGCAGTGGGTTTTCTTATCGTCAATTGGCTTTCTGCCGCCAATTTTATAAAACTTATCCAATTGTGAACGCACTGCGTTCACAATTCAATTGGACTCAATATAGGCTTCTTATTCAAATAGATAATCCGGATAAGCGGGAATATTACGAACTGGAAGCGATGAACAATTGTTGGACAGCGCGTGAGTTAGAACGCCAAATCAATTCAGGCCTTTATGAACGTTTGTTATTAAGTAATGATAAGGAGGCTGTTTTGGCTGTAGCACGTAGAGAGCGTATCCCAGAGACTCCTTTGGAAATCATTAAAGATCCTATGGTGTTAGAGTTTCTTGGTTTGAAAAAGGAAGCGGCATATTATGAAAAAGACCTTGAACAGGCATTGATTACCCATTTGCAGGATTTCTTGTTAGAATTAGGAAATGGTTTTTCTTTTGTGGCCCGGCAAAAGCGTCTGCTACTTGAAGATGACGAATTCTTTGCAGATTTGATTTTTTATAATCGTCTGCTGCGCTGTTTTGTTGTTATAGAGCTGAAAACCCGGAAGATAACCCATGAGGATATAGGACAGTTACAGATGTATGTGAACTATTATGATCGGGAGGAAAAACTTCCGGAAGAGAATCCTACTATCGGGATATTGCTATGTGCAGATAAAAATAATATGGTAGTTCGTTATTCGTTACCAGAAAATAACACTACCATATTGTCAAGTAAATACCAGATTTATTTACCTTCGGAGGAGCAACTTGTGAAAACGCTTAAGCAAGAATTGGAAGAGCGAAGGTTAATTGATAATTTATAGTATAGAAAGTTAATACAATTCATATCAAAGACATGGATACAATAAAGTTATTGTTAGTTGAGGACGATCCCAGCCTGCGTTACATCGTTCAGAGCGGATTGGAAGATATCATAGAGGGCTATGAAGTGTTGGCAGCCGCCAATGGTGAAGAAGGATTGGCAATGTGGAGGGAACACCGTCCCGATGTCATTCTCTCGGATATAGAAATGCCCGTCATGGATGGTTATGAGATGGTGAAGCGTATCCGTGAGGTGGATAAAGAGACGCCTATAATTTTTTCTTCCGGTTTGGTTTCTCCCAAAAATGTATTGAAAGGCTATGAGTTGGGAGCCAACAATTATATCAAGAAACCTTTCATTCCCGAAGAACTGGATGCCCATATTCATGCTTTGTTGAAACTCTCCAAAGGTGAAAAGAGTAAGGACGAAAGCGAATGTTACAAGATTGGAAAGGAATATGTACTTGATGCTACGCACGCCATATTGAAACATTCTTCCGGTGAAAACAAGACATTGACCGCCCGTGAAGCAGGACTGTTGCAAATGCTTTGTGAGAACAGAGGTGATGTAGTACGCCGCGAAGCCATTCTTGATAAGTTCTGGAATACGGAAGATGATTATTTTGCTTCCCGCAGCCTGGATGTATTCGTCACGAAACTCCGTAAGTTGATAGCTGAAGATTCATCAGTCAGCATTAAAACGGTGAAAGGTGTGGGGCTGATGCTGGAAGAAAACGTATAGTTCCTACTATTCGACTACTATATTTATTCGGGGCACTAAACTGTGCCTCGAATATTTTTTTGTCCTTACTGTCCGTTTTCATGCGGACACTTGTCCGGAAATGAACATAGCTTGAAATCGTATATTCGTTGATAATCAATGCCTTATTGTTTTGGCACGCCAATTGACTATATATAGTCGAAGGCGGTTGACAAAGACTTCCTCTCAAACATCAAGAAGTAATAACAATAAAAAAATAACGATTATGAAAACGAACTTAATTTCTAAAGCAGTTGTAATGTTAGCAGTAGTAATGGCCAGTGTAATGAACTTCTCTGCAAGTGCAAGTAATCCTACTCAGTATGTGAAGAATGAAGAGATGACCGGCGAGTTGATGACCGCAAAGACTATCTTTAAGAACGAAGATGGACATCTGTATCGCCACCTCCGTTATACCTACACTTACGATACAGAAAATCGCGTGACCAGCAAGGAAGCTTCTAAATGGGACAGCTCAAAAGAGGCTTGGGTTCCTTATTTCAAGATGAATGTTTCTTATGCCAACAGTGAAGTTGAACTTAGCTATGCCCGCTGGAACTCCAAGAGCAACGCTTACGACAGCAATATTAAAAAGACTGTTTATGAAATGAATGATGATAATGTTACTTTAATGTTGGCAAGTACAAAATAAAACATCAGTAATTAGGGTATAAATTCCGGGATGATTGAGATAGAAATCTCATCATCCCGGTTTATTTTTAAATATAAGCTGTGAAAAAGCTATTTTCCTTTTTGAAGTTAATATTATCTTGGCACCAAAGAAAATATCCGATTACTGGAATAGGCTATTATTCCGCTTAAGGAGGATATTAGGAAAGTAGAGATGTGTGAAAATATGGAGACAAGATAACGAATATATACCTGAGAGGAGGTAATGCTGTTTTTCTATTGATTCTTTGTGCAAAGCCATTGATGAAATTAGCTCTTTAATATAAATGTCCCCTGATTTGTCCATCCTATATATATTATTATCCTTTGATAAACAGTGTTTTATAATATTACTTGTCCCCTTCATTTATCCCCCACGATTGTTTCATTGTTTACAGGTTACTTTTTATTTTTGTTTCAATGCAATTAATAGAAAAGATAGAACTATTATTAATCATTATAAAAAGTAATATTTATGGAAAAACAAACAAAACTCTACCCAAGCTATATGGGTGAATTCTATGCAGCAAACCCGGTGAAATTTGAAAAAAGAAAGAACAATGTTAAGCCGATGCTTTATTATGGATTGGCTGTAGTTGCTGTTATTATTGTTATTTTTCCTGATTTTATCCCTGTAGCGGGTTGGTTGGTTCGGACGGTCGGAGTAATTGCTGTATTAATATGTCTGCTTGCAGCGTATTTGAGCAATTTTGATTATTATAATAGCGAGAGTGGGGGTAAGATAAAAGAGGTAGGTTTGAAGAAGTTCAAGCGCGATGAAACCGATATAAACAGAATCCTGGAAGCATTTCTCAGAAAAGACTTTGAGTATCTGGCAGAGTTGCCCGGAGCATACAGCGCACCGGTTCAGATTCATGTGGAAGAGGATAAATTGGGGCAGGAGATGTATTGCTTACTGACTTCTTACGATTCTGACAGCAACATTATCGGTCTGACCAATGTCCTGACCTTATCAGGAAATGATTATCTCGATCATGCGGATGTAATTAGACAGATGCTTAAAGATGCGGAAAACGATTGATTCTTTATTATTGTACGCCATACTGAAAAGCAGGCTTCAGTTATGTGAAAATACTCCTATGCTAACTTCGTCTTTCCGTATTTATGAGCAGAAAGAAACTTAGACCCAAACAGCAACCGGTTCATGGCGAAGATGCCTCCCGACAGCAGCCGAAGAGAAGAATGGCACTATGGAAAATCCTGGTGCCTGTCTTTGTCTTTCTTTTCCTGTTGCATTGCAGGATGTGGTATATAGAAGAGGAAATGCTGATGCATACTGCATTTTCTTCCGGCAGCTATTTAGGATTGAACCGGAAAATCGTTATTCTTCTTATGGCAATAACGATGTGTAGCTGCATGGTTTATATCTATAAGAAAAGCACTGGGAAGTGGTATCATTGGAGAAACTTTGTCTCTGCCTTTGTGTGTGGAGGTATTGTAGTGGGATTATGTACCAATGTGCTGGTTGTCTTTCTGTTCTGGCTGAACAGTTGCTTTACTTCCGGAGTGCAGACCCGTGAGTATATAATTGTCAATATCGCTCCACACGACAGGACGCGTAAGAGTTACATTCCCCGTTCTGGTGCATGGTTGCTGAATACATTTTCTTACGGGGAGATATTTATACAAGGTGACCGTTACACTCGCATCTACTTGCCCATTGACTCTGCATACTGGCTCAGCGGTGAACGAGGTATCTATCTTAAAATAGAGTTGGAAGACGGCTGGCTGGGATGGGGAGTAATACGGAAGATCAATTCGGTGACCGCAACAAAAGTATCGGAAAAAGTAGAAGTTCGTTTCCCTGAAGATGAGCAGACACAGACGCCTGACTCTTGTTTGCACGAAAAAAGTGAAAAAGCTTTTAAGTATACATGGAGAGATATTTATATCTTTGCCAAACTGAGGAATATTAATTTATCGGATACCACCCACGTCAGCGTAAATCAGTATATAGACGGGCAAAAAGGTATTCCGGTGTGGGAGATTGATATACGCGATTCCATTCAGCCGGATATGGCCAGAGTGATATTGATTCATGGAGAGACTGGAGAAGTGATGATGGATTCGTACGAATAACACGATATTGAAGATGAGATTGAAGAGTTTGATAGGGATAATTCTATGGGGTAGTATGTTGGTTTCGTGTGGTCCTGATAATCGTGTGGCCTTGGCGGAGAAGCTGATGGCGGAACGTGAGACGGATAGCGCCATAACCGTAATGAATGAGATTAAAGAACCGTTGCATAACTTATCGAAACGCGACTATGCACTTTATGCCTTACTGATGTCCGAGGCAGTCCACAGGAAACAACAGTTGAATGCAGCTACAGATACCCTGCTGCTACCGGCAATTAAATATTTCAGCCAATCGGGCGATTCTCTTTATGCCGAACGGGCCCTTTACTGCAAAGCACATCTGGACAGACGGCTTAACCGGATGAGCGATGCCATGCAATCTTTTCTGAAAGCTTTGCTTTTCCTGCAAAATAGTGGTAATCATGAGCAGCTCTACCGGGTGAATACCTGGTTGGGAGTTGTTTGTCTGAATCAGGAAGAATATTCCGGTAAGGTGCGTTATTCCAAAGAAGCCTTGAAGGCGGCTTTGGATTTGGGAAATATGTTCTATAAGAATATGGCCTTGTGCGATATTTCTACCGGATATTTGTTTCTGAACCAATTGGATAGCGCCCTTTACTATGCTCAGGCGGCCTATGAGGCGGCTTTAGCCGATTCGGTTCCTCGGCAACTTCCTTTCATCTATACAAATCTGGGTAGTATCTATTCTCAGCAAGGAGAGCCTGCCAAGGCACTGGATTATATAAATAAATCAATAGCTCTTCGTCCGGCTAAAGATACTGCAAGAATTCTTTCGCTCTATGGAGTAAAGTTGGAGTTGTTTGGAAAACTGGGACAATATGATTCGGCATATCACTATTTTCAGAAAGTTATCTCCAGTCCGGAGCCTTCTTCGGTGGCCGATGCCTATAATAATATGTCGAAAATATATCATAAAATGGGCCGTGCTTCAGATGCCTATCCTATGCTACAACGCTTTATTGAATTATCCGATACCATACGAAAGTATCGTCATACTGAGGAAGCCATTGCATTGCAAGAGCTTTACAAACACGAACAGCTCTCGGTAGAAAACCTGTATTGGCGCACCCGGGCTGCGGAAAGGCAGCGTAATGTGTATTGGATGACCACAATCTCTTTGCTGTTGGTTTGGGTGGCAAGTGCGGTATATTTCATCTATCGCCGTAACCGTAATCGCCTGATGGCGCAGCAACATCAGCTCGTGCAACAGGAAAAGGAACTGAAGCAACAACGTAAGGCCACTTCCGAGAGTCTTCGCCGCATGGTGGAAATGGAACAAAAAGAAGCAAAGCTGAAGGAAACCTTTTTCAGGAGATTAAGCCAGAAGGTGGTACAAGAATTAGAGAAGGGCGGCAATGTCATCCTTTCAGATGAAGACTGGGATGACATTGTGCAGAATGCTGATATTATCTTCGACAACTTTACGAAACGCTTGCAGCAGACTTACCCAAGTCTCAATAAAGACGACTTGCGTTACTGCTGCATGGTGAAAATGCAATTGTCTCAGTCGAGTATGGCACAAGTGATGCATCTGGAGCGGGATTCCGTGAAGAAACGCCTGAAACGTATCCGTATGGAAAAGATGGGGGCGGATAGTGGTGTTACGTTGGAAGAACTGCTGTACAATTTTTAATTGTGCCGATGTACCCAATTACATCCACTTGACAAGGTGACCTAATGCCCGTTTTATCGCTTCCATTTCGGCACTGTGCCACATCTCATGTTTGAAGCACCAGGACAGCGCCTCATACTTATTATTGGCAACCGGATGTTTGAAAGGAATAGGTTCTAAGTTCTCCGATAAGATACGGTCGTCCAGCAGGGATAAGTTGCGGATACAAATCTCGTGAACGGCATCTAATTGCTTTTTTAACTCTGTTGTGGGGATTAAGTCCTTCTCGACGGAGCGATGTAATGTCCCCATCCCATTGAAGATCTTTATGTAATCAATAAGCGGAATGAGTTTGTAAACTTCTTCATTTCTTCCTGTAATGCAGGTTATGGCATGGAAGTTCTGGCTGATAATCAGGTGTCCGATCTGCCATGCAAAGTTAGAATCGGTGTTCTCAGGGATGGTGTACCATAGATTTTCCGGGAGTTCGGATACCAGGCGGTTTACAAAATTCCGTGATTCGATGATCTGTTCTTTTAGAAAATTAATCTTACTCATAATTCATTTGTTTTTAAGTTATACATAGTAGTTAGTGAGCAAGTCTTTCGTTCTGTGACAACTCAGGGCATTATTTTTTCCCAGTAACTCTTTCTTGGAAGTTCTTTCTCAAATCTCTGATAAATATCGACGAGACGGATAATCTTCTTTACGGCTGTATATTCTTTTTCTAAATTGAGTGAGGTGACATGCTTACATATCCGGCATTTGCAAGTCCCCTGTGGGTTATATAGCGGACAGGTGCCATCCATGAAGTGGGTAATCTTGTTGATGGAGCGGGAAGAAATCTGTCTGATATTGTCTTCCGTCATACCCATGATTTCGCTGATCTGTTTGTGGGAAAGGTTAAGGTTTATCTTGAATATGAATATCAGTCGGGCATCATTGGTTAAACAATGGAGTTGGGCTGTCAGGCACCAGTCACAGCATTTTTTTATCCATTCGTGTTCGTCTCTGTCCTGTTCGGCTGGATCAATGGCGGGAAGATCACGGAACTCTTTCAATTCGTTCATGGTGGCGATTCTTTCATTCCGGGCATAGCGCAGTATGGTACGTTTGCATATTGTGTATATCCATGTAGATAACTCAGACTGGCCATTGAAAGAGCCGATACTCCTGATAATTTCGTACCAGACTTCCTGGGCGGCTTCTTTTGCTACTTCCTTGTTTTGTATCATGCGGTGCGATATGGAGGATATCATTGTGCCATATTGCTCTACTATCTTCTCTAAGTCCGGTTCCATATTGTATATATTGGTTACGTTGAGGCTGTAAATGTAACTAAATATTAAGAGCTGAACTAAAAAGCAGCGTATGGTTATCACCTTATCACTCCTTTATTCCTTCTTTTCCTATAAGTACATAGTTGTTTCCTTTTATGGAAACTCTGTTTATCCCGCACGGTAACTCCATTTACATGCCGAAGTAAAGCTCGTTACATACCGAGGTAAAGAGCGTTACAATAAGGGGTAAAGGACGTTACATACGGCAGTAAATGCTTTTACATCTTGTAGTAACCCATTGGTAAATACTATTGGTTGATTATCAGTAAACTAGCAAAAGGTCATCAGTAATCTTGAATTCATTTTCATACCATTATGAATTAATTTCGATAACGGATGGTTATTGTAATGTTATAGAGTCTGAATAGATTTATTACCCTAAGGATAAAAAATATATCTTTGTGGATGAACGGTTAATTGTTGGACGCTAATAAAAAATACGTATGAAACATCTATGCTTACTGTTTGCTTTTCTATCTATCCTCAGTTGTAGAGCACAGGAAGATAATGAGGATTTGGCAAAAGAGGTGATAATCTCGGGTCGTGTATTGAATAGGGAGGTATATCCGAAAGAAAAGGAGGTAAAACTTGTGCTTCCCTGTATGCCTTATCTGGAAACAATATATACTTCCCCTATAGCAGATGACGGTACTTTCAGTTTTCGTTTTAGTCCTTATGCTTCAACGCGCGAGGTTGTTCTTCGCAATTATGCGGAACACTTGTATGTACACCCGGGTGATAGCCTGCATGTTGAAATTGATTTCAGTGATTTACTGAATCCCCGTATTACCGGAACTTCCGGTACACTGAATCAGTATATGGCTCTTTTTACCACAGGTGGATATTATAGGGGACCTTATTTAGGTGGTAATAATGCTACTTTTGAAGAATTTGAAAAAGAATTGAAAGAAGAGTATGCCAGTCGTCAGGAGCGTCGTACTGACTTTCTGAAGGAGCATTCTCCCGGTGCGGAAGTTGAGAAATATACGGCAGACTTACTGTCGATAGATTATTATTATTCCCTTTTTAACTATGCCATGTCACAAGCGGCAAATGGTAAGGATGTCAGTCAGTATAAAGCACTATTATCAGAGCTTGATCCTCTCTTTTCCGAGCAGACTGTTTATGCCAGTCAGTTTTCTCTGGCTGACATAGTTCAAAGGTTCCTCTATTTTGACCATATCAGGAGAGAAAAGCGTGATTTTGAGTTCAAGGATATTGTCGAGGTTGGTAAGAATCGTGCCATCTTGCCGTATTTATCTCTCTACCCCATAGCTAAGACTTTATATGATAACGATACGACTTATTTAGCTGATAACAGAGTTCTGTTAGATTCTATTGTAAAAGCACCTTATCTGAGAAAACCTCTGCTTGAATTCTATCAGGATAAAGCCAGTTTTCTAAAATCTCCCGAGAAAGTATCCTATTATATGCTCTATGGCAATAATGCCGATGAGGCAACTGCACAGAAAGAAATGCCGTTTATGATACCTGTATACAACCTTTTGGAGAAGTATGCCGGTAAGGTGATTTATGTTGATTTCTGGGGAGTTATTTGTCCACCTTGCCTGGCAGAAATGGAGCCTTTAAAGGAATTGCGGAAGCGTTATTCGCCCGATGATGTTGTAATGGTAAGTATCTGTGGAAGTGGAGAGCGGGAGGCATATCAAAAGATTCTGGAACGTTTCTCTTTGGAGGGGAAGAACATTGAATGCATCTATTCGGAAGATTGGGCGACTGCTGACGATTATCATCGTATCATGCGTCATTGGGATATGAACAGCATACCTCAATTCCTTTTGATTAATCGTGATGGGATCATTGTGGATTACGGCAGTGGATTGAGACCCAGTTATCCGAAGACGGTGGCAAAGATTGATGCTCTCTTAAAATAAAGGGAGAATCGGGTAGGGATAATATATCTGGCTGATATTGTAGTGTGAGGGAAGTTATTGGGGCTTCCCTCACACTATAATGGATAATTTATCGTTTATAAGACTTATATATTGTTTTTGCATATCATCCGGTAGGAAAGAGCCTTTTATAAAGTCCGACCAATTTTGTTGGGCTTTTGTAAATTTTTTAAAGATATTCTCTATGATTTTCTCTTCGACACCTGAAGAAGTGATGGCCGTGATGAAGTCTTTTTTCCTTATTTTGCTTTTCTTTCCGTTCAGCGTCAGTGCCAGTTCTTCGGTATCTTCAGGCATAACTAATGCTGTTGAAAGCATGTCATAAGCAGGAGTTAATGTATGATACCCTTTGTTTGGACTATACAAGGAAAAGTTCTTCAGATGCATGTCTGCATTTCCTGTAATCCACGAAAATACTGTTTGCTCCCAAAAGTTTATGAGATCTAATTTGGGAGTAGAAGAATATTGTTGTATAAGTTTCGCTATCTGCTCATAAGAGCCTTTATACTTGTATTCTGTTAATCGTTCGGCTAATTGACACATGTCTTCCATAGGGAGTTTTGTCCCGTCTTCACGTCTGTCAATGCGCCGTGTTATATAGCAAAGTTCACCATCCAGAAACCGTATCAGGGAGTGTGGCACTACTTTTATCCGGGCTATTTCAGCTAAGTGCATCGTAAGATCTTCCAGTTCCGGAAGAAGGGGATATAGATCTGTTTGTGGTTTCAGAATATACCGTCCCCAAAGGCCGACTATTGTGAAGCGTTCGGGTTCATTTTTTTCTCCTTTATGAATATCCAGGGATAGTTTAGCCTGTACTCCTGTCAATGTAGTCTGACTCCGTATCACCTGTTCAGCTAAATCGGCTAATTGATTCCTTACATATGGTAAAATAGGAGGTGTTTTCGTGTCGAACATCTTTTGGGAGCATGCCGGATGAAAATCTGTTTCTCCTTTCTTTAATTCTTTATAGCAATACAAACATTTTCTCATATTATTCCTCTGTTTAATCAGGTATTATGCTGACTGCTCCAATGCAATCTTTACAACATGCCAATAATAGAGACATTCTGTCTCGTTGATTGATTTTCCAGCTTTTTTCTGCTATATTCAGTAACCAACCTTCGGGGATTAATCCGTCAAAAAAAGGAAATAAAACTTTATCCTGATAAGGTTTATCGGTTAGTGGCATAGTCAGACTGATGGCTTCTGCATGAGCAGATTCTAAAAAATCTTTATCATACAAAAATGTATATCCGTTTTCATCTTCTGTCAATGTTCCGGCCTTATAATCGTGCAAATGGACTGATGCTCGTTTCATAATTCTGTATTTTTAGGCATTGGAACGGCACCTACTTCCATTCCAAAAAGATTCAATACTTGATTTACCTTATCCAATCTTAAAGTCTGCTTACCTTGCTCTAATTCGCGGATAAAGCGGAGGCCTACGCCGGACTTTTCTGATAAATCAACTTGGGTAAGTTCATACTGCTTACGCATCTCTTTTACGTATTTTGCTAAATTCATATATTCCATATTATACCCGTTTGGGTACAAATGTAATAATTATCTTCTTATTTATACCATATCGGGTATAAATAGTTTGTCTCTATATCCTGCTTATACCCCCTAAGGTATAAAATAGGTATTCATCATTCATTTGTATTTGCTTTTTTATAACTTCCATTCCATTGTCCGCTTTCATGCGGACACTTGTCCGGAAATGAACATCGCTTAAAATTGAATATTCGTTGATAATCAGTGTTTTATTGTTTTGGCACGCCAATTGACTATATATAGTCGAAGGCGGTTGACAAAGACTTCCTCTCAAACATCAAGAAGTAATAACAATAAAAAAATAACGATTATGAAAACGAACTTAATTTCTAAAGCAGTTGTAATGTTAGCAGTAGTAATGGCCAGTGTAATGAACTTCTCTGCAAGTGCAAGTAATCCTACTCAGTACGTAAAGAACGAAGAGATGACCGGCGAGTTGATGACCGCTAAGACTATTTTTAAGAATGAAGACGGTCACTTGTTCCGCCACCTCCGTTACACCTACACTTATGACAATGAAAACCGTGTAACCAGCAAGGAAGCTTCTAAATGGGATAGTTCAAAAGAGGCTTGGATTCCTTACTTCAAGATGGATGTTTCTTATGCCAACAATGAAGTTGAACTTAGTTATGCCCGTTGGAACTCCAAGAGCAACGCTTACGATAGCAATATCGAAAAGACTGTTTACGAACTGAACGATGCTAATGCTGCTTTGATGCTGGCGAGTACAAAGTAAATATATAAGCAACATCAAAAGCCGGATACAGAGAATTTATTTCTCGAGTATCCGGCTTTTTGTTAAAGTACAAGAATATCTATTACCTTAAGAATGTAATCTAAACTGTGTCAGTAAACAAAAATATTATTTCTTTGCTGGTGTCACTGCACTAACATCTTGTGGTAACCATACAGCCATTTTTCCATCTCCGCGGTGTGACCATGCATAATAAGGAATCAGCGTAAGAGTTACATTAGGGGTTTCTAGTAATCCTTTCTCATTAATGACAAGAGATTGTGCCTGCATTTTTAATTCTTTAATGCCACTCAATATATCCGTTTTGTCCGTTACCTCTATTTCCGGTTTAGCAGGCAATAAAACACTCGATATATCGAAATTATTATCTGGCCACTCGGCACAGTATACGATGGGACCTCTCTCAAACGAAACCCTTCCCTTGTCGTCCTCTATTCTAGGATTAGCTTTTACAACACGGGGTTGCATACCGAAATGAATATCTATTTTATCTCCTTTTTTCCAATTACGTTCAATGCTGAAATACCCGTTTGTCAATTGGCTTTTAACAGATTGACCATTTACTTTTACGCTATACTCTTGCTGTTTATTATCTGCATAGGCGTATAAGTCACTGGGGAGTACCTCGTTCTTTGCCCATCCTGGAATACGGATCATTATATTGAATGGCTTACCGGAAGTTTTTGCTACCTCTACCTGCACTTCGCCATCCCACGGATAATTCGTAGTTTGTTTCAGAGAGATAGTTTTTCCTTCTACTTTCAGGTTTGTCGTATTCGACATGAAGAGATTGACATAAACCTTGTTGTCCTTTATGGCATATATATAGCCGGGAAGCGAAGGAATAAAGCGACTTATGTTGGACGGGCAGCAGGCACAACCAAACCATGGCTGACGGTGACAGGCTCCCTGGCTGAATTTGTATTCTCCATCCGATTCCAAGGGGTTAGGATAAAAGAATGTTCCCCCTTCCATCGAAACGCCAGATATCAATCCGTTATATAATGAGCGTTCCAGTACATCGTAATATTTGGCATCGCCATGCATGAGGAACAACCGATAGTTCCAGTATACGTTGGCAATGGCAGCACATGTTTCGTTATACGCAGTCAGGTTCGGCAACTCGTAATTAGCGCCAAAGGCTTCGCCGTGATGTTTGGCACCGATTCCACCAGTGATATATAGCTTCTTGGAGACTACGTTTTCCCAGATATTATCAATAGCGTGGACATAGTTCGAGTCACCGGTAAGGGCAGCCACATCAGCCATGCCTGAGTACATATAAGCGGCACGTACAGCATGGCCTACTGCTTCATCCTGTTCCACCACCGGTTTGTGTGCCTGGCTGTATTCGTCTTTGCGGGAGGTGTATCCACGTTTATCCAAAAAGAATTTAGCCAGGTCAAGATACTTTCTCTGTCCTGTTACCAGATACAGTTTAGCCAATGCCATTTCAGCAATCTGGTGCCCGGGCACATAAACCTGTTTACCGGGAGCATCGCCTATTTCACGCTCCACGCAATCAGCATATTTAATGGCAATATTCAAAAAGTTCCGTTTCCCTGTGGCTTGATAATGAGCGATGGCGCCCTCAATCATATGCCCCAGGTTGTAAAACTCGTGGCTGAGATCTTCTACTTTCTCCCACCGTTTGCTGCCTGCCCATTCGTGCGGATGCTTGGGGTTCATAGTGCGGGAAGTATAGAGATAACCATCCGGCTCCTGCGCTGCCGCTACAATTACTAATACGCTGTCGATGTACTTTTCCAGTTTCTTATCCGGATAAGTCTGCATAGAGTAACTGGCACCCTCAATGGTTTTGTAAACATCAGTATCGTCAAATGACAATCCTTCTACTTTATAACTATCGCTTGGATTGGCGGCTTTGATAAAATTCTCGTATCGCCCCGTTTCTTCGCATTTACTGAAAGCCAGCGGAATCGTTACTTCGCGATTAGCTTTGAGCCTCTGCCCCCAGAATTTATCGGTTACCTTTACCGAAGTAAAGGGTACGGGAGAAATGGGGTATCCACCCTTGTTGCTTTGTGCACTTCCTTTTCCTATAAAGGAGATGCAACATAAGAAAATAATAATTCTAATTTTCATTTTTCTATATTGTTATTTCTCTATGAAGCAAAACTTTCATTCCTAATTTGTATTTACAGATTAGGGAGAAAGCTTTGCTATAAAACTAATACCTATCTTCTATATACCTTTTTTATCCAATTATTATCAATATTCCGGGTTCTGTTTCAGGTTAGCATTCTTTTCCAGTTGCGTTCTTGGAATAGGCAGAATCGTTCTAAAACTTTCTTTTGATGCATCATGAGAGAACCATGATTTAGTGGTATACGCGTCAAAACGGATCATATCCTGACGGCGGCGAGCTTCCTGGCAAAATTCCCATCCCAGTTCGTCCAGCATGCGGCCATATTGAATGTCATCGCCACCTTCGTGGGTGTGTGCCACTCTGTTATCCCGACGCCCATAATCATAGCAACTACCTTTTTGCAGATCTGCGCCTGTAACAGTGGCTTTATCTTTTGTACCACCTATGGCAAAATCACCTTTAAAGTTTCGGGCACGTACTTCTGTCACGATTTTGGCTGCTTCATCGGCTTGCCCTAAACGTAGCAGACACTCTGCTTTCATCAGCAGCACATCGGCATACCTGAACAGAGGCCAATCATTGCTTTGCTGTTTGCGGGACCCCATTTCTATTTCGAATTTTCCTAAGCGGAATCCGTGTACTTCTTCAGATTCGGCAATGCTGGGTACTTCATTTATATAAGATAGCGGCTTGCCGGAATATGCTCCCATTGTACACTTTAAGAGTTCGCCGGAAGCAGAGTATTGGTCGCCTTTGAACCAATTGTCCTGGTAGCGGGCGTCATCCGTATCGAACGTATTGATGAACTGCGGGGTAGCACAAATACCGCCATAAGGCGCTTCGTTCAAGTTAAATGTGGCCTGATTAGCCGGTTGCAAGCTTTGGATAAAAATTGATGTGATGCCGAAATCATTGATATATTTATTATCAAAAGGAATGGCGAAAATAATCTCTTTGGCATTCTCATTCTTTACGGCAAATACCTCTTTTTGACTGGCATCTAAATCAAAATGACCACTTTCAATAAGCTTGTTACATGCTTCTATACATTCGTTCCACATAGGGGTTCCTGTATATACTCCTGCATTGATATACATCTTGGCCAATAATGCCCAAGCTCCCCATTGGTTGAAACGTCCGTACATAATACCTCCGTTCTGATTGCTTAGAAGAGGCATATTGTCTTTTATCTCTTTGATAATGAAATCAAAAACTTCTTTACGTGTGGATTGTTCCGGAAGAAAACCATCGGGAACATCATACTGTGTGATAATGGGTATATTTCCAAAAAAGTCGCATAACATGTAATAGTATGATGCCCGTAAAATCTTCAATTCGGCAATAATAGATTCTTTACCTTCGGTTACAGGAACGCTACCCGATTCTATCTGATAGATCACTCGGTTACAGTTGTTTATTCCGGCATAAAATGTATTCCAGTTATTATCCGCATGAGGATCTTCCTCCGTCCACTTATGTTCGTGCAGAATCCGGTATTTACCACCATCAACCCAACCATTGGGGCGGGCGGGAATAATAGATTCATCTGTTGTCAGTTCCATAATCCGGATGTAATTGTCCCAACTGAACAGGCAATCGCGCCAGTTTCCGTATGCAGTTCCCACAAGTGAGGAAAGGTCTTCGGCAGTAGGTTCGAAATCTTCGGAAATAATCAAGGAATAACTTTTGTCTTCCAGCTTGGTACATCCTACGGTCAGTATGGACAGTACGGCGATTATATAATAGGTTATTTTCTTTTTCATCTTACTATTCATTAAAGGTTAAAATACAATATTGGTTCCAATGGTAAAGGTACGTGTGGTAGGATACTTGTCTCTATCATCGTTTCCAGGAGACAGTCCCACTCTATTCACTTCCGGGTCTATGCCTTTATAGCCGGTCAGGGTTAAGGCATTTGAACAGGAGCCGTATACTCTGATGGATTTAATGAAACGCGTACCTGTCTTTTTGAAATTATAGCCCACTGTAATGTTATCAATTTTCCAGAAGTCTCCATTTTCTATATAATAACTGTTGAGCTCCAATGGCATTTCCTTGCTCAGCACCGCTTTTCCAAAAACTTTATCTTTGGAAGATTTCAAACGGTTATAGTTCATGATGCCTGTATTTTCATAATACATTCGTTGGAAATTGAGAATCTGATAATCGAAAGCACCTCGCATGGTGATTCCCAAATCCCAGTTCTTATACCTTAAGTTGTTGTTCCATCCGGCATAATATTTCGGCAATCCGTTTCCGAGTACGTGCTTATTATCATTGTTTCGCATACCTACGAAGTCGTCATAACCCACGCGATTACCTTCGCCATCCAGGTATATCCATTTTCCGTTTTCATCCACATCCACGACTTTATATCCGAAGAAGTTTCCAATTTTACCCCCAATCTCTATGCGGTGTGTACTGGTTTGTATGGGGTCGCCTGTCCATCCGTCATAAATGTAATTGGATGACACTTCATAGAGGTCATTCGATAAACTGACTAATTTGTCGTTGTTGGTGGAGAAGTTAATGCTTGTACTCCATGTAAAGTTTTTAGTCTGTACCGGAACTAAATTGACTAATATTTCAAGACCCCGATTGCGTAGTTTGCCCACATTTGCCATGGTGGTATTGACTAAATTCGGGGGAACCGGAACAGAGAAATTATAGAGCAGGTCTTTTATTTCTCTATTATAATAATCCACAGAACCACTGATGCGATGATTCAATACGCTGAAATCAAGACCTACGTTCCATTCGTGCTTTTCTTCCCACTTCAAGTTCGGATTCGGGTTTCTGGAAGGAACAAGGGTACGTACCCATTTCCCATCGGAAAGAAAATATCCGCTATATGATAAGGTCGATTTTCCTAAAAACGAATCCTTGGGCTGGCTTCCGGTGACTCCGTAACCAATACGCAATTTTAAGTCGTCAAAAATATTCAGCGATTTAATGAAACTTTCCTCGCTCAGCCTCCAACCAAACGACACGGAAGGGAATAATCCCCATTCGTTGTCTGTACCTACCAGTTGGCTCGCTCCCTCGTAGCGCAGACTACCCATAAACAGATAACGGTCTTTGAAAGAGTAGGTAGCGCGACCAAAGAATCCGATCAGGTTTGTTTTTCCTTTATTGCTCGATAAGGAACTTAGTTTGTTGGCCAATCCTTCACCCAGTTGAATTTGTGAATAACCAAAGATGTCTGTCGGGAAGTCCTGGTTTTGTACCCAGAAGTTGAACCATTGGTTACTGGAATAACTGTATCCGCCCAATAAAGAGAAGTTGTGCGCCCCGATCTTTTTTTGGTATTGGGCAGTCAGTTCCATCAGTAAATCTTTTGTTGAATCTTGCCCGTTTGATGCGAAGCCGTTTTTAGAGTCACGGATATTCGATATATGATTTTTGGTTTCGGCATAACCGCGTGTCTGATTATACTTGCTGAATGAGAACAAACCTGTCAGCGTGAGGTCCGAAATAGGAGTGTACGTAATATTTGCATTTAATCGGGAAAACTGTTGTTCGTTTTCTCCATCGCTCTCCTGTATCCGGGCCACGGGATTTTCGTATTGAAATAATCCTGTTTCTTCGTACCATGCTCCATTGTCGGATTTAACAGGTGCAGTAGGATTCATGATTTGAGCTTGACGGTAAACGAACCCATTAAAACTGGTTCCGTCACCTGTGGTTGAATACTTGTTTTGAGTATTAAGAATCTCGAAACTGGCAGTTAGTTTATCATCAAACATTTTATGGTTCACTTTAGCCCGTACATTCAATCTTTGATTATCTGATTTTTTAAAGATTCCTTGTGCCTGGCGGAAGTTGACGTTCAATAGGTAATTCGTCGTGCGGTTTCCACCGGTAAAACTCAAATTATGCACATGGCTGATTGGGGTTCGTGTGATCTGATCCAGCCAGTCGGTATCCTGCCCTTTATCCCAGCTGGTATCTCTGAAGCCATCTGCAATTTGCTGCCGGTAATCGCTCGCTGTAAGCATATCCATTTTACTGGCAATTGTCTGGGTATATACATAAGCATTATATTCTACCTTGTTGAAGTTGGATTCATTTGCGCGTTTCGTGGTGATGATGATAACTCCATTTGTTCCACGTGTTCCGTAAATGGCAGCGGCAGAGCCGTCTTTCAGCACATCAATACTTTCAATATCCTCGGGAGATACCATTCCGAAGTCACCGGGAACCCCATCGATAATAACGAGTGGATTGGTATTCGAGCCGTTGATGGTAGAACGTCCGCGTAACAGCATTTGGGTGCTTGCCGTGGGGTCACCGGAAGTTAATGAAATGCTCAATCCGGCAACTTTTCCCTGTATCAACTGGCCTATATCCTGTGACATACCTTTATTGAATGACTCGGCTTTGACGGATGCAACCGAACTTGTAACATCGCCTTTACGTTGTACTCCATAGCCGATAACGACTATTTCATCCAGCATTTTGGAATCTTCAACCATTACTACTTTTAGTGGGGAGGTACCATTAGCGGAAACTTCCTGTGGTACGTAGCCTACATAGCTGATGAGTAGTGTTGCAGTGGGCGAGGTGACATTTAAAGAGAAATTGCCGTTGAAGTCTGTTATGACTCCGTTAGAGGTGCCTTTTTCGATAACACTTGCTCCGATAACAGGTTCTCCCTGTGGGTCGTTAATGTTTCCTTTTACAACCGTTTGTGCGTGGGCGGCCATTGAAATGCCGGCAAACAGCACCAGGATAAAGAGTTGGGTAAATACAGTTTTTCCCCCAAGTCCGATTCTTAAATGTTTCATGAATAATTAGGATTAAGATTAATACATACAGGCAACCCATTTGTGTGCATTTCAATTTATGACTATGAATGAATGACTTAATTAGTGCCTGTTTTTTACATTCACAAAGAAAAGTCAGAAGCGAGAAAGTCAATGGTGGTATTTTCTGCATAAAGTGGGTACAAATGCAACAGGGGGCATTTTGTTCAAATACCCCCTGCTGTATGTTTAAAATGCCCCTATGGTATATTACGATGGTTTGTTCTTTTTCTGAAATTCGCTGGGAGTCATTCCGAAAGCATCTTTGAAGGTCGTTGTAAAATGTTTATGGTCGCTATATCCCAACGCAATAATTACTTCGGAAACCGTTATATTCGGGTTTTGGAGCATGATGCATGCATGCTTCATTTTAATGCTGCGGATAAATTCCAATGCGGTTTGCCCGGTAATGGCTTTCAGCTTGCGTGAAAATGTAGCACGGGTAATATTTAGTTGCCCGGCCAGTTTGGATACATCGAAACCGGGGTCTCCTAAGTTAGCCTCCACTACTTCTAATGCTCTTAGTATGAGTTGTTCGTCCTGAGATAGCGTCTTCAGGTGATTTATTTCAATGTCGGGCGTTTTTTGGGAAGGCTCTGCATATAGCATTTTCACCTCAGTTACCTGTTCGAACATTTTTCTATTGTTACCCCGTTTTACTTTTTGCAGGTAAAGATAGAGCATATTCCAAGCAAAGCCGGCGAAGATGAGGAAATAGATAGTATAGGCCCACCAGGTTTCATACCAGGCCGGCAGTTTGTAGATGGTGATTGTTGCCACCTGATTACTCCACAGACCGTTTTCGTCGGTTGCTTTTACTTGCAAGATGTGTTTTCCTTTATCCAGACGGTTATAAAATGCTGTATTCTTTCCGTTTGTCGGATAATTCCAGTCATCATCTACTCCTGATAGTTTGTAGGCATATCTGATCTGAGAAGCATTCCAATAGTCAAGGGTCGAGAAACAGATTTGGATATTATAACCATCCGCTCCGATTTCGACGTCTCTACCATCCGACAGGGGATAGTGTTCATCGAAAAGCAAAGACTCATCACCTACTTTTATATTGGTAATAATCGGTTTTACCGGTTTAGGTATGCTTTCGAGTCTGTTACTCGCCTGGATCGAAATAAAGCCCGGAATACCGCCAAAGTACATCGTATTATCGGCTGCTTTATAAGCTGCACGAGGTAGAAAACGGTCTAATAAGAATGATTTCCGGGGAGCAGTATAATTGAAGAATACGTTGTTTCGCGGATTAAATTCTTTCACCTGCTGATTCGTTAAAATCCATACATGATTAAAGGAATCTACCAGAATCATTTCCAGTACATCGCCCTTCATATCACATAGCTGGCTGTAGTCTGTATAGCCGTTTTCTGCCAAGGGGTCCAGGCATAATATTTCACTGGAAAAGGTTCCAATCCATAATTTACCATCAGAGGTGGCATCTATGCAAGACAGATCTTTATCGTTCGGAAAGAATTGAGTGGTTTTGTTTTTTTCTATTTTGTACACGCCTTTTCTACTTACACAGGCCCACACGGCCCCATCGGTTGTTTCGGTAATTCCCCCGACATTCCCTTTGATGGCATCCAGCATTTCAAGCCGTTTGTTTTCTGGGTCGTAAACAAACAGACCGGTCGTGGTCCCCATCCAAAGATTTCCTGTTGCATCTTCGTAAATTGTTTCGAGCGTACCGGGGTTGTCTGTAATGGTTCTCAAGTGAATCGCTTCCTCCATGTTCATCGATAAATTGACTTGTGTAACTCCATATACCCTATTGTCTTCAGTCATGGCCCATATTTTCCCTTTCTTCTTTGACTTTATGAGGTAAGGTATGACTTGTAAGGGGTGATTTTGGGTACCTTTACAATCATTGTAATGTACTATTATATCCCGGTCGGGAGAATATAGGCATATTCCATATCGATCTTGTGATAGCCAGAAAATATTATCATCATCTTTGCAAAGGGATACTATGGCCGGATTTCCGTTAATTCTTCGCTGTAAAGCGGGTATTTTATACTCGCTGATATAGCTATCCTGAAGATTGATGATAAAGCTCTTCTGGTCATAAGCGGCTACCCACAGGTTTTTATCTTGATCCTTTATGACCTCACTCAGCATCTTATTTTCCTGTGGCAGGAAAGAGGAAGTATCTACCTGTTCCAACAAGCCTTGCGAATTCATTCTAAATGCCAAAAGATTATTTAGTGTAGTTACCCAAATATAGCTATAGACATCATCTTGCACCATGTTGAGCACATAGTCATCCATATCATTCTGCTGCCTATGCGTAGCTGGCTGAAAGGTGTACATGGAATCTTTACCTGCCTTGGGATCAAAACGTTTTATACCGTCCCCCCATGTGCCTACCCAATAATATTTCAGGCTTTTGTCCTGAATGATAAAGTTTTCGTATGCAGTTTCCTGTTGAGAGAAGCTTTCTATTTCGTGGCTTTCTTTGTGCAATTTATGTAGGCCCGCACCTCCGATACAGATCCATATCTGATGCTCTTTATCTTCATAAAAGAAATCAACTCTGCCATATCCTTTATCTATGGGATATGACGTTTTCAGGGTTCCATCCGGTGAAAACTGATATAGCTTGTTGGAAACTCCTACCCACATATTTCCATCGGACGTAGAGTTTATAGTGATTATCTTTTCATCCTTTATATCGGGAAAGTTTAGTGGATGAATACGAAAGGTGGCCTTGTCGAGTATATAAACTCCTTTACCGGTCCCCAGCCAAAGCCGGTTTTGCATATCTTCAGCTATGGTCCATATCAGATTACTTTGCATCACTTGGCGGGTGTGCAAGTCGGAACGGAATATCTGAACACTGTATCCGTCATCCCGGCATAAGCCGTCGGAAGTGCCGTACCAGATATATCCTTCTTTATCTTGAAAGATACGATGTACAGAATGTATCGGCAATTGAGGTAGTTGAGGCAAATCCATTATCTGCTGAGCGAAAACGAATAATGGAAATAGAATGGCACAAAGGGCTGTGATATATCTGTTTTTCATAGTCTGTATTCTTTAGAATATGCTTTGGATTTAGAAGAAACAAAGTGGAAAGTTATCAAGAAAATCTTGAACTCGCAAGAAAGAAAACGAAAATATGATTTACGTACCTACCGGAACTTCAAGAGTAATGCTTCCGGTAGTAATATCCAAAAGAGCGTTTGCGAACTGAATGATAGCAATGCTGCCTTGATGTTGGCGAGTACAAAGTTGACATAAAAACAATGCCAAAAGCCGGATGTGGAGAGTCTGTGTCTCTGGTATCCGAGGTTTTTTGTTGTTAAAGCGTGAGAATATCCTGTTAGGTTTCGCACCTGTATGTCTGCAGGTTATCGTAAGGAGCAGGAGATGAATGTATCGTTATATGCGATTGAAACTTTATTTTTTGTGTAAGTAGCTTTTTTTCGTGTACTGCATCGGTAATTTCCATTGGTGTTTCTTCTTTATTTTCAAGTGTTTCATAGATTGAGATTGGTAAGCAGACACTATTGGATACACAGTTTCCGTCGGCACTACAAAAGCTAAGGTAGGCAATCAGTTCATCGTTCTGCCAGTCAGCTGGAAGTTGCAGCACGGCGTGACAACCGGAACGTAGGGCGGCTTCCGTATCGTAAACGGCTGTTTCTTTATTTTTGTTATACACCAGTAGCATGGCTATATCCGTATCTTCTGCATTTCCCATTCCGCTATTGTCCTGCCAATTAAAGTATATTTTATCCTCATTCTGTGTGGTCGTTCCCTCGAATATGGGCATTAGGGTTCCCATAGAAACCAATGCCCGGTTGAAGTCAATCGAGATTTCTTTTCCGTTACCCGTCACGGCTCTTTTCAGTGTATAGGACATGGCAGCATTGAATGCGGACTTTTCCTGTGTAAATTCCTTATAGCCGATACGAATAAAAGGCTTCATGGTTTTCAGGAAACTGAATGCCGTGGCAAACTTACCTCTCTGTTCCTGCTGTTTCAGTGTGCGCGGATTGCTGACTTTGGCCGCCCGTGCACGTATGTAGTATTTTGATTTCCAGTGAAACCCTACTACCGGTCCCACTTTGCCGGAGAAGCCTCCGAGTATGCCTTGATTTATAATTCCCATGATGTCGCATTTTGAATTGGTTATTCTGTTTCTGACGTAAAGGTATACATTTATATTTCCTTCAACCAAACGATTTTAGCGGTTTGTCCTCATGAATGTAATTTTTGCGTCCGTTTGCAGCGATTTGCTTAGTTGGCTATTCTTGCTTGGGGTTGATGGCTTAAAATATCTGCTTCTTACTTGGCATACACTTGCTCCGTATCAAATCCATACTTTCTCCACATAGAGGTACCTCTGAGTGGAGATTGTACGGAGCAAGTATAGCCCGGGTATGGTTTGGATAAATAGAAGATTTGTCGTTTTATGGAAAAGTCTGTTTCCCATTTTGGATATAGAAAACTTTCTCTTCTTTCCCTCTGGTTAAGTCCCGGAGATGAAGTAATGTATTTTTCGGAATACTATCAAAAACAAGGGTATCTGTTTGAGCTTTTTGTCTGGAGATATATTTCCAACCCTCATATCCATCATTGTACCCAATTTCATAAACATCTCCTATTCGTATGAAATTGTCATCATTGCGTGGTGTATAGGTCAAGCAATCTATATACACGTCTTTTCCAAAATCGATGGTGATCCAACTTCCTTTTTGCTTGGAAACAATCCAAGTTAAAGGATTATGATCCAGACATTCTTGTAATTTCTCTGGAGGAAGCTGTCCTTCATAATTATTTTCGCTGATATCCACAGGGTCCACCAGTTGCTTTTTGTAATAAAAATCCAGATCGGCGATTTCAAGGAATCGCTCGTCCGGGGCAGTATAGCGGATATATCTGCATTTTACAGGAGTATGAAGGTATACTTTATTCACGCTGACTTTTGGAGTATCTACAATATGATATAATAATTGTTTTTGTTTGAAGCTCTCTGATTCTGAACTATATATCTTTGCCCCCACCACTTTTACCATATGCTTGACTACTCGTAAGTAAAGTGGGCATTTACGGGTCACAGTGATACTTTCGTAGTTATCTCTATCGGGTATAAAGGTTATGGAAGAATCTCCTTTCAGTACAAAAGGATATCCTGCTGGCCGATATTCTAGCCCGTTATAATAAAGAGGCTGATAGGCAATATCAGGTTCTATATTTCGGAAAGTAGCTTTTTTGTCAACCACTTTTGTCATATCAATAGGTAGCCATCCTTCAGGACTAAAAACCCCGATATACATGTATTTTTCGGATGAATCTTCGGAAGGAACTTCATGGCTGCTCTCAAAATATTCTGCACTGACATCTTTTTTAAAGAAATTCTTAAAAAATGATGGAACTTTTGGGTCTTGAAGTATGCCTTCAAATGTTTCCGGTTGCATACCGAAGCACTTTCGTAATACTTTGCCTTTCTTTCTTCCATCTTCATATTTATCATGTCTCACTGCATCTTCTTCTGTAAACCAGAACGGAATGTAGCGTTGCGTGGTATCTAACACTACATTCCAAGTGTGTCCTGTCAAATTGTCTGGTGAAAGGGGGAGTTCATCTACTGCAGCAGGGATGCCTAATGAACGTAATATGTATATCAGGTAGTCACAAGAATCTACACATTTTCCTACTCGATACTTTAATAAGAATTGGGCTCCCAGGTGCGGCAAGTTCAGATTACGGTTGAAAATGAATTTTTCATTTCTTAGATATTGTCCTATGACATTGGAGGCTTTAATGATATCTGATCCTGTATATATAGAGTCCAAAAGGAATGCGAATTTTTTATGATAATCAGATCTCCATCTCTCCAGTGGTTCATTGTCTATCCGGTAAGGAAGGATAAGTTCGCAAAAATCATCGAACGTAAAATATTTATTCCATGGTCTTTTCTCCCATTCTTCAAAAGCCAGATCTATATTCTCTATCAGGTAATCAGCTGTTATTACATGGGCATCATATGTTTTGGGGAGATTGTCGTATCTGAAACCTTTTAAAGGATTCACCTTATCATCTGGTAATTTCCCATTCTCATCAACACTTGCTTTGATGGCTTTTATGCTGTCTAATATATGACCAGTATAACTAAAATAGTACGGCATATTTTCTATGAGAAAATGAGCAGCCTTTGATTTTAGTGAATCTTTGCTGTAGTGTTCCAAAACTTTTATTAGTTCAGTACGATTGTCTCCGGCAAAATCCAAGGCATATTCCAGACGGTGGTTTTCCTCTTTGCATGAGATCACTGTAAAAAGCAGGATAATACTGAGGGTACAGATCTGTTTGAATGATTTGTTCTCCATAATATATTTTTTGTAGACGACAAAAATAGAGTAGAATACATCATTTGTATATGCCTACTCTTGCCAAATATGTATACTTTACCGTGTATTACTGGTTTGTATATAGTTTTGGCGAGTATGGGCATGGGCGGTTTCAGTATTCTTCTCTACTTTTGTATAAAAATGATGCTGGGAAATAATATTCTGGCATTGGGTGAAATTTTATAGTGTGGAGGAGTTTAAAAGAATAGGGGGCAGAATAGTTGTTGATTTATATTGTAAATTTAATTTTTATTTATTATGAAGAAAAGTGTTTTTGGAGGGATATTTGCCCTTGCATTTTTAGTGATTGCTGGCTATGGAGTAAAAAGTGTGAAGAATCATGCTAGATTATCGTATTTGGCATTGGAGAATGTAGAGGCATTGGCTAGTAGTAGTGAAGGAACCGACGCTGGTTTTTGTTTTTTGGAACAAGCATTTTATGGTGAATATAGCTATCAATCTTTTTGCGATAAAGAAACTAGTGATAGTAAAATTTATCCGTGTCCATCATCGCAATCATGGGGTAATTATTTAAAATCTGCACAAGATCGGTGTACTAAATAATTATATTCTCAAAGATTGATATTGGCTTCTTCTATGTGATGAAATACACAAAGAAGCCAATATTACTTTTATAGGATGTCTAATTACTAAACTGAATTGAAAATATGAAAAGAATTAAGGAGGTATTTTGTTTTGTGCTGATCTTAAGTATTTGCATTAGTTGTAACAAGAAGAATGACAACATGTATTTTAATGGGGAAATCCGAAATTTTGAAGTTCTTGGAAGCACGAAAAAAGTCACATTAGAAACCATCTCATTAGATGGAGCTAACTTTGGGTGGTTGGCAGTATTTGATTCACTTATGATTTTTAGAAATCCTAAATTAGTAAATCGATTTTTTAGCATATTTAATGTCGATAATGGTGAAGAATTAGGTACTTTTTGCAATAAGGGGGGAGGTCCTGATGAACTTTCTGATTGTCACAAAATTTTTAATTTTTTTAAAGAAGGTGATGATCTAAAGACTTTATTATTGGAAAATTATGAAGAAAAAATGTTCATTTGGAATATAACTCAATCGGTTAAGCAAGGCACTACTGTTATTGATACTATTATTTCGTATGCCTCTGAAAAAGACAATAAAAGTGCTCCCTATGGTTCTTTCTTTTTTCAAAAAGATAATACTTTGCTTGCTAAGGTTCAATCTGTGCCATTAGGTAATGGAGATGCTACTTTACCGTTCTATCAACAACGGACAATTGATACAAATAAGTTATTGAAAAATTATTCGATTTATAAGCAATCAGTAAAAGATAGAGACTCTCCTACTACGGCTCAAACCTTTTCCAGTTCTAATGATGCTTGCAAACTAGATGGTACTAAAGTGGTACAAGCTATGCTCTACCTCCCACAATTGAATATTTTAGATGTTGAGACAGGTCAAGTTGTTGGATTTCGTATGAAGGGGGCCCCTGATTTTTCTATCTTTGAAGACGAGAAAGATGTATATAATATCTATTATATTGGGGTACAAGCAGACGATAACTATATTTATGCATTATATTGGGGAAAAGAGTCATGGGGACGATTTGATGTTCCATATGTTAATACAATCCATGTATTTGACTGGAATGGGAATTTTGTGCAGGCAATTGAGGTGGATCGTGGTCTTGATGCAATATGGATAGATCCAACAAGAAACAGGCTGTATGTAACGAGTCCTAAGGTGGATGACGTTTTTTATTTGGATTTGGATGGTATCTTGGGTGAGGTTGTTCAATAATGTATAATGCTGTTTTGTAAATAATTATCTATGAGGTGTTTATATTTGTTGCTGATAACCTCTTGTTTTTATTCTTGCAAGGATAGAAGAGATAATATCACTCGACTAGTAAATGAATGGGAAGGAAAAGAAATAGTCTTTCCTGCTCACTCCATATTTACTGTTCAAGGAGAAGATACAGTACTCTTTTCTTTTTCAGGTGCCGATTATAAGATTGTCTCTTATATAGATTCAGTTGGCTGTACGGGGTGTAAATTGCATTTGCCGCGTTGGAGGAGATTTATGTATAAGGTGGATACTTTGATGAATAATAGTGTTCCATTTGTGTTCTATTTCCATCCAAAAAATATTGAAGACCTGTGTTATATAACACGTCGTGATGCCTTTACTCATCCCGTTTGTTTTGATGTATCTGATGAGTTCAATGCTTTGAACCATTTTCCTTCAGAAAGAGCTTTTCAGACGTTTCTATTAGATAGAGAAAATAAGATAATAGCTATTGGCAATCCAATCCTCAATCCTAAAGTGAAAGAACTATATCTTAAAATATTGACGGGTAATATTTCAAAAACAACTACTACTTCAATGACGGAAGTCACTCTTGATAAATTGAAGTTAGATTTTGGTTCTTTTATGTATTCAGAAATTCAAGAACGTAGCTTTGTTTTAACTAATAGAGGCGAGACACCTTTGATTATTCAAGATATTATAACTTCTTGTGGTTGTATGAAGGTGAGATATGATAAAAGCCCTGTCCCACCTGGAGGCAAATTAGAGATAACTGTTATTTATAAAGCTGAAAAAGCGGAGTATTTTAATAAAACGATAACAGTGTATTGTAATATAGTATCTTCTCCGATCATGCTGAAGATAGAGGGAAGTGCAGAATAAGTAAATAAAAAGATGAAGCATGAGTAATGAATTCCTTTATGTTCATTACTTGTTTAATTATGATCCGTTATGCGTTTTAGAAATAAAATATTATATATTTCTTTTTTACTTCTACTATCATGTAAGAATGCAGATGAGCTAAGTAAGATTCTGTTAAAAGGGGATGCTGATTATCTGGAAGGCTCATTTTCTGAGTTTCCAATGGATATGTATAGGCCTGCTAAATTATATGTGATTGGTAATAAATTAATCGTTTTTGATGATGTAAAGGAAGAACTTTTCAAAGTTTTTAAAATACCTACACTAGATTATTGTTATTCGTTTGGCAAAAAAGGAGGCGGTCCAGATGAGTTTCATTTGCTTGATAAAGAAACAATCAATGTTGGAGATGATTTGGAAATTTTATATCGGAATAAGCTTCATCATTATTATGTCACAGATTCTTCGTTTCTAAAAATTAAGTCAGATGATAAATCTCATGATTTGGTATTGACTTCAGTCAATCCAATTAATAACTTCAAGTGTTTGAAGCAGTCTTTGTATATCTGTAATAATGACTTTAATAAAAATGATGAGGAATTTTGTCTGCTAGATCTTAAGACTAAAAAAGAGACAAAGTTTGGGAGAATAGATAAGAAGAAAAATGAAGTTAGTATTCAAGATTTGGATGCTTATTTATCAAAATCTATTTGTACAAATGAGTCTTTACAACGATTTGCAGCATTTTATTATCATCGGCCTGTCTTTAAAATTTATAATAGTAATATGCAGATGCTTAAAACTGTTGAAATAGAACAAGATAAGACTCAATTTGACCCTAAAGTAATTTACTTTACTGAGCCATATGCAACGGAAAAGTATATTTATGTAATGTGGATATGTAAAAGTAAACAAGCTGTTGAAAGAGATATAGATGCTTTTCGCCCTGAGATTCTTGTCTTTAACTGGGATGGTGAGTTGTTGCGTAGGATTATTGTAAATAAACCGATTATAAGTTTTGCGGTATCTGAAGCGTATAAGGAATTTTATGCCGTTTCTTTTTCTGAGGCAGATATTAATAGAATTTATAAGTTTAAATTGCCTGATATGAATTCGGATAATAGCATGGCATCATCTAGTATTTCAAATGATTTCTATTCAATAATACCAATGGGTAATTATCATTTTGCTCGAGAAGAGACAGTTAATGCCACATTTGAGAAAGATGGCTATATTATGAATATTGTTAATCTTGCAAGTGGTGAATTGAAGAAGCGGGGTAAATATAAGTCGTTGGGTGGAATATCTTTGACTTATTATGCTCCCTCTGATGAGAAGGCTGACTTAAATAAAAAGATGCGGGAGATTATTTCGATAGAAACAGCTAAAAGAATAGATACACTGGATATTGATAAAAGGTCTGTTATACGTGTAGCTCGTTCTCAATCTTTGAAAGACTATTATGGAAATGTTACTCAAGCGAGATACTGTGATTACATTCAGAAACAAACAAATAAAATAATAAAGTTTTCTATATTTATGGAAAATGGAGGTGATGAATCCATACAGTTTATCCCTCCTTTATCGCAGGACATAGAAAGAATGTTATCTTCATTAAGACTCAAATAAGGTAAATATTGCTGCGATTATTGATTTTAGCTGAAAAAATAGAGAACTTCTAAATAGAAAATATGGAAAGAATTAGAGAGATACTTTGTCTTGTGATAATTTTGACTACTTGTGTAAGTTGTCATAAAAATGATGACAGTACGTATTTCAATGGTGAAATACGAACTATTGAAGATGGCATTAAAAACGTGAAAAAGGTTACATTGAAAGTTGTCCCTTTGGATGGAGCAAATTTCGGATGGCTATCGACATATGACTCACTCATGTTTTTCTTAAATCCCAAGTTGACAGATCGTTTTTATAATATATTTAATATAGATACCGGAAAAGAAATAGGAACTTTTGGTAATAAAGGAGGAGGTCCTGAAGAAGTTTCTACTTTTGCTCCGATCTTTCAATTTTTTAAAGAAGGAGGCGAATTAAAAACTCTACTTTTTGCTCCTAATGAAGAGAAATTATTTGTCTGGAATATAACTCAGTCGATTAGGCAGAGTACAACTATCATGGATCGAATTATTCCATATACTTGGAGGGCAGAGAATGATGGTGCTCCTTATCTCCTAATGTTTCTTCTGAATGAAAATACGTTAATTGCTGAGTTACAATCTTTCCCACTTAGTGATGAAGAAGCCACTTTACCGATTTATCAGAAGCGGACATTTGACACAAATAAGCTGTTGGAGAGCTATTCAAGTTACAAGAAATCAGTTAAAAATAGTGAGGCATCTATTTTACCAGAGTCTTTTTTCTATTCTAATGATGCTTTTAAGCCGGATAGAACTAAAGTTGTGCAAGCTATGGTTAATCTTCCGCAATTGAATATCTTAGATGTGGAAACAGGGCAAACTGTAGGTTACCGTATGAAAGGAGGGCCGGATTTTACTATATTTGAAGGCACTGGAGAAATAAAGAAGTATTATACAAGAGTGCAGGCAGATGATAATTACATTTATACATTATATTGGGGAAAGGAACGCTGGAAACATTTTGAAGTTCCATATATGAATATCATTCATGTTTATGATTGGTATGGAAACTTAGTACAGAAGATAGAAACTGATCGAGGTATTGATCAGATGTGGATAGATCCAACAAGGAATAGGCTGTATGTAACTAGTCCTAAGGTTGATGATATCTTTTATTTGGATCTGGATAGTATTTGGGATTAGGTTGTTCAATAGCGTATGATGGAATTTTAGGTGTAATTATCTATGAGATATTTATATTTATTACTGACAATCTCTTGCTTTTATTCTTGTAAGGATAGAAGAGATGATATTACTCAACTGGTAAATAAGTGGGAAGATAAGGAAATCGTTTTTCCTGCTCACTCCATTTTTACAGTTCAAGGAAGAGATACGGTATCTTTTTCTTTTTCAGATGCTAATTATAAGATTGTTTCTTATATAGATTCTGTTGGATGTACAGGGTGTAAATTACACTTGCCACGTTGGAGGAGATTTATGTATGAAGTAGATACTTTGATGAATGCTAGTGTTCCATTTGTATTTTATTTCCATCCAAAGAATATTGAAGATCTGCGTTACATAATACGTCGTGATACCTTTACTCATCCCGTCTGTCTTGATGTCTCTGATAAGTTCAATATTTTGAACCATTTTCCTTCGGAGAGAGCTTTTCAGACATTTCTATTAAATAAAAAAAATAAGATAATAGCCATTGGTAATCCAATTCTGAATCCTAAAGTGAAAGAATTATATCTTAAAATACTGGCGGGCAATATCTCAAAAACAACTACTACTTCAATGACGGAAGTTGCTATTGATAACTTGAAGTTGGATTTTGGCTCTTTTATGCATTCGGAAATTCAAGAACGTAGCTTTGTCTTAACTAATATAGGTGAGGCGCCTTTGATTGTTCAAGATATTACCACTTCTTGTGGGTGTATGAAGACCAGATATGTCAAGAAGCCTATTCCTCCAGGGGAGAAATTAGAAATAACTGTTATTTATGAAGCTGAACAGGCAGAGTATTTTAATAAAACGATAGCAATACATTGTAATATAAAATCTTCTCCGATAATACTGAGAATAGTGGGAAATTCAGAATGATAGGTAGAAAATGCAGTTGCAGTGAAGAAACAAAAAATGAAAATATGAGGAGAATTGGGGAAGTCTTTTGTTTTGTGGCAATATTGGCAATTTGTATTAGTTGTCATAAGAATAATGATAACCTGTATTTTAATGGAGAAATCCGGAACTTTGAAGTTCTTGAAAGTATGAAGAAAATCACATTAAAAGCCATTCAATTGAATGGGACAAATTTTGGCTGGTTATCAGTAGATGATTCACTTATGATTTTTAGAAATCCGAAATTGACAAATCACTTTTTTAATGTATTCAATACAGATACTGGAGAAGAGTTAGGTGCTTTTTGTAATAAAGGAGGAGGGCCTGATGAACTTGCAGACTGTCATAAAATATTTAATTTTTTTAAAGAAAATGATGAGTTGAAGACATTGTTATTGGGGATTTATGAAGAAAAACTGTTTGTTTGGAATATAACTCAATCGGTTAAGCAAGGCACAACTATTATTGATGCTATTATTTCGTATGTTCCTGAAAAAGAGAATAAAGGTGCCCTTTATAGTTCTTTCTTTTTTCAAAAAGATAATACTTTGCTCGCTAAGGTTCAGTCTGTTCCATTAGGTGGAGGAGATGCTACTTTACCGTTCTATCAGCAACGGACAATTAATACAAATAAGTTGTTGAAGAATTACTCAATCTATAAGAAGTCAATAATAAATAGAGATTCCCCTACTACGGCTCAAACTTTTTCTAGTTCTAATGATGCTTGTAAGCCAGATGGTACTAAAGTAGTGCAAGCTATGCTTTATCTTCCACAATTGAATATTTTAGATGTTGAGACAGGTCAAGTTGTTGGATTTCGTATGAAGGGGGCCCCTGATTTTTCTATCTTTGAAGACGAGAAAGATGTATATAATATCTATTATATTGGGGTACAAGCAGACGATAACTATATTTATGCTTTATATTGGGGAAAGGAGTCTTGGGGGCGTTTTGATACTCCTTATGTTAATACGATTCATGTATTCGACTGGGATGGAAATTTTGTACAGGAAATAGAGACTGATTATGGTCTTGATCAGATGTGGGTAGATTCGGCCAGAGATAGATTATATCTGACGAGTCCAAAAGTGGATGAGGTCTTTTATTTAGATTTAAATGAAGTTTTTGATTAAAACGAAGGGATAGATTGATGTATGATTAAAAAATGGAGTAAAATAGTGGTGAATATTGTTTATGGTTGTTGTATTATCGCTATAATATTACTTCTGATACAGATATTTATGTTTACTTCATTTAAGATACCTTCTGACTCAATGGAACCTTCTTTATTAGCTGGAGATTATATCTGGGTGAATAAATGCTCGAAAGGAGCTAGGCTGTTCAACGTTCTTGATGCTATAGATAAAAAGCCGGTAACAATTCATCGTATGCCCGGTTGGAGAAGTTTTAAGAGAAATGATATATTGGTGTTCAACCTTCCTTATCCGGATCGCTGGGATAGCATTACATTTGATGTGATGAAATACTATGTGAAGCGTTGTGTTGCTCTTCCGGGAGATACCTTTGAAATACGGAACGGTCGTTATCATGTACGGAATTGTAAAGATATTCTCGGGAATCTTTCATCGCAAGAGTATTTACTGAGCTTATTGGAGTCAGGTAGGGCTAAGGAACAAGGCCTTGTGACAAGATGTTATCCTTATAGCGGGTTATTGGGATGGAATGTTAGAGATTTTGGTCCTTTATATATTCCTGCTAAAGGAGATACAATATTTATGACTCCAAAGACTAAATTGGTTTATCGGAATCTGATAGAATGGGAGCAAAAAACGAAGTTACAACTGAGGGGCGATACTGTTTTACTGGGTGATAGTGCGATATGGAGTTATTGTTTTCGGGAAAACTATTACTTTGTTGCTGGTGATAAGGTTCTGAATTCACGGGATTCCCGTTATTGGGGATTGCTACCGGAACCGTTTATCGTAGGTAAAGCTATCCGGATATGGAAGTCGGTGGATTGGGATACAAATGAGATACGCTGGGATAGAATATTAAAAAAAGTGGAGTGATAAAGCTGTGCGTACATAGTATTGGAAATATAGCAATAGTGATGGTATTGTTTACTGCAGTATGCTCTCTGTTGAGTTTGGTATGTGTGGCTACTCCTGAACTTCCTGTTGGAGAAACCATTGGCCAATGGATATGGTTTGGCAAGGTTACATTGTTTTCAGCAGGTTGTGTTATAGTTGTTTTCTTATTACAGCTTTTAAGAAGGGATACTTGGAAAGAGATACTATTCTTTCCAAATATTCCTGTTTATGTATCATGGAGTCTGATGATTATGGGGGGCATTGAGGCAATCTGGGGATTACGTCAATTGTTTGGTTTTTCAGCTTCCGGTCATCTTCAATATGTACTTACAGGTTCTTTTTTTAATCCTGGTCCGTATGCTGGATATTTGGCAATGGTATTGCCAATCTGTCTGCATCAGTATATAAGCATTGTTGGCTGGAAGCAGGTGAACTTTTCTCGGAAAATGGGAAAGTTAGCTGCGGTAGTTATAGGTTTTCTTATTCTCTGTGTGCTGCCGGCTACTATGAGCCGTTCGGCCTGGGGAGCTGCTGTGATTGGTTGTGTTTGGGTAACATATATGCATCGGGATAATCGTAAATGGAACATTTTGTGGTGCAGATATAAGAAATTCTATATTTCATTGGGGGCAGGGGTGTTTTTTATCTTTGTGCTGGGAGGTGTCGGAATATTTTTTCTGAAGCCGGATTCTGCTTTAGGGCGTCTATTTATGTGGAAAATAACTTGTCAGGCTATAGCCGAATATCCACAGGGCTGCAATAAGGGTTTTGCTTTTGCTTATGGTGAAGCACAAGAAAATTATTTTGCTCGAGGGCATTATACCGAATGGGAAGAACGCGTGGCGGGAAGTCCGGAATATGCATTTAATGAATATCTGGAATTAGCTTTGACGAAAGGAATTGCTGTTTGTGCAATGATGATGATAATTACTTTAGGCTGCTTACGAATTGGAATGCAATCAGGACGTTATGGTATATGTGGTGCAATGATAGTTTTACTTATCTTCTCTTTTTCTTCTTATCCTATGCACCTTCCGGCATTCATAGTAGCTTATGTTTGTTTATTATTGGCTTGCGGGATAGGAGGAGTGATAGGGAAACCGCTTATTTTATGTGTCTGTTTTATAGTATGGGTTGGAGGCTACAATGAGAAGTGGCGACAGGAAAAGAATGCATATTGGAAGTGGGAGAATGCAAGAATGCTTTATCGTTCAGGAGCTTATATGTCCGCCAATGAAGCCTATAGAGATATTTATCCGCATTTGAAGGAAAAGAGGAGGTACTTGTTTGAATATGCTCATAGTCTACATAAGGCGGGACTTTATAACGAGTCTAATGAATATTTGGATGAGGCTTGTAAATATAGTACTGATCCGATGATATTGAATATTATGGGTAAAAATTATCAGGGAATGCATTGTTATAAGCAGGCTGAGCTTTGCTTGTTGTCATCTGTCCATCGTTTGCCAAGTAGAATTTATCCCTATTATCTTTTAGCGAAGCTTTATGCTGAACCTGATTTTCGAAATGAAGAAAAGTTTGAAGAGATGAAACGGATTGTCTTGACGAAAGAACCTAAAGTTTACTCTGTGGCTATTGAGGAAATGCGTAAAGAAGTGGAAGAAATATCGAAAGTTTTAGAATCATTTGAAAAATAGTATGTATAAAAAATAAGTTCCTATGGATGCATATAGTGATAATTGGAATGCCTGTTTACTATTCCGTAACAAACAGCTGACTAAACAACTGAAAGACTACCAAAAAGTATCGGCTTTGGTGGAATATTCTTCCTCTCAAATAGTGGCAATGGGGCAATTGTTGCGGCTTCATAAAAATCCATCTTATGGCATTATCAATGATGAGAGTGAATGGGAAAATCTGTTTGTAGTTATTGATTTACTATATGGTGGCTGTTTGTCGGAAGGATTATCTTCATATCGTTTAGGTGTTCAGGAGTTGAAACTCTGCTATCTGGTACGTGCCCGGTTGAGTAACAAAGCTATTGCTACTCTTTTCAACATAACTACCCGCTCGGTTTTGAAAGCCAAACAACGTATTAAGATTAAATTGATTCTATCGGGTGTGGATAGTCTAGATAAATACATACAACAATACCTATGATTTGAACTAACTGTCGAATTCCTCTGCAAGTGCAAGCAATTAGCAATGCTGCCTTGATGCTGGCAAGTACAAAATAAAGTTGGCGGGGCAGGAATTTCGGTGAAATTTTATCTGTTTTCTTTAATATAGAACATCCGGATTTTTAATCAATGTCAGAAAGATTGCAAAATATTGAAATAAGTGTCGCTAAAATGCTTTTTTTACTGACAAGCGCATCCTCGTAAAAGCAGGAAATAGAGAATTTACTTCTGAATTAATGCATACAAATACGTTATTTCTGTATTCTATGTACAACTTATACGCTTTTTATACATTGAATCACTATTCCCAACACGTAGGATCTATACATCCGGCATACAGTATCTATAGATGCAACACATCCGATATATAGATTGGATACAAGCGATCTATATATCGGACACAAGCCATCTGTATATCCAACAGAAAGAGGCTGTTTTAGGCACTTTTAGGTGATACTTTCGCTTTTTTAGAGTTGTTGGTATTTTTATATCGGCTTATCAATCTGCTGACTATGGATTTTCACTTGTGAATTTACGTTTTCCCTTCCTTCCGTACACAAAGAAAGCATTCTGAATATGCAAAAAAAACAAAATGTCAAAAGAGGGAAACAACTTATCCGAAAGAAACGCATTTTCGCCTCTGTAAGTGCTCTGAGAGCCTTTGTAGAGGTGAATTTATTTTTTTATTTCTGATTGTTATGTGAATGTTTTTGCTATTTAACTCTTATCATTATCTTTGGGGATGAGTGAGATTATGAATTGGTAACTTAAATGGCAATAAATAATGGATAAGACATTAAAAGAGAAAAATGATGCTTGGACAGATACTGACGAGCATACTGAGATTCCTTTCCGTAAACGTGTACAGAACTTCTGGAAATGGTTTACTGATAACGAAAAGAAACTGTCGCAGATCGTTGAGAACCGAGGGAAGTCGGATAGTGAAAATGCAGTGGAGTTTATCACGGCCGGAACAGACCTGATAAACAAAGAGGTACACTTCAATCTGGGCGGGGACTATGAATTTACTTTCTCTGTCGAAGGGCATTCCTCCCTGTTCTATCTCTATCCCTATGTTGTGTCACAGTTGCCCGAGCAATTCAAGGACAAATGGCACTTCTTCCCTTTCAACCAAGGTACTGATTCGAGTTTCTCATTGGGTATGTATGGTGTAAATGTGGCTATGGATCAGGTGCAGGTAGCCGTTACTTATCAGGAAGATATCAATGCTTTCGGCATCCGCTTTTATGAAAAAGACCTGTGCTCGCTGGAAGAAGCTCAAAGTTACAATGCCTATTATATCATGATGGAAATTATGCTGGGTGAGGGATTATCGTACCAGTATATTGCCGATGTGGAACGTGCCGACGCTCCACTTGAAGATGCGATAACTCTTCCGGCATTGAGGACATATATCGTAGATACTCTGAAAGCTCACGATAAGGAAGTGTTTGATAATCCACAGCAAGTCTATACAAGCTATCGTTTCGAGCCGCAGGAGAACGAAGAACTACGTTTTGATGTGGTGGCAGGCAGCTCATGTTTCCAGCCCTTGGTAGCTAATTATTATAACGGTTCTACTGAGTTGTTCGATCAACTGAACCGGTTCGGCGCACAGGCTGTGTTCATTGCCTTCCCGTTCGAGAATGAAAAAGAAGGAGATGCAAAGAAAGCCCTGGATTTCCGCTACGAACTGGAAGACCGCCTTTCAGAAGAACTGCTTTCTCCGGAAGGCCTGGGACTTTTATTAGGCGGTGCCGTTGGTACAGGTACGTGTTATATCGACCTTTTGCTATTCGATAAGCCGGCATTTATGGAAAAGATAATCCCTTTCCTGAAGGATTATCCTCAATATCGCTTCTATCTCTCCGATTTTCGTCAGGACTGCGATTTGCACAGGCTGTTTGAAACGGAGGACGACGAATCAGAGGATTAAATAATAAAATCGTTAATTATTAAGATATTACTATTATGAGCATAGGTTTCAGATTAACAACAAAGTGCAAAAATATCTCTTCCTTTCAGGAATCTCTGGATGCGGTTGCAGCCCGGAACAATATCTCTGCCAGTCATACAGAAGACTATTCTGAGTTATCTCTTTGTCGTTTGGGAAATATATTCTTTAATTATGAACCGGAAGGAGATGAGATAGTCATTGCAGGCGATTGTCAGACTAATCTGCTGGGAGCGGGTTTTCACAAATACGCTACAGAAATTGCCTGTGAACTGATACGGCAAAGCGAACTTTCTTTTGAGGTGGAGGATGATACGGAGTATTACGAGCACAGAGACTTTGAGCGGATGCGTTCCGAACACTTCTATCCATGGCTAAAGGCCATTATGAAACTTTGCTGCGAACGTATGGAGCAGGGATCTGATATGTCTGCCATCTGTTGGGACTACAATAAGTACATACCTCAGGGTGTGAAAGGAACAGTCGTTTCACCTTTCGGACGTATTAATCCTCATCATTTCATGGAGCGAATAGAAAACGAAGGTATTGAAACACTGGCAAATGAGTTCTTCATGTGGAATAATGAAGAACGTGATGCCCAGTTCTATCGAAATATTGCCTTGAGTGCCCTGTGGGAAGATTGCTATTTCATGCCTTCCGCCCGCAGTGATGCAGATGAGGAAATCAATGCCTTTATTATCGGGAATCTTGAGAAAGCTGTCGAAATGGATGATTCCCTTCCTTTTCCGAAAGAAGATTACCTGCTGCTTTGCCGTTTAGCGGAGCAAGAGCCGGTAGATGTTTCTTTCTTGCCGGACTATGTGCATGAATTTCCGATAGGCTACCGTAAAGGAAAAGTAACGTATAAACTGGGGAATCTCAGTTTTGACCTTCCGGGCCATTACCTCTATTTTGAAGAAGATGATTCCCGTGGTTATTATGATGGAGTAGATGAAAACTGGCATGTGGTGCGTACGCTGGCTTATTCCATCCCTGATGATGAGGTGAACTATCTGGAAGATAATGAGAATGTACTGGTTGAGGAGAAATTCTTCAATAACGGTAAATGCAGGCTTTACGACCTGGGTGGCGAAGAGGATGGAAGCGACAGTGAATATGTGTGCCAATGCCAGATTATCACCGAACATCAATTTACCCTTTTCACAATCTCGTGTGAAGGAAAAGAAGAAACCATGGCTTTCTCTACAGACTTTGTCGAACATCTGACTGCAAGCAAGGAAGATAAGTATGACAAACTGCTCGAGCAGATAGAGCAATGGCATACGGAGGATGAGGAGCAGAAGATAGTGGACGCCATTCTGGCAATCCCCGAAGAAGAGTGGAATGCAGAGTTAATAGGGCTTCTGGCACGCGCTTATAATAATCAGGAAGAGTATCTCAAGGCTATTGATTGCCTTCTTACTGTGGAGGAAGAAGATAAAGACGCACTTTGGTTCTATCGTTTGGGGTATGCTTATTATTATATGAATCAGTTGGAAAAGGCACAGAAGGCTTTTGAACGTTCTCTGGAGTTGGACCCGGATGATGACGATGTGAAGGAATTCATTGATTTGTGTAAAAGCGGAGAATCGCCCTACAATCCTGAAATGTATGAGCCCGAAGAGATGGATGCCCTCGAAGCTCATATCGACAAGTATTTCGGTAAATCGAAGAATGTCTTCCATGAAATAGCCTCACCCGATATTCACGTGGATATCTATATTATCGAACCGACGCGCAAGAGGAATTACTATACATTGATTACCAGTGGTATGGGTGCCCATCGGATGAATGTGCCCCAAGAACTGGCAGAGTATAAGTTGGAGCGTGCGGAGCTGGTGATATACCTTCCTGCCGATTGGGATATCTATGACCATTCGGAAAAGAATTACTGGCCGTTGCGTTGGTTGAAGATACTCGCCCGCTTGCCCATAGGAGAAGATTCTTGGCTGGGATGGGGGCATACAGTGCCGAATGGTGAACCGTTTGCTGAAAACACCCGCTTCTCCGGTGTGATACTGATTAATCCTGAGACTATGAAGAAGGGGGCAGATGTCTGCCGATTACCTAATGGTGAAGAAGTGAATTTCTATCAGATAATTCCGCTGTATGAAGAGGAAATGAATTTCAAGGTTGCCCATAATGCGGAAGCACTGTTAGAGAAAATGGATGAAGTAAGCCCGATAGTGGATATTCGTCGAGCGAGTGTTTGCGAGGAACAGTAAAGCTACGAGTTACAAGCTACAAGTGCCTTTCGGTGTGATAGCGCAGCCACTTGTAGCTCGTAGCTTGTAACTCTTCTCAATCTCCGGAAACGAAAGTAGTGACAGAACGTGCAGGGATAACTGCCAGTTGTTTTTTGTTCAGCTTTTTAATGGGCAGCAAGTCTTCACCTGGTGTATCGGATGTACGGTAACCTTGCCATGACTTGACTTTCGGGTCATTCACGCGAAACGTGCACTCTTGCTCCTGATCGGCATAGTTGATAACTACCATCACCCATTGTCCGTTCGTGTTTCTATAGGCGGAACACATAAGGCCTTTCTGGTCGGTATCTCCTTCAGGAATAATCTGTCCGGACTTATCAGTTGTTGCAATAGTCATGCGTACGGCACCCGGACGTATGAAGCGGCTGTAGTTCCCTAATATCCACATCAATTTAGAGTCTTCTACTCTTCCATCCTGCAAATCCGGATTCGTGTATTCACGTATCAATCCATCTTTGTAGTCACCGCCTATGGCTCGCCACCATTGCCAACTACGCGCCCCTGCATAAACAATATCATGATGAATGATACGTGCTACGTAAAGTGCTGTCTTCATGGTACGGTCGAACCCGCCACCACCGCCAATTTCTTCATCATTTCCCATGATGCAGGTTTCTGTTTGCCAGAAGTCGACCTTGTATTTATCTAATGTATCACGCAACTGGCGACGGTAATCTCTCAGACTCTTGAGCGGTGTATTTGTCCAGTAACTATGTCCTGCGATGAGGCGCGATACGTTCGGGGTATTTCCCAGATAAGTATCCACACTGTCCGGTGAGAAGAAAGACTGTATTTCGTATCCGCGCTCGTGATTAGTCATGTGGGTAGAGAACATGCAACGGTAATCTGATGATTCGCAAATGGTGATTTCCGTATTGATGTCTTCTTTCACAAACTCTTTACTGATGAGGCGTACGGCACGTGCTATCTCTTTTTTGGTGGCTGGGGTGCCTTCCTGTTTCGGACCTATCCAGTTCCAGTGACCGTCCGGTTCATTGAAAGGCGAAAGGTAATCGAACTTGATGCCATCCTTCTCCTCCACTCCTTTTATCACATTTGCCAGGAAGCGGGCAAAGTCTTCATAATGTTCATCTTTCAGGTTAAGTGTACCGTCGCGTCCGGTATTGGTAGCAAGTCCGTTTTGGGTGAAGTAGACTGGGGGAGAGTTCAAAAATGCCAGGAATTTATTGACTCCCCGTTCTTTTGCCAATCGCAGGAAATTGCGCTGCCCTTGCTGTTTGTTCCAGTTATAACTTCCGTCCGGCTGTAAGAAACATTCGGTGCGCATCCAGAGAGAACCTATCTGGCTCGCCTCGCCCTGTTCGGTACTTCCTGCACCTACGTTGAAGCGCCACAGGGAAAGCCCGATTCCCATAGGCTTTCCATTAGCATCATTTTCTGTACTGAATAACCAGTCTGCCACCTGGTTTTGCTTCTCCTGGGGCCATTTGCCTATGATGTGCATGCTCCAGGCATCCGAAGCACTGAAATGCTCCATGACTTGCAGTGGCTGTTCCGGGCATATTTCAAAATGACTCGCAGATTGCGCGAAGGTGACGTAACAGATAATTGATAGGATCGTTGTTATAACTAATTTCTTCATTGATTAGAGTTTTGATAGTAAAGTGCTATTATTAACTTCGCAAATATAGAGAATGTAAGGAATAAGAATATGATATAAATCGTGCAAACAGGGGTGTGAAATCTTTCAATGCGTGGTTTATATACTTCGGAATATAGATTTTATTCTTACTTTTGAGTCGCACAATTGAACATGCATAGTTTTTAATATTATGAAAAATAAGAATCTCTTTATAGTTTTATTGTTACTATTTCCACTTTGGGTATGGGCTCCACCTTATTCAGTGAAGCGTTTGGGCGCTATTGAAGGGTTGACCAGCAATTATGTTTTGAGCATAGCCCAGGACAAACAGGGATTTCTATGGTTTGCAACGGAAGAGGGATTAAATAAGTTTGATGGTATCCGTTTTGTACCTTACTATAAAGGTGCTCCCGGTAAGCTGAGCATCACCGGCAATGAATTGAACTATCTGCTCGATGACCCTGTAGATTCTGTTTTGTGGATTGCTACACAACGTGCCGGACTGAATGCTTATAATTATGGCAATAATACCTTTACGGCTTATAAATATGATTCGAAAGACCCGAACAGCCTAGCTACAAATGACGTCACCAGCGTGAGGCCGGCTTCTGATGGTAATTTATGGATTACTACTTACTGGAATGGGGTTGATTATCTGGATAAGAGAACCGGGCATTTCATACATTATAATATGAAGACGGTTCCGGATATGGTTAGTAACAACATCTGGTCGGTGGCTGATAATGGGGACGGGAAGTTATATATAGGCCATGTTTTTGATGGATTCAGCGTCCTCTCCATAAAAGATAGGAAAATAAAAAACTTCAGACATAATCCTGCCGATCCTAAAAGTTTGCCCGGTGATGGAGTGATGTGTGTATATGCCGATAAGGACGGTAATATATGGGTAGGAACAGGTGGCGGTTTAGCCCTATTCGATCCGGAAGAGGAAACTTTTATTCTCTTTAAAGATCCGGATAAGGAGGTTCAATACAGGATTTTCGACATCAAACAAATGAAAGATAATAAACTTTGGGTAGCAACGGAGTTCGGAGGAATTGCTATCCTTGATTTATCCCAACGCCTATATTTGTCATCAGAGCAGATACACTTCCAGTACATAGAGGAGGGGGCTGATGAATACGGTCTGTCGAGTTCCAGCGTGCGCTTTCTTTTCCAAGATTCTTTCAGCAATGTGTGGGCCGGTACGTGGGGAGGAGGTATCAGCTTCCTGAATCATGAGTCTTCTTTATTTAATCGTTATAATTTTTCTCCTATTCCAACTGATGCAAAGAGTCTTACCGGTAAGATGATCAGTAGCATCTGTGCCGATCATAGAGGCAAACTATGGATAGGGACAGAAAAGGGAGACCTTAATGTATTTGAAAAAGGCAGAAGAACGGTCGTGTATGGGAAAGAGGACGGTGTACTCAATGGCAATCCTGTGCAGTCATCTCTGTGCGACTCAAAAGGTAATTTGTGGTTCGGATTATTTTTCGGAGGGGTATGCCATTATGATGCGACTCGAAAGACTTTCAGGCAACTTTTCTCCCATGATATGGCAATGACCGATGTCCGTGCTTTTTATGAGGATAAGGATCACATAATGTGGATCGGCACTTCCACAGGAATGTATAAGGCCGACCTGAGCGGAACCATTTTGCCGGAGCATTATTTGGATGAACAGGTGCGCTGTATCTTTAGAGATGAGCAAGGTAATTTTTGGGTGGGTACTTTTGGCGGGGGACTGTTTTTATACTCACCTGCTTTTGAAACCATAAAACGCTTTTACGTAGCTGAACAGTTCCCCTCTAATACAATCAATGATATCTATCAGGATAGCCGGAAGCGAATTTGGATAGCTACCGGTGAGGGGCTGGTATGTTTTCCGTCTTCTAAGGAGTGGAATTATCATGTTTACGGGCGCGAGGATGGATTGTTGAATACACATATACGGTCTGTTCTGGAAGATACTTCGGGCAATATCTGGCTCAGTACTAACAAGGGAGTCAGTTGCTATGTAGACCAACAGGGCAGTTTTTATAATTACGGTTATGGTGATAATGTTCCTATTGCAGGCTTCCTGAGTAACAGTGTGACATCTGATGATGAAGGCAGAATTTATTTTGGCTCGCTTAACGGGGTTTGCTACTTTAATCCCGGAGAGGTACTTGCCAAACACGAAGCTCCTCCGGCAGTCATGACTGAAATGAGGATATTCGAACCTTTGGGAGACTGGGAAAGCCGTGAAGAAATACTTACGCTTGATAAATCCTCTTCTGTGGAACTGAATTATATGCAGAATACTTTTAGCGTTTCCTTCAATATCCAGAATTATGCACTGACTAATCAGGTGGAGTATGCTTATATGCTCAAAGGGCTTGAGGACTCTTGGTACACGGTGAAAGATCCCAATAATATGACTTTCCGTAACGTACCGCCCGGTGATTATTCTTTTTTAGTGAAGACGCGAATGAGAAATCAGGAGTGGTCGGATAAGGTGACAGCTTTGCATATCCGCATCAATCCTCCTTTGTGGCTGACGTGGTGGGCAAAAACATTCTATGTCCTTGTAAGCCTGCTTATTATATTCTTCATATTCTATATCTATAAGCGGCGACTTGATATGGAGGTGCTGTATGATATGGAGAAGAAAAACCATGAGCGAGAGTTGGACTTGAATCAGGAACGCTTACGCTTCTATACCAATATCACACATGAACTCCGTACACCGCTTACGCTGATATTGGGGCCATTAGAAGATATGCTGAAAAGTAATTCGCTTTCTAATAAGGATGCCCAGAAAATATCTGTGATTCACCAAAGCGCCATTCGCTTGCTGAACTTGATAAACCAGATACTCGAATTCAGAAAGACTGAAACACAGAATAAGAAGTTATGTGTGAGCCGTGATAACATAGCTAATCTGGTGTACGAAACAGGTTTTAAATACAAGGAGCTCAACCGTAATCCAGAGATTGAATTTTGTATTGAAGTGGAAAGCGAGGACATGCCTTTATTCTTCGATAGGGAAGTGGTTACGATTATATTGGATAACCTGATTTCCAATGCAATCAAATATACTGAAAAGGGGACTATTACATTAACAGTACACAGGGTGGTGTCTGATAACATTAATTATACTGAGATAAAAGTACATGATACAGGTTATGGCATTGCTCCCGAGTCCTTGCCTTATATCTTCGACCGCTACTATCAGGAAGGAAGCGAACATCAGGCTTCCGGTACAGGTATTGGTCTAGCGCTGGTGTATAATTTGGTAGTGTTGCACGAAGGGGAGATAAACGTGGAAAGTGACTTGAATGTGGGAAGTGCTTTCTGCTTTAGGTTATTGACGGACAATACCTACCCCCACGTTATGCATCAAGATTCTCCGGAGGAAACAGAAGATAAGAAAGAAGAGATAGAAGAAATCCTTGATACGGAATCCGGAGAAAAACGTATCTTATTGGTAGTAGAAGACAATCAGGATATCCTCAATTATATTGTTGAATCTTTCTCGGATGATTTTGATGTGAAGACGGCGGTAAACGGTAAGCAGGGTATGGAGCAAGCTTTGCATTGTATTCCTGACATCATTGTGAGTGATATAATGATGCCTGTCATGAACGGGATAGCCATGTGTCAGAAGTTGAAAGAAGATATATGCACTAGTCATATTCCTATTATTTTGTTGACAGCCAAAGACTCTTTGCAGGATAAGGAAGAAGGATATCAGGCAGGGGCAGATTCTTATCTGACGAAGCCTTTCAGTGCCACTTTGTTGCATAGCCGCATAAATAATATATTGGAATCCCGTAAACGGCTCGCAGAGCGTATTAATACTTCGGCACCTCGCCAGGACTTGGATGAAAAACGTGCCCGCTTAGCAGAATCCATGAACAAACTGGATAATGAGTTCCTGGAGAAGATTAATCAGTTGATAGAAGCGCGTTTGTCATCCGAGAAGGTGGACATTGGCTATTTGGCCGACAATATGTGCATGAGTAAATCTACGCTTTACCGCAAGGTGAAGGCTTTGACCGGGCTTTCTACCAATGAATATGTCCGCAAGATAAAAATGCACTATGCCGAGCACCTGTTGCTGGAAGGCAGATATAGTATTTCCGAAGCTGCTTTCAAGGTAGGAATAAACAGTATGATGTACTTCCGCCAATGCTTCAAAGAGGAGTTCGGAGTGCTTCCTTCTGAATATCTTAAGCAGCTTTAGAACTTACCTGCGATATAAATTATTCAATGAACGTATACAGATTATTCAGTAAAGGGTAAAAAGTACACTTATTTTGCCTGTGAATGATATGTATTCCTTTGTTGCATGTTTTATATACGCATTAATATTATAATAATCTTTAGCTTTGTAACCGTTAACTAACTAAATAAATATAAAAATGCCTATGGAAACATGACTCTATTCTTTCTACTATTGAACTTAAGTTTATGGACTTAACAGTCGATTATTTTTATTTTGAAAACCTATTTAGTAATTGTATTATGAAGAACAAACTTTATTCAAAAGTTAGGGCTGACGTTCTGAAACAGCTCTACAGCCGATTTTTGTTGATTTCTGTCGTTGCGTTTCTGGGAGTATTCTCGGTGAATGCGCAGAATTTGAATGTTAAAGGTAAGGTGTTTGATAAGAACACCCGGGAACCCCTTATCGGAGTAACCGTACTGGAAAAGGGTTCCGGTACCAGCAACGGTACAATCACCGCCCTCGACGGTGACTTTTCAATATCAGTGAAACCAGATGCTGTTTTAGTTATATCTTATATTGGTTATGCAACGCAGGAAATAACTGTAAACGGCAAGACGAATATCGAAGTGCTGCTGAGTGAAGACTCCAAAGTACTGGATGAAGTGGTCGTAGTGGGCTACGGTTCACAGTCCAAGCGGAAAGTGACTACGGCTATCAGTAATGTAACTTCGGAAGACCTTCTACGCTCCTCTTCCACCACTACTGCCGGTGCATTGAGTGGTAAGATGGCGGGTGTGTCAACCCGTGCACTGGATGCACGTCCGGGTAGAGGTATCAACGTCGAAATACGTAATATGGGAAAGCCTTTGTACGTAATCGACGGTATTCCTTACGGTGGAGATGCCAGCAGAAGTTGGGTGGGTACTTCACATGTATCCGGTGAAGACGCTTTCAATGCCTTGAGTTTGGAAGATATTGAAAGCATATCTGTGTTGAAAGATGCCTCAGCTTCCATCTATGGATTGCGGGCGGCAAACGGCGTTGTGCTGGTGACTACTAAAAAAGGTACCAAAGACGATAAGGTAAAGGTGAACCTGAATGGCTATTACGGCTGGCAGAACCTGACCCGCTTTCCCGAACTTGCAAGTGCGCCTCAGTATGTAAGAGGTCTGTTGGAATCGGAACAGAATGCAGGCAAGGATCCCAGCAGCCTTTACTCTAAAGAGGAATATGCGAAGTGGCAGGCTGGTACGGAACCCGGATACAAGAGCTATGACTATTACGACATCATCATGCGTAAGAATGTGCCGCAATCCAATATCAATGCCAACATTACCGGTGGTTCTGCACGATCCAATTACTATATCTCGCTGACTAACACCAAGCAGGAAGCCATGATGAAAGACTTTGACTATTCCAGAACGAATCTTCAGGTAAATCTGGAAACGAAGGTAACAAAAAGACTTACCGTAGGTGTACAGGCCAGTGGCCGTTTTGAGAAAACAAGAGATGTGGGACTTCCCGGCGGTGACGGATATTTCTCATCCATCCTTTCCATGTTCAGTAGTCTTCCTACTCATGGACCGTATGCCAACGATAATCCGGAGTATATGAATAATATCCCCAACCGTCCTGACTTGAACCCGGCTTTGTTCCGCAGAGACATTGCAGGATATAAGGATAATATGACTAAGAACTTCAACGGAAACCTTTATGCAGAATATAAGTTCGATTTCGGTTTGTCGGCCAAGTTTACGTATTCGTACAACTATACGCATCTTGACTTTGACGGATTCCAATACTCGTATGACCTGTATAACTATGACAGAGTGAACGATGTGTATATAGCACAAGGAGGACAAAGCGCCAGATGGAGACTGGAAGAGCAGACTGATGCCGTGGCACGCTATGGCCAGTTCATGCTGAACTATACAAAGAGCTTCGGCGACCACAACCTGACGGCTGTTTTTGCTTACGAAAGGTCGGACTATGACCGTGCCAACAGATGGTCGAACACGGCACCTACCAATAACTACATCCCCTTGAAGACTTTGTCGGAACTTACCGATTATGGTGATGGCTGGACTTACCAGGCAAGGTCGGGTTATATCGGTCGTTTGAATTATAGCTATAAGGATAAATACATGCTTGAGCTGCTTGCCCGCTACGATGCTTCCTATCTCTATGCTCCCGGCAAGCGTTGGGGTTTCTTCCCCGGAGTATCTGCCGGATGGCGTATTTCGGATGAGGCATTCTTCGCTCCTCTGAAAGATGCGGTTAACGACTTGAAGTTGAGAGTTTCTGTGGGACAGACAGGTAGCGAAGCAGGTGTAGGCATGTTCGGTTATCTGAGCGGATACAACTTTAACAAGGGCGGTGCTGTGCTGGACGGTAAATATGTGATTGGCGTACAGCCGGGTGGTATGCCTGTGACCGACTTGTCATGGGAAAAGAACACTACTTATGATGCCGGTGTGGACATGAAATTCCTAGATAACAGACTTTCTCTTTCTTTCGACGTATTTAAGAAGGTCATCTCCGGAAGACCTGCCGCCCGTTACGATATTCTTCTGCCGAGCGAAGTAGGATATTCTCTTCCCAATGAGAACCTTAACAAGGACGAATACAGAGGTATGGAAGGTATGATTAGCTATGCCGACAACGTGGGCGAGTTGGAATATAATGTAAGCGCCAACTTTACCTACTCACGTTTCAGAAACGTGGAAACCTATAAACCCCGTTTCGGTAACTCATGGAATGAATACCGTAATTCTATTGAAGACCGCTGGGGCGGCGTATGGTGGGGATACCAGGTAATCGGCCAGTTCCAGTCGGAAGAAGAAATCAGAAACTATCCTATCAATAACGATGGAGAGAACAACAGAACGCAACTTCCGGGTGACTTGATTTATAAGGATGTGAATGGTGACGGTATCATCAACTCGATGGACGAAAGACCTATTGGATACCCTACAGGATGGTCGCCCATGCTGAGCTTTGGTGGAAACATCGGCTTGCGCTGGAAAGGCATCGACTTGAATATGGACTTCGCCGGTGGCGGTATGCAGTCATGGTGTCAGGACTATGAGTTGAGAAATCCCTTCCATGCAGGCGGAAACTCTCCGGCATTTATCTTGGAAGACAGATGGCACCGTGCCGACCCGTACAATCCGGACAGCGAATGGATTTCGGGCAAATACCCGGCTATCAGAAAAGGCACCAGCGTAAACAACGGTAAAAACAGTGACTTCTGGTTGCACGATGTACGCTTCCTTCGTCTCAAGAACGTGGAATTGGGATATAGCTTGCCTAAGGAGCTTATCAGCAAAATCAATGTGCAGAGACTGCGTTTGTATGTAAGTGCTTCCAACTTGTTCTCCATCGATAACGTGGGCGAGTACGAGATTGACCCCGAAATCGAGGCAAGAGCTGCTGTGGTATATCCGCAACAAAGGACTATTATGGTAGGATTTAACGTAACCTTTTAACTATTGTCATTATGAAAAGTAAATATATAATATTCGCATTATTATTGGCCGTTGCCACTTCTTTCGTTAGTTGTGACGAAGATGGCTGGCTGCAGAGAGACCCTAAGGACAGGATTACCGATGAACAACTCTGGAATGACCCCAATATGATACTGGGACTGTTGGCAAACTATTACGACAGAATGCCGCAGCTTGCCGGTGTATTCAATACCGGAACCAACACTGAGTTTGATGATGCCATGTGGTCGGGACACGTTGACCAAAACGGCCACAATGACCTCAATTATGCCGATGATTACGGAAGATACTGGGACTATGGCTATATCAGAGACATCAACCTGTCATTGGAGAATATGGAGAAATTCAGTGTGAAGCTGAATGAAACGCAGAAGAAGCAATTCAATGCGGAGTTCCGTTTCATTCGGGCTTATGTGTACTTTGAGCTGGTGAAGAGAATGGGTGGTGTGCCTCTCATCACTACGCAGTTGATTTATGATGGCAGCGGCGACCCGTCGTCTTTGCAGAACCCCAGAGCGAAAGAATCGGAAGTCTATGATTTCATTTATAGTGAGATTCAGGACATAAAGGATAATTTCACCCAGACTGAAGGCAGCCGGACCCGTGCCAACAAGATTACGGCATTGGCTCTCCAAAGCCGCGCCATGCTGTATGCGGGTTCCATTGCCAAGTACAACAGTCAGATGAGTGCCCCCATCAGCACGGCGGGCGGTGAAGTGGGAATCCCGGCATCTATGGCTGTGGGTTACTATGAAAAGTCGCTGGAAGCATCCAAGGCTATCATTGCTAATGAGAATTACGAGCTTTATGACATAGCTGGCTCTCCGAAGGGAGAAAACTTCTATAAACTGTTCATGGATAAAAGTTGTAAAGAGGTTATCTTTGCTAAGGATTTCATGACAGGCAAAGTACATGGATTCACTTATGATAACGTGGTTCGCAGTTTCAGAGTCGATATTGAAGGTTCGTCCATACTGTCTCCTTCGCTGAGTCTGGTAGAGAGTTACGACTATCTGGACGGCTCCAAAGGTACGTTGCGCGACAAGGATGCTGAGGGCAATTATATTGCTTATGATAAGATTGACGGTATTTTTGCCAACAAGGACGCCCGTCTGTACGGTACGGTGATTTATCCGGGAAGTGCTTTCCGTTCGTCACCGGTGCAAATCCAGGCAGGTGTGGCCACTTGGGAAGATGGCGGATACAAATTGAAAGTCGGTGACCTGGCTTCGGTTTATTCTGACGGTGAGACGCTGACCGGTGCCGATGGTCCGAGAGACAACGACCAGTATGTAAGCAACACCGGATTCTATATCCGCAAGTATGTCAGCGAGAATCCGCAGGATGGTGTACGTCCGTCGTTGGCATCCAACTGGTATCCTTGGTTCCGCCTGGGCGAAATCTATCTGAATGCTGCCGAAGCAGCCTTCGAACTGGAAAAGCCGGAAGCAAAGGACTATATCAATAAAGTGAGAGAAGTGCACGGTGGTTTCCCTGCCAACAGTATTCAGACGCTTACCAATGACATAATCCGCAATGAGCGTCGTGTGGAACTGGCCTTTGAAGACCATCGTTACTTCGACCTGAAACGTTGGAGAATAGCCGATAAAGTATGGGATGGTTTGGATTCTAATCCGGTAGCGGTTGTTCACGGTCTGTATCCGTATCGTATTTCTCGTCCGGGGCATCCGGACAATGGCAAGTTCATCTACGAGCGAGTACGTCCGACGCGTTTCAAGAAAGCCCGTTTCTTTAGGATGGCTAATTACTATTCTTCAATAGACCAGGCTGTCATAAACAATAATCCTAAGATAGTAAAGAATCCGTTCCATTAAAAAGTAAGTATAAAGATGAAGACAAAAATTTTATTTATAGCAGCATGTGTATGCTTCTTGCTTGCAAGTTGCGAGTATGACAATTACGATGCACCCAGTGCAAAGCTGTCCGGTAGAGTTGTCTATAATGATGCTCCTGTGGGGGTTCGTACCAATGGAACTCAGTTGGAGCTGTGGCAGGATGGGTATGAATTGTATACCAAGATTCCGGTGTACATTGCCCAGGACGGCACGTTCTCTGCGTCCTTGTTCAACGGACAATATAAACTGGTTCGCCTGTCGGGTGCACCCTGGGAAGACCAGCCTATGGATACGATAAGGATTGAGGTAAAGGGTAATACGGTGGTTGATGTGCCTGTGAAGCCTTATTTCATCATTAAGAATGAGAGTTATCAGAAAGGAACGGGCAATGCCATTACCGTAAAGTTTACCATTGAGAAGGTGGTGGAATCTGCCGAAGTGAAGTCTGTTAATTTCTATTTGGGAGAGGGTATCCTGACAGACCATAACAAGAATGAGTATAAGGGTGAACTGGATTTGTCGGGGTTAGTCTTGGGACAGGAAACGACAATGACTGCCACTATACCTGAAAAGATGCTGAAAAATGGATATGCATTTGTCCGTATAGGCGTGCAGTCCAATAAGTCGAATGAATACTTCTACACTCAAGTACAGAAAATTAGTTTTTAGTAGGGAGTAGACGAGAGATTGTTTTAGTTGAGGCAGAAAATCTTGTAGAAAGGTTTTCTGCCTTTTTCTTTTGAAGGGATGGGAGAGCGGGAATTATTTTTGTATCTGCTTATTCTCCGATATTCAGCAAGACTTCCGTCCCTTGCAAGAGCGGTGAAGTGAACTTTACACGAACCTGACCTTTTTCACCGGTCGTCTGTACATAAGTAAGCAAACGGCCGTGGAAAGCACGGTGATGGTTGTCGGTATAGTCGCTCATATCCCTGTTATCGGAACCTTCGAGCCCTAACAGGTGTGCCGGACCTTCGATAGTGCAAGTGATATCATTGTCTCCAAGCTTCACGATTGTGCCATTCTCGTCAACGATTTCTACAATGAGATGCGCCGTGGCACGGTCGCAGGAAAGAGTAGTGCGGTCTGCACTGACCCGAAGGGCATAAGGACGACCGGAAGATTGAATCGAATAGTTTGAAATAGTATTTCCGTTGGCATCGCAACCTTCAGCTTTTAGTTCGCCTGCTTGATAGGGAATATCCCAGTAGATAATACCACTCTTTTCGTCATAGGGCTTCATGTTGCCTACTACTTTCCCGTTGAGCAACAGACGGGCTTGCGGTGCATTGGTATAGCAAACCACGCGTATCTCCTGACCGGAATCATAGTTCCAGATGTCCCATGCATCGGGTGACAGGAAAGTGCGTTTGGAGTTCTTGAATCTGGCTTGCATAGGATAAGTGCCGATATAAGTAACCGGTTTCTCACTCCACAGTGAAGCACGGAAATGTCCGCGAGGCTTGGGGAAACTACCGAAATCGAGCAATCCGGTGTAGAGTCCTCGGGAAGGCCATGCTCCCGATTCACCAAGATAATCCGTACCTGTCCAGATGAATTGTCCAAAGATAAATTCTTTGTTCTTCACTGCATACCAGGCATCAAGGCCGGAACCGTTTTCACTGCCGTAGATGATACGTTTGGGATAAGTGGCATGATCTTCATCGTAGCGGTTTTCTGTATAGTTATATCCCACTACATCAACAGCATCAGGATATTCTGTTTCATTGGACATCACGACACCCGCCAGGGCTCCTGTTACAGGGCGAGAAGTATCGACAGCGCGTACGCGGGCTGCCAGACGTTTGGCTATCACTCCGATACGCATGGCGTCGGGTGCATCGGGCTTATAGCCGCCAAACATAGGTTGGTTGATTTGCGCTCCATCGAGAATAGGATGGGAATAGGGATCATTCGGATAATCTACTTCATTGCCAATACTCCACAGGAAGATGGAGGGATGATTACGGTCACGGCGTACCATATCGGTGACATCCTGCTCTATCCATTCTTCAAAGAAGTCAAAAGAACCATCAAAGCCCGGTTCACCTTTATTCCATCCTTTGATCCATTTACGTTTTGGGAATTCCCATTCATCAGAAGCTTCATCCATAACAAGCAGACCTAATTGGTCGCATAGGTCGTATACGACGGGAGCTTGCGGATTATGGCTCATACGGATGGCGTTCACACCTATTTCTTTGAGATTATTCAGGCGGCGTTCCCATACTTCAGGCGGCACTACGGCGCCAAGTACACCGGCATCGTGGTGCAGACATACACCTTTGACTTTCATCCAATTGCCGTTAAGTGCGAATCCTTTATTAGGGTCAAAGTCCAGTGTGCGGAGTCCTACTTTGGTTTCACAGCCGTCAATGCGCTTTCCATTACTGAGCAATTCAGCTTTCAGTGTATAGAGGTAGGGGTCATTCAGGTTCCAGCGGTGAGGCTTAGTTACTTTCAGTGTGAGGGTTTCTTTGGTGATACCTTCTTTCCCGTCCGAAACGCGAGTACGGCGTTGTGCTACTTGCTTGCCCACAGCATCGTATAGTGTGGCCGAGAGTTCCAGTTTCTCACGGGTAGCTATATGTTTCTGTACTTCCATATCAACGGCTATGGTGGCTTGTCGGTCAGTCAGAGAAGTAGCATACCAGCCTGTGCCCCATTGTGCAAGATGTATTTCGGGTGCAGCAATAATCCATACGTCACGATATATGCCCGACCCTGTATACCAACGGGAATCAGCATAACGGCTATGGTCTACACGTACGCTCAATACATTGTCACCTTCTTTCAAATACGGGGTCATATCGTAAAGGAACGAGATGTAACCATTGGGGCGTTTACCAAGCAGGTGACCGTTCAGATAAACTTCACTACGGTTGTATACTCCTTCGAAGTAAATGTAATGGCGTGCGGCATCATCCGTAATCTTAAAATGTTTACGATACCAAGCTATTCCACCCGGTAAGTAGCCCGTACAGCTGGCCAGTGAGGGCGACAATTGTCCTTCAATGGACCAGTCGTGCGGCAGCGTAAGTTTGCGCCATTGAGTGTCGTCGAAGGTGGGATTTACGATGGTTGAGTCGTCAGTCAGCCGGAAGAGCCATCCGTCGTTGAACTTAGAGGCGTCACCGAATGAGACTTGCGCCCGAACAGGGCAGGCTACCAGAAAGGCTGCCACGAGAACAGCCAGTGTAAGAGCATTTTTCATGGGGTTATGATTATTTAGATTCATTGTTGCAAATATAAGCGATATCGACCTCTCATGCCTGGCATAAATCATTCAGCTTAGGGGTATAAATCATGCAATACCTGGATTTGTGCATTCGGAATAGAGATTTTATTTCTATTTTTGGCTTGCAATAGAAAGCTGATAGAGATAACGGACCAAGAGTCACACTTTCTGATCTTGTGTTTGGGGTTTGGTTTAGGAAGAGACTGTGTATTCCTCCTGCCTGATCATTTTGCTACCTTGCAGCTTTAATCTGCCGGCCGTATTGCCGAAACCGTAAACTTTGCCAACTTCTTGCCACCGTATTGGCACAATTGTGCCATAAGCGTGGCAATGTTGTGCCAATGCGATGGCAAAGTAGTGCCACTGCGGTGGCAAAAACGTGGGTCTATAGATGGGAGGTGGCCAACCTGTAGATGGGGGAGATTGCTACCATTCGTAGTCTTCTACGTAAGCATCAAACTCTTGTTTTCCGGTTGCACCGCACTGTTTTAAGATTTTCTGTACGTCCCTTTGTTCGGCAGGGCTGAGGAGGCGTTCGCCTTTGCGGATGCGGTAGTAGGTTCTTCGGCTGAAGTATTCTATCAGGTGGATTATGGCGAGTTGTCTTTGTTTGTGGGGCAGGTTATCAAGGATATTCATGCAGCCTTTGGCATATTGCACCTTTTGACTGGAGCGATAATGGGGACATGCACCCTTCAGTTTAGCCTGGTATTTGGGGCTGATGACTACCCAGTATTCCGCACTGTCCGGCACTTCTTGCTCTACCAGTTGCCGCAGGCAGGTAGATGCTTTGGGGCACTGGCGGTTGAGGCATAAGGGATAATTGTAGGGTATGTTCGTAAAATGATGTTCTTCTTCCATAGTTGTGAGTTGTTTTTTCCTTAGTGTGTCTGTTTGTGTGTAATGATTGCTAAGGGATACTGCAAAAGTAGTTATTTTATTCTGATATATTTTACGGGCACTAATATTTTTCTATCTTTGCCTGTACTTAAATCTGGTGGCATGGAATTTTCAGAACAGTTAGTTGTTGAGCAGTTGAAACAAGGTAATGAGGAAGCCTATAGATATCTGTATCGAAATCATTATAGTATGCTATGTCATGTGGCTCGTGAATTTGTGGGAGATGGCTTTCTGGCAGAGACACTTGTAGGTGATGTGATATTCCATATTTGGGAAGTTCGCGAGTTTTTGGATATACAAATCTCTTTACGCAGTTATTTGGTACAGGCGGTCCGTAATCGCTGTAAGGACTACCTGTCCTCTAAAAAAGAACGAAGCGAAGTGACTTTTTCAGCCTTGGCGGATAATGAAGATATCAGAGAACGATATATTATTTCTGAAGAAACGCCTTTGGGTTCATTATTGGAACGGGAATTAGAATATGAAATTTATCGTGCTATTGATGAATTGCCTGAAGAATGCCGGCAGGTTTTTCGAAAAAGCAGGTTCGAAGGAAAAAAATACGAAGAAATCTCACAGGAAACGGGAATCTCTATAAATACCGTTAAATATCATATAAAGAATGCTTTGGCTACCTTGTATGGTAAGCTTGGCAAATATCTGCTGACTATCTTTTTTTTCTTTTTCGGTTGAAATAGTGAGAAAAATTAAATTTAGACTACCCTATCAAATAAAAAAATCGTCATCCTTATAGAGATACCAATATGGAAACAAAAACAGCACATATAGATGAACTGATTTCCACCTTCTTGTCAGAAGGGTTGGAGGCAGATGTTTTGGAAGAATTGAAAGCATGGATTGCCGAATCGGAAGAAAATCGTGTGCACTTTATGAAATGCCAGGAGATCTGGTTCTCTGCAGTGCAGGAACAAGAAGGAAAATATTATGATCAGGAAAAGGCTTTTGAACTGTTTGAGAAACGGGTGGAAAAACAAAAAGCTGAGAAGAGAAAAGCAAGAATCCCGGTGTGGAGAGGCTTGTACAAATATGCGGTAGCAATTTTATTATTCGGTTTTATTTCATATTTCTCATACCAGAAAGGAGAGAACAGTTTGAGAAATGCCTTGGCGGAAATAGAAGTAGAAGCACCATCCGGTTCACAAACTCGTCTCCATTTACCGGATGGCACAACAGTATTACTGAATTCTGATTCTCGTATCACTTATGCACAGGATTTTGGTGTAAATAGCCGTGAAGTGACTCTGCAAGGTGAAGGATATTTTGAAGTAGCACATAATCAGAAGATACCGTTTTATGTCAAGACAGAGGATGTGCAGGTACGAGTTTTGGGAACTAAATTCAACTTTCGTGATTACCCTGAAGACGGGGAAGTTGTTGTATCTCTGATTGAAGGTAAAGTGGCTTTGAAGAATAAAATTCGTCAAGAGGCTGATTTGGTTTTAATGCCTGATGAGCAAATGGTGCTGGACAAGAAGGAGAAAGTGATGAAAAAAGAGTCGATGAATGCTCAGGCAGTATTGCAGTGGGCGGAAGGTTGCCTGTCATTTGATGAAACACCATTGCTGGAAGTCGCTAAAATATTGGAAAGAAGCTATGACGTAGAAATAGAGTTTACTGAAGAATCTTTGAAGGAGCTTAGGTTCTATGGAAACTTTAACCGAACTAAGCAAGGTCTCAATGATATACTAAACGCATTGTCCGCTACCGGAAAAGTGCATTATATGTTGAAAGGAGAAAAAATCGTGTTATATTAATTATTTTGTTAAACCTTAAATATTATTAATAATGAACAGAAGTCCATAAGAGCTAACGAAAAAGGGACATATAGAGTATATATAAGAAAATCGGAAGATGTACGAGACCTCCCGATTTTCACTTCTCGTCCTTCAACTCAGTCAATTAAGTGTAAGGTGCTTTTAAGAAGTGTTACAAAAGTAATGAAAACATTTCTTTAAGAACGCCTTTTATCAGATGTTTTAATCATTAATTTCTAAATTTATGAATTACAGAAAAAAGGCCATTCTTGTGGTCGGGGCTTTGCTATGCCTGAATCTTAGCATGTACTCTCAGGATATATCTCTGAAAATGAGCAATGTATCAGTAAAGAAGGCGATAACGGAGTTACAAACTCAAAGTGGTTATTCATTCGTTTATATTGCAGGAGATATTAATACTGATAGGAAAGTATCAATTGATGCCAGTCAATTGGATGAAGCAGTCAAACAGATACTGAAAGGACAGAATGTTTCCTACGAGATCCAAGGGAAAAATATAATTGTCAGAAAGGGGACTCAGAACCAGAACTCCACAAAAGAACAAAAGAAGCAAAAGATTAAAGGTACAGTGACCGATGTGGAAGGTGAACCGGTAATCGGGGCGACAGTCACCGAAGAAGGCAATCCTTCAAATGGTACGATTACTGATATAGATGGAAATTTTACTCTGGAGATATCTACTGGCAGTACACTGTGTGTATCGTATATTGGTTACAAAGAACTACGTGTGGTCCCTGTAGGTGAGAAACCATTAGCAGTGACTTTAAAAGAAGATACTCAAACTTTGGATGAAGTGGTGGTTATAGGTTTTGGAACGCAGAAAAAAGTGAACCTGACCGGTGCTGTCAGTACGGTAGATGCAGAAACATTTGAAGCACGTCCTGTAGCAACTGCTACTCAGGCTTTGCAAGGGGTCGTTCCAGGCTTACAAATTTCTACCAGTACCGGTGAACTGGATCAGAATATGAACATCAATATTCGCGGTGTGGGTACCATCGGTGATGGTTCAAGTGGGAGTCCACTGATTTTAATTGATGGTATGGAGGGAGATATTAACACTGTCAATCCACAAGATATTGAGAATATTTCTGTGCTGAAAGATGCGGCGGCGGCTTCTATTTATGGATCGCGTGCGCCTTTTGGAGTAATCTTGATTACGACTAAAAAAGGGAAGGCTGGAAAGGCTTCTATAAGTTATAACAATAATTTCCGTATAGCAAGCCCCATTAACTTACCTAAAATGATGGATTCTTATACCTTTGCTAACTTTTTTAATGCTGCATCTTTGAATAATGGTGGGGGTATGATTTTCAATGATGATATCATGCAACAAATGATTGATTATCAGTCTGGGAAGATTGATGGCGGAGTGCCGTCTTCATCAAATGGGCAATGGGGTAAACCGGATTATGACCCTTTTACGAATGCCTATGCGAATACAGACTGGTATAAAGAAGTATATGAAGATAATGTGTTCTCACAAGAACACAACTTAAGTGTGAATGGCGGGGCGGAAAGAGTGGCTTATTATGCTTCTTTTAATTATCTGAATCAAAATGGTTTATTACGTCATGGACATGATGGTATAGAGCGTTATTCAGCTACAGCTAAACTTAATACTACTTTAACCGATTGGTTGAAGTTCAATCTTACTACTCGTTTCGTGAGAAAAGAGAATGAACGTCCTACGGCTTTTAATGGTTGGTTTTATGAATGTTTTGATCGTCTGACATGGCCTAATCTTCCCGTTTATGATCCTAATGGATATTACTTTGATAATAATGCAACAAATCCGGCTATGGTTTTGGCTGAGGGAGGGAATCGTAATACGACTTCTGATCAACATTATTATCAGGCCTCTCTGCTGATAGAGCCAATTAAAGGATGGGTGACTAATATAGATTTTAATTATAGTATATTGGATTACAATATAAAAGAGACAGGTTTGCCAGTCTATAACCATGATGTAAACGGAAATGTGGTTAATACAAATGGTACTTCATACCTGTATAATGAAAATAAAAAAGAGGATTTTTGGAACCTGAACGTCTACAGTACTTATGAACATTCATTTAATGATGTCCATAATTTGAAAGTGATGGCAGGTCTACAAATTGAAGAGATGAAGCAAGAGTATTCTTCGGTTCTGAAAAATGGGCTGATGGTAGACGGTATGCCTCAATTTGATTTGACTACTGGTACGGATGGGAATGGAAAAGAATTAACACCTTCAATCAAAGGTAACTATAATGAATGGGCTACAGCAGGCTTTTTCGGACGAGTGAATTATGACTATAAAGGGCGCTATCTAGCAGAGTTCAATATGCGTTATGATGGAACTTCCCGATTCAGGCGTGGTAGTCGCTGGCAGACTTCTCCTTCGGCTTCTGTGGGATGGAATATTGCTAACGAGGAATTTTGGGAACCATTTAGTAAAACAGTAAATGCACTGAAGTTACGCTTTTCTTATGGTGAGCTTGGCAATCAGAATACCAATTCATGGTATCCGACTTATCGGATGATGTATTTAGGTGCTTATGACGGAGGTTGGATGGAGAATTTGAAAAAGCCCAATACAGCATTAGTAGGCGATTTAGTTAGTACTTCATTGACTTGGGAGACTGTACGTACATGGAATATAGGTTTAGAGTTCGGGATTTTTAATAATCGTTTAACGGGATCATTTGATTATTATACACGATATACAGATAATATGGTAGGTCCTGCTCCTGAATTACCTGGTATTTTGGGTATTAAAGTTCCTAAAACTAATAACTGTGACCTAAAGACCACTGGTTGGGATTTGAATATCAACTGGAGAGATAGGTTGAATAATGGTTTGGGATATGGAGTTGGACTCGTATTGTCAGATGCAAAGACTGTTATAGAAAGTTATCCGGGTAATAGTGCTCACTCTATCGACACTTATATTGCAGGAAGGGAAATTGGTGAAATATGGGGTTTTGAGACTGTAGGGATCGCTAAGAGTGATGCTGAAATGCAGGAACATCTTAACAAAGTGGGTGGTCAAGATGCTTTAGGATTCAATTGGGCTGCAGGTGATATTATGTACAAAGATTTGGATGGTAAACCTGGTATTACTGAAGGAGGACGTACTTTGGAAGATCATGGTGACTTAAGAGTGATTGGTAATAATACACCCCGCTATTTCTTTGGTCTTGATTTGACGGCTGACTGGAAAGGTTTTGATATACGTTGTTTCTTCCAGGGTGTAATGAAACGTGATTATTGGTGTAATGGTGGAACTTTCTGGGGAATCTACACAGGTATGTGGTACTCTATTGGACTTGAAGAGCACAACGATTATTTCCGTGCAGAATCGATCGGCTTACCCGGGCATGAGATTTCCGCTAATTTGGATGCATATTATCCTCGTCCAGTGATGGATAACGGAACAAAGAATCAGAAAGTACAAAGTCGTTATTTACAGGATGCTTCTTATATCCGCTTGAAGAATCTCCAGATAGGCTATTCATTGCCCAAACAATGGATACAGAAGATTGGCTTGAATAAATGCAGGCTTTATGTATCCGGTGAGAATCTTTGGACAGGAACCTCTCTTTCTGCACTGTATGATCCGGAAACAATCAATGGTGGATTTGATAAGCGAGGAAATGCGTATCCACTTTCCAGAACCTGGTCTTTTGGCCTTAATGTAACCTTTTAATAACTTGATAAAATGAAAATAGTAAAAATTATAATGATAAGTGCCGTGGTAACCGGACTTGTCTCTTGTGATGATTTTTTGGACAGGACTCCTCAGTCCAACCTTTCTCCGGAAACTTATTTTACAAACAGCTCTCAACTTAAGGCCTATGCCGACAGAATGTACCCTGATATTCTTCCGTCTCATTCCAATAGTGGTAATAATTATGGAATTTATGGGATAGATGCAGGCACTGATAATCAAACAGGAGCTGAAGCAAGTAATATTTATGCTGATGGACTATGGAAAGTTCCTAATACAGAAAGTAATGACTGGAAGTTTGATTGGATTTATCATACTAATTTTTTTCTTTCGAATGTATTGGTGAAGTATGGTGAAGACTTGAATGGCTCACAGAATACCATAGAAGGAAATATATCAGAAATCAAACACTATATTGGTGAGGTTTACTTCTTGCGTGCTTGCGAATATTTTAAACGTTATTGGAAGTTTGGTGATTTTCCAATTGTAACAGAGCCTTTACCTGACGACAAAGATGTTCTTATTGAAGTTAACAAGCGGATGCCCAGAAATGAGGTAGCACGATTTATTTTGTCCGATTTGGATAAGGCTGCTACTCTTATGAGTGAACAGCAGATGGGTACTAATCGCATTAACAAAGATGTTGCTTTGTTATTGAAGTCAAGGGTTGCGCTATTTGAAGGTACATGGCTGAAGTACTTTAAAGGAACTGCCTTTGTGCCTAATGGTGAAGGATGGCCTGGAAAGAATAAAGAATATAATGCTAATTATCAATATCAGTCGGGAAGTATAGATAATGAAATAACTTATTTCCTTGAGCAGTCTATGGTTGCTGCTAAAGAAGTTGCTGAAAAATATAAAGGAAGTCTGACTGCCAATACGGGTGTGCTACAGCAATCGGCAACTGAACCAGAGAATCCTTATTTTGAAATGTTTGCTAATGAGGATTTATCTTCCTATCCGGAAGTCTTGTTGTGGCGACAATATGGGCGTAGCCTTGTTACCCATGCTGTTGACATTGCAGCTAATCAGGGAAATAATAGAATTGGTGTGACCAGAGGGTTGGTAAATAACTTCTTGATGTCTGACGGAACACCTGTATACAAAAACGGCAGTTATGCTGATGGAAATGAATATTATAAAGGTGATAAAACGATCCATGATGTTCGTCAGAACCGTGATTCAAGATTGGTTGTATTTTTAAAGGAGCCTGGGCAGAAAAGTATTTTGTATGAAAATCCGGAAGGCACAGAAGCATGGATGGAAGAGCCATATCCGTTGATAACCTCCGTAGACGATCAGAGAGGATATCTGACTGGTTATGCTTTGAGGAAAGGAGGCTCTTTTGACCAGTCGAACTATTTGAATATGAACAGTTATTCTGCCTCTATTTGCTATCGGGCAGCTGAGGCATTACTTAACTATATGGAGGCATGTTATGAGAAGAATAGTTCTCTGGATAATCTGGCTAAAGAATATTGGCAGATTATTCGTGAACGTGCTCATGTAGATAGTAATTTTGAAAAGACAATATCACAGACCGATATGAATGAGGAGGCCAAAAACGACTGGGGAGCTTACTCGGGTGGACGCCTAATTGATGCTACCTTGTATAATATCCGCCGGGAGCGTCGGTGTGAGTTGATGGCAGAAGGCTTACGCTATATGGATTTGTGCCGTTGGAGAGCTATGGATCAGATGATAAGTACTCCATATTTTGTAGAAGGAATTCATATTTGGAATACACCAATGGAAAAATGGTATAATGACTTATTGGCTGATGGTTCAGACAAGGCTACTGTATCTTCTCCGACAGTTAGTGAATATCTTCGACCTTATCAGAAAAATAGTAATCAGAAATGTAGTAATGGCTATATGTGGCACATGGCACATTACCTGACCCCTATTATGTATAAGCAATTTTTGGTGACATTGCCAAGTGGTAATAATGTAGAAGATTCTCCTCTTTATCAGAATCCGTATTGGCCATTGGTAGCAGATCAACCAGCAGAAAAGTAATAAAAATATGAGAGGATGTTCGATAATTATATTTATAACTTTTTAATTTCGGACATTCTCTTTTCATAAATATAATTGAAAGAGAAGAATATGAAGAAGTTGATTTTATGGATATTATTTATTTCAATAGGTAAAATTATATATGCACAGCCCAAATTCGATAATGTATTGTACGGTGCTGCTTATTATCATGAATATATGCCATCTGAACGTCTGGACAAAGATATTCAGATGATGAAGGAATGTGGCCTTAATGTGGTGCGTGTTGGTGAATCTGCTTGGGGTTTATTTGAGCCACAAGAAGGGGTTTTTGATTTTAAATGGATGGACCGGATTGTTGATAAAATGTATGCGGCTGGTATTAAAGTTATTTTAGGGACGCCTACTTATTCTATTCCGGCCTGGATGGCAGAAAAGCATCCAGAAGTATTAGCGGTATATCAGAGGGGTGGAAAAGCTCATTATGGTATTAGACAAAATATGGATATTACAAATCCTACTTATCTTTTTTATAGTGAACGCATTATCCGTCGGCTGTTGGAACATTATGCTTCGCATCCTGGTATTATTGGCTATCAAGTAGATAATGAAACTTTAGCGCGTGGAGTTAATAATCAGGATTTCTTTGTGGGATTTCGGAGTTATATAAAACGGAAATTCAATAATAGTCTTGACTCCTTGAACCATGCGTGGGGGCTCAATTATTGGGGAATGAATATACATACATGGGAAGAATTTTATGCCAGAGACGGAGTTACAAATCCTTCTTATAAACTGGAATGGGAACGGTACGGAAGAAAGAAAGTTGCTGATTTTTTAAATTGGCAGGTGGATATTGTGAATGAATATAGGCGAAAGGATCAGTTTGTGACACACTGTTTCATGCCGTTTTTTCATGAAATGGACCAGACAGAGAGTATGCGTCAGATGCAATATCCCGCAATTAATATTTATCATGATGTTCAAGATAAACAAGACGGGCATTTCATAGCTTATGGAGGAGACTTTATGCGTACGGTGTCGAAAGGCAATTATCTTATAACTGAAACCAATGCACAAGGTAGAGGGTGGGATGCAAAAGCACAATATCCTCCTTATGACCGTCAATTACGTCAGAATGTTTATTCCCATTTAGCTTCTGGAGCCAATATGGTGGAATACTGGCATTGGTCAACTCTGCATTATGGACAGGAAATGTATTGGCGGGGAGTGTTGGGGCATGATTTGGTTCCTAATCGTATTTATAAGGAATTTGCTACTGTAGCTGGAGAGTTGAAGAAGATAGGTCAGAAACTTGTAAATCTACGGAAAAAGAATGAAGTCGCCATTTTGTTCAGTCATGATTCATATTATGGCCTACAATTTATGCCTTATACAAATAGAGAAAATTATCCTGTTGAAATGATACATCAAATATTGTTTAATATGAATATAGAGACGGATATTGTTCCATGTGATAATGATGATTGCGATTTCTCTGAATATAAATTGTTGATCATTCCGCCACTGTATGTTGCCTCTGAGTCTCTTTTGAATAAGATTTCGACATTTGTGGAACAGGGTGGCAAAGTAATTATGATGTATAAAAGTGGTTATTGCAATGAATTTGATGCGGCAAGAACAGAGATAGCTCCGGGGCCATTACGTAAAGTATGTGGTTTCTATTATCAGGAGTATTCTACGATAGGGGCGATGAAGTTAAAAGAGAATCCTTGGGGAATAGAATCAAATGCAGCAAGTGAATTTATGGAGTTTATTATTCCGGAGACGGCACAACCATTAGCATATGTTGAGCATTCATTTTTTCAGAAATGGCCAGTTGTGACAAAAAATAATTATGGGAAAGGGAGTTTAGTTTATATTGCTACATATCCTTCTTGGGAACTGTTAGATAAAATCATCTGCCAAGAGACTGAACAAGCTAGATTAAGACATAAAGAGGACTATAAATTTCCAATAATTGTTAGACAGGGTATAAATGATCAGGGAAAGCGGATTCGTTATATATTCAATTATTCTGCTTCTTCCCAGCCTATTAAGTACAATTATAGTAAGAATGGCATTGATCTGCTAAGTAAGAAGACGGTAAAGAAAGATGAACTTATTACTATTGAACCGTGGGACTTACTGATAATCGAAGAAAACTGATTTTAATATAATTATTTGGATAATGGTAAGAAAGATATACTTGCTGGTAGTCTTAGTACTATGTGCAATAACTGGTATGCGGGCACAAGAAGAGCTCTTCCGGATAAATTTAGAAGGTTTATGGCAGTTCAAACTTGATCCGGATGGAGTGGGCATAGCAGAGAATTATGCAGAAAAGAGCTTCACAGAACAGATAATTCTTCCTGGTACAACAGATACAAACAAGAAAGGTAATCCTATAATAAAAAAGGATGAGACAACGAACCTGAGTAGGTTATTCTCTTATGTAGGAAAGGCTTGGTATAAAAAAACAGTCGAAATTCCCCAAAAGTGGAAAGGTAAGTATATTCGGCTTATGTTGGAACGGACGAAGCCAACTTGCGTCTGGATTGATGGAGTAGAGGTAGGGCGGAATGATAATATTTCAACTTGCCAGATTTATGATTTATCTAACCAACTCGTGCCTGGGAAACATGAAATTACTATCATGATTGATAATGGCAAATCTGTACCACCTCAACTGATAGGCTATTCGCATGCATTTACAGAGTCGACACAGACTAATTGGAATGGCATCATTGGCAATATGTATCTGGAAGTAAAAAACAGACTTCGTATAAAGGAGGTGCAGGTATATCCCGATGTGTATAAGAAATCGGTTCGTGTAAGGGTGAATATTGCTTCACCAGAAAAAATAAAAAAGAATACAGAGTTAATTCTATATGCGGAAACTTGGAATACAAAAACAAGGTATAAAACAAAGGCGAAATCATATAGGTTGACAAAAATGCAGGAAGAATACGAATTTGATTATGACTTGGGGAGTGATGCATTATTATGGAGTGAGTTTCATCCTGTTTTATACAAATTACATGTTCAAATAGGTGATGTCGATGAGCAAATAGTTAACTTTGGATTGAGAGAGTTTAAAACTTCCGGTACGCAATTCGCTATAAATGGACATAAGACGTTTTTACGTGGTAAGCATGATGCGTGTGTATTTCCGTTGACAGGTCATACAGTAATGGATGTAGAAACGTGGCAACACTATTTTCGAGTAGCCAAATCATATGGTATTAATCATTATCGTTTTCATTCGTGGTGCCCGCCGGAAGCTTGTTTTCTGGCTGCTGATATGGAAGGTATCTACATCCAGGCTGAATTACCTTTTTGGGGAGCCTTTAACAAAAATGATAAATATCTAAACTCCTTTCTGACTAAAGAGGGAATCAATATACAGAATGAATATGGGAACCATGCATCTTTTGTTATGTTTGCATTGGGTAATGAACTCGGTGGTGATTTGGATGTGATGAAAGATCTCATTAACACTTTCAGGAGCATAGACGATCGGCGACTATACGCTTTTGGTTCTAATAATTATTTAGGGTTTAAGGGGTATTTGCCAGGTGAAGATTTTTTGGTGACGTGTCGCATTGGTGGAGAACAGCCCGGTACTTTCAATACACATGTGCGAGCATCTTTTTCCTTTGCTGATGCTTATGATGGTGGATACCTAAACCATACTTATCCAAATACAACAATGGATTTTTCTTCTGCTATAGCTGGTTGCAAGATTCCTGTAGTCAGCTTTGAAACAGGACAATATCAGATATATCCCAATTATAAGGAAATAGAAAAATATAAAGGTGTACTTTATCCTTATAACATGGAAATCTTCAAAAATAGGTTGGCGGAGGCAGGAATGTTGAAACAGGCTGATAACTTCTTCCGTGCATCAGGAAAATGGGCTGTAGAACTTTATAAGGCAGAGATAGAGATGGATCTGAGAACGGATGGCTTTGGGGGCTTCCATTTGTTGGATCTGCAAGATTATCCTGGGCAAGGTTCAGCTTATGTGGGTATATTGGATGCTTTTATGGATAGCAAAGAACTTATTACGCCAGAGAAATGGAGAGGATTCTGTTGTGAAACTGTGCCATTGTTAATTATAGATAAATTCTGTTGGAGTAGTGACGAACAGATATCAGCAATAATAAAGATTGCTAATTATACAGAAGAATCATTGAATGGAAAATCTGTAATATGGAAATTAAAGTCCTTGCAGGGAAAAATTTTAGATAAAGGTAGCCTGGAGATATCATCGAAAGATGTAGGACTGATAGAAATCGGAAGGATTCATCCTAATATTTCTGATGTGGACAAAGCTCAAAGATTAGATCTGGAAATAAATATAGTGGGAACATCTTATCAAAATACTTACGGACTTTGGATATATCCGTCGAACAATGTAATCAGGCAATTCACGGATATTATTATAACTGATACATTGGGAGAAAAGGTTATAGAAGAACTGAAAAATGGAGGTAAGGTATTGTGGTTTCCCAAGCATAAACTATATGAGAAACAAACTATAGCTGGCCTTTTCCAGACTGACTATTGGAATTATCGAATGTTTAAAACTATTAGTGAAAATAATAAGAAGCCAGTGTCTCCAGGTACATTAGGAATTCTGGTTAATCCAGAGCATCCCCTATTTAATGACTTTCCTACTGATTTTCATACAGATTGGCAATGGTTTTCTATTATTAAACAGAGTTATCCGATGATATTAGATAAATTCCCTTCCCAATATACTCCTATTGTACAGGTTATTGATAACATTGAAAGGAATCATAAATTAGGTTTGCTTTTTGAACTTGCTGTTAATAAAGGAAAGTTGTTGATATGTATGGCTGATTTGAAAACTGTGAAAGATAAACCAGAAGTGAGACAATTTTATAATAGTATACTTCAGTATATGCATTCCGATAGTTTTGATCCTGAATTTCGGTTTGATGTTGATACCTTGATAAATTTACTTCGGAGTGAAACTAAAACTGAGCAGATAGAAATATTAGAAAATAGATCTTATAAATAATTCTTCTTCAGGAAAGATGAATTAAATGGTAAAAAGAATATCTCAAATGGAATTTTGTTATTTAGGAAACAAGTAATTTTTATTTTAGTGTAGTGAAGAATCTACTTCTCTTTTATGAGTAGAGATTCTTCACTATTTTTTATTTTAGTAATTTATTTCTCTTCGAATGTATTGAAAGAGTGCGGTTGAAGTTCAATGTTCAGGTAACGGTCCCGCAACTTCACGGTTACTTTTTTAGCCTCATCATTAAAGTTTCCGGTTATCACTACCTTTTTCTTTTCTGGAGTTTCCACTACCAAGACCGGTGTTCTTCCTTCTGTTGAAGGCTTGTAGGCTATAACGCGTGAACCGGGTGTTACGAACTGGCTATAATGTCTTACAGCATAATACTCCGGTGTAAGAGTTGCCGTACGGGTTTTTGAATCAACATGTATCAAAGCATTCTGTTTCCAACCCCAGGGACTTTCACCGTTATCGCAGAGGGTATTGTTCCAGAAGGTGTACTCTTCGCAGCCATTACCCAGGTAGTGGTTAATCAGATGGAAGGTGTGTTCGCCCGCTCTCCAGTCGAAGGTGCCCCCACCGCATTCGCTTTCTGTCTGCATATACTTGTACTGGGGGTATTTGGCACGTATTTTAGGTAGTATCTGTCCTCCTTCCCACTGAAAGCCAACTCCCTGAACGCTTTGCGGCATGCGTGGATCGGAAAGTATTTTATCAACATAGTCATAGCGGTTGGTATTGAAAGTACCAAGGTAGAGAGCTACTTCCGGATGATGTTTCTTTAATGTGGGCGCCAGATACTCTACGTTGAAACGTACGGTACCCTCAGCTGTCCAGGCACAACCGGGATACGGGGTATAACTGTATGCTTCATTCTGATACATGATCATATCGATGGGAATTCCTTGTTCTTTATAAGCATCAATGAACTTACAGAAGAAGTTGGCATAAGTTTGCAGATAGCGCGGGTCCTGAATCATGTAGTCATTCACTGCCAATTGTTGTGGAAATACGTCATTACGTCTTTCAGTGTTGTCCTCAAAAAGGGCAATGCTGGATTCGGGCGACATCTTGTTTGTCCTGTCACTGCGTACCGGATAATCATTATTTATTTTCATCCAGCTGGGGGGGGACCAAGGAGATGCCCAGAAGGTCATGTTGGGGTTATACTTTTGCGCTGCACGGACAAAAGGAATAATAGCCAGTTTATCACGATTGATATTGAAATACTTCAGTTGGAAGTCGCCTGATACTTCGTCGCAGCTGTACCAGTCGCGGGCATAATCGTTGGCATTCATTGAAATACGGCCTCTTGTGAAGCGTAATTCTCCTTGGGGAGAGAACATTTTTTGTAGAAGATCATCCTGTTCATCGCGAGTAAGCATATTCAGGGCATCCCAACATAGTTCGTTAAAGGTGGTTCCCCATGCTTTGAATGTGGTACCTTCTTCCGTTTCGCTAATATTTAAAAGCGGGGTTTGGTCAGCACTCGATTGTAATTTTACTTTTGCCTGTTTCCAAGTGTTGCCTTCGGTGCTGCTGACCCAATTGAAATTCTGGGCATAGGTATTAGCAGCCAAAGCGGTGAGACAACACAAGAACACTCTTTTGATGTTTTTTTCTCTCATGATAATAGTTTATTTAGGTAATTAATAATATTGCGAATATTGATTGTGATACAATATCAAGCTGGGGGCAAATTACGATAAATAATGAGAAATAATAGGGATACAAAAGAAGCAAAAAGGGATACAAGTCAGCTTTTACCTTGTTTTAGAACAATTGTATCCCTTGATGAAAGCTGTAGAAAGAGCTTCTATCAAGGGGTATAATGAAAAATGTTTTATTATTCTTCTTTTTGCTTCTGATATTCGGTGGGTGTTACATTGAACTCATTTTTGAAACATTTTGTGAAATACTTCGGATTGGTAAATCCTACGGCATAAGCTACTTCTGAGATATTTACAAAAGGTTTTTTAAGTAGTATACAGGCATGCTTTAGCCTGATATTCCGGATGAATTCTATAGATGAAAGGCCAGTCATAACTTTTATTTTTCTGTTTAGGGTAGACTTGGATACGCTGAGTTCCGAAGCAAAAGTATCTATATCAAATTCTGATTCGATTAAATGAGTTTCTATACATTCTACGGCTTTTTTTAAAAACAGTTCATCATTGGTTTGATATTCTAATGCTACGATATTGATTTCAGTGTCTGTCCTGAACTTCTGTTGGCGTTTTTGGTTGGACTTCATTAAGTTGTCAATGCGTGCATAAAGCATCTTTATTTCAAAAGGCTTTGTCAGGTATCCATTTACCCCTGCATTGAAACATTTTACCTGGTCTTCCACCGAACTTTTAGCTGTAAGCATAAGAACGGGAATATGGCTGGTGCTGATGTCTTGTTTGATTGTTTTACAGAGCTCGATACCATCCATTCCGGGCATCATATAGTCAGTGACCATTAAATCTATATCCTTACTTTTCACTGCTTCTAATGCTGCATTTCCATTCGTAGCAGTGAGTATATTATAGTGTGTTGCCAGCTTTCTTTTCATCAGTAGCAAGAATTCTTCATTGTCATCTACCAGCAATATTGTACCTTCTTTCTCTTCTGTTTCCTCTGTTTCTCCATTCGGTACTGTTGATGGCATTTCACTGGTTTCGATAATGTCCTTTATTTCCGGATAGTAATCCCGGTCGATAGGGATTAGAACTGTAAATCTGGAGCCTTCTCCGATGCTGCTTTCTACCTGGATGTCTCCTTTATGCAAGGTCACCAGTTTCTTGGTTAATGAAAGCCCTACACCATTTGATTGAGGCGCATAAGCTGTTTTGTTCACATAGAACGGAGTGAATATCTTGGATATTTCTTTCTGGTCTATGCCTATTCCTTCATCCTGTACCTCTATCCGGAGGAATCGGAAATTATTTTTTAGCAAAGTCGATACATTCAGCTCTACTTTCTTATTGGCAGGTGTATATTTGGCCGCATTCGAGAGTATGTTGTACAGAACCTTGTCTATCTTGTCAAAGTCCATATATCCCCAAATGTCTTTTTCTTCCAGATGAAGACTGAAATGGAGGTTTTTCTTTTCGATGATTGGTCGTATGCCTGTGTGATAGATTTCACGGATAAAGCTGCTGACATTGCCATAGGTAGGGGTGAGTACAAACGAGTCGTTCTCCACTTTCCGGAAATCGAGCACTTGCTGGATTAAGCGTTTTAGGCGGAGCACATTACTCTTCAACATATGTACATCTTCCTGTGGAGAAAACTTTGTTTCTTCTAGGTTGTCCGCTACGCAGCTGATGGTAGTAAGTGGGGTGAGCAGTTCATGGCTTATATGGGTGAAATATTCCAGTTTAGTCTTGGTCAGTTCTTTTTGGAATCTAACCTGGTCGGACTGCCTTACCCTATGCAGGTAATAGAACATGATGGAGTAAAGAATCAGGATGGTGAGAGTTATATAGGTACCATATGCCCACCATGTCTCGTACCAAGCCGGCTTTTTATAGATACGTAGTTCTGTGACGTCGTCTTTCCAATAGCCGTATTCGTCTGTAGAGCGCACTTTGAAAGTATGGTATCCTTTAGGGATTTTATTGTAGAAAGCCGACCGGTTACCGGTTTCGGTGTATACCCACTCCTTGTCCACGCCATCCATCTTGTAGGCGTATCTTATTCTCGATGTTGCTGTAAATTGAAGAGCGGAGAAGAAGATTTCAAGATTGTTATCTTCGGGCTCTAACCAGACGCTTCGGGTTGATAAATCTTTCGACTGGCGCTGGGGATTGAAGAAGAAAGAATTATTGGATACTTTGATATCTGTTATGATGACCGGGTTGGAGTTGATCTTCTTAGATGGGAATTTTGAGGAAGCCATCGATACAAAGCCACCATGCCCACCGGCATAAAGCTTGCCGTTGAACAGGTCTATGACGTCCTTCTTGAACGAGTTTATCTGAACGGATTCGTCTGAATTTGAATAATGAATGTATCTATCTGACTGGATATCGTAGGCAGTCAATTGTCGGTTTGTTAGTATCCAAAGGGTATTCCTGTCATGTTTCATCCCTAAAATAGACTGTCCGGTCATTCCACATGAGTTGCTGAAGTCCTTCATTGTCTCTGAGTTGAGATCCATTTGCAGGATGGAACCTTGAGTAGTGGCAATCCATAGGTGGTTTTCCTGGATGACTATCTTATCAATATTGTTACTGGGTAAGGATGAATTCTGGGTTGAGTATTGTTTAATTGGTTCCAGTTTATCTCCTAAAGAAACCTTATGTAAACCGGAATCTTCGGTTGCCAGCCAGATGTTACCATATCCGTCTTCTGCAATAGATGTAATGTTGGGCAGAGAGAATTCGGGGATAATGAAATCTTTACCGTCCGGTTTTAGATAGAGCTGTCCGGTGGTAGCTACCCATAAATTTCCCTTACTGTCTTCATAGATGGATGTAATGTTGCCTGTAGCACCTTTTGGTGTATATAAGTCTTTTGCCAGTAGGTACTCGATTTCTCTTTTACTGTTTAGTTTTGCTTTGTAGAGAGTGGGCTGGTCTCTGCATCCCAGCCAGAATTCTCCCGGTTGTTTCGAACGCAGGATATATCCTACATTATGCACTCCGGGATTGGTATTCGAATAGTCATAGAATTTGTCCTGCTCTATGTCATACCAGCAGAGTCCCCAACGTTCCTGATTAAACCAGAGTCCATTGTTGGGGTCAATGCCCAGAGTAGTTATATTCGTGTCGAAACCTACATGCTTTTTCAGTTTGGGCAGGAAATTGTTAGTTATGGCAGGATTTCCCATTAGCAAGTGATATCCACTGTCGTAAGCCCCGGCCCAAAGGTTGCCTTCCCTGTCTTTGATGATCTGGCTGAACATTTTATTGTAATCGAACATATACGAGCTGAGATCCACTTTTTTCAGATGTCCGTCCACCACTTTGAAAGCGTAAAGCTCGTGGTAGCCGAATACCCATATATAGCCGTAAACATCATCTTGTACTACACTGAAGAATGCGGTTTCAGGCAAGTGCAGTTTTTCATTGAAGACTTCTTGATGTGTGTACATGTTGTCCTCCGTTGCATCCGGATGAAAGCGGTAGATACCGTCTCCCCAGGTCAATATCCAATATTGGTCATCTTTGTCCTGGAATATTTTAAAAGGAGTATTCTTTGTTCCGAGTGCAGGAAAACTCATGAATGTATCTGTATTTTTGAGATACTTGTATAAGCCTCCTCCCCATGTACATACCCATATATTGCCGAAATGGTCTTCGTATATTGAGTTTATGCCATTGTTGGGAACCGCTGGGATTAAATTTCCGTAGCGCTTCTTCAACGAATAGTCGGAATTGTAGTGAGAAACCTGATTACGGGTACATATCCATAGTTCTTTCCGGCTATCTACCAACATGAAGTTTATCCATGTATTCTGGATTTCTTCATCAGGGAACGGCCGTATCTGATAGTTACTCTTATCCACCAAATTAACTCCCTGTCTTGTTCCTACCAGCAGGCAATTATCATCTTCAGCGAAACACCAGATGAAGTCATCAGTTAATAAATGCGGCTGATTAAAATCTGATTTGAAAGTCTGGAGTTGGTATCCGTCATATCGTCCTAAGCCGTTTTTAGTTCCTAACCAGATGAATCCGTTCTGGTCCTGATGCAAGTCTATTACTTCATTGGAAGGTAGCTGTTCCAGAAAAGGCATTTGTTTGGCTATTATTTGCTGTGCATATGAGGAAATGCTCATTAATAGGAAGATGACAATGAGAAAGGGGGATACATATATCTGAATTTCTGTACGATGAATTCTGTTTTCCATAATGTTACAAGGTATTTTCTTTGGTGGCGATTGCAAAAATAGGGTATTATTGGCAATACTTCAATCAAAATGGCATTTTTGTGAACCTCCCTGTAAAGTATGGGCATAAAAAAAGGAGTACCGCTGTACTCCAACCTTTGTTAACCTTAAATCTAATACTATGAAAAACACAGTGCAAAGATACGGACTTCTGGGATATCTGCAAATAAAACAAATAAAAAAGAGTGTTTTATAACATGTTTTAGTAAAAGTGTTGTTTTTGTTAAGGCTTACTAAGGATTTGAGTCCCCTCAGTACTTGTTTTCTAAAAAAGAATTATCTTTGCATGGCTGCGAAAATAAGCTGCACTTTTGCATATTAATAAATTTATAAAGAACAACTACTGTGAGCGAAGAAGATATTGTCCTTACTCCGATGATGAAACAGTTCTTGGACCTGAAAGCCAAGCATCCTGATGCCGTAATGTTGTTTCGTTGCGGTGACTTCTATGAAACTTATTCTACCGATGCTGTTGTTGCAGCCGAAATCCTGGGAATTACCCTGACTAAGCGTGCCAATGGTAAAGGAAAGACTGTTGAAATGGCAGGATTCCCTCATCATGCATTGGATACGTATCTACCTAAGCTGGTACGTGCCGGGAAGCGTGTGGCCATCTGTGACCAGTTGGAAGACCCGAAGATGACCAAGAAACTGGTGAAGCGGGGTATTACGGAACTGGTAACTCCCGGTGTTTCCATCAATGATAATATACTGAATTACCGGGAGAATAACTTTCTGGCTGCCGTACACTTTGGTAAAGGAGCGTGCGGTGTAGCTTTTCTCGATATATCTACGGGTGAATTCCTCACTGCAGAAGGGCCTTTCGACTATGTAGACAAGCTATTGAATAACTTCGCGCCTAAAGAAGTACTTTTTGAACGTGGTAAGCGGGGGATGTTCGAAGGAAATTTCGGAAGTAAGTTCTTTACTTTTGAACTGGACGACTGGGTATTTACAGAGACCACTGCCCGTGAGAAACTTCTGAAGCATTTTGAAACAAAGAATCTGAAAGGTTTTGGTGTAGAGCATCTCAAGAATGGTATCATTGCTTCAGGCGCTATCTTGCAATATCTTATCATGACGCAACATACCCAGATAGGACATATCACTTCACTGGCACGTATTGAAGAAGACAAATACGTCCGTCTGGATAAATTCACCGTTCGTAGCCTTGAGTTGATAGGTAGCATGAACGATGGAGGCAGCAGTCTGCTGAACGTGATTGATAAAACGATTAGCCCGATGGGAGCCCGCTTACTGAAACGTTGGTTGGTGTTTCCACTGAAAGATGTATTGCCTATTAATGAACGCCTGAACGTAGTGGAATACTTCTTCCGCCAACCGGATTTCAAAGAATTGATTGAAGAACAATTGCATCTGATAGGTGATTTGGAACGTATTATTTCCAAAGTTGCTGTAGGGCGTGTTTCTCCGCGTGAAGTAGTTGCGTTGAAGGTGGCTTTGCAGGCTATCGAACCTATCAAAGAAGCCTGTATGGAGGCGGATAATGCCAGTCTGAACCGTATTGGAGAGCAACTGAATATTTGTAAGTCCATTCGTGATCGTATTGAGAAAGAAATTAATAATGATCCTCCGTTGCTGATAAACAAAGGCGGTGTCATGAAGCCGGGTGTCAGTGATGAATTGGATGAATTACGCCAGATAGCCTATTCCGGTAAGGATTATCTGTTAAAGATACAGCAGCGGGAAAGTGAACTGACGGAAATTCCCAGCTTGAAGATTGGCTACAACAATGTGTTCGGTTATTATATCGAAGTCCGTAATACGCACAAAGATAAAGTTCCGCAGGAGTGGATACGTAAACAAACTCTGGCAAATGCCGAACGTTACATCACACAGGAGCTGAAAGAGTATGAAGAGAAGATACTCGGTGCCGAGGATAAAATATTGATCCTGGAGACTCAGCTTTATACAGAACTTGTGCAGGCTTTAAGTGAGTTTATCCCTGCCATCCAAGTCAATGCAAACCAGATAGCACGTCTGGATTGCCTGCTTTCCTTTGCCAATGTAGCGCGTGAGAATAACTATATACGTCCTGTTATTGAAGATAACGATGTGCTGGATATTCGCCAGGGACGCCATCCGGTTATTGAGAAGCAACTTCCTATAGGGGAAAAATATATTGCCAATGATGTGATGCTGGATAGCAGTTCGCAACAAATCATTATCATTACCGGTCCGAATATGGCTGGTAAGTCTGCATTGTTGAGGCAAACGGCTCTGATAACGCTGTTGGCACAGATCGGTAGCTTCGTACCTGCCGAGAGTGCGCATATCGGTTTGGTGGATAAGATATTCACCCGCGTGGGTGCCAGCGATAATATCTCTGTTGGCGAATCTACGTTTATGGTAGAGATGAATGAGGCTGCGGATATCCTGAATAACCTGTCTCCGCGCAGCCTGGTGCTCTTTGATGAGCTGGGACGAGGTACATCTACCTACGACGGTATTTCTATCGCCTGGGCGATTGTAGAGCATATCCATGAACATCCTAAAGCAAAAGCACGTACATTGTTTGCTACGCATTACCATGAATTGAACGAAATGGAGAAGAGTTTCAAGCGTATCAAGAACTACAATGTTTCCGTTAAGGAGGTGGATAATAAAGTTATCTTCCTGCGTAAACTGGAACGTGGCGGCAGTGAACACTCTTTTGGTATCCATGTAGCAAAGATGGCGGGTATGCCGAAAAGCATTGTAAAACGTGCGAATGACATATTGAAGCAACTGGAAGCGGATAATCGCCAACAAGGTATTGCAAGTAAGCCGATGGCGGAAGTGGGAGAAACGCGTGGCGGCATGCAGCTTAGTTTCTTCCAATTGGAAGATCCGGTCCTTTGCCAGATACGGGATGAGATATTGAATCTGGATGTGAATAATCTGACTCCGCTGGAGGCGTTGAATAAGCTGAATGACATCAAGAGGATTGTGAAAGGAAAGTAACTATCCGCATGGTTTAGCAGATTAGTGCTATTTTCTGATAGAATTGCATCATACGAATCGATAGGTTTCGCCTATTTTTGCATCATATACTTTGTAAATAATACCTTCAATGAATATGATGAAAAGATGTGTGTTCCTATCTTTGTTTTTACTGGCTTCTTCATACCTGTTACATGCCGGTGAAATTGATGACAAAAGTGTTGTAATCAGTAAGCAACCTAAATTATGGCAGACTTTCTGTTTGTCCGAAGTGCGGCTGCTTCCTGGTAGTCCCTTTTACCATGCCATGCTGGTATCCCAGCAGTACTTGCTGGATGCTGATATTGAACGGATGTTGAATGGGCGTAGAAAAGAGGTCGGCATTCCTGAGAAGAAACCTTATCCCGGTTCGAACCAACCACAAGGAACACGTATCACAGACTGGCATCATTATGTTTCCGGTACTTCCCTCATGTATGCGCAGACGGGCGATACACGTTTCCTTGATCGTGTGAACTATTTGATAGATGAGCTGACTATGTTGGATGTCCGCAGGGATTCACTCTATCAGGTTCAGGGAAAAACTCCCGAACTCCCCTATGCAAAACTTATGAAAGGTGAACTGGTTCTTAATAATCCGGATGAGGCAGGATACCCATGGGGTGGGCTATGCTGGATTCCTTTCTATTGGCAGCATAAAGAATTTGCTGCCTATCGTGATGCCTACCTTTATTGTAATAATACGAAAGCGTTACGACTCTGGATTAAACAGGCAGAGCCTGTCACGGAGTTCATTCTAAAAGTTAATCCCGATCTCTTCGAAGGTTTCCTGGATATGGAGAATGGAGGTATAAACGCTGTCTTTGCTGATTTGTATGCTCTCACCGGTGATGAACGTTACATGGCTGCTTCCATGAAGCTCAATCATCAGAAGGTTATCCTGAATATTGCGAATGGGAAGGATGTATTGTATGGACGGCATGCCAACTTTCATTTACCGGCATTCGAAGGCACAGCCCGACAGTATCAGCTTACGGGAGACGAAGTATGCCGGAAAGCTACTCAGAATTTTGCAGAAATCTATTATAAGGACCACATGAATTGTATTGGCGGAAATGGTTGTTATGAACGTTTCGGACGTCCCGGCGAGATAACCAAACGCTTGGGGTCTACTTCCAGCGAGACTTGTAACACCTATAATATGATGAAAATAGCCTTGAATACGTTTGAATCCACAGGTGATTTACGTCATATGGATTACTTTGAACGAGCCATTTACAATCATATACTGGCGTCACAGGACCCTGAAACAGGAGGGGTGACTTATTATACCATGCTATTACCCGGTGGATTTAAATCTTATAGCGATCGTTTCAATATAGAAGGTATCTGGTGCTGTGTAGGTACAGGGATGGAGAACCATTCTAAGTACGGCGAAGGTATCTATTTCAATAATCATCAGTCGCTCTATGTCAATCTCTTTATCCCTTCAGAGTTGAACTGGAAAGAAAAGAACCTACACCTGAAACAAGAAACCGATTTTCCCCAGGGAGATTGTACGACTCTGACTATTCTTGAGAGTGGTTCTTATGATCACCCTATTTATATCCGCTATCCTCATTGGGCAGGCAGGGAAGTAAGTGTCCGGATTAACGGTGAAGAGTATCCGCTACACGCCCGGGCTGGTGAATATATTCGTTTGCAACATCCCTGGAAAACCGGAGACCGGATTCAGGTGGAAATGAAACAAACGTTCAGACTGGAAGCGGCACCGGATGATCCTTTTATGAATGTAATATTCCGTGGTCCTGTTGCCTATGCAGCCCAACTTGGATCCGATCATATACCTAATGATCATATCAAGTTTTCCCGTCAGAATAATGCTTTTCGTCCGTTGGATGATATTCCTCTCTTTATCGTGAATAAGATGGATTTGGAGAGTTGGTTGAAAGCAGACAAAGCTATCCCTCAGGCATACCGCACTCAAAAGGCGGGTATTCTGAATGGCAAACCCAAAGATGTACTCTTACGGCCTTATTATCAGACCCATCATCAACGTTATTCGCTCTATCTGAATATGTATACTCCGGAAGAAATGGCTTATAGAAAGCGGGTAGTAAGTGATGAGTTGCGCACTTCATCGGATACTGATGAGAAAGCACATCGGCTGATGGCAGAAAAGAGCGAGAAAGCACCTCAGGCAGTCCTGTCCAATGTGTGGGAAGCAACGCGGTTGGGACGTATGACGGATACGGACGGATGGTTCTCATATCAGGTAAAGGTTAATCCGGATGCTACGCAGAACTATCTGGTGGTGACTTATTGGGGAACCGGACAAGAAAACCATGATTTTGATATATTGATTGATGGCCAGAAAATAGCTACAGAGTGTTTGATGAATAAACACCCTCTGACTTTCTACGAGGAAATCTATAAAATACCTGCCGATATGACGGATGGAAAAGAAAAGGTCACTGTCCGATTCCAATCACATCCCGGTAAGAAGGCCGGCGCAGTGTTTGCCTTGAAAGTAACGACAGAGCCTGACCTGTTTCCCGGTTATTCGTTTTATCTCTAATAGAAATTATAGTGAAGACTTTTCTATCTTCACACTGTCCTTCTGTTGTTCTCTATACTGCCGGGGCGGCATGCCGAAGCGTGAAGAGAACAACTTATAGAAGGTACCGCGGTTATTGAACCCTGTCCGGTCCATAATCTCTTCAATGGTGAGATTCTTGGTCAGTAACAAACGTTCGGCCATCGTAAGACGATATTCTTTGATGATATCAGCCGGTGACTTTTCTGTTATCGGCTTCAGTTTCCGGTAGAATTGGCGGGTGCTATATCCCAGGTCGCTACTTAGCAATTCAACGGATAAGTCAGGGTTTGTGATATTCTTTTCTATAGTCTCCAGAACCTTATCCAGGAATTCCTGGTCTTCCTTATGGATGCAGTTCCCATTTTCTACGGTGAAAGAGCTGAATATGGAACTGTAATACTCTTTTAAGTCCGATTCGCGCTGAATCAATCGATAGACCACCTTTTCCAGGTATTTCACGTTGAAAGGCTTCGTTACGTATACTTCTGCACCGGCCTCAATGCCTTTCACCTGATCGTCTTCGTGATGAAGCGCGGATAATAAAATAAGTGGAATATGACTCCATAACTTATTCTGCTTGATTTTCTGAGCGAAAGAAAGCCCGTCTGTTTCAGGCATCATCACATCTGAGATAATCAAATCCGGTTGTTTCTGTTCTAAATTAGCCAGAGCCTCTTGGGCGCTGCCGAAAGATAGTACATTGTATTTATCCACAAATATCTCCGATACAAACCACAGCATGGAAGGATCGTCATCAATGATCATAATCGTGTGTTTGGAAGTGTCGAAATCGGTGGTGGTTTGTTCCAACGTCATAGGTTCCGTGAGGGCGCTCACAGGCGTTGTTTCGTATTCTTTCCGGGGGATATCTGTCTCTTGCGTAGCGGGTGATAGTTCCGGTAAAGTAACTGTAAATGTCGTTACTTCGTTTGGGATACTGCTGACATTGATTTCTCCGTTCAACAAAGTAGTCATGCTCTTGCAAATAGCCAATCCGAGACCGTTTCGTGAATTCTTCCCATTCATTTCAAAGGAATCCAATATCTTGTAGCGGTCGAATATCTTCGAAAGGTTTTCTTTCGCTATACCTTTTCCGGAATTGGATATGCTAAGGGTCAGATGTTGATTCTCTGTCTTCAGGCTAACGGTAATAGTGCCTTCTTCCGGAGTATATTTAAAGGCATTGGAGATCAGATTATTGGCTATCTTGTTGAAACAACTGATATCCGTATTCCATTCAATATCCGGTTCGATATCCAATTGATAATTCAGGTTCTTATTCTCAGCCAGTTCACAGAATGATTCTGCAATATTCCGGAGCTTGTCTGATACCAGTAACCTTTGGATGGAAAGTGCCTTATGGCCGGTTTCCAGCCTACGGAATTCAAGCAATTCCAGAATCAAGCTATTCAGTTTCTCCGTATTCTGCTGTATCATCTTTCCGTACTTGCGGATATATGAGTCTGATTGCGGGTAAGCAAGTATCTTTTCGCATGGGCCGTAAATCAATGTGAGCGGTGTACAGAACTCGTGTGTAATGTTAGTAAAGAAGCGAAGTTTGGATTCGTAAACTTCTTCTTTCTTTTCCCGGTTCAGCTTTTCGATGATGCGGTGTTGTTTCCGACGGTATTGACCGATAATCCTGTAGACAGCAAGAATACAGAGCAAAGCTATGATTATGAAATAGAAGATATATGCCCAGATACTTAAATACCACGGTGGAGTGATCTGAATCAGAAGAGTCTGAGGTTCAGACTCTTTTCCATTCATGTTATTTCTGTATTTTATTAACAGCGTATATTGTCCGGGTGGAAGATTGGAAAATACGGCACTGGCTGACGTTCCACTTTCTATCCACTGGTTACTAACTTCATCCAGTTTGTAAGAATAAGAATAGTTGTTGCCGTTTATGTAATCGACTGCCATAAAATTAATGCAAAAGAAATTCTGACTGTAGTCCAGTTGGAGTATTTCCTTTTCTTTCTTTTTATGAAGAAAGTCATATATATTATATTCTTTTCCGAAGATAGACAATCCTTTCAGGCTTATCTGAGGCATATAATCTGCCATCCTGTATGTATTAGGCTTGATGGTTACAAAGCCGTTTGTACCTCCGAAGAATAAGGTTCCGGTTCGTAAGTCCTTATAAAAAGCTCCGTCACTGAATTCGGTGACTTCCAGGCCGTTTTCCCTGTCGTATGTCTGTCCGGTGTTTGTCTGCGGGTTAAATCTTACTAACCCTTGATTCGTACTGATCCAGAGATTGTTTTGCTGATCCTCTAAAATGCCGTGTACGGTGTTGTTTGAGAACAGGTCTGCCCGGTCATGCCTATGGGAGTAATCCTGATTCAGATGCAGCAATCCTGAACTGGTGCCTAACCAATATCCCTTTTCATTTTTGTAAATAGCGAATATATCATTGGCAGTCTGACTTTTCACAACATCATCAAACTTGTAGGGAGTCATTGCTCCGGTCTCTACATTGAGCCGGTAAGCACCGTAGCCACGATTACCAAACCAGAGTATGGAGTCACTTTCCTGGAAAGAGGTAAAGAAGTAATTGGATGCCATGCGCCCTTTATCCAGAACAATCCTGGTGGCTGATTTAACGGCTGGCGAGCTTCCGTTATTATTCAGAATTACCTTTACGATACCCTCACCAACGGTAGATACCCATAAAGTAGTATCATTCAGTTCATTGATGGAATGTACGTATTTCACTTTCTTATTGTCGGCAACGACTGGGAACTCTTTTAGTTGTTTGCTTTTGTACGAATAATAATTAATGCCGTTTTCGGTACCTATCCATAGTTTGCCTGTAGTGCTGGGAGCAAAGCAATAGACGGCATTATCAGTCAGCGTACTGTTGGCGGTAAAAATACGGTCGAAAGAAGTTAGTGCCTCCTTATCAGGAGAATAATTATTGATACGTACTATGCCACCTCCTTTAGTTCCTATCCATAATGTTTGTTCCTCGTCACAGTAAAGTGCGCGTATGGGGTTGCTAATCTGGTAAACAGGGGTATCCAGCAGCGTGTTTGTTATGGAAAAAGCATCGTTAAAGTACATATACACGCCTTGACCGTCTGTTCCTATCCATATGATATCCTGAAACTTATCTTTCATCAGACAGAAGATTCCCGAATGTATTTCGGTGGATTGCATCTGGTACTTCACTTTCTGGTCGGCCATGTATTTTAATAGAATCAGTCCGCTGCTTTTGAAGCCGATGTAATAGTCGTTCTGTTGCTTGATAATAGAAGATACCTCTCCACGTAATTCGATTTCGGTTTTAAGATCGGCTATATAGTACTCTTGTTGGTTGTTGAAATTATATTCGTATAACGAGTAAGTATCGTCAATGAAATAGACTAAGTGATCTTCTGCAAAAGCCCATAGCAGTTTTCCGGCATGCTTGAACAGATTGTTAGGAGCCAGGGTTACTCCCTGCTCTGTTTTATGAATCTGGTAGCTACGGGTATCATGATCTGATGTGAAGATCCAGAGAATATTATTTTCATCGACAATCGTAGATAATACATGTTCAAAAGCAACTGGCGGAACCTCCAACTTCCGGAAAGCTTGTTTTTCCCGTTGGTAATGATAAAGATATCCGTCATCTTTCACGATGAAGAGTTCGTTATCGTCACTCTTGGTGATGTAGTTATTGTCTTTGAAGTCCGGGAAACTTTGGCAGATTTGCTGTTTGGTGTCCAACCTGTCCAATCCGTAATTGGTTTGTATCCACAATACATTCTCTTCGGCTTCCATGATATGGTTGATCAGATTTCCCGAAAGCAATGTTTCTGAAGAATAGACTGGGGTATATACCTGTATGCGGGTGCCATCGAAAACATTCAGACCGTCACATGAACCGATCCAGATGACTCCTTGATGATCTTGGTAAAGAGACAGGATAGCACTATTGGATAGTCCGTTTTTATTGGAGAACTGTCGTAGGCTATATGCGTAATTCGCCAAAGGGAAACAACATATAAAGCATGAAAGCAACCATATAAACCGGAATACTTTGTGGATGTTTCTCATATTCATATATTCGTTAGACGTCACAAAGATAAGGAATAATGGCAGGATATTGTCTTATAGTCGGACTTTTATGTCCGAAGTCTGTATATCTTTTCTTCTGGAGAACGCTTAATTTTGCATCTGAAAATTAGTAGTATAAATTTAGAAAACAGATCGATATGATAAGAGTCTCTTTGGGAGTGGCAATGATTTTATTGCTGGCATCGACTGCTGTATGCAAAGCAGGGGATTTCAGAAAGGAAACAAATCAGGCATTTGGGTATACTCAGAAAGAAGTCTGGATGGCTTATGACGGATTTAATAAAACCTTTCTGGATTCAAACAAATACATCTATAAAACAGATACCTCCTTCGAACAGGCTGTTGACCGCGGTAATGGTGCCGCAGCTATCTGGTGTCAGCCCATTTATTGGGAGATGGCTATGAATGCATATAAGCTGGCTAAATCGGAGAAAGATAAAAGGAGAACTAAAGAGATGAGAAAGCTTTGTGAGAAGATTTTTGCTGGAAACAAAGCACATTATGCACATTTTGATTTTGATGATAATAATGAGAACACAGGTTGGTTCATTTATGATGATATAATGTGGTGGACTATTGCTCTGTCGCGTGCTTATAAACTATTTGGGGAGGAAGAATATCTTCGACTGGCAGAAGCCAGTTTTAAGCGGGTATGGTATGGTTCGGATAAGGTAGGAGACACAGGATCTTATGACGAAGAGAATGGAGGTATGTTCTGGCAATGGCAACCTATACGGAATCCGAATCCCAATAAACCCGGAGATGGAAAGATGGCCTGTATCAATTTTCCTACTGTAGTAGCCGCCCTGACTCTCTATAACAATGTACCGGAAGGAAGACCGGAGCAAACCGGACAAATTCCGGAATGCCAGTCCAGGAGCCAATATCTGGCGAAGGGCAAAGAGATTTATGAATGGGGAGTTGAGAATCTGTTGGATCAGAAAACAGGTCGTATTGCCGATAGCCGTCATGGTAAGGGTGCTCCGAATTGGAAAGCACATGTTTATAATCAGGCTACTTTTATCGGAGCCTCCGTTTTATTGTATAAAGCTATAGGTGAAAAACGCTATCTGGATCATGCGCTTCTGGCAGCTGATTATACTTTCAATGAGATGTCTTCTGCGGAACATATACTACCTTTTGAGCGTGGAATCGAGCAAGGTATTTATACTGCTATTTTTGCCCAGTACATTGCTATGTTGGTATATGATTGCGGGCAGACTCAATATCTTCCATATCTGCACCGCAATATTTGTTCCGGTTGGTCCAACAGGGATAAAATACGTGGCATTTGTGGTGGTGAGTATACCCAAGCACTGTCAACCGATGTAGTGGTTGACAGTTATTCTGCTTCGGGCATACCGGCACTGATGCTTTTGTTTCCTGCTATTCGATAATAGCAGCGAAACCACCATTCCGTACAAGACGTATGCTGATTTTCTCTCCCTTTTTCAGCGTACGTTCTTTTTTGCGATAATCCATAGCCTGATGACCGGCATTGATTCCATCTTCAAAAGAAGTCATACGATATGTTTTTCCTCCTTTTAGGAAGCTGAAGTCCAAATCGAAAGTTCTTTCTTTCTGTTGGTTATTAGTCATGCCGCCAATGTACCATTTGTCTCCTTTACGTTTGGCAACGATGGCGTATTCACCGGCTTTAGCTTCCAGGGCGATGGTTTCGTCCCAAGTCTGTGGAACCTGAGTAATGAACCGGGTACATTCTTCGTTACGGTAATAAAGTGTCGGATTGTCTGCCATCATCTGGAGTCCGCTTTCAAAGATGACGAACAGGGCCATCTGATAAGCGCGTGTACCTATGCTGGCGGAATTAGGACGTTCGCAGCGATATACTTCCGGCTGCATGCTGAACATGGCTCCGGGGGTATAATCCATCGGACCCACTGCATTTCTCATGAAAGGCAGGTAAACACTGTTATCCGGTTTACATCCGCCCATTTGCTCCATACCTCTTACGCCTTCATATGACAGTACGTTAGGATACTTATATTCTAATCCGGCCGGTTTGAATGAACCATGGAAATCAACAAATAAATGATGTTTTGCGGCTTCCTTAGCCACTTTTTCATAGTAGTTAACCATCCATTGGTCACTCCGATCCATAAAGTCGATTTTGACGCCTTTTATTCCCCAATTTTCAAAGGTTTCAAAAAGCTCGAAGTTATTCTCTACTGCCAGCCAGGTCAGCCAGAGTACAATGCCCACATTTTTCTCTTTGCCATAGCGGATAAGTTCGTGCAGGTCTACGTCCGGGTTGGGAGTATACGGATCTTTTGTACTTTTCGCCCACCCTTCGTCCATGATGATATAGGGCACTTTGTAGTGGGAGGCAAAGTCGATGAAGTATTTGTAGGTATCCAGATTACATCCGGCTACAAAGTTTACGTCCGGACCGTAAGGAGTGGCACCATTCCACCATTCCCAACTGGCTAATCCGGGTTTAATCCAGGATGTGTCTTCCAGTAGATTCTTGTCTGCCAGCTTATAGGTCATCGTATTTTCTATCAGTTGTCTGTCATCCTTGCAGATGACGAAGTAACGCCAGGGGAAATCACGTTTTCCATTCGTTTTGGCTATATAATCCGCTTCTTTGAGAATTTTCAGGCTACGGTCTCCGTCTTCTCCAAATTCAACCGGTACCTTCGGAAATACGGAATACATTCCATTGTTATTATTGCTTTTGAGGAATAGGGCAGGATAGTCCGTCAGATTCGATTCACTGATCAGGATCTTATAGCCTTTTTGTGTATCGATCAGGATGGGCAATAAAGCCATCTTGTCGGTTTCTTTCCAATCTTTGCTTTGTATATGTTGATATGATTCTTCATAAGCTGTTTTGAAGCTGCCCGGCTGTTGGGTATGGAGTAAGTAATTCTCCGGGAAATGCACTTGGAATGTCTCATTCTTTACCTCAACAATTCCTTTTTTGTTGGTGATGAAACGATAGGCAAGTCCGTCATTGAAAGCACGGAATTCCACAGAATAATCTCCCTTGAACTTCAATACAAGCTGATTGTAATTATTGGAGACGGTTGAGTACTTAAGTGGTACAATAGGGGTTAATTCTTCCTGAGTGCTTTTAGAGATTGCTTTTAACAGTTTGGGGTTAGCTCCCAATTGCAGGTTGCCTATTTCCATTTGCAGGCTACCTTTTTCCAGTAATGTTTCATTCTGGTAGGTAATGTCGTAGTCGATTTTATCCGAAAGACTTATGGATATACCAATATTCTTATCCGGGGATGACAACTTATATATCTTTTGGCTATGACCATATAAAGATACACAAAATGCACAAAGTAATAACAGGTGTTTTTTCATGGTAAATAATTGTTTTATGTTTCGGCGTAAAAGTACTGCGTTGTGTAGATTATCCTTTATGTATTTGTGACATTTATGTGTTTTTTTTGCGACATTCGGGCTTTATATACAATAATGTCATATATCCGTATACCGGATGACCTCATGACGCCCTATCTTTACCTCACACTAAAAACATTAAATGCGAATGCTATGAATTTGAAACAATCTCTTATGGTATGTGGTGCTTTTCTGGCACTGACAAACGGAGTCGTTTCAGCCCAGACTACTGCTACGAAAACAGCAAAAGTATATACTGTGGCTGATGCTCACCTGGATACCCAATGGAATTGGGATGTGCAAACCACCATTAAAGAATATGTGTGGAACACATTAAACCAGAACCTGCTTCTACTGAAGCAATATCCCAATTATATTTTTAATTTTGAAGGAGGTGTAAAGTATGCCTGGATGAAGGAATTTTATCCCCGGGAATACGAATTGATGAAGGAGTATATCAAAGAAGGACGTTGGCACATTTCCGGTAGTAGCTGGGATGCCAATGATGCTTTAGTACCTTCGACCGAATCCTTCATCCGTAATATTATGCTGGGACAGGAATACTATCGGAAGGAATTCGGGGTGGAGAGTACCGATATTTTTCTTCCCGACTGTTTCGGTTTCGGCTGGACTTTGCCCACTATTGCCGCTCATTGTAGCTTGATAGGTTTCTCCTCTCAAAAGCTGGACTGGCGTGTACATCCTTTCTTTGGAAAGAGCAAACATCCTTTCACCATTGGAGTATGGAAAGGAATAGATGGTTCTTCTATCATGCTGGCTCATGGTTACGATTATGGAAAAAGATGGAATGATGTAGATTTATCTGAAAATAAAGAACTGATGGAGTTAGCGGAGCGTACTCCTCTGAAAACTGTTTACCGTTATTATGGAACAGGCGACATTGGCGGTTCACCTACTGTCGGTTCCGTACGTTCCGTAGAGAAGGGGGTGAAGGGTAATGGTCCATTGCAAATCATAAGTGCTACGAGCGACCAGCTGTTCAAGGATTATCAGCCTTACAAAGAACATCCTGAACTTCCTGTATACGATGGTGAACTATTGATGGACGTACATGGTACAGGATGTTATACCTCGCAAGCAGCTATGAAACTCTATAACCGCCAGAACGAACTTCTGGGTGATGCAGCCGAACGTGCGGCAGTGGGTGCCGAGTGGCTGAATCTTGCAGATTACCCCGGTACTTTCCTGTCTGATGCCTGGAAGCGTTTTATATATCATCAGTTTCATGACGACCTGACGGGAACCAGTATTCCCCGCGCCTATGAATTCTCCTGGAATGATGAATTAATTTCTCTTTCTCAATTCTCAGATGTGCTGACATCCTCGGTACGCGGCGTTGCCAGCCAACTGGATACTCGCGTAAAAGGCATTCCTGTAGTACTTTACAATCCGTTGGGCTTCTCTGCAAAGAGTGTGGTGGAAGTGGAAGTCAGTATGCCGCGCGCTCCCAAAGGCGTATCTGTTTTTGACGAGGCCGGAAAGAAAGTAGCTTCCCAGTTACTTTCCTATCAAAATGGAAAAGCAAATCTGCTGATCGATGCTGTGGTACCTCCCGTAGGTTACGCTGTATATGATGTCCGTACTTCCGGTGAGAAGGCTACAGAGCTCTCTGCACCGGTCCGTGAAGGCGAGAACTACCGGGTAGAAAACTCCGTATACAGTATGAAGCTGGATGCTAACGGAGATATCATTTCTTTGCTGGACAAGAAAAACGATAAAGAGATTGTGAAGCCCGGAAAGGCTATCCGTCTGGCTCTCTTTACGGAGAACAAATCTTATAGCTGGCCGGCTTGGGAAATTCTGAAAGAAACCATAGACAAAGAACCTATTTCCATTACGGATAAGAATACTGAGATTACACTGGTGGAAAACGGTCCGCTACGTAAAACAATTCGTATCAAGAAGCAGCATGATGAATCGGTTTTCTGCCAATACATCCGGCTTTATGAAGGAAGTCAGGCACCTCGTATCGATTTCTATAATGAAATAGAATGGCAGAGTACCAACGCCCTGCTGAAAGCAGAATTTCCTCTGAACGTTTCTAATGAGAAAGCGACCTATGATTTGGGTATCGGTAGCATACAGAGAGGCAATAATGTCCCTACAGCCTATGAAGTATATGCACATTATTGGACTGACCTGACCGACAAGAATGAAAGTTATGGAGTTTCCATATTGAATGACAGCAAATACGGATGGGATAAGCCCAATGACAATACAATTCGTCTCACGCTATTGCACACACCGGAAACAAAGCGAAACTATGCTTATCAGAATCGTCAGGATTTTGGTTTCCATAGCTTTACTTATAGCTTGATAGGTCATGACGGTAAGCTGGATAAAGCGGAAACCGTTCAGCAAGGAGAATTGTTGAATCAACGCCTGAAGGCTTTCCAGACTGATAGTCATAAAGGTACATTAGGTAAGACTTTCTCTTTCGCTTCATCTGATAATCGGAATGTACTGCTTAAAGCATTGAAGAAAGCTGAAAGTTCTGATGAATATGTGGTACGTGTGTACGAAACTGAGGGTAAGCAGGAACAGAAAGCTACTCTGACCTTTGCCGGAGAGATAACTGCTGCCTGTGAAGCAGACGGAACAGAGAAGAAGATAGGTAATGCTTCATTCGCAGGAAACACTTTGCAGGTTTCTTTAAAACCCTATTCTGTCAAGACATTCAAAATCAAATTGAAACCTTCCGGTTCAGTGGCTGCCACATTGGATTCCGAATATCTTGCGTTGAATTATAACCGTAAGTGTGCTTCATGGAACGAATTCCGTAATGAGGGAAATTTTGAATCCGGCTATTCCTATGCAGCCGAACTGCTTCCTGAATTATTGACTGTGAATCAGATTCCTTTCAAGCTGGGTGAGAAAGATGCTGCCAACGGCATGACTTGTAACGGAGATACCCTGCAAATTCCTGTAGGCAAGGGATATAACCGTATCTATTTCCTTGCTGCCGCCACCGATGCAGATTATGAAGCTACCTTTACCACCGGTAAAACACAGCAGAAAGCCTTTGTTCCCTGCTATACCGGATTTATCGGTCAGTGGGGACATACGAATCATACGGAAGGGTATTTAAAAGAAGCTGAAATAGCCTATGTAGGTACTCACCGCCATGGAGCTACCGAAGATCTTCCTTATGAATTTACCTATATGTTTAAGATAGGCGTAGATATTCCTAAGGGTGCAACTACGGTTATATTGCCTGCAAACGAGAAGATCGTTCTTTTTGCCGCTACTGCTGTAAAAGAAACAATGGAACCGGTGGAAGTAGCTACCCAATTATTCAGGACTGCCGTGAAAGGTTCAGTTACTGTCAAGGAAGCTACCGTTCCCAAGGAGAACATCCTGAAAGAAGCCCATGTGATGGGTTGGTCAGGATATACACGTGAAGGTGAACATCCCCGTTTAATGGTGGATGGAAATAGTGAAACAAAGTGGTGTGATACCAGTATATTACCCAACTACGTGGATTTCGATCTGGGTGAAAACAAGACGATCAGCGGCTGGAAATTACTTAATGCCGGACAGGAAAGCCAATCCTGGATTACAAGTGACTGCTTCCTACAGGTGAAAAATGCTGTTAACGAAGAGTGGAAGACGGTAGACGGAATATTTGGTAACTCAAGTAACGAAGTATCCAGAAATCTTTCTCAGCCGGTAGAAGCACGCTATGTGCGTCTGTTGGTAACCAGACCGACACAAAGCAAAAATGGAAATGCAGTGCGTATCTATGAATTTAATGTGTATTAGATAAAGGCGTTTTAATTGAAGAATCCCCGGTATCCTGCCATGAAGAAGGATATCGGGGATTTTTTATTAGGTGTAGGGGATATTTATTTCTCCTGCATTTTATCCATCAGTACCTTTATCCAGTAACCGCCGATTACAGAACGAGCCTTGAAACCTACCCAAGTACCTGTATCGGTATAGTGCCAGTCGTTCATGGGTACGCGGGAAATTGTTTCATTGGCATATTTATAAACGGGATCAATGAACTTTTCAAATGTAGCCTGATCGGAAGCCATGGTGGCTGTCCACATAATCCAGTCGGATTTGCTATAAGTCTTGCGGTTATCCAGCGGCAGACCGTAAGCATTCTGTTTGGTCAGGTAATATTTGATTTCCTTTTCAGCAACACCGGGGAACAGGTTCAGATTCCACATCTTGTCCCATATCATATTATACTTCTGGCTCCAGGTGTTTTCACGGTCGAAAGCCAGACGGTAGTGGTCACCTTCGCGTGCCATTTCTTCCCATTTTACGGCCATCTTCTTTGCGGTTGCTGCATATCGGTCGGCGACATCATTCATGCCAAGCATACGGGCCATTTCGCTATAGGCAGCGACGCCCATGATTGCTTTTACGGACAGGTTGGCATTGTGTGCCCAGTGTCCGGCAAAGTCATCCGTACATAATTGGTTTTCAGGGTCCTGACCGTATTCTGCAAGGTAGTCAGTCCAGATAGTCAATATATCCCAGTACTGTTTGGCATAATTGGCATTGCCTTCTGCTTTGGCGATGGCTGCTGTCAGAATCACCATGTTACCCCCTTCTTCAAGCGGCATGTCGCCACCGTATACCTGACCATTGGCTACGGGATAGGTACCCAGGTCGTGGGCAGGGAACGGTTTATTCCAGCGTCCGCTTGCACTGTATTCGAAGATACTGGTCATCATGCCTTTCAGGAGGTCGGGATTATATACCAGGAACAAGGGAGCGGAAGGATAGGTCAGATCGACTGTATTGATACATCCATTACTATTGTTTTCTTTAGAGAAGAACAGCAAGTTACCTTTCTCATCTTTAAATAGCTTGTGGGCAGCAATCACCTGGCGATAAGCTAATGCACAAATTTCGGCATATTTGCGACCACCAGCCTGTTCGGCATCATTCAGAATCATGGCATCGTAGGCACGGCAGCGTTGCATTACACTTTCATAATTCTCTTTGGCACGTTCGAATGCATCGAAGATACTCACTTTACCATCGTGTTTCCAGTAAGCCATACGGCGCTGGTACATGTATTCGATGGAATAAATGTCGTCGTAACCTACCATCATGAATCCGGACTTTCCGGTTGCAGATACCATTCCGAGGTTATCGGTATATGCCATGGCGGGCATTTGCTTTGCCTGGCGCGTAGTGATTTCAGCCCGTGTAGGAAGTAACTTTCCACTTGAAGCGAACGTTGCTTTCATCTCGTTGTAGTCGCCCAGGCTGACTGCTGATGTAGCATTGATACTGCCTGCAATGTAAGCGTATCCCCAGTCAATGCAGATATGATCGCCTTTGTGGGCGGTGATGGCCTGGTCGATGCTTCCTGCCTGTAGATAGTTTAAACCGTTGCGACGGATTACTTTGGCGATTGTAGGCTGTATAGGTTTGTTTACTGCCAGTTGCGGAGTGGTTTCTATATATACCTGTACATCGTGCTGTTTCTTGTCGATGGAGCGCACCTGATATGAAATGTAATTGACCGGAGTAGAGATAAGATCCAGATCATCCAGCATCAGGGGTGCTGTAAACACGACATTCAGTTCTACAGGACCACAAGCGAATGTGTAATACGTCTGTGTGGGCAACACGGAGACTGATTTCTGTACAGCAATATTTTCAAAGGCAGTTGTTTTGTTGTTAGGTACGAATAACCCAAAATCTACATAGGCACCTCCGGTCGTATTGTGGCAGTGGGCGGCAATTACATTTTTACCTTTGCGAAGCTTCTTTTTGGTTTCGGCGGTCAGTTCCAGGAGTACGTTGTCTCTCCAGCAATAATCTGTTGCTACCAGGCGTTCGCCATTCAGATAGAGTTCAAAGACATCATCATGCGAGTATTTCAGGTAGAGTGGACGGTTGCTCAGATCTTCGTTCAGATTGAACTCACGACGTACCCAAATGTCCGGTTCTTCTTTCCAGGGTGTACCGATCTGGGATCTCTCGGAACTTCCGAAAGCAGCTTTTCCGGTTTTCCAACCGGTGGCATTGTATTCGATGTCTGTCCAGTTTCCGGCGGGTTGTTGGAAGGTGTAGGTACCTTCCCATATTTCTTCTTCAACCATTGGAAGCATAGCCTCCAACGTTTGTTTTCCCATAAAACGATATACTTTTCCGTCTACGCGTACAGCTCCGATAAGCGGATGCTCTGTTCCGGTCCAATGCTCGGTGCTTCCTTCATTCAGCTTGTCATAGGGCGACCAGATGGAAAGGTATGGATCGGAAGTAATCAGCGGTACGGATGGTGCACGAAGTTCTGTTTTTTGTACAGGTGTGAATAAATCGGCTGCTTGTGATTGGCAGAACAGGCCGATTGCCAACATCGTTGTAAATAGACTTTTCATTTGTTTTTGTATCTTGTTTTTAAATGCTATTTAGTAAATCCAGTTTTCCTTCGTTTACCAGTTTTAGAATCAACTCTCCGAAGAGTGTGTTTTGCCAGGCAAACCAGGCGCGGGTGAAGTTTGCCGGATCGTCTTTATGGAAGGATTCGTGCATGAAACCTGTACCGGCATCTGTGTTTATCAGCATCCGGACGCATTCTTTGATTTCCTGGTCATCCTGACTGGTGAATGCTTTCATCATGATACTCATGGGCCATACCATATTATAACCGATGTGCGGGCCACCGATTCCTTCGCCTGCTTTTCCTTTGAAGAAATACGGATTGCTTTCACTCCATACGAAACGGCGGGTGTTCTGATAGATGGGATCGTTAACATCGACATCACCCAGATAAGGCATAGCGAGCAGGCTCGGTACATTGGCATCGTCCATCAGCATGTGATTGCCGAAGCCATCCACTTCGAAAGCATAAATAGTACCGAATTCCGGGTGGTTGTAAGTCGCATATTTCTTCAGTGCGGTTTCCACTTCATCGGCCAGTGCTGTACATTCCTGCGATAAACTACTGTTCTTGTTTACCGTTGAAAGAATTTCGGCCGCTTTTCTTAGAGAAGATACGGCAAAGAAGTTCGATGGAACCAGATATTGGAAAGTGGTTGCATCATCTGAAGGACGGAAGCAGGACACAATTAGTCCGACAGGATTGACAGGAGCACCCAGACCATCGTTGTTCAGGGTATCGAGAGCACGTTCCGTCTTGCGTTGGAACTTATAAGGACCTACACCATCCTTGCGTTGCTGTTCCTTGAACGTTTTCAGGATATTGGTAATCGCTTCGATCCAGGCTTGATCGAAGACACTGGCATCACCGGTTTCTTTCCAGTACTGATAGGCCAGACGAAGTGGGTAACAAAGTGAATCGATCTCCCACTTGCGTTCATGGAGTTCGGGCTTCATGTCTGTCAGGTCCGACATCCAGCTGCCACCTACCGGACCATCATTATAAGCATTGGCATAAGGATCGATGTTGATGCACATAAACTGCCGGCGGACTACACCTTCCAGCATCTTCTTCAGTTCCGGGTCCTGGTTGGCAAGTTGTACGTAAGGCCACACTTGTGCACCGGAATCACGTAACCACATGGCATGGATGTCACCGGTGTAGACAAAAGTATCCGGTTTGCCATTCAGGAGGCGATAGTGCACGGTGGTATCCAATGTGTTGGGGAAACAGTTTTCGAACATCCATGCCAGCTTGGCATTGGTCAGTAACTTCTTTACCCGCAGGATTTCTGCTTCTACTGCTTGGGACGTGTAGAGGCGTTTTTTTACTGCCGGACGATTTGTTTTGTAGGCAGCGGTTATTTGAGCATGATTCACTACTTTCGTGTTATCTTGCTTCAGAGCAGGCAGTGCTGCTTTGGCAGTGCCACTCATACATAATAGGGCAACTGCGCATAGGCCAATATTCTTCTTTTTCATATTCTTGAAGTATTAATATTTTATTGGTATGATTATTATTGGATAGCTGCGAGACGAGCGTACATTTCTACCATGGCAGCTTGTGTGAGAAGCCATTTCCGTTCGTTCCGGTTATTGCCGGTGAAGTCGGTGTTGAAAAGACCTTTCTCATCGCGAGCATGTTCCCAGGCGTGGTCCAGACTCTTATTGAAAGAATCCAGATAGGTTTTATTGTGGTCTATATGATAAAGTTCGATGAACCCTCTCAGCATGACGGCGGTAAACCATACATCTCCCTGTTTGATCATTCTGAATGCTTCGCCATGTTCCGGGGTATAGTCCGTAAAGAAGTAATTATGGCATGCCTGAGCTATATTTTGTGCATCGGTCAGATACTCCTCTTTCCCGGTGAGTTGATACAGTAAAGAGGCGGATTGCATCATTTGTCCGCTGTTGTAGGCAAACTTGGCTTTACCTATTTTCCCATTCAGGGATATATTGTCAAAGTACAGGTAGTCTGTAGAATCTTGTAGTTGGGCTTGGGTCCATTTGTATAGTTGTTCCCCTTGCTTCAGGTAAGCACTATCCTGGGTAGCCTTAAAGAGTTTCAATGCGAAGACTGAGCCGGGAGCATTGGAACAGGTATTCTTGGAACCTTTCTTTTGTTCGCACCAGTAGATTCCACCACCTAAGTTGTCATCCGTGCCGCTTTCTATAAACTTCCAGATGAGTTTTGCTTTCTGAAGGTATTTATCTTCTTTAGTTGCTGAATAGGTGTCCGTGAAATCAATGCCCAGCCACACATTATCATCGTAGAAACGGTCGGATTGGGGGGCTGTGCGGATGTAGGAAGCGTAAGCTTCGGGTGCTCTCTGGGTATCGAAATACTCTTCCAAGCCTACTAATACCTTCTTGTCGAGCAGTGATTTGTAGAGGGTATCTTGTGTGACTTCATATAAAGCGCTTACTGCGGAGAAGGTGCCGGAATAAGGCCATAAGTAGGAGTATTGGTTGGGCATATTCTTTTGTTCTTCGGATGCCAGATAGGTTGCGGTGTAGTCACCGACATTCGAAGGATAATTTTCGCGAAGCAGGCATGTGCCGGGAGCAGAGTAGTTCTGGTATAGGGAATCCAATGTTTGCTTGGCCCGTGTCAGGGAGAGTTCATTGCCTACGGCTACCTGTTTCCGGGTGTCACAACTGGTCAGTGCGGCTATGCATACCAATAGCCCGAAGAATACTTGTTTTGAGTTCATCATTCTTAATTTAGATTGTTATTTGGTTAATATTTTTGTTTCAGTCGGCAAAGCTTTTTCTTGATATGCAAAGTTACTCGCCGACCTGTAAAACGATATACGATTTCGCGACATTAATGTATTAGAGAGGGGGAATGACACAAAAGGAGATAGATGTGTCATAAAAGCGTAAAGGAAAGGATGACGTTTTAGAGAAAGCATTGCAGACTCTTAAAAGATAGCAATACGTGCATTTGAGTGAACATAAAGATAGATTTAAGCAAGCTTTGCTAACAGACAGTTGAATGAAATTTACTCTTCCAGCAGAGTAAATAGTCTTTTCCGTTGAAAGGAACTATCTATTTGAGATAAATACATAGTCCATTTACCCCAAATAGACTATGTATTTACTCAAAACAAACGGTCTTTTGTATCAAAACAGATAATGTTATTTATGATAAGGCTACACCTTTTGCTCTATAGGGTGTAGCCATCTTGCCAAAAGGGTGATACTAGCCTGTCAAAAGGGTGTAGCCTTGCGGAAAACCTACTTCTTTTTCTTCTAGTTGAACTTTTCTCCAGATTACCTATACTTCTCCGTTTTGTTAGACTTTCGTTCGCTTTGAAGCTTTAAAGCATGGAGACGAGAACTATTAGCTTCATTCTGTTTACTTATAAAGCAAATAGTCCTCATTGTGTATTTCTATAAAATAAAATCCCTGCGATTTTCTTCTTTGCCTTTCCTTCAGTCTGGAAAGAAAGTACTCTCGTGCAATAGGATTATCAAATTGACAAACGGCAAAATAATTATATTACTAAAGTTTAATGGGGAAGTTCGAAGGAAAAGAATTTAATGAGTTTATCTATCAATTCAAATAAATACTCTATTTTTGTTGTGTTCAATGATTTGATGAAGATTTATGAGTAATTACAGATATACATTATCCGATTATCATGCGATTAAAGAAGCAGATATTGCTATTAATGGCATAACTGTGCTTGCCGGAGAAAATGGATGTGGAAAAAGTACACTGTCCCGTTGGCTTTATTACTTGATTAATGGTTTTAACAGGTTTGATGAGTTTGCTTATAACGACTTGTTGAAGCAGATACAAGATTGCTTGCGTAAACCGGATCGAGTGCGTAGGGATATAGTGAATCGAGGAGATGAGAATATCAATGTTACCTATAGCCGCTTGCTGGAGACCAGAGTTGTATATGGTGATATTGAAAGTCTTTTTCATGAGAGTTTGGATGTGTTAGCCTCTTTCCGGAAAGAGTTAGTAAGTTATATGAATAGTGGTGACGAGGGGAATAAAAATCGAATTCTGACATATCTTGCTATACCGTTGGATGGAGGTATTACTTTGGATGATTACTGTGATGACTTGGAGAATGATGTTACAGCTGCATACGTCAATGTTTTAGATGACTTAAAGATGCATCCGGTTGGGAGATTACAAGGGTATATCTATGAATATCTGATTGAAGAAGGAATCTTTGATCCTCCTGCTTCTATTCAGTTATATGAAGACCAAATTCCTCTTTTGGCAGAACGGTGTTTCAGTATGCCTTATATGTTGCATAGAGCAATATATATTGATACCCCTATGGCATTAGCAGCAGAAGGATCAGAGTTAAATCATTGGAAAGAGTTGGCGAATATGATGCTTAGCTCTACAGGAACTAATATACCGGAGCGGAATAGACTTCTTTTAGCCCGGATAATGCGTTCCATTAATGGTAAGATTTCAGTGGATAAGGGATGGTTTAAGAATGAAGAACTGCATTATCATCGTGCTGACGGACTGGATATCACGCTTGCATCTACAGCCACCGGAATCAAGTCATTCGCTTACTTGCAACGTTTGCTTGAAAATGGATACTTGAATGAAGAGTCTCTTTTACTTATTGATGAACCTGAGGCGCATCTTCATCCTCAATGGATTGTAGAATTTGCTCGTTTACTGGTATTGCTTCATAAACAAGTGGGACTCAAAATAATGGTTGCAAGCCATAATCCTGATATGGTATCTGCTATTCAGTCAATAGCTCGTAAAGAGGGCGTATTGCAGAATACCTGTTTCTATCAGGCAGAGAGAGCTTCAGAAGATTCCATGCAGTATGTCTATAAGAACTTAGGCAGCGATATAAGTGAAATCTTTAAGTCATTCAATATTGCTATTTCACGCATACAGGATTATGGTTCAACTGGTTTGTCAGAATGATATTATAGTCAGCCACCCTTTTGCTTGTCATTGTCAAGCCACTTTAGACGATGTTGCTGCAAAAGATTATCAGAGAACGGGATGGTTCGATCCACGTATCACTTGCCTTTCACTGGATGATTATGAGGCTAAAGTACTTAAAGGGAATAATGACTGTACAATGGATGCTGCCATTGGAATAGGTAATTATGCGAATAATCGTGTTACTACTTCCCGGTTGATGCTGGTAGAGTTGAGAATGGGGTATGATAATGTAGATAATTTAAGTGCATCTTCATTGGAGAATAAGATAAGCCATTCTGAAAATCTATTATCGGGCCATCATATAGACAAGAATAACTACTTTATCTTTAAAGACGAAGTGGCGGCTCAGGCTAAAAGCTGGGCTGAGCGAAAAAAGAAAGAAGGAGGAGTATGTCATGTATGGGTTGTCTTGTCTGTAGATGAGTTTAATCACCTGATTCAGTTTGTAGAAGATATGCCTTATGTACCAAAGAATGATTTAGCGCAGATAAGCAAAAGGCTGACAGATTGTATCCTTAATAAGGATTGGGGTGGTTTATGTAAAGAAACGGACTACTGGCGAGAAAAGGCACTTTACTACAAATATAGATATGAATTGGCTGAGTTTGAAGCTATTCGTACTTTGTTGTTAGATACATGGTATGTTATTGAACCCGATCAACTGGGTTTAAATCTACTGTCGGATGATTACTGCTTTTTATGTATAGTCAAGGAAGATCTTTCTTGTTTGAATTCTTAGTAATGATAATAAGCTTATTTTTCCGGTAATCAACTGAAACTACTAAATTCGGTTGATTACCGGAATTACTTCTTATTTACTCTTTACTACCTTACTTTTCCAGATATGGTACGTCCACTCCGCATGGCTGCTGCCCGAAGGTTGTACATCGGGGGCTGCCTTACTGACCGTAAAGTAGAATTCCGGTTCTTCCCAGTCTTGCAGGTGGCCGAAATTATCCCTCAGCAAAGTGGCATTGTGGTTTCTCGGATAGCCGGTATCATCCGGGGTGATCCGGTAAATCGGTGTCCAGTTACCTCTTTGATTGGTGAAGTCAGAAAGGTTCATGTAGTCTATTTCCAATGAAGAATTCAGGTAATTGGGATAATCACTGGGCATAGGCTGTACCGGACGTATCATGACGATTTTATCCGCATCCTTGTCAATTGCAAATTCCGAGTTACAGGTATAATCCCTTGACTGGTTGTCGATGGCCTTTAAACCTGTCTGTACAATTGTTTGCGGGGTACTGATGGAATATGTATCCATATTACTGAAATCCGCTTCGGCCCAGACGATGCGTGTACCACCGATATCACCTACGGTATATGTCAGCAGTAGCTTACCTTTTCCGTCCAGAGATAAGACAGAAGGCTGGCCTACTCCCCATGACTTACCGCCGCCACCTATTTCCTGGTCACCTTCGCTCGACCATGTTTTCTTCACAATCTGCTGCGGATACTTCACCCAGCTATCTGCATCAAGGTCGTTGCTGAACGCGACACCGATTTCATTGTAATATACCCCGTACATATTACTCAGGAAGAACATGGCATACTTGTAGGTAGTATTCTTCCAAGTGAAGCTACCTTCGATAACAGAAGGGTCACAGGTATGATGATCGTCCCATGAACCTGATACACCAGGCTGCAATACACTTTTGGCAGCAGTCTGTGTACCATCCGGATTGATCTTGATATGGAAGATATTATCGACCATGATCAGGTTTTCCGGATTGCCGCAGAAGTATAGGTAAACGGTCCCATCAGCTTGTTTCAAGGCACTTGGGCAGTAAGAGTACTTGCTTTGGCCTTGGAAGCCGAATACGAATTCCGGTTTTGTGATGGTTACGGTAGGTGTAGGTGTTGGCGGGTCTATCGGAGGGGTTTCTCCGGGGTCGGTGTCCGAGCAGGAACACATGAGCCATAAACTTATGAGACCCAATAGATATTTAGTCATAATGCTTATTATTTATTGAAGTGAGCCGGTTGCTTGGTCAGTAACTGGACGAAATGTTGTTTGATATTCTCAGCCTGAATGGAATCTACTGTCAGGTAGTAACGGTTTCCTGCGGCATCGGGAGTAAATTCAGTAGCACCTTGGTCCGTTACGTTTATTTTACCTGCCGGAGAAACGTTGAAATAGGACGGACCTTCAACAGAATACAATACGGAAGTCAGGTCCCATGTAGGACGGTCGTAAGGCATCTGCTGGTAGCTTTTATATGCTTCTACCATTGGGTGCATAGGAGCCCATCCGAAATCGTTTTCAATGCTGCTGCCGGGATAGTTGATGGCGATACCTACTTCGAAAGGAGAGGTCACCAGTGTGGTAGGCCATTCGGAGAATATCTTCTTTGCCGCCGGAATGTCTTTCACTACGTTATATTCAAACAGGTTGGGATTGTTGAAGCAGCCTGCCATGGTACACAGCAGTTTTACTTTTTGGGCAACAAGCTCTTTTCCGGTCAGCGGAGATACATCGTCAGCCGGAGTATCCAACAGGCGTGCAAGGTTCGTGGAGAAACCTACGGAGATGATGGTAACGGAACTGTCCGGTTGCTGTGCCAATAGCTTACGATAGAGGGCAGGCGCTTCCGACAGTTGGTTATAGTCACCTTTCAGTGAGCGCTTGAAAGCCGGTTCACCATTATCCTTCTGGATGAGGCATACGGCTTTGGCATAGTTTGTAGCATCGTTCTCACAGTCGGCTCCGTTGTGTATGATTCCGATAGGGATTTGAGGATAGCCGTACCAGGTATTCATGATGTCGGTGTATTCGGCCGGATAGGTTCCTTCTTTGTTGATGGTGATGCCTAATAAGTCGATATCTCCTGCGTCCAGATACTTGTAAAGCATATCCAGTGCCAATGCATCGTCCACGTCGTTACCTATATCCGTTTCCAGAATAATTTTGGGTACATTCGGGGTGACTTCCGCAGTTTGTTGTTTCTTGGAAGTGCAGCTTGATAGAGCCAATACTAACAAGCCAATCAAATAAAGTTTGCTCTTTCTCATGACGGTATATTTAAAAAATTAGTGACTGGGTGAAATGGATATATAGAGTTCGGGAATCACCTGTTGGAGTGCTTTCTCGTTCTCGTCAAGGTCCGGACGATAGTAAATCTCTTTATCGTTCAGGTCTACATCGGGCAGTCCGAAGCCCATAATGAGGTCCATGTTATCTCCCGGGTCCTGATACGGATGATACAAGTCGGTGATTACCACTACGGGAATCTTTTTGTATTGCCCTGATGCCTTCCCACAGGGGAAGGCAAGAATAAGAGCAATGCATACTATTTGCAGGATTGTTTTATTCATTTGAAATAGTTTTTGAGATTAAACGTAGCCGAATATAGGTCGTATGACCATAGCCAGTTTTCGCCTGTCATGGCGGGAGTTAAGTACATCACCAGTTCATCGTCATTAAGCATGTAACCTTTCGTATCCGTCAGGATACCCGGATTGTGATTTCTCGGGAATCCTGTTTCTTCCGGTCCTGCATGGCCTATTTCAATCCATCCGTCTTCTTCGGTGAAAAAACCTTCTGTTCTTGGTTTGTATGCCAGCCGGCAGACATCCCCTACCCAGGTCGGTATCTCCTTGATGGGGGATACACGGGTTTCCGAAACCATATATATATTCTTGTCGGACATGGCAGGATAGCTGTTGGCGCTCAGGAAAGGAATCGCTTTCTCTTCGCCCAATATGATATTATCCAGATCATTCAATTTTATTTCGCGCATGCAGAAAGGTCCGTTCTCCGTAGTCGAATGATAGAATAATTGTATGGTCGTAGAGTCTTTGACGATTGTTGTACTTTGCCCCACACCCCATTTGGTGGTATCTTCGTAAGCCACCAGCGGATTCCGGTCGAACTTGATATACGGGCCTTCGATGTTCTTGGAAATGGCCAGCCCTATCTGGTTGTGGTTACAGTCCCAGCGGTCTACGCCCAGGTAGGTCATAATCCAGTTGTAAGTTTCTCCTTTATAAGTCGTTTTAAACTCACGTACGTCCGGGTCGCAGATGTGGCAGTTATCCCAACCTGTTTCGGAAGGTTCGATGATCTGTGTGCCGGGTTGCCATACATAGCCTTTTTCCGTGGGGATTCCTTTGTATAGATAAACATAGTCCACAATCTTGAACGGATCACGATTCTCACATACAAAGCCGTACCGGATGCCGTACTGGTCTTCTATAATACTCGGAGCATAGTTATAATGCCCGGCACCGCCGCTGAATTCATACCGGATTTGCGGTGTGAGTGTCTGGGGTTCATTGCCGTCATTGCCCTTGCAACCCAAGAGTGTGAGCAAGGCAAGGTATATATAGGTCTTATAGCTTTTCATCTCTTTAGATTTAGTTCGTTAATAATTGAGTTGTCGGGTATATATATCCAATCTGTCGGATCTATATATCGGACGCGCTGGATCTATATATCCAACGTGCTGGATATATATGTCCTGCACATTGGGTATATAGATGCTGTAAATCAATCCTCGACTTGTATGTTTTTGACAGGCCGGATCATGGCTGCACGTGCTTTTTGTCCGTCGCCCCAACCCCATGTGTCGCGGTAACCACCGGAGTCTCCCAATGACATGCCGCCGTGGGTAGGACTTAATGAATTTCCGCTGCGAACGGCGCAGAGCCAGGTGCGGTCCATCATTCCGGTTTCATTTCTCCAACCGCTTTGGGGCAGGAAGAGGCAACCGAGTTGTTTCAGGTTATCTTTAGTGGCACGTTTGGCAGTAGCCTCGTCAACACCGATAATGATACCGTCGGTCTTAAATCCGGTCTGGGATGCTGTAACCCATGTTGCTCCTTTTGTCCAGAGAGCTGCCATCTCTTCCGTGGTAGGCACACGCCAGCCTTCGGGAGAAGGGTCGTTTTCGGTAGTCCAGTTGGTGCCGTCGTTTGTATAGCTGGAAGGCCAGTTAGCCGGTACCGGATCGTCCTGCGGGCCAGCCGGATAACCTACTTTGCGGTTAAACTGATATAGTTGTCCTATATCATCGGGAGAGGTTGCGAAAGTTCCCGGAGTGCCTACATTCTTGGTAGACCATATAAGGCCGTTTATCAGCACTTCGTCTTCACCCAGTACCATTGTCTCCTGCAATACCTTTGACTTTAATATCCGGGTACCGGAGCTTACTTCAACGATGACCGAACGGTTCTTTACAAAAGAGGTGGTCGGCTTTACAGTAACGGTGATTACTTTTCTGCCGCTTCCTGACGTTTCACTCAGTGTGCACCAGCCCTGGGCTGAGCTATTGGAATTGGTCAGTTCGGCTGTCCACGACTCATTGCCGTTGACCGTCAGTTCATAAGTTCCGCCATCAGCGCTTACAGGTATGGCTACCGGAAATATGGCGAACTCATTGGGATTGCTTTCGATGACATAATCGGAATCGTTTCCGCATCCCCATAACGTCAGCAGTATAATGACTGCTCCTATTAAGTATTTTGTATTGATCATAGCTCAAATGTCTTCAATTAGTATTGGTCATTCTGGTTCAAATTCGGATTGTTGTCCACTTCGCTTTGCGGGATTGGCATGCGGATGGATTTATCGATTATAAAGTTATTGAAGTCGCTGTCGCGTGCTTTCAATTCGTCCAATGTGGCCTGGTCGTTGATACCCCAACGTTTCAGGTCGACCCAACGCACGCACTCCATGGCAAGCTCCAGGGCGCGTTCTATCTTCAGGTGTTCGCGGAAAGCATCCTTGTTGGTGCTGATCTGGGAACCGTTGTAGTATTTGCTATCCTCTATTTTGGGCAGATTGACGCGGTTGCGTACGCGGTTGAGGCATTCAATGGCTTTTGAAGGCGGTGTGGCATTCAGTTCGTTGAGTGCTTCGGCATACAGTAACAGCATATCGGCATAACGCAAGGAACGGAAGTTATTATCATTCCAGTAGTACAGTGGGGAGGCATCTGTGCTATATTTCTTGATGAAAACGCGGTTGCCCCAGTCGCTGTTCCATGGAGAGCCGTATATCAACTGGTTGGGATATTCGGGGAAGTCGGAGGCTGCACCGTCATACCACAGTGTGTAGAACAAGCGGGAATCGTTCTTTCCATCCGTTGTTTGTTCGCGCTTGTAGTAGTCCACCAGCCAGCGTCTTGCTTCGATGTTGTTCCAGCCGATTCCGGTAGGAGCCTGGTTCATTTCAATCTGTGTACCCAGTTGCGCATTCGGGTCCAGGTAGTTGTCTGTCTGGTCGAAGCCCACCTTGTTGGTCAGAGAGAAGTGAATCTCATACAGTGACTCTTTGTTATCTTCCGTATAGTTGCTGAAGTTGTCAGCCCAATTGGGTACCAGTGTGTAGTAGTTCTTTCCTTCGCCATCAACGAGCCATTCGAGGCATCTTTTGGCATCTTCCCATTTGTGATGCTGTGCATAAGCTTTGGCCAGTAATCCGTAAGCGGCGCCTTTCGTTGGGCGGCCGTAGTTATTGGCGTCACGTGTGGAGGGGAGCTTGGTGATGGCATCTTCCAGGTCTTCTTCTATCTGGGTTAAGATTCCATCGGCAGTGGCCTGCATAGGCTTATCGGCAGCTGAAGAAGTGTTTAACACGAGAGGTACATTGTCCCACAAGGCAGTAAGATAGAAGTAATAGAAAGCACGCAGGAACTTAGTTTGTCCAATGAGGTCATCCCTGTGTGTTTCATTGCTGAACGGTACATTGCCAATGTTGTCCAGTACCTGGTTGGCACGGAAAATGGCTGTATAGTGTTCCCGCCATATCTTGGCGTTGACTTCTGAGAAGTTATAATCGGTAAAGATGAACTTGGTGTACTCGTTCAATTCGGTCCATCCGGCATAACTTACGCCTTCGTCCGCCATACCTATCATCTGTGTATAGATATTACGTGTCCAGGTTCCCTGACGGTAGAACATTCCGTATACGGCTACTACACCGGCTTCAACGTCAGATTCCGTCTTCCAGTATACGCCTGTACTCAGGGTATTTTCATTTTGCAGATCGAGCAAAGAAGGGTCGCACGACGTAAATAATGCCGTGACACCGCATAATATATAAAGAGCTATTTTTTTCATTTCAGCAGTATTTAGAAGGTGAATGATAATGCAAACTGAACAGCGCGTGGGTTAGGGAACGAACAATAATCTGCTCCCATAGTGAAGATGCCGCTGTCTGCAAATTCAGGATCCAGACCGGAGTATCCGGTAAAGGTCACCAGGTTCTGTAAAGTAACCGATGCACGGAGTCTTTCCAATCCAATCTTCTTAATGTAACGGGTAGGTACTGTATAACCTAACGTAATATCGCTCAGGCGGAAGAATGAACCGTTTTCCAACCAGCGGTCCTGATCGCTTCGACTGTTGCGGGAGTCTCCGTATACAATACGTGGACGATCGTTGACCGGGTGCTCTTGTGTCCAGGGGATAATACCGTTGAAGTTGTTCTGGTTGTTGGCAAAGTCACCGGCTGCTGCTGCCGAACCGTTCCACACTTTCTGTCCGAAGCGACCGTAACCGTTGATGTTCAGGTCGAAGCCTTTGTAGGATGCACCGAGACTTATTCCTAATTCAAGTTTGGGCCAGGGGCTACCTACTATCTGACGGTCTTCGGATGATATGTTACCGTCGCCGTTATAGTCGTCATACTTAATATCACCCGGCAAAGCATTAGGTTGTATGATCTTACCTTCTGAGTTTACGTAGTTCCGTACTTCTTCTTCTGACTGGAAGATACCATTCATCTTGTAGAGATACCACATACCGAGCGGTTCACCAATTACGGTTTTGGCAAGAGTCGTATTGTAGACTGTTTGTCCGTATCCCAAATCAAGTACTTTATTCTTAATATGCGAAATGTTCAGTGAAGCGGAGTAGGCAAAGTCGCGAATCTGATCGTTCCAGCCGATTTCCATTTCGAATCCTTTATTTTCCAGGCTGCCGGCATTTACGGCAGGTGCACCACCTTCATTACCCGAACTCATCAGGATGGGGAGGTAAACCAAGAGGTCTTTACTCTTTGAATAGAAATACTCAGCACTTAAACGGAAACGGTTATTGAATGCAACCAGGTCGAAACCGACGTTAGCAGTTGTCTTCTTCTCCCAAACCAGGTCGTTGTTGGTTAATTGAGATTGAGTCATACCAATCAATATGTTTTCCGGGCTTCCGAATACGGCACGCGGAGCTGTATTGATAACCGACTGGTAGTCCCAATAACCGATACTACTGTTACCGAGAGTACCGTAATTGGCACGTATTTTCAGGTCATCAATCCAGGGTACATTGAAGAACTTCTCGCCACTGATGCGCCAGCCCAATGAAACGGAAAGGAAGTTTCCCCAACGGTCATTCTTAGGGAGGCGGGAAGTACCGTCACGACGGGCTGTTACTTGTGCCAGGTATTTGTCGGCATAGGAGTAGTTGATACGTCCGAGATAGGATATCAGTGCTGATTCGCCATAGCTACCGCCTGCGGTGGTATTTCCGGTGGCAGCATCCAGAGATGTGATGTACTTGTCGCCTATCATCAATGGATCGAGTTTGGTAATCCAACGCTTTTCTTCGTGGAACTTATTGTAAGTGATACCAAACAGCGCATTCACATCATGTTTACCGAATTTATGTTTAAAATTGTAGGTTTGCTCAATCAGTATATCATGATTCTTGGCACTATCGTAACCCAGATGCGCGGCATCGTCACCTTGTCCCATAACCCAATTACCTTTCTTGCGCAGGGAGTTCGTAACGCCCATATAACTTTTATAGGCAACATTCAGCTTGGCATCGAACATTCCAAAGAGTGAAATCTGTCCGTAGATGTTTCCGGTCAGGTATTCTTCTTCATTGTTTCGTATATACAAGTCCTGCATGGCTACTGAGTTCAGTCCGTAAGAGTTGGCACGGTCTACATCGCCGTATCCGTATCCGCCGACATGTGATTCGTCATATACCGGAATGGTAGGGGACATACCGATGAAGTCGCTCCAGGGATTACCGTTCAGTATCTTCCTGTCGGATTTGGTGTAGTAGAAATTCTCACCGTATGAGAAAATACCTTTCTGCCCGCTGGTATTGATACGGAAGCCGTATTTGTCGTAACCGGTACGGTAGAGAGCACCGTCATCGACCATGCGATTCAGAGATGCGTAATACTTCACAGTTTTGGAACCTCCGGAAAGGGATACATTGTAGTTCTGCAATACACCTGTACCCAACATTTCATCTTGCCAGTCTGTATTTCCATCATAGTGGTTCTGGCGTTTTGTAACGCCTGAAACTCCCGCCAGGATGGCTTCGTCATAAGCACGGTCGTTATAAATCTTGTAAGTCTCTGCATCCATCAGGTCGTAGCGGGGGAGCCAGCTCAGTGTCAGTTGTGAGTCAAACTTCACTTTCAGGTCACCTTCTTTACCTTGCTTGGTAGTGATGATTACAACTCCATTTGCTGCACGTGAACCATAGATGGCTGCTGATGAGGCATCTTTCAATACTTGAATAGACTCAATGTCTTCTACATTGACGCCCAAATCACTGCCACCATAGGCACCGTCGATGATGAATAACGGGTTGTTGTTGGTCAAACTACCCAGACCACGAATGTTGATGGTGGCACTGGAACCCGGTTGTCCACTACTTGTAATCTTTACGCCCGAAGTAAGTCCGCGCATGGCTTCCACCACATTGCCCGAAACACGTTCGGCCAAAGCGTCTTCCTTTACCGTAGAAATGGAACCGAGCAGGTCTTTCTTCTTGACGGAGCCGTAACCAATTACAACTACTTCATCCAACATTTCATTTTCAGGCTCTAATGTGATGTTAATGACATTGTTAGTGCCTACTTTCACCTTTTGCTTGGTAAATCCGATAAAGCTGAATTCAAGGGTAGCACCCTGGTTCACTTTGATTTCATATCTACCGTTGATGTCGGTGGTGGTTCCAAAGGTACGGTCACCGTCCTTCGCCAGAATGGATACTCCGGGGAGGCTTTCCCCGGTATTATCGTTTACAGTGCCCGTGACGCTGACTTGTGCGTACAAATTGAGCGAGCACATGCACAGACAGAATACTATTATTTGAATCGGTCTCATGTATTAAAATTTTAGAGGTTGAACGAAAAATATATTTTAGTTCAGGCAATTCTCTTCTCCTTTTTCACTCCGTGAGAAGTAGAAAAAGAAAGCGTTTATTAATAAGAGTGAGGAGCCGGTTAATTGGCTCCGGAGATGATAATTGCTCCTAAACCGGATATAAACAGAACGAACATGCAAGCCAGAAGAATATTTACCGCGCGGGAAGAACCTTTGAATTCTTTCCAGATAAATATGCCCCACAGGGCTGCGATCATGGGAGCTCCTTGTCCTAATGCGTAAGAGATAGCTGCACCGGCTTTTCCTGCTGCAATATAACTGAGAGCCGTACCCAATCCCCAAATAGCTCCTCCCAGCACTCCGACCATGTGTGTGCTGAACTTGCCTTGGAAATACTCCTTATAGCTCACCGGAGTACCTACAAACGGTTTTTTCATCACGATGGTATTGATAATGAAATTACTTATGAAGATACCTATTGCGAATATAAAGAATGCTGAATACGGAGTAGCCATTGTGGGGGTAGGTGACTCAAAATTGTTCAAGTCCATGGCGGCAGCAACAAACCGATAGAAGAAAGACATCAGTACACCGGCTATAATGGCAATGATAATCCCTTTCTTATTGATGCTGCTTCCTTTCTGATTCATCTTTCCGGCAGCTATGGCATTAAATATGATAGCCAATACGACGAGTGCCACACCACTGAACAGGATTACTGCATCGCCTTTAGGTTCACCGAAATAATTGACGAAAACACCTAATACCAAGGCTATGCCGACTCCTAACGGGAATGCTACCGTAAGCCCTGCCATAGAGACGGAAGCTGACAAAAGGATGTTGGACAGATTGAATATGACGCCCCCTGCAAAAGCACTTGCATAGTTCTCCATACTGATCTGCTTCAAATCTTCAACAAAACCGCGTCCGGCATCTCCCGTGCTGCCCAGGGTGAAACCTAAGAGGAGAGAGAAGGCAAGGATACCGATTACGTAATCCCAGTAGAACAATTCGTAACGCCAGGTTTTCCCGGCAAGTTTCTGTGTATTACCCCACGAACCCCAACAGAGCATCGTGACAACGCAGAAAATAACTGCTAATGAATAACTGTCGACTATAAACATGGTATTAGATTTTTAAATTACTATTTATAAAACATCAATTTCTTTACGATAGGGTAGGGAGGGCTGGGCTCCCATTCGGGTCACAGTGATGGACGCACATTTATTTGCGAATTTAACTGCATCCAACACATCTACATCTTCGGATAAAGCAACGCACAATGCACCACAGAAAGTATCTCCCGCTGCTGTTGTGTCTACGGCTTTGACTTTGGGTACGGGTACTTCATGGAATGTATCTTTTTCTTTGATTAATGCTCCTTTGGAACCAAGGGTGATAACTACGATGTCCACTCCTTTGGCACTGATGATATCCGCAGCCTTGCGTGCGCTTTCCCAATCGGTTACTTTGATACCTGAGAGGATTTCAGCTTCCGTCTCATTGGGAATGATCATGTACAGGTTCTGTAGTAGTTTATTGGAGAGTGCGCGGGCAGGTGCAGGGTTCAGTATCACCTTGATACCTTGTTCGCTGGCTATCTGGGCGGCATATTCCACTGTTTCAATAGGGATTTCCAATTGCATCAGCAGGATATCGCCTTTTTCTATGGTAGGCTGTGCCTTCCGGATGTCTTCGGGACTCAATGAACCATTGGCTCCGGAAGCGATGGCAATGCTGTTTTCTCCGTTCATATCCACCATAATTAATGCTACGCCCGAGGGGAGTGTGGGGTCTGAATAGATATTCTCAACATGAATACCTTCGTCTTCGTACTGTTCTATGGAACGTTTGCCGAACAAGTCATTTCCGGTTTTGGCTATGAAATGCACATTTCCTTTCAATCTGGCAGCGGCTACAGCCTGGTTGGCTCCTTTGCCTCCGGGATTCATCATGAAACTACCGCCTATGATTGTTTCTCCTGGTACAGGAAGACGGTCAGCTTTGATGACCATATCCGTATTACAACTGCCTATTACAATGATATTTTTGCTCATGGTTACTTTATTAGTTTTAAGATTAAATAATTGAATATTGGATACTGTGCTTTCTTTTTCTATTCCAAAAGTATGCGATACTTAGTACATAAGCAAACAAAAAACAATGATTTTTAATACTGGTAAAATGAATATAATTATAAATTAATACATTTAAATGATTGATATATAAATATATAATAAATAGTTGGTTGTGGCGATTATGATATTAGTAATATTGATAAAGCCTATATTATTCCGTGAAAATATTGCTTGCTTTCATTTTTTTCTCTACCTTGCTATCGTAAAAGATGTGTATCTAAAAAAATCTGCTAATACTATGCTAAAGTCCGAATCCCTCATTCATCTGATTAATAATCTCACTAAACAGGAGAAGAAAGAATTCTCCCTGTATATCTCTAATAAGCCGGAGAAGGATTATATCTTTCTTTTCAGGTTGATTGATGATAAGAAGATAAGTGATCCCGAAGAATTGAAGATGGCTTTTCTGGCAGCCAAACCTGCTTCTTCATTCAATACGGTAGTCATTTATTTATTTGATTTGTTGATAGACATATTGACCCGGTTGCGGACAGAACAGGATAGTTATTATCTCTTGTTCAATGAATTGCTGCACGCAAGGGTTTTGTATGAGAAATCCATGTATCAGGAATGTTTCCAAGTATTGAAAAAGGTAAAAGAGAAAGCGGTGTATTATGAGAATCACTTTGCGTTGCTGGTAGCGCAAAGGCTGGAGCTGAACTATCTTCTGACATTGGATTTTGAAGATATGGATGAACAGAAGCTGCTGAATAAGCAATATAAGATGAATAATACATTGAAAAGTATCCGCCAACTGAATGAGCAGTCTTCACTGTACGAGCTCTTGAAGTATAGAATGATAAACAGAGGGGCTTCACGGTCACTTGAGGAAACTCAGAAGTTGGATGACTTGGTAACCAGTGAAATCAGTATTGTAGCAAGTGCAGGCGTTGAGAACTTTGAAATAAAAAAGAATCATCAGCTGTTCCAAGCGAATTACTTTATCACAGTAGGGGATTACAAAGCGGCATTTAACTCGTTTGTAGAATTGAACAAGCTCTTTGAAGAGAACAGTCATTTATGGAATAACCCTCCGGTCTATTACCTGATGACGGTGGAAGGTATGCTGGAAAGTCTGCGTATCATGCACAATTATGAGGGCATGAATTACTTCATTGAAAAACTGGCTAAGCTGTCTTCGCCATCATCCAGTTTCCAGCTGAATGTTACGTATGTGATCTTTATCTATCGGCTGTTTTCGTTTATTGATGCAGGTGACTTCGATAAAGCAGGAATATGGATTGCTGAACATCAAGCTTCGTTGATTGATAAGATGTTACTGCTGAAGGAGCAACAACAGGCGGAAATGTCATTGTATATTGCTCTGATCCATTTGGGAAATGGAGAGTATAGGAAAGCCCGGAAGCGGCTGAGTGCAACTATCGGGAGAGGTCATCTATATTCTCTTCCGTTGTTTCGTACCATTAGGATCGTGAATGTGATGATTCATTATGAATTGGGGGATGTAGACTATATTCAGTCTGAAATTCGCTCTATCAAGCGGGAAATGTCCAAAAACAAGGGATATAATCTGAAGGTGGAATCCTTTTTGCTTAAGTTCCTGAATTATTCTTTCGCTGATACGAATCGGAAAAAGCGTGCGGAGATATGGGAAAGTATGGCGGAAGAAGTCCATGCCTTGTATGCAGATAAATATGAAACTCAGATTCTGCGTAAGTTCGACTTTGTGGCATGGGTTGAGGCTAAGATATTTGAGGTGCCTTTGAGTGATATTCTGAAGCGGGAGCACGCTTCAAAGAGTAAATGGCAGCATAAATAGTATGAATAAGGATGTACAAAATAAGATTTGTACATCCTCATTCATGTTATTTTTATGCTTTCTTCTTTCCGTAGAAGAACATGAAGTACACGCCTATAATCACGAACGGAACGCTGAGCCATTGTCCCATATTCAGTGACATGCTATTCTCGAAATCTACCTGGTTCTCTTTCAGGAATTCCACGAAGAAACGGAATACGAATATCTCTGTGAGGCACAAGCCGAAGAAAAAGCCGCGATGTAACTTCTTGCCATAATTCTTATACAAGAAAATCATCAGCAGGAAGAAGATGAAGTAGGCGATGGCCTCGTAAAGCTGTGCCGGATGACGGGGGAGCATATCTACCCGTTCGAATACGAAAGCCCAGGGTACATCGGTTGCTTTACCTATGATTTCGGAGTTCATGAGATTGGCAAGACGGATGAAGCAGGCGCAGATAGGGGTAGCTACGGCTATCATGTCCAGCACATCCATATAGTGCATCTTCATCTTACGGCAGTACATCCACAGAGCTATCATCAGTCCCAGTGTACCTCCATGACTGGCAAGACCTGCATAACCGGTCCATTTCCAACCACCTTCGGCAGGGAATTGTATAGGCAGTATCATTTCCCAGAAATGATGCAGGTAATATTCCGGCTGATAGAACAGGCAATGCCCTAATCGCGCTCCGATGAGAATACCGAAGAAGCAATAGAAGAACAGCGGTTCGAACTTGTCGTCACCGATTTTTTTGTCTTTATACTGATAACGGACTACAAAATAGGAGCATGCGATGCCAATGACCCACAACAGGCCGTAGTAACGGACGGGTACATGACCGAACAGGTTGAACAGTTCGGGGTTGGGGTTCCAGTTGATGGTTAGTAATGAGAGCATATTTTCAATATATTTGGTTTACAAATGAGTTTATTTACTTTTTATAGCTTGTTTTTTTCCCATAAAAGAGCATGAAGTATATTCCGATGATAACGAACGGAATGCTGAGCCATTGCCCCATGTTAAGAGTCATTGTATTCTCGAAATCCACTTGGTTTTCTTTCAGAAACTCCACAAAGAAGCGGAAGACGAATATCTCTGTCAGGCAAAGCCCGAAGAAGAAGCCTCGGTGCAGCTTTTGGCCGTGGTCTGATTTCTTATATAAGTAAATCATTCCCAGGAAGAAGATAAAGTAGGCGATTGCTTCGTAAAGCTGTGCCGGATGGCGGGGGAGCATATCTATTTGTTCGAATACAAAGGCCCAGGGCATATCGGTTGGCTTGCCAATGATTTCGGAGTTCATCAGGTTGGCAAGGCGGATGAAACAAGCGCAGATAGGGGTGGCTACGGCTATCATATCCAGTACATCCATGTAGTGCATCTTGGTTTTGCGGCAATATAGCCACAGGGCGATGATTAGTCCGAGGGTGCCGCCATGACTGGCAAGCCCTCGATAGCCTATCCATTTCCAGCCTTCGTTCGGAAACTGCTTAACGGGGAGTATCATCTCTATGAGATGATTCTGATAATAACTCCAATCGTAGAAGATGCAGTGCCCTAACCTTGCTCCGAGAGTGATGCCGATTACGCAATAGAAAAAGAGCGGGGTGAACTTGTCCTCACTGATTTTCCTGTCGCGGTATTGGCGCTGGACTATGATGCAGGCAAGTACAATGCCAATGCCCCACAATAGCCCGTAGTAGCGAATGGGGAAACTTCCGAAGAGGTTGAACAGTTCGGGATCGGGATTCCAGCTGATGGTTAGCAGTGATGGCATAAATGTAGCTGATTATATGGTTTATTGTTTCGGTTTTACAAAGCCGATAGGGTTTCTGGGACTGTCCGCCAGTCTTTTCTGGGCTTGCAGCTCGGCAAGGGTTCGGTTGATTAGCTCCAGTTGCATACGAGTGTCTTCGTTGATGTCGTTGTAGTCGGTGAAGACTTCTTCGATGTAGGATTTGAGTTCTCTCAGTTCGTTTTGCAGCTCGGATACTCTGTCAACTGGCGGATTAGCTATAAATCGGCGGACGGCGACGAAAGCACGCATGATATTGATGTTGATTTCAATGGCGGTATCGCTGTTAAGAACACCGGATAGCATAGCAATGCCTTGTTCGGTAAAAGCGTAAGGCAAGTATTTGGGGTATTTTCCCCTTCCTTTGTCTAAGCTTCCAATTTGGAATCTTAGAGACTCCCATTCTTCTGTTGTTAGTTGAAACATAAAATCAGATGGAAACCTTTTGAGGTTTCTTTTAACAGCTTTATTTAAGTTTCCGGTTGCTACTTGGTAGAGTTCCGCTAAATCTTTATCAAGCATCACTTGTTGCCCTCTAACTTCATATATTTTACTTTGTATGATTACTGTTAGTTCCATGTTCATATACTTTTTTATTATTTCAAGGTCACAAATCGTGATCTTGAACGATTACTATTTGAACTTTTCCGCCACCATCCTGTACGTCGGAATATCAATTCCCTGTTCTTCTGCGGCAGCAATCATGTCAAAGAGCAATCCTTGCACTTCACTTTCGTGTCCCTTAGCCATATCCTTCTGCATGGAAGCGGTGCTTTCCGGGTCCAGCTTATCGATAACTTTGAGATTATATTCTACAATGTCTTCCTTGAATTCAATGCCGAGTTTTGCACCCAATGCGGCACTTTCGCGGGACAACCCGATAAACGTATCGCGCACCTCTCCGGGCTTCTGTACTTCGCCCATAGGCACGTCGTAGTAGGCTCCGGTGACAGCCATAGCGGAGATAAAAGACCACTTCACGAAAGTGTCCCGGTTGATGTCGGGAGATATCTCGGCTTTGATGCCGCTTTCCTGCAAATCCTGTTGGATAGTTTCCAACGTTCCACGGGGAACAACCGTGCCTTTGTGTGCACCGTAAACCAGACGGAATATCTTGCCCATTTGCGTGATTTCCCCTTTACCGGACACGAAGCCGACAATGTAGATGCAGCCGTCCAGGACCGTCACTCCGGGCACAAGGCGCTGGATGCGGGGACCTGTACCGTAGACATTGAGAATAGGGATTACAACTGTGTCCTTATGGGCGGAGCGCTTTATCAACTCCGTTATCGAGTCTACGGAATAGCCTTTGACACATACAAAGATGACGTCGGCTTTACCTGTATATTCTTCGGCAGTATAGGCTTTTATGGGTAGTGTGTGTGCGCCTTTCAAGTCGGAGTGCAGACGCAATCCGTGTTCGCGTATAGCAGCCAGATGTTCACCACGGGCAATGCAGGTCACATCTTTTCCGGTAAGGGACAGAAAGGCGGCGATACTGCCTCCCACACCGCCTGTACCGGCTATAAGGTATTTCATATTATTGTTCTCCATTTTGGAATATACTATTTTATGTAGGTTTCTTTTTCCATATAATAAAGTCCTTCGCCGCGGTCACCGTTCTCCAGGTCTTCCAGTTCTACCTTGAAAACACGGTAAGGGAGTCCTGTCTTTGGATGCTTGGGGAGGTCTACGGTCAGTAGATAGGCATTGGCATATTCGTTGGCATTAAAGTACTCTTTTATTTCCTGCTTCATCAATATCTTAACTTCTTCGCCATCTATCCAGACGGTGGTTTTCAGTTGCTCAGGACGGGGTGCCCATTGCGATTCTTTCGCATCTTTGCTTTGGCTTTCTTGTTTAATGTTGCCAAGAGTTTCACCGTGTAATATGGATTCGGGCTTGTTCTCTTTCATCCATTGGTAAAAACGTGTCAGACTCATGGGGCGAACATATATCTGGTAGGCAGGCATAGCACCAGGGATACGGAAAGCATGCAGCCCATAGACCTCCATGCGGTTGTAACGAATATCAAGCGTGGTATCACGGTCGGCGATAAAATTCCATGCCCAGAACTCCAGGCGGTGTTCCGTTTCGGGCAGGCCGTTTTTCATGGCGACGTGTGCATAAGAGGGAAGGTAGATAGAAGCAACTTTTTGATAGTTGCCTTTGAGCACGCGGGCGGTATAGTGTCCGTTTTTGTCAGTGATAGCCTCTATGACATTATTGGATTGTGGATTTTGCCACCAAACACAAGCACTGTCTATCGGTTGTCCGCCATAGTCTGTTACGCGACCGGAGATGGTCACTGAGTCTTGTTGCTGTGCATAGGCGACACTGCACAGAAGCATGAGGAATAGGGTAGGGAAGAATTGCTTCATGGTTGGTTTGCAGTATTATTCTGTGATTAAATCGCCCGCCATTCGGCGGACGATTTATAATGAGTTCCGTAAATCAGACGTTGAACCGGAAGTGCATGATGTCTCCATCCTGCACTACGTATTCTTTGCCTTCCACGCCCAGCTTTCCGGCTTCGCGTACGGCGGCCTCGCTGCCATACTGGATGAAGTCTTCGTACTTGATAACTTCGGCACGGATGAATCCTTTTTCGAAGTCGGTGTGGATAACTCCGGCGCATTGCGGAGCTTTCCAACCTTTCTGATAGGTCCATGCTCTCACTTCCATTTCTCCGGCGGTGATGAAGGTTTCCAGATTCAGCAGTTTGTAGGCCGATTTAATCAGGCGGCTCACACCGGATTCCTTTAATCCTACTTCTTCGAGGAACATCTGGCGGTCTTCATACGTTTCCAGCTCGGCGATGTCGGCTTCGGTCTTGGCGGCTACAATCAGGATTTCGGCATTTTCGTCCTTTACCGCTTCGCGCACCATTTCCACATACTTATTACCGTTCACTGCGCTTGCCTCGTCCACATTACAAACGTACATCACCGGTTTGCTGGTCAGAAGGAAAAGTTCTTTGGCTATTTTCTGTTCGTCTTTGGTTTCAAACTGTACGGTACGTGCACTCTTGCCTTGTTCCAGTGCATCTTTATATTGTATCAGTACGTCGTAAGCCAGCTTGGCAGCTTTGTCTCCACCGGTCTGTGCTTGTTTCTGTACTTTTTGGATGCGGCTTTCAATGGTTTCCAGGTCTTTCAGTTGCAACTCGTAGTCGATGATTTCCTTGTCGCGCACCGGGTTGATGCTTCCGTCTACGTGTGTCACATTTTCATCGTCGAAACAACGCAGCACGTGGATGATAGCATCCGTTTCACGAATATTCGCAAGGAATTTGTTACCCAGTCCTTCACCTTTGCTGGCACCCTTTACGAGTCCGGCAATGTCCACGATTTCCACCGTAGTGGGTACGATGCGCCCCGGGTGTACCAATTCAGCGAGCTTCGTCAGGCGCTCATCGGGCACGGTGATTACACCTACATTCGGTTCTATTGTACAAAAAGGGAAGTTTGCCGCCTGCGCTTTTGCGTTGGACAAACAGTTGAAAAGCGTCGACTTGCCTACATTCGGCAAACCGACAATACCACATTGTAAAGCCATTATCTATTTCGTTATTACTTTGTTTTCTGTCTGCAAAGATAGGTATTCTTCTGTTTATTGCCTTATGGATTGTACATTTTTACCATTGGGAGGTATTTGTTTTCCTCTGGGAGTTAGTGATAAATGCGGGTAGGTTCGTTTTGAGGGAACGGGAATAGAACTTTATCAGTGAAATCCATATCTAAAATATATTTATAATCCGTGTAGAAATGAGTTAAAGACTACTGATGGACTTTTTTATTAGTTTGCTGATAATCAACGGATAGTATTTACCGACTGTTTACTGCAAGATGTAAAAGCATTTACCGCTGCATGTAACGTCCTTTACCCCTTATTGTAACGCCCTTTACCTCGGTATGTAACGCCCTTTACCTCGGCGTGTAAATGGAGTTACCGTGTGGGGGGAACAAAGTTATCATTTGGGGTAAACGGAATTTCCACGAAAGGGGAATGTATACTTAAAGGGGAAGAAAGGTGATTCATATTCCGTCAGTAATAAATCAGACCGGCTAATCATGAGTGATTTAAAATAAAAATATGGCAAAATGAATCAAGGTAAATAATTTATAACTATATTTGCCCCATGTTCACTATAGCGTAGTGAGCTTGTTATATTTAACAAAAGCGTTATTGAAATTATCTTCATACATCAAACTTCGCAACTTTGATTAACACTCGAAGATAATAACAACAACGCTCACGTCTTTGTTATATACCTGCATCTTCTTCCACGAGGGGAGGGGTGCGTCTATATACATAATTGACGTGAGTAGCTGTTGTTTATCCGAGTGTAAGGCATTGCGAAGGCCTGATGTATGGGTAAACAGATACAGCGACTCACGTTTTTTTATGTTAAACTTTAAACAATTAAGTGTATGACAACAGACAAACAAACCCAGAAAGAGACCTACAAAGCCCCTTCCATGGAAGTAATCAAAATGGAGAATGAAGGTGTAATCGCGGCAAGCGGCGAAGGTTACAACCCCGTTCAAACGAAATCTTACTCTAACAGAACTTCTACAGGCAACTATGGCTCTGCATCAAGCAGTGATTTGGAAGATTTAATTAATGACATTCTCACCATAGAAAATTAAGGAGGAACTTTATTATGTTAAGACTACGAAAACTCATGCAAGTTGCCTGCACGGCAACTGCTGCTTTGACCGTATTCAGTTGCAGTCAGGATGAATTTGAAATGACCAATGGGAAAGGGAACACTGCCGCCATTACGGCAACTTTTGAAGGCGTAGGCAGCAATACCCGTACCACGGTAAATGACCAATACCAGATTGTATGGCAAGAGTCCGATGCATTGGCATTGTTCTGTACAGACAATTCTAAAACGTCGCTTAGTTATCAAGATGGTAAGGGAACAACCTCTGCGACTTTCACCGGAAGTGTAGAAAGTGGCAAGACCGCATCTTTCTCCGTCTATCCTGACCAAGAGAATATGAGTGTAAGCAACAATACACTGACCATGACTTTACCCGCTACTCTTGAAAAATATGCCGGTTCAAGCAACGGCCCGATGTATGCAAAAGTAACGGATGCTGATAATTTAAGTGCTCTTTCTTTCAAGCATATGGCAGCCTTGATTAAGCTGACGGTAAATAAAATACCGGCAGATGCCACGACTTTCAAGGTTACTGCATCCAATAATATCGCGGGAACTTGTACGGCGGATTTAAGTGCGGATTACCCTGTGTTAATAGTAAAGGATGAAGGTGCCAGCAAAACAATTACCGCTACTTTTACTGCTTCATCAAGTGTCACTTCGCGTAGTTTCTATATTCCGTTACCTGTGGGTACTTACCAGTTCATCACTGCCGAGCTGACGAATGGAAACGATAAGGTGTACTTTACCAAGACTTTGAATAACAAGACGCTTAACCGTAGAGATTTGTTGGAAGTTCCGGCTTTGGACTGTGTTACGGTAGAGGCAACTACACCAACTGCTCTCAATGAAGCTTTAGAAAGTAGCGATAACCTCCCGCAGACAGCACCAGAGGACAAAATCACTACAGATATAGCAATAACAGGAGACTTTGCCACAGCATCAGAAAACGCTGAAATCAAAATACCTGTAGTAGCAAATTCAGATATTAATCTGGCTTTCCAATCAGTTCCTGCTACGAGCGGTGGAGCATTGCAACTGACGGATAAAAATAAAGAAAATCAAACGACTCCTGCTGAAACCGCTACCAATAAAGTTTCATTGGCAATTCCGGAAGTAAGTGATGACGGAACTTCTGCCCCCTCTGTTGCCATTGATATGCCGCGAACAACCGTTACACTTAGTGCTGTAGGTGCAAAAGCTACCTACAACGAGGTAACTGTCACCACCGCCAAGCAAACATTAGTGGTAAATGCCGGCGTTACTGTTAAGAAACTAATCATCAAAGGCGGTAACGTAGAAATTTACGGAATAGTAGAAGAGTTGGTACGTGAAAATGGTAACGTAGAAATTGTAGAAGTAGCCTCTTTTGAAGCTGCAAGCATCAAAACAGTGACTAATCCTGAGCACTTTAAATTCACTTCTACCTGGGATGGAATATCTCAGATAGAAGCTACAAACGGTAATATCTATACGGCTGCACAATTGGCATATTATCAATCGAAGATAGCCCCCAATAATGTTAATTATCAATCGCTTCCGGTTACATTGACTGCTGGAACAACTACTCTGTATGCTGATGTTGACCTTGCCAATAAACCGTGGCTGGGTATGGTAATCAATGGAAATACATTCGATGGAAACAATCATACCATTAAGAATCTGAACATGGGCCAGTATATTATGAACCAACAGGAAACAAAATATACTCCCCAAGCTTGTATCGGTCTGTTTGCTGTTGTATATGGTGCTGCTACCATCAAGGATATTACACTGGATAAAGTAACCATTCATCCCGATGCTTCAGTTTCTCCCAAATGGGTAGGTGCACTGGTGGGTTATTCAAGAGGTAACGTTACCAAGTATGAAAACTGTGTTGCCCGAAATGTGGACATCTTTACTCATGGTGCAACATCTTACCGTGTAGGTGGTCTGATTGGCTATATCGAAGCATGCGGAGCAGCAAATAATACTGCTACAGCCACGCTGAAAAGCTGTAAGGTAGAGAATGCGACTATAGCAGCATCCTTCGGATATGGAGGGCTGGTAGGTTCCATGTATGACAGTGTGACGTTTGAGGATTGTTCTACAAAAGATATCACTCTGAGTCTGAACGGTGAATGTGATAACACTTACGGATATGTATCCGGCTTTATCGGAGATATCGCTAATAGTGGCACTAAGGCACGGACCATTATCATCAAAAACTGTACTGCGGATGCTTTAACCAATGAAACTGCTTTAAAGGTTCCGATGGGTGGTTGTAAATGGTGTGGTATTGTAGAGCCTGAATCTGTTCCTAACTTTACTATCAAAGTAACGGATAATAACGAATCTGAAAAAACTTTAGTTGCTGGTACGGACTTTAATAAAGTCTATAACATACCATGGGATGGCAGCAGTTCCTTTGAGCCGAAATATGAAAACAATACTTATACCATCACCGCTCCCAGTGAGCTGGCATGGATAGCCAAACAAGTAGAAAAAGGCAATACATTTGAAGGAAAGAATATTCTACTGTCCGCAGATCTGGATATGGGTAATAAGAACTGGAAACCAATAGGTGATAATTCAGCACATAAAACGATTAACATGGATAAACAAGAGGCTGAATACGTGAAAACCGTGAAATACTTCAAAGGTACTTTCGACGGCAACAATAAGACCATCAGTAATCTTATGGTCAATCACAAATATCCTGGAGCTGGTCTGTTTGGTAATGTGCAAAATGCAATTATCAAGAATCTGAATGTCACTAATGCCACTATTAATGGAAGCTCCAAATGGACAGCTGTTATAATAGGCTTCTCCAATGGAAGTCTGACAGTAGAAAACGTAAAGGTCAGCAATTCTGAGATAAACATGGGAAGTGATACGGATGGTGCTGTAAAGCTGGCAGGTATTGTATCTTATATGAATGGAAACAATACTGAAGACATTCATTTGAAAGGATGTTCTGTTTCTGATTTTACAATTGACGGTGGAAGTTATAACATTGCCGGATTGGCGGGGTATATTATTAAAGCCAAATCATTCATAATAGAAAATTGCCAGACAAGCAATATAACACTAAAGGTGTCTGATGCTAAATATGCCAATCGGGTGAACTATAGTTCTGCATTCTTTGGTTGCTTTGGCGTTACAGCAAGTAAGCAAGCCTCTTCTGTTGTATTCAAGAATAATACAGTCAGTGGGACGTACACATATGATGGTACTGCAGTCAACTTGGGTAGTTTCACTATCAGTGATGCTGGCAAGGCAGATGACAGCGATTACAATACTTTTGTCTGTGCTCCACTATTCGGAGATTGTGATGCAACAAGCATGGACATTACTATTGATGATAAAGTTTATACTTATAACAATGGGAAGTACATTCAGAAACAAAACTAAAATTATTTCCTAACAGTTGGGAAGGAGCCTCAAAAGCTCCTTCTCTTTTCAAGCTCCTTTTCCTGTAATTTCTATTTCCTATTTTTCTTGTTTTTCTTCAACAAACAACTGCTGAAAGATATGCTTCAACTGTGCCTCGTCTGCGATAATCTTTTGTAGTTCTTTCAGTCGTTCCGCATTTTTAGAGTTTGGAAACCAAAGTTTCAGATATCCTCCGGGCGCATATTTGTCCATCAGATGTTGATGAAAACGCTGATAGTGCCATTCTTTATCTGCTTCCGGTTGTTGTTTCAGTCCGTATTGTACAGTACGACGCAGAGTGATAGTAGGGTCTATCACACGATCTGCTTCTGCGACTATTCTTCCGTAGATGCTTCGTGGCTCGTGATCCGTAGATGCCCGATGATCTTCCACCGCCTCTCTCATGGTTTCTATTTCTTCTTCATTGAACCATTGGCGGAGAGTGATATCCTGTTTCAGGATCTCTCCTGAGATGAGATGATGTGTGGCACGATCCCGGCAAAGCCCTGTATCATGGTATGCGGCAATGGTATATGCCATGCTTTCGTTCACATTATATTCCTTGGCAAGTGCGAGGCTTTCTTCTATAACGGTATGTACGTGTGAGAGGTTGTGCGCCTTGTCAAAGTGCTCGTAACGGGGAATAATCTCTGTTTCAATGTAGTGGGTTAGGGTAGCGGGTATCATAAATAGGTTTTGTTTAGGCAGGCAAAGTTATGAAAAAAGCCGAAATACATCACGTATTCCGGCTTTCACTTAGTGTACAAAACTTATAAAGGTTTCGGTTTGTTCAATTTGTTTGTTAGAATTTTAAGAGAGTATCTGTCGTTTTTACAGATTTGGATTGTCCATTGTAACCGTCATTTCGGGAACAAGAACATATGCTTTTTGTTTGTTATTCCATTTATAATAAGTGGTAGTGAGAGTTTTTCCCTGATAAGCGTAGCAAACACGAAGGTTATTTTCCCAAGCGTTCTTTCCGCTGTTCCATTTCATAGTCTCGCTTTCAGTCATACGTTTTTGGTCATCATACTTATAACTATGCTTCATATAGTTGGCTAAAGTTCCACCGTCCATTTTGTAAACGGTCTGTCCAACCATCACTCCATCTTTCTCTTCCGAATTGTAAATGAGGTTGTTTTTGTTAGCTGCAGAAGCTGCAATGCTACCAAATAGAATAACTGCTGATAATGCAACTGTTTTTAAAAATACTTTTGTTTTCATGGTTCTATATGTTTTTAAGTTATCTCTTACTATATTCTATCATTATGTCATTAAATTCGCCGCAAAGGTACGGATTAAATTGACATAATCGTGATAAATAGATTAAATATAGTCAAAATGTTAGCATCGGTGAGTTTGTAATGCTTTCTTTTTGCCAATATTGATGACAAAAAAATATCCGGCAGTGATGTTGCCGGATATTCTGGTGAGCAAACTGTATTTTGAATAGATTACTTCAGTTGCTTTCTGATTGTAAGTTAAATAAAGTTATAGTTGGATTTAGTGGGCCTTTAACCAGTTCTTTCCCCATCCACAATCGGCTCTCAGGGGCACGTGCATGCGATATGCGCGTTCCATCTCTTCGATTACAATTTGTTGCACAAACTCTTTTTCAGCCTCTGGAACGCTGAAATTTAGTTCGTCATGGACCTGTAAAATCATCTTAGCTTTCAATTTGTAACTTTGGAAGCGCTCATAGATGCGTGCCATGGCAACTTTGATGATATCGGCAGCGCTTCCTTGAATAGGTGCGTTGATAGCATTGCGCTCTGCATATCCGCGTACGGTTGCATTTCGCGAGTTGATATCAGGTAAGAAGCGTTTGCGATGGAAAATGGTTTCCACATACCCTTGCTCACGCGCCACTTGGATACTTTTATCCATATATTCGCGTACCTGCGGGTAAGTTTCAAAGTATCCGTCAATCAGTTCCTTAGCCTCTTTGCGGTCCACGTTCATACGTTCTGCCAGGCCAAAGATAGAAATACCATAGATGATACCGAAATTGGCGGTCTTTGCCTTGCGGCGCATGTCGGAGGTGACGTCTTTGATATCTATTTTATATATTTTAGCGGCGGTGGCGGCATGAATATCATAACCGCTAAGGAAAGCGTCAATCATATTCTTATCTTCGCTTAGATGCGCCATAATGCGCAATTCTATTTGCGAATAGTCGGCAGAGAAGAACTCGCAACCATCATCCGGAATAAAAGCCTTGCGGATTTCCTTTCCATCCTCGTCACGGATGGGGATGTTCTGCAGGTTCGGATTGCTGGAACTGAGGCGTCCGGTAGCTGTGACTGCCTGGTTAAAGGAAGTATGGATGCGTCCGGTACGTGGATTGATTAATAGAGGAAGAGCATCCACATAGGTTCCCAGTAATTTCTTCAGTCCACGGTATTCGAGTATCTTTCCAATGACCTCATGTTTATTGCGCAGGCTTTCCAGCACTTCTTCCGAAGTAACATATTGACCAGTCTTTGTCTTTTTTGCTTTATCTATAATCTTTAGCTTGTCAAACAGGATCTCACCTACCTGTTTAGGTGAGGCGATGTTGAATGTTTCACCTGCCAGCTCATAAATTTCTTTTTCGATCTCTTGCAGGCGGGCAGTGAAGTGTTCGGACGTTTGCTTCAGTGCTTCGGTATCAATACGCACTCCGTTGCTTTCCATGTTGGCAAGCACACGTACAAGTGGCATCTCTATTTCATAGAAGAGGTGTTCCACGCCTTGTTTCTTTAATTCTTCCTCAAGAACGTTTTTAAGTTTCAGGGTAATGTCTGCATCTTCGCAAGCATATTTGTAAACTTCCTCCGGTGGGAGGTCGCGCATGTTCTTTTGATTCTTTCCCTTCGGTCCGATAAGCTCGTCGATATGGATAGTTTGATAGTGCAGATAAATTTCTGCCAGATAATCCATATTATGGCGAAGTTCGGGTTGCAATACATAATGTGCAAGCATGGTGTCGAAAAGTTCACCTTTCACCTCCACTCCATAATTTTGAAGAACCAGAATATCGTACTTGATATTTTGTCCGACTTTCATTGAATTCTCATTTTCGTAGAGTGCTCGGAATTCATTTACTATTTTTGACGCTTCTTCCCGTTCGGGTGGAACCGGAACATAATAGGCCTGATTTTCGGTGTCGCTGAAACTCATTCCTACCAATTCTGCCTCCATTGGCTCAGCAGAGGTGGTTTCGGTATCTATTGAGAGAATTTTCGTTGTAAGTAACTTTTTAATAATTTCAGATCTTTTCTCTTCTGTATCAACGAGTTGGTAGTCGAAATCGCTGGTTTCTAAACGCGCGAGATTCGATTTTTTTTCATCATCCGGTCGGTCGCCCGCAAATTCTTCAAACAAATTGCCTTGAACCGGGCCATTATTTTGGGCAAAAAGCGGACCTGGTGAAAAAAGATCGGGAGCAGCGGAAGAAGGAGAGGGGGCATTGCTTTTTTTGAGTACGCGATCAATGAGTGTACGAAATTCCATCTCTTCGAAAATTTTCCGAAGTTCTTCTTCGTTGGGTTCTTCACGAACGAGTGCTTTCATATCAAGTTTGATGGGAACATCAATTTTGATAGTTGCAAGAAATTTGGAGAAGGTAATCATTTCGCGATTGTTTTCGACTTTAGTCTTCAAGGCACCTTTCAGTTGGTCGGTGTGTTCCAGAAGGTTTTCGATGCTGCCGAATTCGCTGATTAACTTTTGTGCGGTTTTCTCTCCTACGCCGGGACAGCCGGGTATGTTATCGGATGCGTCACCCATTAATCCCAACATGTCAATGACCTGCTGGGTCGATTGGATATCAAACTTAGCTTTTACCTGTTCTATACCCATGACCTCGAAACCACCTGTATGTTTGGGGCGGTACATGAATACATTTTCAGATACCAGTTGTCCATAGTCTTTATCCGGTGTCATCATATAAGTTGTGATGCCTTGGCGGCCTGCCTCAGTAGCAAGCGTGCCGATAACGTCGTCCGCTTCATAGCCCGCTACTTCCAGGATAGGGATGCGATAGGCACGAATAATATCTTTTATAATAGGTACGGAGAGACGAATTGCTTCCGGGGTTTCTTCCCGCTGTGCTTTATACTGTTCGTAGGCCTCGTGCCGGAAAGTAGGACCTGCCGGGTCGAAAGCCACACCAATATGGGATGGATTTTCTTTTTTGAGTACTTCTTCAAGGGTATTTACGAACCCCAGAATGGCAGAAGTGTTGAAACCTTTGGAGTTAATCCGTGGACTCTTGATGAACGCGTAATAGGCGCGATATATCAATGCATAAGCATCGAGAAGAAACAATTTATCGTCAGAATTCATATATTTATCCTTTTTTTCATGGTAAAAGTACAAAAAAATACCGTATTAAGTGTTTTATTACTATTTTTGTCGGAAAATAGCGATGCATGGACACCTCATCACTCATAAAAACTCCGATAGCGGCAGAACTGGATGACTTTAAGAAACTGTTCGACAGCACACTTTCCAGTTCCAACTTTTTGTTGAATGAAGTTATATCTCATATTCGACAAAAGAATGGGAAGATGATGCGTCCGATGTTGCTGTTGCTTATGGCAAAGCTGTATGGCAGGATCTGTCCTGAAACACTTCATGCAGCAGTATCCCTTGAACTATTGCATACGGCCAGTTTGGTCCATGACGATGTGGTGGATGAAAGCACCGAACGTCGTGGTCAGTTATCGGTAAATGCAATCTATAATAATAAGGTAGCAGTGTTGGTAGGCGATTATTTGTTGGCAACTTCACTTGTGCAAGTAGGCAAAACACATAATTATGCTATTATTGAGGTGGTTTCCCGTCTGGGACAGAATTTATCAGAAGGGGAGCTTCTCCAACTTTCCAATGTGAGCAGTCTCCAGTTTTCCGAAGATATTTATTTTGATGTAATTCGTAAGAAGACGGCTGTTCTTTTTGCTGCATGCACTAAATCCGGGGCTCTTTCAGTAGGGGTGACCGATGAGCAGGCTGAATTTGCACGTCAGTTCGGCGAATATATCGGTCTTTGTTTTCAGATTAAAGACGATATTTTTGATTACTACGATAGCAAGAAGATAGGTAAGCCGACAGGAAATGATATGTTAGAGGGAAAATTGACTCTTCCTGTTCTTTATGCTCTGAATTCAACCAAAGATAAAGTTGCCGAAGAAATAGCCGTAAAGGTGAAGAGTGGTTCGGCTACTACCGATGAAATCGACTATTTAATTGAGTTTGCCAAGCAGCAGGGTGGTATTGAGTATGCTGTGCAGACGATGCTTGCTTTTAAAGAAAAAGCGCTTTCATTATTGGCGTCCTTACCCGATTCTGATGTGAAAACCGGTCTTACTGCCTATCTGGATTACGTGGTAGATCGTGATAAATAGTTGGAGAATAACCCTAATAATATAAGAAAAAGCCTGATAGAATAACTCTATTAGGCTTTTTCTTATAGTTTTACTTCTATTCTAGAAGAATTTCATTTCTTCGCCTTTAATTTCGGAAAGTAAAAGATTTGCTAAACGACTGGTACCTAAACGGAACCATTGGTTATCCAACCATTCTTCTCCGAGTATTTCTTTGACGATCGTATAGTAAATAACTGCGTCATTTACGGTGTTGATTCCTCCGGCAGGCTTGAAGCCTACTTTGTTGCCAGTCTTGTCATAATATTCTTTAATGGCCTGGCACATTACGTAAGCGGCCTCCGGGGTAGCGGCAGGTTGCTGTTTTCCAGTAGAGGTTTTGATGAAATCTGCTCCTGAATACATGGATAGGATAGAGGCTTTCATGATGTTGGAAGCGCTTTTCAGTGCTCCTGTTTCCAAAATAACCTTCATGTGATGTTCTTTGCAGACATCTTTCAGTTCCTGAATTTCTTCGCACATGCTCTCGTAGTCTCCACTCAGGAATTTACCTACAGAGATAACAATATCTATTTCGTCTGCACCTTCCATCAATGCCATAGCAGTTTCTGCTACCTTTACTTCCGTAAAAGTCTGCGAGGAGGGGAAGCCAGCCGAAACACAAGCTATTTTTACGTCTTCCACTTCCAAGGTATCCTTTACGATTTCTGCAAAATTGGGATAGACGCAAATGGCAGCTACATTCTTTAAATCGGGGAATTCATTGTCGAATTGATTCACTTTTTGCGTAAATTTCATTACGCTTTCATCGCTGTCCGTGGTATTCAGCGTGGTGAGATCAATGCAGTGAAACAAGAACTTCTTAACTTCTTCCGTATGGTTTCCGGGTACTTTTTCTGCGATGAGCTTGGCTACTTTTGCGGCAATATCTGCATCATCCAGTTGTGTGTTATACTTTGCCAAAGCGGCATCATACTTGTTCTGCGTAGGTTCATTCTTCTCCATGGTCTTGCAATTTAGGATTATTGATATGTCGGGCACTATCCCGTTGGGTTTTCTTCTCCAGATTCCGGGCAAACGCTTCAGTGACGTTTACGCCTGTTTGATTGGCAATGCAGAGGAGTACCCACAGGACATCTGCTATCTCGTCGTCAATATTATCTTTTTCTCCTTCTTTAAAGGATTGGTCACCGTATTTACGGGACATCACTCGGGCCAGTTCTCCGACTTCTTCGGTAAGGACAGCCATATTGGTGAGTTCGCTGAAGTAGCGTACTCCATACTTCTTAATCCAGCAATCTACCTGATGCTGAGCCTCTTCTAATGTCATCATTCCTTGTTTTTTGTATCCATACAGATGGTCACAGGACCATCGTTCAATAATTCTACCTTCATATCGGCGCCAAATTCTCCGGTGCCTATCTCTTTACCTAAAGAAGAACTCAATTCCCTGCAAAACTGTTCATACAAAGGGATTGAAATTTCAGGTTTTGCCGCCCGTATATAGGAGGGACGGTTCCCCTTCTTTGTTGAGGCATGCAGAGTGAACTGGCTGATTACCAGTATCTCACCGCTAATATCAAGAATCGATTTGTTCATAACTCCGTTCTCGTCATCGAAGACACGCAGATTGACAATTTTTTTGCAAAGCCAGTCAATGTCTTCCTGTCCGTCTGTTTCCTCAATACCTACCAATATTAAAAGTCCTTTTCCTATAGCGGATTTACACGTTCCGTCAATAGTAACAGAAGCGTGTCCGGTACGTTGTATGACTACTCTCATGTTCTTTTATCCTAATCTTTTTAATCTTTTCCGGTGTGCAAAGTTACGAATAAATTCGTGATTGCCTGTAATTTGAGCGTATGATTCATTTTTAATCGGCAGAAGATTTAGCTTGTAGCCTGTCCGAAGTGTTCTTTAATAACTCTTGCTTTTGCTTCTCCTGTTACCTTTGCAAGTGCTTCCAAAGATGCTTCTTTAATGCGTTTTACGCTCTTGAACTCTTTTAGCAGGGCTGCTTTTGTTTTCTCTCCGATACCTTTTATCTCATCCAATTCAGACGCTATCTGCCGTTTACTGCGTTTATCTCGATGGAAAGTAATGGCAAATCGGTGTACCTCGTCCTGTATCTGTGTCAGAAGACGGAAGAGGGGAGTGTTTTGCTTCAGTCCGATAGTCTGTGGCGGAAAACCATATAGTAACTCTGATGTGCGGTGCTTGCCGTCTTTAGCAAGTCCGGCAATAGGTATGTTCAGATTTAGTTCGTTCAGGACTTCTTTTACGGCGCTCATTTGCCCTTTTCCGCCATCGGTGATAAGGAGGTCGGGCAGGGAGGAGTTCTCTTCAATGGCGCGCTGGTAACGGCGTCTTACAACTTCTTTCATGGAAGCATAGTCGTCTGCACCTACTACGGTTTTGATATTGTACTTCCGATAGTCCTGTTTAGAGGGTTTGGCTTTCTTGAAAACTACACAGGCAGCAACGGGATCGGAGCCTTGGATATTTGAGTTATCAAAACATTCTATTTGTATGGGCAGGCGGTCGAGGTGCAGCTCATCCTGTATTTCTTTCATCAGGCGGACGTTCCGTTGTTCAGGATTCAACTTCTCAGCCTGCTTCATACGATCTGCCTTATACTGTTTTACATTTAGAATAGAAAGATCCAGCAGTTTCTTCTTGTCTCCTCGCTGGGGAATTGTGAAGACCACATCCTTTAGTTCCATATCGACCTCAAACGGCACGATAATTTCGCGTGAAAGGCTCTTGTATCGTTCTCTCATCTCGATGATACCCAGTTCGAGAAGTTCTTCTTTGGTCTCGTTAAGGCGTTTCTTATACTCAAATGTAAATGCTTGGTTGATAGCTCCGTTCGTAATATGCAGGTAGTTGATGAATGCAGACTTACCGTCGCTGTCTTCTTCTATGGTGAATACATCGATATTGTGCAGTATATTGCTTACAACTTCTGATTTAGCGCGATAATTCTCAATCAGCATATACTTTTCTTTCACCTTCTGTGCTTCTTCAAACTTCATATCGGTTGCCAATTCCTGCATTTGCTGGAATAAATGGCGTTGTATTTCCTGCGTGTTTCCTTTGAGGATTTCCTTGATTTCACCGATATTTTTCAAGTAATCATCCAATGATTGTTTTCCGATGCAAGGACCGGCGCAGTTCTTGATGTGATACTCCAGGCATACGTTGAATTTGCCTGCATTGATATTCTCGGGCGAAAGATTCAGACTACAGGTGCGCAACGGATATAAATGCTTGATCAAGTCGAGCAATGCATTCATGGAAGGTACATGGCTATAAGGACCATAGTAGGAGGAGCCGTTGCGTATAATCTTGCGAGTCTTAAATACACGGGGAAAATATTCGTTTTGAACGCAAATGGATGGATATGTCTTATCATCCTTCAATAAAACGTTGTATCGCGGTCTATATTTCTTTATCAGATTGTTTTCTAACAGCAATGCATCCTCTTCTGTATTTACTACGATATAACGTATATCTGCTATCTTGCTGACGAGTACTCTTGTTTTTCCCGGCTCATGCTCTTTGTTGAAATAGGAGGAAACCCGGCGTTTCAGGTTCTTTGCTTTACCTACGTATATAATAACTCCTTCGGTATTCAGATATTGATAAATACCGGGGCTTTCGGGAAGGTTCAATACGATCCCTTTCAAATATTCGCTGGTTTTAAGTTCCGGGTTATTCTCCATATATTACTTGAGACTATTCTATTTGTTTATAGAGAAAGTACTGATTGTACATCTACATCTTTATTGAATAAATCTTTTCCGTGCAATTCTTTCAACTCGATAATGAAGTTAACATGAATTCTTTTCGGATTCATCTTCTGTACTAACTTGCAAGCAGCCTCCATTGTTCCACCTGTAGCCAATAAATCGTCGTGGAGCAGAACCACGTCGTTCTCGTTCAAAGCATCCTTATGTATCTGAATTGTGTCTTTCCCGTATTCCTTATCGTAGCTTTCTTCGATGGTTTCTGCCGGAAGTTTCCCCGGCTTGCGGATAGGAATGAAACCTGCGCCCAAGCGGGTGGCGAGGATAGGGCCCATAATGAAGCCTCTTGATTCGATACCTACAACTTTTGTGATACCTTTGTCTTTGTACATCTCGTACAATGTGTCCGAAAGTTCCTGTAGTCTTGCAGGATCTTTGAACAATGTAGTCACGTCGTAAAATAAGATCCCCGGTATTGGGAAATCGGGAATCTCCCGAATGCTTTTAGCAAGAGTTTCTTTGCTCATAATCAGTATTTTTAATGCGTTTATTGAATTCTTTTGTTTCACGTGGAACGTTCCGCGTTATCTGCCCGAAAGCACCAGCAGGACGTTAATGTCGCTTGGAGACACTCCCGGAATTCGGCTTGCTTGAGCAATGGTTTCCGGGTCAATCTTTACCAACTTCTGTCTTGCTTCGGTGGAAAGGGATTGAATGGAATTATAGTCAAACTTCCCTTTGATTTTTATACTTTCCAGACGGGCAAGCTTATCTGCTATAATTCGTTCCCGTCCGATATAGCCTTCATATTTAATAAGGATCTCGGCAGCCTCGATGATTTCCTCTTTTCTTTCGGTAACCTTATTCAGCTCCCGACGGAAAGCGTCGACGTGTTCCGCCATATTTTCAAGAGTGACTTGCGGACGGTTTATCAAATCTATTAATTTGCATCCCTGACGCAGGGGAGTAGTTCCTAACTGTTCGAGTACCGGATTTATTAATGCCGGTTTCATCGAATAGTTTCGGGTAAATTCTACAATGTTACTGATAGCTTCACGTTTCCGCTTCAGTAGTTCATAGCGGTCTTCTTTCACTAATCCGAGTTTCCATGCTTTTTCAGTGAGTCGCATGTCCGCGTCGTCCATGCGTAGCAAGATTCTATATTCCGCACGTGAAGTAAACATACGATAAGGCTCATCCACACCTTTTGTAACCAAATCATCGATCAATACGCCGATATATGCTTCATCGCGTGCCAGCGTAAAAGGTTCTCCGCCATGGCAATTAATATGTGCATTGATGCCGGCAATAATTCCTTGTCCGGCAGCTTCTTCGTATCCGGTGGTTCCATTAACTTGTCCGGCAAAGAATAAGTTCTTGATTTTTTTCGATTCCAACGTATGTTTAAGTTGGGTAGGATCGAAGTAATCATACTCAATGGCATACCCCGGACGGTAAATCACCAGATCTTTAAATGCAGGGACTTTCTTTAAAGCTTCTATTTGTATGCTCATCGGAAGTGATGAAGAGAAACCATTCAAGTAAAGTTCCTGGGTTGTCTCTCCTTCCGGTTCCAGGAAAAGCTGATGTTGTTCCTTATCAGGAAAGGTCACAATCTTGGTCTCAATGCTGGGGCAATAGCGGGGGCCTATACTTTGAATCTGTCCGTTGAAAAGGGGAGAATCCGGTAGGCCCTCACGTAGCACACGATGCACTTCTTCGTTCGTAAAGCAAGTCCAGCATGGAAGTTGTTTCAGGTGACGCACACTGGTATCCATGAACGAAAATTTGTGGAAGTCACATTCTCCATCCTGGGTTTCCATATATTCATAGTGTACACTTCGTCCGTCTATGCGTACAGGGGTACCGGTTTTCATGCGTCCGTATTCGATGCCATGTCTTGCGATGGATTCAGTTAATTCGTAGGATGCAGGCTCTGCCATACGTCCACCTGCAAGCTGTGTACGTCCTATATGCATTAACCCGTTCAGGAAAGTTCCAGCTGTTAATATAATACACTTGGCTCGGAAAGTCACATCAAGGAAAGTAGTCAGCCCGGTAATTTCTCCGTTTTCAACGAGAATTTTGCGTACAGTATCTTGCCAGATGTGTAGGTTAGGAATGTTTTCTAATATTTCGCGCCATGCCCAGATGAATTTATTGCGATCGCATTGTGCACGCGGGCTCCACATGGCAGGACCTTTGGAACGATTCAATATACGGAACTGGATAGCGGTTTGATCGGTTACTAATCCCATGTATCCGCCTAAAGCATCTACTTCGCGTACAATTTGTCCTTTGGCAATACCGCCTATGGCAGGGTTACAACTCATTTGACCTATCTTATTCATGTCCATGGTGATAAGACAGGTTTTTGAACCCAGATTTGCCGCAGCCGCAGCTGCTTCACAACCGGCATGTCCGGCTCCAATCACGATAACGTCGTATTTAAACTCCATTCATTCAATGTATTTAAAACTGTGCAAAGTTACGAAAAAAACTGCTACTCGTCCAGTTTTTCTTTTTCTTATCATTGTTTAAGGTAAGGCAAGATGTAGGAAAAACCTTAAATACGTTTTGGTCAGAAACACTTCTGAACTATACCAACTCTGTATCAACTCCGTGTTTTCTCCACTCCTATACGGAGATGAAAGAAGTGGAGTTGGTGTGGACTTGGTATGGAGTTGGTACGGCTTTGATACGGAGTTGGTCCTTTTTTGTTCCATTTTTCGTCTACAAAAGAATACTCCCGATATTTTGTAGCTATCTGTTGTTATTTCTTTTTATTTTTGTTTTCTTTGTTGACAAATAACCGAATAGCTTTATGTTAAACCGATTGAAAGGCTTACTCTCTGTTTTTTGTTTGATTCTGATTCTTGCTTCTTGTAGTAAAAAAGTGGAGAATAAGCAATTGTTGCGTGCTGAAATATTAATGCATTCTTCTGTCGATAGTAGTTACCAGATTCTACAATCCATCTCTCCGGATATTCTGACCAAATCCGAACAAATGCATTATGGATTGCTTTTGGCAGAAACTATGGATAAGAAATATCTTTCTCTGTTATCTTGCGATTCTTTGCTTAATGAGGCTATTCATTACTATGGTAGTGGCATCAACCGTGCTAAGGCTTTAATGTATAAAGGACGCCTTCAGCTTCGTATGAATATGTATAAAGAAGCTATTGAGAGCGATTTTGCTGCTTTGAAAGAGCTTGGTGATACGGATGCTGAAGAGTTAAGGGTAAAAGGAATGATTTATGAAGATCTGGGTAATTTGTATGTTTCGCAGGTTCTCATAGATAAAGGAATGGATATGTTCCTAAAGTCGAAGGATTGCTTTATAAGTTGCGATTATAAAAAGGGATTGTGTTTTGTTTCTAATGATATAGGCTGGGGGTATTTATTGAAAGGTGATACTCTGCGTGCCCGTGATAATATGCAGTGTGCTTTGGGGCTGGCTTTGGAAGAAAATGATTCAATGATCGTATCAATGACTAATCATAATCTGAGTTGTACCTATGAGGAAGTCGACTCTATGCTTTTTTACGGGAAACAGTCTTTGGCGTTTGGTAAAAGAATGGCTTCCAAGGCAGCAATTATGGTAGGCTATGCATTTATGAACCATGAACAATTGGATTCTGCTGATTACTATTTCAAACAGGCATTACAGGATACGGTGATAGAGACAAAAGCTTTAGCTTTTTATGGTTTGAAAGATGTGATGGAGATGAAAGGAGACTATCAGCAGGCATTAGGTTATCTGGATAACTACTCTGTGACTATGAACTCCATTTTCGATAAGCAAAATCCCGAAGTGGAGCAGAAGATTTATGAATATGAGGCCAAAATGAAAGTTTATAAAGAAAAAGTGCAGATGCAGATACTGTTCATTGGACTGGCTGTTTTGTGTTTGCTCGTTATTCTTTCTATGGTTTGGTATATTCAGCGAATAAGACGTCGGAGAGACTTTTTTGAATTGGAACATAAGTATGATAGGGCTTTATTGGAGGTAGATATAGTAGGACTGCAATATTATGTCTCTTCGTTGCGGAGGGAGCAGGAAGAGGATAAAAAGAAGATTTCTCAAAAAGAATGCGAAATCAGAAAATTAGCCGATGAAAAGGCGGAATTATGCAATGTTATTTTTAAAGAGACCTCCATTTATAAGAAAATAGAACAGCTTAGTCATCAGGAAAAGACTAAGAATAAACAGGAACTGCGTATTTTGTTGGAAGATGAACAGAAGCAGCTTCGCACCACTGTTATGGAAATATACAAGGGTTATATAGACTATTTGTATCAAACCTATCCTAAATATACCGAGAATGATTGTCTTTTCTCATGCCTTTCACTTTGTGGGTTAGATGATTTTACAATTGCCCTTTGCTTTGGGAATGTGAACAAGCAAATTGTGGCTCAAAGGCGACACCGGATAAAATTGAAGACTGCTAATTAGCCTTTTACAGAAAGAATGTTATCTGTTTATTATTTAAACACTTGATATGCAGCGTGTTGCTGTAATTAGATGTTATCGTTTTTATTCTGTTTTTTGCTTTTATGTCACTAACTTCGTCACATTATTAATCTCTAATAAGTGTGAGACATATGAAAGCATTATCGTTTGTTCTATTCAGTGGTTTATTTATCATGCAGCCGCTTTGTATATCTTTAAATGCATCAGCTGAATCTGCATCTGTTCCTACAGAAAAGAAGGAAATCAAAAGACCGATTAATATTCATTTATTAAAAGGGAATGGATCAGTTCGTTCCGTATATCCTATAATTCCGGGTTATATTCAGGATAATCAACTTTATATCTGTTTCGAGACTTCTATCGACAATCAATGCTTGGTAGTTAAAGATGCTGGTTCCGGTGAAATCGTGTATTCTGGCACTTTTACCGGTAATACTCTTGTTGTAGCCTTGGCCAATTCGGGTGAATCTTATACAGTGGAACTTGTGTAGGGAAGTGCTATGGCTGAACGCATCACTATCAGGTTTTATCCGACAGAACTACCTAAAAGGAAGAAAGGTTTTTTTGTCCGCCTATTCAATCGCATAAAAACAGTGATTAGGAAATTTCTGAGTTTTAGTTAACTTTTTTAATAACTTCTTCAAAACACATTAGTATGGATACAAATTTATTGTCAATGTCGCAGCAGTTCTCCGGGCTGCCAATGGAAAGTTTAATCGGAGGTCCTTTGAATGCAGCCGCTAAAGCGAATTCTGCAATGGCTCTTACTCAAACAAGATTTATGTTGGACACTTGTTTTAACAGAAAGGAAGTTAGTACAACCGAACCGAAGAGTTATCAGTATGAACCTATTATGATCGATATGATTCTCACCAGGAGTGTTATTGGTCCGGGAGCTACTGAGGGCGCCGATCCTGTTATTAAACCAGCTTCAACCAAATTTACTTTGCCTCTGCTTACAATTCTTCCTATTAACTCCCTAGCTGTTGAAACTGTGGATATTAATTTTGAAATGGAAGTGAAATCAAGTTTCTCAGAAGATGACAATAAGGCAAAAGAATCTGAGAGTAAAGGAGAGGGTAGTTTTGAAACAAAATTAGGTTGGGGGCCGCTGTCAGTCACTATTAAGGGATCGGCCAGCTATTCTTCAAAGGATTCTGAGACTCATAATACGCATTATGAGAAGAGTAATTCTGCTAAGTATACTGTTAATGTACATGCAGGTCAGCTTCCACTTCCTAAAGGAGTAAATACTATCATCGAAGCATTTACAAAAGCAATTCAACCGATAGAGTTGAAGAGCCCTAGTGCACAACCGTAAAGAATAGGATTATTCCTGCTACTAAGTAAATAGGATAAGATATTTGATATCAAGTAAAAAGAAAAAATTATGGCTGAAAACGAGCAAGGTACATTCAAACCTCAATTTGGGGCAGAACTTAACATTGAGTCGATCATTGGTGCTCCTTTGGTAGCGGCATCCAAGGCCAATGTTATGATGCTGACCGGGCAGGCTCAATTTTTGCTTGATTATTGCTTCACAAAGGAGGAGGGAAGTGACTTGCGTCAGCCTCTTATGATAGAGATGATACTGAGTCAGCCGGTTGTTGATCATACAAAGCAACCGACTGATCCAGGATACATCTCTATCAATAAAATGGCTTTTCAGGTTCCTTTACTGTGTTTATTGCCTTTAAATTCTCTTGCAATAGATAAGATCAATGTAGACTTTGATCTGGAGATTACGTCGGTGGGTTCTTATAATTATGAATCAAAAGTGAATGCGGATGTACAACTTGTAGAGAGGAAGGCGGTTTTGAACGGAAGAATTGCTCCGGCCAAACAGGAGTATAGGAGGAATTCGCATGAGCAATATGATAGTACTTTGTCAAGCCGCCTTAAAGTAAATATTCATGCAGGCAGATTGCCTTTGCCCAAAGGAGTATTGACTATACTTGATTTGTATACGAAATCAATACAGCCCATACAGAAAATAGATAAACAGTCAGAAAAAGAATAAAAGTATGATAGATCAGTATATTCCGTGTCCGGTATGCAAAACTCAGATACCCATTGATTTGCATTTGTTAGTTCAAGGTGTGCAATTTTCATGTCCTAATTGTCAGGCAGCCATTGGATTGAGTGCAGAGAGCCGTCCGATAGTGAATGAGGCTGTTGATAATTTTGAAAAACTGAAAAGATTATCTCCTCAGAAAGAGTGAAATGGTATAGCGTCGAATCATTAAATTTATTGATATGATTAGTTTTAAATTGTTTGTGGAAGCCATCCACCATGCCATTGTTAGTGCCAGTGACTCACTGATGGACAAGAATGAAGGCTTGCTGGATAAGTATTTTGAGAAGCCGGCTGTCGGGGCAGGAAAAGATAAAGGAGCATTGATTCCGAAGATAGTGCAACTTGAATATCCTACTTTGGATGATGCCGGGGCAGTAACCACTACAATGGTTCAGGTTCCCTTAATTACATTGGTGCCCGTCACAGCCTCTAAAATAGAGAAAGCTACAGTGACGGCAGAGTTTGCATTGGAGGTTATAAACAATGAATTGCAAATCAGTTTTCCCAATAATAAATCATCGGAGAATGCTACGGTTGGGAAGCTGGAAATTGTGATTTCGCCACAAGAATTGACGGACGGGCTGGAATTGATTATTGAAGGATATGCCAATGCTTTGAAGAGGCAGATTACCTGATAGAATTTCTCAATTATTCATTTTAATAATTGAAGCTACTATGAGTGTTTATAAATGTAAGTACTTCAAAATTCAGGAATTAGTCTGTAATCATGTGATGCAGAGCTATTCGGAAGAACAGATATGGTCTTTCCTGGATGAAGATTTAAAGAAGACATTAGATATTATCCGTGAAATACTGGGTGTTCCTCTTACAATTAATCAGCCCAAGATGAAAGTGTATCAAAGGGGGCTAAGATGTCATTTATGCAATCTTGTTCATAGTAATAAGACTCCCTATATTACGACTCATATACAAGGTAAAGCCGTCGATATCCTGTTACCGGCAGATTGTGGAATGACAGCAGAAAGTGCAAGACATAAAATTCAGGAGTCTGCTGATAAACTACCTTGCAATATCCGCTTTGAACATCTGCAAAAAGGAGTTCCTATCTCATGGATACATGTGGATGTAAGAGATAATGAAAAGGATGAAAAAGTATATTGGTTTAATGTCTGAATATTCCTGAAAGTTCTGTTTTTGCAAGGCATTGACTTCTTGCAGGCAAACAAATAATGTGTTGCCTGCAAGAAGTCAATTTTGTTATTGATCTGATTAGAAGGCTGTAGTTGCAGCTTTCTAAGTTCCTACTATTATCTTGGCAGATTGATTATTTCTTTCTACATTTAGTTATTAAATGATAAGATTCTTGCATTTATTGAACCAATTGCGTTATTTTGAAAATGAATTAGTGGCTAACTTTGCTTCCAAACATTTAGAATAGTTACATACCATGAAGAAATTATTTATTGCGTTATCTTTGGTAACGTTTTTTAGTTTGGAGAGTTCGGCACAATGGAAACCGGCCGGAGATAAGATTAAAACAGAATGGGCGGAGCAAATTGATCCTTCAAATGTATTGCCCGAGTATCCAAGACCCATTATGCAGCGTAATGATTGGAAAAACCTGAATGGGCTGTGGGATTACGCCATTATTGATAAAGGTGGGCATATTCCGGCTGATTTTGAAGGTAAAATACTTGTGCCGTTTGCTGTGGAATCTTCTTTGTCGGGAGTTGGCAAGAGGATAAACGAAAAGCAGGAATTGGTATATCAACGTAGTTTTGAAGTTCCATCGGCTTGGAGAGGAAAGCGGATTCTGCTGCATTTCGGTGCTGTAGACTGGAAAACAGATGTATGGGTGAATGATGTTAAGGTGGGAAGCCATACCGGAGGATTCACTCCATTTTCTTTTGATATTACCCCGGCTTTATCAGCTAAAGGCAGTAACCGTTTAGTTGTAAAGGTTTGGGACCCCACGGATAGAGGACCTCAGCCGCGTGGTAAGCAAGTCAGCAGACCGGAGGGTATCTGGTATACTCCTGTTACTGGTATCTGGCAGACTGTATGGCTGGAGCCTGTTAGTGGAAAACATATTGAAAACCTTCGCATCACTCCTGATATTGATCGTAATTTGTTGACAGTAAAGGCTGAACTGAATGCCAATTGTGCAACAGACCTTGTTGAAGTGAATGTGTATGATGGCAATCAGCTGGTAGCTGCCGGTAAAAGTATCAATGGAGAAGCTGTAGAGGTAGCGATGCCCGAAAATGCTAAATTATGGAGCCCTGATTCTCCTTTCCTTTATACCTTGAAAGTAAGTTTGAAGGATGGAAATAAAATTGTGGACAAGGTGGATAGTTATGCTGCTATGCGTAAATATTCTACTCGCCGGGATGCTAACGGTATTGTACGCCTGGAATTGAATAATGAAGCGTTGTTCCAGTTCGGACCGCTTGATCAGGGTTGGTGGCCTGATGGTTTGTATACAGCTCCTACGGATGAGGCTTTGCTGTATGACATCCAGAAGACGAAAGATTTTGGTTTTAATATGATTCGCAAGCATATTAAAGTTGAGCCTGCTCGTTGGTATACCTATTGTGATCAGCTTGGAATTATTGTATGGCAAGATATGCCGAGTGGTGACCGCAATCCACAATGGCAGATGCGTCAATATTTTAATGGTACGGAAATGAAGCGTTCTGCTGAATCTGAAGGTTATTATCGCAAAGAATGGAAGGAAATCATAGATTGTCTGTATTCTTATCCTTGTATTGGTACCTGGGTGCCGTTCAACGAAGCTTGGGGACAGTTTAAAACGGTAGAAATAGCTGAATGGACAAAGCAATATGATCCGACCCGTCTGGTGAATCCGGCAAGTGGTGGTAACCATTATCCTTGTGGTGATATGCTTGACCTGCACCATTATCCTGCACCGGAAATGTTTTTGTATGACGGTCAGCGTGCAACGGTTTTAGGTGAATATGGCGGCATAGGTCTGGTATTGAAAGATCACCTTTGGGAACCGAACCGTAACTGGGGTTATGTACAGTTCAATTCTTCTAAAGAGGCTACGGATGAATATGTGAAGTATGCCGATATGTTATATCGGATGATTGACAGAGGATTCTCGGCAGCTGTTTATACGCAGACTACTGACGTAGAAGTGGAAGTGAATGGTTTTATAACTTATGACCGTAAAGTAATCAAGTTGGATGAAAAGCGTGTGAAAGAAATTAATACACGTATTTGTAATTCATTAAAGAAATAATCTTTCCTAAAAAAGGAGGGAACTATGAATCGAACTATTATAAAGCTTTTCTTCTGTTTGTGCATAGTGACGGCATTGCCGTCCTATGCCTATAATACCGTTCACTATTATTTCAGAACGGTAGATATCAGAAATGGTCTTTCACAGAACTCTGTGAACAGGATTTTTCAGGACAAGAAAGGCTTTATGTGGTTTGGTACTAAAGATGGTTTGAGCCGCTACGATGGCTTGTCTTTCCGTATCTATAACAATGAAAATTCAAATCTGGGCAGGAATTTCATAACGGTACTTTATGAAGATAGTAAAGGGAATATATGGGTAGGTACTGATGGCGGACTTTATATCTATAACCCTATACTTGACTCTTTTACTGAATTCAATTTAGTAAGTGATAAAGGAACCGTTATTCGGGATTTTGTGACGATGATAAGGTGTGATGAGCACTCAAATATTTGGATATCAGTTGAAAACCAGGGGTTGTTCTGTTATAATAGTGATGAAAACAAATTACGGAATTACCTTCATGATGCAGGACTGGCCAATGTTCATCGCTTTTGGTTAAATGGGAATACCTGTTGGCTGGCATTGTATGGAGATAATCTTTACTATACAAAGGCTGGCTTTGAATCGCCTTTGCAGCCTTTTAAAGATGCAAATGGTAATGAAATATTTAAAGGTGACATCATCAATTGTGAGGTTGTCGGTCCTCATAATTACACTTATATAGCATCATCCAACGGATTGACTGAAGTTAATTTTGTGACAGGCAAATCCCGTAGGATTTTGGATGCTTTTGCACGTACGTTGGAATTTAAATCCGATGATGAATTATGGGTAGGGACGGAAAAGGGATTGTATATCTATAATTTGACGACTAACAAGATCACACATCTGACAGTACCCGATCAAGATGATTCCTATGCGCTATCAGACAATGCTATTTATTCTATTTATCGCGATAGGGAGAATGGAATGTGGGTAGGTTCTTATTTTGGTGGCGTGAATTATTATCCGTATCAATGGACCTATTTTGAGAAGTTTTATCCGAGAGAGGAGATTAAGTTTTTTGGCCGTCGGGTGCGTGAAATATGTGAAGGTAATGATGGTACTTTATGGATAGGTACCGAAGATAAAGGATTGTTTAATTTTAATCCTGAGACAGAAGAGATGGTGCCATTTGAGCACCCGGATATATATAAAAACGTTCATGCCCTTTGTCTGGATGGAGATGATTTATGGGTAGGTACTTTTTCCAGGGGGCTGAATAAGGTGAATTTACGCACAAGGCAAGTGAAGCATTACTCCAGAGATAAGGGTGAGAATTCGTTGACTGCCAGTGATGCTTTCACTGTTTGTAAGACAACTGCCGAAGATATCTGGATAGGAACGACATCCGGTTTGTTCAAATACAACCGCTCTCTTGATAATTTTACTCATATTCCACAATTAGGAAGTTTGTTTGTTTATGATATTTTGGAAGACTTTGAGGGGAATTTGTGGTTTGCTACTTTCTCGAATGGGGTATTCTCTTATAATACTCAGACTCAGCAATGGAAGAGTTATCTTTCAAATGAAAAAGATTCGACCTCACTCTCTTATAATAAAGTGATTTCTATTTACGAGGATAGTAAGAAGCGTTTATGGTTTATGACGATGGGGAAGGGGTTCTGCCGTTATAATCGGGAAACGGATAACTTTACACGTTATGACACGTCAAAAGGGCTTCCTAACAATACCGTTTACAAGATGGTTGAAGACAGACGGGGAAATCTGTGGGTTACGAGTAATTATGGGCTTACCTGTTTTAATCCGGATACTGAGGCCATGCATGTGTACACTACGGCAAATGGATTGCTGAGTAATCAGTTTAATTTCCAGTCTGGATATTGTGACAAAAAGGGGCGCATTTATTTTGGCAGTATTAATGGGTTTGTCATATTTGATCCGGATAATTTTGTCGAGAATACTTTTCTTCCTCCAGTGGTCATTACTGACTTTTATCTGTTTAATAAACGCCTTTCTGTGGATACTCCGGGATCCCCTCTACAGCAGAATATAACTTATGCTGACAATATAGAGCTTGATGCAGACCAGAATTCTTTTGCTTTCCAGGTGGCTGCTTTAAGCTATCAGGCACCAGAGATGAACCGACTGATGTATAAGCTAGAAGGTTTTGATCAGGAATGGTATATGTTGGGGCGAAACTCTATGATTACTTATTCTAATCTACCCTATGGAAGTTATACATTGCGCATAAAAGGATCTAATGGTGATGGAAAGTGGAACGATGCGGAACGGGTACTCAATGTACGTATTCATCCTCCTTTTTATTTGTCAGTGTGGGCATACGTTATTTATGTTATCTTGGTTCTGTGTTCATTGGTTGCCACTATTTTATATTTCAAAAGACGGACGCAACAAAGACATCGGTTGGCAATGGAGAAATTTGAACGGAAAAAGGAACGTGAACTTTACTCTGCGAAAATCGATTTCTTTACGAATGTAGCGCATGAGATACGCACTCCGCTCACATTGATAAAAAGTCCGCTTGAGAATGTCCTGCTTTCTAAGGAGGTTTCTGACGAGATCAGGGACGATTTGGAAGTGATGGATCTGAATACAAACCGTTTGCTTGATTTAGTGAATCAATTGCTTGATTTCCGTAAAACGGAGACGCAAGGATTTCAATTGAACTTTGTGGAATATGACGTTGTAGATATATTGCAAAAGACCTATAAGCGTTTTAAGCCTTTGGCACGTGAGAAGGGGCTGAAACTTACCATTGATTCTCCGGAAAGTCTATATGCCTCGGTGGATAGGGAAGGACTGACCAAGATCATCAGTAATTTGATGACAAATGGCGTGAAATATTCGGAAACATATATCCGCATTAAACTGTACGTTGAGGGGGATCAGATGTTGCTCCTGGCATGTAATGACGGACGTGTGGTTCCGATGGAGATGCGCGAAGAGATATTTAAACCGTTCGTTCAATACAAAGCCGGAGTGTTACATTCTGTTTCCGGTACGGGTATAGGGTTGCCTTTGGCGCGTTCGCTTGCCGAACTTCATGGAGGGACTTTGTGTATGGTGGATTCCATGGAAAACAATCAGTTCTTGCTCTCACTTCCGATAAAACATGCCCATACAATACAGACAAAAGAGCAAGTTGTTCATGAAGAGTCTATTGAAAGGCAGGAGGTTGACGAAGAACCTGATTTGCAAAATCGTTATACATTGCTTGTTGTAGAGGATAGTTTGGAAATGCAGGCGTTCATCGTGAAACAATTATCAGCGAAATACCGGGTTTTGACAGCATTGAATGGTGTGGAAGCCTTGAAAGTATTGGAAGAACATACCGTCAATCTGGTTATTTCGGATGTCATGATGCCTGAAATGGATGGATTGGAATTATGTGAGCATTTAAAGTCTGCGGTTGATTATAGTCATATTCCTGTGATTCTATTGACGGCTAAGACCACTCTTCAGGCTAAGATAGAAGGCATGAAGCTTGGAGCGGATGTTTATATAGAGAAACCTTTTTCTGTGGAATATCTTAAGGTTTGTGTTTCTAATTTGCTAAGTAACCGTGAGAAACTTCGTGTTGCTTTCGTCCATTCTCCTTTTGAACAGGTCAACAGTATGGCAATGACTAAAGCGGATGAAACTTTTTTAAAGACATTGAAAGAAGTAGTAGTTGCAAATATGCAGGATCCGGACTTTAATTTGGATGATATGGCAAGCCAGCTGAACATGAGCCGTTCGAGCCTTAACAGGAAAATAAAAGGTATATTGGATATGACTCCGAATGATTACATTCGTTTGGAGCGTTTAAAGAAAGCGGTGCAATTACTCAAAGAGGGGGAATGTCGGATAAATGAGGTTTGTTACATGATCGGTTTTAATACCCCTTCTTATTTTGCCAAATGCTTCCAGAAACAGTTTGGCGTTCTGCCTAAGGACTTTATAAAATAGCGATGGGGAGCGTTTGGAACTATTTTTGCATTGTTTGAGTAGATTTTTATATTTTATATCTTAAGATTTCACTACTTTTGGGCTGTTATTTTTATATGGATATTCTGCCCGAAAAAAGAAAGGAGTATATTCGGATTTTATTTTAAAGACCATATTATGAAAGATACATTAATCAACAGAAGAGAATTCCTTAAAAATATAGGGGTGCTTGGAGCCGGGGTGTTGTTGTCAGCAAGTCCTTGGCTTTCTGCTTTTTCGGAAGTTAAGGAAACTTCCAATGAAAAATGCCGTTTGGCTGTTATTGGGCCGGGATCACGGGGACGCTTTTTGATGAGTTTCCTGGTGCAGAACCCTAAAGTGGATATTGTGGCATTGTGTGATATTTACCAGCCTTCCATTGATGAGGGGTTGAAACTTGCTCCGAAAGCGAAGGTTTATGATGACTACCGGAGAATACTGGAGGACAAAACGATTGACGCGGTATTGGTGGCTACTCCCCTTAATTCCCATTGCCAGATTGTACTGGATGCTTTTGACGCCGGTAAACATGTGTTCTGTGAAAAGACCATAGGCTTTACGATGGAAGAGTGCTACCGTATCTATCAGAAGCACATCAGTACGGGCAAGATATTCTTCACCGGTCAGCAGCGCCTTTTCGACCCGCGATATATAAAAGTGATGGAGATGGTACACGCCGGTACATTTGGCGAGATCAATGCCATCCGTACTTTCTGGAACCGAAATGGAGATTGGAGACGGGAAGTTCCTTCGCCTGAATTGGAGCGTTTGATAAACTGGCGTTTGTATCGCGAATATTCCAAGGGTTTGATGACTGAATTGGCCTGTCATCAGCTACAAATCGGAAGCTGGGCTTTGCAAAAGCTTCCTGAGAAGGTGATGGGACATGGAGCTATCACTTACTGGAAAGATGGCCGGGAAGTGTATGACAACGTAAGTTGTATATATGTGTTTGATAATGGAGTGAAGATGACGTTCGATTCTGTCATATCCAATAAATTCTATGGCCTGGAAGAGCAAATCATGGGTAATCTGGGAACAGTAGAGCCTGAAAAGGGTAAGTATTATTTTGAGAGTGTAGCCCCTGCACCCGGATTCCTGCAGATGATCAATGATTGGGAGAATAAAGTCTTTGATTCTTTGCCTTTTGCCGGTACCAGCTGGGCACCGGAAACTGCCAACGAAAACAAGGGAGAATTTATTTTAGGAGAACGTCCCAAATCAGATGGTACTTCTTTGCTGCTGGAGGCTTTTGTCGAGGCCGTTATTACCCGCAAGCAGCCGAAACGTATAGCCGAAGAGGGTTATTATGCAAGTATGCTGTGCTTATTGGGCGATCAGGCTTTGCAGGAAGAAAAAGTACTTTACTTCCCCGATGAGTATAAAATAGATTATCTGAATCATAAAGCTAAAACAATAGAAGCCGTATGAAAAATACAGTTATTACCGCTCGCCGGAAAAAGATAGAATTGCTGACCTTGCTGGCATGTTTCATTATCGGAAACCTGGCCAATTTGTATGCAATAATTTCCTATAAAACCCCTTTCTCGGAGATGCTGACCTCTATTTTCTATGTCCTGGCATTTTCGTGTGTGCTTTATGCCTTTTGGACCCTATTGCGGCTTTTATTCTATGGAATAAGAAATCTGCTCCTTAAAAAGAAAATTGAAGTATAGAGATGATTGAAATAGAATTACTTAATTAATACCAAATTAATACCAATGAGATAATGACAACACGAAGAGATTTTTTGAAGACCATGACTATGGCTTCTGCCGGATTGGCATTGGGTGCTGGTGATGTACTGGCAAATCCCACCTTTGCATCGCAAAGAAAGATAACAGATAAGGTGAAGATTGCCTATATAGGCATTGGCAATCGTGGCGAACAGATTATTGGGGATTTTGCCCGTACCGGTATGGTGGAGGTTGTGGCTTTGTGTGATGTTGATATGGGAGCCCCCCATACGCAAAAGGTAATGAACCTGTATCCTAAGGCAAAGCGTTTCCGTGATTTTCGCCAGATGTTCGATAAGGCAGGCGATGAGTTTGATGCTGTAGCTATAGCAACGCCTGACCATTCCCATTTCCCTATTAGTATGCTGGCTCTGGCATCAGGTAAACATGTATACGTAGAGAAGCCTCTTGCGCGTACTTTCTATGAAGGTGAGTTGTTGATGCAGGCTGCATTGAAACGGCCTAATCTGGTTACCCAGGTGGGTAATCAGGGTCACTCTGAGGCTAACTACTTCCAGTTTAAGGCATGGATGGATGCCGGTATCATCAAAGATGTAACGGCTGTAACGGCACATATGAATAACCCCCGTCGTTGGCACAAGTGGGATACAAACATCTATAAGCTTCCTGCAGGACAACAATTGCCGAAGGATATGGAATGGGATCCTTGGTTGGGAGTAACTCCTTATCATGAATATAACAAGGACTATCATTTGGGTCAGTGGCGTTGCTGGTACGATTTCGGTATGGGCTGTCTGGGCGACTGGGGTGCACATATCCTGGATACGGTTCATGAGTTCCTGGAACTGGGCTTGCCGTACGAAGTGACTATGCAATATGCCAACGGGCATAATGATTTCTTCTTCCCTTATTCTTCCACGATCCTGTTCCGCTTCCCTCAACGTAAGGGTATGCCGCCGGTTGACATAACCTGGTACGATGGTTTGGATAATCTTCCTCCTATCCCTGCCGGTTATGGTGTATCCGGTCTGGATCCTAATATTCCTACAACAAACCAGGGAGATGCTCCGGCTGCGAAGTTGAATCCTGGAAAGATTATTTATTCAAAAGAACTTACCTTTAAGGGTGGAAGCCATGGTAGTACGCTTTCTATCATTCCGGAAGAAAAGGCAAAGGAAATGGCCGGTAAGTTACCGGAAGTGCCTAAGAGTCCGTCCAATCACTTTGAGAATTTCCTGTTAGCTTGTATGGGTCAGGAAAAGACTCGTTCTCCGTTTGAAATTAACGGTGTCCTGGGTCAGGTATTCTCATTGGGAGTAATGGCTCAGCGCCTCAATACGCAGTTGTTCTTTGATCCTCGCACGAAGCAGATTACGAATAATGAATTTGCTAATGCTATGTTGGCCGGAGTACCGCCACGTAAGGGATGGGATGAGTTTTATAAAATGTAATAGCATCATATTAAAATAATTAATAGAAGAGATATCAATATGAAAAAGAATTATTTGTTGCTTCTGTTTGTGTTTTGTGCCTCTATGGTTTCAGCACAGAACTGGGAGCCTCTTTTCAATGGAAAGAATCTGAGTGGCTGGAAGAAGCTGAATGGTAAAGCCGAATACAAAGTAGTGGATGGCGCTATTGTGGGCGTTTCAAAGATGAATACTCCTAATACCTTCTTGGCTACCAAGAAAAACTATGGTGACTTTATCCTGGAATTTGATTTTAAGATAGACGATGGATTGAATTCTGGCGTACAAGTACGTAGTGAAAGCAAGAAAGACTATCAGAAGGGCCGTGTACATGGCTATCAGTTTGAAATAGACCCTTCAAAGCGTGCATGGTCGGGTGGTATCTATGATGAGGCTCGACGTAACTGGCTGTATCCTTTGACACAGAATCCGGCAGCTAAAACAGCTTTCAAAAATAATGAGTGGAACAAGGCTCGTATTGAGGCTGTAGGCAATTCTATTGCTACCTGGATTAATGGAGTACCTTGTGCTAATATTTGGGATGATATGACTCCTGTAGGCTTTATTGCTTTGCAAGTACATGCTATCGGTAATGCTGCTGATGAAGGAAAGACTGTTAGCTGGAAGAATATCCGCATTTGTACTACAGATGTAGAACGTTACCAGACAGCTCAGAAAGCACCGGAAATAAATGTTATTCCTAATACAATTTCTCCGAACGAAGCCAAAGAAGGTTGGGCACTCCTTTGGGATGGAAAAACTTCCGAAGGCTGGAGAGGAGCCCGATTGAACTCTTTCCCGGAAAAGGGCTGGAAGATGGAAGACGGCATCCTGAAAGTAATGAAGAGCGGTGGTGCGGAATCTGCTAACGGTGGTGATATCGTAACAACTAAAAAGTACAAGAATTTTATTTTGAAAGTAGATTTCAAGATTACTGAAGGTGCTAATAGTGGTGTGAAGTATTTTGTTAGTCCTGATATGAATAAGGGAGCCGGTTCAGCTATCGGTTGCGAGTTCCAGATTCTTGATGATGACAAGCACCCGGATGCTAAGCTAGGCGTAAAGGGTAACCGTAAATTGGGTTCGCTTTACGATTTGATTCCTGCTCCGGCAAACAAACCTTTCAATAAGAAAGACTTTAATACAGCTATGATTGTTGTGAAAGGTGACCATGTAGAACATTGGTTGAATGGTGTGAAGCTCATTGAATACACACGCCAGAATGAAATGTGGGATGCATTGGTTGCTTATAGTAAATACAGAGATTGGCCTAATTTCGGAAATCATGAGTCCGGAAATATCCTTTTGCAAGATCATGGAGATGAAGTTTGGTTTAAGAATGTAAAGATCAAAGAATTGTAATTAATATTATGTCTTCGAAAAGGGCAAGTTGCAGCATTGTGGCTTGCCTTTTTCATTTTTTCTCTAAGAAACACAGACTTGAAAATGCCGAATGTTATTCAACATCTTTATAAATTCTCGTCTTTACACGGTGGATTGCTTTATGCTTGGTTTCCATCGATGCATACACGCGTTGATATAGTGCTGTGCGGCAGGCAAGGCGAAGAGGCCTTGATGCTGGTGGTCGGTGCTATCCATGAAATGCTTTGCCATTTGGAAAAGATGGCAAATTATTATGATGCAGAGAGTGAACTGGCATATTTGAACCGTACAGCAGCCACGGGACCGCAACCGGTCAGTAAGGAGCTTTATGATATGCTTGCTTTCTGTGTAGAATGTTACACTCGAACTGATGGATGTTTCGATGTTACTATTCATTCGGCTAATTATACACGTAATTCTATTCATAGTATTCAACTGTCACCTCAGGAACATACTCTCTTCTTCTTGCAGCCTGGAGTGACTATCAATCTTTCCGGTTTTTTGAAAGGATATGCTTTGGAGAAGATACGGGAGTTACTTCAACAATATGAAGTAGAGAATGCATTGGTTAATATGGGGAATAGCTCTGTATTGGCTTTGGGTCATCATCCGTTGGCTGATGGGTGGAAGGTTAACTTCGGACAAAGTGCTATTGCGCAAGAAAAAGAATGGCCGGAAATATTTCTTAAAAATGAATGTCTCACAACTTCGGGTAATGATTCGCATGAGCGGAAACATATTATCGATCCTCAGAGTGGAAAACTGATAGAGGGGAAAAGGGAAGTAGCAGTTGTTACAGCTAATGGAGCTGTAGGTGAGGTGTTGTCGACTAGCTTATTCGTAGCTGATGCTCGTCAGCGGGAACTTTTGAAGGTAGAATTCTGTCCGCGTTTGATTCTTGATCTTTAAAATCCTTCATCGCTTTGATATATATTATGCTATTTCTATATAGTATAAAAGACATGACAAACAAAAATGGTGGAATAAGAAGAGAAATGTATACTCTGAAAAGTAAGGATTGCGTCAGAAAAAGTAATTATCCAGTCAAGGAGGCATCCTAAGATACAATTGACGTAATTATTCCATACGTTGAATCTTTTCTGTTATCTTGTGTGTTTTCGATTCTCTACTTTTGTATCACCATGAAAACATCAATTTTATGAAAACACATTTAATACTTTTCTTATTGTTTTTTATATGGACGTCTTGTGGAAATTCTACAAAGCCGTCTGCTTCTACATCAACAGATGACGATTTTGAAGTTCTGGAAGAACGTTTGCCTATAGCAGACCCGTATGTACTCTTTTATGAGGATTGCTATTATGCATATGGAACAAATGTCCGGGGATTCGAAGTTTATACTTCTACCGATTTAAAACATTGGCATCGGAACCGCAATTTAGCTTTGTCACCCGAAGATTCTTGGGGAAATAAAGGCTATTGGGCTCCTGAAGTTTATTATGTAGAGTCGTTGAAGAAGTTTTATATGTTCTATACAGTAAACGAGCAAGTTTGTGTTGCTACTTCCGATTCGCCTGAAGGACCGTTTGTGCAGGATGTGAAGCAGCCTCTCTTTGGTAGTGAAAAGAATATTGATCCTTCTCTTTTTATAGATTCCGATGGTAAAGCATATCTCTATTTTGTCCGTTTCACGGGTGGAAACGTCATTTGGTGTGCGGAAATGAATTCTGATCTGAAAAGCTTGAAAGAGGAAACATTGACGAAATGTATTGAAGCACAGGATGAGTGGGAGCGTAAACAAGCTACTGTAGCTGAGGGACCTTCCATATTGAAGCAGAATGGAGTTTATTATTTGCTTTACTCAGCCAATCATTTTGAAAGTAAGGATTATGCTGTAGGTTATGCCACCTCGGATTCTCCTTTCGGACCTTGGGAGAAATATAGTGGAAATCCTATTCTCAGGAGAGATATGGATCAGACTGCGAGGTTGTCGGGTACTGGCCATGGTGCTCCTTTTATCTGCGAAGACGGAAGCTATAAATACATATTTCATGCTCATGCCAGTGAAGAGAAGGTACAACCTCGTTCTTCCTATATCAAGGATCTTACTCTGTCGGATAAGGGGATAGTCTCTATTCATGGAACAGTTATCCGACCTGTAGTTGTGAAGTAACTAATGAATAATTAAGATAAACTTTTGGATTTTATGAAACGATTGATGACGCTATTGCTGGGATTTGCTGCCCTGGCGGGATGTACCTCACCCCAATCTGAGCAGCATGTGAAGAATGAATTGCGTGCGCCTGCCTATCCGTTGGTTACTATTGACCCTTATACAAGTGCGTGGGCTTTTCAAGATAACTTGTATGATGGTGCAGTGAAACATTGGACCGGCAAGAGCTTCCCTCTGATTGGCGTAGCTAAAGTAGACGGACAAACTTACCGTTTCATGGGAGCGGAAGAACTCGAATTGAATTCTGTGGTTCCCAATTCGGAGCAGGAAGACTGGGTAGCGAAATATACAGTGGTACAACCGGCTGAAGGGTGGCAGAATATGGACTTTAATGATAGCCGCTGGAAAGAAGGCAAAGCTGCTTTTGGAACCATGGAGAATGAGCATACTGCCAAGACGCAATGGAGTGAAAAGTATATTTGGGTACGCAGAACTATAGACCTTCAGGAAGATTTGGCTGGTAGGAGTGTATACCTTGATTATTCACATGATGATGACGTAATTATTTATATCAATGGTGTCAAAGTGGTGGATACGGGTAATGCTTGTAAGAAGCATGCCCAGGTGAAGCTTTCGGATGAAGTGGCCGCTTCTTTGAAGAAAGGGAAGAACTTGATAGCTGCATATTGCTACAATCGTGTGGGAAATGCCTTGCTGGACTTTGGACTATTGGTTGAACAGGAAAACTATCATTGCTTTGAACAGACTGCCGAGCAAACTTCGGTAGATGTACAAGCTATGCAAACCTATTATACATTTATTTGTGGGCCAGTTGATTTGAAACTGACTTTTACTGCTCCTTTGTTTATGGATAATCTGGATTTAATGACTCGTCCGGTTAATTATCTCTCGTATGAAGTTGCTTCTAGAGATGGTAAAAAGCATCAGGTGGATTTGTATTTCGAAGCCTCTCCGCAATGGGCGGTTGATGTACCTCATCAGAAATCTATAGCTGGTAGTTTTGAAGAAGGCGATTTGCTGCTTTTACGTACCGGAAGCCAGAGTCAGGAGATTCTGAAAAAGAGAGGGGATGATGTCCGGATTGACTGGGGTTATTTTTATTTAGCTGGTAAAAAGGATAATGCGACTTATGGTATCGGTGATGGCAAGATTTTGCGTAAGAGCTTTTTGGAGAACAAATTAGATGCACCGGCTACTGATGGTTATGATAAACTGGCTTTGGTATGTTCGTTAGGTGAAACAAAAAATGCTGATGGTTATCTGATGCTGGGATATGATGATATTTATTCCATCCAATATTTCGGTGACAATTTGCGCCCTTATTGGAATCGTTCTGGGAAAGAAACGATTGTATCTCAGTTCCAGAAAGCTGCGGTTGACTATCAGAAACTGATGAAAGATTGTGCTGCTTTTGATAAGAAATTGATGGAAGAAGCTACCGCAGTGGGCGGTTGTAAGTATGCTGAACTTTGTGCATTAGCTTATCGTCAATCTATAGCTGCCCATAAACTTGTAGAAGCTCCGAACGGTGAATTATTGTTCCTTTCTAAGGAAAACTTCAGTAACGGTTCTATTGGAACTGTTGATATTACATATCCTTCGTCTCCTTTATATTTACTTTACAATCCGGAATTGGCCAAAGGGTTACTTAATCATATTTTCTACTACAGTGAAAGTGGTAAGTGGACTAAACCGTTTGCTGCCCATGACGTAGGTACATATCCGCTGGCTAACGGACAGACATACGGTGGTGATATGCCTTTGGAAGAAAGTGGAAATATGCTGTTGGTGACTGCTGCCATTGCTGCCATAGAGGGAAATGCGGACTATGCAAACCGTCACTGGGCTACATTGACCACTTGGACTGATTATCTGGTGGAATATGGTCAAGACCCGGGAAATCAACTCTGTACAGATGATTTTGCAGGACACTTTGCTCACAATGCCAATCTTTCTATAAAAGCTATATTGGGTGTTGCTTCTTATGGTTATTTGGCTAATATGTTGGGAAAGACTGAAGTCGCTGAGAAATATACAAATAAAGCAAAAGAAATGGCTGCCCAATGGGTAGAGATGGCCGATGATGGCGACCACTACCGTCTGACATTTGACAAGGCAGGTACTTGGAGTCAGAAGTATAATTTAGTATGGGATAAACTGATGAATTGGCAGATATTCCCGGAGAAAGTGGCTGAAACGGAAATTGCATACTATCTGACCAAGCAAAATCGTTATGGTTTGCCGCTTGACAGTCGTGAAACATATACCAAGACTGACTGGATTATCTGGACTGCTACTATGGCTAAGGATAAGGCTACTTTTGAAAGTTTTGTTGATCCGGTTTATAGCTTTATGAATGAGACCGTTGACCGTATTCCAATGTCTGATTGGGTCTTTACAGACAGTCCGAAACAACGAGGCTTCCAAGCTCGTTCGGTGGTGGGCGGATATTTCATTAAGATGCTTGAAGAGAAACTGCATACTAAATAGTATGCAGTTTTATCAAAAGTTTCGCTATATAGAAAATATATATTATAATCTTGCCGAGAAATATCTGTAGGGGCATATTTTGGCTTTATAATTGCATTTCTTGAAAAGATAGTTCTATCGTTATTTCTTGTAAAGAGATAATTTTGCTTCGTGAAAAACAGAAATTTCGTTTAATGTTAAATCTAATAATAAGCCTATGGTATAAAGAGAAACAATTTTTGATTAATCTAATTTGCTAGCTAAAAATTTGCTTGCAAGACACTGTATTAATAAAAAATACGGAATATTCATCTTCCGTAGTATTTCTAATCTAATATCTATAAAACATGTCTAAGAAAATCTTATTTTTATTTTTTTGCGTGTTTGCACTTGCAGCACATTCTCAGAATGTTGTAATAAAGGGTTCTGTAACGGATGTTAATAAGGAACCTTTGTTGGGTGTGAATATTAAGGTAAAGGGAACTTCTACAGGTACCATTACCGATATCGATGGTAACTTCTCGATAAATGGGCCAAAGGGTGCTACACTTGTAATTTCTTATATTGGTATGGTGACCCAAGAAGTGGAGTATAAAGGACAGCCTCTGAATGTTGTATTGAAAGACGATTCCCAAGCTCTGGAAGAGGTGGTAGTTGTAGGTTATGGTTCGATGCGTAAGAAAGACCTTACGGGGTCCGTAGTACAAGTACGTCCGGACAAGATAGCTAATGATAACCCCAAGACAGTACAGGATATCTTACGCGGTACACCAGGTTTGACAGTAGGATATGGTGAAGGTGATGCCGGTGCTAAAGGTGGTGGCTCAATGAAGATTCGTGGTCAGCGTTCTGTTTATACCGATGGTGGGCACAATGACCCGTTACTTATCCTTGATGGAATGTTTTTTTATGGTGAGCTTTCTGAAATTAACCCGGATGACATCGCACAGATTGATGTGTTGAAGGATGCTTCTGCTGCTGCTGTTTATGGTGCACGTGCTGCGAATGGTGTTGTCATCATCTCAACGAAAAAGGGTAAGCAAGGCAAGCCGACAATTAACTTTACAGCCAGTGTCGGATTGACTCAAAAGGCTGCTTATCGCGACAGATGGCAGAGTCCGGAAGCATATCTGCAACATTATGTAGACTGGAAAGAAAAGAATACGTATGGTGTAAATGCAGAAACCGGTGAATATGCCGCTTATTCAAGAGCGGGTAATGAATATACTTCAAAGCCGGGTTACTTCCGCAATCCTAACAACCTTGACGATGTGTCTTTGGAAGCATGGAGAGGTTATACTACTAATGATGAAGGAGAATCAGATTTGAGCATTTGGGCAAGACGTTTGGGCTTTAGACCTAATACAGCTTTGATGGATAATCTTTTATCTGGTAAAGTAATGGACTGGCAGGACAAAGCATTTCGTTTGGGTTTCAATCAGGATTATAATGCCAGTATCAGTGGTGCCGGTGAGAAGATTGACTACTATATGTCATTGGGTTTCTTGCGTAATGAGGGCGCTTTTGTAGACGATACTTATCGTGCTATTCGTGCAAATTTTAAATTGAATGCAAAGGTAACAGACTGGTTTGAAATCGGCGCTAATATCAATTTTCAAGACCGTACGGATGGTGAAATCGGTATGAATAAAGGTGGTTTCATGGAGAACAGTCCCTATGCTGTGTTTAAGGATGATGAGGGCAATTATGTACAAGACCCATTGATGTTCCAGTATGACCGTAATAATCTGACAAACTGGTATTATGAAAAACAGTTCTTGGAATTGCAGAAAGGATATACTACATTCAATACGATTTTCAATGCGAAATTGAAATTGCCGTTTGGCATTACTTATACATTCAATGCCGCTCCGCGTTTGCAGTATTTCCATGATCGTTACTTCATGTCTGCCGAACGACCGAATTCTAATCCGAATGACCGTGGAGCAAATCGTGAGCAAGCTAAACGTTTCGATTGGTCTTTGAATAATACCATCACTTGGGACAAAATGTTTGCCGATAAGCATCATGTTATTGTGACTTTGGCTCAGGAAGCGGAAGAACTTCAATATTGGAAAGACCGTATTGAAGCTCGCAACATCTTACCGTCTGATGTACTTGGATTCCATAATACGCAAAATGGTGACAAGTCGGTTAGTAGTTTTGAAAGTAACGATACACATCAGACTGCTGATGGTTTGATGGCTCGTTTATTCTACTCTTATGATGACCGTTATATGGCTACTTTCACTATGCGTCGTGATGGTTATTCGGCTTTCGGCTCTTCTAATCCTTACGCTTACTTCCCTTCTGGTGGTTTGGCTTGGACTTTCTCTAATGAAAAGTTCTTCCAGCCATACAATCATATCATGAGTACTGGTAAGTTGCGTGTATCTTTCGGTAAGAATGGTAACCGTTCGCTTGCTAATCCTTATGAAGCTCTTGCTAACCTCTATCCGGGTGGTGGAAAGATGCAGGGTTATATTACATCTTCTGGCGATTTATACTTGATGCGTTACTTGATGGCTCAACGTATGGAGAATCCGAATCTGCAATGGGAAAAGACACAATCTTGGAACTTTGCTTTGGACTTTGGTTTCTTGAATGACCGCATAACCGGTACGTTGGAATATTACCGCATGAGTACCAAGGATATGATTATGGGACAGCGCTTGCCTAACTTTACAGGTTTTGAGAGTATCACGACCAACTTGGGACAAGTTGATAACAATGGTTTTGAAATCGCTTTGAACACGTTGAACATTGATAATAAGAATTTCCAATGGAGCACAACATTCAGTCTTTCATACAATAAGAATCGCATTAAACATCTATATGGTGATTATGAAGATATATTGGATGCTTCAGGCAATGTGATTGGGAAAAAAGAAGCTGATTACGTGGGTAACGGTTGGTTTATTGACAGACCTATCAGTGCCATTTGGGATTATAAAGTGACCGGTATTTGGCAGAAAGATGAAGTGGATGAAGCAAAGAAATATGGTCAGGTTCCGGGTGATCCAAAGGTATGGAACAATCCGGCTAACGATGAGTATGATGCCGATGGAAATTTGAAGAAGATTATTTATAATAATGATGATAAAGTATTTCAAGGACAAACGGCAGCTCCCGTAACCTGGGCATTGCGTAATGACTTTACTTTGTGGAAAGATTTGACATTGTCCATCAATATTTACTCTCGTATGGGCCATAAGAGCTTGGAAAGTATGTATCTGAACAATGACGATGATGGTGGTGGTATGACTTACCGTTTAGTGAATAAAGAAGCTAAAGAGTATTGGACAGTAGATAATCCAAGCAATAAATATGCACGTATTGAAGCACAAGGTCCTGAAGGTGCTAAGGGAGCCCGCAGACTTTATAACCGTTCTTTTGTTCGTTTGGAAAACATTTCAATCGGTTATACATTGCCCAGACAGTGGACTAAGAGAGTGGATATTGAACGTGTTAAGGTGTATGCTACAGTTCGAAATGCTGCCGTGTGGGGCTCTAAGGACTGGGAATATTATGGTGACCCGGAAACAGGTAATTATGCCTCTCGTATTTGGACACTGGGACTTAACTTAACATTCTAAATCTTTTAACTCAAGAATAAATATGAAAAACTATATTCAAAAATTTATTTGCAAGGGATTTATCCTGATGGCCGGAGCTTCAATGGTGCTGACCGGTTGTAAAGAGAGCTTTTTGGAACCTGATCCGCAAGCCATGTTCAAGCCTAGTGAAGTGTTTACTACAGAAGATGGTCTTAGGTCTGTGTTGGCTATCTGCGATCGTCAACTGAAGAGAAACTATGTGAGTGAAGATTCTCGTGAGATGATGGCGTTGGCTACAGAATACACTTTCTCTGATTTGATGGTACCTGCTGCGACTGATAAATCAGGATTCCTTGATAATGTAGATAATATGTTACGTTCGAATAGCGATCAAAGTACAGAAAAAAACTTAGGTCGTACAAACAGCATATATTTCTTTTGGCGACAAGGGTATGAAGGCATTCGAAATGCTAATACATTGCTTTCGTTTATAGATGATGTCCCTATGGATGAGACGTTGAAGAAAGAGTATATTGGTCGTGCCTATTTCCATCGTGCTTATCGATATTATGCATTAGTATTCCAGTATGGGCATGTACCTTTACTTACCAAATTAGCATCATCTCCTAAATTGAGTTACCATTCTACTCATAGGGATGCAATCTTGGAAAAGATGGCACTTGATATGGAATTTGCTGTTCAGTGGGTACCTGAACAAAAGGATATGGAGTATATTGGTATGGTGAATAAGGGAGCCTGCCGTATGTTGCTTTCCAAGCTATATCTGGCTCTTGGCAGATATGAGGATGCAAAGAAGCAGCTGGATATTCTGATTGATCAGTCCGGTTATTCATTGATGACTAATAATTTTGGTACCTTCTTTGAAGGTGGTGAACCTACTTCCTGGCCTATTACACGTAATGTGATTTGGGATTTACATCGTCCGGAGAATAAACTGATTACTGCTAACAAGGAAGTTATTATGGGTATGCCTAACCGTGGTGTGGCGGCCGAATCGTTTATCCCGATGCTGAGTATGCGTATCATGTATCCTTTCTTCTTTGATGGTAGAATCAAGATGCCCGACGGCAAACAAGCGTTGTATAATCTTGACCGTACTAATAGTAAATACCGTGTAGAGTATGATTATATGCGTGGCTTAGGACGTGGTATTGCAACTTTCCGTACCAGTACTTTCTATCAAGATGGATTGTGGGCTGTAAACGGTAAAATGGATGAAACAGATTTGCGTCATAGTGCAGAAAGCGGAAACTGGATGCATATGGAAGATTTGCGTTGCAATAATGTGGATTCTGAATTTTATGGACAGAACATTATGCTTTATTCCGATAGAGATTTCTACGGTGTAAAAGACGGAAAGCCTGTGCTGATCACCGCAAAGGGACAATTATTGTGTTCCGACACAATTCGACGCTGGTATGATGTGCCTCATTACATCTTCTGTCTGAATGATGTAGTCAACCAAGGTTTGATTAAAAACAATGGTCTTGAAGGAGCAACCGATGGTAGTGTTGCCGATTGGTATCTCTATCGTTTGGCAGAAGCTTACTTACTTCGTGCTGAAGCTAAATTCTACATTAATCCGAGTGATCCGACTATCAAGGATGACCTGAATATCATCAGAAAACGTGCACAATGTTCTGAGCTCTATACTGGCAATGTGACTATCGGTGATATCATGGACGAACGTGCGCGTGAGCTTTTCTATGAAGAGTGGCGTAATGTAGAGTTGACTCGTGTATCTCTCTGCTTGGCTCGCAGTGGAAGACCGGATGAATGGGGCAATACCTATAATGTGGAAACTTTTGACAAACAAACCGGTACAGATCTGGATGGCGGTAGCTATTGGTACCAACGTTGTGTACGCAAAGGTATGTACAACAAGGGTGTAACGATTCGTGTTGATGCCACTAAGACAGACATTAATTTCATTATGGGTAAGCATAATATTTATTGGCCGATTCCTTATAATGCTATTGAGGCTAATAAAAATGCCAAGCTGTGGCAGAATGTAGGTTATACAGAATACGACCCTGCTACTCCTATATGGAATACTTGGGAAGAAGCTGTAGCTGATGAAGATAAAATTTAATCAATCACTTTCGCTGTAGTGCGAAAAGAATATTGGAGGTATATAGGATCGGCAAAGTCAGAATGGTGAATCGCTGTGAGAAATATACCTCCATTTTCTTTTTATCATAAATGTTTGTTCTGATGAAAAAGTTACTTATAATATCGGCCTTATGTTGCCTGACGGCATGCTCTTCATCATCGTCAAAGGTGGAAGATGATCCGGAAGATCAACCGAAGAATGTATATCATAATCCGGTTATAAACTACAGTTTGCCTGATCCTTCTGTTATCAGAGGAGAGGACGACTATTTCTACTTATATGCTACTGAAAATATTCGTAATCTGCCTATTCATCGTTCCAAGAATTTAGTAGATTGGGAATATGTAGGTACGGCTTTTACAAATGATACTCGTCCGGACTTTGAACCCAAAGGAGGATTATGGGCTCCAGATATTAATAAAATAGGCGATAAATACGTGCTTTATTATTCCATGTCCGTTTGGGGAGGAGAGTGGACTTGTGGCATCGGATGTGCTACTGCCGATAAGCCCGAAGGCCCTTTTAAGGATCATGGAAAAATGTTCCGTAGCAATGAAATCAATGTGCAGAATTCTATTGATCCTTTCTATATAGAGGAAGGAGGTCAAAAATATCTGTTTTGGGGCAGTTTCCGAGGCATTTATGCTATCGAGCTATCAGATGATGGACTTTCCCTTAAAGAAGGTGCTACACCCCAAAAAGTGGCAGGAACTGCCTACGAAGGCACTTATATTCATAAGAAGGATGGTTATTACTACTTTTTTGCTTCAATAGGTACTTGCTGTGAAGGATTGAACAGCACATATACAACAGTAGTAGGACGTTCGGAAAATCTTTTCGGCCCTTATGTTGATAAAAAGGGCGGGAATATGCTCGACAATAAACATGAAATCCTGATTCATAAGAATAGTGCTTTTGTAGGCACCGGCCATAATTCTGAGATTGTGACGGATAATGCCGGTAATGATTGGTTTTTCTATCATGCGGTAAGCGTAAAAAATCCTGAAGGACGTATGTTGCTGATGGATAAGATTGAGTGGAAAGATGGATGGCCATCTGTAAAGGGTACTTCTCCATCAATAGAGGCAGAAAAACCAGTATTCTAACAACTATAAAACAAATGCGATTATGAGACTAAAGAGATTGTTTTTTGGAGTAATGCTTTTAGCGGGCATTACAAATGTAGGGGCTATGGAGCATTCTCTGGGAGATGTTTCAACCTCTATTTCCTTAAAAGTTCCGGGTAATGACGCCCAACACTATTCACTGACACTTCA
>NZ_QRZF01000013.1:0-151406 GCF_003464595.1 Bacteroides intestinalis
ATTTAATCGTATTTATTTAACTTTGAAACAATGAAAGTACTTATATATAGCTATTTGTCAAACATTATAGCTGTGTATAGCAAAGCAGGAACTCTTTGAAAAGCCTGTAAAGTAAAACAGGAAGAATCAAGAAGTAATGTAAAGCAAACCAGGAAGACTTTCAGGTTTCTGTACAATGAATCAGGAAGAGATTATTAGAGAGTGTAAACCGTTTACAGGCATAGTCATACCTCAGCATGTAACGGTCTTTACCCCATATTGTAACGACCTTTACCACCGTATGTAACGGCCTTTACCGCGTCATGTAACGGCCTTTACCGCGACATGCGAACAGGATTAGCATGGGGGATAAAAAGAGTTACCATGAAAGAAAACGACCGCATCTCTGTAAGATTTCAATTCCGCTCTTCCCATAAAAAAATGAATAGATTCATTTTATTCTACCCTTCGTTTGCATTATCTTTGTGGTCAGTTTTATAACAAGAATATAAATTCATAATTAAAAAACAAAGAAATTATGGCAATGCATACATGGTTTGAGTGCAAAATCCGTTACGAGAAAGTAATGGAAAACGGAATGAACAAGAAAGTAACCGAACCTTATCTGGTAGACGCACTCAGCTTCACGGAAGCAGAAGCACGTATTATTGAGGAAATGACACCGTTTATTTCAGGAGAGTTTACGGTATCGGACATCAAACGTGCTAACTATAGCGAATTATTCCCAAGCGAAGAAGAAGCCGCAGATCGCTGGTTCAAATGCAAACTGGTCTTCATCACTCTGGATGAAAAGAGCGGAGCTGAAAAGAAAACATCTACTCAGGTCTTGGTACAGGCTGCCGACCTCCGTGATGCCGTTAAGAAGCTGGATGAAGGTATGAAGGGTACAATGGCTGATTATCAAATCGCTTTAGTGTCCGAAACACCTCTTATGGATGTATATCCGTACAGTGCAGAACCCAATGATAAACCGGAGGTTTAATATATATTAGTATCATGAATATTGCAGATAATCTTCAACAAGTGCTGAACGAACTACCTGAAGGGGTGCGATTGGTAGCTGTTTCCAAATTTCACCCCAATGAAGCGATAGAAGAGGCCTATCGCTCCGGGCAGCGAGTGTTCGGTGAAAGTAAGGTGCAAGAAATGACTGCCAAGTACGAAAGCCTTCCCAAAGACATTGAATGGCATTTTATCGGGCATCTGCAAACTAATAAAATAAAGTATATTGTACCCTACGTAGCCCTGATTCACGGCATTGATTCATACAAGCTTCTTGTTGAGGTCAATAAACAGGCCGAAAAGGCCGGGAAAGTGGTCAACTGCCTGCTGCAACTACACATTGCAGAGGAAGAGACTAAATTTGGTTTCAGTTTTGACGAATGTCGGGATATGTTAGCGGAAGGTGAATGGAAAACTCTCAGTAACATACAATTATGCGGCTTGATGGGCATGGCGACAAATACAGACGACAATGAACAAATAGAGAAGGAATTTTGTTCATTAAGTAGCTTCTTCAAAGAAGTGAAAGACTCATGGTTTGCCGACACAGAGGCTTTTCGGGAGTTGTCCATGGGAATGTCCCACGATTATCACCAAGCTATTGCGGCTGGAAGTACTCTGATACGCGTAGGAAGCAAAATCTTTGGAGACAGAACGTATTAATCATTATTCATTAAACATTATTACCATGGCAACATTAAAAACTACTTTTGCCGGGTTAGAATTAAGAAACCCGATTATCGTCAGCAGTTCAGGCTTAACTGATAGTGCTGAAAAAAATCAGAAATTCTATGAAGCCGGTGTCGGTGCCATTGTTCTGAAATCTCTTTTCGAGGAGCAGATCATGATGGAAGCTGACTGGCTCGGAGATCCGAATATGTACCCGGAAGGCAGTGATTACCTGGTAGAATACGTCCGCCAGCATAAGCTGTCTGAATATCTGGAATTGATTAAAGAGACTAAGAAAGTATGTCCTATTCCTGTTATTGCCAGTATCAACTGCTATCAGGATGCTGAATGGGTAGGCTTTGCACAACAAATGGAAGCTGCAGGAGCCGATGCTATAGAAATTAATATTTTGGCGTTACAAACAGGTGTTCAGTACAATTACGGTTCATTTGAACAACGTCATATTGATATTCTCAGCCACATCAAAAAGACAGTTCGCATTCCGATCATTATGAAGTTGGGCGACAACCTTACTAATCCGATAGCTCTGATAGACCAGTTATATGCCAATGGAGCTGCCGCTGTTGTATTGTTCAATCGTTTCTATCAGCCGGATATCGATATCGAGAAGATGAAGCAAATCTCAGGAAATGTATTCAGTACAGGAGCTGATCTGGTTAAATCTTTACGCTGGATAGGTATTGCCTCAGCAGCAGTAAACAAGCTGGATTACGCAGCATCAGGCGGTATTCATTCTCCCGAAGGAATCGTAAAAGCAATTCTTGCAGGAGCTTCAGCCGTAGAAATCTGTAGCGCATTCTATCAAAACAGTTATGCACTTGTAGCAGAATATACCCGTTTCCTGAATTTATGGATGGATCGTAAAGGAATGGAAACAATCTCTCAATTCAAAGGAATGTTGAATGTTAGCGATTTGAATGGTGTGAATACCTTCGAACGTACTCAGTTCATGAAATATTTCTCCAGCAGAAAATAACAGGAACCACACAACATATCATTATACGTAATGCCCCGTAACATATATTGTTAGTGTATCTAACGTATATTGTTACGGGGCATTACATTTATTTATTACTACTTCCTTACAGGATGACTCAATCCGTTTTCTTGTCCAATGCTTCGAAACATGAATTCTTACTGATAAATTCAGGAACGATATCCTTCATAGCTGACACAATCTTCATCTGATCATAGGTATAACTAACATCTATCAGTTTTTGGATACGCTCTTTTACTTCGTCATAATCATATTCACGGACTGTTGCAATCATGATCTTCTCATGGTAGGTCGGTTTGGTCAACTCTTTTACATTCAGCAACTCTTCATACAATTTTTCTCCATGGCGTAGTCCTGTAAACTCAATCTTCACATCCGTACGTCCTGAAAGACTGATCATACGTTTGGCAAGATCTACAATCTTCACCGGTTTACCCATATCAAAGATATAAATCTCACCCCCATTTCCCATACTACCGGCTTCGAGTACCAGGCGGCAAGCTTCAGGAATCGTCATGAAATAACGGATAATTTCAGGATGAGTAACAGTCACCGGACCACCACGTTGTATCTGATCGCGGAAGCGGGGAATTACAGAACCGTTTGAACCTAATACATTGCCGAAACGTGTCGTAATGAATTGGGTTACATGCCCACCTTTCTGTTGCAGCTTCTTCGCCAAAGACTGTACATAGATCTCACAAATACGTTTGGAGCATCCCATCACATTTGTCGGGTTTACAGCTTTATCGGTGGAGATCATTACAAACTTCTCAGCTCCATATTTCACAGCCAAATCAGCAATAGTACGGGTTCCATACACATTAATCTGAATAGACTCTGAAACATTGTCTTCCATCATCGGTACATGCTTATAAGCGGCCGCATGGAAAATATACTGAGGTTTATATTCTCTAAAGATATCTTCCATGCGCGTAGCATTGGAAATATCTGCAATAATCGTTTCCGCATCAATATCACGCCAACGGTCCTGTAACTCCAGACGAATATCATGCAACGGAGTTTCTGCCTGGTCTACCAGAATCAACTTATAAGGATTGAAAGAGGCTACCTGACGCATAATTTCACTACCGATAGAACCGGCAGCACCGGTTATCATCACCCGTTTTCCTTCCAAATGAGAGGCTACCTTATGGATATCGATCTCAATAGGATTACGTTGCAAGAGGTCTTCAATCTGTATTTCTTTCAGTTGGGTACGGTTCAAAGTCTGCCCACTCCATTCACTCAAAGGAGGCGCAGTCATTAGTTTGATGTTATGAGCCAGAAGACGGTCAGCCATATCAGATCTTTTCAGTTCCTCCATCTTGGCTGGAGAAATAATAATGGTATGTACATCCCGATCATTCAGTACATCAATTAGCGTTTCGTCATTGGCGAATACTTTCACTCCCATCATCACCTTATTTATCAGCTCCGGCTCATCGGCAATGAAACCACGCAGACGGTAGTGATTACGCAAATTTACACGCAATGCTTTAGCAATATTGACTCCTGCCTCCTTAGCACCATAAATAAAAACATTGGCACTATGACTTCCATCGAAATTCAGAAGTTCATAAAACATCTTCACAACAATGCGCGAACAAGACATCATGGCAAAACTGATAATATATGCCATGAAGAATACGCTCACAGGTGCCAGGCGAACATCCATGTAGCTTGATAAAAGTACACTCGAAATCATCAGCAGCGCATAAGACACTGTCAATGAAACGAAGATGCGCATAATATCTATAAACGAAGAAAAGCGCAACACATTGGAATATGTGCGGAATATCCGAAAGAATACCAAGTTGACAATGACTGTACATACAATCGTTTTGTCAATGGTAGAGGATTCCAGGAAAATACTCCGGAAATCATATCGAAGTGCATAAGCCAACAGGCTGGATACAACGATTATCAATACATCGATCAACAGAATAGTCCAAATCGGCAATACCTTTGCTGAAAGGTATCGATGAAAAAATTTATGTTTCATTTCGTTTGACAGTTTTGTTTTAGGCGAGGCAAAGATACATTATTTTTTATCAAATATGGGAAGAAAAAGATAAAAATGTGTGATAAAATTAAATGGCGGCAAAGTTACGTATATAACCTTGTCGCCATATTTATTGCCTATGAAGCTCTGTTACATCAAATTACTAGCTAATTCACTTAGTTGACTACGCTCTCCTTTTAACAAATTCACATGAGCAAAAAGGTTCTGATCTTTCATACGGTCAATCATGTAAACCAGACCATTGGACTGGCTGTCCAGATACGGTTGGTCTATCTGCTGGATATCACCGGTAAACACCATTTTGGTTCCTTCGCCAGCACGGGTGATAATCGTTTTTATTTCATGTGGAGTCAAGTTTTGTGCTTCATCAATGATGCAATAAGTTTCACTCAAACTACGTCCACGAATGAAGGCTAACGCCTCGATTACCAGTTGCTCGCTTTTCTGCATATCTTCCAAACGTTTTACTTCAGTAGAATTAGAAGCAAACTGACGCTTAATGACATTCAGATTATCGAACAAGGGTTGCATATATGGTGCCACTTTTTCTTTTGCATCACCCGGCAGAAAACCAATGTCTTTATTGGATAGAGCAACAATCGGACGTGCCAGCAGAATCTGTTTATAATCATTCATCTGACTAAGGGCAGCTGCTAAAGCCAACAATGTCTTTCCCGTACCAGCCTTACCCGTCAGAGCAACCAACTTAATATTAGGATCAGTCAACACTTCGAAAGCAAAACTTTGTTCGGCATTTCTGGGTTCAATGCCATAGTTCTTTGTTTTATTTACCCGGCAAATGGAATGTGTAAAAGGATTGTAACGAGCAAGCACACTGTTCCTGTCACTTTTCAGGATAAAACATTCATTCGGATGAATGATATCTTTGAAATCAAACTCATTGATATCCAGTCCTTCTCTGGAAGAATAAATCCGATCTATCAAAGCAGGATCAATTCCCTCAAACACCTCATTTGATTTTTCAAATATATCCACATTTATCACCTTGTCGTTGATATAATCTTCACAAAGCAGACCTATGGAACGTGCTTTCATCCGGAGGTTCACATCCTTAGTCACCAGGATGGTTTTCATGTCCTTCTTCTGGCGCGTCAACCAGTCCGCTACAGCCAGAATCTTATGATCGGGAATACGCTCGGGGAATGAGTCGGACACCTCCGGAGCATCCACCGAACCGGCTATCACAAACAAGCGTCCCAGTCCCTCGCCCAGCGGAGCGCCTTTGTAGAAAAGACTGTCATCGGTTATCAAATCGAGTTCACGGAGAAATTCACGGGCATTGAAGTTAATCTGTTCATTCCCTTTCTTGAATTTGTCCAATTCTTCAAGAACTACGATGGGAAGATAAATATCGTTCTCTTGGAAATTCTTAAGACAGTTATAGTCGTGAAGGATTACATTCGTATCAATCACAAAATTTTTCTTTGCTCCCATACTCTTTTAGATTTAAATTGTTGATATATTTGCCTCCAAAGCGAAGATAAGCTGCACTTCGACATAAAAAATGAACAAGTTCATTTTATTCTGCTCTCAGTTTGCATTATCTTTGCAGCTTCTAAGATAGGAATTAAAAAGAGAGAATGACTTGCTTTCTCGTTAAATATTTTAAAAGATGGATTATCAGAACACTTTATTATACTTATATAACAGTGTCCCCATGTTTCAACAGGTGGGAAGTTCAGCATATAAGGAAGGCTTAGAGAATACACTGACACTGGACGAACACTTCGAACACCCGCACCGGAACTTCCACAGCATCCATGTAGGGGGAACTAATGGAAAAGGCTCATGTTCGCACACGCTTGCTGCCATTTTGCAGGAAGCAGGATATCGGGTAGGACTTTACACTTCTCCACACCTTGTAGACTTCCGCGAGCGTATTCGGGTGAATGGGCAATCCATCCCGGAAGAGTATGTAGTCCGATTTGTAGAAAAAGAACGAAATTTCTTTGAACCTCTGCATCCTTCTTTCTTTGAATTGACTACTGCCATGGCATTCCGTTATTTCGCCGATGAACATGTAGATGTAGCAGTTATTGAAGTAGGACTGGGTGGAAGACTGGATTGTACCAATATTATACATCCTGATTTATGTATTATCACCAATATAAGTTTCGATCATACCCAGTTCCTCGGTAATACATTAGAGAAGATAGCAAGCGAAAAAGCCGGTATTATCAAAAGCGGAATACCCGTTGTGATCGGAGAAACTACTCCCGAAACAAAACCTGTATTTACAAAAAAGGCTCGCGAAGTGGATGCACCCATTTTCTTTGCAGAAGAAAACCAAAAAGATGAATACCCCGGATTGGAATGTGAGCTGAAAGGGCTATACCAAACTAGGAATACCCATACTTTACTCACTGCCATCGCACAGCTACAGCAAGCCGGATACAATCTGAGTGAGCAGGCCGTCCGTAGTGGTTTTGCCCATGTCTGTGAACTAACCGGACTGATGGGACGTTGGCAGAAATTGCAGGACACCCCTACTCTGATATGTGATACCGGACACAATGTAGGTGGTATCACCTATATCACAGAGCAGTTGAAACAGCAATCTTACCGAAAGCTACATATGATTATAGGTATGGTGAATGACAAAGACATACGTGGCGTATTGGCATTGCTGCCCAAAGACGCTGAATATTATTTCACGAAAGCCAGCGTCAAACGCGCATTACCCGAAAATGAACTTTCCCAGCTTGCTTCTGAAGCCGGATTACAAGGAAGCTGTTACCCGGATGTTCCTTCCGCCGTGCAAGCGGCACAAGAAAAAAGCCTCCCGGAAGACTTTATCTTCGTAGGAGGCAGTAGCTTTATTGTTGCTGATCTGTTAGCGAACCGCGATACACTCGATCTCCACTAAAGCATCTTTCGGCAGAGCTTTCACTGCAACAGCTGAACGAGCAGGGAAATCACCATCAAAATAGGTGGCATATACTTTATTCATATCTGCAAACAATGACATATCTTGCAGGAAAACAGTAGTTTTGACAATATTTGCCATCGTCAAACCTGCTTCTCCAAGGATATGCTTAATATTCTCCAATGACTGGCGGGCCTGTGCTTCAGCCCCTTCTGCCATCTGTCCGGTAGCTGCATCAATAGGCAACTGACCAGATACAAATATCATTCCATTCGCTTCGATAGCCTGGCTGTAAGGACCGATAGCTCCCGGTGCTTTCTGACTGCAAATTACTTTTTTCATTCCAATAATATTTTAATATTCAACAATTTATGATTTATGCAAGAAAAAAAACAGATATTCTATGCAGTATTCTGCAACTTCATGCATTTACCTAATAGGATTATACACAAAAGAAAAATTCACTTATACCTGTTTTAAAAACCTAGACTTAGCTAATTCTTTTTTGACACGGGAGTTTCCCGATAAAGGCTCGGCTTGTGAAAGCCGAGCCTTTTTTACAAACATATCATCTATATTACAACTACTTACAATGCTTCTCAATCAAGGCATCAACGTTCGGATCACCCAGTTCTTTTGCTTTCGCAAAACTAGCACAAGCCTCCTTATTCTGTTTCAACTGCAATTGTGCAACTCCCATCAAACGGTAAGCTTCAGCATATTTAGGATCAATTGTCAAGGCATCTTTCAGAACTTTAATAGCTTCTTCATTTCTACCCACGCGAATATTCACCGCAGCAAGTTCCGAACGATAAGTCAACTCATTCGGATTGAGTTCAATAGCTTTTGCCATATCATCCAACGCACGTTGGAATTGTTTTGCCTGGAAAGCAGCTTGTTCACGGTAATAGTAGAACACATCGTTCACATTACCACGCACAGCTTTATAATATTCATCATAATCAAGCATTGCATTACGCCCCTGTCCGGCATTCATGCGTGCTTGGGCACGTTCCAACAGATAAGGGGCAGCATCTTCAGTGTACGGTTGCAGGCAATGTGCTATACAGCTATCCATCAAAGCCAGCACTTCTTCCGGAGCTGCTTCCATCAATTCTTTTGTCTTAGCAGCACTGAAGAATGTAGCAGGAGAAACAATATTGGTTTTATTTACTTTCTCATAACTGGCAAGAGCTGCTGCATAGTCTTTTTTAGCAAACTGAATATCGCCTTCCAACTGAACATAAACCGGAAGTTCCTCAATTGCTATTGCTTTATGAACTTCATCCAATGCTTTGTCATATGTCCAATCTTTATAGGTGGTTTCCGGTTTAGTCAACTGATAATTATAAATTAATTTGGCACGATTGAAGTATGCATCATCTTTCTTTTGTGCTACCTCAAGTGCCTTATCTATATCAGCAGCCACCTTATCCATCGAACTTATTTCTTTCGACAAATACATTTGACTGTTGGCACGACGAAGATAACCATCGGCACTGTTAGGATACTGGGCAATAAAATCATTCAGCAATTCGGCATATTTCTCCGGGGTTAGTTGTGAAGAAGCCATATAAAGATATACCAGCGCTTGTTCTTCTGTATCGGGCAATGCTTTCTTAATGCCAATACTTGATAAAGCATGATCATTAAAAGAAAGAGGACTGATCTTTTGAGCCATAGCATAATCAGCACCTACCGCATAGCAAATGGTAGCTGTATCTTTTCCTGAAGATTTCTGTGCAAGACCGAAAACTTGTCCGTCAGCAGTCATTACCGGACAACTTACCATCTTGTCTTTCAGATGCATATTAAGCGTATAATAATGGTATTGTCCCTCTACCTTAGATTCTTCTTTCACCTGTCCGGTAGTATAAGAACGGTCCTTCTGTGTAGAATAAGGCAGCAAGTAGACACTTGTACCTACAGTCGGAGCCGTAGGAGATACCACTAATGCAGGTACTTTTTTCCCTGAGATCGCTACACGGAACTTCACAACATCGTACATGTCGTTTGCTCCCATGATAACTTCCACAGGCATTTGTGCCCCCTCTGAATTAATGACTACGGCACGTTGCGCACCTTTAAACAGGCTATAATCAGACAGAGCCATCCCATCCTCGGTAACAAAAAATCCGTTTCCCGTATTGAGTATCTTATCACTCTCGTCGTACGTGACTACCGAGAAAACAGCACGCTTGGCTTTTTCCACCCATTTGGGTGCCTGAGCTACACTCCACTGTGCCAGCAAACAGAGGGCGAGCGTCAACAACAAGTTCTTTTTCATATCTTAGTTGGTTCTTTGTTTCACAGCTTCATAAATCAAAATACCTGCCGCAACAGAAACATTGAGCGACTCGATAGTACCCAGCATCGGGATTTTCACCCATTCATCACAAAGAGCCAGGTTCTCATAGGAAACACCTTTATCCTCAGCTCCCATTATGATACACATCGGTCCCGTATAATCAGCTTTGGTATAATCATAGTCCCCCTTTTCCGTAGCTGCCACAATGCGGAAACCACTATCTTTGAGATATTGCAATGTAGTCTTCAGATTCTGCTCACGGCAAACCGGCAGCACATGCAATGCCCCGGCAGATGTTTTCATTGCATCTGCATTCACCGTTACACTTCCTTTAGCAGGAATGATAACAGCATCTACCGCTGCACACTCACAGGTACGGGCTATGGCACCAAAGTTACGAACATCGGTCACACCATCCAACATGACGAACAACGGATTCTTGCCTTCTTCGAAAAGGAAGGGCACCAAATCTTCTGTCTTCTGATACGTAACGGATGAAATAAAAGCAATCACCCCTTGATGGTTCTTACGGGTAATGCGGTTAATGCGTTCCACCGGAACACGTTGCACCGGAATCAAAGTTCCTTTTAATGCAGCAAAAAGTTCTTTGGATAAATCGCTCTGAATGTCTTTCTTCACCAGAATCTTATCGATTTCCTTTCCTGCCTGTATTGCTTCTATCACAGCGCGAACGCCGAAAATCATTTCACTCTTATCAACCATCTTTGAGAATTAAAAATTAATAATTTAAAATTAAAGGCTATCTTTTGATACCAAGAAGCGCCTTTGCATTATTCAAAGCAGCTTCTGTCAAAGTAGCACCACTTAGCATATGGGCTATTTCCTCTACCCTCTCCTCATCTGCCAGACGGCGTATGTGGCTGTTGGTTTCGGTTTCATTATCTTGTTTATATACTTTATAATGTGCACATCCACGCGCAGCAATTTGCGGCAGATGGGTAATACTGATTACCTGGCGATCCTGTTCGCCCATTTCCTGCATAATATCCGCCATACGGTCGGCAATCTCACCGGATACTCCTGTATCTATTTCATCGAATACAATAGTGGGCAATTTCACCGCACCGGCTATCATAGCCTTGATGGACAGCATGACACGTGCAATCTCACCACCGGAAGCTACCGATGAAATGCTTTGCAATGCGCCGTTCTTATTGGCAGAAAAGAGAAAGTTTACAGTATCTTCACCGTGTACGCCAGGCTCTTTTCTCATTCCCATTTCCACCTGAAAACGCACATTAGGCATACCCAGCGGAACCAAACGTGAAGCCATCTGCTTCTCTACTTCACGGGCAGCACCGGCACGGGCTTTGGTAAGAACAGCAGCCTGTTTTTTCACCTTATTATATAAGGTATCACAAAGAGTGGTCAACTCACCGATGCGTTCATCATAAGAAGTAATGGCTGCCAACTTTGCTGCATATTCCTCAGTAAGCGCCAGCAACTCTTCTACGGTAGTTACTCTATGCTTTTGCTGTAAGGTATAAATCAGATTCAACCGATCGTTCACCTCTTCCAGACGCTCAGGGTTAAACTCGACATCCTCTTCCTGAGAAGAAACCTCCTGAGAAACATCTTTCAATTCAATATATGTACTTTCCAGACGTTCAGCAAGTTCTGTAGCCGAAGAATAGACCTTTTGCAGACCAAGCATTGTATTCAGACTTTCCTTCAACCCAGCCAGCAAACCGCCTTCATCAGAGGTCAGCAACTGCCCGACGCGGAACAAACCGGCCTTTATTTCTTCAGCATGGCTCAATGTATCCGTCTCTTGTTCCAGTTCTTCCTGTTCACCTGCAGATAAATTCGCTTCTTCCAACTGTTCCAACTGGAAACGGATATAGTCTTCATCTGCCTTATTCTGCTCTGCACGGGCTATAAGTTCAGCCAGGTCCTGTTGTGCCTGCTTCCATTCTCTGTACAAAGATTGATAAGCGGAAAGTTGTTCATCATTATGAGACAATATATCGAGTACATTCAACTGGAATCCTTCTTTATTCAACAAAAGATTCTGGTGCTGAGAGTGCACGTCAATTAACTGTTCCCCAAGTTCTTTCATTTGTACAAGCGAAGCCGGAGTATCATTGATAAAGGCACGGCTCTTGCCGGATGCATACACCTCACGACGCAAGATACACTCTTCTTCATATTCCAGTTCATTCTCTTCAAAAAAAGGCTCCATACCATAAGCTGAAATATCAAAACGGGCCTCAATCACACACTTCGATGCACCCTGGCGAATGGCTTTTACTTCGGCACGCTGACCCAGCAACAAGCCGATAGCACCCAGTATGATAGACTTACCGGCACCCGTCTCACCCGTGATAACGGAGAAACCTGCACCAAAGCTAATATCAAGCTTTTCTATAAGCGCGTAATTCTGTATGTAAAGCGAACGTAACATGACTTATTTACAATTTTAAATCTTACTCACTTCCTATTATTGTTTTATCTTTTCCCACTCGGTAGTCAACGAAGGATTGACAGAAGAAAGCAGCTCACAAACCTCTTCTTTTTCCTTCATTGCAGCACGGGAATAAAGATTAATCAATTCATCTTTTTTTGTTTCAGTAAACAAACCGGGCAATGCCGACATAGGTTTATTCTGCTGCGCCTCTTTCAGACCACTAAGCATAGAGGTTATTGTAGCACGGGCACGGGCAGCATTCACTGAAAGTTCATCCATACCTGTACGATGATACCCATACATCAATTTACGCAAAGGCGTCATACCATCTTCCAGATAATCGGAAACCAACGCATAACGATTCCGACTGCTATCGAACGCTTTCCAACCGGTTTCACCAAGATTCTGTGCAGCTGTTACAATATCTTCAGCCGCCCGAAAAACCTCCGTACCACCTTGTGGAGCCATCGTGTCCATGTCCAGTCCGATAATCATATAAGCATAATAAGCAATTACTGCCGTCAGATTACTGTCAATAACATTATCCCGCAGTTCCAGCGGATCAAACTCACGATAGTTGAAAGCAACATCCGTATCTTTAAAGCTAAAAACTACCGTCTGATAACCGGATTGCCAGACAGGGCGTGTAGACTGCACTATCAACTCACATTTCCAACGCCCGTCCGCCTCATTATACTCTTTCACAGTCAAGTTCATAGAGCAACGAATCCGTTCATTCATTTCATACTGCGCCTGTGTCCACCGACGGGTATTGATAAACTCCATCAAAGCATTTTCAAGCGTAGTGAAAACCTGTGTACTCGTACCTTGTATCTGAGAATAATTCACCGTAAATTTACAATTCAGTTCCTGGGCAGCAGACTTTAACACCACCACAACCAGAAGCAGAATCATATAAAGTATCTTATTCCTCACTAGCTATATTTACTTATTCTTCAATACTTCCACCAGACGATCTACAATATCCGCAGCTACTTCCGCTTTTGATTTCAACGGAAAGTCCGTCTTACTTTCACGGTCGATGATACTGATTTTATTCGTATCGCACCGGAAACCGGCCCCCTTATCATTCAGGGAATTCAACACGATAAAATCCAGATTCTTCCGTTGCAACTTATCTTCAGCATTATGCAGCTCGTCATTCGTTTCCAAAGCAAAACCTACCAGCACCTGGCGATCTTTCTTCATCTGTCCCAGACAAGCGGCTATGTCTTTCGTAGGTTTCAAACGCAACGTCATTTCCCCTTCCTTTTCCCGCTTTATCTTGGCATCAGCAACCTGTTCCGGTGTAAAATCGGCAACAGCAGCCGAAAGAATAGCGGCATCAGCCTCCATAAAAAAGTTACACGCCGTAGCATACATCTGATCTGCCGATTCCACTGCAAACCAATTTGCCGGATATTTCAATTGCTGTTGCACCGGACCTGATATCATAATGACCTTAGCTCCGCGGGCAGCACATTCATCTGCAATAGCAAACCCCATCTTACCGGAAGAATAATTCCCGATAAAACGTACCGGATCGATCTTCTCATAAGTAGGTCCGGCAGTGATCATAATGGTCTTACCTCGCAAATCACCTTCTTTCCCGGCAAAATAATTCGCCAGATGTTGAATAATGACTTCCGGTTCTTCCATACGCCCCTTACCTACCAGATGGCTGGCAAGTTCTCCTGTACCCGGTTCTATAATATGATTTCCATAAGAACGAAGCGTATCCAGATTCTTTTGCGTAGAAGGGTGGGCATACATATCGAGATCCATGGCAGGTGCCACAAATACCGGAGCTTTAGCCGACAAATAAGTCGTTATCAGCATATTGTCAGCCACACCGTTGGCCATCTTGCCAATTGTTGAAGCAGTAGCCGGAGCTATAAGCATAGCATCCGCCCATAAGCCCAGATCCACATGGCTATTCCATGTACCGTCACGCTGGGCAAAAAACTCACTGATAACCGGTTTACCCGTCAGCGCCGAAAGCGTAATTGGAGTTATAAATTCTTTCCCCGCAGGAGTTATGACAACCTGTACTTCAGCACCTTGTTTTATCAACCCCCGGATTATATAACAAGCTTTATAGGCAGCAATACTTCCGGTTATACCTAATACAATTTTCTTCCCTTTCAGTGTATTCGCCATGATACTACTTATTAGTTAATTCACGTAAACGAATCTTAGTCAACATTGCCTTGGTATTCAGTGTAAAGTCGCTGTTCAGTATCCAGCTATAATAACCCGGATCACGCTTCAATACATCTGTCACCGACATCCCTTTGTATTTCCCAAAGTTGAATACTTCCACGCCATTATCATCATAAACCATACGTCCGGCAAAATCCACATTCTTGTTAAAGCTGGAATATTCAGCCAGGAAAGCGATGTCATTCTGCAATTCCGAATAGCGGTCCAGCTGTGCCATCAGCACCTCGTAAGTGGCTTGTGTATCAGCTGCCGCCGTATGTGCATCCTCCAAATTCTTTCCACAATAGAATTTATAAGCAGCAGAAAGTGTACGTTGCTCCAATTTATGGAAAATGACCTGTACATCCACAAACTTGCGGCGACTCAGGTCAATATCTACACCGGCACGAAGAAATTCTTCCGCCAGCACGGGAATATCAAAACGGTTGGAATTAAATCCTGCCAGGTCACATCCTTCTATATCATTGGCAATGGTACGGGCCACTTCCTTGAAGGTAGGGCAATCTACCACATCTGCATCATAGATACCATGAACGGCAGATGCGCCTTCGGGAATATGCATTTCCGGATTAATACGAAGTGTTTTTGCTTCCTCATTACCATTGGGATGTACTTTGAGATAACAGATTTCAACGATACGGTCTACATTGATACTCGTTCCGGTCGTCTCTAAATCAAAAAAAACAATCGGGTTTTTGAGGTTTAATTTCATTATTCTTCTATTTTACAGTTGACAAGGGAACGAGTTGACAAGGGAACAAGGCATTCCCGGCATAACAGCACAGCCCTTGTCTCCTTGTCAACTCGTTCCTCGTTAACTCTATTATTTTTTTAATCATTCAGCATCATCGGCATCAGCAGCATCAGCAAGTCCTCATTTTCTTCTTGTTCAACGGGGATGATGACACCTGCACGTGACGGGTCTGCCAGTTCAATTATCACTTCATCAGCAGCAATATTATTCAAAATATCAATCAGGAAAGTCGATTTAAATCCGATACTCATCGGATTGCCATCATACTGGCAAGCCAGAGTTTCTTCGGCAGAAGTAGAGAAATCAATGTCCTGGGCCGAAATCACAATCTGATTGGGCTGCATACGCAACTTGATAAGGCTGCTTGCCTGTGACGAGAAAATAGATACACGACGCAGTGCACCTACCAGCTGCATACGGTCCACAGTCACTTTATAAGGATTATTCTGCGGTATTACCGAATTATAATTAGGATAACGTCCTTCAATCAGACGACATACCATACGGTATTTCTCCAATGTAAATACAGCATTACGCTCATCGAACTCAATAACAACCTGTCCTTGTTCTTTAGGCAACAGGTTCTTAATCAACGAAGCCGGTTTTTTAGGCAGAATAAATGCTGCACGTTCATTACCTTTGGCCGCTAATGTTTTGCAACGTACCAGTTTGTGACCATCAGATGCCACCATTGTAATATCTTCTGTGGTGATATCAAAATAGATACCATTCATCACCGGACGAAGTTCATCATCAGCCGTAGCAAATACGGCACGATTAATGCCACCCAACAATACGGATGCTTCCATCTCTACACGTACGGCATTATCGCCCAGCATAGCCGATTGAGGAAATTCATCGGCATTTTGCCCCATCAGACTATACTTACCGTTTTGATACTGTACTGTGATTTCCAAGGAATCAGTATTCACTTCAAACGACAGCGGTTGCTCAGGGATTTCCTTCAAAGCATCCAGGATTGTTTTAGCAGCCACGGCAAAACGTCCGTCAGCATCACTTTCATTCACTTCAACTGATGTTACCATCGTCGTTTCACTATCAGAAACAGTAATCGACAATGTTCCATCTTTCAGTTCAAAGAGGAAACAATCCAAAATGGGCAACGCATTCTTCGAATTAATCACACGGCTGATAGCCTGTAAATGGCTGGAGAGCGCAGTACTCGAAACGATAAATTTCATATGTTCTGTGTATTTAAGTTTTATATTATTCCCTATTCGTACTATAACTTCATAGTATCGGACAAAGTTACAAAAAAAGATCTTCCCACAACAAAGAAAATTAAGAAAAAACGCCCGGAACTTCTCCGGATTTCCCTAAAAAATTGTAACTTCGCCGCATCATTTAAAAAGAATGCAATGGAATTTACAGGAAAAATTATCGCTATACTCCAGCCAAGAGGCGGAGTGGCAAAGTCGGGCAATGAGTGGAAAGCACAAGAATACGTGATTGAAGACCACGGCCAATATCCCCGCAAAATGTGTTTCGATGTTTTCGGAGCAGACAAAATAGAACAGTTTAACATCCAGATGGGCGAAGAACTGACCGTATCATTTGATGTGGATGCACGCCAATGGCAAGACCGTTGGTTCAACAGTATCCGTGCATGGAAAGTAGAGCGTGTCAGCGCTGCAGCTCCTGCCGGTGTACCGGGTGCACCTGTTCCGCCACCGGCACCGACTGCCGCACCGGAATTCCTGGCAGGTGATGCTAAAGACGACCTACCATTCTAAAGTATATAAAATTCAGGTATAATAAAAAAGAGGAGAATAATTCTCCTCTTTTTTATTATATAATTACAGGTATTTTGAACCTCCCATTTACCCTTTGTATAAAAGCACCAAATTCGGATATACCACCTCTTCTACACAAGTAAACTGTATAGAAAGTATAAAGTGGCGGAAAAACTTCGCCTGGCGAAAGAAAAAGTTAGGTATCAGGCGTACATAAGTTTCCGGTTGTTCTACCATCCTTTCCATATCCACCATCATCACAAAGCTATACGATGGCGAAAGACTTCCTATTCCTTCCTCGTAAAGCGGCGTATCATCCAGTACCTCTCCATTTTCCATAGCATCTATATAGGCAGTAAGACTAACCACATCCGGCGCCATCAACAAATGTCCACGATAAAAACAGATATATGTATAAAGAGCCGATTCCGTGATACCTGTCAACTGGGTCAGTAAAGTATTTCGAGGCAATACATAATAACGGTGTCCCCATGCTTTGGGATAAAGATGATAATCAGGACGCTCCTGCGGAACAGGAGGTGCATCCACTTCCTTGGGAGAAGTATAAAGCAATGATTGCAAACGACGTTCAGCCTGCGACATATTCTTCACCGGAACACTCATCACTGCACATGGATACTCACTTAATGTATCTTTCGGCTCGAAGAGGCAAGAAATCACCTGATCTCCCGCATAAGTCTTCAGAAAGTCCATCCACTCCTCATCCCTCTCTTTGATATAATCGGAATAGGTAGCTTTGGCATATTCCTGCTCTGCCGTAAAACTACACATGGCATCCATATCTGAAATAGCCCAACAATCATAAAAGAAAGTAGAGAGTGGAAGTTGTTCTCCCGGAAACCCCTCCACAGGTTGCTGATGGCGTAAAGCATTGATAAAAGTACGTGTAGTATCCGAGCCATGACTGATACCTGAACAATAAATGGCAGTTTCATTCAGCTTCAAATCAAACTCCGCCCAACTTCCCAAATAGGTTTGCGAACGAATGCCATCCGTATTTTTCCCCATATCTACCGACTTGATGCGCACATACACCGTAGCTTCTACATTCGTATTCTTTCCTGCATGCATCAGTTTGAATGAGGGCATATCTATTAACGATTTCTTAGAAAGCCGTGCATCGATCACTTGTTCCACCAATCGTTTCTGAAAACTAATAGCCAGGAAGTCCGGTGTGAAATACGCCGCCAGAAAGCGCCCCTCAGGCATAGGATAAATACTAATCTCTTCACCCCTGTAATCAAAGAATTTAGAAGGAAATGCACTGGAACTATATTTCCTGATAAACGACTCCACCAACTCATAATCGCCCGAACCCAGACTGCAATACAACACCTGATTCAATGGGTTATCCGGTTCATGGAAACTGATAAGCATTTTATTCATCTGCTTACTAAGGCCATGCGGAGTATCATCGAGCAAGGTATGCAGATAGTTTTTCAGATAGACAAAGAGTTCGGAAGCATAAAGGAAGTGATTATCTTTGCTGCAACTCAGTTGATTGATACCATCAACCAACTCAGCCATGCGATCTGTCTCCAACACAGCCATTGCACTTTGAGGGACTAAAGTATAAAGATTAAAATCTTTCTGACTCTCCACCTCATTCAACCTGAAGAATGAATACACCCCGAACCCCGTACATAGCAATACTATGGACACAATCACGGCAATTCTTATGATAAGACGTAACTTCATGGTTTTTCAGGCATCAAGTTTCGGCAAAAATAATTATTTCTACTAATAAAACAAAACAAATGTTTCAAAAACTTTAGTAGATATAAAAAAAGTTTTAGAATGCCTGTGCCTCAAAACTCAATTTCCATACCGTCAAAGGTCAAATGTACATCAGGCGGAAGCTGTTTTTCAAGCTCGGCATGCAATCCGGCATGATGACTCATATGGATAAAATAAGTTTCCCGTGCGCCAATGCGCTTCGCCGTTTCCAAAGCCTCGGAAATACTCTGATGCGTAGGATGCGGTTTTACACGTAAGGCATTCACAACCAGAACATCCAAGCCATGTAATTGTTCATAGGATTCTTCGGGCATAGTCAGCATATCTGTAATATAAGCCATACGTTTACCGATGCGATACCCCAGAATGGGCAGACGCCCGTGCATCACCTGCAAAGGAGTAATCTCCGTATTATTGATGAAGAACGTTTTTCCGGCTTCCACTTCCTGCAAGAAAATTTGAGGAACACCCGGGTATTTATGTTCCAGAAAGCAATAAGGCATCCGTGCTCGCAAGTGAGTTGCCGTATACTCATCGGAGTATATAGGTATTTCACCGAAACGGCAGAAAGGACGGAGATCATCCAGCCCACCTACATGGTCATAATGTTCATGGGTAATCAGCACTCCATCTATTTTTTCAAACGAAGCTGCACGCAACATCTGCTCCCGAAAATCCGGTCCACAATCAATCAATATCACCGCATCATCCGTATGCAACAAAGACGATGCACGCAAACGGTTATCACGCGGATCGGCAGAAGTACAAACTTCACACTTACAACCTATTTCAGGCACTCCTGTCGATGTTCCGCTCCCTAATATTCTTAGTTTCACGTCTATTACCTATTAATTATCAATCTTTCAAATAAAATTCACTTCGGGATGAATATCAATGCCAAACTTCTCGCGAACTGACGCCCGCACAGCATCCGAAAGGGCTACAATGTCAGCTCCCGTTGCCCCACCCCGGTTTACTAATACCAACGCCTGCTTATCATGCACAGCGGCAGGTCCCAGCGTTTTACCTTTCCAACCACACTGGTCTATCATCCAGCCTGCAGGAATTTTTATCCGGTCAGTCCCCATCTCATAAAAGGGCATTTGAGGATACTCTTCCTTCAAAGCCTCAAAGACTTCACGCGAAACGACAGGATTCATAAAAAAGCTCCCGGCATTACCCAGCAGTTTCGGATCAGGCAGTTTACTTTCACGAATACTAATGATTACCCGGCGTAATGTTTTCAAATCCACTTTCGGGTACTTTTCAAGTTCCTGGCGAATCGTGCCGTAATCCAGCGTATAATGTTCTTTCTTACTCAGAGAGAAACAAACATACGTGACGAATACCTGCTTCATTTCCGGACTTTTAAAAATACTGTTCCGGTATGAGTAATTACATTCATCCACTTGGTAAACATGTTTCATTCCTTGTATGTTCACCGTTTCCACAGAAGAAATCAGGTCTTTCACCTCTACACCATAGGCACCAATATTCTGTACAGCTGCCGCTCCTACCTCACCAGGTATAAGAGACAGGTTCTCAGTACCGTACCAGCCACGTTCCGTGCAATAATCCACGAAATCATCCCATACCACACCGGCACCTACACGCACCGAAACCTTTTCTTCATTTTCAGCCGTTACTTCAATGCCACCAATACGCGAATGCAATATCACTCCTTCATAATTTCCGGTAAACAGCAGATTGCTCCCTCCGCCAATATGCAGATAAGGAGAAGTAATACGCCCGTCGGCAATCAACTTCTCCAATTCTCCTACCGAACCGTATTCCAGAAACACGGCAGCTTCCACATTAAGCCCGAATGTATTCGGTATCTTCATTTAATTTTTAATTATTAATTTTTAATTATTAAATGCTCGTATCCTCATATTTATATAGCTCCCACTCTCCGCGATGTCTGCGGAAGTAGAAGATATTAGTATATCCATTTCCAATCCCGTTCACTTTCAGGATTTTCGTATTTGAGTTATCACTATTCTTCTGTCCATAATTGATATTGGACAATTTATCCACAGGCAATACAGGGCGGAAGGCATACCACTGATTCAGGTCAAGCGTAGTCTCCAGAATAGAAAACTCATCATCCGGATCTATTGTGATATACTCCAAAGGTTCCCGGATATGTCGACTCTGATAAATGCTGTCGGTTACAAAGCGAGAGTAAAACGCAACGAAGTCTTCATTTTCGCCCTGTTCTATCTGGCGGAGATTGATAGCTTCCAGCATCCATACCCCCTTAGTACGTTCAAAATAGTATTTCTTCACCATGCGGTTTTCCAGAAAAATCCATTCCACCTGTACAGAAGTGAGTGCAGTATCTCCTACCAATTCCAGATCATCTTCATCATCAAAGAGCAATGTATAATAACTCTGCTGGGTAAACAGATAATCATGTTCCCAGTCCTCCTTCTCTATTTTCGAAGGTGTATCGACATTGTAAAAAGACAACGGGAACTTGGTCCGCTGCCGTTGCAGGGCGTCATCCGAAGCATAACTATAGATAAAATCATCAAATGATTCATCCGCTTCTATGGGCTTAGGGTCGTTATCCTCTTCAACCTCCGGCACAGTATCAGCCTTATGTGAAGCTGAATCCACCAAATTGGTGATTGTCGCAAAAGGGTCCATCTTCGTTTTCTTGTTGCCGCATGACATCAAGAAAACGAGAAGAAAGAACCCCAATCCTATTTTTCTCATTCTTTACCGAGACCTCATCAGGTCACTTATTTAGTTTAGCTCTTAACTTTTCAAGCATGTCCACCGTCATGGACTCTAAATCATACTGCGGTTTCCAATCCCACTCTTCACGAGCACAGGTATCATCCAGACTATCAGGCCAACTGTCGGCAATAGATTGCTTCAATGGATCAATTTCATATACCATTTCAAAGTCGGGCACATGCTTCTTGATAGCCTGACAGATCTCTTCCGGATCAAAGCTCATGGCAGCGATATTGAAAGCATTCCGATGCTTCAGACGTGCCGGAGCAGCCTCCATCAATGAAATAGCTGCATTCAGCGCATCAGGCATATACATCATATCCATGTAAGTACCAGGCTTCAAAGGACATACAAATTTTTCGCCCTTCACTGCGGAGTAAAATATATCGACTGCATAGTCGGTAGTACCTCCACCCGGAGGGGTCACATTGGAGATAATACCCGGAAAACGAACCGCACGGGTATCTACACCGTATTTAGTATAATAATAATCGCTCAATAATTCGGTAGTTACTTTGGTTACACCATACATAGTACGGGGACGCTGAATCGTATCTTGCGGCGTCTTCACATGAGGTGTAGCTTCTCCGAACGAACCGATGGAGCTCGGGGTAAAGACTGCGCAACCATACTCGCGTGCCACTTCCAGTACATTCCATAATCCGTCTATACCGATTTTCCAAGCCATGGCCGGACGACTTTCAGCAACCACCGAAAGCAAAGCTGCCAGATTATAAATCGTATCAATCTTGAATTGGCGTGCCACCACTTCAATAGACTGACGGTCGGTCACGTCGGCAATAGCTGAAGGACCTGATGCCTTTAATTCCCCTTTAGGCATAGCACTCGGAATGTATCCAGCGATAACATGGTCATCCCCATAACGTTTACGCAATTCCAATGTGAGTTCCGAACCTATCTGTCCGGTTGCTCCAATTACCAAAATATTCTTCATACGACTTATTTATAAGGTACTCCATACTTAGAGACGCGCAAATATACATACTTTTTTTTCATTATTCTATCATTTTGCTATTGTTTATTTGAAGAAAAATCGTGTCCTTTGTATCGTTTAGTATTAAGATGACAAACTTTTAATTTATAAAGCTATGTACGGGAAAATGAAAGAACACCTCAGCAACACACTTGCTGAAATTAAAGAGGCCGGACTCTATAAAGAGGAACGCCTGATCGAGAGTGCGCAACAAGCCGCCATCACCGTAAAAGGGAAGGAAGTGCTGAATTTCTGCGCCAACAATTACCTGGGTTTGTCCAACCATCCGCGACTGATTGCCGCTGCCCAAAAGATGATGGATCACCGTGGCTACGGCATGTCTTCCGTACGCTTCATCTGCGGAACACAAGACATTCACAAAGAACTGGAAGCTGCTATCTCCGACTATTTCAAGACAGAAGACACCATCCTCTATGCTGCCTGCTTCGATGCCAATGGCGGAGTATTCGAACCCCTTTTCACTGAGGAAGATGCTATCATCTCCGATTCACTGAACCATGCCTCCATCATCGACGGCGTGCGCTTGTGCAAGGCCAAACGTTACCGCTATGCCAATGCTGACATGAGCGAACTGGAGAAATGTTTGCAGGAAGCACAGGCCCAACGTTTCCGCATTGTTGTAACAGACGGTGTATTCTCTATGGACGGCAATGTAGCTCCGATGGATCAAATCTGTGATCTAGCAGAAAAGTATGACGCTTTGGTCATGGTAGATGAGTCTCACTCTGCCGGTGTAGTAGGGCCTACAGGCCACGGTGTGAGCGAGCTATTCAAAACTTACGGACGTGTGGATATTTACACCGGTACACTGGGCAAGGCTTTTGGCGGAGCCATGGGCGGATTCACCACCGGACGCAAAGAGATTATCGACCTGCTGCGCCAACGCAGTCGCCCGTATCTGTTCTCCAATTCTGTTGCTCCTGCCGTGATCGGTGCAAGTATCGAAGTCTTCAATATGCTGAGAGAAAGCAATGCCCTGCATGACAAATTAGTAGAAAACGTTAATTACTTCCGCGAGAAAATGACTGCCGCCGGATTTGACATCAAGCCTACACAAAGTGCTATCTGCGCCGTGATGCTGTATGATGCCAAACTTTCGCAGATTTACGCCGCCCGTATGCAAGAAGAAGGCATTTACGTCACCGGATTCTATTATCCCGTGGTTCCGAAAGACCAGGCACGCATCCGTGTACAGATCTCTGCCGGACACGAAAGAAAACATCTTGACAAGTGCATAGATGCATTCATCAAAGTAGGAAAAGAACTTGGAGTATTATCGCGCTAAAGCACGATAAGCTACGGGCTACAAGTGACGAGTTACAAGTTGCTACGTTTATTCGTAAGCGAATAATTATTCGCCAGACTACCACACCGAAAGGAACTTGCAACTCGTCACTTGTAGCTTGTAGCTTTTACCACCGGCAGCACCACCGTAAACCTGCTTCCTTTCCCCGGTTCCGACCACAGTTCGATTTTGCCCCGCAATTTTTCTACAATCACCTGACAGATAGAAAGTCCCAAGCCGGCTCCTTGCGAAAACTCATCCTGTTTATAGAAGCGGCTAAAGATCATTTTCTGTTCTGAGAGTTCAATGCCTCTTCCGCTATCTTCCACATAGATAGCCACTCGGTCAGATTCAGAAAGATAACGGTATCCCAACTTGATATATCCGGTTTTAGTAAACTTAGAAGCATTATTCAGGAAATTAGTAATCACCTGCGTCAAGCGCCCCTTATCAAGCATCACTTCCACCTGCACCGCATCCAACTCTTTGATGAATTCCAGTTGTTCAGGAATCAGCATCTGATGAGTCATATAAATACTGTCAACCAATTCTGAAACGAAACACTTCTCGTATTCAAATGACATATATCCGGATTCGATGCGCGAAAGTTCCAGAATATCATTGATCAGTTTCAGCAATAAATCACTATTCTTATTAATACTGCCGATATATTCCAACCGTTCTGCCTGGCTCACATCTTCATCAAGCGCCAATATATTAGAGAATCCTACAATCGCATTCAGCGGCGTGCGAATCTCGTGACTCATATTTGCCAGAAAAGATTGCTTCAATTCGGCTTTCTCGGCCAGTTGGCGCGCCTCTTCCAGTTCTTGTTCACGGTCTTTAATCGCCTGTATGTTCAGCAATAAGCCGGCAGCTTTATACCCTCCTCCAGGAAGCAAAATGGTCTTATAACGGAACTCCCACCACTGATACCCTCTATCATTGAAATCACAGCGCACCCGAGATATTATCTTGCCCGCTTTAGAGATATCCTTCCAATATCCCTTCACCTCTTCCCAATGATCGGGATGCATAAACAACAATAACTCTTCAAAACTTATCGGTCTGAATTTCATCTCCTGCGATATCCAGAAGTCTTTCTCAAAAAGAAAACAATCATTCTCCAGCTTCCACGCATATGTATCTCCGCCTTCGAGAGCCAGTGCCAGCGTTTCTTTTTCACTTTCCAGTTCATTGAGCGCACGTTTCTTCCGCCCCTGTTCACGGCGATACAAGAAGAAAAGCCAGACAAACAAAGTGGAAAAAAGAACGACAATCACCACAATACCGACTCCCCATGCTACCGGATATTTTTCACTGATAGGAATATTTATAATCGTGCATTCTGCCGGAATACGTGTCTTCGAAATTCCCCGTTGCCGCATCACGTTCCAATCCACCACATATTTCTTGCGGCTTTCCGCAACGGGTATATCCGAAGGATTTTCACCATGCAAAATACGCACAGCGACACTCACTTCCTCTTCCGCCAAAATCGGGTATGTCGTAATATATCCGCCAAGCAATCTTTCATTATACCCGAATGCTTCATTGATCGCAGTCAGACTAGGACTTGCACATATATTTCCGATATTGACCGTCGTATAATCGCGCTTCATCTGGAGATAACACATTCCGGTGGAATATTTACTCAAGGTCCAGATAAAATTGGCAGTTTCCTGCTCTCTCCCAATTCGCACCGGCAGACTGGTAAAGCGCGTATACCCCTCTTTGGGAGGATAATGCAACCGCCTTTCGCGAGGAGTGCCCGAATAGCCTACCAGGCAAGTCACTTTCTCACCTTTCACCTGTTCTCTTACATCAGCACGTATCTGTCTGTCTATATACGTAGAATCGAGCACCGTAAAAAACTCCACCTCTTCACCAAAGAGCTTTGCTCCCAGACGTATATTCTTCATAATATCCATCCGGTCATGAAATCCCGTCACATTGGGATATTCTTTCAGTAATTTCCAATTAGGATAGTTCACTCCACCAAAAACCACCGGTGTCTCTTTCACCAAAGGATGACGGCACTTGAACAGTGAATAAGCAGCCTGATCATCATTCACCAGGATAACCTCGGGCCTCCAACCACCGGAAGCTGAATCAAGCAAGTGATACATGTGCCTCAATTCCGGTTCTTCCTGAAACGCTTCACAGTCCAGATAAACAATACGGATATCCGCATCGATCCCGTTTCTTCTGAATTCTTTATCTATCAAGCGATTGAAATCAGGATAGCCGACATAGCTTTCCTCATAAGAATGCACGATTAAAATTCGCCGTTCTTCCCGGTTCGAACAGCTGCTCAAAACGAAAAAAAACAGAAAAATCCATGCATATATAGGCAGAAATGCGTTTTTCATGATTCGACTATCTGATCCATAAGTGGAACAAAGGTAGAATAAAATATGTATAATCCCAAGAAAACAAAAAAGAAGCTGTCTGATTTTTTTTCAGACAGCTTCCCTACTTAGTGATTCTATATCAAAAGATTATTAACGTTCGCCCAATTTCACATCTACAAAGAAGATACCCGTTGCACCGGCTTTCTTAATCATATCAACGATGCTTGCAGCGGTTGCCTCTTCTTCCACCTGTTCGCGTACAAATCCCCACAGGAAGTCCTGTGTTGCTTTATCTTTTTCGGCGGCAGCCACATCCACCAACTTATCGATCATTTCGGATACACGGCACTCGTGTTTGTAAACCTGTTCAAATACTTCCAGCGGAGTACCGAAATCATTGGGAACTACATCCAGCTTATCAACTTTGGCTTTACCACCACGCTTGATTACGTAATCGGCCATTGCACAGGCATGTTCGTTTTCTTCTGCCCACTGTTTCTTCAACCAGTGTGCCATACCGCTAAAACCTTCTTTCTCCATATAGAAAGACATAGCCAAATACATGTTAGCCGACCACATTTCAGCCGTGATCTGCTCGTTAATTGCATTCTGTAATTTTTCAGTAATCATAATCGTATTTTTTAATTAATTTGAAATCATTACAAAAGTAACAATGATACACAGACATTGTTCATTTAATAACATTTTTTATATAAAACAACCCGGATTGGCAGGCTTTTCCCGCAGAATTGCAGCAGCATCGAAACACGGACACTGTTTGATCCATTCTTCCGGTTCTATTTCACATTACCATTCAAGTCAGCACTGAGGTCGCGATGCCCCACCAGTCGGAAATGCGGATAATCTTTTAGCAGCAACTTGGCAAGCAGCCGGAGGGAATGTTTCTGAAAGTCAGTTCTCGTATCGGCAGAGCATCCGTTCACATCCAGTCCACCTTCATAGCACGCACCGATTGAGCGAGCGTTGTGGCTCCGGGCGTGCGCACCGTTTTTTAAAACCGGGCGAAGACTTTTGATATCTCCGTTCTTCCTTAATATAATAATGATAACCTGCGCCATATATAACGCAAGGTCCATACCGCCTTCATCTTTCTCAAATCTTTCTGTATTCATAACTTTGGGGTTGAAAGTTGCACACTACAAAATAACTCCTGAAAACAGAAATCAAAGGCGTAATGTTTGTGAATACAAAGTAAAGAAAGTGAGGATAGGAAATAAAAATGAAAGCGTACAATCATCAAAAGGATGATGTGCACGCTTCATACATATAGTTTATACTTTTAGGAGTTCTTACGCATTTTTTACAATGTCCGTAAAATCGGACCAGTCATATCAAAACTTATAACAAACATGTTTATTCTTTTAATGTTATGACAATAAAGATAGCTTTTTTCCTCTAATCTCCAACCTAATGTGGCTGAATCATGAAAAGATTAAGTCTTTATACCAACTCGTCCGAAGTATACCCCTTCGGCAATTCGCGGCAATTATAGCTTGAAGCCATAATCTCACCATAAGCACCTGCAGAACGCAACGCTATCAGATCTCCGCGCTTCACCTTATTCAAATCTATCGCTTTCCCGAATACATCCGATGACTCACAAATAGGACCTACCACATCATAAGTTTCAACTGTATCTTCTGAAGTGATATTTTCTATCTTATGATAAGCCTGATACAATGCAGGACGAATCAAATCCGTCATACCGGCATCAAGGATAGCAAATTTTTTGTTTGCTCCCTGTTTTACATAAAGCACCTGCGAGATAAGTGAACCACACTGCCCCGTTATGGCACGCCCCAGTTCAAAATGGAGCGTTTGATAAGAACGCAGCTTCAAATGCTCAGCATAAGTCGAAAAATAGTCTTTGAAATCAGGTACCGCCTGACGGTTGGGATGCTTATAATCAATGCCCAGTCCGCCACCTACGTTGACGTGCTCGATACGGATGCGGCGTGCCTCCAACTTATCTTGCAGTTCATTCACACGATTGCAAAGAGCCACGAAATCACCCATATCCAATATCTGCGAACCGATGTGGAAGTGCAGTCCGATAAACTTCACATTCTTCATCTCCAGTGCCACGTCTATCACATCGTTCATATCCTGCATACTGATACCAAACTTATTCTCTGCCAGCCCGGTAGTGATGTTGGCATGCGTATGCGCACCTACATTGGGATTGATACGGAAAGCGACATTAGCGATCTTACCTTTAGCAGCCGCCAATTCATTAATTACTTCCAACTCAGGAATAGACTCCACATTGAAACAGAAGATATTGTAGTCCAAGCTCAGGTTGATCTCCCAATCGGACTTACCTACTCCTGCAAAAACAACCTTATTCGCAGGAAAGCCAGCCTTGATGGCAGCGCGCACTTCTCCCCCACTCACACAATCGGCACCCAGTCCATTCTCACGGATAATGGTAAGTACCTTCGGATTAGCATTTGCTTTCACAGCATAATGTACCTCAAAATTGCCATACTTAGCAGCTTCTGCACGCACGCAGGAAAGAGTATCACGCAACACCTTCGTATCATAATAATAAAAAGGGGTATGCAGCTCACGGAATTTATCTATGGGGAATGTTCCTTTCATACTTCAAAACTTTGTTTATAAAGAAAAGAACGCAAATTACGCGAATTACACAAGAGCCTTTATCAGAGAGTTGTGTAATTTGTGTAGTTTGCGTTCCATATTATTTTATATCTGTACTTTCTTATTTCTCTTATTCTTCGTTGAACAGTGCATCGCTAAGCGACTGCAATGCCTTATTCTTGTCGCACTCACGGATGAGGAAAGAAATATTGTAGTTACTACCACCGAATGAGATCATTCGTACCGGTATGTCGCGCATGGCATCCAGTGCCTTCGCCTCGAAACCGACATTCTCCCATTCCAAATCACCTACCACACAGACAATACACATATCCTTATCTACTGTAACGGTTCCGTACTTCTTCAGGTCGTCTAAAATCTCGTTGAGGTGCTTCGTATTATCAACAGATACAGATACTCCTACCTCAGAAGTACAAATCATATCGATAGAAGTCTGATAGCTTTCAAAGATTTCGAATACCTTGCGCAAGAAACCGTGAGCAAGCAACATACGGCTGGATTTAATCTTGATAGCTGTAATGTTATCTTTTGCTGCAACTGCCTTGATTTTGCCCTTCTCGGTATCATTGGAAATCATAGTACCGGGAGCAGTCGGGTCCATCGTATTCAGCAGACGCACCGGGATATTGGCATACTTGGCAGGCTGTATACAAGTGGGGTGAAGAATCTTCGCACCAAAATAAGCCAGCTCGGCAGCTTCTTCAAAATGAAGATGACGTACAGGAGCAGTCTTGTCAACGATACGCGGGTCATTATTGTGCATACCGTCGATATCGGTCCATATCTGGATTTCGGAAGCATTGATAGCTGCACCGATCAGAGAAGCGGTATAGTCGCTTCCACCACGTTGCAGATTGTCTATTTCTCCGTAAGCGTTGCGGCAAATATATCCTTGTGTGATGTAAATCTCAGCACCGGGATGCAATTCCAACTGCATCTGAAGTTTCTCCTTAATATATACAGGATCGGGCTCCGCATTCTTATCGGTACGCATATATTCCAAAGCCGGAAGCAAAATGGACTTCACACCACACTCTTGCAGGTAATAGTTCATCATGGCAGTAGAGATCAGTTCTCCCTGTGCCAGAACCACTTTCTCCTCAAACAGCGTGAAAAGGTCTTTGGTATAAGAACGGATGTAGTCAAAATGAGATTTAATCAGTTCCTGACCTTTCTGTTTATACTCGGGAGTGGAATACAACTCATTCACATGCTGTTTGTATTTAGCCTCCAGCTTGTTAATGATCTCGTTGGCACCCTCCGGATTTTTCTTGTACAGATAGTCCGAAATTTCCACCAATGTATTAGTTGTACCCGACATAGCCGAGAGTACAACTATCTTCTGTTCACCATCAGTGATCAATTTGGCTACTTCCTTTATCCGCGGTGCAGAACCTACGGAAGTACCTCCAAACTTTAAAACTTTCATTTTCGTTCCTGTATTAAATGATTATATATTATTATTTGTTTCTTCTACAGTCGGCATGACATTCGAATATTCGGATGTCACATCTGTTATCTGATGACCTGCACAGCGATATACCTGTCCCGGAAACTCGTGAAGCAGATGGAGGTTGTGCGTAGTCATCAATACCAGCGAGCCACCCGTGCGGCTGATGTTATGTAACAGTCCTACAATAGCACGTCCCGTTTCCGCATCCAGATTACCGGTCGGTTCATCCGCCAGGATAATCTCCGGAGAGTTGAGCATAGCACGGGCAATAACAATGCGTTGTTGTTCGCCTCCCGAAAGTTCGTTAGGGAACTTGTATCCTTTATTACCCATTCCTACCTGCATCAGCACTTCAGCAATACGGTCTTTTATTTCCGATTTGTTTTTCCAACCCGTAGCCTTCAATACAAAAGCAAGATTATCGTTCACCGTGCGGTCCGTCAACAGTTGGAAATCCTGAAACACGATGCCCAACTTACGACGCAACTGCGGAATATGCTTGCGCTTAATGCGGCTCATATCATAGCCCAGTACCATTGCTTCGCCGGCAGTGATATCCAGTTCTCCGTAGAGGGTCTTTAGCAAACTGGTCTTACCCGAACCTACCTTACCGATCAGGTACACAAACTCTCCCTTCTGCAGCTCGAGGTTTACCTCATTCAGCACGCACAAGTCCTGTTGGTGTACTTCCACATCTTTATATCGTATCAGCGGTTCAGCCATTCCCGTTTAATTATTAATTATTAATTTTTAATTATTAATTATTTAGTGTTTCTTCCACGAAGCGCTATGACGTTCCTGCAATTCGCGTGCCAAATCTTCCAGACTGTATCCTTTGGATGTTAGCAGCACGATGAGGTGGTATATCAAATCGGCTCCTTCATAGATCAACCGTTCGTCAGTTCCGTTGCAAGCTTCGATCACTGTTTCCACAGCTTCTTCACCCACTTTCTGTGCCATTTTATTCACACCAGACTCAAACAGACTGGTTGTGTAAGAACCTTCCGGCATCTCTTCATGGCGCTTAGTAATAAAATCCTGAAGATGCTTCAGAAACATTACAGGCTGTTCATTCTTCTCACCCCAACATGTATCCGTGCCTGTATGGCAAACTGGTCCCACAGGATGTACCTGAATCAGCAATGTATCCTGATCACAGTCTTCCTTGATAGAAACGACATTCAGGAAATTACCACTCTCCTCACCTTTCGTCCAAAGACGGTTCTTGGTGCGGCTGAAAAAAGTCACTTTACCGGTTTCTACCGTTTTGTCGTAAGCTTCTTTATTCATGAAGCCCAACATTAACACCTTAGCGGTGTCTGCGTCTTGTATGATTGCCGGAACAAGTCCGTTCATTTTATCAAAATCCATTTAGGTAATTATTAATTATGAGCTATAAATTATTAATTGCTATGCAGCGTGATGCGGTAATATTCTGTCATCTTTATCGCCTTATCACTTTGCCACTCTATCACTTTTACATCACCCGCATCGAGATTCCCTGGGCGCAAAGATACGATTTTAAATCGGGAATTTTAATTTCTCCGAAATGAAAAACACTGGCTGCCAACGCTGCATCTGCTTTTCCTTGCAAAAATACATCACGAAAATGCTCTTTTGCTCCTGCTCCGCCCGATGCAATCACCGGAATAGAGAGGTTATCAGACATTTCAGCAAGTGCTTCATTGGCGTATCCGGTCTTTACGCCATCATGATTCATGCTGGTGAAAAGTATTTCTCCGGCACCACGTTCCTGGGCTTCTTTTGTCCAGGTAAACAGCTCCTTATCTGTTTCTACACGGCCTCCATTCAGATAGCACCACCAGCCTTTTTCAGTCTGTTTGGCATCTACCGCCAGCACACATACCTGCGAACCGAAGTTCTTAGCTATTTCATCAATCAGTTCGGGACGGCGAATTGCAGAAGAATTGATAGAAATCTTATCTGCACCGGCATTCAGCAGACGGTCTACATCACTCAATTCGTTGATACCGCCACCTACCGTAAACGGAATACTGATATTGGCAGCAATGCGCTTCACCAACTCTGCAAATGTCTTGCGACCTTCAAAACTGGCTGTTATATCCAGAAAAACCAATTCATCAGCACCTTGCTCACTATACGCACGCGCCAGTTCCACTGGATCGCCCGCTTGACGCAAATTGACGAAATTGGTTCCTTTCACTGTTTGTCCGTCTTTGATATCGAGACAGGGAATAATTCTTTTCGCTAACACTTCTGTTTTGTTTTAACGATTTATATTCATGAGAATGATTCGTCAATAATCCTGCATCATTCTTTCTATTTCCTTCAGAGTAATATGCCCTTCATACAGAGCCTTACCAAAAATTACAGCCGGTACTCCAGCCGCCTCCAATGCACGTATATCTTCCATACTGCTGACACCGCCACTTGCTATCAGGTAAAGGTCGGGATGTTGTTCCAGCATTTCCTTATACAGTTCAATAGAAGGTCCCTGCAACATACCATCGCAACTAATATCCGTGCAAATTACTTTCTGAATACCTTTCTCTACATATTCTTTCAGGAAAGGGAACAATTCACAAGCACTTTCGTCCTTCCAGCCATTCACAGCTATCTTCCGGTCTTTCACATCCGCACCAAGAATTATCTTCTCACTGCCGTAAACTTCCAGCCAATGGCAGAACAACTCAGGATTTTTCACCGCAATACTGCCGCCTGTAACCATCTGCGCCCCATTCTCAAAAGCTATCTTCAAGTCTTCATCACTTTTCACGCCACCACCGAAATCAACTATCAGGGAAGTCTGTGAGGTGATTCTATTCAAAACATTATAATTGACTACATGATGAGAAGCCGCCCCGTCCAGGTCTACCACATGAAGCCGGCGAATACCGTATGCCTCCATTTCTTTGGCCACTTCCACCGGATTTTCGTTATACACCTTCTTACTGTCATAGTCACCTTGCGAAAGGCGTACACACTTTCCGTCGATAATATCTATTGCAGGGATAAGCTCTATCATATATTTATCTACTTAATTATAATTCTAAAAAATTGCGCAGGATACGTTCTCCCACACCTCCACTCTTCTCCGGATGGAATTGGGTAGCATAATAATTATCCTTATGCAAGGCAGCGCTAAACGGTTGTATATAGTCCGTCACAGCAGCTGTATATTCATTGACCGGAACGTAGAAGCTATGCACAAAATAGACAAACTCTTCTTTTGTAAAGCCTTTGAATAAGCCACTGTTCGTCTCTGTGAGCGTATTCCAACCCATGTGAGGCACTTTATCCTCATGCTTCTGTGGAACGAAACGCTTCACTTCCGTATCAAAAATACCCAGACAATCCACATCTCCCCCTTCTTCAGAATGGCGACACATCACTTGCATACCCAGACATATCCCTAAAAGAGGCTGTCTAAGTTCCTTAATCAATGCATCCATGCCACTGGCACGCAGAAACTTCATGGTGGTTTCCGCCTCGCCCACACCTGGAAAGATCACTTTGTCCGCCGCACGCAATTCATCTCTATCCGCCGTTACCACAGCTTCCACGCCCAAACGCTTCAGCGCATAATCCACCGAATAGATATTGCCCGCATTATATTTGATAATCGCTACTTTCATGAATATACCTTAACTAAATATCACTGTTTTATTCTTATACGCCAGTACCTTGCGCTCAATATGCTTCTGCACGGCACGCGAGAGAACAATCTTTTCCAGGTCTTTCCCCTTATTTACAAGATCTTCTACAGTATCTTTATGAGTGATACGAACCACATCTTGTTCAATGATCGGTCCTGCATCCAGTTCTGTTGTTACATAATGACTGGTAGCACCAATGATCTTCACACCACGCTCAAATGCTGCATGATAAGGTCTTGCTCCCACAAATGCAGGAAGGAAAGAGTGATGAATATTGATAATCCGATTGGGATAGGCATCAATCATCCACTCTGAAATCACCTGCATATAACGCGCCAGTACAATAAAGTTCACCTTATGCTTTGCCAGCAATTCCATTTCTTTTTTCTCCTGTTCTTCTTTAGTCTCCTTTGTAATAGGGAACAGATAGAAAGGTATTCCGAAACGTTCGGCTACATGTTGCAAGTCGGGATGGTTGCTTATAATAAGAGGAATCTCGACGTTCCATTCTCCTGCCGTATAGCGTGCCAGTAAATCGAACAGGCAATGTGACATCTTAGACACAAATATTGCCATGCGTGGTTTCGTATCCGAGAAATAGAGACGGAAAAACATTTCATATTTCTGTGCGTACAGCGTAGCAAAATAATCTTCAATTTTCTCTTGCGGTATCAGGAAGTTCTTCAATTCCCACTCGATACGCATGAAAAAGATATTCTCCACATGATCGACATATTGGTCCAGATAGATAATATTTCCCTTGTTTACCGTTATAAAGTCTGTCACTTCTGCCAGAATTCCCGGTTTGTCGGGACAGTGAAGTAACAGTTTGGCCGTTTTCATCATCCTAAATTATCGTTTTTATCGTTTTCAAATTACAATTTTCTCGATTTGAGTTTGCAAAAATAACGATTTATTGTAAAATAACGAAGTTTTCGAGCAAGAAGTTTAAATCAAGCAACAAAAAGCTTCGTTTTCATTACAAAACCATCCCAATCCCCTTTCACAAAAAGCTCTGCAAGAACTTATTTTTTTTCATATTCCAATGTTCTCAAAATGAGGATATAAAAGGAAAAGTGATAAAATCAAGCAAAAAAATTTCATCGTAGCTATTGCAGGTTTCAAAGAAATGCCTACCTTTGCAACCGCAATCGAGAGAGAAAGCAATTAAAGAAATGAAATTATGGTGCGTTAGTTCAGTTGGTTAGAATACATGCCTGTCACGCATGGGGTCACGGGTTCGAGTCCCGTACGCACCGCTTAAAGCTCTGAAATCGAATGATTTCAGAGCTTTTTTGTTCAATATACCAGGTGTTCCACCTAATAACAATTACATTCCAAACCTTGATGTATCCACCTCTTTCAGATTCTTTTTCTTATACCCTCCAAAGCGATAACTGAGATTCAGAGTAAAAGCCCGCGAATAGAAAGCGCTGTTCATATCTAAGTCCTGTCCCTTGAAACGAACTTTTGTTTTAGGCATCCCTGTATTAAGAATATCATTACAACGAGCGGAAAGGCTCATCCTGTCGTTTGCAAAACTCCATTTCAATCCGGCAGTAAAGTTAAAGATGGATTCAATATCGAATGTTCCTTGTATAACCGGTGTTTGTACATTCCCCATCAATTCAAAAGCCAGATTTTTATTCACTTTAAAAGTGTTATCCAGCATAGCACTGAACATCCACTTTTTTCGATTGAAAGGTATATCAAAGAAATCATCACAACGTTGCCTCATCTGCATACCGGCTACAGTCAATCGAGAATCCAACCAATTTCCTGTTTTGAAAGGCAATATGATATTTACTCCCCACAACTGCATATAGTTCCAGTTTGTATTTTTATAAATTAGCGCAAGCCTATCTGTAGATTGATAAGGAGTTTGTATAAAGTAATCTGGAGTATGCATAAAGAACAGGTTAAAAATATATTTTTGCTTCAAGATATAACTCCCGTTCAGATTGTAATTAGTCATAGGTTTCAATCCCGGCGTTCCCCATAACTCAGTGTACCCGTTGAGATAACTAACAGACGATTGCATATCCCAATAGCTCGGATACGTCTTATCTGTAGATAAGGAGAACTGGAATGTATGCTTCGGGGTTTTAAAGTAAGTCAGCGATGCCTGTGGATAAACCGCCCATTTATGATAATTGCCAATAGTATAATATTCTCCCGTAGCCGATACTGAGAACGAAACTCCTGTCTCGTAGTTTTTTCTGAGTGACACATAAAAATTAGCAGTCTGTTCTTTCAGATCGGAATACATATTCTGAGTATGAATATCCCCCACTACCTTATCATAAGTTTGAAAATCACGATCTTTAGCAAACCGATAGGATGCCCCATACCCTAAACTCCATCCTTTAGATAATGAATGCTTTTGATCTGCATAAATAGAATAGCGATCTATTCTTTGTCCGCCAACCATTGAAAAACTGCTTTGCCTGCCATCCTGATAGTCGGCATAGAGGCTTTGATGATTGTCGGATGTATAATGCGTATAATCACCACCTATTTCAAACCCAAATCCTGAATGATACTGCAATGTGACATTATTCATCTGTGTATCAAGATATTTATCAACATTACTGGTTTGATAATTTCCTGTCGTTTCGCTACTATTATGCTGATCGGGGCTATAACTGCCTGTATATATCACATTGATTGTATGATTATCATTGAAATTATACTCAAATGCAGTTCTGAAATTGTGATTCCAATACTTACTGCGTAATTGCTCATTCTGACTGATATCGTACCGTTCATTTTTCAGTGTATGCCTGGAATCGAGGTCTATGTATTCCATGTTCTTCACATCATTCGCTCCATACATCACATCAAAAGCCATCTTGGGTGTCGATAAACGGAAATTCCCCTTCATGCCACCGCTATTAAAATATTGATTCTTATAATCAGCACTTACTTCTCCTTGAAAAGAATAGTCATTCGAGCGTTTTAAAACAACATTGATAACCGCTCCCCGTACATGATATTCTGGGGGTGCACTATACATTACTTCTGCTTTCTCCACCCTGCTTACCGGCGTATTACGCAAAAGAGTTTCAAGCTGCCCGACATCCATTGTAGTAGGTTTTCCATTCAGGATTACAATCAGATTTCCTGCACCGACCAGAGTCAATGCCCCCTTACTTTCTTGCACTCCCGGTAGCCTCATCAATGCTTCATAGGCATTATTCACTACTTGCTTTTCAGATAAAACAGCGAGATTATAACCTAAACGTCCATTCTCCACTTTTACAAATGGGCGTTCCGCCTTTACCACCACTTCATCCAAGGCATAATCCTGAGGCTGTAACTGAATAGTCCCGGCATTTTTCCCATTGCCGGTTACTTGCTTCGTATGAAATAAAAGATGTTGGATAATTAAGCGGTATTTTTCTTGTTGGCCATTCAAAGTGAATATACCGTCAGCGTTTGATATAGACGCATCTATATAAATAGAGTCTACCGTTTGCAATACAATGGTCGCCCCCTCTATGGGGTGCTGTTCACTGTCTATTATCTTGCCGCTAATGGTTTGTCCCCAAACGGCTGTTTGAAAACCACCTACTACAATATAGCTGATTACAGATAAGATTACTTTATTCAATCGCATCATTCTATGCCATTTACAGATACTAATGTCACCATTAGTTCGGATTACAGAAATTTCATGTTTTGATTTCTCTGTTTATAGACGAAGCGAAAAAATCATATTTGGTTTATAAAGAAGAAAAACATTTAATATTCTTAAATACAAGATTCACCTATAGCCCTTGATGCATCCATTAATATACGCTCGCTGCCTTACCAAGTCCACACCAACTCCGTATCAAGTCCGTACCCGCTCCGTATCAACTCCCAATAAAGGTACTTTTATACGGACCAGGTACGGAGTTGGTACGGAGCAGACCAGGACCAGACACGGTTCAGGTATGTCTTAAATATTATTTCAGAGTTTATTCAGCAAATGTGCCTGTAGACATAAAGATTACCGAATTCATATAATAATCCTCACCCTCTGTCTGCGGTTGTTCAAACAGTTGTTTATAAATAGGCTCAGGCTCAGGTCCGACAGATACATCTGCATCCGGAGAATAAATGCCACAGTACCATACAGGAACCTTTTTCATATTAAAGCGCGGAATGCCTTCTATTACAAGTTTATAAAACCCAACCTTATCGCCATCTTTTACGACTCTTGTCAGCCCTCCGTAATTGGTACCCATATTATATCTCAACCCTTTTAAAGAAATATATCCATCTTCAACCAGATTACCCTCTGCAAATTTCTTCGCTTTACAGGTAAAAGGTATTTCATATTCACCACCTTCGGGAGACAGAATAAAAGGATTAGGGCCATCTACTTTTATTGTGTATTCATACTCTACTTTTGCCTTCGATATTACATCTATCAATTTGTAGACAATGCTACTTCCATCAGCAGGAGGATCAACCAAGGTTCTTTTCTCAACCCATAAAGCATACTCATAGCCTTTTTCGTAAACGAAATCAGCAATTCCTTGAAAATCCAGCGTTTTGTAGTCGCTTTCACTTTCTTCTTTCACCAGCATACAATCGATGGGAGAATCACTTCCCCAAGGCTGATAAGTACCTGTTTTGTCAGAAATAAGCATTTTTACAGTTTCTACCTTGTCTTGCGGTTCATCATCACTACAAGCAACAAAGCCAGTGATTGGCAGGATTAATAGCAATAATCCTAATAAGCGTTTTGTCTTCATAATGTTTTCTTTAAGTCTAGTTTTGTAATTATGCAAAGATATACAAAATCTCTTTAAGCCTATAATAAACAAAACCTTTTATTTCTCTTCTCAGAAGAAGCTTGAATAGAATTTTAAAGGAGATAGGCTATATGAAGATATAAAAGCGTACCTTCGTCAACAGAATGAGATATCGAAGAATAACAACCACCGGACAAATCCGGGAAAAAAAGAAAGAGCGCAGGCAAACCATATATGTCTGGCTGATAGTGATTGTGATCCTGACAATACTTGTCGGAGTGGGTTATCTGGCCTCTCCCAGTACTGTATTGCTCCAGCAAACTGCATTTCGGGGTATCAGTTATCGCCCACTTATGGCATCCGTGATGCTTTTCACTACCATTCTTGTCATTATTATTGGCGTACTTCTGGCAGATAAATACACAAAAGTCGGATATTACCTGAAGACCATCGCCTGTGGCATTGTCATAGGGATGCTTTTTCACGGTATGGGTATCAATCTGTTACTGAATATGAATCATTGGTTGGCAAGCAAGGCTCCCGTCCGTAAAGAATACAGAGTAACAGAAATCCGTTTTCTAAAGCCCAACAAATTGGCCCGCTACCGGACCATATTGCCTGAATGCAGAATTCTGAAAGCTGTCGACCAGGATAATCCTGACGACTACCTTTCCTTCCACGTCCCTATAGATACACAAGTAGCCATGGGATGTGTATTGCATGTTACAATAAAAAACGGTATCTTTGGGTGGAAAGCAGTCGATGAACTGGCGGTAGATTGTAAAGAACTACATGAGTATGTCAAATAAGAAACTCAAAATATTATATGAAAACCATTTAAATCACCGGATATGAAAAAACACTCCATTCTATTCCTTTTAGGATTTATCTTTCCTATCTGCATCCATGCTCAGGACATATCCGGAACATGGAATGGAAAGCTGTCGCTCCCCAACGCTTCCTTGACTATTTGCTTCAACCTGCAACAAACCGAGCAGGGATATACCTCTACTTGTGACAGTCCCGATCAGAATGTAAAAGGCATTCCGACAGGTTCCACACTCTTTCAGGATTCGATTCTGACGATTCAGATTCCTGATATTCGTGCCTCTTACAAAGGTAAGTTGGAGAAAGACGGCAAAATATACGGAGACTTCACACAAGGACTTAGATTCAAACTAAATCTGGAAAAAGGAGAAGTAGCCAAACCTAAACGCCCCCAAGAACCACAACCACCTTTCCCCTATAAAGCAGAAGACATTACTTTTGAAAATAAAGAAGCCGGAATCACACTTGCCGGCACTCTGACGCTTCCCGAACAGGGCAAAAAATTCCCGGCAGTAGTATTGGTTACCGGTAGTGGCGCACAGAACAGGGATGAGGAAATAATGGGGCATAAGCCATTTCTGGTAATAGCAGACTACCTGACCCGTAACGGTATAGCCGTACTTCGCTGCGACGACAGAGGCGTAGGAGGCTCAACAGGCGTTTTTGCAGAAGCCACCAACGAAGATTATGCCAGCGATGCAGAAGCAGCGATCAATTACCTGAAAGGCAGAAAAGAAATTAATCCCAAACAGATAGGAATCATCGGTCATAGCTGTGGCGGAACCGTGGCTTTTATATTGGGCGCCCGTAACAAAGATATTGCTTACATCGTTTCAATGGCCGGCGCTACCATAAAAGGAGACAGCCTGATGTTGAAACAAGCAGAAACAGTTAGCAAGTCAGGTGGCACCTCCGATGCCATGTGGGAATTATACAAACCCACATTACGCGCCCGTTATGCTATATTGGCACAGGACAAAAGCACTGAGGAAATCCGGAAAGAGCTATATGCCAACATTATTGCAACACTGCCACCCGTACAACTGCAAGACCCAAACATCGCCAAACAAATAGAAGTTGAGATGAACGGAATGCTCTCTCCGTGGTATCTTCATTTCATGAAATACGATCCGACCCAAGATTTAAAGAAGATAAAATGTCCGGTACTGGCTGTCAATGGAGATAAAGACATACAGGTAGATGCAGACATGAATCTCAAAGCTGTGGAAGATTGGGTCAAGTCTAACGGAAATAAGAAAGTTACCACCAAGAAATATCCCGGTTTGAACCATTTGTTCCAATCCTGTAAGACTTGTACAATTATGGAATACGGGCAATTAGAAGAAACCATCAGTCCTGAGGTCCTGAAAGATATGACAGAATGGATTCTTCTGAATTGCAGACATTAGAGTTATTTTTCCGCTTGTTTAATTTCGTCAACCAATGTATTAATCTCTTCCAGAGCATACTCATAAGTCTGAGGATCAACTGTTTCACGCAATAAACCAACTGCTCTTCTTGCGTCATCACACGCTTTTAGGGCAGTTTTTACGTCATCTTTATCCATGTAGGCTTCGGACATGGCCAAATACATGATGTAATGACTAAAATCATTCTGATAAATTGATATGGCCCATTTTGCAAGTTGTATCACTTTATCCGGTTGCTCATTATTACCAGCCACCGTTATCCAATCATTATACAGGGGATATACTTCCGGATAAAATTGATAACCCAGATACAATCGTCTATTGTCATATATCTTTTTGACAGCCATGGCATAATCTTCTTCACCCAATAATGCAGTTCGTTCTTCTTCTTTCGGAGTTCCATATGAATAACCTAAATATGCTTTCACCGCTTTCCCAAATGACACAGGTACAGATTCCGAATGGTTGACATCAGACATATATTCGAATATAATTTTGAAATTGTCTATTTGAGGAGAATTAGTAATGAGTGAATCCAGTTCCTCCACGCCTTTAAGATAATTCTGCTCCAATTCCCCGGCATTGCCATTGGCTATGAAAACAAATTTATGAAGACTATCCGGATTCTTGGTTTTAAAGTCACGGATCAATCGATGTTTCTCATAGATCAAGTTGGGGCTAAACAGCATATAGGCATTAAACATGGAATCCCGGTTACACAAAGCATGCATAAATAAGGAACCTCCCAATGAATGCCCGACACAAGCTCTATGGTTATTTAAATTATAGCGAGTTTCGATATACGGAAACAATTCATTAGACATGAAGTCCAGAAACAGATCAGCGCGTCCTGTCGCTCTATATTCTCCTTTTGTTATAAAATCGTCCATTCTGGTATTTTCGGACTCAATGCCTACTACCAAATATGCAGGAACTCCTTTATCAGACTCCATATCTGTTACAAAAGAGATTTGTGATGCCACCAAATTCACAAATGCATTATCCCCATCCAAAACATATACAACATTCAATTTCTTACCTGGTTGCATACCGGCCGTATCCGGTATTACCAGATTCAAATGACGGGTCTGTCCTAAGACTTCAGACTTTAAAGAGTCCTTAATGAGGGTTTGTTGCGCATAACTAAATAAATTAGTCATTAAGAGTAGTAATACCAAATAGTAGTTTCTCATAATATCTTGTTTTAAAGGTTACTCAATCAACCTGCTGTCGTTTTCAGGGCTAAATATAGAAATAACAAATGACTTTTTCAAATTTATTTTATTGAAATAAAGACAGTTATTCTCTAAAGTATATCGAAAAAAGATGAATCATAAAAGAGAAGGAGAATTGTCTTCAGGGTAATTCTCCTTCATAAGTTACTTAGATTTTCTTTCCGACGTAGAATGCATAACCATAAAAGTCTTTATACTTATAGTATAATTGTTGCTCATGGCGCTGATTGGCAATCAGTTCTTCAGCAGCTTGGTTACCTTTATATTTTCGTAGGAAGTCCTCTTGGGCTTCAACCTGCGGCATATAGAAATGTTCGATCCAGCAATTTTCCGGTATACAGAAACAGGCTACAGGGATATATCCGGCCTTCTGCATCTGTGCCAGCTTATTGGGAATCGTATTTATTTCAGGATAAGCATCCATCCAGAAATCATTGATCTCAGCCGGACGTTCATCAGTGAACCATGACACCTCTGATACGGCAATATAACCGCCTTTCTTCAAAAACGGACGCCATAGATTCAACCCGTATTCAAAACCAATATTATAGATGGCTCCTTCCGACCAGATAAGATCTAATTCTTCATTCCGGAACGGGAGTTCATCCATTGATCCAATAATACCTTTCACTCTGTCCTGAAGGTTAAAGTGCTCGGCATTACTATTGAATTGGTTGATAAAATCAGGAAACAAATCAATGCCTGTAATTTGTCCCGGAGTATGTTGCGCCAGCGTAATCGTCTGGCCACCTGTGCCACAACCCAGATCAGCAATCAGAGATTTATCCGTAAGCCCCTCAACAAAGCTAAGAGCCTTTATTGTTGTTTCAGCACTTCCCGGTCCCTGACGTTCTACACTTGAAAAGTATTCGCAGATTAAACTAAAATCGAATTCGTGAATAGATTTATTTTCGTTGCTCATGATGTTTAAATTTTATTGTTGATACATAGGTATAAAAATAACTCCTGCAAGAATATGCACGAGTTGAGCTAAAGGATAACCGAGAGCATAATGCCCACAGTTATTTACTTACCGAATCCTTCTTAACTTTAAACATCCAACATTTTTTATATCGCCACAAAGATAGGCAGACTTTTTATTCCTGCAAATTATCGGAAGAGAAAAAAGAAACCACCCTTGTGACATGTTCCTTTCGCCATAACTATAATTTAAGTTGTTATTATATTTTCCTTATTTTCTGACATTCAGGACAATAGTAAACCGATCCTCCAAGATAGGCTTCTTTGACAATTACGCTGCCACAACGCGGGCAAGGATTCTTCCATGTTTTGGAAGAAAGAATCGTTTTATACCCTCCCTCATTTCCATAAAGGTCCGTCTGGGTATCACGGCCTCTTCCGGAAGTCATAGCCATTAAGGTATCCTTCAGAGATTTGAAAAGTACCCCTTTCTGTCCATCCGACAGGTCAAGCACTTTCTGTTTCGGATGAATCCCGGCATTAAATAGAATATCCTGCGTTACCCCATTGCCTACACCCGGAATACGTTGTTCGGTAGCCAGCAGAGCTTTAGCCGTCAATGTCTTTTTGGCTGAAGCAAATAATTTCTCAAATTCCGCTTCCGTATAAGCATCACTCAGCGGGGAAATACTTTCACGGCTTATCGTATAATATTTATTGTCGATAACGCCATCGGGATAGGCACTGATAAAGCCATACATGGCAACCGTAAATACAAGAAACGATTCATCTTCAAAAGTCAGCAGCAATTGGTAATTGGCAGGAACTTTATCACCCGGATTATAGTAACGTGCGCTCACCCCGTCACCGATATTCATTATCACATTGCCCGACAGGTAAAAATCGACAAACATTCCATATCCTTTAGACGACAGAATCGTCTTTCCGATGAGCAACTTTCCATACTCCAGTGGATCGCCACTATAGAACGTGAACTTATGAGGCTTGGTAGCATTGAACACTTGCGTAATCGTTTTACCTCTTAAAACATCATTGGCTTGCTTACTCAGTGTAAGTACTTCTGGCAATTCTAACATACTTATATCATTTAATTATTTATCAATAGGAATATAAATCTCCGTCAGCAATCCTTCAACCGGCGTTTCATCCGGTGAATTGAGATACACCTCAAACGTCAACGGACGTTTCTGATGATACATACTGTAAGGAAACCATTGATTATAAATCGTCTTATAAAATTCAGGTAAATCAGAATAACTGCCTTTATACCTGAAAACAGCGTACATCCCTCCGGGAATTTCCCGAAGTGATAATTTCCCCTCGGACTTGGCACTCCCTTCAACAAGAATCCCGATATAGAACCGCCGTTGTTCCATCGGTGTAATCAAGGGATTATCCTGACTTATACTCACAAAACGACTACTGGGAGCATTCTGCAAATGAACTGCTTTATAATGCAGTAATTGCTTCCAGATCGTGGTGTAAGCATATTTATCACGAAAAGTATCACCCACTTCTATGCAAACAGCTTTCAGGGTATTGATACGCATAATCTTAGCCTCGGGCATGCTATCCGGTTCTTGGCTCGCATTGACAGACTCATACTTTTCGCGATAAGCCGACATTGAAATGCCAAAGTGCTTTTTAAAAGCCTTTGCCAGACTGAACTTTGTCTGATAATTGGTCTGCATACCAATTTCCTCAATGCTCTGTCCGGTAGTTATAAGCAAATGGGCAATGTATTCCAAACGCAGACGCTGGATATATGTACCAATATTCTCTCCGGTAACATTCCTGAAAACCTTTCGGAAATGGAAAAATGAAAGATTAACCATCTTAGCCAACTGCTCTGGATCGATTTCCTGAAAGAGGTTTTGGTCAATATAAGTCCGAACCCAATTGATAGCTTCATAGTGAACATGTTGCGTCATCTCTTTCTGTCGCCAGCGTTTCAGGGTGGGAAGACGCTTGTTCAATAAGGTTCTTAATTCTTGTGGAGTATAGTCGGTTCCCGAATACCAGTTGTATTTATCGGTATATTTTACCCAGATATCCACCATCTCATTCATAGAGATATCCACTGTATAACTCCCGTCTTTCAGGCAATAGTAGCAATACTCGTCACTACAGGAATGATCGGCATTTGTGCCCAGATATTCTTCCACATCAAAGCGAAGAGGCATTCCACAACTCTGGCAATATTGCTTGTCTGCTATTTGTTCCATGCTACAAAGATACAAAGCTGATCCAAAATACAGTTATCCAAAATAGGTATCTTTCATATCCTCCACTTTCAATCCATCCACTGAATACCGAATTTCAACCGGCAGATTATGCAGCCTGTCCGGAAGCACTTGTCTACTGCCCTTTCAGAGTAATATCTTTGCCGGAAACAATTTATAATAACCACATGAAAATTACTTTTAAGATTCTATTGACACCATTGCTTGTCATTCTTCCGGGCTTAAGTTACGGACAGGGCTATATCAGCAGCGATTATATGCCGACAAGTACCCTTAAAGATGATGCCGGCAATAAATACGGGTCGGGAGACTTACTTATTCTATCCGGCAGGTATACTCTGCCGTTCTCTGTCAGGCACAATGAAAAAGGGCAAGTAACGGCATGGTCGGCAACCCTCAATTGTTCCTATGGCATTCTCAACAACAAAGGACCGGCCAAAGAATTAAACCCTGATAATATACTGAACAGCAGTTTAAATATATCACACATCAGGCCCTTGTCCGATAGATGGAGCATTATCGCTTCTTTAGGTGCCGGAGTCTATGCTTCACCCAGTGAAATCACGATAAAGAGCGTGTTAGCCAATGGTGCCGTTGTCTTTGTATATAAGCTAAGGAACAATCTTGACCTCGGAATCGGAGGTGGGCTTACCAATTCATACGGCATCCCGATGATATTACCTATGGTATACTTCAGCTGGAGGAACACGGGCAAATACGAATTTAAAGTAGACATGTCCAGCGGTATAAAAATATCTGCCGCTACCTGGCTGAACAAGAAATTTAAGGTAGAACTCACTGCTATCGAAATGGATGGCATGTCGGCCGTAATGAACATAGACGGAAAGTCCAAAATCTATTCAACGGCAAGCATGAAATCTTATATAAGCCCGTCATTCTACATAAGCAAGAAGACGAGCATTTATCTGGGTATAGGTGGCAACTGGATACGTAGCGCAAAAATCTCAGACCGTAGTTTCAAAGGTTTTATCGAAAACTTTAAAGAAGACGATGGGAGCTGTAATTTCGGCACCTCCTTACGTTTTACGGCAGGTTTCCGGTGCGGCTTCTGACGAAAACAGACATTTATTCCCTAAAAACTTACATGGCAGAATAATATATTGTATTTTTGACAAAGAAACAGTAATACCCTAAAGAACAGAATCAGTATGACAAGATATGTATTGGTGGAAGATGAACGGTTCGCCTATGAAGAAATGAAACGGATGATGCAAATGTTAAGGCCGGACTATCAACTGGTAGGCTGGGCAGAAAGCATTGAGCAGGCAGTCTTACTTCTCAGACAGAACAGGATAGACCTGATGATTGTCGATATACGCTTATCCGACGGACTTAGTTTCGAGATTTTTGAGCAATGCCCCATTGATATACCTGTCCTCTTCACAACGGCCTACGACGAATACGCCCTGCAGGCATTCAAAGTCAACAGCATTGATTACCTGCTGAAGCCCATTGAAGAAAATGAATTGGACGCGGCATTGCACAAGTTCGAACGAAACCATTCGCTACATTCCACCACTCCCCAATACAAGAAACTGGAGACCGATTACCTGGCAGGAAATAAAAAGAACCGTTTTTTAGTCCAGATAGGAGATACTTTCCAGTATGCTGAAACCCATGAAGTCGCTTTCTTCTACAGTGAAGAGAAGTACACCTACCTGCATCTGTTCACCAATAAAAGATACATTATCAATTACTCATTGGATCAACTGGAACCAATGCTGGACAGGAATCTCTTTTTCCGCGTATCGAGAAATTGCATCTCCAATATAAAGGCCATTCAAAAGAGTTCCAGGTATTTCGGCAGCCGTTTAAAGTTATATTTCCGCCCGGAATGCCCGCATGAAGTATTGGTCAGCCGCAGCCGCGCGAACGATTTTCTGAAATGGATAGACGGTACTTTATAAACTACGCTGATGAAACATAAGAAATACATATTCCTCTTTATCCTCACGATATCAATCTCTCTATTTGTTATCGGCTGTATCTATAACATAGTCAGCGGAAAGCCTTTAAAGATAAATCTGGCTTATCAGTTTATCATCAATCTTCCGCTATGTATAGCACTCGGATTTATTGATTTCGGAGTAATCAATTGGGTATACAAGAGATTAAAATCCACAAGTAATGTAGTCAGAATTTCTATCGACTTGTTATTGACCACCTGTCTTAGCGTTTCATTGGCAGGAATCCTGAACTGCCTGTTAGCCGGTCCGGAGATGTCAGGTTGGGATATCTTTAAAAGCTCCCTGCCTGTAATCCCATGGAACTGGATTGCCGTCTTCCAGATAGAAATCTTTTTCTATAACCTGCAGCAGACGGAAATGGAAAAGCGGCTGGCTGTTATTGAAAAAGAAAGAGCTTTGTATCAATTTGAAGTACTGAAGAACCAGATTAATCCGCATTTCCTGTTCAACAGTCTCAACGTGCTTGCTTCCTTGACCTATCAGGATGCAGAGAAAGCGAACCTGTTCACTAAGAAATTATCCACTGTCTACCGCTATCTGCTCACAACTCACGGGCAATTAAAAGTCACGCTGAAAGAAGAACTGTCATTTGTCGACTCATACCTGTATTTGGAACATATACGTTTTGGAGATACCTTGCACATCGACATAGAAGACAACGGAAAGAATCATAACCGCTTTGTCATCCCTGCAAGCATACAAATGCTTGTGGAAAATGCCATAAAGCACAATATCAGCACCACCAACTCCCCTTTAATAATCCACATCACCATTGATGATGAAATGATTATTGTTTCCAACAACCTCCAGTTGCGCAACTACGTAACTAAAAGTGGAACAGGGCTCAAGAATCTGCAACGCCAATATGCCCTGTACAACCGGCAAATTGATATTTTTCAAAACGAAAAGGAATTTGCAGTCCAAATTCCTTTTCTGGACTGAGGAATCAGTCTATCACAAAACTTTCCGATTTGAAGCCACTGTAATATCTTCCGGAAATTGCCGTGAATTTCAGGACGCAATAGTCGGGATCGGTCACGCCTTCCGGATAATACATCGTATCTCCTTCCCGCCATATCATCTCCTTACTGGCACTATCTGTCAGCACTTCCATTGTGCCGCGCAACATGACACCTCTGAAAAACCTTGCATCACAGAAGTAGATACAGGCATGATTATTTTCCCTGTATTGCGCAACACGCATTGACGAAGTGTTCGTTGTCAGGTAAATAGTCTTTATCCCTTCCCTCTTCCTGGGTTGCAGCATAGCCTTGATATTAGGAAAGCCCTCTGCATCCACCGAACCGATAAAAGCTGTTTTCAGCTTATCCATCATACCTCCGACTGTCTTTTCCGCATCTCTCATAATCTTATTATTTTATGGGTTATTATTCCGCAAAGATAGGCCCTCAAGGAAAATACAACGCAATAAGAACTAAGGGAGAAATGACACTTTTTACGGTTTATGCTCCTTCCGGTAAGACAAAGGTGTCTCTCCCGTACACTGACGAAAGCAACGGACAAAGTAGGAAACGGTTGAAAAATGCAGTTCGAAAGCAATTTCTGAAATAGGCAGTTCCGTATAGACAAGCAGCCGTTTGGCTTCCTCCACAACTTTATTCTGAATGTATTGCTTTGCACTGATTCCCATAGCTGAACTGACAATTTCATTCAGATAGTTTGGTGTGATGCATAGCTTATCGGCATAATATTGAACAGAGTGATGTTCTCTCAGGTCAGCCCCTACACACTCCATGAACTTGCTTATGTGGGTACTGCTTGCTTCTTTATGGGTACTACCGTCAGACAACATCTTTTGATATGCCCGGTCCAAAAGCATGAGAGCCTCATAAAGCAATGCTCTCAATACATGTACATCGTTTTGTTTATACGAATCGATCTCTGTCTTAATATCACTCAACAATTGAAGCATACGTACATAGAGCTCATTCGACAAGTGCAGTCCGGCAGATTTCCTCCCCACATTGAAGAAAGAAAGATGCTGCACAAACAACGGATCTTTAAAGAAGGAAGACAGAAACTCATCTTCGAAGATCAAAGCATAGCCATTTACAATGTGGCCGGTATCCCAATTCCGTATCTCTCCGGGTTTGGAAAACAGTACATCACAGGGAACTGCCTTATGCGTTTGATTATCGATAGAAAAATTACCTTCTCCCTCTGTAATGAAAGTAATATCATAGTAAGTCAATGTGTGCACAGTGCCCTTGGTCAAGAACTTTTTTACGTACTTCAGTTCTACGACATCCACTAAAAGTTCGCTTCCGTACTTAGTCTTATAGAAAGTATACCGGGGAATTGAATTTTTCATTGAAAAGGTTCTTACTCTAAGGATCACATTACTGCATGCAAATATATTGAATCTTACGGAAAAACTACTTATTCACAAACTTAAATTCATGTGGATTGTAACGGTCACCGACATCTGGATAGTTTCTCAATAGTTGTTCTATCCGATTTCTATCTCCGGCAGACAGGGATTCTATCTACAAGAATAGGGCAAGCTTTTCCTTCTTTTATCCAGATGAATCCGCCTGTAGAATTGGTAACAAAAGTATTAGCCGCAGTCTAAGACTGTGCCAAACTTAGACACATCAAAAAAAGAATCGTGTAAATTGTTCTCATGGCATTCATTATGCAGTTTATATTTATGGTTACTAAACTACTGCAAAAATAGTTCATATGCATAGGAATTATCGTACGATTGCATTCCCTGTTCACCTATAGCATGTTACGTATTCTTTAGCTATGTTTCAGAAATCATTGTCTATGTTACAACTTCTATTTGAGGGGTTATACTCCAATAAAATAATTCCATTTTTATTAGGGAATATATTAGGCTTAAATTACTTTTGTAGAAACAATCCGAGAGAATACTTACCATGAAAGATACGTTGACTTTATTATTATTATTGTTTATGCCACTGTTGGGGTATGGACAATCATGCAGGTTGTTTACAACCGACCGGGAATTATCTAGCAGTCTGATCAATAAGATATTTCAAGACCGAAACGGGATGATATGGATTGCCACAGAAGACGGTTTAAATCGTTATGATGGTGCTAAATTCACTATATACAAATATCAAGCGGGAGATAAACATTCGTTGGCGCATAATTATGTACGTACTCTTGCCGAAGATAGCAAAGGACATTTGTTTGTCGGAACTTACAACGGAATACAGATGTATAATCCGGCTACAGATAATTTTACGCCACCCGCTACATGGGAAGATGAAAAGCCATTCGAAAGCACAATCATCGATATTCTGGAACGAAAAAATGGAGAAATCTGGGTTTCGGGAAATGTATTATGTTCGTTAACGATTAACGAAAAAAAAGGCAGACTCACAGTAAGAAATCTCAAGTTACCTATACCGACAAGTATGACCGACTATATTATTGAAGACCAAAATCAATCCATTTGGATGATTAGAGGTGACAATGGAATTTATAAGCTCGATACAGATAGCAAAGTGACCCATTATTTAGGTTCAGAGAAAGGAGCCAGTATTGTCAGTATCTGCCATGATTCACAAGGAAATATCTTTGCTGCTGCTATGGGAAAAGGATTACTTAAATATGATAAAAAGACTGACTCGTTTATTTCGATACCGTATGAAGGAAAAACAAATCTACCGGTTAAAACACTCTGCTCAAGCAGTCAGGATGAACTCTATATAGGTACGGACGGAAGAGGCATAAAGATATTCAACAATAGAACGCAGCAAATAACAGACTATGCTTTTGAAAACACCTATTTTAACTCAAGTACCTCAAAAGTGCATTCCATATTGAAGGACAATACCGGAAATTTTTGGCTCGCCATCTACCAAAAAGGAGTCATGCTGATTCCCGCTCAGGTAAACAGTTTTAAATATTTGGGATACAGATCCATTGACAAAAATATAATTGGTTCCAACTGCATCACGGCTATGCACAAGGACCGGAATGGAATTATGTGGGTTGGTACTGACAACGATGGAATCTATGCCATAACAAAAGGTGGGACACAGAAAGCGCATTTCCGAGTAACCGATGAATCTTCTTCCGTTCCATCCACGGTTATGAATCTGTATGAAGACTCAGAACAAAATCTGTGGTGCGGTTCATTTATAAATGGTATGGGCAAGCTAGACAAGGCGACCGGACATTGCACCTATCGACGGGACTTGTTGGATGAAGACGGAAAACATGTACAACGCGTTTATGACTTTGCCGAAGACAAATATAAAAGGCTCTGGATAGCAACGATGGGGTCCGGACTGTTCTATTTAGACCTGATGAATGAACGTTTAGTCTATCATGAAAAGATAAATGCACAAGTCAACAAATGGATCAGTTGTTTATACTATTCTAAAGACAACAAACTCTATGCAGGTACTTACGATGGAATAAACTGCATTGATTTGAACACTGACGAGTTCAAGATGCAGAAGCTATTGTCTAAACATATCATTATCTCTATTTATGAAGATTTCCAAGGTACGATATGGATAGGAAGTTCCAACGGCCTTTTCTGTTGGGTTCCCAAAACACAAAAGTTATCAACTTATACCACAGCCAACGGTCTGCCCAGTGATGCCATTTACGCCATCCAAGGTGACGGTCAAGGCCATCTGTGGATAAGTACTAATGCCGGAATCTCACAATTCCACCCCGAAAGCGGTAGGTTTATCAACTATTATGTAGGTGACGGACTACAAGGTAACGAATTCAGTAAAAACGCTTCATATAAGGATAGAGAAGGCATCATCTGGTTTGGCGGAATGAATGGCATTACTTATTTCAATCCGCAGGAAATCACGAATCCCGCCAAGAAATGGAATATTCGTATAACCGATTTTTATCTGCATAACCAATCTGTGCGAAAAGGTATGAAAAGCGGTGGTTATGAAATTATCGACCGCCCGGTATTTGAAGCAAAAGAGTTCCAACTCTCGCATTTCGACAATGCATTCAGTATCGAATTCTCTACGCAGGAATTGAACAGTCCCGAACGGGTAACTTATCTCTATGCCATGAACAATGGCCCTTGGATAGCCCTGCCCGCAGGTACCCATCGGGTATCATTCAGCAATCTGACACCCGGTACCTACCGTTTTCGCGTAAAGGCTATGGACTATACTATTTACTCGGATGTGAAAGAAGTTATGATTTACATCCATCCGGCATGGTGGGCCACCGGATGGGCTAAACTCCTCTATTTTCTGATAGCCTTGGCAGTTATCGGAGGTGTCATTGCACAAATCCGCCATCATTACTGTATGCGTCAGGAGATGATGCAGCATGTTCATGCAGAACAGTTAAATGAGGCGAAACTGCAATTTTTCATCAATATATCACATGAAATACGTACACCGATGTCACTAATAATCAGTCCATTACAAAAGTTAATGGATAATGATACTGATAACTTACGACAAAAAGCCTACCGTATGATCTACCGGAATGCTGAACGAATTCTAAGACTGGTAAATCAACTGATGGATATCCGAAAGATAGACAAAGGACAAATGTCACTTGTTTTTCGTGAAACTGAAATAACAGGATTCATCAATGACCTCTGCGAAACGTTTGCCGAACAAGCACTGAAGAAAAAAATAACATTGACCTTCCACCATCCGGAGGAAGAAAAGCTGAAACTATGGGTGGATCCGGCCAACTTCGACAAAATTATTATGAATATCCTGTCGAATGCATTCAAGTTCACACCCGAAAACGGCAGTGTTGACATATACTTGACAACCGGTGAAGACAAGAACATGTATGATTCACTCCAGCACTATGCCGAAATTATAATAGCGGACAGCGGCATCGGCATCCCTGCGGAAGAGAAGAAACATATTTTTGAACGTTTCTATCAGATACATAACGACTTGAACAAATCTAGTGTAGGGACAGGCATCGGCTTACACCTGACTCATTCATTAGTGGAATTGCATCACGGCGACATTCGCGTGGAAGACAATCCGGACGGTACATTGGGCACACGTTTCATCATTCGGTTGCCGCTGGGATGTGAACATTTGCGCCCAGAAGAAATGGAACACAACGAAAAGAGCAATGTTATCTATACACAGGCAATGCCAATCACTTTGCCCATAGAAGAGACGGACGATGCTAAAGATGCAGCAACACGTACCCGAACCAAATATCGCGTACTCGTAGTAGAAGATGATGAGGAAATACGCCACTACATCTCTCAGGAACTGACCAACGACTACTATATGATGGAAGGTTGCAATGGAAAAGAAGCGTTGGAAATGATATTTAAACGGACACCCGACTTGGTGATAAGCGATATCATGATGCCGGAAATGGATGGGCTCACCTTATGCCGCAAAATAAAACAGAATGTAAACCTCAACTATATACCGGTTATCTTACTCACTGCCAAGACACGGGAAGAGGATAATATCGAAGGACTTGAGACAGGAGCGGACGCTTACCTGACAAAACCTTTCAATATTGAAATACTACGCAAAACAGTAAGAAACCTTATCCGTAACCGAGAGCGTTTACGCAATAACTTCAGCGGCCAGCAGACCCAAGAAGACAAGCTGGAAAAGATTACAGCTCAATCACCGGACGACAAGTTAATGGAACGTGTCATGAAAGTAATAAATGAGAATCTTTCCAATCCGAACCTGACGGTGGAAATGCTCTGCGAGCAAATAGGTATCAGCCGTGTGCATCTGCATCGGAAACTAAAAGAATTGACCAATCAGACCACACGCAATTTTATCCGAAATGTGAGATTGAAACAAGCTGCCACACTTTTGTCTGAGAAGCGATATACAGTAACAGAGGCAGCAGCCTTGACCGGTTTTACCGACCCCAATAACTTCTCTACTGCATTTAAAGAACTTTATGGAGTGCCGCCCAGTGCATATATGAAAGAACATTTGGGAGAAAAAGCACCGTAAGGTAAGTAAGAATAGATATCAGCTGGTGCAAGTATAGAACTATAATAAACATTGGCATCGTTGAAGTTAAACTTTGAGGATGCCAATGTTTAACTTTCTTATAACACAGTTTTCGGTATCTCTGTAATAGGTTCTATTGAAATCTCTTTTATAAACAGTTCCGCACCCTCTGATTGCAATTGCAACCTTCCGGAAGTAAGCGGATGAATGGAACCATTATCGCAAGAGCAGATATCTTCGTTCACCATCACTGTCACCCCGTTAACTACATGAACTGCCGTTTGCCCCAAACAATATAATTCCAACGTATTCCATTCGCCCAACGGCTTTTCAGCATGTTGCCTTTTCCTTATCATACGTCTGTTCACCCGTTGTCCAAAACGTACCTTTTCAGCTTTAGGATCATATACATATACTCCCTTTTCACTTTTTACCTTGGCACTGCACTCTACGCTGTCTACCATCAGAAAAGTATCCCCCGGATTATCATGCATCATTTGACATTCAACAGAAGCCATCCACGTACCGAATGCAGTCCCCAAAGGCCCATAGCCATGATACAGAAGTCCGCCATTACGTTCCAAGGTCACTTTGTCTCCCCATTTATAAACCACCCGCAGATGATAATTCCCGAAGGATTCTTTGGTAGCAAGGGAACCGTGAACCTCACCCGATATACGAATCATTTTATATCCGTCAACGGTCACAACAGAGAATACATTATCCGTAGTCGCCGTTTTACCCAATTCCTCGTGCCCTGGAAAAGTCGGACCGATATACTTATCCCAGTTTTCAAGATTTTCTCCGTTAAAAAGACTTTTCCAGCTCTCTTTTTGACTCCATGATATTCCCAAAATACCACCGAGCAATATGACTATAAATATAGCAACATTCCTCATTTTACAATCAAAGTTTCTTTATCCAAATATCTTTGAACCGAATTAGTAACTCATCCCCATTATGGAGCTGAAGTGCAATATGTCCACTTTGTCCTACACGACGTTTTTGATGCACAGTATCATCCAGAGTACCAGTAGCATCCCAATCAGTACACACAATTCCATTTACAAGTGTCCGGATATGCATGCCCTTGCATATAAGAAGTCATTCCATCCCCATCTTTTGCATATTTGAATAAGTACTTTTCTGGTTTATATTCCTCCGGCATATTCCAGTCGGGAAGTCTGGGATGTATCCAACACCGCACTCCGGTCGTTTCATCATAAATAAGCCCTGTACGCCAGAACATGTCAGAAGGATTGATATCCACCTGCGGACCGTCCATCCGCCTTCAGTCAGGGAATCATACCGACATCGAAAATCCAGGCCACTATTACCGAGAGAATCCGGATAGGCTTGAAATTTTAAATTTAGCTCAAAATCCGTAAATACTAGTTCTGATGCTAACCAAACATGATGGTGTTCCTTCTTTCCGATAGAATTACATTAAGATAGTACTCTCGTCAATGATCCAAAATGTTTTATTACTGTCCTGCTGTTGACATTGTACCATCCACCCCGAAAGGTTTTTCCCATTGAAAAGAGATTCCCTTTCATTCTGTTGGGCAGTGGCTGTCAAATACGCACCCAGCAGAATGAACAAAACAAGAGCTTTCATTTCAGTTCTTCTATTTCAATATCCTTATACCATATTTCCGAAGCCTTTCCTTCATGAATTTGAAGGGCAATGTGACCATCCTGACTTACAGTTGTACCGATACCTTCGAATGGTTCATCAGTATAGGGCTCTATATAGTCCGTTGTCTTTACACCGTTCAGCCAAATGCGGATACGCGGACCTTCGCATCGAATAATATAGTCATTCCATTCATTAGCCTTATAATCCACGGGAGTTCCCAACTGCATTCCGAGGAAATCCCAACGGCGTTGTTCATCATAGAGCGCGCCACGCTTCCAAGAAAGAATATCAGCCTGATAGCCAACCATCTCGAATGGACGCTCCAGAATTGTACAAGGCATACTTCTGAACTGTACCCCTCCATTATAATTATCATCTGTTGCTTTCACCTTATATTTCAGGCGCAACTCAAAGTTCTTGTATTTACGTATGGTACGTACAAACTGGTTATGTTCCAAATCCTTGTCCATTGTTCCGCCTACTATCGCGCGCTTTTCTATCCGGAAATGAGCCATGCTGTTCTCTCCGTCATTTCCTTCCCAGCCGTCAAAGTCCTTTCCATTGAAAATCTTTGTACCCTTGAAAAGAGTAAGAATATCCATCGGTTGTGAAGTCTCCGATAGGGAAGTAGGCACAAGTGCCAGATAATGTACATCGGGGAGTGCCTCATTGGCTTTCAACTTTCCCTCCTTATCACGACTTATACCATTCTGTATCCCATGTAATGAAAAAGTCACGTCTCCTCCATTGGCGATTTTAATGACACCCACCTCTGTTGTCGTATAATCATACCACGTAAATGTCGGTTTGAACAATTTTGCCAACTCTTGTCCGTCGGCATCGAGTGTCATCGCACTACCTGCGTAAGGTTGTGAATAACGAATCAGCACTTGATAATTTCCAGGTTTCAGATTGGTCGTCCACGAAATAGTCTGATCCGGTTTGTTCCACGCGTGAATAGTAGCTTCCGTACCGTTACCCTGCAAATTCATGTCTGCAGAAAACTTGGCAGTATTCGCATTTAATCTGATAGTATCGCCTAATTGGGCTTTCTTTTCCTTTACCTTGATTATTTCACCACATATCTTATCTATGTAGTTTACACTCTGGATGAGGTAAGGCATCGGGTTATCAAAGTCATGTTCATATTCCAACATCATCAAAGGCTTAACATCATTGTCGCTCAGCGCCTGAAAGATTTCAGAAAGGCGGCCCTTACCTGTACCGCAAGGAACATCCAGACCATGAGGGCCTCGTTCACTGACATCACGCATGTGGAAATGATACAGCTTTCCTGTTTCATCAATATAACGTTTGGCTATCTCATACGTGTCAAAACCTCCACGCATATAGTGACCGATATCCACCGAAGCCCCTATGCAGGGACCATAGTTTTTCGTGTCCTCAACTGTAAAATCTGGATTCCAATAAGATGCAGCTTTCGGATGATTAGTGAAGACCATCTTCACGTCATATTTATTCAGAATATCTTCATAATAAGAAACGGGCTTGCCACCATTATTCGCACGGCGGGGGTCTGTGACAATCATCCATCCCATCTCTTTGCAGAACTTCACCACATCCTCAAAACCTTTGCCGCTTCCATCCATCCAGTAATAGATAGACTCACATTTTATACCGCTTGCTGCAAGTTTCTGTTTGATACGGTCCATCCACTCTTGGGGCATTCCTGCATAGATTCCCTGGGTGGTTTCCGGGCTGATTCGTGCTCCAATAGTTGCTTCAATATAATGCAATCCTAAAGCACGAGTAAGGTCTATTCCCTCAAAAAAAGTATATTTATGAAATGAATAAAACTGCATTCCAACTTTCCATCCCAATTTTTCCGCATTGGGGCAACCGTCGGCCAAACGGCCATAGCAATTGTAGGGCGACTGGACTATTTTATTCAAATTTAGATTTTCGGCAGCTTGTCCGTATGACTTTGCGCCGAATCCAAGCATTAAACACACTAATAGTAGTGATAGAGAAAATGTTTTCATGATAATTAGTTATTTATTTTGTTATTACGATTATGAATTTCATATTGTTGACTACAAATATACGAAGGCTGCGAAAAAAAATAGCCGTCAAAACGTTACATATATCTTTATCAACGTTGCGTATTGGGCTTGTTACCCACATAATAGCTAAAATCATCCACATCTATGTAGCCTTTAGCCTCTTTGTTATTGTAGGTACAAATGCCTATCATATCACCTCTGAAATTTGCCGTTTTCATTCTGAATTCTTCTCCAAAAGGAATAAAAGTCTTATCATCAAGGCTGTATAGAAAGTGTTGCCCTTCCGTGGTATATTGTTTACTTTCATCCCGTTCTTCGAATCCTGAAACGGAACGGATATATATCGTCCCGACTCCTTCCGGCAGGGGGGTACTGTTTATCACTTGTCCGTTCTTCTCGTAAATCACATGTTTGCCATTTTTCAGATATTGAATTCCGCAGAGTGCATAATCTATTCCTCCGTTAAAATGTACCATTCCGCCCTTTTGCCCTTCCGACATGCCCGAAATATCCATTTTTACCGTTACAGCCACCGTGTCTGAACTCATGTAGCGTTGTTCAATCGTATTGGCTGCCAGAAAGAGGGAATCCGTACCGTTTGCTGTGGCTCCGGCATATAGGCGTAAAAAACCGGGACGTTCCGTTAAAGACCAACGCTCGTTGTCTGGCTGGTGATTCCAGGCCCAGAAATGCTTCAATTCCGATGAAGAGAAATCATCACTACCATGGGGCAGGAAAGAAGCGGATGATGCTATCGGTTTAGGAAGTCTCCAGTTCATTTTGCCATAGCCGTCCTCTATAGAATCACCTATAATGGGCCAGTCTTCTATCCAGGTCACCGGCAACAGACAAGGAGTACGCCCGTCAGAACCGTAACGGTTGAACTGCGCTATCCAGAACCAGCGTCCGTCAGGCGTATCCACAAAACCGCCTTGTCCCGGCAGTTCCTGTTTGTAGGGATTGACATGAAGGTCAATGCGTCTCATTTCGTATTCACCGATATCCCCTGGTTTGCCGGGGGTACCGTCTTTCTTTGTTCCGTAAATGTTCTTGGAGCGATAGATATAAGTACCGGCACCTTTACCGCCCTCCAGAAACTCTATATGCACTATATAGTAATATCCGTTGCGCTTGTATATCTTATTCCCCTCAGTAGAATAATTAGGGCTATACAGCGTCCCTCCCTTAGGGTATTCATACACGATATTGCGTACTTTCATGTGTTCCACATCCGCATCCAGCAGTTGGGTACCGTCAGGAGTCATCTCGAACAGATAGCCGTACCATATCTTCCCAGGATTACTGCTCACGAGATAAGCCTTTCCATCTTCAGCCCATACAGGGCATGGGTCGGTCCATCCGGCTAACATCAAGGGCTTACCGTTCTTATCTCTCAAAGCGCAAATGTCCCATTTTCCTGCCGGGTCTTTTGCTGTTGCCACAAACATTCCATCTGTATAGAGATTTACATATACATAGAACAGTCCATTGTGATAACGTATGGAAGGCGCATACACTCCACCATTATAACGCATCATTTGCTTATAAGAAAAGGCATCATTGATTTCTGACAAATCATTAAACACTCCCCCTATTATCTTCCAATTTACGAGATCCTTCGAATGAAGTACCGTCACTCCTGGTGAAGTCTCGAAAGTTGAGGATACCATATAATATTCATCTCCCACACGGATAGGATCGGGATCGCTGAAATCTGCTGCGAGAATAGGGTTCCGGTAAGTACCGTCACCCATATCTCCCCAGTAACCGTTTTGTCTTTGCTCGTTCAAAAGGATATTATCCCTTTCCTGAGTTTTGCAACCTATAATAGTCATAAGGCAGATGACTATAAGGATTATTTGACGGTGTTCTAAATAATATCTCTTCATACTGTTGTCTTTTGCAAGTCCTACATATCAAGAAGCTCTCATTGCATTCCATTCCATGACACTTCCAGTTCATAATCACTCCCCGGTTGTGTTTCTATATCATATTCATAAGTACGATACAGTAACGGTAGTTGAGGTTTTAAATCTTTTGAGACTAAAGGTTCCTGTATTTCGGCAGGAGCATATAATGGATTCGGGCACTCGCCATGAGCTTTCTTTAAATTCTTACCTTTCAGCGGGACATATGAACGGATACGCAAAACTCCGCCGATGCGTGAATGAATGTGGGCATGAACAAGTTGTGAGCCTTTCCATTCCATATCCACCACAAAACCGCCACGTGCCACTAATCCTTTTACGCTTCCCTCATTCCATGAATCGGGAAGTGCTGGTAGCAGTTGTACCGCACCATCATGGCTTTGCAACAACATTTCCGCCACTCCGGCAGTATAGCCGAAGTTGCCGTCAATTTGAAAAGGAGGGTGAGCGTCGAACAGGTTTGGATAGGTTCTTCCTTCGGGATACTCTTTGGATGAGGCATCGTTAGGTAAAAGGCTCAACATATTTTTGATAATGGTGTAAGCGTGATTGCCATCCAGCATACGCGCCCAAAAGTTTATCTTCCAGCCGATACTCCATCCGGTGGCCATGTCTCCGCGTTGTTGTAACGTGTTCCGGGCAGCTTGAAACAGTAAGGGGTGTTGATTAGGTGAAATTTGGTTACTGGGATAAAGTCCGTACAAATGGGATATGTGCCGATGCTCATCTTTCGGGTCGTCTATATCATCTAACCATTCCTGCACTTGGTTATGCCGTCCAATTTGCATAGGTGGAAGTTTACGTAACATCTGTTTCAACGAATCTTGAAAAACAGTTGGCTCTCCGAGAATCTGTGCGGCGAGCCATGTATTCCTCAACGCATCGGCTGCAATTTGGTTGTCCATTGTACATCCGGCAGTAATGGGACCATGTTCAGGAGATACCGAGGGAGCGGTGACCATCCATCCGGTTTCGGGGTGTTCCACTAAAAAATCCAGATAGAAGCGGGCGGTTCCACGCAAAATGGGATAATATTTTTTCAAGAACTGACGGTCGCCTGTAAACAAATAGTGCTGCCAGATGTGCTGGGCCAACCATGCACCGCCATTAGGCCACATACCGGCCGCTGCAAAATCTACGGCACCGGCTATCCTCCACAAATCGGTATTGTGATGTGTCATCCATCCTTGGCATCCATACATGGTACGAGCCGTTTCAGCTCCTGTCACCGCCAAATCTTTCAGCATACTGAACAGTGGCGAGTGACATTCACTCAAATTGGTGACTTCGGCAGGCCAGTAGTTCATTTCCGTGTTGATATTGATGGTATATTTACTATCCCACGGAGCATGCGTGCTGTGGTTCCATATCCCTTGTAAGTTGGCCGGTTGTCCACCGGGCTGTGAGGAGGAAATCAACAGGTAACGTCCGAATTGGAAAAGTAAAGCCGCCATAGCTTGATCCTTTCCGTTCTTGAAATCCCGGATGCGCACAGGAGTTTCCAATTCTGATTGGGCTGAAGCTGGCAACGAAAGGGATACACGGTTGAATTGCTTGCGATAAGCCATAATATGATTTTCCAATGCTTCATTATAAGGTATGCGCAGAGCACGTTTCAGATATTCTGCCGCCCGTTTGGAAGCATTGCCGCTGATAGTCTTGTAATCTACGAAATTCGTTGCAGCGGATATATACAAGGTTGCCTCTGTAGCTCTGGTTACTTCCAACATTTTGTTTGATGTTATTACCACACCATCCGTCTTTACCTGCACCTGACACTCGGCTTTCAGTGCAGCCTGTACTCCTTCCTGTTCCTGTCCTTCGCACCGTAAAACCAGTTTGCCACCTTTCGTGGTTGGCTGAGATACCAAAGGTGCGGTATGTGAAACAGAGAAAGTGAGTGCCCCTGCACGAGAAGCTTGCATATGTAAGATAATGACATTGTCTGTAAAAGAAGTAAAGGCTGTACGCGTATAAGTCACGCTGTCCACTTTATAACGGATGGTTGCCGTGGCATTTTCCAGATTAAGATCTCGATAAAAATCGGTGGCTTTCTCATGTCCTTGAAAATCTAAATAAAGACTACCCAATGTCAAATAACTCATGCCATGCCATGGAGTGAAGAAGTGCTCGTCAATCAGGCGTTGCGCCTCGCGATTCTTCTTCTCAAAAATCAATCTTCTGACTTGCGGAAGCACCTCCAATGCCTTGGAATTGTTGTTATGGTAGGGTGATCCGGCCCAGAAAGTTTCCTCATTCAATTGCAATTCCTCGCGGGCGATTCCGCCGAACACCATCGCTCCCAAGCGTGAATTGCCCAAAGGTAAAGCTTCGGTCCAGTTATTTGCCGGACGACTGTACCATAGTTTTAGTTCTTGAGCTCTGATAGAAATAGTGGCAATGCATAGCATTATTAATAAAGTTCCTTTTTTCATATTTACAATTTGTTATCTACAAGATATACATTCTATTTTACATTATTGATCATGAATATATATCAAAATTTGTATTATAACAATATAAATTCGATATTATTCTTTTTGTTTTGGTATAAACAAAAGTAGGATGAAAACATAAATCTTCTCATCCTACTTGTTTTTACCTACAAAACAATTATTCTTTAATCGTTTTACAAGTATGGATAGTTAAAAATACTACTTACCTTCAATAAGTCTGTTTAATAATCGATCCATGTAGAGGTCTGTTCCAGAGTGCCGTTATTCTTCCTTAACTCGTCATTCGAAACAGGTATCATGTACATTCTTTCTGTGAACTTACCCTTCTTGTCATACAGCTTCACCGGTTCATATCTCTTTCTGCCGGTGTTAGTATCCAGATATATATCCATACCATAGATATCTCTGTTTTCAGTCTCCATCGCAATCTTCCAACGACGCACATCGAAAATTCTATGAGACTCGAAAGCAAATTCTACACGGCGCTCATTATAAAGACGCTGTCTCAGATCCTCTCCTGTCACAGTAGAAGAAATACCCGGCATGTTAACACGGCTACGCACCTTATTCATATACTCTCTGCAAGCATCTTCATTACCCAATTCGAACATAGCTTCCGCATAATTCAAATAGATTTCAGCAAGACGGAAGTATGGCCATGGAATGACACATTTAATCTCCCAACCAATAGCCTGATCAGCTTCTGGCATAAACTTACGGAGCACATAGTTTGTACGTGGGTTATCTCCACTTTGCTTATAAGAGTCATATCCCCAGGTCTGTTGATCTTCGGCAATCCACATTTCATGAGTAACATCACGATAAACGGCACCGTCATGAATTACAGTAGCATCCATACGTGGATCGCGGTCAGCGTAAGGATTCTGAGGATCATAGCCGGACTCCTCATTAAGCACCTTCTCGCCGTTCACCCATTTGAATGCAGGCAGACCGGTTGACTGCATATCATAATCATCCACCAAGTTTTGTGAAGGACCATTGCTTGCGAACCATCCTCCATAGCCTCCCCAGCGGCGTCCCAAATTATCCATAGGAGCATCGTGTCCATTGGTAGAGGTAAAGTTACGACCCCAAATCCACTCTTTGTTCAATATTCCGGAAGTCAATCTGAAGCTTTCGCCATAATCAGGATACAACTCATAGGTATTACCGGCCTTATCCATGAATTCTTTTGCAGCGTCAGCTGCTTTCTGCCACTTGGCCTTATCATTGCTTGGATTGAACAGTGGAGATGCCATATAGAGATAAGTACGTGACAGCAATGCACGACATACGTCCTGGGTAGCCCTACCAAAATTGGCGTTGTCGGTGTAATAAGTTTGAGGAAGAGCCGGAATGGCTTCATTAATCAGTCTCTCGATTTCGGTTACACACTCATCAAGGGTGTTACGAGTGAACGTAACGGAAGAGGCATCCTCAAGACTGTAACATTCATTGATAATAGGCACTCCGCCATAGCGGGTAATCAATTGGAAATAAATCCATGCCTTCAAAAATTTTGCTTCTGCTACCAGACAATCCTTATTACCCATATTGAGGGTAGTATTATTCATTTTTTCAATGAACAGATTAATCTTTCGGATATACTGGTATCCTGTATTCCAATAATCCAAAGAACCGATATTATCAGGAGTCATTTCACCACACTGGTACATACTTGGTCCCCAGTTGATGGAAGGATAGGTTTCATCTGTTCCTTTGGACAGCCAATCATTCCAACTTCTGAAACCGTTCTGTACACAATTGTACAATTCTACCTGATATGCTGATACCAGATTGGCGTCTGTCCAAACTGCCGCATCTGTAATTTTGTCAGATGGGGTGATGTCCAAAATATCAGAACAAGACGAAAATAATGCAATAGCAGAAATTATTAAATACTTTTTCATTTTATTCTATTTTAAAATTTAACGTTTAAACCGAAGTTTATTACACGCTGCTGAGGATAGTTCAAGCTGCCGTCACTAATTTCTGGGTCAATATGCTTGATCTCTTTAGCCCATGTCAACAGGTTAAATCCACTGACATACACTCTCAAATCTGTTAATCCAATCTTTGAGATCCATATTTTCGGAAGTGTATATCCCAATTCAGCAGACTTCAAACGAATGAATGTAGCATCCTGCAAGTAGAATGTTGACTTTCCTGGCTGGTAGCCGTCTGAACGTGGCATGGTTCCATTGGGATTGTCAACAGTCCAACGGTTCTTTGCACGCTCAGCGTATGCATTGTCGTAAGATGCATTACCGAGAATTTCAAAACGGTCATCGTAATTGTAAGCACCCGCTTGTCCCTGGAAGAAAAGGCTAAGATCAAGATTCTTATACTGGAAATTTGTAGTTAGTCCAAAAACCGTACGAGGCGTGTTTGTATATCCGAATCGGTACTGGTCATCAGAATCAATCTTACCGTCTTTATTCAAATCGACGATCTTGATATCTCCGACTTGTGTTCCAGCAGCATGAGGATAGTTGTCAAGTTCTTCCTGAGTATGGAAAATGCCATCTGCCTTATAAAAGAGATCGGCACCGATTGGACGTCCGGTCTGGTTTCTGTACTCGAACGTGTTAGGTGTCTCATCCATATAGATGATCTTGCTCTTTGCATAAGCGATGTTTCCAATAATCTCATAGAAGAAATCTTTGTTCACACGGTTTCTATGGCTGAGTTCGAGCTCAAAGCCTCTGTTGCGGGTCTTACCGATATTTTCATTTGGTAATCCAGTGAAGCCCAGTGTTCCGGGAATGGAGAGGTTTCGTGATGCCAAAATACTTGAACGGTTTTCCTGGAACAAGGTAAGGTTGAAACCAATCAGTCCATTCTTAAATCCACCTTCAAAACCTAAATCATATTTGGTACTTACTTCCCATGTAATATCAGAATTGGGCATGACTCCTGCCTGGATACCACTTGTATCTGTTGTGCCGAATACGTAATTTCCGCCAATGGAATATGTCTGCAAATGCTGATAGGCGTCAACACTGTCATAGCCTGTCTGTCCTGCAGAGAAACGCAGTTTAAGTTGGTCAATATCTGGGAACAAGTTTTTCATGAATGGTTCTTCTGAAATTCGCCATCCAAATGAGGCAGCTGGGAAGAAGCCGTATCGCTTACCTTCTGGGAATTTATGGGAACCGTCATAACGGAAGATGAATTCTGCCATATATTTTGAACGGTAATCATAATTGAGACGTCCGAAGTAGTTGTTACGTCCGTCTCTTCCTGAATTACCTCCATTATCCTTATCTTCTGCTGCAGAACTGCCACGATCAATATCCGGCAATAAAGATGTCAAGAAGTTCTTTCTATAAGCTTTCATCCAGTTAGAAGTGCCCTGTTGCTGCTCTATACCCAACATTGCGCTAATATTATGGTTTTCCTTGATGGTCGTCTCGTACACCAAACGAGTATTCCACATCAAAGTAGTCCATTTCCAGCTCTCGTCCTGTACCTGAATGACTGAAGAATTAGAGCCTGTACCCTTTTTCTCCTCATATTCTCCGGTATTAACATTATATTCATGATAAGTATATGGGGTTCTCACATTTTTCTGGAACTGGTTGTTAAAGTCATAATTAAAAGAACCTTCAACTTTCAATCCCTTTATATACGGTATTTTTAAAGTAGCTGTAAACGAAGAACTTACAGGGGTATTATTCATTTTCTGATAACCTCTTCTATCCAGCAGAAGTGGATTCTCTGTCAAACGTCCTGGCCCAATGAGGCCATTGGGATAACGGGCAACAAGAGTAGGACTGGCATGGACGATATTCCAGAAATTGTCGCTTTGGTATGTAGGAGTAGTCATCCTGTCACGTATCATGGCACTGATGTTGGCACCAATAGTCAGATAATCATTCATCTCAACAGATATATTGGCACGTACAGTGTGCTGCCTATAATCAATAGGATTGTGGTGATAGCCTGACCCTTGTTTCAGAAATCTGTATGAGAGCAGATAACTAACCTTATCTGTACCTCCCGTTACTTGCATACTTGTAACGTATTGCATAGAATGGCTCTTCATTGTTTCATCCAACCAATTGGTGTTTGGATACAATACAGGGTCTGAGCCATCTCTATATTTCTGAATGGCTTCGTCAGAGTAGTAAGGTGTATAACCTGACTCGGGACGGCCCAAACGATACCAATAACCCTCGTTGAATGCTTCAGCATATTCAGCTGAGTTCAATACTTTGGGCTTAACGGTAGGTGCGGAGAGCGCTACATTTTGAGAGAAACTGAACTGTGGCTTTCCCTTTGTTCCCTTTTTTGTGGTAATCAAGATTACACCATTGGCAGCACGTGCTCCATAAATGGCGGCTGACGCATCCTTCAAGACAGTGTAGCTCTCAATATCATCCGGATTCAGTCGGGTCATGTTGCCACGCTCCATACCATCAATAATAACCAATGGACCATTATCGCTGGCGAAAGAGGCACGTCCACGAATCTTCATTGAAGGATCATCATCACCAGGCTGTCCTGAACGCTGGTTCACTATAAGACCTGGAAGCTTACCGGCCAAAGAACTCCCCAAGTTAACTGACGGGCTTTTGGCAATCTCTGCTCCAGCAACATTGGCAATCGAACCGGTCAGTGTCGCTTTCTTTTGACTTCCATATCCGACAACAACAACTTCTTCCAAAGCTTCTGCATCTTCTTTTAAAATAATTTCAATGGTTGTTTGTTTATTTAGCTTAACAGTTTGAGTTTGATAACCTATATATGATATAACCAATTCCCCATTCTTTGGAACTGTAAGAGTAAAGTTTCCATCTATATCGGTTATAATTCCATTGGTAGTTCCTGCAATTAGTACATTAGCACCAATTATAGGTTCGCCCATTGTGTCTTTCACACTTCCTTTGATAGAAAGACTTTGTGCAATTATCCACGTTGGAAATAAGCACAACAATAATGTAAGGCTAAGCAGCCTCAGATTAATTGAGTTTCTCATGTTATTAATAATTAATTGTTAAAATGTTATTATTAGAATAATTATTCTTTTGCTTAGGCAACTTCCGCTCAGGAAGTAGTTTTATTCAATAGTCACTTATTTTATATCTTCTTTAATGTGGCTATTTTTTAGTTGCATACATACCGATTGTTGTTCCGGTAAATCCTCCGGCTACGGCAGTGGAAAGGTAGGATGCATCCACATTCTTACAAAGTAACTTCCAATCTTCGGCTTCGGTCGAATAATAAAAATCATATTGGGTACCTGTCGAGATAACTTTCAGGTTCATCGTCTTCACCTCCTCGCTTATAGGCCGGCTGGCTAATGTTTTTGTCTCAGTTTCATCGACCTTTCGCAGAGAAACACATTTGTCGGTTCCGTCTCTACTTACAGCCAGAAAATATTGATGTTTTTCATCTTTGAATAATAGTAGTCCAGCTGCCTCCGTATCACTTGGATTGAACAACATACGCGTGGTACATTCAAATTTGTGATGTTGCATGCGGTGGCATATAAAAGCCGGGGTCTTCTTTTCCGTAGCACTTATATCGGCACATTTTAATGTCAGATATCCCGGAGTCTCGTCCAATGAATATAAATCAGTGGCTGGAGCTCGTAAAGTCAGCCAGTTCATTTCCAACGCTGTATCATCGAAGTCATCTTTTACTTCAAAGTTACCAAAGGTCACGGTGCTGTCCCGTTCCACTCCCTCACGATAGGCAATCATAGGAATCAGGTCTTCACCCTGTGTCATATAGGGGAAACCGTCTTCGCTCCACCTGACCGGCATAAGGAAAGTTTCACGCCCCAGATTTTCAAATTTGTTGTTGACAGGGCGGCAAGCCAAGAAGACCGCCCACCAATCTCCTTCCTTTGCCTGGATCAAATCGGCATGTCCAGCACAAGTGATAGGATTAGGACGTTCCGGATGCAGATGTCTTTGAGTCAGAATTGGATTATTCTTCCAAGGAGTGAATTTGCCCATGGGGGAATCACTTCGGAAAATCACTTCAGAATGCCAACCTTCGGTTCCCCCCTCGGCAGCCATTAAAAAATATTTCCCATTGATTTTATATAGATGTGGACCTTCAATCCAAATCGGCTTATCTTCGGGACGGGCACCTTTATTTATTAAAACCTTACGCGGACCTATAGTCCTATCTGTGTTTACATCGAATTCCTGTATACGAATAGTTCGATGACCGCTATATTCAGGTTTGTTATCCGGAGCATCGTCATTATTAACAATGTATGCTTTACCGTTTTCATCAAAGAAGAAAGAAGGATCAATTCCTATAATAGTCGGAAGCATTATCGGCTCAGACCATTCACCGAATGGGTTTTGAGTCTTCACAAAGAAATTACCTGCACCAACATTGGTGGTTATCATATAATAGGTCTTATTCTTCGGATTATAGCTGATAGCAGGAGCAAAAATTCCACCACTGATTCCCTGACCTTCCAGTTTTACCAATTGTGACGGACGGTTCAATACGTGACCTATTTGTCTCCAATTTACTAAATCTCTACTATGAAAAATAGGAACTCCCGGAAAATAAGAGAAAGTGGAAGTTACCAAGAAATAATCCCCCTCACCATTAGTACAGACACTCGGATCGGAATACCATCCTGGTAAAATCGGATTGTAGAAACATTTCTTATCCGACAGAGGATTTGATACATAGAAGTCATCTTCACCTTTGTAGTTGAAATTGTCGAAGAGAGCTACAGATTTCCCGATAAGGGGAAGATCTTGGTTCTTTTTCATGGGATTACACGAAGTTGATACGCCTACCATAATATATATGGAGAATAGTATGGTTAACCATCGTTTAAAAATTAGATTCTTCTTCATTACATTTCATTTATAAGTTAGATTTCTAAGTCTAAGCCGCAATAAAGGAAAGTGTTTTTCATTTATGTGTCTCTCCTATTAGAACAGGGCCTTTATCATTGCAAATTTAAGATTCAGTTTATTTTCCATGTCACAATCATGTTACGAACATCTTTAAGAATGTTACAAACTTATTTTCTAACGTTACACAAATCTTTAGATAAGATACATTGAGAGAGAAAAGTACTATCCACAAGGTGAAATAGGACCTCTTTTTCTACCATTCAGTACTATTACTTGACGGTTCTATTGTCATGATACATCCTGCAGCATCACAGTTCCGGCAACGGCTCCTTCAAGCCCGAATATATCCGTATAGAATTTAGTCTGGTAAATCATCATCATCTGGAAGATCAGATTTGCCGCCCCCAAGCTGTAACCGATTTTCTCGGTTATTGAAACTTTTTGATTCTGTGTGTTCATGGATATTAATTTAAAAGTTTTTTTAAACAAAAGCAATTCCGGTCACCCTATGAACCGGAATGCTTTTCTACCTATTGAAAACGACCTTTCCCTCTGTCATGATGCAAAGGTAGACCATGAAAATGAAATCTTAGAAGAATCACGCTACATGTATCTTTATCAGTGATACATCTTTCCAAAGCATCGCTACATTTTTCTTTATCCATGCTACATTGTGCCGTCAGGAGTGCTGTATTCATTAATTTGTTGTTGATACATCGGTTTGAACAATAATTGAATATTGCCCTATAGGCCTGTCATCTCTTTGAGCACGTCCATTAGGAAACACCATAACCATAGGCAAGGCTTTTCGCCGTGCAATGAGAGTATCCAGTATCAGATGGGGAGCACCCTAAGTGTATCATTCCTTTTTATCCCCCCGATGCCGTGTAGCAAGTACAGTACCAGATATTTTTTCTGACCATCGTAACCGGGAGGGGTATAAACCAATGCTCTGCGGTTAGTTCATACCGTATTCGAAACATACGTAATGGTATCTATTTTTCCATAAGGAATTTCCTATGCAAAAAACGCACCGACACAAATAAGGAGAATTCCCAAACTAATCAAAATAGTCTTTTTCTTCATTTCCCGTCTTTAGTGTAATGAAAGAAGTCAATATCCACATATCCACCAAGTTCTTTCGTGGCGTAATTAAAGAGGGCAAACTTAGTACCCATAAACAGTTTCATATAATCAAATCTCATTTTGAAATCCGTTCCTATTTTCTTCCATGCTTTGTTGTCAAAACTATAATAAAAAGTAGCGATATCTTGTCCCAAACGGAAATCACCGTCAATACGGAGATAAATCCGGTTCTGCTTCAATTCCACCCGCTCCTTTTCAGACTTCTCTACTCCCAGTATTGCTTTATCGGAATTACGCAAATCCACGATATTAGTGTTCATCGTAAGATATTTTTTGTTTCCATCAGCTATGACCGATAAAAGCCCTGAATGTCCGTTGAAAGCACTGAAACCGGCTACATCGCCTTCTTTCATATGAGAGGTGTCCAATACGATGACACCGCTACACTTGGGACCCTCCATACGCTGAGTCAGCGTATTGGGTGCAGCATAAAGATTATCTACTATACGGTTTGTTTTCAAACGTAAATATCCGGGGCGTTCACTCAAAGACCAGGCATCATTTACCGGATTATGGTTCCACTGCCAGTTCATCTTCATCTCTTTATCAGAAAAATCATCACTAACCACCAATGGAACAGGCGGACAGCCTTGAATGGGTTTCTCCATTATCTTCGGTACGCATCCCTTTTTATCTCCTAACATCGGCCAACCATTTTCCCAGCGGCAAGGCATTAAAGTAAGCACACGTCCCACTCCGCCACGGTCTTGAAAAATCACCCCGTACCAGTTTCCTTTGGCATCATCTACAATAGTGCCTTGTCCCACATACGGGAAACCATTGAAAGCGTCATCCAATATAACACGTTTCTCATACGGTCCGGTAATCTTATCGGCCCGATAGCATACTTGTCTGCGATGCCCTTCCTTTGGCCAGGAAATCATCAACAGATAATATTTTCCATTATGCTTGATAGCCCGGCTGCCTTCCAACAGGCCGGTTTCTTCCGCATCTTTCTGAAAAATATGCATATCCACACCGCCCTCCTTAACGCCAGACAAATCAGCTTTCAACTCCCTCAATTGCCCAGTTCCATAAAAAATATAAACCCGACCATCATCGTCAAAAAAGAGAGAAGCATCATGAAAATGGGGAATACGTGATACCAACTGCCATTTTCCTGCAGGATCGGAAGTTGAATAAACATACCCTTTGTAAGGTTTGTCGTTCGGTGAAAAATAGGCATAGTACTTCCCGTTATGATAACGGATGGAAGTTGCCCATTGTCCCCTACCGTATACCGTTCCGTTTTTCAAATCATAATTGGAAGTATCTGTTAACTTGTCAAATAAATAACTGACCAGTTCCCAGTTCACCAGATCCTTTGAACGCATCACGGGAGCACCCGGCATCAGGTGCATGGTGGTACTCATCAGGTAAAAAATATCCCCTACGCGGATAACATCCGGATCAGGAACATCTGCCCAAAGGACAGGATTAGTAAATACAGTTGCCGTATCTACCGATACCGATTGCTGCGGATTAGTGGCCCCATACCCCCAAGTGGCGGACAGAAGCAACAATGAAATAATTGTCTTTCTCATAATCATCTTTCTTTTTTTAATAAACGAATATAAAATATCCCGCCAGTAGCGGTGTTTAATTTGCTACGAAAGGTGACGGTAATGAATGCCTTGCCGTCTGTCATGATTGAAGGAATGGCATACTCCTCATTCACAAACTCTTTCCGATTCCATTTTCCCGTTGCGTTTCTTTCTAATAGCAGTTGGTCGTCAACCAGGATATCAGAAGAGTGTTTCTCTGTTTCATTTCCCCAATAACATACCATCAATGACAGGTTCTGTCCACCACATTGGTTTGCTGCATTATAACTATTCCCTTTTCTTTCCACTTCAATTCTGATGCTATAAACAGGTTGACAAACAGTGAATCATGAACATGGGTATAAATAAATTCTCCATATTTCCCATGATTCTCCATACCTGTTCCAACGCAACACCACATAGCACTGTTGGGTGATGAGTAGACACGATAATGGGCGGGGCGCACAGGTGTGAAGTAAACATAACCTCCATACTCCGGGTGTTGGGTGGATAATATGTGATTATACAAAGCGCGTTCATAAAAATCCGCATATTTTGCTGATGGATTCATGCGAAATAAATTTTCTGTCAGTTTCAACATATTATTCATATTGCATGATTCCTGTCCTTCCCGGTCTTCCACATAACTTTTACAATCATCTGCCGGAGCGAAATGTTCCCGACGACTATTGGCTCCCAACGATAAAGAACGATGATTGACCACCCTGTCCCAAAAGAAATCGGCAGCATTCGCATATTGTTTGTCTTTATCAACTTTCGCAATCCGGGCGTAGCCCACAACTTTAGGCACTTGCGTATTGGCATGTTTGTTATCCAAGTTATCCACATGTACAACCATACTATTAAAAAGCCATTTATGAGAAAAACGTTTGGCCGCATCCAAATATTTTTTCTCTTTTGTCATCCGATAAGCATCTGCATAAATTTCATCCATTCCTCCAAACTCATTGGCAAGCATTTGTTCCATCTGTTCTTCATTGAGAGGAGCGATGACGGTTACCCCCCCAATCACACAAATCAAGGAACATTTTCCGCGCTTCTTCATTTCCTCCATATAGCCACGCATCCCTTAATCCGGCATACATTTTATGTAGATTATACCAAGAAACCCATACTTTCCATACAACTCCGGCATTTCCTTTTTTTATTTCAGCCCAAATTTTCTTCCCGCCCGGAACATCCCCCACATATCCATCACCATTTTGCAACTGACAGCGTTTCAGTTCGGCAATCATGTAGTCCATTTTTTCCTTGCAGGCTTTGTCACCTGTTACAGCATAATGAATAACCAAAGCGGCCAGATAGTGTCCGCCTACATATCCGTCTAACCCAATCCAATTTTCAAAGCTCTCCGCTTTGGGGATCAATCCGGCTTCTTTTAGATAAGGAGCCAACAAGTGATCTGTATCATATTGAAGAAGAACTTTTATATTCAATGTACAATCATGCTTGAAAGAACCATCCAACGGTTTGACATCACATAGAGGGAAAGTGTTGCTGTACAACTTATCTTGAGCATTCACACTTGCGACGGCTAGTAGCGTAAATAAGATTAAGATAATTCTGTAATTCATGGCATTTTCTCTTTTCTTTGTCGCAAAGATACCCCACAGGCAGCAAATTCTAATAAAAACATGAAACACATATCTTTAGCTATAGTACACACTATAAACATAGCGTTACATTTCTCTTTGTCTATGTTGCGCAAGATATAAAAGTCTAACACGTAACCCTCTTAAATAATCTTGCAACCTATTAATGCAAAAAGTTTTAAAGCCATTCTCTACTTTTGTCCTGTCGAAATTGATCAGAGTCTTAAGAACAATAAATAATGGACAATAAAAAGATGAATGAAAAACATTTAATGAATCGTGCAGCAAACAATATCCGTATTCTTGCTGCCTCAATGGTAGAGAAAGCCAATTCCGGACACCCGGGCGGAGCCATGGGGGGTGTTGATTTTATGAACGCGCTCTTCTCTGAGTTTTTAGTATATGATCCTGAAAATCCCTATTGGGAAGGTCGTGACCGTTTCTTCCTTGATCCGGGTCACATGTCGCCGATGTTGTACTCCACATTGGCACTGACTGGCAAGTTTACCATAGAAGAACTGGCACAGTTCCGCCAGTAGGGAAGCCCGACTCCAGGGCATCCCGAAGTGAACATCATGCGTGGTATTGAAAATATTTCCGGCCCGCTGGGACAGGGACATACCCTTACAGTAGGCGCTGCCATCGCTGCCAAATTCCTAAAAGCCCGCTTGGGTGATGCTATGAACCAGACGATTTATGTTTATATTTCTAGGAAGAAATATCTCAGGGAATGGACTAAAGCTAATCCTGGACTGGCAGCCAAACTGAAACTGTGGTTCTCGGCCAAGACTCCGAAAGTAAACTGGGACGCTATTGGCCTTGATTATTATGTAAACGAAAGCCGAACTTCGTAGCAATAAAAATCCGGTTTCTTTTTTCACTTACCATCTTCGAAAGCAGTTCCTCATTGGCTTCATTACCATACACATCAGCCGTATCCCAAAAGTTTATACCCAATTCCAAGGCACGATGCAGCGTTGCGATACTCTCTTTTTCGTCCGCCACTCCATACGCAGCACTCATTCCCATACAACCCAGTCCGATAGCGGAAAGTCGTACATCTATTTTACCTAATTTTCTGTACTTCATAATTTTAATATTTCATTTCGGTGTAAAGTTAGGTGTTAGCGTACGGACAGATAAGCACTATTCAAATCATCCTTTGTACAAATCAAATATTTACCTTCCCCCTAACTTCAATTGGCGACTTACCTGTATGTTTACGAAAGAACTTAGTAAAGTAGGAAACAGACTCAAAGCCCAGTCCAAATGCCATGAAATAGAGAGATTGCTATGTTGCAGATATTGAACAGCTTCTTTGATGATTCTTTCTGCAATAAGTACTGAGGTCGTTTTTCCTGTCGTTTCTTTAATAACCTTATTCAGATGGTTCACATACACAGACAACCGATTAGCATAATCAGTCGACGTACGCAGAACTAATGCAGCACGGGGATAATCTATCGGAAATTGCCTTTCCAGTAACTCCATAAACAATTCTGCAATACGCTGTGAAGCATTCGGATGCGATTCATACTGATTAGCATCCTGCATCCTCATGGCCGTATGTATCAGTAAATGAAGATAACAACGCAACACATCAAGTGTACCTGCGTAACCGGATTGTATCTCTTCCTGCATCTGAGCATATATATTTTGTACTTTCATCAGTTGAGATTCATCCAGGAAGAAGACTTTATCACCCGTCAGTTTAAATAAAGGTGTATTCGCCAAAGAGCCGTTCTTCTCTTCGGATTGCACAAACTGCTCATTAAAAATGCAGAACATACCCCTCTGCTCTTCACTGACAGACTCCCAAGCATAAGGCACAAGAGGATTGGAAAACAGCAGCGCCGGACGATCTACCAGAATCCATTTATCAGCATAATATAATTTCCCAACACCCATGATTAAAGTTACTTTATAGAAATCCCGATAGCTGAATTGCACAGTACCGAAATTGCACTGGCGGGAAAAGATATTGAAATATTCTTTCCCTTTAGAATAAGTTGCATCCAGTTTCGGATCGCAACGTTGTATTCTCTTGTAGAATTGAGGAATTGTTTCAACCATTATCCAAGTCTCACTAAATGATACACTGTCCCCCTATTCGACTTCTTACAAGGAATATCCAATTTCTTCAGCGAACGGCCGAAGTGCCCTATTTTGCTGACCGACAGTTTATCGCGGGTTTTCTGCTGTAGATAATTGAATATCTCCATTGCGGTCAGCCATTCCCCTTCCCGTTCTTCTTCCGTCACCCGGAAATAGCAGTGGAAAAGCTGTTCGAGCGGACTGACCTGTTCAAAATCCCGGTTGGTCTCTTTCAGGATAGCTTCGTCCTCATCATTCAACCAGTAGCGCTCACCTTTATAAATGGCATCCATGGCCTGAGCATACAATTGCTTGTAGTTGATGGTGACATTCGTATCAATAGGTGCAGTCACTTCGATACAGATAAAACGGCGGCTACCGCTGGGATCGGTAAGCAGGTCCATCTGATTACTGGTACCGATAAACGAGGCATAACGGCGCACTTCCTGGATGGTAGCACCGTAAGGTTTCCGCAAATTTGCCACAGGTTTCTGCAAAAGATGTTTCAGAAAGCCCTGCTGATTAGAGCTAATCTGATCAAACTCATCCAAGTTCACCAACAGAAAACGCCCCAGATAACGCTCCGCATCCTGTTTGCTCTTAAAATCAAGACTATCCGTATATCCGAAACGCAGTTCAGGCGGCAAAATAATGCGACAATAGGTAGATTTACGATACCCCTGTGCCCCAACCAGCAATGGCGACGTACTGTTTCCATGTTGGCGGTCGAGCCCACGCCAGTGAGCCACCATACTGAGAAACCAGCGATAAAACAACTCCCGCCAATGCGGATTATTGCATGGCACAAGATTGGCAAGCGCCCGGATGCGGTCTTTTCCGTCCCAACGCCCCACACTGCAAAGGTATTCTTCAACAGGATTGTACAAAGACACATACTCTGATGTCAGATAACGCTCCACGTCACGGTCCCAGGCACGAATCCCCTCTTTCAGGGCATTAATCGCCACCGTATTGCGTACCCTCCGATCCACCGGTCTGAAATAGAAATGAATGGAATCCCGCTGACGGTATTCCAGATCATTCAACACCGTGTTGTAACGAAACTCATAGCGCCGTTCCATAAACTCTTCCAGACGCAAAGCGGTATCCTGCTCCGGAGTCAAAATAGTTTTAGAGCCAAAGCCCTTAGACTCTTGGTAAATATTATGAACCATGGCACGTACTGTTTGCTCCTCCGCCTGTGCATAATAATGAATAATCGTCTGCCTCACAACTTCCTCTTCCGGTATGCCCGCCTTGTAGCAATACTCCGCAAGGCGGACAAGCAACGGTTGAAGGTCATCTCCCCGTCGCCAGTTCTCCATATCCCGGAGCGCCTTATCGAGGGCGGTTTCAAAAAGCATGGTGAAGGTCTGCGATGTTTCAAAACCCGGTTCCAGCCTCAGCAACGGATTTTTCTCAGCCAACTGCCGTTGCCGGAAGGTCTGTTCTCCGGGCATGGAGAATGGCTGTTCCAGACAGAAAGGTACCGCATGAGGATTGTATCCGGGATGTTCATCGAGCGTCATCCGGCAGCTTTGCATCAGTGAAGGCTCTTTCAAGGCAATGGGAAACGGGAACAACGGCTGATAGCAACTCACCGCCAAGCGATAGGCATGGGCATGAAACAGCGCAGCTTCCTGTTCGCGCTTCGGTAAGTTTCCATCCGGTAAGGCGAAACACACCCAGATCTTCACACTCCTTCCGCTGGAACCGCAAAAAGCGGCAAACGTCTGAGGAAGCAGCATCGCCTGACGTTTCACCAGTTCAGCTTCCGCCAGTCCAGCCAGCTTCTTCACTTCAAGCTGAACCAGACCATTGTATTGTTTCATCCTTCGCCCTCCGTCTTTAGTGCGGGCATACTCCACGGCAGGATAGACACGCGGAAGTTTGTCAATATGAACGAATGTAGAGCCACTACTTTCCAACTGAGGTATGACAGTTCGTAACCCCGTTACATACCCGTCTCTGGTTTCCGTTTTCATCTTCTCCATCAATACATCGGCATCATAAACGGTCATCATTTCCCTGCCTGTATCTTTGTCATGTCTTATTGAAGTGATTTTCATATCATTACTTGCTTTGAATTTTATTTATATAGTATAATTCCTTTAAATAGTTACAAAGATACCATTCCTAAAAGCGAAAGTCAAGTATTTAAGTATATTATTCTATATTTATCTCAAAAAAGTTCAGCCCATTCATTTCAAAGTAAAAGCTTCAATAATAATTGAAAAAAGACAGGGAATCACTTGACTTTGCCCTGCTTGTTTTGTATCTTTGTAGTAAGTCTTATTGAGTGTTAACCTTGGTCAACAGGCTCATTAATGAAGGTCAACAGGCCGAGTAACCAAGGTTAACAGGCTCGTTGACCAAGGTTAATATCCAATCGTTCCTAAGGGTGAGCGGGATGTTCCTTAGGAGGAAACAGAATAGTCCCTAATGTAAAACAAATTAACACCTTATAATTAAAACAAGCAACTATGGCAATCTTATTTGAATGGTACGAAAACCCGGTGGCTCCCAACCAGCCACAAGAAGAAACGAAACTTCATGCACGCATCACGCTGAATGGAAAAACAGGAACCGACCGATTGCGACGCAAAATCCAAGAACGTTGTTCACTGACGGAAACGGATGTGTCCGCCGTGCTCGACGCCCTGTCTCATGCAATGGGTGAAGAACTGGCGGAGGGCAGACAGGTACATCTGGATGGTATCGGTTACTTCCACCCTACCCTGACCTGCACGGAAGAAATAAAAGAAGATACAAAACGGAAGAATACGAAAGTAAGGCTGAAAGGCATCAAATTCCGGGCGGATCAGGATCTGAGGAGTGAAATCGGAAATGTGAAACTGAAGAATATAAAACACAATGGACACTCCAACAAATTATCGGACGAAGAAATAGACAGCCGACTAACCATCTACTTCAGTCAGCACCACATGATGACAAGAAGTGACTTCCAAAGGGTATGCGGCATGATGAAATCGACTGCAATGGGGCATATCCGCCGTTTACGCGGGGAAGGAAAGCTAAAAAACATCGGATTACAGAACCAACCGATATATGCGCCAAATGTGGGGTATTACGGTATAACAGAAGAAGTTATGATGTAAAAATGTAAAAATCCGGCGTGAGAGTAAGCGGTTTACCCTCACGCTGGATTTTTACTCTCACCCACACTTAATATTCTAATTATCAATAAGATATTTCAGCAGTGAGGGTAGTGAGAGTAACCTGAACCAACTTTTTATTGAATCTCTGAGCAATCATTAAATTATTGTTAATTACCCTTTCATACATCGAACCATGTTTCAAAGATTATGTTGTTACAAATGAACAGCAACCTTAATTATGAATTTAAAATAATGAATTATGAAGAAGAAAATTAAATTTTTAAAGAAAGAATCGCTGTTACGTTAATGAACGGGATTCGAGAAAGAGTAGATTATATGATTAAACTAACTTTAAACTTAACAAAGATCAAAGCAAACAAGAAATCTGCAACCTAACCCTCCCGCTTTATTCCTGAAAAGAGCAAACAAATAAACTACTTCAGGGCATGTTATATTTTATTGTATCAACTATTAATGCATTTCAATTATGAAAAAATCAATTATTTTATCAGCATTTGTTTTAGCAGCATTGACTGCAAATGCCCAGACTACCGTACAAGGCAGCAAATTCACAGACAATTGGTCTATAGAACTAAAAACCGGTATTATAACTCCTGTAAGCCACAGCGCTTTCTTCAAGAATGCCCGCCCGGCTTTGGGAATTGAGCTTACCAAGCAACTTACCCCCGTTTTCGGACTGGGAGTTCAAGGTATGGGATATATAAACACCTCGAACAGTAAGACAGCTTTTGATGCCTCAGACCTTAGTTTATTGGGTAAGGTTAACCTGATGAACCTGTTCGCAGGCTATACAGGTACTCCGCGCATATTCGAAGTAGAGGCCGTAGCCGGTGCGGGATGGCTGCACTACTACATGGACGGCCCTGGAGATGTGAACTCCTGGTCCAGCCGCTTCGGAATGAATTTCAACTTCAATCTCGGAGAAGCTAAAGCCTGGACGATAGGAGTCAAACCAGCATTGGTATATGATATGCAAGGCGACTACAACCGTAGCCGATTCAATGTGAACAATGCCGCCTTTGAACTAACGGCAGGTGTAGCTTACCACTTTGGTGGTAGCAACGGAAGCCATCACTTTACCTTGGCTAAACTCTATGATCCGGCTGAAATAAGCGACCTTAACAATTCTATCAATAATCTTCGCTCACAAGTGAATGAGAAAAATGGTCAGATCAATGTCGACGCACAGAAGATCAGCGCATTGCAACAAGAAGTCAACAATTTACAGAACCGGGTAGTTCCTGTTGAAACAATAGTGGAAACCAGCCGTATTCCGGAATCCATCGTAACTTTCAGACAAGGTAAATCTACAGTCGATGCCTCTCAGTTGCCAAATGTGGAACGTGTAGCTTCTTACATGAAGAAACACGCAAACACAACAGTGGTGATTAAGGGATACGCTTCACCGGAAGGTAGTGCCGAAGTCAATGCAAGAATAGCTAAAGCACGTGCCGAAGCCGTAAAGACAATCTTGGTCAATAAGTATAAAATCAACCCGTCACGTATTACTGCCGAAGGTCAGGGAGTGGGTGACATGTTCACAGAACCAGACTGGAACCGGGTTAGTATCTGCTCTATTATTGAAGATGCCAAATAAACAAAATTTAAATCCCCCTCGCCACAGATAGTTGTAGCGAGGGGGATTTTTAGTTTATGAGAGTTCCGACACACCCTCATTTCTTATTCTATTATTTAAAGTACCCTACAGGATGATTCAACATAGGAATCTGACTATCTTTCAGTTTCAATACTTTCTTCAACTGAGTGGCATCCATCGAACCTCGTGGCACTGTAGCCAATTTAGCATTAGCACAGAATAAAGAGATATTCTGCGAAACGATACCAACATCTATAGCTCCAACCGCCTGATTTTGTGGTTTCTGAGCATCGCCAAAGAGAGAAACATCACTGACCAGTACCAAAGATACCGGAGCCGCTTTTACAAAAGTCTGACCACCTGCAACAGCATCGCGGTGATCTCCTTCAGAAACCAGATTTAACTGATGATTTTTCGCATCGTACACATAGCTCCCTTCGGGTAATATCACGTATACATCTACATCCTGCTTATTCAAAGCCGATGGAGCTGTCCGCTTTCCAGACTCCGAACGATTGATTCCGTTAGCAGCCCACAATAAATCCGACAAGTCAGCAAGGCTCAATGCTTTCGAAGCATATTCACGTGTAGACTGACGTTCAGACAATGCTTTCATTACCGTACCGGCACGATTCAAATTGGGCTTTGGTAACTTAATTACCTTATCAGCAGCAGAAGCAGCCACTGAAAGCACTAAACAAACTAACAATAGTTGTACTTTTCTCATAACTGTGGTATTTTAAAAGTTAAGAGGCAAATATACGAAAAAGAATGGTATTGATTCAATCCTCCATTACAAACTTCAACGTATAGACTTAGCGATTTCTTCCATATGTGTATCATCCGTTCCGCAACAGCCGCCAAATATCCTAAAATCATATTCTGATTTCAATTTCATCATACCTTCAGCCAAGTCGGCAGGAGAAGAAGATTGCAGATCAGCGGAACCGTCCAGTTCACTATAAGACAATGCGGAAGTGTTGGCCTGAATGCCAATGAACCGCGTCCGGACAGTATCGGTTTGGTTAAAGTTGTGCGCAAGAGCTTCATAGACGATGCAGGGATGTACACAGTTTGTCATATAGCACACCGGTTTGCGAGATACATTATCGTCGATAAAGCGGATAGCATAGTCGATGGTATGCCCATCAATAAGTTTCCCGTCTTTTTGGATGGTAAAACTAATGATATAGGGGATTCCGGTATCGGACATAGCCCTCGCCATACCCGTTGCCTCAGCCAACACAGGCATAATTCCTGCATACAAGAAATCTGCTTTCGCAAGTTTAAATAGTTGCGCCTGCCAATGATGAAAGTCGCGAGCTTCCTCAATGTTCAGAGCACCGGCGCCTGTATAAGCATCTCCTTTACACCCCATCAGACCGCCAATATACATTTCAATATTTGATGTCTCCTTTATCTTACGGAGGAACCTGACATTATCCTCAATAATAGCCTCATCATATCCGGCCTGAATAACTTGCTGCTTATTAGCCCGTCTGGTTGGAGTGGTAGCCAAGAACGGTAGATTGTATTTTTCAGCAATCTCCATATAGCCCCGCCAAAGAGTTTCCAATGCCACCCGCCCCTGTTGACTATAAATCAAATCAGCCATAGCTACACTGCCATTGATGGTGAGACCATACTCACGCTTCAATCGTTCTCCCAATGCCCCCTCCATCAGAACTGAAGAATGAGAGGCTATGCAAGTTTCAAAATCCATACAAGTCGGTTTTATATATTACTCGCAGGTATGTGATACCTGTTGCCGCAAAGTTACAGAATCTTTCCCGGCTTTAAGAATACGGATCAAATGATTTCCGGTAAAAACAGAAAACTCTTCTCTTCGAAAAATCTGAAAAACAGAAAAAAAGCATTATACTTGCAATCTAAAAACACACTAATAGCTGACTAAGATTATCATGTTATTAAATCTAACAGAAGAACAAATCATACAATTAGCCCCGGATGCAGCCTCCGTAAAAGCCGGAAAAGGGTTGGCGACAAGAGCCAAGTGGGTGTTGCTGGAACACAGTGACCGTGCTATCTGGGGGCATTGCCAGGGAAGCGGGAAAACTCCATACCAGACCGTAATCGATACAAAAAACGTAGCATTCAAATGTTCCTGTCCCAGCCGGAAGTTTCCATGCAAGCATGGATTGGGACTCTTATTTCTATATGCCGCACAGGCAGAGCAGTTCAAAGAAGCGGACGAACCGGAATGGGTGACTTCCTGGCTTTCCAAGCGGGAAGAAAAAGCCGAAAAGAAGGAACAGAAAGCCAAAAGCGACACGCCTGTAGATGAAGCTGCACAAGCCAAACGTCAGGCTATGCGCCACCAAAAGGTGCTGAACGGTATTGATGAACTGGAGATTTGGCTGAAAGACCTGCTACGCAACGGGTTAATCAATATACCGGAACGGGCTTATACTCTTTTCGACGGTATTGCCCGCCGTATGGTAGACGCCCAGGCTCCCGGACTTGCCAATCGGTTGAAAGCCATTCAGGAAATAAACTTCTACGAGGAAAGTTGGAAATACAAGTTAACCGACCAACTCGGAAAACTCTACCTCCTGATGAAGAGTTACCGGAACCTGGACCTGCAACCGGAAGAGTGGCAACAGGAAATCCGCACACAGATAGGTTATCCGCAAGCAAAAGAGGATGTGCTGGCGGGTGAAACAATTACCGACCAGTGGCTGGTACTCCATAAGAGAAGTCAGAAGATAAACGAGCTGAATAATGATATTTACTGGCTATACGGATGTCGGAGCAATCGTTTCGCCATCTATCTCAGTTTCACAGTTCCCGGAACCTTGGCGGAATTCAATCTTGTTCCCGGCAGTACCTACGACGGAAAACTCTGTTATTATAAAGGAGTAGGCAGTCTTCGCGCCTTATTCAAAGAATGTGAATTATCCGAAGAAGCGGTTACCCCACACTTCTGTGCGAATCTGCAAGAAGCAACCGCCCGATACAGGAAAGCCCTGCAACAGAACCCATTTGCCGAAAATGTACCCGTATTAGTAGAAAATCTGCGACTGGCTGTTCAAGGGAAACAACTCTGTGTGCAGGATGCAAACAATGAACTGATGCCTGTGCAGATGCAAGACATCACCCGAACAGACATTCTATCCGTCACGGGTGGAAAGCCGTTTGCCGCCTTCTTTCTGGCAGACGCCAATTGCTGGGAGCTAAATTCAATGTGGTATCAATCTGACTATTATATTTGGAGAGATGAACGTAACTGAACCAATCATTAATGCAGCCTTATTGGGAACCGCTGCCAAAGAATTCATTCCAAACGGTTTACCGGAAACTCTGGAAGAAAACTTCCGACTGCTGCAAGAAAAGAGCGAAGATGCGGAAGACGCTTTCTATCAGTTTTCAGCCCTGACTTTCGCCTACAGCCGTGCCGGAATGGAACCGTTACCTACCGGAGAAGCTATCACCATGAATGAAGCTCCGGATGACAGTCTGCCCTATTTCGACCGGAATATCGGCGACCTGCTGATTCAGATGGTCAATGAACAGAACCGGTATCTTTTATTATATGCTTACCGGAAAGCTGCCCGGTGCAACAAGCTTATTCCGCCATTCTATCTGCGGACGCTAATCTCACATGCCTACGACCGCAATAATCCCGATAAGCACGAAGAGCAAGCACTGCTTTCTTCCTTAACAGGTAACCGTGGACGCTGGCTGCTTACCCACATGGAATTACCGGACTGGGGAGATACCGGAAACGAAACCTGGGAAACAGCCTCGCATGAAGAACGAAAGCGGATGCTGCAACGCCTGAGAAAAGAGAACCCCGGACAGGGACTTGCCTTGCTGCAAACCGAACTGAAAAATGAATCTGCCGCCCACCGCGACGAACTGATACAATGCCTGCGCGCCAATCTGAGTAAAGCGGATGAAAGCTTCCTGCAAGAGATTGCCACTACCGACCGAAGCAGTAATGTAAAAGAAACCGCCCGTCGCCTCTTATGCAGTCTGCCCGACTCGGAACTGGTAAAAACATACTGTGACCTGCTGCGTGGAAAACTTCATTATAAGATGTTGCTGGGTTGGTCATACGATAAAATCACCTTTACACCTGAGATGAAGAAATTGGGTTTGGAAGAGGTCAGTTCCAACAAGAAAGAAAAAGATGAAGAGTTTCTGCTCCGCCAGCTCGCCGAACGTGTACCGCTCAGTTTCTGGGCAGAGTTTTACGACTGTTCACTGGAGAAAGCCGCCGCAAAACTGGCAAAGAAACCACCATTCGGTTCCTACTTCAACTTATGCCAGCCGATAGAAAACTTCGGTGACAATCTGTGGGCGTATCAAACCCTGAAAGAAGATTCAAATGAAGCCTATGCCTCTTCGCTGATGGGATTACTGACGCCGGAGCAACGGGAAGAAATCAACTTCCAGACAGACAGCAAGAGCAATTATATTCCCGAACCCTGGTATAATACGGACGGGACGCAATGGGGAATAAAATTCTCCACACGAGCTTTACAAAGATTGTTCCATAGCAATTATTACTATTATCCGAAAGAGATGGCAGAACGCCTGTCGCTATACTTTCCTCCGGAGATGTTGCCCAAAGTGGAACAACAGGCAGTGGCATACGATGCCGACCATGCCATTGCCAAATTCTGCCGACTGACAGCGGAATATATGAGAATGAAAGAAAAAATAAACAGCTTGTTTAATGACAATAAATAATACAAAACAATATGAGTACCTTACTTAGACAACATGCCGAACAGCAATTCGCAGAAGAGCTGCACGAACTGAAAAAGAATGAAACAAACTCTGTTCCCGAAAATTGGGAAATGTCTCCGCAATCGGTAGTCACCTACCTGATGGGTGGCAAACTGAAGAACGGATTTGAAGTTTCACCTAAATATATAGGTAACCGCCGTCTGATGGAGATAGCAGTAGCTACCCTGGTAACAGACCGCGCATTGCTGCTATACGGACTTCCCGGTACGGCGAAAAGCTGGGTGAGCGAGCATATTGCTGCTGCCATTTCCGGTAACTCCACACTGATAGTGCAAGGTACTGCCGGAACAGGAGAAGAAGCCATCCGCTACGGTTGGAACTATGCTCGACTGCTGGCAGAAGGGCCCAGTGAAGGCGCACTGGTGCAAACCCCAATAATGAAGGCCATGCAGGAAGGCAAGATAGGACGTATCGAGGAGTTGACACGTATCGGCTCTGACGTGCAGGATACTCTGATCACGATTCTTTCGGAGAAAACACTTCCGGTTCCGGAGTTGAATAAAGAAGTACAAGCGATACGCGGTTTCAATATCATTGCAACAGCAAACAACCGCGACAAAGGAGTCAATGATCTGTCGAGCGCCTTGAAACGCCGTTTCAATACCGTTATTCTTCCTTTGCCGGATACGATTGACGAAGAGATAGACATTGTACGCCGCCGCGTGGAAAGCTTTGAAAAGGTGATGCAACTTCCGGCAGAGAAACCTGCGCTTGAAGAAATCCGTCGTGTAGTAACCATTTTCCGTGAACTGCGGCAGGGAGCTACCAATGATGGAAAGACGAAGTTGAAAGCACCCAGTGGTACATTAAGTACGGCCGAGGCTATCTCGGTGGTAAATAACGGTCTGGCCATGGCAGGTTATTTCGGAGACGGACAGATACATGCCGAAGACCTTGTTTCGGGCATTCTCGGAGCAGTGGTGAAAGACCCGGTACAGGATAAAGTGGTATGGCAGGAATACATGGAGACGGTAGTGAAGAACCGCGACGGATGGAAAGATATCTACCGTGCATCAAGGGATATGATCTGATACCTCCCACTCCATCATACGAACTAAAAGATTAAAAGAATGGCAATTCACTTATTAGGAATAAGGCATCACGGTCCCGGTTCATGCCGGAACGTACTGGAATACCTGCAAGAGCTTCAGCCCGATCTCATCTTGCTGGAAGGTCCGGCAGAAGCCGAGACTCTGCTTCCATGCGTGCTGAATGAGCAGATGGAACCACCCGTCGCCTTACTCGCCTATCAACCCGACCAGCCACAGAATGCGGTGTTCTATCCGTTTGCCGAATTCTCTCCGGAATGGCAGACGATAGTTTACGCCCTGCGGAACGAAGTACCGTTACGCTTCTTCGATTTGCCACTGGTACATTCGATGGCGCAAAATCAGGAGCCCCATAATACAACCGAAGAGCAACAGGAGGAGATTATCCCCACCGTATACAGAGATCCTTTTGACTATCTGGCAGAAGCGGCCGGATATACAGACGGGGAATCATGGTGGGAAACTACCATTGAGCACCGCAAAGACAGTGCCGATGTATTTCAGGCTGTGAAAGAAGCCGTAACTGCATTGCGGGAGGAACTTCCCGAACATACCTCTCCCCGTGACCAGCTCCGCGAAGCCTGGATGCGTAAGATGATCCGCACGGCACAGAAAGAAAACTTCGAACGCATCGCCGTGGTCTGTGGTGCCTGGCATGTGCCCGCCCTCGAAAATATGCCTAAAGTAAAAGAGGATAACGAACTGCTGAAAGGACTGCCCAAAATAAAAATAGAATGTACCTGGATTCCCTGGACATACGACCGGCTTGCTTTCCGCAGCGGATACGGAGCCGGTATAGAATCTCCGGGCTGGTATCATTATCTTTGGCATCATCCGCAGGACGACGGTACCCTCTGGATCAGTCAGGCTGCTTCCCTTTTCCGCAAGAAGAATATGGATATCTCCGTAGCCCACGTCATCGAAACTGTGCGTCTGGCACAGGTGACGGCTGCTTTACGCAATCTCCCCACCCCTTCACTGGCTGAGTTTAATGAAGCCATCACCACCGTCATGGGCTTTGGCGACGATATCCTTTTACAGATCATCAAGGAAGAACTTATCATCAGTAACCGTCTGGGGCGTGTTCCCGATGATGTACCCAAAGTTCCCTTGCTGGTAGATGTGGAAAAGACTCAAAAACGGCTGCGTGTTCCATTTACAGCCGAAATCAAAGAGCTGACCCTCGACCTTCGTAAACCGAATGATCTGGATAGAAGTATCTTCTTCCATCGCCTGCACCTGCTCGACATAGATTGGGCAATTCCGGGCAGTACTGACGGTAAAGGTACTTTCAAAGAAAAATGGACACTCTACCACAAGCCGGAACAGATTATAAGCATCATCGAAAAGGCTATCTGGGGAAATACACTGGAAGAAGCAACGCAGAAGTTTCTGCTCAAACAGACGAAAGAGATACGGCATATTCCGGAACTCACCCGGCTGCTCGACCGGGTAATCCCTGCCAATCTACCGGACTTAGTGGAAGCCATGACGGTGCAACTCGACCGCCTCTCGGCTGCCTCCACTGATATCATCGAGATGATGGAGGCAGTACCCGATCTGGTAAATATCGTCCGCTACGGCAATGTCCGTAATCTGGATTTCTCAAAGGTAGGCGATATGCTCCAAGCTATGATTGCCCGTATCCTTGCAGGTGGAGTACTTGTTTGTATCAATATAGACGAAGAGGCCGCTACGGACATACTCAACAAACTGGTGTCTACGGATTACGCAGTTTCCACTCTCAATGATCTGGAACTGAACAGGATGTGGCTGGAATTTATCCGCCAGGTGCGTACATCCGTTAATGTACATCCGCTGTTGTCCGGCTATGCCACACGGCTGCTGAACGACAAGGGAGACATTTCAGCCGAAGAAGCGCAGAATACCCTTAGTTATTATTCTTCCATCGGTAATGCTCCGGCAGATATGGCCTACTGGTTCGAAGGTTTCCTCCGTTCTTCCGGTTCCATTCTGCTGCTGGATGATAATTTGTGGAACCTGGTAAATAACTGGGTATGTTCGCAGGAAAAAGAAACCTTCATGGAACTGCTTCCCATACTGAAACGCACGTTCAGCGAGTTCAGTCCCGCAGAACGCCGGAAGTTGGGTGAGAAAGCCAAGGCGGGTGGTGCAGGCGGCATACAGACTGCAACAGCCTCAGCAACTTCACACAATGAAGAGGAAGCTGTGAGGGTGATTCCCTTGATTCACCGGTTATTAGGAATTGAAACGAAGTAAAGAGAAAGCAATGGAAGAAGAATATCTGAAAAGGTGGCGCCTGATACTGGGCGGAAACGAAGCCGACGGAACGGGTATCACACTGACCCCGGAAGAGCAACGCATCGACCAGTCATTGGAAGCCGTATATGACAGCGACCGCCGCGGAGGACTCGGATCATCCGCCCCAAAGGTAAGCCGCTGGCTGGGAGATATCCGTGAGTTCTTTCCGCAGACTGTGGTACAGGTCATTCAGCGCGATGCCATCAAACGACTGAATATCACCTCACTGTTGACGGAAAAGGAAATGCTTGAAACGGTAGTGCCGGATGTGCATCTTGTAGCTACACTGATGTCACTCAGCCGGGTTATTCCTGAAAAGAATAAGGAAATGGCACGGCAGGTAGTCCGCAAAGTGGTGGACGAACTGCTACGCAAGCTCTCCGCCCCTACCCAACAGGCTGTGACGGGAGCGCTCAACCGTTCTGCACGGCGGAGAAATCCACGTTATAACGAGATAGACTGGAAGACCACCATCACCAAGAATTTGAAAAACTACCAACCGGAATACAAGACTATCATCCCGGAAGTCCGTATCGGTTACGGCAGAAAACGGAAAGCGATGAAAGACATCATCCTCTGTCTGGACCAGAGCGGTTCAATGGGGACATCCGTCATTTACTCCGGAATATTCGGGTCTGTACTGGCTTCCATTCCGGCAGTGAACACGCGGATGGTGGTATTTGATACGGCTGTGGTAGACCTTACCGATGACTTGCAAGATCCGGTAGACTTACTCTTCGGTGTACAGTTGGGTGGCGGTACGGATATCGCCCGCGCCCTGACCTATTGCCAGGGAGTAATCACCCGTCCGCAAGATACGGTACTGGTACTGGTGACCGACTTGTATGAAGGGGGCGATCCGAGAGAAATGCGAAAGAAGTTCGTATCACTGGTGAATAGTGGCGTGCAACTTATCGTACTGCCCGCCCTGAATGATGACGGTGCCCCTTCTTATGACAAAAATCATGCAGAATTTCTGGCAAATATCGGTGTACCGACCTTTGCTTGTACGCCCGATAAGTTCCCCGACCTGATGGCGGCGGCACTCAGTAAGCAGGATATAGGAATGTGGGTATCGCAGAATGTCAAGAGCACTTAGTTTTGTGACAATCTATATTCGCAGGGAGATACCCCTACCAGTTTTCTAAACAGGTTGCTGAAATATTGTACGCTTGGATAGCCCAATTTTTCAGCAACCGAGCTTACTGTATAACCTTTGCCTAATAGCATCTCCTTAGCGACTTCCAGCCTTTTCAACTGGAAGTATTCATCCAGATTCTTCCCCGTTTCAAACTTCAATAAATCACTGAAATAACGGGGAGATAAATGAAGTATATCTGCGCAGTATTTTGTAGAGGGTAATACACCGTTTTTCAATTGTCCGGACTGGATATAGTCATCCAACGCAATATCCATCTTGTTCAATATCGCCTTATTGACTTCATTCCGAGTGATAAACTGACGGTCATAGAAACGGGAACAATAATCCAACAGGAGTTCTATATATCTTGAAATCAAGGTCTTGCTATGACAGTCTATTGCATGTTGCAGTTCCTTCTCAATATTGTACATACATTCAATTGCTTTATCCTTTTCGCGCAAGGAAAGGTGTAACGCTTCATTCAGATGATAAGAAAAGAAAGAGTAATTCTTAATGTTCCGCCCCAATGAAGTGCTGCAAAGCAAGTCGGGATGAAAAGCCAATAACCAGCCCTTTCGGGGAAATGCCTTTCCTTCGTTGATATTGATGGACTGTCCCGGAGTCAGGAAAATCATTGTTGCGTTGGAATAGTCATAATACTTACGCCCGTAGATGAAATCTTCACATTCGCATTCCAACAGTAAAATGGTGTAGAAATCGAACTTGATAGTACGCTGCATCACATTGGCTTTAGATAAGTCAATGGCGCTCACCAACGGATGTAAGGTCTTATTTCCCAAACAGCAATTGCACTGGTGTACGGTCTCTATGTTCAATATATCCTTTTTCAAAACTGTACATTTTGCAGTCTATATTCATTGGGCGTACAGCCGACACGTTTTTTGAACAGGCGGCTGAGGTGTTGCGGATATTGAAATCCCAAGGTGTAAGCAATCTCGCTGATTGTCTCGTCCGTTTCAACGATATGTTCTTTAGCCAGTTCGATCACTTTCATCTGAATATGTTCCTGAGGTGTCATACCAGTTTCTTTCTTAATCATGTCACCGAAATAATTGGGTGAGAGATAGATTTTATCCGCAAAGTATTTCACGGATGGCAAGCCATCCTGCACAGGAAGATTGCTTCTGAAATATTCATCCAGAAGTTGCTCAAACTTGGTAAGAGAGTCTTTATTGGCGCCGCTCCGGGTGATGAACTGGCGTTCATAGAACCGCATACAGTAATTGAGCAGAAGCTCGATATTCATGGCAATCAATGCTTTACTATGTTTATCAATAGGATGCTCCAGCTCGATACTGATCTTTTTCAGGCAATCCATCACGGTCTCTTTTTCCTGATCGGACAGGTGCAAAGCCTCGCTTACTGAATAAGAGAAGAAAGTATAATCCTTTATTGTCTTTCCGAGGGAGGTTCCGCGAATCAGGTCGGGATGAAAGAGGATGCCGTACACTTCTTGCTGCACTACATCATTCAGCATCTCTACTCCGGCAGTCTGGCCGGGAGCAAAGCAAACGATGGTTCCTTCCTGATAGTCATAATGCTGACGACCATACTTGATATCACAGTTCTTAGCTCCTTTCAGAAAGAGTGCATAAAGGCCATAAGTCATTTGGATATGATTGACCGATTTGGTTGCTTTGGTAAGATCCACCACACTCACCAGAGGATGCAGGGTTTCCAATCCGTAGAGACTGTTATAGTGATCTACATTATCTAATTTTATAACTCTATCCATATTCATAAGTATTTGAACTGCAACAAAGATAGAAATTATTTCAATTGAGAAATCAGGTATCTGTAATTGGGGTTATCATATCCGTAATAAGGGTACAAATTTCAGGATACAGCTTCAAAACAAAGACAACATTCGCATATCATCCAAAGCTTTCGGCTGATATTTTATCTCACTAAATACTCCCGTAAAGCCGTCACCACGAGAACCGTGTGCCGCGAAACCTACTTTAATCTTCCCCTTCGTCTCAAGATTGAAATTCCTGACCATCAACCAGTTTTTATTGTCAGAGGAGTAGAAGAATGAATATTCCGATCCCCTCTTCACTACTGCCATATATGCGTAATCGCCTGCCGGCATGGAGTTGCAGTCATCAGAGAAAGTACGGGTGACAACGGAAACAATTGTCGGCTGAAGATGAACCGAGTTCTCATAACAGAACTTCGCCCAGACATCATCATCCTGATAAATAACAAGGGCAGCTACATCATAAACCGACTTCAATTTGCCTGTAACCCGTGCACTCATTGTAAAATCGGCTTCCGGCTCAAACAGGATAAGTGGAGCGTTCGCAACCTTCGACTTCCCGGAAGGGCTGTTGAAAAGATTCGTCTTTCCTGCCGCAGTTATGCTGATCCGGTCTTTTTCTATTTCATAATCAACAGGGCGGTTGTAGATAATCAGATTGTGCGGAATAGTGGAAATACGCTTATTAATATCTGTCACCTGAAAGGATTTAGGCGTGTTATGCCAGAAAAGAAGAAAAGGAATAGAACTCAACTTGAACTGATTCTGCGCCGATGCAGGGATAGCTAACAGGAAAAATAAAACAAGATAGCTAAGTTTTTTCATAAATGTATTGTATTAGTTTCGGACAAAAATAGACACATCCATCGGCTTTCTTCGTAAGAGTATACTAATTAAACGGAAAAGAAACTAAAACATCATTTACGATGCCTATTGGCGAACAGCAGGAACAGGTTATTCTTTATTCTCATAAACATTGCTGAACTTGTGCCTGTTTGGATGAAGATTTATTTTAGTACTGTATGGAAGATAAAGAAAAGAAAGATGTTGTGTCGGCAGGCGATAACCTGACCGGCTACATGGAGACGGTAATTGCCGACTTGGAAAAAGAAGGGAAATTTCCGGCAGCACATGTTTACCGGAGTGTACTGCGCTCTTTTACCCGTTTTTGGAATGCCTCTGCACCGATGCGAGATGATCCGACATCAATGTCGAACGCCCTTGCACCAATACGGGATGTCTTTACGCCGGAGCGACTAAAGGAGTATGAGACATGGCTAACGGAATGTGAATGCAGTCCGAACACTATTTCCACTTACATGCGCACGCTTCAGGCAGTTTATAACCGCTGGATGCCACCCGGCATGGTAGACTACAATCCGATATTGTTCAAGGAATTGTATACCAAAGTAGAGTCGCGCACCAAGCGGGCACTGACGGCGGAACAGATGCGGCAGTTGGAGACTACGGATTTCAGCGCATTGTCGTTGCCCCAACAGCGTGTGCTGGCCTACTTCCTACTGATGTTCATGCTTCGCGGTATGCCTTTCATCGACCTGGCACATTTGCGGAAACAGGACTTGCAAGGCAGGCGTATCGTCTACCGGCGTCACAAGACAGGTAAATTGATGATGGTGGACGTGCCGCCGGACGCATTCCGGTTGCTACAGAAGTACAGAAACAGGGCTGAATCGGAGTATTTGTTCCCGATACTGAATGAGACATCTCCGGGTAAAGAACGGTATCATCTTTATCAGGATACACTGCGCCGCTTCAACCGGGAACTGGCACGGTTGATGAAGAAACTCCTGCCCGGCGTTTCCGTGAGTTCGTATACCGCCCGCCATACGTGGGCGACACTGGCTTATCATAGCGGAACACCTCTTGGACTTATCAGCCAGTCGTTGGGACATTCGTCCATACGGGTGACGATGAGTTATCTGAAGCCCTTTGATGCGGAGGTGATAGACAAAGTAAACAGACAAGTGATTGCCTTAGTGAAAGGAAGTAAAAAGAAGAAAGTAGATAGCATCAATATGCTGTACGGCACTTTATTAAGGTGATATTACTTGCATAGTAACGGCAAAAGTCACATACAAAGATGCATACTTTTTGACAAAAAAGCAAACAAATGCTAATAAAAAAGCTATTTAATCTTATATTTTACTATCTGGACTCCTCTTTACTATCCTAATAGATATACGAAATATAATTCCGCCTTCAATCCCTGAAAACGGATGCACTATTTGTGCGCCTTATTACCAAGACAACTTCTGTTTATATGCTCATTCCTGGGTTGGGTGCCGTCCAAAAACGCTTTTTCAACCTGCACCGCTATAGTTGTCTGCCGTTACTATGCAAGTAACCCCACACAATCACATTAATTATACAGCTTATGAAGAATCCAGAACTACACATCAAGAAAGGAGACCATGTATGGGTACAGATATACAATGGACGGGATTATTCCTTTCATCCGCGCCTTGCGGAAGTGATTGCTACCTTGCATCTGCGCATCTCCTGTGAAGTAGTTCCTTATGTGGCACTGCGTTATCTGGACAACCGTAGCTGTGCATGCGTCCTTTATGAACAAATCAGTGGAATATGCGAAAAATCCCCCTAATCATCAACTGAAATACTTTCAACAAGCAATAATTAAATAAATCCTGACAGTCAAGATGAACCGTAGAAGAGCCTAAAGACCGTTGTTGATACTTAGTACAAGTATGCTCGACACTTAGCACAAGTATCAGGTATACTTAGCACAAGTATCGATGACACTTCTTATAAGTCTCCCACCTCCTTCAGAATGGTCTACAGGGCATGTTTTACTTAAAAACCATAACGTATGGCATTTTTCAAACCTATTTACAAAAAGATGTCCAAGAAGTGGCATCCCCAAGCCGTGAGCGTGGGTAAACCTATCGAAATGGACGAGCTTTGCAAGCAAATCGCCCTCATCTCCACCGTGAGCAGCGCCGACAGCAAGGCCACGCTCGAAGCCCTCGGCCTGGTGCTGGGAAGCAGTATGAACACCGGTCGCACCGTCCATGTAGAAGGTCTGGGCACCTTCTACTACACCTGCGTCTCCAACGGCAAGGGCGTGGACAGCGCCGAGAAGGTGAACGCCAACCAAATCTCCGGTACCCGCGTCCGCTTCATCCCCGAGTCGCGCCGCCAAGGTAGCGCCGTCACCCGCGCCCTCATCGGCGAGAATGTGACGTGGACCAACGTCAGCTCCATCAGTGGTCTTGACGGCACCGGTTCCGGTAAACCGAGCGGTGGAGACGGTGGCTTAGAAGAAGACCCGTTGGGATAAGAAGACAACGCACCGCACCTCTATTCAAGCAAAAACGCCCCGCTGCACAATGATGATGCAGCGGGGCGCTTTGCTTGAATAGAGAATAATAAGTATCAGCCGTGACAGGAAGATAGCGAAATAAATGTTATCTTTGTTGCCCTATGATAAGTATTAGGTTTTAAGTATTAAGCATTAAGTAACACCGTTGAATTATGGAACAGAATAGCATCAAAGGCATCCCCTACGGACTGAGCGACTACGAGAGCCTCACCCGTGACAATTGTTACTACGTGGACAAGACCCACTTCATCCCCCTGATAGAGCAAGAAGCTCGCTACCTCTTCCTCATCCGCCCCCGCCGCTTCGGCAAGACGTTGCTCATCAACATGCTGGCCGCCTATTATGACATCAACAACGCCGACCACTTCAAGGAGCTCTTCGGAGAGCGGTGGATATACGAGCACCCAACGGCGCTGAGGGCGAAGTTCATGATACTCCGGTTCAACTTCTCCGCCGTCAACTCCACACCCGGAAGGCTGGAGGAATCGTTCGAGGAGCATTGCACAGGGCGTCTCGTAGAGTTTGCCGACAAGTACGAACACCTGTTCCAGCCCGGCTTCCGCCAAGAATTGATGAGCCGAACCACCGCTTCAACACGGCTGGATTACATCAATAGTACCGCCAGCCGCCTCCGCCTGCGCATCTACCTCATCATCGACGAGTACGACAACTTCACCAATACCATCCTTTCCACCTTCGGCAAAGACGAGTATCGCAAGGCCACCCACGGCGAAGGCTTCTTCCGATACTTCTTCAACGTGCTCAAGTTCCTCACCTCCGGCAACGGCATGGCACTGGAACGTATGTTTATCACCGGTGTAAGCCCCATCACACTGGACGACGTGACGAGCGGTTTCAATATCGGAACCAACATCACTACCTCACCGTTGTTCAACGCCCTTGTGGGCTTCACCGAAACGGAACTGCGCACCATGTTGGAGTATTACCGCGACCGGGGCGCACTGACGATGGGCGTGGAAGAAATGATCGCCGACATGAAGCCCTGGTACGACAACTACCACTTCTCCGAGGAATGCCTGAACGAAAGCATGTACAACTCCGATATGACGCTCTACTACATGAACAGTTGTCTGAAACTTGGCAAAAAGCCCAGAGAAATGGTGGACACCAACATCCGCACAGACTACAACAAGTTGCGCCACCTCATCCGGATAGACCACGAACTGGACGCCAACTTCTCCGTCATCCGCGAAATTGTGGAAAACGGACGGACATCAGGCACCATCAGCAGCGCCTTCTCCGTGGAGAAGATGGTGGACGAGAATAACTTCAAGTCATTGCTCTACTACTTCGGCCTACTCAGTATCCGGGGCGTGGAGGAAGGAGAAACTGTGCTTGCCATCCCTAACAACACCGTGCGCGAGCAGTTCTACAACTACCTGACGGAGGCTTACGCAGATGAAGACATCTTCAGCCTGAACATCTCCACCCTGGGTAAGCTGGCAAAAGAAATGGCATACCGTGCCGACTGGCAACCCCTCTTCACCTACATCGCCACCGAACTGGAGAAGCAGAGCCGCATCCGCGAATTCATCGACGGTGAAGCGCACGTGAAGGGGTTTCTTCTTGCCTATCTCAATATGACGAACTTCTACCAGCTGATGCCCGAATATGAACTGGGAAAGGGCTACGCCGACTTCTACTTCCGCCCCAATCCGCAGATATCGGATATCCGCTACGCCTATCTGATGGAGGTGAAGTACCTGAAGCGCGACGAGCCCGAAAGCCGCATCGCCACGCTGAAGGAAGAAGCCCGGACGCAATTGCTGAAGTACGCTTCGGACGAGATTGTCGCACAGACTATCGGCGGAGCGCAACTTAAACTGATTACCATCGTTTTCCGTGGTTGGGAGATTGTAGGCATGGAGGAGACGGATAAATTATTCAACGAGAAACGCGACTCTTGACGATACTATTCTGTTGCGCCATATTTCAACTTTAAAAAGCGCCCCGCTGCATCATCATCGTGCAGCGGGGCGCTTTGCATTTACGAGAAACTGTATTTGGGGTTATCATATCCGTAATTTATCTACAAAGGAAATGCTACGTTTCCCCGACCTTTGCAGTACAAAAAAGAAATATATGAAGAATAAATTCAAACTCAATTCAAGTACCCTACTTGTATTCATCCTCACAACCGGTGTATTCGGAATAATCAATACCGAAATGGGTGTGATTGGAATTTTGCCCCTGATAGCCGAGAACTTTCAAGTAACTGTTCCGGAAGCGGGTTGGACGGTTAGTATATTTGCACTGGTAGTAGCAATATCCGCTCCCATCACCCCTTTACTGTTTTCGGGTATCAACCGGAAAAAGGTGATGATACTGGCACTGGGATTATTTACATTAAGTAATATCATCTCCATGATGACCACTAATTTTACGGCATTGCTGATATCCCGTGCACTTCCGGCATTCCTTCATCCGGTATATGTATCTATGGCTTTCACGGTAGCGGCAGCATCTGTCAGTAAAGAGAAGGCACCAAAGGCGGTAGCAAAAGTATTCATCGGCGTATCAGCAGGTATGGTGCTGGGAGTACCGGTGACAAGCTACATTGCAAGCGAAGTTTCATATTCAATGGGCATGTTATTCTTCACCGTTGTAAATGCATTGGTACTGGTTGCAACCATCCTGTTTGTACCTTCCATGCCGGTCAAAGAGAAACTGTCCTATGGTACACAACTCGGTGTATTAAAAAAGAAAGTAGTCTGGTACTCCATTCTCGCTATCACGCTGATTAACGGAGCCTTATTCGGGTTCTTCAGCTATATGTCTGATTACTTGAAGACAATCACCGGGGTTTCATACACCGTAATCAGTACAATGCTACTGATTTATGGACTGGCCAATATTATAGGAAATGTAATAGCCGGAAAGCAACTGGCGGTCAATCCGGTACGTAGCATGATAATGATTCCTTTGACATTACTGGCCTTTTATATAGGAGTATTCGCTTTTGGGGAATGGCTGATGGCAATGGCAGTTATCATTCTGATCCTGGGAATTCTGGCGGGATATGGACAGAACACCATGCAATATATGATAACGCATGCCGCTCCCGAAGCACCGGATTTTGCCAACGGACTGTATTTGTTGTCTGCCAATCTCGGTACTACAGTAGGTGCAGCCGTCTGCGGATTGTTTATCACCTTCTTCAATACGCGTTATTCCGTCATCGGCTCTTTGATATTCCTTGTTTTAAGCATTGTATTCGTCGTATTAAGAATACGTGCCACACAATCCGAAAGACAAATCAGAATGGAAATGGCTGCATAAGAAATAAGAAGTGGTTTTAACTTTATAATATAAAATGATTATGACTAAGAAAGTATTGATTTTATCATCCAGCCCTCGTCGTGGCGGAAACTCCGACACCCTTTGCAACGAATTTATGCGAGGAGCAATTGAAAGTGGTAACGAAGCAGAAAAGGTTTTCCTGCGTGACAAGACAATCCATTATTGCACAGGATGCAGCACATGTAGCCTGCACGGAAAACCTTGCCCGCAGAAAGACGATGCGGCAGAAATTATAGAGAAGATGGTGGCAGCCGATGTAATAGTTATGGCTACACCCGTTTATTTCTACACGATGAGTGCACAGATGAAAACGTTGATAGACCGTTGCTGTGGGCTCTATACGGAGATGAAGAATAAGGAATTTTATTTCATTGTCACCGCTGCCGAAGATGATCGGAAACTGATGGAACGTACCGTGGACACTTTCCAGGGATTTCTGGATTGCCTGGAAAGTCCAACCATCAAAGGAGTTGTGTATGGAACCGGAGTTTGGCATGTGGGCGAAATAAAAGATAAACCAGCCCTACGGGAAGCTTATGAAATGGGAAAAGAAATAGAATAATTTATAGGATTTAAAAAAAGAAGAATAATGAGTCATTTTAGAATTTACATTCCTACCCGCACCTTGTTTGGTGCCGGTATGGTGAAGGAACTTCACAATCAGCAATTGCCCGGAAAGAAAGCAATGATTGTTATTTCAAACGGTCGCTCTACCAAGGATAACGGATATCTGAATACAGTAGAAAGCGAACTCCAGCAAGCAGGTGTTGAAACTGCCGTATTTGACCAGGTAGAAGCCAATCCGTTAAAATCGACCGTAATGGCGGGAGCCGCTTTTGCCAAGGAAAACAATTGCGACTTTTTAGTTGCCCTGGGTGGTGGAAGCGTAATGGACGCCTCCAAAGCGATGGCATTCATGGCCACGAATCCCGGCGATGTATGGGATTACATCAGTGGTGGAACCGGAAAAGGACAAACGATGGTAAACAAGCCCCTACCCCTGGTTTGCATTACCACCACTGCCGGAACAGGTTCCGAAGCAGATCAATGGGGCGTTATCACCAATGATGAAACCAATGAGAAAATAGGCTTTGGCGGTTATGATGAACTCTTCCCGATACTGTCTATTGTCGATCCGGAGTTGATGAAATCTGTTCCGCCTAAGTTCACGGCCTATCAGGGATTTGATGCGTTGTTCCACTCTACAGAATGTTATATCTCTAAAACTGCCAGTCTGATGAGCGATATGTACGCATTGACCGCTATTGAAAATGTAGCTAAATATCTACCGCGTGCAGTTGCCAACGGAGCTGATATGGAGGCTCGTGAGAGAGTCGCATTCGCCAATAATCTGTCCGGTGCGGTAATGACCTTTTGTAGCACTACTGCCGAACACTCTTTAGAGCACGCTATGAGCGCTTATCATCAGGAGCTGCCACATGGTGCCGGATTGATTATGATCTCCAAAGCATTCTATGAATTCTTTATAGAGAAGCATGCCTGTGATGAACGATTCATCAAAATGGCACAAGCGATGGGTATGCCGGAAGCTGACAAACCGGAAGACTTTATCACCATGCTGGTAAAACTACAGGAAGCTTGTGGAGTGGCAAACCTGAAGATGAGTGATTATGGATTTACGCCCGATGAATTTGATACCCTTGCCACCAATGCCAAGGAAACAATGGGCAAATTATTCCTTGCCAACCCTTACGAATTGAAGCATGAGGATTGCGTGGAGATTTACCGCAAATCGTTTCGTTAATTCATAAAACCAGTATTGTACGAGGCTGCATCCGGGTTAATTTCATGTTCTGAACGATAATGAGAAACATGAATTTATCTTCCGATGCAGCCTCTTTTGTACCCGATAAACAGAATCTGTAATCCGGGTTATTATGTCCGTAATCCGTCTACAAAGAGTATCCCATTTACGCCGTATTTTTGCAATATAGAAAAAAGATAATCAATCATTTAATAAACAACAAGCAAAAAACTTGAATAATGGAACTAATTAAAGACACTCATTACGAAGGTGAACGCCCTTTGTTCGCCACTCACAATCTTCATTTGGAAAACGTAACGATCCATACCGGCGAATCTGCCCTGAAAGAATGTAGTAATATCGAAGCTATAAATTGCCGTTTCGAAGGAAAATATCCTTTCTGGCATAACGATGGCTTCGTTGTGAAAAACTGCCTGTTTACGGAAGGAGCACGTGCCGCCCTCTGGTATTCCAATAATCTGCAAATGACAGACACTTTGGTAGAAGCACCGAAGATGTTCCGTGAAATGGATGGTATCCGGCTGGAAAACGTACAACTGCCCTATGCACTGGAAACCCTCTGGTTTTGCCGGAATGTAGAGTTGAAGAATGTAAAAGTAGACAAAGGTGATTACCTGTTTGTACACGGTGAAAATATCAGGATTGATGACTTTGAGATGAATGGTAACTACTCTTTCCAATACTGCAAAAACGTAGAAATCCGTAATGCGGTAATCAATTCAAAGGATGCTTTCTGGAATACGGAAAACGTGACGGTTTATGACTCTGTATTGAATGGGGAATATTTAGGCTGGCATTCCAGAAATCTGCGTTTGGTGAACTGCAAGATTTCAGGTACACAGCCGCTTTGCTATGCCCACGATCTGATTATGGAGAACTGCACGATGACAGAAGATGCAGACCTCGCTTTTGAATATAGCAGTGTACAGGCCACTATCCATAGTCCGGTTCACAGTGTAAAAAATCCACGTACAGGAAGTATCACTGCCGAAAGTTTCGGAGCTATAATCCTGGATGAGAATATAAAAGCACCGGGCAACTGTGAATTGAAATTATGGGACGACCAAACCTGTTTTGACTGATTAGGTATGAAATACAATTTTGATGAAATCATTCCACGCCGGGGTACGAACTCTTATAAATGGGATTCTGCCAATGATGCCGACATATTGCCAATGTGGGTAGCCGATATGGATTTCCGTACAGCCCCAGCCGTGACAGAAGCGCTGAAAAAGCGGGTAGAACATGGTATCTTCGGTTATGTCCGCGTGCCTGACAGCTATTATCATGCGGTAATCCACTGGTTCGGCAGACGTCATAATTGGAAAATAGAGAGAGAATGGATAATCTATACAACCGGAGTAGTACCGGCTTTATCAGCAATCATAAAAGCCCTGACGAATCCTGGTGATAGAGTTCTGGTGCAGACTCCGGTGTATAATTGCTTCTTTTCTTCCATCCGTAATAATGATTGCGAGATGATTTCCAATCCATTGATCTATGATGATAACACCTATCGGATTGATTTTGACGATCTGGAGAAGAAAGCGGCAGACCCGAAAATAAAATTACTGTTATTGTGTAATCCGCATAATCCGGCCGGAAGAGTCTGGAGCAAACAGGAATTAATACGTATTGGTGAGATTTGCCTTCGAAATAATGTATGGGTGGTATCAGATGAAATACATTGTGAACTGGTCTTTCCGGGACATACTTATACACCTTTTGCATCTCTTTCAGAAGAGTTCCGGATGCACTCCGTCACTTGCACATCACCCAGCAAAGCTTTTAACCTGGCCGGACTTCAGATTGCAAACATCATTTCCGCTGATGCAGATATACGCAGAAAAATAGATAAAGCCATTAATATCAATGAGGTTTGTGATGTGAACCCATTCGGTGTGGAGGCATTGATAGCCGCCTATAATGAAGGGGAAGAATGGCTGGAAGAACTAAAAAGTTATCTGTTTGCCAATTATCAGTATCTGAGAAACTATTTCAATGAACATCTACCGGATTTCCCCGTACTTAAATTAGAAGGTACTTATCTGGTATGGGTAGACTGTTCGGTGTTGAAGAAGTCATCAGAAGAAATCGTGACGGCTCTACTGGAAAAAGAAAAGGTCTGGGTCAATGAAGGCAGTATGTACGGGGAAGACGGAGACAATTTTATCCGTATCAATATTGCCTGTCCACGGCAACAGTTGGCTAAAGGTTTGGAGAGGCTGAAACATGCCTTCGGATAACTTTCTTAACATCTCCTATAACTATATAAAAATGGACCTTCATAAAACCATATCATCATAAGCGTTTCCGTTTTTCCGGATAATTATAAAATAAATAGTCTTCATCTCAATCGTCCCAAGCTTTCATATATCCATCATCCCAACTATTTATTCAGTGCAAATTTATTCGGATTAAAACGGGAACGTTTTCTTTTATATTAGTAACTTCGCAAAAACATACTAAGAATTTGAAATATCATGGAATACAGAATATTAGGAAATACAGGCCTATCAGTTAGTGTCATCGCACTGGGCTGTGAAGGTTTCGTGGGAAAAACGGAAGAACAGGTACATTCGGAAATGGATTTCGCCATCAGTAAAGGAATCAACTTTATCGATATGTATGCCTCAAACCCCGATCTGCGCAGTAATATCGGCAAGGCATTGACCGGACGTCGGCAACAGTTTATCATTCAGGGACATCTATGTACTACCTGGGAAAACAATCAGTACCTGCGTACCCGTGATGTAGAAAAAACAATCGCTTCTTTTGAAGACCAGTTGACACGTCTTCATACGGATTACCTTGATATTGGTATGATTCACTATGTAGATAGCGAAGAAGATTTCCATGAAGTATTCAATGGTCCTATCATTCGGTTGGCCCTGCGTCTGAAAGAAGAAGGTAAAATTCGCCATATCGGACTAAGCAGCCACAACCCTACTGTGGCAAGGTTGGCTGTAGAAAGTGGATTGATTGAAGTACTGATGTTCTCCATCAATCCCTGTTACGATTTGCAACCACCCAGCGAAAATGTAGATGATTTATGGGCTGACGAAAGTTATGCCCATTCCCTTGAAAATATAGATCCGGAACGTGAAAAGCTTTATGAACTCTGTGAGCAGAAAGGTATAGGTCTGGATGTAATGAAAGCCTATGGCGGCGGAGACTTACTGAGTGAAACGAACTCTCCCTTTGGCAAAGCGATGACACCGGTGCAGTGTATTGAGTATGCGCTAACCCGTCCGGCTGTTGCTTCCGTAATGGTCGGTTGCAAAAGTTGCGATGAAATGCAAGCTGCCATCAACTGGTGCAATGCTACTAAAGAAGAAAAAGATTACACCCCAATTATGGCAGGTATGGAAAAGTTTAGCTGGCAGGGACATTGTATGTATTGCGGACATTGCGCCCCTTGCTCAGTAGGAATTGATATAGCGAGTGTAAACAAATACTATAACCTAACCATTGCCCAGAATGAAATACCCGAGACAGTACGCGAACACTACAAGACGCTCTCGCATCATGCCTCGGAATGCATTCAGTGCGGACAATGTGAAACGAACTGTCCCTTTGGAGTAGCCATCATCGAACAGATGGAAAAGGCTGCGGAAAAGTTCGGATATTAGCAAAACGAACGTTGCTTTACTTTCCAGGCATAAAGCAACACCACGATAAACGAAAGCAACGGAACGATGAACGAGAAAGACATATTGGTCTGATCAGCCACATACCCCATCATGAGCGGTCCTACCGCTCCCCCGATGGGGGACATCATCAGATAAGAAGACGCACGCTTCGTATAGTTACCCAATCCCCTCAATGAAAGAGCGAAAATCGTGGGGAACATAATAGCTTCGAACGCATATCCCAGAAACAGAGCTATTAATGACAAAATGCCCAGATTAAGAACTACCAAAGACGTGCTGACCACCGTTCCCATTGCACAAACGAACAGCACTTTTTCTGCCCGGATATACCGCATAATCCAGCTACCGGCAAAACGTCCGCACATAAACAGTCCCAGACCACCGAACGAAAGTACTACAGATGCATCGCGGGCATTCATCCAGCCATCATCCACCACATAATTAATAAAGAAGCTGTTGATTGATATTTCTGCAATCTCGTAGCAAAACAGGCTGATAATACCGAAGATAAACAGCTTGTGCGACCAAAGCCCACGTGCACCGTTTTCTCCGACTTCTTCTTCATCAGCTTCATGAACAATCTCCGGCAGGCGTATCTTATAGAATACCAGAGCAACTCCCAATACAATGATCCCCATCAGTGTGTAAGGCAATGATATATTGCTTTCGCCCCCTTCCGAGAATAATAACAATCCCCCGATAAGCGGACCGCAAATACATCCCAATCCATTGAACGACTGCGCCAGATTCAGGCGACTGGCAGCCGTTTCCCGGTCGCCTAATTCCGTCATGTAAGGATTAGCCGCTGTTTCCAGAAAAACCAAGCCACAGGCTATGACAAACAGAGAAAACAGAAAAAAGTTGAAAGACATCCAATATTCCCCGGGAATGAAAAGCAGGGAACCTATGCCATAAAGCAATAGGCCGAAAACCACTCCTTTCCGGTAACCGTACTTATTGATAAACAGTCCGGCAGGAATAGCCATCACGAAATAACCCAGGTAAAACATGACCTGTACCCATGCCGAATGGGCACGTGTAATAACCAGCACATCTTGAAAGTGTTTGTTTAGCACATCTAATATCGCATGTGCAAATCCCCATAAGAAGAATAGGGAAGTTACCAGAATAAAAGGAATCTTATACTCCTTCTTTACCAAATTTTGCATACAGAACTCTTTTATAAAGAAAGCCACTCAAGGTTTTCAGCGCGCAAAGATAGCCAAGAAGTTTCATAATACGGCAGTTTCCCTTAACTTTGTGCCCAAAATTCAAGATTATAAAATGGAACACAGAAAACTGACAAGGTATCTGATATCGCTGGTGATGATCCTGATGATGGTCGGTTTAGCCGAATGGACCAATGAAAAGGAAATTCTGTTTCCGGAAATGACAGCGTTGATCATCGGCCTGTTAATTATCGATAAGCGGGTATGGAATGTAAAACGTTGGCAAATCATCCTGCTTATGACTCTTGGAGCAGCAGTCGGTATCTGCATTGTTCGTTATTCACCCCTGCCCTATGTGGTCAATCTATGCGCTGCATTTGCTTTTGCAGGTGCTTCCCTTTTAATCAGTCGCGCTACACTGATTCCTTTGATATCAGCTTGCGTATTGCCCGTTTTGCTTCATACGGAAAGTATTGTTTATCCGATAGCAGTCTTTTCAATGTCAGTGTCAGTAGTGCTTGTACAAATCATCTTGGAAAAATGCGGAATACGTAACCGGATGCCTAAACCTGTCGACAGAAAACCCGGCAAGGAAGATATCATCAGATGGCTGATATTATTCTGTTTTGTAGGTGCTTTGGCCGAATTGGCCGTCGGCATGGATTACCCCTATCTCATATTGCCCCCACTCATGGTGACCTTTGTAGAAATGGTAAACTCCAAAGCAGGATTCAGAAATCGCCCTACACAAGTATTTCTCTTTCTGACTACCGCAGCCACTCTGGGCACTGTACTTCAAATTGTCGGTCACCACCATCTTCATCTACCGGAAAGTATCGTTGCTTTAACCATTGCGGCTATCCTATTCCTCATCTTCGAATGGACAGGGAAATTCTTTGCTCCTGCCGGAGCACTGGCGTTCATTCCTATGCTATTACCCAAAGAGAATCTGGGCTGGTTACCTTTAGAGGCTTCTATCGGAGCAGCCTTATTCATAACCATTGCCATGGTTGTCTTTCAAAAATGCTATAAATGGAATCGGGCACAACTCATCTTCTGTGCCACCCCAACCCTACTACGTGAATATATGAACCGTAAAAAGCGAAAAAAACAAATCGAATAAATTAAGAACAAGATGAATACATACATGGAAACCCCGCGTCTGATTCTACGTGATTGGAAAGAAGAAGACATCCCTGTCTTTGCCGGATTAAATAGCAACGATCAAGTAATGGAATTCTTTCTCAAAAAGCTATCTTATCAGGAAACACTCGACTTCTATTATCGCATCCGGAAGGAATTCGCATCCAGAGGATATGGGTTGTATGCAGTAGAAAAGAAAGAAAACCATGCGTTTATAGGTTATGTAGGGTTACATGATATTACGTTCGACGTAGATTTTTCCCCGGCCGTAGAGATAGGTTGGCGCCTGATTCCCGAAGTATGGAATCAGGGATATGCTACCGAAGCGGCTTCAGCCTGTCTGGAATATGCAAAAAAGACATTGGGACTGAAAGATTTATATTCTTTCACCTCACTCCCAAACAAACGTTCGGAACGCGTGATGCAAAAAATAGGTATGGTAAAAAGCAAAGAGTTTGATCATCCATTGGTCAGTCCCGACCATCCTTTATGCAGACATGTACTGTATAAGATCTCCTTGATAAATATATAGTCAATATACCGTCCACGAGTACCTGTAAGGCACATTAAAAAGGGCTACACCCTTTCTCCCGAATGGCTACACCCTTTACCCCAAAAGGTGTAGCCATCCGGGAGAAAGGGTGTAGCCCTGAAAAAGAAAGGATTTTCACCTTTAAAGAAAAGTGCAATATACCATAGCCTTTCTAAATGCTAATAAAAAACAATTATCACTTTTTTATTAACAAATTACGAATTAAAAGTTGCCATTCCCAACTATTGTATTACCTTTGTCGCGGTTTGAGTTACGAATCGTTATCGTATAGTTCTCCTTTTTATATCTTATTAAGCAGACCTCTCCTTTAATTATCCCCTCACTCTTACTTAATATTTATTTAATTAAAATTTCAAATGAACATTTACATTTCAGGTTTAAGCTATGGCATAAATGATGCTGACTTGAACGAATTATTCTCAGCGTATGGAGAGACCTCTTCAGCTAAAGTTATTATGGACAGAGAATCGGGAAGATCCAGAGGATTTGGTTTCGTCGAAATGACAAGCGATACAGATGGACAAAAGGCAATTAATGAACTTAACGGAGCAGAATACGATCAGAAAACTATTTCAGTAAGCGTTGCACGTCCTCGTGAAGAAAGACCCCGTAACAACGGTTATAATTCCAGACGTTATTAATGTCTACCCTACAACAAGAACAGGAGATCAGATCTTCTGTTCTTGCTTTTTTCAACTAAAACAGCAATACAAAGAAAAGAACATCGCTAAACGAATAGAATACCCGGAAGTATATTTATCCGCTTACAGTCTTATTACAATATCAGTTTTATGAAGCCATTTTTTATTGGAAATATAGAGATAAAAACACCTATCATACAAGGTGGAATGGGAGTCGGAATTTCATTGTCCGGCCTGGCATCAGCCGTAGCCAACGAAGGCGGCATTGGTGTTATTTCATGTGCAGGTTTAGGCCTGCTATACCCTAAAGGCAAAGGCGACTATACCGAAAAGTGCATTTGCGGACTCAAAGAGGAAATCAGAAAAGCCCGCCAAAAAACAAAAGGAATCATCGGAGTGAATATCATGGTGGCCCTTTCCAATTATGCAGAGATGGTACGCACTGCCATAAGCGAAAAAATCGACGTAGTCTTTGCCGGCGCAGGACTTCCGCTCGACTTACCCCTATACCTGACACCGGAAAGCAAAACGAAGTTGGTGCCCATTGTATCTTCTTCAAGAGCGGCCAAGATTATATGCGACAAATGGCAGAAGAACTTTGATTATTTACCCGATGCCATAGTAGTAGAAGGCCCTAAAGCCGGAGGACATTTGGGCTTTAAGAAAGAACAAATACAAGATGAGAAATACGCTTTGGAATCCTTGATACCCGAAGTTGTAGCAATTGCAATGAGCTATAAGGAAAGAAAAGATATTCCTGTAATTGCCGCAGGTGGAATCTCTACAGGCGAAGATATTGCACGATTCATGCAATTGGGAGCTTCGGCCGTACAAATGGGAAGCATTTTTGTAACAACTCAAGAGTGCGATGCTTCACAAACCTTCAAAGAGGTTTATATTCACTCTAAACCTGAAGACGTTCTTATTATCGAAAGTCCCGTAGGAATGCCCGGACGAGCCATTGATGGAGAATTTATCCGTAATGTAGAGAAAGGACAGGAAAAGCCCAAATGTTGCTCGTTCCATTGCATCAAGACGTGTGACTATCAGAAAAGTCCTTACTGCATCATCAAAGCACTGTATAATGCGGCCAAAGGAAATATGAAAAGAGGATATGCATTTGCAGGCAGCAATGCTTTTCTCTCCGAAAAAATACGCAGCGTAAAAGAAGTGATAACCACATTGAACAATGAGTTCCTTTTAGCAACCTGCCAATTAGCCCCAGCGAAAATGAAAACTTAAAAACAATTCAATATGATGAAAAAGAGTATTGTCCGACCAGAGACCAATCAGTTAGCAGAAAACGCTCTTAAAGAGCATAAGAAAAAAGTTGGAGAAGTTATTCTTGTAGCAATTACTCCACGAACAACAATTGAGCTTCCGGCCAATCTATCTCAAGCTGAAATAGCCGAACGTGTAGAACTCTATAAAAAACTGCACAGTTCCAAAATATAATTCAGTTGATTTTTCATCGGTTGACAAAATACAAAAGCCCTGAAGTTTCGCATTTCAGGGCTTTTTAAATCATTCTCCTATCAACAGCCTACTTATTGCAGCATTATTCATAGCCCATTCATAGGTGTAAGCCTTATAGGCTTCAAGAGTATCCATCATCCGGCATCACTGGTACGTTTCATGAAAAGTAAATTTCGTTCGGGCAGTCAGTTGTACACTGAGGATATCTAAAGGGAGTCCGGATCCGGATATGCCTATCCCCCTACTCCCGTCACTGTCTTCAGCAAATAACCTATCAGAAAGCTGATTCCGGCCACGGAGAAGCTCAACACCGCCATCTCCGTGAAACGGCGTTTAAAGCTTTCATTACGGGCAATGGCATAATAATAGTTGAAAAAGGCAATAATCAGCAACGCCATCACCAGCATGATGCATAAAGCCAGAACAGGACTTGACAATAAGATAAACGGACCTACCAAAGCCACTACGGTTATGATATAAGCTATCCCCGTATAAATAGCTGCCTTAACCGGACGCTTATTATGAGTCTTTTCTGATTTAGTGGAAAGGTATTCGGAAGAAGCCATAGAAAGTGCCGCTGCAATCCCTGTAATGCTGCCGGTCAGCGCAATCAGTTTCGTATCATTCAGCGCCAGCGTGAAACCTGCCAATGCTCCGGTAAACTCCACCAAGGCATCATTTAGCCCTAGGACCACCGAACCCATATATTGCAAGCGCTCCTCATCTATCATTTCAATAAGCTTTTCTTCATGGTGCTGCTCATCCCGCGCCATCTCGGCAAAGTGTTCCATACTCGGGTATTGGGAATATACCCCACTCGTTTCTTTCTCTCCCAGTTCCAGACGACGAACGGCAAACGTAACACCCAGCAGACGCACTAACCATACATAAAAGCAGATTTCAAAACGATTAGGACTGACATCCTGATGAGTATAGCCTCGTAGTGTGGCGTAGTGCCTACTTTCATCCTCTGCAATACGTTGCAATATCTCCCGGTTATGAGGATCCTTTTCCTTTGCCGCTAACTTCCGGTATATAATACTCGATGTTATTTCCTCTTTCTGAAAGCCAATCATCTTTTTGATCAATTCTTGCTTAGTCTCTTTCTCCATGCTCTTTATTTTAAGGATACACTAAATTATAAGTTATTTATCAGGTACAACAATCCAAGCAATAATTGTTTCCGGTCAGAATGATTTTTTAATAAAACATAGAAAGCTGATCGGTACGCAGACTCTTCATTTCCCGTTCTTTAATCACTGCGTCCTTATCCACTTCTCCTATTAGCATCGGAGAATCCTTATCGTGTTTACTCCGGTTAAATTTCGCCGTATTATAATTACCTTTAATAGCATAGCAATAAATGCAGCCATTGAGGCAGCTTTCATAAGTGCCGATGTCAATACTTTCCACACAACGACAAATGTCCCGCTGATTCTTATCTTTACGGGCAATAATAGGATATCCGACAATTCGTTCAATCAACCTATTGTCAACGCACACTCCACCCGAAATACCCAAATGAGATAAGTCGACCTTCATTGTACAAGTATCCAACTCCATCGAACATTCATCCGCAGTCTTCTTAAATGAAATGGCCATGGCATCGATATCTTCCTTTATCAACGGCTCGATATGAAATTCACGGAGAAAGGAACGCACATGCGGATAATGATCAATAAAGCCCAGCATACACTTTTCAGTATAGTCATGCAAAGCAAATGCCATTTCTGCAAATTTGTCTTGGTGGAAAGTAACTGTGTATTGTTCGTTCGTAAGAATAGGGTCATATCGCCACACCACTTTCTCCCTTCCTATCTTATCAGAAAGGCGTTTGAATGTATCTATACGCTTTTGAAGTGGTGGCAGTTTACTTTCAAGTTCCGTTCCGTACGGATTCAGTGTAAACTGGAAATAGTATTTATAGTCCTGCAATCTGTCCAGTTTATCAATCATCGGTGCAGGATTCTTCGTCCAAAAGACAATGCAATCAATGACAGCAGGGTCCAGACTGACCCTGCTGATCATATTAGGATTATACGGATTAGGTACCAAAACATACCTTTCTTTTATCCGGTTGAGAAACCACTCCGAATAAAAAGCAGGTATATCCGTCCTGCGACTGGCACTGATGATCATCTTCCTATCTCGCTATTCGTCGGAAGATGGGGCCACGTAATCTTCTTTAATGAATTCGTCATATACCCTCTTGGGATGGTCAAAATGAGCCACACCTGTACGATCTTCATTAAAGTTCTCGCGTCGGAATTTTTTCAGTTTCAAGTTGTCTTCAGCATACTCTCTGAGTTTCCTCTTTTCACTCCCGTACAAAGAGCTATCCAATACCTCAGATTCCAACAAACCTTCTCTGGGAGTGATGGTAGGCAATAGATTTTGTTCCAACAGTCCGCGATAAGCACCATTGTACTCACACCAAACATTATCGCCCAAAACAAACAAGCGATACGTGTAGTTTGACCATGCCGTCTTGATGGTAATCTCGCGGGCATAGATTTCTACTGTCGCCTCCGAATTGTAATTCGGATCACGGATGACAACCAACTTTCTGCCTGAAATATCCTCTTTTACTAAAGTTGTCCATCTCTCACAATTCAGGATCTCTTCGATAATTTCAGGTAGTTTTTCTCTAATCTCAAAATGTATTCTCATATTCTTTGCCTGTGGGTCAGGACTTTTTTACTACCCCCCAATTTGATATATGCCCCTAAAGATAACAAGTATTTGTCAGAAAAACAATAAAAAATCCATTATCTATTTGCCATGCGATAGATATTTTCCATATCATCGCGATGTAAAACCTTCAAATTTCCGGTTGTTACACTACCACCGGAACTGCATTTATCTGCCATGAGTTTAATTTCTTCGTCAGTGGCCTGCCGTCCTATCAGCTCGCAAATACTAACCGGCATCCCAATTGCGCGATAGAAATTTTCCATGGCTTCAATGCCTGCCAAAGCGGTATGTTCGGGTGATTTGAAATCATTTGTTACACCCATCACATTCACGGCAAACTGAGCGAAACGGGTTACATTCTCTTTGTAGACATACCGTGCCCAACTTCCCCAAAGAGCTGCCAGACCTGCACCATGTGCTACATCGAATAATGCACTCAGTTCATGTTCAAGCTGGTGTGTTGCCCAGTCACCGGTTGTTCCACATCCCGTCAAATCATTGTGTGCCAAGCTACCTGCCCACATAATTTGGGCACGATGTACATAATTCTCCGGTTCTTTCAGTACTTCAAAAACGCTATCTTTTACCGTACGGAGAATACTCTCAGCAATGGCATCAGTCACCGTCATATCGTCATCATGAGAGAAATAACGTTCCATAGTATGCATCATAATGTCCGTTACACCACAAGCTGTCTGATAGTTGGGCAATGTATAAGTCCGTTCCGGATTCATCACAGCAAATTTGCAACGGCACAGATTATTGGAATAACCTTTTTTCAAATCACCGTCCTCATTGGTTATCACGGTACTGTTACTCATTTCACTTCCCGCAGCAGGAATTGTCAGCACGGTAGCAACCGGCAGACAAGCTTCCGCATGGGCTCGTCCCATATAGAAATTCCAGACTTCACCCCCATAAGGTACACCGAAAGCAATTGCCTTCGCAGAGTCGATCACACTACCGCCACCTACAGCAAGAATGAAATCAACCTTTTCTTTTCGGCACAGTTCAATGCCCTCGTGCACTTTCGACAAACGTGGGTTAGGAACCACCCCGCCCAGTTTTACGTAAGCAATACCTTCCGCCTCCAATGCCCGGCATATTTTATCCAGCAAACCGGAACGCTCCGCACTCTGTCCGCCATAATGTATCAGGACTTTAGTGCCGCCATATTGCTTCACCAATTTCCCTGTTTTATCTTCCGATAATGCTCCAAACACAACCTGTGTGGGTGCATAGTAAATAAAGTCTTTCATCGTCAATTTTGTTTTTCTATTCTGATACAAAGATAAGCATATTGAAGGTAGAAAGGTTCATAGAAACTATAACTTTTCATTATCTTTGCCGAGGATAAGAAACTTTAATGTATCTGTCTGAATGACAGCGTAGAGTGGAGATTAAGAAAGTTGTCGGTAACGATTTGGCAACCGTGTAACTGCGCTGAACTGCTGCGCTTTGCATCTCGTCGAACAACTCTATGCAAATATAGCGTTTTTCTTGGAAATAGCAAAATCGACGACTGTGTTAATGCAAAATGCGGACAGAATCTTCCATCCGCATTATTTAATCAGCGTCGCCGCTCCTGTTCTTTTTCATCGTCGCGTTGCATCCGCAGATTCAGGCGTTCGCGCAACTTGTCGAGAAAATAGGTACGGCTCTCGCCCTTGCGCCGTTTGATGTCGGTATAAGCGTCATAGAAACTTCGTGCATCGAGACGAATGCCGAACAACTCGCCGAAGAATCCGGCCAGTTCGCTCATGGTTATCTCCCCGTTGTCGATACGTTTCATCTCGTGCAAGGCGTATATCAACTCGACTATTTCGACCACAGCTCCCGTCCAACGTCGTTTGCATACATGAGGTTTCGGCGGATAAGTATCGCCGTAGCGATTCAAGATCTCCAGCTCCGTGTCAATATATCCTATGACGATATGCAGGAAACGAATTTGAGTATCACTCTCCAGCGTTTTCTCTTTCGAGATATAGCCGCATAAAACGTGCAGGCGGATACGCGCATAACGCAGGGTGCGAAAAACGGCTTTGCGGTCGTCGTCTTCGTCGCAGAGGGTGCGGAGCGTGTTATCGAAGTCGCGGAACAGTTCTTCCGTGACGGCTTGGGTGGCGGATTCTACCAAATGATCCGTCGTGATATGATGGGTCATAAATGTTCGTTTTATAAGTAAATAAATCAGTTCCTTCGAGTTTGTTGAAGTGGGACTCGGTGGAGATTTATTTCTTATAAAGCGAACAGCTATCTGCTATTTTATTTTTCGCCGAATAGGTTGTATCGCTTTGTGTAGAGAGAATATGCTTTTATTCTTCATTTTTCTATTACAGTTAAATATTTGTTATTCTGGATTATATAAGAATTATAAATTATCTAATAACAGATTTATCAAAACTCATTTTAGCAACCACGTCTGTACTGTTTTCAGTGCTTGTGACTGCGAGTTTTGTGCGGTTGTGCCTTTTATGGCAAGCCCTGCACTTACCGTAGCTCCTTTGCAAGCATCTTTCAGTTTACGTTCCGTACCCGACAGCCCGCTGCCCTCGTGCGTGCAGAACGGAACGACAGTTTTCCCGTTCCAATTATGCTTCTCGATAAAGGTATAGACTGCCATCGGCATATCTCCCCACCAGTTGGGATACCCCAAGAAGATAATATCGTAATCCTCGACTTTCACATCGCCTTTTATTTCCGGGCGTGTATTGTTTTCTTTCTCCGTTTTCGCTATCTCCACGCAAGCCTTGTACTCATCCGGGTAAGGCTTGACCGTTTCTATCCGGAACAACTTGCCTCCGCTCTCTTTCGCAATCATTTCGGCAATGATATGGGTATTTCCCTTTTCGATATTTCCCACCGCGTAGTTCTCACCTGTCCGGGAGAAGAAAACCACAAGCACTTTCTTACGATTTTTCATATCTGTTGTTTGAGACGTATTACCCTGCGCATGAACGGTAAACGCACATGCGCAAAGCATCATTAAAATTGATATTATATTTTTCATAACTCCATTGATTCAATCATTTCATTTTTCGGGTTTCAACGCTCCATAAAAGTAGGATGCCGTGGCGCCGCCATCGATCAGGAAATCGGCTCCTGTGATAAACGCTCCCCGGTCACTCATCAGCAGCTCGGCAACGTTAGCTATTTCATCCGCCGTACCGGGACGCCCTGCCGGACACTTGGCGAACATATTCTTGTAAAAATCACCTCGCGGCCCGTTGAACTCATCCAATGCCAGCGGGGTTACGACAATCCCCGGAGAGATGGAGTTGATACGGGCATCCCGTTCGCCCCATTTCACGGCCTCGGCCATTACACGTTTCACGTTGCAGCGTTTGGCCATCTGGTAAGCGTGCAGCGTATCCCGGATATTTTGAGGTTGAAGAATATCGAGCGAGAGCAATCCCTCTGTCGGTGTGCAGGCCAGTTGCTCGTCCTCGTCGGCAGTGAGTGCAGGCATCCGGTATCCCGACTGGCTGGAAATCGTAACGCCGACACCGCCCTCTTTGATAACTTTACCGACTTCTTCAAGCAAAACGGCAGTTCCGTACAAGTCCACTTTCAATATGGTCTCCATCGAAGCCTGCGATGGCGATACGCCCGCCGCATTGACAAGCATCGAAATCTCACCGTGTTTCCGGGCCTCGGCAATCAGGCTCAATATGGATGCTCTGGATGAAAGATCCATTTCAACGGGTATTGCATCGAACCCGGCATTATTCATGATTCGGGCAATATCCTCCGCATTTTCCATCTTCTTATCACCCACGACTATTTTCTTTCCATAGCCTATGCGACGGGCTATTGCCATACCGATCTGACCGGCTCCGGTCAATATCATTACATCTTGTTTCATTTTCAAAATCTATTACTTTAATTATTATTCTTAGTAATTACAAAATTACGGTATTACCGTTTGCCCGACCTTAACCCTATTACAGAGTATCTTACCGAAATTACAGATTGTCAGGCTGCTTGTCGTCTCATGTTTTACGGCGTATATACAGGGCAAATAAACCGATACTACCGGATAACACGAGGAATACGATTCCCACAATAAAGATAAAACCGTAGGAAGTTGCATCGGCTAAAAGTCCCCAGCCCCCGGCAGCGATAGCCCCGCCTATGGCGATAGCCATCGACACGTTGGAGTAAATCTGGGCATAATTCTTATTGCCAAAAACAGAACGTACCAACATCGGTGTCTGTACCGTCACTCCAGCGTAGGCCCAACCGAAAAGGAAACCGCCGATAATGGAAAGTGTTATCCCGATGTGCCCCATCAACAACAGCACCAAGCCTGATATACCCAGTCCGATGGTTGTAAGAATACCATACAACGTACTCCGGTCGTTTATCATTCCCAGCAAGACTTTGCCGACCGTGACACCAACCATAACCGCGGAGGCTACAAACGATGCCTGCTCCACTGAAAACAGAATTTCCTGCATATACGTCGGAACGAACACATTAAGCGTTGCCGTCGCGTTCATTAGAAACGCGAATACTATCAACCCGTAGAAGATGGGCATCCTGACAGCATGGGCATACTCGACTCCATCTCCCGTGGATTGTTTACCGTCTGATCGAGAGGGAACAGTGTCAGACAATTCGGCCTCTCCATAAGGTTTCAGTCCCTTGTCTTCGGGATAGTCGCGCAGGAGCAATCCCAAGATCGGAGTAACAATCACCATTATTATAATTCCGAATATCAAGTATGTCATGCGCCAGCCATATTCCGTAATAAGGAATCCCGCCAGCGGATTGAACAGTACGCCCCCGATACCGGAACCGGCACTGCAAATACCGATAAAAACCCCATACGGGTTTTGAACCAACGGTTCAGCAGAGTGGGAAATCCGAGATAGAGTAAAAAAGCCAGCATTATACCGAATACGGCTCCCGTTACATAGAATTGCCACACGGCACTGAACAGCGACATCATCATGAAAGTGGCGGCTATCATCGCAGAACAGAGAGTAAGGATCACACGGGCACTGTATTTTTCCAACAGTTTCCCGGCGAAAGAGAGTGTCAGCGTGGAAAGCAGAAAATTCAGCGACATATATAATCCGAATTTACCGACATCGACTCCTAATTCCTCGCTGACCGGCTTGTAGAAAATGCCCGCGCAACTCATTACCAATCCTACAATGACAAACATGATCAGGAAACAGCATCCCACGATCACATAACCGTAATGAAAACCGATGGTTTTATGACTTTTCATACTCTGCCTCCTTTCTCTCTATTGACACATTTCAAAAATTCGCTCTATATCTTCTTGTGCAAGCGGTTTGAATCCGGGTAACACACCATTGCCACAGGCTTTTCTCGCCATCACGGGAAAATCTTCGGCACGGATGCCGACCTCGGTGAAAGTACGCTTCAACCCCAGTGTGCCGAACAGGAACTCCGATAGCTTTTCGATGCTCTGCCGGGCAATAACCATCGGTTCTTGTCTTTCGTCGATACCGAACACGTTTACCCCGAACTGTACATATTTGGAAACGGTGCTTTCATCCAAGCAATACTCCATCCAACGGGGCGTGAGTATGGCGAGACCGAGCCCGTGAGTAATATCATAAATGGCAGACAACTCGTGTTCCATCGGATGGCAACTCCATGCCTGCCGTTTACCACCATTCACGAATCCATTGATAGCCCACGAGGAAGTCCACATCAGGTTAGCACGGGCTTCGTAATTCTCCGGTTCCCGCATGGCTATCGGTGCATACTTGATGATGGTACGCATCATACCCTCCATAAAGTAGTCCAGCATGTAGAGGTCTTGTTCCATGTTGAAATATACTTCCATGATATGCGACATCATGTCTGCCGCACCGCAGGCTGTCTGGTAAGGACTGACCGTATAGGTGAGGGTCGGATCGAGAAACGATACTTTCGGAAGCATGGGCGGAGCCAACCGCCCGATCTTGTCTTGTGTCTCCGGATTACTGATGACGCCACCGGCATCCATCTCCGAGCCGGTGGCAGCCAGTGTCAATACCGTTATAACCGGCAATGCTTTTTCAATCGGCGCCCAGTTCTCCGAAAGAAAATCCCACGGGTCATGTTCCACACAAGCTCCTGCTGCCATAAATTTGGTGGCATCCAATGTGGAGCCGCCACCTACTGCCAGCAACACGTCTATTTTTTCATCCTTACAAATCCGCACACCTTTTCTTACCGATTCGATACGGGGATTGGGTTCTATACCCGATAACTCGAATACTTCCAAGCCGTTTTTTTCAATTTCGGATATGACGGTATCATACAATCCGGTTTTCTTGATAGAACCTCCACCGTAAGTCAGCAATACACGTTTGCCGAACTTGCTTAACTCTTTACCGAGATGTTGCAACTGGTTTTCTCCGAAATAAACTTTGACAGGAATGTCATATATAAAACTATTCATAATTTTCTTTTTTTGATAGGTGAATACTCTTTTTACTTCATTGTACGCATATCTATCACATAGCGGAACTTGACCTTACCGTCCAATACGTTTTGATAAGCCTTGTCGATTTCTTCACCGTTGGCCTTGATTACCTCTACTTCCGGATAGATATTGTGTTCTACGGAATAATCCAGCATCTCTTGTGTTTCCTTGATACCGCCTATTTGAGAACCGAATACCTTACGAGGCCCCTGAAATATAAGGTCTGCAACAGACAAAGACGGCATATTGCGAAACGCAGGCAACCCGACAATCCCAAACTGGCCGTTGAGTTTCAGCATCTTCATATACATGGTCGGATCATATTTGGCAGGAATGGTCGATAGGATAAAATCGAAGGTTCTGTCCAGTCCTTTCAAGTCTTCCGGATTATTTACATTCACATACCGGGAGGCTCCCATACGCATGGCGTCCTCACGCTTTTCTTCGGTGATGTCGAATACCGTCACTTCAGCTCCGAGCGATACGGCATACTGGACACCCATGTGCCCCAAACCGCCGAAACCGGCAATGCCGACCTTATCGCCTCTCTTGACACCGGCCTGCATGATCGGCGAGTAGGAGGTGATTCCAGCGCAAAGCAACGGGGCGACTTTGGTGATGTCCGCATTTTCAGGTATCCGTATGGCAAAATCCTCGGCTACCACATAGGTATCGGAATATCCGCCTTGCGTGTGTTCATTGCCGTTGAAACGGTCTATACCGTGATAAGTCATGATGGCTCCTTCCTCGCAGTACTGCTCCAAATCATGCTCGCAGGCATCGCAGTGGCGGCATGAACCGATCATACAGCCGATACCGGCATAATCACCGACCTTGAAGCGGGTTACATTTTTACCTACTGCAACCACACGACCCGCTATTTCGTGACCGGGAACCATAGGGTATTCCTCCGCACCCCAGTCGGCGAACACGTGGTGCAGGTCGCTATGGCAGATTCCGGCATACAATATATCAATCTGAATGTCATTATCGCCGACGGCGTGTCGGCTGAAATTATAAGGCTGAAAATGCCCTTTCTCCTCGAAGACGGCGAATCCTTTAGCCGGAATACGTCCGTCGTTGTTTTGTGCAAACATACTCATGGTTATAAATGTTAATGCTGTTATTAAAATCATCTTGGTTTTCATACGAATACTTATTTTTACTTTATATATTTATTCTGTTTTCTTATTCGATAATACCGATTCTTTCGAGCCATGCTTCCACATCGTCGTGCGCATTAAAAGAGTCGGTTCCCTGCACGGCAAGACCGCTTAATACGGTATTATCCGGATAATAGTTCCGTGCCAACCGTTCGCTGTCGCCCAAGCCACTGCCCGCATGGGTAGAAAAAGGGATCAGCACTTTACCGGCCAGATCATAAGATTCGTAGAATGTCCTTATAATCATCGGTGCTGTTCCATGCCAGATAGGATTTCCGATAAAAACGGTATCGTAATCATCGAGATTCTCTATCTTGTTCTGAATGGCAGGACGGGCATCATTATCGTACTCTTCCCGTGCTATGGCGACTGTTTCCTGATAATTGTCCGGATAGGGAACAACCGGAAGAATTTCAAAACGGTCTCCGCCCGTCAAGTCTGCAATATAACCTGCGACACGGGCAGTATGTCCGATGTCGAGCCACTGGTTGGGATAATTATATCCCGTTCGTGAGAAATAGACGATCAGGATTTTACCCGTTTGGATACCGGGGTTATCCGGGTCATCATTCGGCGTATCGGGAGTTTCTGTTCCCGAAAAGTCGGTAGAATCTGCAACCGGATCATCCCCTCCGCAGGAAGTAAAGACGAAGCCGGACAATAAGCTGAAAACTACAATAAGGAATTTCTTCATAACTGATTTGTTTTATTATTCTGCTGCAAAATTAACCGGGTTCTTTGGGATGGAACTTAAACGGATTACAGATTGGCTTACCGAAATTACAGATTGTTATCGTTCATAATTTCAAAGTGTTACGACAACAATCCAACGTCTTACACGGATTACGGATTCTCTTACCGAAATTACGGATTCTGACCTTTTTATGATATTGGCAAACAATGTAATTCTTATATTTGCCGTCAGAAAAATAACAAAGCAATGAATAAAGAACTATTGAATATTACAACCGTTACAGAATATAATGATATGCTGGGTGTGGAGACCTTGCATCCGTTGGTGAGTGTAATCGACTTGTCGAAAGCGAAGCCGATGAAGCACATGAAACACACTTTCAGTTTTTATGTCGTATTCCTGAAAGACGAGAAGAATTGCGAGTTGGTTTACGGACGCCAGCGTTACGATTACCGGAAAGGCTCTGTCGTGTGTCTTGCTCCCGGACAGGTAATCGGGGTGGAAGACACGGGAGAGACTTTTCAGCCTCAAGGGTGGGCGCTTTGTTTCGATCCGGAACTGATACGGGGAACATCGCTCGGTCGCAATATCCGGGAGTATTCCTATTTCTCATACGAGGTGAATGAAGCCTTGCATCTGTCGGAACGGGAGCGGAAATTGTTTCTCGACTGTCTGGAGAAGATTCAGAACGAGTTGGAACACGCTATCGACCGTCTTAGCAAACGGCTGATTGCGACCAATATCGAACTGTTGCTGGATTACTGCCTGCGTTTTTACGAACGGCAGTTTATCACACGGGAGCGGGTTAATCACGATGTGCTGACCCGCTTTGAAATGTTACTCGATGATTATTTCCAGTCGGGAAAAGCACAACAAGACGGTCTGCCGACAGTCAAGTATTGTGCGAGTGAGTTATGCTTGTCGCCCAATTACTTCGGAGACTTGATAAAAAAAGAGACCGGAAAATCAGCCCAAGAATACATACAGTTCAAGGTTATGGATATAGCCAAAGAACGTATCTTGAATCCGGAAAAATCCATCAGCCAAATTGCCTATGAATTGGGCTTTCAATACCCGCAACATTTCACACGGTTGTTCAAAAAAGTGGTGGGACAAACTCCGAATGATTATAAAGGGCAGGCAATAACAGCGTAAATACGAATATGGAAGAATTTAGAATCGATATGCGCAAGCCTGAAGAGGCCGACCATGCCGAAGGGATTCGTTGTGCGCAACTTTGTTTTAAGATTAACCACACCATGCCTATGACCGAAGAATATAATCGGCTTGTGTCGGAACTCTTTATGGGGAACATAGGTGAGGGAAGTCGTATTATGCCTCCTCTGACAGTGGTACGAGGCAATCGCGTAAAAATAGGCCGGAATGTGGTAGTGATGAATAATTCGCTCTTCATGGCTGCCGGAGGTATTACCATCACGGTAGTGGGTGGTAATCCGGCTAAAGTGATTAAACGTATATAAAAAACAGCCGCCGTTATAGGCGACTGTTTCCCAATTGAACATTCTGCATTTGGGATTCATCCGATATTCTCGGTTTTACGATACATTTCAATGTGTTCATGAAGTTCATCAACGCCGCTTTGTTTTCTCCTATCAATATTGTGTTTTCATTCTAATCGCCCGACTTCGGAGGAGCGATTGTTCCCCGTCAGGGCAAGGCTTTTGGGAGTAACTCAAAAGGTATCGGGTTACTCGATACACACCTTGCTATGTTCCGACGAACATAAAAATCCGCCTTCGGGCGGATTGCGGGAGAACCGCTTTCAACCGCAGCATAAAGCCGAGCGATTCGTCCTGTCGCTTGGATGCAAAGCCGAGGCTTCCGAGACGACTTTTCAAAAAACAAAACTGCCAAACGTCACCATTCCGACAATACCACGCCATTTCCGGCAGAAGCTATACAACCGATATTTTCTTACCGTAGAAACCAATGTACGACCATCGGGCTGGACAGCCGAAGGTCGGCAGGAACAGACCGACAAGCAGCCGAATAATCCGAACGGCATACGCACGTTGGTCGGTTCCGATATTGGTTGGTTGCGACGTTGGGCTATTGGGCGAAATATCCATCCGGCTCTATGGCTCTGCACGGATTAACGTTCCCACCCAGCGTACCTGCTATTGTCGGCAAGAGTCGTTTCAGTATGCGACCGGCACGACGCCAAACTGTGCCAAACGGACGCCACGAGCTGCCACGAAACCGAAAACGGAGGCAGCGAGCATAGGTTTGGCTACATTTGCCCCAAACTCAAAACATGGTATATGGAAGTAGTAATTATCGAAAAGAAAACCTTTGAAGCGCTCCTTTCCGGTGTGGAGACGCTGACGGGAAAAGTCGGTGCGTTATGTCATCGTTGCAATGACAAGCAGATGCAGAAGTGGCTCGATGGGCAGGAGGTGTGCCGCCTGCTGCGCATAAGCCCTCGCACGCTGCAATCCCTGCGGGATAATCGCACTATCGGCTGTACGCAAATCAACCGGAAATTCTATTACAAGCCGCAAGAGATAGAGAGGCTCATGCCCATAGTCGGACAGGTCAGGGATGGCTCCGGCTAATATTTATTTTTACCAACCACTAAATCCACAGAAAAGATGAATGACAGTAACGTAATCACGTCGGAGGACGGACGCATAACGTCGGTGTTGCACGCCTTGAAGAGGTGCGCAAAGGAGGTCGATAAGCTCACGGACGGATTTCATCCGCCGCTCGGAGGAGAACGGTACATGACCGACAAGGAGGTGATCGCCCGCCTGAAAGTCAGCCGACGCACCTTGCAGGAGTATCGTACCGAACGCAAGATACCCTATATCGTGTTCGGCGGCAAAGTCCTCTATCGGGAATCCGACATCGAGAAGATGCTCGCGGAAAACTACCGCAAGGCAATCCTCTGAAAACGAAAACGGGCAGGTGTCGAAGCCTGCCCGTTTCCTTGCTTGTCCGGTTCAATTCGGAAGCCCGTCCTTATATCGAATGACAATCGGAGGTGTCGTGCGTCGGGGTGCGGTGGCCGTCTTTACCAGCCACTTTCTGAAAACCGACGTAGGGTAGGTATTCAACCGGAACGCGAGGGCTACGACGACCTCCATGTTATACACGTCCGTATTGTTGCCGCTGTCCAGACGGATGCATTTGCAGACCTCGTAATCGTTCAGGGCGTCGCTTTTGATGATCGTCTTGATTGCGCTGCTTACCACTCCGGCTGTCGTGCCGAACAGTTCGACTATTTCCGCTTCCGTCATCCATATAGCGGCGGTATCGGTCGGTATATCCAATCTGCCGTACTCGTCTATCGTGATAATGTTTCTTTCTCTTTTCATCGTATTCTGTTTTTAAGTTTATTAAATCGCTTGACAAATAAAGTTCTCCATCTGCTCGATACGCTGCGCGAGTTTCTCCATATCGCGGCTCACTTTCTCGGCTGTAATCTTCGCATAGATCTGCGTCGTGCGGATGCTTCGGTGGCCCAACATCTTCGAGAGTGTTTCGATAGGTACGTCGTTCGACAAGCAGACCGTCGTGGCATAGGTATGGCGGCTCATGTGCCACGTGACGTTTTTCTCGATACCGCAGTTCTTCGCTATGACTTTGATACCGTTTTTACAGTTATCGTAACATGGAACGGGTAGCAACTTATCTCCCTCGGCCATGCCGTCGTATTTCTCGATGATATGCTTGGCGACATCCAACAGTCGGATATTCGTTTCGACACCTGTTTTCTGACGGTTGGTGTTCAACCACAAATGCCCGTCGAACGAGGTTTGCAGATTCGCTCGGGTGAGGTTCGCCATATCCGTCCAGCTCAATCCCGTGAAGCTGCAGAAGATGAACAAATCACGAATCAGTTCATAGCTTTTCTTCTTGAATGTGCCATTGATTAAAAGTGTAATTTCTTCTTTGGTCAGAAAGCCCCGTTTGGTCTCCTCTTTGGTGATGCTGTATGCGAAGAACGGATCGCGCTGCAACAAGCCGTTATTGACGGCCATATAGATAATCTTCCGAAACGGCATCATATACGACCAGACCGTGTTGTTGCAATGGTTCTTTTCCACTCGCAGGAACAACTCGAAGTCGGTGATGAATGCCGGAGTAAGTTCTTTGAGCGCAATGTCGCTGACTTTGTACCGCTTTTCGACGAACTCCGCGAGGTGTTTGTAAACGACGCAGTATTTCCAATAGCTGCGCAGGCTTTTGAGTTTGCCGACCTGCTTCTCGTAATCCTCGTTATGCTGGCGGAATACGGCGAGCAGTGTCTCGTGGTTCATACCCAATCCTAAATAGGCATTGCGAACTTTCTCGGCGGTAACGTAGTTGTCGCGGTCGCTGATCTGCTGATAGGCTTGGTTGATACTCACACGAATCTTATCCAACATCCGGTTGGTCTCTTGCGCCACGATGCTGCGACCGGAAACGCGTCCCGACTTTACGTTCCACGATTTCTCCTCCACGTCCAATTTACAACTGAATTGAGCGATTTTGCCGTTTACGGTAATACGGCACATGACCGGAATAAGCCCATTCTTTTTCGGGGCATTACGTTTTAGATAAAACAAAACTTTGAATGTCGATCTCATAACTCTACAATTTTTTGGTTACAAAATTATTTCTTGTAGAGTTGTTCTTCGATACGCAAATCGCAGCATATCAACGCAATCGCACCCGAAATAGAACTTTTTTCGCCTCCCTCTGCCCGAATTTCGGAAATCCGACTATATTTGCAGTCGGAACAAGGCGAATAGAGCTTGTATTTCAGCGCTTTGAAACCTTCCTAAAACCGCCTTTACCATTCGGAACAGAGTAACGGGATAGTAACGTAACTCTGGTTTCAGTTGGCTTTTCGATGGCTTCGGTTTGGCTGCGACTTCGCAGTCCGTTCATCTCTAATCCCCTTGTTTACAACCTTCTTGCTCCAATCCGCTCTAACTCTCGGTTTTTATCCTTATCTTTGCACCGTAATTACCGACTAACTAATCCGATAATAAATATTATGGCATTTACCAACAACATTATGATTGTCCGCCACAGATTGCTGACAGAGCTGGTAAAACTGTGGAGGGATAACGAACTTGTAGAGAAAATAGACCGTCTTCCCATTGAATTGAGTCCGAGAAGGTCAAAACATGCAGGACGCTGCTGCGTACATAAAGAACGCGCCGTGTGGAAATACAAATCACTGCCGTTGCTGGGACTGGATATGGAAGATGAAAAAGATGAATTAACCCCATTATCAGAGTATGCAGCACATGCACTGGACCGTGCAGAAAACGGAACGCCGAAAGATAACATCATGTGTGTGATTGACGAAGCATGTTCCGCCTGCGTACAAATCAATTACGAAATCACCAACCTTTGCCGCGGATGTACCGCCCGTAGCTGCCAGACCAACTGTCCGAAGAAAGCTGTCCATGTAAAGGAAAGCGGACAGGCATGGATAGACCATGATGAATGCATCAGTTGTGGTATTTGCCACAAGAGCTGCCCCTATCATGCAATTGTTTATATCCCCGTACCTTGCGAAGAAGCTTGTCCGGTGAAAGCCATCAGCAAGGATAAGAAAGGTATCGAACACATCGACGAAAGCAAATGTATCTATTGCGGAAAGTGTCTCAACGCCTGTCCATTCGGAGCAATTTTCGAAGTGTCACAGGTATTCGATATCCTGCACAAGATACGCAAAGGAGAAAAAATAGTGGCCATTGTGGCACCGTCTATCCTGGGACAATTCAAGACTACTATTGAGCAGGTATATGGCGCATTCAAAGCTGTAGGATTCACTGATGTCATCGAAGTGGCTCAGGGAGCTATGGATACGGTCAGCAACGAAGCACATGAATTGATAGAGAAGTTGGAAGAAGGACAGAAGTTTATGACTACTTCTTGTTGTCCTGCCTACATTGAGCTTGTTGACAAACATATTCCGGGCATGAAACCTTATGTTTCAGGCACAGGTTCACCGATGTATTATGCAGCACGCATTGCCAAAGAGAAACATCCGGATGCTAAAGTAGTTTTCATCGGTCCGTGTGTAGCCAAACGTAAAGAGGCCCAGCGTGATGAAGCTGTAGATTTTGTTATGACTTTCGAAGAAGTGGCATCTGTATTGGACGGACTGGATATTCAGTTGGAGCAATCGCAACCTTATGCCATGTCGTTCGCATCCGTGCGCGAGGCACATGGATTTGCCCAGGCTGGTGGCGTAATGGGAGCAGTAAAAGCCTATCTGAAAGAAGAAGCTGACAAAATCAATGCCATCCAAGTAGCTAATCTGGATAAGAAAACCATCGGTTCATTGCGGGCGTATGCCAAATCAGGCAAAGCACCGGGGCAATTTATAGAAGTGATGGCATGTGAAGGTGGCTGTATCACCGGACCTTGTACGCACAATGAGATTGCCGCAGGTAAACGTCAGTTTGTACAAGAATTAGCTAAACAGGAAAAGACGTATTAAAACCAGCGTAGCGCTGGAGCAAGGCTTCCTTTCGGCGTACAGACTATTTTTCATCCGCAGATAACACGGATTACGCTGCTCTTAAGGCTGCGCCATGCTTCTATAGTATACAACGAGCACGGAGAGAAAAAATCCGTGTGATCCGTGTCATCCGCGGATGAAAAATAAATAGCATGAAGAACTTGATTGATCAATTACATAACAAGCGGACCCTAAGTGCTGAAGAATACAAAGCACTACTCCTTTGCCAAGACGCTGATACTTTAAAGTATCTGCAGGAGCAGGCACGGGAGGTGTCACTTGAACAGTTTGGCAATCGGGTATTTATTCGTGGGCTGATTGAGATTACCAACCATTGCCGTAACAATTGCTATTATTGCGGCATACGGAAAGGAAATCAATCTGTTCTCCGTTATGAGTTGACACGGGAAGATATTCTGGAATGTTGTCGTGAAGGGTATACCCTCGGTTTCCGGACTTTCGTCTTGCAAGGTGGTGAAACATCCTCTGTAAAAGATGATTTTATCCTTGAAACTGTTACTGCTATACGTCGTGAGTTTCCGGATTGCGCCATCACACTATCATTAGGCGAAAAGTCCCGTGAGACTTACGAGCATTTCTTCCGGGCGGGTGCCAATCGATATTTACTCCGCCACGAAACGCATAATGAAAAACATTACCATCATCTGCACCCCGATAAGATGTCTATCAGACAACGCCTGCAATGTTTGGCATGGCTGAAAGAAATAGGATATCAGACAGGAACAGGTATTATGGTAGGCAGTCCGGGACAAAACACCGATCATCTGGTGGAAGACCTCCTTTTTATAGAGCAATTTCATCCTGAAATGATAGGAATCGGTCCTTTTATTCCGCACCACGATACCCCGTTTGCAGCATGCCCGCCGGGAAGCATAGAGATGACTCTGAAACTTCTTTCCATCTTCCGGTTAATGCATCCGAAGGTGTTATTACCCTCTACCACAGCATTAGCAACGCTTGCACCGGATGGACGAGAACGCGGAATACTGGCAGGAGCCAACGTAGTAATGCCAAACCTTTCTCCCCCGGAACTACGGAACAAATACTCACTTTATGATAACAAAGCCTCTTTGGGAGCCGAAGCTGCAGAAGGCTTACAACAATTAGAAGAAAAACTGACGGTTATCGGATACCGGATATCGAAAGAAAGAGGAGACTACTAATCACTAATCACTCACCCCTAATCACTAAAAAACGTGTATAATGTAAGTTCAAAGCAGGCAGAAGAGTTCATCGATCACCAGGAGATACTGAATACGCTGGACTATGCCCGTACCAATAAAAACAACCGTGCCCTCATTGAGAGTCTGCTCGAAAAGGCAGCCTCATGCAAAGGCTTGTCCCATCGTGAAGCCGCTCTACTGTTAGAATGCGACCAGCCCGACCTGACGGAACGTATCTTCCATCTGGCACGGGAAATTAAGCAAAAACTATATGGCAATCGCATCGTAATGTTCGCCCCGCTATACCTTTCCAATTATTGTGTGAACGGATGCGTTTACTGCCCCTATCATGCAAAGAACCGCACTATCGCCCGCAAGAAATTATCACAGGAAGAAATACGCCGGGAAGTGATTGCCTTGCAGGATATGGGACACAAACGTCTGGCACTGGAAGCCGGCGAAGACCCGCTACGCAACCCCATCGATTATATTCTGGAATCTATTCAGACCATCTATGGTATTCATCATAAGAATGGTGCTATCCGGCGGGTAAACGTGAATATTGCCGCTACAACGGTAGAGAACTATCGTCGGCTGAGAGATGCAGGTATCGGTACTTACATTCTTTTCCAGGAAACCTATCACAAGGAGAATTACGAGACCCTGCACCCCACAGGTCCTAAAAGCAAGTATTCCTATCACACCGAAGCTATGGACCGTGCCATGGAAGGTGGTATCGACGATGTAGGTATAGGTGTATTATTCGGGTTGAATACCTATCGATACGATTTCGTAGGATTATTGATGCATGCCGAACATCTGGAAGCGGCATTCGGTGTCGGACCGCATACAATCAGTGTACCCCGTATCTGCCCGGCGGATGATATTGAAACAAAAGATTTCCCCAATGCCATTTCTGATGAAATGTTCTGCCGCCTCGTTGCGGTAATCCGCATTGCAGTGCCTTACACCGGAATGATCATTTCCACCCGTGAATCGGAAGCTGTACGACGTAAGGTATTGGAATTAGGTATTTCACAAATCAGTGGCGGCTCACGTACCAGCGTAGGCGGATATGCCGTACCGGAAACGAAAGAAGAGAACTCGGCCCAATTCGATATCAGCGACCGCCGCACACTGGATGAAGTTGTAAACTGGCTGCTCGATCTGGGACATATCCCCAGTTTCTGTACGGCTTGTTATCGTGAAGGGCGGACGGGTGACCGTTTCATGTCTCTTGTCAAGCGGGGACAGATAGCAAATTGCTGTCAGCCCAATGCCTTGATGACTCTGAAAGAATATCTGGAAGATTACGCTTCACCCGAAACCCAGGAGAAAGGTATCCGCCTCATTCATGAAGAGATGGAACGCATCCCGAATCCAAAAATCCGGGAAATAGCTCTGCGAAACCTGCATGAGATAGAGGAAGGGAAAAGAGATTTCAGATTTTAGGCACGGATTACGCGGATGAACGCGGATTTTTTATAGCGCAGCCTTTAATCCGTGAAATCCGCGTAATCCGCGCCTAAAATGATCAAATCCCCATTTATTAACCCCTTAATATTGAGACTAATGAATCAGACTCCTAATGCCAACCGCCTACACATCGCCCTCTTCGGACGGCGAAACAGTGGAAAATCCAGTCTTGTCAATGCCTTGACAGGGCAAGATACCGTTATAGTCTCCCCCACTCCCGGCACTACTACTGATCCTGTGACAAAAGCAATGGAAATTCATCCACTCGGTCCGTGTCTGCTTATTGACACTCCGGGCTTCGATGACGAAGGCGAGCTGGGAGAAATGCGCGTAGAACGCACCTTGAAAATAATTGGAAAAACCGACATCGCCCTGTTGCTTTGTGAAACCGGAGACGCACAGGAACAGGAATGGCTTCAACGATTGAAGGAACGAGGCATCCCTGTCATATTGCTTCTGAACAGAGCTGACGCACGCCCCAATACGACAGAGCTGGCAGAACAGATAAAAGCAAGTTGCGGACAGCCTCCCATCATCGTCAGTGCCAAAGACGGCACAGGTATCGAAGCCATCCACCGCGCCATTCTGGAAAAGTTACCTGCCGATTTCGGAGAACAAACCATCACCGGGAGCCTCGTAGCAGAAGGTGATGTAGTAGTGTTAGTCATGCCCCAGGACCTTCAGGCACCTAAAGGACGACTTATCCTTCCCCAAGTACAGACAATCCGCGAACTTCTGGACAAGAAATGCCTGATTATGAGTTGTACCACAGATAAGCTGAAAGATACACTACACGCACTTGCCAATCCCCCAAAATTGATTATCACGGACTCGCAAGTATTCCACACCGTATACGAACAGAAACCGGCTGAAAGCCGACTCACTTCCTTCTCCGTACTCTTTGCCGGCTACAAGGGAGATATACACTATTATGTAGAAAGTGCATTCGCCATCGACCGACTAACGGAACAATCCCGCGTATTGATAGCCGAGGCCTGTACCCATGCTCCACTGACAGAAGATATAGGCAGAGTAAAAATCCCCCACCTGCTGCGTAAGCGAACAGGTGAAGGATTGCAGATAGATATTGTCTCCGGAAATGATTTTCCAGAAGATTTATCCCCATACAATTTGATTATCCACTGTGGCGCCTGTATGTTCAATAGAAAGTATGTACTGAGTCGCATTGAACAGGCACGTGCGCAACAAGTACCCATGACAAACTACGGAGTAGCCATTGCCCACCTCAACGGCATACTGAACAAGATCGTGTACTAAGGGAAGACCTCCCACCCCACTAAGGAGAGACCTCCTGGCTCCCTAAGGGAAGACCTCTCATTCCCCTAAGGGAAGAGTTTATATACCGTCTGATATAATAAATTATACCGGGTGGTATATCTTTTTATACCGAGCGATATATGAACTCTCTCCTTAGGCTATCGCTAACTGCTTCCTTAGGCTATTGGCAACTGCTTCCTTATAACCGAAGCTACTCCAGTTCCTCCAGCACCTTCTTCACATCCACAGCCTGAAGCCTCCCGTACACCTTCTCTCCAATCATCACTACGGGTGCCAGTCCGCACGCTCCTACGCAACGCAGACAATCAAGTGAAAACTTCCCGTCCGGTGTCGTCTCTCCGACTTCGATGCCCAGCACGCGCTTGAATTCTTCAAGCAATTTCTCCGAACCACGTACGTAGCACGCCGTTCCCATACACACCGAAATAGGATGTTTACCTTTAGGAGTCATCGTAAAGAAAGTATAGAATGTTACCACACCATACACACGCGACACCGGAACATTCAGCTTTGCAGCAATCAGGCGCTGCATCTCTTCCGGCAGATAGCCGTGCAGATGCTGCGCTTCATGAAGTATATTGATAAGTTCGCCCGGCTGGTTGCCATGCTTGTCACAAATAGCACGCACTTGTTCGGCAACGTCACAGGCTAATTTGATATCTGACATAGTTTCTCCGTTTTAATAAGTTAATCAATCGCCTTATTGAAATAATGCGTATGCAGCAACCGCTCCGCAGTCTCACTCAGCGGTTTACCCAGATATTCCTCATACAGAGTCTTGATGTACGGATTCTCGTGCGATTTACGCAAAGGCTTCTGTGCATCTTCCCGATACAGTGCATTGGCACGTGCATACAGCACCTCCGAGTTGCCATGATGCAACGGTTGTCCACCTCCACCGATACAGCCACCCGGACATGCCATAATCTCAATCACATGATACTCATTCCGTCCATGGCGAATATCTTCCAACAATTGACGCGCATTACCCAGACCATGAGCAATACCCACCTTCAGTTCAAAACCATCCAGATCAATCGTCGCACGGCGCACACCGGCCAGACCACGCACCTGCTCAAAGTTTACATTCTCCAATGTCCGCCCGGTATAAATCTCATAAACCGAACGCAATGCCGCTTCCATCACACCACCGGTCGTTCCGAAGATGACACCGGCACCTGTTGAAGCTCCCATCGGATGATCAAATTCCTTATCCGTCAGTAGCGTAAAACCTACGTTAGCACGTCTGATAAGTCGTGCCAGTTCACGGGTGGAAATAGAATAATCCACGTCCGGACTGCCATCTGTCTTAAACTCATTGCGGTCGCACTCATACTTCTTCGCTAGACAAGGCATAATAGATACCACTACCAGCTTTTCACGCGGAATACCCATCTTCTCCGCCCAGAATGTTTTGGCAATGCTACCGAACATCTGCTGCGGCGAACGTGCCGTAGAAGGAATATCAAGCATATCGGGGAAATGATGTTCAAAGAAATTCACCCATGCCGGACAACAGGAAGTCAGGATAGGCAGGCGAACCGATTTATCCCCATTCATATAACGTGTCAGGCGATTCAATATCTCGGCACCTTCTTCCATGATGGTAAGGTCGGCGGCAAAGTCTGTATCAAATACATAATCAAAACCCAATTCACGAAGGGCGTACACCATCTTTCCCGTTACTAACGTCCCGGCAGGCAGTCCGAATTCTTCTCCCAGAGCCGCACGAACGGCCGGAGCTGTCTGTACAATAACTACCTTATCCGGATTTTCCAGATCCAGCAACAAGCGGTTAGTATGATCGCGTTCCGTCAATGCCCCTACCGGACAAACAGCTACACATTGTCCGCAATAAGTACATTCACTATCGCTCATCATCTTATCGAAAGCCGGAGCAATCGTAGTATTGAAACCACGACGAATGGCTCCCAAGGCGCCTACCGTCTGCACTTCATTGCATACACTCTCGCAACGTCTGCAGAATATACACTTATCCATATTCCGCACAATGGACGAAGTGACTTCACGCTTACGAGGCGAAAGTTCCCCACCATTATAAGGCATCCGCCGGATATTAAAACGTAATGCCAAAGTCTGCAACTCACAGTTGCCGCACTTCGGACAGGTAAGGCAATCATTCGGATGATCCGAAAGTATCAATTCAGCCACCACCTTGCGGGCATTCATCACACGCAGGGTACTGGTACGCACCACCATTCCTTCTGTACAACGGGTGGCGCAGGCGGGAGCCAGATTACGGCGTCCTTCCACCTCCACGACACAGATACGGCACGAAGCCGGATTATTCTTAACGCAAGTCCCCTTCAAATCAATATGGCAAAGGGTAGGTATATCTATACCGATTTTCCGTGCGGCTTCCAGGATAGTCGAGCCTTCGGGTACGGTAATATAATGGCGGTCTATTTGCAGGGTTATTTGTTTTTCTTCCATTTTCTTTCAGTTTACAAGGTTACAGTCAACAAGGTAACAAGTCTTCGAGGCAACTTCCTTGTCCCCTCGTCAACTTGTTTCCTTGTTCCCTTAAACAACATTGATTGCTTTGAATTTACAGCGTGCCATGCACATGCCGCACTTAATGCACTTGTCCGGATTGATGACATGCGGTTTGCGCACATCACCCAGAATAGCATCCGCCGGACAATGTTTAAAGCAAAGATGGCAACCGATACATAGTTCCGGATTAATGGTATAAGTCAGCAATGCTTTGCACTGCTTCGCCCGGCAGGTTTTATCCCTCACATGCTCTACGTATTCATCATAAAAGTTATTGAGCGTAGACAGTACCGGATTGGGTGAAGTCTGTCCCAACCCGCACAAGGCGGTATCCTTTATCACCTTTCCCAATGTAGAGAGTGCATCCAGATCTTTCATCGTGCCTCGTCCTTCGGTTATCTTGTTCAACATTTCCAGCAGACGCTTGTTACCAATACGGCAGGGCGTACATTTTCCACATGATTCTTCCACCGTAAAATCAAGATAGAAACGTGATACAGAAACCATGCAATCATCTTCATCCATTACAATCATACCACCGGATCCCATCATCGATCCTTCCGCCAGCAAGTTGTCAAAGTCAATCGGTGTATCCAGGTGCTTTTCTGTCAGGCATCCCCCCGAAGGTCCGCCCGTCTGCACCGCCTTGAATTTCTTTCCTCCCTTAATGCCACCGCCAATTTCATAAATCACCTCACGCAGTGTCGTACCCATTGGCACTTCTATCAAGCCGACGTTGTTAATCTTACCGGCCAGGGCAAATACTTTAGTCCCTTTCGAACGTTCCGTACCGATAGAAGAGAACCACTCCGCTCCCTTTGTCAAGATAATAGGAATATTGGCAAGCGTTTCCACATTATTCACATTGGTCGGCTTGCCCAGATAACCAGCTTCGGCAGGAAAAGGAGGTTTCAAGGTAGGTTCACCGCGCTTTCCTTCCATAGAGTGGATAAGCGCAGTTTCCTCACCGCATACGAATGCTCCCGCTCCGTAACGTATCTCAATATCAAAACTGAAATCCGTACCGAATATGTTCTTTCCCAGCAACCCGTATTCACGTGCCTGGGCAATAGCAATTTTCAATCTTTGTATGGCCAGCGGATATTCTGCCCGGATATAAACCAATCCTTTCGGAGAACCAATGGAATAACCGCAAACTGCCATAGCCTCAACAATGGAGTGCGGATCACCTTCCATGATGGAGCGGTCCATAAAAGCACCGGGATCCCCTTCATCGGCATTACACACCACATATTTCATGTCGGCTTTCTGCTTATTGGCAAACTCCCACTTCAGTCCGGTAGGGAAACCACCACCGCCACGTCCGCGAAGTCCAGAACGTTTTATCACGTCAATCACTTCCTCCGGCTTTTTATGGAGCAGACTATCTGCCAATGCCATATAACCATCCAGTGCAATATATTCCTCAATGTTTTCGGGATCGATAAAACCACAGTTACGTAAAGCGATGCGCATCTGCTTCCGATAGAAATCCATGTGCTTGGAGTCACTGACGGTCTTCTCCGTCTTCGGATCGATGTAGAGCAGCCGTTCTATCTTCCGTCCCCCGATAATATGCTCTCTGACTATCTCGTCGGCATCATCAGGAACCACTTGGGTATAGAAAGTGTTATCAGGGATAATCTTTACGATAGGTCCCTTTTCACAAAAGCCGAAACAACCGGTAGTGATAATGTCCACCTTGTCGGCAATATTATTTCTCTCGAGTGCTTGCTGAAGACGTTCAGCAATAATGTGGCTGTCGGATGCCTTGCAACCTGTACCGCCACAGATCAGAATTTGCAGATGCTCGGTTCCCAATGCCAACCCACAGCATTGCGCCGCAACCGTCTCATTGCTTTCTTCACGTAGCAAGAGCGTGCCTTCTGCCCTTTTCTTGATAATTTTCAGATCATGGATAGTTAGTACTTTCATTTTGTAATAGATTTGGGGTCGGGAACAAAGATACAAAAAGACTTGATATTACAAAAGGAAAGCAATAAAGATTGCAGGAGGGAGAATACGCGGTTATAGATTACAATATGATATAATTCACAAATAACAATATATAAGTATTCACGAAAAGGATATTCACTATTTATAGGTATTGCCCCATCTCCTCATTTGTGCGACCTTTGCAGCAAACAAAAATCAGCTTATGGAAGAAATACTGAAGCGGACAACAAACGGTTTTATCTCCTTTTGTACTAAGTGCCACGCCTACCATGTAGAGTTCGGCAATCTTTTCTTCACCTTCACGGAAGATGAATTCGAACATTTCTGCCAATATATCAACTCTATCGACGGCGAATATTATCAAGAGTTGAACAAGGACATGAAGAACGCCCGCAAGATATTTCTCCGGATGCCGGTAAAAGGCTTTTATTGCGCCCTCTATCCGGATGAACTGAAGGAATTGAGACGCCTGATCGACTTCTCCCTGACAGACGACGCCATTGAAAGTGCATTATCCCTGGAAAACTATTGTTTAAATTAAGAAGATAATTATGAAAATTGAAAAGATTGTAGCCCGCGAGATACTCGATTCACGCGGTAACCCCACGGTAGAAGTGGACGTAGTTTTGGAATGTGGTGTTATGGGACGTGCAGCCGTACCATCAGGCGCCTCAACCGGTGAACACGAAGCACTGGAATTACGCGATAAAGATCCGAAACGCTACGGTGGTAAAGGAACTTTGAAAGCCGTAGAAAACGTAAATACTGTCATCGCTCCGGCCCTCATCGGCTGGTCGGCATTGGAACAACGTGCCATTGACAAGAAGATGCTGGAACTGGACGGTACTCCTACTAAATCAAAATTGGGTGCCAATGCCATTCTGGGCGTTTCTTTGGCTGTAGCCAAGGCTGCTGCAAATTACCTCGACATACCTTTATACAGATATATCGGCGGAGTAAATACTTACGTTATGCCTGTCCCCATGATGAATATCATCAATGGTGGTTCACATAGCGACGCTCCCATTGCTTTCCAGGAATTCATGATCCGCCCTGTAGGTGCACCTTCTTTCCGTGAAGGCCTGCGCATGGGTACTGAAGTATTCCACGCCTTGAAGAAAGTATTGCACGACCGCGGCCTGAGCACTGCCGTAGGAGATGAAGGAGGTTTTGCCCCTGCATTGGACGGTACTGAAGATGCACTGGATTCCATCATGGCAGCTATCAAAGCAGCAGGCTACGAACCGGGTAAAGATGTAAAAATCGGTATGGACTGTGCATCCTCTGAATTCTATAAGAATGGAGTGTACGACTACACTATCTTCGAAAGTGAGAAAGGTAAGAAGCGTACTGCGGATGAGCAGATTGATTACATGGAATATTTGATTAATAAATACCCGATTGACTCTATTGAGGACGGAATGAGCGAAAACGACTGGGACGGCTGGAAGAAGTTGACCGAACGTATCGGCGATCGTTGCCAGCTGGTAGGAGACGACTTGTTTGTAACAAACGTAGAATTCCTTGCCAAAGGCATTGCTATGGGCTGTGCCAATTCTATCCTCATTAAAGTCAACCAGATCGGCTCGCTCAGCGAAACGCTGGATGCTATCGAAATGGCTCACCGCCACGGCTATACCACGGTTACTTCCCACCGCTCCGGCGAAACGGAAGACGCCACTATTGCCGACATCGCCGTAGCAACCAACAGCGGGCAGATCAAGACCGGTTCGTTAAGCCGTTCCGATCGCATGGCTAAGTACAACCAACTGTTGCGCATCGAAGAAGAACTAAACGGACTTCCAGTATATGGCTACAAAAGAATAAAATAATGCTTTGTAGTGAATAAGTCATAAAAGCAAATGCGGGTGCCTGTGAAGGTACCCGCATTCGCATTATACAATATGAATAATAAAAAAGGTGCCCATGCGAGCACCTTTTTTATTGTGTGTATAACTTATTTCTGAACTTCCCCTTTTTCATTGAAAAGGACCGAATTCTCTGTACCGGCTGCATCCACCAATGTTACCTTGTAAGTCTTAGTTCCATCCTCAGCAACTTCAACAGCTGCCTCTTTGATGGTCGCTTCCGAGTAGTTTTCTTTAATGGCATCCTGAACTGCCTGCGGGAGTTCCTTCACATCAATCGGTTTAAACTCGTTGATCATCGTTGCGATTTCAACATCTGATACCATGTTGTTAGCAAATGCTACTGAAGTACCCAATCCCATTACCAATGCTACTGCTAAAAATAACTTTTTCATAATTCTAATTGTTTAAGTTAAACATTTCTTGTTTGCTCTCACATTACATAATGCAAGACGCATGCCAAAGCTATTACCAAAACAGTATTAATCTATATATCAACCACTTATACTAAGACAGTATAAAATTAATTTTCCGATTTTGAGTATTTTTTCCACAATTATGTGGATATCCGTCCACAGTAATAAACACCCTATAAAACCATCACCTTCTTATTTCTGAATCCTAATATTAGAAATATGTAAGTAGAAGTATTGCTTCATAAATCCAATATAAATCAGACTAAGTAACAAGATGGTACACAATAAATATAAATAGCGATAATTCGAGAAGTATATATACCCAATTATTACAACTACCTGCATAGCCATATAAATCAGTGAAACCGCTACATGAGGTATCTTCAATTCATTAGCCATCAACTGATACATATGTTTGCGGTGAGGTAAACCAATGTTCTCATGAAGCATCAGTCGATGAATGATAGTCAGAACACTGTCGACACCATAAACGGACAACAGGATAATCCAACTGAAATCTTCAGTCTTTATAATCAGCCTCCCTATAAGGAAGAGGAGAATAAAAGCAATGCTTACAGAACCAACGTCACCGGCAAAGCACTTCGCTTTCTTACGGAAATTAAAGAAACAAAATACTAGAACAGAGCATAGAACTGTATAAATCAAAACAGGTTCTACAAACTCCTTTATTTCAGCATTAATATAGGCCAATGCACTTAGAACAATTAATGAGTAACCACCGGTAATGCCATTGATTCCATCCATGAAATTATAAGCATTAATAATACCTGTACAAACTATCAATGCGATAATTATCCACCACCACGAAAGAGAAAACAGCCCCCATTGGTAAAACATTAAAACCATAGCGATAAAGTGAAATACTAACCGCAAACCTTGAGAAGTGGAACGAATGTCATCTACAAAACTGATAAAGGTAATTAGAGTTAATGCTAACATGAACCAGGGATATTCCCACTCATTACTCAAGAAATAAGCCAAAGCGCCAAAATAGAAAATGATTCCGCCACCACGCAAAGTAATCCGGGTATGAGAACTTCTCTCATTGGGCTTATCGATGATATTGCACTTATCAGCTATTCTAAAATAAAAAAGTTCTGCCAGAAATAGCAGAACCAGTATAATCAGGTAATACATAACCGTACTTGCCCCTTTAATTTTAATTCTTTATTATTAATTTGAAAACGATCTTATCGTTTTCAAAATTCCATCAGCAGCACGAACAGGCATTCGTTCAATGCCAAGTGCAGCTTTAATCTTTTCATTGCTCACCACATAATTCTCAGTCAACTTCCGCAAACGATCCATATTCAAAGGTAAATGAAGCAGTGTTCCCACACCTGCACAACCTTCCATCATCTTCCGATTCACCTTCCAGATATGAGGTTCTTTGCCCATAGCCTCACACATGAGAGCAATCAATTCATTGGTAGACAGAGCTTCATCATCACCCATGTGATAAATACCACTCGCTACATTTTTTGTCAACAAACCTTCCACTACATAGCAAAGGTTATCTATAGAAGTAAATGACCTCTTATTTTCAAAATCTCCCAACGGCCAAGGAATACCCTTCTTTACCACATTATAAAGCAGATTCAAATTTCCCTTGTTACCCGAACCATGAATCATACAGGGGCGAAGAATATACACCTGCTTCCCATCATCATGCAGCTTTAATTTTTCATTCTTAATTCTTAATTTATCGAGAATATAATTCTCAGCTGCTATCTTACTCTCTCCGTAAGGTCCCAATGGCATAGGTATCACATCCTCCCTCAACGCATCTCCTACTACACTATCGGCAGCAGCCTTCACTGAACTGAAGAATATGAACTTTTTAGCTGTAGATTCCAGAAAGAAATCAAAAATCTTCTGCGTCAACCCTACATTGATATCAAAATAAACCTGCGCAGCAGATTGATTCTTTGTATCATGTGCTTTGCCTGCAAGATGAATGATAGCATCAAACTGAACATTACAAAGCACTTCTAATTCGCTCCACAAAAACGTTCTTACTACTCCTTCTTTCTCAGGCGTAACAATATCCAACCCATAAAGAGTATGATGCTCCTTTAAAATCATAGCAACATTGGAACCCACAAAGCCGTGAATGCCAGTAATAAGTATGTTCATTTAAATAAAATTTTAAATCAGAGACATATTTCCTCTAGATAGCGGTTCACAATTTGACGTTCATCAAACTTCGCTATCACTCTTTCACGGCCATTCATACCCATTTCTCTTATTTCTTTCTCAGACATTGACAACACTATTTCCATCTTAAATGCCAGGTCATCAACATCTTTAGGTTTACACAATACACCGTTATAACCATCTTGCACAATATCCCTACACCCTACATTATCTGTAGCAAGAACCATACGTCCCATAGCACAAGCCTCCATCAAAGAACGAGGTACTCCTTCCCCATAAAAAGTAGGTAAAACCATACAATCCGATTCTTCAATATTTAGACGCACATCCGGAGATGAGCCTAAATACCGAACAAGTCCTTCCCTTTCCCATTTTCGGATTTCTTCTTCCGAAATAACATCTTTGCTTAATCCGTCAACCAATCCCAACAACTGAACTTCAAAACCACCGACTCCTTTCTCATGAAGTCGTTTTACAGCTTCCACCAAGTACTCTAGTCCTTTTTCACGAAGCATACGTCCCATATACAGAAAAACAAAAGGTGTATGTCGTTTATAGTCTGCATAATTAAAAAAGTGAATATCTACCCCCTCTCCCGGCAATATTTCAATTTTCCTTTCTTCAATTATATGTTTCTGAAGGAAAGCATCACGGTCATCTTCATTCAAGACCCATACTTTACGGGAGAACCTAAAAGCAAACCGATAGAGTCTCCACACAATCTGCGATATAGTTCCCCGATTTTTAAATACCGAACCTGTTCCTGGTACCACCGACAATGAGGAAATACTATTTATACCTGAAGCTATCGAACCGTAAATATTAGGCTTTATTGTATAATGCACAATAAAATTAGGTTTCAACTGGTGGTATTTTTTCAAAAAGCCTACAAGTAATTTGAAATCTCCAAACAGAGAAAACTTGGGTCCTATTCGGTAGGGTATATGAACTGCCCCTGTTTCCGTAATCCTATCTACATAATATTCGTAGGGTTCGGGAGACATCACAAACACCTCATACCCATGAGCAATAAAAGCCTTAGCCACAGGTAGACGAAATATACAGAAACAACGGGTAGAGTTATCTACAAACAAGATTTTTTTAGACATAGAAAAGATTGTTAGCGTCCGTAAGCATTGTATCATCCTAATATGTATACACATTGCGGTTGTCTGATTGCAATGCCTTTATATCACTATCCAAGCAGAATAGTATTTATATGCCAATAGTGACATTATCTTATAACTGTAAGTTTTATTACAGAAATACAAAAATTAATTTTGTTGAGCTTTCTTTTTATAAAATACATATATATTCAAAAACAACAGCATAAATAAAAATATAAAGTTTGTACGATACCGAATGGCCGAACCTGGATTAAAAATACCAAAAGGATAATGTAGAAAACAAATACCTACTATTATAATAGAGTAAACAGAAAAAAACATAGCATGCACTTTTGCTCTCACTAAAAAATGAAAAAATATTTTTCGGCAGAGATAAATAAATAATCCTATCATAAATAAGCTTTCTAATCCCGCCACCAAATGTGATGGTTTCATTACCATTTCACTTAATGTGGGTCCATAAAAAGCTTCCAACATTCCTAATGGTGCCTTACGGAAAAAATCATCTTTTTGTAGCCAAATATTATCACGAGTAGATTCTGCACTATCTAAAGAAAAATGAATATACATCATATCAGCATATTCATTGACAAGGTCACGCATTAAATACAATCCCAACAAGTTACATCCAATAAAAAAAACACCTACTCCAAGTTTTCCTTCTGGTGTTTTGAATTTTTCATTTATCACATAAACAAGAATCAATGCTTGCAAGATAAAAGGAAAATATTGTGGCTTAAAAAGGAGACATAAATACAAAGCCAAAAAGTCTCTTTTTCGGACTTGATATTTTCGATTAAAAAAGTTTATAAGTAAAACTCCAAATATTGCAGAGAAAGCAAGTCCGAATATTTCTTTAGAACAAACCGATGTCCAAATACAGAAATTTGGCAAACTAATTAACACCAATAAAAAAGATGAATTGACAAATTTCCTTAAGTTTAACTCATTTATCGTCCACTTCACTATCCAAAAAGAAATCATCATAAAAGGGAAGTTAGAGATTATATTTGTTCCCCCAAAAAGAGTACCTATTAAGCCACCAATACAATCCATTAGAGAAGTCGAATTATAAAAAATGGAAATAGTAAAATTAATTCCTGCGCCCAAATAACGTTGGGTATCTCCTAACGTCGAAATACGTCCAAATACTAATATAGCAAAAAGAAGATAAAAAAAACGAATTATGAAATAGGTAAACCAAAAACAATCAATTTTACAACTATATTTCATGCATAAACACAATCACAATATTTCAAATTTAATATAAAACTAGGTTTAGATATACGCCAATTGATTATAATAGTATTCCCACTTATCGCATATGGCTTCTATATCAAAAATAGTAGATTCATGCTTGTTTTTCTCTCCTATATATTTTAATTGCTTAGGAGACATTAAAACTACAACCTCCATCTTGCGCATGAGTTCTATTGAATTTCTTATAGGAACAACATATGCTGGATCTACAATTTCTTGGGCTACCATTGTTGAAATTATAGGCAAAGAAGCAGCTTTTGCCTCAATAATAGTCATAGGCAAACCTTCCCACGCAGAAGATAATATAAAGCAGTTAGCCGCACTATAATAATCTATGACATTAGAATGTGCTCCTGCTAAAAAAACATTATTATTTAGTTTATACTTATGAATCAGAATTTCTAATTTACGTCTCAGTTCCCCTTCCCCTAAAATCAATAATTTAACCCAGTTATATTTAATATATAACATAGAAAAAGCTTCTATAAGATTTATTTGATCTTTAGCTTCTGTCAAACGACCGACGTTTAAAAATAAAAATTCATTCGAAGATATTCCATATTGCTTTCTTATACATTCTCCTAATAATTCGTTCCTTCCAAACTTCTCTAAAGCCAATCCATTATAAACAGTAAACGTTTTTTTAGGAGAAAAAACGTTTTGATTAATAAAATAAGTTGTTGCTTCATTAGAAACATTCGTGTTAATATCAGATAACCAGTCTGTTAGCCTATAAAAAAACATACGTACATTACTTCCAATATTCTTATTATGTTCAGTTGTTATTAATGCAAAAGAATGATTAAAAGCATGTAGGATGCGAGAAAAAATATTAGCATGAAACATATGAGAATGAACAACCTGAGGATGAAACACACTAACATAGCGTTTAGCAAGAAATAGCATTTTTATCAAGGAATATAAATTCTTTTTCATTCCTCCTCCTAATATGATAATATTTTTATCAATGAGATATGACAATCGATTATTACCTGTCAAAAATAAAAGACTAACTTTATGCCCCCGCTTACACATCTCATTCGCTATATTTATCGTTACGATCTCAGCACCACCTATTCCCAAGCCAGTAATAATATATAAAAGATTCATAATATTTTTTTACATTTACACGAACAACAGTCCAATATACATATACCAACAAGGTATCATACATTTATTATATTTAACTTCCTCATTTTTTTTTAAAGACAAAACGCCGTATTTTACCTAAAATATGAGTAATTTGAGGACCGACAAAAGCTGCTATATAATTAATAACCATTTGTTTTTTAGGAAGCCAAGAACCTGCAAAATAGTGAATGCAATAAGTATTTTTTGTAGATAATATTCTTCCGCAAGATTTAGGAGAAAAATAATCTTGTGGATAAATAGTAAATAAACCTAAGACATCCTGATAAGTGTTGTCTTGTTTCAATCCACATTTACACATATAATTGGTAATTGTTACTACATTGGTTGTTAAATCTAATTTTCCATCTAATTTAATAAAATGTCGTTCCTGATAATATTCCAAAATTTCTTTCACCCAAATTCCCCCTTTCTCACTTGCTATAATACCTGTTGAAATTGTTGTCTTACTTTCAAATCCGAGAAAGGCACTATGATGCAAAAAAACATCAAGATTACGTACAACTTCAACATCTGTATCCATATAAATACCTCCTTCCATATACAAAGCATATAAACGTACATAGTCTGCTACAAAAGCAAACTTTCCAGCTTCATAGGCTTCTTTTACATAAGGAATATTATTAATATCAAAATTTTGCTCATTCCATTCTTTTATCTCATAATCAAAAAGATATTCTTTCCAAGAGGCAATACATTTCTGAGCTAAATCAGGTAATATTCTTCCGCCAAACCAACAGTAATGAATAATTTTAGGTATCATAACAGTATTGTATATCCATCATCTAATAATATATAAAATCACAATAAATACTCTCTACGATAAGGATTTGCATGATCACTAACTTTTCTGGCCGGTATCCCAGCTATGGTAATTCCTATATCTTCAAAGCTCCGATTAACAACAGCATTTGCTCCAATCTGGCAATTACTCCCTATTTTTATTTTCCCAAATAGTTTAGCACCTGGACCTATCCAGACATTATCACCTATAATAGGACAATCATCTTCAGATTTTCCTTGCATTCCAATATTCACTCCTTGATGAACATCACAATATTTGCCAATACGAGCATTAGAATTAACAACAATAAGGCCTGTGTGATTAATCCTTAACCCGCCGTCAAATACGTTTATAGGAATATCAAATCCTAATCTTCTTCCTATACAATAATGCCTATATTTATACCAACATAAAAGTAATTTATGAACAAAAGACTTATCACGATTATTAAAATAATATTCATGATATCTGAGAGTTATTTCAAATTTCCATACATCATCACCTATAAACCGAGGTTTTCTTCTTTTAATACCTAATGCATATTTGTCCATTGACAAATAACATTTCAAATCATGCCTTGTAAAAATCATCTACGCTTATCCCCTTTATATTTTTAAATATTAAATTTATTATATCCAAATTCTCTACCTATCTACTTAAAAGAGTATTTACAAGCTTATCCCAGCTAAATTCATTATTCACTTTACTAACATTATTCATTGCGTATTCTTCCAATCCAGCAAGTGAAGTATTGTATATAGTCATCATTTTTTTTGAAAGCTCCGTAACATCAAAACAACATAATAATCCATTCTTACCATTTTCCACCAATTCTTTTATTGCAGTTATAATATTCTCACCATCAGGATTGTAACCTATAACCGGTAAACCTGATGCCATTGCTTCCAAGGTAGTTTGTCCAAAAGCTTCATAACGAGATGTCATCATAAAACAGTCTGATAAATTATAAAATTCAGCAGGTTTTATTGTTGAATCAAAAAATACAATATTCCGTTCATTTTTTTGCTTAACAAGATTTACTAGTCGCTTCTTCTCAGGTCCATCTCCAACTATTAAAACCTTAGAATTAGCTTTTACATATTCAGGTAATATTCCATAAGCCCTAATGACATCCTCAAAACCTTTAGCCTCAATTATACGTCCTATACATAAAAAAATGAAACAATTTGCTAATCCGTAATTCTCTTTACATATTTTTCTCCTTTGTTTATCAAACTTAAAAATATCTGTTGCTACCCCAGGTTTAACGATTAAAATCTCCCTTTCTCCAATAAAGTCCAATATTTGTCGTTTCATATTTACACTAAAAACAGCACAGGTTGTACATCTCTTTATTGCATTTTTTTGTAACCACATATACATACGAATATTAGTTTTTAGCAAAACTAATTTCTTCAACTTCGTTATAAAATCAACATGAGAGTTTCCTCTATCATCCAGACCTTTAACCATACTTGGAACTAAATAAATAATATTCTTAAAGCCAGCCAAATAAGCAGCATAGGCAATAACATGACTACGTATTACTAATTGTGTCCTAGCACCATACTGTTTTTTCAATTGAAGAAAGCCTATTAATGCAGAAAGCAAAAGGAACAAAGGGTCAATTAACGCAAATGGTCCCCATGAATGTATCCTCCAAAAACGAATAATATCAACACCTCCCTCGTTCTCTTTTTTAGGTAATCTTTTATCTTTTTCTAAAGAAGAATCACTTGCAAAAATCACAGCATTATATCCTTTTTGCAAAATAGTTTGAGACATATAATATATAGAGTTTTCAATACCTCCATAAAATGGCTTATACGTAATATTTGCAAAAATCACAGTTCCAGCCTTGTTTTCCACTTACTTTTTTCTTATAAATTTTAATATAGCTATGGCAATATCATCTCTTTTACCGCCATAAGCGTGACTTTCTCTTCCCGAAAATTTATATTTTTCAATATTAAGATATACCTTTTCTAGTATGCTTTTCACCTGGCTATCTTTACTTTTTTTATAATAGAGACAAAGAGTATTAAAGACCCAGGCATCAGAACGTACCATATATTGTTTCATTTGTGGAACTCCATCAGAAGACAATATTGGATAAAAATAAGTACCATTCCAAGAAAATTGCTTAATCCAAACAATAATTTTCTCTATCAATCTATTAGCTCCTTCTATTTTACACCCCAAACTATCTTGAGCCATCATCAATCCAGAGGCTACAGAACAAAGCCCCCAAACATGAATATGATCTTTAAAAAATATTGTGTTATTAGTGTATGGAGTTATTTCAAATCTCTTAGATAAAGATATCACATGTTCTGAAGCATTTTTAATCATTTCTGCCTGAAGAGTATTAGGACTCACTTGCTGAGCATAAGAATGAACTTCTACTTGTTGCATTTGATGATAATAGTCTATTTTACTTAGCATTATCTCAGAAATATCCTTTCTTTCTTGTACTGGATAATACCAAAATTTACCCGGATCAGACTCTGAACTATACATTGATTTTTCAAGATAATTAATCATACCTTGATATATGGTTGAGAGTTCAATATCTTTTTTCTGAAAAACTCCTATATAATACCCCAAAGCAGCACAAACAAATGAAGTTCCATTATAAACCATTATTTCAGAAGTTGTATAGGGAGAATATGGAATCGCATAAACTCCTTCTGATACTTTTTTTACATTCTTTTTTATCCAACACACTGCTCTATCTGCATAAGGTTGGATATCATCATAAGCGCTAAAAACACGTGCGTACTCTGTTAGTGCAAGTAATCCAACCATCTCTGGAGAGGTAGAGTCCCCTTTTTTATGCATCATTCCAAAAAAGAAATCATATCCGATATCGAATCCTCCATCAGGCATTTGTATTTTCTTCAATATTTCCACAACTTTCTCTGACCGCATTTTCCATTTCAGTTTTTTTGTTGCTTCATACATTCTCAAACATCCCAGCAATGCTTCATATACCGTTTGACTACAATACCTCACTTTAGGATATGGAAAAATAAACCGATACACATACACTAAAATACCCTTTACATTTTTCATTTCACAAACATTTTAATAAGATAAAATATATCAGTTTTTAGTAACCTCACAACAATAAATACAGCAAAAACGAGCAGTGCTATTCTTGCAAATATATCAACAAAAACAAACGATAAGAATATCAATACAATCAATAATAAAAAGACTATAAATAATATTTTTATATCAAAATGTTGTATTCTACATTTCTTTACTAACAAATAGGCTAAATTAAGCTGTGCAATTATCGTACTTATAATAAAAGAGACTACAATACCTAGTACACCATGAGTTCTTACAAAAATGAGAGATAAAACTATTTGTATAATTACCATATAGGTATTCATTAGAAAAAAAGAAAGATTTTTTTCTTTGGATATTATTATCATAGAATGGATATTGCCTAAACTTCCTATAAAATATCTAATCACTAATAATAAAAAGCACAAAGAGTTCAGTTCCAAATTATTACTAAATATGGATAATATTTCACGATTAAATAAAACTAAAACAGAAGATATTAAAAACGTTAATAATAAAATATAGCGAGCAATCTTATTATATTGTAATGTCAATTCCAAGTTTGCCTTTTGGGTGTTATCTGCCAATATTGTAGAAAAACCAGACTGAAAAACATTCCCAAGCCTAATAGGAAGAAAAGTAATAAGACTTGCTATTTGAACAATTAAAAAGTATTGAGCTAATTCCATTTCGCCCAAATACCCTAAAACTAAAATCTGATCAGCATACCCATAAAGAAAAGTCAATATTGTTCCTAAATGTACGAAAAAAGCCTGACTCCAATAGCCTTTAGGCAGATAGTATTTAATATGAAATCCTTTACGGGGTACAAAATAGCATAAAAAAATTACAAAAACGAAACACCAGACTGAACCTATTAAGCACAAAAAAGTATTAAACTCATAGCCTACAAATTTAGGCAATAAACCTATAGTGATTAGTAATAAAAAGACTGTTACAAACAAGATCTGCGCACTATTCAATATAGCGGATAATTTATATTCTCTTAATCCTATTAAAGTATTAACTCCTGTTTGTCCAAAACCATAAAATATAATAAAGAAAAAGACAAGTAACCAATTTGAAATTTGCAATGTTCCAATTATATTATTTGGTAATTTGGAATAATACAAAAAGAAAACCACCGACATCAATATCATTAATATTGCCGAGTTTAGATATGAACTAAAAACAAATTGCGATTGCTTTGAAGGATCCTTTATTTTAGGTAGAAAAGTTGAATAAACATTTGTTGCTCCAAATACAAAGAATGTATTCACAAGACCTATAAAAATATTGATAGAAGCAAATGCTGATACAAATTCTATACTTATAGAACTTAACAGCCAATTCCTCACATATCCCAAAGGCAAAGAAAGAAAAGAAAAAAAAGCAAAAAAAACAACACCTATTGCTAATTTATTCTTGTCATTAACCATTATGTTTCCCATTCAATATAGTTATAGTCTACTATCTATAATACTTCGTTCTAAATAACCCTTCACATCATAAATGACATGAACATATTTCACTAAAGATTGAATATTCATTTTTAAAAACTCTTTATGTGCTACTGCTAAAATTACAGTATCAAATTTGTCTATTGGTAATTTATTTACGACTGCAATACCATATTCATGCTTTACAGACATTGGATCAACCCATGGGTCGTAAACTGTTATATTATTGGTATACTCAGAAAGAACACTATATATATCAACGACCTTAGTATTACGGATATCAGGACAATTTTCTTTAAATGATATCCCCAAAATCAGAATTTTAGACTCCTTCACCACAATTCCTTTCAAATTCATACATTTAATTACCTGATTGGCCACATAAGCCCCCATTCCGTCATTCAAACGACGGGCGTTGTACATTATTCGTGGTAAAACACCATATACTTGTGCTTTCTGGATTAAATAATATGGATCTACACTGATACAATGACCACCCACCAAACCTGGTTTTAATTTAATAAAATTCCATTTAGAAGCAGCAGCGTCTAGGACATCATTAGTATCAATTCCCATTGCATTAAATATTTTAGATAGTTCATTCATAAATGCAATATTTACATCACGCTGGGAATTCTCTATTATTTTTGACGCCTCTGCAACTTTGATAGACGGAGCTTTATGAGTTCCATTAATAAGAATTGAATTATATAAAGCATCTACAAGTTCAGCTATTTCCGGAGTCGATCCTGACGTTACTTTTTTGATCTTTTCTACAGTGTGTTCCTTATCGCCAGGATTAATACGTTCAGGAGAGTAACCTGCATAGAAATCAGAATTATATTTCAAACCTGATACCTTCTCTATTACAGGTAAACATTCTTCTTCTGTAACTCCCGGATAAACCGTAGATTCATAAATTACTATATTATTTTTTGATATAACTCTGCCTACAGTTGCACTCGCACCAATTAATGGAGTCAAATCAGGCCTATTATCTGTATCAACTGGAGTAGGTACTGCAACAATATATATATTACAATCTTTAATATCATCTATATTGGATGTACATTTAAAACCATTCTTAAGCGCCGCCTGTAACTGCTCATCAGAAATCTCCAATGTTACATCATGCCCATTATTTAATGCATTAACACGCTCCTGATTCATATCGAATCCTATAGTTTGATACTTAGTAGAAAAAAGTCTAGCTAATGGAAGTCCCACATAACCTAAACCAATAACACAAATCTTCTTATTTTTCATTTCTCTATTTTTATAGCACCTTTAAAGTTATCATACACATCACAGCTTCAGTCAATACAACAATATGGATAAGGATTATCCGCAATATTTTTCAGCTCTTCTATGATTTCTGTTTGTTCAGAATTCAAAGTTGCCTTATCCCAACTATCAATAATGTCATAGGCCTCCTGAAGCAAAGATTCTTCATAAATCTCCCCATAACAAAAGGTCAGCAAACGAACTTTTAGTAAAGAAGGGGGAAGCTGTTTCAGGATATTGCAGATACGGTCTAAAACAGCTTGTTTCTTTTCTCTTTTATCTCCATAGTCATAGATGGTAGCATTATAACCCATTAGAAGAGCTAAACAAAGGTTGGCTTCTTCTTCGATACCGGAACTTTTTGCGACAAAAAGAGAATCCGATTCTACAAGAACCTCCTTGTTCAGTCGAGTAAAATCATCTGAATAAATGGGTTCACCGTCCATACCAAGATACATAAGCTTATGAGCCAAATGCTGAAGCTCACGAGCACAGGAAAGCAGATCATTCATTGAAATATGAGTATGATATGATTAAATATTATTTTATTATCTTCAGATAGGATTTTGGTACTTTTACACTGGCTGTCAAAATACCATTAATGCGAATAACGACGTATGTCTTATTGGCTTCTGTAGTTATTTCTCCTTCGATACCACGAAAATCACCTTTAACAACCTTGACTTTATTCCCGATTGTGAGAGGTTCGTTGTCAAAGCTGACTCCGTCCGGATTCAAATCCATGACAAACATGAAATCCTTCATCTGTTTATCGGGAACAACAAGCATGGAGTGAGTGAAAAGATCCTTCATATAGAAAAGCTGTACACCATAAACATTAGAAATGTCACAGGCTGTTTGCTTGGTGGCACAAACGAATATCAAATTGCGGATAACAGGGACTTCACTACGCTTCCGACGATATTTCAACTGAGATATTACAATTTTAGTAGGAAGATAATAGTCAATATCCAATTTTTCGTCGGATTTCAGCTTCTCAAGCAACTTGCCGATTGCAAATTCTTGCTTATCACGTGTACGAGCTGCAAACCAATACTTCTGAGTTTCAACCACTTGCAATAAATAAAATCAGGAATATTACTTTAGATATGGATACGCTTCGCGGCTTGAGCAAGGCATTTCCTTTTTCAAGCTGAAAATAGATAAACCAAGTTGTCATCTACTTTAATACACTGAGAACGAATGGATTAACAAAGAAAAATGTCTTTTAATCGTTCGTTTAAAAGATGGCATTTTAGCCTGTATCCACCCTAAGATTCTTTCGGCAAAAAGACAAGTGTAAAATCACAATTTTATTTCAGGGATAACTAGTTATAGATTAGTAATATATGACACTAGTTAAAAGCCAAATCGATTTTATTTATCAGAATATTTTGTTGTTTCATTTCAAGACATTATCTTTGTGAACATTAAACGAACGATTAAAAAACACCCTCTACTTATCACAATCATTATTGACAGTAATAAGTTTCCTTCTACTCTTATCCTCTATTTCATCATCATCGCAGCTTATTTTGATAACTTCTCAATGTTGCATTTCTTTTTTAATAATGTACGTGCGTATATATACGCACAGGCGCGTATTTCCCTACTTTTTCTTTAGACCTTGTTACACACACTTTATATTAATAGGTAGGTGGGGCTACCACCTATTACATCATTTTGTGTATCACACACAGAACAGAAAAGTTTCATTTTTATATACCAACATGATAGTTTTCACGATAATAACAGTTAATTTTGCTTTCGAATGCAAATTTAAAATAAATTACTAACATCTAAAATTGTAGTTTTATGACTAAAAAAACACAATCTTGAGCATTGAGCTCATAAGTAAAGATGCCTGTGGCATCGAGATCGAAAGAAAAGGAAACAGGATCGACATCCTGTTGGTTGAAAATGAACCGGTTGACCAGCAGGTCGTAGTCAGGGCGGAAGAAAGAATAGAGTTCCTCACTCCCTGGATAAACATGCTTATCCATCATAAAAAAGAGGCGGGACTCAAAGGGACAAAGCATTTGGCAAGGAAGCTGTATCGCATGGCAAGGTTCGAGAAAGGGAAGCATGAGGAAGGATTTCTGACGATGGAAAGCATTAATACCGAAATCATTAGCTTAAGGAAAAAAATCAGGGAAGAGAAACTGGGAATGGAAAAGAAGAAGAAAAAGAAGTAGGAATTCAATATTGTGCAAAAACGCCTTTTCGGTTGAAAAAGGCGTTTTTGCCATTCCGGATATTATACCCTACTTCGCGCCGCCAACAAGGCAGACTAAAACAACTAACAAAGAAATGGAAAATATTCCGGTTACCGCATACAGCGGATTCAGCAACGTTCGGGGAGAGATAACCCTGAGAAAAGTAATTGAAAACATCACAAAGGGAGTACACGC
>NZ_QRZF01000013.1:151416-153876 GCF_003464595.1 Bacteroides intestinalis
CACAAAGGGAGTACACGCTAAACTTGTATTCAAGATAAGGCTGCTCGTCAGCCAGGGAAAGACGGAAGAGGCAAACAATGTGAAGAAGCAATTGCCATTCTACACCGTCACGGCAGGATACAGCGAAAAAAGACAAGCTTACAGTATCACAAGGTACACGCACGTTATCCTGTTGGACATTGACGACCAGCCCGAAGAGAAGTTGGAAGACTTGAGGGAGAAAATCAACAAGGATCCTAACACGCTGGGCAGTTTCCTCACTCCAAAGGCACATGGATTCAAGATATTCGTGTTCCTGCAGACGGAAGATGCCACCACTCTCAGGGAGACATTCTTTAACGGAGAAAAGGATTTTGCTGCGTTGGAGAAATATCACAGGATGATGTATGATGCCTGCAAGGAATACTATGAAAAGTTACTGGGTGTGGAAGTGGACGGAAGCGGAAAGGATATTTCAAGGGGATTCTTCACATCTTTCGATGAAAAGGCATACCTGAATGAAGAACTTATGAAAGAGGTCGATGAGATGCTGACCGGTATTGTGCCGCCTGAAAGACCGCAGACAGGGAGAAAGATGAGTGGAAAGGCGATGAGTGAGAGTGATAAGGTGGTAAGTGATAAGGTGATAAAGGATAAGGCGGAAGCTGAGCCGTGGGAAAGGATGGAATTCAACAAGGCGGTACTCGCAGTAAAGAGGATTGCTAAATTCGAACCGGGAAGCAGGGACAGCTTCATATTCGCTCTGGGAAACAAATGTTATGCAAAAGCATTGGAAGAGGGCGTGGCAATTCGTTTGGCTCAGGAAAATTTCGGCTATGAAGGGTTCGATGTGGCTGTACCCATACATAATGCATACATCTATACCGACAAGACGGAGGAAGCAGCTATCCATCATAAGGAAGAGAAGCCGGATATCATCAACCAAGTACTCGACTTCCTGAAGGCACATTATGATATCCGAAGGAATGTAATACTGGACAGGCTGGAATACCTAAACTTCGATGAGAAAGAAGAGGGATGGAAAGGCAGGTTCCGACCTATGAGGGCAAGAAGCTACAACTCCATATTCCTGGCCTTGCAACTGGCAGGAATCAAGTGTTTCAGGAATTATCTGCAGGCAGTCATTGACTCCACCTATGCAAGGGATTTCAACCCGTTCACAGACTATATAGAAAAACTGGAACCCTGGGATGGGGAGACTGATTATATCGGCCGGCTGGCGGATACGGTACAGGCGGAAGACCAGGAGTTCTGGAAGGAAAGTTTCCGAAGGTGGTTCGTGGGAATGCTGGCATGTGCACTGCAGGACGAGCAGGTCAACCATCTTGTAATCATCCTGTACTCCGAACAGGGAAAAGGAAAAAGTACCTGGATACGCAGGCTGTTACCTCCCCAGTGGAGGGAGTATTACCGGAACGGAATGGTGAACCCGGACAACAAGGACCACCAACTGCTGCTCAGCACGCACCTCATCATCAATATGGAAGAATTCGAAGGGGCCAGGATAGGCGATCTGGCTGGATTGAAACGGGTCATCACACAGGAAAGTGTGACGGAGCGGAAAGCATACGACATGCAGGCATACAATTTCATACGGCATGCATCCTTCATTGCCAGTACGAACAACCGACAGTGTCTGCAGGACATAGGCGGGAACCGGCGTTTCCTCCCCTCCTCCATCATTACGTTGGATTATCGTACACCGGTCAATTATGAGGGGATATATGCACAGGCCTACGCGTTGATAAAGGAAGGATACCGGTACTGGTATGAAGGAGAGGAAATAAACGAACTGAACAGGCATAATGAACTGCACCGCATGAAAGATCCGGTGGAGGAAAACCTGCTCGTATACTTCCGAAAGCCGCAACCGCAGGATTACTGCATAAAGTGGATGCCGGCGGCAGCCATACTCAGCAAGATAGCCATTTACGGAAAGATACAGGTGAACAGGCAGACCATACAGACATTGGTAATGTCACTGGAAAAATACGGTTTCCGGACAAGAAGGAATGGACAGGGAAGCACGGAATATGAAGTGGTGGACATACAAAACGATGAAGTGGACAAGGGATTCAAATAAATGGAACCGGGTATTGTCAGACATAAGTGCATCGCCCGATGCAGATAAGTGAGAAGGCCATCGCAGATATAAACGTTGCCCGATACAGATAAGTGCGCAAGCCAACGCAGATATAAGCGTTCGGCTTGCGCACTTTCATCCCTCTCCCAATTTTAAATTGTAAATTATTCAAAGTCAATTGTTCAGGGTCTTCCCAGGTATCTGAATATCAGTTCCACCTGCATGGAAGTAAATATCTGCTGGCGCTTCTTATATCCTGTCTGAAGCAAGGCTTCGCTTAGTTGCAGGTTATACTTGAACCATTGTGCCAGGCGGTTCAACGCCGACACAGGAGAGATATTCGGAGCATAAGCCTCGGCAAGTTCACGTTTGGAGTA
>NZ_QRZF01000014.1 GCF_003464595.1 Bacteroides intestinalis
AATATATTTTCCTTTTTCCAGTTTTAGTTTTTCCAAAATATCACTCCTCTTGATCTGTTCCAGATTGTTATGCAGAACCTCAGCCATGGGTGAACCGACCACATAAGTACGTTCTTTAGGAGTACCCGCAGCATTCAGGTAACGACGGGCATGCTCGGAGTAGCAAAGGTTCACGTCAGCAGTCACATCGACAATCCTCAGGTTCGTTTCTTCAGGAAGGTATTCATCAAAACAGCGGTTACCCGCTTCCATATGAAAGATAGGGATATGAAGATGCTTAGCACCAATAATGAAAAAGCAGGAATTGGTATCGGATATCCAGTAGGATACGAATACCTGACAAGAAATTCGGAGTAGTCGAAACCTCCTTATTTAAAGTGCCCGTCTTAACTATGGGAGGAGCACTTTGAACCTGAACGGAAACTACTTTGTGACGAGTGTCTTTGTAGCATTTTTCAAATAAGCTATAAGGAATCTTGTTTCTAAAGCAGAATTTCTGCATGAATTCGCCAACCGGAAAAGCTTCGGCTTTATAACGAATAAAAAAACTTTCAAAATCTGAGTCACTGTACATAATTTAATATTTTTGGTTACAACGACAAATATCTCCATTTTTTATCAATTTTCATATACGTCCTTTTTAGAAACTAACTAACTGGTGCTCCATCAAAGTCACCTGTGAAAATCCAAAGACAATTACGATATGGGTCATTCACAATGGCATCTACATGGTTGATAGTATCTTGTGTGGAAAGTATTTACAACCTACCATTTATCCTTGCTCACACATTTATAGACAGACACCAAATTCTTTGCCCTATTGCCAAGACATCAACCCCAATAATGCCATCGTCAACATTAGTTATACCTTCAACCTGAATAAAAACCTGCGGACAGATATCTTTTCCACAGAAATAACCTTTAGAAAGTGAGTTACCCACAATATTTAGTTAATGAATCATTTTGCCAATAGACAGCTTAACATTCTGTTCATCCAGCACCCAAGTAGTACAAGCTCCCATTCTCATGAGGCGATACAAGTATCTGCAACGCCCGAGGATTCATTCTTTTTTACCTTGAAATACAGGAATGGTCTTCAAGACCTTACCCTCTTCAAGTATAAACATATCTCCATAACGGCAGCGGAGTAATTTTCTCCAAAGAAAGATAACAGAAAGGAGAAAGATTCTTGCCTATAGCATTAACTATAAAACAAATGGTATTCTTGTAAACGTATAAATCAAAAATATTTAAAATAAGCAATGGATTCGATCTACAGTTTCGCGCCAAACACCTACCTTTTTTGAATTTTACTTACGGATTCGCTTATCCAATCCAAGGAACTGATAGAGTTTGATACCAAAATCGAACATCCAAGCATCGCTCTTGTATTTATATTGAGGTTCTTTAGGAAGATTAAACCACTTCCACATCTCTTCCTCTGTTACCTCAAGACGCTTTGCTACCTCCTTAAACATCAGCATGCACTCTTCTTCAGAACAAGGAGGTTCTTCAAGAATCTTTAGTGCTTCTTCGCGAGTTATCTGACCAGTAACTACAAGACTAGACAATTGAGCGCGTCGTATATCACAACCAAAACGCTTTGGTGCCCACCAAGCCTCAAGGAACTTAGTCAGCAGGTCCTCAAAGTGCTTCTGTTCGTAGGGCTCATAGCCATACTCCTTTACGAGAGTATCAATCATCGACTGCTTGGTAAACTCCACTAGGTTCAGCGGTTGAAGAGTCTTTACTCCCTTAATATAAGGAATGATGAACTTATGTTTAATACCAGAGGTCCAAACATAGTCCTTCACTTTCACGTTTCCGTGCTTTTTGAGCACATCCTTTACATAAGTAGGATCGGATGTTTGGCCACCACCAGCAAACCAAGAAGCAGGATCAGCAACCACCTCAGTACAGATGTTATAGCCATTCATAATGTACTTGACGCCCAACTCTTGAGAGTACTTGTCAATCTGAGCGATAAAGGCATGATCCTGAGGGACGTCAAGAGCTGGAAGGCCCGTTTTAAAGAATGCAATCTGCATCTGACGGAGTTCTTCCCAGTTCAGTTTCTGAATATGAAGATGTACTCTAAGCTTATCACAAATCTTCTTAATATTGTTCTCTGCAACAGGAAGGTTCCAACCGCAGTCAATATGAAATACGAAAGGGCGTAAGCCCCATTCCTTCACAGCAAGGTGAAGCATGTAGCTACTGTCCAAACCTCCACTCAGACCAAGGATACAATCGTATTTTTTATCCCTCCCCGACAGCTTTATCTTCTCTATAAGCGCTTTCAATTCAGTCTCATGCCCTTTGCCATAATTCCAACTTGGGAGGATTCGCTCTTTATACTCATTACATCTCATACAAACGCCATTCTCATCGAATACGATATCTGGATCACTTGTATCCATCACACAACATTTGCAGACCTGATAAGGGGTAATTTGCTTGTATGCCATAATTATTCTTCTATTTGTTATTATTGTTTTATTCAAGAATAGCCCTTTATTAGTGCAAAAAAGGCACTGGGGGGGGGAGATTTTACAGATTAGACATTGACAAATCATACTAACTTAAAGAACTTCTTGTAAAAGACATTGTATGATTTTTTATTATGCTCAAAAAGCACTTCTTTATTCGAATCTGAACTTGCTCCCTCAAGGTGTAGCACTTTTATAGAAGGACAATAATAAATAGGTACGTTCTTACTTTGAGCATTCATTGCCAAATACCACTCTTCATTATAAAGAAACATATTATTATCAAATATTGGTTGTAATATCCTTGCGGCCTCTTCTGTAATCATAAAGAATGATCCATGTGGTGAAAATATTTTCTGTAATTTACTTCTACTAAATTTCTTCATAACAAGAAAGTACTCTCGTACCAAACGAGTATATACATGAGTCATTGTATACAGCCATTTCATATTATGTTCTAAAGCATAATGTGTTATATCAAACAAGAATGGTAACTTCCAAGGCAAATCTGGATTTTGTAGTTTACCAGTCAACATTCTTGTTTCTGGTGCAATAATAGCTTTTTGTTCCTTTATCTCGTCCAAATATGATAGATCTTTGATAATGATATCTGAATTTGATACTATGAGAAAATTACAGGAATAATGCTTCAAAGCGTACTCTACACCAATGTTATTTCCATAACCATAACCCTCGTTATCAACTTGGAGAAAATCTGCCCCAAAATTTTCTGCTATCTCCTTACACTCTTCTAAACTCTCTTCATCATAAAACGAGTTTATTACAATAACTTTGCTATCTTGCTCTGAAAAGTTTTCAAAGAAGTTTTCTAGAACATTAGTATTCTTATAAACCAATACGATGAATATATATTTATAAGTTTTCATTTCACAAACATCTATTATTGTAAATAATTGAATTTATTTTTGCATAACACAAATATAGTGGAACCATCAAGTCAAAACTACATAATACAGGGTTTGTAGCGTCTGCCAACAAAACTAAAAAGTAGCCAACAAGCAAGTAAGCAAATAAGCAATCATTGTACTTTTTTGCATATTTCAAACCAATCCAAAATGGGCCTATTACGCCAATAAGATATAGAATAAATCCAATTAAACCTCTGCTTGCCAACATATATAGATAAGTTAATTCAAATTGATATTTCCAAATTCCTCTAATGCTTTCATAAAGTTTCATACCTGTGCCTGCTCCAAACAAAGGGTATTCTATAAATGTATTCATTAATTGCTTTGCTTGCAAAAACTTTACAGGCTCCTCATCTGAATCAAATGCTTTTGTAAAAGTAAATAAATAACCTTCAAAAACCTCAGGTTGAGTAATGTAAAAGTATAGAATGAAAATTATTAGCAATGAAATAAATATAGATGCATAACGTTTGATGTTCTTTACAACATCCTTTGACAATTGTTTTCCCATAAACACAGCAAGAAGTGGGGCTAAAGGAAAAATCATCATTAAACTTCGTCTTCCTGAAATGATTAATAAAAAAAAACTAAACAATAAAATTATTGTCTGTATTAATCTAGTAACTCCAAATTCATACTTTGTCAACCATAACATCAAGAAAACGGGAATAGTATATGTTAGTACATTAAGATTCACAAAGTTCATTCTGGAAGTGTTTCCATAGAAACTAAATGGTATTTCTATTTCTGGATAAATATTGGGAAATGAAAAACCATATATTATACTAAACGCATAACACAAATCATATAGAATTAAAAAAGAATGTATACAAAATAAGATTTGTATCAAATATTTATAATTCTCTTGTCGCAATAATAAAGGCAATGCAATAAAAAAAGAAACTAAGGGCCACAATACTCCTGTCGTAAATCCAATAAATGAATTTTCATAGCCCCTTATTGTTCCGCCCAAAATTCCTATTAATGCAGAAAGACATAGCGGAACATATAGTTTAAATACCCTATTTGAAATAAATATTTGCCTAGAATTTAACAAAAGTAAAAGTAAAAGAATGAAAATTTTTATCTCATAATATCTAGCTTCAAAAATCAACATTAAGGATAGCAGTAATGCTCCTAAAAAGAATTTGATTTTTTTCATTTTCTTTTCTTCTTGAATCCATCAACAACACCCTGCAACATATTCTTCGTAACCTGAATATGTTCATCAGATATAACAGGAATTACGAAAAAATCTGCGAGTAATCTAAATAAAATTTTCCTTTTCCACTTTGCAGGAGCGTATGTTCTGATAAACAACCAAAACACATTTCGATATTGATAATAGTACCTAAAGGCTGAAGATACTCCAAAATGGATTCCAAATATAGAAAAGTATTTATTTCCCACTGTATGTCGAAGAAGCACATTTCCAGTCATATAAGTTAGTATGCCTTTATCAGAAGCACGCCAGCACCATTCACAGTCTACATAGTCAATAAACAATTCTTCTTCTAAAGGCCCTATTATTCTTGCCACTTCTGTGTTTAAGAACATTCCTGATGATATTATATCAGAAACAATACAGAATTCTTCTTGTGGGTTTGCTAGATTCTTGTACGCAATATTTGTAGCTTCTTCTACTACTATCGGTCCTAATAACCCCATTCTTGTATCAGCTTTGCTTATTGAAATATATTCTTTCTTCATATTCTCAATAAACTCCAATGACACCAAAGAGTCTTGATCAAAGAAAATAATATACTTATACCCTAAATCTACTGCTTTCCTGATGCCTACGTTCTGAGCAGCAGCAATCCCTCTATTTTTAAATTGTGGCAGATAATTAGTTATGTACACCTTATGTTCTGAAGGGCTGTTATCGACACCTATGACACAAATGTCCTTATTTAGGTTTTCAAAATTTTGCAACTGTTTATCTGATGGATTATAAAAAACGACAATTACAGCTACATCTTGCATAAATTCATTCATATGATTGGCGTTTCTGTTTTGAAAGATAAAAACAAGCAATATCTTTTACTACACGAGATGAAGCCTTTCCATCTTCAAAATTTCCAATTTTCTCCAAAAATGAATTGATCTTCTGAATGTAAATTTCTCCATTATGCCCCATTATATTATTCAGCAAATCCTCAGAAGTATAAGCAATTGTGTACGGAAGTTCATCTTTGGTTATATAAACCCCCCGTTCGTTGGATGTATAATGCTCCATATCAGAAGCGAACAAGAAACATGGCTTCTTTGTTAACGCATAATCGAAGAAAGAACTGCTAAAATCAGTAATCAATGCATCCGCACACAAGAGGTACTCTTGCATATCATCACCAATATTACCATTAAATATTGAATCGTTATATAAACCAGTCAAATTAATTTCAGTTAAAACATGGCTATGGAATCTACATACGATACCCCATTCTCCTCCGTATTTATTATTCAATTCATTAAGCAGCTTTCTAGGTTGGATGGCATCCAACTGACATGCGCCATTTTGCGACATTTCTTTTCTAAAAGTAGGCGCAAATAACATTAACTTCTTATCTACAGGAAGTTTCAGCTTTTCCTTGATTTGTACGACATCTATTCTTTCAAAGAATATGTCATTTCTTGGAGTGCCATACTTTACAATTGGAAGTTCACCTCCAAATGCTTTCTTAAATTTTTCATATGTTAAGTTACAACCGGCTACTACGTAATCAGCATTATGATAAAATCGGCATTTTTTGGGAAAATCAAGACTATCCATACCTATACACTTGTATGGGGTTCCATGCCAAGTTGAAATATTTAGCTGCTTTTCTGATTTACGAGATAACCTTCCAAAAAGCATCTTGTGAATTAACCCATTCGTACCCGGATACTGACGTAATCCCATGTTATTGTCAACAACAACGGAAGCATTGTATATATAATAATAGTGAAGGAAAGATTGAAATACAACCTTTTTGACACTATTAGGAAAATTGCCAGAATTGGCTTTATTTATACACCAAGCTATATTTATATCGGGATAAAACTCAACCAACTTCTTATAAATATACTTGGGGTTATCGCTGAATTGGCCAAAGAAACTACAGAAGTATACAATCTTTTTTGATGGCAAAAACAGCGAGTATAAATAAGAAACGATAATATATAGAACTTTCATTACATCAATAACTTATGTTTGATCTTGCGAAGGAACACTAAAATTTCTCCTAATGGTTTACATTTTACTGCATAGTTTTCATCTAACTCACGTTTGAAAGACATCAACCAAAACATAATCAACTTTGCCACTTTGACACGTTCTCTATTCTGTGGCTTTATAGGCTCATATCGTATTGTATTACCAGATATAGCATCGTCAACTATATTCATGATAATACGAGATGAGTCGCCAATGTTAGAGAAGTTGTTTTTTGCAAACTCTTCTGCAGATACTCTATAAGAATCGTAGTTATCAACTATAGCCTTGACACAATCGCTCAATTGACTCTTTTTAGTCTTTATCACAAAATCATAATCACATTTCGGAAATCGGCTTGGAGTCGTGTCAGGAATTAACCAATCTGATACTGACACAGCTGGAATCCCCATCATTAAAGCTTCACACATTGTGGAAGACTCTTCTGATACTAAAAGATCTGAAACTGCAATCGCTTCAAAAATATTCGTTACAGGAGGAAGAATAACGACACGACTATTTGAGCTATGTAGACACTCCATTTCCTTAATGTTTTTTACTATCTGTGGCCATTTTGCTTCGTTCCAAGGAGCTTGCTTTACTAATATGTTCACATCTAGCTTTATCATGGCCTGTACAAAATCATCTTGTTTATTGTCGTTCTCCCAAGCTGGTGCGTACAATACTGTTTTCTTGTTGAGATCAAGATTATGTTTAGCATAGAACTCCTCCTTGCTTGAGTTCTTTTTTATCTCGTTGATTACATCAGCTTTAGGCCAACCAACTAAATACATTCCAAGCCTTGGATTTGCATAAAAATACTTAGAACAGGCATTCCAGTTATCGACCCATTGCTTGCTTGGAAGAATTCCAATATCGTATTTATTCCACGGTTCACGATACCAAATATCTGGCCAATTGCTATACTGTTGAATGATATCATGCAACATAATTACAGAGAACTTACTATGCTGAGGAAAATTAATATGGTGGCAATAAAATCCAATTTCACATTTTTCCAATATATTTTGGGTCATCTTAGTAGTATAACCTCTTCTTTCTGCCTCAGCAACAATTGGTTTATACATACTTATCTGAGCACTATTATCATAAATAAAGGTAATCTCTTTTTTTTGCATATCAACTAAATTTTACAAATTTCGCAATATTATTTCTACTAGCCAAAAGGACAGCACAGGCTAGAACAATTATTGAATAACGCACATATGGGATCTTATATAAAAAGAGGGTTATGAAAACTGCAATAATTATTAGAATCACTGAGCCAAATATCAACCGATTATTGAAAATATTTTGTTTTATATTATTCTTTCTGCACACTTTATTCATAAATATAAAGTGGCTTATCGTGAACAATATGTAACACGTCAAGTCGGTATATCCAGCTGACAGGTAGCCAAATACAGGGATTGTTAAATAATTCAATAACACTTTAGTCAAACCGACAGATAATGATGCCCACATGACAAATTTTGTTGCACTATAATAGAACTCAACGCTTGAGAAGAAACTATAACAGAATGTTAAATAGACTCCTGCTGCCGTAACGGGCATTATTAGCATAGCCTCTTTATATTCACTTGTTCCAATAACACTGATAACTTCAGGAGAAATAAGCATTACAAATATGACCGATAACCCAACCAAAAGGCAGAGTTTATCAACAACTGGTTTAACCGATTGGAAGTCTCTATATTTTAATCGCTCATAAAACCATGGTACAAACGAAGCATTAATAGCAGCAGTCAGGACTGTCATAGCCTGTGATATTTGGAACGCCAAAGTATAAATACCAGCTTTGTCTGCACCAACCATGTCCTTAATCATAATACGATCGACCTGTCCTAATATGATAAGAGACAAGTAATGAGGAACTAATGGGATGTTATATTTCAAAGCAAAGATCCAATACCTTTTATCATAGAAGCACTTTCCTTTTATGAAATAATAAATATAAAAAATTCCGCTAAACACTATTTGAGAAATCAAAAATCCCCAAATTATAGCTTCATCTCGCCAATCTGTTAACAGAAATAGAATAATGCTACATAATGGAGTTAGCATAGATGTTAACAATGTAACTATTATCATGGACACATACTTATATTCCACTCGTTGCCTTACAAGCCAAAATGATAAAGCAGGTGTAGTAATATAATACAAAAGCAGAAGCAACATCGTAACTTTTCCCATATCAAAAGCATCTTCCCAAAAAAACTGAAAAGGAAAATACAAACAAAAGAGGCCAAGAGTAACTATGGTACCTAGTGCTTGCATAGACGATGTATATCTGTCCCTATCTTGATCAAAATCTACAAGTGCTTTTGTAAATACACCACAATATAAATTGAGAGTGGCAAATATGATGATAATATCTTTCCATGCAATAAATGTAACATAATTACCATATTCTTCAACAGTAAGAAGTCTTACAAATATTGGAATAACAATAAATGAAATTCCTTTTTGCAAAATATTGCACAAGGTATACCATATAGCAGCTTTTTTTGTAACAGATAATGACTTGTATGTTTGCAAGTATTTCATGATCAATAGCCTACAATCTATTTGAGTTCAGCTTATAATCATAACTATGCCTTCCTTCATCCCTAAAGTCTGCCTTATAGCGAGCGAGCACATTCTTGAAAATCTCTTCATACTGTGGTATAAACAAGTCTTCTTTTGCTTCAAGATTCGCAATAATATCATCAGCAAGAGTAGTAGTAACAGAGAGATCGGTTTTTCCATTGTTGAAACTGGTTCCCTTAATAGAACCAGGAGATACATTAAGGATACGGTTACTACTTCCACCTTTCTCCAATTCCACATTGATACTCTCAATGAATATCTTGAGAGCCGCCTTCGTCGCTCCATAGACAGCAAAGAATGGTGATGACATAAATCCTGCAATACTTACCATTATACCACAACGGAAATCCTCATCACTCATGAGTTTGTCCACAAAATGATAAATGATGCGAATTGGAGCTACCGCATTGACACTAAACGAGCTTATTATATGTTGTTCAGATACATCCTTGAATAAACTAAGCTTTCCAAAGCCAGCAGTAATCATCAAAGTATCAATATCTTTGAATCTATCAAAGTTGGAAAAATCTTCTGAGGTTAAGTCGAACAGAATGCTTTCAAACTTCGAATTGGAGAACTTTTCTGCAACTGCAACTTTATCAACAATATAGATTTTCTCGTAGTCCTCACGTTTGGCCAACTGAGTAGCAATAGCGAGTCCGATACCGTTAGCTCCTCCTACGATTAATGCTTTTCTCATATTTCTTTGAAATTTTCTCTTTGATTAAACTTCTCAATAACCTCTGCAATAGCAACACTCTCTCGCTGACGAAGCTTATATGAACTCTTGCGCTGGTTCACAATCATAGACATAAACTCCTGTATTTCATAGCGAAGGCCATCGCCATCGTAACTGTAGAAATACTTCTTGTTTTTGGTCTGATCTTCATAACGAATTTCAAAGAAGTCGGTCAGCCACCATGGAGCAGGAACATACACATATCCCTTTGTACCAGAGATAACCATATTGCCCTCAGTTTTCACGCCAATGCCCAAAGTCATAGAAGCTGTTGCACGCGGGTAGCAGATGTTTACCTTTGTATAAATATCCACATCATTTTCCATCTTAGAGTAAAAGTCTACCTTGGAATAATCTTTACCAAGAAGTTTGATAATGGCCATCATGTTGAGTGGAGCGTGCTCGTTCATAGCACCACCTGCCTGTGCGGCATCCAACTCTCGGGTAGGTGCAGTTACCATTTTCGAAAGCGACGTCTTTACATCCACAACATCACCAATTACTCCGCTCTTTACAAGTGTAACAAGGTGGTTAAACGAAGGACAGAAGGCAGTTTTACTCGCCTCCAAAAGAACAAGATTGTGAGTCTCTGCAAAATCATATAACTCACGAGCCTGAACAGTAGAAAGCACAAAAGGAATCTCGCAAAGTACATGCTTGCCAGCACAAAGCGATTGCTTAGTGTATTCATAATGAGTAAGGTGAGAAGATGCCACATAGACGGCATCAATCTCACTCAAAAAATCGTCATACCTATCTGAAAACACCTTCAAACCAAACATCTCGCCAAATTCATCTGCGCTCTCTTTATTCGGATCATATACAGCAATTACTTTTGCACTATTGACTACTTTACTTTCTGGAACGAAACGTTTAGCGATACGGCCAGAACCCACAATACCGATACGATAAACCTCTTCAGTCTGTTCTCGAAGCATAGTGGAAGAGATGCCTTCAGTGCGAGGAAGATAGATCACTTTGCAATACTCGTTCAGATAGTCAAACTTACCCTCCCAATCCGAACCAATAGCAAAAATATCCACATCATATCGCTGGATATCATCAATCTTCTGACCGAGGTAATCTTCAATTATCACCTCGTCAGCATAACCAGTTGCTTTAACTGCTTCAACACGCTCCAACACGTTGTTGCGCACATTGAGCTTACCTCGCCCACGATCGAAGCTGTCGCTAGTAACTCCCACGATAAGGTAGTCACCAAGCTCCTTTACGCGTCGAAGAAGATTAATATGACCTTCATGCAGAAGATCGTAGGTGCCGTATGTGATAATTTTTTTCATTAAAATTATAAAAATTATTATGTAGTAACCAGTGTATCGAACTACTAAGTTCTACCTATATGGTTGCTTATCCTTTGTTCACTATAATTTCATATTAAGCTCCTCCAGTGCTCCTTTCATTACTTCCTACATAGCGCAGATCCTCAATATCATCTATTTCATACCATTTTAAACCATTTATCTTTAAGACAAAAATAGGAGAAATGCGTTGCAACATAGAGAGTAACTCATACTCATATCAGAGTTTAGGTATTAGTTTGTAGAACTTGAAGAGAATTTATGGATGCCGACAAGTCCTCTTTGGTATTGATTAAAATCATCCTTCTTCACCGAACAGGTAAGGATGCGGTTATTGTTAGACTCTACATAATACTCCTGAAACTTGGTAGCAGGAATAATGAGCATCGCATCAAGAGTAGAACACTTGATTTGTAAAAAAATGGCTTTTTCTCAAATGCAAGACCAGACTCTAACAAGAAGAAATCATTCTCTCCAATCGCTTCTCAGCAATCCAAGAATGTATACATGCCGTTAATTTCAGCACATTTTCTGTGTATTGACCAAAGCAAGTACCCATACCCACAGCCATAATTACATAAGCCTTATTCATAGTACGATATGTTTATGTAGCCATACAATAATTACCATACTGCATGTAAAACATTGATTTATTTTTGGCTACGTATGGAGGGGGAGGTAATTTGGGGTTTAATTATTTGATTTATAATAAATTCAGCAACTATGTCAATATTTTCAAATTGAATAGTCTTTGGAAGATCAACATTGAAAGCTTTCTTGACCTTGGCAACAAGCTGGTCGGTAAAAACAAGAGTAGCGTCAGTTACATTCTCTATACCATCACAATAGATGGATTTACGGTTTGCTTCGCGCATCTGATCCATTGACCAAATGGATTCATCAAACTGTGCAGTTGCCGAAACACCATCAATAATGACAGGATAACCGCCAATTTCACCATCTACACCAGGGGCATGAACTTTCACCTGCTTTTTCTCTCGAAAAGCAGTCAAAACAGAGTCAATGATGTTGAAGTTGCTGGAAGCATTCATCATATTGCGTTTCTGGTCAACGGGCATAGCAATAGAGCAAGTCTTGAGAAGTTCTTCTTTATTGAACTGAATAGTCCTGCCTTGATACTTAATGTCAAGCAGAATATCCTGTCCTTCAGCATGACCTTCTTTTGAAATAACTACATCATGAAAGTGAGAAACAGCAAGCGTAACATCAATCTCGTTGAGATTAGTCATACCATACTTCTCTGCAATATAGAACTTCATGCGAGGGATAAGATGGTTCAAGTTTCCACTACCAAAATCAAAGTATGTCTTAACTGAAGATTTTAACCAAGGAATTACAGCATCAGAATATGATGTATTGATTGAAATGGCCTCACAGCCAGCCTGAGCGTAAGCCTCCATGATATTTTTAGCATAACGTATAGAAAGGGGCGTCCAAATGCCATAAGCACGAAGGTTACTCCATGAGATACTGCCGTACTTCAGGCCAGAATAGACGCGACTACTATTGACTATGAAGTCTGGATTCTCAGTCTTAAGGGCTACAGCAATACTGTTAACATCATTAAGATCACAATTGCCCACTACTTTAATTTCACTTCGGCATTGCCTACGAATGGTAGAAGCTGTACGGATAATATTTACATCCATCTGCATCTTCTCTGTATTTCGTCCGGCTACAACAAGACGAAGCTGCGGATCACCAAGAGAAACAAGATAATCCAGTAAGTAGCAGCCAACGCTACCCAAGCCAATAATCATAATAGTTATCGGCTGATTGTTATCAACCTTCTGCTTTAAAAAGGTAAGTTTTTTATTTAAAAGTTCCATATTTACATCAATTTTCTTACAATTATATAATCTGCTACAGTATTGCAGTTGTACCATTCCGCGAAAGTCACTACATCATAATCTTCAGCATTCATATCTCTAAAGTAATCCTGAATAATTTCAAGATTGGTACCCTGTAACTGTTTTTCCGAGAGAGTCTTGACGACATTCAAGAGTTTCTCTGAAGAAGCAAACTTCCACATTTGACCACTATTAAAAATTGCCTCAAATGGTTCAGGAACAGTCAAGGTTTGATGATTTATATCGTACAGATACCTTGGTTTACCATCGGCATTGATATACAATACAACTGCCTTGTTCGAGTAGATTGGTTCACAATTGATGGAAATAACACTCTTCGCAGATTCATATACCTGTTTGAAGGTAGAAGCCATAAAAAACAAATCGCCTTCTACAAAAGTTACATCGCCAGACTCCTTGATAGCCTCTATTCCTTTGTATAAACTGTACCCCGAGCCATAATCCTTAAAATGGTCATTATAAACCAGCTCTAACTTATCTCCATAAACAGAGAGTTCGTCCTTAACGAACTTATCCAACTTCTCATAGAGATAACCACCCACAATAATGTATTTATCATACTGCCCACAATTCTTCAACAGCTGAGAAAGAAGAGAGTATTGAGGTTCATCAATATAATAAAGACACTTCAAGGTATCTTCCTTCGTATCGCGATTGAAACGTGTGGATGTTCCTGCGACTGTAATGATCAGATATTTCATTTTTTAATATTATTACGCCACATTGAAAGACCTTGCCAAATAGTCTGACTCGAGCACATCACCATTATCATTCCAAGACTGCATAGAGTAAACCTCAGAGGTAGAACAATTGATATAGGTGTCAGTACCTATTGCGATTACACGTTCCAAGAAACCCTTCATTGCAAAGACATTTGTGTGGCATGTACTTTCTACCTCATAAAAATGCTTTGTATGGACAACATTCACGCAGTTAATCACTACAAGACGACCGTCGCACTCTACTTTTTGTGTATTAGCCTTCTCACATACCTCATCCATTTGAACTACACAGTTAATATCGTAATTATAGAATATAAAAGAAGGATTATCCACAATGTCTTTTACGGTATTGATAGAACTTATAAAGAAATTATCAAAACCGATTACCTTGTGGTCTTGTGTAACAAACTGACATGAAAGCTCACTACCAGTCATACCTGTGACGCCACTTATTGCATATAGGTTTTTCATTTATATTCCAAATTTTAACCGTTCACTATAAAACTTATCTATCTCTTCTGGAAAAAGTGCTTGTTCCGCCTCTATATCATAAGGGACTGTATTGAAATGTGTTTCACCTGTCTGGAAATCTATATACACATATTGTGCAAAAGGATTATGATTTCGAGGCTGACCTACAGATCCAGGATTGATAAAGGTTGTTCTTTTCTGATTACGCATCGTAGAATTATCAGCCTTGAAGAATACGTCAATCTTAAAGGGCTGATGAATATGCCCGCTGATTACATAATCATATTCCTGATACCTCTCATCTTCAATCTTTGAGGGAGTCAACTTGCCCCAATATGGATCCTCAATACTGCCATGAAGGAGAAGCACATTATAACCATCTATCTCTAGCTTCTGCATAGGCTCTTGCATCACATTATCGATGTAATCAATGGAAAACTGATTGAGATGACTTCTTGTATAGGTTGACATCACACGCCCTCTTTCTGACGAGAAACGGAAAAGTTCACCATCAATCAAAGCCTTTTCATGGTTACCCTTCAAATTAGCGATCAATGGAATTTTGACATCTTGCATGCGCTGGATAATTTCGTTGGATCGCATACCATAGTCGATAAAGTCTCCTAAGCTAATCATTGAATCTGGACGATAACGCTTTTCAATATCAGCAAGAACCGCCTCGAAAGCAGAAAGATTAGCGTGAATATCAGCAAACAGAATTGCTTTCATAGATTACTTCTGTAGAAACTCCATAAAAGCCTCTTTGTTCTGAATAGGATTTACGGTAGGACGGCCAAGATCCTTGCGGTTACCCTTCTTGACGCAAACCTGTAGGAGAATAGGTCCTTCTACTGACTTTAGCGTTTCAAGAGTCTCATTGAAAGCTTCAAAGGTATCAACTGAGTAGGTTACCTTATACCCCACAGCCATTGCCACAGCACATAAGTCAATCTTCAAGCCAACAGTAGGCTGACCACCAACAGAATCATGTGCACCATTATTGAACACTACATGCACATAATTCTTGCACTTCATGCTGGCTGTAATAGCCATATTGCCCATGTGCATGATACTGGCACCATCACCATCAAAACAATAAACTCTACGCTCAGGCTTCTGGAGTGCAATACCAAGAGCAATCTGAGATGCATGTCCCATTGAACCAACAGTAAGGAGGTCACGTTCATGGCCTTGATTCCAAGCTGTACGAGCCTCAAAGAGCTCGCGGGAGATCATACCTGTGGTGGATATAATACAAGCATTATCTTCGATGCTTGAAGCGACCTTCTGAATAGCCTCTTCACGAGATATAGTAAGATTATTGGTCTCCACGTTCTGAAGTTTGTATGCATCAAAAGTATCCTTCTCAATAACAAGGGCATAACACTCGTTAGTTGCTTTCATGAAATCGGCAGCAATCTTTATCTGCTTTACCGCACCTTCTTCGTCCTTTGGCAGAATGGCATAGTTGATACCCATGGTGTTGAGTAAACCTGTGGTCACCTTACCTTGCTTCACATGTTGGGGCTCATCATATACACCTGGACGTCCTCTCCAACCGATAACAAGAAGTACAGGAATATTGTAAACCTCCTTATCAGTGAGTGATGCAAGAGGATTGATGATATTGCCCTCACCAGAATTCTGCATATAAACCACAGGCACCTTACCAGTAGCTAAGTGATAGCCAACTGCAATGCCCATAGCACCACCTTCGTTGGCAGCAATGATATTATGCTCAACAGGAAGATTATCAGTAATATATGCACAAATATTCTTGAGCAATGAATCTGGAACACCAACATAGAAATCTATTCCGTGTTCCTTAAGCTTATTTACGAAAAATTCAGGTCTTACCATTTTCTTTACTTTTTTTTTGTCCCAGGAATAAGGTTGAGAATCTGCTTGATAGGCATACAGTACTGTTCAGATGCCTCAAGCGAACGGCTGGTGCGGAGAATGGTCTCAGCGCACTTTACCATTGCAGGATAAGCCGAACGAAGCATGTGGTTTGCATAGATTACTACATTGATGCCCCACTCTGCAAGTTCCTCTTCAGTGAATAGGTTATAGGTAGTAGGTACAACGATAATCGGAGTGTGATCGTCCTTTTCGCGAAAACGCAAGCAGAACTCCTTAATGTCCTCACCAGACTTCTCCTTTGAGTGAATCATAATACCATCTGTACCCGCTTCAACGTAAGCATGACAACGCTCAAGAGCATCATCCACCGATTTACCTGCAATGAGAGACTCACAACGACTGACAATCATGAAATCACGAGTAATTTGTGCCTCCTTACCGACACGAATCTTAGCTTGGAAGCCCTCGATGGTATCTTGAGTCTGAACGGCATCGGTTCCGAAGAGTGAATTCTGCTTCAGGCCTACCTTATCTTCGATGATTACACAAGAGATACCAAGGCGCTCAAGAGTACGAACGGTAAATCCGAAATGCTCAATCTTTCCCCCCGTATCTCCATCGAAGATGACAGGCTTAGTGGTTACTTCGAGGGTATCATTGAGGTCATGCAGACGAGTTGTCAAGTCAACCGCCTCAATATCAGGCTTACCTTTAGAAGTCGAGTCGGTAAGTGAAGAAGCCCACATACCGTCAAACTCACGCTCCTGTCCGTTGACTTCAACCTTGGTGTGTTCTGCAATAAGACCAGTAAGACCATTGTGAGACTCAAGAATGCGCACTATAGGCTTTGCTGCAATGAGGCGACGAAAGGAAGAAAGGCGCATCTGAGGAGTTACACCGAGAGCATCAATCTCCTGTTTGATGCCTGATGCTGAAATATTCTGAGTATAAGGTATCTCGATAACCTCTCCTCCCAACCTCTCCATCACCTTGTATACTTCATCGCGAATATACTTATCAGGACCTGTCTGCCAATCGTCACCATGAATGATGTAATCAGGCTTATACTCAAGAAGATTAGGAATATAGCTCCAATCATCCTGAGGAACCACCTTCGATACGTTCTTGATATTCTCAACAACGTTCTTTCTCTGCTCCCAAGTGAGGTAAGGAAGACGACGGTGGTTAGCTATCGCCTTATCAGTGAACAAACCAATCATCACTTCGCCATATTCAGCAGCTTTGTTGATGATGTTGATGTAACCAGGGTGCATGATATCACCTATCATACCAAGATAAACTGTTTTTACCATACATGTATTGTGTTAATATTATATTATCCAAAGATGTGTAATCTTCTAAATGACTAAAACAAGAAGACTATACGACAATTAATATCATTCAGAACATGATAAATCTAAAATCCTACTTCAGTTGTTTCGTAGTACATATCAAAGAGATTAAGAGTTCCGCCAATAATGGCGCTCACCTGTGGGTTTTGATATAACCCATTTTCTATGAATGATTCGTACTCTTGAACAGAAATCCTGTCATATATATCTTGTGAAAATTAAAGAAAACCTACATATCCATGATCAATAGAGAGGATATTGCTTTCTCTGCCCTCAGGAACTAACGAGAATAATTGCATTCAAGAACTAATACCTTGAATAGCTTCGAAAGCCATATAGCTTTCATTGTATCGTCACATCATTCAATCATACCTAGGATTATTCCTTCTACATGCCCTCTATAGTTTTCGCCATGCGCTCACTTGGCTATCACGGTTACACGATCTGTTGGTAATACGCTTTTAATAAGAATCAGCAATCATGTGATTTGAAGTGTAGTCTGCATTGTTACTGAAATAGCATTTTGTCTTATTCTATTGTAGATGGACTCAGCCATTCTGAAGTCCGACTCTTGACCGTTTCCATGATTTGAAGTTTTGTCCCGTAAAGACAAATATATAATGTACTCCCGTCAACTCAAACGCTTAAAGATGTTTCATTTTACATCATCAGGCATTTCCGAATTGATTATTACAAAAGTAAATTCAGCTTCCTTAATTCGATTGTAATACTTAGCTGGAAATTCTTTGAGATTTTTACTATTGAGTTCGATTCTTTAAAGTATCGTGTCCATAGAAACAGTTCGTTTCTCTATTTTGATGTCTTCAGAATCAAAAGAGCATATTCTATCCTCGCCTTCTATCTCAATTTTTATTCCACTTTCAGTCTGTTGTGTCGATAATAAAGATAATGTTCCTACTTTATGTTTAACACTATCAAGCAAAACTCCAAACTAACTCTTACTTTTAAGCTCGTTATTTTTAAACAGAAACTCATGGACACTACCATCATCAGATTTAATGATATATATGGAAGTATCGTCAGTAATAGATACTCGAGGAAGATTTACAAATGACTTATTGTATTATCCATAATAGTGTATCAGTGTTAAAATACAGAATACAATATTTTTGTTGTGTATTAGCTGTCAACTCTCTTTATACATAATAGCATATAAAGTGTAAAGACTTACTTCTGAACACGCATCTAAGAAGCAATCTTATACACATATTACATTGACATATTACTTTGCGAGGTTGGCAATGCCGTTGAGCTCATTCTGAATATATTCGAGAGAAGCAAGCTTTACCTTGGTCTCTTCAACAGAGAGCAGTTTAGTGTTATTTGAGTTGAAAGCTGTAAGTTGACAACGCTTTGAATCTCCCTCAGTGAAATATTTGTCGTAGTTGAGAGTACGATTATCGGCTGGTACACGAAAGAAATCCCCCATATCTTCAGCTTTTGCACATTCTTCATCGGTGAGGAGGGTCTCGTACATTTTCTCGCCGTGACGGATACCGATGACCTTAATTTCAGGTTCAGAAGGGTTTAAAGGGTTCGAAAGGTTCTGAGGTGCTTGGTGCTTGAAGAGGTCGCGGACCGCTTCGGCCTGAATTTGGATAGTGCAAGCTGGGGCTTTCTGAACAAGGATATCTCCGTTCTGACCATACTCAAAAGCAAAGAGAACGAGATCAACAGCTTCTTCGAGAGACATGATAAAACGGGTCATCTTTGGCTCGGTGAGAGTGATAGGATTGCCGTTACGAATCTGATCAATCCAAAGAGGAATAACGGAACCGCGAGAACACATTACATTTCCGTAACGGGTGCAACATATTTTTGTGTCGCCAGAATAGCGGGATTTAGCTACGGCGATTTTCTCCTCGATGGCCTTAGTGATACCCATGGCGTTGATAGGATAAGCTGCTTTGTCAGTAGAGAGACAGATAACAGCCTTTACCTTTGCTTCGATAGCTGTTGTGAGGACGTTGTCGGTACCGATGACGTTGGTCTTGACGGCTTCCATCGGGAAGAACTCGCAACTTGGTACTTGCTTCAAGGCTGCTGCATGGAAAATGTAATCTACTCCGTGCATAGCGTCACGGCATGACTGAAGGTTACGGACGTCGCCAATGAAGAACTTGATCTTGTGGGCCATTTCAGGCATCTTGGCTTGATACTCATGACGCATGTCGTTCTGCTTTTTCTCGTCACGCGAGAAGATGCGGATTTCGGCGATATCAGTCTCCAAAAAACGGTTGAGAACTGCGTTGCCAAAAGAACCGGTACCACCGGTAATCATAAGGATTTTGCCTGCAAAAATTGACATGATGTTATATTTTTAATTATTTTGTTCTGAAATGTTTTAAATGTTCGAAATATTCGAGAGGCTACCTTTCTTAACCTTTCGGACTCTTCTTAACCCTTTACTTCAACTAGATCGAAGAAGGTATCTGGTCGGTTAAGATTGAATATCTCATTGCAGTACATAACTGTTACGAGATCTTCAGTGTCACTTAAGTTAATAATATTGTGGGTGTAGCCAGGAAGTATCTGAATTGCCTGAATATTGTCGCCAGAGACTTCGTATTTCCATACTTCGTTGGTTCCTTCCTTACGAAGCTGGATAAGTCCATGACCGGAGACGACTATGAAGGTCTCCCATTTAGAGTGGTGCCAGTGTTCGCCCTTGGTGACTCCTGGCTTGCTGATGTTGATACTTACTTGACCGCAATTGAGAGTGTGGAAGAGTTCGGTGAAAGAGCCACGGCTATCTACATTCATCTTGAAGTTGTAGATGGCTTTCTCTTTAGGAAGATAACTCAAATAGGTGGTCATCAGCTTATAACGGAGTGATCCTTGCGGGAGCTCTATCATGTTGATGCCTCCGACATTAGATGCTGCCCTTGCACACTCTTGAATGATGTCAACAATTATGCCAAGAGTAGTCTTATAGACAACAGGGACATAGCAGTAGAGGTGTTCTGAAAAGTTCGAAGGGTTCTGGGAGTTCGAAAGAACGGGAACTGTCTCTACTCCATCAAAGGTGCAGTAGTGGACTTCACCACGAAGTGCGGATATCATCTCGTCAACCAGATCATCGATATAGAGCAATTCCATCTCTACTGATCGGTCGTTGACCTGAATCGGAAGGTCATTGGCAATATTGTTGCAGAAGGTAGCGATGGCTGAGTTGTAGTTAGGACGGCACCACTTACCGAAGAGGTTAGGAAAGCGATAGACAAATACCTTGGCTCCCGTCTCTTTGGCATAGTCGAAGAACAGTTCCTCACCAGCTCTTTTGCTCTTGCCATATTCTAACGTACCAAAGCGACCGGCGAGGGTGGCTTGAATAGAACTAGAGAGCATCACGGGACAGGTGTTACTATGCTTTTTCAGCATACCAAGCAGGGTGCTAGCAAAACCGAAGTTTCCCTGCATAAACTCCTCCTGATTCTGTGGACGATTGACTCCTGCGAGATTGAACACGAAATCGGCATCCTCGCACCAAGCATTAAGCTGTTCGAGAGTACTATCAATATCATATTCATAGATGGCTTCGATAGGCTCTGGCAAGTTGTACCAGCACACATTCTGGTCTTGAATATTATGAAGTTGAGAGCAAAGATTTTTACCTACAAAACCTTTTGCACCGGTAACTAAAATTTTCATTTTCTTTGAGTCTAAATGTTGAAAAGACTAAGAGACTACTTTTTCTCAGTCACGAATTATCTAATTAAAGAATTATAAATGACTTAACCTACTGACAACAATTCGCCAATTCGGGATAAAATTATATCTCCTTCCTCCAAACCATCTTGTTGACTACATCTACGTAGGACTGGATAATCTTAACTACCTTATTGCTAACGTCATCGGTATAATTGGGAACAGGAATGCCATAGTTACCATCTTTTGTCATCTGGACGGCAAGGTCAACGGACTGGAGGAGACCTTTCTCATCAATGCCTGAAAGGATGAAACATGCCTTATCCAATGCTTCGGGACGCTCAGTGGAAGTGCGGATACATACTGCGGAGATAGGCTTGCCGATAGATGCATAGAAGGAGCTCTCCTCTGGGAGGGTGCCGGAGTCGGACACTACACAGAAAGCATTCATCTGGAGACAGTTGTAGTCGTGGAAGCCGAGGGGCTGCTGCACCTGTACGCGTGAGTCGAGTTGGAAACCACTGACCTGAAGGCGGTTACGAGAGCGTGGATGACAACTATAGAGGATTGGCATATCGTACTTCACTGCCATCTTGTTGATGGCAGTGAAGAGAGTAAAGAAATTCTTTTCAGTATCGATGTTCTCTTCTCTATGTGCGCTAAGAAGGATATAGTGTCCTTTCTCAAGACCAAGTCGCTTATGTACGTCTGAAGCCTCTATCTCTGCCAGGTTCTCATACAGCACTTCTGCCATTGGTGAGCCTGTGACATATGTACGTTCCTTTGGAAGACCGCAGTCAGCGAGGTAGCGACGTGCATGCTCAGAGTATGCCATATTCACATCTGAAATGATATCGACAATACGGCGGTTAGTTTCCTCTGGGAGACATTCGTCCTTACAACGATTTCCTGCTTCCATGTGGAAGATAGGGATATGGAGACGCTTTGCTCCAATGACAGACAGGCATGAGTTAGTATCACCAAGTACAAGTACTGCGTCAGGCTTTGTAGCTACCATGAGTTTATAGCTGGCATTGATGATATTGCCACAGGTGGCACCGAGGTCGTCACCTACAGCATCCATATATACTTCCGGTTCCTTGAGTTTTAAGTCACGGAAGAAGATGCCATTGAGGTTATAGTCATAGTTCTGGCCTGTATGGGCAAGAATGACGTCAAAGTACTTGCGGGTTTTGTTGACGACAGCAGACAAACGGATAATCTCCGGACGTGTCCCAACAATAATGAGCAACTTCAGTTTGCCGTTGTTCTGGAAACCTACGTTTGAATAATCAGTTCTGAGTTCCAATTTTATTGACTTATTAATTCTTGTTGTTAATTGTGAGAGTTCAATAACAGACATTCTAACAAAAATCCGAAATCTGTAGCAATTCGTCCCAGTATTCCTGTCTCCTCAATATTCTTGCTAAAAGTCGAGGTTGTCCTATGCTAGTTGCTTGCCATTACAATAAACATAGTTGGAATTGAGAGCAAAGTCAGACATGAGACGGTTGCGATGGCATAGTGGATGAACCCACCGGGACCATTGTCGAGGTCAGCAATAAAAAAATGAGACTTGGACTTCTCATGGCCGTACATTGGGTTATCGAGGTGCTTAATATACTCGGCACAGTTCATGATGATGCAGAGCTTCTCTTCCTCTATGCCTGGTTTGTAAAGCATGATATTCCTCACTCCTTTTGGAAGAGAGACTTTGTGCCTTGCGGCATCTTGAGGATATCGTTCAGGAATCGCTGATACTTGTCGGGCGGAGTAAAAAAACTTTTTCTTCTAAGAGAAAACTTTTTTGTCGTTTTTCTACTCCTCAATATATTCCCACGGATAAGGATTATCCACCACATTCTGAAACTCCTCGATAGCCTCCTGTTGTTCGGAAGTGAGTGAAGTTGAAGTCCAACCGGCGATGATTTTACGGGCTTCATCAGCCAAGGGTTCATCATAAACCTCACCATAGCAGGCGGTAAGCAAGCGAAGTTTCAACAGTGAAGCAGGAAGAACTTCAAGAATATCCCAACAGCGGTTCAGGACTTCCTGAACATGTTCCTGCTTTTCACCATGGTCGATAAAGGAAGCGTTGTAACCCATCAGAAGAGCGAGACAGACATCAGCCTGCTCCTTGACCGTGGAACCTTGAACTTCGGAATTATATAAAGAGGTGGTCAGACGATAAACCTCACCGTTACGACGGGAAAGGTCATCGCTGTAGACGGGGCTACCGTCCATGCCCAGATACATCAGATCGTGCGCCGCACGCTGAAGCCTAAGTGTTTCTTCAGAAAGAGACATATTGTTTATGATTGATATTTATTTGTAAATTCTGATATATTGACTGATATACAGCAGAATGCATGTTATGTCATGACTTCTATAAGGTCGGGATGGATAGTAGCCATGGCAACCACAATAACACCTTGTATCTCAACTACTACACGGCGGTCACGAGCACCTTTCACTTTCAGGAATATACCTTCTTGACCTTCAAACTCACCACCAGTAATACGAACTTTCGATCCTTTTGACAAATTCAGTTCTTCGGGTTGGAAGTATAGAAGATGGTCGTTATAAGTACCCGCTACAGCAATAAAACGTTTCATTTGGTTATCTGGGACGATTATTTTCTGACCACTACGCGTATCAGTAATATATTGCAGATAGGAGACCTTTGACTTGACACGTTTCAAATCCGAAGGACAAGCATGAACAAAAATCAGGTTGTGTATGACAGGAACTAGGATACGAATTTTCTTGCCCTTCTTTATACTTATCTTGTATTGCATAGGTACAAAACAGTCCAAATTTTCACTTTGGAGCAGACGCACGGCATCAGGTTCCCGCCGATATGTAGCACGCATGGCATACCATATTTCGCTCTCTTTCTCCACTTCCATTTTATGATTATTTCAGAAAAGGGTGTTCTCTCGGGGCTTTGAATTCCTTACATATACCTGAAATTCAATCATTTGCGAACGCTTTATGTAGAATATAGCAAGCTTTGCGTCCTTCTTGCCTACAGATTTTCTATAGTAGTTCATTACCTTACAGGTAAAAAGCTATAAACGAACCAGTCACAAACAAAAAATGTCTTTTAGACGTTCGTTTAATGGACGTCAATTTTTAAAAAAATGAGAGATGAAGAAAACAATAAAATGAATAGATGTTAACTGATATTTTCATTCCCATTTTATTACTCATAATCAGAATGTTATCGTATAAAAGAAGTAATCACAAGAAGATTTTTTATCAAACATTTTGTCGTTTCCAAAAACACCTCTATCTTTGCGTCCATTAAACGAACGTTTTTTGAAACACCTTCAAAAACAAAGTTACCAATCTAATTTACAGCCATTTAAGTCCAATAAAAAATCACATTCTTTTCACTTTCCTTCTCCCCATTACCATATCTAAATTTTAATTTCTACTTTTGCGACATTTTTAACTGTGAATATCAGTTAAATCCATAATTAAAATTTATATAATATGAAAGATTTAAAAAAAAGAGAATCAGAACGAATCTGATGCAAAGAAAGAGTCTCATCAAATTGAAAATCAGAGTACAAGCCGTAGCAGAACAGTAAGTCGAATCAGTATAGTCGACGAAAATTTACTGGCTGAACGGTATTATGCAGGCACAAAAACCCACATGTATGTAGGAATTCTAAGAAGTTTCAAATTAGGCCATTTTAGAGGCCTAAATATTAACACCATAAGCGATTTGGGAATGCACTTATACAAATCGGGTGATGGTTTAAAACACGAAAAAGGAGAAGATACTCCACTGGAACTGAGCAGTTTAATGACAGAACTAAGAAAGATATGGGCAGTGATACAAAAGGAAGATACGGAACATATAGACCCCTATGGATATGATGTAAGGATAAATCATTGATAGTTTACTCCAAAGAAAGGACATAACTTTGCCCCGTCAACCTGACAGTGGAAGAGCTACACCCTTTCACCCGGATGGTGTAGCCCTAAGCATAAAAGGGTGTAGCTATCCAGAGCAAAGGGTGTAGCCATCACAGAAGGTTGATTATAAACAATTTACAAATAACTAAAAGTACAAAAATGGAAAAACAAAAGTTGGGGCACCAACAGAAGTATGTAACGAAAAATGAGAGAGTAGAGAATCTATGGAAAAAACTTATCAGGCAAGAAACCGATTTATCCGAAGAAACCATTGCATGGATGGCACTACGCATCCGACAGTTGACCGAGTACATGCCATACGGATGTGCGCTGATAGCCTACAGAAAACAAAATGGCGAATTCTACATGGCAAGAGGAACACTTATTTATTATGAATCCGATTTCCATCGGAAATATGATATTGAGCGCATCAAAAACCATGTAGCATACTGGGATACGGAACAGCAAGGATGGAGGACCTTCCAGATTGAAAACTTCCTGGAATGGAGACCGATTGTTTAAATGAAGAATGAAAAATTAAGAATGAAGAATTATGGATTCATATTTATTACATGATGCCAATGCAGGCAATAACTTTAAAATTATGATGATGATACAAAAAGAAGGAATGAAAGGATATGGCATCTACTGGATGCTGCTTGAATTCCTGAGGTTACAGAACGGATATAAAGCCGATCTGAGGGTATTGCCTATCCTGGCACAAAAGATGAGAGTGACAGTGACTACCTCGAAGCGAATTATCTACAATTATAAACTCTTTGAGGTGGACGATACAGCCTTTTCATCGCCCGGGCTTACCCTGCGGATGAGACCACTGGAAGCCAAGCGCGAAGCGAACAGAGAGGCAGGCAAGCATGGAGGACTGGCTAACCAACAGAGAATCAGAGATGCAAAGGCAGGCAACGCTTTAGCAACAAATAAAGAGAATAAAGAAAATAAAACAGACCCCTCTATATCTCCCCAAGGGGAGACAGTGAAGAATGAGGAGATTCTTCTTGTTCCTCCAGAGTATGCACTCAACAGGCAGACGCACAACTACGAAGGATTGATAGCAGAATTGGAACGGCAAAAAGTTGCATCCATAAAAGAGAAAAACGCCATTCTCAGACTGACGGACTTCGGAAGACTGGGAGGCAAAATTTGGAAAATCATCTATGACATCAACAGTTCACCACAGATGAAGGCACGGATTGTTATGCCGGGAAAATATATCTTAAAGCTACTGCAGAACTAAATGATCTCAAAAAGGTTAGCTCTCCCCCAAGAGCAACCTTTTTACTATTTTCAAATCAATCAAGTTCAAACTGCTTTCTTTTATAAACAAAAATATCCAGATTTTGCTTTCTACTTTAAACAAATATCCTCCTAATTTGCTTTTTGCTTTAAACAAATTCGTATATTTGCTACATAAATCACTCTGAATATGGATAGCCTGTTTTTAAAGCAAGAAAGAATGTTGGCGCAAACAAGCACCAATATTGTAAGAGAACTAATGAATAAGATTCATTGGAATAACCGCTTGATTGCCATCAGAGGTTCTCGTGGTGTAGGGAAAACAACCTTAATGTTACAATACATCAAATTGAATTATTCACCCGGAAGCCGGGTAGCTCTCTATTGTACACTCGACAGCATTTATTTCAGCAGTCACACGTTACTGGAGCTTGTAGAAAAATTCTATCTTCAGGGAGGTAAACATCTGTTTCTGGACGAAGTTCATAAATACCCTACTTGGAGCAAAGAGCTTAAAGAAATCTATGATCTGTATCCATCTATGCAGATTGTCTTCAGCGGTTCATCACTACTCAACATACTAAATGCTGATGCAGACCTTTCCAGAAGATGCCTGCCTTACAATATGTACGGCTTATCATTCCGCGAATTTTTGATGTTCTATAAGAATATTCGGATTCCGGTCGCTTCTTTAGAAGAAGTACTAAAGAATGCAGGCGAGATTTGCCAAGGCATTAACGAACAGTGCAGACCCGTACAAATGTTCAATGAGTATTTACATGATGGTTACTATCCATTCTTCACCGGCAACCGGGAAGATTACTACATGAATATTGAAAATGTAGTCAACTTCATCTTAGAACAGGAGATGCCTCTGTTGTGCGGAGTAGATCCTGCCTACGTAAGAAAATTAAAAGCGCTATTGAGCATTTTGGCTTCATCTGTTCCTTATGAAGTCGATATCACCAAGCTGGCAGGGATTATAGGGCTTACCAGAAACTCAGTGATTACTTATCTCCAAAATTTGGATCGTGCAGAACTGCTTAAATTACTGTATTCTGATCTTACCTCAGTAAAAAAGATGCAGAAACCGGACAAAATATATCTCCAGAACCCGAACTTGCTCTATGCCATTGCTTCAACATCTGTACAGATTGGTACAGCAAGAGAGACTTTTGTAATGAGCCAGCTTTCGGTTAATCACGAAATAGAATACGGAAAAGCGCAGGGAGATTTTGTTGTCGACCACAAATATACATTCGAAGTAGGAGGAGCAGACAAGACTTTCAAGCAGATTGCCGACCTACCGAATTCCTTTATTCTTGCTGATAACATCGAATATGCCACAGGTAAAAAACTGCCTCTGTGGATAGTAGGATTAACGTATTAAAACAGAAAACACCATGATAACATTTCCGAATGCCAAAATAAATCTGGGGCTGAACATTGTAGAGAAGCGTCCTGACGGATACCATAATCTGGAAACAGTATTCTATCCCATCCCCGTAGAAGATGCGTTAGAAGTCAATATATTGAATGAAAGCCCGCAGAAGTTTCGTCTGCATCAGGCGGGATTGGAAATTGCGGGAGAAGCAGAAAATAACTTAGTAGTGAAAGCTTATAAACTTTTAGATGAGAGATTCAATCTCCCTCCCATAGATATTCACCTGTTCAAGCATATTCCTTCCGGTGCGGGATTAGGCGGCGGTTCATCGGACGCTGCTTACATGCTGAAATTGCTGAATGAGAAGTTCAATCTGGAATTGTCGGATGAGAACTTAGAAGAGTATGCCGCCAAATTAGGAGCAGATTGTGCCTTTTTCATCCGAAACACCCCAACTTATGCAGAGGGAATAGGAAACATCTTCTCTCCTATCTCTTTATCCTTAAAAGGATATCAGATTGTTTTAGTAAAACCGGATATCTTTGTCTCCACTCGTGATGCTTTTGCGCAAATAAAGCCTCATCGGCAAGAAATTCCATTGAAAGAAGTCATAAAGCAACCTATAGAGGAATGGAAAGAACGAATGGTGAACGATTTCGAAGAAAGCGTATTCCCCCAATTTCCCGCTATCAGAGAGATTAAAGAGAAGCTGTATGAGGCAGGGGCTATATATGCAGCAATGACAGGGTCCGGCTCATCCGTATTCGGGTTGTTCAGACCGGAAGATAATAAATCTGTTAAAGAAGATTTTGGAGAAAAGGCCTTTGTATACCAAGGAGCATTAAAATAAATAAAGGGACTCTTCACAATAGCATGGAGAGTCCCCTATTCTTCTGCGCAAAAACCTCTCCGCAATCCCCACGAGGTAGCCTAAGACTTACCTCTATATCATTCCATGTGAAAGACTTCTACAAGTGGAATACTTATAGGAGAATTATCCGGATTAACTTCCATTATATCAGCCATATAATCCCACCATTTTTGTACAATAGAAGTATTTCCCATTTCTTGGGATGAAGCTTTTCCTTTGATCTTCTGACAAGCATAAAGGATATTGGTATCCTTATCCCAATAAATGGAATAATCATAAACTCCGTTTTCTGACAATAATTGTTTCAATTCAGGCCATATCTGAGCATGCCGTCTTTCATATTCGGCTTCGCATCCCGGCTTTAAAAACATTTTAAATGCTTCTCGTTTCATAATTATTTATTGTTTTGTATCTACTTCCAATACATATACTTGTTGGGGAACCGATTGCTTCACCTTCTCTCCATCTCCTTGTGAGGTACATTGTACAAAAAGATGCAGCATTCTCTTCTTGTTCCACAAATTTGTATCATAACTTGGTTCCCATGCATCAACCGAAAAATCCGTCAGATCACTCACATTCCAGTTCCCTTTTGAAAGGTCACCCGAATATGCTACCGTCACCCGGCTATTACGGTCTACATCACGATATATATAATATATTCCTTTTCCCCGGGTATCAACAGCCAAACGAGGACGTGACATAGGAATCATTTTGGTACCGCGCCCACTTAACGTAAAATCCGTATTCCTATCGGCAACCTTTACCATTTGCCAATTTTCATTTTCTATGAAGACCAGTCGATATTGCGGACAAGCATCTCCGGGTTCTTTCCAATATGCGGCAATAAAAGGATTGCCTTCCTTATCAGCAACCATACTTGTCTGGTTTATCAACTCGCTTTTCTGAGGAATTTTAAATGCATATTCTGCATTTCTCACATTAATGGGAAGGTGATACCGCTCACCAGTTGACTTCTGCCAGGTGATTCCTCCATCCTTGGAACAGGCATAGCATAAATCATGGTTCGTCTCTACAGCAGACGTTTCACGCCACACCCAGGAAACATGTATGGTTCCTTTCCTGTCAACACACATTTGCCAGTATGCATTTCTCTGTCCTTCACCATCAATTAAAGTATCCTGCAAGCGCTTCCACTGGCCTTTCCGTACATCGTACCTATTTAGAACAAGATTGCCCTGACCGGACTTACCCAAACGGTAAGCAAACAGCAAATCACCATTTTTCAATGTATAGAATTCGGGATAAGTCACCTTCCTTTCATCTTTACCTACCATAGATTGCAACGTATCCAGCCGAAGGGAATAAGCCTCTACGCTTTTACAATATTGCAACGGAGCATTGTGATGATTGAAGGCTACATGCAAATAACCTTTTCCGTCAATACCAATGCTGATAACGTTGTGGGCATCCTCGCATTTTCCTTTATAAGGTGAACGGAGTATTTCAAAACGATCGTTTCCTAAACGGCGTTTCCCCAACGTCAGATATCCATCTTCGTCATAATAGGCAATAAATTGTATATTTCCTTTCGAGGTAACGGAATTTGTCCGGAAAATAGCAGTGTTAACAGATGTACTGCTATATCCCATACCAGCTTTGACCAGTTTCTGGGCATGCAGCAAAGAGATACTCCCAAACAGTCCGCATATAAATAATAAAATATTTCTATACATAATATTTATGCTATTTCAATTTATATATTTCCGAAGCGGCTAACAAAAAGCAGCCTACTGCAAAATCCTCCGGTTCATGTATACAATCGTAAGTTAAGGGCTGACCGGCTTTGGGACTATTACTTCTCCCTTGCATATATCCCAGTGCACCATTCGGATGCATACAGTCCTTTACCAAAGCATTCCAAGCCTTCAAGGTCATTGGCAGATATTCGTCACGGTCCAAAATATCGTTCCTTATTCCCCATGCCAAACCATATACAAATAAAGCGGTACCGGTACCTTCTTTTCCACCAAAATTACCGGGATCATGTAGGCTTACATTCCAAAAGCCGTCTTCGCGCTGGCAAAGTTTAATAGCCTTGCTCATCTGCAAAAAATCTTTCAGATAATCCTTGTAATGCTTATCTTTTCGGGGAATCAGATTCATGACACGCGCCAACGCAGCGTATGCCCATCCATTACCCCTGGACCAGTAGCAGTCTCGTCCGTTAGGCTCCTTATAAGGCGGGGCAAATCTCTTGTCGCGATACCAAAGCCCGTCTTTACGATTGTACAACCCCTTATCGCCATGCTGGTTGCGTGTGAATGAATACAAATCCCACATCTTGTCATAATAAGATTGTTCTCCAGTCAGTCTACCCAGCTTAGCAAATACAGGCATAGACATCTGGATGGCATCTACCCACCACCAGTCATCGTTTTGAGGTGTATTCACCATCATATCAATGGATAATTTTATATCCTTGATTTTATTGGGATCATCGGGGCAAATGTTATACAAATCAATATAAGTCTGCCCACAACACTGATTGTCTGCATGACGAGTAACAGTTCCTTTATCCAACCCCCATTTATGGAATTCCGCCCATTTCAATGCATAATCGTAAAATTCCTTTTGGGGATAAATGGCATGAAAAGCCATTAAGCCTTCAAAATATACAGCCCTCGTCCATATATTGCTTGGTCGTAAGGTCTGTACAAATGTAGGTTGACAAGGATCCGGATATTTGACCATAAAATAGTTATTGGCCAACAGCATATGTTTCAAAGTTTCTTCCTGCTTCGGTATTTGCTGTGAATTCAGCATAAGAAAATTAGAGAACACAATAATCAGTAAAATCACAAACTTGTTTTTCATAATAAATATTTCATTGATAAAAAATTAGGTTCATACCCCACTACAAGCCAGAAAGCCACCGTCAATAGGTATGGTAATACCGGTTACAAAACCGGAAGCTTCTTCATTGATAAGCCAGTTCATACAACCTACCAGCTCTTGCGCTTCCCCAAAATGCTTCATGGGGGTTTGACGCAAAATGTTACTTCCCCTTTCCGAAAAGTTACCATCCGGAGTCATCAACAACTTACGGCTCCTGTCATTCAGGAAAAATCCCGGAGCAATGGCATTCACACGTATATGGGCCGGTGCCAGGTAGGCAGCCAACCATTGGGTGAAATTTGCAATACCTGCTTTACTCAAGGCATAAGCCGGTACCCGCGACAAAGGCCGATAAGTATTCATTGATGCAAAATTGATGATACATCCTTTGCCCAACCGAATCATATCCGGAGCAAAAACCTGACAAGGAATAACCGTGCCCATAATATTGACATCAATCACATCCAAAAAACGGCTCATGTCCAGATTAAAGAAACCGCGCAATTCTCCTTGCTCCTCTTCCAATTCCCGTTCGTTAAATTCATTGATGTTAGTCACCGCCTCCGGCTGGTTACCTCCCGCCCCGTTAATCAGAATCGAACATGCACCAAGTTGTTCGTTAATCAAAGCATGTGCTCTCTTTACTTCCGCTAAATTACGAACATCACACGAAACAGACAAAACATTCCCGTCTGCCTCTTTTATCATTTTCTCCGTCTTCTGCAACTTCTCCAGACCACGACCTATAAGGACTACTCGATAGCCCTTCCGAGCCAAGTCTACAGCTAACTCCGAACATAACGTACCACCAGCTCCCGTAACGACAGCCACTTCTTCTTTTTTTATATTGTTCATACCTATTTCCTCCAATTTTTACAATTTCTATAACAAATGTCTTTCACTATATCGCCTAATAAAGTCATATCCGACGGGAACTCTCCGCTGACTACCTTTTCACCAATAAACCGACAAAGCACCCTGCGGAAATATTCATGACGCGAGAAGGAAAGTACACTCCGTGAATCTGTCGTCATACCGACAAAACAACTCAAAAGTCCATAAGAAGATAAGGACTGCAATTGTTGCGTCATTCCTTCCAAATGATCATTGTACCACCAGGCAGGACCAAATTGCACTTTTCCTAAAATACCACTACCCGAATATGAACCGGTCAGTGTGGCAAAAACAGCATTGTCCGCCGGATTTAATGTATACAAAATGGTCCGAGGCAACGAATCCTCCTCATTCAATGTGTCTAAAAAGCAAACCAAGCTGTTCACATCGCACGCCGAACCGATTGCTGCATATCCTCCTGCCGGACCAAGCCGTGTCCGCAACCGGGTATTGGTATCCCGTTTGGCTCCAATATGTAATTGCATGTTCCAGTTTCTCCGTGCATAACAACGCCCCATGAACAACAAGATATACGACTGTAATTTCACCGTTTCCACAGAAGAGATTTCCCCAGTCTGCAATAATTTACCGAACAAGGATGAAGCCTCTCCCGATAAAACCGGCACAAACCTGAAACCGGCATCCAAAGAATGGTCGGCGTACTCGCATCCTGCATCGGAAAAGAGATTCAGACGACTATCTATTGCATTCAGATAATCTTCCAGACACTTTATTTTTATACCTGAAAGCTCCGCTAACTGCGAAACGAAATCCCTGAAAGAAGGAGTTGTAAAAGAAATTACTGAATCCGCCCGCAACGAAGGCTTCACTATAATATTCTGAGGTTGTAGGGATGCCTGGCGATGCAAAGTGAAATCGGCCAATAAATCGTCGGAAGTACATAACATTTCCACCCGACATCTCTTCAGGATGTCCAGCATCCCCCATCCCGACTGCCGGAGGATGTCATTGCACACCTTCCATATCTCCCCCGCATTTTCCCGATTCAAGATTTCGTCAATACCGAAAAAGCGTTTCAACTCCATACATGACCAATGGAACAAAGGATTACCAAGGGTACGTGGGAATATGGAAGCCCAAGTATCATACCGTTCTTTACCGGAAATGCCAATCCCTGTAATCATCTCTTCGTCAATACCGGCTATACGCATCACACGATGCTTGTAAGGATCAGTATGAATCCACAATTCTGCCAAATCAGCAAACTTATGATTTTCTGCCAGTTTTTGCGGGTCCAGATGGTTATGAAAGTCTATAACCGGAAGATTTTCAGCAATCTCATGATAGAGTTGCCTGGAAATATGGGTCGTCAGCAAAAAATCCTCATTAATAAAACTATCCATACTCAAGCTGTTTTAAAAATAACCACCATTCTTTACCATCTCCTGAGCAGAAAAACCTTCATGTACCCAAGTACGCATCTCTCTCTCCTGCTGCTTGATAGCTTCAGCTCTCAACAATACATCATAGGCGATGCTACGCGGAATGACTACCACACCATCCACATCACCAAAAATGATATCTCCCGGCTTTATATAAACTTTCCCAATCCTAACCGGTATATTATACCCTGTTATTTTGGTTCTCCCTAAAGAGCCGTTCGAACTGCGGTAACGGTAGAATATAGGAAAGTCTTGCTTCAATACCTGAATCGTATCACGCAGTCCACCGTTGACCACAGCACATCTTGCTCCGCGGGCTATAGCGGAAGCTGTCATTACCTCTCCCCAATGGGCCGCCTCATCTTCATTGCCTGCATCCCATACCACACAACAATTTTTCGGCATGTCATCCAGCATCTGTGCCCTGATATCCATTTCCCCCTTGACAGTGGGGTCCGGATTACTGCGAATAGTGAATGCGATGCCTGCCGCACGCATCTCAAACTGCAATGGCAAGATAGTAATCGGCAAGGCTTGATCCAACAATGTGGCTTCACGCAAAACATCGTTTACGGCTCCTGTATAGAGATTTTCGTAACGTTCACACAATTCTTGATCTGAAATCGGAAACTCTATACCATCTATCCTATCCAATTTCTCAATCAATTTCTCCAACTTCATTAAATTATTGTCCATAATCATCATTATTATTCTAATAAACCTTTTAAATATCCTGTCGCAAATATATGTCCCAGCATCTCATACGCCGGATTTTCTCCTGACTCACCAGCCATAACAGGAGCATGGTCTGTACGGATCACTCCATCAAACCCTATTTCCTTATATGCACGCATGCAGGCTTTCATGTCAGTCTGCCCTTCATCATGGAATGTCTCTTCAAAAGCATCTGCATTTCCGCGTATATCACGGAAATGAACAAAGAAAATCTTCCGGCCGAAATGTCTTATCAAAGAAGGTATGTCCTCATTCATGGCAGCAAAAGAACCCTGGCAAAATGTTATCCCGTTGTAATCGCTGGGATAGAGTTCTAAAGCTTTGTCGAAATTCTCTACATTTCTAAAGATACGCGACACTCCCTGCAAAGAAGGTATCGGAGGATCATCCGGATGGAGAGCCAGTTTCACTTTACACGCTTCTGCTACAGGTAATACCTTATCCATAAAGTATTTATAATTATCCCATATCTGCATGTCAGTCAGTGTCCCGGCTTCAGTCAGCTGCGGAGCTGCCTGCATCAATTTTGAATCAAAAGCCGTTACCAATGCCCCACCTCTCCCCTTTTTAGCAAAAGAGGTACGATACCAGCCGGATTGAGGCATGAAATTGTAACATAAAACAGGAATATCCAAAGCCGCCATATTTCTCAGTACTTGCTTGAATATCTCTATTTCTTCATCCCTGCCCGGCAATCCCAGCTTAATCTTATAATGAGGAGGAGCCGGTTCAATCACTTCGAGCTTCAGACCTGCATCATTCAAACTCTCTTTGGCATAAAGCAGAGCCTTGAAATCCCACGGTTTCATATAATACCGTTCGGCAGGCAACGCCGCTACCGCATATTCTACACCCAATTGGGTCGCAATCTTCCACTTTACCGATGGTAAAGTAGGTAAATACCATGCTAGTTTCACTATTTACTTCTTTATTTTCAATTTATAAACAACACATAGAGCCACTGCCAGTAAAAGACTCAAAATACCGGCGCATAAACTCAAATCTCCACCCATAGAATGCAGATTGGGAATGCTCATTCCTATAAAAAGCCCACCGGATACTACAAGAGATACCAACAGTAATATCATCAGTGCTTTAACATATTGCGATGAAATGGAAGGAACCTTTGTAGAGTCTATATTCACATTCAAGGCATTGAACAGTTCATCCACTTTCACTTTGTCTTTCATATCCATCTGCCCATAAACCGGCAGATAATAAAGAACCAAACAAACTATTAACTCGATAAGTGTAGCCATCTCCCAGTCCACTTCGGGAAGTGCATTCAAGACAATTCCTACTACAATTCCAGCACTGATCGTAATTATAGCCGCCTTGGCATTCGGCTTGCGGCTTACAATGCCCAATACCAAAGGAATACCTATAGGAATACAGAATATTCCCGTAAACAGTTTATTGGCTTCAAAAGCTCCTCCAAACCCTTCGATATAGATAGCACCTACTGTAATCAATGCTCCGATAACCAATGTAGACCAACGAGCCACAACCAGAAGGCGTTTTTCAGCAGCTTCCATATTAAACAACCGCTGATATACATCCTTTGTAAAAACACTCGACATAACATTGTACTCGGCATTTAGTGAAGACATAGTTGCTGCAAACATCGAAGAAAACATAATACCCATAATACCGGCAGGAAGCAAGCGAATGGCAACCGATATATATGACATCTCCGGATTCTCCAGTTCCGGAACTATTAAAGAAGAGGCAACAGCCGGAATCAGGAATATCGGGGTAAACACTAAAAAGAGGATACCCGTCAGAACTCCCATTTTCTTAGCTGCTTTTTCATCTTTCACACAAAAGAATTTCTGAATAAATGTCCAGTTCTCATTGTATTTTATCATCGTCATTACATAATAGATTGCCAACCAGAAGAATGCTCCTTTAGGACCATTAAACCACGTCATCTTCTCAGGAATCTGTTGATAAAGTCCACCGATACCTCCCACTTCATGTAGGGATACGGGCAACAGCACACAGGTGATAAGTATTAAGATTACAAATTGTACTGTACTCATAATCGTTACAGTCCAGATACCACCAATAATATTGAACAGCGTAACAATTATTCCCGAAATGATGATGGCCCATTCCAATGACAGAGGAGTGACTACAGTAATAAAAACACCAATAGCATACAACCGTACCATATTGTCTAACAGCCTCACCAGTAGTCCCACCCACGTCATTATTTCACGAACAGAGAAACTATAACGCTGTTCCAAATATTCGATGGGAGTGACGCAGCCAGTCCGCCGCCAACGTCCGCCAAGCCACAGGCTGCCAATGATACACGCCGGTACAGTGGACCAAAATACCGTAACAGAAACCAACCCGTACTCGTAAGCAATCCCGGCATAAGCCACGAAGACAAAAGTACTGAACAATCCCATAAAATTCGTAACGGTGGCCATCACCCAGGGAATAGTGCCATTTCCCTTGAAATAAGCACCGACATCTTTGATAAACCAGCCAAAAGATAACCCTATCCCCGCCATCAATAATATATAAATACCAATGGCCCAATAATCCAGTTCCTGTAATTGTAACTCCATATTATTTGTCAAATTGAATCAAGCTCTTATCCGTTATCAATATAGGTGAATCATATATCTGGATGCCACTGAAGATGTATTCACTTCCCTTCTTCGTAATTTTATCCTCGGGTATATTTTTAACTGTTCCCGAAAGAATATCTACAATTACCGGACATTCAAACTTCCCATTTTTAACTCTTACTTCCGTTGGAATAGGTGCATTAAAATTAAATGGAGTAGAATCATCCCACCATAACAGGCATGATTGCAGTCCATCTTTTTCTGTCTCATACAAGAATTTACTACATGAATAATCACGATTCAGACTAATTTTTTCTACATCAAGCCTATAGTTGAATAAATCAAACACCGACACCAGGTTCTGAACCGCAAAATAGGCCATTTTAGGACGTATAACCCGTTTCTCATCATCTGTTTGCAGCAATCCCTTCACGTTCTTCTTTTTAATGGCATCAGTTGCCGCATAATTCATATCTGAAATACAGAATATTCCCGTGGCAATGTCTCGTCCATGATCACCCAATATCCGCCTTAACGCCCATTTGGCCTGAGAGGTTTCAGTCCAGTCGTAAGCACTCAGCGCTCCCCCCATCCGTCCTCTTGACGGGGCACCGCTTTCTCCCTGCCACAACTTTATGTGAGATGAGTATTTACCGACTACCGTCCGAAGCCTCTCCACCAAAGGATACATGTCCTCGGGACGGAACATGTATTGATGATACGAAATCCAATCGAACAAATCCAGTTTACCACGTTTCTTAAACTCTTTAAGACAATTTTCAGTCAATGTCGTATCAGTAATCAACGCAAGAGCCAATGCTGCGATTTTAGCCTTAGGATCTACTTCCTTAATGATTTCCGCAGTACGAATATTCAGTTCTGCAAGGCTTTCATAGTCCTTGCCCAGTTCCTTGTTTATGTCTGGTTCATTCCAGATTTCCCATTCATGTACTCTCCCTTTATAATGTTGCGCCAATGCTCGCACCCAATTATTCCATCCAGTTTTTCCTTCCTCCGAAACAGGCCATCCTCCTTTCAGAAAAGGAGTTCCTCCACCTTGATATATAGGATTTCCATACGAAACTTCCAACCAGATTTCCAGTCCGCGTCCTAAAGCGTCGTCTATGATAGTGTCGAGCCATCTGAAATCATAATGCCCTTTCACCTTCTCCGTTTTTGCCCATCCTGCTTGAAGCCTTATCTTACGCATACCTAATGGAGCCAGGTATTTCTTGTATTGTTCATAATCCGCATAATCACGGTCTAGGACCTCACAGCCAATTGTCAAATGATTGCGTGTATCGGCCACCGATTTAGGCTTTAAATGACCAAGGAGCGGGAACGTTCTGTCTCTTTTCCAGTTTTTGTTAACTTCTTGAGCCACCCGCTGCAAATAAAGTGCATCTTCCTGCATTAACCGACCGTAACAATGACTCACATATTGCTTGGAAGTGAAATAAGAAAGAAACATATTGGCAATTAAGTAACTTCCGATATGGGTGGGATGACTGTCATCAGACTGATAAAGACTCAATTCGGGGCGTTCTTTCCTTACCCGCTCAAAAGCCAACCCCACAGGTATACACTCGCAGCCTATGCTGTCTGCCACGGAAGTATATGCAGCCATAATACGCTTCTGCATACTGTCAAAACTATCATTATTTCGTCCCCACGTCATGTAGAGCAGCACTTTTCCTTCCGTATTATATTTCCGGACAATGCTATCCAATTTTACAACTGACGGCATAACCTGTTTTTGCAAGTACTCATACTCCCATGCCATTGCCAGACTCTGCTCCTGCAACACAACATAGTCCCAACGACCTTGTTTAATAGCATCAATTGTATGTGAACTGGCAGCATGTTGTTTCAGAAACCATCCACCGACAGCCACCTTTTGAGCATAGACAGGCACATTCACACTTTGACCAAGTTCTTGTACCGTCTGTACCATTCTGTTGAAATGAGTATAGCTATTCCCGATGAAAAGAACCCTGATTGTATCTTTCTGAGCACCGGAAGAAACTCCGGTGCCTAAAACAAACATTAAACAAACAATTAGTAAACGTAGCATAATTGTATAGTTAAAGATTAATTAATCGGAATATCCGGGATTTTGCTCCAGAACCGCATTCTTGTTAGCCTCAATCACACTGTATGGAATGGGAAACAGCTCGTGGTAATCTTCCATTTGCAGACCATTGTATTCGTTACATTTACGTGTACGCTCCACATATTTTCCCAAACGTCCCAGTGTAATACGGCGAAACTCCTCGTAAACCATTTCCCGTGCACGTTCATCCAAAATATAATCGATAGTCACATCTTCCGCAACGATATCTTTTGCATGCGACCTGTTTCTTACCACGTTTATATCAGCGGCCGCTTTGTCCTTGTCCCCCATATCCAGATAGGCTTCGGCACGAAGAAGATAGCATTCGGGCAGCCGAAGCATATATTGGTCAAGATAGGTACCACCAGCCGTTGATTTCAAAAGCAGCTTTTCCTTATCCTCATACAATGCTTCAGGATGCTCTCCCGGAGTAGTGATTTTTGACGGCCATGGAAACCAACGCCACCAATTTTCCTTCAAAGTCTTACTATACGAGTCTTCGCCGAACACACTTTTTCCATAGTATTTGGAAGAAGGTAAATCATAATAGGCATTACGGACAATATTGTACTTGGAATTCCGTATGTCATTATCAAAATCACTCTCCCACAAATCATTCAACCACCAATCGGTATTACACATGTTCGATACGCCACGACCTCCTACATTCAAATCGGAACGGCCGTTCGTCGACAAAAAGGCCACCTTCCCTTCGGGGTCCTTCAATGAATAAGTGACAGGAGCAGCAAAACGCTCAAGATAGTAGGGTCGGTATTTAGTCGAAACCAGATATCCTCCTTCCGTATCCACTTCCATCTGAATAACCCAAAGTGCTTCTGTATTCCCGTTAGTTGAACGATTCTGGTTCTTTCTTCTGAACAAATCCCAAAACACATCTCCTGCTTCATTCTTATGTGATCCGAAACGAGTCTTCATTAATGCGACATGGGGAGCATCGATTATTTCGCTCAAATACTTGACTGCAGCCGAATATTCTCCCAATGAAATAAGAGTTTCCGCCAAATAGTGTTTGGCTACCAGATTGGATATTTTTCCATCTGCCACAACTTCAATATCCGGAAGTTTTTTTGTGGCCTCCTCAAAGTCCTCTTTCATGGCTTTCAATACTTCTTCTTTCGTATTGCGTGTATAGTCCGTTTTGGGAACTTTATTTTCCTCCAGAACAAGAGGTACCCCTCCAAAACAATACACCAACGTCCTGTATCCGAAAGCTCTGAAGAACTTGGCTTCTGCTGTAACAAGAGACTTTTGCTCATCAGTAATCGACAATGCAGCCACCCTGTCTATCAAAGTGTTTGCATTGCTTATCAGTTTGTATTCCCTATCCCACAAATCAGCAATGCCTGCTTGTTCGGGTATCATCCAGTCCTTCATATTTCCCATAAAATTGTTATTGTGACGCGCATTCTTGGCAACATCCGTACTCATGAAAAAAATGAAATCACTATTATAGAAATTAGCCCGTACCTTGGCATAAAGACCATTAATGGCTGTTTGACAATCATCGTATGATTTATAAGCATTTTCAAGACCTAAAAAATCTAACGGTTCTTCTTTCAAAAAAGCACTTTCATCGCAAGAAGCGACAAAACATATGGATAACAATCCAATAATTAATCTATTTAGTTTCATTTTATTATCTTTAAAAAGTTATATCTATACCCAAAGAATATGTTCGCATAACAGGATAAGCGGTTGACGCAATTCCTAAACCGACTTCCGGATCCCAACCATCCCAACCGGTAAATGTCAACAGATTTTGCCCGCTCATAAAGAGCCTGAGATTGTCAATACCCAATTTCTTGATGAATTTCTGCTCTAAAGTATATCCTAAGGAAGCATCCTGCAAACGGACAAAACTCCTTTGCTGTACAATCTCTCCCTCCATCGTCGGTGAAGACCATACTGTTGCGAATTTAGCGTTCGGATTACGCGGTGACCAATAATCATATGCATTCGTCCAGTTTTGATTTTCTGCATTGCCTATGGAATTGCCTATATAATCCGGACGTTTATTGTAGCTCATATATCCTTTCTTCCCTCCTTGGATTACATTAATAAAAAGATTAAGATCAAATCCTTTGTAACTGAACCTGTTTTTGATGCCAAGAGTATAAGCAGGCTCTGTATGCCCCAGTATTACCCTGTCTTTATCAGCGGATATTTTCCCGTCATTATTCTGATCTTTTATCTTATAGGTACCGGGATAAAAACCTTCCATAATGCTGCCATTCTCCTTATCGGCAATTTGCCAAATACCTTCTATCTCGTACCCATATATCGTACCTATTGATTCTCCTATAAAAAGACCACTTGATATCAAATCATCCTCTTTCCCATCTTTATCATTATCTTCTCCCAACAATGAGATAATCTTGTTTTGATTGGTTGCAAAGTTAAATCCCAACGACCATTCAAAATCCTTTGTTCTGACAGGAATGGTATTAAGCACAATTTCCAAGCCTTGGTTTCTCAATTTTCCTACATTGCTTCGAACTGACTTAAAACCGGTTATCGAAGGAATCACGACATTCCAAAGCAGATTCTTGGTAGTGGCATTATAATAGTCGATAGAACCTGAAATCCTGTTTCCATAACATGCAAAGTCAATGCCTACATTATATTCGGATGTCGTTTCCCACTTCAAATCCACATTACCCATGGTTGAGACATTAGAACCCAAAGCCGTCACAGCACCATCTCCAAACACATAACTGTGCTCACCTCCCAATACGACTTTAGCCAAAGAAGAATATCGGTCTGTTTGATTACCAGTCACTCCATAACTTGCACGGAGTTTCAAATTATCCAAATGCTTGAATCTCTCCATAAAAGATTCTTGAGATAGTGTCCAGCCTAAACCAAATGACGGAAACCATCCGAACTTATGATTGGAAGCAAAACCGGAAAAGCCATCGCGCCTTAATGTTCCGGTCATGAAATATTTACCCATATAATTGTACGAGAAACGTCCCATCTGATATAGATTGCTTTCTTTCCAAGCAGATGAACTAATTTTCTGAATAATAGCTTGTCCCAAGTCATTATATCCTGTGGCTGTATTCGAGTATTGTTCTCCCAATGCTCGGGTCCCATCTCCGCTTCGCCTGTTACAACCGTAAACAAACGTCGCATCCAAATGATGATTACCAAATGTGTTGGAATAGTTTACAATATTATCAACCAGCCAATAATAAGTATTGCCGATATATTTTGAAGCTTCTCCTTTCTCACTGGCCTCATATTGATTGTAATTATACTGGTTGGTAACTCCCGTCGTGTAATTGTAATTAATTCTATAACTTAATCCCTTAACGAAAGGAATATTCACTATACCATAAACAGTTGTATTTATTTGATGCCTTTTGTCCAAATCATCCGAAAGATAAGCAAGGAATGGATTCTTTATGTTTCCGCCGTTTGGACTAACTATCCATTCACCTTCATCATTTTGAGGCATAACAACACTTGGCATCCGGACTATACTGTTTATATTCGGACATTCTCCGGAATAGTTAAGAAAAGAGATAAATGTATTGGTTCCTACTTTTAACCAAGGAGCTATTCTAACATCCACATTAGTCCGGAACGTAGTTCGCTTATATTTATCATTCTTTATAATGCCTGCTTGATCCGTAAAACTACCGGAAAGGAAATAGGATACCTGTTCATTCCCTCCGTCCACATTAATGGTATTTGTATAGATATGACCTGTCTGCTTGGCATTTCCCCACCAGTCGTATTCGATTCCGTCATCTACCCCATTCATCTGAGAAATATTCAACGAGCTGCTAGAAAACTCCCAAGCAGGATTTATTTCCGTATAACCGGAAGATTGCGTATAAGCCTTTTCATATTCTACGTCGCGGACTTTTCGCAGCCATTCTTCACGATTCAGCGGACGGAAGTTTTTGGTAGGATTACTAAATGACCAATTACTGGAATAACTGATTCGCGGAGCAGTCCCACGTCGCCCGGATTTAGTAGAAATCATCAATACACCATTAGCTGCCTTAGCACCGTATACAGCCTTACTACTGGCATCCTTCAATATATCAATGGATGTAACATCTGAAGGATTTATATCGCCGATTCTACCGTTATAGATAACCCCATCCAACACAATTAACAAATCCTTATTACCATTGATGGTAGTCTGACCACGTACTTGCATAGTCGGTTCTTCTCCTGCTGTATTCACTTGCCCTACTTGTATGCCAGCCACGTTACCATGAAGAGACTGAATGATACTTGTATTTGGAGAATCTTTCATAGTATTCAAATCTGCTTTGACCACAGAACCAGTTAAATCTGATTTTTTCATAGTTCCATAACCAATCACAACAACTTCATTTAAGGTTTTCGAATCTTCAACCAATGAAACATTAATCATGTTTTTCTCTCCTACTGGTATCTCCTGGCTTATGTAACCTATATACGAAAATACCAAAGTAGCAGTTTTAGAAACAACCAAAGAATAATTTCCGTCCAAATCAGAAATCGTACCTACGGAACTCTCATTTTTTACCGTAACATTCACGCCTACCAAAGACTCTCCGGTACCGGCATCCACAATTCTGCCTTTTACACCATGCTGAGCAAAAGCCGTGGTGCAAACAAACATACACAGTAACAAATAACATCTTGTTTTCATAATATAAAATTTAATTTTTCAATGCAAAATTACTATTAGTCTTTTAGGATCAAAATAATCAGCAGAAAAAAAATGCGATTTCTGCTGTAGAACATAAGAATAAGCCATCAAAAGGGCTCTACACGAGGCCATACACACAATAGTAGTTAAAAACAAAACATAAAAATTGGCAATAGAATTATAATTCCTAATTTTGCATTATAAAACTATTAAAAAATAACTTTTATATTATAGATATGATACAAGTCATACATCGGGCCCTAAGCATTCTTGAAGTAATAGCTTCCAGCCCCAAAGAAGACCTAAGCTTGTCCGAAATTGCAGATTCACTTCAATTAAACCATGGAACATGTGCCAACATATTAAAAACATTGGTAAACAGAAACTATGTAGAACAGATAGGTGCAAAAAAGGGATACAAACTAGGCTATATGGCTTATCAATTAACCAACTCATATACCTATTATGCTGAACTGAAAGAAATCGCAAAGCCTCTCATTGAGCAGCTCCGGGATAGTATAAATGAAACGGTTATTCTCTCCATTATTGAAGGGGGAAAACGAATTTTATTATATGAAGCAGAATGCACCCACGAAATCCAGGTCAGAACCACTCAAGAATCCAGCGTTTATAAAGCTACTACCGGAAGAATGATACTAGCCCACTACTCCCTAAAAGAACTAAACTATTTCACTGGAAAATACGGATTACCCGATAAAGAATTGTGGCCGGAAATAAAGAATACACAAAATCTGGTTGCTGCCTTAAGTGAAATTAGAGCAAAAGAAGTGGAAATCACTTCCAATGCCAACCATGTTGTTAGCCTAGCAACTCCTATTTATAAAAACAAGACAATCATCGCAAGTCTGGGGATTTATTTGCCAGATATTCGGTTTGACGAAACTACTAAAATAAAGATTGTCGAAAAACTTAAAGAAACGACTTTTTTACTGAATAAGGCAATAGAAGAACAAGAAGAATAAAAAAAGAGTAGAAAACATATGAGCCCGGCTAACTTCTCACGACAAATAGGACTTGGACCCTAAAGCGTACGCCTCATGCTCGGCATACAAAAAAATAAGCCCTGTCTCCCGACAAGGCTTATTCACAACACAAACACAAAATAAAACACGACAAAACTACTATGCAATCTTACCTGTCTATGCCGGGGAGGCATAAGTACTAGTTACGGATATTCACATATACATAAACAGCGTCAGGCTGATTTGCAACATATAAACAAATGCGGGGAAGCATTTGTTCATTTCCTATTTGTTAATAAAAACAAAAATCTCTTTTATCGCTTATTGAATACCTCTCTCACGAAGCTTCAATTGCCAGTTCCATGCAGAACGCAATGTATCTTCGATGGTTTCAACAGCTTTCCAACCCAACTCTTCATTAGCGAATTTAGGATCGGCCCATACCTTTTCAATATCTCCCGCACGACGACCGACAATCTGATAATTCAGTTTCACACCGGTTGCTTTTTCGAAAACGTTAATCAATTCCAATACTGAAAGACCGCGTCCCGTTCCGATATTAAATACTTCCACTGTTTCCTTTTGTTTCTTTTCCAAGATACGGCGGATAGCGATAACATGTGCTTTTGCCAAATCGACTACATTAATGAAGTCGCGTATACAAGAGCCGTCGGGCGTATCATAATCATCACCAAAGACGCTCAGTTTCTCACGGATACCGATAGCGGTCTGGGTCAGATAAGGTATCAAGTTCTGAGGCACACCATTGGGTAACTCACCAAGCAATGCTGTCGGATGCGCACCAATCGGATTGAAATAGCGCAGCAAAATTGCATTGATAGGAGCACCTGAAGCCACTGTATCGCGAACGATTTCTTCATTGATCTGCTTCGTATTACCGTAAGGAGATTCAGCTTTCTTAATCGGGGCTTTCTCCGTTACCGGCAATTCGTCCGGCTGACCGTAAACTGTACAAGAAGAAGAGAACACAATACCTTCCACTCCATGCTTTGGCATCAACTCGAGCAGGTTAATCAATGAAACCAGATTATTGCGATAATAAAGCAATGGTTTCTGAACCGACTCGCCTACAGCCTTACTGGCTGCAAAGTGGATGATGGCTTTAATGCCTTTATATTTAGTAAACACAGCGTCAAGACCAGCGAAATCCAAACAATTCAATTTCTCGAATGCGGGACGAATACCTGATACTTTTTCGATGTTATCAACTACATCAGCGCTAGAGTTTGACAAATTATCTATTATCACTACTTCATAACCTGCGTTTTGAAGTTCTACTACAGTATGTGAACCAATATAACCTGTTCCACCTGTAACCAAGATCTTTTCTTTCATCAGTGATTTATTCTTATAGGTTATCATCGTTGTGGCGGCAAATTTAAGGAAATTAATTTTAGATAAAAAGAAAAAAGAGTATTTTTTTAGTTTAAATTTAAAAGGGGCAGAATTTCTTCTACCCCTTATCTATTACTCAATGTTCTTTTTTCAGATCTTTACCACACCGGAGAATCCCATGAAAGCCATAGCCAAAAGACCGGCTGTAATTAAAGCAATCGGAGTCCCTTTCATACCTTTCGGAATATTCACCAAACTCATCTGTTCACGCAAACCCGCAAAGAGTGTCAGTGCCAAGCCAAAGCCAATAGCAGTAGAGAATGCATAAACTACACCCGTCAACAGGTCATAATCCTTTTGAATTACAAGAATGGCCACACCAAGAATACAGCAGTTTGTAGTAATCAAAGGTAAAAATACACCCAGTGCCTGATATAGGGAAGGTGATACTTTTTTAAGAATGATTTCTACCATCTGAACCAAGGCTGCAATTACCAAAATGAAAGTAATTGTTTGCAGGTATTCCAAACCGAAAGCATCAAGAACAAACTTTTGAATAAGGAATGTCACTATAGTAGCAATAGTAAGTACGAATGCTACGGCAGCCGACATACCCAATGCAGTTTCCACTTTCTTGGATACTCCGAGGAACGGACAAATTCCCAGGAATTGTGACAACACGATGTTGTTAACAAAGATTGCCGAAATAAATATCAATATATATTCCATAGTTTTCAAAATTAAGAATTAAAAATTAAAAATTAAAAGTAGTTGCTACTCTCATCTCTAATTTTTAATTTTCCATTATTAATTCTTCTTCAAGCTGTTAATCAATGCAATCAGATAACCCAACGCGATGAATGCACCCGGCGCAAGTACAAATATCAACATGCCGTATTCTTCAGGAAGAATAGTCAGATTGAAGATTTTGCCTGTTCCCAGAAACTCACGTACGGCACCCAGCAGAGTAAGAGCCAAGGTAAAACCAAGTCCCATTCCCAAACCATCGAAGAAAGAAGCTACCGGAGTATTCTTTGCAGCAAAAGCTTCGGCACGTCCCAGTACGATACAGTTTACCACAATCAGCGGAATAAACAGACCCAGTGTAGCATACAGAGCAGGAACATAAGCCTGCATCACCATTTGCAACAAGGTTACAAAAGATGCGATAACTACGATAAAGGATGGAATACGTACCATGTCAGGGATAACATTCTTAATAGCCGAGATTACAACATTAGAGCAAATCAACACGAACATGGTTGCCAATCCCATACCCATACCATTGATGGCGGAAGAGGTAGTACCTAGCGTAGGACACATACCAAGCAGGAGTACAAACGTAGGATTCTCTTTAATAATCCCGTTCATCATAACTTTAAAATTATTCATATCTTCTACTCCTTTCTTTATTTAGCGCTGATGGAATCCGTAGCCTCAGTGGCTGCGTTTTCAGCAGGTTCAACAACTTTTTGTGTAGCGCCCGTAGCAGCATCAGACTCATTCTGACCCGCATAAGCAGCATAAGCAGCATTCACAGCATTCAGGAAAGCACGTGAAGTAATGGTAGAAGCAGTAATAGCATCTACCTGTCCCCCGTCTTTGCTAACAGACAAAGGAGCTTTACCCGGATTCATTCCCTTGATACTTCCTTTATTGCCTTCTTTAAACCAATCGGCAGCTTTGGAACCCAATCCCGGAGTTTCCACATGCGACAACAGAGAATAATCTATAATGTTTCCTTCTGCATCAAAACCGACCAGTACTTTCAGTTCACCGCCAAATGCCATTGAACTGGCTTCTACAGCAGCACCAATAAATTGTCCGTCTTTCGTTGCAGGATACACGGCATAATCCACACCGTTCACAGCCTGCACCTTTTTTTCCGCAATCGGATCGTTATCAAAACCAGGAACCACTGCATTGACCGCATCGCTCAATGTTTTTGCATTGGCTTGTGCAATAGGTTCTTTCGTCAGCTCATTTACATATGCCAGCAACGCCACGGAAATAGCGGTTACCCCCGTAAGTACCAGCAACATATTCTTCAAGGATGATTCTAACTTTTTCATTTCTTCTTCGCTACCTCCCCAAAGCGTTTAGGTTTACAATATGTATTTATCAGCGGAGTAAAGGCATTCATAATCAGGATTGCGAATGACATACCTTCAGGATAAGCACCGAACAAACGGATAATCACTGTCAGCAGACCAATGCACGCACCATAGATCAGCATCCCTTTCTTGCTCATCGGAGAAGTAACATAATCCGTAGCCATAAAGATAGCACCCAACATCAAACCACCTGTAAGCAGTTGAAGTACCGGAGATACATATACTTCAGGATCTACCAGATGCATAATACCTGAGAATACAAATACCGTAGCCAATATAGAGATAGGGATATGCCAGGTTATAATTTTCTTCCAAAGCATATAAGCCAGTCCCAGCAACAATGCCAAAGCACTTACTTCACCCAAGCAACCTCCATTATTACCAATCAGTAAATCAAAAGAAGAAGGCAAGTCTTTCAAGGCATCTATATTTCCACCGGCAATCTGCTTCATCAGATTAAGAGGGGTAGCCGCCGTCGTTGCATCTGTATAAGAAGTCAACTGTCCGACAACCGGCCAGCTCGTCATCTGCACAGGGAAAGAGAGCAACAGGAATACACGGCCTGCCAATGCGGGGTTGAACGGGTTACAACCCAGTCCGCCAAAAGACATTTTACCGACACCTATTGCAAACAATGCACCCAGAATAATAATCCAGATAGGCAGATTGGAAGGTAAGTTGAATGCTAGCAACACACCTGTGATTACGGCAGAACCGTCACAAATAGTCGTGGTTTCTTTCTTTAAAAGGAATTTGCCGATAGTCCATTCAAAGAACAAACAGGCAGCCACCGAAGTAGCCGTAACAATCAGCGCACCCAGTCCGAAGAAATAGAGTGATACGAGAAATGCAGGAATCAATGCAATGAGCACGCCATACATATTCTTTTTCACGCTGTCACCACCATGGACGTGGGGCGAAAGTGATACTATTAATTTATTTTCCATACTTCGTTAATTTTTAGCTTGACGTGCACGGATGATCGCCCCTACTTTACCTTTACCCAAACGGCAGTAGTCCAGCAACGGACGGTTCGCAGGACAGGTGAACTGGCAAGAACCGCACTCGATACAATCCATAATTCTTTCTTTCTCCATTCTCTCGAATTCGGTATGTTCAGCAAGCGCCGACAACAAATAAGGCTCCAATCCCATCGGACAAGCACCCACGCACTTCGCGCAACGGATGCAAGGTTGAATTTCACCACGCTTGGCTTCCTTATTGTTCATTATCAGAATACCAGAACTACCTTTAGCAGTCGGTACGTCTGTATTTATCAACGCCTTTCCCATCATCGGGCCACCACCGATAATCTTACCCGTATCTTCGGGCAAACCACCGCAAGCATCAATCAACTGCTTCATCGGCGTACCGATACGTGCCAGGAAGTTGGAGGGTTTTGCTACCGATTTTCCTGTTACGGTAATCACACGTTCAAACAATGGCTTATTCTTCTGTACAGCTTGATATACAGCAAATGCAGTACCCACATTCTGTACCACGGCACCTGTAGAGATAGGCAATGCGCCACTTGCTACCTGACGGCTGGTGATGGCATCAATCAACTGCTTTTCACCTCCTTGCGGATATTGCACTTTCAAAGCAACCACCTCGATGCCTGCATAGCTGGAAGCTACTTTTGTCATCAACTGAATAGCATCTGGCTTATTATTTTCAATGCCGATAAATGCCTTATTAACCTTTACTGCCTTCATCAGGATAGATACGCCTACCATAATTTCTTCTGCATGTTCCAGCATTAACTGGTGATCAGCTGTCAGATAGGGTTCACATTCTACGGCATTAATGATCACACATTCTGCCTTGAATGCAGGCGGCGGACAGAGTTTCACCTGGGTAGGGAAACAAGCACCACCCAAACCTACAATACCAGCATCGGCAATCTTTTTCACAATTTCTTCAGAGGTAAGATTACATTCCTTCACCAAAGTTTCAGTGCGGTCAATGCTTTCTTCCCATTCGTCACCTTCTACGTCGATAAAAATAGCTGGCTTCGGATAACCGCTGGCATCGATAATCAAATCGATTTTAGCAACCTTGCCGCTGACAGACGAATGGATGGCTGCAGATACAAAACCACCGGGTTCAGCAATCTTTGTGCCGACTTTCACCACATCTCCTTTAGCCACAAGCGGTTTTGCAGGTGCACCGATGTGCTGTCCCAGCAGAATCACAGCTTTGGCAGGAACTTCCGCCTTGATGATGGGCTGATGTGCTGAAAGTTTATTTTCGTGTGGATGAACTCCACCGATTGAAAATGTCTTCAACATACAATTCTGTATTTTAGTCGTTTATTACTTCTTGATTATTAAGCTTCCGCCTTCGGAGTTTCAACCTGAGGGGTTTCAACTACTTTCGGGGTTTCTACAGCCTTAGGAGCCTCTGCTACCTTAGGAGTTTCTGTAGCTTTTGGTGCAACAGCTACTTTTGGAGCAGCACCTTCCGCCTTCGGCTTGCGTGGCGGGAAATTGAGTGCGATAATCGTGTTCTGCGGACAAGCTTCTTCGCACTTACGACATGATTTACATTTGTTCGGATCAATGTAAGCCAGATTATTCTCCAGCGTAATGGCCTCGAACGGACAAACTTTCACACACTTACCACAACCGATACAAGCAACCGTACAAGCCTTACGTGCTATGGCACCCTTGTCTTTGTTCACGCATTGTACATAGATACGGCGTGACTTCTTGCCTTGCGGGCGAATTTCAATAATATTCTTCGGACAGGCCTTAACGCAAGCAGCACAAGCAGTACATTTGGCTTCATCCACTTCCGGAAGTCCTGTTTCAGGATTCATGTGGATAGCATCAAACTGACAGGCTTCCACACAGTCGCCACAGCCCAGACATCCAAAACTACAACCTGTTTCACCACCATAAAGAGAAGCTGCAATAGCACAACTCTTCGCACCATCGTACATGTTTACACGTGGGCGATTGGCACAAGTTCCATTACATCTCACAACCGCAATCATCGGTTCGGCAGCAGTAGCATCCAAACCAAGGATTTCGGCAATTTGCGTCATAACAGGCTGCCCGCCTACCGGACAGAATTTTCCATCCAGCGAACCTGCTTTTACACAAGCATCGGCAAAACCGCTACAACCCGGGTAACCACACCCACCGCAATTTGCTTGAGGCAACACCTCTCCTACCTGTGCAATTCGCGGATCTTCATACACGGCGAATTTCTTGGAAGCGATATACAGAATAGCAGCCGAAACCAGCGCTATAGCCCCCAATGAAATCACTGCAATCAGAATTACATTCATAAATTAGTTATTTATTTAATTATTTGTTTTAATGTTCTAATAGTTAGTCTATCGGCTTTATGGAAAAAGAGAACTTTTTCCCCATACGTGTTTTATTTAGCCATAATATATAATAGTAAGGTATAAGGAGAGCTAACGAACAAATCGCAGAGAGAAGTTCGTCGTTCCAGATAGCCATAAATATAAAGAGAGAAATAATCAGAACACAGAAAGGTATTATAAAGGCCAGTAACACCGCCATCATCCCCATGGATAGTTCTCCGAAGACGATTACCCGGTCACCGGGTTGGTAGGAAGATGCATCATTACTGATTACATCGATCATTTTTTCTTTGGTATCAGCTGAAGCACAATGTCCCTTAGCGCTACACGCTGCACAAGCTGACGTTTGGACAATTCTCACCATAACATGAGAACCGTTTATGTTTTCCACAATACCTTGATGTTTTATAATATCTGCCATTTTGCAAACTGTGCATTACAAATTGCGGCAAATTTACGCATTATTTGTGAACTGCAAGGCTTTCACCTACTTTTTTATGTGTACGCTAACGCACTTTTTCCCGTTTTAACTGTTTTTCTTCGCATTTTTCACAGGAAAAGTCAAAAAAGCTGTTTTAAAACACGGATTGATATATCACTTTGCACCCTCATTTAAAGCAAAGCAGAGAATCTATCTGTTAATATAAATAAGGAGTAGAGCCTTTGGCAAGTACAAAATGACAAAATGATATTTATAAATAAGGCTGCCTCCTTTAAAGGAAGCAGCCTTATTTACTACATCATATATCAAGTATCTATAATTACCACTTATAATTGATACCAAAACTCAGAATCTCATTCACCTGGAAGTGACTGTCTCCTGTAGTCGGCTTGCTACTGTCATCATAACGTGCATGTACATACAGTTTTGTAGAAAGATAACGGTTCAATATGAAATTGATCGTATTTTCCCACTCAACACGAGTCCACTCGTAGCTGGTCAGATAATTCAGACGGGAATTCAGTACGATGGAAGGAATAATAGTCCAATTCAATGTCGGTTGTATTTGCGAACCCCAATTATGACGCACGCTCTTGCCTTCCTCCAGACCAAAATCCACTTCATTTACATCTTTATTACCTATATACCGCATCGTCCAAGTCAACGGAGCTATAAAGACAGACAGATTAAATTTTTTCTTATTCAGTTTGTAGTCCATACCGACACTGGTGGATAAATCCGCCGGAGCAAAGAAAGCTGAGACTAACTTTTCACTGTTCGCTTTATAACCATGACAGAACTGGGTTTTAAATTCTGTTGAAATGGTATAGTACCAATTAGAAGCTGCCTGGATACCCATTTTACTATACAAGCGTAACAGGTCAGTGTTTACCAGATAATCGTGATACTTGTCCGAAGGAGTGGAACCAAAACCTAACTTGGCCTCCAACATATTTTCCCATTGCACTTTCTCGCGATCATTATAATTAGCAAACAGCTGCAGATTCGCCAGGAAAGAATTTGTACTTTCACCACCTTTATACCAGTTGTCAGAAATATAGTTCTGAGTAATCTGCAAAGAACCACTTCCACCCGTCACCCACCAATTGGGCTTATGGATCACAACCTCTGCATCCTCTTTTACATTGGCCATATCTTCCTGAACAAATAATTTTATAACAGAAGGTTTAGATGAAACTTCTTTTTCAATATTATCCCTGAAGCTTTTCACCTGCATTAATTCATCTTCCCATGCCACAATCTTACGCGGGTTCTCATTAGCATAAAGATATAACAGCGCACGGTCCACTACTTCATTGGCACGTTTCTTCGAAGTAAAAGGAGCTTCATCAAACATCAATGGTTCCTTTACAGAAGTTTTTGCTGTATCAAAAGGCTGGAATTTCCATTTCAATGTTGAAATGCTCTCCATGGGAGAATTATAATAAGTCAACGGGATAAACAAGCGGTAATAATTAGGATTGTCCGCAATGTAACGCTCCGGAGTAGAAGGATCATTCAGGTAATTTAATACTCCGAAATATTTTTCATAGGATATGGAAACAGTATCCAATTGCCGGGTAACACTTCCCGGTTTCAACTTTAAAACAAAATATTGCTTCATTAAGTCCGATAAAGTATCCGCTTGTACTACAGCCGTTTTTTCACCGGTTTTTAATACAGGCTTCACCGAATTCTGCGCCATAACCGACGAAGAAAAAAGCACAGCGATTGCCCATAAAGATAAAAATTTATTCTTCATAACGCCCTAAAATCTATGTTTTGAGCGCAAAATTAAATTAAAATGTTTAGAAAACATAGAAATAGAGAAAGAAAAAGAAAACATGCTTTTTTTATAATTGTTTCGCCGAAACTTTATGTACTTCCTCTTTTTTTTGTAATTTTGCGCTTTTTAAGTCTCACGTGTAGACAGATAGATACACAAATGTGTACATCGTACCAAACAAAACAATAATATTAAAAACAGTATAGCTGTGGGAGAAACAAAGTATATTTTCGTCACCGGTGGCGTTGCCTCATCTTTAGGTAAAGGTATCATCGCCTCATCCATTGGTAAATTGCTACAAGCAAGAGGTTACAAAGTAACCATTCAAAAGTTTGACCCGTATATCAATATTGACCCGGGTACTTTAAACCCCTACGAACACGGAGAATGTTATGTGACTGTAGACGGACACGAAGCTGACCTTGACTTAGGTCACTACGAACGTTTTCTTGGCATCCAGACTACAAAAGCCAATAACATCACAACCGGACGCATCTATAAAAGCGTTATCGATAAAGAACGCCGTGGTGATTATTTAGGTAAGACCATTCAAGTCATTCCTCATATCACGGACGAAATCAAACGAAACGTAAAGTTGCTGGGTAACAAATATAAATTCGATTTTGTAATTACAGAAATCGGTGGTACGGTGGGTGATATCGAATCCTTGCCATATCTGGAAAGTATCCGTCAGTTGAAGTGGGAACTGGGACGTGATGCATTATGTGTACACCTTACATATGTGCCTTACCTCACAGCAGCTGGTGAATTGAAAACCAAACCGACACAACACTCCGTAAAGGAATTGCAGAGTGCAGGTATCCAACCGGATATATTGGTTTTGCGCACGGAACACGAACTGAGTAGCAACGTACGCAAGAAAGTTGCTTTGTTCTGTAATGTGGACGAAAACGCAGTAGTACAGAGCATCGATGCTCCTACCATCTACGAAGTTCCCATCCTGATGCAGGCTCAGAAACTGGATGAAACGATATTGAAGAAAATGGGATTGCCCGTAGGCGACACACCGGGACTGGGTCCGTGGCGTGCTTTTCTTGAGCGTCGTCATAAAGCGGAAAATACAGAACCGCTACACATTGCATTAGTTGGCAAATATGATTTGCAGGATGCATACAAATCCATCCGTGAAGCCCTGTCACAAGCCGGTACGTACAATGACCGTAAGGTATCTGTAGACTTCGTGAACAGTGAAAAGCTCACGGAAGAAAATGTAGCGGAAGCATTGAAAGGCATGGCAGGCGTATTGATTGGCCCGGGATTCGGCGAACGTGGTGTTGCCGGTAAGTTCGTGGCTATCAAATATGCACGCACACATGATATTCCGACTTTCGGTATCTGTTTGGGAATGCAATGCATTGCTATCGAATTTGCACGTAACGTACTGGGATATACTGATGCTGATTCACGCGAAATGAATGAGAAAACTCCGCATAATGTGATTGACATCATGGAAGAGCAGAAATCCATCACCAATATGGGTGGAACGATGCGCCTGGGAGCTTACGAATGTATTTTGCAGAAAGGCAGCAAGGCTTATGAGGCTTATGGAACAGAACACATCCAGGAACGCCATCGCCATCGCTATGAATTCAATAACCAGTATAAAACGGAGTATGAAGCTGCCGGCATGAAATGTGTAGGTATCAACCCTGAATCAGACTTGGTAGAAATTGTGGAAATACCGAAACTGAAGTGGTTTGTCGGAACTCAATTCCATCCGGAATACAGCAGTACGGTATTGAATCCCCATCCGTTGTTCGTGGCTTTCATTAAAGCATCTATCGAAAGTTTCGAGGAAAAGGAAAAGGCAAAGAAATAAGATTATTTCAATAATTATAAAATTGTAAACTAGAAATTATTCATGGATAAAAACACCATTACAGGTCTTGTTTTAATAGCAATTTTGTTAGTCGGCTTCAGTTTTCTGAGTCGCCCCAGCAAAGAGCAATTGGAAGCACAGCAGCGTTATTATGATTCCATTGCGCTGGTACAGCAACGTGAAGAAGCACTGAAAGCCAAAGCGGATGCAGCATTGGCAAATGAAAAAGATGTAGAAACAGTGGATTCTACTTCACTCTTCTTCAATGCTCTCCAAGGAACAGATTCGCTGATTACTATTCAGAACGACGTGGCTGAGTTGACCCTCAGCACCAAAGGCGGTTCCATATTCTCCGCTGTATTGAAAGAGTATATGGAGCAGGACAAGAAGACTCCTGTAACCTTATTCACCGGAAACGATGTTTCCATGAATTTCCTTTTCTATAATAAAAAGGAAACAATACAGACTAAGGATTATTATTTCACCACTGTGAACCGTACGGACAGCACCGTAACAATGCGTTTGTCAGCTGACAGTGCAAGTTATATAGACTTCAAGTATGCATTGCATCCCAACACTTACCTGGTGGACTTCAGCATCGAAGCTAAAGGTATGACAGACAAGTTGGCAGCAAGTAATAACTATGTAGACATCGAATGGGCACAACGCGCCCGTCAAATCGAAAAGGGTTATGTATACGAGAACCGTCTGTCTGAACTGACATACAAGTTCATGGGTAATGGCACAGATTATTTATCAGCCAATAAAGATGATGAAAAAGAAGTGCCGGAACGTCTGGACTGGATTGCTTTCAAGAATCAGTTCTTCTCTTCAGTATTTATTGCAGACACCGACTTTGAAAAAACGAAGTTAGTATCTAAAATGGAGAGAGAAGGCAGCGGATACATCAAGGACTACTCTGCTGAAATGAGTACGAGCTTTGACCCGACAGGCAAACAGCCTACACAGATGTTCTTTTACTTTGGCCCGAACCATTACAAGACACTGACCGCACTGGATAAGGGACGTTCGGAAAAATGGGAACTGAACCGTCTGGTTTATTTAGGCTGGCCGTTGATTCGCTGGATTAACAAATGGTTTACCATCAATATCTTCGACTGGTTGTCTGGTTGGGGTCTAAGCATGGGTATCGTATTGTTACTGATGACATTGATTGTAAAAGCAGTCGTATTCCCCGCTACCTGGAAAACATACATTTCTTCTGCCAAGATGCGTGTGTTGAAACCGAAAATAGACGAGATCAACAAGAAGTATCCCAAGCAGGAAGATGCAATGAAGAAACAACAGGAAATGATGGGAATGTACAGCCAGTATGGTGTGAGTCCGATGGGTGGTTGTTTGCCAATGTTGGTACAATTCCCCGTTCTGATAGCGCTGTTCATGTTCGTTCCGAGTGCTATCGAATTACGTCAGCAGAGCTTCTTATGGGCTGATGACCTTTCAACGTACGATGCTTTCATCAACTTCCCGTTCAATATCCCGTTCCTGGGCAGCCACCTCAGTTTGTTCTGCTTGCTGATGACAGTAGTGAATGTATTGAACTCCAAGTTCATGATGCAGCAACAAGACACCGGAGCAAACCCGCAGATGGCAGCGATGAAGTGGATGACCTATCTTATGCCGATTATGATGTTGTTCATCTTGAACAGTTATCCTTCAGGTTTGAACTATTACTACTTCATATCGACATTGATTAGTGTGGTGACTACTCTCATTCTGCGCAAAACTACGAATGAAGAGAAGCTTCTTGCCCAATTGGAAGCCCGAAAGAAAGATCCGAAGAAAGCTAAAAAAACCGGCTTTGCCGCCCGCCTGGAGGCAATGCAGAAACAACAGGAACAGTTGTTGAAAGAGAGACAGAATAAAAAGTAAGTCTCCGCTTTTCATCACTTGATAATAAAAGCCGGGCAATTGATGTAATTGTCCGGCTTTCTTTCTCTTATAACGACTATAACTATAATTTAAATGAAAACTAAATACACCAACAAACAGATTTGGATGATAGCCTATCCGATCCTCATCAGCCTGCTGATGGAACAAATGATAGGTATGACGGACACAGCCTTCCTGGGACGGGTAGGCGAAGTAGAACTGGGAGCATCGGCCATTGCAGGTGTCTTCTATATGGTAATATTCATGGCAGCTTTCGGTTTCAGTATCGGAGCTCAAATACTCATTGCCCGGCGCAACGGTGAAAAGCAATACCGGGAAATAGGCGACCTTTTCTATCAAGGAATTTACTTCCAGATAGGACTGGCAGCAGTAATGTTCCTACTCTCCTACTTCCTTTCACCAATGATACTGAAGCGAATAGTTTCTTCTGAACACATCTATGAGGCTGCCATCAGTTATCTGAACTGGCGGGTTTTCGGAGCCTTCTTCTCATTCAGTGCAGTCATCTTCCGTGCTTTCTTCCTGGGAACTACGCAAACTAAGACACTGACACTCAACTCCATAGTCATGGTACTGAGTAACGTAGTCTTCAACTATATACTGATTTTCGGTAAATTCGGCTTTCCCGCGCTCGGCATTGCAGGTGCCGCCATCGGTTCATCGCTTGCAGAGTTAGTTTCACTGGTATTCTTTATCCTCTACACCCGTTACCGCATTGACTGCCGTAAGTTTGGACTGGACCGTATTCCGAAGTTCCGCCCGGAGATACTGAAACGGATGCTAAACATTTCCTTCTGGACCATGATACAGAACGTCTTCTCCTTGTCCACCTGGTTCTTGTTTTTTCTCTATGTGGAGCATCTGGGAGAACGGTCGCTCGCCATCACGAACATTGTGCGGAGCATATCCGGCATTCTGTTCATGGTAATGATGGCATTTGCTTCAACCTGTGGTTCACTGGTTAGCAATCTTATCGGTGCAGGAGACAAAGACTGCGTGGCAGGCACTATCCGGCAGCATATACGCATTGCATACCTGTTCACATTGCCGTTAGCACTGTTTTTTGCACTATTCCCAAAACTGATACTGGGAATCTATACGGATATACCCGACTTACAGGATGCAGCCGTACATTCACTTTGGGTAATGTGCTCGGCATATCTGCTTCTCGTACCTGCCAATGTATATTTCCAGGCAGTATCAGGAACGGGAAACACGCGCACGGCTCTGGTCATGGAACTGATAACGCTCGTCTTCTATGTTGCCTACATCACATACATCATTCTTTACCTGAAACTTGATGTAGCTCTGTGTTGGACATCAGAAATGGTATACTCCATTTTTATACTATTACTTTGCTGGTGGTATATTAAAGGAGGACGATGGCAAGAGAAACGCATATAATTTGTATATTTGTCGCAAAATAACTGTAACGAACAACCTATATGAAACAAGTAAACTTATTGCTTATGTCAGCAGCTATGACATTGGCTGCCTGCGGCGGGACAAAAGACGCAGGGCAAGCCGGAGCACCGCTTATCGAGCGGTCGGACATCCAGATTGAAGGCAAGCGTATGACTCCCGAAGCTCTCTGGGCCATGGGGCGTATCGGCGGTGTGGCCGTATCTCCCGATGAAAAGCAGATTGCTTACACGGTAGCTTACTACAGTGTGCCGGAGAACAAGAGTAACCGTGAAGTCTTTGTGATGAACACAGATGGAACAGGCAACCAACAAATCACCCGTACCCCTTGGCAAGAGAACGAAGTGAACTGGATAAAAGACGGCACTAAACTGGCGTTCCTTTCCAATGAAGGTGGCAGCAGCCAGTTGTGGGAAATGAATCCGGACGGTAGCGGACGCAAGCAGTTGACGCAATATGATGGTGATATCGAAGGTTATTCTTTCTCCCCCGACGGTAAGAAGTTACTTTTCATTGCACAAGTGAAAACCAAACAAAGTACCGCGGACAAGCATCCCGATCTGCCTAAAGCAACGGGTATCATCGTTACCGACCTGATGTACAAACACTGGGATGAATGGGTAACCGGTGCTCCGCATCCTTTTGTAGCCGATTTTGATGGAAACAGCATCAGTAATATAAAAGATATACTGGAAGGAGAACCTTACGAAAGCCCGATGAGACCTTGGGGTGGCATCGAGCAACTGGCATGGAGTCCTGCCGGAGACAAGGTAGCATATACTTGCCGTAAAAAGACCGGTCTGGCTTATGCTATTTCCACCAACTCGGATATTTACATCTATGATCTTGCAACTAAGAAGACAGACAATATCACCGAAGAAAACAAAGGTTACGACACGAATCCTCAATACTCTCCCGATGGTAAATACATTGCCTGGCAGAGCATGGAACGTGACGGTTATGAAGCAGACTTAAACCGCCTCTTCATTATGAATCTGGAAACAGGTGAGAAACGTTTCGTCAGCAAAGAATTTGAATCGAATGTAGATGGTTTCTTATGGAATAAGGACTCAAAGAGCATTTATTTCATTGGTGTCTGGCATGGTGAAACGCAGATTTATAATGTAGACCTTGCTGCCAATGATAAGGTTACACAGTTGACAGACGGCATGTATGACTATGCTTCCCTTGCCTTTGCAGGAGATAAAGTAATCGCTTTACGCCATTCTATGAGCATGGGCGATGAAATCTATGCCGTATCTGCTACCCGCAACGGTGATGCTTTTGCCGAGGTAAAGCAACTGACCTTCGAAAACAAGCAGATTTACGACCAATTGGAAATGGGTAAGGTTGAAGCTCGCTGGATGAAGACTACAGACGGCAAACAGATGCTGACATGGGTAATCTATCCGCCACAGTTTGACCCGAATAAGAAATACCCTACCCTCCTATTCTGTGAAGGTGGTCCGCAAAGCCCCGTAAGTCAGTTCTGGAGCTATCGTTGGAACTTCCAGATTATGGCTGCCAACGATTATATCATCGTAGCTCCCAACCGCCGCGGCCTTCCGGGCTTCGGAGTAGAATGGAATGAAGCTATCAGTGGTGATTACGGTGGGCAGTGTATGAAGGATTATTTCACAGCTATCGACGAGATGGCTAAAGAACCGTTTGTAGACAAAGACCGTCTCGGTTGTGTAGGCGCCAGCTTCGGCGGCTTCTCCGTTTACTGGCTTGCCGGACATCATGACAAGCGTTTCAAAGCATTCATTGCACACGATGGTATCTTCAACATGGAAATGCAATATCTGGAAACTGAAGAAAAATGGTTTGCCAACTGGGATATGGGTGGCGCATACTGGGAAAAACAGAATCCGGTGGCTCAACGCACATTTGCCAACTCTCCACACCAGTTCGTAGACAAATGGGATACGCCTATCCTTTGTATTCATGGCGAAAAGGACTACCGCATTCTTGCCAACCAAGCAATGGCTGCTTTTGATGCCGCCGTAATGCGTGGTGTTCCTGCCGAACTGCTGATCTATCCGGACGAAAACCACTGGGTATTGAAACCTCAGAATGGTATCCTCTGGCAGCGCACATTCTTCGAATGGCTGGACAAATGGTTGAAATAAAAAACAGACGACTGAAGGCTCCTGAAACAGACCATCTGTTAGGGGTAAACAGACCGTCTATTTGATACAAACAGACCATCTATTCGTATTGAATAGATGGTCTGTTTTTTATCTCTGTATCAAGCCCTGTAAATCAAGGCATAAGCGTTGTTTTACCTCTTCCATCGGCACCTCCCGTTTCAGCTCCTGCTGAAGCGAAGTGACTCCCTTATCTATAAATCCACAAGGATGGATATAGCTAAAATATTTTAAATCAGTATTTACATTCAGTGCCAGCCCATGCATGGTGACGAAGTGGCTGCTACGCACACCAATGGCACATATCTTACGGGCACGTGGCGTATCCCCTTCCAGCCACACACCTGTTGCTTTCTCCAATCTTCCGGCAGTGATGCCATAAGAGGCGCACACACGGATGACTGCTTCCTCCAGCAAGTGCACATAGTCCTTCAGTCCAAGAGAAAATTCTTCAAGGTTCAGGATAGGATAACATACCAATTGCCCCGGTCCGTGATAGGTAATATCTCCGCCCCGGTCGATGTGATAGAGCGTGGCTCCTATCTTCTGAAGCTGTTCTTCACTCAGCAACATATTTCCTTCTTTACCGCTACGGCCTAAAGTATAAACATGCGGATGTTCACACAAAATAATGTGATTTTCATACTCCTCACCCGCCTGCTTAGCACGAACAAGAGCATCAAACCACTCCGTCTGCCGGGTCCATGCATCAGCATACGGGATGATATTCCAATCAATGACATTCAGTTTCATGCCGACAAAGTTAAGATTTTAGGGATAAAATCGTATATTTGCCGACAGCAAAATGAAAAAAGATGAAACATAACTTCCCACAAGTAGATTTGCCGGTCGAAATGCTGGCATGGAGAGATGTTACAGAAGATATTCTGAATCTCTATCGCCAGTCGTGTCGATTGAAGGCTTGCATTTTCGCATTATGCACCGAAGGAACTATCAAGGCATCCATCAATCTGATGGAATATGAAATCAAAAAGAATGATTTGATTATCCTGATGCCAGGCACTATCATACAGCTCAATGAACAAAAAGAAAAAGTCCGGCTCTGTTTTGTGGGTTTCTCCGCTCACTGTGTCAACGGCATCAATCTGCTACAAGCTACTATGGGTTCATTCTCCAAAATATGGGACAATCCGATTGTCAATGTGAGCGATACCGTAGCCTCTTATTTTGTAGACTACTTCGCATTACTGACCCGGATATCCATCTCTCACCCCACCAGTACAGCAATGGCACAAAGCGTACTTCACAGCATTTTGCTGGGAATTAATACCCTCTATGCCCGTCGTCCGCAAAACATTCTTGCCAAAAGCCGCAAGGAGGAGATTTGCCATAAATTCGTGCAACTGGTTATTGAAAACTATATGACGGAACGGCGTGCCCAATTCTATGCCGACAAACTGGGAATCTCCCTGCAGCACCTCAGCACCACCGTAAAACAAGTGACTGGAAGGAATGTGCTTGATATCATTTCACATGTAGTCATCATCGACGTCAAAGCACGGTTGAAATCTACAGATATGACTATCCAGGAGATAGCCTATTCACTGAACTTCCCCAGTGCCTCTTTCTTTGGAAAGTATTTCAAGAGGCACATGGGGATGAGTCCATTGGAATATAGAAATAGTTAGTATCTCAGCCGAAGGCTGTTCAATACCACCGATACACTGGAGAACGCCATAGCGGCACTTGCCAGCATAGGGTTCAATAACAACCCGTTGATGGGGTAAAGCAGTCCTGCAGCAATAGGAATACCTATCAGGTTATAGATAAATGCCCAGAACAGATTCTGATGAATCAAACGTACAGTTTGCCGGGAGAGGTTGAATGCTTTCGGCAACAGTAACAGGTCCGAAGTCATAAGAGTGACCATCGCTACATCCATAGCAATATCAGTTCCTTTACCCATGGCAATGCTGACATCGGCACAAGCCAGAGCCTGTGAGTCGTTGATGCCATCGCCTACCATCGCCACCGTCTTTCCCTGAAGCTGGAGCTGACGGACAAACTCTTCCTTGTCATCCGGCATAGCATCAGAAATGTATTGGATATTACCCAAGCGTGCGGCAACAGAAGAAGCAGTACGTTCTCCGTCTCCCGTCAGCATATATACATCGATGCCCTGAGTACGAAGTTCGCGGACAGCTTCGACGGAAGTCGCTTTTATCTGGTCTTTGATAGCTACAATGGCAAGCAGTTCATTCTTACGTCCGAAGTAAATGATACTGCAACCATCCGATTCATACTGGGCCAGCATCTCTCCCAATACATCAGTAAGAGCGGCATGATAATCTTTCAATAGCTTATGACTGCCAGCCCAATACTCCGTACCTTGATAAGAAACTTTGATCCCTTTTCCGGTAATACTTTCAAAGCTGTCCAAAACTGCAGGTTCGATAGACTCCTGTTCTTGCAGAGCAGTCACAATAGCAGCTGCCAACGGATGTTCGGATTTAAGTTCGGCAGCCAGAAGAACATCTTTATAATGCTCCTCCTGCGGTTGTGCCCATAACCATCCGGTAACCGTAGGATGCCCTTCAGTCAATGTACCGGTCTTATCCAGCACTACCACATTTACCTTTCGCATCTGTTCCAGTGCCACAGCATCTTTTATCAGGATATGATGATCGGCAGCTTTACCAATACCTACCATCAAAGCTGTAGGCGTGGCCAACCCCAATGCACAGGGACAAGCAATCACCAATACGGAAACCGCCGATAACATGGCATGGGAAAGCATATCTACACCACCGAAGAACATCCAGATAAAGAATGTCAGTACGGACAAGCCCAATACTACAGGAACAAAGATACCTGTCACCTTATCCACGATACGTTGTACGGGAGCTTTACTGCCCTGTGCTTCTTGCACCATACGGATGATACGCGCCAGCACCGTTTCACTACCCACTTTCTCGGCACGAATAATGAATGAACCTTTCTGATTGATGGTTCCAGCCAATACGTGCGAACCGGTCTTCTTTTCTACCGGGATAGGTTCACCGCTAATCATACTTTCATCAACATAAGAATCACCCTCGGTCAAAAAGCCGTCAACGGGAATTTGCTCGCCGGGACGTACGCTGACCAGGTCGTCAATTCTCAGCTGCTCCAAAGGAATATCCTCTTCCTTACCGTTGCGCACCACACGGGCTATCTTGGGCTGTAATCCCATCAGCTTGCGGATGGCGGTAGAGGTGTTACCCTTAACACGCTCTTCCATCAGCTTACCTGTCAGTACGAAAGCGATAATAACCACAGCAGCTTCATAATAAACATGAGGCTCCAAACCACGGCTATACCAGAAATCGGGGAAGAAGGTATTAAAAACGCTAAACAGAAAAGCAATGGATGTACTCAGTGCAACCAAGGTATCCATGTTACTGCGTCCCAGACGAGCCTGTTTCCAGGCACCGGTATAGAACGGTGTACCGAACAACACCAGTACTGGAATAGCCAGTACCATCTGTATTTCGTTAGAATAGGGTACATGCATAAAGACCATGGAAAGCAACAGCAGAGGAATAGCAAATAACCACGCTCCTATCACCCGCCCTTTCAGGCGGCGGTAACGCTTCTGTTGTTCTTCCTCCTGACGCTCTTCGGCATGATCTTCCTCAATAATGAGGTCATAGCCCGCAGCCAGTACGGCAGCACGAATTTCTCCGGGTGTCAGCTTATCCGTCTCATAGGAGACAGACAGTGTATTGGAAGCAAAGTTGACCGAAGCATCTGTAATGCCCACCAACTTGCGAACGGTCTTTTCTACGTTATTGGCGCATCCCGCACAATGCATGTTCAGCACGGGAAACGTCTGTTTCTTTAAATTAGCCATATATATTGTTTATTTCAAGTTTCGTTGAGGAAAATGTATTGGGGAAAGTTGACCAGTTAACGAGTTGACAAGGAGACAAGGTTCCATGCGGCATAGAAGCATTGCGCAGCCCCTTGTTCCCTTGTCAACTCGTCAACTGGTTCCCTTCCTTTCTATTCCTAAAACAATCTCTACAGGCTGTTTGTTCGACTACTTCTTATCCTCTTGCTTCGCCTCCTTAACGAACTCGGCTTCGTAGTTGAACTTCTTGAAACCAGCTTTCAGTTTGTCTACATTTGTCTTTTCAGCATCGTAGGTAATAGACACAGTTTTTGTTTTCAAGTCTGTAGAGAATTCTTTTACTCCTTTCTCAAATTTAATGTTGCTTTTCACTTTCCGCTCACAGTTTTCGCAATGCATCTGTGAAACTTTAAAAACAGCGGTACGGATATCTTTTGCCATCACTGCTGTTACACTCAATAAAGCTACTACGAGAGCAGCCATCATTCTTCTTGTTTTCATAAATATCTCCTTATTTTGAGTTAATATAAAATTAGATTTTAGTTTCTTGCAAGGTTAAACCTCAACCCGATATATGCCTTTGCACCATGCATCGGCCCCCACACCATGGTAGCATCGAAATTCTCTCCCCATGGATTAGAGGCATCGATTATCGGATTCTTCTGCTTAAAGTTAGTCAGGTTCTCACCGCCGACATAAATAGACCAGCGACGGAAATAACGCGTTACCTGGGCACTGAGTTGCTGGAAGCTGCCATAACGACGTTCCCACGAAAGACTGCCGTCAGCGAGTTCGTAAGGATCGGGCATCCTTCCACCTCCATTCAACTGAAGGGTAGCATCAAACTGCCATAAGCCCAATGGTGTCTGATAGGAAGCTGTCAATAAGCCCTTATACTTTCCGGTAAGTGGTTTCTCCATTAGTTTGCCATTGTAGGTGGTCTTCGCATCTGTCAGACGGTAGGCTGCCGTAAGGTTGAAACCTTTGAAAAACGGATAACTTGCCTCTATCTGAAACACGTGCGAATAAGAACGTCCATCCAGATTATAAAAGGCCACTTCGTGCGGATTGCTATCCATATCAACAACCACCTGTTTCAGGAAATCCGTATAGTAATACTCGGCATTCACATTCAGCGTCTTGCCAAAAACAGGAATGTAAGTAGACACACTCGCTCCGTAATTCCACGCTTCCTCCTGATCCAGATGAGGGGCAATCTTCATTTTACGGCTGCTTGCCAGAAGATAGTTATTCTCCGCCAATACATGATTGGTACGGTATCCCTTACCGGCAGACAAACGAAAATGCAGATACTCATTCGGATTATACTTGACGTGTGCACGCGGTGTTACAAAGAAACCATGTTCGCTGCTGTAATCCCCTCGGATACCGCCCATCAACATCAACTGGTCATTCAGATTGAATGTATACTGGACATATGCTCCCGGAACAGACTCCTTCACATATTTCTTCGTCAATCCATCTTCCACCTGATTCGTCAGCCGGTAATGCTGATCGTAACCATCATAATTGAAACTTAATCCCGTGGAAAGACTATGCTGTTTGCTGAACTCCGTTTCAAAAAGCAACGAAGCATAGAAATTGCTTTGGTCCACATCATACAGTTTGCGCCCGTAGGTGGCATCCTGATTATGCAAAGTTCCCTGCAGAATCAAAGCAAGGTTCGTGTTCTTTTCTTTATCGAAAATATAAGCATTCTTGGTGAAGGCTTCGTAACGGTTTGTCTGAATACCTATTTCGTATAGATCATGAGTAGGTGTCTGACCATGAGCAGTCTGACCACTGTTACGGGTTTCATGCAAAGCCTTTATACCTGCCTGAAATACATAATGATCGCCCATATACGCCCATCGGTTCCAGAAGTTGTACTGCTCCACACGCGGAATATCCACAAAACCATCATCATTGGAGTCGTGAGATTTCGTCTCATTTTCATAATGTGCCAGTAAAGAAGTACTCCAGCGCTTCGAAAGCTTCACTGTAGCATCCGCATTAGCTTCATACCGGTTTGTGCTGCTGGCAAAAAGATTTGCCGACACCCAATCCGCTTCCGGCAACTGAGGCTTCTTAAACTCCACATTAATTTGTCCGGTTATAGACTCATAGCCATTCTTCACGGATGAACTTCCTTTGCTGACCTGTATACTCTGCATCCACGGCCCCGGTACATATCCTAATCCATAAGGAGCGGCTGCTCCACGGAAATTCGGAATATTCTCAGTCATCATCTGTACATAAGTGCCGGAGAGCCCCAGTAATTTAATCTGCTTGGCCCCCGTGGCAGCATCCGAATAGCTTACATCGACGGAAGGGTTTGTCACAAAACTCTCACCCAGATTACAGCAGGCTGCACGTGTCAATTCGGCACTACTGATCATATCTTCGTTCATCACACTGGAACGCAACTTCATGGTACCCATTTTGCGGGTTACAATGTTCACTTCACCTAATTCCACTCCTTCACGAAGCACAATCTCAAGTTGCTGATTGCCTTTATCCACATGTACCGTATCATTTTCAAATCCGATAAAGCTAACTACAAGCATATGGCTGCGGGCAGGTTTATGAATAGAGAAGTTACCGTCTTCATTAGTGGTTGCTCCTTCGGTTGTGTTCATCCAGAAAACATTTGCCCCCGGAATGGGTTCTCCGGCGGAATCTTTTACTACACCTGTCACTTGCGCCTGCAAGTTCAAGGTTATGGCGAGAAAAAGAAAAATATATAAAAGTCTCATTATTCTTAAAGTTCTATTAGTTCTTGCAATCATTGTAAATGACGTGCACCGTATTCTCTCCCTGTCCGGTCCATACTTGCTCCGTGCCTATACTCTTGGACTTGGTACGGAGTTGGTACGGACTTGATACGGAGTTGGTATGGTTAGGGTACAGTGCCGACCCATATTTGAAAGGAATGAAGGTCTTTCAGACGTACAGGAGCGGATTCACTCCGCAATAAGGGAATTCTAAATGATGAGAACAGAATAAAGAGCCAGATACTGCCTCGAACTGTCAGGATGTGGAGGTACATTATAAGACACCTCTTCCAAATCACCCGTAGGCAAGGAGTACTGGAAATCCGGCAATGCTTCACAGAGAAGTTGAATAACAGGTACGGCTATAACAGGGCTTTCACACGAGTATTTCACAAGGTCTACCTTATAAAAGGTAGCCGTACAGCCTTCATCCTTGCAAGATTTTTCCGGATTATGATGAGATTTGTGGCATTTGGCACAACCATTGGTGCAGCATGCCTGCTCTGTGGCGCAACGTGCACAACAATAGTGGACAATAGAAACTCCGGCCCCTGCATACACAACCGTCAGGGACAATAATACTGCCAATATGTAACGAAGTCTCTTCATATCTGATGCAAAGATAGGCAGATAAAAGCATTTATGCCTATTATTTTTTCATTTTTTATATGTTCTATTCGTTTATATGTCCTATATTTGTCGATAGCGAACTGAAACCGAAATGTTGAATTTAACGAAGAAAGTCCAAATGAAAAAGCAATATGTCAGCCTACTTGTCATTCTACTTGCGGCAAGTGGCTTTTTATTTTCTTGTGGTAACACCATGAACAAAAACGCCGGTGCGTTGGAGTTCGACAGTATACAGGTAAATGAGACTGCCCACCTGTTCGGAGATACTGCCAAGCCCGGATGTAACATTACCATCAACTTTGCCTATGCCAGTAAATCGTCCGACGAGAAACTGAAAGATAGTCTCAACACCTATTTCCTCTCTGCCTGCTTCGGCGATAAGTATATGACGATGACACCCGAAGAGGCTGTAAAAGCTTATAAAGAAACCTATATTCAGGATTATCTGAAAGATCTGGAACCGATGTATGCCAAAGATGAAGCGGAAAAAGAAGATTCAGCATCCATAAGTGCCTGGTACTCCTATTACAAAGGTGTAGAAGGTCATGTGCAATATTACAAAAAGCATCTGCTGGTTTACCGCATCGACTACAACGAGTTTACCGGAGGTGCTCATGGCATTTATATGTCCACTTTCCTCAATATGGACCTGCGTACTTTGAGTCCGATACGTCTGGACGATATTTTTGTAGGAGAATATCAGGAAACGCTCACTGACTTACTGTGGAACCAACTCATGGCAGATAACAATGCCACTACACGCCAGGAAGTAGAAGAAATGGGATATACAAGCACCGGAGACCTGGAACCAACCGAGAACTTCTATTTGAGTGAAAAAGGAATCACTTTCTATTATAATATTTATGAAATCGCTCCCTATGTGATGGGACCGGTAGAAATCACTCTACCCTATGAAATCATGTCGCATTTACTGAGCGATGATACAATGGTATTGAACGAAGTGAGAAAAGAGAATTAATGATGAATTATAAATTATGAATTATGAATTAGGCTGCGCCATTGTACAGCGTGCCTATTCATAACTCATAATTCATAACTCATAATTCATAATTAAATTAATAATCAACAAACATGGAAATCATTCTAAAGTACTTCCCGGACCTCACAGAGACGCAGAAGCAACAATTCGCGGCCCTCTATGACCTCTATACGGACTGGAATGCTAAAATAAACGTCATATCACGCAAAGACATCGAGAATCTGTACGAACATCATGTACTCCATTCGCTGGGTATAGCCAAGGTTACCCGCTTCGTACCCGGTACCCATATCATGGACCTGGGAACAGGAGGAGGCTTTCCCGGTATTCCTCTTGCCATTTTATTTCCCGAAGTGAAATTTCACCTTGTAGACAGTATTGGAAAGAAGGTGCGCGTAGCAACGGAAGTAGCCAACAGCATCGGACTGGAGAATGTCACTTTCCGCCATGCCCGGGCTGAGGAGGAAAAGCAGTTATTCGATTTCGTTGTAAGCCGTGCTGTAATGCCGCTTGCCGATTTACTGAAAATCATTCGTAAGAATATCACTCCCAAACAGCAGAATGCTTTGCCCAACGGACTGATTTGTCTGAAAGGCGGCGAGTTGGCCAATGAGGCTATGCCTTTCAAGAACAAGACCGTGATGTATGATCTGAAAGACTATTTTGAGGAGGAATTCTTTGAAACGAAAAAAGTGGTTTATGTGACGCCTTAATCACAGAAATAATGACTAACATATACCTATCATGAAAATAAAAAGGTTTGAGTTTAATATGTTCCCCGTGAACTGCTACGTTCTGTGGGACGACACCCTTGAAGCTACCGTGATAGACCCCGGTTGCTATTATGAGGAGGAAAAACAAGCGTTGAAGAACTTCATCATCAAGAATGGATTGAACGTAAAACATCTCCTCAATACACACCTGCATCTGGATCATATCTTCGGAAACGCTTTCATGGTTAAAGAATTCGGTCTGCAAGTAGAAGCCAATAAGGCCGATGAATTCTGGATTGATGAAGCTCCGAAACAAAGCCGTATGTTTGGCTTCCATTGGAACGAACTGCCTGCGCCGATAGGGCACTACCTGCATGATGGAGACATCATTAGTTTTGGAAATACAACACTGGAGGCTATTCACGTGCCGGGACACTCACCGGGAAGCCTTGTTTATTACTGCGCTGCAGATCACTGTATGTTCTCCGGCGACGTACTTTTCCAGGGTAGCATCGGGCGTGCCGACCTCACCGGCGGCAACTTCGACGAACTGAAAGAGCATATCTGCAGCCGCCTGTTCGTATTGCCCAACGAAACAATAGTCTATCCCGGACATGGTGCTCCGACTACCATCGGCATTGAAAAGGCGGAAAACCCATTCTTCAGATAAACTTAAATTAAATATAGATATGAAAAGCGACCTATTAGCTTGCCGCCACATCGGCATCAGCGAGAAAGACGAAGAGAAAATGCTCCAAAAAATAGGAGTCGGCAGTCTGGATGAGTTGATAGATAAAACCATCCCTGCAAACATTCGGCTGAAAGAACCGTTGGCACTCCCCGAACCCATGACAGAATATGAGTTCGGCCGACACATCACCCGGTTGGCGTGCAAAAACAAACTTTACACTACGTATATCGGCCTCGGCTGGTACAACACCATCACCCCCGCCGTTATCCAACGGAATGTATTTGAGAATCCTGTATGGTATACCTCTTATACTCCTTACCAGACAGAAGTTTCACAGGGACGCCTCGAAGCATTGATGAACTTCCAGACAGCTGTCTGCGACCTGACTGGTATGCCGCTCGCTAACTGCTCCCTGCTGGATGAGGCCACTGCTGCTGCCGAAGCTGTCTCTATGATGTATACCCTGCGTCCGCGCGATATGCAGAAATCCGGTGCAAACGTCGTGTTTGTAGACGAAAGCGTTTTCCCTCAAACATTGGCAGTAATGACTACACGCGCCATCCCGCAAGGCATCCAGATACGCACAGGAAAATATTCCGAGATGGAAATGACACCGGACATTTTTGCCTGTATACTGCAATATCCCAATGCAAGTGGAAATGTAGAAGATTACCGCACTTTTGTAGAGAAAGCTCATGCCGCCAACTGCAAAGTGGCTGTAGCCGCCGATATTCTGAGCCTTGCCCTGCTCACACCTCCGGGAGAATGGGGAGCTGACGTTGTATTCGGTACCACGCAACGACTTGGCACACCGATGTTCTATGGCGGACCGTCTGCCGGTTATTTCGCTACGCGTGACGAGTACAAACGTAACATTCCGGGACGTATCATTGGCTGGTCAAAAGACAAATACGGAAAGTTGTGTTACCGTATGGCCCTGCAAACCCGTGAGCAACATATCAAACGTGAAAAAGCCACTTCAAATATCTGTACCGCACAAGCGTTGCTGGCAACGATGGCAGGTTTCTATACCGTATATCATGGTCCGGAAGGCATCCGCACCATCGCCGAACGCATTCACAGCATTGCAGCATATCTCGAAAAGAACATCAACAAGCTGGGATACAAACAAGTGAACGAGCAATACTTCGACACCCTGCGTTTTGTATTGCCTGATACGGTATCTGCACAACAGATACGTACCATTGCACTAAGTAAGGAAGTCAACCTGCGCTATTTTGATAATGGTGACGTAGGCATGAGTATCGATGAAACCACTGATGTAGCTGCTACCAATATACTGCACTCCATCTTTGCCATTGCAGCCGGAAAGGATTGGACAAAGGCAGAAGATATTCCCGTAAACAGCACTATCAATAAAACCCTGAAACGTCAGAGTCCTTATCTGACGCATGAGGTATTCAATAAATATCATACGGAAACAGAGATGATGCGTTATATCAAACGCCTCGACCGTATGGATATTTCCCTTGCACATTCCATGATTTCCCTTGGTTCCTGCACCATGAAGTTGAATGCAGCCGCAGAAATGCTACCTCTCAGTTGCCCCGAGTTTATGTGTATGCACCCGCTTGTTCCCGAAGACCAGGCTGAAGGGTATCGTGAACTGATAAATAATCTCAGTGAAGAGCTGAGAATCATTACAGGTTTTGCCGGCGTCAGTCTGCAACCGAACTCCGGTGCGGCAGGTGAGTACGCAGGCCTCCGCGTGATCCGTGCTTATCTGGAAAACATCGGGCAGGGACATCGGAACAAGGTGTTGATTCCTGCTTCGGCTCACGGAACCAATCCCGCATCAGCCATCCAGGCCGGCTTCACTACCGTGACTTGCGCTTGTGACGATCAGGGTAATGTAGACATGAACGACCTGCGTGCCAAAGCAGAAGAGAATAAAGAGGATCTTGCCGCATTGATGATTACCTATCCTTCCACACACGGTATTTTTGAAACTGAAATTGTCGAAATCTGCCGCATCATCCACGATTGTGGTGCACAAGTATATATGGACGGTGCAAATATGAATGCACAGGTAGGCCTGACAAACCCCGGTTCTATTGGTGCCGACGTTTGTCACCTGAACCTACACAAGACTTTTGCCTCTCCTCACGGTGGTGGTGGTCCGGGGGTAGGTCCTATCTGCGTAGCGGAACATTTGGTTCCATTCCTGCCGGGACATCCGTTATTCGGTAATCCTGTTAATGCTGTGTCTGCTGCTCCGTTCGGTAGTGCAGGTATCCTACCTATTACTTACGGATATATCCGTATGATGGGCACGGAAGGACTGACCCGTGCAACAAAAATTGCAATCCTCAGTGCCAATTATCTGGCAGCTTGTCTGAAAGATACGTATGGCATTGTATATCGTGGAGCTACGGGATTCGTAGGCCATGAAATGATATTGGAATGCCGTAAGGTACATGAAGAAACCGGTATCAGCGAAAATGACATTGCCAAACGATTGATGGATTATGGGTATCATGCTCCTACCCTCTCCTTCCCTGTTCACGGCACGCTGATGATAGAACCTACGGAAAGTGAAAGCCTCAGCGAACTGGATAACTTCGTAAATGTAATGCTAAACATCTGGGAAGAAATTCAGGAAGTGAAAGAAGGCAAAGCAGATAAGGAAGACAATGTATTGGTAAATGCTCCGCATCCTGAATACGAGGTGGTTGCCAATAATTGGGAACATAGTTATACTCGCGAAAAGGCTGCTTATCCGATAGAGAGTGTACGCGAAAATAAATTCTGGATAAACGTAGCGCGTGTAGATAATACGCTGGGCGACCGCAAGCTGTTGCCAACGTGTTATGGGTGCTTCTAAATAGCACTACTCATAAAAAAAGTAAAAGGGATTTCGCTTCGTTAGGAGGTTAAATCCCTTTTACCTTTTTATTGTTGTGATCGTTCCTTGAAATTCTATTTCATCCTTAGTCCAAATTTCTTTGTTAATCTCGGGATGATAAATACTGTTGTCCCTTTCACAAAGGTTTATTTTAAGATTAGAACTTGATATTGCCGGACAACAACTTTCCGCCCGCTTCCTTTGTTCTTTCGGGAAGAATAAAGTACTTTTGCAATGTTGCGCGACAAAAACAGTGTTGCGTGATAAGCGCTTCATGTTGAAGCACTAAAACACAGAGAATGATATGGAAGAGATAAAACAAGTGCCTTATGGCGTTTCCAGCTTCGTGGAAGTGGTGGAACAAAATCTATATTATGTGGACAAAACCATGTATCTGCCCCTGCTGGAGCAGCAACCTCGGTATCTGTTCCTCATCCGCCCCCGCCGCTTCGGCAAAAGCATCTTCCTGGGCATGTTGCGGGCTTACTACGACCTTGCCCAGAAAAAAAAATTCACCGCACGCTTCGGAAACTTATGGATAGGTAGCCGACCTACGCCGCTGCAAGGAGCCTTTCAGGTGCTGTACATGGATTTCTCACGCATAGGCGGACAAGGAGAAGGACTGTCGCAGAACTTCAACGATTATTGCAGTATGTGTGTGGATAACTTCGCTTCCATCTACGAATCACACTACTATCCCGGATTTGTCCGGGAAATGAAGGAACAATCCGGCTTCAGAAATAAGCTAAACTATCTGGACATGAAGGCCAAAGAAACAGATGCCCGCCTCTACCTCATCATCGATGAATACGACAACTTTACCAATGTAGTACTCAACGAAGAAGGCGAAGGCGTTTATCATGCCATCACCCACGCCAGCGGATTCTATCGTGAAGTCTTCAAGAAGTTCAAGGGTATGTTTGAGCGCATCTTCATGATAGGTGTTAGCCCCGTTACTTTAGACGACCTGAGCAGTGGATTCAACATCGGATGGAATATCAGTACCGAACCCTTATTCAACATGATGCTGGGATTCAGCGAAATGGACGTACGTGCGATTTTGCAATATTACAAGGATGCCGGAGAGCACAACGGCGACGTGGATACCATGATTTCAGAAATGAAACCCTGGTACGACAACTACTGCTTCGCCAAAGCGAGTTTGGAACGCGATCCGAAGATGTTCAACTGTGACATGGTGTTCTATTACCTCCGTAATTACATGAATTATGGCGCTTCACCCGAACAAATGATAGACCCTAACACCCGCACCGACTACAACAAAATGAAGAAACTCATCCAGCTGGACAAGTTGGACGGTGACCGCAAGGGTGTGTTGCGCCGCATCACCGAGGAGGGACAGATCATAACCAACCTTGCCACCTCCTTCCCCGCCGAGCAAATTGCCAAGGCGGAGATATTCCCCAGCCTGCTCTTCTATTACGGGATGCTTACCATCACTGGAACAGACGGCGACCAGTTGGTACTGAGCATCCCCAACAACAATGTGCGCAAGCAGTACTACGAATATTTGCTCGAAAGTTATCAAAGTGAAAACTACATCGACTTGAGCAGACTGCGCACCATCTATAAAGATATGGCATACTATGGCAACTGGCGACAATCACTCGAATTCATCGCACAAGCCTACAAGAACAATTCCTCCGTGCGCAGCCTCATCGAGGGTGAACGAAACATACAAGGTTTCTTCACCGCCTACCTCAGTATCAGCGCCTACTACCTCACCGCCCCTGAAGTGGAACTGAACCACGGCTTCTGCGACATGTTCCTCATGCCCGACCTGCAACATTACCCCGAGGTGGCTCACAGCTACATCCTGGAACTGAAGTATTTGCCGACAAAAGACTATGATAGTAAAGGCAAACAACAGTGGCTGGATGCCGTAGACCAAATACACGGCTATGCCCAAGGTCCACGGGTGCAACAACTGACACAGGGCACGCAGTTGCACTGTATCGTGATGCAATTCAGCGGATGGGAGATGGTAAGAGCGGAGGAAGTATAATCCCTATCATCAATGGCATATTATCTATCCCCCCAATGAATACAACCCGAAACAGAAAAAGTAGCGGACTTTTTTACACCAAAGGAGAAGAAAGAATAAATACACTGTCACATGCCGCAGGCATTCTGATGGGTATCATTGTGGGCACACTGTTTCTCATAAAAAGCAACGGAGAATTTTGGGCAACGTTTGGCATCTGCCTTTACTTGTTCGGCATGCTGGGTTCTTACATCTCTTCTACCCTTTATCACGCACTGAGATATCATAATCCCTGGAAGAAACGATTACGGAATTGGGATCACGCAGCTATCTACTGGCATATTGCAGGTAGTTATTCGCCTATTACACTAATTGCACTGCGAAGTGAGGGTGCCTGGGGATGGGGGTTATTCGGTTTCGTCTGGCTATGCGCCATCATCGGTACCATTGTGAGTTTCCGTGAAATGGAGGAACACAGTAATGTGGAAACCATTTGTTTCATTGTCATGGGCTTGTCCGTACTGGTTGCTTTCAAACCGCTATATGCCATTGCCGAAGGAACTTGTTACTGGATGATTGCCGAAGGTGTATGCTACATCACCGGAGCAGTATTTTACTCTTTCCGACAGCGATATATGCATTCCGTTTTTCACTTCTTTGTATTGGCAGGGTCGGCATGCCACATGGTGGCGGTATGGCTCATTCTATAAAAGTTAATCTGCTAAAATACATTAATTAAAGTCTCTATTCCTTGCTTTTCTCATCAGCATCATTTACGTTTGCAGTGTTGTACATCAGTGCAACACTAAAGAAGTTATGATAAAGATAGAGAATATAAGCTACGGCTATAAGCCTAAACAACCTATTTTCAACGATATATCTTTGGAAGTAGGTAATGGTATATATGGACTATTGGGAGAAAACGGTGTAGGAAAAACCACACTGATACATCTCATCTGCGGACTTCTTTTCCCATGGAAAGGTGAGTGTAAAATCGATAATTGTAATTCTGTCCAAAGAAGTCCGGAATTACTGTGCCACTACTTCTTTTTGCCGGAAGAGATGCAGATGCCCACTGAAAGCATCTATCAGTTCGCCGCCCGCCATTCCGTATTCTATCCCCGTTTCAGCCGCAAGGATTTCGAACAGAACCTGGAAGAATTGCACATCGATGGAAAACAGAAACTTTCCGCCGTCTCCTACGGACAACAGAAGAAAGCGATGCTGGCGTATGCCTTAGCCCTGCACACTCCCCTCACCCTGCTCGACGAACCTACCAACGGACTGGATATCACCTCCCGGCAAGCCTTGAAACGTATCATCAGTCGCACCGTGGATGATGAAAGCACCTTGTTCATCTCCACTCATCAGGCACACGATTTCGAAAACTTGTTGGATCACCTCATCATCCTCAGCGAAGGCGAAATCTTACTGAACCGCTCACTGGATGAAATCAGCGAACGGCTGCTTTTTGCCCGCACAGCCTATCTACCCGAAGATAGCCTTTATAGCGAACAAGACCTGCATGGCTACTTCTCCATCCTACCTAATGAAGAGGGAGAAGAGAATACACCGGACATTGAACTACTGTATAAGGCAGCGCTGCAAGTACCGGAGAAAATAAAAATGATATGGAACGAATAAATCATAAGAAGAAATTATGAATACGACTTTTAATCTGAAACGTTTCTTCCTATTGGAGAAATACAAGAAGCAAGAAACCGGAAAACACTTATTATGGAGTGCAGGTGTCGTTCTGGGGATTTGCCTTCTCTGTATGATGTATGATATTAATAAAGGAGCAAGTTTCTATACAGAACAGACGCAAGCCGCATCCTTGAGTCGCTATACTTTGTGGTTCCTCTGCATCGCTCCTTGCCTGCTGGAAGCAAGTATCTCCAAGCATAACTTCACACTCTATCTGCTGCTACCCGCTTCTGCTTTGGAAAAGTTCATGCATTTATGGCTGAAATATATACTCATACTTCCACTATTCTGTGCCCTGATAATTGTGGTTCTCAAAGGAGTATTCATATTGTCAGGCATCGACTATCTACAACACTTCGGGAATCTTATCGAACCTTACGTAGTCAATAAAGACCAACTATTGACATACAGTCTGCTACAGGGTATCTTCTTCATCGGCTGTATTGCCTTTAAGCGCCAAAAAATGATAAGTGCTTTTATCGTCGTATGCCTCTGCCTCACCATCATGCTGGGGCTCACCGCACTCATGACAATATGTGCCCCCGCTGACTCTCATGGATATTGGATGTCAAATATTATAGCTTATCCGATATATAATTTCCCGGTATCTCCCACGGGAGAAGCCATCATCGCTTTCTGCAACTATGCCACTCCCCCGTTATTTATCATCGGAACATGGGTATCAGCCTACTTCCTGCTCAAAGAAAAACAACTGTAAGCTATGGAGTTTAAAACCAATAAACCAATATACCAACAGATCGTAGACTTCTGTTTCAGCAAGATACTCACCCGGGAATGGCGAGCGGAAGAGCGGGTAGTCTCGGTCAGGGAGCTTTCTACACAGCTTGCCGTGAATTCGCGCACCGTAATGAAAGCCTACGAATACCTACAGGCGGAAGACATTATTTATCCGGAGCGGGGTATGGGCTTCTATCTGGCAAAGGATGCGGTGAAGAAAGTGATGAAGATACAGAAGAAAGAATTCTTCGACAACCAACTGGCCGATGTATTCCTAAACATGGAGTTACTCGGCATCAGCATAGATGAAGTGATAGAACGATATAATAAACTTAAAAACAGCAGTTCATGAAGAGATACGCAAAGACAGCATTATTGATTACCTTCGGACTCCTCTTCGTGCTCATCATAGTCAAAGTTTTTACTCTGATGTACGAACTGAATTCCGCTGTACAGTCTTAACTTTTACAGCCTCGACGCCGAAAGTATAAACATCTGAAATACAAATTAAAGAATCTTCCCTAACAGGGAGGAGTGCCTTCTACATCTCTAATCAAACAGTAATCTACTAACAGGAACGAATATGAAAACAAAACTATTTTTACTACTGACTGTCCTCTCCGTACTCAGTACGCAGGCACAGAACCTTACAATCAAAGGACGTGTTACGGATACTTCGCAAGAAGCCATCATAGCCGCCAATGTATCGCTATGGACCACAGACTCCACTCTGGTAACCGGAGTGACTTCGGATACTCAGGGTAAGTTTGCCCTCAATAAAATCAAGGCGGGCAATTACCGCCTGGCCATTACTTTTATCGGCTATCAAAGTGAAGTTATCCTACTGAAACTGAACAACGACCTCGACCTGGGCGATGTACAGTTGCAGGAAGATGCCGTAAGCCTGGGTGAAGTGACCGTATCCGCCAGCAACGTGCTTCAACGCGTGGACCGTCAAATTATCCTGCCCACTGAGAGCCAGCTGAAACGTTCGTTCGGTGCCTACGATCTGCTGAACAACCTTGGCATCGCCCGCCTGCAAGTGGACAAGTTCACCAACAGCATGAGCATCAGCGGTGGTGGAGAAGTGCAGACCCGAATCAACGGCATCAAAGTGACGGACAAGGAAATAGCTGCCGTCAGAGCCAAAGACGTGCTGCGCGTGGAGTTCATCGAAGACCCGGGCAAGCAATACGGTGACGACGAACTGGGTGCCGTAGTCAATATTATCCTGCGTCGCCGCGAAACGGGTGGTGTGGTAAATTTCCAGCTTTCCGACTCGCCCCATACCCTGTGGGGAGAGAATTTCCTGAGTGCGAAGTTCAACTACAAGAACTCCGAATGGGGCATCGACTACTTCAACAAGAACGGTAAGTATCACAGCCGCCTCGAATCTCACGAGACTTTCTATCTGGGCGACCGCACCATCGACCGCATCAAGGAAGGTATCGAGGATGAATCTCCCGCACTCAGTTTCATCAACAACCTGAATCTGACTTACAATCTGACGAAAGCGGACAAGTATGTATTCAATGCCATCTTCCGCAATAACCTCAACAATGCTCCTTATCAGAATGAACTGAACAAGATGTGGGCGGTAGGTGACACGGAGTCTATCTATTCGTACGTCAACAGCCATACATCCAGTTATTCTCCGGCTCTCGACCTTTACTTCCAGCATACCCTGCCCCATCAGCAGAGCATTCAGATGAATGTGACGGGAACGCTCATCCACACCAAGAACAACCGGAAATATAAGGAGTATAAGGATGAAAGTGCACCGCTGGCGGATATTCAGACACTGGTGGACGGTGACAAACGCTCCATCATCGGTGAGGCCATTTATGAAAAGAGTTTCAAGGATATAAAACTAAGCGGTGGTGCCCGCCACTATCAGATGAGGACGGAAAATGAGTACAAAGGTTCCAACCCCACAACTTCGAAGATGGACCAGGCGCAGACCTCCGCTTTCTTTGAGATGCAGGGCAAGGTAAAGGACTTCAGTTATGCAGGCAGCGTGGGCATGACACGCGCCTGGTTCAAAGAAAGTGACGAAGACCATGCTTACTATACTTTTACACCTACCGTACGGTTGAGTTATAATTTGAAGAAAGCGGGGTTCCTGCGCTACCGGTTCAATATCAGTCCCGCCATACCGTCACTCGGTTCGCTGACGGATGTGGAACAGGCTATTGATACCCTGCAGATTGTCCGTGGTAACCCGTTGCTGAAAACATATCAGCAGTTCACAAATTCCTTGTCCTACAGTTATTCTAAAAAACAATTCAATGCCAACCTGAGCCTGCGCCATCAGTACTATGACAGCCCCATCATGGAAAGCATCTTTGTCGAGGATGGGAAGCTGATACTGAAAGATGAAAACCAACGCTCGTTTCAGAGCCTGAATGCGGAACTGATGATCGGCACAAACGGCGCAACGTTGTTCGGACTGAAAGATTTCCTGACGCTTTATGCTTCGGGAGGATACACCCGCAGTTGGTCGGAAGGTTTGGAATACAGCCACACGTACGATGAATTTTACTATAGTGTGATGGCGCAACTGCAATACAAAGGCTTTTCTTTGCTCGGACAATTCAGGAAGGTGCAGAACAACTTCTTCGGTGAGACCATCAAGAAGAATGAAAATCAGACGGCATTTATGGCAATGTACGCCAAGCAGAACTTTCAGGCAGGGATCGGTGTTCTGTTTCCTTTCACCAATAATTATAAGGTGGGAAAAGAACGCATCAGTGAGGTAGCTCCCTTCCGCTCGGAAACTTTTGTGAAGGAGACGGGACAAATGTTCATACTCCGCATAGGCTATACGTTCGAGTTCGGCCGCAAGCACAAAGCCGGAAACAAGGGATTGAACAATAGTGATACGGATAGCGGCATCATTGATATGCAGAGATAAAAATCCGGATATAATATAGTATAACCCGTTGGCGGAATTAATTCATTTCTGACACAGTTATGGATTATCTGACTTAAATACACAGCCGTTTTCCTTTCATGGAAATTCTGTTTACCCCAAATGGTAACTTTGTTCACTCCACACGGTAACTCCATTTACATGCCGAGGTAAAGACCGTTACATGCCGAGGTAAAGGTCGTTACAATAAGGGGTAAAGACTGTTACATACAGCGGTAAACGCTTTTACATCTTATGATAAGCATTCGGTAAATACTATTAGCTGACTATCAACGAACTAACAAGAATGTCGTCAGCAATCTTTGATTCACATCTTTTCAGATATGAATTAACTCCGCCAACGGGTTAACATAATATAATTTCAACCCTCTTTGTGAAAAGAGGTAGCCCAAAGGGCGAGGCGGCGGGATTATACGAAATTGCTTCATGTATAATTCATTAATTACCTGACTGCCGCCTCTCCTGCGGGCATTTTTATATGCAAAATGTCCTAACTTTGGCAAATATTCAACTACACTTAATGACGAGAGTAACCGGTCGTTTTGTGAAGAAAAGCATATATTTGTCAATTACTAAAATAAAGCATATAGAAAGGAGGGCCAGTATTACTTAATAATAGTCACAGTACCTTCTGCCAGTTGCCTCTCCTTTGTCGGAGCGGTAGCAGCATAGCCCAAAGCAGCACAACCATATACACGGTGATTTTCGGGAATACCCAATTTCGTCAAGAAAGCACGAACATCCGGGTCATCGCAAGTCTGCCCCAGTTGATTGATCCAGCAAGAACCTATACCAAGAGACTTGGCAGACAGGAATATGTTCTGCATGGCGCAGGCACAATCCATACTTGCCCACCACTGCGTTGGTTCATTGGAAACTATGACAAGTGTGGGTGCATGATAATAACAGCAATAAGTTTGGCTCTGTCCACGCTCCCGTAAACGAGGCTCGTCACTTTTAGCAAAAGCACCTTTAATTTTCTCATTCAGCTCTTCCAATACTGCGGCATTCTGAATAGCCGTGAAATGCCAAGTCTGATAATTCATACCACTGGGGGCATAGGTTGCCGCTTCCAGAATAGTATTCAAATCTTCTTGAGATATCTGCTGTTCTGTGTAAGCACGTACGCTACGACGCGACTTGATGGTCTTTAAAACTTCATTCATACTTGTTATTTTTTTGTCAATCCAATCTTTACATTCAGTTTGAAATAATATACACCATTCTCTTTTTCCAGAAAACCGTACTTGTCCTTATCTACCGAACCTTTCTCTAAACGGGTATTCAGATAAAGGAAATCGGCAAATGTCCGACGTTCCGATTTATGATAGCAAAGCACTTCTCCTGCTGCATCCACCAACAGAATACCTTCCACAGCGGAATCCGTACCATTATAAATCTTTGCCGGACGCATACCAAGAGCCAGTGCCAACAAGAACTGTTTCATTTTAAACTCATAGAAACCATGTTTGTTTATCAGCTCATCCTTTATCTTCAAAGGATTGATTTCTTTAATACGATCTGTCAGTTCACTGATACGTGCGATACCATCGAGATGCATCATACGCACCATTTCCGCCAACATACGAGGGAAGTGCAAATCAATCATCAATAAATTACAGCGAAATACACGGTCGGCTACGTCAGAGTATTTCAACACCCCACCGAGACGCTCAATCATCAGCATGCGTTCAGTAACTTCTGTGGGCGACTCCGGCAAGGCATTCACCTTATTCACCGTAGGCGTTGCAAATTTAATACCCGATTGTTCCAGTTTCAGGTTTGCCGTACGCCCGCCATCCAGCAATGGATTCATTGAACTAAGGCGGCAACGGACATTAAAGCCTGTCAACGGAGCTTCGGGATGCCAGAAAGCTATAGAGAAATCCGTACGATCTTCTGTCTTCGCTTCCAGGTCATAGATATTGATTGCATCCAGAAATGCTTCCAGTCCCTCAGGAACTTCAATGGCATCGGAACCGCTGGTAGTCTTCAATAATTCAAGAATAAACTCGGCAGCTCCACCAAAGTCTTCACGGGGAATGAGCTGTTCTTCCTTATCAGTTGTAGTAAATGTACCTTCTTTCTCTAATACACCACTAACTATACGGACATTATCCGACTCTATGTAATAACGACGTGTACCGTCGTGTTCCTCTCTCTGTATCAGTGCAATGGGCCAGCATTTCGTTTCATCCTTCCGGGCTTGCGGTGTACCCAGTGAAACTTTCCCATTTGCCAGGAGGCGAAAGAATGTATAGAGTTCGCCCAACTCACGTTTTGTTGCTTCAAATGCCATAATAAATTGTTTTTTCCTAATTAACAAGTGTACAAAGATAATGCAAATTGAAGGCAGAACTTTCATGCTTGCATGAAAAAGTTCTACTGAGATGCTGCTTATTTTATTTAAAGATAAGGAAATCCCCCCAAAAGAAAGTGAATAAACAAACTATTTCCATGTAGAAGCGTTCTACTTAAAACATCAAATATTAAATTTTCGATAACATGAAAAATGAAGAGAATATGGTAGCCATCACAGCTACCCCCAATGGACCTTTTATTGTAGAAGGCAATTTTAAACTGATAGACAGAGAAGGAAAAGCAGAAATACGAACAGGCAGGATTGCCTTATGCCGATGCGGAAAATCCTATAAACAACCCTTTTGCGATGGTACGCACCGAAAAATCCATTATAATGATTTATCTTTGAAATAAACGTACTGGGCCACCAGGGAGCCGGGACATTACTCTTCTTCGAAGCGTAATGTCTCCACTTTTTCAAGACGTGCCTTCAACTTCGGCATCATCGACTTGCGGATACGAAGTATCATACGGCAATCCATATCATACGACTGTTCCAGTATTTCCGGTTCTTCCTCCTTTACAATGCGCATTACATCATTCATAAAAGGATATTCAAACAAGAAGGTTACCGTTTCATCTACCGTTTTTTCTATCACTTCGGCAGCAGCTATCGCCTCAGCAGCAGCAGCTTTATAAGCAACTATCAATCCACTTGTTCCCAATTTAATACCACCGAAATAGCGGACTACGATTATCAGAATATCCGTGAGTTCATTGGAATTTATCTGTCCCAGGATCGGTTTGCCTGCCGTGCCGGAAGGTTCTCCGTTATCATTGGCGCGGAAATCCTTACGTTCGGATCCCAACATATAAGCGTAACAGACGTGACGGGCATCATAATATTTCTTCTGATAAACTTCCAGATGCGATTTTACCTCATCGACAGTACGCACAGGTAGGGCGATAGCAATGAATTTGCTACGCTTCTCGGTGTAAATCCCTTCGGAAGGGGCGCTTATGGTTTTATAGGTATCTTCACTCATGCTGCAAAGATAGGGATTATTTAACTTTTTTGCTTGAAAAAGGGCATAGATGTTTATCTTTATGATATATTTATTATATTTGTAAAACATAAAATAATCAATAGGAAAAAATCAGATTATGGGTATGTATCAGGATCTCATGCTTGTAATTTAAGAATAACAAGATCCTTTATTGCTAATACTTATCGCTATGAACAACAAGCTGTTTACCTTCCTCGACCCTCTATTGGGGTACATCGACAATGGACGTTTCTTCCGTGAACCTTTCCGCTGGCTCTACGTCATCTTTGCCGTACTAAATCTGCTGTTTCCTATTGCAATTCTGGTGAAAGTCATTGACATGGGTTTCTTCAAGTTCGCTGAAGGGAAAGCAATCTTTGCTTTCATTCTGGTATTTATTATTCTCTGCGGTGGTGCATGGGGCAGTTATCTGCTTTGGATGAACCGGAAAAATAAATTGAAAGACATTATTCAGGAAAACAACGAATTCATCGCCATCCCTGTCGTATCCCATCTGACACAGACAATAGGTGAATGGCTCGGAATTTATATCGGTGTTATTGGTACGCTCTGCTCACTGATTATCGCACTCTTTGCAGCCAATGAGTTGCAATATATCATGCCGGTATCCACAGGTATCTTCTTCCTCATGCCGATATACGGTTTCCTGATTGTTGTATTTGCCCGCCTGCTTGCAGAGCTATATCGTGCTTTGGCAGTTATCGCCAATAATACCAGAAAGTTAGCGAAAACAGAAGCTAAAGTTGAAGCTAAGCTGGAAGATACAGAAGAAGTTTAAAGATAAATGAAGAAAGTAGTCATAGCCATTGACTCCTTCAAAGGATGTTTACCCTCGGCAGAGGCTGGAAAAGCAGCTGCCGAGGGTATTCGTTCCGTATACCCGGAATGTGAAATTCTCTGTCTGCCCATAGCCGATGGTGGTGAAGGGATGTTGGATGTCCTGATTGCGGCAACAAACGGACAAATGATTCATATCTCCGCTCACAACCCTCTCATGGAGTGGCACGATACTTATTATGGCATTTCGGAAGATGGAAAAACTGCTTTCATAGAAATGGCAAATATCAGCGGCTTACCCTTAGTTCCGCCGGAGAAAAGAAATCCAATGTTGACTACCACTTATGGCACCGGTGAACTTATCCGTAATGCATTGGAACGCGGTTGCCGCAACTTTATCATTGGCATCGGTGGCAGTGCAACAAATGATGCCGGACTTGGAATGCTTCAGGCATTAGGGTTCCGGTTCCTAGACAAAGAAGGAAAAGAATCAGGAATCGGCAACGGGGAATCATTGACCCAAGTGGATACAGTAGATATTACCCATATTCACCCGGCATTGAATAGCTGCCATTTTACGGTTGCCTGCGATGTACAAAATCCATTTTATGGTCCCGAAGGAGCTGCATATGTCTTTGCACCTCAAAAGGGAGCAGACAGGAAAATGGTAGAAATATTAGATACAGGATTACGACACTTTTCAAAAGTGATCCGCTATGCAACAGAGAAAGATATCTCCAATCACCCCGGAGCAGGTGCTGCCGGAGGTATGGGAGGCAGTTTGTTGGCTTTCCTGAATGCGGAACTGAAACCCGGTATACAACTGTTGCTGGATATACTTGATTTCAGCAATAAAATAAAGGGAGTTGATTTAATAATCACCGGAGAAGGTAAAGCTGATAAGCAAACATTGATGGGTAAAGTGCCTTCGGGGATACTTACTGAGGCTCACCAACAAAATATTCCGGTCATCCTGCTGGCAGGCAAAGTAGAAGATGCAGATGAATTACAACAGGCGGGATTTCAAGGGGTATTCTCTATCAATCCCCCATTTTTGTCATTAGAGCAAGCCATGCAACCGGATGTTGCACGCAAAAACATCCAACAGACGGTAGAAGCTATTTTACTATAGCTTATGTACTACCTTACGACAACGTTTTATTTCCCGTTCCGTCAGTCCGGGATGTTGTTTTGTCCCCCCCTTTTCAATGGCTGAAACGACTTTAAAACCACTCCATTTCAGAATCTCTTTTAATGCCTTCACCACTCCTCTCGTCTGGTTGAAAAAGATATTGAAAGGATACGGAGTGGTACAGGTACTTACAATAACCGCCTTCTTCCCTTTATGCAAACCGATGGGAATACCTCGCGAAGTCTCCCCCATCATTCCATACACCATACGGTCGAACATCACTTTCAGTTGTCCGGGCAGATTTCCCCAGTAACAAGGAGCACCGATAATCAAGGCATTGGCTTCTTCTATCTGTTTCAGGACCCGTTGTGCATCATCTTCCGGCAGACAGCATTTCAATTTTTCACGGCAACTCATGCATCCAATGCAAGGACGAATACTCAAGTCGGCTACCCTGATAACAGAAACATCATCACCATTAGCCTTAGCTTCTGCTTCCATCCATTGCAGCATCTTTGAGATATGTCCCTGTTTGCGGGGACTTCCGTTGATTATTAATATTTTCATGACTATCCTGTATTTACGCAATTCCCAATAATTGAACTTCAAATATTAAAGTGGAAAAAGCAGGAATAGGTCCGCTGGTACGTGTACCGTATCCCATTGTATAAGGAATATACACAATCCAATGATCTCCTATATGCATCCGCTGCAATGCTATTTGCCAGCCTTCAATGACTTCATTCAAGCGAAAAGCTTCAGGATAGTTCCGTCTCCAGGAGTTATCAAATTCACGACCATTTATCAAAGAGCCTCTATAGTGTACTGTCACGATGCTATTCAAGCGGGGAGTATTGTCCCCGGTACCCTCTTCCAATACCCGATATAGAATGCCACAGGGTAGTTCTTTTATATCTTCCTCTGTACGCAATGATTCCATATAACTTTCATTCTGCAACTTATATTCTTCTTTTCTTCCCATATCTTATTATTCCTAAATGATAATATTAGCGACTTCTCCTCTGCAAAAGTACAACATTTATAATAGCTACCCAAAAACTGGCTAAGCTCATATCACGATTTTGGAGATTATGTGAATAAGCGGTATCTTTGTTCCATGAAAAAATTAGTTATTGTCGGATGTGGACGACTCGCCGGAATAGTTTCGGATGCAGTTGTCAATGGCTTGTTGCCTGATTATGATTTGATTGGAGTATATTCGCGCACTGCTGAAAAAGCAGAACGCATCGTTACTAAAATGCAGCAACATGGAAAATCTTGTGTGGCATGCGCTACACCGGAAAGTTTACTGGCACTGAAACCTGATTATCTCGTAGAGGCCGCCTCTCCTGCTGCCATGAAAGAGATTGCTTTGCCTGCTTTAAAAAACGGCATTTCAATCGTTACCCTGTCCATCGGAGCTTTGGCAGATAACACTTTCTATAAAGAAGTAATGGAAACCGCCCAGGCAAACGGTACTCGCGTATACATCGTTTCCGGTGCTACCGGAGGATTCGACGTTCTGCGGACAGCCTCTCTGATGGGAAATGCAAAAGCAAAATTCTTCAATGAAAAAGGGCCCAATGCCCTGAAAGGAACAGCGGTATATGATGAATCTTTGCAAACTGAACAGCGTGTCGTCTTCTCAGGAAATGCGACCGAAGCCATAGCTATGTTCCCTACTAAAGTCAATGTAGCTGTTGCCGCTTCATTGGCATCTGTCGGTCCGGAAAATATGGAAATGTCCATGCAGTCTACTCCCGGATTCACGGGGGATACCCAAAGGGTGGAAATAAAAAATGATCAGGTTCATGCTGTAATAGATGTGTACAGCGCCACAGCAGAAATAGCAGGGTGGTCTGTAGTAAACACCCTGCTTAATATTACATCACCGATTGTATTTTTCTGATTCTATTATCGGTTAAATTCTTCTATATTGGCCAGTACTTTCTCGCTCAGGCGGTCAAACGCCTGGCGTGTACGGCCTGTAGAAACCTGCATACAACGTACATGAGGATGATTCAGAAGATGCTCTCCTCCTAATGCTCCCACCGTATCACAAAAACACAGATTATCACCTTCCAACCATTTGGTAAATGCAACTTCATCCCATGCCGGAGACAATCCGGTATTAAACATTATTTTCTTATTTCCGAGTTGCTCAAATTCTGCCTCATGTAGAAGAACTGTATTCTTATTAAGACAACAGAAAATGACTTCATTTTGGGCAAGAAGTTCACTCAATGATAAGAAGCGATACCCTTTGGCTCTCGCATCCTGTTTTTCACTACGACCGAAATAAGAAATATCCGCCCCGAAGAATTTCAGTGCATCTGCAATCATACCGCCGGATTTACCCAAGCCGACGATGCCTACTTTCAGTCCGGTGATCTCCCGGGGCATATCCTCCCAAGGATCTTGTCCAAATCCATGCAGGCAACGTACCAATTCACTGACTACATATTCCACTACACCTTCATCACCATAATCCCGGATACCGGTTACAGTGATACCCCGCTCATTCGCATAACGAATGTCTACATTAGCACTTTCGGGAGAATACAATGAACAACACATACCGATATACTTAATATCGGGACACTTCTCCAGTACGGCACGGTTTATCTGGGAAGTATAACTCAGAAGCACGGCATCGGCATCTCCGATACGAGCTACTATTTCATCATCCCCTGCCGGTACATCAGGATACATAACGACTTCATCTGCATAGGAGTGCAGTGCTTTTTCTGCTGATGGAATCAGACTTACAGGCTCTATTGCTACAAGTTTACGAAACATAGTTTTTAATTTTTGAAAGGGCGAAGTTAACAAAAAGAGTTATATAAAACAAAAGAGCTGCCATCGATCATACGTGACAACTCTTTCTTACTATCTTTACGACAATACTTTTTCTTGTTTTTATGCGGACGGTCTTTTGCAATCCAACGCCCACCATTGCGTTCCAACTCTATCAAGCGGTTCGCCTCTTTGAATGCCGACAGGGCATCCCTACGTTTTTTCGTTTTCATTGTTCTACAACTTTATACATTACAAATAGCTAAAAGGCTAAGGTTTTGCAAAGGTAGCCAATTTTGTCGAAACTATCCCCTGCTACCCAAACTATTCTTATCCGGATTGATCTCGGAAACCATATTACGCACTTCTTTCTTATCAACTTTAGAATATAATCCCAATTGTCGTCCAGGTAATGTTTCCTCCGCATTCGTCTGTATCTTACTCTTTTCTTCAAGAGTCTTTTCTTCTTTTTTATCCATATTGTTATCTGGTTTAGGTTAATTACTGAAATAGTAACAAACAGACAACCGCTAAGGTTCTCCATTATAGAAAAAAAGAGCTGTCAACAACTGTGACAACTCTTATATTTCTGAAAACTCCTTGAATGAAGCTCAATTACTGCTTCTTACTAAGCTTTAACTCCGTAATGAAAGCAACGATAAGGCCGATACCACCGAATACCAGAACACAAGCTCCATAAACCATAGAAACCGTTTCCCTGTAAATGCGCCAGTCATTCATATTCTTATCCAGATAACCGGGGACCGAAGTTGTACAAATTACAAATCCGATCAATAACCCTAAGCCCATACCTGCTAACAGACAGCCAATCTTCAATGCTGAGAATGAGAAGTTACTGCAGAGCTTCGGCCCATAGGTAGTATCCGGGACAAATTTATCTCCCATTTTCTCAATGAGCAGCAAGCGCTCTTTCTTACATACAAACAGCTCAAACAATTTGTAAATACCTAATGTAATAATTGCCATGATTGTAGGCACCATAATAAAATCCATCATATTCGTTTCGTTTTAAATTAGTATTTTTGTTCCTTTGTACACTTTAGACGCAGTGTTTTTTCTAAGGTTACACCTTTTATCGAAAAAAATATTTCTCACGAATCCTGTAACCTCTTATAGAGAGTTGCGTCTAAAAGATAAAATGGAGAACAACGAAATTCATATTATCGAACGCATACTGAAAGGGGAAACAGCTCTATACGAATACTTCCTGAATCAACACGGCCAACAGGTGTTTTCCCTGGTTGCCCGCATTATTTGCAATCAGGAAGATGCCGAAGAGTTGACGCAGGATGTTTTTCTGAAAGCATTCCAGAACCTCTCCTCTTTTAAAGCCACAAGTTCATTCTCTACGTGGCTTTATTCTATTGCCTATAATACGGCTATTTCTGCAGTTCGTAAAAAGAAATTCGATACCTTTGCCATGGACGATACATTGCTTGCCAACATCTCCGAACAACAAGTAGATGAAACGCTCAATGATGAAAGCGAGGAAATGATTATCAAATTAAATAGTGCCATAGAAAAGCTGAACTCCGACGAACGGGCTTTAATTACCTTATTCTACTACGAAGAAAAGACATTGAATGAAATTGCCCTGATATTGGGCCTGACAGAAAGCAATGCGAAAGTAAAATTGCATCGCGTACGCAAAAAGATATATGTACTCATAAAACAAGAGGAAGTATGAACGAGGAACAAAAAGATAAAGGACTAAAAAGAGCCATAAAAGAAGAAAACGGATTTCGTTTACCTTCCAATTTTGCCTATCGCACCATGCGGAAGGTGGAAGAAGCCATACGCTTACGCGAAAAGAAGTCGGAACGAAGAACTTTATTTGCCACAATAACAGCCTCTATATTCTTAATAGGATGCTGTATTGCCGGACTTGTCATCTATTTCGGCGATACAATCAGAGAAGCTTTCACCCGAACTGAAATGGTGGAAACTGAACAGATTCAGATTCCCTCATTCTGCTTACTGATATTCATTGCAATTCCTCTGTTCGTATTATTTGATCGCTGGATGAGAAAAAGATATTATAAACACCATTCGTAAAGAAAAAGCGAGGATATCCGTTGTAGGAACATCCCCGCTTTATTTTTTTATTCAGTTCTTAGTCCAGTTTATGGATAACCAAACCCGAACGCAGTTTCGGTTCAAACCACGTTGTCTTAGGCGGCATGATGTTGCCTGTATCTGCAATATCCATCAACTGCTTCATGCTGACAGGATAAAGTGCTAAAGCAACTTTCATTTCTCCACTATCCACACGTTTTTTCAACTCACCTAAACCGCGGATACCACCAACAAAATCAATACGTTTGTCAGAGCGCAGATCCTTGATGCCAAGGATTTCATTCAAAATGAGATTAGAAGAAATGGTAACATCCAGTACACCAATCGGATCATTATCATTGTAAGTACCCGGTTTAGCAGTCAGACTGTACCATGTACCATCCAGATAAAGAGAGAAGTTATGCAGACCAGCAGGTTTATAGATTTCAGCACCTTTCTCTTCAACTGTGAAGTTCTTACTGACAGCTGTCAGGAACTGTTCCGGAGTCAGGCCATTCAGATCTTTGACAACACGGTTATAGTCGATAATCGTTAATTGATTAGCCGGGAAACAAACAGCCATAAAGTAATTGTACTCTTCATTTCCAGTATGATTGGAGTTCTGTTTAGCTTTCTCTGCTCCTACTAATGCTGCTGCAGCACTACGGTGGTGTCCGTCGGCAATATAAAGAGCAGGCATTTTAGCAAATTCTCTGGTGATAGCCTCAATATCTTCCTGTTTATCAATAATCCAGAAAGTATGTCCGAATCCATCTCCGGGAGCGATAAAGTCATATACCGGTTTTCCGGCAGTATAGTGAGCGATAATAGTATCCAGTGTAGCATTATCAGGATAAGCAAAGAATACAGGCTCAATATTGGCATTGTTCACACGGACATGCTTCATTCGGTCTTCTTCCTTATCACGACGGGTCAACTCATGTTTCTTAATGACACCATTCATGTAGTCGGGAACATAAGCACCTACTACCAATCCATATTGCGTCTTTCCATTCATGGTCTGCGCATAGACGTAATAGTTTTCTTTATCATCCTGAATCAACCAGCCTTTGTCCTGAAACATCTGGAAGTTTTCAGCAGCTTTCTGATAGACACACTCATCGTGTTCGTCAGTACCTACCGGAAAATCTATTTCGGGTTTAATAATATGATACAAGGATTTTTCGTTTCCTTTCGCCTCTTCACGCGCTTCTGCAGAGTTCAGCACATCATACGGGCGGGAAGCAACTTGTTCCACCAGGTCCTGTGGAGGACGGATACCTTTAAAAGGTTTAATTATAGCCATAAGTCAAGGTGTGTTTTTAATGGATTATTGAGATTTCTTTTTCATGAAATGCACTATCAAATAGATTGCACTACCTAATATCAATACAACAGATACGCCCTCGCAAAAGCCGAGGGCGAAATCTGAAAGTTCTTTTCTGAATATGCTGCTTAGTGCAAAAACACCAGCACCTATCGTCAGATAGACAACTGCAAATTTATAGGCAGTTTTACTATTCATTCTTATTTCTTATTTACGCGGAATTTCTCGCAACCATCTTTCAGGAAGCCAACAATCTGCTGTGCAGCAGCAATACCGGCATTGATATTAGCTTCAGCAGTCTGTGCACCCATCTTCTTCGGTGTAGAGAAGTAGCGTCCGGCAAACTTGGCAGCAAATGTTTCATGAGCTGCAGGCATAATATCCGTCATGTATTTCAAGTCACCACGTTCTTCCATCAACTGGATCAGCTCTGCTTCATTGATAACCTCTTTACGGGCAGTATTTACCAATACACCATTCTTCGGCATCTTGTTTACCAGAGCATAGTTGATAGAGTTCTTTGTTTCAGCGGTAGCCGGAATATGCAATGAAACTACATTGCAAGTAGAATAAAGCTCATCAGCAGAGTCAACAGCTGTCACACCATCTTTTTCAATTACTTCTTTCGGGCAGAAAGCATCGAAAGCGTAGATTTCCATTCCGAAACCTTTAGCAATACGGGCTACATTACGACCTACATTACCATATGCATGGATACCCAGTTTCTTACCTTTCAGTTCCGTACCGGAAGTACCATTATACATATTACGGACAGCCATCACCATCATACCGAAAGCAAGTTCGGCTACGGCATTTGAGTTCTGTCCCGGAGTGTTCATTACGCATACACCATGAGCAGTGGCTGCGTCCAGGTCTACATTATCGTAACCTGCACCTGCACGTACCACAATCTTCAGTTCTTTAGCTGCATCCAACACCTCAGCATCTATGATGTCACTACGGATAATGATAGCATTGGCATCTTTCACAGCATCCAGTAACTGTGCTTTCTCTGTATATTTCTCCAGCAAAGCAAGTTCATAACCTGCTGCTTCAATTTCTTTGCGAATACCGTCTACAGCTACTTTAGCAAACGGTTTGTCTGTTGCAATTAATACTTTCATGTAATTTAATTATGAATTATAAATTATGAATTATGAATTGAGGCTTTGGCGGTGATAACGATAGAGCGCAATAATTTTATGAGTTCTATACAATCGGCAGACATTGACTCAAATTCATGTGGTTTCAAAAATTCAGTCTCATTCAAGAGTTCTAACCAATACATAGTCTCATCAGCTTCCTTCTGTGCTATGCCTAATTTATGAACAAAGTCTGATTTTGATTCCTCATTCAGAGCTTCTCGAACATTGGCACCAATAGAAGTACCCGAACGAAGCATCTGCTTACTCAAAACATATTCTTTATGTTCGTTATTTAAATATTTATATAGCTTTATGATGCGAACTGCAAATAAGAAACTTTTCTGCTTAATGATATTATCTTTCATATATAAAAGAGAATGGTCCGATAATACGAACCATTCATCATTTATAATTCATAATTCATCATTAAGCGTGCAACGCTTCAAATTCCTGCATGCAGTCAATCAAAGCCTGTACGCTTTCTTTCGGCATAGCATTATAACAAGATGCACGGAATCCGCCAACTGAACGGTGTCCCTTGATACCCACCATGCCTCTTTCTGTTGCAAACTTCATGAAGTCAGCTTCCAGGTCTTTGTATTCAGGAGCCATCACGAAACAGATGTTCATGCGTGAACGGTCTTCTTTAGCAGCTGTACCTACGAACATTTTGTTACGGTCGATTTCAGCATACAGCATATCTGCCTTTTCAGTAGCACGACGTTCCATTTCTTTCACACCACCCTGTGCCTTGATCCAACGTAAAGTCTGCAGTGCAGCATAGATTGGAACAACCGGAGGAGTATTGAACATAGAACCGTTATCAATATGTGTCTGATAGTTCAACATTGTCGGAATATAACGGGATACTTTACCCAAAGCGTCATTCTTCACGATAACAAATGTAACACCGGAAGGAGCCAGATTCTTCTGTGCACCACCATAGATACAAATATATTTAGACACGTCGATAGGACGGGAGAAAATATCAGAAGACATATCGGCAATCATCGGAACGTTTACATTCAAATCTTCCTTAAGTTCAGTACCATAAATAGTGTTGTTGGTTGTGATGTGGAAATAATCAGCATCAGCAGGTACTGTATAGTCCTTCGGAATATAAGTATAAGTAGATTCAGCGGAAGAAGCGACTTCAACTACTTCACCGAATGCTTTGGCTTCTTTCATGGCTTTTTTGGCCCATACACCTGTATTCAGGTAAGCAGCTTTCTTTTCAAGGAAGTTGAAGGGTACCATGCAGAATTCCAAACTGGCACCACCGCCCAAGAACAGTACCGAATACCCTTCAGGGATATTAAGTAATTCTTTGAATAATGCTACAGCTTCATCCACAACGGGTTGAAAGTCTTTAGCACGGTGGCTGATTTCCATCAGTGAGAGGCCTGAACCATTGAAATCGAGAATAGCTTTTGCCGTATCCTCAATCACCTCACGAGGAAGAATAGAAGGTCCTGCATTGAAATTATGCTTTTTCATTTGAAGTTTGTTTTGGTTATACAATTTCGTTCATTAGTGTCTTTAGACCTTGCGAAATTACGGAAATATTTCTTTAAAACAAACCTTTCATAATGAAATTCCATTTTAATAGCGCATTTAGCTTACTTTTTAATGGTTTATACAGGATATATGCACCATTTTGTTATCCATACTTATCAAGAACAATACTTTTAGAGAAACTAAAAGTATTGAGGATTTATTACTTTATATTCAGAAGATTATGTGCAAATAAAGTGAATATTTATAAGAAAACTTACTTGGCCTCCTCTATTATCGTCTTTATTCCTTTGATTTTTTCACCACGTATCAGTGTGAGCAATTGCTTTATTTTGCTACGGCGCACAGCTACAAAAGCATAATGTTCTTTCACATCTACCTGTCCGACGTCTTCACGTGTCATTCCACCTTTTTTATATAGAAAACCTACAATATCGATTTTATTCAATTTATCTTTTTTTCCTTTACCTATATATAAGGTAGCCCAACGAGGTTTAGCAGGCTTAGGAAGTACCTCCGGAAATTCGTAAGTTTCAATATCGTCAGAAATATATTCCGGTACAAATTCTTCTTCATGCAGAATCAAATAGGCGTTTCCTGATGCCTCCCAGCGTGCCGTACGCCCATTACGATGAGTGTAGGCTTCTTCATTCACGGGAGGATGATAATGCACCACATTTTCGATGCCCGGAATATCCAGTCCGCGGGCAGCAAGATCGGTAGAAATCAATACTGAACAACTACCATTGCGGAATTTATAGAGTGCCCGCTCACGGTCAGGTTGTTCCATACCCCCATGAAACATATCACACGGGAACTTCTTAGCTTGCAGGTATCCGGTGACGCGCTCCACACTATCACGATAGTTACAAAATACAAGAGTGGAATGATAACCAAGCGTACAAAGCAAATTGTACAGCGTTTCCAGCTTATCTTTTTCGGGAGAAACGACTTTATGTAACTTCAAACGAGGGGCAAGAGCCTCGGGATCAAGAAAATTAAGCTTAACCAGTTGAGAACCGGAGACTGAAGATTGGGAATCCCCTCCCACTCCGGCAAATTGTGGAATTTCTTCGGCATCTGTAGCTGAAAGTAATATACGCTTTTTTAATGAAGGCAACTGTCCGATAACTTCCGCCATCTCGTCATGAAAACCAAATTCAAGACATTTATCAAACTCATCTATTACTAATGTAGTAACAGTACCCGCATCAAAATTCTCTTTTCTCAAATGATCGTTCATTCGCCCCGGTGTACCGATAATGACTGAAGGATTGATACCTTTCATCGTCCTATGTTCCTCCATAGCAGGACGGCCACCATAACAACTCATAGCCTTAAAGGGAGTTCCCATGGATTTAAATACAGTTTCAATTTGCAATGCCAGTTCCCGCAAAGGTACCAACACAACGGCCTGTACACCTTGCACATTCGTCTTTAATGATTGTACCAAAGGGAGAAGAAAAGCCAGTGTTTTACCCGAACCTGTAGGTGAGAGTAGCACCAAATCTTTATTTTCATGATAAGCCTCCCGAGTTGCCTCCTGCATCGGGGTGAGTTGTTCTATTTGCAAATTACGCAGTATATCCTGAATTTCCATAACATTCTTTTTCGATCACGGGTCAAAGATAACAAAAAAACTCCTGCGTAGCCGTAGCCTTGCAGGAGTTTCTACAAATATCGAAGTTTTTTATAAACCTTGCCTAATTTTATCCGCCGAAGTTATCGAACATCAAGTTCTGAGCCGGAACACCAAGATCGTCGAGCATATTCTCAACAGCCTTTGACATCGGGCCAGGACCACACATGTAATATTCAATATCTTCAGGAGCTTCATGGTCTTTCAGGTATGTATTGTAAATTACCTGATGCACAAAGCCCGGAGTATACTTCACGCCTGCTGCATCTGCTGCGGGATCCGGACGGTCTAACGCCAAGTGGAACGTAAAGTTCGGGAAATCCTTCTCGATTTGCAGGAAGTCTTCCAGATAGAAAACTTCGTTCAAGGCACGTGCACCGTAGAAGTAAGTCATCTTACGGTCAGTAGTATGCAATGTCTTCGTCAAGTGCATGATTTGTGCACGCAACGGAGCCATACCGGCACCACCACCAATCCACATCATTTCCTTCTTAGAGTCGAATATCGGGTGGAAGTCTCCGTAAGGACCACTCATGATTACCTTATCACCCGGTTTCAAAGTGAAGATATAAGAAGAAGCGATACCTGCAGGCACATCCATAAAGCCTTGTCCCTGATCTTTCGGCTTGAACGGCGGAGTTGCGATACGTACCGTCAACATGATACGGTCACCTTCTGCCGGATAGTTAGCCATAGAATAAGCACGGATCGTTTCTTCATTATTGTCACACTTCAATGTGAACAAACCGAATTTTTCCCATGCAGGCAAGTACTCATCACCAATCAGACTCTTATCAATGTCCTTGTTATAGTCCATTGAGTATTTAGGAATCTTGATCTGCGCATAAGAGCCCGGGATAAAGTCCATGTGTTCGCCCTTAGGCAACGCAACGATGAACTCTTTGATGAACGTAGCCACGTTCTTGTTGGAGATAACTTCGCACTCCCACTCTTTTACACCAAGCACAGACTCATCAATCTTGATAGCCATATCGCTCTTTACTTTCACCTGACAGCCCAGACGCCAGTGATCCTGTACTTGTTTACGGCTAAAATGAGGAACCTCAGACGGCAGAATTTCACCGCCACCATCCAGTACCTGGCATTTACACTGTCCGCAAGAACCCTTACCACCACAAGCGGAAGAAAGGAATACTCCATTCACAGACAATGTATTCAGCAACGTAGCACCAGACTCCACATCCAGTACATTGTCACCATTTATAGTCAGTTTTACATTACCTGAGGGTACCAGGAAATTTTTGGCAACCAGCAGGATAACGACAAGCAGCAGAATAACCACCAGGAATACTCCAATGCTCGCTAATATTAAATTCATATCCATTGTTTTATTCCTTTCTTTATTAGATGTTCAAACCAGAGAAACACATGAATGCCATTGCCATCAGACCTACTGTAATGAACGTGATACCCAAACCTTTCAGCGCATCGGGTACGTCAGAGTAAGCCATTTTTTCACGGATAGCTGCCAGGCCTACAATGGCCAGTAACCAACCAATACCGGAACCCAACGCATAAGAGATGGCATCCCAAATGTCACCGATGTATTTCGGATCACTCTCACCTACATTGATGCGCTGCTGCATGAACAGAGAAGCACCCATGATGGCACAGTTTACAGCAATCAGCGGCAGGAAGATACCCAGTGAAGCGTAGAGAGAAGGACTAAAACGTTCCACAACCATCTCTACCAACTGCACGATACCGGCAATTACGGCAATAAAAAGGATAAAACTCAGGAAGCTGAGGTCAACGCCATCAATGATAGCATTGGCAGCCAGCACCTTGGTCTGCAATAAATAGTTGACCGGAAGCGTAACCACCAATACGAAAGTTACGGCGATACCCAGTCCTACAGCAGTCTTCACATTCTTGGATACAGCTAAGTAAGAGCACATACCCAGGAAGAATGCAAATATCATGTTGTCCACAAATATGGAGCGGACAAATAAACTTATTAAATGTTCCATGCTTTAATTAATTATGAATTATGAATTATTAATTATGAATTTAGAGAATGTACGAGCCTTTGTGCTGCACAGCCATTCATCATTCATTATTTATCATTCACAATTATTAAACTTACTTTTCTTGCAATTCTTTGTGGCGAGCACGTTGATACCAAATGATGCAAGCACAGATGATCAAAGCCATCGGCGGCATCAGCATCAAGCCATTGTTCACATAACCCAAGTTTGTCAGCCATTCATGGTTCAGGATATTGAAGCCGAGCAATGTACCTGAACCTAACAGTTCACGGAAGAAAGCCACAATAATCAAAATCTTAGCATATCCCAAACCATTACCTATACCATCCAGGCAAGATTCCCACGGACCGTTCTGCATGGCAAATGCTTCCAGACGTCCCATCAGGATACAGTTTGTAATGATCAAACCTACATAAACAGAAAGCTGTACACTTACGTCATAAGCAAACGCTTTCAATATTTCACTCACAATGGTTACCAAAGCAGCTACCACAACCAACTGAACGATGATACGGATACGGTTGGGGATAGTCTTGCGCAACAGTGAAATAACCACATTGGCAAAAGCCGTAATCACTGTTACCGAAAGACCCATTACGATGGCGGGTTCCAGTTTGGCAGTTACAGCCAGTGCGGAACAAATACCCAGTACCTGTACGGTAACAGGGTTGTTCATGCCCAGCGGAGTTGAGAATACTTCTCTATTTTTCTTTGAAAATAACTGTCCCATATCCTTATTCCTCATCATTATTGGTTAAAAAACTCTTGTAACTATTCAGACAAGCTTTCAGCATGGCATCTACACCTACAGAAGTAATCGTACCGCCGGAGATACCATCCACCTGATAATCAGGTTTATCTACCTTGCCGTTCTTCACGACGCCCAGGGCTACTTCACCATTTTCCATGGTCTTCTTACCCAGGAACTCATCCTGAAAGTGTTGTCCGGCGATTTCAGCACCCAAACCCGGAGTTTCACTGGCATGAGAGAAATAGACACCATAAACAGTATCCTTATCGCTGTTCAGTGCAACATATCCCCAAATAGCACCCCAAAGACCGGCACCATAAACAGGGAATACATATTTCTTCTCTCCATTCACTTCTGCTACGAATACGTGCAGGCGTTGGTATTCTTTAGCTTCTTTCTCGTAGCCAGTAGCAAATGCTCCGGTATTCTCAGTCAAAGTACCGTCTACATTCATCAGCATATCTCCTTTTACATATTTATTATACTCAGCTTCAGCATCTTTCACATCTTTGATTTTCAATGCAGCGAGTATTTGCTTCTTCGTATCCAGTTCCACATTCTTATTCTGAATAGTTCTCAGAGAGGAACTAACGAATGCCAGCAAGAATGCAACGATAACAACCATTACCGAAGCATAAATGATAGTATAACTATTACTATTGGTATTCATTTTCTTACGGTATTTTAATTGTTAGACTTAATTGCACGTTTCTCGCGACGGCTGATATTACCTTGTACTACACAGTAGTCAATCAGCGGAGCGAAGATGTTCATCAGCAGGATGGCAAGCATCATACCTTCGGGATAACCGGGGTTCAGTACACGGATCACGATTGCCATAACACCAATCAGGAAACCGAAGATATATTTACCCGTCTCGGTACGTGCCGAAGTTACAGGGTCGGTAGCCATGAATACGGCACCGAAGCAGAAACCACCCAGTACCAGGTGTTCGTACCAAGGCATATGAGCCATAGCAGTGTCAGGACCAACAGTATTGAATATCCAAGCCATGAACGCACCACCTACAAATACAGAAAACATTGTTTTCCAACTTGCAATACCCGTTGCCAGCAACAGGATAGCACCCAAAGCAATAGCAATCACACTGGTCTCACCGATAGAACCCGGTATCAATCCCGTCACCATATCCCAGGAGAATGGCGGCACAGCCCCCGAAGTGGCAGCAGCACCGAGCGGAGTAGCTACGGTCAATCCGTCAACAGCTTGTCCCAGACCGAATATTGTGTCACCTGATACCCAAACAGCATCACCGGACATCTTCGTAGGATATGCAAAGAAAAGGAATGCACGAGTGATCAAGGCAACGTTGAATACGTTCATACCTGTACCACCGAATACTTCCTTTGCAAAAATTACGGCGAATGCAGTAGCCACCGCCAGAATCCACAGCGGGCAGTCTACCGGAACAATCATAGGGATAAGAATACCGGAAACAAGAAAACCTTCCTGGATTTCTTCTTTCTTCCATTGAGCCACAACGAACTCAATACCCAAACCTACTACATAAGAAACAATGATTTTAGGCAATACAGCCAGAAAACCGTAGGCAAACATTTCAATGAAGCTACCCGTAGCACCGGTATTCGTGAAATGCTGGTAACCTACGTTATACATACCGAACAGCAACGCCGGTACCAACGCAATGACCACCATCGACATAATGCGCTTGCTGTCGATAGCGTCGTGAATATGCGTTCCCGATTTCGAAGTCGTGCTGGGGACGAACAGGAATGTTTCGAATCCGTCGAACACAGACTGGAATGCGTGGAATTTGCCGCCCTCTTCAAAGTTCGGCTTTATCTTGTCGAGATAATTTCTTAACGCTTTCATCTTTAATTTTTAATTCTTGATTTTTAATTGAATTAGGCCATTTCAGCACGGAGCATGTCAAGCCCTGCACGAACAATGCGTTGAACTTCTACCTTCGAAGAACATACGAATTCGCAAAGGGCAAAATCCTCGGGAGCTACCTCATAAATACCCAAAGCTTCCATACGGTCAATATCACCTGCTATGATAGCTTTTACCAGATATTCAGGGAAGATGTCCATCGGGAATACTTTATCGTACTCATTAGACATGATCATATGACGTTCACCACCTTTGATACGGGCATCAAGCACATATTCCTTATTATTACCCAGCAACCAACTGAAATAAGAACGGTTCACACTGAACTGATTGAAACGCGGCATAATCCAGCCCAGCATTTCGTGAATATCGTCACCTTCGGGAATCACTGTCAACTGGCTGTCAAAAGCGCCAAGAAAACCGTTCGGATTCACTTTTTTACCTGTAAGTACATTACCACTGATGTAGCGTAAATCTCTACCGGTAGTCACGTTTCCACTGAATACGTTTGTCAGCAGAGCACCGACTTTCAGTTTACAGTAAGCAGGTTTCAACACTTCGGAACCTGTTACAGCAACTTTGCGTGTCATGTCCACACGACCTGTATTGAACAGACGTCCGATGAATATAACAGCCTCCGCACCAATTGTCCATACGGTTTCACCTTTCACAACAGGTGAAATATGGTTAATCTGTACGCCTACATTGCCGGCCGGATTCGGTCCGTCAAATGCGGTAATCGTTACATTCTTGGCTTGCGTCAACGCTGCTGCCTTTTGTTTTACACTAATACTTAAATACGTCTTTGCCATTTTGGAAAGAGCGTCCAATCCTGTTTGGAAGTTTGCTTCCTCGCCTTTCAGGGCGAATTCAAAATCAGGTGCCAGCGGGTTACTGTCGAAGGCCGAAACAAAGATAGCTTTCGGATACATCGTCGGATCAGCAATCACATCATAGGGGCGCTGACGGATGAACGCAAACATACCGGCTTCCAGCAATGCAGCTTTTACCGACTCGCCATTCAGGGCATTCACGTCTTTCTTACCGAATTCTTCATAGTCTTGCTCGGCTGCAGCTTCAACGACAATGTTCAGCACTTTACGGCGTGCGCCGCGCTCCACACTTGTCACTACGCCGCTAACGGGCGAAACAAATTTCAATTCAGGATGATTCTTGTCGATAAACAAGGGTCCTCCGGCCATCACATATTCCTGTTCTTTGACTACCACTTTCGGAGTGACACCCGTAAAATCATCGGGAACCAATGCGTAGAATCCCGGTTCTTTTACAGACATTAACTCTTGAGAGGCTTTACCTTTCAGGTTGATGTCAAGGCCTTTACGTAACTTAATTACATTTGCCATGCGTTTATATAAAATAATGGTTTCATTAATTTGCCGCAAAAGTAGCAAAAAAGAACGTGAATAAAGAGCAAAAACAAAAGGAATTACGGAGAAATTTCCGTAATTCCTTTCGTTAACGAACACGATAGCAACAAGGGCGATCAACAGCTTCTCAAGCATCCTTCACAACATCCTCTCTCTTTCCGCAATATCCCTACCTATATAGTCAAGAAAAAGAAATCACCCATACTATTTGGTTATTAAAGCATTACAAGAAGTTAAGAGTTTGTCGACAAGGAATTAACTTCTTGCTGACAAACTCTTAACCTCTTGTTGACCGGGTATTAATTCCCTGCTATGAAAATAAATATTGTTTAATCTTCTTCCGCAAACATCGGATCCCAAGCCGGCAGACGAATAGGCTTCTGTTTGAATATATCCATTACCTTAGCAGGCACATACTTAGTTTCCAAAACCAGACGGAACATATATTCATCAAACCATTCATCCGTCATGATCAAATGCCCCTGATAACCGCTTGCAGGCCCCCAGCTATTTTCCACCATCCACTTCACAGGCTTTCCGTCCTTATTCAAATCTACCGCCATAAGAGTCATGGCATGAGAAGAACCGCTGGAAAAAGTCTGGATACGTTGTTTCTTATCCATATTGAAAGTAGTGCCCATAAGCGATTCGTAATCATAGTTCTTCACATCGAGCAAACCACGTTCGGAATTCAGGAACTTACCCACATCACAAGAGAAATACATCATGGTACTGTCTTTCAAAGAAGCAATAGCCATTTCTTTGATATCTTCTACAGGCAGGTTTACATATGTCCAGTTTTTACCGTCGTAACGGTGGCGATCATAGTCTATCTCATAGCATTTGTAGTATTCACGGGAAGGGTCGTTCATTACCATCACATAATTACCCAGCAGATTCTCATCACCATATTTCTTCAGGAAAGACATCGGAGTGTGATGTTCGGTCTCCGCAGGATTGCCCTTGGCATCCTTACGTACATAATCGAACTCTGTAGGTGGAACACCCAGATTCAGCACCAACATACGATAGATAGTACCGAGCATCGTTGTTTTCTCTTTATCCAATGCTGCCGGTTTTGCTCCTTTAGCAGCAAGGTCACGCAATTGCAAGCCGTATTCCTTCAATTTCAAAGAAACCAGGTTTGCCATACGCGAAGTATTATCACTGCTATTGGTTTCCGGCATAGCTTCTTTAGGCACCAGACCGTATTTGCTGACAATATCGGCAACTCCCGTAAATGTTCCTCCATCACTCAAAGGATGTTGAAAAAGCCATTCCACTGTTTTGTCGCTCATAGGTTTTTCACGGGTGTCGATAATGCCTTGCAGAAAAAGATTGGCTTTCTCCAGTTGATCCCAGAAGAAAGGGTAAATCTCCGAAAATTCAAAAGATTGAAAATCATATTTGGCAATAGTCTTGGCACGCATCACGTTCAGTCCGGTGAAGAGCCAGCAACGTCCGGACGACTTCTGATCTGTAATTCCCTTGGAGTTTACCTTCACAGAAAAATGAGTATCCATTCCTGTCAGATTCTCCTGATTCAGTGCAAGTTTACGAATGTCATTGTTTCCGATGGCATTACGTAGAGCCTTATCGGCAGTGGTGCCTTGATAGCTCTGTTTAATCTGGTTCAGCATAGTTTCGCTGATTCCCCCTTTTCGGTCTTGTGCCTGCATGGAAAATAAAGCGGCACTGAAAACAAAAACTGATAAAATTCGTTTATTCATAATACATATGGTTTGTATAGTAATTGGTCTATTTTTCCTGTCTTCTACAGGCCTGCCACCTATCAAGTCCGTACTTGCTCCGTGTCTAAGAACTTGGACTTGGTACGGCTTTGGTATGGACCAGACACGGACCGGGTACGGGGATGGTCTTATATTGATCTAAATGTCCGATACTTCGAAAAAAGGCCATTGGCAATTCCCACTGTCAGCTCTTTGATTAGATGCAAAATTAATGGCTTTTTTGAAACTTTTAGTAAAATCTTTAGATTTATTGTCTTTTGAATTGAAAACTAATTCAAATTTATTAGTTTTCTTTGCACCCTCATTCGTATGATATGAAAAGATATATAATAGGTATTATTACGTTACTGCTTTCAGTAACAGCACTTTCCGCTCAGGAAGGAATGAATTTGATTATTACTGGCAACGATACGACTCCTGCATTGACTAAGCGTGAATTGCGTAAACAAAAAGTAGCAAAACGAAACTTGCATTATAATATTTTGGGTGGTCCGAGTTATACTCCCGATTTTGGTGCAGTACTTGGTGGCAGTGCTTTGATGACTTTCCGCATGAATCCCAGTGACACTACACAGTTACGTTCCGTGGTTCCCGTAGCCATCGCTTTCTTGTTCAATGGTGGTATCAACCTCTTTTCCAAGCCTCAACTCTTTTTTAAAGGTGACCGTTTCCGCATCTTCGGAAAGTTTGCTTATAAGAACACAGAAGATAATTTCTACGGTCTGGGCTACGGTACAAATAAGAATTATGTTCGTAGCGACAGCACCAGCCAATACCGCTACAGTGGTATCCAGTTCAATCCCTGGTTCCTTTTCCGCTTAGGCAACAGCAATATATTTGCCGGACCACAGATAGACATCAACTATGACGATATTACAGAACCTGCCAAATATCTGGTAGACGAACCGTCCTACAAGGCAGCCGGAGGTACCGAGAAAGGTTACAAGAATTTCAATTCCGGACTTGGTTTTCTGCTGACTTACGACAGCCGTGATATTCCCTCCAATGCCTACTCGGGCATGTACCTCGATTTTCGTGGAATGATGTATACCAAATTTCTCGGGAGCGATGAAAACTTTTATCGCCTGGAGATAGACTATCGTCAATATAAGACTGTCGGCAAACGTAAGGTCATCGCCTGGACCGCACAAACTAAAAATGTGTTTGGAAATGTACCTTTGACACAATACATGCTTACCGGAACTCCTTTCGACCTGCGTGGTTATTATATGGGACAATATCGTGACAAGTCTTCCCATGTGGTCATGGCGGAGTATCGCCAGATGATAAATACCGATAAGAGTACCTGGCTGAAGCGTATGCTCAACCATATAGGTTTCGTAGCCTGGACGGGTTGCGGATTCATGGGCCCCACTCCCGGCAAGATAGAAGGTGTACTTCCCAACTACGGTGTTGGATTACGTATTGAAGTGCAGCCCCGTATGAATGTACGTCTTGATTTGGGTAAAAACACAGTCAACAACCAAACGCTGTTTTATTTCAATATGACAGAAGCGTTTTGATTTATATTTTATTTCGAGATTTATGATTTATAATTTATGATTTATCATGAAGCATAAATCATAAATTATAAATCATAAATCCTCCCCTTTTCTTGCATCAGTAAAAGATTATCCATACTTTTGAGCATTATTATTTGTTTACCTTAAACAACTTCATAATGAGAACTTTCGAGATATTATTCTGGATAAGCCTTTTTATCGTATTCTACACTTATATAGGATATGGAATTGTATTATACATCCTGGTTAAGATAAAGGAAACTTTCCGTAAGCCGATCCACTACCCCATGCCTCCTGATGAAAAGCTGCCCGAACTCACACTCTTTATTGCAGCTTACAACGAAGAAGACGTTGTAGACGAAAAAATGCAGAACTGTCTGGATTTAGACTATCCTGCAGAGAAACTGCAAATATTCTGGGTAACCGATGGCAGTAACGACCATACCAATGAACGCCTCTCACGTTGGCCTCAGGCCACCGTACTCCATCAGCCCCAACGGCAGGGAAAAACCGCTGCCCTCAACCGGGGAATGAAGTTTGTCAAAACGCCACTCGTCATATTCACCGATGCCAATACACACCTGAACCGGGAAGCTCTGCGTGAAATCGTTCATGCCTTTGTCAATCCCAAGGTAGGTTGTGTGGCTGGCGAAAAACGTATTGCCGTACAAAGCAAAGATAATGCTGCTTCAGGTGGAGAAGGCATTTACTGGAAATATGAGTCGACTTTGAAAGCACTCGATTCACGCCTTTATTCAGCCGTAGGAGCTGCCGGAGAGCTGTTCGCTGTACGCAGCGATTTGTTCGAAGACATGAGAACGGATACCTTACTCGATGATTTCATCCTCTCCCTTCGTATAGCTATGCGCGGTTACACCATCGCTTATTGCGTTGCTGCTTATGCCACTGAGGGTGGCTCTGCCGATATGCAGGAAGAAGAAAAACGCAAAGTACGCATCGCAGCCGGAGGATTACAGTCTATCTGGCGATTGCGTCCATTATTGAATCCATTCCGCTATGGCTGGCTTAATTTCCAATATGTATCCCATCGTGTTCTGCGATGGTCTATCACTCCTATCCTCTTATTCTTACTGCTCCCCCTTAACGTTATATTACTCTTTACCAGCAGTTGTCCGCTATTCTATGCCGTCATTTTAGGACTGCAGATCCTATTTTACCTAATGGGCATCTGGGGATATATCCTCTCAAGAAAGCATATCAAAAACAAAATACTCTTTATTCCTTATTACTTCCTCTTTATGAACGTCAATGTAATAAGGGGATTCCGATACCTGAGTAAACGCAAAGGCAACAGTAGCGGAGCTTGGGAAAAAGCACGAAGGGCAGGACAATAAAACCTCTGCCCAACAACAAATCTAAATACACAGAAAGACATGAAAAGCATACTGAAAGACACAGATAACTCCGAAAAGCTATTGAACATGGTATCAGATACACTGATACTCATGGACAAAGACGGTGTATGTGTAGATATAGCCATCCATAATGTAGATTTATGGTTCATAAAAGAGGAAAGGCTACTCGGCAAGAATTTACTTGCCCTGTTACCCCCCAGTACATACCGTGAGTTTTATCCGGAATTCAAAAAAGTCTTGCTCCGGAAAACAAAATCAACCCGTAATTACGAACTCTCACTACGAGGTAGAAATTATTTCTTTAAATGTATCATGCAGCCCTATGGCGACCTGATATTATGCCAATACCGTGACATAACGGAACGCAGCCAACGCAAATTGGAACTGGAAAGAAGAAACCGGGAACTGTATGAGATACAAAAAGCTGCCCTTATAGGCAGATGGATATATGACACCGGCACTAAGAAATTTGGCTATGCAGGTCAGACAGGTATCATGTGTACGGAAGAAGAACAGAATATTCCCCTATCCGACTATCTAAACCTTATTCTTCCTGAAGATAGAGAGAGTTTCAACAATTGGCTCTCTCAGAATCTGAAAGGAAATATGGAAGAAAGCATAGATTATCGTATCTCCTTAGATAAAAAAGTCTTCTATATCCGTCTGAAGACATTTACCCGTGAACGTTGTAAAGACGGCAATGTCACTCTGGAAGGATATATACAGAACATTACGGATATCCAGCAAAGACGAAACGATATCAACCTGCTGACTCATGCCATCAATAATTCCACGGAAGACATCTTTGCCGCCCATGAAGACGGTACGCTGATATTCGCTAACCGCCAGTTTAAACAGCACCATAATCTGAGCAATACGGATGACATCACCCAACTAAAGATTTATGATATCGGTTCATATGCCCGCAACAGAGAAGAGTGGAAGAAGATGGTTGTTTCCATTAAGAATGGAGACAAGAAACAGAGTGTCACTATGTACAACCCTCTGCCACTCTATCCCGAAGTGCTGGCATATGAAGGCAATGCATATTGTATTATCAGCGATGAAGGCGAAGGAACGATCTGGGCATTCGGCCGGGATATTTCCCAACGCATCAGTCACGAGCAGCAAATAAAACGCTTTAACCAGATATTGGACAAGATCATTGAATATCTGCCCGCAGGCATTGTCGTAAAGGACATCAAAAACGGCTTTAAATACTTATATCGCAACCGTGAGTCGTACAACCGTGAAATTACCATGCAAGAGGCCTTGGGGAAAGATGACTTCGATTTCTACCCTTTGGATATAGCACAGGAAAAACGCCGTCAGGACATCGAAATAGCTTCTACTGGACAGGAAATGCACTGGATAGCAGAAGAACGTGATGGTACCGGGCAGCCCCTTTTCCTCGACAAACGGAAGATGAAGATAGAGAGTAATGACTTCTCCCCCATCTTGTTGAATATAGAATGGGACATCACCGACATGGAACTGATGAAACGGGAATTAATGGTTGCCAAAGAAAAAGCGGAGACTTCCGATCAGCTCAAATCGGCTTTCCTGGCCAATATGAGTCATGAAATACGTACGCCACTCAATGCCATCGTCGGTTTCTCACGCATCATCGCCGAAAGCGAAAATACAGAGGAGCGCAAAGAATATTACAACATAGTGGAAGCTAACAACGAACGTCTGCTGCAACTCATCAACGAGATACTGGATTTATCGAAGATAGAAGCCGGAATTGTTGAATTCAGCATTGCTCCCGTCCGTCTGCATCCGCTTTGTAAAGAGATTCATGATGCCCATGTGTTCCGTTGTCCTTCCGGTGTTGAATTGGTGTTTGAACCTTCGGATGAAGATATTCGCATCGATTCGGACAAGAATCGTATTTTCCAGGTTATATCAAACCTGATAGGAAATGCATTCAAATTCACAACTCATGGAAGTATCAGTTATGGATACCACCAAGAAGGGGATAATATCATTTTCCATGTAACTGATACAGGAACAGGTATTACTCCCGAAAAGATAGGAAAGGTATTCGAACGGTTTGTGAAAGCAAACAATTTTGCACAGGGTACAGGATTAGGATTAGCAATCTGCAAGACCATCATTGAGCGTCTGGGCGGAACAATTTCCGTGACTTCCGAATTGGAGAAAGGTACTACTTTCACCTTTAACCTGCCTGCAAAGATTGCCAAAGAGGAAGAAAAAGAAATGTCTGAAACTGTACTTGAAGAGAGTGGATCGACAACCAATGAACCAAAAACAACAACTGAAAAGAGTCAAGCTACACCTGAAAGTTCTCTAATGAAAACAATCCTGATAGCTGAAGATACCGACAGTAATTATATCCTGATCAAAGCCATCTTAGGAAAAGAATATCACTTGGAACGTGCCAAAGATGGAATGGAAGCCGTCAATATGTTTGTGGAATTAAACCCGGATATTATCCTGATGGATATGAAAATGCCGAACCTCGGCGGACTGGATGCAACAAGAATCATCCGTGAACTATCACCCGATGTCCCCATCATCGCCCTGACTGCTTTTGCCTATGATCATGACCGTAAAGCAGCACTTGAAGTGGGGTGCAACGATTTCCTGACTAAACCTTTCACACAGGAGGTACTAAAGGAGACGATAAAAAAGTGGGTTAATAAGTGATTAGTGGTAAGTGATTAGTGATTAGCTCCTGCGGCATCATAGCGCAGCCTGCTAATCACTAATCACTTACCACTAATCACTCACTAATCCCTAATTACGCAAAAATATCGCTCCTCTGGATATAAGCGATCACATCGCCCTTATTCACAGTATCACCCTGCTTGGCACATATCTCTACGACACGTCCGGTAAATCCGGTCGGTATTTTCTCGTATTCTCCCCACGGAGTGGAAAGGTAGCAGAATACTTCATCGTGCTGGTATTTACGCCCGATGAACGGAGCAACAGAAGGACCTTCAACGGATACTTCCCACAGTACCTGTCCTTTATCCGGAGCAAGTATCGGGTCAGCTTTGGCACGTTTCAGTTTTTTTATTTCTTCTTCCGAATATCCATTTTTCACCATGGCGGCATCCTTAGCACGTTGTAACTCATCCTCGAAACGCTTCTTGGCAGCACCTGACTTATAGTCACGATACTGGCGGTCGTGCATGGCTAACTCAAAGAGTTCTTCATCATCGTCACCATATTCCCAGCTATTATCATCCATTTCCTTCCGGAACTCATCCAGTGCATCCGGATAATTCAACTGCGGATCTGTATCTACAAACTCATACCCTTTGGACTTTGCGAGTTCTACAATCTCAGGATCCAGTTCACCCGGCAGACGTCCGCTCTTACCCAGAATCATATCCCAAGTATGATTATCTATCATCGTCCAGCGCTCCTCACCTTTCACCAGTTGCATAACGTTCATCAACGCAACATTCTTCACATACTGGCTGAAAGGTGTCACCAGTGGTGGATAACCTAATTTAGGCCATACATATTCCACTTCGTCGAAAAGCATCACCAGTAAATCATCGATACTAAGTTCAGGTTCGTTTTTCCCTCTCAGTATCATATTTATTCCTGAATGTACCCCCTTCAGATCCGCCATCATAGAACCCATCATACCACCGGGAAGTCCACATTTCAGCAACAAAGAGGACATGTGTTTATTCGTGGGATCCATGAAATAACCCAGGAAATCATCTATAAATTCCTGCGTCATGGCACGCGCTTTCATATAGGCTTTCATATTGATGTCCGGCACCTGGAAACCCAGATCTTTCAACATAGCCTGCACCGAAATCACATCCGGATGTACTTTACCCCAGGACATCGGTTCCATAGCTACATCAATGATATCAGCTCCATTCTCACAGACTTCAAGAATAGATGCCATCGACAGGCCCGGCCCACTATGACCATGATATTGAATGATCACTTCCGGATGCCTCTCTTTAATTGTTTTCGTCAATCGCCCCAGCATACCCGGACGACCGATACCTGCCATATCTTTCAGACAGATTTCGGGTGCTCCGGCTTCAATCAGCTGATCAGCAACATGAGCGTAATACTCCACTGTATGTACAGGCGAATGCGTGATACACAGTGTAGCTTGTGGTATCATACCTGCTTCCAATGCATATTTTATAGAAGGAATGATATTGCGCGTTTCATTCAATCCACAGAAAATACGAGTAATATCTACCCCCTGTGCATGCTTCACATGATACATCAAACGACGTACATCGGCAGGTACCGGATACATACGCAGAGCATTCAGACCACGATCCAGCATATGTGTCTGTATACCTGCTTCATTAAAAGGTTTAGTAAAAGCACGTACGGCCTTGTTGGGATTTTCGCCATACAACAGATTCACTTGTTCAAAAGCCCCTCCGTTAGTTTCCACACGGGCAAAACACCCCATTTCAATAATCAAGGGGGCGATACGTACCAATTGGTCTACACGAGGTTGATATTTACCGGAAGATTGCCACATGTCACGGTAAACAAGACTGAATTTAATTTCTTTTTTCATCGCAGTCGGTAGTTAGCGGTTTAACATATATGAATTAGTAAGTTAACTTAATAAGTACAAATATAAGGGTTTATTCTAACATATAGTCAAAAACATACACTAAATATTTGTTATAAAAGTTATGTTTTATATCATATTGAAAGTACAACTTCATTTTTCACAATTCAAACAACCTTCACCAATGCGTACACATAAATATACCCAGGGCACTGCCCTGGGCTATTCGGTTAAAGCCATATAGGCTTAATTTACAGAATCACACTGTAAGAGGCTCATAGTCAAGCTCGCAGCCTAACCTGTAGTTTTTAAACAAAGTCTTTCAATTCTTGTTGTAGCCGCTGGCGGGTAAAGAATATGCGGCTTTTGACAGTTCCTAAAGGCAATCCGAGCCGATCGGCTATTTCACGATACTTGAAACCGGAAACGTGCATGGAGAAGGGGACTTTATAATCGCGGGGTAATGAATTGACAATGCGGTGCATCTCTTTCAAATCATAAGTTCCTTCGGCGCTTGCAAAACCGGAGTTTTGCGGCAGGTTTAAATGATAAAGGTTATCTGTCTGGTCCACGAAAGTTTGTTCGCGAACGATTCTGCGGTAATTATTAATAAAGATATTCCGCATAATGGTGTACATCCACCCTTTGAAATTTGTATCGGGCATGTACTTGTCTTCGTTATCCAACGCTTTGAGTGAGGTTTCCTGCAATAAATCATTCGCCTCCTCTTTATCGGCTGTCAACTTATATGCAAAGCGAAGCAGTTCTTCTTGCACACTAATCAAATCCTTCCTAAAACTGTAGGTATTCATACTTTGCTCTTTTAAATAGTTAATAATTATTTTAAATTCACGATTGCAAGTATAGGGAAGTTTCAAGTTTCCGAGGGGTCGAGTTTTGTTTTTATTTAGGGCAAAAACTATCAAATGACAGTTTTCACCCCCATTTTGAGAGTTTTCTGGTGGTCTTTTAAAAAAAAAGCGTATCTTTTTCCGAAGATTTCGTAAAGTGTTTGTGATTTTTTTATAGTTTTGCCTACATATAGCAAAAACACTTTATTTAAAAACACTTTATTTTATGAGACGAATTATTAATTCCATTATTCTTCTGGCTATCATGGCTATCGCTCTGCCGTCATACGGTCAAGGGCTGAAAGCATTCAAGCTGAAGAATGGCCTTTCCGTATATATATGGGAAGACAACACCAAATCGGATGTATATGGTATTGTGGCCTGCCGAACAGGCTCCGTGAACGATCCGGCAGAATATACCGGACTGGCACACTACCTGGAGCACGTAATGTTTAAGGGTACCGACAAGATCGGGGCTCTGGACTGGGCTACCGAAAAGCCGCTTTATGATAAAATCATTGCCAAGTACGATGAAATGGCGGATGAAGCCGATCCCGTAAAGAAAGAAGCCCTCGCTAAAGAAATCAATGAACTGACAGTAGAAGCCGCTAAAGTAAGTGTATCTACCGAATTCATGAATCTGATAGAAAGTATGGGTGGAAAGGGATTGAATGCCGGAACCAGTTTCGATGTGACTTATTATCACAACTCATTCCCTCCTTACCAAATCAATAAATGGCTGGAAATCTACTCACAACGTATGATCAACCCGGTATTCCGTACTTTCCAGACCGAGTTGGAAAGTGTATACGAAGAATATAATATGTATAAGGATGATCCAGGAAGCGTACAGCAGGAATTTATTTCCAGCAAAGCATACGAAGGGCATCCTTATGCACGTCCTATCATCGGATTGCCGGAACACCTGAAAAATCCACGTTTGAGTAAGTTGATCGACTATTATAACGATTGGTACACTCCGGAAAACATGGTGCTCATCCTCGTTGGTAACGTAGATGCTAAACAAATCAGCGGACGTATCAACGCTACCTTCGGACGCCTGCAAGCTAAATCGACTCCCGAACGTAAAACTTATCCCGACCTCGAAATCAAAGGTCGTAAGCAATATAATGCGAAGGTTGGTTATTATCCCAATGTATGCCTCGTTTATAAAGGTGTACCTTCCGGACATCCCGATGAAAAGCCTTTGGATATCGCCATGTCTCTGTTGAGCAATAACAGCAACACCGGTACACTGGACAAACTGACTATTGACGGTGAGTTGACTCAAGGTTATGCTTATTCAGACAGTCGTCGCGAACAGGGCCGTAATATCGTACGTTGTATCCCTCTGTACGATGAAAACCAACGTCGCTTCGAATCAAACAAGAGCGCTGAAAAGAAAGCTCTGAAAGCTATCGAAAAAGTAGCTAACGGTGAATTTGAAGAATGGCAAATCAATTCTATTAAGAACAATATGTGCCGTGATTTCGACCGCAGAATGGAATCTAACACTTACAAGGCACACATGTTGATGAATGCTTTCATCAGCGAAGAAGATCTGGGACAAGTTCTCAACTACAAAGATGAAGTAATGGCCATCACAACAGAGGATATCAAACGTGTGGCTAAGCAATACCTGACGGATGATTATCTTGCCATTTACATTGAAAAAGGAAAGCTTGATAAGAGTACCAAAATTAAGAAACCGGGATATAAACCTATCGAACCTCCTGTAGGCAAACAATCACTGTATGCTACGCAATTCAAGAACATGCCTATCGGACAAGTAGACGAGAAGTTCATCAACTTCGCTGACGTACAAAGCAAGCAATTGAACGACCGCTCTAAGATGTACTATACACAGAATCCGGAAAATAATGTATTCAGTTTAACACTGCGTTACGGTGTTGGTGAACGCGAATTCCGCAAACTGGGTATCGCAGCAGACCTGATGAATAATGCAGGTATCATGGGTGCTTACGAGCCACAACAATTGAAAGAAGAGCTTGGTAAACTGAATGCTACTTGTGAAGTAAGTGCTAACAGCAACTATCTCTACATCACCATGGAAGGTTATGAAGAAACTTTGCCGCAAGCCTGCCAGCTCCTCGCCCGTCAGATTCTGATGCCGAAACTGGACGAAAAGCAGCTGAGCCGTATCAAAGGTTCTATGTTGGGTAGCCGTCAGCAACGCAAGGAAAACGTGAACGCTTTGTCCAGCGCACTTATGCAATACATGATTTACCAGGATAAATCCTCCTACATCGATGAACTGACTGATAAGGAAGTTTACGAACTGCAGATTTCCGAGCTGACAGGTGACATCAACCGCGCAGCAAACTATGAAGCAGAAATCTTCTATTGCGGAACAATGCCTTTCGACAATGCTTATGAAGTTCTCAGCAAAAATCTGCCGCTGGTTGCCAACGAAAAACCGACCACTTCACCGCAGGACAAAACGATGGCTACCGTAACAGAGAACACTGTTTACTTCCTGCCGAACTCTGATGCTGAACAAGCTCAAATCTACTTCTTCATGCCAATGGAGAAATTCGACAAGAAAGATGACGTGATTCGCGATGCATTCAATCAATACTTCTCTGGTGGTTTCAATGGATTGGTATTGGATGAAATCCGTGGAAAACGTTCTATGGCTTATTCAGCCGGAGCATATATCGGTACACCTTCATTGCCTGGCAACCCGACTTATTTGTTCGGTAACATCGGTACACAGAATGATAAAGCCAATGATGCATTGGATGTATTCATGGGGTTGATTACAGACATGCCAAAGAATGCTGACCGTATAGACAACATCAAGAGCTACATGCGCCAGGAGATGCTGACTACACATCCTTCTTTCCGCAACAAAGCCGAGTACATGAGATCACTGCAACGTGTAGGCTATAACGATGATCCTACCAAAGAGAATCTGCCTAAGGTTGATGCGCTGACTTTCGATGATATCGTGAAGTACTACGAAGAAAATGTCAAAGGTAAACCATACTGTATCGGTATCATGGGTAATCCGAAAGATATCGACGTGAAGAAGCTGGAGAAATACGGCAAAGTAGTGAAACTGAATGAAAGAAAATTGTTCAACACGAAAGACGCAATGTTCTAACAAGAATCTCCTTTAATTAAAAAGGGTATCACCTCTTCTTCCGGTGATACCCTTTTCTTTTTCCATTCGCTTTTGCAATTATTCAGTTTGTCATTGGAACAAAGTCTTTAATCCTTGTCTTTATCTTCTACTTCTGCCGCACTTCCCGAGAGAATAGGCAGACAGATATTATACTTCACAGCCAGAATACGTGTGACGAATACTGAAATACCGCCTGCTACCTGACATCCATATGAATGTACCCCGATAAGATCGCACATCCAGTAAACCGTACCGCCTACCACGCACGCCATAGCATAAATCTCTTTTCGGAAAATCAGTGGAATTTCATTGATGAACACATCACGAATCACACCACCTGCAGCACCTGTAATACTACCCATAATGATAGCTACCCAGAATGGATATCCCAGTGCAATGCTTTTTCCCACACCGACTACTGTGAACAGCGCCAAACCAATGCTATCGAATATAAAGAAGGTGTTATGCAAATGAATCAGATGTTTTCCAAAAAGAATCACCCACAGCAAGGCCAGTCCCGTACAAATCAAATAGATAGGATCCGTCATCCATCCTGGAGTGACACCCAGCAATACATCACGTATCGTACCGCCACCAATGGCAGTTACAAAACCTACCACATACGCCCCGAACCAGTCGAATCGCTTTGCCGAAGCCAGCCGAATGCCACTGATTGCAAAAGCAAACGTACCTATAAAGTCGAGTATTTGAACAAATGTTGGCATGATAGTCAATGATTAACGTTAAATGTTTAATGATTTATAATTGCTATTCATTAAATTTATTGGCAAAGTAACGAATAATTTCCCTAAGAAAACGTATTTTTGTCTCATCAATTTATATGCAATGAAAATAACAATCGTATCGGGTGCACGCCCTAACTTCATGAAAATAGCTCCTATCACCCGAGCTATTAAAGCCGCACAGGAAGCCGGAAAGAAGATTTCATACCGTCTCATTTATACCGGACGGCAAGACGATACCAGTCTGGATGCCTCTCTGTTCTCTGATCTGGACATGAAGAAACCCGATGGTTATCTTGGAGTCAGCGGACATGACCAATCGGAAGTGACAGCTGCCATCATGCTTGCCTTCGAAAAGGAATTGAACACACATCCCGCCCAGGTAGTTCTTGTTGTAGATGACCTTACGGCCACCATGAGTTGTTCTATCGTTGCCAAGAAGCGCGGGCTGAAAGTTGCACACCTCATTGCCGGTACTCGTTCGTTCGATATGAATATGCCTCGCGAAGTAAACCGTACCATTGTAGATGCCATTTCCGACTATCTGTTTACCGCAGGTATGGTGGCTAACCGCAACCTGAATCAGGAAGGCATGATTCCCGAATACATCCACTATGTAGGTAATATTCTGATAGATACTGTCCGCTATAACCGTCACCGCCTCTTGCAACCCGTATGGTTCTCTAGCATGGGATTGAAAGGACACGGCTATCTATTGCTCACTCTCAATCGTCACGAGTTGCTGAACAAAAAGAATGTGCTTAAATCTCTGATACAAACATTAGTGGATAAATCCGAAGGTATGCCCATCATTGCTCCGCTGCACCCATACGTGCAGAAGGCTATCAAGGCGCTGGAAATTCCTGCACCAAACCTACACATTCTACCGCCTCAAAGTTACCTGCACTTCGGATATCTTATTAACCATGCCAAAGGTATCATCACAGATTCCGGTAACATTGCAGAAGAAGCTACTTTCCTTGATGTTCCCTGCATCACGCTCAACTCTTATGCCGAACATCCCGAAACCTGGCGTGTAGGTACTAATGAATTAGTGAACGAAGACCCCGTTGCATTTGCCGCCGTACTTGAAACGTTGATGCATGGCGAATGGAAACATACCACGCTGCCCGACCGTTGGGACGGACGTACAGCGGAACGTATTGTGCAAACGTTGATTAATGGAGAATTAAAGTAATAATAAAAAATCAGGAAAGAGATAAACGGCAGAAATAGCCCAATTTATAAAAAGCGAAAAGCCATAGAGAAGGATGTTTCCCTATAAGGTTCTTTTCCAAAAAACTTTCGGATACACGGAATAAAAAAGCGGTAAGTGCAACGGCATGAAGCCGCTTTAATTTATCATACCAACGCAGCAAACGAACGTAAGAAAGTAACTCCTGTTCATGCCCTAACAAATTTCGTACGGAGCGACGCGTCTTGTCTAAAAAAGCACATGCGTCTTCCTCTACCAAATGCCAAACCGGATTATCAATATGCAATACAGGAACGCCCGCCTCTTTCAATCTCTTCCCGAAAGCAGCATCTTCATACCCAAAATGAAGTGTTTCATCGAAATGAACACGCAGAAACAATTCCTTTGAAATAAAAAAATTCATACCTATAAAGTGTTGATGAGGATGCTTGCAACGTTCTGCTACAGGTTGCGATTCTACCTGCATTCCATACTTATACCGTAAAACAGAACCATTTGTTTTTTGATAATAAAAACCTCCACAGACCGCTTGTTTACTTGCATAACTGAGGTACAAAGAAAGAAAGTTATCCCTTATCGGCATAGTATCCGTATCCAAAAAAAGCAAATAAGGGTAACACGCCTTTTCTGCCAGATAATTTCGGGTAAATGCCGGCCCATAATTAGTTTCCAATTCAAATATACTGCATTCATCCAACTGATTTAACACCCGATTTTCATTTTTGATTCTTTCGTTAGATGCATCATCCGCCAATAAAATCTCAAAAGGGGATTTCAATAGTAAAGCCATCTCGTGCAGTTTCTTAACTAACGAAACACAATTTATATTATACACAGGGATAAGTATGGACAGCATATCACGTGAACTTTATTTGGCAAATATAACATTAAATTAGGCAAAAGCGAAATACATATAAACATTCCTCTTATTTCTTTAGATTATATTTACTTCTTATTTAATGGTAATTTGCTACCTTTGCAGCCTCATACTGACTTAAATATGAAACAACAATATACAACTATCATCCTTTTTCTGCTGTCACTATTTGTTGCACATAGTGCATCCGCACAGATAAAAGGTGTCGTTACCGACTCCCTGACCAACGAACCATTAATGTACATCACCGTTCAATACGAGGGAAAAGGTGTAGGTGCTATCACCAATGCCGAAGGAGAATATACAGTAGAAACCCGCAAAGGTTGGAATGAACTTACATTCTCCGCCATCGGATATGTGACCAAGAAAGTCACACTAACCCCTAACACCAGAGTGCTGAATGTAAAAATGGCGCCTGCTGATGTCATGCTCTCTGAAGTAGTGGTAAAACCTCAAAAGGAGAAATACTCCAGGAAGAATAACCCTGCCGTGGATTTCATGAGAAAAGTCATCGAAAATAAGAAAGAACTGAAACTGGAAGCCAATGACTTTTATCAGTATCAGAAATATGAAAAGATGAAGATGTCCATGAACGACGTCACTCCAGAGAAGATGGAGAAAGGTATCTATAAAAAATTCTCATTCTTCAAGGATCAGGTAGAAATATCGCCCAAGACGAACAAGATGATTCTCCCCATTTCCATCAAGGAGACATCTTCAAAAACCATCTATCGTAAAAGCCCCAAAAGCGAAAAGACTATTATCGAAGGTATGAATTCCAGCGGTATTGAAGAGTTCTTCAACACTGGAGACATGCTGGGAACCATTCTGACTGATGTATTCTCTGACGTCAATATCTATGATGACGACATCCGCCTGCTGCAACGCCGTTTCGTCAGCCCTATCGGACGAGGTGCTATCAGTTTCTATAAGTTCTATCTTATGGATACTATTATGGTGGACCGCCAGGAATGTGTACACCTTACTTTCGTTCCACAGAACTCGCAGGACTTTGGTTTTACAGGGCATCTCTATGTCGTGAAAGACTCCACCTATGCAGTGAAGAAATGTACCATGAACCTTCCCAAAAAGACTGGAGTAAACTTCGTGGACAATCTTGATATTGTGCAGCAGTTTGAACAAATGCCGGATGGTAACTGGGTACTGACTGATGATGATATGACCGTAGAACTGCAATTCGTGAAAGGTTTGCAGGGGCTTGAAGTACAACGCACTACAAAGTACAGTAATTACAAATTCGAAGATATAGAGCCCCGTCTTTTCCGTCTGAAAGGTAATGTCATTAAAGAAGCCAATATGCTTAACAAGAGCGATGAATACTGGGCTTCGGTACGCCAGGTTCCCCTCACCAAAAAGGAGAGTAACATGGACGTATTCATGAATCGCATCGAACAAATTCCAGGCTTCAAGTATGTGATCTTTGGTGCAAAAGCCCTGATAGAAAACTTTGTAGAAACTGGAAGCAAAAAGCACCCCAGCAAGTTCGACTTCGGTCCTATCAATACCAGTATCACAAGTAATTATGTAAACGGTACACGTTTCCGCCTCAGTGGTATGACTACCGGTAACTTCGATCCACACTGGAGTTTCAGTGGATATGGTGCTTATGGTACAAGAGATAAGAAATGGTTCTATAAAGGTCAGGCAGCCTACTCATTCAATAAGCGTGAGTATGTGTTATGGGAATTCCCTAAACATTATATTGCTTTCGATTACAGCTACGATGTCATGTCTCCGATGGACAAATACCTCTCAACAGATAAGGACAATATGTTTGTAGGCTGGAAGTGGACAAAGGTAGACCAGATGTCATATATGCGCGATGCTACCCTGACGTATGAGTTGGAAACGAATGCCGGTTTCTCCATCAAAGCTATGGCACGCCACCGCAACGACGAACCTGCCGGCGGTGTATTGCAATATTGGAAGAACGACGGCAACATAGCTGGTTCATGGGATGACACAAATACATTCGTCAAAGATATCACTACAACTGAGCTTGGCGTTACCCTACGTTATGCTCCGGGGGAAACATTTGTCAATACGAAGCAACGTCGTGTTCCGGTATCTCTGGATGCTCCGATCTTCTCTCTTTCCCATACCATTGGCCTGAAAGGTGTGCTGGGTGGCGAATACAACTTCAATCTTACAGAAGCCAGCATCCGCAAACGTTTCTGGTTTGGCTCCTGGGGTAAACTAGACATCACCGCCCGTGCCGGTGCACAATGGAATACGGTACCGTTCCCTTTATTGAACCTGCCCATGGCAAACCTTTCATATATCACCCAGCACAATGAGTCTTTCAGTCTTATCAACAATATGGAATTCCTGAATGACCGTTATGCCTCTCTTGCCATCACTTATGACATGAACGGGAAGCTGTTCAATCGTATTCCCCTCATTAAAAAGCTGAAATGGCGCGAAACTTTCCGTATCCGTGGTATGTACGGAACACTTACGGATAAGAATAACCCATATAAGAGCCACAATGACGAATTGTTCCTCTTCCCTATGCGCGACGGTATGCCTACCAGCCATGTAATGGGTAGTACTCCTTATCTGGAGGCCAGCGTAGGTATCTACAACATTTTCAAGCTGTTGCATATCGAATATGTACGCCGCCTCACTTACACGGATATTCCAGGTGTAAAGAAAGGAGGCATACGTTTTATGATATTAATGATTTTCTAACATAGCAACTTAGTGATGAATGATTAGCATGGTTACTAAACACTAATCACTAAACGTTAAACACTTATTCACATGACCCCCTTAGCAGAAAGGCTTCGTCCTAAAACTTTAGATGAATACATCGGTCAGAAACATTTAGTAGGACCAGGTGCAATACTACGCAAGATGATTGATGCGGGACGTATCTCTTCATTTATTTTGTGGGGGCCTCCGGGTGTAGGAAAAACCACACTGGCACAGATCATTGCCAATAAACTGGAAACTCCATTCTATACCCTGAGCGCTGTTACCAGTGGTGTGAAAGATGTACGAGAAGTGATAGAACGCGCCAAGAGCAACCGCTTCTTCTCACAAGGCAGCCCTATACTGTTCATTGATGAAATCCACCGTTTCAGTAAATCGCAACAAGATTCTTTGCTTGGTGCTGTGGAACAAGGTACAGTAACATTGATAGGTGCCACTACAGAGAATCCCTCTTTTGAGGTAATCCGCCCACTACTGTCACGATGCCAACTCTATGTACTGAAGTCTTTGGAGAAAGAAGACCTCATGGAATTACTGCAACGTGCCGTCACCACCGACCATATTCTGAAAGAACGTAAAATCGAACTGAAAGAAACGACTGCCATGCTCCGCTATAGTGGTGGAGATGCACGCAAACTGCTTAATATTCTGGACCTTGTAGTTTCTTCCGAAGCTAATGATCCGGTGGTCATTACTGATGAGATAGTAACCGAACGCCTGCAACAAAATCCTCTGGCTTACGACAAAGATGGAGAAATGCATTATGATATCATATCTGCTTTCATTAAGTCTATTCGTGGCAGTGATCCCGATGGTGCCATATATTGGCTGGCTCGTATGGTAGAAGCCGGGGAAGACCCTGCCTTTATTGCCCGCCGACTCGTCATCTCCGCATCGGAAGACATCGGACTGGCAAATCCAAATGCTATGCTGATTGCCAATGCTTGCTTTGATGCTGTGATGAAAGTGGGCTGGCCCGAAGGACGTATTCCATTGGCAGAAGCCACTATTTATCTTGCTACAAGTCCGAAGAGTAATTCCGCCTACATGGCCATCAACAATGCCTTGGAACTTGTACGGGAAACAGGCAATCTACCCGTTCCTCTACATTTGCGCAATGCGCCCACCAAACTGATGAAACAGTTAGGATACGGTGATAACTATAAGTATGCGCACGATTATCCCGGTCATTTCGTTAAGCAACAATTCATGCCCGATGAGTTGAAGAACCGCCGTCTTTGGGAAGCACAAGACAATGCTGCCGAGCAGAAACATGCAGAACGCATGAAAGCATTATGGGGTGAGGATAAGTTTAAGAAATAACCCTTACTTGATATCCCATACTACCTCCTCCAACAAACACACCGGCCACAACAAAATATACCATTATGAGTATAATCCTAAATCTTTTCCCTAAATTTGCGTACTCACTTTAAACATAAACAGAATGAGAACTGTAGTATTAGACGGTTACACCGCAAATCCCGGTGATCTTTGCTGGGACAAATTGAAAGAGTTTGGCGAATGCGTAATTTATGATCGTACCGCCCCCGCCGAAGTACTGGAACGTGCTGCCGGTGCAGAAGCCCTCCTCACCAATAAAGTAGTGATCAACAGCGAAATGATGGCTGCCCTGCCCGATCTGAAATACATCGGCGTGCTGGCTACAGGCTACAACGTAGTAGACATAGCTGCCACCCGTGAACGTGGCATCATCGTCACCAACATTCCCGCATACAGTACCCCCTCTGTTGGACAAATGGTATTTGCCCACATACTGAATATCACTCAGCAAGTACGCCATTACTCTGAAGAGGTCAGCAGAGGAGACTGGAGCAAGAGCCCCGATTTTTGTTTCTACAATACTCCGCTCATTGAATTGCTCGGCAAGAAGATAGGAATCATCGGCTTAGGACAGACCGGATATAACACTGCCCGCATAGCTATTGGCTTCGGAATGAAAGTATGGGCCTACACTTCTAAATCACGTCTGCAGCTCCCACCCGAAATCAGAAAAGCAGATCTCGACCAATTATTTCACGAATGCGACATCATCAGTCTGCACTGTCCGTTGAACGACAGTACTCGCGAAATGGTCAATGCCAGCCGTCTCTCTTTAATGAAACCTACCTCCATCATTATCAATACCGGGCGTGGGCCACTCATTAATGAACAAGATCTCGCCAATGCCCTGAACACCGGACAAATATATGCCGCCGGACTGGATGTTCTCTCCGAAGAACCACCTCGTTCAGACAATCCGTTATTGACTGCACGAAATTGCTTCATCACCCCACACATTGCCTGGGCCAACTTTGAAGCACGCCAGAGACTGATACATATAGCAGTTAGTAACCTGAAAGCATACGCGGAAGGGAAACCGGTAAATATTATAAAATAACATTCCTTTTAATAAACATGGGAAAATCAGAAATTCACAGTCTCTTCCGCAGTATTCCGGTGATCCTGACAATCATTCTGGCTACTGTTACTATTATCTCCACCTTTTCCGGGAACTTTGATCCTGCTAATTCCAAATATATGCCTGTGTTGGGATTAGCTCTTCCAGTATTGCTGATATGTAATCTGCTGGTTGCTATCTGTTGGGCATTTGCCCGCAGTCGCTGGATCCTCATCCCTTTTGCAGCATTGGCCTTCAATTACGGTTATATACTTTCCGTTTTTCAATTCAATTTCACAAAAAAAATCCCTGAAGGACATTACAGTAGTAACTATGCCGATGGATATCTGAAAGTAGCCACTTATAATGTCGGCAATTTTGGTACCGAGATCACCGGCTACTCCTGCAAAGAGATTGCCCGCTACATGAAACAGCAAGAAGTCGATGTACTCTGCTTCCAAGAATTCGGCGACAATCAGCACTTTCCGATGGACAGCATCCGTAATGTATTTTCCCACTGGCGATATGCCCTGATACCCACTGAAGACTCCATCAGCGGAGTGCTCCCTATCGCCATATTCAGCCGTTACCCACTCATCAATCCCCGTTTTATTTCTTATCCGCAAAGTGCCAACTGCAGCATGCAGTGCGACATCATATTAGGAAGAGACACTGTCCGTCTGCTCAACAACCACTTGCAGACTACCAGTGTCAATCAAAACCGTCGGAAATGGGAACGTGGTCTTAACAATACGAATGACACCCGTCGTGAAGTGGAAGTTGTACAAGGTGCTATCAACACTTTGCACGACAACTTTGTGAAGCGTGCCGAACAGACAGACAGTATCTGTCAGTTGGCCCTTGCCAGTCCTTACTCCGTAGTAGTGTGCGGCGACTTCAACTCTTTGCCGTCTTCCTACACCTATGCGGAATTAAGTGATATACTTAAAGACGGGTTCCGCACCAGTGGACGGGGTTACATGTATACCTTCCGCTACTTCAAACGTTTGTTGCGTATCGACTATATTTTCCATTCACCCGCCATTCAGGGATACCGTTACTACTCGCCTGATCTGGACTTATGCAGTGACCACAACCCGGTACTGATGGAAATGAAAATAAAGAAATAAATCTAAATCATTCATCTAAAACATTTGCTTATGAAAAGACAACTACTCCTATTTATTCATTTATTACCTGCATTGCTGTTTGCACAGCAAGAAGTTATCTTCCCTGATGATTTTAAAACGAACGCTTTAGATGGGAAAGAAGTGACTATTACCAATACACTGACGCTGACAAACAATTACAGCTATGCCTACGGTTCAATCACTCTTTCTGACGGTCCGCTATGGACTCCCACAGAAAAGAATCTACCCGGTGTAGAGATGTTCAATCAAAAGAATAAAGAGAATCAAGATAATCAGATCACTGTAAAGCAAGGAGCTTACTCATTCACTGATGCAAATGGTACCTGCCGCATCGGACAGACCGTAGCAAAACTGACCGGAACCGCCAGTTACAGTAATGGTAAATACACCATTACGTTAACAAAGAAACCGGAGTTTCAAGGCAATGAACGTCCCATAACCTGTGAGATTGAAGAAGATTATAATTTGAAAGTTGTCAGTTTTAATGTCGAGAACTACAAGGGAACTAATGACGTACAGCGAACCAAAATAGTAGCTGCATTGAAAGCCATGGATGCCGATATCTATGCCCTACTTGAAGTTTTCGGTAACTCTTCACTGAATGATCTTTGCACTGCATTGAACACTACCTGTCAAACAGACCAATATAAGTACATTGAGAATTCAACAGCTAATCAAGGCATGGCTTGCTTCATTTATAACAGTAATACGGTAACTCCTTTCAGAGATCTCCAAAAAAACAAACTAGCAGACAACGGATATCTGCCAAACCGAAAGATTGCACAGGCTTTTAATCTCAAGGCTAATAATGAGCGCTTTATCGTTTGCTTAAATCACTGGAAAGCAAAGGATAATAGCTATAATAAACCAGATGAATATGCCGATACAGGTGATGGTCAAGGTAGTCATGTTCTGCGCCGTGTGCACGAAGCTGAAGCTACTCTTGAATTTATCAAAACTGTTACTGCCTATTTTGAAGATGAAGATGTCCTCATAGTTGGTGACTTAAACTCATACTCCAAAGAAGATCCCATCCGGGTACTGGAAGAAGGCGAATTGATAAATGAACTTCAAAAATATGCACCTAATGAATACAGCTATGCCTTTTTTAGCAACAATAGCTACGCAACCGGTTATTTAGACCATAGTTTTGCTACTGCTACATTGGATGCTCAAATACGTTATGCTCATCCTTTTCATATCAATGCCGATGAGCCTGATGCACTTAAAATTGGAGGTAAACCGCAAGAAGACAATATGTACCGCTGTTCCGACCATAATCCTATCGTTACTTTCATAAAGCTGGGTACTACTACAGGTATTGAAAACCCTACTCTTTCGCGCCCTGATATTCAGCTGACCGGTGATCCACGCAATGGTTATCTTACTTTGGTGAGTAATACCGACTTTGTACTCACCCGTGCCGAGATTGTCAATATCAGCGGACAAGTCATTGTTGCATATGATACCAGCAACACCAGAAATACAGAAAACCATTTCACATTGCCTGTAAAAAGTCTGGTACGTGGTTTCTATCTGGTGCGTGCTTACGATGCACAAGGTAAGTGTACTACATGCAAGGTCGTGCTTCCTTAAGCCTCAAACCAGTTCTCACTGTACAAACACGAAAAGCAGTCATGTCTTAAAAGCCACACTTTATCACCTCAAATGTCACAGATAACCTATGGCATTTGAGGTGATAAAGTGTGGCTTTCCAAATAATAAAGAGTATTGATACTATCACCAGAGCTGGTATTCCTCTGGCATGATCAACAACAACTAAACCATCAGCAGCTATTTTTCTTTTTCTGTTGTTATTATTATATCTTTTGTCTTCTTTATTAACTAAAGAAATCGCATGAACCATGCAGAAAAGATACATGTATTCTACCTAAGCACGCAATTCGGATAGTAATACCAATTACTCAATAATAAACTAGTAAACACCAATACCTTTAAATATTTCTTTGGACACTAAGTTCTGTATACTAAAGTTCTACATTGTCGTTAGTGGGTGCTGGAAAAAAAAATATCTTCATATTTTCTTATCCTTTATGTGGCTCTGCAAAGGTAAGCATTAAAGCAACTGTGAGTTGGTGCACGTTTCCAGTCTGTTTTTGTATCAGAAAACTAATGGAAGATATTTTTAATTAAAAATTGCACCTAATCTTAATTATTACATTTAAAGATTTTAACGGTCAAAATTACATCGGTAAATTACTAATTTATATTATTTTCTGCACATTTATATTTTATAATAGGAGCAGTACAAAAAAAGGCTACCTAAATTTCTAAGGTAGCCTTTTCTATAAAACTTAAGATTTCATTTATTTCGGTATCCCTACATAAATATTATCCAGTTGATAAGTAGTAGAAACCAAATTATCACCCTTTGTACCATTACCCAGATATTTGAAGCCGATATATATCGTCTTACCTGTATAAGCAGAAAGATCTATAGTATGATTGGTCCAGTTTGAATCATAACCACCTACAGAAGACTTATCAATCACTAAACTAGAAGTCAAATCAGTCCAAGTTGAAGAAGCAATACTTCCCGGTTCTCCATTAAAGTCTTCAGAAACCATCACACTGAATGCATCACCATTATAATAACCCAACTTCATATCAAACTTCAATACCATATCCATTCCTAATTTCAAAGCAGGGGTCATCAGCCAATTCTCTAATACGCCTTCGTGCTTATTTGCAGAAATATTTGCATACAAATTACCACTGAATGATCTATATTCCCAGTCATAAGAGCCTTGTAACAAAGCATTCAGCCAACCATTTAAAACAACTTTTTCATAGGCAACACCCGATTCAAAGTTTTCATCCAATACCACTTCTGCAATTTCACTTGGTAAACTCACTGTCCACTTGCTTTCGTTATTATCAACTTTGGCGCGAGCCTCTTTTTCAACAGTATTAGTATTCGTCACACTCTCTTCACGAGATACCTTGATATTATCAAGCTGAATTGTGGTATTAATAGAGGAAGAACCTGAATATTTAAAAACGATATACACATTCTTACCAGCATATTTATCCATATTCATAGTACCGGCAGTAGCTAATTTCCCATAACCACTGACTGGTTCCTTAGGAATATTAAAGCTAGAGGTTACATCTACCCATGTAGCTCTCTCCAGATTAGCCTTACTTGCAGCTCCAACATAATCTTCTGAAATAAGAACTGAAAGCACATCTCCTTTATAATATCCGGTACAAACATCAAAGCTAAACAAATCCCCTTTAGTAATCATTGTATTAGGAGAAATAAACCAATTGACTGTATTAGCTTTTACATTGCCACATTGAGTATAGGTGTTTCCACTATAACTTTGATCTTGCCAGGTATTAGTACCTTCCAATATAAAATTAGTCCAACCTGGAATTTCTGTGACATCATATACCGTAACATTTCTTTGGAAATCAACATCTAGTGCACTGATTTCAGAAACAATTGTTTCTTTCTGAATCAAATTATATTTAACTGTGGCTTCTGAACCTTTCTCTGCAGTATAATAATTCTTATTCAACCATTCTTCTATTTTAGTCTTGGCTACAGCTTTCGGGTCATCAGAGTTATCTTCACCCTGATTAAAGCCGTTAGCTCCCGTATAAGTTCCGCCATAAGTCAACTGTAATTTGACTAAATTGTCCGGAGTATATTCTTGAAAACCATCAAAATCGGGTTCATGATTACATGAGGTAAACATGAATGCCAATGCTGCAGTTGCTAATAATATCTTTTTCATATTCATCAATTCTTTTACTATCATAAAATTAGAATCTAACCTTCATACTCATAGACCATGTACGTCCAAAGCCATAGAATACAGTTGCATCTTTCCAACCATGACCACCAGTCTTGGCACCATTGTCTGTAGCATCCGTAATATACTGTTCATTCAAGAGGTTATTACAATTAGCATTCCACGTTGCATCCAAACCTGCAAATTTGAAACGATAACTGATATTTGCATCAAACGTAAATGCAGATGGAATACGCCATGGTTGTGCCACATCTACCGGATCACCATTAAGAGCACCAGTTGTGATCAATCCTGCAATATCATAATCAGAATAATTACGTCCGTAGAAGTTTCCATCAACGCCAATACGAAGCCCTTTCATTACTTCATAATTCAATCCTAAAGCAGCTGTAGTTTGAGCAGAGTTACCAATTTTTATATCCTTGGTATTCATCAAAAGCTTAGCATGTTCAGGCGAACCCGGAGTTACTTCCATCATATTTTTATCTACAGCTTGTCCATTTTGATTATACATATAACCTAATACACCATCTTTAGTCATTGTCCAATCACCGAATGAGAACATACCGTTTATAGTCAAGTTACGTACTGGGCGGAACTGGAAGTCCAATTCTATACCTTGGTGAAGTTCATTCACTCCATTCAAATATACATAAGAACTTTCCTGAGCAACAGTCAAACGTTTCTGAATAGTACGATCATTCCAAGTTGTACGATATAAGTTCAAATTAGCAGAGAACAGACTAGATACATAACCATAACCTAATTCAAAAGAGAAAACTCCTTCATTCTTGCAGTTCGGATTAAACTCATTACTAGTCTGAGAGTTCAAGAAAATACCACCTGAGAAGTACGGAGTACGGGAATAATAACCAATATTAGCAAATATATTATTATGAGAATCCAGATTATAATTGAGACCTCCCTTAATACCATAACCAACTTTTGTTTTCTTAGGAGATTCTTCATTGTCTGCATAGAAATAGTCTTTACGCCAGTTAGTAGCAGCATTCACATTGCCAGATACAATTACAGAAAGTTTATCCTGTGTATACTCTAACTGTCCGAAAGCTCCATATTGAGCAATATAACTATCAAAATTACGATATACGACATCACCTACTCCCAAACGTGCATTTTGCCATGCAATATCATCTTTCTTATAAGGTACGCTTGCTCTATCCGTATCTACAACATAGGCACCACCCAATAAATCGGCAACTTCAGCCTTGTGTCCACCATTATAATAACGTAAGTCAATACCACCCTGCAAATTAAAGTTATCATTCAATTGATTACTATAAGTAGAGAGTAAACCATACCACATGTGGGTATTCTTATTCTTTGCCAGAGCTGCAATACTACCATTATTTGATTTTGCATTGTCTTCCATCAAAGCACCAAAATCAAAAGTACCATCAACTTTACGATAATTTGTATTAGGAATACCATTCGTTGCACCATAAAGTTTTGAATAGGAAGCACCTACACCGCGATAACCATAACCATCGCCAATAGACAAATAAAGTGAAGAAGACAGACTTGATTTACGATCAATTTCCCAAACATGATTCAGAGAAATCTGAGGCTTGTGATAAACATTATAGCTCGTTCCCGTCATAATATTCCCATTCATATCATAACCAAAAGCTGCATTATAACGATAGCCAACACCGTTATTAATTTTCTTCTGCTTATCCCATTCTTCAATAGTCAATTCATCATAACGTTTATTATGAGTCTGAGGAGCACCAGTTGCAGTCAAAGACAAAGAATGATTATCTCCAATACGCTTAGAAATATTCACAAACCAAGAATATGCATCAAATTCACAACCTTGGACATAACCGTCACCCCAAGTTTTTGCACCTAATACAGAAAAAGCCCAACCATCTTTAGTCAATCCTGAAGACAAACTAAATAATACTTTATTATAGCCATCATTACCAATTCCATAGGATAATGTACCGCCTTGCTTTGCATCTATAGAGTTCGTTATGACATTAATAGAACCTCCGACAGAAGGAGAAGAAACTTTAGAAGCTCCCAAACCTCTCTGAACCTGCATAGAACGAGTAACATCTGACAAACCAGCCCAATTAGACCAATAAACGCCTCCCCATTCCATATCATTCATCGGGACACCATTAATCATAATACCTACATTAGTCTGTCCGAAACCACGTACAGTAACGCGCGATTCACCAAAACCTCCATTATCTTTTGAAGCATAGATACCAGGAGTTGATTTCAGAATTTCAGGAAATTCTTGTGAGCCCAAACGTTCTGAAATAAATACAGGGTCGACAGTAGAAACAGCAACCGGAGTTTTACGAGAAACAGCGATGGAAGAAGTAATCGTCACGTCATTCAGCATCACTGCATCTGGCTCCATCTTGATAATACCTAAATCTACTGAAGATTTTTTCTGTGTAACTTTCGTCTTTAAATCTTTATATCCAACGTACTTGAATACCAATGTAGCATTAGGCCCAACTTTTTGTGTAAAGTTTCCATCGATATCCGTTACACTACCCTGGCTAGTACCCTCTACTACGACAGAGGCGCCTATCAACGGTTCGCCTGTTTCTGCGTCAACAAGCTGACCCTTCACTGTAGTCTGGGCAAATGCCGCAGCACTGAATACAGACAGCACAGCCACTAACAGGAAATGAATTAGATGTTTTTTCATACTTCTGTTTTTTGTTAATTAAATGTGTTAATTAAATATTAATTTCTGTTTTAAGACGCAAATATAATTAATAAGATTTAGATTTGTATTACATTTCTGCTACAAAATTTCAGAGTAGATAGGAGTTATTGAGACTTTTTATAACAAGAAAGCCCTACAAGTTTTTTGCAGGGCTTTCTATTTGTCACTAAAATATAATTTATGCTATCAGATTCCTATCGATCATCAGTCATTCATTAGCTTTCTATAACGAACACGGGTAGGTTCTTCTTTTCCTAAACGTTTCTGTTTATTTTCCTCATATTCTGAATAAGAACCTTCGAAATAGAAGACATTGGAGTCTCCTTCGAACGCAAGAATGTGAGTACAAATACGATCGAGGAACCAACGGTCGTGACTGATGACTACGGCACATCCGGCAAAATCTTCAAGACCTTCTTCAAGAGCACGAAGAGTATTTACATCTATGTCATTGGTAGGTTCGTCCAGCAAGAGTACATTACCTTCTTCTTTCAATGCCATAGCAAGATGCAGACGATTGCGTTCACCACCGGAAAGCACACCACAAAGTTTCTCCTGATCACCGCCGGAGAAGTTAAAACGTGACAGGTAAGCACGCGCATTAATATCGCGTCCACCCATACGAATCAGTTCCGTACCACCGGATATAACCTGATAAACACTCTTATTCGGATCGATGTCACTGTGTTGCTGGTCTACATAAGCCACCTTTACGGTCTCTCCTACCTCAAACTCACCTTTATCTACGGTTTCCAATCCCATAATCAGGCGGAACAACGTAGTTTTACCGGCACCGTTAGGACCGATAATACCAACGATACCATTGGGGGGAAGCATGAAGTTGAGGTCATCGAACAGTAACTTATCACCATAGGCCTTGGCCACATGTTTCGCTTCGATAACTTTATTACCAAGACGCGGACCATTGGGAATGAAGATTTCCAGTTTCTCTTCCTTCTCCTTGATGTCTTCGTTCATCAATTTATCGTAAGAGTTCAAACGTGCTTTTCCTTTTGCCTGACGTGCCTTAGGTGCCATGCGTACCCAATCCAACTCACGTTCCAATGTTTTACGGCGCTTACTGGCTGTCTTTTCCTCCATTTCCATACGCTTGGTCTTCTGTTCCAACCAGCTGGAGTAGTTACCCTTCCAAGGAATGCCTTCACCACGGTCGAGTTCAAGAATCCAGCCTGCTACATGATCAAGGAAATAACGGTCGTGAGTAACGGCAATTACCGTACCTTCGTATTGTTGTAAATGTTGCTCCAACCAATCGATAGATTCAGCATCAAGGTGGTTGGTAGGCTCATCCAGCAACAGTACGTCAGGCTTCTGCAACAACAAGCGACAGAGTGCCACACGACGGCGTTCACCTCCTGAAAGATGTTCCACACTTGCATCTTCGGGCGGGCAACGAAGGGCATCCATAGCACGCTCCAATTTACTATCCAGATTCCAGGCATCAGTGGCATCGATAATATCCTGCAACTCTCCTTGACGTGCAAATAGCTTGTCCATCTTATCAGCATCCTCGTAGTATTCAGGCAGACCAAACTTCTGATTGATCTCTTCATACTCAGTCAATGCATCTACAATGGGCTGCACACCTTCCATTACAATCTCTTTTACAGTTTTTGTAGGATCCAGATAAGGCTCCTGGGCCAGATAGCCTACTGAGTAACCCGGTGAAAACACCACTTCGCCCTGATAAGACTTGTCCAACCCGGCGATAATCTTCAGCAAGGTAGATTTACCGGAACCGTTCAAACCGATGATACCGATCTTTGCGCCATAGAAGAACGAAAGATAGATGTTCTTCAACACCTGCTTATTGTTCTGCTGAATGGTCTTGTTCAGCCCTACCATAGAAAAGATAATCTTTTTATCGTCAACTGTTGCCATAAAGTTTTAAGTGTATTATATTAATAATGTATTTACTTTAATACTATGCAGCGTTCTTTGCAGTCTGCCACAAAACTTTGGCAAAGATAAGAAAAAAAGAGAAATCCTTTTGCTTTTTCAAAAAATGTCTCTATCTTTGCGCCCGCTTAACAGCGATAAAGGTCTGATTCGCTAGCTCAGCAGGTAGAGCACAACACTTTTAATGTTGGGGTCTTGGGTTCGAGCCCCAAGCGGATCACACAAAAGGAACTTTGAAAGTTCCTTTTTTTTATTCAAAGAAGGCTAAAGCATCTGATTGATAGCTCCTTACAAATCAAAACACAAAGAAGACTTTAACTAAATAACTATATCTAAACCATTTCGTCATGAAGAGAAAATTACTATTGCTGACCCTTTTGGCCTTATCCTTATCTGCCGTTCAGGCTCAGACTCAACTTAAATGGAATGCTTTATATTGGGCCATGGGTGTAGTAAACATGTCGGCAGAAACCAAACTTGCAGATAAGTGGACATTTAATGGAGATGCCGTATACTCACCCTGGAAAAGCATCGAGGGCAACCCTATGAGATTCGGCCAACTAATTGTAGAAGGCAGATATTACCCTAAAGGAGCATTCAACGGACTCTATCTGGGAGGATATGGCAGTTATCACAGACTATTTAAATTCACAAAATGGAATTATATCAATCATGATAAATATCAAAAAGGCAATGGCATGTCTTTCGGAGCTACTTTAGGCTATCAAGTTAAAATTAACGACCGTTGGGCAGTGGATCTCTTCGCAAGCTATGGATGGCAACATTCCAGATATAAAGGCTATATTAAATCCACCGGAGAAATGTATGTGGGCAAAAATGCCAGCGCCGAATGGTTACCTTACAAATTAGGTGCATCTTTTGCTTATCGGCTGGGAAAGAGGTGAACATAGAACAAACAAAACTGATTATAAAAATAGAAACGCCTGAAAAAGAAAACTGCGAAACTTGCTTAGTAAGATTTCAAAAAAATTCCTGCACTACTTTGATCGTGCAGGATTTTTTTATCAACTAACTACGTCACTAATTCTGATATCCAATGCTAATTGGAAGAATACTCCTTTAATTATAGAGTCCAGAGGATAAATACAAAGTGTTAAACAAACACAATGACTCACCTTTTCTAAAATATTCCATATATATTTGCAGCATCTGACACATATGTCAGACAAATATTTCAAAGTCATTATTTATACACAGAAACAGCAAATATCTATTATGGATACTTACAAAGTCGGTCTGGATATCGGCTCTACTACCGCTAAAATAATAGTGCTGGATAAGAGCTATAACAATGTCCTTTTCTGCAAATATGAAAGGCATCAGGCAAAAGTACAGGAATGCTTACTGGAATTTTTTCACCAGTTGAAAGAACAGTTGGGTGATGTTGCCTTATCAATCAATATCACCGGTTCAGTAGGCATGGGAATTGCAGAGAAATATTCTTTGCCTTTCGTACAAGAGGTCGTGGCGGCAACCCAGTATATCCGTCTGAATCACCCCGGTATATCTACTATGATCGATATAGGAGGAGAAGATGCAAAAGTCGTCTTCTTTCAGGATAATCAGGCCACCGATTTACGCATGAACGGAAATTGCGCCGGAGGGACTGGTGCTTTTATCGACCAGATGGCAATTCTCTTAGGAGTATCTGTAGATGAGTTAAGCGGACTTGCGCTCCGGGCAACACATGTATACCCGATAGCCTCGCGATGTGGCGTTTTCTGTAAGACAGATATACAGAATCTGATAGCCAAGAATATATCCAAAGAGGACATTGCAGCTTCCATCTTCCATGCTGTAGCTGTACAAACCATTGTTACGCTTGCACACGGATGCGATATCGTAGCCCCGGTCTTGCTTTGTGGAGGTCCCTTAACCTTCATTCCGGCACTCAGAAAGTCATTTGCCAACTACTTACAGTTATCGCAGGAGAAAGACTTTTTGTTACCGGAAAACAGTAATCTCATACCAGCTTGGGGAACAGCCTTGACCGAAAGTTCACGGACAATGACTGTAACAGACTTAATCAAACTTTTAGAAAGCCAAACCGGAAAAACGTACCGTGCACAAAACAGTCTTCCACCCATATTCAATGATGAACCTGAATATCAGCAATGGAAGAAAAGAATGGAGCAATACGGAATGCAACGAACAGAATTGGCAACCGGAATACAACAGGCAACTTTAGGAATAGACTCCGGTTCTACCACAACAAAGATTGTGTTAATCGATGAACAGGACCGCATCCTGTATTCCTATTACCACAATAACAATGGCAATCCGATAAAAGCTGTGGAAGAGGGGTTACAAAAGCTATATGAAGAATGCCAGAAGAAAGGAACGATTTTACAAATAAAAGGTGGATGTACCACCGGATATGGAGAAGATCTGATAAAAGCAGCTTTCCAAATGGATAGTGGTATTATTGAAACCATAGCCCACTATATGGCTGCCAAACATATCAGCAAGGATGTATCTTTCATTCTGGATATTGGCGGACAAGACATGAAAGCCATATTTGTCAATGGTGGAATCATCAACCGGATTGAAATCAACGAAGCATGCTCATCCGGATGTGGTTCTTTCATCAGTACCTTTGCCCAATCATTGGGCTATCAGGTAGAGGATTTTGCCAGAGAGGCTTGTTTCTCAAAAGCTCCATGCGACTTGGGAACACGCTGTACTGTATTCATGAACTCCAAGGTAAAGCAAGTACTCCGTGAAGGAGTATCCGTAGCAGATATAGCAGCCGGATTATCTTACTCTGTCGTTAAAAACTGCCTGTATAAGGTATTACAACTGAAAAAGTCGGACGAACTGGGGAAACACATCGTTGTGCAAGGTGGAACCATGCGCAATGATGCCATTGTACGGGGACTGGAAAAACTGACAGACAGGGAAGTTTTCCGTAGTGATTGCCCTGAATTGATGGGAGCATTCGGTTGTGCCCTTTATGCCAAACAGACTGCGACCACTCGAGTTACGAACCTGCAAGACATGATGCAGCGGGCACAATTCACATCCAAGCAGGTTCAATGTCACGGATGTGAAAATCAATGTGCCGTCACCCGGTATTCATTCAGCAACGGGGGAAACTATTTCTCCGGAAACAAATGCGAAAAGGTATTCACAAACAAAGGAAATGAATACGAAAAAGGAATGAATGCCTATGAGAAAAAGATCGAGCTATTATTCGACCGCCAGACCGACATAGCCACTCCCCTACTGACAATCGGCATTCCACGTATCCTGAATATGTATGAAGAGTTTCCTTTCTGGTATTCCCTGTTTACAGAATGTGGCATTCAGCTACACCTGTCAGAAGCCTCAACATTCAGTAAATATGAAAAGGCCGCTAATATGGTGATGTCCGACAATATCTGTTTTCCTGCAAAGTTGGTACACAGCCATATTCAAAATCTTATCGACTGTAAGGTAGATAGGATATTCATGCCATTCGTCGTATTCGAAGGGATTGACAAGCAGCAGCAAAACAGCTATAACTGCCCCATTGTGTCCGGTTATTCACAAGTTATTAAGAGTGTGCAGACAGGAAATTTACCAATCGATTCTCCGGTTATCACTTTCAAGGAGAAAGACTTATTATATAAGCAGTGCCATGACTACCTGAAACAGTTAGGGGTATCGGAACATATTCTTAAAAAAGCATTCAACCGTGCACTGGAAGCACAAGATTCATTTGAAAAAGCAATCGTTGATTATAACAAACAGATAATTGAAGAAGGGAAGAGGAAACAGCAGTTGATTATCCTTCTTGCCGGACGCCCCTATCATGCAGATCCATTAGTACAGCATAAGATTTCAAACATGATTAGCACAATGGGAGTTCATGTAATAACAGACGATATTGTCCGCCACCAAGACATCCCGCTGGAAGGAGTGAACTTCTTGGCTCAATGGGCATTTACCAACCGCATTCTGAAATCAGCAAAATGGGCTACACAACAGGGAAACCATGTTCAATATATGCAGCTAACTTCTTTTGGATGTGGACCTGATGCTTTCCTGATAGATGAAATACGCGCTTTACTGAAGCGATGCGGGAAAAACCTTACCTTATTGAAAATTGATGATATCAGCAATACCGGCTCCATCAAGCTACGGGTACGTTCGCTGGTAGAAAGCCTGCATATCAGTTTACAACAAGCAGAAGAAAAACGGATGCAGAAATTCATATCCACCCCTCCTTTCACCAAGAAAGACCGGAAGAAGAAAATTATTGCACCGTTCTTCACTCCCTTTATTTCACCACTTATCCCTTCAATCATGAAAGTAGCGGGATATGAGATGGAGACATTGCCGATAAGCGATGAACTCTCATGTGACTGGGGACTAAAATATTCCAATAATGAAGTCTGCTATCCGGCTACACTAATTGTAGGCGATATTGTAAAGGCATTTAAAGACGGACGTTATGATCCGGATAATACCTGTGTAGCCATCACGCAGACAGGAGGACAATGTCGAGCCAGCAACTACATCTCCCTGATAAAAAAAGCATTAATAGAGAACGGATATACTCAAACTCCAATCCTCTCCATTGCATTCGGTAGCGGAATAGACAATCAGCAACCGGGTTTTAAAGTCAATTGGTTGAAGATACTGCCTATAGCGCTTGCCGCTGTTTTATACAGTGACTGCATCGCCAAATTCTATTATGCATCTGTCATCCGCGAAAAAGAACCGGGACAGGCTGCTAAACTGAAGGATTTATATCTGGAAGCAGCAAAGCCTCTCATTCTGAAAAACCAGCCGGAGGATTTATTGAGTTATTTATCCCTGGCAGCCGAAGAGTTCAACCGGATTTGCCTGAAGAAACCATGTCCCAAAGTAGGAGTTGTAGGAGAGATTTTTCTGAAATTCAACCCCTTTGCACAAAAGAATATTACTACATGGCTCATTGACAGAGGAATTGAAGTGGTACCTCCATTGATGACGGACTTCTTCATGCAAAGTTTTGTCAATATGAAAGTCAACCAAGATAGTCATATAATGCGAAAAAAGATTCCGGACTTTGTTATAGACTGGTTATATAGAAAGGTGCAAAACCAAATCAGCAAAGTCAACAAAACGGGAAAAGAATTCTGCTATTTCCAGCCTTTTGAAAGTATCTACGAGAAAGCGGAAAGAGCCAAACAGATTATATCACTGAACACTCAATTTGGTGAAGGTTGGCTAATTGCCGGCGAGATGTCCTCTTTCGTCAGTCAAGGGATTAATCATGTCGTAAGTTTGCAACCTTTTGGCTGCATCGCCAACCACATTGTGGAAAAAGGTATAGAAAAACGAATAAAGTCCCTCTACCCTCAAATAAATATATTATCTTTAGATTTCGACAGCAGCGTCAGCGATGTGAATATCACCAACCGCTTATTGCTTTTTGTTGACAACATAAAATAAAAAAGACTATGGGAGCTACAGAAAACAACGAATTGGAACACCAAATAATTGAAACAGCCAAACAACTTTTTATAGAAAAAGGGTTTGCCGAAACCAGTATGAGCGATATAGCCGCAAGAGTTGGAATAAACCGCCCTACCCTGCATTACTATTTCAGGACAAAGGACCGTATGTTTCAGGCGGTATTCGGCTCGATAGTGATGACATTATTGCCGAAAGTGCAGGACATCATAAAGCAGGATCTACCGTTCATAGACCGCATAAACAGGATATTGGATGAATATGTAACGCTTTTCACCGAAAACCCGGACATTCCCAGGTTTATATGTGGAGAAATTCAACGTGACATAGATCATCTATTCGCAACAGCAAAAGATATGCAGTTTGATAAAATTTTCCTGGTTATAAAGGATCGTATGCTTCAGGAGATGGAAACCGGAAAGTTAAAGAAAGTACCTATCCATACCGTTTTCATGACTTTCTACGGTCTGCTCACTTTCCCTCTGCTTGCAAAGAATCTGCTGACGCACATATTCCTGAATGATGAAGCAGATTTTCCAGCTCTCATGATTGAATGGAAACAGTATATCATATTCCATATGGCAAATTTGCTGTACCACGATAAAGAAGGATAGAATAATTCTAAATATCATTAAAAAAGTATGTACCTGATTAGCTTTATCAGTACATTTGATTGTTACTCATATATATAACCCATAAAATATAAGTATGTATGAAAGCAATCCGAATTATTTTTTCCTTATTGCTGATTATGGCAATCAGTATACCGACTCTTTCTGCACAAACTAAGAAAGAAAAGAAAGAGCTAAAGAAACAAGCGGTTGAAAAACTCATCACATCCGGGAAATATAAAATAGATGTGAACCGGGCACTTCCTGCAAGGGGACGGTCTGTGATGCTGACTTCTCCATATTCTGTAGAAATCAGGAACGATTCCATCATATCCCATCTACCTTATTATGGAAGGGCCTATTCAATTCCTTATGGTGGCGGAGAAGGGCTCAACTTCAAAGCTCCACTTACCGACTACAAGCTGGATTGGGATAAGAAAGGAACAGCAAAAATTAAATTCACGGCACGGAGCACGGAAGATAAATTCGATTTTGATATCGATATTTTTAGCAACGGCTCCTCTACCATATTCGTAAACATGCAAAACCGCCAGTCCATCAACTTTCAGGGAGAAGTAGATATGACGGAAAAAGAAATAAAAAAATAAGGTATATAACCTGCCAATGATTACCTTTGTGCAATGACATCCTAAATTTATGTACAAAGAATACCCACCCTGTAGCCTGCTCTCCCCCTATATTGACAAATATTGGGAATTTAGAGGCAATCCCGAATATGGAATGCGCATCAACATACTTCCCGACGGATGCACGGATTTTATCTTCACCCTTGGAGAGGCTACACAGACGGTAGATGGCAGGCTAACCATGAAGCCTTACCGTTCCTACTTCATTGGACCGATGAATAGTTACTCGGAACTGGTAGCTTATGCGGAAACCATTCATATGCTGGGAGTCCGTTTTCTACCTTCCGGATTATCACGTTTCATACAATTACCCCTGCACGAACTAACCAATCAAAGAATTTGTGCTGATGAAGTAACTAACTTCTTCGATGCCTCGTTTGCAGAAAGACTATGTGAAGAGAATAACTTTGGAGACAGAATAAAGATAATAGAAGAATTATTCATCAAGTCTTTATACAAATATGATCTACAGACGGACCCACAGATTGCGTTTGCCATAGAACAAATAAACCGTCATCAGGGAAAACTCCCGGTACAATCATTAGTGGAAGACATTTGTCTATGCCAACGACAATTCGAACGTAAATTCAAAATGAATACAGGATACACTCCCAAAATATACAGCAGAATTATGCAATTCAAGAATGCGGTAGATTTATTGAGGAGTGCTACCTGCGATAACCTGTTATCTACTGCTGTTCATGCAGGATACTATGATGTCCCCCATCTTTCAAGAGAAATAAAAAGGATGTCAGGTAATACCCCCTACTCCTTTCTGGCCCTTCCTTCGCCGGAAGAAGAAGTCACGCTGACTTACGTAGAAGCGTAAATGTCGTTTTTATACAATGAAGGAATATCTCCGGCTACTTATATTTGCACCATTCAATTAACAAAACAGATTAAAAAGATGGAAACACTTGAAAAGAAAGCCGCAGAAATGCTTCAAAAGAGCGAAGTAGTAGTTCTTACCTCTATTAACCAAGAGGGATATCCCCGCCCTGTACCAATGAGTATGGTTAAAGCCGAAGGTATTTCAACCGTTTGGATGTCAACCGGAAACGACTCATGGAAAACAGTTGATTTTCGCAAGAATCCGAAAGGTGGTTTATGTTTCTATGCCCAGGGAGACAGTGTTTGCATGACCGGTGATGTAGAAGTTATCACAGATGCAGACATCAAACAAGAACTTTGGCAAGACTGGTTCATCAACCATTTTCCCGGCGGCCCGACTGATCCGAACTATGTCATATTAAAGTTCAAGGCTAACCATGCCACTTACTGGATAGAAGGAAAGTTCATCCACAGAAAAGTTTAATGAGTATTAAGCTGTGTTCAATAAAAAGATAATCTACCGGAAATTAACTCAATAAAGAATATAAATTCATATATTTGCGTTCACTATAAAACGAACTTATATATGAAAATCAAAACTTTATTATTCCTGTTTATCTGTCTCTCTTTAAGTGCCTGCAAGGATGATGACGATCCAAGTGGTAACGGTGATCGTCCTGATACGCAGGCATGGATAGAGGATACCATGCGCGAACATTACTATTGGTACAATGAAATACCGGCAGCCGGCAAGCTGAATTATGCGAATGATCCGGAAACTTTCTTTTATTCATTACTGTCTGATAAAGACGGGAAAGTTCGTGGGGGCAAACACCAATATTTTTCCTATATCAAAGAACTCACAGGAGGAAATACGCGTAGTACGATAAATGAAGAGTATTCATACGGTTTTGAATTTACAGGTATTTATGCTGATAAAACACATCAGGACATACTTGCGCTCGTATTATATGTAGTGAAAGGTTCGCCGGCTGATGATGCCGGATTGCAACGAGGCGACTGGATTACAAAAATCAATGATGCTCCAGTGACAGATGCTAATTTTGCATCATTATCCGGTGGCGAAGCCTGCTCATTAACAATAGCCAAATGGGACCCGGCAACAAAGAAGTTTGTGCCTCAGAATGAAAAAATAAATTTAGCATCAGCCCGGAAAGTTGAAGATGATCCGGTATATACATGGAATGTCATCGAAAGTCCGGTCAAAAATAAAAAAGTAGGTTATCTGCTTTACAACCATTTCACTGCAGGGAAAAGCGATGATGACACGTCTTACGACGACCATTTAAAATCTCTTTCAGGCTCTGACTTCAACGGAGTGGATGAATTTGTCTTGGATTTACGGTACAACAATGGTGGAGCATTATCTTCCGGTATCTTATTATGTACCATTCTCCAACCGGGAAATCAAATTGGCAGCAAATTAGGTTACCTACAATACAACGATAAACAAAAAAACAAAAAGGTCCAATTTAATACGAACAAGAGTTTACTCGGATCAAACGGGAAAAACCTGAACCTGAAAACACTGTATGTATTAGTAAGTAGTTCCAGTGCATCCGCTTCGGAAATGGTGATCAACTCCCTGGAACCTTTTATGGATGTTGTGGTAATTGGAGAAACAACTGTAGGTAAAAACGTCGGTTCACTGGAATATACAAGCGACGACAAAAAGTGGGAGATGCACCCTATTGTTTGTCAAATATACAATTCAGTAGACTTTACTGATTATGCTGATGGAATAGCGCCGGATGTACAACTTGACGAAGCATTCACATACGTTGATGCTCAAACTGTATCTCCCATTGAAATGTTTCCTTTAGGAGATCCGAATGAACACTTATTTAAAGCTGCCATAGACCTGATTGACGGAAAAACCACCCTTACCCGGAGTATAGATGCACCGGGCACAGTCATTTATAAAAAGGTTCCCGGTAATTCAATAGACAGAAAAGCAACCGGCAGTGTGATTATTAACAAATAATCCGTAAATTTGCAGTCCGAAATTTACAGACTGTAAATCATGCAAGGAACAAAGAATCTGACTAAAGGGCCTATCAATCGCCAGTTATTTAATCTGGCGATACCCATTATGGCTACTTCCTTTATCCAGATGGCGTACAGCCTGACGGACATGGCATGGGTGGGCCGTTTAGGTAGCGAAGCAGTTGCTGCTGTTGGTGCAGTAGGTATACTCACCTGGATGTCCGGTTCCATAGCCTTACTGAATAAAGTTGGTTCTGAAGTCAGCGTAGGGCAATCTATCGGGGCTCGTAGCGAACAAGATGCACGGCAGTTCGCTTCGCATAATATCAGTATTGCCCTGCTCATTTCTGTATGCTGGGCAGCCCTGTTATTTCTATTTGCCGATCCTATCCTGCATATATTCGAACTGAAAGAGCATATCACACAGAATGCCGTAACTTACCTACGTATTGTCTCAACAGGATTACCTTTCGTCTTTTTATCAGCCGCCTTCACAGGAATATACAATGCGGCAGGACGCAGCAAGACACCTTTCTACATCAGTGGTACCGGATTGATAATGAATATCATACTCGACCCGTTATTTATCTTCGGTTTTGGCTGGGGAACAGTGGGTGCAGCCCTTGCCACATGGTTATCCGAAGCTACAGTATTCGGTATTTTCATTTATCAGCTACGGTATAAAGACAATCTGCTGGGAGGCTTCCCTTTTCTTACCCGTCTTAAAAAGAAATACACCCACCGTATATTCAAGCTCGGGCTTCCGGTAGCTACGCTGAATACCCTGTTTGCCTTTGTCAATATGTTCCTTTCACGTACGGCTTCGGAACAAGGGGGACACATCGGACTTATGGCTTTCACTACCGGAGGACAAATAGAGGCCATCACCTGGAATACCTCGCAAGGTTTCTCTACCGCATTAAGTACCTTCATTGCACAGAATTATGCTGCCGGAGAAAAATCAAGGGTAAAAAAGGCCTGGCGCACTACACTCTGGATGACATCCATATTCGGTACCCTATGCTCATTACTCTTCATCTTCTTTGGAAGTGAAGTGTTTTCCATTTTCGTACCCGAACCGGAGGCTTTCCGCGTAGGTGGTGATTTCCTGCGTATAGACGGTTATTCACAGCTCTTCATGATGCTGGAAATTACCATGCAAGGCGTATTCTACGGATTGGGAAGAACAATTCCACCAGCCATCATCAGTATATCGTGCAACTATATGCGTATACCCGTAGCCCTGCTTCTGGTACACATGGGAATGGGAGTAGACGCCATATGGTGGGCTGTAAGTGCAACAACCATTGCTAAGGGACTTATCCTCACACTCTGGTTTATACTTATAAAAAGAAAAATTCTCTAAAAATGGAGAACAAAAGACCTAAACATAACATCAACATAATTGTTATATATCTAACTTTGCATTACAAACATAGTAACATTTTTAAAAGAACAAATTATGAAAAAGATGAAAATTAGTGTACTGCTATTGAGCGGTGCTATATTATTAGGAAGCTGTAGTACAATGAACAATACCGCAAAAGGCGGTGTGATTGGTGGTGGATCAGGCGCAGCAGCCGGTGCTATCATTGGCGGACTTATCGGTAAAGGTAAGGGAGCAGCTATCGGTGCGGCTGTCGGTGCGGCAGTAGGTACAGGTGCCGGTGTTGCCATTGGCCATAAGATGGATAAGAAAGCTGCCGAAGCTGCCAAAATTGAAGGTGCACAGGTAGAGAAAGTAACCGATACCAACGGACTTGCTGCTGTAAAAGTAACTTTCGAATCAGGCATCCTGTTTGGTTTTAATTCATCAGCATTGAGCAATACATCAAAAGCTTCTTTGCGCGAACTGGCCCAGATTCTGAAGGAAGACCCTACAACGGACATTGCTATCGTAGGTCATACTGATAAAGTAGGTACGTATGAGGCTAACATGAAAGTTTCAAAGGATCGTGCATATACTGTAGAAAACTATCTGCAGGATTGCGGTGTTTCTCCTGCACAATTCAAGCAAGTGGAAGGCGTAGGCTACAATCAGTATGATGACAGCATGACAGCCAGTCAAAACCGTCGCGTGGATATCTATATGTATGCCAGCGAACAGATGATTAAAAACGCAGAAGCAGGTAAATAAGCTACAAGATATAAAGCTACGAGCTACAAGTTGCTGCGCTATTAGTCCGAAAGGTACTTGTAGCTTGTAACTCGTAGCTCGTAGCTTGTCGTTACTAACCAACAAAAGCCACGACAATAAATATGAAGAAGGTTTTGCGAATCCTACGCAATCTGATACTCTTTTTCTTTATCTCCACTATTCTCATGGTGGTGATCTATCGTTTTATTCCCGTTTACTTCACTCCCCTTATGGTTATCCGTAGTACCCAACAGATTTTTAAAGGCGAAAAACCGGTCTGGCATCACAGTTGGGTTTCTTTTGATAAAATCTCTCCTCACCTGCCGATGGCGGTAATCGCTTCGGAAGACAATCGCTTTGCTACTCACAATGGTTTCGATTTCATAGAAATAAAAAAAGCTATGAAAGAGAATGAAACACGAAAGCGGAAGCGAGGAGCCAGTACCATCAGCCAACAGACAGCAAAAAATGTATTTCTTTGGCCCCAATCTTCATGGACGCGAAAAGGACTTGAAGTTTACTTCACCTGGCTTATTGAACTCTGTTGGTCGAAAGAACGGATCATGGAAGTATATCTTAACTCTATCGAAATGGGAAAAGGTATTTATGGAGCAGAAGCTACCGCCAAATACAAGTTCCACACCACTGCCGCCAAACTAACAGCAGGGCAATGTGCATTGATTGCAGCAACCCTTCCCAACCCCATACGCTTTGATTCCGCACACCCGTCAGCTTACATCCTGCGCAGACAGTCACAGATATTAAGGCTGATGAAGTTAGTTCCCAAATTCCCTCCGGTAGAAAAAGCAGAAAAGAAAGCAGTCAAGAAGCAGAAGACAGAGAAGAAGAAAAAGAAATAATCTGTGTATATTTGTGGCATTAATATCTACGGAATGAAGAAAGCCTTGCCATTGTTCTTAATTTGCATACTTATCTGTTGTGGAGCACATGCTCAACGTACAGAAGTTTATAATCCGCATATACATACGGTGCAGGTCATCGCTAACAACGACTATATGGCTCCTGCCGTCATCCGGTTGGGTGAAGGTGAAACTGTAGAAATCTCATTCGACCACCTCACGCACGATTACCATCGTTATCAGTATGTCCTCACACATTGCAATGCAGACTGGACCCCGTCCGACCTTTCCGAAACAGAATACCTGGATGGTTTCAATGATAATCCGATAGAGGATCATGATATTTCCGTCAACACTACTCTGCCCTACACACACTATCGCCTGACGCTTCCCAATGACCAGGTACGTCCCAAACTTTCCGGTAACTATCGTCTGTTGGTTTATGATGATGCAGAGGGCAAGAATAAACCCGCTTTCAGCACTTGCTTCCGGATATTGGAGAAAGAGGTAAACATATCAGCACAAGTCAGCAGTGACACAGAGATAGATCGTAACAAGACCCATCAGCAAGTCAGCTTCAGTATCCAGCATAAGGGATATCCCATTCGTAACCCTCAGAATGAAATCAGAGTACACGTTTTACAGGATAATCGTACAGACAACGAAGTTACCAATCTTCAACCTTCTTACGTTGGTCCTGACCAGTTACGCTACGAACATAACCGTGCGCTGATATTTCCAGCAGGAAACGAATACCGCCGTTTCGAAATGGTGAGTACACGATATGCCTCACAAGGTGTGGAAAGTATCCGCTATCATGCCCCTTACTATCACGTCACGCTGCAACCGGACCAGCCACGCCTACTAAATTATAGTTATGACCAGGATCAGAATGGGCGTTTTGTAATACGGTATGATGAGGCGGTGGATAACAATACGGAAGCAGATTACTTCTTTGTACATTTCTCTCTGTTATGGGAGAACCCGCTTACAGAGGGAAAGTTTTATCTGCAAGGAGCTTTCACGTATGATGATTTTAATGAAGAGAATCTGTTGAAATACAACCCGGAGACTCACGCTTATGAGTGTACCCGATTGCTGAAACAGGGAGCATATAATTATCAGTATCTGTATGTAGCACCCGGAAGTACGGTAGGAAGCACCGCACAGGCAGAGGGGAATTTCTATGAAACGGAGAATGAATATCTGATACTTGTTTACCACCGGCCCTTTGGCGAAAGATATGACCGGCTGATCGGTATGCAACAGGTTAGTTATAAATAAGAAGCTACCTAAACAGGTATAAGAAGCAAGCTAAACAGGTATTTACCCAGCACATTTTGCATCTAAACAGTAAGTCTTATTGGGTGTTGACGTTGGTTAACAGGCCTGTCAACGTTGGTTAACAGAACCGTCAACCAACGTTGACAGACCTGTTAACCAAGGTTGGCACCCAATTATTCCTAAGAGCAAACGTTATATTGACTATGCCTGTAAACGGTTTACACTCTCTAATAATCTCTTCCT
>NZ_QRZF01000015.1:0-81810 GCF_003464595.1 Bacteroides intestinalis
TTTAGGAAATTTGTTTCTTACTTTGCAGGCTGAAAAGGCGGTTTGCTCGTCTTTTTTATAGAAAGATTTGCAAGGCTATTACTAAGGATAACCTGATTCTTTTGATAGTCAGAGATGCATATTACCAGTTAATAATGAAGAGATTTTTAATATTACTAACAATTTAAATTTTATGATTATGAAAGTAGAAAAGGAAATGAAGTATGAAGCTCCAGAAGTGGAGGTTTTAGAGGTAGAAGTAGAATTGGGATTTGCAGCATCGCCTGAAAAGCCTGAAATACCTGAATGGTAACTAGAACTAATAACTAAATGTTTTATTAATCAAATAATTAAGATGAAAACAAGGTATATCTTAGCTTCTTTAAGTTTAGTGGGTTTGTTTGCTTCTTGCCAGAATGAGGAATTCGTGGCTGAACAAACAAGCAATGTGTTAAAAGGGCGCCCTACAGTGAATTTGACTTTAGAGAAAGGCGTAAATACCCGTTTGGTTGTAGGTGATAATGATGCTGTTGGATACAATAGTACTGATGAATTAGGTGCTGTCATTGTAGATGGGCAGACTCTATGGTCAATAAATGCTGGTCATGTTGGGAATAATAAATTCTATTATGACGAAACATCAGGTAAGTTTGTAACTAAGGGAACGACTGCTATTGGTTCTTGGGTGTTCTATACACAATATAGTAGTGATATGACAACTCAAAGAGATGCTATCACCTATTCATTTAAGCAAATTCAGGAAGGCGATGCAACTTCAACAGCTTCTACGGCAACAGGCGTGGATTTCTTTGTATCACCGATAGTTCAGTTGGATGGATATGAAGGAGAGGATTTAGCTTTTTCTGTTCAAACACCATCTATCAATACTCGTGCTGTAATTGATTTGGCTTTTGATGCAAGTTTGGATGTTACAGAAGTGCAAAAGATTGTTGTGGCAGCAAAGACTACTGGAGATAGTCCAACTCAATTTATCCTCAAGGGAAAGATTGATAATACGAAATTGGAGGTAGCTGATGTAAGGAGCGCAACTTTAGTAGGTGCCGATAAAACTGCTAATGAGGTAATTTTAGAAGCAGCTCAGGAAATGTCTAATGTAGGTGAGTATAATGCAGCAACTCTTGAGAGTGATTTTTCTTCAATTGTAGAAGCTCAAGGCGTAGCAAATGACCAAGCAACATTCTTAGCTCTAGATTGTATTAGTCATGACGAAAATGCGACAGCAATGCCTGTAATCAATAATGAATTTAAGAGCATTATGCTGTTACCTGCAGATAGATATAAGAGCTTGACACTGTATGTGTATACAAACAAGGGAATCTATAAAAAAGAAATTAAGAATCCTACACCTGAAAACGACCAGGCAGTAGATGCTGATTTTTGGTTGAGACGCGGTCATCGTGTAAACTTGGCTAATATTACAAAATCAGCTAGTGCTGTTACAGAGAAGTTGTCTATAAAAGAAGCTAATCTCATTGAAAACTCGGTAGCTGCTACTGAAACAGATGGTACTGTTGTTTTGAAAACTGCTGACCTGATTGCTGCGATCAATGCTATTCAAACAGATGGTAATGTAGAAATTAATGTTATTGGCGATGCTAATCATCAGACGATTATCAATAAAGCTGTGATGGATGCATTAACTGAGGTGAAAAAAGCAAAGCCGAATGTTCAATTAATATTTAGTACACCAATGAATATTGAGGGTACTAGTGATGCAGCTGCTCCGCTTGATTTGCATGACATTACTTTTGAAGAAGGGGCTACTTTAACGGCGGGCTATGCTGTGGTCAATTCAGATATAAATATTCCTGCAACAAAGAATATAACAGTCACTGCAAATACTACATTGATATTTGCAGAAGCAGCTAATGAAGATCTTTCTTATGTTTATACTGGCCTTGTAAATAAGGGTACTGTTAATGTAGGAGCCAGCATCTCTATTGGTACTATTACTAATTTTGGAGTTATTTCTATTGATGAAGAAAAAGCGTTGACAACAACGGCAGATGTAATCAATAATGGTATTGTTACAAATAATGGTACTTGGAACATTAAGGGTAATACAGAAAATACAGTTATGGATGCATCCGCTGCAACGATCAATAACTTTGGTATCATTAATATAAAAGGAGCCACTGCTAATAGCAATATTATTAATAATGGTAAGCAAACAACATCAGGCGCTACTATTACTGCTGAAGGAAAAGGCATAATCAATGTAATGGAAACGTTTGCTAATAAGGGAATAATTAACAATTATAAGTCTTCAGTTATTTTAGTTAAGACTGGTGATGCCGTTTCTTCTGCACTGAACAATGAAAGTACGGCAACTATCAACAACTATGGTGATTTGTATTGTAATGAAGGTAACAATACTATTAATAATGTCGGTAGCATATATGCAGAGTCCAATTCTACTACTTATATTACTACCAATACGAATGATGTTAGTTCTGAGTATACTACAACTAATACGGCCAATATGGGAGAAATTTTCTTGAATGCACGTAATAGTGACGTAAGTGTAACTACAGTTGCTAAGAAGGGATATATTTCATTCGCTGTTCCATCTTCTGTGAGTAAAATAGACGCGCAATCTGGTGATAAATTCAACAAAGTTTATCTGAAAGGTAAATGTGAAGTAGCAAGTCCTGCTGTTAAATATGTTGTAGCAGATGCTGGAACAGATGAAGTTATTTTGACGAATAACCAATATGCAGAACTGACATTTAATACAGATGCTACTATTTATGCTGATCCTGTAACGAAGGTGAAAGTTGGTAAACTATCTGTTGCAAAAGATGTGAGAGTAAAACTTCCGACAGAGAATGCTATGGGAGTATATGATGTTGATTTTACTACTACTACTCTTACAGATAAATGCAAGACAAGTGCAGAAATCGAGAATAAGGGTACTATTTTAGTTGGTGGTAATTTCTGGAGCTCATTGTCGCTACCTAGTTCTGGTACATTTGCTTCCGGTGATGGTAATACCAGTGCATTCCACTGGGGTGAAGCAGATTGGAATTAAATTGAAACTCTTTCGATATATTATCGAATAATCAATAAGTTACCCGTCATTGACTAAATGTATCAATGACGGGTTTCTTAATTTGTATGGTAAAAGATAATATCCTCGGATATTTATGTCTGGAAAACTCTATAGACTATTGACAATATTTTTTATATACATGATTCTATAATGAATAGTAGTACTATAAATACGGAAAATGTGGAACTGTTCTCTCAAGGGCAGGAGGTAGATCTACTGGGAATAATCAAGAAAATTTACAACTTCCGAAAATTATTACTTAAGGCCTGCTGTATCGGAGCTATTCTGGGAATAATTATGGCTTTCAGCATTCCTAAGGAATATACGGCAAATACACTTATTGCCCCGGAAGGTTATCGCAGAAGCTCCTCTTCGGGTATAAGTGCATTAGCTGATATGGCAGATATAGATATAAGTTCTTCTTCTGCTACCGAACGGGATGCTATTTATCCATCCTTATATCCTTCTATTGTCAGTTCAACACCGTTTCTTATTCAGCTTTTTGATATTAAAGTACATGAGCAGAAAGACAGCACTATAATGCCTCTTTCCCGATACCTGAAAGAACGTCAGAAGAGACCGTGGTGGAGTGTCATTACATCGGTACCAGCTAAGCTGATTGACCGGACTATTTCTCTATTCAAGGATATATCGGACGAAAACAGAGAAAGAACAAAGACTAAAATAGACCCTTTTTGGCTAACCCGTGAGGAGGCAGGTATGGCTGGGGCCATTTCTTCCAGAATTAATATTGAGGTGGACAAAAAGAAAAAGACCATAAAAATATTTGTTACCATGCAGGATCCACAGGTTGCTGCTACAGTGGCTGATACCGTACAGGCACGACTGAAGAAATACATAACAGAATATAGGACAAGTAAGGCACGCCGATTGTTGGAATATGCGGAAAAGCTTCGTAAAGAAGCACGGGCAGAATATTATGAAGCTCAGAAAAGATATACCCGATATGCAGATGGCAATCAGGGACTGGTGAAACTGACTTCGCGTGCCGAGCAGGCAAGATTACGGAATGAAATGGATCTGGCTCAGGCTATCTACAATCAGACGGAACAACAAGTACAAATCGCTAAAGCAAAGGTAGAGAAAGAGACTCCCGTCTATGCAGTAATCCAGCCGGTACAGATTCCACTTAGTCCCTCGAAGCCTCGAAAAATGGTAATCCTTGCGGGATGTATCTTTTTGGCAGGCGCAGGAAGCATTAGCTGGATTTTGTTTGCGAAAGACTTTGTGGAAGGCTTTTTAAGAAACATAAGGAGAAAAAGAAAGACATCGGAAGACGAATATAATCAAATGGTAGCTGATGATTAAAGAAATAATTCAGTTGCTACCTGAAAAGCAACGCAAGCGGGGTGTATGGGTGGCTTTTTCGGTATTATTGCGTGCTATCCTTGATTTTGCAGGAGTGGCGGCACTGATACCTATATTGCTGGCAGTGGTAAAACAAGACGGCGGACGGGGCATGATGCTGGTATTGTGTGGTGCCGTGTTGCTGTTTGTATTGCTGAAGAATGCCTTGGTGGTATTCCTGGCACGTGTACAAAGTCGTTACCAGTTAAAGATATATCGGGAATTCAGCAGACGGATGTTTGCCAATTATTACCATCGCGGATTGCTTTTCCTGAAAGGGAAGAGCAGTGTACAACTGGGGCATGAGGTAAACTATGTTTGCTATATGTTCAGTTCATGTGTATTGGCTCCGGTCTTTCGCATGGCGGGAGAGGCAGTACTGGTGCTGCTGATGGTGACGGCGCTTGTCGTCTGGGAGCCGCTTGCCGGTTTTTTGCTTTGTGCGTCTTTTCTGCCTCTGGCCGGTCTGTATGTGGGTTTGGTACGGAGACGCCTGCGCCGTTATGGCATGGAAGAATTGGAAGCACGTCGCAAACAGAGCCGCACGGTAGTGGAAGCTTACCGTGGATATGCAGAACTGGAGATAGCCCGGGCTTTCCATACCTCGCTTGCTTCTTTCGACCAGGGAATGGAGGTTATCGTTCATAATCGTCTGCGAATGGAAGTGTACCAACTTTTTCCGTCTTTCCTCTCGGAAGTAGCTGTAGTGGCCGGATTGGCATTACTGATTGGTACCGGAAGTGGTGACTTGGGATTGGTAAGTGGCGTGTTTGCGGTAGCAGCTTTCAGGCTGATTCCTGCCGTGAGAGCTGTATTGAACAGTTGGGTGACACTTCAAAATGCTTCGCATACTATAACGGTGGTGAAAGAGGGCATACGCGAAGAATCGCAGCAAGGGATGCAAAACGAAACACCTTTTACACTTAAACAGAATATTGAATTGCGAAAACTCAGTTTTGCCTTTCCTGACGGGCATACACTTTTCAGTAACCTGACTCTAAGTATCAGTTGTGGTGAACGTATCGGTATACGCGGAGCAAGCGGTTCGGGAAAATCGACTCTTTTTAACCTGATGCTTGGCTTCTTCCCACCTACATCCGGCGAGATACTTATAGATGGCAGGAAGCTGACCTCTACCAACCGAAGTGAGTGGCATAAACTGGTGGGATATGTACCGCAGGAGATATTTATTATAGAAGGTACACTCGCTGATAATATAGCACTGGGGCAACCGCAGGTTGACCGAACAAAAGTAATGCAGGTTTTGGAACAAGTGCAACTGAAGGAATGGCTAGATGAATTATCACAAGGATTAGATACACCATTGGGTGAATATGGCAGCCGATTGTCTGGTGGCCAGAAACAGCGGATTGGCATTGCAAGGGCACTTTACAAAGAAGCTGAAGTCTTGTTCTTTGATGAAGCCACTTCCGCTCTGGATAACAAGACGGAACAGGAAATCAATCATGCATTGGAAATGCTTTCACTACAGCATCGTGAACTGACATTGATTGTCATAGCCCACCGTGAAAGCTCGTTGTCCTTTTGTGACCGAATATTCGATCTGGACACATGTGATATAGTATATAACAATAAGGAATAAAAGAAATGGAACAGGATTATTTAATAGCCGGACATCGTATCCGGGTGAAAGGTGAGAGGCTGGTACAGGCGATAGATGCATTAACAGGCTTTACCCCCTTTAAAATAATGGCAGATGGAGAGCCTCTTTGTCACTTTGTAGAGTCTACCACAGAAGCACCTTTATTTGAAACGGTGTTATATACGAATGAGATAGATGGTATTGTCAGTCATTTCGGCCGGTATAACAATGGCTTTCTCTTCGTAATGCTGCCTCCTGAAGGTGAAGCACTTGAGCTTTGGTTGGACGAAAACAAACAAGTGGCCAGTTTCAAGGGGAATTATAATCTCCGCCTGCTTCGGTTTGCATGCTGGATTGCCTATGGAGTGGCAACAATACCTTTCCAAACAGTGGCTATTCATACCAGTACTATTGTATGCCGGAATAAAGCGATTCTCTTTTTGGGAGAAAGTGGTACAGGTAAGAGTACCCACACCCGTTTGTGGCGCGAAAATATACAAGGTGCTGTTCTGTTGAATGATGACAGTCCTATTCTTCGCATCATAAACGGAGAGCCATGGATATATGGCAGTCCATGGAGCGGAAAAACACCTTGTTACAAAAATGAAAGTTATCCGTTGGCGGCTTGCATACGCTTATCCCAGGCTCCATTTAACCAGATTAAGAAACTCAGTGTGGTTCAAGGGTACGGTGCGTTGCACCCTTCGTGCCCGCCTGATTTTGCTTACAGCGATGAATTGTATGATTATATCAGTAGTGCTTTGAGTTCATTACTTTCTGCTGTACCGGTTTATCATCTGGCTTGTCTGCCCGATGCTGATGCAGCGTATCTTTCTCATGATACGATCTTTGGCACCATGTGAAAGTAGTTTTCACCTCCGGAAAGGTAAAAATAAGCAGTGTACAGCATAAAAAATGAACAAGTTCATTTTTTATGCCCTTGGTTTGCATTATCTTTGCCCCGGAAAAGAAAACAGTGAATTCAGCAGAAGAATATGACTCCGATACAAAAACAGTTTTTTGCACTGGTGCAATCAGGTCTATGGGGCACACCTGTAGACGCCACTCTATTTAATGTACAGACAGATTGGCCGCAACTGTACCAATCAGCCAAAGTGCAAGCCCTACTAGGCATCACATTCGATGGTATGCAAACTCTGCCGCAAGAACTGCGTCCGAAGCGTGAACTTTATTTAAAGTGGTGCAATGCATTACTGCAAATAGAAGAGAACAATCGCATTCTGAATCAAGAGATCGCTAAGGTATACACGCTCTATCGTGCTAATCAGATAGAACCGGTTCTGCTGAAAGGACAAGGAGTGGCACAAAATTACCTGAATCCATTGCACAGACAATGCGGAGACATTGATTTATATATAGGTCCCAAGAATTATGAAAAGGCCAACAAGCTGTTAAGGACAGAATCTACCGGAGAACACGAAGAGAATCATAAACATACATGTATACACTGGCATGGTGTAGACATAGAAAACCACCGAGTACTCTCCCGGCTCAGTTCTCCTTCCTCCGACAAGAGTTTCCAACTGGAAATAGCCCGGTGGCATGGTACAACTGCTTGCCGGAATCTAGAAATAGAAGGTTACCAGGTAACTCTCCCTCCCCTATCTTTCGATGTAGCCTACGTGCTGACACACTCTGCATTACATTTCCTCAATGAGGGAATCGGACTCCGCCAGGTATGCGATTGGGCCAACATACTCCATACACAAAAAGACAATATCGATCTTAAAGAAATTGCTGATTTACTGCAAAAATGGGGATTAAGCAAAGCTGCCAAAATATTCGGGGTTGTAGCCGTAAACTATCTGGGACTCCCCATGGAAGAGTTGCCTATCCCCTATACTCAAAAAGATTTGGAAACCGGTGAATGGTTACTCAATGATATATGGCAAGGAGGCAATTTTGGGCAACATAACCAAAATCGCAAGCAACGCCCTAAAGGGTACTGGAGTGGAAAATGGTACACTTTCACCCGCGCCACTCAACGATGCCGTGAATTCGGAGCCTTGGCACCGGCCGAAGCACGTTGGTATCCTCTTATGCTTGCCGTTCATTCTGCTCAGATACAATGGAATAAAATGTGGAACAGAAATTAATTAGAAAATAGAATGAAAAATAAGTATTTAATCGCCATAGGAACTCTGTTAGTATTATTATTAGTAGGAGTTACCGTGTTATTACTCTCTGAGAAGCAAACCAACAAAGAACTGGTACAGGAATTCCAACTGGAGAAGGAAGACCTGGAAAACGAATATACGCGCTTTGCACAACAGTACGATGAATTGAAACTGACAGTTTCCAATGACTCCCTGTCTGTATTGTTGGAACAGGAACAATTAAAAACCCAACGTTTACTGGAAGAATTGCGTACCGTAAAAAGTAGTAATGCCGCAGAAATACGCCGCTTGAAAAATGAGCTTGCTACTCTGCGTAAGGTTATGATAGGATATATCAACCAGATAGATTCACTGAACCGCCTCACTGCTCATCAGAAAGAGGTAATTGCACAAGTGACGCAGAAGTATAACGATGCTTCCCGTCAAATCAGCAATCTGTCGGAAGAGAAAAAGAATCTGAATAAGAAAGTCACCCTTGCCGCCCAGTTAGACGCTACCAATATCAACATACAAGCTGTCAACAAACGGGACAAAACAGCCAAGAAGGTGAAAGATGTAGTAAAATTCAAAATAGGATTCACAATCGTCAAGAATATAACTGCCGAGACAGGAGAACGTACTATCTACGTACGTATCACCAAACCGGACAATGATGTATTGACCAAAAATCCCGCGAATACCTTCCCATACGAGAACCGCGAACTGGGTTATTCCATCAAGAAGTACATTGAATACAACGGTGAAGAACAAAATATAACCGTATATTGGAACGTGGAAGAATACTTATATGCAGGTACTTACCGTGTAGATCTCTTCGCTGACGGAACACTTATCGGCTCGCAATCCTTTACATTGGACTAAAAAAGTTTAAATTATTTTGAGGTCTCACTGAAAGCCTATACATTTGCATCGTTGTTTATGCAATTATTGTTGCGTCACAAAACAACGTTTTAATCACCTTAATAATGTATAGACACGATGAGAAAGTTCTTCTGTTTCACTTGGTTGGTATGTCTGACCTTCTCAGTCTGCGCACAAGAGGTTTTAAGCCTCGATAGTTGCCGTTCATTGGCAATTGCCAATAACAAAGAACTACTGATAAGCCAGGAGAAAATAAACTCTGCGCATTATCAGCGAAAGGCAGCATTTACCAATTACCTTCCCGACATTTCCGCCACCGGTGGATATATGCGCACCCAAAAAGAAATTTCACTATTGAGCGATGCCCAGAAAGGTGCATTAGGTTCAATGGGAACTCAGGTAAGCGGTGCTATGCAAAATGGTATACAAGGTATACTGACGCAGCATCCTGAGTTAACACAGAATCCACAGTTCATGGCGCTGATCCAGGCATTGGGCAACGCAGACATTGCTTCTCCTCTCAATGGTCTCGGAAACTCCCTCGTTGATGCATTCCGTACAGATACCCGTAACATGTACGCCGGTGCTCTGACGTTGACACAGCCCCTGTACATGGGTGGGAAAATTCGTGCTTACAATAAGATTACCAAATACGCCGAAGAACTGGCACGCCAACAACATGATAGTGGTCTGCAAGATGTAATCCTCAGTACCGACCAGGCTTATTGGCAAGTCGTATCGCTTGCCAGCAAAAAGAAATTGGCAGAAGGTTACCTCAAATTATTGCAGAAACTGGAAAGCGATGTGGATAAGATGATTGCCGAAGGTGTCGCTACCAAAGCAGATGGTCTGTCGGTAAAAGTAAAAGTAAACGAAGCGGAAATGACACTCACCAAAGTAGAAGATGGACTGAGCCTTTCCAGAATGTTACTATGTCAACTATGTGGTCTGGACCTCTCCTCTCCCATCCTCCTGAAAGATGAAAAGGAAGATGACCTCAAGCCCGATCCGGTAGCTGCCAATGGCATTGATCTCAATACGGTTTATGCTACACGACCGGAAGTACGCAGCCTGGAACTTGCCACAGAAATCTACAAACAGAAAGTAAATGTCACCCGTTCTGAATACTTGCCATCATTGGCTTTGATGGGTAGCTACATGATGACCAATCCTTCTGTTTTCAACGGATTTGAAAAGAAATTCAAAGGCATGTGGAATGTCGGCGTAGTATTACAAGTGCCCATCTGGCATTGGGGAGAAGGTATGTATAAGGTTAAAGCAGCCAAAGCAGAGGCCCGCATCGCCCAGTATCAGTTGGATGACGCCAAAGAAAAGATTGAGCTTCAAGTCAACCAGTCGGTTTTCAAAGTGAATGAAGCTGCAAAGAAGCTGATTATGGCAGAAAAGAATCTGGAAAAAGCAGATGAAAACCTCCGTTATGCTACACTCGGATTTGAAGAAGGCGTGATTGCTGCCAGCAACGTACTCGAAGCACACACAGCCTGGCTTTCTGCCCAGTCCGAAAAGATAGATGCACAGATTGACGTAAAACTGACTGACATCTATCTGAAGAAGGCGTTGGGAGAATTAAAAATTAATAATTAAAAATTAAAAGGGTGAGAGCTCATAAATCATAATTCATAATTACTTAAATGGATACCAAATCACAAAACAGTAACATGCTACTAGCGTTCTTAACGCTGACAGGCGTCATTGCCATTGTAGCCGTAGTGGGTTTCTTCATGTTGCGCAAAGGACCGGAAATCGTACAAGGCCAAGCTGAAGTCACGGAGTATCGGGTATCGAGCAAAGTGCCGGGACGAATTCTGGAATTCCGCGTAAAGGAAGGACAAAGTGTACAAGCCGGAGATACCCTCGCCATACTGGAAGCTCCGGATGTGTTAGCTAAGCTGGAACAGGCTCGGGCCGCAGAAGCCGCTGCTCAGGCACAGAATGAGAAAGCACTGAAAGGCGCCCGCCACGAACAGGTACAGGCTGCCTTTGAGATGTGGCAAAAAGCCAAAGCAGGACTTGAAATAGCCGAGAAATCTTACAAACGTGTGAAGAACCTTGCTGATCAGGGCGTGATGTCAGCCCAAAAGCTGGATGAGGTGACTGCACAACGCGATGCTGCCGTTGCAACAGAGAAAGCTGCCAAAGCTCAATACGACATGGCAAAGAACGGCGCGGAACGGGAAGATAAAGCAGCAGCTTCCGCTCTGGTAGATCGTGCCAAAGGAGCCGTTGCAGAAGTAGAATCTTATATCAAAGAAACTTATCTTATAGCCCAGACTGCCGGAGAAGTTTCGGAAATCTTCCCCAAAGTGGGTGAATTGGTAGGAACCGGTGCACCGATCATGAACATAGCCATACTGGATGATATGTGGGTAACATTCAATGTTCGGGAAGATTTGCTGCAAGGTCTGACAATGGGGACTGAATTCGAAGCTTTCGTTCCGGCATTGGATAAAAATATCCGCCTGAAAGTGAACTATATGAAGGATCTTGGTACTTATGCAGCCTGGAAAGCTACGAAAACAACCGGGCAATTTGACCTGAAGACTTTTGAGGTAAAAGCTTTACCACAGGAGAAAGTGGAAGGCTTGCGTCCCGGAATGTCGGTGATACTGAAGAAGTGATTAACGGTTAGTGATTAGTGATAAGTAAAGGGATGGCACGAGATAAGAAATATATAGCTTTGTGGAACGTCATGAAACGGGAAGGCCGACGGCTCGTTTCCCGTCCGCTGTACCTGTTCTGCATGGTGATAGCGCCGTTGTTCTGCTACGTGTTCTTCACGACGCTGATGGATTCGGGGTTACCGGTCAATATGCCTGTAGGGGTGGTGGATCAGGATATGACATCCACTTCGCGCCAATTGATGCGAAACCTGGATGCATTTGAGCAGACCGCCATCGTAGCCCATTATCCTACTATCAACGAAGCACGTGCCGCCATGCAGAAAGGAGAAATCTACGGATTCTACTACATTCCGAAAGGTACCACTGCCAAGGCGCAATCTCAACGGCAGCCTACCGTATCGTTCTATACCAACAATACGCTGCTTATCGCCGGTTCTCTGCTTTACAAAGATATGAAGATGATGAGCGAGTTGGCATCGGGAGCCGCCGCACGCACCAGTTTGTATGCTAAAGGTGCTACGGAAGACCAGGCTATGGCATTCCTGCAACCCATCGTCATCGATACACATCCGCTGAACAATCCGTGGCTGAATTACTCCGTGTACTTGTGTAACACATTTGCACCGGGTGTACTGATGCTGCTTATATTTATGATAACGGTTTACTCCATCGGTGTGGAAATAAAAGACCGTACCGCACGCGAATGGCTGCGCATGGGAAATAATTCCATCTATATCTCCCTTGCAGGAAAGCTGTTGCCTCATACGGCTATTTTCTTCCTGATGGGAATATTATATAATGTATATTTATATGGCTTCCTGCACTTCCCCTGCAACAGTGGCATCATGCCGATGCTTCTTGCCACTCTCTGCCTTGTACTGGCTTCGCAAGGGATGGGTGTACTGATGATAGGTACATTGCCTACCCTGCGTCTGGGACTGAGTTTTGCATCCTTATGGGGAGTGCTTTCATTCTCTATGTGCGGACTATCATTCCCTGCCATGGCAATGCATCCGGTTCTGCAAGGATTAGCCAATCTGTTCCCGCTGCGTCACTATTTCCTGATCTATGTAGACCAGGCCCTGAACGGTTATCCGATGATTTATTCATGGATAAACTATGTGGCGTTACTTATTTTTATGATGCTTCCTTTCTTTGTCGTACACCGACTCAAAGAAGCGTTGATTTATTATAAATACGTGCCATAATGAAACATCTGACGTTCAAACAGAAAGTAGTACAAGGTATCCACGACCTATTCTATATCTGGATACGGGAATTCCGCACGACCTTTCGCGATCAGGGCGTGCTCATCTTCTTTGTGCTTGTCCCGTTGGTGTATCCATTGATTTACGCTTTCATTTATACCAACGAAACCATACGGGAAGTGCCTGCTGTGGTAGTGGATAACTCACGCAGTTCGTTAAGCCGCGAATACCTGCGCAAAGTGGACTCCAGTCCGGAAGTGAAGATCGTATCTTATTGCGCCGACATGGAAGAAGCCAAACTGATGCTGAAAGATCGTCTGGCTTATGGCATCATCTATATACCTGCTGAATTCAGTGAAGATATTGCACGGGGAAAGCAAACACAGGTCAGTCTGTATTGCGATATGAGCGGATTGCTTTATTACAAATCTCTGCTGAACACCAATACCAGCGTGTCACTGGATATGAATGCAGATATCAAAATGCAACGTGCCGGCAATACCACCAACCGCCAGGATGAGATTACCGCCTATCCGATAAAATATGAAGATGTTACCTTATTCAACCCCGCAAACGGTTTTGCGGCTTTCCTGATACCTGCGGTATTGATACTGATTATTCAGCAAACCTTGCTGCTGGGTATCGGACTTTCTGCCGGAACAGCCCGCGAACAGAATCGTTTCAAAGATTTGGTTCCTATCAACCGCCACTACAACGGCACATTACGTATCGTGCTGGGTAAAGGTTTAAGTTACTTCATGGTGTATGCACTTGTATCCGTATATGTGCTCTGTGTAGTGCCACGTCTGTTCAGTCTCATCCAGATAGCTCAACCGGGTGTACTGACCCTCTTTATGTTGCCTTATCTGGCAGCATGTATTTTCTTTGCCATGACAGCTTCTATTGCCATACGCAACCGTGAAACCTGCATGTTAATATTCGTCTTCACATCCGTACCTTTATTGTTCCTTTCGGGTGTTTCCTGGCCGGGAGCCGCCATGCCAGATTTCTGGAGATACTTCTCTTATATCTTCCCGTCCACTTTCGGCATCAATGGCTATGTACGCATCAATAGTATGGGAGCTACACTGGGCGAAGTATCCTTTGAATACCGTGCATTATGGATACAGGCAGGCATCTACTTCCTGACTACTTGCTGGGTATATCGCTGGCAAATTATCCAGAGCAGGAAGCATGTAATTGAGAAATATAAGGAATACAAAAAACAAGTCGTTTCCTAAGTGAATGCTATAAACCGGTTCCGTATGGCTTTTGCTCGTCTGCACTTTCTCGTCGGCGGCATAGCGAAGCAATTGCCGGACCGCAAGTTCCGCTAATATCGATTATACCCCCTTTCTTATGGAGATTTTCATTAAACTACTCCACCCGTTACCATTTTTTGCCTAAATTTGCACTGCCTCTACCTAACAATAAAATAAGAGACCAAACCGATAAATATGGCAAACGAATTTGACTACCAATCCGTACCTTACGGATTTGCACATTGCTTCAACCAACAATGTACAAAATGTGATAAATGCCTGCACCACCTCGTTGCAGAGAATTGCACTTCGCAATATCCCACCCTACTTACTATAAATCCCAATTGCATTCCTGCGGACACAGCTACATGCCCCTATTTCAAAAGCAACCAGAAAATTCATGTGGCATGGGGAATCAAACATCTTCTGGATAATGTGCCGCATAAATATGCGAATCCTATAAGAATCCAATTGATGAGTCACTTCGGAAAGACGATGTATTACCGCATCTACCGACAGGAGCAGGCATTGCTCCCCGAAGGACAAGCATACATCCGCCAGGTATTCAAGCAGAATGGCATTACCGAAACACCTCAGTTCGAAAGATTCAGTGATGAATACAATTATAATGATTAATTAAAAACATCTGTCATGCTATCACGCAAAAGAGTTCATCAATTTGATTACTAATACATTAAAGCGTGATAGATAGGCGTGATAGATCATTTTCCCTCTCAATCATCTATCACGAATTTCTCCCATAAGAAGAAGCACATTGCTTTATACCCCACTTATCACATAAAGTATTATTCCGTTAGTTCTCAGCATGAAACTTTTAGTTTCATACAATGAAACCTTTTGTTCCAACGGTCCAAACAGACAGTTTCAACGGTTGGAACCTTTTGTTTCAACTATTGAAACCATTTGTTTCAACAAGCGAAACTTTTAGTTCCAATAAGTGAAACTCAACACAAGAACCTGCACGAATCATTCGGAATACGAGTCTGTTTGAAAAAAGTCACATAACTACCCACAAATAAACATGAGATTAGTTGCAATGGGAGCATAAATGCCGTATCTTAGTAGTCCGGCTACAAGCCGTTTTTTTATATCTATTTTTAAAGAAAAACGAACGTGAAAATTACCCAACTAAGAGAAAAAGACGGGAACATGACACTAAGCACGATGGACTTAGATACATTCCTACAGAAGATTAAGACAGAGACGAAGACAAAACCCATCTCCACCTACCGCGAACAGTTGCGATACACCCTACCCGACAAACGCTGTGGCGAAGCAAACCGGCTTCCACAAGTGATACCCGCCGCCGAATTCCGCAAAACAGACGGTGTCCGGCAAATGAAAGCATACAACGGTATCGTAGAACTAACCGTAGGTCCGCTGTCCGGAAAAGCGGAAGTGGCACTTGTAAAGCGTCGGGCGTGGGAGCAACCGCAAACCCGTCTGGTCTTCACCGGATCGAGCGGACGAACCGTAAAGATATGGACCACCTTCACCCGGCCGGACAACTCACTGCCCCGCAAACAAGAAGAGGCAGAAACATTTCACGCCCATGCCTACCGCCTGGCTGTGAAATGCTATCAGCCCCAACTCCCCTTCGATATTCTGCTGAAAGAGCCGAAACTGGAACAATATTCCCGGCTCTCCTTCGACCCCGAAGCCCTATATCGCCCGGACTCCGCGCAGTTCTACCTCGTACAACCCGCTTCCATGCCCGACGAACCTACCTATCGGGAAACCGTACAAGGCGAAAAATCTCCCTTGACACGTGCCCTGCCGGGATATGAAGCGGAAGAAGCCGTAATCATGCTTTTTGAAGCCGCCGTGCAAAAGACATTCACCGAACTGGCAGAAGCAGAGAGCAAGAGCGAAACCCCGATCGGTGAAGACCTGCAACCCATAGTTACACGCCTGGCGGAGAACTGTTTCCGCTCAGGTATCCCCGAAGAAGAAACCGTGAAACGTACCTCCTTCCATTACTACTTTCGCCAGAAAGAAGCCCTCATCCGGCAAACCGTACGAAGTGTGTATCAGGAATGTAAGGGTTTCAACACCCAATGCAGCCTCAGCAAAGAACAACGGCTTGCCATACAAACGGACGAATTTATGAAACGCCGCTATGACTTCCGCTACAATACGCAAGTGGGCGAAGTGGAATTTCGCGAACGTCATTCGTTCCGTTTCCGCTTCTCACCCATCGACAAGCGAGCCCTAAACAGCATTGCCCTCGATGCCCAGAGCGAAGGTATTCCGCTATGGGACAGAGACATCAGTCGCTACATTTATTCCAATCGTGTGCCCGTATTCAATCCATTGGAAGATTATCTGTACAACCTTCCACGCTGGGATGGGCAAGACCGAATCCGCGCACTGGCGCAAACTGTGCCCTGCCGCAATCCGCACTGGGCGGAACTGTTCCACCGTTGGTTCCTCAATATGGTGGCTCATTGGCGTGGCAGCGTGGACAAGAAATACGCCAACAGCGTTTCACCCCTGCTGGTCGGTGCGCAAGGTACCCGGAAAAGTACCTTCTGCCGAATCATTGTCCCACTTGAGATACGTGCCTACTACACGGACAGCATTGATTTCTCGCGCAAACGTGATGCAGAGCTTTCTCTGAATCGCTTTGCACTGATCAATATCGACGAATTCGACCAGATAAGCATGACGCAACAGGGATTTTTGAAACACATCCTCCAGAAACCTGTGGTAAACGTTCGCAAACCGTATGGCAATGCCGTACTCGAAATGCGCCGTTATGCCTCATTCATTGCCACCAGCAATCAGAAGGATTTACTCACCGACCCTTCGGGCAGCCGCCGTTTCATCTGCATCGAAGTGACGGGCGTCATCGACACCACCCGCCCGATAGACTACAGTCAGCTTTATGCCCAAGCCATGTACGAACTGGATCATGGCGAACGGTATTGGTTTGACCAGTCGGATGAGCGTATTATGACCGAGAACAATCATGATTTTGAGCAAATTCCGCCGGAAGAACAGCTTTTCTATCGTTATTTCCGCATTGCCAAAAACGATGAAGAAGGAGAATGGCTGTCATCTGCCGAAATATTGAACCGTATCAGGAGATACAGTGCTATTCCGTTGTCAACCAAGAAGGTAAATGTATTCGGAAGGATATTGCAGAAACACGAAATACCGTCTAAGCGTACCCGGTTCGGCACACTTTATCATGTGGTGGAATGTGATAGATACCCGTGACAGATATATTCTAATAATTATCCATTTTGTAACACATCTTCTTTCTCTGGTGCAGTAGGTTCCGGTCGTCTTTCAGGGGCAAACGGATCGAAATAATAAATATTTTTGGTATCCAGCCAATGCAGGAAAAAGGGCAAGCGCCGCATAAAACGACTATAATCTTTCCGTCCGGCAGGTGTCCAGGCTGCCTCGGCAAGTGCAATAAGACGTGGAAAGACCATAAAATCCAATCGTTTAACATCAGCGACGCGTTCTGTCCAAAGTGAGTACTGCATACCCATAATCTGACTTTCATACCCCTTAAACAGATGTTCTATCGAAATAGGGAATGAGAAAACATCCTCTATCGGATTATATCCATCCCAGTAACGCCCAACATTGTGTGTGGAATACTGCACAAAGTCGCCATACATCGGACGACGCGGAGTCATAATAACACGATATCCACTTTCGAGAGCTTTCAACAACTGATACCTACGATCATGACGCCACCACATCACTACTGCTTTATCCGGCGATACACCGGCATCCACAATCTCATCCCAACCGATCATTGTTTTACCTTTGGCAGCAATAATATCTGCCACACGGCGCACAAAGTATTGCTCCAATCCGGTTTCATTCATTAATTGTTTATCTTTAATAAACTGCTGTATCTGTGAATCTGTAAACCATTCCTGATTACCGAAATGCACTTCATCACCTCCAATATGAATATAAGGAGAGGGGAACAGAGTAATCAGTTCATCCAGCACATCACTTATGAAACGGAAAGTTTCTTCTTTGCAAGGGTGAAAAGTAAAATCTTTCCATCGCCCCTCACCACCACCGGACAATTCCGGATAGGCACGGCAAGCAGCAGTGGCATGTCCGGGCATATCGAATTCCGGCACAATCATAATGTGCCGTGCAGCTGCATAGGCAACAATATCTTTAATATCCTCCTGCGTATAGAAAGCAGCAGGTGCCGACGGATCATGATAATTCCCTTTGGATCCAACCTTTGTCAACAAAGGATATTTCTTTATTTCAATACGCCATCCCGGTTCATCCGTCAGATGCCAATGAAAAACATTCAGGCGAAGAGAAGCCATTATATCAAGTAACTGCTTGACTTTCTCCTTGCCAAAGAAATGGCGGCTCTCGTCGAGCATAAAACCCCGCCACGAATAACGGGGAGCATCATTGATTACACAAGCGCTTGTAGTACCTTTCCCGGAACGCAAGAGTTGCTTCAAAGTTTCTTCTCCCCGGAATGCTCCGGTTACGGTAGCCGATTGAATAAAAACTGAATCGGGAGTTATCTCCAAACGATAAGCCTCATCAGCCCCCGTAGTGCAATCCGGTGTAATGCGTTGTATGACTCGTGACGGAAGTACATTATTTGTCTCAAGTACCTTGTTTTCGGCAATAGACAGTACGAACTCTCCTTTTGCCGGGCGATATTGTGCCGGTTCAGGAATCACATTTTGTGCAGAGATAAAGACTGGCAGAAAAAGACTTACTGCCAACAGGTTAATTTTAGTTGTCATCATTGATATATCTTAAAACAATTTCCCATTTCAAGTTCCAGTACCCCACCCTTCACGATCTCATTATGCGTTATCCACAAACGGTTCAATTTCTTACCGTTCAATGATACCGACTGAATATAGATATTCTGAGGCGAGTTATTATGCGCTATGATTTTGAAATTCTTACCGGAATAGAAATGCGTATCCAGGTTTATCACTACGCTTTCGAAGACAGGACTGGTAATCTCATAACGGGGATTTCCCGGACAAACCGGATGAATACCCATAGCCGCCAGTACATACCATGCCGACATCTGCCCTACATCTTCGTTTCCACACAATCCCAGAACATCATCACCATAAGCTTTATCACAAATCTTTCTCGTCCACTTCTGTGTCAGCCACGGGCAAGAAGAGTAATTGAAAAGGAATGGTACATGATGGTTCGGTTCATTAGGATGATTATAATAATCGTTCCATAAAAAATCTTCCGGAACATTGGCAAAGAACTCTTCCAGTTCCGCATCAAACTTCTTTTGTCCTCCCATCAGAGCTTTCATTCCGTCAATGTCATGAGGGACAAACCAACCTTGCTGGAAAGGATTGCTTTCCGTGGTACCCTGATCCTGTGCCGTACGACCTCGCCAAGGCAACCAGCCTCCACCCTTCACGCGGGCACAAAACCACTGCACGCTATCGCACCACACATTCCGGTAAGCTTTGGCACGCTTTTCATATTCAGCTGCTTCTTTCTTTTTGCCCAAGGAACTCATGAGTTGTCCTAAGCACCAATCCGTATAAGCATACTCCAAAGTATGGGAAAGACTGCCGGGAGTATATCCCAGATCTCCATTACCAAACTGCTTCTGTGTATTCGCAGCATACTCAACGGCTTTCTGTACATCGTACTCCCGGATCCCCTTTTCATAGGCATCCGCCAGTACTGAGATAGCGGGATTTCCCAACATACAGCCAGAATATGCATTCACTACTTCCCAACGTGGGAAATACTCCTTCCCACTTAATTGGGCAATCTGGATCAAAGAGTTTATCTCATCATTCACCAATCGGGGATTAATCAATGTTTGCAATGGGAACTGACTACGGAATACATCCCAACCGCTAAATACAGTACGATAGGTAAAATTCTCCGTTTGGTGAATCTTCTTATCCGCACCTATATACCGGCCGTCGCAATCGGAGAAGCAACGTGGATCGATCATTGTATGATACAAAGAGGTATAAAAGATAGTCTTATCCCTTTCGCTTCCCTCAACCTTCACCGAAGAGAGTGCCTGATTCCACAGATTACGTGTATTTTCTTTTACCCGCTCAAAATTCCAGTCCGGAATATCCTGTTCCAGATTGCGCTGGGCACCTTCCATGCTGACAAATGATATACCGCACTTCAGTTGCACCTGTTCGTCTTTCCGGGTAGGAAACTCTGTATAAAAGCCCAAATGCTTTCCCTGTGCCTTCCCGGGAGCAGGTATGAGCCGGGCATCCTTAATATAGTTGAAATAGGCCGGATTGTCATTGGCATCATTCTTTCTGCTAACACCCTCAGGAATAGAAGCACTCCAAACGCCGTATTCCGTCAATGGGCGATCGAAACAGCAATAGAAGTAAACGGTATAATCAGATTTCCCCGAACCGTTTCCCCAACCTCCACAAGCGGGCGTGCATTTCATCCATCCCCGAATCGTATATTCGTCCACTTTTTCCACATACTGTTCATCGGATGTGCCACCAATTCTACGGGCCAGATCGATCTGGATACGTGACTTCTCCGACTCCGGATATGTGAAACGCAGAATCCCCGAACGAGGTGCGGATGTCAGTTCCACCTTCACCTGATAATCTTGCAAGTATACCGAATAGTATCCGGCCTGTGTAATCTCCGTATCATGGGAATAGCTGGAACAGTAACCTTCTTCCGGTTTATTTTCGGTACCCTTGAATGTTCGTAATGGTCCGGTGGTAGGCATTACCAGAAAGTTTCCGAAATCGCCATACCAGCCAATGCCGCTTAAATGCGTAAAGCTGAAGCCTTCGATAGTAGAATGATGCCACGAATATCCGGGACCGTTATCACCACCGGTTTTAGTATCCGGACTCAACTGTACAAGTCCGAAAGGAGTACAACTTCCCGGAAAGGTTTTCCCCAATCCATGCCCCGACTTTCCGGCCTCTGCCGACGTTGAAGCACCAATAATCGTATTGACATAATCCACCGGCTCTTTTTGAGCAAATGACAGAGTAGAAAAAGAAATCAATAAAGCGGATAGCCAAAGTCTGCCATATTCCATAGAATAATAAATTAGAATGAGTTACCGGATATGTTTTTTGATTAACGGATATAATACTTCCGCATAGCGCATAAAGCCCAGATCTGTAAAATGAATACCATCAACAGTAGCCTCACCATCGTGCCCGATGATATCCTTTGAAGAAAGAAGATAGATATTCTTCTCACCCTTTTTCTTCATTGACTGGAAAATAGCCGCAATCGTTTCATTTTTAGCTTTCACTTCCCTTGCAATCTTTTTATCGAAACGGGAATGAGTGAAAATAGGATCTTCTACAAAAAGTATGGGAGTATCGGGATGTTTGCTGCGAACGATCGAGTAGAATTTCTCCGCCCGTTCCTTCATCTGTTCCACTGTGGCATTAGGAAGGAAATCAAGCACAAACATGGAAGCATCGACCGTAGCTATAAGTTCCGCAATCTCCAGATCGAGCAAAGCATTACCACTAAATCCTAAATTGATACATTCACGATTGAGCCAACGTTCCAGAATATTGGTATGGGCCATTCCGGGACGGGAAGCACAACCACCCTGTAAAATACTGGTTCCATAAAAAACAACGGGCTTCTCACGTACCGGCAAACTGACTTCAGGTTGGTCAAGCGTCGAAAGGCTATCCACACCAATGGCTAATGAGGTGACTCCGTCATACAAAGAAAGATATAAAAGATATTCCCGTTCTTCAGGATCCATATTCTTCACGATAGTAGCCTCATTTACCTTTCCCTGAGGCCGCCCGCTACCGGCAAAGACCCACTTACCATCTTGCAGGCAATACAGATCCAACCCTTTGATTCCGGTAGGAGTCATATGATTCATACTTCTGTTATCCCTCACTTCCCACTTTGCCCCAATGCATGTAGAGTTGGAACGGAAGCGCAAAGCAAGCCCGGCACTATTGCGTCCCAATTCCCAAAGCGGTTTGCGGGAAACAGATTCCAAAGAAGCCGGAAGGCGTTCGTAACGGGTAAGAGTAGCATCCGTAGCTTTGCCTAACAGGGGAAAAGCGGAAGCATCGTGATAAAGAAGCTGGGCATGAGTAGAGGCTGCCAGCAGCAATCCGAAAATTAAAGCTTTGGTTCTCATGATTTAATAGATATTAAGATGACCCAAAGTTACACTGAAAAACTACATTTTTCATTCGTTTTACATCAATTAACAAGCAAGATGTTCTACAAATACGAAAGATTCGTAACTTTGGTAAAAACTATATAGTATGAAAAAACTCAATTTTCTCCTTAGCAGTCTGCTACTATGCATATGCTGCACCATTCAAGCTAAAAACAAAGTGATTGAACAACCTCCGTTCGTCGTAAGTAGCACCACCTCTATTGAAGTCAGCCAGGTCGAAATCAGTGACACGGCTACAGTCCTGCACATTTTTGCCAAATACCGGCCTAAAAACTGGATAAAGATTGCTTCGGGAAGTTACTTGCAAGATAATAACGGAAAGACTTACCAACTACGTTCGGGCATAGGCATCACGCCGGATGCAGAGTTCTGGATGCCGGAATCCGGTGAAGCTGAGTTTCAGCTGGTATTTCCTCCTCTTCCCGCATCCGTTACATCCATCGACTTCACAGAAGGTGCCGACGTTGAAAATGGATTCAGTATTTGGGGAATCCAGTTGAAAGGCAATAATCTGCCGAAGTTAGTACTACCGAAAGAGGCTGTTATCCATAAAGCAGACAAAGAAACTGCCCTGCCGAACCCTGTCATCGAATATGGTAAAGCTACCTTGAAAGGTAAGTTATTGGATTTCCGTCCCGGCATGTCCAAGACCATGACTCTGGTATCATGGGAAAGTGCCAAAGGCGATATATCGGAAGTGCTGGTAGATATCCAACCGGATGGTAGTTTCAGCAAAGAAATATCCTTGGCAGGTACTACACCCGTTTCTATATATATGTCCGGCAGCTCACCCCTCCAACTATTTATGGAACCGGGAAAAACGACTGAAGCATATATCAATTTGCGTGAGATCTCCCGCCGCCGGTCTAAATTCCATAGCGAGGAGAAGCCTTATGGAGAGATTATATACATTAACGGCCCCTTAGCAACTGTTGCACAAGAATTGAATCAGGATATGCCCGACACCAATGTACAAGATAAGGTATATAAGGACATGAAAGCATTTGCCGGTATGGATATAGACACTTACAAATCAAAAGTACTGGAGTTGTCTGCTGAAGTGCAAACGGAAATAGATAAACTCCCATGCAGTCTGGCAACACGTCAAGTACTCACCATCAACAATAAGCTGTCCACAATTGGGTTATTGCGTTTAGTTGCAAATACACTGACATCAGCTGCCATACAGACCAATCAGATAACACGCGAAGAAGCTCAAAAATACTTTATGGAACGGGCACAGAAAATACCGGCTGACTATATTCCAAATGCTAACTTTGCAATACTGAACGATCTGCAAGCCACCCTGTCCAGCAATTACTCAAACATCGTAATCGGTTATTATCAGAAAAGTGATGACCTTGCCAAAACTTGGGGAACAGACAACGGTATCTTCTTTGACATCGTCCGGGTTATTCCCCTTTATCAAAGCATCAAGAATTTCACTCCGCTGACTGAAGAGCAAATTAGCACAATCAACACTTTCCCTTCCGCTTATCGTGAAATGCTGACTGTGGCCAATGATGAACTCCTGGCAAAGATTGAAGCCAATAAGAAAAAGACGGGATTCACAGTAAATGAAGCCGGTGAAGTCAGCGATGAAGACCTCTTTGCTTCCATCATCAGTAAGTTCAGTGGAAAAGTGTTACTGGTTGATTTCTGGGCTACCTGGTGCGGTCCATGCCGCATGGCTAACAAAGAAATGATTCCAATGAAGGAAGAATTAAAAGATAAGGATATTGTGTATTTGTATATCACCGGTGAGACATCTCCGCTGAAGACATGGGAAAATATGATTCCTGATATTCATGGTGAACATTACCGTGTGACAGCCGCCCAATGGAATTTCTTAGGCAAGAGTTTCAATGTTTCAGGTGTTCCCACCTACCTCATTATTGACCGCGAAGGAAATATAAAATACAGACAAGTAGGTTTCCCCGGCGTTAAAACGATGAAAGAAGAGCTTCTGAAAGTAACCGACCAATAAGAAAGAAGTACCGGACGGTACGAAGCCCGTTAAAAAGAAATGGCACTGCCCATCATTTACACTCAATGATGAACAGTGCCATTCGTTTTATTTCTCACCCGATTCCTACTTCCAGTCCTCGGCTCCTTTTTCTTTCAATTTGCTTGTAAAGGCTTTAGCTTTATCCATAGTCTCTTTTTCTTCTTCGGGACTTGCATAAGCAAACTTATAGCCTTTTATAACATTCCATTCGCCACGGGTAAAATCAGGGAATTCCACAGCAGCACAATTGTTATCCATAGAAAGCTCACCCAATTCTGCCAGACAGCACCATTCTGCCAAGTCGTATACATCCAGATCCAAAGGTAAACCGTTCTGCAAGCAATATACCAAACGGCTATCCATAATGAAGTCCATACCTCCATGGCCTCCTACTTCCTTAGCCATTTCACCATACTTCTTTAATATCGGATGCTGGAACTTTTCTACAAGCGCTTCCATTTCCTCCTTAGGCAAAAAGCTGTGGGTATTCAGATTATCAACTTGCGGTTCTACTCCCGAAGCGCTCAATTGCTTAGCATCAAGAGCATAACCCTGAATCGGATACTTATTGGCAAAGCCTTTGGTTCCGGTAAGCTGATACAAACGGTTATAAGGTTGCGGTGTCATCACATTATGTTGAATCTCGATAACTTTTCCGTTTGCCGTACGAATCAGTGTAGTTGTATGGTCACCGTTACGGAAATCATCACACTTCTCTCCGGTTCTCTTTTCTACCAGATCCTTACCTACAACCGACTTGGTATCCATAGCTACCAACGTTACCATACGGTCGCCACGATGGATATCGAATGCTTGCGCCACAGGACCAAGACCGTGAGTAGCATACACATCACCACGATGTTTCTTGTTGTAATCCAAACGCCATCCCAGTTTATCATTCTCACCGTTTTTCCAATAATGATCCCAGAACGGGCTCAATTCATGGATGTAAGCACCTTGTCCACGAATCACTTCACCAAACACTCCTTGCTGTGCCATGTTCAGCGTATTCATTTCAAACCAGTCATAGCAACAGTTTTCCAGTATCATACAATGTTTACGGGTCTTTTCACTCATATTGATCAAGTCCCAACATTCCTGAAGATTCATAGCCGAAGGAACTTCTATAGCTACATGTTTGCCGTTTTCCATAGCACACATTGCTACAGGAAAGTGATGCAACCAGTCGGTAGCAATATAAACCAAGTCTATGTCATCGCGTTTACAAAGTTCTTCGTATCCTTTCTCTCCGGAATAAACAGCTGCCTTAGGCAAAGATGCTTTCTGCAAATACTTCTGGCAGCCCTCAGCACGTGATTGTTCATAATCACAAAGAGCCACGATCTGCGTACCGGGAATATGGGTAAAACGCTCTACAGCACCGGGGCCACGCATACCCAATCCTACGAATCCTACTCTAACGACTTCCATCTTCGGGGCGGTCAGCCCAATCACACTCTGCTGCCCAGCCGGACGCTCGGGAGTTTTCACAATAATAGTTCCATTCTTCCATTCCCACTGAGTACCCTTGTCATTGGTTTGCACAGTAGAAGTTTGAGACGTGCATGCACATAATGCGACGCACATACCCAACAACAATGATTTCAAAACCTTCATGTTATATTAAATTTAAAGTAAATAATTAATTCATCAGTTCAAAAAAGTATTACCAGCCGGCATGTTCCTTTTTGTTCTCATAAAAATCAGCTTCTCTTTTCATTTCTCCGTTGTACATCCATTCTATTTCATCCGTATATTCTTTGCCACCGGAAGAAACAGTTGCTTTCAGTATATTCTTCCCAGACTCCAAAGTAACCTTATCAAACACATAATGTACATCTGTATATCCCTTCCGTATCCCTGTCAATTCTTTTCCATTCAGGTAAACTTTAGGAGTTCCTATATTGGAATATACGGTTACGGTAGTTTCTTTCTTTTCACGATTTACGTTTCGCCGTTGTGTCAGATAAAGTACCGGCTCTTTGCTCCAGTTTGCCTTATACCAGAAATAAGAATCTTTCTTTATCTTACGGTCAAAGGTAACCAATCCTTTTAAATTACGTGCAGGTACGCCCCCTCTTTTCCACATTGGGACTGCAAAATCGAATGTATTCCACAAATAAGAGGCTATAATATAAGGGTGATTAGAAATAACACTCCATTGATATTCATGTGTTTTAGTCTGAAATGTCTCCGGATAAAACGGTTTTCCCCAGTTCAGGGCATCACCCAGATATTCTGTCTGATGCTCTATATTGGCATCCGCTCCGTATTCCGTTAACATGAGTTTCTGCCAGGGATATTCCTTCTCCAATTTCTCCACCCAAGGTTCTATGTCCTGAATTTTCTTCTCATACCAGCCAAAGTAACGGTTCATGCCCTGTACATCCGTATTTTGATTAACAGGATGATCGGCATGTCCATACCCATTGACGGATACGGTATAGCGGTCCGGATCTTCGGTCTTACAAAGATCATGGAGAGATTGCGTCAAAGAGGCTGTATATCCATGCGGGTGATAAACCTCATTGTGAGTACCCCATATATAAATGGAAGGATGATTAAAACTCTGTCGAACCAGTTCACGCATCTGTTGATGCGCATTCTCCCACTCCTTTCCGGAAACACGGTTCACAAAAGGAATCTCCGCCCAGATAATCAAGCCCAACGTATCACAACGGGAATATAAATAATCGGATTGCTGATAGTGGGCAAAACGAACAGTAGTTGCGCCCAGATCCATAATGGTTGCCAGGTCAAAATCATGGTGCTCATTCTTTAAAGCACTGCCTAGCCCCCACCAGTCCTGATGCCTAGTCACGCCATACATCGGGTATTTCTTTCCATTCAGGAAGAAGCCTTTCCCTGCCACTATTTCATAATTACGAAGTCCCAGCGGCTGTACCATCTCATCAATCACTTTACCATCCTGCCAAAGACGAGACACAACTTTGTACAAATAAGGGTCTTCACGCCCCTGCCACAAGTGCGGATTGTTCAGTTTGAAGGTTGAAGAGTAGGTTTGTGTCCCCTGTGGGGTCAACAATAAACTCTGTCGATGTGTTTTCACCTGTTTACCCTGGCCATCGTAAATCGTATTTTCCAACTCCGACTGTACGGGTGTCAATGATCCATTGTCCAGTTTTACTTTCACAGTAACCTCAGCCGACCGCTTGGAAACATTCTTTTGGGTAACATACACCCCCGGAGAAGCATAATCTGTCACAACGATGCTACACGGTTCAGTCACCACCAGCCATACCGGACGATAGATTCCTCCATAAACTCCAAACAGGTTGTGATTGACAGGAATAACATCAGGACGTGCCGTATTATCCGCTTTTACTATAATTTCATTCTCTTGTCCGAACTTTACCTGACCGCTGATTTCGCATGCAAAAGCCGAATAAGCTCCTTTATGTGTGCCAGCCAGATAGCCATTAATATAAACCTCGGCACACGAACCGACACCTTCGAAGCGCAAAAATATACGTTTGCCTTTCATACTTTCAGGAAACATATACTTTTTACGATAATAGGCATCCCCTTCATAGAAAGAAGCTTCTTTCACTTGCATGTCTTTAGCATTCCAGGTATGGGGAATTTCAACTTTCTCCCAATCCCCACTCCACTTCTGCGCAACCTGCATAGCTTCTGTACCAAAAGGACCTTTCTTGAATTCCCATCCACTATTGAAAGAGATTACATCACGTGCACAAACATCTGTACTACCAAACAGAGAATATACGATCAAGCAAATACCAAATAATACTTTCCTCATATTCAGTTTATCATTTTATAGATTTGACATCCTGCCAGCAAAAATGCACCGACTCCATAGACTTCCGTCATTTCACGCGTCACCTTACGCGGATCGGCACCGATAGGCTGAACATATCCCAGCTTTCCATCCGGCTCCCCCGCATCTACCAGTGCTTTCCAACCTTTTTCTATTGCAGGCATAAAAGAAGCTTTATCCAGCAATCCTTCGTTCACTCCATAAGCAAGCGCATAGACAATAAATCCGGTTGCACTTGTTTCGGGCGACGGATAAGATGCAGGGTCTAGTAAGCTGGCATGCCAGTATCCATCCGGGCTCTGTAATTCAGCTACACGCGTGGCTAATGTAACAAATAGTTGTTTATAGAAATCATAAGAAGATTCCTCTTTGGGAAGTACCTGCAAGATTTCGGCCAAACCACCTAAAACCCATCCGTTACCACGTCCCCAGAATACCTTCTTGCCATTCGCTTCTTTCTTACCAAAGTAACGCCAATCTCTGTAGAACAACTGTTCGTCTTTATCATACAAGAAATCATAAGTTACTTTGTACTCCCTATTCATAAAGTCCAGATACTTCTTGTTTTGAGTCAATGCATAGAGTTTGGCATAAACAGGGGGAGCCATAAACAATGCATCACACCAGGACCAGCGATCCAGCGTCTCCGACTTGCGATAGTCTAATTCCAAAGTTGTTTCAGCGGGGTTGTCCACTATCCAATTGGCACGCGCCATTACCGGAGCAATCATTTTCTTATTGCCATATTTTATATAAAGGTCGATAAAAGGCTGTCCTACGGCAATAAAATCAGCATGATACATCCGCTTTCCAACTTGAAAATGATTGCGTTGCCCGATGCGAAGCAACCACTTATAATAAGTACTGTCACTGTCTTCCTTTTCTGTGAGGTCAGCCCAGTCCACCATTCCCATATATAAAGCGGCATGCGTCCAGTCCAGGTCATCATGTTCCGCATCCTTATTGGGATTAGCGATCTGCCAGTCGGCAACACGCTTCATGATACTTTTAACATCCGTCTCGTTGATGTTTTGAGCAAAGGAAGTAACTCCTGCCACAGAAGACAGGAGTACTACCAATAAAAGTTTCTTTATTCTATTCATCTCAAATAAATTACTCATTCGGAGTGTCCATCGGTTCAATATTATTTTCTGAACCATCGTATCCCGGAGTCTGATTGATATGTCCCTCCACATTGGATGAAATAGCTTTCAAAGCAATAGGCCAAAGTACATTGTGGGGAGCAATCGTATACGTATTACCTACAGAGTTCTTTACGCCCTTGTTATAAAATTCCGTTCTGTCCATGATTCGGTTGTAAAAATAGTTATTTTCCGTGAATTTATCCATAGAATACGTACGTCCTTTTTCATCTGCTTTGCCAGTCTTAGCAAATAAGTAAGCAATACGGGTCAGTTCGCACTTACGCGGTTCTTCATAGAAAAGTTCACGGGCACGCTCGTCCAGAATCTGACTGATATTCACTTCATCGGCAGTCAAAGGACGTGCACCGGCACGTTCGCGTACTTTATTTAAATCTTGTACAGCCAGATCCGGCTTGTCCAACCAAGTATACGCTTCTGCACGGAGCAGGTAGGTTTCTGCCAGACGGAAGACATACCAATCTGCCCAGCCACCACGCCACCAACTGGCTTTCTGGTCAGCAACATTGGATTTATAATGCGGCCATCCACTCCAACAACGAATCGTATCTTTAACCAGAAGAGCACCTTTCTCATTATACAATTGTACATTCTTTCCATACCATTCGGACTTACCTTCCAGACTTGGATTATTATATTTCAAGTCCGATACATGTACCCAGTTACCGGGTGCATGACGCAAATCGGTATCATCCAATGTCCAAATCATATTTTGATGGTACCATGTAGAACGCAAAGAGCAAACGCCACGACCATACTCCAGCAAATAAGGATTCTTAGTCTGGTTATTATCGACAAAAGCAACCTCTCCAGCAGGAGTCGTAATCTGTCCGGATGCCGGGAACCAAGGTACCAGCTGGCGTTTTATTTCCAGTCCGGCAGCGGAACGCATATCACTACCTGCATCATAGCGGTCGATTACAATATAAAGACATTCCTTATTTTCAGGCAGAGATTTATTATCTGATTGGTGTAAATCCCAAATAACATTTTTAGTTGCATCATTTTTATCCACGCCGAAACGCTGAGTCATCAATTGATGTACGCCATCATTGATTACTTTATTAGCAGATTCCACCGCATCGTTAAATTCGCCCAAGGCCAGATTAATCTTAGTCAGCAGATGATAGGCAGCAGCCTGCGTTACCATACCGATATACACATCATTAGACAGATATGGAGCTGTACGGTCCAAATCTTCTTTCAGGTATCGCAGTATAGCCTCACGCTTCGTTGAATAGAAATCGTAACGAGGTCCGGTCACTTCATTTACAATAAACGGCACATCGCCATATTGGTGTACCAAACGATAGTAGCGGAATGCCCGGTGAAAACAGCTCAATGCTTCTATTTCCCCTCGTTGGGCTTCGGTCATTTCCGTATCTTTGGAACGGCTGAGAATCGTATTGGCATCTTTGATACCTTTATATAAATAAGTCCAATAGTTATTTATCTGGCTGGCATTAGCTGTCAGTGAAGCCGACGGATTAATTTGCCGTATCAAATCTACAGGAGCATTCGAAGCATCCGTACGTCCGTTCACACTCATTTCTGAAAAGAAATACTCGGAAAGGATGCAAGGTTCGGCCGATCCTGCCGTAGGATAATAGTCGAAGTAGCGAACATCGCGATTCAACATATCTGTACTTGTTTTCAGTCCCTCATACGAATTAAACGTATTTTCCGGCGTAAAGAAGGACAAAGGCTTAGGTTCCAACCAATCGGAACATCCGCTTACTGCGAACATCACTCCAAGTATACCGGTATAGCCTAATGTATATTTTATCAACTTTTTCATTATCAGTTTTCCTTTTTTATAATGTCACATTAATACCAAATGTTATCGTTCTCGGTGTATTGCTGTCCGAATTTTCCGGATCGTAAGCAGGCCATCCGGTAAAGTAGCCTACATTCTTCACAGTCAGGTTCAGTCGTAACGCTTCCAGTCTCAACGGAGATATCAAAGCTTTCGGGAAAGTATATCCCACAGAGATGTTATCAAGACGCAGGAAGTCAGCTTTCTTATAAATATAGTAAGTTACACCGCTCGGACTTTTCGCACCTAAACGAGGATAGCTGTTGATCGGATTTTCGGCAGTCCAATAGTCACGCTTAATCTGATTTACCGTATTCAGCAAAGCATTGTTATTGGTGAAACGGTCCATCTTCTTCACATGGCCCAGGTAAGAGTACATACTGAATGAAATATCGAAGTTCTTGAACAATGTAAATTCATTACGCATATTCCAACGAACCTTCGGAGTCGTATTTCCCTGGAAAACTTTATCATCATTGTTGTATTTATAATTCTGATCTACATCCAGAATCTTCGGATCACCGGGAATCTGGCTATATTTAGCTGCTTCTTCCGCTTCATTTTCTTGCCATACGCCATCATATTTATATCCCCATACTTCATCCAAAGCATGACCGATGAAATATCCGTTGTCAATGTCATCCGCTTCTTTCCTACCAATCACATTTCCGTCAGCATCTGTTACATCTTCCATAATGCCATAGAGATGTTTGATTGTATTCTTATTGTACATTAAGTTGAAAGAAGTACGCCAAGTCAGCACACTGTTCTGAATATTGGTAGAATGTAAAGACAACTCCAAGCCGCGGTTCCAAATCTCACCAATATTAGCCTTCACACTGGTATAGCCAATCAAACTCGGCAACTGGCGGTTGTTCAGCAAGTCAGTAGTACTCTTATGGTACACATCGATACTACCACCCAGACGGCCCTTCAGGAAAGTGAAATCCAATCCCAGGTTATAAGAAGTCGTAGTTTCCCACTTCAAGTTGGGATTTGCCATATTGTAGCAGAAGAATGTATTGATAGTAACTAACTGACCTGTAGCAGGATCTACATACATATATTTACGGGGATCCAACTGCATCAATGCAGCATATTCACCAATAGAACGGTTACCGTTCTTACCCCAGGTAAGACGTAACTTTGCATATTCAAGCCATTCAGCATTCAGCTTCTTCCAGAAAGGTTCTTCCGTAAAAATCCATCCAAGAGCCACAGAAGGGAAGGTAGCACGCGGATTGCCTTGTCCGAAAGCAGAATATCCGTCACGACGTACAGTAGCCGTAATCAGGTAGCGATTATCATACGTATAGTGCAAACGTCCCATAAGGGCATCACCAGTACGATAAATATCATCACTGTCTGCAATAGGAGAAGTACCATAGCCTATACCTCCATATCCCAGATTGTCACTCGGCTGGAAACCTTCATTCTTGGAAATTGTTTTCCAACGCTGGAATTTCTCCCAGTTCAGCAATCCGGTAAAGTCGAATGCATGTTTTCCAAATGTCTTATTCCATTTCAGCATATTATCCCATTGCCAGAAGAAGTCTTTCATGCCATAGCGTTCAACGAATCCTCCCTGATCGCCGGAATCCGGATGATCTGCTGATTTATGATATAGATAATTAGTCCACTCAAAGCGAGGAGAGTAAGTTGTTTGCAAAGAGAATCCCAATGGCAAATCCAACTTAAGATAAATGGATGCATTTAAGTTATTGACGTCATGCTTCTTACTCAGATAAGCCCTGTTCAACAATGGATTGGTGGCATTGTTATTATCATTCGGATAAAGTTTCAAAGAACCATCCTCATTATAAACATTTCCATAAGGCGACAAAGAGGTACTAAAACTTGAATAAACCGATCTGCCGCTTTCATACATATTGCTTTCGTCACGCGACGTAAACTGTGCATTAACACCATAAGTCAGGAATTTCTGCACTTTATTTTCTAGATTCACACGAGCACGGATAGCACTATACTTACCACCTCTGTTATTACTTTCATTCTTCACATAGTTAATAGAAGAATAATAAGACATTTCGTCTTTCTTGCCCGATACGCTGACTGTATAATCCTGTCGAAGCGCAGTGCGAAGAGTCAGATCTTCCCAGTCGACCGTTCTGCCCGCCATGTAATTGGCTATTTCCGTATTAGTCATTCTCAAACGGGCGAGCCATACCTCAGTCGGATTTCCGGTATCCGTACCCAGCCATTCAGACAGTTCTGTGCCACTCATATTTGCAGGATTGTCAAAGTATCCGGTGGCAGCAGTCTTATATTCGGTACTTTTCATTACATCCTGACGGAAATTCACAAAGTCTTGTCCCTGATAGACTTCCGGCAGAGAGTTAACCATCGAAATGCCCCAACTGCCATTAAAACTGATCGTCGGCTTCTTGCCTCCTCCTTTTTTGGTAGTAACCAACACCACACCATTAGCTGCCTTGGCACCATAAACGGCTGCAGAACTGGCATCTTTCAGGACATCTACACGCTCTATGTCATTCGGATTAATATCCGTCATCTGTCCACTATAGATAACACCATCCAAAACAATCAGCGGGTCAGTGCTGGCAGCAATCGTACTTTTACCACGAATCATCATGCTTGTATTGCCTTTCGCATCAGTTTCCATACCTACCGAAAGTCCGGCAACACCTGTACGTAGCATATCCTGAATGGTCTGGCGTTGTTCTTTCTCCATATCACTGCCTTTGATAGAAGCTACCGCACCGGTCAGGTCCTGCTTTTTCATCGTACCGTAACCTACCACCACAACTTCCTGCAAGAGCTTGGAATCTTCCTGTAGTTTTATGACGGAAGGAATGGAACCGGCTTTCAGCGTTTGCGTAGTATAACCGATATACGATACCTGAATCCGGGCATCAGGAGCCACAGTCAAGGTGTAATAACCATCAATATTGGTGATGGTACCATTGGTAGTACCTTCGGCAATGACATTACCCCCTATAACCGGTTCTCCATTTTCATCTACCACTTGTCCCTTGATAGTGATTTCATGCCCCGAAGTCTCAGGTTTATCTTTAGTAAACAAAGCTATCTGCGTATTGGTAACCTCATATTTCAGGTCCGTGTTTTTCAACATGGTATTCATTGCCTGTTGAGCAGTAGCTTTCTTCACTTTCAAGCTTACTTTCTGCTTTACATCCACCTGATTGGCATCGTAGAAAAAAGTGTATCGACTGACTTTTTCTATGCGGTTAATAGCCTCTGAAAGAGGAAGATCGGAGAAGTCTACAGTAATTAGCTTCTCTTTTACTTGTGCTGATAAGGGCACACAAAGAATTAGTAGCAATAAAAATGCTACACGTTTTTTTAGAATCATGCTTTTCTTTTAGATTTAAAATAATTAGAATAATTGTGATAGAAAATAAGGATGAACGTTATCATCCCGTAACATTAGTTTACTTCACAGTATTGTGCATAGGCGATTCTTTTTAGGGTTAGAATTTAACATTTTACTTTTTATAAATACTGAGCTCATTATTTTCATTAAACGTATACCCAATCGGATTGATGCGTGCCATCAACCTGAGTATTTCCTCCAAAGGTTCGTTACGCAACGTAAAGGTATAGTGGATACTATCGGCGATAGTAGGATCCAGATCGATCTTCACACGATACCATTTCCTCAGGAAACGGCAGATGTCCTGCAGAGAACGTTGTTCAAAGACAATCTGGTCTTTAGTCCAGGAAGCGGCAAAAAGTACATCATCCTTGGTAACAGACAATCTTCGACTACTCTTATTATAAGTCGCAATCTCACCGGGTGCAAGATAACGGTGATCGTTTTCCGTATCCAGTGAAACCGACCCCTCTAACAGGCTGACATAGATATTCTCCATGTCCGGAAAGGCTTCTACATTAAACTTAGTACCATGGACAACAATACGTACCCCATCTGTTTGTACAATAAACGGTTTCCGTTTATCATGAGCCACATCAAAGTAGGCTTCCCCACGCAAAGTTACCACACGCTCTTCTTTCTTGTGTTGTATATCACATGTTAACTTCGTATTACTATGCAGCCATACGGAAGATTGATCCGGTAAAGATGCCATAGACTTTCCTCCCATGCTTTTATATTCCAGCAAAGTCTCTTCGGGAGTACCTGCCCACTGTCCCAGATAAAACGAAAAGCATACCACTATAACAATACATGCCGCCGCAACATATCTCCATATATGGAAGGTTGACTTCCGGCCAGGCTTCACAACTGGTGTCGAACTACCAGTCTTCATCCGGCGACTAAGTTCTTTCCAATAATATGCCGAATCCGGCGTATAGCTGGAAGCATTGCTTTGTATTTTATCCCAAAGGTCTTGGAGTTCCTCGAACAACTCACGGTTACCACTATCGGATAACCAAGCTTCGAGTTGATTATTTTCTTCCGAAGAACTTTCCTTTTTCAACTTCGAAATAATCAAATTCCATGGTATTTCTCTTATCATATTGTTCTTTTTGTCCATTCATACTATAATGACACAAAAACAACCTACCACCCTTACGTTAAAAAGCTCTTTTTTTTCGAAAACCTGATTTTTTTTATTGAAAGTTTACCATAAGTGGTTTAAGACATAGCAGACAGTATTCGTTAAAAAACGACAAACAGAACAGGAGCAGAATATATTTCTTATTATGAAAACACATTTTTTTCAGATAGTAATAAAAGAAGATTTGGAAAATCATAATTACTTTTTAACTTTGCAAAATAACTTGATGACCATGGCCACTAACGACGATATTCTTTTATTGAAGTTAATTAAAGAAGGAGATGAACATGCCTTTAAGCATCTCTTTGACAATTACTTTACACCATTATGTCGTTATATCAATATCTATCTGGATAACTTTGCAGAAGCAGAAGAGCTTGCACTGGATATTTTTACTTATCTATGGGAAAACAAGGAACAGGTAGATATCAGGTTATCTTTCAAAGCTTATCTCTTTCAGGCTGCCCGCAACAGGTGCTTCAACGCCTTACGAGATCGGAAACAAACAACAACACTGGATGAAAACCTGCATGAAACCCTGCAGTACAAAGAGTATCCTACCTTAGAAATAGAGGAACTAAACAAACTGATACAAGAAGCTATATGTACTTTGCCTAACCGCTGCCGCGAAGTATTCCTGAAAAGCAGGCAGGAACAAATGGCAAACCAGGAAATTGCCGATGATATGAATATCTCGGTTAAAACAGTAGAAGCACAGATCACCAAGGCACTTAAAATAATCAAAAAGTCTCTGGGAGAGGGATATGCATACTTATTTTAGTCCCTTGAAACGCACTTTCTTCCAGCTATAGAAATAAGCATTTAGATTAATTAACTCACTGTTCATTGCTTTATTACGAAACTTTCGTAGCTTTGTATTGAATTCATCCAAAAACTTTTATTCCATGGAAAAATTAACAATACAAGAAGAAGAAGCAATGATCTACATCTGGGAACTGGGCAGTTGCTTCGTAAAAGACATTGTTGCCAAATATTCCCAACCGGCACCTCCCTACACTACGGTAGCTTCCATCGTCAAGAACCTGGAACGTAAGCAGTATGTTACAGCCGCACGCGTAGGAAATACGTACCAATATACACCCGCCATCCGTGAAAGCGAATACAAACGTACGTTCATGAGTGGCTTTGTGCGTAATTACTTTGAAAATTCGTATAAGGAAATGGTTTCTTTCTTTGCCAAAGAGCAAAAGATTTCGACCAACGACTTGAAAGAGATCATCAATATGATTGAGAAAGGAAAAGAGTGAAAAAGATAACCTACCTGATTCTTAATTTTTAATTCAGAAAAAGATGTTGGCCTATTTTCTAAAAATCAATGTAGCCATCGCGCTATTTTATGCGTTTTACCGGCTATTCTTCTATAAAGACACGTTCTTCACGTGGCGCAGGGCTGCCCTGCTCTGCTTCTTTGCCGTATCCGCCATCTATCCATTACTAAATATACAAACCTGGATTACGGCACAGGAACCTATGGTCGCCATGGCAGATTTATACGCCGACATCGTTTTGCCGGAGTTTACTCTGACGCCGGAAAAGACAACCTTCGACTGGAAAACAATCCTGCTCCAAACGGCTGGTTATGTTTATTGGGGAGGAGTCGCTCTACTGGCTGGTCGCTTCCTTGTACAACTGGCAGGCATTATCCGGCTGGCTTTCCGTAGCCGGAAAACGAAGATTGGAAACGCCAACGTACACTTGCTTAAGCAAGCAGACGGACCTTTTTCTTTCTTTCACTGGATATTCATTCATCCGGCTTCGCATACCGAAGAGGAATTAAGCGAAATATTAACCCACGAACAGGCACATGCCAATCAATGGCATTCCATTGATGTACTCATCAGCGAGACTGCATGCGTACTTTGTTGGTTCAATCCCTTTGCCTGGCTCATGAAACGGGAAATCCGCACCAATTTGGAATACTTGGCGGACAATCGTGTACTGGAAACCGGGCATGATTCCAAATCCTACCAGTATCATCTGTTAGGACTATCTCACTATAAGGCTGCAGCAACTATCTATAACAGTTTTAATGTATTACCTTTAAAAAAACGCATCAAAATGATGAACAAAAAGAGAACCCGAGAAATAGGGAGAACTAAGTATCTTATGTTTCTCCCCCTGGCAGCCTTACTAATGATTATCAGTAACATCGAAGCTGTGGCCCGTACCACGAAAGAGATGGCAAAAGATGTCATAGAGGCTGTGGAAGAAAATCTGGCGCCAAACGAAACGGCACCGGATATGAAAGCTGCTACTGAACCGATACCGGCAGAAACGCCAATGCCACAGCAGGATAAAGATAAACTTGTGGCTTACAAAGGGAAAGTAGTGGATAAAGATGGAAAGCCTGTCGAAAGAGCTGAATTCTTCATTGATGGCATGTACAAGCTACCTCAAGACCAGTCATTTGTTACAGATAAAAATGGAAATTTTTCTTTCAAAGCATTTAAAAGTACTCCCATGATAGTGGTTTGGAAAAAGGATGGAAAACAAATGGCTGTGCAGGTTCCTGCCGAAACTCAAAACATATCAGACATGAAGATTGTCATGAATAGAGAATGGCTGAATCCTCCTGTCGATGATCCGGAAAATCCGGTATTCGAAGTAGTAGAATCAATGCCAGAATTCCCGGGTGGGGGCATGACAGCATTGATGCAATTCTTATCGAAAAATATCAAATATCCGGTCAATGCACAAAAGAACGGAACACAAGGACGTGTCACTGTACAATTTATAGTAAACGTAGACGGCAGCATTTCCAATATAGGCATTATCCGTGGAGTAGATCCGGAATTGGATGGTGAAGCAGTACGCGTTATCAGTACAATGCCCAACTGGAAACCCGGTACACAGAAAGGCAAGCCGGTTCGGGTGAAATACACTGTCCCTGTTATGTTCCGCCTACCGGATGAGGATAAGAAAGAAGAATACAAGCCTGTACCTAAAATAGAAGAAACGGTGGTTGTAGGTTATGGTACTCGGCAAGAGTCACCTATAGAAGAAGGTCAGGTATTTGAAGTAGTAGAGCAAATGCCTTCGTTCCCAGGTGGCCCGGAAGGACTTATGAGATATATATCCAAAAATATCAAATATCCGGTAGGGGCACAAAAAGCAGGAACACAAGGACGAGTAATTGTAGAGGTAATTATTGATGCAAATGGTAATGTTACCAATCCTAAAGTTAGTCAAGGTGTAGACCCATTATTGGATGCAGAAGCTATCCGTGTTACTGCCAATATGCCTAAATGGCAACCTGGTACACAGAGAGGGCAGGCAGTTAATGTAAAGTATACATTCCCTATCATATTCAAACTACAATAAAGTAATTATTTCCTGAAAAATTCTCTCTAACATAATAGGTTATCCGCAAATCCTCCCCCTGGCAGTCAAATTCAACACCAGGGGCAGGATGCAGATAACCGCTAACTCCCTACACGATGAATAAACTAATTCTGTTTCCCTGCTTCTTGTTCATTATCAATACAATTAATGCACAGGAAGGCAAAAAAGAGTATTTGCAGAAAGTTCTCAATAAGATTGAGAAAATTGAATCTGCAAGCTATTACAACGTATCAAAAACCTGGGAACCGGGAGATACTATACCTCTATCTGAATTCCGCCAATTAATTAATGAATACAACAACCCGGCAGATTCAACCATTGGAGCAAGCTACATAGCGCTTGATCCTGATGATACTAAAAAATTAGAGTTTGGTTACGATGGTCATGTAGTATCACACATGTTTCATGATAAAAAAGGGATAATAATTGATGACTTCACAACCAGATCTCTGCCTTTCAGATTAGTAGGACCTCCTTTCTTCAACTATACAAAGAGTATAATCCGTTATGCTCTAAATACGAACGATAATATTACTACTGAATTAAAAGAAGAAAAAGACTACTATTACTTAAAATTGGTAATCAATGAAGATAAGCAAGTCGAGTTCTTTGGCAAGGATTATAAAATAGACAACCCATATTGCCTGGATCCAACTTCCGGCTATGAAATATGGATCAGTAAATCAAACGATTTACCATATCAGGTACGTAGGGAAATGTACCACAACATTTCTATGAATTCCTGTTCGGATGTAGAAATCAATAAATTATCAATTAGTGATTTCAAACTATCAGATTATTTCCCAAAGGATTATGAAATTAGAAAAGTCGGAGAAAATAGAGCAGTTCCTACCTCATCTCTCGTTGGACAAAAGGCTACTGCATGGACTCTAAAAGATGAAAAAGAGCAGAATATATCACTTAGTGATTTCAAAAGTAAGGTATTACTTGTACAATTTACTGGAATAGGCTGCGGTCCATGCCAGTTATCTATACCTTTCTTAAACAAATTAAAAAGTGAATTTAAGACTGGCGACCTCGACATTGTGGCTATAGAAACGTGGAGACGAAAAGCGCACGCACTTCAAAACTACATTGACAGACACCACATAAATTATAAACTAACCACTGGTACAGATGAAATAGTAAAAGCCTACCAAGCCAGTTCCGCTCCGATCTTTTTCATACTGGATGAAAATCGAGTGATAAGGAAAATGATCACCGGATATAGCAAAGACTCTACTGACAAAGATATAGAGAATTATATAAAAGAACTTTTGTAGTACAAACAGAAAAATAAGAAAGAGATACCGCTCTCGGTTTATTGAGTGCAGTATCTCTTTCTTATTATTAATAGGATATTCTCTATTTATGCATTTGCACCACTTCCGTCGGTGCCATCTCTACATTCCGCTTATCTACTTGGCGAACTACGCTCGCTGCCAATTGCAAAAAGGCACGTCCTGTCACAGTATTTTCATCAAGTGCTACCGGTGTACCTTTGTCGCCACTTTCACAAATGCTTTGCACAATAGGAATCTGTCCCAATAAAGGTACATTCATTTCTTCTGCCAGTTTCTTAGCACCTTCCTTACCGAAAATATAGTATTTATTTTCCGGCAATTCGGCTGGTGTAAACCAAGCCATATTCTCCACTAAGCCCAGAATAGGAACATTTACTTTATCATTGACAAACATGTTAATGCCTTTACGGGCATCCGCCAATGCAACAGCTTGCGGTGTACTGACAACAATTGCGCCAGTCAGAGCAAGCGTCTGAACCACAGTCAAGTGGATATCACTCGTCCCGGGAGGGAGGTCTATCAGGAAGTAATCAAGATCTCCCCAGTTCGCATCACCTATCAGTTGTTTCAAAGCATTGCTCGCCATACCACCACGCCACAGAGTTGCCTGGTCAGGATCAACAAAAAAACCTATGGAAAGTAGCTTTATACCATATTTCTCAACCGGTACAATCAAGTCACGCCCTTCTACATTCTCTGCGTAAGGACGTGCATCTTCTACCTGAAACATCTTCGGCATAGACGGACCGAAAATATCAGCATCCAGCAAACCTACTTTATAGCCCAACTTTGCCAAAGCTACTGCAAGATTGGCAGATACCGTTGATTTACCTACCCCACCTTTGCCAGAAGAAATTCCAATAATATTCTTTACCTGAGGCAATAACTTACCCGGTTCGGGACGTGCCGCCTGCTTACTCTCCGTAGCAATAACGACTTCTACCTCATTGGATACATAGGTATGAATAGCTGCTTCAGCAGCTTTTATTACAGACTTCATGAAAGGATCAGTCGGCTTCTCAAATATCAATGAGAAACTGACTTTCATACCTTCAATACGCAGATTATCGGCAACCATTTCCGCTTCTACAAGGTTTTTTCCGGTGCCGGGATACCGCACTGTTGCCAGTGCATCTAAAATCAGTTTAGGATAAAGTGTCATAATATAAAATGTGATAAGGTGATAGGGTGATAAAGTGCTAACGTAATAAATTTCAACATGACAAGCATTAAAGTAATAACACCTTATCACTCTATCACTTTAGCACATTATCACTTTATAATTGTTATTTTGAAGTTTGCAGTCCGCTCCGCTTGCTGCGGTTATAACTGCGATATTCATCTAACTCTATTTCTACATCGGGTTCATACAGTTCACCTTCTTTCGGCAGATGAAACTTGATATATTTGATGTTCAACCCACGATCCAACCATTGTTGTTCGTAATAAGTTTTAATGCTAAGGATTTCATCAGCCATGCCGGAGTGATACAGATCTTCTGTCATCACATCCACTGGAAGGTTATTCTCCTCAATCATATAGCGGGTATAAGTGAACATAAAGTTACTATCTGTCTTGAGATGAATGATACCATCCGGTTTCAGGAATCTACGGTAGCGCTCCATGAAATAAGTGGAAGTTAAACGCTTCGTGGCCTTCTTCATCTGTGGATCAGAAAAGGTCAACCAGATTTCACTCACTTCATTTTCAGAAAAGAAACGATCGATGATTTCGATATTCGTACGCAAGAAAGCAACATTCTTCATACCTGCCTGCAACGAATCCGTAGCACCAGACCACATACGGGAACCTTTGATGTCTACTCCGATAAAGTTCTTATCCGGAAATAGCCGTCCCAGTCCTACTGTATATTCACCGCGTCCGCAACCCAATTCCAAAACAATGGGATGGTCATTCTTAAAGAATGACTCATTCCATTTTCCTTTCATCTCAAAAGGCACGTTATCTACTGCCGAATAGGGGTATTCGAACACATGCGGATAACTTGCCATATCGGCAAACTTCGCTAACTTACCTTTACTCATGCGTTATTCTACGATGGTTACCCAGCCATGTGTATCAGGTTCGTCACCATATTGAATACCACGCAGCTTATTGTATAACTTCATGCATACAGGTCCCGGTTTGCCATCTTTGGCAATGATATAAGAATGATTATTCTCCGGATCGTCAATACGCTCAATCGGGCTTATTACCGCAGCAGTACCACAAGCACCAGCTTCCTCGAAAGTAGAAAGTTCTTCTTCTGCAATCGGACGGCGTTCAACCTTCATGCCCATATCTTCAGCCAACTGCATCAAACTCTTATTTGTGATAGAAGGTAGGATGGAAGTAGACAAAGGAGTTATATAAGTATTATCCTTGATACCGAAGAAGTTGGCAGCACCACATTCATCGATGTATTTCTTTTCTTTGGCATCCAGATAGAATTCTGCAGAATAACCCGCTGCATGAGCCTCCTGGCTGGCACGCAAACTGGCTGCATAGTTACCACCTACCTTATAGATACCTGTTCCGAGAGGAGCCGCACGATCGTACTTACGAGTAATCACGTAAGGAGTAGCAGCAAAACCACCTTTAAAGTATGGACCTACCGGAGTAACAAAGATCAGGAACATATATTCACTGGACGGACGAACCCCCACTTGTGCACCCGTTCCGATCAGCAACGGACGAATATAAAGAGAGGCACCGCTCTCGTAGGGCGGAATAAAACGCTCATTCATCTTCACTACTGCGAGTACAGCTTCTTTGAAACGTTCTGTGGGCAATTCTGCCATCATAATACCACGACAGGTAGACTGCAAGCGAGCGGCATTCTCTTCCAAACGGAAAATACGAACTTTACCATCTTTACCACGGAATGCTTTCAATCCTTCGAATGCCTCCTGACCATAATGCAGACAGGTAGCTGCCATATGCATATTGATCAATTCACTACTACTGATTTCGAGTTTTCCCCACTCACCTTCCCGGAAATTAATTCTCACATTATAATCTGTCTTCATGTATCCGAATGACAGATTAGACCAATCTATTTCTTTCATATCTCAAAGTATTAGTAATCTCATTACGTACATTTTGCAACAAATTTAATCTTTATTCTTCACTTTCTCGCTTCTCCGACAGTAATTTTTCTATTTCCTTGTCGGCTTTGGTCAATTTGTCACTACAAAACGCAATAATCTCATTCGCTTCCTTTATTTTTTCAGCAAGCGCATCGATTTCCAACTCATTATTGTCTATCTGACGGACAATCTTCTCCAGACGTTCTATTGCCTGGGAATAAGTTTCTTTTTTCTTCGGAGTAGGCATAAAGAAATTTATTATTTAAGTTTATGATTTACAACTTATGACCGAGGCTACTTCACCCCGGTAGAAACGAGTGATTATTTCGTCTTCTTCATTTAACATAGCAGCATTTTTCACTACTTTCCCATCTTTCAACGTGATACTGTAGCCACGTGCCAGTATCTTCTCGGGAGAAGCATCAGCAAGACGTTGTTGTAACAACTCCAGACGATGCCGTTGACGCGAAAGTGAAGTCTGAACAGCTAGCGAAATATCTTTCCGGGTAGTCAGTAATGCAAGTTTGGCATCGGACACACGCCGGACAACAGCAGAAGGAATACGGTTTCTGTATGAAATCAATTTACGATGTTCTTCTGTCAGACGGGAACGCACACTTTCATGCAGTTGACTGATAAGCACTTCCAGTTCATCAGCAGCAAGGTCCATACAATTTATAAGATACTCTGCAGCAGCAGTCGGAGTCTTCACGCGGGTATGAGCCACAGAGTCAAGTACCGTATCATCTCTCTCATGTCCTATACCAGTGATAATGGGTAACGGAAACTGAGTGCAGGCAGCAGCAAGCAGATAGGTATCGAAACCGGACAAATCAGAAGTAGCCCCACCGCCACGGATAATAACCACAGCATCAAAATCTTCCTGACGATTCAGAATAGCATCCAGAGCAGATAACACCGATTCTTCTACGCGGTCACCCTGCATCAATGCCGGAAATAATTCCGTATGAAAGAAGAAGCCACGTGGATTATTCTTTAACTGATGGCAAAAGTCCCCGTAACCTGCGGCTGTAGGTGATGAAACCACTGCAATACGCTGGGGTAAAACCGGCATTTCCAGTTCCTTATTCAAGGTCAACACCCCTTCCTCCTCAAGTTGTTTTAAAATTTCCCGGCGTCGGCGTGCCATATCACCCAAGGTATACGTAGGATCAATATCCTGCACGGTAAGACTGTAACCATAAAGTTCATGAAAACTGACAGTTACCTGAACCAAAACCTTGATACCAGAAACAAATGCCTGTCCTGTGGACTCTTCAAAATAAGGTTTCAGCAAACGATATACATTTGCCCAAATGGTTCCACGCGCCTTTGCTATCAGATTATTGCTACGGGGATCTTTCTGAATAAACTCCAGGTAACAATGTCCGGTACTGTTCGTACGCACATCGCTCAGCTCCGCCTGCACCCAATATTCATCGGGCAGGCATTGTTCAAGGCTCCGACGCACCAAAGCGTTTAAATCATACAAAGACAATGCTTCCATTCTGTTCATTTACGTATTACAGGTTACACATCACCAATACCAACATGTAATCCATTATTTATTCTTCAACTTATACTCATTGTACGCCTTCCACATATCAGGTACCCCATATCCATAGATATTATCGGGGAAATCTGCACGGTCACCGGACCGACGCACCAATTCAATCACTTCCTTTGCCGTCAACTTCGGACAAGCCTGCCACAAACAAGTCACCATACCACACATGATAGGCGAAGAGAAAGAAGTACCATTGGCCCGTCCCTGATTGCCATCGGGACGGATGACGTCTGATCCTAACCCCACTGCAACAACATCAGGCTTCACACGATGGTCTGCAGTATTTCCAATAGATGAGAAAGGTGCCAATATTGCTTTCTTATTGACAGCACCTACCGTCAATACATTTTCCGCATCTCCCGGAGGGGTAATTTTCTTCCAGGAGCCCGTACCGGAATTGCCTGCACTACATACCAACACCATTCCCTTATCAGCAATGCGGGAAGCCTGGCGAGACATCAATGCATGCCGTCCATCCAAATCACGGTATTTATAATTCTTTGATTTGTCATCAAACGTATAATACCCCAAAGAGGTATTAATCACATCCACTCCCACACTATCGGCAAATTCTACGGCAGCCGACCAATAATCCTGCTCTACCAAATGCTCCGAATATTCGTCTTCACTACGAAGCAACCAGAAAGAAGCTTCGGGTGCTGTCCCGGTCATGATCTCAGGCTGATTCATTCCAATACAAGACAGAACGCTCAAACCGTGACTGCTCTCCGCAAAAATATCCGCTTGGGGATTCACAAAATCTTTTGTACCCAAAATATGAAGATTCTGCATAGCAGTAATCTTATCTACATTGTGGAAACCGGCATCAATAACTGCAATCGTCATTCCCTGACCTTTGAAACCAGCTTCATGCAATTTATCTCCATTACTCAGTTGAACCTGAGTGATGGCACACCCATAGATACTATCCGGATGTATGGTTGGTTGATTGATTACAGAATCCCGTTCCGTTGACATTGTCGGTTTATCAGCACCGGGAGAGAACCACACCTTTTCCGTAGAACGTACAAAAGGTAATGCTGCAATGCGGTCTATCAAAGTAGTATCATTACAAGATACTGTTACAAAATTATCCCATTTTCCAACCACTACGATATTCACTCCCAGTTTGCGGATTTCATCTATATATTTGCGGCATACCGGAAGATCAGTAGAATCAATTGGAAGATTCTGCTTTTTACGGCGCTCAATAGCCTTTTCCGACAAGAACTTCTCAGGACGTTTTAATGAATACTCTGTAGCAGCCTTGTCTTTTAAGCTGATGCGATACTTCAATGAATCTTGCTGTGCGGACACACCTGTCATAAACAGGGTGAAAGCCAAAAGAAGAAATAATTTTCTCATTCTATTATTATCTATTACTTATTTATTTTCTGCAATAACCAGACCAATGCCACGCTGGGAAGCGATAAACGAGCCACCCACTACCCGCCTTCCGATATAAAAGACAGCAGATTGTCCCGGTGCAATGGCTGAAGCCTCCGACGCAAAATGCACAAACAAACGTTCGTCTTCCAATCTTTTCACTGTACATGGAATCGGTTTACTACGATACCGGATACGTACTGATAAATCCGGGGTCGAAAAGAACTCCTGCTCATCAATAATATGGTCCTGCTCAGCCAACATATATTCAGTCTGCAATTGTTCGGCATCCCCTAACATCACTGTATTTTTCAGTGGATTGATCTTCAATACATAGGCTGGTTTACCTAAAGCTATTTCCAAGCCTTTCCGCTGCCCAATGGTATAATAGGGAAAACCTTTATGTTCCCCCAGCTTCACACCTTCAGAATTGACAAACCATCCGGGACCTATTTCCCTGTCAATTTCAGGGCTATGTTCACGCAAGAAGTCACGATAATCACCTTTAATGAAACAGACCTCCATACTTTCACCTTCTTCGGCCTTCAACTGATAACCTTTCTCACGCAAATACTCACGCACCTGTAGCTTCGTATAAGTTCCCAATGGAAAAATGCAACGTTTCAGCACATCCTGTCCCAATCTCCAGAGAAAATAAGATTGGTCCTTCTTTTCATCGTCTCCGGCAACGATATATACTTTTTCATTCTTTTCTTCCAAACGAGTATAATGTCCGGTAGCAATCCATGCACAATCCAATTTATCCGCCCATTCCGTCAGTATGCGAAACTTGAACATAGGATTACACATCACACACGGATTGGGTGTCCGTCCCTGACAATATTCATCTATAAAGTTCTGTACAATCACTTTACGAAAAGCCTCACGTTCATCAGCTACATAGTGTTCAATCTCCATACTATCGGCAAGCTGACGGGCCTCTACAGGTTCATCTCCCCATACCCACATGGTAAGGCCCACTATCTCATAACCTTGTTCCTTCAACATTAAACAGGTAGCGGTACTATCTATACCACCGCTCATGCCTACCAATACTCGCTTTTCAGATCTATTCATTTGGGAGATTCATTTTATTAGCTTACAAAAATACATGATTTCGGGCAGAAGAAATAGAAAAGGCATACCTTTTTAGCATGCCTTCACAGAAAATACTTAAACGACCGGGAAGGCACTCTTCCACATCCTCTCACCAAGATAGAATCACGAGTAAGTTCCACAATAGAATATGCATTTTGCTTCTCTGTCTCTATCATTCCCTCATGTGTTATCATTGGGATTCCTTTATAATAGCCGAATGCTCCAGCATGGTGATGTCCCGAAAAGACAGCTTTCACACATGGATACTTTGAAATAGTATTCAGAATTTCCACATTATTCAAAGCTGTAAACTCACTTTCCGGATAGAGCGGATGATGTGTAAAGATTAGCACATTATTCTTATTCTTCTCACATTCAGCTAACAAATTATCCAGCCATTTCATCTGTTTCTTACTGACTCCCCCATTCCATCTATATCCTTGTTTGCCGCCAGTCTGTTTTATATGCTTCAGCATCTCAGCCAGTTCCTGCTCTTTTTCAGTTCCTACGACATGAGCATATGCCGAAACTTCATTGGTATTCAACATAATAAAAATCCAATTTTGTTTCTGAAACGAGTAATACCCGGCAGGCATATTCAACTGCCTGTATAGAACAGAGACATCTGCCACCTCTTTATAATCATGATTACCCGTAAGATGATAAATCTCACGATCCAAACGAGAGAGACAAGACATGATTGTTTTTAAGTCGCTGTTTTTTCTATCAACAATATCCCCCAAATTAATTGTAAACTCCACATTCTGCCGATTGAAGTAACTGACACAAGTGTCCATTTTTCGTAGTGTCTCCCTATAGAACCGCGTATTTTCTGAAGGACAATCGGCATATTGCGCATCAGCAAACAACCCGAATTTGAGAATAAGAGGAGCATCTTGGGCCAATACATTGCCACAGAGGAAAGCCAGATATACAAATAATGTGATGAATGTTTTCATAATAACAAGCTATTTATAGTTATAAACAAAGTTCTCAAGTCGTTTCAACGTTCCAAATTTACAGTTTTTCATCCTACCAGACTGATTTAAATCGTCCGAAAAAACAATTAATATTGTCCACATAAGTTTTGAATCATAAACGAGTCTCCCCCTCATAGATAGACATGTAACAAAAATGCAATATCTATGACACAAAAACATCACACGTATGTCCGACCTTTGCCGCCATAAATTAATCGACTACAACTTATTATGAAGAAAAGCGCATTCATGCTGCTCATCGCCCTGCTGCCACTGGCCGCAATAGCTCAAAATCCGTACCGCAATGAAGACGGAAAGAAGGTAGACAAAGAAGAATTGGAAACGAAGGATTATCTGCCGGAAATACACGGGACCATCCGCACCAAATTTGAGTACCAAACAGAAATGGCTGCCAGCCGTTTTGAGGTACGCAACGCACGTATCAGCATCACCGGCAACGTGCTGCCCATCGTAGCTTATAAAGCTGAAATCGACCTATCCGATGAAGGACAAATAAAAATGCTGGATGCCTATGCACGCCTTTTCCCGATAAAGGATCTGACGGTCACAGCCGGACAAATGCGCGTACCGTTCACCATCGATGCCCACCGATCTCCACACCAACAATATTTTGCCAACCGCTCATTTATAGCGAAACAAGTAGGTAATGTACGTGACGTTGGTGTTACATTGGGCTATAAATTAGGAACCGAAGTACCTGTCACTTTAGAAGGGGGACTCTACAATGGTTCGGGGCTGACCAATCAAAAAGAGTGGCACAAAGAGGTGAATTATTCCGCCAAAGCACAGTTTCTCTTTGCCAAGAAGCTAAACCTCGCTTTAAGCATACAGAGCATACAGCCACAGGACGTACGGATAAATTCGTATGACATCGGTGCTTTCTATGAATTCGGACGCTTCCACATTGAAGGGGAATACTTGTATAAAACCTATGCAGACAATGCCTACGACAATGTACATGCTGTAAATAGTTTCATCAACTACGACCTACCTTTGCGAAAAGTATTCAATAAAATGTCTTTCCTGGCACGTTATGACATGATGACCAGCCAAAGTGATGGCAAAGCCATCGATGAAGAAACCGGAGCTTTAGCCACCACTGACTACAAACGTCATCGCGTGACCGGTGGTATCACATTTAGCCTCAGTAAAGCATTCCGCACGGACCTTCGACTGAACTTTGAGAAATATTTCTATGCTAAAAACAGTATTGCCAAAGAGTCCGAACAAGACAAAATAGTGCTGGAACTAATGGTCAGATTCTGACACCTTTATTGGGAAGATATACTCCTCCAGAGCATACCTGAGCCATACTTGCTCCGTACCATCTCCGTGTTTTCTCCGTATAAAGGTACCTCTGAGTGGAGAATGTACGGAGCAAGTACGGTCTTGATACGGTTCGGATATGGAGCAGATATAAAGTGAATGCACCACACAAGAAAAGCGAATTGTAAGAATAAGAGATTATAAGCAGTATCATTCAAAGTTATCGAATAATATAATTTCAGTTATTTTATAAAATATAGATTATCTCTTTCTAAAACTTTCCATACAAAGTTTGATTATTTGCCTGAAAAATCTTATATTTGAGTAAATAACTCAATGCTTATGGCAAATCCGATTATTCCGGGAATACCCGAAGCAGAACAAGAACTGTTGTATCAGAAACTAAACGAATACAACCGGGGAAGAACATCTTACAAAGATGCAGGTGCTTATCTGGTAGCACTGCCCCGTCCCGATTACCCCCGTTATTCATTATGGATTTATTCTCCACTACCCGAACGCCAGTCTATTTTTTACATTCAAGACCTTTCTACAGATATTCATGAAAGCCTGCGGGCCGCAAGCAGTCTATGTTATTACTCTCCCCGCTGCATGCTACTGGTGGAGTATAATGCTAAACGTATGCAAAGTAAGGGGGACGATATTATTGCTTTCGGGAAATATCACGGACACTTCCTGCACGAAATCTTCCGCATCGACCCGAGTTATGTTAGTTGGATTGCCTATAAATTCACTCCCCGCATTCCTAAACAGGAACGTTTTGTACAGATAGCACAGATATACCATTCCGTTCATCTGGATATTCAAAAACGACAGGCAAGGCAGAAATATTCCACCAGCCGCTTTCTGGGTAAGGAGGGAGATAAAGTAGAGAATCTAACGCTGAAAGTACTACGTGTACGGTTGGAAGACGATCCTTACAAAACAATGGTCAAAGGAACAACTCCCTATTTTCATGTCCGGCAGATACTTACACTGGAAGACCCTATCGGCAATCTGGTCACTTTCCGGGTAAGTTCCCGCACTGCAAGCCGGGAATCGTGCCAAGTACCCGGTACAGAGCACGCTTTCCAACCAGGTGAAACGGTATTTATCGCTTCAGCACGTATCTCATGCACCTTTACTTCGGGAAACAAGCAATATACGCGGCTTAATTATGTTAAGTTTAAATAATCATAAAAGATAAGCCGGTCTCTTTCCTGTTAAAAACATTCGTCCTTACTTTGCCGATAGAAAAGGGGGTGCTATAAATATAGCTGAGATTATACCCAATGAACCTGATACGGTTAGTACCGTCGAAGGGAATTTTTCTTCTTATCTTCTTACTATTCGTTTATACTACTGCCCCTTTCTGCAAGTATAATTTCTAAATTCAGAATTTGAATGTTTGACGTACAATTCATTACGCATTTTACGGCATCCATTTCTTATCCGGACTCCGCACGTATAGCCCTCGAAGGAGGCTGCCGCTGGGTTCAACTTCGGATGAAAGATGCTTCCGAAGAAGAACTGAAGACCACAGCCATGCACGTGCAGGAACTCTGCCGCCAATACGGAGCTACTTTCATCATTGATGATCATGTAGATCTGGTGAAAGAAATTGGTGCGGACGGTGTCCACTTAGGAAAACTGGATATGCCGATAGAAGAAGCAAGGAAAATGCTGGGCAAAGGGTTTATTATCGGTGGAACCGCCAACACATTTGCGGACATCAGGCAACATGTTGCCGATGGTGCCGACTACATAGGTTGCGGCCCTTTCCGTTTCACAACTACCAAGCAAAAATTATCACCTATCCTGGGACTGGACGGCTACCGTTCCATACTTGCACAAATGCAGGAGGAAGGCATATCCATCCCTATTGTTGCAATCGGTGGAATCACACGCGAAGACATTCCATCCCTGAAAGCATTAGGGCTGAGTGGGATAGCGCTAAGCGGCGGTATTCTGAAAGCAGAGAATCCTGTACATGAAATGGAGACAATTATACGACTGACCCAATAGCAATCAATTAGTGAACCATGGAAGATAAAACAAAAATTACTTATCCCGAATCCGAGAAAGTCTATATGCAGGGGCAACTCTATCCTTACCTGAAAGTGGGGATGCGAAAAGTAAACCTCACCCCTACCGTAGTAGTGGAAAACGGGAAAAAAGTCATGACGGAGAATGCACCTGTCTACATCTATGACACAAGTGGTGCATACAGTGATCCAAACCTGAAAGTAGATTTAAAGAAAGGCCTGCCACGCCTCCGCGAACCGTGGATACAGGAACGGGAAGTTGAACGACTACCGGAAATCAGTTCCGAATATGGAAAGATGCGTCTGGCGGACAAAAGTCTCGATCCCTTACGTTTTGACCATATCACCTTGCCCTATCGTGCAAAGGAAGGAAAAGAGATTACCCAAATGTATTATGCCAAACAGGGTATCGTTACCCCGGAAATGGAATATGTAGCCATCCGTGAAAACATGAACTGCAAAGAACTGGGTATAGATACTTACATCACACCTGAATTTGTAAGGGAAGAGATTGCAGCCGGACGTGCGGCATTGCCTGCCAATATCAACCATCCTGAGGCGGAACCTATGATCATTGGTTCAAAGTTTCTTGTAAAGATCAATACCAATATTGGAAATTCGGCTACTTCCTCTACCATTGAAGAAGAGGTGGAAAAAGCCGTTTGGAGTTGCAAATGGGGTGGAGACACATTGATGGATTTATCTACAGGAGAAAACATCCACGAAACCCGCGAATGGATCATCCGTAATTGTCCCGTTCCGGTAGGTACAGTCCCTATGTATCAGGCTATGGAAAAAGTACGCGGAAAAGCGGAAAACCTTACCTGGGAGTTATTCCGGGATACACTGATCGAGCAGTGTGAACAAGGAGTGGATTATTTTACAATTCATTGCGGCATACGCCTGAAGAATATCCATTATGCCAACGAACGCCTTTGCGGAATGGTGAGTCGTGGTGGCAGTATCATTTCACAATGGTGCAAAGTACATCAGAAGGAAAGTTTCCTGTATGAGCATTTTGATGATATATGTGATATATGTGCACAATATGATGTGGCACTCTCTTTAGGAGACGGTTTACGTCCCGGAGCGATTCGTGATGCCAATGACCGGGCTCAGTTTGCGGAGTTGGACACAATGGGTGAACTCGTAGAACGTGCTTGGGCAAAGAATGTACAGGCATTCATCGAAGGTCCCGGTCATGTGCCGATGCATAAGATCAGAGAGAATATGGACCGGCAGATAGAAAAATGCCACGGAGCACCATTTTATACCCTCGGTCCGCTGGTAACGGATATTGCACCGGGATACGACCATATCACAAGTGCCATCGGCGCAGCACAAATCGGTTGGTACGGAACAGCAATGCTTTGCTATGTAACCCCAAAAGAACACCTTGCTCTGCCTCAAAAAGAAGACGTCCGTATAGGAGTGGTCACTTACAAAATAGCTGCACATGCTGCAGATCTTGCCAAAGGTCATCCGGGTGCGGAGATCCGGGACGATGCCTTGAGTAAAGCCCGCTACGAGTTCCGCTGGAAAGACCAGTTTAATCTGAGTTTGGACCCGGAACGTGCCTTGCAATATTACAAGGAAGCAAACCATCTGAACGGGAAGTACTGCACGATGTGCGGACCTAACTTCTGCGCCATGCGGATCAGCCAAGGGCTGAGGGATTGCGATTATGATGCAGAAGCAGAAGAGATAGAAAATAACAAATAGACTTTTAGAGTATCTCTCTTTGTATTATTCATAAAGAACAAAATAACTTTTTAAACTTATAAGAACATGATTGAAACAAAAGTATCCAAAGGTATCATTAGTACCTATTTTGAGAAATTAGAAAGAAACCTTGATCTGGATGTAGCCATTGTAGGTGGTGGCCCGTCGGGTATCGTAGCTGCTTACTATCTGGCAAAGGCCGGATTGAAAGTAGCACAGTTTGACCGTAAACTTGCCCCCGGCGGTGGCATGTGGGGTGGCGCTATGATGTTCAACCAGATTGTAATTCAGGAAGAAGCCATTGATATTATAAAAGAATTCAATATCAACCACGAGAAGTATGAAGACGGGCTCTATGTAATGGACTCTGTGGAAAGTACTTCCGCATTGCTTTACCATGCCGTACATGCAGGAGCCACCGTATTCAACTGTTATTCTGTAGAAGATGTTATTTTCAAAAATAACACAGTAAATGGAGTAGTCGTAAACTGGACTCCCGTATTGCGCGAAGGTATGCACGTAGACCCACTGAACATCCTTGCCAAAATAGTAGTGGACGGAACAGGACACGACAGCGAAATCGCCGCTACCGTGGCACGCAAAAATGGCAGTCGCCTGGCCACCGAAACAGGTGGTGTGATTGGTGAACGTTCATTGGACGTAATTGCAGGAGAAGAAGAAGTAGTAAACGGTACAAAAGAAATTTATCCGGGACTGTACGTTTGCGGTATGGCAGCTTCTGCCGTTTCGGGAACTCCACGCATGGGCCCTATCTTCGGCGGCATGTTGATGTCAGGTAAAAAGGTTGCTGAAGAGATTATTGCAAAGTTGAAGAAATAAATCTTTCATAGACTATTTTCCCATATATACCGAGCGAGCGATTATCCGTTTCTACGATGTCACATACAATTGATAGAGACGGAAATCTTTCGCCCGTATATTGTTTTATCCTTTTGTGACCTTGCTAAATCTATTTTTCTTATCAGGTGTTATTTTCTCCGGCAGAAATTATCAATGAACAACAAAATTATATAACTTTGTTTCCTACGAACACTTTGATAAATATTTAGCAAATTTATTACTGACACATCATGAAATATTTCTTCTTTTTAGCAGTAAGCATATTATTAGCCTCATGCAGGAATAATAATACGGGGAGCAATACTCAAAACAATATCTTACAGGCAGATCTACGGCCCTCGACACTATCTATACATGAAATTTTTGACAGTATTCAGGTGATTCCTCTGGAAACGACAGATAGTTGTCTGCTGAGAGCTCCTGTAAAAATCACTACCGGTAACAACAGAAACTATATCCTTGACTGGAAAAGTTTCCAAGTATTTGTATTCGATGACGAAGGGCACTTCCTGCATACAATCGGCAAGAAAGGACAAGGTCCCGGAGAGTATCGGGAAGTTTATGACATGATTGTGGATGAAAGCCGGAAACAGGTAAAGTTGCTTTCACCTTTCGGTAGTTTATATGTTTATGATCTGGAAGGGCAGTTCATTAAGCAGATACGGTTACCGGAAAAAAGTAATTACCAGTCTATGGTAGCGATGGGAGACAAAATCATAACATGGACAATTCCCAATAGTAGCGACGAACCGTGTATCACCATTGTGGAGGCAGATACCGGAAAAGAGGTGAATAGTTTATGGAAAGGATCACGCATCCTGAATTCCGTAGCACCGGGCAATTTCTATACTTATCATAAGAAAAGCTACTTTGCTCCTGCTTTTCACGATAATGCGGTCTATGAGATTACGGAAGATAGCCTGCTATTAGCTTATAAATGGGATTTTGGCGAAGACAACATCGATATCTCCAGCTATAAATTTACTTTTACCGACGACAATCAGGCAGAAGAAGGACGGCTTCTAACCCAATATCTGAAAGAGAATACGATACCTTATTTACTAAGATCACAATATCAGAATGAAAAGTTCTTTTATGCCGGATTATCATACGGTTGGTTTCCGAATCTGACTTTAAAGAATCTTTTTTACCGGAAGAGCGATGGAAAGAGTTTCTTATTCAAGGACACCCAAGAGGGGATACTGATCAGGCCGGAAGCTTTTGAAGATGAATATATCATGCAGTTTTCTTTCAATGAAGAATTCGAAGCGTATCAATCCGTATTGACTCCGGAAGAATATCAGAAATTGATGTCCCGGCAGGAGGATGATAACCCTTGCCTCATTAAATTATACTTCAAATAAGAAACCGGCTATCATTTTCATGGGAAGAAAAAGATTATTCTGCACAATGTTTCAGTTTTCTGAAATGGGTAAGCAGCTGTTCGGTGTCTTCCCATGCATGATAACGGTTCCAAATATCACCCAATAAAGCAGCACCACCGAAACCTAAAGATTTGATTTCTGCAAGGTTTGCTTCACTGATTCCACCCAGAGCAATCACTTTTTCACTGATAATGCCTTTTTCTTGCGCTTGTCTCAGTGCCTCTGTTGAATAGCCCGAACGATATCCTTGTTTGGAAATACTGTCGTAAACGGGGCTCATGAGTACATAATCAAACCGAGGTGTTGTGGTTTCCACCTCTTCCAAGCTATGACAGGCACGACTTAATAGTCCATGATAATTTTCAGGTGCTTCCGGATGACGGGAATTCAGGTGAATCCCTCCTAAAGAATACTTCTCTTTCAGAAGGAAGAAGTCATGAATAACAATCCGGTTTCTATATTTCATCGGGATTTCCTGTAGAAGACTTTCCACTTCATAGATTTCAGCCTCCGGCTTACGTAAATGCAATAAATCCAGTCCTACCTTAAAAAGTTCAGTGAGGATACGCGCCTCATCCGGAAGAAAGTCCGGAGATGTAATGATAATGAATTTCATGTCTTTATTTGTTATTTACCGGACTTATCAAAGACGGAAAATGCCATAAAGGACCATTCCCCTGCCCTATATGCAAATCTTTTCCGGCTTCGATAGCACAAGAAATGTATTCCTTGGCTTGCTCCACAGCTTCATACAAAGATGCCCCTTGTGCCAGGAATGTAGCAATTGCGGATGAAAGTGTACACCCTGTACCATGCAGATTGCCGGAACGGATGCGATTGCTACCAAAGATATTCAGTTGATTTCCATCATAAAGCACATCACACATTTCATTACCCTTCAAATGACCTCCCTTAATAAGAAAGGCACAGTGATACTTTTCAAACAAGCGGCATGCAGCATCCTCCATTTCATCAACCGTATGAACAGGTTGCTGTAGCAGAACCTCTGTTTCGTGTAAATTAGGAGTAACAAGAGACACTTCCGGAAGCAATAGCGTACAGATAGCTTCCACTGCCTCACCCGTCATCAGATTGTGCCCACTGGTAGAAACCATTACCGGATCGAGAACCACCTGCCGGGGTGAATATTGATGTAACAACCGTGCAATTTCACTAATAATCTCCACATTTCCGGTCATACCTATCTTAACGGCATCCGGCCGTAAATCTTCCATCACAGCCTGCATCTGCTTGCCTACCAGTTCTGCCGGCACAGGATGGACAGCTTGCACACCTAATGTATTCTGCACAGTGATTGCAGTGATTGCCGTAGCAGCATATCCGCCCAATGCGGAGATAGTCTTTATATCCGCCTGTATGCCTGCACCACCGGAACTGTCGGAACCGGCAACGGAAAGAACAATCGCTTTTTTATCCATAAGTCAGGTTATAATCTGATAACACTTCCTGTCCGACTACTTTCCCAAGCCGCTTCAATCAGCCGGATGACACCAAGAACTCCGCGGGCATCACTTTGCAAGACCTCTCCTTTACGGACATGCTGATAAATATTCTCATAGAAAGCAGCATAGTTACCGGGAAGGGTTGGATAGGATTCACGCACCACATCCCCATTCTTTTCCGTATGAAGTATTCCCCACTGGGATTTATCTTCCTCTCCCCAATGCGGAGTATCCGGCAGTATGCCTTTAGTTAGATCTGCTTCCTGAGGATCAAGACCGTACTTCACATACGAACCTTCCGTGCCATGAAGTACAAAGCGAGGTTCATTCTCACACATCAGATAACTGGCTTTCAGTGTAATCTTCACTTCCGGCGCGTGGGCAGGTTTCAGTAAATGGATAATGAAGTAATCATCCACTTTACCACCGGTACGCAAAGTTGCAATATCGGCAAATACAGCTTCGGGCATACCGAACAACTGCACAGCCTGATCTATGACGTGGGCACCCAGATTATAAGTCAGGCCTCCGCCACTCTCCCCGGTTTCTTTCCAGGTATTGGGTTTGATGAAATTCCGGTAACGGGGAAAGGTGGATTCAAATTCTACCAGACGACCTAACAGGCCTTTGTCCAATATTTCTTTCACGGTCAGGAAGTCGCAATCCCAACGGCGATTCTGGTACACACTCAGGGTTAATCCTTTTTCAGCAGCAAGAGCCACAAGTTCTTCCCCTTCTTCTACGGTAGTAGTGAAAGGTTTTTCCACAACAACATGCTTTCCGGCTTCGAGAGCACGACGGGCATATTCATAATGGGAACTATCCGGAGTATTTACAACAACCAGTTCCAACTCCTCCATCCCTATCAATTCTTCAAAACTACGCACGATACGGGATTGCGGATATTTCACCTTCGACAATTCCTTGCTGCGTTCCGTAATCGCAGTCAACTCAAAATGGGGATTGGTAGAAATAAAAGGAGCATGAAACACCTGCCCCGACATTCCGAAAGCGGCCAATCCAGTTTTTATCTTATCCATATAAATTTCTTTTTCTTGCAGCAAAACTAATGAAATTATCATTTATTTGCCACATAAAACAATGACTATATAACAATCCTTGCAAGATTTATCATCTGCATTTGTACACTGTTATAGTTTTTTTAGTACTATGAGAGCCTGATTCATCTCAACGGCCTTATTCCATATTTCCTGCAACTGGCTATAATACTCGGAAGGCATAACAGAGGAATTCAAGCTGAATGAATAGTTCACAATGAGATTGTTTCCGTTTCTTTGAATCATATATTTGCATTGCAGTTTACCATCTTCAGTCTTCACTACTTGCGAGTGAGGTATTTCTTCCACTTCATATCCTTCGGGAAGCGTCAGTGCACAAGAGAGATTCAACCGATACAGATAGGGAAACTCAACCGGAAGAATTCGCTCCGACTGTATAAAGGGGTTCTTGGTCAACTGCGGGAATAGCATCGGATTGATATAGATGTGGTCCTCCGACTTCTCTGCTTCAAGTATAAAATCAAAATCTTCCTGTATGGTTGCAAAGTCATCTTCCATCTCTGTTCGTTTCAGATTGCTGATAGCCAGCTTTTCTTTAACCAATTCCTGCTTATTTACAAGAGAGTCTTTGGTCTGATACTCTTTCCTATATTCAAGGGCATCATATCCCTTCAGAATAGTAGTCCGGCGCCCCGTTATCTGATTTCCCTGAGCATTCGCACTAATCTTCATAAAAATCTGGTTGGTAGGTATCTCCTGCAAATTCACCCACTTCTTATTTTCAGGTATATCTGCAGAAAGTATACGCGCTTTAGTTACAGACAATTCAATAGGTAGCACATTAAGAGCAGGTACATCCATCGAGCCATCCAAATAAACATATTTGCCTCTAACCTCATCATAAATAGCAACCACAAAAGTGTTCAACTTCTGAAGGGAAGGGAAACTGACCGGCAACATTCCTACAGAGCGCCGACTCATGACAACAGGATAAGCTTTGATACCAAAGCTTTTGAGCATGCCGATAAAGATAAAATTTAAATCAGCGTTACTGCCGGTTCCGGTCTTAAGTACTTTATCCAGATTTTCACTATGCAATTTATATTCTCCATTCCATGAAAACTTCTGCTTTAGCAATTGGAATGTTCCTATTACTTTTTTGTTAAAATCCAAATTGCCTGAACGACTAAGTTCCCGCATCTCTTCAATATATGGATTCTTCCACAACAAGTTCGCACCGAAACTCTGACTCTCTTCCCTGGTCAGTTGCTTGTCCACATCTTCCCAGTTCTGGCTGTAAGGCTTATAGTCTTCACCCGGATAATTAGTGCCTTGCAGATCGAAGCTGACCTGTATTTTATAATCCTCCGGACACCAACAGAAAGATTCATCCTGACGGATGGCAGGCAAATTCCGGGAGGTGAATGTTAGTCTCCGTGCTGAAATAGAAAAGTCATGGGCAACTCTTGCTACACCACTTGTCGTGTGTTGCTTGGCCTGCATCGAGCTTTTCTCTTCCAGAACATCTATATATTGACGGCCTCTGAACTCAACATTGTATACAAATACATGTGGAATGGTTATTTCATATTGGTTGTATATTACAGGAAGTTCTTCCTGCATCATCCAATTTTCTATGTGCACAGAATAATCAGAAACCACTTTATAATGATATTCTATAACCGTTCCAACCTTGACAGCAGGCAACGAAAACTTTAATACTTTGTAATAGGTATTCACCCGTTCATTGGAAACCAGTTCCCGCTTCAGACGAGTCTTGGTAATTTTCCCATTTTCCAGATTATAAGAGCATCCGTCCAAGTCCAGAATACCGTCTTTCTCTTTATCTCTGTCAGAAGGTGCATAGTAAGGAATGGTCACATCTGCATGCGATACTCCCTGCGGTTTCAGTATCTTAATACGCACCCAATGTTCCGTAAACAACTGGAAACCATCATCGTAAGTAAATCCACTTTTACCCTTATGAAATAAATAAACTGCAGTTGCAGTGGTATCAGGAGCGTATGCAGTCAATGCCACCTCTTCTTTGGAGGGTCTGCCATACTTTAAATCAGGCTCAATTACAGTAGTAGCTTGTTGTGAGAAAGCCATCGGAAAGTACAAGGAAATAAACACGCAGAATATAAACAACTTGTTTTTCATGATTTGACTTTTTGAGGTTACCAATTATACAAAAGTAATAATTAATACAATACAGAGGTGACTATCTTATAAAAAAATAAAGACTCATTACCTTGTAACTTCGCAAGCATGCCATCAAATTGAAGATTGCAGATTTAAGATTCTGACTTCTATAGCCCTAAGAAATTGGACATTAAACTAAATTCTTACATGAAAATCATACTAATTAGGTAAGAAACAAGTATTTTTGCCGCACACATTATTTATATAAATACCATGAAGAAAATTGTTTTTTGGGTCTGTCTGCTCCCTATCCTCTGGACAGCATGCAACAGTACCGCTACTCCCCGCAAAGAATCCGGTGAATGGGCAAGGGTTCTCGAAATCCTGAAAAAGATTGTTCCCCCTACGTTTCCGGACAGCATATATGACGTAACTGCCTATGGAGCAAAGAGTGATACGACTTTCGACAGCCGTCCTGCCATACTGGAAGCCGTCAACCAATGCAATCAAAACGGTGGTGGCACTGTACTCATTCCTGCCGGAAACTATTTCAGCAAAGGTTCCATCCTTCTGAAAAGTAACGTGAATCTACATGTAGCCGAAGGTGCACGCCTGGAATTCTCCACCGTAGCTTCCGACTATCTCCCCATGGTATTGACCAAATGGGAAGGAACAGAATGTTTCAACTACTCCCCTTTCATCTATGCATATCAATGTACTAACATTGCCCTGACCGGTAAAGGTACGATTGATGGAAACGGGGCTGTAACATTCAACGACTGGCATGCATTGCAAGGGCCTGCTGTGAATCGTCTGCGTCAAATGGGCATCGACTCCATTCCGGTATACGAACGTGTATTTGGAGAAGGGCATTACCTGCGCCCCTGCATGATACAGTTCTACGGCTGCAAAAATGTACTGGTGGAAGATGTGCAAATCTACGATTCTCCCTTCTGGATCATCCATCCTGTATTCTGCGATAATGTCACCGTACGCAATGTATATATAGACAGTAACAACTACAATAACGATGGTTGTGATCCGGAATCGAGCACCAACGTACTGATTGAAAACATGGACTTCAACGTGGGGGATGATGGTATCGCCATCAAATCTGGGCGCGACCAGGACGGTTGGCGCATCGGACAGGCTACGGAGAACGTAATTATCCGGAATTGCCACTTCGCCCGGTGGGCTATTACCATCGGTAGTGAAATGTCCGGCGGAGTACGGAATATTTTTATCGAGGATTGCAAGATAGACAGTTGCCGCAACGGAATTTACTTCAAATCAAATCTGGACCGTGGCGGATACTTCGAGAATCTGAATATGCGCCGGATAGAAGCGGATGTCTGCCTGTGGGGAGTAATTAACTTCCGTACAAATTATCACGGATACCGCGGTGGAAATCATCCGACACTCTTCCGTAATATCTGTATAGAAGATGTGACTTGTAACCGTGTAGATAGCGTAGCACTTATGGCAAATGGATTACCGGAAGCCAAACTATACAACATTACCCTGCGAAATATAAAGGTGAAGAAAGCACCGAAAGCCATACAGATGGACAATGTAGTGAACTTAACACTCGAAAACGTAGAGGTGAACGGTAAGCAGGTTACTTCGGTTGAGCAAGATAACTAAGGGTAAAGACCTGGAACATCTTGAGGCTTGATGTAAAAGATGCCATCTTTTGATGTAAAAGGTGGCATCTTTTGTAACATAAGATGGCATCTTTCACTGTAAAAGGTGGCATCTTTTGCATGACATGTAAGGGAGTTCTTATCAGAAGGGTTATTCCCTAACCAACGGACGTTTACGCCAGTCGTCTTTCACGTAGCTGTCAGGATAAACGGTCTTATCTATCAACTCGCCGCCTTTCAGGTGTATCCAGGAAGTAAAGGTGCGTTTGCCCTCCTTCAATACAATCACACGGGCACCGTTTGAAAGGTGATTATATTCCGTATTACCGCCAGTGAAGCGTCCATAGGCCAGTACGATACCTTTCCACATGACCGAATAATCATTATCATGGTCGTGACCAACAAAAGTACCCATCACGTCGCCCGCCTCTTTCATGGCAGCAAACATACCGGTATTAATAGCAGGGGCACAAGCTTTTTCCATACGCGTACCATAGAGAATAGCATTCTCATCGGAAGCCGCTTCATTATATTCGGGCAAGGGAATGTGGAAAAATGCCAAAGCAGGCAAAGGTTTCCCATCATTCTTAGCGGTAAAGGCAGCACTTTGCTGACGATACCAGTTTACCTGATCGAACGTGAGCCAGTCGTACCCTTTCACATCGGGCAACTTGGAATACGAATGAGAGTCGAGGCAATAGAGCACAGAAGCATCTTTCTTGCCATCCGAAGACTTCACTGCAAGAACGTAATCGGGAGATTCGACTGTTCCGCGATCGGGCTGAATGTTGTAAGGCATGGAACGGATGACATCATAGAGCTCGGCACGGGTTTTACCTTGTTCATTATCATGGTTACCGAAAGTAACAACAAAAGGCAGCTTGCGGGAAGAAGCACAGGCAAGCACGGTTCGCATAGCCGTATCCGCAGGTGCGGCATAAACCACATCTCCTGTGAAAACAACCAAGTCGGGACGTTCGGCATCAAGCACTTCATTGATGCGCTTCAAAGCAATATCCGAAGCAGGATTACCATACTTGAAATGGATGTCGGTAAACTGGACGATTTTAAACTCTCCGTTCTTGTTAAACTTTAAGGGGGAAACCTGTGCCTGGCAGAACAGAACTGTCAGAAAAGCCAGACAAAGGGTTAAAGAGATTCTCTTCATGTTAGTGATTAGTTTTAGGTAGTTATTAGGTCAGAATCAATTATTCTTTGGTAATCAGGACTGTTGCATAAGCAGAGATACCTTCTTCGCGACCGGTAAAGCCAAGCTTTTCCGTAGTAGTAGCTTTGATGGAGATGTCGTCTTCATCTATTCCCATTACTTTGGCAAGCGTCTGCTGCATGGCGGGAATATGAGATTTCAGTTTGGGGCGTTCCGCACAGATGGTTGCATCAATGTTGCCCACGGAATAGCCTTTGGTTGCAATCAGTTCTACGGTTTTCTTCAGTAATATTTTGCTGTCTATGTCCTTGAATTCTCCTGCGGTATCGGGAAAATGATAACCGATATCACGCATATTGGCGGCTCCCAGCAAGGCATCACAAATGGTATGGATCAGCACGTCGGCATCCGAATGTCCGAGTAATCCTTTCTCATGTTCCAGGCGGATACCGCCTAACCAAAGTTCACGCCCTGCCACCAACTGGTGTACATCGAAGCCAAAGCCTACACGTATTTTCATATCGTTCTTCTTTAATTTTATTGGATGAATGCACGAAAGTACGGAAAAAAAGCAAGTGGGGAATAAAGACAGAACGCAAATTACACAAATTACGCAATTTTTCGTCTTATATAAGGCAACCGATAGGAGACCTGAAAGAAATTGCGTAACCTGTGTAATTTGCGTTCTATTCCGTATTCCTTATGATTTACGGTCTATCCGGCAGTTGGGACAGCAGGTCTTTGTAGAATGCCCTGACGTCCTTCCAGTGATAGAAAGGAGCGATGTCGGTCTTCACCGGAATGCTCACTTCTTTCTCGTTCAGCATGAACTTCACGATAATATCGTCTGCACTGCCTTTCTTACGGAAGAAAACAATCTGCACATTGGCAGCCATAGGCACCATTTTGAAGTTACACCATGCCTGATAGAATTTGGCCGGATCGGACTCTTCATTATAGCAGTTCTCCAGTCTCAACAAGCCCACCAGAGGAATCACATTACCGTCGTGTCCGAAGCGGAAAGTAGCCGAGTTTGTACCGGAGGCAATCGCCGCGTCTGCCGAATCCATGATATTCTCGACCAGAGATTTGGCATTTGCCAGCATCAGTCCGTTCGTCATGGGCGAAGGACCGTCGCATACATAGTTCTTATAATTATGTATCTGCCAGATATCAAACAATTCCTGCTTCTCAAAGATATCATAAAAACAAACCTCCGGTTCCACGTTCTGCATATCAGAAGCAACCCAATACAGACCGCGCATCAGTTCTTCAGGATTTACATTCTTACGAATATACTCTTTGCTATTGAACAGTGTATTCATCAGACGTTCCGGACGGACATGTTCTTCTTCGAACTTACGAAATTCCTCATACCAGGGACCTTTGCGTGAAGTAAACTTCATAGCTTCCTGTGTATGGAAATTCAGGTAATCCATATACTTATTGCTGGATTCGCGCTCAATCTGCATCTTCGGGTTGAATTCCTTCAGCCGTTCGCAGAATGCATCCATGCTGAGTACGCAACGGATAACTACGGTAGAGCGGGCAGACATTTGCGGTTCACCTTTAAATACTTCGGGGAATGCCTGATACATACGTTCGGCAATGCCTCGTTGTTGCTTCACTCCTACCGGACTGAGGTCGCCGCCGTGTCCTTTGGCATCTGCCCAGACAATGTCCAGACGCTTACGGACATCTTCGCCCAAATCGGTTAATGCTCCGGCTGCGTGGGCTTTCTCAAAGACTTCCATTACACGGACGTAGTCTTCATCCGCAATCAGCCAGCGGGAACCATGACGGCCATAATGGCTGATATAGAACGGTTCATAACCTTTCGGCGCCTTGGTCTGGACGCCCGAAGGACCGGGGTAAGCGTAATATACACCACCTGTCGTTGCAATATCATTGAAGATTTCTTCGCGCGTAGCTTGTGCATATAAACCTTGCACAGCAAAAGCAGCTAACAGGACGATTGAAAAAAGAGTTCGTTTCATTCTCATAAACAAGTTATTATTTAATTGTTTTCTTTATTTCTGATAATCCGGATTCTGCGTCAGATATGGGTTCGTGGTAAACTCATCCTGCGGAATGGGATATAATTTGTACTTATCGTTCACATCTTTACCCACATACGTACCAACTTCACCGTCACTGCTACCTTTCCAATCCCAGTTATATCCTTTTGTGAATTTGCCGAAGCGGATCAGGTCTGTGCGACGCACCAACTCCATATTCATCTCACGGGCTCTTTCATCCAGAATGAAGTCCAGATTCAACTGGCCGTCGGTAATACGACCGGATACCCCACCACCATAGTTGCCGGACATATAAGCACGGTCTCTGATTTCATTTACATAACCCAGTGCCTCGGTACGTGTGCCTTCCGCAGCCCCGCGAAGAATAGCCTCAGCAGCCATCAGGTAAGCATCTGCCGTACGGAACATCGGGAGGTCTACAGACGAATACTTAGTACCGCCATCTACCAATTCCTTACGGTCCTTGGTTACATTTCTCCATTTGATGCACGCATAACCATTCTCAAACGTCTTCTGGAAAGCCTTACCTTCTACCCAGGTTTCCTTTGTATGACCGATGGTAAAGAACTGTGCACGCTTATCCTTCTTATTATCTCCCCAGGGATCATTTTCATAGAAGGTTTGGTCAGCTTCATCAAACTTGTCTACAAGCGCCACCTTCACACGGGCATTACCCCAACCACGGCTACCTACTCCGGTTTTTACATAGCTATCCATCGGACCATTCATCAATGCTTTAATCAGGAAGTTCGTTCCAGCACTGCTTTGTGCATAGTCAGCATCCTGCACCAAAGGCCAGATGATTTCGGAGCAAGTATTGTTATCTGCCAGAAAGATGTGACGGTAATCGGAAGCCAACGGATAATTACCTTCCGTAATCACCTTCCTGGCATATTTATATGCATTGGTATATTCATTCTTGCCTACCCATGTTTCGGCATTCAGATAGACACGTGCTAGAAGAAACCAAGCCGATACACGATCCACACGGCCATACTCATTCCGCTTCGGTTCTTTCAGCAAGGTTGCCAGTTCTTCCGTTTCGGAAACCACATAGTCGTAGATTTCCTGGCGGGTCTTCTGATGGGGAATCGTACCTACATCCATCGTTTCATCAATGAAAGGACCCGAACCGTACAAGTCGCAAATCATGCTGTAGCAATAAGCACGGATGAAGCGTGCTTCAGCACGGTAATAAGGCATTTCAGCCTGCAAAGCATCGTATACGCCACGGTCTTTCAATTTCCCTTCCGTGCTTTCGCGCAAGAACTCATTACAGTAATTAATGGCCATATACAGACGATAATATGAATAGCAAATAATCTTTGTCGAAGGGTCCCAGTTCATATACAACAGTGACAAACTTCCATGACCGCCACCGGAATGGAAAACGATCTCATCCGTACAAGCCTCTTGCAGATAGAACAGAGCACGTGTATAGCCACTATAACCTTCATCAATACCCGGCACGTCACCGTTTCCGCCATCACCACCCTTTTGTCCGGTCTGGATAAGGCTGGCATAACATTTTGCCAATACTCCGATGTATCCCTCAGGCGTAGAATAAACCTTCTCGCCCACCAATTCATTGTCGTCCAAAGGCAATGTATCCAAATCTCCCAGACAAGAAGAAAGAAGGAAGAGAGATACCAGACATATACTTGCTAACTTGAAATATTTCGTTTTCATTGTTTTCTGATTTTTCATGAATTAAAAATTAAGATTTACTCCCAGCATGAACATACGCGGACGCTGATAGATGTTCTTATCGATACCGCTATAAATTTCCGGGTCAAGACCGCTATAGCCTGTCAGTGTACATACATTCTGCACGGTGAAAGAGAGACGAAGAGAGGTCTTTTCGTTCCACAACTTATCGAAGGTATGTCCTAACGTAATGTTGTCGATACGGAAGAAGTCGCCTTTCTCCAGGAAGTAATCAGTATAGATGCGATCCTGCGTAAATCCGGTTTCAAGAGTAGAACGCAGAATATTGCTGGAAACGCCGGTTCCGCCATAAAGTCCGTCCAAAGAATCGGAGGCTTTCACATAGTTATAAACATAAGCACCGAAACTTCCATGTCCGTTGATACCCAGATCCCAGTTCTTGTATGTCAGACGGGTAGAGAGACCGCAGTAGTAAGGAGCTTTGGAGCTTTTGCCGGTCACGTACTTGTTGGCATCTTCTTCGCTGCTGGTGATGGAACCATCTTTTGCGATATACTTGCCATCCAGCGGCTTACCATTATCGTCATAAGCCTGTTGCAACAGGTAGAAAGTATTCGGAGTTTCGCCTACCATGTGGACTTGCAGATATTTACCCGTACCGCCGGCATTACCTGTCTTCACATAGTTGTCTTCACGGTCGATAGTGTTCAGCTTTGTAATTTCGGAAGTATTCCAGGTAAAGTTACCGCTGACAGTCCATTCCCAATCCTTATTCTTCACAGGAATCACGTTGATACCGATTTCCAGACCTTTACTCTTCATATTACCGATATTGGTTTCAATCATATTGGTAAAGTTGCTTCCGGCAGGAACGAATATCTTATTCAGCAGGTCTTTGGTAGTACGCCAGTAATAGTCAATCGTACCGGAGATACGGTTGTTCAGGAAACCGTAGTCGATACCGATATTATAAGTTTCGGTAGTCTCCCACTTGATGTTGGCATCGTAGCCATTGGGACGGTAAGTAGTATACCATTGATCACCGAAGTAATAGCGGGATTCGTCATAAGATGCCGTATAAGTCGGCAGGTGCTGATAGTAAGAACCGATGGATTGCTGACCGGTCTGCCCGTAACTCAAACGGAGTTTCAAATCGGACAGGGCTTTGAAGTTCGAGAGGAAAGCCTCTTCGTTCACACGCCAGGCTGCCGCAACTGAAGGGAAATAACCCCAACGGTTATCGGGAGAGAAACGTGAAGAAGCATCTGCACGCAGAGTAGCCGTCAGCATATAGCGTTGCTTCCAGGAGTAGTTTACACGTCCATAGAAAGAAAGCAGGTAAAGTTCGGCTTCGGCATGCTGGGGAGTAGCCAGTTCTTTGCCTTCGGTGTCGGTGGTTACACTATTATTCTTATACCAGAAACGTTGCCAGCCATAACCACCCATGACATTGATGTGATGATCTTTCAGTTCCTTGTCGTAATTGGCATAGAAATCGAGCAAGGTGTTGCGCTTGGTCTGATGGTATTTATAGCGCTTGCCCGTACCGTCATTCTGATTACCAGTGTACATGGAGGGAGCAAGATCGGGTACATTTTCACGATTGTCATTCTTCTGGATATCATAGCCCATATTCAGATTAAAGCGCAGGTCTTCTAATCCGTGCACCTTGTAGTCGAGGGCAATGTTACCGATAGAACGTTTTGTCTTTTCGAGTTTGTCAGCCAGTTCCAGATCGGCAACCGGATTCGCAGCGGCCAGCGTGATGGGTTTACCGCCATTCATCCATGTATAATATCCCAGACCTACATTACCTTCATAGTCTTCGTAAACGGGACGGGTAGGATCAAAAGAGATGGCACTGCCAATCACGCCTGTTGAAACCGGTTGATTATTCTCAATACTTCCCTTGACGTTGATATCTACAGAAAGATGTTTATCAAAGAACTTCGGAGACAGACCTACACTGGCGTTGATACGCTCGTAGTTATTATTCTTCAATGTACCATTCTGGTTAGTATATCCTACGGATACACGGTAAGGCATATTCTTCAAAGCTCCGGTCATGGACAAGTTATGATCCGTACCCAGTGCCACGCGGTAGATTTCTTTCTGCCAGTCTACATCTGCATTGCCCAGCTTGAAAGCCTCCGGAGCATTGGCATGCTCGGCAAAAGCCTGACGGAATTCTTCAGTAGAAAGTACATCCATATACTGATATACATTGCTCACTGTCATGTTTCCGTTGTAATTGAAGGAGGGACGAGAGGTACCGTCGGCACTTCCCTTCTTGGTAGTGATGATGATGACACCATTGGAAGCACGCGAACCGTAAATAGCTGTGGCGGAAGCATCCTTCAATACTGTAAAGGAAGCAATGTCATTCGGATTGATAGCACTGATAGAAGTATTGCTTACGGGTACTCCATCGATAACAATCAGCGGATCATTATCTGCCGACAAAGAAGCTCCCATACGGATACGGATGGTACCACCGCTACCCGGTGCACCATTGCCCGGCACGATATTCACACCGGCAACTTTACCCACCAGAGCATCTTCAGCAGTCAATTGCTTACCTTTGTTCAGTTCATCCGGTTTCACGGTCAGCAAAGATCCGGTCACGTCGCCTTTCTTCACCTGTCCGTAGCCGATGACTACTACTTCATCCAACAATTCGCTGTCTTCCTGCATGGTAACTACAATGAGAGGTTTGTTTGTCACGGTGATTTCCTGTCCTTTATAACCGATACAGGTGACAGTAAGTACATTTCCGGTAGCCGCCTTCAGTGTAAAATTGCCGTCCACATCGGAGATAGTACCTATAGAAGTACCTTTAATAAGAATGTTAGCTCCGATAACCGATTCACCGGTAGCGTCCTTCACATGCCCTTTCACCACGATGTCTTGTGCTGAAAGCGACAGGGATAGTAGTAATCCCAACAAAGGGAGAAGTCCCTTGACAAGTCTAAAAATGTTTTTCATAAGGTTATTATTATAGTTAATAAAAAAATAATTCTATAATCCCCGTGTAATCTGTTTCCTAAATAAAAACCAATACCTAAAGAAAATCTATTGTTAACTTTAATTTCTACGGCAAAGGTAGAGCATAACTTTCCGGGTAAGAGAGTTGAGTAGATACATAAAGTAGATATTAGTAGAAGATTTTAAACGATAAGCAACTGAAATACAGCACAAATCTACTTTCCCGAATGAATCAGGAAAGTAGATTTAAGTAGACGTTTGAGGAAAAAAGAAAGAGGTTTTATCAGCCTATTTGCTGCACGGATTCCATAAATTCATCCTTGGAAAGCAAAGATTTGTTCCGTACTTTCAGACGATAGTTATACACCGTCTGGGCAGAATAATGAAGGAAGTTCGCAATCTTCCCACTATCTGTAATACCCAGTCTGATCAGAGCAAAGACGCGCAACTCGGGGGTCAGCAGTTCACCCTCCTTCGGGCAGATGCGCTCATCTTCCTGAAGCAAAGTATTGAACTGCTCTATGAACTTAGGATAGAGTTTCAGGAACACACTATCGAACGTGTAGAAGAATTCTTTCAACTCATTGGCAACAAAAGAGGAGGAGTTGACAGTCTTATACAAATCATCCAATTGCCCGGTCTTGATTTTACGGGCAAGCATTTTCCGTTGCTCTTCCTGTTTGTTGATATAGAGGGAACACATATTGAATACATAGCCGATATATTCTTCCTTCACCTGATTGGATTCCTGCAGCTTATCATTCAGTGTATGCAGATCGGAATTGATATGTTTAAGTTCCTCATTCATAGTGTTCACCGCTTTTCGGGCTACATTCAACCGCTTCATCTGATAGAAAATGAACATCAGAGCAACCAGCAATATAATCAGCAGGACAGATGTCAGGATGACCAGAGCAACCATCTGTGTTTTCTCCTCCCTCAACTTGTTTTCGTACGTCCGGCTGATAACGGGAAGCAATTCTGAAATCTCCTGTGTACGATAGCGTGCATTGCAGAAGGTGGCATCTTGCATAGAGCATTCTATATAGGTATAAGCACGCTTTATATCTCCTTCCTGAAACAGAAGGTTCGCTAACTTCCACAAGGAGATGTATTCCTTCGTTGCCGCCTGAATATCTGCAATAGCCGAAATAGCCAGATATTTCTTCTGCAATTCGGTATTCCCCATAAAGGCATAAGCATTGGCGAGGCCGATAGAAGGGATGGCAACACTGTATCCTTTCTCTTCGTGGGTCTTGTAGCAACTATTCAGTATTTCTATGGCCTCATCATACTTTTCTTCATACAGCAACTTTTCACTCATCATCAACAGATACCCCTGTGAACCGGGACGGCGCATACTGATAATGGAATCTTTATATTGGTATGCCAAACCCCGGTAATGTTCTTTCATCTGATCCGAGAAAGCATAATCCGCCATCAACGTATAAACCTGGTGATACTGATAATAATAATAGGAAACGCCGGAATCATCCAGATCAGCGGACTTGATTCCATCCAGTATTTCCAGACCTTCCTTATACATGGCTACTCCTATCATCACTTCGGCAATATTCAGTTCTGCCGAATAAATGTAAAGGGGATTCTTCATGCGCTTGGCAAGTTCTACGCGCTGATTGGCTACCCACAGAGCCGAGTCCATGCGGTAAGAACGGTACTTGCCGAATAATTCGCGGTAAAGATCATAACGTTCCTGGTCGGAATGAGACAGATGGAGTTTCCGTTGCAAGGCATCTATTTGTTCCTGACGTTTCAAGGTGTACTGGGGACGGTTTCTGATAGACATATCAAGTTCACGAAGCAAAGAGTCTGTTTCATTGGCACAGATATGCAGGGATAGGAATGCTAAAAAGACTACCAGAAGTACTTTTAGTTGCCTCATATGGATTTTTTCGGTTTAACAATAGATCTTCACGGGCAAAAGTACAGAATAAATATCTGAAAAGAAAAGTTTCAGAAATCTTTCGGTAGTAATTCACCGGAAACGTTTGCCTTGTTACGTCATAACAGTATAAAAAAGAACCAGGAAAAGCCTTCCGACCTTCCCTGGTAACTAATGCACTTATGATATTTTCATTCTATCATTCTGCCCAGTCGGGTTTAGGGAATTCCCTTATCGGACTGTACCGGATGTAGGATTCAAATATTTCTTTGTCAGGTCCCACTATACGGGGATCTTCCGATCGTTTCAGCTCCTTCAATAAAGCTTGTTTCAGTTCTTTTTCAATCTCAGCATAACCCTTCTTGCCAATCAGGTTATCGAGGCAGAACGGATCATTGCCAATATGATATAACTCAAACTCAGGACGTTTATTAAATGCCAGATCGAAAAAAGGACGAATAACGGGGTCCTTATAATTCTCTATCAGAAACGTCTTAGAAGGTGCATCATCCACATCAGTAAATGCCCAATCGGGATGGAAGGTACCATCTTCACCGATTCCGTACATGGGGCATAGTTCGCCCGTTTTCTTATTTAGCATCTGAGGAGCTCCGGCAGGCCAACGTTCCGGCCTAAGGTTCCAGATTAACAGATAATCCTGGTTGCGGACAGCACGCTGCGGATATCCTAAATTCTGCCAACGGGAAGAAGAATGCCTCTCACGGCCCATATACACATACTTTTTCGACTGATCTACTATTCCTTCTTTTTTCGATTTAAGTATATTCATAAAGCTCCGCCCTGAGATAGGAAGCATTCCATCCGGTTTCACTCCCGCCATTTCCAAAATGGTAGGGGCAATATCCACAAAGCTGATCGGATCATCTACCCGGCGTTTTCCCGGAAAACCTTTCGGATAACTAACTGCGAAAGGAACATGTACCCCATATTCAAAACAATTGGCTTTTGCCCGGGGAAAAGGCATGCCATTATCTGCCGTTACTATAACAATTGTATTATTGAGTTCACCTATTGAATCCAGATATTCCAGCATTTTAGACAAATGCGAATCAGCCCATTCTATTTCTACGGCATAGTCCAGCATATCCCCTCTCACTTCTTCCGAATCGGGAAGAAAACCAGGGACATCTACCTGATCGAGGCTTTTTCCATTGCGTTTCCATGAACCTTTTTCATAGACGCGATGAGGCTCGGTAGCTCCATACCAAAAATAAAAAGGCTGTCCGTCTTTACGTTGCTGCATGAAGGAACGGAAATTCTTATAATAGTCCGTCAATCCAATTCCTTTAGCCGTACGTAAATCCGAAGAAGTGTTTTTTTCATATTTATGTTTGTTGAATGGATGTCCGGCAGCGTTTCCTTTTCTCCATAATGTATCCTGATCGTTCCGTGCATATTGGAAAGGGTCTACACCCTTTCCTGTGAAACCGGTGTAATATCCGCTTGCTTCCAAAAGGTCGACAAACGGAACATGCTCTTTCATCCAGGAAGAAGCATGCTGTCCGGATTGCTTGTTTTGCCAGTGATGGCGCCCTGTTACCAAACTACTTCTGGAAGGTGCACTCCCCGGAGAGCCGCCATAACAATTTGTGAAGTAGATTCCACTAGAAGCCACTCTGTCGAATCCCGGTGTATTTACAAACCGGCTACCGGCAAAACTGGTATGTGCATAACTTTGGTCATCATTTATCACGAATAAGATATTCGGACGTTTGGTAGGTTCTTCTTTTCCTTTAGTTCCAGCAAGTACCCCCGAACTTAATGAAAGTAGCACAGCTCCAGTTATATATCTCATAGGATCGTTATTTAAAAACATATTATTTTTGATTTAATTCTTCTATTCTTTTTAATCACCCTCGTATACCAAAGGAGGAATGTTCTTTTCCGTACCAGGATACCCTTTATTCTGATTGATTATTCCCCCGGAGTTCGTATTGATTGCATACGAAGGAATAGGCCAGAATATATGGAAAGGTGAACAAGTGAAATAGTTTCCGTACGGAGTCCGTACACCTTTATTATAAAAGTCACTGACTTCTACTACCCTGTCGTACCAGAAATTATCTTCCGTCAGCCTGTCCATCGTATATGTCTTCCCATTGTAACAAGGAATTCCTGTCCGGGCATAAATAATAGCCATTCGCGTTAATTCCACTTTACGCGGTTCTTCATAATACAATTCTCTCGCTCTTTCATCCAATACGGCACCTATCTTTTGCTTTTCAACATCCGCAGCCGAATACATATATTGTGCATTGGCTCTTTTCCGTATCGTATTTATATCTTCGGCAGCTTTCTGCCACTCGTCTTTCCATACATAAGCCTCTGCCCTGAGCAAATAGGTTTCAGCCAAACGGAAAATATAGAAGTCGCCCGGACCTCCCTGTGGTTGTACGCGATCAGGATCGGGATACCAGGTTTTATAATTTGGCCAGCTAAACCAGCATCTGATGGTATCATTACATAAAATGTTTCCCTGATCATTATACAGTTGAAGATTCTTCCCATACCATTCATTTCCGTTTTTCTTCAGTGCAGGATTGTTATAGACCAACATTTCCATAGTCATCCAGTTTTCATTATCTGTCCGATGCCTGTAATCTGAAAAATCTTCCATCTGGTTGATAATCCATACACCTTTTTGTGCATACCAAGTGGGACGGATACGACTGATTCCTCTGCCGTATTTTTCCACAAGCCCGATTTCATTCTTAGCTGCATCCGACAAACCGTTCGCTCCATTGGGCGTTTTAATAACTCCGGTTAGTCCGAAATAAGGAAGTGCATTACGCATGACATTAGTACCATTCGTATTTCCTTCCATACCATATCTATCGATAGTTAACAATAGACCTTCAGTATTTTCCGGCAGACTTTTATTTTCAATACGGAACATATCCCATACCACATCTTTATTGGCAATGCTCTTATCTGATCCGAACCGTTCAGTGCAGAGTTTATGAACTCCACCGTTTATCACTTCGGTTGTAATTCGGATAGCATCATCGAATCTTCCTTCGAGTAAGTAGTACTTAGCAAGCAAATGCTTACAGGCAGCTTTGGTCACCTGTCCACCATTTACTTTATTAGCTTCGGGGACATGCTGTACGGCAAACTCCAGATCCTTTATCATTTTCAGCCAGATGGATTCTTTTGTGGTGGTGTAATAGTCAACTTTGGGTTCGGTAAGTTCATCCAAAACCAAAGGAACATCTCCATACTGCAAGGTTTTCATATAGTAGCGATAGGCTCTTATAAAATAGGCTCCACCTAATAGCGCATTCTTCGATTCTTCCGATTTAAATGTAGCTTCATCGATTCTGTTTATAATCGTATTGCAGTTTTTAATGTTGATAAAAGAATTATCCCAGTACCATCCGATCTTGGTATATGCCAAATCGTTGTTTTTTCCATCAGGAAGCATCTGATTGTTCAAATCCTGCCATGGAGTCGCCTTATCGGTTGTACCGTCTACAGCTATATCCGAATATTTCATATTTGTACAGAACGGCGCTTGATCGGCACAAAATTCTCCTCTGAAAGTCGTCATTGCTTTATCCAATACCGCTTGTAATCCAGCCTCATCAATCAATGCATTTTCAGGAGCATAAAAAGAGAGTGGCTTAGGATCAAGGAAATCTGATCCGCATGAGCTAAACAGGCAGACAGTAAATGACAATATCGCTGTTTTATATTTTATAACGGTTTTCATATCTATATAATTTGATTTAAAACTTAAAGGGTCATATTTAATCCAAAAGTAAATATTCTCTGTGAACGCATTCCATCTTCGGGGTCACCGAATTTCCAGTCTTTTGCCCACATAGCTGCATTCTTTACATTCAATGTTAGTTTAAGATTGGATATAGGAGTCTTTTTCAAAAATTTGGCAGGAACCTTATAACCTAAAGCTATATTTTCCAAACGTATATAAGACTTATCAAACCATACCGAATAATCGACTCCTTTTGCAGGTGCAGAGCGCAATCTGGCAAAATCATCCAACTGATTTTCAGGAGTCCAATAAGGAATATCCCTGGAGTTACAGCGATCTTCTATATGATCTGCATGTTTTGCCAAATTATAACTACCCTTATGTCCCCAGAGAGAATACAGAACAAAAGAGAATTCAAAGTCATTAAACAACGTAAAAGTATTGCTCAATGTCCACGAAAAACGTGGGGTTTTATATCCCAGAAATTGCTTGTCTTCATCTGTCAACAACCCATCATCATTTACGTCTTCCAGCCTGAAATCACCAGGTGCCTGATTCCATTTGGCAGCCTCTTCTTCTTGACCGATCTTCCAGGTTCCCAGAATCTTATAGTCCCATATCACATCTTTTGCCTGACCGATAAACCAATTATTGGTCTTGTCATCCGGTTCTTTTTGCCCTACAAAGTTACCATCTTTATCAAAAACATCATACTTTTCACCGGTTATAGTAATAATCTTATTCCGGTTTAATGAGAAGATCAGATTGGATGTCCATTCAAAATTATGTTGTTTCATATTGGTACTGCTCAGAGAAAGTTCGAATCCCTTGTTTCTGATTTCTCCCAGATTGGCGTACACTCTTTTGTATCCCGTGATGGTAGGAAGTTCTCTGTTTACCAATACATCTGTGGTCGACATATAATAGGTTTCTACGGTTCCGTTTAAACGGCCATTAAATAGTCTGAAGTCTAAAGCCAAGTTATAAGCTCCTGTCTTTTCCCATTTAAGTTTTTTGTTTCCCATTGTATTTATTTCCAGAGTAGGAATGGTAATCGGATTTCCATTTAAATCGGTATTCAATGATTTTTCAGCAAGCATTTTAGACAAAGCTGCATAATTTGTAATGTCCCTGTTTCCATTTATTCCCCAGGATGCTCTTAACTTCAGATAATCAACAAACTTCACTTTGAAAAACTTTTCTTCTGAAATCACCCATCCCAAAGCGGCGGCCGGGAAGGTAGCATAAGGATTGGAATATCCGAACAAAGACGATCCATCCCTTCGTACCGATAAAGTCAATAAATACTTGTTCATGAAACCATAGTTGAGTCTGGCCATCAGGGCATTCGACGTTCTGATTTGGTCGTCACTCGATATTTCCGGTAAATTTCCTATGGACATATCATGATATCCGAGTATATCGTTCGGAGTAAAATTCTGGTTACTCATTTTCTCCGTATCATTACGGAACTTTTCTGCATTTGCCAGCAAGGTGACATCTACCTTATGTTTTTGCGCAAAAGTCTTGTTCCAGTTTATTATGTTATCGACTTGCCACTCTCTCCTCAAAGAGTTTTCACGCGAAGCACGTCCTCCGAACAACTTCCATTCCGGGTGCTCTGAAGAATCATGTATATTGTTATGATAGAAGACGAACCGGGTGGTATAGTTCACCGTATAAGTAATTCCAAATGGCAAATCCAGAGTGGCATAGATTTTAGGGAAAAAGGTAAAATATTCCTGCTCCCGCGACCTGTATGTAGAGTTTAATAAAGGATGTTTTGCTTGATTATCATCATTGGGATATAATTTCAATGTTTCTTCATCACTTTCATAAAAGGAACTGTAAGGAGTGAGTTTGGTATACTGATCCACCTCCGCGGGAACAGAGCTTTCGTCACGGTAAGAGAATTGGGCATTCAGACCTACTTTTAAAAAGCGGGCAGGTTTCCCTTCCAGATTCACTCTCGAACGTATGGTAGAAAATTCATCTCCCTTTACTAATGATTCATTCGACATATATCCCAATGACCAGTAATAAGAGAAATCTTCTTTTTTCCCGGAAAGACTTATGTTATAATCCTGCCTCGGACCGTTATGAAAAATATAATCTTCCCAATCGATACTTCTTCCTGCTTTGTAATTCTCTATTTCCAATCCGGTCAGTCGCAGTCCCGACAACCAGGCATCTACCAGATTATCCGGTGTGGTACTATGGTAGGCCATCCATTGATCCAGATATTGAGAATCTATCGTACGCGGATCATCAAAAGGACTCCAAGGCGTCTGTGGTACAGTTGCACTATATACTGACTTAAACATATCAGAACGCCATTTGATAAATCCATCTTTATCATAAGGTTTCACCCTGTTCGCTGCAGTAGCTATACCGATACTTCCATTAAAGTTGACAACAGGTTTTTTGGAGCTTCCTTTCTTGGTTGTAATAGCTACCACTCCATTGGTGGCTCTCGAACCATAAACCGCAGCAGAGCTTGCATCTTTCATAATATCCAGCTTCTCAATATCATTCGGGTTTATATCTGAAATATCACCATTATAGATCACTCCATCGACAATAATCAGAGGGCTCGATCCGGCAGTCAACGTATTGTCACCACGAATCATCATATCACTATTTCCCTTCGCAGAAACAGAGTATCCCACACTCATACCCGGAATACTGTTGCGCAATAAATCGCCAACACTGGCTGGAGTATAGTTTTGCATACTTTCCGCTTTCACCTGAGAAATAGACCCGGTTAAGTCACTTTTCTTTGCCACTCCATAGCCCACAACAACTACTTCATCCAGGATTTGTGAATCTTCCTGCAAAGTGACTGTTATATTCTGATTATTTTTTACAGGAATCTCTTGGGTAAGGTATCCGATATAAGAAATTTGTAGAACTGCATTTTCTGCAACATTCAGGGAAAAGTCTCCATCCACACTGGTGATTGTACCATTTGATGTTCCTTTTTCCATGATATTACATCCAATGACCGGCTCTCCGGTATTATCCTTAATGATACCCGTAATTCGCTTGCCTGTTTGCTGAGCAGCCTTAGTCTTTTCGTCTGCTTTAAAAATAACGATGTGCTTATCTTCTATTATATATCCTAAATCCTCCCCCTTAAAAAGAGCATCCAAAATTTGGGTGATGCTGCCATTCTTAATATCAAGGGATACTTTCTTCTTCAGGTTGATTTCCTCATTGCGATACCATAAAGAATATTCTCCCTTTTGCTTGATCTGTGCCAAGGCTTCTTCTAACGTTACATTCGTTAAGTGGAGAGATAGGTTCTTTACCTGTGAATGAGCTATTTCCGTAGATGCCAAAAAGAATATAATTACAAGAAACAGATAATAAATACGACGAGGGTGTTTATTTTTTAAATTTAAATCCATATTTTTGTATTGATTTTAGGTTTGTAAATCCATGAACAATTACAGACTCTAGTCTTAACTGAAGCGAAAAATGTTAGCGCATTTTTCGCTTTTTCCATACTATATTATTTCATCATAGGCATTCTTTTTTAGGGTTAATAAATTCTTTTCCGAGCTCTTTTATTTTCATCTATATAGATCATATATTCTTCAATCCTGTATTTTAAACGTTTATCTGCAGTTATCACACGCAATATTTGCTCCAGATTCTCACCCCGCAGGAAGTCTCCGGTCAGAATAATATCCTCAATATTAGAAGAGGTTATGCAAATATTTACATTGAAAATACGTTCAAGCTGTTTGACTATTTCTTTCAAAGGAAGTGCCCTGAAATAATAGATCCCGTTTCTCCACGATGTATAATGGGCAATATCCACTGTACGTGTAGTCAAAGAATGATTGTGCTTATCATAATATGCTTGTTCGCCAGGAGACAGGAAAATTCTTTTTTTCTTGTCTTCACTCTGCACCTCGACTTTTCCTTCGGATAAAGAAACCTCAATCCAATCATCTTCTTCGTATGCTTTTACATTGAATCGTGTACCCAATACTTCGACGTTAATCTGATTAGCCTTCACTATAAAAGGATGCTCGGCATCATGAGCCACCTCAAAGAAAGCTTCTCCGTTTATTTCGACTTCCCTGTTCTTGGAGACAAAAGCATTGGGATAAGTGATTGTAGTTCCGGCATTCAAAATGACTTTGCTCCCGTCGGGTAAAGTGATTGTTGATAACATACCAAATGGATTAGACATCTCTATTTGTTGACTGTTGACTTGATTGAAACCTTCTTTATATGAAAAATAACCGGTCATTCCCAATAGTATTGCAATAGAAGCGGCCACAGTGCTGATCTTTAAAAGCCGCCTGATGTACCGGCTCCTGTTTATCCGTTTATGAACTTCTTGCAAGATATAGGATTTCATTTCTTCTTCTTTCTTTTCGATTTCAGAAGAAAGTTTCATTTCACGAATCAACTGGCGGAAACTACGATTATCATCATTAGAATGACTCCAGTCTTCTAATGCCGCTTTTTCATGATCACTGATATCATGAATTAATTCATTTCGTAGAATATCAATAGGGTTGTTTTCCTCGCTCATAATTAATTGTTTCTAAACTGAGGAGTAAGCTTGATGGGATTTCATTTAAAAGAGATCCCGTATTTTTAAATTCTTTAACTAATGGAAGAGAAAAAGAAAGACCATAATAGAGAAAGAGTCAAGTCCGGATAATATGGTTTTATTTGCTTGATAATCTTTTCTATAGCAATTTTCATTTGTACGCGCACCGTATTTTCCGAGATGCAAAGTCTCTCTGCTATTTCTTTGGGTTTTAATTGCTCCTGACGAGCCATAAGAAATATCAAACGGCATTTCTCAGGCAATTCGCCAATAATCTTTCCCAAGAGCTGCTCCATTTCTTTATAAGAGATCTTATCATAGGGAGATTCTTCTTCTGTGATTTCCAGTTGGACAGGTAATTCATCCAATGAGACACGGTTTTGCCTGCCATTTTTCTTACTGTAACGGGTAACTTCGTTTCTTACGGATATAAATAAATAAGCTTCCAGGTTTTCTATATCCTTTAGGCGTTTGCGCGATTGCCATACTGCAAAGAAAACATCAGCAACTACTTCCCGACAAGATTCTGTGTCTTTCAGAAAATAGTAAGTATAGCGAAATACCTGGTCATAATACATCTCATAGAACATATTGAATGCCAATGTATTTTCCTCTTGAATCATTGTTAAGAGGCTACGGATATCTTCTGTGTCTTTCACCGATTCTAAAATCATTTTTTTCATTTCATACTATTCCATACAACTATTCAGGAATCAATGACTGAATCTGAGAGACAAAGATATAACTGTTTATCTTTGCCTCCAAATTTAATTTATGTGAATTCAATCGTCCGTGGATAGTATTCACTGAAAAAGACAGCAGATTCAGTGCGCTGTAATTCGATTATTTTATATATTTGTGCAGTCGTAAACACGACTATGATTTTACATATTAAAGAAAAAGCGTTTAGCTGATTCTTGTGCTGGAGAAAAGTCGAAAAATTTGAGTGCACATGGAACAGACTATACGCCTCACCGTTATATGCGGTAGGCGTTTCCTGTTTGTGCACAAGGGCTTCGACTCCCTCTCCGGCGGATAGGCAAATGCTTACCGCTTTTTTTATGCTTATCAGACAACATTGGACGGGAGCAGTAAAAAACTCTTTTAACCTCAAAGGCAAGTCAAATCGGGTAGATGTGGATACCGGACGGCTGAGAAGCCGAAAACGTAACATGAATATGTTACTACTTGCCTTTGACAAAAGAGGACGGACAAACAAAACTAAATATCAATGGGATACATATCCAGCCTTCTACATCACAAAATATCAAAGCCTATCAATTATGAATGAAAGATTGCTAACGGGATTCTTGTTAGTTTATTGATAATCAACCAATAGCATTTACCGACGATTTACTATTAGATGTAAAAGCATTTACTGCCGTATGTAACGGCCTTTACCCCTTATTGTAACGACCTTTACCTCGGCATGTAACGGTCTTTACCTCAGCATGTAAATGGAGTTACCGTGTGGGGTTACTAAAGTTACCATTTGGAGTAAACTGAACTTCCATGCAAGGAAACAACTGTGTACATATAAAGGTGAAGTAAGATAATTCATATCGAAAAAGAAATGAACTAAATGCTGATAATAATTTAGGCGCGGATTACGCGGATTACACGGATTAAAGGCTACGCTATAACATTGTACTACAGAAAAAGAATCCGTGTAATCCGCGTAATCCGCGCCTAAAATTATATTCATAACCCGAAAGACACGAGCTAATTTATTGTTTTTTAG
>NZ_QRZF01000015.1:81820-146930 GCF_003464595.1 Bacteroides intestinalis
CACGAGCTAATTTATTGTTTTTTAGACAGAAGAACAATAAATTTCGTATATTTGAAGAATGAATCATCAAGAAGATTGGCTAACTCTAAACAATCTGTAGTTATGAAGACAATATTACTATTTTTATTTCTCTGTATGAGCCTCAGCACATCTGCACAAACAGCTGATGAACGAGCCGGAACTTATATGAATCAGGAAAACTGGTTCAGTCTGCAACGCGAATTCGCCGTCAACAAAGACTCTTTACATCCTTTCCTGCAAGAATTCGGTCAAGCACTACTGGATAATTTCTTCAACCGTCCCCAAGCTGCCTACGAATCTATAGGCAAATTGCTGAACGAGCAACAAAGTAATATGGGCTTTGAGAATACTGCTTCCATGATTTACCTATTATCCGAAAACCTGAGCAAGCTGGGTGCTAACGACCAAGCTGCCGAAACACTGAAAAATTTCTGTGACCAGTTGGAAGGCCAGGTGGACAGTACTTTCCTTGCCGGATACCGGAGAAAAGAAAAAGAATATCGCGCTTTGTCCCAATATGCCCTATACCAATGGGAGAAGCCAGATACGGATTTAGCGCTTCCCATTCGCATAGACAGTGTAGGTCCAAAAGGTTCGGGAGCCACTGCCATAGCTATGGAAGGCAGTGTCAATGGAAAAGAACGGAACTTCATATTGGATACAGGTGCAAGTGTCAATGTTGTCACCCCCGAAGTAGCAAAAGCCTGCGGCATGAAAATACTGGACGTAGAAATCACAGCAAATGGGATAGGTACGGGAAGTGGACAATTTGCCATTGCCGAAGAGATAAAAACAGGTCCGCTCGTGATGCGAAACGTACCTTTCTACGTGTTGGATATGAAAACCGGAGAAGAAAAGGCTGACCGCTACATGAAATATCTGGAAGTCATCATCGGACTGCCTTTCCTCAATCAACTTCAGGAAATACAACTGGATTTACGCAACAACCGGATGATTATTCCCAAAGAACTGACTCCCACGCCCGGCTTTGCCCCGAACATTTGTTTTACGGGAAAGAACCTCCTGAACCTGGAAATCGTATACGACCATGAACTATTGCAAATGAACTTCGACAGCGGTTCCTGTCTCAGCCATCTCAATTATGATTACTTTGAGCAGCATAAAGACCGTATTGAACGAATAGCGGAAAGGGACTCGATGGGACTTGGCGGTTTCGGTGGCACAGCATGGGTATGCATTTACAAACTACCGGGCGCATGCTTCCAGATAGGTGAGTATACGGGCTGTACAGACAGTCTTAACGTAGTGGCAACACCCGAACAAGATGCTCTTCATTTTGCCGGAGATGGAATAGTAGGAATGGACATGTTCCGGAGTTTCAGCACAATTACAATTAATCTGAAGGATATGTTTGTGAAAACCACCCCGAAGATGCAAGGAAAAAATGCAATGATCTACGATAGCAAAAAGCTACGCTTAAAACTACCGGAAGACCAATTGAATATAACAGATATATTATTGGGGATAGCAGATATATATCTGAACTACTGGAACGATCATCGCTGAATGCTCTACACATAGCTCTCTCCGCTCTTCTGCCGAAAGGCACTTGTAGCCCGCAACTCGTAGCTATTTCATCTTCTGCGACGTCCGAACAAGTCCTTTATTCCGTCAAGGTCGAAACCTAACGTGAAGCGAAGTGTCTGGTCGAGCGGGTTGCTCTGTGCCGTAGATACCAGGTAAGCAGCATCCAGTGAGAACACGCTCATCTTGAAGCCTGCTCCGAAAGAGAAATACTTGCGGTTTCCTTTGTTCTCATGTTCCCAATGATAACCACCACGAATGGAAAACTGTTCGTGATAGGTATATTCCAATCCCAACGACCATTGTATCTCCTGCAGTTCTTCCTTGAAACCACCGGGAGCATCACTGAAAGATTTGAAAATACCCTTAATGGGTGAAATGTCATTATAATCACGGTCCAGACGTTCTTCATATTCTTCCTGTGACTCGTCTTCTCCACGGATAGGGCGGGTGGGAACCATATATTTATTGGCGTCGAAACTAACTCCAATTGTATTGTAATCATCTATCGGGAACAATAAAGAAGCACCCAAACGCAAGTTAGTAGGCAGGAACTGACTGGTATTACCGCTATCATAAGAAATCTTCGTACCGATATTAGAAGCATTCAGTCCGAAAGAAAGCATGCACTCACGCTGGGCAAGTATGACGTAATTTGTATAATAGAAGGCAATGTCGGCAGCAAAAGCAGAACCGGCAGAAACTTCTTCGTCTTCCCTGTATGCCAGGTCGGAGTAAATATATCGTAATGCAACCGCTGCAGAGAAACGTTCGGAAAGCATACGTGAGTAAGCTATATCCACTGCCATCTCATAAGGTTTAATCGTATATCCCGGAGAATTCTCATCACCGGTATATCCCACGGGTACTTCCCCTAAAGAGAAATAGCGCAAAGAACCGCTGACTGCCTGATAATCTCCGATGCGATAGTACCCTGCCAGATATGCCAAGTCAATATCATTCACCAGTTTACGCAACCAGGGAGTATATGAAACCGCTACTCCGGCACGGCTGATAGTAAACGGATACTTTGCCGGGTTCCAGAATTGGGAGTTCACGTCCGGATCTGTAGCCGCACCCACATCTCCCATACCACCACCACGGGAGTCAGGGGCAATACCCAGAGAGTTAACACCGGTATTAACAGGGTTAAACTGATTCTTGTCTTGAGCAAGAAGGTGTACGGACAAGAAAGCTATGATTAACAGTAAGATGTATTTCTTCATACGATATTATTTATAATACGATCTCAAATATAAAAAACAAAATCTAACTTAATTCCCCTCCTCTTGGGAGGAGAATTAAGTTACTCCTTTCAATTGAGATACTTATGATTTCTAATAACAATACTAATAAAACAGAGAATCCCCCTGTTTATTGTGACAAGATAATGATTTTCTGTGATTTCGTACTTTCACGACTGCCATCAGAGACAATAGACGCACGATACAGATAAACACCCGGTGCCAGGCGTTGCCCGCCATTACTACACAAATCCCATTCTACATAGTAGGTTTGTCCTTCAGATATTCCTTTCTCTATATGTGTCCACATTTCCCGCCCGGCAAAATCGTATACGGACATACGGACCGCAAGTGTGGAACCGGGGCGATTGTGAGAAAGAATAAATGTAGTACTTTCACGGGCAGGGCTCTGTGTACAAGTTACCGAGAAGAGACCGGGACGCAGCCCTCGAACCACCTCAAACTCTAAAGTCTTTGTAGAAGAATTATTCAGTAAATCCCAGGCACGGAATGCCAGCGTATGTCTGCCCTCCGTAAGTTCGGGCACTGAAAAATGCACTGTACCCCGGGTATAATCTCCCGCTACCGGAGTATAATAATCATTCAGATTGTAAGTCGACACCGCACTGCCGTCTATACTAAGCGAAAGGTCATGCCCGATACCATTGCCAACCGTATTGATACCATCAGCATCTTCCAACTCAGCTACGAACAAGGGAGTAGTATTGGTCTGTCCACCGGAACTGAAGTCCGGCGTATTCAGATAAATGGTTATCTTAGGGCCTAACGTATCTGCCAAAGAAACATCATCATCCGTACCGCCTACCAGGAAACGGTCGAAAGCTCCGCCCGCTTCATTAGAGTGAACAGCATCCAGAGCGTAAAGGCTCAATAAACCTTCTTCATCAGAGTAATTGATATCCAACGGTACAGGGAAAGTAAACTCAAACCGTCCCTGACGAACCGAATCACTGCCTGAGAAGAGAGTTTTATTGCGCTCCGTATAAGTATAAGCACCCTCACCACGATTATCAAGAGTGGTTACTTCTTCCTTACTATCCAGTACTGTAGGATGCACTGTACCGGTAAAGTCTTCTGCTAAAGTACCTTCGGGAGTCAGGATACGTCCTTTTACGGTAATCTTGCTACCGGCTTTCACCTGCGGATAGGTATTTGTTTCTTCTGCTACATTCACTCCGGCAAATTCATCTACCTGTATTTGATAATCAGGATATGCCAAGGTCAAGGCAGGATCGCCGATCAGAGAGAAATTCAACTTATTCTTGTCAGCAGCCAAAGATGCATCGCACTTTGAAAGCCGCATGACATCTCCCAGTCGCAAGCGTTTACCTTCAGGGCGGGAAAAGATATGACGAAGGAAAGCCTGGTTTAAAGTAGAATTCTGCGCAGCATATACCACCCGGGAAGTAGTGAGCAAAGCAATAGCCCCGCCTTTGGCATTCAGGAATGCCTGCTCGCCGGCGGAAGTCTGGATATCATCAAAACGGGTAAAGTCACAAGTAGCTGTTATCCATAGAGGGAGACGTGGGGAGGTCATTTGGGTAATATCTCCCATGTTCAGCAGATTCTCCTCTGCCCAGGCGGAAGTACTTCCGTGCCCTGTATAGTTGACTACCAACATGCCTTTGTCGAATAATTGCAATAGGCGTTTTGTTGCATCGGGATAAGTTTCGCCGGTAGCAGAAGATTCGCGGCGGAAAGCATCGGCATAGATTCTTTCAACAAGGAAGGAAGGATAATTCCGTTCTGTATAACTTGCCAGGATTTCAGATTGGGACATGTGCAGACTGCCATCCCCGTCATCGCCCACATAGCAGACGGTATGTTTCCACGGTCCTGCATGCTTATTTTCCATATAAGCGATGGTCTTATCGACAGTAGCTTTTGCCTCAGCAGCCGTGCGCACCGGGAAACGTCCAATACCTATATCCAGCATGGCATCCGACAGATTTTCGCCTTCTCCATCATCGAGAAAGCCGAAATAATCGTCCGTTACATAGGAAGAGGTTTCCTCGAGAGAGGTTTCCGATTGATAAGATAGCAAAAAGTTTTCAGGCCGGTAATTCTTCCAAGAGGAAGTCAGCATACGATTATCATAACTGCAATCTCCGAAGAATAACAAATATTTAGGGCTTTCAGCCTTATTCGGAAAACGATCATACAACATCTTCATCAAACGACGGTAAGCTGTTCCATCCGGTGTACCGGAAGAGAATTCATTGTAGATTTGTGGAGCAGCAAGAACAAGAACAGACAGGCCATCTTTTTCACGATGTGCTTGTGCCAACCGTTCGGCCTGTGTCATCAGGTCTTTCCGGTCGGGAGAAATGATAATCATATCCGTAGCTCCCAGAGAGTGCAGATTTTGATTTGCAATATTCCCTACCGTTTCTACCGTATCAAAGCCGGAAGCTTCCGGAGTGATGGCTACGAACTCACGCAATTTTCCTGCAGGAATGGTAAACGTATATGTGCCGCCTGCAAAGCTGCCTTCCATCCTGCAAATATTTGCGGGATCGGTGACATCCCACACAACAGTAGAAGCTGTGGCACCGGAAAGTACAAATGTCGTCTCTTTATTGATGGAGGCCAAAGAACGGAAAGTAAGGTAAGGAGCATTCAGCGTAAGCGAGCGGATATAGTTCAAAGCAATATAATCCAGACGCCCCGATGTCCCGGAAGGGCGGGTATGGGTAACGGTCACTACAGTATTCTCCGACTCTGTGCCCAGCCAGGAAGTACTTATGGAGGCAGAAGTAGCTCTTGTGTAATATTGATTGTCGGAAGAGATGGATGCCAGTGTAGCATTTCCTCTCGCCTTACCATTCACTGCAACCGAGTAATGGGTAGATGCTCCAATGGAACGGGCGGCAAAAACAGTGGTCAACCCTACAGCACTTTCCGGAACGATACCCGGTAAGTTCAACGTATAACTCTTGGTGTTACCCGCTGCATAATCATAATCTTCATAAAGTTGTCTGCCGGTACTTGCCCAACTATATACTTCTTTCTCATGCAGAGCATAAGAATTAAAGGTTGTCAACCTGTTGGCAGAAGGTTCTTTCAAAGAAGAAAGAACTTCGGCTTCCATTTCCGGAATATCCTCCCGGTCAGTCAGGAAATAATAGCCTTCATCGGAATAGAAGTTACGTTCGCGAACAAAGTAAGTGTTATCGGAGCTCAGTTTCCAGGATACAGTGCCACGACCATAAAACAATACACCATCTGACAAACGCAGCAAGGGGACTTCGGGCAAATCTGCTGCCGGATGTTCATTGAAACGCTGGGATAACAAATAACCACCATAACCAAATACGCGGACTTTCTCGGGTCTTGAGAATCCCATCTTCTTTAATTCGGCATTCGTGATTTTAAAGACTCCGGTATTTCTCACACCTATCTTGGTCCAACGTCCTGAAGCGAGAAGCGAAGTTGTGCAATCTTTTAAAGAAACTCCGGTTAAAGTTGTCCCCGAGCCTCGAGTAGCTGTTCCCTCCCCTATTCCATCTTTCTTTGAATAGGATTTCACGGATAGTTTGAACGAATTCAGCCGTTGGTAGCTTCCTTCACGAAAAATGACAGGGACAAAACTTATGGAGAGAAAGCCATGATGTGCGGAGATTTTAGTGAAGGAGTTTATCTGTGGAGATGCCGGTAAGCCCTTCCGGAAAGCAACATCTTCATTGGGTAACTGACGCAAACTGTCGAGTCGCATCTCTAATGCTGCCACCTCACTCCGGCTTAGTTTCTGGTATTCCGGAAATTCAATTTCTACCTGATAAGTAAAGGAACGGAAATCGTTCCCTAATGGAAGTTCGCGCGTCACTACGGGAAGCGTCTGTGCAGAAGACAATTCCTGCCAGTTCAGCGTAATGAATTCCTGCGCTGAAACCGGAAGAAGAAGAGCAATAAAACAACAAAGCAACCAGCAACGTTTGATAAACATATCGTAATAAATTGACTCAACGAATATAAAAGTCGAGCAACTTATCTTCTCCGAGGTATCCTTGTAAATGCTGTCCTATCTGTACCGGACCTACGCCTGCGGGAGTTCCCGTAAACAACAGGTCGCCTATTTTCAGCGTCATAAAGCGGCTGACGTATGCAATAATCTCATCCACTTTGAAAAGCATATCCGAGGTATTGCCGTGCTGCACTTCCTTTCCGTCTATTTCCAGGCGGAAATCAAGCTGCTGCAAATCGCCTCCTGCCTGCTCCAAAGGAACAAAAGTTCCGATAGCTGCCGAATGATCGAACCCTTTGCAAAGTTCCCAGGGATTACCCGCTTCACGGAACTTACGTTGTAAGTCGCGTGCCGTAAAGTCGATGCCTACAGTCACTGCGTCATAATAACGGTTGGCAAAGCGCGGCGCAATGTTTTTTCCCAAACGGCAGATACGTACCACCACCTCAGTTTCGTAATGAACCTCATCCGAAAAATCGGGAATAAAGAAAGGCTTTCCGTCTTTCAATATAGCCGAGTCGGGCTTCATGAAGATAACCGGCTCTTTATTAACTAACGTATGCCCCAGCTCTTTATTGTGCAGTGCATAGTTCATTCCGACAGCAATAATCTTCATTATTTGATTTCGTTAAAATTCAGGCGGTTAAACATCACCGCCAAATGAGCATATAGAGAAGTATTCTGAACAACGATATTTTCCGGCACACGGATACGGAACGGCGTAAAGTTCCACACTGCTTTGATGCCACCGGCTATCATGGTGTCCGTAATGCATTGGGCTATCTCGATAGGTACAGTCAGCACACCGATGTTCACATCATATTCGCGCATCTTCTGCTCGAATTCACTGGAATGGAAGATTGGAATTCCGTTCAATGTAGTGCCTACTAATTCCGGGTTCACATCAAATGCGGCTACAATTTCCAGCCCGAAGTGCTTCAAACCGGAGTCGCGCAACAATGCACCACCCAAGCTACCTACTCCAAACAGAAATGCTTTATGCATATCGGTAAATCCGAGGAAGTCTTCCAGTACGGCTATCAGAGTATCGACTTCGTAGCCCACACGCGTACGCCCGGAGATGTTGACATAGGACAAGTCCTTGGCTATCTGGGAAGCATCTATATTGATTTCTTTGGATATCTGTGTAGAAGAGACGTACCGTTCGCCCCGCTGCTTGAGCAGCTTAACATTCGACAAGTACCACGGCAACCTGCGCAAAGTAGGCTCCGGCACTTTCATGCTATCCTTATATTGAATTGCCTGGTTCGTGGTCATTTTCTTCATTTCTTTAGGTTACGGGTGGACAAAAATACGTTTTTTTCTGAAAAGAATAGTCCTATAGAAGAAAGTTAACATAATTTCTACAAAAGTTTTACTTATCACCAAAGAGGGATAACGGCAAACTAAGAGAAACTCCCACCGAATGGAACTTCAGGCAATCGAATCCGGCAAAGACACCTATCCGTGCCATATCGGAAAACCCGATAGAATATCCAATCTCCGTATAGGGGCGCCGACCATATATCACGATGGAACGGAGATGCAAGGCTTCATCAAATGCTTTTCTTGACAGAAAAGGAAGATGTTTCAAAAGCAGATACGGAGTATACCAGGAGACATTAGCCTGTGCCCAGCGGGTATGGGTGGACAAAGCATAGTTATCCAGTAAACTAAATCCGGTATCGAAAGAACGTTCCGTAACCAGTATGCGGGTAGAAGCAAAATGCTTGAAGTCAGGGAACTGGAGGTTCTTTGCATCAAAGAATGAGCCTGCATTCACTGACCAATACAGACGATTGAACATACCGAACTCGATTTTCTGTTTAGCAGAGAATTGCATCAGGTGGTACGAGGTAAGATAACGGCTTCCGCTCATAGGGAAAGCTCTGTCATATTTCAGGGCAAATGTAGGATAACGGGAAGCTTCATACACTTTCTTACCTTGCGACATGTGATAGTAGTGAGCCGGAGTATACTCCAATTCAAAAGAAGCTTTCAGGATATCATTCTCCGGCATCGGTCGGAAAGCAGTGTTTTCCGGAATATTCGGCTCGGCATCCCTCTTGAACCAACTTTTACGGATATGATTATCCAGCATCTTCCTGCGTTGCCAGGAAAGTGAGGAAGAAAAAAGTAATCCGTTAGCTGGCTCTATCGCATGGTCAACTGTGAAGAAGGTATTCTCATAAAGCTTCAGATGGTTATGGCCGAACAACGAGCTGGACATACTATTAATCAAACGGGATTCTCCGCTTTCCGAATTATAATCGGCAGACAGAAGACCTCCGGAAAGGGATAAATAGCCACGGTTCCGTGGAGCATAATCCAACGTCAATTCTCCTTGTCCAATCCAGTTTTTGCGGGCTGTGGTATAATAGAAAGAAGGTACAAAACGAAGTGTAGAAGATTCTGATAACTTCACTCCTGTCTTTAGTTTAACTCCTAACCAGAAACCATCCACAAAATTATATTCGGGAATATAAGCGGAAAGACCGGGTAAAGTCAGCCAGGCATTTTTATTGGAAGTTCTGAAAGTCTTTCCCCACATAATGGTATTCAGTACTTGCCCGAAAGCTGTTTTCTTCTCGGACTTTTCTCCGGGTGACAAATCTTTCAAAGCTATCTTTTCTTCTTTATATTGATAACTCTGCACCTCTTCCAATCGCAACGGCACGCTACGGATAGTGGTCCAATAAAGAGAATCCCGTTTATCGGCAAGCGAATCAACCTGAGTATCTTTGCGTCCGATCCGTGCCGGACGTTCAAATTTATGTTTCTTTGGCTGCACTACTGCAGTGGCAGTTACAGGTTTTACCGTTTTATCCGTATTGGTCTCCGGCTGGATATCCGTTTTTACCTCTCTATAGTGTATTGCCGCCAGATAGGAAGCTTCTGCCTTGAAACCCATTATGTCGATGGTAGAAGAGGTGGTGATAGAAACCGGCAGAAAGACAGAAGACTGCACCTCCTTACAAGTGATCTTAATCTTTGCTTTCAGTCCGGTACCACGAACATTGACATCAGCAGCCGAAATGCACCACAAATCTTCTACAATGAACAGGTCTCCTTCCAGCAAACGGTTATCGTCTTTCTTGGGAATCACACGGATCTTATTTATCATTTGTCCTTCTTCCACAAAGCAAGCGTCAAGTCTGAAACGATAGTATGAAAAGGCACTTTTATTTAAAGGAGAGACTTTGCCGAAAAGCTCAGGAGTATAGAGATTAATCGTTGTTATTCCCATATCCACCTGTATTTCCTCGGGAAAAGAGTTCTTGTTGGCCAATACCTTATTATTCCAGATATTGGGGGCAGTAAAATTCACGATCTGCTGTTGCTCCAGCACAAACAGCTTTCCAAGCCATTCTTTTGCATCTTTCCGCACCTCTTTGGATAGTTTCAGGACAGCAGGAATAGAGGTTCCTTTACCGGTTCCCTTCAGATACGTACCGGCAGTGTAGCTTTTTATCTGAGTGCGATAATAAGGAGCACGCGCTATCGCTTTGCGCATCACTGCATAGGCGGGATCTTCATTTCCCTTGGTGATGCTTACTTCCGGCAGGCTATAAGTACGTTCGGCAAGCACTATATCCTTCTCATAATCACGATTCAGCATTTGAAAAGTAAAGGTTTGGGATATGAATCCTAAAGAAGAGACCTCACAGGTATATTGTCCGGCAGATAATTTCGTTTGAAACCGCCCGTGCTCATCAGTAGTTAAACCTGATTTCATTTCTCTTAGATAGAGGGCGGCATAAGGAACCGGCTTTCCGTCAGTATCCGTAACAGTACCCTTGAAAGATTGCGAAAAAGATAGTATAGTAACCAAAGACAATAGAAATAGCCAGATGATTCTTTTCATATTTTGTATATTTGAAGCTTAATAGCGTTTTCTATTAGACGACAAAAGTCTCAAAAGATTGCAAAGTTCCACGCAAAATATTACTTTTGATTCTTAAAACAGAACGAATATGAAGAATAATGATTGGAAAGAACGGTTGAATGTGGTTTATTCTACCAATCCGGACTATAGTTATGAAAAGGAAGATGAAGAAGCGCAAATCACTCCGGCAGCTTCCCAACAGAAGTTGCGTGTTCAGTTGGATCGCAAGAATCGGGGAGGAAAAGTAGTCACACTTGTCACGGGTTTCGTCGGTACGGAGAATGACTTGAAGGAGTTAGGTAAATTGCTGAAGTCTAAATGTGGCGTAGGCGGAAGTGCCAAAGACGGAGAAATCATCGTACAGGGAGATTTCAAGCAGAAAGTACTGGAACTACTTAAAAAAGAGGGATATACGCAGACTAAGCCGGTCGGATAATCCGGTTCACCAAAACAGACTATCTGTTTTCAGTAAGTACATCACTTCTTCCAAAAGAGGCAAATATGCATAAAAAAACGACCGCTACGGAAACTCCGTGCGGTCGTTTTTTTATATATATTGAGTTGAATTATTCAGCTTTCAAAGTGAAACGCTTGAAGTCTACAATCTTCAATTCAGGGTCAGCTGCTGCCAACACTTCTCTTACGGTCTTCTTAGAGTCCATGATATTTTCTTGGTTCAGCAAGCAAACTTCTTTCAAGAACTTAGCCAGACGACCTTTAGCGATGTTCTGGATCATTTGTTCAGGCAGGTGTGCAGCCTTTTCAACAGAAACAGTAGCAATGATTTCTTTTGCTTTTGCAATATCTTCAGCCGTAATCCAACCTTTAGCCATATTACTTTCCATGTGGTCTTCGCTGTCTACGTGAGCCGGATTGATACCTGCTTTCTTCAAAGCAGCCTCAACAGCTTTTTGTACCTGTTCTGCTTTGGTCTTCTCGATAGCAACTTCAATTTCTTTCTGCTTCACTTCTTCAGAAACACCATCCTCATCAATTGCAATCGGGTTCATGGCAGCAATCTGCATAGCCACTTCCTTAGCCAACTGCTCGTCAACTTCTTTATTGAAAGCAACGATAGTGCAGAGACCATTTCTATTCATATGATTGTAAACAACAGTACTTGCACCCTCTACAGTCAGGTAGCCATCAAGCTCCATCTTCTCACCTGTAATACCGCTACGGTCAGTCACTGCATCCTGTACAGTACCGTTACCCATCGGCAATGCTTTCACTTCGTCCAAAGTCTTGCAGTTGTTAGCTACAGCAAGATCCAGAATATCTTGAGTCAATTTTATAAAGTCAGCATTTTGAGCTACGAAGTCAGTTTCGCACTTCAAAGCAATGATAACAGCAAAGTTACCGGTAGTCTTAGCCAGAACACAACCTTCAGAAGCTTCGCGGTCTGAACGCTTAGCGGCAACAGCCTGTCCCTTCTTACGGATTATTTCCATTGCCTTGTCGAAATCGCCTTCAGCTTCCGTCAACGCATTCTTGCAGTCCATCATACCTGCTCCGGTCATTTTACGGAGTTTGGTAATATCAGCCATTGTTACAGCCATAATATATTTTCTTTTTATAATTAATATTCAAAATGATAAAATGGTAAGATGATAGGATGGTAAGACGACATTATCATCTTATCATTTTACCATCTTACCATTCAAGTATGATTAAGCCTCTTCGTCTTCCTTCAGGAAAGCAGCAGCTTTAGCTGCATTGATTGCTTCCTCGTCAGATTTGTCGAGTCTTGCTTTTGTAGCTTTCTTCTTGCCTTTATTGGCAGGAGCTTCACCAGCTGCTTCCATGTCTACTTTTTCAGCTTTTCTTTCTTCCAAACCTTCCTGCATAGCAGCGCAGCAAGCATCCAGAATTACTTCTATTGATTTAGTAGCATCATCATTAGCCGGGATAACGAAATCAATGTTAGAAGGATCAGAGTTCGTATCAACGATACCGAATACGGGGATACCCAAACGGTTAGCTTCGCGAACTGCGATGTTTTCTTTCATAACATCGATAACGAACAGTGCAGACGGCAGACGAGTCAGGTCAGCAATAGAACCCAAAGTCTTGTCCAGCTTAGCACGTTGACGTGAAATCTGCAGGATTTCTCTCTTAGACAGATTAGAGTACGTACCGTCATTTGTCAATTTGTCGATGGTAGCCATCTTCTTAACAGCCTTGCGGATAGTGGGGAAGTTAGTCAACATACCGCCCGGCCAACGCTCGATTACATAAGGCATATTTACAGCGGCAGCTTTATCAGCAACCACTTGTTTAGCTTGTTTTTTAGTAGCAACGAACAGGACTTTCTTTCCTGATTTAGCAATTTGCTTCAAAGCTTCAGCAGCTTCATCTACTTTAGCAACTGTCTTGTGGAGGTCAATGATATGGATACCATTGCGTTCCATGAAAATATAAGGAGCCATTGCAGGATTCCACTTTCTTTTGAGGTGACCAAAGTGGCAACCGGCTTCCAATAATGTATCAAAATTTGTTCTTGACATCTTGTTTTTTCTTTAAATCGTTTACTTTCTTTTTTGTTTTTCCTAAACCAACCGCCGGGTAGTCTATCAATCCAGAGTCCCGGTAGTTTAGATACTAAACGCTCTTTCAGTTGAGAGTTGAGAGATAAAAGTTGAGAATTAAGCAACTTGTCCGCCCCAACGTTTCTGCAACTCTTAACGTTTACTGAACTGGAATCTTCTACGAGCTTTCGGTTGTCCCGGTTTCTTACGTTCAACAGAACGCGGGTCACGAGTCATGAAGCCTTCAGCACGAAGAGCAGCTTTGTCTTCAGCATTCATCTTCACCAATGCGCGGGCAATAGCCAAACGCAAAGCCTGAGACTGACCGGTGAAACCACCACCGCAAAGATTTACTTTAATATCATATTTTTCAGCAACACCCAGCTTGCTCAGCGGTTGTTTTACTACATACTGAAGAATAGTTGATGGAAAGTACTCTGCAAGGTCTCTCTTGTTAATAGTAATCTTTCCTGTACCTTCGGTTACGAAAATGCGTGCAATTGCACTTTTACGTCTGCCTAATGCATTTACTACTTCCATATCTATTATTTAAGTAAGTTTATATCAATTGATTTCGGGTTCTGAGCGTCATGTTTGTGCTCGCTGCCGGCATATACGTACATATTGCTCAGCAATTTAGCGCCCAATTTGTTCTTAGGCAACATACCCTTTACTACTTTTCTCAACAGTCTGTCATCACCGTTCGGTTTAGCCTGCAGACGAGCAGGAGTCATTTCTCTCTGACCACCGGGATAACCTGTGTATGACAAATACACTTTGTCAGTCCACTTATTACCTGTCATTTTAACTTTGTCGGCATTGATAATGATTACATTATCACCGCAATCTACGTGAGGAGTAAAGTTTGGTTTATACTTTCCTCTCAACAGTTTCGCAACTTTTGCGCCCAGACGACCCAATACTTGGTCTGTAGCGTCAACAATAACCCATTCTTTGGTTACCGTAGCTTTGTTTGCAGAAATGGTCTTGTAACTTAAAGTATCCACTCTTGATTTGTTTTTTAAATGTTACTACTAAAAAAATTCTTCATTACGGATTAGCTACCCCGGACAAAGGTAGATTAACTCGCTCTGAATTAATTGCTTATCCTTATTAGATAATAATCGGCTTGCAAAGGTACGGATTTTCCCAAAACTGGCAAACGTTTTCTTCTTTTTTTTAAAGAGGCTAACTATCAATCACAAGCAATGTTATGGTATAAAACAAGCAATGTTACGATGCATAAGATTACTTGTTCTGCATCGTAACATTGCTTGTTATATCAGGATAGTCTGCTTTAACGGACAATATCTTCGGGGAATGCAGGTGGCATCATTACCCGTTTCCAGGTTTCATGATACCAGCAGTTCAGTTCATTGCCGTTCAAATCTTTAGAAATAAAATACTTCAGATGCATAAGTCCGCCCTCTCCCATCTCAAACTCCAGAATATTATCTTTATTATCCAGCATGGGCAGGTGAATGTTTTTCTCAATACTTTCCCGATAACTATTATCCGTCAGTTGGGTATAGGTACCATATCCGGTGATTATGGCATCTTTACCGGGAATAAGAGTAAAATTGACGATACGCCCGTCGTCACTCAACACCTTAAACGTGTTACTGGGCTTCAAAGCCCCGGGAACATCCGGAATTTCGGATACATAGTGGCACAGCTGCCAGATACCTTTCAAATCCGCAGGTTTGAAACTCGCCTTTTTTTGTGCCATCGCTCCTGTTACCGCCAGCAGCACCGCTGCCAACATGGTAATGAAATACTTCTTCTTCATGTTCGTATATATTTGGTTAACGTATAGGCATCTGACTGTCACAAATATAAGTATTTATTTTGATATTATAACAAATTATCAGTAAAAAAAGAGCCCGCACAACCAAGATTGTGCGGGCTACTTCATCTATGTATTTACAAGTTAAAACTCTGCATTACGCGGTGTACGCGGGAAAGGTATCACATCACGAATATTCGCCATACCCGTCACGAACAGAAGCAAGCGCTCAAAGCCCAGACCGAAACCTGAGTGAGGGCACGTACCGAACTTACGAGTATCGAGATACCACCACATATCCTTCATCGGAATATGCATTTCGTCAATACGCGTCATCAACTTGTTGTAATCCGCTTCACGCTCGGAACCACCGATAATCTCACCAATCTTCGGGAACAATACATCCATTGCACGTACCGTTTTACCATCTTCGTTCTGCTTCATGTAGAACGCTTTGATTTCCTTCGGATAGTCAGTCAGGATAACCGGACGCTTGAAGTGTTCTTCCACGAGATAACGTTCGTGCTCAGAAGCCAGGTCCACACCCCAGTATACCGGGAATTCGAACTTATGGCCTTTAGCAACAGCCTCTTCCAGTATCTTGATACCGTCCGTATAAGGCAAACGTACGAAAGATTCTTTCAATACACTTTGCAGGCGTTCAATCAAACCTTTGTCGAACATATCATTGAGGAACTTCACATCATCAGCGCAGTGATCCAAAGCCCACTTCACGCAGAATTTGATAAACTCTTCTGCCAGATCCATGTTGTCCGTAATATCATTGAACGCAACTTCCGGTTCTACCATCCAGAACTCAGCCAAATGGCGCGGAGTATTGGAGTTTTCTGCACGGAATGTAGGACCAAACGTATAGATAGCTCCCAATGCCGTAGCAGCAAGTTCACCTTCCAACTGTCCGGAAACCGTCAGACTGGCCTGCTTACCAAAGAAGTCGTCATCATAAATGATAGAACCGGCTTCATCCTTCTTCAAATCATAGAGGTTCTTCGTTGTTACCTGGAACATTTGTCCGGCACCTTCACAGTCGGAAGCCGTGATGATAGGTGTATGGAAATAAACGAAACCTTTCTGATGGAAGAAAGTATGGATAGCTATCGCCATGTTATGACGAATGCGGAACACTGCACCAAAAGTATTCGTGCGGGGACGCAAGTGAGCAATCTCGCGCAGAAACTCCAGTGTATGGCCTTTCTTTTGCAAAGGATATGTGTTATCACAAGTTCCCAGAACTTCAATCTCACGAGCTTGAATCTCAGCTTTCTGACCGGAACCTACAGATTCCGTCAGTTCACCGTTCACACTCAGACAAGCACCGGTGGTAATATCTTTCAGCATCTCTTCATCGAAGCTTGCCAAATCTACTACAACCTGCACATTATTTATTGTAGAACCGTCATTCAGGGCGATAAAATTAACTTGTTTACTACCTCTGCGGGTACGAACCCAGCCTTTCACGTTGACCATAGCGCCAAAATCTTCGCGCTTCAATACGTCAACAATCTTTGTTCTACTAATCTTTTCCATAAATTTGTGTTAAACCTATATTATATAATTACTCAAAAGAGCCCATGCGCAGGTAGTTTACTTCCTGTTCGCTCAAATAGCGCCATTCGCCACGACGCAAGCCTTTCTTAGTCAGTCCGGCAAAGAATACGCGGTCGAGTTTCACTACCTTGTAGCCCAGTGACTCAAATATACGACGAACAATACGGTTCTTACCTGAGTGGATTTCAATGCCCACTTCATCCCGTCTAACATCATCCGTATAATTGATAGCATCTGCATGGATTTCACCGTCATCCAATTGGATACCGGCTGCAATCTGATCCATATCAGCTTTTGTCACATTCTTATCTGTATGTACGTGATAAATCTTCTTCTTCAGGAACTTCGGGTGAGTCAACTTAGAAGCCAAGTCACCGTCATTCGTCAACAGCAATACACCTGTAGTGTTGCGGTCCAGACGACCTACCGGATAAATACGCTCATCACAAGCACCTTTCACCAAATCCATTACCGTGCGTCGTGCCTGCGGATCATCCGAAGTAGTCACAGTATCTTTCGGCTTATTCAGCAAGATGTAAATCTTACGTTCGATGCTTACCGTCTGATCGTGGAATTTCACTTCGTCACCGCGTTTAATCTTGGTTCCGAGTTCTGTAACCACTGCTCCGTTTACTGAAACCACACCTGCTGTGATGAATTCATCTGCCTCACGACGAGAGCAAACGCCTGCATTAGCCAGGAACTTATTCAAGCGAATCGGTTCATTAGGATCAGTAAACTGCTCCTTATATTCTATCTGCTTCTTACGGCTGTACTTTGCATTCGGATCATAATCCGGCGTACGGCGTTGTTGCGGACGGCCATATCCACCCGGTCTTCCACCACCATTGGGGTTAAAACGCGGACGTTGAGGACGATCGCCATAAGAAGAGCCACCATAAGAAGAACCACCATAAGAGGAACTTCCATAAGGACGCTGAGGACGGTCGCCACCATCACCACTATTGTAGCGTGGACGGTAAGGACGATCATTGTTATAGGAACGCTGTCCACCATCACCACTGTTAAAACGGGGGCGTTGAGGACGGTCACCATAAGAAGGGCGCTGAGGACGGTCACCACCTTCACCACTATTGTAGCGCGGACGGTAAGGACGGTCACCACCACTGTTATTTCCATAGGATGGGCGTTGCGGACGATCGCCACCTTCGCTGTTATAGCGCGGACGATAAGGACGGTCTCCACCTTCACGGTTGTAAGACGGACGGTCACCATATGAACGTTGTGGACGTTCACCACCTTCGGCATTAGGATTAAAGCGCGGGCGATACGGGCGATCACTGCTGTAAGCACGCTGTGGACGATCACCACTCTCGCTGTTAAAACGCGGACGATAAGGTCGGTCACCACCTTCACGGTTGTAAGACGGACGGCTGTAATTGTTTTCTCTGTCAAATCTGTTGCCTGAATTCTCCTCATTGGAAGAATCGTCACGCCAAGTTTCGTTTTCTGTACTCATTGTTTTATTCGAATAAAATTAAACGTTGGCCTCACGGCCATTCTATTATCACTCTTATACCTTATATTATATATGTATACTATATTAACAATCACCGGATTTAAAATGTTGGCTTCATTATCCGGCTATTTTTTCCTACTCTTTTTAAATACCTGTATATGTATGGGGAGTAATGACGCGCAATTCTTTCTTAATTTCTTCGCTTACATTCAACCCCTCGATAAATTCTTTTATGGAAGCTTCCGTAATAGCCTGGTTGGTACGGGTCAATGCTTTTAATGCCTCATACGGATGCGGATATGCTTCACGACGCAGAATAGTCTGAATAGCCTCAGCTACCACGCTCCAGCAATTATCCAAATCACGATAAATAGCAGTTTCATTCAGCAACAACTTACGCAAACCCTTCAACGAACTTTGAATGGCAATTACAATATGTCCGAACGGAACACCTACATTACGCAATACAGTAGAATCTGTCAGGTCGCGTTGCAAACGAGATACCGGCAGTTTCACAGCCAGATGTTCCAGAATTGCAGTAGCTATACCCAAGTTGCCTTCCGCATTTTCAAAGTCAATCGGATTCACCTTGTGCGGCATAGCACTGGAACCCACTTCACCGGCTTTGATCTTCTGCTTGAAATATTCCATGGAAATATATTGCCAGAAGTCACGGTTCATATCGATCATCACTGTATTAATGCGTTTCATTGCATCAAAGATAGCGGAAAGATTATCATAATTGGAGATCTGCGTAGTATACTCTTCGCGTTCCAACCCCAGCTTTTCAGCTACGAATTTGTTACCGAATGCTTTCCAGTCAAACTCCGGATAAGCAACATGATGTGCGTTGTAATTTCCGGTAGCACCACCAAACTTAGCAGTAATGGGGCAAGCCTTTAATGTAGTCAATTGGCGTTCAAGACGATAGACGAACACCATTACTTCCTTCCCTAAACGGGTAGGAGAAGCCGGCTGACCATGTGTTTTAGCAAGCATAGGGATAGCAGCCCAGTCTTCCGCATACGTGCGAAGCTGTGCTATCAATTCCTCTATCTGCGGATAGTATACCTGCTCCAGAGCTTCCTTGATAGACAGAGGCACAGAAGTATTATTGATATCCTGTGAAGTCAGTCCGAAATGAATAAACTCTTTATAGTCATCCATTCCACCCATCTTATCAAACTCTTCTTTTAGGAAATACTCCACGGCTTTCACATCGTGGTTTGTCACACTCTCAATATCCTTGATACGCTGTGCATCAGCTTCTGAGAAGTTACGATAGATATTTCTTAAAGTTTCGAATACACTTTTGTCTACGCCTTTCAACTGCGGCAAAGGCAGCTCGCACAAGGTGATGAAGTATTCCACTTCCACTTGCACGCGGTATTTCACTAAGGCAAACTCCGAGAAATAAGCCGCCAAGGCATCCGTTTTTCCTCTATATCGACCATCAATCGGAGAGATAGCTGTAAGTAAATCAAGTTCCATACGTCGTATTTTGATAATTATCGAGCCGCAAAATTAGCGTTTTTTTCTGAGTAACAAGCCATAAAGGGATAAGAAAGTTAAGAAAGGACGTTAACAGATAAAAAAATAGCCCTGCAAAAACTTGCAAGGCTATTTAATAATTTTACATCTGTGGGCGTTGACGGATTCGAACCGCCGACCCTCTGCTTGTAAGGCAGATGCTCTGAACCAGCTGAGCTAAACGCCCTTTTGGACCGAAAGTGCTTTTTTTTAGTGGGCGTTGACGGATTCGAACCGCCGACCCTCTGCTTGTAAGGCAGATGCTCTGAACCAGCTGAGCTAAACGCCCGTACACTTTCGTTTCAAAAGCGATGCAAAGGTACAGCTTATTTTGATATTACCAAAACAATTGCGAACTATTTTCTAAGAAATTTATACAGAAAGATATATACTTATTGAATTTCAGCATTTTAAATAAGCAACTTTTTTCAGAGGCATTTCACCAACATAATCGCTATAAACCAATTCTTCGCCTTACGGAAGAATATGAGTACCCGGTGAAAGCACTTTTTCTTTACTGCCAGGCAATGCCACTACTGCCGTGGTACCTTGCGGAACAACCACTTGAATACCGAGTTTATGATCTTGCTGCCTTATATCAACCCTGATGTCACCATAAAGAGTAGGCACCACTGCCGAAGCTTTATTCAACGAACCAAGTTGCGGAGCAACACGGAATTGCTTAAATCCGGGAGCAAGCGGCTCTATTCCACACAGTTTTTGGCTCAATATAGTCAGCGGACCACCACTCCATGCATGATTTATAGTGCCTCCACCAAAACCTTCGGCACCTATCCCCCACCCTTCAAATAAGGTGGTATAAGGATATGACATCATTTTAGCATAACGGTCGCGCATACGTTTCAATGCAAACTCCGGTTCGCCCATCATAAACAAGGCTTCCATTACATACTTTTCCATATAAGGACTGGCATGATATTCCTTCTTGAAAACCTTTAGCAAAGCTTTATATCTACCGGCCGGCGCCAATCCACTCACTACAGCCATTGCCTGCGCACGGTCATCCGTCTCCCCATTATGCAATTTGGAACGATAAGCCTTACCATTCCAATAGCGGGCGTCAAAAGCCGCAGAGATACGTTTCATCATTTCACCGATCTGATTGGCATCATACAGTTTACGCAGATGAAGGGCAAACTCTTTTTCAGCCTTAAGAGCCAGATAATACCAACAAGTAGTAAGAACCTCCATATCGACATCCGTTCCCCAATCGCCCCAATTCCAATCACCCGGACGAACCACAGGCATACCTTGGTCATCAACCTGCCAGACTTCATGCAAATATTTCTTCAGGCCATCGTAAATATGCGGAACAAAAGAATAATCGTCACTATAGAACGCTTGCGTATAGAATCCATACCAACCTACAGACGCAAGCATCTGCAAAGGAAGTTCCTTACACCAGTTCAACGACGGAACAGGAGAAGCAATAACGCCGTCCGGACGTTGCCAGTTCATCAGTTCATAGATACCTTTTGTGGCCAACTGCCAGCCGCGCGGATCAAGTACATAGAAAGCTTCACCCAACTCATTTACTTCATCTCCCCACCATTGCGCACGCTCACGGTCAGGACAGTCCATGTAATTATCGCGCATGGTAATATATAAAGTACGTGCACTTCGCTTCCACAATTCATTATAGAAATCATCATCGCATGCGAAAGAACCTTTCATATCCGCATTATAACCCGTTTCCCGGTATTTAACGCCCAGCACTTCCACGCCGGCAGGAACAACATAAAGCACCTCATGACCATTCATCCAGCCGAAACTTTCATATTCCTGCTCACCCTCACGAGTAATATATTCAGCTCTCACATTATTAGCACTTCCTCCTGTATAGTTATCGGTCAGCATGCCAACCGCCAATCCGGCCGAAGCCTTTACATGCAAATAAGGAGTTATCTGACAATTATAGGGCAAACGGCACCGAATAGTATCCCCTTTTTCATTTTTGACTACTTCCGGATAATCCGTTAGACCACCATCCTTCCACATCGGGATGGGACGGGCCACCAATTTCCCGAACGGCATTTCGTTCGGAGCCACAATTTCGATAGATGCTCCCAGCTTTCCACTGAAATCCGGCATGTTCCAACCTGCCAATTCCTTGCGGGCATCAAAGCGGATATTACTTTCGGATAAACGATAATTGGGAAATGGGGCTTCTGTATTCTGATAAGCCCGATACACACTACATTGCCAGCTCTTATCACTGACAATGGATAAATTTGCCCCTTGGGCACAAAACAACAAAGCCGCCGTTCCACTATTCACATGGCTGAATCCGTTTTTCCCGAAATGCCACACCAGCAGAGCAATGGTATTCTCACCTTTCTCCAGATAAGGGGCAATATCCACCTGATCGTAATAAGTCGCTCCGGGAGCAGGTCCCCGCTTCAATCCACCTTCAAACACCACCATCTTGCCGTTAATCCATAGCCAATACTTGGAATCTACAGCGATATTTGCAATCATCTCACCCGGAACGCCGGGCAGATGCACCGTTTTACGAAAACAAAGCCAGGTATTCGGAATACTTTGACACTGTTCACTGCCAATCCATTTGGATTGAGGGAGGAAACCATCTGCTGCTTTTAATTGTGCAGCCAACATACAAACCAAAACAATAAAGAAAAGGGGGATTTTTTTCATGGTTTAAGAACGTATTTTGATTGGACAAATAACAGATACCTTTAAAAGGTACTATCTATCCACAAAGATAGGCATAAAAAAAAGAGATGCCAATTTAGCATCTCTTTTTTAACTTCAGGTAAATACCTGATTATTTATATTCTTGCCAACTCTTGATAGCAATATCTTCCAGCTTCAATTCGCAGAATGCTTCGATAAAGGCGCTTGCCAGACGAGCATTCGTAATCAACGGAATGTTATGGTCGATAGCACCACGACGAATACGGTAACCGTTCGTCAATTCACGCTTCGTATGGTTCTTCGGAATGTTGACGATCAAGTCGAACTTGTGTTCAGCTATCATCTTCATTACGTTGTTCTCAGCATCAGGGCGTTCATCCGGCCAGTAAACAGCTTCGGTAGATACACCATGAGCATTCAAGAACGCAGCCGTACCTGCCGTTGCATAAATCTTGTAGCCTTTATCGAAAAGTACACGACTGGACTCCAACAAATCTACTTTTGATTTCATTGCACCGGAAGAGAACATAACACCTTTTTGAGGTATCTGGAAACCTGTAGCAATCATTGCACTCAGCAATGCTTCTGAGAAGTCATCACCGATACAACCAACTTCACCCGTAGAAGACATATCCACACCCAGTACCGGGTCTGCCTTGTGTAAACGAGAGAAGGAGAACTGAGAAGCTTTCACACCGATCCAATCAATATCGAATGCTGATTTATCAGGACGTGAATAAGGAGCATCCAGCATGATGCGGGTAGCCGTTTCTATAAAGTTACGTTTCAGTACTTTAGAAACAAACGGGAAACTACGAGAAGCACGAAGATTACACTCGATTACCTTCACTTCATTGTTACGAGCCAGGAACTGGATGTTGAACGGGCCGGAGATATTGAGTTCCTTCGCAATCTGACGGCTGATCTTCTTAATGCGACGTGCCGTAGCAAAGTAAATCTTCTGTGCCGGGAATACCAATGTAGCATCACCAGAGTGCACACCCGCAAATTCCACGTGCTCGGAAATAGCATATTCCACCACTTCACCATTCTGTGCTACAGCATCGAATTCGATTTCTTTTGTATTCTGCAAGAATTGAGAGATTACTACCGGATATTCTTTTGATACCTCAGCAGCCATCTTCAGGAAGTTTTCCAATTCTTCTTCATCATAGCATACGTTCATCGCAGCACCCGAAAGCACATAAGACGGACGAACCAATACCGGATAACCTACCTTTTCTACGAAACCTTTCACATCTTCCAGACTGGTAAGTTCCTGCCAAGCCGGCTGGTCAATACCCAGTTGGTCGAGCATTGCAGAGAACTTGTTACGGTTTTCAGCACGGTCGATAGAGATAGGAGAAGTTCCCAGGATGGGCACTGACTGACGGTGCAGTTTCATTGCCAGATTGTTCGGGATCTGTCCGCCTACTGATACAATTACACCACGAGGCTGTTCCAAGTCGATAACATCGAGTACACGTTCGAAAGAAAGTTCGTCGAAGTAAAGACGATCGCACATATCGTAGTCAGTAGACACTGTTTCGGGGTTGTAATTGATCATAATAGACTTATAACCCAACTTGCGTGCTGTCTGCACTGCATTTACCGAACACCAGTCGAACTCTACGGAAGAACCGATACGGTAAGCACCGGAACCCAGTACAACTACTGATTTTTCATTCTTATAATAGTTCACATCATACCCTTCAACAGCGTATGTCATGTACAGATAGTTGGTCAGTTCAGGATGCTCGGAAGCTATCGTATTGATACGCTTCACAGCCGGCAGAATACCCAATTCTTTACGACGGTCACGTACCATCAGGTTTTCTTTCTCCATATTGCCTTGCGGATCGAGTACGAAACGTGCAATCTGGAAGTCAGAGAAGCCCAGCACTTTTGCTTGACGCAATACATCTGCCGGAATATCTTCCACCTTATTATATTGAGAAAGTTTCAACTTATAGTCAACAATGTTCTTCAGTTTGCCAAGGAACCAGGGATCAATCTTCGTCAGGTCGAAGATGCGATCTATTGTATAACCGTTTTCCAAAGCTTCAGCGATAGCGAACACACGCAGGTCCGTAGGACGTGAAAGCTCGCGGTCCAGATCATCAAAGTGCAGGTCATTACCTACAAATCCATGCATACCTTGACCAATCATGCGCAAACCCTTCTGGATAATTTCTTCAAAAGAGCGTCCGATAGACATGATTTCACCAACAGACTTCATGCTGGAACCAATTTCGCGAGATACACCAACAAACTTCGTCAAGTCCCAACGAGGGATTTTACAAATCAAGTAATCCAGCTGCGGAGCCACATATGCAGAGTTCGGAGTTCCCATTTCACCAATCTGATCGAGCGTATACCCCAATGCAATCTTAGCGGCAACGAATGCCAACGGATATCCTGTAGCCTTAGAAGCCAAAGCTGAAGAACGTGACAGACGAGCATTTACCTCGATCACACGGTAGTCGTTTGTTTCAGCATTGAATGCATACTGAATGTTACATTCGCCCACGATACCCAAGTGACGGATACACTTTGTTGAGAGGTCTTGCAACATCTTCACCTGTTCGTCAGTCAGCGAGCAAGTCGGAGCTACTACGATAGACTCTCCCGTATGGATACCCAGCGGGTCGAAGTTTTCCATGCTTGCCACTGTAAAGCAGTGGTCGTTTGCATCACGGATTACCTCGAACTCAATTTCTTTCCAACCTTTCAGAGACTCTTCTACAAGAATTTGTTTAGAGAAAGCGAAGGAGCTTTCAGCCAGTTTCAGGAATTCTTCCTTATCCTGACAGATACCGCTACCCAAACCGCCCAGTGCGTAAGCGGAGCGAACCATAACCGGGAAACCAATGCGTTCAGCAGCCGCAATTGCATCTTCCATGCTCTCTACAGCCTGGCTGACAGGAGTCTTCATCTCGATCTCGTCCAGTTTCTTCACGAAGAGGTCACGGTCTTCCGTATACATGATAGCTTCTACCGAAGTACCCAATACGCGTACACCATATTTGTTCAAAATACCGCTTGTGCACAACTCAGCACCGCAATTCAAAGCAGTCTGACCACCGAAAGCCAACAGGATACCATCAGGTTGTTCCTTCTTGATGATTTCTTCTACGAAATAAGTAGTTACAGGCAGGAAATAAACCTTATCTGCGATACCTTCCGAAGTCTGGATAGTAGCAATGTTCGGGTTTACCAATACTGAACTGATACCTTCTTCACGCAAAGCTTTCAATGCTTGCGAACCGGAATAGTCGAACTCCCCGGCCTGACCGATCTTGAGTGCACCTGAGCCCAAGACCAACACTTTCTTCAAATTCTTTTCCATATATTCTCTTGTTGTCTATTAAGTTTCTTTCTATACATTCGGGCACAAAAAAAATGCGTTACCCAACAAAGGATTAACGCATTACCAAAGAACTAACAATATCTTCTCAGAGAAAGAGAAATCATCGACTAACGAATGAAATTCATTCGAATGCAGCTTATATGTATCTCTTTTCCCGTGTTGTTGCATCGTTGCTTTAAAATTTGTGCAAAGTAACGACTTATTTCAATAATAAACAAAAAAGAGAAGAGTTTTTTCTTTCACCCTTCTCTCTTTTCAATTCTGATTTATACTGAATAGAGTGATAAGCTCACTTATACAAACATACGCTGATGCACTTATCTGCCTACCATTTATTTCAGGTAATGAAACCATTTGTTCCTCGGCGTGAAACCATTTGTTTCGCGGCATGAAACAGTCTGTTTCCCGGCATGAAACAATTTGTTTCACACCGAGAAACAATATATTTCATGCTGGGAAACAAATTACCACTTATAGACTTCTGAATATGAATCAAAAATGGGCGTCTCAGCAATACCATTATTAGCGAATATACGAGCTATAACTTGCTGGTCTTCAGGAGAGATAAAACGTTCTTTCCGATAGATTCGGTAATAGTGCGTACGGCCAAAGTAAGCAATAATCTGATTACGGACATCGGAGGCTTTATTGTAAGGAAGGTTACCAAAGAGGTTTTTCACACCCCATGCCACACGCATTTTCCGAATAGGAGCGAAATAAGCACATCCGACAGAAGTGGCAGGAAAACAAGCCGGACTTAGAATTGTAATGAGAGGAACATTGGCAGTACAATGCTGTGCGACCCAATGACGCAGACAGCTACTGGCTTTAGAGCAGTTGTCGTTGAAGCAATGAGCATAGCCATGAGGGACTATTTCATAATCAAAATCTGTATTCATAATACACTTTTATTAAATTATCCCGCAAAGGTAAATGCTTTTCTTCAGGAAAAACAATGAAAGCAATAATCTTTCAAGAAGTCATCCACCTCTTTATATATTTCATTGAGATGGGGAGCATATACCTTAACTGGCATATTCCTAATTTGCAAGGCTTCTCTATAGGCTTTCTCTATATCGGTTTTCTGATACAATTTAAATAAACGGAAATGAGGTACGACTCTATAAGGAATCATATCAGATGCCATCCGCCAATAATATTCAGCAGAATCACTCCTTTGTAGTTCATCATAAACTTCCCCTATCAACATAGCCGTATTGTAATCGGGAAAATATATAAAAGAACATTTCAATGCATCTTTAGCTCCAGTATAGTTTCGTGCCGCGTATAAGTTTTTTCCCTGATTAAACAGCATCTGCGTTTTCTTGCCATACAGAACACCTCCCCCAAGCATTATCCCTACCCAAACAAGCAATCCGAATCTATAGACATTTCGTATAAAGCCATTCTTATGTAGTACATATATTATATCCCCACCGCCTATACCAGCCACAATAAATAACAGAATAACAACAAACTGCCACATAAAGAATGGATAAGAAAAGAAGGCAACAATCCCCCAGCTCAACAATAGTATTTTTGAAAGAGCGACCTTTGGTTCTTTATTATTAGTCCGTTTCAACAAAACATACAAGCATAAAGAAAAGAAGAGAAAACCAGCTATAGTACCATGTTCTACAATAAACCTTATATATTCATTAAAGGTAAAACTACTATCATCTGCCAGCATCCGCCACTTATGCATAGGATGCTTTTTAAAAAATGAAGCTTGATAGTACATATAGTTCTGACGAAATCCATTTACCCCATGTCCAAGTAAAGGAGCATCTTTCACCATTTCATAGGATACACGCCATACAAGTAGTCTGCCATCACCAGAATCTTTCTTATATAAATAAAAGGTGTAACATAGTACCGATATAAATAATGAAAGAGACAATATTGTTAAAAGCAGATGCACTTTTTTCAGCCGTATCCTTCCTTTAGACAGATACATCCAATATGCTCCCCCTGTCAATCCTATCAACACCGCTAACCAACCTGTACGCGAATCACTTTGCAACAATAAAAGACCAAGTGATATACATAGAAGCAACAATAATAATAGATACTGCTTTTTCACCCACACTATTAATCCTAAAGACATCATCAACAACAAAGCTAAATAGTTACCCCATACCGAAGTATTTAGAAAAGAACCATATATCCGACTCCATTTCTCTGATAACAAGAAGTAATCAGCTTGCGTATATAAAGAATAAATAACCTGAATTCCTCCAGCTACCCAAAAAGCGACTACATACCACACAAAATGATTCTTAGGGATATTTCTAAAACAATAATAACCAAGTATAGCAACTCCTAATTGCAATATGATAAAACCATTTTCTTTAAAGTTCACACAAGCGCAAACAAACAAGTACAACATCAGCAATACAAAAAAAGAATCCATCCATCTCCATGAAGTAACTTTTTCTTGCCCTACATCTAAATTCCTTTTAAATATTAAGCAGAACCAGATCATAAAATAACAACCTGAATAAAGGAGATATTCATACTGCACTAGAAAATATGAATAAAAGGAAACTGAACGTGGATAGAAAACGAATAAAAGTCCCAAAAATCCCCAAAGTAACTCTAATTTTTTCATTACTTCTCAGTTATATTAAAATCATTCTTTACTCATTTAATTAATTATTCTTATTCACATCCCCTTTACTCTACTCCCCGTCCAAAACCTTAGTAAGAATAGCATAAGCAGGTAAAGGATAAACAAAAGAGGGAGGATTTCTCTGAGTGGCTGATGGTGGTAAGTGATATTTTTAGTTCTTTTTCATTTATTAAGGTCGTACTAATTGACCTTTTGAGGCCTCTCGTGAAAAGAAGACATATTTTGGAAAGAAAGAACATTCCAATACAATTCACTACAAATCCATCTTCCATTGATATACGCCCTATGATACCTATCTTTATTCAACAAGCGCACATCACTATTTTTTAATTTCGTACAAAATTCATCGACATCTTTTAAACGTATTATATCTTTCAATATCGCCGATCTATACGAAAAAACAACCTCTTCCAATGTACCCTCCATAGTAAAATAAAGGCTAAAATGGAAAAGTATAACATTTTCAGTTTGAGGATCCAAATGTCGTTTAAGTCTTGGATATAGAACATCATGAAAAATTTTCCTATAACTATCATAGTTGCAAAATTCAACATTCATATCGTGACTTATATAATCCCACTCATAATTGCAATCAAGTAAACGTAAAGAATCGTTCTGATTATAAATAGTAGTAAATACTTCTCCAACTTCTATTAAATAAGTATTTTTTCCAACACTCTTTACAATACTACAAGTCTGAGCTTTAATTGTAGTACCTATGACAATAGATAGAATGGCTATCAGTAAAACTTGGTTTTTCATGGTATATTCTTTTTATTTACATTCAGAATTTGCTAAACTAAAAATTTGATATAATGCATTAGGAGAATATGTATTTACATTACAATTATACCCCTTAACTTTTCCATAATTTCTATTTTCATTCCAATAAAGATTTAGAAAAGCCCTATATTCAGTCAAAGCTATTTCATTCGGATATATTTGTCCATTATATCTCCTCTAACCTCTACATAGGTACATATATCATCAAAAAAAATCGTTTCATAACTATCCATTTATAACCAATCCTCACTCCAAAACCTTAGTCAAAATAGCATAAGCAAAGGATAAACAAAAGAAAGGGGATCTCCCTGAGCATCTGATGGAGATAAATAAAAATTCGGATCTGAACTCAAAACGACTTTCCACTCTAATTTATCAGGCGATATGAGCTTTAAAGTATTTTCAGAAAAAACATATTTACCATGCATTTTTCCATTGTACATTCGAGGAAGCCAAATGCGAAAATCCATATAACTAAAATCTATTTCCATATCTTTTGTTCGATGATTTCTTGCCACTATCCGAAAAAGACGTTCTAATTCTCTTGAATCATATGAGGTTGATAAAAATTTCGACTCTAAAGGCATAGTGCTATCAATTTCTTTTCCCCCAATGGAAATAGAATATAAACCACCCAAGAAGTGGTGCCATTTCATTTTGGGAGATGCACATTTTATCAATCGTAATTTAAAAATAGTATCATTAGACTGGTATATCCATAAGCCTTCGTAGTCTTCAGTGCCCGTTATATCATTCTCAAAATTCCATTTACTTTGAGCAAAAACAAATCCTCCTAAATAGAGAGGAATAAAAAAACAAATACTAAACGTTTCATATCTTTCAATATCACCGATTTATACAAAAACTTTCTTATAGTTTACCCTCCATAGTGAAATAAAGACTAAAATGAAAAAGTAGACCAACATTTTCATCAAAAGAGTCCAAACCATTTTATGACTGTATGCTACACAAGTAGTATAGATTGTGAATCCAGACAGAAAAAACATTTCTGAAATTACCATCCTCACTCACCATTTATCATCTGCATCTAGTCTTAGTTCCAATACATTTCAATTTCTACATCGATATTTATCAACAATAACAGAAGATCTATCAACTACATTTTTTAAGTCTCAGGCTCGTATTGCTGCAAAGTCTCAAGCCACTGACTGTCTACAATAGTAAATATACATCTTACCCAACGTCCTTTGGCAAAAGCAGGATTTTTACGATCAACATATATCCGGCAGTTAAGTAAACGCATCATGACTCTATCAAAATCAACCACAGAAAAATACGGATGTAATTTCGCAGGAATACCGGGCACTATTTCCTTTATATTACCCTCCATGTCGGCATAAAGAAAAAAGTTCAAAATAAAACGACCAATTTCATTACATACCTGTTTGGTTATTCTATAACGAAGTTCTTTAACTATCATTTCTACCATTTCATCATAGTTGGAAGGATAAACAGGATAATTATCTCCCAAATAGCGCCAATCTACATTATCGGGCAAATGACGAAGAGAATCACGGGTATTCTCATATATATATAAACCATCATTTACACTAACTTTATACACACGTCCTGAAACACGGACTGTATCAATAATTTGCCATCCGGTTTCTTGACTAAAAGATACAGTACAAAGGCTCATAAACACTACAATCAAACAAAAAAATCGTTTCATAATTTACCTCCTCTATTTACAATTTACATACATTACTCCCAATATATAATTCACACAATCCGGTTCAAAATTTGAAGCATTACATTCATATCCGGCTTTAATCCCAGATGCAATATTATACTGAGAATAATAAGACAAACATTTTTGATAGCCAACAACATCCACTTCAGCAGGAAATTCTGTTCCGCCATTCGTTATTTCACATAACCAGTCCTGATATGCCTCACACTCTCTATAAGGGAATCCATTATATCCCCATGTATAATCCTCTTTAGATTCAAAACGTCCTTTTTTTTCTATATATAGAGTTATATCTCCAAAGACTTGTCGTTCAAATTCTCTTGCTGTACGATTAGCTACATCGGTGCAATACTCAGGCCCTCCATACGCATACTGATACATATGAAAAAACTCATGTTCGACAGTAGTGCTTTTTAAGGCTGATTCATCACGAAACTCTAAATATGCTCCAGAAGTAACCCCACCATTTACTCCCATAGGCAAATCTCCATTATATCTAACGCCATGCATTTTAAACTCATTTTCCCTCATATAGGCACCCATTTGAGAATATCTGCACTTATCCAACATATCTTTAAACAGTTCATCCAATTTTGATATGCCTTTCCCTATCTCATTCTTTTCAAAGAAACTCGCCAGCCTGTCCGGAACACCATACTTTTTGGTATCAACAGGTGGTTTATAGCCACCATCAGATTCATTAACCTCTACCGTTCTACATTCCCATTTCGAAGTCACATATTCCCAGTAAGTATAACAGTAGTCTTCTTCACAAACCTCTATAAACTCATTCTTATAACACCACAATTTACATTCTTCAACTAATTGATAATAATCCACCAAACCACACTCTTCTTTAGTTGCACGAGTTTGCGCTTTATACCGATCAATTTCTTCTTTTGAAAAAGTAGTGCCTTCTATAGAATGAGTAATCCTACCATCTGAATACCGCCATCCATTTGCAAAATAGCCATCCAGTTCATGAAAAAGTATAACTCCACTAAAATCCTTATCTTTTTGCACATAAGTATTATAGAAAGGCTTGAAGTTTGTCTTTTCAAGATAATCCAAATCAGGCATTATAGTCATTGTAAAAGCTTGTTGCTCCCCTGTACCCAAATCAGTTGTTACTACCAGACGAGTCATAGACTGTTTATAACGCGAGTCTTTGGTTTGCTTATATTTTTCACGGACTTCAGGCAGCATAAACACAACCCGTTTACTTCCGTCCATAACAGCTTCTACTGTACGAATTTTCTTATTTTTCCTACGATAAGCAAACTGCTTTCCCCATAAAGGTTCCATATTCGCAATCATGCCGGATTCTGTTTTAAAATCCGCATCCACACCACGCGTTTTAGAATCTCTCATTGACTCATAAAACTCACGTGCAGCTGTCACTTCCTCTTCATAGGTCATAAAAACATTTTCTTTAGACCGTTCTGTATCCAACTCCTCATAGCAAGCAACCAACAAGATTGTCACCCCGATAATAAAGGATATAAAAGTAAGAACATTCTTTTTCATTATAAACATTTTTAGTTAATAAATGCATTCCCTATTTTAACATACATATTCACTTCCTCACCAAAAGAATACTTGGCCATCTTTATATGTAAAAATACGATGCTCGGTTCCTCGGGTCTTATCTTTCAGTAAATACAAGCCTTCAGCTGGAACCTGTTCAAACGTCAGTGACGAAGTCAAAGCTTTTTGTTCAGCTAGTGATTGGAAAGTAAAGTTCTGATAAAAAAATAATTCATATACATCACCTGCCATGATGTGATTGCTATCTGTACGAGGAAGGTATTTAATCTTTCGTATTTTAACAGGATGCATAAAATCGATACCAAGCCAATTCTTTATCTCTACGTAATCTGTAATATCCCTATTGTACAAATCATATGTTTTGCCCGCAAGTAGATGAGATTCCGGTAAAAATAACTTTCCATAATAACATCTCGTTGTATCTACATCATAAGTTTCCAACTCGGATAGTTGTAAGGAATTAGCAGGATGATGGATACGAAAATATCTATAGGGAGGAATACTCATATCCGTATATATTGAATCGTATTGGGTGTTGGCATCACGAGAAATAATTCCAAGTGTATCAACTTTTTCGGAAGTCCGGATAATCAGAAGCCTCTATTGCAGTTCCGATAAGATGACGGCTGTAATTAGCAAATCGATGAAGCAAAGGATATTTACGCACAATAGTTAGTGCTATCTTTTCTGTTTCAACAGGTGATATATAAGTGACCGTTCCATCTAAGTTCACATGAAAAGGCAATGAAGCCGGCACTATCTTATCATCTATATAATACCCAGCTATGAACATCGTCTGCGGTCCTACATGTGTAAAGGTGACCTTACTTTTATTAATCCGTCCATAATGAACAGGTGTCCAATGCTCATTATTGAACACACATAAATAAGCATATTCACGCTTCTCCTCCGGAAGACATCGCAAATCTACAGTGATGTCATAACACGTCATATACTCATGCGTCACATCTTTCACAAAGCGGTCTTCAAAGAAAGCCGGGATTGGTTCATCAGGATATTGACGAATAAGTGTCTGATTATTGGCAGCATAAGTCCTACGATATACTTTATTCATCTTATAATCCTGATTCAAACCACGGGGACGGGAATCGAAACCAGTAAAAGGATATCTCAGACCGGTAAAATGATAAACAGCATTCCAATAATGTCTCCCTCGTCGACTTGACCATTGCTCTATCATCTCGAATGATACAGGGATCCCTAATGAACGCATAATCAATACCGCAGTAGGAACATATTCTAAACACCTCATCCCAACTACAGTTTTTGTACCAATCAAAGAATGTGTAAAACATACAGAATCGGAACGAGCTTGATTCATCTCCTCTATTAATTTATCATTCAATCGCATACAAGCCTGATAAGGCGATTCGAAGAGTTCATCAACACCTCGCATTTTTTGCAATACAGAACAATAAACACCCTCTAATGAATCACGCCAATTGTTCAATGGTTCATTGCCTATACGATAAGGCAATAAATATTCGCAGAAATCATCAAAACCTAAATGTTGTGCCCAAGGATATTTCCAGCACTCGAAGGCCTTTTCTATATTCGAAATCAAATAAGAAGCCGTGATACACTTCACATCCTCCACGCGCTTGACATCCATTAATGAGTAAACATCCTGATAAGGATACAGATAGAATATGTTACGAATGCTCCAGGGAAGCCGTTTTAATACACTTGATGAGTCTACAGCATTTTTATAAGCATCCAAAGAAGAGCCATAATAAGAATAATGTCCAGGCATATTAGATATGAGATACTTTGCAGCTTTCAACTTCAAAGAATCAGCTGAATTGTGAGAAAAATGAGACAACACCTGTTCCAGTTCGGTACGATTCTCTCCACTCAGGATTAAAGCATACTCCAAATCCGAATTCTTTTTGCCGCAAGAGGACAAGATAATTATTACGAACAGTAGCGATGTGAGTCTCATAGTATATATTAAACAGTTTTCTTTGTTTGCAATATAGGGAAAATTAATATCATGTATAAATTATAAAAAGAAAAGTGATTGGACACGAGCAGCCTATCTATAAATGCAACAACCTATAAATCAAGGCATAAAAACAATATAAAAATTTATCATATGGACATTACAGACCTGAATAGAAAATTACCAAATTTGAAACAAGAATTCATCTAAAGTTAATCCAACTTTATCAAAATGAACTTTTTTCTTTACTCGGAGTTTCTTCTTATAAATTGTATCCATTTCTTTGGACATTAGAAGAGATATACACGATATGGGAATCCGCATTCGTATGAAGCAGCAAAGAAGCAAGTCATCAGAAGATAATTGAGGATAGTCAGTTAATAATTGATTCACTTTGCCTTCAAAACGATTGTTACATGCCACAATCAAAGCTTCTGACTCTTCTTTCGACAAAGGATGAACAAGACGCAAAAATTTATTTTCTCCTTGTTCTAATAAAGCTAATATGTATTGAACTATCGGAGTTGTTTTCCAAATAATATATTTTAGTTCGTTCTGAGAAGAAATTAGTAATTCATTTTCTTGCTGTAAATCAGCAACTTTCCTAAACATCTTTTGATTATTTCTCTGCATACATATCAAACGATATATACTCATAAATAGCATAATAGTAGAAACCACCCCCCATATGGTAAGGAATAAATAGCTCATCATATTTCATTTTGTGACAAAATTCGCTCTTTTCTAAAAAAACGATTTGCAATATCATACCAATCTCTATAAATTTTATCTCAAAGCTTTTATAATAAAACTTCTTTCCACTTATTATAGTGCTTTTCAACCATACGCTTCATTAAGTATATACCTTATATATAGTATCCTTTTGCCGAAGAAAAAAATTATCGGTATCTTTGCAACTAATTTGTTGCCAGCCAGCAACAAACCCAAAGAAAAAGATTACTAAGAAATTTAATATAGATATGACTAAAGAGAAAATCATCCTCACGGGCGACCGCCCAACAGGACGCCTGCACATAGGACACTATGTAGGCTCATTGAGAAGAAGAGTGGAGTTACAGAACTCCGGCTTGTATGACAAGATATTTGTCTTCATTGCTGATGCACAAGCATTAACAGACAATGTGGACAATCCGGAAAAGGTACGCCAGAACGTTATCGAAGTGGCCCTTGACTATCTGGCTTGCGGACTGGATCCGGAGAAAAGCACTATCTTCATCCAATCACAAATTGCCGAGTTATGCGAACTGAGCTTTTACTTCATGAATATGGTAACTGTGAGCCGCCTGCAACGCAATCCTACTGTGAAGGCCGAGATCCAACTACGCAACTTCGATGCCAGCATTCCCGTGGGATTCTTCACATACCCCATCAGTCAGGCAGCAGATATCACAGCTTTCAAGGCAACGACTGTCCCTGTAGGTGAAGACCAGGAGCCAATGCTGGAGCAAGCCCGCGAAATCGTTCGTCGCTTCAACTATATCTATGGCGAAACACTGGTTGAACCGGAAATCCTTCTGCCCGAAAATGCCGCTTGTCTGCGCCTTCCCGGAACAGACGGAAAAGCCAAAATGAGCAAGAGCCTGGGTAACTGTATCTACCTTTCCGACTCTGCCGACGAAATACAAAAGAAAGTAAAGGGCATGTACACCGATCCCGATCACTTGCGCGTACAAGACCCGGGTAAAGTAGAGGGCAATCCTGTCTTCACTTATCTGGATGCCTTCTGCCGTCCCGAACACTTCGGTCTTTACCTGCCCGACTATCCGAATCTCGATGAACTGAAAGCGCATTATCAGCGTGGCGGTCTGGGTGATATGAAGGTGAAAGGATTCCTGAACTCCATCATGCAGGAGACACTGGAACCGATTCGCAACCGTCGTAAAGAGTTTGAGAAAGATATACCTGCCATCTATGAGATGCTGAAGAAAGGCTGTGATGAAGCCCGCGAAGTTGCTGCTGCCACACTGGACGATGTACGCAAAGCGATGAAGATAAACTACTTCGACGATGCAGAATTGATAGCTGAACAAGTGAAGAAATTCAGTGCAGAATAATTTCCGCACTATTATCAAATAGAGAAACGCCCTGCCTCCCGTAGATTAACGAGAAGACAGGGCGTTTCCTTGCTTATGAAAGAACTATTAATTGGCAGATTTTACTAATACCACACGGTTCAGAATTGGCTGACCAAATTTGTCTACACCACCACCGGCTTCAATATTCAAGCGGTCGGCAGCAATACCGTAATTCTTAACCAGTGCATCTTTAACAGCTTGTGCACGTTTCAAGCTCAATTCTTTATTGAATGCCGGAGTACCGGTTGCAGAGTCTGCATAACCATTCACGGTGTAAGTTGCATTCGGGAACTGCTTCATCTGTTCTGCCAGATAAGACAGGTTCATGATTTCACGCGGAGACAGTTCAGCAGAACCGATTGTGAAGAATACAGTACGCGGTGCGATATCCGGATCCGGAACAATAACTTCTGTTTCTGTAACTTCGGCTACCGGTTGGTTTTGAGCCTGTATCAAAGCATTCTTCAACTGTGCATTCTGCGCACCCATTGCGGCCAACTTATCCCGCATAGCAGCCAACTCGATTTGAGAAATCAACTGCGGCATCGGACGACGGAAACCACGGGCAGGGAAACGGTAAGTCAAACCGACTGTAGCACTCAGTACGCCATCATATCCATGATCGCCACCAACTTCACCATCGAATTTATCTTCAACGCCCATTGCACTTAATTCCAGATTAATATCGAACGCATTCGAAATACGGAATTTATTGATGATACCTGCATTCACAGACAATGCTTCGCGATGAGGTTTTGAATAGTTGTGGGTAAAACCGGCACCGACATAAGGAATAATTTCATAAACACGATGCTGATTGTAACCACCGAAAAGCGCATTCAGATTAAACATCACATCAGCATGGAGGTTCATATAATCAAAACGCTGTTTATAATAACCGTCTTTCATTTGAGTACCTTTTACATAATCTGCCCCTGCATCATATGTAAAACCTCTCGCTTGAAGACCGCTATATTGCAAACGCAATCCTAAACCGGGGGTAAACCATTTGCCAACGGAAACATTCAGCGTCGGACTAATACGTTTGCCAAAACTTCCGGCTGAATCATTGTCACCAAATGTAGCTTCGGCACCACCGCCAATAGAGAAGAACCAATTGCTCCAGAAAGGATTCGTTATCACCTGATACTTATCCTGTACCTGGATTACTTCATACTCTACAACTTCACTTGTACTGTTCTGCGCCCAGGCGGCAGAAGTCAGGCCGGCCAGAGCCAGCAACATTAGAATCTTTTTCATATACCTAAATAGTTAAGTGGTTAATTTAAATTCATTATTATAACTGACTAAATAACACCATCCCCACTAAAAGGTTTTTGAAAGAGATTATTTTTTGTTATTACCTTTAATCTTTATCGCGAGAATAATTTCTCAATATCCTCTTCTTTTATAGTTGACAATACAGTACGTCCATCCGGCGTATAGTTTGGAGTAGGGCAAGCAAACAGGCTATCTACCAAATTAGCCATTTCTTCATTACTCAGTACTTGTCCATATACGATTGCCGCAGCCTTTGCCAGCGTTAAAGCCAACATGGTTTGCACTTCTTCTTTTACATCACTTCCCTTTTCCATGGCTGTATGTACCATATTACGTACCAGTTCCACAGGATTCAGCCCCTCAATGCCAGACGGAATACCATTGATAGCATAACTGCCACCGCCCAACGGGGTTAATTCAAAGCCAACTGCCGAGAAGTCTTCCATAATGCTTTCCAACACAGCAGCTTCCGAAGCCGGTAACTGTACGATTTCCGGAAACAGAACGCCCTGAGACACTCCCTGCTTCTGACTGATCTGATTCATATAGCGTTCAAACAATACCCGGATATGTGCCCGGTGTTGGTCTATCAGCATCAAGCCGGACTTCACCGAAGTCAGAATAAAACGTCCCTTGAACTGGAAATGCTGCGCCCCCTTTTCCACTGCCGGCTCATTAGCATACAACGGTGCAGATAAGGAAGAAGAAGCCTGCGTTTCCGGTACATACGGTGTACGTTCTTCGGACATATCAGTCGATACCGGCGCAGAAGCCCAATCTGTTTCATCTACAAAGGGTTCTTCTTCCATAGGAGCATTCATTTTGCTGGCTTTTTCCAGCCCATCGTACAATCCTTCCCAGTCTACTTTCGGACGGGAATAGTTGCCACCGCTATAAGAAGAGGCAGAAGAAGTTTTAAACGGATTGAAGTCTGAATTATAATGCACTTTCGGCGGTTCTATCGGGCGTGTCTGGTCGAATGCCGGAATATCAGGCATACCTTCGGTGTCAAAATCGATAGATGGTACAGCATTAAATTTGCCCAATGATTCTTTAACAGATGCAGAAAGTATCTGCCAAATCGCTTGTTCATTTTCAAATTTGATTTCCGTCTTTGTGGGATGTATATTCACATCTATATTTGCCGGATCTACCTCAAAATAAATAAAGTAAGAGATCTGCTCACCAGCCGGAATCAGCTGTTCATAAGCATCCATCACTGCTTTATGGAAATATGGATGACGCATATAACGGCCATTCACAAAGAAATACTGATGAGCACCTTTTTTTCGTGCCGTCTCCGGCTTGGCTACAAAACCCGATACCTTCACCATGGTGGTATCCACATCCACCGATAGCAAATACTGGTTCAGCTTTTTGCCAAACACAGCAAGAATACGTTGCCGAAGCGGCATAGCCGGCAGATTAAACAGTTCTGTGTCATTACTATATAAATAGAAAGCCACTTCGGGATGTACCAAAGCGATGCGTTCAAATTCGGTAAGGATATTGCTAAGTTCCGTAGAATTCGCTTTCAGGAATTTACGACGGGCAGGAATATTAAAGAATAAGTTTTTAATGGAGAAATTACTTCCCTTAGGGCAAGATACCGCTTCCTGGCTTTCTACTTTAGAACCGGCTATCACAATCCGTGTTCCCAGTTCTTCATTTGCCGTACGGGTTTTCAATTCTACTTCTGCTACCGCAGCAACAGAGGCCAATGCCTCGCCACGAAATCCCATCGTACGCAAAGCAAACAAATCGGCTGCTTCTTTTATCTTAGAAGTGGCATGGCGTTCAAAGGCAAGGCGTGCATCCGTTTCGGACATACCTTTTCCATCATCAATCACCTGAATACAGGTTTTTCCTGCATCCGTCACTAATACATGTATTTCTTGTGCTTCGGCATCAATCGCATTTTCTACCAATTCCTTTATCACAGATGCCGGACGCTGAATCACCTCTCCGGCAGCAATCTGGTTGGCAACCGAATCGGGCAGCAAATGAATAATGTCGCTCATAAGAACAATAAATTGTTTTTTAAATTAGTTAAGTTAGGAAAGCAACTACCAGAATCAAATGATTCCGGTACTTATTGCATACCACAAGTATATCAGCAAGGCAATAACAACCAGTATCACCCCCAGATGTACCGGTTTACGCCCGCTATCCTTGCGTCGCTTCAGGTGAGTAGTTCCTTCTACAAACTTCCCCCGGATATCTTCCGGTGAGAACTCTTTTTCAGGTAACATCCCCAAATCACGCTTGGCGCTCTCTTCCATCTTCGCCAACTTCTCTTTCCGCTCATCCACATATATGTATGGATGGTTAAAGCCGCGCGGCTTTCTCATAGTGAACATTCCCATAGCGTTTATTTATTTCGTTTAATATTCATATTCCTTGGTGAAGTTAAAGGTTTCCGGTCTGATTTCTGCAATTGCTGACCGGCCTTCTTTCCTCTCCATTCAAATATATCTTCCTTATTTCGCGGACGAATATAATCGAACCACGCAAAGGTAGGCAATTTGTATTTCTCCGCAGGAATCTGATCCATCGGATACATCGTACCGTTAGCTTTACCAATAAAAGCTCCTTTCTCCATACGTCTATCTTTCAGCAACATACGCAAGAAGCTACCTTCGGCATAATTCAGTCCTATCAGGCTACTATCTTTTTCTTCCACCGGATAAAAGATAACCAGCACATTGCCGTTCACATCAGCCTGACGCATGTCTCCTTCTACAAAGAAGCCCTTCATCTCTTTACCCGATACCTGATTATAATGGATAGAGTCTTTCTGTTCTATGGTAAAAGCCTGGTTAATGATATGTACCCAGTCTATAGTACTGTCATTCATATATGCCTTGATCTCCTCACCTAATATCTGTTGCGAACCGTGCCACAAAATAGGATCAGTATACATCGTCATGCAAGAATCTTTTGAATTATAAACCAAAGAATCGCACACAGCCTGTACATCGGTACGGTAAGCACGGACTTTATGATAAACACGCATTTCACGATACATGGAATCCGTATTTATATTATAAGTAATCAACCGCAACGTATCACCATGCATAAACAAACTGTCACCTTGTGAATAATCAATGGCGACAGCACGCTGAGTAGCAAGAGCGCTTCCCGTTATTTCATTATAGAAACAATAGTTACCTGTCAACATGTTTTTGTTGATGGTATCATTCATCTGCACATTCTCAAATGCTTCGCCATATCCTAATACACGATCGTAGAAAATGCTGTCACCTGTCAACTTCTTACCTTCGTTAGTCAACACGGAGCGATCCAGAAGTTCAGCTTGTTCAGTAGTAGTATTATAAAATCCTCGTTCAGAGTAGATGTGATTATTATCACTCACGATATCCGAAGGCCCCAGAATCGTGGCTATCTTAGTTGCAGTGCTATATTTCAAGGTATCCGAAGTCAATATGAATTTCGGATTCACCAACTTCACATCATGGTTGAATACAGAAATTTTCGTTGCCGGACTATATTCCCCCCACTCAGACGTCAGTACATTCTCTTCATCAGTCAATGTACCGCCCTCAAAGTAGTAACCCAGATTATACAAACGGTCGTAGTTCAAACTATCAGTAGTCAAGGTAGTATTTCGGTTGATCATACGGACATTTTCACGAATCATGGCCAACTGTGCCATACCGTCATAATACAGATAATCTCCATAGATAAAAAGCGTATCTCCCTGCTCCATACGAACATTACCAAACGCTTCTACCGAATTTGTCTTTTCGTAGATCAACGCACTGTCACAATACATATACATGCTGTCGTGACGCAACTTCACCGACCGGATCAGTATCTGGATATCCGGATGTAACACTTTGTCCGCCTGTGCCTCTTCAGCATAAAGCAAATCGACCCGGGTTTTCTTCTTTTCCGGTTCTTTTTTCTTATCTTGAGCGCTCAGTAAACAGACACCAAACAGGCATAGAAGGCCTGCGAGAAGGAATCTATGCCTGTTCAGAAAATTAGTTCTTGTATTTTTTTTCTGCATACAAAAAGAATCAATGTATCATCCGGAATCAGTCTTTAACCCAACCCGGATACTTGAATGTACAGTTCTTCCAGTTATCGTTGATACGTACGTACGTATGTTTCTGCTTTTCACGAATCCACTTATCCAGCATTTCATCACGACGTTTTTCCAAAACGATTTCTTTCAGATTCTGATAGTCTTCTGAAATTGTAGCTTTGTGGCCGTTGATGCGGCTTTTCAGTTTCACAATCACACACTCTTCTTTACCGGTCTTTTGCGGAATCATAGTAAATGCTGTGGAGATTTCTCCTACTTTCATATTATCTACCACTTTGGCAATCTCGGGCGGAAGTTCCTGCATCTCGAACTTGGAAGTATTATTGTTAGGATTAGGCAACAAACCATGGTTGTTGCGTGTATCTTTATCTTGCGAAAGTACAGAAGCAGCTTCCTCAAAAGAGAACTTACCATTACGGATATCATCTGCAATAGAATCCAGACGGGCAGTACCTGCCATCAATGCTTCTTCCGGCACATGAGGCTTCAGTAAGATATGACGCACCTTGATTCGGTCACCACGTTTTTCCATCAGCTGGATAATGTGGAAACCGTACTCAGACTCTACAATCTTGGAAACCTTATTCGGGTCTTGCAAGTTGAAAGCCACATTTGCAAATGCGGGGTCCAAGTATCCACGTCCTGTAAATGGCATTTCACCACCATTGATAGCCGTACCGCGGTCATCAGAATACAAACGTGCCAACATAGAGAAACTTTCTCCCTTATTCACACGCTCGGTATACTCACGCAGTTTTCTTTTCACATCTTCAATCTCATCCAAAGGGATCTTTGGCTGCTGTGTGATGATCTGCACCTCTACCTGGGTAGGGATATAAGGGATACTATCCTGTGGCAGGTCTTTGAAGTAACGACGTACTTCTGCCGGAGTAATCTTAATCTCGCCCACCAGTTTTTGCTGCATCTTCTGCACCTTCAGACCTTCGCGTGCATTTTCACGTAAAGTCTCACGAATCTGGCTGGATGTCTTATTGAAGTATTCTTCCATTTTTTCACGCGAACCGATATTGGCGATATACATATTCGTCATATAGTCCACACGCTGGATAACTTCACTTTCAGGTACTTCGATACTATCGAGAGCAGCCTGATGCAAAAACAGCTTCTGCACAGCTATTTCTTCCGGAATCACGCAGTAAGGATCGCCGTCAAACTTGCGTCCTTCGTAAGCAGCACTCATACGTGCTTCTTCCACTTCAGACTTCAATATAGCCTCGTCGCCCACTACCCAAACTACCTCGTCAATCACGTTGTCTTGTCCATAAACGGCAGAACCGGTCATCAGCGCCAAGGCACATAAAACTACAAACTTAAAGTTCATAAAATTCTTCATTCTGTGTATCTAAACTAATTATATTTAATCTTATCTCTTTTCACAGTCTGCTGATACAAGTCATCTTTCACAGCTCTCATAAATTCTACTTGTTTCAGATTCAACATCATATCTTTTACTTTAGGACGGGCAAACTCATATGGTTCCTGTTGGCCCACCGTGCGGAAATCGCTCACATTCAGAAAATAATGAAACGCCGTATCTTTCAGTTCGATATGACGGTTCTTATTCACATAATCCTCTACCTCCGGAACTTTCAGCGGTATCAGATCTAACACATCCGCCATCGGTACCCATTTGTCATAAAAGTATTCATACTTTACAGCATTCTGCAAACTATACTTCTCCAAATGCTCCACTGCATCTTGCGTAGGAGTCTTATACCAACGACGTACTTTGTTTAGTTCCGGTGCAGTGAGGGGTACTTTAATGAACAACCCTTGCATAAGCGGGCGTTCCAATCTGAATAGTTCTTTATTCTTTTCATAATAATCCGTCAACTCCCCTTCTGATATCTCATTCGAGAGCCTTTGATGAATCAACGCTTGTTGATAAGTGTGCATTATCAATGCCTTGCGATAGTTCTCCACTAATTTTTCTATTTCCCCATTATCAGGGATATTGCTTTGAGCTTTCTCGTACAGCAAGATATCTTCCACCCAGTTGCGGATATAATGTTCAGCAAACAGCAAACTATCATCTTTCGACAATCTTGCCGGAAGTGCAGATTGCAAATCTTCCTGGTAAAGGAAATTGCCGTCCAGCTCCACCAATGGCGTCTTACCTTTATGGTCGTGCTGCTCGCTACAAGCCACACAGAAAAGGATGGATAGGATTCCCAGAAAGATTATTCGCATTACCGATTGATATTTACTTTATTTCAAGCTACGAAGATAGCGGTTTAATCGGTTGCATCAGTGCTTATTAACGGTTTTTAAAACCTCTTGGTTTATTTCAACCTTAGAAGCTGCCCGTAATCGTGCTACCCAACGCTCCTCCAGGTAATTCTGATAATCACCGGCAAGCAGTCCACGCACCTCCTGATAACCCTCAGGACCCTTTATTTTCTCACCCAGAAAAGTGGTAAAAGGAAATGACGGTATAGGTTCAGCCTTCTCTTTTTTGAATATTTCATCATCTACATAGATATTGTCTCCAAGGGCAAATAATCCTTGTTCGGCCTGTACTTGCTGTTTTTTGGCATTAAATGTCAACCGGATGGCATCCTGCCACTCTTCTTCCGGCAAAGATTTTAAAAGCTTACGAACTTGCTTCCCTATTCGTTTTGTTGCAGAATGTATCACAATCCCTTTATAATGAGGACTTTTCCAATGGTAATCTGAACGATGCTTATCAAAGTAAGCAGCCATTCCCACCTCATCCGAAGGTACGCGTTCCCATATTTCCCGGTTACTGATTTCAAACAACAACATACCATCACGATACTCTTGCATAAGCATACGAAACTCCGGATACTTCTGTTCCAAACGACCGTATTCATAGTCGAGCACGGATTTCATGATAAACCCTTTCAACTGACGTTGTATCCCCTGAGAATGGGCAATAGCAAAATTTGCAAACATTTGCCCCGTATATTCTCTGCCACCAAGAGTAAAAAGTTTCTTTTCAGTCTGCCCTTTTGCCAGCAATTCATCCATTCCCGCTTTATCCGGTGTGTATTGATACTCTTTTTTCAACTTCTCCACCAAAGATTCTGTTCCCTTATCCATTCCATGACGGCGGGTCTGGCGACGGATAATTTCATCTTTCACATCCTCGAAAGGCAAAATATCTTTTCGTTCAAGCACCTTGACAATATGAATACCCTGCGGAGTGAAGAAAGGACGGGATATTTCACTCGGTTTCATTTCAAAGACCGTATCTTCAAATTCAGCCGGCATCTGTAGCCAACCTACCCAGAAAGACTTCTTTTCGTCAGAAAAGTTACGTACGCAAGCATCAAAATCCGCTTGTCCGTTCTGCAATGCAGTATAAAGAGAATCCATGCGGGCTTCAGTAGTACGGAGCAAATGACTGGTAGCTGTCTGAGGCAGGGATTTAAAGATATGACTAACCCGTACTTGTCCTGCACGCTGATTGGCTCTCATCTTGTCATATACCTGGCGCGCAGCAAGTTCTGATACGGTTTCATCTGTTAAGTAAGTCTTTGCCAACTGACGGCGATACCCTTCCAGCTCTTCACGGAAAGCACGGGTCGTATCCAATCCTATAGCCTCGGCTGCAGCAACCTTCAACTTAAAGTTTACAAACAAATCAACATATTCGTTCAATGTTTTCTGCTCTATACCGGAAAGAGCATTATTTTTATTATAGATATATTCAAACTCTGAACGGAGAATATCTTTCCCGTTAATACGCATCAGCACAGGATCTTGCTGAGCAAAAACTGTCCATCCCAGACAAAGGAGAATTATTGTCAATCCACTTCTTATCATAACTATCTTCTTTTGAAAAAGAACAATGTAATAACGGGAAAACATCTTTTATATTGTTTGCCTTCAACGGCTTTCTTTAAACACATCATCTGTCTGCCTCAAACAGATGGTCTATTTACCTTGAACAAACGGTCTGTTTACCTCAAACAGACCATCTGTTTATGCCGGACAGACCATGTATTTTCAGAAACTAAAATACCCGGAAAGAAACTGCTCCTTTCCGGGTATTCTTATCTAACTTGCCTATACTTTTATTCGGGACGACTGTAATTCGGAGCCTCGCTTGTAATCGCTACATCATGCGGATGACTTTCGAGTACACCTGCATTGGTAATACGAGTAAACTTAGCATCGTGCAACTGCTCAATATTGCCTGCACCACAGTAGCCCATACCAGCACGCAGACCACCTACCAACTGGAAGATTACTTCATACAAAGTTCCTTTATAAGGAACACGAGCAGCAATGCCTTCGGGTACCAACTTCTTTACGTCATTGGTTCCACTCTGGAAATAACGGTCCTTTGAACCATTTTCCATTGCCTCCAATGAACCCATACCACGATAAGACTTGAATTTACGTCCATTAAAGATAATCGTATCACCCGGAGATTCTTCCGTTCCGGCAACCAGCGAACCGATCATTACGCTACAACCTCCGGCAGCCAAAGCCTTCACAACATCTCCTGAGTAACGCAACCCACCGTCAGCAATCAAAGGAATACCTGTTCCTTTCAATGCTTTGGCAACATCATATACAGCAGACAACTGAGGAACCCCTACACCTGCTACAACGCGAGTAGTACAGATAGAACCCGGACCGATACCTACTTTCACACCATCAGCACCAGCTTCTACCAATGCTTTTGCAGCCGCTCCGGTAGCAATGTTACCTACCACAATATCAATATTCGGGAAACGCTTCTTTGCTTCTTTCAATTTCTCTATCACATAGATGGAATGTCCGTGAGCAGTATCGATAACAATAGCATCGGCACCGGCATCCACCAAAGCTTGCATACGATCAAGGGTATCAGCAGTAACTCCTACTCCGGCAGCTACACGCAAACGGCCTTTAGAGTCTTTGCAGGCCATCGGTTTATCTTTAGCTTTCGTAATATCTTTATAAGTAATCAATCCTACCAGCTTACCTTCTTTATCCACAACCGGCAATTTCTCAATTCTGTGTTCCTGCAAAATCTGAGAAACAGCTTCCATATCAGTAGTCGGATTCGTAGTGATGATATTTTCTTTTGTCATCACTTCATCGATATGCTTATTCATATCTCTTACGAAGCGAAGGTCACGGTTAGTAACAATTCCTACCAAATATCTTTCATCATCTACTACTGGAATACCACCGATTCTATATTCTGCCATCAATGTTAATGCATCTCCTACAGTAGAACCTCTCTTAATGGTTACCGGATCATAAATCATACCATTTTCAGCGCGCTTCACAATGGCAACCTGACGTGCCTGTTCCTCAATGGACATATTCTTATGAATAACACCGATACCACCTTCACGTGCAATGGCAATAGCCATTTTCGCTTCAGTAACCGTGTCCATAGCGGCCGTTACAAACGGAATTTTCAACTCAATGTTTTTTGAAAACTTTGTCGAGAGTTCGACAGTTTTAGGGAGTACTTCAGAGTAAGCGGGGATTAACAAAACGTCGTCATAAGTTAATCCATCCATTACAATCTTATCAGCAATAAATGACATAGGGCTATGCGTTTAAAATTTATTGCGTGCAAATATACGGTTTTTATTCCATTCCGTATATCTGCACGCAATATTTTTTTCTTTTTTTAAACCAACAGTCAAGGGTTAATTCGCCATTTCAGAAATGAACTTGATGCGAACCAAACGTACTTCTTCTTCCGTGAAATCATCCCCCAACTCATCAAGGGCATCATCTACTTTGTCTGTGGTGGATTCTTTATAATAATCATAGATATCCAGCATATGGTCTTCGTCCATAATCTCATCCAGGAAGTAGTCGATATTCAACTTCGTACCGGAATAAACAATAGCTTCTATTTCGTCCAGCAAATCACTGAACTCGATACCTTTGGAAAGAGCGATATCATCCAATGCCACTTTCCGGTCTATAGACTGAATAATAGAAACCTTCAGTTTTGACTTATTGGCAACCGTACGAACACGTAAATCTTCCGGGCGTTCAATCTCATTCTCTTCACAATGACGCTTAATGAGTTTACAGAACTCTTCACCATAACGTTTCGCCTTACCGGCTCCTACACCAGGAATATTCTGCAGTTCGTCCAATGTCACCGGATAGATAGTAGCCATGGCTTCCAACGAAGGATCCTGGAATATAACGTAAGGCGGTACTTCCAACTTTTTAGAGAGCTTCTTACGCAAGTCCTTCAGCATGGAATAAAGAGCCGGATCGACAGCACAAGAACCACCTCCTCGTGTTGGAGCTTCTTCTTCCACTTCTTCGAAATCATTATCTTCGGTTATCTTAAATGACTTAGGATGTTTCAGGAATTTCTTTCCGTCATCCGTCACTTTCAGCAAACCGTAATTTTCCACATCTTTACTCAGGTAACCGGCAATCAACGCCTGACGAATGACAGCATTCCATGTCTTGTCCTCTTCGCCCATGCCAGAACCGAAAGCTTCCAGATCTTCATGCAGGTGCGCTTGTACTTCGGTAGTTTCGCGTCCTTGTATAATGTCGATAATATAATCTGCTTTAAAATTCTCTTTCACCGCGAGAATAGCCTCTATCACGGTACATAATAATTCTTGAGCCTCCACTTGTTTTTTCGGGTTTAAACAGTTGTCACAATTTCCACAGTTCTCTTCCAAATACTCTTCGCCGAAGTAATGCAAGAGCGTCTTTCGGCGGCATACAGAAGATTCGGCATAAGCAGCAGTTTCCAACAGAAGCTGTTTGCCAATTTCCTGTTCTGCTACAGGTTTTCCTTGCATGAACTTTTCCAGTTTCTGCAAGTCTTTATTGGTATAAAAGGTAATACACTGTCCTTCACCTCCGTCTCTTCCGGCACGTCCTGTTTCCTGATAATATCCTTCCAGACTTTTCGGAATATCATAGTGAATAACATAACGTACATCAGGCTTATCAATACCCATACCAAAAGCAATGGTTGCTACAATCACATCTATTTTCTCCATCAAGAAGTCATCTTGATTTTGCGTACGTGTTGCAGAATCCATGCCTGCATGGTAAGCGCGGGCATTAATGCCGTTTGCCTGCAGAATCTCAGCAAGTTCCTCTACTTTCTTTCGGCTCAGGCAATAAATAATACCTGATTTCTCCGAGTTATTCTTGATAAACTTGATGATATCTCTATCTATATTATTAGTTTTGGGACGTACCTCATAATAGAGGTTCGGACGATTGAACGAAGACTTGAACACCTCAGCGTCCACCATACCCAGATTTTTCTGAATATCGTGCTGTACTTTAGGAGTAGCAGTCGCCGTCAAAGCAATCACCGGAGCTTTTCCGATTTCATTGATAATAGGACGGATACGTCGGTATTCCGGACGGAAATCATGTCCCCACTCGGAGATACAATGTGCTTCGTCTACAGCATAGAAGGATATCTTCACTGTCTTCAGAAACTCCACGTTTTCCTCTTTCGTCAGCGATTCGGGAGCCACATACAGCAACTTCGTCTTACCGCTGAGGATATCAGACTTTACCTGATCTATCGCACCTTTATTAAGGGAAGAGTTTATAAAATGGGCAATACCATCTTCTTCACTGAAGTTACGCATCGCATCGACCTGGTTCTTCATTAGAGCAATCAGAGGAGAAATCACAATACCCGTGCCTTCCATCATTAATGAAGGTAACTGGTAACATAATGATTTGCCACCGCCTGTAGGCATCAGCACGAATGTATCGTTGCCTGCCAACAGATTCTGTATGATAGCTTCCTGATTCCCTTTAAACGTGTCAAATCCGAAGTACTTCTTCAGCTGGTCTGTCAAATTAATCTTCTTCCCTGCCATGATTCATTAGGTTGTTTTTTTGAATGATTGTTTAACATCTCGTATAGCCATTCTTTTTAATAAGAACTCTAACAAAGTTATAAACAACTTCTTAATTTTCAAGCATAATCCAATGAATATTTTTCAATAAAAAACAAAAAAGTCAGTTTTGTGCATCCTTATCGTTTGATTTTAAGCAGTTTGCAGTCTTGCAATGTTTGCTTTTTCAAGTTGTTGTTTAGCGTAATCCAACGTCACAACAAAGCTATCTTTGTGTTCAGAAGGGATTTCGAACATAGCATCCATCATTATGGTCTCCACAATAGATCGCAATCCACGGGCTCCCAATTTATATTCCACAGCCTTATCGACTATGTATTCAAAAACCTCATCTTCGAACTTCAATTCCACTTTATCCATCTCGAACAGCTTTACATACTGTTTGATAATAGAGTTCTTGGGTTCAGTCAGGATGGAACGCAAAGCAGCACGGTCCAACGGATTAAGATAAGTCAGCACCGGCAGACGACCAATAATTTCAGGTATTAAACCGAATGACTTCAAATCCTGCGGAGCGATATATTGCATCATATTGCTCTTATCGATCACCGCAGTATTACGCACTGCACTATAACCCACCACATGAGTATTCAGGCGTTGAGCTATTTTCTTCTCAATACCATCGAATGCACCGCCGCAAATGAAAAGGATATTCTTCGTGTTCACCGGAATCATCTTCTGGTCGGGGTGTTTACGTCCACCCTGAGGCGGTACGTTCACCACTGAACCTTCCAACAATTTCAGTAACCCTTGCTGTACACCTTCTCCACTCACATCACGGGTGATGGAAGGGTTATCACCCTTACGGGCAATCTTATCAATTTCATCAATGAACACAATGCCTTGTTCTGCTTCGGGAACATTGTAATCTGCCACCTGTAGCAGGCGGGTCAGAATACTTTCAATATCCTCACCTACATATCCCGCCTCAGTAAGCACCGTGGCATCTACAATCGTAAAAGGAACATGAAGCAGTTTGGCAATAGTACGCGCCAGCAAGGTCTTTCCCGTACCAGTACTTCCTACCATAATAATGTTGGACTTTTCAATTTCCACATCATCACCGCCATCCTTTTGCAGCAAGCGCTTGTAGTGATTGTATACCGACACGGAAAGGAAGCGCTTGGCATCGTCCTGTCCAATGACATATTGATCAAGGAATTCTTTTATTTCTAAAGGTTTCGGAAGTTCTCTCAGATTCAGTTTTGTTGCAGCGCCATCTCTTTTTGCTCCACCCAATGCCTCCTGAGTAATTTCATAGGCCTGGGTAGCACAACTATCGCAAATGTAGCCGTTCATTCCTGTAATCAGGAATCCGACTTCATCTTCCATACGCCCACAAAAGCTACACCTGTTTTTGTTTCTTTTTGAGTCTGCCATATTTATTTTTTAATCAACACTTCATCTACCATACCATACTCTTTGGCTTCCTGTGCCGTCATCCAGTAGTCACGGTCAGAATCTGCCCAAACTTTATCAAAAGGAGTATGAGAGTGATCAGCAATGATAGTATACAGTTCTTTCTTCAGTTTTTGTATTTCACGGGCTGTGATTTCAATATCTGAAGCCTGTCCCTGTGCACCGCCCATCGGCTGATGTATCATTACACGTGAATGAGTCAGCGCCGAACGCTTACCCTCAGCACCTGCCACCAGCAACACTGCAGCCATACTTGCCGCCATACCGGTACAGATAGTTGCTACATCACTTGTAATAAACTGCATTGTATCATAAATACCTAATCCTGCATATACAGAACCACCCGGTGAATTGATATAAATAGAGATATCTTTACCCGGATCTACCGAGTCCAGATAAAGTAACTGCGCCTGTAAAGTATTGGCGGTATAATCGTCAACTTGCGTACCGAGGAAAATGATGCGGTCCATCATCAAGCGGGAGAAAACGTCCAACTGTGTTACATTAAGCTGACGTTCTTCCAGGATATAAGGATTTAAATACCCGGCTTGTGATTTAATCACATCGTCCAACACCAAACTATTCATACCTAAATGCTTGGTAGCGTATTTTCTAAAATCATCCATATTACTTTCTTTATTTAGGTTTAGTAAATTGAAATGCAAAGAAACAAAAAAGAACACAGAGACACAAAAAAACACAGAGTTATATACTATAAAACTCTGTGTTTCTTAATGTTTTTAAACTGTTTTCAGAATAAAAAAGCTTATTCAAACATCTTGTTGAATTCTTCTGCAGAAATTGTTTTGTTATTCAGCTTCACCTGAGACTTCAAAGCAGAAGCCAATTTGGTTTCAACAACGCGGTTCACCAAACCTTCTACACTTTCTTTCTTCTTCAGCATTTCCTTTGCATAGTTTTCCAGAAGATCTTCGGGAACGCTCATCATACCGTATTGTGCAAACTGAGCACGAGTAGCTTCCTTAGCCATATTGACTACATCTTCCTGTTCAACTTTAATATCATTTGCTTTCACCAACTGTTCCTTAATCAGGTGCCATGTCAGTTCTTCAATGCTCTTATCATAGTTGTCATCAACAAACTTATCGTCTTTATCCTGGTTGTTCATACGCATGATGCGTTTCAGCAATGCATCCGGGAATTCCAGTTTGCCAACCTTTTCCATCAACATCTTACGAGCATCGATCAAGAATTTATAATCGCTGTCTGCTACGAACTGATTAGCAATTACTTCTTTTACTTTAGCGCGGAATTCTTCTTCAGACTTCACTACGTCTTTACCACATACCTGGTCAAAGATTTCCTGAGTCAGTTCTCCTTCTACGAAACGAGTAACCTCTTCTACCTGATAACTGAAGTTAGATTTCATTTCAGCAGCCTCTTCCTTGTCGATCTTCAACAGAGAAGACAGTTCGGCAGCATTACCTTCCCATGCAGTGTGAGGATTGAATACAAGTACATCGTTTACCTTTGCATTGGCGAAAATAGCCTTTTGCTCATCGTTCTTCATATAAGACGGCATCATTACAGCACCTTCTACCTGGATACCACCTTCTTTGGTATTGCCGTTTTCGTCCAGCTCAGCCAACAGACCTTTCAGCATATCCTTATCTTCGTAAACGTCTACTTTCTCGTACTTACCATTACGTTGTGTATAAGCTTTCACCTGATTGTTTACCATATCTTCGGTAACATCAATCAAATAGTAGTCTACTTTATCTTTAGCGTCTACTTCAGCCTTGAATTCAGGTGCCAAAGCAATATCAAACAGGAATTCGAATTCTTCCATAGTGTCGAAGTCGATCTCCGGTTGCTTGTCTTCGTTTGGCAACGGTTCGCCAAGGATAGATACATTATTATCTTGAATATACTTATATACAGCTTCTGAAAGTGCCTTGTTCACTTCTTCGGCAATAACAGATTTACCATACATTTTCTTCACCAAACTCATCGGAACCATACCCGGACGGAAACCCGGAACTTGAGCTTTCTGACGAAGACTTTTCAATGATTTATCAACTTTTTCCTGATAATCGGCTTTCTCAAGCTTTACAGTAAGCAGAGCGCTTACTTTGTCAATGTTTTGTAATGAAACGTTCATTCTGACAATTATTTATTTGATTTATACTTTGTTCCAATCTCAAATGAGGGTGCAAAATTAGCGTTATTCTTTCAATTATCAAAAAAACATAGCTGAATTATTTCTTTATAACAAAAGGAGAGAATACTTACCATTGAATGCTACCTCTATCATTAAAAAGAAAAGTCTGCGCCCCATAAACAACAAATTGTTATTTCATAAGGCTTTTATCTATAGATTCGAAAGAAAAAGCAAAAAAAAACAGAAGAGAAATATTGTTAATTCGAAATATTTCAGTTTCTTTGTTGCGGAATGGTAATGCGTTAGTTTTTAGATTTTCAGTACATGGTTTTTACTTCCGTTTTTATTAAAACGCTTTTGTAAACTCTCTGTTGTTGTGATCCTTTTATTATAGTTACTGTTCCAAGAGAGTTTTATTCATTTATTTATTTTACATTTTCATTATGAACATTTACGTAGGAAACCTTAACTACAAAGTTAGGGAATCAGACCTGCAAAAGGTCATGGAAGATTACGGTGCTGTAACCGCAGTCAAATTTATCAAAGATCGTGAAACCGGTCGTTTCAGAGGCATTGCATTTGTAGAAATGGAAGATGCAGCAGCTGCAGCTAAAGCGATTGAAGAACTCGACGGAGCTGAATATTTCGGCCGCAACATGGTAGTTAAAGAAGCAAGACCTCCGAAATACTAATATAAAGGAGAAAGAAAACAAGACCGCCTGCTCACTCTTGGAAAAGAGAGCAGGCGGTCTTTGTTTTACCACTATCATTATTTCATAAAATCCTTGCGACGAAGCACAAAGCTATTACTCAGATACTTTTCACGTACAATTTTGTTTTCCGCCAACTCTTCCGGCGTTCCCTGGAACAAGATTTTCCCTTCGAACAACAGATAAGCACGGTCGGTAATACTTAATGTTTCCTGCACGTTATGGTCAGTAATCAGGATACCGATATTCTTATCCTTTAATTTCCATACGATTTGCTGAATATCTTCTACAGCAATCGGGTCAACTCCTGCAAAAGGTTCGTCGAGCATGATAAACTTAGGGTCGATAGCAAGACAACGGGCAATCTCCGTACGACGGCGCTCACCACCCGAAAGTTGGTTACCTTTATTTTTACGCACTTTCTGCAAACGGAATTCCGCAATCAGGCTTTCCAGTTTTTCCTTCTGATATTCCAGAGGTTTATCCGTCATTTCCAATACGGAAGCAATATTATCTTCCACACTCATCTGGCGGAATACAGATGCTTCCTGCGCCAAATATCCAATACCAGTTTGCGCACGCTTATACACCGGATATTTCGTAATATCCAAGTCATCCAGAAAGATGCGTCCCTCATTCGGCGTAATCAGTCCCACGGTCATATAGAATGAAGTCGTCTTACCAGCACCGTTCGGTCCCAGTAAACCAACAATTTCTCCCTGCTTCACATCTATGGAAACATGGCTTACTACTGTACGTTTACCGTACTTTTTCACCAGGTCCTCGGTGCGAAGCACCATTTTGCTTTCTTCCATACTTGCGTTATTTTGCCGCAAATGTAGCAATTATCAGCTGAAAATGGGCTATATTTGCAGACAAAATAGTTAAGAGTCATGATAAAAGCACTTAAAACTGTCGGAAGATACATCATGTTGATGGGGCGTACTTTTGCCCGCCCGGAGCGTATGCGCATGTTCTTCCGCCAATACCTCAATGAGATGGGGCAACTCGGCGTGAACTCTATCGGCATTGTGTTGCTGATTTCGTTCTTCATCGGCGCTGTTATCACCATACAAATCAAACTGAACATCGAGAGCCCTTTTATGCCACGTTGGACAGTAGGTTATGTGACACGTGAAATTATGTTGCTGGAATTCTCTTCCTCCATCATGTGTCTGATATTAGCAGGAAAAGTAGGTTCCAATATTGCCTCTGAGCTGGGAACCATGCGAGTAACCCAGCAAATCGATGCATTGGAAATCATGGGAGTCAATTCAGCTAATTACCTGATCCTTCCCAAGATTTGCGCCATGGTGACTACCATTCCTTTCTTGGTAACGTTCAGTATCTTTGCCGGCATCATCGGAGCCTTTGCCACGTGTTGGTTCGGTGGCATCATGTCGGCGGTAGACTTGGAATACGGTTTGCAATATATGTTCGTAGAATGGTTTATCTGGTGTGGCATCATCAAATCATTGTTCTTCGCTTTCATCATCGCCAGTGTATCGGCCTTTTTCGGTTATACCGTCGAGGGTGGCTCTATAGAGGTGGGCAAGGCCTCTACAGACTCTGTGGTATGCAGCAGCGTACTTATCTTATTTGCCGACTTAATATTAACTAAACTCTTAATGGGATGATCGAACTGAAAGGACTTTGGAAATCATTTGAAGGCAGAGATGTATTAAAGGATATCAATGCCACTTTTGAAAATGGGAAAACTAATCTCATCATCGGACAGAGTGGTTCGGGAAAAACCGTATTGATGAAGTGTATCGTTGGATTGCTCACACCGGAACGGGGTGAATTATTATACGACAACCGTAATTTCCTTGCCATGGGCAAGAATGAAAAGAAAGCATTGCGCCGCGAAATGGGAATGATATTCCAAAGTGCGGCATTGTTTGACTCCATGACGGTGCTGGACAATGTAATGTTTCCTTTGAACATGTTCAGCAACGATACATTCCGCGACCGTACCCGCCGTGCCATGTTCTGTCTGGATCGCGTAAACCTGGCAGAAGCAAAAGATAAATTTCCGGGTGAAATCAGTGGTGGTATGCAAAAACGTGTTGCCATAGCCCGCGCCATTGCCTTAAATCCGCAATACTTGTTCTGTGACGAACCGAACTCCGGATTAGATCCAAAGACCTCATTGGTAATCGACGAACTGGTACACGATATCACCCATGAATACAATATGACCACCCTCATCAACACCCACGACATGAACTCTGTAATGGGTATCGGTGAAAAAATTATCTATATCTACGACGGATACAAGGAGTGGGAAGGTAGTAAAAATGATATCTTCACTTCCAGCAACAAGAAACTCAACGATTTTATTTTTGCATCCGACCTCTTCCGGAAGGTAAAGGAAGTGGAAGTGCAGAATATAGAAGGATAAGATTAGAAAAAATAGCAATCTCCTATAAATAGGGCGTCCGGAAAAACATCCGGACGCCCTTTTCCTCATAAAACCAGTTAATAGAATTGACATATATCCTCACGATATACTTTGATTGCCCTTATATCTTCATGAGAAAACATGAAGAACAACTTCAATTACGGCAACAAAGATAACCAAAAGATACTAATAAAAAATCACGGAAAACCGTTACACTCTGAATTTTCCGCGAATCATTCCAGCGTAATCCATCCTTGCGCAACAGCCTTGACCACCATATCTATAGCATTCTTTGCTCCAAACTTACTAATAAGCCTTTTACGAAATGTTTCCACAGTATTCTCTGAAATTTTCAATAAATCAGCAATTTCATGGGTATTCATTCCTTTAGCCACAGCCTCCAACACATCACGCTCCCGACGGGTAGGCGCATCCTTAGGCTGCAAGCCTGCCGATGCAGAGTTCAGTTTCTGCGAGATAGCAGCAAACCGTGGACAAGCATACGCTTCTCCCCTCAACACACAACGAATAGCTGCCATTAACTCCGTAGAGGCTGAAGATTTCAGAATAACAGCATTCACTCCGCACTGTACCAACCTGTTAGCCATCCATATTTCTTCGTGCATTGTATTCACAATAATCTTTGCCTGGTCATTCATTTCACGGATTTTAGCTATCAACTCAAATCCGGACATATCAGGAATGCTAACATCCAGAATATATATATCATAATCTCGTCTTTCAATCAATTCTGCAGCTTGTAATCCGGAAGTTACAGCATCCACCACAACTACTTCCGGCATCTTATTCACCACCTTACAAATACCTTCCAGAATCAGATTATGATCATCCACTACCAATAATTCCGCCTTCACATTCTTTTCCATCGTTCGATTAGATTAATACGTTAATTTTCAAACGGGTTCCCTTCCCAGGAGAAGAACCCAGTTCAACTTCAGCACCTATGGTCTCCGCTCGCTGCCAGATAGTCCGTAAGCCGATACCCTTAGTTTTCCTGCTCATATCAAACCCTTTTCCGTCGTCTGCTACAAGTATGGAAAGGTCATTATTTTCCAGAGCTAACTCTACCTGTATACAGGCTGAGCCGGCATATTTCACAGCATTGCTCACTGCTTCCTGAACAATGCGATAACATTCAAAACTGATTGATTTAGGCACTACATTCCAATCTACACCTACCGTAGAATGATATTCCGCATGCGTACCTTCTGGCAATGATAAGTGCAAAACATAGTCAGCAAGCAGTTCATCGAGTGTAGCATACTGAAAAACCGGCGGCATCAGTTCATGGGAAAGTTTTCTCAACCTTTCCCTGATATTATTCAATAATCCCAGTTGCTCGTCCAAATCAGAACCTTCCTCAGCAGGAATAGTACGAATATTCATTTCAAGTGCAAGCAAATTATTACATACATCATCATGCAATTCAGTTGCCATACGCTCCCGTTCACTCTCCAAACCATCAATGTATTTTCGTGTTAAGCGCTGTTCAGTTTCTTTCTGGAGTTCCAGGAATTCACGTTCTTTTTCACAAGCTGCATTTGCCAGCAAAGCAATCCTTGCCCGCTGACGTTGGCGTGCATAAAGTGAGCCCAGCAACAAAATTCCCAGTAAAGAGATCACCGAACCTACAATAATACGGTGACGTAACATATACGTCTCCTGTTCCAACTGTTCACGCCTCAGACTTACAATCTCCAACTCCTTCTCTTTGGTCCGGTACTTCACAGAATATTCGGACAACTGGTCAGTCTCTTCCGTCTGGAACACAGAATCACGAAGTGCATAAGCCTGCGTCATATAATTATAAGCCAAAGGCAGATTATTCACAGCCAGATAACATTCCGATAATTTCCTGTAATGCTCATAATCACGTGCATCTTTATATCCACTACGGAGCATATCAACTATCTTGCGATAATAAACAATAGCATCCGCATAGTTCTTACTTTCCTGCAACAATGCAGCTTTTGCCTGGTAATACTTGAAACGCTCTATATCAGTCTGCATCTCATGCGCCAATTTATCCAACTTCTGCAAGTACTGCATTGCCATACCCAGATTTCCATCCACCCGGTAGGCATTTACCAAATAATTATAAGCATTACATAGCTGCCTTCTGTCATTCACCTGCTCCAAAAAAGGAATAGCTTTCAGTAACGTGTCAATGCCCTCTGTACGCATTTTCTCCATTCGTACCAAGATGGCACCCAAATTAACATAGCACGTACCTATCCTCCGTTTATTATCTGTCTTCAAAGCATATTTCAAAGCTTTTTCTGAGAAAGAAATAGCATCTTCCGGTCGATCCCAGTCACAATAAGCCGTCGCTATATTTCCATATATAAAAGCGACTGTGTTGTAATTGCCACACAATTCACACAAATGGAGCGCTTCTTCAAAGTTAGCGATACAATCCTCCAGATTCTTTTTCCGACGATAGATAGTACCCAACTGATTCAGGTTTTCAATCAACATAGCTGTATCTTTATCGGCAGCAGAGCGCTCACTGGCACGAATGGTATAAACTAAAGCCGAATCGGTCTGCCCTTCGAAAAGAAAAGAACTGGCGTAATTCGTCAATATAGTGCGACACGCCTCCTCTGCCCCCGGCAAACCCTCACCGGCTGCCAACCCTTTATGAAAATAATAACGTGCAGAGTCATAGCGGGCATCCGCATTACAATAATATCCCATGTCACAGCAAGCCTGAGCTATTGTAAACCTCAATCCAGCCTTTTCAGCCAAGCCAATGGCTTTCCGTTTCAAAGCGTACCCCTGCTCGAAGTCGCCTTTAATGAAGTAACCTTCACTTACCCAGATGTAGTATTCGATAAATATTTCCGGCTTTCCACTGTCTATGGCCAGTTGATGAATGGAATCGGCGTATGAAAGAAGTAAATCAGGATCTTCTTCTGTCTGATAAAGGAGTTTACAGACCTTGACATAGTTATCCAGGTTTCTGTTTTGGGCTGCCTCTTGTTGTAATGCACGTAAATCCGACTTGCCCTCTGCCCACAGCACACCTATGGAGAGGAGCAAGCAGCATCCCAATACCCACCTGTAACGTTTCATCTAATCCTTTTTTATGTTGTCAGAGCAAAAATAAATATTATATTCATATTAACCTATTTTTTATTTACATTTTCCCGATAAACAATAAAAAAACCGCCTGATTTATAACTAAATCGGGCGGTTTCATACCAATATCTCAGCAATCGGTTTATCTACTTCTGACGGATATAAATATTTATCGGAGTTCCTGTCAGGTTCCACTTTTCACGCATCTTGTTTTCCAGGAAACGTTTATATGGCTCTTTCACGTACTGCGGCAGATTAGCGAAGTAAACAAAAGAAGGCACCTGTGTATTCGGCAACTGCGTAATATATTTAATCTTGATATACTTACCTTTGGTTGCAGGAGGCGGATATGCCTCAATCAGCGGCAACATTTCCTCGTTCAAACGGGCAGTAGGAATACGCGTCATACGGTTATCATATACGCTTCGTGCTTCCTCCAGCACCTTCAGGATACGTTGTTTGGTCAATGCCGAACCGAAGATGATAGGGAAGTCAACGAATGGAGCAAAGCGGCTACGGATCGCATCTTCAAAAGTCTTTATCACTTTCACAGTCTTATCCTGTACCAAATCCCATTTATTCACTACTACCACCAAACCTTTGGCATTCTTCTGTATCAGTGAGAATATATTCAAGTCCTGGCTTTCAACACCACGTGTAGCATCCAACATCAGAATACACACATCCGCATTCTCAATGGAACGGATGGAACGAATCACAGAATAATATTCCAGATCCTCATTCACCTTATTCTTTTTACGGATACCGGCAGTATCTACCAGATAGAAATCAAATCCAAACTTATTATAACGGGTATAGATAGAGTCACGTGTTGTACCGGCAATCTCCGTTACAATGTTCCGTTCTTCTCCGATAAAGGCATTCACGATAGAAGATTTACCAGCATTCGGGCGTCCCACTACAGCAAAGCGGGGAATATCCTCATCCAGAATCTCATCCGTATCCTTTTTAAATGTACCCACAATCAGGTCCATCATATCCCCCGTACCGCTGCCCGTCATAGCCGAGATGCAGTAAGGATCACCCAGACCCAACTTATAAAATTCGGGAGCATTGTATTGTAATTCCCCGTTATCAGTCTTGTTGGCAATCAGCAACACCGGCTTTTGAGTCCGGCGCAAAATGGCTGCTACCTGCATATCGAGATCAGTTACCCCATTCATAACATCTACTACAAACAATATAACGTCTGCTTCATCCACAGCCATCAGTACCTGCTTGCGTATTTCCTCTTCAAAGATATCGTCAGAGTTCACCACCCATCCGCCGGTATCTACCACGGAGAACTCTTTCCCCAGCCATTCGGACTTACCATACTGGCGATCTCGTGTTGTTCCTGCTTCTTCGTTCACAATTGCCTGACGTGTTTTGGTCAAGCGATTAAATAAAGTAGACTTTCCCACATTGGGTCGTCCTACGATTGCAACTAAATTTCCCATAGTTCACTCTTCTTGTTTTTGCGACTATCACAGTCGTATGAATACTCTAATCCAGTTGATAGCCAAAATTGCGTAACTCTTTATCCGAACTACGCCAATCCTTATCCACCTTCACAAATGTCTCCAGGAAAATCGTTTTTCCGAAGAACCTCTCTAAATCACGGCGTGCTTCAGTGGCCACTTTTTTCAGTGCTTTACCTTGCTTGCCGATAATAATTCCTTTCTGCGAATCGCGCTCCACATAAATCACAGCGCTGATATGTATCTTCTTCGCATCTTCCTTAAATTGTTCCACTACTACCTCTACCGAATAAGGTATCTCCTTGTCGTAGTACAACAAAATTTTCTCCCGGATAATCTCGTTTACAAAGAAACGGGCCGGCTTGTCCGTCCACTGGTCCTTATCAAAGTAAGGAGGTGAATCGGGCAACAGTTCTTTCACCCGCTTCATCACATAGTCTACATTGAACTTTGTCGTTGCAGAAATCGGAATAATCTCCGCATTGGGCAATAATGCTTTCCAAGCTTCCACAAGTTCCACAAGTTTCTCCTGGTTCGACAAATCAATCTTGTTGATAAGGAGCAACACCGGTATTTCCATGTGTGCCACCTTCTCCACAAACTCATTATGCTTATCGGGTGTCTCAACCACATCTGTTACATATAGCAAAACATCCGCATCTGTCAGAGCCGAAGTAGAGAAATTCAGCATAGACTCCTGCAACTTATACTGCGGCTTCAGCACTCCCGGAGTATCCGAGAATACAATCTGCATATCATCCGTATTATAAATTCCCATAATACGGTGACGGGTTGTCTGCGCCTTGAAAGTAGCAATCGAAATTCGCTCGCCCACCAAGGCGTTCATCAATGTAGATTTACCCACATTCGGATTTCCCACGATGTTTACAAAACCAGCTTTATGCATCACATTCCTGTATTTTAGTTGAGACAAAAAAACGCATCGAATCGAAGTAGGATGCGTTTTTTTAGTTTATATGTTTAGTAACCGTAATTCGTAATCCGTGTGATTATACAGTTACCCTTTCTTTCCGTCGTATCCCCACTTCACGTAAACGGCTCCCCAGGTAAACCCTGCACCGAATGCTGTAAAGATCAGGTTATCGCCTTTTTTCAGTTTATCCTCGAAGTCCCACAGACAGAGCGGAAGCGTACCGGCACTTGTGTTACCATAATGCTCGATATTAATCATTACTTTCTCATGGGGAATCTCCAGGCGATGAGCTACTGCATCGATAATACGCAGATTTGCCTGGTGAGGAATAATCCAGTCAATATTCTCTTTGGTGAGATTGTTTCTTTCCGCAATGGCAGCACAAGCATCCGACATGTTCGATACGGCATATTTGAATACTGTACGGCCTTCCTGATAAATGAAGTGCATATGGTTATCCACTGTAAAATAAGAAGGAGGGCATACAGAGCCACCTGCTTTCATATGCAAGAAAGGTAATCCCTTACCATCTGTTCTCAAGATAGCGTCCATGACGCCTACATCTTCCGTAGTAGGTTCCATCATAACCGCAGCTGCACCATCACCGAAAATCGGGCAAGTAGCACGCTCTGTGTAATCTACCATAGACGACATTTTATCAGCGCCCACTAAAATGATCTTCTTATATCTTCCCGAGCGGATAAAGTTAGCTCCTGTTTCCAGCAGATACAGAAAACCGCTACAAGCAGCCTGCAAGTCAAAAGCAAAAGCATGTTTTAAACCGAGCTTATCACATAAGATAGAAGCTGTAGAAGGGAAGTGATAATCAGGAGTAGTAGTAGCTACAATCACCAGATCGATATCATCAGGATCAGAACCAGTACGCTGCATCAACTGCTTTGCAGCTTTGCGAGCCATGTACGAAGTACCCAGTCCTTCTTCGTTCAGGATATGTCTTTCCTTTACTCCGATACGGGTCATAATCCATTCGTCGTTGGTATCCACCATTCTTGATATCTCTTCATTCGTCAAGATATAATCGGGTACATATCCGCCGACTCCTGTAATTACTGCATTTATTTTTTCCATTAATCCTGCTTAAAGTTAATGAATACCTAAACAACGGTAGTCTAAAAAGGTTTGTGTGTTACAAATCTTTTTAGACATCCGGCATTCAAGTATATTCTTCATCAGGCTGCAAATTAAACAGCAGCTTCTTTCTCGATAGCAAGCTTGCCTCTGTAATATCCGCAAGCACCACACACTGTGTGATATACATGCCATTCGCCACAGTTCGGGCAAATAGCCAATGTAGGAGCTACTGCTTTATCATGAGTTCTTCTCTTTGCAGTTCTTGTTTTAGACTGTCTTCTCTTAGGATGTGCCATTTTTCTTAATCTTTAATTGTTATCTAATATTTTCTTTAATTCATTCCAACGCGGATCAATCTGTGTTTCCTCCGCATCACTCTCCGGCATTGCGTCTTCACCTTCGATAAAGATTTCATCTTCCGCATCATCTTCATCTGCTTTTGTACGCAGATGCTTATGCAATTTGCTGCTGACGGCCTTATTACATTTTCCGGGAGCATGTACATGCTTCATCGGGATTGCCAACGCAACAAATTCATACATGAACCATGCCACATTGATTTCCCCTTCTTCTTCAGGGATCACAATGAGGTTATCACCTTCTTCAGCATACTCATGACCAAACTTTACCATCAGTTTATCTGTAGAACTAACCGGCTGTTCCATATCGTCCAGGCAGCGGTCACATGGCACCCACACCATACCCTCCGTCTGGAAGTTGAATTCGAAAGCACGAGATGTTTTCTTTACAACCAATATAACATTAACTTTGCCCTTCTGTACTTCCGGGCCATCAATGTTAGCAAAAAAAAGGTTATCCAGTACAAACTCATACTTACAAGAGTCTGCCTGCATGCCTTTCAAATCTATTTTGTATTTATCAAACTTTCCCAAAGCTTCTTTTATTTATTCGGGCGACAAAGATACAAATAATTATCCTCATAATGTATAAATTAGCCACGAAATATTCATTTTTTAAGCTCTATTCTGAATATCGTCCCTTTATTGATCTCCGATTGCTTTACAAAGATACGCCCTGAATGATATTCCACCACAATCCGGCGTGCCAACGACAAGCCCAGTCCCCACCCTCTTTTTTTGGTGGTATAACCGGGAGCAAACACAGTTTCAAAATTCCGTTTGTCAATTCCCTTTCCCGTATCAGCCACATCAATATGCCAAAATCTTGACGTTTCCTGTACCGAAATAGTCAAAGTTCCAACTCCTCCCATTGCATCAATCGCATTCTTACACAGGTTTTCTATCACCCATTCAAACAAAGCAACATTCAGCCTTACAGGCGGAAGTAAATCCGGCAAATGGGTAATGATCTTTACCTTATCCGAAGTACGATGGGCAATATAATCCGTCACCCGTTCCAGCAGAGCTTTCAAATCCGCCTCTTCCAACTCCGGAACAGAACCTATCTTCGAGAAACGATTGGCAATCATCTGCAAGCGCTCCACATCTTCCGCCATGGCAGGAATCAGGTCATCCTGCGGATATTGCGTCTTCAACAGTTCCGTCCACGCCATTAATGAAGAAATAGGGGTTCCCAACTGATGGGCTGTTTCTTTAGATAATCCTACCCATACCTTATTTTGTTCTGCTTTTTTAGAGCTCAACAGAGCAAAAATAGCAATCAAAACAAAGATAAGTACCACTGCCAACTGTACATAAGGATAAACTGCCAGCCGGGTTAGCATCAGGGAAGGACCATAATACACATTCAGATAGTCACCACCACCATTCAAGTCGATACGAATGCAGTTCCCTTCATGGCTGAAGTGATTCAGTTTTTCTTTCAGCGAAGCGATTGTATCGGTTGGAGATAGTTTAATATTCCTGTAAGTCTGTACATCTTCATTCTGATCCACTACAATTACCGGAATCGTATGATTGGCATTCAGGACTTTCAGCACCATAGTCAAGTCCGTATTTCCATCAGCGGTTTGGAGATTCTTCATTGCCTCGGCCCACACTTCCATACGTACCCGTTCTTCAGCAGATAAATCGCTTATCAGAGAATGGGAAACATACAGGGAAGAGATAGCTATAATCACAGCAATCAATATCAACCAGAACTTTATAGGACGGATTTGCTTTAGCATATATAAATAAGGTGTAAACTTACAGTATATAAACGAAAAAACAAAGAGAATATTATCTGGACAGGGGGTATAAATACAAAAAGCCCCCATATCGTTAGATATGGAGGCTTCTCTGAAAAAACGGCAACTACCTACTCTCCCACTTGACGCAGTACCATCGGC
>NZ_QRZF01000016.1 GCF_003464595.1 Bacteroides intestinalis
GTAAGATTTTATAGATATTGCTTGGAGAGGACTTAGAATTCAACCTCTTCCTTTTTGAGAGAATCTTATCCTAAATCTAATACCTACTTATTAAAACCATCTCGGGTCTCCCGCCACTCCGGTTCCTGCAAATCCGGCACCTTGTTTGATGTGGAAATCACCATTGGCAGGATCCACAAACAAGCCATAGATATCTAGGTTTACAACCGTAATATCATCCAGCGGACGAGAATCTTCTATTAAATCATTGGTCTTGTAAGAGCCACCATAGGAAATAGTAACATTGCTATAATTACCATTCGTAGAGTGTAGCTTCTGACCACCATTAGGACCGGCAAAAATACAGTTTTCAATAGTCACAGTCGGTTTGGAGTTGTTGTCAAGTAACCAAAGGTGAGTCATCTTCTCTGCAATATTTACCAAAGTCACATTCTTGAATTTGATATCAGTCTTCACACGTATATCGGCAATACGGGTGTTGAATTCAGTCAATGTACTATTCGTAACATTGATAGCAGGAATTGTACAGCCTGAACCTACGTTGAGGAAACTCCAGCCACCAGTATTCGATACCCAACAGTTATTGAAGTTAACGCTATTACCTTCTGCACCACTATGGAGACGGACAGCAGAATTAACTTGTTTCACTTCACAGCCTTCAAAAGTAATATCGTGGAACTTCTGCGCACCTACCTGGAACATAAATCCACCATCGGAGTTCATGCTGAGGTATTCAAAATTAACATCATTCACTTCGCTTTCGATAGCAAAATAAACTTTATTCAATTGAGACAACTTGCCACTTGCATTTTCCGAACCAACGAAGCTAATATCCTGTATACCCATTGGAATTGTAATGGTTCCCTCCATATTAAATTCCATTCCAGATGCAAAATTCACAGTAACTTTTTTAGTCCCTTCAGCAGCATGCCCCGCCAAAGCCGTTGATATATCCTCAGCAGTAATACCAGGAATATTGATATTAAAAATCAGACTGCCGGACGAACCTGAAGTTTTCGTATTCAGCGTTCCACGCAATACTTCATTATAGAAAATCTGAGCAATATAAGGTACTCCCATATCCAGACCTTCAAATGTAGCAGCAGCATTTTGTATCTCAGCAGTAGTCAGCGCACGGTTTTCAACTACTGTACTATCTTCATTCATCAATACGAGATTCGTAACCCGATCTGTCTCTTCCCAAAGGAAAGTCAGGCTATTAACTGTAGGTCTGTAACTCCTGAATATTTGTTCCGCCGGAGTGGTAAAGGTAAATGAGCTCAACTTTGACTTTAATGATGCATCTGCATTTTCAGCATGCATACGTACCCAATAATTGGTAGTACCATCAAGCCCTTCAAACCAAGTACGGTATTCTACTTTCATCGCTGTATTTGAATCAGCAAACGGAGTCAGAGTATCAGCCAGAATAACAACAGATTTTTCAATCGTTGCAAAGTCGGCATCTTTACTGAATTCAAATATATAGTTAGCTGCGTCAACCACTCTGGTGTGTTTAATCTGGATGGAAGTAGGCTTCAACGTACTTGCCTCGAAAATCAAAGGCTTAAACAAACGGTTCTCACCGGTAGCCACTTCCCAATCGTTTACGTCACGGTCGCACGAAGAAAAGAGTGCGGCTGCCATGACAAGGGATGCGAATATGCTTTTAAGTTTCATAATCTTCATTTTTTAATTCTGTTGTCCGTTTATTAATAACCATAGGAATTTACCAAAAAGCCCTTGGACTGATAAATATCCGTATCATAGATAGCATAAGGATGACGATAGTTACATGTTCCGTTGCCAATAGGATATTGTTTCAACATATCACCAATCTCACCACCATTCTTCAGTTTTCCAAGTAATGCACTATAGTCGTAAGATGCATTGATACCGGTAGCCATTACCAGAATCTTGGCAAGTTCGTCACGATAAGTAGTACCTGACCCGGTTTCAGGTTTCGCATAAGTTTTCGGGAACCAGTCTATCTTTTCATAACCTGCAGGAGCCGTACCCAGTTCCTGATAATAATTAGGTGATGAATAATCCACATACAGCTTATCGTCTGTCCGCATCTTATAGTACAATACAGTCGGGAAATCCGAAGGCTGATAAGTCTTATCAAAGATGGTCACCGGATGTTGGTTATCAAGCATCAGGCAAAGACTTTCTTTCATAGCTTCAATCTTAGTATCTAGCAGTCCCCAACGAATCAGGTCCATTTTACGTACACCTTCACCACCAAATTCCCAGGCACGTTCATTCACAATAGCATTGAAGAAATCAGAATCATACTTCGCAATTTCAGAAGAACCGGAACCAAATGCACGCTCACGTACTTTTTCCAGAGCCTGACGGGCAGTCATACCTGCCGTTGTATTCTGATGATCCGGTCCGTAAAGCTCATTCATAGCCTCAGCAAACATCAGATAAATATCAGAATAACGCATTACAATCCAGTTGATACCGGTAGCCACACGACCGGCAGCAGCCAGGTGAAGGGCACGATAGGTTTCGCTAGTCCAGTACATACGCCATTTAGCATAGTGTACATTCGTAGCATTCAGACTGAAATCCTCATAATTCTCTTTACGCCAGCGACCGAAAGTCAACGTTACATCACGGCGCTTATCCGTCTTACCGAAAGAATAGAAGTAATAAATTGTAGAAGTTACATAGCTACTACCCATACCTTGCTGTCCGTACATAGAACCTTGTTGAACTTCCCAACCCATCAGAGTACCTACGTCACCGGTATTACCTACACCTAAACCAACTTCATAAAGGTTTTCATTATAAGGATTCTGATCCAGATGATTTACTGTTTTCCAGATATTCTCAAAGTCAGGGTCCAATTGATGCGGATTCTCAGGATCACCCAGGATTTCAGCACATTGTTTAGCTGCTATTTCATAGTACTCTTTGTAGTTCTTCACACGACCTACATAATATCCGTTCATTTCGGGGATGGTAGGATGTTTCTCCAGCTGCATATCCGGGAATTGATTACCATCACGCAGTGACCAGCCACCTGCAAACAAAGCCACACGTGCCAACAGGCCTTTAGCAAAACCTTTGCTGATACGTTCCGCAGTAGAAGCTTTACCACTACCTAACCAAGGCAGATATTCGATAGCTTCCTGCAAGTTCTTCACAAGATCGGAGTATACAGTATCACGGTCGATCTTACCGATATATACATTGGAAAGGTCAGAATTGGAAGTTGTTTTCTTATAAGGAATATCTCCATAGATACGCACCAATTCAAAATAAGCCAATGCTCTCAGAGTCAAAGCTTCACCCAGTAACGGCTTGCCGACAGTCGGGTTTGTCTTCAGTAATTCACCTTCACGCATTCCTTCTACGGCAGCGGAAGCAAGTTCTGCAAAACGGAAGATATTATTCCAACGAGTGGTAGAGTTACCGGAATTACCATAATAGTGGTTCTGACCATAGTCGCTGTTTACTTCTTTATAGTTAGTCAGATAAAGATTACAAGTCTCCGTATCACTGATATTCTGCCAGTTCACAGATATTTTCTGTCCATAAACATACGTATCGGACATAGTAGCATAAACTCCCATCAGGGCAGCCTCGGCCATAGCCTCGGTATTGAACACATTTGTGTTACTTTGTTTGGAGGGGGTGTCAGTTGCCAGGAAATCATCACATGAAGTAGTGATCAGCATGGCAGCTGCCAAAGTTAATATATATAATTTCTTCATGATCATTAGTTTTTTTTAGAGTGTCAGGTTAATACCAAATAAGAATGAATGAGCTTTCGGATAAGCAGAGTAGTCAACACCCGGAGTCAATGGAGTGCTGCGGCGGGTATCTACCTCAGGATCTTGTCCGGAATACTTTGTCCAGCAATGCAGGTTGTAACCAGTGAAGTACACACGCAACTTCTCAACCAGGAATTTCTTAGTCCAAGCCTTCGGTAAAGTATAACCGATTGTAAGATTACTCAGGCGAAGGAATGAACCGTCTTCGATTGCATAGTCCGTCATGACCGTGGAGTTCATCAACGGATGCCAGATCGTAGCATTCTGGTTGATTTCCTGCAAACGTGCCGGATTCGCATATTCACCATACATGATATTGTAGCCGGTTTCAGGATCGATAGTGGTAAAACGCTTACCCAAAGCCATATCGCTACTCAGATTCTGATACTTTTTGGAACCTGCATAGGTAGTATTATCTATTTTATTGGCATTCAGGATATCATTACCATAACTCCAGTTGAACTGTACACCAAAATCGATGCCTTTATAGTCCGCATTGATATTGAAACCACCGGTATGTTTCGGCATGGCATTACCAATGACGGTACGGTCATTCGTAGTGACTTTATCAGAGCCATCATCCGTCAATTTCTTCAGTTTCATGTGTCCGGGACCAAACCAGTTACCGCTGGTTGCGATAATATCACTACAATCGGCTACACCCGGTTTAATGATCCAACGTTTCGTTTCTTCGTTAAAAGTAAAGTCATCGAAAGAATAGAAACCATCTTGTTTGTAACCATAGATCTGACCAATGGATTTACCTACAATGGCACGATAATCATCCGAACCGATACTTACTCCCCAACCGGAAGTAGCGATCATAGAGTCGGAACCATCCAGTTTGTCAACAGTATTGCGGTTGAAAGAGATATTGAAACCCAATGACAAGTTGAAGTCCTTAGTTTCAACGGCATACCAGTTAGCAGTCAACTCCACACCTTTGTTAGTAGTCTGTCCCAAGTTGCGGTATTGAGTACCGTAACCGGAATGAGTCGGGATATCCACAGCCAGAATCAAGTCCTTAGTTACATCTTTATAAGCATCGATTACCACATTCACTTTATCATTAAAGAAACCCAGGTCCAAACCGATGTTGGCAGAAGTCTTGGTTTCCCAAGTCAGGTTCTCGTTACGGAGTGTATTGGTTGGTTTCAAACCACTTTGCACTTTCTCACCGATATAGTAGAGTCTGTTTGCAGAGCTTTCGAAACTGTATTGCTGACGCCAGTAAGAACCTACACGTGCATTACCTACTTGTCCGTAACTTAAACGAAGCTTAGCATTAGAAAGCCAACTTTTAGTAGCCTCCATAAAAGGCTCCTCAGACAGACGCCATGCCAAAGCACCGGCGGGGAAGAAACCCCATTGTTTGCCCGGAGCAAATACGTTTGTACCATCTTCACGAGCTGTGAAAGTCAGATAGTAACGGTCTTTCAACGTATAGTTCAGACGACCGAAGAAAGAAGAGGTACGTGACGGCTCACCTATATCATTATAAGTAGGCAATGGTTCACCATAATTCCACATAGCCAATACTTGTTCTGCTGTAAAGTCTTTCGGGAAGAATTTGGATTGCAGGGTCATCTTGTCCGATTTACCGGAGAAAATTTCCTGTCCCACCATAATATTGAAGCGGTGATCTTTTGCAACCGTAAAGTCATACGTCAGATGATTCTGTATCGTGAAACGGTAACCATCAGTATATTCACGTTTGGCAACGGGCTGTCCACCATTAGCATTAGATTCACCGGTCTTCTTCAACCAGATATTATCCGTATGTGCTTTCTCGTAAGAGTAACTACCCTGAACGCGATAATCCAAACCTTTGATGATATGGAATGTCAAACCGACATTATAAGAATTAACAAATGAGTACTGTTTCTTAAACTCATTGGTAATGTTGTAAATCGGGTCATTCAACATACTGGCAGATTCTGCCCAGTCAAGTTCCTCGCTGGTACCCACCAGATTCTCCATAGACAAAGTAGTTATACTCTTTATCGGAGCATACTTGACACCATCACGGAGCTTACGGCCACCGGAAACATCGGGACCATCAATTACCGTATTCGTGGTACGGGCTGTAACGTCCAGATCAATGACTTTACCAAAAGATTTATTCAGCTTAATGTTGAAGTTATCACGTACATAGTTAGAGTTCAACATGATGTAATCTTCATCATCACGTGTATAACTGATATTGTAGCGCATGGTTTCCGTACCACCCGAAAGCGATACATTGAAATTCTTCTGTACGCCGGTATTGCCGTAAAGCTGATCCTGCCAGTCGATGCCTTCACGATATTTGTAAAGGTCTATATCATCCCACATACCATACATGCTATAGAAGCCTGCGCTGGATACATTCGGGCTCGAGTCGATTTCCTTCTGATAATATACATATTCATAAGGAGAAAGGACATCCGTCAGATTATAGGTCTTCTTTATACCAACATAAGAGTTCACATCTACCACCGTCTTACCGGCTTTACCACTCTTAGTAGTTACCAGAACCACACCATTAGCACCCTTGGCACCATAGATTGCCGTAGAAGAAGCATCTTTCAATACACTGATATCCTGAATGTCACCGGGAGGAATATCATTAATATTCTTCACGATAAAGCCATCTACGATATAAAGCGGAGAATTATCCTGAGTAATAGAACCACCACCACGTACACGTACTTTGATTTCAGCATCGGGAGAACCATCCGTTACCGTTACGTTCACACCTGCCAGATGTCCGCTCATAGCCTGCAAGGCAGAAGTTACAGGGATATCTTTCAGTACCTTGTCGTTCATAGAAGAAACAGAACCTGTCAGGTCTTTCTTCTTCATCGTACCGTAACCTACAACAACTACTTCATCCAACATCTTAGAGTCATCCTGAAGCTTAATACTCAGTATCTTCCCGGCAATGGCATCTATCTCCTGGGCCTGCATACCTATATATGAGACAACCAGTTTCTTACCTTTGCCACTGACCTTCAGAGTAAAATCACCGTTTATATCGGTAATTGTTCCGTTACCGGCATTACCCTTTTCTACAACGGATGCACCGATAACACCTTCTCCCGTGGAGTCTGTCACATTACCTTTAACAGTAATCTCTTGTGCAGACAGTCCGATAGGAACCATCAACAGTATAGCCATTAGCCATACAAAACACTTGTTTTTCATTTCTACAGATTTTTGTTTCACATTAATAAAGGATTTAGTTTCACATATTTTTTCCTGTTGCAAAGGTGACAATTTGTAGGTGGAGAGAGGAGTAAAAACTATCGGAAAAAGAGGAAAATATCTGTTATACCAATAAATACAAGGGGGTTACACAAAAAATCCCGGACTTTCACAAGCCCGGGATCCCACATGCAAAAAATGTCAATGTATTATAGTGCCATTACGATTCATTAACTTAAAGAGCACTCTCAAGTCCTAATGAACCATAACGATTGACTGCACATACTTTTAAATTTCCTTTCATCACGGATCCTGTTTCGAAAACCGGCTTTTGGGCAAAACCTACTACCTGGTCATTGTCGAAAATGATATAACCGGCAGCATCGGATACAGCTTTCCAAGTAATCTTCGTTCCTTGTTTTTTCAGATTCTGCGGAGCCGGTAGTTTTTCCATCATTGTACGAGGATCCCATCCGTCATTGCCCGGAATGATACGTTCGTATACATAGCTATCCGCCTCCTCTTTGGTAACGGTAGCACGACAAGAGCCTTTCGGCGGGTTATTCGGTCCGCGTCCGTCATATTCTGTTTTGCGTAGGCTCAAGTCGAGTACATTACCTTCGGCATCACGACTATCATACTCTGCAAATAGTCCGGGAATAGCTCCCATATTGGTCCAACCCTCGGGAGCAAGGGGAATACGCATAGTGGTATGTATATAGACAGCACGCGGCGAGTTGTGCCAAGGACGTCCCAACTTCTGTTTACCGTCGGCAGCAGAGGCATTGCCATCCACAATGCAATCACGGAAAATATATCCGAACTTTGCATCCTTATGACAGGGAGCGACAATTACAGAACCGCTACGTACATTATATAATGTACAGTTTTCAAGTAAAGCATCTCCCCCGCCATAAAAGTAATCGACTGCACCTTCAATCCAGCAGTCTTTCACATAGTGGCGGTGAGAATCATTGGTAGAAGTCATCCAGGTGTCCTGAAAAGAACGGAAAATGCAGTTATTGAACGCTGCACAATCTGCCTGACTGCTCATAGCCAATGCCTGTGGACCATTCTGGCTCTCTACCCCCCAATCGTTCACATAAGAGATATTCTCAGTATAGAAATGATCGGCTTTCACCTTAACAACGCTCCCCTCAAACTTATAGACTTCGGAAGAAGGATTATGAACAGAATGTTTCCAAAAAGCCGTCTTTGCCGGTTCTGTACCTTCTTCAGGCTTTCCACCTACATTCAGGAGATGATGAATGATGGTTTTATCCTTGTCCTGACCGATGAGGTGGACATACGTTTTGGTTTCGGGTATTACCACGTGTTCCCGGTACGAACCGTTCTTTACGAAAATCAACCACGGCTCTTGCCGGTTGTCGGGTACTGCATCAATAGCAGCCTGAATGCTTGTGTAGTCACCACTGCCATCCTGGGCCACTACAGCCTGAAATGGCGATGCAGTATTCCGGGCATGGCCTCCTAATAAAATGCCCATAAATAATGCTGTAAGAATTATCTTCTTCATACTTAATATATTTAATAATTGGTTTGAATTTTACTTTACCAGGCCGTTCAGATAAACTTCCAGATTGGTATAACCTTCTTTACTCAATGTAGTGGCAATGCCGTCGGAAACCTCTTCCGGATTCAGTCCATGGGCCGTTTCCCAAACATCGGGTATGCCGTCGCCATCAGTATCCCGCAGTTCATCGACTATAATGCCGTCATCACTCAATGCAGGCCAGGGGCTGGTGGCTCCTTCCGGTTTCACATCTGCCGGCAAGTCTATCAGGCCGGGAACACTTTCCGCTCCTTTTGTCACACTACCGATATAGGTAGCCGTACCGTTTCTGGTTTCTTCTATAACACGTATATCAATGGCATCCCGTTGCCTGGAGCATCCGGCTTGGTCCAATACGAGTTCATAAGCTTGTTTTGCACTATGAGTAGTGATAATGCCTGCATCCAGAGGTTCGGACAGACGCATTTCCTTTTTCACTTTCTTTGTGAATGTATTGTCACAAGAAGCATTATTGATTTGCCCGTAAATTCCTTTGGTCCAGTTATCTTGGGTTACTTCCTCATTTCCTTCGATGACATTGCCGTCTACATAGAGTTTCCCCCATACGTGTTCCATCGGTTTCCAAGCATTGGGAGTGCCGTCTGCATTCGTGCAATACTTCTTTGTGCGTACTCCTATGGCGGCAATACGGTAGCGGACAGGGCTGTTTTTCGGTGTAGCCGGTCCCGGTTTATAATAATTGTTCACAATATTGATATACATGCCTTCTCCACCATAGCAACCGTTTCCGGCCCAGTTGTAGAACACGTTATTCCTCATATCCATGTGTTCGCGTTCCTGAGTAAAAGGACGGGGCCCCAGACGGGGTACACGGCTCTCGTGGTGTGCCAGCAGATTATGATGAAAAGAAGCTTTTGCCCCTCCCCAGATGGCTCCATATCCATGTTTACCTTTGGCATGACCTGCCGTGCGAAGACTTTCGGAGACCAAGCACCATTGAACAGTCAGATTCTCACCACCATATATGGAACAACATTCATCTACCGACCAACTGATAGAGCAATGGTCAATGATTAAATTCCTGCAATCCGTACTTCCAAGTCCGTCAGGCTCTCCACCTCCTTCGTTGCCTACACGAAAGCGTAGATAGCGGACTATTACATTATCAGCATTGATCGTTACCGGATAACGTGCTATACAGATACCTTGTCCCGGCGCACTCTGCCCGGCAATAGTTAAATCTCCATTAGCGATATCAAGGCGTTTATCCAGGAATATCGTTCCGGCTACATCAAAGACAACCGTACGTGTTCCCTCCTGTGAAAGGGCGTAGCGCAATGTCCCTTCCTGCAGACCATCTTCCAAAGTCGTTACATGATAGACTTTGCCTCCACGACCACCTGTTGTATTCCGCCCGAAGCCTTCGGCGCCGGGAAAGGCTATCAATTCCTTTGTTGTTTCCGTTTGTTCGTCATCAGGCAGGATACTCGCTCCTGCCGGTATGATTGGAAGCAGGAATAAAGCCAGACATAAGAAACATATAATGTACGCCCCTCTCATTCTGTTTTTCATTTTGTTTTTCATATATACTCTCTTTTTAGATTGGTTCATGTGATGCAAAAGTGAGGAATCCATAGTAAAAAGAGGGGGAAAAACTGATAGAAAAGGGGGACTGATGCTATAAAACGGCGAAAATCACTTATCAAACTGCATTCATACAAAAAGACGGCTTCCCGATTGAAACCTCCGTTTCATATCGACAAGCCGTCCGTCTCCCGTTACAGGAGTGCTTTCAAGTAGGTAAAAACGATGAAAGCAATACTTATAATCTATTCTGAATATCTGAGTTACTATTACGTTGCCCTTTGCTGCGGATATCTCCACCAAATGTGTAGGAGACACCGATGCGGAAACCGGTAAAGGCAAACTGATTATCCGTCGTCATCCGGACACCGTTGGATACCGTCTCAAGTTTCGAATGGCTAATCAGGATATTATTAACATTCAGGCTAAGACTGAGTTTATTATCCAGCATACGATAAAGCAAACCTGCACTGATTCCGTAATTAGGCTTTATCAGATAAACCCCACTATATTGGCGTGAAGTGAACCAACCGGAAAGTGTTCCAATGAATGTCTTCTTCGCATTGAGGAAGAACGTATTACGCAGACTGGCATTATAGGCCCATCCCTTCTCTTCGGCAGATGTGGAAGCGGCACTGGAAGTCGTACGACTATAGTTTACTCCGTGCTGTACATAAGCCTGCATCCACCCTGTACGGAATGTATATGAATTATTCAATCCAAAGGAGTGCGTCTCCATAAAGTTATCCCATAGGAAAGAACTGACATTTGTTTCCGGGTCCAAACCTACCACCTGGAAGAATACATCGTCCGAATAAGAATAGAAAGCGGAAAAATTAAGATTGTTCTTAAATGTATATCCCAATTCGGCATTATACGTATAACTCGGCTTCAAATCTTCCTTTCCACAAGCATAAGTGTACTTATTCTGGTAAAACGGGAACGGATTCACCATATTCTGCGAGGGGCGTGAAATACGGTTGGATAAACTAAGATTCAATGCATTCAGTTCATTAGGTGAGTACAAGAAGTAGAGCGTAGGGAACAGACGGGTATAATCATGCTTGTCTGTCTTATTCGCCGACTCGGAAATACCGGTAGTACGGGTGTGCTCCATACGTACGCCCAACTGCATAGAAAACTGTTTGGAGAACGCACGATTGTAATCGGCATAAAGGGCATAAATCTGTTCCTTATAGTGGAAGTAATCATCCTGCACCAGTGTCGGATCCGAAGTATCATAATCGATACGATTGCGTGTATTTGTGAAAGAGACCTTAGCACCTGCAGTTACCTTATACTTTTCAAACGGAAGTGTAAAGTCGAGTGCAGAAGAGAATACGTCTACCTTACGGTCTTGCAGATAGCTATAATCGAAATTGGTTCCGGGTATTGCTACACCGTCAGGAGTCTGAGTTTCGGACAGGAAGCCCATATGACTATCCCGGTTATCACGCAGGTAGTCCACATCCCAAGTCATCTTTTTGCCTTTATCACCCCAAGTCTTATCTGTATGAAAGTTCAAGTTGAGACGGTCGGACTTACCTCCTTCTTTGCTATCTGACAACAGAAGAGAGTCCAGCTGGGTAGTAGCTACATTATAAACTTCCGTAACGGAAACAGCTTTGGCATCTTTAGGATTACCATAGTTATAAACAGCTTGCAAACCTACGGTCCAGTTACGCTCCAAAGCAACGTCCACACCTGCCTGACCATAATAGCTCTGCATATACGTCTTATAATCCGTACGTCCGTCCCAGGTATTCTTGGCGAAATAGCGGCGGTTTGCTTCACGTGTTTCATAGTTACCTTGTGTAGTACCTGCATTGATGAAGGAAGAAACGCGGCCTTTACTGATATTCAGGTTTACTCCACCATAACCGTAGTTTTCCTTCTCACCGGTATTATAAGAAGCGGATACCGTACCTCCCAAGTAATCTTTAGGACGTGATTTCAAGCGTATGTTGATGATACCTGCATTACCTGCTGCATCATACTTGGACGGTGGAGTGGTGATCACTTCTACTTTCTGTATCTGTGAAGCGTCATAAGACCGGAGATAGTCAATCAGCTCGTCACCGGAAAGTTTCGTTTCACGGTCGTTGATATACACTTTCACACCTCCTTTACCTATAATATCAATGCTATTCTGCCCCACACGCAAACCAGGTACTTCGCGCAAAAGGTCGAGTGCATTTCCACCGGCAGAGGCAATGGAATTGTGGGTATCAAAAACCACTCTGTCCACCAGACGTTTGATTACCGGACGGGCTGCCGTAACGGTCACTTCATTTAAAAAGGTAGAAGAGGATTTCAGGGTGAGCATACCTACATTCTTATTTTCCTGTAAAGAGACAGGCAGATAGATGTCTTCACAACCGATTAGAGTGATATGCAACAGATATTCCCCTTTAGGCTGAGTAAAGGTAAAACAACCTTGTGCGTCCGTCAGCATACCTGTAATGTATGTACTGTCTTTAGCTTGCTTTAAAAGGATGTTTGCTACTTCCATCGGCTGATTGTTTTCATCTTGTACGCAACCGGAGAGTTGATAACTTTGAGCAGAAATAGAAACTGCTACACATAACATAAGGAATAAGGACGTAAGTCTTTTCCCGATAGACTTCATTGAATTTGCTTTCATCGTTTGATTGATTTTAATGTTTCACTTTTCGTTTTTACCTGATGCAAATTTAAGGGTGAAACGTGTCTCAAACGGTCTATATCGGGATATAAAAGTTCTATATTAGCAAAACCAACATAATTCATTATCAGCGCATTACATTCTTCACTCTCTATATTTACCTTTTTAAGGTCTATATACTATCTATATACATTGAAGAAAGGGTTCATTTGGGATGGGTTATGAACTAAAAAAGCAGGATAGTGGTGCATATTATTTACAAATGATATATATTCCTAAAATAGTCGTATACTGAACCTAATTCAGTCGTATAGTGAATGCCATTCAGTCGTATACTGAATAGAGTTCAGTCGTATACTGAATAGGGCATGGTTTAACAACACTGATAATCAGAAAGTTACAAAAGCCCATATTACTATTGATAAATTCTGACAAATCCCTGCGATATATAGCGCAGCCACTTTATCACCCTACCACCTTATCACTCTTTGATTCCTTCCTTTTCCGATATGAATTAGCTGACGAGAGAACAAGCCTTATTTCTCTAAAATGAACCCAACGATATCCTCCTTCTCTCCCATTCCAAGTTTCTTTCGGATGTTTGTCTTCCGCTGATAAATGGTTGGAATGCTTTGTTGTGTCACAACACTAATCTCTTTCGTCGAGAATTCTGCGCAAAGCAGACAACAAAGCTGCTGTTCCTTATCAATAAGCACAGAACCGAAACGCCGGTTCATTTGGGTATAGAACCCATCATATATACGGTCGATTACAGGGTACAGGTCCTCCCACACTAAAAGGCTTTCTACTGGCAACTCTCGGTTCGTGATACCGGATATACGACGCAGCAACTCCTGATTTTGAGATGTTGGTTGTGTAGCAACCAAGCGTATAATGCCCAACTGTTGCAAAAGTATCTTTCGGAAGAACTGTCCATCTTCCACTTCTTTATCAGTATTTCCGGCAACTCCCTGTTCACCATCCCCTTTTGTAGCATCTGCCAGCAGACGGTTCAGTGTTTCGATACGTTCTTCCGCCTCAATCAAGCGATGACGACGCCCCCGGATATAGAAAAAGGCCCCACCACCTACTATAACCAACAACAGAAGACAGCCCAATAATGTCAGTTGGGCTTCTTGCCGCTCCACCGTCAGCATCAAGTTAGCATTCGAAAGTGACTCTTTGCTTTCGTCCTTCCGCTGAATGGTACTTTGCAAGGCATAAAGGGCATTGTGAACAGAATCATTATATCGCATCACTTTCAGGAAGTCAAACGTACGATGCCGGGTATAATCTATCAATCCCTGATAATAATTTATCATATTTTCTGTGGTCAGAAACTTCTCCCGGCTGGCAAGCAATGCTCTGCCCTGATCGAGGTAATATTGAGCGGAATCCAACTTTCCCATCTTTAGAAAACATTCCGTCAGCACCATATCAGTCATGGCAATCTGCCCTCCGTCCGATGCCAAGCTCCGCAAACGTTTTGAAACTGCTACAGCCTTTTCATAATCGTTGCTGATACAAGACAACATCTGTGCATAGTTTCGCAGATAATGTACCAGACGCACCGTATCCTTCTTTTGCCCAACCAATTCGATACTCCGATCCATATAGTAAGAAGCAGAATCATTTCCCTGTAATCCCATGGCAATACCTAAAGAAAAACACAACCCTTCATCTTCACGAACAGCAATCGCCCTGAGATGGGCTTCTATCGCCTTTTTATAATTCTTCTCAACGTATACATGTTTGCTTGCTTTCAGAGAAAGCATATGGACTATCAGGTAAGTATCTCTACAAGCTGTAGCTGCTGCAATACCACTATCGAGTACAGTCATAGCTTCTTCATGTTTTTTCTGCCAATATAAGTATTGGGATTTCAAAACGTATGAGTTCAACATCTTCACCGTATCCGAGCCGGCTACAAAATAGTTGAATGCCGGCAAAATCAGGGAATCTTCTGCCATGGAAGCCCCTCGCACATTATGTGCAAACGTACGCAACCAACCATACAACATCTTTTCCTCAAACGGCAACCGCTCCGGATTCTTGATTGATGACAGGAGTTTCATAGCACTATCCGAATTTCCATAAATCACTGCATCCGCCTGACGGAGCAAAGTAGTATTGTCCGTATGCCTGCAAGCACACAGCAGAATACTGCTTATGATGAAAAGATATAAGAGTTTCTTCATATAGTATAGCCCTTTACAGGCACCAAAGGTATAATTTTCTTTCTAAATCACTGTACAACCGCATCACGTAGTTGCTTCAAAGCCTGCTCCAGCACTGAACGCGGACAACCGATATTCAATCGCATAAAACCTTCTCCCGGTGCACCGAACATAGTTCCATCATTCAAAGCCAAGTGTGCTTTCTCTGCAAAAAGGCGGGTCAGTGCTTCTTGTGTCAGCCCTAAAGCGCGACAATCCAGAAAAACAAGGTAAGAAGCCTGCGGACGTATCATACTGATGCCCGGAATATATTCTTTCAGATAGTTCTCAGTAAAGTCTATATTTCCTTTTATATAGTCGAGCATCTGTTCCAGCCATTCTGCACCATGCATGTAAGCCGCTGCCGCACCGATATAAGCAAGCAAATGTCCTTCGGAAAACTCACCGGCTTCCATAAATGTCTGGAAACGCTCACGAATTCCTTTATCAACAGTGATTGCATACGAACTGCCCAACCCCGGCATATTGAATGCTTTGCTGGGAGCCATGAAAACAAGAGAATTTGCAGCAGCTTCTTCAGAAACCGTAGCAAACGGATGATGCTTATAAGGTGGCAGAGTCAAGTCAGCATGTATCTCATCAGAGATTACCAAAGTACCACTGTCATAACAAATGGCAGCTATTTCTCTCAGTTCATCCGCCGTCCAGACACGCCCACCGGGATTATGAGGATTACACAGAATGAGCACTTTACAGCCTTGTATGTCTTTGCGGAAACGATCAAAATCAATATGATACTGTCCGTCACATAGATCCAGAGGCGAATATACCACTTCACGGCCCATGCGTTCGGTCACCAGGAAGAAAGGATGATAGACAGGAGTCATCACCATCACTCTATCGCCCGGATTAGTGAAGCACTGCAAGGCAAAAGCCTGTCCACGGACAATTCCCGGTACAAATGTCAGCATCTCACGGGATATATCCCACCCGTGACGGTCGTGCAACCATGCACAAATGGAAGTATACCACTCTTCACAGGAAAAAGTATATCCCAGTACCTCATGTTCCAGGCGTTTTCTTAAAGCATCCATCACAAAGGGCGGAGTACGGAAATCCATATCAGCTACCCACATAGGGAGTAAATCATCACGTCCCCAGATATTTTTTACGCCATCCCACTTCACGGAGTTGGTACCACGGCGTTCAATGATTTCATCAAAATTGTATTTCATCGCTGTTTGTTTTATATTCTATTTTCTTATAAATTAAAATTTAGGTTTCATCTGCAGATGAAAAACAACTGCAAGATAACCATATTAAATCGGGAACAGTACAAACACCGCCACATCCCACACCGCATGCGACACGATCAGTGCCCCTAACTTCTGCGGATACAACCTGTAAGCCAGTCCCCAGATGGCTCCAACTACCAATGCTGCCATCACCAGCATAAAGTTGAACGACCAGATGTGCACCAAGGCATAAAACAGCGTTGTTACAATGAAACCTGTATTCGGGTTCCAACGTTTCGATAGTGCATTCTGTACATAGCCACGCCAAAAGATTTCTTCTGCAGGGCCTATCAATATGAGTAGCAGTATAGAGAGTAGCCAGGGATTTTCCCCGGTCTTCATACCATAAATAAGTTCCACCTGTGGGCGGGCAAAGTCAAAAAGCCAGGCAGAAGCTTTATCTCCTACCCAGAATACTCCCCATAATACAACGGCCAAAGCCACACCTCCGGCAATATTCTTCCAATCGAACCTCACATCTTCTACCCACCACTGCGGACGAAGTGCAAAAGACATATTCATCAGTATAACTGCCGAAAAGCTCATTGCTGTCCAGAAGTTGAATATGCCGCTTGTCCAGGGAGAGAACATGAAAAACCACAGGAAAGCAGCTATCAGTAAAGGGATAATAATTCGTTTCATACTATATTAAAAATGTAACCGTAAACAGTAAGCTGAACAAAAGTTGCAGTTTCGCCGTCTTCTCATCCAGATTAGAGATTGCACTAATCCCTTCTTTCGGTAACCGTAACATGGTACGTGCATTGGCTATAGCCGGCATAACTCCTATTATAGTCAGTAGAGACCACCATGGAAAGTAGCCCAGTAGTACACAAATCACAATCCACAAGAATGGGAACAGTACTTCAAACATATAGAGGTAAATATCAGTCTTTACTCCCAACTTTATAGCAAGAGTACTGATCTTTGCCCGTACATCCGTACCGATATCACGCGTATTATTGGCATGCAGGATGGCTACTGTTATCAATCCTACCGGAACAATAATCAACCATACATCAGGCAGGAATTTCCCCATTGTTATATAAGTTATTCCCAAAGTAGGCAGAATGGCATAAGCCACGAAAATAACAAAATCACCGAAAGCCCGGTACTTCAGACACGGATAGAGCAACGAACACATAGCCCCGCAAACTCCTATCCACAACAAAGGGAGTCCGGTACGCATAACCAGCCAAAGGCCGATAACCACTGCCGGTACCATTAATCCTATAGCCAGGTTGCGTATTTCCAATGGCATGAATTGACCACTCGTCAGGGTCTTCACACCGAAGGTATCTACGCGGTCCACTCCTCGTTCAAAGTCAAAATAATCACTCCATGCATTTCCCGAAGCATGGAAAATAACAATACCGACCAACGCCAGCAATCCGTTCGCCCACTCTATTACCCCGTATGCCCAATACAAATACGCCAGCGTCACAATCACCGGCATTGCCGACGCCGGGAATGACCAAGGGCGTACAGCGATCAACCAATCTTTGAAGGAATGCTTTTTCATCTACGATTTAACTATGTTCAAAACAGCTTTTGCTATTTTATTAATGTATAGTCACTATTTACGATTTCTTTAGGAGACAAAAGTACAAAATATCCTCACTTTTGAGTACTTTTGCATCCAAGTAAAATAAAAAAATATATGATTAAAGCCCTGTTTTTTGACATCGACGGCACTTTAGTGAGTTTTGATACACATGCTATCTCCGAAACCACCATCGAAGCCATCGCCGCTGCCAAAGCCAAAGGCATTCGGATATTTATCGCTACGGGACGTCCCGCTGTTATCATCAACAACCTTTCTGCCTTGCAGGACCGTGGACTCATAGATGGTTATATAACCATGAACGGCGGATATTGTTTCGTAGGCGAAGAAGTGATTTACAAGAGTGCAATTCCTACCACTGACGTACAGACCATGGCACGCATCTCTTCCGAACAGAATTTCCCCTGTATCTTTGTAAGCGAACATGATATCTGTGTTTGCCAACCGGATGAGATGGTGAAAAAGATATTCAATGATTACTTGAAAGTAGATGTACTCCCCGTTAAGACTCCTGAAGAGGCCATTCGCCGGGAAATCTTCCAGATGACGCCGTTCATCACCCTGGAACAAGAGAAAGTCATTCTCCCACAACTTCCCGGTTGTGAAGCCGGACGTTGGTTCCCTGCTTTTGCCGACATTACCGCAAAAGGAAATACCAAGCAAAAAGGAATCGACGAAATTATTCGTCATTTCGGTATTCGCCTGGAAGAGACGATGGCATTCGGAGATGGCGGCAATGATGTAAGCATGTTACGCCATGCTGCCATTGGTGTGGCTATGGGTAATGCAGTGGATGAAGTGAAAGAACATGCCAACTACATCACTACTTCAGTGGACGAAGACGGAATAGCCAATGCACTCAAACATTTCTCCATCATATAGTCCCCTTTAATTTTTAATTATTAATTTTTAATTTTGACGCAGTCAATAGATACCAACAATAAAGAGTTTCAGGATGCCCTGAGTCTGATACAATATACTCGCCAGTCTGTATTTCTAACCGGAAAGGCAGGTACGGGTAAGTCTACCTTTCTGCGATATATTTGCGGGAATATAAAAAAGAAGTATGTAGTATTGGCTCCTACCGGTATTGCCGCCATCAATGCCGGTGGCAGCACTTTGCACAGTTTCTTCAAATTACCGTTTCATCCTCTGCTACCCGATGATCCGAACCTGAGCTTGCAACGCGGGCGTATCCACGAATTCTTCAGGTATACCAAGCCGCAGCGAAAGCTACTGGAAGAGCTGGAACTTATTATTATTGACGAGATTTCCATGGTACGGGCGGACATTATCGATGCCGTAGACCGTATCCTGCGAGTCTATTCCCGCAACCTGCGTGAACCCTTTGGTGGAAAACAGCTTCTGTTAGTAGGTGATGTTTTCCAGCTCGAGCCTGTCGTTAAAGGGGATGAACGGGAAATATTAAACCGCTTCTATCCTACTCCCTACTTTTTCTCTGCAAGAGTTTTCAGCCAGATAGACCTTGTTTCCATCGAACTCCAAAAGGTGTATCGTCAGACGGATAAAGTATTTGTCAGTGTTCTGGACCATATCCGCAGCAATACCGCCGGTGCAGCCGACTTGCAATTACTCAATACACGCTATGGCACTGACATCGAGGAGAATGAAGAAGATATGTACATCACCCTTGCCACACGTCGCGATAATGTAGACTACATCAACGACCGGAAACTGGCAGAACTACCCGGCGACTCTGTTACCTTCCGGGGTGAAGTCACAGGGGATTTCCCTGAAAGCAGCCTGCCCACATCGCGCGAGCTGGTACTGAAACCGGGAGCACAGGTTATCTTTATCAAAAACGACTTCGACCGCCGCTGGGTGAATGGTACTATTGGCATAGTCAGCGGCTTCGATGAAATAGAAGAAACTCTCTACGTCATCACCGATGATGGAAAAGAATGTGACGTCAAACCGGAACACTGGAAAAATATCCGCTATAAATACAACGAAAAGAAAAAAGAGATTGAAGAAGAAGTCCTGGGTACTTTCTCCCAGTTCCCCGTACGGCTGGCATGGGCAATCACTGTCCACAAAAGTCAGGGACTGACTTTCAGCCGTGTGGTTATCGACTTCACCGGTGGCGTGTTCGCCGGCGGGCAAGCCTATGTTGCCCTCAGTCGTTGCACTTCATTGGAAGGCATCCAGCTAAAGAAACCTGTCAACCGTGCCGATATCTTTGTCCGCCCGGAAATAGTAAACTTTGCCGAACGATTTAACAACCGGCAAGCCATAGACCGCGCCCTGAAACAAGCACAGGCCGACGTGGAATATGCCGCTGCCACCAAAGCTTTTGACAAAGGAGATTTCGAAGTCTTTCTCAATCATTTCTTCAAGGCTATACACTCCCGATACGACATAGAAAAGCCTGTTATACAACGCCTCATCCGTCGCAAGTTAGGCGTTATCAACAAGCTGCGTGACAACAACGATCAACTAAAAGCCCAGATGGCCGAACAGCAAAAACGGCTGCAAGCCTATGCACGAGAGTATTACCTTATGGGCAATGAGTCTATCACTCTTGCCCATGACTCCCGTGCCGCCATTGCCAACTATGACAAGGCGCTGGAACTCTATCCCGAATATGCGGATGCATGGATACGCAAAGGAATTACCCTCTTTAATGACGGAAGATATCTTGAAGCGGAAGAGTGCCTCACACGGGCAGTAAAACTACGCCCGGCAGAGTTTAAAGCTGTCTATAACCGAGGCAAACTACGTCTGAAACAACAGGAAACAGAAGGCGCTATTGCCGATCTGGACAAGGCTACTACCCTGAAACCTGACCATGCCGGAGCACACGAACTCTTTGGCGATGCCCTGATGCAGGCAGGAAAAGAAGTAGAAGCTGCATTACAGTGGAGGCTGGCAGAAGAACTTCGAAAAAAATCATCCAAGAAATAAGCCACACTTATTTGATAATAAGAAACTTATTCTCTACTTTTGTGTTATTATATATAGACTAATAACCAGCCCTATGCTTCTGAAACTGTACGAAAAGAACAACAATCCACAAGACCTGCAACAGATAGTGGATATTCTGAATGACGGTGGACTTATCATCTATCCCACCGACACCATGTATGCCATTGGTTGCCATGGGCTGAAAGAGCGTGCCATCGAACGTATTTGCCGTATAAAAGAAATTGATCCGCGCAAAAACAACCTTTCTATTATTTGCTATGATCTGAGTAGCATCAGTGAATATGCCAAAGTAGATAACAATACATTCAAGTTGATGAAAAGGAACCTGCCCGGTGCTTTCACTTTCATCTTGAACGGCACTACCCGTTTGCCTAAAATATTCCGCAACCGGAAGGAGGTTGGTATCCGTATGCCTGATAATGCCATTATTCAGGAGATAGCCCGTATTCTGGACGCCCCTATTATGACTACTACCCTGCCTCACGAAGAACATGAAGACATGGAGTACTGTACCGACCCGGAATTAATTAATGAAAAGTTTGGTGATCTTGTCGATCTGGTCATTGACGGTGGAATTGGTGGCACGGAATCTTCTACCATTGTGGACTGTACCAATGGAGAGGCAGAGATTGTGCGACAAGGAAAAGGCTGGTTGAATGAAGGGTAACCAACCAAATACCCATTTTGTTTGTTTCTTAAGAAAACAGTCAAAAAGGATATGAGTACAAAAGAACAATACTGGAAATATTCACTAATTACTATTATCATCGGGCTGGGTATAATCCTGTTTTTACAGATTACTCCCTTTCTGGGTGGCCTGTTAGGTGCGCTGACTATCTACATACTGGTCAGAAAGCAGATGATTCATCTGACCGACAAGCGGAACATGAAACGAAGCATTGCTGCTACCCTCATTACCACTGAAGCCATTCTCTTCTTCTTAGTTCCTTTGGCATTGGCTGTATGGCTATTAGTCAGCAAATTACAAGATATCAATCTGGATCCTCAAAGCATTATTGCCCCCATTGAAGATATGGCAAATATCATAAAAGACAGGACTGGCTATGATGTTCTGGGTAAAGATACCACTTCTTTTATTATCTCTGCACTGCCTGCCATAGGACAATTCGTAATGGGTAGTATCAGTAGCTTCGCTGTCAATCTCTTTGTATTGGTATTTGTTCTATACTTCATGCTGATAGGCGGACAAAAGATGGAGCAATACATCAGTGATATACTTCCCTTTAATAAAGCGAATACAGATCATGTAGTAAGAGAAATAAAAATGATCGTACACTCCAATGCGGTCGGCATTCCCTTACTGGCAATCATACAAGGTGGAGTGGCCATGATAGGATACTGGTTCTTTGATGTTCCGGATATTCTGTTAACGGGATTTCTCACCTGCCTTGCAACAGTCATCCCTATGGTAGGTACAGCCTTGGTCTGGTTCCCGATTGCTGTCTATATGGCATTATCCGGCGATCTCTTCAATGGCATCGGCCTGGCTATATTCGGAACTCTGATTATCTCTCAGCTCGACAACCTGATACGCTTTATCCTGCAAAAAAGAATGGCTGATATACACCCGCTAATCACTATCTTCGGAGTAGTTATCGGATTGTCTTTATTCGGATTCATGGGAGTCATATTCGGACCGCTATTACTCTCATTATTCTTCCTGTTCGTAGATATGTTTAAAAGAGAGTATCTGGATAAGTCGAAATAGATTAAAAAACAAAGGCGGAAAATCCCTCTATCAACAGAGGAACTTCCGCCTGTAGAGTATTTAGATAGTTGAGTATCCAACACCCTAACCAGTAGTTATAATGAAAATATAGTAACAGTGTCTGTGATGCCGGGACTTATAGATTGAACCATCCATAAGCATAAGCCCCATTATCTCCTTTTATTTCTATCAAGAATGCTCCAGTCACATCAGATGACAATTGAATATTCTTCAAAATAGAAGTAGTGATATTCTCAGAAGAAGTATACACCGGAACACCATCTTGAGAAATGGTTATTTCAACTTCGCCTACAGCGGCAAAGAAATTGATTTCTACCAAATTATTCCCGCACAACGTTGCAATAATAGGAATATCAGGGGTTATTGAACGGTGCCTATTTCCATCATCAGAATTTGTTTCAAAAGGAATATCATTACCAGATAAAGTAATCTCACCTACTATTTCCAAATCACCAATCATGGATGAATGGGCATTAACTGTAAACAGGAAGAAAAATCCTACCAGACATAAAACAGACTTTAGTTTCATTGCTTTTATTGTTTAATTTTGGCTCAAAGATAAAGCTCTAAAGCCACATAACCTAAAATTGAATATGGACAAAAAATGGGAAGATACTTCACTGTTAATCAAAGCAATAAAATAAAATCATTCAAGAAAGTATGGACAAAAAACGCCCCCATTAAAAGAATAAAATAAACTCTTCCAATGACTTTTCTTTGTCTATACACAAATGCTCCTTTAGTCTTAGCTTCATTCGGTAAACAGAATTCCGCTCACAATCGAAAACAAACATCAACTGATTAGTCGTAAATCCTACCTTCAGTAAGGTCGCCAAGATAAGATCTGTTTTTGTCAGAGTATAGTTTGAATTTAAACGGGATATAAAATTTGCGAAGATCAAGTCCATGAAATCAAAGAGGTTCCGCTTCTCTTCCAAAGTCATTCTTTGAACGATCAGTTCTCCTTTATTCAACTGTTCTAATACGCAAGAAGCTTTTATGCATGTATTTTCGCGTAGCTCTTTATTTTCTGCAGTCAATAATATTATTTTTCCGTTCAGATCAGCTATCTTCTTCTTTTTTGCTAACTGTTCCTCTTCACTCTTCTGTTTATACTCATCTATACGGAATGCATATTCTTCTATTTCTTTTTGATTCTTTCTGATTGTATCGATATTCCGTTGAAAGCGTCTTCTGTATTTAGTCCTGATTATTACGATAGAAATTACCATCATAATAGTAATTAACAGTATTAAGTAGAACTGATTCTTTTTTTCCAGCTTAATCTGTTCATTTTCCATTCTTAATTTCTCATTATCATATTTCTTTTGCAGGGTTAACATTTGTTTCCGCAAGTCTTCATTATGTACAATCTCCAACAAAGAATCGGATTGTTCTTTGTAAAAAAGAGCATCCTTGTAGTTTTTCCTTGCTTTTTCTAACCCAGACAAATAATTATATGCTCCAGCCTGTGTATACCTCTTACTACTCTTCACCACCTTCTTGAAGCATCGTTCGGCCTCATCTAAATTTCCCATAGACAGATAAGCCTTACCTAAGGATATATAATAGTGATATTGACTAAGAGTATTGGAATCACTCGAAAGGGCTTTCCAGAAAAAGCCAATAGCCGCTTTGTAATCTTTCTCTTTTTCAGCCATGATTCCAAGTATCTGAAAAAGAGAGGAACGTACCCGATGCGTAGTATCCGGCAAAAGTTTTAATCCTTCATCCACATACCATCTGGCGGTGTCATTACTGGCTTTCATCATATATCCACGCGCCAGATTCCGGTATCCATACACAACACCTAAAGTATCCCCTGCCAATCTATAGTAATCAACCGTCTTCTTGAAGTTCAGAATAGAAGCATCATACATTCTTTGGTTATAATTCAACATTCCGATATTTTCTTCCAGTAACCCTTGCAGTTTATACTCCTGAGTTCCCTCCAATAAAATCTGTGCATTCAGATAAGCATTCATAGCTTCCGTACTTTTATCCTGATACGAAAGCACAGTTCCATAATAAAAAGAAGCCTTTCCGGCCTTTACCTTATCATTATGGTCTTCATAATAATCTATTGCTATTTTTATCAGAGAATCAGATTGCAAACTATCCAGATAGTTCTTATCTCGCGCTTGTGTCAGCAAGAAGGCATAGTCTGCTTGCTGGCGACCATGCAGCCTATCCGGGTGAGGTATTTGTTGCAAAAGATATAGCGCACTGTCCGGATATGTCTCCATACACTCTCCGGCATGCACCAGAAGAACATCTGCTTTATCGACAGAAGGAGTACAAGCCCAGAGAAGTCCTAATAGACATGATAATACAGATATCAGATACAGGTGCTTTCGCATGTTTCAAGTCTTCTTGTTTTATAACAGTGCCAAAGATAGTGATTTTAGCTATTTATGCGAATCAGTCTCTAACAATATCTTTCAATTTTATAGCCTGAAACGTAATATGAGCCACGCTACTTTCATAGAGGATACCAATTGTTTCTTTATCGACCATGGTCAGACAAGTATATCCCCAGTTGTTGTCCTCATCCAATAATAACTGATGTTCCGGTAGCCAGGTTACACCTCCATCCAAACTAATCTTAATAGTAATATGATGACGTCCCTTCGTTGTATTGGGATTAGAGAATATGAGTAAATCCCGGTTTAGGGCATTGTCACCGGCTTTTACATGAATCAGACTTGCCATACAAACAGGTTCTTGTAAAGCTTTGCGCGAAGATTCATGTTCAATCCATGTTTCGCCCAGATCTTTCGTAATTGCTACAGCACGACTTCCACCCCGATTATCGCGCATATTCAACATCAAGACTCCCGGTTCCACCTCAGCAACCTGCGCCTCTGTGGTATTGGTACGTGCATGATTATGTATTTTCCAAGTTTCCCCCTGATCCTTACTATACATGATACCTGCATTCGGCACACGGGTAGAATCTATGAACTGAATAGGAAATACTAATGTGCCATTTTCCACTGTGATTCCGCGTCCGGGCCCTTGCAACAAGAAATACCAGGCAGGATCTTTCACTTGTTCAGTAATGTTTATAGGGGTTGACCAGCTTTTACCATCATCCGCACTCTTTGCCAGGACGAGTTGTGCCGTATGATTCAGGTCCAACCCCGGATGTGAACTCCACCAGGCACGTTGATTCCCCATACCATGTGTCCAAGCAGCAACTATCCATACATTATTAGTCTTCGTATCTACCAATATAGACGGATCACCCACTCCATTCTGTGCCGAGGGCAGTCCACCCGTTTCACCAAAAGCCAAAGGCAGACGCATCTTTTCCCACGTCTTTCCTCCATCCGTACTACGACTTAAACCGACGTCTACATGTTCCTGAAGATCGACACTACTATTATAGCGTACATCATAAACACCTAATAAAGTTCCGTTATTAGTAGTCACCAATCCCGGAATACGATACGCTACCGAAAGATCATCGCCTGCATGACGTACCCCTACACCCATCCGATGCTCAATACTTTGCGGAGAAATAACATTCAGAGGAGCTTCCTTACCATCCAGAGTAACCGAAGCAATGGCTGCCCTGACCTTAGTATTCAACGAAGTTTCCGGTTTCATCTGTAAACTGACCCAGAAGAAGTTAATCCCCGGAAACAACTTCTGGTTAGCATCGAGAATAAAGTGTTTTTTGGGGTCAATCACTTCCGCCTTTTTAATGGAATAGGAAGGGTTTGCCGCCAAAGTCTTTCCGACAGCATGACTTGATATGTATTCTACAGGAGCAAAGCGTCCTTTTTCTCTGTCCTGCAGGGCTTCAGTACCACTATAGTAAAGCTTTACCGACTGGATATCAGAAAGATCAGTATCTTCTCCAAAACTCAGAATGACTCTGTTCAACATCGTACTTTCCTTTGCATCCAAACGCAAATAGAACAATACATTATCCACTCTTTCTATCAAAACCGGAACTTGTGTCTCACGGATAAAAATTGTATCTGCAGCCCGGACCACCGGGATGACACACAATAAACAGAAAAGTATAAAAAGCAAAAATATCGGCTTCTTCATAGTATAGATAAAGTTAATAAGAATGTTAGAAGTTACAAAGATAACATTCAATAATAAAAATCCCACATTTGCCGCCTCAAAGTATTTTTAGTTTCATCTTCCCCTTGCTGTAACATCCCTATTTCCTGAAGATGATATAGTCTCTCCAGTAAAACGACAATCTGCTTTTCACAAATATGCATATCAGATATTTCTTTAATCCAGTCGACGGTTTCTTCAAGGACTACGACAGAAGAGAGAGTGAGTGCCTTTTGCTTTTCCGGTTTGCGAATCATATCTGCTAAAAACGACAGAATTTTAGAAACCATCTTTTTACTACGGCTACGGAAACGGGATTCCGGATTTTTCAAACGCAACAGAAAATATTCTCCAACCCATAAAGAAGCGATGAATGCCTCGGAAGAAGGCTGCTTTATCCCTTTCCAGAATTTAATCAGGAAAGTATCCACTTCTTCCAATATGCCGTCTGTATTATCATTTATATAAAACCTGTGTGCAAGGCATTCTATTACACATCCCAATTTAGCCACACAGACTCCATCTTTATTATCAGCGACCACTTTTTCCGCTTCTCTCAAGAATTTAAAAGCATTATCCTCTTCCATACGGTCATCATACAACCGGAACTGGTGGAATAATGAGAGAGATTGGCATAGCAAGTCATCAAAAGGGCAATCCGCATCATTCATATTCAAACGATTCATTCATTTCGAAGCTATAAAGATAGGAACGATAAAGATAATAACAAGCAAAAGAGAGTGGACAAAATTAACTTCCAAAAGACAATTAATTTTCAGCACATTATCTTATTAAAAAGGAGATTTTTCTAATAAGAGGTGGACAATTCAGAAAAGAAATGCGCAACCCGCTTCACACTTATCAGCGGAAAACGAATTGCGCAATTTACTTTTATATGAAAAATTACTTCAGCAAAGAAGCCGGATCCAAGTGGTCTGCTTCAATATCCTTAAAGTAGCGATAGGTGCCTACTTTCAATTCAAAAGTAGCTGCATCATCAGCAACAATGATACCTTTCTCATGCATTTGCAATGCACTGATGGTCCACATTTGTGTGATGGCACCTTCTACAGCATGATAGAGTGCAAGGGATTTGTTATGTCCGTTTACAATAATCATCACTTCCTTGGCTGAAAGTACTGTACCTACACCTACTGTCAAGGCTGTTTTAGGCACTTTATTTACATCGTTATCGAAGAAACGGGAATTGGCGATGATAGTATCCGTCGTCAGCGTCTTCTGGCGTGTGCGGGAAGACAAAGAAGAACCCGGTTCGTTGAAAGCAATATGTCCGTCGGGACCAATACCACCCATAAAGAGGTCGATGCCACCATAGGATTTAATTTTCTCTTCGTAACGGGCACACTCAGCATCCAGATCGGCAGCATTACCGTTCAGGATATTAGTATTCTCCGGATTGATATCGATATGGTTGAAGAAATTATTCCACATGAAAGAATAGTAGCTTTCGGGATGTTCTTTCGGCAAGCCGACATATTCATCCATATTAAAAGTAACCACATTCCGGAAGGAAACAATTCCTTTCTTGTTCAGGTCGATTAACTCCTTGTACATGCCAAGCGGTGATGAACCGGTAGGGCAACCCAGGACAAACGGTTTTTCAGGCGTCGGATTAGCGGCCTTAATTTTAGCGGCTACATAGTGAGCGGCCCACTTAGATACGGATTGATAATCCGGTTGAATGATTAATCTCATTGCAATTGTTTTTTATCAGGTTAATAAATTAGGGGTATTTTCAGTCAATTATTCCCTGTCCTTCTTCAGGCGGTCTGCCATAGAACGTGCCAGGTGTTCGCATTGTTCGTAAGTAATGTCCTTCATTGCCTGTTTCATCTCTACAGGATCGGCTATAATTTCAAATTTGCTCTTTTCAGCAAATTCAGCCATACGTTTCACCGCAGCACCTGCCCAGGTGAACGAACCGAAATAGCCCAGATAACGACCTTTTATCTCACGAATCAATATCTTAGAGAGCAGAGATTCTATATCCGGATAAATCTGGTTACTGTAAGTAGGGCTACCAATAATCAAGCCACGGTATTTAAAAATATCTGCAATAATATAAGAAGGATTACTCTTGCTTACATTATGCATCACAATGTTCTTGATGCCTTGTGCTGAAAGTTCAGCAGCAATAGCTTCTGCCATTTGTTCCGTATGGCCATACATGGAACCATAAGCAATTACCACACCTTCATCGGCAGCGTAACGGCTCAGTTTATCATATATGCCTATCACTTTGCTTATATTGTCTGTCCAGACAGGACCATGAGTAGAACAAATAGTCGTAATGTGCAAACCACCCAGCTTTTGCAAAGCCTTCTGTACCGGAGAACCGTATTTGCCTACAATATTAGAGTAGTAACGCACCATTTCGTCCCAATAACGGTCGGTATTGATACGGGTATCGAGGAAACCGCCATCCAAAGTGCCAAAACAGCCGAAACCGTCGCCGGAAAATAGTACGCCTTCTGTTTCGTCGAAAGTCATCATGGTTTCGGGCCAGTGCACCATGGGAGTCAGATAAAAACGTAGTTTATGATGTCCTAATGCCAGGAAATCTTCATCTTTCACAATGTATTGTTCGCCTGTCACTCCATAGTAACCTTCGATCATACCGAAAGTTTGCTTGTTACCTACAATAACAATATCGGGATAATGCTGCTTAATGAGGCGGATAGAACCGGAATGATCAGGCTCCATATGGTTGATGATAAGGTATTGGATAGGGCGTTCGCCTATGATGCTTTTTATTTTACGGAGATATACCTCAAAATAACAAGCATCCACCGTATCAATCAGAGCCACTGTTTCGTCGTCTATCAGGTAAGAGTTATAAGACACTCCATAAGGTAATGGCCACAAACCTTCAAACAGGTGTTTGTTACGGTCATTTACTCCCACATAGTGTATTTTTCCTTTTATCATAGTCTTCTGGTTCATAAAACTTCTTTATTTAGATTGATTCTACATTCAAACAGCCGCAAAAATAAGGCTTTTTTCTCACATTTCATATTTCTTTCCCTGATAAGCTCCGAGCTGACGCATTTTTTTTTGTATACGATGATTAAATTCATAATTTTTCAGTCCCCAGTCGGGTGCTATTAACAATTCTTTAGGAGACTGTGAGACAAAGCGTTCTAATACCAAATCCGGGCGTAGATGCTCTATGTAGTCCACTACCAAGTCAATATATTCTTCTACGTCAAACAGATGGAAATCCTCCGGATGTTGTTCATATTCATGTGCCATCCGGGTGCCACGTATCAGTTGTAACTGATGCATTTTCAAGGTGGTAAGGGGGATACGTGACAGAGTGGAAGCTTGTGCCACCAAATCTTCATGCCTTTCTCCGGGAAGTCCCAGTATGACGTGCCCACCGGTAAGAATACCACAGCCGGCAGTGCGTTCTACTGCATCTACCGTATCCTGATAAGTATGTCCTCGATTGATACGACGAAGTGTAACATCATTCGTACTCTCAATACCATACTCCACCAACAGGAAAGTATGTTTATTAACCTCTTCCAGATAATGAAGCAGGGCATCCGGCATACAATCCGGCCGGGTACCGATGACCAGACCGACTACATCGGGAACAGTGAGCGCTTCTTCGTATTTCCGCTTCAAGGCTTCCAACTCACCGTAAGTATTAGTATACGCCTGGAAATAAGCAAGGTACTTCATCTCAGGATACTTATGGGCAAAGAATATCTTCCCTTCTTCCAGTTGCTGGGTAACGGACTTTTCCGTACGGCAATACTCAGGATTGAAAGTTTGGTTGTTGCAGTAAGTACAACCACCATATCCCTTTGAACCGTCTCGATTGGGACAGGTGAAACCGGCATTGAGCGATATCTTCTGTACCTTATACGGAAAATAACGCTTCAGAAAGAGTGGAAATTCATTATATAATATAGGTGCGGTGTCCATACCCCTGTTATTTAATGACAAAAATAAGGCTTTTCTTCGAATAGTAGGCTATTTTGTGTTTACAAATAGAGGAATAATTCAGAAGTGTTCACAGCGATATACCTTCCTCAGATTTAAACTGTGTTTAAGTCTGACTTATCCCCTACCTTCTCCTTCCTATAAAGAAGGAGCAAATAAGGAGTAGGTAGGGAGTAGATAAGGAGTAGGTAGGGAGAAGGTATAGAGAAAACAAGTCAGGAATAGATTTTATAGCTTAGACACCACCCTATCATAATCTCATAGAACGCGCACCACTCATTTGTTAACGAACATAAAACGATTCTTTTTCACCTGTACTAAAAAATGTTATCCCTACAGATTATCAGCATTCTGCCTTATAGAACATACGTAGGAGAGTATCTTCATTAAATACTATTTAATGATTGGTGACGTATTTTACACACATTTTCCTCCACTTACAGGCATGGAAAACGAAATAAATTCATAGCTTTGCCTAAAACCTCGATCAATCAACCTATTAATACTATAATTACCATGGCTACTATCGCTCTCGATATAGGCGGCACCAAAATAGCCAGTGCTATTTTCCTCCCCGACGGAAGTATGTTGTTCAACCGGAAGCGCCTGCTGAAAGGAAGAACAGGACATGAAGTAGGCAAGCTTGCTGCAGAAATTCTTGCCAAACTCCTGACCATTGCCCGCAGAAGCCGTATTCAAATTGATGGTGTCGGCGTATGTGTACCCGGCATCGTTTATTCGCAAACGGGACGCGTGTGGGCTCCGAATATCCCTGGCTGGGAAAACTATCCACTACAGGAAGTGCTGCGTACCGTGACTGCGCCGGGTATTGAAATTTACATCGACAGTGACCGCACCTGCTATATGTATGGAGAAATGTGGCAGGGAGCAGCCAAAGAATGCCACAGCGCAGTGTTCATTGCCGTAGGCACAGGTATAGGTGCAGGAATCATCATTGACGGACACGTATTGCACGGAGCAAACGATATCATCGGCGCCACCGGCTGGATGGCATTGCAACCACCTTATAAAGAAGCATATGATGCCTGCGGCTGTTTTGAATATTACGCCTCAGGAAATGGAATCGGAGCCAGAGTGCGGGATGCAGTCCGTGCAAACAAAGCTTATAAAGGGCGCTTGCGCCAGAAACCGATCTGCCGGATTTCTGCTTATGATGTATTCAGTGCATACAATGAAAGTGACCCGATTGCTGTTTCTGTCTTGCACAAGGCAATAGAAATGTGGGGAATGGCTTCGGCTAACCTGGTCAGCTTACTAAACCCGCAGAAAATAATCTGGGGAGGCGGTGTATTCGGTCCTGCCTCCATCTTCATAGACGATATCTACAAAGAAGCCTGCAAATGGGCACAACCGCTCAGCATCAAACAGGTGGAATTTGTTGCCTCTCAATTGTCCGGTAATGCCGGACTGATAGGAGCTGCTTTTCTTGCTATCAAAAAGCACCTGTATGAGTAATCTCATCCCCTTATCACCTTATCATTTTATCACTTTATCATCTTTATTGATATGAGTAGTTACAACAAGAATCTGGTATTTACGGCTGCGTGCATCGGCATGTGCTTCTTTGGCATTTCGATGATCACCCTGGGGGCGGTACTACCATCCCTCACCACTAAACTGGCTCTGGATAACCTCCAGGCAACTGCACTGGTGACGTTCCTGCCTCTCGGCTTACTGGGAGGTTCCCTGCTTTTCGGTCCTATTGTAGACCGCTTCGGCCATAAAGCGCTACTACTACTCAGTTGTCTGGTTGTGCTCCTCGGACTGGAAGGAATCGCTTTCTTCACAAGTATTCCGCTATTACAGGTCTCTATTATAGGAATCGGATTGGGAGGTGGCATCCTGAATGGTGAAACCAATGCTTTGGTAGCAGACATCTCCGACGAAGCAGAAAAAGGCTCACGTCTCAGTCTGCTCGGGGCGTTCTATGGCATCGGTGCATTGGGGATTCCTGTACTGTTAAGCTTCCTGTCTGAATACTATTCTTTTGAAATCATCCTGCAAGGTACAGGTATGGTCATGCTGATTGGCATTTTATTCTGTCTTGGCATACGTTTCCCCGCCCCGAAACAACCGCAAGGATTTCCTATTAAGGAAGGATTGGGACTATTAAAGGAAAGCAGTTTATTATTGCTTAGCTTCATCCTCTTTTTCCAAAGTGGCATCGAAGGAGTTTGTAACAACTGGACTACCCTTTATTTGGGACAAACCACCAGCATCCCCGAAAACCGGGCACTTATAGCGTTGACTTGTATGGTAGCCGGATTGACCGTTGCCCGCTTGTTGCTGGTAGTCCTTTTCAAGAAGATTAAGCAAGAGACGGTTCTGCGAACCAGCTTAATTACGGCTGTGATTGGATTTGCACTACTGACATTCGCACCCGGTTTTGCACGTGCTGCCATAGGTATGATACTTATCGGGGCAGGATTGGCATCCACTTTCCCGGTCATACTCAGCATTATCGGCAGTCGTTATGCCTCCTTATCGGGAACGGCATTCAGTGTAGCCCTTGTTATCGCTCTTATCGGACAGACACTGCTGAACAGCCTCACCGGAATTATCTCACAGGGATACAGCATCGTTGTATACCCATATATGATGATAGTTTCACTGCTGATTATGCTTCTATTGTTTAAACGTTCACTCAAATAAAAGAAATTATTTACCCCCTAAAAAACAGAAAATTATGTTAGCACTTGAATGGTTAAAAAACGCGCATGGCATCATGGAAAAACTGGAAGCCACGCAATTGGAGAATATCAAAAAGGCAGCCACCGTTATGGCAGATTCTATCGAAGCCGGTCGTTGGGTACACACGTTCGGATGCGGCCATGCCACTATCCCTGTTGAGGAAATGTATCCGCGTATCGGTAGTTTCGTAGGTTTCCACCCGCTGTGCGAACTCCCGCTGACATTCTTTACACAAATCATCGGCCAGATGGGTATCCACCAGTTTCTGTTCTTGGAAAGAGCTGAAGGATACGGACAGGAAATTATGAAGAACTATGATTTCGACGCTAAAGATTGCATTTGGATATTTTCTCACACAGGTATCAATGCAGTAAATATCGACATCGCATTGGAAGCCAAGAAACGTGGCATGAAAGTAATTGTTTACGGCTCGGCAGGAGAAACAGGTGACAAAGCAAGCCGCCATTCCAGCGGTAAGAACCTGTTCCAGCTTGCTGATATTGTAGTAGACTCTTGCGTGCCCTTAGTAGACGCTTCCGTACCTTTGAAGAATCATTTCGATAAAGTAGGTCCGTTGTCAACCCTGAGTTTCGTTACCATGGTATGGATGACTATCACCACAGTTGCCGAGATCCTGGCAGATCGCGGTGTGCATCTATATATCCATCCGTCTCATAACGTTCCGGGAGACACGACAGCCCACGAACGACTGGATGCCGCTATTGCCGAATATCAAAAGAAAGTAAAAATCCTCTAACCAGTAGAAAATTCAATCATTATCTATGAGTGACGGTAGCCCGTTTCAGCTTTGCCCCCACAAAGCTGGACGGGCTTTTTTCGGCCTTACACATCAGGAAACATTATTTATCTATATCTTTTCGGTTTTTATCCCTATATTTGCTCCCCTAAAGAAATCAATCAGAATTATGAAACAGATAAGTATTGCAATTCTTCTTTGCCTCTGCACATTGGCAAGTTTCGCACAAGGCGGCCAGGCACTTGATTTAAAAGACATTGTATCGGGGAAATTCCGCGCAGAAAACATTTACGGAGTCATTCCCATTCCCGGAGACGGAGAACACTATTCACAGATGAATCCGGAAGGAACACAGATCATCAAATACTCTTTCAAAACAGGCAAACCGGTGGAAGTATTGTTTGATGCTGCCACTGCCCGTGAGTGCACATTCAAGACATTCGATAGCTATAGTTTCTCACCGGATGGCACCAAATTACTTATTGCAACAGAAACAACACCAATCTATCGCCATTCTTATACGGCTGTACATTATATATACAGTCTGAAACGAAATATCAACGGAGAAATCAATAACATTGTAGAAAAGCTCTCAGACGGTGGTCCGCAGCAGGTGCCGGTATTCTCACCGGATGGAACTATGGTTGCCTTCGTGAGAGATAATAATATTTATCTGGTCAAGTTCCTGTTTGGCAACAGCGAAAGCCAGGTAACGGAGGATGGCAAACGTAATGCCGTACTGAATGGTATCCCCGATTGGGTATATGAAGAAGAGTTCTCCTTCAACCGTGCACTGGAATTCAGTGCCGACAGCAAGATGATTGCTTATATCCGTTTTGATGAGACAGAGGTGCCCTCTTACAGTTTTCCCGTCTTCGCAGGAAGCAATCCTCATATCACAGCTTTCGAAAAGTATCCGGGAGATTACACCTATAAATATCCAAAGACCGGAGAAGCTAACTCTAAAGTGTCCGTACATACGTTTGATATCAAATCGAAAGTGACACGTAAAATGCAGGTGCCGATGGATGCCGATGGATATATTCCGCGCATCCGCTTTACACATGATCCTAACAAATTGGCTATTATAACGCTGAACCGTCACCAAAACCGCCTTGACATGTACTTTGGTGACCCACGTTCCACTGTTTGCAAACAAGTGCTGCGCGACGAAAGCGATGCTTATATTAAGGAAGCCGTATTTGATAATATAATTTTCTATCCGGAGAATTTCAGTTTTGTGAGCGAAAAGAGTGGTTACAATCATCTATATTGGTATAGCATGGGTGGCAACCTGCTTAAGCAAGTTACTGCCGGAAACTATGAAGTGAAAGATTTTTTAGGCTGGGATGCCGACGATGACAGTTTCTACTACACCAGTAATGAAGAAAGCCCTCTGCGGAAAGCTGTATACAAGATAGACCGTAAAGGGAAAAAGACCAAATTGTCTGCACAACCCGGTATCAATACTGCCCAGTTCAGTACGAACATGAAGTACTATATGAATCGTTACTCTAATCTGAGCACTCCTACCGTCATTACCCTGAACGACAATGCCGGTAAGGTGCTGAGCACACTTGTTACCAATGATAATCTGAAAAAGACCCTGGCACAATACAACGTACCTCAAAAGGAATTCTTTACCTTCCAGACTCAGGACGGAGTAACTTTGAACGGCTGGATGATGAAACCTACTGATTTCTCCGCATCCAAGAAATATCCCGTATTACTGTATCAATACAGCGGCCCCGGTTCACAACAAGTGCTCGACACATGGAGCATCAGTTGGGAAACCTATATGGCAAGCCGTGGCTTCATCGTGGTCTGTGTAGACGGACGCGGTACAGGCGGACGTGGTGCAGACTTCGAGAAATGCACTTACCTGAACCTGGGTGTGAAGGAAGCTAAAGATCAGGTAGCAACAGCCCAGTATATGGGTAGCCAGTCCTATGTAGACAAGAACCATATCGGTATCTGGGGATGGAGCTATGGCGGATACATGACCATCATGAGTATGAGTGAAGGTACTCCCGTATTCAAAGCCGGAGTTGCCGTAGCAGCCGTTACCGATTGGAATTATTACGATACGATATACGGAGAACGTTTCATGCGTACTCCCAAAGAAAATGCCGAAGGCTATAAAAGTTCCTCCGCTTTCACCCGTGCCAATCAGTTGAACGGAAACCTCTTGCTGGTGCATGGTATGGCTGATGACAATGTTCACTTCCAGAACTGTGCAGAATACGCAGAACATCTGGTACAACTGAACAAGCAGTTCGATATGCAGGTGTATACCAACCGCAACCATGGTATCTATGGTGGAAACACCCGTTATCATCTGTATACGAAACTGACGAATTTCTTTGAAAGAGAGCTGAAATGAAAGACAGAGTACGTAAGCCCGAATGGCTCAAGATAAGCATTGGAGCCAACGAACGTTATACAGAAACCAAACGTATCGTTGACTCCCACTGCCTGCACACCATTTGCAGCAGTGGACGTTGCCCCAATATGGGCGAATGCTGGGGAAAAGGAACCGCCACCTTCATGATAGGAGGTGATATCTGTACCCGTTGCTGTAAATTTTGTAACACACAAACAGGCAGACCTTTGCCATTGGATCCGAATGAGCCCACTCATGTGGCTGAATCCGTGGCATTGATGAAGCTATCTCATGCAGTAATCACTTCCGTGGACCGGGACGATTTACCTGATCTCGGAGCCGCACATTGGGCACGTACCATTCGGGAAATCAAACGCCTCAACCCGGAGACGACGGTAGAAGTACTAATCCCCGATTTCCAAGGAAGAAAAGAATTGGTAGCCCAAGTTATTGAAGCACGACCGGAAATCATCTCCCACAACATGGAGACTGTAAAGCGCATCAGTCCCCTGGTTCGCAGTGCTGCCCGTTATGAAACAAGTCTGGAAGTTATACGCCAGGTAGCTGCAAGCGGAACAACTGCTAAATCGGGTATTATGGTAGGACTGGGAGAGACACCGGAAGAAGTGGAAGAGTTGATGGATGACTTGCGCCAGACGGGCTGCCAGATACTGACTATCGGCCAATACCTGCAACCCTCGCATAAGCATTATCCTGTGGCAGAATACGTTACTCCTGCACAATTCGTTTCGTATAAAGAGAAAGGACTTGCTAAAGGTTTCGACCAGGTGGAGAGTGCACCGCTGGTGCGTTCTTCTTATCATGCCGAGAAACAAATTCGGTTCTATAAAAAAGAAACAGAATAAAAACCAATTGCTCTACTTATTTGTTATGTATGAAGTAACGGCAAAATAAAGTTAGCAATGTCTAAAAAAGGAGTTCTATCATCAAAGTTTAACATGTCTTTGGGATTCATCCCTGTTATCGTATCCATTGTATTATGCGAATTTACGACTCAGGACATTTCCATCTACATCGGTGCAGGTGTTGGAGTCCTCTATAGCCTATATACAATATGGGGTAAAGGGGCCAAGATTCCAAACTTTCTGCTTTACTGTACTACAGGAATGCTCCTGCTATTAACTTTTACGACCCTATTATTTGGCGATTGCAGTTCGCATGAAATGCTACCACTGACATTGGAAATCAGTGCTCTGATACCGATAGTTGTCATCTTCCTGAATAGAAAAAGATTTCTCGCCCACCAGATTTCCCAATCAAAAAAATGTAGCAAACAACTTTTTGCACAAGGGGCAGAATCCGCTATTGTCTCTACAAGGGTAACCATAATCATTGCCTTCCTTCATTTCTTTGCCATTTTCATCGCAATTCTACTACCAGGCCCCTTGAGCGAAACATCCCGTAATGTCTTGTTCCGCTATTGCCCACCTGCTGTATTCCTGTTAAGCATATTGTGCAACCAGTTTGGTATTCTGTACTTCAATATCATGATGAAGCATACAGCTTTTGTTCCTATAGTGAATACCAAAGGAGATGTAATAGGCAGAAGTCTGGCAGTGGATGCCATTAACCGGAAGAATGAATATATCAACCCGGTGATCCGTATCGCCGTTTCCCACAACGGCATGTTGTATCTCCGTCCGAGACCTCAGCGTTGTATGCTGGATGCCGGAAAAACAGATATACCCTTAGAATGTTATCTTTTATATGGAGAGACTTTGGAACAAGCCATTGTGCGACTTGTTAAACAATCGTTTCCGCAAGCTCCCATACAGGATTTGCAGTTCAACATCATGTATCATTTCGAGAATAAAGTGACTAACCGCCTGATTTATCTTTTCCTTATTGAAATAGAAGACGAGAATCTTTTGCGGGACAAACAAACCAGAGATGGAAAGCTCTGGACCTTCCAGCAAATAGAACACAATTTAGACAAGAACTTTTTCAGTTGTTGCTTCGAGAACGAATACGAACACCTGAAAGATGTTATTTATACAAGAGAAAAATACAAGGAATTTTAGAAAGATCAGGTACTTTGCCTTGCCACTCTTTCACGGTCTTGGTTTTGATATACTCTCCCTCACACGTAATATTTGCAGCAATACAGAGTTTGGTTTGCGGACGACAGTTACTCAGGATGTCTTCCACCATTTTATTATTGCGATAAGGAGTTTCAATGAAAAGTTGGGTTTGCTGTTCAGCATAGACCCGTTGTTCCAAAGTCTTTAGTTTTTTAGCACGTTCGCTCGGTTCGATAGGAAGGTAACCATGAAAAGCAAAACTTTGTCCATTAAAGCCTGACCCCATCACAGACATGATTATGGAAGAAGGTCCCACCAGAGGAACCACCTTTAAATTCTTTCGCTGTGCAATCGCCACCACATCTGCTCCCGGATCAGCCACAGCCGGACAACCGGCCTCAGAAATCACTCCCATAGACTGCCCTGCTACCAATGGTTTCAGGTAACCGGAAATATCTTCAGGCGAAGTATGTTTATTCAACGGATAAAAAGTCAATGCATCAATATCTATTTCCCGATCCACTTTCTTCAGAAAACGACGTGCAGAGCGCACATCCTCCACGATGAAATGACGAATACCTAAAATAATCTCCTTATTATAGGAAGGCAATACCGTTTCAATCGGTGTATCACCCAAAGTAACGGGCAAAAGATAAAGAGCAGTTTCCACGTTGATAAATGATTAATTATTAGTGATAAGTGATAAAAAAGAAGTGATGAGTGATTAATTTCCCTACAACATCATGTTGCATAGTCACTAATCACTCATCACTAACCGTTAATCATTATATATTAACCGTATATAATGTTTCCATTCTCATCCATATATTCATCCAGTCCTTTTTCATAAGTAGCCATAGCACGCAAACTCATTCCGACGCTGGAGAAACCACCATCATGGAACAGGTTTTGCATAGTTACCTTACGAGTCAAGTCGGAGAACATTACGATACAATAGTCAGCACATTCGTCTGCCGATGCATTCCCCAATGGAGACATACGGTTGGCAAAGTCGAACAGCTTATCCATACCTTTCACACCGGAACCGGCAGTTGTCATCGTAGGAGACTGTGAAATGGTATTGACACGTACATTATGTTCGCGACCATAGATATAACCGAAACTACGTGCAATAGACTCTAACAATGCTTTTGCATCAGCCATATCATTGTATCCGTAGAAAGTACGTTGCGCAGCCACATAGCTCAATGCAAGGATTGAACCATAATCGGCAATTGCATTCAGTTTCTTAGCTGCTTGTATCATCTTATGGAAAGATACGGCAGAAATATCAAGAGTCTTACCCAGCATATCATAATCCAGGTCATCATATGTGCGCTTCTTACGAACGTTCGGAGACATACCGATAGAGTGAAGTACAAAATCAATTGGACCGCCCAATACTTCCATGGAGCGTTTGAATACATTTTCCAAATCTTCTACGCTGGTTGCGTCAGCAGGGATAACTTCACACTGCAATTTATCTGCCAGTGCAGAAACTTCGCCCATGCGAACTGCTACCGGAGTGTTTGACAAGGTGATTGTTGCACCTTCTTCTACAGCTTTTTCAGCTACTTTCCAGGCAATGGACTGCTCATTCAGAGCACCGAAAATAATGCCTCTTTTTCCTTTCAACAAATTGTAACTCATACCTATAATATTAAAGTTTGCGAGATTTCAGCAGGCAAGCCAACAAGGTATTACTTTTGTGTACCCTTCCCCGTCGACTTGTATCTTATCACCTCGTTTACTGTTTTTTGAGGCCGCAAAGATAGTGCAAATTGAACGCATAGCAAAATAAGCTCGCTTATTTTTGCTATGCTGAAATGCCGCCTATCTTATTTAAAGATATGAACTTCCTGCATAAAAACCCCGAAAGTGTGCAAAGAAAAGGCCAAAACCACAAAAAATCCACCTAAACCAACAAATTGTGCACATGGTTTCAGCTAAAGCCCGATACATTTGCAAACGGTAATTAAGAGGTTTTTTCATAATATTTATTTAAGGTTAGAATTAGGTTAACTTATTATTTCTTTCGCAAACCACTCGGGAGAGCCGTTTGCGGGAGGATAATAAAAATGAAGAGTTGGAAATTGAAGAAACCTGTTAATCCGCAACGAATAACTTATAAAGAATAACTTATAACTAAAATATAGTATCACGGATGAACACATTTGTCAAAAAACTATTGGTGCTAACAGCGCTATCCCTTCCGTTATTACCTGTACAGAATACGGTAAACGCCCAAAACGGAAACTATATAGATGAAAGTATCTATGAGAATTTACCTTTCGATATGCCGAAAGTAGAACAACCTGCTTTTCCGGATTATACAGTCAATATTATAGACTTTGGAGCAAAAGGAGATGGTATCGTATTGAATACCAAGGCCATCAACGATGCCATCAAGGCGGTAAATGCCAAAGGTGGTGGTAAGGTAGTCATCCCCGAAGGTTTATGGCTGACCGGTCCTATCGAATTGTTGAGCAATGTCAATCTGTATACGGAAATGAATGCTCTGATACTGTTTACTGATGATTTTGAAGCTTATCCTATTATTGAAACTTCTTTCGAAGGATTAAATACACGTCGTTGTCAATCTCCTATTTCCGCCTGGAATGCAGAAAACATAGCCATTACAGGAAATGGTGTATTCGATGGTTCAGGTGATAGCTGGCGCCCGGTAAAGAAGGGTAAACTAACTTCCAGTCAATGGAATAGCCTGGTTAGTTCGGGTGGAGTAGTCGATGAAGCAGGTAGTATCTGGTACCCTACTGCAGGTGCACTGAAAGGCGCTATGGCTACCAAGGACTTCAATAATCCCGAAGGCATTGAAACGGATGAAGAATGGAATGAAATCCGTCCATGGTTGCGTCCGGTATTACTGAATATCGTTAAGAGTAAAAAGGTGTTACTAGAAGGGGTTACCTTCAAAAACTCCCCCAGCTGGTGTCTGCATCCGCTATCCTGCGAACATATCACCATCCATAATGTGAAAGTATTCAATCCCTGGTATTCTCAGAACGGAGATGCGCTGGACTTGGAATCATGCAAGAATGCATTGATCATCAACAATATCTTTGATGCCGGTGACGATGCTATTTGTATCAAGTCGGGAAAAGACGAAGACGGTCGCAAACGTGGCGAGCCTTGCCAGAATGTGATTGTTAAGAATAATACCGTATTGCATGGTCACGGTGGTTTCGTCGTAGGAAGTGAAATGTCCGGTGGTGTAAAGAATGTCTATGTAACTGACTGTACATTCCTCGGCACAGATGTAGGTTTGCGTTTCAAGAGTACTCGCGGACGCGGTGGTGTAGTGGAAGGCATTTACATCCACAATATCAATATGATTGACATTCCTCACGAAGCACTGCTGTTCGACCTTTTCTATGGCGGTAAAGGTGCGGGAGAAGAATCGGAAGAGGATCTGGAAGGAAGAATGAAATCATCTATTCCGGCTGTTACAGAGGAGACTCCTGCTTTCCGTGATATTCACATTACGAATGTCACCTGTAAAGGTGCCGGACGTGCCATGTTCTTCAATGGTCTGCCCGAAATGCCTATCCGCAATGTACATGTAAAAGACGTTGTAGTTACAGATGCCAAACAAGGTATCGTCATCAGTCAGGCTGAAAATATATCTATCGAAAATGTAAAGATAGAGACTAAAGGTACACCCTTGCAGGTACAGAAAGCCAAAGGCCTGAAAGTAAACGGAAAGACATACAATAACTCTGCGGCTAAAGCTCTGAATATAGATTTATAACCAGGTATGTATAATACCGTATGAAAAAGAAAGTAATCATACTAGTCGCTCTGTGCTGTCTGTTTATCCAAGCAGCACAGGGCGATACTCTTTTCATAACGGACCTTCGCACGGAGCAACTTACTAATCCTTTAGGTCTGGACACCCCACAGCCCCGTTTCAGCTGGCGTATCGGGAGTGAGAAACGCAACATAATACAGACAACCTATCGTTTGCTGGTTGCATCTTCTCCAGAACTCCTGAACGAGAATCAGGCGGATGTGTGGGATACGGGAGAAGTATGTTCTGACACATCCATCTGGATAAACTACCAGGGACTTCCCCTGCAACCCAACAAACGCTACTACTGGAAAGTATGGGTAAAAACCAACACCGATGAGAGTACCTGGAGCGAAACTGCATTCTGGGGAATGGGGTTGATGGGAGAAACCCATTGGAAAGGACGCTGGATAGGCGTTGACCGTCCTATGTCCTGGGATAGTGAAACGATGTTTTCACGCCTGTCCGCCCGGTACGTACGCAAAGAATTCAAACTCAATAAAACAATAAAGGAAGCGACCCTGCACATCAGTGGGTTAGGAGTTTACGAATGCCTCATCAATGGAAAACGAGTGGGTGACCTGGCACTGGCACCCGCCCCCACAGATTACCGGAAGACCGTATTTTATAACAGCTATGATGTAACGGATCTACTCCGTTCCGAAGCTGACAATGCCATAGGTATCACTCTGGGCAATGGTCGTTATCACTTTATGCGCCAACATTACCGCACATACAAAATCCAGAATTTCGGTTATCCCAAAGTGCGGATGAACCTGATAGTGGAATATACAGACGGCAGCAGGCAAACAGTCGATACGAATACGGACTGGAAACTGACAGCCGATGGCCCTATCCTCAGCAACAACGAATTTGATGGTGAAGAATATGATGCACGTAAAGAATTGGGCAGATGGTCTGAGCCCGGTTATGATGATAGCCGCTGGATGCAAGCAGAGCGTGTTTCTATTCCTTCCGGTTATCCCAAAGGACAAATGATGCCAGGCATCAAGGTAGTAGAAAGAATCCATCCTGAAACCATCCGCAAATCTGCCAAAGGATATATCCTCGACATGGGACAAAACATGGTAGGCTGGGTACGCATTCAGGTCAAAGGACAAGCCGGTGACTCTGTACGTCTGCGCTTTGCAGAAACCTTGCAGGAGAACGGTGAACTCTATACCGCCAATTTACGGGATGCTCAAGCAACCGACCTTTATATTTTAAAAGGCGAAGGAACCGAAGAATGGGCTCCCCGCTTTGTTTATCATGGCTTCCGGTATGTGGAAGTCAGCGAATTTCCGAGTACTCCTACCCTTACCAATTTCGTGGGGGAAGTAGTGAATGATGATATGCCCCTTACCGGAACATTCGAATGTGACAATCCTGTTCTGAACCAACTGGTGAAAAATGCTTTCTGGGGAATCCGTGGTAATTACAAAGGGATGCCACTCGACTGCCCCCAACGGGATGAACGCCAACCCTGGTTGGGCGACCGTACCACCGGAGCATTAGGAGAAAGCTTCCTGATGGAAAACGGACCGTTATATGCCAAATGGATGGATGATATCCGCGATGCACAGCGAATAGACGGATGTATCCCCGATGTGGTTCCGGCATACTATTACTACTATACGGATAACGTAACCTGGCCATCAGCTTTCATACTGATCAGTAATATGTTGTATGAACAATACGGAAATACGGAACCTATCTGCAAGCACTATCCCGGTATGAAGTTATGGATGGACCATATACGTACGGAATTTATGGATCAATCGTATATCATCACCCGTGATCGTTACGGAGACTGGTGTCTTCCTCCCGAAGCTCCCGAACTGATTCACTCCAAAGATCCGGCACGCATCACTGACGGAAAATTAATAGCTACCGCTTATTATTACAAGTTGCTGCAATACATGATAAAGTTTGCACAGTTACAGCTGGACATGCCTTGCAGGGATGATAGATCCGAAGCATTGCATCGTCAACAGTTAGAACAAGATATCCGGGGATATCAGACACTGGCAGAGAAAGTAAAAGAAGGTTTTAACAAGACTTTCTGGAACAGTGAGAAGCGATATTATAGCAATAACACCGTAACAGCCAATCTGCTCCCATTGGCATTCGACATGATACCGGATGCGGAAAGAGAAACTGTGACCCGGCAGATCATTCACAAAACAGTCAATTATTACAACGCCACCATTCAATGCGGGGTCATCGGCGTGCAATGGTTGATGAGGGAACTTGTAAGAATGGGACGCACAGATGTGGCATACGTTCTGGCTACCCATACTCAATACCCCGGATGGGGATATATGGTTGCCAACGGAGCCACCACTATCTGGGAACTGTGGAATGGGAATACAGCCGACCCGGCCATGAACAGTGGTAATCACGTCATGTTGTTGGGTGACTTACTTCCTTACTGTTATCAACATCTGGCTGGTATCCGGAGTGCTGCTCCCGGTTTTAAAGAAATAGATATGAAGCCTGCCTTTGAACAGGAAGAAGTGGGGTATGTTCGCGCTTCCCATATCACGTCTTACGGGAAAGTAATCAGTAACTGGTCGCAAACAGATACTGGATTTTCCTGGGAAATCAGTGTGCCAGCTAATAGTACAGCCACAATCTGGCTACCCAATGAAGATACGAAAGCCATAAAAGAAAACAATAAATCCCTGAAACAAGCCGAAGGATTGCAAGTGCTCCGCCAAGAAAACGGATATACTGTTTGTAAGATAGGTTCAGGAAACTACAATTTCCTGATAGAGAAAAACATCTCATACGGAAAAGGGAGAAAAGGGATTCTTGAAGATGCATTTATCTGCCGGAAACCACCTTTCCCCGAAAGTCACGCCGCAACAATAGTAGAAGGACGACACGGGATAGTAGCAGCCTGGTTTGGCGGAACAAAAGAGAAAAACCCCGATTGCTGCATTTGGGTGAGTCGCAAGACCCGGACAGGATGGACGGAACCACAAATGGTAGCAGATGGTGTACTGAATGGTACAAAGTATGCTTGCTGGAATCCCGTACTGACTGAAACCCCGAAAGGAGAACTGCAACTTTATTATAAGATAGGAGTCAATGTAGCCGGATGGAGCGGCCATGTCATTACCTCTAAAGACGGAGGAAAAACATGGAGTAGTTCCAGAGCATTACCCGAAGGTTTCCTCGGACCTATCAAGAACAAACCTGTATGGATAGGGAAACGAATGATTTGCCCCAGCAGTACGGAAGATGAGAATGGTTGGCGTATTCACTTTGAAATCAGCGACGATGAAGGAAGAACCTGGCGAACAACAGGCCCGATACCGGCTTCTGAAATTGTGGAAACAGACAAAGTAAAGTTCAGCAATCCGAAACAGAAAACAATACAAGTGATTCAGCCCACTATCCTGGTACATCAGGATGGGAAACTACAGGCTTTATGCCGCACTCAGAATAATGGTTCGGTTGCCACAAGTTGGAGCTATGACAACGGAGAGACATGGAGCGAAATTACATTTATAGATTTGCCCAATAACAATTCCGGAATAGATGGGATCACGCTAAAAGATGGCCGCCATTTATTGGTATACAATCATTACCGTTACATCAAAGGAAAGCGAAAAGAACGCACCCCTATCAATGTAGCCATCAGTAACGATGGACTTCATTGGAAAGTAGCAACCATTTTGGAGGATTCTCCTATCAATCAATACTCTTATCCCTCGGTCATACAAGGCAAAGACGGGAAAGTACACATTGTATATACTTGGAGAAGGCAACGCATCAAATATGCCTGCCTTGATCCACAACAATTGGAAGTCACCTCATTTGAGGAAGCTGATTGGTAGGAATAACCCCCAAAGCTGATAGTATTTATATCAAAATAAAAAAGGAATTACGCGAGGTTTGCACTAATTTTGTAGCAAATTAGTTATATACTTAAAAACCATGAAGAAGAAAATCTTTACAGCATTGCTGTTGTTGTGTACTCTCTCTATAGCAGCAGAGGCACAAGAGACAGAAAAGAGTTTTACAGTGGAAGTAAGCAACACCTGGAACAAGGCAAAAGCAGACGAACCGGTAGTGATCAAACTGAGTGAAATCAATCCTCAGTTTCGTGTACGCTCGGCTGTTGTCATGAACGGTAATGAAGAAATCCCCTCGCAACTGGATGACCTGAACGGCGACCGCCGTCCGGACGAACTGGCATTCCTCGTCGACCTGCCTGCCAAAGGTAAAAAAACGCTGACCGTTACCTTATCTTCCGCCAAAAGCGACAAGACTTATCCGGCCCGCGTATATGCAGAAATGCTGGTCAGCGACAAAAGAGGAAAACATGTGCCTGTGCAGTCGGTAACCATCCCGGGCACCAGCAACATTTACAACCAGATGCACCACCACGGTCCGGCTTTCGAATCCGAACTGGTGGCATACCGTCTGTATTTCGACCACAAACAGACTGTTGACATCTATGGTAAATTCAACAAAGGTTTTGAAATCAAAGAATCACAATTCTACCCAACCGACGAACAACTGGCACGCGGCTTTGGTGATGATGTCCTCATGGTAGGAGGCAGTTGTGGTGTAGGTGCACTGAAAGGTTGGGACGGCAAAAAAGCTACCCATATCACCCCCGTTGCCACACTCACTGAGCGTATCATCGCCTATGGCCCGGTGCGCACGATCTCCGAAATTGAAGTAGCCGACTGGCAATATCAGGGTTCGGAACTGAATATGACGAACCGCTATACCCTTTACGGCGGACACCGCGATGTATTCGTAGAAACATTCTTTGAAGAACCGTTGAAGGACGAAGTCTTCTGCACAGGTGTGGTAGATATCAAAGGTTCCGTATCTTACTCCGACCACAAAGGTCTGATAGGTTGCTGGGGAACTGACTGGCCGGTGAATGACACCGTAAAGTATGCCAAAGAAACCGTAGGCCTGGCCACATACATCCCCCAGAAATATGTAAAGGATGAAGTGAAAGATAAAGCTAATTATCTGTACACCATCAGCGCCAAAGGTAACAACTATTTCACGCACAACATCACTTTTACTTCCATGAAGGAAACCTTCGGATATAAAACACCCGAAGATTGGTTTGCCTACATCCGCGAGTGGAAGGACGAGCTGGAACATCCGGCAGTGGTGAAAGTGAAAAAGTGATAAATAACCAATCACTAATAACTAATCACTAAAAACATGAAAGCAAGAAAGACCCTAATGAGTCTCTGTCTGTTGCTCGCCTTGCCACTGGCGGCACAGCAAAAGAACTATGTTTCCGAAGTATGGGTAGCCGACCAAGGAAACGGTAAGTACAAGAACCCGGTACTCTATGCAGACTATTCCGACCCGGATGCCTGCCGTGTAGGAGATGATTTCTACATGACATCTTCCAGTTTCAACTGTCTGCCCGGACTTCAGATACTTCACTCCAAAGATTTGGTGAACTGGAGTATCATTGGTGCTGCCGTACCCTATGCACTGCCACCTATTGAAACTCCCGAACGTCCCGAACACGGTAACCGCGTATGGGCGCCCGCCATCCGTCATCACAACGGGGAGTTTTACATCTTCTGGGGAGACCCCGATCAGGGTGCTTTCATGGTGAAAGCCAAAGACCCGAAAGGTCCGTGGACCGAGCCTGTGCTGGTGAAGCCGGGAAAAGGTATCATCGACACTTGCCCATTCTGGGACGAGGACGGTAAAGTATACATGGTACACGCTTATGCAGGCAGCCGCGCCGAATTGAAAAGTGTGATCACCATCTGCGAACTAAATGCCGAGGCAACTAAAGCCATCACCCCGTCGCGCATTGTATTCGACGGTCATGAAGCACACCAGACTTGTGAAGGTCCGAAGTTCTACAAACGTAACGGATATTATTATATCTTCCATCCGGCAGGCGGCGTACCCACAGGCTGGCAGGTAGTACTGCGTTCCAAGAACGTATACGGCCCGTACGAATGGAAAACAGTGCTGGCACAAGGTGATAGCCCTGTCAACGGTCCTCACCAAGGTGCATGGGTAGATACTCCGACCGGAGAAGACTGGTTCCTGCACTTCCAAGATGTAGGCGCTTATGGCCGCTTGGTACATCTGCAACCTATGAAGTGGGTAAATGACTGGCCCGTAATCGGCATTGATAAAGACGGTGACGGTTGTGGTGAACCTGTAATGACTTACAAGAAACCGAATGTAGGCAAGACATATCCTATCTGTACTCCGCAGGAAAGTGATGAATTTGATGGATACACTTTGTCACCACAGTGGCAATGGCATGCTAATATCAATGAGAAATGGGCATATTATGCCGGTGATCAGAGTATGGTCCGTCTTTATTCTTACCCCGTTGTAAAGGAATACAAGAACCTGTTTGATGTAGCCAATCTGCTATTACAAAAAGCTCCTGCACCTAACTTCACCGCTACTATGAAGCTGACCTTCAAACCGGTAGAGAAATATAAAGGTGAACGTACCGGACTGGTAGTAATGGGTATGGATTACGCCGGATTGATCCTTGAGAATACGGATAAAGGTCTGGTACTCTCACAAGTATCCTGCCTGAAAGCTGACAAGGGCACACCGGAAGAAGTAAACGGTACAGTAGACCTGACAGATAACACAATTTACCTGAAAGTAAAATTCACCAGCGACGGCAAAAAGATTTCCAAGAGCGAAGGTGGACACGACCTGTTGGTAATGTGCGACTTCAGTTACAGCCTCGACGGTAAGAAATACCAGTCACTTGGCAAACCCTTCCAGGCAAGAGAAGGTAAATGGATCGGCGTTAAGGTAGGTACTTTCTGTACACGTCCGGCAATTACGACCAATGATGGCGGATGGTCGGATGTAGACTGGTTCCGTATCACAAAGAAATAATAATCGGCTCTTTAGCTAATCAATCTATTCCTCCTTATTGAAACTTTGTTTTCAATAAGGAGGAATTTTCATTTCCACTCTGTTTTACATTCACCGCAATCTATACCACAATGCTTATATAGCTAATTATCAAAGCCTTGCATTTACATTCTATTTACCACATAATGTAACGGCTTTTACCGCAGGATGTAACGGCTTTTACTCCGGGATGTAACGCTCTTTACCCCGGGATGTAACGACCTTTACCTCGATATGTAAATGGAGTTACCGTGTGGGGTTAACAAAGTTATACTGTAAGGTAACCTAAGTTCCCCTGTAGGGTTACCGTCTTTTGATCTGTATCAACAGGTTGTTTGAACGAAATGTCGTATCTTTGTGTTCATTAAAGAAAAAGAAGTATGAAGAAATTAGTAATATTCGATTTAGACGGAACCCTACTAAACACCATCGCCGATTTGGCACAAAGTACAAACCATGCATTAGCAACATTAGGATACCCCACCCACAAAGAAGAAGAGTACAACTTTATGGTTGGCAACGGTATCAATAAGCTGTTTGAACGCGCTTTGCCCGAAGGGGAGAAAACGGAAGAGAATGTTTTGCGTGTACGGAAAGAATTTGTCCCTTATTACGACCAGCATAATGCCGACAAGAGTCGTCCTTACCCCGGCATTACAGAACTTTTGGACGAACTGCAAGCCAAAGGTTTGCAAGTGGCCGTTGCTTCAAACAAGTACCAAGCGGCTACCGAAAAACTTATTGCCCACTATTTCCCCAATATCCGTTTTACCGCAGTATTCGGCCAACGTGAAGGCGTCAATGTGAAACCTGACCCTACCGTGGTATATGATATCCTGAAGATAGCACAGATTTCCAAAGAAGATGTTCTCTACGTAGGAGATTCCGGTGTGGATATGCAGACTGCCATTCATGCGGAAGTGACTTCCTGCGGTGTAACCTGGGGATTCCGCCCGCGTGCCGAACTGGAAACTTTCCACCCGAATTATATTATAGATAAGGCTGAAGAGGTTTTGGAAATAGTCTTTAGATAAAAGGGGATCTATATTCGTTTCTTATGGGTTATGAGGGAAAGTTGACAAGGGAACAAGTTGACAAGGGGACAAGGTTCCATGCGGCATAGAAGCATTGCGCAGCCCCTTGTTCCCTTGTCAACTTGTCCCCTTGTCAACTTCCTTTCTTTTCCGTATTGCGTCATTTTTACTCCTTTTTAGCCAATTATTACCCCTCAGAATGCCTTAAACTGCCTAACATTGCAATCGAAATACCAAAAATGAAAAACAATGATAAAGAAATGGTTATTAGCATGCTTCACAGTTGTTTGTGCCGGAACTAATCTACAGGCACAGCAAGAAGATCAAACCCTCAAACTATGGTACGACAAACCCGCCACACAATGGGTGGAAGCTCTGCCATTAGGTAACGGACGTATAGGCGCCATGGTTTTCGGCGATCCGGTACACGAACAGTTCCAGTTGAACGAAGAAACTGTGTGGGGCGGTTCTCCCCACAACAACACCAACCCCAAAGCTAAAGATGCCCTGCCTCGTATCCGCCAGCTCATCTTCGAAGGTAAGAACAAAGAAGCACAAGCGCTTTGCGGCCCTACCATTTGCTCGCAATCAGCCAATGGAATGCCTTATCAGACAGTAGGTTCACTGCATCTGGACTTCGACGGTATCAATGAATATAATGACTATTACCGCGATCTGGATATAGAAAAGGCAATTGCTACCACCCGCTTCACAGCCAATGGTGTGACTTATACGCGAGAAGCCTATACCTCCTTCCCCGATCAGGTATTAGTGATCCGGCTGACGGCTTCACAAAAGAAAAGTATCTCATTCACAGTTAAATACAGCACTCCTTATAAAAGTGGTGTGGTACGCTGTATCTCCCCCCGCAAGGAATTGCAACTGAATGGAAAAGCCAACGATCATGAAGGCATTGAAGGAAAAGTAGAATTTACCGCACTTACCCGTATAGAAAACAACGGTGGAAAGTTGGAAATGCTATCAGACAGCACTCTACAGGTAAAAGACGCGAACAGTGTTGTACTGTATGTTTCCATCGGAACCAACTTCGTGAATTATAAAGACGTTTCGGGTGATGCCCTCAATAGCGCACAACAATATCTGAAACAGGTTAATAAGAACTACACAAAGAGTAAGACTTCACATATCAATGCATACCAGAAATACTTCAACCGTGTATCTCTGAACTTGGGAAGTAATGCTCAGATCAATAAGCCGACGGATGTACGTGTAAAAGAGTTCAGCAGTAGTTTCGATCCGCAGATGGCTGCCTTGTACTTCCAATTCGGACGTTATCTCTTAATATGCAGTTCCCAACCGGGTGGACAGGCTGCCAATCTGCAGGGTATCTGGAACTACCAACTGCGTGCTCCCTGGGATGGCAAATATACCACTGACATCAACGTTGAAATGAACTATTGGCCAGCTGAAAGCACTTCTCTGCCCGAAATGCACGAACCTTTCCTGCAATTAGTGAAAGAAGTAGCCATACAAGGACGTGAAAGTGCAGCCATGTACGGTTGTCGTGGCTGGACGCTGCATCACAACACAGACATCTGGCGCAGCACAGGTGCTGTCGACGGACCAAGTTATGGTGTATGGCCTACCTGTAATGCCTGGTTCTGCCAGCATCTTTGGGACCGGTATTTATTCTCCGGTGATAAGAACTATCTCTCCGAAGCATACCCTCTGATGCGTGGTGCCTGTGAGTTCTACCTCGACTTTTTGGTACGCGAACCGGAAAACAACTGGTTGGTAGTTGCCCCCTCCTACTCTCCGGAAAATAGTCCTGTAGTAAATGGACAACGCACATTTGTCGTTGTTGCCGGTACCACTATGGACAATCAGATGGTTTACGATCTTTTCTACAACACCATTGCCGCAGCCAAGCTAATGAACGAAACAACCGCTTTCACCGACAGTCTGCAGACTGTTGTCGACAATTTAGCACCGATGCAGGTAGGCCGTTGGGGGCAGTTACAGGAGTGGATGCACGACTGGGATAATCCTAAAGATCGTCACCGCCATATTTCCCATCTCTGGGGACTGTATCCGGGACGCCAGATCAGCGCCTATCATTCCCCTGTCCTGTTTGAAGCTGCCAAGAAGTCTTTGATTGGACGTGGTGACCATTCTACGGGCTGGTCGATGGGATGGAAAGTTTGCTTATGGGCTCGTCTGCTGGATGGTAACCATGCTTATAAACTGATTACAGACCAACTGCACCCCACCACTGATGAAAAGGGGCAAAATGGTGGCACCTATCCAAACTTGTTCGATGCTCACCCGCCTTTCCAGATTGACGGTAACTTTGGCTGTGCTGCCGGTATTGCCGAAATGCTGGTTCAAAGCCATGACGGTGCTATCCATCTTCTTCCTGCTCTACCTGACGTATGGAAAGAAGGAACGCTGAAAGGTATCCGTTGCCGTGGTGGATTTACTGTGAATGAAATGAAGTGGGAAAACGGTAAGTTACAAACCGCCGTTATCGCCTCCAATATTGGTGGTACACTCCGTATCCGCACTCAGACTCCCTTGTATCTGAATGGGGAAAAATTGAGCCCAACTACGCAAGAAGTGTCCGACAACCCGCTTTTGCAATCACAGAGCATCCGTAAGCCATTAATTGCCGCTAATGCTCCAATTTGCATACCGGAATATGCACAGACTTATGTCTATGACATTGAAACAAGTGCAGGGAATGAGTACATTCTAACATCAAAAGAGCAATAAAATAAATAGTTATCAAAAACATGGAGATAGCGACTCAAGTGAGCCGTTCATATGTTAAAGTGTCAAGAGGGGAACAATAAATTCCCCTCTTTTCTGTTATATAACATCATATAGGTTATTCACAAAAGCATATTAGACAGCAAATAACAAAAAATACCACCCTAAAAACAGATATTACACATTTATCTTTTTACATCCATATACATTTGCAGCAAAGAATTAACAGTGTGCACGAACACACTAACGAAAAAAATCATACTTAATTAATAACATGCAAAGAATGTCTAACAAGATGAAAAACATGCGCGCCGCGCTACTATTCTTTTTAGTAGCCGTGATATCGCTTAGCGTATCAGCGCAAAATGTAACCGTAACAGGTACTGTGACAGACAAGACGGGAGAAACCGTTATCGGTGCTTCCGTAGTACAGAAAGGAAATACCAGCAACGGTACTATTACCGATATCGATGGTAATTTCTCCCTTAGTGTTCCTGCCAATGCCACATTAGTATTTTCTTATGTGGGAATGACACCTCAGGAAATAGCCCTAAAAGGCAAAACAAAAATCAATGTTGTAATGGAAGACGATGCCCAGGCTTTGGAAGAAGTTGTGGTTATTGGTTACGGTACGGCTAAGAAGAAAGACTTGACTGGTGCGGTCAGCACGGTGAAAGGTGCAGAATTAGCTAAAGTACCTGTAACTAATGTAGCAGAAGCATTAACCGGTAAATTAGCGGGTGTGCAAATTACTACTACAGATGGATCTCCGGATGCTGAAATGATTATCAAAGTACGTGGTGGTGGTTCTATCACTGGTGATAACTCCCCTCTTTACATCGTTGATGGCTTTCCTGTTTCAAGTATGGGGGATATTTCCCCATCGGATATCGAAGATATTACAGTGTTGAAAGATGCAGCTTCAACTGCTATTTATGGTGCACAAGGTGCCAATGGTGTAATTTTGATTACTACAAAAAGTGCTAAGGGAGGAAAGACAGTTGTTAGTTACAACGGATATATACAAGGGAAAAGTATCAGCAAGAAATTGGATACAATGAGCCCATACCAATTCGTAATGTACAATTATGAAAGACAGGCTCTCAGAGGTTCTTCTGCAATCAGAGGCTTCGAAGAACGCTATGGTGCTTATGGTGACTTGGATTTATACAAATATCAGTCAGGTCATGACTGGCAAGAAGAAATGTTTGGTAATGACGAACTTTCCCAATCACATAACATCAATATCACTGGTGGCAACGATAAGACCAAATTCACTTTAAGTGGTTCATATGCCAATGATAAGAGTCTGATGGAAGGCAATGGTTACAGACGTTATAACATGAACTTTAAACTGAGACATGAGTTGTATAAGAACCTAAATTTAGATTTTGGTGCGCGTGTAGCTGATACTGAAACCCAAGGTATGGGAACTGGTGGTGGAACCTATAAGATACGTTCATACGACGCTATTATGAAGGCTCCTGTTTTCGGACTGTATGATCAGATAGATATTGATCCTTCTACTCTTCCCGAAGAAGAATACGAAGAATATGTCAATGCAACACGTACATTGAAAGATCAGGTAAACGATTATTGGAGAAGAAAAAATGAGCGCCGTTATAACTTCAACGCTGCAATCAACTGGGATATTACCAAGAATTTCATTTACCGTGCCGAAGGTGGATACGACTATACGTTCTTCCAACAGAAAGACTGGTTTGGTCCTAAAAGTAATAAAGCCGTTCAAGATGGCGGTAGTTTACCTATGGGTGAATGGCAAAAGAAAGATTCCTGGAAATTGCGTGCTGCACATACTTTGACATGGAAACAAACTTTCAACAAGATTCATGATGTGAATGTTATGTTAGGCCAGGAATATGTTGCTTCCAACAGTGAAACGAACAATATGATTGGTAAATATTTTCAGAAAGATATTCAACCGGACAAAATGTTTGCCAGCATGGCTAACAATTCTAAAGGTACAGGTGCTCAAACCATATCTTCAACCTTGGGACAGGAAGACAGAACTATATCTTTCTTCGGTCGTGCAAACTATAGCTTACTTGATCGCTATTTGTTAACCGTAACAATGCGTGCTGACGGTTCTTCTAAATTTGCCAGAGGAAATCGTTGGGGATACTTCCCTGCAGCAGCCGTAGCATGGCGTGTTTTGGAAGAACCGTTCATGGAAAATGCGAAAGACCTCATGTCTAATCTAAAACTTCGTTTTTCCTATGGTACAGCAGGAAATAATCGTATCGGAAGTGCTATGTTCGAAACAACTTATAAAGCCTATTCAAGTGGCAAATACTATGGTGCCGGAAATGAACAGAATCCGCATTATACGTTGAATAACTCTCAGCTTGCTAATCCTAACTTGAAATGGGAAACAACAATTACCCGTAACGTTGGTTTGGATTTCGGTTTCTTCAATGAACGGATTTCAGGTAGTATCGATTATTACTGGAATACAGTGAAAGATTTGTTAATTGAAATACCTATCACTGCTATTGGATATACTTCCATGCAACAGAACATTGGTCAAACTTCTAACCGTGGTGTCGAATTATCATTGAACGCTGCCATCCTCCAGAAGAAAGATTACTCTTTGAACTTCAACTTCAACATTGGTTTCAACAAAAACAAAGTTGATAAACTGTCCGAAGGTGTAACTTCTATGGCTTTCAACTCTGGTGCATTCTCAACAGATATGCGTGGACAGGATGACTATCGTGTAATTGTAGGTCAACCTTTAGGATTGGTTTGGGGATTCGTATATGATGGCATTTATGGAGTTGATGATTTCGAAACTTATGTAGACGCCAATGGAAACACTCAATTCCAATTCGACAAGTCTGGTAACTATATATTAAAAGAAGGCCAAGTTGACAATTCTTATACAACAAGTGGTTCCTACGGTGGTTTACGTCCAGGTGCTATGAAAATAAAAGACTTAGACGGTGACGGTAGCATTTCAGCAGACAAAGACCGTACTATTATCGGTAAAACACAACCTAAATTCACTGGTGGTTTCGGTCTGAATGCCACTTACAAGTGGTTTGATATTGCTGCTAACTTCAACTTTGTTGTTGGCAACGATGTATATAACATGGATAAGATGGTATCTTCTCAATCCTATCGTAATACTTATGCAAGCCTCCGTGCCGATATGGTGCCAGTAACATTGGGTGGAAAAGCATGGACATACTTGGATCATGCAACAGGAGAAATCATTACCGATTATGCAACATTGAAAATGATGAATGCCAATGCAACATATTGGTCTGGTGCAACAATGTCAGACAATAATCCAGTTCCTACATCGTGGGCTATTGAAGACGGTTCATTCTTGCGTTTACAGAATCTAACAGTAGGATTCACCATGCCAAAGAACTGGACTAAAAAGTTCGCATGCAGCCAACTCCGTTTATATTGCACTTTAAACAATGTATTCTGCCTAAGCGGTTATGATGGCTACGACCCAGAAGTAAACTCTGCTATCCGCAACAGTAAAACAAGCGGATTAACCCCTGGTGCCGACTATTCAGCCTATCCTAAATCATTCTCTTGGACAGCCGGTGTTAATATCACATTCTAACTTCCAAAAAAGAAATAACATGAAAAAGAAATTTTTATATATAGTAACTTTAATCTGCGGATTGTCCTTCACAACCTCTTGTGAAGATATGTTGGATACAAAGTCCCTTTCAACCGATAACTTGGAATATCTCTGTTCCAATCCTACAGATACTCGCAAAATGATAGCACACGTTTATTCATTTTTCTGTGAGGATACCTATACTTCACGTATGAGTACCAACTGGATGCAAAATACAGACGTTGAAATCGGTTTCATCACAAAAGCACAAGTCGCAGTTGCCGACCGTCGTAGTGTGTGGGGATTGGATATGAAACAATTCTCTGATATAAAAAACTGCTGGGATAATAGCTTAAAAGCTATCGACTTTGCTAACCAATGTATAGAAGGTATTGAAAACAGTGCTATGTATCTGGAAGGAAATAAAGATATGAAACAACTTCACGGTGAAGCCTATTGTTTACGTGCATATTGGTATTGGTTAATGTGTAACTTCTGGGCAGACGTTCCATATGCAACTACTCCGACTACCAAAGATAATATGCATAACGACCCACGTACAGACAAAAACATTATCTATTCTCAATGTATTCAGGATTTGATTAATGTAGAAGAAGAAATGATGTGGAGCAATGATATGACCGTGGAATATATGAACCGCGAGTTTGCACTAGGTTTCATTGTTAAGTTGGCAATGTTCCGTGCAGGATATTCTATGCAGGCTGATGGAACAATGGCACGCTGCACACAAACTGGTGAAGAATATACTATCAATTATATCGATGAAAACGGAGCTAGCCAAACTGCATCTTCTGCTGACGATTATTACAAAGTTGCGAAAGCATATGCTCTTAAATTAATCAAATTGAAAGATCGTAGTCTGGAAACAAACTTCAAGACAATTTTCGATAATGAAATCAACGGGTGTAATCCTGCTAATGGTGACGTACTGTTTGAAATGGGTTTTGTACCTAACTCTGGGGGTGACATTGGCTGGTGTCACGGCTTAAGTGTAGTAGCAAGTTCAAGAGGTGCCGGAACCAGTTATACGAACTTGACTCCGTACTATGCTTGTTCTTTCGACAAACAAGACCAACGTTTAAACGTAACTTGTGTTAATTATCGTTGGTTGAATGACAATAAACAGGGTGCATGTGATGTATGGGGTATTCAGCCTGCCAAATGGTGTCGTATGGATATGACCAATACCACGGTAAAAGACAAAGGAACAGGCATCAACTGGCCTATATTGCGTTATGCAGATGTACTATTATTGCTGGCAGAAGCTGATAATGAAATCAATAACGGTCCTACACAAATTGCCAAAGAAATGTTGCAACGAGTACGGGAACGTGCTTTCATCAAAGCAAGCAATAAAGACGAAATGGTAACCAATTACATCAATAAACTAAGTAATTACAACGATTTTAGAACAGCTATTATCAAAGAAAGAGCTTGGGAATTTGGTGGAGAAAACATTCGTAAATTTGACTTAATTCGTTGGAATTATTATAGTGATGCTATTGTGAATACTATCGATTGGATGCGCAATGTAGCAATAAACTATCAACAATTAGATGAAGTCAATGGTGAATTAATCTACAACAAAAATAAGGATATCGAAGATTTGGGTATAGCTCCCCGCTTATACTATAATTATAAGAATGGTTCCCTCGAATTTGAGAACGATTATTTCACTTACCGCAATCAATCCAGCAGTCCATATAATACAGCTGAAACATTGAAAGACGATGATATAAAAAGCTCAAACGCAACTTTTGACGGATTAAAATATATTAATTTTGTAGAAAGTCTGATTAGCGTCAGCAACAAGGATCCGGAAACCAATCAACCTTACGGCACAGACGAAAATGGAAATGAGATAAAGAAAGGTATTGTACAAGAAAGAGTACTATATTCATGGCATGGGTTGACTGATGGCGCATTGATCACTGGTACGGAAGATATTAGTTCTTTGAGAAACAAAGTAACACCCTATGTATTCCCTATTCCAACAGATCGTGTAATATCCTCCAATGGTGTTTTATCAAATGATGGTTATTCTATCCGTAACAAATAAAAATTAAATGAATATGAAAATCAGAAAATATATTGCAATAATGTTTCTTGCATTAACAGCAAGTTACACCTTTACTGCATGCAACGATGATGAGACACTGGGCGAGGCACCTCGTTTATTCCGCCCGGTAGCTTCTCTGGAGACGCAAAGCAACACAGTTGTGGTTACTTGGGACAACATCAAGGGTGCCACCAACTATGATTTGAAATTATACCGTGTAACCGGTACAGATAAGACCACTGGTGAAAGTATTTATGAGTTCTATACAGAAGCTTCTTGCGAAAGCTCTCCCTATACTTTCAAAGACTTGAATTGGGATGAAAAGTATATGGTTAAAATAAGCTGTAATTCTGCATCCAAAGAGTCTGAAGTGTACACAACAACAGATGCCAGCATCAATTACATTTCTAAAATTACCTCTAGTAAAAGTATTGATAATGCCACACGTATCAGTTGGGATGAAGGTGGTGCAATCATTAAAGTAATAAAGGTTACTACAGATGTCGAAGGTGTAGAACCTCGTTTTGTACCAGTAAGTGAAAGTGAATATGAGAGCGGCTATGTCGACATTTATGATCTGACCCCCGAAACTCAATATACATTCTATGCTTATAGCGATGAAGAAATACAAAACAATGATACTTATGCCGGCAAAATTAGTGGTAAAACAAGCATTGCCGCCAACTATGATGAAATGTTTGGAGCAGGAAATTGGATTGACTTGCGTAATCATTCTGACGAAGAAGCTGAAAGTTACTTAACTAATAGCCAATTTTGGAAAGAGACTACAGAAAATATGGGAGTTATCCTAAAAGGTGGCCTTGACTACAAAATGAGTGGAGCCTCATTTGATAAGTCGATCACATTTATGACAGGACCTACTCTTGAATCTAATGCTCGTATTGTTCTCCAAAATGCAATAGGTATTGGAAAAGGTGTAACAATTGACAAGATTCAATTTATAAATGTTGATATATATAGCAAAAGTGCTATTGATATTGATGAAAACGGAAAAACATTTGTAGAATATAACACAGCCAAAGGCTTTGGAGGCCTGCAAATCATTAACGTTAACGGTAGCGGCTCTACTGTCAATAAATTACTTTTCCAAGGTTGTCGTCTTGAAGGTTACCGCGGTATCGTACGTGGACAAGCAGATTCTGACAACTTTATAAATGTAACATTTGACGGATGCACCATTAACGGTATTGGTGATCAAGGTGTAGTTACAAGTACCAACAAAAAGGGTGACTGGAAAACCGTTACTTTCAATAATTGTACTATAACCAATATTGTTATACTGTGTGATTTCCGCTCTAGTGCAAGTGAATTAACTATCGACATCACAAATTGTACTTTCTGTTATGCTCCTATTGAAACAACAGTCAATGCTAATGCTCCATTATTCCGTCTCAGCAAAAATGCTGTTAAATTAAATATCAATAAGACGCTGTTCGGTCCTTCTATGGCTTCAGATAAAAATGCAGGAGAAGTTGTTATGACTTACACTGCTGGGGCCAAAGGCTCTATCTTTACTGATGCCAGCGCAGCACAAATCAATGTAGCTCTTAGCTTTAAAACTAATTTCACCTGGACCGCTATCGGTGACAAAACTTATCCTATTGATGGACTTCTTGAATTGAGCTTTGATGAAAACACTCTGTGGCAAGGACCGGAAAAAGGTGATTACAAAATCATCGGCAATATTGGAGAATCCGGTATCGGAGCATCCAAATGGCAATAACTTATTTATAGTTTAATATAAGCAAAGAGGGAAATGTACTGCCATTTCCCTCTTTCTGTATTTTTCTAACTATATTTGAATAAAAAACAACAGCATGAAAAAACTATTATTATATACCATCTTTGCCTGTATCTGTTTACAAGCATTCCCTCAATCTCGTAATCTCCCTTGGGAGAATGGAAAACTACAAGTATCAGAGAACTCCCGTTACCTTCAACATACCGACGGAACTCCCTTCTTCTGGCTCGGAGATACCGGTTGGTTACTTCCCGAAAGACTGAACCGGGATGAAGCGGAATACTATCTGGAACAATGCAAACAAGCCGGTTTCAATGTAGTACAAGTACAAACAATCAATGGTGTACCTGCAATGAACTTTTATGGGCAATCCTCTATGCCGGATGGATTTGATTTCTCAAACATAGATCGTCCGGGAATATATGGTTATTGGGATCATATGGATTTCATCATTGATGCCGCCTCCCGCAGAGGAATATATATTGGCATGGTCTGCATTTGGGGTGGATTGGTAAAAAGTGGGAAAATGAACGTAGAAGAAGCCCAGGCTTACGGTACTTTCCTTGCCAATCGTTACAAAGATCGTCCTAACATCATTTGGATGATTGGCGGAGATATCTACGGAAACATCAAAACAGAAGTATGGAACATGCTCGCTAACACTATCAAATCTATCGACAAGAATCATCTCATGACTTTCCATCCTTTCGGCCGGACCCTTTCTACAGAATGGTTCAATGATACCCCATGGTTGGATTTCAACATGTTCCAAAGCGGACATCGCCGATACGGACAAAGCAAAGAGGATAAAAACAGCCTGTTGCCACAAGGTACAGAAGAGGATAACTGGCGATATGTGGAGCGTAGTCTTTCCCGACACCCATTACGTCCGGTTATTGATGGCGAGCCTTCCTATGAAGCTATTCCACAAGGCCTCCATGATCCTAAAGAAGGCTTCTGGAAAGACAATGATGTACGCAGATATGCTTATTGGTCTGTATTCGCCGGAGCATTCGGACATACATACGGGCACAGTTCCATCATGCAATTCTTAAAACCAGGAGTAAACCCGGCCTATGGTGCAACCAAGCTATGGTATGATGCACTAAAAGATCCCGGATTCAACCAGATGAAGTACCTGAAGACCTTAATACTTGCTTTCCCCTTCTATGAACGAGTACCCGATCAAAGTTGTATTGCCGGTGAGAATGGTACTAAGTACGAACGCCTTATTGCTACCCGGGGAAATGATTATATGTTAATCTATAACTACACCGGACGTAGCATGCAAGTCAATCTCAATAAAATCAGTGGAAAAACTAAAAAGGCTTGGTGGTATTCACCCCGCAACGGTAACCTGTCTTATATTGGTGAATTCAGTTCCAATACAGCAGCCTTCCAACCCGAAGGCGGTCATATAAACGGAAATGATTGGGTATTGATTATCACAGATGCCAATAAGAATTACACAATTCATTGGCAAAACTAGCAAGAAAGGGGCGTTATTTTTTCAGCCCCTTATCTCTATACTCAGTAGGTGTCATTCCCATCTTCTGTTTAAAGCACTTACTGAAATAACGCGGATCATTGATGCCCACCATATAAGAAATCTGAGTCATGGAATACTCTCCGGTTTCAATGAACTGGACAGCGCGTTTAATACGCATTTCTTTGATAAACTCAATAGGTGCCAATCCGGTCAGCGTCTTCAGCTTTTTGAAGAATACAGAACGGCTGACAGCCAACTCTTGCACCAGATCATCTACCACCAATTCACCATTATCCATATTTTTTTCCATCAGGTCTACCAGTTTATCCATAAACTTACGGTCGTTAGGAGACATTTCAGGACCTTTTTCTTCCACTGTTTCTTCTTCGGAAATAGTAGCAGAAGTTCCAGTCATTAAGTTATCGCGATAAATGCCCTGCAGCTTCTGACGTTGAGTAAGCAGATTCTTTACACGTGCTTTCAGGTAAGTAGCACTGAACGGTTTAGTAATATAGTCATCAGCTCCATACTCCAAGCCTTCCAGTTTGCTCTCAATGGAAGTCTTGGCTGTCAACAATACAATAGGAATATGGCTGGTCGTCATGTCCGCACGCAATTCACGAGTCATAGCTATGCCATCCTTTTCGGGCATCATCACATCACTGATAATAATATCCGGTAAGAATTTCAAGGCTTTACTCCAACCTTGCATACCATCTACAGCTTCCACAATCCTGTATTCGGAAGCAAAGATACTGCGCAAGAACAGGCGGAGTTCCGAGTTATCTTCCACAAGCAGCATCGTTCCTTTAGCATCTGTATCTTCTTCGGTCTCATCCGGAAGGCTTTCCTCTTCCGACTGATTGGGGACTTCACTAAGTATGTCCGTCACTTGTTCTGCAACTCCCATACCCACAGTAGTATCATCCTGTAAGAATTCCACTGTTTCATCATAGTGTTCTTTTCCTTTCAGGAAATCTACTTTAAAACAACTACCCTCGCCCAATTTACTATCAACCGTAATAACTGCCTTGTGCATCTCCACCAGTTCTTTCACCAACGACAAGCCAATGCCTGTACTGGACTGATTGAACAAGTTACGATCTACCAGATTTTCAAAACGGACAAACAATGATTTTTTATTATTATCCGCAATACCTATTCCCTGATCTTCCACACCCACGGAAACTGTCTTTTCATCTTCACGCACCAGAACTGTAATCATCTTCCCATTTGGAGTGTACTTAAAGGCATTGGAAAGCAGATTGAATACTATTTTCTCAAACTTATCAACGTCCACCCACAGATATAATTCCTCCTTCTCTGTTTCAAACAGGAAGTCTATCTGATGTTCTTCGGCAACCGACTCAAAGTTTTCCATGATCTTACGGGTAAAAGTAACTACATTTATGCGTTGCACCTGCATCTTCATCTTCCGGTTCTGTATCTTCCGGAAATCCAGAATCTGATTGATAAGCCTCAACATACGGTTCGTATTCCGTTCCACCACCTGCAATTGCTCACGTGCATCAGCCGGAAGTTTCGTATTCGCCAGAACGTATTCCACAGGCCCCGAAATCAGAGTCAACGGAGTACGCAGTTCGTGAGAAATATCTGTAAAAAAGCGCAGCTTCATATCTGTCATTTGTTGTTCTACAGATACTTCATGTTTCAGACGATAAATGGTGAACAGGATATAAACAGCCGTCACAATAATCAGTATAACGAAAAGCACATACAGGAAGTAGGCAAACGGAGTTTCCCAGAAAGAAGGAAGAATCTCAATATTCAGTATGCGCGTGTTTTCCGTCCACACTCCGTCTCCATTGGTCGAACGAACCTTAAAGATATAGTGTCCCTTCGGCAAGTTGGTATAGGTTGCAGCACGTTGCTTGCCAACAAAGTTCCAGGCTTTTTCAAAACCTTCCAGAATATAAGCATACTGAATTTCAGAAGGTGCGGAATAATCGAGTGCAGCGAACTGAATCGTGAAAATATTCTCCCGATGGGATAATACCAGTTCTCTCGTATCATCCAAACCTTGTTTCAAAACCGAACCCTGTCCCGGTTGTACATCCTCATTGGCTATCAATAATTTAGATAATACAATCGGCGGTACATAGTTACTTTTACAAATAGAATCCGGATTAAAGTAAAAGATACCTGTATTAGCTCCGAAAAGTATATTCCCCGAAGCCGTGTATTCCGAAGCCGCCTCACTGAAACGTGCACGGAAGAAAATCTCTTTATCCGCATAATTTTCAAACGTCTCTTCAGAAGGAATAAATTTGCTTATGCCATTCTCAGAACTCAACCACAAATTACCGTTCTTATCTTCCTGTATGGAAAGCAGCACATCCGAAGGGAGTCCATCTTGCACTGTATACGATTTGAAAGTGGCATTACCATTGCCGTCCAATGACACCAGTTTATTCAGTCCGCCACCAAAAGTTGCAATGAAAAGTTCCTGGTTACGGGTCGATACAATCCAGTGTACATCATTATTGCTCAGACAATGCTCATTATCCGGAACACGCAGGAAATGATGAAACTTCACATCTTCGGGATTCTTGAAATCGGCATCTATCATCAGTGCACCAATGGTGGTCCCTATCCAGATATGTCCTTTATGGTCTCCTGTAATAAAACGGGCTTTGTAGCAATAGTCAATGGGATATCCTTTCAGATTATTACGGTGGTTCACAAAGATTTCTTTTCCATCCTGATCACGTGTCATGTAGTTTACTCCACCGGCAAAAGTCGCTATCCAGATACGTCCGTGACTATCTTCATATACACAGTAAACATTGTCGTCACTCAAACTATAAATATCCTCTTCCTGATGCTGATAACGAGTCAACTTATAGTGCAATCCATCTTTCTGCTTCTCAGCTTTCACCAGACCATCCCCTTTCGTTGCAATCCAAAGATTTTGTTTGCTATCCTGCAAAATGAAATAGACATTACCACGCAATGGAGTACCACTGTGCGACACTGTACCATTTTCAGTCAAATAGCCCTTATCTACACGTTTCTTATCATATACCCGTAGTTTTCCATCTTTCAGACCCACCCATAAATTCTGATCCATATCTTCACAAAGGGCACGAACCTCATTACTCAAAGACTCATAATCATGTGGCATGGGAGTCATTACACGGAACTGGGATGGACGGAAGGTCACTTTTTCCAGTCCTTTAGAATGCGTACACATCCATAAATCACCCTGCCGGTCAGAAAAAGCTGCATGAATTTTATTAGAGAAACGCCAGTCACTTCCTGACAGACTATTATAGAATGGATGTAAACTATTACTTTTCCGGTCAAAATATGAAAATCCACCCCCATAAGGATGTACCCACAGTACACCATTAATATCCTCATGAATATGAAAAGCCGGACGCGAGCGGTCAGTGCTGGTAGGCTCCACCGGTACTTTCTCATGTTTCAGAATCCGTGTACGCGGATTGAAGTGCACCACTGTACCCGGAATATGCTGTTCAAACCAGACCTCGGACGCCTTATCTACATAAACCGAGTGAATAGATGCATTTGGAAAGCGGGAAGCCGGAAAATGCTCTATCGCTTTCGTCTTAGGTTGATATGAGAAAAAACCATCTTTCGCAGTAGTAAATATCAGTTCATTACCCTCCACGCTATTGATAGAAACAATACGGGAAGATGCAGGCAGATTCTGCAATTGAAATTGTCCATTTTCCTTCTGATAGCACCACACACGTCCGTTATCCGAACCAAAATAGATTTCCGAATCATATTCCAGACAGGAATAAAAAGCTTGTCCTCCTTTCTTTTCCCGTTCAGCAGCATCTACAAAATAGGATGTCGGAGTAGTCTGTCCCGCTGCCAACATTCCCAATCCGTTATCAGATAATATCCATTCATTACCCGAAAGATCCTCATATATGCCAAAAACACGAGTGGCAGAGAATTGTCCTGATTGAGCAGAATACCATTGTGAAGTCAAACTATAATCTTCCGGGTTCGTAGCTATGCGAATGGCGCCTTCCGTTTCGGTTAGCAACCAAACCGCGCCACCTGGAAGGGCTTCTATCTTCGTGACATTGACTACACTGCCCCTTTCGCCTTCAGCCGGAACACGCTCAAATGCTTCCGTACGCGGATCAAAACGATAAGCATGATTATCATAAGTCTGTAGCCAAAGGAAGCCATACTTATCCTCCACCATATGGTCTACACGATTATGGCTCAACACGATACGATTATCGAGCCGTGCCTTATATGTTTTAAATGAATAACCATTGAACTTATTAATACCATCCCAGGTAGCAAACCACATATTCCCTTTGCGATCTTGCAGGATGCTCATTACTGTATTTTGAGAAAGTCCGTCTTCAGACGAATAATGGGTAAAGAAACAATCCGGTTGTGCTTTTACTGATAATACACACACCAACCCAACTATCAGATATAAGATTTTTTTCATCATAACAGGCTTATTCTATGCGGTAAAGATACGTATTTCATAGAAAAATCATGTATCTTTGTTTAGATTTTAACAACCACTGACCATGAAACGCATTACAACCATTTTCCTAATAGTTCTCTTCGGGCATCTTGGCATAATTGCACAAACTGACACCACCGCCTATGGTGTTGTCAAAAATATGCCTGTCTTCTATGAGCAACTGAAACAGCAACTTACCTTTCCGATGGCATGGGGAAATTCCCCTGTCCGTAAATTTGAGACATGGCGTACCCAGGCACGGGAAACCTTATTAGACTGTATGCAGAATTTACCCCCTGCTCCCGCTGATTATGCCATGGAAGTAATCGTTACCGAACAACGCAATGGATATAAAGCTCAAAAAATACTATTTAATGTATCGGAATGGTGCCGCATCCCCGCCTACCTGCTAATACCTGATGGTGAAGGTCCTTTCCCGGCAGTCGTGATGTTGCACGACCATGGTGCGCACTTTTCCATCGGTAAAGAAAAAATGGTTCGTCCATTCGGTGTAAGTACCGAAGTCATGGCAGATGCAGATGACTGGGCATCCCGTTGCTACGACGGACAATATGCAGGAGACTATTTTGCCGAACACGGTTATGTTGTACTCTCCATTGATGCCTTATTCTGGGGAGATCGCGGACGGAAAGAAGGAGCGAGCTATGACGGTCAACAGGCATTAGCTTCCAACTTTCTGCAAATGGGGAGTTCATGGGGAGCATTCATCCATATAGATGATGTACGAAGTGCAGAATTTCTGGCTTCACTCCCATGTGTGGATAAGAATAAAGTAGGTTGCGCAGGTTTTTCGATGGGAGCCTATCGTTCATGGATGCTCGCTGCAATCACCGATTGCATAAAAGCCTCCGCATCCATCTGCTGGATGAACACTACTGAGTATCTGATGACACTAACCAACAATCAGAACAAAGGGGGATCAGCCTATTCCATGTTGATACCCAACCTGCGTCGCTATCTGGACTACCCGCATACGGCAAGCATTGCGTGCCCGAAACCAACTTTATTTTTTAACGGAAGTCAAGACAAACTATTCCCGGTAGAAGGCGTGAAAGATGCATATAACATCATGCAGACTGTTTGGCAAAGTCAGAAAGCATCCGAACGCCTGGTAACTAAAATATGGGAAGAGAAGCACTTCTTCAACAAGGAAATGCAGAAAGAGACATTGGAATTTTTCGATAAATGGCTGAAATAAACTCTCATTTATTATCTAATCATGAAGCACATCTGGATACTATTTATATGTTGCATAGCCTGCAATAGCCTATGCATGGGACAGCTACCACATACTTTCACGCAATATACTTCAGAGGATGGACTTGCACAAAAAACCATACAGGGAATCATGCAAGATCATAAAGGAGTTATGTGGTTTGCCACATGGGATGGACTCTATAAGTTCGATGGATATACATTCAAGAACTATAAAGCACATCCGGGCGATAGTATCGGATTAAGTAATAACCGTCTGGACAATATAAAAGAAGATAAATACGGATATATCTGGGTGCGAAGTTATGACCATCAGGTATACAGGTTTAATCCAAGAACGGAACAATTCCAGGCAATCCCTTACGAGAACTATTTATCACAGGATATATATGTACTTCCATGCGGAGATGTCTGGGTGGTTACCATACAGAATGAACTAATTCGTATAACCATTCATCCGGATACTCAGGAGATGAAAGCCACTAACTTTTTCAAATTCCACCAAATTTCATATTCAGAACGAATTAATCTCATCTTCCAGGATAAACAACAAAACCAGTGGATATTAACAGAGAATGGTTTGTATCGACTGAGTCAAAAAAATGGTGAAGAAAAGTTATCCCCCTATTTTGTCATCCCCTCAATAAAAGACAAGCAGCCTTTTTATGATGCATTAGAGAATGAGCATGCACTTTACTTCACTTCCAAGCGAGGATGCATCTACGAATATCATTCCAATAATGGTCAGTTCTCAAGACAAGAACTCACCACTCACTCTTCCCTTAAAATTATCCGGCAATTAAAGCATGATAAACTATTTATCGGCACAGCCACCGATGGCTTCTTTATTCACGAGCAAGGAAGCCAAGCCTCCCGTCATTACAACACTGCCACCCACCCTTCACTGAAAGATAACCAGATAAAAGAAGTGTATGTCGATTCCAATGGTGAAGTGTGGATGCGTTTGAAAATAAAAGGAGTCACCCACTTTAATCCAGAGAATGAACAATTTGATTTCTTCATTCTGAAAGATAAATACGGAAAAGATGTTGTTGACTCCCGACCTGAAATGTATATCTATGAAGATATAAATGGTGCTTTATGGATACACCCTTCCGGTGGTGGATTTGCTTGGTATGATCGTAAAAACAATCGTATAAAACCCTTCTATAACCCATCCTTGCAATCCGGGTGGAGCACCGACAATAAAGTCACAGCTATTTTTACCGATAAACAAGGTAATCTATGGTTAGGATCATATGGTAATGGACTGGAAAAAGTATCTTTCAATACCAATCACTTTCATCTCTTGACAGCAGCTCCTGATGATCCGGAATTTCCAGGTAGTAATATTCGCGCCATTTATCAAGATCGTGACGGATACATATGGACTGGGAATAAAGATAAAATAGTACGGGTCTATGATCAAAAACAACGCTACATAGGCAATCTCACTGCACAAGGAACGATTTCTCCTCATAACACAGATGAATTAGGCATTGCTTATGCCATTATGCAAGATCATGAAGGAACAATCTGGATCGGCACCAAGGGTAATGGTTTGATTGCAGCCAAACCTCAAAGTAAGCCATTGACCTATCATCTTACCCAATATACAACTGACACCAACGATGTATATAGCCTAAGCGGCAATGAAATCTACAGTTTATATGAAGATAAACAGCAACGAATCTGGATTGCAACATTTGAAGGCGGAATAAACTATCTGAAAAAAGAAGCGAATGAAAAGCCTGTCCAATTCATTAATTACCGAAACCGGTTAAAGAATTACCCTATCACCCAATGTTATCGTACCCGTTTCATCACCTCTGATGCTAAAGGAAATATTTGGATAGGCAGTGCTACAGGGTTACTGATGTGTGAAGGTAATTTCAATGAACCGGAAAAAATCACTTTCCATCGTTATAGCCGTATACCAGGTAATCCGCAAAGCCTCAGCAATAATGATATACATAATATCTTCTTCACTCAAAAAGGTGAAATGTACGTTGCAACATTCGGAGGTGGCCTCAATAAATTGCTCTCACTTAATAAAGAGCAAGCTACATTCAAAGCCTACACGATGAAAAACGGACTCCCATCGGATGTTCTGTTATCTATCGAAGAAGACAAAGACGGCAATTTATGGTGTGCCACAGAAGAAGAACTCTGTAAATTCATTCCCACAACAGAAAAGATCATAAACTATCCTTCCAGAGTTTTTCCAAGACGAATTTCCTTTAATGAAGGAGCCGCATTACGGGCGCACTCTGATCATCTGATGTTTAACACAGTCAAGGGGATCCTTTGCTTCTTCCCGGATTCTATCCATACAAGTACTTATATTCCTCCTATTATCTTTACCCGCCTCCAACAAGCTGAAAAAACGGTAACACCCGGAGAAGGCAGCATATTGTCCACCCATATTGATGATACCCGACTCCTAACATTACCTCATGATAAAAATACTTTCAGTATTCAGTTTGCAGCACTGGATATGAAATATCCTAATAACATTTCATATTCTTATCAGTTGGAAGGGTTTGAAAAAAACTGGAACGAAATAGGCAATCAACGAACTGCCACTTACACCAATCTTCCTAAAGGACATTATACTCTGAAAGTCCGTTCCACAAATAGCGACGGCGTATGGGTAGAAAACACACGCACATTAGCCATCACCGTACTCCCCTCTTTCTGGGAAACCCCATGGGCGTATCTGCTTTATATACTCTTTATCCTATTAATCATTTTTATAGCTGCCTATATTCTCTTTACTATCTTCAGACTTAAACATAAAGTTACTGTAGAACAGGAGATATCAGATATCAAATTACGTTTCTTTACGAACATCTCTCATGAATTACGTACCCCGTTGACTCTGATTGCCGGCCCCATAGAGCAAGTCTTGCAGCATGGCAAGTTAGAGGATGAAGAACGAGAACAATTAGTTTTAGTAGAACGTAATACAAACCGAATGCTACGCCTCGTCAACCAGATACTGGACTTCCGCAAAATTCAGAATAAGAAGATGAAAATGAAGGTGCAGCAAATCGATCTTATCCCGTTTACCCGGCAGATAATGGAAAGTTTCAACAGGCTGGCGGACGAACATCAGATGGATTTCGGAATGACTGCACAAACTTCGCAGGTCAAAATATGGGCTGACCCGGATAAATTAGAGAAAATATTATTTAATCTGTTATCAAATGCATTCAAATATACTCCCCAGGGTAAGCAGATTAAAGTAAGTATACAGGAGGGGGAAACTGATGTAACGATTGCAGTGGAAGATCAAGGTATCGGCATTGCCGAAAACAAACAAAAATCTTTATTTGTCCGCTTTGAGAATCTTGTAGATAAGAATTTATTCAACCAAGCCAGCACCGGTATCGGACTTTCACTCGTTAAAGAATTGATCGATATGCATCATGGTACAATCAGCATCCAAAGCAAACCTGGCGAAGGCAGTTGCTTCACCATCAAACTTCCCAAAGGAAAAGAGCATTTTGATGAAACTGTTGAATTCATCCTATCCGATTATGTTATAACTGATATTGTTCCGGGATATATGAATACCTCGTTATCCTCTCTTGCTGAAAGTGAAGAAACAAACCTGAACAATGAAAAAGAAACGATTCTGATTGTAGAGGATAATCAAGAACTACGCTTCTTCATAAAGACTATCTTTATTCAACACTTCAATGTGATAGAAGCAGAAAATGGAAAAATAGGATTAGAGAAGAGTAAGAAATATCTGCCGGATATTATTATCAGTGACGTGATGATGCCCGAAAAGGATGGAATTGAAATGGTACGCGAACTGCGGGAAGAGATGAATACCAGCCATATTCCTATTGTAATGTTGACAGCCAAATCTACTATCGAAAGTAGAATAGAAGGTATGAAATCAGGAGCAGACGACTATATAACCAAACCCTTCAGTGCTGCCTATCTGAAAGCGCGAATTTTCAACCTGGTTGACCAGCGCAAGAAATTGCAAGCATTATTCTGTGCAAGCCTGCTGCCCACATCTACCAGCCAACAACCGAACTATGAAAAAGAAGAAACACAACCCTCCTTATCCGCCAATGACCGGAAATTCATAGACAAAGTTATGGAGACAATAGAGAAACATCTGGATAATGGTGACCTTATGGTTGAAGATATTGCCAACGAAGTAAATATGAGCCGTTCTGTATTCTTTAAGAAACTAAAAACACTGACAGGCCTGTCTCCTGTAGAATTTCTAAGGGAAATACGCATGAAACGTGCCGCCCAACTAATAGAAACTGATGAATATAATATGGCTCAGATAGCTTATATGGTAGGACTAAATGATTCTCACTATTTTAGTAAATGCTTTAAGCAACAATATGGCATGACGCCAACAGAATATAAAGAAAGCCGGAAATAAAATATCCCTATGTTCTGTATTAAAAGCATTCGTACATCCTTAATACAGAACATAGGGGTATCTTATGAAATAGTAAATCTCTATAAAACAATCAATCTTCCTGTAACCACTTATCAAGGAAACTCAAGACAGCTTCCTGTACTTTCTTACCGCAATCATGTGGCATATCCCACAGTTCTGTTACCAGTTTATCTCCTGCCGAGCGACTTTCCCACACTTTCCGCATCTCAGCGAAAGCGGCGTTTACTCCTACCGGATGAAACAATTTATCGTGCTCTCCATTTAGAAAGAACATAGGTTTAGGGCAAGCTATAGAAGCAATATGCGGATAATCCAGATAGCGCCTGATACCTGGAAGCATATTGGCAAATCCTCCCCTTTCATTTCCATATTCCCATGAGAACTGACAATCCGTGGTAACCATCCAGCAAACGGCAGCTCCAGCCTTTATTTTATCAGTCAAAGCCGAAAGCATCCAGGCGCGATAGGCGCCCATAGAAAAGCCCATGCAACCAATACGTTTAGAGTCTACTTCAGGCAAGGTTGCCAGAAAGTCAGTAGTATACATGTCTTCATAGTTCATAAAAGCACTCCAACTACGCCCTAACATCATAAAGTTGCCAGCCACAGCCATATGTTTATCACCGTCAACTCCCTCTTTACGTCCGCGTTCACCCCAAAAGATAGCGTCGACAGAAATAACCACATAACCATGGGCTGCCAAATAATCGCCTACATATTGCCCACCATAACACTGTTTCGCCCAAGCATCGGCATCCGCCAATACTTCCGGAGACACACCAAAAGGACGTATCATCTTCTCTTTACCAATCGTATAATGTCCTCCATGATCGTGCAGAAGCACAACTGCCGGAAAAGGGCCTTCACCATCAGGAACCAGCATATAGGCATTCACCCGTGAATAACCGGTCAGATTAAAGCGTAATTTCTTTGCTTTATATCCATCACGTTGTTCTTCCGCTACTACTTCCACCTTATAATCAGTAGTATAAGGAGGTGGGGCCAACATGGCATCCAACACAACATTGCGCGCCTGTTTACGCCATTTCTTAAAATTCTTGACAGGACTATTTCCCCAAGCCATGGGGTAAGTCAACTCTTGCTTTAACTGATCCAGAAAAACCGGCATTTCCCTTTCCAGTTCGTAACCGGATAAATGCTGAGAAAGGGCGACCACCGAAGTGGCCAACCCTAACACGCAAAGAATGATACTTTTTATCATACCAAAAACATATTTATTAATAATTCGGATTTTGTTTCAAATTAGGATTATTATTCAATTGAATAGCAGGTATAGGATAAATACCTCTCCACTCTTCCGTAACACCAGTCTTATAGAACCAGGTATCTGTGAAATAAGAACCAAAACGAATCATATCACGTCGACGCTGGTTCTCCCAGATAAATTCACGGGCACGCTCTTCTTCTATCTTTTTCAAAGTCAGCCCATCCCAATCGGAAAGGTTACTACGCCTGCGCACCTGATTTACTAATTCGAGTGCCTCATCCAATTGTATCCCTTGCCTGAACAAAGCTTCAGCTTTCATCAGCAAAACATTGGAATAACGTTCCAAAATATAATCGTTATCAGCCTTACTACCAGACCAAGCCACACCTATTGGCGAATACTTCAACACACGGTAGCCTTCATTATCCTGGGCAGAAACCATATCTTTGATAGTTGTCAGCACCAATTGAGTGCCTTTATCATCACATAACGGAGTAACTCCATCCTGATAATACTGAGGACCATACTCCAAAAGTTCCAGACGTTCATCTCCTTCTTCATATCTCTTCAAAGCATCATCCGTAAAACAATAACCGTTAGCCGGTGCAAAAGCTAAGTTATACTTCTTTTGTTCAAGAGCATGTTGAGCATAAAGAATGAATTCATTGCCATCAACACCTTTGGACGGATCTACCGCAAACGAAGAAATAACCTCTTTTGAATTTGATTCATTGGTAGCAAGAAAGCAATCCCCCACTTTATCTTCCAAAACATAAGCATTGGTTCCGATGACATGATTACACATAGTCACCACATCAGCCCAATGAGCTTCACCGGCATAAACCTCAGCATTCAGATAAACAGAAGCCAATGCTGTATACACAGCTTCCTTTGTCAAACGAGGATAATAAGATGCACGATTCACTTCTTTAATAGAAGGCAAATCTGCAGCAGCCTCTGCAAACTCTTTTACTACAAATTCATAGACCTCTTTTCTGGAAGCAGTCTTCGGTAAATCATTTGCATCAACTTTAGCTCCTGTAAAAAGAGGTACATTTCCGAAATAATCCATTGCATAATAATATCCATAGGCACGGAGAGCACGTGTTTCCGCAATCAAGGCTTTCAATTCATCTTTCATAGGAGAGGATTCCATACTGGCTATCACAGCATTGGCTGCACCAATACCGGGAAACAGATAAGTTCCCCAGCAAGTTTCAAGGCGTGCATTATCCGCTGTTATCTTATGTGCCATGATCTGCATATTACCTTCATCATACCATCCACCACTGGCACGACCCGGACAGAAAAATTCATCCGTGCCAAACTCTCCAATTCGCCAGCCATCACCACCTGCCCTGGACATATATGCCAGATATTGGTATACACCTACTACGGAAGAGAGAGCTTCTTCTTCTGTCTGATAATATGTTTCGGGAGAGAGTCTACCGTATAATTCTTCATCCAGATTAAGACAACCGGACAACATGCTAATTCCAACACTACATGCAATTATGCTCTTAAATATTCTTTTTGTTTTCATCTTCTGATAATAAATTAAGGTTTAAAACGAAACGTTGATGCCCATTGTGAAAGTACGTGCTTTCGGATAACTCAAATAGTCTATGCCCATCGGAGCTACTCCTGTTCTGGAAACCTCCGAATTTACTTCCGGGTCCAGACCGGAATATCCGGTAATGGTGAATAAATTCTGACCGGAAACAAATACACGGGCACGAGTAATACGCAACGGTTTGAAACTAAAATCATAACCTAAAGAAAGATTATCCATACGTAAGAACGAACCGTCCTCTATAAATCTGGAAGAGAATACTTTGGCTTCTTCACGATTCACACCGGCGGTCACTGCCTCTTTCAATACATTTCTACCCGGTAGGTTATTCAGATAAGAGAGGTTGTTTGCCGTACAGTTATAGACATCATTTCCTACACTACCACGCAGGTTCATGCTTAAACTCCAATTCTTATAACGCAAAGTAGTAGAAATGCCATACGTAAAATCAGGTTGTGCGCAACCTATGATTTCAGACTCGCCATTATTGGCAAACTGTTCTTTACCATCTACGATACCAATGAATTTCTTTCCATAGAAAGTTCCCAAAGGTTGTCCAGGTATTACCAACTGGGCATAAGAACCTGAAAGACCTTGGCCCTGACAAGGAGCAACTTTCATGTTTTCACCAGTCCACTTATCATTCGACAGACTTATCAGTTCATTCTTATTCCGGCTGAAATTCAAATTCACATCCCATGAAAAGTCTTTGGTACGCAGTACACCAAATCCTAAGTCTATTTCAATACCCTGATTCTTTACAGAACCTACATTCGCAATCTGCGAAGTAATCAAGGAAGGGGAAGGAACCGCCACGGAAAGCAATAAATCAGTCGTCTTTTTATAGTAATAGTCAATACTACCATGAATTCTTCCATTGAAGAAACCAAAGTCCAAACCTATATCTGTCTGTGCAGTCTGTTCCCATTTTATATCAGGATTAGAGTATTGTTGAGGTAATACAATAGTTACCTTCTCACCCCCTACCAAATATCCATTAGTACTGGCTCCCAGCGTATTCAGAGAATTATAGTTACCAATCTCCTGATTACCTGTGATACCATAGCTGACACGTAGTTTCAGATCTGTAAGAATATCGCTATGATAGAATTCCTCCTGAGAGATTCTCCAGGAAGCGGCTGCAGAAGGGAAAATACCCCATTTGTGATCGGCACCGAAACGGCTGGAACCATCACGACGTACTGTAGCGGTAAATAAGTATTTATCCCCATAATTATAATTCAGACGTCCATACATAGATATAAGGGTATTGCTTTCAGCAAAGCTACTTACGCTTTCCACTGTTTTTGCAGCAGCAAGGCTATACCACTTGAAGGTGTCGGACAAGAAACCATAAGCACGGGTATGATTTCCTTCATCATAAAAATACTGGTAAGAATAACCCAGCATGGCATCAATAGAATGTTTACCAAATTTTTGATTGTATTTCAGGATTGTTTCCAACAGTTTAGAATAATCCTGCAATTTCTGTACACTAACATAACCATCATTGCCATTACCCAGCAGATTACTCTTGGATATATAAGAGTTACGTTCGATAGAATTATAAGTATAACCCAAATTCACCTGGAACGTAAAAGGTTTATAGAAATTCCAATCAGCAGTCAGATTACCCAGGAATTTCCTGTTTTTACGCTCATCCAGAATTTCAGATGCAAAAGATACTGGATTCACACGATAAGGAGGCACATCATAGAAATCACCTTCCTCATCATAAACCGGATAAGTAGGATTAAAAACATATGCTTCGTACAACATACTACTTCCCATCTCACTACCAACAGTATTGGATACCGGTGCCTGGTCAGCATGTGTTTCACCATAGTTCAAATTCATATTTAACTTCAGCTTGCCATCCAGTGCTGTATGATTAATATTCACACGGGCATTGGCACTTGTCATACCAGAACCCAGCATAATACCTTCCTGGTCACTATACCCCAAAGATGCGCGATAGTTTGTATCCTCACTTCCACTCATGAAAGAAAGGTAATGATTTTGAGAGATTGCCGTACGGAAAATACGATCTTGCCAATCTGCATTATCGCCTTTATCATCCAAAGATAATCCTAAATCAGTTACTGCCTTACGGTATTCATCACCAGTCAGTACATCCAGCTTATTAGCTACATTAGAAATACCCAAGCTATAACTGTAATCCAATTGCTTAACACCTTTTTTCCCTTTCTTCGTAGTGATCATAATAACGCCATTAGCACCGCGGGAACCATAAATAGCCGTAGCAGAAGCATCCTTCAAGATATTGATGGATTCAATATCATTAGGATTAATAGAAGATAATGGATTTACTGATTCCTGGTCAAAGAAGTCTGTATTACTACCATTGGAAGCGATGTGACTGGAACTTACACCAGCAGAAGAATTGATAGGAACACCATCAATTACATATAACGGATCATTGGAAGCAGTAATAGATGTACCTCCACGAACACGGATTGTATTAGATCCACCGGGTTTACCACTATTCTGGCTGATATTTACTCCTGAAAAGGCACCTTGCATCAATTGTTGAGGGCTCAGGTCAGTACCAACTTTAAAACGATCACTACTGATGGAAGATACAGAACCTGTCAAATCGGACTTTTTCATAGTACCATAACCTACTACTACCACCTCTTCCAAAGCCTGTGCATCATCCAGCAGTACCACATCAATTGTATTCTGTGAGCCGACTGCGATTTCCTGTGTTACATATCCTATATAAGAGAAGATGAGAGTGTTTTTTCCCGAAGAAACCGACAATGTATACTTACCATCCATATCAGTTATTGTTCCTACAGCGGAATTACCTTTTACAGTCACATTCACACCGATCAACGGTTCTTGCTTCGAGTCAGTCACCGTTCCTGTAATCGTCTTGTTTTGTGCATACAGACATTGTGTTACTATCAATGCCAATACAAAACACAACTTTCTAAAATCAAAATGCAGTTTGTTTTTCATATTAATACATTTGGGATTAATAAATAAAGATTCAAAGTTTCTCAATAAGGCTTTATCTTTCACCTTGCCATGCAAAGGAGAGGATTATATTGATTTTACAGGTGAAAAATATGCTCAAATCGGTTAAAAAAATAGTCCACACAGCCCAAAGCTCGTCTGGAAGGGGTTTTAAACAATTATTCCACATCTTTTCTACACCTTTTTCTCCCCCTGAAACCGTTTTTTCTACGAATCTATTCATCACTCTCTATTTATTCACATCAACCACTTTATTAAACTACTATTTCGCTACACTCATTCATCTCATTTTCTATCAAAAAAGAAAAGCTTATAAAAAATCCTTTCTGATATATTTTCAAAGGAAGTATATCAGAAAGGAAACAGAATATAAAACGCTCTTATTTACTTCAAATGTCTCAATATCCACTTCAACTGTCCATATTCCGTAGCATCAGAAGTCCAATGTTCATTAATCGGAGTTATCAGTGCTTCTTTGGGGCAATCCAGCACATTATAAACAGCATAACTGGTAGTAGGCGGACAGGTATCATCATTATATCCCCAAGTGATATAAGTAGGAACTTTAATCATACGGGCGAAGTTCACCACATCATAATATGCCATCGTTTTCAGCTTATCCGAAGTATCCATACCCTCTACTCTGAAAAAATGAGGATAACCACCTGCACGTCCTGCCTTATAGCCTGCCATATCACTCAATGCCGGATGATTGGCAACGCAAGCTGTTACACGGCTATCCAGTCCGGTAGTAATCAGTGCCAAAGCTCCTCCCTGGCTGCCACCTTGGACAATTACATTTTTACCATCCCATTCGGGCAGAGAAGTCAGGAGATCGATGCTGCGTACACAACCCAGATAGACACGTTTCATGTAATAATTATCACGGTTCTCCAATCCGTTATTTAAATAACCGTTCTCTCTGCCATTAAAAGCATTGCTGATTTCCTTAAATTCTTCCGCACTCATCTCCGGATTCAGACCATGTATCTCGATTTCGAAACGGATACATCCTTCTTCCGCATAATATTTACGACGCAGAGGCTCCTTTATAGTTTTAATTCCAGCTCCCGGAGGACAAAGTACAACCGGACAAGAACCTTTCACTGCATTCTTAGGATAGAAAAGATAACCATAAATGCACTGTCCACGGTTATTCAGCATTAATTTAATGAGATAACAATCAACCTTATCCGTACAATACTCCTCTGCAAGCTTTTTAGTATAAGTCAACGGATATTTGGTAGCTTCCGCTTTATTGTTTTCCCAGAATTCTTTAAAGTCTTTTGGCATCTGTGTGTAAGGTTGAATCTTTTCCGGTGAAAAGCCTACCTTCACATGATGTTTATAGCTTGTTCCATCCACGGTCGCTGTCAGACGACAATCACGGAAACCGGGTTCTTTCATTGTTCCCACAGGTATCACCGCCTTTCCTTGCTTCAAAGTAACGGAACCGGAAGTATCCGCCGGCATCATGTCACCACCTATTTCATAAGAAACAGTTACGCCATCCTGCGGAATGCCGTATTTATAGAACTGCACCTCAACCTTAGCTTTCTCTCCGGTCTTATAAATCCAGTCAGCATGATTGGGCACGGTCACCCAAAGTACATCACTCCGGTACGGGTAGTTTTCCGCACATACAAATGACAGCGGAAAGATCAGGGCGAACAGCCATATAAACAAACTCTTTTTCATCATTATGTTTTTAGTATTATCACATTATTTTACCAGTCACAAAGACCATCTTCCTACCAAGTCCGTATCAACTCCGTGTCAAAACCGTGTCAAGTCCGTAGTTATGAACACGGAGATGGTACGGAGATGATACGGTTTTGACAGATACGGGTCAGCGCTTTATGCTTAATAATTCATTCCCATTTTTTACCGGATTCCAACCATCTTCTCCGATAAGTATGGAATCTATTTCATAACCTTTGAGATTTTTCAGTTGATGTGAGAAAGGTACACGTGCTTTTGGATTGGCACCTTCACCCGTGCTTTCATACTCTGCATAGAATGCGGTCTTTTCCGCTTCCTTTTTACCCCAGTTATTCCAACCGGCAGGAGCGATATGCTTGCCTAAATTGCAACGGATGAATACAGCCTGCGCATACGAACGCCAGGGACGCGACAGATAGACATCCTGTACACCCTCATCAGCCGTCAGTCGGCAATCATAAAATACATAACCATATTTCTGCCCCTGATCCGTAGAAGGTGCTGTCACATAGCCTCCACCTTTACTATGAATGTGACAACGATTGAATACAGCCGTAGACCAGCCAAAGATAAAATCGACCGTACCTTCTATATAGCAATCTTCATAGTACTGGCGGCAGTTTTTTCCATAGGTATAGAGTGTATCCTGGAAACCAAGGAAACGACAGTTTTTGAAATAAACACGATCAGCACTTACAAAACAGGCTACAGCCTGTCCCACCGGACCCGAAGAATTCTCAAATGTAATATTCTCGGCATAAAAGTCGGGAGCATAAATATAGCAGGAGGATGAACCAGAAGTTCCTTTTTCTTCACCAAAGCAATTCTTCTTCTGCGCATAATCATCATACGAAAGTATAGCACCTTCCTGACCTATCAGGGAAATATTAATTTTGCTTTCGGGTACTACGATTTTCTCTTTATACACACCCTTACGCACCAATATCGTAGTACGGATATTCTTGCGGAAATCGGGAACAGCATCAATGGCTTCCTGTACAGTGAAAAAGTCTCCGCTACCATCCTGTGCCACTACGAAATCATAATGACGGACATACTTAGACAATTCCGGTACTTCTTTAGCAATGGCATCCATAGCCAGACCGGATACAATGCGGCCACCGTATACATTCAGATGGGTATTATCTTCGCGTCCTTTAGGTATAGCAGCAACCTGATTGGCAGGTACCCACATGAACAGCTTTTTAGACTCTACCGGTCCCATGCCTTCTACCAGGTCGTGCGTAATCTTATTCATATCCACAAATGCAACACCCAGTTCTTTCGCTACATTTCGCGGAGAGTCCAGATAGGCTCCGTGCGTATCAATCAGCTTGTCACCTTCAGCAATAACTGTTTGTCCCGAAGCTTCCCGTGTTGCATCCGGATTCACGCCTTTCTGTATATCATCCTGACTGATAGCCTGAGCAACTGCATTCCCGTCCGCTGTGCCGAAGTTTCGGCGCACAATGGAGTTAAACAAAACAGGGATACCTCCCTTAGCACGTGTTTCGTTTACAAAACGTTTCAGGTTTTCATCAAAAGTACTTCCCGGAGCTGTATACCGCTTTGGGTCGGACTTCTCATCATTGTGACCGAATTGGATAAATACATAATCACCTTTCTTCACTTGTGAGATTACCTTTTCCCAGCGCCCTTCATCAATAAAGCTCTTGGAACTCCGCCCGTTCACGGCATGATTATCCACACGTATTTCCTCGGAGAGATAACCGGGCAACATTTGCCCCCACCCCCGTTCCGGGTTTTCACCCGTCAATGACTTATTAGCCATAGTGGAGTCTCCAATCATAAAAATCGTAATCACTGGTTTGTCAGCCTTGAAAGCAGAAAGCAGAAAAAACAACCCCAGTAATAATGTCAACTTATGTTTCATAGTTCATTATATATAAATAGTATTCTTAGTTTCCGGCTGCAATATTACCTAAAAACAGAGGGTTTTAAGGGTAAAAAAAGTCGCAATCGGTAGAAAAATTAATATTAATCGTATATTTGCCGGTAAAATAATCAATCTGACTGGCAAAATGGAAAAGACAAGAAGTAACACCTTCATTCTTGAAAAAGAAATAGCATGGGAACCTGCAGGTGAAGGAGTGGTACGCCAAATCATGGGTTACGACGGACAAGTGATGCTTGTAAAAGTGAAATTCGAGCAAGGAGCTGTCGGTACACCACATACTCACTATCATACACAAACCACTTATGTGGCAAACGGTAAATTTGAATTTACCGTAAATGGTGAAAAACAAATTGTAGAAACCGGAGACGGTGTTTACATCGAACCGGATGCGGTACATGGCTGTGTATGCCTGGAAGCCGGTATCTTGATAGACTGTTTCAGCCCCATGAGAGCAGATTTTCTGAAACGCTAAATCCTGTCTGCAAGGAGTTAACTTCTTGCGAACAAAAAGTTAACTTCCTGTCGACAAGGAATTAAGTTCTTGCAGGCAGGAAGTTAAGTTGTTATTTAGCAGGGTTCCAATCGCTACACATTTTATAGATGTAACTCAGATCATCATATAGTGCAGCTTCCTTTTTCGTCAATTGTTTAGCCCATTTCACACGATCAGTTATTGGAGCACCCTCTCCGGTACTTCCATATTCAGCATAACGTGCTGTCTTCTCATTTTCTACATTTCCCCAGTTATGCCAACCTTCGGGACGAATATGTTTGCCCATTTCGCAATTGATAAATACAGTAGCAGCATACGGACGCCAAGGACGTCCCAGATATACCTTATCCACACCGGGGTCGGCAGTCAGCCGGCAGTTCTTGAAAACATATCCCACCGCAATATCTTTGGGTGTAGAAGCCGCCGTTATGTATGAATTAGTTTTACTCCGTATCTCGCAATTCTCAAACAATGCAGTAGAAGGACCAAATATAAAATCGGTGGTTCCATCAATGTAGCAATCTACAAAATAGAGCCGTGTACCGGCAACACCTGTATAAATAGTATCCTGATTACCCAAAATACGGCAGTTTATGAATACCAGTTTATCACCTTCCGTATGGAGTGCCACAGCTTGTCCCAGTCTGGCAGCATTATTTTCTATAGTCAGGTTCTTGAAAGTTATGCTATTCCCCTCCACTTTCACTGTGTAGGTGCGAAAAGTACCCATTTTATTAATATTGGCGTGGTCATCATACGTGATAATCGTGTTTTCCACACTTTCACCAATGAATTCTACATTCTGCAACCAGGAAGGAATAACCACTTTTTCTTTATAAGTACCATTCTTTACCAGTACCGTCACTTTATAATCCATAAAAGCCCTGATACCTTCCATAGCTTCTGTCAAAGTACGATAGTCTCCCGAACCATCGCGGGATACAACAATCGTATCCTTCCATTGAGTTTGTGCCGACAATGGCATGATTCCCACCAGGAGAAGAACTATGCCGCATAAATAATAAGTCAGTCGTTTCATTGTCTTATTTTTGATTAACGATTTCTTTTACTTGCTGCAAACGCTCCCATTCCAAACTTGCCATGATAAACGGACCTACCGCTTTGGGGTCATTGCTACGGATTGTTTCATTTATATAATAGGTGTAATCGCCCATACGGTAATTCTTACCGCCTAATCCAGCAACTGCACAAGCTTTCGTGATAGTAACCACACCATCTTTATCTACTTCGATGAAGTTATCGAGGATGCCCTGGTAGCCTTTGAGGGCTACTTTCAAATATGACTTATCAATATATCCTTTACGAACCGCCTTAAACAGAGCGTAAACAAACATAGTGGAACAAGAAGACTCTACATAGTTTCCTTTCTCACCGCTTTTATCCAGTACCTGATACCACAGCCCTGTCTTCGGATCTTGTATGCGCTTTACTTGTGCAGCAATATTATTCAAGATAACGAGCATAGAGTCACGTCCTGCCTCATGCTTCGGAATAAAATCCAATGCATCTACAAATGCCATTGCATACCAGCCCATAGCACGTCCCCAGCTATGTTGAGACTGTCCGGTAACAGGATCTGCCCAACGTTCCTTACGACTGACGTCACAGGCATGACGGTAAAGGCCATTTTTGGGGTCATAAGTATGGCGGGCTACCGTAATAAACTGATTGACAATATCCTGATAATCCTGTACGCGATCGTTACGGTAAGCATATTCTGCATAGAATGTAGCCCCCATATAGATGCCATCCAGCCACATCTGATTGGGATAAATCTTCTTATGCCAGAAACCTCCATCCTCATTGCGTGGATGGGTATCGAGCTGGCTACGTAGCAGGTCTATGGCTTTCTTATATTTCTCATCTTTCGTCTGTTCATAAATACGGAACAGGAATTTACCGGAGTTCAGACGGTCAATATTATATTCATGTAATTTATAAGTCTCGATACTTCCATCATTGTGTATCATAGTGTCCGCGTAAGCCAATGCATAGTCGAACATTTTCTTATCTCCATAGGTATCATACACATCCAGCATAGCCTGCAATTCCAGTCCATGGCAATAGTCCCATTTCAATTTCGGTTGGAAATCCAACTGCCAGGATTCCGGGCAACGAATCATCTCTGACTCTACCATACGCACAGACCAGGGTTGCTTATCACTAACTTTCTGAGCGGACAACTGGGTAGAGCAAATCAGCGCTCCCATCACAAAAGTTTTACAAAGTAGATTATTCATCATTCTATTCTTGTTTTTAGGTATATAGATTATATTAAGTAATGTGACAAAGATAGCGGTTCTCACCTAAACCGTTGTGTACTTTTCGACCGAAATGGTGCATTATTTATTTTCGTCCTCTACAATCTTATTTTTTCGTGTACGAGAACGAGCGATTTCGTGCGCGATAACGAGTTTTTTTGCCATTTATTTGCATTTCGAACAAAAATTGCAGGAAATTAGACGAAAAAAGTATTGATATACATCAAATAATGTGTATTTTTGGCCCCAGAAATAAGAATTAATAATTTTAAATCAACGTATCATGAGTTTAAATCAAAATGCAGTGGGAAAGATGACCAACTACAGGTGGACCATCTGTGCCATGTTATTTTTTGCGACAACAGTAAACTACCTTGACCGCCAGGTGCTGTCATTGACGTGGGATGAATTTATCAAACCCGAATTCCATTGGGACGAATCACACTATGGAACAATCACTTCTGTTTTCTCTATTGTTTATGCAGTCTGCATGTTGTTTGCAGGTCGCTTCATCGACTGGATGGGAACTAAGAAAGGTTTTCTTTGGGCTATCGGTGTATGGTCGGCAGGTGCCTGTCTCCACGCTCTCTGTGGTGTCGTAACCGAGCACTTCGTAGGTCTGCACAGTGCAGCCGAATTAATGGGTGCTACTGGTGATGTTGTGGTAACCATTGCTACAATTAGTATGTACTGTTTCCTTGCAGCCCGTTGCGTATTGGCACTCGGTGAGGCCGGTAACTTCCCTGCTGCTATCAAAGTAACTGCTGAGTATTTCCCTAAGAAAGACCGTGCGTATGCTACTTCAATCTTTAATGCCGGTGCTTCTATCGGTGCTTTGGTTGCTCCGCTGACTATTCCTTTGCTGGCTAAAGCATGGGGTTGGGAAATGGCTTTCATTGTAATTGGTGCTCTCGGTTTTATCTGGATGGGCTTCTGGGTATTCATGTATTCTAAACCTTCAGAAAGCAAACACGTAAACAAAGCCGAACTGGAATATATCGAACAGGACAAGCATGAAGAAGGTGCTGCTCCGGTAGTAGAAGAAAAAGACGAAAAGAAGATGAAATTCTGGCAATGCTTCAGCTATAAACAAACCTGGGCATTCGCTTTCGGTAAATTTATGACTGACGGTGTATGGTGGTTCTTCCTGTTCTGGACTCCTTCCTATCTGAATACTCAATTTGGTATCAAAACTTCCGAGGGATTGGGTATTGCTCTGATCTTTACCCTATATGCCATCACGATGCTTTCAATCTATGGTGGTAAATTACCTACTATCATTATCAACAAAACTGGTTTGAACCCGTATGCAGCACGTATGCGTGCTATGTTGATTTTTGCATTCTTCCCGCTGGTAGTACTGTTGGCACAGCCTCTGGGGACTATCTCGCCGTGGTTGCCGGTTATCATGATCGGTATCGGTGGTGCAGCTCACCAATCCTGGTCTGCTAATATCTTCTCTACCGTAAGTGATATGTTCCCAAGAGCAGCTATTGCAAGTATCACAGGTATTGGTGGTATGGCCGGTGGTTTCGGTTCAATGATTCTGCAGAAAGTAGCAGGTAATCTCTTCGTATATTCATCAGGAAGTACAATGGTAGATGGAAAAGAAGTAGAAATGACCCATGATTTACTGGAACAAGGCGCACAGTTTGTACGCCCTGCCATGGAGTTCATGGGCTTCTCCGGTAAACCTGCAGGATACTTCATTATCTTCTGTGTATGTGCGGTGGCCTACCTGATCGGTTGGGTTGTAATGAAAGCTTTGGTACCTAAGTACAAACCTATCGTACTGGAATAATAATATTATAAGTTTATAATAGAATAAACAATGAAAAAGGTGCTCAGCGATGGGCACCTTTTTTAGTATAATATAAAAAGTATGGGCACAAAAAAAGCCCCTTCTCACGAAGCGACTCTCTTCTGCACTCTCCCGTTAAAACCACACAAACCTCAGTGCCCACTTTAGCAAATTACACCTCCAAACGGTTCATGAGAAATACAGGAGCGCAAAATTTTAAGATGAAAAAAAGGGAAGTCTCACGACTTCCACAATTCTTCTAACCTTAAATCTAAATCTCTATGAAAAAAACGTTCGGCAAAGATAGTCGTTTATTCCATTCGGAGATATTAATAAAAGATATAAAGATTTGAGGAACATTTAAGATTTACTAAATGGAATTGGTAAAGCTTTATAAAACCGTATCGAGCAGATCGGCGTAGATAGGATTTTGTCGTAACAAGTGAGGCACCCCTGTCATAAATAGCTGCTTGCGGGCACGGGTGAGCGCAACGTTTAGTTTCCGGTCAATCCATACTCCTCTTTCTTCCGTAAGGTTGGCAAGAAATTTCAGTTGATAAGTACGGTTCACACAGAAAGAATAAATAATCACATCCCTCTCACTTCCCTGGAAACGTTCTACGGTGTCCACCAGGATATCATTCAAAACAGGAATACCCAAAGCTGCTATTTCGCTCTTTATAAGGGCTATCTGACTACGATAAGGAGTAATAACGCCTAAAGTCAAAGCAGAATGAAAGCCGGAACCGCTTGCCTCATACTGTCGGTAAACGGCAGCAGCCAACCGCGCTGTAAGTTGTGCTTCGGAATGGTTTATCTTCGCTGATTGTGAAGGAGTCTCCGGCACCGAGGGAAGAAAAGCTACCCGACTCACCAATACATCAGCAAATTCATCACTCTCCAGTCCCGGAGCAAGTACAAGTTCACCTTGCTGATGCGGCAAACCGACCGCTTCCAGTAATCCGCCATAAAAAGCATGATTAGGGAACCGGGCTACTTCCACATTCATACGTCCCTGCCGGCAAAGCATATCGTAAAAACGCTGAGTGGTTGGTGACGAGTGATTGGCGGAGACTGTACGATAGAGACGTTCGAACAGAGAATCTTTCAGGTTATACAAACCGATACTCTGCAGGCATTCTTCACACACTTCAGATTGCGATTCGGATTGAAGAACAACGGCAGGCAGCTGTTTATGATCGCCGATAAGAATAAACTTACCGATGGCATTGTTGCCAACCACATTTCGTGCACAAAGAAGCCCTAACAGTTGTGGCTCCAATATCTGGGTAGCCTCATCCACAATAGCCACATCAAAAGTCTTCAGACGAAACATATCCGTTTTAGATGAGAAGGTGGCAACAGTACCAACGAAAACACGGCAACGCTCTATGCGTGCATGTACTTCACGACGTGTAGAACAAGGCTCCAGCACATTCTCTATTAATCGGGAACGGAAAGAAGGATCACAAGAGAGCTCACTTCCGATACGAATAAAATCAATCTCAGGCGTTATTACAGAAAGGGTTTTGCAAATCTCATCCACTGCACGATTTGTATATGAAAGCAACAGTATCTGTTTCCCTTCACGATAGAATGCTTCTACCATACCACGCAAAGCACGGGAAGTCTTTCCGGTACCCGGAGGACCTATCAAAAGAAAATAATCCCTGGCTGCCTGTGCCTTCAGGGTAATGCGGGAAAAATCATCGGAAGCAGCTGCAATACGGGCATCAAAAGAAGTATCAAATTCCGGTTCACGCTGAGACAGCAATAGATCCCGGCGATCCTTGTTAGCGGAAAGGAAAGCGGAAAGTCCCAGATACATGCTGCGGAAAGAAGTATCCATATAATCGTGCTCTATGGCATAGCAACTATCCAGAGGAAGCACAGAAGTATTTTGTTGCGAAGCACGAAGACGGATACGGATATCCCGGTCGGTGATTCGCTCTATATTCCCTTTAAATACCATCTTATTGGTTACATTGTCCGTATCTTGATTGCGTTGATAGAGGACGATGGTGTCACCCTCACGGAAATTCGGCAAAACTTGCAGAGATAAATCATTAACCGGACGTGCCAATACAAGATATGCCTTATGTATATCTGCCGCATGATTCTCTGTAATCGTCAGATCATATAGTATCTCCCCTGCCTCACGCTTTTCTTCAAGTGTGGAAAGCCACAAAGCGGCAGCTCCTGCACGCCCTTCATAATCAATATCACCTGATTTTGAAGTGTACAATTCCTTGGTTATAAAATTGTAGAGTGTATAGAAGTAGCATTGTTCCAATGCAGTAAGCATCCGGATACGTTGTGCCACTGCATCGATGGACGGATAGAGATAGCGTTTCCATAACGTGTTATTCAGATGACGCTCATTCAGTGTCTCCGGATTGATAGCTTTCAGGCATTCCGCCGTATAATGAGGGCTGTTACGTAATTGCATGCCATATTCATTCGCCACAATCCTGTTGCGGACATCCATCACACGCCGTACCATTGCCCACGATGGACGGGCAGGATATAACAACGGGTAACGTGTATACAGCAAATATGCCTTTACTTTGCGGTGGTCCATTCCCATAGAATATTCCAGCACTGCCTGATACAATAACATCTGTACCTTATTATTCTCTTTCGGTTCCACCTTGCCGCGGATAGAATACTCATCGGCTTTACCCGACTTCATTTCTATAAAGGAAGACATATCGCGCTGCATATAGTCCAGACGTCCTTGCAACCCCAGTGCTTCACATATATAGGTAGGTTCCAATACCGCATCTGTTTTATCCAGTTCATAACCGGGAGTCCGGAAAGTTTCAGTCACCGTTTGACGGATATGTTCGAAGTGCCGTTTACAATCGGCAAAGAATTCCTTTTCTTTCTCCTTGTCCAACAAATCGGCACATGCAGCCAACTCTATGGAATAAGTGCGGAAAGCCTTTTTCATGCAGGATAAATAGTCCGGCTCCTCTTTCGCATAGATCCATTCATCCAGGAAAAGATTGGCAATATTACCGAGCAACAGAGGACGTGTATTATCGGGAGATTGCAAACGCGCCAGCAGATAATTGGCCGGATGATGCCCGTAATCTTTAAAACACTCTGCCAGAGAACTGATATCCAACAGATAATCCGGTTCTAAAATAATAAAGGAAGGTGTCAGTACGCCCGCCTCGTCTACAGCTACATCCAACAGATTGACCTGTGCATGGCGCCATAACAATTGACAGGTTTCTGCAAATTCCTCATTCACCTGCGGTACATTATATCGCACCCGTAACGGTTCATCAGCAACGGTATCTACAGGCAATACATATAAATACGTATCATCGGCATATTGAAAACAAACACGCATCCGGCGTACCCGTTCTTTAGCAGGCGGAGAAACGATATAAGTAGCATCCGCACGGGGAAGCAAGCGGTAAAGTTCCGCCGGTATCTCCTCTCCCGTAAGCTTCTTCACAAAGAAAGTCAATGTCTTGATGTCTCTCAATAGATTCTCCCGTGAGGGTTCAGCCAAACGGTTCAGAACAGCATTGGAGGTCAGGCGAAAAGTATGTAAGCGATTTTGTTCCACAACAGACAGTCCGGCTTTCGAAGCTACAAAGCTGATACGTGCAGACAAGTCAGTCATTTGCAGACTACCGTCCGGCATCTGTGTACGACAAAGACGTTCCAGAAATTCACGAAGCTGACGGTAAGCCGTTGTTAATGGAATATTTTCATCCCGGCAGACAGTAAGTAAGAAGTGATAGTATTCCCGTACCTCTTCCTGCATTATTCCTCCTTATCTTCATCCGCATCTTCCGTGTCAGTTTTCTTATCCTTAATCATAAGGATACTCAACTCATAGAGCAGATAAAGCGGAATGGAAACCACTGTCAGAGTGAAAGGGTCGCCGGTTGGCGTAATAATAGCTGCGACTATCACAATAATCACCAGTGCATGACGACGGTACTTGCGCAGGAAAGATTTGTGCACCAATCCTAAAAGTGAAAGTAACCAGGTCACCAACGGTAATTCAAAAGCCAGTCCCATACAGAGCACCAGCATCATGAAGTTATCTATGTAAGAATTTAAAGAAATCTGATTCTCAATGGATGCACTCAGTTCGTAGGTTGAGAGAAAGCGCAACGTCAATGGGTAGACCATAAAATAGCCCAGCAGTACACCGAGGAAAAACATCACTGTACCAATGCATAAAGCTTTCTTTACCCCACGACGCTCGTTAGGGTAAAGGGCAGGACTGATAAACCTCCAGATTTCGAAAAAGATATAAGGCGTAGCCGTCACCACCGACATCCAGAACGCGGTGGACATATGAACAAAGAACGGAGCCGCCAGATTTATATTGATCAGTTTGACGTGAAACTGCTGCGTAAAGAATTCATCGTTAAGATTGAATGTTTTTCCTACGTATCGCAGCACGTCGTAAAAGATGAAATCATTGTGGCAGGGTGCCAACACCACATTATCAAATAACCACGGCATTGCAATAAAATAACCGACTGCAAATACAAACCACACGCCGAGAACGCGAAACAGTACCCGACGCAGTTCGTCCAAATGATCCCAAAAGGTTAGTTCTTTATCTGCCATAGTAGTGAATTAGTAACGAGCCACAAGCTACGGGCTACAAGTATCTGATTGTGCACCCCCTTGTAGTTCGTAGCTTGTAGCCTGTTACTCTTTGATCGTAACTTATTTATTTTTTAGAAGCCGGCTCTTCTATATCATCCTTTGCCTTGTTTATTTCTTCTTTCGCCTCATTCACACCGTCCTTGAAGCTCTTCACGCCTTTACCTAATCCCTTCATCAATTCGGGTATCTTCTTACCACCGAACAACAACAGGATTAGCAAAGCAATAATAACCCATTCGGAACCGCTGGGCAGAAAGCCTAATAAAAGTAAGTTTGTCATATTCATAGTTTTTTAAATTTGTTGCAAATATAATAGTTTCACTACAGATTACACGCTTTTACATGGATTAAAATGAAAAGAATAAAGGTAAAACCGAATATCAGTCCTGATAATAAACCCTCTTCACCCGTGTAGAAACGCTTGTCAATACTTCGTAAGGAATGGTTTCAAGTATATCGGAAAGCACCGTAATGGGCAGATGATCGCCAAATATCTCTACTGTATCCCCTTCTTTACATTCAATATCCGTAACGTCTATCATGCAGACATCCATGCAGATATTACCGACATAAGGTGCACGTTGCCCATTCACCAGACAATATGCATGACCATTGCCTAAGTGACGGTTTAGTCCGTCGGCATATCCGATAGGCAGTGCAGCAATACGTGAATCACGTGTCAGATGTCCCTTGCGACTATATCCAACCGTATCTTCTTCGGGCACCTCCCGTATTTGCAGGATGGTAGTTTTCAGTGTACTTACATTATTTATAATAGTATTATCGATCGGACTGATACCATACAAACCGATGCCCAGACGTACCATATCGAACTGTGCTCCGGGGAAACGCTCAATACCTGCCGAGTTGCAGATGTGACGGAGTATTTTATGCGGAAATGCTGCTTGCAACTGCATAGAGGCAGCTTCAAACATTTCTATTTGTCCGCGCGTAAATGCATCAAACTGAGATGCATCGCTGCCTACAAGATGAGAGAATACAGACCGTGCAATAACTGCATTCTGACTCTTCAACCGTTCTATAAGTCGTGGCATATCCTCGGGAGCAAAGCCCAGACGATGCATACCCGTATCCAGTTTTATATGAATAGGGAAGTTGGTAATGCCTTCTTTTTCCGCCTCCTTAATCAGTGCATCCAGCAAATGGAAGCTGTACACTTCCGGCTCCAGCTTATAGTCGAACATGGTCTTGAAGGCCGTCATCTCCGGATTCATAATGATAATGCTCGCCGTAATGCCTGCTTTGCGCAGTTCGGAACCTTCGTCGGCCACAGCCACAGCCAGATAATCGACATGGTGTTCCTGTAGCGTCTTGGCAATCTCATACGAACCTGCACCATACGCAGACGCTTTCACCATGCAGACCATCTTGGTTTCCGGCTTCAGTTTACTACGATAATAATTCAGATTGGCTATCATGGCTCCGAGATTCACTTCAAGAATCGTTTCGTGTACCTTCTTCTCCAGTTCTTCCGTCAAAGCATCAAAGCCAAACTGACGGGCACCTTTTATTAATATAATTTCATTTTCCAACCGTAGCTCACCACGGGAAATAGCACGCAACAATGCTTCCGTATTAGGATAGAAAGCCTTTTCAATATCAAAACGTGCAGCACACGAGGCAATCTCATTTCCAACACCGATGATGCGCTCAATGCCACGACTATTAATCAACTGCGATACCTTCCGGTAAAGCGTCGGTGCATTCTGCCCCGTTTCCAGTATATCAGAAAGAATGAGTGTACGCTTCAACCCATTGCTTTGCGAGCGACGGTAAAGGAAATCGAGCGCAATATCCAATGAAGCGAGATCACTGTTATAACTATCATTAATCAATAAGCAACCGTTTTTGCCCTCCTTTACCTCCAGGCGCATAGCCACCGGTTCCAGTGTTGTCATGCGCTCCGTAATTTTTTCGGCGGGAAGCATCAGGTAAAGACAAGCAGCCAAACAATTCAACGAGTTTTCAATAGAAGCATCATCAATGAAAGGTAGCATAAAAGTATTGTCCATTTCCAGGTAACGGTAAGAGATGACGGTACAATCTTCTTTCTTCTCCACCTTACTTATAAACAGAGGACGCTCCATATCTCTCCGGCTCCATGCTATTTCACGGGCACTGAGCATGGACTTGGCCACACAATTGCTGATAAATTCATCATCACCATTATAAATCACCACATCGCAGTTCTTAAACAGAGTCAGCTTCTCCATACATTTTTCTTGCAAAGAGAAGAAGTTTTCCTGATGAGCACCACCAATGTTAGTCAGTATGCCAATGGTTGGTTTGATAATATTCTGTAAGGCACGCATTTCCCCCATCTCCGAGATACCGGCTTCGAAGATAGCAAGCTCAGACTGTTCGTTCATCTGCCAGACAGACAGAGGCACTCCGATCTGAGAATTATAACTGCGAGGCGAACGGACAATTACCCGTTCGGGACTAAGCAACTGATGAAGCCACTCTTTCACAATAGTCTTTCCATTGCTGCCTGTGATGCCAATCACAGGAATCTGGAATTGCTCACGATGTTGCTCCGCCAATTTCTGCAAAGCTTTCAGCGGATTAGCAACTACTAAAAAGTTGAGTTGGGGTATGAGACTTGACTGCGCATCATCACGTTGTATAGAATCATCTATAATCAATTGTCCATTTTCAATTGCCTTATAAGTTTCTTTGCTTACCACAAAATTGCGAACGCCACGTGAATATAAATCAGATATATAGCGGGCACCGTCGTTGCGTTTGGTAGTTAAGGCAAAGAACAAAGTTTCTTCGGGGAAACTCAAGGAACGGCTATCGGTAAGTAACCAGTCTATAGTTGCCGGCGTGTCCCCCACACGTCGCGCACCAATGCGTTCGGCTATTGTTTCAATCGTATATGACATATTTCTTTCTCGTTTTGGAAATCTAAGTACGGGTATTTTTGGTTAAGTCGATCTATTTTTAACACAATTTGTCCTAAAAAACGCTTATACTCCTCTGACTCCGGATGGAAAGGCTTATGAGATAGCGCTTTATTGATATTTTCACTTTCCTGCATAATCTCTAACGCATCTGCCGAGAAGCAAGTCTGCACAAACTTCTCCCATACGTAGCGTACCGCCTGGGGGGACGGATGCATCATATCGTCAGCATAAAAACGATAGTCGCGAAGCTCGTCGAGCAAGAGTTCGTAAGCCGGAAAATAAGAGACATGTTCGGGAAAAGAAGCCTGCAATTGGTCGATGGCAAGCAAAAGCGTGGCTTTGCTCAATTGATTGGCATGCATTCCATCGCGTATGTGCCGTATAGGGCTGACGGTAAGAATCACTTTCAACTTCGGGTTCCGGGCAATCAGACCGGAGAAAAGGGAAGTATAGTCGGATACAATCTCCTGCACACTGAGTCGGCGACGAATAAAGACAGATTCCGGCTGCTTGTGGCAGTTTGCAACAACATGCCCCGTAGTCTTCTGTTCGTACACCCAGGATGTACCAAAAGTCAACATCAGACAATCCAGTTGATGAACGCATTCGTGTGCCGCCAACAAGCGGGCATTGATGCGCTGCAAAGTTTCCTCCATTGAAGGTGAAGAAAAATCTCCATGATGCATGGGGCTATGCCAGCATTCGCGGAAGAAAAACAAATTTTCTTCCTTATATACCTTACCTGCCACCACCTCACGCAAGGCAGCCGAAATGGACAAGGGATTATAGAGAACACCAAAAGGATTTATATCCGGATGAAATTTAGCATCCGCGAGTAAGCTCCCCATGTTGGTAGCAAAACAAGACCCCATCAACAGGAGACTATCTGCCTGTACAAGAGGTGGCAAACCGGAAGGCAACTCAACGGGAGTAAAGAAATCCATAGATTATGAAAATTAGTATTCTACATCATCATGTTCTTCCTGATCGAGAACTTCACAATTGCCATTGCCTGGATAGCTGCAAACGGCACATCCATCGGTTCATGATGCGGATTATAGCTCACCAGCTTGATGCAACCGTCTATTTCCGAACGGTTCACATATTTCACCGCCAAATATTCGTCTCCATCGATATTGAACGAAATCAGGTACATCTCACCATAAATGACATTGCTAAAGCTACTGATTTCTTTAAAGCCTACGATATCTCCTGATTTCAGAATAGGGTACATACTATCTCCACTGATATAGAGGGCGCCATCACACAAGGGAATGCTGGGAATCTGTATCTTACCTACTATATATTGACGTTTGTTGGCAAGCAGTGTTTTTAGATTGGCAGCAGCAGTGATGTCATAAAGCGCTACGCTACGGTCGCCCACCGGATCGGGTGTTTTGGGATTGTGGATTATCTCTACTTCTCCCCTTGCGTACTCACTATTGCATAATTTTGCCTGATGTACAGGACTTCCTTTTCCCAGCAATAACCAGTTGTAGTCTACGTCTTTCATTTTGCTCAACAACAACGGAAAGTCAGTACTGTTACGCGCAATCCAGTTGCTAAGTGTGGAACGCGAAACGCCCAGGTAAGCGGCCAGATCAGCATCAGTCTTAAAGTTCAGTACACGTTTGGCGCGCTTCACTATGTCCGCTACGCTAAATAAGGAATCTTTTTCTTTCTCCATTTGATTTGTGCTAATTAAGTTCCAATGCATTTCTTGTTCATAGATGCACACTTCTGCATTTCGTAAAACGCCTAAACTGAGGCTGATTGTTTTCTATACGAAAACCAAGCGATGCATTGCAGCAACAAAAGTAATCAATTTGTTTTAAAGAGACAAACAAAAAGCAAAGATAACCCATCCTCTAATCAAAGAATAGATAAGATGCGTTGATAAATCAATTCATAACCCATCCCATTAAGCACAATGATGTTTTAACAATTTGTCAAGTTTTATCAATAGCAGTAAGACACTTTGCAACTTTTTGATTATCAACATGATATTCCGGATCGTATTCAGTATACGACTGAGCCCTATTCAGTATACGACTGAATGGCATTCAGTATACGACTGAATTAGGTTCAGTATGCTACTTTTCCTTAAACATTTGCTATTTGTAAATAATATGTAATGTTATTCTGTTCTTGTTTTAGTTCATTACTTTTCCGTTTTAAATTAACTACAAGCAATAAGCGCCTTTCGGAAAATAACGCAGCCACTTGTAGCTTGTAACCCGTAGCTCGCAACTTTTCCGTTATTAAAATATAAGGTGAAATACAGATGCACGAAGGTTAAAGAAGCAAGGATTCGCATTTTTTCCCCGAAAAGGAAATGACCTTCCGTTTTCTTTTACTAATTTTGCAGTTTGTAATCCTCAGAACAGAGATGAAGACAGAGACAGCATCATATAACTTGCTAAATTCTATTTCTGACCCGGAAGACCTGCGCAAACTGAGTGTTGAGCAACTTCCGGAAATCTGCAAAGAATTGCGGCAGGACATTATAAAAGAAGTTTCGTGTAACCCGGGACACTTTGCAGCCAGTCTGGGGACGGTAGAATTGACCGTCGCCCTGCATTATGTGTTCAATACCCCCTACGACCGTATTGTGTGGGACGTGGGCCATCAAGCGTATGGTCATAAGATACTGACCGGACGCCGGGAAACATTCTCCACAAACAGGAAATTCAAAGGCATTCGTCCTTTCCCTTCTCCCGATGAAAGCGATTATGATACTTTCACCTGCGGACATGCGTCTAATTCCATTTCAGCAGCACTCGGCATGGCCGTAGCAGCAGAAGAAAAAGGAGAAAAAGATCGCCATGTGGTTGCTGTTATAGGCGACGGCAGCATGAGTGGAGGACTGGCTTTTGAAGGGTTGAATAACGCCTCGGCAAGTTCCAACAATCTTCTCATTATCCTCAATGATAATGACATGGCCATCGACCGCAGCGTAGGTGGTATGAAGCAATACTTATTCAACCTGACAACCTCGAACCGCTATAACCAACTGCGTTTCAGAATATCCAAAATGTTATTCAAAGTGGGCATTCTCAATGAAGACCGCCGGAAAGCACTCATCCGTTTCGGTAATAGTCTGAAATCGATGGCTGCCCAACAACAGAACATCTTCGAGGGAATGAATATCCGTTATTTCGGTCCCATCAACGGGCATGATGTGAAAAATATCGCCCGTATCCTGCGGGATATCAAAGACATGAAAGGACCGAAAATCCTACATTTACATACGGTCAAAGGAAAAGGATTTGAACCGGCAGAAAAGGCACCGGGTATCTGGCACGCACCGGGTAAGTTTGATCCTGAAACCGGCGAACGCTTTACGGCAGACACTCACAACCTGCCCCCACTCTATCAGGATGTGTTCGGTGAAACCCTTGTGGAACTTGCCGGACAGAACCCACGCATTGTCGGTGTCACTCCCGCCATGCCTACAGGATGCTCCATGAACATGCTGATGCAGGCAATGCCCGACCGTGCCTTCGACGTAGGAATTGCCGAAGGACATGCTGCCACCTTCTCAGGAGGTATGGCCAAAGAAGGAATGCAACCGTTCTGTAACATCTATTCCTCATTTATGCAACGTGCCTATGACAACGTCATTCACGACATAGCCATACTCAAATTACCCGTTGTACTTTGCCTGGATCGTGCCGGACTGGTAGGCGAAGACGGCCCAACGCACCACGGTGTGTTCGACTTAGCTTATTTCCGCCCCATTCCCAATCTAACTATATCATCACCCATGAACGAGCATGAACTGCGTCACCTCATGTACACGGCACAGTTGCCGGATAAAGGACCGTTCGTCATCCGCTATCCTCGCGGACGCGGTGTGCTGATAGACTGGAAATGCCCATTGGAAGAAATACCCGTCGGCAAGGGACGCAAACTAAAGGATGGCAAAGACCTTGCTATACTCACACTTGGTCCGATAGGCAATATCGCCGCAAAAGCCATCGAACGGGCAGAAAAAGAAAAAGACATTTCAATAGCACATTATGATCTGCGTTTCCTTAAGCCACTGGACGAGGAAATGCTGCATGAAATAGGACACTCATTTTCCCGCATCATCACCATTGAAGATGGCATACGGAAAGGCGGCATGGGTAGTGCCGTCCTGGAATTTATGGCCGACAATGGATATACCCCACACGTACAACGCATAGGTGTGCCGGATACGTTTATAGAACATGGAACAGTACAAGAGTTGTATCACTTGTGTGGTATGGATGAAAAAGGGATATTAGAAAGTATAATAAGAGAGCGATGAAAATTATTATTGCCGGTGCCGGCGCAGTAGGCACACACTTGGCAAAATTGTTGTCCCGCGAAAAGCAGGACATCATATTGATGGACGACAATGAGGAAAGGTTGAGCACACTCAGTTCCAACTTTGACTTGATGACGGTCACGGCTTCACCTACTTCCATTCAAGGGTTGAAAGAAGTGGGGGCTAAAGAGGCAGATCTCTTTATAGCCGTCACTCCCGACGAGAGCCGTAACATGACTGCATGTATGTTGGCTACCAACCTCGGTGCTAAAAAGACTGTTGCCCGCATTGATAATTACGAATACCTTCTGCCAAAAAATAAGGAGTTCTTCAAGAAGCTGGGTGTCGATTCACTGATTTACCCGGAAATGCTTGCAGCAAAAGAAATCGTATCCTCCATACGTATGAGTTGGGTACGCCAATGGTGGGAGTTTTGTGGCGGGTCTTTGATACTGATCGGTACCAAAATGCGTGAGAAAGCGGAAATACTGGATATTCCTCTCCACCAACTCGCCGGGACGGATAAACCCTATCATGTAGTAGCCATCAAACGCGGCAACGAGACACTTATTCCGCGTGGTGACGATGTAATTAAACTACATGATATTGTTTATTTCACCACCACCCGTAAATATGTACCCTATATACGCAAGATAGCCGGTAAGGAAGATTATGCCGATGTACGCAACGTAATGATCATGGGTGGAAGCCGCATTGCCGTACGAACCGCACAATATGTACCCGACTATATGCAGGTAAAGATCATAGACAACGATCTGAACCGTTGCAACCGCCTGACGGAGATTCTCGATGATAAAGTCATGATTATCAATGGTGATGGTCGTGATATGGACTTACTGATTGAAGAAGGTCTGAAGAATACGGAAGCTTTCGTAGCACTGACGGACAACTCGGAAACGAATATTCTCTCCTGCCTTGCAGCCAAACGTATGGGCGTCAGCAAAACAGTGGCAGAAGTAGAAAATATAGATTATATAGGCATGGCAGAAAGCCTCGATATCGGTACAGTGATCAACAAGAAGATGATCACCGCCAGCCACATTTATCAAATGATGCTGGATGCTGATGTCAGCAATGTGAAATGTCTTACTTTTGCCAATGCCGATGTTGCGGAATTCACCGTGAAGGCCGATTCTAAAATCACCAAACATCAAGTTAAAGACCTCGGTTTACCAAAGGGAGCTACCATCGGCGGATTAATCCGCCAAGGTGAAGGTGTGGTAGTAACCGGTAATACCCAGATAATACCGGGCGACCACGTAGTAGTGTTCTGCCTGAATATGATGATTAAAAAGATTGAGAAATTCTTTAATTAATTATGAATGATAAATTATGAATGATGAATTAGCTGCGCCACACGCTTTGCTACAAAGTCCGTTCATAATTCATAATTCATAATCTATAATTCATAATTCATAATTTAATTACGTGATTAATTTCAAGACAGTCATACGGATTATTGGTATTCTCTTGTTGCTTGAAACAGTGATGCTGCTTGCCTGTTCCGGTGTTTCGTTCTATTATCAGGACGAAGCATTGGTGGATTTCTGGGTATCGGCAGGTATCACGGCAGGCGCGGGATTACTTCTGGCAGCCATGGGCAAGGGAGGAGATCGCCAACTGACACGCAGGGACGGATATGTACTCGTCAGCTTTGCGTGGATAGCATTTTCACTTTTCGGCATGCTGCCATTTTATATCAGCGGATATATACCGAGCATCACCAACGCTTTCTTTGAAACAATGTCCGGCTTTAGCAGTACGGGTGCTACCATATTGGATGACATAGAGTCATTGCCCCACGGACTCCTCTTCTGGCGCAGTATGACCCAATGGATAGGCGGTTTGGGGATTATCATGTTTACCATTGCCATCCTTCCGATATTCGGTGTCAGTGGTTTGCAGGTATTTGCAGCCGAAGCCAGCGGACCGACACACGATAAAGTACATCCGCGTATAGGCATTACCGCCAAATGGATTTGGAGTATCTATGCAGGTATTACTGGTATTCTCGTTGTTTTACTGATGATGGGCGGAATGGATTGGTTCGACAGTGTTTGTCATGCATTTGCCACTACCGGCACAGGTGGTTTCTCAACCAAACAAGCCAGTGTAGCCTACTATCAATCTCCCTATATTGAATATGTAATATCCATCTTCATGTTTATATCCGGCATCAACTTTACATTGTTGCTGCTCTTCGTCAACCGGAAATTCAAGAAAGTTATCCACGATGCCGAGTTGAAATGGTATTTCTGGTCAGTTATAATATTCACCGGTTTAATTACAGTCATACTTTACTATTCCAATTCAATAGGAATGGAAGATGCCTTCCGTAAATCACTGTTCCAGGTTATCTCGCTGCACACCTCTACCGGGTTTGCCACAGATGACTACATGTTATGGCCTGCCGTAACATGGGGATTGCTAACCATTGTCATGCTGATGGGTGCCTGTGCAGGAAGCACGACAGGTGGTCTCAAATGTATCCGCATGGTTATTCTCGGCAAAGTAGCGCGTAATGAATTCAAACATATTCTCCATCCGAATGCAGTGTTACCGGTCAGGATTAACAAGCAGGTTATTTCACCCTCCGTACAATCTACCGTACTGGCATTCTGTTTTATATATGCAGTTATCATTATCATCAGTGTACTGATTATGATGGGACTGGGTATCGGTTTTGTAGAATCTGTGGGTTGCGTAGTTTCCAGTATCGGTAATATGGGTCCCGGATTGGGTGAAACAGGCCCTGCCTTTTCATGGAATGCATTGCCTGATGTAGCAAAGTGGTTATTATCTTTCCTCATGCTTCTGGGGCGTCTGGAATTATTCACCGTATTGCTGCTTTTTACCCCGGAATTCTGGAGAAGAAGTTGATATAAGGCAAAAAAGTGCTAAAAATAAAGTACTTTGCCATCTCTATATAACAAAATAGCCAATATTTGTTATACATTTGCAGCCGAATGAAAAAAGTAGTTGTATGAGACAGTGCATAAAATACTTCATGATAGTCTTGCTCGGCGTATTATTATACGACGGTGCCGCACAGGCGGCAGGTATATCATGCACTTTCATACGCAATGATGAAGAACGTTGCATCTTATCTCAGGCTCCTACTGCCCACAAACAAGATATCCGTAGCATATTATATGACCACTTCTCGTCTATACCTTTATATATGGACAATGTGGACAGTACGCAAGTACCCGGTAACAAGAGTGTCTTGCTATTGCTGAATTATTTTCGAATGTGCTGGCTATCCGATTCTTCGATCGGTGATTCGCCTCTACATACTTCTTTCTATCCTGTACCCGACCCGCTTTCTTACTATGTATTCGGGCTGAGAAAGATTATTATTTGATAAAAAGTCAGGTAGGCCCTATCGCTTACCAAGGTCCGTTGAAGGCAATTCAGAGGTATTGCCCAGTTCGACCAACTATCCTATTATATACATCTAAAAGTTAATTAGATTTATGAACTTTACTTTGTTAGTAGTCGTCTTGCTGACGGCAATTGCTTTCGTGGGTATTGTTATCGCATTGTCAAAAGCGATATCACCCCGTTCGTACAATCCACAGAAGATGGAAGCGTACGAGTGCGGTATCCCTACCCGTGGTAAATCATGGATGCAATTCCGGGTAGGTTACTATCTGTTTGCCATCCTGTTTTTGATGTTTGATGTGGAAACAGTATTCCTGTTCCCATGGGCTGTTATCGCCCGTGACCTGGGAATAGCAGGATTACTCAGTATCTTATTTTTCTTACTTATCCTTGTATTGGGACTTGCCTACGCATGGCGGAAAGGAGCATTGGAATGGAAATAAAGAAAAAGCCCAAAATAAAATCTATCCCGTATGAAGAATTTACGGATAATGAAACATTGGAGAAACTCGTTCGCGAACTTAATGCCGGAGGTGCAAACGTCGCCCTCGGAGTATTGGACGATTTCATCAACTGGGGACGCAGTAATTCACTGTGGCCACTTACGTTTGCAACAAGCTGTTGCGGTATCGAGTTCATGGCACTGGGTGCCGCGCGCTATGACATGGCGCGCTTCGGATTTGAAGTAGCCCGTGCCAGTCCGCGACAGGCAGATATGATTATGGTATGCGGAACCATTACTAATAAGATGGCACCTGTACTAAAACGCTTGTACGACCAGATGCCAGACCCGAAATATGTGGTTGCCGTAGGTGGATGTGCCGTCAGTGGCGGGCCATTTAAGAAGTCGTACCATGTAGTAAATGGAGTAGATAAGGTTCTACCGGTGGATGTGTACATCCCGGGATGTCCTCCCCGTCCGGAAGCATTCTATTATGGTATGATGCAATTGCAGCGCAAAGTGAAAATTGAAAAATTCTTCGGTGGAGTAAACAGAAAAGAGCCCAAACCGAAAGAGGAGACAGAAAAATAATCAAAATATGGATAATATACGATTTATAAAACCTGCGGACTTACATGCTGAAATGCTCCGTCTGTACCGCGAAGAGCAGATGGACTTCCTGAAGTGCCTTAGCGGTATGGACTGGGGAGAACCCGCCGATGGAGATGCACCGGATGCTCCACGCGGACTGGGTGTTGTCTACCTGCTGGAATCCACCGCTACCGGTAAACAAGCAGCAGTACGTACTGCTACTTTGGACCGCAAGAATCCTGAATTACCCAGTGTCAGCGACATTTGGAAAGCAGCGGATTTCAATGAACGTGAAGTATATGACTTCTATGGTATTGTCTTCATAGGACACCCTGATATGCGTCGTCTCTACCTGCGTAATGACTGGGTAGGCCACCCGATGCGTAAGGATAACGATCCGGAAAAGGACAACCCATTGCGCATGGACAATGAAGAAACTATCGATACCACTGTCGAGTTAAAACTGAACCCGGATGGTACCGTGAGAAATAAAGAACTGGTGCTCTTTGGTGACGAGGAATACGTTGTGAACATCGGTCCCCAACACCCGGCTACGCATGGTGTAATGCGTTTCCGTGTATCACTGGAAGGTGAAACCATCGATAAGATAGATGCTAACTGTGGTTACATCCACCGGGGTATTGAAAAAATGTGCGAAAGCCTTACTTATCCCCAAACGTTGGCATTGACCGACCGTCTGGATTATCTGGGTGCACACCAGAATCGCCATGCCCTGTGTATGTGTATTGAACAGGCAATGGGTATAGAAGTGAGTGACCGTGTGAAGTACATCCGCACCATTATGGATGAATTACAACGTATCGACTCTCACTTGCTGTTCTATTCCTGTCTGGCAATGGACCTCGGTGCCCTTACCGCTTTCTTCTATGGTTTCCGTGATCGTGAAAAAATACTCGACATCTTTGAGGAAACTTGTGGTGGACGCCTCATCATGAACTACAACACTATCGGTGGCGTACAGGCTGACTTGCATCCTAACTTCCAGAAACGAGTGAAAGAGTTCATCCCCTATCTGCGTGGAATCATCCACGAATATCACCAGGTATTCACCGGTAACATTATCGCACAACAACGTCTGAAAGGCGTAGGAGTGCTGAGCCGTGAAGATGCTATCGCTTTCGGAGCCACAGGCGGCACAGGACGTGCCAGCGGCTGGGCTTGTGATGTGCGCAAGCGCCAACCTTATGGAGTATACGACAAAGTGGATTTCAAAGAAATCGTCTATACCGAAGGAGACTCCTGGGCACGCTACATGGTTCGTATGGATGAAATCATGGAAAGTATGAATATCCTTGAGCAACTCATCGACAACATTCCCGAAGGTCCGTATCAGGAAAAGATGAAACCTATTATCCGCGTACCGGAAGGGCAGTATTATGCTGCTGTAGAGGGAAGCCGCGGTGAGTTTGGCGTCTTCCTGGAGAGTCATGGTGACAAAACTCCGTACCGCTTGCATTTCCGTTCAACGGGATTACCATTGGTAAGTACCGTAGACACCATCTGCCGCGGATCGAAGATTGCCGACCTGATAGCTATCGGGGGAACACTGGATTACGTAGTGCCGGATATTGACAGGTAATTAATGATGAACGATTAGTGATTAGTGATGAGCGAACTACGCTGTCACATCGCAAGATACTAATCACTGATCACTAACAACTAATAACTAAATAACGTGTTTGACTTTAGTATAGTAACCAACTGGATACACCAGACGCTGACTTCCATCATGCCGGAAGGTCTGGCAATATTCCTCGAATGTGTAGTGATAGGCGTGTGCATCATCCTGATGTATGCCGTGCTCGCCATCATTCTTATTTATATGGAGCGCAAGATATGCGCCTTCTTCCAATGCCGCCTCGGTCCGAACCGTGTGGGTAAATGGGGTAGCATCCAAGTCATTTGTGACGTATTGAAGATGCTGACCAAAGAGATATTCACCCCCAAGGATGCTGACCGCTTTCTCTATAATCTGGCACCGTTCATGGTGATCATTGCTTCGTTCCTGACCTTTGCATGCCTGCCTATTAATAAAGGTATGGAAGTACTGAACTTCAATGTAGGTGTATTCTTCCTGCTGGCTGCGTCCAGTATAGGTGTAATAGGTATTCTATTGGCAGGATGGGGTTCGAACAATAAGTTCTCACTCATCGGTGCCATGCGAAGCGGCGCACAGATTATCTCATATGAATTGTCTGTAGGACTAAGTATACTGACCATGGTAGTACTGATGGGAACAATGCAGTTCTCTGAAATTGTAGAAGGCCAAGCAGATGGATGGTTCATCTTCAAAGGACACATACCTGCAGTAATTGCATTCGTTATCTATCTGATAGCCGGAAACGCAGAATGTAACCGCGGTCCGTTCGACTTACCGGAAGCAGAAAGTGAATTGACGGCAGGATACCACACCGAATACAGCGGTATGCACTTCGGTTTCTTCTACCTGGCCGAATATCTGAACCTGTTTATCGTAGCCAGTGTAGCTGCTACCATCTTCCTGGGTGGCTGGATGCCATTCCATATCGTAGGACTGGACGGCTTCAATGCTATAATGGATTATATTCCGGGCTTCATCTGGTTCTTTGGTAAAGCTTTCTTTGTAGTATTCCTACTGATGTGGATTAAGTGGACATTCCCCCGCCTGCGTATCGACCAGATATTGGCACTGGAATGGAAGTACCTGGTACCGATTTCAATGCTGAACCTGATCATCATGGTACTGATTGTTGTATTTAAACTGCACTTCTAACCGGCGTAGCGCCGGAGCAAAGTTTCCCTTCGGGTAAATTAAATATAAAGAGATAATGAAAGATAAGAACGAAACATACAGTTATTTAGGCGGATTGATGCATGGCATCGGTTCTTTGCTAACAGGTATGAAAACTACCATGACTGTTTTTTGCCGCCGGAAAGTAACGGAACAATATCCGGAAAACCGTGCGACACTGGAAATGTTCGACCGTTTTCGCGGAACGCTGACCATGCCCCACAATGAGCGGAACGAACATCACTGTATAGCATGTGGACTATGTCAGATAGCATGCCCCAATGACACTATCAAAGTAACCAGTGAAATGATAGAGACTGAGGACGGCAAGAAAAAGAAGATTTTGGCGAAGTATGAATACGATCTCGGTTCATGCATGTTTTGCCAACTTTGCGTTACAGCTTGTCCGCACGATGCAATTACGTTTGCTACAGACTTTGAACATGCAGTATTCGACCGCACAAAGCTGGTGAAGACGCTTAATCATCCGGGCAGTCACGTAATAAAAAAATGATTAACGATTAGTGATAAGTGATTAGTGCCATGCGGCATATACCAATCACTTATCAATAAACACTAAAACATTAAATCAAATGGAAATAACCCTTGAAACCGTAGTATTCTACTTTCTGGCAGTGTTCATCACCGTGTGTTCTATTCTCACAGTGACTACACGCCGCATGGTACGCTCGGCAACGTATCTGCTGTTTACGCTTTTCGGCACAGCAGGCATCTACTTCCTGTTAGGTTACACCTTCCTGGGATCAGTACAAATCATGGTTTATGCCGGCGGTATTGTGGTACTCTACGTCTTCTCCATCCTGCTAACCAGTGGCGAAGGAGACCGTACCATCGACAAATTGAAACGTAGCAAACTGGTGGCCGGTCTGGGAGCAACCGTAGGCGGAGCCATCATCGTACTGTTCATCACACTGAAACATAAGTTTATAGTAACCACCGATCTTGTACCATTGGAAATCAATATCAAGACTATCGGACATTCTATGTTGAGTAGTGATAAATATGGTTATCTGCTTCCTTTCGAGGCAATCAGCATCCTGTTGCTGGCATGTATCGTAGGTGGCTTGGTGATTGCACGTAAACGATAAAAACAATTGATTATGATACACATGGAATATTATCTGATAGTTTCGGCTATCATGTTTTTCGCCGGTATTTACGGGTTCTTCACCCGCCGCAACACGCTGGCGATACTTATCAGCATCGAGTTGATACTGAATGCTACGGATATCAACTTCGCAGTATTCAACCGTTTCCTTTTCCCCGACGGACTGGAAGGGTATTTCTTTGCCCTGTTCTCCATCGCCATCTCGGCAGCCGAAACGGCAGTAGCTATCGCGATTATGATCAATATCTACCGTAATATACGAAGCATCCAGGTTAATAAACTGGACGAATTGAAGTGGTAGAATAAGTACAGTATCAATAATAGAATAAAAAAGAAAAGAATATGGAATATACAATCTTCATTCTCCTGCTTCCTCTCCTCTCCTTCCTGGTATTGGGGATTGGCGGCAAATGGATGACGCACCGGACGGCAGGCATCATCGGTACCACGGTATTGGCTGTGGTGGCCCTACTGAGCTATGCCACTGCCTGGCAATATTTCTCCGCTCCACGTCTGACAGACGGCACTTTCGACACAGTTATACCTTATAATGTGACGTGGCTGCCTTTCACCCCAACGCTGAGCATCGACCTGGGTATCCTGCTCGATCCTATTTCAGTAATGATGCTTATTGTTATCTCTACCGTGTCGCTGATGGTACATATCTACTCTTTCGGCTACATGAAAGGTGAACATGGATTCCAACGTTATTATGCATTTCTCAGCCTCTTCACCATGTCCATGCTGGGTCTGGTAGTGGCTACCAATATCTTCCAGATGTATCTGTTCTGGGAGTTGGTGGGTGTTTCGTCTTATCTGCTTATCGGTTTCTACTATACGAAGCCGTCTGCTGTTGCTGCAAGCAAAAAGGCGTTTATTGTCACCCGTTTTGCCGACCTGGGTTTCCTGATCGGTATCCTCGTTTACGGTTACTATGCCGGAACCTATACTTTCCAGCCCAGTGAAATGGCATTACTGAAAGGCGGTGCGACAATGATACCTCTGGCACTGGGACTTATGTTTATCGGTGGTGCCGGTAAGAGTGCAATGTTCCCATTGCATATCTGGTTACCGGATGCTATGGAAGGCCCGACACCTGTCAGTGCATTGATCCATGCAGCAACGATGGTAGTAGCCGGAGTTTATCTTGTGGCACGAATGTTCCCGTTGTTCATCGGTTATGCACCGGATGTGCTGCACCTGGTAGCTTACGTCGGAGCGTTCACTGCATTCTACGCCGCTTCGGTAGCTTGTGTGCAGAGTGATATCAAGCGTGTATTAGCATTCTCTACTATTTCACAAATTGGCTTTATGATGGTGGCACTGGGAGTTTGTACTTCTGCCGATCCACATCACGGTGGCCTGGGTTACATGGCAGGAATGTTCCATCTGTTTACACACGCCATGTTCAAGGCATTGCTCTTCCTCGGTGCAGGTAGCATCATCCATGCAGTACACAGCAATGAAATGTCCGCTATGGGTGGGTTACGTAAATATATGCCTGTAACACATATCACATTCCTGATTGCATGTCTTGCCATCGCAGGTATCCCTCCGTTCTCCGGATTCTTCTCTAAAGACGAAATACTGACTGCATGCTTCCAGTTCAGTCCTGCTATGGGTTGGATTATGACAGCAATTGCTGCTATGACGGCATTCTATATGTTCCGCCTCTATTACGGAATTTTCTGGGGTAAAGAAAACAAAGAGCTTCACTCTGAACATAAGCCCCACGAAAGCCCGCTGGCTATGACTATCCCGTTGGTGTTCCTTGCTGTTGTTACCATTGTAGCAGGTTTCATCCCCTTCGGTAAGTTCATCAGCTCCAACGGTACAGCTTACGAGATACATCTCGATTGGACAGTAGCAGGCACCAGCATCGCCATAGCCGTTATCTCCATTGCGATTGCTACAGCCATGTATGCACGGGCCAAACAACCCGTTGCCAATGCTCTTGCCCACCGCTTCCGCGGATTATGGACAGCTGCTTATCATCGATTCTATATCGACGAAGTATATCAGTTCATAACTCACAAGATTATTTTCGGTTGCATCTCCCGCCCCATTGCCTGGTTCGATCGCCATGTAGTAGATGGCTTCTTCAACTTCCTTGCCTGGAGTGCCAACGCCACCAGCGATGAGATACGCGGTTTGCAAAGCGGACAGATTCAGCAATACACTTACGTATTCCTGTTGGGTACGCTGGCGCTGATATTGCTATTGCTGCTATAGTAGAGAAATGTTAATCGTAATTCGTAAATAGTAAAACGTAATATAAAGATGAACATATTAAGTATTTTTGTTCTCATCCCTCTGTTGATGTTGCTTGGTCTCTGGCTAAGTCGTAACATCAAGCAGATACGCACGGTGATGGTCATAGGTGCATCAGCATTGGTGCTGGCTGCCGTAGGCCTGACCATTGCTTACCTGCAAGCCCGTGCCGCCGGAGACACTGCCGAAATGCTGTTCCGTGCAGATGTACCTTGGTATCCGGCACTTAATATACATTACTCCGTGGGAGTAGACGGCATTTCAGTAGCCATGTTGCTGCTTTCTGCCATCATTGTCTTCACCGGTACTTTCGCCTCCTGGCGTTTGCAACCGCTGACAAAAGAGTATTTCCTCTGGTTCACCCTGCTTTCCCTGGGCGTGTTCGGCTTCTTCATTTCTACAGACTTGTTCACTATGTTCATGTTCTATGAGGTAGCGCTCATTCCTATGTACCTGCTTATCGGTGTATGGGGCAGTGGACGAAAGGAATATTCTGCCATGAAGCTGACATTGATGTTGATGGGTGGTTCTGCATTCTTGCTGATTGGTATTCTGGGTATCTACTTCGGTTCCGGTGCCACCAGTATGAACTTGCTGGAGATTGCACAACTGCACAATATTCCAATTGAACAACAACGCATCTGGTTCCCGCTCACCTTCCTCGGTTTCGGTGTACTCGGTGCATTATTCCCGTTCCATACATGGAGCCCCGACGGTCATGCCTCTGCGCCTACGGCTGTAAGTATGCTCCATGCAGGTGTGTTGATGAAACTTGGAGGTTATGGCTGCTTCCGTATCGCCATGTATCTGATGCCCGAAGCTGCCCAGGAACTTGGATGGATCTTCCTGATCCTGACTGGTATATCCGTAGTTTACGGTGCTTTCTCTGCTTGTGTACAGACGGACTTGAAGTATATCAACGCATACTCTTCCGTATCTCACTGCGGTCTCGTACTCTTTGCCATCCTGATGATGAACCAGACTGCTTGTACCGGTGCTGTCCTGCAAATGCTCAGCCACGGATTGATGACTGCCCTGTTCTTTGCCCTTATCGGTATGATATACGGCCGCACTCATACCCGTGACGTACGCGAGCTCTCCGGTTTGATGAAGATTATGCCTTTCCTGGCTGTCTGCTATGTGATTGCCGGACTTGCTAACCTCGGACTTCCGGGACTCAGCGGTTTCGTTGCCGAAATGACCATCTTCAACGGTGCATTCCAGCATGTGGATGTCTTCCACCGTACGTGGACGATTATTGCCTGCACCAGTATCGTAATCACTGCAGTCTATATCCTTAGACTCGTTGGTAAGATTCTCTATGGCACTTGTACTAACAAGCATCACCTGACATTAACCGACGCTACCTGGGATGAACGCACCGCCGTTATCATACTCATCGTTTGCGTTGCAGGTCTCGGTCTTGCTCCGTTATGGATCAGCAATATGATTGGAGAAAGTGTATTGCCTTTGATAACTTCGTTCAATTAAAGAATGAAAGAATTAAAGAATGAAAGACCGTATAACATCAAAAGCCTAAGCCCATGCCGCAAAAGCATGATGCTGAATGCCTTTCATTCTTTCATTATTAATTATTAATTTTGTTACAAATGGATTATTCCCAATTCCTCATTCTCAAAGAAGAGCTTTCGCTGATAGCGGTCATCGTTATCCTCTTCGTAGCCGACCTCTTTATGAGCCCTGATGCACATAAAAAGGATGGTAACCCACGACTCAACACCATGTTGCCCGTCGTGTTGCTCACGATACACACGCTGATTACGATCATACCCGGTCCGGCTGCCGATGCTTTCGGTGGTATGTACCATAATGCGCCGATACAAAGTATTGTGAAATCGATACTCAGTGTTGGTACGCTTATCGTCTTCCTGATGGCACACGAGTGGCTAAAACTGCCGGATACAATAATCAAACAGGGTGAATTCTATATGTTAACGCTCTGCACGCTGTTGGGTATGTATTTCATGATTTCCGCAGGTCACTTCCTGATGTTCTTTATTGGACTGGAAACAGCAAGTATCCCAATGGCTGCGCTGGTCGCTTTTGATAAGTATCGCCACCACTCTGCTGAGGCCGGTGCCAAATACATTCTTACAGCACTCTTCTCAAGCGGACTGTTGCTATATGGTATTTCACTTATTTACGGCACAGTAGGCACACTTTACTTTGATGATATTCCGGCCCATCTAAACGGCAACGCCTTGCAGATAATGGCATTTGTATTCTTCTTCTCCGGTATGGGATTCAAGCTCTCGCTCGTACCCTTCCACCTCTGGACAGCCGACGTATATGAAGGTGCTCCGAGTGTGGTAACTGCTTACCTGAGTGTAATCTCCAAAGGATCGGCTGCTTTCGTGCTGCTGACAATTCTGATCAAGACGTTTGCTCCGATGATAGATCAGTGGCAGGAAGTACTCTACTGGGTTATTATAGCCTCTATCACCCTCGCCAACCTCTTTGCACTGCGCCAGGAAAACCTGAAACGACTGATGGCATTCTCCAGTATCTCGCAGGCAGGTTACATTATGTTGGGTGTCATTGCCGGTACACAACAAGGTATGGCATCATTGGTGTACTACATACTCATTTATATGTTTGCCAACCTCTCCGTATTTGCAGTAATCACGATTATTGCTTTGCGTGCCCAACGTTTCACACTTGAAGAATATAACGGACTGTACAGCACCAATCCCAAGCTGGCGTTCCTTATGACGCTCGCTCTGTTCTCACTGGCAGGTATTCCTCCGTTTGCAGGTTTCTTCTCGAAGTTCTTTATCTTCGCAGCAGCCTTCCAAGGTGGTTTCCACTTGCTGGTGTTTATTGCACTGGTAAACACAATTATCTCACTCTATTACTATCTGAAGATTGTGAAATCTATGTATATCAACAAGAGTGATGAGCCTATCGCTACTTTCCGTAGCGATAATTATACGCGTGCCAGCCTTGTCATCTGTACGCTCGGTATTATTGTATTGAGCCTTGCAAGCGTGGTTTATCAATCCATCGACAAGTTCTCGTTCGGACTATAACGGACATTAATTCTTATTTCACTAAAGTGTGTACCGAGAGAATCAAATCTCCGGTACACATTTTTTTTATCGTTAGTATTAGGATAACAATGATTATACCACCGGCAGAATAAACCAGAATGTGGAGCCTTTGCCCAGTTCACTGTCCACGCCAATGGTACCTCCTAACTGTTCGATGATACTTTTACTGATAGAAAGCCCCAGACCAGTGCCCTGTACAAATGAGTTCAGTTTCACAAAACGGTCAAATATCTGCCTGCATGCCTCAGGAGCAATGCCAATACCTGTATCCGACACATATATTCGCAGATGATTTTCATCAGGTTTGTCGTATCCGATTTGAATACTGCCTGTTGAAGTAAACTTAATAGCATTATTTACGAAGTTAGAAATAACCTGATGCAGACGATTGGGATCACTTACAATCACAAATGACGGCAAGGTAGATTCAAAGATAAGTTCAACACCCGGTTTTACACGTAACTTCATAGCACGTGCAACATCTCCACACAAAGTTTTAACATCCAGTTCCCTGAATTTAAAATCAAAAGTGCCTGCCTCTATCTTTGATAAATCCAGAATATCAGAAATCAGTTGCAACAAGAGTTCATTGTTTTCCTCCACCATCTTAGAATACTCCTGTTTTTCTGCCTTATCTTCGGTCTCCACCAGCAAACTTGAGAAACCTACAATTGCATTCAGCGGTGTACGTATCTCATGGCTCATATTTGCCAGGAAAGCACTCTTCAGCCGGTCTGATTCTTCTGCCTTCTCCTTGGCTTCAATCAACTTCTGTTCCGTTTCCTTTAACTCGGTAATATCATAATTGACACCGATTAATTCAATCAAGCCATTTGCCGGTTCATACCGGTTAAGTACCACATTCATGCGTACCCAATTCCACTGATTCAATGTTCCGGGTCTTAGTACACGCATTTCACTCTTGAAACTTTTAGCTTCCCCTTGTTTAGCCTTTTCGAAGAAAGCCAGTACACGTGCTCTGTCTTGCGGATGCATCTTATTATAAACACCCACAACCTCAGCCAATGAGGTATCTTCATCTTCACCCATATTCTTATACCACTGCTTAATAGCATATCCATCACGAGTAAGCAGATTCAATTTAGCATAGCCCACTTTGGCATAATCAGAAATCAGTAGGAAAAAGTTCTCAAAATCGCGGATACGATTAATAGAACTGATGCGTTCCGTATTATCAATATTGATAAGTACAAAACCACTACACTCGCCACAACTGTCATATATTTTACTGACCTTAGTGTATAGTTCTATTCCTCCTTTCTTCTCCGATTCATAGTAGTCACTCACATTGGCAAATTCATAATCCTGTGAAAAGTCGAATTCATCTTCTACTTTCACTCTTTCACGGGCATCCAGCGGCACATTCGGATTTTCAAAGAAGTTCACACCAATTGTACTTGCTTTATCCTTGACTCCGAATATCTCCATATCTTTATTATTAAGATCAATCAGTATCCCATCCTTATCATAAATCTCCACACCTACAGGAATGTTGGAGAAAATGTTACGCAGTAGTTTCTCACTATGATCAAGTGCCGTATAAGTGCGACGCATTTCCGTAATATCGATGTAGAGACAAACCAGTTCATCTGGTTCAGGTGAATAAATAATACAATGGCAAGTCTTACCTGAGTTCTCAAAATACTCATCCAGTTCCCGATGTCCCCCATGTTTGTGTATATCTGCAAGAAGGCGAAGTTTAATATCCAATTTGTCAGGAGAATAGATTTCTGATGCAAAACGTCCTTTGTAAGCCTCTATAGGCGAACCGGATAAAACAGCGCTGAACTGATTTGCATCCGTAATGAGATAATCATAAAGTACTCCTTCGTCATTGTAAAGAATGGAGAGCCGTACATACCCCATGGGCATATATGTATAGAGATTGGACAGAGTTTTGCGTTCCCGGTCGGCCTCATCTCTGGCAAGACGTAAACTGATACAAATATTAATGATGCTCGCTAAAGATGAAAACCATTGGTAATCCTCATTTGTCCATTTATAATGTCTGTCTACCAAGTCAATGCCAATATATCCCCATACTCGTTCAGTGTTCCGCAAAGGGACTACCATAAGCGATTTTATGTTTTGTACGGCAAGTATTTCATATACCTGATGGGCTTCGCGAGGCAGGTCTGACAAAGAACTCAATAAAATAGGTTTATCTTCCAGCATCTGCTTAAGCCACCACTCCATACCATTAGTCGGGAGAAATTGCAGCAAATCTATCTCCGGGGTCACACCATCGGCCACTACTTCATAGGTACAACTTTGAGTACGGTACTCGGCATCATTATACTCTACAATATAGACTCGTCCGCCATGAAAAAGTTCAAGCACATCTTTCAACACTCCCGAAATCACTTCACTCAAGCTTTTATCTTTCATAAAGTTACGCAAAGAGTGGGATACCGTATGTTGCCTGAACAACAACTCATTAAATTGTTTCAGAATATCATCAGACTGTGTTTTAGGGGTATCAACCAATTGAACAATACCGAATGCTTTCGGATGTCCATCTTCTGCCAACCATTTTTCTCCTAAACGGGAGCGAATCCAGACAATACCTCGTGTAGAATAAACGGGAAAGGTTTGTTCATAAACTTCGATTTCTTCTATCGAAAGCAACTCACGCGTAATGCGACAACGATAATCTTCGCGAATTAATTCACCGAACTGCTGAAAAGTCATGGTATTATCTTCCAAGCCGAACAAATTACAAACATATTCGGAACAAAGATATTCCCCGGTAGCGAAATCTGCTTCCCACCAACCTATTTGTCCAACAGATGAAAGGAGCTGAAAACGTTTTGCCTCATGTGATTGGTTGTCACTCATACGATTCGTGTTTTTAATATTCTAAAATAACACAAAGATAATGCTTACTTATTAATTTCTGTCCTATTCCTACTAACAAAAAAAAGAAAGTTTAAAACCAGCAGCTACATGAGTCTAATAAACGTTTGATCATTTTTGTAGGGTTTTGAGGGAAAGTTGACGAGTTAACAAGTTGACAAGGGGACAAGGTTCCATGCGGCACAGAAGCATTGCGCAGCCCCTTGTTCCCTTGTCAACTCGTCAACTGGTTTCCTTCCTTTCTATACAGTAATAAAGCAAATATCGGTACACTCCCCCTAACATCACCTCACCTTGTTATCAAATTGTAACCTAATTGAGAATCAATTGTATGACATGTGTATTACGGTTGTAATTCCGTTGCCGCATCTTTGCACCGGAAACAAGAAACGATAAAAGATGAGCATGAAACTGGATTTAGGAAAAGTATTTTTCTTCATTTTATTACTGGTACTTTCCACCATGACCGCCCTGGCTGGAAACATCAAAGGAACCGTTCTCGACAAGCAGACGAAAGAGCCGCTGACCGGAGCTACCATACAGATAACCGGGACAGCGCAGGGGGTAGTAGCCGACATCGACGGTAACTATACGCTGAATGTAAAAGACGGTACATACACCATAGCCGTGAGATATATAGGATACAAAGATATCCTGCTCAACAGTGTAAAAGTTAAGGCCGAAACTGTGCTGAACTTTGAGTTGGAAAGTGATGCACAAGCATTAGGCGAAGTCTCCGTCACCGCACAAGCCAAACGGAATAACGAGGTAGCACTCATACAGGAACAACGCCGCAGCCTTGTGGTACAGAGTGGGGTTTCCGCCCAACAAATAGCTAAAACCCAGGACAGCAATGCCTCGGAAGTCATCCGTCGCGTCCCCGGCATCAGCATCATTGATGAAAAGTTTGTAATGGTGCGCGGCCTGTCGCAGCGGTACAATAATGTATGGATGAACGGTAGTGCCGTGCCCAGTTCGGAAGCCGATTCACGCGCCTTTTCATTCGACATCATCCCCAGTTCACAACTGGATAATATGGTAATCGTAAAAAGCCCCGCCCCGGAATATCCCGCAGACTTCACAGGCGGATTCATCCTGATAAATACCAAAGATATGCCCAGCGAAAACAGCTTCAACATATCAGTAGGAGGAGCTATCAATGACCAGACGCACTTCAAAGACTTTCGTAAAGCCAAGGGTAGCAGCATGGACTGGCTCGGCTTCGGAAACGGTTTCCGTAGTCTGGATGCCGGTATGAAAGGCACACTGAACATGTATCCCGGATATGAAACCGGAAACACAGCCCGCATAAATGTATTGAACAATGGTTTCAACAACGACTGGACACTGAAAACCATCAAACCCGTAGGGGACTTAAAACTGAATATGGCATACAACCGCAAGTGGGAAACCGAAAGCGGACGTGCCATCGGTATGCTGGCTGCTGTGAACTACAGCAATTCCTATAAGACCTATCTCGATATGGAAAACTCTCTCTATGGTCCTTATGATACCAACAATGACAAATACGTCTATCTGCGGAAAGCAACGGACAACCAGTACAGCAATGATATCCGCCTCGGTGCCCTGCTGAATCTCACCTTCCAGCCGCGCAACAGCAACCATCGCTATGAATTCAAGAATATCTTCAACCAGATCTCCAAAGACCGCTACTCGGAACGTACAGGTTTCAACGCACAACCGGACAACATCAACAACATGGAGTATTACTACTCCAGCCGTACCACTTACAACACCCAGTTCACAGGCAGGCACAGCTTTGATGACAGCCGTTTCGACTGGAGTGTGGGTTATGCTTACGCCAACCGTAACCTGCCGGACCGTCGCCTCATTGAACGTACCGACCGCACCAACGAAACCATGGGTATCTACCGCATCAGCCGTGAATTCACCAAACTGGACGAGCACATCGGCTCGGCAAATATAAATTATCGCCAGGACTTCCAGTTCGGTGACATCGCCCCTACCCTGAAAGCCGGCGCTTATGGTGAGTATCGTACACGTACCTACAACACCCGCCAGTTCCAGTACGGCTGGCAACCGAATAACAGTCTGCCTAAGGGATTCCAGTTTGACAATGATGTGGCAAACAATGTATTGATAGACTCCAACTATGGAATTGACAAGCTCTACATGCAGGAAGAAGTGAACTACATGAATAACTATGAGGGCAAAAACACTCAATTGTCCGGTTATGTCGGCATCAACGTTCCGATAGGTTCCTTCAGCTTCTACGCCGGAGCACGCTATGAATATGCCCGTCAGGAACTGATTATGAACACCCGTTCGTATGAGGAAAGCCTGCAAAGCACTTTCTATGACTATAAAGACCTGTTCCCTTCCGTCAATGCCACTTACAAACTGAGTGAAAAGCATCAGTTCCGCCTGGCTTACGGTAAATCGGTAAACCGTCCTGAGTTCCGCGAACTGTCCACTTCCGTTTACTATGATTTCGACCTGGGAAGCAGTGTCATGGGGAATTCATCCCTGCAGGCAGCTTACATACAGAACGTAGACTTGCGCTACGAATGGTATCCCAGCAACGGTGAACAAGTTTCCATTGCCCTGTTCTACAAACATTTCGAAAATCCCATTGAATGGACCTACACCATGTCGGGAGGAACCGACCCGATCTACTCTTACGTCAACGCCAAAGGCGCCAACAACTACGGTATCGAAGTAGATATCCGCAAGAATCTCGACTTCATCGGTATGCGTAATTTCAGTTTCTCATTCAATGGCGCATGGATCAAGAGCAAAGTACAGTTTAAAGAAGGAGGCAATAATATAGACCGTCCCATGCAGGGGCAATCGCCGTACCTCATCAACACGGGGCTCTTCTATAACAATCCGGATAAGGGATGGAATGCCGCCGTACTCTACAACCGTATCGGAAAACGTATCATCGGTGTAGGCAACCGCTACGGCAGTTCTTCCGAAGGTGATGCACGCAACATACCAAACTCTTACGAAATGCCGCGCAACAGTATCGACCTTTCGGCAAGCAAAAAATTTGGCAAACTGGAAATAAAGGCTACCGTACGCGACTTGTTGGCCGAACGCTACTACTTCAAGCAGTTTGAAGACGTCACCGTAAACGGACAAGCCCGCACCATTGAAGAGGTGACCCGCAGTTACAAACCGGGAAGAAGCTACAACCTAGCCATAGCCTATAGCTTCTGATACCCCACCCTTTCAGTTTATAAAGTACTAACAATACCTGAACATAAAGAAGTTTAATTCCCAAATTAAGAAAAGTATGAAAATGGAAATTAAGAAGTTTGGCTGGATCATTATGATGTGTGCAGCCATTGCAATTGGAAATGTGATGTCTTCCTGTTCTGACGACACCAATGGAGAGAATGGTGGAAACGGAGGAAATGGAAACGGAAACGGCAGTACAGACCCCGAAGTGACCTATGATGGTACAACAGCCTACAGCAAAGGTGTCCTATTCAAAGATGGAACAGAACTGGGCAATGGCGATCAACACTTCGTATTCACCGGTGATGTAACTCTGGAAAAAGGAACCTACCTGCTGAAAGGTTGGGTATATGTAGCCGATGGCGCTAAACTGAAAATTCCCGCAGGCACTATTATCAAGGGTGACAAACAGACAATGGCGGCCCTCATTATAGAACCGGGTGGATATGTAGAAATGAAAGGAACCAAGGAAGCCCCTATTGTCATGACTTCCGAGGAGGCTCCCGGACAGCGCAGACCGGGTGACTGGGGTGGTTTAATCATTTGCGGTAAAGCTAAAAACAACCAGGGTACACAGCAAATAGAAGGCGGGCCACGCACCATACACGGAGGCAGCAACGATGCCGACAATTCCGGTATCTTCCAGTATATCCGCGTTGAGTTTGCAGGTTATCCCTTTGAAACAGACAAAGAGATCAACGGTATTACATTCGGCTCCGTGGGTAGTGGTACCACCATCGACCACTTACAGGTATCGTACTCTAACGATGACTCTTTCGAATGGTTCGGTGGCGCAGTGAACTGCAAATATCTGGTAGCTTATAAAGGTTGGGACGATGAATTCGATACAGATAACGGCTTCAGCGGAACTGTACAATACTGCCTGTCTATCCGTGACCCGCGCATTGCCGACACATCGCAATCCAATGGCTTCGAAAGCGATAACAACGGAACAGGTGCAGATATCGCTCCATTCACAACTGCAACATTCAAGAATGTAACGTTCATCGGTCCGATGGCTGCCAAGAACACTGATTTCCAGAACACTTCCGAATACATCACTGCCGGTGACATGTACCCGGATAATAAATCCAAGCTGGGTCTGTTCCAGTCCGCCATGCAGATACGTCGCAGCAGTAAGCTGAGCTGCGAAAATACATTGGCAGTAGGTTATCCTATCGGTCTGATTGTGGATGGCGAAAAAGGAAACACGGTTCAATATTCTAAAAACGGCGATTTCCATCTGAAGAATATCATCTTTGCCGGTATGGGTGTAGTTGGCTCGGACAATAATAAGAAATACGAAGATTATCTCTACAACAGAGAGACCGGAACGTATGATGAAAGCCAGGTTTCTTATTCACACACTTTCTTCAAGAGTGAGGCTTCGAACAAAGTAATGACTGAAGCTGAACTGGGATTGGCTGACCCGATGAATACCGGTCAGAATTACTGCCCCGCTACGGCTATCATGGGAACTGACGGAAACTATATCGGTGCTTTCCGCGACACGAATGATAATTGGCTGGAAGGCTGGACGAACTTCGACCCACAAAACACAGTATATTAATCACTCATTGAAATTCACACGCCGAAGCTAAGCTTCTACAAAAGCAACGCCGGACAGTTCTTCTGAACTTGTCCGGCGTTTACTAATATCAGGGAACTACAAGATCGATTTCTTCTCACTATAGCAAGAATATATTCTCACCGCATTGAGAATATATTCTCATCGTATTGAGTATTCTTTCTCATCGCAATGAGAATACATTCTCAACATAGTGAGAAAGCCGAGAATTCAAGAGCCTTTCGTCTCAATTAAGCCTTTCACGGAAATCTTCACCGGACGGTGACTGGAATACGTGCAGATCAAACTCTGAAATAATAGCCAACAGATGGTCGAAAACGTCAGATTGCAAGTCTTCATAAGGTATCCAGGATGTGGTTGCAGAAAAGAAATACAGTTCCAACGGTATACCGTGATCGGTAGGTTGAAGCTGACGCACCATACAGGTCATATCATGATTTACACCCGGATGGCTCTTCAAGTAACAATTCAGGTAAGCACGAAAGACGCCGAGATTCGTCTGGCGACGACCGTTCACAAGGATGGAGTTGTCAATATGATGCTCTTCATTATACTCCTTTATCACTTGTTCCGTCTGCTCAACGTAGTTTGCCAAGAGCTGTATCTTGCGATACTTTGCCAACATTTCGGGAGTACAGAACCGTACACTGTTCATATCGATATTGATAGAACGCTTGATGCGGCGTCCGCCACTCTCCTGCATACCACGCCAATTTTGGAAAGAGTCGCTTACAAGCAGGTAAGGAGGAATAGTAGTGATGGTCTTGTCGAAATTACGCACCTTCACCGTGTTCAATGACACTTCTATGACGTCACCGTCCGCTCCATACTTAGGCATGGTGATCCAGTCTCCCACCTTCAGCATATTGTTGGCAGAAAGTTGCACACCGGAAACAAAGCCCATGATACTGTCTTTGAACACTAACATCAACACGGCAGCCGAAGCTCCCAGACCGGTGAGCAATACACCGGGTGAACGGTCAATCAGTATGCTGACAACGATGATACCCCCGACAAAATAAAGAATGACCTGCACTGTCTGCAAGAGTCCCTTCAAAGGGCGGTCGCGAAACTGTTCCTTCTCGCTATATACGGTATAAACCGCAGTAAGCAAAGCGCTGATAAAGCTAAGAAACATTATAATAATAAAGATGAGGCAGAAACGCATAATAAGCGCCAACGTTGCCGATCCCGCATCGGAAAAAGCCAGGGGCAGCAGGATATAAATAAGAATAGGTGCCACCATGCGGCTAAGGTGCACCATCACCTTCCGGTCGAAAACAATGTCATCCCAGGTAGCTTTTGTTTGTTTTACCAAACGCGAAACGACTTTCAGCAAGATCTTCCGGCAAATGGAATCTGCCAGATAAGCCACCAGGAGAACTCCCAGAAATGCTATAAATTGATCTAACTGGTCGGCCAATGACTGGCTGAAACCTAAAGTCTGAAGTCCTTCGTTAATTTGTTGTACAATGCTCATGATAGTAAGGGGATTATTATTAATAAATACATCTGCTACTTGTCACTTTTGTAGCTCGTCTCTCGTCACTTGTTCAGGAAGTCTCCTATGTCTTCTTTTAACCACTGATACAAGTAAAGGTTCTTGTATCCGCTGTTCTTTTTCAACATCAGGCTGACGTTGGTCTGGCTATTCTCATAGCTGGTCAGTTCGTTATGGAATTGTTCGTTGTGAGCAGCCAGACGTTTAATTTCCTGTTCGCGCTCACGACGCAATACGGTACATACGGGAATAAGAAGTTTCATCACAACACCGTCCATGAGGTGATGTCCCTGTATATATAGGTAAGTTGTATCAGGATTCAACCCCAGTCTTTCCAACTCCACACCTAAAGCCTCCACTGCCTTTATATTTCGCGAAAATCGCCTGCGCATCTCAGAAAGTTTCTTATCAACGGCACGCTGCACAGGATCTAACGTCCGTTCGGGATGATGCACATTTACTTCCTGCAAGCGGGTGCAGGCATTGAAATCGTACATCGGGAAAGTATATGTATCCCGTTGGCAATAGAACCAGACGTTCCACAGAAAGAGCGGATAAATAATCTGCGAATAGCGTTTCAGGAAAGCAGGAAAGTCTATCAGCATACGGTCGTTTAACGTAGCCTGTACACAAACTTCATGCAAGCTTTCAGCATAGCAATGGAAATTCTCGATGGCATAGGCGTACGTCTGAAATATGTAGGGACTACTGTTTATCTTATGTGAAACGTTCGTTTTGCCTTGCAGCAGAAAGTCGTAGTCACTGTCCACACAAGCTATCAGGCTCTTGCCCAATTCAGTAGTGTTCAGCGTATTCATCAGCACCATCTTCTTACCTTTGGCAAGAGAAGTGGCCGAAGGCAGCATCACCTGGAAATAGTAATCATCCGTCTCGAACTCTGCCAACAATGTGCGCCAGAAAGCTACATCATCGTAACTTTCCACATATGCCACAATACGACGACGCGCCTTCTTGGGATAGAGTTTGTTGGCGGCATTGAAATAGGCGGAGGTGAGATTATGTTTTAAAGAAGTAGCCATGGGTATACAATGAAAAAATTAAAGAATTAAAGAGTGAAAGGGCGGCGCGGTACGAGTATATAATTTTTCATTCTTTCATTCTTTCATTATTAATTCCCACGGATATATCGCTCACTTCCGTCACTGCATCCAGCCAGCCTTCCATGATGACGGCGGGAGAATGGGTAGTGAGTATCAGTTGCACATTGGGATTCAGTTCACGTATCATGCTGATAAGTTTCTGCTGCCACTCGATGTGCAGGGAGGCCTCGGGCTCGTCCATAAAGAGGACACAATGGGCGTTATCGCGCACCAGCACGGTAAGCAGAATAATCAGCATCTGTTTTTCACCGGAAGAGAGTTTATAGGGCAACAGGCGTTCACCGTCCTGATAGAAGATGATTTCATTGCTGCGGCGATCTATGCTTTTGCGGGTATAACTGAACAACTGGTCCATCAGGTCCTGAAACTTTCGCTTGGGCAAAGAGAGGGAAGCAGCTTGCGAACGCTGTTCCTCATCGCCTGAAAGAAGCTCGATCATCTTGTTGCCAATGTTAACCTGATAGTCAAGATAACGGCGTTGCAAAAGATAGAGTTGCCAGTCGAGTTCGGATTTGACGTTCGGATCAGCCATGCGGGCGGTAAAGTCGCCCATTATCAAAGGACGGTCATAGCTGCGGATTACGTCATAAGGAATATACGTGGCATCCGGACGATCGAACGTAATACGTACTCCTTCTATCTCACCATTCTTTATCTCACCCGAAAGCTCTTCCAGGTAGTGGACGGAACGGTTAAGGATCGTAGTCTTCCCTACTCCATTGATACCGGAAAGGATATTCACATCGGGACGCAAATCCCAGGCTATGTTGAAGCGATCCCACAACCTGTGTATCTCGATACGTTGGATATAATTGGCTTGTTCTTCCATAGTTTTTGCTTTTAATCAAAGCAAATATACGTGATTATCTTTTATTTCCACGCCCGGAAATAGAAAAATCACTCCTCAGCCGGCAAATCAATGCAGAAACATGCACCATCCTGATAAGATGTATCGAGATAAATGGAACCACCCAGGCGGGTGACAATGAGGCGACAGGAATAAAGTCCTAATCCGGTGCCGGGAACGAATTCGTCCAATTTGGTAAAACGGTCGAATATATATTCGGCCTTGTCAGCCGGAACGCCGATCCCCGTATCGCTCACCATAATACGAACTTTTCCTTCGGTACGCACCAGACTCATGCGGATAGTACCGACAGTTGTGAACTTTGCAGCATTACCCAGGAGGTGTTCTACGACACGTTGTAAGTATCGGGCATTCGTTTTCACAAGACACTCATCCGTTCCGGATTCAAATAGCCAAGCGATTTCGGAGTTTCTAGTTCTTCCCTGGCATATATCCAGAAGTCCGGCACAAACCGGCAATATATCCACCTGCTCCATGGGGAACAATTCCAACGAACTGCTTAAGTCCGATACTTGCAGAATATCCTCGAACAATTCGGTCAATTGATTGGAGTTCTTTTCAATGATGACCGGAAAATCTTTTTTATCTTCCTGAGCCAAATCTTCATTCAACAACAAAGTACTGAAACCGCAGATAGCATTGAGCGGAGTACGTATCTCGTGACACATGGACTGTAGAAATTCCGTCTTCATACGGTCACTCGCCTTGGCTCGTTCACTTTCCTCAGCCACTTTCTCATTCGACAGAATCAACGCCTGCTTTGTTGCTTTCAACCGTTTCGTCAGCACGTACTGATAGAGGCTCCAGATCAAGAAAATCAGAAGCAGGACTATGAGTACAGCAAGAGCGATACGATGATAACGCGCTTGAAGTTCAGCCTGTTCTATCTTCAGTTTATCCACTTCAAACAACGACCGCATCTCAGCCAACTGTTTATTCGTCTCTTCCACATGATTATCTTCCATCAGGTTGGTGTACTCCCAAAAAGCATCAAACCCTTCTTTGTAATGCTGTTTCCATTGGGTAACCAGGTTTATCTTCTTTGCCAGTAACTCTGTCCGCCTGTTCGTGTCGGCAGAATCCGTTTGTTCCAGCAGTTCATCAATGGTCTGCATGGCAAGGTCATACTGTGCGGTATAAAAATAGTAACGGAAAGCGGAGGGCAAAAGCCACTCTTTATTCTCTTTCGGTGTCTTGGACTGATAATATTCCTCCATACGGGAATAAATATCATCAGCCCTTTTCCTGCCTATGATATCTCCGAAATAAAGAAGCTCGCTATAAACCCCCATACGCAAAGCTTCACGACTACGGGTACGGATATAAGTACGCCTCTTGTAGAAAGGCAATTCAAACTGATTGTCATACAGTTGTTCCGTTTGTTCCAAGGCCTCCACAGCTTTAGCAGCTTCCTCGGCCTTTCCTTCCGCACGATATATGAACTCAATGCGGGTCAGATAATACCAATCGAACTTATAACTAACCTCGAATGGCAGACCGCTAACCAACTGGTGAATATTCTTCAAATGAACAATGCGGTCTTCTGAATTGGCAACAGATGGTGAAAAGTAACTAATGCATTCCATTGCCGAACACAGTATCATCTCCCACTGCACTTCCTGCGACTTATCCGAGAGATTTACCTTGTGACGTTTATACCGTGAGATTTCTTCATTGGCTTCATCAGGTTTCTCGGCCTCATCCATCTTGCAAACAGAAGGAAAAGCCTTGAGCCATGCCATATAAAAGTCCTTATAAGGCCCTTCCAGACATTGTTCTCCTATCCGCTGATAATAGTGCAAAGAATCCGGATCATCTTTATAACTACGACAAAGAATGTCCAGTGTTTCAAAAATATAGATCTGATCTTTCAACTGAATGGCCAGTTGCAGCGATTCGTTGATATAGGTACGCTTACTTGTCACATCGTCGGACAAGTCATACAAGTCGACATACAGTTCCATTCTCTGCTGTTTATCGATGGAATTGTCTTGTAGTGTTTCCAGCAAGTGTTTTCTGGTCTGATCTACATCAACCTCCTGAGCTGCATAAATTTGCATACAAAAGAGAATAAACCAGCATGTTGTTACAATTTTAATCCAGTAGTTTATCATATTTCGGACAATTTGAAGAACTTGTCTCTTTTGTTGCAAATATAGAATAATTTGTAGGTTAGAGCAAATTTATTCGTATTTAACTGTAAGTAAGAAGTCTTTCAATGATTTTGCCGTAAATATATTAAAGTAGAAAAGTCTTTTTAGTTTCAAAAAATAATCGTTCTTTTGCAGCCTCAAAAACAAAAAGAGTATGAATAAGAATGTACAAGGGCATGTATTCGCCCTGACTGCCAATATTTTATGGGGCCTTATGGCTCCTATCGGCAAATCCGCACTTATGGAGTTTTCAGCTTTATCGGTGACCACATTTCGCATGGTGGGTGCGGCAGCTTGTTTCTGGCTGTTGTCCGCATTTTGTAAGTATGAGCATGTGGACCACCGCGATATGCTGAAGATATTCTTTGCTTCGCTCTTTGCACTGGTATTCAATCAAGGGGTATATATTTTCGGTCTTTCAATGACTTCACCCATTGATGCCTCCATTGTGACAACCACGCTTCCCATCGTGACCATGATTATTGCCGCTATCTATCTGAAAGAGCCTATCACGAATCTGAAAGTACTGGGTATCTTTGTGGGAGCTATGGGAGCACTGACACTTATTTTAAGTAGTCAGACCGCAGGCAGTGGCAACGGTAGCATTATCGGAGATTTACTTTGTCTGGTAGCGCAAATCAGTTTCTCTATTTATCTGACTGTATTCAAGGGGTTATCACAGAAATATTCTCCCATCACACTGAATAAGTGGATGTTTATATACGCATCCATGTGTTATATTCCATTCTCCTATCAAGATGTAGCGGGTATTCAGTGGGCAGAGATTTCCACTGCAGCATACGTACAAGTAGGTTATGTGGTAATAGGCGGTAGTTTCCTTGCTTATATATTCATTATGACTGCGCAAAGATTACTGCGCCCCACAGTGGTAAGTATGTACAATTATATGCAGCCCATCGTAGCTTCTATCGCTGCCATTATCATGGGTTTGGGAGTATTCGGCTGGGAAAAGGGAATAGCTATTGCCTTAGTGTTCCTCGGCGTATATATTGTGACGAAGAGTAAGTCGAAGGCAGACTTTGAAAAGGAAGGGAAAATTTGTGATTAACGGTTAATGATTAGTGATTAGCAGGCTACGCTATTATACCGTATGGGCTAATCACTAATCACTCACCACTAATCACTCTTTCTCATTTCCCCGAAATACGTATCCAGCAAACTTTTTGCAGCAACAAATGAAGTGAGTTTACCTTGCAATACTTGCTGTTCTTTATCACCGAGCATAGCTTCTATAACCGGATTATGATAGAAACTATCGCGCAGGCGCTCATTGATACTTTCGTACATCCAGTATTTACTTTGTTCATTACGGCGGTAATCAAAGTAGCCGTTGTCCTTCACAAAAGCGACGTAATCGTAAATCATATCCCATATTTCTTTCACTCCCAAGTTATAGAAACCGGAATAGGTCATTACCTGTGGCGTCCATCCTGATTCAGGAGCAGGGAACAAATGCAGAGCATTACGAAACTGATTTGCAGCCAGTTTTGCACGATCCAGATTATCACCGTCGGCTTTGTTGATAACAATACCGTCGGCCATCTCCATGATGCCGCGTTTGATGCCTTGCAATTCATCGCCCGTACCGGCTAACTGAATAAGCAAAAAGAAATCTACCATAGAATGTACAGCTGTTTCACTCTGTCCTACACCTACTGTCTCTACAAATATCTTATCGAAACCGGCAGCTTCACAAAGAATAATCGTCTCACGCGTTTTACGGGCTACTCCGCCCAAAGACCCTGCCGATGGACTGGGACGAATAAAAGATGCAGGATGAACGGAAAGTTGCTCCATACGTGTCTTATCACCCAGAATACTGCCTTTACTACGCTCACTACTGGGGTCGATGGCAAGTACCGCCAACTTGCCTGCATATTTCTCCAATACATGCAGACCGAAAACATCAATGGAAGTACTTTTACCTGCTCCCGGTACACCACTGATACCTACACGGATAGAATTTCCGGAATAAGGCAGGCATTTCTCAATGACCTCTTGTGCCACTGCCTGGTGTTCAACTTTCACGCTTTCCACCAAAGTCACTGCCTGGCTTAAAATGGTTACATCACCTTTTACAATACCTTCTACAAACTCCGCCACGGAAAGCTGACGCTTTCTGGGTTTAGGACGACGATAGGGATTAACAGATGAAGGTTGTTCAATGCCTGCATTGACAACCAGGCCTTTATAGGCTTCATTGTTTTCAGGATGTTCCATGATAAGATTTATGATTTATAATTTATGATTTACGATAGGATTTATGATTTATAGGGCGATAGAATAGCGTATTATAAATCATAAATCTTATCACTTTGCCTTAATATTGATCTCAACCTTGGGTTGCATCGGATCATTTGTTATCATCAGAATACGCAAATGACGTTTCTTCTTTGCGATATTCTTCTTATCTACCGTCACACGCAAACGGGTAGTCTCTCCCGGCTGCAACACACTTTTCTTAAGACTTACTCCCAAGGCAGGATTGAATACCTGCAGTTTACTTATCTGCAACGGAGAGCGTCCGGTATTGGTAAGCTGTATATCATGTTTCACTTTATTCTTCTTTGCCAATAAAGCGCTCAGGTCTATATCAGTTTCCGAGAGACGGACTACCGGAGCATTTGCTCTATCCGTATCTGTCATACCGGAAAAGTCGGGTAAAAGGATAGCTGAAAGCGGTATTTCGTTTTCATCACTCACTTTATCTCCTGTGAAACGGGACAGGTAAACTGATGCTTGCGTTAAGCCCAAATCAGTTAGTTTCTCTGTATTGAGGGTTAATGTTATCAGCCCCCTCTCACCTTTCTGAAGTACATTGGGCTCCACTTTCATATCCAGGTAGGAAGGCAGATGCATCAATACCGGTTCATACGAACGATCCGACTGATTCACAACTCCAATCCGTATAACAGGCTTTGCGCCACGATGGGTATCAGGGAAATCAATTTCATTCTTATCTATACGAATCTGACCAATCAGATAAGGATAAGTTTTCGTAAAGTCTTTAATCTCGCGCACTACTTCGCCTGTGAAGTGCAAATAAGCCAGATTGGGCTGTGCATTAGAGTAAATAGCCACTGATTTATCAAAGCGGCCCAATGCCTTTGCATCAAAATCCACGGTAATAATACCTTTATCACCGGGAGCAATGGGCGTTTGGGTCCACTGAGCTACGGAACAGGCACAGGAAGGATCTACCTCAGTAAGTACCAAAGGTTGGTCACCGATATTGGTGATGACATACTGTACACTGACGGGATGTTTCCACTCAATCTGTCCGAAGTTGTGGGTTTCTTTATTGGATGAAAAACGCGGTTGCGCCGCAGCAGTAAGTGCTACGGCGGCAAACGCATACATACATATCAAGGTTCGTTTCATTCGTTTTCATTTTAGGATGCACAAAAGTAGTTTTTTTAAATGAGAGTTCCTAAAAGGGTGTTTTAAAATTACTACTCTACCTCTACTTTCATGGATGCCGAATGGGCAGCATACTCGGGTGCATAAGCACACTGTATAGTAGCTAATCCAGCCTCATATTGCCCGCTACGAGCCACACGGTAGCTGTATTCCAGCACATACACACCTTTGCTCAGGCTGTCGAAGAAGAAATTAGTAGAAGCATCCTCTATTTCTACATAATATCCTATTCCGCCGTTCCAGCGATAACCGGAAAGTGAATTCACCGGTTCGAAGTAAGCGCCACGCTGGTCTTTCAACTGAACGAAATCCATTGCACGGTCAAGACGTATCGTCAGACGGGAAACCACTTTATCACCCACAGCCAACTGTGTAGTAGCAGTGACTGGTTGCAGTTCCTTCTTTCCGGTAGCCAAAGTGCGTTCTACATAAAGTTTCTTTTCCACTGCCAATTCACCACCCTGCTGTTTCACATCGGAAATCGGTGAGAGGTATTGAGCATACACTGCACCCCAAGCAATACCTGCATCCCGTTTTTCTACAGTGATAGATTTAGCACGCAATTCGGGACTGCCTTGTGCAAAACTTTCTTTAATATATCCCAATCCGGGAACGGTAGTCTTAGCAGGACTATATGTTTCCAATACTTTATTACCAAGAACAATGCGCACATCACCACGGGTAACTAACAGATCACTGCCTTGGCAAAGCAATGCATAAACGGCATCCGCTGTTGCAACCGGTGAGTTCCAACTTGTAGTCTGCTTTTGTTTCAGCAACCAGAGCTTCATTTCTTCTACCAAGGCGTCATTGCCACCTGCCAGACGTAAAGCTTCCATTACTTCCACATGAACAGGAATAGGTTGCATTCCCCAACGGAAGGGCTTTTCATTGAAAGCAAAATAGGCTCCTTGTTCATTGGTTTGCACCAGATGTTCCTTAATGGAAGCAATAAACTCATTAGCCTCAGCCGTACGACCGGCTTTTAGTAAAATGATAGCCGACTGTGCTTTCATACCCATTTCAGCTGTGTTCAGGTTCTTGCCAACTTTGGAAAGGAAATAACTGTAAGCAGCCTCATTGGCAGCAGGCACTTTCTCACCGGAAATAGCTACCAGATAGAGATAGGTCATTGCCGGATGTGAGAGGGTAGTTATTTTAGCTCCGTCTTTCTCCGCTTTACGAATACTCTTGTATTCCTCCAATGCTTGTTGATGCAGATATTTAAAAGCTGCCTGCTGCATAGAAAGGGCATCACCGGAATTCTTTTGTCCGGTAAGTAAAGGCAAACGAACGAGAAGTTCGGTGATATATCCCGTCATATTACGGCTACCCGACATCCCTTTATACCAGCTCCATGCACCATCGGCATCTTGCAGTTCTTTCAATCTGGTAAGAGTGGTTATATTATTATTTGCCAGGTTATTGAGATCGAACAGTGTAGCAATACGGGCTTGCTGGTCTGCTTCTGTAGTGGCCTCCAGTAACCAGGGACTTTCTTCAAGAAGGATATTCTTCACATCCTGATTCTTCTGCAACTGGCTGAGGAAAGTTTCTTTCTTACCACCTTGCATGCGCCAACTATCGAATACAGCTTTAATGCGTGGCTGGCTATTGGCAATGTATGAAGCAAGAGAATTGGCATAATATGCGGCAGCCCAGGCAGTAGCATTATCTGTACGAGGTTGGCTCAATACCGGCAATGCTTGTACGGCATACCAGGCCGGATTTCCGGTAAACTCCACTGTCAGACGACGGTCAGTAGCCGTACGGCTGTTATTATTGAACAGGCTGTCCAGAGAGAAAGTACGGGTTTCTTCACCTCGTATCGGCATAGCAAGAGTTTCAGTGATATATTCCTTATCACTCAATACAGGCAACAGGTGTTGCTCGCCATCGCTGAATGTACCGCCATCAGCAATCATGCGTACGCCCAGCATATCCTGTTTATCCGTTACTGTGAAACGGAAACTTACAGGAACTGTTTTTCCGGCTTCTACTGTGAAAGATTGGCGTTGTGTAGAAATCACTTTATCCGTCATCGGATCAAAGAGTACAAACTTCGTGGTTCCTTTCAGAGCTTTTCCTGTCAGGTTGGTAATCGTTGCGGCAATACTGGTCTTATCCCCTACTCGTACGAAACGCGGCATATTGGGAGACAACATAAATTCTTTCACCGTGACGGTTGAAGCATCCAATTTCCCGATCATCATTCCTTTCGTATGAGAATACCCACGGAAGTTCCAACGTGTCAGGCTTTGCGGCATGGTGAAAGAGAAGGAAATCTCCCCTTGCTCATTTGTGCGAAGTTGCGGATAGAAGAAGGCTGTCTCTGCAAAGTTCGTACGCAGTTCGGGAGCATCACCAAGTTCTACGGCAGCACCGGTTTCTTCAGTTGACACCATTTCTTCTTCAAATACCATATCTGCAACATCGGCAGAAGAATCTTCAGCAACCATCTCTTTCATCCGTGGACTTGCCAATCCCCGTACCTGAACGCTTCCGGTCATGGTGGCGTTTTTCATAGCACCATAACCTACTACCAATGCTTCCTGTACACCTTCTTCCGAATAGAAAGTATCATAGACAAATGGAGGTACCTTCCAATCTCGCATTGGGAAATAACAGGAGTAATAAACAGAACCTGTATATCCATACGACCAGTAAATCTGAGGCACAAACCGAGAATAGTTCACATAAAAAATCTGACGATTTGGATATATCTTATCCAAAGAGGCATCGTACATAGTGGCGAGCATTTCAGCATCGGCAGGCGTACCCTGTGGTGTCTTGATGGTCAGGCGCCACTCTTCTTCTTGCCCGGGACGTAATTTGTCACGGAACACATCCCATTTCATTGTCAGTTCTTTATCCGGTCTACGCTTCTGTAAATCCACTTTTTCGAAATAGAGTTCTCCATCCTTGACAAAAGCAAACAGGTATTCTATTCCGTCTCCATATTCTTCTTTATAAGGCACATCAAAACGGACAATGGAATCGGATAATTGAAGTGTTGTACTGCTCAGGCGCTGCTTACCACTGAATATATCCAGCATCACGTAGGTATCTTTAAAGGAAGTTCCCAGACTGAACTGTGCAGGGTGTCCGGCATCAAACTGCGTATTACGTGAATAGAACCAGACAGGCGATGTCACAGGAGGACGATTATCATTATAGGAGAAAAGCACGATATTTTGTTTGTAGTCAACATCCCTACCCTGATCGTCCTTTGCTGTCAGTTGCAGTTCATAAGCACCGGAAGGCAGATTCTTCCATTCCGGCAATACTACTTCCACATTGGAAGTAAACTGCCCGCTGAAACGGACTTCAGGCTTTCCATTCACAGTTTGCACCAAACGGTAATCACCTTTCACCGATACAGGCTCCATATTCAGGTTCCGGGCTACAAAAGTCAGCCGGATGCTGTCATCCTTACAGATACGATCTTGTGTATCAACAGACAGAATCAATGAACGGTCTCCGGCAGACAAGGTCGTTACGGAAGTCTGTGTTTCACCGGCCTGATTGGTTACAGAGGCTTCTATCCGATAAGTATAGTAACCGGAAGTAACACCTTCCACACCTTGCAACCGGACAGGAATAGAGAACATTCCGTCATCACCTATCATTACGCTACCTGAAACCAGAGAAGTAGTACTTCCATAAGCTCTCCACCACGAGAACTGGCTGCGGGTAACAGTATAATTCAATTCCAACCCCTGCAAGGGCACACCACTGAAAGAGCTTACCGTACCTTTCACCTGTACACTATCTCCTATCTGGTAAGACTCTTTCTGAGAATCGAAGACGATGTCAAATGTAGGACGTTTATATTCTTCCACTTGTACAGATGTCCAACCGTTTGCTTTTCCTGTTCTTATAGAATAAGAGCCGTTCAGGCAGGCAGTAGGAAGCACAAACTCAGTGGTAAACGAACCGAACTCATTGGTACGGACTTCTTTCTTTCCAATATTAGTATCATTCACATCGGTAAGCTCCACAGTATAAGTCTTATTGGAAAGCACCATAGCCGTATCACCACTTTGAGCATAAGCGATACCTTTTATATAAATAGTTTGTCCGGGACGATACAAAGAGCGATCCGTCAATATCTTCACTGCTTCGGATTCTCTGTCTGTATGATTCCAGGTTCCATTAGAGTTATTATAGATATGCTGCAATGGCATTGCCGTATCAGTGCCTTTCGTGGCAACCAACGAACGGAACTGCTTATTCCACGGTAGTATCACCTTACCCGATGCATCCGTAGTTTTCTGCTCCAATACCTTGTTTTCCCTGGTTCCATAACTTGAATAGAAAGTAATCTGAACATCCGCTACAGGTTTACCGGTTTCAGCATCCAAGGTCACAACCTCATAATCTTTAGTTGAGAGAGGCATAGTCAATACTTTGAAACGAGTGAGATAAAGGTAATTCTCGGCAGTTCGCCCTTTCTTATCATCAGGTACTACCTGCACTACATAAATACCCGGTTCGTCCGGCAATAACATATGATATGTACTATCTGCCGGCAGGTAATTAGCCGGACGCAACAAAGAAAAGTGTTCCGTTTTTACTTTATGGGCATACTTCTTATAGAAAGCAGGATTAATCACCGGCATGTCCGTTGTAGTCTTCGACAGAGTAGTACGGAAGACATTCACCGTAAATCCATCCAAATTACAATGAGTAACCCTCAATTTCAGAGAATCACCGGGATAGGTAACCTTGTCTGTACTAAAGTTCAGTTGCGGCTGCAAAAGACCTTCTTTCAGCTCACGCAATGCAGATATCCGTTTATAGTCGGGATAAAGGTTGATGGCTTCATCACAAGTTTGCAAAGCCTTTTCATATTCACGTATATTGCGATAATAACGTGCTTTAGCTAAATAAGCCTCTGCACACACATCACGCTTGGCATAATCTTTAATAATGCGGTCCAAGGCACGTAAATATTGGTTCGGAGCTTCACTTTCACCTTCTTTTACAGCTCGCGGACGAAGCAAAACATCTCCCTCTCTATTACGCCATTCCATATAATCCAGCATAGTCAGTACAGCAGCATCTTCCATGCCGGGCATCTTCCGATAGGTGTTTATCATCCGGTCATAAATGCCCATGATGTCTTTCTTTACCAATGAGTCCGTCTCGAACCATGAAACTTTCTGTAAAGCATCAATGGCACGTGATGCCAACAAATGATACATTTCATGATGATAGTATTCACTTGCATCCCCTAAAATTACAAAAGGAATATAAGTACGCGAAGATGTCTTCAGCAATTCTGTAGAATCCTTCAATGCCTCTCCTGTATACTTCATCACCTGCTTCATGAAGAGGTTGCCGCTCCATTCACGAATATCTGCCGGCAAGGTTTCACCTTCCAGATCGAGCGAAGTGCGTTGCCGCAATTCCCATCGGTTATTATCTGCATAATTGGCATAGATACTTGCCACCAGTGAATTCAGTACGGCACGACTGACCGGATTTTGTTCACGCTCCGCCCATTGTTCCAGTCCTTTCAGGTTGACATAGAAACTATCAGGTGTCAGTACATTCTGAAATGTATTCCGGCACATATAGGCTTTTAACATCTGTGGGGTATTCTTTTCCTGCTCCCCTTTCCGGAATATCTCATCCGTCAGTTTTATTACAGTTTGCGGCAAGCTCTTTTTTTGTGCTTGCTCCACTTGTTTCCACAACTTATCAAACGACTGCGCATGCAGCACGGGCATACAACCCCAAAACGCTGCTAGCAGTATTAAACTACAAATTCTTTGAATTCTTTCCATAGATATTATTCTATTAGTCTTTGTACTAACAACAAAGTAAGGGAATAAAGTTTAAACAAAAGCTGATTTTTATATAAAAAAGCTTTCAAGGGGATATAAAAGAAGCGAGGAATACGTTTTCTGGACATACTCCTCGCTTCATCAAGTTTAGTTAAAATGCTTTCTTATTTCTTCAGGGTATAACCCATCATCAACATCTCATTCCGACCTACTTCGGCGAGAATGTTTCTCCATGTTTTAAAAATCTTTTTTTTCATAACCTTAAAAATTAAACTAATACCTAAAAATCAAATACACACAATCTAAAAGAGGGGTTTAGTAAATTGTTGAATAACCCCAAACATGCTTATCAGCCTCGCTGATGTGCTTAAAAATTTTCTTTAACGTTTTCATTTTGTTATCCTCCTTAAAAAATCTTGTTATCCTATTAAATACATGTTTTATAACACAAAAATAATACCTTTGTTTAGAACAAACAGCAATATTTGGCAGAAAAGTATGTTTTATAACATATTTCTTGATCTATATCAAAAATAAGAAGATCAAACAAGGAGGGAAGTGGAAAAAATGGCAGAAAAAGGAAAGAGTGACAAGGTATGGGACAATATGACAGAAAAAGAGTGAGGCTGTCTCCCACTGGGGACAGCCTCACACAACAACATTTTACTTTTCACGATGGTGAAAAAAAGGACTATTCTTCACAGAGTAGTTGTATCATTCCAAAAAAAGTATGCCCCGAAGGACATACTCTTTTTAATTATTACTATTCTAATTAGTTATTAGTGATAGTAGAGGCTACAGGAACAGTGATGAATCCTGTCTTGATAGTACCCCAACCATAGTCTACAGTAACCTTAACATAGATGTTGAATGCAGACACCTTAGTACCGTTGTTCTTGTAGGTGATGAAACCATACTTAGAAGTCTTAGCGTCAGCACCAGTACCCATCGTCAGATTAGTGTAGTCTGCTTTCAGTTCTACTGTTACAGGAACACCTTGGCGAACACCATTCAAATCACACTCTGCATTATCTACATCAGCAGTAATCTTGAATGGGCCATAGAAATCCCAGTAGTTAGTATAATCGCTAAACTCACGATTACGCCAGTCATAAGGAGCAATCAAGTCTTCCAGACGGATGAATGAGCCCTTTTCACCGAAGTCAACAGCATCGATAAAGTTGTCTGCTGCTTTTTCAGCGATGTTAACCGGACGGATGAAGTTAGCTTGGAAGTGATCCTTACCATCGAATGTGATAGTCACTACCTTAGTTGCGTCATCACATACACGACCTGTAGCACCAATATAAGTGTACATTGCACCTGTGTTCAACAGTTCTTTAGCAATCTTACTGTTCTTGTTATATGTAACAGTATTAGGATTAGTTGTTCCAGAATTGTCAATAGTAGCTACAGTTTCTGCTGCTGCAGTACCCACTTTTGCATATAGAGTCAAGCCATCTGCACTAGTAGTGAATGTTACGTTGATATCACCAATCTTAGTAATAGTCTTAATGTCATCAGCACAGAAGAAATATTGGATACCAGTTACAGCCTTATCAAGTTTCAATACACCCGGAGTTCCTTCTGTACTATTCTTCGGCCAAGTAGTGAACGGAGAGTTCAGGTCATTGGTAAATGTACAGTTATTAGGATCTGTATCAGATGTACTAGTCGGTACAGCAACATTAAACTTAGTATAAGTCTTAGTATCATTCCAGTAGTTAGAAATGAAGTCAGCTTTTTCAACGTTATAAGACTTCTTGATATCATCAACCTTAGTAGTCAATAACAATTCAACATAAGCACCAGTTTGACCTGCACCAGCATAGTATCTTACACGATGTGTCAAAGCCTTATCTGCATTAGCCCACAATACATCCTTAGCAATAGTCCACTTGATTACATGAGTAGCTTGAGTTTCAGCATCGGTAGTTTCTACACAAGAACCAAGGTCTGCCGGAGTCAGGCTTGCTCCATAATCGAAGAAGTACGGATAAGTAGTATGGAACTCATCTTTACTCATTCCAATTTCATTGTATACTTGAACGTTCATATCCTTAACGGTTGACAAGCGTTCAGCAGGAGTCATAACACAATCGTACTTGAAGTTTTCAATAGTTAACTCATATTGATTAGTAGGAACTACCTTACCTGCAATATATACCTTAATATATGCTACTTTCACAATATTGTTACCGTGCATCAAACGAACACGTACAATCGGAGTACGTCCGATAGCAGCAGGACCTTCTGTTTCATATACTTTCGGAGTCAGAACGCCATCAGCCAAAGTGATAAAATCAGCCTGATCTGTAACAGGATTACCTACCTTGTAATTCTTAACTACATCGAATTCAAAATTCAAACCAAGCTTCTTCAAATCAGCAACGTTAATCTCGTCACCACCCAAGCAAGCAAGTTCATGAGCTTCAACACATCCATTCAAATCCAAAGATGAATTGTAAACTACAACTGTATCGCAAATTAGTTTAGATGCAGCCTCAGTTGATCCTTCAGACCAAACAATATTCTTATTATAAGCATTAGCATCAGCTGTACCAATAAGAGTTCTATAATGCTCATCTTTATTTGCAATACCTTTCTTAGCAGCTTCAGCAGCAGGATCAGCAATAGCTAAATCATTCAAATCTTTTTTGAAAACAGTAGCATAGTCAGAAGTGATATTTTCACCATTTTCCTTTTCTACATTCAAAGCAAGAACAGAAATCTTGTTACCAGTTGCAGCAATACCAGTGATATCAACTTTTACTTTCAAGATACCATCCTTGAATGAAACGAATTCCGGAGTTGCATTAAAGTCTTTAGAAGCAGCAGCACGTGAAGTTATATAATCTACATCCTTCTTAACAATGAAAGAAAGTTTGTCTTTCAACTCTTCAACATTAGCATTAGAAGGATTTACATGATATTCAACTTCAACAACAGGATTGATCGTTGTAGCAGTAGCAGCAAGTGTAGCCTTTTCCGTCTTAGAATCTTTGTTACCCAAAGTTAAAGCTTTGTAAGCATAAGAGTCATAAGTGAAGCCTTGTACACCATCAACGTAAACTTGAGGTATAAAAACTAAACTGCGTAAATTGTTATTCTTAGAAATGGTAACCTGTCCCATTGTTCCGTCTGCCATCTTTACATTATAAAGAATGACATCGGTACCGTTATCAACAGCAGTAATACCTGTACCTTTCCATGCAATAGTTGTATGCTCTTTGAGCGTACCATCACCATTGTAGATGTCAAAGAATCCAGTTTCAGCATTGGGAACATAGTAGCAACCGTCAGCACCAGCAGCACCTTCAGAACCATCAGAGCCATCTGCTCCATCTTTACCAACAGCCTTATAGTCTTGTTTTACATTGTCTTTGTACCAATAACCATCGCTTCCGATAGTCCAAGCTGCAGCGTTTGTGCCATTAGTACCATTCTTAATTTCATAAGAATTGCCATTACTTAAAGTAATAGTAATGCCATCTGTACCTTTAGCAACATTTGTAATAACGCTACCGTTCGAGATCAGAGTGTTAATCTGCTCTATGGCCTTAGCGTTCTCATCAATCTGTTTCTGCAAGTTTTCGATGTCATCATCATAGTCCTTACAAGACGTAAATGTCCCCACAGAGCCAATCATTAAAGCCCCGAACAGGATTGCACTTAGAAATTTTTTGTTCATAATAAAAAAACTTTAAATTTATAAATTTAAAAAATAAAGAATAATAATAGTCTAATTAACAATGCTTATTTCATTTAACATTACCTACCTTATTTAGCCGTTACTTTATAGGTAATAAAATCTCGTTAAATCCGTTAACATTCAAGGAATAATGGCCATAGGAAGGCTATTTGGTGGGAGATGAGAAAATGTATCAGTATGAATATGTGAGAGAAAAAAGTAGTTCCTAAAAGGAGACATGGAAAAAGGAGAAAAGAAGATTTAAAAAAAGACAAGAAGACAAAAATCGAATGTAAAACACTGATTAC
>NZ_QRZF01000017.1 GCF_003464595.1 Bacteroides intestinalis
ACCGTTTTTAGTTAAATAGGTGTAAACCATTTCTGTATTAAGTCAGTCTTATTACTATCTTTCCCTGATGCTATGTGCATTGAGTGCAGGAGTTTCCGCTCAGGAAATAACAAAGAGTACGGATGTAGAGAGCGAACGGACGCTCAGCGCGGGCAGTATTATAACACAAGACAAGCAGCTGGACAGTCTTTATCAATCTCTTCCTGAAGTAATGATTACCGGACAACGTCCCATCGTGAAAGCGGAGCAAGGTAAACTGGTGTACGATCTTCCGCGTCTTATCGGTAATCTACCCGTAGATAATGCTTATGATGCTGTGAAAGAACTGCCGGGCGTAACCGAGATGAATGGCGGGTTGATGTTGGCAGGGCAGGGGGTAACTGTAATATTGGATGGCAAAGTTACCACCATGAGTACCGAACAGCTTTATTCTTTATTGAAAAGCATCCCGTCCAGTCGCATTGAGAAGGCGGAAGTGATGTACAATGCTCCGGCACGCTATCAGGTGCGGGGTGCACTCATCAATATCACACTGAAACAAAGCACCGGAGGCCCGTCTTCCTGGCAGGGAGAGCTTTATGGTAAATATAATCAGAAACATTACGAGGGCTTCAACGAACGTGCCAGCCTGATCTATAACGGAAATAAATTCTCAGCAGATTTTCTTTACTCACACAACCACGGACGGGGATATTCTTTAACCGATAAAGAAGCTATGCACTCTCTGGCGGACGGTTCGGTTCATCACATCACAACCGATGAGATGGGCCGAAGCCGTTCACATACTCATAGTTTCCGGGTAGGAATGGATTATAATATTGCCAAGGACCATCAGCTGAGCTTTGTTTATAATGGAAGTTATTCGACTCATCATAGTTTGATGGATATTTACGGTACGCAGCAGTCCAATACTCGTAGCAACAGTACCGATTGGCTGCACAACGGGCGTCTGGATTACCGTACACCTTTCGGATTGAAAGCCGGTGCTGAACTGACTTATTATCGTTCTCCGTCCGATCAGTTATTGCATAGCAGCATGCAAGATGAAGAGCTTGCCTTTTATACCGAAGACTGTCAGCGCATCAATCGCTGGAAATTTTTCCTTGCCCAGGAGCATAATCTGGGTCGTGGATGGGGATTGAATTATGGTGCCGTTTATACGACCAGTATCGACCACAGTTATCAATATTATTATGATACGGAGAAGGATGCGGGAACAAAGGCAGGTGTGAGCACAGGTATTCCCGATAATATGCAATCCCGCCGTCGCGAACAAACTTTGAACTTCTATGCGGGTTTCAATAAAAGTTTCGGTGATAAACTTTCCCTGGACGCTTCGCTTGCCGTGGAACATTACAAGACGCCGGTATGGAATCAGTGGGATTGGTATCCTACCATTAATCTGAGTTATATGCCTGCCCCCGGCTATGTCTGGCAATTGGCTTTGAGCAGCGATAAGGACTATCCTGATTATTGGGCGGTGCAGGACGCTATCTCTTATCTGGGCGGTGGATATTCTGAAATACATGGGAACCCGTTCCTGAAACCGGCTCAGGAATATCAACTTCAGTTGACACATATTTTGAAGAGTAAATACATCTTTAGCGCATGGTTTGCTCATACGAAAGATTATTCTACCCAGACTCTTTATCAATCTTCCGAACGTCTGGTGGAGATCTATAAGCATTTGAATTTTAATTACCAACAACAAGCAGGAGTACAAGCTTCTATACCATTTGATATAAAGCAATGGTTAAACTCTCGTTTAACTTTGATTGGTGTGTGGCATCATGAGAAGGATGATGATTTCTGGGATATTCCTTTTAACCGGAATATTTGTTATGGTATTGCCGTACTGACAAATACTTTCACTCTCTCCAAGAAGCCTGATCTGAAACTGACACTGACAGGAATGGCTCGTAGTAAAGCGACTCAGGGAATTTATGATTTACCGTCTTCAGGGTATGTAAATGCTGCTTTGCGGTATGGCTTTGCCAAAGGAAAGGCTATTCTGAATCTTTATTGCAATGACATTTTTGAGACGGGACAGATAAAACCACGTATCCGCTTTGGTACGCAGAACGTGACGAATGATTATGCTTGTTTCAGGGAAATCGGGGTGTCGTTTACGTATAAGTTCGGAGGATATAGGGAGAAGAAGAGGGAGGAGGTGGATACGTCGAGGTTTAAATAGTGACGAGCTGCAAGCTACAAGTGACAAGTACTTTTCGGCATGATAGATGGGCGAATAATTATTCGCCTACGAGTACAGCGCAGCAACTCGTTACTCGTTACTGGTAGCTCGTAGCAAATCTTAACGTATGTATTGTCCTTCCTTGTGATTGTTTGTTATATACTTAACCAGAATACGTTCGTCTTGTTTAATGAAAAAGATATACCATGTTGTACGAGGTGACTTGCTTCTTTTGAAAAAAGTGTATTGCATATTTTCTCCGTAACGAGAAAAATGGCTTTCGGCTGCAGGGCTGAGGTGGTAATGAACTGCCGTTGGAATTTTCTGAATAAAATCGATAATTTCGTCTACAAGTAGTTCTGCATTTTCATAAATATTCAGATAACCTTCAGTTATCAGGATATTAGGAAGTTCCTCTAAAAAATCTGAAACAGAAGGGTGTATAAGGATTTTAGTTGCGAGCATACATTTCTTTTAATTTGCGTTTACACTGTATGCGGAAATCCTCAACGGTTAGTCCCTGTTCCCATTCCTGCTCAAATTTATCTTTTTGTGCAATGCGTTCTTTCACAAACTCCAATACAGAATTCAATTCTTCCGGTTCGTCTATACGCATTATACGATTGACCAATTGAACCTTCATCGCATTTATATCTCCGTAGATACTTAACGGTTCGGAAGCGTTCGTTTGTTGCACCGGAATATCAGAATATTTTTTGGTCTCTTTCTTTCCCATATCTATCGTTTTTAATAATCGTTTCAATGATAGTACAAATATAGCATGTTTGCTTTATCTTTCAATGATTTGCTGCCATTTAAATGAAGAACTTATTTTTTTATGATTACTAAAAAACATTCCGCATACTATAAAAATCAGAATCTTTTGTCCCTTCCTCCTCTATATTTCTTAATTTTGTCGGAACAAAATGAAGTATAAACCTTCCGCACACTCAATCTCAAAATGACACTGCGGAACCTAAATTATCGTATTATGATTAACAGATTCGTCTTGAACGAAGTATCCTACTTCGGACCGGGTGCCCGCGAAGTGCTCCCACAGGAAATTAAACGTCTCGGCTTGAAAAAAGCCTTTGTATCTACTGACAAAGATCTGATTAAATTTGGTGTAGCTGACAAGGTGCTTTCCGTACTGAATAAGGCAGGCATACCCTATGTTGTATTCAGCGATATTAAACCAAATCCTACGGTTAGCAATGTAAATGCAGGTGTGAAAGCGTTTGCAGAATCCGGTGCTGATTTTATTCTGGCTATTGGTGGTGGTTCTTCCATCGATACATCAAAAGCTATCGGCATTATCACTAATAACCCGGAATTCAGTGATGTGGTTTCTCTGGAAGGAGTAGCGCCGACTCAGAAGAAATCCGTGCCTATCATTGCTTTGCCTACTACAGCAGGAACGGCTGCCGAGGTGACTATCAACTACGTGATTACCGACGAAGTGAATGAAAAGAAGATGGTATGTGTAGATCCGAATGATATTCCTGCCATCGCTATTGTAGATGCCGAATTGATGTACACTTTGCCTAAAGGGCTGACCGCTTCTACGGGACTGGATGCATTGACACATGCTATTGAAGGTCTGATTACTAAGGGAGCTTGGGAAATGAGTGATATGTTTGAAATTAAAGCCATCGAAATGATTACCCGTTATCTGGAAACAGCAGTGTTTGAGCCGACAAATGCAGAAGCACGTAATGGTATGGCGGTAGCGCAATATATTGCAGGTATGGCATTTTCTAATGTAGGTTTGGGCGTTGTTCATGGTATGGCACATCCGTTGGGTGCTATTTTTGACATACCTCACGGTGTGGCTAATGCGTTGTTGCTGCCTATCATTATGGAATTCAATGCTCCTGCTGCGCTTGATAAGTATGTGGAAATTGCTAAGGCGATGAAAGTATATAAAGAAGGAATGAGCCAGGAAGAAGCTGCACGTGCTGCCGTAGATGCAGTGAGAGCACTGTCAGTAAGAGTAGGTATTCCGCAACACCTTTCTGAATTAGGTATCAAGGAAAGCGATCTCGACAAGCTGGCTACGGCTGCTATTGCCGATGTTTGTACACCGGGTAATCCTCGCGAGGTGACGAAGGAGATTATTCTGGATTTATATAAAAAAGCGTTGTAATAAGTGATTAGGGGTTAGTGATAAGTGATTAGTGCTGCGCTATAATGCCGCAAGGAGACTAATCACTTATCACTAACCCCTAATCACTTATTAAACTATCGGGAACAGAAGTGTAAACGTGCTTCCTTCTCCCACTTTTGATTGCACCGTAATGCTGCCATGATGCTGGTGCATGATTTGGCGCGAGATGGTTAACCCGATACCTGAACCAGTCGGTTTTGTGGTGAAGAATGGAATGAAAATACGTTCCTGAACTTCCGGATCGATGCCGGTTCCATTATCAGTAACACGCAGGAAAAGGTGATTTCCTGGAGTTATGCCCGCGGAAAGAGTGATTTGTGTCGCTTCGTTTTCGCGGGCATTCCGTATCAGGTTGATAAGTACCTGTTCTATTTGCTCTTTATCTGCAATCAAGCGCAACGGAACGTTGGGAAGAGAGAGGTGTAGATCATCTGTATCATTTTGCATCAATTGAACGACTCCTTTCAGCAATTCTCCGGCATTATAAAGTTTCAATAAAGGGTGGGGCAGATGTGATACTTCCCGGTAACTATTCATAAAGCGTACCAGCCCGTTTCCTCTGCGACCGATGGTTTGCAACATCTGTCTGATTTCCATTTTGGTTTCTTCGTCACCTTCCAGACTGTCGGCGTACTTGGCAAGAAGTTCTGTAAGCGAAATGATGGGGGTAATGGAATTCATAATCTCATGTGTCAGTACACGGATTAGCTTTTGCCAGGCTTCCGTCTCACGGTTATCCAGGGCAGAATGGATATTCTTCATTCCGGCAATCAAAAGTTTCCTGCCTTGAATGATAAACTCCATACCGGAAAGAGCGAATTGCACAGTCTCTTCTTCCTGTTTGATTTGCCATACGGACAAATCGCCTGCTTTCAGTGTATGCAGCTTAGCCGGGAGATCGGAGTGAAAGTCGACCAGATCATTTATCGTATGCGGACAATCGATATGTATCAGGCGTTTGGCTGCATCATTGACCCATTCCATTTGCCCGTCGGGCGTATAAACAAGAATAGCCATGTCTATATGATTGGCAAGTGCCTGAAAATATTGCAATTTGCTTTCTTTCTTTTGCAGGTTGTTCCGGTAATGTTCAAGGGCATCCTGCATTTCAGTCAGCAGTTCTTCGGGAAGAGGCTGGGTGGTATTGGGATTGGAAGTGGGAGAAGAAAGAAATTCAGAGTAGCGCACAGACCAGATAAACTGGGCCATGGCACGGGCAGAACGTAAGATATACCTATATATGGTATAAGCAACAAACGCCGTGAGGCAGAGCGCCACGAACAGGCTAAAATAAAAGCCGTGTACAGCCAACCAAGCCGAAACGAGGCAACATATCAATAATGTAATTGTGAGCCAAAGTGGCGTTTTTACCCAAGTTTGTCTTTTCATAATCCGAACTTTTCAATCCTTCTATAAAGTGAAGTCCTTGTGATTCCCAGCATTTCTGCTGCCAATGTAATGTTACCGCCACACATTCTCATTACCTCATTGATCGCATCCTTTTCCATCCGTTCCAGATTATACTTATCTTTTTCAGATACAGTATTGGAAGACCGGGGACTGCGTAACATGAAATCATCCGGAGTCAGCATGGTTCCTGTAGAGAGGATGACGGCACGTTCGATGGCATGCTCGAGTTCACGCACATTGCCCGGCCAACGGTAAAGCTGTAGCGTCTTTCGTGCTTCTTTGGAAATTCCCCGAAGTTCTTTCTTATACTTCTTCCGATAACGTTGGAGAAAGAAATCGGCTAACAGGAACAGGTCGTTTCCCCGTTCCCGCAAAGGCGGAATACGAATTTCAATCGTATTGATGCGGTACAGTAAATCCTGGCGGAATTGTCCGTCGTCGATGGCACTGTATAAATCCGTATTTGTGGCACAAATCAACCTTACATCTACAGGGTAGGAGGTGGTAGAACCGAGCCGTGAACTCTTTCTTTGTTCTATGACCGAAAGTAACTTCGCTTGAAGCGGAAGACTCAGATTGCCGATTTCGTTCAGGAACAACGTTCCGCCTGAAGCCACTTCCACACGTCCCGGCTTATTCTTGCGGGCGTCGGTAAACGCACCCTTTTCATATCCGAACAATTCGCTTTCGAACAATGTGTCCGGAATACTTCCTAAATCGATAGGTACGTATATCTCATTCTTTCGGGGGGACTGTTCGTAAACAAAGCGAGCAATCAAGTCTTTTCCCGTTCCGTTTTCTCCCAGGAGCAAAAGGTTCGCATCTGTTTCGGAGAACTTTCTTATCGTCTGAAAAATAGCTTGCATGGCGGCAGATTCACCGATGACGCGCGTTGGCTCAGGGGGAAGAGTCAAAGCTTCTGTTTGTTCTTTTAAAGTCTCCTTCTGTTGTTTCAGGGATTCTACTTCCGTCCGGCTGAAACTGAGTTGCAGTGCGGAGGAGACGGTGGCTATCAGTTTCTCGTTTTGCCAGGGTTTGGGAATGAAATCTGTGGCACCTTGTTTAATGGCTTGCACAGCCTTCTCTGTATCTGCATAGGCTGTGATAAAGATAACGACCGCTTTTGCATCCAGTTTCAGTATCTCTTCCAGCCAATGAAAGCCTTCTTTGCCACTGACAGCATCCTGACGGAAATTCATGTCGAGCAAGATAACATCGAAACGGGTACGTGAGATGACAGGTAATAATTCTCTTGGGTCATTTAGAGTAGTTATGCTTTCTGCAATAGGGCGCAGCAGCATTTTCAGAGTGAAGAGGATGTCTTCATTATCATCTACGATTAGGATTTTACCTCGTTTCATCATAATTCGAAAGGATTGGTTTGACTTGTTGGTGAAGATTGGTACGCATACCAATCGCAAAGATATAGAAAGTTTTCGAGATAGTAGTGTACGGAAGCGTGCATTCGGTGTACGATATCGTGCAATTTTGTGCAGATAGCATTTAGATAAATCTTTGTATATTAGCTATCTAACCATTTGGTATGGTTGTTGCCATCTATTTTAAAGTAAACGAATAAGAAAAACATATGCTACACAAAAAACTGATTTATATTGTATTAATTGTTTCTTTTATAGCTTGTAGTTCTAAGAATCCGGGTATGAATAGAGATGAAATTGTCCGGACTTTGGACGAGCAAGCCATGCAACATGAAACCGCCGTGAAGGCGGCTTCTGCTGCAATGCCGGAAGTTACGGAAGATTATACACCTCCTGCCGGAATAAAATATCGAGCTAAAATAGAAACTGCCGGAGTGAAAACCCTTAATGTACAGGCTGCGTTGAAGAATGTACGTTCTATGAAAGTTAGCGAACTCGGTACACTTCGTATCCACCGTACAGGAGCATTGGTGCCAATGGGCGGTAGTTTGATGTCAGTGGAAGAGGGTTACTTATTGAATAGTTACCAAGGTATCTACTTATTGGATAAAGGCTTTAAACTTATCAAGCAGCTATTTAAAAATGATATTGTTTTTCAACGAGACGGAAAAAGGGGCTTTTTCCAATTACGCACCCTACTGCAGAGTGTCTATTATGATGATGTTCATAAACAAATTCAAGGGGCGTATGCGGTACGTGGTCATGAAAAAAATAAATCCCGGACCTTTCTGGCTTTTCTTCCCTGGGATGTTTTAACAGCTGCCACAGAACCTTTGATGGAAAAAGATATAGCAGACAGTATCCCTCTGCAGGGTAATCTGGGTTATAGAGTTTTGTTTAAGTTTATACCGGAAGGTTTTATACGTGGCATACCTTACTCCAGTCGCTTTTACACCAATGAGCTAAAGGGAGATACCCTGTGTTATTTCGAGCCGACTCACTCACCGGATTATCCCCCTTCAGGAAGTGGCGGTTCTGTACGGAGCGGAGAGCCATGGCATATTTATGATTATCAAGGTAAAACGCATATATGTTTAGCCTATGATAATACGCTTTACCAACTGGAAAATTCATCCACGCTGAAAGCTATTTATCGATTGGATTTTGGCTCTTTACAGCGCGCTGATGGGCAGAAGGTTATAGGTGGCAGTAATGTGGATGATTCTTATTTTGTGGATCGGTGGCTGGAGACAGATCGCCACCTGTTTATCAAAATAACGAAAGGGTATGACTCACCCAATGCCCGGAAAGCTAAATCCGTTTCTCTTTATTCACTTATATATGATAAGCGATCCGGAGACTTCTTTGCACTTCCTCCTGAAAGCAATAGTGAAAAACCCGAATTTCCGTATCTTACTGCCGATGGCGAACCAAATATGTCGTTTTATCCCGATGGAGTAGTTGGAAATATCCCTTATACTTGTCTCGATGCAATGAAGATGAAAGAAAAATATCCGGATGTTCTGAAAGGACAGGATATACCGGATGATGAATTAATAGTGTTAACCATAGAATAATTAAAATAGGAGAATAACAGATGATAAAGCATTATGTGAAAGTTGCGCTTCGGCTTATAAAGCGGAGTTTCTTGTTTTCTTCCATCAATATGCTGGGTTTTGTATTCGGCATGGCGGCGGCGTTCCTCATCTACCTTTGGGTAGTAGACGAACTGACGTATGATGACTGCTTTCCCGAAGTGAATCGTATTTACCGGACTATTGAGGTGAACCGGGAGCCGAGTGGGGAAATAAAGGAGTCTCCTTCGACGGTACGTTCGCTTACTAAAGTCTTTCGTGAAGAATTTCCACAAGTAGAGGAAGCTTCAGCTATTAAGTATGGAGAGTTGCATACATTTGAGACGGAAGGCCACAAGAAGATCAGCGGACATGGGGTATATGTTGATTCTGCATTCTTTCGGATATTTCCTTTTCCGGTGTTGGAAGGAAATCCGGAGTATATAAGTAATAATCCTGATAATGTCGTTTTGTCGGAATTGACGGCACAGAAAATGTTTGGTAAGAAACCGGCAGTAGGACAGAAATTAACTTATAGCGGATATGGAAGAGAAAGAATCTATAATGTAGTTGCAGTGGTGAAGATACCTTCAAAGAGCCATATCCGGTTTGATATTGTTTATCCGATGGAGGCTTATGGCATGGGGATGATGGGTTATGATTGGGATCATTTTCGTGAGAGTATCCATGTATATGTAAAGATGAAGGCTGGTGACGAAGGAAAAATGTATCAGCAGGAATTGAAAAGCATGAGTCGGGCGCTTAGTAAGTTTGGGGAAAAGCGAACTTTGTTGCGTTTTCAATCAGTCAAAGATATTCATCTGAATACTACTTTTCCCGATCCTTGCGTAAAGAATCATGGCAACATGGCCACTATTTATCTGTTTACAGCTCTGGCTATATTAGTTATCTTTATGGGAGCCTTCAACTTTACAACACTTTCTACGGCACGGGCTTCCATGCGTTATAAAGAAATAGGCGTACGCAAAATAACAGGCGCCAAGCGGAAAACTCTGATCTCACAGTTTCTTTCGGAAAGTCTGGTGCAGGCATTCATCTCTTTGATACTGGCATTAGCTTTGACAGAGTTGATGTTGCCGTTATTCAATAAGTTCATGGATACGGAAATCTCACTGCGGCTAAGTTGGGCTGTCTTCTTTTATATATTGTTCGGTATAGTAGGAATCGGCTGTTTGGCAGGGAGTTATCCGGCTTTTTATCTTTCTTCCATCAATCCATTACTTGCTTTTAAGGGTGGACAGAAAACAGGTAAGAAGGGAGGACTTATCAAAGGATTGGTATGCATACAGTTTATTATAGCTCTTACGCTGATGTTGCTGACTGCTATCGTCTTTAAACAGCTTCACTATATGCAAAACAAAGATTTGGGACTTGATAAGGAAAATGTGGTATCCGTCTATACCAGTTTATGGTATAATGTGGCTGGATTCAAGCAGGAATTATTGAGAAATCCAAATGTGAAAAGTATATCTATGGGAGCACCTATCGAGAACCTTGGAGAAGGTGAAGCCCATGGAGACGGTAACCTATTCCGTTGGACAAATATAGACGGACAGGAAGATTCGCTAAAAATGGTAATGGTATTTGCAGATGGGGATTTTAGTAAGACATTTGGTTTGGAGTTGATAAAAGGGAAATTGCTGGAATCTGATTTTGAAAAATACTGGGGAGACAGGAATCCCGGTATTGTGATTAACGAGGCTGCCTGGAAGGGCATGAAGGTAGCTGATCCTATCGGTATGGAGTTACAAATGAGTACCTGGGGTAAGATGCATATTGTAGGAGTGGTGAAAGATTTCAATTTCCAGTCTCTGCGCGAAAAGATAAAACCTGCTATTCTTTATTATTCTCCGGAAGCATTATCGTATATGCATATAAAAATAGCTCCCGAACATCGGCAGGAGACTCTGAAATTCATTCAGAGAAAATACGAAGAGATGGCTGTACAGGATGATTTGTTCGTAAAGGATTTCAGTTACCAGTTCTTTTCCGATGCATTGAATAAGAACTATGCCAAGGAACATCAACAAAGCCGGATGTTGCTATTCTTCACAGTATTGGCCATCCTTATTGCTATGCTGGGTGTATTTGGCCTGGTTGCCCTCTCCACGGAACAGCGAACGAAAGAAATCGGTGTCCGTAAAGTGAACGGTGCCCATTCCGACCGGATCGTTAAGATGTTCTGTATGGAATACCTCAAATGGGTGGGAATTGCTTTTGTTGTGGCATCTCCCATTGGATATTACCTTATGTACCGTTGGCTGAGCGAATTTGCTTATCAGACTGCCATAAGTTGGTGGTTGTTCATATTGGCAGGAGCAGTCATTGCAGGGATTACTTTGCTTACGGTCATCGGGCAAACCTGGCGGAAGGCTTCTCAAAATCCGGTAGTATCCTTGAGATATGAATAAATAAATGTTTAAGATAATAACAATACAATATACGATTATGATTAAAACAGTTAACCTCACCAAAATATTTCGTACGGAAAGCGTACAGACCACTGCATTGAATGAAGTAAGTTTAGAAATCAATCAGGGAGAGTTTGTAGCCATTATGGGACCTTCCGGTTGTGGCAAGTCTACCTTGCTGAATATGATAGGTTTGCTTGACAATCCCACTTCCGGTGAACTTTGGTTTCTGGATCAGGAAGTTTCCCACTACTCCGAGAATGACCGTACGGATTTGCGTAACGGAAATCTTGGTTTTGTATTCCAAAGTTTCAACCTGATAGATGAACTTACAGTCTTTGAAAACGTGGAACTTCCTTTGCTTTATGCCGGAGTGTCCACGCGTGAGCGTGTGAAACGTGTCAATGAGGCTTTGGAGCGCATGCAAATAGCTCACCGCACCGAGCATTATCCGCAACAACTTTCTGGTGGACAGCAGCAGCGTGTGGCCATAGCGCGTGCCATTGTTACCAATCCCCGTATTATCCTCGCCGATGAACCTACGGGAAATCTGGATTCTACGAACGGTAATGAAGTGATGAATCTCCTGAAAGAGCTGAATCGTGATGGGGCTACTATTGTTATGGTTACCCACTCTGAAGAGAATGCCCGCGAAGCAGAAAGAATCATACGGATGATGGACGGATATATATTGACTGAAAGTAAAAACGCCCGGTAGAAGATACTTAATGATAAAGGAAACAGGTTATTACGAAATAATCGTAATTTTGTTTGCCGATCTCGGAGAAATCATATAGTTTTGTGCATAGATATATAATTTTATAACTAAACAGCACGTATATGAAAAAAGAGATTGTAACGCTGTTCTTAATGACAAGTGTTTGGGCAGCACAAGCTCAAGGGACTTTTACAATAGAAGGGCAAGTAAAGAATGTAGAAGACGGAGCTTTAATCACTTTGTTTCGTTTAGATGGAAATGTGGGTAACAGTATCGGTGTTGATACGATTCGTAACGGACATTTTCGTTTTCAGGCAGAAACATTGGGGAACGAAACAGAAATAGTGGATATGATGGGAAGAAGTGATAAGTTTCCTTCCATGAGTTTAAGGCTTTGGGTTCGTCCGGGAGATAATATACGGATAAGCGGTGAAAACACACTGATACGAACTTGGAATGTGGAAAGCACTGTTCCGGAACAAGTAGCTAATCAGGCCTTTATAAACGACTCACGCGAATTGTGGAATGAATATCAGCGCAATTCTTTGTTGCAGCGTGCATATCGCCGGAAGTATGCAGGAAGTGCGGTGGACGAAGAAAGACAGGCGATACGTGCACAAGCTGATAGTTTACGGAAGCTGGAAGATGAAATTACGATCCGTATTGATGCCAACACTATAAAACGTATGAAGCAGATTCCTGTTGACGATATTTGGCTGGAGCAATTGGAGAAGTTGGCAATGTCAGCAAAGTATACTGAAAATTATCCTTATAAAGAAGAAGTGATTGCTCTCTATGAAGGACTGACCAATGAAGAAAAACAGACCGATTTGGCAATGAATACATATACATATCTCTTTCCTCCCCAAGTAGTGGAAGTGGGTGATGAAATGGCAGATGCTGATTTGTATGATCTGGAAGGAAATGTACACCACTTGGCTGATTTTAAAGGCAAATATATCATGTTGGATTTCTGGAGTCGTGGTTGCGGTCCGTGCCTTATGGCTCTACCCGAAATGAAGGAAGTGGCTGAGATGTACAAAGATCGCCTGACAATAGTAAGTCTGAGCATCGATACCAAGAAAGGTTGGGAAACTGCTTCTAAAACCCATGAAATGACTTGGCAGAATCTGAATGAATTGAAAGGAAGCAATGGATTATTTGCCAAATACGGAGTACGTGGAATTCCAAATTATGTCCTTATTTCACCTGAAGGACGCATCGTAGAAAAATGGTTCGGATATAGTGCACACAGCTTGAAACGAAAATTTCGCCGCCTGCTAAATGCAAACGAATATGTGATGAGCTTAGGGGAAGAGAATGGACATAAAGTGGTGAACTTCCCGACTGTGAAGAAAAGCAATAACGATATTCCTGAAATTCGCCAGGTTGTATTAACGGATACTGCTACGATTCTGCGGATTCGTGCCTATTATATACCGAAATACTGGATACAAATAATGAAGAATATCCAGTTGGTAGCGGACAATGGAACTGTATGTCCTGTGCTTCGTTCGGAAGGTATTCCTTTAGGGGAAAAATTCTACATGCCGGAAAGTGGGGAAGCTGATTATACTCTTTATTTCGCTCCATTGCCGGCCGGAACACGTTCTTTCGATATGATCGAGCCGGAAGGTTCAAAACCGGATCGAGTAGAAGGTATCGCTTTGACACTTGAATAAGACAGCAGAGGCTTTCTTATTCTAAAATCTTGCTATCTGCACTCTTTTTCGTACATTTGTAGCTTTCAAAAAGAAAGTTGTTATTTTAAAAAATACTCTGTATGAAATCAGACATTGAAATAGCTCGCAGCATAGAGCTGAAGAAAATTAAGCAGGTGGCCGAAGGTGTGGGTATTCCGCGCGAAGAAGTAGAAAACTACGGACGGTATATCGCTAAAATTCCAACGAATTTGATTGATGAAGAGAAAGTGAAGAAGAGTAACCTGATTCTGGTTACCGCCATTACTGCCACCAAAGCAGGTATTGGTAAAACAACAGTTTCTATCGGTCTGGCTTTGGGATTGAATAAAATTGGTAAAAAGGCGATTGTTGCTTTGCGTGAACCTTCATTAGGACCTTGTTTCGGAATGAAGGGTGGGGCAGCAGGTGGCGGTTATGCCCAAGTGCTTCCCATGGAGAAGATAAATCTGCATTTTACGGGGGATTTTCATGCCATCACTTCGGCTCACAATATGATATCGGCTTTGCTCGATAATTATCTGTATCAGCATCAGGCAGACGGTTTCGGACTGAAAGAAATTATCTGGCAGCGTGTGCTGGATGTGAACGACCGTTCTTTGCGTAGTATTGTCACGGGTTTAGGTCCCAGTACAAACGGTATTACTGAAGAGTCCGGCTTCGATATTACTCCCGCATCCGAAATTATGGCTATTCTTTGTCTGGCAAAGGATATAGACGACTTGAAACGACGGATTGAGAATATTATTCTTGGTTTCCGCTTTGATGGTTGTCCGTTCACAGTGAAGGAGTTAGGTGTTGCTGGAGCTATTACTGTCTTGTTGAAAGATGCCATTAATCCGAACTTAGTTCAAACTACCGAAGGATCGGCTGCTTTTGTTCATGGTGGTCCCTTCGCGAATATTGCACATGGTTGTAACTCTATTCTGGCAACGAAAATGGCCATGACTTTCGGTGACTATGTTGTAACGGAAGCCGGCTTCGGTGCTGACCTCGGTGCGGAGAAATTTTATAATATCAAATGCCGTAAAAGTGGATTGCAACCAAAGTTGACTGTGATTGTTGCCACTGCACAAGGTTTGAAAATGCATGGAGGTGTCAGCCTCGATCGTATTAAAGAGCCCAATATGGAGGGATTGCAGCAAGGTTTCGGTAATCTTGATAAGCATATACGTAATCTGCGTTCGTTCGGTCAGACGGTGGTGGTTGCTTTCAATCGTTTTGCCAGTGATACGGATGAGGAAGTGGAAGCGATCCGTCATCACTGTGAGGAAAAATTAGGCGTTGGCTTTGCTGTCAATAATGCATTTGCAGAAGGTGGAGAAGGAGCTGTGGAACTTGCTAATCTGGTAGTGGATGCTATTGAGAAGAAACCTTCCGAACCTTTGAACTTCAGTTATAGTGAGGATGATAGTGTAGAACAGAAGATAGAGAAGATAGCTTGTAATCTATATGGTGCCAGCGTGGTGACTTATAGCATTCATTCACGCAAAATCATTAAACTGATAGAGAAGATGGGCATTGGCCATTATCCAGTTTGTATAGCCAAAACTCAATATTCTTTCTCTGCCGATCCGAAGATATATGGTGCAGTGAATAATTTTGAATTCCACATCAAAGATATTGTAATCAATAACGGTGCGGAAATGATTGTTGCCATTGCAGGAGAAATTTTACGTATGCCGGGGCTTCCCAAAGAACCGCAGGCTATGCATATTGATATTGTGGATGGAAATATAGAAGGCTTGAGCTAAATCAGCTATTAGACATAAAAAAGAAATCCGCAGTCTTTCATTAGGCTGCGGATTTTTTATAACGTTTTTATATACGTTTTCTTAGTATGCAAACAGCGGATATTTTTCCATAGTCTTATTCACGCGTGCGCGAACTTCGGCAATAACCGCTTCGTTTTCTACATTGGACAGAACCGTTTCAATCATTTCTGCAATTTCCAGCATCAGATCTTCTTTAGCGCCACGAGTAGTGATGGCAGGAGTACCCAGACGGATACCGGAAGTCTGGAATGCAGAGCGGCTATCGAACGGAACCATATTTTTGTTTACAGTGATATCGGCAGATACCAATGCTTTTTCAGCCACTTTACCTGTGAGATCAGGATATTTGCTACGCAGGTCGACCAGCATAGAGTGATTATCCGTACCACCGGAAACGATTGTAAAGCCACGGTCGATTAATGCTTGTGCCAGTACGGCTGCATTCTTCTTCACTTGGGCAGCATATTCTTTGAATTCAGGTTGCAGGATTTCACCGAATGCTACAGCTTTTGATGCAATGACGTGTTCCAACGGACCACCTTGGATACCCGGGAATACGGCTGAGTCGATCAACTGAGACATCATCTTGATTTCACCCTTCGGTGTCGTTTTGCCCCAAGGATTAGGGAAGTCTTTGCCAATCAGGATGATACCTCCGCGAGGACCACGCAAAGTCTTATGTGTGGTAGAAGTAACGATATGAGCATACTTCACAGGGTTTTCCAGCAATCCGGCTGCAATCAGTCCGGCAGGGTGAGCCATATCGATCATCAGGATAGCACCTACTTTGTCTGCGATTTCGCGCATACGCTTGTAGTCCCATTCGCGGGAATATGCTGAACCACCACCGATAATCATTTTGGGTTTTTCGCGCAAAGCAACTTCTTCCATCTGGTCATAGTCTACGCGACCGGTTTCCTTATTCAGATTATATTCACAGGGAGTATAGATGATACCGGAAGTATTTACTAAAGAACCGTGTGAGAGGTGACCGCCGTGAGCCAGATTCAATCCCATGAATTTGTCACCCGGATTCAATACAGCGAGGAATACAGCTGCATTAGCTTGTGCGCCTGAGTGGGGTTGCACGTTAGCCCATTCTGCACCAAAGATTTCCTTTATGCGGTCGATAGCAATTTGTTCGCTCTGGTCTACTACTTCGCAGCCTCCGTAGTAACGTTTGCCGGGATAACCTTCTGCATACTTGTTAGTGAGACAGGAGCCCATTGCCTCCATTACTTGGTCACTTACAAAATTCTCTGATGCAATCAGTTCAATACCTTTGAGCTGACGTTGATGTTCTTTTTCGATGATATCGAAAATTAAATCGTCTCTTTTCATTTTGCTTACTTAGATAAGTTTGATAAATCTGTGTTCTCTTATTAAGCGCACAAATTTACGGTAAAAAAATGAATAAACTGTCAGAAAAGACAGAAATTTACTTTCTAAAAGAATACTCCAAAGGAAAAGCTGAGAACATTGTCTCGTCGGTGGAAACGTATTTCGTCGGCGGGTGGATCACCTTCGACGACACCATCATCATAAGTCACTTTGCGCGATATATTATGTAATCCTATATCATAACGGAAGTCGAAGAAAATGCGGGAAATGGTAACGGCTACTCCAAGGGTGAAGCTGAGGTTCAATGGTCGCAATCTTTCGCTGATTCCCTGCTGGTCAAAATTCTCAAAAGTGACTTCGCTTTTTTTATTCCAGATATAACGGAACTTAGGACCGCCGAATACAGCCAGGCTATAAGGTCCCTCCTTGATAACATTATATCCATAGATCACAGGAATATCTACGCTGTGAATGGATGACGTAATAGATGCCATTTCCAAAGGGGCATCCTCTGCGGCAGGTTTCTCGAAAGTAATGTTGCAACGGTTAATGTTGTAGGATATTTCCGGTTGCAGGAAGTGGCGTTCAAAGTTGATACGCATAAAAACAGAACCGAAATAACCTATCTTATAGTTATTCTGCACCTCGTCTATGGTGATACCGTTCAATGTAAGGTTGGATACAAGAAAGAGGGAAGAGGTGAAGCCACCCTTAATACCAAAGTTCACCGGACGGTCATGGTGATGTTTGCTCAGAGGTTCTTCAACCGCCGTGCCAGGCACAAGATGAGATTGCCCCCACATTGTAGCGGGGAAAAACAAAAGGCACAGGATAAATATTTTCAAAACTTTGTTCATCACTTATCACTAACCGTTAATCACTATCTTTTCTTCTCAACAGACCAGCCAAATTTACCGATCTTTTCACCCAATTCATAGTATCCTCCATGTACATAAACCAGTGGATTAGCTTCCGCCAGTTCCAGTTTTCCGGTTTCCGTATTCAGGTTCCGGTCGTCGGCACGTACGTTTACCACATCGGCAATAAACATATCATGCGAGCCGAGTGACATGATTTCCTTTACACGGCATTCTATACACAAGGGGGATTCTTCAATAAGGGGAGCATTGACCACAGTACTTTTTCCCGGTGTCAGATGCATTTCTTCGAACTTATTGTAGTCTTTCCCGGAACGTACGCCACACCAATCCGTTGCACGCGCCATATCTTTGGTCGTGAGATTAATGACAAACTCCATATTCCGTTTCAGGATTTCGTAAGAGTAACGTTCCGGGCGTACTGAAATATAGCACATGGGCGGGTTCGTACAAATCGTTCCCGTCCATGCAATTGTTACTATGTTGTATTCTTCCGGAGTGCTTCCGCAACTTACCAATACGGCAGGAAGCGGGTAAATCATTGTTCCGGGCTTCCAGTCTTGTTTCATGACTAAAGAGTTACGAGCTTTTATATTATTTCAATTTCGTTCCTGTTTTGTTCTTTCTCGCAATAGTGACATCGGATCACACAATTTTCCTTGTCTACTACATGGAATAACGTCGCCATGGGTTCGTTGTTCGTGATACATTTGGGGTTGGCACATTTTACAATGCCGCGAAGTTCTTCAGGAAGGCTAACTTCACGTTTTTCCACCACTTCATAATCCCGGATAATATTCAGCTTCACATTAGGTGCTACCACAGCGATGCGATTAATTTCATCATCGCAGAAAAATTTATCCGCAATTTTAATAATGCCTTTAGTTCCCAGCTTTCCGCTTTTGAGATTAAAGCCAATGGTGATATTGTTATTCATGTGTTCCAGTCCCAGTAAAGAGACTACAGTGAACAGATTTTCAGAGGGGATATGGTCGATAACTGTACCGTTTTCTAATGCGGCAACCTGTAATTCTTGTTTTTTTTCGCTCATCTTTCAATTTACAATTTAGCAATTTACAAAGTACAATTCAGGCTTTCACCTCATCCAGTGTGATGCCTAATACATCACAGAGAATAGCCTCACGGGCATACAGACCATTTTGTGCCTGCTGGAAGTAGTAAGCTTTCGGATTATCGTCTACGTCATAAGCGATTTCATTGACGCGGGGCAGGGGATGCAGAATACACAGATTAGGACGGGTATGTTCCAGCATTTTGTTGCGCAGGATGTAGACGTTCTTCACCCGTTCGTACTCCATGAGGTCAGTGAAGCGTTCACGCTGCACACGAGTCATGTAGAGGATGTCGGCATTTGCTATGGTTTCTTCCGTAAAGTCCGTATGTTCCACGTACTTGATGCCATGATCGCGGCAGTAAATTTTGTATTCTTCGGGCATTCTCAATTCATCAGGAGCTATGAAGTGGAAAGTTGGGTTGAAGTGACGCATTGCCATCAGCAGTGAGTGTACGGTGCGGCCATATTTGAGGTCACCAACGAGGAAAATATTCAGGTTCTCCAGTGTACCCTGGGTTTTGTAGATGGAGTAGAGGTCGAGCATCGTTTGTGAAGGATGCTGGTTGGCTCCGTCTCCGGCATTGACGATAGGTACTGTGGTTACTTCGCTGGCATAGCGGGCTGCTCCTTCCAGATGGTGCCGCATCACGATGATATCGGCGTAGTTGCTCACCATTTTGATGGTATCTTTCAGGGTTTCGCCTTTCGAAGAACTCGTTGCTTTGGGGTCACTAAACCCGATTACACGGGCTCCTAAGCGGTTGGCTGCTGTTTCAAAACTGAGTCTTGTACGGGTAGACGGCTCGAAAAAGAGGGTTGCAACCACTTTCCCTTCCAGCAGCCTACGGTTGGGACGGGCTTCAAACTGCTTCGCCATCTCGATCATGTAGAGGATTTTTTCCTTGCTATGCTCGGCAATGGTGACTAAACTTCTGTTTTCCATATCGTTCGTTATTTTGTTTCTTTTCGAGAGTTCAAAGGTACGGAAAAGATGCGGAGTACGGAAGAAAGACGGGAGAAAATTTAGAAGTTTTTTTCGTCTCCATAGCCGGAGATCTTCAGCTCATGGGACAAAAAGTTTTGCCCCGTGGGATGAAAAAAAATATCTCATGAGACAAAAAAAACAATCCCATGGGATGAAGCTGCTCATGTGGTGAAATGAATGCCGGAATTTGCTTGGATCATTACCAGCATCAGCAGCAGCTTTTCTTTTTCTTTTCTGCTGTTGTTATTATATAAAGAATATATAAGAAAGAAAAATGTACTATTTGTTTTGACTAAAGTGTTGAATAATAATAATTTATTCTTCGATTTTTTACTTTTTCCCTAAGCGAAAACAGCATGGGAACAGTCGATTTCCAAGCAAAAAATGCCTCTAAAATGCTCAATTCCCCCACCTTTTTGGTCACCAAAATGCCATATTCTATCCCCTCAAACGCCACACTTTATCATCGGAAATGCCACATTTCATTCTCCGAAATGCCACACTTTGTGCTTGCTGAAGTGTGGCGTTTTACCCGTTAAGATGTGGCATTTTGGATGATAAAGTGTGGCGTTTTAAGAGTTTTCTATAGAATTTATAAGGGTGTTCCAATATAATTCCGTACCTTTGCCTTGTTATTTTTACAGGTAATCTATTTTATTGATTTAGTGAATTTACAGTAATAAACATGATAAAGAACATCATAAAAATCCTTTGGATATTCTTAGCCGTCATAGTATTGGCTTGCGTCACTGTTTTCTTCTCCATTGCTAAAGGTTGGATAGGCTATATGCCTCCTGTTGAAGATCTGGAAAACCCCAATTATAAGTTTGCTACACAAGTTTTCTCGGAAGACGGGAAGGTACTTGGTACTTATTCGTTTAGCAAAGAGAACCGTGTATATGTGGGCTATAATGATTTATCCCCCAATGTCATCAATGCATTGATTGCAACAGAAGATGTGCGTTTTGCCGAGCATTCCGGAATTGATGCTATTGCTCTGTTTCGCGCCATTGTGAAGCGTGGTTTATTATTCCAGAAGAATGCAGGTGGGGGTAGTACGATTACCCAACAATTATCGAAACAACTCTATTCGCCCAGTGCGGACAATGTAATGGAACGTTTGTTTCAGAAACCCATTGAGTGGGTAATTGCTGTGAAATTGGAGCGTTACTATACCAAGGAAGAGATACTTACGATGTATCTTAATAAATTTGACTTTTTAAACAATGCAGTCGGTATCAAAACTGCAGCCAACACTTACTTTGGCTGTGAACCTAAAGATTTAAAAATAGAAGAAGCTGCCACTTTAGTTGGTATGTGTAAAAATCCGGCTCTTTATAATCCCGTTCGTTTCAACGAGCGTTCACGCGGACGCCGTAATGTGGTGCTCGATCAAATGCGTAAAGCAGGATATATCACTGCCGAAGAATGTGATTCACTGCAAGCACTTCCACTGACCTTGAAATATACCCGTGTTGACCATAAAGAAGGTATGGCGACCTATTTCCGTGAATATCTGCGTGGAGTATTAAATGCCAAGAAGCCTGTGAAGGGAGATTATAGGGGCTGGCAGATGCAAAAATTTTATGAAGATTCTCTTGATTGGGAAAATAATCCTCTGTTCGGCTGGTGCGAAAAGAATATAAAGAAAGATGGTTCAAAGTATAACCTTTATACGGATGGTCTGAAAATCTATACGACTATTGACTCCCGTATGCAGCAATATGCAGAAGAGGCAGTAGAAGAGCACCTGAAAGAACTACAAGGCTATTTCTTTAAAGAAAAGAAGGGACGGAAACAAGCACCCTACAGTAATAGAATTACGAAGGATCAGGTAGATGAAATCCTTGCCCGCACCATGAAACAGTCTGATCGTTATCGGACCATGAAGAAAGCCGGAGCATCGGATGCTCAAATAGAAAAGGCTTTCAATACGCCTGAAGAAATGTCGGTATTTACCTGGAATGGTGAAAAGGATACGATCATGACACCTATGGATTCTATCCGTTATTACAAACACTTCCTTCGTGCCGGTTTTATGTCAATGGATCCGCACAACGGACATGTAAAGGCGTATGTAGGCGGGCCTAATTATAATTACTTCCAATACGACATGGCAATGGTAGGACGTCGTCAGATTGGTTCTACTATGAAACCTTATGTATATTCACTGGCTATGGAGAATGGATTTTCTCCTTGCGATGAGATGCGACATGTGGAATTTCAGGGCTTCGATGAAAATGGTAACCCTTGGGCACCCCGTAATGCAAATACTAAACGCTACGGAGAAATGGTGACTTTGAAATGGGGCTTAGCTAATTCGGACAACTGGATTACGGCACGATTGATGAGTAAATTAAACCCGTATGAGCTGAAACGATTGTTACATAGTTTCGGCGTGCGCAATCGTGAGATAGTACCTTCTATTGCTCTTTGCCTTGGACCTTGCGAGATCTCAGTAGGAGAAATGGTAAGTGCATATACGGCATTCCCCAATAAAGGAATTCGTGTGGCACCTATGTTTGTAACCCGTATAGAAGACAGTGATGGTAATGTACTGGCTACGTTCTCTCCGGAAATGGAAGAAGTTGTCAGTGTTTCCAGTGCTTATAAGATGTTGGTTATGCTTCGTGCCGTAATCAATGAGGGAACAGGTGGACGTGTTCGTCGTTTAGGTGTAAAAGCTGATATGGGTGGTAAGACCGGAACAACTAACTATAATGCAGATGGTTGGTTTATGGGCTTTACTCCTTCACTGGTATCCGGATGCTGGGTTGGCGGTGAAGAACGCGATATTCATTTCGACACTATGCTGCATGGGCAAGGTGCTTCTATGGCATTGCCTATTTGGTCTAAATATATGGTAAAAGTACTTGGAGACAAGACACTGGGATATGATGAAAATGAGACATTCCAACTTCCGGAAGGTTTCGATCCCTGTAAGGATAACGGGGACGTTAATTCTGAACCGGCATCAGAAACTGGTTTGGATGACTTCTTTGATTAAAATTCAAGTGTCGGTCTAAATTCTTGATTTCGAAAGTGGTTTATACAATCAGCATCGGTAGTAACGAGCAACAGAAAGAGAATCTTTCGTTGGCGCGGAAGCGGTTGAAAGAACTGTTTCCTGGTATTCGTTTTTCTACGGAAGAAGAGACTAAACCGCTTTATTTCCGGCGTTCATCCTTATTTTCCAATCAGGTGGCACGTTTTATTTCCAGTAGCGATGCGGCGGAAATAACTTCTTGTTTGAAAGCTATTGAACGGGAAGCGGGGCGGATGCCTGAAGAGAAAAAGCAAGAAATAGTCCGGTTGGATCTGGACTTATTATCATGTGATGATACAGTCTATAAACCTGACGATTTAAAAAGGGACTATATTTGCCGGGGATTAAAAGAAATAGAGTAATTTAAAATGGGTACGCGGACGACGCGGATACAGTGGACGAACGCGTATCTATTAAATCGTAAATATAAACATGTTGAAGTTTTTAGGAATCATTCCCGCCCGTTACGCATCCACGCGTTTTCCTGCAAAACCGTTGGCGATGCTGGGAGGTAAAACTGTAATACAGCGAGTATATGAACAAGTGGCAGGTATTCTGGACGATGCTTATGTGGCCACAGATGACGAACGGATCGAAGAAGCTGTAAAAGCTTTCGGAGGTAAAGTAGTGATGACTTCCGTTAATCATAAAAGCGGCACGGATCGTTGCTATGAAGCATATACTAAAATAGGGGGAGACTTTGATGTCGTAGTCAACATTCAGGGTGACGAGCCTTTTATTCAACCCTCCCAACTGGAAACTGTAAAAGCTTGCTTCGACGACATTACGACCCAGATTGCTACACTGGTGAAACCTTTTACTCCTGAGAATGGGTTTGAAGCTTTGGAGAATATCAATTCTCCGAAAGTAGTGCTGAATAAGAATATGAATGCACTCTATTTCAGCCGCTCCATTATTCCTTATCAGCGAAATGCGGAAAAACAAGATTGGCTGAAAAATCACACTTATTATAAGCATATAGGATTATACGCTTATCGTGCTGAAGTTTTAAAAGAGATTACTTCGTTGCCGCAATCTTCGTTGGAACTGGCAGAATCGCTGGAACAACTTCGTTGGCTGGAGAATGGTTATACCATTAAAGCCGGTATTACCGAAGTAGAGACCATTGGCATTGATACTCCCCAGGATTTGGAAAAGGCTGAAGAATTCTTGAAAATATGTTAGACAGAACTATCCAGCCCCGTATTTGTGAGCCGGAACAACTGGCAGTGCCATCTCCCGAATGCCGGGTGATGAAAAATGGCATACCTTTATATATACTCAATGCCGGGGATAATGAAGTAGTCCGAATTGACCTGTTGATAGAAGGTGGACGCTGGCAACAGAGCCAACGCTTGCAGGCTTTGTTTACCAACCGGATGCTGCGCGAAGGTACCCGGCGTTATTCGGCCACGGCCATTGCCGAAAAGTTGGATTACTATGGTGCCTGGTTGGAGCTTTCCAGCTCGTCCGAGTATGCTTATATCACCCTTTATTCTTTGAATAAATATCTGCCGGAAACTTTAGATATTTTTGAATCTATCGTAAAAGAACCTCTTTTCCCTGAAAAAGAACTGGGAGTGATTATCGACAGCAATATCCAGCAATTTCTTGTGAACAGCTCCAAGGTGGACTTTCTGGCTCATCGTACTTTGATAAATGCCGTGTATGGCGATATGCATCCGTGCGGGCAATTAGTGCAGAAAGAGGATTATCAATTGATTAATCCTTCTGTTCTGCAATCTTTTTACGACCGATATTATCATTCCGGAAATTGCAGTATCTATCTTGCAGGGAAGGTCAGCGAAGACATTATCAGTCGTATTGAAACTCTTTTTGGAAGTGAACCTTTCGGCAAAGATTTCCGGAAACCGGAAAAACGGTCTTATGTTCCGGTAACTTCTTCTGAGAAACGTATTTTTACCGAGCGTGCCGATGCAATGCAAAGTGCTGTTCGTATGGGAATGCTTTCTTTGGATCGACGCCATCCTGACTATTTGAAAGTTCGCGTTCTGGTTACCTTGTTCGGAGGCTATTTCGGTAGCCGTTTGATGTCTAATATTCGTGAAGATAAAGGATATACGTATGGTATATCTGCCGGTATCATGCCTTATCCCGATAGTGGGCTGTTGGTTGTCAATGCAGAGACTGCCAATGAATTTGTAGAACCGCTTATCAAAGAAGTTTACCATGAAATAGATCGCCTGCAAAATGACCTCGTACCTGCCGAAGAACTTGCCATGGTGAGGAACTATATGTTGGGTGATATGTGTCGCAGCTATGAATCTGCTTTCTCACTGGCGGATGCCTGGATCTTTATTCATACTTCCGGCCTCCCGGACTCGTATGTGAGGGATGCCGTAGAAGCAGTGAAGACAATTACTCCTGTCGAGATACGCGAACTTGCCTCACGCTATTTGTGCAAAGAGACATTAAAAGAAATCGTATCCGGCAAAAAAATGTCATAAAAAAGGTGTGATACCCCTTCCTTTTAGCAGATTAATTGTATCTTTGTGCAAATACTATATGAGACGTGTAACAAGTTGCTGCGTTTACACGTCTTATTATTAAAATCGCTAATTTATAATTTTCAATGAAATATCTATATACTGCACTCATTCTGGTATTCATGTCCCAAGGCGGGGTGACGGCCCAGGAAAAGAAATCTGGTTTCTTCGACAAAGTAAAAACAACTTTTTCTTCTGAAATAAAGATAGGGACTCATACCTTCAAGGATGGCTCCGTATACACAGGTGAAATGAAAGGCCGTAAACCCAACGGAAAAGGTAAGACGGTTTTCAAAAATGGCAATGTCTATGAAGGTGAATATGTGAAAGGTAAACGTGAAGGATATGGTATTTATATGTTTCCTGATGGTGAAAAGTACGAAGGACAATGGTTCCAGGACCAGCAACACGGTAAAGGCATTTACTATTTCATGAACAACAACCGTTATGACGGTATGTGGTTTCAGGATTACCAGCAAGGCAAAGGTACGATGTATTATTATACCGGTGACATTTACGAAGGAGACTGGGTAAATGACAAGCGTGAAGGTCAAGGCACATATACCTGGAAAAATGGTTCCAAATATGAAGGTTCCTGGAAGAATGATAAGAAAGAGGGTAAAGGTACTTTTGTCTGGAATGACGGCTGTAAATATGAAGGTGACTGGAAGAACGATGTGCGTGATGGAAAAGGAACTTTCGAATATGCCAACGGAGATAAATATGTAGGCGACTGGAAAGATGATATGCAACATGGCAAGGGTATTTACTTCTTCCACACCGGCGATCGCTATGAAGGTGCGTATGTGCAGGGTGAACGTACTGGAGCCGGTATTTATTATCACGCCAACGGCAATAAATATGTAGGAAACTTCAAAGACGGCATGCAACATGGAAAAGGTGTATTCACCTGGGCAAATGGTGCAGTCTATGACGGTGACTGGAAAGACAATCAACGTGACGGCCGCGGAACCTATAAATGGAATGTAGGTGATTCCTACGAAGGCGAATGGAAAAACAACCAGTTCAATGGTCAGGGAACCCTGATTATGACAGACGGAACTAAGTATAAAGGTGGTTTTGTGAATGGTATGGAAGAAGGTAACGGTATACAGGAGGATAAAAACGGTAATCGTTACGAAGGCTTCTTCAAACAAGGCAAAAAACACGGTCCTTTTGTTGAAACGGATAAAAACGGAAAAGTAATAAAAAAGGGCACGTACAAAATGGGAAGACTGGAATTAAATTAAAAATTAATAATTAAAAATTAAAGGCTGCGCAGTTGTAACATCGCGCAGCCTTTAATTTTTAATTATTAATTTTTAATTTCTAAATTACCTTTGGCAATTTAGATAATGTATTGTGAACTGATAGACTCATTATTCACCACTCTCTTAATGGTTTCTGCAAACATATCAGCAATACTGAGTTGTTTCACTTTCGCGCATTTCTTAGAGTAGGGGATACTATCGGTAAATACGATTTCGGTCAGACTGGATTCCTGTACACGGAAAGACGCCGGATCGGACATTACACAGTGGCTTGCAATAGCGCGTACTGATTTAGCACCGGCATCCAACATAATGTTAGCTGCTTTGGTGATAGTACCGGCTGTATCTACGATGTCATCTACCAATACTACATTCTTATCGGTTACATCACCGATAATCTGCATGGATGCAACTTCGTTTGCTTTCTCACGTGATTTGTTGCACAATACCAGGGGAACTCCCAAATACTTTGAGAATGTACTGGCACGTTTGGAACCACCCACATCCGGTGTAGCGATTACAAGATCTTTCAATTTCAAGGACTCAATATAGGGGAGGAACACTGCCGAAGCATACAAGTGATCTACCGGAATGTTGAAGAAACCTTGAATTTGATCAGCATGGAGATCCATCGTAATCAAACGATCGATACCTGCTACTGAAAGTAAATCGGCTACTAACTTTGCGCCGATAGAAACGCGAGGTTTGTCTTTTCTGTCCTGTCGTGCCCAACCGAAGTATGGAATGACTGCAACAACGCTTTTAGCAGACGCTCTTTTAGCAGCGTCGATCATCAGCAGAAGTTCCATTAAATTGTCGGAATTAGGGAAAGTGGATTGAACCAGGAATACATGTGCGCCACGAATTGACTCTTCATAGGAAACAGCAAACTCACCATCAGCAAAGTGGGTGATGTTCATCTTTCCCAGAGGGCAATCAAGGCTTGCGCAGATTTTCTCTGCAAGGTATCTCGAGTTAGTTCCGGAGAATACCATTACGGGTGCTTTTTCGCTCATTTTGTAATAGATGTTACCTATTTGTTTAATACGGCTGCAAAGTTATGAATTTCCCGCTACATTCTACAAGACTTATTGTAGAAAAATCTTTTTTCTTTCCCGGATTTATTTGTAGCTTTGCTAAGTGAAACGGTTTCCTCATATACGATTGGTGGGCTTACTGTGTTTTTGCATAGTAATGATTTCTTGTGTGGGTACTGCTCCCACCAAGGAAGTATATCTTATCGATTCGCTCAACCAAGTGGCTTATTCTTATCGTTATAAAGACCTGGACTCTTCTTGTCATGCTGCCACACAAGCTTATGGAAAAGTAAATCTGTATAGTCAGGGGAAAGCGGAAGCATCCAATAATCTGGGTTTTTGCGCTTTTATGCGCATGGATTTTGAGAAAGCGGAGAAGTTTCATAAAGATGTGTATAGTCTCACGAAAAATGAACTGGAATTGCTGGTTGCCGATATCGGATTGATGAAAATCTATCAGCGGACGGCCATGAACAAAGAATTTTATGACTATCGGAACAGTGCCCTCCGCCGCATGAAACGAATAGATGAAGATAACAAGCTTTTCGTAGATAAGCACGAACGGTTGAGACTGAACTATGCACGCTCCGAATTTTATATCGTTTCCGCAGTTTATTACTACTATCTGCAACAACGTCCGGAAGCGGTGGCTTCCATCAACGAAATATATCCGCAGGAAGAACTTGTAGCGGATACGAACCAGTTACTGTATTATCATTATATAAAAGGATCGGCAGCACTTTGTGATGGTGAAACGGCGGATGAGCGTCGTTTGCGTGAATTCGACGAGTTGTATACAACTTGGAAAATGGCATCCCGCGGAGGATACTTGTATTTTGAAGGTAATGGAGTGCAGGGGCTTGCTAATCTGATGGCATCTCCCGATAATTATGACTTTTTCCAGGTCAGGCGTTCTCATGCATTGAAACAGTTTGATGTTCCCGTGGATTCTTTGTTGCCCATGCGTTTAGGACAATTGGCTTTGAAGAAATTCAAGCAATATAATGATGTGTATCAGATTGCCGGTGCCTATGTTTCTATTGGTAAATATTTGAATGCGCATGATAACTACGCCGAAGCATTGGATACATTGACGCTTGCCTTGGAGTGCGTGAACAGTCATCATCGCCGTTTTTATGATTGCCACGATAGCCTGGACTGGTTGAAAACCTATGATATACGGGATACCATTTCTTCAGAAAAAGCATGGATAGAGCGTAAGTTACGAACCGTTCCGGAATGGATTTCACGTATTCGCGAACAACTGAGTGTTACGTATGCCGGACTGGAAATGAAGCAACATTCCGATTATAATCGCAATATTTATCTGGATATTCTGGAAGATACCCGGCAGGATAAGGAGTTGGAAAGCCGTTATCAGGCTTTGGAAAGTGAAGCCCGGCAACTCAATATTTTACTCTTCTTCGTGATTGTCGGTTTTATACTGGTGGTTTTATTTTTTTGGATATTCAATAAGCGGTCTAAAGAACGTAATCATATCCATTTGCACCGTTTGAGGCAGATGTTGGACATTTGTCAGAAAATAACCGCTTCTATTCCCACGGACGCGCAGACGGAAGAAGAAATTGTAGATGCCATTCTTTCTGCTGTGCAGACAGATATAGAGGAACTTTTCAATGTAAAAGACATCCGGATAGAAGATGGGCAGTTGGTATTACCCAAACGTCTTACGAAGGATGAGAAAGCAATACTACATGTGATTGCTCCTTATATTACATGGGCGCTTGATAATGGCATGACTTCCATTTCGCTGGGTGACGAACGCCGCCGGTTGGAAAAAGAACGGTACGTGTACGAACAGCATATAGCCGGAAATAAACGTCAGAATCTTATAAAGAAAGCGTGTATGGCCATTGTGAACGGTATTCATCCGTACATAGACCGTATTATTAATGAAGTGCATAAACTGACGGAAAAGGGTTTTATCCATGACGAACACATCAAAGCCGAGAAGTATCAATATATGGACGAATTGGTGACAACCATCAATGAATACAATGATATCCTTGCTTTATGGATTAAAATGAAACAGGGTAGCCTGAGCTTGAATATAGAAACATTCGGGTTGAACGAGCTTTTCGATCTGATACGGAAAGGAAGCCGTGCTTTCGAAATGAAACAGCAGCAACTGGAAGTGACACCAACGGATACCTATGTGAAAGCTGACAAGGCGTTGACGCTGTTTATGATAAACACGCTTGCAGAAAATGCCCGTAAATATACTCCAAAGGGAGGCAAGGTAAAAGTCTATGCAAATCCGACAGAAGAATATGTGGAAATCTCAGTAGAAGATACCGGTTATGGTCTTTCTGAAGAAGATGTGACGCGTATTGTCGGTGAGAAATTGTATAATTCGCAGGAAATAGGCATACTGGATGCTGCCGATCGGGAAGAACTGCTAAAAAACAAAGGGAGCGGCTTCGGCCTGATGAATTGTAAAGGTATCATTGAGAAATACCGGAAGACGAACGAAGTATTCAGAGTCTGTTTGTTCAATGTAGAAAGTACTTTAGGGAAGGGCAGCCGTTTTTATTTCCGTTTGCCTACAGGAGTGCGTAAAACTTTGATGGTATTTCTGTGCATATTCTTTTCTATAGGTATGAGTTCATGCAATAAAGCAGTGGAGGAAGCGGTGATGCAACCGGATGAAATCTATGCGCAAACGGCTCAGGATTCTTTGTCATTAGCTGCGGAAAATGAGTTTGAAGCTCTGTTGAATGAGGCGTCCGACTATGCCAATGATGCCTATTATAGTAATGTGGAAGGAAATTTTGAACAGGCTTTGGAATATGTAGATTCTGCCATGTCTTGCCTGAATGCGCATTATAAAAGGTATGCCCGGGAGCCGCAGCGCTATATGTCATTGAGAGGAGAAGGGGAGCCGGGTGAGTTATCCTGGTGGAATGAGCTTTTCAATTCGGACTTTCATGTCATTCTGGATATCCGGAATGAGGCGGCTGTCGCTTTTCTGGCTTTGAAACAATGGGATGCGTACAGTTATAATAATGCCGCCTATACTACCATGTACAAATTATTGGGTGAAGACCAGTCTTTGGAAGAATATTGTCGTCAACTGGAACGTTCTACGAATAATAAGATGGTGGGGGTTATCCTGTTTATCGGACTTATAGCTATGTTGCTTTTAGGATATTACATTCTGTATATTCGTAAACGTCTTGTAAACCGTTGGAATCTGGAACAGGTCTTGGAAATCAATAGACAGATATTTGCTGCCTCCCTGATACAAGTTCCCGAAACAGAAGAGGCATTGCAACGGGAAGAAGATACCCTGAAAGCTATTCCTCAACGTATCGTTGACGAAGGCTTCGATGCCGTAAATGAGTTGCTAAGTATTGATCGGTTGGGAATCGCCGTTTATAATGAAACGACACATCAACTGGAATATGCGTCAAATTCTATAGAAAATGAGCTGTCCTCTGCGGGAGATAATGGAACATCTACGGCAGAAGATGAACTTTGGAAGGAAGTAGTTCAACGCTGTTTTGCACAGCATACTCAACTGTCCGCACCGGGATTTGAAGCTTTGCCTTTGGTAGTGGATGCTGCGGGTGATTCGCGCTGTGTGGGTGTGTTATATCTTGAACGGCAAGAGAATGTCGATCAAGAGACGGCTCATCTATTGTTGGAATTGATTGCGCGGTATATAGCGATTGTGGTCTTCAATGCAGTTGTGAAACTGGCAACAAAATACCGCGACATCGAAGCTGCACATGAAGAAGCACACCGGGCGTCATGGGAGGACGGTATGTTGCATGTGCAGAATATGGTGCTTGATAATTGTCTTTCCACCATCAAGCATGAGACAATTTATTATCCGAATAAGATCAAGCAACTCATTGGTAAACTCCGTTCAGGTATTCTCTCAGAAACGGAAGAAAAAGAGACGGTTTCAGCTATCAGCGAATTGATAGAATATTATAAAGGTATATTTACCATATTGAGTTCGTGCGCATCGCGACAGTTGGAAGAAGTTACGTTCCGTCGCGGGATAATTTCCGTACCGGAGTTGTTTGCTCTGGCAGAAAAGTATTTCCGTAAAGCAAATAAGGGAAAAGGGGTTGCTGTATCTTTCTCTACAAGAGCTATTGATGAAAGAGTGGTCGGAGATTTTATCCAACTCCGCTTCTTATTGGAGAATCTGATAGATGAAGCTTTGTCTGTTCCTCTGGATGGAGAAATACATTTGGCAGCAGCAGTAGACGGAGAATATATTCGTTTCCTTTTCACTGATATGCGAAGGACGAAAACCCGTGAGGAATTAAATCAACTTTTCTATCCAAACCTGGAACGTATGACGGCAACAGGAGAAAAAGGAGAGTTGCGAGGTACGGAGTATCTCGTCTGCAAGCAGATTATTCGTGACCATGATGAGTTTGCCGGAAAACGTGGCTGTCGCATCAATGCTGAACCGGCTGAGAATAGTGGATTTACAGTTTATTTCACGATACCGAGAAGAAAATAAAATTAAAGAATATGGAAGACAAGAAATTCAAAGTAATTATTGTAGAAGACGTCAAGCTTGAACTGAAAGGAACGGAAGAAATCTTCCGCCATGAAATACCTAACGCAGAAGTTATCGGTACGGCCATGACCGAAAGTGAATTCTGGACATTGATAGAAGCCGGAGTTCCTGACTTGGTATTGCTGGATTTAGGTTTGGGTGGTTCTACTACTATTGGTGTGGATATCTGCCGGAATATATTTAAGCGTTATCCGGGAGTACACGTACTCATATTTACCGGAGAAATTCTGAATGAAAAGCTTTGGGTGGATGTTCTGAATGCGGGTGCTGACGGTATTATTTTGAAAACAGGTGAGCTGCTTACGAAAACAGATGTACAGGCAGTAATGGATGGAAAGAAGCTGGTTTTTAATTATCCTATTCTGGAAAAAATTGTAGACCGTTTCAAGCAATCTGTTGCGAATGATGCCAAACGTCAGGAAGCGGTTATCAGTTATGATATCGATGAGTATGACGAACGTTTCCTACGCCATCTGGCATTGGGGTATACCAAAGATATGATTGCTAACCTGAAAGGTATGCCTTTTGGAGTTAAATCTCTGGAAAAGCGTCAGAATGATCTGGTAAACCGTCTGTTTCCACAAGGAGAGCGGGTAGGAGTGAATGCAACCCGTCTGGTTGTGCGTGCTTTGGAACTCCGTATTCTTGATATAGATAATCTGGAAGCAGATGATGAATAGCAAATGGCGTTTACCGCATCCGGCAACAATGTTTCTCTTGTTGACGCTGGCTGTCATTGTCTTATCATGGATATTTGACATTTACGGCCTGAGCGTGTTTCAACCGCAAACAGGGGAGGAGATACGGGTACAAAGTTTGCTTAGTCCGGAAGGTGTTCGTTGGCTGTTGCGGCATGTGGTTACTAATTTCACGGGGTTTGCTCCGCTGGGCTTGGTAATTGTGGCTATGTTTGGTATCGGGGTAGCACAACATTCAGGTTTTATAGATGCTTGTATCCGCGGTGGGGCACGTCGTAAGCATAATCCATGGCGCATGGTGATACTGGTTATTTTCTTGGGATTGCTTTCCAATGTAGTAGGTGATGCCGGATACATAATTCTTTTACCGATTGCAGCAACTTTATTCCATTCGGTCGGGCTGCATCCGGTTGCAGGTATTATTACGGCATACGTTTCTGTTTCGTGTGGGTATAGTGCTAACCTGATGCTGAGTACTTTGGATCCTATGCTTGCTGCCACTACCCAAGAAGCTGCGGACATGGCAAATGTGTCACCTGGAAATACAGGGCCTTTATGCAATTACTATTTCTTGTTTGCATCTACTTTTTTGCTGGCTTTTATTATTTATCAGGTAACCCGTCGTAATCTTCTTCCGGCTTTGGGGGAATATGCCGGTCATATTCGTTTCAATGGTTATAAGCAATTATCTCGCAAAGAGCGTCGTGCTATGATAGGTGCAGTATCTATTGGGGTGATTTATACAACCGTGATTCTTTGGGCTACTTTCTCTTCATGGGGTATTTTGCGTAGTGTGAATGGTGGTCTGATCCGTTCTCCTTTTATAGAGGGCATTCTGTTTCTGCTGTCTTTTGGTATCGGGCTTATGGGGATGGTTTATGGCTTTGCTTCCGGCCGTTATCGTACAGATGGAGATGTGATTGAGGGGCTTACTCAACCTATGAAATTGTTGGGTGTTTACTTTGTTATCGCTTTCTTTGCTGCTCAGATGTTTGCGTGTTTCGAGTATTCTCATTTGGATAAATGTATAGCCATTATGGGAGCGGACATGCTTTCGTCCATCCATCTTGGGAGTTTATGGATACTCATTCTATTTATTCTCTTTACAGCACTTGTGAACCTTATTATGGTTTCTGCCACTGCCAAGTGGACTTTCATGTCCTTCATTTTTGTTCCGTTCTTTGCCAATATGGGGATTTCTCCGGATATGGTGCAATGCGCTTTTCGTATTGGCGACAGTGCCACCAATGCCATCACTCCTTTCATGTTCTACATGCCTCTTATCCTTACTTACATGCAGCAATATGATAAGCAAGCGACCTATGGTTCATTACTGAAATATACCTGGAGATACTCTCTATATATATTATTAGCCTGGACTTTGTTATTTATTTTATGGTATGTAACTGGTTTACCATTAGGATTATAACATCTAATCGGATATAAAAGCATCTATTTACAAAATATTTTCTGCGTAAAATCTTTGCAAATTTCACAGAAAAGCGTACCTTTGCACCGCAATTAAGGATGGTTCCGTAGCTCAGCTGGATAGAGCAACGCCCTTCTAAGGCGTGGGTCTTGCGTTCGAATCGCAACGGAATCACTTTGAAAAGAGAGCTAATATACTGACAATTACAGTGTTTTGAGCTCTCTTTCTTTTTCCCTACCTCAAAGACCTGCGTATGAATACTAACGAAATAGATAAGTTAAGCCTCGTAAAAGCCCATGCTCTGTTTGATACTGGTGATATAAGTCGTATCGAAATAGGGACGGTAAAAGGATTATGCGATATACACTGCTATTTGTTTGACGGTTTGTATGAATTCTCTGGAAAGGTGCGTACTCTAAATATAGCAAAGGGAAACTTTCGTTTTGCCAACTGCATGTATCTTGATGTCATATTACCTGTAATAGAAAAAATGCCCGAAACGACATTCGATGAAATAATCGCAAAATATGTTGAAATGAACATAGCCCATCCTTTTATGGAGGGAAATGGAAGGACTATGCGCATTTGGCTCGATATGATATTAAAAAAGAATCTTAAAAGAGTTGTTGATTGGCGGAATGTGGATAAGTATCTGTATTTGCAAGCGATGGAGCGAAGCCCGATTAATGACTTGGAACTGCGTACTTTACTGTATCAAGCACTCACCGATCAGGTAGATGATCGGGAAGTAGTATTCAAAGGGATTACTCAATCTTATTATTATGAAGGCTATGAGCCATAGCCCAATTCAAGGTAGATTGTTTGTACAACTGCCTTCTACCTTCACATAATACATCTGATTCCCTCTGCCCATCTTTCGTATTAATCCTTTTTCCACGAATATTTTCAAGTCCTCTGTGGCCTTCCACTTCAGGCGTCCGGTTAAATTTGTATAGATGGATCGTGTGATAAAACCATTTTGTTCCAGATGCATCATCATTCGCCTTTCCAGTTCTTCTATATTTAACTGGCTGGAAGTGCGAAAAGCACGTTCAGGTACACGTTCTAATTCGCCTGCCGACTTCATTTTGAATTGTTTTGAAGCTCTGAAGCTTACCCCATTGAAACGAATGGAAGCAGCACGGATATCTGTTTTCTTAGCTACCATGCGTGATGCCTTAATTTTTCCGGCAAAGTAACCGAATTCACCAAGTTCTACACGGTATCCTTCACCGATGTAGCGTGCAGCTGTATCCATAATTATACTTAGTGCTCCCTCCAATTCACCTACAGTGTAGCCGGTTCCATACGAGGCCCTTTCCAGTAATTTGCGTGCAGAGAGTGTGCCGCTATATACTATGCTCGGGTAGAGTGTTTCCTTTTCACCCTCTTTTGTTGTGAGGGCGGGTTTCTTTTTCAGATCATAAAATGCCATGAGTTGCTTTATTTAGATATTCTTTTATACTGGTGAAATTAAATTAGGATGGTACATAAATTAACTTCATACAGCGCGATAACCAATTCCTTTTTATTATTAAATGTAGTCAGTTGATTATATCAGACTTATTGAATGTTTATAATCAGCCAATAAGTTGTTTGTTACCAACCTATCAGCTGTTTATAAACATCCTATTTCATTTATGCAGTAAAGGTATTTAGTTTATTGGATAAAAGCAATTAAATTGTAGATAGTTTCGAGTTAATTCTTTAAAAATATTTATCTGAAGAGTAACCGGTGGTGTATAGTACAGCCTGAAATGACAGTGTTTAACATTCAGTTCCTCTTGAAATTTACGTAAAATAACATTTGTTACAGCTGTCCTAAAAACTACAAAAAAGTTAAAATGGTTTTGCTTCTATAGCTATGAACACTAATTTTGGGATATCAACTTTTAAAATTTAAAGCACATGAAAAAATTTTTGTTATCCATTGCGCTGTGTTGTGCAGCAACTAACTTTTTTGCGCAAACTACAGAACCTGGAAATCTAATTAACGAAGGAAAGGCAGCACTCGAAGCCAAAAATTACCAGGAAGCATTTACAAAATTCAGTACCTACCTGACACAGACAAACAATCAGGACTCCGTTATCGCTTACAACTGCGGCGTTTGTGCCGATAAAATCAAAAAACCGGAAGAAGCTCTCAAGTATTTTGATATTGCTATTCAAAAGAAATACAATCTGGGAAATGCATATGTAGGTAAAGCCGGTGCATTGAAGGATTTGAAAAAAGACAGTGAGTATCTTGCCACTCTGAAAGAGGGTATAGAAGCAGCTCCGGAAAATAAGACATTGAAAAGACTTCATGCTAATTATTATCTGAATGCCGGTATTAAAGCACAAAAGGCTAATAAACTGGATGATGCTGAAGAAGCTTTCAAACAAGTACTTGCTGACGATGAAAAGAATACCAACGCATTGTACAGCTTGGGTACACTTTCTTATAATAAGGCAGCTTTAGTTCTGAAGAATGCAGCACCATTGGCTAATTCAGATAAAGCTAAGTACGATGCACAGAAAGAAATCGCTGACAAAAACTTCCAGAATGCTAAAACGTATCTGGAGCGTGCACTCCCCTTACTCTCGGCAGACAAACCTCGTGAAAAAAGTATGATAGATAATATTAAGAAACTATTGCCGCAAATTGAAGCGCAATTGAAATAATCTATCGAAAAGAAGAATAAGAAAGCCGTGTTGGAATTTCCCGACACGGCTTTCTTATTTATAGTATGTTATTTATTTCGTTTTCTTCAATACTACTGCTGTACGGGCAGGAATATATAACTTCAACCATTCCTTCTTCTCTTTCTCATAAAGAGGATCAGCAATAGTGAAATGTTTTACAGTGTCATCAGTCAATCCATTACCGCCATAAGCAGGATTATCCGTATTCAATACTACTTCATATGTGCCCGGAGAAACCAGGAAGCCATAATCGGTAAATGACTGTTTGGGATTGAAATTGAACACAAAGACATAATCCTTACGCATATATGCCAATACCTGATCGCCGTCATTGTGCCAGATTTCCTGAACAGGTGTTGCCTGGAAAGCTTTCACGCTCTTAATGGTTTTGAGCATATCAGCATCAAAGTCAGCCATATAGTGGTAAGTAAGATTCTTGTTATCTACCAGATCCCACTGACGACGGGCATACTTACATGACCATCCATTACCTTCACGTGGAAAATCAATCCATTCGGGATGGCCGAATTCGTTGCCCATGAAGTTAAGATAACCACCATTGATAGTACTTGAAGTCAGTAAACGTATCATCTTGTGAAGAGCAATACCACGATTTACTGTGTAGTTTTCATCACCTTTCTGCATATGCCAGTACATATCGGCATCTATCAGACGGAAGATAATCGTCTTATCGCCCACTAATGCCTGGTCGTGACTTTCTGCATAAGATATAGTCTTTTCATCTTTACGACGATTGGTTACTTCCCAGAACATGCTGGACGGTTTCCAATCTTCGTCTATTTTTTCTTTGATGGTCTTGATCCAATAATCGGGGATATTCATCGCCATACGGTAGTCGAAACCATAGCCGCCGTCTTCAACTTTAGCTGCAAGACCGGGCATTCCCGATACTTCCTCGGCAATCGTTATTGCTTTGGAATTTACTTCGTGGATAAGTTTGTTGGCAAGTGTCAGGTAGCAAATGGCATTGTCATCCTGATGGCCATTGAAATAGTCTCCATAATTACAGAAGGCTTCACCCAGTCCGTGACTATAATAGAGCATAGATGTTACACCATCGAACCGGAAGCCGTCGAATCCGTATTCCTCAAGCCAGTACTTACAATTAGAAAGAAGAAAATGGATAACTTCATTTTTTCCATAGTCGAAACAAAGTGAGTCCCAAGCCGGATGTTCACGTCGTGCGCCGGGGTAGAAGTATTGATTCGGATCACCGGCAAAATTGCCCAAGCCTTCCACTTCATTCTTTACTGCATGAGAATGAACGATGTCCATAATCACTGCAATACCCAATCCGTGTGCGGTATCGATCAACTCCTTCAATTCTTCCGGAGTACCGAAACGGGAAGAAGCGGCAAAGAAACTGGATACATGGTAACCGAAACTACCGTAGTAGGGATGTTCCTGAATAGCCATGATTTGAATGCAATTGTATCCGGCTTTAGCTATGCGCGGAAGAGTTTTTTCACGGAACTCGTTGTAAGTTCCTACTTTATCTTCCTGTTGCGCCATACCGATATGGCATTCGTAGATAAGCAAAGGATCCGTATTAGGTTTAAATGTACGCTTCTTTACTTTATATGGCTTTTCCGGTGACCAGACCTGCGCACTGAAAATCTTGGTTTGCTCGTCTTGTACCACCCGTGTTGCCCAGGCAGGAATACGTTCTCCGCAACCGCCTTCCCAATGTACAATGAGTTTGTATAAATCACCGTGTCTCATGGCATCTGCCGGAAGTTTGATTTCCCAAACACCATAATCCTTACGTTTCAGACTGTACTTCTTTAGTTCTTTCCATTCATTGAATGTGCCCACAATAAATATTTCTGTGGCGTTGGGTGCCCATTCACGGAAAATCCAGCCGTCAGCAGTACGGTGAAGTCCGAAATATAAATATCCCGAGGCAAAATCAGACAAAGTCTGTTTCCCTTTGTTCGTCAGTTCAGCCTCTTTGTCTAATACATGCTGATGACGGCCTTTGATGGCATCTTCGAAAGGTTCCAGCCAGGGGTCGTTTTTGATCAAATTCAATGTTTCCATAAAGGATGAGTTTTTGATTGATTGGATTATTATGCTTTCACTTTCACAATGACTTTCTTCACACCGTCGGGAGAAATGCCGGGAGCATGTCCGTCTTGAGGGAAGAATATAGCAAACATTCCAGGTTTTACAGTGATATAAGTTTCAGCCAGTCCTTCGAAGAAAGTAATATCTTTCTCTGCATTGTAGGGAGCATCAGCCGGTACGCAATCTTTTCCTGCGGTATAGCCCATTACTTCCGCACCGGAGAGAGGAATCTGGATATCTATAAATTCATTGTGTGTTTCCAGTTTGGCTTGTTCTTTAGCTTTAGGGGTAGTTTGAGCTACGTTTACAACCAGGTCTTTACCTTTCAGTTCGGTTTTGCCAACTTCCATCGCGTTCAAGTCATGCGATTGCAAGAATTCAATAGCTTGGGCGAACAAGGGGTTCAACGATGCATATTTTTCTAAATTTTCTAATCTATCTACTACCATAGCTTTAATGTTTTAAGTTAGTTATATTATTATCAAATTTTATTCAAAGTCGTCAATCGTGTAGTTCAGGAAATCAGCAAAAGGTTTCATTTGCTTGAAGATTTCCGCCGTACGATCCACGCAATCGGGTGCCAGAAAGAAGCTGTCCGGTTGATTGCAGTAACAGGTATATTCCTTGCATTTCAGATATTGTACATATTCAAAATCCTTTGGAAACCCTTTGGGAGCTGTTTTCAGGAAGTCTTCGCCTATTACCGGGAAGTATTGCTTGAAATCCGGATTTTCAACTATACCGCGAAATTCGTCTATGTTATCATACACTGCCTGTCGCACGGCTTTCAGCGTCTTAGGAGGCAGGCAATAGCTACCACCTGCCAACAGACAGTTGCCCGGTTCAATGTGAACATAGTAACCGCAGTGGTCTGATTTCTTACCGCGGGCGTTGATGTATCCGCCCAAATGAGTTTTATACGGGGTCTTGTCCTGCGAAAAGCGCGTATCACGATAAATCCGGTAAGTACAGTCTTTGACTTGAACGCCACGAATACTTTCATCGAAAAGCGAGATACGGGTAATTATAGCCGATAACAGGTTCTCAAATTCCCCACGGGCTTCTTCATACAAGTCCTTGTGAGCATTGAACCATTCGCGGTTATTGTTAGCGGACACTTCTTTTAAGAATTGAAAAATAACAGGGATGTTCATATTGGTATTTTCCTTATTATCTGACAAAATTACGCATAATTTTCCTAACATGCTACAAACAGGGACAAAAAAAGCATCGGCTCTGGTAAACCGATGCTCCTTACACATTTATCAATCAAACAGACGCTTCTGTTTTTGATGTACTTACTTATCACAAGCGGGTACAGTCTCCTTTAATTAATCTTATATCTAATACTATGAAAAACACAATAATATAACACGTCTCCACAGAAAAAGTTCGAAGGGGTATGTGTGTTTTTATCATTTGTTTATATCTTTGTAGAAAAATTATACGAACATATGGAATATAAGTATGATGAAGAAAGTGTGAATGCCTTGATGAAGTGGGCTGAGAACGCACAGTTACCCAAAGAGTTACAACTAAGTGAGGCCGAAAATATTGTGAATCTTAGACAATACGTAGTGGCAAATATAAACGATATCAAAGCGCATTATCCGGATGAGTTTTACAATCCGGCCATTACGCGTCTGTACAGACTGAAGGAAAAACTGGAAGGAGAAAGCACCACGGAGTAACACAGAGTTCCACAGAGTAATAAGGATTCTTTCGAATAAAGATTACTCTGTGGAACTCTGTGTTACTCCGTGGTGAAAATCTTATTATAACTTGATTTTCAATATCTTTCCACTATATCCTTCTACAGAAATTTCCGTAGCCTTATAAGGCAGTAAACTAATACTTTCCGTCTTTCCGGTTAGCAAATCTACCGCCGGATAAATATCCATCTGCGGTATTTGCAGGAAGTCAAAGGCATGAGAAGGCACATTGATAGCTACATCTACTGAAATGTGGTCAAAGTTCACGATAATGAACAATAACTCTTTTCCAGCTTTGCGCAAGAATGTGTATTGTTTATGCTCATTGAAGCGCCAGCCATTTGCGTTGGCATACATCAGATCGAAGAATTCTCCTTCAGTGATTGCTTTTTCTTTGTTGCAAAGCGTCAGGATGCGTTGGTAGATACTATAGATGTGTTTTTGGTCTTCCGTCAGCATCTTGCCATCGAACTTCCCACCATTCCGCCAACGACGTATGGTATCTACACTCCAATAATCAAAAATAGTAGTACGCCCATCTCTGCCACTGAAACCTTCGCTATCCATGCCCAGTTCACCGAATTCCTGCCCGAAATAAATCATCATCGGATTGGTATTCATACAAGCTGAAACAATCAGTCCCGGAATGGCTTTACGCGGATTGCCGGCGAAGAAATCAGAAGCAATGCGCTGTTCGTCATGGTTCTCCAGGAAATTCAGCATCCGTTTCTCAATGCCACCCAGACTTTGCCAGGAACGGGTAATGGCCGTAGCCGAATCATAGCCGCAAATCACATTGCGAAGCGTATCATAAAGTCCTACCTTATCATATAGATAATCAAATTTTCCGCGGAAAATGTAATTCTGATATTCTGCCGGATTATAAACCTCTGCAATGAATAACAAGTCAGGATGCTTTTCTTTCACTTGCGGAATCACCCATTCCCAGAATTCAACCGGAACCATTTCAGCCATATCACAACGAAAACCGTCGATATTCTTGTCTGCCCAGAAAAGAAGGATATCCAGCATCTTTGTCCAGGTGTCCGGAGTGGGATTGAAGTGACAGGTTCCACCATTCTGATAGTCCACTCCATAATTCAGCTTCACGGTTTCGTACCAGTCGGTGATATTGGGATAAGCATCGAAACGATTGTTTCCCGTAGCCTTGGCAGGACATTCTTTATAAGGTTCCGCAGCCGATCCTTTCATATCAAACTGACCATGCAATTCGGATTGAGGGATATAGTAAAAATTATTATATGGGCTGAAAGCGTAATTAGGATCATCATTTGCACCCAACTGTGAAGTTCCGTCAGGTTGTGCATCCGAATGATATTGGCGGGCAACGTGATTCGGAACAAAATCGATAATGACTTTCAGACCGCTACGATGAGTACGTTGTACCAGATTTTCAAATTCCTTCATACGTTCCTGTACATCGTTTGCCAAGTCCGGATCCACGTCATAATAATCCTTGATGGCATAAGGAGAGCCTGCTTTTCCCTTAACAATAGCCGGATGATCGGGACGTATGTTGTAACGGCGATAATCCGTTTGCGTGGCATGTTCTATGATACCGGTATACCAAATATGGGTAGCTCCCAACTTCTTTATTTCATTGAGTGCCTTGGCTGTAAAGTCCGCCATTTTACCGCATCCGTTTTCTGTTATGTTCCCGTTATTGATGCAGTGATTATGATTGTTACCAAACAAGCGCGTAAACACTTGATAGATAATCATTTTTTCATCTTTCCCCATTCTATTTTTATTTTATGATTTGATAATTACTTTCATCTTTCCAGATGGTTCCCTGATCCGCTTTCAACTGATCCAGAAGAGCGTTAGCGGCATTGTATCCCTGCATAAATATTTCTTCTGCTTTTTCCAGTTCGGTATTGCTGTATCCATCCAGGTTATACGGTTCTATTAATAAATCCGCTTTTTCCCGTTCGGGGAACGTATTGGCACGGAACATGAAGTGGTAGGAACGCATGGCAATACTTACAATATTCATCTTATATTTGTTCGCCAGTAGCGGACTAACATTTACTGCCACCACTTTGCTGCAAACACGTCGGATGGTAGATACAGGTAAGTTCATAAACACCCCACCATCTACATAATGCGTTCCTTCTATTTTTACAGGAGAGAAAAGGACAGGCATACAACAGGAAGCCGCCACACGTTCGGCAATATTCCCTTTGTGGAAATGCACCACACGTCCGTGATCGAGGTCGGTTGCAGTGATGATGAGAGGTATTTGCAATTCTTCCATCGTCTTTGCTTTCAGATTGGTTTTCAGGAAATCAATAAATTCGCCTAACTCGAACAATCCCACTTTCGGGATGACTAATTTGGTCAGATCCTGGAACTTATGCCCGGAGAAGTAATCCAGCACTTTATGCGGTTCGTTACCGTCTGCATAAAACACGCCTGCCAAAGCCCCTGCGCTTACTCCCGAAAGGATATTAGGTTTGATGTCATGTTCCAACAATGACTGCATCACGCCCAGATGTGCGAAACCCTTGATAAAACCACCGCTCAAAGCATATCCTATAGGATATTTGTTCGTAAACCAATTATTTGATGTTGCCTCCATGTAAAAAATCTACCATATATTTGTTCGCCACGAAATTAGTGATTTTATCGTAGGTTGAAAGTAAAAAGGGAGAAAAATGTGCTAAGTATAGAGAAAAAGCAACGCCTGCCCCCAATTTATACAATCGAAGACAGGCGTCAGTGGGAATCGGGAAAATATTTAATCAAAAGCCAAAATCATCTACCTGAATTTCTTCCTGATGATTATCGGTGAAGGGTTTAGCCTCTTGCTGTACGGCATTTCCTTCGATGTATACGGCGCGGAAGGGGCGGGCAGGGCAGACGTATTCACAACCGCCACAACCTACACAAATTTCCGTATCTATATGAGGAATTGTCAATCCGTCCTTGAAAGGAATCATCGACAGAGCTTGCGTAGGACAATGTTCCGAACAAGCCCCACAACTGGTTCCGTCGCGGTAGACGATGCAGTTTTCCTCGATGAAGACAACTTTACCCATCTGTGTCAGGTGTTTCTGCTCTTTCGTCAGTGGCAGGATAGCTCCATTCGGACAAACATCCCCGCATACGGTACAATCAAAATTACAGAAACCCTTTTCAAAGAAAACGGTCGGTTGCATCATTCCCCCTAAACCATACTCCATAAAAGCAGGCTTCAGTACATGAGAGGGGCATTTGCTGACACACAGGTGGCACGAGGTGCAATGTGCCTGAAAATGTTCCAGACTGATAGATCCCGGCGGTGTTATAGGCGTCTGACGTTTATCACTTTTCATTCCGGCTGCCGCAGCTGCTACGTTCTGGGCTTGTGCCATTACTTTGGGAGTTGCAGCGGCAGTTGTCAGCCCGGCAAGTAAAAAACGGCGTTTGGAAGTGTCAGTCACCTGTTTCTCTGTTTTGAGGGGAGTGGTATAACTAAGTGCGTTCTGACGACATTCACCCAGACAATCGAAACAATCTACGCAACGACTGTAGTCAATAGTCTGTTCCGGACTATTAATACATGAGGCTTTGCATTTAGTGGCACACAGTCCGCAATGATTGCATTTTTCTGTATCGATACGTACTTTAAATAGTGAGAAGCGGCTTAGAAAGCCAAGCAGCGTACCTACCGGGCATATTGTGTTGCACCAGGTACGTCCGTATTTCCATGCCAGAAAGCCAACCACCAAGAACGTCAACAGTCCGATAACAAAGGACGAGATACTCAGAAGAGAAGCGTCCACCTGATAGAAAGTATAGTTATTAAAACTTGAAAATATGCTTTCCAGCAAATTGTTCCCTAACATATACACAGGTTTAAACACATTGACCGTCATACGTCCGAAAGCGCTGTAAGGATCGAGCAGACCTAAAATGACCGTAAATCCGAAAAGAAAAGCTATCGCCGTTACACCCAATACTCCCCAGCGCAGTATATTCCTGGCAGGCGAGTAGCGGAAACGTTTCTTTTTCTTTGCTGTTTTTTTAGAAATCCAGGTCACTATATCCTGAAAGATACCCATCGGACAAATTGTAGAGCAATAGATACGTCCCAATAACAAGGTAATCAGTATCAGCACTGCCAGGATAATAAAACTGAGTGACATCAATGCCGGCACAAACTGTATATGTGCCAGTCTGTGGAAACTATTTGGCAATATTTCCGCAAAATCCAGAAAATAAAAGGTTATCAGCCCGAAGATAACAACGGACAATATAATACGTGCTTTTCTCAACATAAGTGTGTATACTTTATATCGCTTGAATTAAAGCTTGATACGCTTCACATTCAGCTTATCCAAATCCATCGTTCCAATCTTCAATGCCTGCCCGTTAGCAAGGTGAGCTACACTTTCAAGCGGCATTTCGCGAACTTGGTTAAAGAATTTGGTGGCAGCCGTATCTACGGCCACAATATCCTGTGAAATAAATAATCCTTTGGTCAATACCACATCCGAAGCAGAACGTCCACGCGGACCATTGGTTTTCAAAACGCGATAGGCATCCACCACATTCAGTACTGCTTTCTTATCCATTGTGCAGATATCGGCAATACATTGCTGCAAGTCGTTGGAATGGAAGAAACCGCGATCCCAGACAATACCCATGTGGTTCTTCATGGAAATCGTCAAGTTGGCGCCGCCATGGTTTTTCAGGATGGGCACATTGATCCATACATCACTGTTCAGAATAGCTTCGTGTACCTTGGCACTTTTCATGCGTACGCCTTTGGGCAATGAGACTGGTTTGTAGTAGCTTTCCAGATGAGCCGGCATAACCTTGGCACCCGCAGCTTTGGCAGCTTCTTCAATGCCGCTGTTCTTGTAGCACTTCTGCCAGTCATCACAAGTATGATCAAAAACCGTAACTTCCTTGGCACCTGCGGCAAGACATTGCTTCACAATTTCCGCAACCAGTTTCGGATTCGTATTACCGGCCAGTTCGGGTACTTTATCCCAACCAATATTCGGTTTAACCACTACCTTTTGTCCCGGTTTGATAAATTGTTTCATGCCACCCATTTCTGTAATAGCACGCCTGAACATCGCTTCCGGTTCTCCACCCATCACAGCTACCAGATCCACCTTACCGCCGCCAGCATTTGTCAGCTTTTGCGCCAGTATGTCCATTGCTTCGGAACGTTGCACGGTCATCACCGCCCCCGTTACCGCCAGAGTCTTTAAGAAATCCCTTCTATCCATAGGCCCTTCAGATTATTAATCTATTAATTATCAATTATTCATAGTATCCATGGGAACTTAAAACACGTCTCATCAAACAAGGCATAATCTGCCGTACCATTGACTGCGAATGTTTTTATCAGACGTGCCTCTTTCAGTAATTCGCACGCCAGACGAATGGTAGAGCCTGTCTTAATACGGTCATCTACCAATAAGATGCTTTTATCTTTAAAATCAAAGTCAACCGGAGCGAGCAACTGGGGTGCATCGTACTTCGGATGCTGGTATTCATCTCGCAAATTGATACGTAGCAGATGCACTTCTTTTTGCAATCGCTGGTTGATGATACCTGCCGGAACGATACCGCCATTAGCAATAGCCACGATCATATCAAAATCATCGTGGAATTCAATTGTGCGGAAGCGTTCCAGCACTTCTTCCATTGTTTTTGCCATATTGTTATGGGAGATAGTCTATTATTAAAGTTTGGAAATAGCTTTCAGCAGAGCGTAACCACCGAACCATTGGATCAGCATACCCGGAATACCGATACGGAAATCTTGTACGGCCAGGAAGAAGTTACCACATATAGCCCATTCAAAAGCAGTGCCTATCACCTGGTAAGCAAGAATCACACCAAGCAATGCAACTAAGGATATCTTCTTTGTATATCGTGCGGCAAATGCAGCGGCTCCTGCAAGCAAACCGGATTTTATCAGCAATACAGGCAATGCAGCGGCAGCGGGCATACCAAACAGTAAATGATTAATCACCGGAGAAAGTAAAGCTGTAAGCAGTCCTACACGGAAACCGAATTTATAGGCAGCAATCAGTGTAAAGAAATAGATAGGCAGCAAAGTCGGTCCGCCCATGGGAACCAGATGGCAAAGCTGCGGCAATGCTATATTTCCTGCAACAAATAAGAATGCAAACAAATAGGTCTTCACGTTACTGAACGACAAAGAGTAGAGTTTAGCAGATGTTTCCATTATTCAATGATTAGATTTTAATTTGTTATTATTATGTTTCTTCAAGATACAAAAGTAGGAGATGAGCGCTCATTTTGTTTGAGGATTTGTCTCAATCCTTACAGGTTTTGTATCGCTAGATTTATATTAAGACTCTTTCGGACGGAAAAGGTTTAAATCTTCACCAATTCATATTGCATATTGCCCAATCCGATCTTTTCCGCATGGCGCAATCCAGCCAGCCAGTCCGTATCCGGGTGCATCATGTGGAACTTGTCATGGCCGCACAAATCATCGTGCTCATGTCCGGCAGAAAGGCGGTTACCCGTGTGCAGTATAGGAGCCTGGATCACCATATCCGCGCACGCTTTATCCAGAGCCACCGGGTCTGTAGAAGCCAGAATACCGAGGTCGGGTACAATGGCGGCATCATTATGATTCCAACAGTCACATTCCGGAGATACATTCATTATAAAACTGATGTGGAAGTTGGGCTTATCTTTCACTACGGCCAGTGAATATTCGGCAATCTTATAGTTTAAGCGTTCGGACGTATCTTCATCGCCCATAATGGCGCCGTCATACTGGCACAAGGCGACACACTGCCCGCAACCTACGCATTTCGCGTAATCTATTTCTGCTTTGCGTCCTGCATTCAGATGTACGGCGTCGTGTGCACAGTGCTTCACGCAGATATTGCAGCCGATGCAACTTCCCGTATCTATTTTGGGTTGAGAGGCCGAATGTAGTTCCAATTTTCCGGCTACGCTGGCACAGCCCATGCCTAAATTCTTTAAAGCTCCGCCAAAACCGGCTTGTTCGTGCCCTTTAAAGTGATTCATGCTGATGATAATATCCGCATCGGCTATGGCAGTACCAATCTTAGGGGCGGCACAGTACTCACCGTTCAAGGGAATTTCCCGGCAATCCGTACCTTTCAATCCATCTCCGATGATAACCTGACATTGGGCGGATATAGGATTATAACCGTTTTCCATTGCGCTTTGCAGGTGATCGACGGCATTGGCACGACGGCCTGAATATAGTGTGTTACAGTCCGTCAAGAAAGGTTTTGCACCATTGTTGCGCAATAGGTTTGCCATGCGAGCCGCGTAGTTCGGGCGAAGATAAGCAAGGTTTCCCGGCTCACCGAAGTGAATCTTGATAGCGACAAAACTGTCTTTTAAGGGTAGCTGTTCAATACCTGCCCGCTTTACCAGACGCTCCATCTTATCCAGAAGATTGGAAGTAGGAGAGGTACGCAGGTCTGTGTAGTAGACTTTTGATGTTTCCATATTACCTATTTATAGTTATAATATGTGCAAAAATAAGAGATATTATCCATATAAATAGGTATGGAAACAAAAAAAGTAGCGAAGTTCTTTCGCTACTTTAATTTGGCATTATCCTAACGGATCATCCTCTATACCACCGTCACCTCCTTGGTTGCCGCCGCTACCGTTACCACCGGAACTGCTTCCATCCGTATAATCTGTATCGATGGGAATGGCGCGGGTTACGCTCATTTCTCCCAAAGTACGTTGGAAAATCTTCCCCGGAGTGAATACAATACGCTTACGTACTATATTGCTTGTCGTAACTCCTTCCGCAGTATCTGCGCTTTTGGCCTTAATGGTGGGGCGGAAGATGCCGAACTCTCCCAATTGAACGCTCTTTCCGTCATCAATATCCTCCGCCATCATATCAACCAGACCGCTGACTACCAAGTCTACCACTTTTCGATGGACTCCGCAAAGTCGGCTGACCTTTGCACACGTTTTACTAAAACTCATTTGTCCCGAACGTACAGATTTTGCTACATACTTCTCAGTCTTTGTGTCGTCAAAGCCAAACACTCTCTTGGTCACTACATACTCTAAAGCCATAATAATTAAAGTTTAATAGGTTAAAAAAATAAGGTTTACTGTTGTCATTTGTTTCAGATGACTTTGCAAAGGTACTATATGGCACAAGGGAGATTGTCCCCTTTCGGTACCTTTAAACGAATAATTCGGAGGAAAATATTAATATACATTTTTATCTAAATAAGAACCAATACTTTACCCCAAATACCGTGCGATTCTTTTTTTATCTTATTATCGTAAAACCTATATATTCACCTTTTAAATTTATAAACTTTATAATAATTCATTATGCAAATAGATGCAAGCATAATCACTATTCCAACAACTTGCAGGGAACCTATTTGCTCTTTCAACACTATTCTTGCACAAATAATGGCAACGGGAAGCTCTACAGTCATTAGTATAGAACTGATACCGGCACCAATCTTTGAAATGCCGGAGGCAAACAAGGCTGTCGGAACAGTCGTGCCCACAACGGCAAGAAATATAGCCCAACAGAAAAATTTGTCATTTAGATAATCACTTGACAGAATTATTTCACTGTTTATTGAAAATAGACACAATGAAGATCCCATCATTATAACCATGCTTTTAGTTTGCCAACGAACACTCTTGCTAACCCGACTGTTGGCTATGATATACACGGTATAAGTGAGTGAAGAGCTTAATGCAAACAGGACACCTTTCATCGAAAACTCCCATGCTTCTGCCCCAAGGATATTTCCAGCCATTATCGTTCCGACCAAGATAAATGAAACAGTAATCAATTCGGGTTTGGACGGTTTGCTTTTAAATATAAGCCATTCCAACAACAGGCTGAACCATGTGAACTGCATAAGGATGACGATAGCCAATGATGCCGAGATGTAACTTACGGATTCATAATAAAAGAAATTCGTTAGTCCGATAGCACTGCCTGTAAAAAGTAAGAATATAAAATTGCCGAAGGTCAACTTACCCTTGATATTCTTTCTTGTGGAAAAAGCATATATTGCAAGTAATAAGGCGGCGATAAAAGCCTGCCAAAAAGATATTTCAGCGGCATTGAAGCCTTTTGTGTACGATAGTTTCACAAAGGAAGACATCGTACCATACATGGTTCCACCGAGCAGAACCATGAAAATGTATTTCAGATTTTTCATTTCAAAGTTGTTTTTATATTAATAAAACCAAAAGATTTGGCTGAACAACCTTGAAAAGGAATAGGCATAATCCTTCTATTCCAATACCCTTGAAAGGTAGGAAAATGATATAAATGGAATCCGGTTGCTCAGCTTTTAGACTGCTACCGGGGGATTGTTTGTAGTAAACAGGTTATTGTAATACATCTATAGTTCTCTTAAGAATAGCTGCAAAGATAGGAAAAAACACGATAAATAGTACTACCTTTGTATGTTTAACAGTAAATATTAGTACTCACCAGATATTGAAGAGTCAGATGAATAGCAATTATAAAGTTGGGGATTTAATTTATGATGCGAATATTTATGATGGAATGAATACCCACATAGATGATTTGCTATTTTACAAGCGATGGCTGCCTAAAAACAAGGATGCCTGTATACTTGAACTTTGTTGCGGTACAGGCAGACTTACTATTCCGATAGCACAGGAAGGATATGATATCAGCGGGGTAGACTACACTGCTTCTATGCTTGAACAAGCGAAAACAAAAGCTGCCGGAGCAGGATTAGAAATAGAATTTATTGAGGCTGACATCAGAACTCTCGACTTAAAGAAGAAATATGACCTTGTCTTTATTCCTTTCAATTCGATCCATCATTTATATCAAAATGAAGATTTGTTTAAAGCATTACGTGTGATTAAAAATCATCTCAAAGCAGGAGGCATATTTTTGTTAGATTGTTTTAATCCCAATATCCAATACATTGTAGAACATGAAAAAGAACCAATAGAAATTGCTGAATATACCACCAAAGATGGGAGAGAAGTATTGATAAAGCAGATTATGCGATACGAGAGCAAAACTCAGATAAATCGCATAGAATGGCACTATTTCATTAATGGTGAGTTTGATTCGGTTCAGAATTTGGATATGAGGTTATTCTTTCCTCAAGAGTTAGATTCATACCTGGAATGGAACGGTTTTAAAATTCTTCATAAGTTTGGCAGTTTTGAAGAAGAAGCATTTTGTGATCATTCGGAAAAGCAGATATTTGTTTGCCAATGAGCTATTAATGAATAATATGAAAGACTATCTACAAGAAAGCATGAGAATCATAGATCATAAACCTGTTTTATTTGAAAAGTCCGCTCATAATATTTGGACCGACCCGTATATTCAGCAGCAGATATTAAAAGATCACCTTGATCCGCAATCTGATGGTGCAAGCCGGAAGCAGGAATCAGTTCTGAAGATAGTGGATTTCATACTCCAGCACACAAAGCCCCAAAGTCATTTGCTTGATTTAGGTTGCGGTCCGGGACTGTACACATCGCTTTTAGCAGATAAGGATTATATGGTGACGGGCATTGATTTTAATAAAGCTTCTATAGAATATGCCATTGGAAAACGGGAGGAAATCAACTATATTTTGGGTGACTACATCAATAATTATTCTATGGGTAAGTACGATGCAATCACCATGATCTATTGTGATATGGGAACCCATCCGGATAGTGATCGCGACCGATTGCTGGACAATATATATCTTTCGCTGGCTGATGGAGGCGTTCTCATTTTTGATATTTTCTCGGAAGGGATTATTGATGACAGACAGGAAAGCCGGAATTGGGAATATGCCCCTTGCGGTGGGTTCTGGAATGAAAGTGAATATTTACTTCTAAGCCAGACATTTCATTATCCGGAGAACAAAGCTTTTGCATATCAATATAACCTGATACTTGAAGACACAGCCAAACATTTCATCATTTGGGAAAGGTATTATTCGGAGGAAGAAATAACAAGTATATTGAAAAAGGTAGGATTTCGTAAAATATCTATTTATAAAGAACTACTCGGCAAGAATGATTTTACATCGAGCTGTGAAATTTTTATAGTAGCAGAAAAGTGAGTAGCGAAAGAACTTCACAACTCACTTTTCACTCTGATAAGGAGATTTATCCTAATGGATTTTCATCCAAACCGCCGTCACCGCCCTGATTTCCACCACTGCCGTTACCACCAGAACTGCTTCCGTCCGTATAATCTGTATCAACGGGAATAGAACGTGTCACGCTCATTTCTCCCAAAGTACGTTGGAAAATCTTTCCCGGAGTAAATACAATACGCTTGCGCACTATATTACTTGCCGTTACACCTTCCGCTGTATCCGCACTTTTAGCCTTAATGGTGGGGCGGAAGATGCCGAACTCTCCTAATTGAACACTTTTTCCGTCATCAATATCCTCCGCCATCATATCAACCAGACCGCTGACTACTAAATCTACTACCTTTCGGTGGATTCCGCAAAGTCGACTAACCTTTGCACACGTTTTACTAAAACTCATCTGTCCCGAACGTACAGATTTCGCTACGTACTTCTCTGTCTTTGTGTCGTCAAAGCCAAACACTCTTTTGGTCACTACATACTCTAAAGCCATAATAGTTAAAGTTTAATTGGTTAAAAAAATAAGGTTCACTTGCCATCATTTATTTCTGATGACATTGCAAAGATAGGATGTAGTGCGGGAAGTATTGTACTCTTTTGATGCCTTGGAGTGGGTTTTTCTGAGAAAAGTTGTAAATGAATGATTTAAAGCGTGTTGCAGAAATCATAAAAACATTCTTAAACAGAATGCTTTTATGATTTCACAGTCTGTATTCTTTGGGTGTCATCCCCATGTGTCTCTTGAAGTATTTCGTGAAGAAAGAAGGATTGTCAAAGCACAGTATATCACTGACTTGTTGGATTGTCATGTCTGTTGACTTCAGCAACGCTTTCGCTTCGAGGATAACATGGTCGTCAATCCATTCATTGGCTGCTTTTCCTGTCGTGTCTTTGATTACTTTCGCTATATGTTTACTGGTCAGGCACAGTTTGTCGGCGTAGAATTTCAACATACGTTCCTTATAGAAATATTGCTTCACCAATGCCAAAAAACTTTCCACAAGCTGTTCGTTATGCGTTTTAGGGTTGTTAGCTTCCGAATGGAAATAAAACCGGAGTCCGTACATGAAAGCAAGCATCAAGTGCCTTGCTACTTCTGATCTGTGAGGATTTTCTTTCATCTGCATTGCTTTTTTCATCATGGAGAAATAATTCTCCAAACTGTGTGTTGCCTCTTCGCTTAACGGCTGGCAAGGCTTGTTCTCTACCGACATGGTAAGTGGTAGACGGTCTTTTATCTCCAGCAACAGATTGTCCGTAAAACGTTTCGACATTATCAGGACTTGCCCCTTGAAGTCCCTACTAATGGATTTCATCTCCAGTACTTTGTCCGCAAGCAGAACAACAAGACTTGGGGCATGGGCCGTGAAGCGCTCTAAACCTATTTCACCATCCAAATAACCTTCTTGGCACAATACTATTGTCGTCACATTCGCTTTAAATGGCTCAAGGGGAATATCCGTCAATACAGGGGCGTCCATTATAATGAAGTCCTCGCCGATTGATTTCATAGCAACATCCTTTATTGCATGCTTCCAGTCTATATAACTTTCCATATCTTTTTGTAATGCGTATAATTTACTGCAAAAATAGATGTATTTCTGGGTATATACAAGTATGATACGACCTTTATACCTTTTTATGCACTCTATGTATTGTCTCTAATGTTTTATAAGCCTGTAGTTTTGCAGTCGAAAATAAAAATACATTGATTATGGAATTAAAAGACAAAAGAATCTTAGTCACCGGAGGTGGCAGTGGTATGGGGCGTGAGCTTATTCTTACCTTATTAGAAAAAGGCTGTTATGTGATAGCAGTTGATATAAATGAGGATGGACTGAAAGAGACATACCGTCTGACCGGAAGCCACAAACGTTTTACTTATGCAGTGACTGACATTGCTGATACCCGGGCAGTGAATTGCTTGGCAAATAACATCTTATCATGCAGTGACATAGATGGAGTGATAAACAATGCTGGCATCATTCAGCCTTTTCTCCATACGGAATTTATTGCCCATGATGTCGCCAAACGCATTTTTAACGTGAATTTTTGGGGAACACTGAACATGATTCAATCTTTTCTCCCGCACTTGAAAAAACGTCCAAATGCAATGCTAGTAAACGTTTCAAGTATGGGCGGATTTCTTCCTATTCCGGGGCAATCCATCTATGGAGCATCAAAAGCAGCGGTTAAGATGTTGTCGGAAAGTCTTAACATTGAACTGCGAAGTACGAACGTTAAAGTTATCACGGTTTTTCCGGGAGCAATGAACACGGATATTAAGAAAAATTCTGAAATTGCAGACGATGCGACATTGGAGAATGCAAAAAATGCCTTACAACCGAATGTGGCAGCCCGTATTATTATAACAGCAGTGGAGAAGGAAAATGCTACGATTTATATAGGCGAAGATTCTAAAATGATGAGACAATTGTACGAGATTGATCCGGAAAGGGCAATAAATGTGATTTCATCAACTATAAACCATAAAATTTAAAACAAGATATGTATAAAGAAAAAATTTTATTTGTCCTTTTGATGTTTTCTCTCAGTCTGACACAAGTAAAGGGGCAGGGATTTGTGAAAAAACTGATGTCAAAGATGTATGCCGGTCCCAAAATAGAAGCCAATGCATCCAATTTCTTTTTGTCAGACATGAAGGGAACGAAAAGTAAAATGGGGATTGGCGGTTCAGTTGGAGGTTTTATCGGGCTTAGAGTATCATCTCATTTCGCCATACAAGAAGACTTCTCTGTGTATTACAGGACTTCTATGCTTGAACGGGAATTTGTGAATCATGATATCAAGAACATTGGTACACAAATGACTATTTATGGTATTGGAAAATGGAAGATTGGCAATGGAAACGTCATGGTTGGAGCCGGTCCGTTTGCAGAGTTTGGAATAAATGCCAAGAGTAAATCAAATGGAGTTGAAACGGATTTGTATAAACAGGACGTTGATGGCAATACGTCATTAAAGCGGTTTAATGCCGGGGCTGCACTGACAGTTGGGTATGAATTTCGGTTTGGTTTGCAGGTATGCGCTTCCTATAAATTAGGCTTGCTTGATGTACTCGATGCACAAAGAAACACTGCTACTCTACGTCCGGGTATCATCAGCTTGGGAATTGCTTATACTTTATCGAAATAAGTTTTTGGAGAGTATAGTTCTAATGTTTAAATGGTGTGGGGAGGGCTTTTCAGTCATTCCCACACCTTAAAAGGTAAGTGTTTACTCTTTTTTATAACTTTCAAAGTTTATTCTCCCAAGCGGAAATCGCTAACATTATCGTGAGACAAAGAAATTTCTTCAAAACGACTTGTGCAGCTGCCTTTTTGAGGACACTGGCTGCTGATGCCCAAATAGATGTTCTTTGGATAATAATTCTTGTATAGACGAACCATGTTCCATCTTTTCTTGTCGATGGAATAATAGCTGGCAATGGTTTTTGTATCAGATGAAATCTTCAGGTAAACAGATGAAACATCTAATTTATCATGATTATTATCATCGGATGTTCCTTGTGTTCTTACTGTAACAATACGGTGGTTACCGTATTCATCCTGTTCAAATGCCAGTTTCTGCCAAAGTGAATCACAAGAATATACAAAAAGGTCGGCTGCATTATACAATCCCTCTGTTGTAAACTCCGGAGTAACCTTGGCTATTAACGTAAAAGGTTTCGTGTTCTCAACGGGGACAAGCAGAATAGGAAGCGTTGTATTTGACAGTTTTCCATTCGGGTCACTGAAGAAATCCAGTCCTTCGGCACAATGGAATTCCAATGCGCCATCATCAAGCAGTTTCACGCAATTTTCAGCTCCATTGATGGCATTAGTGAAAGTGATGTTTCCCGCACTGATTTTGCAATCTGTAACTTTGTTCATAACTGTTTCGTTCATTGTTTGTTGAGACTCATCTTGCTTGGCAGAATTGTTAGATTGGCAAGAAGCCAATATGATGCTTCCTGCAAGAATTACTTGACAAATAGTATTACTTTTCATTGCTTAATAGATTATGAATGATTAATTTTTTGCAAAAATAGTCTGTTTCGGCCATTCACACAATGGTGAAAAATAACCAAATTCATAACGAGACAATAAACTATTTGGAGCTAGATTCGGAACTCGATCAAAAAGCCACTTCTACGAATTACGTAAATAACAAATCAGATAAGCTCTGATTATCAGAAGTATAAAAAATGAATTATTTGCGTAATTCGTGTAATTTGTGTTCTAAGCTTTATTTTGATACCCTCTTTAGATTTTATTTTCTGTATTCTTAGGATATCAAAACCGGAGTCCGTACATGAAGATTTCCTTTTTTCATCTTTTCCTTATTTTATGTTTTTTATTTGATGATTCCGATTCTCCGAAGCCAAGCCTCCGTGTCATTAGCACTGCCTGGCATATCAATACCTGCATCGTCGGGCGGGCCGGGAGTAGTAATGTCATCCGGATTGAGGTCTTCGGGAAGCGTTTTCGGAATATGCTTTGACTCAGGGGTTACTTTATAAATCTTCTGCATTGATTCGTTTAAATAGGTTGTAGCTCCATAAGTGAAGAACGGGATAACAACCTTATCTTTCAGATCGTATGCTTCGAGGAATGTGCAAACCACCATAGCAGGCTGATGCCACCAGCAAGGTGAGCCAACGAAAATCGTATCATATTGCGCGATAATTTCTTTATCGGGTAGGTTTTCCACTCCGGGACGCAGGTCGTTGTAAGCCTCATTCTGAATACGGTCGCTGTCATCGTATGGATTTTCGGCATACGGATCGGCCGCCTCAATGCGATATATGTCAGCACCGGTAAGTTCCACAATTCGTTCGGCTACGGCTTGCGTGTGCCCCTGCGCGGAGAAGTAGGCTACGAGAGTTTTACTGTTACCGGACGGATTGTCAGGATCATCGGGAGTTGTCGACTGTTCCGTCTGCGATGCAGGAGTGTCATCTGAAGAACAAGCTGCCATAGTCGTCAGCGGAAGGAACAAAAATGGAATAAAAAATAATTTTCTCATATTCAAATGGTTATTTAAGATGTTGTTTAAAGAATGTGTCCAGTTTGGGCAGCGTGATTTTCAGATACTCCGGCTGGTCGTACAAATCTACGTGTGTTGCTCCGGGTACGACAAACAGCTCTTTCGGTTCGACTGCTTTTGCGTATGCGTCTTCCGAGAAGTAAGCTGATACAGCGTTTTCTCCCACGATGAAGAGTACCGGTCGTGGCGATATGGTCTCGATCTGTGCGAACGGGAAGAAGTTCATCATCGGTGCAAGACTCGTGTAGGAGTAATAGCCCGTAGAATTGGGATGCTGGCCACGCTCCGGATTGTCATAGTAATCGAGGAAGTCAATGGCAAACTTCGGTGTGTTTTCATCTACTTTTTCGGGTAGCGCACGGATATCCTTACGTGCAACTCCGCCATATTCCGCCGTGCGCTGGCGACCGATCTCATCGAGAATTGCCATACGTTGTTCATACGTCTGGGAATCGCCCACACCCTGACGGCGGGCACGTCCCATGTCGTACATACTGATCGTTGCCAACGCCTTGATGCGATGGTCTATCTGCGCTGCGCTGACGGAATAACATCCTCCGCCACAGATACCAATGACACCAATCTTATCGGCATCAACAGCCGGATGGTTCGTGAGGAAGTCGACCGCTGCACTGAAATCTTCCACCCGCACCTCGGGCGACTCGATACGACGCGGATAACCGCCGCTCTCACCATAATAGGAAGCATCAAAAGCCAATGTCACATAACCGAATTCTGCCAACTTACGGGCATGTAGTCCCGAAGTCTGTTCCTTGACACCACCGAAAGGATGACCGACGATGATGGCAGCATATTTCTTTGCAGGGTCGTAGTTTGCAGGGAAATAAAGATCGCCAACCACATCAATAAGGAAACGGTTGTGGAACGTTACCTTCTGCTTCTTTACGCCATTCTCCACTGCCACGGCCAGGGCTTGGGAATCAGCGATTACTCCTTTACTTTGTAGCAATTCGTTCAATATTAGTTTGCCGGCATCAGCCTCGCTGCGACCGATGTTTTTTTCGATGATGGCCATCACACCACGTAATTCATCCGGTGTTACGCCCACATTCAGTGCGATACCCATGTGCCCTTTTAGCATCGGCTCTACGCCTTTGCCCAAAGAGGCGATCACGGCAACGGTCACCAGTTCCCGTTCGGCGTATGTCAGGACATCCCGCTCAAAAAGGTCAGCAAAGAGGTGCTCTTTCAGGAATACTTCGATTTCCGGAGCCAGTACAGCATAATTGGCTTTCGGCGCATCTGCCGGAGCACCCGAAATTTCGGCAAGAATATCACGTCCGCGTTCGTACTTGCTGCGGGTATCAGTTATCGGCGATGCTTCACGACCCCGGTTATCCTCGATACCTTTCGCTTTCCGTTCATCGAGTACCACAACAAGGGTTTGTAGTCCGCGCAAGGCACGCGGGAAACCGCAATAGGCGTAGGCGTGTACCATCACTTCCTTGAGTTCACCCACGGTCATTCCGTCATTTAATCCGTCGATAAGGACAGGTTTCAGTTTATCGAGGTCTCCCTTACCCGTAAGGGTGGCGACCTCTGCAATGTGTTTCCGTTTACTGTTCATAACTTGTTCCATTTTTGGGTTTTGGGCGGCTGCGATTCCATATCCGAAAAGGATACAGATCAGCGTCATCCTAATTCTCGTTTTTATTTCCATAATCTCTATCATTTTATATTTCCTGTTTTTATCTGATGCAAAATTAGGCTGGAATTTTCGCTTCGACCGGTCATGAATTACGGTTTGAAGGATAATTTTTACGGATTTGCTGCATCTTCTTTATTTTATTGACTGCAAAAGCGTACGCAGTAGTTAAGTAGCAATTCGATGTGTGAGGCGATGATCGATGCACTATAACGGTCGATGGCATGGTGCAACTCTTCGCCAATCTCCCGCAGGTTATCGGTTATGATTTGTTGTTCATGTTCTGTCAGCACACCCCGGCAACGGCAGCGTTTCGGATAGGTTTCGATACGGTTTTCAAGCGATGTGTCGCACAACAGGTCGGGATGGAAAAGCACACCCGAATAGTAGTCGGCATGCCGGTGTTGCTTCGAGGGTATCTCGACCACCTCACCGGGATAAATCAGCCGTAACCATTCCTTTTCCGACGCTTTGCTCTGCTTCGGAGAGTTGTAGTACAGTAACCCATAAAAATCACACACTATCCGAATATCCTCACTCAAATTCGTTTTCGACAGATCAATCATGCAAATCTGCGGATGCAGCGTTTCATGTCCCGTCAATTTATTGAACATATCAATAGTCATAAGTCCGGAATTATTTATTTGTATCACTGTTCTTTTTTTCTATTTATTTTTCCATGATGCAAAATTACGGGCTATCCGAAAGTTCCATAGGGTATAAATTACGGTTTCACGGATAATTATTACAGGTTGAAACAGATCGCCCGAAGATATTTTATATATTTGCGTAAAAACAATGAAATCCACTGTTATGGAGAAGATTATAAAGCTGAATACGATCAAGGATTACAATGATTTTCTGGGTATAGAAACTCCCCATCCGTTGGTAAGCGTAATCGACGCTTCCAAAATCAAATCGTTGCGCCATGTCTGCAAAAACATTGGCTTCTATGTCATTTATCTGAAGGACATCAAGTGCGCCGATGTGATAAAGTATGGCCGTAAATTCTATGATTTTCAGGAAGAGACACTGGTATTCGCCGCTCCGGGACAGATCATTGGCAATGACGATACAGGAGAGTCATTCCAGCCCAAAGGTTGGTGGCTGACATTTCAGCCCGAATTGTTACACGGTACACCGCTTGGCCGCCACATGCAGGATTACACGTTCTTTTCCTATGCCGTTAATGAAGCTTTGCATCTCTCTAAGCAGGAACGGCAGACTGTGATAGATTGTATGATGAAAATCGACGAGGAGATCAAGGGAGCAACGGACAAACACAGCAAGCTGATTATCGCTTCGGCCATCGAATTGCTGTTAAACTACTGCATCCGTTTCTATGACCGGCAGTTCATAACCCGTAAAAAGGAGAACAAAGATGCACTTAGTTCTTTCGAAGCGTTGCTGAACGACTATTTCACGTCGGACAAACCCTCGAAATTCGGTACGCCAACCGTGGCTTATTGTGCAGACCAACTGCATCTGTCTGCAAATTATTTTGGAGATCTGATTAAGAAGGAGACTGGTTCTTCTGCACAGGAATATATTCTGATAAAAACAATGGATGCGGCAAAAGAATTGCTTGCCGACCCGAACAAATCAGTCAGTGATGTAGCCTACGCTTTGGGATATCAATATCCACAATATTTCAGTAAAGCGTTTAAGCGTATTATAGGATGTTCACCGAATGAATATAGGACATCGTAATTAAATATCTCATCACGAATTAGTGATATACAGCACATCGATCATTCTGATTACACGAAAAGTCCGGTTAGTTGAGGAACAATTAGCTTATGGGGCTGTTTTAATCTTATACTAAGATAGAATTAATTCTATGAATATTCTGAAGATTTTTAGCTCTAAGGAAAAGTATAATAGTATTATAACATTTACAGCATTATGAATTTAGACGAAGTCCTCCATTATCGTCGCTCTGTGCGAGCGTATGACAGAACAAAACTGATAGATCCGGAAAGAATAAAACATTATCTGGAATTGGCAACATTAGCTCCCAACAGCTCGGATATGCAGTTGTGGGAGTTTTATCATATCACTCAGCCCGAATTGCTGGCAAAGGTTTCAAGAGCCTGTCTCGATCAGAAAGCCACTTCTACAGCTTCACAAATAGTTGTTTTCGTGGTGCGGCGTGATTGGTACAGGAAACATGCGCGGTTTGTACTTGACTTCGAGCGGGAGAATATCCGGCGTTACAGTCCGAAAGAGCGTCAGGCCAAACGCATCAAAGACCGGGAATTATACTATGGCAAATTGATGCCGTTTGTTTATGCCCGTTTCTTTGGAATTTTGGGATTATTCAGAAAACTACTGGTTAACATCATCAGCATTTTCCGCCCGATGATGCTCGAAGTCTCCGAAAATGATATGCGCGTGACTGCCCATAAATCTTGTGCACTCGCTGCCCAAACGTTTATGATTGCTATGGCAAACGAAGGGTATGACACTTGTCCTCTGGAAGGTTTGGATAGCCGTCGGCTAAAAAGGATACTGAAATTGCCTCATGGTGCTGAAATAAATATGGTTATCCCCTGTGGAATACGGGACGGAAATAAAGGAATCTGGGGAGAACGGTGCAGAGTACCGTTTGATGAAGTTTATCGTAGAATTTAAAATAAACACATAATGAGAGGGTAAAAAAGAGCGAATCGTAGCAAACAGATTGAGAAATTGAATGTTACGCTATATTCTTCTCTTGATAAAATGGAAAGAAAGCGGTAATGTAGATAAATGGTGCAATATTTCAGTTACCATATCATTACTATATGATTGGGCTGAATTCAACTTGCAAGTACCTATTTGTCACCGTTTTGCATTACTATTCATAGTGTCAGATAACTCACTGGTAATTAATTTTGTAATCTAAAAACAGTGAGTGTGAGAAGTACCTTCAAGCTCCTCTTCTATGTGAAGAAAGGCAGTGAAAAACCGAACGGAAATCCTCCGTTGATGTGTCGTCTGACCATTGACGGCGAGATAAAACAGTTCAGTTGCAAGATGGACATCCCGCAGCATCTGTGGGATGTCAAATCAGGTAGAGCCAAAGGAAAAAGTGTCGAAGCAAAGAAAGTCAATGATGAAGTTGACAAAATCCGTGTGGATTTGAACCGACATTATCAGGAATTGATGCGTAATGACGGATATGTCACGGCAGCTAAGTTGAAAGACACCTATCTCGGTATCGGTATTAAACAGGAAACATTGCTAAAACTCTTTGAGCAACACAATGCTGAGTTTGCCAAGAAAGTCGGACATAGCAGAGCCAAAGGAACTTTTCAACGGTATATAACCGTCTGTAAGCATATACGGGAGTTCCTGCCCCATACATACAGGCGTGAGGATATTCCCCTCAAAGAGTTGAACCTCACGTTCATCAACGACTTCGAGTATTTCCTGCGCACGGTGAAGAAGTGCCGCACCAACACCATTTGGGGCTATATGATAGTGTTGAAGCACATCATTTCGATAGCGAGGAATGACGGCCGTCTGCCGTTCAATCCCTTTGCAGGGTATATCAACTCTCCCGAAAGTGGTATATCACAAAAGAGGAGATACATACTCTTATGAACACTGAAATGCCCGACAAGACCCACGAGCTTGTAAGGGACTTGTTTCTCTTTTCGGTGTTCACAGGGCTGGCGTATTCCGATGTGAAGAACTTAACCGCTGACAATTTATAAATATTCTTTGATGACAACCTTTGGATTATCACCCGAAGAAAGAAGACCAATACGGAATCAAACATTCGTCTGTTGGATGTTCCCAAGAAGATTATAGAGAAGTACGAAGGTATGACAAAAGATAACAAGGTGTTCCCGATGCCGAGCAATACGACCTGCAACAAAATACTGAAAGCCATAGCCGAATTGTGCGGTATAAAGACGCACTTGACATATCATCAAAGCCGCCATTCGGCAGCAACTACCATATTGTTATCCAACGGAGTACCTATTGAAACCGTTAGCCGTCTGTTAGGGCATACCAATATAAAGACCACCCAAATCTATGCGAAGATAACAGCCCAAAAGATAAGTCAGGATTTGGAAAAACTCTCCGGTAAATTGACAGACTTGGAAAAGGAAATTTGTAACTCCATTTAAAGAAATCTAACCGTTAGTCGCCTATTCCCTTTCAACGAAGTCTGTACAATGGACGATGACGGCAGCGGAAACAAGCGACTGACGGAAAAGTCGGATAAAATACCTAAAAAAAAACAGCATATAGAATGGGGTAAAAATCAACCACCTGTCTATCAAGCTGTTCTTAATTTTCTTGGGACGGATATTTTTTAGAAATACAATGAAATAGGCAGACGGCAAACTGCGCTCCCTCCAGAAAAGATTTTCTGTTGATTACCTCTCTTTGCCTTTTTAATATCGCTCCGTCTATCTTATTTCGATATTTCACGGAATTTGTGGCATCGTGCGTTTGGGAAGCCGTGCAATTCCGTTATTTTTTAGTCCTCTGTCATAGCGGATATTTCTGAATAAGTGTAGGAATGACTGAATGTGTGGATGAGTGAATGAGTGAATGACTGGTAGGATGACTGATAGAGTAGTCAGTTGGTTGGTAGGGTTACTGGTACAATCATCATATATGACCAATAAGCCAATATCTACCGGTCATAATTTTGTTTTGACTCGCTTTTTTTGGGGGGGAATTTTCATCATTTACCAAGCCTTGCTTTTATGTTCAAGCGAACATGGCAAGTTGTGTTTTGGGGCACCCGAAATATTTCCGGTGCCCCAAAACAATGGCGTAAAATCATTCCCTCCAAAGTCAGGAAACAACTGTATAAATAACCAACGAAATATAGTGTATGGTTCAAAAAAAAACTGTCCATCATTATAACTCCTCTTCCATTCATTAAAGCGATGTTACTGTTTTAGTTTTTTCTGTTCTTTTTCAAAATTCTCCAAGAAATGAATCTCGACAGGGGACAATTCGTATGCAGTTCTCTCCTTGAATTTATCATACTCTATGTCAGCTTTCTGCTTGGCAAGCTCGGCTGATATTCTGCCTGCATGAGTGAGAAGTTCTTTGCCGGAGAGTTTGAGAAAATCGTCCAATTTCTGAATCCAGTCTTTCATATACATTGGCTGATGCGACTTCGCTTGCAGTTCAGCAAATTCAAGATACAGGTTGACGATGCGGTTCAACGTGTCAAGCTCGTCTGCCGAAAGGTAGTTTTTGGCAATCTCGGCATCCGTGCGCTTTGGCAGTGCCCCCGTCCACGAAGTCAAACCCATAAAATCTTTTTCGGCATCGGCACGTTCATAGATTATTTCCGCAGCCGTATGTCCGTGGGCAGAAAAATGCATCTTGTTCTGCACAGTCTTGAAGAAAAGCTGTGTGCTTTCGGCGCGAGGGTCGTAGTCGATACTTAATGCGTAAATTTCAAGCACCTTCCGATAGAATACTTTTTCTGATGAACGTATGTCACGAATACGACTCAATAGTTCGTCGAAGTAATTGCCGCCTCCGGCACGTTTCAGCAAATCATCGTTTAAGGCAAATCCTTTCACTATATATTCACGAAGCACTTGTGTTGCCCAAATGCGGAACTGAACGCCTCGATGCGATTTTACACGATAACCTACGCTGATTATCATATCAAGGTTGTAGAAAGCTATGTTTCTTTCTACCTTACGGATTCCCTCATTTTGAACTGTTGCAAAAAATGCAACAGTTGAATCTGCTTGTAACTCACCCTCTTCAAATATATTTCTTATATGGCGTGAAATAGTGGACTTGTTCCGCTGGAACAACTCCGCCATTTGGTCTGTAGTGAGCCACACCGTATCGTTTGATAGGGTTACTTCTATCTTCGTTTGCCCATCCGGTGTTTGATAGAGAATGATGTTTCCTTTGTTCTGTTGTTCACTCATAACAAATCCTAATCTGTTTATATTAATCTTCCTTTATTTTTATCTTCACGCAGGTACGACCTTTAAGCCCGATAAATCCTTCCGACACTAATCTCATTGCAAGCTCTTTCGCATCGTCAATGTTGATGGCTGTCAGGCTAAGAGTCTCCTGTTCGCAAAGTTCTGTAACCACATTTGCAGAGTAGTTGTGTGTCGTATATAAATTCCTGTTATCTAAGGCTGTTTCGACCATACTCGAACTCCATGTAATTTTAGAGGCAGGAGCTTTGCGGATATTTTTCAGCATCTTTACTTTTACCTGTGTATCTGTTCCATCTTCGTTCACCTTTCTGAACCGCTTACATCCGCATGTACAACACCATATTGGCGGACGCCGAGGAATGTTGTTTCCACCCATAATGGCACTTTTGCGGTACTTCAGCAAAAACTCGCTTTCAGTCATATAGCCTGTTCCGTACACAATATCTATGACTTCGCTACCGCAAACCGGACATTTTGACAGCTTGCGTGTTACATTTATTATTCGAGAGCGTGTATCGTTGGGCATACTCATATTACTTGTTATTACTGGGTAGTTATATCTGTTTTATCGAAGCTGCTGAAAATATTGTTTCAAAAAAGCTTCCTGATGCTCATTAAGCTCTTTGAACTGGGCGTGTCGATTAATGCCAATTTCCTCAAGAGTATCTAATGATAATCTATTGCCTTCATACATTCCAGCTGTTGGGGTGAGTTTATAACAGTCATTGTCGGCTTTGAAAGGGGCAATCCAACATGAGCTATCTTCGCGAATACAACTTATATCTACGACTTCCAGACGATAACGTACCTGGTAATGCCCTTTACCAATCAGATATAAATAACATATATCTCCTACATTCAATTTTTTATTGCGAGCCTTTTTCCAGTAAGCACATCCTAATAACTGAATGCTCTTAACATGGTCAATCATGTTTTCTTTCCCTTTTAAAAGAAATATTCGTCTGGTTTTCATGACAATTCGTTTTTTACTGTTATAATTACTTCGCTTATATGTTTTATTAAGAAACAGCATTTTGAATTTAGGGATGAATAACATCCCTAAACTCGGGGTTGTTTCCTATGGAATGTAGTTGTGCTGAATAAGGTATTCAAAAGAATTGGTACGAGTAACGTGATCATGACGTAACATGATATAATGCCAAGGCTTGCCACTGTTGGCGGTTGTAAATTCGGTGGCACGCTCGCAATAGAGTTCTGCGGCAGCACGTTTGTCATTGACATCCTTATCGTCCACATTCTTTGAAGCCTTGGTTTCAATCATGTAGATTGCATCCTCGGTTTCCACGATAAAGTCAGGCTCATACTTCTTTGCCCCGTTGCCCCAGTAGATGCTGAATTGGTTAGGAGCAGGACGAAGCCATCGAAGCACTTTTCTGTCGGCTTCAAGCACATAAGCGAAATCTTGCTCGGTAGAACTATCAAACTTGTTTTCTGTGAAATAAGATTTGAGGAAGCCTGTAAAAATGTATTTCTTTACAACAGATTTAGACTCGATTATATCGCGGAAATCTCGTTTGCCGTAACCTGGAACTTCGGTCATATTCTGAGGGAGAATTTTGATGAATGGTAAAATCTTGGAGGCTTTGAATCCTGAAGACTGTATCTCGAAGTGCTGCATCACTTGATTGTATATTTTCTCGGCGATGTCATTTTTGTGTTGATGCACAATTGCAGCCACCACCTTATTATCGTGTCCGTATGAAGCGATGGTTTCTATGGCTTGATTGGCGAGATGATAAAGCAATTTGTTACATTTATCATAGTCAATATCATCATTGTTAATCAGTTCTCCAACGATAAGGTCGCGTGGTGAATTTATGAGCAAACCGCTCTCGGTACCGGCAAATGTTTCAACTGACTTGTCCTTTAATCCAACGCGGATAATCTCAGGATTGATATATGAATATTTGAAGCGATCAAGCGAAGTGTCAAGATTAAACCAGTTGTAAACAGCTTTTACCTCATCTTGTTGGATTGTTATGCGTGGGATAGGTATCACGTTTTCAACAAATTCGCTGATAACCACTTTCAGCACTTGCTTCACTTGTGCAATCTGTTCTTTGGCTTCCTCCTCGGCAAAAAGTGACCCTGAAGTTGCAGCATTCGACTTGATAAAAGCAACGGCTTCCTCTTCCACGCGCAAAGTTTCTTCGGGAGTGAGGAGCTGTTCTGTATTACTAATAGTAATGTTGTGAGTTTCAAGCACTGTCCAAACAGCACGGCGAGCATCGACGTTAGCCTGAATCTCTTTTTGCTTTTGGACGGTTGGTGCGGTTTCCGCCTGTTTGAGCAAATCTGTGATAGCGGTTTGCTGTACAGTCGGTGCTGTTACGATTTTAGTTCCTGGTACGACATCCTCATCTTTGTCAAGTACGATATAAGTAAGTTTTGACAATACAGAGTTGGGGTCATTTGCCTTAGCAATAACGGCTTCAAAGTTTTCGTGGGCTATAACTGTAAGTTTGTCAACTTCCGGGTCGCCGGTACGTTGACCACCGTATGGCAGGCGCAGACCACGACCGATTGACTGCTCGATGAGTATAGGCGCATCAGCGGCACGAAGCGGCACGATGGTGTAAAGATTGGTAACATCCCAACCCTCTTTCAGCATATTGACATGAACCACAATCTCTATTTTGTTGTCAGGCTTTTCGAGCGATACAAATTGCTGCTCTATTTCCTCTTGTTTTTTTGTGGAACTGTCTATCTGTAACACTTTACCTTGATAGCGACCTTCATAAAATCCCGAACTCTCCAAAAGTTCTACAGTTTCTTTTGCGTGTTGAATATTACGGCATACCACAAGAATAAAGGGCTTGACAAGTGGAACGTTGTGGTCAAGTGCATACTTCTCCAGATGAAGTTTTGCTTTTTCGTGAACAGAAACAGCATCTTCCAGTTTGATAGTATCAACCTCTGTGTCGCTCATATTGCCTTTGCTAAAATCTTTACGCTTGGCAACGGTCGGATTTTTCACATACTTGCCATCGGCAAGTGCCTGAGCAAGGTTATATTCATAGACGATATTTTTGAACAGTTTGCCCTTTTCGTCGGTTGGCGTAGCAGTCATTTCCAGACCGAGTACCGGGCGCAGTTCGTTGATAGCTTTCTTTGAGGCATCAGCGTGGTAGCGGTGTGCCTCGTCCATAAGGATAACGAGATCAGAAAGTCCGGCAAGATAGTCATAATATGACTGACCTATATATTCAGACAAACGGCGCATACGCGGAGCCTGGATTTCACCTCCTTTTTTGCTTGTTTTGTTCTCAGTATTAAACTTTGCAATATTGAAGATGTTAATTTCAATAGGTGCTTCCATTCCGGGAAACATCGGATGATTCATATTTTTACGATGTTTCTCGTAGTTGTCGCCAGTGACAACAACCGGAGCATTTGACACAAACTCAGCAATGCCTTTGAAAACATATTTTTCATAAGACTGATCGCTAAAGTCGCGTATCAGTTTCTCATAAAGCGTAAGGTTAGGAGCCAATACAAAGAAATGGCGAATACCTTTTGCAAGATACAGATATGCGATGCAAGCTCCCATAAGTCGGGTTTTCCCAATGCCGGTGGCAATGGAAAATGCGAAAGATGGAAATTCTCTCTCAAAATCCTTTACGTGAGGAAACTGTATCTTGACCTTGGCAAGTTCTTTTTTGAGGAAAGCTGCATTATCGGCATCTGCCGGTTGCTTTTCGAGTGAAAGCAAGTCGGTCAGATGCTCCACCACGTCCAATGCTTCTGCAAGTGGCTTGCGAAGCGAAAGGCGTTGTCGTATGTTGATTGCTATCTTATTCATCTTCAAACTCCTCTTCTGTGTCATCTATCTGCGGAGGGCAGACAATGTTTAAGTTATAATTGTCGCGGTCAAATTCGCAGCGTTTAAGCAACATCTGCGGTATCTTTTTGACCGAGATGTTCGCATGACGGTTACGTGCTTCTTTCTGACATGCAGTGCAGCAAATCAGAAGCGATTCTTCCTCAGCCATTGTTTCCTTGATGCGGTCAAGAGTTTCGGCAGTTAGGAATTGGGTGGTGGTAAAGATAAAATCCTGCTCTGTGCCGCGCCCTTGTTTCCAATAAGTGTTTTTGTCGGGACAGTAAGTGTATCCCTCCTGCATAGCCATAGCAGCGGCGAGTTGGTCAGCGTTGTATTCAGGATTGATTATATATTGTCCGAACTCATCCTCTTTCAAAAGGCTTGGTGCAAGTTCATAGAACTTAAATCCACCGCCTCCCTGCCAATTTTGCGATTTGGTGATACCGCCTTGGTCTTCGCCGTCAGTCACTTTCTTAAGGCGAGGGTGACAATGAGTATAAGCATGGTCGCCTAACTCAATTCCAATATATTTTCTTCCCATTTTATGGGCAACAGCAGCTGTTGTACCACTGCCGAGGAAACTATCGAGAATGATGTCGCCAGGTTGAGTACACATATCAAAAATTTGGCTAATCAGTTTCTCAGGTTTCTTACCCATAGGAAATTGAACCGAACCTTCTTTTGTGAGATTCTTCATCCATGCGTTCATGTCCCAATAGGTGCCTTGAAGATTCTTTTTATAGAGCTCTCCTTCAATAATTTCAGAGGTGTCTCTAAGCCAAACGAACAAATTGCAAACATCGTCTTTGTAGAATTGCTCGTAAATGATGCCTTTATTTTTGCCTGTTTTGGGAATATACTCAATGGATAAATACTCATTTTGTATATTATTATCCTTACGAAAATCAATTATACGAGTTCTAATGGAAGTTTGAGCGTTTGTAGTACGGAACACACTAACACTATATTTTTTATAGGCTTCCTTTTGACTGATACCATCACGTTTTGCTAATTGGCTAATTGAAGCGGTAACGACATTGATTCGTCGGAAGATTTTAATTTCATTACCGTCGCCATCAATAGTTGAACCGATATATTCTTTCTCGCCAGGATTTAAGAGAACTGAAGTATATTTCCAACTTTTACCCTCGTCAAGATATTGTTGTATAAGGTCAGACATTTCTATATACTCGTATGGTCCATTGAACAATGGAAGTTTGGAATAATCTTTCGCATATACCAAAATATACTCACAATTTTTCTTCATGCGCTTATCTTCTCCGCCACCAGATGCTCCGGCAATATTTTTCATATTGACAGAAACCATATTGATGAAATTAGATCTACCGAAAATTTCATCACAGAGTACTTTTAGATATGCTTGTTCGTCATCGTTTATCTGAATCCATATTGTGCCGTCTTCGCTTAAGAGTTGTCGAAGAAATTCAAGGCGAGGACGCATTAACCCTAACCAATATGAATGTTCTACCATATCATCGTAGTATGGAGTTGCAGCATTGGTATTATATGGAGGGTCGATGTATATACATGTTACTTCACCAGTGTACTGCTGGGTGAGCGAACGGAGGGCTAAAAGGTTGTCACCGTGAATCAGCATATTGCCATGCCAAGGCTTGCCACTTGGCAGTGTGGTTTCTTCCACAGTGCCATAGCTATATTTCGGATTCTCGATAAGGATACGTGGCTCCAGTGGTACCTGAGCATCATCTTTACCTATCCATGTTAATTCAAGTTTCTGCATATTATTGTTTTATTATTTTGCTAATTTTATCTTCTTCGTAATTAATTAGTTCAGATATGGCTTTTTGTAAGTTGGCGAAAGAAAACAACTCTGTACTCAGCATACGCTCATCTATAATATTCTTACGATTATCACAGATGTTGTAATTATAAAATTTGATTATTTCCCATATTCGCTTGGAAGTTGTTTGATATCCATTAATTTTTTCATTACGGTATTCTTCAGTGCCAGAAATGTAATTATCCTTAAGCATTTCAAAATTGCCATTATGAGAAGCTACCCCAGAAATAACCCAATCAAGATCTTCTAAAAGCGCTGAGTGTTCATCACTAAGTTGATGAATCTTGCTTAAAAGTGACATTTCCGCGTTGTCTAAGTTTTTCGGGAAAAGAATGAATAAGTTAAACGAAGCAACATTACTTTCGTCTATAAGACGTTTAAGTAATTGCTTAGTATTCACATAGTCTCTCTTAAATATAATATCATCAGCAATAACCAATAAATCGTTAAGATAAAATGATGTATAAAATTTACAGACTGCATCACGCAGTTTATCCAGCCATTGTATTTTTATTTGATATTCATGCAAACTATTGTTTTTTTCTTGGATTGCTAAATTTTCTTGATGATTATCCTGAGATTGTCTTTCCAATACATAAAGAGTAACACCAACCATTATAGCAGATCCATAAAATGAACCGAAAAATGATAACCATGCAGATTGATCAGCGACAATTTTACAAGGTGATGGACATATAATAATATAGTTAATCACTATAGGGGCGATTAAAAGAAGTAATATAATCCACCAATATTTTTTAAGAAAAGATTTCATACCAAGTTCCATTTAAGTGTAAATAATGCTTTTTGCTCCACTTTTTGGTTGAGCATCCGTTCTACAGACGAAAGCAGGTCTTCCTTGCGAGAATCGATTTCGTCTTGTGCCGAGAAAAGAGCGTTTCGCTTTTCGGCACGTTTCTTTTCAAGGTCTTTGATTTTGCGCTGCACTTCAACCTTTTCGGAAAGGGTGGCGAGCTTTTTCGACTGACCTTTGAGCAATTTGATTTCTGTATCAAGGTCGGTCAGTTCACGCTCCAAACTCATCTTCATATCTTCAGCCCAAAAATCGAGTTTATCCATTTCTTCTTCAAAGAAATTCTGATTGCGCAGGGCATTTTCTTCTATAATGTCGGCTCGTTGTCGGCTGATGATGCCGTCGCATTGCGAAGTGATATCGGCAGGATGAAAAACCTGTTCTATTTGCTCGGTGGCTTGTAACTCAAACAAGTGCTCGGCGACATCGGGGAATACTTCATTACCATTTTCATCGAAGCAGGCAATGAGTAGCCGGTCTTCCTGCTCAAAAGAGTCTATTGAGAGTTTTTCGACATGAAGCCAACCTGACTTACCGATAAACTGTTCAAGAAGCGAAACCTTAACCGGAGTATGGGTGTAGTCAAAGACTACCTCATGACACGGGAGTTCTGCATCGATATTCTCGTCAATAATCTGTCGTGCGAGCGGATGGCCGATACGGTAAACTTGGGCATGTTTCGGTAGAGCCAGCTGACTGCGGCGAGTGTTGGTGTCGGTATTGACGAGGCAATACTGACCTTCAAAGCCGCTGAGGTCTGTATCAAACAAGTGGAATGATGAATTGGCTTCATCAAAATGGGCGTGGTTTCTCAGGGCATAACGAGTGAGAAGCCATAGAGCCTTGTTGAATTTTGTAAGACTTGCAGCACTCTCCTTGAAGTTTATACGCAGTTTTTGTGCCACCTCATCGTCAAAATTTTCAAGTAGGGTACTTCGGGCTGCAAGCATATTGTCGGAAATTTCCTCATGAAATTCGGCTTGTAGTGCATCAAAAGCCTCTTTTATTTGTTGCGGAGTGCGGCAAGTGTTGTAAATATCACTAATTCGTTTCTCGAAATCGATACCGTTGCCGATAGAACCAAGTACCTCATCACTCGCTCCGAAAATGCCATCGAATAATTGGAATTTTTCGGAGAGTAGCTGGTAAACGCGTACATCTGCTTCGTTCTTTACATTGAGGAAATTGATAACCACGACATCGAATTGCTGACCGTAGCGATGACAACGACCGATGCGCTGCTCTATACGTTGTGGGTTCCAAGGCATATCGTAGTTTACCATGAGGGAGCAGAATTGCAGGTTAATGCCTTCAGCGGCAGCTTCAGTAGCAATCATTATGGTGGCTTCCTCACGGAAGTAATCTACAATGGCAGCACGGCGGTCTGCCGTAGCTGAATCAGTAATCTTGTCACTTCCCTTGTGCCTGTCAAGCCATGCACGGTAAATATCTGTGCTTTGCTTGTCGGTATTTGTGCCATTGAAGCGTACAACCTTACCTTTGTAACCTTTCTGTTCAAGGAGTTCGTATAAGTATTCTTGTGTACGACGAGACTCTGTAAAGATAAGTGCTTTCTGGTTTGCGCCAAGTTCTTTTAACTTCTCAAAGCCTTTGTCAAGAGCCTTGAAAAGGTGCTCGGCTTTACTGTTTCGCTTAATTTTGAAAGCGAGGTCGCGAAAGGCTTCAAGTTCACTTATTTCTTTTTTGATACCATCTATATCGGATGGATGGAGATACTCTTCTTTACCTTCAGAAGCTTCATCAGTATCGTCAGCTTCTTCATCGTCAATCCATTCGTCTTCATTGATTCCGCCTTCAAAATTGTATGGTTCGACATCAGATGTTTCGAGTTGGGGTTGTTTAGCAAGTTTTGCTTCTAGCCTTGCTATCAGTGAGCATAGCGTTCCGTAGATTGCGTATGTAGAAGATGCAAGAAGTTTGCGGAGTATCAACGACATCAACATACGCTGACTATTAGGAAGTGCGTATAGGTGAGGTCGTTGCAGATAGTCTGAAACCATTTCATAGAGGGCTTCCTCATCCTTATATGGTGAAAACTCCTCTAATATGGCAATGCGTTTGGTATATTTGATATATTCAAGCACTTGCCGACGAAGTGTACGCTTGCACACCGATTCCAATCGCTTACGTAAAGTTAAAAAATCCGCTTCGCTGTTTGGATGTCCGAACTGGCTTTTGAAACTCTTGATGTCACCGAAAACAAAATCATCGACAATCGACACAAGCCCGAAAAGCTCTAATATGGAGTTTTGCAAGGGCGTAGCGGTCATAAGAATTTTTTTACGGTCGACAAGAGATTTCTTGATTGTATGGGCAATTACATTTGTCGGTTTATAAACATTACGCAAGCGGTGAGCCTCGTCGATTACAACAAGATGCCACTGTGTTTGCTTGATATATGGTGCTTTTTGTTTGGCAAACTGAAACGAACAAATAACAATACGTTCCTGATTGAACGGATTAAGGTTGCCCTGTTCGATTTGTTCATTGAAAGATTTCTTTTCAAGAATGATTGAGGGCAGGAAGAATTTCTCCTGAAGCTCGCTGCTCCATTGCTTACGGAGGTTTGCCGGACAGATAATAAGTAGGCGGCGTTTATGTTCAGCCCAATTTTGTGAAAGTATAATTCCTGCTTCAATAGTCTTGCCGAGACCAACTTCATCAGCAAGGATAGCACCTTTGGAAAGTGGTGACTGAAAAGCGAAAAGAGCGGCTTCAATCTGATGGGGCGTTAGGTCAACTTGTGCATCTTGTAAAGACGCAGTAAGTTTTGTCAAGTCATTTGCAGGTAAACGCCTTGACAAATAGTTGGCAAAATACTTTGCCTGATATGCCGTTATATTCTGTTCTGTCACTTTTACTTAAAGCAAAAACTCCTCCGCTATCCCTGCAAGGCAGACCAAAGCCTACGGATAAGTGAAGGAGTTTTATATATGACGTTTATTTATTTCTTTACTCTCAGGTCATTTGCAGTTCCATATCAACTGCAAAGATACAATTTTTTGTTGATTTAACCTTGTGGAAAAGAAAGGAAAACGCAAGAAAAAACAACTATGTGCATTATATGCAATTTTCAAGCAAAAATTCTATCGGTTTTCTTATGATACTGTCGAACTAATTATCACTTGACTTTATATTTCAAAACCTCTGTACCATTTCCTTGATTTCTTACACTACGGTTAGTAGGCAAGGTTTTAGATGCGGTCGATAATGACGATGAATTAGAACATAATGCAATAGAAGTAACCCAACAAAAGTCAGATATGGACTAAATTGAACTAATGACAAGTAAAAGCAGTCGTTCTCTTTGTCTAATCAATAATTTTGACTATTTTTGCAAACGAGTTATTTGACAGCAGAATATTGCAAAACGCTGAAAATCGCACGGTTTCTTAATCGTTACCCCTATTTCTCAAATACTTTGCTAAATGTTTATTTCTCAAATGGTTGTATCAAGCCGTTGAAAAACTAAAATAGTTCTTTTGATTGTCAAACCATGTCACGTATCTCTTTTATCTTTTTTGTGAGATACCAAGTATCGGAACGGACCATTATGGATATAAAAAGTTTCCAATATAATAACATTACGGAAATAGATAAACAATTATTAAAAAGTTTGCTTTATCTTATTGGGGAGGATATAAATATAGAAGATATTCATCCCCAAGAAATGAATGTCATGTCATTTTGCGCTATAGAAAAGAATGAATTTATTGGCTATTTAGGAGTTGTTTCATGGAATATTATCGTAAAAAATAAAACTTTTAAAATGTGTGGGTTGAGCTGTGTTTGTACACATCCGGAATATAGAGAGCAGGGAATAGGGAGTATGTTAGTAAGGAAAGCAACGGAATGGATTATGCAAGATGGTAGATTTGATATAGGTCTGTTTACTTGCTCACAGAAACATTCACCTTTTTATGAACATATAGGTTGGTGGCAAAAAAGTTCGAATTTAGTTTTGAAAGAAAGTGATAGAGAGGGAGCTTATGTTAGTGATTCTCTTCAGCTAAATGTGTTCAAATTACTGATTTCTGCAAAAGCTAAATTATACGCTAATTATTTTGAGAACTCAATTGTAACTCTAAATTTCCCTAAAGGAAAATTCATATAGTGATCCCTGTAATTCTCCATATCACAACATTTAGTATTGCAGTGAAAGGATAACCTGTCTATGTTTGTGTATGGTATTGTGAAAACGTAAAGTTCGTTTGTGCTAAGTGAAATAAAACATACCACAGTCTTAAATATATACAAATTATAGGCGTTTTTCTGCCTTGTTCAGCTTCCTGTTATTCGTTTTTAAAGAATAACGGGAACGTTTTTAAAGAATGCACTCAACGTTTATTAAAAACGTAAAAAGCCTCTTTTAAGCCTAAATTTGATAAATATCAACAAAAAAGGCGGTGATTCTTATGAAGAATTACCGCCTTTCCTATTTTATTGTCTATTATTATTCTGGGAATGGATCACCCAGATTCTCTATTATCAGCCCGTATTGCTTGGGAGAGAGCCAGCGATGATTATAAGGCTGATAGCCCGTTTCAACTAAAGCAGTCGCCAGATTTGTACACCTTTTAATGCTTCGTTGTAAAGATCTTACCGCATTTTTCGAAGTGGAACAACCGGGGAAATACATACCGGCCAATTCGGAGAAAGAAAGAATCAGTTTTGCCATTTTGCTAAGGTTTTAGGTTTAATATTAAAATTCAGTTTTTAAAAGCTCTACAAAGATACTACATCAGAAAGGCGAAGTCAAGTATTTGGGTTGGTTTTTCTGACTTTTATTTTTTCTTTTTTTTATTCTTCTCATTTTTCTAAGATAACATCTTATATATTCGTTTTTTTTATAAATTTGTCCAACTTACAACATAACAAAAAACAATATGCGACACTCTTGTATTTCCTTTCTCAGCATCTTTCTTTTTCTTCTCACGGCTTGTTCCGGAGAAAAAGGTTCACATGATCAGGTTTCTACAGTCAGTATTGATAAAGGCGTCGAACACTTTGATGCGGACTACACTTCGGCACAATATCAATCTCTTTTCAAAAATCCGAAAACGATCCGGCTGGAAACGAATGATAAATGCCTGTTGAGTGCTAATGCGTACCTGCTTAATGTGACTCCAAAGTACATAGTTATCGGAGATAAGACGAGTTTTTATTTCTTTAATGCCGAAAACGGTTCTTTTCTTTCTGTGATGGACAGGAAGGGAAATGGACCTGAAGAATATGCCGACATCTTTTCCCGCTTTTTTGATGAAGAAAAAGAGTTGATTTATGTTGCTACTCCTAATAAGACTAAATTATATAAGCCGGACGGGACTTTCGTCAGCGAATACCCCAAAGATAGTATATCCAATTTTATTGGTGTATCCAACGGATATTGGGGAACCTACAAAAGAGAATATCAGAAATCGCACTTAGTAGCCTTCTTTGATAAGGAGTGGAACATGAAACAATCTTTCTTTCCTTTCGATGCTGAATCGGTAACGGGCTTTTCAGGTGGCTACATCGTGCCCAGATTCAGAGCCGGAAACGACCAAGTGTGTATCGTGATTAATGATACGTTGTATGCCAGCAGGAAGGAAAAACTCATTCCCGCTGTAGCCATCAATCAGGGCAAGCTAAAGATGCCGACAGATTTGAATGGTGATCTTGAACGTATGCTTACGGAAGGGAAATATTGTATTAAGGCGGAAAATGCTTTATTGGTGAATGACCTGTTGTTTTATGATTTCTTCTGGAATGAGAGCAGGCATTATACACTATGGGATACAAATAGCGGGGAATTGTTGACTCATTCGGAAAAAGGATACGCCATGCCTTATAATGAAAAAGCAATTGTAAATACTCCTGTTTCCCTTATCCGGAACAACAAGGCATATACATTGCTTTCTATTGATAAATTGGCTCAATATGGTTTAGCTAATGAGGAGGATGACTCAAATCCTACATTGCTCTGTGTGGATTTAGGAAACTGAAATATAGTGTCCAGCAAGTCCAACCAATGTTCCCAATAATATGGCATTGAATGCTATTATTGGCAAAGATTTTTTATCCGAATGTCCTACCTGAATAAGCATCGGGATAGTTAGTGCCAAGCCTACAACGCCTCCTTCCAGCCACCAGGAGATATGAGGTATGTCTACATTGAGAATAATGATTGAAACAAAAAAGTAATGGAAAAACGCCGAAACGGTGGAGTAGTGGGGAAGTTTCTGCATAATCATAGGAATGATGTCTATGACTCCGGCAACCAATCCGATAATTGCCGAGAAAATTAATTTGTCCATGTCAGATATTATTTAGTTAGTGATGAAAAATCATCCGTTTTAAGCAAATTGAAAAGATATTCTTTGGCTTGCTGTTTAGAAGAATGTCTGAGTAAGTTTGAATACAGAGCTGTCGCGGCATCAATGTTTTCCATGGCAGACTTCGATGTGGAGATTCTCTCCGGTACCAATGATGATGAGTAAGGCAGGGCAGGATCGATACGGTGTTGGCTGAGGGCATAATTTACCCGGTTCATGCAGTTGCATTTCTTGCCTCCTGCGTGCTCGCAATATTCTGACAGGAAAGTACTCATTACCTTTCTGGAGCGTGACAGCCGTTGCCTGAAGTTGTCAGCCGACAATCCTGTAATCTCACTTCCCAGTCGGCTGTCTACATCAAACATGGTTCCCAGAATGAAGATTAACCTGTCGAATGGATTTAAGCATTGAAGCAAAACGTTGGTGCATGACAGTTTCAGCTCTTCCGAGAAAATCTTTTTCTCAGCCGGATTCGTTTGGTCAACTGAAGAGGCGATATATCTGTCTATATCATTCCCGAAGATTTCAAAAGACAAAGGATGATTTACGAAGTCTTTATTCTTCTCATTGATTAAATGGTTTACGGCTATTTTATACACCCATGTCGAAAATAAACTTTTTCCTTTATAAGAAGAAAGGCTTGTGATGACCTTTATCAGTATGTCTTGCTTTGCGTCTTCGGCATCTTCAATCCGCCCGAGCATGCGCAATGACAAATTAAACACCGGGCCTTCAATATTTTCAATGATTGCTTCTAATGCCTCTTTAGAGCCATTTATCGCTTGATCCACATGATAGTTTTCTATTTCCATGATTTCTGTTTTATATATTTAGACATGGGCCGAAGAGGATTGTGACAGTCATTTGTGCTTTTAACATTTAAAAAATGCAGAGACTATTCTTTTTATCGGATAATCTCTGCAATACCAGATATATGCTTTACACTCAACGGAGTTTCATAGTATGATTATAACAAATAGAATATACCATACATCATTACGAAATTAAATCCCGAATGTGCCGCAATTGCTCCCCAAAGTGAATCACAATACAGCTTACATCTGAAAAACACTTGGCTGACTATAAACATTGAAAACACCCAAAGCAAGGCAGGAATCGGTAAGAAGCACCATGTTCCCAGTGTATAAACGATCCCGAAATGGGCTACATGCGTTAATGCAAAAGCCAGTGAATCAAAGTATGAAGCCTTTGTCTCTCCGAACTTAGGGACAAAGCACCCGTGAATAATGCCTCGATACAGGAATTCTTCGCCTATCGGACTAAATATCATGCTTGGAATAACAGCGATTGTAAAGTACAACAATTTATCATCTCCTGTTATACCACTGCTGGGATTATTTCCCCCGATATATACAAATACGTTTTCGACAGATTGTCCATACAGAAAAGAAAATAAACCGAATATGGCCAAGCAAATAACCCCGCCGGACAGGAAAGAAACTCCTATTCTCCACCAATGCGCGGGACGTTTAAGCCCTATGCCTTTCCGACCATACTTTGTAAGAAGAATGAACGGGACAATCCACATGCTTAAAAATACGAACATGACAGTGCCGTAACTTCTGTCCACATAAGATTGTAGCACGATTATAAAACGGGGTATTCCGAATAACAATATGAGAAATACGCCTAATTTCCAATTAAACTGAAAATGATTGCCCCAGAATTTCTTTAGATACCGATCCATAGCAGTAGAATTTATAGATTACACTTCTTTTGAAAGAATGCTCGTAAAATTACAAAATAAATCGAAAGGGCAATCTGCTTTTACATTTTACATGCCCACCTTTTCTTTTATCCGTAATATTGGTTATATATTCCGTAATTTATATACCTGCATACTGGATAATACTCCGTAATTTTGTATCATTGCAATATGCTTCCCGAATCGAAGCGTTTGCTACGGAAAAGTAATCTATGTTTGAACTAAATAATATATCGTATGAAAAGACTTACATTCTTTATGGTAGCGATTATGGCGTTATGTTTGACCGCAATCGCACAGAAACAAAGTTCTAAGACATTGGTTGCCTATTTCTCGGCAACGGGAACAACAGAAAAAGCAGCCAAGGTAGTTGCAGAAGTCACAGGTGGCACTCTCTACGAAATACAGCCTGCGAAGAAGTACACCTCTGCCGATCTGGACTGGCACGACAAGTCCTCACGCAGCAGTGTGGAGATGGCGGATGCCAAATCACGTCCTACTTTAAGCTCCAAAGCGGAGAACCTGGCGGACTATGATACTGTTTATATCGGTTTTCCCATCTGGTGGAATTTAGCTCCGAGAATCATTAATACTTTTATAGAAAGTGGTGATTTTTCAGGTAAGACAGTGATTCTGTTTGCCACATCGGGCGGAAGCAGTATCTTCAATTCCGAAAAAGAGTTGCAGAAAACTTATTCCAATCTGAAGTGGCAGAAAGGCAAACTGCTGAACGGTGCAACCAAAGAAGACATTAAACAATGGACTAAAAAATAAATTAGTATGAGAAAGAATTACGGAGCAAAACCCTTTTCTTATCCGCAGCCGGTGTTTATCATCGCTGCTTATGATGAAAATGGACTCCCAAACGCTATGAATGCGGCTTGGGGCGGTATCAGTGAAATGAAAGAGATCAGTATTTGCATCAGCGAAGGACACAAGACCACTGCGAATATCCTGAAACGCAAAGCATTTACAGTAAGTATGGCGGAAGTGGGGCAAGTTGTTGCCTGCGATTACGTAGGTATCGTTTCCGGCAATAAGGTAACGGACAAATTCGCCCGTGCAGGTTTCCATGCCACCCGTTCGGAGTTCGTGGACGCCCCGCTGATTGACGAACTGTCCGTAGCGGTGGAGTGCAAACTGAAAGATTACAATCCCGAAACCTGCATCTTGCGTGGAGAGATCGTAAATGTAAGTGTAGACGAGCGTGTACTTGATGAAAATGGAAAAGTAGATGCTTCCAAAGTAGCTCCCATCATCTTCGATCCGTTTAACAACGACTATCTGAAGGTGGGCGAAAAGGTGGGTAAGGCTTTTTCGGATGGTAAGGCATTGAAATGATTCTAAAATCAGGTCTTCACAAAAAAATATTCCTCAAAGTATAGCTTAAATACTTTGAGGAATACAGATCAATGATACATTGTGATAGTTCTGTTAGACTACTTCATTATCAATTTGTTTAATCACCCTGCAAGGATTTCCTACGGCTACACAGTTGTCAGGAATAGAGTGGGTTACTATACTGCCGGCACCTATGACACTGTTTTTCCCAATTGTCACTCCCGGTAGGATTATTGCACCACCACCAATCCACGCTCCATCATTTATTCTTACGGGGAGTGCATAGGTTTTGCAAATACCTTCTCCTGCTTCCCAATCCGCCACGACTCTTTCTTGTAATTTGGTAGAGTGGGTGGCCGTGTATATCTGTACATTGGACGCTATCAACACATTGTCGCCTATCTCGATGATATTGTTGTCTACAAACGTACAGTTCATATTGATGATAACCTGGTCACCGATGAAAATATGCTTCCCGTATTCGCAATGGAAATCAATATCGATGTGAACATGTTCTCCCATTTTGCCGAACAAATCATGAAAGATTCGCTTTCTCTGTTCCGTGTCGGCATAATCCGTTTCATTTAGCTGTTTCAATAATCTTTTAGCATTCAGCGTCATATCTGCCAATACTTTGTCACCGCCATTGAACGGTTCTCCGGCTAAGCACTTTTCCAATTCTGTTTTCATATATTGAGATCTACTAATTTTTAGAGCATTCAAGTCATTACGGAGATGAATTACTTATCATATTAATGTGCCAAAGATAAGAAAAAGATGCTTTTCGCCATAGTTTTACCTTTTTTTCATCAAAAACGCCTTTTCAGCCATTCACGTACCGGTTCGTCATACAGTTTAAGGCAGGCATACGCGATAGCGATGGATAAAATGAAGATGGAAACTGCAAGCAAAACATGCATGCCTAAAGGTGCGTCCGGATGATTCCGTGCCCAGGCTATCTGCATATAAATCAGCGGAAAATGTGTGATATAAAGAGGGTAGGAGATCTCTCCGAGAAATTGGCAGATGGCTACGGAACGTTTTCCCGTCACATTGCTGCCTGCTCCCATCGCTACTATTAAAGGGAACATAATAAGTACACAAAAAGCTTCGTAAGCACCGTTCATCCACATGGCTTCCGTACCGCCGATGCGGGGCATAACTAAAATGGCAGCTATCAGCAATGAGCACCAGTAAAATCCTCTTTTTATCTTTATCAGTTTGTTGACGCGCGAAAGCAGTAGCCCCACGAAGAAAGGATAAAGCAGTCGGGATATACCGATGTAGAGTTGATCGGGAGTAAGGCTCCATCCGCCGATAAAGGTATATGCAGCCGCTTCTCTTGTGGCTAACAGACCAAAAGTATCTATATTGAATGCTATGTCGATAGTCAGCAACGCTGCCAGGGCAACAAAGATTCCCAAGGCGATTTTAGAGAAATGGCGGATAAACAAAGCATAAAGGATGTTTGCTATATACTCCCACATTAGCGACCAGGTAGGACCGTTCAGGGAGTTTACTTCCCACCAGCCCCGTATGTCCCATGAAACTGGTGTGGGAATCATCAGGCAACCGAGCAGAACCATCAGGAGGACTTTCCACCAAGGTGTTTCCATAATCAGAGGGAAAGCGGAACAGTCGCCCAGATAGAAAAAGACAGCTCCTATTAACGTGCCCATAATCACCATAGGATGCAGACGTACCAAGCGTCGCTTAAAGAAATCTTTTATGGACATCCTGTCCCAGCGGTCATCATAGGCATATCCTATTACAAAACCGGAAAGAACAAAAAAGAAATCCACAGCCAGATAACCATGATTCAAAATCTGATGGACAGGGCCCGCAGAATAAGTTTCAAACAAGTGGTAAGCTACCACAATCATTGCGGCAACGCCGCGTAGCCCGTCCAGTATTTCATAGCGCGGCTTCGATGCCAAATAAGTTGTTGTATTCATTATTTTGATATTAAATTCATTTTCACACTAAAAAATAACCTGCCATATTTTCGCAAACCTGGCAGGACCTAAGTTATCCAGATATCTGATATTATCAGTTTTATATCGCCTGCAAAGTTATCCCTCAATTAGTTTATGCATTTATCTTATCGTTTATTAGAATTGTCTTATATTTGCATATTTCCCTGTATAAGGAGGAAAATAATAGAGAATATTAAATTATAGTATAATGCCCCAATCAGAAAGACGTTCTTTTACTTTCGAGAATGTTCATCTTGCGCCCGATGAACAAATAGGTTTGCATCAGCAATCTACCTGGGAGCTTTCGTATGTGATCGTAGGTTCCGGCATGAGGTTGATAGGCGACATGACGGAACCTTTTCTTGGTGGAGAGGTAGTTATGATACCGCCGGAAATTCCGCATTGCTGGTACTTTGAGGGCGATGATACGGATGCGCAAGGCAGGATTGCGAACATTACTGTAACGTTCGACAATGATTTCCTCGATAGGTGTTCCGGTACTTTTCCGGAACTGTGCGGACATATAGATAAGTTGAAGAAGAAGTATGATGCGGTGAAATTCGATAAGGAAAAGTCGGAGGCAATCATTGACCTTCTGGAAGAGATGTGTAATCAAAGTGAAGCTGAAAGAGTTGCATCCATGATAAAGCTCATCCTGATAATGGCAGATAGCGGCAGTGAGCACGTGGTAGGTAAATATCAGAGGATTGACAAAGAAACGAAGCGTATGAATCAGATCCAGACATACGTTATCTGCAATGCAAAGCGGGACATTACGCTCGATGATGTGGCACGGTATGTAGGCATGAACCGGGCTTCTTTTTGTATATTCTTCAAGAAAGCTACCGGAAAAACTTTTGTCACTTATCTGAACGAGTATCGTATAGGTTTAGCCTGCCAGCTTTTGAGGCAGAAGAGGATGACGGTTTCAGAAATCTGCTATAATGTTGGTTTTAATAATGTGCCATATTTCAACCGGACTTTTAAGCGTCATAAAGGCGTCTCCCCCTGTGAATACAAACAAGGTGGCAAAGCTGATGCTAACGAAAAAAAGAATACTGGCAAAATAGGGAAATCTCCCTAAATAATAGGGAAAAAGATAATATTATATGTTTTTCTCCACTTATATTTGTAGCAACATAAAAACTAAAAACAATATATACAATGAAAACAATAAAACTGACATTAGCACTACTGACATTTGCAATCTGTATGGGTAGTTGTGCCATGATTTTAGGGATTGACAGTAATACCCTGATGAAAATTCAGAAAGGAATGACCAAAGAGGAGATCACATCCATATTGGGACAGCCGATGCACCGTAGCTTCGATCACGAAGTGGAAGGATGGAGATATGAGAAAAGTATTTCCGGAGCTCCCGGTATAACGATCATCGACCTTGGATTTGTGGATGGAAAAGTGACTTATATGGATTCTTACGAGAAGTATACCAATCCTCCTGTAGCAGTTTATCCGTCTGTGGAAATCGGTGGAGAAGCCCCTTCCCGTCCGCATGTTAGTGGTGGAAGAGGGATGAACGAAAGGGATTTCTTGTCTCTTTACAACAAAGTGAAGAGCAAACTTTTCAAAGACGATCAACTGGATTTGCTGGAAGCCGGAATCGGTAACAGGGGATTAAGTTGCAAACAGTGTGTGCGGATGATGTCGATATACCGGTTTGATGATGACAAACTGGAAGTCCTGAAAATTTTAGCTCCGAATATCTCCGACCGGGAGAATTATGACGAGATAATCAATGCACTCGATTTTATCTCCAGTGAAGAGAAAGCAAGAAGTATTTTGGGAATAAAGAAGTAAAACGAAAAGGCGGTAAATCCATGCAAGGAAATACCGCCTTTTACTTTATATGAAGTTATCTGTTATTTATCCTTTTCGACAGATACAGTCCGCCAGATGATCGTTGACGAATCCCGCAGCCTGCAAGTGGGCGTAGCAGATGGTAGATCCGAAGAACTTGAATCCCCGTTTTTTCATATCCTTGCTCATAGCATCGGATTCGGGAGATGATACCGGAATCTCACTCAAGGATTGAAAGGTATTGATAATCGGCTTTCTGTCGGGAAAGAATGACAGGGTATATTCATAGAAGCTACCGAACTCCTTTTGTATGGCAAGGAATAACCTTGCATTTGTAATGGTCGATTTGATTTTCAGACGGTTCTTTACAATGCCATCAAAGTGCATCAGCCGTTCTACATCTTCATCGGTCATTTGTGCTACCTGTCCGGCATCGAAACCACAAAAGGCTTTGCGATATCCCTCACGTTTTTTGAGGATCGTTATCCAACTTAATCCGGCCTGGGCACTCTCCAGCACAAGAAACTCGAACAGCGTCTTGTCGTCGGTCACTAAATTTCCCCACTCTTGATCATGGTATTTCACATACAGTTCGTCAGTTCCGCACCAACCACAGCGTCCGTTTACAAAATCTTGCATAATTATAGTACTTATAATGAATGTACAAATATACTTGATTCACAACGGTGTGCCAAATTTCAATAAGCTATTTTACGGTAGAAATCATCTTCCACGTTTCCCGGATTTTCTTATTTCAGATTCTCGTTGAAGAATGCCGCCAATTTATCGAATGGAATGGCATTTTTTCCTCCACCGTCGTAAAGGTCGGTGTGTGAGGCACCTGGAATGATAAGAAGTTCCTTATTGTCACGATAGTTGGTGTAAGAGGTCATATCGCGGTAGGCGTCTTCACTGAAATAGCGGGAATGTGCTTTTTCACCATGCATAATCAGTACGGCAGAGCGGATTTCTTTGCTATAAGCAAGAATGGGCTGATTCAGGAATGACATTGGGCCGGTGACAGTCCATCCATCATTGGAATTACCCGAACGCTTGTGATATCCGCGCTGTGTCTTATAATAATCGTAATAATCCTTCACAAACTGAGGTGCATCGGCTGGCAACGGATCGACCACGCCACCGCCTTGTTCATAATAACCTTGGGCGTACTCTTTGGTACGCTGTGCATTGAGTTGCTTGCGTTTCTCGTAACGGGCGTTTTCATTGTTGTCGGCATCAAAATAGCCATTTGCATTTACGCGGTTCATGTTGTACATTGTAGAGGCAACAGTAGCCTTGATGCGTGTGTCGATAGCAGCTGCATTAAGTGCCAGACCACCCCATCCGCAAATGCCGATAATACCGATACGTTCCGGGTCAACATTCGGCTGGGTGGAGAGAAAATCGACAGCAGCCTGAAAATCTTCCGTATTGATGTCCGGTGAAGCAACCCTGCGAGGTTCGCCACCACTCTCACCGGTAAATGAGGGATCGAAGGCGATAGTAAGGAAACCTTGTTCAGCCATTGTTTGTGCATATAATCCGCTGGACTGCTCCTTTACGGCACCGAAAGGACCGCTTACTGCAATGGCTGCCAATGTACCTTTCGCGTCGTCTTTCGGTTCATAGAGATCTGCCGCCAATGTAATTCCATAGCGGTTGACAAACGTCACTTTACGGTGATTCACTTTGTTGGACTGTGGGAAAGTCTTGTCCCATTCCTGCGTGAGAACCAACTCCTGCGCTTTAATATTACTACCTTTCATTTCTTTTTGATTTTGTGCCTGAACACTAACAACTGTCAGCATCAGAGGCATGATTAGCATTATTACTTTTTTCATTGTTTTTTGTCTTTTGATTCAACAATGCAAAGTTAACGCAAAAGCCCCGCAGCGGATTTGCTGCGAGGCTCAAAGAATCTTTCTCAGAAGCTCAATTTACTATATCAATCGCAACTCACGGAAATTTATTGGGAGATAGCAGTAGGAGAGACGCCGAATTGTTTTTTAAAAGCCGTAGCAAAGTGGGATGGATTCTTGAATCCTACTTCCAGATAAACGTCCTGTACTTTCCGTGTGCCGGTTTTCATTTTCTCGTAGGCCGCTTCGAGGCGTTTGTGAATCAGCCATTTTTGCGGAGTAAGGGTGCTAATCTTCTTGAAATCCCGTTTGAATGTAGCCAGACTGCGTCCCGTAAATGTAGCTAAATCTTCCATACTGAAATCGTACATGTAATTTTGTTCCATGAATTCCAGAATGTCAATTTTCCAGGGTTCGTTGAAATCAAAGAGTGTGGGATAAAAGCGTTCGTCGATATGTAGCAACGCCAGCAGTCCCTCCTGCAATTTCAGATTCATGAAATCGTCCTGTGCCCGGAGCTTCTGGTTGAAGTAAGGAGTCATCGAAGTGAACAAACTATCAATTTCCATGCTGATAGGCAATTTAATCACGCTTGAACGGACTTTGGGCACATTGTCCAGCGCTTTATCCGAAGGAAGTCGCTGAAACATCTCGCGCAGGAAACGCCGTGTAAACATCAGGAAAATACCGCAATACTGCTCGCCGTCGAGTGGTTTCTTAGTCAGCGTAACCCGGTGGTCGCGCCGGATAAACACACACTCGCCTTTCTGTACATGGGTGATTTTGTTCCCGTCATCAATGAGCATTTCGCCTGAATAAACATAGTTCATGGCGTGCTCGCGGGATTGATGTACACAATGATTTTCGTCATTGTAGAAACAACTGAAAAAGATATCCGCATGTCTGAATATCATCTCATCTCCATCGGTCGGGGCATTTATTTTATAATCCATAAGAATACTTTTTAAGCGCTTTCTGCAAAAATAGCATAAAGCGGAGAATTATTCTTTTGAAATCTGTTTTTTCTTTCTGATTGCGCTTCGTTTCACAAGCTTTCTTCTTAACCGGTGTTTTATTCTCGCTTTTTATCTTTATCTTTGCCACTGAGCATACTCTGTATGCTGATTCTGAATGTTCCGCAATATGGGTAAGTTCATTCCTCTGAACTATTTCTTGTTTATCAATTCAAAGTTTAACGGATTACAGCAATTATGGATACTCAAAAAATGAAAGTACAAAAATTAGTACCAACGGAATACGATGGTAAATGGGGCTTTATAGATGCAGCAACAGGCGAAGAAGTCGTGCCGTTTATCTATGACTATGCCCATGCCTTTTCTGTAGGATTGGCATTAGTCAGGCAGAATGGTTGGTGGGGGTATGTGGATAAAACGGGGAAGGAAGTGATTCCATGTATATATAATCCTGCATGGTCTTTTACCAAAACAGGGCTGGCAGCAGTATGTATGGAGGGTAAATGCGGCTTTATAGATCAGACAGGGAAAGAGGTTATTCCTTTTATATATGATGACGCCCGCTATTTTAATAAAGATGGTAAAGCAAAGGTGAAACTGAACGGTGAAACTTTCTTTATAGATGTGAAAGGGAATCGGGTTGAATAAACATGAAAATGACTTCAATAAGCTTATGTTCGATAAGGATGGAATTGTATTAAAGCCTTTGCTTGACGAAGATATACCGTTGTTTGACAGGTAGTTGAGTAAAGATTATATCTATAAGTGGCTGTGCCCGGATGGGGAAGAACAAAGAGAGGCCTGGCTGGATGAGGTAAACAACAGAAATGGTAAGTATGGCTTCATAAGACATTTTATTGTTTACTACAAAGATAAGAAGATTGGGTATTGTCTTTTTGCTGATTGTTTTTTCTTGAAGGACTTGGAGGAAGAAGGGCACGACTTTGAGAGTTTGTATGGAGACATCCCCGAAAAGAACCATACTTACGAGATCGGATATTTGATTGGTGAAGAAGAGTATCTGAATAGAGGCATCGGTAAAATGATTATCCGGAAGTTGGAAGAGAAGATCATTGAATTGGGAGGACGTGAAATAGCAGCAGACCCTTCGGAAGAAAACGCAGCTTCAATAAAGGTATTGCTAAGTAATGGGTTTAAGAAGAAAAGTGATGGGGATTACAGAAAAATAATTTAGGGGGCACCATTCATCATTTAGCATGAAAAGTTGCGGCTTTAAGTGTTTTTTCATTCTATATATCAACCTTTTCTGTTATAAGCTGTTTCTCTGCTATTCACTTTAAAACTTCGTAGTTATGCTTACAACAATTTCATTGTTTTTCATCTGTTCGGGCTTTGTCATTGCCCTGATTATCGCCAATGATTTGGTACAGAATAAACAATCCATGAAAATCATGAATGTTGTGTGGGTGCTTACCGCACTTTGGGCAAGTTATCTCGCTCTCTGGGCTTACTTTAAGTTCGGGATGGAGACTGCACCAAAGGAGGACGGTAAGGATATGGACATGGGGGCTGATATGAAAATGGATATGAGCATGAAAGATATGCCGATGAATAGGCCCATGGGAAATATGGATCGTCCGCACTGGCAATCTATTGCTTTGTCGGCTCTGCATTGCGGTGCGGGTTGTACTTTGGCAGATATTATTGGTGAATGGATTACATGTTATTTCCCAATCAGTATAGGTGGTAGCATGATTATCGGTAACTGGGTATTCGACTTTATCCTGGCATTGATTATCGGGATATATTTTCAATTCTATGCTATAAGGGAGATGGAAAAGATATCTGTCGCCGCAGGACTCATACGGGCATTCAAGGCGGATTTCTTCTCATTACTTTCCTGGCAAGTGGGTATGTATGGGTGGATGGCAATCGTATATTTTGTGATTTTCAAAGATATTCCGTTGGCAAAAGATACATGGGCTTTCTGGTTTATGATGCAGATAGCCATGTTGATAGGATTTGCATGTGCATACCCAATGAATGCGCTGCTCATCAAATTAGGAGTGAAAAAAGGGATGTAAAAATGGGAACTTATTTATTTATCTTTTTCAGAATATTCCGTATGGTAGTCTTAACTCCTGTGGAGTAATATTCGGTATCTGCATTCTCTAATATGAGTTGCAGCTCTTTTAAAAGTTCCGGCTCAGACTTGCAAAGCTGGTAAGCCATTCTGATAGATAATGCCTGCACACCGATACTTTCTTGTGGCGCCAACATATGATCCAGGCAATAATTTAGCAAATCGACAGAGACAGGATCAGATGCAGGTACATTGTATAATATAGACAGCAGCAACCGTTTGGAACCATCATGTTTGCAGACTAATAATCGCTGAATAACATCATCCAGCAATGGAACAAACCAACCGGGATGTTTCTCACTCACTTTCTCACATGCCCATATAGCCCGCCATGAAACGACGATTTTATCATCGGAAATCAACTGGTATATATCTTTAAGGTATTCCGGATGCAGGCATATTTCCTGCACCAGTTTATCTATTGATAGTTTGCAAAGAGGCATTGTAAGGGTGTTTCTGTATTCGTCGATTTTCTCCATATCATGCATGTTTTTGCAAAGATAACGCAAGTTGAATGTAGAACTTCCATACTTACATGAAAAAGTTTTGTTGAGATGCTGTTTATCTTCCTATTCTGAATGCGGATAGTATGATTACAAAATAAAGGGCTGTCTTTGGTTACAAAGACAGCCCTTACAAATATGTTGTATTTAAGGATTATGCAATACCGTGAGCAGATACCTCCGGTGCAATCTTCTTGATCAGACCTTGCAGTACAGCACCCGGGCCACATTCTGTGAAGTCGGTAGCACCATCAGCAACCATATTCTTAACAGTCTGTGTCCAGCGTACAGAAGCTGTCAGCTGAGCTACAAGGTTTTTCTTGATTTCTTCCGGATCAGTGTGAGGCAATGCATCTACATTCTGATAAACCGGACATTTGGGAGCGTGGATTTCAGTAGCGTTGATAGCTGCTTCCAATTCAACTTTTGCAGGATTCATCAGCGGAGAGTGGAAAGCGCCGCCTACCTTCAAAGGTAAAGCACGTTTTGCTCCGGCAGCTTTCATCAGTTCGCATGCCTTGTTGATGCCTTCGATAGAACCGGAAATTACGATCTGTCCCGGGCAGTTATAGTTGGCTGCAACGCAAACTTCACCTTCAGCGGTTACTTGCTCGCAGATTTCTTCTACTTTTTCATCGGAGAGGGCAATGATAGCCGCCATTGTAGAGGGCTGTGCTTCGCAAGCTTTCTGCATAGCCATGGCACGGGCATAAACCAGTTTCAATCCATCTTCGAAGCTCAATGCACCGGCAGCAACCAGAGCAGAAAATTCGCCCAATGAGTGACCGGCAGTCATTTCAGGTTTAAAATCATCACCCATACAAAGTGCGGAGATAACGGAGTGGAGGAATACAGCAGGCTGAGTTACCTTCGTCTGACGCAGGTCTTCGTCCGTACCGTTGAACATAATATCCGTAATGCGATATCCCAGGATATCATTGGCTTTTTCAAACAATTCTTTTGCTAAAGCGGAGTTTTCATACAAGTCTTTTCCCATTCCTACGAATTGGGCACCTTGACCCGGAAATACAAATGCTTTCATACTGTTCTTGTTTTAGTAGTTAATTAAAAAAGTGGTGCAAAGGTATAGCTTTTTCTGATATTGACCGCACAAACGAAGGATTTTTGTGCAATAAGCTATTTTAACTCCCTCCGTTCGGAGAAGGGAGTTTATTGGGAAGCAGAGGGATAGATGAGAAAAAAAATCTTTTTATAGCACTTCAACTAAAATACAATAAGAGGTACTTGTCTTTTTAATCTTCCGGTATACTAAAATCCTTAAAAATAAAGCACTTCACTCTTATTGTACTTCCTACAATTACCTGATTCTTCCGTTTATCAACAATACATATTGTACTTTCAACGATAAGACCATATTTTGATATTGTAAAATGTACGATATCTATCATATTGAAAAATAGTGCTTTATAACATAATAGAAATTAAGTTTTCTGCGCTTGTATATTCAAAAAACCTGTTTATATTTGCAGCGCTTAAACATGGATATTATGCAAAACATGGAACATAAAACCCCATTAGCGAACAATCATATATCAGTAGACTGTGTAGTGATTGGCTTTGACGGAGAACAATTAAAAGTTCTGTTGATAAAACGTGTAGGTGAGGAGCAAGGTGAAATTTTCCACGATATGAAGCTTCCCGGAAGCCTGATCTATATGGATGAAGATTTGGACGAAGCTGCCCAGCGTGTGTTGAACGAACTAACGGGTTTGAAGAACGTCAACCTGATGCAGTTCAAGGCATTTGGTTCTAAGAATAGGACGAAGGACCCGAAAGACATTCATTGGCTGGAACGGGCCATGGAATCGAGGGTGGAGCGTATCGTTACGATTGCTTACCTGTCACTGGTGAAGATAGACCGGGCATTGAGTAAGAATTTGGCTGATTTCGAAGCATATTGGGTGGCATTACAAGATATTAAAGCATTGGCTTTCGACCATAATCTGATTATTAAAGAAGCATTGGTGTATATCCGCCAGTACGTGGAAATTAATCCGTCAGCTTTGTTTGATCTGCTTCCCCGTAAGTTTACGGCATCACAACTGCGTACTTTATATGAATTGATATATGGCAAGCCTATTGATGTGCGGAACTTCCACAAGAAAATAGCAATGATGGAATACGTTGTTCCATTGGAGGAAAAACAACAGGGAGTTGCCCACCGTGCCGCACGCTATTATCGATTCGATAAGAAGATATATAATAAGGTAAGAAGATAAGTATTAATAAAATAATTCATAAATCAAAACTCATAATTAATACCATGTATTTATTAGGCTATGACATTGGAAGCTCGTCCGTAAAAGCGAGTCTGGTAAACGCCGAAACCGGCAAATGTGTATCTTCTGCTTTCTTCCCGAAGACAGAGGCGGCAATCATTGCAGTTAAACCGGGCTGGGCGGAACAAAATCCCGAAAGCTGGTGGGAAAATCTAAAACTTGCCACACAGGCTGTCATGAATGAATCGGGTGCAAACGCAGGTGAAATCAAGGCAATCGGTATCTCTTATCAGATGCATGGATTGGTATGTGTGGACAAAGACCAGAATGTACTGCGTCCTTCCATAATCTGGTGTGACTCGCGTGCTGTGCCTTACGGACAGAAAGCTTTCGAAACACTGGGAGAAGAGAAATGTCTCTCACATCTGTTGAACTCTCCGGGTAACTTCACTGCCTCTAAACTGGCGTGGATAAAGGAAAATGAACCGGCTATCTACGAACGGATTTATAAGATTATGTTGCCGGGTGATTACATCGCCATGAAGTTGAGCGGTGAAATCTGTACCACTGTTTCCGGACTTTCGGAAGGTATGTTCTGGGATTTCAAGAACAATCGTGTAGCCGACTTCCTGATGGATTATTATGGTTTCGATAACTCTCTGATTGCGGACATCAAACCCACATTCTCCGAACAAGGCCGTGTGAATGCTGCCGCAGCAAAAGAATTGGGATTAAAGGAAGGTACACCGATCACATATCGTGCAGGTGACCAACCGAATAACGCTCTTTCACTGAATGTATTCAATCCGGGAGAAATCGCCTCTACAGCAGGCACTTCGGGCGTTGTGTATGGTGTGAACGGTGAAGTGAACTATGATCCGAAATCACGCGTAAATACATTCGCTCACGTAAACCACACGGACGAACAAACCCGTCTGGGTGTGTTGCTTTGCATCAATGGTACGGGTATTCTTAATTCTTGGGTGAAACGTACGATTGCTCCCGAAGGCATCTCTTACAATGAAATGAATGTACTGGCATCACAAGCTCCTATCGGTAGTGCAGGTATCAGTATTCTGCCCTTCGGTAACGGTGCGGAACGTATGCTCGAAAACAAAGAGATCAACTGCTCTATCCGTGGCTTGAACTTCAATCTGCATGGCAAACAACACATTGTGCGTGCAGCTCAGGAAGGCATTGTATTCTCATTCAAGTATGGTATAGATATTATGGAAGGTATGGGCATTCCTGTACAGAAAATCCATGCAGGCCATGCAAATATGTTCCTTAGCTCCATCTTCCGCGATACGCTGGCAGGTGTGACGGGAGCTGTAATCGAACTGTACGATACGGATGGTTCGGTAGGTGCAGCCAAGGGAGCGGGTATCGGTGCAGGTATCTATAAGGATAATAACGAGGCATTCGCAACGCTGGAAAAACTGGATGTTATCGAGCCTAATCAGGCTAAGCGCCAGGAATATGCAGATGCTTATGCACGCTGGAAACATCGTTTGGAAAAATCAATGGCAAAATAATGCTAACTTAACTCTCCTCTGAAAACGAGGGGAATTAGAATAGTACAGTTAACAATCAAAACATAATTAACCCTTTAAAATTCAATTAAAATTATGGCAACAAAAGAGTATTTTCCCGGAATAGGAAAGATTAAATTCGAAGGTAAAGAGAGTATGAACCCGATGGCATATCGTTACTACGATGCTGAGAAGGTAATCATGGGTAAGAAGATGAAAGATTGGTTGAAGTTTGCTATGGCTTGGTGGCACACTCTCTGCGCAGAAGGTGGTGACCAATTCGGTGGCGGAACGAAACAATTCCCTTGGAATGGTGACTCTGACGCTTTGCAAGCAGCTAAAAATAAATTGGATGCAGGTTTCGAATTCATGCAGAAGATGGGTATCGAATACTATTGCTTCCACGATGTAGACCTGATTTCTGAAGGTGCAAGCATCGAAGAATACGAAGCTAACCTGAAAGCTATCGTAGCTTATGCAAAAGAAAAACAGGCTGAAACTGGTATCAAGTTGTTGTGGGGTACTGCTAACGTATTCGGTCATGCACGTTATATGAACGGTGCCGCTACCAATCCTGATTTCGACGTTGTAGCACGCGCTGCTGTTCAGATCAAGAACGCTATTGACGCTACTATCGAACTGGGTGGTTCAAACTATGTGTTCTGGGGCGGTCGCGAAGGTTACATGTCTTTGCTGAACACTGACCAGAAACGTGAAAAAGAACACCTTGCAAAGATGTTGACTATCGCTCGTGACTATGCACGTGCTCGTGGTTTCAAAGGTACTTTCCTGATTGAACCGAAACCGATGGAACCGACAAAACATCAGTATGACGTAGATACTGAAACTGTTATCGGTTTCCTGAAAGCTCACGGTTTGGATAAGGATTTCAAAGTAAACATCGAGGTTAACCACGCAACTTTGGCTGGCCATACTTTCGAACACGAACTGGCTGTAGCTGTTGATAACGGTATGTTGGGTTCTATAGATGCTAACCGTGGTGACTACCAGAACGGTTGGGATACTGACCAATTCCCTATCGATAACTACGAATTGACTCAGGCTATGATGCAGATCATCCGCAACGGTGGTTTGGGTAATGGCGGTACTAACTTCGACGCTAAGACTCGTCGTAACTCTACCGACCTGGAAGATATCTTCATCGCTCACATTGCAGGTATGGATGCTATGGCACGTGCTCTGGAAAGTGCAGCTAAATTACTGGAAGAATCTCCTTACAAGAAGATGTTGGCTGACCGTTACGCATCATTCGACGGTGGCAAGGGTAAGGAATTCGAAGAAGGCAAATTGTCTTTGGAAGATGTTGTAGCTTATGCGAAAGCTAATGGCGAACCGAAACAAACCAGCGGTAAGCAAGAATTGTATGAAGCAATCGTGAATATGTATTGCTAATATAATAAGGTGGTAGGGTGAGGGCACTCTACCACCTTATCTCTTTATCACTTTTTACTCATTTATCAACCTAATCTTTTTTATCATGAATGATGCTAACAATGGTAGTAAACTCTACCTGTATTCTATTACAACCGTTGCCATTCTGGGAGGCTTGCTGTTCGGTTACGATACGGCGGTAATCTCGGGCGCGGAGAAGGGCTTGGAAGCTTTCTTCCTGATGGCTACGGATTTCCAATATGACAAGGTGATGCACGGTATCACTTCTTCCAGCGCACTTATCGGTTGTGTGATCGGTGGTGCTCTTTCCGGTTTCTTCGCTTCCCGCCTGGGACGACGCAATTCGCTGAGACTGGCATCCGTGCTGTTCTTCCTGTCTGCATTGGGTTCTTACTATCCCGAATTTTTATTCTTCAACTACGGTGAGCCAAACATGGAATTGCTCATCGCATTCAATTTGTATCGCGTATTGGGCGGTATCGGTGTAGGTCTTGCCTCTGCCGTATGTCCGATGTACATCGCAGAAATTGCACCCTCTAACATTCGTGGAACGCTGGTATCTTGTAACCAGTTTGCCATTATCTTCGGTATGTTGGTGGTTTACTTCGTCAACTTCCTGATCATGGGCGACCACACGAATCCTATTATCGACAAGAGTGCTGAAGGTATATTGTCAGTGAATGCCGCTTCGGATATGTGGAGCGTGCAAACCGGATGGCGTTATATGTTCGGTTCGGAAGCATTCCCGGCTGCATTATTCGGCTTCCTTCTTTTCTTCGTACCGAAGACTCCGCGTTATCTGGTGTTGGTACATCAGGACGAAAAGGCATATTCTATTCTGGAGAAGGTGAATGGTGCAAACAAAGCAAAAGAAATTCTGGCAGAAATCAAGGCTACTTCCAAGGAAAAAACCGAGAAGTTGTTCTCTTATGGTGTGGCAGTTATTGTTATCGGTATCATGCTTTCCGTATTCCAGCAGGCTATTGGTATTAATGCAGTATTATACTATGCTCCGCGTATTTTCGAAAGTGCAGGTGCTGAAGGCGGTGGCATGATGCAAACTGTTATCATGGGTATTGTAAACATTGTATTTACGCTTGTAGCTATCTTTACTGTAGACCGTTTCGGACGCAAGCCGTTGCTGATTATCGGTTCTATCGGTATGGCAGTAGGTGCATTTGCAGTGGCAATGTGCGACAGCATGGGAATCAAGGGTATTCTTCCGGTATTTTCCGTAATTGTATACGCAGCATTCTTCATGATGTCATGGGGACCGATTTGCTGGGTATTGATTTCAGAAATCTTCCCGAATACCATTCGTGGTAAAGCTGTGGCCATTGCGGTAGCTTTCCAATGGATATTCAATTATATTGTATCGTCCACGTTCCCGGCACTGTACGACTTCAGTCCGATGTTCGCATACAGCTTGTATGGTATCATCTGCGTTGCAGCCGCCTTCTTTGTTTGGCGTTGGGTACCCGAAACGAAAGGCAAGACTCTGGAAGACATGAGTAAACTCTGGAGAAAAAACAAATAGAATTCTCTCTCCTTTAATATCTTATAAATGTAAAAAGGTGCAACCGGTATGTTTCGGTTGCACCTTTTCTTTTTTGATAAATATAAGTTCGGAATCTTTAATTGAATACGTATCGCAGACCGATCTGAAGCTTCCAACATTCGCTGTAATTCAAGTTTCGGGTGAAGCTTTCGGTAGGGTAATTACCGTCACTGTCTTTGTACATAGAGAAAATAGGAGTATTGCTCTCATCCTTACCCTTATAGGTCAGAATTCGTCCGCCATTAGCCCCGGACATGTTTTTCGTTACACCCCATTTGCTGTTCAGCAAGTTACCTATATTCAGGATATCCAGGCTGAGTTGCAGCGTATTCTTAGTTTTGCCAATCTTCACAAAGAAGTCGCGACTCCAACGGAAATCAAAGCGGTGTACCCAGGGAGCACGTGCCGAATAAGCTTCGGCATATTCGCCTTTATGCTTCTTCAGATAAGGATCTTGATTCACGAATTTCCAGAAAGCATCTGCATCTTCAGCACTCGTGAACTTGATTTCATCTTTAGTCTTCGGGATATAAATAAGATCATTGGTCACACCATCGCCATTCATATCATTAGAGTACATAAAACTGTAGCCACTGGATGAATATCCGCTATAAAAGAGGCTGAAATTCGAAGATGTTTTCTTATTCAAATGTACGCGCCAGTTAATGGAAGCAACTACACGATTGGGAGTGACATATTGCGAACGCATAAGTCCCGAGCTGTTCGGTCCGTTGATGGATGGAACGTTTGTCCAGGCGGAATTAGCATCCGAACCGGGCATACCACTGATTTCCTTTGATTCGGTATGAGTATAGGCTGCCATAATATTTACATTCTTGGCGGGTTCTGCCATTACGGTAATGTTACCTGTCCATCCCCAACCTTTAGAAGTGTTTGTTAATACATTCGCGCTACTAATATTCGTGTGTTGCAGGAAGTTTTCAGGATAGATGTAACGATCATCCGGTCCGTTAAAACGCGACCATTTGTCTTTATCCGGAGCCTGCACGTTGTAGTTGTATTGACGCACCGCATTGATATCCTTAGAGAACATTCCTTCCAGTGTAACCGTCAGCGGGAAAGATACAGGTAGCTGGTAATCCAAAGCTAATGAGGTTTTCCAGACTTGCGGCATCTTGAAGTCCGGATCGATGCCCACTATGGAGCTTGGCAATACACCTTCTTCCGGACTGATGGTGGTAGGAAGTCCCAATGTGGAAATCATTTGGTTTACATCCGCTATCATATTACCTTTCAGTAATTCCAAGCGGGGATCGCGACTGGTTACAACACCATCCTTATATCTGGTCGTAATACTTACCAGATTTTGAATCATACCCGAGTTGGTAGGCATATTGGTAAAGAACACCAGAGGAATACGTCCAGTGAAGAATCCTGATCCACCACGCACTTTTAATGTCTTATCATTGAATACATCCCAGGCGAAACCTACACGCGGTGAGAATTGCAGTTTGCTATCGGGCCATGCACCGGTATCAATATGCATACCATTGAAATCTAGATCGTAGATAGCCTGATTACGCATTATATCATTCAGGAAGCTGAGATTATCCATACGTATACCGGCAGTCAGTTTAAAATTATCGCGTATGTTCCATTCGTCTTGCAGATAAATGCCCAACTGGCCGAATTTCACATCCGCAGAAGGCTTGGTATTACCATTGTATCCATAAGCCAAGGCAAACGACTCAGGTGCAGCTCCGTTTTTGAAATCCTCGAAGCTGGAATAGCGATAATATCCGGTTCCGTTGCGCATGTATGAATTTCCGGCTTTTTGACGTTCGTAGCTGATGCCTGCCGTCAGTTTATGAGCTCCCAGATAATAGGTGAAGTTATCCACAATAGTCATAACCGTATTTTTCACCAGGTTGTTATAGGTGAACAACTCGTAACCGGCAGTCATGTAAGGTTCTAATATCTGATTACCGTTTTCGTAATATCCGGCCATAATATCAATGAAAGGGAAGGGGCTGGAGTTTGTACCGCGTTCATCCTTCATGTCACTGTATGTAAACAACAGTTGATTGGAAATATTGGAAGAGAAACGACTATTCAATTCGGCAGTAGCCGAGTTTACAATGTTCTGCAAAGAATAGCAAGAGTTTGCATAGGACATGGAATATGCTGAAACACGGTTGTATGCCAAACGATACCCGGTATTTCCCGAACTTCCATTGGGTGCTTCCCAGGTTTTGTTATTGGTAAAGTTATAGCGTACACTCAACTTATTTCCCTGATTGATATTCCAGTCAATACGTCCCAGCAATTTCAGGTTGGTGACATCGGCAGGGAAATCTGTGAACGAACCGGTATTGTATCCGTATTTGTCTTTCAGAATCTGTGAAAATTCCGCCAGATCAGCTTCCGTAGTTCGTGAAATCGTAGAGTTATTCGGGTCTTCTCCTTCTTTTGCCGCACGCCATGTAATTACTTGCTGCGGACTCATTTCATACTCTACATTTGCAAAGAAGAACAGCTTGTCTTTAATGATAGGACCGCCCAATGTAGCACCGTAAATAGTCTTGGACTCTTCGGCACGCACACCGAAATCAGTATCGCCAATTTTGTTACCGCGCATCACTTCATTGTTGAAGTACATATAAGCGCTACCTCTATAAGCGTTTGTACCCGATTTCGTAATGGCATTGATACCTGCACCGATAAAGTTTGCCTGACGCACGTCGTATGGGGCAATCACAACCTGTACTTCATCAATGGCATCCAGTGAAATCGGATTTCCACCGCCTGGCAAACCAGACGACAGGCCGAAGTTGTTATTCAGGTTCGCACCGTCTACCGTGAACGTATTGGAGCGTCCGTCACGGCCTCCAAAACTGTTTCCTGACGCATATGGAGAGATGCGGGTAAAGTCGCTGATACTGCGGTTAATGCTGGGCAATGTGGTGAGTTGTTCAGAAGAAATATTGGTAGTAGCTCCCGTCTTTTCAGCACTGAACTTTGACTTACTGGCCGTAATAGTGATTTCTCCCAATAATTCCGAAGCTTCGTGCAGGGTTACATTCAATGAATAAGTTTCACCCAGTTGCAGCTGGATGCCTGTATAGATTGCCGTCTGATAACCGATGTAAGATACCGTCACCTTGTAAGGACCACCGGAGCGCATACCTTGCAGACTGAAACGTCCGTCTACATTGGTAACAGTACCGTAACTGGTTCCGGAAGGTTCGTGTACGGCTACAACCGTAGCGCCGATGACAGATTCTTCGTCAGCCATCACTTTACCACTCATTCCGGCAGTAGTTACCTGTGCCTTGAGCATTCCTGTAAGGGAAAGCAAAAGCACAAACAGGAATAACATCTTTTTAGCCATGATTTTAAAAATTTAAGTAAGAAATAAACTGAAAGTTGTAGAAAACGATGCAAAAGTATAAAAAAAGCAAAATACTCTTATTCCTAGAGTGTTAAATCCTCATTTCTTTTTTATTGCAAAATCAGTCTCTCACAAAAATATGCATTCCGGGAGACAATGTATAAGTTTAAACCGTACCTTTGCAGCGGATTTAACTTTTGGTATAAAAAAGAGACATTATGGACTCATTGAAAATCAACAAAGTACAGTTGCGTAATTTACAGATAGAAGACTACGAGCAACTGGCGCAATCATTCACCCGTGTATATACGGATGGCAGCGATGTGTTTTGGACACACAAACAAATTGAAAAACTCATCCGAATTTTCCCCGAAGGACAGATTGTAACCGTGGTAGACGAAAAGATTGTCGGCTGCGCACTTTCCATCATTGTGAATTACGATGATGTGAAGAACGATCATACTTATGCACAGGTGACGGGTAAAGAAACCTTCAATACCCATAATCCTAAAGGCAATATATTATATGGTATTGAAGTCTTTATTCATCCCCAATACCGTGGACTTCGTCTGGCACGCCGTATGTACGAATACCGCAAGGAGCTTTGCGAAACTCTGAATCTGAAAGCTATTATGTTCGGTGGGCGTATTCCCAACTATTATAAATACTCGGATCAACTCCGCCCGAAAGAGTATATAGATAAGGTAAAGCAGAAAGAAATTTTCGACCCCGTATTGACCTTTCAGCTTTCCAATGATTTCCACGTACGCAAGGTGATGCGCAATTACCTGCCTAATGATGAAGAGTCCAAGCATTATGCTTGTCTGTTGCAATGGGATAACATTTACTATCAGGAACCTACGGAAGAATATATTGCACCGAAAACCACCGTGCGCGTAGGATTGGTGCAGTGGCAAATGCGTAGTTATCAAACGCTGGATGACCTGTTTGAACAGGTAGAATTCTTTGTGGATGCCGTATCCGATTATAAGAGTGACTTCATCCTTTTCCCCGAATACTTCAATGCCCCGCTGATGGCAAAATTCAATAATGAAGGGGAGTCACAGGCCATTCGCGGACTGGCGGCTTATACTGAGGAGATTAGAGAACGATTTGTAAAGTTGGCTATCAGTTACAATATCAATATCATTACGGGTAGCATGCCGCTTATTAAAGAAGATGGACTTTTGTATAATGTCGGTTTCCTTTGTCGTCGCGATGGTAGTTTTGAGATGTATGAGAAGTTGCACGTCACACCCGATGAAATAAAAAGCTGGGGATTAAGTGGCGGAAAGGCTTTGCAGACATTCGATACGGACTGTGCAAAAATCGGCGTACTGATTTGCTACGATGTGGAATTTCCGGAATTATCCCGTATCATGGCAGACCAGGGCATGCAGATTTTATTCGTTCCTTTCCTGACAGATACGCAAAATGCTTACTCACGTGTAAAGGTATGCGCCCATGCTCGTGCCATTGAAAATGAATGTTTCGTTGTCATTGCCGGTAGTGTAGGTAATCTTCCGCGTGTGCACAATATGGATATTCAGTATGCACAGTCAGGTGTATTTACTCCCTGCGACTTTGCATTCCCGACGGATGGCAAGCGTGCAGAAGCCACACCGAATACAGAAATGATACTGGTATCCGATGTGGATCTGGATTTATTGAATGAATTGCATACTTACGGCAGTGTGCGCAATCTGAAAGACAGAAGAAGTGACTTGTATGAGGTAAGGATGAAGAAATAGAGTCTTTCGTTGCTCTCCGTACGATTCTACTTTATCTCGAACCTCACCAGCATCGAATAATTCAGTTTTATCGTACGGAAAGCATCATAAGCTTCTGCCTGTGATGAACTTACATTGCTCTGGGCTGCAAAATACCGGGAATAACCTGCACTTTCCTGCGGTTCGACAATGCGAATGACATCTCCCAGGCGTTTACCTAATGCTTCCACCAAATATTCAGCTTTCTTTCGTGCAGCTTTCAGTGCCTCTATCTTGCCTTGTTGCCGATAGACCTGCATATCCTTGTTTTTCAGTTCTCCGATACGCATGTAGTTGATACCTTTCGTGTCGATAACCTTTAGAATCTCATCTATCTGACTAAAATCGGTCAATGTAATATCAAACCGTTTGGATACCAGGAATTCAAGTCCGCGTTCACGCCAATAGTCACCTACTTCTTGTGTACGGATGGCGTCTTCCGGAATCCCGATTTTTCGCAAGGCAGCCCTCAAATTTCGCTCTATTCCGGTCAGTGGTACTTTGGTCCGATAATTCTCCGGTTTGGACTTTCCGTCAAATTCCTCTTCCCAATATTCTTTAATCTCGATAAGATAATGAATCTCGTCGGGCACAAGGGTTATTTCCGAAGTTCCGGTAACCTCAATATACTTCGCATTATCACTGTCTTGACTGAATGCAGTGCTGCACACCAATAGAAATACGGCAAATAATAAAAATCTAGTTTTCATAATAGTATGTTCTTTAGAGGATTATGTTTGCAATGATACGAAAAATGAGGATATTGTAAAAGTTTACATACCCTCATTTTTATATTATCAACAATTTATCCCTTTATATCCCAAATTCCGCAGCTGCGTTCCAGCTCGACGAGTGCCGCATTATAATTAAACAGCGTTTCTATATATTGCGCCTGAACTTCATCATACGTCCGTTGTGCATTCAGTATTTCCAACAGAGAAACTTCGCCCCGGTTATAACTGTATATTTTACCTTCAAGCACATCCTGCGCCTGTTTCAGGATTCCACCTTCGTAATGTTTCACTTGAAGTGCCTGCGATTGGAATTGCTGATAGGCTCCCATAACTTCCCGTTGTACCTGCAAGCACATTTGCTCATATTGCAATTCTGCCTGGCGGGCACGGAAACGGGCAGCATTGACCGCACCGCTGTTCAGAGAAGAGAAGTTTAAAGGAATCGCAATCCCCGCACTGACTCCATTGAATGCCGGGGCAGGTGCTTCTTCATTGCGCACACGCTTGTTATGGCTCCATCCTAATGAAAACTCCACATCTGGACGCTTTTCACGCTTAGCCAGAATCAGTTCACGGCGTGCAACCTCCGTATTCTTCAAAGCTGCCAGCAAATCAGAACGATGTTCTATAGCTCCCTCAATCAATCCGTTCAGCACAAATACCTGTTCCGGCTTTTTCAGTTCTTCCACCGGATGAAACAGCGTATCTGTAACTGTGGTTCCGACAAAGAGGGACAGTTGCATATATGCCTGCTTTAAGTCCGTCTCAGCTTGCAGCACCTCATTATACATGATATCCGCTTCCAGCCTGCTTTGTATCGCTTCCACCTCCATGATCTTGCCGGATGCCAGACGAATACTATCGGATTTCGCCAGGTCGTACATATTGCTCCATGCACTTCTCTTGATGTCACTGAGTTGTTTTTGCTTCATTACTTCCAGATAAGCAATGGTGGCGTCCGCCTGTAAATTCCGGAAATAATCATCCAGCACAATCTCCGCCAGTTCATTTTGGCTGCGTGCCAACTTGATGCCGGCCGTACGTCTTCCTAAAGTTACGTTCTGCGAAAGTTCCAGTTCATAGCTTTGCCCCATTTGCAAAGTATGGTCTTCATTGTTGGAATAAGTAAAAGAGAGCGACGGATCATCAAATACTTTGGCAGCTATCACATCTGCATGTGCGGCGCTGACATTCATTTTCTCCGCTGCATATTCCAGATTGTCGGCACTTACTTTATGCATATACTGCTTATAAGTAATCGGTTCTACAGTTTGTGCCTGCACTGAACAGGCACAAACAATAAGGGTAAACAACGCAATATTATATCTTTTCATTTTCATCCTTTTTATCTTCCTTTTTTTCCATCATATAATATAAAGTGGGGAGAATATACAGTGTCACCACAGTAGCAAACAGCAATCCGTATACAATAACCGTTGCCAGCGGACGCTGTACATCGGAACCAATTCCCGTACTCAGGGATGCCGGAAGCAAACCCAGCACAGCAACGGTAGCCGTCATCAGAATGGGACGGAAACGATGGCGCACACCGGTAACCACAGCATCGCGCAAGTCGCGCCCCCGTTCGCGCAAATTATTGATATGCGAAATCATAATCACTCCATTCTGAATAGCTACACCAATCAGTGCGATGAAGCCTACGGCAGAAGATACATTCAGCGTCATTCCCCGTACATTCAGTGCAAGCATACCTCCGAAGAGTGCCAGCGGAATGATACACATCAATAAAGCCGCTTGCCGGAATTTGCCGAGGGCGGCAAACAATAACAGTAACATAATGCCCAATGCCAACGGAACTACCACGCCCAAACGATTGTATGCACGATGCTGGTTTTCAAACTGTCCCGCCCATTTCAGGTGAAAATCTTCGTGATTGTATTTCACCTGGTCATCAATCATCCTGTTCGCTTTCTGCAAGAAAGAAGTCAGGTCGATACCACGCAGATTGACGCGGATTGTAAGATGCCGCTTATTCATCTCGCGTGAAATGGTGCTTGCTCCTGTGGTCAGTTTGATCTCCGCAACCTGGCTCAATGGTATCTTGGCGCCTGTGCCCGAAGTCAGCATCAGGTTTCCGATGCGTTCCGGTGTATTGCGCGTCTCTTCGCTGAAACGGCAGATGACGTCATACGACTTACTACCCACAAAGATTTGCGAAATAGCCTTACCGCCAATGGCAAGTTCTATCAGATCGGCCACGTCCGAGACATTCAATCCGTATTGGGCAATACGGTCACGATCTGCTATAATCTGAAGTTGGGGAAGGGGAGGTTCCTGGTCTACGGCAACATCCGTCGCGCCCGGAATCTGCTTGATGACATTGACAACTTTATCGGCAATATGACGCGTTTCCGTGATATCTTCCCCGTATATCTTCAGTGCAAGATCACTGTGCGCACCTGCTATCTGGTCCATCACCATGTCAATAATCGGCTGGGAGAAACCTACCGAATATCCCGGCATGGTCATGAGTGTATCATTCATCGCTTCAATCAGCTTGGCTTTATTGCGTCCTGTAGTCCAGCTATCGTAAGGTTTCAATCCTACACCACACTCGATGTGCGAAAGGGAAAAGGCTTCTGCACCTTCATCGTCACGTCCCACTTGTGTCATTACGTACGACACTTCCGGAAACTGCCCCAATTTATTCCTTAATTCAGCTCCCATCTCTTTGGAACGCTCGATGGAGATACCCGGAGGCAATTGTACCTGAATCCAGATAGCCCCTTCGTCCAATGGAGGAAGGAAATCTTTTCCCACCGTGTAGCTCAAAACACCTGCTAAAACCAGGATTCCCGCTAATACTCCCAATACGGCTTTCGGGCAGTCAATTACACGAACCACTTGTGCGTGATACAGCATCTGCAATTTTTCCAACCAACGGTTATGATATACTTTCCGAGGCTTACGGTAAGCCATATATGCCAGTCCCGGAATTAGAAACAATGCTACACACAGAGCGCCTATCAGTGCATATCCCACTGTATATGCCATCGGTGTAAACAATTTCTTCTCGATATGTTCGAAGGCAAACAGGGGCAAATAAGCGGTTATAATAATAAGGATAGAGAAGAAGATAGGGCGGGCGACTTCCGTTGTACGCCGTAAGATGGAATCTTCTTCCAATACTTCATCGGGATGCCGTTCACGCTTCTTCAGAATCGTTTCCATCATCACGATAGAGCCGTCTACCAGGATACCGAAGTCAATGGCTCCCAATGAAAGCAGGTTGGCAGGTATATCCGTCACGTGCATCAGGATAAAAGCTATCAGTAGCGATAGGGGAATAGTGACGGCAACGAGCAATGCACCCCGCCAGCTTCCTAAAAAGAGAATCAGTACCAATATCACCAGGATCATACCCATAAACAGTGTATGCGAAACTGTGTGTAAGGTCATATCCACCAGGTTCGTGCGATCCATAAAAGGATGGATGTGTGTGCCTTTGGGCAGTACTTCGTTATTCAGTTCGTCAATAGCGGCATGTACTCCTTCGAGCACTTGTGAGGGATTCTGGCCACGCAACATTTGCACAATGCCTTCTACGCCGTCAGAAAAATTACGTTTGCCATCATAAAAGCCCAGTACACCCTTGCGCTCCAGGCTACCATATTTCAACTTTCCGATATCATCCAGATACACAGGTACTCCATTATCCGTTTTGATAACGATGCGTCCTAAGTCCTTCAAATCCTTCACCAGACCGATACCGCGAATCACGTAACTCAGATCACCCCGGCTCAACATACTTCCTCCGGCGTTCACATTGTTCATTTCAACTTTTTCGGTCACGTCAGAAAGGGAAATGTCGTACTCTTCCATCTTACGTGGATTCAGTTCGATCTGATACTGGGTAGTGATGCCACCGTAGTTGCTTACATCGGCTACGCCTGTCACTTGTTTCAACCGGGGAATAATCACCCATTTATGCAAATCGGTGATCTCACGCAGGTCCAGATTATCGCTTTCAATGACGTAGCGGAATATCTCTCCGGTAGGCGAGGTCAGGGGATTCAGCCCCGGTACGGCACCATAAGGTAATTCTACATCTACCAAGCGCTCCTGCACACGCTGGCGTGCCCAGTAGTCATCAATTCCGTCATCAAACACCAGTACCACGGTGCTCAGTCCGAAGGTGTTTTTGCTTCGCATCACGTTCAGTCCTGGCAGACCGTTTACGGCCCGTTCAATGGGAATTGTGATTTGCTGTTCTATCTCTTCGGCAGCCAGTCCCGGCACTTGTGTCACAATCTGTACGGTGGTATCCGCAATATCCGGATAAGCATCTATTGCCAGTCTTGTCCATGAATAGTAACCCACCACGGCAATGAAGGCAAACAATACGAACATCAGTCCTCGACGATGTATCGCCAGAAAAATCAACTTCTTCATATTATGTAACCCCGGTGTTTAGTTGGCGTTCAGCAGATAGAAAGCACCGTCCGAAACATACTTTTCTCCGGATTGCAGGCCGGAAGTAATGACACTCTTGTCGCCATCCGTAGCAGAAGTTTCCACTTTCCGTTTCAGGAATTTATTGTTGCCCGAAGAGACCAGTACATACGCCTGTTCTTCTTCCTGCAAAATGGCGGAAGTCGGGATCAGAATGCTTTCAGCAGGTTCGTCAGTCAGTTTCACTGTGGCATACATGGCAGGCTTCATCAGTCGCTCTCTATTATCGCATGCCACTAATACTTCTACCGAACGTGTGTCTTCATCCAGCATTTCATTGATATGGTAGATTGTGCCGCTGAAGGTCTGGTTCGATTGCGATACCAGGGATATTTCCACTTTTTTCAATGAAGAGAGCAGGGACATATCTTTTTCTTTCACATTGGCAGCTACCCATACTTCATTCAGATCGGCTACCACGGCTACCGGGTCAGCATCGTCTTTCATAAATTGCCCGATTACAATGTTATTCTTCACTATTTCACCGGAAATGGGTGAGCGGACAATCATAGGCTGACCCAGTACTAACTGGTCCGGTTCTATCTGGAATACTTTCAGGGCAGCCAACGTATTTTCATAATCTTTCTTTTTCAATTCATAGTTCACTTCGGCTTCTTCCACTTCTTTTTGCGCACTTACTTTGTGTGCATACAAGTCCTGTTCGCGGCGCAGATTCTTGGAAGCCAGTTCCATTTCCTGCTTTGCCTGGTAGTAGACTTTTCCGGTTTCAAAGAAGTCGGGCGAACTGATTTCAAACAAGGGGCTGCCTTTATCCACTTTTTGTCCCAGACGGATAAAGGAACGCGTCACCCGTCCTGCAAACGGAGAGGCTATTTCTGCATAATGATTGGGGATGGCTTTCACGATGCCCGAAACTGTGAATGTTGTTTCATGCAATTCTTTCTGAACTTCGCTTATTTTCAGTTTCTTGGCGATGGGGGATTCCGAAGATACCACAATAGTATCTCCTGAGACAGAAAATTCCTGGTTTTCCTGTTCTTTTTGCTGACCGGTACAGGCATAGCACATCATGCCGGTCAGGCACAATAAATATATGTATTTCATTTCTTTGTCGTTATGATAAGAACTCGTTTTTCTTCATGTATTTTGGGAATAACAGATTAAGGTTTCGCATATGCTCTGTCTTTCAGGCTACATACGAAACTTAAATAATAAAATCTGTTCAGCATACATGACAGGGTGGAGAACGTAAATGGAAAGACCGGGCCGTGCGAACAATCCGGTTTGCTCCATGCAACAAGAAGATGAAACTTAGGAAAAATAAAATAAAGGGGACTATCGGTAACTCATGCGAACTGTCCAGGCATAATAAATTGAACCAGGAGACGGTTTCCCACTGTGCTTCTGTGTGCGAATGATGTGTGCCCGGCAGGTAAGGGTGGGAGTGAGTTACGAGAAAATTATCGACTACATGTGTATGGACAAAGGCTGTGTTTCCTACGTAGTAATAAACAAATACTACTATCAGTACATACTTTACGATGTTGGAAAGTAACCTTTTCACATGCAATGTTTTTGCTTTGGCTACAAAGGTAGTGAATATTACGTAAACCTATTATTTTTCGCCAAAGAACTTGAGGATACTCTAATAAAAGTGTTTGATGTGCTCCAATAGCGGATGAGTACAAAAAGGCTGCAAACAAAATATCTGTAACGATTTCAGTTTCCCCGAAACTCGCTTGGCGTCATACCCGTCATGCGTTTAAAGAAGCGGACGAAATATTGTGGATATTGGAAGCCGAGGGAAATACCAACTGGCGTGATGCTCTTTTGTGGATTCAGAAATAGTTCTTTCGCCGCTTCCAGTAATTTCTTCCGTAGATATTCTTTGGCAGACTTCTCGAAACGCTGCTAATACATCCTTGTTTAATTCATGCCGTTCGGTAAACTGACGGTTATAAAAACGAATACAATAATCGAGCAATAGCTGGATATGGAGGTATTGAAAAACGCAGAACGTATCAAAAACTACGGAGATGCAAGCCTCTTCCCCGATATGGGAGTAAGTTACTCTCAAAAGTCTTGCCCTGACGGGAAACAATCGCCCCTCCGAAGTCGGGCGATTAAGCGAAAAATAACGATTAAATGGCGATGGCTGAAATTTCCTACAAATTTTCTTCCGGTTGAATTTAAATTGGTTATATTTGCAAATTGAAAGAATTATGTTGGAACAACAAATGAAAAGAGCAATATCCATATTTTTTATATTGCTTGCCAATATTGCGATATTGGCCCATGCTGTTGTACCCCATCATCATCACAATAAGGTTTTTGCAGCAATCGTCAATGTTCTTGACGATGACGCACAAAAAGCACTGAATCATTCACACGACAGCGAGACACATCATCACGGTTCGAATTCGGAAGAATGCGCTATCAATGAAACGGTTGTCGCTGCTGTTTTCCGGTTACAGAAAGATAATAGCTTTGATTCAGGTTCTTTTGATTTCGACTATCAGTTCGATTTATTTTCAGCCGATATAGTCGTCGGTACAGTTGCTTCCGAACTCCTCGGGAGTTTGCCATTTGTTCCCAAACCTTATATTGCGGGCAGTCATCTCGATTATGTTGCTCGCGCCATCGGTCTTCGCGCACCTCCTATCTGTTAATTTTTTAATTATTTTTTACGCAACGTATGGCAGGCGATTTTCGCTTGTCCCAGGTTCGTATGTCCATTTATTTGCAACAAATTAAAAAATAACTAAATGAAATCATACATTTTATTCGCGGTGCTGCTTGTGGCAGTAACCGTAACAGGTTGCGGCAACCATCAGCACGAACACGCAGCAACCGAAGGAGAGCACGTGCATGAAGAAAATCTCCAGCTGACGGCATATAGCAACGACTTCGAGGTATACGCGGAAGCTACGCCTTTTGTCGCTGGAGAGGCAAGCGACATTCTTGCCCATTTTACGTTCCTTAAAAATTTCAAACCGCTCGAAGCCGGCAAGGTAACGGCAAGTTTGGTAGTCGGAACGGAGAGAATCAGTCAGGTATTGGAAAGTCCGTCTCGTCCGGGAGTTTATAAATTTATGCTTACTCCGAAAGTAGCGGGACCAGGAACCATACAGTTCGATATTCAAACGTCTGCGGGAAGCTCCCGAATTGTCGTACCGGAAATCACGGTATATAAGGATAAACATGACGCGCAACACGAGGCGGCAAAGGCTGTTGCAACAAGCAGTAACGGAATCGCTTTCATCAAGGAGATGAGCTGGAAAGTGAATTTCTCCACCGTTCCATGCCTCGATGAACCGTTCGGGCAAGTCATTCGCACGATGGCGCAAATTCAGCCGTCGCAAGGCGACGAACGTGTCATAACGGCAAAAACAAGCGGAATCGTTGCCATTCCGGAGGCCGGTCTGGTGGACGGAAAATCCGTGAATACCGGACAAACTCTGTTCTATATCGAGAGTGGAGACATGGCGGACAATAACCTTACCGTCCGTTATCGTGAAGCGGAAAGCAACTACAACTTGACCAAGAAGGAATACGAACGCAAGCAGGAACTCGCAAAAGACAGAATCGTATCCGAGAGCGAACTGCTTCAAGCTAAAGCAAACTATGAAGCGGCCGATGCGGTTTACAACAACCTGCGCAAGAACTTTTCCGCAGGCCGCCAATCGGTGACGGCTCCGATCGGAGGTTTCGTAAAACAACTGCTCGTTCGTAACGGCGAATATGTCGAGGCCGGACAACCGATCGTCGCCATCTCTCAAAATCGCAATCTTTTTATCAAAGCTGAAATCCAGCCTAAGTATTACCCGTTGTTGAGTAATATTTCGACGGCCCGTTTCCGCATGTTGAATGACGATAAGGTTTATACGCTGGATGACTTGAACGGTCGTCTGGTTTCATACGGGAAATCGGTGGAAACGAATAGCCCACTTCTTCCGGTCGTGTTTCAGGTAGACAACACCGCCGAAATGCTGCCGGGTTCATTCGTCGAAATGTATATCAGGACTCGCGGCGAGCAGTCGGTCATTACCGTACCGAACGTGTCGCTTGTGGAGGAGATGGGCAACTATTTCGTCTATGTCCAGCTGACTCCGGAGTATTTCGAGAAACGGGAAGTGAAAATCGGCCAAACGGACGGGGTGCGGACGGAAATCCTTTCCGGCCTGAACGGACAGGAACGAGTGGTCGCTAAAGGGGCTGTTTTGGTAAAACTCGCACAAGCAACGGGTTCGCTCGACGCTGAATCGGGACACGCTCATTAAAGAAGGGAGGACAGCTTTATGGAATTCATAAATGGAATAATCCGGTTCTCGTTGAAGAACCGGCTGGTTGTTCTGTTGGGAGCCGTGTTGCTTATAGTAGGCGGATTTTACTCCTCACAGAAGATGGATATAGATGTGTTCCCCGACCTGACAGCTCCGACGGTCGTTGTCATGACCGACGCGCACGGCATGGCAGCTGAAGAGGTGGAACGTCTGGTTACTTTTCCGATCGAGACCGCGGTAAATGGAGCGACGAATGTACGTCGGGTGCGTTCGGCTTCCATGCAGGGTTTCTCTTTCGTCTGGGCGGAGTTCAACTGGGGTATGGATATTTTTCAGGCGCGGCAGATTGTTTCTGAAAAAATGGTCGCTCTCGGAAATGCCCTTCCTACGGGAATCACTCCCGTACTCGCGCCTCAATCCAGCATCATGGGCGAAATCCTGCTGATCGGATTGCAGGCTGACACGACCTCGATGATGGAACTTCGCACACTTGCCGATTGGGTAATCAAGCCCGCCATACTCGCCACGGGCGGAGTGTCGCAGGTGACGAATATCGGAGGAGAACTGAAACAATACCAGATTCTCGCCGATCCACAAAAAATGGATGCTTACGGTGTTACGCTTGCCGAACTGGAAGAGGTTGGGAAAACATTCAGCAACAATTCCGTGGGCGGAGTGATCCGAGACTATGACAATGAATACGCTTTGCGGGGCATGGCCCGGACGACCGATTTGGAGGAACTCGGCAGTACGTTCGTAAAGAGGGCTAACGGGCAACCCGTTGTCCTTTCCGATGTCGCCGATGTGGTAATCGGTCATGCCGTAAAGATGGGAAACGCCTCGCAGGATGCAAAACCCGCCGTTATCCTTGCCGTTTCGAAACAACCCAATATCAATACCCTGAACGTAACGGAGAAAATCGAGACGAACTTGCGGGAGATCCGAAAATCGCTTCCCGCGGATGTCCGGATGGACACGCGCATTTTCCGTCAGGCAGACTTTATCGAAGCCTCCGTGAATAATGTGGGACAATCGTTGCTCGAAGGGGCACTGTTCGCGGTGGTTGTTCTTGTAATCTTTTTGGCGAGTTTCCGCACCACGCTTATTTCTGTCGTTGCCATTCCTCTTTCATTGTTGGGTACATGTGTCGTACTCTATCTGCTGGGAATGGACATCAATACCATGACCTTGGGAGGTATGTGTATCGCCATCGGCTCGTTGGTGGACGATGCGATTATCGATGTGGAAAACGTATATAAACGATTGCGTCAGAACCATAACAAACCCAAAGAAGAACGACAGCCTGTCTTTACAGTTGTGTTTGAAGCCTCGAAAGAGATACGGGCTTCGATTCTGAACGCCACGTTTATCATTATGGTGGCATTCGTTCCGTTGTTCTTCCTGACGGGGATGGAAGGTCGCATGCTGAAACCGCTGGGAACCGCATATATTATCTCGCTGTTCATGTCGCTGATCGTGGCGATGACCGTAACCCCGTTACTCTGCAAGATGATGCTGTCCGACGACAAGTATTTAAATAAGAATGAAAAAGACAGCTGGCTGACACGGAAACTCTCCGCTGGATATTTCAAATCGCTGGCATGGGTTCTTGACAACAAGAAAAAGGTAGTAGGAACAGTCCTCGCATTCTTTATCGTAGCCATAGCTCTGTTCGCCACGATGGGACGAAGTTTCCTGCCCGAATTCAATGAGGGATCGGCAGTGGTTTCCGCCGTCGCCAAACCCGGCGTATCGCTCGAAGTAAACGATCGGTTAGGGGACATGATGGAGAAGGAACTGATGAAAGTTCCGGAAGTAACGGGTACTGCTCGTCGTACCGGTAGAGGAGAATTGGACGAACATTCACAATCGACCAACAGTGCCGAACTGGATGTTCAGTTTGCTCTGAAAGACCGTAGTCGGGAAGAGGTTTTTAACGATATGCGGGAACGGCTGGCAGGCATTCCCGGAGTAGCAGCTACGATCGGACAACCGCTCGGCCACCGCATCGACCACATGTTGTCGGGAACACGAGCCAATATTGCAATCAAACTGTTCGGTACGGAATTGAGCCGTATGTTCATGTTGGGGAACCAGATCAAAAGTTCTATCGAAGGTATTGATGGTCTGGTCGATATCAGTGTGGAGCAGCAGGTCGAAACGCCCCAGCTTCAGGTGCAGGCCAATCGTGCAGCGTTGGCAAAATACGGGATTACATTGGAGGATTTCAATGAGTTCATCGAAATGGCTTTCGCTGGAGAAAAGATTGCGGATATGTACGAGGGACAACGGAAGTTCGACATCGTACTGCGTCTCGACAAAAACTATACGGAAAGTATGGATGGAGTACGCAAGGCTCTTATCGATACGGGAGATGGCAGGAAAATACCTTTGGAGGAAGTCTCCGAAATCGTGTCTGTCGGAGGCCCCAATACGATTACCCGTGAGAATGTGCAGCGTAAGCTCGTAGTGTCAGCCAATGTTTCGGGGCGTGATGTGGGCAGCGTTGTCCGCGACATACAAAAGGCGATCGATGAGAACATCTCTCTTCCCGAAGGCTACCGTGTGGAATACGGAGGACAGTTCGAGAGTGCGCAAAGCGCATCCCGCACGCTTTTCCTTACGACCGTTCTGGCATTGACCATCATCTTCTTGCTGTTGTACGGGGAATTCAAGAATGTTTCGTTGGCGGTCATCGTATTGCTGAACCTGCCCTTTGCGCTTATCGGCGGTGTTATGGCCGTATTCTTTGCTTCGGGAGTAATCAGTATTCCATCCATTATCGGATTCATCACGCTGTTCGGTATCGCCACGCGAAACGGTATTCTGCTTATTTCAAAATACCGGCATTTGCAGGAAGCAGGGACTCCGCTGCATGAAACGGTGCTGCATGGCTCGATCGACCGTCTCAACCCGATTCTTATGACGGCACTGACTTCCGCTCTGGCTTTGATTCCATTGGTATTCAACGGCGACAAGGCCGGAAATGAGATTCAAAGCCCTATGGCCATCGTGGTATTGGGCGGTCTTCTGACCTCGACCTTGCTCAATATCTACGTGATGCCGGTCGTGTATGAATGGTTTGCAAAAAGAAAATTAAACAGTAAATAAGGGTATGAAAAAAATAATATTGAGCATCATCGTATTATTCTCCGTATTGTCTGTATCCGGTCAGGATGTATATACCTCCGTTCTGGAGCAGATAGAGCAGAACAGTACGACATTGGAAGCTCTGAAAGAACAGATGGAAGCTCAAAAGCTGGGTAACAAGACGGGTATCAATCCCGCCAATCCCGAAGTGGAATTCGGATACTTGTGGGGAAGTCCCTCCGCGATAGGTAATCGTAAGGACATAAATATTCGGCAAACGTTCGACTTCCCGACGGTATACGCACAGCGCAGCCGTTTGTCCGATTTGCAGAACAACAGTGCGGAATACCAGTATAAATCCCAACGGATGGAGCTGTTGCTGTCGGCTAAGACGTTCTGTATCGAACTGGTCTATTACAACGCACTCGGCAAACTGTACGAACGTCAGTTAGATAACGCGAAACAGATTGCGGAGGCTTACGAACGGATGAAGCAGACAGGCGATGCCAATCAGCTCGAATATAACAAGGCCGTTTTGAACTACACCAACATGGACAACGAAGTGAAGCGGATAAACCTTGAATGCAAAAGGCTGTTGTCAGAACTGTCGCGGCTCAACGGGGGAAATCCGATAGTTTTCGACCGGGCAGTTTACGAAACCGCCGTATTGCCTGCGGATTTTGAGAATTGGTATGCACAAGCCGAGGCTGAAAACCCTGCATTGTCGTATCTCAAATCGCAAGTGGAGATAGACAATCGTCAAGTAAAACTATCCCGTGCCTCGTCGTTGCCCAAATTCTCCGTAGGCTATATGGGAGAGTTCGTCGCAGGACAAAAATTTCAGGGTGCAACGATCGGAATGTCCATTCCCTTGTGGGAAAACAAGAATAAGGTAAAACAGGCCAAGGCGACTGTAAAGGCGTCCGAGCGGATTGTGGAAGACGCAAGAATGCAATATTACAACCGCTTGAAGAATCTATACGTGCAGGTGTCCGGGTTGCAGAACAATGTCAGACAATACAATTCCGTGTTCGAGCAGAACGACAATGGTGATTTGTTATTCAAGGCATATCGTAACGGGGAAATATCCTTGCTGAATTATCTACTTGAGATGGAATATTATTTCGTTGCCTACAACAAAAGATTGCAGGCAGAGCGGGATTTGGAATTGGCATTGGCTGAACTTCTGGCAGCTATGTTATGACACCGACAGTCAGGAAGCCGGCCGTAAGACGGGCTATAAGTCTTGCGATTGGTATTATTACAGGCGTGATTGTGTGGAATTTTGTACTGAAATGCGATGATCCGCATTGCCCGATACGATATTACCACTTGTTTTGCTGTCTGACAATCTTTCCTTCTCTTTCATGGACTACGGGAGAAGCATTGTTTGCACCGCAAAATACCCCCCCGAAGAAAAAACGTAAACGATAAATGATTATAGGCGGAGGATCATATCCGCCTATATTCTCAATGAATTATAAAAATGAAACATATAATAGCTTTTTTAGAAGGAGTAAAGATGACTGTTGCAGGCGGTATTGCACTTGCAGTCAGTCTGGTATTGATGCTGGCCGATATCGAAGTCATACTCGATCCGGCTTGGATTACGATTGTTATCTGCGGCATTCCGTTGCTTTATCTTGCCGTTACCCGGTTGATTTTTCAACGGTGGGTATCATCGGCGTTGCTTATCTGTATTGCAATGGTGGCTTGCATTTATATCGGTGAGCTGTTTGCAGCCGGCGAGGTGGCATTCATCATGGCTGTCGGCGCGTTGCTGGAGGAATATACGGTAAACAGAGCCAAGCGAGGGATTGGCAAATTGATAAGTATGGCACCGGAACAAGGCCGACGAATCATCCTGCGCGATGGTAAAGAGGTGGAAGAGATGGTAGCGGCGGCGGAAATCAAGGTGGGCGACCTGCTGCGTGTTCTGCCCGGAGAGCGTATAGCCGTAGATGGAAAGATTATCAGCGGAACGACCTCCGTAGATCAGTCCATTATGACCGGGGAATCGCTGCCTGTCGATAAGAAAGCGGGCGATAACGTGTTCTGCGGTACAATGAATTGCTACGGTTCGGTCGATATTCGGGCAACCAGAGTGGGAGAAGATTCCTCTTTACAGAAAATGATCGAGCTGGTCAAAGAGGCCGAAAACAAGAAAGCCCCGATGCAGCGGATTGTGGACAAATGGGCTGCATGGCTCGTTCCCGTCGCCTTGCTGATAGCCGTTGCCGCTTATTTCATTACCGGAGATTTGGTTCGTGCCGTAACGGTTCTGGTCGTATTCTGCCCGTGTGCGTTGGCGTTGGCTACCCCCGTGTCGATTATAGCAGGCATCGGTCAGGCTACGAAATTCGGCGTGCTGATCAAGTCAGGTGAGGCTTTGGAACGTATGGGAAAAGTAAATTGCATTACGTTCGACAAAACGGGAACACTGACTGAAGGTAATCTTACGGTCAGCGATGTGATCAGTTTTGTTCCCGACAAGAATGAGACGGAGATATTACGACTCACGGCATCCGCTGAATTGCGTTCCGAACATCCGCTCGGAAAAGCCATCGTAAAATATTGGCTCGACCGGAAAGGCGAACCGGCAGCTGCGAATTGCTTCAGAATGATTCCCGGCAAAGGAATCGAAGCCGAAATAGACGGGCAACGGGTGTTGTGCGGGAAAAGCGATTTTCTGGAAGAACATGGAATTGTTCTCGATAATAGTATGCGGCTTGCACTCGACACCCTGCGCAATGATGGTAAAGCCTCTGTCCTGACGGCACTCGATCAAAGATGCATCGGCCTTATCGCCCTATCCGATATAATACGTTCCGAAGCCCGTGGTATGGTCTCCGAATTGGAATGTATGGGGGTGGATGTCGTTGTTTTGACAGGCGACAACAGATTGTCTGCCGATTATCTGGCCAAGCGTATAGGGATTAAGAACATACGTGCAGAACTTTTGCCCTCTGAAAAGGTTTCGGCTATTACGGAACTACAACAGGAAGGGCACAACGTATGTATGATAGGCGACGGCGTAAACGACGCTCCGGCTTTGAAAACAGCAGATGTGGGTGTAGCTATGGGGGGCATGGGCAGCGACATTGCTATTGAATCCGCCGACATAGCATTGATGGGCGACGATATTGCCAAAATCCCTTACTTGAAACGGTTGTCGAATGCTGTCATTCGTTCCATCAAAGTCAATATCTCACTTTCGATGGCCATCAATTTCGTAGCGATAACCCTTTCCGTATTGGGATTACTGAACCCTATTACGGGAGCATTGGTGCATAATGCAGGATCAGTATTGGTGGTGCTCAATGCGGCATTGCTGTATGACAGAAAATTGTAAATGCAAATTAAGGGTGTATGACATCAAACGGCGTAAGAGAGAGAGTCGCACCTATTTTCTTGACAAGATGCGCGAGCGTCTGAAACTACGGATGCAACGCGACGATGAAAAAGAACGGGAGCGGTGACGCTGATTAGATAATGCGGATGGAAAGTTCTGTCCGCATTTTGCATAAACTCAATCGTCGTGCCATTTTTAAGAAAACGCTATATTTGCATAGAGTTGTCCGACGAGATACAAAGCGTAGCAGTTCAGCGCAGTTACATGGTCGCTAAATCTTTACCAATAACTTCTCAATCTCCACTCTACGCTGTCATTCCGACAGATACAAAAAAATTTCTTATCCTCATTAAAGATAAGAAGCTTTCTGCTATTTATAATCCTTGAGTATATATAGTCTGTTCCATTTTTTCTGCAAGGGAAACAAAAGGTTAGCCCAAACAATGTATTATCATATATTTAATACTGCCAATGCTCTCATAAAAAAAGTCCTCCTTCTTCCTCTTATACATTTCATTATTAAATGACTTCTTTTAGGCGAATGAATTAATACTCTGAAATCATGACACCTAAAACAACTCAGTAATAACTGCAAACAGCGTTTTTAAAGAATAACCGGAACGTTTTTTAAGAATGTATCCAACGTTTATTAACAGCCCCAAAATGAGCTTTAAGCCCTAACTTGAATATAAATCAACAAAAAAGGTGGCAAATCCTTGTGAGGAAATACCACCTTATCTTCTTTTTTGCCTATTATTATTCCAGATGCCGAACATCTGAAATAACTATAATCTATTTGATTTGCTAACGAGTAAACCACGCATAATTATCCGGCATACAGCCTATCTTACATAAAATATCTGTCAAATTAATGCACCGTTTAAAGGCTTCTGAAAAAGAAAGACTAACTTTTGCCATTTTACTAAAGGTTTAGGTTTATAATAAAACTCAGCTTAAAGCTTCTACAAAGATACAACATCGTAAAGGCAAAATCAAGTGTTTTGGCTGATACTTTACACTTTACCAGCTATCTTCCGATTTATCTTTCCCGATAAGTGCCATCACCCGTTTTTTATAAAGATCTGCTGCCAGGGCAATATTCTTTTCCGCATCGGATGTTCCCATACCATACACCACGAAAGGAGTCTGCCATACCATCCCTGCATGCACAGCACCACCCTGATAAGGACGCAAAAGTTCATCCACCGTGAAACGATTTCTTCCTCCACTTCGGTACGCCTCAAATTCAGAACCGGTAGTGGTAGCCACCAACAAAGGCTTACCGGCTACTGCCGGAGTTTTTGCCAAATAGGTAAATATCCCGTCCTGCCATTTCTTTAGTAAAGATGGTGCCGACATCCAATAAAACGGGAACTGGTATATCACCGCATTGGCATGAGATATAATCCGGCTCCATGCATCCATATTGAGAATATCTTGCTCTGACATCTCGTATAGATTAAATATAGCCACATCTTCTATATCCTTTATGGCATCAAGCAGGGCTTTATTGGCTTGTGAGTTTTCCATGTTGGGGTGTGCCAGAAGTACCACAACCTTTTTTAGATCTTTGTCCATACTATTATTTTTGATGTTTTGTTTGGGTGAATAATCAATTATGACAGGCAAAAATAACAAAAAGATTTGTGAATAACACTTCTTTGAAGAGCCGTATTCCATTTAGATATGTTTTTTTCTATTCAATAATATCTTTTCTCTAACTTTTTTGTAACTTTGCACCCTTAAAATAAGGAGGGTCGCTTTAGCACGTCTCAAAGTGCCCCCTTAATCGTTAAATTGTAAATAGTTAAATTGCAAATAAGATGGGTAAGAAGTTTGCCGAATATTCGCAGTTCGACCTCTCAAAGGTAAACGCGGAAGTGTTGAAGAAATGGGACGAGAACCAGGTTTTCGCCAAGAGTATGACAGAACGTGAAGGCTGTCCTTCTTTCGTTTTTTATGAAGGACCGCCCTCTGCCAACGGTATGCCGGGCATTCACCACGTAATGGCTCGCTCCATCAAAGATATTTTCTGCCGTTACAAAACCATGAAGGGTTTCCTGGTGAAACGTAAAGCCGGCTGGGACACACACGGACTTCCTGTGGAACTGGGTGTGGAAAAAGCAATGGGTATCACCAAGGAAGATATCGGTAAAACGATTTCCGTAGCCGACTATAACGCTGCCTGCCGCAAAGATGTGATGAAGTTCACCAAAGAATGGGAAGATCTGACTCACAAGATGGGGTATTGGGTAGACATGACCGATCCTTATATCACCTACGACAACCGCTACATCGAAACCTTGTGGTGGCTGTTGAAGCAGCTCTATACAAAAGGGTATCTTTATAAAGGATACACCATACAGCCGTATTCTCCCGCTGCCGGAACAGGACTGAGCTCACACGAATTGAACCAGCCCGGTTGCTACCGCGACGTGAAGGATGTGACTTGTGTGGCACAGTTCAAGATGAAGAACCCGAAGCCGGAAATGGCAGAGTGGGGAACTCCGTACTTCTTAGCATGGACCACGACTCCGTGGACATTGCCTTCGAATACCGCGCTTTGTGTAGGCCCGAAGATAGATTATGTAGCCGTACAAAGCTACAACGGATACACCGGAGAGAAAATCACCGTTGTACTTGCCAAAGCTTTGCTTTACACGCATTTCAATAAGAAAGCGGAAGACATCGCCTTGGAAGATTACAAACCGGGAGATAAGCTGATACCGTTCAAAATTGTAGGAGAATATAAAGGTCCGGAACTTGTAGGTATGGAATATGAGCAACTGATACCTTGGGTGAATCCGGGTGAAGGTGCATTCCGTGTAATCTCAGGTGACTATGTGACTACGGAAGACGGTACAGGTATCGTACATATCGCTCCGACATTCGGTGCCGACGATGCCCAGGTAGCGAAAGCCGCCGGTGTTCCGCCGTTGCAACTCATCAATAAGAAAGGTGAACTCCGCCCGATGGTGGACCTGACCGGTAAGTTCTATAAATTGGACGAGTTGGACGAAAACTTCGTGAAAGAGCGTGTAAACGTAGATTTATATAAGGAATATGCAGGCCGTTTCGTGAAGAACGATTACGATCCGAATCTGACAGATCAGGACGAAAGTCTCGACGTAAGTCTCTGCATGATGATGAAAGCCAACAACCAGGCGTTCAAGATAGAGAAGCATGTGCACAATTATCCGCACTGCTGGCGTACGGACAAACCGGTATTGTATTATCCGTTGGATAGCTGGTTCATCCGCTCTACCGCTTGCAAAGACCGCATGATAGAGCTGAACAAGACGATCAACTGGAAACCGGAAAGCACCGGTACGGGACGTTTTGGCAAGTGGCTGGAAAATTTGAATGACTGGAACCTGAGCCGTTCACGTTACTGGGGTACTCCGCTGCCTATCTGGCGCACGGAAGACAACAGCGAGGAAATCTGCATCGGTTCGGTTGAAGAGCTTTATAATGAAATAGAGAAATCCGTAGCTGCCGGATTCATGAAGTCCAATCCTTATAAGGATAAAGGTTTCGTACCCGGTGAGTACAATGGAGAAAATTATGATAAGATAGACTTGCACCGTCCGTATGTGGATGATATCATCCTCGTATCCAAAGACGGCAAGCCCATGAAGCGTGAAGCAGACCTGATAGACGTATGGTTCGATTCCGGTGCCATGCCGTATGCACAAATCCACTATCCGTTCGAGAACAAAGAATTGCTGGATAGCCATCAGGTTTACCCTGCCGACTTTATCGCCGAAGGTGTGGATCAGACTCGCGGTTGGTTCTTTACGCTCCATGCAATCGCTTCAATGGTATTCGATACCATTTCTTACAAAGCTGTTATCTCTAACGGATTGGTACTTGACAAGAATGGTAACAAGATGTCCAAGCGTCTGGGCAATGGTGTAGATCCTTTCTCAACTATCGAGAAATACGGGTCCGACCCCTTACGTTGGTACATGATCATCAATTCTTCTCCGTGGGATAACCTGAAATTCGACGTAGACGGCATCGAAGAAGTTCGTCGTAAATTCTTCGGTACATTATATAATACGTATTCTTTCTTCTCCCTCTACGCCAATGTAGATGGATTCGAATACAAGGAAGCTGACGTGCCGATGGCTGAACGCCCTGAAATCGACCGTTGGATACTCTCTGTACTGAATACACTGGTGAAAGAAGTGGATACTTGCTATAGCGAATACGAGCCGACAAAGGCCGGACGTCTGATATCCGACTTCGTAAACGACAACCTCTCCAACTGGTACGTTCGTCTGAACCGTAAACGTTTCTGGGGTGGTGAATTTACGCAAGATAAGTTATCTGCATACCAGACTCTGTACACTTGTCTGGAAACCGTTGCCAAATTGATGTCGCCCATCGCTCCGTTCTATGCAGACAAGCTCTATATGGACTTGGTTACTGCAACGGGACGCGACAACGTGGTATCCGTACACCTGGCTAAATTCCCCGAATATAGGGAGGAAATGATAGACAAGGAACTGGAAGTCCGCATGCAAATGGCACAAGACGTAACTTCTATGGTATTGGCTTTGCGCCGCAAGGTGAACATCAAAGTACGCCAGCCGCTGCAATGTATCATGATACCGGTAGTGGACGAGGAACAACGTGCCCACATCGAAGCAGTAAAGGCACTTATCATGAGCGAAGTGAACGTGAAGGATATCAAGTTCGTAGACGGTGCCGCCGGTGTGCTGGTGAAGAAAGTGAAATGTGACTTCAAGAAGATGGGACCGAAATTCGGCAAACAGATGAAAGCCGTAGCTGCCGCTGTAGCAGAAATGTCACAGGAAGCTATCGCCGAACTGGAAAAGAACGGTTCTTATACTTTGCAACTGGATGGTACGGATGTGCTTGTGGAAGCTACTGACGTAGAAATCTTCAGCGAAGACATTCCGGGATGGCTGGTTGCCAACGAAGGAAAGCTGACTGTTGCCTTGGATGTAACCGTAACAGAAGAGCTTCGCCGCGAAGGTATTGCCCGTGAACTGGTTAATCGTATTCAAAATATTCGCAAGTCAAGCGGTTTGGAGATAACAGACAAAATAAAGATTACATTATCAAAAAATCAGCAAACAGATGATGCGGTAAACGAATATAAAGACTATATTTGTAACCAGGTTTTAGGAACCTCACTGACGCTGACCGATGAGGTGGAAAACGGCACGGAACTTAACTTTGACGATTTCTCCCTGTACGTAAGCGTTGTAAAAGAATAATAATACTAACGATTTAACACGTAAAGTTATGGCAGAAAAAACAAGATACTCGGATGCTGAATTGGAAGAATTCCGCGCCATTATTAATGAGAAGTTAGAATTGGCACAACGCGATTATGAATTGCTGAAAGCCAGTTTAACCGGAGCCGATGGTAATGATACCGACGATACGTCTCCTACGTACAAAGTTTTGGAAGAAGGTGCCAACACCTTGTCCAAAGAAGAAACGACACGCCTGGCTCAACGTCAGTTGAAGTTTATCCAGGGTTTGCAGGCCGCATTGGTACGCATCGAGAACAAAACGTATGGTATTTGCCGTGAAACAGGTAAGTTGATTCCTGCCGAACGTTTACGTGCTGTGCCCCATGCTACACTGAGCATTGAGGCCAAAAATAACGGTAAGAAGTAAGGATGAACAAATACCTCACGAAAGGTCGCATTGCGCTGCTCGTTATTTTCTCGGTATTAATTGCTGACCAGATAATCAAGATCTATGTCAAGACTCACATGTATTGGCATCAGAGTGAAAACGCCATAAAATGGCTTTATGAGAAGCTGGGCATGGTAGATGCAGAACCGCCTACATGGTTTTATATTTACTTTACCGAGAATAACGGTATGGCGTTCGGTATGGAGATATTCGGTAAGTTATTCCTTACCTTGTTCCGTATTGTTGCCGTAGGAGCGATAGGGTGGTATTTAACGAGAATAATCAAGCAGGGCTTGAAGACAGGCTATATCGTATGCGTATCTCTGATTCTTACGGGAGCGTTGGGTAACATCATCGATAGTGTATTCTATGGTGTGTTGTTCAATGAGAGTACACATTCGCAGATAGCTTCATTCCTGCCGGAAGGCGGAGGATATGCTCCTTTGTTCTACGGAAAGGTGGTGGATATGTTCTATTTCCCTATCATTGATACGAACTGGCCTCAATGGATGCCGTTGGTAGGTGGGGATCATTTCATATTCTTCAGCCCGATATTCAACCTTGCCGATGCCGCTATCAGTTGTGGTATCATTGCCCTGTTATTATTTTACAGCAAATATTTGAATGACTCTTATCATGCAATAAAGAAATCATGAAAGGTCTGCATCGAATTCAATGGTTTAGCATATTCCTGTTAGCATCTTGTTTGACAGCCTGTCAGGTGAAAAGACCGAAGGTGGTCATATCGGATGCTAAGATGGAAAATGTGCTTTATGACTACCATATAGCAAAGGCTATGGGGGAAGAAGTCCCTTATACCGATGGTTATAAAAGGGTGTTGTACATTGAATCGGTGTTTAAAAAACATGGCATTACGCAAGCCGAATTTGACTCTTCAATGGTTTGGTTCACGCGTAATCCGGAAGTACTCACCAAGATTTATGAGAAAGTAAACGCAAGGCTGAAAGCGGAGCGGGATGTTGTCAATCATTTAATTGCCATACGTGACAATAAACCGAAGGAAAGTCTTCCGGGGGACAGCATTGATGTATGGGCATGGCAACGTATCTATCAGCTGACAGGTATGCCGATGGACAACAAGATTACTTTCGTATTACCCTCAGATACCAACTTTAAAGACCGCGATACTTTGCGGTGGAACGTTCGTTTCCGCTTCCACAACGGTGCGCCAGATTCCTTATATGCTCCCGTCATGGCTATGCAGATTGTCTATAAGGACAGCATAATCAGTGATATTCAGAAAGTATATAAATCAGGTGTGGAAACGGTTTCCCTCTTTGCCGATACGTTGGGAGAAATCCGGGAAATACGTGGGTATATCTATTACCCCGCAGCACAGGCTACCCGTACATTGCTGACCGACCGCATTTCACTGATGCGTTATCATGCTACGGATACACTGTCGTTTGCTAAGAATGATTCCATTCAGAAAGATTCTGTTAAGACAGAGAAAATAGAACCTCAGGAACTCAAGAAAGAGGAACTGAAACCTGTGGAAGAGAAGATAAATGATAATCCGCGTAGACGTGATGCTGCCCGTCCTCGTCCGTCTTCGGAACCTACACTGAAGAAGTTGGACAATCCGGAACACGTTCAATTCCGTAAAGATAATCCCTGATGATCAAACGATTTGCTTCACACTTTATTTTTCTGCCCGGACATGGTTATCTCAAACAATATGTGGTAGGGGCGGAAGAAGGACAAGTCGTGTCCGCCTTTCCCTTGACAGAGGAGATAGAAAGAGTGGAATGGTTTCCCGGAGTCATTGCTTTATTGAATAATGAAGAAGATATTTCCAAAGGGTACTCCGGTATATTTCAGAAAGCAAATGAAGTATTACAGGAACTTCCGGAAGTTTTCTGCCAAGAAACGTTTCCTTCCGGAATAAATGCTTATCTACTTTATCCTTTCGATTTTACAACGATGCTGCCTGTCGACGGAACTCGGCACAGACTACTGCGGTAGCAATTGCCACATTCAGTGACTCGGACGTTTCCCTCTCTGCGGGATAATTGGGAATATAAAGTTTGCGGTTAATGAGTTGCTCCACTTCTTTCCCGATTCCGTTGCCTTCATTACCCATCACAATCAATCCGTTGGATGATAATTTCTGTGTGTACATATTTTCTCCATCGAGGAAAGTGCCGTAAACTGGCATATCCTTCAGGCTTTGAATGAGGTCGGGCAGGGGAGTATAGTGCAGTTTCACACGGGCAATGCCTCCCATGGTGGCTTGAACCGTCTTTGGATTATATACATCTACGGTGTTCGGGGAACAGAAGATATGCTCTATACCAAACCAGTCTGCCAAGCGAATGATAGTGCCCAGATTTCCCGGATCTTGCACATCGTCCAGCGCCAGGCAGAGTGAATGGCTGATAACGGAAGCATCCGTTTCATATTCCGGCTGTTCGAATACGGCAAGTACTTGCTGGGGAGTTTTCAATAAGCTGGCACGGGAAAGGTCTTCATCAGACACTTCCGAAACATCTTCTACCGGAAGCTTGGAATGTTGCGATAACCATTCGGGCGTAGCTGCCAGAAAGCGGCAGGGAAAATGTCCTAACAAATCGCCTACCAGTTTAGGACCCTCTGCCAGAAAGACTTTTTCTGTTTTACGATTCTTCTTCAGCTCCAACGAGTGGATATATTTGATGCGGTTTTTGCTCAGTGCCATAGCTTAAATGTTATCGTTTGGCAAAAGTACGTGATTATTTCTATATAATCAAAAAACGGAACACACTTCATCCGGTTTTTTATTTCGGAAAAGAAAAAATAGATTTATATTTGTAGTCAATTATGCGCAATTTATTAATTCTGGTATGAAGAAAGGCTTCCACTACGCACTACTTACTGCTGCCATACTTACATTAGCTTCCTGCTCGACCACCAAATATGTGCCGGATGGTTCATACTTGCTGGATGAAGTGCGCATACATACTGATAATAAAAATGTGAAGCCTTCTAATTTGTCCATATATGTGCGGCAAAATCCGAACTCCAAATGGTTTAGTCTGATTAAAACCCAGCTGTATGTTTACAACTGGTCGGGACGTGATTCTACCCGTTGGGTGAACCGGGCTTTACGCAGGCTGGGAGATGCCCCTGTTATCTATAGTAAGGAAGAAACCGAACGTTCACGGGAGGAAATGACGAAAGCCGTTCAGAATATGGGATACATGGGTGCTACCGTAGAGTACATTCCCAAAATCAAGAAGAAAAAGGTAAAACTGGCTTATAAAGTAAACACCGGAGAGCCGTATATTGTCCGTAGCCTGAAATATGATGTTCAGGATGAAAAGATCCGGGAGTATATGCAGAAAGATTCTGCATCGACCTATTTATCCGAAGGTATGTACTTCAATGCCAACATACTGGACAGTGAACGCCAACGGATCACGGGTAACCTGCTTCGCAACGGTTATTATAAATTCAATAAAGATTATATTTCTTATACGGCGGATACGGTACGTGGCACTTATCAGGTGGATCTGACCTTGCATCTGGCACGATACAGACAGCATTCCGGTGCTGAATTGCAGGATCATCCACAGTATACGATTAATAAAGTGAATTTCATTGCGGACTATGACGTCCTGCAATCTTCAGCTCTCAGTAGTGTGGAAATCAATGATTCGATACACTATAAAGGGGTTCCCATATATTATAAAGATAAATTATACCTGCGTCCTAAAGTTTTGACTGATAATCTGCGGATAACTCCGGGAGATTTTTACAACGAACAGGATGTGCAGCGCACTTACTCCAACTTCGGACGTCTGCCGGTATTGAAATATACCAATGTACGTTTCTTCGAAACACAGGTAAGTGATAGCGCAAAGCTGAATGCCTATGTTATGCTGACGAAGAACAAACATCAGTCTGTATCTTTCGAACTGGAGGGAACAAACTCTGCGGGTGATTTGGGTGCCGCGGCATCTGTATCTTTTCAGAATCGCAATGTATTCAGAGGTTCCGAAACTTTCTTGGTTAAGCTTCGCGGAGCTTACGAAGCTGTTTCCGGTTTAGGGTATAAGAATGACAACTATACGGAACTCGGTGTGGAAACCAGTATAAACTTTCCCCGCTTCATGTTTCCGTTCATATCCAATGACTTCAAGCGGAGGATAAGGGCAACCACAGAATTCGGACTGCAATATAATTATCAGATGCGTCCCGAGTTTACACGCATCGTTGCATCCGGTTCATGGAGTTATAAATGGGGGTTGCAGCGACAGCGTTCGCAGCATCGTATAGACTTGCTGGACATCAACTATTTGTATATGCCGTGGATAGAACCCGAGTTTAAAAATAATTTCCTGAACGATGAGAAGAACTATCTGCTAGAGTATAACTATAAAGACCGTTTGATTGTCCGTACCGGATACAGCTATATCTATAACAGCGCAGGACAAGCATTGATGAACAATGCAGTGATTGGTAATTCTTATAGTATACGTTTCAACTTTGAGTCTGCGGGAAATCTCCTGTATGTGCTTTCTAAAATGAGCAATTTAAAGAAGAATGATCAGGACGAATACACTATCTTGAATATTCCGTATGCACAATATATAAAAGGTGACCTGGACTTTGCCAAAAATATCGTCATCGATAACCGTAACTCCATTGCATTTCATATTGGGGGAGGTATTGCTATTCCTTATGGCAACGCACGGATGATTCCTTTCGAGAAACGTTATTTCTCGGGTGGAGCAAACAGTGTACGCGGATGGTCGGTACGTAGTCTCGGTCCCGGTACCTTCTCCGATGAAAAAGGTAACTTCATGAACCAGTCGGGTGACATCAAGCTGGATGCCAGTATAGAATACCGCACACGTTTATTCTGGAAGTTCAGAGGTGCTTTGTTTGTAGATGCGGGAAATATTTGGACGATTCGCGAATATCAGGATCAGCCGGGGGGTAAATTCAAGTTCGACCAGTTCTATAAGCAAATAGCCGTAGCTTACGGTGTGGGATTACGTCTGGATCTGGATTTCTTTGTACTTCGCTTTGATGGTGGTATGAAGGCCATTAACCCTGAAAAGGGAAAGGATCGTTATCCCATTCTGCGTCCTGACTTCGGACGTGACTTTGCTTTCCACTTTGCAGTAGGTTACCCATTCTAAAAAATCGGGAGGGGCATAAAAAGCAACGGGCGAATGATTGCTCATCCGCCCGCATATTCAAATTCTTTTCTTAATTAGCGTGCAGCGTAATAAGTGTTGATCATCGTTGCCTGACGAGCAGCAGCTACGCCTTGTGCATCCAATGTCACATTCATTGCTTCACCATTCGGCAGATACATCTGTGCAGTACCATCACCGTTCATTTGCAGCAATTCAGTGCTAACACCTTCTGCAACAACATTCCAAGTGTTCAATTCTTTGTCGTAAACCAGCTCCATAGCAGTGGTTTCACCTTCTTTTGTGATAGAGTAACCGTTCTCCAATGTTTTTACGAGATAGTTTCCGTTTTCACCTTTTACTTTCTTCACATCACCCACGTTAGCCATCGGATTGGAACCGCTCCAGAATTCAATGGAGTTGATTACCAACGCATCTGCCAGATAACAAACAGGATATACGGGGATAATGTTGCAAGCCAGATAAACAAGCTCATTAACAAACTTTGTACCGATACTTTGGTTCCAATTTACCAATTTACTGTGCAGGCCGAAAGAACCGATACAAGAACTGAAAAGAAATGCGCCACAAATCATCACGGTTGCAGCCAAATTCAAATTACTCTTTTTCATAATTACTTTCTTTTGTTTTACTGAGTTTATTGATTTAACTCTTTGCTCTTTTTCTTCGGGCAAATATAAGTGCTTTTTGTGAAAAATACACTTAAATAAGAGACAAAAACAATTTTTCAGTTAAACAGCCCCAGTAAAATTAAGGCTTTTTGGGAGTCAAAGCCTTACCCAGCCAGTGGTCTACAGCAAACTTTCCAGGACCGATAATATACATCAGTACGTATACCACCAGATATATGAAAGCCAGTTCTTTGACCGCAAACGGATCGTTTCCGTGAATGACAAAGAATGCCATCCCCATTGTAAATATCATCGGCAGCATAGCCAGACGGTAAAGGAAACCAATGATAAATGCCATAGAACAAGCCAATTCACCGAATATGGCTAATCCCAGGGAAAGAGGACTGCCCACACCCAGCGGATCGGGAAATACAGCGGATAACTCCTGATAATTGGACCACTTCTCGATACCATGGTTCATTAGTAACACACCAAATATAATTCTCACTATTAATAATATAGCAGACGTTGCTGCTCCATCCGGTTTAGACGGGAATAAAAATTTGTAAAGCATAGTCGTTCGTTTTAAACATTTATATTTAATATAACGAAAAATAGGGCATTATGGTTTATCTCTACGCAAAGGTTTTATAATTACCCGCAAAGAAGGATCGTATGTAAAGTAACTCCACATCCAGTCTACAAAGATAAACAGACGGTTCTTTACACCGACAATACTCATTAAGTGAATGAATAGCCATACTGCCCACGCGGGAAAACCACCGAAACGAAGTTTTTTCAGTTCCACCACTGCGTGATTGCGTCCTATGGTAGCCATGGAACCTTTGTTGTGATAAACAAAAGGTTGCATTTCAAGCCCCCGTTCCTTTCTATCCAGATTCTGGATCAGATTACGGGCTTGCTGAATGGCTGGTTGAACTACTTGTGGATGTCCCTTCGGGTATTCCTTGGAAATCATAAGTGCAGTATCACCGATAGCAAAAATATTGTTATAACCCTGAACACAGTTGTAGAGATCAACAAGAAGGCGGTTACCGGGACCATAGGCTTCTTTTGCAAGTCCCTCTATGCTGTTGGCGCGTACACCTGCAACCCAAAAGACATTCATCGTTTCCAAGGTACTGTTATCACTCAGAGTCATCGTTCCATTCTCATAATTCGTAACCTGCACACTGGTTATAATCTCCACTTCACGTTTTAATAAGTAATTTGCCACTTCTTCCGAAGATTTTTCAGAGAAAGCGGAGAGCAGACGGGGAGCACCATCCACAAGAACAATGCGCATCAGGTTCATATCAAGATCGGGATAGTCTTGCGGAAGCACAAATTTTTTCATTTCCGCCAATGCACCGGAAAGTTCTATACCCGTAGCACCGCCACCTACGATGACAAATGTCATGAGGCGTTTCCTTGTCTCCAGATTGCTGGTATTCTGTGCTTTTTCAAAACTTTCCAGTATCTGGTTGCGATTAAACAAAGCTTCCGCAGTGTTCTTCAGGGCCATTGTCCGTTGAGACAGCCCATCATTACCAAAATAGTTGGTACGACATCCGGTAGAGACAACCAGATAATCGTATGAAAGAGCTCCGATGGAAGTCTCCAGAATATTATCTTCGGGAATTACCCGCTGCGCCTCACAAATACGTATATGGAAATGTTTTCTCTTTTTAAATATCTTGCGGTAAGGAAAAGAAATTGCACTCGGTTCAATACCGGCGGTTGCTACCTGATAGAGTAGGGGTTGGAAAATATGATGATTATTCTTGTCCAATAACACTATCTGGAATTTATCACTTCTCAATTTGCGTGCCAACTTCAATCCACCGAAGCCACCACCCACAATCACAAGACGTTTTCGTCCCTCTTTATCGGGAATATCCATTTTTGTTTTCATAATGAAGTTCGTTATTCGTTCTAAAAGAATAACGTTAAAATGGGAATAAAGTTCTGAAATTCTTATTTCTTCATCCTTTTTTCTTAAAGGAAGAAGTTTGAACAAAATACTACAGATTATTGTTATCATATGATTAAAAATAAAACTAAATTTGCCGACGTAGTTTTCTGCAGGTATAATCATGGACGCTAAACTAACGAAATGGACATTACCGGTACTGTTATTGATAATAGCCACCGATATATGGGCACAAGGCCCCACAGGAACAGATGTTTCAGTCGAATCTTCTGTATCCGTAACTGACACTTTACCACAAAAGAAAAGTTTCTTCAAGAAATTCCTGGACTATTTTAATGATGCCAATAAAGAGAAAAAAAACAAGAAGTTTGACTTCAGCGTTATCGGAGGGCCTCATTATTCCAGTGACACCAAGTTTGGTATCGGCCTTGTAGCCGCCGGATTATATCGTACAGACCTGAATGATACTATCCTTCCGCCATCTAATGTATCTTTATACGGTGATGTATCTACGGTAGGTTTCTATTTGTTGGGGGTACGTGGAAATCATCTCTTTCCACAAGACAAATACCGTCTGAATTACAATCTTTATTTCTATTCGTTTCCTAGCTTGTATTGGGGAAAAGGATATGAAAACGGTTCTAATGACGATAATGAAAGTGATTATGACCGTTTCCAGGCACAAGTAAAGGTAGACTTCATGACTCGTATAGCGCAGAACTTCTATATCGGTCCGATGGCTGTCTTTGATTATGTCTACGGTCACGATTTTGAAAAGCCCGAACTGTGGGAAGGAATGAAAGCACGGACTACCAATATAAGCCTCGGATTCTCATTACTCTATGATTCACGGGATTTCCTCACAAATGCCTATAGTGGTTATTACCTGAGAATAGACCAACGGTTCAGTCCCGCATTCCTCGGTAATAAATATGCTTTCAGCAGCACAGAGCTGACTACCAGCTATTATCATCCTGTATGGAAAGGGGGAGTATTGGCTGGACAATTCCATACGTTGCTGAATTACGGTAATCCGCCTTGGGGATTGATGGCAACATTGGGAAGTTCTTATTCCATGCGTGGCTATTACGAAGGGCGTTACCGTGATAAATGTGCCATGGATGCACAGATAGAACTTCGTCAGCACGTCTGGAGACGAAATGGCGTAGCCGTATGGGCAGGAGCGGGAACCGTATTTCCTAAATTCTCCGGCTTCGAAGTTAAACATATCCTCCCTAATTATGGTTTTGGTTATCGGTGGGAGTTCAAAAAGAGAGTAAACGTAAGGTTAGATTTAGGGTTTGGAAAAGGCCAGACCGGATTTATATTCAACATCAATGAAGCTTTTTAAAAACATAAAGAAATGGTTGGAAAATCAGGAGCATTTGTTCTATCTATTCCTGTTGATCCTGATAGTACCCAATGTCATCCTCTGTTTTACAGAGCCGATGCCTGTGGTGGCAAAAGTGTGCAATGTACTGTTGCCATTTGCTTTCTATTATCTATTAATGACTTTGTCGAGAAACTGTGGAAAGATGTTCTGGATCCTTTTCCTATTCATCTTCTTCGGAGCTTTCCAGATAGTACTGCTTTATCTCTTCGGACAGTCCATTATTGCTGTGGATATGTTTCTGAACCTGGTAACCACTAATTCGAGTGAAGCTATGGAGTTGCTGGATAATCTTGTTCCGGCATTAGTGAGTGTGATTATCCTTTATATACCGGCATTGATTCTGGCTGCAATCTCCATTATAAAGAAACGGAAATTATCTCCGGAATTTATCCGTCGGGAACGGAAAAAAGCATGGATTGCCTTGCTCATCGGTTTTATTTCACTGGGCGCCGCTTATGGACTGGATAAACGTTATGAGCTGAAGTCGGATTTGTATCCGGCCAACGTGTGTTACAATGTAGCACTCGCATTCCAGCGTAATGCCCAAACAAGGACGTATCACCGCACATCAGAGAACTTTACCTTTAACGCCCAGCCTTCCCATCCGGAAGACAGGCGCGAAATTTATATTATGGTAGTGGGCGAGACATCCCGCGCCCTGAACTGGAGTCTTTACGACTATGATCGGGATACGAACCCTGAGCTTTCTAAAATAGAAGGAGTGACCTCTTTCTGCCATGTTCTGACGGAATCGAATACTACGCACAAGAGTGTACCAATGCTGCTTTCTCCTGTTTCTGCACAGAATTTCGATTCCATTTATTATCGGAAAAGCATCATTACCGCTTTCAAAGAAGCTGGTTTCCAGACAGCTTTCTTCTCAAACCAGCGATATAACCATTCTTTCATCGACTTCTTCGGAATGGAAGCGAATACCTATGATTTTATCAAGGAAGATTCCCAGGATTCGCAATATAACCCTTCAGATGACGACCTGTTAATGTTGGTAGAAAAAGAACTTGAGAAAGGAAATCGGAAACAGTTTATTGTATTGCATACCTATGGATCTCACTTCAATTACCGGGAACGTTATCCGGAAGCTGCTGCTTTCTTCTTACCGGATTTCCCCGTAGATGCAGAAGTGAAATACAAAGATAACCTGATGAATGCCTATGACAATTCCATTCGGTATACGGATAATTTCCTGGCACGTATCATCCACCTATTGGAGGAGCAGCAAGTAGATGCCAGTATGCTTTACACGTCCGATCATGGGGAAGATATCTTCGACGATGGCCGACACCTTTTTCTTCATGCATCCCCCGTTCCGTCCTACTATCAGCTACACGTACCTTTCCTGCTGTGGACATCCGACAGTTATAGGGAAGAGTATCCCGGGATAGAGAAAGCTGCTTCTATGAACCGGCAGAAAAATATATCTTCCAGCATTTCTTTTTTCCAGACCATGATGGAACTGGCCGGAATAGAAACTCCGTATCGCAATGACAGTCTATCTGTCACCAGCCCTCTCTATACAGAGAAATCGAGGGTTTATCTGAACGATCATAATGAACCGCGTCCACTGGATGATATAGGAATGAGAAAAGAAGACTTTGAGATGCTGAAAAAAAGAGGTATAGACGCGCAATAATACTATAAATAAAATATGAAGGTGAATTCTAAGTCCTCTCCAAGCAATATCTATAAAATCTTACCCAAG
>NZ_QRZF01000018.1 GCF_003464595.1 Bacteroides intestinalis
ATAATTTCATCGTGCAATATATATAAAATGAACATGAATATGAAATTCTATTCTTTATAGAGAAGGGAAAATGGCATTTAGAATTAGGTGGATTTCAGCCCATTTAAGCAATCTTGCATTTTGAGCCTACAAGTTATCTTCCCAAAGGAGAAAAGTGAAAATATGAAAGCGAGAGAAATGTCTAAGCAAAAAGTAACGCTCCCATTGTTAGTGGAAGCGTTACCTTTTTTAAATTAAAATATCATAGCTGAACCTCAATATTAAGTTTACCGCCAAGTCCACGCTCTACAATATCAAACAATGTTTTGAGAGTAATATTCTCCCCATCATTTTCGACTTTTGATATAAATGTTCGTTTCTTGTCAATACGACTTGCAAGTTCTGCCTGTGTCAAATCCAATTTCTCTCTGGCACTTCGTATTTTGAAACCGATGCGCAAAGCCACAAGTTCTCGTTCGAGCCGATCCCGTTCCGGCATCCCGACTTTACCGTAATATTCATCTTTAATCTGATCTAATGTCTTTGTATTCATTTGAATGTCTCCTTTCCTTTTTCTTCGTAATAATCAGTCATCAGGCGTTCAGCTCTTTTTATTTCTTCGGAAGGTGTTTTTTGGGTCTTTTTTTGAAAGCCACTTAATAGAACTACCAACTTGTTACCATCGAAGAAACAAAAGATACGAAATATATTATTGCCAAGCTGTACACGAACCTCAAATAACCCATTAGTCCCCTCAATGTATTTTAGGTACGTCAAGGGTATTCGGTCTATCTGCTCGATAATATCTAATACTTTGATGATTTTATCACGAACCTTTTGCGGTTGTTGCTTGAAAAACTCATCAAAATAGCCTTTATATGTTACTACTTCTCTAACTTTCATAGAGCAAAGGTAATTTATAAATTACATGCATGCAAGAAAAACAAGATACTTTTTTAATATTGCATTGTGTTTAACATTCACGCAAAATAGGTAAATTGACAGGAAGGTAAGATTCCTTCCCCCAGTCACAGCAATACATCTGTGTCTTTTCTGCTTCATCTGGTTTTATTACATAGTTTTTAAGTTCTCTTACGTCATGTTGTATCTTTATAGAAAAGTCATAAAAACGGTTTGCATGGGGGAAAGAAAAAGAGGTTGTGCCAGCATTTTGACACAACCTCTTATTGAAATTACTTAGAAGAAATTAGGTTATTACTTAACTGGATCAATTACAATATCCAGGAACTGTACCTTCCTTCTCTAAAGATAATTAGTTACCCATTGTATTAATTACTTTGCAATCAACATAAGAACGGATAGTACCCCAATCGTAAGTAACATCAATAGGAATTCTAACATTGAATTCTTTCACATTGTTACCATTATTCTCATATTTGATTTGTCCGAGTGCAGCAACAATTGCATTGTAAGTTGCTACTGTACCGGATGAAGCTGCATTGTAAGCAGAAAGATTAAATGTCTTACTACCAACTTGAGAGAAGTTTACTTGTGTAGTTACACCACTTAACTTGTCCTTGCTGATATCATGACCGTTCATATCAGTGGTAATTTCGCTGATCTTAACGTCAACACCTTGTACTCCATAATAAGCGAATAACCAAACATTCTTGTAATCGGAAGTTACAAAGTAAACATCACGCCAATCTCTAAAGCTTAACAGATCTGCAATCTTCACTACAGAACCATTTGCTTCTGCATCAGTAAATTGTTTACCTGCAACAGGATCTGCATCAATAGGACGCAAGAAGCGAGCATTCATTTTCCAGTTACCAAGAACAATATCACAATCATTGAACGCCTTAATACCAACCTTGGCATAGTTAGACTCAGAGTTCTTGTATTTCTTGTCATGGCTAATAGCATTCAAGAATAATTTTGAAGTTGTATTATTGCTATAAGTCAATTCACCATTACTTTGTACAAGTGGGAGATAATTCTGACTGATAGTAGCAACATCTACACCATTTACAACTAAAACATTCTGAGTACCTCCATTGCTTCTAGATTGTAATTTGAACTTCGCTCCATTAATAGTCAGTTCACGAGCTGCAGCAGGAACGATTGGTTCGTCGAAGTAATAGATGTACTGGATATAGTCACCATTTTCATTAGCCCAATTACCCTTAAAGAGATCATTGGTATTATTAGTCAAATCAAACTTAATAGCATTAAAATGAAGTAAGCTATTTACCTCGAAAGCATTATCAAGGTCAACAATATAATTTAATGAATTACCATTATCCTTAGGGTAAGGAACATTCAAACGTTGATAAGTACTAGTCTCCTTATTGAAAGCATCAGTATTGTTATCTGAATACCAGTATTCAGCAATCTTCTTTTCAATATTAGCCTGAGGTTTAACAACTTGCAGTGTCAACGGAACATAAATACTTGGCAGGCCACCTTCTTCATTCAAATCAGCAGTTGGCTTGTAACGTAAGTATACAGTTACTTGATGATTGTCATTGGCTGCAAGAATACGATTTCGTTGAGCTAAAGTAAGATTCCAATGAATTTCATCATTGGCTACGCCTTGAATATTACCATACTCTTCGATATATCCATAATAGTAGTTGTCTTTATTAAACTTAGCCAAACCATCCATACGAACAAATTCATCGTTTTCTTTCACATAGATATTTGCATAATAATCATTCGTATATCCGTCGGGTCTGGTTATTTGTTGATATATCTTATCAAGCTCATATTGCTTTTCAAACTCTGCTTTAGATGAAACTGCAGCTAATTCAAGTAATTGATTTGACATCTGTGCCCAAGTTATTGCCTTGCTAGTCCACTCACAAATGTACGCAGCTTTTCCCATATCAAATGGATTAGCAATAATGGGTTCAACAGTCTTAGCTATCAGAATCTTCACAAATCCACCTAATACCACTTTCTTGGTGGTCTTATCAATAATTTCAACTCTTACAACAGGTTTCTTGCCTACAGCAGAGATACCAGTAGTACCATCAGAAGCGATAGAATTACCATTGCTATCAACATAGCGCGGTTCAAAATGACCGGTTGATTCATTTACATTACCATACTTGTGAACTTGGGTATTAGCTATACCTACAGTATATTCAACCAGTGAATATTTGTACTCCAAGTTATAAGTAGCTTCTTCACCATAAGCCCAAACTTTATGCTCGCCAGCGGTTTTTGTATCTGTAAGACCTAACGCTGCATTACTGCGGTTATAATGAATTGCAAGATAATCTTTTAATTCAAGAGCACCATTATATTCTACTTTCAAAGTCGGAGCATTTTCGATAGCGTCTTGCGCAGTCTCATAAACTTGATCAAAATCTGTATTGACACAGTTAACGGCTTTGATATTTTTTTGGCTATATGCAATAGCTTCAGCTGTAATCTTAGCCGGGTAAAGAACTGCATAATCAGAAGTGATAGTAGTGTCTTTTTCAGCTTTCTTTATATCTACTTGAAGTGCCATTGCAGAAACCAAATCTTTATCTGCGCTTATCTTCTTACCAATAGCTGTATATTGTACACCTAACATACCCGGTTTTGTTTTTATATCAAAACCTTGAACTGCCGGTGTTGCTACAGATTCATTACCAGCAGCACGAGTGATAGATTCAATATCTCTGGAAACAAAGCTTAATTGATCTTTACTGTCAATAACAGCACTTGATGGATTCATATGATACCATGCGGTCATAGTTGGGTTAAATTCCCACGCTGCAGTAGTAGGAGAGTATGAAACCACCTGTTTTGCAAGAATACTATAAGGTGTAGTTCCGTCATCGTATTTACCAGTACTGGCAGCGCTCAATGCTTTACTATCTAAATATACGTCCAAAGCAAACGGATATTCAGTAGACTCAATACCGTCAGTATACAAATCTGGATAAAAAACAATACTTCTCAATTCTTTTCCCAAGATTGTAACCAAGTCCTCATTAATAGCAGCAATTTGTGCAGAGATATCTGCCAAACTCTTTTCAACAGCCTTTATGCTTTTGTCTGCTGCATTTAATGTTTCATTGATAGCTGCAATAGCGTCATTAATCTTTCCAATTTCAGAAGAATTGGCATCAATCAATGCTTTGTAGCCTTTAAGAGCATCTAATTGAATTTTCAGTTGCTCCATAGCAGTTTTGACGTCATCTGCTCCAACTAACTTATTCAGTCCTGTTTCAATTGCAGAAATTTTAGAGGCCAAATCAGCTACTGCTTCTGCTGTAGGAGCATTTTTCATCAACTCATTCACCTTGTCGATAGCAGCTTGAATAGCTTCTGCTTTTGCAGTGGCAGCAGCTTCCTTAGCAGCATCAGCAGTAGACTTTGCTGCCGCGGCATCAGCTTTAGCAGCATCCAAAGCTGTCTGCAAAGCGGTAAGCTGTGAGCTCAAGTCACTGCTCTTCTTGTCCAAGCTTTCGATGTCGTCATCATAGTCTTTACAAGACGTAAATGTCCCTACAGAGCCAATCATTAAAGCCCCGAACAGGATTGCACTTAGAAATTTTTTGTTCATAATAAAAAAACTTTAAATTTATAAATTTAAAAAAATAAAGAATAATAAAAATTCATTTGTAAAACCTCACCTTCTTAAAACCGTTACTTTATAGGTAACAGAGTCTAAATCAAATAATTGATTTAACCTTTTCTAAGAAATGTAACTTCTCATAATTTTTAGCCATTAGCTATTGATATATTCTGTAAATTTTGAAGACTGCGATAATGTTGACATTGGCAAAAAAAGAGAAAACAAAGAGGTTTTCAAGCTAAAATACTTGGATAGAATATGCAATTAATTAATATTGAGCAATATGACGCAAAAAAACATTAGAAGAGTAGGGACACAAAAATATGCCCGAAGAATATTATTCCCCGGGGTGAACGTAAAACCGATTATTATTCTAATAAATCTCTAAACAATACTTGCGTATTCTTTCACATAAGAGATAACTTGCGAATTAGCATTATCTATTTTCTCATTTTGGAACGGTTTTAAGTAAGTTTCCGTCACTTTGATAGACGAGTGCCCCATCGCTTCTGATATAATACCTGGATGTATTTCGCAATAATATGCCATTGTTGCCCATGTATGCCTAATAGTATAGGAACTTAGATGGGCGGCAGTTTTAATATATTTTTTTAATCGGGATAATCGATAATTAAACACCCTTAAGGATGATTGATACTCATGATAAGCAGCTTCTGTACCTTCTGGGCTTGATAAAAAGGGAAAAAGATAAGGAGATTCCGGCTTTGTTTTAGCTACTATACGTATAAGTTTCATAGCATCAGGTGTCAACATTACAGTCAATAAACGTCCGGTCTTTCGCCTACGGTATCTTAGAGTATTACCTTGAATATCTGCTTTACGCAAATATGCCAAATCTACAAACGGAATACCGCGTAGTAAGAACATGAGTGCGAATATGTTCTTCGTAGTTTGCAACTCTATAGGTAAAGAACCACACGTGGATGCTTTTTCTGTTTCACAAAGCAGATTCCCTATATCAGAAACCTCTAAGGCCCTCCTTTGATCTGCACACACACTTGTATGCACATGCTTGAAAAGTCGTGGAACATATAAAGCATATCCATTGTCTACTGCTCGGTTATAAATAGCCCTTAATACTTTCATATAAGTAGAAACCGTATTCCAGCTACATTTGCGTTGACGAAGATATATCTCAAAGCTTTTTAATAAGTTAGGATCCAATTTGTAAAATGGTATATCCTTATTATTATTAAATGTAGAAAAAGAATTGCGGGCACTTCGATAAACGTGAGCAGTGCCCCATTGACCATTAGCACGAAGCTCCTGAATGGTGGTGGATAGCATTTCCAATAATAACTTTTGTTTCATAATCGAATGTTTTTTGAATACTATTACTCTTTTTTTAATGAATATCACAAAAAAAACAGCTTTATTTGCACAATTATATAAAATCAATTATATTTGCACGGTATTTTATGCCGTTACCTATAAAGTAACGGCGCTAAAAAGGTGAGGATTTACAAATGAATTTTTATTATTCTTTATTTTTTTAAATTTATAAATTTAAAGTTTTTTTATTATGAACAAAAAATTTCTAAGTGCAATCCTGTTCGGAGCTTTAATGGTAGGTTCTACAGGAACGTTCACGTCTTGTAAGGACTACGATGATGACATCAAGGACCTGCAGGGACAACTGGACAAGAAAGCTTCACTTGATGAATTGAACTCTAAGGTAAGTGCTTTAGAGGCTGCCATCAATGGAGCTAAGACTGATGCGACTGCTGCTAAGACAAAAGCAGAAGAAGCACTGACCAAAGCTCAAGAAGCATTGGACAAAGCTGGACAAGGGGGCTCATCTGCAGAAATCGAAGCTCTGAAAGCAGCTTTGGAAAAAGCACAGTCTGATTTGCAAAAGCAAATCGACAAATTGGCTTCTTTGGATGATGTAACAGCAAAAGTTGCTGCTCTGAAAAAAGAGCTCGAAGCAGACTTTGTTACTGATGAGAAGTTGCAAGCTTTATCTACAAAGGTTCAAACTTTGACTGATGAAGTAGTTAAATTGATCGGTCACCGTTTGACTAGTCTGGCTGTAATACCGACTACTCATATTAATGGTATCGCTGCTATCACTTTCACTACTTTGCAATATACTCCGCAGAAGTATCAAGTAGTAGCTGATCATGAATCAGGTGTACATGTAACTACTCCAGTTCTTGACCATACTGGTAATGGTTCTGCAGTTCGTTATATTTCTACAGAAAAGAACAAAGCTTACTTCCATGTAAGTCCGAGTGTAGGTATTCGTACTCAAGATATCAAATTGCCTTCATTCGACGGTTTGAAGTCTGAAAACATCATAACCAGAGCAGGTGTTGAAATTACTAACAATAAGCCTATCGAAGTTACTGGATATAGTATCAACGAAAAGGGTGTATTGGAAGTTACATTCAAGAAAGAAAAGAGCTTCTTGAATACACAGCTTAAGACTTCTAATCCGACTGGTACTAAGGAATCATTCTATATGGCTTCTTTGAAAGCTCCTATTGCAGAAGCTAACTACACAGAAGACGAAGCTAAGGATCTTGCAGCTGGTAAGATTGATGGTGTTTATGTAAACTCTGAATATGCTCGTATCGAGGAACTTATCAAGTTGCCTTACCTTACTAACATGAGAACTGATTACAGCAAGACAACTACTGGTAACTTTGCTGATGAAACTCAGACTGATGCTAACGGCAAATTCTATGTTCACTATCATGACTCTATCTGTCTGTATAAGTCTGATGCAAACTCTTTGATTGATGTTTATCAGCCCTACGACAAAGCTCTTGATCTGAAGACATTGGTGAAAGTTTGTGTAAGCGATATCAATAACGATCATAGCAAACATGAAGGTTTGGATAACTATGCTGACTATGGTTTGGCATTCCGTTTCCGTCTGGCTAATGCTGCTTACATTCCGCAGAACGATAATACAAACAAAACTGACCAACAGAAGTTTGCTCAAATCGATTCTCCTGAAAATGGTATCATGACATCTAAAGTATATAACATCCCTGAATCAGCTACAGCTGTAGGTCGTGAGCCTATCGTTTGCGTATCTTTGATCGATACTCAAAACGGTAACGCTTTGATCGCTCAACGTTATATCAAGATTAAATGGACTATGGAAGGTAAGACTCTGTCTGTTCCATTCCAGCCTACTCTGTTCAATTGCACTGTTGAAAACCGTGTTAATACAGAAATGATGAATACAATGATCTATGACAAGGCTAAGACTGGTGGTATGACTAAGAATGAATTCCATTCTATCTATACTCAGTTCGTAGATGGTACAGGTGCTGGTACAGCTATAGATATCGCTAATCCTGAAGAAGGTGTTGAATCTCACAATATCTTGTGGACATTGTCTGAAACTGATCTGGGCGTATTCTGGCCTACTCAGCAAGAAAAGACATTCACTAAGACTGTGACTTACAAAGATCCTAAGGGTATCAATGCTGACATTACAGTTGTAATGACAAGAACTATCTACATGCCTGCTCTGAACGTTTGGGGCCATATGGGTACTTACTGGAAGGGTGACAAGGTATATGAAGTATTCAACATCAACCCGATCGTTTACGGTACTAAGGAATCTAACCCGGCATGGAACGTAGTTACAGGTACTAACCCAACATGTAACATCTATACTGACCTGTTGAATGGCTTCTTGGATGACAGATATAAGAAACCGACTGACGGTGCTGCAGGTGTAGTATATTACACTGACAAGAATGTAGCTGGTAAGAAATTCTACTATCCTTCTTTCGGTCCTGCACAAGCTGGTGCTACTATGGGAGCTAACTCTAATGGTATCTATTACAATGATCTGGGTGTAAGATTTGTATTTGACAAGGCAAGAATTGCTAACTACAAGTATACTTGGAAAGACGGTAAAGAATACACAGCTACGTTGAAGAACAATGATACTGAATTGTGGATCAATGGTCAATTGGCTGCAACTATTGTGAACCATGCAGCTAACCTGTTGAACGCAGCTGAACAAACTTACAACATTAAGTTGGAAGAAGCTGTTCCTGCTCATCCTGTTACTGACTTTACTAATCAGCCGACAGAAGCTGCTAAAGCATTGGTTGGTAAGCTTGTTCCTATCAACTTGGTTGCTGACATCTGTGGTAATGGTAAGAATGTAGCTACAGTTAAGCAATATGAAGCTAACATCATCGAACCGTTGCAGGTTAAGAAGGGTGAAATTAAGAACTTCATCGATGCTCAGAACGAAGGTAGTACAATTGATGTAACTGATGCATTCACTTACTATTCTTGGAATGACAACAACCAGGTTGTTGCTAAGACTGGCAAGGGTGACTTAGCAGAAAAACTGTATGAGTTCTACCAAGTAAGAGAAGCAGGTTGGCCGTTGGTAGCTGGTTCTAGCACTTTGGATGTAACTAAGATCAAGACTAACTTGAAACCTGAAGGTGGTAACTTGGAACCTGTTGAAGGTTACACTCAAGGTAGCTTGCCTGCAAACGTTGAGATTAAGTACGAACAGAAACTTGTTGATGGCAAATTGAAAGATGTTCTGACTTATTACAACTATAGCGGTACTCCGGTTAACAAGGCATACAAGCTGTTTATCCCGGTTGAATATGGCTACAAGTGGAAGACTTTGATCAATGTTTATGAAGTAACTGTAGCTCCTAACTCAGGAACTCCTGGTAACTAAATAAAGATTAGATACTAAATAAAAAGAGTATGTCCTTCGGGGCATACTTTTTTTAAATAGAACAACTACTCTGTGAAGAATAGTCCTTTTTTTCACCATCGTGAAAAGTAAAATGTTGTTGTGTGAGGCTGTCCCCAGTGGGAGACAGCCTCACTCTTTTTATAGCCATTCACCCCCAACTACTCAAAAAGAAAAAAGGGTATACGTTATAATAAACAAATACAGAACAAGAAAAAGGCGGTGAAAATGCTTAAGCATTTTCACCGCCTTCCTTATAATAGAACCTAATTACTTTTCCGGTGTCTGTTCCAACGTAGCTACCAAGAAATCATAGAACTTGGAAACTGTAGGAATCAATGCACGTTCATCCGGTGAGTGCGGAGAGCGCAATGTAGGTCCGAAGGAAATCATATCCAATCCCGGACAGTTAGCACCAATAATACCACATTCCAAACCTGCATGAATTACTTTCACTGCCGGTTCTACACCGAATTGTTGCTTATAAGACAACTTCATGGCGTGCAGAATAGGAGAATCCACATTAGGCTGCCAACCCGAATAACCTCCGCTTAATTCCACCTTCATACCAGCCATAGCAAAACAAGCAGTCAGGCTGTCAGCCAGAAATTCTTTCATTGTATCGCAAGAGCTACGTGCCAGGATGCGAACTTCTGCTTTGCCACCACCAATAATAACAATAGCCAGATTAGAAGAAGTTTCCACTGTATCAGGCACAGTAGGAATCATACGCATCACGCCATCCTGACAAGCCATCAATACATTAATCATATTGTCTTGAATTTCCGCAGGAACAATAGCCGCAGGAAGATCAACAGATTCAATAGTCAAAGTGATACCGCTTTCAATCGGAGCGTATTCCGCATTGATCTGTGCTTCATATTCCTTAATATAATCTTCCAGCCCTTCCGTATCTTCAGGATTAAACACCAATACAGCACATGCTTCACGAGGAATAGCATTACGCATATTTCCACCCTCAAAACTTGCCAACTGAGAATCAAACTCAATCAAGACATCATGCACTACGCGAGCTAAGAGCTTATTAGCATTTCCACGACCCTGATTGATCTCCAGACCGGAGTGACCACCACGCAGACCTTTCAAAGTAACCTTACGGGCTACAAGATCGGCAGCAGGTGCTTCTTCTTTATATCCCAATGTAGCAGTCAGATCGATACCACCGGCACAGCCAATATATAATTCGCCTTCATCTTCAGAATCAAGGTTCAACAGGATTTCACCTTTCAGTGTACCCGGCTTCAAGCCGAAAGCACCATACATGCCTGTTTCCTCGTCTTTCGTAATCAAGGCTTCCAGCGGACCATGTTTCAGACTGTTATCTTCGAGCACAGCCATAATAGCTGCAACACCCAGACCATTGTCTGCCCCCAATGTAGTACCTTTAGCTTTCACCCAATCGCCATCGATATAGGTTTCAATAGGATCTTTTGTAAAATCGTGAACAGTATCATTGTTCTTCTGGGGCACCATATCCATGTGTGCCTGAAGAATGACGCCTTTGCGGTTTTCCATACCTGGAGTAGCAGCTTTACGAATGATAACATTGCCTATTTCATCGACAAATGATTCCAGACCTAAGCCTTTTCCAAAGTCTACAAGGAACTCGGTTATCTTCTCCATGTGTCCGGACGGACGGGGAATTTGAGTCAGCGAATAAAAATGCTTCCACACATTCTGTGGAGCTAATTGCAAGATTGTACTCATAACATTTTAAAAGTTAGTTTTCGCAAATATACATTTTTATTCCCAAACTATGCAAGAACCTAAACTTTTTCCTGTGAAAAACTAACATTACAATAAGCGCAAAGAAACACCCGAACCCTACATTAGCGAATCTATTTTGACCGATTTACCAACGACAGATGCAACCATCCATAAATACCCAGTACAATGACCAGCAATGTCTGTATACCATGCACTATCAACGCAAAAACTCCTGCATCGGTAGCATTGACACCATATAACATCATCATGGTAATAACAGCAAAGTGCCAGGGGCCTGCACCATTGGGAGTAGGAACAATAACTGCGAAAGTGCCGCCCACAAACATCACCAAGCCTGCCAGAAAGCTCAGATGCTCAGTAAAAGAGAAGCAATAGAAAGTGATATAGAAGTGATAGAAATAGCATATCCATATAAGTAAGGTATAGAGAATGAAAAGTGGTATATTCTTTACACTCTTCAATGACATCACCCCTTCCCATACATTCAACACCACGCCTTTTACTTTCTCAAAGAAAGAAAGCATGCGCAGAAGAAAATAGAGTAATACCAATACACCAATGATACTAAAAAGAACAACATAAAACCAGGGAGACGTCACCAGATGCACCAGCGAAGGAACTTTGGTACCCGTTTCTTCAAAAAAACGAAGGAAAACAGGCATCTGTATCAGAAAAATAATCCCGGTAATCAAAAGGATGGTCAATGTATCTATCAGACGTTCCGTTACCACTGTTCCAAGCGATTTGGCAAAAGAAACATCATCATATTTGGCAAGTACTCCGCAACGGGAAACCTCTCCTACCCGAGGAAGAATAAGATTAGCTGCATAAGAAACAAAGATAGCATCTACACAATCACCCGACTTGGGATAAGCACCAAGCGGGGCAAGTGTTTGCTTCCACCGCCAGCCACGAAACACATGACTCATCACACCAAAAAATAAAGAAAACAGCATCCATCCCCAGTTCGTTCCATGCAGAAGTACTTCTTTGGCGCGTGCAAAATCAAAATCTCGATACACCCAATACAAGATAAAACCGCCCAAAGCGACCGGCAAAAGGATCTTCAATGTCTTTTTTAATAGTTTATTCATGCAGAATTCGTTATTCTTCGTCGAAAAGGATTACCTTTGCGAGCTGCAAAGATAGTGCAAATAGGAAGCAGAACAAAAGAAGCTTGCTTATTTTTGACGCTAAAGTACGGCCTATATTTGCAAAGCAAAGAGAGTGCAACAGTAATGATTTAGTGGATAAATGAGACTAGTAAAGCCTAAAAAGTTTCTCGGCCAACATTTCCTGAAGGATCTGAAAGTGGCGCAGGACATAGCCGATACCGTAGACGTATGTCCCGGGCTTCCTGTATTGGAAGTGGGTCCGGGCATGGGGGTATTAACCCAGTTCCTGGTAAAAAAAGAACGTCCGGTGAAAGTAGTAGAACTGGATTATGAATCTGTTGCCTATCTACGTGAAGAATACCCGTCCCTGGAAGATAACATCATCGAAGATGACTTCCTGAAGATGAATCTGCAACGCTTGTTCGACGGGCAGCCTTTTGTACTGACAGGAAACTACCCTTATAATATTTCGAGCCAGATTTTCTTCAAGATGCTGGACAATAAGGAACTGATACCTTGTTGCACCGGTATGATACAGAAAGAAGTAGCCGAACGTATTGCTGCCGGCCCCGGAAGCAAAACATACGGCATTCTGAGCATATTAATACAGGCATGGTATCGTGTGGAATATCTTTTCACCGTACATGAGCATGTATTCAACCCACCGCCTAAGGTGAAAAGCGCTGTCATCCGCATGACACGAAACGAGACTCAAGACCTTGGCTGCGATGAAAAACTATTCAAGCAAGTGGTGAAGACCACTTTCAATCAACGCCGCAAAACCCTGAGAAATTCGATAAAACCCATACTTGGCAAAGACTGCCCACTGACGGAAGATGTTTTATTCAATAAACGACCGGAGCAACTATCGGTACAACAATTCATAGATCTGACCAACCGGGTTGAACAGGCTTTGAAAGAGATTAGAGAAAAAAGTAATGAAACCAATGAATGATATTTAGCAGGCAGAGTTCCAGCACTACGCTGATAAATAATCATTAAAGCAAGAGGAGGAAGATTATGGAAATGGACGAAGAATACATTGACAACGTCAAAAACCTCATAGAGCAAAAAGACGCTGAAAACGTCAAAGCGCTCCTGATAGACTTACATCCTGCGGACATTGCAGAACTGTGCAATGATCTGAGCCCGGAGGAAGCACGGTTCGTATACCGTTTGCTGGATAATGAAACCGCAGCAGACGTATTGATGGAAATGGATGAGGATGTCCGTAAGGAATTCCTTGAAATACTTCCTTCTGAAACCATTGCCAAGCGCTTCGTGGACTACATGGACACGGACGACGCCGTAGACCTGATGCGTGAGCTGGATGAAGAGAAACAGGAAGAAATTCTCTCGCACATTGAAGACATTGAACAGGCAGGAGACATCGTAGACTTGTTGAAGTACGATGAAGACACCGCCGGTGGTTTGATGGGTACGGAAATGGTAGTCGTGAATGAGAACTGGAGTATGCCGGAATGTCTGAAAGAGATGCGCCAGCAAGCTGAACAGTTGGATGAAATTTACTACGTCTACGTCATTGACGATGAAAACCGCCTGCAAGGGGTGTTCCCGCTGAAAAAGATGATTACCTCCCCTTCCGTATCAAAGGTGAAGCACGTGATGCGGAAAGACCCGATTTCTGTGCATGTCGACACATCCGTGGATGATGTGGTACAGATTATCGAAAAGTACGACTTAGTAGCTGTTCCCGTTATAGATAGTATCGGACGGTTAGTAGGACAAATCACCGTAGACGACGTCATGGACGAAGTGCGTGAACAATCGGAACGTGATTACCAGTTAGCATCCGGTTTGTCCCAGGATGTAGAAACGGACGATAACGTAATGCGTCAGACGAGTGCCCGCCTGCCATGGCTTATTATTGGTATGCTCGGTGGTATTGGTAACTCCATGATTTTAGGCAACTTCGATTCAACCTTTGCTGCCCATCCCGAAATGGCACTCTACATCCCACTGATCGGTGGTACGGGTGGGAACGTGGGAACCCAGTCTTCGGCTATCATCGTACAAGGCCTTGCCAACAACTCACTGGATGCCAAAGATATTTTCAAACAAGTCACAAAAGAGTCTGTAGTAGCCCTTATCAATGCTACTATTATTTCTCTATTAGTGTATATATATAATTTCGCCCGGTTCGGTGCAACCGCTACCGTCACCTATTCCGTTTCCATCAGTTTGTTTGCCGTAGTTATGTTTGCATCTATCTTCGGCACGCTGGTTCCTATGACTCTGGAAAAGTTGAAGGTAGACCCAGCCATCGCTACCGGTCCGTTTATTGCGATTACCAATGACATCATAGGCATGATGTTATATATGGGAATTACCGTACTTCTCTCCTAAAACAAGAAAAAAGAAAAAAAACTCAGGAAAAAAGTATGAAGTAATTGTTTTATTTCATTAATTTGTGACCTAATGTAACCCGAACGGGTAAAACCGTTTCTTAAAACGTATGTACAATGATGGACACTCATGACACTAATCTCCCCGAAAAGGCGGTAGAATTAGAAGAAGAAAAGAAAGCAGCCGAGGTTTCAGAGCCGGCTCTGACCGAAACTCCGGCTGAAGAAGCAACGCAGGAAGAAAAGCCGGTAGAAGCTATACAGAAGCTAAACAAGGAGGAAATCCTGGCTAAGCTTAAAGAGGTTTCCGCAGATGTGGAAAATGCCGGCAAACAGGAAATAGATGGTCTGAAACAGGCTTTCTATAAGCTGCATAATGCCGAACTGGAAGCAGCGAAGAAACTATTCATCGAAAACGGGGGAACAGCAGAGAATTTCATTCCGACAGCAGATGCTGTTGAAGAGGAATTCAAGAACATCATGTCCGTCATTAAAGAGAAGAGAGGTGCATTGTCAGCCGAACAGGAAAAACAGAAAGAGCTGAACCTGCAAATCAAACTTTCCATAATCGAGGAACTGAAAGAACTGGTAGAATCACCCGATGATGCCAACAAATCCTATACGGAATTCAAGAAGTTGCAACAACAGTGGAATGAAGTAAAACTGATTCCGCAAGCTAAAGTCAACGAACTATGGAAGAGCTACCAGCTCTATGTAGAGAAGTTCTATGACCTGCTGAAGCTGAACAATGAATTCCGCGAATATGATTTCAAGAAGAACCTGGAAATAAAAACGCACTTATGCGAAGCTGCCGAAAAACTGGCAGAAGAACCGGATGTAGTATCAGCATTCCATCAGTTACAGAAACTGCATCAGGAATTCCGTGATACGGGGCCTGTTGCCAAAGAACTGCGTGACGAGGTATGGAACCGCTTCAAAGCAGCTTCCACAGCCGTAAATCGTCGCCACCAGCAACACTTCGAAGCATTGAAAGAGGTGGAGCAACATAACCTCGATCAGAAAACGGTAATTTGTGAAATCATTGAAGCGATAGACTATAGTGAGCTGACCAACTTTGCAGCCTGGGATAATAAGACACAGGAAATCATTGCTTTGCAGAACAAATGGAAAACCATCGGTTTTGCACCGCAAAAGATGAATATAAAGATATTCGAACGTTTCCGTAAAGCATGTGACGAGTTCTTCCGCAAAAAAGGAGATTTCTTTAAATCCCTGAAAGAAGGTATGAACGTGAATCTGGATAAGAAACGTGCCCTTTGCGAAAAAGCCGAAGCTCTGAAAGACAGCACCGACTGGAAAGCAACTGCTGACGAGCTAACCAAACTGCAGAAAGAATGGAAAACGATCGGTCCGGTAGCAAAGAAATATTCCGATGCAATATGGAAGCGCTTCATTTCGGCTTGCGACTACTTCTTTGAGCAAAAAAACAAGGCAACTTCTTCTCAACGTTCCGTTGAAGTAGATAACCTGAACAAGAAGAAAGAAATCATCGAAAAGCTAGGTGCTATTGATGAGAATATGGATACGAATGAAGCCACACAGTTGGTACGCGAATTAATGAAGGAATGGAACAGCATCGGTCATGTGCCTTTCAAGGAAAAAGACCGCTTATACAAGCAATACCACGGACAAGTGGATAAGTTGTTCGACCATTTCAATATCAGCGCTGCCAATAAGAAACTGAGTAACTTCAAGTCTAATATCAGTAATATCCAGGAAGGTAGTCCGCAGTCGCTCTACCGTGAACGTGAGAAACTGGTACGTGCAGCAGATGCCATGAAGAACGAATTGCAGACATACGAGAATAATCTCGGTTTCCTGACGACTTCTTCCAAAAAAGGCAACAGCCTGCTGACGGAATTGAATCGCAAAGTAGAAAAATTGAAAGCAGATATTGAGTTGGTAAAACAGAAAATTAAAGTTATCGACGATTCTATTCGTAGCGCCGAATAATTGAGACCCACATACAAATAGAGGCTGTGTTAGCAATTAACGCAGCCTCTATTGTTTTATCTATATCCAGGTTCTATTAATGATGGAACAAACGGATACCAGTGAACGCCATAGCAATCCCATATTTATCACAGGTTTCAATTACATGGTCATCACGCACCGAACCACCTGCCTGGGCAATATACTCCACACCGGTTTTATGAGCACGCTCAATATTATCGCCAAATGGGAAAAAAGCATCTGAACCAAGGGATACTCCTCTCAGTGTATCCAGCCATTCACGTTTTTCTTCGCGGGTCAGCACTTCCGGCTTCTCTGTAAAGAACTGTTGCCAAACGCCATCAGCCAACACATCTTCATGGTCGTCACTGATATAAATATCAATCGTATTATCACGGTCGGCACGACGGATTTTCTCTACCCAAGGTAAGTTCAATACTTTCGGGTGTTGACGAAGATACCAAATATCGGCTTTATTTCCAGCCAGGCGGGTACAGTGGATACGGCTTTGCTGCCCTGCCCCGATACCGATTGCCTGCCCATCCTTCACATAACATACAGAGTTAGACTGCGTATACTTTAAAGTGATGAGAGCGATCATCAAATCACGCTTTGCAGCATCCGGAAAGCTCTTGTTTTGAGTAGGAATATTAGCAAACAGTTCATCGCCATTCAGTTTTATTTCATTACGGCCCTGTTCAAAAGTGATTCCAAACACATCTTTGCGCTCAATCGGAGCCGGTCTATAATTCGGATCGATCTTAATAACGTTATAAGTACCTTTACGCTTATTTTTCAGGATTTCGAGCGCCTCATCCGTATATCCCGGAGCAATAACACCGTCTGATACTTCCCGATTAATAAAACGGGCGGTTGCTGCATCACAAACATCACTTAAAGCGATGAAATCGCCATAAGACGACATACGGTCAGCACCACGGGCACGTACATATGCATTAGCCAACGGAGAAAGCGGCAGATCATCTGCGAAATAGATCTTTTTCATGATCTCATCCAATTCCAAGCCAATAGCTGCACCTGCAGGACTCACATGTTTAAATGAAGTTGCCGCCGGCATGCCGGTAGCTTCTTTCAGTTCTTTCACCAACTGCCATCCATTTAAGGCATCCATAAAATTAATATATCCCGGACGTCCATTCAGGACTTCAATAGGCAGTTCACCCTCCTGCATAAAAATGCGGGCCGGCTTCTGATTAGGGTTACAGCCGTACTTGAGTTCTAACTCTTTTGCCATAGTTTTAATTATTTGAATAGAATTGCCGCAAAATTACTAAATATAAAGCAAAATCAATCATTATAAATCCACAACAACGCGGATAAGCATGCAGTTGCTTCCTTTCATGGAAATTCCGTTTCCCCAAATGATAACTTTGTTAACCTCACACGGTAACTCCATTTACATGCCGGGGTAAAAGCCGTTACATACCGATGTAAAGCCCGTTACATGCTGGGGTAAAGGCCGTTACATACGGCAGTAAATGCTTTTACATCTTGCAGTAAATCATTGGTAAATGCTATCAATTGATTATCAACAAGCTAACAAAAAAATAGTCATTAGCAATCTTTACCTCATCCCCGTACTGGTCACTTCATTAGCATTCCCTAAGAGATTAGTTCCGCCAATGGGTTCATAATTATCGTTGTATGCAAAAAAATGCGACTCTGTTCTGAAAGTTTAGAGAATCAATACATTATAGTCTCTCTGAAAATCTTTATCTTTGCAAACCGTTTGAAAACAAAAGTGAATAATTAACGATACAATAACTTAAAAATAACCAGAATCAGATGAAGCAGGACATGATTGTTATCCTTGACTTGGGTAGTCATGAAAATACGGTATTGGCTCGCGCCATCCGTGCGTTAGGTGTATATAGTGAGATCTATCCTCATGATATAACCGTTGAAGAACTGAAGAAATTACCCAACGTAAAGGGTATTATTATTAATGGCGGACCGTGCAACATAGTAGACGGTGTTGCCATCGATGTAAATCCGTCCATCTACGAGGCAGGAATCCCTGTGATAGCTGCCGGTCACGACAAAGCAACTTGTGCAGTGAAACTGCCACAGTTCACGGATGATATCGAAGCCATCAAAGCAGCGGTTAAGCCTTTCGTTTTCGAAACGTGCAAGGCCGAAGCTAATTGGAATATGACCAACTTTGTGAACGACCAGGTTGAATTGGTACGTCGTCAGGTAGGCAACAGAAAAGTGTTGCTGGCTCTTTCCGGCGGTGTCGATAGTTCTGTAGTGGCAGCCCTGTTACTGAAAGCAATTGGTGACAACCTGGTATGCGTACATGTAAATCATGGTCTGATGCGTAAAGGTGAATCCGAAGATGTAGTAGAAATGTTCGGTAATCAACTGAAAGCAAACCTCATTTATGTAGACGCTACCGAGCGTTTCCTTACTAAACTGGAAGGTGTGGAAGATCCCGAACAGAAACGTAAAATTATCGGCGGAGAGTTTATCCGCGTATTCGAAGAGGAAGCGCGCAAACTGGACGGAATCGACTTCTTAGGTCAGGGAACTATCTACCCCGACATCGTGGAAAGCGGAACAAAAACAGCCAAGATGGTGAAATCTCACCACAATGTAGGCGGTCTGCCGGAGGATCTTCAGTTCGAACTTGTAGAACCACTTCGCCAACTTTTCAAAGACGAAGTACGTGCTTGTGGAGTCGAACTGGGCTTGCCTTATGAAATGGTTTATCGTCAACCGTTCCCCGGCCCCGGTCTGGGTGTTCGTTGCCTGGGTGCTATCACACGCGATCGTCTGGAAGCTGTACGCGAGGCTGATGCTATCCTTCGTGAAGAGTTCAGAATTGCCGGATTAGATAAGAAAGTATGGCAATATTTTACCGTGGTACCTGACTTCAAGTCAGTTGGTGTACGCGACAATGCCCGTTCCTTCGAATGGCCGGTTATCATCCGTGCTGTCAATACAATTGATGCAATGACCGCTACTATCGAACCGGTGGAATGGCCTATCCTGATGAAAATTACAGATCGTATCCTGAAAGAAGTAAAACATGTGAATCGTGTTTGCTATGATATGTCTCCGAAACCCAACGCTACCATAGAGTGGGAATAAAAAAACTTTTTAGATGATAAATTGATAGCCTCAGCTTCTTGTAAGTTGGGGCTATTTTTATATTTAGAGGAGAGAAATAAGAAAAGCTGTGAACTTATTATATTCACAGCTTTTCTTGAATGGTTGGGCTACCTGGATTCGAACCAGGAATGACAGGACCAGAATCTGTAGTGTTACCATTACACCATAGCCCAATAACAGGTCGTTCCCGTTTTGCGGTTGCAAAGATACAAAGAATTTGATAATCCAAAACAATTTCGCGTATTTTTTTATCTAAATTCTGCTAAGATGCCGTATGCCAAAGAAATATATACCTAAAAAAAATCAAAAATTAAAAGACTTTTCCTCTTTTAGGTGTTTCATACAAGAATTCAGCGTATATTTGTCAACTGTTTAATTTTAATAATAAGTAATGAACGAAACAAAGAAACTCATTCAACAAATAACCGAAGGTATACAAGATAAAAAAGGAAAAAATATAGTTATAGCAGATCTTTCTAAAATTGGCGATACTATCTGCAATTATCTCGTCATTTGCCAAGGAAACTCCCCAAGCCAGGTGACCGCCATTGTAGAATCCGTAAGGGAATTTACACGCAAAGGTGCCAACAGTAAACCATTTGCGATAGACGGATTGCGCAATGCCGAATGGGTAGCAATGGACTATTCGGACATACTGGTTCACGTTTTTCTGCCCGAAACGAGAGACTTCTACAACCTGGAGCATCTCTGGGCCGACGCCAAATTAACCAAAATACCTGATATTGATTAATAAGCCCTATGGACAATAATAATAACGCTAACAAAAAGCCCAATAAGGTTAATATGCCCAAGTTCAACCTGAACTGGTTGTATATGATCATAGCCATGATGCTTCTGGGCTTGTACCTGACCAACGAGAATAGTACAGGTACGAAAAACATATCTTATGACGAATTCCAGCAATATGTACGCAACGGCTATATGAGTAAAATCATCGGTTACGATGATAACTCGGTAGAAGCGTACATTAAGCCGCAATATGTAAAGAATGTATTCCAGGCAGACTCCAGCCGGGTAGGTAAGAATCCGATGATTACTACCGAAGCCCCCTCTCGTGAGAGTCTGGGAGACTTTCTGCAAAAGGAAAGAGACGAACAGCATTTCGACGGTTCCATCAATTACGAAAAGAAGCGGAACTACTTCGGCGTAGTGCTGTGGCAGATTCTGCCTATTGCTTTCCTAATTGGTTTCTGGATTTTCATGTCACGCCGCCTGAGCGGTGGTGGCGGTGGCGGCGGTGGCGGCATATTCAATGTCGGTAAGTCACGCGCCCAACTGTTTGAAAAAGGAACTCCTGTTAAAGTTACTTTCAAGGATGTAGCAGGACTTGCCGAAGCCAAACAAGAGGTGGAAGAAATTGTAGAGTTCCTGAAAGAACCGCAGAAATATACAGACCTGGGTGGTAAGATTCCTAAAGGTGCACTGCTTGTAGGCCCTCCGGGAACAGGTAAAACCCTGCTTGCCAAAGCTGTGGCAGGTGAAGCCAATGTACCGTTCTTCTCACTGGCCGGCTCCGACTTCGTAGAAATGTTTGTCGGTGTAGGTGCATCCCGTGTGCGCGACTTGTTCCGTCAGGCAAAGGAAAAAGCACCCTGTATCGTGTTTATCGATGAAATTGACGCCGTAGGACGTGCCCGTGCCAAAGCTGCCGCAATGGGTGGTAACGACGAACGCGAAAACACTTTGAACCAGTTATTAACTGAAATGGACGGTTTCGGCTCCAACAGTGGTGTAATCATCCTGGCTGCTACCAACCGTGTAGATGTACTGGACAAGGCTTTATTGCGTGCCGGACGTTTTGACCGTCAGATACATGTAGACCTCCCCGACCTCAACGAACGTAAAGAAGTATTCGGTGTACACTTGCGTCCTATCAAAATAGACAATACGGTAGACGTAGACTTGTTGGCACGCCAGACTCCGGGCTTCTCCGGTGCTGATATCGCCAATGTCTGCAACGAAGCAGCACTTATCGCTGCCCGTCATGGCAAAAAATTCGTAGGTAAGCAAGATTTCCTCGATGCCGTAGACCGTATCGTAGGTGGTTTGGAAAAGAAAACGAAAATTACCACTGAGGCAGAACGCCGTTCCATTGCTATCCATGAGGCGGGACATGCTTCCATCTCCTGGTTATTGGAATATGCCAACCCACTGATCAAGGTGACCATCGTTCCGCGTGGCCGTGCACTGGGTGCCGCCTGGTATCTGCCCGAAGAGCGCCAGATCACTACCAAAGAGCAAATGCTCGACGAAATGTGTGCCACACTGGGTGGTCGTGCTGCCGAGGACTTATTCCTGGGACGTATCTCAACCGGTGCCATGAACGACTTGGAACGCGTAACGAAGCAGGCTTTCGGCATGATTGCCTACCTCGGTATGAGCGAGAAACTGCCTAATCTTTGTTATTACAATAACGAAGAATATTCTTTCAATCGTCCGTACAGTGAAAAGACTGCCGAACTGATTGACGAGGAAGTTAAGAACATGGTGAATGAACAGTACGAGCGTGCCAAAAAGATACTCTCCGATCATAAAGACGGACACCAGAGACTTTCACAGTTACTGATAGACAGAGAAGTGATCTTCGCAGAGGATGTGGAAGAGATCTTTGGAAAACGTCCTTGGGCTTCCCGTTCAGAGGAGATCAGTGCCAATAAGATATCAGAAGACCTGAAGAAAGCCGAAGAAGCAGCTGCAAAAGAAGCTGCGAAGAGCGAAAAAGAAGTAAAAGCGGAAGAGGAAAACAATGTTGAAAGCGGAAATGAAACCGGTAATACCAAGATTTCCGCAGAAGGAACCAAAGTTTCTGTAGAGCGACCCGGACCCGCAAAAGAATAAAGAACTTAAAAACGGAATTACCGTGAAAAGCAATTTCTTACAACGCGCCATCACAGGTGTGTTATTCGTAGTAGTATTGGTGGGCTGTATCCTATACAGCCCCCTTTCATTCGGTATCCTGTTCACCATTATCGGTGCACTGAGCGTACACGAATTTGGGCACTTGATAAACCAAAGCGGTGAAGTACAAATCAATAAGACGATCACCGCCCTCGGAGGTGCTTATCTCTTCCTGGCCGTAATGGGGTTCTGCCAGTCAACCATCGGAGCGCAGGTATTCCTGCCTTATCTGGCTTTACTGCTTTACCTGATGATTACGGAACTCTATCTAAAAAAGAAGAATCCTATCGGCAATTGGGCCTTTTCTATGCTGAGCCAGTTATATGTGGCACTGCCGTTTGCATTACTCAATGTATTAGCTTTCCAGTATAGCCCTACAGAAAGCAGTGTGACCTATAACCCTATCCTGCCGCTTTCCATCTTCGTATTTATATGGCTGAGCGATACAGGTGCTTACTGTGTAGGTTCCCTGATTGGCAAGCATCGCTTGTTCGAGCGTATTTCCCCTAAGAAATCCTGGGAAGGAAGCATCGGTGGCGGTGTGTTCTCTATAGCTTCTTCATTTGTATTTGCACACTACTTCCCATTCATGCCTGTTTGGCAATGGGCAGGACTGGCATTGATCGTTGTTATATTCGGCACATGGGGAGACCTGACAGAATCACTGATGAAACGCCAGTTAGGTATTAAAGACTCGGGACATATCCTGCCCGGACACGGAGGAATGCTCGACCGCTTCGACAGCGCTTTACTGGCAATCCCCGCGGCAGTGGTCTACCTCTATGTATTGACCTTGTTATAAAATAAAAAAAGCCGGAGGAATTCACATTCACCCGGCTTCACACAAAACACTTTACTCTACTTCAATTGCATCTTTGAGAAATCTAAGTTCGAAGCTTCTTCAGCATTATTTGATTGTTTTTCAAATACTATTTCTATTTCTTTGTTCACTTCCGAATTAAGTTTCAGCTTGATACCCTTCATCTCAGAAGTCAATACTTCTTTCAGATTGAAAGATACTAATCCGGCAGCACGGCGTCCACTTACATCACCGTAATTATTATAGCGAAGTTCGAGATGGAGATATCCGTCATCTTCACTCACAGCATCTGCTGTAGCTTCAGCAGGTTGCACCAGACTGATACGATGTTTCGTATCCGGATCCTTCGGCAAGTTCTGCATAAAAACAATATTCATATAACCACCACTGACCGTCAGATCTCCTTTATAAATCAGTACCGGATCATTACCATACTCTTCCTCGTTCTCAGCAGTCAACGGTTCCACTACTTTCGTCAGGGCATGCTCTAGACGTAATATCTTCACAGCATGATCATATCCTTCATAATTATCATAAATAGGATTGAACACCGTAACCACACGTTGCCCGTCTACCGGCTGATACCAACCCATATCCGTATTGATAGGCCAAAGTGTTCCCCAAGTATCACTCTCCATATAGAAAGTATTCCCCTTTACACGTATAGTAGCCCAGTTCGGATAAGAAAAGTCCCCGATTGAGTATCCGCTGTCGAGATCATCGCATGACTGCAAGGCAGGTAGCACCGCCAGACACATCATCATAAATAACCAATGTAATTTCTTCATAATTAAAGTCCTCTTGTTTGTTACCGTAATAATTATTAGTTCATATCGCATGTTCTGACTATAAAATACGAAAGCCGGGCTATTACTGCACCGGCTTTATCTCTTTTAACAATTTTATAGTCTTTTGAAACCCAAGAGGTTTCATTATGTAAGAAGAATCACTTTCGTAGCAAACGGACCATCTCTTGTGCCGCCCGCTTCGGAGCACCTGCATCACCCAGGCGTGCCGCCATGTATTCATATCCATCAAGCATTCGCTGCCGATAATCTTTATCATATAGAATACGTTCCAGTTCGGCACGTGCTTGTTCAACTGTCATTGTATCAGCTACCAGCTCCTTCACTACTTCACGGTTCGCAATCAGATTTACCAGCGAAATGTACTTCACCGTCAGTATATGGCGGCGCAGGAAAGAGACGACTTTTCCTATCGGCGTATGATAACAGACAGCTTGCGGCACCCGGAATAAAGCGGCCTCCAATGTAGCAGTCCCCGAAGTCACTAACGCCGCCTCAGCTTGTTGTAGCAGGCGGTAGGTCTGACCGAAAAGGATCTTCACCTTCGCATCACCTATATATTCGTGATAATAATCGGGAGAAATACCGGGTGCACCAGCCAAAACCAACTGGTATTCCGGGAAAGCAGAAGCTGCCCGAAGCATATCGGGCAGATTATCCTTTATTTCCTGCTTCCGGCTACCTGCCAGCAAAGCAATGATTGGCTTAGAATCCAAGTTGTTTTCACGAACAAAGCCGTCAAAGGTTTCAGGGTACTCTGCACGGAAGAGGGTCACCTCATCTACCGTAGGATTACCTACATAATGTATCGGGTAGTGATGTTTGTCTTCAAAGAATTCCACCTCGAACGGTAGAATAGAAAATAATTCATCCACATCCCGTTTGATATTCTTGATACGGTATTCCTTCCAAGCCCATATCTTCGGAGAGATATAGTAATAGACAGGGATATGTGTCTTCGCCCGCAAGAACTTGGCTATACTCAGGTTGAAACCGGGGTAATCCACCAATATCACCACATCGGGCTGCCAAGCAACGATATCTTCCTTGCATCGCTTCATATTGGCAAAGATGGTACGCAGGTGCAACAACACAGGGATAAATCCCATATATGCCAACTCCTTATAATGCTTCACCATCGTTCCGCCAACCGCAGCCATCAGGTCTCCCCCGAAGAAGCGGAATTCCGCTTGTGGGTCTTCTACCTTCAAAGCAGCCATCAGGTGAGACGCGTGCAGGTCACCGGAAGCTTCACCGACAATCAAGTAATACTTCATAAAATTAAAATTTTATGAAGTTGAGAGTTGAGAGTTGAGAATTGAGAGTTACTATGCAGCGTCATAATACAACTAACTCTCAATTCTCAACTCTCAATTCTCAACTTCTCTAAAACCAAGATTGTAACTCATCAATAAGATTGTAAGCCGTAACATCCACCGTAGTCGGAGTGATGGCTACATAGCCGTTATCGAGTGCCCAATGGTCGTTCTTCTCATTATCGGGGTCCGTATTCTGGAATTCACCGGTCAACCAATAATAATGAGTATCGCCACGATGTGCAAAGTTTTCCCATTCATTCGTCCATTGTCCTTTGGATTGCTCACATACTTTGACACCTTTCAGCTCTTTTACATTAGGGAAGTTCACATTGAGACAAGTCAACGGTGGCAGTCCTTTTTCCAGAACCTGACGGGCAATCTCACGGATATAAGGGCCCGAAGGTTCAAAATCAGGGTTCGGATCGTGACAGCAAAGAGAGTAACCAATAGAGGGAACTCCTTTGAGGCAACCTTCAATTACCACTCCCATCGTACCGGAATAGTGTACATTCACGGCAGAATTATCTCCATGATTGATACCGCCGACTACCAAATCCGGTTTACGGTCGAGCACTGTATGGAAAGCAAGCTTCACACAGTCTACCGGAGAGCCGGAACATTTGTAAATCGTAAGTCCTACGTCTTTACGTACCAACTGATAATGAATAGGTTCAGTCACTGTCAGCGCACTTGCATTGCCCGAACGCGGTGCATCCGGCGCCATTACTACGATTTCTCCCAACGGACGGAGAAACTTTATCAACTCACTAATACCTTTCGCAATGACTCCATCGTCATTGGATATTAATATCAAAGGTCTCTGATTTTCCATATTTATCCTAATTTTCAGTGCAAAAATAGCAAAAGAGAACCGGATATCAAGCTTTGAAGACTTAATATATTAAACAGGAGTAAAGAAGAGATGAAGGAAAGAATGAGGATTAGTGATGTCCATCATCTCCTCCCGTTGTACTCAACACTATGTTGCGTGCAACATGAGCTTCATTTCCGGCAGCATCCGTACAATAAACCATCAGATGATAATCTCCCGGAGTAGCATTAGCGGGTATCACGATATCATGGTGATGAATATGCGCCGTTCTTTGTTCCGACACATCATACGACCTGTTAAAAGTGAAATCCACGGTAGTCCCCGTAACCCGGGTATCATGCGAATGATGATCGAAATTATTATGAATCTCTATCTTATACGATTTTAGCATAACATCATCCGATAGCTCCATCTCAAAATGCACACCGTGCTCACTACCTATTGCCAGCACCTGACCTTCGGTGGGTGAATTAAGATCAATTACCGGCTTTGTAGTATCACTAAGCGGATTATCACTATCACTACAAGCCGTAAACAACGACATAACCATCACTAAAAGGGAAAGAATCATCGGAAAATAAAATTTTGTTTTCATTTGAATCGTTTTTTAAAAGGTACTTTAATTAATAATTGAAAGTTTCGTCCCGGTTCAGGGATCTCCACTTTGCGGTAAAAACTGAGATGATTGTAATAACGCGTATTGAATATGTTCCGGACGGCCAGAGTGACCTCCACCTTATTTCCGGCAACAGGTAAATCAAGAGAGCCACCTATATGGAAAAGGTTCGCACCCGGAGTACGATCTTCGTTACGGTCCACCCGATTTTGACGGGCTATGTTTTGCCATTCGGCATACAGCATATAACGTTTCTTCTGCCAGGTCAGCGTATTGTGCAAAGTGGCAGGCGGAGAAAAGCTCAAAGGAATATGTTCATCACAATTATAGGTATAGACATACTCACCGGATATGCGATAACTGAAAGCAGAAGAAATACGAACCTCTGCACCTGCCTCTGCTCCTGCAAACAACGCCTCCGTCTGTGTATATCGATAAATCTGTCCTGTATGGGGTAATACGGACCATTCCCCCGTAGGGCGTAGAAAGATATAATTGCTGAACCAATTGACGAACGGAGAAACATACAGGGATAATCGTCCGTACTTCAACTGATAAGAAACATCCATTTGCCAGCCTTGCTCGGAAGAAAGTGTGGCGTCCCCTTGTTCGTGGCGGAATGTGCCATGATGTACCCCATTCGAAGCCAGTTCATTCGCACCCGGCAGACGGAAGCTCCGCCCAACGTTTACCTTCAGCTGATGCCGTACAGAAGGTGTCCACACCACTCCCAGTGACAGAGAATAGTCTCCGAAGTTTCTGTTTACACGACGGCTGTTCCAGCGATAGGATTCCACCTGCTCATCACTATATCCCTGCTCCTGCAGGTAAGTTGCCAGATACGGATCATCGTGAGCGAAAACACGCATACGCCCATAATCATACCGTATGCCTCCACTAACAGCAAGTACATTGTGCGGACGATACGTTGTAAGCCAGGATACCCCGGTAGTGAAACGCTCATATTCCGGCAGCAGAAAAGAATAGCCTGAAATTGTGTTTCTTTGAAACTGAGAATCCCATCCCATCCGATGTTCCCAGGAAGAAGAACCGATAAGCCGCCCTTTCGCAGAAAAGCTGAAAGTATTCAGATTAAACCCCAGTTCCTTATCCGGATTTGTTTCCGGCAAAGGCTGGCTGCCGTAATGGGTATGGAATGCACTCCATTCTTCACGATGATTATTCTGATACCCCATATCACCCGACAGGATAAACTTCTCCCAGGCATATTGCTGATGAGTAGTCACTTTCAGATGGTTCACTTTACTATAGGGAAGCTCTATGTTCCGGCTATCACCGTCATCTTCCAGACGCGACACATCGGGAATTCCATGTGCACCGGGAAAGAAACCTGTCTTCTGAAATACATTGGACACGGCATAATTCGACTTATACCCTTTCTTTTGGTATTGGGTAAAGAAATTGATATTACGCTCCCACCCTGCCGTATTCTTCAGCCGACGACCATGGACCGGCATCTTCTGAGTCAGGTAGATTATCGTATCCGCCGGGATACGGTAATCCCCGAATCGCTGTTCGGAATAACGCAGCTTCGTATACCAGGCATTCTTTTTGATGCCCAACATCAGCGAAGCGCCGAAAGTCTCGTTGACAGACTTTCCCAGAAGCGTTACATCACCAAACAGCATATTCTCTGCCGGAACCTGTACGGGAGCAATGTCAATCACTCCGCCCATGGCATCGCTGCCATAAAGCAACGAAGCAGGGCCTTTCATCACATTCACGGCATCTACATTGAAAGCATCGAGTTCCAGACCATGATCTGCTCCCCACTGCTGCCCTTCTTGTTTGATACCATTCTCCAATACGGCAACCCGGTTGAAGCCCATTCCACGGATCATCGGTTTAGAAAATCCCGAACCGATATCCATAGCTTGCACGCCCGGAATATTCTCCATCGCCTGCATAAAGTTACCTGTAAAATGTTTCCGCAAGAAATCCCGGTCAGCCACTTCAAGGGTAAGTGCAGTCTTCTTATTCTGAAGTTGTTGGTAAGTTTCCGCCACCACTACTTCAGGCAAAGCTACATTACGGACTGAATCGGATTCTTGCGCATGGGCGGAAAGAGCTGTACACAACACCCCTAACACGCCCGGAATAATTCCTATACGCATTGATTACAATCTTTTAGAATAAAACAATGAGAGGCAGGCTGTCAAGAAAGCCCGTCTCCACACGAGAACCACTATGTAATCAAGCTGTGGGAGGTGCGCGCAGGTGATGTGAATAAGACAGTGCATAAACTATCTCATCCTGGTGAACAACCTGCTCAAAAGGTATGGGCGTTAAGATACAATGGAAGTCAACAAATTGCGCTTCCGTGAAAAGGGAAAGAGAGAAGTGACAAATAGCACAATCATCGGGCGAATGACGCGGATGATCGGCATGAGAACAAGAAGCAGCATGTTCTTCCTCGTGATGGTGAAAGGCTTTCACCACGAAGAACGGCATAAGTGCCATCATCAGCACCCACGCTATAACTACCCTCTTCTTCTTACTGTTATTCACTTCTTATTGCAAATAGTTGAATTGGGCACGAAGATATGTATCTCAAACAGAAAACACAAATTCCGGTACTTAATATGTGTTATGGCACCGGATTTTACTTATATATAGGTATATGGGTTCATTATCTATAGGGTTTTGAGGGAAAGTTGACGAGTTAACAAGTTGACAAGGGGACAAGGTTCCATGCGGCACAGAAGCATTGCGCAGCCCCTTGTTCCCTTGTCAACTCGTCAACTGGTTTCCTTCCTTTCTTTTTCGTCTTGATTCAAACAAAGCCTCTCTATCTCATCTATTATAAACTCTTGCCTACGTTTTCAACCCAGAGAAGATTGGTTTACAAATCTTAATCTTCTGCAAGCGAGACAAAAAAGGTGTTTCATTTCAAGATAATTACGTATATTTGCGAGCTAAACAAGAGAACGAAAAGCGCCGAAACGAGTCGGAATGAAATAAAACGACCCGGAGTTATTAACAAAAAGGGCGACTTATCAACAGATTTTGCAATCTTTCTCTTTTTTAGTAGGTGCAATACGGAATTATCACTTATTTCGCTGCCAATAAACACTAAGATTATGGGAAAAATTATTGCTTTGGCAAATCAAAAAGGCGGTGTAGGGAAGACTACGACTACGATTAATCTCGCAGCTTCACTCGCTACCCTGGAAAAGAAAGTGCTCGTTGTGGACGCAGACCCGCAGGCAAATGCCTCTTCCGGTTTGGGTGTCGACATCAAGCAGGCGGAATGCACTATATACGAATGCATTATCGACCGGGCCGATGTTCGCGAAGCTATCCATGACACGGAGATTGAGACACTGAAAGTGATATCCTCACACATAAACTTGGTGGGCGCCGAGATAGAAATGCTCAATCTGAAAAACAGGGAAAAGATACTGAAAGAAGTACTTGCCCCATTGAAGGAAGAGTTTGATTATATCTTGATAGACTGCTCGCCCTCTTTGGGACTGATTACCATCAATGCACTGACGGCAGCCGACTCCGTGATTATCCCCGTACAAGCGGAATACTTTGCACTGGAAGGTATCAGCAAATTATTGAATACCATCAAAATTATCAAGTCTAAACTGAATCCGGCACTTGAAATTGAAGGTTTCCTACTGACTATGTACGACTCGCGTCTGCGCCAAGCCAACCAGATTTACGACGAAGTGAAACGCCACTTCCAGGAACTGGTGTTCGACACTGTCGTTCAACGTAACGTCAAGCTGAGTGAAGCTCCCAGCTACGGTCTGCCTACCATCTTATATGATGCAGACTCTACAGGAGCCAAGAATCATATGGCACTTGCCAAAGAACTGATCAGCCGTAATAATTAATTCAAAACGAAGAACCATGGCACAAAAAAGAAATGCATTAGGACGCGGGCTGGACGCCCTGCTTTCAATGGACGAAGTGCAGACCGAAGGCTCTTCTTCCATCAACGAAATAGAGTTGTCGAAGATTGTCGTCAACCCGAACCAGCCCCGTCATGAATTTGACGAGACAGCGCTTCAGGAACTTGCCGACTCAATCTCTGAAATAGGTATCATTCAGCCCATTACCCTACGCAAGCTGTCGGACGATGAATATCAGATCATCGCAGGCGAACGCCGTTTCCGTGCTTCACAACTCGCCGGACTGAAAAGTATTCCCGCCTATATCCGCACTGCCGATGACGAGAACGTTATGGAAATGGCGCTTATCGAGAATATACAACGTGAAGACCTGAACTCTGTGGAAATAGCCCTTGCCTACCAGCATCTGTTGGAGCAGTACGGGCTCACACAGGAACGCCTTAGCGAACGTGTCGGTAAAAAGCGTACAACAATTGCCAACTACCTGCGTTTATTGAAACTGCCCGCCCCCATTCAGATGGCGTTGCAGAACAAGCAGATAGACATGGGACATGCCCGTGCGCTTGTAACACTGGGTGATCCGAAGTTGCAAGTGAAGATATTCGAAGAAATCATCGAGCATGGATATTCCGTACGTAAGGTGGAAGAAATAGTAAAATCCCTGAGCGAAGGCGAAGCCGTGAAAAGCGGCGGACGAAAAATAGCTCCCAAACGAGGAAAACTGCCGGAAGAATTCAACATGCTGAAACAACAGTTATCAGGCTTCTTCAGTACCAAAGTGCAGTTGACCTGTTCGGATAAAGGAAAAGGTAAAATCAGTATCCCGTTCAATAACGAAGAAGAATTGGAACGTATTATCGGCATACTCGATACTCTAAAAAAATAAATGACGAAAGGAACAAGAACATATCAATGGTGTATCGCCCTGCTGCTTTGCTTCGTGCAGACGGCAGGGATTGCTATGTATGGGCAGAACCGTCCGCGTGCCGCTGCCAAACGGCAGCAATTGGAACATGCAGACTCACTGAAAAGACTGCCGCAAGTAGCTCTGGACAGCCTGAATGCACAAACAGAATCTGCCCTGCAACGGGTTTCGGCTGCTGACAGCCTTGCCTTAGCCGACAGCATTGCTGCCGAAAATAAAAAGCGTCTGCTGGAAATGACTTCCAGTACTACCCCACAAGTGTCTCCTACACCAACAGACAGTATAAACGGGGCACTTAACAAGAAAGTATTTATCCCCAACCCGACCAAGGCAACATGGCTCGCCCTGGTTATCCCCGGTGGTGGACAAATCTATAACCGTAAATTCTGGAAGTTACCTATTATATATGGTGGATTTGCAGGATGTGCTTATGCACTAACCTGGAACAACAAGATGTATAAAGACTACATGCAGGCCTATAAAGATGCCGCTCTTGGCAACTGGGAAGCCAACAGTATTCATGACCTTTTGCCACCCGGATATTTGGACAGAACCCCAAAAACGCAGATAACAGAAACCCTCCGAAAGCAAAAGGATACGTACAGGCGCTATCGTGACCTGAGTATTTTCGCTTTCATAGGTGTTTACCTGATATCGGTTATTGATGCCTATGTAGATGCGGAACTATCCAATTTTGATATAACCCCCGACCTAAGTATGCGGGTAGAACCTGCCGTAATCAACAGTCAATACAGCATAGGCAGTTCCAACAAATCTGTCGGAGTGCAATGTAGTTTCCGTTTTTAATGAATTAAGCTATACCAAAGAATAATCACACATGAAGAATAAATCTGTAAATATGAAGAAGTTTATCGCTACTCCGTTTCTGTTTTGTCTATCACTTTTCGCTTTCCAGGCGCAAGCTCAGGAAAGTGTAGAAGTAGTGATCCGTGACAACGGAACAGAACGTCAGGAAAGCATTGAACTTCCCCAAAGTATGACTTATCCGCTGGACAGCCTGCTCAATGACTGGAAAGCCAAGAATTACATTGATTTAGGTAAAGATTGCAGTACCTCCACAGAGAACCCGCTCTTTAGTGACTCTGTTTATATCGACCGTCTCAGCCGTATTCCTGCTGTAATGGAAATGCCTTATAATGAGATTGTACGTAAATTCATCGACATGTACACAGGACGTTTACGCAATAACGTATCATTCATGTTGAGCGCCTGCAACTTTTATATGCCCATCTTCGAAGAAGCACTCGATGCCTATGGATTACCGCTCGAGCTCAGATACTTACCTATCATTGAATCAGCACTGAATCCTTCTGCCAGATCCCGTGTAGGTGCTTCCGGTTTGTGGCAGTTCATGCTGGCTACCGGAAAGATGTACGGATTGGAAAGCAACAGTCTTATCGACGAACGTTGTGATCCTATCAAGGCCACGTGGGCAGCTGCCCGCTACCTGAAAGACCTGTACGCCATTTATCAAGACTGGAATCTGGTGATCGCCGCTTACAATTGCGGACCAGGCACTATAAACAAAGCAATCCGCCGTGCCGGAGGTAAAACTGATTATTGGGAAATTTATAATTTCCTGCCCAAAGAGACCCGTGGATATGTGCCTGCATTCATTGCCGCCAATTATGTGATGACTTACTATTGTAAGCACAACATCTGTCCCATGGAAACTAATATCCCCGATGCTACAGATACCATACAAGTAACAAAAAACTTACATTTCGAACAACTTGCCGACATTTGTGGCGTTAGCATGGAAGAAGTTAAAAGCCTTAATCCTCAGTATAAGAAGAATATAATTCCCGGTGACAGCAAGACGCAAACTCTTCGTCTGCCTATGAATTACATCAGTACATTTATCGACAGCCAAGATACTATTTATGCCCACCGTGCGAATGAATTATTCAAAAACCGTAGAACTGTAGCCATCTCCGAACCCCGTTCTACAGCAAGACGCGCTACAACCGGCAGTGGGAATCTGACTTATCATAAAATACGAAATGGCGAAACATTGGGTACTATTGCACGCCGCTATGGAGTCACCGTAAAACAACTTCAAAGTTGGAATGGGTTGCATAACACCAAGATTTCCGCCGGAAAGCAATTGAAGATATATAAATAAGAGCACAAACGCTTGCACGGTGTTGAAATTTGCTTATTTTTGCAGCAATAGAAGAAAGGAGACAGGGATATGGAAGAGAATGTGAGCCAGAAAGATAAAGAAAAAGTCGAAGAGGAAATGATTGAACAGGCTTTCCAGCAACTGTTAAACGACTATTTGGCAACCAAGCACCGTAAGCGCATTGAAATTATAACAAAGGCATTCAACTTTGCCAACCAGGCACATAAGGGCATCAAACGCCGCTCAGGCGAGCCCTACATTATGCATCCCCTGGCCGTGGCACAGATTGTTTGCACCGAAATAGGTCTGGGGTCTACATCCATTTGTGCCGCATTACTGCACGATGTGGTAGAAGATACAGACTATACCGTAGAGGATATAGAGAATATATTCGGTCCGAAAATCGCCCAGATTGTAGACGGACTGACTAAAATATCCGGTGGTATCTTTGGTGACCGGGCTTCGGCACAGGCAGAAAACTTCAAAAAGTTGCTGTTGACGATGTCCGACGATATACGTGTGATCCTTATCAAGATAGCGGACCGTCTGCATAATATGCGTACATTGGGGTCCATGCTTCCGAACAAGCAATTCAAAATTGCAGGTGAGACCTTATACATATATGCTCCTCTTGCCAACCGTTTAGGACTTTATAAGATAAAAACCGAACTGGAGAACCTGAGTTTCAGATACGAACACCCTGAGGAATATCACGAAATAGAAGAAAAACTGGCAGCTACGGCTACCGAGCGCGATAAAGTATTCAAAGAGTTCACTGCTCCGATAGGCGCACAGATGGACAAGATGGGACTGAAGTATCGCATCCTGGCACGCGTCAAATCCATTTATTCCATATGGAACAAAATGCAAACCAAGCATGTTCCATTCGAAGAAATTTATGACCTGCTTGCCGTACGTATTATTTTTGAGCCACGTAACGCGGACGAAGAATTGAACGACTGTTTCGATATCTACGTCTCTATTTCTAAAATATACAAGCCCCACCCCGACCGCCTGCGCGACTGGGTGAGCCACCCCAAAGCAAACGGCTATCAAGCTCTACACGTTACCCTCATGGGCAACAATGGACAGTGGATCGAAGTACAAATCCGCAGTGAGCGCATGAATGACGTAGCCGAACAAGGTTTTGCCGCACACTGGAAATACAAAGAAGGCGGTGGTAGCGAGGATGAAGGTGAGTTAGATAAATGGCTGCGCACCATCAAGGAAATTCTCGATGATCCGCAACCGGATGCCATTGACTTCCTCGACACTATCAAATTGAACCTGTTTGCATCGGAAATCTTTGTATTCACTCCGAAAGGTGAAATCAAGACCATGCCACAGAACTCTACCGCACTGGATTTTGCATTTTCCCTACATACAGATATAGGTAGCCATTGTATCGGCGCAAAAGTAAACCATAAACTTGTACCACTCAGCCATAAATTGCAAAGTGGTGATCAGGTGGAAGTTCTGACATCCAAATCACAACGGGTACAGCCGGAATGGGAAGTATTTGCCACTACAGCCCGTGCCCGCGCAAAGATAGCTGCCATCCTGCGCAAAGAACAAAGAACAAACCAAAAAGAAGGTGAAACCCTTCTGAACGAATTCTTCAAAAAAGAAGAGTTACGATTGGACGATGTGCTGGTTGACAAACTAGTGAAAGCTCATAACATGAAGAGCAGGGATGAGTTGCTCATAGCTATCGGCAATGGAAAAATCGTCTTAGGTGATCTGGATAAAAATGCTTTAAAAGAAAAACAAGGAACCAACTGGAAGAAATTCCTCACATTTTCATTCGGTAGCAATAAAGACAGCAAAGAACCTGTTGAAGAAAAGATACCGCAGGAAAAGGAGAAGATCAACACTAAGCAAATTCTGAAACTGACGGAAGAGAATATCCAGAAAAATTACATCATGGCAGAATGTTGTCACCCTATTCCGGGTGATGATGTATTGGGATATATCGACGAAAACGACCGGATTATTATCCATAAACGCCAGTGTCCTATTGCTGCGAGACTGAAGAGCAGCTACGGCAACCGTATTCTTGCCACACAATGGGATACACACAAAGAGTTATCTTTCCTGGTGAATATCTATATCAAAGGCATAGACGCCATGGGATTACTGAACGAAGTGACACAAGTCATCTCCCGCCAGTTGAACGTAAACATCCGTAAACTATCCATCGAAACAACGGACGGCATCTTTGAAGGAAATATCCAGCTGTATGTGCATGATGTGGATGATGTGAAGACTATCAGCACTAACTTGAAACAAATACAGAACATCAAACAAGTAACCCGAGTAGAAGCATAAAACTATAAAAGTACATTTCATATGTTTAATTCGAAAAAAGGAATTGACGACAAGGTAAGTAATAAATTAACTACACTTTCCTGTCAAAGTTTAATAAAAGGTGATTGTTCTATCGATGGAGATATGCGCATCGACGGAATCGTAGAAGGAAATATTCAATGTACAGGTAAAATTGTTATTGGCCCCGAAGGAAGAATACACGGAAATCTTTCTTGTACACATGCCTGTCTACATGGAACTATCATCGGTGATGCTTATATAAAGGAAGAACTCACTCTGAAAGCTAATTGCGTGATGCAAGGTAATATTTATACCAGTAAATTGGAGATAGAATCACAAGCTAAATTCAATGGAACCTGTAACACGAATGATACCAATAATGAGATAAAATTATTGGAAGCAGTTACTGAATAACATTATTTACAATAGATTCAATTTAACAAAACCACCTTTCTGAAAAAAGTTTTATCTTATATAGGCGTTCATTATTAATATAAAATAGCTACTTTTGCAGTATATATCAATGAAGTATACTATGATAGTCGGCAAATATATAAATTTGGGAACGCTCCAGAAACTACTGTTTAATGGTGAGAAGGTGATTATTTCTGATGAATGTATTCAAGAAGTAGATAAGAGTTTCCGTTTTTTGAAGGATTTTTCAAGTGATAAAATTATTTACGGAATAAATACAGGATTCGGGCCTATGGCTCAATATAGAATTGAGGATAAATCATTAACAGAACTACAATATAATATCATCAGAAGCCACTCTACCGGAGCAGGTAAACCATTACCTCCTCTTTATGTAAAAGCAGCAATGATTGCCCGACTATTCACCTTTTTACAAGGAAAATCAGGTATACATACAGAATTGGTAGAACTACTTGTTAAATTCATTAACCTGGATATTTTTCCGTATATACCGGAACACGGCAGTGTAGGTGCCAGTGGCGATTTAGTGCAATTGGCCCATATAGCATTGACTTTGATCGGCGAAGGAGAAGTGTTCTATCAAGGACAACTACAACCTACCGCCCAGGTGCTTGAGAAGAATCATCTCAAACCTTTCTCTATCCACATTCGTGAGGGACTTTCAGTAACAAACGGTACTTCCGTCATGACGGGTATCGGCATTGTTAATCTGATTTATGCACGCCAATTACTAAACTGGTCCGTATGCGCCTCAGTAATGATGAATGAGATTGCCGCATCCTATGATGATTTTGTTTCTCAGCCGCTAAACGATGCCAAGCTTCATAAAGGACAGCAGAAAATAGCTGAAGCTATGAGAGCCTGGATGTCGGGCAGCCAATGCACACGCAAGAGAGAAAATGAACTGTATGGACAGAAACACGAGGAAAAGATCTTCGAACATAAAGTACAGCCTTATTATTCGCTAAGATGTACTCCACAGATACTGGGACCGGTTTATGACACATTGATAAATACGGAAGAAGTCTTAATCAACGAAATCAACTCAGCCTGTGACAACCCGATTGTTGATCCGGAAACCCAAAATGTATATCATGGTGGAAACTTTCATGGTGATTATATCTCTTTCGAGATGGATAAATTAAAAATTGCCATTACTAAATTGACAATGCTAAGTGAACGCCAGTTGAACTATCTGTTCCATGATCGTATCAACGGAATACTTCCCCCATTTGTCAATCTGGGAGTGCTGGGACTAAACTATGGATTGCAAGCTTCGCAATTCACGGCAACTTCCACTACTGCAGAGTGTCAGACACTATCCAACCCAATGTATGTGCATAGTATCCCTAACAACAATGACAATCAAGACATTGTGAGCATGGGAACGAATTCTGCATTAATAGCCAAAACAGTTATTGAGAATTCTTATCAAGTCATGAGCATTCTGTTTATGGGGATTGTACAGGCGGTGGATTATTTAAAGATACAAGATCAATTGAGCACGGAATCACGCAATGTGTACAATGAAATCCGGGCATTCTTCCCTGTATTTTCCCAAGATACTCCTAAGTATAAGGAAATAGAGGCTATGAATGAATACTTGAAAAATAAGAAATTCAATTTATAAATGAAATACGCATTAATTACAGGCGGAAGCCGGGGCATAGGACGTGCTGTCAGCATCAAACTGGCAGAAAAAGGATATACCGTGCTGATTAATTATCAAAGCAATGATAAGGAAGCGGCTAATACCCTGCAACTCGTTCGAGAGCAAGGAGGAGATGGAGAACTACTAAAGTTCGATGTAAGCAGCCCGGCAGCAGTATCCGAAGCGTTAAACACCTGGAGTGCCCAACATCCGGATGAATATATTGAAGTACTGATTAACAATGCAGGAATTCGCAAAGACAATTTAATGCTCTGGATGACCGAACCTGAATGGAACGGAGTACTGAATACCAGCTTGAATGGATTCTTTTATGTCACCCAGGCATTGCTTAAAAACATGTTAGTCAAACGTTTCGGCCGCATTGTCAATATAGTTTCGCTATCAGGTATCAAAGGTATGCCCGGACAAACAAATTATTCTGCTGCTAAAGGGGGTGTCATTGCCGCTACCAAAGCATTAGCCCAGGAAGTGGCAAAGAAGCATGTAACAGTCAATGCTGTGGCCCCCGGATTCATCCGTACGGAAATGACCGAAGACATCAACGAGAACGAATGGAAAAAGCACATCCCTGCCGGGCGCTTCGGTGAACCGGAAGAAGTGGCTGATCTTGTAAGTTTCTTAGTTTCCCCCAACGCCTCTTATATCACAGGTGAAGTTATTTCAATCAATGGAGGACTGCATACATGAGAAGAGTTGTCATTACAGGAATGGGAATTTACTCGTGCATCGGCAAGAATCTGAGCGAAGTAACATACTCATTATATAACGGTAAATCGGGAATCGGCATCGATCCCCACCGGAAAGAAATGGGGTATATTTCTGCACTGACTGGTCTGCTGGAACGCCCTGATCTTAAAAAAATGCTGGACAGACGGAAACGTCTCTGTTTGCCTGAACAGGGAGAATATGCCTATCTGGCAAGTGTAGAAGCTTTCAAAAATGCAGGCATTGATGGAGCATTCCTGGAAGCAAATGAAGTAGGAATACTGTATGGAAATGACAGTAGTACTGCACCGATTATTAATGCCGTAGATATTATCCGGGAAAAGAAGAATACCGTTCTGGTAGGTTCCGGTTCTATTTTCCAGTCGATGAATTCGACTGTATCTATGAACCTGTCGGTCATCTTCAAACTCAGAGGAGTAAACTTCACAATCTCCGGTGCTTGTGCAAGCGGTTCACACGCCATTGGCATGGGTTATCTGCTTATCAGGTCAGGATTGCAAGAGTGTATTCTTTGTGGCGGTGCACAAGAAGTAAATCCATTCTCAGTAGGTAGTTTCGACGGATTAAGTGCATTCTCTACCCGGGAAGATGAGCCTCAGCAAGCATCCAGACCCTTTGATAAAAGCAGGGACGGACTTGTGCCCAGCGGAGGTGGCGCCAGCCTGGTACTGGAAAGTTATGAATCAGCAGTTAAGCGAGGAGCACCCATATTGGCAGAAATTATCGGCTACGGTTTTTCATCCAATGGAGATCACATATCTGTTCCTAATATAGACGGACCCAAGCGTTCACTGAAAATGGCTATCCGGAATGCTGGAATCGCATTGGATGAAATTAAATACATTAATGCGCACGCCACTTCTACTCCGATAGGTGATTTGAATGAAGCAAAAGCCATAGCAGAAGTATTTGAAGGACACCACCCGTATGTGGCTTCCACCAAGTCTATGACCGGTCACGAAATGTGGATGGCGGGTGCCAGCGAGGTTATCTATTCTACTTTAATGATGCAGAATAACTTCATTGCTCCCAACCTGAATTTCGAAGAGCCGGATGAAGCCTCTGCCCAACTTAAGATCCCCGCCCAACGAGTAAATATGGAATTTGATACATTCCTGTCGAACTCATTCGGATTCGGAGGGACCAATTCTACATTAATTATTAAAAAAGTAAAGTAATATAAGTATGACCCACGAAGAAATCATTGAAAAGATAAGAGAAACCTTATCCGAGGAATTTGAAGTAGATATCGATCTTATCCAGCCTGATGCTCCGCTCATGCAAACCCTTGAGTTAGACAGTCTGGACCTGGTAGATATGGTAGTGTTGATTGAAAAGAACTTCGGTTTTAACGTAACCGGACAAGATTTTGTCGGAATAAAAACGTTCCAGGACTTCTATAATCTCGTCATTACACGTATGGCCGAAAACAAAAACGAATAGACAAGATGTGGAAAGGTAAAACCCGTGGCGGCGTATCCGGATACCTGTTTTTCATTTATATGATCAGGTATTGTGGAGTAAAGGCTGCTTATGGTTTTCTGTCTCTGATTGTTCTTTATTTTATCCCTTTCGCTCCTAAAGCAACAAAGAGTATTTGGCAATATGCCCGCCGTATCTTAAAACGGAACCGCATACAATCGGTGGGTTTATTGCTAAACAACTATTATCGTTTGGGACAGATACTCATAGACAAGGTAGCCATTGGAAATGGAATGATCGACAAGTATCATTTCAAGTTCAATCACTATCAGGAGTTTCTAAATGTATTGGATGGAGATCAGGGAGTAATTATGATCGGCGCACACGTTGGTAACTGGGAAATCGGAACACCTTTTTTCAATGACTACAGTAAGAAGATGAATGTGGTGATGTACGATGCCGAACATCAAAAGATTAAAGAAATACTGAAGAAGAACGGACAGCAGCAACCTTACAAGATTATACCGGTCAACGAAGATAATCTGGCACATATATTTAAAATTACAGAAGCGCTGGATCATAAAGAATACGTCTGTTTTCAGGGAGACCGTTATCTGAATGCAGACAAACTGCTGACCTGTAAATTTATGGGACACGAAGCTTGTTTTCCAATCGGCCCTTTCCTATTGGCATCACGGATGAAAGTTCCTGTAGTTTTCTATTTTGCAATGAGAGAGGCTAAGCAAACCTATCATTTTCATTTTATACTGGCAGAAAAGGTATCCGGCTCAAAAGAGAAAAGGGCAGAGCAATTACTATTAGAACAATATGTGAACGCTCTGGAAAAAGTAATCAGCCAGTATCCCGAACAATGGTTCAACTATTATCCTTTCTGGAAGTCGCTTGAATAAACTAAAATCAACAAAATGAAACTATTTCCTTCTTTACAAAAGAGATACACCAAAGAACGATTCACCGCTGTGCAAGCACAGCGGTTGGCACAAGAAATCGCTTTTGGTCCCATTGTATTCCAAGTTTCACGCCTGATGCTGAAATTCGGTATTTTCCGCTTGCTTTCCGACAACCGGGAAGGTCTGTCACTGGAACAGATCAGCCAGAACACCGGATTGTCAAAGTATACCGCACAAGTTTTACTGGAAGCCTCACTCACCATAGGTACTGTATTGGTAAAAGACGATCAATATATACTGGCAAAGGCCGGATGGTTCCTGTTGAATGATGAGATGGCACAAGTGAACATGGATTTTAATCAGGACGTCAACTACAAAGGTCTGTTCCATCTGGAAGAAGCATTGCTAAATGGTCGCCCCGAAGGTTTGAAAGAATTGGGAAACTGGCCCACGATTTACGAAGGATTATCCAGTTTACCCGAGCAAGTGCAGAAAAGCTGGTTCGGCTTCGACCATTTTTATTCAGACAATTCTTTCGACCAGGCACTCGAAATCGTATTCAGCCACTCTCCCCGGACTCTGCTCGATGTAGGAGGTAATACAGGTAGATGGGCTACTAAATGTGTGCAATACAACGAGAAAGTAGAAGTTACCATTATGGATTTACCCCAACAACTGGAAATGATGAAACAAAAGACGGAAAATATTTCCGGGCACGAGCGTATTCATGGACATGGTGTAAATCTTCTCGATGAAAATGTACCTTTCCCGAAAGGTTTTGATGCAATCTGGATGAGCCAGTTTCTGGATTGTTTTTCCGAGAAAGAAGTTATCAGTATACTCTCACGGGCTGCTCAGTCCATGTCTACAGAAGGACGACTTTACATTATGGAAACATTCTGGGACCGACAGAAGTTCGAAACTGCTGCCTACTGCCTGACACAGATCAGTATATACTTTACTGCTATGGCAAATGGTAACAGCAAAATGTATCACTCCGACGATATGGCACGGTGCATTCAAGAATCAGGGTTGGAAATAGAGGAAATATATGACAACTTGGGATTGGGACACAGTATTGTAAAATGTAAGCTGAAATGAAAAAAGCTCCTATCATATCCGGTGAAGGAATCCTGAACCTGATACCACAACGACCGCCAATCGTTATGGTAGATTCATTCTGTGGCATTGAAGATAATTGTTCCTATTCAGGTCTCACAGTCACTGACGATAATATCTTCTGCCAGGAAGGCAAATTGCAGGAAGCAGGTCTTGTTGAACACATAGCCCAATCGGCGGCGGCACGGATTGGATATATCTATTTACAGAAAAATGAACCGGTGCCCTTAGGTTTTATTGGTTCGGTAGATAAATTAGCCCTTCATCGTTTGCCGGAGATAGGACAGGAATTATTCACTGAAATTACAGTTATTCAGGAGGTATTCGATATTACTTTAGTATCTGCTTGTGTTAGTACTACGGAAGGAGTGATTGCAGAATGCCGGATGAAAATATTTTTAGATAAGAAATGAGGCAAAAAACGAATCTGCATACACCTGCACTCATTGACCGCACCACAATAAAGGTACGTTTCAGTGAAATAGACTCCATGCAAATCGTATGGCATGGTGAATATGTACGCTATTTTGAGGATGGAAGGGAGTCTTTCGGGAAACATTATGGCTTAGGATATATGGATATCTACAGTGAAGGATATATGGTACCCATCGTTGAGTTAAACTGCCAATTTAAGCAATCCTTATCCTTCGGTGAAGAAGTTATCATTGAAACCCGATACATCTCTTGTGAAGCTGCCAAGATTAAATTCGAATATGTACTATACCGGGCTACAGACAACAATATCGTTGCTACCGGAAGTACGACTCAGGTTTTTCTAAATACTAACAGGGAGCTGGAGTTAGCAACTCCGGCTTTTTATCAGGAGTGGAAAAAGAAATGGAACATCCTATAACTGTATATATCACAGCTGATACTCTGATCAGTTCCTTAGGAGCAAATACCCGGGAGAATATAAAAGCAATCCGGGAATATCGAAGCGGAATCACCAGGCATGAAGCAGGAATCATATCTGATACCTCTATATTAGCTGCCACGATTCAACCGGAACAATGGGAAAGAGCAAAGAATTTGGGTACGTACACACGTCTGGAACAACTATTCATACTTGCCATTCAGGATATTCTGTCCCATTCCGAAATGAATCTGGCGGATGAAGATTGTGGCCTCATCCTATCCACTACTAAAGGTAATATCGACCTGTTGGCCAATCATCCCGACGACCTTGATATCAGAGTTCATCTATGGGAAATGGGAAGAAGAATAAGCGAATATTTTCAGGCCGGCAACCGGGTAGAAGTTATTTCTAATGCCTGCATATCAGGAGTATCCGCTTTGATTGTAGCAAAGCGATGGATCGAATCCGGCAGATACAAAAAAGTCATAGTAGTGGGAGGTGATATCCTCTCCCACTTCATTACCAGCGGATTTCTATCTTTCAGATCCATCAGTCCCGAAAGATGCTGCCCTTATGATGCCCGGAGAGACGGACTCAATTTAGGAGAGGCTTGTGGTGCTATCCTGCTGAGTTCGGAAGGAAACGATACGGATATCATCCTGTCCGGAGGAGCCATTAGCAATGATGCCAATCATATTTCAGGCCCGTCACGTACAGGAGACGGACTTTACCTCGCCATACGGCAGGCTATGGAAGAAGCCGCAGTCCTTGCCGAAGACGTTAGTTTCATGAACACACATGGAACGGCTACTGTCTATAACGATGAAATGGAATCGAAAGCTATTCATTTAGCCGGATTGGAAACCGTTCCGGTTCATAGTTTGAAATCTTATTTCGGTCATACTTTAGGGGCATCGGGAGTGATTGAATCTATTATCTGTATTCACGAACTAAAGGAAAACGTACTATTCGGTACATTAGGCTATGAAAAGCCCGGTGTCAGCATGCCTATTCTGGTGCAAGCTGACCATCAGGAAATACCCATGAAGCATTGTATCAAAACAGCATCCGGTTTCGGAGGTTGTAATGCTGCTATCGTATTGACACTTCCCGCATATCAGAAACAGCCCTCAAGCGTACAATCACCGGTGACAGTTCATACAACCGCAACTGTTTCCATTGAGTATAGCTGTTTAAGTATGAATGGAGAGACCGTTTTTTCATCATCTGCCTCAAACTTTGCACAATTTATCCGCGAAGCATACAAAAATACAGGTGGAAGTAATATGAAATTCTACAAAATGGACGACCTTTGCAAACTGGGATATACTGCTGTTGAATATCTGTTGAAGGAGAAAAACTTTCAACCGGAAGAAATAGGGATATTGCTGGTTAATGCTGCTGCCTCGCTGAATACGGATATTCGTCATCAGATGATTATCAATCAGGAAGGTGACCATGCAGCCAGTCCGACGGTATTTGTATACACTCTGCCTAACGTTGTAGCAGGTGAGATATGTATCCGTCATAAAATACAAGGAGAAAATACTTTCTTCATAGAAAAAGAATTCGATGCGGACAAATTGGAAGAATATGCACGAATTATAATGAAGAAAGGTAATTTGAAAGCTTGCATCACCGGATGGTGCAACCTTTTAATGGAAGAGTATAAAGCTGATTTTAAACTAATAGAAGTACAACATTGATATGGAAGAATTAATAGAAAAACTAAAAAGAGAATTAATAGAAGAACTGAATCTTGAAGAAGTCACACCCGAAGAGATTAATCCTGATGAACCTCTGTTTGGTGACGGTGGTTTAGGACTCGATTCTATTGACGCACTTGAGATTATTCTTATTTTAGAGCGTAACTATGGAATCAAAATAAAGAATCCTGCAGAAGGGAAACAGATATTCTACTCAATACGTACATTAGCGAACTATATTTCTGAAAATCAGAAACAATGAAGATATATGTAACCGGTTTAGGTGTTGTTTCAGGTATTGGTCTGAGTGTTGCAGAAAATATAGCTTCACTCAGGAAACATCAGCATGGTATGAGGAAAGTCACTCTTTTCCCTACGGAACTGAATGTACCCGTATCAGAGGTAAAATACAGCAATGAAGAACTAAAACGGTTACTCTCTTTAGATATACAAAAAACGTTTTCACGAACAGCCTTATTAGGCATGTTAGCTGCCCGGGAAGCAGTTGATGACGCCCGATTAGATTTGAATTCTTTGCGTATAGGTCTCATATCTTCCACCTCTGTAGGTGGCATGGATTTGAGTGAACATTTCTACAATGCCTTTAAAAAGGACAATAGAAAAGGAAGATTACGGGAAGTCATCTCTCATGACTGCGGTGCAAGTACTGAAATGATAGCGGATTATCTGAAAGTAAATGACTTTGTAACCACTATCAGTACAGCCTGCTCATCAGCAGCTAATGCTATCATGTTAGGAGCCCGCATGATCAGGAATGGACAACTGGATGCTGCCATTGTAGGAGGTACGGACGCCTTGTGCAAGTTTACCCTCAACGGCTTCAACTCACTTATGATTTTGGATAAGGAGCACTGCCGCCCTTTTGACGTATCCCGTGCAGGCCTCAACTTAGGAGAAGGAGCCGGATATATTGTGCTTCAATCAGAGAAACTACTCCGGAAAGAGCCTTATTGCTTATTAAGCGGATATTCGAATGTGAATGAAGCTTTTCATCAGACCGGCAGTTCACCCGAAGGAAATGGACCATTCTGGTCCATGACAGAAGCCATAGCTAAAAGTGAAATTCTTCCCGAAGAGATTGATTATATCAATGTACATGGCACAGGAACTCCAAGTAATGATCTTTCAGAAGGACTTGCTATCCAACGGATTTTTGGCGATAAGATTCCTCCGTTCAGCTCTGTCAAAGCGTTTATCGGTCATACATTAGGGGCTTCGGAAGGAATTGAAGCGGTTTATTCTGTTCTCTCCGTATATCATGGTTTCATCTATCCCAATCTGAACTTCAAAGAACCTATAGAAGAAAACATATTGATGCCTGAAACCTCATTCCGCGAGGGACTACCTATTCGTAATGTACTATCGAATTCTTTTGGATTCGGTGGAAATGATTCTTCGATCCTGTTTTCCACATTAAAAGAGAAATGATGCAACCTGTCTATATCAATCATATTGCTTCTATTCACGCGGATACTGCTTCCGGAGAATCCCCTTATTTATCCGCTAACGAACCGGATTACAAGAGTATTATCACAAATGCCGCACTACGGAGGCGTATGAGCCGGATCATCAAAATGGGAGTTGCCTGCGGACTGGAATGTATCAGTACCCTACCTTCCGAAAAAGTACATGCGATCATCACTGCAACCGGACTCGGATGCCTGGCAGATACAGAGAAGTTCCTGAATACAATCATTGAGAATGAAGAACAACTACTGAACCCAACACCCTTTATCCAGTCAACCTTCAACACCATCGGAGCGCAAATAGCATTACTCCGCCAGATACATGCTTACAACATGACGTATGTACACCGGGGATTGAGTTTCGAAAGTGCACTATTGGACGGTATGATGAGAATCTGGGAAGGTGATGAAAATGTCCTCGTAGGAGCTATTGATGAGATTACCCCTAACAGTCACGCTATACAACAACGCCTGGGACTGCTAAGGGGCATACAAGCAGGCGAAGGTGCCCAGTTTTTCCTGCTGGGACGAGAAACCACCGAATCCACATTAGCAGAACTTGCCGGTATATCAACTTTTATTCATGCGAACAGTACACAGGAAGTAGCCGAAAAGATTCATTGCTTTTTGCAAAGTAACCGATTAACAGCCGGACAAATCGATTGGTTTGTTACCGGTAAGAATGGAAACCTGAAAGAAGATGTCCTGTATACTGATTTAGAAAACAGCCTGTTTCCCACAGCAACATATACCACCTTTAAGAATGAATGTGGTGAATATCCTACGGCATCTTCCTTTGCTTTATGGAAAGTGGCTAAAACTTTTGAAGATAATCTAAATCCGGGACAGACGGCTCTGATATATAATCATTATCACTCCATTAACCATTCACTTATTTTAATCCGGAAAAGACAATGATAGTGGAAATCCTGATCATATTAATAATTATCTTTCTCGTCTACGCATCTTGCAGTATCCGTTCTAACATCTATCTCAAGGTATTTTGCAAGAAACAGACTGAGGAGAAAATTGTAGCTATCACCTTTGATGATGGACCGGACGCGATACAAACTCCCAAAGTATTGCAAGTACTCAGAGAACAACAAATACCGGCTTGTTTTTTCTGCATCGGTCATAAAGTGCAAGAAAACGAAGAGTTGATCCGGCAAATCATCAACGAAGGACATCTGATTGGTAATCATTCTTTTACCCATACCAATCATTTTCCCTTGTACAGCCTGTCGCGGATGAAAAAAGACTTGCAAGCTTGCCAGTTTGCATTAGAACGAGTAACTTCGCAGAAAATCAAGTTATTCCGCCCACCGTTTGGAGTCACGAATCCTACTATAGCAAAAGCTGTCCGTATATTGGGATACACTCCTGTTGGCTGGAATATCAGAACACTCGATACACTACAACCTTCGAAAGAGAAGGTTTTGAAGCGTATTCAGAAAAGGTTACGCCCCGGTTCTATCATCCTTCTACACGATCGGATGCCGGACAGTGACCTGTTATTAAAAGAGATACTTAACTTAATTAAAGAACAGGGATATACAGTTGTCCGTCTGGACAGCATGTTGTAAAAGCATTATGAGAACCATACTAATAATATTATCAATCATATTGGGCATTTCCTATACCCATGCCCAGACAATGAAGAAGCTAATCCATACCCAGGATTTTGAAAACCGTCTGGCAAAGGAAGCACAAACCATGCAGTCCATTGAAAGTGACTTTACACAAGTGAAGTACCTGGATATTCTGGATGAGAAAGTAACCTCCAAAGGAAAGTTCTATTATCAAAAGAGCGGCAAAATACGTATGGAATACGCCCAACCCGTCAACTACCTAATAGTGATAAACGACTCCCGGCTTAAAATCGTATCGGACGGTAAAAAGAGCGTTATGAGCCTAACTGCCAATAAGATGATGAATCAAATGCAAGATATGCTCACAGCCTGCATGATAGGCGATCTCTCAAAAATGTCTTCCGACTACAAACTGGAATATTTTGAAAATGATTCCTATTATATAGTGAAGATTAAGCCGGTCAATAAAGCCATACAAGCCTACATTTCGGAAATTGAAATATACCTGGATAAGAAAGATATGTCGGTTTACAAATTGCGTCTTTCCGAAACAGCCACCAATTATACGGAATATGAGTTCTACAACAAGAGATTTAATGCTTTGAAAGATGAAACAAAGTTTTCTATTCGCTAATCTGATCTTTATTCTGTATCTATTCACTTCCTGCGGCTCCTCAAAAACAATAGCAGGAGATGCCACATCTCATGTGACACCTATTATTTGCGCTGAAGAATATTCGCAAAAATACAATATGCAGTTAGACTTCATGAAGCATCACTTCAGCGGTCTATTAATTGTACGGAAATTGCCGGATAATGAAATAAGAATATTGGCATCTACTTACTTTGGACTCAGTCTTTTTGATTTTTCACTCCGGAAAAATGAATTTCACGTCAACAGCTGCATAGAGCCCATGAAGAAAAAGAAAATGCTGCTATTACTGGAAACAGACTTTAAGAATCTATTTTTAAGTGGAAAGAATATCCGCATCAAAAAGAAAAGCGGTACCTTTGAAAAAAGAGTCACAGGCAGAGGATTCGGAAAATCAGTATTCTATCTATCGGAGTTCAATTTAGGACATCCCGAACAGATAAAAATCAAACATCCCTGGTTGCGGCTAAGTATACAGTTGGACAAATTAAAAGAAAACCCAAACTAATATGGCTGAACTTCTTCACAATTTCTATAAGATTACGTACTCTGAGCATATCAATGAAACAGACTGGGCAGTGCAAGTCATGCTCAACCCACAACATGCTATTTATAACGGACACTTTCCACAACAACCCGTAGTTCCGGGCGTTTGTATGCTGCAAATAATAAAAGAGTGCATAGAGAAAATACAACAAGCTCCCCTGCAATACAAGCATATAGCATCATGCAAGTTTCTTTCTGTTATTAATCCGAATGAAACACCGGAATTAAAGCTCTCATTGACTATCAAGAATAACGAAACGGATACATTCCAGATTCTGGTTGAAGGAGCATCTTCAAAAGATATCTGTATCAAATTAAAAGCACAACTAATCGGCAAATAAACATGGAAGAACGTAGCGAGGAACTATGGCATGAGAAAGCCAGGCAACTTGGTATTGTAGTTATTATACCTACCTACAATAATGAGAAGACGCTGACTACCGTAATTGAAGATGTACTCTTCTATGTAGAAGATATCATCGTTGTCAATGACGGCTCTACCGATAGCACCCCTACCCTTCTGGAAAACTATCCGAACCTGCATATCATCACCCATCCTACCAATAAAGGAAAAGGAACTGCCTTAAAGAACGGATTGAAGCAGGCCAAAGCAGCCGGCTACCGATATGCCATCACTATAGATTCCGATGGACAGCATTTTGCTTCGGACATTCCTATTTTCATGGAAGAAATAGAAAAAGAACCGGATACGTTGCTGGTAGGTGCCCGTAATCTGACTTCGGACAATATGCCAGGCAAGAATACTTTTGCCAATAAGTTCTCCAACTTCTGGTTTAAACTTGAAACCGGAGTCAAGCTTCAGGATACCCAATCGGGTTACCGGCTCTATCCATTACATAAAATCAATGTGCAGAGATTCTACTATACCGCTAAATATGAATTTGAGCTTGAAGCACTGGTCTTTGCAGTATGGGGAGGAACCACGGTCCGCAATATACCCATACATGTCTATTATCCGCCCCAGGAAGAACGTGTCTCACACTTCCGTCCTTTCCGGGATTTCACCCGCATCAGTATATTGAATACCTTCTTAGTGTTCATCACTTTCCTTTGGATTTATCCGCGTAACTTCTTCCGGAAACTAACCTGGAGCAATTGCCGGAAATTCTTCCGAACTCACATTACACAGTCCGAAGAATCGAATCTGAAGATTACCTATGCCATTATGTTAGGTGTATTTATGGGAATAGTCCCGATTTGGGGATACCAGATGCTTGCCACTTTATTTTTGGCTCATGTGCTTAAACTCAACAAAGTAATAGCCATTGTAGCAGCTAATATCAGTATTCCTCCCATGATTCCTTTCCTATTATATGGCAGTTACCTGACAGGGTGTAAAGTACTGAACAGACCGGTTGAACTTCATCTTACCAATATTTCATTTGAAAATGTGAAATCGGTTTTAGAGCAATATTTAATTGGAAGTGTTATCTTTGCAACCGCTTGTAGTATACTGGCAGGTATTATAACGATCAGCCTGCTTACTATATACAGAAGGCCGAAAACAACATGACTCAGTTCTTTATCAGACTATATAATTATTTTCAAAGACACAAAGTTCTCTTCTACTTGTCACTCTGTGTTTGTGTCCTTTTTATGGGGTACTTCGCCTGGCAAGTCAGGTTTGAAGAGAATGTGACCCGTTTCTTTCCTGATACGAAGAACAGCCAGAACATCACCAAGGTATTTGATAACCTAAAAATAAAGGATAAGATTATCATCTTAATCTCTCCTGCCGACTCTACAGTAACTCCGGATCTAATGATAGAGGCCGGAGACCAACTGAAACAAAACTTATTAGAAGAGTCTAACCAAACCTGGATTAAAGATATCTTTTCGGAAGTAGATGAAACAACCATTGAAAAAGCAACAGATTTTGTTTATGAAAATCTTCCGCTGTTCCTGACGGAAAAAGACTATCAGCACTTCGACTCACTTTTAACGCAGGAAGGCATAGAAGCCATTATGCGAAAGAACTATACCAACCTTCTTTCTCCCGCAGGTATAGCATTGAGAGGTTATATACAAAGAGACCCGTTAGGACTTGGAAATAACGTCTTAAAGCATTTGCAGGATTTTCAATTGGAAACCAATTATGAAATAAACAACGGACACATCTTTTCGAAAGATGGAAACACATTGCTGATGTTTATGACTCCGGTATTCGGAACAGGAAGTACCGGTGAGAATGAAAATCTGATCCGGATACTTGAAAACGAGCTACAACAGATTCAGAAAGAGTATCCTTTCATTCACGCATCTTACTTTGGAGGTCCCTCGGTCAGCGTCTATAATGCGCGACAGATTAAAAAGGATACCATTATTACTTCTTCGATTGCACTGCTGATTATCATTGTTTTCATCTCGCTGGTGTTTAAGCACAAGAAATCAATCCCTCTCATTGTCACTCCCGTTTTATTCGGGGGATTGTTCGCTTTATGCCTGATCTATTTCATCCAGGGATATATTTCTGCAATCGCCGTAGGTGCCGGATCGGCTATTCTGGGTATTGCACTGAGTTATTCCATACACATGCTGGCCCATCAAAATCATGTTTCTACTGTCCAGCAATTGATTAAAGAAATAACTTATCCGCTTACAGTAGGCAGCTTCACTACAATAGGTGCATTCTTCGGACTTACTTTTACCACGTCCGAATTGCTACGCGATTTCGGTTTGTTTGCTTCTCTGGCACTTATCGGTACTACTCTTTTCTGTCTTATTTACCTTCCACATTTTCTGAAAGGACAAGCTGATGTGAAGCAAGGCAGGGTCTTATGCTTTATTGAAAAAATCAATGCCTATCCTTATGAAAAGAACAAATGGCTAGTAGGCATCATCGTTATTATTACCCTCATCGGCTTATTTACTTCACAGAAAGTCAAGTTTAACGAAGACATGATGAGCCTCAACTATGAACCTCAGCACTTAAAACAAGCAGAGGCTAAACTGGAACAGCTTTTCAATGCCCAAGAGAAAACCGTACTTTTTGTCAGTGTAGGTAAGAACATGACAGAAGCACTCGAAAGCTATGCAAATACCAATCAGCACTTATCCGCTTTTAAAGAGCAGGGACTTATTAAAGCGTATGCATCTGCCGAGCAATTCTTAATTTCACCGGAAGAACAGCAAAAGCGTCTGGAACAATGGAACCAGTATTGGGGAGAGTCGGGAAAGATATCAACTATTCGCAAATACATAGAAGACGCCGCCCGTACCTATCACTTCCGGGAAGGTAGTCTCGATACATTTTACCAATGGTTGGAACACCCATTCCAGCCCTATAATTATCAGGACGATACAAATAGTATCGCCACTACCCTACTGAACGAATGGCAAACAAGTGCTGACTCCATCACGATGCTCGTTACCCAGGTACGCATCACTGATGATAATAAGGAAGAAGTCTATCAACAATTCAAGGATAATACGGATGTTGTAGTCTTCGACCGGAGTTATTTCACTAATCAATGGGTCTCTGCCATCAATAACGACTTTTACCTGATACTTTATATTTCTTCATTCCTTATATTCCTGGCCCTATTGATTTCGTACGGGCGTTTAGAATTAACCCTGATCAGTTTCCTGCCTATGCTTATCAGCTGGACCATTATTTTGGGCCTGATGGGGATTCTGGGTATCGAATTCAACATTATCAATATTATCCTCTCTACTTTCATTTTCGGTATCGGAGACGACTTCAGTATCTTCATCATGGATGGACTCCAAAACAAATACCGGACAGGAAAAGCGATCCTGAATTCCCATAAGACAGCTATTTTCTTCTCTGCATTCACAGCCGTTGTGGGAATGGGAACTTTAGTATTTGCCAAACATCCCGCCCTGCAATCCATTTCACTGATTTCCATCCTTGGAATGGCAGCGGTGGTATTAGTAGCCTATACCATACAACCTATTATTTTCCAGTTCTTTATTGCTAAACCGGCTTCTAAGGGACTGCCCCCGTATACCTTGATAGGCTTACTCCGCACGATCATCCTTTTCATGCTCTTCGTTACAGGATGCATCATTCTGAGAATTTTCATTATCTTATTATACCTCATTCCGGTACGCCGCAGTTATAAGCAGCAGCTTGTTTGCCGGATTATCAACATTACTTGCAAAGGTATATTGGTAGTGGCAACATTTGTACGTAAAGAACACGTCAACGTAACCAATGAGACATTCAAAAAGCCGGCTATCATAATAGCCAATCACCAGTCTTTCATTGATATCCTGGAGTTATTATCTTTTTCCCCGAAGATTATCATGATAACCAATCACTGGGTATGGAACTCTCCGGTATTTGGAAAAATTATTCAATATGCAGGCTTCTTCCATGTAGACGAAGGATATGAACTTTGTGTGGAACGGATGCGGGAAAAAGTAAGAGAAGGATACTCCATCGCCATTTTCCCCGAAGGTACCCGGACCTATGACGGCAAGATGAAACGTTTTCATAAAGGCGCTTTCTATTTATCAGAAACTCTACAATTGGATATTATTCCTATTCTGCTATACGGCAATGGAGAGATTATAGCCAAGGCACAACCTTTCTATGTCCGCAAAGGCATTATTTACTCTAAAATATTGCCTCGCATACTTTATAACGATGCTTCATTCGGAACGACCTATCAGGAACGTACCAAGCGTATTTCTTCCTATATGAAAGAAGAATATGCACGTATTTGCCTGGAAAAGAATACACCGGCGAATCCGGCATTTTATGAGGCGTTGGTACTGAACTATATCTATAAAAGTCCTGTCATCGAGTGGTACATCCGCATCAAAGTAAAGATGGAACACAATTACCAGTTATTCAATCAACTGATTCCGATGAAAGGACAGATTACGGATATCGGTTGTGGTCTGGGTCCTCTGTGTTATATGCTGTCTATGATATCCAAAGAAAGGCAAATATTAGGAATCGATTATGACGAAGATAAAATAGCTATAGCTCAACACGGCTGGCTTCGTGGCGAAAACCTTCGTTTTGAACATGCTGACGCATCGGTTTATGAGTTCCCGGAAAGTGATGTCTTCATCCTGAATGACGTATTACATTACATGAATTATGAACATCAACATGACTTGTTAGTGAGATGCGCCAATCTTCTTCGTCCTGAAGGAATGATTATCGTACGTGATGGAAATTCCGCTGAGACCCATAAACATCGGCTAACCCGCCTCACTGAAGTTCTCTCTACCCAAGTTGTCAAGTTCAATCGCACTACGGATGAGCTCTGCTTCACTTCCGAAACTCAAATTCAAAGCATAGCCCGGGAGTGTGGAATGGAAGTAAAGACTATCCGCAACGATAAATATACATCGAATACCATCTATATACTTAAAAAGCAATTGCCATGAGTAAGTATGACATCATCATCATCGGAAGCGGATTAGGTGGCCTTGAATGTGGAGCCATACTTAGTAAAGAAGGGTATAACATATGTGTGCTCGAAAAGAACGAACTGTTTGGAGGATGCTTTCAGACCTATCGCCGGAAAGGGCATTTGTTGGATACAGGAATTCATTATATAGGTAGTCTGGACAAAGGACAAGTCATGAATCAGTTTTTCCGGTATATAGGAATCATGGATCACCTCAAAGTCCGGAAACTGGATGAAAATGCTTTTGATAAGATTTTCTATAAGAATCGCGTATATGATTACGCAATGGGATACGAACGTTTTATCGATACCCTTTGCCAATCATTTCCTCACGAAAAAGAAAATCTCCGGCAATATACAACGTTACTGAAAGAAGTAGGTAATCTGATCAGTGTGGACAATCTGAAGAAAGGCATTATTTCTACTGAAGGAATGAAGTTCTTCAATACCTCAGCGGCAGGAATGATAGATAAGATTACCACCAATCCTGATTTGCAATCGGTATTGGCCGGCTCGGCACTTCTGTATGGTGGTTTAAGAGAACATTCCAACTTCTATGAACACGCCATGATTAACAACTCCTACATACAAGGAGCCTATCGGTTCATTGACGGAAGTATGCAAGTGGCCTCTGAGATGATCAATGTGATTCGCACTCATGGCGGAACAGTTTTGAACAACAGTGAAGTCACCCGTATCATTGTAGAGAACAACCAGGCAGCAGGGGTAGAGATAAACCATGCAGAACGAATAGAAAGCAAATACATCATCTCTAACGTACACCCCAAACAAACATTAACCTTGCTGGACAAAACCCGCTGTATCAAAAATGCCTATATCTCCCGTATTAATTCTTTAGAAAACACATACGGCATTTTCACTCTTTATCTGATTATGAAAGAGAAAAGTTATCCGTATCAGAATCAGAACCTCTATCTGCATGGAGACAATGATGTATGGTATGATAAGAAAGTCAATATGGGATATACCACCAATTGCATGATCTCCACACAAGCATCTTCCCGCAACAGTAATTATGCAGACGTCATATCCATTCTGACTCCCATGTATATAGATGAACTGTCTGCTTGGCAGGATACACTTCCCGAACAACGAGGTGAAGACTATAAAGCCTTCAAAATAGAAAAAGCCAGGCAATTGTTGGAGTTCATCAAAAGTCACGGAATCGATTTTACTGATCATATAGAGACAATGTATACCACTACTCCACTTAGCTACAGAGACTTTACGGGTACTTGCGACGGTTCCGCCTATGGGATTATCAAAGATTACAAATGTCCGCAAATCGGCTTTGTTTCCACCCGAACCAAATTGGGAAACTTATTTCTCACAGGACAGAACCTAAATGTCCACGGTGCTTTAGGAGTAACATTAACCTCCATCATCACTTGTGGCGAATTACTCGGACATGAATATTTAGCTAAACGAATAGGCCATGCATAAGATATTAAAGAAAACAATTAAATATACGGCATGTGGCATAGGGGTGCTTCTCCTTGCCATTATCCTCTTTGTTAGCATCCTCTATTTCTCTGCGGATATGCTGACTCCCGACTACACCCCCAAGGCCAACGGAGAATTGGTACAGACAGATAGCCTTCGGGAATATGCAGGCAATTATCTGCGGCAAAGCAACAGTGGCCTGTGGGAATTGAAAGTGAGTGGCGACGCATTCCAGCGCGGTGAAGCCATAGGCAAACTTTCTTCTGATTTACTATATTATCAGGAGAAAGTCTTTGTTGACCAGATACGCGAAATCGTACCTTCTGACAATTATCTTAAGTTTCTCCGCTTCTTCATCGTACTTTTCAACCGTAATTTAGGAAAGAATGTCCCGGAAGAGTTCAGAGATGAAATTTACGGCATTTCGCTCTCCTGTACCCATGAGTACGACTTTATCGGTACTCCCTACGAGCGCCAGCTCAATTATCATTCGGCTCACGATCTGGGACATGCCATGCAAGATTACATGTTGGTAGGTTGCAGTTCCTTTGCCACCTGGGGAGAAAACAGTGCCGACTCTTCCCTCATCATCGGACGCAATTTTGATTTTTACATGGGGGATAAGTTTGCACACAACAAACTGGTATCTTTTTATCAGCTCGAGCAAGGCTATAAATTTGCATCCGTGGGTTGGCCAGGTATGATCGGTGTACTTTCGGGCATGAATGAAACCGGACTCACGGTGACTATCAATGCTGCAAAATCGGATATGCCGACTGCTTCCGCCACTCCCATCTCTATCCTGACCAGAGAGATACTGCAATATGCCTCAACAATTGATGAAGCTTATGCCATCGCTTTGAAGCGGAAAACATTTGTTTCCGAATCCATACTGATTGGTTCTGCACAGGATGGCAGAGCCGCTATCATTGAAAAGTCACCGGAGAAGACGGCACTTTTTACAAGTAGCGGTAATCAGATTATTTGTACCAACCATTATCAATCAGATACTTTCCGCAACGATGAACGCAACCTGGAAAACATTGCGACTTCCGATAGTCCCTATCGTTTTGCCTGTCTGCAAGAACTGTTGAAAGAGAATAAGCCTATCGACCCGATGAAAGCTGCTTCCATACTCCGCAACCAAAAAGGATTGGACAATATTGATTTGGGTATGGGTAATGAAATGGCTATCAATCAACTCATAGCCCATCACTCTGTTATTTTCCTACCGAAGAAACAAATCATGTATGTATCCACTTCTCCCTGGCAATGCGGCAAGTACATGGCATACGATCTAAACAAAATATTCAGCGATACTGTAGATTTCCATCACGAAATCGCCACTTTGAGTCTGACTATTCCCGAAGACAACTTTATCAGGCAAGCAAACTACAAACAGTTCATGGCTTATAAACAGCTAACGAAGCTCATTCGGGAAAAGACCCAGCGAAAAGAAACAATAGAAACAAAGGTCCTGAATCTTTATGAGGTATCCAATCCTTCATTCTATTACGTTTACGAAGTATTGGGAAATTATTATGCTGCAGTACAACAAACTGGTACAGCCATAACCTATTGGCAGAAAGCACTAACAATGCCCATACCCAAACAAGCAGAAAAAGTACGAATCCAACAAAAAATCAATAAAAACCAATAATATGGAAAAGAATCCAGACATACAGTTTCGTTCTCCTGAAGAGATTAAATTGTATCAGGAAGCCAGACTCACCGAAACCTTGGCTTACTTGCAGGCACATTCCCGCTTCTATCAGCAAATGTTCAAAGAACATTCCATAGACATCACCCGAATCAAGAAGATAGAAGACCTCCAACAAATTCCCGTTACCACCAAAACGGACCTGCAACTACATAACAGTGAATTCATCTGTGTAGACCCGGATGATATTATCGACTATGTCACCACTTCCGGAACTTTAGGAGATCCGGTTACTTTTGTACTGACCTCCAAAGACCTGGACCGTCTGGCATACAACGAATATTTGTCTTTCAATACTGCCGGATGCAGCCGACACGATATACTGCAACTGATGACTACCATAGACCGCCGCTTCATGGCAGGGTTGGCCTACTACCTGGGAGCCAGAGAGCTCGGTATGGGAGTAGCCCGTGTAGGCAACGGTATACCGGAACTGCAATGGGATACCATTCATCGTATTCACCCTACCTGCGGCATGGTCGTTCCTTCATTCCTGATTAAATTGATAGAGTTTGCCGAGAAAAATCAGATTGATCATAACACCTGTTCTATGAAGAAGTGTGTATGTATCGGCGAAGCACTGCGTAACCCCGACTTTACATTGAACACCCTTGGACAGCGTATCAGCGAAAAGTGGCCGTCACTCCAACTCTATTCCACTTATGCCTCTACGGAAATGCAATCGTCCTTCACCGAATGTTCTGAATTTCATGGCGGACACCTGCAACCCGAGCTTATCATTGTAGAGTTTCTGGATGACAAGAACCTTCCGGTGAAAGAAGGGGAACCGGGAGAAGTAACCATTACCACCTTAGGGGTGGAAGGTATGCCTTTACTTCGTTTTAAAACCGGAGACATCTGTTACCAATATACGGAACCTTGTGCATGTGGCAGAAATACCATCCGGTTAAGTTCTGTGCTGGGACGAAAAGGCCAAATGATAAAATATAAAGGAACAACCTTGTACCCACCTGCATTATTCGACATATTGGATGATATTCCACGGGTAAAAAACTATGTTGTTGAAGTGTATACCAATAAGTTAGGTACAGACGAGATCTTGATCCGGATTGGCAGTGACGAGAACAGCGAAAGCTTTGCCAAAGAAATTAAAGATTTATTCCGTTCTAAAATACGGGTAGCACCTACTATCCGGTTTGAACCGGCAGAGTATATTGCCCAGATACAAATGCCTCCGATGAGTAGAAAAAGCATTAAATTCTTTGATTTACGATAACTATTATCTAATTTTGACAAATTTATAAACTGAGTACTGATTCTAAATTATTAATTGTATGAAAAAGCTATTCACCCTTCTGTTCCTTGCAACAAGCATGATTTGCTTCGGACAAAACAAGAACTTCCTTAAAGAAGCTGAAAGTATCAATTTCTATGGAGTGGATTATTCGGCGGCCAAAGTATTTGGTGCAGCAGAATCCCCGGCACAATTTAAAGTGGCATTTAATGAAATTAACCAATTATTTATCACCGAAGCCAAAAAATATGATGTTAGCAAGAAGTTAAAAGTAAGAGTCAGTGAAATCTCACTTGACGCAGTCAATCAGGTAAATGGAGCAATCAATCCACAAGAATTGATGACGACTGATACAAGCTATACGTTGAGTGAAGAGCAGATTAAACAAATAGTGAAAGCACTTCCCACGCAAAACAAGCCAGGTATTGGACTGGTTATCATTGCTAAATTATTGAACAAAGCAGAGGCATACGGCTCTTATCAGGTAGTATTCTTCAATACGGATACGAAAGAAATAATACAAGATTGGGCTACAGGTGGTAAAGCAAGAGGTTTTGGATTACGCAATTATTGGGCTGGTTCTATTTATAAAGTTATAAACAATCTATAAAAAAAGAATATACTAAAAACAAAAGACGATGAAAAAATTACTATTATTATTTACCTTATTAGTAGGTATCAGCCTTCACTGTGCAGCACAAAATTACACTGAAGTTGTTTATCTGAAAAACGGAAGTATCATCCGTGGTATTATCATTGAGCAAATACCCAACAGTTCGCTGAAAATACAAACTGCTGATGGAAGTATCTTTGCCTATCCAATGAATGAAGTTGAGAAAATTACGAAAGAAGTAGGTGCATCTAAGAATAGACACCAGGATTTCGGGAAAAAGAGCAGTACCTTGAGAGGTTATAAGGGTTTTGTTGAAACCGGTTATATCTTCGACCTAAGCGATTATGATGCTAACAGATTTACTTTATCAACCACACACGGTTATCAGTTTAATAATTATCTGTTTGTCGGAGGTGGTTTGGGATTGAATTGTTATACAGATGCTGATTTATATTCTGTTCCCATATTTGCCAGCTTCAGAGCCAATTTCACCAAAAACAAGATTACGCCATTTGCTGATATTAAAAGTGGTTACGCCGCTGGTGATGTAGAAGGGGCTTTTGTTACATTTGGTATAGGTGTACGCTTCGCTCTTGCTAAAAAGATGGCACTGAATCTTAAACTGGAATACGCATATCAAGAATATGATTACGAATACTATTATGGCAGCCATTATTACTATGATAATGAGTCTATAAATGGTATCGGAATCAAATTTGGTTTCGAATTCTAAGTAAAGCAGTCTCTATACTAAAAAGCGGATTGAATTCTATGCCATGTAGTTTTCAATCCGCTTTTCATTTATTATGTTTCTTCTATCCCTGCTGAATATCTTTTTTCAGTTCATCCACCTGTTCATAAGTAAATCCGTCAAGGGCTTTCTTCATACTGATCAACTCCTCACGAATCGCTTTCAGGCGATCTACAATTTCAAAGTTACGGAGAGTGGTTTCTTTATTGTCTTTCATTCTCTGGCGGGCACCGGGTAATGTCATTCCCCGTTCCTTCACCAGATGATAGATCAGCTTCACAGTTTCAATATCCTCTTTGCGGTATTGTCGCACCCCACGACTTCCCTTCTTCGGAGAAAGTTGTGGAAACTCTTTCTCCCAGAAACGAAGCAAAGACTCGTTCACATCGAACATCTGAGCTACCTCACTGATGGAATAATATAATTTCAGATCTTTATCCATAGCTGTTAATCAAGAACCTTACCGTGGTTGGCAGCAATTTGTATCATTCGGTCGTAATCCTCAGCACTCAAGTCCATAAAGTAATAGTTGACAGGGTTGACTACCTGACCTTTTACATGAACTTCATAATGCAAGTGAGGCCCTGTACTCTTTCCCGTACTGCCTACCCCGCCAATAACTTCACCGCGTACCACCTTCTTTCCGACCTTAGTACGGAAATCACGCAAATGCGCGTATACGGTCTGATAGCCAAATCCATGATCTACCACAATCCGGTTACCATATCCGGTTTGCCACCCCATCTGTATCACCGTACCATCTCCTGTGGCATAAACATCCGTACCCAAAGGCGCCGAGAAGTCCATACCCGCATGGAATTTGGTAGTTCCGTAGATAGGATCGATACGCGTTCCGTAACCGGAAGCTGTTTTACGAAGGTCTTTATTGGAAACAGGCTGGATAGCGGGGATACAACGCAACATTTCGTCATGACTCTTACACATATCCACCACATCATCGAAAGAACGAGACTGGATATAGAGTTGCTTGCTGAGCATATCCATCTTCTGAGTTGTATTCACTACCAGATCGGAGTTTGCCATATCCATCAGGTGTTCATAACGGTTAGTACCACCATACCCTGCCTGGCGGATAGCCGAAGGTATGGGGTCAGCTGCAAATATAACCCGATACAGGTTATCATCACGCTGCTGCACATCTTGCAACACCCCCATTGCCTCATCCAGACGACGGGAAAGCACATTATACTGCGCTAAAAGTTGGCTATTTTCCTTCCTCAACTCTTTCTCTGAAGGTGAACCGAAGATAATCAGCAGAATTATAAAACTACCTGCCCCTAAGCCCATGCCGATAAACAAACGGCGCAAGAGACTCACCATCCGTTGCCGGACAGTAGGGTAAATACGGTCATAAGTCTGCGTCTGTGGATTATAAATGTAGTAAACTTTGCGCATCTTTTGGAAATATTTCGCTCATTAATACGGCAAAAGTAATAAAAACAAGCTATCTTTGCGCTGTTTTTTCAAGAATATTAATACTAAGTAGCAAGTAGTTAGTAGATAATATCGAATAGAAGATAGTAACAGATTAAGATAAATAGAAGAGTATGTTGACTGCAAATGAAATCCGGAACTCATTCAAGAGTTTCTTCGAGAGCAAAGGCCACCAGATAGTGCCCTCGGCTCCGATGGTAATTAAAGATGACCCGACACTGATGTTTACTAATGCGGGGATGAATCAGTTTAAAGATATTATTTTGGGCAACCACCCTGCGAAATATAAAAGAGTCGCGGACTCGCAGAAATGTCTGCGCGTTAGCGGAAAACATAATGACCTGGAAGAAGTAGGACACGACACGTACCACCACACCATGTTCGAGATGTTGGGTAACTGGTCGTTCGGTGACTATTTTAAGAAAGAGGCTATCGACTGGGCATGGGAATATCTGGTAGATGTTCTGAAGATAGATCCGAAGAACCTTTATGCCACCGTATTCGAAGGCAGCCCTGAAGAAGGATTGGAACGTGACAATGAAGCTGCTTCCTTTTGGGAACAGCACCTTCCGAAAGATCATATCCTCAACGGTAACAAGCATGATAACTTCTGGGAGATGGGCGATACAGGTCCGTGTGGTCCGTGTTCCGAGATACATATAGACTCACGTTCGGAAGAAGAGAAAGCCAAAGTTCCAGGTAGCCAATTGGTGAACAAGGATCATCCGCAGGTTATTGAAATCTGGAATCTTGTATTCATGCAATTCAACCGTAAAGCTGATGGAAGCCTTGAAGGACTTCCCGCCAAAGTGATCGATACAGGTATGGGCTTTGAACGCTTGGTACGCACACTGCAGGGCAAGACTTCAAACTATGATACGGACGTATTCCAGCCGATATTGAAAGCCATCGCTCACATGGCAGACACCACCTATGGCAAAGACAACCAACAGGACATCGCCATGCGTGTGATTGCCGACCACATTCGTACAATCGCTTTCTCTATTACAGACGGTCAGTTGCCTTCGAATGCAAAGGCAGGTTATGTAATCCGCCGTATCCTGCGTCGTGCAGTTCGTTACGGTTATACATTCCTGGGACAGAGACAGGCATTCATGTATAAATTGCTCCCGGTTCTGATTGAGAATATGGGTGGAGCTTATCCTGAACTGGAAGCACAAAAAGAACTGATCAGCAAGGTTATTAAAGAAGAAGAAGACTCCTTCCTCCGCACACTGGAAACCGGTATCCGCTTGCTGGATAAGACGATGACTGACGCCAAAGCTGCCGGAAAGACAGAAATCAGTGGTAAGGATGCCTTTACCTTATATGATACTTTCGGTTTCCCACTCGACCTGACGGAACTGATTCTCCGTGAAAACGGTATGACTGCCGACATCAAGGAGTTCGACGCCGAGATGCAACAGCAGAAGCAACGTGCCCGCAATGCCGCTGCCATAGAAACCGGTGACTGGATTACACTGAAAGAAGGAACTACTGAATTTGTAGGTTACGACTATACGGAATATGAAACAAGTATCCTTCGTTACCGCCAAGTAAAACAGAAAAACCAGACATTGTATCAGATTGTACTGGACTATACCCCGTTCTATGCCGAAAGTGGTGGCCAGGTAGGTGATACAGGTGTATTGGTCAGCGAATTCGAAACGATTGAGGTAGTTGACACAAAGAAGGAAAATAACCTTCCGATACATATCACCAAGAAATTGCCCGCACATCCGGAAGCTCCGATGATGGCTTGCATAGATACCGACAAACGTGCTGCCTGTGCAGCCAATCACTCGGCTACCCACTTGCTGGACTCCGCACTCCGCGAAGTACTGGGCGAGCATGTAGAGCAAAAGGGTTCTTTGGTAACCCCCGACTCACTACGTTTCGACTTCTCTCACTTCCAGAAAGTGACGGACGAAGAAATCCGCCAGGTAGAACATCTGGTGAATGCTAAAATCCGTGCCAACATACCTTTAAAGGAATATCGCAATATTCCTATTGAAGATGCCAAAGAATTGGGTGCTATCGCCTTGTTCGGTGAAAAGTACGGCGACCATGTGCGTGTGATTCAGTTCGGTTCATCCGTTGAGTTCTGTGGGGGTATACACGTTGCCGCTACCGGAAACATCGGTATGATAAAGATCGTATCTGAAAGTTCCGTTGCTGCCGGCGTACGCCGTATCGAAGCTTACACCGGTGCACGCGTAGAGGAATTGATGGACACCATCGAAGATACTCTGAAAGATCTGAAAGCACTCTTCAACAATGCACCCGACTTGGCCGGAACCATCCGCAAATACATTGAAGAGAATGCCGGATTGAAGAAGCAGATGGAAGACTTCATGAGGGAGAAAGAGGCACAGATAAAGGAAAGATTGCTGAAAAACATGCAGGAAATCCACGGCATAAAGGTAATTAAGATTTGTGCTCCGATACCTGCAGAAAGCATTAAGAATATTGCATTCCAACTGCGTGGCGAGATTACAGAAAACCTGTGTTTCGTTGCCGGAACGATCAATGAAGGAAAACCGATGCTGACGGTAATGTTGAGCGACAACCTCGTAGCCGGCGGATTGAAAGCCGGAAACCTGGTGAAAGAAGCTGCCAAACTGATTCAAGGCGGTGGCGGCGGCCAACCTCACTTTGCAACAGCAGGTGGAAAGAACATTGACGGACTGAATGCAGCAATAGAAAAGGTACTGGAACTGGCCGGAATTTAATAATTGACTTGTGAAGGCAGGCGGATTATTATTCGCCTGTGCAAGTAAATAACTGGCAAAAGACTTGACTTTGACATCCAGATGTCGTATCTTTGTCAATGTAATCCTGATTTAGTTTCGGGAAGATATATAGTAGAGAGGAGAAGCGAATGTTTCTCCTCTTTTTTTGTATCTATAAAAGTGAAATGAGTTAAGATAGTATGTTTTACAGGATAACATACCATGTAATGAAGTAAAACAAACGATGTAATCACCCCAAACAAACCATCTGTTTGGGTAAAACACATCATCCGTTTAAGGGTAACACACCATCTGTTTGCAGAAAATAGAAACGGGAAAGCCGAAGCCCTCCCGTCCCGTTAAACAAACATAAATTCTCTCTTGACAAAAAAGGTTAGATTAGTATATCTTTTTCAATTATTCACCACTCCCTCATATGGCTTCAAGCGTTCCACATGATAAACTTTACATCCCGCCGGGACTTCTACCGGACAGATCTCGGTAACATTTTCCCAAAAGTCCATATATTCCATTACAGACGTTCTGGTCAGATCAGGACCATTGAAAGTATAAAGATGCTTTTCGCCATTATACTCAAATAGCAGACCTAAGCGTTCCTTTTCATCTTCAACAACCGGAACTCTTTCATATCGTCCTATAAAAGGAGCAATAGCAGAATCATCCGGACGAACACGCAAGGTTCCTTTTTCCAACATTTCAGATTCATTGTCCGGTATCATCTCATAACGTCCTCCCACCTTTACGGTAAAAAAGTCAGTGAATGCATCCGCTATATTCTTCTGTTGTTCTTCTGTAGCTCCGGGAACCACGATACCATCCTTCACTTTATACCAAACCAATTTCAGGCATTCATCTACCTTCACTCTCAGTAAAGCTGAAGAACCACTACCATCTCTTACCGTAATTCCCGTCTCACCTTCGGCTTTAGGAATAATCTGTATACGTTGGTACCCACTTTCACTTTTTACAAAAGCAGCAGTTACTATCGCATCGTCACCGTTCACTATGGAATAGTTACCGTCTCCACCATCCACACCAACAATAATACCTTCCGGTTTATTCAAATAGAGATTCGCGGAACTAATCAGATTAGAACAAGTCCCAATCTGGTAAATAGGCGCCTCTCCCGTAAAAAACACCATATCACGATAATCATCCTCGCATGCAGTACCTACAAACAAGAGTGAAATCAACATTAAAATAGAATAGATGTGTCTCATTGTTTTAGCTTTTATATCGGATTCGTATAATGAAAATGCAGTAAATAGTTAATTACTGCATGAGAACAGATATTTTTTTTAGCTTCAGCGATTTATAGTATTTGTTCTTTCGGATAATTCACCAGATACAAAGTACCTGTAGCACGGGTAAAAGCCGTATATAGCCAGCGGAAATAATCCGGTGCCAGATACTCATCCGTCATATACCCCTGATCGAGAAATACATTCTTCCATTGCCCGCCCTGCGCTTTGTGGCAAGTAACGGCATAAGCATACTTCACTTGTAAGGCATTATAATGCGGGTCTGCCTTCATCTTTTTCATCCGTTCACGTTTCATGGAAATATCGGCGTAATCTTCGAGTACTGCATAGAAAAGCCGGTCATTGTCTGCCTTTGGCAAAGCTGGCGCATCAGTATGCAAGGTATCCAGCAACAGATTAACTTCCAGTTCAAAGTCCCCGTAATCAGGAAAAGCGAGCAAAACCTCCGCAAAACGGAAACCATATAACTCACGTGTACGGCGTAGGCGGCGAAGAACAGCTATTTCACCATTGGCAATGAAATCCATTTCTTTACTTTTTTCCGTCCAGTAGTAATTATTCTTTGCTACCATCAGCAAGTCACCTGTATTCAATTCATCCTCCCGCCAAAGGATTTGCGCACGTATACCATTATTGTAGATATTCGCCCGCTTATTGGAACGGCATACGACAATGGTCTCATCCATCCCGTCACGGTCGTAACAAGTACTCAGCGTATCTATCAGTTCGTCACCCGGAACTACTTTTATATCAGCAAATCCCGACACCTTTATCTTTGGTAAACTTTCACAGGCATCTTCGGCTATAAGTTGGCGCAACTGGGTAGCATTCCACAAAATACCGGAGTCCTGCACCTGACGTACTACCTGCGTCAAATCTACCTCTATCACTTCCAGTCCATATCCTTTCAGAGCTTCAGCAAATAAGGCAGGGCTCTGCTCCTCACCCACCGGAGGAAGCTGTGCTGTATCGCCCATCAACACCAGGCGGCATCCTGTACCGGAGTAAACAAACTGTATCAGATCGTCCAGCAAACGTCCTGTACCGAACACAGCACCGGATAAGCCCTCGTTCGAAATCATCGAAGCCTCATCCACTATATATAAGGTATGTGTAGTCAAATTATCATTCACCGAGAAGTTACTCACCTCGTTGGAGAAAGATTGCTGACGGTAAATCTTTTTGTGAATAGTAAACGCCGGATGCCCCGCATAAGCAGAAAAGACTTTCGCCGCCCGCCCTGTAGGAGCCAGCAAAATTGACTTCTGTTGCAACTTATCCAATGTCCGTACCAATGCTCCAACCAGCGAAGTTTTTCCCGTACCAGCGTATCCGCGCAGTACAAAAACCGCATCGTTACGGGGAGATAGCAAGAAGGTAGCCAATGATTTTAGTACTATTTCTTGCTCAAAAGTTGGTTCATAAGGAAAATTTTCCTTAATTTGCGTTTCTAAATAGTTATTTATCATTTTTGTAATAGAAAAAAGTTACAGGAACTATCGCCATTAGAATTATTTATTTTATTTTTGCGGTACGAATATAACAACTAAAAAACATATTTATCATGAAAACAGTATTTAATGTCATTTTAGGCTTGTGTGCAGTGGTACTGATCTACATCTGCTATACCAGCATTATGGGTCCTATTAATTTCGAAAAGGCAAGAAAGCACAGAGAGAAGGCAGTTATTGCCCGTTTAATGGACATCCGTAAAGCACAGCAGGAGTACCGTAACTTGAATCACCAACAGTACACAGCAAGTTTCGACACTTTGATCAACTTTGTTAAAAACCAGAAGTTGCCTTTCATCTACAAAGAAGGTGAATTGAATGATAAGCAGTTGGAAGACGGTATGACAGAAAAGAAAGCTATTGCTATTATCAACAAAGCAAAGAAAACAGGAAAATACGATGAAGTAAAGAAGGCAGGTCTTGAAAACTTCAAACGTGATACTTTGTGGGTTGCCGTACTGGATACAGTATTCCCTAAAGGTTTCAATGCTGACTCTATGAGATATGTTCCTTACGGTGGTGGTGCACAGTTCGAAATGGCTATCAGAAATGATACTGCTAAATCAGGTGCTCCTTTCTGTCTGCTCGAAGTTAAGACTCCGTACGAAACTTACCTGAACGGTCTGGACAAGCAAGAAATTGCTAACATGAAAGACGTACAAACCAAATTGGGTAAATATTGCGGTCTGATGATCGGTAGCTTGGAAACAGCTAACAATAACGCAGGTAACTGGGAATAATTCCTATCCTCAACTCTGTATGATAGAAACGATTGACTTTAGTAAATCGGAACAATATACGTTATCCATCCGCCTCAGTGCGGATGGATTTTCTTTTTCTGTATTCAACCCTCTCAATGAAGGTGAACTCTTTTTCCTTGACCGTAAAGTCGAAGAATCACTCTCCCTCACAGCCAACCTGAAACAGACTTTCCGCGAAGTAGAATGGTTAAAACATCCTTACCGCCGGGTAAATATACTCATGGCAGGTAAACGCTTTACCCTTGTACCGTTGGAGTTTTTCGAGGACGAGCAAACGGAAATGCTCTTTTACCATAACCATCCTAAACGGGAAAATGAAGTTATACAATACAACATTCTGCGGAAGAATAATACCGTAGTACTGTTCAGCATGGACAAAAGTGCCCGTTCGTTTCTTTGCGAACAATATCCTGATGTGAGGTTTTATTCACAAGCAAGTTCATTCATTGAACACTTCTCCAGTAAAAGCCGCTTGGGAAACAGTAGGAAAATGTATGTGCACCTGCGGAAAGATGCTGCCGAACTATATTGCTACGACCGCAATCACCTGCTCCTTGCCAACTCTTTTGAGTGCAAACAGACAGCAGACCGTATCTATTACCTATTATATATATGGAAACAGCTTGGTTTCGAACAAGAACGCGACGAACTACATCTTACCGGTGAGTTGTCCGACAAAGAAACTTTGCTCAGTGAACTACGAAAATTCATCCGGCAGGTATTCGTAATGAACCCTGCCACTAACCTCGACCTACAAGCCATAACCCTATGCGAGTAATCAGCGGAATATATAAAAGAAGAAGATTTGACGTACCTCGTACCTTCAAGGCGCGTCCCACAACAGACTTTGCCAAAGAGAATCTGTTTAATGTACTTGCCAACTATCTGGATTTTGAAGATGGTGTATCTGCCCTCGACCTCTTTGCAGGCACAGGCAGCATCAGTATAGAACTGGTATCACGCGGTTGCGATCGTGTAATCAGCGTTGAAAAAGACCGGGATCATCACGCTTTCATTTGCAAAATCATGCAGGAAGTGAAGGATGATACTTGTATCCCCATCCGTGGCGATGTATTCAAGTTCATCAAAGGGGGACGCGAACAGTTCGATTTCATTTTTGCCGATCCTCCGTATGAATTACAAGGGCTGGAAACCCTTCCTAATCTTATCTTTGAAAATAACCTGCTGAAAGAAGGAGGCCTGTTTGTACTGGAACACGGCAAGAAAGACAACTTTGAGAATCATCCGAACTTTGTAGAACGGCGGGTATATGGAAGTGTAAACTTCTCATTCTTCAAACAGCAAGCTTCAGATTTATAACAGTGGTGCCATCAAGCGCACCACGCTCTCGGCAGCTTTCCGCCACCAGGGACGCTTCACCCAGTTTTTAAGGAAGACTTGTACGCAGTCGCGCTGATCCTGAAGGAAAATCTCCCGCATTTGCAATGCCGTTTCCGTATCATAGATAAAGGCATTCACCTCGAAATTATGCTCAAAGCTACGGAAGTCCACATTGGTAGAGCCAACAGTGGAAAGCTCATCATCCGATACCATCAGCTTGGAATGCAAGAAGCCTTTCTTGTAGAAATAGACTTTTACACCTGCCTGCAATACATCCGCCAGATACGAACAGGAACCTAAATGCGTCAGACGGTTATCCGCACGCAGAGGCAACATCAGACGCACATCCACTCCTGCCAATGCTGCAGTTTGCATAGCGGCCAGAATCTGTTCCGTAGGCAGAAAATAAGGAGTCTGTATATAGAAGTATTTCTTTGCACCGGAAATTGCCATACTCAATCCTTGCATAATCTCTTTCCAGGGGCCGATGGGGTCGCTCGTTACAATCTGCACCAAAGAAGTACCGACCGCTTCCATCTTCGGAAAGTAACGGGAAGCACTGATCAAAGTACGGTCAACAAAATACCAGTCGAGCAGAAAAGCAGTCTGCAGACCATGCACCGCTTTACCTTCCAGTAAAAGATGGGTATCGCGCCAGATGCCCCATGAGAAACCACGCATATATCGTTCTGCCAGATTCATTCCACCTACAAATCCCACACGCCCGTCAATCACCACAATCTTACGGTGATTACGGTAGTTCACCTTACTGGTGAACAGCGGAAAACGTACTTTCAGGAAACTACGCACTTCAATGCCTGCCGAGAGCATCTCATCATAGAACCGATTGGGCACATGCCAACACCCTACATCGTCATAGATAAGACGCACTTCAACGCCTGCCCGCGCTTTCTCCACCAATACATCGCGTACCATACGCCCGATAGCATCGTCTTCAAAGATATAAAATTCAATATGAATATGTTGCCGCGCATTCTGCAGCTCCTTCAACAAGGATTGCAGCATGGAGCCGCCATTGGTATAGATTTCGATACGGTTACCGTCGAAAGGGAATGCCTGGGTCGTGTTGCGGAACAGGGAAATAAGCCGACTGTAAGCCATCGGCAAAGTAGTGGCATCCTGCGCCAGATATTCCACCATCGGTTTATTCAGCAGACGATTATAAATCTTCTGCCCTATGATGCGCTCCCGCCTGCGGCTTCGTCCAAAAAAGAAATAGAAGACTAACCCCACAACAGGCAGGAACATCAATACCAGTATCCATGCAAGCGTCTTCACCGGATTACGATTGTCGAGGATAATGACAACAATTGTTCCGATGATAGCGCCAAAGTAAATAATATCAAAGGCGACGGTAGCTACTTGGTTGAGTATATAGTTCCAGTCAATCACAAAAGCAAATATAGAGAAAATAAAAGAATTCCTGTTTATTTAAAAGGAAAATCAAAAAAAGTCCCCTTCCATTTCTTCAACAGAGTAGCAAATGGAAGGGGAAACTTATAACAAAAACTGGTTAGGAAACTTTAGAAATGACGTCCACCGCCAAAGCCACCGGGACGACCACCAGGTCCGCCGGGACCTCCATGACCTCCAAATCCGCCTCTACCCTGCATCTTTTCACGGGCAGCCTTGCTACCGAAGATATTCAGACGATAGATGAAGTGTACCATGCAATAACTGTTGATACCGTTATATTCGGAAACCGAACGGCCATCTGCTGTCAATGAACGGCTGATGTTACTTTGCTGTTTCAAAATGTCATAGAGTTCAAGGCTGACAGTAGCCGCACCTTTCAGGAAGGTTTGCGAAAGCTGTGCATTCCAGATCAATTCATTACGGTTCATACTTGCATCCGTATAACCACGACGGCTCTGATTAGCAATATTGGTAGTGAAAGTCATGTTCCAGGGAGCCATCAACTGAGTATTGGCACCATAAGAGAATGTATAAGGTTCCTGATTATTCTCCGGACGCAGTTTGCTACGCTCAGCAGTATAAGAGATAGAACCATTCAAGCCGAATTCAAACCAATCGTTACGGTAAGCACCATTCAAACGCTCACTCAACGTCAACCCTGTTGTCTTATTCTTATCATCCACTTTGGTATCCTGATTATATAAGAACGCTACATTATTCTGGTAATTGACATTAGTGAATGAGTTGATAGTGTACTTCTTATTCTTCAATGCCGTATTGAAACCAAACATACCGAAAGCACTCCAGTTACCATTGATATTCTTCGGTGTAGTAGTACGCGCACCGGTCTGATCATCATATTCGGTACTGTTACTGATGCTGTTCTGCGTAGCCGAGAAGCTGGCATGAGTCATGATACCCCGCTGGAGTTCTGCATTATACGTATTGTAGAACAAACGCATAGAGTGCGTGAACGAAGGTTTCAAACCCGGATTACCGACACGGATATTCAGCGGATTAGAGTTGTCCACAATCGGCAACAAGTTCTCCATGCTGGGCTGACCGGTACGTCCGCGATAGTTGAAGCGCAATTGGCTTACTTTCGAGAAACGGTAACGGAAATCAATATTCGGAGCAAAGTTGAATACCGAACGCGTCGTATCAATCATATAGTCGCCTTTCTTATAAGACAGTTTGGAGTTCTGCGGTTGGAAAGAAACACCGGCACTCAACTGGTACTTCTCACGGATGAAACGCAAGGATACAGAAGCATCGTGGTTGTAGTATCTGTACTCGGCATACTTACCTAAACTATCTACCGCATGATTCTGATACCCCACTGGCAACGGGTCGCCAATTCCCCACTCCGGATTGATCTTATATAAGTCGAAAGTCGTCTTGTCACTCTCACTGTACTTATACTGGAACTGATAACTGAATTGCAGGAAAGTGGCCCGCGCAATCGGTTCGCTATACGTGATCTGTGCACTATAACTATAATCATTCGTCGGCGTAGTGATATACTGGTTACGGATCAACGTAGAGTCCGGGTTCGTAGGAATCTGGTAATAACGTGTCATCGACTCCGTATACTGGTTATTGTCATTATCTCCATAGCCGAAGCGTCCGCGGAATGTAACATTACGTCCCTTATCATTCAGTTTGCGGTTGATCTGCAAAGTAGCATCCGTTGAAACGCTCTTGCTATCAGAAAGCGAACCCGTGTTTGTAGCATTCACACGAATATCTTTCAACGGGTCTTCGTTATTTATCACATCAAAATCAAGATAGTCATTCGGGTTAGTAACCAGATTGTAAGGATCTGCATTGAAGGTCCCCGACAAGGAACTGGAAGAATTATCCGTCTTTCCATAAGAGAAGTTCGGACGGAAGATGATATTCGTCATTGAATCCGGCTTCCACTCCAAACGGAAATCAGCATTAAATGTCGAATTCTTGTTCCTGTTGAGAGAGTTTGAATTGGAATATGAATTGCCATTCTGTAAGAAACGCTCGGATGAGTTGACATTGGCAATGTCAGCATCATTGTAGTTGTAACGGGCACTACCGCCTAACTCCAATTTGGCAGTTTCGGTAGCAAAGTTAAGTCCCAGTTCCTTGGGAGCATTCAAACCATTGTTACGACGCCAACGCGGCCCACCGCCACCACCGGAAAAGCCCTGATTATTCACATTGTTGGCAGAGGCAATAAAAGAAACTTGTGTCTTATCTACGAAGCGGTTCAACATCAAACGTCCTGCATAGCGATCTTCAGTACCTACGGCAGCATCGGCATTACCGAACCAACCCTGATTCATACCTTTCTTAACGGTCAGGTCGAGCACGGTTTCTTCTTCACCGTCATCAATACCTGTGATACGTGCCAGGTCCGATTTCTTATCATAAGTTTTCAACCGGTCAATCATGTCCACCGGCAAGTTCTTCAAACCCGTCTTCACGTCTCCGCCGAAGAATTCCTTTCCGTCTACCATGATCTTCTTCAGATCCTTACCATTGATTTTCACGTTACCATCGTCATCAATCTCGGCACCGGGAAGTTTCTTCACCAACTCTTCCAGCATGGCACCTTCGGGTGTACGATAAGCAGATGAATTATACACTAATGTATCTTCCACTACCTGTACTTGCGGAGCTTCCGCGGTGATCACCGCTTCTGCCAGCATCACGGCATCCGTCTTCAGAGCCAGTGTACCTACATTCTTATTTGGGGTTTGAGCCGACAGTTGCAAAGGAAGCACTGTGGGCTGGAAACCGATATAGGAAACTTTCAATACATACTTCCCAGCCTTTACTTTGGGCAGGGTAAAATACCCCTGTGCAGTAGTGGCGATACCCGCCGCAAATGCGCTGTCAGGTAACGAAAGCAACTGTACTGTGGCTTGTACTGCGGGCTCTTTCGTGTCATCCTCGATGACACGCCCCGCTACGGTAATGTTCTTAGTTTGTGAGAAAGCGGAAAGTGCGGTTGTCAGCAATAACACTATTCCGATGATTACTTTTTTCATGCGCCTGTTTTTTATGAAACAAAATGTCTGTTTTTACACTGTTTCATTTGACAAGCTTTCAATGGAAAAGTTTAATGAGGTTTAAATAAAATATTCTAATTATCGACGATCTCGCTTAAACAACCGATCAACCGTCGCTTTTTTTATACCAAATTCCAAGCAAAGAACATTCAATATAAGGAAGATCAAAAAGGAGGAAGTATCCACACTCATGATGTCACCTTTCCATACCCGATAGAGCATACCGCCAAAGATAAACAACACCGTCAGGAATATGGCATTACGGGTAGCCTGATTGCGTATCTGTTCGGTTTCCTTGCTTTCATTCTTTGTAAAAGCAAACAGAATCATCAGCGCACCGAGCATCATCAATAATTTGGAGCACTCTTTATAAAACAAAAGGTTACCATCCGTCATTTTCCCTACCATCAACATCAGGAAGGGGAGAAACAATGCCAATGCTATCACAGAATATCCTAACGGGCGGCAATATACCGGTAATAATGCTTTCATTTTTTATAAATTATAAGTTATGAAGTCTAAAATATCTATCCGAGTGATGTAAGTTTTATGATTTGCAAAGATACTCCTTTCGCAGAGAAATCCCATCTTTAAAGAAGATAAGCTGCATCTCAGCATAACTTTTTCATGTCGGTATGGAAGTTCTGCACTCGATTTGCATTATCTTTGCAGAGCAAAAAAAGACAAATACATCATGAGTAAACAAGAAGTAATCCTCTGCGAAGAACTGGAAAGCAGCTTAACAACTGCCATTGGGAACTGCCCCCATGACAAGCTCTTTATCCTGACTGACGAGCATACACACCGCCTTTGCTTGCCACAACTCAACAACATTCCGGCATTGAAAGAAGCAACGGAAATCATTATCGGTGCCGAAGATGTACACAAGAACCTCGAAACCTTGGCTTCCGTCTGGCAAGCCCTGAGTGAAAAGGGAGCTACGCGCCATTCATTGCTTATCAATCTGGGAGGTGGCATGGTGACCGACCTGGGTGGCTTCGCCGCCTCTACATTTAAGCGGGGCATTGCTTATATCAATATCCCTACTACCCTGCTGGCTATGGTAGATGCTTCCGTAGGAGGCAAGACAGGTATCAACTTCAACGGGTTGAAGAATGAAATCGGCGTCTTCGCCCCTGCCGCCAGCGTACTCCTTGAAACTGAATTCTTGCGCAGCCTCGACGCCCATAACTTCTTCTCCGGCTATGCCGAAATGTTGAAGCACGGACTAATCAGCACTCCGGAACATCTGGCGGAATTATTGGCTTTTGACACGGACAAAATAGATTATGCAGTCCTGAAGTCAATGGTAGGTCGCTCCGTACAAGTAAAAGAAGACATCGTGGAACAAGATCCGCTGGAACATGGCATCCGCAAGGCCCTGAACCTGGGACATACCGTAGGACATGCTTTCGAAAGCCTTGCCCTTGCCGAAGGACACCCTGTGCTGCACGGCTATGCCGTTGCCTGGGGAATTGTTTGCGAACTATATCTTTCTTATATAAAAGTAGGTTTTCCGAAAGACAAAATGCGCCAGACCATTCAGTTTGTGAAAGAGAACTATGGTGGTTTTGCCTTTAACTGTAAGCAGTACGACCAGCTTTATGAACTGATGAAGCACGATAAGAAGAATACCGCCGGTGTCATAAACTTTACGTTATTGAAAGAGGTCGGAGACATTTGTCTGAACCAGACGGCTGATAAAGATACGATATTCGAAATGTTCGATTTCTATAGAGAGTGCATGGGGGTATAACGCCTTCTACTGTATCCCCTCTCCTTACGGAAATTCATTTTGCAGTTCCAGCATTAAGATGCCGGTTTTTGCCAGTTAATTGGCAACGCTGTGCCACCGTGCTGGCAAATGTTTGCCACCGCGATGGCACAGTTTTGCCAGCAGGGTGGCAAGATTCAGGCTACATACGAAACTTAAATTAGATAATAGTAAATCAGACGACAAGTATATTTTTCTTCTCATTTTAGACTGCCTCTTCATTTTTTATCGTACTTTTGCGGTGTCGAACCATTATTAACTCACAGCAGGGAAACCTGCCAAGAAATCGTGGCGGGCATTTTATGCCCGTTCACGCCACTCCTATATGGCGGTCCCTGTACCCCCATGGGGAGTGTTAATGCACCTCCAAATACTAGCTGTGGGTTTAGTGTTCGACAATGGGACAGGCAGGGATTGCTCTTTTAGTTTCTTTACCTCTCCCATGAATCGAATTATTCACCTTTTAAAACTTAATGATTTATGGAAAACAACACTCAGTCGGTAACCGCTCAGGAATTACCCAACACAGCAATGTTCCCACGCGCACACTTCCCATCAGAGGAAGCCATGAAAGCGTACTATTTACAATTGATTGACATCATGAATATAGCGTATATGGCAGAGCCTTCGGAATATATAAGCCTCCAATGCCTGCACCGTAAATTAAAACAATATGTCCATGTTTTACGACTGATAGGCACGCACGAATGGGGAAAAGGTATCGCCGAATTACAAGATGCCAGCGGGATCTATATGTTAAAAAGTACCCTCCCACACAATACTCTCCTACAAGCTAATCGGGAAATAGGCCGGCATTTGCAATTCATTACACAACTGGCAAGCAACGTAGGTTTTCTGAAACAGCTGGAAGGCATCTTATGTTACCATCTTCAAAACGTAGAAGGATTATTGAAGAAGTTGAAAGAAGAATCGATAACTGCTCTGTAGAATGATAATAGGACGAGGGGTAAAATTGGAATTTTACTCCTCGTCCTATTATTTATAGAAACAAGAATTACAAGCAAATAACAGGCTACAGCATTACTTATACTAATTCTAAAATAGAGCAAACTTTATACCATAACAAATTAAGAATAAGAAAGATGTATTATTCAGTCGGATTATAGTGACATAAAAATCAATAGAAATGTTTGCTATTTAAAAATAAAGCACTACTTTTGCATCCGCAATTCGGGATGTAGCTCAGCCCGGTAGAGTACGCGTCTGGGGGGCGTGTGGTCGCAAGTTCGAATCTTGTCATCCCGACTACCGATAAAGCATTGATAATCGCAAGGTTATTGATGCTTTTTGCTTTTTTACGAATTTCCACCTAATGGTGGTTGACGCTAAAAGTTCTCGTACACATTCACTTTTAAACACATAAAAAGAGGTCTCCACAATGGAAGACCTCTGAAAAAAACTCCAAAAGGTGGTGTCAAACAACAAATCAGAGTGTTACCGATAATAATTCTTTCGCAAATGAATGAAGTCCGCTGCAAATGCGTTCCGCCTGCTGTCTACGAGGTATAGAACGACGATTCAAGTAATTGGAAAGCTGCTTTTGATTGATACCTGTAATCTTCTCCATACCAGCTAAAGAAAGGAACTTTGAATAATATTCCAAGAAACTCGCTACGTCCAACTTAAATTCAATTTCGTACTCGCCTTTGATTTGTTCCGGCCATTGTTCTACAGGTAAATTCTTCTTAATCAATCTAATTGCCTCATGAATATCATCCTTTACAGCCTGTATGCTATCACCCGCGCCATAGATACCGTCACAATTGTCCGAATATCCGTCGTAAAAATCCTTGCTTTTCTCAATCACTACAATAATTTTTTCCATAATCCTACCCTTTCTTTTTTAGAAAGTACGGGAATCAAAGCCCATACTTCTTGATTCATTTATTAGCCAACCCCTTACCCATTTCTTTAGCCCCATGATAAGGAACAGGCTCCGTTAATTCACCTTTTTCATTCTTATAAAAGTAATGGCTTCCTTCTGCATGGTCGAACTTCCATCCTTTCTTAATGAACATCCGGTGTAATTCTGTACTTTTCATAATCTTATGATTTGTTGTTTGACTTCACAAAGATAGCAGAATTACCACTATCCGCAAGCAAAACAATAGCAATATTACCATCATTTAACCCCTTCGGTAGAGTTTCCAGATGCTCAAGCATTCGCTCTTTCATAGCATAAATGGTTGGTATATCGTGAGGATTCAAAGGATAAAGATCGACTAGCCATACCTGCAAATATACCAGCAGTAAAAATAAATCAAAATTTCAGACTATCCTTTTTCGTTTTTACGGACTAATACCTATATTTGCATAAAAACACATTTAATATACTTATGAAGAAACTTATTGCTTACATTGCCCTTAGTTTCGCGGCAATAACCAGCTATGCAACCACTCCCCTCTGGATGCGTGACGTACAGATCTCACCTGACGGAACAGAAATCGTATTTTGTTATAAGGGAGACATCTACAAAGTGCCTGCCAAAGGCGGAACAGCTACACAACTCACTACGCAAGACTCTTACGAATGTACTCCGATATGGTCACCGGATGGCAAACAGATAGCCTTTGCAAGCGACAGGAACGGGAATTTCGATATCTTCATCATGCCGGCAAATGGGGGAACAGCCCAGCGACTGACTACTCATTCAGCTACTGAACTACCCTCCGCTTTTACCCCGGACGGCAAATATATTTTATTCTCAGCATCTATTCAGGACCCGGCAAGCAGCGCCCTCTTTCCTTCAGCCGCCATGACTGAACTCTACAAAGTTCCTTCAGTCGGCGGACGCACCGAACAAGTACTGGGCACTCCTGCCGAAGCGGTATGTTTCGATAAGTCCGGTAACCGCTTTTTCTATCAGGACCGCAAGGGAGGTGAAAACGAATGGAGAAAGCACCATACTTCTTCCATCACCCGCGATGTATGGATGTACGATACCAAAACAGGTTCACACACCAACCTTACCCAGCACGCAGGTGAAGACCGCAATCCGATAGTATCACCGGATGGACAAACCGTCTACTTCCTGAGCGAACGTAATGGCAGCTCATTCAACGTATATTCTTTCCCGGTTTCGCAACCCCAATCGATAAAAACAATTACCAGCTTTAAAACCCATCCCGTACGTTTCCTTTCAATGAGTAACAACGGCACCTTGTGCTATGGATATGATGGTGAGATTTATACCCAGCAGGAAGGCTCGAATCCCCGGAAGATAAATGTAGAAATCATTCGTGACGACCAGCCACAAATAGCTTATCTGAAATATCCGGATAGAGCAACCTCCGCCACAGTTTCACCGGACGGCAAGCAGATTGCTTTCACTGTACGCGGTGAAGTATTCGTAACATCGACAGACTATACCACCACCAAACAGATTACACATACGGCAGCAGAGGAAGATGGTCTCTCGTTTGCCCCGGACAACCGGACGCTGGCCTATGCCAGTGAACGCAGTGGTAACTGGCAAATTTATCTGGCTAAAATAGTTCGAGAAGAAGATCCGAATTTTCCGAATGCAACTTTAATAAAGGAAGAGGTATTATTGCCTTCTACCACCGTAGAACGTTCGCACCCGCAATTCTCACCCGATGGTAAGGAACTGGCCTTCATTGAAGACCGCAACCGCCTGATGGTACTCAACCTGGAAACCAAGAAAGTACGCCGGATCACCGACGGTTCTACCTGGTACAGCACAGGCGGAGGGTTCGACTATGCATGGTCTCCGGACAGCAAGTGGTTCACATTGGAATTTATCGGAAACAAGCATGATCCATATTCGGATATAGGTCTGGTCAGTGCACAAGGCAATGGCGAGATCATCAACCTGACCAATAGCGGATACAGCAGCGGTTCACCCAGTTTTGCGCTCGATGGCAATGCCATTCTTTTCACTACCGAACGCTACGGTATGCGTGCACATGCTTCATGGGGTTCGCTGGACGATGCTATGTTAGTATTCCTGAATCAGGATGCATACGACAAATTCAGCCTGAGCAAAGAAGACTACGAACTATATAAAGAAGCAAACTCCGACCGGAAAAAGGTTGCCGCAAAGGACAGTAGTAAGGTAAAGGATGTCGTGGTGGAATTGAAAAACATAGAAGACCGCATCGTGCGCCTGACACCAAACTCATCGAATATGGGAAGTACTCTCATCTCCAAAGACGGAAAAACTCTCTATTATCTGGCCAGTACCGAAAGCGGTCGTAACTTATGGAAGATGGATCTGAACAAAAAAGAGACCAAGTTGCTCCATAAAGTAGATGCCGGCTGGACCTCTCTGGAAATGGATAAAGAAGGAAAGACTCTCTTCATTCTGAACGGTAAGAATATGCAGAAAATGAACATGGCTTCCAATGACCTGAAACCCATTAAATATCTTGCCCAAGTAAAACTGGATCTGGCCGCCGAACGCGAATACATGTTCGACCATGTATACAAGCAACAGCAGAAGCGTTTCTATAATACCAACATGCACGGGGTCAATTGGGACGCCATGACGGCTGCTTATCGCAAGTTCCTGCCACACATTGATAATAACTATGACTTCGCCGAACTATTGAGTGAATGGCTGGGCGAATTGAACGTCTCCCATACCGGAGGCCGTTTCTATCCGGACGGACAAAGTGAACCGACAGCCAGTCTGGGACTACTTTTTGACTGGAATTACCAGGATAAAGGAATGCTCATCGCTGAAGTGATAGAAAAGGGGCCGTTCGACAAGGCCACTACAAAGGTGAAAGCCGGTGTCGTTATTGAAAAGATCGACGGTAAAGAGATCACTCCCGAAGCCGATTATTATGTGCTTCTCAATGACAAGGTAAAAAAGAAAACACTTGTTTCATTGTACGATCCCAAAACGAAAGAACGTTGGGAAGAGGTAGTAATCCCTATCAGAGACAGTGAACTCAGTACATTACTTTACGAACGCTGGGTTAAGCAACGTGCAGCAGACGTTGAGAAATGGTCGAACGGTAAACTGGGATACGTGCACATCAAATCAATGGGTGATGACAGCTTCCGTTCCATCTACTCGGACATTTTAGGAAAATACAACAACTGTGAAGGTATTGTCATCGACACCCGTTTCAACGGAGGTGGTCGTCTGCATGAAGATATAGAGATACTGTTCAGTGGCAAGAAATACTTCACACAGGTGGTTCGCGGCCGTGAAGCCTGCGATATGCCGAGCCGCCGCTGGAACAAGCCTTCCATCATGCTGACGTGCGAGGCCAACTATTCCAATGCACACGGTACACCGTGGGTATACAGCCATCAGCAACTGGGCAAGCTGGTAGGTATGCCTGTGCCGGGCACTATGACCAGCGTATCATGGGAGCGCTTGCAAGATCCGACACTGGTATTCGGCATTCCTGTGATTGGTTACCGCCTGCCCGATGGCAGTTATCTGGAGAATACGCAGTTGGAACCGGATGTAAAAGTAGCCAATTCGCCCGAAACAATCGTGAAAGGTGAAGATACACAATTGAAAGTAGCAGTAGAAGAATTATTGAAAGAACTGCAATAGATAGGGATTATTAAGGAGCCAGACTATGAATTTGGCTCCTTTTTCCGTACCTTTGCGGCAAAATCAACAAATTCTAAATTCATGTTTGCTGACTTACTCAATTCCTCCTATTTCGCCCTCTTCCTCATCGTCGCATTGGGCTTCATGCTGGGAAAAATCAAAATCAAAGGTTTATCGCTGGATGTTTCCGCAGTTATTTTCATTGCTCTTCTCTTTGGACACTTCGGTGTAGTTATTCCTAAAGAATTAGGAAACTTCGGATTGGTACTTTTCATCTTTACTATCGGTATTCAAGCCGGTCCCGGTTTCTTCGACTCGTTCCGAAGTAAAGGTAAGACCCTAATCATAATCACCATGCTGATTATTTGCTCGGCTTCCCTTACTGCTGTTGGGCTTAAATACCTTTTCGACATCGATACCCCCAGTGTAGTAGGCTTAATAGCCGGAGCACTGACCAGTACACCAGGGCTTGCCGTAGCCATCGACAGTACAAATTCTCCGTTGGCATCCATTTCCTACGGTATCGCTTATCCGTTTGGAGTTATCGGTGTGATCCTGTTTGTAAAGTTGCTTCCCCGTATTATGCGCATTGACTTGGATAAGGAAGCACGCCGACTGGAAAAAGAACGTCGCGGACAGTTTCCCGAATTGACAACCTGTATTTATCGCGTCACAAACCCTGCCGTATTCAACCGTAGCCTGATGCAAATCAATGCACGTGCCATGACAGGGGCTGTTATTTCACGTCATAAACACGATGATGTTATTTCCATCCCTACAGCTCAGACGGTGTTACATGAAGACGATTACATACAGGCAGTAGGTAGTGAAGAAGCTCTGAACCAACTTTCGGTCTTAGTTGGAGAACGCGAAGAAGGTGAATTGCCTTTGGTAGATACTCAGGAAATAGAATCCTTATTACTGACCAAAAAGGATATGATTAATAAACAGTTGGGGGATTTGAACCTGATGAAAAACTTCGGATGTACGGTAACACGTGTCCGTCGAAGCGGTATCGACCTGTCTCCGTCACCGGATTTAACTCTGAAATTCGGCGATAAACTGATGGTGGTAGGAGAAAAAGAAGGGCTTAAAGGATTGGCCCGCTTACTGGGAAACAATGCTAAAAAGCTATCTGATACAGACTTCTTCCCTATTGCAATGGGTATTGTTTTGGGAGTACTGTTCGGCAAACTGAATATTACTTTCCCCGGTGGTTTATCTTTCTCTCCGGGATTAACGGGCGGTATTTTGATTGTAGCTCTGTTCTTAAGTGCAATTGGTAAGACAGGACCTATTCTGTGGTCTATGTCCGGACCTGCTAACCAATTATTGCGTCAGTTGGGATTGTTGCTTTTCCTTGCCGAAGTCGGCACCTCGGCTGGTACCAATCTTGTAGCAACTTTCCAGGAAAGCGGCTGGCTGCTATTTGGAGTAGGTGCTGCTATTACGCTGGTACCTATGTTAGTAGCTGTGTTTGTTGGGGTGTTTGTCTTCAAAATCAGTATACTCGACTTATTGGGAACCATCACCGGTGGTATGACCAGTACTCCGGGACTTGCAGCGGCAGACTCTATGACTGACAGTAACATTCCGAGTGTAGCTTATGCCACGGTTTATCCTATTGCAATGGTATTCCTTATACTGTTTATCCAGATTATTGCAACTATGGTTTAAGTCCAACAAATATAGACTTGATTAAATGATTTCATTTCAATATAAAAGGTGAAATCATTTTTTATTTTTATACCGATTGTTTGTCTTGATTTATCAACGTCAAAAGAGGTTTTTGTAACTAATTGGTTATCAGCAACCTTATAATAACCTTATCTCAGTATAGGACTGAGGTACCCTAAGTATGATACTGAGATACCCTAAGTATACGACTGAAGTACCCTCAATATACGACTATGCCTCGAATATTAAATTATTGTAAGGAATTAGTATTATATCAAGCATTTATATACTAAAACTACGATTCGAGTTGGATGCACAAAAAATAGGTTTCTGCCATTCATCAAGTCCGGACAGAAACCTATTTACTTCAACTAAAGGAACTTTTTCTATTTTACTCCATGTAGACCATATCGTCCTTTCTCTCACCTTTATACCAATCAGTATATGATTTGCATCCACTATCAGCCCACTTCGTATACATAGGATAAGCCTCATCAATCCGGATATTCTCCAAGCACCATTTGAAATCAACTGATGGAATTTCAAGTACATTCGGGAAATCAGCACTATGTACATTATAAGAATTAAGATCAAAAGTAGCCTTTCCGTTATTCAGCATCGGAATGTATTCACTAGCTTTCGGTAAGGTTATCTGAATGACCTCAGTTTCCACCCTTGAAGAACCTTTACGCACATTCATATAACCAGTCAGATTTTCAACATAGATCTTACCATTGATTCCAAAACTATTATTGAAATTTGCTCCTGTTGCCATAACCTGAATATAGGCCAACACCTCATTCTTAATATTGGCGGACTCCTCAATACGGAACCTCACTACAACATCGTTAAAGTCATAGTCTCCCTGGCTGGGATAGTTGTCCTCAAACAACCACATTCCTTGCCATACAATCTTAGACGGATCCAGTTCCGGAACCGGAATTTCAATTTCAGGTTTCAAAGTCGGAGTCGATTCGATCAGACACAGCAGGTCGTTGTAATCCTGATCAAACCATCCACTTGGAATTTGATCTTCCATACCCAATGTCTGATACTCCTTACCACCAAACACCAGTGTTCTGATAACTCCTGACGTCAGCAATATATCGTTATGCCCCAGATTAAATCTCGGAGTTGAATACCGATAAAGACCTGACGAATACGAGCAGGCAAAGCCTATCTTGCAATTGGTAAATTTACCAAGCGCTATCTTTGAACCAATCGTTTGGGTTCCATCAAATACAAGTTTCATATCCAGATCTCGATAGTCATTGACCTCATCTGTATAGGTATAATAGTACAAACTGTTATTGAGATGAGCACCACCATTACCCACATAAGTAATCCAGACTTCAGTCTCCTCACTTCCAACTATCAAATCGGAACACTCAGTATAGCAATCACTTGGCGTATTCCTAATCCCTTCCGGATAAAAATTATTGATAGCTGTAATCAACGCATCACTCAGCTCGCTCTCAGCTCTCGTAACACCTTTATTTACAACAATATCCCCCTTCGAATAGGTGGACATCTGACCATTCATCAACAGATATAACTTATCTGTAGCTTTAGGAATTCTGACAGTTTCCGTAAACGGAGCATAGCCAATCAAAATTGGTTCTCCTACCAGATGACCATCCACATAAGGATCACCGACATAGAGCAGGCAGCGAGTATTTTCCGTAGTATTAACACTCACGCTAATTTCATCAACCAAAGAGAAGTCTTTGCCAGCCTCCGGTTCCTGATAAGAATTCTTCACTTCGCATGACAGCAACGCAAAAATACCTACAAATAACAATAATAACTTCTTCATACTTTATTTATAAAACGAACATATTTAGCACATTATTCCTACGCAAACATACAGTATTTACAACTAATAAACAAATTAAAGACTAATAAAATCAAATAAATGAAATCATCCTAAAAGCACATCATATAATGCAAAGCTCACACAAAACAGAAATATATCAACATTAACTATCTATTACTTTTATGATAAATAAAGCAAAACCACCCACTACTTTTAGCAAGTACTTGCTATTTTCAACAAAATTCCCCTAAATTTGCATACGATATAAATACCAACTAAATATGAAAACATTGAAAGTCCAAACCATCATAAGCCTGACAACTTGCTTTTTCCTGATTCTGGCAGTTACTATTTGTAAGGGAAACAAGTTCGGGAGCATTCTCTCCGATGAGAAAAATGCAACAGAAAACTCTACAGGAGCTTCCGATATATTACGGCATACGGATGAAGGAGTACAGATAATATCTACCCGGCAAATAACGAAAGATATCAACGGATATGGAGGAAATGTCCCTCTTGAAATCTATATGCAGGATAACCGCATTACAAAAGTGGTGGCATTGGAAAACTCTGAAACACCCAGCTACTTTGCCAAGGTACGAAACAGTGACCTGCTGCAACAATGGAATAATCTATCACCGGAAGAAGCAATCAATAAAGAAGTAGACGGAATATCCGGAGCTACAGAGTCTTCGGTAGCTATTATCCAATCCATCCACAGGGCAATGGAATATGCAAAGGAACATTCGGCCGACAAGCCTGCAACTGCTTTCAGTTTTGACTGGATACTTTTCCTGGGTTTACTGGCAGGTATTGCACTGTGCACCCTGATTATTGTATATTTCTCCAGAAAGCCTAAAGGACAAATGACACAATATGTACTGAACACTTTCAGTCTTGCCTTGGTTATAGTAGTAACTGCATTATCTATTCAACCGAGACCAAATCAACCTAATAAGATGGAGGAACCTATTATGAAACAAGATGATAAACTTTCCGTTCTTGAAGCCATACATGCAAGAACCAGTATCCGCTCTTATCAACCACAAGAAGTAGAGGATGAAAAAATAGAGCAGCTGTTAAGAGCTGCCATGGCTGCTCCCACAGCAACCAATAAACAACCTTGGGCTTTCATTGTCATCAGGGATAAAGAGATTCTAAACGAATTGAGTTCTACCCTTCCTTATACCAAAATGGCAAAGGATGCTCCACTGGCCATCGTAGTATGTGGAGATTTAAATAAAGCTATCAGTGGTGCAGGTATGGAGTACTGGGTACAAGATGCTTCGGCTGCAACAGAAAACTTACTGCTGGCTGCACAAGGTTTAGGATTAGGGGCCGTATGGTCAGGAGTTTACCCTATGGAAGAACGGGTAAAAGAAGTACAGAAAATACTCCTATTACCTAAAGATATCATTCCTCTGAACGTAATTCCAATCGGTTATCCGACCGAGAATCCACTTCCGAAAGATAAATGGAAACCGGAAAATATTCATTATAACCGCTGGACAGAGAGCAAATAAAAAGAAGCAATTATTCATCCATATCATCCAGATGTATTTCCAAAGCCTTCACCGAAATATAAATCTCGTATACAGAAATAGCCAGAGAAATAATCAATAGCACCATTGCCAATCCAAAAATATAGATGGATACAAGATAGAGCTGTATATAAATAAAGAACATACTTACAACACACAGCAACAAACTGCCTGTTCCCGTCACCTGCATGGCACGTGTCAGATACAGGCGTTTACGAAGATTTGCGATCTGTGCGGCGGTTACTGACGAATGATTTCCCCGATACTGTTCCTTCAATGTACGTACCAATTGGGCATACGACATGAACCGATTGGTATAAGCCAGCATAATCAATGAAATTGCCGAAAACAGCAAAGCGGGAGTCGTTAAATCTATTTCCATATTTTCTATTTCCTTAAAAGAGTTCAGTTGAAAGCAAAACTACAAAAAAACTTTGTTTTTCTATCCTTATAGAATAGAAAAGGATAGAATTCACTAAAACTTACTTTTACTACTCCTTTCCATCATCTCCCGACTTCTCACCTGAAAGGAGGTCATCTTCAGCCGAAGTATTTTTATTAATGCCCCGTTGATAAAAAGAAGGCGCTATCCCGAACTGTGCCTTGAAACATTTGCTGAAATAAAAAGGATCATTAATTCCTACCTGATAGGCAACTTCTGCCACAGTCAGATTGTCAGGGGAAAGCAACAGTTCTGCAGCTTTTTTCATTCGAAGCATTCGCAAATACTCATTGGGTGGATAGCCTGTCAGACCACGCAATTTTCGATAAAGCATACTCCGCCCTAATTTCATTAATGATGCAAATTCATCCACAGTAAACTCCGGACGAGAAAGATTTTGTTCTAAGATAGCAGATACGCGGTCGACAAACTCTTTATCCCGATCAGTAGTGTAAACCTCCGGACGAATAATTCCAGGTTCACTGGAATACTTTTCACGCAACTTATCACGTTGTTCTATTAACTTACAGACCTGCGCCAACAACAGTTTGATGCTGAAAGGTTTAACAATATAAGCATCGGCTCCGGACTCAACCCCTTCCAGATGTTTCTCCGGAGAATTAAGAGCTGTCAACAAGATTATAGGGGTGTGACTGGTACTAAAGTCTGACTTCAATTCTTTTGTCACTTCAAAACCTGTCATTCCCGGCATCAGCACATCGCATATTATCAGATCGGCATCATACGAACAAGCTTTCTTGAAACCTTCTTTTCCATCCGAAGCTACTTCCACCTCAAAATAGGCACCGACTTCCTCTTTCAGAAACTGACGGATATCATCATCATCTTCAATAATCAGAATCTTTCGTTTATTCTCTACCTGAATAGAAGAAGTGTCTGCAACCGATTCTTCACTCATTTCATCCAGATGGGAGGCATATTTCCTGCTTTCATTCAGCAATTCCCCCGGTATCAGAAAGTCCTTCTCATCGTAAACATTCTGGTCTATGGGAAGATAAACTGTAAATACAGAACCACCACCCGTATTCTCCGTATATTCTATACTTCCTTTGTGTACCAACACTAACTCGTGCGTCAGGTGCAAACCTACTCCAATACTATTGCCGGAGAAACTACTTTGCATGAAGCGCTTAAACAGTTCTTCTTTCTTTTCCTTTGGAATCCCCACACCTGTATCTGAAACTTGAATCTGCAAGCGTTTTTTTTCTTCATCCACCACGATGGAAAACAAAACACACCCTCCCGAAGGAGTATACTTAAATGCATTAGATAACAAATTATAAGTTACCTTATCCAGATTTCCCTTATCTATAAACATTTTATATACAGGCACTGAAGGAAGGAAGCGGAAATCCATCTTCTTTTGGTCGGCCACATCACCAAAGCTAAGGAATATCTCGTACAAGAAGGCTATCACATCTGTCTCTTCCAGTGATAATGCCAATTTATCATTCTGCATCTTCCGGAATTCCAGTAATTGATTGATAAGCCTTAACATCCGGTTCGTACTTTTCTCCATCGTCCGCAGAGGATGCACCAATTCCTGAGGCATACCGGCAAAACGCTGCATCTTTTCCAATGCACCCTGAATCAAAGTAAGCGGAGTACGAAACTCATGTGAGATATTAGTGAAAAAGACTAATTTATACTCAGCCAGTTGTTTTTCCACATGAATACGATTACGTAAGTTGTTTATATTACGAATTATGCGAAAAGTGAAATAAAGAGCAAACAGAATGAGCAATACATAACAGAAGAAAGCCCAATTAGTCTTCCAAAAAGGTGGCAGCACCGTAATCTTCAGCAAAGCTTCTTCAGTATTCCAGACTCCTGTTTCATTACGCGACTTCACATGAAGCACATAATCACCAGGTTCCAGATATTTATAAGATGCAACATTCATGGATGAAGGTGTACTCCATTCCTTATCATAATTTTCAAGCCAATACATGTACTGCGTTTGCCCACTATCCGAATAGTCGAAAGTGGAGAAGTGTATAAGGAATGAACTTTGAAAATATTTCAGTAAAATCTCCTCCGAATAAGCCAGAGATTGTTGCAAGGGAGAATCTTTTCCTCCGGGGACAGCCTGAATTCCATTGATGTATAAATCGGTAAAAGCCACCTGCGATAAAGGTGTACTACCATGTACCTTCTGTGGGTCTATGATAGTCAAACCATAATTGGTTCCGAATATCAAGTCTCCATCTTCTCTTATATAAGCACAATTCTCACTGTACACATTGCTTAGGGGATGAGAAGAAAAATAATAATTCTCAAAAGAGTATGTATCCGGAGTAAACCGGGACATTCCATACTCAGTAGCTACCCACAATTTACCACTCTTATCTTCGAGGATAGACTGCACGGAATTGTTCACAAGTCCTTCTATGGTTCCATAGTGGGTATAATCTAAACGAGCATATCCATCTCCCGGCTGACACAAGACCAATCCCATACCCGACGTCCCGGCCCACATTCGTCCTTTACTATCATGAAAAAAACATTTGATGTCATTACTGCAAAAATTCCCATGGGCATGGCTGAAAAGATGATAACGATCGGGGGCAGTAAGCAATGAATCAGGATGAAAGATGCAGACACCACCACTGGTCCCCATCCAAATCATACCTTCCTTATCTTCCTGAAAGGTGCGGACTTGATTAACACCATGCATATCCCGAAAGAAATGCCGAAATGTATACTTCCCATTCCCGGCAGGCAGAGCCAGATCGAGCCCACCTCCGAAAGTTCCAATCCACATACGTCCCTTTAAGTCGCGGTGAATAGCAAAGATATGGTCACTGGACAGAGAACCCGGATCAGTATCCTCATGTTTATACCAGTTCTCTCCCACTTTCAGACCTTCACCCCGAGTTCCCAGCCACATCTGTCCTTCAATATCCTGGGCAATAGCATAAATATTTGAATGAAAATTTGCTTCTCCCAACTTCCGGTGTAAAGAGGTATCATAGGTATAAAGCCCACCTTTACGGGTAGTAACTCCAATATGGCCGTCTGATGTCTGAGTGATCATTCGAATGGCATTAGAGCGGTCCAGCAGTCCGTTTCCGCCAGGATAAACACGAGTGGTTCCTTCATTCAGAACTGAGATACGGGATATTCCGGAAAACTCCGTGCTCACCCAGATTCCTCCTGTGCGATCTTCCATCACATACATCAGGAAATCAGAGTGAATACAACTCTTTTCGGTAATGTCAGCGGTGAAATGATGCAATTTGTTTTCGCCCACATCGTAAGCAAACAAACCATTTCCATATGTAGAAATCCAGATAATGTTTCTGGAGTCATGAACAATATGATAACGCTCGAAATCAATGTAATCCATCTTGTCTTCAGGGATGAAGCGAAATTCCTTTATTTTGCCAGTGGAGGCAAGGATATAATACACACAACCGGTATGATTGTAGATCCAATAATTGCCACGATTGTCACAAATCAATTCTCCCCGTTTCAGGTTCAGGCGCGAGTCAGCAGAATACTTCTGCGTTTCAAAGTCGTACATGTAAACGCCTTCAGTAGTAAGAACTATCCATTGGTTATGCAGACAGAAACTTCCTGTAGGAATGGCTTTTCCGACAGGTGGAACTGCAAGCCGAAACACTGTATTTTCTTGTTCTTGGAAACGATATATATCAGCCTGAGCCGTCAGGAAATAAACGTGATCTCCATGTGAGAAGGAAGAATAGAAGTTTTGCGACTCATCGACAAGGTGCACTTCTCCATCGACGACTAATGCCAATCCGCGTTGGGTACCTATCCAAATGCGCCCGGCAGCATCTTCCTGAACGAAAGTCACATGATTGTCGGGAAGACTTCCGGTTTCTTTTCGGAAAACAGTAGAAGCCATTTCTCTGCCAGGAAGATGAACAATACGCCGGCAACCATTCGTGGGATGCCATAACCAGACATCTCCATTGGTAGCCAAAAATAGTTTGGAATAGCTTTCACTCAATTCTCCTACACCTGTATAATCAACAAAACGTGCTCGCTGCAAATCGTAACAACTATATAGTCGAGAGGAAGTGCCTACCCATAGAAAGCCATGTTGATCTTCGGTGATATTGTAAATCCGATTGTCGGCAAGAGAGATATCTTTGCCATCATCGGGTTGAAAAGTAATAAAAGAATTACCATCATAACGGCTCAAGCCATTCAGTGAACCTATCCATAAGAAACCTTTGCTATCCTGATAGAGAGTACGGACAGTATTACCAGGCAAACCGTCTCTGGTTTTCATCTGTCGGGAGTGCAATTCAATGCCGCCATGCGCATACAGGGAAAAGGCAAAGGAGGATATAATAAGAAATAGGGTAAACCTTTGTTTCATAATACGATGCAAGATTAATATGACTATTTAGCAAAAGTAACAAGTTTGCAGGAATATCGGAAAAGTTTCCTCAAATATCTACAAACACAATCTTCGCCTGCAGAAACAGAAATCTGTTCCTATAGACGAAGATTATAAAACTTTTAAATAATCTGATATGATATCCGTAATTTACCTCATAAGGTCAGAACGAAAATCAAACCATAATTTCATGCGCAAACCATCATCTCCCGACTTAATGCGAACAGTGCTGGGTTGGCTATGTGGCCCATGTTCTGGGATGGTTTTAAAAGAACGCATGGCCGGAATATCATACAAGAAAGAGAGATCACCTGCTGGAAATTCTTTCATTGTGTCCTCTCCATTACGGCGGTGCTTCGGTTCTTCAGGAGTAAAGACACGGAAGTATAAACCATCTGTTTCAGAGTAAACAGTGAAAGGAACACGATCCGACTCCAACGTTGCCCAATACAGATTTCCATGATATCCCTTAAATTCGGGATAGACAAAACTTTCAAAACTCTCCCCGGTAATGGTATTGTTATATGCTTTCTCCCAAATGTTATAGTTGGTTCCCTTGATACGATTCTTCCAGACACGATAAGGGCCGCGTCCCATCCAGCGCATAGCTTTCACTTCCTGTTCCGGGAAAGAGAAGGTAAGACCGAGATTATTTACCTTCTCATCAAAGAAAGCACCTTTGTAACCGCCACCATTCGTCCGGTTCAGCATCACTGCATCCATACCCAGCAAACCATCGGCAGTCATGCGCCAAACAATCGAATCGATGGCTCCCGTATATCGGACGACGCAAAGAGCATCATTACCTTCCATGCGAGTACGGATATCTTTGAAGTCTGCCTTTATACCTACAGGCAATGGCCCGTTACTGAGAGGTATCATCTGCCCATTTCGATTAACTTCAGCCAATGAACCATCTTCACCGTTAAAAGTAACGGTAATACCATTAGCCGAAAGAACAACTTGGTCTCCGGCTTCCTTTAATACTGCCCGGGTATCTGCTGCACCGTACGACATACGTTGAGTAGCGAAGTACTCTTTGGCAAACTTCACGGGCCATGTCCAATTGCAAATGGAGTGCCCGTTCTTGTCATAAGCTTCCAGTTCGAGGATATCTCCTTGGAAAAAGTTGACAGGGAGATCCATATGCGCCCTTCCTGTCTCTCCCGGTTCAATCGCAGGTAGACGAACCAGCCCCTCCTTCATTAAAATACATTCATTCCCTTTCATCGGGGAAGGTGCAGAATACAGGCGATATTTCATGCTACATTCATCCAGGTTAGTAAACAGATAAGTATTACTCACCAGAAAATCGCCCTTGAAAGAAGGAGTGATGTGAAGCGGAGCAAACTGAATGGGAGCCCAGACTTCACGAATCGTATAAAAGCTTCCTTCCTTCTCCCGGTGAGGTCCTACAATACCGTCCGGACCATTCGGTCCGTCAGAATCCAGAATGCCTCCTTTGTCTGCACGCATGACTGCTTCATCAACAAATGCCCATATAAAACCACCCGCAAACATCGGATTCGATTTATAGTTATTCCAGTAATCTTCCAAGCCTGCACCAGCTCCCTTATCATACTGGGCATGCAAGAACTCAGTCGGCATAAACACATTATATCCATTAGCGAGGCGGGCCGGACCTGTCTGATACGCCGGATAATGATGGGTATCCAGTCCGTTAAAGTCTGCCCATGGATGAATAACATGACGCTTTTGCGGATCATAATCGGCAAAACGAGTATCCAGTGTCTTATTCCAGCCACCCTCATTACCATTACTCCACATAAAAATACAAGGATGATTTACGTCATTCGCCAGCATCTCCCGAAGCAAATTCTCACCTGCTTCATCGTCATACCGTCCATGCCATCCGGTAAACTCTGCAAGATAAAATATTCCGAGAGAATCACACACATCCAGGAAATGTTTATCGGGTGGATAGTGCGAACGTACAGCATTCATATTCATTTCTTTTATCAACAAAGCATCCTTCACACTGATCTCCCGGTTCGTAGTCCGACCACCCTCAGGATGGAAACTATGACGATTCACACCTTTCATCAACACTTTTGTGCCATTTACATAAATGCCATCTTTAGGACGGAACTCAACTGTACGGAAACCTATACGTTCCTCATGAATATGCGCAACTTGCTTCTGCGGATCAAGCAGTTCCAATCGTAAAGTATACAAATTGGGATTCTCACAATCCCAGGTACGGATACCTTGCCAGCGGGTTTCAATGGTCTGTTTATCTTCCGTCTGTAAATCTATGACTTGCCGTCCGATACTTTGAGTGCCGCCTACAGGTGTCAATATCACTGCTACCGAATAACCCGGCTTCAGTCCTTGTGTGTGTAACTCCGCAAACAAGTCACCATCGGCCGTAGCATTCACTGCAATGCGTTCAATATGCGTTTCAGGAACTGCTTTCAGATAAACCGGACGATAAATACCACCGAACAACCACCAGTCTGCCCTACGCTCGGCAGCATTAACAGATTCATTGGTCGATTCTTTCCAGACTTTTACTTCCAATTCATTATTCTTTCCATAGTTCAATTTGTCGGTAATATCATAACTGAAAGTATAGAAACCACCCTGATGCATTTCTCCGGCAGACATGCCATTCATCTTCACTTCCGTATCCGTCATGACACCTTCAAAAACGATACTGATCCGCTTCCCCTGCCACTCCGCAGGAACTTTAAACTTATGCTTGTATAGGCCGGTCTCGTCACTTGGCTTGGCTTCTTTATCCAGATAGAAGCGTCCGAAAGTATATTCACCGAATCCTTGCAATTCCCATTGTGAAGGAACCTCAATCTTACGCCACTTCCCACTGTTCATCCCACCGGAACAATAGAAGTCCCATTTCACCGTATTTCCAAGCCCTGTTCCTGAAAGATACAAGAACTCTGTATCCTGTGCCATAGCCACCGTAGCACACAGGCAACCCAGTACGGCGACCCATTGTTTTATTTTCTTTCTGATCATATCATTTTTGATTTTCTCCTTCGATAGGAAATACATAGAACTTACGTCCCAGCTTAAAGTCAAGCATCCATTGGTCTACCACCACATGCTTATCCAAAGCAGTAATCGTAAGGCTATGCCTGCCTTTCTTTACTGTATGTTTCGTTTCACCAACTGCTTGTCCACGCAGCACATTACGTTTCCAGATTTCTGTCCGTCCTTTCTCGCGGAAAGAATAAACTTGCGGTTCTCCACCATCTATGCTGACACTAAAGCGAATATCACCTTTATCATTGGGATGTGAAGGGATAACAGCCGTACGCAAAAGTGCCTCCCCTTCCCAGGGAGAGTCAAATTCAAAAGTCAGCGAGCCACCCTCGGGTAGTGCTACAGCATTCATACTGTGCCCCAATGCCTGGATCGGAGCACTACCCTCTGAAGCTTTCGTATAATTGCAGGCATTGGCTACAATGCATTTATCCGCTTCCAGATTATGTATAACCCGAGGTTTAGCATCCGCCAGATAATCCTCCATCTCCTTTTCTGTAAGTCCTACTGGAAGTGTAGGAGGATAAAAGACATACAAGTCACGTGGATCATAGCACATGGAGTGTTTCCACTTACCTTTTGCCATCTGATTATTATAATAATCTGTCAGTTCCCTGATTTCCTGATAAGCCTTCATACTTCTGGCACAAGCAGTCAGCATAGCCTTATCACGTCCCCAAAGAGATTCATCACATTGTCCCATAGAATAAGAACGCGCACGCTGTGCTTCCAGCATTTTGGTACTCATGGCAGCAGCTGAAAAGACCTGATACTTGATATGAGAGAAGAAAGCATCTTTGCGGTCAGGCGTAATGAGGGACTCCACTTCTGCTATTTTCTTCTTAACAGCTTCATAAGCATCCAAATAGCGATCCAGTTCACCTCCGAATTCTGTCAAACTAAACTCCGTATCAATGACTTGCGAGCGTCCACGAGGATATCTCGACTTATCCAGTTCCACTTGTGTCCATCCCATATGTTCCGGTTTACGGATGCCACACAAACGGTAATACTCCAGCATGGCAGGCAACAGTTGTTTACCAGCCTGTTCTCCGAATTCACGGCAAAGCCAATTTTCAAGATGCCGGTTCACAGTCGAGGGAGTGATGGAATTTATATCCCAGGCCATATCCAGAAAAAATTCAAGATCGTAGGCTGCCGGCTTCAGGTCATGTACATTCACAATCCAAACGTGGCGGGCATTATGGTCATAAGCCTGCTTCATCTCATTATAAATAAGTCCAGGCTGAGTAGTACAAAGCCACATATAATCATGAGGGCGCCCCCAATAGCTCAAATGATAGTAAACACCACTACCACCAATACGTTTCTGTTGTTCCTGGTCGCTAAGACGAGTCATATAGCCATAGTTATCGTCGCACCACATCAAAGTAACATCTTCCGGAATTTCCAGACCATTCTCCATTATATCGAGCACTTCCTTATATGGTACAAATACCTGAGGAATTTTAGTGACATCCCGGTTGACATACTTAGCCAGCAGTTTACGTTGATCATCAAGGACTTGTTGCAAAGCCTGTGTTTTTTCTTCCATTGTATTCACTCCTTCCATATGACCATCGTGAATACCTCTCATACCAATGGTATACATATTCTCATAAGGATATGCTTCCTTTAAACGTTCTATCCAATAAGCCTGCACTGAATCGCGGTTAGTGATATAATTATAGTCTCCGCGACGTTTAGTATCCCATTCTCCCACATTATTACGCATCAGAGGTTCACAATGCGAAGTACCAATAGCGATACCACAGCTATCAGCCACTTCTTTTACTCCGGGAACAAAGTAGAAAGGAGTAGTGATGCCATGCATACCGGGCCAGATGGCATTAGCACGCAGGCGAAGCAAAAGTTTGAATATTTCCTTATAAGTACGTGTCCCAATGCGTCCTTTGATTTCATTAGGTTCGAAGTTTTTCCAACTCCAAGGTTGGAGACTCCAGTCTTCATCATTCAGGAAGATGCCACGATACTCCACAGAAGGGCTTTGAAAAGTCTTAAATTCAGTAGAGACAGCCAGACGGTTCTGTTTCTCCGGAGTAACATCTGCCCACCATACCCAGGGAGATACACCTGCCAAACGGGAAAGTTCCAAGATACCATAGGCAGTACCTCGACCATTATTACCTACTACAAACAATTGTTTACCATCCGAAGCACCTGCCACAGCCATGTAAAAGCCATCGCGCTTCAAAGCAAGTTCATTTACCGGGATGCCCAAGGCCTGCAATTCTTTTTTAATCTTTTGTTTTGCCTTATCCAATTGGATAATACGAATGACTGCTTTACTTACAGAAGTCTTTTGTGGCAGAAAGCCCGTCACTTGTTTCATATCTCCGGCAAACATATCAAGTGCAATGGCTACAACCGGAGATACTTCCTGAGGCACGGTATACATTACAGCCTGCTTCCCATTGTACCAAACAAAATCGTTGCCGCGTACAATCTGACTACATAGAAAAAGGATAACGAATAGAATTGAGCGTACAAACATAGTAATAGTTAGATTTTAAATTCGCGGCTAAAATAGGCTCTTTTTCTATGGGATTAAATAGACAGACGTGTACAATCATAGATTATTTATGCAAATACCCTCCAGAATTGCATCCATCTTCTGTAATTGCTCATATCTTACATGCAATTACACAATTTTCCATTTTGTGTTTATTAAAAACAGCTATTCCCTCCGGCTGAGAGGGAATAGTCATCTAAAATTACTTCTTATCATAAATTCCATTAGAGAATTTTCCATAAGCCATCACCTGGTTCGTATCAGGGAGGTGTACAATCTCCGGAAGATTGTTCGTGTCGAAATCAATATAAACCAGCTTTTCCGTATCCGATCCGTTGCGAATAACATGCGCACCTTCCGGTCCCACAGGAAAAGTAATTGCATCACCGGCTTTCACCGTTACATCTCCATTGATGGTACGAACGATACCTGTACCGCTGATAATATAGAATACCTCTTCATCCGTTTCATGATAATGGTATCCATAAGCAAAACTACCCGGTTCCACTTCTACAAAGTTCACACGGCACTGGTTCACATCCGCCTGCGCAACAATCGGTTTCACTGTAAATTCATTACCGTCCTGGCTAAATTTCTGACCTTCTGCGGTCCTGTAATTCTTTACTGCAAGTTCTTTCATTGTCTTTTTGTTTTTAAATTGTTTATAAGATAGTTGCATTCATCAGTTTTTTCACTAACTTCGCAAATGTAGTCAATGACTTTCCGACAGTGCAAAGCTATTCACTATTTTACTTATAAACAAGAAGTTACAAACAAGTAAGATAGTTACCTAAAGGTTACTTTTGCTGAAAAGCAAGAGTTTAAAAATGAAGAAAAGGAGAAAATAATTAATTATAACCTAATCACATGAGTATGAAAACAAGAATTACCTCTAATCGTATCACAGAACTACACCCGGACGAGATATTCGTTTTCGGTAGTAACCTGGAAGGTGCACATGGTGGCGGAGCCGCTTATCTGGCATGGAAAAAATGGGGAGCCATCTGGGGACAAGGAACCGGATTGCAAGGACAAACCTATGGTATTCCGACTATGCACGGAGGACCGGGAGCCATCAAACCTTATGTAGATGAATTTATCCGCTTTGCTAAAGAACACTCACAATACACTTTCCTTGTTACAGAAATAGGATGCGGCATTGCCGGTTTTGCCCCGAAAGAAATTGCTCCTCTATTTAAAGAAGCTGCAAACGTGCCCAATATCCACCTGCCTCAGCGTTTCTGGGATGTACTGAATGCAAAATAAAGTCTTGCCCGCCTTCTGCCCAAAGCCAGTAAAATACTGGAAAGGGAACAAAGAGAGCAGATGACAAATATTACCCCCGTGGAAACCAGAATGTTTCCAATACCTACTAAAGGAGAGACAATGCCACCAAACGAAAAGCAGACAGCCCCCAACAATGCTGAGGCTGTCCCGGCATTGTCGCGCTCACATTCCATAGCTAACGCAGTAGATGTAGTGAACGTCATTCCCATCATAAAGAGAACTGCCAGCAACAGGAGTTCATAAATCCAGAAACTGCAACCTAAAGCCAATGCGGCACATTCGAGCAAAGAGAAAATAAGCATACCCATACAGCCGATCAGTGTTCCGTTTGCTGGCCGGCGAAACTTTACAGAGAATGCTGCCGCCCCACCGATAGCAATAGCATTAATACTGAAACAAACGCTGAAAGCAAAAGGGGAATAACCATAGTGCTGCTGTATAATAAAGGGGGAAGATGCAATATAGGCAAACAACACTCCCTGTGCAAAAGCCAGTTGCAACACATAGCAAACAAACTGCTTATTCTTAAGTACTACCTTGAAACTGTGAAAGGTATCCGCCCACTTCGTAGCCAGACGGTTTTCTTTAGGAAGCGACTCCCGGAAACGGATGCATCCTGCCAAGAGCAATACTCCCAGTACAAGTAAAATACCGAAAATGCCCTGCCAACCGATAGCTTCCGTAAAGACTCCCCCGATAATAGGAGCTACCACGGGAGCAATACCATTGATAGCACCAATAATCGCCAACATCTTTGCCAGATCCCTACCTGAAAAATTATCCGTAGCAATGGAACGGGCTATAACGATGCCACCCGCTCCGGCAATGCCTTGTATCAAACGGAAAGCAACGAATTGCTGGATGCTCTGCGCAAACAAGCAGCACACTGTTGATGCGATAAACAGCCACATGGCAACCTGCAATGGTATGCGCCTGCCATAACGGTCGCTCAAAGGTCCGAAGAATATCTGGCCGACAGCCAGTCCGATCATACTGGTAGTTAATCCCAGCTGGACCATTGAAGAATTCGTGTTGAAGTATTCTCCCATAACCGGAAGACTTGGCAAATACATATCCGTAACAAAAGGCCCGAAGGCCGTCAGCATGCCCAATAAAATAAGAATGAACAGTTTTGAATTATCTTTTCCCATATAAACTTAACTTATATATTTCGTGGAATATACGTCCACTTTCGGACTGCAAAAATAAGAATAATCCATTTTATTCTCCCTACCTATTTTATTCAAAGCTATCCAATACAAGAACAAAAAAAATTCAACTTAGCCTGTGGCTTCCAATTTCTTGTCCATGCGCAACTCATGCTTCACAAAACGGCGAATAGAGCGGTAAGTAGGATGCAGTACTTTATACGGACGAATGTCACTTTCGTAAACCAGGAACACCAACAGACAAAACAAAGCTAACAGAATAAGCCAACCGTACAGTTCTTTCATTGAAACCATCAGGGCCTGTTGTTGTACAGCACCATATAGCTCTCCTACAGATATCCGGCTGATAAAAGGGTTCACATGATCTAATCCGGCGCCCAGCAGCATGGCATTCTTCTTCATAGCCCCATTCAGAGCATGTCCTAAAATGGCCGTACCCAAAGCTCCACCAAATCCGGCACTGACAAACGACTGCACAGACACCGCCTGGAAGAAATGCTGGAAGGGAACACGAGACAGCACTGTAAGGAAGCAAATAGCTATCATCACATACCCGAAGCTACGCAGAAACAGCGGTATAAACAATGTCTCCTTCGGCAAAGCATACTCAATGCCGAAATAGAAATACATCAGATACCCGGTAATGGAAGAAAATGCAATCACCGTCATTGTCTTATAACGCCATTTACGACGGGAGAAAGTGAAGAGGGTAAAGCCTGCTCCCACAACAATCCCCAGCAGAACCACCCAGTTGAGTGAAATTACATTCAAGGCATCATACCCCAATATACCTTCCATATAAATGTGTTCGAACAGATGTGATGGTGCCAACAAAATATCTATTACTATATATAGTATAAAGGGAAGCCAGACAGAGCGATACGTCCACGTCTTCAAAGCAATAAACGGATGGCGGATGAAAGATGCACGCCACAGGTTCAATACAAGAATCAGCGTACCGATGATAGTTGCCGCCCGTATTTGGAAAGACTGATACCAATCATAATGTTCCCCATACACGCAGACAAAAAGGATACACAACAGCACAAGCCCCCACATCAAAGCCCCCAACCAATCGATACCGAACAACGGTAATTTCGGTAAGGAGCGATAACTACGGAATAACCACAATGTAACCAGCATCACCAATAGCAATAAACCAATAATCAACCAGTGCATATACTCCCACTTCGCCCAGAAGGCCGTATAGATTGTTACCAATCCCGATAGCTGAATACAACTCTGCACCAACAGGTAGATAAAACAGAAAAATACCGATAAATCCCGTTTGGGAGTAAGCCATAATTGAATGGTAGAATTACATTCGAACGTGGCCCACATGCGGAAGATGCCTGCAAAGAAACAGGTGATTACTAGCACGGGAATACTATGTATATGCATACATATCAGATTAGAAATAATCAGGGCAATGCTGCACGTCATCAACGAAGCCTTCGAAGTAAAACGGAACTTTAGGCGGAACATGATGGCAAATGTCAACCCCATGCCCACCATAGAAGCATAACCCGCCATCATAATGTCCTCCTGCATTAATGCCGTAGAGCCAACCATCTCACTGACTGCCGCCAGATAGAGACCACCGGAGAACTGGAAGACAATGACAAAGGCAATGATAATCCAGGGGCGCAGTTTAGGAGGTACAAAATCACGGATAGCCGGAATGGAAAAAGGTCCTGTTTCGTGCATAATATCAATAGTTTACTACACACTCCACATTCATACCGGCACGCAGGCGCTCCATATCTTCCGGACGGTTACCGGTAGAGAACTCAATGCGGATAGGAATACGTTGTTCCACCTTTACGAAGTTCCCTGCAGAATTATCCTGCGGTAGAAGAGAAAAACTGGCACCCGTAGCACGGGAAATAGATTTCACAATACCCTTAAAAATAATTCCGGGTACGGCATCCACTTCTATTTCTACCGGCTGACCCTCCCGGATATAGGTAGTCTGAGTTTCTTTGTAATTGGCTACTACCCACCTTTCATTTTCGTCAACAACGTCAACCACAGTCTGTCCGGGTTGTATCAACTGCCCTTCCTGAATTTCTTTCCGCCCGGTAGTTCCGTCGCAGGGAGCAAGGATAACGGTATAAGAAAGATTCAGGCGCGCCAGTTCCAAAGCAGCCTGCGCCAGTTTGATACCTGCATCTGTTTGTTCCAGACGGTGAGTCTGCTCCTGCTTTACTAAAGTTGTAGATTGGCGCTGACGAAGCAGAAGTTCATAACGTGCCTTGGATGCTTCGTAATCTGTCTGCACAGCATCGTACTGTTGTTTGGTGACAGCATCCTGTGCCAAAAGGTTTTTATATCGGTGGTATTCGCGCTCGGCATTGTCCAGGCGAACTTTAGCTTCCTGTAAACCTGCATCGGATACAGCAATATTATTCTGAGTGGTATGTACCGTGGTGGCCACTGCATTCTTTCCCGAAATAGCATTCTGAAAATCAGCCTCAGCCTGTGCCAGACGGAAACGGAACTCGGAATCTTCAATCAATGCCAGGGTGTCACCTTTGCGCACTTCCTGGTATTCATCGAAATAGATCTTCTTGATAAAGCCTTGCACGCGGCTATTGACGGGGACAATCAGCTGTTTTACCTGTGCATTGTCAGTATAAGCTACACTGCCGAGGTGAACGAAATGAGAGCATACCCACACCAGCCCGGCAATAAGTAAGAGACTAACTACTACGTTATAAATCAGTTTTTTCTTTTTGCGTTCCATATCTTATTTTATTCATTAGTTTTCATTCATATATAATTGCCGACAATTTACAGACATCCCGCTGTCTTCTTCAGCTTATAGAGGTTGAAAAGTATATTAATCTGTGCATTCACCAATTGCAACTCCGCATTCAACTTAGAATTACTGGCATCCAGCATATCAGTAATCAATGCCAGATCATTCAAGTAGCGGTTATTTACCACACTGTAATTTTGTGCAGCCAGTTCCAGACTCTTCTCTTGCGTATCACAAATGGTAAAAGCCTCATAAAAACGGATGTATGCCGCTTTCACTTCTGTCCGTACATTCTCCTGTAACAACAAATCATTCTCCTGTGCACGCTGGGTAGACAGGCGTGCCAGACGGATTTTCTTCCCGGATTTAAAGGTGGAAGCTATATCGAACTTCAATCCTATGCCCACATACCAGTAATTCAGATTCTTGTTAATAGGCGGTACTTCAATCGTAATGGGGCCGTCCAGTTTATCACCGGCAAAGAGAGCTACGGATGGTAAGCGTTCCGCCTTCGCAATCCGTTCATTATATTCTGACTGCTTGATATTCAGTTTCATCTGTTGCAGCACAGGAGAGCTCAATACTGCCGTCTCCTGCCAATGGGCCTCTTCTGAAGGTTTGGGAAGTCGCCCCAGCAAAGTAGTATCTACAGCAATCACCGTTTCTTCGGGTAGGCCGAGTACGGTGGTCAACTGATTATTTAAAATGAGGATACTATTCTCAATCTGCGTCAATGCCAGTTCCAGAGATTTCAATTGTAATTCATAACGAGTGATATCATTTTTCAAAGCCAGTCCCTGCGACTGCTTGGCATTGATATCTTCCACCAGTTTCCGGGTTTGCTCTATATTCTTCCGATATACTTCTGCCTGATTCTGTAGTTTGTACATCTCCAGATAATTTCCTACCAGCAGGAAGCGGATATCCTGCCTGTTCTTCTCTTTATCCAATTCTGCCAGTTGCTGCTGCAATTTAGCAATGGCAATCCGGCTTGTGATGGCTCCACCTGCATAGATGACCTGCGAAGCCTCTATTGCAAAGTTATTGCCGAAGTGCGGCATAGCAGCATTCTCACCGTTTGTAAAATCACGGTCTGCCAACCAGGCATCACCCAGATAGCTTGCCGAAACGGATACATCAATCGAAGGAAGTTGCGCATTTTTAGCCACCTTCACCGCCTGCCCGGCTTCCTCTTCTGCTAAACGGAATGTACGGATACTGCGGCTATTGGCATCCGCCATCTCAAACATCTCTTCAATTGTCATCTTCTGAAAGGTTTGTGCAGATGCAACAGATATGTTCAGCGCCCAAACAAAGACAAATAATTCTTTTAATCTTTTCATAATGCCTATTAAATTGTTACCTCAAAAACGGCTGCAAAGGTCGGATTAATTCTTTGCTAAAGAGAAATCCGAAATTTGGCAAAGTTGGTTTAATTTGGAGATTCCAAAGGATTCCGCTACCTTTGTGCTGCAATAAAATCACGTCCAATGACTTCTTCCATACGTATAAAAAACATCTGTGAACTCCCTATCATCAGTGGTAGCAGGAATGATACACGAAAGAAAATCAGTTGTATCACCATTGGCCAACGGGAAGCAGAAGAACAATTTTCATCAGACATTCACTTGGATGCCTTTATTGTCTTATTGGTTTTATCCGGAAAAGGACATACGGTAATCAACTACAAGACGTATGATATTCAAGCGGATACCCTCCTACTTCTGTCTTCTGCCCATTTGTTCCATTTTGGAGAATGCAGTGATGATTTCCAGTGCCAGTGCCTCTTTGTCAGCAAAGCTTTTACAGATGAGATGGATTCCACCGATATGATTTACCGACGGACTAAATATGGCGTACGATTATACAACGAACCGGTAGTTCCCTTGGAGCACTCACATGCCGGCTTATTAGCCGAAAGACTGATCAGCATCAATAAGAACATAGACCGGACAGAGCATTTCTATCACAAAGAAGTTATCCTGAACCGCTTGTTCGCCTTTTATCTCGATTTAAGCGATATCCTTGAACGAACTAATCTACCACATACGAATGGTTGCCTGACCCGTTATGAAAGTATCATCAAATCATTCATCGAGTTACTGGCAACTCATTATCGCAAAGAGCATAAAGTGGATTTTTACGCCGCCCAACTGAACTTATCCGCCCATCACCTGACGCAGATCGTGAAACTCGTAACAGGTCAAAGTGTGAGTGACTTCATTTTTGAAATGTTATTCAGTGAAGCCCGTAACTTGTTAACCCACTCCAAACTTTCCGTACAAGAAATCGCTGCCACCCTCAACTTCTCCGACCAGTCTTCTTTTGGGAAGTTCTTTAAGCGGAAAGCAGGTATATCGCCAGTTGATTTCAGGAAAGATGCACTGTTTGTAGAGGAGAGAACAGAATAACATTGCATATTATTTACAAATAGTAAATGTTTAAAGAAAAGTAGTATACTGAACCTAATTCAGTCGTATAGTGAATGCCATTCAGTCGTATACTGAATAGGGTTCTGTCGTATACTGAATAGGGGACAGAAATATCATATTGATAATCAGAAAGTTACAAAGCGTCTCACTGTCATCAATAAAACTCAACAAAATTATCAAAACATCATTATGTTTATGGAAAAGTAATGAATGAATAGATACGCGGACGACACGGACAAGACGGACGAACGCGGATGAAAAATTACTTGCACACCGAAGGGCAATCTTACTCCGCGTTCGTCCGCCTTGTCCGTGTCGTCCGCGTATCCATTTAATTCATAACCCGTCCGAAAGAAAGGAATTTCAGTGCAGTTACCCTGAAAATTCGGTACGGTTGCCCTGAAGTCATGTAAATCAAGTTTCTTTATTCAGATATTTATCGTACTTTTGTAGCCTGTAAACCAGCTATTACGTTTAAGAAGGAATACAACTATGCGCTATAAACTTTCGGCACCTGCCACCTTGCATACCACTATCCAGCTCCCGGCTTCCAAGAGTATCAGCAACCGGGCTTTGATATTACATGCTTTAGCACAAGGACATATCACGCCTACCAATCTGAGCGATTGTGACGACACCTGCGTCATGATAAAAGCCCTGGACGGAAATCCCGAGCATATCGATATTCTTGCTGCCGGAACCGCCATGCGTTTTCTCACGGCTTATCTGAGTGTAACACCCGGCACACGCATCATTACAGGTACTGAGCGGATGCAACAACGCCCCATACGTATTCTGGTGGACGCCTTGCGCGAGTTGGGAGCACAAATAGAATATGCCGGAAACGAAGGTTTCCCTCCCTTGCGTATCACAGGCACAATATTGACAGGCGAAGAAATCAGCCTTGCCGGAAATGTAAGTTCACAATACATATCCGCTTTACTGATGATCGGCCCTATTCTGAAAAACGGATTAAGGCTGAATCTGACAGGAGAAATCATTTCACGTCCTTATATCAATCTGACTCTGCAATTGATGAAAGAATTCGGTGCAGACGCTGCATGGAGTTCCGAAAGCAGTATTACCGTCCGTCCGGGCCAGTACAACGACATACCTTTCACGGTAGAAAGTGACTGGAGCGGTGCTTCCTACTGGTATCAAATGGTTGCCCTAAGCCAGGACAGCAAAGAAGAACCTGCAAAGACAGAAGTAGAGCTGCTGGGACTTTTCCCACGCAGTTATCAGGGCGACAGCCGGGGAACAGAGATATTTACCAAACTCGGCGTACAGACTACATATACTGACCGGGGAGTGGTATTAACCAAGATAGGAACTCCCGTTGCCCGCTTAAAGGAAGATTTAGTGGACATACCCGATCTGGCGCAAACTTTTGTTGTGACTTGTTGTTTAATGAACATACCTTTCCGCTTCAGCGGATTACAAAGTTTGAAGATAAAGGAAACTGATCGTATTCAGGCACTTATCACAGAATTACATAAGTTGGGATATGTGGTGAAGTCGGAACAGGACAGTATATTAATCTGGAACGGTGAACGTTGTGAACCGGAAGCCAGTCCCGTGATTGCAACTTACGAAGACCACCGGATGGCGATGGCTTTTGCCCCTGCCTCCCTATTGGTACCATCGGTACAGATTGCTGAGCCACAAGTGGTTTCCAAATCTTATCCGGGATATTGGGAAGATTTGAAACAAGCAGGGTTTAGAATTGAAATTGAGGAATAAGCTATGTTGATATTAATTATAAGTCTTATTGTACTGGTCTGTATCGCCCTTATGGCAGGATACATCCGTAACCAGCGTCTGCAAAAAAAGATAGAACGCGGAGAACTGGATGCCATGCCCGAAGTGAAAGAGGCTGATGCGGAATGTTGTGGACAGCATGAAGTATGCGAGCGGGACAGTCTGTTGGCTGCTGTCAGCAAAAAGATAGAGTACTATGATGATGAAGAATTAGACAAGTACATTGGCATTGCTCCCGAAGACTACACTCCCGAACAGGAAGATGAGTTCAGGGACGTATTCTATACAATGCAGGATACCGACGTTGCCGGGTGGGTGCGCAGCCTGCAATTACGGGGAATAGCACTACCGGACAATATCAAGGATGAAATATTTCTGATTATAGGAGAAAGGAGATCTTAAAGTGGAGCTACTACAATACACCTTCTTTCAACATGCCCTCATCGGCAGTTTACTGGCAAGCATTGTTTGCGGGCTTATCGGTACGTATATCGTGACGAGACGGCTGGTATTCATCAGTGGCGGACTGACGCATGCTTCTTTCGGAGGCATCGGTCTGGGATTATATACAGGCGTTTCTCCCATACTGGCTGCTGGTGTGTTTGCTGTGCTGTCGGCTTTTGGAGTGGAATGGCTTAGCAAACGCAATGATATGCGTGAAGATTCAGCTATCGCTGTATTCTGGACGCTGGGTATGGCACTGGGTATCATGTTTACTTTCCTTTCACCCGGGTTTGCACCCGACCTTTCGGCTTACCTATTTGGCAATATACTGACGATTACATTAGGAGACATCGCCCTGCTGGCGGGACTTGCAGTACTATTAGCCATCTTCTTTGTCCTATATTTGCGCCCGATCATCTATGTTGCTTTCGACCGGGAGTTTGCCCGTTCACAAGGTATTCCCGTACAGATATTCGAATATGTACTGATGATGTTCATTGCATTGACCATTGTTGCATGCCTGCGTATGGTAGGCATCGTGCTGGTTATTTCCCTGCTCACCATCCCGCAAATGACGGCGAATCTGTTTACACATCGTTTCCACCGTATTATCTGGTTGTCTATTGGCATCGGTTATCTCAGTTGCCTGGGCGGATTAATGATATCTTATTATCTGAACGTTCCTTCCGGGGCGGCTATCATCTTCTTTTCCATCATTATATATGTAGTATGTAAGCTGGGAAAGAGTTTTTATTTATCTTTACGGCAGAAAACGCAGAACCCGTAAAACCTACTGGTATAGTTGAAACGCAAAGCAATCCTCCTCGTTGGCATCTTAGTTACTTTGATGCTCGTTGCCGGATGTTCCACCCGAAAGAACACAGCCGGTACACGCTTCTACCATGCCCTGACCACCCGCTATAACGTATACTTCAACGGAAACGAAGCTTACAAAGCCGGATTGCAGGCACAGCAACAAGGGAACAAAGATAACTACATGGAGATGCTCCCCCTCTATCCCATAGGCAATAAAGAAACTACAGGCATCGGCACTTCCGACTATGAGCGTGCCATTGAGAAAGCACAAAAAGCCATTCGCCAGCATTCCATCAAACGACGCCCTATCCGTAAACCGGGACGGGCTTATACGGATGAATACAAGAAGTGGCTGGCACGCCGGGAGTTCAATCCTTTCATTAATCGTGCCTGGATGCTATTGGGCAAAGCTCAATATCAGAAGGGAGACTTCCCGGAAGCAGCCGCAACCTTCTCTTATATTACACGACTCTATGACGGACAGACGAATATCACTTCCGAAGCCTTAATCTGGTTGTCCCGTTGCTACTCTGCGCTGGGATGGCAATATGATGCGGAAGATGCTTTAAGCAGGGTGAATAATGACAGCTTGCCACCGGCGCTGGCTGTTCCATATGCTTCGGCCACAGGAAATTTCTTATTAGGTAGCCAACGATACAGAGAAGCAATCCCCCATCTCGAAAAGACAGCCAGGAAAGAAAAGAACAAGCAGCAGAAAGCACGATGTTACTATCTCCTGGGGCAGACTTATCAAACGCTGCAACAACCGGAACAGGCTTATCAGGCGTACAGCAAGGTAATCCGCCTCAATCCACCGTACGAACTTGCGTTAAGTGCCCGTATCCGTCAGACGGAAGTGATGCCCACCGCCAATAGTCGTAAGATTACCGGAAAGTTATTGCGCCTCAGCAAGGATGAGAAAAACAAAGAATACCTCGATCAGATTTATTATGCATTGGGAAATGTATACCTTGCCGAAAAAGATACGGTACAAGCTCTTGCCGCCTATCACAAAGGAATAGAGAAGAGCACTCGGAACGGTGTGGAGAAAGGAGTTCTTCAACTTACACTGGGCAATTTGTACTGGCAGCAAGCGCGTTATGCCGAAGCACAAAAAGCCTATGCCGAAGCGATAGGATTAATAGACAAAGCCCATCGGGAATATGCCACTATCACCAGTCGTTCAGAGATCCTGGACGAACTGGTACCACATACCAATGCCATACAGCTACAAGATAGCTTACAACATCTTGCCAGACTGCCGGAAGCAGAGCGAATGGCAGCCGTAGAGAAAATCATAGCACAAATGATAGCCCGGGAAGAAGCTGAACGCAAAGCTGCAGAAGAAGCTGAACGGGAGGCAAACCGCCAAAAAATGAGGGAAGAAGCTGAAAGTCAATCACCTGCCACTTCAATTATCAGCAGACCGGGACAGGAAAATACAGTCACTACCCCACAGACCCTCCAACCTACAATAGGAGGAAAGCAAGACTGGTATTTCTATAACCCTCAATTGGTAGAGCAAGGAAAAGCTGAATTCCAACGCTTGTGGGGACGCAGAAAGCTGGAAGATAACTGGCGAAGGAAAAATAAAACAGTAGTTGCACTGGATGATTTTGAAGCGATAGATTACAGCGAACCGGAGGAAGGTGTTGCTAAAGGAGACACAATCCATGGCAATCGGGAAAATGAAACTATGGATTCTTCCATTCCTCGGAAAGAAGAAAGCGAAAAGAACACTGCCGACAGCATTGCCGGTGATACTCACCGCCCGGAATACTACCTGGCACAAATTCCGTTGACAGAAGAAGCTATGCAAGCCTCAAACATACTGTTATCAGAAGCCTTATATGGTGCCGGAATGATTTTCAAGGATCTTATGCAGGATTTCAAACGGGCAGAAGCTGCGTTTGAACGACTGGTACGCCAGTTCCCTGACTTTACACAAGCGGATGAAGCATATTATCAGTTATTCCTGACCGAACTGGCTCTAAATTATTATGGAGAACTTCCTGCCCTGCAACGTGCAGAGAAATATAAGGCCGAACTTATCGCCCGGTTCCCCAAAAGCCGCTATGCCAAGACACTGGCCGACCCGGACTTTGCAGAAAATGCCGTATATGGCAAACAACGTGAGGACTCCCTCTATGCCCGTGCTTACAAACATTTCCAACTGGGCGATACAACCACCGTGCGTGCAGCCGAACATCTTTCTGCCGAGATATACCCTCTGGGGCAGCATCGTCCCAAATTTATGTTCCTCAATGCCGTCACCCGGCTACAGGGAGGAGAAACCGATCAGTTCCTTGCTATCCTGAAGGAACTTGTACAGCAATATCCACAAAATGAAATCACTGATCTGGCTGCCCATATTCTGAAAGGGGTACAGGAAGGACGTCTGCTGGCTCGCGACAGTCATACATTTGGCTCCATCTGGCAACGACGGAATGCCGAGCTTGCCGAGGCTGGCAAGTTAACGGGCGATAGTCTGAGTGGCAGCGCTATTCTTCCTCCGGACAGCGCATTCAGTACAGAGCGCAATACACCGTTCCTCTTTATCCTGGCTTACGAAGAAGGAAAGGTAAATGAGAACATGCTACTGTTTGAAGTGGCACGCTATAACTTCTCCACTTTCCTGGTGAAGAACTTCGACCTTGCGTTTGCTCACGAACGGGGCATCGGCATGCTGCAAATCCGGCCATTCAGTAACTACGATGAGGCACAACAATACTTCCGCCGTCTTTATGCCAATCCCGAAATGGCTACACGACTTAGTGGTATGCGTGCCATACTCATATCAGAAGCCAACTACGAACAACTGATTAAACAGTATAGCTTCGACGATTACGATACCTTCTACCGTGCACACTTCTCTTCCATACCTGAACCTGAGTTAAAAGGTTACACGCTGGATGAGCCACTACTGAACCTGCCAACAGAGGAAGAAGAACGGCAGAAAGAAGAAAATCTGCCTACGGAAGAGGATGACCCGGAAAATGGTGTTATCTTTGAGGACTGAAAAAGTGAGTAGTGTTATGAAGAAAGATAAACTCCTTTGGGTAGACGATGAGATCAGCTTGCTGCGACCGCACATCCTGTTTCTGGAAGGCAAAGGTTACGAAGTAGACACCGTAACCAACGGACAGGATGCACTGGACCGTTGCCGTGCTACAACCTATGACCTGATCTTTCTGGATGAAAACATGCCTGGGCTGAGCGGCCTGCAAACACTGGCTTTGATAAAAGATATCTGCCCCACCGTCCCTGTGGTCATGATCACCAAGAGTGAAGAGGAAAATATCATGGACATGGCTATCGGCCAGAAAATTGCAGATTACCTGATCAAGCCCGTCAATCCCAATCAAATATTATTATCGCTAAAGAAGAACCTGCACCGCCGGGATATTGTCAGCGAAGCCGCACAAACCGGTTATCAGCAGAGCTTTGGTAAGATAGGCATGCAGATTAATGACTCACTAACGGCAGCCGACTGGATGGAGTTATATCGCCGCCTTGTTTATTGGGAACTGGAACTGGAAGCTACAGACAGCCCCATGAGCGAAATGCTTGCCATGCAGAAAACAGAAGCCAACAGTGCTTTTGCGAAATTCATCAAAAGGAACTATGCAGATTGGGTATCAGCTAAAGATGCGCCTGCCGATCGTCCTCTGATGAGTCCGGATCTTTTCAAGCGTATTCTTTTCCCGGCACTGGACAAAGGCGAGAAGGTTTTCTTCATCGTGCTCGATAATTTCCGTTACGACCAGTGGCGCGTACTTGCCGACGAATTATCCGGTCTGTTCAATATAGACGAGCAACTCTATTTCAGCATTCTGCCCACTGCCACACAATATGCCCGTAACGCTATTTTTTCCGGTCTGATGCCTGACCAAATAGCTAAATTATTTCCGAAACTGTGGGTAGATGAAGACGAAGAAGAAAACAAAAACCTGAACGAGGCTCCACTGATACGTACAATCATTGAGCGTTATCGCCGCAACGATACATTCTCTTATCATAAAATCAATGATGCAGCCGGTGCAGAACGTTTACTGGCACAACTCCCTGCCCTGGCACAGAATGACTTAAACGTTGCCGTGTTCAATTTCATCGATATGTTGAGCCATAGTCGTACAGAGAGTAAAATGATACGTGAACTCGCTTCTACTGAAGCTGCCTATCGCAGCATTACCCTTTCATGGTTCCGCCATTCACCCTTGAGCGATCTTCTGAAAGCACTTGCATCCCGTCAATATCGTGTCATTATCACGACCGACCACGGCAGTATCCGCGTAGATAACCCTGTAAAAGTACAGAGCAACAGTAAAGAAATCAATGCCAACCTGCGCTATAAGCTATCACGCAATATGGCATACAACCCCAAACAGGTATTCGAAATCACCCGCCCAGCCGAGATACACCTTCCCTCACCCAATGTGAGTACGCGCTATATCTTTGCCACAGGACGCGATTTCTTTGCCTACCCCAATAACTACAACCATTATGTCAGTTACTACACCAATACCTTCCAGCACGGAGGTATTTCGATGGAGGAAATGATAATCCCGCTCATCACACTGAGCGGACGAAGCTGAAAGTAAATTGTAAATTCAATCTAATATGGAAATTAAAATTCAATCTCTGGACCATATCCATGAAGCCGCCCGCGAGTTTATCGCTGCTATGGGCGACAACACTGTTTTTGCTCTCTATGGAAAGATGGGAGCCGGTAAAACTACTTTTGTCAAAGCACTTTGTCAGGAACTGGGTGTTGAAGATGTCGTTACATCACCCACTTTTGCCGTTATCAACGAGTATCGTTCGGACATAGCGGGAGAACTCATTTACCATTTCGACTTCTATCGTATCAAGAAGCTGGAAGAAGTATATGATATGGGTTATGAGGATTATTTCTACAGTGGGGCACTCTGTTTCATTGAATGGCCGGAGTTGGTAGAAGAACTGTTGCCGGGCAATACAGTGAAAGTAACCATCGAAGAACTGGAAGATGGTTCACGCAAGTTGACAATGGAAAACTTAGGTTAATATCTTATGAGTCAATACATCGTACAAGGCATCTTTGCAGTAGCCGGCATTATTTCATTACTGGCAGCAATATTGGACTGGGAGTGGTTCTTCACTGCCCGCAATACACAATTCGCTGTAAAAAGTGTGGGAAGAAAACGTGCCCGGTTATTCTATGGTGTACTGGGAGTTATTCTTATCGGAATGTCAATGTTCTTCTTTCTGAATACACCGCCGGTATAACTTTTTAGGCGCGGATTACTCGTAATCCGCGCCTAAAAAATAAAAACAGGTTAAGCCTCTATTGCCATCCTCCGCCAAGTGCTTTATATAACCGCACCAACGTTATCTGCTTATCCCGTATCGCATTGCTTAAACCTATCTGTGCATCAAAATATCCACGTTGTGCATCCAGCACATCCAAATATCCGATCACTCCGTTAATATACTGTAACTGAGCCAACTCTACATTACTCCGTGCCGCTTGTTCCAGTTGTAGACGCGATTCATAAATCTCTTTGATTTTACTGAAATCCACAATGGCATTCCGCGCATCCTTAAATGCTATCAATACTGATTTCTCATAAGAATACACCTCTTGTTCATAAGCTGCTTTCTTTGCTTTTAACATTGCGCGGTTCTTTCCCATAGCAAACAAGGGCGTCAGTAATGATCCGCTCAAAAAATGATATGGTGATTTCAGGAAATCCGAGAACTCAGCACTCTCCAAACCATAATGCGCTGTCAAAGCCAAACGAGGAAACATATTGGTATATGCAAGCCCCACTGATGCATTGGCTGCAATCAACTTTTGTTCCGCCTGACGTACGTCCGGACGACGTTCCAATAATGTGGAAGGAAGTCCAACAGGCAGGCTTTCCGGTAATTTCACTTCTTCCGGCAATACAGAACGTGCAATCTTCTGCGGATAATCACCAGCCAGGAATGCTATATCATTCTCTTTTATGGAAATCTTTCGCTCCAGATCCGGTACCAAGGTCGCAGTACGTGCCAATTCCACCTGTGCCTGTTGATAAGAAGTCTCCGAAGTCAGTCCGCCTTCAAAACGAAGCTTTGCCAAACGAACTCCCTCTTTACGGGCATTCAGTGTCTGCCGCACAATAGCCAATTCATTATCCAAGGCTACCAATTCAAAATACGCCTGAGCCACTTCTGCCACCAGACTCATTTTCAGTGCCCGTTGTGCTTCTATCGAACCCAGGAAATCTGCCATACTCTTATCTTTTGCCCAACGCAGGTTTCCCCAAAGGTCCACTTCCCATGAGACTATTGCTTTGGCTTCATAACTCCGGTCCGAATCGTAATTATCTCCGCCATAGTTTTCCGCCTCCTTGTCTGCATACAGCTTTCCACTGACTTGTGGGAAAAGATTAGCAAAGTCAATGCGTTTCATTGCTGCCAACTCCTTTACCCGTGCAGCAGCAATTTTCATATCTTTATTATATTCAAGAGTACGCTCAATAAGTGCTTGCAGCGTGGTATCAGTATAGAGTTCCCACCATTGCCGATCGGCAATAGAAAGTGTGTCCTGTTCTGTAGAGTCAAGTTGCTGCGGCAAATTCAACTCCGGACGTGCATAGTGTTTACCCAACTGGCAGGAACTGAACGCCAGTACCACCAACGCCATCATACCATATATTGTATATTTTCTTTTCATAACTTATCGTTTAAATCGCTTCGTAACTTTATTAATATTCGCGCTTTTCGCTTTTGCCTTCGCCTTATAAATCAGTACGAAGAAGAACGGGACTAAAAGAATACCTACCGTTACAGCCAGAATCATTCCGAAGAATACGCCTGTACCAATAGCCTGACGGCTTGCCGAACCCGGTCCACTGGCAATCACCATCGGCAGCATACCGAGGATAAATGCCAAAGATGTCATCAAGATAGGGCGGAAACGCAACTGTGATGCATGCAAGGCTGCTTTAACTACATTCGCACCATGATCTACCTGTTCCTTAGCAAATTCTACAATCAAGATTGCATTCTTTGCCGCCAGTCCGACTAACATAACCAGCCCGATCTGGAAATAGACATCATTCTCCAAGCCGCAAGCCCATACTCCGAGATAAGCTCCCAATGCGGCAATCGGCAATGAAAGTAATACCGCAATCGGCACTGTCCAACTTTCGTAAAGGGCAGCCAGGAAGAGGAATACAAACAGGAATACCAGTGCCAACACCATTGCCGTCTGTCCGCCGGCCTGCTTCTCCTGATATGAAAGTCCACTCCATTCCACACCTATGTTCTCCGGCAAATGCTCACGGGCAATCTGCTCAATAATCTCCATTGCCTGACCGGAACTATAGCCGTCGGCTGCTCCACCACGGATCACAGCACTGTTGAACATATTGAAACGCTTGATGCTACCCGGCCCCGTGGTATATGAGGTAGTTCCGAGGGAAGTTAGCGGTATCATCACATTATCCGCCCCACGTACAAAGAACAGGTTGATATTTTCCTTATGTTCCCTGTAAGGTGCTTCTGCCTGGATATATACACGATAGATACGGTTAAACATATTGAAGTCGTTTACATATACCGAACCAGTATAAGCTTTCATGGTTGAAAACACATCTGCCAGCGGCACACCTGCCAGTTTCACCTTATCACGGTCTACATCGAAATAGAGTTGCGGAATATCTGCCTGCAAAGATGATGATAACCCGGATAATTCCTTGCGTTGTGAAGCGTAATACATCAACGTATCTGTCGCTTGTACCAGATTATCAAAAGTAGCGTCTCCACGTGCTTCGAGTTGCATTTCGAAACCACCCGAACTTCCCAGTCCCGGGATAACCGGCGGTGTGGAAAGATATACCTTACACTCGGGATACTCCTGCAAATCCTTTTTCACCTGAGCCATTACCTCATCGATAGTCTGTCCGTCACGTGCACCCCACGGTTTCAGAATAACAGTCAATTCACTGCGTGCCTGGCTGCTACCCACACGGGGGCTACTACCTACTACGCTCTGAACATACTCTACAGCCGGATTCAGCATCAGATATTCTATAGCACGTTCCGATACGATTCGCGTACGCTCCAGTGTCGCACCCTCAGGCAATTCCAATTCCACTTTAAAGTATCCTTGATCTTCTACAGGCAGGAAGCTGGTCGGTATCAGGCGGTTTATCAGCAAAATAGCCACCAGTACTATACCAAATGCACTCAATACCCTGCGGGGATTACCTATCACACGTGAAATCTGGCGAACATACTTACGGTTACCCGTATTCAGTGCGTAGTTGATATAGCGGAATACAATATTCTTCCGTTTATGAGATTCCGGTTTCAATATCAATGAACACATCACCGGACTCAGAGTCAGCGCAACAACTGTAGAAAGCAATACGGAAACCACAATTGTCACCGTAAACTGACGATAAAGCTGCCCTGTGATACCACCGAGGAAACTAACCGGTACAAATACGGCTGCCAATACCAGAGACGTAGCAATAATCGCTCCCGTCAATCCTTCCATCGCTTTCTTTGTAGCCTCGTAAGGTGGCAGTTTCTCTTCATGCATGATGCGCTCCACATTCTCTACCACCACAATGGCATCATCCACCACAATACCAATGGCAAGTACTAATCCAAGTAAGGTAAGTATATTAAGAGAGAAACCGAATATCAGCATGAAACCAAACGTACCAATCAGAGAGATAGGTACTGCTACAATCGGAATCAGGGTAGCACGCCAGCTTTGCAATGATAAGAATACTACGATAATCACCAGTATCAATGCTTCAAACAAAGTCTTGTATACTTCGTGGATAGACTCTGAAATGTAAGTAGTCATATCAAATGGAATCTCGTAACTCAATCCGTCAGGAAAGTTATTGCTGATTTCATCCATTGCCTTTTTCACATTCTCCGCCACTTCCATAGCATTGGCGCCCGGAAGCATATAGATACCTAACACAGCCGCATTCTCACCATTGATGCTACTCTCCGTATTGTACGAAGAAGCCTCCAATGAGATACGTGCCACGTCACGCAAACGGATAATGGAACCATCCGCATTAGCGCGAATTACGATTTCCTCAAACTGTCCTACTGTAGAAAGACGTCCCTGCGTTGTAATAGGAATGGTAATATCCAATCCTGTCACAGGTTGTTGTCCCAATACACCAGCTGCAGATTCACGATTCTGATCTTTCAGAGCATTCTGCAAATCGGCTACGGTCAGTCCAAAGTTTGCCAACTTATCCGGTTGCACCCAAATCTGCATAGCATAGTAACGGCTACCAATATTCGACACACGACCCACACCGGGAATACGGCGAAGTAAATCGAGCACATTCAATGTAGCAAAGTTACTCAGATAAATTTCATCAAACTTTGGATCAGAAGACCTCAGACAGATAGTCATTAACTGGCTGGCTGCCTGTTTTTCTACGGATATACCGTTTTGTACCACCTCTGCCGGAAGACGGGATTCCGCCAACTTCAAGCGGTTCTGTATTTCAACCGCTGCCAAGTCAGGATCAGCAGAAATATCAAATGTTACTGTAGCTGAGAAACCACCGGAGTTTGAGCTATTGGACTCCATGTAGAGCATTCCCGGCGTTCCGTTCAACTCTTGCTCAATAGGTGTAGCAACCGCTTGAGATACCGTCAGCGCACTGGCACCGGGATACGAAGCACTAATCTTCACCACCGGTGGCGTAATCTGCGGATATTGGTCAATGGGAAGCATCGTCAGTCCGATGATACCCACAATGACAATCAGTATAGAGATGACAGCCGAAAATACCGGTCTGTCTATAAAGAAACTTACTTTCATATGCGTCTGTTTTTTTATGATAATTTAGTTGACAAGGAGGTTAGTTGACAAGGGGACAAGGGCTACGCTATATTTACGCAATCCTGATTTAACTATTATACCGAAGGCTCCTTGTCACCTTGTTCCCTTCTTCCCTCGTCAACTTCTTCTTCTTTCTTCAACAGGGCATTGTTAACTTTAACTTTCATACCCGGGCTCAGTTTATGGTATCCTTCTACCACTATTGTTTCACCCGGCACCAAACCTCTCTCCACCACTACTTGATTCTGGAACTCCGGTCCTAACTCTATAAAACGACGTTCTACAGTAGAATCACGACGCATAACAAATACATAAGCACCACCTTTTTCTATAATAACAGACTTCAAGGGAACCACTGTTGCATTCTCCCGCACATCCAGCAACAGCTTCACTTTAGTAAACTGGCCCGGAAGCAATACGTGTTTCGGATTAGGCATTTCGGCACGAACAGAGAAAGTACCGGTACGTGGATCAACCTGCGGTTCGGCAAAGTCGACCAAGCCTTTGAAAGGATAAACTGTATTATCGGCAAGTGTAATAGAAATATTCGGCTGCCAGGAACGGGTAGAATCTTTCTGTCCCAGATTCACGTTACGTTCCTTGGTTTTCAGATAGTCTAATGCTGTCATACTGAAATCTACCAGTACCGTATCGCTTTTCACGATATTGGCAAGCAATGACTTGCCGCCCGTACCGACCAATGTACCAAGGTCTACATACCGTTCACTGATGTGTCCGGCCAGTGGAGAGCGAACCACTGTATATCCAAGTTCCAGTTCTGCCTGGTCAAGATCAGCCTGACTCATAGCAACACTGGCCACTGCCGTTTCATAAGCTGCCACCGCGTTATCCAAATCTAATTGACTGGCAGCATTTTGTTCATACAAAGGGCGAATGCGCTCCAGGTCACGTTGTGCTTTGCGTGCTTGTGCTTCATCTTTTTTCAACTGTGCACGAGCCTTATCCGCCTTAGCGCGATACTGATCCTGATTGATAACAAACAATACTTGATTCTTCGTCACATAAGTACCTTCTTCGAAAAGCATATTTTCCAGATACCCTTCTACGCGGGCACGCACTTCCACAAACTGTTGAGCGCGAACACGTCCCACGTATTCACCATAGATTTCGACATCATCTTGTGTCACCGGTTCCACAGCTACCACCGGCAGATCCGGTGCAGGGGCCGGACGATGAGTAATAAACCAGTAAATCGCTACTAACAGTACTATACCAATTGCGGCAATCACTGCCTGCTTTTTCGTTATTCTGAATTCTCTCTTTTTAAAAAACGGTTTCATAAGCTCTCTGTTTATGTTAATGTTAAAAACCCTATAAATAAAAAACACAACTGGCGTGCCAAAGTTCGATGGCTATACCTTTATTATTCATAGTCAAACCATTAAAGTTTTAACAAAGGATTATGGAAGTGGGGAATTCACTCTACAAGTGTGGAATTATTCCACAAAAAAAGTCCGAACAAGCTGTCCGGACTTCTCTTTTACTTAACTGAAACTTCTTATTCTTCATCATCATCCAATGACTCCGTATATTCCAGTTCTCCTTGAACTACAAACAGGATTTCTTCCGGATCATACTCACCCATCTCATCTTTGTGGGCTTCTTTGATGATGTAATCTACGATTTGCCCCAGGTCGACTTCGATGCATCCATCTTCATCCGGCTTTGCATCCAGGATGCCGCTTTCAGAATAATACTCGTCAATCAAATCGAGGAAATAATAGAGTTCATCTTCGGAGTATTTCTCCTTTAACTCCTGCGGCAAATAATTCTTGATGTATTCGATGGTTTTTTCGTCATCGAGATCATCCTTTAAGAAATCGTCTTCCAGTCCCATAACAGTTAGTTTTTTTAAGGGTTAATACCTTATTATATTATGCTCCTATAAAAGCATCTTTTTTATCTTGTCATCAAAAGCTGATTTCCCGGCAGAACCTACCTGCTTGTCAACCAACTCACCGTTTTTAAAGAACAATACGGTAGGAATGTTACGGATACCATATTCAGCAGCCACATCACCATTCTCATCTACATCACACTTACCGATGAGAACCTGTCCTTCATACACCTCTGCCAACTCTTCTATGATAGGACCTACCATCTTACAAGGACCACACCACGGGGCCCAAAAGTCAATCACTACAGGTTTACCTTCTGCAAGGATTTCCTTATAGTTGCTGTCTGTAATTTCTAAAGCCATTGCGTTAATGATTAATTATTTAATGTTTAATGATTACTGTCAAATTATTTACGGAAGCAAAGATAACTAATTTATCCGGAATTCCAGTTCGGGACGATCATTTAAATAAGAGATTAACTCACGTCCTACCGAAAGTTTCACAGGTCGGGAAATCATGTCCACTACCGTCTTACTATCAGGATCACTCACTTTAAAATAGAGTTCCGTTGTACCCGGATTCCCTTTCATCAGTGCAGCAAGCTCCGTAACCAGAGCCTGGTTCAACACAGAAAGCGGTATCAGGATAGTAATTTTAGAAATCAGTTTCTCTTTTACATCCGGAAGCAATTCCATAGAAGTAATCTTAACTTCCAACTCATCCTGCTTCCACTGTTTAGGTTGGCAACGAGCCTTAATGAAAAGGAAGGTACGTTCGCCCAAATACCCCTGATAGGTCACCCAGTCATTACCAAAGAACGGAAGTTCAGCCGAACCGGAATAGTCTTCAATCTTCGCAATGCCATAAGGATTACCATTTTTACTGATTCCCCGACGCACAGAAGTCACAATACCTCCCATCGTTATCTCTCGTCCGGCAAGTGCCGTTTTATCCTCCAACTCAGCCATACGCGTATTACATACGTGCTGCAATACTACGGAATATTCATCCAGCGGATGGGCAGATAGATAAATACCTACCAGGTCACGTTCCTTGTTCAACCGGTCCAGATCACTCCAACGTTCAGCTTCAGGAATTTCGGGAGTGGCAATGTCCACTACATTATCTCCACCGAACAACGAGTTGGCAGCCGCTGCCTGGTCTGCCTGATAACGGTTACCATAACGTACCAAAGTTTCCAGAAAAACCTCATTTTTGGAATTCACAGCAAAGTATTGTTCACGTTTTAACTCCGGGAACTCATCGAAACCACCTGCCAAAGCAAGACATTCCAGATTCTTCTTATTACAAGCTGTCAGATTGACACGCTGCACAAAATCGAATATACCTTTAAAAGGACCATTCTTCTCACGTTCTTCCATGATATTCAGTACAGCGCCTTCGCCTACTCCCTTCACTGCACCAAGACCGAAACGGATATTTCCTTCCGGGTTAACAGTAAACTTCAGATTACTCTCATTCACATCCGGACCAAGAACTTTGATGCCCATCGATTTACATTCATCCATCAATTTGGTGATGTCAGTAATGTTCGACAAGCTTCGGCTCATCACAGCTGCCATATACTCTGCCGGATAGTTCGCTTTCAGATACGCGGTCTGATAAGCTACCCATGAATAGCAAGTGGCATGAGATTTATTGAAGGCATAGGATGCAAACTTCTCCCAGTCTCCCCAGATTTTTTCAAGTACCTTCGGATCATGCCCATTCTTACGTCCGCCCTCGACAAATTTAGGTTTCATATGATCCAGTTTATCACGCAGCTTCTTACCCATCGCTTTACGCAGGGCATCAGACTCACCACGGGTAAAGTCTGCCAGCAAGCGTGACAAAAGCATCACCTGTTCCTGATACACCGTAATACCATATGTATCCTTCAGATACTTCTCCATGACAGGAATATCGTACTCAATCGGCTTCCGTCCATGTTTACGGTCGATAAAGTCCGGAATATAATCCATAGGCCCCGGACGATAGAGGGCATTCATTGCAATCAAGTCTTCGAAAGTAGATGGCTGCAACTCGCGCAAATATTTCTGCATACCGGCAGATTCAAACTGGAATGTACCGATAGTACGCCCGTCACTATATAATTTATAAGTAGCAGGCTCGTCAATAGGCACCTTATCTATATTTAATACCAGTCCACGATGCAAACGCACATTTTCCACGGCCTCCTTGATGATTGATAATGTTTTCAATCCCAGGAAGTCCATCTTGATCAAACCTGTATCTTCAATGACCGAACCTTCATATTGGGTAACAAGCATCTTCTCACCCGTTTCCTTATCATCGGCAGTACTTACAGGTACCCAGTCAGTAATATCATCACGGCAGATAATCGTACCACAGGCATGCACACCCGTACCACGCACATTGCCTTCCAGCATCTTGGCATATTTCAGTGTATCGCGCACCAAAGGATCGGGAGAAGCTTCCGCTGCTTGCAGTTCAGGAACATAATCAATGGCATTCCGCAGATTCAACTTCTTATCAGGTATTTTATCAGGAACCAATTTAGCCAGACGGTCAGACTCAGAAAGAGGAAGTTTCTGCACACGGGCAACATCTTTAATAGCAAGCTTGGTAGCCATTGTACCATAAGTAATGATATGCGCCACTTTTTCCTGGCCATACTTTTGCGTCACCCAACGAAGTACTTCTCCACGTCCATCATCATCAAAGTCGATATCGATATCAGGCAATGATATACGGTCGGGATTCAGGAAACGCTCAAACAGCAAGTCATATTTAATGGGGTCGATTTTCGTAATCTGCAAACAATATGCTACCGCTGAACCGGCTGCCGATCCACGCCCCGGACCTATCGAAACTCCCATATTACGCCCAGCAGCAATAAAGTCCTGTACAATGAGGAAGTATCCCGGAAAACCCATTGTCTTCATGATGTAAAGCTCAAACTTCAACCGTTCCATCACCTCATCAGACAGAGGATCTCCATAAAATATCTTAGCACCGTCAAAAGTCAATTTGGCGAGATAATCCGCTTCCAGTTTGATACGATATAACTTTTCATATCCGCCTAAACGCTTGATTTTAGCTTTGGCCGCATCCTCGTCCAGCACTACATTACCATTTTCATCCTGGGTGAATTCATCAAATAAATCCTTCTCAGTATATTTCTGCCGATAGCCTTCTTCTGTTCCAAAGTCTTCGGGAATAGCAAAAGTAGGCATGATAGGTGCATGGTCAATGGAATAGTATTCTACTTTATCCAGAATTTCAAGGGTATTGGACAAAGCCTCAGGAACATCTGCAAAGAGTTCATTCATCTCTGCCTTCGTCTTCATCCATTCCTGCTTGGTATAAAGCATACGATTCGGATCATCCAGATCTTTACCGGTACTCAAACAAATCAGCCGGTCATGTGCCTCAGCATGTTCTTCATTCACAAAGTGAACGTCATTGGAACAAATGAGCTTAATATTATATTTTTTTGCAAACTCTATTAATTTGGCATTTGCCTTCTGCTGCAACGGATAAGCTTCATGGTTGGCACGCGGTATAGTAGCCCGATGCCGTTGTAATTCCAAATAATAATCTTCACCGAAAAGATTTTTATACCAGCGTATGGCTTCTTCCGCATCTTCCAGCTGGTCATTGATAATCTTCTTAGGCACTTCACCACCAATACAAGCCGAACATACAATCAACCCTTCATGGTATTTTTCCAATTCGTTACGGTCGGTACGCGGACGCATATAGTAACCTTTGGTCCAAGCCCTGGATACTAACTTAATCAGATTATGATAGCCTTTCTCGTTTTTCGCCAATACAATTAAGTGCCAACCGCTTTGGTCGGGCTTACCTTCTTTTTTATCCATAGTACGGCGAGCCACATACATCTCACAACCAATGATTGGTTTGAACAGCTTATTTTCAGCTTCCGCAATCTTCGCACGACAGTCAGCAAGTTCTGCTTCCTTATCATCGCAAGCAATCTCGCCGCTTTCAATACCGGCCATCCGTTTCTTAAGATCTTTGATCTCACCCTTCGGTCCGCTATTCTTTTTGTTAACGTAGTTAGTGAATTCCTTAATGCCGAACATATTACCGTGGTCAGTCACGGCTATTCCCTTCATTCCATCTTTCATAGCCTTGTCCACCAACGCACTTACGCTGGCCTGACCATCGAGTAAGGAATACTGGGTATGAACGTGCAAATGAACAAAATCCTGCATAAATATCTCCTTTCAATTAAGAGCATAAAAGTACAACCTATATAAGACCTAACAAAAATATTTCCCTAAAAGTTATCAACAGATGCATTTCTCCCTCCAAATGCTTGTTAGATTTTCAAAATAAGCCTATTTTTGCCGATAATTTGTATTCAAGAGAATAAAACAACTTAGATGAGTCGACTAAAAAAGCTAAAAAAGATACGAATTCACCGCGAAGGGACACATACACTGGCCGGTAGCTTACTATTGCTATTGGTTGTCAATTCAGTCCTCTATTTTGGACTGGAATGCAAATTACCGTTCTATATCGTAGCTGTGGTCAGTATCGTCCTGTATGGAATGCTGGTGAATTTCTTCCGATGCCCTATCCGCCTATTTGGCCAGGAAGACACCGAAAAGATTGTAGTGGCACCTGCCGATGGCAAAATAGTAGTCATAGAAGAAGTGGATGAAAACGAGTACTTCCACGACCGCCGTCTTATGATTTCTATTTTTATGAGTGTCATCAATGTACATGCCAACTGGTATCCGGTAGACGGAACCGTAAAGAAGGTGGCACACCATAATGGTAAGTTCATGAAAGCCTGGCTGCCGAAAGCCAGTACCGACAACGAACGCTCTACAGTGGTGATTGAAACTCCCGAAGGTGTAGAAGTAATGGCTCGTCAGATTGCCGGAGCTATGGCACGACGTATCGTCACTTATGCCGAACCCGGCGAAGACTGTTATATCGATGAACACATGGGCTTTATCAAGTTCGGGTCTCGTGTAGATGTTTATCTCCCGTTGGGCACAGAAGTGTTCGTGAAAATGGGACAAACCACCACAGGAAACCAAACCGTGATAGCCAAACTAAAATAACTAAACAATGGCTAACCGTATTACTCGCCATATCCCCAATACACTGACATGCCTGAATCTGTTCTCCGGCTGTATTGCATGTGTTATGGCATTTGAGTTCAAGTATGACTGGGCTCTGACTTTCATCATTATCAGTGCTGTGTTCGACTTCCTCGATGGAATGTCGGCACGGGTATTGCATGCCCCTTCTCCCATTGGAAAAGAATTGGACTCCCTGGCAGACGATATCAGTTTCGGATTAGTACCTTCAGTTATCGTATTCTCCTTATTGCGTGAGACGACTTACCCCGATTGGATGAGCAGCTTTCAGGAATATATTCCCTATTTTGCTTTTCTCATTGCCATATTTTCAGCACTGCGTCTGGCAAAATTCAATATTGACGAACGCCAAACCAGTTCATTCATCGGACTAAATACTCCAGCCAACACATTGTTTTGGGCGGCAGCCGCTGCGCAATACCACGACTGGCTGATACAAGGTGGGGTAGCTCTGTATGGATTACTAATCTGTATTGTACTATTCTCCCTGCTGCTGGTTTCCGAATTTCCAATGTTTGCTTTCAAATTAAAGAGCCTATCTTGGGAAGAAAATAAAATCCGTTATTTGTTTTTGATAGTCAGTATTCCTCTACTTATTTTCGTAGGACTTGCTGCAGTCATAGGCTGGTACATCATTCTATGCTGGTTTGTTAGAAAGAAACTCTAAACAATCTTTTGGCACAGTTGTTGTACTATCGTTCGTAAGACGAACAATATATAAAACGATTAGCCCATGTTTCATATCTTAGGATTTCTATTTGTCATCATAGTCGTTATTCTAGTCATCGGACTCAGTATCATCGGCACCGTTCTCCGGACTATCTTCGGACTGGGAGGAAAGCGTCGTTCTTCCTCCGGCAGTTATCAATCTGGCCAGGGTTATTCTTACTCAGGCGGTCAACAACAAAACTCTTCTTCACAAACAGATGAAGGAACCACTTCTGAAGGAAATGATATTCATAGAAAACACAAAAAACTCTTTTCTAAAGATGAAGGAGAGTATGTTGATTTTGAAGAAATTAAAGAATAATCAGACTTTAGCCATGCCGGTAAGGATGTATTTACCTTTCAAATTATGCTCTTTCATATAAATTTGAACCTCCATCCGGCAGGCTGACACCAAGGCATGTCCCGTCAATCTTTCATTCATAGCTTTAATAAATGAATACTCAGTGTCGTCGTGTATAAAAGATATGCGATGATATTCCATTATATAATGTATTTAAGTATCTGTTGAATCTCCAAATATACGGATAAAATACGTAGCATAAATTAAAAAAGGAATATAAAAAGAGAATCCCGGCAAAGAAGTCCTCTGCCAGGATTAACTCAAACTTTCATTATTTTACTGCCTAACCAGTCTACCATTGATTACCTCGTCTTACAATCCGTCCATATAGCTACAGATGTAAGTGAACTTGGTGAGGGCAAAAGTATACAGAAAAAGCAGAATATGATTTCTAAAAATGGTATTTCTAAAAGAAAAAGGCAACCACCTAAATAGCAGCGACTTACCATTGCTATTTCAAAAGTATTTTGACGATTTCATATTCTTTTTGACGATTTGTTATCGTGTAAAATGGAGATAATAATAGCAAATAAAGGCATAATTTAATTTTTCAGACTTCAACGCCGTTTTGCAGCAAAGAAATCTTTCATCAAGGCAGCACAATCATCAGCAAGAATCCCTTTCACAACCACCGTTTTCGGATGTAGAGCCTGTGGTGCATAACGCTGATATCCACGTTTTTCATCTTCAGCACCAAATACAAGCCGCCCCATCTGCGCCCAGGCTATTGCACCGGCACACATGACACAAGGTTCAACCGTAACATAAAGAGTACATTCATTCAGATATTTTCCGCCAAGAGTAGAAGCAGCAGCAGTAATTGCTTGCATTTCAGCATGGGCTGTCACGTCTGTCAATGTTTCTGTCAGGTTATGGGCACGTGCTATAATACGCTCTTTGCAAACAACAATCGCACCAACAGGCACCTCTCCTCTTTCTGCCGCCTTACGTGCTTCTGCAAGTGCTTGCTTCATATAAAAGTTATCGTCCACCACCCTTTTACCTTTAATTTTTAATTTATAACTTATCTCCGCATATCATGTTCTCCAAAAAGAGTCGGATAATCTTCTTCCATATTTTTATGGATAAACATGAGAATAGTCTCCCGAAGCCAGCGTGATTTATTCGTTATCTTGTACTTCTCCAGATAACGGTCTACAATCCGCAGCTCTTCCTCGCTCATCAGACATACGATGCGCTGTTCACGTTTCGGCTCTTCGGGTGTTGCTTTCGCACACGTTTTATCTCTCTTTCTCATATTTACTGCAAAATTAGTTTTACTTCTGTAAATACAAAGCAGAAAAAACGTATTTTTGCATAGAAACAGCTAAAATAGGGATAAATACAGGTATGGCAGCACACAATACCCTTGGAAAAGATGGAGAAGACGCCGCAGTAGCGTATCTGGAACGCAATGGATATGTCATTCGCCACCGTAATTGGCGCAAAAACCATCTGGAACTGGACATTGTGGCAGTCAAAGATGAATTGCTGATTGTAGTGGAAGTGAAGACACGAAGCAATACGGAATACATCGAACCGCAAGATGCCGTTAATTGGCAGAAAATACGCCACATTGTAGTGGCTGCCGATGCATATATCAAGCATTTCAGTATAGATATTCCTGTTCGTTTTGATATTATCACCGCGGTCGGCAAAGCTGGAGCATTTGAAATAGAACATATTAAGGATGCATTTTATCCGCCAATGTTCTGAATTATAAATTGCAGTAAAATGAATATAAACGAACTCATAGCCCAACCGGAAGGACGACGTCTGGAATTCAAAGGTGAACTTCCTACAAATGTCGGTGATAATGTCGGTGATAATGTCGGTGATGTCGGTGATGTCGGCAATATTGATAACAATATCAGCTATAATGAATTGAAAGTCATACAATTGATCTTACATAATCCGAATATCACAACTAAGGAAATAGCTGAAACCTTAGGAATTAGCACACGCCAGTGTGAACGTATCATCGCAAAACTTAAACAATCCGGAAAATTATTACGCAAAGGTTCTGCAAGAACCGGTTACTGGGAGATTAATAACAATTAAAAATATCTGGAAGTTATTATGGATATAGAAACTGCCCGCGAATACTGCTTAGCCAAGAAAGCAGTCACAGAATGTCTTCCATTCGATGAGTATTCACTTGTAATGAAAGTTATGGATAAAATGTTCGTACTGATTGATCTGGAGTCCTCCAACAAAATTTGCATGAAGTGTGACCCTGAGTATGCCATAGAGTTGCGCGAACGTTACTCAGCCATCGAAGGCGCCTATCATTTTAATAAGAAATACTGGAATCAGGTTTTTCTCAATGGCGATGCAGACGATAAGTTGATAAAGAGTCTCATTGACCATGCTTATGAGGAAGTCTTAAAGAAGTTCACCAAGAAAATGCATGCCGAATATGAAGCCTTACCCTGACATGAATAAAGAGCCCAACGTGCATCTTCCCTCTGCGAAATTTCCTGTTCCCCTCCTCGTATTAATGGAAACAGACTCCACCAATCGGCACTTAACGCAACTTTGCGATGAACAAGGAACCGATATTCCGGAATTTATGACGGTGATTACCGAACGCCAGACTGCCGGTAAAGGACAACGTGGCAACAGTTGGGAATCGGAAGATTGTAAAAACATTACATTCAGCTTCGTACTTTACCCTACATTCATTGAAGCGCGTCAACAATTCATCCTTTCCCAACTCATCTCACTCTCCATCAAAGAAGAATTGGATGAATGGGCTGAAGGTTTTTCCATTAAATGGCCGAATGACATTTATTGGAACGAGAAGAAGATTTGCGGCATACTGATAGAGAATGACCTTTCAGGACATCATATCGGACGCAGCATTTCCGGTATCGGAGTGAATATCAATCAGGAAGTTTTCCGAAGTAATGCCCCTAATCCGGTATCTCTAAAACAGATTACAGGAGAAGATCATGACCGATATCTGATACTTGCCAATATTATGAAGCGAATAAAAGAGTACTATACCCTTTTGCAAACAGACTGTTCAGGTAAAACAGCAGACTTAATCAACACCCGTTACGCTCATTCCCTATTCCGTCGGAATGGCTTTCATCGCTATGCAGATGCGGACGGCGAATTCATTGCCCACTTGCTACGCGTAGAACCGGATGGGCGATTTATTCTTGAAGACCAGGCAGGAAAGGAACGTGGATATTTGTTTAAGGAAGTACAATATATTCTTTAAAGTTCAAGGCACAACTAAAAGTTAGTATCAATTTACCCTCACTACCCTCACTTTTAAAATAGATTAATGATAATTAGACTATTAAGTGTGAGTGAGAGTAAAAATCGGGCGTGAGAGTAAGTGACCTACTCTCACGCCCGATTTTTACATTTTACGTCATAACTACCTTTATTACAACACAATACATTACATTTAGTGCATATATCGGACGAGTCTGTAATCCAATATTTTTAGCCTTCCTTCCCCGCGTAAATGGCGGATATGCCCCATTGCAGTCGTTTTCATCATACCGCATATCCTTTGGAAGTCACCTTTTGTCATCATGTGGTTTTGACTGAAATAGCTGGTCAGTGGAGTGTTCAACATAAGAGATTATTTTGTTTACTCTTAAGAAACATTCCGTTCACCCTTAGGAATGTGACTTAATACAGAAATGGTTTACACCTATTTAACTAAAAACGGT
>NZ_QRZF01000019.1 GCF_003464595.1 Bacteroides intestinalis
CGGCTTTTCGACGAAAAACAGGCAGACAATGGACAAAAATCGCGATGAAAATGAATCTGGAATAAATCGCAATACTCCGAATATCAGTGGCTTATCGAATGAAAATCTACAGCAAAAAGAGAATATAAGAGATATAATAACAACAGCAGCAAAAGAAAAAGAAATATCTGCTGCTGATGATGATCGTAATGATACCGGTGTCCCTGCCGATACCGGTATCTCCGCCAATGCTTCCGTTGCTCCTTTTTCCGGCGGTAGTGCCCTTCACGCCATTCGTCCCTGGCAGGAATTGGTGGACGGGCTGTGCCTGGAGAGCAGTTGGGCGGAAATTGCCTGCATGAAGAGCGGGTATGGTGGTTTGCTGAGCCGGTACTTCAAAGAGGCTATAGGCTTCTTCAAACAGCACATCCTGCTCTACGACAAAGGGCCGTCCTTGCTGAACAGCAGTGACGTACACCAGTATTTTGCTAATTTCACGGCTCCCGGCAGCCGTACCTCAGCCTTCCTGCATGCAGAGCTTTTGAAGCTGGAGGCTGCCGAGCAAAGCCATTCACTCGACCCTTACCGCTTCGAGAAGCGTATCGGCGGGCAACGCACCTACATGGGTTGCCCCATCCCCGACGAAGCACCTCCCCGCCCGGAAGACAATGCTATCTGGAATGACCGGACGAAGCAATGGATTCTTCCCCGGCTTAGGAGCAAAGCGGCCTCGTGAAGCGACGAAATCCGTCTCACGGGACGGGATGACCTCGCCCCGTGGGATGATTAAAATCCTTCCACGAGACGAAAAGAACGGTCTCGTGAGGTAAAAAACAGACTTGAATAGACTTTTATTTTTCAGACAGAAAAACAAAAGGGCAAAAGGGAAAATAAAAAACTATCCCGTCCAATACACTACAATGAGAGATTTTCATTACCCTACACCGCAAATATTGCGTGATCCGTTTAAGGTTCCCCCAACGCTTCCACAATGAGCCGCACTTGCTTCGTAGCCCTTTTCTTTACAAGAAAAATAGCTAACTAACTCACATTATAATAATGGCGAGAATATAAAGTGTATAATGTAGTAATTAATACAAAATTGACTTCTGTAGAATTCACTCTCTTTTTGTAGGGAGTGTAAGCTAGAATAGTGTGTGAAGGGGGGTGATTATACGAAGTTGCATATTTTGCTGGTTTAAACTTGTATTTAATGATTATTTTCTTCTCTTTCATATATTAAATGGTTTGGATTAATTTCTTTTGAAAGTTGCGAATATTGAAACATAAAAAATAAAAATGTTCGTATTGCGAAAATGAACATCCTGAATTGCTCTTTTTTCTTATTTCAGTCGTTTTCATCTTCTACAATGGCATAATTGGTTGTATGTCCCTCTTTTTAGTGCCTATAACAGAACTTGATACGATTTCCAGTCTTCTTAATTTCAGCGATATTTGCATCTGAGATTTTATGCTTTTTTCGGCATGTTGTCTTATGCTGAAAAGGGCATGGAATAAGGGAATGACTTATAAAAATAAAAACTAGAAATAAATGAAGAAAATACTAGTATGCATACTATTCATATTGGGTTTGTTACCGGTCGAAAGTAAAGCTCAAACACTTGCAGTGAAAAGCAATTTGCTTTACGATGCCACTACTACTATGAGTCTTGGTTTGGAGGTGGCTTTGTCACGTAAGTGGACATTGGATATTCCGGTCAATTATAATCCGTGGAAGTTTGATGATACTCGCTTGAAGCACTGGGGTATACAGCCGGAGCTTCGTTATTGGTTTTGCGAAAGTTTCAACCGTACGTTTATTGGGTTACATGCTCATTATGCTGATTTCAATGTAGGCGGATGGCCCGACTGGCCGTTAATCAGTGATAATATGCAGAATATGCGCTACCAAGGACGCCTTTATGGAGGAGGCTTTTCCATAGGACATTCATGGATATTGAAAAAACGTTGGAGTATCGAGGCTTCTGTAGGGCTGGGATATGCGCGTATTTTATATGATAAATATCCTTGCACAACGTGCGGTACCAAACAGAAAGATGCCAGTAAGAATTACCTGGGACCTACAAAAGCGAGCGTATCACTTATTTACTTAATTAAATAGATTGAGAATGATGAAAAGAAATATGCAATTCATTGCACTGGCACTGACCTTTTTATTTTTGAATGTGAATGGGGTATTGGCTCAGGATCGTTCATACGATGGTACTATCCGTATAAAGCCTGTGCGATTGGAACAACTGGGTGAATTTATTCATGTGGATCTGGATGTCGTTCTGGAGGATGTGAAAGTGAAATCTGCGCGTGGGGTGGACCTTATTCCGCAACTGGTTTCGTCTACCACTACTTATGATCTTCCCGGAGTATCTATTAAAGGACGCAATGAGTACCTGGTTTATGAACGCAGACTGGCAGTGATGAGCCGGAAAGAGAAGAATAGCCATAAACTCCCTTATCGGGTAGAGAAAAATACAAAGAAGCAAAGTGGTGTCATTCAATACAGATATGTGTTGCCTTATGAAGCATGGATGGCAGATGCCCGGCTGAATGTGCAACGTGATGAATGTGGTTGCGGTGAAAGTACTCTGATGAATGTGGAGCATACTTTTGATAAGGTTACACTTGAACGAATGTTGGTACCTTACGTGGTAACTCCTTATCTGTCGTATGTGGAACCGATGGTGGAGGAGATAAAGAGCCGCGATGTGCAGGCCGAAGCTTTTCTGGACTTTGAGGTGAATAAGGTGGATATTCGCCCTGAGTATATGAACAATCCCAAGGAGTTGGCTAAGATACGTGCGATGATTGATGATCTGAAATCTGATGCGAATGTCACAGTGAATCGTCTGGATATTATCGGTTATGCTTCTCCTGAAGGAACGTTGGAGGTGAATAAACGCTTGTCTGAGGGCCGTGCTATGGCATTGCGCAACTATCTGGCTACGCAATATGATTTCCCGAAGAACCAGTATCATATCCAGTTTGGAGGTGAAAACTGGGACGGATTGGTAAAGGCACTTGCTACCGTAGAAATGGATTATAAGGCGGAAGTGATGGAAATCATTACGAATATTCCGATTGAGAAAGGAAGGGAAACAAAGCTGATGCAACTTCGTGGTGGTGCACCTTATCGGTTTATGTTGAAGCATATCTTCCCGGGACTTCGTGTAGCGATCTGTAAGGTAAGCTATGATATTAAGAATTTTAATCTGGAAGAGGCGAAGGAAGTTATAAAGAAACGTCCACAGAACCTGAGTCTGAATGAAATGTTCATGGTGGCTAATACCTACCCGAAAGGTTCACAGGAGTTTATCGATATTTTTGAAACAGCTGTCCGCATTTATCCGGAAAGTGAAATCGCCAATATGAATGCGGCTACGGCAGCACTTTCACGCAATGATTTGGTTTCTGCGGCACGCTATCTGGAAAGAGTGAAATCGGAAGAGTTTCTGCCGGAGTATAACAATGCAATGGGAGTATTACTATTAATGAAGGAGGAATATGAATTGTCAGAGAAACATTTAAAGATTGCCAAAGAGGCTGGACTGGATGCTGCAGGAGGCAATCTGGAGGAATTAGCTAAAAAGAAGGCTAATGCTATTGAGATAGAGAAAAAGAATAAAAATAAATAAGTAATGATTGGGAACCGGAAAAGGAACCTGTAAAAGTGAATAATTATATTAATTAATTTCTAATAAGTTTTGTATTATGCTAAAGATTAAATCAATTTTAGTGTCGTTGCTGGCTATTGCGGTATTGGCGGGTTGTTCAAATGAACTCGACGATAATACTGATGGCGAAGTGACAAAAGGCTATGATGTGGCCTATGTATCAATCAGTCTGACTAATCCAAAAAGTCCGGGAACACGTGCTTCTACGGAGCAGAAGCCTGAGCCGGAAGAGAGTCTGATTAATGAGCTTTATGTGATAACGTTTGATGCAACAAAGGATGTAGTTAAGGATGAAGGCACAACTAAGTATGCCACTGTATTGGGAACAGGCGAGTTTGGAACAAACTCTGGAGTTACTACTCCGAATACTCCGGTTAAGGTAAGTACGGATACTAAGTATTTGCTTGTCATTGCTAATCCGGGTACTACACTAAAGAACCGTTTGGATAACATTGCAGCCGGTGCAACGTTTAACGATATCAACGCTCTGGTTACTGTAGGTACGCAGTCAGGTAAGGCTAATAATGCTTATTTTGTGGAAGAGGTTGTACATACCAATGGTTGTGCTATGATTAATGCCGGTTTCTATGATGATAGTGACGGAGATCCTATTAACCATGCATGGAAAGCAGACTGCCTGCTTGATGTGGCAGCCAACATCTTTAAAGCCAGTGATTATAAAACCGAAGCAGAAGCTCTGAATGCAGCTAAAAGTAAGCCAGCTAAACTTGAGATAGAACGTCTTGCATCTAAACTGGAGGTGATGGTCAATGTGTCGGAAGTTGGACCTTTTGAAGAGCTTACGAATGCTTCCCTTGGCCAATTTGAGTTTGGAAATTGGACTATTGATTATTACAACTCTTTGTTGTTTCCTTTTGCACAGAAGACAAAGACAAGATCATCTCATGATACTGGGTTCTACAAGAGTAACTTCTACACAGTTGACCCGAACTTTAAGAAAGACAGTGGAAGTGAATACTTGACAGGTATTATAAAGAATGAGCTTGATGCCAATCGTGAACCTAAAGTAGACTGGGTTGAAAAAAGTGCGTCTGTGGGCGATAAATATAGATATTGTATTGAAAATACAATGGATGCAGGGTATCAGAAGTTTGGTGCAGCTACACGTTTGGTGATTAAAGGTCAATATGCACCTTGGAAGAATGATGCAGATTTTACTTTAGGTAATGACTGGTATCGCCTCTCTAATGGAGCTAATTCTATAAACTTTAAGAGCTTTCAAAAATTGTTAGATGCGTATACACCTGCTGAAGCTAAGGCTGAAGATCAGAGAACTGCCTTGGAGAAGCTCTTGGTAAATGCGTGTGAGAAATTCTATACGCAGGTGAGAACAGCACTTGGTGGTAGTGATCCGGGTAGCTTTGCAGCTCTTACTCAAGATATCCTTGACAATATCAGTGCAAATGGCGGTGAATTGACAAAAGAAGATGGTTGTATCTATTGGTATCAGAAAAGTCTAAACTATTACTATTATGAGATTCGCCATGATAACGCAGCTATTGATCACATGGAATATGGTAAATATGGTGTTGTGCGTAATAACTATTATACACTTACACTGACAAAGGTAAATGGAAATGGCACACCATGGTATCCTGGTGGTGGTCCTGAGGATCCAGATGAAGAAGAAGATATTGACAAGTTAGGTGCTTATCTTCACTTCGAGATTAAAGTTGCTCCATGGGTATACTGGACTACTAATTTTGAAATTTAATATACTTTTTACATAAAGAAGAACAGGGCAGTGCAAACTGCCTGCCCTGTATTTTTTACATGATGTACGGCATTGATTGCCGATGAAGAATAATAAGCCGGTGACAGGCTTCTCAAAAACAGCACGGAAATGCTTTGGCGCACTTGGAATGTATGAAATATAAAATAGCGCCCCCTAAAATGGAAATAACAGGAGGTCTTTAAGCATGATCTCCGACAATATAACCGGTAACTTAACACGTTGCCCCCTAAAAGAAAAAGATATGTTTGAAAAAATAAAATCGCTATTCCTTATCATCACCTCGGTGTTATTCATCGCATCATGCGACAGTATACGCGAGGATCTGCCTCGATGTGAAATTTGGTTGGAATTCACATTCGACTATAATATGGAATATACGGATGCATTCAATCCGCAGGTTAGATCGGTGGATATATTTGTGTTCGATAGCGATGACAAACTGCTCTTTTCAAAAAGAGCTGAGGCTTCCGCGCTGATTGGTGGAAATCGGATGCCTTTGGCCGATAATCTTGAGTTTGGAAGTTACAAGGTATTGACTGTGGGAAGTTTATCCGATAGTTTCCGTATTTTGGATGATGTGGGGCGTGAACTGGTTCCGGGAAAGACTACCTTACAACAAGTAACAGTAGCTTTGAAGCGGGAAGCAGATATCGTAGACTTCGAGTTCCCACACCTTTATTTCGGAGAAGTTGTGAAGGTGGATCATCTGCCGTCCAACACTAGTCATCAGGTTTATCAAGTGAATCTGATACGCAACACTAATCGGTTTAATATTGTGTTGATGAAGTATGGTGAGAATGAAATAACAGGAAACTATACTTTTGAAATTCAAACGCCGGAAAGTGCTGTCTATTCTTGGGAGAATGAGCCCACAGACAGAAGTTCGATTGCCTATGTGCCTCACTATACAGGTCAAGGTGAGACTTCTAATGTAGTTGTATCTACGCGCCTGAATACGATGCGTCTCCTCAACAGAGATGGATGGGATTACCGGTTCCTCATAAGAAATGCGGATACCGGAGCTGAAGTATGGAGCCATGATTTGATGGCATTATTGAGTATTGCTCGTCCGGTTTCCCGGCACGATGGAACGGAACTTCCTTTTCAGGAATACCTCGATCGCCAGAGTGAATGGAACCTGATATTCTCTGTTACCGAGAAGCCCGGAGGCGGAGAATTTATCCAAATTGGCCTTGTGGTGGGCACCTGGATATATTGGCTTCATGATATCGAAGTGTAAGAATGAGGAATAAACTATTACATATTATATATCTGACATTCATATCTTTTTTGTTCTCCTGCAGTAATGCGGACGATGAACTGCTTCCCCTTACCCGCGCACAGCTTAGCATCGAATTGAAGAACAATCTGGATGTGGATCGACAGGAGGAGATTAAAACGATACGGTTTATCGTATTCAACAAGGTGTCTGGTGGCACGAAGTTGGATGTGAATGAACATATCATTTTATCTACTCCGGGGGTGGCTACTGATATTACTGCACAAGTACTCAAAGTGGCTCCCGACAATGATATTATGGTAATAGTTATTGTAAATGAACCGCATGGTCTTACAAGTGAACTTAATGGAATCACCACCTTGGCAGCATTACAAAATGTAGATTACAATATTGCCAGTATACTGAATAGTGACGGAGAGATTGTTTCGTCAACCGGCATGCCCATGACGGGGGTAATCCGGGGAATATCTGTAGTCCCGGAAGAAACTAAGACTGTAGAAATGGTTGTTGAACGTGCTGTGGCTCGGGTCGATATATTTCTTGAGGCTACAGACGGTGGAGCGGTGACTGGATATACAGCTGGAAGTACCAGTGTTACCTTACATAACCTCACTCATAATAGTTATTTGGTGATGGGCAACGAGGATAACGGTACGAGGGATAATGTTGATTCTTCTAAAAACTACGGAAAAGTGATGGAAAATGTATCAGCGGATGATTTGCTTGCAAAGACCTGGACGGCGGCGGCAACGAAAACCTGGTCATATTCATTGGCTACAGGAGCCGAGAACCGGAAATTACTTTGCTCGTTTTATACTGCTGAACGTATATTTAAATCGGATTATTCCGACAGATTGGCTGTCAGCATGACCGATGTTCTGAAAGGGCCGCCAGACGTTACCGGAATAAGTGGGAAGGTGATAGAAACAATAACAAAAGTCGATGATGGAGGCATGCCGGTAGCAGAACCCTTTACGGAAATCCGTAGGAATAATGTGTATCAGATAACAGCCCGGGTAGGTAAAGTCGGTATCCGGATACTGGCAATAACGGTAGAAGATTGGGGTGCGCGAAAGGATATTGATCTGGATATGGATTTGTGATGCCTTCTATCACATGAAGTTTTAATTAGGGAAAAGAAATAAGATGATAAAGTTTAGAAATAGTATCAGGATGATTGCAATGGCGGTTTTAATTCCGGCTATCTTCTTCTCATGCATTGGCGAGGAGATGATGACATGTGGGAAGCAGATTGTTGTGCAACGTATCGGGGAGGGTGGAACCGGTACCCGTGGTACGGTTATTTCTTCAAATACTGACCTGAAAGGAGAAGCATTTGGTTTCTTTGCTTCCCTGACGCCCAGTTCATCTGCTTCGCAGGCATACTTCAATGCAAGTGCCATAGTGAATACCGATCTGACGGCAACGATATCGCCGGAACAATACTGGCCGGGTATGCTGGGAGCGAGCATGAAATTCTTCTCGTGGTATCCGTATAATGGTACAAATGCACCAACAACTACTTTCTCTAATCCTGAACAAATGGTGCTGGACTATACGGTAGATGCATCTGCGAGTGCTCATGTTGATGTACTGGCAGCCATATCGACACCGGTATGGGGCCAGGATGTGAGTATACATTTTTATCATACACTGACCAAAGTGACTTTTACGTTTAAAAAGAAAGCCCCGGTACCCGATGAGGTGATAATCGAAAAAATAGAGTTCCGTGATGTTGGGAAGAGTGGTAAGCTTACCGTGACTGACATTCCGGCTGCCACTACGGAAAATGCTAAACCTGCCTTTGTGTGGAGCGGTGTCACCACCGGGAATATTGCTTCTGTGCTCAGCAATAACAACACGGTAACCGAAGATGCTACCCTGATGGGGGACACCTTTCTCATGTTGCCGTCTGATTTATCATCTGCTACGGCTAAAATTGTTGTTACGACTAACTTTGGGGAGCGGGAGTTTCTATTTAAAGATATTGTTAATACTAATCCGCATTCGTGGGAATCAGGTGAATATATCAATTACAATATTACGATATCAAACGAGAACTATCAGATCTCTGCCACTCCTCTTGCATGGACAGATAGACCGGTGAATGTGATTTTTGACGGACAGTACTATCTCAAGCTGTCACAGACTAAAGTGTTGACGGCGGCAAACGCTGTAACGGTGGATATAGAAGCTAAAACGAATTATGATGCGAATCCGAATACGGGGTATCCGGTCGGGGCAATACTGGATAAAAATGGAATGGATTCGTGGGCGACGGTCACAATGACTCAAACATCTTCTTCTGGTGGCGTATATACCTATAATGTTAATGTTGTGATGCCTAAATTTGAAGCAGCAGATGGAGTCGAACGCGAGACGAGGTTCTATATTGACGCAGGTAACTTGCATCATCGGATACTTCTGCATCAGTGGGGTGGAGATGGGGTATGGATGACTGAGGAAGTGCACCTGGACAGTAATGATGCCGGAACTGGAATTATGCAGCGCCGTAAGCTCGTTTTTACTTCTGGTAGTCCGGGAACGTGGGAGTGGAAGATTGACGGGGTAAAGGATAATGATAAAATTTTACTCAATAGTGAAACGATGGTCGGCGCAAGTGGTGTGAGTGGTGAAGCGGTATATTTTTATTTTACGGCTAATGCAATATCCGGTAAGACGGCTACGCTTACATTGGTTAATACGAATGGGGATAATCCACCCAAAACTGTAATATTAACTGTGCCATAGTGGTGGATAACATATTGTTTAAGAAAGGAAATGAATACATGAAATATAGGATTTCAAGATTTAAAAAGAACTATCTCTTGTTGATACTAATGGCAGCTATATGGCTGGCAGGATGTGTGCAGGAGGAGTTTAGTATAGCACCACCTCCAACGACGGAGAACGGCATCCGGTTTACCCTGACAGTTCCCGATGTAGGTATCCCGTCCGTATCTTCGCGTACAATGTCTGGAGTAGGGGCTGCAAAGAAGGAAGATGAGGTGAAAACCGTAGATATTCTTGTTTTCGATACGTCGAAATCGCCGTCGGTATTTCTGGAATGGGTAGAGGGGACAGGGGTCACACAGGATTTAGCCAATAATATTTCCACAGTGGATTTCTCTGCCATACTTTCTCCTACAGTTTCATCGGCTTGCATTGCGATTGTGGCTAACAAACAGCTTGGTAGTATTGTGTCGGGTTTTGTGAAGGGGACGACTAGCAAAGCAGAGGTATTGAAGGCGATAACTCATACTTCAACCGGTGAATGGCCGGCTGATGGATTAACTCCTGATGGTTATGCACCGATTCCTATGTATGGGGAGAAAGAAGTGACGAAACTTGGTCCTTCAATGGAGCCAATAACCGGTATCAGTATGACGCGCATGCTGGCGCGTATCGACATTCGTAATTCAGCGTCCAACTTTACGGTGGAGGAGGTGTATCTGGCTAATTACAATACGACCGGATATGTTGCTCCGGCTTGGGATGCAAACGGGCAAATTATTGTTTCTGCAGCCGATGATGCTCTGAATATTCCGGCAAACAGTGGTAAGCAGACGCAAGAGTCTCTTATATTAAGCTATTCTGTGGATGGCAATACGCCATACGATGGGGAGATTTATACGTTTGAGGCTCCTGCGGCGGTAGATGCCGGCAGTGCATCGCAAGATGGTGCTGCCAGTCGTAAGGAGGCTGTTTGCCTGATAGTGAAGGGAAATATTGATAATGGCGAATCTACCTTTTACCGGGTGGATTTCACCAAGACTGGAGAGGTAGGTGAACAGGTAGAGTATTTACCTTTGAAGCGGAACTATAAATATATTGTAAGTATTACAAAGGCTTTGGGTGCCGGTTATGAAAGTATTGGCGATGCGTTGAATTCTTATACGGTCATGTCTAACTTGAAAATCCGATTAATACACTATAATAGAGACAAGGTGAAGGATGTAGTCTACAATGGGCAGTATATGCTCGGAGTGGGCGAGTCGGAGGTGGGTGTAACCCAATACCAGAATAACAGTTATGCTATAGATATTTTCACTGATAGTCCCGATGGCTGGAAGGCTTCCATTACAGAGGGGAGTGACTGGCTTGGTTTTAGTGACGGAGCAGCAACGGCATCGGGTATAGCGAATGATGACACGCAGCTTATGCTACGGATTCCTTATTTTAATAATGGAACTATCGGAATCACTCGTACTGCGACTGTTACACTGACAGCAGGACGATTGACTCATGAGATTAAAGTAATACAGGAAGTAATAGACCCGGGGATTATTAAATTTGTGGATGCATACGGAAATGTATTGGAAAACGGCCTCTTCTTCCCGATTAGAAATCCTGACGGCGATGATCTTCCCATTGAACCGCAGACAGTGTATGTGATGTTTTCTATGGATAAAATAAATGTCTATCTTCAGGAGACTGTTAATGAAGGGACTGTTCAGTACGCTGCCGGTGGCCTGATTCCGGAATTGGAAAGAGATAACTCTAAAACATTCAGAGACAGGGTACAAGCATTTACGGTACAACTGAATCCGAGAAGAGTGGGAGATGGTAGTACTGTAAATGGCACTGGTTGGTGGTGGCGTCAAGATTACATGAAATTCAATCTGTTCGATAAGGAAGGGTACTTTACTCAGGTACAGTTTCCCATCAACCAGGGAGAATTGGAATTTTCAATCAGATTTTATCCTACTACTACCAATAGCCGTACCTATAAGATGTATTTGGGGGCGGAACAGTATGTGCAATTGTTTGTCAATAACAATTGGGAAATAATGGAGATAGAAGAACTTGATATCGTTGGTGATGATGGAACCGGGTTGATCCGTCCTGATGCGGATAATGATATAATCGTAGGTACAAAAAATGCAGACGCCAAGATGTATCAACAATCCGTTGTTAGTGCAAATGATGATGGTAAAGGAAATGATATAGTAAACCGGGGATATGACTTCAGATTAAAACTTCATCCCGGCAAATGGAAAGAAGGGAAGAGTGGAACAATAAGAATTACGTTCAGAAACGTGATGCATACTGTCAGTGATTCATATTATCCGTTCTACCGTACGATTGACTTGCAAATGGTGTCTGAGGTTAAGTCTTACACCAGTGTTGGGCAACCTCTTTTTTACCTTTATCCGCTTCGGTTCGATAATAGAAAATACTATACGGAAGATGCCAGTAGGGGACGTCAGGCAAACGCTACCGATGCAGAAACAATATGCAAGAATATAGGTGATGGCTGGCGTTTGCCTACTGCCAGTGAATTGCTGATGTCGTATGTCTATGAGAATGCATTGGGAGGTAATGCATTGGATGGCAGTTATTATAACAGCCAGAATATATATGGTTGGTATCATAACTGGACTGGTAACTATTGGTCTTCATCCTACTATACAGCTGCAGGTTCGGCTACAAGATTCTCGTTAGAACTTTCGACAGGCTTTCCGTATTCTGAGTCTGTCAGTGACAATAAATATTTCCGTTGTGTAAGAGATAATAGCAAGAGTGGAACGAAGTATCCTTATCTTATCAAATCTACTGAAGGAGTTACTGTTGTTTCCCGCGATGCTAATGGAGGTGCGGATTCTTCGGTATTGCTCAGTTCTGGTGAAAGTCCTGCTACGACGAATAAGGTTGCCCCGAAATTTCAAATAGAAAATACCAGTAGTACTGGTAAGACTTGGGAGCAAGCAAGGGATATATGTGCGGGTAAAGGAAATAACTGGCGTTTGCCCACCCAGCGTGAGATGTATTTGGCTCTCAGTTTAGGAGCTTCGGTTTTAAGTAATAATAATCAGGGATTTGGTAGTTCAACTACCTGGACTGGAAATGGTTTTCAAGAAATTAGCGGTGTACACTGGACTTTAACTGATCGTGATGGTAATTATTGGTTAGTTGGAGAAAATAGTGCTGTATTTGGTGCATGGCCCCAAGGTGGTGCGGCAACCTGGGCACGTTACCGTTGTGTGAGAACAGTGGAGTAGGGTTTTGAATGAGTGTCTTATAAAAAGAACTGTATCAGAATGGTTTCAACGCCATTCTGATACAGTTCTTTTTATAGCATATCAATAATGTTTCTCTGTTTCTCCAGAAACGCTATTCGTTGCGCTTCTCCGCTGCCCGAAATCAGAGTAGAGTGCCTTTTCAAAGATTGTATCCAGTTTTTCTGCATCTGGCAAATCTGTGGGCTTTGTGAATCCATGGAGTTGATAGAGTATACTCTGAATAGGCTAATCTGAAAATCTTTTCTGCCAAGATAACTATATGTTGCTTCAAAGTCAATGTTTGACAGGTAGATATATAACTCATGCCCTTCACTGAATTCTCCTTTGATCGATAAATTCTCCAGGTCGGTTAGCAAGTGCTGTAACTCATTCTTGAGACACAAAACATCTGATGTGGATATTAAGTTTAATCCGGCAAAGTATTTTATCTCTTTCACGAAAGATTGGAAGATATTACTATCCCATATAAAATAGGCCTTTCCTACTTTCCTGATATTTTCACTCAACTTTTTATGGGCAGTGACTATCTTCTCAGGTACCTGCATGTCGCTCAGGGAATTAGGGGTCTTCATTTTCCCATTCTGATATATCCATCGGCTTATCCGGAACTTGGAAAGATATTCATAGGATGAATAAAGAGTGAAAGGTATGGTACCGGTGGCGGAATATAGCTCACTGTTCTGATCTTCGTTTACAAGATGGAATATCCGTAGGTAGCGTTCCACGATTTCATGATAGCTTTCTATCAGGCTGGGTGAATGCAGTAAATTCAAGTCAAAAGTGACCCGATTGGATAGATGATTCCCTATAATCTGGTCAATGGAAATGCCCAGATTATGAGAAATGATGGCTATTTCATCAAAGGTGAATGCGACTTCTCCACGCAATCTGCGATAGACTGCTTCCTTTCCCATGTATAATGTATCTGTCAGATAATTGGCTAGATTATGACCTTTGGGAATTCTCTCTTTCATCTTGTTAATCAGCTCTTTTACAATGTAATTCTTTGTCATAGCCTTCTACTTTTTTGTTAATAATCAAATGTCATAGGACGTTTTTGTGACATATGCAAATATAGAGCTTGTAACTGGAACTTTAGTGTATTATATCATGTGTGGAAAATAGGATTATTTTCTATTTGAAAAGAATGAAATAAGAAATAGTTGAACTGTGAAAAAAAAGAGATAGGATACCTATCTCTTTTCGAAAATGGATAAATATAATTAGGTTTATTTCAGTAATCGGAATAGTATGTTACAATATACTTACGATTTCTCGTTGTTGTTTGAAAAACTGAATACGCTGCATTTCACCGCTTTCGGATATCAGAGTCGAGAACTTTTTCAATGATTGAATCCATTCCTTCAATCCACGGAACATCTCTTGATCTTGTGTGGTAATGGAGTTAATGGAATAAATGCGGATCAGGCTAAGTTGCGTGGAACTTGTGCCCAAGTAACTATAGGTTGCTTCAAAATTAATATTCGAAATATAAATCTTGACGTCATTGCCTGCTTTGCTTTTCCCACGTGCAGAGAGCTCTTCCATTTCATCTATTAATAAGAATAGTTCTTCTTTAAGCGTATCCTTATCTTCATCGGTAATAAGATGGATACTGCAAAAATACTGGATGTCATTAACGAGGTGGCTGAATATCATGTTATCCCAGATATAGTCTACAGAATGAATATGAGATACCAAGTCACTGTATTCCTTTTGCTTCTCCACCATTTTTTGCGGAATTTCCATTTCCTCGAAATGTTTGCATTTGATATTTTCATTTTGGTACATCCATTTGAATAATCGGAATTTGGAGAGCATATTATACTTTAGTGAAAGGGTTTGGGGGATAATGTTGGATGAAGTTCCTATTTCCGAGTTTTCGTCTTCTTTCACTGAATGAAACAGGTCTACCTGTTTTTCCAAAATAGAGTAGTAGGCTTCGAAAGGTTTGTCGCTGCTTACTATATTCATATCGAATACGGCATTATCGCGGAAACTTACGCCTATCATCTTATCCAGTGATATACCCAGTTTCCTGGATATAACAGCAGCTTCGGCCAGTGTGAAAGGTACTTCACCTCTGAGCCGGCGGTATATAGCTTCTTTGCCTATATAAAGAATGTCCATTAAAGCATTGGCAAGGTTGTCTTTGGCTGGGAGTTTCTCTTTGACGGCATTAACTAGTCCTGTGTTTAACTCGTTTGTTATCATAATCAGTGTGAGTTGGAGGTTTGTCTATTATCTATTTAACACTTTTGGCGGGCTACTTGTTTCGATAATCGTAACATTTCTTTTTTGAGGTACCCTATTTCCGAAAAAAGAGTTTGGGTGAATAGGGAGCATCATACATAGAAAGTCTGGAAGCTTGATCTTTCTTTTTCTTGCCACAAAAGTATATGCATTCTGGTGTAATTTTGTGGTGTAGTCTAAGAGACTGATATTACTAATTAAAAAGGAATAGAATGGTGAGGAAAGATAGAAAAAAAATAGGGACTGAGTTGCATCATAATAAGCAGGAAAGAAATGAGTATCCGGTAATCCTCGGAAAGAATGTTCCTGTTATTAAGGAGATATACGACCCGTTGACAGGTTTGCGTGACGGTACTATTACTCCTAATGCTCCGGTAGTCATTACAGGTGAGAACCTGTGTCTGTCTTCACTTGGAACCATTTACCTGGGGCTTTCTCCCGTCTCCGATAAGGGCACATTGATACATGTTAAAAGAGTGTTTAAGTATACTGACACAGAGGTGTTGGTAATCCTGCCCACATTGGAGCCGGGAGAATATTCTCCGGTAATGATGATTCACGCAGGCGGAAAGGTTGATTTTACCTATACCCTGCCAACCAGATTGAAGGTGCTTGATGAGAGATATGTAAGTCTCCTTGCCAGAAGGAGCTGTAGTGATTTGATATAAGCTCTCTATTTGATTTAAGTTCTCTATGAAATGAGCGAAGGGTATGCCGGAGATTGTGCTTTTCTCCTTAGGCATACCCTTATTATTTTATTCTGAACTATGTGGTTTGGGAATCTATTCTTTGAGGATAGATTTTGCTATACCCATTTCCAAACCTCTTAATTCTGCTAATCCGCGCAGGCGACCGATGCAGGAGTATCCCGGATTGGTTTTCTTCTTCAGGTCGTCTACCATCTGGTGTCCGTGGTCGGGACGCATAGGAATGGATACTTGTCTTTTTTGCTGTAATTCGAGAAAAGCTTTCATAACGTGGTACATGTCTACATCACCTTCCAGATGGTTAGCTTCGTAGAAATTACCTTCTGCATCGCGCTGTGTGCTGCGGAAGTGTACGAAGTTAATGCGGTCACCGAACTGTTTCATCATACCTTCCAGATCGTTGGAACTGCTGACTCCGAGAGAGCCGGTACAGAGGCAAAGACCATTGCTCTTATTAGGAACAGCGTCAATCAATGCTTGGAAATCGGCAGCACTGCTCATGATACGCGGCAATCCAAGGATAGAACAAGGAGGATCGTCCGGATGGATAACCAACTCTACACCGGCTTCATCGGCAACAGGAGTGATTTCTTGCAGGAAGTAAATCAGGTTGGCACGCAACTTTTTGGGAGTGATGTCTTTATAGCGATCAAGCTCTTGCTGGAATTGTTCCAGTGTGAAGCTCTCTTCCGAACCGGGTAGTCCGGCAATCATGTTGCGAACGAGTAGTTGCTTGTCGGCATCCGTCATTTGTTCGAAGCGGGCTTTTGCCTTAGCTTTTTCTTCGTCGGTGTAGTCGTTTTCAGCACCGGGACGCTTTAATAAGAAGAGGTCGAAAGCAATGAAAGCGGCACGTTCGAAGCGCAGGGCGCGGCTACCATCAGGCAGTTCGTAAGCGAGATCGGTACGCGTCCAGTCCAGTACGGGCATGAAGTTGTAGGTTACGATGTTCACGCCGCATTGGCCGAGGTTGCGCAGGCTTTCTTTATAGTTATCGATGTATTTCTGAAATTCTCCCGTTTGAGTCTTGATATGCTCGTGCACAGGCACACTTTCCACTACCGACCAGCGCAGACCGACAGCTTCGATCATTTCTTTGCGTTTCATGATCTCTTCTACTGTCCATACTTCGCCATTGGGGATGTGGTGCAGGGCGTTTACGATACCGGTTGCTCCGGCTTGTTTGATGTCCCACAGGCTGACCGGATCGTTAGGACCGTACCAGCGCCAGGTTTGTTCACATAATATCATAATGAATGGGCTTGATTTATAGATTTGTACTATGTTGATAAATAGATATTTATGAAGCAAATATAGAACACTTGTGTTTTACGTGTACCACACAAGTGTTTGGGTTGAGCCATACAAGTGTTTCATTTGTACCACACAAGTGTTCCATATTCACTTTGTAAGTGTTAGATAGAGAAAGCGTCAAAACCACCGTCTACTACAGACAAGGCACCCGTTACGAAGCTGGAAGCATCGCTGATAAGGTAGTGGATGGTTCCGAACAGTTCTTCCGGTTCGGCAAAACGTCCGCATGGGGTGTGGGCGATGATGGTCTTTGCACGGTCGGTATAAGACCCGTCCGGGTTAGTCAACAGGGCACGGTTCTGGTTTGTCAGCAGGAAGCCCGGAACGATAGCATTAACACGAAGCTCAGGGCTGAATTTAGTGGCCAGTTCCGTAGCCATATAACGGGTGTAGTTGGCAATGGCAGCTTTGGCAGAACCATATCCTACCACACGTGTAAGAGGGCGCAGAGCTGATTCAGAGCAGAAGTTAACGATAACTCCTTTTTTATTCTTTGCCATCACGTCTACGAATGCCATTGTAGGCAATACCGTACCGAAAAGGTTCAGGTCTACTACTTTTCTGAAAGCATCTACTTCCAGGTCAAGAATGGTTTTATCCGGAGCAATAGTTGCACCTGCCATATTTCCACCTGCAGCATTCAGCAAGACATCAATGGTACCGAAACGTTCCAGGATGGCTTTTTTGTTTTCTTCTAATATTTCTTTATTCAGAACGTCTGTTACAAGGAACATGGCTTCTGTCTTCTGATTCAGTTCTGCTTCCAGTTCCTTACCAATTTCTTCTACACGGTCAAGAATTACGATTTTAGCACCTTGTTCTGCAAGATAGTTAGCAATACTTTTACCCAGGATACCGCAACCACCGGTAACGATAATCACTTTGTCTTTAATGTCGAATAAGTTTTTCATGTCTTTTCATTTATAAGTTTATTCTAAATCTCTGTGCTACAAAAGTAGTGGAAAAGTAGTTCGTTTACTATAACAAACGTCTCAAAAAGGTGAACTCCTATATCAAAAAGTATTAATTATTGCTTAAAAGCGTCTTTTCTGGCCAATGCTTCCAGGTAATAATAGTCTGCATAGTTGAGAGGAACATCGATTTCATCACCTCCCGGATGGTGTCCGGTGGAGTGTAGCAACAGGAAACCATAGTTTGTTTCCGGTTCAGCTTGGTAATGTTTGTTGAGGCTATCTACGATCTTGTCGGCAATGCCTTGATAACGGTTGCTATCTTCTGCTGAAACATAGGTCCGGAGTTCATACAGGGCTGAAGCCATGATGGCAGCGGCAGAGGCATCGCGGGGAACGTTGGGAATACCGGGCGCTTTCATATCCCAGTAAGGAATAAAGTCTTCCGGCAGGTTCGGTAAGCCGAAAAAGAAGTCTGCAATATGGCGTGCCTGTTGCAGGTAGGCTGGATTTTTTGTGAAACGATAGCACATGGTATATCCGTATAATCCCCATGCTTGTCCACGGCTCCAGAAAGAATCATCGGCATAGCCTTGTGCTGTCTGTTTGGCACGCACTTCTCCTGTTTCGGGGTCGTAATCTACTACATGATATGAAGAGTAATCCGGACGGAAATGATTCTTCATGGTAGTATCGGCATGGTTTACAGCAATTTTCCAGTAGATGGAATCGCCGGTTTCCTGGGTAGCCCAGAATAGCATTTCCAGGTTCATCAGGTTGTCGATGATGACGGGATACTTCCATTTATCACGGTTATGATCCCATGAACGAATGCTCTTTACTTTATCATTGTAGCGGGTAATTAAAGTCTTGGCGCTTTGTAATACTATATCTTTATAAGAACGTTCACCTGTTAGTTGATAAGCTTTTCCAAAGCTATTGTTCATCATGAAACCCAGGTCGTGAGTACCTTTGTGCCATTTAGCCTCTTCTATCATCCAGGTATTGCTGATAGCTTCCTGACGCCAGAAATCATCGTTTGTATAAGCATATACTTGCCATAATGAGCCGGGGAAGAAGCCTGAACACCAGTCGTGCGGATGTATCATTCGCAGTGAACCGTCTTTGTTGATACTCCGGGGAATTACGCGGTGTTTGCATTGATTCTCAGCTTCTTTTCTGGCCTTATTTGCACATTTTATGGCAAATTGCAGTTGGCCACAAGCAAAAGCATATGCATTGTCTACATCATCAGGTTTTACCCACAATAGATTGAAACGATCCTTCCAATCAATGGTGCGATGTGCTCTATAAAGTTTCAGATAGTCTGTACGTTCCGGATTTAACAGGAAAACACGGTACAGGTCTTTGCAGAATTCTTGTTGTTTGTAATCCCATTCGCTGATTTGCTGGTAGGGCCAGTCTTTTACATCTTTGCCAACGTATGGGGCTAAGAAGTCCATTGCCTTGTAGAAATTGCGGCCGTCCGTTGATGTGGCGTTATCAATTGAAATACCAATCTTCTGAGCCATAAGAAAAATATCGATGAAATGGGACAGATTGAATTGTGAATAGCCGAATGCAAGGGTACGGCGCAACTCATGTGGTTGCCTGCCATCCGGCTCGATCTGAGTGAAGATACGTCTTTGGGGGATAGCATTGATGACTTCCTGTGCCACTTTCACATTCCCTGCATATAGGGCGAAAGCGATAACTTGTGCATCATGTGCTGTACTGTGGTTATTAGCCTGATTAGCTTCTTCCTGTCCTTGCGGACTATTCAGTATCCATGTCAGCAGTTTGCCAAACCATGCTTTCAGTTGTTTACTGTCTTTAGTTGTGAAAGCCTTCGACTTCTCCAATAGTTGTACGGCATCCAGCATCTCAACGAACGAATAAGTATCGATGACACCATAACAGCGGCCTTTGTTATTATGGTGCCCTGGTATCATCTGGGCATATTCCAGATTCGGGTTCATGCGCGTATCCTTATTAAAGAACCATACACGGATCAGTTCAGTTGCCTTTTGAGCATACTTCTCGTCATTGCTGAAATACCACGCAAGTGCAAGAGTGGTGACGCGTTGGGCAGTTGCTCCAAGACGGTTTCGATCCAGTTTATTCAGTTCCGGGTTCGACTCACCGTCACGGCTGATGTAGGGTAGACCGTCAGGTTTGGAGGGATCAGGCCAATAATAGCGTGCCTGACTCATGTAATCGTGTTTATCTCCGCTGCCAGGCGTCTTCTCTTTCATCACGACGGATAGAGGTTGTACATCCAGCAATTTTTCAGCTTCTGCTACCAACTCTTGATATGTGGTAGAGAAGTAAGGTTGATGTAATGATTGTTTTACTTTTTGCAGATGTGCTCCATCCCAAATAGATTGTGCATGCATATGGCCTACTGCAAGTAATAAACAGGTAATGACTAAGTTAATTCTGACTCTCATGGTGTTTTTGTTTTGAAGTTAATAAAGTTTCCTGAGTTTTATACCGTTCAGAAAGCTTTTTCCATTCCGAACAGGGAAGCGTATTTCAATTTTATTCCGAAAGTTTGTAATATTGTATCTTTTCCGCAGAGCATGAAAATAATCACTTTCGCGACAAGGGGAAAAGCTTTCTTCGATAGTTTGATCATTGATTATTATGTCGAATCTGTTTTCACGGTTTTCCACATCAGAATTACGACCTAATTGGTAGACTGTTGTTGCATTCTCGCGGAATATATCTGTAAAAAGAAATTCTATTTCATAAACTCCGTTGGGAACATCGAAACGATAACCTTCAATTCCGTTGCGAAGAGTCTGAAATAGAGGTCCGTCATTGGTATTCTTTATTTGTATCTGACTGCTTTTACTTTCTCCGCCAATATATCCCCAGCCGTTTTCAGTATAAGGCTGATCGGGTAACCAGGTGAGATTACTTTCGTCAGAAGTATAGAAACAATTACTTCCTACATTGATGGCAAGTTCTAAGTCCCGTAGATTTGTTTCATTTAAATTTGCAGGGATAGGGATAAAGTTTAAGCGGATTCCGTCTTCTACAAAAGAAATATCTTGGGCGGCTTTTCTATTTTCTGCTTTAGCAGCAATAAAGTGTTCTTTTTGGCAGAATGGTACCTCAAATGTTACTGCAAAATTCTTGGTTTTCTGTTTGCCCAAAGACTTCCCATCTATAAAAAGCTCTACCTCAGGAAGGTTCGTATATACTTTAACTGGTAATATGACCGCTTCTTTCCCATGCTGTACACCGGAACGATGTGTCCAGTCGCGGCTGGCGATATGTAATACTGGAATGTCTTGACGCCAGGCAGCTTTATAGTAATAGTATACATCTTTAGGAGTACGGTCTGAGTATACCAATCCTTTATTGTTGATCCGTGGCATAGACTCATCACGCAATGCGGAAGAAAAATCGATGAAATTCCAGTGTGTTCCACCACAGATATAAGATGTTTCCTCCAGTACGGGCAAGTAATGCTCCAGATACTTCTGCTGGTATTCGATACTGAAATCAAAAGCATGAGGTTGTAGCGAATGTAAGCGCTTGTCAGATCCTGCACCGTATTCGCTAACAATCATGGGGTGGGAAGGATACTTTTTATGTTGTTCTTCCAGATACTGTTCGAATCCGGTGAGGTTACCTCCATACCAGCCTTGGTAAAGATTCCAGCCGACAATATCGGTAATACTGCCTAAGCCAACTTTGTTATAGCTATTGCTACCATGGAATGCCATAGTGCTGACGCGGGTTGTATCTTCTTCTTTTAACACTACTTCCAGTCGATTGGCTAGTGCCAGTGTTCGTTCCAGTATGGGCTTTAATTCTTCTTCTTTTTTATAGCGTCGTTGAGTGACGAGTAAGATTTCGTTCATATATCCCCAGGTGATGATTGAGGGATGATTATGATGCTGGCGTATCATTTCCCGCAGATTTCGTTCACAGTTTTCCGTATAACCGGGGGTATCGGGTACAATGTCAATGATGGGTATTTCTTCCCAAGCTAACATGCCGAGTTTATCGCACATTTCCAGTAAGGCGTCATCTTGTGGATAGTGAGAGATACGGATGAAGTTGGTTCCCATTTCCTTCATCAATTTTATGTCGCGACGGTGCATCTCATCCGTTAGTGCCACCCCAATGGGTTTCTGATCCTGGTGACGGCAAATGCCACGTAGTTTATAGGGTTTTCCGTTGAGGGAGAATCCTCTTTCACCATCAAAACTAAACCAGCGGAAGCCGGTATAGTGGTTACTTTGGTCAAGAACCGTTTTAGTCTTTTTATCACGTAGGATACTTTCCACTCTGTAGAGATGAGGGGTTTCCGGAGTCCATAACTGAGGAGATAAGATCGGAGAGGTCTCAGCACGGAAAGAATACTGTTCTCCGGCCTTGATCTGTATGGATTGTTTCAGGCTCTGGGCAATGCTTCCATCAGGGTGATATATGATGTGTTCCAGTTCGAGTGATGCTTTCTGGGTAGCATCATTCTTTATATCTCCACGGATAAGTATTGTACCTTTTTCCTCGGATACTTGGGGGGTACTGATGAAAATTCCCTCCGAACCATAATTCGTCAGATGGAAATGTTGTTTCGGGACAGCTGTGAGCCATACATCCCGATATATGCCGCCAAAGAATGTAAAGTCACCTGAAATAGGAGGGATATCCTGACGGGCATTATCTACACAAATAGCAAGAGAGTTGGGAGTATTCAATGAGCAAAATGGGGTAATATCGAATGTGCAGGCGGTATATCCTCCGGTATGTTCACCTACCTTTTTCCCATTGATATAAATGGTGGCTGCTTTGCTGGCGGCATCCAGTTTTAGAAATATCTGTTTTTCTTTCCAACTTTGCGGTATCGATATTTGCCGGCGATACCAGCCTGTTCCCCGATAGTAATCCTTTTCAGTGTAAGCATCCGTATTCCAGGTATGTGGCAGATGGACGGATGTCCAGTTTGCATCATTGAAAGCACTATCTATTGCTGTAGTGCATTCACCTTGTAAGAATTTCCAGCTGTCATTGATGGTTTTACTTTCTCGTTGTGCCTGTACAGTTGTCAGGAATAATAGAGATAGGGCGGTAGTAGCTATCCTGCGGAAAGCTGTCTGTCTGGATGTGTTTTCTTTCTTTTTCATGGTAAGATAATTAACCTTATTGCTAACTTAGTCTGGATGGGAAAAACTTATTATTTTAATCTTACTTGATAAAGTGAGGATATGGCTGTAATATAGAGCTTATCCCCGCTTATCAATAAGGATGTCGGGCGTTCGGGCACCTCTATTATTCCTATAAGTTTGCCTGTAGAATCGAAAATAGAGATATCTCCGTTTGCTACATATACATTGCCGGTTTGGTCTGTTACTACACTACGGTCACCTCCATCTGCAAATACATGACTATGTTGTAAGAAACCTTGGGTATCCGTTTCCGAATGAATAACTCGTTGGTGATACTCATCCAGTGTATAGATTGTTTCTCCCGGAACGGCTTCCACTATAGATGAACAACGGAACAGGTCTTCATAATATGGAATAATAGTTACTCCATCCAGAGCCACAAAGCAGTGAGTTGGTTTTCTTCCACCGTAATATTCATTTTGGGTAATAGTTCGGTTAGCTAAATAACATACCTTCTGAGGCTTCTGTACCTGTGACATATCTACTAAAGGAAGTACCTGAAAGCTATCATCTGCATTTTCAGGGCGGATTGAATAAAGCTTGGGAACGTAGGTGAATCCCCATAAGCCACCCGATCCACGCCATCCGAATAATGGCTGGTTGTCATTGCGTGTATCATCATTTTTATAACCGGGTTGAGATATGTATTTGGTGACAACAATCAGGTTGTCCTGCGTATCGCAGGTCAGTGCCACTGCATTCCAGGGGAAATCGGCAATGGAAGTCACTTGCCCGCTTTTAATATCCAGTTTGTAGATACGTCGCATACGATATTCGCAGAAATAGATATTGCCTTGGCTGTCTTTAGTCAATCCGTCAATGAATTCAAAGCCGGTGACTATAATCTCAGCTTTTCCTATTTCATTGTTCAATGAGTATTTCCGGTTCTCTTTGCCGGTCAGTTGCAGCCGTGCCAATTCCCAGCGACGTGCTTCATGCCGGCTATTTACATCATACAGGCTGGCATTGGAAGTAAATTTCACGCGGGCATGGGCATAATTATGCAGGTTGAGAAATTCAATGTCTTTGCAATTCCAGGTTCGTATAGCCGATGGATAAGACTTCAACATGCGTGATACACGGTAAGAGTAGAAATTAGCAAAAGTCAGGTTACGGCAATCAATCAAGTCCAATGGCTGTGTGTCGATACCTTCAGCTTCTACTTCAAACTGAAAATCATAGATTTTCCAGTTGGCAACGTTGCGAAAAATCGCTTCATTACGTAAGTGATGTTCCAGCGACATTCCATAGATGCGTCCGGGCGTCTCAGTATGGCTTACATAAAGACCTGCCGAGCTATATTCGTTAGCCGTCCATAAATCCCGGAAAGTACCTCCGCCTCCATTAGTTATCCATAAACTCCAATGCTGGTTATCCCAGGCACGGGTTATCAGGTCATGAGTTTCCGGGGTTACAGGCATAGGCTTTTCTAATGGATTGGCTGCACTTTGCCCGTTATAGAAGAAGCGGTTCTTATCATGTCCGCTGAATTTTACATCGTATAAGTATGAACCTTCACCTGCCATCCATTTACAATTTACAGCCCGATAATTATATGCATCAGCGTTGAGGAAGATACCACATACGATATTAGTACCTCCTTTTGGAGCCGTTAACTGTGCCTGAGGTGCTTCAAAACCACTAAATGCAGGATTACCGCCTAGTGTTAACAGGATAGTGGTTCCGGGGTGTAGCCCGATTATATTTGTATTCGGCTCTAAAACTAATGGATCTTTGACCACATACCATCCTTGCGGAATATAGATATTCGTATATTTCTTTATGGCTTCCCGGAATATTTCCGTATCATCGCTAAAACCGTCTCCTTTGGCACCCAAATCCCGGATATTAACCCAATGGCTCATTGTAGGAAGCATTGGAGTATCACCGGCATCCAGTGGGATGATACTTTTGATAGGTACGATTTCAGCTTCACGTACTATCTGGGGAATATCTTCGAGGCTGTTGGCATTGAAGCCGTAAGTGAAACGGGTAATCTGGTAAGTCTTTCCCTTACCAGATACCTGTTCATTTGTAGAACGTTCCAGAGAAAATACCGGAACATTTTTGCACTGTATATTCCGAAGATTGATTTGCGTAGCTGCATTGCCCGCATCGGTCAGAATGAGTCCCGTTCGTTGTACATTTTCAAAGATGCAATCTTCCATAAACAGGCGATCGGGTGCATCTTCTTTAATCTCTACAGCTACGGGTACATTCTTTACTTTCATGCGTACGATAGTCAATCCACCTTCATTAGTCAGAATCGCACTTTTACGCTGTCCTTCAAAATAACTGTTGAGTAGCATAATGGGCCATCCCGGGGCTGATTTATCCGTATCAATACCATATTCTCCTCCAAAGACGGATACGTTTTCCAGATGATTACCTGCATCTACAATTCCTGCACGTCCTTTTCCTACGTGAATCGTCACATTGGAGATGGAACAATGCTGGGCAAAATGAGCACGGATTCCTGAAGCATTTGGATTCCCATCTTCAATACGAATATCTGCATTTAGTAACGAACTATAAAAAGTTCCGGCATTAGCGTCATTCACTGGACGTTCAGAACGGTAGTTCCCACTGATGAACCAGAAAAGATACTTCCCTTTATTTGTTTCATGCGTCACTTCCTGGAAACCGGGTGAATTTTTGCCAAGGACGAATACCGGACGTTTGGTCCCATATCCAATGAGACGTACCCCTGAAGGTATATATATCGTTTTACTAAGTTTATAAACTCCTTCGGGGACAAAAAGAATACCGCAACCCGATTCTTTATGTTTGGCGGTATTCAGTGCTTCTTGCAGAGCATCAGATACGTCCGTGCTTCCATCTGGTTTGATAGGGAAGCATTCCGGAGTAAAATATACGGCTGCAGAGTCCACCGGTCGGTCGGTGAAGACCGACCGGGGATTTTGAGCTTGTACTCCTCCTGCGAGGATCACAATTAAAAAGAAAATATGGATTCTGATACGATTCATGTGCATGAGATTACAACGGGTAACGTTTGATGCTAACCGTCATTTTACCACTATCATCAATTTTATTCACATATACATAAGCGGCATACTTGCCATTTGCTGTTTTCATAAATGCACCGTCATCCTTACTGAATGTCAACGCATAATCAACTGCCGCACCGAGATCCAAACTCTGGAAGTCAACATCGTCAATGTAAACATTGGGCGCTTCACCTTTCAGCTGTGCGTCACGTACATTGGCACGTTTTTCCATAGGGGTCTTATTGGTGGCTCCGGCAGGAACAATTCCTGCAATAGCAATGTATTTCGGGTCGGTACCTGGCGATACGAATGAATGCTTATAATCGTAGCCATTCAATTTGGCCTGATAAATATAAATGAAGTCGATTTTGCTTGCCAGACTTTGGGTGGTTACTTCTTCTTTTGTATAGGCCTTCATGTCTTCAATAGAGAAATAGCAGGCTCCTTCATTACCCAATTCAATGAGTCGTTTCATGTCCATCTTAGAAACAGGGTAAGACGGGGTACTGTAAGAAGCCTTGGCACCTGTGCTGGAAGTTGATGAGAAAGTGAAAGAGATATTCTTTCCTTTGGCTTCTGCAGGTACCACGTATGCATAGCGTACAGTAGCGGCAATCAGTGATGCTTGGCTGGTACCGAAAGCCACTGCCGGATTCATATAGTGTTCATCTACTTTATCCATCATAGTGGCAGTAGATGTGGCACCATTCGTGGAAGCGTCCTTTACTGTTTGTACAGGAACATCATCCCCTGCCTGATACGTCACTCCGTTTACCACCAGTTTGTTTCTTGCAGTGAACCAGGAGTTGAGCTCAAATCCTGTACCTTCGGCTCCTGAGATAGAAGCCCTTGCTTCGGCTTGCCCCAACTGTCCCATCTGGGCACCCATGGCATAAGCGAACTCTATTTTTTCACCTGCGATAGCAGGAGCAACTGTCTTTTTAATCAGATCGTTTCTCAGCGTAGAATCATCGTCATCGCTACATGAAAAACAGGAAAGCGCAATGGCAGACAGCATTACATATTTCAGTAGTTTCATAAATAGTCTCCTTTTTTAAAGTTGATACTGTTTTAAATTATTCTCCCTGTAAAGCTACAGTGATGGTATAAGTTCTCTTCACCTGGCGGTTACCCGAAATAACCGTATATTCACGTGATTGACTAAAGTCGATCCATGAACCCATAGAAGGGGTTACAATACAATCTTTAGCAACAGAACAGTGAGGTTTAACATGCTTCAGATTGGTTCCGAATTTGGCTACAGCTGTAACTATACCTTTCGTAGCATCTGTTTCTATATCCTGAATATTGGTTTCAACCAATACATTACGATCGTCCGGACCTCTCAACTCGAAGTTGGACATATAGCATTCTTCACTGTCGGTAATCAACAAATTGTTGTCATCCAACGGGGCGTCTCCGCAAGCTTGTATCAGGAGGCATACAAACAAAAGACTTAGTATTCTATATACACTTTTCATAAATGTTCGTTCTTGTTTTAAATAAGTATTGTTTTTCAAGCTGAGTATTAATACCATGGGGTATTTTGAGTCAACTTCGGATTACGGCTTCTTTCACCTTCCGGAATCTGATAAATATAGTATTTCTGGAAGTCGCGTTCGGAAGCATTTTTGAACTCGTCACGGAGTCTGGTTCCTTTAGTGTCATACAGCGTCTGACCATCACTATTCGGTTCACCCCATATTTCGTTGACTTTTCTCCAACGACGGATGTCGAACGGACGATGTCCTTCGGTAGCTAATTCTACGATGCGTTCTTGCTCGATAGCTTTAAAGAACTCTTCTTTGTTAGCATACTTACTTTCTTTCAATCCCGGCAGGTTACCTCTGTTACGGATTTGGTTGATTAATCCTACTAATTCCTGTGATGGACCATCTGTTTCATTTACGGCTTCACAATACATCAGGTAGACGTCAGCAAGACGCATCAGATAGAAATCCTGAGGTCCCTGTGTACGTTCGGCAATACCTACCTGGCGTACCCATTTACGGTAGATATAACCAGTCTGACTGCTGGCATCGTTATTGATAAATCCTTTGGACTCTTCGCCTCTAACTCCAAACATCCAAGTCAGGCTATCACCAATGGACATACCGTCCAGAGCCACCTTAATCATTTTCTCACCATTCCATAAGATAGTACTTCTCATACGCCAGTCACGATTTTCGTAACTTTTACGGTTCCATGCGCCGTTTTCCTGATTTTCCTGATTGTTTAAGATTAACTCAGGTAAGAAATCTCCTGTAACAGTCGATTGATAACGGTTTACCAGGCGATTAGTCGGCATAATCCAGCATTGTGCATTGGCTGTAGAACGTGTGCCGAAATCACGTAATAAGCTTTCTCCTTGTCCGTCACCCAAGTTAGGACCTCCATATTGAAGAGAAAATATGATTTCCTGGCAATACTCATTGTCATATTGGAATAACTTCCAATAGTTGGGAGTCTGATACTCTCCCGGGTCACCATTGCCGAAAAGTTTCAGATCATAGTCATAGATCACTTTCTTGAAGTCGGCGGCAGCCCGTTTATAGTATTCTTGGGCTTCGCTTGTGCTTTGCTGGAAATCTTTCAGTTCCGGCCAACCGTTTTTCTTCCAGGATGCCCAGTAAAGCTCTATTTTACCTTTGAAAGCCAAAGCAGCTACTTGAGTTGCTCGTCCGGCCTCGCCACCACTTACGCTTGCAGGCAGTTTTTCGTAAGCATATTGCAAGTCTTGCAGAATGTCATCCTTGATGGTTGCAATAGGAATACGTTCCAGAGAACAAGCTTCGGCATCTCCTGAGAGTACATGGCGATAGTAAGGTACATCACCCCAGTTCTCAATCAGGCGGAAGTAAGCTAATGCGCGAAGAAAATAGTTTTCAGCATTAATGCGTTCCAGAGAGGTCCGGGTGGTGGCATTCCCCTCTATTTCAATCATCCGCTCTATGTTCTGGATAGTAAAGTTAGCGCGGTTGATCGTTTTATAAGCATTGTTCCACATAGATGAAAATCCGCTTGTTACCCAGGCGGCAGGGCTCCATCCGGTGATACTTCCGATACTTTTGCCACGGGTGTTTTGAAATTCGCCCTGTCCATCGTAATAATAATCGGTAGCATACAAGTCACGGATAGCATTGTAGACCCCGTAAGTAGATGACAAAGCATCATCTGTGCTTTTCCAGAAAAGGTCTGAAGATACTTCTGTAGTCGGCTGTCTGTCCAGTAAATCACTTACGCAAGATGACATTGTTCCGACCAGTCCGGCAAATAATATATACTTAATGTATTTCATATTCGTTTTCTAATTTAAGGTGGTTATCAAAATTCAACATTAATACCGATAGAATAGGTTTTAACCAAAGGATAGAGGTCATTAGCATCCGATCTATTGTATTGTTGATTCCAACTACTGATAGATTTCTCCGGGTCAACGCCTTTCCACGGGGTTATTGTGAAAACATTTTCTGCAGACAGATAAATACGGGCACGTTCAAATGAGATCTTTTTCAGTAACTTGGTTGGGATTGAATAACCTATCTGCAAGTTTTTCAGACGTACATAATTCATGTTTTCCGCCCAGAAAGTACTTTCTGTTCTGTTATAGGAGCCTCCGCTACCTGTAACCAGCCTTGGCATGGAAGCATTACGATTATCCAATGACCAGGTGTCATTCCAGTGGAAACTCTGGAAAGCATAACGGTCGGCGGGAACACTTACATTATTGAGATCGTCCAGCCACATGTCTGCGCGACCATAACTACCCTGGAACAATGCCTGGATATCGAAACCTTTATATCCTCCTGTCAGAGTGATACCAAATTGTCCGAGTGGAGTTTCACGATACTTATCTTTCCATGCTTTTTTATCTTTATCATCGATTTGCCCGTCGCCATTCAGGTCTTTAATCAGGATGTCACCGGGTGCGGTATAGTTACCTTGATAGGGAGCATTATAGATTTGGTTCCAAGATTGTACCAATCCGGGGTAGGCCTCATAAATATACAGGAAGTGGTAAGGCATATTCAATGCTGTCCAACCTCTGTCAAGATGATCACCCCATTCTTCCAGTTTGTTCACATTGTAAGAAGCATTCACGTTGATGCTGTAATCCAATTTTCCAACTTTGGAACGCCAAGTAATATTGGCTTCAATACCACGATTGCGCAAGTCGGCGATATTTACACGGGGTGCGTCATATCCGGAAAGGATAGAAGAAATGCTGGAGCCACGAATCATACCGGTGGTGAAACGATCGTACCAATCAAGTTCAGCCGTCAGTTGGTTGTTGAATAAACCAAGGTCCAGACCCACATTGATAACACGTGTTGATTCCCAGGAAAGGTCCTGGTTGATCATTTTACTAGCACTGAATCCTTGTACTAACTTACCATTCATGATGTAATTAGTCGTTTTCATCGTTTCCTTTTGTTCATAACGGCCTACACCGGAGTTATTACCCAATGTACCGTAAGAAGCACGGAATTTGGCATTGCTGATAACTTTCTTCAAAGGTTCAAAGAATGCTTCTTCAGAAATACGCCAGCCGATTGCTCCTGAGGGGAAGAAACCCCACTGATGCCCTTTGGCAAAACGGGAAGAACCATCCGAACGGAAGTTGAATTCAAACAAATATTTGTCGAACATTGCATAATTAACACGACCGATAAAAGAACGTAAGCCTTCTGATTCGGATCTACCCCAGTTGGTTTGTTGTGCAGCCGAGGCTGCATTCAGTTCTTCGAGACTTGAATGAAGTCTGTCTTTTCTCCAGGCACCGAGTTGACGATCAGACCAGAATTCTTCGGCAGCATTGAACATCGCTGTGATGTGATGTCCCGGAGCGATCTCACGGTCATAGCTGATTCTACCTTGGAATAATGTTTTATACCCTTCATAATTAGAGTCGGTAATACCATCTCCTCCGTTGTCCGGCATTTCACGGGCTACTGTATTACTCTGGAAATTCCATTGTTTTAAAGGATTCTGAACAGCTTTTGAAAATTGATTGTAATATCTCAATGCATAGCTTACATTCAGTTTCAGACCTTTCAGAGGTTCCCATTCCGCATAAGCATTTCCATTGAATTCCTTACGGGAGGTAGTTGTACGATATGCTTCATATTCGGCAGCTACGTTACCGGCAGCAGAATTTTCACCATAAGCCATGGCACCACCATATTCGCCCGTTTCAGGATGCTTGTTCAATATACCGGATACTGCATATTTCAAACCGGCATTTTCCAAACCGCTTCCACGGGGAGCAGTTGTTTCGGACCATTGGCCGTCTGACTTCATACCGATTTTAAAGTTGTCCCGGATTTTATAATCCAGGTTGAAACGCATATTGTAGCGGCTGTAGTCATTATGAATCTGCAATCCTTTCTGATCCATAATACCGATTGATGCGTAGAAATTCATTTTGTCCGAACCACCTGAAGCCGAGATAGTCTGGTTGAGTGTACCACCTGTGCGGAACATCTCATCAAATTGGTCGGTGTTGGGAAACAGAATGGGGTCCACCATACTCATGGCCATCCATTGCTCCACTGTTCCTTGGCGGAAGTTGGTTGAACTGTTTCCTGTGCCGGCAGCCCGCATGTGCATAGTTAGTGCTCGGGAGTAGTCATTCATATAGTCGTAGAACTCTACCGGGCTTGCCCAAGCATAAGAACCATTATAAGTAATCTTTGCCTTACTCTGTCCCAGGCCGTTTTTGGTGGTAATCAGAATAACGCCATTAGCAGCACGCGAACCGTAAACGGCTGATGAAGCAGCATCTTTCAATACGGAAATGCTCTCGATATCATTCATATTGATACGGTTGATGTCAACATCAGGCATGCCATCCACTACGATGAGCGGGTCGGAGTTATTGATAGAACCTAAACCGCGCACTTTCAGTGATGCGCCATCGGAACCTGCAAAACCAGTAGATTGGTTTACCACCAATCCCGGCACTAAACCGGAAAGTCCGGAGGATACATTGGAAATGGAACGGCTGGCAATTGCTTCATCAATCTTCACTGCTGATACCGACCCGGTCAGGTTGACCTTTTTCTGGGTACCATAACCAATCACTATAACTTCGTCCAATGCTTGTGAGTCTTCGTTGAGGGTTACAACGATATTTGTTTTGCCTTTCAGGGCAACCTCTTGTGTAGTGTATCCGATGAAGGATATCACAAGAGTGGCATTTGTTGAGGCATCAATGCTAAAATGACCGTCAATGTCTGTGATAGTACCACCTGTACCTCCTTTGATGGTGACATTAGCGCCGATAATCGTTTCTCCTGTGTTATCTTTTACCGTACCGGTAATCTTGGCTTGCTGTGCCGAGACGCTTCCGATACCAATAAAGACTAATAGGAATACCAAAAAATGTTTCATATAGCTTAAATTTAAATGAATAATAAAAGGTTAATTTCATGTAAGAACCGAGGGCTTTTACTTCTTAAGGTGGAAGTAGATTTATATGCCCCTCTTTAAGATGTGTGATTCATAAGTATTACTTCATAGGCGTCCTTTCTCTTTTAATGGTTAATATGCTTTTCTAAATCGTTGTATAAAGTGATGACAAATATATCGGTCTTTCATGCTCACATTGTAAATATGGCTACATCTTAGCTACATCAGTATTGCTTGCTGACTACATCAATACTTTCTCTACGCGAAATTAATGTATTGATTATTAGTGATGTAAATGGATATTTTGATTTTAAAAGACTACTTCTCTTTTTCTCAAAGAATAGAGTGTTATTCATCAGAAAGACATTATCTTTGCTTCTACGAAACCAAAAGTTGACCGCTATGAAACTAAAGACGTATGCTACATTCTTTTTTCTTCTCTTATTGTGCTCATCATTGAGTGCCGGTTGGCAACGGCCGATAACAAACTATACACGCCATGCTTATAAAGCCGGTAATCAGAATTGGGGGTTACAGCAACATGAAAACGGCTGGATGTATGTGGCCAATACCAATGGACTGTTGGAGTTTGATGGCGCCGGATGGAATCTTTATCCCATGCATAATGCAAAAGCCCGTGCTATGAAAATAGGAAATGACGGACGGATTTACATCGGTGGAATCGGTCGTTTTGGCTATTTTACTCCGAATCGTTTGGGAGGGTTGGACTATACTTGTCTTTCGGATAGTTTGCCTCCTAACTCTTCTATAGGTGTTATCTGGAATATTCTGCAGGATAAGAACCGAATCTGTTTTCAGTCGGATCGTAGCTTATTTTATTGGGAAAATGACCATTTGGAGTATCTGGAATGTAGCGGTGAAATATATACTTCTTCTATCGTATACAATAAATTTTATATAGGCGCTGCCGAAGGATTACTCATTCTTGATGGGAAAGACTTCACTGTAGTACCCGGTTCGGAGATATTGGGAAGAATATCCAGTCTGTTACCTTATAACGGTAAGGTTCTGATAGCTACCCGCTATAACGGACTCTTTACTTATGATGGTGAAAAGATCGAGAAATATACTTGTGCGGCAGATGAGTTCATGAAGAAAAACCGTGTGTTTTGTGCAGCTCTTAATCATTCTTTGTTGGCCATAGGCTCTGTACAAGACGGGGTGTGCTTATTGAATCTTGAAAAAGATGAGATCGATGTCATATCTATTAGTAGCGGATTACAGAATAAAACAGTGCTTAGTATGGCTTTTGATGCACAGGAAAATCTTTGGTTAGGACTGGATAATGGAATTGACTATATTCATTTGAATTCTCGTATATCCTCTTTATATGGCAACAGGCCGGTTATAGGTTCGGGATACACTTCTTATCTCTATCGGGATAAACTATATTTAGGAACCAACCAGGGACTGTATTATACCGTGCCTTCTGTAGATTTGAATCAGACGATACCAATGGAGTTTATTCCCGGTACGGGTGGTCAGGTGTGGTCGTTCCTGAATCATGATGATAAGCTGTTCTGTGCTTCGGATAATGGCATTTTTGTAATAGATGGTGCTAATGTGGAACATCTGGATGGCTTGAGGGGGACGCGTCTGCTCATATCTCTCATCCACCGGCCGGATGTGTTGATTGTGGGAACATATGGCAAATATAGCGGATTACATCTGTTGCAGAAGGAATCCGGAAAGTGGAAAGTAGCCGGCCGGCTTCGGAACTTTACCTATTCTGCAAAAAGTCTTTTGGCTGAGAAAACAGGTAATATATTATGGATTACTAATAAGGATAGAGGTGTCTGTCGCCTTCAACTGTCTGATGACTTGAAAGAAGTCATAAATTTGAAGAACTATAATAACCATTCTTTTCCTACGGGATATGATGCTTACCTGGCTCAGATAAACAATGAAACCGTAGTGGTGTCACACTATGGCTTATGGCGTTATAATCAGGTTACGGATAGCTTGGAAGAGTATTCGGAGTTGGAATCTTTATTGGATGGGAAGACTTCCTATACTTATCTTACTACAGATATTTCGCATAATATGTGGTATGTAGTGAGCGGAGCATTGAAGCTGTTGCGCTATGATGCCATGAAAAATACTTATTATAAGAATCCTCATGAGTCTTTTCTGAAAGGTTCGTTGATTGAAAATAATGAGAGTGTAAATGTATGTGACGATCAGGCGGTAGTAGGTACAGAAGAAGGTTTTTCATTGGTAAGTCTTTCTCCGGTTACTACAGATGTTACGCCATTGTCTTTGCAGATTCGCCGGGTATATCTGACCGGACAACGTGACTCGTTGATCTATGGGCGTAGTTACCGGTATGATGATTCGCCGGTGATTATTCCTTATCGTCACAACTCTCTTCGTATTCAGTACAATGTGAATACCTATGATCCTTCCCAGGCATCCCTTTATTCATTCCGACTCAGTAATGGTAGTGATAAAGGTCAATGGAGTGAGTATAGCGAGAATAGCGTGAAGGAATTTACAGGTTTGCACGAAGGGAAATATGTATTCAGTGTAAAGCTGATGACAGATAAAGATCAGGAACCGGTGATTACGAGTTTTGCTTTTGAGGTATTGCCTCCCTGGTATCGTGCATGGTGGAGTTATCTGATCTATGCTGTCATGCTAAGTGGCTTGCTATACTATATATATTATCGTATTGCCGATAGCCGCAAGCGCCTGCTGATGCAGAAAGAACTGGAACTTTATCGTCAGAAACAAGAGTTTAAGAAAGAAAGTGAACTGAAAGATAAGAAGATAGATATCCTGAAAGAAGAAAACCTGCAGTCTGAATTACGTTATAAATCGGAGGAACTGATTCGTACCACTTTGAATATTGTGCGTAAGAATGAAATCTTATTGGATATCAAGAAGGAAGTGTTGGGTATTTCTCATTCCATCAGTGAGGAGAATCTTGTATCCCTTCGCCGGAAAACACTCCGGCTGTTGGGGCAGATCGATACGAATATTGAGCATGATGACGATTTGCAGGCATTTCAAAGTACTTTCGACTCTGTACATCATGATTTCTTCCGTAAACTGGAAAAGGCATATCCGGAACTGAATAACAAAGAAAAGTTGCTTTGTGCCTATATTCAGATGAATCTGCTGTCTAAAGAAATAGCTCCGCTCCTGAATATCTCTTTGCGAGGGGTGGAGATTAGCCGTTACCGTTTGCGTAAGAAACTGGGATTGGAAGAAGGGGAGAATCTTGCAGAATTCCTGCAGAAATTCTCAAAATGAACGTTGCAATATCAGTAAACTCTCCGGTCCCATATTGAACAGTAAATCGACGATGCTGAGATTGGGCAGAAAGCCGAGCCGTTCCTGGAAGACCTGATAATAAGGCTGGACAATGAAGTCCGGGTCTTCCTCTTTATAATCTTTCTTCGGATGAATTCGTTCACGAAAATCATCTTCGTTGGGTGTAAGATCAATCTTGTACATATCAGTGCGTTCCATGTCCGGCTGTATATCTATCAATGAACAGACAAGACGACATAATTCTTCGTTGAAATCGGCTAAAAACTCATATTTCTTCTCATAGAAAGGCTGGAAATCATCTTTGTAGTATTCAAAGAAAGGCGTATGATTGTAAGCAGATGACAGAGCATTCCAATGCAGGTGCCGCCAGTTGCCATGATCGGAGATACGGATGTCTTTTAGTGGGCATTTCAGGGTGGCGGGCTTGACGGTAGGGATGGAAAGTACCAATTCACCGTCCGGTGCTGCAATGGTACAGCGGTTGCGGTAGGTCTGTTTCACATAATGGTCGTGCTGCTCGATAAAGACCTTGTCATAAGCCAGTAACTTGGCATAGTATTCTATGGGTGCCAGATAGGCAGAAGAAAGATATACGGTTTTCATTTTGAATTCATTCTTTGGTTAGTTCTCTTACGATCTCTCCTTTTCTATTGTACGGGACTGAAGAAACGTTTCCAGCGATACCCTCCGAACAGCCCGGTTTCGCTCTCCTTAGAAAACCAGATGAGCGAGGCTTTGCCGATAATATGATCTTTAGGGACAAAACCAAACAGACGGGAATCAGAGAGATTGATGGAGTTATTAGCACTTACCCAGTAATAATCCTTGGTAAAGTAGCAATGTTGCACAGGTTTACCTTCTATATATAAGGTATCGTTTTTAATCTCAGCTTGTTTTTTTTCATGCAGCACCAAGGTATTGCGTAGCAGAGTCCGGTTCCACGGATATACACGTACAGCTTTTCCCTTACCGGGAACAATCAGCGGACGTAAGGCCTCTATGGAGTCTTTCTTATCCAGTAGTTTTATCCAGCAGTTTCCGTTCATGGCTTGTTCCAGCAGATAATATTCGTAACGGCTGAAACTACGTACATTCTTTATGCTATCCTGTCCCATCAGGCGATTATCGCATATAGAAAGGAGAGTGAGTAATGAATCAAGCTGCTTCTCCTTTTTCCGGGGATAGTCGTACAGAAACTTTTGGTCGGGAGCGTTCTTTTCCGATGGGATGACGGAAAACAGGGAATCTATCAGTAACGTATCTCCCGGCACACCAATACAACGGCTGATGAATACCTCGCGTCGGGAAATGACAGACTCTGAAAGATTAGCCGGATTGTTGAAGACGATAATGTCTTCCTTTTCTACGGGACTGTCTCCCCAGCGATGATAATTCCACAACGCCATGAGGGGAAGGCGCAGCCCATAGCTCCATTTATTTACCAGGATACGTTCTCCCTGAAACAGGGAGTTCTCCATACCCGATGAGGGAATAAGGTAGGAAGTCATAACGCAACCCCGGAGTAACACTACAACGAGTATTATTCCGATGATTGCTCCCGTTATCTTCCATGCTTTCATATCGAAATTAATAATTAAAGAATTAAAAAATGAAAGTGTATCCCATTTCATTCTTTAATTCTTTCATTCTTTAATTTGGCATCATTTTACCCACTTAAATATTCGGTTCCAACGGATTTTACCGTCAAACCAGCCGCGATCCTTATCGAGTGACAGCCAAACTACAATCGGCTTGCCTACGACATGATCTTCCGGAACGAATCCCCAGGAACGGGCATCGGCAGAGTTGTGGCGATTATCACCCATCATCCAGTAATAGTCCATCTTGAAGGTATATTCGTCTGTCTTTTTACCGTTGATGTAGATACCATCCTCTTTTACTTCCAGCGTATTGCCTTCATATGCTCTGATAGGACGTTCGTAGATAGGCAGATTATCCTCGGTCAGTTTGATGGTAGCACCTTTCTTCGGTATCCAGATTGGGCCGTAGTTATTGCGATCCCACTTTGTATAGAGGTTCAACGGATACATTTGACCGGTGAACATTTCCGGTTCCATGACGATGCGGCTGATCAGTTTCTTATTACCCGATAGCGTTTCAAGCATTTTCTTTGTCAGTGGCAGATCGTAGGTAGGAGCCAGGCGCCCTTGTGCATCACGGTGGGTTAATCCCATCTCCATTAACAGGCTTTCGTTAGTGACCATTGCCTGATCGTCCTTGCTGATGCCCAGTTCGCGGAACATATCTTCTGTGATGTACGGGCCTGTGGTCTGTACCAGATAGTTGAGCTGCATGTCTTCCGGATTTTCAAGAGGCTTCCCGTCGATATAGACTTGGGCATCCCTGATTTCAAGTGTATCTCCCGGTAATCCGACGCAACGCTTTACATAGTTCTCGCGGCGGTCTACAGGGCGGACAACAACGTCACCATACATTTTAGGATTGGAAAGTATCAGGTTCCTTCCGGCATTGTAGTACAAATCGTAAACGGCACGTTGTTGCTTACGCGTCAGACTGTCCATATTTACGGGATTCGGATACATCCGCTGCCCTTCGTTGTAGGCAAGGGAATAGAAGTCCGTTTGCTGATAGTTGGTTGCTACGGTATCTCCCGCAGGGAAGTTGAATACTACGATATCATTCCGCTTCACTTTGCCCAGACCCGGAACACGTTTGTAGTCCCATTGGGGCCACTCAATGTACGATTTGGTATTTACCAGTGGCAGGGTGTGCTGAGCCAGCGGCATGGACAATGGCGTATTGGGTACGCGCGGACCGTAGCTTAATTTGCTGACGTAGAGGTAATCGCCTACCAACAATGATTTCTCCAGTGAAGAAGAAGGTATCTGATAATTCTGGAATACGTAGATATTGACGAAGTAAACAGCTACCAGTGCAAACACGATAGCGTCTACCCAACTCATGATGTTGCGTACAGCCGGATTCTTAGACTTCTTCCAGAAGCCCCAGGGGATTTTTTTGCTGATGTAAATGTCGAAGATGAAGGGTAGGACAATCAGTCCCAACCAGCTTTTTACCCATACCAGAAAGGCGAGGTAAAGCACGGTGATGATTGCAAATTTAATCCATTGGGCGCGAGTTGCTTTTCTCATAATATATTTTTTTAGTTGACGAGGGAACAAGTTAACGAGTTGACAGGAGGGCAACTCCCTTGTGTCTTGTCACCTTGTTTCCTTGTATCTTTTAGTCTTTTAAAAAAGGGAACAAGTCGCTCATTCCCAGATAACCTTCTTTATTGGCAGTAAATTCGGCAGCAAGTACGGCACCCAGCGCAAAACCTTTGCGGTTCTTGGCATCGTGCGTAAGGATAATGCTGTCAGCTTCCGATTCGTAGCGGATTACATGGATACCCGGCACTTCCCCTTCGCGGATAGAGCTGACGAGGAGTTCATTGGCCGCACATTTGGTAGAACCTGAAACGGTTCCATCCGGTGCCTGCATGGTTCCTTTCACCCAGCGTTCTTTACGGTCGAGGTTTTCCAGAATTTCTTCGGCAAGCGTGATAGCCGTACCGCTTGGAGCATCCAGTTTGTGGATATGGTGTGTCTCACTCATCGTCACATCGTAAGCCGGGAACTGGTTCATTATTTTTGCCAGATATTTATTCACGGCAGAAAAAATGGTGACGCCCAGACTGAAGTTAGACGCCCAGAATAGCGTTTTACCTCTTTTGGTACAAAGCTCTTTGATTTCATCGCCATGTTCGTTCATCCAACCCGTACTGCCGGAAACTAACTTCACACCGGCTTCGAAAGCCTTTATATAATTATTGTAGGCTACCATGGGGTTGGTGAATTCTATGGCAACATCAGCGCTCTTGAAAGCATCCGATTTAAAATCTTCCTGGTTATCTACATCGATGATGCTGACAATCTCGTGTCCGCGACTGAGGGCAATCTTCTCGATTTCCTTACCCATTCTTCCGTAACCGATTAATGCTATTTTCATTCTTTCTTCTGTTTTAATTCACTTTATCAACATTTTATAGGTCGCAAAGGTAATGTTTTTCTTACATTTGCGGGCAATATTAACTTCTTGTTAACAATGGAACTACTATTGCATTACGTCTGGAAGCATAAAATCTTTCCTTTGAAGATGCTTCGGACGACTACCGGCAAGCCGGTTGAGGTGATAGATGCCGGACTACCGAACACAAATGCAGGCCCCGACTTCTTTAATGCCAAACTGAAAATAGACGGTACCCTCTGGGTGGGAAACGTTGAAGTGCACACTGTTGCCTCCGACTGGATGCGGCATGGGCACGATAAAGATGTTGCTTATGATAACGTGATCCTGCATGTAGCGGAGACCGTAGATTGCGAAGTGTTTCGTGCGAACGGTGCACCGGTACCCCAGTTGCAGCTTTTTTGCCCCGAGTCCATCCGTCGGCACTATGCCGAGCTGAACCATGCGGAGATTTATCCTCCTTGCTATTCCATATTATCTTCTCTTCCGAAACTCATTGTTCATTCCTGGCTTTCTGCTTTGCAGGTGGAGCGCTTTGAACAGAAGGCCCGTGCTATTGTTGCCCGATTGGAACATTGCAATAATCATTGGGAAGATGTATTCTTCATTACCTTGTCCCGTAACTTTGGTTTCGGGCTGAATGGGGATGCTTTTGAGACATGGGCCAATCATTTGCCTTTCCGGGCGATAGGTAAGCACCGCGACAATCTCTTTCAGGTGGAAGCTTTCTTCTTCGGACAAGCCGGGTTGCTGGATGAGGAATTGCCGGATGCGGATGAATATTACCGGAAGTTACAGAAAGAGTTCCGCTATTTGCAGCATAAGTTTGAATTATCGGCTCCAATGCCTGCCACTCAATGGCGTTTTCTCCGTTTGCGTCCCGGCAATTTTCCCCATGTCCGGCTGGCACAGTTGGCAAACTTGTATTATAAGGAGCGCTCGCTCTTCTCCCGCATCATGGAAGCGGAAACGCTGGAAGCTGTCCAGAAACTACTGACTATTAGTACCTCCCCGTATTGGGAAGAGCATTTCAATTTCCGGAAAGTCTCTTCCTCCCGTGAAAAGCAAGTGGGGAAGAATGCTCAGAGCCTGATTGCCATTAACACTGTTATTCCTTTCTTATACGCCTATGGCCTGCATAAAGCAGACGGAGCACTCTGCGAGCGTGCCACCCGTTTTCTTGAGAGCCTGAAGGCAGAAGATAATCACATCATTCGCCATTGGAGTGGGGCAGGGCTACCTGTATCTACTGCTGCTGATTCGCAGGCTTTGTTGCAACTTCAGAAAGAGTATTGCGATAGGAAAGACTGCCTGCGCTGTCGTTTCGGCTTTGAGTATCTGAGGCAGAAATAAGAAGGTTCTGTTCTTTCAGTTCTTGCCGGAGTTCCTTGTTCATCGGTATTCCGGCTGAAATTATTTTTCCCTTTCACCGCTTCACCTCCGCATCTCGCGACATACCATAAAATCCCGGCATGGGACGGTAGATGGGTTGCGTACGTCGCCCTACGTTCGTCAGTTTACCTTCCTCCTGCAGCCGTTTTAAATGTCCGTTGGCGGTAGTGCGTGCCATACTGCACAGATTTTGGAAATCGTAGCGAATCAGTACGTCGTGCTCGGTGAAGTACTCTTTCAGGCGCATATCTATCTCCACTTCCGAGAGGCGTTGGGAGTGGCGGGTATATTTGCTCCGGGTGGTCGTGATGCCCGTCAGCGCACTTTTCAGATTGACGTCAGGACGGAAACTGATACTCTTTAACCGTACTTTCAGATGCTTGTTCGGTGTGCTACGGGTTACTTTCTGCGTAGCTTCCAGTGTTGGGGAGAAATACCCCAGACCTTCAATGTGTACCTCACGGCCTTCGCGCAACTCCTCACCACAAATCTGCGTCAGGCAATCTATCGCGTTCATCACATCGCCCGTCGTGAGCGAACTGCGGGCATGCACGCGGGCATACAATTGTTTCATTGTGACTTTTCCGTTAAGCAACGGGCGGGGATGCAATCCCCTTTCTTCCGGATCACCCTCAGCATTGGGGTTCTCATACCAATCATATACTATTGACATAAATCTTATCTCTTTATGCGGTTAATATCCTTACTTTATTGTGCCAAAGGTGCTCGTTTATAAATGAACCACTCCGGTTGGCAGATCGAATAATTCCAGTCACTCAATCGAATAACTCCAGTCAGTAGAACGAATGACTTTGGTCGGTCATTTATAAAGAAGTATGCAAAGATACATAAATAAGTGGGTTACGCGTATAAAAGCCCTATCTTTTTCTGCAAGCGTTTTTATGATAAAAATAATAGGGAAAAGCTTGCAAAACCCCTATTCCGCATAGTAACTTCGTAGCATCGAGCTCGACAAACCGATACCATTAACCATTAAAAGAAAACAAAAAACATCATGAAGAAGAATCGAATGACATTGCAACAGCACCGACTTTTGCGCGAGGCAAGCCAACTACTGACTTTTGCGGAAAAGCTGAAAGCGACAAAACCGGAAACAAAACTTAAAATATCGAAGAATGCCGCTAATGCGACTTTGCTCCTGACCCGCAATGTAAAGGAATTCCTGACAACCCGTTACGACTTTCGCTACAACCTACTGACGGATGAGACCGAGTTTCGCCCTGCCGGACAACGTACCACTCCTTTCATTCCTATCGGTAAGCGGGAACTGAATGCTTTATGCATTGAAGCGCATGACGAAGGTATTCCTTGTTGGGACAAGGACCTGAGCCGTTATGTCTATTCCTCTTACATCGCCTCTTATCACCCTTTTCACCTCTACATGGAAGAGCTGCCCGCCTGGGACGGACACGACCGGCTGACTGCGCTTGCCCAACGCGTTTCTTGTCGTCCGTTGTGGGTGCAAGGCTTCCACACATGGATGCTGGGGCTTGCTTCGCAATGGATGGATCAGTCCGGACTGCATGCCAACAGTGTAGCGCCTATTCTTGTCAGCCGGGAACAGGGGCGCCGGAAGAGTACCTTTTGCCGCTCACTGATGCCTGACGTGCTGATGCGTTACTACACCGACAACCTGAAACTCACCTCGCAGGGACAAGCCGAACGGCTATTGGCGGAAATGGGACTGCTGAATATGGATGAATTTGATAAATACGCCGAAAACAAGATGCCGTTGCTGAAGAACCTGATGCAGATGTCCACCCTCAACATCCGCAAGGCCTATCAGCAGAATTTCCGGCAACTACCTCGCGTAGCCTCATTTATCGGTACAAGCAACCGCTTTGACCTGCTCACCGATCCGACGGGCAGCCGCCGTTTCTTCTGCGTGGAAGTGAAGCACGATATCGACTGCACCCACATAGAGCATGACCAGATTTTTGCCCAACTGAAAGCTGAACTGTCTGCCGGACGGCGTAACTGGTTCACCAAGAAAGAAGAGGAAGAATTGCAAAGGTACAATGAAAAGTTCTATCGTACCAGTCTTGTTGAAGAGGTACTCGCTTCCCGGTTCCGCACCCCGCTTGCCCATGAAAAGAGCCTTGACTTGACCGCCGCCGACATTTTCAGCGAATTGCAAACGGCCAACCCTGCCGCCATGCGAGGCAGTAACCCCATGCGCTTCGGGCAAGTATTGCTTCGGGCAGGACTGAAAAGGAGACATACGGAATACGGCAATGTGTATGAGGTGGTGAGAAGACTGGAAGTTTCAGCCGGAAAGCCGATGGATAGGGAGACTCAGGGAGGGCTGAAAGAACTGCAAGAAGAGAAATAGGTTGTGGAAAGGTAATACACGAATAGGTATTTATGCTTGATGAAGATGTTTTTCTATTTTCAAGAGGAACATAGCTGACTATGTAACGATTGAAAATAGAAAAACAACTCAAAAGTGTCTTGTTATTCCTAAAACTATAGGTATATTTGCTTATATACCGACCAAATGTTATTGTTTGCTATTCATTTTATATACAAAGTCATTGCTATCTACTTTTTTAGTGGACAGCAATGATATAAATTTTCAATCAAATCCTAATCCTTTCCAATAACGGAACTTGTCTCCTCTAGTGGTTTCTCCATTGCTGAAGAACAATATAAATTCCATATCTTCTATAATGAAATCACGAAGATATCCCCTTATGGCTCTATTTTGATCTACTCTGTTTTTAAATTCGTATTCTGCAATCCCAGCACTCTTTGGGTATGGTTCATAAAATTTGATAAAACAACAATATATTGGGACTTTTTTTATAAGATGGAACTTGTCATCTCCCAAATATGATATTTTTATACCTCGTACTTCCCTAGGGTATGGGAAATTATCCTTACTAGACCTTCCTATATAATAGAATTTTAATTCAAAATCATCTGCAAATATTCCGAACGGTTTGTTAATGTACTTTTCAATATTCTTCCCTGTAAAATTTGTTTTTATATATTCGAGCGTATCATTATTACATTCTTGCAAGGATATATATCCGTCTTGTGCAAAAGCGGATATGGATGCCACCAATAGTGACCAAATTAGAATTAAATTTTTCATAAGTTTGTTATTTACAGTTATACGGTATTAAAATCCTGTTTGGATTTTGCTTAGTTTCAATATGCGGACTCTTTTTGAGGTTGTTTTTCTGTTTTCAATAGTAACAAAGCTGACAATGAACAACTGAAAATAGAAAAACAACTCAAAATTGTCTTGTACTCCCTAAAACTATAGGTATGCTTTTAGTTAACTTGATATATTTGCTTATATGTTGAACAAATGTTATCGTTTGATATTCATTTTTTTATATATAAACTTTCAATCAAATCCTAAATCTTTCCAATACCAAAATTTATCTTTAGAAGTGTCTCCATTGCTGAAAAGTAATATAAATTCTATGTCTTTTATAATGAAATTGCCGAAGTATTCCCTTATAGCTGTATTTTCATTTACTCTATTTTTATCTTTGTATGTTATAAAGCCACCCATTGAAGGATATGGTTGGTGAAACTGGACAAAGCAACAATATAACGGAAATTTCTTTTTAAGGTGAAATTTACCTTCATTCTTGTATGATATTTTTATAGCTTCTACCTCTCTTGGAGACTTAATAGATATCACAGACTTTCCTATCAGATGAAAATCTAAATCGAAATCATCTGCAAATATTCCGAATGGTTGGTTTATGTACTTTTCAATGTTCTTGCCTGTAAAATTCGCTTTCACATATTCGAGAGTATCGTTATTGCATTCTTGCAAAGATATATATCTGTTTTGTGCAAAAGCAGATATGGATGCCACAAATAGTGACAAAATTAGAATTAAATTTTTCATAAGTTTATTATTTACAATTATACGGTATAATTCTATCATCAATTGTTTGGGTATAGTATAACCCGAAAGAGTTGCTGCTTGAAGACTCACTTTTCAATATACGAATCCCTGAATTAGTTTGTTCGGCCAATTCGGCAAGCGACATCATGTGCCTGTCGGTATCGGATAATCCTTTCAATTTATTATAGATACTTTCCCATTTTTTATCTAAATCGGATTCTGCTTTAAACATCTTTGTCTCCGTATCTGAGAGACACCCCGAATATTTAGAATAAAACAGTTCCGCTTTTTGGACATCTTCAATATATAGTGCATAATTACCACTGGTGGTATAGACATACGTGGTTGAATAAACATTATTCTCGGACACCCATTTGGCTGTATTCAAGAAGTCGATTCCGGACGGTGGGGTACCGTTAGGATGATTATGTATGGTAGCCACAGTCGTGTTATGCGTATAAATTGTGACACTGGTTGGAGAATTTCCTTCTACTAACTCTTTTAATCTATATGTATTGTCATCTGCATAATAAGACAGACTAATGGAGTTCTCATTATGTCCATTAGTTCTGAGAAGATTCTCAAAATCACTGAAAGCAAATGTTTTGGGACCATCAGGATGGGCATTCTTCATCGTATTATACATAGTGTTCGCACTTGCTTTGATCTTGCCGGAAGCAGGGATTGGATCACAGTTGCTATGGACTTCTTTACAGTGTCTTTTTTCACAAACCGGACATCTTTTTCCATCACATATTGGACAAGAAACACTCGCCCTTGTGGCTATGCCATCCATAATCAGTCCTCCACACTCCGGACATTTGGGACCATTACAGTCATCCGGATTGTCAGGATTTGTATTTCCGTCATCACAAGTGCAAGGAGAATTGCCGCAAACGGGGCAACAAGTACAGGGATAATTACCACAATCCGGACAGCAAATGCAAGGATCATGTCCACAATCGGGGCATTGGGAATAACAAGTGCATGGATCGTTTCCGCATACGAAACAATCATTGCAAGTACATGGATTATTTCCACAATAGTAACAGCAGGAACAGTCATTAACGTTTTGTCCACATCTGGTACAATACTCAATCAAGACTTCACACCCGCCTCCGTCATACGTGTGGTACAGACCACAAAATGCGCAATAATACACATCATTTTCCCAATCGATAGAATAACTGGAAACCGATAGAGAGCGATCTATCAAACTGATTGAAAGAAAGTCATTATCTTTCGAATAATCGGACTGTTGCTGACACGTAGCTCTGAAAATCTTGTGCGTTCTTTTTCCATTAGAGTAATAATAGGCAGACTTAATGCGTCCGCTGAGATAGGACTTGTACCACACTCCGGTAAAAGCGTGATCATCGGGAATGTGACGCATTGTTTTCATTTTCTTCCCGTGCTTTTTTATATAGCCTTTTTCTCCTACCAGCGTAACCATATAGCAATCTATCTTTTTTTCTCCGCGCTTTTGCTCGAATACAAGCATACACTCTGGTTTAATACGCTCAAAGATAGTCTTTTTACCCTTTCGTTTCATCGTTTTATGGGCGTATAATTTCCCTCCGCTGACATTTAAGGGTATTTCTACATAATTGAATGTTGAGTCCGACCATTCTCTGGATTCATCCCACAGGAGAACGATGTTGCTTCCCTGAACATCCGGCAAGCTTCGTGTTGCATGCTCATGCCGGCACGCATCCGTGTGTATGTGAGTACTGTCATTCACTACATTCGTACTGTCATTTGCCCCATGCTCATGTACTTTATCCTGTGTCTGAGGCAAAGCCAGTTGGGGGATGCATGAATAATACCTCTTTACTGCGTCAAGGCTCATTGTATTGTCACCCGTTTGCTGAGTATCTGCTTGCTTGTGTTTCTGCGAGCCGGGCAAATCGTCGTAGCAAGAATACCACAAGCCGGTGAATAGTGCTAAAATAAATATTAGTTTTTTCTTTTTCATTTTAATGTATTAATGTTGGTTACTAATAAGATCACTCTGTTTTATCGATAAAGTTTATTGCGTTTTTATTCACCTCCTTTCTTTGTTTTCTCTAAATACTCTTTTGTCAGGTGTCTCACCTGAAGAGCAATAGAACCCTCTTGTTTAAAACTATCTTGAATAATCAGTCGGGCATTTTCCTGTGCTTTGCAGATTTGGTTCGTTTCGACATAGTGACGAAATAAGTAATATCGTGGCAATATATAGCCCGGAGTCATATTGCATGAGGTTAATAGGGCCTGCTCCGCTTCTTCATATTTCTGAAGGTTATGATAACAATTACCCAAATCATATAAAATTCTTGAGGAAGGGAATAATACTGAGGCCCGTTGCAGCATAATCTCTGCTTTGGGGTAGTTTTTATTTTTATAAAACTGCATAGCACACGAGGCTATGTATGTGCGGTTGTTTTTGTAGTGGGGATAGCATTCATATAGCCTATCTTCTAATTCGGGGTTGGGAAGATGTTCATATTCGTGAATCATACTTTCCAATTTCCATTCTTCTGTCTTGAAACGATAGGTTGTGTAGCCGAGGATGCATGATATAAATAAAAAGAAAGCAATCAGGACATACTTAGAATAATAGCAGATGGTTTTCCCTGGATGAGAGGCTAACATAATGGCTATCAGTAAAACAATAGGTGCAATACTCAATGGATATGAGAAAAGAGCAAAGACGCTATAGAACAATAAAACAGGATGAAGGAATGAAACACTTCTGAATAGTAAAAATAGTAGTATAAATCCGGCAATTCCATATTCAATAACAATGCGCAGATATTCATTAAAGGCATGGTTATTGTCGGATGCTTTGAGTTTGTAGGGTGACTTCGGATGATTCGCAAAATATTCGGCTTGCGCATACATATATTGGGATGCAAAGCTGTTTACTCCAGAGCCGGTCAGCGGAGAAGTATAAATGAGTTGACTACTGGTGCTCCATATAAATAGTCGCGCATCGGCAGATTCTTTCTTTAGAAAATAGAAACCTGCTGAACATAAAATGAGCAATATTGCAATAACGGATAAATAACGACGCTGGACTTTATAATATCTCACAATTTGCCACGCAATGAGTATCAGTAGGGCTAACCATGCTGCTCTGGAATAGGAGAGGATGATGACTCCGAACATTGAGACTGCCACAGGTATTAATAAAAAGGTGATTTTCCTGTTTCTCTTATGATATAATTGCATTAATTCTATAGTTAATATCAGGCATGCACCAATATATCCCGCCAGAGGAGCGGGATTCTTAAAACTGCCTGTAACCAAAAAGCTGCTATGGTTAGACTCTGTCCAACCATAAAATTGCCTCCATGCAATGAGAGACTGAATAAACCCGGAAATAACGATTATCACCAATAGTCTGTTTTGCCAGGAGCTTGTTAGGCAGCGTGTTAGTATATAGCAGGTTACCACATATCCCCACACCAACCAATCACCTCTCTCCATGAGGTTGTTGGAAGTCCATATAGTATGGAGAGCAATATACAGGGCAAATGCACAAGCGTACAAATCCGTATATGTCAAGGTCTGTTTCATCATTTTCTATCTAAAAACAACTCTATTCTTCTCAAATGTGAAAATTCTCTCTTCGCGCCCTTTTGTATGATTTCTTATCCAATAGAGTCCATTAACTGGTACCGAATCAAAATCAATATATGAATGTTCGGCCACTTTTATTCCTAAGCTATTGAATTCTTTGTCATCACTAATCAGCAGTTCATAAGTTTCACCGGGGACTATATTATTGTCATCTGTTAAAGGCAGGTAATGAATGCGACTGATGCTGACTGGGAGCCCAAAATCAATGGCAAGCCAGTCTCGTATTTCCACAGAAGTTAATTTGTCCAAGTCAGAAAGTGCCGCCTTTTTTTGTTCGAACTCTATTTCTTTAGGTGAGGCAAAAAAACGACCATTTAGTGGAATGCTGTCATTATCTGAGAAAAACTGCAATTCGGCGATTGAAGCTTTCGAACCTGGAATTCGTATTCTCCAATAACGGTATTTTTCCGAATAAGGGATGTAGTGGTCTGCATAGTTGGAATATGCGTTTTCTGATATACTGGAAACCTCGACTGATGGAATAAAGGTAGAGTTATGTGATGCCTCTATTTTCGCTCCTACCAGCCTGTCACTATTGCGATTAATCCAATTAACCAGTGGATATTTGCGTTTGAGGCGGATACTTTGTATTTGGTTCTTGTCTGGACATAAATAGCTGAGTTCTCCTGTACTTTTAATTAGAAACGGATATGATGCGGGAACTACTTCTTCGTTTATCCAATAGCCTGCCACACAAACAACTCCGGTTCCAACATTCTCAAATACAACCGAATTCTTTTTTATTCTTCCAAAGTGTATCGGAACCCATTTCTCATTATTAAATACACATAAATAGGCAAATTGTCGTTTTTCCACGCTTTCATGGGTTAAATCAACCTTTATGTTAAAGGTACGTTGGTACTCATGAGAGACATCTTTCACAAAAGGATTTTCAAAAAATGGAGGTATAGGTTCGCCTCTTGCTTTCTCTGACACCCAATATTTGTTACGGGCATATGACTGACGAAAAACTTTAATGATTCCATTATGAGGATTCAAAGAACGTTCCGGTCCTGAATTGTATCCTTGAAAAGGATAGGAGCGCCCGGTATAATGCAATACGCTGTTCCAATAATGGCGACTTCCTCGAACACCATATTGAGGAATATAGTCTATATGAACAGGTATCCCCAAATCTCGCATCACATATTGAGCTCCATAGACGTATTGAACACAATTCCAATCTTTTGCATTCTGTGATATTAAAGAATGTCGAAATCCGTGGAAAATGTGATTAGCGTAATTAGTTGATTTATAAAGTGTATCATTTATGACCTGACATGCCTGATAAGGTGAATATGCATATTCATCCACATGAGAAAGCCAATTCATTGTAGTGGTGAATTCAGATGATAAAGAATCCCTCCAATTGGATAATGGTTCAATATCAACCCTATACGGAAGTAATGTCTCGCAAAATTCTTCAAACGTCAAATGCTTTCCCCAGGGACCTTCCCAATGAAGAAAAGCTTTATCTATATTATCTATTAAATAATCTGCTTTGATAATCTTTATATCTTCTACCTTTTTGGGGTGGAGCAATTTTACCAGGCTTGCCTGGTAAGGATAAACATCAAACATGGCTCTTATATGTGCAGGAGCTTTAAGATATGCGTCGTATTGCAAAAGATGCTGTTTGTAATTGCTTAATTCATCTGATAGAATGGAATAATGTCCCGGCATGTTTTCTATTAAAAACTTTGCTGCTTTTAATTTCAAACTGTCGGATTGATTGGCGGAATAGTGTAACAAGACCTTCTCCAATTCAACATGGTTGTCTCCACTTTGCGATATTGCTTGCTCTAACTGACTTCCTTGTTGAATACATGATGTCAGAATACTAAAAAGCATAAATGATATTATTATTTTCATAAGTATTAGATATATCGTGTTATTAGCAGTAAAGGAACGGATATAATATGTATGTTCTTTGTAATATTATCTCATATGTTTGAAGATATGGGAGCGGATGGATTATTGTTATCTTCTGCGGATAAGATAAACTACACCTTAACAATATAAAATAAGCAGCTTATTTTATATTGCTTTCGGATTTTGCATTATCTTTGCGCCTGATTAATAAACCCTTTGACATTGTAACTAGATGAAGGCAATTCACTTTGTATTTTGTCTTTTCGCGGTACTTATGCTGACGACTACAAACGGTCATGCTGCCGCAGCTAATGAGGACTTCCAAACATTCCTCAAGAAATTTACTTCCAGTGCCTCTTTCCAGTATTCTCGTATCAAGTTTCCGTTGAAAACTCCTATTGCCCTGTTGGAGGAGGATGGTGAGACGGAGAAGGTTTTTCCGTTTACACGTGAGAAGTGGGCGTTGTTGGGCGAAGATGCATTTAAAGAAGAGCGTATCACAGACGAGGAAGGTGGAGTTTATGTCTCCCGCTTCACAGTAAACAACCCCAAACATAAAGAGTTTGAGGCTGGCTATGATGAGTCGGAAGCTTCTCTTCGCGTAGTGTTCGAACTAATTGACGGAAAGTGGTATGTCACCGATTGCTATACCGACTGGTATAACTTTGATCTTCCTATCAGTGAGCTGCCGGAAACAATCACTACTATAGAGGAAGAGAATAAGGCGTTTGAGGAGATACATCCTTAGCATATAAAAAGGGCGCCTTATCCGTTAATATCATCTAAATGAATCCCATTCCTTACCTCGCTTGGCAGGAATGGGATATCAACAAAACAAACAACAGGCCACTTCCTTTTTCACAAAAAGAATGTGACTGGCTTTTCTTTTTTAATTCTTCTTTACTGCTATTAACCGGAAACGCAATGGAGTATCACGGTCTTTTATCAAGTTTTCAGGGTATGTATCATCTTCACTAAGTGAATGTAAATCCCTTCCTATTTGATAAGTATAAGCTTTTTCGTCTCCTCCATCTATATCGGATACTAAACTTACAGCATCTGAGGTCCAATATTCCATAAAGTCATGTAAGGGTTCAGCATCCGCTACATTAAAACTGCCAGCTAACCAAGCTTTTTCAATCATCTGCCATTCTGCAATAGCCGGAAGAGTCCAAAAGTAATCGGTATAACTCGGGCTTGCACTAAGATTTGGTAGACTATGATCGTTTAACAAGTCATCTATATTACCAGATGGGGCTTGTTCCGGCAGTCCATAAAATGTCATAGCATATACCATGGCACTTCCACCATTTTCTTTTCCCCACGGGAGATAAGACTGTGCTACTTTATAATGTTCGCATCCTCCTGCTTGATCGATTAAATGGAAACAGTTGGCATAGCCGTGTGGATATGTGGCGTCAAAGCCTACATTTTTATCCAGAACTTCACCTTTGAAGCCCCAGGGCATAGCCTGTCTGTCTACCCTGTCGATCAAAATACTAATATTTGTATGGCCGAATATTTTATTTGCTAGATCATCGGGGACATCGTATACGATCGGGGCATACTGTTTGATTTCGATAGTCTGAATTTCTTCACCATTTACTGAGATGGTTACTTTACATGAACGGGATGTTGCTGTAGCTCCACTTTCCGGTACCATTGGTTGAGCATAAATCCATAAAATACCGTTTGTTGCTTTAAGGTCCGAACCACCAGCTACACTTTCCCAACCTGTTTTATTGTAACTGTCCGGATCATATACCCAAAGAAAATAGTCTCCACTCCCGGAAATGGTATAAGTTGTATTTTCTCCGGCCATGACTTCAATTGGTATGTATTCTCCGCTTGCATTTACATTTATATCTCCTGAAACAAATGATGCTTCACCTAGTTCGGTTTCCATGCGCCAGGTTATATCATCTGAATTTGTTTCCAATTCACCAGTTTCTGGATCTATTTGTCCTCCTTCGGTTACAGCATATCCTGATAGTGATAAAGTTACTGCGTAATAGTGGTTACGAATTACATCGAAGTCAGAGATGACATCTCCCCCTAAGAATATTCGGAAAGATACTGGACCGGAAATAATTTCTCCATCATTTTTATACCTTAAATAATTTGCCGATACTTCAAGGTATGAGCAGTTTTGGGCTGCAGCATCAATTTCTTCAGGAGTAATGCCGGTTGCTGCAGCTGGGCGCTTATATTTCTGGTTTGTTTCGGCAGCGCCGAAGTCTTCATGATGAGTATTTTCAAATAGAAACAAAGGTGCAACGTCCTGATCAGTATAGTTTGTTTCTATACCTTCATTCCAACTATTACCTTCGAAATAATGTTTACCACTATGGGTGGACAGATTAGAAAATTGTTCTTTGTATTTTTCAACAGTTACTTCATTGGCAACTCGTGACCATTTGTAAGATGCCGTTTCTTTGAATTCGCCATTTTGGACAATGTCAGTCGAAGCATTCAAGTCGATATTTGGTTGACCTATGAAACATTCCTTAGGGACCCTGTGTAACTGAATTCTGGTAGGTGTTATGATTACGTCATCTTTTAATCCGCTTCCATCAATTCTGACTGTTACTAATGCAGCGAGACGTTGTAACTCCGCTTTCAGAGTTTTGCCGACAGTTCCATCTGCATCGGTATGTGTCTCATTTTCTATAGCTTTAGCAAATAGCATACTGTTTCCGCTGATAATACCGGATAGGCTAGAGGTTTCTTCCTTTATTCTTTGTAATTCCCCGACATTATGAGGACCTTTGATTTGCATACTTGAACCATAGTTGGCAACCACATAGATAGTACTTGCCACGTATCCTTTGTCTTCCAAATACTTTGCGGAAAAATGGAGTGAATAACTATTGTTTTCCTGAGACACAAAAGTAACTCCATCAGGTAATATGACGCTTGCTTCGTCATTGAAGGGGAGATAGAAGATTTCTTGTATGTCTGATTCTTCATTACTGCCCGCTGCAATAATGATATTCAAGTCATTGACTATATCAAAATCAATGGCACCGGCACGTGTAGTGGTAGATGATATAATAGGTTTTGGCAACTTTACATTTAGTATAACTTCTCCATTGACTACAGGGGTACTCTTAAAATCGTCTTTGATGCAACTTGTCCAAAGGAGTACTCCTAATAGTAAAAGAAAGATGTCTGCCCTTTTATACAGATAGAATATATTGTGAATCTTTATATTTCTCATATTACGATTATTTTAGAATTCCGGTTTTACGTCTTCTATGGCCCAGTCAGGTATGCTTACTTCTACTCCTATACTCTTGAATTCAATAAGAATAGGGATAATAGTCTCATTCTTATCAATATTTATTTCAGGGTGTTTTTCAAGGAAGTCGGCCAATTGCATACTGAAAATTTCCTTGTTGTCTGAGTCATACAATTTCAGGCAAGGGTGTTCTGTTTGCTTTAAAATATTGAACCGGTATACGTAACTTTGTTTTTTTACATCAGACAGTGGATAATATGTTGCCAGTTCATCGTCTGTTACTTCGTTATTGAAGTTTACCCAGGTTGATAGGTTGTTAACTTCAAGTTTTAAAGGTGAAGTAGAGCGGGCAGCAGTTTCTATATAACCTTTTACTTCTACATACATATCTATGTGTGAAGCAGAAAAGGGAATGGTTTCTGTCAGTTCCCGATTTTTAGGAACTGCGAATTCTTTGCTTCCCTGATAGAGAGAGTCATTGGAATGGATAATGTCTCCCGATAGGCAACACGGATGTGTGCAATGTATATCTTTATAGTTTCCACAATTGACATCTGTGATTACAGTTGCTTCAAAAGCATTACCAATACATACAGCGCGATATGTTCCAGGAGAGAGCTCAAGACTGATGCTTTGAGTGCTTAGTTCGTTCTGCTTAAGCGTGCGGGAGACTATGCAGTTGTGGTTCGCATCAAAGACATACAGATTCACCTTTTCAATCTTTTTTTGAAAGATTTCCGTAGTACCATCGCCAACGTAGCTGAAACGAAGAGTGCAACGGCCGCAGTCATCCCTATTTTCTTTGATACATCCTGCCACCAGAACGACCCAAAGCAGGATTATGAATGGATTTATGTATTTCATCATTATTCTGTATGCTTATAAATTGTGGAATAGCTATGAACAGCGTGCAGTATTATATGGTTACTGCACACTGCCTTTTATAAAAATTAGGGTTAGGGAATTAATCAAAATCCGGAGTCAGGTTTACAATTATCCAGTTTGGAATTACAATATCAACTTTCACACAGATTGTTTCTACCGGTATCCATGGCTTGATGTTGTTACAGGTGAAAGCGTAGTTGACTTTATAGATTTTACCAGCTTCGAAAGCTGTGATTTCTGTACCTTTATCATCAGTATAACTGGATGCTCTTACGTATTGAGGCATATCCAAATTTCCACTTACTCCATTATTGAATACTCCGTTTGCAACGGTCAGTATGATGCGGGGAGCTGCTCCTGGAGCTACATTGTAAACATATACATTAGGCAATGCATCCTTATCTTTTAATTCTATTTCTGGATTGAAAGGATCTATATACCAGCCTGTTGCGGCATTCCAGTCTTTTTGTCCCTGTTCTGTTGCCGGATAACTGATAGTCTCACTGCCATCAACTGTTGTCAGAATATTATCAATACCAATTTTTGATAAAGTTAATTCTTTATAGAGAGCTACTTCACTGGCTGAACTCTCTCCTAAATCGGTACATGCAATGCCACCAATCTCTATTCTGGCCAATAGAGGTTGTACGGTTATCTGACCTGCATCGTAAAGTGTGGATGTAGCTCCACTTTCATCTGAACATGAACCACTTGCAGACCATGATGTACTCTTTCCGTATACTACAATGTCGTTTGGTGTTGATTGCTGGCCTATAAGATCTTTTTTTATAGCATCCAATAAAGTACTAAAACTTGAGTGTACTGTTATTACCTTATCGGTGTTCCCTAAAATGGCAACGGCATTCACATCACCTGGAACTTTGTGGAAAGTATATATACCATCAACATTAGTGCCTTTATCAAATGTTGTGGTAGAGCTAATTTGATCTCCTGCCAGAAAGATCACCTTCAGATTTGAGATGTCTGCAACAGGTATTTTTTGAGTTTCATCGCTAAAACTACCTGTTGCGCGGCTATCTGGTTTTGCCATATTGGCAATAGAAATTGAAACACTTTTCCCGTTACTGAGGGAATTCTGTTCTGCATCTTCATTACTACATGCTGCAAAAGCTAATCCAGCTAATGCCAGCATAACATACTTGCTTAACTTCATAATTTAAATTGATTAGTAAATAATTGATAACTTAATTTTATTATGTATATGCTAACTGATTTTATTTATCATGTTTTACCGGGACTCTGTCTGTTATAAGTCAGCAATAACTCTGGCTAATTGTTCCAGATTGATCTTGGCCTCCATGTTTCCGGCGTCAGTTGCACGTTTTAGTGTCTCTTTTGCTTTATCATATTGTTTGTTTTTCGCATAGGCTACACCCAAGCAGTTTAATGCTTCAGGGGTATGGACAGCTTTCGATTTCTCTATCATTGAGATAGCGGCAGCTATATTGTTGCGTTCCATTTCCACGTTAGCCCCGTTTACTATTGCCGAGGTTTTGTCTGGATAGGTATGGGCCGCAATCAATAGTACTTCTTTATATTCGGGGGAGTCTTCTCCGTAAGAGTCTGCTACCATATAAATCTCTTCCATGCTTAGCAAATCCGGGCGGATTTTCAACTGTTTTTTAGCTTCCTCCAAACTGAATTCTTTTACGTTATACTCTATGCGATATTCATTACGGCGTAAGGGTTCATACATTTCATTCAGTAGACGCTGATAAATCTCTGGAGGAACAAGGTCCTTGATTCTCTGTTCGCAAACATCCTGATCATCTTCGCACTCATCAATAATCTTTATAACTTCATCTATTTTTAAGAGTTTTGGGTGCTTTAGCACTTCTTTCCGCAATCCATTCCAGTCTTCCCCTTTCCAAGTTACGTGCCATAGTGAGGCATCTACATTTGTGTCCTTCTGCATATATTGAGCAAAATTTTCTGCACGATTTTTAGACAAATGTTCATTGTAGGCTACTGTACCTTCGGGCGAAGCATACCCCGTTATATAAATACCTGTTATAGTCAAATCGGGATTTGTCTTTACCACTTCTATGGAATTATGTACTGAATCTAGTTTTGCTTGGTTGTTTTTGAATTTCGGATCAATGATATAGCTGTTCTGACGATATTGAAGGCGTACTGCACGTATTTCATTGCGTACTTTTATTGTCTCCTTTTCTGGTTGTACAAAAGTAGTAACATATTGTGGCTGAAACAGTTGTAGGAAGGTGTTCTTTACTAAAGATTCTTCTGTAGCGAGCGTGCCCGCTTCACATTCCAGGCAACCAGTCATTTCTTCACGAAGTATTAGACGACTCTGTGCCATCCAAGGTTCGTAAGGCAAGGTCATGGAGTATTCCACATTTTGCTTTTTATTGCTCTTACGGCGCACCACCATATAGGCATCATCCACTGTTGACTTTCCTGTCAATGCTTTCATACGTTTATGTATCCGGTTTCGGGTACGGCCATCTACTACAACAGGGGTTAATTCTAATTCTTTAGAATCTGTTTTGGCTACAATGATTGGTTTCAGACGTACGCTTTTCTGGTTGCCTATTTCCATATCTGTCAAATCAAGCGTCATCTTAACATTCACTTCACGGCCATTTTTTGTTACCGATTCATTAATCACTTTCACATTGATAAGTTGTCCCTCCTGTGCATGTGTCCACAGTGATGCGCTCAGCAAGATTCCTGTGATATATAATATTCTCTTCATAACTCAGTTTTTCCTTTTTTACTTAATAACATAGATAAGTGATATGGCGGCTTTGGTTGCTCCCAAATAGTTCTTGTTCCCTTTTTCTTTCCATTCACCGCATTTAGGACAATCGTATTTATCGTAGTGTGCACGTACGTATCCCAAGCCTAGACTTGCTTCAAGGCTCCAGCGATTACTTAGTAGCCATTGGTAGCCATAAGCTAAGCCTGCCCCATAATAGTACCCCTCATAGCGGTAATCCTTTGTTGAAGGGAGTATCCCTAGTGGGAACTTCATATTGCCTACATTATATTGTCCCCCCAGTAGATGAAAACCTAAAAAATGACCATTGAAACGCTCGCATAACCAGTAGCGGGCTTCAGGTTGTGCCATCCAATGTTTCCACTTCTTATCATCTGAAAATGAAAAAGGATTATAATTAGCGGACAGATCTAACGTCCACTGAGGGGTAAGACCTATTTCAGCGCTGAGGTTGAAGGTCGTAGTGGCATCGTACAGGAGGTTTGTCTTGATGGCAACATTCTGTGCAGATAAAGAGATGCCGATGAATAGAAAAATAATACAAAGACTCTTTTTCATGCTCTTCATTTTAATAATGTGAGTTTTTTTCGATTAATATCTTGTGCTTAACATTTCTGTTACTTTGTAGGTAACAGAAATAGGCTAGAGAGCCACTGCAAATGTATTTATTGTGGATATGTAGATTAATCTTTTTGGATTTCTGAGATTTGAAAAGAGCATAAAAAAGAATACTGTGTTAATTTAATATAACACAGCTATGTGTGTATTGCATAAAATCAATATGCGTAATGCACTATTGATGGATGGTTTCCTTATTTAGAATGTATTCTAGAATGTTTTTTAATTTTTATCTAAAATTTCTTCATGTTTTTCTTGCGTGATTTATATTTATTGTAGATATTTGCGATGTTAAATCATTTTCTGTTACCTACAAAGTAATAGAAAGCAATATAATAATTTAGATGTTCATTTCTGTTTGTTTATTGGTTGATTATAAGATCATTGTACTTTATTTAGACACAAATGTATGAGAAATAATTTTCCTGTTCATTTCATTTATTTTTTCATCTGTATGTCTCTTGAAGTAAGTTTCGGTTACCTTGACTGATGAGTGACCCATTGCATTGCTAATGAGCTCTTGTTGGTAATTTCTGTAATTGGCTATAGTAGCCCAACTATGGCGGGCACTGTAACTGCTTAATCGTACTGGTGCTCCAGTGATCTTGATTAAATGTCCCAATAAATAATTGAAATTACGTAATGCGTTTTGATACTGTCGGTATTCGTTGCATCCCGGATGGCGAATTAATGGAAACAGGTAAGGAGAATTGTTGTCCGAGTTCTTTAGCTGCTGGATAAGTGTCATTGCTTCAGGCTCTACATGTACCGTAAGCCAAGTACCTGTTTTGCGACGGCGGTAAGTTATGGTATTACCTTGTAGATCACAACGTCGCATAAATGCTATATCCACAAAAGGGATACCACGTAGCATAAATAAGAGTATGAACAGCATACGTGCGCGCTCTAATTTCCGATTTTCCGTTATGGGCTTTTTAAATTTACGCAGTATCTCTTCGTCCAATGCTCGCTTGACTGTCACCTTTGTTCCCGTGTAGACACATTTGAATAATCGGGGCTGATAGGGAGCATGTCCTTCATCTACTGCACGATAGTAGACAGCACGCAGCATGCGCATATACGTGGAAATGGTATTCCAGTGTAGCTGTCTGGATAACAGATAGTTTTGAAAAGCCTTTAACCACAAAGGGGTAACTTCTTTAAACTCAAAGGGGACTTTACCCACGAAATCATTAACACGATTAAAGGTGCTCTGATACACATGTGCTGTTCCCATGCGTTGCTCTTCCCTGAAGCCAGAAATCTGGGTTGCCATGTAGGCCATAAAGTTTGTTTTGTTCATCATATGACTTTTTATTAAAAGTGGAGCTATATAAATGCTGAAAGATAGGAAAAGTTCAGTGAAAAACAATGTTTAAAGGAGAAGTCGGAATAATTCTAAAAGCTATTTATATATCAGTCTTGCACTGCTTTTATTACTATACTACACCTTTTTTGTACGATTTATGTGTCATTTTCTCTAAAAAGTACCGTTTCTTTGCAATGTGGAAATATTGTAAAACGAAACTAATACCGGAAATGACACATTCAACTTTCATACATATTCTGTGGAAATGTATTTTCCTTGTTCTCCCTTGTACTTTATTGGCGCAAGAGCACGCTTCTTTGGGCCATTGGATTGCCGAAGACCAGTCGGGGATGATGGACTTCACCATCCGTGAAGATACGCTTGAACTTATCGTGCCCGAAGGGCTTACTTTATGGTATAAAGACCGTCTGACCGGTGATTATGAAATCAGTTATCATATCTGCATGGTGATGAATGGTGGGGAACACGATCGTCTTAGCGACATGAACTGCTTCTGGGCTGCAAACGATCCGAAACACCCAGGCAAATTATTAGCCCGCTCCACTTGGCGAAATGGCATCTTCCGTAACTATAATACATTGAATCTGTTCTATGTAGGCTATGGTGGTAATGATAATACCACTACCCGTTTCCGTCGTTACTACGGTCAGTTCTACGATGTGGATGAGGCTCGCATCAAACCTTTGATTAAAGAATATACCGATCCTGTTCATCTATTGAAGCCGAACCGATGGTATCATATCCGGATTCGTGTTCAGAATAATAGCACAACTTTCTTAGTAGATGGTGAGGAGCTTTTCCGTCTGCCTCTCGAAACCGGTGCAGGCGATGGTCATTTTGGCCTGCGCCTTCTGCAAAATCATGTTCGTTTCACGAACTTCCATATCGAACGCTTGAATTAATCCCATTAATATTCTCATACCATGATGACGAAACTTAATCTGATGAAATCTACCCTTGTTGCTGCATGTGCTGCACTGTTTTCCTTTAGCCTGTCGGCACAAGTTGTAAAGAATGACCGGTTACTCTCTTTTGAACAACCAGAGCTTCCTGCCGGGCTGAGCGCAACGAAAGCTACGCTCGGCATCAGCGACCAACATTATAAAGACGGTACGCATAGTTTACGTTGGACATTTGACCCCGGCTCTATACTAACCCTTCAGCGTGATCTGAAGTTCGAGAAGAAAGACCCTACCGGAAAAGATACTTACCTTTCCGCTTTCATTGTCTGGGTGTACAACGCAAAAGCCCAGGATACTACTATTGAGTTTGAATTCCTGAAAGACGGAAAGAAGTGCACTTCTTTTCCTTTCGGTATTAATTTCACAGGTTGGCGTGCTGCCTGGGTCTGCTACGAGCGTGATATGCAAGGCACTCCTGAACCCGGGATGAATGAACTGCGTATCGTTGCACCTGATGTGAAAGGAGAGTTGTTCATCGACCATCTGATAACTGCCAGTAAAGTGGATGCCCGTCAGCAAACAGCTGATGTGCAGGTACCCTTCGTTAATAAAGGAACCACCAACCATTGGCTGGTGATTTATGAACACTCCCTGTGGAAACCGGAAATAGCCCTTACTCCGGTTAGTGAGAAGGACAGACAAGACATGCAGTTGATGGAAAAACGTTTCCGCGATATGCTTTATACTCCTTCTAAACTGACAGAAAAAGAGATGGAAGGCATCCGTAAGAAATATGATTTTTATGGGATTACTTATAAGAACGGTGTTGTAAGCGGACTACCCATCTTCATGGTACGCCAGGCAGAAGCTTATGAACGTATGTATCCCAACTGGGATAAAGGTATGTTCACCAAGTTAGGGATGGAGATGAGTGAGTATTTCAATCTGATGCGCCGGATAGCTTATGCCTATAACAATGCTTCGGATGCTGTGACAAAGGATGAGCTGAAACAGAAGTTCCTGGCGATGTACGACCACATCACCGATCAGGGAGTGGCTTATGGCAGTTGTTGGGGGAATATCCATCATTACGGATACAGTATGCGCGGTTTGTATGTGGCCTATTTCCTTATGAAAGATGTATTGAGGGAAACCGGAAAGCTGAATGAGGCGGAACGCACTTTGCGTTGGTATGCCATCACCAATGAAGTATATCCTAAACCTACGGTCAATGGCATTGATATAGATACTTTCAATACACAGACGCAGGGGCGCATGGCAAGTATCTTGATTATGGAAGATACTCCTGAAAAACTTCAATATCTCCGTTCTTTTTCCCGTTGGATAGATTATGGTTGCCGCCCGGCACTCGGATTGGCCGGTTCTTTCAAAAAAGACGGTGCTTGTTTCCACCATCGCAATAACTATCCGGCTTATGCGGTCGGCGGTCTGGATGGTGCCACGAATATGATTTATCTGTTGAGTGGAACAGGATTCAAAGTATCTGAAGTAGCGCACGAAACAGTAAAGAATGTATTGCTCACTATGCGTTTCTATTGTAATACCAAGCAATGGGCTCTTTCCATGTCAGGACGCCATCCCAATGGAAAGGGACAATTGATTCCCGTACAATATGCTACTTTGGCATTGGCTGGCACTCCCGATGGAAAGCAGGAATATGATCCTGAACTGGCTGCTGCTTATCTGCGTTTGGTTTCTTATACGGAAACTCCTGATAAGAATGCTCCTGATTATCTACCGAAAGCATCTACTGCCTATGAAAAGAAGCTGAAACAGTTATTTGAAGCACAGGGATTCCGTCCCGAACCCGATCCGCAAGGTAATTTGGCGTTAGGGTACGGCTGCGTTTCAGTACAGCGCCGGGATAATTGGGCTGCTGTGGTACGTGGGCATTCCCGTTACCTTTGGGCAGCAGAACATTATCTGGATGCCAATTTCTTCGGTCGCTACCTGGCTCACGGAAGTATGCAGATATTGACCGGAAAACCCGATGAAATGGTTACTTTTACAACCAGCGGCTGGCAGGAAGCAGGCTTCGACTGGAACCGTTTCCCCGGTACGACAACTATTCATTTGCCATTCGATCAGCTTCGTGCCAAAGTGATGAATGTAGATACTTTCTCCGGTATGGAAGAAATGCTATATTCTGATGAGGCTTTTGCAGGTGGTTTGTCTCAGGCAAAATTAAATGGTAACTTCGGCATGAAGCTTCACGAGCATGACAAGTACAACGGTTCACACCGTGCCCGTAAATCTTATCACTTCTTCAATGGAACGATTGTATGTCTGGGAACGGATATTGAGAATACAAATGAAGAGTTCCCGACAGAAACTACCGTTTTCCAGTTGGCAGCCACTACTCCCAAAATGCATGATTACTGGGCAGCTTATAAAAGTGACGGACAGACCTATATCGATCCTAACGGAGTAGGTTATTATCTGTCGAAAAACTCGATGAAAGCGGCAAAATATGAAAAGAACTTCCCACAAGTTACCGTAGGTGAACGTAATCCGAAGCCTACTTCCGGTGATTGGGTTTCATTGGTATTAGAGCATGGAAAAGCTCCGAAAGGTGCTTCTTATGAATATGCTGTCCTACCCCGTACGAATACAGTTTTCTTGAAAGCTTTCGCAAAGAAACCGTCTTATAAGGTATTACAACAGGACCGCAATGCTCATATCGTTCGTTCTATGACTGATAACCTGACTTCATATGTACTTTTTGAAACACCACAGGCATTGCCCGGGGAGGGATTGTTACAGAAAGCTGATACTTCCTGCCTCGTCATGATACGTGAAGACAGAGATAAGCTCTTATTGACCGTTTCCCAACCGGATCTGGCGCTGTATCGAGGTCCGAGCGATGAGGCTTTTGACAAGGATGGCAAACGTATGGAACGCAGTATCTATTCGCGTCCCTGGATTGATAATGATAGTGGTGAAATACCTGTAACCGTTACTTTAAAGGGTGAATGGAATGTTGCAGAAACTCCTTATTGCAAAGTGATTTCCAAAGATAAGCAGCAGACTGTTTTGCAATTTACGTGCAGAGATGCCGCCAGCTTCGATGTGGAGCTGAAAAAATAATGAAGTTAATCCTTAAAATAGCACTGTGATGAAAGTAAAGAATATAATGTTGTGTGCAACGGCTGTCGCTCCCTCCCTGGTTTGGGCGAAAGAGTTGCCTAATATCATCTACATTGTAACCGATCAACAGACAGCCTCTGCGATGAGTTGCATGGGAAACGATGACTTGCATACTCCGAATATGGATAAGCTGGCAGAGGCAGGTGTCCTGTTCCGTAATGCCTATTGTTCTACACCCCTGAGTGGACCTGCCAGGGCGGCAATGTTTACAGGCTATACTTCGCACGAAGTAGGACTTGCCCGAAATGGTACGCCGATACCGGATTCATTGCGTAACCGGACTTTGGGAACTCTGATGCAGGATGTCGGTTATGACTGTATCTATGCCGGTAAATGGCATGTACATACTGCCTCCATGCCGGATAAAGAGTTCGGTTTTACTACTATCCATCCTCATAGTGATAATGGGTTGGCGGAAGCCTGTGTCGACTTTCTGGAACAAAAGCATACCAAACCCTTCTTCCTGGTGGCAGGATTCGATAACCCGCATAATATTTGTGAGTACGCACGTAGCCAGAATTTGCCTTGGGGAAATATAGAAGACCTGCCGCAGAATGAGTGGCCGGGACTACCTCTTAATTTCGCTAAGAATCCCTATGACGCTGATGTTATCAGTTATGAGCAGAGCCTGAATTATTCGGCTTATCCTACCCGTAACTACACTCCGGATGATTGGCGCCGTTACCGAAGCCTCTATTACCGTCTGGTTGAAAAGGTGGATGCAGAAATCGGTAAGGTTTTGAATGCTATAGATAAACAGGATTTATGGAAGAATACAGTCGTGATATTTACCAGTGATCATGGCGACGGAGTGGGAGCACACCATTGGAACCAGAAGTCGGCTTTATATGAAGAGGTGGTAAATATCCCTCTGATTGTAACCTTACCGGGAAAAAAGAATGCCGGCAAGGAGATGCCGCAACTCGTGAATAATGGTGTCGATTTCTTTGCAGCAGTTTGCGACTGGGCAGGCATCCGGCTTCCTGAAGGGCTGCATGGTGTCTCTTTCAGAGCGCTGGTAGAGAAAGCGGATCCGGCATTGAAGCATCAGGACTATATCGTAACCGAAACCACTTTCGATAAAGGTGGAAATACACGTGGCTGGGCTTTGCGTACCTCTCGCTATAAATATGTGTTGTATGACAAAGGCCGTTACCGTGAGCAACTTTTTGATATGGAAAAAGACCGTGGTGAAATGCGGAACCTTGCCATCGAGGAGAAATACAAAGAGATTCTGTTGCAACACCGGGAGTACCTGCACGATTGGATGAAGCTGCATCATGTAGCGCAGATACGTAAAGATGTACATACGATTCCGGGCGTAAATCCGGAATGAGATCAATGATTATCCCAACAAGCTGCGGACTGCCGCCTGGTAAGTTTCCAGCTTGTTGGACTTATGAATTGCTTTTTTTGCCTTCCGGTCTCCGTCCGGCATCAGATATTCCCAGAAGTTCTTCATTTTCGTCAGCAGTTGCTTGTCTCCCCCTTCCAGAAGATTGCCATACTGGGCAAATACGTCAGCATGAAACAATCTGAGTTTCTCCTGCATATCCTTTTCGGAAAGCGGATGTCCCTGTTGATACTCCAAAGCTAAGGCGGGATTGGCAAGCAGTCCACGACCTATCATGATACCTGCCAGTTGTGGAAAGCGTTCGCTGATAGTCTGTATATCTTCTACTGTAAGTAAATCACCGTTATAAATAAGCGGATGGCGACATTCGTTGTAGAAGGTTTCAAAGCCTTTTAAGTCTACTTCCCCTTTATATTGTTGTTTTCCCAATCGGGGATGCATGATGATATGTGTCAGTGGCAGTTCATTCAGCAAGGGCAGCAAAGCCAGACATTCTTCCGCGTTCTCCCAACCCAACCTCATCTTGACAGAGAACTGAAGGTCGGGGTGACTCTTTATGGCAGCAGTCAACAATTCCCGTACCTCTTCGGGATAAGGAAGCATTCCCGAACCATTGTGCCGTTTGGCTAAAAGAGGGAAAGGACATCCCAGATTTATGTCCACATTCTTATATCCTTTTTCGATGAATAGGGCAATTATCTGCTCCATTTTGTCCACATCGGGAGCAATGAGTTGCGGAATAAGCTGCACGCCACGGTTGTTTTCCAGAGTAATCTCACGCATGTCTTTTTTTCGGATTTCTCCGTGCTCCACACGTACAAAAGGAGTATAATAACTCTCTATACCGCCGAATATACGGGCATGTGCTTGTCGGTAAATAGCCTCGGTGTAACCTTGCAGCGGGGCAAAATGAATGGGGAGGGTACTCTGCATATCAATCAGTTATTCAATATTTCTGCAAAGGTAACTATTTTAGCGGAATAACCATGTTCATTAAAACCATACCTGAACTATACTTGAACCATACTTGCTCCGTACCAACCCCGTACTTTCTCCGTGTAGAGGTACCTCTGAGTGGAGAATGTACGGAGCAAGTACGGTTCAGGTATGGCTCAGGTATGTAGCAGAGTAATTGCTACAAAAATTCTTTCTGAATTCTCAATCTTGCTGAAGGCTGAATTCTACAGGTTGTCCATGTTGGCAATGAACAGTGAGAATGGTATTCTCTCCGTCTGCTGTCAGGGTTACTTTTTCATTGGGTGTACTGATCTTCCATTTTCCTTTTAATTCAAGTCTCTTTTCAAGAATGCGGCTGGGATTCTTGGTGGTATATGCCTTTTCCTCAATATTTAGGTTTGGATCGCAAACGCTCATAATGATATTCGCTTTGTCCCTCCTATACATAACCATTGTTTCTGCCGGAATAAGACTAAGCAGGCTATCCCGTTGCGAACGATAGGTTTCGAAGACAGCATAGGCAGTAATATCGGTTAATCGGTCGTGAACGATATGTGCACTATCATTCCGTTGTAATACTTCGTATGTTTGCGAAGCCTCATGTTCTTTTAATTCCTGCTCGGTTGGCTGTATCCATACGAGGTATTCATACGTTCCGTTTTTAGGGGCTTTTCCATGTTCAATCCATGCTGAAGCGAAAGTTCCCTGTGTTACAGCGCGTGTTTTTTCATGACGGGATTCTTGTTCCGTGATCTGTATTTGTACATTACCGTCTTTCACGAAATAATGGTTATTGTAACCGTCCCTGATAGAAAGTAACTTTTCAGTAGTACCGGAAAGTTTCTTTTTGAAACCAATCTTTTTTTCTTCTTCTCCGTTAACGAGGATGGTGCTCTTTCCCTTTTGGAATGTACTTTGGAAGAGAGTTGTTTCGGTTGGATATTCGTTATTGCTGTTATGAATACCTGTTCCTAAACAGATCATCCGGTTTTCAAAGCAGAAGACGGATTTGCGGGCTACGAAATCCGGAGTGAAGTTTTTCAGTTCACGTTCCATCAGTTTCGTAACAAACATGCCGTTTTTCCCTTCCAATGAACTACTGCCTGAGAAATTTTCTTTGGAATGTGCCATGGTAGTTCCCGGTAGCGGGCTGTCCAGTAATTCGAATGGTAAGTGGATGGTCGTAGTTCCCGGTAGGCGATTCCAATCCCAACCGTTCTCATCGTAACCGCTGGCAAGGCGTGAGGGGTATCCCATGATCTGGACGGAACCATAACTCTGATAACGTCCGTAGCGGTTATCTTTCCGGTAAATTTCAGATCCCCAGACGTCAGTGGTATATCCTTTTAAGGTTACCATCCAATCGCTTCTCCGGAAAATACCTGCTGCTCCATAGTTATATACAAAGAAGCCTTGTGGGGCAGAGGCGGGAGTGATACCTTGCGTTTTGAAGTAACGTGCTTCCGGGGTATCCTTTTCACAAAGCCGTAGATAGTCTGCTGCCAGATGATGATCGAAGGCATTACCTTCTCCTGATAAGTCTCCTGACAGGGCTAGATAAGCAAAAGCTGCTACATCATCCGCTTTCATCGAGCCGCCGAAAGGATGTCGTCCGCTGATGCCAACTCCCCATTCATATTTGTTGGAGTAGTTGCGCATGGCAATAAAGGCGGATTTCAGTACTTGACGGGCTTCTTCGGTAGGTTCATAGATTGTCTTATTGGTTAAGGAGATGAATTGCCCTACCATGGCAAGGACACCTGTGGTATAGGCCGGATAGAAACCGCCATGGTGGAAAGTGGTTCCGTCTACTTTGATACCTCCGATAGTGCCCGGAGTGTATTGAAGAGAAGAGGATACCCAACGGGAAAGGCCTTTCAGTGCGCGTACTCGTTCTCGCTCGTCAGTGAACAGTAGTGCTGAAACTGTTTTAGCCATTAAGAGGGTGTGCCAACTGTCCAGTAGTTCATCTCTGCCGTATTGGTAAGGTTGACGGGTTTCTTGCAAGGCAGACCAGAATATGAGGGTGGATAAGATATTATCACGGTTGGGAGCTTTCCAGATGACGTCGCGCATTAACCAGGCTGTAGTATAAATTTTCCGTACCTGATATCCGTAATGATGATTGGTTCCCATTCCGCTACCGAAGGAGAACCCCTGATTGATGGCGAAGTCCCAGACGGTGAAGTAATTCTGACGGGAAGTTTCGGAATGATTGTAATAAGCATCGTAAGCGAATCCGGAGAGCATTGTTTCCAGGTCATTCCAGGATATTTCTCCTTTGGAACGGTCCAGTTCATCGGGAGTCAGGATAGGAGCACCTGTGAATCCAGTTCCGGAGCGTTGAATATTGGCTTTCTGAAAAACATCGTATGCTTTGGAAACTGCTTCCTTCGGTGCTTTCTGAATATCAAGGGCGGTGGTTAACCGCTGTTCTACAGTACGCAGCTCGTCTTTTTCTGCTTGATTGAGGGCGGAAGGTAGTGGAATATCATACTTATATTGTTCCCATTGCCAAACCCGGCACCAATGCCACAGGTCTCGATACGAGAGGGAGTTATTGTAAGGCATCTGCAAGTCGGGGGTAGTGCGGTCGTTCATCTTTTTCACAGGGAAAGTCAAACGATCCAGAAATATGCGGCCTTTTCGTTCAGGGGCTATCAGCCGGTAGCTTGCTATTTCTTTGTTTTGTTTATCTCCTTTCATGTGCTGGAAGCCGATCCAGCAAGCGCGCCAGCCAGCCGATGCCAACTGGAAACTGAACCAATAAGATACATCTCCTTGGGGGGAAAGGAACTCAAAGCGAATGGAATCTTGCTGGGGGACTTCATTATAAATCCATAGGGTTATTCCGTATGAATTTTCCATTTGCTCATCAAGGGTTAGAGGCTGTTCCAGAGAAACATTGAGCTTGGAACCGGAACGGAAATCCCATTCCAGGCTTTGTTTCCCTTCTTTATAATACCGGGTGGACAGGGCGATTTTTCCCTTATCGGTTGTTTTAAACTCTTTGGGGATTTCAGTCTCAAAACCTATGAATTGAGCAAAAGATACTTGGCTGCATAGCAACGCAAGGATAAATAGCAAGTGTTTTCTGGTCATAAGGCATATTGTTTTTTTAAAGTTATAAAAGAGGAGAGGAACCTCACGGTCACTCTCCTCCATACATATCAAATTGATTAAGGTCTATTTGATTTCATTTTAAGGTTAGAAGTTCTGTGTAACTAAATGATTATTTCCAATATTTGTTTTGTTCCAATTTGGTGTTTACACCGAGTTCCTTAGTTGGAATGGGGAGGAACTGGTTATTTTCAGTTGTATTACTTACGTACTGAGCTGCTCCTTTAGCATTGTTGGCAGTAGACCAACGCGCATCATTTACGGCTGCTCCCAAGTCTTCTTTTATAGCCTTGTAGTAAATACCCCAACGTACCAAGTCGTACTTACGGAGAGACTCAAAGCAGAGTTCACGACCGCGTTCATCACGGATCAATTTCTGGAAGTCACCGTATGACAAATCTTTCACTTCGTCAATTCCTGCACGTTTACGTACCTCGTTGATGCATGTATAAGCTAATGCTGTAGGACCTTGGTTTGCTTCATTTTCAGCTTCAGCAAGCATGAGCAATACATCAGCATAACGCAAGAGGCAATAGTTCTCTTGAGTATAGTTTTTATGCTTAGGACTGCTGCTTTCCCATTCGCGACGGTATTTGCCACAACGACGGTCTACAATCTGGTTGTCTTTCCATGCAACTTGCACGTCTTTATTGTTGAGTTTATAAGGTGCCATAGCCAAATCGCGGCGTGCATCTTTAGCATCGAACAAGTCCCAGAGAATCAAGCTACCTGCATAGAAAGCATATGTGTAACCTGCACCTGTACCAGCTGAGTTCTCTTGAAGATTACCGATTACATTGCCTATACGGCTTTCAGTATAGCTACCATCATCACGTGTTCCAACAAATTCCACTTCCCACATGCTTTCATTGTATGTGGTTTCATATTGGTCAGAAGCTAAAGCTTTCCACGTAGCATATACGTCAGGATTCAACTTATGTTTCTTGGAATCATAAACTGCTTTGGCATACTTGGCTGCTTTTTCATAAAATGGCTTTCCACCTTTTGAAGGTTCGCCTGCACGCCACAAACATACGCGGGCCAGAACGCCTTCCACTACAGTTTTCTTCACATGTGAAGGGGATAAGTCATAACTACTGTTATCTACCATATCGATACAGTCTTCCATTTCCTGAATAATCCAGTCGAGTGCTTCGGCGTGGGGGGTAGCCTCCAGACTGCTGACTGTGATATCTTTGACTGTTTCTTTACGAATAGGAACTTCGTACCAACCTTGTACCAATAAGAAGTGATAATATGCACGCAAGAACTTAGCTTCTCCTTTGATGCGTGTTTTCACTTTGTCGTCAGAGATGCTGGCTCCATCGATATTGTCAAGCAATACATTGGCATTGTTGATCCCTGAATAGAGGGCTTCCCATGTATTCCATAAGTCAGTATTACCTGTATTGTGTGAATTGGCAACTACTGCACTTGTTTGGTTTTGGCGATAGTAATAGCTCAAATCATCAATATTGGATAACATGCAGGAATAACGGTTTCCATATACATGTTCTGCTGCCATCGTCCAGTATACACCGGCTAATGCCATTGTGCAATCAGTTTCATTCTTGTAGAATGTTTCAGGCGCTACAAAGTCGTAGGGCTTGGTGTCAAGCATATCGCAACCAGCCATAGAAGCAACTACTGCCAGGATGCAAACTTTCTTGAAGATATTATTGATACTTTTCATATTAGTTTCTTGATTTTAGGTGATTAGAAGGTTATATTAATACCAAGTGATGCGTTGAATGAACGCGGATAAGCGGACCAGTCGAAGCCGGGAGTCAATACACTGTTACGTGTAGAAACTTCAGGATCGGAACCGGAATAACCTGTAATGGTAGCTATATTCTCTGCCGAAACAAAGAGTCTGGCTGCGCTGATACCCAAAGAACGCAATGTGTTGGGTGTAAAATTATAACCCAATGAAATGGTTTTCAACTTCAGGAATGATCCATCTTCTATATACAAAGAACTGTAGTATTCAGCGCCGATAGCTCTTGCACGCGGCATATTGCTGGTCGGATTTTCAGCGCTCCAACGGTTTGTGTAAGAAGCAAACATGTTGGTATTCTTCTTGCTCTGGGGATTTTCAAACACCATGCGGTTAGCATTCAATATATCATTGCCATAGCTCCATTGCAGGAAGATGTTGAGATCCCAGTTCTTGTAAACGAAGTTATTGCTGAAACCACCTGTATGCTTAGGCTGTCCGTTACCAATAATAGTACGATCGTCATCAGTAATTTTATTACCTTCTTTGTCGCTCAACTTCTTATATTTAGGATCACCCGGTTGTGCAGAGTCTGAGATACGAACTACATCATCTTTCAGTGTATAGATTGTTTTTCCGTTTGCATCTACTGAAGTGTTGAAGTCTTCATATTTGTAAGTACCATCATAGATGAAACCGTACATGCTTCCGGCTGCGTCACCCTTTTTGCTGATATAAGCAGGCATTGTTTTGTACTTATTATCCCAGTTTACAAAACTGATCATGTCATCCTGGCCATAATTAAGCTCTACAATCTTATTGCTGTTGAAAGCAATATTGAAGTTAGAGGTCCAGCTAAAGTTCTTTTGTTTGATATTTATGGTTTCTAAGGTAAGTTCGAAACCCTTGTTACGTAATTTACCTACGTTCAAAGTTGCACTGGAATAACCGGAACTTGCGGGAACGTCTGCACCCAACAACAGGTCTTTGGTAGTTTTGATATAGTAGTCCATAGTAACGTTGATACGTCCATCGAAGAATCCTAAATCCAAACCGAAGTCATATTGTTCAGTGGTTTCCCATTTTAGCTTTTCATTAGCCATGGAACCTAATACGTATCCGGGATAGAAAGAACTGTCCCAAGGATATTTGTAGACATTAGAGCTGGTTACTAACTGTGCCATGTAGTCGAAGTCACCGATACGGTTGTTACCTGTAAGACCCCAGCTTAAACGCAATTTACCATTAGACAGCCAAGGAAGTGCATCGGAAACAAAGTTTTCGCGTCCGAAAGCCCAAGCCAGTGAACCTGATGGGAAATAACCCCAACGATTGCCCGGAGCGAACTTGGAAGAACCGTCAGTACGCATAGAAGCTGTAACATAATACTTGGATGCGTAGTTGTAATTGATACGTCCCAGATAAGAAATCATGGCGTTTTCTCCTTGTGATGCTGTGACAACCGGAACTGCAGAACCTTTACCGATGCCTGACATTCCGAAAGCCTCGTTCGTAATCTGTTCTTGGGTAATGCTGCTAAGATAGCTGGTATACTTTTGGAAAGTAGCACCAACCAACGCGTTCAGGTTATGATCGTTTTTAGCATAAACGTAGGACAAAGTATTCTCATTCAGGTAATTGCGTGTTTCCTGTTGTCTTAGGAATGCATTGATGCCTTTACTTTGTGTATTGGATGGATGCGTATTACCGGTACGGGTTTGGCTTCCATTGAATTCTTCTCTCTTTATGTCGCGTCCGGTATATCCGGCAGTAACTTTGAACTTCAGATTCTTGATAATTTCCCATTCTACACCTAAGTTGGCTTGCAGATGGTTGGTCGTTGTACGGCGATACTCATTTTTTGCAGAAAGTACCGGATTGAAACGATAGTCATTACTCATGTCCACGTCGCTATCGTACAATTCTGCCAGAAGGTCGGAACCGGAAGGAGAAACCGGACGATATCCCCATACACTATACATCAGTGAGTTGGATACGCTGGTCTGTGCAGTAGAGGGATTAGGACCATTTTGTACATTGCTTGCAAAGTTTGCATTTGCATTAACTTTTATGCTCTTGTTAATTCTTTGATTAAAATTGAAACGGCCTTGGTAACGAGAGAGATCAGAATTGATAATAACACCTTCCTGGTTGCTGTAGGAGAGTGATGCTGAGTAGTCCATCTTATCGCTACCACCACTTAAACCTACATAGTGGTTATGGCTGATAGCCGTGCGATAGATTTCATCCTGCCAGTCATAGCTCTTGAATCTCTTATAATCATCGAGTGTGATACCATCTTTTAAGTAGTAATAAGCAAATTCATCTACTTTTTCTCCATCTATTTCTTTAGTGTTTCCTTCCATGATTTCCTTTTGCAGGTTGACGAAGTCATAACCGTTCATCATATCCATGGTGTTTTTCACTTTACTCATGCTGACACTACCGTTATAAGTAAGAGTAGCTTTTCCGGCTTTACCCTTCTTGGTTGTGATGATAACAACACCATTGGCACCACGAGAACCGTAGATTGCTGTTGCAGAAGCATCCTTCAATACGTCGATAGATTCAATATCGTTCGGGTTGAGGGCGCTCATTCCGGAAGTTTCACTTGGGAAACCATCGATAACGTATAGCGGAGCAGTACTTTGAGTCAAAGAACCGGCACCACGGATTACGATATTGAAGTTGTCGCCCAGACCACCATCTGTAGAAGATACCTGTACACCGGCGATACGTCCACCCAGTGTTTCAGCTACGTTGTTGATAGGGGTTTTTGTTAAGTCACTCATGTTGGCCTTACCGATAGCTCCGGTTAAGTCGCGACGTTTTACGTCACCATAACCAACAGCCACAACGACTACCTCATCCAGTGCCTGTGCATCTTCTTGCAGAGTAACATTGAAAGTCTTTTGATTTCCAACTTTAATTTCTTGAGTTTTATAACCTACAAAAGAGAATTGCAGGATATCAGAGGATTTGACATTGTCCAGTTTAAAACTACCGTCGAGTGCAGTAATAATTCCGTTTGTAGTTCCTTTCACAACGACGCTAACTCCGGGAACTTCTCCCATGGCATCAACAACTTTACCTGTAACTTGGCTACCTGTCTGTGCTTGTACGCCTAATACGCAGCAGAGAAAAGTTGCCAGTAGCATTAAGGTTACTTTCTGTTTCATAAATATTAAATTAATTAGTTATTAAAAAGGTTGTTCTTTCTCGTTAAACGACTCGAATCACAATGCAAATGTATGTGATTAGATAGGAGACGACTTTCGTTAATAGTTCGCAAAAAGTACGAATTTGTACATTCTTGATAAAGAAGACCTGTTCTGTACGATTCCTTACCTTGTCCCCTGATTCTTACCTGCTTTCACTTGCTCCAGTAGTGCTGAGAGAGCTTTTACAGTCTCCGGATGCGCTGCTGCAACATTGTCTTTTTCCGATGGATCTATGGATATATTGTACAGTTGGGGCTTTGGATTGTTTCCTAATTCCATCTTCGTCCAATGTTCGGTAGCGGGCTTATCGCTCGGCTCGATATACTTCCATGTTCCTTGAATAATTGATAAGGTATTATTCAGATTCTGCTGCACGACGTAATCACATCCGGTATTATCTTTCCCTAAGAAAGTAGACAGTTGGTCACGGCTGTCGGGAGCAACGGTTGCAGGTGTAAGCGGGTGATTCAGTAAGGCAGCCAAGGAGGCATATACGTCGATCATAGAGAACAAAGCTTGTTGTTTGCAAGGCTGGATACCGGCGGGCCAACGTACAATGAATGGAATACGTGTTCCGGCTTCATAAGCACTATACTTACCGCCACGGTATTGTTTCATAGGAGTATGACCGTTCAGCAATTCGAAAGCCTGATCCTGATAGCCGTCGTCAATAACGGGACCATTATCGCTACAGAACACAAAGATAGTGTTATCTGCAAGGTTCAGACTATCCAGAGTATTCATAATCTCGCCTACAGTCCAGTCCAGTTGCAGGATTACGTCACCACGGGTTCCCATGCCACTCTTGCCGGCAAAACGGGCGTGAGGTACGCGGGGAACGTGTACGTCTTGTGTGCCCATATACATAAAGAAAGGTTCGTCTTTATGCTTTATGATAAAGTCTTTGGCTTTACCGGTGATGACATCTGCAATGTCTTCATCTACCCAAAGGGCTGATTTCCCACCGGTCATCCAACCGATACGGGGAATGCCATTTACTATTGTATTATTATGACCCTGGCTGGGTTTCAGTTTTACGAGTTCGGGATTTTCCAGTCCGGTAGGCCAGTCACCTACTTTATGGTGGTAATTGACGGTAATGGGATCGTTGGGGTCTAAGCCTACAACGTGTCCGTTTTCTACGAATACGCAAGGCACACGATCCACAGTGGCGGGAATGATGTATTCGTAATCAAATCCTATATCCTGGGTATTCGGCTTGATAAGATGGTTGAAGTCTGTGCCTCCTTTAGGACCAAGTCCCAGATGCCATTTTCCAACGGCTCCGGTAGCATATCCTTCTGCCTTAAACATGTCAGCCATGGTGACACAAGCTGTATCGATAATGAGCTCGGAGTTGCCGGGGGCGATTCCTGTATTTTCCTGTCGCCAGGGATACATACCTGTCAGCAGACCGAAGCGGGAGGGGGTACTGGTGGAAGAGGTGGCATAGGCATTAGTGAACTGCACACCTTGTCCGGCAAGGCGGTCGATATTGGGGGTACTTATTTTAGTGGCGCCATAGCAACTCAGGTCACCGATACCCAGGTCGTCGGCAATCAGGTAGATAACATTAGGTTTCTGACGGGTAGTGTCGGCGGCTTCTTTCTTCGACGGATTTCCGCATCCGGCTATCAGGGCTGCGCCTGGAAGAAGGGACCATAAAGGGGAAAAATGTTTCATAGCTCTTTGACTTTAGATTGTTATTTCTGAGGTCAAAGGTAGTGGCTTTTCCGGAATTGAGTGTATAAGGGAGTACAAGGGAAGGACGAAAATGTACATAATGCTAATGAGAGCACTAGAATGTACAGAAGAAGATATTCTCCCTTTATAGAGAATCTTTTCTCAATGTGGTGAGAGTTTCTTCTCAATGTGATGAGAATAGATTCTCTGTTCGATGAGAAAAGATTCTCACCATAGCGAGAAAGATGAGAAGATTCATACGGCTTATTAACCTTCTTCGTCTTCCTCATCCTTACTTCCTGTATCCGCATCCTCTCCTTTGCGATAAGCCAGCGGACTTACCTGATATATATCCTTGAAACACTTTGAGAAGTAGCGGGAAGAGCTAAATCCGATCTTGTCTGAGATTTCGGTGATGTTCAGTTCCGGATTGTTCCGTAACATCAAGGCACCTTTCTTCAAACGGATGGTCAGGATGAAATCATTCGGTGTTTGTCCGGTGATGGCCTTCAGCTTGGTGAACAGGTTGGTACGAGCCATTGCCATTTCACGGGCGAAGATATTGACATTAAATTCCGTATTATCCAGATTCTTCTCGATGATACTGATAGCACGATCCAGAATTTCCTTATCTATCGGGTTCGTTGCCAGCATCTGGGCATAGGCTTGCGGTTGCTTGCTGAACTTCTCTTGTAGGAGGATGCGTGAGTTCACCAGATTGTTGCAACGGGAAATCAGCAGGTTCGTATTGAAAGGCTTGGTGATGTAATCATCTGCACCAATACGCAGGCCCTCGATGTTTTGTTCTACGGCGGTTCGGGCTGTAAGCAGCACTACCGGAATGTGGCAGGTATTGAAGTCGTTCTTGATCTGTTTACATAGCTCGGTACCGGACATCTTAGGCATAACCACGTCGCTTACTACGATGTTCGGCATTTCCTTCTGTACCAGTTCCAGACCTTCTTCTCCGTCTGCGGCAGTCAGTACCTGGTAGAATGGGCGGAAGATATTCTCCAGCATTTCACGGATGGAGGCATTGTCTTCTACGATAACCATTTTAACATCAGGCATGCGTTTTATAGGAGCATTCTCTTCCAACTCTGCTTTGAGTGAAGCATCGATTTCAGAAGTTTGTGCCTGTTCTATTTGTTGTACAGCTTCGGTCTTCTTACTGATTTCTTCCTGACTGAAGTGAGCGTTTCCAAGATGGAGACGAATGATGAAGCTACTGCCTTTGCCGAGTTCACTCTCTACCTTGATAGTGCCGTGATGCAGTTCGATGATACCTTTCGTGAGGGCCAGTCCGATACCGGTACCAACGCCAGTGGTAAGGCTATCCATTTGTTCGGTCTGATAGAAACGGTCGAATATCTTATCTATCTCTTTGGCGTCGATGCCGCTGCCGGTATCAGTCACACGGATGACGGCTTCGTTACCTTCGGTGGTAATACTGAGGGTAATGGTATCTTCTGCCTGGGTGTGCTTGATGGCATTGGACAGGAGGTTGTTAATAACCTTCTGCATCTGTTTCTGGTCGTACCATACTTCAAGGCTTTCGCTGTCTTTCTCGAAGTTGAAACTGATCTGCTTGCTGCTGGCATACTCCATAAAGATCAGATAGTTCTCATAGAGGAAATGTACGATGTTGTGCGGACTGACTTTTACTTTCATATGTCCTTGTTCCTGCTTGCGGAAGTCAAGAAGTTCGGTGATCAGTTCGCGCAATTGGATACTATTCTGGTAGATACTCAATATCTTATTATAGATAGTGGGTGTGAAGTTCTGCAGTTGCATCAGGGTTTCCACCTGCGACACGATAAGGGTAAGCGGGGTACGGAATTCGTGTGAGATGTTGGTGAAGAAGCGTAGCTTGGACTGGTTCAAGGCTTCTACATCTTGTATGTGCTTTTGCTCATACTTCAACGATTCACGTAGTTTGATTCTCGATTTGTACGTTCTGACCAGATACCATAAAAGGATAGCTGTCACTATCAGATAAATGAGATAGGCAAGAGGTGTTTTATAGTAAGGAGGCAATACGTGGATAGTCAGATGTACCTGCGGGCAAAGGGATTCTTCTTTCCCTTTGGGCTTAATCAGCAGATTGTACGTTCCGGCATTCAGGTTCGTATAAGTGATGATGGGCTGGCCGCGCGTACTGTTCCAGCCGTCGGAGAAACCTTCCAGTTTGTAAATGATCTCATCTTTATTGGCTGCCACGTAGTTGGAAGTTGCAAATTCAATGCTGAACATGGTTTGGTTTGCGTTCAGGGTGATCTCTTGTGTATGGCATAAAGATTGCGTCAAAATGCCCGTTTCATCGCTGACTTTCACTTCGGAACCGTTTACGATGAGGCGGGAAAGGATGATTTTGTAGGGCTTCGGAGTAAAGTTAAGTTCCAGCTCATTGAACGAAAGCATACCTTGTGTGCCGCCGAGGAATACTTCGCCATCTCGCGTTACACACAGTGCATTCTCATTGACAGCTGTCAACGGGAAGCCGTTTTCTGCGCTATAGTTCTGGAACTTTTCTGTTTTCTGGTCGAAAATGGAGAACCCCTGGTTGGTGATAAGTATCAGTTTGCCGCTGACCGGGGATTCCTGCGTATCATAGATACAATCGCTGACGAGTCCGTTTTTATCTTTGTCGAAGTTCTCGAAGTCATTGCTGGCAGGGCGATACAGGTCGAGGCCACTTCCTGAAGTGGAAAACCAGAGATTGCCCTTATTGTCTTGCATGATGTTGTTCACATTGTTGTTGCTGAGGCTGTGCGGTTGTGCCACGTCGTGCCGGTAATTGGTCAGTTTGTTGGTATCGAAACGGTAGGAGAAGATACCTTCGCCCGTGGCGGCAATCCAGAGTGTGCCATTGTTGTCTACTTCTACATCGGCCACCATGGTTATTTTGCGTCCTTCTTTGGTGTCTTTGAAGAGTTGCCGGCATTTTCCGCTTTGGGGATCAAACAAACATACGCCATTCTGCGTGGCGACAATTAACTGGTCATGATAGGGTGCTATGTCACGAACAATGTTTGATGGAAGCGTTTCCGGATTACCTTCTTCCATGAGATAGTGGGTGAATGCTCCTGTACGGATATCGAGCTTGTTCAGTCCACCGAGATGAGTACCTATCCAGATGATTTCTTTGGCAGGATCATAATAGAGGGCTTTTACATTGCTGTGGGAGATACTATTATCCCCCTTTCCGGCAAGATACCATTTGAACTCACGTGTGCGGCGGTTATAGAAATTGAGTCCGCCACCTTCTGTACCGATCCATAGGTTGCCGTTCTTATCTTCAATGGTGCGCCCTACTACAGGACTACTCAGACCTTCTTTCTCGTTTATGGAGGCTTTATACTGGGTGTAGATTTCATATTCAGGATTGAAGTAATTGACACCACCAAAGTAAGTGCCCAGCCATAGTGTCCCCTGATTATCCTTTACGATGCACCAGATAGAGGAGTGGGTAAGACCTTCGTTCTGCATGTCATTGGAAGTATGGTTCTGGAAAAGCCCTGTTGTCTTGTTATAGCGGTTCAGGCCGTTGAAGGTTCCTATCCAGATATTGCCAAGATTATCTTCGCAACAAGCTCTTACAAAATCAGAAGATATACTGTGCGGATTCTTCGGGTCGTTTCGCAGGTTTTCAATGGTTCCGTCTGTTTTTATCCGGAAGAGTCCTTTCTCCCAGCTGCCTATCCATAATTCGCCTGAATTGTCCTGGTAGATGCTGGTAATGTTTCCTTTTTCAATGGGATGGGTGACTTGATGTCCGTCTATTTTCAAGTTGAAGACTCCTTCGCTGGTGGTTCCTATCCACATGTGTCCTTTATCCTCGAACATGCAGGAGATCTCGATGTTTTCTCCCGCCATCTGGTAGTAGAGGTCGAAGTTGTCGGTCTGTTCATTGTAACGGTAGATCTCATTCTTTTTTCCGATGAACAGGCCGTTTTTATAATAGATGCTGTTAATGTTACCTTGAAGGAGAGTCGTAAAGCGTTGTGTAGTCAGATCGAACTGGGCAACGCCTTCGGTACAGAGCAGATAGATTTTACCGTTTTGATCGCCTGCCATGCGCAACACGGTATTGCAGAAAAGACTGTAAGGGTCGTTTTTGCTCAGTTTATAGGTTTGTATATCATTACCGTTGTAGCGGTTCAAACCTTCACGCGTACCAATCCACAAGATACCGTTCTCGTCAATGTACAGGCTGTTGACGCTAAACTGAGATAAACCGTCATCGGTTGTCAGATGATTGAAAGTAATATTCTGGCTGTGTAGGTTTGCTGTAGCTATGCTTACTAAGACAAGAAACAGCGTTCTGATAAACTTTTGCACTTTTCCTCCGGTATTTTTAAGGTTTCAAACACAAATATAAGGCGTTTTGCTTAAAGGGGGGAAGTTTATTATCTGATTTTTATGGTTATGTCTGTTTAAATGTATAATTTTGGGCGTTTGTCGGACGAATTTGGACTTTTTCATTGATGAGGAAGACGTATATTTGCATACTAATTTTAAATCTATATATAGAATATCATGAACAACCTTCAATCCATTGTATCCCATTTTAATACGAAGGGTACAGTTAATGAAATCCAGCCTTTAGGCAGCGGGCTGATTAACGACACGTATAAAGTGACTACTCTTGAAGCAGATGCCCCCGACTATGTATTGCAACGTGTGAACCATGCTATTTTCCAGAATGTGGAGATGTTGCAGGCGAACATTGAAGCCGTAACCCGGCATATCCGCAAAAAGCTTGTGGAACAAGGTGCGGATGATATAGATCGTAAAGTGCTCTCTTTTATTCCTGCCGATACCGGAAAAACGTATTGGTACGATGGTGAAAACTATTGGCGTATCATGACATTCATTCCTAATGCAAAGACTTATGAGACGGTGGATGCAGAATATTCTTATTATGCCGGTGTAGCTTTTGGTAATTTCCAGGCAATGCTTGCGGATATTCCTGATGAGCTGGGAGAGACTATTCCTGATTTTCACAATATGGAGTTTCGTCTGAAACAACTTCGTGATGCGGTGGCTGCGGATGTGGTTGGCCGGGTGAAAGAAGTGCAGTACTATCTGGATGAGATAGAAAAACGTGCTGAGGAGATGTGCAAAGGTGAACGCTTGTATCGCGAAGGCAAATTGCCAAAACGTGTATGTCATTGCGATACGAAGGTGAATAATATGATGTTTGATGAAGAGGGCAAGGTGCTCTGCGTCATTGATCTTGATACGGTGATGCCTAACTTTATCTTCTCTGATTTCGGCGATTTCCTTCGTTCTGCAGCCAATACAGGTGCCGAGGATGATGAGAATCTGGATAATGTGAATTTCAATATGGAGATATTCAAGGCGTTTGCAAAAGGTTACCTGGAATCTGCGAAAGTCTTCCTGCTTCCGATAGAGGTTGAGAATCTGCCGTATGCAGCTGCATTATTCCCCTATATGCAGTGCGTTCGTTTCCTGGCGGATTATATTAATGGTGACACTTATTATAAAACTAAATATCCTGAGCATAATCTTGTACGTACAAAAGCGCAGTTCAAACTGTTGCAGAGTGTGGAAGAACATACACCGGAAATGCAGGAGTTTATAAAGGAGTCATTGGTATAAGGTCTGTTCATAACGGGAAAGAAAGGAAACCAGTTGATAAGTTGACAAGGGAACAAGGGGCTGCGCAATGCTTCTGTGCCGCATGGAACCTTGTCCCCTTGTCCCCTTGTTAACTCGTCAACTTTCCCTCAAAACCCATCCGCAATGAGTTGTTTTAATGTAATCAAAATATGAATAAAAAAAACTCTGCATGCTTGGTGTTGGAATCAGCAGTCTTGTTAATAGCTCTGCTCTGTGTTTTCCCCTTGTCTGCAACTAACCCCCAAAAGAAAGAAATGAAAGAGTTGAATGTAAAAAAAGTAAGTCTGGCTAATGTAGCAGTAGAGAATATTCCTGCTTTGTTGGATAAAGAAAAGGTGGCTTTTCAGTCGATCAATACGGTGAATTGGAAAGCATTCCCTTATCAGCCGGAGGTGCAGTTTCGTATAGCTCATACGGATGATGCGATTTTGGTTCATTACAAAGTAAAAGAAGCCAGTGTGCGTGCTGTAGCTGCCGGAGATAACGGTGCAGTATGGGAAGATGCTTGTGTAGAGTTCTTTTCTATCCCTGCAGGAGATGGAATTTATTATAATGTGGAATGTAACTGTGCCGGAACTCTCCTGATTGGTGCCGGTGCCGGACGTGAAAACCGTGAACATGCCCCGCAAGAAGTGATGGACAAAGTGCAACGCTGGTCTTCTTTGGGACGCCAGTCTTTTGAGGAGCGTGTGGGAGAGTGTAACTGGGAACTGGCATTGGTTATTCCATACTCTGCTTTTTTCAAGCATCAGATCACCAGTCTTGACGGAAAGACGGTTCGTGCCAATTTCTATAAATGTGGTGATAAACTACAAACGCCTCACTTCCTTTCTTGGAATCCTATTGGTCTGGAAAAGCCTAATTTTCACTGTCCCGAATTCTTCGGCACATTGAACTTTGAGTAATTATTTCCAGTCTTTCAAATTATAACTTGCTTCTACCGCCCTTTCTATATCATCGGGAAGGGCGGGGAAGAAGTCTATCCCTGTGATCCGCTCCACTTCGTCCACAGTGTTTACATAAGAGTCCAGCGGATTGTTCCCTTCATTATTTTTATAGATAAAGCCGATGGCTTTCGGTTTCTTGTGCAGAGAAAGTATCACCTTAAAGAAAGCATCCGGTACGGCAACTTTATGCTCGCCTATGGTTTGTGGCTTCCGGTCATAGAAGATAGGACCGGCTACAATGTAAAGGCAACTGTCTTTTCTCACCCACTTGCGGCATTTCTGTTCCAGCTCGTTCCAGTCGCCCCGGTTTAGATTGTGGTGCTGGGGGCAGATGTTAGTCATGTAGAAGCTCTCTATCATGGCTTCACGATCCCATTTGTTATCACCTGCCGGACAAAGATGCCCACGATCCCAACCACTACCTTTATAGTCTTGTGTGGTGACTGCTTTGCTCTTGGGCAGATCAGGGTCGGGGCGGAAGTTATTGATTCGCTCGGTATTTTCTTTTAAACGTTCGGGAGTCAGTTTCCAGGCTACCCAGTTTGCTATACGGGTGTTGGAGTTATAGGATACGAGGTATCCGGTGCGCTGCAGAAGTATTTCGGGAGTACTTGGGGCAGTTGTTTGCTTGATGTATATATCGGAATTTTGGGGAGTACTCTGAACGATGATTTCTGTCTGCTTAGGGCCGGTAGTCTTTTCTTTAGAATTCGTTGTCTGATAAGCGGTAACGATGCCGCATATGATCAGGACAATCAGGAGCACCAGTTGTTTCTTGCTATTCGTTTGTTTCTTCTTCTTTTTTCTCATAATTGAACGGGTAAGATGGTGCAAAGATAACAAAAAAGGCGGACGAGTAAACCCGACCGCCTTCTGAATAAGGAGTATTCTTTTATTTTACAATGCCTTTAGACTCGCGTACGAAGTTAAGGATATTGTGTATTTCGTCACTCATCGGCACTTGGTCTTCAATCTTTTGCAAAGCATCCTGTATGCTGAAGTTACCTTGGTAAATCAGACGGTAAGCATTTACGATATGACGCAGAATGCGGTCTGTTACCTGATGCTTGTGCTGTAGCACAACAGCATTAATGCCATGATAACCGGCCGGATTACCATTCATGATCACATAAGGAGGAACGTCTTTCGCAATGCGGCATCCTGACTGGATCAATACCCAGCTTCCGATGTGGCATTGTTGTTGCAAAATGACGTTACTACTCAGAATGGTGTAGTCACTGATGCGACAATCACCGGCTACAATAGTCTTAAGTCCCAGTACGCAGTGGTTACCTACCTGCACGTCATGACAAAGGTGTACACCATCCATCAGAAAGTTCTCGTTTCCGATACGTGTAGCATCTCCTTCATGTGTAGCGCGGCTCACAACTACATTTTCGCGAATGTCGTTCTGGTCACCGATGATCAGCAGACTCTTCTCACCCGTATAATGGAAATCCTGCGGGACGGTACCGAGTACGGCGCCATGATGCACTTTGTTCTTTTGCCCCAGGCGTGTACCGTCGAGGATACGCGCACCGGACATGATAATACAGTCATCTCCAATCTCTACATCGCCTTCGATATATGCAAAAGGCTGGACCGTTACATTCTTGCCGAGCTTTGCGGCAGGATCTACAAATGCTAATGGACTTATCATGTTTTTCAATCTTGAATTATGAATTATGAATGATGAATTAGCTATGCAGTATCATAGCGCAGCCAATTCATAATTCATAATTCATCATTTATAATTAATTAATTCTTCCTTCCTCCTCCGAGCGCTTGGTACAGGCTGATAACAGCTTGCATGCGGTCGAAAGTGTCGGATACCTCGGACGTTTGTGCACTGAGATAAGATTGCTCAGCAGACAGAACTTCCAGATACGTTGACGTGCCTAAGTTAAACAATTCTTTTGTATCTTCCGCAGCTTTGCGGGCAGAATTTACCTGAATCTCACGGGAAACGGCCTTTTCGGAGGTCATTTGATATTGATACAAGGCATTGCTCACTTCATTTCCTGCTTTCAGCAAAGTGGTCTGGAACTGGATTTTGGATTGCTCTTCCTGTGCTTTGGCCTGTTTCAGACGGGCGATATTAGCACCGCGATAGAACAACGGTTGTGTTAACGATCCTATAGCGGAAGCCAGTAACTTGCCCGGATTCACAATTGCAGAACCTGCACTGTTAGTCCATCCTGCCGAACCACTCAAGGTAATCTGCGGATAGAAAGCTGCACGTGCGCTGTTAGTATCGTAATAACTTGCAGCAAGAGACATTTCGGCAGCCTTTACATCGGGGCGGTTAGACAACAGTTGCAAAGGAATACCGGCTGAGAATTCTGTCGGTAATTGTTGGCCTTCCAGTACACCACGTTCTATTTCTTGTGCCGGCTGATTCAGCATCAGGCAAAGAGCGTTTTCTGTTTCGCGAATGCTTTGACGCATGCCGGGCAGAGATGCCAATACTTGTGCGTAAGCTGCACGGGTTTGTTCTACTCCGGCAGAAGTCGTATTGTATATGCCTGCGTCCTTCATTGCTTCTACGGTTTCCACATTCTTTTTCAGGATATCGGCTGTGGATTCTGTAATCTGCAACTGGCGGTCGAGCATCAACAATGTGTAGTACATATTGGCTACATTGGCGATTACCTGAGTTTGAACAGCTTGTTCATAGAACTGTGTCTGTTTCAGAGATACCTGTGCACCACGTTTCGGGTTTAGTATCTGACCGAACAGGTCAATCTGCCAGCTTGCTGTAACAGGAAGCGAATAGGTCTGTGTAGCTTTTCCCTTATCCCAACTGCTAACGGTTCCCTGCGGAGACAATGCCAGCGTGGGAGCATAAGCCAGACGTGCAGACATAAGGGCAGCTTCTGCTTTCTTCACATTCAAAGCGGCGCTACGCAAATCGGGGTTATTAGCAAGTGCTTGTTCGATGAGCGCTTGTAACTGAGGATCGGTGAATACTTCCCTCCAAGGCAGGTTACCGAAGTTTGCTGTATCCGCAGCAAGTGTATCGTTCACAACTGTTGTGTCGCGATACAGTCCGGCAGCCGTAATATCTTCGGGTCTGTCGTATGATTTGTAGATGTGGCAGCTGCTCAGAAGAGCAGTTGCACACATCAAAGTTATAATCTGTTTCTTCATAATCTTTCTATATTAATGAAGAATGGTGAACGAAGTCCTCCATTCTTCATTCTTAATTTACTTCGTGTATTGCTCAATTTCAGGTTCTGCGTCAGAGTTATCCACATCTGTCCATTCCATCGGTTTAATCTTCTCCTGCAGGTATTGGAATGCAACGAACAGGGCCGGTACAATAAATATCTGCAGAATCATACCGATTAACATACCACCGATGGCAGAAGTACCCAGCGTACGGTTACCATTAGCACCTGCACCGGATGCCAGCATTAACGGAATCAAACCGACAATCATGGCCAGTGATGTCATCAAGATAGGACGCAGACGGGCTGCGGCACCCAGTACGGCTGCCCACGTTATACTCATACCCATCTTACGACGGTCGAGAGCAAACTCAATAATCAAGATGGCATTCTTCGCCAACAGACCCATCAACATGATCAATGCAATCTGCATATAAATGTCGTTGGACATGGACCCCATTATCATTTTCAGAATGGAGATATTACCAATGGCACTCATACCGTTGACGAACAGGAAGCTACCCAACAGACCGAACGGAATAGATAAAAGTACGGCAAGCGGCAGGATATAACTTTCATACTGTGCACTCAGCAACAGGTAAACGAATACGAAGCAGAGTACGAAGATTAATCCTGTGGTACTACCACTGGTTTCGGCCTCTTCACGTGCCATACCTCCCAATTCGTAAGCGAAACCGGCAGGCAGGTTCTCTTTGGCAACCTCGGCGATAGCAGCCAGTGCCTGACCGGAAGTATATCCGGAAGCAGGAGCAACCATCACCTTCATAGAGGTATACAGGTTGAAACGACTGATAATGTCAGGTCCGTATACCTTCTTGATGGAAACGAACTGAGTAATCGGGGCCATTTCATCGCCGTTGCGCACCTTGATGCTGGACAATGATTCCAGATTCTTGGTTGCTTCGGGTTCTGCCTGAACCATAACACGGTACATTTTACCGAAACTGTTGAAATTAGAAGCATACAGACCTCCGAAGTATCCCTGCATCGTGCTGAGGATGTCGCTCGGACTGATACCTGCCTTTTTACAGGCGGCAGCGTCGATGTCCAGCATATATTGCGGGAAGCTCGGATTGAACGTAGTCTTTGCCGAGTTGATTTCCGGGCGTGCTTCCAATGCGGCATTGTAGGATTTCACTACATCGAAGAAGTGGTTCAGATCACCACCGGTCTTATCCTGCATGTTCAACTCGATGTCGCTGGATGCAGAGTAACCCGAAATCATAGGAGGAGCGAAGAACAATACCTGCGCTTCCTTGATAATCTTCTGTGCACGCATAAAGAGCGTGATGTAGACGATGTTTGAATTCTGCATTGTGGAACGTTCGTCCCAGTTTTTCAGCTTGATGATGATAGAACCGTAAGAAGGTCCCTGTCCGCCGATGAAGCTGTAACCGGAAATCACGGTACGGGATGCAACAGCAGGCTCGGCAGCTACAAGGCTGTCCACACGGTGCAGTACCTCTTGTGCGCGTTCCTGTGAAGTACCCGGAGGCAGAGTTACTACACCCATGATGGTACCCGTATCTTCATTAGGCACCATACCCGTCGGAGTGATCTTCATGAAGAAAATCAGTAATACGATGGAACCGGCTACAAGGCCGAAACTCAACCATTTCTTCTGGATGAAGAACAATACATTCTTCTTATATTTCTTCAGCAACTTGTCGTAAGCCACATTGAAGCCTGTATGGAAGCGGCTGATGAAGGTCGATTTCTTTTCGCCATGTTCATCATGCGGTTTCAGGAAGATGGCACACAATGCCGGACTCAACGTCAAAGCGTTCAATGCGGAGAAACCGATAGCGATAGCCATCGTCAGACCGAACTGCCGGTAGAATATACCTGCCGTACCACCCATGAAACTTACAGGAATAAATACAGACATCATGACCAGCGTAATAGAAACGATAGCACCACCCAATTCACTCATGGCATCGATGGAAGCGGCACGGGCAGACTTATACCCCTGGTCCAACTTCGCATGGACGCCCTCGACGACGACTATGGCGTCGTCGACCACTATCGCAATGGCGAGCACCATGGCCGAAAGAGTCAGCAAGTTGATACTGAAGCCGATTAGTTTCAGTACGAAGAATGTTGCAATCAATGCTACCGGAATAGCGATGGCGGGAATCAACGTAGAACGGAAGTCCTGCAAGAAGACATATACCACGATGAACACAAGGATAAAAGCCTCGATCAGTGTCTTGATTACCTCATGAATAGAGGCGAACAGGAAGTCGTTGGCACTCTGTGCAATATTGATATGCAAGCCTGCGGGCAGTTTATCGGAATAGTCATTCAGCAATGTCTCTAGGTCACTGATGGTTTGTGTAGCATTACTACCAGCCATCTGGAACACGATACAACTGACGGCCTTGTGACCGTTTACAGTATTATTGAAACTATAGGTCAGACGTCCCAACTCGATTTCAGCGATATCTTTCAGGCGGAGTACTTCTCCGTTTTCCATTGCTTTGATAACGATATTCTCAAATTCTTCCGACTGTTGCAGACGTCCTTTGTAACGTATTGTATATTGGAATGTTTGGTTACCACGTTCACCAAACTGTCCGGGGGCAGCCTCGATATTCTGCTCTGCCAAAGCTGCCGCTACGTCATTAGGTATCAGTTTATACTGAGCCATCACGTCAGGCTTCAGCCAGATACGCATGGAGTAGTCGGTACCCAACACCATCGCGTCACCTACACCGGCAACACGTTTTACTTCAGGGATAAGGTTGATGTTGGCATAGTTTTCCAGGAACTCGATGTTGTATTGGTCTGTCTCATCATAAATAGAGAATACCATCAACATGGAAGTCTGTCTCTTTTGTGTAGTCACACCTACCTTGGTTACTTCGGCGGGTAGCAGACCTTGTGCCATAGATACACGGTTCTGTACGTTTACGGCAGCCATATCCGGGTTGGTTCCCTGCTTGAAGTAAACGGAAATATCGGCAGAACCACTGTTGGTGGCATTGGAAGTCATGTACATCATGTTCTCTACACCGTTGATCTGGTCTTCCAGCGGTGCAATAACGGAGTTCAACACCGTTTGGGCGTTGGCACCCGTATAGGTGGCGCGCACCGATACGGTTGGCGGTGCAATGTCCGGGTATTGGGTAATAGGCAGGGTTGCCAGACCAATAAGACCCAAGATTACTATCAGTACGGAGATTACCGTAGATAGTACCGGACGATTAATAAATCTATCTAATTTCATGCTTATTTAGTGATTAGGGGTTGGTGATTAGTGATAAGTACCTGCGGTATAATAGCGCAGCCGCTAATCGCTAATCATTAACCGTTAAACGTTAATTGAACGCAGTTTGGATATTACCTTCTTTCTGGTCTTTCAATGCTTTCTGATATTCAGCTTCTTTCTCTGCAGGAGTGATAGGAGTGATAGATGCTCCGTCTCTCAGGTTCTGCACACCTTCCATTACTACTTTGTCACCAGCTTTCAAGCCTTCGGTTACATAGTAATATTTACCGTCGTTCAGCTTGAACACTTGCACTTCTGTATTTTTCAATGTGTTGTCAGGCTGCACTACGAATACGAATTTCTTATCCTGTATTTCAGTAGTGGCAGATTGCGGTATCATGATAACGTTTGTTATCGGGTTGGGGAATACTACATTACCTGTACTTCCGCTGCGCAGAACATTACGTTTGTTGGGAAAGAGGGCACGCATAGTTACAGAACCTGTTTTCTGTTCAATTACACCACTGATCGTTTCTACACGTCCGCTGTCGGCATACATGGTTCCGTCGATGAGTTGCAACTGTACGTCCGGCATCTTTTCCAGAATTTCCTTGGTGCTGCCACCCTCGCGTATTTGTGAAAGTAGTTGTCTTTCAGTCATGGAGAAGTAAGCATACATTTCAGAAATATCGGCAACAGTAGTCAGCGGAGTAGTAACGGAAGGGCTCACCAAACTACCTACACGGTAGGGGATGCTACCTACTACGCCGTCGCTGGGGCTGGTTACACTGGTATACGACAGATTGTTTTTGGCGTTTACTAATTGTGCTTCAGCTTGTGCCAATTGTGCTTTTGTTTGTGCCAGCTGATTCTCAGCCATCTGCAAGTCATAATTGCTGATGATGTTTTTTTTGTTTAATTCACGCTTGTTGTTTACGGTAAGTTCTTGCGTGTTTACGGCAGCTTTAGCTGTTTCAACAGCAGCTTTGGCTGAATTCACGGCAGCCTGATACTGTACGGGATCGATGCTGAACAGCACTTGTCCTTTACGTACTACTGAACCTTCGTCTACATGTAATTTGGTGATGAAACCGCTTACCATGGGGCGGATTTCGACATCTTGTTTACCTCTGATTGTAGCCGGATAACTGTTTGTTAGGTTAGCAGTGGTCGTTTCCACTGTAATCACTGCAAATTCGGGTACTTTACCCGTAGTTTTGTCACTCTGTCCGCAACTGAACAGTGACAGGCAACATGCCAATAAAATCAATCTACTCTTCATACTTGTAATTATTCTCTGTCTTTTGGTTTATTTTTTCATCTTGGTAAATACAGGCTTTTTCTGTCTTGTCATAGTTGGATTATGCGGAGAACAAAGGGGAAAACTAAAAGCACTCTTCCGGTTTTCCGGCTGCAAAATTATCTATTTTTGAACAGATTAGTTCTATTTGCGTCTATTTTTAACTATGTTTTATACATATATTATATATAGGGCGCTTTTCTGCCTGTATAAAGTGCTCTATTCCACTGTTTATATTTGATTACTGAGTCTTAAATCTTCCAAATATAAAATTTTATGGCTTTAGAAATGGAACAATAAACCTTGGTAGGTGAAGCATTAAGACTTGCTCCATCGGAATTATTGTTAAGATTCTTATGCTTTAATGAAGCAGGGAAGCAGAGTTATGATGAATGTCTGCCCGATAGAGATGTTGCGGGCTGAACCTTTCCTCTATCTCATATGTTTTAACTATCTTCTTGCTCTTTTTTGATTAAAATACTGTAAAGCATACTGCTTATTAAGGGATAACCTTTATTTTTGCAGCATGTTACGTAACAAATATTCAAATATGAAATCTCTTTTCAATCGTTTGGCAGGTGTTGCCATCGTTGCTGCCGTGCTTTATTCCTGCGCCAGCATCGGTCGTCCGGAGGGTGGTGCTATTGATGAAACTCCCCCCCGCTTTGTGGGTAGTACGCCTTTGCCTGGTGCGCTCAATAATAGCCGGAAGAAGATAACGATTGAATTCGATGAATTCATCAAGCTTGATAAACCGGGTGAGAAGATTGTGATTTCTCCTCCACAGGTGCAGCAGCCGGAAATAAAATCCAATGGAAAAAAGGTGGTGATCACCTTGAAAGATAGCCTTAAGCCGAATATGACTTATTCGATAGACTTTGCGGATGCTATTCAGGACAACAATGAAGGTAATCCGCTACCTGATTTCGGATTTACTTTCTCTACCGGTTCTGTAATTGACTCGATGGCGGTATCCGGCACCGTATTGAATGCATTCAATCTGGAACCGGTGAAAGGTATGCTGGTAGGTATGCATTCCAATCTGGCGGATTCAGCCTTTACAACGTTACCTTTCGAACGTGTAGGTCGCACCGATAGCCGCGGACGTTTTACGATTCGAGGTGTCGCTCCGGGTGAATACCGTATCTATGGATTGCAGGATGCCGACCAGAACTTCTACTATAGCCAGCCCACCGAGGTGATTGCTTTCGAAGACTCTCTGATTATTCCTTCTATGGATCAGCGGATGCGCTTTGACACACTCTGGAAAGACTCTTTGACGATAGATACGATTATGGAGAAGATGTATACCCATTATTCTCCGGATGATGTTATATTGCGCTGTTTCAAGGAACTTACTTTATCGCAGCGTCTTATTAAGAGTGAGCGGCCCGAACCTCGGAAGTTCTCCTTCTATTTTTCGGCTCCGGCAGACAGCTTACCATTGTTGAAGGGGCTGAATTTCGATGAAACCGATGCTTTTATCGTGGAGAAACCTACCGGACGCATCGATACGCTGCAATACTGGATAAGGGATTCCTTGGTTTATCAGATGGATACCCTGAAGATGAGCCTTACCTACCTTTATACGGATACCCTCAATCAGCTGGTTCCCCGTACAGATACGCTGAAGCTCGTGTCGAAGCTTAGACCCAAATCCGAGAAAGAACTGGAGAAAGAACGCGAGAAGAAAGAGAAAGAGCTTGAAAAGGCCAAAAAGAAAGCCGAAAAGGAAGGCAAGGAGTATGTAGAACCGACGGTATTCTTGCCCGTCGATGTATATGCGCCGGGTACGATGGATATTTATGATTATATTTCCCTTACGTTCACTGAACCGCTGGCAAGTGTTGCTGATAGCACAATTCATCTGAAACAGAAGATAGACAGCTTGTGGCGTGATGTTCCTTTTGACTTTATTCCGGACTCATTGAACCTGATGCGTTACAATGTATATGCGGATTGGGAACCCGGTGAAAGTTATACCTTTGAGGTGGATTCTACGGCTTTCCAAGGAATATACGGCCTTTTCACCGATAAGGTAAAGAAAGAATTCAAGGTGAAGAAGCCTGAGGAATATGGACAGATATTTTTTGATGTGAGCGGTGCGGACTCGCTGGCATTTGTTGACTTGCTGGATGCACAGGACAAGGTGGTGCGTACAGTGCCAGTCGTCAATGGCAGGGCGGATTTTTACTTCCTGAATCCAGGTAAATATAGTGCACGCCTCATTAATGACAGGAATGGAAACGGTGTATGGGACACCGGAAAATATGAAGATAAACGGCAACCGGAAGAAGTGTATTATTACTATCAGGTGTTAGAGCTGAAAGCTAATTTTGACCTGACGCAGAGCTGGAATATACATGATAGGCCACTGGATAAACAGAAACCGGGAGAACTCAAAAAACAAAAACCAGATGAAGACAAGAAAAAGAAAAACCAGAATAACCGCAATTCCGGCAATCGCCGGTAAACGCGGATGGGTATTCTGCCTATTGGGAGCCCTGTTACTTACTATTGCTACACCTGCCAAAGCACAATGTACGGCAGAAAACACCGCTTTTCAATCCGGTGAGCATGTGATGTATGATTTATATTTTAACTGGAAGTTTATTTGGAAGAAGGTAGGGCTGGCAAGCCTGACAACTTTCTCCACAACTTATCAGTCGAAACCAGCCTACCGTTTCAACTTGCTTTCGGTGGGTAGTAAAAAGACGGACTTCTTTTTTAAGATGCGTGATACGCTGACATGCTATGTCAGTGAGAAACTGGAACCGCTTTATTTCCGTAAGGCAGCCGAAGAGGGTGACCGCTATACGGTAGATGAGGCATGGTTTTCCTATAAGGATGGTGTATCCAACGTAAAACAGAGGCGTATCTGGCACAATCCGGTCCGCGATCCGCAAGAGATGGAATACAGTGACAGCCGTTGTATCTTCGATATGCTGAGTATTCTGGCGCAGGCACGTTCTTACGATCCGGCAGATTATAAAATAGGCGACCGCATCCTGTTTCCTATGGCTACCGGACGCAAGGTAGAAGAACAAACGCTGATTTATCGTGGAAAAGAGGAAGTGAAAGCCAATAATGATACGATTTACCGTTGCCTTGTATTCTCTTTTGTAGAATATAAGAAGGGAAAAGAAAAAGAGGTGATTACTTTCTTTATCTCAGATGATAAGAATCATCTTCCAATCCGTTTGGATATGTATCTCAATTTCGGTTCGGCAAAGGCATTCTTTAAGAGTGTACAGGGGAATCGCTATCCGATGACTTCGGCTGTAAGGAAGAAATGAGGGGTTAGTGATTAGTGATTAGTAGGCTGCGCTATCCGCACGGTGCTAATCACTAACCCCTAATCACTAATAAAACGGTAGCGGATCGCCTTTTCGGAATACGCTGGATTCAAACGTAGCAATCAGCTTTCCATCTTGGTTGGTGATGTCTATCTGATAATATCCGGTAGTACGTCCGATGTATCGTTCGCGTGCTTCGGCATACAACGTATCGCCCGGACCACTGGCACGCAAAAAGGTAATATTGGAAGAAAGGGAGAATGCCAGTGAGCCATGAGAATTGGCTGCGGCAGCCAGTGCCAGGTCGGCAAGGGTGAAAATAGCGCCTCCTTGTGTGCGATGCCCTGCATTGAGGTGATTTTCTGTGATAACAAGGCGTGCTTTACTATATCCTTCGCGCACTTCCAGCAATTCTACACCGGTTTGTTCTGCAAAGAGATCTTTCTTGAAAAATTCTTGTGGAGTCATGTTTTCGATATGATTAAAAAGTTCAATCTGTATGATTTATGCGCAAATGTAACAATTTTGCCCTTTTCCTGTATAATTTAGGAGGGTCTTTTCTATAAACCTGCGCTACATTTGCTGACGAAAGAATATGAAACTTTAATAAATAAATCATTATTATGAAAACAATCCTCACGACATTGGGAGTATCTCTCCTTGTTTTGGTGGGTTGCACAGGTCAGAAGCAGGCCGAAAGCAACTTTATCCAAGAGAATATTGATAATGCGGTGGCACAAGAGACCATTCAGACCGACATTATTGAGAAATCAGGGAAAATTCTGAATCCAAGAACCATTAACAAAGACGGTAGCATTGTATATGTACCCATTGATGACTGGTGTTCCGGTTTCTTTCCCGGTAATATCTGGTATACCTATGAACTGACAGGTGACAAGAAATGGTTGCCATTGGCTGAAAAGTATACTGAAGCGCTGGATTCTGTACAATACCTGACCTGGCATCATGATGTAGGCTTTATGGTTGGTAGTAGTTACCTGAACGGATACCGCTTTGCTAATAAAGAGGAATATAAGCCTGTGATTATCCAGACAGCAAAATCCCTTTCCACTCGTTTCCGTCCGGGAGCAGGAGTACTTCAATCCTGGGATGCAGATAAAGGCTGGCAGGCACAGCGTGGCTGGAAATGTCCGGTTATCATAGATAATATGATGAATCTGGAACTATTATTCGAAGCTTCCAAACTTTCAGGGGACTCTACTTACTATAACATTGCCGTGAAACATGCTGATACAACCATGAAGAATCATTTCCGTGACGATAATAGTTGTTATCATGTAGTGGACTATGATCCTGTAACCGGTGAGGTGCGTAAGAGACAAACTGCGCAGGGCTATGCTGATGAGTCTGCTTGGGCACGCGGACAAGCTTGGGCTATCTATGGGTATACCATGTGTTACCGCTATACTCATGATCAGAAGTATCTGGATATGGCTGAGAAGATTTATAACTTTATCTTTAATAATCCGAACCTGCCGGAAGACCTTGTACCTTATTGGGATTTCGATGCTCCTAATATTCCGAATGAACCGCGTGACGTTTCTGCAGCATCTTGTACAGCATCTGCTCTATATGAACTGAGTACGTATATTCCCGGTAAAAACTATAAGGAAACAGCAGATAAGATTATGGAAAACCTTGGTTCTCCGGCTTACCGTGCTGAAGTGGGTACTAATGGCAACTTCATCCTGATGCACTCTGTAGGTAGTATTCCTCATGGTGCTGAAATTGATGTTCCATTGAACTATGCAGACTATTATTTCCTGGAAGGAATCATGCGTAAAAGAGACTTAGAAAAATGATAATCAATCGGTTTAGTTTGTTTTTGGGAGGCTTGGGCCTGTTTGCCTTGCAAGGCTGCAAAACTCAGCAAGAAGAGCAGGCACAACTTCCAAATGTTATTTATGTCTTCCCCGACCAATACCGCAATCAGGCAATGGAGTTTTGGGGACAAGACGGGTTCCGCGATAAGGTAAACTTCCGCAATGACCCGGTGCATACACCTAACCTGAATGGCTTTGCCCGTGAAGCGCTGGTGTTGAGTTCCGCCCAGAGTAACTGTCCGTTGAGTAGCCCTCACCGTGGTATGTTGTTGACGGGTATGTATCCCAATAAAAGTGGGATTCCTTTAAATTGTAATTCAAACCGCCCTATCAGTTCCCTGCGTACTGATGTGGATTGCATAAGCGATGTGTTCAATAAGTCCGGGTATGACTGTGCTTACTTTGGTAAGTTGCATGCTGATTTTCCTACACCGAACGATCCGCAACGCCCCGGTCATTATGTAGAAGAACGTGTACCTGCCTGGGATGCTTATACGCCGAAAGAACGCCGTCACGGTTTCAATTACTGGTACTCTTATGGTACTTTCGATGAACATAAGAATCCTCGTTACTGGGATAAGGATGGAATTCGTCACGATCCGAAAGAATGGTCACCGTTGCACGAGTCCAAGATGGTAGTTTCTTATCTGAAGAACGAAGGGAATGTGCGCGATCCAAAGAAACCATTCTTTATAATGGTAGGTATGAATCCGCCTCACAGCCCGTACCGTTCATTGGACGACTGTATGGAAGAAGATTTCAACCTGTACAAAGACCAACCTTTGGATAGCCTTCTGATTCGTCCCAATGCAGACAGGAAACGTGAGAAGGCAGAGAGCGTACGTTATTACTTTGCTTCTGTTACCGGTGTAGACCGTGCTTTTGGTCAAATACTGGAAACACTGAAAGAGCAAGGACTGGATAAGAATACGATTGTAATCTTTGCTTCCGATCATGGTGAAACCATGTGTAGCCAGTTTACTGATGACCCGAAGAACTCTCCTTATTCCGAATCTATGAACATACCGTTCCTGGTACGTTATCCCGGTCATATACAGCCGCGTGTAGATAATCTTCTGATGTCTGCACCGGATATCATGCCGACTGTCCTGGGGTTGTGTGGTTTGGGTGATTCTATTCCGACCAATGTGCAAGGACGTAACTGGGCACCACTTTTCTTCGATGAAAAGGCGGAAATTGAACGTCCCTGTGGTGCTTTGTATATTCAGAATTTGGATGGAGATAAAGATGCGGATGGTAAGGTGCAAACTTACTTCCCTTCTTCAAGAGGATATAAGACAGCACGTTATACTTTGGCTTTCTATATCGATAAGAAAGATCGTAAGTTGCAGAAGAGCCTGCTGTTTGATGATGAAAAAGATCCTTACCAGATGAATAATCTTCCATTGGAAGAAAATAAAGAGATCGTTGCAGAGCTTTGCCGTGAAATGGGCAAGGAATTGAAAGCAATAGATGATCCCTGGTATAAGGAGCGTATTCTTTCCGACATGATACCTTACTAAAACTCTCTTTTTTAAATGGAACTGCCTTCCTCGATTCTACAGAATCAGAGGGAGGCAGCTTTTTTTATAGGGCAGTGGAATTTACTTATTCAGTTTCCACTCAGAACCGTCTTTACCGTCTTTAATTTCAAAGCCGAGGGCTGTAAGTTCATTGCGAATCTTGTCGGAGGTAGCCCAGTCCTTATTGGCTTTCGCCATCATGCGCTGTTCCAGCAACATGTCTACTACTTTTCCGAAAGCAACTTCACGTTCTTCATTGGAATCGTTTTCTTCCTTCAATCCCAGAATATCGAAACAGAAGAGATGGAATGTCTCTTTCAGGTCTTTCAAGTCTTCGGCAGTAATGGTATCATTACCTGCAATGATATTGTTAATCATTCTGGCTCCATCGAAGAGGTGAGCAATGACTATCGGAGTATTCAGATCATCATTCATGGCTTCATAACACTTTTCACGCACAGCTTTCACATCTACGCTGGATGTAGCAGACGGGATGATTTTTTCCAGTCCGTTTACGGCATCCATCATTCGGCCCAACCCTTTTTCTGCAGCTTGCAGAGCTTCGTTGCTGAAGTCTACCGTACTGCGGTAGTGAGCTTGCAGGATGAAGAAGCGGATGGTCATCGGGCTGTAAGCCTGTGTCAGCAACTTGTGTGTGCCGTTGAAGAACTCATCCAGATTGATGAAGTTACCATATGATTTACCCATCTTCTGTCCGTTGATGGTAATCATGTTGTTGTGCATCCAGTAGTGTACCATGTCATTGCCCTGTGATGCTACCGATTGTGCAATCTCACATTCATGATGAGGGAAAATCAAGTCCATACCACCGCCGTGAATGTCGAAATGCTCACCGAGATATTTCTTACCCATGGCTGTACATTCGGCATGCCATCCCGGGAAACCGTTGCTCCACGGAGAAGGCCAACGCATGATGTGTTCCGGTTGGGCGCATTTCCACAAAGCGAAGTCGGCCGGATTATGCTTTTCTGCTTGTCCGTCCAGCTCGCGGGTGGTGTTCAGTACATCATCCAGGTTGCGACCGGAAAGCTTTCCGTAATGATAATCCTTGTTATATTTCTCAACGTCGAAGTAAACGGAACCTTCACTGACATATGCATATCCGTTCTTCAGGATTTCTTTCACCAATTCTATTTGCTCGATGATATGTCCTGAAGCATGCGGCTCAATGCTGGGAGAAAGTACGTTTAACGCTTCCATAGCCTTATGGTAGCGGTTGATGTAGTATTGCGCTACTTCCATCGGCTCCAGTTGCTCCAGTCGTGCTTTCTTGGCTATTTTGTCTTCTCCGTCGTCTGCATCATGCTCCAGATGGCCTACATCGGTGATATTGCGTACATAGCGCACCTTATATCCCAGATGGGTAAGGTAGCGGAAAAGTAAATCGAAAGTAATGGCAGGACGTGCATGTCCCAAATGCGCGTCACCGTAAACGGTAGGACCGCAGACATACATACCTACATGTGGAGCGTGCAATGGCACGAATAGCTCCTTTTTCCTATCTAAGGTGTTGTAAATTGTCAGTTGATGTTCCATAACGTTTGATTTTTAGTTTTTTTAAAAGCACAAAGTTACAACAATTTCATAAGATAATAAGTTCTTTCATTCTTTTTTCTTACTGACAGCTAAGAGGGAAGCGGCTATCGGATGAATTTATTCCTCCTCCTCAGGGTCAGGGTCTTGTAGTTGGAAACGTTCTGTCAGATAGAGTAGTGTCTCTGCGGCTTGCTTAACTTCCGCCTGAGAGGGGATAGGGCGGCTATTGAATGCGAATAGCATATATTTCGGCCCCATAGCAAAGGAGGCGAATAGCTTTCCTTCAAGGAATCCTTTTATTTCTTCAAATAGTTCATCCGTAGTCCGTTGTTGTTTGTCCTGATAAGGTAATAAGAGTATGAGATCGCCTTTTGCTACTGCCACTGTTGTAGTCTTTTCCTTCTCTTCGAACATAGCGTGAAACTCTTTTTTATGGTAGTGCAAGGTATAAGATACCGGGGAAGTACGTTTTACATCTTCTGCTTCGGGAAGGGAGGCTATGAACTTTTGTAAAAGGGAATTAATCTTTCGGAGGTTTTTATACCATCCGAAATAAGCTAACCCCCAAGTGAGGGGAACGACAAATATTGCCGGACAAGCCATTGAGAAGATGATTACATCGAACAAGGTCGTTGCCTGTTCTGTAGTTCCGGACAGGATGTCAGCTATGAACTTGATTAACCCGAATACTAATATAACGAGACTTGCCATAGCGCTAAGACTGAGTGAAAGCATCAGTACGTCTCGTGTCATTTGCCAAAGGTTGGAGTAGACACGTTGCCCTTCCATATCATTTTTTAGTAGTGAGAGGGATTTTTTCCAGGTGATATGATCACAGATGTAGTAGTTCATTAGCGTTGTTGTCTTTTTAAAGATAACAAATGTAGTGATTTTCTTTTTCCTTTGTTATTTTTGCACCCATGAAATCAAAGAAACGTGTATTACTGGGTATGAGTGGAGGTACGGACAGCTCCGTTGCCGCCATGTTATTGCAGGAAGCCGGTTATGAAGTTACCGGTGTCACGTTTCGTTTCTATGATTCGGAAGGCTTTGAGGAGTCGCTGGATGATGCCCGTACTCTTGCTTCCCGCCTGAATATCCCGCATATCATTCATGATGCCCGCGAATTATTCCGTGAACGTATAATCCGTTACTTTATAGATGAATATCTTTCTGCCCGTACTCCTGTTCCTTGCACGCTCTGTAATAATGAACTGAAGTGGCCGTTACTGGCAAAGATAGCCGATGAAATGGGTGTTTATTGGATTTCAACCGGACACTATGTTCGCAAGGTCTTTCAAGATAACCATTATTTTATAGCTCCGGCTGCCGACCGGGATAAGGATCAGACTTTCTTTCTTTGGGGGCTAAAACAGGATATTCTGGAACGTATGATTCTTCCAATGGGAGATTGGACTAAAGATAAAGTCCGTACTTATGCTGCCGGACGAGGCTTTGAACGAGCGGCAACAAAGAAAGATAGTCTTGGAGTTTGCTTTTGCCCAATGGATTACCGCTCTTTTCTACAACGTGAAGTTCCGCAGGAGCTTTTGCCGGAGAAAGGGCGATTTCTCGATGAAAGCGGTACTTTTTTAGGATGGCATGAAGGATATCCTTTCTACACAATCGGTCAGCGCCGAGGATTGGGTATCCATATGAATCGGGCTGTCTTCGTGAAAGAGATACGTAAAGCATCGAATGAGGTGATACTTGCTCCCCTTGTTTCCCTTTATAAAGAAGAAATGTTGCTGAAGGATTGGAACATTGTGGATGCTTCACGCTTACTAAATTCCCGGAACGCCATCGTTAGAATTCGCTACCGTAAACAAGCCAATCATTGTACAGTCCGTATTACTGGGGAGAATCTTCTCCATGTGCAACTGCATGAACCGTTGGAATCTATAGCTTCCGGACAAGCTGCCGCTTTTTATGATGAGGTTGGTCTACTGTTGGGAGGAGGGATCATCATATAATCCTTATACCGTCATTCTTTTATTTATTCCTGAACAAAAAATAGTTTACGCTGTTTGAAATAGAAAGACGTCTATTTTTTACGAAACAATTAAAACGAATAACAGTATGAAACGTATATATTTGATGATACTATTTGCCGCCTTGGCAACGATCGTCTCTGCCCAAACGGACGATAAAGGATACAAAGAAGGAGCATGGGTACTGAAAGGTGTGACAGGTGTGAACATGTCGCAAACTGCTATGACAAACTGGTCGGCTGGTGGTGAGAACTCTGTAGCCGGGAATGCTTACCTGAATGGTTCGCTGACGCATAAGAGCGGAGACTGGCTGTGGGTAACGAATCTGGTGCTGGATTATGGTCTGTCGAAGACCAAATCTCAGGGGATGAGAAAGAGTACTGATAAGATTGGATTATCTACCCAGTTGGGATATGCAGCCACCAAAGTTTGGTACTATACGCTTATGGCTGACTTGAATACTCAGTTTGCCAAAGGTTATAATTATCCGGATAAGAGTCACTATATCTCCAATTTCTTCGCTCCCGCTTATTCCAATGTCGCTTTAGGTATGGAATATAGACCGAAGAGTAACTATTCTATTTTCCTTTCACCGGCTTCTACCAAGATGACCTTTGTGTGCGATGATTATCTATCAGATTTAGGTTCCTTTGGAGTTGATCCGGGTGACCACTTTAAGATTGAAGCCGGTGCTTTTCTGAAAGCTCGTGCAGAATTGCCTGTCATGGAGAATGTAAACCTGATTACTACGGCTGACTTCTTTACTCCTTATAATAAAGACTTTGGCAATGTAGATGTAAACTGGGATGTACTTATCAGCATGAAGATTAATAAAGTACTTTCGGCAACTCTGAACATGACTTTAAAGTATGATAATGATGTGAAAACCTTTACTGATGAGGGCGTTGAAAGAGGTCCAAAAGTACAATTCAAAGAGATACTGGGTGTTGGATTGGCTTATAATTTCTGATTGCCTGGGACAACTGTCTGTTTCTCCTGCTGAAACAAAATGTTTCATTACTTGAAACTGTTTGTTTCTCGGTGTGAAACTACTTGTTTCCCGTAATGAAACTGTTTGTTTCAAGGTATGAAACAATAAATAGGAAAGGCCGTACTGAGAGATTAGTACGGCCTTTCCTATTTATTGTATTACTTTATAATTTTATTTGTTCAGTTCTAACATCTCCTCGATATATACCCTTGTATTGCTAAGGCGCGGTACTTTATGTTGTCCGCCCAGCTTTCCTTTTTGGGCGAGCCAATCGTGGAACAAGTCTTTACGAGCTATAATTACTTCAAGGGGTTGCAGAGCGATATTCTTTTGCCGTTTAGCTTCGTAATCGGAGTTGACTTCTTTCAATGTATCATCCAGTATCTTGGCAAAATTCTCCACGCTATCCGGCATCTGGGCAAACTCAATCAACCATTGATGGCGGCATTTGGCCTTGGCGTCCATAAATACAGGAGCAGCCGAATAATCAGAAATCAATGCTCCGGTTGCTTCACAAGCTTTAGCTAACCCTCTTTCTGCATTATCCACAATCAATTCTTCACCGAAGGCATTGATGAAATGCTTGGTACGTCCGGTGATGACGAACTTATATGGGTCTTTCTGCGTGAATTTTACAGTATCCCCAATCATATAGCGCCACAATCCTGCAGAAGTAGAAATGACCAGTGCATAATTCTTGTCTACTTCGACTTCCTCCAGACAATAGATGCGGGGATTCTCTTTTTCCACATCTTCCAATGGAATAAATTCGTAGAAAATACCATAGTCAATCATCAACAGCATAGCCGGATCATTCGGATCGTTCTGTGTGCCGAAATATCCTTCGGAAGCATTGTACGTTTCTACGTAATGCATCTTGGGCGAGCGGATTACTTCTTTGTATTGTTCGCGGTAAGGTGTAAAAGCAACACCTCCATGGAAGAAGACTTCCAGGTTGGGCCATATTTCTTCCAGAGATTCCTTGCCAGTCTTTTCAAGAATACGCTTGATGAGTACCAACATCCACGAAGGAACACCGGAGAGGCTGGTTACATCCTTTGAAACAGCACTGTTGGCAATAGCTTCTATTTTCTTTTCAAAGTCACTCATGAGAGCGATCTTCTTGCTTGGAACGCGAACGCAGTTTACTAATGGATGTATATTTTGAATCAGAATAGCGGAAAGGTCGCCCACGAGCCCATGTCTGGAATTGAGATTGGGGCTATGGCTTCCACCTAAAATCAGACCTTGTCCGGAGAAGAAACGGCTGTCGGGGTTCTGTGCCAGATAAAGAGTAACTGCATCTTTGCCACCTTGATAGTGTGTATCGTTCAGTGCCTCTTTGCTGACGGGCAGGAATTTGCTTTTATCGTTTGTAGTACCCGAAGACTTGGCAAACCAGCGTATCTCTGATGGCCAGAGCAGGTTTTGTTCTCCTGCACGCAGGCGTTCCACATACGGCTTTACTTCTTCGTAAGTCTGTATGGGCAGTCTGTTTCTAAAGTCTTCATAAGTATGAATGCTTTTATAATCATATTTTTTTCCCCATTCTGTATTTTCGGCCATACGCACCAGACGGTTCAACACTTGGTGCTGCAGCTCTTCTGCACGGTTGGCATATAAGTCGATTCTTTTCAGGCGAGGGGTAAAATACACCTTATTCAGCAATGTTGTGATATTCATCTCTCTTAGTTAAAACTATTTTGTAGCGCAAAAATAATCTTATTTATTGGCTTCTCTATCTTTTTTCTCTTTTTTTTCTATCTTTACGGATGTATTCAGTTGACAAGATAACAAGTTGACCAGTTGACAAGAGGAATAGACAACTTTCCTTGTGTCCTGAAACCTCGTTAACTTGTTCCCTAAAAAAAGAATTGTTATGAGAATCGGAATTTTGACTTCGGGGGGCGATTGTCCCGGCATTAATGCCACCATTCGTGGAGTATGCAAGACTGCAATCAATCATTATGGAATGGAAGTAATAGGCATTCATAGCGGCTTTCAAGGATTGCTGACTAAAGATGTGGAGTCGTTTACCGATAAGTCTTTGTCTGGTCTATTGAACCAGGGTGGAACGATGCTGGGTACTTCCCGTGAAAAGCCTTTCAAGAAGAATGGTGTGATGTCCGATGTGAATAAACCGGCACTTATTGAACAGAACGTTAAAGAGTTAGGACTGGATTGCGTGGTCTGTATCGGTGGTAATGGTACGCAGAAGACTGCTGCGAAACTGGCTGCCATGGGGCTGAATATTGTATCCGTACCCAAGACAATTGATAATGATATTTGGGGGACAGATTTCTCTTTTGGATTTGATTCTGCTGTGAGCATTGCTACGGATGCCATCGACCGGTTGCACTCTACCGCCAGTTCGCACAAACGGGTGATGGTGATTGAAGTGATGGGACATAAAGCAGGTTGGATTGCACTTTATTCCGGTATGGCAGGTGGTGGAGATGTGATCCTGATACCTGAGATTCCTTATAATATACATAATATAGGTGAAACTATTCTGAATCGCCTGAAGAAAGGAAAACCTTATTCCATTGTAGTGGTTGCCGAAGGCATACAGACGGATGGACGGAAACGTGCCGCCGAGTACATTGCTCAGGAGATAGAGTACGAGACGGGTATTGAAACCCGTGAAACGGTGCTTGGCTATATTCAACGTGGAGGTTCACCTACACCTTTCGACCGAAATCTGTCTACTCGCATGGGCGGACATGCCACAGAACTAATAGCTACAGAGCAATTCGGTAGAATGATCACATTGAAAGGGGATGAAATATCTTCTGCACCTCTGGAAGAGATAGCCGGAAAGCTGAAGTTGGTAACAGAAGATAACGACCTTGTGGTTCAAGGACGACGGATGGGAATCTGCTTTGGTTGAAATACGGGCGAATGATTATTCGCCCACTTCATGTCCGGTAACTGAAGTAACTTCCTGATTCTCTCCAATCAGGGCACTCTCAATAATTTCTTCTGCTTCTTCCGTATTTTCCTGCTGATGGTTTTGCGCTTTAGTTGCCTCAATCTGTTCTTTGAAGGCGGCGTCATTCTTTATTTTCTTTAAAGCAGCCTGAGCAGCATTTTGTTGGGACTCTTTTTTAGAATATCCGGTTCCTTTCCCTGCCGATATGCCTTCGATGCGTATTTCGGTGTGGAACATAGGATTATAATCTTCGTCAAGGAACTGTTCGATAAGTTCGAATGAAACTTCGACTTTGCTCTTCTGGCTCCATTCAATCAGCTTCGATTTAAAATTCACCTCTTTGCGTGACATCTTATCGAGGTCAATGTAATTCTTGAATATCTTTTCTTCCATGAACCGCTTGCAGCGCTCGTAACCCTGGTCCAGGTAGATAGCGCCGATAAATGCTTCGAAAGCATTTCCGTACATATAACTGTTGTGCGAGGAAGAACGGGTGGAGTATTTTACCAGTTTGTCCAGCCCGATTTCTACCGCCAGTTTGTTGAGTGTTTCCCGTTGCACGATTTTGGAACGTGTATTTGTGAGGAACCCCTCTCGACGGCCTTCAAAATGTTTGTAGACAATATCTCCTACGATGGCGTCAAGAATGGCGTCACCCAGAAACTCCAGTCGCTCATTATTTAAAGGGCGGCCTTTCTCCGAACGGATGGAGGTAGATTTGTGCAACAATGCCTGCTGATATAGCTGGATGTTGCGGGGATAGAATCCCAGTATCTTATAAAAACAAAAATAAGACTCTTTGTCCTTACGGAATAAGAGCCTTATTTTGTCTATTTGATTACGTAACACGACTGATTATTCTGCGTATTTTTTGAAAATAACACATGCGTTATGACCACCAAATCCAAATGTATTGGACAGAGCTACGTTCACTTCGCGCTTTTGAGCCTTGTTGAACGTAAGGTTCAGGTCATAGTCGATGTTTTCGTCGTTATCACCCTCTTCGTGGTTGATAGTCGGAGGTACGATGCCATTCTTGATCGCAAGAATACTTGCGATGGCTTCTACCGCACCAGCGGCACCCAGCAAGTGACCAGTCATGGATTTTGTTGAACTGATGTTCAAGTCAAATGCATGTTGACCAAATACCTCTTTAATAGCTTTAGCTTCCGATATATCACCTACAGGAGTAGAAGTACCGTGAACATTGATATAATCTACTTCTTCGGGTTTCATTTCGGCATCTTCCAACGCGTTTCTCATCACTAACTTGGCTCCCAATCCTTCCGGATGTGAAGCGGTCAGATGGTGAGCGTCGGCAGACATTCCTACACCGGCAACTTCTGCATAAATCTTAGCACCACGTGCTTTGGCATGTTCCAGTTCTTCAAGAATCAGGCAACCGCCACCTTCACCCATTACGAAACCGTCGCGGCTTGCGCTGAACGGACGAGATGCTGTTGTGGGAGATTCATTGCGGGTTGATAATGCATGCATGGCATTGAAACCGCCTACACCACCAACGGTGATTGCAGCTTCCGAACCACCGCTCACAATAACGTTAGCCTTGCCTAAACGGATTAGGTTGAAGGCATCAGCGATAGCATTTGTGGAAGTAGCGCATGCAGAGCAAGTTGCGTAGTTGGGCCCGTGGAAACCGTACATGATAGAAATCTGTCCTGCAGCAATATCCGAAATCATCTTGGGGATGAAGAACGGATTGAACTTGGGACCGTTTTCTTTACCGGTCAAGGCATAATTACCTACCTCTTCTTCGAATGTACGGATTCCACCGATACCGGCGCCAAAGATGACACCAATTCTGTTTAAGTCCTCATTTTCGACGTCAAGACCAGAATCACTAACCGCTTCTTTAGCTACAGCAATGGCATATTGTGTATACAAGTCCATTTTGCGGGCTTCTTTGCGGTCGATATATTTGGTTGCATCGAAGTCTTTCACTTCGCAGGCAAATTGGGTCTTGAAAAGGGAAGCATCGAAATGAGTAATAGGTCCAGCTCCACTAACCCCATTCACAAGGTTTTCCCAAAAGTCGGGAACACTATTGCCAATGGGAGTAATGGCGCCAAGACCTGTTACTACAACTCTTTTTAATTCCATATTAAATTGATGGATAGAATTACTTAGCGTGTTCTTCGATGTAAGAAACGGCGTCGCCTACAGTACCAATCTTTTCAGCTTGGTCATCCGGAATTGAGATACCGAATTCCTTTTCGAATTCCATGATAAGTTCTACAGTGTCAAGAGAATCAGCTCCTAAATCGTTAGTGAAGCTAGCTTCGTTAGTAACTTCTGATTCTTCAACGCCTAATTTGTCGACGATAATCGCTTTCACTCTTGATGCAATTTCAGACATAACTTTAAGTTTTTAATTAATAATTAGTTTTATTTCTTTAAATTTGCGGGGCAAAGGAATAAATATTTATCGTCACTCGCAAATATTTGGGGAATTAAATGCAATGTTTTGCACATTTTTCACGGTTTTGTGCACTAAAAAGAAGATTTATGAGGAAAAAGATCGCGGTTTTAGCATCGGGAAGCGGAACGAATGCAGAAAATATCATTCGTTATTTCCAGGAAAAAAATGTGGCTTGTGTGGCCCTGGTTTTGACTAATCGTCAGAGTGCGTTCGTTTTAGAGCGCTCACGCGGGCTTGGAGTGCCTTGCTTTTATTTTTCCAAGGGTGATTGGGAGAGCGGAGAGGCGATTTTATCGGTGTTGCGGGAGCATAATATTGATTTTGTAGTGTTGGCCGGATTCCTGGCTCGCATACCGGATACTATTTTGCATGCTTATCCTAATAAAATGATAAATATACATCCTTCATTGTTGCCAAAGTTCGGTGGAAAGGGAATGTATGGCGACCGCGTACACGAAGCTGTGATTGCTGCAGGTGAAAAAGAAAGTGGTATTACTATACACTATACGAATGAGCATTATGATGAAGGTGCCATTATTTGCCAGGTTAAATGTCCGGTGTTGCCGGAAGATACTCCCGATGAACTGGCACAACGTATTCATGTGCTGGAATACGATACTTATCCCAAGGTAATAGAAAAATTGCTGGAATCCGAGGTCTAAGACTCTGTTCAAGGACTTACCAGAGCTGTATCAAGTCCGTATCATCTCCGTATCTATACGCTTGGAGTTGGTACGGACTTGGTACGGACTTGATACGGAGTTGGTAGGAAGATGTTATGAAATCATTACGCGGAAGGCCGATTTTTCTCTTCTCAGCGGATAATCTCCTCTTAATTTCTCAAATAGTTCCGGATGTTGTTTTAAGGCTTCACTGTCCCGTCTTGGATCATACATCTGCAGGTAGGCTTCTGTTTCGGTAGTTGCAGTGATCATCGGATTTTCCGGTTCGGGTGGAACAATTCGATAATCAGCCTGTATGCCAAAGTGCTGGCAAAGAGAATCCAACGACATGCGGGTGGCGTTCGCTTTTCCATCTGCCGAATATCCGGCAATATGCGGCGTTCCGATGAATACCTTATTTAATAAGGTGAGATTAATGTCCGGTTCGTTTTCCCATACATCGATGACGGCATCTGAGATTAACCCGTTTTCGAGGGCCTCCAATAAAGCTTTCGTCTCAATAACCTCTCCGCGGGAAGTGTTGATGATGATAGGTGCGCGTTTCAGTGAGCGGAAGAATGACGGGTCTGCCAGGTGGAAAGTCCTATATTTCCCTTCTTTATATAAAGGTACGTGGAATGTAAGGACATCGCACTCTTCGGCAAGGAGTTGTAAAGAGGTGAAGCCGGTGCTTCCTTCTTTATCTTCTCGTGGCAAGTCGTTCAATAATACCCGCATACCCAGTTCGCGGGCCACCTCCGCTACTTTGCTGCCTACGTTGCCCACACCGACAATGCCCATGGTCATTTCGGATAACTTCTTTCCTTTCAGGAGTTTCGCCAGTAAAAGTGTGGATTGCAGGTATTGGGCTACGGATGCGGAGTTACAGCCCGGTGCATTCTTCCATACGATGCCTGCCTGCCGACAATATTCTGTATCTATATGATCGAAGCCGATTGTGGCCGTGGCAATGAATCGGACCCGGCTTCCTTCTAATAATTCCCGGTTGCAATGGGTGCGTGTGCGGATGATCAATGCGTCTGCATCTTTCACTAAGACAGGCGTGAAGTCCTTCCCAGGGGCATATATTACTTCATCCGCTATCTTTTCGATAGCTTCCTTTATAAAAGGTATTTTATTGTCGACAATGACTTTCATTTCTGTATTTTTTTCCTATATTTGATGTAGTCTGAAGGTATTTAATTGACTACAAATAGATTAAAAGAAACTCGCATGAGAATGGGCAACGGATAAGAAATTGGTAAAGTGCTTTGATACACTATATTTCTCATGCTGTCAAACAACTCTTATTTGTTTGCAAATATAATATTATTGCAGGTAATAATCAAAAATAACGAGGTTTATTTTCATTTTTACCTGCTGATATTTGTTCCGGATTATCAGATGCGATATATTTGTAATTAGGATTCGTACCGTGTTCCAAGCGGTTCATAAGTAACGACTTGCGGAGTTTTGGCAACAAGGGGATGCGGCTCCGTTTTATAGAAATGACTTATGCAAACCGACTTATCCATTTACAACAGTCTTCGCCCTTCCTTTATAGAAGGCGTTCACGCCGTGAAGTTCAATGCTTTGTCGGCGGTCATATCGCGTTACCGGGATTATGCCCGCAGTTCCGAACAAATAAAAGCGTACTCGGGAGATTCTCTGCTGATGCGGGACATCGCCTCCTTGCTTGACGAAGCACCCCGTCCCATAACGAGGGAATACCAGGATTTCACCCCGTTCCTGCTTCTTCTGATGCTTTCGGAGGAATTTCATGTCGTCCATTACGTCGAGCGTCTTGTAACGTGGTATTTCGGCTACTGTTGTGTCGATGAACTGCGGACGGTTTGCACCATTCTGTCCGAGTGTTCCTACCCGCATCACGACACGCTGCGGCTGCGGTTCAAGAATTACCTGCGTGAAGCCCGTAAGACATTGGGTATGCCCGTTGAATGTAACGCTGCTGTCATGCTGAAAATGCTCGACGCCTCTTATGAACATCTCACTCCCGCCGATGTCGGGGAGTTCGAGGAGCTGTTGCACCTGGGGGACGATTACGAGTTCATCTCCCGTGTCAAATCGAATTATCTTGCCTCGGATAACGTCACGGAACTCGCCGGGGTTTGCGGGTATTCCAGCACGATTACCTTCCGCCGGCGTTTCCAGCGGGTTTTCGGCTGCTCGGCCTCCTCGTGGTTACGTCAGCGCCGTATCGAACGTATCGGGGAGTTGTTGCGGACGACACACTACACGTTGCAGGAAATAGCCTACATGTGCGGTTTCTCCGCCCAATCCCACTTTACGGACTTTTGCAAGCGGAATATGGGGAGCAATCCCACTTCCATCCGCCAGGAAGGTCGGATCTGACATTAAAATCGGCTCCGTGATAAAAAAACGAAGAGAAAGATAAAAATCGTAATCCGCCGGTTTTTCGATTCGCTAACTTTATACGCGAAAGTAACAAGACGGATTATGATTGCATTTATAGAAAAATTAAACAGCGAAGTCCTGCGGAGTATCGAACGTATCGAATCGCGGGATACCGACGTGTTGAAAAAGTCGCTTGAAGCGTCACGTGTCCTGGGAGAAGCGTTCGACCGTTTGAAACAATATATCATCGGCTACCGTTTTCAAAACGATGACGAGGAAATAAAGTTCTTCAAAGAAATCAAACCTCGTCTTTTTTGCCGTCTGATCTATTACCGCAAGCTCTACAATATCGAGATGAACCGTCCGGTAGGAAGTATCGAGGCACAACGGGAGTACCTGGACGCCCATGTTCGGGCCATCAACGCGTACACGCAGAAACGCCTCGACTTTATCCGCTATTTCCGCAGCGGCGCTACACACCTGGACAGCCTCTATTTCCTGCGCGGGCAGACCGACACGGAGCAATACCTGGAAACCTTCTACTATGAACTCGACCCGCAGTTTTCGACAAACGCGGATTTCAAGGTGGCGAAAATCCTGGCCAACGATATGTTGTCGGTTTATCTTATGGGCGAATTGGAATCACTGGAGAGCACGAACCTCCGGAACATGGTTCTGCCATTGCCTGACGTGCGTCCGACATGGCAGGACTCGAAGACGGATCTGACGGAACTTATTTACCTGCTCGACAGTAAAGGCTGTTTCGGCAATGTGCCACTCACGCAACTTGCCAGCTACATTTCCAACGCTTTCAACGTACACCTCGACATGAACCTTTCGAGGACATTCTGCGATATGAAAATCCGAAACAACCCGACACCGTGGCTTGACAAGGCGAAAGAGGCCCTGCTTAAACGTATGCAGACGTGGAAGCGAAACAAGAAAAACGGCAATTCCGAGTAGAACATGAACCGGTAAAGCACTCTATTTCTTATAGAAGCACTGATAATCAGCGTTGTATATAACAAAAGAACCGAGGTCGGTTTTCCCCCGTAACTCTCGAAAGGAACTTTCCCGAACGCCCGTATTTGCACCCGTATAAGGAGCCGATACGGGTGTTCCGTTGTAGCCCCGTCCGGATTAGAACACCGTTAAGCGTTGAATCACAGTATGCTATCGCATTTCTGCCAATAAAAATACCGAGTACGGGCCGCGGATTTCGGTAAAAAACACTGCCTTCTTCACCGCATGAACCGTTGAGAATCAGTTCACTGCAAATTATCAAAAAAAAGTCGTACCGACCTCGTTTTAAGCTGTCCATATAAGCCCGACCTTTGTAACAGACTAAAAAACAAAGGAGTATGAAAATCATAGTGATCAGTTCGCGAGCCTATAACGAGCTTGTCGGGCGTATAGAGAAAATAGAGGCTGCAATCGCCTCTCTCCCTGAAAAGGGGCGTGCATGGAATAAGGAGTATATAAACGACGAATGGATGGACGGCGAGCAGGTCTGCCGTTACCTGGGCATCAGCGGGCGTACCCTTCAACGCCTCCGCTCGGATCACGTGATCACCTATTCGGCCATCAACCGGAAGCTGTATTATTCCCTCACGGAAATCCGCCGTGTGCTGAAGGAGCGTTCCGTGCGGCGCAAAAACCGACCAAAGGAGTAGGCCATGTTTCTGGATAAGGAATATTTCGACGGATGGATGCAGCGGCTCTCGGAACGGCTGGAACGTATCGAGAAGCTGTGCGCGGGGGACGTGGAGCAGCCGCTTTCCATCCTGCCTGACGGGGAGCGTCTTCTGGACAATTACGACCTGTGCCGTATGCTCAATATCAGCAAGCGCACACTCCAGCGTTACCGTACCTCGGGAGAGCTGCCTTACGAGATGATCTATCACAAGACCTTCTACCGGGAATCGGACGTCCTGCGGTTCATCGAGCGTAACTTCAGTAACTTCCGCAAGCTGAAAAAGGATCGTCCTGCCGGTTCCGGTTAGGCCCTGTCCCGAGCGTCCGGCGTCATGGAAAAACGCGGAGATACATGGAATAAGGCACGACAAGACGGTACAACCGCTCGATATTTGCCGTAAAATCAGTATGTTTGCACTTGGAAGCCTATATAATAATGAACAATGAAAGAAACAGATAAAATACATCCTGCCGACAAAGGGGAGGAAGAGCTGCTGCATAACGTGCGCCATATCTTGCAGGAAGCGCGCGCGAAGGTGATACATCATGTCAATTCGACCCTTGTGAGGGCTTACTGGCAGGTAGGGAAATATATAGTGGAGTACGAGCAGCAGGGAACCGACCGTGCCGGATATGGCAAGGCTGTCATCAACACCCTTTCCAGGCGGCTCGTGGCGGAGTTCGGAAACGGGTTCACGGCCACCAACCTGCGGTACATGAGGCAGTTTTACCAGTGCTACCCGAAATATCACACGCTGTGTGATAAATTGAGCTGGTCGCATTGCCGCACGCTTCTCAAGGTGTCGGGCGATGCCGCCCGTGATTTTTACCTGCACGAGTGCGTCAAGGAAAACTGGAGTGTCCGGCAGCTCGACCGCCAAATCAACACGCTTTTCTATGACCGCCTGCTGGCCAGCCGAGACAAGAAGGCTGTGAAAGAGGAGATTTCCTGTACCGAACCCGGACGTGTCGAACCCAAAGAGATCATCCGCGACCCGTATATTCTGGAGTTTCTCGGTATCCCCCAGGGAGAGCATTTTCTGGAAACCGATCTGGAGCAACTGCTCATCAGCCGCTTGCAGCGCTTCATGCTCGAACTCGGGAAAGGCTTCGCCTTCGTCGCGCGACAGAAGCGTATCTCCTTCGACGACAAGCATTTCTACATCGACCTGGTCTTTTACAATTACCTGGCTCGCTGTTTCGTTTTAATAGACCTTAAATCCGGGGAGCTGACCCACCAGGATTTGGGGCAGATGCAGATGTATGTCAATTACTACACCCGTGAGTTGATGAATCCCGGGGATAACCCTCCGGTGGGTATCGTCCTCTGCGCGGAGAAAAACGACGCGGTCGTCCGTTACACGCTGCCCGAAGATGAAAAGCAGGTCTTCGCCGCCCAGTACATGACCTATCTTCCCACGCAGGAGGAGCTGCAAACACTCTTGCAGGAAGTGTGACAATAACGCTCACGGCCATATGAAAAAAGCCGACGGAAATCTGTACTTCCGTCGGCTTTTCGCTTACATCTTGATCCCTTTCTTCGCGGGGCCGTTCTCCGGCGGGCTGCCCACGCCTGCAATTACGATGCGCCCCCCGGAGGCGTCGGCAATCTGCCGCAGCCGGGAAGGAATACGAGCCGCCGTGTTGTCTTTCCCCGGGAGCTCTTCCGCCGTGTCATGCCGTTCCCGGCACACGTCGTTATCCTCCTCCGCCTCCTTTCCCTCGCTCTCTTCCATCGGTTTGAGGCTTTGCTGTATCCTGCGGTCTATTTCCGTCAGGTCAGCTTTCAGGGCCGTCAGTTCGGGTTCTTTACGCCAGGAACTTTCCACCACTTCCCGCAGGACAGGAATATCTTTCTCCAGTTCCTCATTCTTTTTCCGGAATTTTTCCAACGTCGGCTCGATGGTCGCGAGCGCGTGGATGAAGTTCATCGCCGCCAGTCGCGGGTCGGAGGCGATATTCCCGTAGTTGTACTGGTAGAGATAATCCCCTTCACCCCGGACATAAAAACGGTTCTGCACCAGGTCGAGCCCGTCTTTCTCGGTCGTTTCGCTCTGGACGAGCAGCTCGAACCCGTAGAGGCTCCCGATGGGTTCGAGCCTGTCGAGCGTGCGTGCCGTTTCGGCGATACGGTTGAGCTGTTTCCCGATGAGCTTGGGGTCGGAGGTTTCCAGCCCGTTCAGTTTCACGGGATTGCGGTACGAGCCGTCCTCGTTGAACTCGACGCGGGCCTTGAAGTGTTCCAGATCCTTGCCGATACGCCGTATCAGGTCGTTGTTCTTCTCTATCTTCTCCGTGATCTGCTCCAGCTTGTAGCGGCTCGATGATTTACCGCGCACGAATGCCTGGCGTTCGCTTTCGAGCGTGGCAATCTTCTTCTCCAGGCGGGCCTTGTCCAGCAGGTCTGTATTTCCCGAGAGGACGGCGACATACTCGGAAAAATTCATGCCGCTCTTTTCGTCGATGGCCCCCTCGTCGATGGTACGGCTTCCCATGTTGTTGGTCTTGAGCTGGCGGATGAACAGTTGCTTGTTGTGCAACAGCCCGAACTTGTAGGCGTCGAGCGACTTCTCGACGGCGTATAATATCACGTCCACCTTGTTGTCGGCATGGAGTTTGGCGATCTCGTTCCCGGTGCGTATTCCCCGCCCGTCGCGCTGCTCCAGGTCGCTGGGACGCCAGGGGCAGTCCAGGTGGTGTATCGCCACGCAGCGTTTCTGCGCGTTCACTCCCGTCCCGAGCATCTCGGTCGATCCGAAGAGTACGCGGATTTTTCCGGCGTTCATACCAGCGATCATCTCCTTGCGCGCTTTTTCCGAGGTCGCCTCCTGGATGAACCGCACCTCGCTTTGGGGTATGCCGTAATCCTCCGCGAGTTTACGCCGTATCTCGGAATAGACGTTCCACCCCGCTCCGGGTTTGTAGGTTCCCAGGTCGGAGAATACGAACTGCGTACCTTTGTACGCCTCGAAACGGCGGTAGTAACCGGCAATCATACGGGCGCAGTGGCTCGCCTTGTTGTCCACGTGGTCGCTGTATAGTTCGGGGTCTATCATACGCATATCGAGCGACATCTTGCGGGCGTAGTCTGTGGCAATGAGCATTTTCGCCTTTTCCTCCCGCTCCGAGAGCGGCAGGCGGCCCAGGAGCGTGGCATCGCCCGATTTGGCGAACTGCACCAGCCGTTCTATGAACTCCGTCTGCTGGGGTGTCGGCGGGATATTGTGCAATATCTCGTTCTTTTGCGGTCGGTCGATCCCTATATCCTCCGCCGAGCGGTAATCTGTAATCTCGGAGTAGAACATGGCCAGTTCGGGAACCTTGATGAAATATCGGAACCGTTCTTTTTGCACGACCTCGTTGGTCACGGAAAACTCGTAGTCGATGGTTTTCTTGGCAAATATGGCCGCCCAGGCATCGAAGGTGCGGATATTCTGACGCTCCAGTTCCTTCGGGCGCAGGTACTTGAAAAGCAGGTACAGTTCCGTGAGCGAGTTAGAGATGGTCGTTCCCGAGAGGAACGTCGCCCCCAAGTCGCGGCCCGTGCGCTGCTGTATGGTACGCAGCGCGAAAAGCATGTTGAGCGCCCGCTGCGACCCCTCGGGATTTCCGAGGCCCGCCACCCGGTCATGCCGGGTCGTGAAAGTCAGGTTCTTGAATTTGTGGCTCTCGTCCACGTAGAGGTGGTCGATACCCATGAGGCGGAAGTCCACGGCGTCGTCCTTGCGTGTTTCCAGCGCGTGCGCCACCTTCTGCAACTTGGCTTCCAGGTTGGCCTTGCGTTTCTGACACCCTTTCATCATGGCGCGGGAAACGTCCCTGCCTTGTGCTTTGAGCACTTCGAGGTTCTCCTCCACACAGTCCAGCTCGGCCTGCAATATCTCCTGCTGTATCTCCGGGGACTGGGGTATCATGCCGAACTGTTCGTGCGAGAGGATCACGGCGTCCCAGTCGTTGTTGCGTATCTCCCGGAAGATGCGCTCACGCTTCCGGGGCGTGAAATCCTCCTTGCCCGGGTAGAGGACTTTGGCCATCGGGTAAGCGGTGCAGAACGTCCGGGCTATTTCATGGATATTGGCTTTCAGCCCGATAATCATGGGTTTGTTGGCCAGCCCGAGGCGTTTCTTCTCGTAGGCCCCGCAGCACATGATGAGGGTCTTTCCGCCGCCACAGGCTAAGCGCAAAGCGCCTTGCCGTCCTTTCGGACGGTAGGTTTCTAAACGCTCGCCACCGAACCGTACGTACACGTCTCCATGTATACGGCTCTCCATGGTTATTTTCAGTCTATTTCTTTTCATGAATCTTACGATAACAATTTTCACATACTGCTATTGTTTTTCTCTGTCTGGCAATCATGAAGCGTTCCCACTCCTGTTTGCCTTTCAGGTCTTTTAGCTTGCGGACATGCACCATTCTAAGGTTGTCCTCCGCTCCGCAATATTCACATTCACGGGCTTTCAACCGAGCCATAAGGCTGGTACTTTCAGTCCCGCGATAACTGGGCATGATATGCGCATTGTCAATACGCGCGTCTTTTCTCTGCTTGAACCCTCCATGATAAATAGTACGTTCCAACATTTCGCCCTTGTTGTTTTCATACCTTACTGTAAAGACTTTATTCCGGCAATATTTACGGATTATTTTCCTTACGGTTGATTCATACTTGGATGATAATGTTTTATACATACTCTCTTTCATGTAGTAATAGAAACTATTGAGAATGTTGACATTGTTTGCAATACAGTAGTAGTTATAGATTCCCCGAATTTCCGAATTGTATCGGTTGAGTATTTCAAGGTCATCATTACTACGGAGATACGGGCGTGAGGTCGATTCCCATGCTTCCTTGCCATTCTTGATTATTATGCGCATCGCATTATAGTCAAGCAGTTTCTTTCTCATAACCTCATAAGGCAGGAGAAGAACCACTTTATGGTCAAGTGAGCGTATGGGGATTCCTCTGAAATCCTTTCTCGTCTTGTCCGTACTGCGGACTGTAACATCAAAGCCGAGAAATTTGGCTGCGTCGTGTGAGTTGGTGATTAACGTCTTTTCATCCGAAAGTTCGAGTTTCAACGTATCTTGCAGAAAGGTCTTAATGTCCCCCTTTGCTTTTACACAGTCCTCTTTACTTCCGATTACGCAAATCAGAAAATCATCGGCATAGCGTACATACCTCATGCGTTTGAAGTTTTCGTCCATGTCAAGAGTTGCAGGAAGTTGTTGCATCTCACGGTGGAGAATGGCTATCTCCCTGCGCAATGCTTCTTTCTTCTGCTCGTCTGTTTCATTCTTCAGTTTCTTTACACGTTTGTCCTTACGATTTGCAACCCTTTTATATTCGGGGTTGCGTACACGTGCTTTACCTTTATTGAAGACGTTTATGTAGTTCCGCATAAATTTATCGAGTTTGTCAAGATAAATATTCGCCAAAATCGGACTTATTATGCCTCCCTGCGGTGTTCCGATATAGGAATTTTTGTACTCCCATTGTTCCATGTAGCCTGCTTTGAGGAATTTACGTATCAGTCGCAGGAAACGCTCGTCATTGATTCTTTCAGCAAGGATTCCGATTAAAACATCATGGTTGATGTTGTCAAAGAAACCCTTGATGTCTCCCTCGATGAACCAACGTGCTCCCGTACCTCCCTTTTGTAAGGAAGCCATAGCCGTATGACAGCCACGGTGTGGTCTGAATCCATGCGAGCAGTCTTCAAAATGACCTTCGTAGATGGATTCAAGAATCATCCTTACAACTTCCTGTACAAGTTTGTCCTTAAAGGCTGGTATGCCTAAAGGACGTTGCTTGCCATTCTTTTTGGGAATGTAAATTCTCCGTGCAGGGCACGGACGGTAACTTTCGTCTTTCAACTGTCCAATGATAGAGTGAATGTGCTTTATGCTCATTCCGTCTATGGTCTGCCCGTCTGTGCCTTTCGTATAGTTGCCCGCATTCTGCGACAACTTTTGATAGGCAAGTGCGTACAGATTTTCATTGAACAGCAGTCGGTAAAGCCGTTCAAACTTGTAATTAGGGTCTTGGCTGTGCCCAGCCAGACTGTTTAATACATTTGCTGAATCTCTCATAATGTCTCACACATCATTCGTTAAACATATTAAATAATAACTCACTGTCTCCCTTCGCCATGTACAAGGCTTTCCCTTGCTCGGACTACTACGGAGACTCTGTTGTCATATAGGATATTCAGGGGGCAAACCCCATAGCCTTTCGGCATTCCTACTTAGACAATCCCCATTTAGACATATAGTAACATAGCTCAATAGATTGTCGGATGCGATTTTCGTCCTTTTCCGCTTATTGCGGCTGTTCTGCAATCGGTTTTCGGCTCTCGTACTTGAGGTAGGAAAGTAGAAGTATTGCAGCCCGACGTTTGTAACTATCTTCCGTCGGGGTTTACCAACTAACAACTCGGACTGTCGTTCAAACAGTATAGTCTTCATCCTCATATCTATCATTTCATTTAGACATTCAGTAGCAGCATGATAGTTAGCTGACTTATGCCGTTTCCAACATGCGACACTCCCCACCGCCTTTCGGCTAAGTGGATAAGTTGGCTAATGACCGGCGTTGAAAACCCTTGCCGGGTAGGTTGCTAAGCCTACATTTACTATATGCCCTTATGGGCGCAGCACCTCGTGGTCGATTATCCCTCCGCCGAGCAGTTTGTCCATCCATATCGCGTCCTTCTGGCTGTCATACAGATTGTCTATCCCCAGCCCCTTGAGGTCGAGGTCGGGGAAATCCTGGTGCGTCCCGTCGTACTTCGGGCGCACGTAACAGTTGAAAGTACGGTTATAGAGGTCTGTCAGGCGGTCTTTGAAGTCGGACGACTGCTCGCGCAGCCATTCGGGGAAAGCACCCCGGATCTCGTCTATCTTGCTGTTGGCGAGCTGTATGGCCTCCCCGTCACGCACTTTGACCTCCCGCCGTTCGCCGTCCACCCATTTGAGGACGGTCTTGGTGATGTCGGGCGAAGTGTTTTGCAGGGCGTGTTTCAAAAGGTGCAGGCCGTTGTACTTACGGGTCTGCGCGCTGACGGCATACTGCTCCGTGATCTTCACGTTCGTCGCTTCCGCCTTCACGCCGTACTCGTCCAGGTTGGAGGCGAAGGTGATCTTCACCTCCGTATCGAAGAGCGAGGAGGCGAAACGCTCGTAAACACCTTTTGGAATCCACCGTTCGCCCAGGTTGAAATCCAGGTCGTCGAAAGCGATGGGTTTGGGCGTCGCCTCGCGCAGAGCCTCCAGCGATTCCCGGGCCGGGGCGTGGTCGGGATTCTCCCGCAGGAACGCCTCGATCCGTTCGGCTTTCCCGATGACATTGCCGGCGATGAACTTGTCGGCCACCTCGTAGCCGTCCGTTTCCGGGTTGTAATAGATGCGTCCTTTCAGTTCCCCGAGTATTCCCTCCACGGTAGTTCCCGTGAGCGATGCCATGTAGCGAGGTTCCACCCGGCCGTACTTGTTCAGGCTGGCCACAAGGGCCTCCGAAGCGTCGTCGGCGTGCGTGATCTCATCGGGATTGAAGGCCACGGGACGCTCGAAGATGTCGGCTTTGCGTGCCTTGCCGTCGATGTAACGCTCCAGCGATAGAATCTCCGTCCCCCGCGCGTCCATCTTGATCAGGTCGAGGTTGCGTTTGTCATTGAGCCGTCCGAAGCGTTCGGTGAAATTGTCGTAAAGCCGGTTGAGCATCTCCCGCAGGGCGGGGTTCGCCGTCAGTGTTTCCGCCTCGTTGTTATAAAGGTGGTAATAGGCATCGCGTATCTCGATATACATGGAGGCTTTCGTCCGTTGTGCAGGCGTGAGTTCCAGCGGGTGGAACATGGGTTGCAGGGATTCAATCCCCCGCAGGTAGCCGACCCGGTTTTGTCCGTCCGTGACGAATGTCCCCTCGCGGAAATAGGGGGCGACCTCACCCTCGAACGGGCGGGGTTTCATATCCGCCTCCCGTATCTGCGGCGTTTCTTTACCGGGTTCTTCCTCCTCCGGATTGTCCGACGTGTCGAACAGGCCGCCCGTTCTCGGCGTACCGGCGGCTTGTTTTCGTCTGTCTTTCGGGGCTTCCGTCGGGGGGCGTACCGCCTGCCGTTCCCGCTGTTCCGGGGTTTCCTGCTGCCGGGCGCTTTGTCGGCGCAGTTCCGCCCTCCGTTCCGGGGTAAGCGACATCATCATCTCGTAAAAGCCGTTGATCGGCGGGTTGTCCTCCCAGTTCAGGGAGGCATACAAGTCTTCGGGATCACGCTCCGGTGGCGTCGTTTTCGGCATTTCGCTCTTCTGTTCCTCCGGAGAGGAGGCCGGGGCGAATAACGAGGGTTGTCGGGGCGTCTTCCGCTTTGCTCCCCGGCGGCTGTTCCTTTTCTTGGATATACCGAGTTCTGCCTGCCGCCGCTCCTCGGCGCTGAAGCCGAACAGATCGTAGAGCGTCAGCAACGGTTCCTGCTGCACGTTTACCGGTTCGGCAGCCGCCGTTTCCACCGTGTCGAAAAGCGACCCGGCGAAGCCCTCCCGCGGTTTCGGTTCTGTTATTCCGCCCACGTGCTGCACGGGAGTATCCGCCATGCCGAAATCTTCGGGTTTCGGCGGGTGCTGCTCCCACAAGCGATTCTCTCGCTCCTTCGACCAGGCCCCGAAGTCGGCCAGATCCTCCCCGGTCGGTTCTCCGGCGGGTGTGGCGGCAGAATCCGGTAACGCTTGTCCGGGTTTGTTTTCGATTCGGGTAATCTCCCCGGTTTCGGTATCGACATGGTAGCCCTGCGCCGCCATTTCGGCGACGACACGGCGTTTTTCCTCCTCTTCCCGCTGCTGCTGAAGGTTACGGGCGTCGGCGATAATTTCCTTGACGATTTCTCCGGCAAGGCGGGGCTCGTGTCTTTCGGCACGCTGGCGTTCCGCCTGACGGGGACGGGACAACTCCCGCTCCGGTGTACCGGGTGTCTGTTCCGGAGCATGTTCCAGGCAATAACTCTCGTTGAAATGCCGGTTGAAATCCTCCGAGAGCATACGCCGCATCTCCCGGTCGATGCCGTCCACGCCCTCCGCGTGGGTGAACTCCATCGCCGGTTTGCCGTAGGGGTCTTTGCCTACTTTGGCCTCGGTATGGATCACTCTGTCGAACGACTGGAAAAGGTTGTTTATCTGGATGCCGTTCGACAGCTTGCGGGATTCGATGAAATCCTGCTGCCGTTCGGACAGTTCCCCCGTGGCGGCTTTCTTTTGCAGGATAACCAGGTCGCTGCCGACCTCCGTCCCCGCGTGTTCTGTAAAGAGGTTGTTCGGCAGCCGGATGGCCGATACGGGCTCGCAGCGGTTCATCAGCCACTCGCGCACGGGGCGTCCCTGCTCGGCGTTCAATACTCCCTGCGAGGTGATGAATGCCACCAGGCCGCCCTCGCGTACCATATCGACGGACTTCATGAAAAAATAGTTGTGCAGCGCCCGTGTGCCTTGCCGCCGCACGGGGTCGGTATGGGTGGAGAAGAACGGGTCGAAGAGCGCCACATCCCCGAAAGGGATGTTGCTCACGGCCACGTCGTAGTAACCGGCGTATTTGGGTTCGATGCGCTCGAATCCCTGTACCCGCACCCGTTTTTCGGGGTGCAGGTGCTTCAGGATCAACCCCGTGGCGGGGTCTTTCTCGAAGCAGGTGATCTCCGCATAGGGGTCGTGGAAATCCACGGCACTGACGAAAACCCCCGTTCCCGCGCTGGGGTCAAGAATACGTTTGGGGACGATCCGCGTGTCCCATATCGCCTCCACGATGGCGTCTGCCACTTTCGGGGGCGTGTAAAAAGCCGTCAGGACGGAGTTCTTGATCCCGTCCATGTAGCGCTTGTATTCCCGTTCGTCGGGGGTGTTCGCCCTGATGACCTCGTGCAACTCGGCCACGAGCGTTGCCATGCCGTCCTTGTCCGGTTTCCCGGTGGGGTTTTCCAGCACTTCCTTGATGGCGCCGAAGCCGCTGTATGCGCCGAGTGTCCTTTCTTCTTCGGGAGTCGGCGCCCGCCGTTCCCTGTCGAGCGTGAAGGCCGTCTTCAGCGCGTCGATATTCTGGCGGAGGTGGGTTTTCTTATTGAATGCCATCTTCGAGAAGTATTTGGATGGTTCCCGTCAGTTCGGTATAGAACAGTTCGTAGTCGGGCGTATCGGCGAAGTCGTCCGTGAGGTCGTACTTCTCCAGCACCCCGCGGCAGAGGGGCAGCAGGCGTAGAGCCGCCTGCCGGGCGGTATCCTCGGGAATCTCCGCCTCGAATTCCCTCCAGAGGATGTTTACCAGCGTGTTGTAGGGTGAAAAGTGCAGTCCGCGGCAGAGTTCCTCGCGGGCAATTTCTTCGGCCTCGATGTGGTTGCAGCCCGAACGGATCGCCTCGCTGTACGCTTGGGCGGCGCTGTCGGCCCGCTCGGCGATGAATTCACCTTCGGCGATGAGTTCCGGGTGGCTGTCCTTGAGGTAGGATAGTAACGAAAGTCCGTAATAGGACAATTCCCCCGTGGGGGTATGGTGTTGCTTGTCTGGCATGATAAGAATTTTTAGTGGTCGTTGATAATCGGGGAAGAGAAAGGCGCCCCGGGTTCCCACCCGAAGCGCCGACCACTGAAAAAATCCTTATCAAACAAGCGTATCTCGTTATGACAGGTCTTTTCCAGTGGCAAAGGTAACGATTATTTCCGTTTGTTCCTCTTTCCCTGCCTGGGAGTATCGCGCGGCTCGAAAACGAACGAGGTCTTGAACTGGTCATCGAGCGTGAGGGCCGCGTCGAACGTCCCGCCGCCGTTTTTGACGAATCCCCGGATCGTGCCGGTTTTGCCTTTGGTCAGCAGTTCCGCGAGCTGCTTGTCGGTCAGCTCCTTGCGGCCCACGGTTCTCCATACGGTCAGGCCGCAATCGGGATTCTGACACTTGGCGAGTTTGGGATAGAACACCACGGGCCTGCCGCAACGCGGGCAGGCTGTGTCACTCTCCGCGCCGTCGATTCTTGCTTCCAGCAGTTCTTTGGCGATTTGCGAGGTGAAGACCTCGATACCGCGATGGAACGTCGGGGCGTCCATCTCCCCGGTGGCGATCTTCGAGAGGGCCAGTTCCCAGCCGCCCGTCATGGCGACATCGGCAATCTTCTTGTCCCTGACCACGGCATACACGGCCAGTCCCTTGTCCGTGGGTACAAGCGACTTTTTCTCTCGCCTGACATACTCGCGGGCAAAGAGCGTTTCGATGATGGCGGCACGGGTGGCGGGCGTGCCGATGCCGGCATCCTTCATCGCCTCGCGTTCGGCCTCGTCGGACAGTTCGCGTCCGGCGGTTTCCATCGCCGCCAGCAGGCTCGATTCCGTGTGAAGGGGGCGCGGCCGGGTCTGTTTCTGTTCCGTGCCGCATCCTTTGACGGGCAGCTCGTCGCCTTGCACGATGTCGGGAAGGAGGGTCATGTCCTCCTCTTTCTCTTCGACAGGTTCATTCAGGACGGCCCGCCAGCCCGTCTCGACCATGATACTGCCGCGGGCCGTGAAATCATGTCCCGCGCTTTGCAGGGTAAGGAAAGTGTTTTCTTTCACGCAGGCCCCGGAAAAGGTTTCGAGCATCCGCCCCGCGACCATCTCATAGACGATGCGGTGGTCGGCATCCAGTTCGGAGGGGAGGTTCTCGGTGGGAAGCAGCGCGTGGTGGTCGGCGATCTTTTCGTTGTCCACGCTTCGGCGGGAGAGAGATGCGGTATCCATCCTGCCCGCGTATTCCGCGAAACGGGGATAGCGTGTCATGTTCCCGATGAGTGCCGGAATCTCCTCGGCCACATCTTCCGATATATAGCGTGAGCCGGTACGGGGATAAGTGATGAACTTCTTCTCGTAAAGCGACTGGGCGATGTCGAGCGTTTTTTCTGCCGAAAAACCATACCGGCTGTTGGCCTCTTTTTGGAGTGTCGTCAGGTCGTACAAGAGAGGCGGCTGTTCCCTGGCCTCCTTGCGCTCCACGTTCACGACGCGTACCGTTCGGACGCCGATAACCTCGGCGCGGGCTGCTTCCGCCTTCTCCCTGCCGTCGAATTTCTCCGTGGAGAGGACGGTGAACTCCGTGCCCTCCTTTGCCGTGGAGAGCTTCAGCCGGAAATAGGTGGCGGGCTTGAACGCCTTGTTCTCCAGGTAACGGGAGCAGATGATCGCCAGCGTGGGGGTCTGCACCCGTCCGAGCGACCAGACGCCCCGCCCGGCAGCCACGGCAAGCGCTTGCGAGGCGTTGATACCGACGATCCAGTCGGCTTCGCTGCGGGCTTTGGCCGAGAGGTAAAGGTTGTCGTATTCGTTGCCGGGGCGGAGGTGTTGTAACCCCTCGCGGATGGCCCGGTCGGTCAGGCTGCTGATCCATAACCGCACGAAAGGGGTGCGGCATTCCAGGTAAGAGTAGATGTAGCGGAAGATCAGCTCCCCTTCACGCCCCGCGTCGGTCGCGACGATGATGCGCTCGGCCATGCCGAACAATTCCCGGAGAATACCGAGCTGCTTCACGACACCCGGGTCGGCCTTATACTCTTTACCCTCCCGAACCTGCCGGGGCAGGAGGATGAACGATGATGGCAGGATAGGCAGGTTTTCCCGGCGGAAACCCGCGATGCCGTACTGTTGGGGCATTGCCAGCCCGACCAGGTGGCCGAAGGCCCAGGTTACGGCGTAGCCGTTTCCCTCGATAAAACCGTCTTTACGGTTCGTGGCTCCCACGATGGCGGCGATCTCACGCGCCACCGAGGGCTTTTCTGCGATAATTACTTGCATGATGATTCGGATTTTTCAGTGGTTGTTTTCTTGTAGTTCTTCTTCTTTCTCTTTTTCCGGACGGGCGATCAGCCGGCGGTCGTAATAGACATGGTTGCCGTTCCCGTCGTAATACTGCCGTCCGTCGTCCGCCTCCTCCGGGGGGCTGCGTTTACCCGGCCGGAGGTACAAGGCGGCCAGCGCCGCGATCAGGAGCGGCATGGCTCCGGCCTGCATGTAGAACCATTTCATACGTTATACCTTGACACCTTTGGAGTTGCTCTTTTTGCTGCTGCGGTAATTTTTCTTCTGCGTCGGGGTGGCTTCCTGCTGTCCCTGCTTGAGCGGCTCTTTCACACCTTTGACCGCTTCGACGGTCTTGCCCTCGGAATTGACGGCGACCTGGGTACGGCTTTCAACGGCGGGTTTGACCTCCGCTCCCTGCCGTTTCGCACGGTCGGGATTCCAGCGGAAGAAGTCCATCTTGTTACGCTCGAAGTTGGGCTTGACCCAGGCGTTGAACGGCTCACCCTGCCCGTCCTTGACCATGCCCTTGATGTAGAAAGCCTTGACATCCGCCCGCTTGGAGGGATCATTCACCGCTTCCGTCCACTGGTCATAAGCCTCTTTGGGCACGGAGGCTTTGAGGATTGTCCGGTGAATCGTGAGCGTGGGCTGTCGTTCGGAGGCCGTAGTTTCCTGCCGTCCGTTTTTCTCGGCGGCCTTCTGACGGTAAATCTCCTTGTTCTCCTGGGCGTAGCGGTTGCGATCCAAACCGTCGTAGGTAAAGGAATAGTTACGTTCGGCCGCGTCGATTTGGATATAGGCATCCCGCTTATAACCCGCGCGGGTGGTATATCCTTCGAGCAACACCTTGCCGCCGCCGTAGAAATCCATCTGCTTGCCTTCCGAGAGGTCGGCCTCCTTGATGCGGGCACGTTTTTCGAGTAACGAAACGGGCATGGGTTCCAGCGTGTTCGTCCATTTGTCTATCGACACGTAGCAGGGCGTGAGCTTGCCCGGCTCCAGCTCCAGGTCGATCACTTTCCCGGCGTGGCGGGTGTTCATCAGGTTCGTTTTCGCCTCCTCGTCGAGCAGCACCCCGTGGAAGGGGGCGTCGAGGTCGGGCCGTTCCTGCCAGTAATGCGGCACGACGCGCAGCGAGCCGTCCGCCTGCTCTTCGAGCGACACGCGCCCTTTGGTGGAAACACGCATCCCGTTCTCCAGTTCGGGGTTCATCTCCACCAGCCCGTTGGATTTATGTCCGTAAGACATGGCTTTCAGGTGCGGCTCGATGTCCTCCATGCGGATACCTTTCTTCTCCATATCCGCCAGGTCTATCTTCGTGACGTCCAGCGGCTCGAACTGCCGCTGCTCCTGCGTCTGAAGCCGTTCGGAGGGGTCGATACGGTAATTTTCCAGAATCTCCGGGTCGAAGTCGATGCGGATAAGTTTGTTCAGGGCATTCTCCGTCATGACGAAGATACCCGTGTGGACGGGGTTCTGGGCCTGTTCCATGAACTTTTTGAAGAAGGCTTCGAGGGCTGAATCCTGCGTGTTCACGTTCAGCAGGCTCGCCACATTCTGATCCGTGGGGTCGGCGGTCTGGATATTGCCGTCCCGATCCACGCCGGTAACGGCTTGCAGTCGTCCGTCGTCGGCATTCTGAACGAGCATGACTTGTTTAGCGTCGTTCTTTACGTTTTCGTCCATAATTACGAGTGTTTTTAGTTAGCACCAATAGCGATGCGGGAACGAAAGTAAGGGGAACCGGCTGAACGTAAAAGAGTTGGAAAGGCTATGGAAGCATCGGGCACAGAAGTGGCCGCTTGTGGCGCAGGGCAGAGGAAATCGGAGAAACGGAGTGCCGGGAAGGACGGATTTGGCAGAGGGTATTTTCGTGGCTCCTCACCTTATTGTCAGGTAGTCGGGATCTATTGTTAAATGTCAATAAAGCGCATGGATAACCCGTGTTTTTTTATAAATTTGCGAAAACGGGTTTCAATATCCGACAAAACGTGAGGCATGGAAATATATACCCCAAAAACCAAGATCAAACTTTCTCCGGTGATAAGAAACGGGAGAGAATTTGTCGAAGTGACTTTCGGTAATGACAATGACATCCGCTTGTCGCTGTCGAAGGAAGAAAACGTACTGCTTGTCGGCGGCAGGGCTTATCTGCCGGCAGAAGATTTCGTGCTTGCCGAGTTCTTCGACCGCTATGTGAAAATGGCGTTTATAGACTATTCTGCCATCAAGGAAACCGCCCCCCGTAAAGAGGAAGACAAACGGCCGCCACTGCCGGAAGGCTATCTGGAAAAACTTCAGCAAGTGCGTTACAGTGACCATACCGTAAGGGTATATACCTCCTATTTCCGCGATTTCCAACAGCATTTCGAGGGGCGTAAGATTGAAACGGTTACCCCCGGCGAGATAAACGACTACCTGCTGTATCTCATCCACGAGAAAAACATATCCTCCTGCCAGCAAAACCAGCGTATCAACGCCATCAAGTTCTATTACGAGAAAGTTCTCGGTCAGGAACGGCGGTGTTACAAGGTGAACCGTGCCAAACGGGAGAAGACGCTGCCCGACGTGTTGAGCAAGGAGGAAATAAAGAAGATACTCGACGCGACGGTGACAGACCTGCGCTTCTTCTGCATGTTCTCCATACTCTATTCCGCAGGGTTGCGCATCAGCGAACTGCTGGAACTGAAACCCGGCGACATCAACGAATCCCGCTCCCTGATACGGGTGCGGCAGGGTAAAGGAAAAAAAGACCGCTACACCCTGCTGTCAAGACCGTTGATGAAAAAGCTGACGGAATATAACAGACTATACAAACCGAAAGTGTGGCTCTTTGAACACAGACCGGGCGAACCTTTCACCGAGAGCATCGTGTCGAAACGGCTGAAGGCAGCGGCCCGGGAAGCGGGAATCACGAAACGGATTTATCCGCACCTGCTGCGCCATTCGTTCGCCACTCACCTGCTGGAGCAGGGAACCGACATCAAGATAGTGAAAGAGCTTATGGGACATAACAACATCAAGACAACGGAAAGGTATGTCCACATAGCCGACACTTTCAAAAGCAATATCAAAAGCCCGTTGGACGATCTGTTGATGGAGGAAGACGAGGTCTGATACTTAAAGAAAATAACAGCCAAATCGGCTGATAGTATAACGTTCAAGACAATAAACAACTAATAATCAAATGATTAGATATTAAAATGGAGTAAAAAAGGATTTGTGTGCGAGCTATGAAAGAAGTGCTAAACGACATATATACAGACGGTTGCAAAGAAAAGAAGTACCGCTTGTCCGATTTCTTCAATCGGTGGTGGGACGAATACGCACAGCACCCGGCGGAGTACATCACCCCCGAACAGTACAAGGCGGTGAACGCTATCCGTGTATGTCGCACAACCACTTTGGGGATAGATACATACGTTTGTCCCGATTGTGGGGAAGTACGGGAAATCAGCCATAGTTGCAAACACCGTTTTTGCCCGTCATGCGGCTGGCGTGACACGCTGAAATGGGCGGCACGCATGAAAGAAAAGATGCTGCGGGTGCCACACCGCCATGTGGTGATGACCTTGCCGCATATCCTGCTGGACTTGGTGAAGCGCAACAGGAAAGAAATGCTGAATATACTGATGCGTACTTCGGCTGAAACGCTGAAAGACTGGATGATGCACAAGTTCGGCTTGAAAACCGGGGTAATTGCCGTACTACATACCTACGGGGAAACGAAACAGCTCCATGTACATACGCACATGATTATGTCATGGGGCGGCATAGATAACGACGGTAAGATAGTCATCCCCGAACATGACTACGTGCATATCCCCTCTATCTGTAAGGTATTCCGCTACAAGTTTGAACACGCCCTGATAGAGTTGTTCGATGCGGGCAGGCTGGAGCATGACTTCCGTGACCGCATGGAGTTTATGGGCTTCATCAAAAAAGTGGCAAACAAAAAGGACTGGATAGTGCATTTGGAACCACCCATACAGATGCCGGAACAGGTGATACAATATGTGGGCAGATATTCCAAACGGGCGTGCCTGAGTGAATACAAGATTACGGCAATGGACGGCGAAAACATTTCATTCCGTTACCGTGATTACAAAAACTCACCCGACAGGAGGAACCCGGTTGAAAAGGAACTGACGCTGCATTACCGGGAGTTCTTCCCCCGGCTGCTGCAACACGTTCCACTGCGCTATTTCCGCATCGTGAGGTACTACGGCTTCTATTCCAATAAAGGCAGCCTGCCGGAAGAATACTTCGGGCAGGATGAAAGCGAGATAGAGGAAGCCGAGTTGCAACAGGCAGAAAGCGGATATGAAAACCCGTATTTCTGCGAGCGTTGCGGACGGACGAGAGTTTACAGCCACACTACGGTAACGGGTGGCGGCATGACATACACGGTAATACTGGAGCATTGCGACATACACCGGAAAAAAGCGGCATGACAGCAACATGGGATAGCTATGTCCTGCCGTGAACAAGAACAGTGAAATCCCATGAAAAGAAAGAAAGGAGAACTGAAAAATGAATGAAATACGGATAAGAGCAGTAATGAAACGAACGGGGTGCGGGCATGAACTTCACACCTCTTTCTGCCGGAAACAGCAGTCAAAAATTGAAGTTCTATATAGTATGTAATAAAGGAAATAAAAATTGTCTCGAACATGAGGATGAACCGCCCTAAACGGTCGGCTATCCTCTAAACATTATCCGCAACTAAAAATCAAAAAGGAATATGAAAGAATTAGAAAA
>NZ_QRZF01000002.1:0-230041 GCF_003464595.1 Bacteroides intestinalis
GATGAATCGTGCCGGAGCTTTGGGTATCCCTGTCGATGACTATACGGATGAGAATGTTTCGGTTAAGGTTGTGAAACTGATTCAGAGCTACACTGGGGTAGTGGATAAGATGGTTTGGAGAAAATATTGATATACTATATGCGTTCTAAAAGAATATGGGTTATTTCAGAAATCTATTATCCCATTAAGACTTCGACAGGCTATTATGTAACTGAAATCGCTGAATATCTGTCAACTAAGGGCCTTGATGTTCATGTGATATGTACCGGTTCTACCTATGGTGAGGGAGAATCTATGCCCCTTTTAAGAGAAGAGTACCATAAAGGAGTAAATATCCATCGAGTTTTCCCTCCTAATCTCGACAAAAATAATTTCTTTAAAAGAACCTTGAGATTATTTTTTTCTAGTTTCCGATTATTTTTGAAGGTGTTGTTTTTGGTACAAAGAGGTGATGAATTATTAGTAGTAACTAATCCGGCATTTTTGATTCTGATGATGCCTTATGTAGCATGGAGGAAGAAGATTAATTATACAATTCTTGTGCATGACATTTTTCCTGAGAATTTAGTAGCAATAAACAAAATGTCATCTTCTTCGATTGCTTATAAATGTTTAAAACGAGTTTATGATAAGGCTTATTCTAAAGCTCGTATTTGCATTTCAATAGGGCGCGATATGACTGAAGTCTTAATATCTAAAACTTGTGCGAATACTAAGATTTCTTTTATTCCAATATGGGCAGAGAATAAAGTCATTTATCCATTGGATAAAAGGGATACCCATTTGTATAAAAAATTAAAACTAGAAGGAAAATTCGTTTTTCAGTTTGCTGGTAATTTAGGTCATGCACAGGGCATTGATAATCTTTTGGCTGCAATAGAAAAGATAGATATTGAAGATATACATTTTGTGTTTATAGGGGGAGGGGCGAAGTTCGATGAGATTTCTTCGTTTATTAGTCATAGAGAGCAAAAGAATATTTCATTATTGGGTTTTCAAGACCGTTCACAGCAGAATGATTTCCTGAATGTATGTGATATTGGAATTGTTACGTTGAATGATGGCATGTATGGTTTGGGAGTACCTTCCAAATCATATAACATATTGGCTGCAGGTAAACCTATACTATATATCGGTGATGATAACTCGGAAATAGCTTTATGTATTAAAGAATTTACTTTAGGCTGGATTGTGGCACCTAATGATCCACATGCATTAAAGAATATGATTGAATTCATATATGATAATAAAAATAATCTGTCTTCTATAAGAAATAATGCCAGAACTGTATCAGACACCATATTCGCTAAAGATCAGATATTGGAAAGATATTATACCTTATTAAAGTAATTGTAGCTATATTAATTTTGCTTTTAAATGAAACTTTTATTTACTGGTGCTTCCGGTTTTCTGGGTAACAATATACGCCCTTTTTTAGAGAAAACCTATGATATTGTAACAATTGGTTTATCGCCGCAAGATAATTATATCGTAGATCTTTCAAAAGAAGTCCCGGAATTGCATGATAGATGTAATGTCGTATTGCATGCTGCTGGGAAAGCTCATTTTATTCCCAAAACAACACTGGAAGAACAGATTTTTTTTGATGTGAATTTGCAAGGTACCAAGAATCTTTGTTCTGCATTAGAAAAGGTTGGAACTCCTATATCTTTTATTTTTATTTCTACAGTAGCAGTGTATGGCTGCGATTATGGAGAGAATATAACAGAAGAACATCCTTTGAATGGAACTACGCCTTATGCAATGAGTAAGTATTTGGCAGAGGAATACCTACAGAAATGGTGTTATGAGCATAATGTAGTTTTAGGGATTATTCGTCCTTCATTGATTGTAGGTCCTAATCCCCCTGGTAATTTAGGAGCGATGATAAACGGTATCCGTAGTGGAAGATATTTCAGTATTGCGGGTAGTAAGGCACGTAAGAGTGTGTTAATGGTACAGGATATTGCTAATTTAGTTCCTTTACTTGCCGAACGAGGAGGTATATACAATGTATGTGATAGTTATCAACCTACATTCAGGGAATTGGAAATACTGATTTGTCAGCAGATGAATAAATCATTACCTTTATCAATTCCTTATTGGTTGGCTAAAGGAATGGCTTTGCTCGGAGATTGTTTCGGTAAGAAAGCACCTATTAATTCTTTAAAATTAGGTAAAATAACAAAATCACTGACTTTTAGTAACGATAAGGCAAAATGTGAGTTGGGATGGGAACCAATGAACGTGTTGGAAAATTTTAAAATACAATGAGATTATTCTCTGGAGTCATTCTTTCTATTATTGGAATTATGGTGCTTCTGTTTGTAGGCATGCAAATCTGGTTTCATTGGATTAATAAAAATGAATAATGTATTATGTTATGATTTTGGTTCTGCTATTTATAGCAGAACTTTTTTATTTTAAGATAGCCGATAAGTGTAATATCATTGATAAACCTAACGAGAGAAGTTCTCATACTCGGGTTACTTTGCGTGGTGGTGGAATTATCTTTTACTTTGGTGCTTTAGCATATTTCCTGAGTAATGAATGGGAATATCTTTGGTTTATATTGGCATTAACTCTGGTCACATTTATCAGTTTTGTAGATGATATCCGTTCTACCTCCCAAAGGCTAAGGCTTGTGTTTCACTTTTCTGCTATGACTTTGATGTTCTATCAATGGGGGCTTTTTTCTCTTTCCTGGTGGTGGATGATCATTGCATTGATAATTTGTACGGGTATCATCAATGCCTATAATTTCATGGATGGTATTAATGGCATTACAGGTGGTTATTCGCTGGTTATTCTTGGTGCACTAGCTTATATTAATGCTGAAATAACGCAATTTGTAGAACCTGCTCTAATCTATACGGTTCTCTGTTCCGTCTTAGTCTTTTGTTTCTTCAATTTCCGTAAGAAAGCGAAGTGCTTTGCCGGTGATGTAGGCTCTGTGAGTATTGCTTTTATTATTCTTTTCCTGATTGGGAAGCTAATTATTCAGACAGAAGATTTCAGTTGGATAATCCTATTGGTAGTTTATGGCGTCGATAGTGTTTTGACTATCATTCACCGTTTGATGCTTCATGAAAATATAGGTTTACCCCACCGAAAGCACATGTATCAGTTGATGGCGAATGAGTTGAAAATGCCTCATGTGATAGTATCATTGATCTATATGGCAGTACAAGCAGTTGTAATAATAGGATATATAGAATGTTTGGATCATGGCTATATATTTTTGCTATGCACTGTTCTATTACTTAGTTTTATATATATATGGTTTATGAGGAAATTCTTCCGATTACATCAAAATGCTTAAGATCAATTAATTATATATTAATATTAGAAAACAGCTCCTGGTGGGCTGTTTTTTTTGTTTATACCTGGTAATATCTTCACCTTTGCACTGTTGATCAACACAAGCTAATAAAAATGAAGTTGAATTTAAAAGCAAAAGGAGAAAGATTATGCCTTTATTGTATTATGCGAGACAATCGCAATTGAAAACGAAAGAAGGTGCTAAGCAGTGGCATCTGGCATTGAAGAAAGTGGGAAGAGCTGTTAATCTGCAGCAGTTGGGAGAAATGGTGGCTGAAAAGTGTTCGGCAACACCGGGTGATGTACATAATGTGGTCAGAAACCTGATGTCGGTGATGCGTTTACAGTTGTTGAACAGCCGTTCGGTTCGTCTGGATGGTTTGGGAACATTTACGGTGATTGCACGAACACGCGGAAAGGGTGTGGATGCAGAGAAGGATGTGAGTCCGAATCAGGTGACGTCATTACATTTTATGTTTACTCCTGAATATACACGTCCGGCTGCTCTGGGAACTACCCGGGCTTTGTGGCAGGGTGTTGAATTTGAGAAGTGGACGGGTAAGGATGTTTCTTCCGATGATGGTAAAGATCCGGATGATGGTAACGGAGGTGGTTCCGGTGGAGACGGAGGTATTGAAGATGATCCTCTGGGATAGGGTCTAAAGCTGGGGCTTTAGAATTTAAAGAATTAGAAATTAAAAATTAAAGGCTGCGCAGTCTATGAATTATTGAAATGCAAAGTAATTGATATGAAAAAGACGGTTTGGGATAAGATTTTAAAAATTGTAATCGCTGTAGCATCGGCGGTGTTGGGAGCTTTAGGAGCCAATACGATGAATATGTGATGATGAACATATACTAAGATTAGAGGGTATGTCGGGGGTATTTCCTGATGTACCCTTTTTTATAAAAGCGGGTGACCACAAATCACTTGCAATCACCCGGTATCTTGCATTTTCTTAGTTTTCAGAAAATGTCAGTAAAGAGAGAATTTATAGTTTTTATTTCATAGGTTCTACAGTATATCCCTGCTGTTTCAGCAGATTCAGGACTCCGTTAGTTCCTGGCAGGTGGCCTGCACCGACAACAAAAAGGGTAGGAGCATCCTTTATGAGAGCAGGCATTTTCTCAATCCATGCTTTGTTACGGTTATCCAGCATAGCTTCCATTTCGCCCGGTTGCGGATCGCACGAGCTGCCATCACGTTCTTCTATCAGCTTCAGCATTTCATCCAGGTTCTGAGCCTTGTATGCGTTGTTGAGACGTTTAGTTTGTTCCATAGCTTTATCTATGTCACTTACGAGGCAATAGAGTAAGTTTGCCTGACGCTGTAGAGTCTGACTTTTAAATAGCATATCTAACTGAGACTGCGGAGTTTCCAAACCACCTATTTTTTTACCGCTTTGTAATGCTTGTTGCTGGAAGTAAGTATCTAATTGCTCCTGTGGATTAAAACCACCCAGATGCTTCATGCATAATATCAGGGTCAGTTGTTGGGTTATGGCAGCGGGTTTTAATTTGCCCAACATGGCTATATCTGCCATCAGGTTCTCTTTCACTACCTTGCCTACTACTTCATATTGTTCCGGGGTAAAAAGTTTCTGGAGAGTAGTGTCGCCTGCCATCATCATGCTTTGTTGCATTACCTGCATGAACTCGGGTGACATCATATCGGACATGACTACTTCTCCGTATACCTGAGTAGTACCTTCTATGGCTTGTGGCAATCCGGCAATGCTATCTTTGATACTGAGAGGTGCCAGATGGTGGGTACCTAAAATGTATGAGGGCTTTTCTTGTCCGTTACCGGAGATTTTCCAAAGTAATTGTGCGTTGGCGTTCAGCGCAAGGCCGATAAAGAGAAGGACACCTAAAATCTTTTTCATCATTTTTCCTTTTTAAAGTTTTATTTGAACTATAAGTCGGGGAGGGAAAGGAAAAATCACAGGGGAAGAAAAAAGATTCTTATTTTACTCTGCCGCCGCAAAGCCAGTATTGCGTATAGTATTGTTCGTTGAGGCTACTGACAATAACTCCTTTGCTGGTACTTGCATGAATAAACTTCCCGTTTTTGAGATAGATACCCACGTGTGCCACCCTCTTCTTAGATGCACGGCTGGTGAAAAACACCAAATCTCCCTCACGCAAATTGCGGCGGGAGACTTTGTTGCTTTCTTTAAGTAGACCATCGGTGCTTCTGGCCAAACGGATATTATATACTTCTTTATAGAGTTGCGATACCAGTCCGGAACAATCTACTCCGTGCTTGTTGTCACCGCCTGCGCGGTAGCGGACACCCATCCACTCCGCAGAGGCAATGTACAACTTGTGGTTATCTTCCATATTTATGTCAACACCCATGCGGACAGAAGCTTTTGCCAGTGCCTTGTAATTGAGCCGGGGCGCTGATGTATGGCATGAGCTTAAACTGAATGTCAATCCGATGAGGGCAACTATATATAAGAAGTATTTTTTCATTCCTGTTCTTCTTTCTTTTCCGGTTGAGTGGAGGGTTCTTCAGTGATAGGTTCCTCAGCAATAGTTTCTTCAATGATTGTTTCCTGAACAGGTGTTTCTTCAATCACTGTTTCTGCCAGTTCTTCCTCAATTTCTTCTTCCACTCTTATGTTGAAGTAATCTTCAAGTTCTTTTTCTGCTGAGTTATGTTCATTTTGTATGTCACGGATGATGATACCATTTTCCAGCAAAGCAATGCGAGGGCATACGTCTACTGTATGGTTCAGGTTGTGGCTTGAAATGATAACCGTGGCATGGTGATCTTCATTATACTTCTTCAGCAGGTGTTTGATGATGGACTGTGAACTCGGATCAAGGAAGTTGAACGGTTCGTCCAGGATCAGCAATTGCGGATGATGCAGCATAGCGGATATGATACCGATTTTCTGCTTGTTTCCGGCAGAGAAGTTACGGATGAACTTCTTTTGTCCGATGACCTCATTATTCATGAATCGTTCGAAAGGAAGCAGGCGCTCATCTACTTCTTCTTTCTTCAGATCGTACATCTTACCGATAAAGTAGAAGTACTCTTCGGGAGTAAGGTAATCGATCAGGAAGCCATCATCGATGAAAGCACCGGTGAATTGTTTCCAGTCTTCGCTTTTGGCTACATCGATATCATTAATGGTTACATTGCCTTGATCTGCCTGGAGTAAGTCCAGCATCAGGCGGAAAAGGGTTGTTTTACCAGCTCCGTTGTTGCCTACCAAACCCAGCATGTCACCTTGTTCTATGACATATTTGTCAATATCTACGGCTTTCTTTTGGCCGAAGTTTTTTTGAAGATTGTTTATCTCTATCATATTCGTAATTATTTTTGTCTACTATCGTGAAATCCTTCCATATTCTTATACCGGCGCTTCATGAAGCGATGGTATACATTCCTTAACCACCATCTTGAAGTTAGGATAAATACAAGCCCGATACCAATAAGTACCCATGGTGTAGCTTCTTTGCCAACCGTTACCTTTAACCCGAACATCAGTAGTAGGGGCACACCAAATGCACCAGCTGAAATAAGGTTCTGTAATCCTGTTCCCACGTTTTGACGACCGGTCATCTTGGCATTCAGATTGAGGGTCTTGTTATTGTACACTGCCAGTTGGAACATGCAGAAATAGACGCAGCCCGGAACAAATACAAGCCATGAGATACATTGCAAGACAGATACCCTACCTGTCACCATACCGGGGATCATCAGTATAAACGGAATGATTAGAGCCAGGCTATATAAAATATATTTAGCACGTAGTAACGAATAGATGGATTCTTTACGACTCATTAGCCCGTCAATGTAGTTGCCCTCGTAGCTCATTAGAGGCGAGAGGAACAGAATACCGAAGATGATATAGTTGTAAAGCACGAAGAAGTCGCGTGCCCCTCCCTCATAAAGGTCAGAAAAACTGATAATGAGGCTAAAAGCTAATACTACAGCAGTGATGTTATAGAGTGATTTTTTGCAGACTTTATTACGAAGCAACAGCTTCAACTCTAACCGGATATATTCACCGATTTCACCATAACGATCCAGAAATTTGTATTCGGATACAGTCTTTACCTGTACGGTTGTATCTTCTACCTTGTTTAGTTCGTTATAGACTAATCTTTGCATGATACTCCTGTTGATGAACCACATGATAGCAATGGCTACCAGAACTCCGATAAACGTCAGTATATTTCCGGTGATGAATCCTTCACCCAAATTGACTGAAAAGGCAAATATCGGGCTGTTGTCCGGAATGAAAAGTGCAGCAGCAATACCACCATATACGGCTACCGGTAGGAGGAACCACCAGATGCGTTCGTCCATCAACGTACGGCACAATAAATACCAGTAATTATTGAATACGATAAGTAGCCAAATACCAATACAATAGGTCAACACACCTGCCACTCCATAAAACTTAGTAACTGTGATGATGGCAAATGGGACAAACAAGAAGAGCCAGAGCAGATTGAAACTGTTAAGCCCGGAACGCAGGAGAAGGAAGTCAATCAGACGACTCCGTTTTACGGGAAGCAGTAAGTAGGGTTTGACTTCCTGTGTAGGTGTCTTCAGGAAGGGTAAGCGCATGAGAAAGTCGAGGGCGAGCACAAATATGAGTCCGCTGTTCATTACATGGTAGGCTTCTCTGGCTCCACCGTCGAAAGCAAAGGCGAAGGTTGTTCCGAAGAATATGAGATAAGCTGCCCAGAACACACTCATGAAGTACATCCAAAACTTTCCGAACTTGCTCTTCTCGTACATCGGATGTCGCTTTTCTGCTAACTTTCCATGTTTACGTAGCTCAAGAAATAGATTCATGTTTTTAGTGATTAGTCGTTAGTGATTAATTGGTGATTAGTCGTTAGTGATTAGTGATAAGAACTGTATTTTCACTTATCACTAATCACTACTTCCTTAATCACTTTTTAGGTACCGTCATCGTTACCTCGATCTCATTACCTTGTTTCAGCAAGTCTGCTGCAAACTTCTGGATATCTTTGGCAGTGATACTGTTTACGATATCTGTATATCCTTGCGTCATATCCATATTATAGTAGAAGTAATCGTTCAGGTTGTTCAGCCAGTATGCATTTTCCTTTTGGTTATCAGCATACTTTTTTAACATGTACTCTTTTACCTTCTGCAAATGTACATCAGACGGTCCTTCTGCTGCCAGTTTCTTCAGCTCGTCTACTACGATACCGGCCAGTTTATCTTTCTTTTCAGGATCGGTCTGGAAGACAATCTGCATCAGCAATTGTTCTTTCGGATACTTCTGTAAGCTACCCATACAGTTTACACCGTATGTACCGCCTTCTTTTTCGCGTACTTCTTCTGTATAAACCATGTTCAGCACCTGGGTCATATAGCTCAACAGAATTTCATTTTTCAATGTATAAGGAGTTTTTCCGGTATACAGGAATACGATAGTTGCCATTGGCGTCTGTTGCTCTTTGGCAAATTCGTTCTTGTATGTACCTTTGCGGATCTCCATCTTGGTATCCTTGAAAGTCTCTTTACGGTTGATGGCAGGCAATGCACCCAGATATTCTGCAATCAGCGGTTTAGCTGTTTCCAGGTCAATGTTTCCAACGAAATAGAATGTAAAGTCGCTGGCATCTTTGAAACGGTCATTGTACATTTCCAGAATACGGTCATAGTTGATCTGATCTACCATTTCCGGTTTCATTATTACCATGCGCGGATGGTTGTTGTACATGGCTTTCTGCAATGTGTCGTTGATGGAAGAAAGCGGATTAGCTTGTGCACTTTCCAGTTCGGCCTTTGTACGGTTCTTATAAGACTCGAATGCTTCCATGTCCTTGCGGGGGGCGGTGAATGTGAGATAAGTCAACTGCATCATGGTCTCGAAGTCTTTCGGAGAACAAGTTCCGAATACATTTTCAGTAGTAGCACCCAGTCCGGCACGAACAGAAACTTTCTTTCCGGCCAATACCTTTGTAAGGTCTACCTGGCTGAAGTTACCCAAACCACCTACAGCAACCACATTGTCCATAACAGCAAAGTTCAGTGCGTCCTTATCGGGGAAAAGAGATTTACCACCCAGGCTGGTTGCTTTCATACGGATCTCATCTGCCTTGAAATCAGTTTTCTTGATGTAAACAGTTACACCGTTGGACAGAACAAGCTTCGTACTACCATAGATTTCACCTTCTTTCTCAGATACGATTTTGCCACCTTTCGGTGCTTCTTTCATCAGAGGTTCATCAGAAACCTTGTCAACATACGGTTGCAGATCGAGGCTCTTCATACCTTTCAGCAAAGCAATAACTTCTTCTTTCTGCGGATATTTTAATCCTTCTTTTTCGGGACCGGCAATGATAACTACCTGGTTGCTGTCCGGAATGAGTTGCTGGATTGCCATGTTTATAGCCTGTACCGGGAGGTTAGGAGCCAACTGGTTCATCATGGCATATTCTGTTTCAATACCGGGGATAGGTTCGGCATCCAGGAAGTTACGTACATACTCACGTACATAAGAACCGTGTTTGGTCTTCTCACGCTCATTGTATGCAGATTCCAGACGTTGCAGATAGTTAGCGCGGGCACGGGCGTATTCAGATTCAGTGAAACCGAAACGACGGGCGCGTTCTGCTTCTTGTAACAGGACTTTCAGGGCTTCTTCAATACCGTTCGCTTTACTTGAGGCTGAAAGATTGAGGGCCTCTTTGGTTTTAGCTACAAAGAAATTACCGTAACTGCTATATGCACGGTTAAACGGCGGATTAGCGCTCTGGGTCAGCTCACTCAGACGTGCGTTCAGCATACTGGTGATCATGCTTGTCATATACTGGGAAGCCAGATAACCTACGTTATTCTTTTCTGAATCGGGAGTTGCATCTTGTTTGAAGTAAACCTCGATAGACGGATCGTCTACTTCCTTATCTGTACCGATGGCTACGATAGGTTCCTTATTATCGGCAACAGGATAATAAACACGTTCTGCCGGATTTACAGCCTTCTGTACGTCGGCAAATACTGCTTTCAGTTTGGCTTCTACAGCGTCCACATCAATGTCACCTACGATAACGATACCTTGCAAATCGGGACGATACCATTTGTGATAATAGTCACGAATATCTTTGTAGGGGAAGTTATTGATCACATCGATAGAACCGATAGGCATACAATCGGCGTATTTGTCACCCGGATATATGGTGGGAAGCAGGTCGGTATAAACGCGCAACATACCACTGTTACGACTACGCCATTCTTCACGGATCACTCCACGTTCCTTGTCTATCTCGTCATCTTTGAGCAGGATGTAGTTAGACCAGTCGTGCAGAACCAGCAAACAAGAGTCCAATACACCGGCACGGTCTATCGGGGCATTGCTAATATTGTAGACGGTTTCGTCTATGCTGGTGTAGGCATTTAAGTTTGTTCCAAATTTGATACCTACGGTTTCACACCAGGGGATAACGCCGAGGCCTTTGTCATCGCCGGGGAAATTCTTTGTGCCATTGAAAGCCATGTGCTCCAGAAAGTGAGCAAGACCACGTTGTTGCGGCTCTTCGAGGATGGAACCTACTTTCTGGGCAATATAAAATTCAGCCCGGTTTTCGGGCAATTTGTTATGACGGATGTAATACGTCAAGCCATTGTCTAATTGGCCGATACGGACATTCTTGTCCACGGGAAGAGGCGGAAACTGCATTTGCTGTGCTACCGCTTGTTGGAAACTGGCGCATAAAACGAATGCTACCACCAGTAAACTACGAAATGAATGTTTCATATTAATGAAGATTAAAATTGTTTCTTGCTCTATTTGTCGAAAGACAGAAAAAGAAATCACAAGAGGAGGATTGTTTTTTTACACAAATGGGAATCTAGCGGCAAAACTTGCTAAATTCCCATTTATCTCAGTGCACTTTACAAGAGTGAACTTATTCTTTTATAGCCTCTCTTATCCGTACTAACTTAGTCAGCAATCTTTCCAGCAGATCCAGCTTCAGCATGTTGGCGCCATCGCTCTTGGCTATTTCGGGATGCTCATGTGTTTCAATAAACAATCCGTCGACACCTACGGCAATACCGGCTTTGGCTACAGTTTCAATGAGCTGTGGCATACCACCTGTAACTCCGCTTGTCTGATTGGGTTGTTGCAGCGAGTGGGTGACGTCCAGAATAACCGGATAACCGAAAGTTTGCATCTCCGGTATTCCACGGTAGTCTACAACGAGATCCTGATATCCGAAAGTCGTTCCACGTTCGGTGATCATCACCTCCTTATTGCCGGCTTCCACTACCTTTTCTGCAGCAAAGCGCATGGCAAGAGGGGAGAGGAACTGACCTTTTTTGATATTTACGACCTTTCCTGTCTTTGCGGCAGCTATCAGAATGTCCGTCTGACGGCAGAGAAATGCCGGAATCTGTAGTACGTCCACGTATTCGGCAGCCATGGCAGCCTCCTCGGCAGAATGAATATCTGTAACTGTGGGCACGCCAAACGTATCATGTACTTTCTGCAATACTTTCAGTGCTTTTTCATCACCTATTCCCATAAATGAGTCCAGGCGTGAACGGTTTGCCTTGCGGTAAGAACCTTTAAAGATGTAGGGAATCTGTAGTTTCTCTGTGATGTTTACCACACGTTCGGCAATGCGCATTGCCATTTCTTCCCCTTCAATCACACAAGGACCTGCCAATAAAAAGAAATTTCCGGCAGGGTTATTTTTTAATTCAATCATAAGTATTTAGTGTTTAGTGATTAATGATAAGTGATTAGCAGGTGATAGCACAGCTTGCTAATCACTTATCACTAAACGTTAATCGTTAATCGTTATTCTTAGTTGGGTATAATCAAGGTGATTGCCTCATGCATAATGCCGATGTCCAACGGGAAGTGCCTGTCGAGGAGGCGTCCATCCAGATCGACAGAGGCATTTTGTGCACGCAGTACTTTCACTTTCTGTGTCCGGTAGGGCATTACGACCTTATGGTTTAATATACGTCCCTGAATCAGCATCCATAAGCCTGATACAAGTTGTAGCAATTCCGGGCGGTAGATAACGGATACATCGAGCCAGCCGTTATAGGGAACGGCGCTGGGAGCTTGTCCATATCCCCATGCACTACCGATGCAAACCGTCATGATACGTCCGCGGATATGTTCTCCGTTTATTTTAAGATGCATCCGGTAAAGCTTGCGTTCAAAGAAAAGCGAAATGAGTGCCATGAGGTAAGATAAGAATTTCACTCCCCAGAAACGTTTGGTCTGATCACTGATCTTCACAATGCGGGCTCCTAACCCGATATTGATGGCATTGAGGAAATAACGGGTGACGTGCTTCTCGCCGTCGTAATAATTACAGAAGCCGACATCGATTTTCCTGCGACGGTTGTTGATGATGCAATCCACCGCATCTTTGTATTCCGAGGTCATTTCCCAGTATTTGGCGAAGTCATTCCCGATACCGTTCGGAATGATGCCTATGGCGATTTCTCTTTTATCTTCTGCATTGGACGACATGATGCCGTTAATAGCATCATTCAGTGCACCGTCACCACCTACTACGACAATAGTGCGGTATCCGTTATTGGCAAGAATACCGGCCAAACGTTCCACTGATCCGAACCCCTCGGACTGCACGTAGTCATAAGACACGCCTTTGCTGTCCATATATTCTTTTATTTCTTTCCACCGTTTCTGCACTTTTCGTGTGCCGGCTTTGGGGTTATATATCACTCCCCACTTTTCGGGTTCTACGCTCATATTGTTATCTCTTAGTAAAGTCCTACATAATCATTAGTTACCCTCCCAGGCTCCGTCTTTGCTGCTCCAAAGATACTAATTCCCTTTGAGTTTCGCTTGTACAAAAGCAATCTTTTCTTCCATCGGCAGCCCGGCATCCATCCAGTGAATGGTAAATCCGCGGCGTTCCATCCCCCGGAACCAGGTCATCTGCCGTTTGGCAAATTGGTGAATGGCGATTTCCAGTTCCTGGTACATCTCTTCGTAAGTCAGCTTGCCGATGACGTAAAGCGTCAGATACTTGTACTCCAGGCCGTAATAAATCAAGTCATCCGGTTGGATGCCTTGCTCTATCAGCCGGCGCACTTCATCCACCATTCCTTCGTCCAGACGTTGGCGCAGTCGGCGGGATATCTTTTCGCGACGTAATTCCCGGTCTATATCCACACCGATGATGAGGCTGTTCAGTTGGGGGAATGTACGCTCGTCTACCGGTGTATGTGCGTAATATTCTTCTATTTCAATCGCACGGATAGCACGCTTGGCTGTATCTACATCCGTTGTGTTGTGCAAGGTCTTGTACTGTTGCAGTATCCCGGTTAATTCTTCCAAAGACTTATCAGCCAGCCGTGCACGCAGTTCCGGATTTTCGGGAACAGGGAGCAACTTATACCCTTTCAATACGGACTCCAAGTATAACCCTGTACCTCCACACAAAACGGGTAATTTCCTTTTTTGTTTAATAGTCTCGTAAGCTGTCAGAAAATCACGTTGATATTCGAAAACATTGTATTTGTACCCTGGATCGGCAATATCAATCAGATGATAAGGGATTTGTTTACCATTTACGGTGTAGTCGATGAGGTCTTTACCCGTACCAAGGTCCATGCCACGGTAGATTTGCCGGGAATCCGCACTGATGATTTCGGTGTCAAGAACATTTGCCAGTGCCGCAGCAAAAGGAGTTTTTCCGGAAGCGGTAGGACCTAATATAGCTATCAAATCATAGTCAGGCATAAGTCGTTTTGATTATTTTTCTACAAAGATAATGTAATCCAAAAGCAATGCAAAATAAGCTTGCTTATTTTTAGTGCTAAGATGTAACTAATCTTCGCTTTTGAACAAAGATATGAAAAAGGAAGTGAAAAACGAAGAAGATTTTCTTAAAGGGTGTTATAAATACACTGTTTTCGCACACGGAGCTTGCAAAATTCAGAAAAGTCCGTACCTTTGCACTGTGTTTTCATAGTATTAGATTTAAGGTTAACAAAGGTTGGAGTACAGCGGTACTCCTTTTTTTATGTCCATACCTCATCTTCACACTGTCGACTCCCTTTACTAAAAAACTTATTCAGATAGATATATCTTCCTCATACGTGTTGCTTAGGTTTGCCTATACTACTCCCTACCTTCTCCCTCTCTATATATTAGGAGTAGGTAAGGAGTAGGTAAGGAGAAGGTAGGGAGTAGGTAGGGAGATGATAAGAGGAATTACACGAGCACATACGAGTGTTTGGGCCAATGCTGCCTGATATAATCTATTTTCTGATCTTCTGTCACTAAATAATCCACATCTCCCAAAGAAGCGATGCTGTATGCTTCTGCAGTGTTCAGTTTATGACTATCGGCTAATACGATTCGTTTTTGTGCTCTTTCCATCATAAAGCGTTTGATGAGTGCTTCTTCCCGGTCGGGACCTGTCAGACCCTGATGGGGGTGTACGCTGCATATCCCAAGTACGAGCCAGTCCGGGCGTACGGTTTGCAGGGCTTGAAAAACAGAAACGCCGACCGTCACCTGTGAAGAGGGGAATACTTTCCCGCCTAAGAATATTAAATCCAGTTTAGGATGATTGAAGAGGGCATTTACTATCGGAAAGCTGTTGGTATATACGGTCAGTTCCATATCTGTGGGGAGGCGTCGGGCGACTTCCAGATTGGATGTTCCGCCATCTATCAACAGTACGTCTCCTGAACGGAATAGTGGGATGACTTTGGAGGCTATCTGTTGTTTTTCTTCAATTCCCGTGTTCATCCGGTCCGTAAATTCTATCGGGATACCTGATTTGGCAACAGCTCCACCATGAACTTTAGTCAATAATCCACGTTCATCCAGTTCTATCAGGTCACGGCGAAGTGTGTCGTCCGATACTCCTAACTCTGTGCTTAATGTTGTAATATAAACCCGGTAATTCTGATTTATCTGGTTTAATATGTACTGTTGTCTTTCCTCTTTCAGCATATTCTTATATTAATTAAAGTTGCATATATCCGCAAATATATATATCTTTCGTAAGAAAACCTACGAATTATGCGCGATTTTATGTAAATATGCGGTTATTTGCGGAAAATGTTTTGCGGGAATATGAAACCCGAAAGAATCTGAAAAATCCCGCATAGAGGTTTTCTACTGATTCAGGATGTTTAAATATAAAAACGAAAAGCAAATCGTTAAATAAAACAAAAAAAGTATGAAACAGAAAGTATTAGTAGACATGGATGGTGTGTTGGCAGATGTGTATTCACAGTACATTGCCTTGGAGTACAAGGATACCGGTGTAAAGCCGGTTCTGGAGGATTTATATGGAAAAACGGAAGAGGAATCTTTTCCTTCATTCCATAAGTATGTACGAAGTAAGGGGTTCTTTGAAACAGCCCCGCTGCTACCGGATGCAGTGAAAGGATTGAAATATCTGAATGATAAATATAAGGTGCTGATTGTCTCTTCCGCAACAGAGTTCCCCAATAGCCTGACGGAGAAACAAAGATGGCTGAATGAGTATTTCCCCTTTATTACTTGGGAACAAATGATATTCTGTGGACGTAAAGATAGTATTCAGGGTGATATTATGATCGACGATCATCCCAAGAACCTGAGGACTTTTGGAGGACGGAGAATATTGTTTACCCAACCTCATAATATGTGTATAGATGAAGCCAGTTATCAGCGTGTATCGGGTTGGGAGGAGATAATGAATCTGCTGTAGATGCGTGGAGGCGATGAAGTTTAATAGAGAAGGCTGCACTAATTTTAAAACATAGTGCAGCCTTCCTATTATATTACTATTGTTACTCTTTATCAGGACTGATCATTGAGACTTCTATCTCATTTTTCTGTTTGAACAGGTCAGAGGCAAACTTTTGAATATCTTTTGCCGTAATACTGTTGACTATTTGTTCATAGTCTTTTATCGGATTCATTCCGGTGAACAAGTATTCATCAATACTTCCCATCCAGTAGCTGTTTTCTTTCAGGTCTTCGGCGTGCTTCTTCAACATAAACTCCTTCACCTTGTTAAGATTGGCTTCCGACGGCCCCTCTTTGGATATGCATTCTATTTCGGCAAAGATGATTTTCATCAGTTTCTCTCTTTTAGAAGGTGCTGTATCGAAAACAATTTGTATTCCAGCTATTTCCTTCGGATATTTGGAGAGATTGCCACCTACATATACCCCATAAGTTCCGCCTTCATCTTCGCGTACTTTCTCGGTATAAACTAAATCCATAATCTGGCAAGTCATGTCCTGCAGAATGGAATTCTTTAAATCATATTTGCACGTACCGATGAAACTGACGAAGTTAGAGGCTTTAGCTGTTTCTTGTTCACGGACGAACTCATTCTTATATACACCTTTGCGGTATTCTATCTTGTTATCCTTGAATGATTCCTTACGGTTGATGGCAGGCAATGCTCCTAGGTATTCGGCTATGAGTGGTTTCATACTTTCAACGTCTACATTACCCACGAGGATGAAGGTAAAGTCGCTGGCATCCTTGTAACGGTCTTGGTACATTGCCAGGATTTTATCATAATCCATATTGTCAATCATATCGGCCTTCATGCGGATGGTACGGGGATGTCCCATTTGCAATGCAAAGGTAATACTGTCGCTGAATGCAACGTTCGGGTTCATTTCCTGGTTCAGTAATGCTGCTCTGTTGCGGTTCTTATAAGATGCAAAAGCTTCATCATCACGGCGCGGAGCAGTGAATGTCAGATAGGTGAGTTGCATCATCGTTTCAAAGTCTTTCGGAGAACAGTAGCCATTGACTGTTTCGGTCTTATCACCGATACCGTAACTTACGGAAGCCCTTTTGCCTGCCAATACCTTTTCAAGATCTACAGCGCTGAAATTGCCTAAACCGCCTGCTGAAACGGCATCCAGGCCGTTGATGTTGATGATTTCAGAGTTGGGAAACAGTGAACTTCCACCTAGGCTTACACCCTTCATGGTAATCTCATCAGCTTTGAAGTCAGTTTTCTTGATGATAACTTTTACTCCGTTGGATAATGTCAGCATGGTAGTGCCGAATACATCATCTTTTTGTTCGGAGATGATTTTTCCACCTTTCGGGGCTTCTTTCATCAAGGGCTCGTCTGATACTTTGTCTACATACGGAGTCAGCTTCTCGGCTTTTACATCTTTCAGAATCTTCTTGATAGCTTCTTCTGTCGGCATTTTCAGCTCCTCCTTTTCGGGACCGAAAATGGCGACTACCTGGTTGGTATCTGTTATCAACATCTGCATCATCTGATTCAATGCTTGTACGGGGATGGCCGGAGCTATTTGGTTGATGATGGCATATTCGTTTTCAATACCCGGTATGGGTTCGTTGTCGAGGAAGTGGCGTACATATTCATCAATATATTCCTCGTTCCTACGTGTATCACGTTCGTTGTAGTCAGATTCCATATTGCGCAGATATTCGGCACGGGCACGTTGGTATTCGCTTTCAGTGAAACCAAACTGGCGGGCACGCTCCATTTCGCGGACCAGGGTGGTGATACCGTTTTCCACTGCATCTTCTTTGCAAACAACGATGCCGGTAAAGGCTTGTTTGGTTTTTGCAACGAAGAAATCTCCATCATAGGTTCCTGCGTAGATATATGGAGGGTTGGCAGCTTGAAGCAGTTCGTTCAGTCGGGCATTCAGCATGTTATTGATGAGGTCGATGGCATAGTCTTGTATCAGATAATTCATATTGCCTTTTTCTGAGTCGGGAGTTGCTTCGTGTTTGTTAAAGATGATAGCTTGGATATGGGGTTGTTCCTTATCCCGGGCAATCAGCACAATCGGTTCTTTATTGTCATTTACCGGATAATATTCGCGTTTGGCGGCATTGGGTTGTGCGGGAACATCGGCAAACAGTTTCTTAATCTGTGCTTCGATGGCATCTACATCTACGTCTCCCACCACAACTATACCTTGCAAATCGGGACGATACCACTTTTCATAATAATCTCTTAGTGTCTGCGGCTTGAAGTTCATCACTACATCCATGGTTCCGATGGGGAAACAAGTGGCATACTTGGTACCGGCAAACATGGCAGGGAGCAACTTTTCCTGGAAACGTTGCACTGCACTCATGCGTGTACGCCATTCTTCGTTGATGACTCCGCGTTCTTTATCAATCTCTTTAGGGTCCAGAGTCAGGTCATTGCTCCAGTCGTGTAGAATTAATAAACAAGAATCGATGGCTCCCGGAGTATTGACGGGTACATTCGAAATATTATATACGGTTTCATCTACTGAGGTGTAGGCATTCAGGTTTTCACCGAACTTAACTCCAATGCGTTCCAGATATTGTTTCAGAGCATCACCCGGGAAGTGGGTAGTTCCGTTAAAGCACATGTGTTCGAGGAAATGTGCCAGACCGCGTTGGTTCTCTTCTTCCTGGATGGAACCTACTTTCTGAGCGATATAAAAGTCTGCCCGTTCGGCGGGGAGATTGTTTTTGCGGATATAGTAAGTTAAGCCGTTATCCAGTTTTCCGATGCGTACATTGGAATCGATGGGAATAGGAGGCATTTGTTGTGCAAGAGCCTGTTGGAAATTACAGCATACGACAAATGCTATAATCAATAAATTACGAAATAGATGTTTCATGTTTATGAATATTAAAATTGTTTCTTGCTATATTTGTCAGAGAAGAACGAGGAAAATCACAAGGTGCGGATTGTTTTTTTGTAATTATGGTTGTTTGCAGGGCGGATGTTACATGAATGGAAATTTATGTAACATGAAAATGCCGGATGTAACATCGACTATAGTAAGTGGGAACATGCGGAATAAGAAAATAGATTGTAATAGACTATTTTTGTACAAGACAGAAATTAATTAAAAAGTATCATACCATGAAAACAAAAATTAGTTGGGTTATCTATTGCTTGATGAGTTTAGTGCTATTACAGCCATTATCTGCGGCAGAACGGTTTGTTGCAAATGAGGGGAGTGGTTTTGTCTGGATACAGCAGGGAAAAGCTTATCCCATATTGATAGATCCGCAGGAAGATAAGGGCGTAGTGCGTGCCGTAGTAAATTTACAGACAGATGCGGGTAAGGTAACGGGTGTTACCCCTGAAATTATTAACTCTGCATCCGGGAGGCGTATGCTGATTGTCGGTTCTATAGAAAATAGTTCTTGGATTAAACAATTGTTGCAGTCCGGGAAGATCAATGCGGCTGATTTGCAGGGTAAACGTGAAAAATATATTCTACAGACTGTGAAGAATCCCATAGACGGGGTAGAAGAAGCGGTGGTGATTGCCGGTAGTGATAAACGTGGTACTATTTATGGCATTTATGAACTTGCCCGGCAGATGGGAGTATCTCCCTGGTATTTCTGGGCGGATGTACCGGTAGAAAAACATGATGTTATATCTATCAAGGAAGGAATTTATACAGATGGTGAGCCTGCTGTGAAGTATCGCGGTATTTTCCTGAATGATGAATGGCCTTCTTTGGGTGGATGGGCCAGTGCTACTTTCGGTGGTTTTAACAGTAAATTCTATGAAACTGTATTCGAATTGGTGCTTCGCTTGAAAGGAAACTTTATGTGGCCTGCTATGTGGAATAGTGCCTTCTATGATGATGATCCGATGAATGGTCCGTTGGCCAATGAAATGGGAATTGTAATGAGTACCTCTCACCATGAACCGATGGGACAAGCTCAGAAAGACTGGAAACGTCGTGGAACAGGGGAATGGAACTATAACACAAATGCTGCCGTATTGCGTGACTTCTGGCAGAAAGGTATGGAACGCTGTAAAGATTGGGAAGCGGTGATAACTCTTGCTATGCGTGGTGATGGTGATGAACCGATGAGTGAAGATGCAAATATTTCCCTGTTACAGAATATTGTGAAAGATCAGCGGAAGATTATAGAAAAAGTTACTGGTAAGAAGGCGAAAGAAACTCCACAGGTGTGGGCACTTTATAAGGAAGTACAGGATTATTATGATAAAGGTATGCGAGTACCTGACGACGTAACACTACTGCTCTGTGATGATAACTGGGGGAATGTACGTAAATTGCCCGACTTGAAAGCTAAGCCCCGCAAGGGTGGTTATGGCATGTATTATCATTTCGATTATGTAGGAGCTCCCCGCAACTCTAAATGGATAAATATCACCCAGATACAGCGTACATGGGAGCAGATGACTCTGACTTATGACTATGGTGTACGTGAACTGTGGGTGGTGAATGTGGGCGATCTGAAACCAATGGAGTATCCGATCACTTTCTTCCTGGATATGGCCTGGAATCCGCAACGTTTCAACGAAAATAATCTGTTCCAGCATACAATAGATTTCTGTCGTCAGCAGTTTGGTGGAAACTATGCCGAAGAGTCAGCCCGTCTGATTGATACTTATACTAAATATAATCGTAGGGTGACTCCGGAAATGTTGGATGACAGGACTTACAGCCTGGAAAATTATAATGAATGGCAGAGTGTAAAAGATGAGTATGCCGCATTATGCCTGGATGCCTTGAAAATTTATTATCTGATGCCTGCTGAGTATCGGGATGCTTTTGATCAATTGGTACTTTTCCCGATACAAGCATGTTCCAACCTATATGATATGTATTATGCCGTAGCGATGAATCGTAAACTGGTAGAGGCCAATGATGTGCAAGCCAATAAATGGGCTGATAAGGCACGTGCATGTTTTGAACGTGATTCTGTATTGACTTATCACTATAACCATATAATGAGTGGTGGCAAATGGAATCATATCATGGATCAGACACATATTGGATATAAATCCTGGAATGATCCGAAACATAATATTATGCCTAAAGTTACTTTTGTTCCGGAACCTCGTATTGCCCCTGCACCACCTGTATTTGTAGAAAAGGATGGATATGTATCTATTGAAGCGGAACATTATACCCGTTCAGCTAACAGTATATCTGCTAATTGGGTTACAATTCCAAATCTGGGACGTACGTTGTCTGCTGTCACTACTTTACCTGCCACAGCCGTTCCGGGAGCAGATATGTATTTGGAATATGATTTTGAAACGGAGAAAAGTGGGGATGCTACAGTTATCGTTCGTTTTTCTTCTACTTTGAATTTCAATGATTATAAAGGATTGCGTTATGCGGTTTCACTGGATGGCGGCGACGAACAGATAGTCAACATCAACGGTGATTATAAAGGTGAACTTGGCAGATTGCAGGCGGAGCACATTATTACTACCCAAACGAAACATTTGCTTGATAAGAAAGAAAAGCATACCTTGCGCATCCGTCCGCTTGATCCGGCACTTGTTATGCAGAAAATAATGATTGACTTGGGAGGTTTGAAGCCTTCTTTCCTGGGAGCACCTGAAAGTTTTATAAAGGAGTAGGAATGTTGAAAATGACAATATTATGAGATACAAATTTACTTTATTGGTAGTACTGGCCTGTATATGTTCTGTATGGGCTGAGGCTAAGGTTAAACTCCCCTCCGTTCTTTCGGATGGAATGGTATTGCAACGTGAAAGTCCCATTAAGATATGGGGGACAGCTGAACCGGGTGAGGATGTAGTGGTAACTTTTAAGAAGAAGAAATACACGGCAAAGGCTGATGAGAATGGCAGATGGCTGGTCATGCTTCCTGCTATGAAGGCTGGCGGCCCTTATGAGATGACGGTGAATGAAGTGATAGTAAAAGATATCCTGGTAGGGGATGTGTGGCTGTGTTCAGGGCAATCGAATATGGAACTGACCGTGGCACGTGTAGCGGATATGTTTGGCAAGGAAACGGCTGTTTACGAAAATTCAATGATCCGTTACGTTAAAACTCCCTATGGTAATGATTTGCATGGTCCGAAAGAAGATATTTCCCGGATGAACTGGACATCCTTGAATCCGGAGGTTGCTCAGTCTTATGCCGCACTACCTTATTTTTTTGCTATAGAGATGTATAATGAGACGAAAGTTCCTGTCGGGATTATTAATTCAAGTTGGGGAGGAAGTTCTATTGAGGCTTGGATGAGTGAGGATGCTCTACAGGAGTTCCCAAAGAATTTGCGTGAAAGGGATATTTATAATTCTGACGAATATAAGGTCTTGATGAATAAGGCAGGTGGTATGATGTCGAGGTTTTGGAATCTCTCTTTGTATAAAGGGGATGAAGGACTTCATGCTCCGGTCAAGTGGTATGAACCGGAATTGGATGATTCCGATTGGGAGGAAGTGAATATGTTTTCTTATCAATTGGGTACTAAAAATGGTTATCCGGTAAGTGGTTCACATTGGTTCCGCCAGGATATTCGTCTTACGGCTGAGCAAGCTGATAAAGATGCCGTATTGCGTTTGGGTTGTATGGTGAATGCAGACTCTGTGTATGTGAATGGTGTCTTTGTAGGTACTACTTCGTATCAATATCCGCCACGTATTTATAAAGTTCCTGCATCGGTATTGAAAGCAGGTGAGAATCTGGTGACGGTTCGTCTTATCAATTCAGGGGGTCGCCCCAGCTTTGTAAAAGACAAGCCCTATTGTATGGCGATAGACGGAGACACGGTTCGTTTGACGGAACAATGGAAATATAGAATAGGTTGTGAAATGCCTGCCGGAAGAGGTGGTGTATCTTTTCAGAATATTCCGACCGGCATGTATAATTCCATGATTTCTCCTTTGCGAAATTTGCATTTTAAAGGAGCTTTGTGGTATCAGGGTGAGACAAATGCAGGACGTCCGGGTGAATATGAGGCTTTATTGACTGCAATGATAAAAGATTGGCGAGTGAAGTTTGCAGATGAAAATCTCCCGTTCTTTATTATGCAGCTACCCAATTTTATGCAGACGCATCCGCAGCCTGTAGAGAGTGGTTGGGCGGGTATGCGAGAGGCTCAACGGCAAGTGACCTTGAAGTTGTCTAATACTTCTTTAGTCGTGGCAATAGACTTGGGAGAGTGGAATGATATTCATCCATTGAATAAGAAAGAACTGGCAAGAAGAGTGGCACTTCAGGTTAAGAAGAAGGTATATGGTCATAAGGATATAGTTCATAGCGGTCCATTATGTACATCTGTATCTGTTGAAGGAGAAAAGACCATTCTCTCTTTTGAGGAAGGAACAAATGATTTAATGCCTGTAGCCCAACTGAAAGGTTTTGCACTGGCAGGAGCAGACGGACGTTTTAAATGGGCAAAGGCTGCTATAGAAGGCAATAAGGTGGTGGTTTGGAGTGAAGGCATTACTCAGCCCATAAAGGTTCGTTACGCTTGGGATGATAATCCCCAAGAGGCTAACCTGAAGAATAAGGCAGGGCTTCCGGCTTCGCCGTTTCAAATGGAGATAGTAAAGTAGATGGGGATTTTATAGGTTTGCCAATCGTCCGGTTTTAATCTGTAATTTACAGTAAAGGTACACGGTTATCTAACATAGGTAACCGTGTTTTTTTATCTATTTCTTTAAATGTGTTAATTGCCCTTTTGCTAAATGAATAGGACAAGGGAGTTTTTTTGCCTCTAACAAGTGGGTTACATATCTTTTGCGGTGCGTTACAAACCGTTTTTTCTTCCGTTTTTTGAGCCTTTTTTTACCTGTTTCAAAGTACTCTGAATGGTCGCTTTTTTAGTAAAATATATTTCGGATTTATAAGATTTTGTTTTAGATATAACTATTTTATAATGAGTGTTTTATGTGCTATTATGTAATGCTTTCAAAAAAAAATGTAACATCAAAAAGAAAGATGTAATACTGTCAAAAAAACGTGTAGCATGAATGTGCGAATTGTTCCGTTTATGTTGGATACATTTGCTGCCAAGAAGAGAGAAGTTTTGAGAGTTGAGGTAGTTGTTTGTGAAATGTCTCTAACTTCTATATGACTAAGAATGCAAATCTATGTAAAATATTGCAAATGCTAATCGCTGGAATTATTAATCTTAAAAGACCGATGTAATTATGAAATGCATGTATGATGACAGTTAGAGCTATTTCTAAATAGCTAATGTAATGAAGAGAATGTAGTTATTAATATCTTAAACTAATGGTAATGAAAAATGTAACAAAACAAATTCAAAAGATCCCTTACTTGATTCTTTTGTTGCTATTGAGTTGTTTACCGACTTTAGCACAAAATGGAGTAACGGTAAAAGGAACAGTCGTCGATGGAAATGGCGAAACGGTAATTGGGGCTTCCGTCGTTGTAAAAAACAATACTTCAATAGGTACAATATCAGATATAGATGGAAATTTTACATTGACTGTTCCTGATGACAAAGTAATTCTTGTAGTTTCATTTATAGGAATGAAATCGCAGGAAGTCAGAATTACAGGTCAGAAGATTTTGAAGGTCACTTTAGAAGATGACTCACAGCAACTGGAAGAGGTTGTTGTGGTAGGATATGGTCAGCAGAAGAAGGCCAGTGTAGTAGGCGCTATCACACAAACTACCGGTAAAGTACTGGAACGGGCAGCTGGTATCAGTGATATTGGTGCGGCACTGACGGGTAACTTGCCGGGTGTGGTTACTACCACAGGTACAGGTATGCCAGGTGCAGAAGAACCTAAAATAACGATTCGTGGTGCAAGTTCTTGGAATAATAATGAAGATCCGCTTGTGTTGGTTGATGGTATCGAACGTCCCATGAGTTCGGTGGATATCAGTTCTGTACAATCTATTTCAGTTTTGAAAGATGCATCCGCAACTGCTGTTTACGGTGTGAAGGGTGCCAATGGTGTAATTCTTGTAACTACGAAACGTGGTGCTGAGGGCAGTGCGAAAATCGATGTGGGTTTCAATGCCACTCTGAAGGCTCCCTCTAAACTTCCCAATAAGTACGATTCTTACGACGCTTTGTTGTTTCGTAATACAGCCATTGAGCATGAATTAGCTCTGAGACCTGATTCATGGGAATACATCCGTTCCCAATCGTTCATCAACAATTATCGTAATCAGACTACTGTTGAGCAGAGAGAACGTTATCCTAATGTAGACTGGCAGAAGGCTCTGTTTAAAGATAACACGATGTCTTACAATGCCAACCTTAATATTAGTGGTGGTACAAAGTTTGTGAAGTATTTTGCTTCGGCCGACTATGTACATGAGGGTGACCTCTTTAGAATTTATGACAATGGTCGTGATTACAACTCCGGCTATGGATACGATCGTATCAATGTGCGCAGTAATCTGGACTTCAATATAACGAAGACTACCGTACTGAAGATGAACCTTGCAGGCTCCAATGCTATTCGTAAGGCTCCATGGAGCAATACGGGTAATTCGGAATGGCAGATTGGACAGCAGTGGTCGGGTGCATACAATATTGCACCGGACGTGTTCCTACCGCAGTATTCCGATGGTAGCTGGGGTATGTATCCACTTGTTTCAAACACCACGAACTCTGCAGAAAATATTTCTTTAGGTGGTACGATGCAACTCACAACTACCCGTATCAACACCGACTTTACACTGGAGCAGGATTTGAAGTTTATAACTAAAGGACTTTCTGCCCGGGCCACTGTTTCTTGGGATAATATATTTGTTGAAAACAATCGTGGTATCAATGACTTGTTTAATAGTGCGCAGCGCAAGTGGGTTGATCCGGATACCGGTCAGGTGAGATATGAACAATCGTATGACACAAATAATGGTTTTGACTGGACACAAGGAGTCAATTGGAGTACTTCTCCCGGTGCCGTGGATAATAGCCAGACGGTTCGTAACCTTTATTATCAGGCGCAATTGAACTGGATGCATAGTTTTGGTAAGCATGATGTCACGGCTATGGGATTATTTAGTCGTCAGGAAAATGCACGAGGCAGTGTGATGCCAACCTATCGTGAAGACTGGGCTTTCCGTGTTACTTATAACTATGCCGACCGTTATTTCATTGAATACAATGGCGCTTACAATGGTTCTGAAAAGTTCAGCCCAGAGAATCGTTTTGCATTCTTTAATTCAGGTGCTATTGGCTGGATGGTCAGTGAAGAACCTTTCATGAAGTTTTTCCGTGAAAAGAAGATCATTGACATGTTGAAAGTTCGTGCTTCTTATGGTGAAATTGGTTCTGACCAGTTAGGACCTGATCCGTTTGATTCAAGTCGTCGGTGGTTGTACATGAACCAGTGGGCCTATGGTGGCCACACTACTATGGATCTGAACCATACAGAAAGTATCTATACCTGGTATCGTGAGTCTGCTATTGGTAATCAGGATATACAATGGGAGGTTGTGAAAAAATTGAATATTGGTGTTGACTATTCGCTTTTTGAAGGAGTGCTGGCTGGTAGTTTGGAATTCTTCCGTGATGAACGTTCCAATATCTTTGTCTATGGTGGCGACCGTTCCATTCCTTCTTATTTCGGAGGAACTCCTCCTTCTGTTAACAAAGGTAAAATCCGTACGAATGGATATGAATTGGAATTACGTGTAAATAAGACCTTTGGTAATGACTGGCGTGTTTGGGGTAACTTTAGTATGACGCATGCTAAGAATAAGGTGTTGGTGAAAGATGACCAAGCTATGCGTCCTGCCTATCAGAAAGCAGCTGGCTTCGGGGTAGGTCAATATACTTCTTATATTGATGCGGGATACATTCAAAACTATGACCAATTGTATGGTAGCCCTGCTCATGATGCTAATGATTCTCAAAAACTGGTGGGCGACTATTACATTGTCGATTTTAATGGCGACGGTGTGGTGGATAACAAAGATCAGGCTCCTTATGGCTACACCAGTCAGCCCGAAAATACATTTAATGCTACCATCGGTTTTGAGTGGAAAGGATTCAGTGCATTTGCACAATTCTATGGTGTGAACAATGTAACCCGTGATGTGGGGCTTACTAGTTTTGGCAGCAAACTGAACACTGTGTTTGACACTGGCACATGGTGGTCAAAAAATACTCCTAATGCCGATGTGGTAGTACCTCGCTGGAATTCTACGCCGAGCTATAACGGCGGAACCCAATCTCTTTATGACGGTTCTTATATTCGTTTGAAGAACGTTGAAATAGCTTATACTTGGAATAAAGGCTGGATCAAGAGAATGGGATTAAGTAACCTGAAAATTTATGTCAATGGTAATAATCTATGGTTATGGACTCGCATGCCGGATGACCGTGAAGCTAACCTCTCCGGAGCTGGTTATCTGGGAGCTTATCCCACAGTGAAACGTTATAACTTAGGTATTAAATTTACATTATAATAATGAACAAGATGAAATATACATATAAGACTCTTTTATGTTCAGGCCTTTTGGCTCTTGCAGTGGGGCTCGGCATGACGTCTTGCGAAGACTATTTGGATAAAAGTCCTGAATCGACTGTATCTGAAGAAGATGCATTTAAGAATTTCCGTAATTTTCAAGGATTTATAGAAGAAATCTATAACTGTATTCCTGATAAGGAGAAATGTAACTATTGTACTTCCTGGAACTGGGGCGATGATGAACTCTTCAATTCCATGGGAGATGCCCACATGACGCATCAAGCCGACTTAGGTAATTTACGTGCTTGGCAAAGTAATGGACAATGTTGGTTGTATAGAAATCCTAGCAATCCTGCTTCTACTGATAAGTTTCAGCATTCTTTATGGCCGCATTCCTGGTATTGCATTCGCAAGGCTAATGTAGGTCTTGCTAATTTGGACAAACTGGTGGGTACGCAGGAAGAAAAGGACTTGATTGCAGGCCAACTTTATTTCTTTCGTGCATGGTGGCATTTTGAGTTGATGACTTTTTGGGGAGGATTGCCTTACGTTGACCAGGTATTTGATGCTACGCAAGAGCTGAATTTGCCGCGATTGACTTATCAGGAGTGTGCTGATAAAGTTGCGGAGGATTTCCGTCGTGCTGCCGATCTATTACCGGTGGATTGGGATAAGACCAGTGCGGGTAAGGCTACAGAAGGTAAGAATCAACTACGTATTAATAAAATTATGGCATTGGGCTATTTGGGTAAGAATTATCTGTGGGCAGGAAGTCCCTTGATGAAGAACGGTGCACAGTTAGGAGGTACCCAAACTTACAATTATGATGAAAACTATTGTAAGAAAGCTGCGCAAGCGTTCGGTGAATTGCTGACTTTGGTAGAAAGTGGTCAGACGCAATATGCTCTTGTTGAGTTTAACTATAGTAATATATATGATCACGAGAAGGCAAAAGGTGCCTCGAATAGCTATTCTGACCTTTTCTATACCCGTCGTCAGAACTGGTTGATGCCGGGCTCAGTCGAAGCTATTTTCCGTGGTCCTTCTGCGGATTATAATGGTAGTAACTGGAATATGACGAAGTTATGGGGTCCGAAAGTAGCAGGTCTTGTTGCTCATGACAAAATTATACACCTGCCTACAGCCAATCTTGTAGAAATGTATGGTATGGCTAATGGGCTTCCTCTCGACGATCCGCAATCTGGATTTGATAAGAGACATCCATTCAAGAATAGAGACCCGCGTTTCTACCACGACGTCGTGTTCGATGGTTTCCACTATGTTTTGGCAGAAGATAAGTTGTCAGATGCACAAAAACCTTATGCTTATTGTGAACTTTATACGGGAGCGGATATGCGTTCAGCCGATCTGGGAAGTCGTACCGGCTATTTCTTCCAGAAACTGGTTCCTCACACTTGCAATGAAGGTGACAAGGAATATGATTGGGGTAGTAACTTACATACCTATTTGTCCTACATGCGTTTGGCAGACATTTACCTGATGTATGCCGAAAGTTGTGCTGCTTTTGGTGGTTCATCTGCCAAGTCTGATAACTGTACGCTTACTTCGCTCGACGCAATCAATAAGATCCGTGCCCGTTGTGGTGCTGAGGAAGTACATTCATCCTATATTGCAGACAGCAAGAAATTTATGGACGAGATTCGTCGTGAACGTGCTGTAGAACTTTCTATGGAAGGTTTCCGCTTCAATGATCTGCAACGTTGGCTGTTGCTGACCGAGTCACCTTATACCGAGAAATATTCTGTAGAATTCGATCGGGTAGAGAGTGCAGATTTCTATAAAAATAATGATCCTGCGGAAGCTGAAGTGGCTAACTACCGTCATGAACTGATTGTGAAGCGCATATACGGTACGAAGCATTATTGGTTCCCCTTACCTGATGATGATGTTTATCTTTATCCTGAGTTCGGACAGAATCCTGGCTGGTAATCGTGGAGGACTAAAAAGTATGTTTAATAATAAATGAATAAACAATGAAATATATACAAGCAAAATTCATTCTTTGTGCTATGCTGGCTGTTTCTCCGATGTTTGTCAGTGCGCAGGCCACAGACTGGAATGAAACCGATTCATTGGTAAGTGAAAAAGACCCGATGGTACAGGTGGCCTTTCGTAAGGTAGCTCAAAAGGACCTTTTGGGTGGTGTTTCTGTAGTCAATGTGGAGGAACTAACGAAGAAGAATTATAATACTTACAGCCTGGATAATATGCAGGGCTATGTAGGCGGTTGGAATGGTAACTCATTGTGGGGAATGGATGGTGACAATGCCGGTTATTTGGTTTTGGTAGATGGTGTGCCTCGTGATGCAAACAATGTTATGCCGTCTGAAATAGCACAGATTTCATTTTTAAAAGGTGCCCAAGCTGTAGTTCTTTATGGTAGCAAAGCTGCTAAAGGTGCGGTGGTGATTACTACAAAACGTGGTAATGTAGAGGGACTAAATGTCAGTGTCAGAGCTAATACCGGATTTCATGTAGCGAAGGCTTTTCCGGAATACTTGGGTTCGGCAGAGTATATGACTCTTTACAATGAAGCCCTTTTGAATGACGATCCCAGTGCGAATCTTCGTTATACGGCCGAGCAGATTTACAATCATAGTTCAGGGTTGAATCCATATCGTTATCCGAACATGAACTACTACTCTTCTGATTATGTGAAGAAAGCATATAATCGTTCGGAAGTGACTGCCGAGATTACTGGTGGTGGCAAGCGTGCACGTTTCTATAGTAATGTGAGTTATTATAGCAACGGTGATTTTCTTGACTTTGGTGAAGCCAAAAATAATAGGACAGACCGTTTTAATGTACGTGGTAATGTAGATGTAAACATCAATAGTTTTATCAATGCCTACATCAACGCCAATGCCACGTTCTACGACTCGAAAAGTGCAAAAGGTGATTATTGGAACGTTGCATCGACTGCACGTCCTAATTTTCCTGAAAATGCAGCTCCGCTCATTCCGCTGGATATGATTGATCCCAATGCTACGGCTGCTTGGGAACTACTGAGTACTACTGGTAATATTATTGATGGAAAGTATTTTCTGGCTGGTACACAAGCTAATTCTACTAATGCTTTTGCTGACAGCTATGCTGCCGGAAGCAGTAAGTGGACGAGCCGTCAGTTTCAGTTTGATGCAGGTGTTGATGTTAACCTTAATCAAGTCTTGAAGGGGCTTTCATTTAATGCCATGTTTGCTGTAGATTATGCCACTTCTTACTCAACTTCCTTTGATAATAAATATGCAGTGTTTGTTCCTACTTGGTCCAACTATGGCGGCAAAGACGTTATAGTGGCACTCAGCAAGGAGGGGAATGATGAAAGACCGGGTACTCAAAATGTAGGTGGAAGTACAGATAAGCAAACGATTGCATTCACTGGGCAGTTCAATTATCAGAATACTTTCAATAAGGATCATAATGTGTCAGCCATGCTTATAGCCAATGGTTATCAGCAAACGGTTTCTGCACAGTATCATCGTATTAGCAACGCCAATCTGGCATTGCAGGCGGGCTATAACTATCAGCAGCGCTATTATGCTGATTTTGGTACGGCATTGATTCATTCCGCTAAGCTTGCTAAAGGGCATCGTCAAGCCCTCTCTCCTTCAGTGACATTAGGCTGGCGCTTAAGCAATGAAAATTTCCTGAAGGATTCTCCGGTGGTAGATGATTTATTACTGAGCGTATCGGGCAGTATCCTCAATCAGGACATTGACTTGGTGATGGGTGATAATGAGTTTTATCTCTATGAATCGGTATGGACTCAGAACGATGGTTATGCATGGTATGACGGTCCGGCCGGTAAATATACTATTTCTACCAGAGGTCAGAACAGTGATCTTTCGTTCATCAAGCGCAAGGAGTTTTCTGCAAACCTGAAAACTTCGCTTTGGAACAGATTGATTACAGCCGATGCTTCATTCTTCATCAACTCTATGGAGGGATATTTGATCAATCAACCTACTTTCTATCCGTCTCATTTGAATACAGGATATCCTGCAGCGTCATTTATGGCTGTACTGAACTATAACAATAACAAGCGTGTAGGCTTTGATTTCAATATAAATGCTAACAAGCGCTTTGGAAATGTAGACTTGTCTCTGGGTGTGGCAGGCACATATTATGATACTAAGATTACTAAGCGTGATGAAATCTATGATGATACCTATCGTTATCGTGAAGGAAGATCTGTTGATGGTGTCTGGGGACTTCAGAGTGCCGGATTATTCCAAAGTAAGGAAGAAATCGAGAGTAGCCCTGAGCAGAAATTGGGTAGTACGGTTCAACCTGGTGACATCAAGTATGTGGACCAGAATGGAGATAACGTAATTGATGATAAGGATGAAGTCTTCTTGGGTAAAGGCGGTTGGTATGGTGCGCCCTTTACACTCGGTATTAATTTTACTGCCAAATGGAAAAGCTTGACTTTCTTTGTGTTGGGTACCGGTAACTTCGGTGCTTACGGATTGAAAAATAGTTCATATTATTGGGTGGATGGCGATGATAAATACTCAGCCATAGTTCGCAACCGTTGGACTCCTGAAACAGCAGCCACGGCCACTTATCCCCGTTTGTCTGCCAGAAGTTCAAGCAATAACTTCCGTGCTTCGGATTATTGGTTGTACAAGACTGACCGTTTCGATCTGGCGAAAGTACAGATTACTTACGATCTGCCGAAACGTGTTTTGCGCAACACTTTCATCAACGAACTATCTGCTTACGTAAGTGGTGCAAACCTGTTGACTATTTCGAAAGAACGTAAGCATATGGAGATGAATGTGGGCAGTGCTCCGCAAAGCAGATTCTATAATATTGGTGTGAAAGCTGTGTTCTAATCTAAAATTATGATAAAAATGAAACTAAGAAATATTATATTAACTACGGTACTACTGGCAACTTTTTCTGCTTGCGAGGATATGTTCGAACCTGCTAAGGAGAACAATCGCGGTGTTGAGGAGATGCTTTCAGATCCTAATTATGCTGTGGGACTTTTGGGGTATGGTTATGCTATGCTGCCGTATGACAATTCTAGTGTAAGTGATGTAGCTACAGACGATGCGGTGACCAATGATAAAGAGAGTGGTTATTCAAAAATGGCTCTTGGCTCATGGGCGTCGAATAATAATCCGATGGAGCAGTGGCAAGCTCGTAAGGCGGTTATACAATATCTCAATACATTTTTGGGTATCGCAGAACAGGTGAGTTGGGCTGAGAATGAGGTGACGAATAAGATGTTTATTGACAAACTCAGCGGAGAAGCTTATGCCTTGCGTGCCTTGAATTATTACTATCTTCTGATGGCTCATGGAGGTTGGACGGCAGATGGACAGTTATTGGGTGTGCCGATACTTCTGGAACCGGAAGATAACAACTCTGATTTCAATCAGCCCCGTGCTTCTTTCAGTGCATGTGTAGAGCAGGTATTTACTGACTTAAATAAAGCAGTTGAATTATTGCCTGTTGATTACGAAAATATAAAAAGTGATGCTGAGGTGCCTGCAAAATACAAAGAAATCGGTGCAAAGATGGGTAATTATAATCTTGTTTTTGGAACTTATCAACGCGGACGTATTACTGCCAGAATAGCTGAAGCCATAAAGGCACAGGTAGCTTTGCTTGCTGCAAGTCCGGCTTACCGGGAAGGTTCAGGTGTGACTTCTGAAACTGCTGCAAGCTATGCTGCTACTGTATTGAATCGTATTGGTGGTGTATCTGGTCTTGATCCGACGGGTAACACTTGGTATATGAATACAAGTGATCTTGATAATCTTGGTTCAGGAGAAGTGCCCGCTGAAATCCTTTGGAGAGGAAATAAGAGCAATGGAACGGAAGATTGGGATATAGGTATTAAGCAGGAGAAAGATAACTTTCCTCCTACACTCTATGGTAGCGGGCGTATTAATCCTACGCAAAATTTAGTGGATGCTTTCCCTATGGTTAACGGTTATCCTGTTGCAGACAAAGCTAACAGCAGTTATTCGGAAAACGCTCCTTATGAAAATCGTGATCCACGTTTAGCAAAATATATTTTATTCAATGGAGCTACATTTAAGGAAAAAGCCATTATCACAGGTACTTATCCTGATGCAGACAACAAACAAGATAATAACTTGAATCAATTGAGTACCTCTACTCGTACGGGCTACTATCTACGTAAGCTGTTGCGTGAAGATTGTAATGCCAATCCGAGTTCACTTAATGCCAAGTTTCATATTCCTGTTCGTATCCGTTATACGGAAATATTTCTGGCTTATGCTGAAGCAGCCAACGATGCTTGGGGACCAATGGGCAAAGGTAGTAATACCTATAGTGCTTATGACGTAGTTAAGGCTATTCGTGCTCGTGGTGGTGTAGGAACCAATAACGGCGACGCTTATCTGGAGAGTATCAAGGGAGATAAGGAAAAGATGACTCAACTTATCCGTAACGAACGTCGCATTGAGCTTTGTTTCGAAAATAAGCGTTTTTGGGATATTCGTCGTTGGCAAATGCCATTGGCAGAAACTGCTAAGGGAATACGAATTGACAAAGTGGGCGAAAGCCTGAGCTATACCGTAATTGATGTAGAAAATAGAAACTACAAGGAGTATATGAATTACGGACCTATACCTTATGGTGAGATGTTGAAGTGGAGTAATCTGCAACAGAACAAAGGATGGTAATCACATAATTATAAAATGCAAAAGAATATGGAAATGAAAATCTATAAATTATTATCTGTAATGTTGGGGAGTGCCATGTCATTTGCTTTCTCTTCATGTGAGAATGCAAGTAACTCTTTTCCCGATTATGAGGGTGGTGTGAGTGTATATTTTGCTTATCAATATCCGGTGCGTACTATTGTATTGGGCAATGACCCGGTAGTAGATAATTCGGCTGACCGTCAGCACAAGTGTGCCATTTATGCAACAATGGGAGGGGCATACGGTGGAAGAAATATCACTATAGATATTGCTGTGGATAATACACTTTGTGATAACCTCTTTTTTGAAGATGGTTCACCTGTATTACCTATGCCTTCCACATATTATACGTTGGCTGGTGATAAAATTAAATATAATGGTGACCACTGGGGGAATGTGGAGGTGCAACTTACCGATGCTTTCTTTGCTGACGAAAAAGCCTTGAGTAATAATTATGTGATTCCCGTGGTGATGAAGAAGCAGACTGGTGCCGACCGCATATTGACAGGTACTCCTTTGATTGAAGGTGATGCGCCGGCACGTCCCAATTCGGATTATTGGAGTGTGCAGCCCCAAGACTATGTGCTTTATTGTGTGAAATATATGAATCCATGGCATGCTTCGTATTTGCGCCGCGGTATAGATCAGGTAACAGAAAGTGGAACTACAACTACCGTTGTGCGTCATGCTCAATCTGTGGAAAAGGATGAAGTCTGTGATATTACTACTCGTTCGTTGAAGACTGCTGTTTTTCCTGTTAGTACAAAAGAGGTTGATGGAACAACGATGAAGTGCGATTTACTGTTGACATTTAATGACAACGATGAGTGTACCATTGTCTCAGGTACCACAGGAATAACAGCTACAGGTTCCGGGAAATTTGTGGAAAATGGAGAGAAAAAAGCCTGGGGTGGTAAAGACCGGGATGCTATCTACCTGGATTATAGTGTAGACTTTGGCATAAAAAAGGTGGCTACGAAAGATACATTGGTATTACAGACTCGTGGAACAAACAAGATAGAAACTTTTGTCCCTAAGTATCGCGCCAATTGAACGGAAACGTTTAAACGACCAATTAACATAATGTTGGATAATAACTAAAAATATTCAATCATGAAAAAAATATTAATATCTATATTTTTATGTCTTCCTCTTCTGCTTTGGGCACAAAGCGGACCGACTGTCAATATCACGGGAAGTTATACCGCAGTGCTATCTGACCCTTATACACCTCCAATAACGGCTGATTTAGGTAATCAGATGTATCTGAATGCCTTGTCCGGATTTGTCCGTATCGTAATGGACGTGCCGGATAGTTCATTGCATTATGAATGGGAAGCTTATTCTTCGGATGGTTCGGAGGTTTCTTTGCAATATTCAGGATTGCATAATGAGCGTTATCTGAGCTTGAACGGTACACCCAGAAGTGTAACCATACGTGTATTGTTGAAGAATGGTACCGGTTCGAATAATGTGGTGAATTATAGAAGTTTCACATTTACCACTTATCGTTACCCTTGATTGCATATTGACGAAAAGAATAAGAAATATGTTAATAAATGATTATACAATGAAAACAATTAAATACTCATTATCCTTGGGTTTATTGCTATCGCTTGCCTCTTGTGCCGATGACCAATTCGTTGACTTCAAGACTGAGAAGCCGGAAAGTATAGCCCAATATGAATATCTCAATGCTTACGATGCATTGAAAACATATATAGACCGAAGTGCAAGTCCCGACTTTAAGTTGGGAATTGCGCTGTCGGCGAGTGATTTTCTGAAAGGAGAAATGGTGCGTACTATGGCCATATCCAATTTCGATGAGATGACGGCGGGTAATGCCATGAAGTACGCTTCGTGTGTGGCTAATGACGGAACAATGAGCTTCAGCACAGTGGCGAAGTTTGTAGAGGAAGCAAAAGCTGCCGGAATCACTATTTACGGACATACGCTGGCTTGGCATGCGCAGCAGAATAATAAGTATCTAAACGGATTGATTGCTCCGATACCTTTGCCTGTTGATCCAAACGCTGCTAACAATTTCTTGCATATTACAGTACCGAATGCGGGAAAAGACCCTTGGGAAGCAGAAATTTATTATGATTTAAGTACGCCGCTTGAAGTAGGCAAAGAATATGTGATTTCAATGAAAGCTAAAGCTACTTCTAATGTAGACTATAACTTTTGGCCTGGTGTTATTGATGGTGATACACAATACTTGCCTTCTTTTTCTGCTGGTGAAAAATGGGAAGAGACTTCAATTACGTTTACAGCAAGTATGCCTATCAATCGCTTGCGCTTTTGTTTCGGTCCGTTCCAAGGGGAACTCTGTTTTGATGATGTGACATTGACTTCTGCTGATGGCGAAAATCTTATTGTAGACGGTACGTTCGATACAGGCGATTTATCCCATTGGACAAAGCCAAGTTGGATGGGTACATATACCTATGAAATAGGGAAGGAAGGCAACGATAATGCTGGTTTTTGTTTGACTATGACTAATACGGAAAAGAAAGGCAATAATTACGGTTCACAAGTGTGGTATCAATTTGCTGCACCGTTGACAGGAGGAAAGGCATATACCTTTACGGCCAAGGTTAAAGCAACTGATGTATACAATTGTACTATATTTTTGCAGTCTACCAGCGTTGGCTCTCAAGGTTATCCAGGTGGATTTGATATTGGTACAGAATGGACAGATGTAAGTTTTGCATTTACGCCGGGGTTTGACCAAGTAGATAAGTTTACCTTTAATTTTGGTGATTTTGTAGGAACTATTTATATTGATAATGTAGTGTTCTCTGATGGAACATCGGAAATTTATACTACTAACTTTGAAAACCAGTCGATCGCGGGGTGGACAAGTTGGGATGGTTATCAAACGTTATCTGCTGAAGGTGAGGGATATTCTTCTAATCAGACAAGTATTGAATTGACTCCCGAAGAAAAGAAAGATACCCTTACATGGGCCATGAACAACTGGATAGAAGGTATGATGGAAGCTACTGGTGGTTATGTGACTGCGTGGGATGTTGTGAACGAAGCTATTTCCGGAGGCGGTGATGACGGAGAAGGATTCTATCTTTTGCAGTCTGCTAAAACAGCTTCTGCAGAAGATATCAAGAATAACTTCTATTGGCAAGACTACTTGGGCAACGAAGACTATGTGCGCATTGTTGTAGCCGCTGCCCGTAAGTATTATGCCGAGAACGGTGGTGTTAATCCTTTGAAACTCTTCGTCAACGATTATAATCTGGAATCTGACTGGGACGACAATAAGAAGGTTAAGAGTCTGGTACACTGGATTAAAAAATGGGAAGCTGATGGCGTGACGAAGATTGACGGTATCGGTACACAGATGCACGTGAGTTGCTATGCTAATGCTGCTAAACAAAAGAGCAAGGAAGATCATGTGGTGAAGATGTTCGAAATATTGGCTGAGAGTGGCAAGCTCGTGAAGATAACTGAACTTGATATGGGCTATATAGACGAGAACGGTACCAGTGTGAAGACAGAGAATATGACCGAAGCTCAGCATAAAGCGATGGCAGAATATTATAAGTTCATCGTGAAAAAGTACTTCGAAATAATTCCTGCTGCTCAGCAGTATGGTATCACTCAGTGGTGTGCTACTGATGCTCCTGTTGATTCAGGTTGGCGTGGTGGTGAACCCGTAGGTTTATGGGATTCTAACTACAGCCGTAAGCATACCTATGCAGGTTTTGCTGATGGTTTGGCTGGAAAATAATAGAGTTTTATAAGAAAAGGCAGCGGGGCATAGTGTGAAACCGCTGCCTTTATTGTTTTAATAAAAATCGAATAACAATGAAAAATATATCCATTAGTTTATTATCATGGTGATATAAAAGGCTATAAATTGTATGAAGGAACTATTACAGGAGATGATATTTATACCTATAGCTTTGTTCGTTATTGGTAATATTATAATAAATAAGTCTGTTTAGGCTTTCAATTAAAAATGTAACGTCAGTGAACAAGTATGTAACATAAAGATACAGATTATTTCATTGCATCTGTTACATTTGAAACGGAAAAGAAGGAAACAAGGGAACGAGGGGCTGTATAATACTTCTATGCCGCATGGAACCTTGTCCCCTTGTAAACTACTGATTCACTCCCCCTAAAATAATGAAGAATGATATGAAAAAAATAATTTATTTGTTAACACTGGTATTAGGGATGTCTTTGGCGGCTTGTTCGGATGACACTATTCCTGTGCAGCCGGAGAAGCCGGAACTGGAGAAACCAGTCGAACCGGATCCGGAACCTGAGACTCCTGCTGAAGTCAAGTTGCCGATATTGCGTGTAGAGGGGCGCTATCTTAAAAATGAAAAGGGAGAAATAGTCAATCTGCATGGCTTTACGCAAACCTACAGCCCTTTCTTCAATAATAATGCGTGGGGTAACTACGACGTGCAGGCATGCCTCAGGTATAATAAGAGTATGGTAGACGGCATTGTGGCTGCCGGATGGAAGTTTAATTTCGTGCGGATGCACCTCGACCCGTATTGGAGTGATGACCCCTCCATGCAGTCCGTGAGATATGAAGGACATGAACGGTTCTCCGAAACCCGTTTTCAGAAGTATCTTGAAGAGTTGTTTGTGCCGATGGCAGAATACTTTATTTCCAAGGGAATGTATGTGGTGATGCGTCCGCCCGGAGTCTGTCCGGCTGATGTTCCCTATCAAGGTATAGAAATAGGAGACACTTATCAGCAGTTTTTGCTCAAAGTGTGGGATATTGTTTCGCAACATCCTAAACTGAAAAATAATACGGATGTTATGTTTGAGCTTGCCAATGAACCTGTCAGAATAAAAGGTACTGACGGAACATACGGCAGTAGCGGTGACGGTCATTTCAAGAACCTCCAACTCTACTTTCAGGCTATAGTAGACAAGATACGTACTAATTGTCGCAACATTGTTTGGGTGCCGGGACTGGCTTATCAGTCATCTTACGCCGGATATGCTACTCACCGTATCGAAGGGGAGAACATAGGCTTTGCCGTTCACTGTTATCCCGGTTGGTACGGTAGCGATGCCGAGCAGGACAGCGGCGAAGGAATCGGCTCTTCCACAGGGGGAGGTTACGAAGCTTTTCAGCGGGGGTGGGATGCGCAAGTAGGTCCTGTGGCGGCTTTCGCTCCTATCATGGTGACTGAAATAGACTGGGCTCCGAAGAAATATGATGCCACTTGGGGTAAAAGTATTACAGGGACGGCAGGTGCTGAAGGCTTTGGCGCCAACTTCAAATATATAGCCGATAATTCAGGCAATGTTTCCTGGTTGTTTTTCACCACCAGATCCCATGAACTGGCGGCATTCAAGGATGTGCCGGGTGAACCGGGCAACTATACTTTTCTCAATGATCCCGAAGCCTGTCCTTGGGCGATGTACCATTGGTTTAAAGAATATGCTGATGGGGTAGTAGTGAATGGGGAATTGGAGAAACTGGAGTTGATGGGACAGGAAGGAAATCTTCGTCTGCAAATGGGTGGTACGAATTATCTCAAAGTGAAAGCTGTTTATTCTGATGGAACGGTACGGATGGTGACTGCGGAAGCGACTGTCAACAGTTCAGATACGAACGTGCTGAAAGTAGAACAGGTAGCCAAATTAGTAGCTGTGGCACCAGGTGAAGCTACGGTAACCGTTACATATCAATCGGCTGCCGGAGTCAGTAAGCAACTGACATTGCAGGTTACGGTAATTTCTCCTTTCTCACTGACGGCAGATGTCTTCAATCCTTCTATATGGGAGAAAGGCACGTTCGACGAAAACACCCGCACACTGGTGACGGGACAGTATGGTTTCGGAGGGTGGCAATATGATAGTGGACTTGATTTGTCGGGATATAAGACTGTGACCGTAGAATTGGGTAATGATAATGAAAGTGGTGTTTCGTTCCGTCTGTTTGATATAAACAATTATTGGAGTGAGCCTGCTACGTATGATTTCGGATCTTCGCGTAAGGTTGTAGTGGAGCTGAACAATATGAAAGATAAGAACGGAGGAAAGATTGATCCTTCGCATCTTTACATTGCAGGTTTTTGGTCAACAGGCGGGAAACCGATTGTGATAAACTGTATAACTTTGGCAAACTGATTTTCTCTCGTAAGCTTATCTTTTTCTCACTTAAGCGAGAATCTTTTCTCATCGTGGAGAGAGTTTTTTCTCACTATGATGAGAATTTATTCTCACTCCGATGAGAAAAGATTGAGTATATAGTGTAGTTCCCTGATATTAGTTGACTGCTTTTAATCTTGTCCCTAAGCTTGATTGACTAAGTATTATCTAATATTGATATTTAAATGTCTAAAATTGTAAAGCGATGCTCAGATTCATGCCTTATTTTTGCAGATACAAATGAATAGTCTGATAAACTTTAAATAAAAGATATGATGAAGAAGATAATTTTATGGTTGGCTGTAATGATGTATATACTATCCGGTTATGCACAAAATGCACCTTGGAATTTCCAGAGTAAAGTAGTCACGGACACTCTTTTTAGTAAAGTATTAAATTCAAAGCGTGCTTATACAGTTTTTCTGCCAAAGAGTTTTGAACAGAATAAAGAGAAAAAATATCCGGTCCTATATCTATTGCATGGTATGTGGGAGACCAATCCTGTCTGGGCCGAACGTGGTCATGTAAAAGATGTGATGGATCGCCTTGTAGCCAGTGGAGAAGCATGCGAGATGATTATTGTTACTCCGAATGCCGGTGGTAATATACATATGGAATGGAACGGATATTTTGATATGCCCGGTTGGAAATATGAGACATTCTTTTATACGGAATTCTTGCCCTATATAGAGAAAGAATACAGGGTGATAGGTGATAGACAGCATCGTGCCATTGCTGGCTTGTCGATGGGAGGTGGCGGAGCTACTAACTATGGTCAGCGCCATAGTGATATGTTTTGTGCAGTCTATGCGATGAGTGCTCTGATGTCTATTCCTGAGCAGGGAGCAGTGTCTGCTGATGATCCGAATTCTAAAATAGCGATACTGACTCGTAGTGTTATTGAAAATAGCTGTGTGAAATATGTGACCGAAGCTGATGAGGCCCGTAAGGCTGATTTACGCAATGTGGCCTGGTTTGTAGATTGTGGAGATGATGATTTCTTGCTTGATCGTAATATAGAGTTCTACCAGGCAATGCGTAATGCCGGTATACCTTGCCAGTTCAGGGTGCGCGATGGAGGACATGATTGGGAATATTGGCACTCGGCTCTTTATCAGTGTTTGCCTTTCGTAACCCGGATATTTGGTAAGGAATGAATATGTATATAAACAAACAATAATAGGCAGATTATGAGAACATTTGTATTTACATGCTTGCTTCTTTTAGGTATGACGACATTTGCACAGGACGCGAATTTCCATATCTATCTGTGTTTGGGACAATCGAACATGGAAGGAAATGCAAAGGTAGAAGAACAGGATACAGTGGCAGTTGACAGTCGTTTTCAGGTATTAGCGGCTGTCGATTGTCCTAATCTGGGGAGGACCAAAGGGAATTGGTATAAGGCAGTTCCTCCTTTGGCGCGTTGCTATACAGGCTTGACTCCGGGAGATTATTTTGGCCGGGCTATGGTGGCTAATCTTCCATCTAATGTACGGGTGGGGATTATCAATGTTGCCGTAGGCGGTTGTAGGATAGAACTGTTTGACAAGGATAACTATCAGTCCTATGTAGAAGCTTCTCCGGACTGGCTGAAGAATATGGTAAAGGAATATGGCGGCAATCCTTATGCGCGTTTGGTTGAGATGGCAAAACTTGCTCAAAAAGACGGAGTGATTAAAGGTATTCTGTTACATCAGGGAGAGTCGAATACAAATGATAAAGACTGGCCCTCAAAAGTAAAAGGAGTGTATGATAATCTTTTGAAAGATTTAGGATTATCTGCCGCTAATGTGCCTTTGCTGGCGGGTGAGGTGGTACATGCAGATCAGAATGGCATTTGTGCCAGCATGAATACAATCATCGACAGCTTGCCACAGGTGATTCCTACTGCACACGTGATATCTTCTGCCGGTTGTCCGGCTGCATTCGATAATCTTCATTTTACAGCCGAAGGATACCGGATGTTGGGGGCACGCTATGCTGCTAAAATGCTTTCTATTTTAGGATATGGAGACTGGACGTCTGCTCAGAATATGAAGTTGTGGTATAATCGTCCGGCACAAGACTGGCTGGAAGCTTTACCATTAGGTAATTCCCGTTTGGGGGCTATGGTGTTTGGCGGAACTGCCCGTGAAGAATTGCAACTCAATGAAGAGACGTTCTGGGCTGGTGGACCTTACAATAATAATAATCCTAAAGGATTGCAGGTATTGCCTGAAATACGTCGACTTATTTTTGAAGGCAAAACCTTGGAGGCTCAGAAGCTCATTGATGAGAATTATATGACGCCTCAGCATGGTATGCGTTACTTGACATTGGGGAGTCTTTTCCTGAATTTCCCCGGGCATGAAAATCCTTCTGAATATTATCGGGATCTGAATCTGGAGAATGCTACTGCTACAACACGTTATGAAGTGGATGGAGTGAAGTTTGTCCGTACGGCATTTGCCTCTTTGAGTGATGATGTGATTATTGTACGTATTCAGGCGGATAAGGCAAAGGCTTTGAATTTTGCCGTATCATACAGCAGTCCGCTGAAATCAGATGTACAAGTAAAAGGGGGCAAGCTGATTATCTCTTGTCAGGGAGCTGAACATGAAGGAATTCCTGCTGCTATGCGTGCCGAATGCCAAGTACAGGTGAAAACAGATGGTAAAGTGAGTAAGGAAGAAAGCGCACTTGCCGTGAATGGGGCTACTGAAGCTACCTTGTACATTTCAGCAGCTACTAATTTTGTGAATTATCATGATGTCAGTGCGAACGAGTCAAAACGTGCAGCTACTTATTTGCAGAAAGCCACCCGCATTCCTTACGAACAGGCTTTGAAGAGTCATATCGCCTCTTATCGCAAGCAATATGACCGTGTGGTCCTGACTTTGGAAAGTACCGGAGTTTCTGCTTTGGAGACACCTGTCCGTGTGCAACGTTTTATAGAAGGGAATGATATGGCGATGGCAGCTTTGATGTTCCAATATGGTCGTTATCTGCTGATTTCTTCTTCTCAACCCGGTGGTCAGCCTGCCAATCTTCAAGGTATATGGAATCATAGTCCGTATGCTCCCTGGGATAGTAAATACACGATTAACATTAATGCGGAGATGAATTATTGGCCTGCTGAAGTAACCAATCTGAGTGAGACGCATGAACCTCTCTTTGATATGGTGGCCGACTTGGCAGTTACAGGTAGTGAGACTGCTAAGGTTCTTTATGATGCAAAAGGTTGGGTGGCACATCATAATACGGATATATGGCGTGCTTGCGGACCGGTGGATGCTGCATATTTCGGCATGTGGCCTAATGGAGGTGCCTGGCTGGCACAGCATCTGTGGCAGCATTATCTGTTTACCGGTGACAAAGAGTTTCTAAAGAAGTATTATCCGCTGTTGAAGGGGACTGCTGATTTTTATTTAAGTCATTTAGTGGAGCATCCGAAGTATAAATGGATGGTTACGGTACCTTCTATGTCGCCTGAACATGGTTATCGGGGTTCGCAAACAACGATTACGGCAGGTTGTACAATGGATAATCAGATTGCTTTTGATGCTTTGTACAGTACACTTCAGGCCAGTCGTATTCTGGGTGGAGATAAACAGTATGAGGATTCTTTGCAGGCAATGCTGAGTAAGTTGCCACCAATGCAGATTGGGAAACATAACCAATTGCAGGAATGGCTGATTGATGCTGATAATCCGTTGGATGACCATCGGCATATTTCGCACCTGTATGGCTTATATCCCAGTAATCAGATTTCTCCGACTGCAAATCCTGAGCTATTTCAGGCTGCCCGGAACACTTTGATACAACGTGGAGATATGGCTACCGGTTGGAGCATTGGGTGGAAGATTAATTTTTGGGCGCGTATGCTGGATGGCAATCATGCTTATAAGATTATACAGAATATGCTCCATCTTTTGCCTAGTGATAAGGTTCAGAAAGAATATCCTGAGGGACGTACTTATCCTAATTTATTTGATGCCCATCCACCTTTCCAAATCGATGGAAACTTTGGTTATACGGCAGGAGTTGCAGAGATGTTGTTGCAAAGCCATGATGGTGCAGTACACTTGTTGCCTGCACTACCTGAAGCATGGAAAAAAGGAAGTGTGAAAGGCCTTGTTGCCCGTGGTGGTTTTGTGGTAGATATGGAATGGGATGGCGTTCAACTGAAAAAGGCGAAGATACATTCTCGCTTGGGTGGGGTACTGCGTATCCGTTCTTATGTTCCTTTAAAGGGAAAAGGAGTGAAAGTGGCAGACGGTGCTTGCCCGAATCCTCTTTATGCATCGGCAGTTATAAAAGAACCGGTAGTTTCCAAACTGATAAATCCTCAGGTGCCGGTCCTTTATCGTACTTACGAATATGACATTGTTACTCAGCCGGGAGAAGACTATTCGCTGGAACGTAGTATGTAATGATATTAGTAGTCTATTAATTGTAACAAAACCTTGAAATGATGAAACTTACAACTTTATTTGCGGTTAGTGTCAGCCTGATACTTTCCGGTTTTTGTTCACTTGGAGTTCAGGCTCATCCTGTTCAGGAAGACAGTAGTGGGGACCCGGTTCCTGCTGGAGCTTACTATACTGATAACTATCGGAATTTGTTTAATGAGTATTTAGGTATTTCTCAGCAACAAACCGACCAGAAAATGGAGCAAATCTGGAATCACTTCTTTGTGAATGAAAAAACAAAGGTTTACTATGAGAGTGATGACAATACTGCCTATATTTATGATACAGGGAATCAGGATGTACGTACAGAAGGAATGTCCTATGGAATGATGATATGTGTACAGTTGGATAAGCAGGCTGAATTCGATAAGTTATGGCGGTGGGCTAAGAAATATATGCTGTATACTTCGGGCAAATGGTCGGGATATTATGCCTGGCACTGTACGCCTCGTGGTGTTAAAATAGGTAAGGAGCCGAGTTGTGCTTCTGATGGTGAAATTTATTTTATAACTTCTTTATTCTTTGCTTCTCACCGTTGGGGGAATGACGGGGCATATGACTATAATCAGGAGGCTCAGAAAATATTGAAAGATGTTATGTCTAAAGATGGTTCCCAAGGCGTTTATAACCTGTTCAATACTGAGAGTAAACTCGTTACATTTGTACCGGAAAAGGTCTATTATAACTATACGGATCCTTCCTATAATCTGCCTGCTTTCTTTGAACTTTGGGCTTTGTGGTCTGACACTAATAAGGAATTCTGGAAGCAGACACCTGATGCAGCCCGTCGCTTGCTGGCTGATGCATCGCATAAAAAGACGGGGTTGTTCCCTGATTATTCTGCATTCGATGGCACTCCTTGGAAACCTAAGAATTGGGGATATGATACAAGAAGATATCAGTTTGATGCTCTTCGCTGTGCCATGAATGTCGGTATGGATTATTATTGGTTTGGAAAAGATGCTGCTAACCAGGCAGAGATGATGAGTCGATTGCTTAACTTTTTCAAGCAAGATAATTTTACGCACGAATATTTCAATGTAGACGGTTCAGCACCTGCCGGTAATTATTCAACAGGTATGATCGGTGCAAATGCTGTAGGAGCTTTTGCTTTGAATGACAAGAATCTGGCGAAAGAATGCATACAGAAATTGTGGAATGAACCATTGCCTACGGGCAAATTTCGTTATTACAGCGGTATGGTATATATGATGTCTATGCTGCATGTCAGTGGCAATTTCCGGATTATCAAGTAGCTTGATGAATAGAAAATGTCAAGTAATATAAGCATAATATTAATATTATAGAGAAAGCCAGCTAATATGTATTAGCTGGTTTTCTTTTTGTTCTGTGTTTAGTTCTATTGCTTAATCTCGTCAGAAGAAGACTTTTGCTGCTCCTCCATATAGGTTGTTGGCGGAACTCCGTATAATTCTTTAAAAGCGGTAGAAAAATATGCAATATTAGTAAAACCTGTAAGAGTAGCAACTTCAGTAATGTTATGATATTGGTTTGCCAATAGTGATGCAGCCTGTTTCAGACGAACATTGCGTATTAAGTCGCGGGTTGACTGATTAGTCAGCTCTTTTAGCTTACGGTGCAAATGTACACGACTGATACCTACTTCAGTTGCTATCATTTCAACATTCAAGTCAGGATTACCTAGATTGTCATTAATCACTTTCATTACTTTATCAAGCAATCTGTCATCAGGTGATTGGACTTTTAGTTTCTTCAACTTCTGTTCCTGCATCTGACTGCCACTGAAACTGTTACGTAGTATTTCCCTGCTCTTAATAAGATTGATTGCCGTTTTTCTCAATATTTCGATACTGAATGGTTTCACTATATACGCATCTGCTCCCATGTTTAAACCTTCCAAATTATCTTCTTCTCTTGATTTAGCTGTCAAGAGGATAATTGGTATATGGTTAATGGTTACATTCTGCTTTATTTTTTTGCAAAGTGTCAACCCATCCATTTCAGGCATCATAATATCACTGATAATCAGATCCGGCTCCTTTTTTAGGATAAGGGTGAGAGCTTCCTTTCCATTTGCACACTCATGCATATGGAAATCGCTGGCCAATTCACGGCAGATATATTTGCGTATTTCTTCATCATCTTCTACTATCAGAACATGACACTTGGTTTTGGAACGTATTTTTTCATTTTCTTCGTCAGTTGGCGAGGGGGTAGGCAGAGCAGTCGTGATATGTACAGGAGCATTATTCCCAACTGGATTATCATCAATTTCTTCTACATTCAGATGCTCTTTGTTCAAGGGTAGCCGTATGATAAACCGGGACCCTGGCCTGTTCTCATTATTTTCAGCCTTTATGGTGCCATGGTGTAATTCTACTAGCGAACGGCTTAGATGTAATCCTATACCGGTACCTACATTCGAATTGTTATGGCTATTATGGATTTGATAGAAACGCTCAAAAATCCGTCCCATTTCTTCCGGATTAATGCCAATGCCGCTGTCTTCCACTATTATTTCAAAATAGTGTTTTAGAGATTGAGAAGCATTCATATCCTCACCTATACGCAAGTATATATTGATTTCTCCGTTCTCCGGCGTAAACTTGAATGCATTGGATATTATATTCAGAATAATTTTATCGAAATTTTTCGGATCAATCCATGCTTTTAACTTTTCAGTTTCCGGCTGGAAGCTCAATGTGATATGCCTGGCATTTGCCTGATATTCGAAAGTATAGTACAAATCACGGATAAATCCTACGATATCAACTTCTTGGAATTTTAGAGACATTTGTCCCTTATCTATTTTGCGAATATCCATCAGTTGATTGACCAATCGAAGTATACGTTCCGCATTTCGATAAATGGTATGATAGTTTTTCTGCCGCTCGTTATCTTTATCAGTGGCGATTAATTTCTGTAATGGGCTTATGATGAGAGACATTGGAGTGCGTATCTCGTGGGAAATATTAATAAAGAATTGTAGTTTGGCTTCATTGATCTGTTCTGCATGTATATGTTCCAATATCGCCTGACGAGCACGGTAACGATGACGTATCTGAATGACTATACCATAGATAATAACTATCAATAGTACTCCATATATAAATTTAGCCCATCCAGAGGCATACCATGCAGGATGGATTGTGATACTAAATTCTTTGATGTCTGAATAAGAATCATTATCTTTTGCTTTTACCTGGAATGTATAGGTACCTGGATTTAAATTGCTGAATGAAACCCGATTAATTCCCTGTTGTAAGCTAATCCAATTGGAATTATTAATGCTATATGTATAAGTAATTCGTTCCGGGCTGAAGAACTCCATAGCTGAAAATTCAATGCTGAAAGAATTATCTTTGTATGATAGTTGAAAGTGATCGGCATCCATGACTGCAGTGGCAATTATGTCTTTATTCCCTGATTTCATACCTTTTTTAACCTTTTTATCATGGATATAGAAGTCTGTAATCCGAATTTCCGGTTTCTTATCGGGCATGGTTATTTCTGTGGGATTAAAATAAGTGATACCATTCGTACCTCCAAAGATAAGTTCACCTTGTTTATCGGCAAAAGCGGCTCCTTTACTAAACTCGTTACTTTGTAATCCATCACTTGCATAAAAATTGATGAAACTTTGATTTTGAGGATTGAATCGGCTGATTCCATAATTCGTACTGATCCAAAGATAGCCATTTGCATCCTCTTTGATTGCACAGATATAATTACTGGGTAAACCGTCTTTTGTTGTATATTCTTGCACCTCAACGGTTCGTGGGTTTAGTCGTTTTAATCCTTTGGATGTTCCTATCCAGATATTACCATCCTTACCTTCATGTAAGGCATAGATTACATCGCCATATAATATTCTTCTGTTTTTCATGGGAGAAACGAAATCCATTGTTTTTATATCCAGACAGCCCAATCCATCGTAAGTACCTATGTACAGTTTGTCTTCGGCAGTATGTAACAAGCAATTTATCCATGAGTTATGTAGCATATTTACTCTGGTCCAATCGGTATTATTGGCAGTTGTGGTTGGACAACGGACTATTTCCTTAGTATTTATATTCATCTGATATAATCCTCCTCCCATAGTTCCTATCCATAAGGTTTTATTGTTATCTTCTGCAAAACAATATACATTTTCCATTAGATTAGATGTCTCGTCCACTAACTTCAAATACTCGCAACGACCGGTTTTTGTATCTAATTTGGCCATACCATTCAGATAAGAACCTATCCACATATTGTGGTTGGAATCTTCAAAAATGCTCATAATGGTTGCAGGAACGGAATGAGCATTGTCAGTAGGTGCAAAGTGTACTTTAGGTGTTTTATCTGGAGTCACTGCATAAATTCCGTCATTGTCAGTCCCTACCCAAAGAGTTCCTGTATGGTCTTTGTGTACAGACATGACGCAGTTAGAACCAATCACATTGTGCCTGGAAGATTTGTAACCTAGATACTTGAACTCGTTGGTTATGGCAGGTATAATCATAACTCCTTTCTGAAAGAACCCTAACCATATATTTCCCATTCTGTCTTTCAGAATAGAATGTATCTTTGCTTTTGTAAGGTCAAATGTTGTGATATTAAAATTGGCTTCTTTAATCTTTTGTTCTTGGATGTCATAAACTTTCATTCCCGAACCATCTGTACCAATAAGAATTTGATTCTCCTCCTCAGGGTATAGGATTTTGATAGGTAAGTTGGGATTAGGAGTGTATGTAATTGGTACAAATGTATCGGTTTTATCATTATATCTGAATAGTCCTTTCTTTAAGCTACCCATATAAAGATTTCCTTGTTTATCTTCGCACATGCTGGAAACTGTATTCCAGGCTATGCTTTTTTCACCGGAGTAGTGTTTGAATTGATTGTTGTTATCGAGACGGAATATTCCATTATCGCCTGTTGCTATCCATAGATTTCCTTTTTTATCCCGATATGAATATGTAATCAGGTTGCTGGCAATAAATTGGTCTATTTGTTGTGCTTTTATACTGTCTCCTTGTGTTTCCAGTAAAAATATACTGTGACCGGAAGTTCCTATTAATATTTCTCCGTTATTTTGTTCAAGTATAACTCCTACATTAGGAGCTATTGAAGCTCCACTGGAGAGGTACATTGGGATTGTTGTAAAACTATCGGTTGCGCGGTCGTATATTTGCAGTCCGTTTAGAGAACCTATAAAAAGGCGACCTTGACTGTCTTCGAACAGTATACGTACATAGTCACTTAATAAGGAATTCGGATTATCTTTTTCATTTCTATAAACTGTAAATTTTGCTCCATCGTATCGATTCAGACCATCTTCTGTTGCTATCCAGATGATTCCGTCACGATCCTGATAGATTTTATTGAGCATGCTGCTTGATAATTCTCTATCCACTGTGAACATTTTTCCTTCTTGTCCATAACATGGAAAGGACAGACACAAGCATAATAAACAGAGTATAGATAGTGTTTTCATAAGTATTAAATTTTAAGTCTACAAATATACTTAATATCCTCTATATATTCTTTTAAAAAGTGAACTAATTAGGCCTTATTGAGTGGTGAATAAGCAGTTGACTCATGGAATACCTTGTCAACAAGAAGTTAAGAGTCTGTCAACAAGAAATTAAGTCCTTGTTGACAGGAAGTAAATTTATTGTAAGTGGTTGATAATCAGTATGGATGTAATTGCAGGATTGTCCACACCAGTATACAAATGATTTAGTGTGTCGCTTTATACCAATTTGTCTCTGTCTTATCTGCTGCTAAAGAATTTACGCTCGGATCAGATACGGTAATACCTGAGAAGGTTTTAATTGGTGTGGTAGCTCCCGTCTTCATGGAATAATAAGTTTCGGTGTGCGTTTTATAAGGTACGGCCCGTTCTAACTGTTCTTTAAACTCTTTCAATAATGATGTATCATCACACAGATGTGCTACGTAGTCACCATAATCGTAGAAGATTACCGGATAGTAACCGTCTAAAGGTTGTAACTGGTTCCGCTTTGAAGTATCAAATGTATACCGATTATTTATTTCTTTCATGATAGTGGCCAGATGATCCAATTCTGCACAATTAGTTATGCCTAATGTTCCACAAGGTTTTTCTTCATAGGTGGAATAAAATGAATAGAAGCCGTCACAGATGGCTTGATAATTTGGTTCGCCCATCAAATCTTTTCCAATGATAGAATAGGGCATACCATAAGCCATGATTTCACAGGTGGAACCAATAAGGTAGTCTGTAACGTTTCTCAGGTCATAGGCTACTTCTATGGTTGACATATAGCAATCGTCGAACAGGATATACTCCATTTTGATTCCGGCACCGGCTATACCTTCCGCAAGGGTAGTGATATCTGTCTGATATTGACTTGTCCTACCGCCAAAGTAACGGGTTCGCGGGACACCTTCATAGTCCCAGTGCATTTTCATTGAAGTTCTTGCCCGTCCCTGGGCACTATGAACTGGAAGCCATCCCATGCCGTGACATCCGATAGTCATGGCGTAAGTGGGTGCAGGGGCGAAACTTTTTACATCATTGAGAATGGAAGTAATTCCTTCAGCGGTGGTGAAAGACGGATTGTTATATTCTTTTAGAGTAATCTGTTCACATTTACCTTTCTTGCAGGTTATTTCAAATAGAGTTGCTTTTTCCGAAGTAGTAGACATAAATACGATTACCCGTTCACCATTCAGTCCGTGCTGGCTGATTGCCTTTTCCATATCCGAGATATTCGTATAGAAAAACTCGGTTAGATCGGTGGACCAAGGTAGGTACATGAATAAAGTTTTTTGGTTTTCAACAGGCTCAATATCTCCTTTTTCACAAGACAGTACAAAGAAAGAGAGAGTAATCAGACAGAGTGATAACCGTATCCATTTTATAAATAATAATGTTACTTTATTCATATTTCATATCCTTTATAATATTCTATAAGGCACAAAAATACAAAAAGAACAGTTCAATGTATCATTTGAACTGTTCTTTTTAGTATTTTCTATTTGAAACAGGGCTATTGCTTATCTTCTTTCATTCAGCATTTTGGGTGTTGGACATTCATGGTTGTCGATAGGAAGCTTCACTTGCTTCAAATCATCCAATTCATGTATCGGCCTTTCCACTTCGTATGGGGCACGCATACCCGAAAATTCCTGGAAGTATAGCAGACAGGCATCTTTCCACCATACGGCATCACGTGCCTGTATCTTCAGGCGTGACTGTACATCCTTGAAACGTTCCGTATCGATATAATTCTCGGCCAGATCCCATTTTTTCTGAAAGCTTCTTACCTGCTGTACACCATGGTCGTAGCGATAGCAAAGCTCGTCCCATAAAGTACGTCCGCTTTGCATGGTGTGTTGCCAAGAGGCATGATGGAACCACAAGAGATACTCATCCGGACAAGTACGGATGTCATCGTAAAGGTGGCAGAGTGAATCGGGATATTGGGCTGTAGCATTGCTACCCGTATGACTGCGGTCGAAACCTATCCCCTGTTTGTCTGCTTTATGATAGTAAGACGGCATCCAGTCGGGGCGTGCACCGGGCACGTCGCACCAAGGCTCCGGGCCGTAATGGTGTCCCCATGCAAAGAGGTGATGCAGCCCGAGTGGCATCATGTAGTCTACCACAGCTTCGCGGCTTTCCATCATCATGTTATGCACTTCATAAGCAATGGGTGCATGTTTGGGATTACTTATATCGAAGAAAGTCTGTTTCAGCCATTCCTCTGCGATTGTTTCCGATGTCAGGGAAGGATTCCAGGCCATGCGCCCGAAGGCGTACCAGTTGGCTTGGGCGAAAGGATGACCGCACCAGTTTGTATCTGTGCCTATATTGGCGACGCCTGCTATGGCTTTCAGTGAAGACGGCTTCACAAAGTCGAAGAACTCTTCCCACATCGGGGCAAGATAGGCAAGGTGATTGGAGAAGCCCAGATATTCTTGTGTAATCTGGAATTCGACCATCTGCGGAGTCCGGGGCATAGCGCCGAATAAAGGACTATATGGTTCGCGAGGTTGGAAGTCGACCGGACCGTTCTTTATCTGTACGATGACATTGTCGCGGAATTGTCCATCCAAAGGCTGGAATTCCAGATAGGCTTGCTTAGCGCGGTCTGCATCCGTTGGGCTGTAGACGAAAGCGCGCCACATGACAATACCTTTATAGGGCTTCAATGCATCTGCCAGCATATTGGCACCTTCGGCATGTGTACGGTTGAAGTCGCACGGGCCGGGCTGTCCTTCGGAATTGGCTTTCACCAGGAAGCCACCGAAGTCGGGGATGGTGCGATAGATCTCTTTGGCTTTCTGCTTCCACCAGGCGATGACATCTTTGTCCAAAGGATCGGCTGTGGAAAGTCCGCCCAGTTGCATGGGGGAGGCAAAGTTGATAGAGAGATATACCTTGATGCCATAAGGACGGAATATGTCTGCCAGAGCCTTTACCTTTTCCAGATATTCAGCGGAAAGGATTTTAGAGGAAGCATTTACATTGTTCAGTACCGTTGCATTGATTCCGATGGAGGCATTGGCACGAGCGTATGCTTCGTATCTGTCGGAGAGTGTGCCGGGCAGTTCTTCCCAGTTCCAGAGAGATTTGCCGGCATAACCGCGCTCGATGCTGCGGTCGAGGTTGTCCCAATGATTGAGAATACGCAGGTCATAGGCAGGATTTTCCGTTATTTCCTGGTCTGTTTCCGAAGGCTTTCCGAAGTTCTGCATTTCTTGCAGACGGATCAGGTGATAGGCAGCATAAAGCAAACCCGTTTCGCTGGGAGAAGTGACGGTGAGTTTTCCATTTACCTGTCGTATGCGGAAGCCTTCAGAAGATAGCTGTTTGTCTTTCTTCAGTACAAGCGTAACGGGGAGCCCTTTCCATGCCTGCTTCAGTTCACGGACGGCTATGTTTAGTGTCGGAGACTGGCGAGGCGCTGTAATCTGTGCGTGGACATCTGTCGATTGCCGGAGCCACAAGCGGCTGCCGTCTTCCGCGGATACGGGTCCGAGTAAACAAGATAATAATAGGAATAAAGAGAGCAGTTTTTTCATAAACAAAAAGTATTGGTTGGTTTATTCATCGGTGGGGTAGCGTACTCCCCATTCGCGGCGTAAGTCATCCATCATGCGCATGATGCGCAGGGTTTCGGCGTGAGGCATATAGGGAGATTCGAGCCACCCGTTCCTCAGAGCTTCCATGGATGCATATACCTGGTATTCGTATCCGGTGATTTGTGGCGGACAGTTGTAGACAACTGCCGTCTTATAATCTTCCGTTACCACTCTGATTCGTTGCGGATTGTTGATATTTTCAATGATCAGGTGGCCTTTGTCACCGGAGATGATGCCTTGGCGGTCGGTCATACTCAGCATACTGCTGTGCAGTACAGCGATTTTCCCATCCTTGAAGGTAAGGGTGATACTGTTCTGTGCATCGACTCCGGTATCGGTCTTTACGCAGGTAGAGGTGACACGCTCTATGTCTGTCCCGAAAACCATGGAAACAAAGTTCAGTGCATACACTCCCAGGTCGAGCAGAGCCCCGCCTGCCAGTGCCGGCTGGCGGAGGCGCTCACGGTTACCGATTGGGTAACCCAGATTGGCAGACAGCGTCATGGGGCGTCCGATGATTCCACCGTTTACAAGGTCATTGATGGTTTGCGATAGAGGCATATAACGTGTCCAGATAGCTTCGGTGATGAAGAGCTCCTTTTCTTTGGCAAGATTCAGCAGTTCTTCCGCCTGGTGGGCATTGGTGGTGAATGCCTTTTCGCATAAAACCGCTTTGCCTTTCAGCAGACTCATACGTGCATGTTCGAAATGGTGGGAATGGGGAGTGGCAATATATACCAATTCCACCTCTTCATCATCCAGCATTTCTTCATAAGAACCGTAGGCACGGGTGAAACCCCACCGGTCGGCAAAGTCACAGGCAGTCTGCAACTGGCGGGAAGCGACTGCATAAGCTTCTACTCCCTCCATTCCTTCGAGGGTGATTGCCATCTTTTCGGCAATCCACCCAGTACCTATAATACCTATTTTGACAGTATTCATACTCTATCGGGCAAAGGTTAATCCAGTCCTTCAATGGTGATAATCTTTCCTTCGGCGTCGTATTCCAGTTCGCATACTTTCAGGCTGCGCAACCAGGTGCGTCCGCCGGAAGGCACACTATCGTGATGGAACAGATACCATTTGCCCCGGTATTCCACAATGGAGTGGTGGGTAGTCCAGCCTACCACCGGAGTCAGGATTACTCCCTGATAAGTGAAAGGACCGTAAGGATTGTCACCGATGGCGTAGCACAGGCGGTGAGTATCACCGGTAGAGTAGGAGAAGTAATATTTTCCATTATACTTGTGCATCCAGCTTGCTTCGAAGAAACGGCGTTCGTTGTCTCCGGCTGTCAGCGGTTGTCCGTTTTCGTCCAGGATCACTACGGCTTTAGGTTCTTCGGCAAATTGCAACATGTCCCCGCTGAGTTTGGCAACGCGTCCGGGGATGGACGGTTCGTTGTCTGCGGGGAAAGTAGCTCCATTTTCCAAGGCTTTGTTGTCGCGATAGCGTTGCAACTGTCCGCCCCACAGACCACCGAAGTACATGTAGTAGTTACCGTCTCCATCATTCAGAACGGCAGGGTCCATGCTGTAACTTCCGTGCATCGGGTCGGGTTGGGGAATGAACGGACCTTCGGGACGGTCGCTGATGGCAACACCGATACGGAAGATATCATTCTGGTCTTTCAGAGGGAAATACATATAATATTTGCCGTCTTTCTCAGCTACGTCGCAATCCCAAAGCTGGCGTCCTGCCCAGGGAATATCTTCAGTGGTGAGTACCAGTCCGTGGTCTACGATTTCACCTTTCATGGGGTCATCGGTAGAGAAGACGTGGTAGTCTTTCATATTGAAATGGTCACCGTTGTCATTTTCGGGGATACCGCTTTCCCAGTCGTGGGAAGGGTAGATGTAAAGGCGATCGTTGAACACATGAACGGCAGGATCTGCCATATAATCTCCGGGTACTAAGTATCTCTTTTCTTTCTTCATGATTTTATGATTTTAATGTGGTTAATTCTGATAGTTTCCTGTGGCATAAATGCCGACCATGGTTCCGGTGAAACCTCCGGCTGTCTGCGTGCTTATCAGGTCGGCGGAGACAGGTTCGCCTACTTGCGTCCAGTTACCTTTAGGACTGGTGGAGTAGCTGAAGGTATAGTTTACTGCATTATCTCCTTCTACTTTCAGATATACTTTCCCATCTGTTCGGGTTAGCGGGCTGTTTGCCTGGCTGCACAGTCTGCCATGGCTGTATGTTTCCAGAAGCATGACGGGTTTGCTGTCTTGGTCCAATGTCTTTCCGAAGCGAATATAGCAATTATCATCATGGAAACAGATGATACCTGCGAAATCCTTCGGCTGTTGTGGCACGAAGTCCAAGCCGGTCTGAGCTGTGAATGTCCAGTTGTTAATCCAGCGACCGATGGCGGCAGGCTGGCGCTTTTGGTTAAGATCAGTGCTGCTGGCAGTCATTTCCAACTGCCCTTTACTGTTTATATCGTAGCAGGGCACCAGTGGAGTGCGGATGAAAAATGCTTCTTTAGCCAGTCCGTTTGCTGTCCATAGTGGGGCAGGACCGTAGGAGCGGTCGGCGGTATAAGTGATGACGTCACCCTCAGGAAGGATAATGGGTTGATTCTCTTTCCAGGTCACCGGAAGCATGAAAGTTTCGCGTCCCATCACGTCGTGACCGTTGCGATAGGGGCGGACACCAAGGAAGACGGCATACCAGTCGCCATCGGGAGTTTCCACCAGATCGGCATGGCCGACGCAGGTTACCGGGTTGGGACGATCAGCCGGCAAGCCGCGTTGCGTCAATATCGGATTGATGGCACAAGGTTTGAAAGGGCCGAACGGAGATGCAGCGGTGAAGATCACTTCCGAGTGGTTGGGGCCTGTTCCACCTTCGGCGGCCATCAGATAGTATGTGCCGTTGATGTGGTAGAGGTGTGGACCTTCTATCCAAATGGGATGCCGGGTTTTGTCTACGCCCCCGTCAATAATCATCTTCTGTTTTCCTACGGTACAACCGTTTTTCCAGTCGAATTCGTGTATCCAGATAGCGCGATGACCGTCATATTCGGGCTTTCCTGCCGGACCGTCATTGTTCACAATGTATGCTTTCCCGTCTTCGTCGAAGAGAAATCCGGGGTCGATGCCGCCCACTTCGGGCAGGAAAGTGGGATCGCTCCAGACGCCTTTCTTCGGATCATCCGTGGTGACGAAGAAGTTGCCGCCACCGTCTACGGCTGTGGTGATCAGATAGAACAGTCCGTTGTGAGGATTGTATTTGATGTCCGGAGCATAGATACCGCCGCTGATGCGCAGGCCGTCGTACATAGACAACTGTGAGGGGCGGTTGAGGACGTAACCCAGTTGTTCCCAGTTCGTCAGATCTGTGCTGTGCCAGATGGGTACGCCGGGGTAGAAGGCGAAAGAGGAGTTGACCATATAATAGTCGTTTCCTACGCGGCAGATGCTCGGGTCGGGATAACACCCCGGTAACACGGGATTCAATGTGCCCAGTGTGGTAACCTGATCAGTTGCTTTATCGGTATCCTTGGGAGCTACCGTATACGTGAACTCATCGAACACTGCCTTTTTAGGTTCCAGAATTTCTTTCAGGAAGGGCTTGGGCTGATAGTTACGGTCGAAGAGTAGGGGATATTCCCGTCTTCCCGGTACGGGCCAGTCGTTCTTCCAGGAGTCGCCGTCCGATACTCCCCAGCCGGTTACGCGTGTAATGACGTCCGAGTGCTTTATGAAGAGTTCCATGAACGATTTCATGCGTGCATTCCACAGATTGGAAACACTATCCGGCAGAGCTTCGGGATAGGGATTTAAGGCTTTCTCAAAGGCTACTTTGTCGGCAATATTTGCTCCGCGGTTTACGGTTGGCAAAGCACTCATGTCCCATTCCGTTATCATCACTTTAGCGCCTGTGGAGGCAAAGGCGAGAAGGCTGGTTTCATATTCACCTATGCTCGGGTAATCCAATCCCATGTGTCCCTGCATACCTATGGCATCTACGCGCAGTCCTTTTTCTTTGAGTGAATTGACCATGCGCACCACTGCGTCTCGGCGTCCCGGTTCGTGCATACCGTAGTCGTTGTAGTAGAGTTCCGCTTCCGGATCTGCCTCATGTGCATATTGGAAAGCCAGCGGGATATATTCTTCTCCCAGTATCTCGTAGAACTTGCTTTTGCGGTAGCTTCCGTCTCCTTCGATGGCTTCGTTTACTACGTCCCAGCCTTTAATGCGACCTTTGTATCGGCCCACGATAGTATGAATATGGCTTTTCAACCGTTCTTTCAGGACTTCGGGTGAAACATTTTTTCCTTCGGCGTCTACGCAGAACCAAGGTGAGAGCTGGGAATGCCACACCAGGCAATGCCCGATGATGAACATTCCGTTATCCTCTCCAAACTTAACGAATTCGTCTGCCAGGCTAAAGTCATATCTGTCTTCTTCCGGGTGTATCACTTCACTCTTCATGCAGTTTTCGGCCACAATGGAGTTGAAATGGCGGCGTACTACATTGACTGCGCTGGTGTCGCGACCCGCAGCCTGTTCGGAATTAATGGCGACACCAACGAGGAATTTATTACCGAGAATATCTTTTAGAGTCGGGTCTGCCGCAACAGGTTTGTCACTATTACAAGACATTAATGCGGCAGTACAAACTGATAATGCTAAATACTTAAATTTCATTCTACTTTAGTATGATTAATAATCTTCTTTACTTCTGCGTTCCGTCAGTTCGGCCTGCATTTCTTCATTATACTTCTTTGTAATAGGATAGAAGTATAGCGCTATGACACCGATAAAGAACGTAATTGCCGGAATAATACTGGATGAAAGCACGATACCATGAATAGCCGATTCGCTTTGTGCCACCCCTGCGCCTGATACATAACCGAAACCGGAGAGCAGGAAACCCAAAATAGCGCCACCGATACCCAAACCGGCTTTCAGTGCAAACACCACACCTGCAAACACGAAACCCGTTGCACGGCGGTGATTGACATATTCCGAATGATCCGCTACGTCAGCAATCATAGCCCAAAGCAATGGAACGGTGGGAGCGTATGCCAAACTCTTGAGGAAGTTCAGAACGAACATTGTCTCTACATCCGTTTCATTCGGGAAATAGAAGAAGGCGGTGAACACTGCCGTCAATGCCAGACAAACGATGAACACCGATTTCTTTCCGAAACGGTTGGCCAGGAAGCCGGACAGGAAGATGACGCCGAAGAACTGTACCACTGCTCCCAGCATGTTGAACACACCGAAGCCTACTTCATAAGCTCTTTCAGGACTGCTGACAATAAGGCCGAAAGCATTCAGTATCGTATAACCCACCGAGTCACTGGCCTGTGTAGCCACCAACCCCAGTTTATCGAGGAAGGCAAACAGTGCGCCCGAATCCACATAATTCTCAAAGTAGTAGTTCATTGCGCTTCCCCACATAGCAAGGGTTGTGAAAAGGAAGAGCGTCAGGATGAACATCGCCCGCCAGGGAATATTCTTGAATACATCCCTGATATCCTTCTTGGTATCAGTTTTCTGATTTGCCGGCGGCGTGATACGCTCTCGGCTGGAGAAGAAGGTAATAACCAGGAACACGAAACCGATGACTGCAAATAAGGAGATAGTGCACAGCCAGCCGTGCCCCTTATCACCACTTTCACCTGCGAACTTGCTTACCAACGGGAGCGTCAAGCCCTGTACCACAAACTGCGCAATAGTAGCAGCTACGAAACGGATAGACGTAATACTCGTACGTTCCTTGATGTCACTTGACATAACACCACCCAACGATGCATACGGTGTATTGTTGAACGAGTAAAGCGTCATCAACAAGGTATAAGAGATTGTAGCATATACCGCTACCAAACCTTTATCCTCGATGCCGGGATTGTAGAATGCCAGCACATAGAACACCATGAACGGCAGCGCAGTCCAAAGTACCCAAGGACGGTATTTACCCCATTTGGTTCGTGTTCGGTCGGACAATATACCTACGGTAGGGTCTACAAAAGCATCCACAATGCGGGCAATCAGCATCACTGATCCGGCAATGGCGCCTTCCAGACCGAAGACATCGGTATAAAACTTGGTTTGGTAAATCATCATCATCTGGAACACGAGGTTCGCAGAACAATCTCCTAAACTATAGCCGATCTTCTCGGCCATAGACACTTTTTGACTTAGTGCGTTCATAGTGCTGTATTATTCAGTTATTAGTTATCTGTTATTTATTATCTGTCTCCAACGCACTTTCTGCCGCACGTTGTCCCGGGGTTTTCTTATCCAATGGATGTATATCGTTCCATTCACCCAGGTCGCTGTTGCGGATGAGACGAGTATTCCGGTTGGTTTCGGCTACTTTGGCTTGTTCCTTGCGCATCTCAGCCCATGCTTGCCTACCGCTGACGTCATCTTTGGACAGGAAGTCCGCCAATTCTACAATGTAGAAAGGTAATTCCGGCTTGTCGAATGTACTGCGCCAATCAGCAATCATAGCTGTCAACAGTGCGGCATATTCATTGCGGCGGTCCACATTGGACTCTCCCTGATACCAGAGGACACCACGGATGCCATAGTTTTGTAACGGGGCAATCATGGCATTGTACAGGCATACCGGTTTGTAACAGAAGAACATCATTCCCGGAGCCGGAGGCATGGAAGCACCTAATCTGTATTTCCATTCTCCTTGCAGGCTTACTTCTTCATTTCCGCAAATAATCTTATAAGGCTTCTCTTTTACAAAGTGCGGATAACCGTTATTGCTGATGAGGCGTATAGTTACTATGTTTTTTCCCGCTTTCAGTACACCTGCCGGAATGGTATAGATGCGTGGGGGATATTGGTAAGAAATTGTGCCTACGAATGTCCCGTTTACATAGACCGAGTCTGCATCTATGATGCAACCTAAACGCAGGGTCGCTTCTTTTCCGTTCCACTCCTGCGGTACTTCCACTTCTTTGCGGAACCAGTGCGAACCGTTTATCGCATTCAAGCCGTTGGTTCCCCAGTTGGTGGAGAATAAATCGACGGTCTGCCAGTCTTTATCGTTGTAGTCGGTGGCATACCAGGGCGTTGTTTCGTGCAGTCCTGCATCTCCCCGGTATAGGGCAGTATTCCAGTGATAGAAGCTCAAACCTTCCGTTTGCTTAATGCTTTTCAAATAAGCATCGTCTTCATATTGCCGTTTGTCATTCACATACTTCGGAAATTCTTTCAGTCCTTCTTCGCTTATCCACGCCTCAACGGGAGTTCCGCCCCAACTGGAGTTTATCAGCCCGACGGGTATGCTGTTCTTTTCATACATGGCTTTGGCAAAGAAGTAGGCCAAGGCGGAAAAGTTCATTACGTTTTCCTGCGTCAGTGGTTTCCAGGCAACGTAATCCGGCAAGTCCGCTTGCGGTGCATGGAAGTTGAAGATGTTGGGTACTTTCAACTGCCGTATATTCGTGTTCTCATAAGCGGCAATTTCATCACGGAACATATCTGTAACCCGACTGACAGGTAGTTCCATATTGGATTGGCCGGAGCACAACCATACATCTCCTACCAGAATATCTTTCAGTTCGATGTCATTAACTTGCAAAATGTAAGGTCCGCCCGGTTTCATTGCAGGCAGGGTGAGGGTCCACTTACCGTTTGCATCTGCTGTAACCGTGTAAGCAGCTTTCAGTTTGCCACCTTTCACACCTGTGGGGGTGGCATTCTTCAGGAACTTCACCTGTACACTTTCTCCAGCATCTGCCGTTCCCCATACTTTGATGGGTTGCTCGCGTTGCAGTACCATTCCGTCTGAAATCAAGGCAGGCAACTTCACCTTTGCGTCTACCATGGAAGTAGCGCAAAGGCAAAGCAGCACTGCCAGACTCAACCTAACTTTATTAAAACTAACCTTATTCATATCTAATTTTATCTTTTACCCACGACTTAACTACTACCTACTTATACTCGTACAATTTCACATGAAGTATCTGGAAATCTCCCACTGAGATGCGTACATGTCGCCCTTGGTGATCCTGATCACCATTCAGACGACGGATATAAGAGAGCGTACCGTCCTCGTTCACCTTCACTTCATCTACGGATCCGATGCCACAACGTGCTCCTTTCCACATCACCTTATCATTTATCACTCCATCACTTATCACCTTATCCCCCTTTCCTCCTGCCTGGGCAAATCCGTCTTCGCCCAATGCCCGGACTTTGGCCTGATTTTCTGTAGCTTTCTCAAACTCAATAACGATACCGCTACCTGCTACGATATACTCATTGGGTGCCAGTCTTAATAATACACCTCCTCCTTCAGGCCATACACTGCCATCGGTAGCACGCGCATCCCAGGGAAGGGTAAAGAAATGTCGGCAGGTTATCTTCAGATCATCCTGATAAATGATGCGTTCCTTATTTTCCTGATCGAAAAGTAATCCTTTCATTGTTCCTTTGCCTTGGTGCTTAGCCAGCAGCGGCATGAACTCTTTAAGCGTACGATAGCTTTTTACCAACGGAGAGTTGGGAGAGTCGGAACCACCTTCGATGGAGAACGGACTGATACCGATGGCATCATGTTCACCAAAGATGTAGAAAGCTCTTACTCCATTATTGTCTGTCAGTTTGATTTCGGGGATAAACAACGGGTTGTTGTGCAATTTATATTTAGCTACCCAATCTGTAAAGCCATTGTCGTACAGGTCGGGAGCAAGAAGGTCGATGCTGGGTGCTCCGCAATGCCATATATCAATAAGGTGTGCCAGCGGACCGGCAGAAGGATATTCTCCCGGCTTCCGGTTGCGGCTGTTCATGGCAGCGTTCACGAATAGTGGAATATTGTAGATGGACCGGGCGCTTTGTGCCATTCTTTCCACATAACGGGCGTAGTGCCAGGCCATAAATAATTCATCGGTGTAGATATCGGCTCCGAATATTTCTTGCCAGGTACCTTGTTTCTTGCTACCTTGGCTTTCCCATTTCTCAAGCATCTGGGGATGGAGCATTTTCTTATTTTTCTGCAAGTAACTCATTAATTCCGTGGGTACCGGTGCATTGAACAGTGCGTTGGCTTCTTTAGAATAGTCTCTTGCATCTTCCAGCATACCTATCTCATTTTCTATCTGTATCATGACGACGGTACCTTCCTCTTTATCAATGGCTGCGACGTGTTCCATCCATTGAGAAAAAGCACGGTTGTCGGCTTGGAGTACATTTTCAGAGAATGCGCTGGCTATTTCGAGTGGCTTTCCTTTTTGCGTATAGGCACGCGGGTATTTCTTATAGTTCTCCTTGAACCAGAGGGGAGCATAGCAACTCATGGAGTTCTTCCATGCACCAAACCAAAGAAAAATAACTTTAAGATCGTTCTGCCGGGCTTGCCGGATGACTTTATCTGTGAGGGTGAAGTCGAATTGTCCTTCCTGCGGTTCTATCAAATCCCAGTATGCGGGAACGAGCACTGTATTCAGTCCCATCCGTTGCAGCTTTGGGAAGATACGTTCGATATCTTCTGTGCATGCCGCCGATGAATTTCCTAATTCACCGCCTAAAATAAGAAATGGTTTACCGTCTACTACTAATTGAGTAGCGGTGCCTTGTTTTTGTAATGTACTCTTTTGAGCATTTGCCTGCCCAACTGTCATTACACTCAAAACTAAAATTAAAATCCAATTCTTCATCGTTTGTCTCTGGTATTGATTTGAGATGTTTTCCATTGCAACAAAGATAGTGAGCTATAAATTAGAAAGCTTTTCGCAGTGTTGCAGAAAAATTCATTTCGGTTACATTATCCCTCAATGATGTTACATAATTTTTTGTTTATCGTACATCTTCCTGTTTCAGGGGGTAAAACGGATGTTTTTGCCGGATTTGCAGAATGATTGGATGAATGGAATCCGGTAAGGCTGGAGCCTTACCAGATTCCTGTCTTCACACTTTATTCAGCCGGAGTTTATTCTCCTTCTGTTTCATAGGTATTCTTCCAGTCTTCACCACTGAAATCTTCACTGATATCTTTTCCGGCGATACCATCGCATACACCCTTATAAGCATGTTTGCGTCCGTAGTTTGCATCGAAGAGATTCGGTGCATCGTCCGATAACCAATATTCATGTTCTTTCTTACTGTCGGTCAGTGTCCAGATAGTGATTCCTGATTGCTGGGCTGTCGGGATGTTCTCCTTGTAAGATTCAAAGATCATTTGATAAACGTTGGCCTGTGTGGCCAATTGGCTGGCGTCAGGAGTCGTGGTGCCTACCTGTACGTCTAATTCCGTAACACGGACAAATTTACCGGTTGCAGCCATAGTCTGGAACATGGCGTCTATCTGTGCTCTTGTAATGCTGGTCGATACGTGCATCTGGGTACCAATACCGTCTACAATAGGTTGTCCTGTGGTATTGTTTTCGTCGATGTATTTCACGAATTCAATCAAAGCCGCGAGCTTGCCGGGGTTGCTTTCTAGATTATAATCGTTTACATACAGCCTGGTTCCTGTAGTACAGTACTTGCGGGCATATTCAAATGCTTTTGCTGCATACTCTTTGCCAATGTAGTAACCCCAGTAGAAATGTCCGTTACCGGCTTCGTTACTCCAATTTAAGGTTAAACCGCTTTCTTCATTTTCTACAGGTGCGGAATCTCCATCCATGAAGGTATTATCGAATCCACGCCATTTGCTGTTATCTCCGATAGGTTCGTTGATAACATCCCATTCAGTGACGCGTTCCATTCCCGGATGTTGAGCCATACCCTTAATCCATGTTTCCATAGCTGAGAGCAAAGCAGCTTTCTTTTCTTCTGCTGATTTAGGAATATAAGTGATGGAAGTTCCACGGGTTAGGGCACGTGTAGTTGCTTTCTTTACACCAAATTTAATATTGTCTAAGTAGAAAGTGGCAGCGTTCTTGCCAAAGTTTATAAGGATACGGTTTATGCCTTCTTTGGAGCATGTATATTCGTGCTCGCATAATACCCATTCGCTACTTAAAGGAATGGCATGATATCCTTCACCCGAATAATCGTTACTGTTTTGAGTCGCAAATTGTACCCCGGCTCCTGCCAAAGATGTTTTGGCATAGAACTGGATGATATAGGTTTCGCCTACTTTCAACGGGTCATCGAAAGTATAAGCCAATTGTGCTGCATAGTAATCGCTTCCGTCTGCTGGATTAACCAGTACAATGCAGTAGTTGCTGTTGTATCCTTCTCCACTTGCCGATACCGAGGTGGTTGAACCATTACCCCAGCTTCCCCAACTACCTTTTGTACCACCTTCGAAGTCACTGTTGTCACCGGATAAAACATTGGTCATTGGGTCTTCTACTTTAAGTCCGAATTGAATATCATCGATGTAATATGTGGCACCTACCTTGCCAAAATTTAATATGATACGGTTTACATCTTCATAATCAGTGGTAAATTCATATTCAAAGTCATTCCAGTCGGTACCGATATTAAAGTCGTTGTATCCGCCTTGACTCCCGTAAGTCGTTCCGTTCTGGTACTGAAATTGTAAATGTCCGGCACCTGAAGTCGATTTAGCCTTGAATTTAATCATATACGTTTTACCGGCTTGCAGAAAATCACTGAGGCTATAGGCACATTGTGCTTCCCAAGCGTTGCCATCTCCTTTGTTTTTCAATACCATACAGGCTGTACCGTCCGAACCCGCACCTGCTTCAACGGTTTGGCTGTCTTTATTGCTTCCCCAGCTTCCCCAGCCTCCGGTGGTTCCGCCGTTAAAGTCCGTTGCGTCACCGCTGAGTATGTTGGCGACACCTCCGCTGCTTTCCACCTTCATGGTGGGAGCAATGAGCGACTTCAGATAATTCTGATTCTGCTGGGTATGCCATAGGAAGTTATGCCCATAGATTTTAATATCGGTGGGTACAGCTTGCAGAAATGCATCTATAGTAGTGAAGTCAAGACTGCCGTCAGACTTTACAACAGACTGGTGTTTCATGGCATTGCCGGTCGTAAACATCTGGAAGTTCTCGTCAGCCACTTGCTTGTATTGTGTATCGCTGATATATTGATCGGCGCCCAATCCCAAACCGATGATCATATTCGGCGTATATTGCTTCGCATACGCTTTGATATAATCATAGTTCGCTAATTTTTCCTTCAGTGCGAGGGGAATATCTGAAATCGTGATGTTTTTATCAGACTCCTTCCACTCCATTATCTGGTCGTCGCAACTGCCAAGAGTCAGTGTGCAGGCCATTATCGGAAGAATGATTCTATTTAGTTTCATTTTCTGTATTCTTTAAATGTTCTTACTATGTTTATTCTGCGGTCTCTTCATCTTCCGGATAATCAGAGATTACTACACTTTTACAAGGCACTACGCGCCAGTTGTCGATGTAGATTTCAGGTCCGGTAAATGGAGTTGAAGTAACCTTTACATCCAGATAAGAGAAGTCTGTATTCACAAAGCCCATACCGAAATTACGGTAAGTAGCGGCGTTACGGTCGTCGATTACAGTCTGGAATGTAGGTTGAGTCGCTTCTTTATCCGCAATGAGAGTTGCATACTTGTTGAACTGGCTGAAAGGAATGGTAACCGTTTGCCAGCCTTCGGTAGAGAAGGGGACAATACCTCCGCTGGTAATCCAGGGCACATAGAAAGCTACCACATTATTAGCGCCATCGTCATCAGAACCTATACCTGCATAGTTGAAGTTATTGATTAAACAGATCTGAATATATCCTGTACCCGACCATGGGCTTGCAACATAAATGTCGAATTGCAATGCTACTTCCGTGAGCGGAGTAGTAGCAGGGATATACTTAGTCATACGGGTCCAGTCATCCAGTTCATCATCATTACCGGCAGTCCAGCATTCGGATACACGCGGTTTTCCTGAACTGACACCCGCAGTGAGCAGGCGTTTTGGAACAATCGGAAGACACTTGCCACGTCCGGAACCGGTGGGATCATTTACCAAGTCGTCTGCATTGGTCATGGAACCTGTTTCACTCCAACTCCAGGAACCTTGTGTTCCGTTTCCGTCGAAATCCAGAATCATACAGGAGCTATAATTGAAATAAGACGGAGATTGTGCTTGTCCGTTGGCCCCTTCTGAGAGAATATGACCACTTTCTGTAACACCACTCGGCATTGTAAATGAATACCAGTCGCCATCTTCAGAATTGGTGATGTCGGTAACTTCTATGCCTCCGGGGAGGGTAACTTTAGTGGTCTCGTCAAGACCTGTGCCATAAACGGTGACTGTTTCTTTAGCTTTGGGCAATGTATTGCTTATGCTGGTAACAGTAGGAGATGCTGCACGTATTATGAAATCATGGGGCGTTTGTGTTTTATCTTTCACAAACAGAATGATGTTACGATCTTCGGGTTCGGCATCCACAATAGGGGTATTGCTGTTTATCTGGATAAGCATGGATTTATCCGTTACATAGGCACGGTTGAAATAAGTTTCATATCCATTGATATAGACTTTCTTCATGCCATATAGTCCACTACCTTCCACACGGATCAGTTGGCCGAGGCGTGCAAAAGTAACCGGCCGGTCGGGTACGGAAGATTCATAATCTTCCAGATAAATCTGGTCAATAACTATTTTGACGTCTTGATACTTGTCATCAAAGTATTCATCATCATCGTTGCATGAGATGAAGCCTACTGACAAAAATGCCAGGCATAGTATCCAGGTATATTTTAAACTTTTCATATCTTCTTTCCTTTGTTAGTCATTAAACAAATCAGTAACAGTAACTTCTCGTTCGCCGAATTCGTAGGCTATAGGGGCGTTGTTCAATTCCGGGTTACGTCCACGGTCAACATCGGAGATCGGTAACGTAAGGTTGTTTACAGTGGCGGTAGCTACACCGGTTCCGTCGCTGCTCTTGGCATACTGGCATGTTTCGGACTCATCCCATTCGTAACCGGCATTGCGCTCCTGGTTATTGAGATAGTTCACTACTTCTTGCTGTTGGTAGTAAGAACGGCGTAATAAGTCGTACCAATACTGTCCTTCAAGGGCAAATTCGATACGGCGTTCATATCGCAGGTTTTCGTAAGTGATAGATTTCAATTCCGGCATTCCGGCACGTACGCGTACTTTATTGAAATAGGTGAGGGCAGTCTCGTCAGTCGTACTGGCATTGTTTCCAAGAATTGCTTCGGCAAGATTCAGGTAAACTTCGGCAAGACGCATCATGTATGTATTTACACCGCTGCTTTGCTGATAACTTTGGCCGTTATCGTCGATTTTACCGATCACATGCTTCTTGATGTTACATTTGTTGTCATATCCTGATTCGGTTACATTATAAGTATAACCGCCATTCTTGGAGTTAAGCTCTGAATAGTATTCACCTACGGTACAGATCGTGTTATGGCGGCGGATACGGTCTTGCGGATCATATTCGCGTACAAGGTCGTAAGATGCGTAAGTGGCATTACCCCAGTTGGTTTCACCTACCATTGTAGACCAGGCGAAGAATGCCTGCATGGCATTGTTACATCCCCAGCCTATGGCATCGGTACTACCGGTGAGCCATTGCAACTGGAATAGAGATTCGCTGTTGTTGTTGGCTGTCTGGTAAGCAAAAAGACTTCCATAACTGTCCAACAGGGAGTAGGGGCCTTCGATAGCCTTTAATGCAGCCTGACGGGCAAGATCCAGATAATAAGTATTGCGGGTGCCGCGGTTAAAATCGGTGGCAATGTTGCTCCCGTTATACTGCCCGTCGGTAGTCAGGCCTGCCATAGAGAGATAGAGGCGTGATAACATACCGTAAGCGCTATGTTTGGTAACACGTCCTTTATCACTTGCGGTAGTCGAAAGGTTGGCTGCTGCATATTCAAGGTCACGGATTGCAAATTCGATCACGTCTACACCACGGTGCGCAGGAGCAACGGAGTTGTTTACCTTTTCAGCCGTATTTTCATAGATAATCCCCTTGCCCCACAGAGAACCAATATACCAATAGGCAACTCCACGCATAAAACGGGCCTCACCGTAAGCCTGTCTCTTGGCAGCCTCGGTTACTTTAGGACCGGAGTAGTCCTTGATATTATTAATGGCATAATTAGATTGAGCCACTACCGAGTATAACGATCCCCATGCTTCTTCAAGACCTTCACTCAGGGCTGTTTCAGTGAAGTTGGTATAAGGATAGATATAAGCTGACCAACGGGCTGTAAGATTATTGGCACGTCCGTCTCCCATTCCATAATAGAATTTATCATTGAAACTGTTCCACACATAGTTGTAAAGTGGGGCAGTAGCTGCTTCAACCGCTTTATCACTGTCGAAGAAAGTCTCTTGATTGGCATTTGTGGTATTGGTTTGTTCCAGGAAATCATCACAAGAACCGAGAACCAGTGCACCTGCCATTGCTGCTATGATTAATATTTTATTTTTCATTGTATAGTTCATTTTAAAAGATTAGAAGGATACATTTAATCCGAATGTGTAGATACGGGGTGAAGGATAGCGTCCGTAATCTACGCCGGTCATCAATGCGTCACCATACATTGCACCTACTTCAGGGTCCATGCCTTTGTATTTACTCCAGGTATATACGTTCTGTATATTGGCATAGATTCTTACATTGTTGAGGTGCGCCTTGTTTATCCACTTCTTTGGGAAAGTATAGCCGATAGAGATATTCTGCAGACGGATGTAAGAGGCATCTTCTATCAACAGGTCACTTATACGTGAGTAGTTATTGTTGGCATCGGATGCTTGCAGGGCCGGTAGTATGGCAGAGCCTCCCACTACATGCAGGTTACGGTAATCATCGGACGGACCATTTGGGTCGATTAAATCGACAACAGCATAGTTCAAGGATGATTTCAGGATATTGGCATTGGAACGGGGATCTTCAATGCGGTAACGAGTCAGGTTCAGCGCCTTGTTCCCATAAGAACCGGAGAAAAATACCGTCAGGTCGAATCCTTTGTAAGAGAATGTGTTACCGATACCGTAAGTGAATTTAGGTTCGGGATTACCGATGAAAGTACAGTCTTCGTTATTGATAACGCCGTCACCATTTCTGTCTTCGAAGATGTAATCGCCAATCCATGTACTGTTCTTGGCTATGGAATTACCTTCGGGTATCGCTACTTGCTTCACGTTGCCCTGATCATCCTTGTAATAGAAATCGGTAGGTTCGTTGAAACGACCGATTACTTTGTAACCCCAGAATTGTCCAATAGGTTGTCCTACGGTGGTCTTCGTTACGATGAAGTTGGTGGAACTGGGTTGATAAGTCTTCTCAATGGAAGAATTGTCAGTATCAAGTTCTACGACCTTATTGCGGTTCAGTGAGAAGACAAGATTCGAAGTCCACTGGAAATCTTTGTTCGTAATGTTGGTGGTATTCAGGGTTAATTCGATACCCTTATTTTCCAGTGAACCTACGTTACCCCACGGATTGGATGCTGCACCCTGACCGCTTGATCCCAGATAAGCTGGTAATGGAAGCTGGAGAAGAAGGTTTTTAGTCTTCTTGTAGTAAACATCGGCTATAAACTCGATGCGGTTCTGAAATAAGCCAAGGTCGACACCGACATTATAAGAATAGGTAGTTTCCCAAGTCAGGTCCGGATTGGCGGTATTTCCTGTCAATACTCCTGTGCCCCAAGGCGTGGTCTTATAAGAAAGTAGTGCCATATAAGCATAATCGCTGACGTTCTGGTTACCGGTGGCACCCCAACCCGCACGCAGTTTCAGGTTGTTGATAACCTCATTATTATGCAGGAATGATTCCTGGGAAGCACGCCATGCCAGAGCCACAGACGGGAACCAGCCCCACTTGTTGCCTTTGGCAAATTTAGAAGAACCGTCACGGCGGATAGTAGCCGTTAAAAGGTAACGTTCGTCGTACGAATAGAATGCACGTCCGAAAGCGGATGCCAGTGAATTGACGAAGCGTGAACCGGTAGTGGTGGATGAAGTCACATCACCTGCACTCAGGTCGGGAGTCGTATTCGTCAGGAAGCCTGTGGCTGTTCCTACCTGAGTTTCGTAATTATAATGAGACATTTCCTGGCCGACCATGATGTTGATGTTATGCTTTTGAGCTATCTGCGTATTGTAAGTCAGGATATTGCGCCATGACCAGTACTTGGTGTTGGTTTTGGTCCACTTGGAAGTACGGGTGTCGCTGGTCTTGATACCGAACTGATAATCGGGCTGATAATAATAGTAATTATTGAAATTATAGTCGGTTGAGAGTTCCGTCTTCAAAGTAAGTCCTTTTAATAAGGTAGCTTCCAGATACGTGTTAAAACGGAAGTTCATTTTACGGTTGTTGTTGGTGCGGATAGAAGCCAAACCTACCGGATTTTCGGGCATCCATACGTCTTCCGGGCCATCAAAGCTTCCGTCGGTAGAAGTAACGGCAACGGTGGGTTGTTGGAGCAATGCGCTTATGATGGTATTGTTATCAGTTCCTACACTCTGTTTAGACTCGGCAAATGAGAAGTTGATGCCACCACGTAACCATGATTTAATCTGGCTGTCGACATTGGCGCGCAATGAAAGACGGCGGAAACTGGAGCCCAGTGCAATACCGTTCTGGTCAAGGAAACCGCCACTGAAAGCATAAGTTGTCTTATCATTACCACCGCTTACGGAAAGGTTGTGGCTCGTCATTAATGCTTTGCGGAATAATTCATCCTGCCAGTTGGTTCCTTCTCCAAGTAAGTCGGGGCGAACGAAGCTGCTGCTTTGATCGACAAGTCCCAATGCTGCACGACTATTGTGATGAGTTGCATACTCACTCAGGTTCAGCATGTTGAGTTGCGTGGGCATTTCCTGCCATCCTACATAACCGTCATAAGTAACTGTAGCTGTACCTGCCTGCCCTCGTTTGGTAGTAATCATGATAACACCATTAGATGCACGCGAACCATAGATAGCGGTTGCCGAAGCATCTTTCAACACGTCCATAGATACAATGTCCGACGGGTTGATACTTGATAGCGGGTTACTGTTTTCATCATCTGTGGCAGAATCCACTACTACGCCGTCAATGACGAAGATAGGCTGGTTAGTGGCATTCAAGGAGTTGACACCACGGATGCGGATAGAGGTGGACGCACCCGGTGTACCGGAGTTTGCCTGAATCTGCACGCCGGCAGCACGGCCTTGCAATACCTGGTCGATAGAAGTCGGAACCGACTTCTTAATAGCTTGGTCATTAACCGATACCACCGAACCTGTCAGGTCTGAGCGCTTCATCTGTCCGTAACCTACCACTACTACCTCATCCAGCATCTCAGTATCTTCCTTCATCGTAACATTGATTTGTGTCTTCCCGGCCACAGGAACTTCTTGAGTCTTGTAGCCCACAAATGAAATTACGATGGTACTGTTGGATGGAACATTCAGCGTGAAGTTACCGTCAATGTCGGTAATAATACCGTTACTGGTGCCTTTCTGCACTACGCTCGCACCGATAACCGATTCTCCTGTGGCGTCCTTCACCACACCTTTCACAGTGATGTTCTGTGAAAATGCCCATAGAGGTATCAGGCATAATAAGAATAGAAGCCCCAATGGCTTAAAACAATAATTTGTGCATTTCATAATGAAATTAATTTAGTTGGATAACAATAATATTCTCTTTCTTTATTAAAGATGTGAAGACGTGCATTTCATTTTTAAGTTTCCATATTTGTATTCAATTAGATTAAGTGATTAAACATTCCTTTTCGTTTGTGACAAAGGTATTCTATAATATGAAGAAGCAGGCATTTTATTGTAGCCTGTGTTACATTTAAATGTAACATGACTTTTCCCTGTGTTACAAAATCATTTGCTGGTGTTACGTTCGGGCTTAATTGACGCCCGAAAGATAAATAATTAAGTGATAAATCCTATATTCCTTTCACTGGCTTCCCTGTCCATTTCGAAAGTTTTCTTATCTTTGCTTACCTTTAAGTATAGAATGCAATGAAAACAGCTCCTAACAAAGCCCCCCTTATAGTCTTATTGTTGTGCTTGGTTGTTCTGCCTTTGGCAGCACAGACCGGTAAGTTTTATTCCACTAACAACGAATTGTCCAGCAGTCTTATCAACCAGATCTTTCAGGATAAGCGTGGATTCATCTGGATAGCCACCGAGTACGGGCTGAACCGGTTTGACGGGCTTCGCTTTTCTAACTATAAACACATGTCCGGTGATTCTACTTCCATTAAAAACAATTACGTACGTACACTTTATGAAGACAGCCGGCAGAATCTGTTGGTAGGTTGTATTGACGGACTGATGAAGTATGATTCGGAGACGGATACTTTTCGGGAAATCCCCATGATACGTGCAGGTAAGCAGGTCTTTCCGCATGTTACGCAAATGCAGAAACTGCATAATGGCGAAATCTGGGCGGTAACTACCGGTCAGGGAATTTTCCGCCTGGACGAAGAGAAGCAGCAGGCAGTATCCATTGATGCTATCATGAAACAGGTGAATTATAATTTCCAGTCTAACTTATATGAGGACTCTGATTATAATATCTGGATTGGCACAGAAGGGCATGGACTGATTTGTTATCTGCCCGCTACACAGGAAGTCCGCATTTTCAGATATCCGGCGATTAATGATAACTATGTATCGGCTATTGGTGAAGATAAGTATGGAAATCTGTTTATCGGAACTCAAAAGCATGGTTTGTCCCGCTACGATCGTGAACAGAATCGCTTTGTTCCTGTGCCTTATACAGGTAGTGAGGAGCTATCCATTTATTGCCTGACACTGGTGGACGACCGTTTGTTGATAGGTACCGACGGTCAGGGATTGAAGACTTACAACCGGATGACCGGAAAAATAGAAGATTATAGTATCAACTCTGCTCCGCTGGACTTCTCGGAGGGAAAGATACATGCCATCCTGGAAGACCGGGATAAGAACTTGTGGGTCGGGTTGTTTCAGAAAGGTATTGTCTTGATACCGAAGCAGGAGAATCCGTTTGAATATTATGGCAATAAGTCCATTTATTACAATCCTATCGGACAAGGGTGTGTGATGTCTATCTATCAGGACAGTAATCACCACTTGTGGGTAGGGGCCGATAATGAAGGAGTATTTGAACTGGATGCGGAAGGAAGAAGACTGCACCATTATCAGCCGGGTAATAATCCGCGTTCCATGGCTAATACCATTATGTGTATGTACGAAGATACGAACGGAGACTTCTGGCTCGGTTCGTATACCCGGGGACTGGCAAAGCTAAACAGAAGAACCGGTGAGTGTGAGTACCCGCTGCCCGTTGACAACGAGAAGATATTCTCAATTACGGAAGACCGGCATAAGAATCTTTATATTGCTACTTTCGGTTCGGGTTTCTATCAGTATAATCTGGTGACGAAAGAGTTGAAACATTTCGAGTCGTCTAAAGACGAAACGGGCGACCTGACGAGGAATGAACTGGCCAATGACTGGGTGAACTATATCTTTTGTGACAGTGAGGGAATGATCTGGCTGGGGCATTATAAAGGCATCAGTTGTTTCAATCCGGCTAATGAGAGTTTTATTAATTACCGGAAGGTGAACACCCTGGTTGAAGACCGGGTGGGCTATGTAGTGCAAGAAGACCATGCCGGAAATATCTGGGCAGGTACGACAGACGGTTTATATTGCTTCAACAAGAAGACTGAGGAGCTTACTTGCTTTACGGTGGCGGATGGTTTGCCGAATAATGTAATCTGTGGAATTTGTGAGGACGAGGAGCACAATATGTGGATTAGTACCTATATGGGTATCTGCAAGTATGATGCTAAAACCGGCCGTTATATCAATTATTATGCGGGCGACGGTTTGCAGGGCAACGAGTTTACACACGGTGCATTCTATAAGGATGAGGCTGGGAAAGTCTATTTCGGTGGAATCAATGGTATCACTTATTTTCAGCCTTCATCCATAGGGAGCGTGCTGAAAGATACCAAGGTCTGGATTACGGATTTCTCTATCTTTAACCAGCCTGTACGGAAGAATACACGTTCGGGAAGACATACCGTTATTTATACGTCTGTGCCGGATGCGAATATGTTCCAGTTGGCTCATTATGATAATACGTTCAGCATTGTGTTCTCTACGTTGCAATACAACAATCCTGAACAGATATCCTATCAGTATAAGATTGAAGAACTGAGTAACCAGTGGCTTAGCACTGAGCCGGGGGTGAACCGGGTGACGTATAATAATCTTCTGCCCGGCAAATATACTTTCCATGTGCGGGCATTGAGCCATGGCAATCTTTCGGAGATACGTACTGTGAAGATACTGATTACTCCGCCCTGGTATGAGATGTGGTGGGCGTATTGTATTTATGTGTTCCTGTTCGGCTTGCTTGTATTGGGTATTGTGAATTATATCCTGTCGCGTATGCGCCATCGCCGTGAAATCATGAAGCGCGAACATGCCGAACAATTGAATGAAGCGAAGCTACAGTTCTTCATCAATATCTCGCATGAGATACGTACTCCGATGACGCTGATTATTAATCCTCTGGAGAAATTGCTGGCTGAAAAGAAGGGAGGAGAAGTACAGAAGACTTATCTGATGATTTACCGGAATGCACAACGTATTCTTCGTCTGATAAACCAATTGATGGATATTCGTAAGCTGGATAAAGGACAGATGTTCATGAAATTCCGGGAGACGGATATGGTGGGTTTCATTGACGATGTGATGCTTACTTTCGACTATATGGCGCGGAAGAAGAAGATACATTTCAGTTTCGAACACGTCATGCCGCAGTTGAAGGTATGGGTGGATATGAATAACTTCGATAAGATACTGATGAATATCTTCTCCAATGCCTTTAAGTACACACCGGAGCAGGGAGAGATTACGGTTACACTTTCTACAGGACGTGATTCCACCCGGCGCGATCCACTGAAGGAGTACTTTGAAATAACTGTGACGGATAACGGCATCGGACTCGACCGGGAGAAGATAGAGCGTATCTTCGAACGGTTCTATCAGATAGATAATGATGTGACTAAATCGAACTTTGGTACGGGTATCGGTTTGCATTTGTCCCGTTCATTGGTGGAACTGCATCATGGCATCATCCTGGCAGAGAATCGGGAAGATGCTCCGGGCAGCCGTTTTATTATCCGTATACCGTTGGGCTCTGCCCATCTGCGTACGGATGAACTGGAAGATGTGGAAGCAGCCATTACTCCTCATACCGTGTTAGTTAAACCGGAGAAGACGGATTTGGAGGGAGCCTTTGAAGAAGAAGAGGACGAAGAAAGCAAGAAAACAGGTAAGTCAAAGAATCGCATGCGCATATTGATAGTGGAGGATGAGGAAGAAATCCTCTCTTACCTGAAAGAAGAATTGGAAGGGGATTATCGGATTATGACCCGGAAGAATGGTAGGGAGGCTTATGATACTATCCTTGCAGATACCCCTGACCTGGTGATCAGCGATATCATGATGCCGGAAATGGATGGATTATCATTATGTCGGAAGATTAAGCAGAATACGAATGTCAATCATGTGCCTGTAATCTTGTTAACGGCTAAATCGAAGCCTGAGGATACTATGGAAGGTATGGCAACCGGTGCGGATGCTTATATGGTGAAGCCTTTCAATACGGAACTTCTGAAGAGTACGATTGCTAATCTGATTGCTAACCGTAAACTGCTGAAGAGCAAGTTCAGCGGTGCGCAGCAGCAGGAAGATAAGGTACAGAAGCTGAGCATGAAATCGGCAGATGAGATATTGATGAGTAAGATAATGAAGGTTATCAACGAGAATCTGTCCAATCCGGATCTCAATGTGGAAATGTTGGCAGCGAATGTCGGCTTAAGTCGTGTCCATGTGCACCGGAAACTGAAAGAACTGACAAATCTTTCGGCACGCGACTTTATTAAGAATATCCGTTTACAGCAGGCTGCTGCCTTGTTGAAAGAGAAGAAACTGACAGTATCCGAAGTAGCGTATGCTACGGGCTACACGAACTTGTCGCATTTCTCCAGTTCTTTCAAGGAAGTGCATGGCATGTCGCCTAAGGAGTATATGTTGGCGCATCAGGGATAAGTTTTAGGAATTTATTTAGTATGGACGGGTTTTGAGGGAAAGTTGACCAGTTAACAAGTTGACAAGGGGACAAGGTGCCATGCGGCACAGAAGCATTGCGCAGCCCCTTGTTCCCTTGTCAACTCGTCAACTGGTTTCCTTCCTTTCTACATCGTTTTGCTTTATTGCCAACCTTCACTTACGAAACTTGATTTAGCCACTCCTTTTAGTACCACATTATTAATGTTTACCTGTGCCGCTTGTGCATTGGTAATCACTTCTTTCTTGGCCAGTCTTTCTGCAATCAGGCGGAAGTAACCTTCCTGACTCTCTTGCAGTTTGCCGCCTGTAGTAAATGAGTTTTTGAAGTGTTTCGGTTTAGGAACAATGGAAGCAAGAAAGATAGATTCCTCTATACTCAATTGTGAAGGACGCTTGGCGAAGTAGAAGTCAGCTGCTTCATGGATGCCGTAAACCATAGGACCCCATTCGGCTATATTCAGGTAAACTTCGTACATGCGGGCCTTTGGAGTGAGGTGTTCGGTTTCGATGAGCCAGACGATAAGCGCTTCTTCCAGTTTGCGGGCTATATTCTTATTGCGGTTCAGGAAGACATTCTTTACTAATTGCATGGAGATCGTGCTACCTCCGCGGGCAAACTTACGGACTTCCAGGTCATGAATCAAAGCTTCGCGCATAGCGTCCGGCAGGAATCCCCGGTGATAAAAGAATGCTCCGTCTTCACTTTGCATAACGGACATTTGCAGCAAGGGAGAAATGCTGTCCAGTGGTGTAAAATGTTCCCATGACGGACCGACAGGGAACGTATATACCGGTTGTCCGTTTTCGTAAGCTGTATAGATAAACTCACCGGACATTTTACCCAAATCTGTCTTTCCATAATGAAGAATACGGAAATCTTTCTCCTTCAGTTCCGATTCAAACTTCAGGCTATCCAGTTGTGAGAAATCTACATCCAGTAGAAAATGATAAGCTAATTGTCCGGTAGTGCTGAGGCCTTCCAGATTCTCGAAAAGTCCTTTGGGCAGCGAACCGAACAGTTCTTCCGAAGGGAACCAGGGTTTACGAACGGAAGCTGTAAAGTGCCACTCTTTTTGATTGGTCTTTTCTCCAACGCGCTCTGCCCTTAAATAAGGATGAAAGGTCAATGCATTGAAGCGTACAAGGCTGGCGCTATCCAGTTCTACAGCCTGTGGACTGACATTAACATGGAAGTCCAGTTGGCCGCGATCCAGATTGATGGTTTCGGGAGACAATCGTTTATGATATACTTGCAATCCCCGTACTTCCGACTGGCCGACCAGGCGAGTGATTCCGCCACTTACCTTTTCCTGTGAGAAGTTACATGTCAGGCTGTCAAATTGTACTTCTGCACCAAATCGGCGGTTGATATAGGGGACAGTCAGTTGTGGGGCATGCAAAGTGGCATACAACCGTCTTTCCGAAGGATTAAATTCTCCTTCAGTATTCCATTGTTGATTTAAGCTGTCTTCCTGAACTGTTATTTCGGACAGGAAATGGTAATCTTCAATAACGAAACGGGGAATGCGGAAACTGACAAAGTTATGATCTTTCCGTTCAGTGATAGTAAGGTGGGTGAGTTCCCCATTGCCAGGTAATAATCCGAAAAGGAGGTTCAATGTTGTATTGATGCGACGGGTATAATCGGTACTGGAACTTTGTTCACTGGGAGCGGTAGGCTCGGCAGAAGTGTGGAAAAGAAAATCGTAATTAGCTATGGAGTCCTTTTTAATGAAATTGAGTGAGAGCCCGTCAATCCGGACTTCTTTAATCTTGATATCTCCCCACATCAGTTTCCAAAGGCCGATACGAACATTGAGGGATTGCAGGGAAAATAGTGTATCTCTTTCCTGCGGAACTACGCTTAGTCCGTCGATAGCGATTGTGTTCAGACCCTTCATATGGAGTTCGCTGTAGCTGATATCCAGTCCATAACGTTGTTCCAGTAGGGTAATACGTTGATCTGAGATGTGACGCAGTAGGCTTCCCCGGAAGATGAAAATTCCTGCTGATAAAAGAAATAGCAGCATGAGACATGCTACTATTATTCTTTTTGCTTTTCGTTTTATCATACTCTTTACTTTTCTTTACTTCCTTTCCAGATAGAGAGTACTTTCCTTCGTATCAGAAGTATATTCAAGGCAGATACTGCTATAAATAAGATACTTCCAGCCAAAATACAGGGTAGGAGAGACCCGGTTTCCAATTGTGGAATGAGAGTTTGCAGGACGCCTGTATAGTAAGATCTTAACCAGGCCACACCGCCTATGGCAAGGATCAGTACCAGCAAATTCAATCCTACGGTCAATACGTGATAAGGTAATGCGACTTTAGAAGGGCTGTAACCTATTAATAACAGGTTCTCCAACTTTGCCGTATTCTTTTGAAGCAGCAGGAATACGCTTAACATCAGGATATAGAAAGAGAGGATACTGATGAATAGTCCCACGCCGGAAACAATACCTGTGATAAGGCGGAGGAAATAGGTGGTCTTTCCGGCATCCAGATTGTCCCCCTCGGTCTCATAGTTCTTCTGTTGAAAATAGTCGGTGATGGCTGTGTCCGTAGGGTTCTTTACTTCTACGATCAGGCGGGAAGGCTGTGCTTCTCTTTCGGATGCGAAAGCCTGATTGGCCCATTCCATAAACGATTGTGGAACAAGAATAGTGTTCAGGCGGTTGGAGAAACCGACGATATTTCCTTTGTATTGCTCTACGCGTCCGTTGCCACGCATCACAATGTCCATTTGTATTAGTCCCATTACACCTTCCGACAACTTCGGCAGGTTGCGGCTCTGTGCAAAACCAAAGTTATAAAGGTTCAGATAGTTGCGGGGAATGATAATAGGTATGGTTTGTGTACCTTCGTCAAAGTGCCATTTGTCCAGGCTGACATCTACAAACTCATCGGGAACAGATTCAAAAAACATATCCGTAGAGATACGGATACCGGCTTGCTCCATTCCCAGTCCTGCTGATACTTTGAAAAGGGTAGGTGTAAAAGCGCCTACACTACGTGTGAAAGGTTGTGCTTCCAGTTCCTTAATTTCATCTTTGGAGAAAGTATTGCTTTGTCCGGTAATGCTGCCGAGGGTGCTGATCTTTTTGGTAGCGATGATATAATCCTTCTTCATGAAACTATCTCCCTGCGTGAAGACGGGAAGGACGTCCTTATAAAATTGCACGCTCAACAATACAATCAGCATCCCAAAGATATTGGCGAGAAAAAAGCCGGTCAGTTGTCCGATGCTGATGTGTTGGCGGAGAAGTTTCCAAACAAGTTTGTTCATTGAAGTTATATTTTTTTAGTTGTCAACTTGTCCTCTTGTCAACTGATTTATAGTTTCATCACTTTATTATATTCTAACTCTATATGTTTTCCAATGGAAGTAACAACCACTCCCGCACCTTGCCGTTCGGCCTCCTCGGTCAGTATACGTCCCATGAGTGTACCGTTATCATCATCCAGGTGGCTGATAGGCTCATCCAGAAAAATGAAATCGAACGGTTGGCAGAGAGCACGAATAAAAGCTACGCGTTGTTGTTGCCCGAAAGATAACTTTCCAGCCTTTTCATTTACTTTGTCAGTGATACCGAGCGTCTCAAAAAGAGCAAGGATTTCTTTTTTCTTCTTATAGTTAGTAAGCCGGTTCTTCAACTGTACATTCTCCAGTGCAGTCAGTTCAGGGAAGATACGTAGCTCCTGAAACAACATGCTCAATGAATGTTTTCGTAATTCCACCCACTCATGAATGGAGAGCGAACGGATATTCCGTTCATCGAAGTTAATGATACCCTGATAGTCGCGGCGATATCCGTAGATATAGCTGCATAGAGAGGATTTACCTGTGCCCGAAGCAGCTTCAATCAGATACCGCTCTCCTTTTTGTAGCACAAGGTCTTGATGCCATACGTCGGATGAAATGGCATCCCGGTCGGCAAACACTTGGGGAAGTGTTTGCCGCAGATGAATGATTTCCATTATTTATCGGGATTAGATGCCTGCAAACTCTTTGATGAAGTTTACAATCTGTTTCAATGCATTTACGTTTTTGTCTTTCAGTTGAATAACCATATCTGCATTATTATTGGGGTCGCCAACAGCCTCTACATAAGCTATCTTGTCAACCAAAGCAAAAGCTGTTGCATATTGTGTGCCGCCATATTCCGATAACATCTTCACAATCGGCAAAGCAAGAATTGCTTCAGCATTAATGACGAAAGCGCTGTTCTTACCTTTGATATTGGATGCAAATTCGGTATCCTTAATAGATGGATTAACGGCTTTATCTATGCTCTTGTACAACATTTCGTCATTCGTAGCATACAAACTATTGTTGCGAACTCCGAAGAACAGGTTCAGTGCCTTTGATTTATATACATATTCGTTTTCTCCCAGTTTCAGGATGTCGTCTCCTCTTTTTAAGCCCAGTTCGCTTTTCTTCTCATACAATAACTGTACGGGGGCGGCACTCTTTACATTGGCGTACATCAGGAAAGTAGGAGCGTTATTCATAGTGAAGTTTATCAACCCCATTGCAATATCTTTCTGGAATGTGCCGAACAACTCTTTTACTTCATTAGCCTTGGCTATGGAGAAATTCTTCTGGAACTGCTCATTTTCCAACAACATGTTATAGAACTCTTCTCCATTGATACCCATGCTGAGATACATCAGGGTGGATTTCGGGAAGTATTTCAAGAAAGTGTTTTCTATGGGGCAGGTTGCCTTCTTTTGTTTGTCGAACAAAGCTTGCAGTTCCGGGTTTTCTGTGAAGCTCTCATACTTCATGCTTACCTTACCTTTCTCAAAGGAAAGGCTTCCCAACATTTTCATATCTTTCAGGTCAATGTTGTAGGGCATATCGCTTGCTTTGATCATATTGGCATAAGGGCCCAGCAGGCTTGCCGGAGAGAACATAGTGCTGATATCTCCTCCCATCTTCTGCATCTTTTTGAAGACAGTAGTTGAAACAATGCTGTTTTCATTCGTCTGTTTCAGCAAGGCAGGAATATTCTCTTTGATTTTCTCAAGCTGGGTAGTGCCGCTATAATTGGTCAGCATAAGCACTGAAGGAGTATATGCTATGAGTACCTGGTTCCCCATTTGTGTGAACTGAAAACCGTCACCGCTTGCCAGAGGCTGACAGACTTTTTCTTTCTCCAATGTTTCCAGCAGTGCATGCAGGTCGTCTTCACTGCTGACTTTGGCAATGATAGTAGTAGGGAATGTTTCCGTGGTGAAGATATACAAAGGTTCCGATACATCGATTCCCGATTTCTTCGGATCTTTCATTATCATTTCCACTTGCTGGAATGTTGCAGCGTTCATGCCGCTCTTCAAAGCATTCGTCAGCTTTTCCTGTACTTCTTTGTTCTCCTTGTCATTGAGGCCTGCTTTGTCAGCCAATGATTTCAGGTTGATGCTGACTACCGTATGGGCATTGGCAGGAATCACATCGGTGTATTCTTGCTTCTTCTGGGAACAGGCGCTGACAAGAGCTACCACTACAGCCATCAACGCCAAACGGGGAAACAAACTTTTCTTCATATAACTATTATTTAAGTGTGATTATCATTGATTTTGTAAGTTCAGAATGTGGCAGGCCACCAGAGCTGCCGTTTCTGTACGCAGTCTCGACTTTCCCAGACTAATGGGAGTAAAGCCGTTTTCTATTGCCTTTTGCACTTCTTCTTCACTGAAGTCTCCTTCCGGACCGATTAATACCAGTGCATCTTCTCCTTTGTGGAATACATCTTTCAACAGGGGCTTTTCTCCTTCGTAACAGTGAGCTATGAACTTCTGTCCTTTGAAAGGCTGCGTGATGAACTTATTGAAATCCGTCATTTCATTCAGTTGTGGCAAACGGGCTTTAAGGGATTGCTTGATGGCTGACACCAGTATTTTACTGATACGTTCGGTCTTGATGACTTTCCGTTCCGAGAAGCGACAGTTCAGGAAAGTCAGTTCATCGAAGCCTATTTCAGTGGCTTTTTCAGCAAACCATTCTGTGCGGTCCATATTCTTGGTCGGGGCCATGGCAATGTGCAGATGTCCATTCCATAGAGGTTCCTGATAAGTAGTCTCCAAAATGTTTACCATGCAACGCTTGTTGGTAGCAGCACTGATTTCTGCACGATAGAAATAGCCTTTGCCATCGGTCAATGTAATCTGATCGCCAATATTGAGGCGTAGTACGCGGATGCAGTGTTGGGCTTCTTCTTCGGGAAGTTCGGCACGGGTTTGTATGTCGGGTGTATAAAATACGTGCATAAGTGTCTATTGCTGTTCCTTTCGTTTGCTAATTTCGTCTCTGATGTAGGCGGCGCGTTCGTAATTCTCATTGGCTATGGCTTCCAATAGAGCCTTTTCCAGCATTTCCATGGTATCTCCGTGGAGGAAAGCATCTTCGTGTGGAGAAGGATTTTCTCCCATGGGAGCTATGCTTCCCGCTTCACTTCCTGTTCCGGTTTTAAGCTGTTCCGATTCCAGAATCTCCTCGTAAATGAAGATAGGCGCCTGCATCCGAAGAGCCATGGCCACCGCATCTGATGTGCGGGCATCCATACGAATGATCGCCTCGTCCGCTTTCAGATAGATATAAGAATAGAATACACCATTGTCTACCTTGTAGATAAGGGCACGCGGCATACTCACTCCCAATACTTCCAGACACGAAGCAAAAAGATTGTGTGTCAACGGGCGTGGTGGAATAATTCCCTTCAGACTGATTAACATTGCCTGCGCTTCCGCCGCACCGATAATGACCGGTAATTGACGGGTACCCTCTACTTCTCCCAATACCAGCGCATAAGCTCCTGCCTGTTCCTGACTATTGGAGATATTTAGTACTTCTAGTTCTATTTTTTTCTTTTTATCCATAATCTTTTTCCGAGTGGGTTGGCAACTGCCAGCCATTTACTACTTACTATTTTTTATTTACTGCTTCTTCCGGCCGGTGTTTGTACTTGAATACCAAGGCAAACAAAATACCGATAGCCAGTGCATAAGCAGCAAAGATCAACCAAATTTGGGGCCATTCACGGCTTACCAGTCTACCATCGGCATATACCGAGAAGGCATCTACTACGGCACCACTGGCGTATCCTCCAATAATAGCACCCAAACCGTTGGTCATCATAAAGAATAATCCCTGGGCACTGGCACGAATATTGGAATTGGTTTCTTGTTCAACAAACAACGAACCCGAAATGTTGAAGAAATCGAATGCCATGCCATACACAATCATGGACAGGATTAACATCCACAGGCCGGAACCCGGATCTCCGAAACCGAACAATCCGAACCGGAATACCCAGGCAAACATGCTGATCAGCATGACCTGCTTGATTCCGAAATGTCTCAGGAAGAAAGGTATGGCGAGAATAAATAATGTTTCGGACATCTGCGAGATGGATAGCAGAATAACCGAATGCTTCACACCGAAAGACTCTGCATATTCCGGAATACTGGCAAAACTACCTAAGAAAAGGTCACCATACGTATTGGTAATCTGCAACGCTGCTCCCAGAAGCATGGAGAACAAGAAGAAGATGGCCATTTTCTTTTTTTTGAATAGTACGAATGCGTCCAGTCCTAAAGAAGAAATCAGCGATTTATTTCCGGTCTTGGCAGGTTTACATGCCGGCAGGGTGAAAGAGTACAGCCCCAGCATTAATGCAGATGCACCACCTACATAGAGTTGGGCGCTTGAGTTCTTGAATCCGGTAAGGTCCACCGCCCACATTGCACAAATGAAACCGATAGTTCCCCATACGCGAATGGGTGGGAAATCCTTGATGAGGTCACACTTATATTGTTCAAGCGAGTTGTACGAAACTGTATTGGCCAGTGATAAAGTAGGCATATATACCAATAAATTGAGCAGCATTGCCCAATACATCTGGTCATATCCCGTAGCCGTGGAAGCATAGAAAAGACAGGCAGCCCCTGCGATGTGGCAAAGTCCGTATAAGCGTTCTGCATTAAACCATTTATCGGCAATGATACCAATGATGCCGGGCATAATCAGAGAGGCGATACCCATGGTTGCGAAGATTGCACCGATTTGGCCTCCTTCGAAGTGGAGTTCTCTGCCCATGTAACCACCTAATGAAATTAACCATGACCCCCATACGAAGAATTGCAGGAAGTTCATGATAATCAAACGAACTTTTATACTCATGACTTTTCTAATTTGTGTGTTTCCTTTTCACATTAAATAATAGATGCAAATATAATATTTTCGTTGATTGCGTGAGCATGTTTATGTATAAAAAAAAAGAAGGCTATCTATCCCAGACAGCCAATCTTTATTAACCTTAAATCTAATACCATGAAAAACACAGTGCAAATGTAGAGGTTTTATGTTATACAACATAACGTTTTAGTGATTTTCTTCTTTGGTTTAACATCTTTTAGAATATAAAGAATGCTTTCCCCCTTTATAAGGACCAAAGTACATGCACTATTTATTCTACATACAACACTAATCCTTTCAGATATTCCCCCTCGGGATGATATATACTTACCGGATGGTCGGCGGGTTGCGTCAGTTGATGCAGGATACGAACGCTGCGACCGGACATGGCGGCAGCTGTAAAGACTGCCGTGCGGAAGTTTTCTTTGCTGACTGCTTGCGAGCAGGAGAAAGTAAATAGAATACCGCCCGGTTTGATCTTCTCGAAAGCTTTTACATTCAGTTTGCGGTAACCTTGCAGGGCATTGCGCAAAGCATCGCGGTGTTTGGCAAATGCCGGCGGGTCCAGGACAATTAGGTCGTACTGGTCGCCCATACGATCCAGATATTTGAAGGCATCTTCGGCAAAAGCTGCATGGCGGGCATCACTGGGGAAATTCAATTCTATATTCTTATTCGTGAGGTCAATTGCTTTGGCTGAACTGTCTACGGAATGTACCAGTTGGGCATTTCCACGCATACCATAAACAGAGAAGCCACCGGTATAGCAGAACATGTTTAATATGGAACGTCCATTTGCATAACGTTCCAGCAGGGAGCGGTTTTCACGTTGGTCAACGAAAAAGCCTGTCTTTTGTCCTTTCAACCAGTCAATATGGAATTTCAGTCCATATTCCATAGCTACATTATCAGTGCTGCCACCTTTCAAGAAACCGTTTTCAGGGTAAAGATCAGCCTTGAAGGGAAGAGTCGTTTCTGATTTATAATAGATATTCTCTATTTTATCACCCATTACTTCACTGAGAGCATTGGCTATTTCCATACGGTCAAGATGCATACCGGCAGAGTGTGCCTGCATCACGGCGGTGCGGGCATAAATATCAATGATTAGTCCGGGGAGGTTATCACCTTCTCCATGTACCAGTCTGTAAGTATTATTAGTTGGGTTCTCTGCAATACCAATGCTGCGGCGCATCTCATAAGCAATACTGAGTTTACGTTTCCAGAAATCGGAATCAATAGCCTCATCCTGATGGAAAGAGAGTACGCGTACGGCAATGCTGCCAATCTGGAAATGTCCTTTGGCAATGAATTCCTTCTTGGAAGTATAAATTTCTACTACTTCGCCTTCTTCGGGTTCACCGTCGAAATGAGCGATAGCACCCGAAAACACCCAGGGATGAAAACGTTTTAATGACTCTTCTTTGCCAGATTTGAGATATACTTTGTACATGCTGTTATAGTGATTAACGATTAGCTGTTAGTGATGAGTGAGTAGTATCACACTGATTATTGGGTTATAATTTCCTCTGTTTCGTCTGGTGCCAACTCATAGTCACCGCTGATTTTTAATTCTTGCAGTCGGTTATAGATGTTGAGGCATGCCCATGCATCGGTAGCCGCATACTGTTTCTGAGGTTCGGTCAGGTGTTCTGCTTCCCAGTTGGAAAGACGTTGCGATTTGGAAATCTTTTCACCGAACAGGATACCATAGATTTTCTGCAGGCTCTTGTCCTGTATGCCGAACATACGGACATATTCTTGCAATTCGATGCAGGCGCGTTGTTCAAAGGGAGCACGTTTGTGCAGCATCATAAAGTCATCCCGCAGCGAAAGTCCGACTTTGGTGACCGATGGGCTTTCCAGCAACGAAATAATCGGAAGCGTCAGGCCGGTCAGGTTCAGGCGGAAGAGGAAGCAATCTTTTTCAGAGGATACCTGTAGCAGCGCAACCTTGTGTGATTGTCCTTTGGTGAACGACGGGCGGGTTTCGCTGTCAATTCCCAGCAAAGGATATTGCTTCAGGTAAGTAACTGCCTTTTCTGCTTCCCAGGGGGTTTGTACCAGATGTATTTGTCCTGGAAAGAGAACTTTGGGCATCTCTTTGATAGCTTCCTTATTGATTGTTTTTTTAATAACCATAATTAATTTCTTTATTCGTGATGGTGATGGCCGTGGCAATGGCAATCATCATCGTCGCAATCGCAATGACCATGATCGTGGCCATGACAACCGCATTCTTCTTCATCAAAATCTTCTTCAATTGTGTCTTCTTCTTCGGCGGCATGGTTGTATTTCACGTCGTGTAGTGCACGTAGCGTATTCACCAACGTTTGTCCCCAGTACTCTTTGAACTGCTCTTGGCAGATGGCGAGAGAGTCGTTCATCGTTTCATTCAATCCCAGTTGGAAGACGAAAATGAAATCTTTGATAGCCTGGTAAATATCCGCCAGGTCTTCGGAAATATTTTTCTTGATGGGTTGGTCGCTATAAACCATATCTTGTATGAATACATCCAGATAATCATCTTTTTCGGCAAGAATACCGGCAAGGTTGATGCGAAGCACTTCATACGTTTCCTCCGTCACATAGCTTTCGGGGGCTTCATCGCCTATTATTTCCGTTTCGGGTAGCATGGCAGCCTTGAGGTAAAGTAGCGGAAGTATCTTTAATGAGGTATCGACAAATGTATCACGTTTCATCGTTTCCGCCTGTTCCAGGAATTTACAGAACTCGGCAGCTACGGTGACGAACTCCACCACATTGCGGTCGAATATCACTTGGCTTTCTTTTTTCATAATCTACTTGATTTTGAAACGCAAAGATAGTGCAAACCGAGTGCAGTAGCAAATTTATTTGCATTTTACTGAAATGAAGTCTCATTTATTATTACGTGATATTCTGTTCCCCGGTTTCTTCTCCGACTGCTGATTCCGAGTTTGCGGAGTGCACGCCCGAAGTGCGCTACTTTGTTGATAGCTAATCGGTCTTTGGTTCTTTTTTGAAGGAAAGAAAGTATCTCCATGGGTGTCATCCATGTTCCTTCATCTTCTGTTTGTGCCGCCTGAAAGTGACACAAAAAGAGTTGTTCCAACGGAGTGGGTTGTTCAAACTCTTGATTGCTCTGTTTCAGAATGGCCTCGTCGGCGGCGTCCAGCCAGTAGCGTTCACCTTGCGAGATGGCAGTCATGGCTTGGGCATAGAGTTGGCGGTAGTTGATGGTGACATTGGTGTTGATGGGGCCGGTTACTTCAATACAGATGAAGCGGCGACTACCGCTGGGATCGGTCAGTAAGTCTTTTTGATTGCTGGTGCCTATGAAGGAGGCGTAACGGCGGATCTCCTGAATGGCGGTTCCATAAGGTTTCCGCAGGTTGGCTACGGGCTTTTGCAACAGATGTTTCAGGAAACCTTGCTGACTGACGCTGATCTGGTCGAATTCGTCGATGTTGATTAGAAAGAAGCGTCCCAGACTTCGTTCGGCATCTTGCTTGCTTTTGAAGTCGATACTGTCTGTATAGCCGAAGCGCAGTTCGGGTGGTAGAAGGATGCGACAGAATGTAGATTTACGATACCCTTGTGCGCCTACCAATAGGGGAGACGTGCTGTTTCCATGCTGCCGGTCGAGTCCCCTCCAATGGGCCACCATGCTGAGGAACCAGCGGAAGAACAATTCCCGCCAATGCGGGTTTTCGCAGGGCACGAGGTCGGCCAGGGCACGGATGCGGTCTTTTCCGTCCCAGCGTCCGGTGTCGTTAAGGTATTCTTCCACAGGGTTGTAAAGTGGGATGTAATCGGAGGTAAGGTAGCGTGCCACGTCCCGGTCCCATACTCGGATACCCTCTTTCAGGGCGTTCAGGGCGATACTGCTTCGTATTCGCTGGTCGGCTGGACGGAAGTGAAAATGTATGGAATCTCGCTGGCGGTATTCCAGTTCGCCCAATACGGTGTTGTAGCGGAGTTCGTAGCGGCGTTTCATGAATTCTTCCAGACGGAAGGCTGTATCCTGTTCGGCGGTCATGCTGCTGCGGGTGCCGAAACCTTTGCATTCGCGGTAAAAATTATGTATTGCGACACGCACTACGAGCTCATCTACGTCGCGATAGTAATGCATCAAGGTTTGCCGGACTACCTCTTCCTCGGGGATACCTGCTTTGTAGCAGTGTTCGGCAAGGCGTGCCAATAGGGGGCGCAGGTCGTCACCCCGCTTCCAGTTTGTCAGTTTGTCGAACGCGCGGTTGAGCGCTGCTTCGAAGAGCATGGAGAAGGTGTTTGATGAGCTGTAGTCGGACTGCATGCGTAATAGGGGATTGGTTTCCGCCTGTTTTTGTTCCTTGAAGGTGGTTTCGCCGGGCATGGCAAGGGGTTGTTCCAGGCAGAAGGGGATGGCGGCAGGGTTGTAATAAAGTTGCTCGTCTAGTGTCATGCGGCAACTTTGGTTGAGCGATGGCTCCTTCAGGGTGATGGAGTAGGGCAGCAGAGGTTGGTAACAGTTGACTGCCAGGCGGTAAGCGTGAGCATGAAACAGTGTCATGTCACTTTCCCGTTTGGGTAGTGAAACGTCGGGCAGGGCGAAGAGTACCCATATTTTGACGCTGCGTCCGCTGCTTCCGCAGAAAGCGGCAAAAGTCTGGGGCAATAGGGAGACTTGCCGTTTCACTTGCTCCACTTCGGTGATGCCAGTCAGGTGGTTTACTTCAATCTGTACCAATCCGTTGTAGTTTTTCACCTGATGTTCTCCGTCTTTGGTTCGGCTGTATTCCACGGCGGGGTAGATGCGAGGCAACTTGTCTATGTTTAGGTATTGATTGTTTGTTCCTTGCAGTGACGGGATGAGTTGGCGCAGGGTCGATACGTGTGCGATTTTGTTCTCCTTCTTTATCTTTTTTATCAGAGTTTCAGTATCAAGAGTACTGAAGAATGTTTTGCCGGTTTCACGGTCGGTGCGTATGAGGGTGAGTTTCATCGAGTGCATTTTTAGTTGCTGTTAAATACTGCAAATTACGGTAAAAAAGGTGAGAATGCGAAAAGATTTATACATTATCGCCTGCTGTCAGAGTGATATTTCTGTCTGAAGATTGAAGAAACGTCTAATTTTTTAAGAAGAATCATCTGATAGGAGGCGAAAATATTCTATTTTGCTTTATAAATATTTATAGTTACTTTTGCAAGGGGTTACTTTCATGCGTGAAAAATGACAAGACTTTAAGGAGTGTGTAATCCTGTTGATGCAACATCCGATCATGAATAAACCCATCTCTGCTTTGATAGAGAAAATATAGTCGTGCTCTATAGATCTGTTTCCCATTTATTAGAAAAGGGAGGTTTTGACATGAGTCTCAATAAATGGCTGGAATTAGTTAGTTTGCGTACAGTAGAAGCAAAAGAGTAATTGTCTGTTTTTTTATTTCTGGTGATATAGCTTGTTTTTTTACTAATTTTCTTTGTTGCTATAAAAAAAACATATAAATTGCCATACTTTAAATTTGGTGGATTAATCTGTACTCACAAACATGTTTAAGTTGAACAGTTTCCTGTCTATGGAACGATTGCCTTGAAAAATACGAATAATGCAATACGAGAAAGATGCGATTTATTCCCTAAAGGTAACAGGGACGATGATAATAAATGATAGTCATTATTATCTGATAGAAAATGAAGGGATCAAGTATAAGGTGAAAATGCTGAAATTCCAGCAAAAACAGCCGGTTCCTGATGAAGTGAAGTGCATTGTCTATGGTTATGATGCTGACGATACTCCCCTTTTTGCACAGCACAAGGGAGAAATAGCACATAAACTTTATTCGGTAGGAAGCACTTATTCATTTGTGGTGCATCAAAAACCAAACTATCTTTCGGGGCATCGCAATGTCTTCTATGGATATGACTTGAACGGAATACGGGTTTCTATTCAGGTAGGAATGGGAAAAGAATTAACCATCGGAAGAAATGTTCGTTGCACGGTTAAACATATAAATCAGGATGGAAACCTGGTGGTCGTTCCTGCCAGTCAGGATATAGATTATGAAACCAACTTTCTCACTTTCGGGCAGCTGGTGCATAATATCCATGTGGAAACGCTACCTTCTTGCATTCAATTGGAAACATTGCGTGACGAGGCGACCGGGGATCTGAAAATACAGCAGATGCTGAAGCAATATGATAGTCATGAGGGAGAATGGCTGCTGTCATTCCTGAGTATTCTGCTTGCCAAGAGAGAAGAGAAAATTGAGAACAAAGATTGGGAGGGAGTATGTGAATTGACCCGTTGCCAACTTCTTATCTATGAATGGATGCTCGAGGATTCTTTGTTTCTCACATTCTATTCATCATCCGTAGTCCAAGCGTTGCGCGAAAGAGGAGAACGGGAAATGTCCGTTTGCGAGGCGATTTTGAAAGCCATAGAACTTATCCGGACGAATGCGACAGATGATTTTCTGAAACATATTTTTGCCAAGATACATACTTCGGGCTATTTGTCCGATCGTAACCGAAAGGCGGAATTGGTGACTGCCTTGTTCTGGCTGGACGATACGCTGTTTGATAAGAATATGTTTGCCCTGACCGGATTCTGTCAATATATAGCCTGCAACAGTTCATCTCCGGAAACGACTGCTTTGACATCGGTTTCTGAACTAATCAAGAAAAAGATAGAGAAAAATAGAACGGTGCAAAATTCTCTACCTGCGAAGACATTGCATTTGCTGGCTGTTTATTTGCTATTATGCTATAATCGCGAAGTACATACGATACCCGTCTATCGAATAATGCTTTATCGTTATGCGGCTTTGACAAACCCGGCTTCTGCCGGAATTCTGATAAATAAAGCGTATGATGTCCTGACGCAGCCCAATCAACCTTACCGTCCGGAATTTACATGGGATGATGTGGTGCATTTTAAGTCCGAGCCATTCATTGCCAAGTTGCGGGCGTTCATGACGGATATATCTGCTGATGGAGATAATTTTATAGCGCAGCACATTGCTAAGGGGAGCCGGGCACTTCTGCGTAACGGAACATTCGGGCTGTATGTGGGTTGCAATCCCGGTGCCTTGCTGCCCGAACATCAGAAGGTGGCGGAGATGCTTTCCGTATTTGATGGCAGAATCAGCGTATTTGCAAAGAAGGATATGAAGCTTAAATCGAGTGATGCGCAGAATATACCGGCACTCAGGGCCTTTTGGGGAGCATTGTACGGACAAATGTCCCGGCAGGTGATGCCTTCCGCTCCAAAGGCGTCGGTAAAAACACTTCCCTCGGTGGGTATGCGCCTAAAGATTACGTTGCGGGCATTCAACCCGCGTTTTCCGCAACTGATGTTTGCCGATGTAACGGAACCAGGATATGAAGGGAGTGGTGCGCTAATGGCGAATGAAGTCTCCCGCATTTACCTCAGCAGTCTGGATGGAGTTTTCTATGAGGGAGATACGTTTGAGGCTACCGTAGTAAAAATCGGACAGAATAACCGGTTGACATTCAGTATTCTCCGGGAATTATTTGAGTTCGTTACGGGAACGCTGAAATTCGGATATCGCACATATGCCAAGTTAATCCGGATGTCGAAGGGTAGTTGTATCTGGCTGTGCGAAGAAGGATATACTCTGTTTTCGCCGGGCGTGGCACCTTATCCGGAAGTGGGTACGGTAGCCTTGCTGGAGGTGAGGGCGATCAATGATACGGGATATATCAATGCGGCCTATATAGAAGCATCCGATAAAAATATAGATGTGACGGAGGCATTGGCCAAACTGGTAGGTGAGTATATTGACTTTTGTTCTCCAAAGGATGAAAATACGGAAGAAGAAGAGGGTAACTTCGGGCAGGTGTTCACGGATGAAGACGCGATGCTGACCGGAGAGCAATTATCGCTTCCTTTGATACACGAGTTACCTGTGCTGTTGGCAATAGTGGCATCCACTGAGAAATCGCTGGTGATGCGTTATAACTTGTTGGGTACGGCTCGTCTGCTGGCCGAGATGACCAATGATCCGGTTCTGAGTGAATATTTGTCATTGCAGATGAACTATGAGGAGAATATCTACAGTTTTGCCACTTATACCGGAGAGGTGCGATGGTCTGACTTTTCACGCATAGACGATGCAGCTCTTTTACGCTACCCCTGGTTGAGGCCCCAAAAAGAATTGTTGCATATCCTCGGGTTGTTCTATAGCCACACTTTTGATCCGGCGCTTGCCTTAGGCATTGCGACTACCAAAGATGAAAACAGGGAACATATTGTCCGGCTGGTGCTGGCACATACGCTTTTGTTCCGTACCTTGCCTCCAGCAGCGCTGCTCCCTTTGCGTAACGAACTTTTGCAACGCATCGGTGCCGGAGAATTTGCTTTACCCGATGAAAAAGTCTCACCGGTTGCGGTCGCATCCAAGCAAAAGGAAGACCTCCCTTGCTTGGGCAGGGAAAGCGATAAAGTAGAGTTTAAATCGTCGGTGGTATATCCTGCCGGGCGTACCGTTCCCGATATGAAGCAGCAGTCTGAGATCATACTGCGTACTATTACGGGATTCCTGAATGCATCCGGCGGTACGCTTTATATTGGTGTGTCTAATGATGGAACTGTTATCGGACTGAAGGAGGATTATGCCTATATGGTATGTGATTCGGATGCTTACGAGCGTTTTATCCGCCAGCGTATCATAGCTACGATGGGAAAAGATATTAATGGTATCATCAAGATGGAATTTCCCCAGTATGGCAATCGTGAAGTATGCTGCATAACGATTCCCTGTTACGGCAAATTGATTACATTGAAAGGTGTGGTATGGCAACGGCAGGGTAACTCGACGGTGATGCTCGACGGCAATGCCCTGACTAAGCAGCAGAAAAGAAAAAATGATACATTGCAGGAAGAGCTCAATCAGATTGCTGAAAAGAATGTGGAGTTAATCAGTGAGAGCTTGCAGCATACCGGTGAAGTACAGACTGCAGTTGCCGCTGCCTTTGCCGCCAGTTTGGAAAAGAAAAAGAAAAAGGTGAATGTCAAGGCCGGGATAAATACGATACAAACATCCCTGATACGATCCAACCCGTGTGCAGCTAAAGATAATCCGGATGTACAAGTGATGACTTTTTTGTCCTTACTCGATAATGGTGGATATGTATTGCAGGATGAATATTCTTCAATGGACAATGCGATACTTACGTTGGCGGTAAGTGAAGATGAAATGGGTGGTTCATTGCTCCTTTGCTACGAAAACGGCTATGTCAACCGCGTTCCGTTGAAAATCTTATTGCGGAAAAAACGTGATTATATTTACAAAAATGGAGTGAATAAGGAGTCACACCTTATTTTCGCTACCATTGAGAATGGTGAACCGGGTATTTTGGTGCGTACTCTCCGCCAGAAAAGTGAATATCTGAAGATGTATCCTATGGATAAGATAAAACAAAATATGGATATGGTCCTGAAAGGAACCCCACTTTTCTCTTACGATTTCGGCAAAGTTATTGCCTGGGAAGTGATTCCGGAAATGGAGGCTGAAAAGTTACAGAAACTTTATAATGAGAATCCGGCTCATCAGGGTTTTATGAGTACGTCGGAGACCATTGCCAAAGAAAGAGAATTGCTTGGGGTACTGGGGTGGAATTTTGAGGGGTGAGGTTTGGGTTGTGTAATTGGCAATGATAATTTGGTTGGCTGAAAATCTGAAATAGACTCCAAATGGTTGAAAAGACAGTGTGGCTGTATAGTTCATCTTTTTAGGCTTCCCCCGTTTGGTTTTAGGTAAAAGGATTGTACGATTCTGTTCTGTATGCTCGCACAATTCGGCTTCATTTATTTTCTGCCGTCTTCATCCTTATGCTTATTAAAATGTTCTCTTACTCTTTCTTTTTTAAAACATCGCCCTTTCCTTGCTTTTGCATTGCCTTTTCTTTATCTTTGTATCCATTGTTTTGCTTTGACTACAATGGTGGATTATGTGCCTCATAACTGTGATTTTGCTGCTTCATTACTGTGAAGCATCTGCTTCACCATTGTGCTCAATATTAAAACATGACTTATGAACGAAAGAAATATAAGGAATTAACGAAAGAAATATAGGACGTTGATATAAGTAACCCCCGCTTTGGACATTATTGAAAAGGGCGGCATAAAAAACAAGAAGTTATGGCAATACTATTTGATTGGTACGAGAATCCCAAAACCAAAGACCGTCAGGATGAAGAAATGACTTTGCATCCGCGTATCCGGTTGAACGGCTCCACGGACACTGCTGCATTGCGAAGATTCATACAAGAATATTGTTCGCTGACCGAAACAGATGTTTTGGCTGTACTCGATGCCCTGTCGCATTTCATGGGACGGGAGTTGGGGGAAGGACGTCAGGTGCATTTGGATGGTATTGGCTATTTTCGTCCTACGCTGACCTGTACCGAACCAGTGAAAGTGGATACTAAACGAAAAAGTACCAAAGTCAAGTTGAAAGGCATCACTTTCCGTCCCGACATTGCATTGCGGAGCGAGGTGGGTAATATAAAAGTGAAACCTCTGAAACAGAGGGATGTATTGCGGAAACCATTGACTCCGGAAGAGATTGACAAACTGTTGGAAAAATTCTTCAGTACACACGATTTCATGATGAAAGGCGACTTCTATTCTCTTACTGGCATGACACGGACTACTGCTACCCGGCACATTCGGCGTCTTTGTGAAGAGGGAAAACTGGAAAATAAGGGCTTACAGAAGCAGCCTATTTATGTGTTGAAAAAGTAATAATCGAAAGATTTACAGTGATATATGCCTGTTTTTGTAAGTGTTGGTAATTTTGCTTGCACGCCATTTTAAATTGCTGCCACCACCGCTGTATGCCCGATGAATAAAGCGATTCAGGGCGTGAGTGCAAGCGTGTAGGTAAAAGTGGGTATAAAATATATTTAGAAAAACGAGAAACTTTAAACTAATAATTGCAGTCTATGATAAAGCTCTTATTCCTGGGAACTTTTTTGTTCTCTACAGTATGCCTGAATGCTCAAGATACGGAATCTTATCAGGAAGCCCCCAATCCAGTAGCCGTCAATCCGGTTTTATGGTCTGAAGTGAAAGCCCCGCAAGTCAGTTGGGGAAGTACGGACGTACGGTATAAGAAGGAAGAACCTGCTGCTGTTTCCGGAATAAAGAAAAGTATTAATCTCACAGCCTGGAAAGGTGAAAAAGTATCTGCCCAACTGGTAGTGTGGACTCCTGAAACATTAAACAATCTGACTTTCACTGTCAGTGATCTGACTTCCGGCTCCGAATCCATTAGTAAAGACGATATTCGGACTAGTTTTGTACGCTATGTTATGACCGATGAACTGAACAAGGATGGATTGGGGGCATGTGGCTATCGCAACAGTGTCGACTTTGACTCTACTCTGGTAGCGGATGTACTCGATCATCTTACCCCTTCTCTGGTGATTCCTGCCAACTCAGCCCAAGGAGGTTGGATCAGTGTTCGGGTGCCGCAGCATGCTGAAGCAAGAAAATATACGGGAACGGTTACCGTGCGAAACGGAGATACTGCTTTGTCTGAATTGAAACTGACTGTCAATGTAAAGAACCGCATCCTTCCTGTTCCTTCCGAATGGGCTTTCCATCTGGACCTATGGCAGAATCCCTATGCTGTTGCACGCTATTATGGTGTGGAACCATTCAGTGACAAACATTTTGAACTGATGCGCCCATTGATGAAGTTGTATGCCGATGCAGGCGGGAAAGTGATTACCGCTTCCATCATGCACAAGCCTTGGAACGGGCAGACGTATGATGCTTTCGAGAGCATGGTCACCTGGCTGAAGAAGGTCGACGGTACCTGGTATTTTGATTATACGGTGTTCGATAAATGGGTGGAGTTTATGATGAGCACAGGTGTCAGGAAGCAAATCAGTTGTTTCTCTATGGTACCTTGGCGACTTTCTTTCCAGTACTTTGACCAGGCGAGCAATTCATTCAAATATCTTAATGCCAAGCCGGGAGAAGCTGCTTACGAAGAGTTCTGGATAACGATGCTGAAATCGTTTGCCCAACATCTGAAGAAAAAAGGATGGTTTGAGATTACTCATATCGCTATGGATGAACGTCCCATGAAAGACATGCAGGAAACATTAAAAGTGATCCGCAAAGCTGACAAAGATTTTAAGGTTTCACTGGCCGGAACTTATCACGCTGAATTGGTGGATGAACTGGATGATTATTGTATTACGATTGCCGAGAGATTTCCGCCTGAAACGATTGATTCACGCCGTGAAGCCGGAAAAGTAACCACTTATTATACCTGCTGTTCGGAACCTTTTTAGCCCACCTGCCGAAGCCGAATGGCTGGCATGGCATAGCGCTAAAGAAAATCTGGATGGTTATCTGCGTTGGGCATTGAATAGCTGGGTGAAAAATCCGTTGCAGGATAGCCGTTTTACCGCGTGGGCGGCAGGGGATACTTATCTGATCTATCCCGGTGCTCGTTCATCCATCCGCATGGAGCGTCTGACCGAGGGTGTGCAAGCTTTTGAAAAAGTGCGTATTCTGAAAGAAGAATTTAAGAAGAAAGGTAATAAAGGTGCTATTAAGAATATTGAGAAAATATTGCAAATGTTCGACGAGCGGAGTTTGGGAGAAATTCCGGCAGCTACTGCTGTAAACAAAGCCAAAGGGGTAATCAACAGATATTGATAGACATCTGGCAGAAAGATTGGTTGATACCTCTTCTCCATTCGGAGAATCTTTAGAAGGTAAGGTTATAAAAAGAGCAATATTTTTATTACTTTTGCACCAATCTATCATTTACTAAGGAATTATATTCATGGCTAAGAAAAATTCAATTAAAGATACGGAACAAACTCTTTCCTTGTTTGGTAAAATAAGGGCAATCTTTAAAAACGAAACCATTCACTTTGTTATTGGCTTGATACTGGTCATCTTTTCAGTATATTTGCTATTAGCTTTTTCTTCGTTCTTCTTTACGGGAGCGGCGGATCAAAGTATTATTGACTCGGGCAGTGCGCAGGAACTGGCTTCTACCAATAATGGAGTGAAAAACTATGCCGGTTCGCGCGGTGCACAGTTAGCAAGCTATCTTATTAACGACTGCTTCGGTATCTCGTCTTTCTTCATTCTTGTGTTCCTTGCAGTGGCGGGACTGAAGTTGATGCGTGTGCGTGTGGTTCGGCTTTGGAAGTGGTTTATCGGATGCTCGCTATTGCTCGTCTGGTTTTCTGTCTTCTTTGGATTCGCTTTTGTGGAGCAATACAAAGATTCTTTCTTATATCTGGGCGGTATGCATGGATACAATGTCAGCAATTGGCTGGTGTCGCAAGTGGGCGTGCCGGGCGTTTGGATGATTCTGTTGGTGACTGCTATCTGTTTCCTTATCTATATCAGTGCACGTACCGTGATCTGGTTACGGAGGCTGTTTAGCCTCAGTTTCTTGAAGCGCAAACAGAAAGAAGAAGAAGAGAAAGGCGAAACACCGGAAGAGTTTACAGATTCCTGGACGGCGAAAGGAAAGAAGAAACCTGCTCCTGTTCCTGATGTGGCGGAGTCTGATACGAAAGAAGAAGAAACTCCCATTGAGGTTTCTGAGCCGGTAATAGAACCGGAAAATGAAATAACACTGGATTTAGGTGGTATTACAGAACCCCAACCTGTCAAGGCAACAGGGGAAGAAGTTTCTATGATTATTGAAACTCCAGTCTCCGATCCTGCTCCTTCTCTTCATGAGAAACCTGCAGCGGTAGAACCTACTTTTGAAATAGAAGCTGCAGAGGATGATGACGAATATAAAGGTCCGGAAAAGGAACCTTATAATCCTCGTCTTGATCTGGAAAATTATCGCTATCCTACTGTCGATTTGATGAAGCATTACGATAATGCCGAGCCGACTATCGACATGGCGGAACAGAATGCCAATAAAGACAAGATTATAAATACGTTGCGCAGTTTTGGTATTGAAATCAGTACGATCAAGGCAACGGTGGGGCCTACGGTGACGCTGTATGAAATCACTCCCGAACAAGGCGTGCGTATCTCTAAAATTCGTGGTCTGGAAGATGATATCGCCCTTAGCCTTTCGGCATTGGGTATTCGTATCATTGCACCGATTCCGGGAAAAGGAACAATTGGTATTGAAGTGCCGAACTCTAATCCGAAAATCGTTTCCGGACAGAGTATCATCGGTAGTAAAAAGTTCCAGGAGTCTACTTATGACTTGCCGGTTGCCTTGGGTAAGACGATTACCAATGAAGTGTTCATGGTAGACCTCTGTAAGATGCCGCATATGCTGGTGGCCGGTGCCACAGGTCAAGGTAAGTCTGTCGGCCTGAATGCCATTATTACTTCTTTGCTTTATAAAAAGCATCCGGCTGAACTGAAGTTTGTGTTGGTAGACCCGAAGAAGGTAGAATTCAGTATCTATTCGGTGATTGAACATCATTTCCTTGCCAAGCTGCCCGATGGAGAAGATGCTATTATTACAGACGTAACCAAGGTAGTGCAAACGTTGAATTCTATCTGTATAGAGATGGATACCCGTTACGACTTATTGAAAGCTGCACATGTGCGTAATATTAAGGAATATAATGAGAAGTTTATCAATCGCCAGTTGAATCCGGAAAAGGGGCATAAATTCATGCCTTATATAGTAGTGGTGATCGATGAGTTCGGTGACTTGATAATGACGGCAGGTAAAGAGGTTGAATTGCCTATTGCCCGTATAGCCCAGTTGGCGCGTGCGGTGGGTATTCATATGATTATTGCTACGCAGCGTCCGACAACGAATATCATTACCGGTACGATCAAGGCGAACTTCCCGGCGCGTGTTGCGTTCCGTGTATCTGCCATGATAGACTCTCGTACTATTCTCGACCGTCCGGGAGCTAACCAGCTGATCGGACGCGGTGATATGTTGTTCCTGCAGGGAGCTGATCCCGTGCGTGTGCAATGTGCCTTTATCGATACACCGGAAGTGGCGGAAATCACGAAGTTCATTGCCAAGCAACAAGGATATCCTACTGCATTCTACTTGCCCGAATATGTCAGTGAAGATGGCGGAGGTGATCTGGGAGATGTGGATATGGGACGTCTGGATCCGTTGTTCGAAGATGCTGCCCGTCTGATTGTTATTCATCAGCAAGGTTCTACTTCATTGATCCAACGTAAGTTTGCCATCGGTTATAATCGTGCAGGACGCTTGATGGATCAATTGGAAAAAGCCGGAATTGTGGGACCTGCGCAAGGCAGTAAAGCGCGTGAAGTGCTTTGTGTCGATGAAAATGACCTGCAAATGCGTTTGAACAATTTACTGTAAATCGTGTTAAACTAATGATGAAGAATGTTCTTTTAATCTGTATCTGCCTGTTCGGTCTGGCATTGCCGCTTTCGGCACAGAAAGTGGATGCCAAAGATATATTGGACCGTACAGCTACTGCCTTCCGTCAGGCGGGAGGTATTCAGGCTGATTTTACGGTTCAGACGTATGCTAAAAGTACCTTGCAAGGAAGTTCTGCAGGAACTATCCGTTTGAAAGGAGAAAAATTCCTGTTGGATGCCGATGGCGTGAAGACTTGGTTTGACGGTCGTACGCAATGGAGTTATCTTACTAACAGTGACGAAGTGAATATCTCCGAACCTACTCCCGAAGAGTTGCAAAGCATTAACCCTTATGCCTTATTGTCTATTTATAAACAAGGATATCATATGAAGTTGGGTAAAGCTGATGCTTATGGGGGTAAACCTGCTTATGAAGTGATACTGACAGCTTCTAACAGAAAACAGGATTTGCAGTGTGTTATTATCTATGTAACAAAAGATACTCTTCAACCTCTGTGTATCAGTATGACTCAGAAGGGTGGGAATAGCGTAGCTATCCGCATTACATCTTATAAAACAGGAGAATCTTACAACGATAATCTTTTCACTTTCGACAAGAAGGCGTATCCGACTGCCGAAGTGATTGATTTAAGATAAAGGTATATACCTTACCATTTACAATCTGAAGATTGTGCTACGGATGGTAAACAAAGAGTTTTTTCAATCGTAAATTGTAAATTGTTAAATTGTAAATAGAATGATGGAAACAGAAAAAGTAAAATGTCTGATTATAGGTTCTGGTCCAGCCGGTTATACTGCAGCTATTTATGCAGGGCGTGCCAACCTTTCTCCGGTGCTTTATGAAGGATTGCAGCCGGGTGGTCAGTTGACAACTACTACAGATGTGGAGAACTTTCCCGGTTACCCGGAAGGTGTCAGTGGCCAACAATTGATGGATGACTTGCGCAAGCAGGCAGAACGTTTCGGTGCAGACCTGCGTTTCGGTATTGCAACAGCTTCCGACCTGAGTGCAGCTCCATATAAAGTGACGATTGATGAAGAAAAAGTGATTGAAACAGATACGTTGATTATCGCTACAGGTGCTACCGCTAAATATCTGGGACTGGATGATGAAAAGAAATATGCTGGTATGGGTGTCAGCGCTTGTGCTACTTGTGACGGCTTCTTCTACCGCAAAAAGGTAGTGGCAGTAGTGGGTGGTGGTGATACGGCTTGTGAAGAGGCTGTATACCTTGCCGGACTGGCTAAAAAAGTTTATCTGATTGTGAGAAAACCTTTCTTACGTGCTTCTAAGATCATGCAGGAGCGTGTGATGAAGCATGAGAATATCGATGTACTGTTTGAACATAATGCCGTAGGTTTATTTGGAGAGAACGGTGTAGAAGGTGTTCATCTGGTGAAGCGTATGGGTGAACCGGATGAAGAACGTTATGATCTGGCTATCGATGGATTCTTCCTGGCTATCGGTCATCAGCCGAACTCGGATATCTTCAAGGCGTATCTGGATACGGATGAAACAGGTTATATCATTACAGAAGGCGACAGTCCTCGTACGAAAGTGCCGGGTGTGTTTGCGGCCGGTGATATTGCTGATCCGCATTATCGTCAGGCTATTACGGCGGCAGGTAGCGGTTGTAAGGCGGCACTCGAGGCTGAGAGATATCTTTCATCCAAGTGTCTTCTCTAAATTTGTATTGTGCAAGAGAAGCTTCTCAGGTGAGTAGCAGAATAGTATAAAAAGAAAGCTCCGGATTGTGAATGACAATTCGGAGCTTTCTTTTTATTAATATACTTCTATCTCATCTACATATAAGTCTGAAGGAATAATATCTTCCGGTGAATCTTTCCGGCAGTCGATGCCATTACGCAGTGTTCCACCACTCTTCAATGTCACTTTGATGTAACGTGCTTCGGTAGGCGTACATTCCAGCGTGTCGGTGAACATTTTTCTGCCATGCTCCGGATATTCGCGAGTGTAGGATGCCTGAGCTATTTCCTTGAATTCCTTACCGTCAGTTGATACCTCTACGCGGGCTGCACTTGCAGGCAGAACACGGAAAGCAGGATTATAAAGTGTACCGAAAACGACCTTACTGATAGTGACCGGTTTCTCCATATCTACAGAGAATACGAGTTCATTGTTGTTTTTCTCGTTCAGCTTAAAAGCCACCCACGGTGTGAAAGAAGCGATATTACCTCGTTTCCCATTGGTCAATCCCAGTGTAGTGGTATCTGTGCCCAATACATCGTTTTCTCCGAAGATATCGCCACTCATCCAACCCCAATGAGGAGTGGTAGTGTATCGTTTTCCGCTTATCAGGTTTGCATACAGTTTTTTACCGTTTACTTTCCCCAGCATCTTACCATCTTTGAAGGCAGCTGCCTGTAAGTCTATATTGCCTTCCCAAATAAAAGGTTGTGTGTAAAGTTCGGATTTGGCAGTCGGCACACTTCCGTCCGTTGTGTATCTGATTTCGGCATCCGGATAGAATGTTTCCAGCACGGCTTTCAATGTGCCGTCGTATACATGGGTGTTGATGTTTACATCAAAGAAATTACGGCAAGCTTTCACATTGATAACGTCCATACGTTCGAAATCTTCTACCATGCGGTTCCGGAAACTGTTCCAGTCTTTTCTGCTGTTCTGCGTCCAGCCCGTTTCTGCCAAGGCTACGGCACGGGGGAATGCTTGGTAGTCACGGCGTTCGTCATTCTGCATATATTCGTTCCAGATATTACCTTGTACACCGATAATATGTTTCTTTATTAATTCTTCCGCATCATCGGGGACGGGATTATAACTATATGTTTTCTTGAGTGTGTTATATCCGCCGATAGTAGTCGGTGCAGTTTCCGGTTCCTCCTGGTACTGGTCCAGATAAGCGTACGGGCTTGGAGTCATAATTGCATCGTGTCCGGCTTTGGCAGCAGTGATGCCGCCTTCTACACCGCGCCAGGACATGACTGTTGCATTGGGAGCCAGTCCGCCTTCCAGAATTTCATCCCAACCTATAATGTTCCGTCCTTTACTGTTGAGGTATTTCTCTATACGGGTGATGAAGTAACTTTGCAGCTTTTCTTCTTTCGTATGCTTCTTACCGTCAATGGCATTCGGAGTGGTGTCGTCTTTCAAACCTAACTCTTTGATTAATCCTTGGCAATGTGTGCATTTCATCCAGGCATCCTTGGGACATTCGTCACCGCCGATATGAATATATGAACTGGGGAACAATTCAATAACTTCATCCAATACACCTTCCAGGAATTGGAATGTTTCTTCTTTGGGACAGAAGACTTCTTCGAACACACCCCATGTGCCGGTTACTTCGTATGTCGTATCCGGTCTGCAAGACAGTTCAGGGTAGGAGGCAAGTGCTGCAATGGCATGTCCCGGCATTTCTATTTCGGGAATGACAGTGATATACTTACTTGCTGCATAGGCTACTATATCTTTAATTTCCTCTTGGGTATAGTATCCGCCATGTTCTTTTCCATCGAAGATTTGCGGCCAGTTTACATAGTAGTAGTCTATCAGTGTCTCTTTCCGTTTTGAACCTACTTCCTGTAGTTTCGGGTATTTCTTGATTTCTATTCGCCAGCCCTGGTCATCTGTCAGGTGGAAGTGGAAAGTATTCATCTTATGCATGGCAAGCATATCGATGAATTTATAAATATAGTCGGTAGTGGAGAAGTGACGGCAAACATCCAGCATCAAACCACGGTAAGGAAAACGGGGGGCATCTTCTATTTCGACAGCGGGCAGAGACCAGTTAGCACGTTTCACTGTTGTTTTTCCATAAACAGCAGGCGGCAACAGTTGGTACATAGTCTGTACTCCATAAAAGAAACCGTTGGGATGGGATGCTGAAAGGGTGATTTCATTTGGAGTGATAGAAAGCTTATATCCTTCTTTAGGCATTCCATTTTCCGTAACGAAACGTATATCAGGTTGTTCCGGATTTTCTTGCGGATTATTTTGCAAAGAGATACCGGAGGTCAGCTGGATACGGGCGATCAGGCTGTCTGCAATGGCTTGTACTTCCGGAGTGCAACCGGCAGTGGTGACAGATACTTTATTACTCAGTTGAAAACGTCCCTCTTGAGGAGTCATTTGATTGGGCATCGGAACGATGTTATACTCATTCACTACCTCTTTTTGATTTTGCTGACAGCCGGAGGAGGCACACAGCAGGCTTGCTAATAGCAAAGCACTTAATCCTTTTTTCATGGCATTTATGTGTGTTAAGTTTATAAATAGGGCAAAACAGAAGAGAGGAAAAACAATAATTGCCTTTAGGGGGAAGACAATCACTATCCTTTATCCTATTTTACTTATTTTCTTCAGTTTTTCCTCATCGATGACCTTTATTTTCCGTCCGTCAATCGTGATCAGACGTTCGGTAGCGAATTGTGATAAGGTACGGATAGCGTTGGAGGTTGTCATATTAGACAGGTTTGCCAGATCTTCGCGTGACAGATAAATACTGAGGGTAGAACCGTCTTCTTCCAGTCCATAACTTTCTTTGAGGAAAAGAAGCGATTCAGCCAGTCTTCCACGAATATGTTTCTGTGTCAGGTTGACAGTACGTTCGTCGGCAATACCCAGGTCGATGGACAATTGCTTGATGAAGAACATGGCAAGATCATTGTTTTGTGTAACCAATGTTGTAATAGCGCTCATTGGTATCAGGCAAATAAGAGAGGGTTCGAAAGCAGCAGCAGCAGTAACATAGTCTTCTTTGGCAAAATAGGCGCGATAACCGAAATATTCTACAGGCTTAATCATGCGGATAATCTGGCTTCTGCCGCCAACACCATCCTTGTAAATCTTGACCTTTCCGTTCAAGAGGCACATAAGGTATTTCGGGGTCTCACCTTCGCAGTGAATGACCTCATTTTTCTTATAATTCTGGAGCGTAAAATGGTTCGCGAGAAATTCCCGCTGCTCTTCATTCAGGGGCTCCCACATATCGGCTATCAGCTCCGGAACATTCACGTCTGACAAATTCATTTTTACCATAACTGCTGCAAAACTGTGTTATACAGCACAAATGTAAAAAGAAAAAATTAAATATTGCACAAAAGACACGAAAAGATGCAGTAATCGGGTAGGAATTTTCAAATATGGAATTAAGTGACAAGCTACGGGATACAAGCTACAAGTAGCTTTCGGGATGTGAGTGTAAGCTACTATATAATAGTTTTCAGGCTTATAGCACAGCAACTTGTGCACTGATAGCTCATAGCTCGTCACTTAATTTAGCGCGTAGCGCTAAATTATCATTTTGTGAACAACAATTCCCTATATTTCGGCAACGGCCAAATCTCGTCGTCAACCTCCATTTCAAGGTGATCGATATGATCACGTATCTTTTCCAGATACGGACGTACATTTTCTTCGTAGGCAAAAGCCTTATCTTTGTAGCTATCCATATGATTGGCCACTTTACGGGCTTCGGTCATTTCGCGTACAAGGACTTTGATAGCAGTTACACGCTTGGAAATTTCCCGTATCAGTTCTTTACGATCGGCACTTAGTACTTCGTATTCTTCAGGAGAGAAGATTTCTTTGAGTCCGAGCAGGTTCTCCAGCAGGCGGTTCTGGTAGCTGACTGCTATGGGGACAATATGATTGATGGCCAGGTCACCCAATACGCGGCTTTCAATTTGCACTTTCATGGTGTATTTCTCCAATTCTACTTCCAGACGACAGGCGAGCTCCGTTTCATTAAAGATACGTTCGCCGATCAATACCGAGCGGGATTGGTTGTCCATATAGTGCATCAGAGCTTCGGGTACATGGCAAATATTAGTCAGTCCGCGGCGGGCAGCTTCTTCTTTCCATTGGTCAGAGTAACCGTCTCCTTCGAAACGGATAGCTTCGGAAGCGATGATAGTCTCTTTCAGGATGCGGAAAATAGCTTCATCTTTACCAATTCCTTCTTCCATCAGTTTGTCGATGGATGCTTTGAATTCATTCAACTGGTTGGCCATGGCAGCATTGATGGCAATCATGGCAGCTGCGCAGTTGGATGACGAACCGGCTGCACGGAATTCAAAACGATTGCCGGTGAAAGCAAACGGAGAAGTACGGTTACGGTCTGTCGTGTCGAGAAGGATTTCCGGAATACGTCCGATTCCCAACTTAAGAGTTGTTTTTTCTTCGGCAGTCATTTTATCGTCTCCTACCTGACGTACGATATCATCCAGAGTGGCAGATAATTGTCTGCCCAGGAATATGGATAAGATAGCGGGGGGGGCTTCATTGGCACCTAAACGGTGACTGTTACCTGCACTCATTATAGAAGCACGCAGCAAATTCTGATTCTTATAAACCATCATTAATACGTTCACCAGGAAAGTGAGGAAAAGCATGTTTCCTTTTGGATTCTTACCGGGAGCGAAAAGGTTGATTCCGGTATCGGTACAGAGTGACCAGTTATTGTGTTTTCCCGAACCGTTAACACCACTGTAAGGTTTCTCATGCAACAACACGGCAAAGTTATGTTTACGAGCAATACGCTTCATCAGGTCCATTACCAACTGATTATGATCATTGGCAAGGTTTGCATTCTCAAAGATTGGAGCCAATTCAAATTGGTTGGGAGCAACTTCGTTATGGCGTGTTTTTGCCGGAATTCCAAGTTTGTGGCATTCTATTTCCAGCTCTTTCATGAAAGCTGTTACGCGTGGGGGGATAGAACCGAAATAGTGGTCTTCCAACTGTTGGTCTTTTGCAGACGAATGTCCCATAAGCGTGCGTCCGGTCAGACAAAGATCGGGACGGGCATTGTATAGGGCGGAATCTACCAGGAAATATTCCTGTTCCCATCCCAGATTCGTGAATACGCGGGTTACATTCTTATCGAATAACTGGCATACTTCCGTGGCAGCCTTGTCCACAGCACCCAGTGCTTTTAATAATGGAGTCTTATAGTCCAGTGCTTCACCGGTATAAGAGATAAAGATTGTAGGAATACACAATGTGGTATCTACAACGAAAGCGGGTGAAGAGACATCCCAGGCGGTATATCCGCGAGCTTCAAACGTATTACGTATGCCTCCGTTAGGGAAAGAAGAAGCGTCCGGTTCCTGCTGAATCAGTAATTTGCCGGAGAAACGCTCGATTACATTTGAATTTTCTCCAAATTCGATAAAACCGTCATGTTTTTCGGCAGTACCATCCGTCAGTGGCTGGAACCAGTGAGTGTAATGAGTGACATTCAGGGATTTTGCCCAACTCTTCATACCGTTTGCTATCAGGTCGGCTATTTCGCGACTGATAGGGGTGCCTTTTTCTATGGCATCTGTCACAGCTTTGTAAGCTTCCCGGGGTAAGTACTCCTGCATTTTTTTACGGTCAAACACATGGCTTCCGTAATAATCGGATAATTTGTTCGAAGGGGTAGTAACTTCAAGAGGGCGTCGGTTGGCGAGCTCTTGCAAGGCGTAGAATCTCATTTTTGACATACTTGTCTTCCTTTTGTTGATTGTTGGGCGCAAAATTATATGTTTTTTCTGAAAGTACCCCTATTTTTTAGGGGGTATTCTTGAAAATAATGCAATTTTTCTTGCAAGTACCCCCTGAAAAGAGTGGTTTGTTTTGTAAAGTGTGAAAATTGTGATATTTGTTGTTTCTATTCTCTGGAGTATCAATGCTGTATTGGAGCCAGGTCTGGTCCGTACCAACTCCGTGTCTATACACTTGGACTTGACACGGAGTTGGTACGGTCTTGACACGGGGTTGGTACGGGCTTGGTCTGGATTAGGTGTGTATTTGGTATGTATTAAAAAAAAGGCTATTCCTTCGTTTTACAACCTTTTTTTCTATATTTGTCCCAACTAATTTGAGGATTTACGTTTGAAACATCTAATATATATATGGATAGGGCTCGGACTTTTATTTTCCGTTTTTCAAAAGGCCAATGCAGAAAATGCGGTCGATGAGCGGGATAAGCAGTTGCAACATCTGGCGGACTCTGTGATGGAACGGGTTTTCTATTTCGCACCCTTTTATGCAAATATAGTGGAAAGCTATAATGCGGAACTCTATATAAAAGGAAAGGTGAATGTGAAAAAGCGGAATTTCATTATTCATTATTTGCCTACCATGTTCCGTACCAGGAAAGGTATGCATGAATATATGATGGAAACATATAGTGAACTCCACTTCACTGCTCCCAATCGTTATGAACAGGAAGTGAAGGCAAGTATGGGAACTACTAAAGGGTTCTGGGAAGCTGACGGGCGCTTGATGGAGCATTTTCACATAAATATTTATTCTTCTACGTTGCTATATGATAAACTCCTCTCCCCTTTAGCTTCGGATGCCAGAAAATATTACACCTATTTTGTGGATTCTATTATGGGAGATTCTCATAATCGTCAGTATAAAATTCGTTTCATGCCTAAAAATAGAAGCTATCAGTTGGTGGGTGGATATATGATTGTGAATACTGATGTATGGAGCATACGTGAAATCCGCTTCTCCGGACGTTCTGAGATGTTTCGCTTTACTAATCTACTGAAAATGGGTGAAGTAGGAGAGTCTGATGAATTTTTGCCTGTGAAATATGATGTTACAGGCACTTTCCGTTTATTGGGAAATTTGATAGACGGAAGTTATGTGGCAACACTTAATTATCGGGACATCCGTCAGCGCAAACCGGCCCATCTGACGCGGAAAACGGGTTCCAAATATGATTTATCGGGAATTTATAAAATGACTGCGGTACCTGATGCATACCGCTACGATACGGCTCATTTCAATCGTATACGTCCTATTCCTCTGACTACCCATGAACAGGAACTTTACCGTACTTATTCTCAACTTAACGACTCTACCCCTGTCAAGAAGCGAAAGGTGTTTTGGGGCCACTTGGGAGATGCGATGATAGATTACTATACCGTGGATCTGAATAATTACGGAAGGCTTCGCGGTTCGCCTATTATCAATCCTTTTATGTTCGGTTATAGTGCGTTGAATGGGCTTTCCTATCGCCAGACATTAAGGTATAACCAGTTGTTCTCAGGTGATCGGCGTTTGCAGATTTCCCCGGGAGCAGGTTATAACTTTAAACAGAAAGAATTTTACTGGCAGGTGAGGTCGAGTTTTGATTATAATCCTCGTAAAGGGGCTTCTTTGTATGTGGAGTTTGGTGACGGTAATCGTGTTTATAGTAGTGCCATATTGGATGAACTGAAGGATATTCCGGACAGTATTTTTGATGTGAGCAGGCTTCGGCTGAATTATTATAAGGATCTTTATCTCACCATGAGACATAGTTGGGAGATTGTCAATGGTTTGACATTGGATTTGAATCTCTCCATGCACCGACGTAGGGATACGGCGAAAGGTAAGGCTACGGTGATAGATTCCTCTACTTCTTCCACTGCTGAATCCGAGCAGCCTTCCGCACCACCTGACATTGATGAGGAGGTATTGGACAAGTTGCCCCGTGTTTATAATAGTTTTGCTCCGGGAATACGCTTGACATGGACACCGGGACAATATTATTATATGAATGGTAATCGAAAAGTAAATCTTCATTCCAAATATCCTACAATATCATTGGATTGGGAACGAGGATTCAAAGGGGTATTGCCTAATTCTAATAACTATGAACGCTTTGAAATAGACTTACAGCATACCATTCCATTGGGATTGATGCGTGACTTTTATTATCGGTTGGGCTGGGGTACTTTTACAGAACAAACCGGAGTTTATTTTATTGATTTTGCGAATTTCCGGCGTACGAATCTTCCGACAGGTTGGAATGACGATTTTGGCGGAGTTTTCCAATTGCTTGACAGGTATTGGTATAATTCCTCGCGCAGATATTTCAGGGGGCATGTCACTTATGAAGCTCCCTTCCTGATAATTCCTCATTTAAATAAAATAAGCCAATATGTACTGAATGAACGACTTTATTTTGGGGCTTTGTTTGTTCCTCGTCTGAAACCTTATATTGAAGTGGGTTATGGTATCGGTACGCATGTCTTTGATTTTGGCTTTTTCGCCGGCTTTGAAAATTGGAAGTATAAAGAAGTGGGTGTAAAATTTACGTTCGAATTGTTTAATAGGTAATTGGAAAGGGATAATTATTTACATTTTTGTTTTGCTGGCTACTTGCTTAATTTTTTACTGATTTTTTGAGGCTTTTGCTTGTTTTTTAAATATTATATATATATTTGCAATATCTTTATTTTTAGGCGAATATTGAAGAATCTCTTAGAGTTTCTTATCAATAGGTAGGGATAAAATCTGGTAGTTAATCAATATCTAAGTAGGGTTTAAGTGATGGATATTTTGTTTAATTATATTTCTGCTTTGCTCTGGGGAATATTAATAGGATTAATATTCTCAGGTTTTGTGATGTATATTGCTCATAAAATATGTGGCATTTCTTATTTGATAAGCGGACTCATAGGGGCCTTTCTGCTATTCTTTATGACTTTTCAGTTTACAGCATTGATCGGCGCTAATAAAACAAAAAAATATGTAGAAAATGTGGTTACTTCGGCACAGACTGTTGGTGAGAATATTGACTGGACAATTGTTAAGGATAAATATTCATTGCTGAAGCCTTATTTAGGCGAAGTAGAAATGAGCTCTGAAAATGTAATGAATATAAAAACCATGATCACTGATAGTATAGACAGGTATATTTGGCGACGTTTTGGATGGATTGTGGGAGGAATATTAGTCGCATTCGGTGTGATGATTGGTGGTGGGGCGATGGAGGCAAACCGAGTTTCTAATCATCGTAGGCGTACTTCCGGTACACATCGTAATAATCGAGGGCATCGGACCAGAAGATGATAAATGATATGGCTATGTAAAAACAATAAATATATAAATTATAGATGATGGAAAAATTAGATTCTCAGAGTCCTAACCACATTCTGATAGGTTTGGGCGGTACAGGAGGCAAAGTGTTGAAAGCTCTTCGTAAACGTTTGTTTTTAGAGTTTCCTAATGAGACAGATCGCGCTCAACTATCAATTGGCTTTATCTATGTTGACTCAACACGTGAGATGATGCAGCCTGGTGACCCGTCTTTCAAAGTAATGGGTAAAGATGCTTCTTTTACAGAGAGTGAGTTTGTGGACATTAAGTCAGTTAATCTTGGTCAGATATTAGACAATGTGGATAACTTTCCCGGATTGAAAAACATTGTACGTAATGGTGCATCAATGCGCAATACATTAGGCGAAGTAGGTGCTGCTGCCGGACAAAAAAGACGTGCAGGTCGCATCCTTTTTGCTGCTAATTGTAATAAGTACGTTGCTGCTTTGAGAGCACAATACGAAAAGGTGAGGGCTATCAGCCGCAAAGACTCTGTGAATATTCATATTTTTACCGGTTTGGCAGGTGGTACAGGATCGGGAGCTATCATTGATGCTGTGGCTCAAGCGCGTGCCCAAGCATCTTTCCGTGATGCTGTTATTACGGTCTATGCTATGGTGCCGGAATTGGAGATTCCTGCCGGATGTCAGGCTGGACGTTACCATCAGAATGGATATGCCGCTCTTTGCGAGTTGAGTGCATTGAATGTAGGACGCTTCCTTCCTTGTGATGTGATTCGTGGTGATGAACACATCTCACTTGATTTGGATTCCAACAAGCAGTTTGGCTTGATGCTTTATTCCAATATTAATGAAAATGGCGTTACTGTAAACTCTTTCACAGAATTGCCACAGTTACTGGCCGATACGATTTATTTCCGTATGTTTTTGGAATATAATGCAGATACCACCGGTGATTTTATCCGTGGACTGAGTTCTGAAAATATTAATGATTTTTGTGTAGAGTATAGCGTAAAATCTAAGGGCAATGATAAAGAACGTGCTCGTACGAAAGCTATCAGTTCGTTTGGTATCAAACGTGTTATCTATCCTGAGAAGCGTATCATCGAACATATCTCTTATACTATTGGACAACAGGTGCTTCGTCAAATGCAGTATAATAACTTTAAGGATGACTTTGGTTTTGTACAGGAGAGTGTGAAGAAGGATTATAAGCAACTCTATATTAATGATGCACATTTACGTGACTGGAGATTGAGCGACTCATTCCTCACGCTTAACGAGAAGATTTACGATACGGATAAGAATTTCGATTCAATACAGGATTATTGGAAATCAACCACAAACTTCTATTCTTATGATGATGCGAAAGCAGCCGATAAGAATCCGTTGAAATATCTGGAAAGTTTTTGTGATGGTGAGTTTAAGAATAACTTCCGTTTGAAAAAAGGCGTAGAGGAATACTACCAGGATAAGGGTGATGACCGTATTTTGAAAGAGCAAGCCAGTTATATTGTGGAACGTATCGAACGTGATCTTTATACAAAATGGTATGAAGGACAACTTTCTCTGGACGACTTGCTTCACATTTGTGATGAAATCCTGATTTATATTAAGAAACGCAGAGCCAACATCGATGCAGAGATTACGACTTGTGATGAAAAGATCAAGCAGTATTCAGACGATGCCGCTGCTAATGAATATGACTGGTCGCATGCTAGCCTTATAGCACGTGCAGCCGGTGCTTCTGCCCGTCGTTATACAGATCATCAGGAAATTCTTTCAGACCTTTACGTTGAGAAGACGACTAAATTGGCTAAAAAGTTCCAGGCTTCCTTATTGGGTAAGTTGCGTGCGGCTTTTGAAGAGTTCCATGCACAGGTTACTGAATTTGCCGGTAAACTTTACATTTCGATGGAAATTGCAGAAAAGCGCATTGCAGATCGTAATCAGAAGAGTAAAGGGGTAGCTGATCTTTCTAAAGCTATTATTGAAGTATGTGAAGATGAGAAGATGATTAAGTTTGAACGTGCTATCATCTTGGATAAACATCGCCAGGAAACTCTTTCGGGAGGTTTGCGTAAGGCAATTGTCGGCAACCGGACTTTTGCTCATTTCGATGAATTGGCTGCTCAGACTACTGAGGATACTATTTTTGATCTTTTTGATCTGCAATTGGCCGGACAAATCCGTGAGATTCATGATCAGGAGTGTCAGCAAGATAAGATACTCGGCATGAATATTTTGCAGCAATTGCAAAAAGTTCTCCTGACGGATGATGATATCAGACGTTTTGCCAGTGATGTTGTAAATCAGAGTGGTGTTTTCCTTAAACTTGATGAAGGACAGCTTAGCAAAGCTTTGAATAACAATCCGAATCCTGTATCTCATCCGGAGTCCATTAATCGCAAAACGATTCTGGTAAGTTTGCCAAGTTATGAAGGTAATGATTCTCTCAAGGCTTTTGCTGTGAAATTGGAGAATGCTTTGAAGAGCTCATTTGGAAACGGTACGCCGGGAAGTACCATCCGGTTCAATATTTCAGATCAGCGCATGAATGAAATCACCATTGCGGCTGTGAAGTATTGCTTCCCTATGCGTGCTATTTCTTGGATGACAAACTATGAAAGGGAGTATAATGATATGGTCCAGAACCCAAATCCTACCGAAGCTGCAGAAGCTCGTGTTCTGCTTCACAGTGAAGGTGACGGTACACAATTGCCGGGTATTATGGGTGAAAAGATTATTCCTCTGAAAGAATTTACTCCTTATCTCTTTGTGGCTGCCGCTAACGATCTTATACAATATGCTCAGGATGCCAGAGAAGAGCAAGGATGGTGCATGATTACAGAAGATGAGTGGGGAACGCCGACTACGACTTTCATTGCTGCCAGCTTTACTGATATCCCTGTTAGTGAAGATTTCACATCTGAAATGCGTGATAGTATTCAAGAGAAAGTTGATAATATTCTGAAAAATGCAGAATTGAAAGTTAGTGAGCGTAATGCTATGGTAGAAAAGGTGAAAGTGCTAATGCGTGACTTTGTCTCGAAAGAATGCTCAAGTCCCACTTCTCCCAAGTATACGCAGTTTGGTGCGGACGCGAGAAAAGCAATAGAAATGATTAATACGAAACGTTAAGGAAAACAATTATGGCAAGAAGTAATAATGCAAGAGACAGATATATGTATGGTATCTGTACTAATCGTGATAATGGTGATGGTAAGCCTTGTCCAAAGTGTGCTGAAAAGACAATTCAGCAGATTCGTGCAGGGAAAGATTTTGTTTGCGAAGAATGTGGTGAGAACTTGACAAAAGTTGCTCCTCCGCGTACTACTAATTGGGCTCTTATTGGTGGTATTGCTGCTGCTGTAATTGTGCTTGGTGGAGGTGGTGCATATTTTGCATTTTCAGGTGAGAAAGCTGCTACAGAAACTGTAGAAACTGTAGTAAAGGACACTATTGTATCTTCTGGTGGATCTTTAGAAGGTAAAGAAATTGTGGAGCAAGAAGCAGAACAGCTTGTGACTGAAGTGGAAGATTCGATTAAAGTTTCTACACAGGAAGATACCAAGTCTACTGATGTTGCAGAAACAGTGAAAAAGGATGCTCCTACACGTATAAATCTGCCTTATGGTTATTTTGAAGGACCAACGAATGGAAGTGGTAAACCTAATGGTATTGGTATTGCTTATGTTACGAAAGGGTATTCACTCGACTTGAAAAATAGAGATAAAGAAACTTTGGACTTGAAGCCGGGCGATAAAATTATGAACGCTAAGTTTAAAGATGGTAATTTACAGCAAGGTGAACTTCAACGTAAGGATGGAACGCGTAAGACAATTCAGATCGGTGGTTGATAAACATTGAATGTTATGAAGACCATCTTCTACTCATTATTCATGGTATTTGCCCTCTCGGGGGTGAATACCATGTCGTTGATAGCTCAGAACAGTTATCAGACCGATTTATTGGCTGATATGGCAACCTCATTAAAGTTGGCAGATCAGTTGAGTACTTTGAAAGATGGTCGTTATAATACAGAACTTTTTTATAAAAAACGTCCGTTGAGTGTTACTGTAGATGGTGGAAGGGTAAGCCATATTGGTTATCTTTTGTTTTCTGAGGAACAACGTCAATTGCTACAGGTTCCTGCTGTATACAATTTCTTAGAGCGATATGTGCTGAGCATTGATCTACCATTGAAACGTGAGAAGTCTGTAGAGAAACAATTAGCAGAAGATAATATCAATTTTACAGTTGGAGAAATGTCCGATCTGCGTAAACAGGTTGGTGATACCACTTTAAACCTGACTATTGACAATCTGTCTGACAGGCGCTATAAGGTTAGCTGGTATCGGGGTGATAAACTAACTTGTTCTGTTGATTTCCCTATTAGTTATGATTTGCTTCATGGTACTGAAATGGTAGAAAACGAGCGACGTATCGTTAGTGCTATAAAACGTGCTCCTTTGTTACCGGCAGATACCGCAAAAGTTAACCCTAAGTTTTTGGTTAAGACTTGGCAGCCGAATTATTTTGTTCTTCCCGGAGATACTTGTTACACGGCTGAACTAAGTACCACCCGTTATTATGAGAAATCGGATGATGGGAAATATCAGTTGCTGTTCAATCGGAAGCATCCTTTGGAGAGCTTGGCAAACCTGCTGACAACCGTTAATCTGAAAAATGATTTTAGGATAAATGTCCGTCTGAAAAAGTATGATGCTCCTGATGAAAACTTTGAAATGCCTTTGTTGCAGTTTGTTAGTTACTTTTTGAGACAAGGGTGTACCCCTTATTTTGGAGTAATTAGCTTTGAGGGTACGCTTGCCGTTTGTGAATTATTAATGCGCAATGCCAATGAAGGATATTGCCATGTGATGAAAGTAACTTGCGATGTAGAACAGTTACTGGATAAGAAAGGAAATATAACAGCCCGTCTGACTAGTTATGTTCCCACTTTTAAAATAAAAAATTTGTTTAAGGAAGATGAAAATTAAAGGTATGAAACAACGAATTCTGATGTTGCTGTTGGGCTGCCTCTCGGTTACGGGGGCTATTGCACAAAATTCGGGTATAACGAAACAGATAAACGACATTAAACGTGACGGAAAATATTTCTATGCCGAATCTACTATGGAGACTGAAGAGGAGGCACGTGAAGCTGCCACTTTGATGTTAGCCAACTATATTAATGATTATATCAATGACAAAAACTTACCTCCTGAAAGTAAGGTTACGGAGCATAGCTTGACGAAGGTGCAATGTATAAAAGGAAAGCGTGGCACTAATATGCGTGTTTTTGTCTACGTAAATAAAGCTGATTATGTTCCTTTTGAGTCAGCGGCGGATGATACGCCGTTCGAATCAAAAGTAGAGCCGATTGCAGCACCTGAACCTGTTGAATCAGTTGCAGCACCTGAAGCAGCTCCGACTGTAACTTCTGAATCGGTTGTGGTAACTGAACCTACAGCGGCACCTGTAACCTCTTCTGAAGCTTCGATGGCCCTTCCCGTGGAATGGCAGCAGGAAGCCTTGAATGAAATGTTGCAGAAACCTAATTTACAGGGAGTGATAGGAGTCCTTAATCGCATGAAGGTAGATTATAAAGTAAAACGTTTTGGTACATACAATGAATGTAAGAATGTAGCAGAATGTTTTTGGGTTATCTTGGAAGATGATACGGATAAAAGTTTAGTGACGATTCTGGGACCTGGCACCAATGACCGGGTTAATTTCAGAACCCGCCAGTATGATTCGTTGGATAACTATTTTGGTAAGGGAAAGAGTGCAGTGTGGTTTGAGTTTTCCAAATAAGAATAAGATTTGGTTTAGAAGCTTATGCTGTTTGTGTATATATAAATAGTAATGTTATAGAAATATGAGAAAATTAGTATTCGCTTTTTGGATGTTGGGTTGTTGCATGCTTTTACAAGCACAAAACGAGGTCCTTTTTGAGTTTTCTGATGGTATTCCGGATGGTGCTTTAAAAACGAAGATAGAGCAGCAGGTGATGGGCTTGCTGACTGCTATTAATACTGCCGAATCCAGCAATTCAGACATCAATTATAGTGGTATTGACATTGATAATTTGGCTTCACAGAGCATTGGGATGACGTGGAATAATGTTCATTTTCGTACGATGGATAATGATATCGTAGAGCATTGTGTACGTTTGGAACGGAATAATGGAAGCTTGCGCGGCTTTCAGGTAAGAAATATTGGGGTGGAAATGAAGCCATTAGATGCTGCATTTGACACCCAAAAATCTAAGTATCAGGAAATTTGCATTGATTTTAGTTCCGCAGGACGGATTGTTGATTTTAATTTTGCCATGGAAACCCGGCAATATCAGCAATTGCTGAAAGAAGGCGTACGTTTGAATGATGTGGACCGTCGTTTACAAATTATTCACTGGTGCGAACAGTTCAGAAAAGCTTATAATGATAAGAATCTGAAATTTATGGAAGATATCTTCAGTGATGATGCTTTGATTATTACAGGTAAGGTAGTGATGCAAAGACAAAAAAGCGAAGTTGGGATGGCAGATGCGGCAAAAGTAGAATATGTCCAAAAGAACAAACAACAGTATTTGGCAAGTCTTCGTCGCGTTTTCGACCGTGAAAAACATAAAGGTTATATCAATGTAGAGTTCAATGATTATGAGATTAAACGTAATGGTGCTCCGGGAAAAACTCAGTACTATGCAGTGACGTTACGACAGAACTGGTATTCATCGACCTACCATGATGAAGGTATGGTTGTCCTGATCTGGGATTTTACCAATGAAGAGCAGCCCAAAATACAGGTAAGAACCTGGCAGCCTATGGGAGAAAGTGTATTCGGATTTTCAGATGTCAAATTACCATAATAACAACAAACCAATTTATATGAAAAAGATTTTTTTTGCAGCAGTTTTGCTATGTTTCTCGTTATGCTCGCTTTATGCACAAGAGTTGACCATGAGCGATTTTCATGTTGATTCATCAGATTTATCAGCTCAGGTGCATCAAGTTGCTGATTTGAATGGCGATCCTTGTGCCTTAATTAAGGTAGGATTGACTGTGCCGGATGCTAAGTTTGAGGGGGATATTGTAAAGTCTGAGTACAAGGATGGAGAATATTGGGTCTATTTGATCGGAGGCTCCAGTTGGCTTACTATTAAAACCTCAGATTTTACTCCTTTGCGTTGCGATTTTGAGAGCGTGAAGTCGAAATCCACCTATATTATGACGGTTACTAAACCGGGTGAGAATTTCCTGAAACCAAGAATTACCGTGGACTTGAAGCCACAGGCTAATATCATTGGTGTACAGACTAAAAAGCCGGTAAGTTTTGACTTGTTGCTTGTGAAACCCGGTATGTTCAAAATGGGAGCTACTCCTGAACAGCAAAATGCGGACAAAGATGAGCAGCCTGTTCATTGGGTAAAGATTACAAAAGACTTTTATATGGGTGAAACGGAAGTGACACAGGCATTATGGGAGTATGTTATGGATAGTAATCCTTCTACTTTCAAAGATCCTAATAAACCCGTGGAAATGGTTAGTTGGGATGAATGCCAGGTTTTCCTTTCAAAATTGAGTGAACTGACAGGAGTGCGTTTCCGTTTGCCGACCGAAGCTGAATGGGAGTATGTGGCTCGTGGCGGAAACAAAACTCAGCTTACACAATATAGTGGAAGTGCTAATGTCGATGAAGTAGGTTGGTATTATCCGAATAGCCAGAATACGACACATGCTGTAAAAACGAAGAAGCCTAATGAATTGGGATTCTATGATATGAGTGGTAATGTGTGGGAATTCTGTATGGACTATAAGAATGAGTATCCCAAAGGAGAAGTTTCGGATCCTATCGGATCTAAAGCTGATAAGAACCGTGTGCGTCGTGGCGGTGCCTGGGATAGTGAATCACCTGATAACCTTCGTGTAGCTTTCCGCCGCAGAGTGGAGCAGGATTCGCGTGAAAAGGGCTTAGGCTTACGAGTAGTACTGGATCTTAGTAAGTGACAATGAAACGTAATATTGTTATTTGTATCGTGTTTCTGTGCATGGCTCTTGCTGGTCATGCACAAGAACCTGCTCTTCATTTTTCTTCCAATGGAGAGTTTAAAATTGTGCAGTTTACAGATCTCCATTATAAGTGGGGAAAGAAGGCCTCAAATAAGGCTATAGAATGCATGGAAGAAGTGTTGGATGCTGAAAAACCGGATTTTGTGATGGTAACGGGAGATTTGGTTTATTCTGCTTCAGTAGCAAAAATTCTACCGATATTATTTGCTTGTATTTCGGAACGTCAGATTCCATTTGCCGTTGTATTTGGCAATCACGATGAACAATTTGATTGTACATTGAGTGAAATCTACGATATCATTAGTGCTATGCCTTATAATATACAGCCCGATCGCAACGGAGCTTTCAGTCCCGATTATGCTTTACCGGTGATGTCCAGTGATGGATCGCATGCGGCAGCAGTACTTTATTGTCTTGACTCGCATGCTCGTCCCAAACTACAGGGAATTGGCGGATATGATTGGTTGAAGTTTGATCAAATCAATTGGTATCGCGAGCAAAGTAGTGCCTTTACTGAACAGAATGGTGGAACTCCTCTTCCGTCTCTTGCTTTTTTCCATATTCCTTTGCCCGAATATGCTGAGGCTGAGGCTGACGGAAAAAATCCATTATTGGGTTCAAAAGGAGAGAATGTTAGCTGTCCGAAACTTAATTCCGGCATGTTTACTGCCATAAAGGAGCAAGGGGATGTGATTGCTACTTTCTGTGGACACGATCACGATAACGATTTTGTAGTGATGTACAAGGATATTTTGTTGGCTTATGGACGCTTCTCCGGAGGAAATACAATCTATAATCATCTGAGGCCAAATGGTGCGCGTGTGATTGTTCTGAAAGAGAATCAAAGGACTTTTGATACTTGGGTACGGTTACGTGGCGGAGAGGTGATTAACCAGATGACGTATCCGGATAGTTTTCTAAAATCAAAGAAGAAGGCCAAATAATACCTATATTAAGTAATAAAAAGAAATTCTCTCTATCTGCTGATGATATGAGAGATTTTTTTTTCTTTGTACATTTCCTGAAATAATAAAGAACGCACTTTTTCTGTTATTGACTCCCTTTGTATATTTCCTTGCTTTTATCTTATTGTATTTTTGAAAAATGCTGTTTTATGCTCTATAACATGTAATGGCGTATTGGCTGAATGTATTGTGTTTTTGTTGATATTCAGTGGTTTATCTTGTGTTGACGTATTGTTAACGTATTTATAATTTTGAATTGACGTATTTAAGAATGGGCTATGTGAAGTCCTTTTATTGCATTTTACTCTATGTTTGCAGTGTTCGATTGAGAACATAACCGAGAATTGTTAATCTTAATTTAGTAAAACTTATGAAAAAGTTATTATCAGTTTTATTTTTACTGAGCTTTACCTTAGCTTCTGTATTTGCACAAGATATACAGATAAAAGGTACGGTGGTAAGTGGTGCGGACAATGAACCCTTACCTGGAGTAAATGTGGTGGTGAAAGGTAATGCCACTACGGGAACAATCACCGGTATAGACGGTGAATTTGCTTTGTCGGTTCCCTCCGACGCAATCCTTTCCATTTCTTATATAGGATTTAAATCATTGGAAATTCCGGTAAATGGTAAGCGTGAACTTAAAATTGTTCTGCAAGAAGATTCTGAAACATTGGACGAAGTAGTAGTTATTGGTTACGGTACTCAGAAAAAGAGTGTGGTAACAGCATCCATTGCCAGAGTATCATCTGAGGATTTGGCAAATACAGCTCCGGTTCGTATGGATAATGCTTTGAAAGGCTTGGCAGCTGGTGTTACGGTTACTTCCTCTTCCGGTCAGCCGGGTGCAGCAGCTCAGATTCGCGTACGTGGTGTAGGTACGATTCGTACGGAAAATGGTGCAGCCGATCCTCTTTATATTGTAGACGGTATGCCTATTGAAGGTGGTCTGGATTATTTGAATCCGAGTGACATTGCTTCTATCGAAGTTCTGAAAGATGCTGCTTCGGGTGCTGTTTATGGTGCACGTGCTGCGAATGGTGTAATTCTTGTTACTACTAAAAGCGGTAAGATTGGTAAAACGAAAGTGACTTATGACTTTTCTTATGGCTGGCAAAGTGCATGGAAGAATCGGGATGTGTTGAATGCTACGGAATATGCGCTCATGATGAATGAGGGTGCTATTAATGCAGGTATAGCTCCCAAATACAACGATCCATACTCTTATGGTACGGGAACTGATTGGCAGAATGAAGTATTTAATGATAATGCTCCCGTAATGAATCATCAGGTGAGTGTGAGCGGTGCGAGTGATAAGGTGAACTACTTGTTCTCAGCTGGTTATTATACCCAAGATGGTATTGTGGGTGGTAACTTTAATCGTTCTAACTATGAGCGTCTGACTTTGCGTAGCAATACACAATATACTCTCTTCGATGAATCTAAGAACCGTAATTGGTTGAATAGTCTGAAAGTGACTTCCAACCTTTCTTATGCCCGTATTAAAAGTACCGGTATTGAAGCTAACTCCACTTGGGGATCTCCGTTAGGTTCTGCTTTGGCTTTATCTCCGATGTTGACCGTTTATGATGAAGGAGATGCTGCACAGGCTCAGCTTGACAAGTATGCTAATACAACGGATTACACTCCGATTTATGACCCACGTAACGGTAAGCTTTTTAGTATTCCCGGTTCGGAATTTGGTGAAATGACCAATCCGATTGCTAATCTTTCTTTGCCCGGTGCAAAGAACTGGAGCCATAAGTTTGTGGCTAATTTTTCTGCAGAATTGCAATTATGGGATAATCTGAGATTCAAGACTTCTTATGGTGCCGACCTCTCTTTCTGGGGCAATGATGGCTATACTCCTCTTTACTATTTGAGAAGTGGTGGTGCTTCATCACGCTCTACTGCCTACTCAGAGAAGCATGACGGGACTGTTTGGCAGTTGGAAAATGTGTTGATGTATGATAAGACGATTGATAAGCATACCTTCTCAGTTTTGTTAGGTCAGTCAGCAAAGAAGAATACTGGTTCATATCTTAGAGGTACACGTAACAATATTATCAATTATAGCCGTCCTTATCTCAATGCAAGTACCGGACAGGCAGCAGATGGTGATCAGACAGCAGCGGGTGCTCCTTCTGAGATCGCTACATTGGCTTCTCTTTTTGCACGGGCCAGCTATAACTATGACGAACGGTATATGTTCCAGGTTACAATCCGTCGTGACGGCTCTTCCCGTTTCGGATCTAATAATCACTATGCTGTATTCCCTTCCTTCTCACTGGGATGGAATTTGACAAACGAAAAGTTTATGCAGAAACGTCCTGAGTGGCTGACATCTACAAAAGTCCGTTTCTCTTGGGGTAAGAATGGTAATGAAAATATCGGTAATTTTAAATATACTGTGTTAACTTCAACCGGTAATAATTACATTTTCGGAGCTGGAGAAAAGGTGATAAACGGTGTGAAGGCCAGTGGACTCGCTAATCCTGACTTGAAATGGGAAGAATCAGAACAACTGGACTTTGGTATTGACTTTGGTTTCTTTAATAACGCTTTGACTTTTACTGCCGACTATTACAAGAAAACTACCAATGGTATGTTGATGGAAATGAATATCCCTTCATATGTGGGTGAATCCAAACCGATTGGTAACGTAGGTAAGATGGAAAACAGCGGTATTGAATTGGAAGCAGCATACAGATTCCGCGTATCTGACTGGAACTTCCGCATTGGTGGTAATCTGACCTATTTAAAGAATAAGCTGATTGAATATGGAAACGAATCTGGTTGGGCAAACCTTGATTCTTTCCAAGGTACAGGTACAATCAGCCGTGCTCAGAATGGTAAACCTTTCCCATACTTCTATGGATACAAAACTGCAGGTGTATTCCAGAATATGGATGAAGTGAATGCTTATACTAACTCTAAGGGAGAACTGATACAGCCCAACGCAGTCCCCGGTGATGTTCGTTTCGTGGATGTGGATGGAAGTGGTTCAATTGATGCTGATGACCGTACCGATATCGGAAAAGGTATGCCGGACTGGACTTATGGCCTTAATTTGAATGTAAGTTGGAAGAACTTCGATTTGAGTATGATGTGGCAAGGTACTATGGGTAATGATATTTATGATGCAACTCGCCGTACCGACATCTCAGCTACTAATCTTCCTTCATGGATGCTGAACCGTTGGACCGGTGAAGGTACTTCTAACCGTATCCCTCGTTTTATGCTGGGTGATAATACAAACTGGCAATCATCTGACTTATATGTTTACGATGGCAGTTATTTGCGTCTGAAAAACATTCAAATAGGCTACACTTTGCCGGCGGCATTAACACAGAAAGTGTTTGTTTCTTCACTGCGCTTCTACGTAGCAGCAGAGAACTTGTTTACTTTCACTAAATATCATGGTTTTGACCCTGAAATTTCATCGGGTGGTACTTCACTTGGTGTTGACTATGGTGTATATCCTCAGGCCAGAACATGGACGATTGGTGCTAACCTCACTTTCTAATTTCTCATCTTTAAAATATAAAAAGTTATGAAAAGATATAAATATATAGTAGCAAGTTTGATAGCGTCCGCTTTCTTGGCTACAGGATGTTCAGAATCCTTTTTGGAGGTTTCTTCTCCAACAGATGAAACAATTAATTCTTATTTTACTACCGATGCGCATATTCAGGAAGCGGTAGTAGCAGCTTATGACCCTCTGCATTGGTCCGATTGGGCAATGGGTGAATATAATCCTGTAACTCTTATGAGTGATATCATGGCTGATGATCTTTGGATTGGTGGTCAGGACAGAACGGATAATCAGGCATGGCATTTGATGATGAATTTTGAAGCAATTCCTACAAATGTCATTAAAGGGCTGTGGACTGTTTCTTATAGTGGTGTGAAGCGTTGTAATGATGTCATTACTTACTTAGGTTGGGCAGGAGATAATGTAACTGAGGAGAATCGGAAATATTACGAGGCTCAAGTTATCACTCTCCGTGTACTCTACTACAATTGGCTGTGGAAGTTCTGGGGTAATATACCATATTATAATACAAACCTGACATCCCCCTATCTTGCGGAACAATTATCTGCAGATCAGGTGTATGAAAATATCATTACTGATCTTGAAGATGTGATTGCAAGTAATGCTCTTCCGATGAAAGAAAAAGCAGATAATTATGGCCGTGTGACCAAGGCTATGACATATATGCTTTATGCTGAAATTGTAATGTATCAGAATGATGAATCCCGTTATGGTAAAGCTTTACAATATATGCAGGAGATTATCGGTAGCACTCAGTATGATTTGCTTGAAAATTATGCTGATGTATTCAAGGAAGCAAATGAATGGGGTAAGGAATCCATATTTGAAGTGAACTATAAAGATGATGATGCTATTCGTTCATGGGATGGTCCATTGAATGCAGGCGGTACTGTACTACCTACACTGGTTAGCCCGCATACCTGGCCTAACGGGACAGATGGACATGATGAAGGCTGGGGATTCTGTCCGGTTCGTTTGGAGACATATGAACGTTATGCCAATAATGATACCCGCCGTGATGCCACTTGCTGGAATGCACAGGCTGCAATCAATGCTCATAATGCTGCAAATCCTACGAACCAGCTCACTTATAATCATCGCTATCAGGATACAGGTTTCTTCCTCGAAAAGTATGCCGCGCATACAGGTGATAATGCCGGACAGAAGGCAGATGCACAGTTGAACTGGAATAACAACCTTCGTATCTATCGTTTCTCTGAAACTCTGCTGAATGCGGCTGAATTGATTACTCGCGGTGCTGGTTCGGGTGATGCAAGAGAATATTTGAATCGCGTACGTAAACGTGCCGGATTGACTACAGAAAAAGAAGCAACAATTGATAATATCATTGACGAACGTCATCTTGAGTTTGTGGGTGAAGGTAAGCGCTATTGGGATTTGATACGTACAGGTAAAGCTACCAGTGTGTTGGTGCCCGATGGATATGGTTACCGTACAAATACCTGGTCAGTAAATAAGAAGCATCTGCCTATTCCGCAGAGCGAAATTGATGCTGCACAAGGCACTTTAACTCAAAACAATTATTAATTCATTAAAAAAGAAGGATTATGAAAAAAATATATAGCTATATCGGAGGAATGTTGCTGACGACGGCTATGGCTTTTAGCATCACAGCCTGCTCACCCGATGATTTTACATCACCTAATGAAGCCGGCATTCCGGTTGCATCAACTTATGAAAATACGATTCAAATAGATGTGGATCAGGAAACCAATTGGGTAACTTTTATTTTTAACGCTCAACCGGGCATTACTCCTGTCTGGATATTTGACGGTAAGACCTATTCATCTTCATTCTCAATGAAGAAATATTATAGAAAAGCCGGAGATTATAGTGTAGATGTAAAAATTGCTAATGCCAATGGTGTAAGTGATGGTAGTATTTCCAAAACTTTCCGCATCAATAAGACGATAATGAATGGTTTCGGTGGATTTGTGTATGAAAGTGATTTTAATATGTGGACGAAGGCTACGATAGCGGCTCCCACTTTTTATTATGCTCCGGGATGGTCGGCTATTGCAGATCCTGCATATACATTGGAAAATGGTACTTATACTGTAAAATTATCGGAGGCTACTGATGATACTTGGCAAGCGCAAATGGCAATGGCAACCAATATTTCAACAGAGGCTGCTAAGAATTATGACTTCTCAGTAATTCTTACAGCTTCAGTTGCACACTCCAATGTTACAGTAAAATTGGTGGATAGTACGGATGATGGTAATTTCTATTTTGAACAAAAGGGTATAAAGCTGGAAGCTAACGAACCGCTTTGCTTCTGGAAGAGTAATATGCCGGGCATTGATATCGCTAATCTGAAGCTTGTTTTTGATTTTGGCCGCAATGCAGCTGGCACGGATATGACTATTGAAAATATTGTGCTAAAAGACCATGCTGATGATGACGGCACTGAAGTTCCTGTGATCGATGAAACTCCTGAACCTACATGGGTTGCTGTTGATAGTAAGGATAACCTTTGGAATGGCATGACCTATGTTAACAAATTCTTTTATGCAAATAGTGACTGGAGTCCCAAGCCTAATCCGGCTTTGGTCATTGATGGCAGGTCTTACTCTTTGTCTTTCCCGGAAGCTACTGCAGAAGCATGGCAGAATCAATTCTCATTTGAGACTGATCTTACAGCTGACACAGAGACTGCCTATGACCTCCATGTTATCTTATATTCAACAGTGGACCTTAAAAATGTAACTGTTAAATTGGTGCAGACCAATGAAGTCGATGAAGATGGTAAAGAAATTAAGCATGATGGTAACTTTTTCTTTGATAAGAAAGTGGATTTAGTTGCTGACTCTGAAAAAGCTGTTTGGGCAGCTTCTGTCAAAGCACCCGAAGCTATGCATGCTATATCTTTAGTGTTTGACTTCGGAGGTAATCCTGCCAATACTGATGTAACTATTAAAGACATCATTTTCCAAAAGCATAAAGATTGATATGATTAAGAATATAAAGCTAATGACAATACTTTCTTTCTTTACCTGCCTGCTCGGTTTCTTTAGCTGTAGCAGTAGCGACGGCGAGCCGGAAGTATCCTCTCCTGTAGTCAGTGTAGCGCCAACTCAAATAACGGCTACTTATGAAGGCTCCGTCACAATACTCTCGGTTAAGTCCGATCAGGAGTGGACTGCCTTCAGCAATGAAGACTGGATTACTTGTAAAATATTGAGTAATGCTCTGCAGGGGACAGTTGAAGTAACGGTCAAAGCTAATACCACTTACCAACCCCGAGAGGGGTCGGTAGTGGTAAAGTCTGGTACCACACGTGTTTCTGTTCCGGTATCACAAGAAGCAAAACCTGACATTGTAGATCCGGATATCGATACTCCTGAAGGCTATCGGTTGATATGGCAGGATGAGTTTAATGACTCCAAACTGTCTACGCCCGACGAATCATTGTGGTGGTACGAGACAGGTGCCAGTGGCTGGGGAAACAATGAGATACAAAACTACATTCCCGGTTCGAAGAATGGAGAAACTTGTGCTCAGGTAAGTAATGGGACGCTGAAGATTATTGCTAAGAAGGTGAGCAACGAGGTTTATTCTATCCGCATGAATACAGTTGAAAGTTGGAAGTATGGCTATTTTGAAGCTCGCCTTAAGCTACCGGCAGGAAAAGGAACCTGGCCTGCATTTTGGATGATGCCGAAGAATTATACAGCTTGGCCCGATGATGGTGAGATTGATATCATGGAAGAAGTGGGTTATGATCCTAATGTGATTTTATCAACTGTTCATTGTAAAGCTTATAATCATTCTATAGGTACTCAAAAGTCAGGAACCATAAAAGTGCCGACTGCGCAAACGGAGTTTCATGTATATGCCGTTGAGTGGACGGAAGACTTTATCAAAGGGTATGTGGATGGTAAATGCTACTTTACTTTTGATAACGATAAAAAAGGAAATAAAAATACCTGGCCCTTTAATGCAGCTTTCTACTTGAAGCTGAATCTTGCATGGGGAGGTGACTGGGGAGGCGCTCAGGGTATAGATGAGTCGGCCTTGCCTGCAACTTACGAGATTGACTATGTACGTGTATTTCAGAAAAAATAATTGAATAGGTATGAAAGCTATAAGAATTTTTTCCACTTGCTTGCTCCTTCTGCCTTTTGTCTCTTGTACGCAAGTGGCAAATAAAGGTAGCGATGCGGCAACCGAGAAAAAAGTAGAATCCCTTTTATCCAGAATGACCCTTGAAGAGAAAATCGGTCAGATGAACCAGATTACCTCTTACGGCAATATCGAGGATATGAGTAGTTTAATTAAGAAAGGTGAAGTCGGGTCTATCCTGAATGAGGTAGATCCGGTACGTATTAATGCGTTGCAACGCGTAGCGATGGAGGAGTCCCGGTTGGGAATCCCTTTGTTGATAGCTCGCGATGTTATTCACGGTTTTAAAACCATTTTTCCCATCCCATTGGGACAAGCGGCTTCGTTCAATCCGCAGATTGCGAAAGACGGTGCACGGGTGGCAGCTATTGAGGCTTCTTCCGTAGGTATCCGTTGGACTTTTGCGCCGATGATCGACATTGCCCGTGATCCTCGCTGGGGACGCATTGCCGAAGGATGTGGTGAAGACACCTATCTGACTTCTGTAATGGGAGCTGCCATGGTAGAAGGTTTTCAGGGAGATTCTTTGAATAGTCCCACTTCCATAGCTGCCTGCCCTAAACATTTTGTGGGTTATGGTGCAGCCGAAGGCGGACGTGACTATAATTCGACATTTATTCCTGAACGTCGCCTGCGTAATGTTTATTTGCCACCGTTTGAAGCGGCAACGAAAGCGGGTGCAGCTACGTTTATGACTTCCTTTAATGATAATGATGGGATACCCTCTACCGGAAATGCTTTCATCTTGAAAGATGTGCTTCGTGGCGAGTGGGGATTTGATGGTTTGGTAGTGACAGACTGGGCTTCTGCCAGCGAAATGATAAGTCATGGTTTTGCTGCCGATTCTAAAGAGGTAGCCATGAAATCAGTGAATGCCGGGGTGGATATGGAAATGGTAAGTTATACCTTTGTAAAAGAATTGCCTGCATTGATAAAAGAAGGAAAGGTGAAAGAAAGCACCATCGACGAAGCCGTTCGTAATATATTGCGCGTCAAGTATCGTCTGGGATTGTTTGATGCTCCTTATGTAGATGAAAAGCAACCCTCTGTCATGTATACTCCTTCTCATCTGAAAGTAGCTAAGCAGGCTGCTGTAGAATCGGCTATCCTGTTGAAGAATGATAAAGAAGTACTGCCGTTACAGGAGTCTCTGAAAACCGTTGCTGTGGTAGGGCCTATGGCCAATGCGCCTTACGAACAATTGGGTACCTGGATCTTTGATGGTGAGAAAGCTCATACTCAGACACCACTGAATGCTATTAAAGAAATGGTTGGCGACAAGGTACAGGTGATTTATGAACCCGGATTAGCTTATAGCCGTGAGAAAAATCCGGCAGGCGTGGCAAAAGCTGCCGCTGCCGCTGCACGTGCAGATGTCATTCTTGCTTTTGTGGGTGAAGAAGCAATTCTTTCGGGTGAAGCACACTGTCTGGCAGATTTGAATCTTCAGGGTGATCAAAGTGCTTTGATTACGGCTTTGGCTAAGACAGGTAAACCTGTAGTAACCATTGTGATGGCAGGTCGTCCGTTGACTATCGGCCAGGAAGTGGAAGAATCAACAGCCGTTCTTTATTCATTCCATCCGGGTACGATGGGTGGACCGGCATTAGCCGATCTGCTTTGGGGTAAAGTGGTCCCAAGTGGAAAAACACCGGTTACTTTCCCGAAGATGGTAGGACAAATTCCGGTATATTATGCTCATAACAAGACCGGCCGGCCGGCTACACGTAATGAGGTGTTGCTGGATGATATTGCTGTTGAGGCTGGACAAACTTCATTGGGATGTACTTCTTTCTATATGGATGCTGGGTTTGATCCTTTATTCCCATTTGGCTATGGCTTGTCGTATACAACGTTCAAGTATAGTAATGTCAAACTTTCATCAGCATCATTGAAGAAAGATGATGTATTGACTGTGACATTTGATCTGGAAAATACAGGTAAATATAAGGGAACGGAAGTTGCTCAATTGTATATACAAGATAAGGTTGGTTCTGTAACTCGTCCGGTGAAAGAACTGAAACGTTTTACTCGCGTAACCTTGAAACCGGGCGAGAAAAAGAATGTTTCGTTTGAACTACCCGTTAGTGAACTTGCATTTTGGAACATCGATATGGTGAAAGTTGTGGAACCCGGAGACTTTGGACTTTGGGTGGCAACAGACAGCCAATCGGGAGAAGAAGTTTTCTTTAAGGTGGTAGATTGATTGGTGATTTTAAGGTTAAAGAAGAAGAGGGGCAGACCGTGATGGTTCGCCCCTCTTGCAATTTATTTGATGCGCTTGTAGCCGTAAACAGCATTAGCACCCAATTCTTCTTCGATGCGAAGCAGTTGGTTATATTTTGCCATACGGTCTGAACGGCTCAACGAACCGGTCTTAATTTGCCCGCTATTGGTAGCAACGGCAATGTCGGCAATCGTAGCATCTTCCGTTTCACCGGAACGATGGGAGGTTACAGTAGTATATCCGTGGCGGTGAGCCATTTCAATGGCATTCAATGTTTCGGTCAGGGAGCCGATTTGATTTACTTTGATCAGGATAGAGTTTGCACAACCTTTTTCAATACCCATAGCCAGGAAGTCAACGTTAGTAACGAAGAGGTCGTCACCTACGAGTTGGCAGCGGTTACCGATACGGTCGGTAAGTTTCTTCCAGCCTTCCCAGTCATTTTCACTCATACCGTCCTCGATAGAGTCGATAGGGAATTGGTTGATGAGTTGTTCCAGATAGTCAATCTGTTCATCGGCTGTACGTTTCTTGCCTTTTGCACCTTCGAACTTGGTATAATCGTAGATGCCATCTTTATAGAATTCGGAGGAAGCACAGTCCATAGCGATCATGACGTCTTTGCCCGGTTCATATCCGGCTGCTTTAATGGCAGCGATAATGCTGTTCAGAGCGTCTTCCGTACCTTCCAGGTTCGGAGCGAAACCACCTTCGTCACCTACGGCAGTACTCAGTCCCCGGTCTTTTAATACTTTTTTCAATGCGTGGAATACTTCAGCACCCATGCGCAGACCTTCACGGAAGGAAGTTGCACCCACAGGACGTATCATGAATTCCTGGAAAGCAATAGGAGCGTCACTATGTGAACCACCGTTAATGATATTCATCATCGGTACAGGCATTACGTATGTATTGGTGCCGCCGATGTAGCGGTACAAAGGTATATCGAGATAGGCAGCTGCTGCTTTGGCTACGGCAAGGGATACACCGAGAATAGCATTGGCACCCAGGTTAGATTTCGTTTTGGTTCCATCCAGTGCCAGCATGGCATGATCAATACCCATCTGGTCGAGGGCAGACATTCCAACTAACTGGGGAGCGATGATGTTATTGATATTTTCTACGGCTTTCAACACACCTTTACCTCCATAACGTCCTTTGTCTCCATCACGGAGTTCCAATGCTTCGTGTTCTCCGGTAGAAGCTCCGGAAGGAACGGAAGCACGGCCCATAAAGCCTGATTCCAACATGACATCTACTTCCACTGTGGGGTTTCCTCTTGAATCGAGGATTTCACGTCCGATAATCTTTTCTATTTTCATAACTATGATATTATTTGTAATTATTTTAAATAGAGAACAAGGGACAATCGGCTTTTGTTCAGTAAAAGATTCATGTTTTGTAAGTGATACCGGTTACTGAATTCTTATTTTCCTCCGATAACTCCTCCAACTATAGCTGCTACTACTCCTAACGTGATGCTTAATATAAAATAAGTGAAGAATAATCCGTATAATCCTTGTTTCAATAGAATTACTCCATCATTTGAAAAAGTAGAGAATGTGGTGAAACCTCCACATAAACCGGTTGTCAGCAGTACCCGGTATTCTGTTGCTAAATTGAAGCGTACCGACCACGCATAAAATAATCCGATAAGGAAACTTCCGAGGATATTGACTGTAAATGTCGCCCATGGAAAAGAGTAGGGGACAATCCGTTCGTGCAACATTTGTTGTACAGAGAATCGAAGTACACTGCCCAGACCTCCGCCTAAAAAGATAAATATGAATGTTTTAGTCATTTTCTATATTGATTTATGGGACTATTTCTAAGATCGCGGCAAAGTTAGTATTTATATTTCATCTATATTTTCAGAAAGAGGCTTTTTCTTTAAAATTCAGTCCTTTAATGTCTTATGCAAACGTTTGCCGGGAATTCATTTATATTTTCATTTTATTCCTTCGTCCGCATTCCTTTTCATCCTTATATTTGCATCACGATTACAATTCTCTAAAAATAATTCAAATCATGAAAAACATGAAAGTAATTAAATTGTTCTGTCTTCTGCTCTTTTTATTTGTGAGCAATTGGACAATGGCTGAGAGCATTACCTCTCCAAACGGACAACTGCAACTGAACTTTTCAGTAAACGCACAAGGTGAACCGATCTATGAACTTTCCTACAAAGGAAAAGCTGTTATCAAACCTTCTAAACTCGGTCTGGAACTGAAAGATGCTCCGGGATTGATGAATGGATTTACATTGGCAGACACCAAGACTTCTACTTTTGATGAAACTTGGGAGCCGGTATGGGGTGAAGTGAAGCAAATCCGCAATCATTATAATGAAATGGTTGTGACACTGAATCAGAAGGCGCAGGATCGTAATATGATCATTCGTTTCCGCCTTTTTGATGATGGGCTGGGTTTCCGTTACGAATTTCCTTTATCTAAGAATCTGAATTACTTCGTTATTAAAGATGAGCATACTCAGTTTGCTATGGCAGGCGACCACACTGCTTTCTGGATACCGGGTGATTATGATACTCAGGAGTATGATTATACAGAATCTAAACTTTCTGAAATCCGTGGTTTGATGAAAGGTGCCATTACTCCTAACTCTTCACAGACTACTTTCTCTCCGACAGGTGTACAAACTTCTTTGCAGATGAAAACTGCCGATGGCCTTTATATTAACTTGCATGAGGCTGCCTTGGTAGATTATTCTTGTATGCATCTTAATCTGGATGATAAGAACTTCGTATTCGAATCTTGGTTAACTCCTGATGCAAAAGGGGATAAAGGATATCTGCAAGCTCCCTGCAAATCTCCATGGCGTACGCTTATCGTAAGTGATGATGCCCGTGATATCCTGAATTCTAAGCTGACGCTGAATCTGAATGAGCCTTGTGCTTACGAAGATGTTTCCTGGATTAAGCCGGTGAAATATGTAGGTGTATGGTGGGAGATGATTGCCGGTAAGAGCACTTGGGCTTATACCGATGATTTGCCTTCCGTAAAATTGGGTGAAACGGATTATACTAAAACTAAACCTAACGGACGTCATGGCGCTACCAATGAGAACGTAAAACGTTATATAGACTTTGCTGCTGAAAATGGACTTGATCAAGTACTGGTAGAAGGTTGGAACGAAGGATGGGAAGACTGGTTCGGTCACTCTAAAGATTATGTTTTTGATTTTGTAACTCCGTATCCTGACTTTGATGTGAAGATGTTGAATGAATATGCTAAGAGTAAAGGTGTGAAATTGATGATGCATCATGAAACTTCTGCTTCCGTACGCAATTATGAACGTCATATGGATAAAGCTTACCAGTTTATGGTAGACAACGGTTACAATGCAGTAAAGAGTGGCTATGTAGGCAATATGATTCCTCGCGGTGAACATCATTATGGTCAGTGGATGAACAACCACTATCTCTATGCTGTGACTAAAGCTGCTGATTATAAGATTTGTGTAAATGCTCACGAAGCTGTACGTCCTACCGGACTTTGCCGTACTTATCCTAACCTGATTGGTAACGAGTCTGCTCGTGGTACGGAATATGAGGCTTTCGGTGGCAGTAAACCGTTCCACACTACTTTGCTTCCGTTTAATCGTCTGATTGGCGGTCCGATGGATTATACTCCGGGTATCTTTGATACGAAATTGGAATTCATGGGTGACCTTCCTCATGGGCAGGTACAGACAACTCTCTGTAAGCAGTTGGCTCTTTATGTAACATTATACAGTCCGTTGCAAATGGCTGCCGATTTGGTTGAGAATTATGAGAAGCATATGGACGCTTTCCAGTTCATCAAAGATGTAGCTGTGGATTGGGATGATAGTAAATATTTGGAAGCGGAACCGGGTGATTATATTACGGCAGCCCGCAAGGCTAAAGGCACGAGCAACTGGTTTGTAGGTGGCATCACTGATGAAAATGCACGTACTTCCAACTTTACTTTGGATTTCCTGGAACCGGGTAAGCAATATGTTGCTACTCTCTATGCAGATGGTAAGGATGCTGATTACAAAGAGAATCCGACCTCTTATCAGATAAAGAAAGGTATTGTAACCAATAAGACTAAGATGTCTGTGAAGTTGGCACGCAGTGGTGGTTTCGCTCTTAGTTTGATTGAAGCTACTCCGGCAGATAAGAAGGCTGTGAAAAAGTGGAAATGAAAAATCTTAAGTTAAGAAATACTCATAATTTAGGGTAGGAAGAAGTTTTTATTAGGCATTAGGTAACGCGCCCCGCAAGAGAGATAGTTCTTGCGGGGCGTTTATTATTAATAGCCTGTCGACAAGAAGTTAAGAGTTTGTCGACAGGAAGTTAACTTCTTGCTGACAAGAAATTAAGACCTTGTAAGTGACTAATTATCAGTATGGTTTGAAACTGTCTGAAAGTTATATAGCAGGCACTGTAAGAATTATTTTTATTAAACATTTTGTTCTTCCAAAAATCCCCCTTATCTTTGTGCCCGTTGAACGAACGATTAACGAAACTTTTCTATAGCTAATTTGTTCGTTTACTGTAAAATAAGAAGCTGAAAACTGTGCGTTATCTGCTTGGACAGATTTTTCACTCTTCAAAAGCGCCTGTTTGTATTTCCTGCGATAGGGAATTCAGATTTTGGCCATTGAACGTATCAAATTCAATATCACGAATTGACGTTTTAACCGGAAGGGGTTTTATTCCCCCGGTGTCCCCAAGGAATATCCTTTTCTGAACACTTCTGAAGTGAACAAACCAATTAGCGAAGATACATATTGGTACGCTTTGCGTATCACCTATAGTCGGGAGCTTGCTCTGAAAGAGTTTCTGGACCGGAATAATATTGAGAATTTCATTCCCATGCGCTATGAATATGTAACCCGGAAAGAGCAGCGTATTCGCAAGCTTGTTCCCGCAATACATAATCTGGTCTTCATTCATGCTACCCGAAAAAAGATAGATGAAATAAAGGAGGAAAATGCCATACATCTTCCTCTTCGCTATATTATGGATCGTGAGACGAGGCAGCCTATCGTTGTTCCTGAAGTTCAGATGCGCCATTTTATAGCTGTTGCCGGTTCGTATGATCAGCAGGTGATTTATTTGCCCCCCACAGAATATTCCATGCAGAGAGGGGATCGTGTCCGTATCACCGGCGGTGTTTTTGAGGGAGTAGAGGGTATATTTGTCCGGGTAAAGGGAGATCGTCGCGTAGTGGTATCTATTCAGGGAGTTATGGCAGTTGCTACAACTTTTATTCATCCCTCTCTTATTGTTCCTATAACAGAAGAATAATTCATAGTTTCTAATTTATAATTCATAATTATATGAAGTCTCAAATCGATGCTTTGCGTCAACTCACGCATGAGCTTCTTTATCTTGGCATGGATGGTGAGCCTATCTATGCAGATCGTTTTCATCAGCTAAATTCGGAGGTTTATAGTCAGGCGGAAGCTTTGTACGGTGAGAATACCGAGAATGATGAGGAAGAAGCAACTCTTTGTATTACCCTTTTGAAAGCCTATAGTGCTACGATTTATAATCATGGGGATAAAGAAGAAAAGGTTCAGGAACTGTTGAATCGTAGTTGGGAGGTTTTGGGTAAACTTCCGGATTCTTTGTTAAAATGTCAATTGTTGGTGGCTTGCTATGGGGAAACGCTTGATGAGGAATTGGCAGAATACGCACATAAGATTATGAGTGGCTGGGATGGTTTGTTAACGGCTGAACAACAAAATGTTTCCGATGAATTGCAGAATGTGGAAAATGATTCATATCTGCATGCAAACACAGAGTTGTAGACTGATAAATCTATAGCTGATCTCTTTGTTGTGTTTGTTCTTTAATACTTATCCTTATTTTATATGAAATTTCTTATTACTCCGCATGAATTTGGAGGATAAATAGGTAATGTAGATGCTTTTTGCCAATGAATATTTTGATAAGGTTGTAAATCTGGCGGTTTAGGCAGGAGTGCGTTATTCTATAGAAAACCCGTATGCTTATGTGAAAAGCAATTATAGATGGTTTCCTGAATTTATTAGAGGGTTGCCGTCATTATCAGATGAAACTGCGAAATAGTATGCTCTGTTTCGTCAGTGGCGAGGGGCGGCTACGTACTATAGGTAAAGATGCAGGACAGATCCGCATGAGAGTTTCTCGATAAGTTGTTTACTAATATTTTTAATGGTTGTAGAGGTTCTTTAAATCTCTCCATCTAAAACATAGGGCTATCTTCTCCCCCTCAAAAAAAAAATAGTTAATAAAATGTTATTTTTAACATGGTTATATTTAGGCATTGCAAAAGTGCCTGAAATTTGGACGCAGCCTTAAATTGAGTACTAACTTTAATTTAGATAGATGTATTACGTTAATCCGATTTTAAAAGATTTGGTCAGAGTATTTGACCAGAACGAACGTAAAGACTTTTTGCGTCTTGACTTGAACGAGAATCCTGGCGGATTGTCACAAGAGTTTATAAACAAAGTTTTGTCTGATATTACACCACAGTTCGTATCTCAATATCCTGAAACTTTGCATTTCACACAAGTACTAGCAGACTTTTTGCAAACAGACGTTTCACGCCTTTGCCTTGTGAATGGTTCTGCTGAAGGTATTCGTTATATCATTCAGGCTTTCACATCCGAAAATGGAAGAATAGTTGGAGTTATTCCATCTTACTTTATGTTCCAAGTTTATTCAGAAATGTACAATCGTAATTTCGTGAAAGTTCCCTATAACGAAGATTTAACAATGAGTATTACCAGTATTGTTAAGGAATTGACCGATGATACTCAATTACTAATTTTGCTCAATCCTAATAATCCGATGGGTAATGTTTATACTGAGGAGGAATTCAAGACTTTACTCGGGATTGCCAAGCAGAAGAACATCATTGTGCTTGTGGACGAAGCTTACCATTACTTTTATCCAAATACTTTCATCAAGTATGCTTTAGAAGATGAGCATGTATTTGTAACTCGTACATTCTCTAAATTATTTTCATTGGCAGGCTGCCGTTTGGGTTATGTTGCGGGTTGGCCAGAAGGCGTGAAACTTATTCAGAAGCTTTGTACTCCCCATAATACAAATGCATTTGCAATGAAGTTTGCAGAAGCAATCATTAAAAATCCTGATGTTTTGAATTCACTTATTTCAAACTTCAATGAAGGAAGAAAGTATCTGATTGACAGTCTTGATGTTCATGGCTACAGACATAAGGGGGAAGCAGGTAATTTCATCTTCATTAAGACAAGTACAAATGCAGACAAGATTGTAGCAAGAATGAAAGCTGAGAAGAAAATCTTGATTAAGTCGTATCCTAATGTGGGCGATTTTGGAACTTGTCTCAGAGTCTCAATCGGTGAAAAGAAATATATGCAACAATTCTTTGAAGCATTGCTTGAACTAGACAAATAGAGATGGTTAAAGTTATAACATACGGGACATACGACCTTTTACACTTCGGACATATTCGTTTGCTTGAACGCGCGAAAGCCTTGGGTGATTATCTGATTGTTGGTGTAACAGCCGATGACTTTGATATTACCCGCGGAAAGATAAATGTACAGCAGTCACTTATGGAGCGTGTAGAAGCTGTACGAGCAATAGGGATTGCAGATGAAATTATTGTCGAGGAATACGAAGGACAGAAGATTGATGATATACAGAAGTATGGAATTGATATCTTCACCGTAGGTTCAGACTGGACAGGTACTTTTGATTATCTTAATGAATACTGCAAAGTTGTCTATCTTGACCGTACGCAAGGCGTTTCCAGTAGCGAGTTACGTTCACAAAATCGTGAAATTGTAATTGGTGTCGTAGGTGAGTCTGTTGTCGTGCGAAAATTTATTACAGAGAGCAACTATGTTAATGGCGTCAGAATATCAGGGATTTACACAAAGAATAATGAAATTTTGACTGAATGTTTGAATGATATTTCGTTATTTGAAGCTTATGAAGTTCTCGTAAACCATAGCGATGCGCTGTATATAGCTTCGCACCCTACGTATCATTACGAACAAATAAAATATGCTCTCGAAAGAGGTAAGCATGTTATATACGAATCTCCTATTACTCTAAAAGTTGATCAAGCCAAGGAGTTGATTGTACTTGCGGAGAAAAAAAACTGCGTTTTATATGCAGGTATAAAAACGGCATATGCAACAGCATATGCCAGAATGATATTGCTTGCAAAAACCGGTAAAATAGGTGATATTGTTTCCGTTGATTCTGTCTGTACTAGTTTGCGAGAAGTGGATTATACCGATGAAGATACAATGAAACAAGTGTGGAATAGTATGGCTACTTGGGCCCCTATAGCATTATTACCTGTATTCCAGCTGTTGGGAACTGCTTATAGGAGAAAGCATATTTATTCACGTGTGGCAAAAGAAGTATGTGGTTATGACGAGTTTTCAAAGGTTGAATTTGTATTTCCCCATGCGGTAGCTTCTATAAAAGTTGGTAAGGGGGCTAAGTCTGAAGGGGCACTTGTTGTCTCAGGAACCGAAGGTTATATTTATGTTCCAGCTCCTTGGTGGAAGACTGAATACTTTGAAATTCGATACGAGGATGTTACAAAGAATAAACGTTTTTTCTATCAACTGGAAGGAGAGGGTATAAGATACGAATTAGCTTCATTTGTGAAGTCCATCACAAAGCATACTATTAATTATATTAGTCGCGATCAATCGTTGGCTATCACTAAAATCATGGAAGATTTCTTTTCAAAGAAAGATTTTACGGAAATATAAAGTCTATGGGAAATATTACCCTCTTTTCTTCAACCGCTAGTTTTAGCAATTTACTTGACTATATAGGTCCTGATTCAATAAAAGTTCCATACCTATATTCCAATTTGATGTTATGCAGCGACATTACACCTTTCATTAAGGTTTGGGTGGATTATTATGAGGATGAAATAATCGGAATATATCTTTTATATCATACCTGTTTACATTTCTATAGTAAAACTGCCGATTATCCAACTGATACGGTTTTATCAATGATTGAAGAAGTAAAGCCTTCGGTCATGATATTTGAAGAGAAAATGGGACAGCGTCTAGTGGATCTCTTACCTGAAAGATATAAACTTGATCTTGGTTATATTGCTGGAATGCAAAATAGTCCATCTAGTTACTCAAACATTGTAGAAAATGCAAACAGAGAAGATATTGAAGAAGTGGTCAGACTGCTTCTTGTAGAAGATATCTATCAAAAGGTTTATACCTACAATACACTTAGGCAACAGATGATTGAAAGATATGATGCGGGTTATGGCAGCGTGTTTTGTGTAAAGGAGAATAATCGTGTTGTCGCTGCTGTTTGTGTTTCAGCGGCAAACAAAGATTTTATTTTCGAAGGTGGCCTTATTGTTCATAAAAGTCAAAGAGGGAAAGGGTTTGCACAGTTGATGTTGAAGCATTTGTGGCAATGGGCAAAAGATGAAGGAAAGTTTTGTTTATGTTACATAGAGAGTGATAATATTACCAGCTATAAAATGCACGAAAAACTAGGAGCGGAATTCTTGTCTAAAATATATAAGTTTATATAATTTACGCTAATATTACGATTAAGTGATATTTCGTCATGAATGATAGTTTAAAGAAAGATACCACCAACGGAGTGGTTTGGAGTGCTATTGAACGTTTTTCAGCTCAAGGTGTCCAGTTCTTGATTGGTTTGATACTTGCGCGACTGTTAACACCGGTTGAGTTCGGCATTATCGGTATGTTGGCAATATTCATATCTGTCTCCAATGTTTTTGTTGACAGCGGATTTTCTTCAGCGCTTATCCAGAATCAACAGAGAACAGAGACGGATTTTTCAACTGCATTCTATTTCAACCTAGGCATTGGATTGGTGTGTTATGCCATTCTGTTTTTGATATCGCCTATAGTTGCTGATTTCTTTAATACTCCTATACTTAATCCAATTTTAAGAGTACTTGCTTTCATTGTCTTTATAAACTCACTGATTGTCGTTCAGATTGCAAAACTGACTATTAAAATAGATTTCAAGACACAAGCAAAGTCAAGTTTTATTGCAACGGTTATTTCTGGTATAGTTGGTGTTTCTTGTGCTTACATGGGGTTGTCTGTATGGGCGCTGGTGGTTCAGCAGCTGTCTTTCGCAGCTATCAATGCAATCTTACTTTGGTGGTTCTCAAAATGGATACCTAGTCGAGTGTTTTCAGTGGATTCGTTTAAGAAAATGTTCAGTTATGGCGGAAATATACTTTTATCAGGAATAGTTCATACTTTATATATGAATGTCTCTACAATTGCGATAGGGAAATATTATACAGCAAGAGCCTTAGGTTATTATACAAGAGGAAGGCAATTTCCTGACTTGATTTGTACAAATCTGACAAGTATCATACAGAGAGTAACATTTCCAATACTTTCAAAAATTCAGGATGATACAGAACGGCTGGCAAATATATATCGTAAGTATATTAAGATTACGTCTTTGGGGATTTTTTTCTTAATGGTTTTGCTTGCTTCTCTTGCTAAACCTATGATAATATTCCTTATTACGGACAAATGGTTTGATGCGATTATATTTGTGCAGATAATGTGCTATGCTCTTATGTTTGACCATTTGAATAAAATTAATCTGAATCTCCTATATGTGAAAGGAAAGACAAACTTGGTTCTGCGATTGGAGATAATCAAGAAAATTTTGGGTTTCATAATTCTTCTTATAAGTATTCCAATAGGGGTGCTTGCAATTTGTATAGCTAATGTTATAAATTGTCAGATTGCAATTATAGTTAATACATACTATTCAGGAAAATATATAAATCTTGGTTATTGGAAACAGTTCAAAGATTATTTTCCATATCTTTTAATTGCACATATAGCCTGCTTCCCAGCTTGGTTACTAAGTACATTAATTGATCTTCCAATCCTTGTCTTGGTTGTCGGACCTATCATATCAACAGTTATTTATGTGATTTGCCTTGAAATGATAAAAGACAGAATATATATAGAAGACATCAAGCCAATAATAAAGAAAACTTTTTCATATGTTTCAACCAAACTTATTCATTAGAGGCATTAACTTTATATATAGGCATGCTATGCTTAGACAGTATCTGAGCTATCAAAAAAATAAAATAAAGGAAGTTCGAGCAAAAGCCAAGATAAAGGTTCTTTTTGTGGTTGGTGATGTTTCTATGTGGAAAACGGAACTTTTGTATAAAGCTATGCTGAAACATGATAGGTTTCAACCTATTTTAGGTACAGCTTTGATAACGGCAGATATACCCAATGAATCCTTAAGAAAATATAATGCCTTACTAGAATATATTACCAAAAAAGAATATGATTATATCCAGTTGTACTCGGGTAACATACAAAATGTAAAAGCTGACATAATTTTCTATCAGCAGCCATATGATAATTTTATGGACGAGGGAGTGTCTTATAGAAAGAACCTCAATTCTCTTTTCTGTTATGCAGCTTATGGAATTTTATCTCTTGCACCTTCAAAGAAAAACAAGTGGATTTCTGATTTACTGTTACATAGATATTGTTGGCAATTGTATTTTGAGAATGAAATCACAAGCAAATTGAATAATAAATCTTATCTAAAAGGACAGAATAGTCGAATTACAGGAATTCCATTTCAAGATGTATTAATCAGTCCGAAGTCTGAGTTTGTCAATCCATGGAAGGAGCAGGAATGTATTAAGAAAAAAATAATCTGGGCCCCTCATCATACGATACCAGTTAGTGAAAATCCAATTCAATTTTCTACATTCTTAGATGTGTCTGATATAATGCTTCTTTTTGCCGAAAAATATAAAGGTCAAATTCAGTTTGTTTTCAAACCACATCCTTTTCTAAAAAGAAAGTTGAACGATTTTTGGGGAGAAGAAAAAACGAATGACTATTACAATCGTTGGGCAACAATGGATAATACTCAGATAGTAGAAGGTGATTATCTCGGTCTTTTCAAATATAGTGATGCTATGATACATGACTGTGTTAGTTTTACTATTGAATACTGTTATACTAAGAATCCGGTTATGTATCTGATTAAAGAACGAGATATAAACAGTCATAGATCGGAACTGAATAAATTTGGACAAAGAGCTTTTGATTTACACACTCACGGTTGTACAAAGGAGCAAATAAAAGCTTTCATCCAGATGGTAGCAGAAGGTAAAGATGATAAGAAGGACCAACGTGTACAATATTATAATGACTCTCTTTTGCCTCCTTGTGGGAAATCAGCGTGTGAGAATATTATTAATGCAATTCTTGGTCAGGCAAATTTGGAACACTAATATGGAGAGAATAAAATGCCTAAAGTTTCGAAAAAAGTACCAGTAATGAAAATAACTTGAGGTAGGCTATAGTAGTATTAGAAGCATTATAGTTAAGTAATGAGTGCTATCTTGAAATTCTTAGTAGATTAAAATTATGAGTTGTGATAAAGCATATAAAGTATCGATAATTATACCTGTGTATAATGTTGAGAGTTATTTAAAGAAGTGTATTGATAGTATTCTTTTGCAAACCTATACAAATTTTGAACTAATACTAATAGATGATGGAAGTACAGATCAATCTTATGAAATATGTGATGAGTATTCTTTGAATGATAAAAGAATTAAAGTTATTCATAAGATAAATGAGGGTGTAAGCAAAGCTAGAAATTTGGGGCTTTCAATTTCAACTGGAGATTATATTTGTTTTGTAGATAGCGATGATTGGATAGATTGTGATATGCTGGAATATATAATTGTGAATGCAGATGATTTTGATATAGTACAATTTGGATTTAGAAGAGTAGGACATGCAATAGTTGACAAAGGATTTACTCCTGAAAACATAATGAAGCTTCAGATGCAATCCTATTTGGGAAAAAATATGTTTAATTCAGTAATATGTGGATATGCTATTAAAAATGAGATAGTTAAAAAGTATAATATTGCTTTTCCTACATACATTAAATATGGTGAAGATCAAGCTTTTATTTTGAAAGTTTTACTATGTTGTAAAAATATATTAATACTAGATAAGCGATTTTATAATTATCTTGACCGGGATGGATCTGCTATGAATTGTTCTTACTCATTGCCAATGGCTGAAAATCACTTATATGTCATTGAAGATGTATGTAGCTTTGCATCAATAAATAAGCGTTCATTGAGCCGTCTTCATCTTAATAAATTTGAGAATTTTATACAACGTTTTTTTTGGATATCCATACAATGCTCTCGAAGCTTTAGAGATTTTATATCAATGAAAGAAAAATATAATGAATGGCGAAAAAGAGGAGGCTCTTTTTGCTATAAATCAACTAAAAGTCTGATATTCAATACTTACATCTTCGCTGCTTTGTATTATTTTTATGTTAAAATGAAACATTAAAAGCATTCACAAAACCTTATATCCTGTTTTCAACATCTTAGTCGACTCTGAAATGCGTTTATTGTGTATATTATTCTTTTGCTTTACCATTATATTTGCTTATAAAACTAATGAGACAGCATTTGGAATAGGTGGATATAGTTACTTCCCTATTATTTGTATAGTGTTTGGTCTGTTGAGGATACTAGAAGTTTCTTTGAAGAGACAAAAACTAAAAATAAGAAACATTCTTCCTCTGTCATTAGTATTTATAATGACAATACAGATCTTTGTATTTAATGTGCATTTTACTTCAGGAGTTGTTCTATCTTATATTATTTTTTTTATTTTATGTTGGCTTTTAGGCTCTGAAGAATCGACTTGGAACGAAATTCAATGCGTGGCTAATTCTTATGTGCTATCAGGAGTAATATTTGCTTATTTACTATTTTCTCAAATGCGAATTGCAAGTAATTCGGATATTCGTTTTTCTGTATTTTATTCAGATGATAAATTTTATGATTTGAATTTTTTGGCGTCATCTCTTTATTGTTCTTTTTCGATAGGAATGTTTATGATAAGTAAATATCATAGCAAAATAATAAAATGCATCTATGTGTCAGCAATATTGTTTATTGTGGCGGCGCTGTTGTTAACAGGTTCAAGAGCTGCCTTCATAGCAATTGGGATATCTTTAGTACCATATATAAATAGGAAGCAGCTGGTGTCTTTAATTATTATAGGGGGGGTATTATATATAGTTTTACCTTATCTGCTACCTGAATTATTGATACAGCGTTTTATGGGCGATAGTTATAATGACGCAAGCAATGAACATCGATTGGAAAATTGGAAAAATGCTATTCTTGGAATTTCAATGCATCCATTGACAGGATGTGGCTTGGATTATTCAATTGAAGCATTGGAGCGGGTAATCCACAAAACTGTTAATGCTCATAACACGTATCTTTATGCGATTATGCATTTTGGAATTCTATTTTCGATTCTGTTTTTTGTGTTTATGTTTCGACCTATTATCAAAATCATGAAATTTGGGTTAAGCAAAAAGTTGGTTTGGACTATATTGGGCTATTTGTTTACTACCACAATCATTGAAGCAACACTAAGTTTAACTTTTATTACAAATATTGCTTTCTATTATTTACTTAGCAGGAGTGATGTTACTGCAACAAATAAACTATTCCAATGATACCAAGATTAGCTAGTGGTAAATATTGTACAGGCTGTTTGGCCTGTGTGGATACTTGCAAATTGGGGGCAATAAACTTCTGCATTAAAGAAGACGGACATCTCTATCCTGTTGTAACTGAAAATAAATGTATCGATTGTGGTCAATGCACAAATGTTTGTATAGGCATTGATGACAAGTATAAAACTTATCAGTCTCATGGCAGATCAACGCCATTTGCTGGGTGGTCATTGGATGATATCGGTAGACAAAATAGTGCATCAGGTGGTATATTCTACGCTTTAGCATGCTATGTAATATCTGTTGGCGGATATGTAATTGGTGCTGTGTTAGAAAAAAATGAAGTTAAATTAGTCTCAACAAATGAAATAGAATGTGTTAAGAAAATGCAAAATAGTAAATACCAGCAGCCCAATACTGCTGGTATATACGAAGAGGCCAAATCTATTTTAGAGAAAGGCTATAAGCTACTCTTTACAGGTGCACCATGTCATATTGCAGCTTTATTTCTTTACTTAAGAAAACGTACATATAATAATCTTATCACTTGCGATTTTATATGTTCTGGATATCCCAGCTTACTTCCCATAAAAAAAACCATTGCATATTTCAATCCTGAAGCGGAAATAAAATCGTTTAGGGATAAAACAAATGGCTGGAAAAATCTTGGATTTATATATGAGTTAAAATTGAATTGTAATAATGTAGTAATAAATTGTGGATCACATAATTTAACGACTGCAGCCTTTAGTTCTGGTTTGACCCAACGATACTCTTGTACTCATTGTCAATTATGTTTTAGTTCGCGTAAATCGGATTTGACTATTGGTGATTTCTGGGGTGAGAAACGATTTGCAGAGCAACAAAGAAAAGGTATTTCATTAATAATAGTTCATACCCCAGCGATTGTATCATTAATAGCCAAAGCTAAATGTTTTATCCAAGAATCATCATGGGAGGAATGTTTACCTTACAATCCAAGAATTATTGATGGGAAAAGGAGATATGTTCGTTTTTCCCCATCGCGTTTATTTATGGTTTGGCTTTTTAGGAAAAATACTTATAAGAATCTGTGTAATTTCTATTATGGTGAAACGAATGTTGTGAATATATTCTATAAGTTATATTGTAAAATGACTATGTACATACATGAGTATTTTAGCAAACGAGTCATTGTTTTTTTTTTAAAAGCAAATAAAAATGAAAATTAAGTTATTAACTTTTTCATTAGGAGACAGTTTTGGAGCAATAATGCAAGCCTATGCGCTTTCTTATACATTAAGAAAAATGGGGCATGAAGTTGAGTTGTTTAATCTTACATGGTATAGATCGTTTAAACAGCAAGTGTATCTTACAGTTACGGGTGTCAATCATCGCTTTTCAAAATTCCGGAAGAATTATTTACCTGCTTACACAAAGAAATGTAAAACAAATGTAGACTTATATGAAGCGTCAAAAGGAGCGGATTTATGTATAGTGGGCAGTGATCAAGTTTGGAATCCTCAAATTACTCATAAATATGCTCTAAATTATTTTTTTGATTTTCTTGATTCAGACACTAAGCGCGGATCTTATGCTGCAAGTTTTGGGGATATAAAATGGAATTATCCAGAATATACGATTAGAATACAATCTTTACTTAATAAATTTTCATTTATCAGCTCTAGAGAAGAAACAGGTGTTGATATATGTACTAATATATTTAATGCTGATTGCGTCAAAGTTGTAGATCCGACTCTGTTGTTACCCTCATATATAGAACTATTGAAAGGAAAGAAGAAAAAAACTGGAATAGTTAGTTTTTCTTTATCTAATTCTGTGGGATGGAATAATTTACTATCTGACTTAAGTAATCAAATGTCTATGAATGTGTATGTTATAAATCCAATAACTTCTTTCTCACAATTGAGTAGAAGATGTACATTTCGATATAAGCCATTTATAACTATAGAGTCATGGCTAAGATATATTTATGGAGGAGAGATAGTTGTAACTGACTCTTTTCATGGTCTCGTATTTGCGATTCTTTTCAACCGTAATTTTATTTCTATATCTCCAGGGAGCGGGAGAGACGAGCGAATAAAATCATTACTCAATTCATTAGGATTAGAAAATCGCTTTTATAACACTATAATGGAAGTAGATAATTGTTGGAAAGAACCTATTAATTGGGAAATGGTTAATGATAAACTTGCGCATTTAAGACAAGAATCATTGTTGTATTTGGAAAATTGTATAAATAGAATATGAAAATATCGTTTATCATAAGTTCGTTGTCTAATACTGGGGGGACAGAACGTATGACTTGTTTAATGGCCAATGAATTAGAATTTCATGGATATGACGTGTCTATTATATCATTGACGGGAAGTGCCAATTCTGCTTTTGAATTGAATAGGAAAGTTTCTTGTTTATCATTATTTCCAAATGTGCAAAATATCAGACAAACTATTGGGTTTAGGAAAATTGTAAAATCTTTAAGAAATGAAGTCGTTAAGCAGAGAAGTGAATGTGTGATTATTGTAGATATAGGGCTTTCTGTTTTTACTATTCCGGCTTTAATAGGGAAAAACATACGCATGATTGGATGGGAACATTTTAATTATAACTCAAACTTACACAAAAAATGGCGTAAATATTTGAAACGTTTTTCGCTATTCTTTCTCGATGATGTTGTTACTTTAACCGAATCTGATAAAAAAGTTTATTTGTCTAAAAAGTTTCGCAAATCAAAAATAACTTGTATTCATAATCCTGTAATTATAAATCCGGTTCAAGCAAAAGCTAAGCTAGACAATAAAATAGCAATTAGTATTGGACGATTGACCTACCAAAAAGGTTTTGACATATTAATTGATATATGGAGTGAAATAGAAAGTAGGGATGATAATTGGCAATTATGGATTGTAGGAGATGGTGAATTATATCATCAACTTCGTTTAAATATTGAGGAAAATGGCTTAACGAGAGTAAAACTCTTGGGAGAAAGGCAGGATATTGAAAAACTATTATATAGTTCGTCTTTGTATCTTATGACTTCTAGATTTGAAGGACTTCCAATGGTATTATTAGAAGCAGCATCTGTAGGTGTTCCTATTGTTTCATTTGATTGCGAGACTGGACCTTCGGAGATTGTAAAAGACAATGGATACTTAATACCAATGGGAAATAGACAACAGTTTATTAATAAAACTTTAGAAATCATGAATAACGATGCAGAGAGGCTAAGGTTAGGCATGAATTCGAGTGGAGTGTTGAGTAATTTTAATAAAGATGAGATTGTAATGTCTTGGATTAGTTTATTAAACAAGTAAGAATCAAATGATAAATATTGCATTTATTACTAACTCAGTGAAACGTTGCGGACCTGTAAATGTTATTTATGACATAATAGAAAATCTCAATCGTGTTCATTTTAATCCTATAGTAATAACTTTAGCTACTACTGGTGATTTTACAAAGCAAGATTCGAGAGAAGAAGAATTTAGGAATCTGGGCATTCGTGTTATAAAGCTGAATATAGAATACATGCGGTTAGAACTAATGTCTAAAGTTATTGCAAAAAAAATAGATAAAATACTAGTTGAAGAATTAATAGATATTGTTCATTTACATGGATACCATCCGGTTATTATAGGGCAATATTTGTCAGTGCCTACAGTTGTGACACTTCACAACATAAGTGGAGAAGATTATGTTTTGTCCAAAGGAAGATTATTGGGAAACTATATGAATTACAGATATCTTAAAGCACTTGATAAGTGTCTTTATCTCGTTGCAATATCAAGTTATGTGGAAAAATATTACCTAAAAGAAAAACGTTTAAAATCATCAGTATCGACAATCTTCAATGGAATCTCTGAGTCAAATTTTAAAATTTCTATTGATTCTCAATCTCAACTAAGGACGAAATTATCATTGCCACAAGATGGTATTATATTGTTATGCGTAGGCAACCTATCATTTAGAAAGAATTCTTTATATGTCATTGAGAATTTTATAAAATTACAAAAAGAGTATTCGAATGTCTTTTTAATATTTCTTGGACAAGGAGAATTGGATGGTGCTTGTAAAGAATTAGCAAAATGCTGTGAACATATCTTTTTTAAAGGGTTTGTAGTGGATGTTCAAAGCTATATATCTGCATCGGACTTTCTTGTTAGTGCCTCGTGTTCTGAAGGATTCGGATTAAATATAGTAGAAGCTATGTTTTGTAATACTCCAGTCATAGTTTCAGATATTCCACCTCATAGAGAAATTGTTGAAATTATTTCGGAAAAATGCAATCATATTTTTCCGCTAAATGATAATGCTTTATATTCTGTATTGTCATCGGTTATCGCTGATTGGGGGTCAGAAGAAGAACATCCTGGTTTGCGCCCTAAAGCTATCCAATATTTCTCATCAAAAGTTATGTCAACAAAATATGCACAAATCTATGATCAAGTCTACAAAAACTGCGGTGATAATGTCCGTATACAAGAATGACCGTCTGGAGCAAATAAAACAATCTATTGATAGCATTGTATGTCAACTAGTAGATATATATGTATATATTGATGGGCCAATACAGACAGAAGTGAATAAATGGTTGCATACATTAAATACACAAATTACATATATAAGTGAGGGATTAGTAAATAAAGGGTTAGCATATTCTATGAATGAATTACTCAGAATTGTTCTAAGTAGAGGCTATCAATATATAGCACGCATGGATGCAGATGATATCTCAATGTGTAATAGATTTGAAAAGCAAATAGCTTTTTTGGATGTGCATTTAGAAGTTGATTGTTTGGGTACATGGGCTATAGAAATAGATGCAGACGGTAATGAATACTTCAAAAAACAAATGCCTACAACTCACGCTGAATGTTTTCAATTATTTAAAAAAAGGGATTGTATGATACATCCAACAGTTATGTATCGGCGTACATTTTTTGACAAGGCTGGTTTATATCCTGAAGATACCTATTTTGGAGAAGATACAATGATGTGGGCAAATGGTTTTAAATCAGGTTGCCAATTTGCAAATCTACCTGAGTATTTACTTAAGTTCAGATTAGATGAAAACTTCTTTAATCGCAGGAGAGGTATTAGGCATGCAATTTCTATTTATACTCTTAGAAAAAAAGTGAATAGGTTGTTAGGGTTTGGTATTAAGGAAGATATATGTGCGTGTTTATATGCATTAGCTAAAATGATGCCGACGTGTACTTTGAAAATAATCTATAAAATGGTGAGATAGTTTTAACTTTTAAAAGACCTGATATATTTTCATTCTAGATTTAATACTTTTAATAAATGAGTTTATGAAAATTCCATTTTCGCCCCCTTATATTGACGAGGCGGTCATCAACGAAGTCGTTGATTCGTTACGTTCCGGCTGGATAACTTCCGGTCCTAAAGTAAAAGCATTGGAAGAAGAAATAAAAGTATTCTCTAATGCAAAAGAAGTGCTTTGTGTAAACTCATGGACTTCGGGAGCCATTATGATGCTTCGCTGGTTGGGAGTAACTGCTGAAGATGAAGTAATTGTGCCGGCGTATACATATAGTGCTACGGCATTAGCAGTCCTTCATGCGGGTGCAAAGCCTGTTATGGTAGATTCCGGAGAGGATTTCAATATCTCTGTGGATGCTATTCGAAAAGCAATTACGCCAAGGACCAAGGCTATTATTCCGGTAGATATTGCGGGCTTCCCTTGTGATTACAACCGTATCATGAGACTCGTTAATGAACCGGAAATACGCAATCTGTTTCAGGCGACGTCATTGGTACAGGAAAAATTGGGACGTATTCTTGTTATGAATGATGCGGCCCATTCTTTGGGTGCTTATTATAACAAGAATCAGCGTACAGGATGCGAAACGGATATTGCTATCTTCTCCCTTCACGCCGTAAAGAATGTGACGACGGCCGAAGGAGGAGCCATCTGCCTGAATTTGCCCGAACCGTTTGATAATGCGGAACTCTACAAAGAATTGCGTATGATGAGTTTGAATTGTCAAACTAAAGATGCTTTTTCCAAATCCAAAGCTGGCGGTTGGCGTTATGACATAGTCGGTCTGGGAATGAAAATAAATATGGCTGACGTAAATGCGGCTATCGGTTTGGCTCAGATACGGGAATATCCTGAACTACTGAAAGAACGTAAAAGAGTATTCAATACCTATTCTAAAGCATTTGCTGATTGTGATTGGGCTATTTTGCCTCCTTCTGAAGATGGAGAAAAAGAAAGCTCATATCATATCTATGCGTTGCGTATCAAAGATTTCACAGAGGAACAGCGTGATCGTATGATTGATGAAATCGCGAAAAGCGAGGTTGCCGTGAACGTTCATTTTATCCCGATGCCGATGCTTTCCTTCTTCAGCTCATTGGGATATGATATAAAGAACTATCCACAAGCTTATGAGAATTTTAAAGGTGAAATCTCCTTGCCCATTTATCCACAGTTGGATGAAGAAAAGCTGGATTTTATAATCAAAGCTGTAAAAGATGCATACCTTAAAGTGACTGTTGATAGGTGATGATTCGTTTTTTTGATATTTTATTTTCCTTTCTGGGCATTCTATTCTTATCTCCTGTTTTCCTTTTCCTGTATATTGCTATCCGTCTGGAAAGTAAAGGTGGTGGTTTCTATAAACAGTTACGTGTGGGACGTGGAGGGGCGGATTTTTATGTCTATAAGTTCCGCTCAATGCGTATAGGAGCTGATAAGCAAGGTTTGATAACTGTAGGCGGACGAGATCCCCGGATTACCCGTATCGGGTATTTTATCCGCAAATATAAATTAGATGAACTACCTCAGTTATTCAATGTACTGAAAGGTGATATGAGTCTGGTAGGCCCGCGTCCGGAGGTTCGTAAATATGTGGAACTCTACACTGAAGAACAGCGGAGAGTGTTGTCTGTTCGCCCGGGAATTACGGATTATGCATCTATAGAATATGTAGATGAAAATACGATTTTAGGACAGGCTGAGGATGCGGACAACGCATATGTAGAGCAAATACTGCCGGATAAAATATGCTACAATATGAAATATATAGAGCATCGTTCGGTGAAGGAATATTTCAAGATTATATTTCTGACTATATGGAGTATTGCACATTGATCAAATCGGTAATAAAGGTTATGAGATGGTTGTTTATTCCATATTATGTTTGGAAAAAGTAGTTTAAAATAAGATATAGAAAAGGTCGAAGCTCAGTTTCGGCCTTTTTTTATTCTTTCAACACCGACGCTTGTGACAACCTCAAACTACTCACCACCGCCGCAATCAGCGCAAATACACTCCCTGTTATCAAGCATACTTCCGTACTTTTGCTTCCTACCACCCAACTGAATAGGAGTGCTACAAGCGTAGTTCCGAGAGTCTGTCCCATAAGTCGTGCCATTCCCATCATTCCGCTGGCTCCTCCTGAACGTTTGGTCGGGGCAGATGCGATTATAGTACTATTATTCGGTGTCTGGAAAAGTCCGAAACCAATGCCGCAAAGGACTGATCGAAGGCAGATACTAAGAATGGAAGACTCTGCGTCCAGCATGGAGAGCGAGTAAAGCCCGATACAAAATATCCCCATACCGATACTTCCCAATATTCCCGGATGAATACGCTCCACCAGATAACCGGCAACCGGTGCGGCAAATAAAGTTGCAAGAGGCCAGGGAGTTAATAATAACCCGGTCATCACCTCGCTATGCCCCAACGTATTCTGTAGAAAGAAAGGCAATGAAATCATAGCCAGCATTTGTGCGGTGAATGAACAGATGGATGTCAGTATCGAGAGCCTGAAGATGGGAATCTTTAGCAAATCCAAAGGAAGTAGGGGAGATTCCTGACCTAATTGGCGACGTACATAGTAAGTACCTACAACAATTAATATCACTAATTGAAGAATCAGATAATCATAGCGTTCATGATGCGCAAAACCATCCAATGTATAAATCAATAATCCGAAAGTAATAGCATTAGCCACCGCACTGATAACGTCAAACTTACGTTTGGACAGCTCTTTTTGTTCAGGCAGATACTTGATCCCCAATATCAGGGCAATGATCCCCAATGGCAGGTTTATCGCAAATAACCAGTGCCAGGAAGCTATTGACAAAATACCACTGGCAACAGAAGGACCTGCCGCCGCCGATATGGCAATTACCATTGCATTAATCCCCATTCCACGTCCTATCTGTTTTTTCGGATAGATAAGACGAAGTTGGGCTGTATTTACACTGGTGATGGCTGATGCACTGAATCCCTGGAAAATACGAGCGGTTGTCAGAGTCCAGAAGGAATCGGATAAGGCACATATAAGTGATGTCACACAAAATAAAGCAATTCCGGAGAGAAATACCTTACGATATCCGAAGATTTCGCCCAATGCAGAAAAAGAAAGTAATGACACTACAATAGCCAATTGATAACCGTTGACAATCCAAGTAATCATAGAGTCCGAAGTTCCAAAATCATGTGCGAGGGTAGGGAGGATTACAGTACTGATGTTGATATCGAGCACTGACATGCAGAGAGCGAATCCAATGGCCACTACCGCCCATATTCGTTGCGGAAATGGCAGCCCGTCCGTTTCGTCTATTTCCTGTGATTTTCCATCCTGAACCATATCATTTCTTTTATCTGCGAATTAAACAAAACGTTCAAACTGCTGTTCGGAAACCTGCATAAAAATAAGTTTTTTTAGAAATTGTCTCGTAGGAAAGTAATGTGGAGAAGAAACTTCTTTGTACCTTTGTGCCCGTCAATACTAAAATCAATAATAAATAATAGGATTTATGGGAGGATTTTTCGGGACAGTCTCCAAAGCGAGCTGTGTGACGGATTTATTTTACGGTACAGATTATAATTCACATTTAGGAACAAAGCGCGGCGGGCTTGCCACGTATGATGCAGAAGAGGGCATGTTTGCCCGATCCATTCATAACCTGGAGAGCACTTATTTCCGAACCAAGTTTGAAGACGAACTGGATAAGTTTAAAGGAAATGTCGGAATAGGAATCATCAGCGACACAGACCCGCAACCCATCATCATTAACTCCCACCTCGGACGCTTCGCCATTGTAACAGTAGCCAAAATTGTGAATCTGGAAGAAATAGAAGCAGAGCTACTTTCCCAAAATATGCACTTCGCCGAACTGAGTTCAGGCAATACCAATCAAACCGAGCTTATCTCACTACTCATCATACAAGGAAAAACTTTTGTAGAAGGTATAGAAAATGTTTACCGCCGTGTCAAAGGCTCTTGTTCTATGCTGTTGTTATCAGAAGATGGCAGTATCATTGCGGCTCGTGACAAGTGGGGACGCACTCCGATTGTAATTGGCCGGAAAGAAGGGGCATACGCTGCAACCAGTGAGTCAAGCAGTTTCCCGAATCTGGATTATGAAATAGACCGCTATCTCGGTCCGGGAGAGATTGTTCGTATGACTGCCGATGGAGTGGAACAATTGCGGAAGCCGGAGGAAAAGATGCAGATTTGTTCTTTCCTGTGGGTATATTACGGTTTTCCCACTTCCTGCTATGAAGGTCGCAATGTAGAGGAAGTGCGTTTTACCAGTGGCTTGAAGATGGGGCAGAACGATGATTCTGAAGTAGATTGTGCTTGCGGTATTCCTGATTCCGGTGTGGGCATGGCTTTAGGATATGCCGAAGGAAAAGGAGTTCCTTATCACCGTGCCATTTCTAAATATACACCGACATGGCCGCGCAGTTTCACTCCCAGTAAGCAGGAGATGCGCTCATTGGTGGCAAAGATGAAACTGATACCGAACCGTGCCATGCTGGAAGGTAAGCGCTTATTGTTCTGTGACGACTCCATAGTACGGGGAACGCAACTACGGGATAATGTGAAGGTGCTGTATGAATATGGTGCCAAGGAAGTACATATCCGCATTGCTTGTCCGCCGTTGATTTATGCTTGTCCGTTTGTAGGTTTCACGGCATCCAAGAGTCCGTTGGAACTGATTACACGTCGCGTTATAGAAGAACTGGAGGGAGATGCAGACAAGAATCTGGAGAAATATGCCACTACCGGTTCTCCGGAATATGAGAAGATGGTCAGCATTATTGCCGAACGCTTTGGCCTTACAACTTTGAAGTTTAATACCCTGGAAACTCTCATCGAGTCCATCGGATTGCCGAAATGTAAGGTTTGTACACATTGTTTTGATGGAAGTAGTTGCTTTTAAGTAACTCTAAATACTAACATTTTGTAAAAAGGGGCGTGAATTGCTTGGCAGTTCACGCCCCTTTTTCTACCTTTACGGCAGAACTATTGACTACTGTTGATAGACAATTGGTAGTTCATATTCTTAATCGTAAATTGAAAATTATTAAATCGTAAATATTATGGCTTTAGTAGAACGTTTTTTGAAGTATGTAAGCTTCGACACCCAGTCCAGTGAAGAGACAGAGGTGACTCCAAGTACTCCGGGGCAAATGGTATTTGCCAAATATCTGAAAGAAGAATTAGAGTCTTTAGGTTTGGAAGACATAACGCTGGATGAGCATGGCTATTTGTTTGCCACACTTCCGGCAAATATCGATAAACCGGTACCTACTATTGGTTTTATCGCCCACATGGATACCAGTCCCGATATGAGTGGCAAAGATGTGTCTCCCCGTATTGTTCAAAACTATGACGGCTTGGACATTGTGCTTTGTGCAGAAGAGAATGTGGTTCTTTCTCCGTCTCAGTTCCCCGAACTGCTGGATCATAAAGGTGAAGACCTGATCGTTACCAATGGCAAAACATTGTTGGGCGCAGATGATAAAGCAGGTATTGCCGAAATTGTTTCTGCGATAGTGTACCTGAAAGAGCATCCTGAAATCAAGCATGGCAAGATTCGTATTGGTTTCAATCCGGATGAGGAAATAGGATTGGGCGCACATAAATTCGATGTAGAGAAGTTCGGTTGCGACTGGGCTTACACAATGGATGGCGGTGAAGTAGGAGAGTTGGAGTTTGAAAACTTCAATGCGGCGTCTGCCAAAATCACCTTCAAAGGTCGCAATGTACATCCGGGTTACGCCAAGAATAAGATGATTAATTCAATTCGTGTAGCCAACCGCTTCTGTGCGATGTTACCTGCTCATGAAACACCCGAACATACTGAAGGTTACGAAGGCTTCTACCATCTCATCAGTTTCAACGGCGATGTAGAGCAGACTACAGTGGCCTATATTATCCGTGATCATGATCGTGCACGTTTTGAGAGCCGCAAGAAGAAAATAGAACGCTTTGTCAGTGAAATCAATGCTGAATATGGTGAAGGTACGGCAACACTTGAACTCCGTGACCAATACTATAATATGCGTGAGAAGATTGAACCGGTAATGCATATCATTGATACGGCTTTTGCCGCAATGGAGGCTGTAGGTGTGAAACCGAATGTGAAACCTATCCGTGGTGGTACGGATGGCGCACAGCTTTCTTTCAAAGGTTTGCCTTGCCCCAATATCTTTGCAGGTGGTCTGAACTTCCATGGACGATATGAATTCGCTCCTATCCAGAATATGGAGAAAGCGATGAAGGTCATCGTGAAGATTGCCGAACTTGTTGCTATAAAATAATTTAATACCTTAAGACATGAAAACCACTCCGTTTACAGAAAAACATATCTCGCTGGGTGCTAAGATGCATGAGTTTGCGGGATATAATATGCCGATAGAATATTCCGGTATCATTGATGAACACCTCACCGTTTGTAATGCTGTGGGTGTATTCGACGTTTCCCACATGGGAGAATTCTGGGTGAAAGGCCCTAATGCGTTAGCTTTTCTTCAGAAAGTGACTTCCAATAATGTGGCTGCCCTGACTCCGGGCAAGGTGCAATATACCTGTTTTCCCAACGAAGAAGGCGGTATCGTAGATGACTTGCTGGTTTATCATTATGAACCGGAGAAATACCTGCTGGTAGTGAATGCTTCGAATATAGAAAAAGACTGGAACTGGTGCGTTTCGCACAATACCGAAGGTGCTGAATTGGAAAATGCTTCCGACCACATGGCTCAACTTGCCGTACAGGGACCGAAAGCCATTCTTGCTTTGCAGAAACTGACGAGTATAAACTTGTCGGAACTGCCGTATTACACCTTTACGCATGGTGAGTTTGCCGGTGAGAAAGATGTGATTATTTCCAATACCGGCTATACCGGTGCAGGAGGTTTTGAGCTTTACTTCTATCCCGAAGCTGCCATGAAGATTTGGAATGCCGTGTTTGAGGCAGGTGAAGAATTTGGCATTAAGCCGATTGGCTTGGGTGCACGCGATACGCTTCGTCTGGAAATGGGCTTCTGCCTGTATGGCAATGATCTGGATGATACGACATCACCTATTGAAGCCGGTTTGGGGTGGATTACCAAGTTTGCTGAAGGTAAGAACTTTATCAATCGTCCGATGCTTGAAAAGCAGAAAACGGAAGGTACTGTCCGTAAATTGGTCGGTTTTGAAATGGTGGACCGTGGAATTCCCCGTCATGGATATGAACTGTTCAATACAGAAGGCGAAGCTATCGGAGTAGTAACCTCAGGTACTATGTCGCCTACTCGCAAGATTGGTATCGGTATGGGCTATGTAAAACCGGAATATAGCAAGATAGGTACGGAGATTTGCATTGATATGCGTGGACGCAAACTGAAAGCGGTAGTGGTTCGTCCGCCATTCCGTAAATAAGAGGAGTCTTTTTCACCACAGATTACACGGATTTACACAGATTAAATTATCAATATAAATATCTGTGTAAATCCGTGTAATCTGTGGTGAAAAAGACTTTATAACATTCTTTCCTTTATAGTCTGTTGATCTTATCTAATAATTGATTGGCCCAGGCTATTTCTTTGCTTGTCCATTCTTCCTCTTCTCCTTGCACTCCTTGTTCCTGATACCGGGAAAGTAATCCCAGATATTCCTTCAATGTGCCGGCGGCTTTAGCCTGTTTATTCATGCGCATTAGCAATAGAATTTCCTGTTTATATATGTCAAGATTCGGACTGTCTCCTGCTAGTTTTTTGGCTTTCCAAAGCAGAGTGGCACATTCTTCGTTTACCTCTTCTGTGTTGTAAAGCGCCATCCGTGATTTTGCTAAGATAACGTAATCATGGTCGGTAGCCAGATTGTTATTGATATTCTTCTGTATTAACCTTTCGGCTTCTTCATACCGTTGGTCTGCCATATTCATGGCTGCGTTGAAAGTCACTACATCCGATGTCGCTTTGAGATAAGGATGACTGATTTGGTTTTCTGCCTCACCGGCTTTGTCTATTCGCTTTTTCAGGTTGTCGATGCTGCCGTAACGAAGCAGCTTATGACCGCGTTGCTGTATATTATAGTATCCGATGACTTTGGAAAGTGCAGACGCCAATCCATCGGGATTCATCCCCTTGAATTCCAATAACTCACGTGCAACCCGGTCGGCTGCGTATTCCTGGTTATTCTTGTAATTCATTCCCAGGCGATTCACTACATTTACATTCAGCAGGGCGGCAACGCTTCCGATGCTGGCAACAGCGCCTACGCCTAAAGCCGTATCGTCGTCATCCCAGTATGCCACTTCCAGAGCTACTTCGGCAGTGACGGCAAGAACAGTTCCCCAAAAAGCTGCCCGCTTGGCACGGCGTTCAGCACGGTAGATGTTATTAACCTGATGGTCCAGTACGAAATGAGACATCTCATTGGCAATAATGGCGGCAAGTTCATCCTCCGAATCAAGTGTGCAGAGCAGACCGGTACTAATCAGCATTGTGCCGTTGGGCAGCATGTAAGCATCCGGTTCGGGCGACTGGATGACGCGTACATTCAACCGTTCGCTGCGATTGGGATCTATGCCGGTGGCAGTCAGTTTCGCAAAGATATTCTGTACGTACGAAGTGATGAAATCATCCTCATAGCCGATCTCTTCCAGCTTGTACAGGTAATCCCGACATTCTTCGTCCACTTCCTTGCGCAACTTAGAGTTATATCCGCGTTCGCCGAAATACTCATATAGATGTTGTTTCAGATAAGTTTGCTGCCAAAACTCCTGATTGGTTTCGGGAGGTGAGAGTTTAATGGTTTTCAGAGCAGAAGCAGGTACTGCGAATTGTATACCATTGATTTCGGTTGCATAGAAAATGTCGGGACCTGCCTGGTCTGCCGATTTCATTTTCACTACCTTGCGGATCACTACGGGAGTGCCGGCAGGAAAATTCTCATACTGTTGTTGTAGTTCGCCTTTTATGGCAATCGGGCCGCTCAAGTCTTTCTGTCTGGCAGCAAATCCTGCCGTGGAGAGGAGGACGGCGAGGATAACGAAAGTGATAAGACGTTTCATATGGATTCGTTTATGGTTTGTACAATTGACTTGCAATCAAAATTGCTGATACAAAAATAGGAAAGAGTTTTCTCTCTTTCCCGTTCTTTTCCCTACAAAGTGATAGGGAATTTCCTATAATAAAAAAGGGAAGACTTCGTGAAAGTCTTCCCTTTTTTAACTTCAAAAGAAGTCAATTTTATTTCTTCTTACGGTCACCGTAGCGGCTCATGAACTTATCAACGCGACCAGCTGTATCCACCAATGTAGATTTACCAGTATAGAACGGGTGAGAAGTGTTAGAGATTTCCATCTTTACCAACGGATAAGTTTCACCTTCAAACTCGATGGTTTCTTTCGTATTTACGGTTGAACGAGACAAGAACATGTCACCATTAGACATATCTTTGAATACTACCGGACGGTAATTTTCAGGATGAATACCTTTTTTCATTTCAATATTTGTTTTTTTAATTATTATATTCGGTTACTATTTTGGTAATAAATAGTGTAATGGTCTTATTTTTCAGAGCGCAAAGATAGTGCAAGTCGCAGATAATACAAAATAAATTCAGATTTATTTTTGCTTAAGGTGCAGTCTACCTTTGTTTAAAGGCAGTGTATTTCTCCGATTTAGAAAAAAGTTCCCTCAAAAAATAGGTTTATCGCTTTTTATTTCAGATTTTTGCATAGTATTTTAATTTATATTCAGCATGAAGAAGCTACTTTTCTTAATTTCCCTATGGCTCTGCGTCACTACGGCAGGTGCCCAGCAGAACGAGCGGGATCTGTATAGTGTTGCGTTTTATAATCTTGAGAACCTGTTTGATACGATTCATGATGCAGGTAAGAACGACCTTGAATTTTTGCCTTCCGGCAGTTATGCATGGACGGCTGAGAAGTATGAGGCTAAGTTGAAGAACCTTGCCAAAGTTCTGAATGAAGTATCGCGCGACCGCGTACCTGAAGGACCCGCCGTTATCGGTGTAGCCGAAGCTGAAAACAATCGGGTACTGACAGATTTGGTAAGCCAGCCGGCTATATCCAACTATAAATTCGTGCATTACGAAGGTCCGGATAAACGAGGCATTGATTGCGCCTTACTTTATGATCCGGAACAATTCACCGTTACCAATTCCAAACTGGTGCTTTCCACTCCTTTTGAAGGGGACACTGTGCATCTGACGCGTGGTTTCCTTATTGTAGACGGGCAGATGGCGGGCGAACGCGTTTGTTTCATCGTCAATCACTGGCCTTCCCGTGGAGCTAAGTCTCCGGTACGTGTACATGCAGCCAAGCAGGTGCGGGCATTGACAGACTCCCTGATGCGTACGGACAAGAAACTGAAACTGATAGTCATGGGTGATATGAACGACGATCCCATGGACGAAAGCATGGCTACACTGGGCGCACGCAAGTATACGAAGCAAGTGAAGAAGGGTGAATTCTATAATCCCTGGTGGGAAACCCTTGAAGATAAAGGTGTGGGAACATTGCTCTATCGTGGCAAGTGGAACTTGTTCGACCAGATTGTAGTCTCCCGTCCTTTGCTGAAAGCCAAGAAAGGTTTGAAGTACGATCATAATGAAGTCTTTATCCGTGAGTATCTTTTTCAGCAGGATGGCAAGTACAAAGGTTCTCCCTTGCGTACGCATGGCGGACGTGTTTGGTTGAATGGCTACAGCGACCATTTGCCCACTATCATTTATTTGAAAAAGTAATATATAATAATGTGTAAACGAAGACCGGGAAGCTAAACTTGCTTTCCGGTTTTTTTGTTATATATATAAAGGTATGCAGAAGAGGCTGATAAAGGCTACAGATGAAAAGAGTTTGTAACATAGAGATTACAATATTCTGTTAAAATCATCCAATAGCTTTAAAATAGAATTGTTTCAATGGGGATAATACGATAATTTATTCCCAACCTGTTCTTCCATTTGAAGGATAATGCTTACTTTTGCGTAGAATTTTTATTCACTAACAATAAACTTTAAACAAAATGATTAATTACAAAGATTTAGGGCTCGTAAACACAAGAGAAATGTTTGCGAAAGCTATTAAAGGTGGATATGCTATCCCGGCTTTCAACTTTAATAATATGGAACAGTTGCAGGCTATTGTAAAGGCTGCTGTTGAAACCAAATCTCCGGTAATCCTCCAAGTATCTAAAGGTGCCCGTCAATATGCTAACCAGACATTGTTGCGTTACATGGCAGAAGGTGCTGTAGAATATGCAAAGGAACTGGGTTGCAAACACCCTGAAATCGTTCTTCACCTCGACCACGGAGATACATTCGAAACTTGCAAGTCTTGTATCGATATGGGCTTCTCTTCAGTTATGATCGACGGTTCTCATCTGCCTTACGAAGAAAACGTTGCTTTGACGAAGAAGGTAGTTGACTACGCTCATCAATTTGATGTAACTGTAGAAGGCGAACTTGGTGTATTGGCTGGTGTAGAAGACGAAGTTTCTGCTGAACATCATACTTATACTGACCCTGAAGAAGTAATCGACTTTGCTACTCGCACAGGTTGTGACTCTTTGGCTATTTCTATCGGTACTTCTCACGGTGCATACAAGTTCAAACCCGAACAATGCCTCGTAGATCCGAAGACTGGTCGTTTGGTACCTCCTCCTTTGGCATTCGAAGTATTGGACGCTGTAATGGAGAAACTTCCGGGATTCCCCATCGTACTGCACGGATCTTCTTCAGTTCCTCAGGAAGAAGTTGAAACTATCAACAAGTTTGGTGGCAAGCTGGAAGCTGCTATCGGTATTCCTGAAGAAGAACTGCGTAAGGCTGCTAAGTCTGCAGTTTGCAAGATCAACATCGACTCAGACTCTCGTCTGGCTATGACTGCTGCTATCCGTAAGGTGTTCGCAGAAAAACCGGCTGAGTTTGACCCGCGTAAGTATCTTGGCCCGGCTCGTGACAACATGGAAAAGATGTACATGCATAAGATCATCAACGTGCTTGGTTCAGACGGTAAATTGGCTGAATAATCCACGGGATTTTAGACTGAATAGAAGGCTGCTCTTGAAAAAGGGCAGCCTTTTTTCGTGGTCAGTAGTCAAGCCGGTTTTTCATTTCCTCAGAACAATTTTATAGAATGCTATGAGGTTGAAGTATGGCTTTAAGTCCGTTCATGCGAAAAATTCTCTATTCGCGATGTGATTTCTTCTTTTTCACCTTCAAGCAATCGATATGGCATTATTTGAAGCCCGGTATCCTTAGCCATAAGGTAATGTCAACATTTCAGTTTAATAGTGATAAACTGGAAATTTTGAAGATATTTGCTCCGAGTATCTTTGCTCGGAGAATAATGACGAGATAATCAATGCACTTGATTTACATTTATAGTGAAGAGATGGATAGAGGTTTTTAGATATAAATCGATAAGTAATAATTCTAGTCAATTGTAAGCACTCCATTAATAACTGTAATCAGCGTTTTTAAAGAATAATAGCTACGTTTTTTAAGAATGTTCTCTGCGTTTATTAACAGCGCAAAAACAGGTAGTTAGATCTGAATTGAATATATATCAACAAAAAAGGCAGTAATCCTTGCGAGGAAATACTGCCTTTTTATCTTTTATACTCGTTATTATTTGGAGTATAAGTTTTCTGAATTCGCTATAATCAGTTCAGATGGTTTGGGAATAAGCTATCAGTGATTATATGTTTGATATCCGGTTTTTCTGAAATTATTGTCATATTTGTTCGCTTAATAATACTTTGCTGTAAGGATATTGTGGTATTCTTCAGAATAAAACGTGCCGGAAAATGCATTCCGGTAAGTTCCGAGAAAAGAAAAGGTAAGTTTTTCCATTAGCTAAAGTTTTAGGTTTATGTTAGAGTTCTATTCTTAAACTTCTACAAAGATACTACATCAGAAAGGTGAAGTCAAGTGTTTCAACCCTCATTTTAAATCGTTTTTCTATTTATGATGCTAATCTTTTGATTAATAGTATTTTTCAATTCCGCCAAATCCTGCTATTGTTTTATTGTCTTTCGTTTTGCTAATGAAGTTGTTTAACCGCTTCTCAAATTCTTCAGGACGTTTTCTTGCGGCTTCGATGTACGCTATTCGGATCCGCTTATATGCTTCGGAAAATGGTTGATAGTTTTTCCATACCGTTTCATCTTCTTTCAATTTATCAATTATATCATTGGGAAAAATGAAAGGTTCAGATAAAATGCTTCGCGTTTTATCTTCAAATTTTGGGTGTATCATTTTATTTTCCAATAGCCACTTAAGTCTTTCTTTGTTGGCTTGTGAGTAAGTACTTTTAGGATTTCTGGGTGTGAAACGCTGAATTTTATGATCTTTGTCAAGTGGTTTTGTTGTGCTGTCAATCCAATCGAAGCAAAGGGCTTCTTCAACAGCATCATTGTATAAAATACCTTTTTTACCTGGTGACTTATAGGGAAATACAAACCATATTTCACAGGAGGTTTCAAAGTTGTCCATTAACCACTTTCTCCAATCTTCTCGATTTTCAAAATACTTTATTTTATTTTCTGTAGTCATAACAGGTATTCAAATTGATCATTTTATAGCTTTACTTTCTTGATAATGAAGCATCTTGTTAATTTCCGTTTAGCCTCAGCAATTTCTGTATGTAGTGCAATTACTATTCTCCACGATAGTAATATGCAGGCTTCGATAGTTTAACGGTTTATTACAGCTGCCAAAAATACTAAATCTTTGAGAAAGTCCTCCAATTATCTCTTAAAACCTTTACCCTGATTCGATTGAACTTAGCCAAAGGCTTGATATGAATCTTAATTTATGCTTATGAGGCCACTAATTCATATTTAAAGTTACCGGAGCAGATGATATCATATATTTGTTGAGTTGTCTTATGCAGTATTTTACAATTTCTTGCATTTCTTAAAAGGTGAGACTGCTTACACACTAAAAAACTAAAATATGAAAAACAAGCTATCCGTTTTACTGGCACTACTTTTTTTGCTTTGTACGGCAATGTGCTGCGAGGAATTTGAGGAATACATTCCCTGTCAGGTGACCTTAACCGGAATAGGTAAGGTGGAACACTTGGATAATGCCGGAAGCGTGCCTGTTGCTCCGGTGGGTGGAGTGGTATCTCGCCAGGCATATATGTTGCGGATACCCTTGGACTTTGAATATGAGAAAGAGATTGTAGAGGGAACATATTATGAATACATCCTGACTGATACCATCGCCAATATACAGATTATCTCACTTACCGCTTATGATGAATCCCATCCTGCCGGTACGGATGTGAACGAACTTTTCATGGACTATCCTTTGCGTCAGGAGGATCAATTGACAGATTATAAATACGGTTATATGTATGGGACTGTTTTTTATAAGATACCCCGTACACTTCCTCAAGCCGGAGTGCATCGGTTTAAAATCGTAGTGACGACCCGCAAAGGGGAAGAGTTTACCAAAGAAACGGATGAGATCACCATGCAATAAATGAAGAGGCAATGAGGAAGCTATTTATCACTTTGCTGGCAGTGGGACTGCTGAGCATTATGGGCGGACAGGCACAAAATAGAAATTCACGTCATCAGCTTGACTTAACCACCGGAGTATCCTTTCATTTTCAGAGTGGGGAATCCTGGATTTCTTCTTCTCCTGTTCCCGTCATGAGCTTTGCTTATACTTTCTATGTACTTCCACACTGGGGAATCTTCTCTTCCATGAGTTCAGCCCCTCTCATCAGAGAAGGAAATGGGAATAAGTTGAGAAAACCTTATGAAAATGACCATTTCGTAAAAGATGCGTATGACTTTGATGATGGGATCGGTTTATCTATGGCTTTCGGCATTGCCTACCGGCTGAATAAACCGGTATGGGATTTACAGTTGCGCTTGGGATATTACATGGTTGATGCAGAGGAACATTCTTCTCATTTTTATGTGAAAGAAAAGAATTCCAATGTAGTACGTTGGATTAATTATGATCAGTCATTCTCCATAGAACCCGGTGGTTTAATGAGTGCTATTCAGACTTCGGCTATGTTGTCGAGGCGTATCTGGCGCAAACTCCATTTTTCGGTGGAGGCAAAATATATCTTCCTCCCTGAACGGGCTACGCAGACTTTTGAAAAGAGAAACCTGCTGACAGGAGAGATTGAGGATAGCTACTCGAAACGTGTACGTGTGCACTATCTGGAGATGGCATGCGGAATTAGCTGGCATTTATAATCTTTATACCATATCGTCTCCCGTCTTCACCACAGCCACTTTCAGAGTCTTATGGAAAGGGATGAAAGCGGAAACCACTGCGATAACCAATGCGGCAATCAGCAGATAGCCGATTACAGTCTTGATGCCCAGTAGCAGACTCTGTTGCTGAAGCGTGGAATAAAAGTTATTGGCGGCTAACTGGCTGGCTTCATCGTATCCGTGTCCCTGTGCCAAGGCACTGTTCATGGCTTGCGCATAGCGGGAGGAAGCCAGTGGATTGGTGAGTGTCATGTGCTCCGAAAGGGTGTTCATCCCCTTAATTTGTAAGTAATAGAGCAGGTTACTGAAAAAAGAAGCGGATATTGCCGGAGCCAGTACAGAGCGGAGGGATATCAGAAAGAAAGCGTTAGACAGCATGAGCTTAGGATCCAAATCTTCTACTACATATACACCGAAGGCTATGAAAAGAGTCATCATCCCCAGTCCGCGGAGGAAAACCGGAAAGTAAAGCATCTCGTAAGTGGAGTAGGGCGTGATGCCGAAGTAGAGGATGACCAGATAGATGACGTAGCAGAACATTCCTCCGGAAATGAGATAGCGGAAACGCCATCGCTGCCATCTGAACCACCAGAAACAGATGATGGCTCCCACAATGAATCCCGGTATAAGCATCAGGCTGAGCGAATTGGCATGTACGCTGTCTACGCGGATAATGCTGTTCAGATAATTGGTAATCAGGGAACTGCTGGCACTGAAAAACATGACCAATACCATGAAAGTGTATCCGATGATGGATTTATGGTGATGGAGTGGTTTCAGGCTGACGTACGGCTTCTCCTGGGTCCGTTGCCGATGGACGAAAAGGTAAATCAGTATGGGGATGGCAATCGTATAAATCCGTATTTTGGGAGAGGAGAACCAATCTAATGTCTTTCCGTAGGTAAATATGTAAATACTGAAAAGCAATGCAGCAGCTATGATAAACATGCTTCTTCCGTCGATTTCTTTGTAAGGGATGCGCATGGGGCGCTTGGCATACCGGAAAAACAACAGGATAAAGATAATGGCAATCAGCATCAGCAGGATTGTAAAGTAATACATGTACTGCCACTGATAGTAATAGGCCAATTGTGCCGTCAGCGCCATGGATATTTGTCCGCCGGAAAATACGATGGGGTAGAAGTAGGCGTAGAACTCGCTACGCACATTCTTCGGACTGAAAAACGGGCGTACCTGAATAATAAACTCCAACATAATGAAAGCTTTCAGGAAGCCGATGAAGAAGCTGCATATAATGGTGATGTCCATATTGCCAACCTGGGCGCAGATGTAGCTGAGAAAGATTTGCAGGATCAGGTCGGTAAGCAGCATCGTTTTTGGAGTGGCGATCGCACGAATCTTAGGAATGATGGGATAAGCTACCGCCATACCTGCCGCTGCCGCATAATACCCCATTGTGATGTCTTCGCTGAGTATCCCGAGGGTACTGCTGACTTCCAGCATGCTTCCCGTATAGGTTCCGTTGAGCATAATGATAGGGAACATCACCACGAACATAGTGACGATACCCAGCCATTGCGGTACCCAGGGACGGAGTGGAAGGTTTAGTTTTACCATCAGTGGACTTCCTTATTTTCTCAGTGCTTCGGTTTCTACCATCATGCCTGCGCGGAGGCTTTTCATCTCTTCGGGAGTGGCGTCGTCCAGCTCGATGCGAACGGGAATGCGTTGCTGCACTTTGACGAAGTTGCCAGCGGAGTTATCAGTCGGAACCAGGGCGTACTTGGAACCGGTTGCTTCGGATATGGCGGTAACAGTGCCGTGAAAGATATGCTCGCGGAAAGCATCGACCTTGATGCGTACTTTCTGCCCGATGTAGATGTGGGAAATCTGCGTTTCTTTGTAGTTGGCGGTAATCCATTTGTCGTTGCCCCGTACAAGATAGGAGATGGTTTGCCCGGCTTGTACGAATTGTCCCGGTTCGAGGGTGCGGCGCCCCATATATCCGTCGTAAGGAGCGGTGACTATCGTATAAGAGAGATTCAATTTTGCCATATCCAGATCCGCTTCTTTGCGAAGGATATTCGCTTCGATGCCGGTAGATTTTTTACTTGTTTCGGAGTATTGGGATTTTGCCGCTTCCTTTTGTTGCAGCAGGGCCTGATAGCGTGCTTGGGTTGCTTCGTAGGCGGTTTTTACCTGTTCATATTGTTGCTGGCTGACGGATTCTTCGGCAAGCAGGTTGGCATAGCGGCGATAATCCTGTTCCTGCTGCCAGAGCTTGGCCTTGGTTTCTGCAATGTTGGCTTCCTGAATGGCTACATTTACTTGCGAGGTCTGAATGCCGGAACTTAATACGTCTTTTGCACCTTTTGCATCCATCAGGGCAGCTTCTGCATCCTTTACTTTGATGAGGTATTCCCGGTTGTCAAGAATGAGAAGGGTGTCTCCGGCATGCACGGGCTGGTGCTCCGTGAAGCGGACTTCCTTGATATAACCCGAAGCGCGGATATTGAGCGGAGCTATATACTGGTCTACTACGGCATCATTGGTGATTTCGTAATGGACGTATTTCCAGAAGTAATTGATTGTCCATGAAATTCCCGCCAATGCAAGGAGGATACATACCGTATTGAGGGTGATATTCCTTATTCTTAATCTCTTCAGTTGCTTATGTTTCTTTTGTAATTCGGACATAGATTACAATTGTAAATTAAAAATTAATAATTAAAAATTAAAGCATGCCGCAGGTTCGCTGTAATTCATAGTAAGTGTAAATGGCCTGCGTACGGGCAACGGTCAGTTGCAGTTCAGCATCCAGCCGCACGCTGCTTGCATCCAGCAGGTCGGTGAGGATGGAAAGCTGGTTCAAGTAGCGGTTTTGCACAATCCGGTAGTTTTCTTCTGCCTGGCTGACAGAGAGCTTCAGGGCTTCTATGCGGTTCAGGGCCTCTTTATGGCGGGTGTAGGCAGTTCGGATCTGAATACGGACGTTCTGCATCAGGAGTTCTTCGGCATACTTTTGAAGTTGTACCGTCTGCCGGGCTTCGTGCATCTTGTGCTTATTCTGATAAAGAGACGACAGGTTGTATGAGAGGCTGAGGCCGATGTTCCAGTTGTTGTTGTACATGTCAGCCAGCGTAGTGCTGAGTGGGCGTGCAAGGGTGTTGCCCGCATGCAGTGACAGGCTGGGAAGGTAGTTTGCTTTAGTCAGCCGGATATCGTTTTCTGCCAGCAGGGTTTGTTGGCGGACAATTTGCATGCCCGGATAGTTGTTGTAGGCTAATTGTACATACGTATCATAATCAGACACACTGACGGCGGTATACAGTAAAGTGGTGTCCGGTGCTATCAGTTGTGATTCGTCCAGTCCCAGCAGAATATCGAGTTGTTGCGAAGCTATGGAGATGCTGTTGTCGGCTTCCTGATAGGCCAGGCGGTCGTTGGTCAGTTGCAGTTCACTGCGGATTTCATCATTGCGGGTGACTATGCCTTCTTTTTTCATCCGACGGATATCTTTCAGTCGGTGTTCGGACTCTTCGATGTTGCGTGCCAGCACTTCCCGCTGCTTGTAGTAACTGAAAAGCGTCATGTACTGTTGCAGCAGTGCCAGCTTGATTTCGGCTTCGTTGTCGGCACTGGTTAGGGCGGCTATTTGCTCTTTAAGTTCGGCCTGATGTATTTGGGCCTGTATCCTTCCTCCCTGGTAGAGGGGTTGCGTCAGGTTGATATTATAGTTTTGTGACCAGTCCGGCGTTTCGGGGCGCACGGGGTGTGAAAGTCCCCGCTGAAAGATGACGGGCTGGCCTATGATTCCGGCGCTGGCACCTACTTGGATATCTGGCAATCGGTCTGTGTATGCAGACTTCTTTTGGTCGTTATAAATAACCTCTTGTAGTTTGCTCTTTTTAAGTTGAAGACTGTTTTCTGTGCCAAGATGGAAAAGTTCGTCTACGGATAATAGATGCGCATTCTCCTGAGCGGTTAGCCACAGCGGAGCTACAGCAAGTATGTGAATGAGCAAGAGGCGAAGAAAATTAGAACTGGTTGAATATCTCATAGAGTGTCTCTAGTTGATTGGAACATGCGTTTAGGTTCTCTATTCCCATCAGTTGGCCCGTCTGGGTATAAAAATCCTTGATGAGCGGGCGTACACGGTCGGATATCTCTTCTCCTGCGGGAGTGAGGTACACAAGTCGGTTACGGCGGTCGTTAGGGTCTTCCTGGCGCATGATCCAGCCTTTCTTTTCGAGGTTTGCCATCAGATTAGTCATGCAAGCTTTGTCTTTGGCTGTCTTTTCGGCTAATGCCTGCTGGCTGATTCCTTGTTCCTGCCACAGGGAACTCAGTACTTGTAACATTTCAAAGGTGATATCTATGTTATTGCGTTTCAAAACGCGTTGCAGAGCTTGGCGGAATGCCATGCGGGTTCTTAGCATTTGCTGGATAAGCCCGCGGGATGAATTGTAATTCTCCATTGCTACGTTGCTTTTTATTTTTCGGGCGCAAAGGTAGAGCTTTTTATTGGAATTAGTCAAATGTTTGACTAATATTGTGAGGGGAGATTTGAAGAGCCTATATACCAAGCAACATTTTTTTTATACAATCTCTTACGGTGTAATGAGTATGAGTGGCATGCCTTTTAGGCATGCCAGGCTATATAATGCTGAAGAGTAATCTCTGATGTAACTGTCCATGTATCCTATCCTTTTACTTCAGTTTACCCATAAATAAAATATTATTATCCTCTGTGTCGATGGTGTCCAGCAATTCTTTTAACTGTTTACGGTCTTCGTCTGAGCAACTGCTCTCGGCAAGACGTTTCTCTATTTGAGTAATAAGCCGTCCTGGTTCATTCATCTGGTAGAACCATCCATTACTGAAATTGAATATAGGTGCCTCCATATGTCCGAAAAAGTCATTTATCAACTTGGCATAATTTGAAGTTTGCTTTTCTTTGTTCACTGCTATAACGCCTTTGCCCCCCAACATGGCGGTCAGATAATAACCCGGCAACTCATTATAAATATGCAGTGGGATTTCGGATACTTCACCAAAATCCATTTTGAATTTGGGATGGATTTTGTTCGCATTCTTGTCATAGTGGAAAAGTGTGTCACAAGAGGACAACCAGAAACTGAATCCGGGAACATTATGGTAAGCAAATATATCCTGATTGAAATCTTTTTGCAAAAAGTTGGGAGTAGGTTTTAGTTCTTGTTTGAATGAACCGTCTTTGTCATATACTGCGGCGAGGAATTTCTCCTTATTGTTTTCAAAGGGCATGTGAATAATGGTGATGTCTCCATCGTCATCCACTTCTATTTTAGGCTTACTTAACTTCTCTTTAGTAACAATCTCACGCACAAACTTCCCGTCTGTATTGTACACCAATATTTTGGGTAAGAAAGCAAAAGAAGCCAAATAAATTTCTTTCGTTTTCTCATTAATCACTTCATCATAAATAGACTGATTATATTCTTCCGGACCATTACCTATAGCACCGACTTGACATTTTAGCTTTCCATCATGAGTGAAAAGTAAGAAAGGAAGATTGTTTGATTGACGAATGCCTATATAATGGTCTGTAATACACAAACCATAACCTTTGAAGAAAGCACTATCTGAATTTTCAAAACGGACAATCTTAAACTCTTCTACTAGGTCACTTAGATTGATGTCAATCGTATTTTTTACTTGATCAAAATGGCAAACCGTCAAGGTATTGTCGGCATCGGTTTCTACGAAAGTTAAAGTACCGTCACCTTTAGGGGATGTGCTGCAACTTGCCGTTACTAAAACTGTACACAAGGCTGCTGCGACTTTAAATCCTTTTATATTCTTCATATTTTCCTTATTTATTGAATTTTGTATTTATGTTTTTATATATATTGGGCTGCTATCGCTGATCTGTATTTAGAACGTACCGGGGTTTCATTTATCTTACCAGGAATAAATTTGGGCAATAATTTGAGTACTCTGATAAATTCTTTATCTATAGCGGGATGGATGCCTTCAACGATTATCACATCCGAAACGGTACCGTCTCGTTCTATCACCAAATCAACCGTTCCTCTGCCGTTTACAGGATCTATATCCGGATATTTGAAGTGTTTACTGATAAAATCCATAAATTGGGAATTATTCAAAGAAGGAAATGCCCTTACTACTTCGGACTCTTCATAGATTTTATCCAAATCAATCTCTTTCCCTTTTCCGATGCTATCAATGGCATAACCTTTTTCCTCAATAACTGTTGCAGAAGTCTCACCAGTTAATGTGTCACATGAAACTGGCTTTACATCAGCTTGTTTGGTCGATTTTCCGGTACAACCTATTGTAATTATGAGGAAAAAACATAAAAAACAATACCGTACATTCTTAATTACTGCTTTCATAATATTTTATTTTGATTCTGTTGCGAATTTAGATGTTATATATGAGAAAATAATATGATAATGGAATAAATAGTGAGATAACTTACTTTATTGATAATTAGATGGGTAGCTTTGTATTGGAATGAGTTATGAGACAAAATGAAGAATGAATTTATATAATAATGTATACTTTTACTTATTGTGAGTAAACGCTATTATAAAATCAATAAAACTCTCTTTACTCCTTTTTCTAAAATCGAACTTCTCGCATATTCGAATGGTGTACCGTTCAATACTTCGGGGTTGTACATCCAAAAGTTGTGCAACAGTTTCAAGAGATAAGTTTAAGGCTGTCAGATAACAGATGTCTTTTTCTCGCCCGGTGAGTGATGAATATTGTTCGTTCAATCGAGTGGCAAAGTTTTGGTGAACGATATTTAACCAGTGTTGCAGTTTGTCTCTGTCGGCTGCGGGAATATACTTTTTTAGTTCTGTAATTTTGAGGAATGTTTGTAATGCTTCAGCATCTGCTGATGAAACGGTGATGTCTTTTGCCCGGAACATGGTTTCCAACTGCTTTATGCGTATATCTTTTTCTCCTTTTTCATTCTGCAAAGCCATGATTTTATTCAAGGCTTCTTCTTGTTCTAGGCTATGCAGATTCTCGTTTTCTTCTATCATTGTTTGGAAGGTATCTATCTGTTCTTGTAACTTAATAGCCCCTTGTTTCTGTTGGGATAACTCTTTTCCTTTCTGCTTCTTATACATTTTCAAGCTATAGAAGTAAAGGAGTATTAATACTATTACTATTAAGATTCCAATAGCAATAGTGAGATACCAACTCATTCGTATTTCAGCATTTTGCCTGAGGGTGATGGATTTGTCGTATTTTAGTTGCAATTCTCTGATTTCTGTACTCTTTAGTTCATCCCGAACGGAATCAATAACCGCAATGTAATTTTTAAGATATTTAATGGCTTTCTTATATTGTTTATTCTCTTCTGCTTGTTTATATAATGCAGAATAGATATTCACTTTTACATTTAGATCAGAAGTTTTTAAAGCTGCATGTAATAAACTGTCAGCCTTTTCTTTATAATAATCTATTGTAATATTTATCAGAGAATCTGAAGGTGCTGGGATGTTGTAGTGGTATTTTGCTTGTGTCAGTAGCAAAGCATAGTCAGCCTGTTCTTTTCCTTTGAGTTTTTCCGGTGAAGAAATCTGTTCCAGTATCTGTAAAGTAGAATCCGGGTTTTCCCATATTTGGACTTCTGCCAACTCTAATAGCTTGGTAGTATTATCACGCTGACACGAAAAAAGGCATGCACAGCATAATAAGACATATAAGATAGTAGTTTGTCTATTTTTCATAATACTTGATTTGAATGTAAATTCAATAGACAAAGGTGAGAACAATTATTTTATTATATGTTTAAAAATGATTCATTTGCCTGTTATAATTATGCCATTTCCCTTTTTCTTATCCATCATCTTTGTTGTTTTATGAAGCAAAGCATCTTTTTTGTTTTTAAATGTTTAAATGTTGTATCTATTATTTATAGGTAGTTGGTAGACTACTAATAAGTATTTGTCTGACTAAGGCAGGTTGATTTTTTAGTGAATTTGGCATAGGTATACAAAAAAACGCAGAGTGTATTTCTCTGCGTTTTTTTGTTTTTATGAAATGTTATTTATAACTCGATAACCAATGACTCTCTTGGTCCCATTGTCAGCGATTCACCGAATGCAACTGTCTTTCCACTAAGAATATCTTTTCCTTGTTTGGAATCTTTCAATATTTCTTTGTAGAATTTCAAAGGAACAGTAGTTTCGGCATCTGTACCATTCAACATTACGAATACGGTTTTACCTTCGTGCTGGCGGGCATACGCGTAAACACCATTCTGAACCATGAATTGCACCATGCTACCTTTGGCGATAACATCGTTTCCTTTACGCCAGTTCAATAAGGTCTTGTAGAAGTTATAACATTCGTTCTGTATCTTGCTGCGTCCTGCGGCTGTCAGTGCAGTTTCTGTATCGCCAGTCCATCCACCGGGGAAGTCCTTACGAACGTATCCGTCACTCTTGCTCTTTACACCGTTCATCATGATTTCCGTACCATAGTAGAGTTGCGGAATGCGGCGGGTGGTAAGTAGCAAGGTAGAAGCTTGTTTCAGCATTGGCAGATTGTCGCCTTCACCCAGAAAGCGGTCGGTATCATGGTTTTCGATAAATGCCAGTACGGAAGCCGGGTTGGGGTAGAGGAAGTCGTATACGAAGCTATTGTACACGCGATCCAGACCTTTGAACCATGTTTCGGTCTGCTCGTTCTTGGCAGTGTTGATTTTATCGAAGAAGCTGAAGTCCATGACGGTTTTCAGGTTACTGTTCTTCGGGGCAGAGAGTTTGGAATCCATTTGCCACCAGGCTGTATAAGCCGGTTCGGTAACCCAAGTTTCGCCTACGGTGTTGTAGTTGGGGTATTCTTCGTTCAGCTCTTTCATCCAGTTGCTCATGGCGTCATAGTCGGCATAAGGATAAGTGTCCATGCGGATACCGTCGATATTGGCATACTCAATCCACCAGAAGCTATTCTGTACCAGGTAGCGATATACGTGCGGGTTCTTTTGATTAAGGTCCGGCATAGCGGTAACAAACCAACCGTCGTTCATCTGGTCGAAATCGTATTGTGAAGTATAAGGATCAACGTGCGGAGTCAGTTTGAAAGAAGTCTGCACGAAGTTCTTTTCATGATCGGGATTGTTGAACCAGTCTTTAGACGGCATATCTTTAATCCATGGATGTTCTACGCCGCAGTGGTTGAAGATCATATCCATTACAATCTTGATGCCGCGGTCGTGGCATTTGGATATCAGTTGCTGATACTCTTCGTTGGTGCCGAAACGCGGATCAACTTTATAGTAATCGGTAGTAGCATAGCCGTGGTACGAACCACCGGTCATGTTGTTTTCCAGTACCGGAGTGAACCAAAGAGCGGTTATACCTAGGTCGGAGAAGTAATCCAGATTTTGCTCGATACCTGCAAGGTCACCACCATGGCGGGCGTTCGGATCATTGCGGTCTACTTTGTATTCGGCCATGCCGGGGATTTGGTCATTGTCCGGATTACCGTTTGCAAAGCGGTCGGGCATCAACAGGTAGAGGGCGTCGGAAGCATCAAAACCTTTGTGTTCACAGCTTTTCTTGCCGCGTGCTTTCAGTTCATACTCTTTGACGATTTTCTTTTTGCCTTGTGCAAAAGTGAGAGCTACTTTACCGGGTTTCATATCTTTCTCCAGGCTCAGGTAGACAATCAGGTAGTTCGGGCTTTCCAGCTTGACAGTGCTGCTCAAAGAAACGCCGGGATAGTTGACAGTAACGGAAGAGTTACCGATGTCTTCACCGTAGACCATAAGTTGGAGTTCGGGATTTTGCATTCCGGCGTACCAAAACGGAGGGTCGATTTTGTTTACGTTCATAGCTGCATACGTACTAAGGGAAAGTAAAAACGTTCCCAGGATAAGGAATAATTTTTTCATGATATTAGCTTTTCGTTATTATATCCGTATTTTGGTGCTAATATAAGCAAATAGCGGAGAAAGCTGCCGCTACTCCGCTATTATATACTTTATAATGTTATGCAAACGTTTTCACTTCTTTACTGTGTCTCTGGAAGTTTCTGTCTTTTTCGTATTTGTTGGTACTGCAATCACTTTCCCCTGAAAGAAGTCATCCACTTTCTTTTTCTCGCGAAGATCTTTCAGCCAAGTTTCGGCCGCACCATAATAAGTACTTAATCCTAATATTACATTTCCTTTATCATCTGTTTCGGGTTGCTCACTGCTGTTTTTGGGACGCGTTTTAAGGAAAGCCTCCAGACAACGTTCTGTATTCTTTTTATCTTTCAACTGATATTGGTAAACATATGCCATGTCATACAAGAGCTTATGATTTTCTATATCATATTTATCATATCTGTCTTGCATCGTTTTGATTTGCTCTTTAGGCATTAGTGCCATTTTATAGCAGTCTGTGAGGCCGACATAGAGGCGTACCATAGCACTATCGGGTGGGGTAGCATATGCCACAGCTTCTTCCAGATATGCAACTCCTTGATCCTTCCATGACGTTTTGGAACAGGAGCGTCCTAAATAATATAGCAGATTCACATTACGCTTATCATATTGGCGAGCTACTTCCAGTATATCATGTGCTTCATAAAACTTTTCTACTGCGTAGTAACTGACTCCTAAATAATAACAGGTGGTAAATGTACTGTCCCCTAGGCTTAGTAACTGTTCGTATCTCTGTATTGCGGTCTGATAATCTTTCATCAGGCAGTATGCCAATGCATTTTGTTGGTTTACAACAACGTTTGTACTGTCTATTTGGCGGTATTTTTCAGTAGCTTCTATAGCATAATTATAAAATGCTCCTTCGATGTGCAGTCTTGCTGCTTTGGCAGCAGCCAGAAAATCGTTGGGATATTTTTCCTGTATGTTTTCATAGCATCCCAATGCTGCTAAAATGTCATCTACCCCTTCAAAACTTTGAGCTTGTAGATGTAATGCAACAGCCGAGCTATCTGTTTCTGTAAGTAGACTGCTCTCTCCCAATGCTTCATCGAATTTCCGCTGATTCAGTAATAGAGTAATGTATTGAATACGGGCATATTTATTATCCGGATTCAGGTCCACTGCCTTTTGATAATATTTTAATGCCTGTTTGTTTTTTAATAATGACTTGCAGCACTCTGCTGCTTCAATATAAGCTCGTGGATTCAGAGAATCTTGCATCACGACTTCTTCATATACTTGAAGCGCTTCCCTGTTGTTGCCAAGACTTTTCAGCGCTTTCCCTTTCTGATAGAGTAGGGGAACAGTCGGCGTCTCTTGATCAATAAGCGTCAATGCCGTCTCATAATCATAGTTTGCCATTGCTTCCTGAATAGGGTTGGTATTTTGTGCCATCAGCAATGAAGAGGCACTGAAAAAGAGTAGAATAAAGAGTTTCCGCATAGTCTTTTTATCTTTAAAGTATTGCTTAATTGGCTGCAAGTTACTAAAAAGATTTACTTTACGAAATGTTCGTAGCTTCTTTTAGATAGATTAACGAATAAAAATAGCGCCCCTTCAGACGAAGGAGCGCTAAAATATACCGGATGTTTTGAATGGTAAAGATACCACTCAAAGCACATGTCTTTTACATTAAGAATCCCAGTAAGATACCGGCAGCTACTGCTGAACCGATTACGCCTGCAACGTTCGGACCCATGGCGTGCATCAGCAGGTAGTTTGTAGAATCATATTCCAGACCTACTACCTGAGAGATACGTGCCGAGTCGGGCACGGCAGATACACCTGCATTACCGATCAACGGATTAATCTTATTATCTTTCTTCAGGAAGAGGTTGAATATCTTCACGAAGAGCACACCTGAAGCGGTAGCAATCACGAATGACAATGCACCCAGACCGAAGATCTTGATAGAGTCAAGTGTCAGGAACTCAGAAGCCTGAGTAGAAGCACCTACTGTCAAACCTAACAGGATAGTAATTGTGTCAATCAGCGGACCACGTGCCGTTTCAGCTAAACGACGGGTTACACCACTTTCTTTCAACAGGTTACCGAAGAACAGCATACCCAACAAAGGCAGACCGGACGGAACAAGGAAACAAGTCAGCAACAAACCGATAATCGGGAAGATTACTTTCTCCGTGTGAGAAACTACGCGCGGCGGTTTCATACGGATCAAACGTTCGTGCTTGTTGGTCAACAGGCGCATGATAGGCGGCTGGATTACCGGTACCAACGCCATGTACGAATAGGCTGATACCGCAATCGCACCCATCAGGTTAGGGGCCAACTTGGATGAAAGGAAGATAGCCGTCGGACCGTCAGCACCACCGATGATACCGATTGCACCGGCTTGCATAGGATCGAAACCTATTTCCAAAGCGATCATGTAAGCACCGAAGATACCAAACTGAGCAGCAGCACCGATTAGTAACAACTTAGGATTGGATATCAGAGACGAGAAGTCCGTCATAGCACCAATGCCCAAGAAGATGAGCGGCGGATACCAACCGGAGGTTACTCCCTGATATAAGATGTTGAGTACAGAACCTTCCTCATAGATACCAACTTTCAGTCCGGCTTCCATGTTGAAGGGAATATTACCGATCAGCATACCGAATCCGATAGGAATCAGCAGCATCGGTTCAAATTCCTTGGCTACCGCCAAGTATATGAAGAACAAACCTACCAGGATCATAACGACGTGGCCTACCGTTGCATTGGCAAAACCCGTGTACGTCCAGAAGTCGGCAAGGTTGTTTCCTATAAATGTGATAAATTCTCCCATATTATTCAATAATTACAAGGTCATTACCTTCGAGAACGGAATCTCCTTTACTTACGTTGATCGCAGTGATTTTACCGTCTTTGTCGGCATTGATATTGTTCTCCATCTTCATAGCTTCGAGGATAATGATGGTTTGTCCTCTCTTCACTGTATCACCTACATTGACTTTGATGTCGAGGATAACACCCGGCAGCGGTGATTTAACACCTGATTTGCCAGTAGAAGGAGCAGCCGGCTTCACTACCGGAGTCGGAGCGGGGGCGGGAGTTGTAGGACGTACTACCGGTTTAACAACCACTTTCGGTGCCTTTTCCATTTCTACTTTGTAAGGGGTACCGTTCACTTCAACGTGAGCGATATTTTCGTCGATATCTCCAATGGTAACTTTGTATGTATTACCGTTGATTTTATATTTATATTCTTTCATCGTTTTATCAATTTATAGGTGATTACTTTTTCAGAGGAGTTTCACGCAATGTGTAAATCTTCGAACTCCACGGTGAATAGCTGCGTTTTACACGGGTGATGGTAAGAACGGTGTCTTCCACGTCGTGTACATCGCTTTGCATCTCGTACATAGCCATGGCAATAGCAGCAAATATTTCTCCCGGAGCTTCGCCCAGTTTCTTTTCTTTAGCTTCCTGTTTGTCAGTAATACCTTTAGCCTTCATTGCATTACGCTTACTGAGGCTTACAGATACCCTGCCAACAATCTTGAAAGCAATGAAAAGCAGAATCAAACCGCAGAATACTACACTCATGGCAGAAATAGACATACCGATACCGTCGCTATCATGCTCTTCGAATTTCTCCATCTTAGCATTGCTGTCGATAGTTTTGTTGTTGGTACTCGGAGTTACGTATTTCTCTGCACTACCGTCTTTAACTTCCCATTTTTCAGCGGCATCACTTATGCGTGCATAAGATTGGTTAGCTTGTAATACGCCTGCCGGTATGGTAATCTGATCCAGTAAATTGCGTCCTGAATCATATAAACCAATCCAGTTCTGTGTTTCCGGATTCAGCGTAAAGTTCGTGTGGAATGTACCACGTCTTGCTTCTCCATCAGCCCAGAATAATGAATGCTGACGAGGTTTCACCAAAGTCAGGACATCACCTTTAGGGATAAAGTAGCTGACAGTATCGCCCGGCTGGCTGCTGCATTTCAGATAGCAACCTGCGAGGTCGGCGCTGCCGTATGATCTGTTGAATATTTCAATCCATGCGCTGTGCAAGCCGTAATCGTCCTGATAATTACCTTCGTTGGTAATCAGTACTTCATTCAGCACCAGCTTATTGTTCGATTTCTTCTCTCCGCAGGAAGAGCATACACCTAACACCAGCAGCAAGGTAAAGAATATTCCGATTTTTGTTTTATTCATAATCGTTCTTGTTTTTAGTGTTAAAAGCCTGATTACAAAGGAATATTACCATGCTTCTTAGCTGGGTTGGACAATTTCTTAGTCTGCAACTGTTGCAAAGCGCGGATAATGCGGAAACGTGTGTTACGCGGTTCAATCACATCATCAATGTAACCATATTTGGCTGCATTATAAGGATTGGCAAACAGCTTGGTGTATTCAGCTTCTTTCTCTGCCAGGAATTGAGCAGGATTTTCCTGTTCCTTAGCTTCACGGGCATACAATACCTCAACGGCACCTGCACCACCCATTACAGCGATTTCAGCAGTAGGCCATGCGTAGTTCATGTCACCGCGGAGTTGCTTACAGCTCATTACGATGTGTGAACCACCGTAAGACTTACGCAATGTTACTGTTACCTTAGGTACAGTAGCCTCACCGTAAGCATACAGCAACTTAGCGCCATGCAGAATTACACCATTGTATTCCTGGCCTGTTCCCGGAAGGAATCCCGGAACGTCTACCAATGAAACGATAGGAATATTGAAAGCATCGCAGAAACGAACGAAGCGGCCACCCTTACGAGATGCGTTGCTGTCGAGCACACCTGCCAGATACTTCGGCTGGTTGGCAACGATACCTACGGACTGTCCGTTGAAACGTGCGAAACCGATAATGATATTCTTTGAGTAATCTTTCTGAACTTCCAGGAACTCGCCGTTGTCAACGATAGCGGCAATTACTTCGTACATGTCGTACGGCTTGTTCGGGCTATCGGGGATGATTTCATTCAGAGAATCTTCCAGACGGTCGATAGGATCGGTGCAATCTACGTAAGGAGCTTCCTCCAGGTTGTTCTGAGGAATGTAGCTCAACAGTTTACGCAACAAAGCCAAACCTTCTTCTTCAGTTTTGGCAGTGAAGTGAGTTACACCTGATTTGGTAGAGTGAACACTTGCGCCACCCAGATTTTCCTGAGTTACATCTTCACCCGTTACAGTCTTAACTACCTTCGGACCGGTAAGGAACATATAAGAAGTACCTTCCATCATCAACGTGAAGTCAGTCAGTGCAGGAGAGTAAACAGCACCACCGGCACAAGGACCGAAGATACCTGAAATCTGCGGGATAACACCTGATGCCAGGATATTGCGCTGGAAGATTTCAGCATAACCTGCCAAAGCGTTGATTCCTTCCTGGATACGTGCACCACCCGAGTCGTTGATACCGATACAAGGAGCACCCATTTTCATAGCCTGATCCATAATCTTACAGATCTTCAGAGACATCGTTTCAGACAAAGAACCGGCAGAAACTGTAAAGTCCTGTGCGAACAGATAAACCAAACGACCGTCGATAGTACCACAACCGGTCACAACACCATCACCGGGATAGTGTTTCTTTTCCATACCGAAGTTGGTACATCTGTGCTCTACAAACATATCCATTTCTTCGAAACTACCTTCGTCGAGAAGCATGGCTATGCGCTCACGAGCTGTATACTTACCTTTCTCATGCTGTTTGGCAATCGCTTTTTCACCACCACCCAGACGTGCAGCTGCGCGGCGATCGATAAGCTCTTTAATCTTTTCAAGTTGATTACTCATTTTATTAAATATAATGGGTTAATACTGTTTTTAATTATAAATTATGAATTACAAATTATGAATTGCAGATTACAAAATTACCCGTGAACGGAGTAATTTGTCATTTGTAATTCGTCATTATCTTACGGTTTTTCGCAAAGTTCCGTCAATACGCCCAGTGTTGATTTCGGGTGTAAAAAAGCAATGTTCAGACCTTCAGCACCTTTGCGCGGAGCCTTGTCGATTAAGCGAACGCCTGCAGCTTCTACTTCAGCTAATGCGTTTGCTACACCATCCTCGATAGCAAATGCCACGTGATGAACGCCTGCACCTTTGTTTTCGATGAACTTAGCAATAGTACTTTCGGGAGAGGTCGGTTCGAGAAGTTCGATTTTAGTATCACCAACTTTCAGGAAAGCGGTTTTAACTTTCTGGTCTTCTACAGTTTCGATGTTGTAGCACTTCAGACCTAATACGTTCTCGTAATACGGCAGGGCTTCTTCAATGCTCTTAACAGCAATGCCCAGATGCTCAATGTGTGAAATCTTCATAACTATATTTATTAATGTTGGTATAATGTCTTAATCAAAGGCATAAAACAGCACAAAGAAAGAGATTTCTTCCTTAATAGAGAAATTTTTCGTCAATTAATTATTGGATATTTGAAGTTTAGAAAGGTTTTTTTAGACTTCTGTTCAGAAGTCGAGCAACAGGCGGACATTAATCTGACGAGATGTCAGGTAATTGGGTACTGCAAACTGATTATTCCGGGTATCTGTCACCCAATAATAGGAGTTGACGTTGCTGATATTTAGCAAATTGAAAATATCCACCCCCAACCAAAGGCTGCGGATGCCGCGCTGATTTTCACGTTCACTGCGGTCGATAATACAGCGGGACATACCTATATCCACACGTCGGTAAGGGGATGTACGGAATACGGCAGCCTCGCGTCCGCTATGTGGAGGGCCGAAGGGAAGACCTCCGGCAAGTGTGCCTTTCAGGTTCATTTTCCACTTGCGGCTACCGGGAAAATAGTCCGTAAAATAGAGCGAAAGACGGTAGCGCTGATCGGTGGGGCGGGGGAGCCATTGTCCGTTTATTTTCTCTTCGGTTTTCATCAGGGAGAAGCTCAGCCATGAGTCTGTTCCGGGAACAAATTCACCGAACAGTTTCATGTCGATACCGGTGGCGTAACCTTTGGAAAGGTTGCGTCCGTAATAACTAATTCGTACATTATCTATATTATAAGGTATGAGATTGCTCAACGCTTTGTAATACACTTCCATGGAGAAGCGGAACGGGCGGTCCATGGCACGGAAATTATAGTCGCCACCTGCCACGAAGTGCAGGGAGCGCTGCGAACGGATGTCACGGTTCAGAGATACGGTAGCTATCCCGTCCACCTGGGTGGTATCCCGGAATTCTTTATAGAACGGTGCCTGGTAATAGACTCCGGCAGCTACTCTCAGGGTGAATTTCTCATTGAATGCCGGAATCAGGGCCAAGGAGGCACGCGGGCTGAAAATGAATTCTTTGTTCCAGTCCCAGTAACTGCCTCGTATGCCGGCAGTCAGGGTGAATAGTCCGGCAGTGGAGCGGAAGCGGTATGTATCTTGCAGGTAAAATCCATATCGTTTGCTGTCCGTCTCGTTGCGCGAACGGAGGGTGTAGAAGAGTTCCGGTCCTTCGGAAGTTTGTGGCATGGAGTATCCGGCAGAGTCGCGCATTTCCCATTCGCGCATCCGGTCTTTGATGCGCTCCCGTTTGAACTCCGCACCCCATTGCAGGGAGTGGCTTTTCAGTCGGTGGCGGCCTGTGATGGAATAACTTTGCACCTCTGCGGTAAGGTAATTGCGGGCATGTTCCATGTAAGTTCCTACGCCGATGGTTTCGGATGTTTCCTCTTCGTTGGTACTGCCGTCTACTTGCGTTCCGCTGTCCAGGGAGTTCAGCCAGTATTGCCCGGTGATGTCGTACGTTTCCTGTTCTTTCGTGTGGAAGGCGGAGGCTTGCAGGGTCAGACTGTTTTGTTCATTCAGCCGGTAGGTGGCGTAGGCGGTTCCGAACAGGGTGCGGAATAAATCTTTCTCCTGTCCTTCAAAATAGACTTTAAACTCACGTACATTGCTGAGAGTGCCGAAGCGGGTGTAGCGGTCTTCCGGCTGGAAGTTATAGCGGTTTTCTGAAATATTGCCGATGACGCCTACTTCCCAACGCTTCGAAGGTGTCCAGTTCAGATAAGTCTGATAGTCGATATAACGCGGGTCGTATTCTCCTTTTGTATCCAGCGTGCCGAGCAGATATTGGTTGGTTTTATAACGGATGCCGTTTGTCCAGGTTAGCTTCTTGGTGGCAAATCCTACGTATGCCGAGGCTCCCAACAGGCTGACGGAGACACTTCCTTCCAGCTGTTCGGGTTTCTTGTAAGTGATGTCCAGCACGGATGACATCTTGTCCCCGTACTTGGCCTCATAGCCTCCCGTGGAGAAGCCAACGGATTGCACCATATCGGGATTGATGAAACTCAATCCCTCCTGTTGCCCGGAACGGATCAGCAAGGGACGGTATATTTCAATGCCGTTGACGTACACCATGTTCTCGTCGAAACTACCGCCGCGTACGTTGTATTGTGAGCTGAGTTCGTTGTTGCTACTCACTCCAGCCTGCGTGGCTATCACGGCTTCTATGCTTCCACCCGAAGCGTCGGGGGCCAGGCGATTTTGCTTGGTTTCTATCTGTTGGATGGTTCCGGTTTGCCGGCGGCGCTCTGTTACGCTTACTTCGCCCAGTTCAAAGTTCATCGGGGGCAAGGTTATGTTCAGACTGATATTTCCTTGCGGACGTACTAATTTTCGTTTGCGGGTTTGGTATCCCAGCATGGAGAAGATGACCGTTACGCTGTCCCGGCTTTCGAATTTCAGTGAATATCTCCCTTTCAGGTTGCTGACTGTGCCTATAGCCGTCCCTTCCAATCGTATTGTTGCCAATTCAATCGGATTACCATTTTCATCCGTAACCGTTCCGCCTATCTTGACTGTTTTCTGGGCAAGGGCGGGAGTGGAGAATAGTATTATAAGAGATGTCAGTAACCAAAAATGTCTCATATCTTTTCTATAACGGAGAAACTTCCCGAAACGTATATCAGGAGGTAAAAAAGAGCTTTTAACTTTGCTTCTTTATTTTTTATAGGTTCGTGTCACATATGTTACAACTCCAATCTGTGTTTCGTGCTATCTTTGCAGAAAAAATAGATTATGGAACAATTACATGCTCATGAAGTCCTTCACATGATGGAAGGCAACAGTTATTCGGAATCATCATTAAAAGAGGCAATCATCCAGAAATTCGGTGAGCATCAACATTTCTATACTTGCTCGGCAGAAGATATGGATGCGGATAAATTGATAGAGTTTCTGAAAGCGAAAGGTAAGTTTATGCCTGCTGATGATGGATTTACGGTGGATATAACGAAGGTTTGCAGCCATTGATGCTGATGCATCCGTCTTCTCCGTATCAAGTCCGTACCAAGTCCGTGTCAAGTCCAAGTAAAGGTACTTTTATACGGACCAGATACGGACTTGGTACGGACTTGACAGGGTTAAGATAGGGCTTTGGGACTGAAAAATGAAGCAGAAGAATCTGCTCTTCAAGATGAATTTCTCTAAATGGATGTGTGGAGCAAAAAAAAATCTGAATACATATTTGCAATAAAACAATTTGTACCTTTGTAGCCGAATACAATATTGAAACTATGGGAATTGTAATAGGAATAGACGTTGGCGGAAGTACTACAAAAATTGTTGGAATCAACGGAGAACAGATACAGTCACCGATGTTTATCACTGCGACTGATCCGGTTACTTCTTTGTTCGGGGCTTTCGGGAAGTATATTTATGATAATGGTATTCAGCTTTCGGATATAGAGCAAGTGATGCTGACAGGTGTGGGTAGTGCATTTGTAGATAGTCCGTTGTATGGTTTACCCACGGATAAGGTCGATGAGTTTATAGCCAATGGGTTGGGTGCACGTCATGCCACGGATATTGACCAGCTGATCGTGGTAAGCATGGGAACGGGCACTTCTTTCGTAAGAATCAACGGAGAAAAGATAGAGCATATTGGTGGTATGGCAATTGGCGGAGGTACTTTGCAGGGACTTTCCCGCTTGTTGCTGAAGACGCATGATTTCAGGCAGATTGCAGCAATTGCCGAGAAAGGCGACATTACCCGTGTAAACTTGCAGATTGGAGATATTTGCAATCGTCCTTTGCCGGATCTTCCGGTGCATGCCACTGCTTCGCTGTTCGGAAAAGCGGATAGCAACGCTTCGCAGGAAGATATTGCAAAAGGGATTATTTATATGGTGCTGCAAACGATAGGTGGTGCAGCAGTGCTGTCTGCGCTGAATGGTCCTATCAAAGATTTCGTATTGATCGGTAATCTTACTAAATTTCCGCAATGCCATGAGGTCTTTCCGAATATGGAAAAGATATATGGGGTACGCTTCCATATTCCGCCCTATGCGGAGTATCGGACGGCGATAGGGGCGGCACTGGCATATTTATCTAAGCATTAGCAGCCACTTCCATACAGGGATCACTTCTATTCTTGAATGATTATCCATTTTGTAGCACGTTCAGAATGCTATCCTTGATCGTTTTTACCCGAATTGTATGTAAAATACCTAGAAATTTCGGATGGAACTTTTTGCTCTTCAAGAAAATACTCCTATCTTTGCGCCCGAATTTATGAGCTAATATAATGTCTCACTCAATTAATTATTAAACAACTTATTTTATTTAATGGAAAACTTAAAAAATGTAGCGCCTGTTGAAGACTTCAACTGGGATGCTTATGAAAATGGCGAAACCTTCGGTGGTGCCAGCCACGAAGAGTTGGAAAAGGCTTACGACAGTACGCTTAACAAAGTTAACGACCGTGAGGTAGTTGACGGAACTGTAATCGCGATGAACAAACGTGAAGTTGTTGTGAACATCGGTTACAAATCAGACGGTATCATTCCTCTGAATGAATTCCGCTACAATCCTGACTTGAAGATCGGTGATACTGTAGAAGTATACATCGAAAACCAGGAAGACAAAAAAGGACAGTTGGTTCTGTCTCACCGTAAAGCTCGCGCTACTCGCTCTTGGGATCGTGTGAACGCTGCTTTGGAAAACGAAGAAATTATCAAGGGTTACATCAAGTGCCGCACAAAGGGTGGTATGATCGTAGACGTATTCGGTATCGAAGCTTTCTTGCCGGGTTCTCAGATCGACGTGAAACCTATCCGCGACTACGATGTATTCGTTGGCAAAACTATGGAATTCAAGGTTGTTAAGATCAACCAGGAATTCAAGAACGTGGTTGTTTCTCACAAGGCTCTTATCGAAGCTGAACTGGAACAACAGAAGAAAGAAATTATCGGTAAGCTCGAAAAAGGACAAGTTCTTGAGGGTACCGTTAAGAATATCACATCTTATGGTGTATTTATCGACCTGGGTGGCGTAGACGGCTTGATTCACATCACTGACCTGTCTTGGGGCCGCGTAAGCGATCCGAAGGAAGTGGTTGAACTCGACCAGAAGCTCAACGTTGTTATCCTTGATTTCGACGATGAGAAGAAGCGTATCGCTCTCGGTCTGAAGCAACTCACTCCGCATCCTTGGGATGCTCTTAGCGCTGAACTGAAAGTGGGTGACAAGGTGAAGGGTAAAGTAGTGGTTATGGCTGACTACGGTGCATTCATCGAAATCGCTCCGGGCGTTGAAGGTTTGATCCACGTATCTGAAATGTCTTGGTCACAACACTTGCGTTCTGCACAGGACTTCATGAAGGTAGGTGACGAAGTGGAAGCAGTAGTTCTGACTCTGGACCGCGAAGAACGTAAGATGTCTTTGGGTATCAAACAACTGAAGCAAGATCCTTGGGAAACTATCGAAGAGAAGTACCCTGTAGGTTCTAAGCACACTGCTAAAGTTCGTAACTTCACTAACTTCGGTGTATTCGTTGAAATCGAAGAAGGTGTTGACGGCTTGATCCACATCTCTGACCTGTCTTGGACTAAGAAGGTTAAACATCCTTCTGAATTCACTCAGATCGGTGCAGACATCGAAGTTCAGGTACTGGAAATCGACAAAGAAAACCGTCGCTTGAGCCTTGGCCACAAGCAACTCGAAGAAAACCCCTGGGATGTATTCGAAACAGTATTCACTGTAGGTTCTGTACACGAAGGTACTATCATCGAAATGCTGGATAAGGGTGCTGTTGTTGCTCTGCCTTATGGCGTAGAAGGTTTCGCTACTCCGAAACACCTCGTTAAGGAAGATGGCTCTCAGGCTCAGATGGATGAGAAACTGTCATTCAAGGTTATCGAGTTCAACAAAGATGCTAAGCGTATCATTCTTTCTCACAGCCGTATCTTCGAAGATGCTGCAAAGGCAGAAGAAAGAGCTGAAAAGAAGGCTGCTGGTAAGAAGCCGGCTGGCAATAAGAGAGAAGACGCTCCGGCTATTCAAAACCAGGCTGCTTCTACTACTCTGGGCGACATCGACGCTCTGGCTGCTTTGAAAGAGCAAATGGAAGCTGGAAAGAAGTAATCACTTCTATAGATAGATAAAGATGAGAGGGCACTTACTTGAAAGTGTCCTCTCTTTTTTTTATATTTGGGTAGAATCTTGGGGAATAAAGTGTGCTTTTTTATTTTATGATTATCTTTGCAGAATAGTGGTTGAATGTGGTGGCTCTGAATCTACCGCATTCTGAATGGTATAAATAATTTAATGTAGATTTACTATGCGAAACATTATTAAGAATTTGGGAAGCATTATGTTGCTGACCTGTTTGTCTCTCATCTTGCTGACCGGATGTAGTCGGAAGTCTCAACTGAAATTAGCAATAGAAATGGCTAATAAGCGGTGTCCTATGAGTATAGGAACGACAGGCGAAATATCGAGCATTACTTTTGATGGAACGGATGTGATATACAGTCTGTTGATGAATGAAGACTATCTGGATTTGGATGCCTTGGGGAAGAATACCGATGCAATGAAGTCTGCTGTAATGGTTATGTTCAAGAATCCGAAAGGGGAAATAAAGTCAATGCTGGAAATGGTAGTGGATACTAAATCCGGTATTAGATTAATATATAAAGGAAAGTCTACCGGCAAAGAAGTGGAATGTAGACTGGACACTGAAGAACTGAAACGCATCTTGAACCAGAAGGGAACGGAAAAAGAGAGTGAGCGGCAGAAGTTGGAAGAACTGGTGAATGTTACCAATGTGTCATGTCCGATGACGATAGATGAGGCTACCATTCTTAATAAGTTAACGATAGAGGCGGATAAAGTAGTATACAATTATACGATTGATGAAGAAAAAGTGGCAATGGCTGCTTTAAAGAGTAATGAGGAGCAGATGAAACAGAATATAAAGGGGGCTTTGAATGTATCCGAACCTTCCTTAAAAATATTCCTGGAAGCATGTGTGAAGGATAATAAAGGGATAGTATACAGATATGTAGGCGATACCTCTGGTGAAAATATAGAATACCTTTTTACTGTTGCTGAACTAAAAGAGCTTCTGTCCAAATAAATAAGGATTGTTCAGAATGTATTGCTAATGGAAAAGTTTGAATTACATATACTGGGCTGCGGTTCTGCGCTGCCTACTACCCGTCATTTTGCCACTTCGCAAGTGGTGAATGTGCGTGACAAACTTTATATGATAGACTGCGGAGAAGGATCGCAATTACAATTCCGCAAGTCCCGACTGAAGTTTTCCCGCTTGAATCATATTTTTATTTCTCATCTGCATGGAGATCATTGCTTTGGTTTGCTGGGATTGATATCTACGCTCAATCTGCTGGGGCGTACGGCTGAGTTGCATATTCATTCACCGAAAGGATTGGAAACCCTATTGGCTCCGATGCTAAGTTTCTTTTGCCGGCAAATGACGTATAAGGTTCTTTTCCATGAGTTTGAGACGAAAGAACCCGGAATGATCTATGAAGACCGTTCTCTGACAGTGACTACCATTCCATTGCGTCATCGTATGCCTTGTTGCGGTTTTCTGTTTGCAGAGAAGCAGCGGCCTAATCATATCATTCGGGAGATGGTCGACTTTTATGAAGTGCCGGTATACGAGTTGAATAGGATAAAGAATGGAGAAGACTATGTGACTCCGGAAGGTAAAATCATTTCCAATTCCTTACTGACACGTCCGTCTGATCTACCGCGTAGTTATGCCTATTGTTCGGATACCATCTATATGCCTGAGATTGCGGAACAGATAAAAGGAGTAGATTTGCTATTCCATGAGGCCACTTTTGCAAATGCAGACTTGCCTCGTGCCAAAGAAACTTTTCATACTACTGCTGCTCAGGCGGGAGAGATAGCCAAGGCGGCAGGAGTGAAGAAATTGGTGATCGGGCATTTTTCTGCCCGCTATGAAGATGAGAATGTTTTGCTTAAAGAAGCTTCGGCTATTTTCCCCGAGACGGTGCTGGCTAAGGAAACGCTGTGTTTGGAGGTATAAATGATAATCACTAACAAATTATCATTTAACCGTCTGTTTTTTGTTTTATCGAATCGAATGCCGTATATTTGTACGGAATAATCTGAAAACATAGGCTTATAGATGAGAAAGTTACTCTACTGTTTTTTCTTTTTGTTGACTTTTTCGTCGCAGTCCGTGGCATGGGCGCAGGACGATCGGAAGCAGGAAACGGCTCAGAAAGAGCAGCCGTCTTCTACTATTGTGCTGACTGTTTCGGCAGAAAACCGGGTACGTGTGCAGAATGCAGAACCCGGTTCCCAGATGGAAGTCTACAATATTGTAGGCGTGAAACTTACCACGATACGCATTGACTCTACGGATGTCACCGTTCAGGTGAATTTGCCTAAAGGTTATTACATCTTTAAGATTGGGAATGTCGTGCGGAAAGTGGTAATCAAATAAACGAAACGGAATAGATACTTATGAATCCTTCCTATAATGAACGCGAAGTGCTGGAGCTTCTACAAGATGAAAGTACACAAAAGCGAGGGTTTGAGTTGATTGTTGCGCAATATAGCGAACAATTATACTGGCAGATCCGTCGTATGGTGCTTTTGCATGAAGATGCCAATGACTTACTTCAGAACACGTTCATTAAGGCATGGACCAATATCGATTATTTCCGTGGAGATGCGAAGCTTTCTACCTGGCTTTATCGCATTGCTTTGAATGAATGTTTGACTTTCCTAAATAAACAACGAGCTGTAACTACTGTTTCTATTGATGATGAAGATGCTTCTGTACTTCAGAAGCTGGAAAGCGATCCCTATTTCTCCGGCGACCGGGCACAGAAGTCTCTACAGAAAGCATTGCTTACACTGCCGGAAAAGCAACGTATGGTATTCAACTTAAAGTATTACCAGGAAATGAAATACGAGGAGATGTCCGACATCTTCGGCACATCTGTCGGTGCTCTGAAAGCCTCTTATCATCATGCCGTGAAAAAAATCGAGAAGTTTTTGGAGGGAGAGGTTTAAACCTTTACCCCAAAACGTAGTCTAACCTAACAGAGAGGAAAAAAGCTTATGAAAGAAGAAGATAACATATTGAAGAAGGTAGGGAAGGAAAATGCTTTCCGTGTTCCTGACGGATACTTTGAGAATCTTACTTCAGAGGTGATGAGCCGGCTTCCCGAAAAGGAAACACCTGCAATTATTAAGAGAGAGCCTACGAAGTGGGAGAGAATTAAGCCATGGGTATATATGACTGCCATGTTTGTCGGCGCAGCATTGATTATCCGCGTTGCTTCTACTGACCGTACACCTGTTAACAACCGGATGGCGATGGACGAACCTGAAACCGAAGTTGTTTCTGATGAATATATCAGTGCTGTGCTGGATAATTCCATGCTGGATGATTATTCGCTGTATGTCTATCTCACAGACGCCGGTGCAGAGTGATGTGAGTAACAACTTAACTGTATGAGAAGAAAATGAAAAAGCTGATTGTTTTGTTTATTGTGATGTGCAGTTTCATCCCCTTGTCATGGGCTATGGACGGATGTAATCAACATTTGTCTCCTGATGAATTCCGTGCCAAGCAGAAAGCGTATATCACAGAGAAAGCCGGATTGACTAAGGAAGAAGCCGCTAAATTCTTTCCTGTTTATTTTGAATTACAGGATCGCAAAAAGCAACTGAATGATGAGGCATGGAACTTACTTCGAAAAGGAAGGGATGAAAAGACGACCGAAGCGCAATATAATGAGATTTTAGAAGGCGTATACGATGCCCGTATTGCTACCAACCGTCTGGAGAAAACTTACTATGAGAAGTTTAAGAAGATACTTTCGAACAAAAAGATATATTTAGTACAGCGTGCTGAAATGCGTTTTAACCGTGAGTTGCTGAAGGGGATGCATCATAAAGGTGGAGAACCTCAAAAACCGCAAGGAAAGAAAAAATAACAGAATATTAGGAGCTTCGGCTCCTTTTTTCGTTTATAGCCGATACATGCGGCTGCGAAGGCTTACACTTGCGGGAGTGTAAGCCTTCACTTGTATAAGTGATGGCCTTCGCAGCCGCAAGTGTGAATCTTCGCAGTCCTATGCATTTGAGTTTTATTTTTCCAGCTTTTTAGCTTCGTTCCAGATGGCGTCCATCTCTTCCAGAGTCATATCATGCAGGTTTTTGCCTTCCTTGATGGTATGTGCTTCCAGATAATTAAAGCGGTTGATAAACTTCTGGTTGGTGCGTTCTAATGCATTATCCGGATTGATCTTGTAGAGGCGTGCGGCATTGATGAGGCTGAATAGTACATCCCCGAATTCGGCTTCTGCCTTGTCCTTATCCATATTGGCCACTTCTGCCTGAAACTCCTGGATTTCCTCTTTTACCTTATCCCACACTTGTTCCCGTTCTTCCCAGTCGAAGCCGACGTTGCGGGCTTTGTCCTGAATACGGTAAGCTTTGATGAGTGAAGGAAGGGCGGCAGGAACACCACTCAACACACTCTTGTTTCCACCTTTCTCTCTTAACTTCAGTTGTTCCCAGTTTTCGGAAACTTGTCCGGCAGTATCGGCTTTTACGTCACCGAACACATGGGGATGGCGGAAGATTAATTTCTCGCAAAGGTGGTCGCATACATCTTTCATGTCAAAATCGCCTTTCTCGGAACCTATCTTTGCGTAGAAAGCTACGTGTAGCAAGACGTCTCCCAGCTCTTTGCAGATATCATTTTTATCGTCACGTATCAGGGCGTCACAAAGTTCATAGGTTTCTTCAATGGTGTTGGGACGCAGACTTTCGTTAGTCTGCTTGCGGTCCCAGGGACATTTCTCGCGGAGTTCGTCGAGTATGTCCAGGAAGCGTCCGAAGGCTTCCATCTGTTCTTTTCTTGTATGTAACATATCTTTATAGGGTTATTTATTGCAATGTGTATAATAGGATATAAGCAAACCGACTACTTCGGAGTAGTTCTTGCGGCCACTTTGTATCTTGTTTCCTTTCAGGTACAGGTCGTATATCCAGTCTTGTATATCTCCGATGAGTGGACTGTATTTCTCCGTCCAGTATTCCTGATTACTTTTAGCCAGTTCAATGATTTCAGGGCGTATCCGCTTGAAGAGCTCTTTGTATTCTTCTTCATCCATCAGTCGGCGGGCATTGACAAGTACATGTCCCAGTACTGAAAAGTATCCGCAGAAGCGGATACCTCGCGCTTGCGAACGGGTACAGACCTGATAAGCATAGAAGTTTGCTTCCGCCTCGCTGGAGATGCCCAATAAATGTGCCAGTTCGTGGGCATACGTGGCAGGATACTGTGAAGGGAGCAGATCTCCATTCAAGGTAAATTCGCAGAAGAAAGGTCCCATGCTACCGGTGACGCCCACCATGGAAATCAGTGGAGTGAAAAGCATTGTCTTCACCCGTGGTGACTTATGGAAAGGATGATGTACACCCAGCGTATCACTGATCTGATTGTATCCGCGAACTGTTTCCCGGCGGATAAGGTCCTTATTGATAGTGGTTACATCTACATACGATCCATTCAATTTGTCAACGTAATCATCAACAAAGTTCCGGAAGTTCTCGGGAGTGTATGCGGTATAAGGAATCTTTGTCCGTTGGTAGAAATTGGGCTGTGAATAATTAAGTCCCCAAGCCAGATAGAACCAGACGTATATCCATAACAGATATTCAATATCATTCAGCAAGATACGTTTCCACTTTTTCTTCTGAAAGCGGCGGGCATAGGCAGGGTAGAGGAGTACGCCCGCAATGCTGAGGGCTATGAATAAGTCGCCTATGGCAAAGGGAATGAGGCGGGAGAAAGACGAAAGAATATAAGCTATGACAGGATATACACTGTGTGCATATATTTTTCCCATAGCCGGAATGAGCTGTGTGGCCCAGACTACTAACAAGAGTGTGCATAGCACGATATAACGAATCTTCAGCTTATATTTCATCGCAAATTTATTTGAAAGGCAAAAATATACATTTATTAAATGTCACGTAGGAAATTAGCTTTATATTTGCAAAAAAACTATTAATAAGCAACTTAAGTAACGACATTGGACACTGTAATTATGACTGATCAAAATGACATTGAACGCTATTGCCGTAATTGCGTTTCACGCGATTTCGTGAATGGCAGAGGACTGGTTTGCAAGCGTACCGGGGCTATTCCTGCATTTGTAGGTGAATGTGAAAGCTATCAGAAAGATGAAGAGCTGGAGAAAATGGCTCCTACTCCTAAGCCTGAAGATTATTCGGGATATGTAGACAGAGAGAAACTGTTGGCTGAGGAGAATTTACCGAAAGCTGTATTGTTCGGAGTGCTGGCATGCATTGCAGGTGCTGTGGCTTGGGCTTTGATCTCTATTTCTACCGGATACCAGATGGGATATATGGCCATTGGTGTCGGTTTCTTGGTAGGATTTGCGATGCGCCAGGGGAAAGGAATACGCCCTATATTTGGCATTATTGGTGCCGCTTTGGCGTTGATAAGCTGTGTGATGGGAGATTTCTTCTCTATCGTAGGTCTGGTGGCCAAAGAATATGAAGTCTCTTTTATGGACGTCCTTTTCGACGCCAGTTATGGTGAAGTGATGTCTGTGGTAATAGAAAATATGGCTTCCATGACAATCGTATTTTATGGAATTGCTCTTTATGAAGGTTATAAATTGTCGTTCTCTGCACAGAAAGCGCCGGAGGGTGGCAAGATTTGAATTTAATTTAGTAATTTTGCGCCCGTTATTCGCGATAAAATAAATTATATACAGATTTAAAAGATATGGAATTAGCAAGTAAGTACAACCCTGCTGACGTAGAGGGAAAGTGGTACCAGTATTGGTTGGACCACAAATTATTCAGTTCAAAACCCGATGGTCGTGAGCCTTACACCATCGTCATTCCGCCCCCTAACGTCACCGGCGTGCTCCACATGGGACACATGCTTAATAATACCATTCAAGATATTCTGGTACGCCGTGCCCGTATGGAAGGTAAAAATGCCTGCTGGGTACCGGGTACTGACCACGCTTCTATCGCTACGGAAGCGAAAGTAGTAAATAAACTGGCCGCACAAGGTATCAAGAAGACAGACCTTACCCGTGACGAATTCCTGAAGCATGCCTGGGAGTGGACAGATGAACATGGTGGCATCATCCTGAAGCAGTTGCGTAAACTCGGTGCTTCCTGTGATTGGGACCGCACCGCTTTCACTATGGACGAAAAGCGTAGCGAAAGTGTATTGAAAGTATTTGTAGACCTCTACAATAAGGGACTGATTTACCGTGGTGTACGTATGGTAAACTGGGATCCGAAGGCTTTGACTGCCCTTTCTGATGAAGAAGTTATCTACAAGGAAGAGCATGGCAAACTGTATTATCTGCGCTATAAAGTGGAAGGTGATGCGGAAGGACGCTATGCTGTGGTAGCTACTACCCGTCCTGAAACGATCATGGGTGATACCGCTATGTGTATCAATCCGAACGACCCGAAGAACGAATGGCTGAAAGGTAAGAAAGTAATCGTTCCTTTGGTAAATCGTGTGATTCCGGTAATCGAAGATGATTATGTAGATATTGAGTTCGGTACAGGTTGCCTGAAAGTAACCCCTGCGCATGATGTGAACGACTATATGCTGGGTGAAAAGTATAACTTGCCAAGCATCGATATCTTTAACGATAATGGTACATTGAGCGAGGCTGCCGGTCTTTATATCGGTATGGATCGCTTTGATGTTCGTAAGCAGATTGAGAAAGACCTGGATGCTGCCGGCCTGTTGGATAAGGTGGAAGCCTATACCAATAAGGTAGGTTATTCCGAGCGTACCAACGTGGTTATAGAGCCGAAGCTTTCTATGCAGTGGTTCCTCAAGATGCAGCATTTTGCAGATATGGCATTGCCTCCTGTAATGAATGACGATCTGAAATTCTATCCTGCCAAGTATAAGAATACCTATCGCTACTGGATGGAGAACATCAAGGACTGGTGTATCAGCCGTCAGTTGTGGTGGGGACACCGCATTCCGGCATACTTCCTTCCGGAAGGTGGATATGTGGTAGCAGCTACTGAAGAAGAAGCTCTGAAACTGGCAAAAGAGAAGACCGGCAATCCGGCCCTGACTATGGAAGATCTTCGTCAGGATGAAGACTGTCTGGATACTTGGTTCTCTTCCTGGTTGTGGCCCATCTCTTTGTTTGATGGTATCAACAATCCGGGTAATGAGGAAATCGATTATTACTATCCGACAAGTGACCTGGTAACCGGTCCGGATATCATTTTCTTCTGGGTAGCCCGCATGATTATGGCAGGTTATGAATATGAAGGAAAGATGCCGTTCAAGAATGTGTACTTTACGGGTATCGTTCGCGACAAGTTGGGACGCAAGATGTCCAAGTCCCTCGGTAATTCTCCCGACCCGTTGGAACTGATTGAGAAGTTTGGTGCCGATGGTGTGCGTATGGGTATGATGCTTGCAGCTCCTGCCGGAAATGACATCTTGTTCGATGACGCTCTTTGCGAACAGGGACGTAACTTCTGTAACAAGATATGGAATGCTTACCGCTTGGTAAGTGGCTGGACCATTGATGACAGTCAGCCTGTGCCGGAAGCTGCAAGACTGGCATCGCTCTGGTTTGAATCCAAGCAAAATGAGGTTGCTGCTGAGGTAGCTGATTTGTTTAGTAAATACCGTTTGAGCGAAGCTCTTATGGCTGTTTATAAATTATTCTGGGATGAATTCTCTTCCTGGTATCTCGAAATGATAAAGCCGGCTTATGGACAAGGTATCCACAGTTCAATTCATAGTGCTGCGATTTCTTATTTCGATAATCTGCTTCATTTGCTTCATCCGTTTATGCCATTCATTACCGAAGAACTTTGGCAACAGATGTATGAGCGCGAAGAAGGTGAAAGTCTTATGGTATGTCCTTTGACAATAAATACCTATGTGGACGGTGAGACAGTTCGGCAATTCGAAGTGGTGAAAGAAGTGATCAGTAATGTTCGTTCTATCCGTTTGCAGAAAAACATAGCTCAAAAGGAAACGTTGGAATTGCAGGTTGTAGGCGAAAATCCGATTGCAGAATTCAATCCGGTTATCATGAAGATGTGTAATCTCTCGGCAATTGATGTGGTAGATACTAAAACCGAAGGTGCTGCTTCATTTATGGTAGGAACTACGGAATATGCCGTACCTCTGGGGAATATGATTGATGTAGAAGCTGAAATAGCCCGTATGGAAGCAGAACTGAAGCACAAAGAAGGTTTCCTGCAAGGCGTCATGAAGAAGCTGAGCAATGAGAAGTTTGTGAATAATGCTCCTGCCGCTGTCCTTGAACTGGAACGTAAGAAACAGGCGGATGCGGAAAGCATTATCAACTCTCTGAAAGAGAGTATTGCTGCGCTGAAGAAAGCGTAATAAGAGCTAGTTAAGATATAATAATGGTAACAATAAGGGTAGATAGTCTTTGAGATCTACCCTTAATTGTTTTAATGCTTGCTGTATACGATAGTCCACCGTTTTTGGAGAAACATCCAAGGCGGTGGCTATTTCTTTATAACTCATATTCTGGAAACGATGCATACAAAAAGCCTCGCGATAACTGGGTGGAAGTGCTGCGATTGCCTTTTCTATCCGTTTGGTGAGTTCTTCTATATGGTAAAAGTCTATATCCTGTAATATCTCTTGCATCTGTTCATAGAATAGAGTATCTGCGCGTTGTCTTGTGCCTTGTTGCCGGATTTGTGATATAGCCCTGTGATAAACCATTCTAAAAAGATATCTGTTAAGAGAAGACTCTATAATAGTATGTGCATCCGGATTCTCCCATACCCATAATAATACATCCTGTACGATTTCTTCAGCATCTTCCAAATCGACAAAACGATGGCAATAGGCGCATAAGACAGAGTAGTATTTCCTGAATAATGCGTCAAAAGCTTTTTTATCTCTTTGACCTATGGCGGAGAGTAAGGAGCTATCTTCCTGTGATGTAATTCTCATAATATCATGTTAGCGAAGCAAAGATATTGTTTTCCCGGAAAAAAATCTAAAAAAGAAGCTTTTTCGTTTAGGAATCTTTTTTTTTCATGCGTCCTTTAAATAGAGAATAAGAATAAAATAGGATGGAAGAACAAAATATAAATGGAATAGAAGATTTGCTTTTGCGTTATTGCGAGGGTGATGTGACTGAGGAAGAGTATCAATTGGTAGAAAATTGGGTAAATGCTTCAGAGAAAAATGAAAGAGTAGCAAAACAGGTATTCTCAATTCACCTTGCTATAGATTCAGTTCAGATATTAAAAAAGATTGATACAGAGAAAGCCCTGAAAAAAGTGAGCTCCCGGATTGTAGCAAAGAAGCGTCAGATAGGGTGGGAATGGTTCCAGCGTGCTGCTGCCATTTTATTTATTCCCTTGCTTGTATCTTTTCTGATGCAACATTTCTTTATAGCAGATACTAAAGAGCAGGTAGCTCAGCTTATTGAAATAAGAACTAATCCGGGAATGATAACTTCCGTTATATTACCTGATAGCACAGTCGTTTATTTGAACTCAGAATCCTCTTTATCATATCCGAGCCGTTTTGACGGAAATACTCGTGAGGTCTTTTTAAAAGGTGAAGCCTACTTTGAAGTAATGAAAGATCCATCGAAACGTTTTTTGGTTTCTACTATGTATCAATCTCAAATAGAAGTATTGGGGACGCATTTTAATGTTGAGGCTTATGAAGGAGGAGAGAATGTTGTGACTACATTAGTCGAAGGAAAAGTAAACTTCTTATTCAAGAAGAATGAGCAGGCTCATGCAGTAAAACTTAAACCCGGTGAGAAACTGACATATAATTCAAAGGAAGGAAAGGTACGTCTCTCTGCTACTTCCTGCGAGTCTGAAACATCCTGGAAGGATGGTAAGGTTATTTTGAAAAATACTCCTTTGTGGGAGGCTCTTCATATGTTGGAGAAACGTTATAACGTTCAATTTGTAATAAACAACAGGAAAGGGTTAGATGATACATTCAACGGTACCTTTACAAATGAACGCTTGGAGCGTATATTAGATCACTTCAAAATATCTTCTAAGATACGCTGGCGTCAAATTGAAGATGCGAATATATTGGATAGGAAGATTAAAATAGAGATTTATTAGTTATATACTAACCACTTAATATTTTAATGACATGAAAAACAACTCTACCTAAAACAAAACATATGGAATGATATTGGCGTATCATTCCATATGAAAATCAGTCTATCTTTTTCTCAGCTTGTTTGGCGACAAGCGTAGATAAACCAGTTTTTTAACTTTAAATCATTACAAATTTATGCAAAATTATTTTAGCATCCAACTTTTGTGGGTGGTAAAGTCACTTTGGTTGACCTTTAAAAAAATTCCGCTTGCTATGAGACTATTCGTTCTAATTTTGATTTGCTCCGTTAGTTTTGCGTGTGCATCGGGTGTCTATGCACAGAATAATGCTGTCATTAGTCTAAAAGTACAGAATCAGACAGTAGGAGATGTATTGCAGAGAATAGAAGAACAATCCGAGTTTGGTTTTTTCTTTAATAATAAACATGTAGATTTAAATCGTCGGGTATCTGTTTCTGCTAATAAAAGCAATATATTTAAGATACTTGATGAGGTATTCGAAGGTACTAATGTTAAGTATTCTGTGCTCGATAAGAAAATTATATTATCTACGGAAATACCTGCTTTGCAGCAAGAAAAGAAAAATCGTGTGACAGGCCGGATTACCGATATTAATGGAGAACCTTTAATCGGAGCATCTATTCAGGTGAAAGGGACTTCTGTAGGTACTATTACTGATATTGACGGTAATTATTCGTTAGAAGTATCAGGAAATGTGATTCTGCTGGTTTCTTATATCGGATATGTACCCCAGGAAATTACCGTAGGGCTTCAGAAAGTCATAAATATTGTATTAAAAGAAGATACAAAGACCTTGGATGAAGTGGTGGTGGTAGGCTATGGAGTGCAAAAGAAGACAGATGTTACGGGAGCTATGGTACGGGTTGATGCAGAAGATCTAACCTCTCGTCCGGTGTCCAATGCTTTTGAGGCTATGCAGGGTAAAGCGGCTGGTGTAGATATTACGAGCAATGAGCGTCCTGGTGAAATAGGAACTATCAATGTACGTGGTGTTCGTTCTTTGAGTGCCAGTAACACCCCGTTGTATGTGGTAGATGGGATTCCCTTAATGTCTAATAGTGGTATTGAGACATTGAACCCTAATGATATAGAGTCTATTGATGTGTTGAAAGATGCTTCTGCCACTGCTATTTATGGCTCTCGTGGTGCTAATGGAGTCATTTTAGTTACTACGAAGCAGGGAAAAGAAGGAAAATTGACGTTGAATTATTCTGGAACTGTTACCTTCGAAACTTTGCAAGACTATTCCAGTATGATGAATTCAGCAGAGTATATTGAGTGGCGCAGATGGGCCTATTATTACTTTAACCCGGAAGCATACCCAAGAGCCGATCAGCCGACTAAAGAAAATGATTATAAAATATTTATGGGTTCTTCTGACCCTTATGCCTGGAGAAACATAGAAAAAGGATGGGCTAATGGAACCTGGGATGCATCTCAGGTGTCTACAACAGATTGGGGAAGTATGGTTACCCAAACAGGTATTACACATGAACATACATTGAGCGCTAGTGGTGGTTCGGAAAAGATGAAAGGGTATGCATCTTTCGGTTATTTGAATAATGAGGGTACCATAAAAGGAGAATCTTATACCCGGTATACAGCGAAAGCCAGTGTAGACTTAGATCCGGTGAAGTGGCTTAAACTGGGGATGAATATTAATGCAACCTTTAGCGAACAACAATATGGTTCTTCTGCTAAAGCGGTAGGACAGTTATCCACTAATATTCCCAGGAATTTATATGCAGCTTCAACCAGTGTATTTCCTTATGCAGTTCCTTATGATGATAATGGCGAACGTATCATTTATCCAGGAGGGGATGACGGTGTAAAGACAGTAATAGATGATTGGAAGTACAGTGAAAATGAACGGAGGATGTTTCGTGCTATCGGCAGTATGTATGCACAGTTGGACCTGGGGGAAATTTATACTCCATTAAAAGGGTTGAGATATCGTTTTAATTTTGGACCCGATTTCCGTTATTGGCGCAATGGAACTTACCAGGATGAGCAGTCTGTTAGTAGGAATGGCTCTCCTAATTATGCTTCATTGAGTAATCAACAGGATTTTTCCTGGACTTTGGACAATTTGATTTACTATAATAAAGAAGTAGGGAAGCATGGTTTTGGTTTAACTCTCTTACAAAGTGCCACTAAGTATCATTACGAGGAATCTTCTATGGGAGCTGTTGGTATACCTTTATCAAGTGCAAAGTGGAATGCATTGACACAGCAGGATATCTCGTCTTTGGACAGTTGGAATAGTGGTTTGATTGAGAAACAGCTGATGTCGTATATGTTCCGTTTGAATTACGATTATGATAATAAATATCTGGTCACAGTCTCCGGGCGTTGGGATGGTGCCTCACAGCTTGCTAAGGGCAATAAATGGGCATTCTTTCCCAGTGTTGCATTGGGGTGGCGTCTCGATCAGGAAGATTTCCTGAAAGATATCCGGTGGATAAGTCAATTGAAACTGCGTTTAGGAGTTGGAGTTACAGGCAATTCGGCTATTGATCCTTATCAGACAAAAGGTGCTATTGTTTCTCTTTATTATCCTTACGGAAGTAGTATAACGCCGGGATATGTGGCATCCGAATCTTTGATTGAAGGAGGAAATGTAGCCATGGCTAATCAAAACCTGACGTGGGAGAAAACCAGGCAATATAATATTGGAGTTGATTATGCTGTGTTGAATGGACGAATTTCGGGAGTGATAGATTTCTATACTTCACGTACTACAGATTTGTTGATGGAGATGACAATCCCTGCCTTAACAGGTTATACAAATACATATGCCAATGTGGGCGAAACATCCAATATGGGTGTGGACATCACATTGAATACCGTTAATGTGAAAACACGTAATTTTGAGTGGAGCACTACTCTTAATGCTGCCTGGCAAAAAGATAAAATAGAATCCCTGTCGAACGGGAAAGAAGATGATATCAATAATAATTGGTTCATAGGACAGGCATTAGGTGTTATATATGGCTATCAATCTGCCGGACTGTGGAAGGAAGAAGATGCTGCGGAAATGGCCAAATTCAACGAGAAGGGGCATAAGTTTGAAGCTGGCATGGTGCGTCCCGTCGATCAGAATAATGACCATTTGATAGATCCTAATGATGACAGAGTTGTGATAGGTCATACTCGTCCCCGCTGGACTTTCGGAATGACCAATGCTTTCTCTTATAAGAATTTTGATTTCTCTTTTATGCTCTATGGTCGCTTCGATTATCTGGTAGATACTGGTGGCGAATGGCAAGGAGGGCGCTATACACAGCGTAAGATTGACTATTATAATGAAAACAATAAGAATGTAGAATATCAAAAGCCCATTTGGAATGGTGCTGCAGGAGATCCTTACTACAGTATTCTCGGCTATAAGAACGGTTCATTCTTGAAAATACGGAATATATCTTTAGGATACTCTTTCCCAAAGTCATTGATGAAAAAATGGGGAATATCTAACATGAAGGTATATGTACAAGCCAAAAATCCCGGAAGGATATTTTCGAATATAGATTTCCTGGAACTGGATGCTTCACAAGCGGGTACTACAGCCTGGAATCGTGGTTATACAATTGGATTAAATATTGGATTCTAACTTAAACTAATAAAGATATACTTATGAAACTTTGTAGAAATATTGCATATAGTTTGCTGGCTACTATATTTGTAGGAGGTACATTATCTTCGTGCAGTGATTTTCTGAATGAGGAATTGACTACACAGAGAAATACTGATTATTTTGATACGGAAGAAGGTATAGCAGATTTGGCTACCGGTATTTATTATAACTTACGTTTCCATTTTTCTAAAGAGTGGGCATATGCTACAACTAATTATGGCACAGATGAATTCCGTATAGGAGGTAATGCATCTAATGCTGCATGGAATAGTTATAATGGTAGTTTTAAATCGCAAATAACAGCAATGGATTCCAATACAGCACTGATGGAGACACTTTGGGATAATATGTATATAGGGATCAATTCTGCCAATATTCTGTTAGAGAAACTATCCTTGGATATTTATAAGGGAACTAATAAAGATGTGTATATGGGCGAAGCTCATTTCTTGCGTGGGTTCAACTATCTGAAGTTGGTTTCCCAATATGGTGGAGTACCTCTGAAGCTACATCCGAGCACTACCCCCGAGCGAGAGTTTACTCGTTCAACCGCTCAAGCCACGGTAGAGCAAGTAATTGATGATTTAAAGAAAGCTTATGATTATTTGCCGGATAAAGTATCTATGACTGGTAAACTGACGAAAGATGCTGCTGCACATTTTCTGGCTAAAGCCTATTTATTCCGTGCCAGTGAGATTAATGATTCCTGGAATAGTAATACGAAGTCAGCAGATTGTGCAGAAGCTTTGCGCTTGGCAAAAGAAGTCATCTCTCACCGGACTTTGGCATCGAACTTCTCCGACCTTTGGAATTATACAGAACCGGACGGAGCCAATGAAAAATTAGATGAGATCATTCTGGCAGCTCAGTTCTCTTCTGATAAATCCTCAAGAGGGCGTTATGGTAATCCTTGTCATTTGTATTTCTTGTCTGTATACCAGAATCTCCCGCAAATGAAGCGTGATATTGCAGGAGGGCGTGAATATCAGCGTTTGAGAACTACGTATTATATGTATAATGTATACGACATGGTAAATGATTCACGTTTCTGGAAAAGCTTTAAAACAAAATATGCAGTCAATAATCCGGTTAAGGGATCTACCTATGAGAAAGGTGATTTGGGCATAATGTATGTTATTAATCGTCCGGGGGATACACGTTTTGATAATATGGAAATGAAAGAAAAGGTTGCTGATGAAAAAACAGGAAAGTTGATACCAACTGTGTTTGTTGCTTATCCGAAGGATCGAAATGGCAAAGATGATACGGCATTATATGATGAACTCTCACGTTTTGCTTCATGTAGCAAGTATCTGGACGGTTCACGTGAGGCTGTTAATGATATGCCTGGTTTTCGCGATGGTATACTTGCACGGTTGGGAGAGACTTATCTTATAGCAGCAGAAGCTTTGATTCGTCAGCATGAATATGATGATGCCTTATACTATATCAATGAAATCCGGAAGCGGGCAGCTTATAAGAAAGGTGAAGACCGTTCTGCTTATTGTGATGGTGGGGCAGCTTATAATTCCAATTCTTTAGGCTATGCCAGCATGGGAGATGTGAATTCATATATGGCAGAGAATTCTTACTATGAATCAAATGGTGTATCTGAAACTACAGATGCTACTAACTTGATAGTAACGGATATTCAGAATTTGCCAGCTGAAGATAAAGCCATAATAGATAAATTGAATTATACAGATGATTATGACCGAATGATGTGCTTCTTGTTGAATGAACGTTCCCGTGAGCTTTGTGGCGAATTCCTTCGTTGGGAAGATCTGGCAAGGACTAAAACCCTGGTTGCCCGTGCCAAAGCTTTTAATCCAGATGCAGCTTCCAATGTTGATGAACATCATTGTCTGCGTCCTATTCCTCAAACGTATTTAGATGCCATACAGAAAGATGGGCATGCACTGACTTCTGAGGAAAAGAAAGCAGAACAGAATCCTGGCTATTAATTTAATGTCGCTCGTTAAAATTGATAATATTACATTTATAGATAAAAATGAACATTTGTTATATTGATAGATGATGAAAAATAATTTGAAATATTTATTTCCCCTTGTGGCAGGTTTTTCAGGAACTGTCATGGCTCAAAGTACTACTGCCAATCTCCCTAATGTAGTTTACATTATGGCTGACGATTTAGGCATAGGTGATTTAGGGTGCTATGGTCAGAGGCAGATTAAGACCGTCAATATTGATGGTATTGCACAAAACGGAATGAAGTTTATGCAGCATTATTCCGGAGCTACAGTCAGTGCTCCCTCACGCTGTGCCTTGTTAACGGGAAAGCACATGGGGCATGCAGCTATCAGGGGAAATGACAAAGTCGAGGGATCAGATGGATTACTTTATGAAACCCCACTTCCTGCAGAAGAAAAGACGGTTGCGGATGTATTTAAAAGCAGAGGTTATGCAACAGGGTGTATTGGTAAATGGGGATTGGGAGGTCCAGGAACAGAAGGTATGCCCAATAAGCACGCTTTTGATTATTTTTATGGTTACTTGGGACAACGTTTTGCTCATAGTTATTATCCGGAGTTTCTGCATGAAAACGATGAAAAAATCATGTTGAACGGAAAATTCTATTCGCATGATTTGATGTTGGAGAAAGCACTGAACTTTATTGATAAAAACAAGGCTACTCCTTTCTTTCTTTATTTCTCACCAACCCTTCCTCACGCCGATCTTGATATTATGGATAAAGAGATGAAGAAATATGAAGGTGAATTTTGTGAAACTCCTTTTGGTGGCAGAGGCTATAAAGAGCAGCGAAACCCTCGTGCGGCTTATGCGGCAATGGTTACTTATTTGGATCATAGTGTGGGGCTGATCATTAATAAGTTGAAAGAGGAAGGATTGTATGAGAATACTATCATAATTTTCACTTCAGATAATGGAGTTCATGCCGAAGGAGGGCATGATCCTGATTATTTTGATAGTAATGGCCCTTTCAGAGGTCACAAAAGAGATCTTTATGAAGGAGGTATTCGTACTCCATTTGTAGTGCAGTGGCCAGGTGTTATTCCGGCAGGGGTAATAACAGATCATATTTCTGCTTTCTGGGATTTTTTGCCAACCATTAGTGATCTGCTTCAAACGAAATCACCTCAGGGTATCAATGGTATATCATATTTGCCTGCTTTAACGGGAAAGGGAAAACAGAAGAAGCATGATTATATCTATTATGAGTTCTTTGAAGCTGGAGGAAAACAATCTATTATGAACCTTGATGGTTGGAAATTGATAAGATTGGAAGTTAGTACTCCTTCAAAAACTTATGAAGAATTGTATAATATCTATAGAGATCCTGCAGAAACTACCAATGTGATCCGGCAATATCCTGAAATAGCTAAAAAGTTGAAGGAAAAGATTGAGTCTCAGCGTACGGAGAATTCTCATTTTCACTTCTGATTACTATAAACGAATTAGCCCTTGCAATATCTGATTACTGCAAGGGCTAATTTATTTTTTATAAATCAAATGCTATTACTTTTCCAGTAGTTCTTTCAGAAAAGAATCCAGCTCTTCATCCAGACCTTTCAGTAGTTCCTCATTTACAAGCAATGTATCATCATCCATTAATAATAACTCAGCAACTGTTTCTTTTTCTTCATCCACCAGTACGAATGAATAGGGCTTCAAGATGGTAAGCCGATCAAAGTCACCACCATTCTTCATGTTATTAAGTAATGTAGAAAGAATACGTTCTGCGCTCTCGTAGAAGTCATCTCCATCATACGTCATCCATTCTTCTATTGTGATACATGCCAAGTCCTCGTCATCATCGTCAAATATAGACAGTTCGCCGGAATTTTGATTAGCTTGCAGATGGATGTCGGTCACAATGGTTTGCTCGCAGCCACAAATATATTTGCTGACTGCTTGTCTTATGGTCTTTTCTAAGAGTGATAAAGATGCTTGACTCAGTTTCATAATAGATATTCTTTCTTAATGGATGTTCAAAGGTATAAAAAAAATAATTACCCTTGCATCATTTGATTAAAAATCATTCTTAAATCGTTCCATTTGGACATTCAATCGTGTCATTCCCTCTTTTCGTTCTTGTAATTCACTTAAATAGCGGGTTACTGCAAAGTAGTTGGGAACGTCGCTGACATCTATTCCTCCCTGCTTTTTTTTCTCTTCGATTTTGTCTATGTCGTATGCTTCTTTTTGCGCCTTCAGTGCCCATTCTTCTGCTGTCTGAATGCTATCTTGCATCTCATATCCTAAAGCAACGTTATAGGCTGCATACATTTTCTGTTTTCCTTTTTTCTTCTTCTCGTAAGTCTGTTTCCAAAGCTCAATGGCTCGTTTCCAGTCGTTTTCACGAACATAAACGGCTGCATCACGCATATTCACGGAACCACTTGTAAACAGGTAGCGGGAAGCCGTCTTCCAGTGTGGCAGCATATACTTTACAGGCACAGTGCCGGCAAATTCAGAAGCTTCTTTCAGCATTTCTGTTTCACTGATGAGTCCTGCACCGGCCTGAGCTATGCTGGGGGCAGCATAATCCCAGAAAATACTATCGTTGGTATTGATTGTTACCATCGGGCCATTTCGGTTAGGCAGGTATACTTTTACGGTAGGGTATACCTTTACGTCTATGGTTCCGGCATAAACACCCCACTCGCGCAGGTATTCAATTTTACGGAGAGAGCGTAGTTGTATGTTTTCCAAAGCTATCAGGAAATCCACATCCAGGCTTTCGGTAAGACTTTCCACTTCACTCTTGCTGAGGGTGCTTTCGCGGGGAATCATATCATTGGCCCGTAACATAGAATCGCAAATAACGACTTCGTCGAAATAGTTTTCATTGGCCAGTGCTTCAGCCAGTGCTTCAGTGGTTATTTTAGAATTTCCGTTGAAGTATTTTGTTTTGCGGGCAATTTCCGTCTCATCTTTTTTCTTTTCATCTGTTTCTTCTACGATCAGTTTGTTGTCCGGGATGGATGGCATATTATTTACCACGGCTACACGTTTGAGGCTGGGCGGAAAGCTAACTTCTGCCGGCAGCATATAGTCGATGGATAATTGCTCTACGGTCTGGCAACCGCCAAATAGCAGAGCACAACAGATCCCTAAGAGATGCGAATACTTAGTCATAGGCTTGTTCTTTATCTAAGAATAACAAAAATACACTTTTGTATGGATATATAAAAGCCTCAAACAGATTTTAACCGTTTGAGGCTTTTATTAGTGATTAGCGATAAGAGATTAGTGGTTAGCATACTTATCACTAGTCACTCATCACTAATCACTCATTACATATTCCTTCCGTGACAGTTCTTATACTTCTTACCACTTCCACAAGGACAAGGATCATTACGTCCTACAGTTCTTTCCGCACGAATCGGTTCACGTTTCACTTGCTCACGTGTATCCTGTTGGGCAGCAGCCTGTTGATTCGGGTCATTCAGGTCTTGCTTTTGCTCGCGATATTTGCTCATGTCCTGCTTCTGTTCGGGAGCAGCTTGCTGAATTTCCTGTGGCTCCTGTACCGGGATTTGTCCACGCATCAGGATAGAAACAGTCTGGTTATTGATCTTATTCACCATTGTATCAAACAGATTTACAGACTCCAGCTTGTAAATCAATAACGGGTCTTTCTGTTCGTAGCTTGCATTCTGCACAGAATGTTTCAATTCATCCAGCTCACGCAAGTTTTCTTTCCATGATTCGTCGATGACGTGCAGCAGGATAGACTTTTCAAAAGCTTTCACTACCTCCTTACATTCGCTTTCGTAAGCGGCTTTCAGGCTACAGGAGATGTTGTACATACGCTTACCATCCGTAATGGGGATAAGAATATTTTCATACATATGTCCTTGAGTCTCATACACCTGCTTGATAACCGGATAAGCAACCTGTGCCATGCGGTCAGTCTTGCGCTTGAACAGATCCATGGCTACATTGAAAGCCTCTTCTGCAAGTTTCTCTTTCTTTTCGTTGCGGAACTGCTCTTCGCTGAACGGAGTTTCCATAGCGAGTGTTTGCAGGAAGTCCATTTTGCAGTTTTCGTAGTCGGGAGCTTCAACAGCAGCGGCAACACGATCCCAGATCATGTTCACGATGTCCATGCCGATACGTTCACCCATCAAGGCATGACGGCGCTTGGTATACACAACAGTACGTTGTTTGTTCATTACGTCATCATATTCCAGCAAGCGTTTACGGATACCGAAGTTGTTTTCTTCTACCTTCTTCTGTGCACGTTCGATGGAGTTGGAAATCATCTTGTGTTCAATCATCTCACCTTCCTTGAAACCGAGGCGGTCCATCACACCGGCAATACGGTCGGAGGAGAACAGACGCATCAATTCGTCTTCCAGTGATACGAAGAATACAGAAGAACCCGGGTCCCCCTGACGTCCGGCACGTCCGCGCAACTGGCGGTCTACACGACGGGACTCATGACGCTCCGTACCGATAATTGCCAAACCACCTGCAGCTTTCACTTCCGGGCTCAGTTTGATATCCGTACCACGACCGGCCATATTGGTAGCAATGGTTACTGTACCGCTCAAACCGGCTTTAGCTACGATGTCTGCTTCCTTCTGGTGCAGCTTGGCATTCAGTACGCTATGCTCAATCTTGCGCATAGACAACATTTTGCTCAGCATTTCAGAGATTTCTACAGAAGTAGTACCCACCAGCACAGGGCGTCCGGCTTGTACCAACTGCTCAATCTCTTCGATAACAGCTTTATATTTCTCGCGTTTCGTCTTATAAACGCGGTCGTTCATATCTTTACGGGAAATGGGACGGTTGGTCGGGATTACCACTACATCCAGTTTGTAGATATCCCAGAACTCTCCTGCTTCCGTTTCCGCAGTACCGGTCATACCCGAGAGCTTGTGGTACATACGGAAGTAATTCTGCAACGTAATGGTAGCGAATGTCTGCGTAGCAGCTTCCACTTTCACGTTTTCCTTAGCTTCGATAGCTTGGTGCAAACCGTCGGAGTAGCGACGGCCTTCCATGATACGTCCGGTCTGCTCGTCTACGATCTTCACCTGTCCGTCCAGTACAACGTATTCATCATTGATCTCGAACATGGTGTATGCCTTCAACAATTGGTTGATGGTATGTACTCGTTCGGATTTGATGGCATAGTTTGTCATCAGTTCATCTTTCTTAGCCAGACGCTCTTCATCTGTCAGCTGCGTTTCGTTTTCCAGTTCGGAAAGCTGTGCGGCGATGTCGGGCAATACGAAGAGGGTAGGATCTTCTGAGTTACCGGTAATCAAATCCACACCTTTATCTGTAAGGTCTACACTGTTCAGTTTTTCTTCGATGACGAAATACAACGGATCAGTTGCTTCGTGCATGCGTTTATTGTTCTGCTCCATGTAGATTTCCTCGGTCTTCAGCATACCAGCCTTGATGCCCTGTTCACTCAGGAACTTGATCAATGCCTTATTTTTCGGCAAAGCTTTATGGCTGCGGAACAAGGCAAGGAAACCTTCTTCCTGTTCTTTCTTATCGCTGGAAGCAATGAGGCGTTTGGCGTCAGCCAGATATTGAGTAGCCAGTTTCTTCTGTGCTTCTACCAGACGTTCTACCAGTGGGCGAAGCTGTTCAAATAATTGCTCTTCACCTTTAGGGATAGGACCGGAAATAATCAACGGAGTACGGGCATCATCAATCAATACGGAGTCCACCTCATCAACGATGGCATAATTGTGCTGACGTTGTACAAGGTCTTTCGGGCTGATAGCCATATTATCACGCAGGTAGTCGAAACCGAATTCATTGTTCGTACCGAATGTGATATCTGCCAGATATGCCTTACGACGTGCGTCTGAGTTCGGTTGGTGCTTGTCGATACAATCCACACTTAAACCGTGGAACATGTAAAGAGGCCCCATCCACTCGGAGTCACGTTTAGACAGGTAGTCATTCACAGTTACCACATGCACACCGTTTCCGGTCAATGCATTCAGGAATACCGGGAGGGTAGCCACCAATGTCTTACCTTCACCCGTTGCCATTTCGGCGATCTTACCTTTGTGCAATACCACACCACCGAATAACTGTACATCGTAGTGTACCATGTTCCAGGTAACTTCCGCACCACCGGCCAACCAGTGATTCTGATAGATAGCCTTATCATCTTCAATACGTACGAAATCCTTCGTAGCAGCCAGATGACGGTCGAATTCAGTAGCTGTCACTACAATTTCTTCATTTTCAGAGAAGCGCTTTGCTGTTTCTTTTACGATAGAGAAAGCTACAGGCAGTACTTCATCGAGTGCTTTTTCGTAGCATTCCAGTATTTCTTTCTCCAGTTTGTCTATCTGTGCGAAAACCTCTTCACGGTTTTCCAGTTCAATAGCTTCGATGCCTGCCTTCAGTTCTTCTACCTTAGCGCGTTGCTCTGTAGCCGAATTGTAGATGTAGGTTTTCAGTTCTTCCGTCTTGGCGCGTAGGGCGTCGTTATCGAGTTTGGCAACTTCCGGGTAAGCGGCTTTGATCTTTTCCACCCACGGCTGAATTTCTTTCATGTCGCGTGCGGATTTATTGCCGAAAATCGAGCTTAAAAATTCATTAAATCCCATTATATATCTGTTTTTATTATTATTTGCTTAATTAGTTCGGGCGTAACTTTGCCTTAAATGCGGGTACAAAGTTACATTAAAATGCTGATTTACGAGAAGTTTACGAATTGTTTTTTGAGTAAAACACTCAACTTTCGATTCACTTCGTTAACATTTCACTTGATAATCCAAGTAAGATGTGTTTTCAGCTTAAAAGTTCAGTGGAGTAGCTGTACAAGCGTTCGGGGCGCGGATGCGCATCGCACTTGACAGGGTAGGGGCTATGCGGGTAATATTGACAGGAACCCGTATGGTTTCGGGTTTTATACCACCACCCAGGAAGATGAGTGGAGCAGGCACATCTGCATGACGTACTACGCGGCTATCTGTGACATTTTCTTCCACGATAGTCCAGCCGGGCAACACGTCTATCAGCAGGTCACCGGAACGTTTACGATGGAAACCGTTGCGTGCCAGTTCAATCTGGGGCGACCAGGGGCCTAATAATAAGCGATGGGCGGAATAAGCCTCATTCACTCCGCTGAACTGTATCAGGAAGTCGGCGGATTTATTTTGTATCTCCGCTAAATTCAGTTGCTTATTCTCTATTAACTTATGGTTAAGATAAATCTGCTGGTTATAGTAGGTTTCTACGTATTGTCCTTCGCCATACGTAGCCATGAGATACATATTCAGCAAGGTAGCGCAGCGGTTCAGGTAGAATTCCCCGCCCGGGATGCGGTACAGGCCCAGGTCCGGTGCTTCCGGGTCGGCATATCCCGTAGATGCAATGCAGAAAATGACATTGTGCAAGCCTACTTTGCGGTCGATGAGGTCGAGTAGGGAGCCGATACTGCGGTCCAGGCGTACATAAGTATCCTGCATTTCCATGGCACACTCCTGTGTGCTCTTATGGTTGTAGTTTCCTGCGTAATAAGTCAGTGCCAGCAAGTCCGGTATCTCATCTTTGGCAATCGTACTCTTTTCCAGGAGTTCCTCTGTGAGTAAGTTTACCTCATCATTGATGAAGGGACTGGTAATCAGCCGGCGGAATTTATTGATCCGTTCGCTGTCGAACTTATATTTAAAGGGTTGATCCCGCCATTCGGGTAGGAACGTATATCTATTTATAGGATGTATCGGTTCCCACACCATATCGCGGATGCGAAAATCGGGTGATTGCCGTTCATTGTATTGGCTCACCCACCATGGGAATTCGCTGTAATATGTAGTACTGCACCACTTACCAGTGTTTTCATTCAACCAGAACGCACCGTTTCCGGAGTGTCCGGCGGCAAGGATAGCTGCATCGCGCGAGGGGGCAATGGCATATACCATACCTTTGTTGCGGGTAGCTACTTTCAGTTCATCGGCAATGGTGGAAGTCAGTAATTGGGAAGGAGAGGAGCTCTCGTCGGTGAAGTTTCCCATAAAAGCGGGGTCGTCCACACAGTTCATCGGGCGCAATGTATTGGCATTCATCCATTGCTGGGAGATGATGCCGTTCATTGAGGGTGTCGTACCGCTGTAAATGGCGGCAATGGCAGAGGCGCGGTCTGTTCCGCTGAAGGGAAACTCGGTTTGATAGAAAACCTTGCCTTCGCGCATCAGTCTTTTGAACCCTTTTTCTCCGTATAGGGAAGAGAATGCTTCCATGTAGTCGGTGCGCAGCTGGTCAATCGTCAACGTTACCACTAATTTAGGAGTGGCAGGCAGCGGTTGAGCTTGCAGACCAGTAAAAGTTAATGCGAGTATGGAAGTTATCAGTCCCTTTTTCATTTATCTCTTTTTCGATGTCAAAATAAGATTGCTTGCTGAACGTACCAGCAAACAAAGTGCCAAAGGTAATACAGCTAAGTCAAATCTTTGCGGTATTATCGCCCAAAGCAGTATAAAAAGTGTTAAAACGATGAAATTAAGTACCATGTACCGACTTTTCTGCCGTTTTCTCACCTTATTTATCATCCACGGGAGGCAAAATAGGTGCAACGGGTGGAATACAAACAGTAAATAATTGGGGCTTACTGCCGGGTGTTGGGAAAACAAGGCCAGGAAAGCAAGGATACATCCAGCTATTCCGGCACAGAAGAACAAGATTAAATCCAGTCCCCAGAGGGTTTTCTGGCGTCGGATACCGTAGATGGTGGCGGCAGTTACCAGGATGAACAGCAGCAAGGCCGATTGCATCGGGGTAATACCACCGGAGCGGTGGTCGGCAGCTGTCAGTCCGGTTTCCACTATTTTCTCTTCAGAGGATACCAGCGGGCGTGCTTTTCCTTCTTTGTCTATGATTTGGGCTGTATTGAAGTACTCCTGTACATAGAAGGGGACGAACATCATCAGTCTCCGGTTGATAGGCTTGTCAGCTTCGCTACCCATACACATATCCATGCCAAAACGTGACCAAGGATGCCCCTCGCTGTATTTATGCAGTAAATCACGGAAAGAAACTCCCGTGTCATTGTCGGTCATATTGTCAGCATATTGCAGAGAGCCGTCGATGGCTTTCTCTATTTGGTCGCGCGGTCGGGTGGCGCAGTTGTCGTAGAAGAAGTTGTAACGATACTCACGGTTTTCCGGGCGATAGTTTTCCTGAAGCAGATTAAACAAATGTTCCTTTTCGTCCGGAGTAAGGTTCAGTGTTTGTTGCCATACGTCCCGCCCCAGGTAGTTGTATTCGGCTACAAAGTGCTCGTAATTGGTAGCTCCTAACTGGTAGTCCGTCTCTCCTAAAGCGAAGCGGAGAATGAAGTTGGGAGCATTGAAATTGAACATGCCATAGTTGAAAACAGCGTCGATATTCCGGGTAAAGTTTTCGTAGCGGATGGCAGTATGCCCGAAAAGAGAATATATTTCTCCACCCGAGGCGCAGGTCAGCAGGCTGATGCGGATCGAGTCGGCACGTTGTGCTTTCATGTTGAAAGCACAAAAAACTCCTAAAATCAGTAGAAGGATCGTTCGTTTCATTTCGGTGCAAAGATAAGCAAACTAAGAGCAGAATAAAATGAATTTATTTATTTTTTATATTGAAGTGCCGTTAATCTTGGGGGACTGTAGATTTCCCTTCATTTTCTTAGTAAAGATAATATAATCCATTCTCCTTACAAAATGCTCGGAATTAAAGATGATTAACGGTGAAACTTTGCTTTATTGTTTACAGTTTGCTACATTTGTGCGACTTCTTCTCAGCCCACCCTAAAGAACGATTTCGGTTATCGCTATGTCGATGAGCATTTTGAGAAAGACAGGACTACTGATTATTAACTTGTTAAACTAAAATGCTGGAAACTAAAATCGTTTACTATGTTTATCCCTTTGACCATCACCATCTTCAGTGGTGCATTGTCCCCTTCCTGTTTAGAGGGGCAGCGCTACGTTTCCGAGCGGCTTCAGCAGTCCACTCGAAAGCTGATGAACCTGCCCGGCTCGCTGGACGGGCTGACAGATCAGTTGAAGGAGATATTGTCCGACTGGCAGGTTGACTTACCGGTTCCCTCTTTTCTTTTTCTTTCCTCTACGTCCCCTTTTTCCGACTTTGATGCCACAGCTGTTCTCTGCCGCTTGCGGGTAGAAGAGATGGAGTATGTAGCCACGGTGTCTTATGGTGGGCAACAATCCACTCCCCGTTATTATTTTTATAAAACTCTTCTTCAGGCCGAAGCCCGGTGGCTGAATCTGTTGCTGAAAGATCGAATCAGTCGGATGAACTGTGACCATGCTGCACGTCTGCTGTTGTGTGAAGTGCTCGAAGAGGTGTATTGCACCGGAGTTGCAGTGGACGATGCCTGTCGGCGGGGAGTCTCCTCCGAACTGTGCGGGCAACTGAAAGGGGCATTGGCCTCGCTCTACCTGACGCTGACTATCGACTTCGGCTACTTATTGCAGCCAACTGATTTTATGGATTACCGATACCTGCTCAACGATGCTCGCTACTTTCACCCCATTCGGGAGTCGGAAGTGCGGAAGTATGACATTCTGCAAGCGGGAAATCAGGTGAAATGCCTTCTCAGCGCAGGAATCACAGCAGAACATGAATGTACTGCCATGCAACTTTACAATAAACTGGTGGGCTTGCTTGCCGGTCTGGAGCAACCTCCGCATAGCGATGCTCGTTTGTGGCAAGGCGTGGCAGCACTCGAGAACTTTCTTTTCTTTCTGCTCAGCGGTCTTCCACTCCATGAGAAGAATCTTTATGGGGTGCTGATTGATCAGGCGTGGATGAGCGATTGTCTGAACGATCTTTGTTTCCAGCAATATGCCGGACACTTGCACTACAATGAAGGGCGTGGTGCTTCCCATTGGATTATCCGCAAACAGAAGGAGCGGTGCCTCACCTTCCTCAGCCTGCTGATAACGCACGATATGAGTCTTCCGCGTCAGTTGCGCAGCTATCTGCTCCGCCAGCAGGAACTCTATGAGGAGAACTATTCACGGGCCTTCATCTCCATACAACCCAGCGAAAGACTTTCTTTCATTCCTTCACGTCCGCTTGGGGCGAAGCTTCCGGATGAGGGCGAGATACATGCTTTCCTGGCCTTCCTTTATCGTGTGACGGATGGCAATGGTGCTTATCTGGTGACTCCTGAACATGTACAGTGGTTGGAAGATGCTTTTCTCTTGTTTTTGCAGAGCGGTCAGATTGCAATGATTCACCGGAACAAGGTGAAAGTCCTGCGGAACTATATCGGGGTGCTTTACGGTCTTTTCTTTCATTATCAGCAGCGTAGAGGAGGATGGGATAAACAGGCGTATGCTGCTTTCCTTGCATCTATTTTCGATGTGGATGTGCAGCCCGAGAATCTGATAAGTAACAGTAAAAGGTATATAGAAACCTACGAGAAGTTTGCCGAAAAAGAGAAACTTCGCCTCACCTCTTGATGATTCGTTGACGAAACTGTCTCGTCAACGAATTTTTTTTCTAAGAATTTGTATGAAAGAGATGTCCATTTATGCAGAACTGCGGAATTAATTCTTTTCCTGATGGGTTATGAGGGAAAGTTGACAAGGGAACAAGTTGACAAGGGGACAAGGTTCCATGCGGCATAGAAGCATTGCGCAGCCCCTTGTTCCCTTGTCAACTTGTCCCCTTGTCAACTTCCTTTCTTTTCCATATATAAACCTTTGACGAGCATTCTCGTCAAGCTCACGTCAATTTAAACTCTTTTTCCTTTGCCACCAGACAAACGGAAAAAGAATATGAAACAGAATCCATTATTTACAGAAAAACTGGAGCAGGTACATGATAACCTGCTCGGCCTGGCACGCTTGTTGGAACGTGCCAACGTGACTCCCCGTCCACAGATTGCCAAAGACTGGGTAGACGGGCAAGAGGTGATGGCTGCGCTGCACATCAGCCAACGCACCTTGCAGAACTTACGCGATAACGGTACACTGGGATACACCACCCTGGGCAAGAAGTATTTCTATCGCATCCGTGAAATTGACGACCTGCTGCAAAACAATTATGTAATGTATAAACTCAGTGCACTGGGCAAGCAGGAGAAGAGCCCGGCTACTGATAATGGGAAAGGAGGCAGCAGATGAATCGCTTCAGTTTTTTCCTGGCTCCCGTCAGCAACGTGGTGCCCCACAAGACGGTGGAGCTGCATCAGATCTACAACGTCATCCGCGGCGATTATTATCGTCAGCCTACTGAGGAATTGCAGCGCCTCCGCCGTCTGTTGCAGGAAGAAAAAATCACTCAGAGGGATGTGCAACGCTTCAAAGCCCGCCATTTCGACTATGCCACTTTCAGTGGAGAGTTCACCCGCAGGCGCGATGATGCCCTGCTGGCCCATAGCGGACTGATTTGCCTTGACTTTGACCACATAAACCAGTGGCACGATGGCGGACGCCTGAGCGGTGTCTATGGCTTGCGCTATGCCCTGATGCACGATGCTTCGGTAGATACCGCCCTGCTTTTCCGCAGTCCCGGTGGAGACGGCCTGAAGTGGGTGGTGCCCATCGACCTGGCACAAGGCACACATACCGACTGGTTTGAAATCCTATCTTTCTACATATCCCGAAACTATGGTGTGGAACCCGATCCTTCGGGACGTGACCTCTCGCGTGCCTGCTATCTGCCTTGGGACCCGGACGTGGTGATGATAAAATAGTTACGAGCTACATAAATCAAAAATCAAAAATCATAAATCTTAAAATGTCAAAACAAAAATTCCACTTAAACGAGTGGCAGCCCAACGCTGCCCTCACTCTTTGTGACGAAATAGAAATCGTCACATCCCGCATCGAACTGGCTGGCACGGATATAGCTCCTACTTATAACGACTGGCGTGATCTCGGCTTCGCGCTTGCCCAAGGTCTGGGTGAGGGCGGACGTACCTTCTACCATCGCCTGAGCCGTTTCTACAGTAGCTATCAACCTGCCGAAACCGAGAAACAGTACACCGCCTGCCTGCATTCCCGCGGGCGGGGCATCACGGTGAATACCTTTTTCCACCTGGCACGGCAAGCAGGAGTGGACATCAATACCCAGCAGTTGCCAAATTGCCAAAATGCCAAGTTGCCGAAAGCTTCTCCGGTGGCACCGGGTAGCGGGGAACTGCCTCCGTCCGATGCCCCTCATGTAAACCCGCAAACAGAGAGGCTTACTGCACATACTGCTACCGCCACCGCTACGTCTGCTGATGCTGAACTCCCGGTCTTTCCCGATGAGGTATACGCTTCGTTGCCCCGCCTGCTGGATGATGTCTGCTCTTACGGCATCTCGCCCGAAGACAGTGACATGCTCTTGCTGGGGGCTCTCACCGCTCTTTCCTCCTGCCTGACGCAAGTATCCGGCATCTATGGACAGCGACAGGTTTGTCCCAACCTGTTTCTCTTTGTCAGCGCACAAGCCTCGGCGGGTAAGGGGCGGTTGACGCTGTGCCGTCATCTGGTAGATGTGGTGCATGCCGATCTGCGTCGTCGTAACCGGCAGGAGTGGGAGGAGTATCGGCGCGAGAAGTCGCTCTATGAAAAAAATAAAAGACAAGGGGGAGGCGACGAACCGCAACAGCCGCCTGTCAGGATGCTTTTCATTCCGGCAAACAGCAGTGCCACGGCTCTTTTCCAGACGCTGAATGACAATGAAGGTCAAGCTCTGATGTTCGAGACGGAAGGTGACACGCTGACTACCACGTTCCGCAGCGAACATGGCAATTACAGCGATGGGTTGCGCAAGGCTTTCCATCACGAGCCTATCACTTATAATCGTCGTAAGGACCGTGAGTATGTGGAGATAACGATGCCCCGCCTTTCGGTGCTGCTCAGTGGAACACCGCGCCAGGTAGGAGCACTGATTCCTGATCCCGAGAACGGGCTTTTCTCCCGCTTCCTGTTCTATAACCTTCCCTTGCGACCGGTGTGGAATGATGTTTTTGCCGGGAATGATGATGATACGCTCGACAGTCGTTTCCTGCGTTTGGGAGGTCGTTTTTTTCAGTTTTATACTCGTTTGCTGAAGGACGGGCCTTTGCGCTTCACGCTCACGGTGGAGCAGCAGGTGGAGTTTAACCGTTTTTTCGGCAATCTGCAGGAGCAGGGCTTGCAGTGCAAAGGTCCGGATATGCTTGCTTCCGTGCGTCGTCTGGGGCTGACGGCTTACCGCATCTGCATGGTGTTCTCGGCCTTGCGCCTGATGGATTATGAAGGAGATGCCCCACTGCCGGCTACTCTTTGTTGTCGTGATGATGATTTCCATACCACCCTTCTGATGATACAGGTGTTACTGCGTCATACAGAGGCGGCTTATGAAAGTTTACAGGCCGAGGCGTCGCATACGTCGCATCCGGCCTCCGTATCTCAGGGAAGTGCAAGTGAGAAGCGTCGGCAGGCCTTGTTGCAAATGTTGCCCCCTGAGTTCGACCGCACACTCTATCAGGATAAGGCGCGTGAAGCAGGTATTCCCACTCGTACGGCCGACCGTTACCTAATTGAGTTGTGCAATCAGGGGCGGTTGGAAAAAGAGGGGCATGGGCTGTATAAGGTTAAGACAATGATATAAAATTAGTTCGTTCCAATAGGGTTATGAATTAAATGGGTACGCGGACGACACGGATAAGGCGGACGAACGCGAATTTAAAAAGCTGCGCTATACTATTATAAATGATAAATTAAAGTCCGCGTTCGTCCGCCTTATCCGTGTCGTCCGCGTATCTATTTATTCATTTCTTTTTCGATATGAGTACTTTTGCTTCTTCTTTTCCCCCTGTCATCTCCGTACCATCTCCGTGTCTATGACTACGGACTTGGTACGGAGTTGGTATGGACTTGACACGGAGATGGTAAGAACTTGGTATATAAAAATAAAATCCTTACATTTGCATTAGAATACTTTTGTCTTGAAGTGATAATGCTATGAAAGAGCTTCTCTTGCAAGCCGTGCTCGATGCCGGCACCTGCGACATCACGCCGCCAGCCCTCTGTCGATGGCTGATCGCTCTTACGGGTGGTCCGACTGAAGGTGCAACGGGCCATACACGGAAGTTTTATCATACACCCTGTCCCGATGTACTGGAGATATGGTTTCAAGATACATTGTCCCAACAGGCAGAAAACGTAATTTGTTACAGTCGCATTTCCTTCCGTCCGCTTCTTCCTGCTTCTGCTGCCACTTCCTCCACCGTTACGGATTGCCGGATCGCCGTGGAGGTGCTTCCTCCCGAGCAAATATACATAGACGCCCCTTTGTCGGAAATGGGATTGGTGGGAGCTTCACCCCGTTTGGTAGCCATAGACGGGTGGGTGGTGCAGCATGGTTCACTCAGTCGCGGACTAATGGGAAGTTTGAACCGTGCGTATGCCGTACTTACTCCCGCTTTGGCTGTCCGGCTGGGAGTCTCTTTCCGTACGGAACGGCAGATGATGGCTTCGACCGGCCCTTACGATGTTTTGCGTCAGGAGGTGGAACGGTTGCTGGCACTTTGCTTCCCCGGAGGCGGTGAGGTGGAGGGTTGCCCCCTTCATGTATCGCTCCGACTGAATGAAGTGCCTGCCGATTGCCTGCTGAATATGAATGCCGACCATCGCTTGTTACGGTTCGGCTCATCGGGAGAGGGGAATGCTCCCCGCAGTACTTTTCCTCTTTATGGTGGCCGCCAACCGGGACGATACCGTTATCTCAACATCACGATGCTCTATCCACGGGGAGAACTGGAGACTGCCCGTCGGCTTTTCCTGCTTTTTGCTCCGACTGCCTCCCTGATGGCAGTGGAACCTGTGGGAGATGTGGACAGATGGGTGCCTTATGATGTGGACGATCATGCCATCGACACATTGACACAGGCACTTTATCAGCAGTCGGGGATGGATGCGCCCGACGTCGGACGGCTTTATTGTCTGCTCACACCTTCGGGCAGTGCTGCCGGTCCGCTGCTGCGGCAGCAACTTTCAGTCCGGCTTCGTAAGCTGGTTCGTTCTTTGGGGGCATTCTATTGGGGGCCAGTTCCGCTGCATGCCATTGGGAGTGAGGCTTTCAGCAGACACTTGCCTACGGTAGCCTCGCGTTTGCTGGTACAGATGGGTGGTGTACCCTGGGTGCCCCGGTGCTTTGCTTCGCAGAATACTGACCTCATTGTCGGATGTTCACACTCTCGCCTTTCGCAGAGCTTTGAGGCTTTCTGCGCGGCGACGTTCTATAATGATCCTTTGCAGTTCTGTCATTGCGATCTCTGCAAGCCTGCCGAACGATTCTCATTGTTCTTTCCGGAATACTTCAAGGTGGCTTACGGACGGTTTTGTACCGCCCATGACAACCGTCCGCCTGAACGCCTGGTGATTTATTGCCATCACGACTTTCCTGTAGAACCGCTGGCTTCTTTTGTGGCGTGGATGGGGAAGTCCCCGGCGGCTGTGCCGGTGGTATGGGTACGGGTGCGGCGCACGTCGGGTGCCCAGCTTCGGCATTATGCCCCTGACGCAACGGGAGGTATGCCTCCTGCGGGTACTTGCTTGCGCCTGGATGATGATACTTTTCTTCTTTTTTGCCGGGACTTTGTTCCTTCTCCCGGTTCTCGTGGTGGTTTCTATCCTTATCCGCTCGAAGTCAATCTGAAGCGCTTGTGTCCGGATGGGCAGTTGCTTTCACTGCCCCCGGAGGAGGTGGAGGGAGTGCTGGTGCAGGTTTGCCAGTTAGTCTGGGCCAATCCGGAGTGTGTGGATGGTAATCCCTTGCCGCTGGTGCTGTCGCATACCGACCGTCTGGTGCGTCATCACTGCCAGGAGTGGCGGGTGGAGATGGCGGACCGGAATGTCATCCGGGAGGAGTTTGGCAATTTGGCATTTTGACGGTTTGGCAATAGGATGCGAGCTGACTATTGATTCGTTTCTGTAGGGTTTTGAGGGAAAGTTGACGAGTTAACAAGTTGACAAGGGGACAAGGTTCCATGCGGCACAGAAGCATTGCGCAGCCCCTTGTTCCCTTGTCAACTCGTCAACTGGTTTCCTTCCTTTCTTTCCCGAAACGAATCCCTTTTGATGCGCTTGCTCTGAAATGGTATTCGTAGCTATATACGCAAACCAATGCAAACCGACGCAAAAATCACACGTTTCAGAAATCCCCCTTCTTCCCGCTTTACCTTTGTAACAACTGAATGACAGATGCGCTTGCATTGCCGTGCTGCTGCAGAAGTATTGTGTTTGCCTGCTGCTGCCTGTCCGTTTCAGCTTTAAGACTTGGACGCATTGTCCGGTCATGATCCCTAAAAATATGACAATTATGGGAGAAATCAAACAAGGAATCCTCGGAGGATTCAGTGGAAAAGTGGGTACCGTGATAGGTAGCACCTGGAAAGACGTGAGTTATATGCGTGCAATGGCCATCAGTGTCAGCAATCCACGTACCCCGAAACAACAAACACAACGCGGCAAGTTTGCCATGAGCTTGAATTTTCTGCGTTCCATTACCCCTTACGTTCGCGAAGGGTACAAGACTTATGCTTTGAAGTGTACGCCTTTCAATGCGGCGATGTCCTACAATTTGCGCTATGCTATCGGCGGGTCTGCACCCGATCTTACCATTAATTACGGGCATGCGTTGGTGGCTCGTGGCAGCCTGATGCCTGTCTTCAACGCCTCGGCTTCCGTGGAGGATGGCAAGCTGACTCTGAAATGGAAGGATAACAGCAAGATGGGCGATGCCCTGGCTGACGACATGGCTATGCCGTTGGTCTACAACAAGGCTCGCGGGGAGGCTGTCTATAGTCTCGATGCTGCCGCCCGTGCCGATGCTACTGCCGAACTGGATTTACCAGATAACTGGGCTGACGATGCACTGGCCGTCTATCTTGCTTTCCGCAGTGCGGACGGTACCCGTGTGACCAACAGCATCTGTCTGAAGAATGACGCTTACGAAGGTGGCGGTTCCGAAGGCGGCGGTGGCAGTCAGGGTGGTGACGGTGGTATCGAAGATGATCCGCTGGGATAGGGTCTAAAGCCGGAGGCTTTAAAAATTAAAGAATTAAGAATTAAAGGCTGCGCAGCTATTAATCACTAATCATTAATCACTAATCACTAATTACATGAGAACAATCAACTATATCGTGGTGCATTGCAGCGCCACCCGCGAGGACCGTCCTTTTACGGTAGAGGCTCTCCGTGCCGTGCATCTCAGCCGTGGTTTCAGTGACATCGGTTACCATTACTACATCCGTCGTGATGGTACGGTGGTGAAGACTCGGACGCTGGCTCTTGTAGGGGCGCATGTGAAGGGATACAATAAGTATAGTATTGGCATTTGCTATGAAGGCGGGCTGGATGCCCAGGGTTGCCCGAAGGACACCCGTACGCCGGAACAGCGTGCTGCCTTGCGATTGCTGGTACATCAACTGTTGCGTCGTTTCCATGGCGAAGTGCGCGTCTGCGGTCATCGCGATCTCAGTCCGGACAGGAATGGAGACGGGGTGGTGGAGCCGGAGGAGTGGGTGAAGGTATGCCCGTGCTTCGAAGTGGCTACGGAATTGTGATAAACTTAAAAGCCTGCCGGATCTGTAAACCGGAGGCTTGTAAACTAACAAACTCAAAAACTCAAAAGTATGAAGATCAATAAATCAGTTTGGGATATGATCCTGAAAGTCGTCATCGCTGTAGCTTCGGCAATAGCCGGGGTGGTAGGGGCGAATGCAATGAATTAGTAAACACTATCTCAATTCTCCTCCTCCGAGGAGGGGAGTTGAGATAGTACTTTTTTTATTATTCAATTAATCCATTCACAACAGATAATCATTATGAGAAATATTATATTTATTCTATTATTAGCACTGGGCACCCTCGCCCATGCAGAAGGAGGGCAGGAACTGCAACAGTTCTATACGCCCAACACATATGCCTTTGCCCGCTACGGCGACCTGCCCGTGGACTACAGCACCGGTCTTCCGCAAATCAACCTTCCGCTGACTTCCATCAGCGACCGCGACATCAAGGTGGACGTTTCACTAAGCTACTATGCATCAGGTATCAAAGTAGACCAGGAAGCCTCGTGGGTAGGGCTGGGATGGAGCCTGAATGCAGGCGGCATGATTACTTGCCAGCTTCGGGGAGCACCCGACGAGATGGATGCCAAGACAGGAAAAATGCGCCGTGTGAATCTGCGCTTTAAAAATGATCATGTGGAAACCATAGACCAATACATCAAAGCCGAAAGGAGCAACTGGGTGGGTGCGACCGACTTGAGACCTAACAGTTTCGACCCTGCACCGGATATCTTCTTTTTCAATTTCTGCGGAAGAACCGGAAAGTTTTACCTGGATGAAAACGGAAAAGGGCGCATGATCAATCAGGATGACTGTATCATAGAGTTCCAGCCGGACGGCACTTTCAAGATTACGGATGAAAAAGGGGTGGTATATCTTTTTAAGGATAAAGAATATGCTTATTACGGTGCGATAAGGGATAATTGTACTTCCGGATGGTATCTCTCCTCGATCACCAGCCCTGCCGGAGGCAGCATCACTTTCACTTATGTAAGTGGCGGCACATTAGGAATGAGTGTCATCCACCGCATTGATGATTCCTGCTATATGACCCTCAACAAAGATCTTAATACGCATGAGATTCCCCCCAGCTACCTGAGGCCTGCCATTGTAGATAATTCCAATGAAGGGATAACCGGACTTGTGGTCAGCCGCATCACTGCTTCTTCGGGAGCACACATTGACTTTACGTGCAGCAGCGAGAACCGTAAGGATGCCCACAGCATACGGGGGAGCATGCTCGAGAGTGTTACTTCCTATAATTCGGCAAACGACATTTATAAGAAGTACAAGCTGTTCTATGGCTACTTTGAACCGGATGAAAGGCATAAAATAGCCGCTTCATACTACCAATATCTGAACTATCGCCTGCGTTTGGAGAAAGTACAGGAACTTCCGTCTACAGGCACATCGGTACTTCCTCCCTATCGTTTTTCATATTATGGAGACGGTGGTTCCAAGACGGATAATATGTATGCATTGCCTTACCGGATGTCGCCTTGCCAGGACCACTGGGGATACTATAATTATACGGATAACAAGACCATTTTTGCGAATAACGCGGCAAATGAACCTTTCTACATTGACCCGTGGTTCAGAGAATTGTCCAACAGTTATGAACTGGCAGGCATAAAGGGTTATAAAATATCAAATGGCGCTAATCGTGAAATGGATACCGAGGCTGTCAAGGCTTGTACCTTGAAGAGGATCATGTATCCCACAGGCGGTTATACGGACTTTGACTTTGAAACGCACGATACCAACTATACATTAGGGAAAATCGGCATAGGAGGTTTGCGCGTCAAGAAGATAACGGACAATGATGAGAATGGCAATCAGAAAATCCGTAATTACGAGTATCCTTATTATTCATGGGGAGACAGCAAGTATCATTTAGCGGAGAATTTATATCATGTCTGGTATCATCAGATGCTTGATTCGAGCACTAATCTGGGGCGATGCAGGGACTATCTGGCTGGTTATGGAGTTCCTACCGACCTCATTGATTCACCTGATATCCTGCAAATCACGTCTTTCCCTGCCCTGACGCTGGGTGTGGAAGGTGACTTCATGTACCCCAATGTGACGGAATACATAAGCGGGCAGGGACGCACGGAGTATACCTATACTTATGAAACGAACCATGAACCTTATATCCGGCCGGGGGATGGCATCTCGGCTCCCGACTGGTTCCGCTCTTCTTACATTTACATAAATTCGGGCGGGGTAATCCCTTCCACGATTTTGGGGGGCACGGCTACTTCTTACACTTTCCCTTTCATGACGGACGTCGATCTGGGCTGGATGCGCGGGCAGTTAACAAAACGTGAAGTCTATACTGAGAGCAATCAGCTGACTGAGGCAGACTATATGACTTATGGGGAGTGCCTGTTGGGCGTGGAACCCGGAGCTAAGGCGGTACAATTTAATGATTATGAGTTCCTCTTTGCCCGGGACTACCTGACCACCGGACGCTCACGGTTGACGAAGGAGACTCATGAGGTTTATGGCGACAAGGGAGGCGTTTTGCGCACGACGAAAGAATATACGTATGCCTCGGATTATCATAAACTGGTGTCGGAAGTGAAGAAAACGGCAAGCGATGGCAGCGAGATTGTGACGAAGTATTATTATCCGCACGACTACAGTTCTGCTGCCAATGCAGCCCTTCAGACAATGAAGGATAAGCACATCCTCCTTCCGGTAGATGTACGCTCGTACAAAGGCGGCCGCCTGGTATCGGGTGAGCAGACCAGGTACAATGTATACGGTCAGCCGGAGATTGCTTACCGTGCGGAAACCACGGCTAAGGATATTGATTTCAACAAGGATACCCCTTTCACATTCACAGCCTACCTGTGGCGCACGTATGATGCCAACCGGCTGCTTGTATCCGAGAAAACACGTGAGAATGGCCTGAAGTATACTTACTTGTGGTCGTACGGCAACCAATATCCTGTAGCACGGATAGAAGGTGCCGAATACAGCGAGGTGACTGGCTGGTTGAGCAGTACTTCAGTCGGATTGCCAAACACGCTGACCCGCCCTTCGGATGTTGAGAGCCGGCTGACTTCCATTCGAAATGCCCTTGCTTCTAAAGACGTATTGGTCACCACCTATACTTATCTGCCGCAAGTGGGCATGACGGGTATGACGGATGCCAACGGTAAAACTACCAGCTACGCATATGATAACTACCGGAGGCTGTCTCTGGTAAAGAACCATGAGAGCAAGGCTGTGATGCAGTATAAATATAATCTTTACGACTAACCCTAAAAAGAAACAATACGTATGAAACGATTTAGTATATTCCTATTATTCCTGATAGTCGGTTGTGCCCTGAATGCACAGGATGACTACCGGAACTACGTGCTCAGTCGCACGATGCTGAATGGGACAGGAACGTCCTATCTGGACAATATCACTTATTACGATGGGCTGGGACGTCCTTTCCAGACGGTACAGAAAGCGGTATCCGGCGATAAATCTTTGAACAAGAACCTTGTTACCCTGCAGGAATATGATGCTGCCGGACGCGAATGGAACAGTTGGCTGCCTACCTTTGCCGGTTCTTCCGATTATCTTGCTCCTGCCAGTATCAAGAGCAGTGCGCCTGGAAATTACGACAATGACAGCCGGCCTTACAGCCAGCCGGTTTATGAAGCTTCGCCGCTGAACCGCCTTACGGCACAATATGGTCCGGGAGTTGCCTGGTACAATGCCGGGCGCTCGGTAAAGACGGAGTATCTGCTGAATACGAATGCTTCTCCATTGAAGTGTATCAAGTATGGTGTAAACTCTACGGGAGGGCTGACCGGTGATCCTACTACTTTCTATACTTCAGGTGAACTTTCTGTAGTGAAGACTACAGATGAAGACCTGAACGTAAGCTATTCTTTCACCGACAAACAGGGACACACAGTGCTTACCCGCCAGATGAACAACAGCGAGGAACATGACACCTATTATATATACAATGATAAAGGTAATCTTTGCTTTGTGCTTCAGCCCAAATATCAGGAGTCGGTGGATCTTGGCAAGTATGCTTTCCAGTACGAATATGACGCTTGCGGACGTTGTACGAAGAAGAAATTACCCGGAGCTGATTTTGTGGAATACACATACAACGCTGCGGACCAGCTGGTCTTCTCCCAGGATGGCAACCAGCGGGTGCAGGCTACCAAGAAATGGACTTATTATCTGTATGATAAGTTCGGTCGCCTCACCGAACAAGGGGAATGCACGAACAAGAGTGCTACTTCGAGTCCGGTGGTGTATATTCATAATTATTATGATGGATATGGGTTTATAAACGGAACAGGCTTTACTGATTCCAACTATAAACTTACAGAAGCTCAGAAAGCTTATGGCAAGGGCTATCAGACCGGTAGTGTCATCAGTATATTCGGTGACAGCAAGAAGATATATTTGATGTATCAATATGACATTCAGGGACGTGTAGTGAAGACTGTACAAAACAACTTGCTGGATGGGCTGGATGTGACTGAAACAACTTATACCTTCAGTAGCAATCCACAGACAGTGGTTCATAAAAACACATATAAGGAGAATGGGACACAAAAGTCTATTACCGAAACTTACACTTATACTTATGATTATGCTGACCGAATCAGTAAAGTGGAACATAAGTTGAACGATACCAAAGTTGTGCTTAGTGAGAATACTTATAATAAATTGGGCCAGTTGGTAAATAAATCCTTGCATGGTGCTTCGGCTGACATAATGGGATACGCATATAACATTCGGAGCTGGCTGACCCGCATTGAAAGTCCTAACCTTATTTTAAAGTTGAATTATGGTTATTCTGCCGGTGGAGGAAATATTGCTTCAATGTTTTGGAAAAGCGGTGAGGAAGGCCGACAGAAATACACATTTACCTATGACGGACTGGGACGCATGTTAAATGCCGACCATTTGATTCTGGGCCAGCAAGATGACGACGATGACGACTGGGGAGTGACAACCAAGCTTATGAGTACTCGAACCGGAAGGCAAATAGAAGAGACGCCTCTTGCCAGAGAAAACGCTTTCACGGAAAGAGTGAAGAAATATGATAAGAATGGAAATATCCTGGAACTGGTACGTTACGGACAGACCGGAGCTAACTCTTACGGCGTGATTGATAACCTTACAATGACGTTGACCGGTAATCAACTGAACCGTGTGGATGATGCCTCTACAGCTTCTGCTTATGGTGGTGGATTCGAATTTAAAGATGCTGTGAAACAGGATAATGAATATGCTTATGATGCCAATGGTAATTTAACACAAGATTTAAACAAAGGTATAGAGGATATTCAATACAATTGCTTAAATTTGCCAAGACTGGTAAAGTTTAAGGATCAGAGTACTATTACCTATACTTATGCGGCAGACGGTACAAAGCTCTGCGTGGAACATAAGATAGGAAATAGCACTACCCGGACAACTTACTGCAGTAATGTGATCTATGAAGGTGGTACAGCCAAGTGTTTATTAACGGAAGAAGGTTATGTCTCTTTAGACGACCGGGAATATCACTATTACCTGAAGGACCATCAGGGAAACAACCGGGTACTGGTTAACAAGAATGGTGGTGTAGAAGAAATCAACCATTATTATCCATTCGGAGGTGTCTTTGCAAGTGAAGAGAATGTGCAGCCTTATAAGTATAATGGTAAGGAACTGGATGCAAAGAAGGGGCTGAACTGGTATGATTATGGGGAAAGAATGTATGATGCAGTACTGGGACGTTGGAATAATATAGATCCTATGGCGGAAAAGTATTACTCTATAAGTCCATATGCGTACTGTTCTTCAAATCCTGTAAATGCTATTGATTATCAAGGCAAGCTTGTCATATTTATCAATGGACTTCATAATGGCTTTGAAGGGGCTGATCCTGATTACTGGAAAATGAAAAATCACTCTCCCAATTTCGATCAGGCTGTAATGGATCATTTTAAAGATTGGAATAGTCGGTATTATGATGGCTCTTTGGGAGGGATATTTGGTTTATCTTATAACATGCAAATTTCTACTCGTTTTGATTTTGGATATATTACTGGCTTGCGTGATGTGAAAGATATTATTTCAAAGTTAGCAAGAGATAGTAAAGGGAATATAATCGAAACAATTAAAATTATTTCTCATAGTATGGGAGGTGCTTACGCTAAAGGTTTCTTGAAAGCGGTTATGGAATATATACAAAAGCATCCGGAAGAATGTAATGGAATAAACCTTGCAGAATACGATTTTGCTCCTTATCAACCAGGGTCTCAAACTGCTATAGAAGGGGTGGATACGTATCAGTATTCACATAAGAAAGATAATATAGCGGGAAATACTCCCATTCGGGATGCAAAGCAAATGGACACGTATAGTGATGAAAAGAGAAGGCATTCTATAGAAGACTTTTTTGATTATATAAAGGCTTTGCCGGAAGGCAGTTATAAAATAGAAGATGGCAAGATTGTAAAATTGTAGCTGATTTTCATTAAGTTAGTACTTGTGAAATAAGTGTAATGGATAAATAGCTCTCTTTGGGGATTGTGGATATACTTTCTTGTATATTGATTCTCAAGGGAGCTTTCAAATCTTATAAGTATTTAGAATATGAAAAATGGGTCCTATTTTTTTAGATTATTATTAGTTATATGTATCACACTAATACATATACACTTGAGTTTGTATACAGTAAACAATGGTGGTAACCCAGTAACTCTCGTGATGTTAATTTTGCGTTCAGATACGGATTTTATTTGGATATTTACTGGCTTTTGTGTGCAACTTATAGTAACAGCTTTGGCCGCTTATTTAATTTTGGGTTGGAAGCGGCTTTGGTGTTGGTTTATAATTCTAATTTTGGGATTGTTTACCGTGCTTTATGCACTTGATTATCTGAAATTTTATTATTCATTACTTCCTGATATAGGTCTTTGTAGTATTTATTACAAGATTTATGAATATCCACAAGCTTTTGAGGGTGGAGTATATTATATTTTCTTGCAGTTATCAGCTATATTATTATATGGTTTCTTTGATTTCTTATTGAAAATCAAGGGCAAAAATCATGGGAAATCGGAGGAGAAGTAGTGTTTTCCTTTTTAAGTGAAGATTAAGGGCAAGGAATATAATTATGAAAATTCGAAATGGTAAAAGAACTTTTATCCTTCAGCAAGACATTGTGGCGGATAATAGAAAGGGGCTAACTAACAACTTACTGCAGTAATGTGATCTATGAA
>NZ_QRZF01000002.1:230051-564708 GCF_003464595.1 Bacteroides intestinalis
CTGCAGTAATGTGATCTATGAAGATGGTACAGCTAAGTGTTTATTAACGGGAGAAGGTTATGTATCTTTAGACGACCGGGAATATCACTATTACCTGAAGGACCATCAGGGAAACAACCGGGTACTGGTTAACAAGAATGGTGGCGTAGAAGAAATCAACCATTATTATCCATTCGGAGGTGTCTTTGCAAGTGAAGAGAATGTGCAGCCTTATAAGTATAACGGTAAGGAACTGGATACAAAGAAGGGGCTGAACTGGTATGATTATGGGGCGAGGGAGTATGATGCGGCACTGGGAGTCTTTACTACGTTGGATCCTTCATCCGAAAAGTATTACTCGACTTCTCCCTATGCTTATTGTGGAGGTAATCCTATAAATAGGATAGATCCTACAGGAGCGGATTGGTATAGAGACGAATATGGTAATTATCATTGGGTCAAAGCGGGAACTAATGTCACTGAAGGATGGACTCCTTTAAGTCCCATTCATCTATAGAAATAGCACCTGCTGTAACTTCTGGTAATCCTCTGGTAGCTCCAGATGTGGATGCTATTACTGGTGCTGCTCCTCGCGCTTCTTTGTTTACAGAAGAAAGAAGCAGTCAATTCGAAATGGGGAATGCTATTGAATTACCCATTCCAGTTGGAGGTCTTGTTGCACCAGCTATGGAGGGTGTTTCACTTTCTTCAGGTGCTCTTATATTAACGATTCCGCTACTTCTTCAAGGAGATGAGTCTCCTGCTTATGTGAAAGAGGCTACTGATAGTAAGAAAAATGAAAAGCATGGGGATAGTGGAAGAGCTATGGAAAAAGCAAAGAAGAAAATGGGAGAACTGGACAATAAGCTACAAAATGAAAATTTGAGTAGGAGAGATCGAAATAGGATGAAAAATAAAAAGAGACATATTCGTGAAGATGGAGAATTTAAAAATAAAGGAGAGGAACATAGTCATGGGAACACAAAACGGTAAAATAACTTTTATCCCTCAGCAGGGAATTGTGGCAGACAATAAGAAAGGAGTAACTGCATTCTTTAAATTTGGAGAGGATGTGCGGGAGCAACTTGTTTTTCCTTATACTGTAGAGAGGCACCGAATTCGAAATAAAAATAATGGAGGGAAGTATTATTCATTATATATGTTTTTTGATGAAAGCTTTAGGGTGTGGACAGAGAAAGGACTAACTAAGATTTCAGGATTTGGTTGCCACAAAAGCTTTGTTTTTAAGGGATATGAACTTATTGGAATGGACTTAGAACGATTTTTGCAACTAAATCTTTTTCATTTAGATTATATAGATGAGGATTATTATAGTGTTGCACCTGGGATAAACTTTAGACACTATAAAGTCTATTATAACTTAGCATTTCAATTGTCCATATATATTTGGAGAAAGAAAATCCGTGAGGTTTTAGTCTGTGGTTTTTTTTTCGAAACAAAAAAGTATGAAGATCCTGATTATCTGGAAATATTTAAATTAAAAAAAATCGAAGATTAGCAAAATCTATGTAGTATCGTTCCGTTCGATATTATTATCCGACTGTATCGAGTTCTAAGATTCTCAATCCACTAATCTAATTTGTCCCTATCTCTGAATATGAATATTTGCAGAGATAGGGATTTCCTATCTGGACTATATCACTTGTCATAACGAGCTGGAACACCATTTATTATACGGTACAAAAGGCTGTTCAATAATACTGTTTAAATAATAATATCTTACAGTATGATTGGTAACCTTACGATGAAGTTGACCGGTAATCAGCTGAACCGTGTGGATGATGCCTCTACAGCTTCTGCTTATGGTGGTGGATTCGAATTTAAAGATGCTGTGAAACAGGATAATGAATATGCTTATGATGCCAATGGTAATTTAACACAAGATTTAAACAAAGGTATAGAGGATATTCAATACAATTGCTTAAATTTGCCAAGACTGGTAAAGTTTAAGGATCAGAGTACTATTACTTATACTTATGCGGCAGACGGTACAAAGCTCCGCGTGGAACATAAGATAGGAAGTAGCACTACCCGGACGACTTACTGCAGTAATGTGATCTATGAAGATGGTACAGCCAAATGTTTATTAACGGAAGAAGGTTATGTCTCTTTAGACGACCGGGAATATCACTATTACCTGAAGGACCATCAGGGAAACAACCGGGTACTGGTTAACAAGAATGGTGGCGTAGAAGAAATCAACCATTATTATCCATTCGGAGGTGTCTTTGCAAGTGAAGAGAATGTGCAGCCTTATAAATATAATGGTAAGGAACTGAATGCAAAGAAGGGACTGAACTGGTATGATTATGGGGCGAGACAGTATGATGCGGCGCTGGGAATCTTTACTACGGTAGATCCTTCATCTGAAAAGTATTACCCGACCTCTCCTTATGTTTATTGTGGAGGTGATCCTATAAATAGGATAGATCCTACGGGAGCAGATTGGTATAAGGATAGTGACGGCAATTATCATTGGGCTGAAAGAGGTGGCTACATTGCTGAAGGATGGACATGGGTCGGATCTTCCGTATCTATAGAAATAAGTAAAAACCGGTATGTCAATTACTATGAGAATGGTGGTATTGTAGCCAATAAGCCGGTCAATACTTTTGATTTGATTGCTTCCAGCCCTAAGTTGCAGAACCTTTTTCTTGGTGAGAATAGTCTGTTATCGGAGGCTTCAAAGTCAAGGCTGTTCAATGGACTTGTAGCGCGAGGGACGGATGCTATTGCAAGGCCGATAGGAGAATTTTTAGTTTGGAATGGTGCAGGTGAACTTGGTGGACCTCTGCTCGGTAAAGCTATAGGGTGGATACTCGGGAGGGTGATGACTAAAGTGAATCCGTTGTTGCGTCCTTTAGGACTTGGAAACACAGGTAGGTTTATTTCGAGAAATCTAACAGAAAAATTAGCGATGCAAGAAATTCTAGCAAATCCTGCTGCTGGTGAAATAATTGAAAGAATGGAGCCTATAAATGATCCACGTTGGTTGGGTTGGAGAAAAATGCAATATGTACATACTGGATTAGATGGAAATAAAACAGTGATACATTATGTAGGGAAATGGGAAGGAGATGTTCTAAAAGCAGTTGATGATTTTAAATTTAAATAGATTTATGAAAGTACGTTGTATTAATAATACGGGAAAGAGTATAAAAAAGTATGAATATAAGTCTTTAAAGAAAGGACAATTAGGCCGATTTGGGGCTACTGAACATACGCAATTCGGGTTGGAAATTGGTAAAGAATTTCTAGTGATGGGTATGCTGTTTGGTGAAGGAGCCTTGGATTATTTGATAGATGATGGAGGATATATTTCGGCATATCCTTATCCGCTTTTTGAAGTCATTGATAATAAAATCCCTTCCTTTTGGTATTATAAAGCTTTTTATTATACAGATGAAAAGTACCCTTATAGAGAAGCTGTTTGGGGGTATTATGAATTGGTTTTTGATGATATGCACTATGAACAACTGGTAGATGTGAAAAAGTCTGCATGTCAGATTTATTTTAAATATAAGATGGAGTTAGAACAAGAATTTTGTTCGAATAAATAGTCTTTGATAATTTCGTTCAGCTGGGTATTATATCTGGCTGAACGGAGTGTTAGATTTTTTAATCTGCTAATCTTACATATCCCTGACCTTTACTATAAATAATTAGTCTGGTCAGGGTTTTTTCTTGATGATTTTTTGACTTAAAAGTTTACTCTAATCTCAAAACGATTAGGATATGATTATTAAATGTTTATTATTGCACATCTTTTTATTTATAGTTCCTACGATATGTATGTCGCAGGGGGGTGTTACCCATTATATAGAGGATGTAGATGGTCATCCTGTTGATAGGTTGCTGGATGATGGGAAAACAGTAGAATATATAACATTAGAAGGTCAAAAAGTCATAGCTTATATTGCATATGGTGTGGAATTCAATGCAGGAAAGGATTCATTGGATAACTATGTGAAAAGATTCTATTACAATCAAGAAGGATATGATAACGTTGAACTAAATCAACGTATAGTATTCTCTATTTTATTCGACAAGAATTTAAATATAATAGAAGTACGACAGTTGCCTCCTCATTTTTTGAGAAAGGAAGAATGTTACAAGAAGTTATTTATAGATATTCTGAATAATACTACCGGAATGTGGCATAAGATTATTGAACATAAAGAATGGTATGTGTATTGGTATGTTACTCGTCTTTTCTAACTTTCTCGTTGCAGCGGGTGTTTCTACGAAAAGAATATTATTCGGCTGTTTTAATTTTCTAATCTAAATTTGCCCTGTCTCTGCATGTAGAGATAGGGCAAATCTTATTATTCTTTTCTTTTGTGCATATAAATATTATTTAAAATTATTAGATTACATCCCTTCCACATCTTAAAACAATTTTAAACTTAAAGATAGAGTAAAATTACATAATGAATATGCTTATGATGCCAATGGTAATTTAACACAAGATTTAAACAAAGGTATAGAGGATATTCAATACAATTGCTTAAATTTGCCAAGACTGGTAAAGTTTAAGGATCAGAGTACTATTACTTATACTTATGCGGCAGATGGTACAAAGCTCCGCGTGGAACATAAGATAGGAAGTAGCGCTACCCAGACAACTTACTGCAGTAATGTGATCTATGAAGATGGCACAGCCAAGTGTTTATTAACGGAAGAAGGTTATGTCTCTTTAGACGACCGGGAATATCACTATTGCCTGAAGGACCATCAGGGAAACAACCGGGTACTGGTTAACAAGAATGGTGGCATAGAAGAAATCAATCATTATTATCCATTCGGAGGTGTCTTTGCAAGTGAAGAGAATGTGCAGCCTTATAAGTATAATGGTAAGGAACTGGATACAAAGAAGGGGCTGAACAGGTATGACTATGGGGCAAGACAGTATGATGCGGCGCTGGGGAGATTTACTACGACAGATAGATTTGCTGAGAAATATTATTCAATGTCATCGTATCAGTATGGAGGAAATAATCCAGTTGGTAATATCGATGTGAATGGAGATAGTATAGTCATTAGCCCCAATCCCAATGGATTAATTGATTATATAAAATCGAGATTTGGTTACGATACAAAGTTCCAAAAAACAGTAAAAGCTGATTTAGCACAATTGAAGAAAGATGATAAAACTGTTGCTCAAATAATTTTAAAATTGGAGGACAGTGAAAATATTCATCAAATTACAATGGTGGAGGATAGAAGAAAAGGTAACTTAACAGAAGTTGATAAAGAGAAAGCTGCCAAGGGAATTTCACAAGGCACTACTGTTAGATACGATCCCTATATTCAAATAGAACCTAGCGGAGAGAAAAGAACTCCGAGGGTAGGACTAAGTCATGAGTTGCAACATTCTTATGATGCAGATCAAGGAACAATGACTAGGGAAATAACAGAGAATGGTGTCTTGTTGATTGAAGTACGTGCAATTAATACAGAAAATAAAATAAGAATGAAAACAGGAGATCCTAAAAGAACCAAATATGGAGGAAGAGAAGTGCCTAAAACACTATTGGAGTAAAATTATTCTAATTACTGGAATTGCCTTTATTCTTACTGCATGTATGTATATAAATAGAAAATCCAAAGAACAACATGCAAAAGAAAATGGTAATGAGCCTTATAAAGCTCTAAGTGTAAAATACCAAGATTCTATTTATCGTATGGTATTAAGATCAAATGACATTGTCTTAAAAATGAAATATCCAGATGAATTTTTACGAACTTTAAAAGATTCAGGAGTTTTAAACATTGATAGTGCAACTTTTTATGAATTAAGAAAAGATATAGTAACACCTCAACCTCTAATAGATTCTATCTATAAAGGAAATGTTGATACTCTACTTTCTCACTTTTTTGATGATAATGGTTTTATTGCCTTTGAATTATCATATGATGAAGAAAAATACCTAATTGATATTTTATATCGAAATAAAATTCTTGTAAATGTTGCTTGTGAATCAGGATATTTATATATTGACAACTGATCTCGTTCGATTGGATATTCTATTTGATTGTATCAAGTCTTGAATTTTTAATCTGCTAATCTTACATATCCCTGACCTTTACTATAAACAATTAGTCTGGTCAGTTTTTGGGTGATTTTTGACTTAAAAGCTTACTCTAATGTCAAAACGATTAGGATATGATTGTAGTTAGTACTTGCGAAATAAGTGTAATGGATAAATGGCTCTCCTTGGGAATTGTGGATATACTCTTTATTGTATATTGATTCTCAGGGGAGCTTTAAAATCTTATAAGTGTTTAGAATATGAAAAATGGGTCTTCTTTTTTTAGATTATTATTAGTTATATGTATTGTGTTAATACATATACACATGAGCTTATATACAATAGGAAATATGACTAATCCTGTGACCTTTGTAATGATGTATTTACGATCAGATACGGATTTTATTTGGATATTTACCGGCTTTTGTGTGCAACTTATAGTAACAGCTTTGGCCGCTTACTTAATTTTGGGTTGGAAGCGGCTTTGGTGTTGGTTCCTAATTCTAATTTTGGGATTGTTTACCGTGCTTTATGCACTTGATTATCTGAATTTTTATTATTCATTACTTCCTGATATAGGCCTTAGTAGTATTTATTACAAGATTTATGAATATCCACAAGCTTTTGAGGGTGGAGTATATTATATCTTCTTGCAGTTATCAGCTATATTGTTATATGGTTTCTTTGATTTCTTATTGAAAATCAAGGGCAAAAATCATGGGAAATCGGAGGAGAAGTAGTGTTTTCCTTTTTAAGTGAAGATTAAGTGCAAGGAAAGGAGGAGAATATAATTATGAAAATTCGAAATAGTAAAAGAACTTTTATCCTTCAGCAAGACATTGTGGCGGATAATAGAAAGGGGCTAACTAACAACTTAATGCAGTAATGTGATCTATGAAGATGGTACAGCCAAGTGGTTATTAACGGAAGAAGGTTATGTATCTTTGGATAACAGAGAGTTCTGTACACCTGATGGCGGAAAAGTATTATTAAGTAAGCTTCTGTGAATTATTGCTCTTTTGATTTCGTAAATAAAGTGTGATTAAAGGTATATATAGGGAATGGTGATTCATGGGCATTGAAGGAGGATGGGAAATGAAGAAAAAAATATTTTTTTGTATAATATCATTGTTGTATCTTCTTGTGTGGGGATATTATAGTAAAGTGATAGAAATAGCACAAGGTGGAAATGGATTGGGAGGTGCTTTATTTTTGTGCTATGCAGCTATTATTTATACTATTTTTGAGATACTATTTGTGTGTTTAATATATAAAGAACGTAGAAAGTTAGAAGTCTTATTCTATATATTAATTTATATTGTATGCATTTTCCCATTTGTGATACAGCTGTTTTTATGGTAAGTACAAACAAATTATCATTTGGACTTTATTATTTTGTTCAGTCGAATATTTTATCTGGCTGAACAGGGTATTAAATGTTTGCGAAATCTTGTTCCAAGTATTTCATTTAAAGAGATCATTAAAAACAATCCAAATAAACAATATATGCGACGCATAAAAAAAATGAAAACAGATGAATGATTTTATTAGAATAATAAAGAAAGTAAGGTTGACTCCTATTCTTATTTATTCACTGATATTAATTATAGATAATCTTTTTTCTATGCCATTTATCAGTGGAGTTAACCAAGGGGCTATAGGAAATGTAATTTCGCTTTTAATAATAATATTATCTGTAATAGTTCTTGTAATAGAACGTTTTATTTCGTTTGGGAGTTACAATAAAAATCTCTGTATAATAGAGTTTATACTCATAGCTATTACAACATTTTTTTATTGGTGTATTTTTTATTCATTGCCATTGTCAACAATGAATAGGCTTATTATGAATTGAAATAATCTACGAGGGTATGTAATAGAAAGAAATAGATAATGATAAAAAGAAATATATTAAACATTATTTTGCCTTTGTATTGGGGTTTACAAGGAATTTTTCTTCTTTCGATTCAGTCTATAGGTGCAATAATTGCTGCAGTAATTCTGCTGACAATATCTCTATTGAAAGTAATCTTGAGGAATCCTAATTGTGATATTCTGTTTTTAATAGTATGTTTCTTCTATTCTGTTTGTTTATGTGTTACTATATTTCTTTTATATTCTCTTTTCGAAATATCTATTATATTGCCTATATTTACAGTCGTAAATTTCTTGGTGATTGTATGTATGTTAAGGTTGTATGGGCATCGATAAGTTCATTCGATTTTGGCGATATGACGAGTTTAGATATGGAATAACATTAAAAAGGTAAGAATATGGCTATTAAATTTATATTTTCTTTTTTATTGATGATGGCTTCCGCATCGCTATATGGGCAAAGCAAAATAGTGAATGAAAGTGTTATCTACTCAAGTGATACCAGCCCTTATAAGAAAGAGGTACAAAGTAGTACATTTTTTGAAGTTGAGACTTTTTTGCCTGTATGTAAATCAATATTAGATACCACTAAGTCATCTAAACATGCTGTCTTCTATTACATTAAAAAGGAATTTCAAAAGGTATCTACAGATATATCTTACGTAGGTGGAAATGAGTCTTTAAGAGAATATCAAGATAGTCTTTATTGGGCTAATTATAATGGTGATGAAGTAAATGGTTCTTGTCTTTATACTATCCTCTTTAATGATAAACTTAAAATACGGGAAATAAGAATTATAAAAAGGGGAGGATATGATAATTCTAAATTTGATTATGATGGACTTATCAAGAAGATACTCTTATCCACGGAAGGAAAATGGCAAAGAGACGAAAAACTGCCTTCTGAAAACTGGTATTTTACAATGGGGCGTTTTATGGTAAGGTAAGATGGGCTGCTTTGTTTTGCTAAATGTTAGATTCGGTTATATCAAAATAAATGCTTTTAAATTTGAATAAAATGAATGATGTAAAGAAAACCTTTGATACAATAAATAAAATCGTGGCAGATTGGGATCCTCTTGGTGTCGGTGAGACTATTGCAGAAGATGAATATGCTGGTTATATACCTGAGATAATACAAGTAATGAAGAACGATCAATCGTTGTTTGAATATTTATCTCAGATTCTGGCGAATGAATTAGGTCGCGGATTTGATTCTACTGATATGAAGCATGTTGAAGGCTTGAAATCTATTTGCGATAAGATTATTAGAGCATATATGGATATCTAGCTTTTTCCGTAAATATTCTATAAACTAAGAGGGTTGTTAGATTACTAATCGTAAATCAGTATTATTATGATGAGAAGTGAAAATCTTAACTTGTTGAAGTTGTTTGTTGACAAACAGGGCTTTCTGTATGTTGAAGAATTGAAAGAAACGACTTTGTTAGAATGCGACTTAAGAATTACGGGCGATGATGCTGTAGAGTTTATCTTAGCCTTTGGGCAAGAGTTTAATGTGGATGTCTCTAAATTTAAATTGGATGAATATTTTGAGGCAGAGGGTGCTTTAGGACCTTTTTTCTCTTTTTTCTATAAATATGTAAGTTCTCCTTTAAAGAAGAAAATGGCAATTAAGGATTTGCTTGACGCTATGGAGAGTCATAAAATGGAGTAATATTAATAAAGATAAAGATGTAGTTTTTAAGTTTGTGACTCTTTTGTACTCTTTTGTTTTTTGGATATTGTGTAACATAAATTTAATGTTGAAAACTATCATTTCTTGGATGATTTATGAAATTAGAATATGAAATTTTGATTAATCAGTATGGACAGGATATTATTGATACAGATCGGCTAGTATCTTTGTTTGATAATTTGTGTAACAATGACAAGAGAACCTTCATAAATGGGCTTGTTACTTTAATAATTCAGTCAAGACCTGAAACTGGAGATATTGAACCTGCTATTTTGTGTAGTAGATTAAAACCGACTTATACACCCTGCGTTTTACTTAAAAAAGGGGTGGAGAACTCTAATTTATATAAGATTGCAGAATTGCCTAATAATGAATTGAGGAAAGTTGTTATTTTGTTGCTGTCTGTATTTAAAATAGCTTATAGACGTAGATATGAACAAGAAAGGGATAATCCAGATAAATGGTGGTATTGGGATTTGTCTGATGATAAGAAGATTAATCTTTTGAATTCTATGATTAAGTAATTGCTTATTTATCCTTTTTGCCTCTAATATACATAAAAAAGACTCAATGAAGAGCGTATTTCAGTGAAAAGTCGTATTTTTGGGAAAGAGTTGTTTTATAACTTTTAAAAAAAGAATCGACTATTATGATGGAGAAAACACTGGTCATTTTAAAACCATGCACCCTGCAAAGAGGTTTGGTAGGTGAGATCACAAATAGATTTGAACGCAAAGGCTTACGTTTAGCCGGTATGAAGATGGTGCAGTTGACGGATGAAATACTCAATGAGCATTATGCCCACTTAAGTGCAAAGCCGTTCTTTCAGCGCGTGAAGGATTCAATGATGGCATGCCCGGTCATTGTGTGTTGTTTTGAGGGAGTGGATGCGATTGAAGCTGTAAGAACACTGACAGGTCCCACCAACGGCAGGAAGGCTGCTCCCGGTACTATTCGTGGAGATTACAGCATGAGTTTCCAGGAGAATATAGTGCATGCCTCCGATTCGCTTGAAGCAGCAGAAGTGGAGTTGAAAAGATTTTTTAAACCGGAAGAAATATTTGAGTATAATCAAGCTACATTCGACTTCCTTTACGCTAATGACGAATATTGATAGAAAAAAGAAAACCAATTCAATTAAAATAGTATCTTTGCGCCCGGAAAAATAATCAGTATTCAGTGAATCTCGTTATTGATATTGGAAATACGGTAGCAAAAGTAGCTGTCTTTGACGGCTTTTCACTTTTAGAAGTGGTATATGACTCCAAGCAGAATTTGGAGCATCTGAAAGATATTTATCATAAGTATCACTTTGAAAAGGCGATTGTTGCAACTGTAATAGACCTGAGCGAACAGGTGCTGGCGCAGTTAGCATTACTTCCTATACCAGTGCTTTGGCTGAATGAAAAGACTCCGCTTCCGGTGGAAAACCTGTATGAGACTCCTCAGACATTGGGTTATGACCGCATGGCGGCTGTGGTAGCTGCTAACGAACAGTTCCCAGGTAGAGACATTCTGGTGATTGATGCCGGCACGTGTATTACGTACGAATTTGTGGATGCTGAAGGACGCTATCACGGCGGGAATATTTCACCCGGTTTGCAAATGCGTTTTCGTGCACTTCATCAGTTTACCGGACGTTTGCCGTTGGTGCAACGTGAAGGGCGTGAACTCCTGATGGGAAAGGATACTGAGACTGCCATCCGCGCTGGGGTGCTGAAAGGTATGGAATATGAAATTTCGGGTTACATAATGGCTATGAAACATAAATATCCTGAACTTTTGGTTTTTTTAACGGGCGGGGATGATTTTTCTTTTGATACAAACTTAAAAAGTATCATCTTTGCAGACAGATTTTTAGTGTTGAAAGGATTAAATCGAATTTTAAACTATAATAATGACAAGATTTAGACAAACACTTTTGGTGCTTTTGCTCACGATATTATCTGGGGCGACGGTCGCTCAAAATAATACAAATTCTCCCTATACACGATACGGATACGGACAGCTGGCAGACCAAGGGTCGGGTAATAGTAAGGCAATGGGTGGCATTGCTTATGGCTTACGTGACAAGTATCAGACTAATTTTGCGAATCCGGCATCCTATACGGCGGTCGATTCGTTGACTTTTATGTTTGATGGGGGTATTTCCATGCAGAATACCAACTTCAGTGATGGGACTGTTAAAAAGAATGCTAAAAACTCCAGTTTTGACTATATCACTATGCAATTCCGTCTTTCCAAATGGGGAGCGATGAGCATAGGGTTGTTGCCTTATTCTAACGTTGGCTATACAATGGCCAGTTATCAGGAAAACACGGAATATCCGGAGAATTCTGCCAGTACGACTTATGCCGGTGAAGGTGGCTTACATCAACTTTATTTGGGTGCAGGTTTTAAAATATTTAAAAATCTTTCTGTTGGTGCGAATATTTCGTATCTTTGGGGGGATATCACACATACCCGTAGTCAGTCATTTCCGTCTAATTCGACTGTAATGCCTTTGATTACAGCTACGGGCATGGAAATTACAAGTTATAAACTTGATTTCGGTGCACAATATACACACCAATTCAGCAAGAAGCATGTTGCTACTTTAGGTGTTGTTTTTTCACCGGGACATGACTTGAATAATGAGGCGTATGTACAAAATCAGAAGGGTAATAGCTCAACAGGGTATACTACATCGCAAAAAGATACAATCTTGACAATGGGCATTCCTATGACATTGGGTGCCGGTGTGACATATGTATATGATGATCGTCTTACAGTGGGGGCGGATGTGATGTTTCAGAAATGGAGTAGTACGACGTTTATGAATAATCCGGATGCTTTCTGTAATCGTGCCAAGATTGCTGTGGGTGCAGAGTATGTTCCTAACTTGTTAGGAAGAAGCTATCTCTCACATATTAAATATCGTTTGGGAGCTTATTATTCCAAACCTTATTATAAGATAGATGGGGCACGTGCTGCGAATGAGTACGGAGTAACTGCCGGTTTTGGATTGCCTTTGCCACGTAGCCGTTCTGTATTGAGCATCTCAGCACAATATGTGAGAATGCAAGGTACGGAAAGTAAATTCTTGAATGAGAACACATTGCGTCTTTGTATTGGCGTGACATTCAATGAACAATGGTTCTGGAAACGTAAAGTGCAATAATGAAGAATAGACAATATAACAACTAAAATTTAAATACAATGAAGATTAAAACGCTTGTAGCTGTCTTGCTCCTTTCGGGTGGAGTAACCAGCGCTTTCGCACAGACTGAAGATTGTAATAAAAACAGTAGTATTTCTCATGAAGCGGTGAGAGCAGGTAATTTTAAGGATGCTTATTTGCCGTGGAAAGAAGTATTGAAGGCATGTCCGACATTGAAGTTTTATACTTTTAATGACGGTATTAAAATATTGTCGGCTTTCTTAAATGAAATAAAAGATCGTAATTCTGCTGATTACAAGAAGTATTTTGATGAATTAATGGAAGTATATGATCTGAGAATGCAATATACACCTAATTTCCAACATTTGAAAGGTACGCCTACTGTAGGTGATACGAAAGGAAGTAAGGCTATCAGCTACATTGCATATGCACCTAACGTGGATGTAAATCAAGCTTATGCATGGTTGAAAGAGTCTATTGAAGCAGAAAAAGAAGGTTCCAAGAGTCCTATCTTGCACTATTTTCTGGATATGTCTTTGAATAAGTTGAAGGCTGATCCTAATCATAAGGAACAATTTATCCAAGATTACCTGACAGATTCTGAATATGTTGATGCTGCTATCGCTGCAGAAAATGATCCGGCTAAGAAACAAGCTTTGCAACAAGTAAAAGATAACCTTGTAGCCATGTTTATCAATAGTGGTACTGCTGATTGTGAATCTTTGCAGGGTATTTATGGTCCTAAAGTTGAAGCTAATCAAACAGACTCTGCTTATTTGAAGAAGGCTATTTCTGTCATGAAGATGATGAAATGTACTGAAAGCGAAGCATACTTCCAAGCTTCTTATTATATGTATAAGATCAATCCTACTGCTGACGCTGCTACAGGATGTGGATATATGGCATATAAGAAAGGTGACTTTGATACAGCTATCAAATACTTTGATGAGGCATTAAGTCTTGAAAGCGACTCTGAAAAGAAAGCTCAGTTATGTTATATTGTTGCTGCATCTTTGTTTAATAGTAAGAAATTGTCACAGGCGAGAAGCTATTTGCAGAAAGCCATTGGTTTCAAGGAAAACTTTGGAGATGCTTACATCTTGCTTGCACAGCTTTATGCTTCCAGCCCGAACTGGAATGACGAGTCTGCTTTGAATAAGTGTACATACTTCGTTGTTATTGATAAGTTGCAACGTGCTAAAGCCGTAGATCCGAGTGTAGCTGATAAGGCAAACGAATTGATTTCAACGTATGCACGTTATACACCGAAAGCTGAAGACCTCTTTATGTTAGGTATTAAAGCTGGAGACCGCGTTACAATAGGTGGTTGGATCGGTGAAAGCACAACGGTTCGATAAGAAATATTAATATGTTACCAAGACGAAGTAACGTTCTATTTTGTAGAAGTTTGAGCATAACCATTGCCTATGGGGCAGTGGTTATGCTTCTTTTATTTTCCGCCTGTTCCGGACGTCATAAGGATATGGGAGATGCTATAACAGAGCGTGATTCATTGCCTGTGATGGATACGAAAGGAGTTATGACTTTGATCTCTGATTCGGGTGTCACCCGTTATCGTATCAATACGGAAGAGTGGCTGGTCTTCGACCGAAAAAATCCGCCCTATTGGGCATTTGAAAAAGGTGTTTATCTGGAGAAATTCGACTCGGTATTCAACGTGGAGGCGAGTGTAAAGGCAGATACAGCATATTATTATGAGAAGCAAAAGCTGTGGAAGCTGATGAGCAATGTGGATATTCAGAATCTGAAAGGTGAAAGGTTTGAGACTGACTTGTTATATTGGGACCAGAACAAGCACACTATCTATTCCGACCAGTTTATCCGTATTGAGCAGCCTGACCGGATCATCACGGGACATGGCTTTGACTCCAATGAGCAAATGACTATTTATACAATAAGAAAGCCGGAAGGCATTTTCTATGTGGATGATGATGCCACAGCGCCTGCAGATAGCTTGCAAACCGATAGTGTGCAAACTGGAAGTGTGCGGACCGATAGTATCAAACCATAAATTATGGATACCTATATTTATTTATTGATTACTATGGCCTTCTCCGCCTTTTTTTCGGGTATGGAGATTGCTTTTGTTTCCGTAGATAAACTACGTTTTGAAATGGAACGTAAGGACGGGGTGACTTCACGCATCCTTTCTTATTTCTTCCGTAATTCAAATAACTTCATATCTACCATGCTGGTAGGTAATAATATTGCGCTGGTTATTTATGGTATCCTCATGGCGCAAGTTATCAAAGTACATTTACTGGGAGATCTAATCTCCAATGATTTTGTGGAAGTGTTGTTGCAAACAGTCATCTCCACACTTATTATCCTGGTAACAGGTGAGTTCCTTCCTAAAACCTTATTCAAGATTAATCCTAATCTTGTGTTGAAAGTCTGTGCTTTTCCGCTGCTCATCTGCTATGTCGCTTTATATCCGATTTCTCAACTGGCTTCCGGGCTGTCTTATCTTTTTTTGCGCATGTTTGGCATGAAGATCAACAAGGAGGCATCCGATAAGGCTTTTGGAAAAGTGGATTTGGATTATTTTGTTCAGAGCAGCATTGATAATGCTGAAGATGAAGAGGAACTGGATACCGAAGTGAAGATATTTCAGAATGCACTCGACTTTTCCAGCATTAAGATACGCGATTGCATTGTGCCACGTACAGAAGTGGTTGCTGTGGATCTGACGACTTCTCTGGAAGAATTAAAGAGCCTTTTTGTAGAGTCCGGTATTTCTAAGATTATAGTCTATGACGGAAATATAGATAATGTAGTAGGATATATTCATTCATCTGAAATGTTCCGTAATCCTGTCGATTGGCGGAATAATGTGAAAGAAGTACCCATTGTACCCGAAACAATGGCAGCACATAAGTTGATGAAGCTGTTTATGCAGCAGAAGAAAACCATTGCTGTGGTGGTGGATGAGTTTGGCGGTACGTCCGGCATTGTTTCGTTGGAAGACTTGGTGGAGGAAATATTCGGTGATATCGAAGATGAACATGATAACACTTCGTATGTATGCAAACAGATAGGAGAGGATGAATATGTACTTTCCGGTCGCTTGGAAATAGAAAAGGTGAATGAGACATTCAATCTGGATCTACCGGAAGAAGATGATTATATGACGGTAGGCGGATTGATTCTGAATCGTTATCAGAGTTTCCCGAAATTGCATGAAGTAGTGACGATTGATAGATTTCAGTTTAAAATTATTAAGGTTACGGCCACAAAAATAGAGTTGGTACGTCTGAAAGTGGTGGAATAATAACAGAATGGCGTAATTTTTTAAAGAATAAATAGATGCGTATTAGCATTTTTTGTATCTTCGTGCGCTAAAATGAAGTTTGGAGAAATAATAATAAACAAATAAATCATATTAACTAAAATGGCAACATTACAAAACATTCGGTCTAAAGGACCCTTATTGGTGATTGTTATTGGTTTGGCGCTGTTCGCTTTCATTGCAGGAGATGCTTGGAAGGTATTGCAGCCACACCAGTCACATGATGTAGGAGAGGTTAACGGAGAGGCACTTTCCGCTCAGGATTATCAGAGCTTGGTAGAAGAATATACTGAAGTTGTGAAATTCTCGAGAGGTACAAGCGCACTTACCGATGAAGAAAACAATCAGATTAAAGATGAAGTTTGGAGAAACTACGTTAACAATAAGTTGATTGAAAACGAAGCGAAGAAACTTGGTATTTCAGTCTCTAAAGCAGAAATTCAGGCAATCATCGATGCAGGTGTACACCCGATGCTGCAACAAACTCCGTTCCGTAACCCGCAAACCGGTGCTTTTGATAAAGATATGTTGAAGAAGTTCCTGGTGGATTACTCTAAGATGAATACAGCCCAGATGCCGGCACAGTACGCTGAATATTATCAGTCTATGTACAAGTTCTGGTCTTTCCTGGAAAAACAACTGATTCAGACTCGTCTGGCAGAGAAATATCAGGCTTTGGTTTCCAAGTCTCTTTTCTCTAATCCGGTAGAGGCTCAGGTTGCTTTCGATGCAAGAGTAGATCAATCAGATTTGTTGCTGGCTGCTATTCCTTATTCTTCTATTGAAGATTCAACAGTAACCATCACAGATGCAGACCTGAAAGCTGCTTACGACAAGAAGAAAGAACAATTCAGACAATATGTAGAAACTCGTAACATCAAGTTCATTGATGTACAGGTAACTGCAAGTCCTGAGGATAGAAATGCTATCCAAGAGGAAGTTATGGAATATACAGAACAGCTTGCAGGTACTCCGGGTGATTATTCTACTCTGGTTCGTGCAGCAGGTTCAGAAGTTCCTTATATTGATTTGTATTATACTTCTAAGGCATTGCCTACTGATGTAGTTGCTCGTCTGGACTCTGTTGCCGTAGGTGGCGTATATGGTCCTTACTACAATGCAACAGATAATACAATCAATTCATTCAAGAAATTGGCTACAGCTTCTATGCCGGACTCTGTTCAGTATCGTCAGATACAGGTAGTGGCTGAGGATGCTGCTAAGACCAAGGTTTTGGCTGACAGTATCTATACTGCTATCAAGGGTGGTGCTGACTTTGCAGAGATTGCTAAGAAGTACGGTCAGACAGGTGAGTCTACCTGGATTTCTTCTGCTAACTATGAAGGTGCACAGTTGGATGGTGACAATCTGAAGTATGTGAATACTGTTACTACTCTTGGTAAGAATGAAATGGCTAACCTTTCTTTGGCACAGGCAAACATTATCTTGCAGGTAATGGATAAGAAAGCTGTTAAAGATAAATATAAGGTAGCTGTTATCAAGCGTCCGGTAGAATTCAGTAAGGAAACTTATGGTAAGGCATACAATGATTTCAGCCAGTTTATCGCTGCTAATCCGACTTTGGAAAAGATGGTAGCTAATGCTGAAGATGCAGGATATAAACTGTTGGATAGAAATGACTTGTATAGCTCTGAGCATGGTATCGGTAGTATCAGAGGTACTAAGGAAGCTTTAAGATGGGCTTTCTCTGCAAAACCAGGTGAAGTATCCGGTTTGTATGAATGTGGTGAAAGCGACCGTATGTTGGTTGTAGCTGTGTCTGCTATTATTCCGGAAGGTTACCGTCCGTTGGCTTTGGTAAAAGACCAATTGAGACTGGAATTGATCCGTGACAAGAAAGCTGAGAAGATCATGGCTGATATGAAAGCTGTCGGTGCAACTTCATTCGACCAATACAAATCTATGGCTGAAGCAGTAAGCGACTCTGTGAAGCACGTGACTTTTGCAGCTCCTGCTTATGTTCCGGCATTACGTGCCAGCGAACCGTTGGTAGGTGCCTATGCATCTATTGCTGAACTGAATAAACTGAGTGCTCCGATTAAAGGTAATGGCGGTGTATTCGTTCTTCAGCCGTATGCTAAAGAAAAGTTGAATGAGACTTTCAATCAGGAAACAGAAGAAGCTACGTTGCAGAATATGCATGCCCGCATGGCAAGTCAGTTCCTCAACGACCTGTATCTGAAGGCTGATGTGAAAGACAGTCGTTATTTGTTCTTCTAAGAATTTACAGAATAATAATATAAGAAAAGCCGTTTGATGTAATATCAGACGGCTTTTTCTTTAGGGGCTGTATCTCATTTTCTGTGTCTGTAATTGCCTTTATGCAACTTTATTCCTACCTTTGCAAAGATAAATTGGATAGATTGATAGATAATTATGCCGAAACAAACTCTTTTAGGACTAACACTCACTGAATTGCAAGAGGCGGTGAAGAGACTGGGAATGCCCGGATTTGCCGCTAAGCAGATAGCTTCATGGCTGTATGACAAGAAAGTGAATTCCATAGATGACATGACCAACTTGTCGTTAAAACACCGGGACCTTCTGAAAGATGTCTATGAAGTGGGAGCAGATGCACCTGTGGAAGCTATGCGCTCGGTGGATGGTACGGTGAAATACTTGTATCGGGCAGGGGATAAACATTTTGTTGAAGCGGTTTACATTCCGGATGAAGACCGTGCCACACTTTGTGTTTCGTCCCAGGTGGGATGCAAGATGAATTGCAAATTCTGTATGACAGGCAAGCAGGGCTTTACCGCTAACCTGACTGCCAACCAAATTATCAATCAGATCAATTCTCTCCCTGAAAGGGACAAGCTGACCAATGTGGTAATGATGGGTATGGGAGAACCTCTGGATAATCTGGATGAGGTACTGAAAGCTTTGGAAATTATGACTGCTTCCTATGGGTATGGATGGAGTCCTAAACGGATTACTCTTTCTACAGTTGGTCTGCGCAAAGGTTTTCAACGCTTTATAGAGGAATCTGAGTGCCATCTGGCCGTCAGCCTACATTCTCCGGTTGCTTTGCAGCGCCGGGAATTGATGCCTGCCGAGAAGGCTTTCTCCATTACAGAAATGGTAGACTTGTTAAAAAACTATGATTTTAGTAAACAGCGTAGACTATCTTTTGAATATATTGTTTTTAAGGGCGTGAATGATTCGTTGCTCTATGCTAAAGAATTATTGAAACTCTTGCGCGGGCTGGATTGCCGTATCAATCTAATTCGTTTTCATGCCATTCCCGGGGTAGACCTGGAAGGGGCGGATATGGAAACGATGACTAAACTCCGTGATTACCTGACTTCCCACGGTTTGTTTACTACGATACGTGCTTCCAGAGGTGAAGATATATTCGCTGCCTGTGGTATGCTTTCTACTGCCAAACAGGAAGAGAATAAACAAGAATTAATATAAATTATTAACTTTGGCTCGGATGATATACGTATTCTTCGTAGTTTTGTAAAAACATTAACTGGTAAGTATATGAGAAAGCACCTGTTTTATCTAAGTTTAGCTCTTGTAGCAATAGCCTTTTCCGCATGTAGTAGCGGTAAGAAGGGCGTGTTTGGTGCGACTTCAAGTGGTCGTGCGTATGAAATCCTGGTAGTAGTAGATCCAGCTATGTGGGAACGTCCTGCCGGTAGGGCGCTTTATGATGTACTTGATACGGATGTGCCGGGGCTTCCCCAGTCTGAGCGTTCATTCCGCATGATGTACACTTCTCCGGCAAATTATGATGCTACATTAAAGCTGATTCGCAATATTATCATTGCTGATGTGCAGGATATTTATACTCAGCCTAAATTTAAATATGCGAAGGATGTATATGCATCTCCGCAGACTATCCTGACGATACAGGCTCCTGATGAAGCTTCATTCGAGACATTTGTGACGGAAAACAAGCAGACCATTATTGATTTCTTTACGCGTGCAGAGATGAACCGTCAGATTGCACAGCTGGAAAAGAAACATAATGATTATGTGACGACAAAGGTAAAGAGTATGTTTGATTGTGATATATGGGTACCGGGAGAGCTTTCTTCCACCAAGCAAGGAGAAAACTTCTTCTGGGCAGGTACGAATGCAGCTACCGCTGATCAGAACTTTGTCATTTACTCTTTCCCTTATAGAGACAAGAATACTTTTACCAAGGAGTATTTTGTGCAGATGCGTGACTCTGTTATGAAAGCTAACATTCCGGGTGCTAAGGAAGGTATGTATATGGCTACTGATACCTTGATGACTGATGTACGTCCTCTCAACATTCAAGGAGAATATGCACTGGAAGCTCGTGGCTTGTGGCGTATGAAAGGTGATTTTATGGGTGGTCCGTATGTATCGCACATGCGTCTGGATCCGGTGAACCAGCGTATCATTGTTGTAGAAGCCTTCATTTATTCACCTGATAAACTGAAACGCAATCTGATGCGTCAGATGGAAGCATCTCTTTATACATTGAGAGTTCCGGGTGATAAGCAGACAGGTGCAGAGATACCATTGGGGGTGAAGAAAGAGCAAGCTCAAACTGCTGATCAAGAAAAATAATATTGAGAATGTATAAGGAGAATCATTATTGAAGAAATATTTTTCATCCGCAGATTACGCGGATAACGCAGATTGGGATTTTAATGAATCTGTGTAATCCGCGTAATCTGCGGATGAAAAGTTATCACTGGGACTCCTGACGCATCCTCATCTAAAAATGATATATATATATTGAAAAATGGAAGATAATAAAATAAGAGTCGGCATTACACAAGGAGATATAAACGGCGTGGGTTATGAGGTTATTTTGAAGACATTCTCTGACCCTGTTATGTTGGAACTGTGTACACCTATTATTTATGGTTCGCCTAAAGTGGCTGCTTATCATCGTAAGTCACTCGATTTGCCGACAAACTTCAGTATCGTGAATTCTGCTGCAGAAGCGGTTCATAACCGTCTGAGCGTAGTGAACTGTACGGATGATGAAGTGAAGGTGGAATTTTCGAAAGCAGATCCCGAAGCCGGAAAGGCTGCACTCGGAGCACTGGAAAGAGCTATTGAAGAATACAAGGAGGGGCTGGTCGATGTGATTGTTACTGCTCCTATCAATAAGCATACCATTCAGTCGGAGACTTTTGCATTTCCCGGTCATACGGAATATATAGAAGAACGTTTGGGCGATGGTGCCAGGTCACTGATGATTCTGATGAAAGATGATTTTCGGGTGGCTTTGGTTACAGGGCATATTCCTGTCAGCCAGATTGCATCGACTATAACGAAAGAACTGATACAGGAGAAATTAGCTATCTTCAATCATTCATTAAAGCAGGATTTTGCTATCGGTGCACCGCGTATAGCTGTGCTTTCTCTGAACCCGCATGCGGGCGACGAAGGATTGCTGGGAAAAGAAGAGGAAGAGATTATTATTCCGGCATTGAAAGAAATGGCTGCAAAAGGCATATTGTGCTATGGTCCATATCCGGCTGACGGTTTCATGGGTTCAGGTAATTTCACTCATTTCGATGGAGTGCTTGCCATGTACCACGATCAGGGATTGGCTCCGTTCAAGGCGCTGGCAATGGATGAAGGTGTGAACTATACTGCCGGATTGCCCGTGATACGTACTTCACCGGCTCATGGTACTGCCTATGATATTGCAGGAAAAGGATTGGCCAGTGAGGACTCTTTCCGTCAGGCCATTTATGTGGCTATCGATGTATTCCGTAATCGCCTGCGCGATAAGGAAGCACATGCCAACCCCTTACGAAAACAATATTACGAAAAGCGTGATGACAGCGATAAGCTGAAACTCGATAGTGTGGAAGAAGATTTATAGAATGACAAAAGCGGAAATACAACAAGTAAAATTACGATTCGGCATCATTGGTAACAATGAAGCATTGATGCGTGCGATAGATGTTGCCATTCAGGTAGCGCCTACCGACCTGTCTGTACTGATAACCGGAGAAAGTGGTGTGGGTAAGGAGAGCTTTCCCCAGATCATTCATCAATACAGTAGGCGTAAGCACGGTCAGTACATTGCTGTGAACTGTGGTGCCATCCCCGAAGGAACCATTGACTCGGAATTATTCGGTCACGAGAAAGGAGCCTTTACCGGTGCCATCGGTGAGCGGAAAGGATACTTTGGTGAGGCGGATGGTGGAACAATCTTCCTGGATGAAGTGGGAGAATTGCCTTTGCCTACGCAGGCTCGACTGCTCCGGGTACTCGAGAGTGGTGAGTTTCTAAAAGTCGGTTCGTCTAAGGTGCAGAAAACCAATGTGCGCATTGTGGCAGCTACTAATGTTAATTTGACACAGGCCATTTCCGAGGGACGTTTCCGTGAAGATTTGTATTACCGTTTGAATACTGTACCTATTCAGGTACCCCCTCTGCGTGAGCGTGGAGAGGATGCATTCCTGTTATTCCGTAAGTTTGCCTCAGATTTTGCTGAAAAGTATCGTATGCCTGCCATCCAGTTGACGGAAGATGCTAAGCAATTATTGATTTCTTATTCATGGCCCGGTAATGTACGGCAGTTAAAGAATATCACGGAACAGATTTCCATCATTGAAACTAACCGTGAAATCAATGCTGCCATTTTGAGTGGATACCTGCCGGCGCAGAATAGTATGCAACGCCTTCCCGCTTTGTTTGGTGTGAAGGAATCCAAGAGTTTTGAAAGTGAGCGGGAAATCCTGTATCAGGTTCTTTTCGATATGCGCCAGGATGTGACGGAATTGAAAAAGCTGGTGCATGAGATCATGACTGAACGTGGGAAAGCTGCTGCTCCGGCTGTGCCTGCTACTTATTTCGCCCAACCGCCTGCTGTGGTAACTCCGGTTTCTCAGAGTGTGCCTACCATCATTCATCCTTCCATAAAGTCGTCTCATGATATTGATGATGACATACAAGACACGGAAGAATATGTGGAAGAATCTCTCTCCTTGGATGAAGTGGAGAAAGAAATGATACGAAAAGCCTTGGAAAAGCATCATGGTAAACGCAAGAGTGCGGCAAAGGATCTGAATATTTCCGAGCGTACCTTATATAGAAAGATTAAAGAATATGGATTGGATTAAAAAAATAGCTTCGACAGCATTGTTGTTGAGCGTGTTACTGATAGTAAATTCGTGTAGTATTAAAGTAGGACTGGCACCGATTAGTTCGATTGATTACTCCAAGGTAAAAACAGTTTCGATAGCTGATTTCCAGAATCGTGCAGAGTATGTTTATGCTCCGCTGGCTACTGAATTTAATCAGGGATTGAAAGATTTGTTCATACGTCAGACCCGCTTATCACTTGTGAATGGCAATGCCGATATTGAAATTGATGGCGAGATTACCGGTTATAATCAATATAACGAAGCGGTGGATGCCAGTGGATATTCTTCAAAAGTAAAAGTCACCTTGACTGTGAAGGTTTCTTTTGTGAATAATACGGATCACAAAGACGATTTTACTGACCAACAATTCTCCGCTTTCCAGACTTATGACTCTTCCAAATTGCTGACCGAAGTACAGGATGAGTTAATAAAACTGATGGTGAAAGACATAACGGAACAAATATTTAACGCAACCGTAGCTAACTGGTAGGAGTAGGAATGACGCCTGTACATTTGCAACAATGGATACAGCATCCCGAGGCGTTGAACCGGGATACCTTATACGAACTTCGTACGTTGGTAACCCGCTATCCTTACTTTCAGTCCCTGCGTTTGCTCTATCTCAAGAACCTCTATGTGCTGCACGATATTAACTTCGGTGCAGAATTACGTAAGGCCGTACTGTATGTATCGGACCGCCGTGTATTGTTTTATCTGATTGAAGGTGACCGATATGCCCTTCATCCTCATACTTCAGAATCTGTTGTCGGGAAAGAGCTGGAGGAAGAGCCGAGTATCGACCGTACCCTTTCATTAATAGACGCTTTCCTTGCTACTGTGCCGGAAGAACATTCTCAGACGACAGAGTTGGATTACGCAATGGATTATACCGCCTATCTGATGCAGGATGATGAAGATACGGACGAGGCAGATACATCATCGACTGTTCCGGTGGAAGTACCCAAGTTGCGTGGACAGGATTTGATAGACGGATTTATCCGGCAGAGTGAAACTGAGGAAGGCATCAGCTTGAAGTTGCTGAAAGAGGAAAATCCGCTTCTACTTCCATTGATTGAGGAGGAAGAGGACGAAGTCGAAGAAGAAACACCGGTTGTAACCGAAGAGATTCCTCCGCCCACAGAGGTAGAAACAGAGCAGGAAGATGATTCCGAAGATACGGATACTGATGAAGAGACGACTCCTAAATCAGCTTCGGATGAGTTGGATGACAGTTGCTTTACTGAAACTTTGGCGAAAATTTATATCAAACAGCGCCGATATGACAAGGCTCTTGAAATTATTAAAAAATTAAGTTTGAATTATCCAAAAAAAAATGCTTACTTTGCAGACCAAATCAGATTTTTGGAGAAATTGATTATTAACGCTAAATCAAAATAACAAAATGTATTTATTCTTAGTTATCTTAATGGTGGTTGCATCTTTGCTGATGTGCTTCATTGTATTGATTCAAAATTCCAAAGGAGGCGGTTTAGCATCCGGCTTTTCTTCTTCCAATCAGATTATGGGTGTGCGCAAGACTACTGACTTTCTGGAAAAAGGAACATGGTTCTTGGCAGGATTCATGGTCGTAATGAGTATTGCTACTGCTTATGTGGTTCCTACTTCTTCCGGTAAGGGAGGCGATGTGATTCTGGAGCAAGCTCAAAAAGAAGAAAAGACCAATCCGTATAACATGCCTACTGGTACAGCTGCTCCGCAGACAGAAGCTCCTGCTACAACAGAAACTCCTGCAACAACTGCTCCGGCTGCTGAAGATTCAGCTAACTAAAGCTAAGCGCGGATGATCCCGCAAAAGAAATAAGAAAGAGGTTGATGCCGAAAAGGTGTCAGCCTTTTTTCTTTTTATGACGGATTTAACTACCTTTGTCGGGATTATGCAGTCTGACTAATAATTAATCTAAATAGTACAATGACAGAACAATTAAAACTTAAATTGAATGACTCCAAAGCTACCCGGTGGGGAGCATTGGTAATTGTTGCTTTCACAATGATGGCAGCTTACTATGTAAACGATGTGGTAGCACCACTGAAAACAATGTTGGAGTCGGATCTTGCCTGGACAAGTAGTGATTTTGGATTCTTCACAGGTGGATATAGTTTCCTGAATGTATTCTTCCTGATGCTGATTTGGGGTGGATTAATCCTTGACCGTTTTGGTATCCGTTTCACTGGTAAATTATCAACTATCTTGATGGTGGGAGGTACGGCACTTGAATATTATGCCATGACAGGGCTTGCCGGTCCGGATGCACAGATTTTCGGTCTTAACGAGATTTTCGGTTATAAAGCAGGCGTATTCGTTGCATTTGCCGGCTATTCCATTTTTGGTGTAGGTGCGGAAGTTGCCGGTATCACTGTTTCTAAAATTATAGCCAAGTGGTTCAGGGGTAAAGAACTGGCTACGGCTATGGGTGTGCAGGTAGCACTGGCACGTATCGGTTCGCAAGCCGGTTATGCGGTGGCTATTCCTTTGGCACGTGCTTTCGGTATCACTACTCCGGTATTGGTAGGGTTGATTCTTCTCTTAGGTGGTCTGGTTGCTTTCTTTATTTTCTCAGTAATGGATAAGAAGCTTGACAGACAGATGGAAGCAGAAGCCATAGCAGCAGGTACAGAAGGGGAGGAAGAGAAATTCTCTTTCAAAGATGTGAAGAATATCCTCGTAAACCCGGGCTTCTGGTTGATAGCTTTGCTGTGCGTATTATTCTATTCCTGTGTATTCCCTTTCCAGAAGTTTGCTTCCGAGTTGATGATTATCAAATATGGTATTAATGAGAATGTAGCGGGTACTTTTGCCGGATTGCCGGCTTTGGGTGCTTTGATTCTTACTCCAATATTCGGTGGATTTATAGATAAACGCGGTAAGTCAGCTTCTATTATGATACTGGGTGCTGCAATGCTGATAGGTGTGCACTTTATTTATGCCATTCCTGCCATTAATTACTGGTTAGTGGCTATTGGTTTGATGATTATTCTGGGTATTGCTTTTTCGTTGGTACCTTCTGCTATGTGGCCTGCGGTTGCTAAGATATTCCCTGTAAGCCAGTTGGGTACAGCTTATGCATTGATTTTCTTTATTCAGAATATTGGTTTGTGGGGTATTCCTACGCTGATTGGTAAGGTACTTGATCTTTATTGTATCGTGGGCAAGAAGGCGGATGGAACGAATCTGTATGACTATACGATACCTATGTGTATATTTACAGGTATTGCTTGTTTGTCTCTTGTGGTAGCCTTTATGCTGAAGAGAGCCGATAAAAAGTTTGGTTATCAATTGGAAGAACCCAATATTCAGAAATAAGTATAAACGGATACGAATATGGAAACACCAGAAGGAAAAGTCAGTCTGTTGGATGCTGTTCCGGTTCGTTGTGACCACATCTTGACCGAATGGGAGGGAGATTACGCTGTAATCTCCTATCCCCGGTTCAAGTATGAGTGGATGCGCCGGCTTTTGTTACCGAAAAGCATGTCTCCTGATATTCATGTCCGCCTTGAAGAACACGGCAGTGCAGTGTGGCGTCTGATAGACGGGCGGCGTACGGTACGGGAGATTGTTTTCCAGCTTGCCGATCATTTCCATCCTGATGAGAATTATGCTTCACGAGTCACGACTTATGTGATGCAATTACGAAAGGATGGATTTATAAAATTACTCTCTGTCAACTTTTAATAAAGCCCCTGTTTCAGGATCGAATAATACCTTTATTGTGGAATTCTTATTGAACAGTACAGGAGCGAGATATTCGACTACACCAAATTGTGTGACAGGGATTTCTGAATTATACAATTCTTTATTGTTATAACTTAATGTAACGTGAGCTCTGCCCGGTACATTGTAGGCAACACCTTCATCCACCTTCTTCTTTGGATCGACTTCAGGAATTTTTATGCTTTTAAGGTCAGTTACCGTGATATAAATAGGTTCGCCTGCCAGGTCATTGTTAGCTACAATACCCAACTTCTTAGAGAAACGGAAAGCAACTTCATTCTTCATCTCTTTGGGGACGATGCGGATTGTATATATTTTCTCTTCATCGGTCACTTTACCTGCAAACATTTCGGTCATGGCACGTTCCTGCAAGGTCAGGTTATCCAGCATAAGCTTTAGTTGTGCACCGTCTTTGGGCATGTTGTCCGATTCACCGCGCAACAGGGCATTTTTGCTTTCGCGGATGTTATAGATTTCTTTTGCAACCAGTTCCGCCATCTTTGCCGTTGAATTTGCCATCAGGATTTCTTCTGTCAGGAAGCTACGGGGATTGACGTTAGGAGTATTATCTGCTGCCTTGGGAGTGGCAGGAACTGCTTTCTTTTGTCCGCTGCCCAACGGCATGTTGATGGAGTAGACGATGCCGTCTTTGCTCAATTCGATAAGAGGAGCCACGGTTTTGTCTTTCATCTTCACGAAATATACATTCTCTTTATCAGGTATACCGACTACTGCTGTTTGTATCTTGTCCAATGTCCAGTAAGTTTCCGGTTCGGAAGAGACATTGTTTAATCGCAGATAACGGTCAGCATACTTGGAAAATTCTCCGGGAGTATAGATATGTTTAGTGGCTTGCACGGTAAGTTCGATTTCTGTTTTCGGAAGTACGTAAGTAACGCCGTAGTCTTTGCCACGCATGATACCTGTTGTCACTTCTGTTTGCGCTATGGCAGAAACGGAGAACAACAGAGCTGAAAGTAATACTATATTTTTTTTCTTCATAAGTCGCGTTGTTTAAACAATTTCGGTTAAGGGACAAAGTTAATGAAGTTATTTTTGTCAAGAGTAAGATTATAGAATATTAACAGAATAGGCTGTCTGGGTGAGTTAGCGGCTCTTTTCGCTCCATGAGATGGTATGTTTTGTCCCAATAGATCATTTCTTTTGTATCATTAGATGGTATGTTTCATCTCGATAGATGGTTTGTTTTACTTCAATAGATGATGTATTTTGCCTCAAAGTACCTTATTTTTCGCCTGAAAAGATATAGGATATAAAAAAACAGGGAGAAGCAAATGCTTTTCCCTGTTACTATCTGTGTCCCCGAATCTAAATCAGGATTACGATGACAAATATACGACATTAAAAACCGGAAGTCAAGCTTTTACCCGGTTATTTTACGAATTGGATGCAAACGGGTTTATTAATGCTGATGTCTTGGTGCGTATCCGATAACAAGCCTGTTACGGGATCTCGTTGGAATACCTGAATGACATGACTGTCGCGACAGGCGGCCAACAGATATTTCCCGTTCGGGGTGATAATAAAGTTACGCGGATGAATCCCCGTCAACTGGTAGCCTACCTTTGCCAACATACCGGTTTCCGGATTCACTTCGAAGATGGCAAGACCGTCACCTTTCAGGCGATTGCTGGCATACAGGTATTTCCCGTCGGGACTGAGATGTATATCGGCACTGCCACGCGCACGAAGTGTGTCGGCTGCAATGGTCTGTATCTTTTCCAGTTTACCATCCAAGTAGCTGAAAGCGGTGATATTACCGGATAATTCGCTGATAAGATACGCGTACTTGCCGTTCGGGCTGAAGGTGAGATGACGTGGACCGGAGTTAGGATCTACGTCAATGGCTTCGGCAGAAGGGTGGGGGATAATGCTCTTCGGATGTATGACAAAGCGCAGGATGCGGTCGGCACTGAAGTCAGTGGCAAAGATATATTTTCCATCCGGAGAGAAGACAGTGCAATGTACGTGGGGTGTTGCCTGTCTTTCAGCGTCCGGTCCGCCGGTACTGCCTTCAAAAAGCGTATCGACAGGCTCTAATGAACCGTTCTTTTTCAGCGGGAAGATAGACATGCTACCTCCGCTATAGTTGGCTGTGAGTACTTCTTTCCCATTGGTGGCAACGTAGCAGGGATCGGCTCCCATAGTGGGCTGGCGGTTCAATAAACTGAGTTTCCCTGTTTCCTTATCGAAGGAGAAAGCATTGAGAGCAGCTGTTGTGTCATTCATTTCGCTGACGGCATAGACAAACTTTCCATCTTCCGAAGGGATGAGATAAGACGGGTTGAGCACTTCGATGAAACTGAGCGAGGTGGCAAGTCCCGTTTCCTGGTTGAAGCGGAAGGTGTAAATACCTTTGCTGTTTCCATCGGTGTACGTACCTACCAGCATGGCAAGTTCGTCACTTCCGTTGTTTACGTTTCCCGCTTTGCGGGGTGCGCAGGCTGTCATTGCTAATCCAAGCATGCAGAAAAGAAGAGATTTCATTAGTGATTAGTGTTTAGTTATTAGTGATTAGTATTTGGTGATAAGTGATAATTGGTTGGCTCCGTTTTGTATATGGTACTAATCACTTATCACTAAACGCTAATCACTAATCACTTATTTGTTAATTTTCACTTCCGCCACTCCTACACGGTCATCATTCAGCACAATGCGCAAGTCGCTGGCAGTAGTTCCTTTGAACGTATATGAAATCAACTTTCCGTATTCGCTGACTGTACCCGAATAAACTGTCAGGAATTGTCCGCCGCCACTTGAAAGCTGGATTTCAAACTCCGCCGGCAGACCGTTGCCTCTGCTGAATGCAATGGAAACGCCATCTACCTTGGAATCGTTCTCCAAGGCAAAGGTAATATAATCTCCTTTATTTCCTTCCCAAACAGTATTCATTTTTTTATCGAGCACGTTCATTGCACTTTCCGGATTGGTGCTGGCAGTTACGGGAGAATCCGTTTTTGCCTGTGCTTGCATGGGGGCGTTTGGATCTTCTACTGTCAATTTTCCACTCAGGCGGATGTCTTCGGAAGAAGCACCTACCATAATGTTGAAGTCTCCCGGTTCCACCACCCATTCCATGTGCTTATCCAGTAATTCCAGCTGTTTGCGGTCGAGGGTGAAAACTACCTCTTTCGTTTCTCCCGGTTGCAGGTGGATACGTTCAAAGCCTGCCAGATTCTTTTCGTAAGTGGTAACGCTGCTCAGGATGTCGCGAACATACAGCTGAACCACTTCATCGCCTGCACGTTTTCCGGTATTTGTTACTTTGCAGCGTACAGTTGCCTTTTGGTTCTGTGTAATCACTTTCGGACTGATTTCGATGTCGGAATACTCAAAGGTGGTGTAACTCAGACCGTATCCGAATGAATAGAGTGCACCGTTGACACGTGACATGTTTCCATCCAGTCCCGGATTCTTTCCACCGTCAATCTGTGAAGAAGGTTTGCAGGGGAAATTGAAAGGAATTTGTCCGACACTTTTCGGGAAAGTGACTGTCAGTTTTCCGCCCGGATTATAATCTCCGAAGAGCACATCGGCTACTGCTGTTCCACCTTTGGACCCCGGATACCATGCTTCTAAAATAGCGGGAACGAACTTGTCTGCCCAATTGATGGATAGCGGGCGACCGTTAATCAGTACCAGTACGACGGGCTTTCCGGTTGCTTGTACGGCTTGGAGTAGTTTCAGTTGTCGTCCCGGAAGATCGAGACTGCTGCGCGATTTGTTTTCACCACAGGTACGCTGTCCGCCTCCTAATACGACTACGGCTACATCTGCCTGGCGTGCATTTTCTACTGCTTTATCGATTTCAGCTTGTTCGCTATCTGTCATCGGATAGTCGATAAGTTCGCTTTCCGGCCAGTTGGCGTCTACGAGGTCACAGCCTTTGGTATAGAGCACTTCTGCTTTGCCTTCAGCTTTTTGGCGAATGCCTTCCAGTACTGTGGTTACTTCTACTGCCAAAGGACCGTAGTGTGTCAGTGCGTATCCTTCTTCATCCGCATTGGGGCCGCAAACTGCTATCTTCTTCACGTTGTTGATATCCAATGGCAACACGTTGTTTTCATTCTTCAATAAGACGAGGCTTTCGCGTGAGGCTTGCAGTGCAAGAGATTCATTCTCAGCTTTCTCTACTTCTTTATCAGCCCCTGCAAGGTCAGTCTGATAGGGAGCATCGAACAGCCCTACGAGGAATTTTACACGCAGAATGTCACGTACACGGTCGTTAATCACTTCTTCGCTTAGTCCGCCCTCTTTTACCAATTCTCGCAAAGGCAATACATATGAGTCCGGTGACCGGAAGGTGCAACGTACATTCAGACCGGCTTCTACACTTTGACGCACGGCTTCTTTCATGTCTTTGGCGGTGCTGTGTTTGGTATAGAGATATTCAACGGCATCACTGTCCGAAACCACATATCCCCGGAATCCCATCTCGCCACGCAGGCGTGTAGTCAGCCAATAATAACTGCCTTGTATGGGGACACCGTCGTAATCATTGTATGAGCTCATCACTCCCAATAGTCCCGCTTCCTTTATCACCCGTTTGAAGGGGTAGACATGTATCATTTCCACTTCGCGTGGTGACATTTGCGGGTCTACACGTGCCATACCTTCGCGGGCGCCCTTGTTGTTACTGTAAGCAACGAAATGTTTTCCGGTTGCTGCTACCTGATGGTTATGTTGCATGCCGCGTACCATTTCAATACCCAGTTCGGCAACGAGGTAAGGAGATTCTCCATATACTTCCTCATAACGTCCCCAACGCTGGTCACGGCCGACATCGAGTATGGGAGCGTAGACATGGGTATATCCCAACATACGGGCTTCCCGTCCGGTGATTAATCCTACCTGGCGTATCAGTTCGCGGTTCCAGGTATGTCCCAATCCCAGTTGTGTGGGGAAATTGGTGGCACGGTAACTTTCTACTCCGCGGATACCTTCGTTCGTAAAGTCTACGGGGATGCCGAGGCGCGTTTCTTCTATGAAGAAGCGTTGTACTTCATTCAGTGCCCAGGCATGGCGGGATGCCGGCCATACATAGGGATTATCCGATGGGGGAAGTCCCCATTGTTGGAAACCGTTCAGGTGTTCGTCGATGGCACCGATGCCGTCTTTCCAAAGCATTTGTTTCCATTCGGGGGTGGGGAGGTCGTCCTTTAGTACACGTTTGTAACCGTAGAGGGTTACCATTTGACATGTCTTTTCTTCCAGTGTCATCTGGCTGAGCAGATCTTCGATACGTGCATCCAGCGAGGCATTCGGATCTTCGTATACATCCTTCACTCCGTTTTTGTTGAAATCAATCCAGCCTTTCTTGTACATCTCGCTTTTGACGGGTTTGTACACAGCGGGTATCTTCACGGTCTTTTGTGCGCAGAGCAGAGTACTGCCTCCGAGCAGTAGTGTCATTGCAATTAGTTTCTTCATGATATTTATATTTTTGTGTATATTATCTTCTGTTGCCAAAGGTACGGGTTTTTGTCTAAGGAGAGAGGGTAATATCGTTCATTACAATAGTCCTTATTGTCCGGGCAGCTTGTCTTATTCTAAAAAAGACTTGTGAAGTTTCTATTTATGGAAACATTTGCTACCTTTGTAGTGTTCAATCATAAACACATGGAGGCAAAAGAAAGATTTAAAGTTGTTTACTCGACTGATGCAACGGAATTTCTGCAAAAGATAGGAGTAAAGACGCGTGAAAAAATAGTTTATAATATTGATAAGGCTATCTATACATTGGATCCTGAACTTTTTAAGAAGTTAACAGGTGATATTTGGAAGTTTAGAACTTTATATAATGGTAAACAATACCGTCTATTGGCATTTTGGGATAAAACATGTGATGTAGATACTTTAGTTATCGCTACACATGGTTTTATTAAGAAAACTCAGAAAACACCATCAAAGGAAATAGGTAAGGCGATTGAGATAATGAAAGCATATTTTGAACAAAAAAGATTAAGGAGATGGAAGAGATAAAATTTTATACTCATGAAGAAGTGAAAGATTTATTGATAGGAGAAGTCGGTACTCCGGAGCGTGACAGGTATGAGGAACAGCTAGATCTATTCCTCATCGGAGACGCTATTAAGCAAGCGAGACAAGCCAAAAACTTAACTCAAGAAGATTTAGGTAAACTTGTTGGCGTACAGAAAGCCCAAATATCAAGGATTGAAAATGGTAAGAACTTAACCTTTGCTACAGTAATAAAGCTTTTCAAGGCAATGGGATTGAGTGCCAGGTTAGAAGTAGATAGCTTGGGAAAGATAGCTTTGTGTTAAGGCTTTAATATTTGCAAAGAAAAAGCATTCGATAAAAAAAGAATTCTTATCTTTGCCCCACGATTTCTAAAAACCGTATGTATTCTGGGGTTGACTGGATTTGACAGCGGGTAGAAATAGTAAGTAAGCATGCAGTGCGTCGTTGATTTGCACTTTAATCTCAGTCCTCAAAATTTTATCTGGCGAAAGACAATACGCTCTTGCTGCTTAATCGAATCATAGTAGATTAGCTTAATCCCGGCACTAGGTGCTGGGACGAGACATCACTCGGAAGCTGTTGCTCCGAAGCATTCCGATCCAGTGGTGCAGTTACATCGGGGATAGTTCTTGTCGGCCTTGAGGCGAGAATGAAACTTTAAAGGATAAGGCAATGGTTGATGGCTTTGGTTCTGCCGTTGCTCGAAAACTTAGGCAAAGATAAGCATGTAGAAAGCTTATGATTTCCTCGTTTGGACGAGGGTTCGATTCCCTCCAGCTCCACAAATAAGATTGATAATCAGATTGTTACAGGATTTACACCCCGAAATACACCCTAAAATAAAAAGTGATAGTCTGATTATCATTCTTTATATCAAGCACTACCTACAAGTCTTAAATAATTTAACTATTATGATGCCTTGTGGTATTCTATTATATTTTTTGCTGTTTTGTTTGTTCTTATCAAATAAATACGTAACTTTGAAATATCATTTTGGGCTTGACTGGAATTGACAGCGAGTTGGAATGGTATGTAAGCATGCAGTGGGTCGGTAATTTCCACTTAAATCTCAGTTATCAAAATTTTATCTGGCAACGAAAATTATGCTCTCGCTGCTTAATCGAAGTATAGTAGATTAGCTTTATTTCTGCCAAAGTGGTGGAAACGAGATGTCGCTCAAAAGCTCTTGCTCCGAAGCGTTTGATAAAGCGGCACAGCAAAATCGGGGATAGTTTGAGTTCTTCTCCATAGCTCTTACGAAATATTAGGAGATAAGGCATAGGTTGGTGGCTTTGGTCTTGCTTATGCTCGAAAACCGAAGGCAAAGATAAGCATGTAGAAAGCATATGGTTTCCTCGTTTGGACGGGAGTTCGATTCTCCCCAGGTCCACTTTTGATGAGCGGTAAGTATATCATGAAAACTAATGGTGTTTTCTGTATTGCTTGTTGTTTTGTACCTTGAGTTTTTGTGAATACCCCGATTTTGTTACTCCATTCCATCCCCTTTGAAATTTTAAAGTATTAAATAATCTAATCCTTTCTGTAAGCGATTTAAGTTGTTTTTCTAAAATTGTTATTTAAAAATATATTAACATGGATGATTAGTTGCTTATAAATAGTGACAGTCTTCCTGTTTTGTAATAACCTTAAAAATCAGATCTCTTATGGAAAAGAAAATTTTGTATTTACTTACATGCGTTGGGCTATGTTGGTCTTCTTGTACTAATGAGGTTGATGAATTTATAGGTAATGTTGAACCAAGCACCCGTTCAGTTTCAACTGCCTTAAACGCTAATTTGGCATCGTTATTTACAGGAGGAGCTCCGACATTAACTTCTGCTGAAATTAAAGAAGTTAATGATGCTTATGCAAAAATGACCAGTATAAATTGCTATAGAAATATAGATGAAGCAGTACGCAATAAGACTTCTTATGCTGGAACTATCTTTTTGGATGACACATATGCGTCGGCATATTTTAGAAAAGGAAGTTTAGCTTTTCCTCCTTATGGTATCTTAGCCAGCAGCATGGAACATGAGTTTATTCACATGTATCAAAGAGATGTTCAGGGTAAAAAAGTAGATACTGATAAGGAAAAAAGAGATACAGGTATGATGGAATTTGAATTAGCCTTTTATCAAGGTATTATTAGATATATTCATGCTGGGTATTCTTGGACTTTTAAAGGTGAAGATGGTGACCCTTCATATCAATCGTTATGGACTTCGGGCTTGACTGACCCTTCTTTAATACCTCAATATGAAAGAGAATTTCAAACGTATGTTGCTTCTATATGTGCAAATGGGAAGCCTACATCTATAGATATTAATGAATTCGTAAAGTGGAGCAATATTTTTGGAGAATATAGTAGAGGATATAGTGGAAAAGGATATAAGTTTGGCAATTACGACTATGGTACATCATGCATTAATTCATTACTCAAACTTTATTAAATTTACTGTTATGAAAAAGATATTGTTTTTTTTATTTGCTTTTCTTGCATTTCAATATACTGTTGCGCAGTCAATATTTGAAAGAAAAAGTATCGGTAACAATGTGTATGTATCTACAAATACAAGTGAGAAAAAAGCTGAGTCTATCCGAAATTTCTCATTTGCAGAAGAAAGTTTATATGCACCTCCGGTAATTTTGCAAGGATCAGTTTTTTTAGATGAAATTTGTAATAAATATAAGTCTCAAGGTGTAAAAGGTTGGATGAATATTTTTTTGTATTCGGATTTAAATGGCTGTATAACTGATATTACATTAGCTTTTCCTGAAGGCTTAACAGTTACGGATGACGATGTTTCTCTTATACTTTCAACTGCCCAAAAGAAATGCAAATTACAGTTCCCGATAGAAGGTATTTATAAATATAAAGATTGGGCTATTTATGATTATGTCTTCTATTTGACGAATTAGTTATTTTTGATAAACCAATAGAACAACCTTCTTGAATTGTAGTTACCTAATTAAATAGAAGAGTCGTATCAAGCTCGTTTATGAGTAATGATACGACTCTTTTGTTTTTACCATTGTGGAATTATACTACCCAATTTCACTAAAAGAGTGAATTTCGCTATATTAGGGTTGTTTAATTTGTAAATTCCAGATAAGGTACAGCATGGATAGTAAGTTTGTTCTTGTAGCAATAATCTTTTAGTGCTTGAACCGTATATTCAATTTCGGAATCATCACCACGAAGCGGAACGAATGTAAGCGTCTCATCTCCTTTACATTCCAGCATGATGCGGTTGTCCTCTCCGTCAATTGTGATTTTCATTGGTATCAAGACTCCATTGTTTTTCACCATCCCAACAATATTGTAAAGATCCCTTGTTCTTTCCTTCAAACATAAGTCATTGTAAAAATAGAAAGTCTTCCCGGTTTGCAGGGTGATTCCTCTCGTTGTCTTAACTACATAGCCAACGGTCAATCCGCCATTTTCTTTAACGAATAAAGTGCGATAATGGTCTATGTGGTCTGTACCAAAGGATGGGTTGTCAGGATCTAGTCTGCCGTGCGCATTGAATATCACTTTTTCTTCCGACATGTTATACAAATCAGAGTTAATAAAAAGTTTATTGTCACTCACTATAACTTCTGTCTTTGAAGTTTCTTCTGTTTGTTCGGTTTCGATTGATGCTTTTTGTTTCCCACCGCATGCGGTAACTGACAAAACGGCAAATGATGCTATAGCGATAATAGTAAATGTCTTAATATTCATTGTTTCTTGGTTTTAATATTAGAAATACCTAAATGTAACTAACTTTCCTGTGATAAATGGAAACAATCTCAAGTCTTCAAAGCCTATTATGCCCGATATAAAATCTTCTCCGTCTTCATGCATTAGAAATGTCTTATTATATATCGAACAACTACTCACATAGACGTCTTTCAGCATTGATGCCTTGATATAGAAATTAAAGGGACATTGTCCCGGTTGTATTTCATAGTCCTTTGGTTTCGCAGTAACATACGCTTCTTTGATGACATTGTTTTCTATCCCTTCTCTGTTTTCTGCCTGAAACGCAATCCCTTCATCATTTAGAGACTCGCACAGAGGGGTTATCTCTGCCATGATACGCTTTCTGTGCGCTAAGCGCATTTCATTCAGCTCTTTCATTAGGAATCCGTCTTTTTTCAATCCTTCGATAAGGGCTTTGCATTGTTCTTCATTATCGCCATAGCCTGATTCTATGAGTAGTTTTTTCATTGCGTTTTCATCATTGCCCTTGTTATACATCACCCCGAATGCCAGTTTTTGAAGCGTATTGTTTATCATGTCGTACTGTTTGACTTTTTCTTCGAATACGGCATCTTCTTCATAATAATATTTCGACCATTCTTGAAGCTCTGTAAAGGGTGTAAGCCCTTGGAACTTTCTGTTAGACTTGCAAGCGGCTTCATATTCTTCTTCTGTTTGCCACGGCAGCCCATACCTTTCGCGTACGGCATCTTCAGGCGATTGTAACACTTTACTTCCATTACTACAACTGCTTACTAAAACTATTACAAATAAGCCGATAATCGAATAGCAAAACTTTTTCATATTTACTCTTTTTTATTGGGTTATTAATTGTCTATTTTTACATGAATCGGCATGTCATGATCCATATCTTCATGTTCATAATCGCTATGTCCCCCATTGTCGCCAAAAAAAGTTATCCATATCCATAGAATAAAACCGATAACAGCACCTATAATCATGGTAGAAATGCCAAAGATTTCTTTTATGCCAAATATCCAAAATATCAACCAAAAGAAAAATGAGCCAACTCCACAAAATATGAGTATAGGAAGAACATATTCCTCGAATAAAACCCATAAATATATAGCCGCATGAAATAGAAGCCAAATTCCTAAGATAACGGCAATTCCAATAAAAATAATTTCCATAATAAAAGAGAATTGGGTCTTGCAGCTTCCTTGAGTACCCTTTAGTTTAAACCACGAAGCGTGGAACTGCAAATGCCCACGTCCTAAGTTAGAGGTCCTGAGAAAACCTTGTAGTACAGATATGGTGATAGCAGCCCACGCTATAGCGTGAGAACCACTATGCTATCCTTGTACTACGTTCGAAGTTTCTCAGGTTTCTAACTTACAAGATAAGCATAACGCTTCTTCAAAATTCTAATATGTCTGGACAGAGTTACCTCCATCCGCTTGCAAAGATAGTCAATTTTATTGAAATCCAATCAAATACTATCAGATTACATTCTGAATCCTTTGGATTTTTGTTCTTTCTGCACTGAGTTACGCAGATGCTGCTGTAACTTCTCCCATTGTTCCTTGAACCATTCGCTGATTGGCTGTTGGTTTATAGTCAGCATCAATTTATTCTTATTGATCGGGCTTCGTTCAATTTTGAAAATTACATTTTTTGTTTCAAATCTCTGTCTATATTCTTCGGAATAGATTTTTCCACTACATCTGAGAGCTTCCCTTTTGTATAAAAGAGAATCAACCATCCCCTTGGTAAAACCAGTGACATAGCATAATTTTTCCATTCTCAGCATTTCTTTGAGCAATGGGAACCAGCATAATGCTTTTTCGAGAATGGTATTCAATCGTGATATTTCCTTGTCTTTAGCTTCAAGCTCTTGATTATGTATTCCCTGTATATTACGAATCTGTTTGCCGTGCTGTTCCTGCATTTGCTGCATCTTGGCTTTTAATTCATCAATGCTCTTGTCACGTTTGGCAATTTCATGACGTAAATTCTCGTTAGATTGTTCCAAATCTTTTAATTTACCGCTTCCGAAAAGAGAACCTACACTGCTGGTTATGGCTGTGGCTACATCGGTAGCTGCACTTTTGAGTTTGTCCGTACGTATCTCTGCTTTTACCTGTTTGAGTTCCTGCTCGGCGAGGCTTACCTGTTGCTCCTTGTGTCGCTTGGTTTCCTCTATACGTTGCAGTTCGGCTTTCTGTTTCTCAATGATAAAATCGTTCCGTTCCAAATGCTCTTTACCTGTAACAGCTTTTGCCTGCCCACGTTCCATCAGGAGAATATCGGAAGCAAGGGTCTGCATAGTTGCCATATCCTCGTCATTGAGCTTTCGGCTCTTCCCGGTTTCGTGGTTCATCCAGTCGAAAACGATATGGGCATGATAGTTCGGCTTGAACCATCTGTTACCGACTTGGAAGCACTCTTTGTCTTCCGCTTCCGGCTGACCGTTCAGCCAATGCCCTTCGTCTTTGTGCAGGAAAATCTGTAGCGGAGTGATGCCCCAGCGTCTTTGACACTCTTCACCGAATTTGCGTACATCAGCCAGTGTGGTGTCCGGTCTGATAAGCAATACTCCTTCACGGATGGGTGAACATCCCGCCACCTTGATAATCTTTCCATTCTTTCCCTTGCGTTCCCTTTCCTTTTCCTGCATGGCACGTCCGGTCTTTTCCTTGACCATCCGCTTGATATTGTCATAGTGCGTCCGCAGTTCGGGAGTGCCGAAGTCGGGATTTATCCACTGTTCGTTATCGGTGGAAAGTTCGGGAACGACATAGATTCTGGACTCCCCGATATTACGCATATACTCGGCAGTCCTTCGGTTGTGCGCCTCGCTCGATGCGATGTTGCAAGGCTTGATATGTATGCTTGATTTTGTTGCCATAGCTTCTTTTTTTTGTTTGCAATTGATTATTCTGCTCGCTTTCGTAGAGGGGTTCTTAGGGGTAACCCATAAGCGGAGATTGCAAAGAGAGGGTCACTCTTTGCTCGGGGTTCTCAGGGGTGAAACGCCCTGAGTGGGTCATTAGGGCAAAGCCCTAATCCCCTCGGGAGAGCCCACAACTACGAAAGCGGAGCGTGTAGTTATAGTGGGCTATAACCGGAAGCCGTTCTTCTTCTCCGGTGATTGGCTGCGCACCCCTTTGGCGGACTGGAGCTGCCTTTTTCTTTCAATCTGTTTCTGTAAGTATTCGTTCAAGTCCTTGCATCCGCTGTAAATCTGCGAAGCGTCCCGGATGTACCGGTCTCTGCCGTATTCCATGCGGATTTGCCGGAGTGCTTCCATTCCTGCATGGTCGTTGTCGAAAAAGCAGTGGATGCGTTCGTAATTGCCCAACGGATAGAGAGCCTTGTTTATATTCGATACGGAGTTCAATACAATGTAGTCCTGCCCGTCCAATTCCGGATAATTCGGGCAGCTTTCCTGTCTCAATGTCAGAAAGGAAAGGTAGTCCATGAAACCCTCGAACACATAGCAGGCAGTCCTTGCTTTTCCCGCCTGTCTGATGTGGGAGATTTCCTTGGGGGCGATGCAGCCCTTGAAATAGGGGTTACGAACCTCAAACCCACCCGAACCGTTAGGGAATGCGATGGCAAAGTAACGCTTGCCGTTGTGGGTGTAACGGGCTTCACTACATTCTCTTTTTGCCAGTTCCAGATTTATTCCTCTACCTTGTAAATAGGAAAGCAGGGCAGGAGACGATAGCGGTACTATCTCCAGCTGCTGGAAGCTCGGACCGAAAGAGTCTTGCTTGCCAAAAGAGAAAGATACCGGGTGTACATGCGGTGTTTGTTCCGCAATCCGCTCCAGCAGGTAAGGTACATGGTCGGTAGCATACAGGTGTGCAGCCAGTTCAATGATACCGCCCCCTTTCCCTAAACCGAAGTCGTACCACTGGTTGCGTTCGGTGTTCACTTTGAAGGAAGCCTCTGTTTCTTCCCTCAAGGGAGATTTGTACCAGAGGTTGATACCCTGCTGTTTGACGGGTGAATAACCCAGGCTGTGCAGGTAGTCAGCCAGATTGATTTGTTTTGCAGTCTCGATGTTCATAAGGAAATCGTTTTTAGTGAGTACTTTGATTATTTCTTTTTTTGCCCGCAACTCTTAAAACTATGCGGTCTGTACAATCACTTCACTAAACTCCTAATATATAGCCCCCCGGAATAAAGTGAAGCGATTAGTCTGTTTCTGAAATCACTTCACTAAATTGTCGTATATATAGGATACGGGAATAAAGTGAAGTGATTTTCGATGTAGCCGGTTAATAGTGGTAATCGGGCTTGAAGGAATACTTCCTGCCGTTTTCCTGTACTATCATCCGTTTGTTGCGCAGCATGGTGATAAGTGCCACTGCATTCTGGTGATTCAGCCTAACCCCCTCTGCCAGATAAGTCTTGATTAAGGTGTCTTCCAGCTCCTTGTAGCCGTATTCCTCTTTCAGTGCAAAAGCGGCTTCCAGTGCGGCACGGTGCTGCGGTTCTGAAATATCCTTGTAAGGGTCAAACTTTTCCACCGAGGGTCTTCCCGGCTTCCTTACTTCCGGCTTGTAACCTTCCGCAAGTTCGGGCAGGGCTCGGTCGTTGATGCGGAATGCAAAAGGCTCGAAATCCATCGCCCGGATGTGCATGGCGGAAACATGGCTGATGTCGCTGTTCCCCTTGTCCTTTTCCACCAGCAGGACTGTTTCTGCCTTGTTGTTCAGTTCCGTACCGATGTGCCCTCTTGCGTTCTCATCCCCCTTGTTCTGATGCAGTATCGTATGGATATGAATCTGCCTGTCGTCCGTCCACTGCATCAGCTTGGATATGATGCGGGTGGATTCACCGGGGCTGTTGATGTCGTACACCATATCCCGGATGCCGTCTATGATGACCAGCCCAATATCCGGTGAGTGGTAGATAGCCTGTTCTACAATGCTGATGCGCTGTTCCGGGGTGTATTTTCTCAAAGCGAGAAACTCCAGATAACCGCTGTCCCTGTCGTCGGGCAATCCTGCCATCCGCAGAATCCGCTTCATCACTTTCAGGCAGTGGTAGGGGCTTTGCTCCGTATCTATATAAAGCACTTTCCGCTTTTCCTCGGGCAGTTCAGCCGCATATCGTAACACGGTACTGTTCTTCAATGCAGCGGCTACGATAGCCGATACATTGAAGGTTTTCTTGCTCTTGGCTTTGCCGATGGATGCGCTGAAATTGCCCAGCGTCCCGATGACAGAGCCGTGTACTTTCAGAATTTCGGGGGCTTTTTCGTAGCATCTTGACAGACTTAGCCGGGATTCCTGCCAGAGGATAACGGCTTGTTCGGGTGATATTTCTTTTATATAGTCCATAATCACCTCCTTTATCTGCGTCCTCCGGTTTTCTTTCCAGCCAGTTCCAGTGCCAGTTCCGCATCCACGATAATCTTGCGTCCAATCTGGGTAATGGCTTTGTCTATCTTTCCGCTTTTCTTGATGCGGTTGGCTGTGGGCAGGCTGCATCCGAAAAGCTTGGCTATGCCGAGTATGCCGTACACGTACTTTCTTTCCGTGTCGGTGGTTGGCTGCGGTTGCGCCTCTGCCTGTACCGAAGCGTGTCTGCTTAAAAAAAGGAACTCTTCGCCTGTCATCTGCCAGACGGGTTTCACTAACAGTTCTTTGAGATTGTTCATCGTCCGTATGATTACTTGTTTGACAATAGCCCTGCGCACAGGCTGTTTTTTTCTGTTCTCGAACGATGCAAAATTAGGTAGGGTTTTGAGTGGTAAGTATGTGGATGATATAAACGGATTGTTTTGTTATATCGCTGAATATCAAGAAATAAAAATACCACTCAAAAATTATTTTGAGTGGTATAAGTGGTCATGTCGTAAAATATATTGGAATATCACGGGTTATCGGAATATTCCGTCCATTTCCTTGGCGAACTTTTGGTTGGGAATACTGGGTAAATCGGAGACGGGTTCCCTGTACTTGGACTTGTAATAGTCTTCATCAATATCCAGGTGTTTCAGGATGGCTTCCTTCCATTTGTCCTTATCCTGCTCTGGCAACTGCTCCTTCATCAGGGAAATCAGATAGCATACCCGTATCTTTTCCCTTGGCTTTATTTTCAGTACGCACTGGCAGGGATGCAGATTCATGCAGGCATAGAAATCCGGTGCGGTAATGTCTTCAAACTGTTCCCCTACACAAATTTCATGAATGAGGGAAATCAGTTTCATGCTGAAATATTCAGGCAATCCGGCAGTCGTAGCTGTAGCCGATGCGGTTGCCGTTTCTGTTTCTGGCTGGCTGTCTGTACGGCTCTGCCTGTCTGCTTCGTTCGGTTGGTTTTCTTCGTCCGGTACATATTTGGTCAGGATGCCCATGAAGTGTAAGCTAAGCAGGTAGATGTCGTCGCAACGGTTTTTCATGTATTGCCGGGCTTCTTTCCAGAGAAGGGTTTGCTGCTCATAAAGATGGTCCAGCTGGGCTTTCTCCCTTTCATATTCAGCCTTGCAACGCTCATATTCTCTTTCCGCCAGCTTTTCTTCTTCGGGTGTATGCTCTCGGTAGCCAATGGTATCATAGCGGTTGTTGGCTTCGTTCATCGGTTTGCGTAGCCTGTTTACCACTTCCATCTCTTCCTTGATGGCTTCCTTGTAGCTGTCTGCGTATTGGTTGCATACACGCATAATCACTTCATCATGGGGAAGGCTGTAAGCTTCATAAAGCCGTGTGTATTCTCTGACTTCCTTTTTCAGACTTTTCAGCAGCAGGGTACATGGTTCTGGCGGTGTATGCAGCACCAGTTCAAGGATAGCTTGTTCAAAAGCCTTTATATCGCTCCATTCCGAGTAGAAATCAACGATGAATTTCTGCTTTTCAAAAGAGAAAGTATGGCTTACAATCCAGTCTTTGCTGATTCTGTTCAGCTCTCCGTATTGGGGTATGAGGGTTGTTATCGTATTCATGTTTATAGGAGATTAAATTTGTTCATTGCCTGAATTTTGATGTCGTCTGCTATGTCAATGTAAGGTTTCATGGCTTTGTAGTCGCTATGCCCTGTCCATTTCATGACCACTTGCACCGGAATGCCCAGAGCCAAAGCATTACAAATAAATGTGCGTCTGCCAGTATGGGTGCTCAACAAGGCATATTTAGGTGTGACTTCGTCTATTCGTTCATTTCCCTTGTAGTAGGTTTCCCGTACAGGTTCGTCTATTTCTGCCAGTTCTCCTAACTCTTTCAAATACTCGTTCATCTTCTGATTACTTACCACTGGCAATGCTTTATTGTTTTGGAAAGGAATATCTTTATATTTTTCAAGAATAGCTTTGCTGTGGTCATTCAGCTCAATAATAAGGCTGTCAGCCGTTTTGATGGTGGTAATTTCTATGTGTTCCTCTTTCACGTCGCTGCGTTTCAAGTTATACACATCAGAATGCCGAAGACCTGTGAAGCAACAAAATAATAAAACATCCCTTACTCTTTCAAGGTATTGTTTGGCAGCAGGTATCTGGCAGGCTCTGATTTTGTCCAATTCATTCCGGGTAAGGAATATTACTTTTTTCGGTGCACTTTTCATTTTGGGCATGAATTTGTCATAAGCGGTGTTTTGATGATACCCTTTTCGGTTAGTCCAACGTAAAAACCATTTCAAGAACTTGATTTGCTTGGCTATGGAAGTGTTGCGCATATCTTTATCACTGCGTAAGTAATCTATATACTCATTGAAGTGTCTTTCCGTCCAGCTCTCAAATGTCGTGTTCGGATCAAAAGTTGCGATGTGCTTTTTTACTGTTGCAAACTTCTTTAGAGTAGAGGATGACCAGTCATTTTGTTTGCTGCATTCGGCAACAAACTCATCAAAGATTTTCATGAAGTCTAATTTCACTTCCTCTTTCTCATGATGGCTCTCTTCCTTTTCTCCTTTCATTTTTAGATTGAAAGCCTCTTTGATTTGTGCAGGGGTGGGCATTATGTCTTGTACTTCGAACTCCTTGAACACATTCTGTATCTCGGTGTATTGACGCAGTAGTTCGGTGTTGATTTCTGATGCGCTTTGTTTCAGCTTATTGGTACAGCCGTTTCTTACCCGTTGCTTGTCTGCATCCCATTTCTCCATATCAATCCGATAGCCTGTTGTAAACTCAATCCGTTGGCTTGCAAAAACGACACGCATACGGATGGGTACATTTTGAGTGATAGGAATGCCATCTTTTTTACGGTTTTCCAGTGCGAAGATGATATTTCTCTTGATGTTCATAAACTGGGTGTATTTGAAAAGTTACACCCAAAAGTACACCCAATAATTGAGATATGCAATGATATTAAGAGATATTTAGATAGATGATAGCTAAATATAACTATTTAATAATCTGATGTTTGATAGATTATGATATTTTATAAAAAGGTTCGAGAGACTCCCTCCAGCTCCACCAATAAAAATGGGAAGTCCTTGAACTGTTAAAGTTCAGGGACTTTTGTTTTACCAGATATTCTCTCTTACTTTCCAACTTTTTAGTCCCTCTTAATTGAAGTATCCAGTTTGTATTCTCTTTTGAATTCAGTTCTGTTAAACAAAAGTAATCGGACAGTATAAAGTTTTCTTTTTAGACTATCTTTTTTTATTTTTGGGAAGATATAATAAGCAGATAAGGTTATGAAAACGAATACATTGGTCGGAATCCTGTTGTGTTTTCTCATGGGGTGTGTAAATAAGACACAAAAAACAACCGTTGCAGATAAAGCGGACTCTGCTACGAACATAACTATCTTGGATGAAAAAGCTTATGAAGCTGCTGTTGATCAATCAGCAGGATGGGAGATCATTAAAAATTTAAGTAAAATATATGGAGAGGATCCGAATGTCATAGGAGATTTCATTGGTGCTCCACGTTGTCCTGCTTTTCTGGAAGGTCTTTTTTTTGAAGGTTCTACACTGTATTTTCAAGTGCGTGGAGATACGCTGCAAGCTCGGCATATATTAGAGAAAGCTGCAGGTAATAGAGCTTTCCGTTTGGAAGAAATAACCGAAGGCAATTACTCACAACAACAACTCAATAATATTTTAGATGAATTGAACCGTCGATATGATGCGCTGACTGATAAGAATCTGAAAAGTAACATGATAAGCTGGGGCATGGGTTTGCGATATATTGAAGTCCGTTTCATTCTTAATACTCCTGAAGCCCGTCAAGCCTTTCGTAAGAAACTTATGGATTCTCCCGCCATCCGTTTCGAAGGACCGGAACGGCCAAGACCGAATGGACGTATCGGTGTTACGGATACATTCGGCATCTCTCTGCGTCCGGAATATTCTGTTTATTCCAATAGCGCATCCACAGCCTCTTTTGTATTATTGAATCAAGGTGATAAAGAAGTTATGTGTGGTGAACATTATTCCGTTACCTTTGAGGATGAAGACGGAACCTGGCGTGAATTGCCTATCAATGATGCGGCTGTAGATATAGGATATATAATTTGCCCTGGTGGACATAGACAGTTTACAGCCCGTCTATATCCGCATATCCATCCTAATAAGCCGGGACGCTATCGCTTTTTCTATGATGTGAGCTTGACTGCCACACATACTAACTTTACGATGATGACCGAATTTCGTTTGACAGATAACCAACAGGAGTTGGAGCAGGCTATTAAAATGAAGATACCCGAAGAACCGGCGGGTTATGGAGTTCGATATATTCCTGTTCAGGAAGATCCATTAGAAGATAACTATATTTATCAGGTGGTGGAAGAAATGCCTGAATTTCCCGGAGGGCTACTGGCTGCGGTAGAGTACCTCCGTACAAATATTCGTTATCCGAAAACTGCTTTGCAGGACAGCGTTCAGGGAAGAGTTATCGTCCAGGTTGTTATCTTGGAAGATGGAAGCCCTGTTCAGGCACAACTGATACGTAGCGTTGACCCTAGGTTGGATAGGGAAGCACTTCGCGTAGTCCAGTCCATGCCGAAATGGATTCCCGGTAAACAACAAGGCAGAGTTGTGAAAGTGAGATACACACTACCTGTAGTGTTTAAACTGCCACAGTAGGTAATAGCTGTCGATTGTAAAGCTGTAATCTCTGTTTACGTAAAGGTTTACGTACCTTTTTGCTTTCTTTCCTTTTCCTTTTACATGCAATTCTTCTACTTTTGGCCATGTAAATCTATTTAAAACCAATTCTAATATTATATTTATGGAAAGAAGCCTCTTTAAATTTGCTCTACTGGGAGTCATGCTCCTGATCAGTCATTCCTCTTTTTCACAAATAACGGAACGGGAACGTCCTGCGGAATGGAAACAATTAGTGAAAGGCGCCCGCTTTATGGATCGCTTCCTGCCGATGAAGGGAAATGTACTTTCCTCCGATACATGGGGTGCTGACTGTGTGCTTCCACGTTATGTAGATAATGGCATTGAAGACGGTATCTGGTCCTATTGGGGCGGAAATATCCGAAAAGGCGAAGACGGTAAATATCATCTATTTGTCTGTGGCTGGCTGGAATGTTCACCTAAAGGACACATGGAATGGCCTAACTCATACGTATTTCATACCGTAAGCGATAATCTGACAGGGCCTTTCAAGCCTGTTCGTATCATAGGTAAAGGGCATAATCCTGAAATGTTCCGTGCTAAAGATCGTCGGTATGTTGTCTATGTGATTGATGGACGTTATGTATCCGATGATCTGAATGGAAAATGGGAATATGGAAAGTTTGATTTCAATGCACGCGACCGCCGTATTATCGAAGGCCTGTCTAATCTTTCATTTGCCCAGCGTGAAGACAGCTCTTATGTGATGGTCTGTCGTGGTGGTGGTATCTGGGTTAGCAGAGATGGATTATCGGAATACAATCAACTGACCGACAGACGGGTTTATCCGGATGTGGACGGTCGGTTTGAAGATCCGGTAATCTGGCGCGATCATATTCAGTATCACCTGATTGTTAATGATTGGCTGGGACGTATTGCTTTCTATCTTCGTTCAAAGGATGGAGTGAACTGGGTGGTCGATCCGGGTGAAGCTTATATGCCGGGAGTTGCTGTACATGCAGACGGACAAGCGGAAGACTGGTTCAAATATGAACGCCTTAAAGTGTATCAGGATAAATACGGACGTGCCATTCAGGCTAATTTTGCGGTAATCGATACGCTTAAAAACGAAGATAAACCTTTTGATCACCATAGCTCAAAGAATATTAGTATTCCCTTGAATCCGGGATTGTTGCTTACCATATTGGACGAGAAACCTATCACCTCGGGCACAAAAACAATTCGTGTGAAGATACAAGCGGAAGAAGGCTTCAATCCCCAGACAGATATAGATGTGAATTCCTTGCGTTTCGGTGCTTCTGAAGAAGTGAATTATGGCAGAGGCTGTCAGGTATTGACCACAGAAAATGCGGGCAAGGATTTGATTGTAACTTTCAATGGCAAAGGAAATGGTATCACTAAAGATGAATTCGCCCCGAAGTTGATTGGAAAATACAAAGACGGAAGAATGCTTTACGGGTATGCGCGTTTGCCATACATTGATTATATAGAACCGATCCTTTCAGCTCGTGCCCCAGTCTTTACCAAATCCGGAAAGGGACTGGAATGTACAGTGGAAGTACAGAATTTCGGTCAGGTAGAATCGAAGAAAGCATTGGTGGAAGTAGGGTACAAAAAGGAAGGGAAAACAATAAAAGTAGCTTCCGGTATGGTTCCGGCATTGAAGCCTTATGAAAAAACAGATCTATTGCTTTCTGTTAAGGATAGGTTTGAGGAAGGAAAAGAATATGATTTGATAGTGACACTCTATTCAGGCAAAAAAGTATTGTCAACATTTAATCTGAAAAAGAAAGTGTTGGAGTAATCAGAGAAAGCTATCGGTTTCGATGATTTGATAAGAGGATAAATATTCCGCTTACAAGGTATTAACTTCCTGTCGACAAGGTCTCAACTTCTTGTCAACAGGAAGTTAACTTTTTGTAAACAAGGAGTTGAGACCTTGTAATATGTTGATAAATAGATTCTTCCAGTTTTGCTCAATCCTGATATAAAAGATTCTGTTCGTAAGCGGATGATTGAAATTATACCGTCAATATCTTTCGGAAACTTTCATTAAATTCCTATCTTTGCGAAAACCCGTATTACCTGAATGAGGTGAAACGATACTCGATGTTACTTCATTATGTAATTGATTTCTATAAAGAGTCAACAATAACAGGCGGGTAGTCGTTATTAGGTTATAGTTAAATTTCATTTTATGAAACATTTCGTTCTTTTTGCCTGCGTGGCTGTTGGTTTGATTTTTGCTGGATGTCGTAACCGGCAGGAACCACCTGTGCCGGTAGTTGTGCAGGAGGCTGAACCTAAGGATACGGTTGTGCTGGAATTTCCTCATCCTAAAGAGAAACAGTTGACCGCTGCCGATATTTCTCTTACCAAAGAATTGCTCTATGACCAGCATACCCTCGAAGATACCTATCCATATAAGGATACGGTACGCTCTTTCAAATGGGATGTCATTCGGAACTGTCTGGCTTATATTGAGAATATGCAGCGCGATACTACTGCAAGGTGGGTGGTGTTGCAGAATTATAAGAATCTGAATAAAGAAGCTCCCCTGGTACGTAAGTTCGTGCGGAATGTGTACCGCCGTGTATCTGATACATTGGGCGTGGAGCGCTATCAATCGGTGCCGCTGTATCTGCCCGCTGATACGTTGGTGCCCGAACGTTATGGTAGAGACGGTACTATCGCTTATCTGAAAGGCGAGGAAGGAAGTTTTTACCGGATATTACCCGCCACTTTTGAAGAAGAATGGCTGGCACCACGCAGTTATCTGAAACAATTGCCGGATAGCACCGTCTTTAATCATGTGATTTTTGTCGACCGCCTGGATCAGAATATTACTACCTTGGAACATGTCTCGGAAGGTGAGTGGAAGATACGCAGCATGAATCCTGCCACTACCGGAATGCATGCTCCACCTTATGCTCAGGAAACCCCACTGGGAATGTATCTGCTTCAACAGAAGAAAACGCGTATGGTGTTCCTGAAAGACGGTTCGGCGGAGACAGGAGGCTATGCCCCCTATGCCAGTCGTTTTACGAACGGAGCTTATATTCACGGAGTACCGGTGAATGCACCGCGTACAAGTATGATTGAGTATAGCTGGTCGTTAGGGACTACTCCACGTTCGCATATGTGTGTACGCAATGCCACTTCACATTCCAAGTTCGTTTTCGATTGGGCACCTACCGAACGCTCTTTGGTTGTGGTGATTGAATAGTGAATCCTCATTTTTAACTATCTGTGTGATAGGTGTCTGGAGAAAAAAATGTAATTTAGCCGCCGTTATTTCTCTGGCTAAAGTTTTATGTTGCGATTTATTGTATTCATTTTATTCTTATTTCTTCCTTGTACCTTGTTTCTGGGCGGCAAGTCGTCAGATAGCACTCCTGATTCTGCTGAAAGGGCTGCTGCATCTGATGTTGAGGCTTATGCGAGCTTATACCGTTCCATGCAGTTGGAAGGAGTCGTTAACTGGAAAGCTTTCCGGCAGGCTGTAGCAGGTTATTATAAAATAGACAATCGCAAACGGGAGGTGTTGACATTGATAGACTTTTCCCGTCCTTCTACCGCAAAACGTCTTTTTGTATTTGACATGAGGGAGCGTAAAGTACTTTTTTCATCGGTTGTTTCCCACGGAAAGAATAGCGGTGATAACTATGCCACTTCCTTCTCCAACGAATATGGTTCCTACAAAAGTTCACTGGGGTTCTATCTTACAGAATCTACTTACCAGGGAAAGAATGGGTATTCGCTTATTTTGAATGGTTTGGAAAAAGGAATCAACGATCGGGCTCGTGAGCGTGCCATTGTGATGCATGGGGCGGCTTATGCCGATCCTTCGGTAGTCAGCCGAGGAGGACGTTTGGGAAGAAGCTTTGGTTGTCCGGCTGTTCCGCAAAAACTTTCCCGTCCTATCATTGATGCCATCAAAGGAGGAAGTGTGATGTATATCTATGCTGAAACTCCCGAATACCTGGCACACAGTTCAGTCTTGAAAGGTGCGGACGGACTGTAGTTTAATTCTTTTCATGGCGAAGCATATTTTTGATGTTTGTCAATTCCTTTAATCTTATCTTTTTCTACCTTTGCGTGCAATTTTCAGAGGATTAATTTATGGCAACATCAAGAGAAATGACGGCAGGACGCGCATTGCCGTTGATATTCAATTTCACTATGCCTCTGTTGATGGGAAACCTGCTACAACAGACATACTCTCTGGTCGACGCGGCAATCGTAGGTAAATTCTTGGGCATTAATGCACTGGCCTCGGTTGGAGCAAGTACTTCGGTAGTTTTCCTTATTCTTGGTTTCTGCAATGGATGTTGTGGAGGTTTCGGTATTCCTGTGGCGCAGAAATTCGGAGCGCGGGATTATAGCACGATGCGTCGTTATATATCGGTCAGTTTGCAACTGGCGGCGGTGATGTCGGTGGTGATTGCGGTGGTTACGAGTATTCTGTGTGGGGATATCCTGCTGATGATGCGTACACCGGATATCATATTTCAGGATGCCTACTATTATTTATTGATAACGTTTATCGGAGTTCCCTGTACTTTCTTTTATAATTTGTTGTCCAGCATCATTCGTGCTTTGGGCGATAGTAAGACGCCTTTCTGGTTTCTGCTGTTCTCTGCTGTGCTTAATATTTTGCTTGATTTGTTCTGTATCCTGGTGTTGGATTGGAGAGTGGCAGGGGCTGCCATCGCTACGGTCTTTTCACAAGGTGTGTCGGCTGTGTTGTGTTATGGATATATGATGCGCCGTTTTGATATATTGCGGGGAACACCGGATGAACGGAAATTCAACGGTGCTCTGGCACGGAGATTGATGTATATCGGTGTACCTATGGGGTTACAATTTTCGATTACCGCTATTGGAAGCATCATGTTGCAAAGTGCCAACAATGCATTGGGAACTGCTTGTGTTGCGGCTTTTACGGCTGCCATGCGCATTAAGATGTTCTTCATGTGTCCGCTTGAAAGTCTGGGCATTGCTATGGCTACTTATACCGGACAGAATTATGGTGCGGGCAAGCCCGAACGCATTTGGATGGGAGTAAAGGTAAGTGCGTTAATGATGATTATTTACTGGGCATTTACGTTCTGCATATTGATGTTGGGGGCACGTACGTTTGCCTTGCTTTTTGTGGAAGCGTCTGAACTGGAAATATTGAAGGACACGGAGTTGTTCCTGCATATTTCCGTGTCCTTCTTCCCGGTTTTGGGATTGCTCTGTATTCTGCGATATACCATCCAGGGAGCGGGATATACCAATCTTGCTATGCTTTCCGGAGTTTCCGAAATGATAGCACGCGTGTTGGTCAGTCTTTATGCAGTGCCCGCTTTCGGCTATCTTGCGGTCTGCTTCGGTGATCCGACGGCATGGATTGCGGCTGTCCTGTTCCTGGTGCCGGCATTTATTTTTGTATATCGGAGGTTGCTCCGGATGAGGAGAGAACAGTGAGTATAATTCCCGTACCTCCTCCCGGTGCCTGTGCTATTTGCATTATGTTTTCCGCAAAATGTATATTTTGTGTGTTCCCTTTCCTTTGTAATCAATACCGGTTTCGGGCTGTGCAATCCACTCTTTCAGTTCGCGTGAAGCACTGGTCTTCAGCAATCCGGTCAGCTGGCAATAATCGGAGAGTGTCATGAAAGCATTCTGGCGTAGATACTCTTTAGCTCGTTCCAATCGTTCTTGCGGTGAGAACATTTGCGATGATTGCCGGAACTTCTCGGAAGAACGCTTCAGCTGACAATGGCGGGATGTTCTGTGTAGTAATTCTTTATCTACTTTGAAATGGATGTCTTTTAGGCAGATGCTTACGGCATTTCGCTTGGTGTCACCTTCTTCGCCACTTTCCCGTTCGCGCCCTTTCATTAGTCCTAAGGCAGGGGTAAAGACGCCTAAGTTTTCAATCTTTACCGAGTAACCTTGTCCCATCTGGTAGGCAATTTCATCGGTGATGGCTTGTATCAGTCCTACGATATCGCCTTTGGTGAAAGATGAGGCATAGGACACTTTATCGGCGATGGCTTCTAAGTCCACCTGTCCGTATAATTTTATGCGTGGATAGAAGATTCTTTTGCCTTCTTCGTTGGGCAGGTTGAGTTCCTGCATGTTGTATTCTGCCATGAGATGATAAGATAATTAAGTTATTGGGATATTGTTTGCCAAAGTTTGTTTCAAGACTGCGGATGTGTGTCCTTATTTTGCGGATGTCAGTTCCAAAGCTTGGAACAAATGTTCCAAGTGCGAAGATAAAATTTATTCCTAACACTTACAATTTTTTCAGTAAGTAATAAGAAAGTTTTCTGTTAAGTGTTTGGATGTTTTTTGTTAATGGTTTGAATGGGAGATACGTATGTACAAAATAGCGTGAATATATAATTTTGTTATAGGCAATAGGCGTGTCATTGGGAAAAACGTTATCTTTGGATCATAAAAGTAAAAGGTATGAGCCGTAACTTAAGAGCAATAACTATGTACGAATGGGCTAATGAGATGAACTGTGCCGTAACCGTATGTGACACAGAGGGAGTCATCCTTTATATGAATGAGAAAGCATGTCGCACGTTTGCCAAACATGGCAATCTGATAGGTAAGAATCTATTTGATTGTCATAACCCGCAATCGCAGGACAAGATACGTGAACTGCTTGAAACGGGAGGTGTCAATGCTTATACCATTGAGAAGAACGGAATCAGGAAGATGATTTATCAGACGGCATGGAAACAAGATGGTGTGGTGGGAGGTCTGGTAGAGATTTCGATGGAGATACCCGGAGAGATGCCCCACTATGTGAGGAAATGAATCGTAAAATGGAAAGGTGATCATGCATGATGTGTTGCGAAGGCACTGAACGAAAAATCATACATATAGATATGGATGCGTTTTACGCATCCGTAGAGCAGCGTGACAATCCCGAGTTGCGCGGAAAACCTATTGCAGTGGGGTATGCGGAAGAACGGGGAGTAGTGGCGGCTGCCAGTTATGAGGCACGTCGCTATGGAGTACGTTCGGCCATGGCATCGACGAAAGCAAAACGGATGTGTCCGCAACTTATCTTTGTTCACGGACGGATGGAAGTGTATCATGAAGTCTCCCGGCAAATCCATGAAATTTTCCACGAATATACAGATATCATTGAGCCATTGTCACTGGATGAGGCTTTTCTGGATGTGACAGAGAATAAGCCCGGTATTTTGTTGGCTGTAGATATTGCCAAGGAAATCAAGCAGAAAATACGGAATGAACTGAACTTGGTGGCATCTGCCGGTATATCCTACAATAAGTTTTTAGCAAAGATAGCGTCCGATTATCGTAAGCCGGACGGGCTGTGTACCATCCATCCCGATCAGGCGATGGATTTTATTGCGCGTCTGCCTATCGAGAGTTTCTGGGGGGTAGGTCCGGTGACAGCAAAGAAAATGCACTCATTGGGTATTCATAACGGCGAACAGTTGCGTGCATGTTCGCAGGCTATGCTGCTGCGTGAGTTCGGGAAGGTAGGAGCATTGTATTATGATTGTGCCCGGGGAGTCGATCTTCGTCCGGTAGAGGCGGTACGTATCCGTAAGTCCATTGGTTGCGAACATACTTTGGAGAAGGATATTTCGCAACGCTCATCGGTTATTATCGAACTGTATCATGCGGCAGTGGAACTGGTAGGACGTCTGGAACATAATGATTTCAAGGGAAATACATTGACGTTGAAAATCAAATTCCATGATTTTAGTCAGATAACCCGGAGCATTACCCAATCCAAAGAATTAATTACTCTTGATGTGATCCTGCCTTTGGCTAAACAACTGCTGAAGGAGGTGGATTATGAACATCATCCCATCCGGTTGATAGGGCTTTCCGTTTCCAATCCACGGGAAGATACCGGGGAAAAAGGCGTTTGGGAACAGTTGAGCTTTGAATTTAGTGATTGGAAGTAGGTGGCTATTTGCGGGCTTGTTCGTTTATAGTTTTTTTTATGGATGATTTTGTACCCAACTACGGATAATTGAATACCTCCGTTTTACCGTAACTTGCGTATCTTTGCCTCATCACAAAAAAGAAATCTAACTTTTTAATATCATGAAGAGAAACACGTTTTATCGTATTTTTATTTCCTTCTGCCTGCTTTTCATGGCAGGTATTTCCGCACATGCATATACAGAACGAAATCTTTTGCAAAAAGCTGCCGGTAGTGAAGAACAATTGAAAGAAGCACTGGTGATGAATCAGAAGTGGGTACCTTATCCTGCTTATAACGACCGTGCCGGCTGGAACGAATTGCTGGGTACCAATAAAGAAAGCCTGATTCGTGCCGGAGAGAAAATGCTTAATTACGAATGGAAAGTAATCCGTGCTACCGATTACTTAGAGTATGAACGCAGCGGTGAACGGAACATTATGCAAAATCCCTATGAGGCCAACCGGAAAGCAATCAATGCCCTGATGCTTGCCGAACTTGCCGAAGGAAAAGGACGGTTTATCGACCAGTTGATAAATGGAGCATTTTACAGTTGCGAGATGACTTCCTGGGTACTTTCTGCCCATCTGGTACGCCAGAGCACCAAACGCTCTTTGCCCGATTATCGCGAACAGGTGATTGATCTGGGTTCGGGAAATTTCGGTTCCATGTTGTCGTGGGTATATTACTTCTTCCATGATTCTTTCGATAAAATAGATCCTGTAATCTCTCAGCGCTTGCGTCATACTTTGCAGGAACGTATTCTCGATCCTTATATGAACAATGACCGGGAATGGTGGATGGCTTTCCAATGGAAACCGGGAATGATTATCAATAACTGGAATCCCTGGTGTAACTCCAATGTATTGCAATGCTATCTTTTATTAGAGAACGACCGCGACCGCCTGGCAAAGGCTGTTTGGCGCAGCATGCAGTCGGTAGACAAGTTCATCAATTTTGTAAAGGCTGATGGTGCTTGTGAAGAAGGTCCTTCTTATTGGGGACATGCAGCCGGGAAAATGTATGATTATCTCCAGATACTTTCCGATGGAACAGATGGGAAAGTATCTCTTTTCAAGGAACCGATGATTCGCCGGATGGGAGAATATATCAGTCGTACGTATGTAGGAAACGGTTGGGTAGTGAACTTTGCGGATGCTTCTGCCAAGGGGGGAGGCGATGCACCGTTGATTTACCGTTATGGCCGTGCAGTCGGCAGCGAGGAAATGATGCAGTTTGCAGCCTATCTACTGGATGGTAAGCGTCCTTCTGTGCCTTTGGGCAATGATACTTTCCGCTCCTTGCAGTCCATATTATGGAATGGAGAACTGGAAAAGACGGCCGCTGCCCATACCATACCTGCTTGTACCTGGTATCCTGAAACGGAATTCTGCTATCTGACCAATAAGTCCGGTTGGTTCCTGGCTACGAAAGGCGGATTCAATAATGAAAGTCATAATCATAATGATGTAGGTACATTTTCATTGTACGTCAATACGATACCTGTGCTGATTGATGCGGGGGTAGGAACTTATACACGTCAGACATTCAGTAGCGAACGTTATACCATCTGGACCATGCAAAGTAATTACCATAATCTGCCGATGATTAACGGAATACCCCAGAGTTTCGGTCAGAATTATAAGGCTACGGATGTCGTCTGCCAACCGAAGAAACGTTTTTTCTCAGCGAACATTGCGACTGCTTATCCGAAAGAAGCCGAGGTAAATAGCTGGACACGTGCCTATTCATTAGGCGATAAGCAACTGACGATTACCGATAACTTCTCCCTGAAATCAGCGAAAGAACCTAATCAGGTGAACTTCCTCACTTGGGGAAAGGTGGATATTTCCGTGCCCGGAAAGGTGACGATAGACGTACAGGGACAGAAAGTAACTTTGGAATATCCCGGTGAGTTCACAGCAACCGTTGAAACAATCAATTTGCCTGATACACGTCTTTCCAATGTTTGGGGAACAGAAATTTACCGTATTGCCTTGAAAGATAAAGATGCGCGATTAACAGGTAAGTATAAGTTTGTTATTAAATAAAAAAACTATATTTGCGTATTAGAATACAAGAAACGCAAAATTATGGGATGTTTTATGAATTTATTATGGCTGGTGTTCGGAGGTATTTTTACCGCTATAGAATACCTTGTTGCCAGTTTATTGATGATGATTACCATTATCGGTATTCCGTTTGGTATGCAAACTCTGAAAATGGCTTCACTTGCATTATGGCCTTTCGGTAAAACGGTGCGGAGTGGCGAACGTTCGGGTGGTTGTCTGTATATACTGATGAATGTTTTGTGGATACTTCTGGGCGGTATCTGGATTTGCCTTTCTCATCTGGCATTCGGTGTCGTGTTGTGTATCACCATTATTGGTATCCCCTTCGGGCTACAGCATTTCAAACTGGCAGGATTGGCTTTGACGCCTTTTGGAAAAGACATCATAAGCGACTGATAAAAGAAGAGGGCGAAAAACTTTTCGGTTTTCCGCCCTCATTCATTTTATTTAAAGGTGTTATTTTACATGGTAGCCTGCTTTGCGAGCAGTTTTTGAAGTTTGCCATTCAAAGCCTGGCACATAGTTCCGTTTCCCATTGCTTGATAGCGTTTAATACGGTACTGTAACATAAAAATTTCATTTGCATTCTTTTTCATAATTGTCATCTTTTTGTGCTTTCCGCGTTTCGGAAAGCGGGTTTTACATCTTTTCTTTTATCTTATTAACGCTGCAAAGATACGAATTGTTCACGATAAACATGTTTTAAAACATAAAATAATGTACTTTCTCCTCGTTTTTCTTTAGAAACGCCCGGTTTTGCTATATGCATATTACAAAAGTGTGACTAAAAATGGAATAAATGACCTATGTACGATCTATTAATAATTTATATACCTTTGTAGCATCTTACACATAATCAACCCTTACAAACAGGAAGTCATAATGATAAATAAACTGTTGACACTTTTACGAAGCCCTTATCCATCATTGGTGAAGAGATGGAAAAGCGTGATAATACCTTCACTTATAGTGTTTCTGATCCTTTTTGTGTTGCAGCCTTTTGGCATTTCTATGATGGGAGGCTATAAATTCTGGGTAGTGTTAGGTTATGGAGTGGTTTCTTCATTGGCACTGAGTATCTCCACGTACTTGTTTCCTGCTTTGTTCCCCCGTTATCATAGTGAGAAGAACTGGACATTAGGTCGAGAATTGTTAGGAACCTTGGGAGCTTGTTTGTTGATTGCGATAGGTAACTGTTTCTATACGGCTTGGGTATTTGGTTCATTCATACTGAGCTGGAAAGGATTTCTGATAAGTTTGGCTTGGGTGGCGGTTCTTGCTCCTTTCCCTATTGTCTTCTTTTTGATGTGGAATCGTAATTTGCAGCTGGTACGTAATCTGAAGGAGGCAACGGAGATCAACTACGCTCTTGCGAAAAGAGAGAATACCCAGAAGGAGAAGATTCGGACAAGGAATGAGGAACAGATAGGAGAGGGGAGAGCAGCAGAAGAAGTGGCAGAAGAAGAAACTCCTATGCAGTTGGTTTTCTCCGGTGGAACGAAAGAAATGCTGGAAGTGGATGCCCATACCTTATTTTATGTAGAAGCAGAAGGGAATTATATAAGAGTAACTTACAGTAGTGCGGATAAGATGCAGCAAAAGTTAGTGCGGGCTACTATGAAGCAGGCAGAAGAAGCGGTTGCTGCCTGTTCGTTCATTGTCCGTTGTCACCGGGCCTTTCTGGTGAACATACGCACTGTGGTAAAAGTAGATGGAAACTCACAAGGATACCGTTTGCGACTGGAAGGATGTACAGAAGAAGTTCCGGTTTCCAGAGGCTATGCAAAAGAGATAAAAACGCTGATAGAAGGGGGGACGGAAGGGTAGTCATTCGTCACAGAATAAAGAAAAATACAGCCATTCGTCACAGGAGGGGTGCTGTTTGTCACATATCCGGGCAGTCTGTCCCGGATATTTTTTTGCCTGAAATTCTTAGTCTATGTTTGCTGACGGAAATCGTAAAGAACATAGATAAAATGAAAAGATTGATTCTACTTTTTAGTGTAAGTGTATTGCTGACGGTGCAGCACTTGGAGGCGCAGACAGCTGTGACAGATACCGTTTTCTTGCAACTATACAATGACAGTGTAGATTTGAAGGAAGTGGTAGTGAAAGGTAAAAAAACGCCTGTTGCCAACAGTCGTTGGAGTGATATGAGTCCGGTGGAACTGGTGACCGTGGGAGGTGCAAACGGTGATTTGTATCAGGCATTGCAGACACTGCCGGGCACGCAGGTACAAGGAGAAAGTGGCCGTCTGCTGGTGCGCGGCGGAAGTAGTGATGAAACACAGACATACATTGACGGAATGCACGTCTTGAATCCTTATACGGCTACAGGTATAAATTCACCGGCACGCGGACGTTATTCCACTTTTATGTTCAGTGGTGTCAATCTGGAATCGGGCGGGGCTCCGTTGGAATACGGGGATGCACTTTCGGCTGTGTTACCATTGGAGACAAAGGATAAGAGCCCTATCAATAAGTTAGGCATCAATGCCTCTACGGTAGACTTCGGTGGAGGAGGTACACGGGCTTTCGATAAAGGTTCGCTTTCGGTGAACCTGGATTATCAGGACTTGTGTGTCTATGATCATATCTATTCAGGACGTACGGATTTTGAAGATCCCTACCGGATGATGACCGGATCGGCACAATTCCGCTATCATCCCGATGATGCTACGCTTTTCAAGATTTATGGCGGCTATGATCATACTGACTTTTCCAATTATGAAGGTGCTGAACGTAGACTGTTTGATTTGAATGAGAATAATTTCTATCTTAATACAACTTTCCGTAAGCGTACTTCCGGTGGATGGAACTGGTTTGCAGGTGCAGCATTCTCTTTCTTTGAACAGAAGATAGGTAATGTATCACTTTCGGCAGATCATTGGATGGAACAACAACAGGAACTTCATGCAAAGGCAAAAGTGTTCAAGCGTATTTCTCCGGCTTTTCGTCTGGATATGGGAGTGGAGAGTTTTATCCGCCGGTATGAGAATCGTTATCAATATCAGATGAAAGAGGCGGAGGGAATAGATAGCCATCATGAAATGAATCCGACGATCAGTGCAGGCTTTCTTTCGGCAACTTACTATCCGGTGGAGCAATTGAAGGCGGAACTTTCTGTCCGCACAGAATATACTTCATTGAATGAAAAGGTGAATTTCTCACCCCGTCTGGCTGTTAATTACTATTTGGGAGATGTAGTACTCTCTGCTACGGCGGGACGATATACACAGTTGCCGGTTAGCAGATTGCTGGCTCAGGAGAACAAGTTGAAATCGGAATCATGCATTCAGTATAATGTGGGTGCACAGTATGAGGGTGATGGACGTTTCTACAAAGCTGAACTTTATTATAAGAAATATGACCGTCTGGCATTGGTGGAAAAGGGAACGGTAGATGCAGCGGAAGTACTGACTTCCGGTGGTTATGGCTACAGTAAAGGTTTCGACTTATTCTTTAATGACCGTGTCCTGCTGAAGAATCTGGAATACCAACTTTCCTATACATATAATATTGCCAAGCGGAAGTTTCAGGAATATACGGAACTGACTACTCCGCAATATGCCACTCGGCACAATGCATCCGTAGTGCTGAAGTATTCCATTCCGCGAATCGGCACGATAGTCGGTTTGACGAACCGTTTCAGCAGTGGGCGTCCTTATCATAATCCGGATTTACCGGGTTTGATGAATGATCATGTGAAGCCTTATAACAGTCTTGATCTCGGACTGACATTCCTGCCCAGTAAGAAAGTGATTATCCATGCCTCTGCTACCAATATCCTTTGTCGGAAAAATGAATTTGGGCGGGTGAATAATAAAGCTATTCTGGCTTCAAACGATCATTTCTTCTATATCGGGGTATTTATCACACTTGGGAAGAAGGCGGCTTATGATGTTTCTAATTTCTAATATTGATACGCGGACGACGCAGATAAGGCGGACGAACGCGGATTAAAAACTATATTAATCAAAGAAAGGTCCGCGTTCGTCCGCCTAATCCGTGTTGTCCGCGTATCTATTTATAAACTCTTTAAAAACAATTCAAATGAAAGCAATGATTATTAGTTTCGTATGTGTTTTGACTTTTGCAACTCAAAGTCTGTCTGCACAAAATCTTACTCTGGAAGTACGTGGTATTGAAAATGTGGCTGGTAAACTCTATGTCGCCATCTACAACTCTCAGGAGACATTCATGAAGAAGCCGCTTGCCGGTTTTGCTGTAGAGGTGAAGGATAAAGTTGTGTCTATCCCCTGTAAAGGGCTTCCGGCAGGAACTTATGCCTTCTCCATGTATCAGGATGAGAATGGAAATGGTAAATTGGATACCGGTGCTTTCGGTATTCCTGTGGAGAAGTTTGGTTTCAGCAATGATGCTGAAGGTGTTATGGGCCCCCCTTCCTACGAAAAATGCAGTATTACTTTCTCTGAGGATACAACTTTAGTGGTACATCTGAAATAAACTTCAGATAATTCTTTAACTTTGTAGCTCACACCTTAATTAATGTAAGTATTATGAGACGAGCTACACAACTTTTCGGAATATGCTGGCTACTTTGTCTGCTTGCTGCCTGTGGAGAATCCCATTTTATGACCGATGCCTCGTATCGTTCGCGCGTGGAGCAGGACTTTCAGCAAAAGAAGGCTCTGATGCCGCAGGGAGAACTATTTACGATACTGGATGATGCTTCGCTGAGCACTTATGAGCAGGAAACCCTGGAATTCCTTTATGCCTATATGCCACTGGCGGATATTACTGATTATCCCGGTGAATTTCACTTAATGAATATCCGCGCATCCCAGCGTGCCGCAGAGGAAATGCCTTGGGGAAAGACCATTCCCGAAGATTTGTTCCGACACTTTGTACTTCCGGTGCGGGTGAACAACGAACAATTGGATAGTGCGCGGGTAGTGTTCTATAAGGAGCTGAAAGACCGTGTGAAGTCCCTTTCTTTATACGATGCCATCCTGGAAGTGAACCATTGGTGTCATGAGAAAGCTGTCTATATGCCTTCCGATGCCCGTACCAGTTCACCACTGGCAACAGTGAGTACTGCTTATGGGCGTTGTGGCGAAGAATCTACCTTGCTGGTGGCGGCACTTCGCTCGGTAGGTATTCCGGCACGGCAGGTTTATACACCACGATGGGCACATACGGACGATAACCATGCATGGGTGGAAGCTTGGGCAGATGGTAAATGGCATTTCTTGGGTGCTTGCGAACCGGAACCGGTACTGGATCTTGGTTGGTTCAATGCCCCTGCCAGTCGCGGAATGTTGATGCACACAAAGGTTTTCGGACGTTATGAAGGAAAAGAAGAAGTAATGTCCGTTAACCCCACGTATACGGAAATCAATGTGATTGATAATTATGCGCCTACAGCGCAAGCCAAGGTTATGGTGAAAGATGAAGCGGGAAATCCGGTTCCTGACGCCTGCGTGGAGTTCAAACTCTACAATTATGCGGAATTCTATACCGTAGCAACGAAACATACCGACGACAGCGGTATGTGCGGACTGACTGCCGGAAAAGGGGATATGCTTGTCTGGGCCTCCAAAGATGGTCGTTTCGGCTTCTCTAAACTTTCTTTTGGCAAGCAAGCAGAACTGACCGTAACCCTTGATAAGCAAGCGGGTGACAGCTTCACGGTAGATGTTGATATTGTGCCTCCTGCAGAAAGTGCCAACTTACCCGAAGTGACGCCGGAACAGCGGGCGGAAAATGACCGCAGACTGGCGATAGAAGACTCTATCCGTAACGCTTATGTCGGTAAGTTCATCTCGGAAGAGGCAGCACGCAACTTTGCGAGAGATTATAAGTTGGATCGGGATGCAGTAGCCAAGATTCTGGTTGCCGCCCGTGGAAATTACAGAGTAATCCGTGAGTTCATGACTCGTTTGCGTTCTGATAACTCCAGGAAAGGCGGGATAGACCTTTTGCAGCAGATTTCGGCAAAAGACCTTCGTGATGTTCGTCTGGATGTGTTGATAGATCACATGCAGTCTCGTGTGCGTACGACGAATGCCGGATATTTCCGTAAATATGTGCGCAATCCGCGCGTAAGCAATGAGATGTTGACTCCGTATAAAACTTTCTTTGGTAAGGTGATTTCGAAAGAAGATGTTGAGGCTTATGTGGCAGAGCCTATGAAGATGGTTGCATGGGTGGCAAAGAACATTCAGGTGAACAAGGAATGTAATCTGGGAGCACCTCCTGTATCTCCCGAAGGTGTGTGGAAAGCACGTTTGGCCGATGCCCACAGTCGTGATATCTTCTTCGTGTCCATGGCACGCAGTATGGGAGTTCCTGCACGCATTGATGAGGTGACGGGTAAAGTACAACTGATAACTGACGACGGAGCCATAGATGTGAACTTCGAAGCAGCCGGACAGGCACCTGCGCAGAGGGGCAGGCTTGCAGCTACATATACACCGATTCAGTCACTGGATAATCCGAAATATTATTCTCATTTCACTATTTCCAAAGTAACTCCGCAAGGTAATTTGCAGTTGTTGTCTTACGATGAGGGTGACACAGACATGGGTGGCGGTGTTACATGGAGCAGTTTGCTGAAGGAGGGAACGTCTCTGGATGCCGGAGATTATATTCTGGTAACCGGTACCCGCCTGGCAAGTGGTGGTGTATTGGCGCAAATGACATCATTGAATGTGAAAGCAGGTGGACGTACAGAAACGAAACTGGTGATGCGTGAAAACAAAGATGAAGTACAGGTTATCGGAAACTTCAATTCGGAGAGCTTGTTCACAACATTGGAAGGCGGCAACAAGCAAAGTCTGCTTCAAGCCTGTGGCCGTGGATACTTCGTTGTCGGTATTCTTGGGGTGAACCAGGAGCCTACAAACCATGCCTTACGGGATATCTCTGCTTTGAAAACTGACCTGGAGAAATGGGGTAGAAAGCTTGTATTACTCTTCCCGAATCAGGAACAGGCCGGCAAATATCGTGCTGCTGACTTCTCCGGTTTACCCAATACTGTGATTTATGGAATCGACACAGAAGACATAGCTCAGCAGATTGTGAAGAATATGAAGTTGAAACGCAAAGATACATTGCCCATATTTATCATTGCTGATACCTTCAATCGCGTGGTATTTGTTTCACAGGGTTATACTATCGGCTTGGGTGAGCAGTTGATGAAAACGGTGAAAGGACTATAAGAACAGCAACAATAGAGTGGGAGAGGCTTATTTGCAAGCCTCTTCCATTTTTTGTATCACTTCCGGTGAAGGCAACCCCTCTGTCATTCCTGTCAGCAATAAACTGAAGTTATCGGCTAACACTTCTTCCGGGTCAATGATGTACTGAGTATTACGTCCCATTCTGTCATAAAAATCAGAGGCTTCGTTAATAGAGTAAACCACTGCCTTACCTTCTTTCTCAATCGCTTTGCAGGTATTTTTGTCGATGGGAACGAGGCCAATATTGAGGTATTGGAAGAAGCTGCCTCCCTCATAAGGCCTGGTTGAATAAATAACCATGCAGCAATCTTTCTTTTCACCGTTGATGGTAAAAGTAGCATAGCTATCGTGGCGGATAACATCCGGATTGGAGATAAACCGTTCTTTCAACTCTTCGGGAAATTCTATTTCCTTCGGAAGAATATTAAAACCGATGATGCTGTACATCTTCTTGCGGAAATCCGGATTGTTCCGGGTAAGGACGTGAAATGCTTCATGTGCCAACAATTTGGTTACATATTCAGGATGTTCGAGCAACCTGTCGATAAGTACGATGTAAGTGTCCCGGGTATATCCTCCCGCACCACCTTCTTCCTTTATCGTTGACTTTATTAATCTGACTTCTTCCGGGAAAGGAAGTTTCAGCTCTTTTTCACGGATAATCTGATTGATGGATTGAGATGATTTCTGAAGCAGAGCCGTTTCCTCATCATTCCAATTACAGGTTTGTGCGCCGGCAAACTGCAAATATCCCTGTTTTCCGCCTTCGATGCCAACGGTATGTGAAGCCAAGTCAAATGAGCTCCATCTGCGGATATGCTCGTCTTCTTTCTGAAGAAGGAGTGCGGCTTCTTCCTGTTTCAGGAAAGTAGGGACAATGCTGTCGGAAGTGGAATTTGAGGAACTTTGATTTTTAGCTTCATGCGCACATGAAATGCTGAGGAGAGTTAATAAAGTGATTACACTTAATGCCTTCATATTGATTGTTTTAAATTAATTCTTAATGGGACCGGTCAACGCCTTTATTGTTTTTTTTACGCGTTCTGCGGTAGTGATGGGGCGACAATACTCTTCTATGTTCACAGTACCCCCCATCGAAACTGTTCCGTTCCTGTGCAGCATCTTGCTTTCGATGGTTTCTCTTGCTGAGAAGTGGAACTCCCGGATACCGGTTTCCATGGCGATGTGAGCGATATTATTTTCATTTACTCCGCAACCTGCCAATAGGATAATGCGCCCGTCTGCCTGCTGCTGCAATTTCTTTAATAAAGGGATGCCCTGTTCGGCCGTGGCCTGTGCACCGGAAGTAAGAATACGGTTACAACCTAACTCTATGATTTGCTCCAGCGCTTCCTGTGGATTGCGGCATACGTCGAAAGCACGATGGAACGTAACGGACATACCTTGTGAAACTTCGATCAGCTGCCTCATTAAGGACAGGTCTACATCTCCTTTAGCGGTAAGACAACCGAATACAACTCCGTCTGCTCCCAATCGACGGGCGTTGTCGATATCCTTCAGCATAATGCGTTGCTCGATGGGGGAGTACAGAAAATCTCCGCCACGGGGACGGATGATGACGTGCAGAAGAGTCTTTGTTAAGGCTTCCCGGGCAATGACGATATCTCCGTAGGATGGGGTAGTACCTCCTTCCGGTATTCCGGCGCATAATTCCACCCGATTTGCTCCTCCTGCCTGTGCGGCAAGGCAACTCTCCACAGAGTTGGCACAAACTTCAAATTGATATTGCTCCATAATTGATAATCAGGATTACTTGGTTTGTAGATGCAAAAATAAGAAACAGTTTCGTGAATGACAAAGAAAACAAAAAGAGGCAGGGATTTTTTGTTTCCCCACCTCTTTATCACTAGTTTCAATCTTTACAATTTATTTCGCATAACTTACTGCGCGTGTCTCACGGATTACTGTGATCTTCACCTGTCCCGGATAAGTCATCTCATCCTGTATCTTCTTCGCAATTTCACCGGAAAGGTTTTCAGTCTGCTTATCATCAATCTTATCAGCACCAACAATTACACGCAACTCGCGACCTGCCTGGATAGCATACGTCTTCGTCACACCCGGATAGGCCATTGCCAACTGTTCCAGATCGTTCAGACGCTTGATGTAAGCCTCAACAATTTCGCGACGTGCTCCCGGACGGGCACCTGAGATAGCATCACATACCTGTACGATGGGTGCCAGAAGGCTCGTCATCTCCACTTCATCGTGGTGGGCACCGATAGCGTTGCAGATATCTGGTTTTTCTTTGAATTTCTCAGCCAGCTTCATACCATAGAGTGCATGCGGCAATTCCGGCTCTTCATCGGGCACTTTGCCGATATCATGCAGCAATCCGGCACGTTTTGCTTTCTTGGGGTTCAGACCCAGTTCCGATGCCATCACAGCACAAAGGTTGGCTGTTTCGCGGGCATGCTGCAACAGGTTCTGACCATAAGAAGAACGATATTTCATCTTACCGATAATACGGATCAGTTCAGGATGCAAGCCATGGATACCGAGGTCAATCGTAGTACGTTTACCGGTTTCGATGATTTCTTCTTCCACTTGTTTACGTACTTTAGATACAACTTCTTCGATACGTGCCGGGTGGATACGTCCGTCAGTCACCAACTGATGTAGTGCCAGGCGGGCTATTTCACGACGTACAGGGTCGAAAGCTGATAATACGATAGCTTCGGGCGTATCATCTACCACAATTTCCACACCTGTTGCGGCTTCAAGCGCACGGATATTGCGGCCTTCGCGACCGATAATACGTCCCTTGATTTCGTCTGATTCAATGTGGAATACGGTCACTGAGTTTTCGATGGCAGTTTCCGTAGCTACACGCTGTATGGATTGTATTACGATACGTTTTGCTTCTTTGCTGGCAGTCAGCTTGGCATCGTCCATGATGTCGTTGATGAAGGACTGTGCCTGCGTCTTGGCTTCTTCTTTCAAAGACTCGATCATACGTTCTTTGGCTTCGTCGGCCGAAAGACCGGAAATGGTTTCCAGTTTTTCAATTTCCTGCTGTTGCAGTTTATCCAGTTCGTCTTTCTTCTTGTCGATAATAACCAGCTGAGCTTCCAGGTTTTCTTTCACCGCTTCAGCTTCTGATTTCTTACGCTGTATCTCTTCTTGGCGTTGGTTCAGCACCAACTCACGTTGTTTCAACTTGTTCTCCGCTTGCTGAATTTTCTGGTTACGGATCGCTACTTCTTTCTCCAAGTCTGCTTTTTTGTTCAGGAACTTCTCCTTTACTTCGAGCAACTTATTCTTTTTAATCACTTCCGCTTCAGCCTCGGCTTCTTTCAGAATGTTGTCATATTTGGACTTCAAACCATGTTTGAAGAACATGTACGACAGAAATCCACCGATAATGAAACAGGCAATGGATACTAGTATTGTTACTGTCATTTCAATTTGTTTTAAGTATATAAATAAAAAACGCACTGCAGGAAAGCCACCCTCATTCTTTTTAAGAGGGATACTTTCACACAGTGCGTGGATTTTCTAATTCTTTTGCTGGCTCTGGTGTTCTGAGGAAAAGCTTCCGGACGTTTACAGTCCTTTGAAGTATGTTTCCAACACCTCTGTCAGTTCTTCTATCTTGTCGGCATACGGACGAGTATCGTTTCGGTTTTTCATTTTCAGGTTCTCCAAAGCAAATTGATAGGCCACCATGGCTATAATCTTTTCGGGAGTCACATTCTGGTAATGTTCTCGATACGCATTGAGCCGTATATCCACCTGTTTGGCGGCTTCTCTAACCATTTCTTCCTCCTCGCGCAGTATGGTGAGGGGGTAGGTTGAGCCTGCCATTTGCAGGTTTATCTTTATTTTATCGTTCATACATCTCGTTATTCATTCAACAAAGCGATGCATTTATCGACTTCACGCACTAATTTGGACAATCGCAGTTTCGTCTCTTTTACGTCGCTGCCGTTAAGGCTGATTGTCATTGCTGTTTTTAGGTTCGTATAGTCATCTTCCAAAGCTTCATATTCGGCATGTACCTGCTCGCATTCTTCTTGTTTAGTTTTTAGAAGTTGCTTTAATTCAGCATTTTCACGCCTCAATTCATCATGCAAAAAGATCAAATGGCGCAGTCTCGCTTCAAAGGTACTTAATCGCTTCTTTTCTTCGTCAGTCATTACTATACCAAAATTGTACACAAAAATACAATTAACTTGGAGATTACAAAAACTTTTCAGGGAAAAATGTTGTAGGAGAGGTGAAATAACCGGAAAAAGGAATTTGTGACGTTTGAAAATGGAATCTTCGGCGGTGGCTAAAAACTATATCAATTTGTACATTTTACTAATCTTGATACTGCGATACACTAATATTTTTCTTGCATAATATTAATCTTACTACAACTATGTTTCTTTCTTACAATAGATGTGGTAAGAATATAACATAGTTGTAGTAAGAAACTAATATAACTGTGGTAAGAATAATATTATTAATCCTGATGATTAGTTTATCGCAGTGCAGGAATTAGTTTCTTGCGACATGACATTTAGTTTTTAGTTATATATTGCTCATCATAAAATAATTTATATAATAATTTGGTTTATAAAATAAACTACTTATATTTGTAGCGGAGTTCGAACCCAAAATATGTTTTTATTGTGAAAATCTAAATTGTGTATGATTATGAAAATGACTGGTATTAAATGGGTTACGCTGTTAGTGTTAGTCTTTGGTGCAGTATCTGTTTCTGCTCAGAGTGACTTGACGGTGAAGGTGAAGAATATCCGTTCGGCGAAAGGAAAGGTGATGGTTGCTGCTGATAAAGGGCAGTATGCGATGGCGGACGCTACTGGTGATACAGTGACGCTTGTATTGAAAGAAGTACCCGAAGGGAAATGCAAATTGTATGTGTACCACGATGAAAACGGTAATTATCAATTGGACAGAGTAGACGGTGTACCGACGGAGAATTGTGCGATTGTGGATTTAGACATGACAGCTGAAGCAAAAACAATTGATGTCGAGTTGACCGATCTGCGGAATAAAGCTAAAAAATAATTTAATGGAAGAGAAAGACATTATTATGGAAGACAAAGAATTGAACGAGCAAGAGAGTTTGAAACTTATCACTCAAATGATACAGAATACCCGACGTAATTTAGATACGGGTAGTGGAAATATGTTTTTGTTATGGGGATATGTTGCTGCAATAGTGACGTTGGTAGTTTTTGCAGGAATCTATTGGACGCGAAATCCTGTTTGGATGTGGGGCTTTTGGGGAGTTCCGGTTTTAGGTTATCTCTTTAGCTTCATACTGGTACGTAAGCAACGTAAGCTCGCAAAGTCGTATGGCGATAAGGTCTTGAATGAAATGTGGCAAATCATGGGGCTACTTTGTATTGCGATTGTACTTGGAGCAACGTTTACCAAGCATTATGAGATAATTCTGCCGATATGCGCAATCCTTATTTCTCTGAGTAGTATTATAACCGGGAGCATAATTCGCTATACACTCTTTTCCGGTTTCCCTGCTTTTGGAATTGCATTGGGACTGAATATGTTATTCAGCATTCTGGATAAGCTTCTTCCTATTTGTCATTGTTAGAATTTGTATTAGTGATTGTTTTTGCATTGATTATTCCCGGGCATATCCTGAATTATTGTGCAAGAAAGGATAATAAACGATGAGTACCGGATCATTAACAGCAGAAAAAGCTGATATGTTTGAAGAGGGTAATATAGAGGCTATTACCCGAATGATGCAAAATCGCAAGAAAAATCTGCTTTGGCTGGCAGTTACCTCACTAATGGTATTTTGCCTGTATTGGCTTTCTAATGTAGTGTTATGGGTGCCTTGGAGTCATAGTCCGCAATTGGGTATCATTCTGATGCTGACTGTAAATCCCGTCTTTTGGGGAGTAGGCATATATGTTTGTCTGGTTTGCGAAAGTGGAGTAGGAAATCTGATGAAGAAAGCTCTTCTGTTAGCCTTGATTGCGGTAGGAATATCTTTGCTATCCGACTATCTGTTTTTTGCAGTATACATGAAGTCGAAGGACGTATGGCACATTACCACATTCTATGGTTATGCCTGGTTAGCTGTATTGGCTTTGGGTGAAGCATTCTTATTTTCTAAAAAAATGATGGCTAAACAGTATCCCGTAACGAAAAGACTGTTTTTGGTATTGGGCGTTTTCCTATTAGTGTTGTTGCTGTCTTTGTCTTATCTATTAGCAGAATGAAAAAATGGGAACTTGGGTGATATATATGCTTGCGGGTAATTGGGCTTTGATGCTCTATTTAATACTAAATGTATATGATTGGGAAAAGTGATATATTAAAGAAAGGGAATCAATCATGAAAGCGAATCGTTGGGAGAGTTTTTTAACTTCCTGGAAATTCTTTTCATTGCTGGTGGTATTGCAATTCATTTTGATGCCTGTAGCGACGAAAGATTTTAGGTTTGAGGCAGCGGGAGACATCGTATTCTATACGTTGCAGCATGCCTTTATTATGGATATGTATTCATACAGCTTTTATTTTCAGGTGATGATGATCCTGGCTTTGATAGCTGTTGTAGTCTGGAAGGGAAAGTTTAGCAGGGTTTTTACTGCTATTACAGGTTGTTTTTACCTGCTTTATGCTGTGATACAGAATATGGCAGTAACAGAACAGCATGGTTTCAGTATGGTAACAGTGAACGTTGTAATGATTGGTTTCGTTGCATTAGTCTGGCTGTGGGCTGCATGGAAGGACAACAATGAGTTTTCTTTTGATAATGTTACCTGGAAAACCGGTTGGACGATACCTGTTGCTCTGTTTTGTTTGTGGTGGCCGATGAGTCTGAAAACGGCATTGCCGGATTTTCAGTTGCATTATTTGTATGATGGCGGTTCGGCATTGGCTTTCTGCCCGATGACTCCTGTGTTTCTAACTTTGCTTGTACTAAGTAAACGGGGAGTGAACAGGGTAGTGCTGCGAGTGACAGCAATGGTAGGAGTTATTATCGGATGTTATAATATGGGTAATTTTGCTTCTGATACCGGGTTTTATGTCGGATTGTATCACTTGCCTCTGCTGGGTATGTCCATTTATGCTTTGTTGAGCAGCAGACAGAAGAGACAGAATCCGGAATGTGTATGATTAAAATAATTTGTATTGAATATGGACAATAAGAAATTGAATGAGAAGGAGAGTTTAGAACTCATCACTCAAATGATACAGAATACAAAGTTCAAGATGGTGAAAAACGCCGGAACTCCTTTTTTAGTATGGGGATACATGACTGTGGTGACCTCTTTGCTGGTTTGGTATCTTTTGAAAGAAACCGGCAATTATTACTGGCAGTTTTTATGGCTTCTGATGCCGGCTGTTTCTTACCCGGTCACTATCTATAGCCAGAGGAAAAAGCAAAGGATGGCAAAAACGTATATCGACCGGATAGTAGGATATGTATGGGTAGTTTTCGGACTATGCGGATTGCTGATTTCATGTGTATCTATGATCTATTGGAGTCTGCCTATACTCTTTGTGATTCTGTTGATGATGGGGATGGGAACTACTTTAACCGGGCTGATTATAAACATGAAACTGGTTACGGTAAGCGGTGTGCTGGGTATATTTGCATCATTGGGTTGTCTGTATATAGACAAGTTTGATCAGATATTGCTTTTCGCTTTAGCCTTTGTTTTCATGATGGTCATCCCGGGACACTATTTGAACATAATGTCAAAACGAAGAGTTTAATGTATTATCTTTGCACTATAAAAATAGAAAGAAAGCATGTTTAAAGAACTGAACCCCTTACTGCATTCCGAACTGCGCCTGGCGGTGATGTCGTTGCTTATTGGTGTCGAAGAGGCAGACTTTGTCTTTATCCGGCAACAGACGGGGGCAACGGCGGGCAACCTCAGCGTGCAGATTGATAAACTCAATAAAGCAGGGTATGTGGAGGTGACGAAGACGTTCAAGGGAAAGATGCCTTGCACTATCTGTAAGATTACGCCACAGGGAGTAGACGCTTTTGAGGAATATGTGGAAGCACTGAAAACGTATATTATAAAATAATGAAAGCAAACTTTATAATTAGAGCAGCTTTGCAGTCGGATGCTGTTGAGCTGAAAAATTTATTTCAGAATACTGTTCTCGCGATAAATAGGCGTGATTACTCACAGGCGGAAGTTGAAGACTGGGCATCATGTGGGGATGATCTTTCTAATATAGAAGATATGATAAAGACCCATTATTTTATTGTAGCTATTAATCAACAGTTGGAAATCGTAGGTTTTTCATCTATCACTCCCCAGGGTTATTTACACTCTATGTTTGTTCACAAGGATTTTCAGGGTGAAGGTATTGCTACAATACTTTTGAATGAAATAGAACAGTATGCAATTACAAATGGAATTATACGGATTACATCTGAAGTGAGTTTAACAGCCCGCCCTTTCTTTGAAAAAAAAGGTTATATAGTGGAGGAAGAACAAAAGCGCAAGGCTAATCAGCTTTCTCTTACTAATTTCTGGATGGCCAAACAGGTGATATGTCCGAAAAACTTATAGAATAGACAGAAATCAGATTGAAGTTTTTCGATACTATTCTCTTTTTCTTGTAACATTCCGGAGTGACCCGTATCTAAAGGAAAAACTTTAGAATATATGGCGATGAAAAGATTACTTTTGATCCTGATGTTATTGGGAACTTCTCTTTTGATTTTTGCACAGGATTATCCTTTTTCGGTAGTAAAATCGGGAACAGGAAAACAAACGGTTATATTTATACCCGGTTTTGCATGCTCGGGTGATGTCTGGGCGGAAACAGTCAGCGTACTGAAAGACAGCTATACCTGCTATGTGCTGACAATGGCGGGCTTTTCGGGCGTTGCACCTGAAGAGTGTCCATCATTCGAAAGATGGAAAATGCAGATTGCAAAGTTTATCAAAGAGGAGCGGATAGAGAAACCTATTCTCGTGGGGCATAGTATGGGAGGTGGTTTGGTACTTGCAATTGCGGCTGAATTCCCGGAGCTTACAGGAAAGATTGTGATTGTAGATGCCTTGCCTTGTCTGATGGCTTTGACAGTTCCTGATTTTAAATCTGCTCCTGATAATGACTGCACAGATTTAATTGACAGGATTACAGCTATGGATGAGGAGCAATTTGCACAGATGCAAAGAATGAGTGCGGCAACGCTTACCACTGATTCATTGAGATTTACCGAAATTGTAAACTGGGGATTGGCATCTGACAGAAAGACGTATGCTAAACTATTCTGTGATTTCTCGAATACAGATTTAAGGGAATGTATAAAGAATATAGTTGTCCCTTCTCTCGTACTTTTGGAACCTTATTTCAAACATATAGATACGGTCATTAAGAATCAATATAAGAATTTGTCAGTAGCACAAATCAGATATGCAGATAAAGGCTTGCATTTTGTGATGTTTGATGATAGGGAATGGTTCATTCATCAAATTTGTGAATTTATAAAAGAGCGTTAAGTGGAATTTGAAGATATATATAGGAGGTACTGGAATAAAATATTCCGCTTATGCATGGGGTATGTAAATGACTACAGCTTAGCTCAGGACATGGCTCAGGAAACTTTTATTAAAGTCTGGCAATATCTGCCCACCTTCAGGAATGAAGCCAATATTGATACCTGGATATTTCGTATTGCAACCAATAACTGCCTGCGTCAGCTGGAACGGAAGAAGCAAATCTTATCTACGCAGTTTCCTGCCGATTTATTTGAAGATGAAAAGACGGATATTGAGCCGCAGATTCAGTTACTATACAAGTTTATTGCAGAACTTTCGGAGATAGACCGCATTATCATTTCGCTGGAACTGGAAGATGTCAGGCAAGCGGATATAGCGCAAATCATTGGATTGTCGGAGAGTAATGTCCGTGTAAGGATTCATCGTATAAAAGTCCGGTTAACAAGAAAATTCAAAGAATATGGAGAGTAATATTGATATAAAAGAATTGTGGAACAGGCAGACTGTTCCGGCTGCCGATCAATCTGAAATATTGAATAAGATCAGCCGTTTCAGAAAAAACGGTCTTAAAAAGGGGATATTTCTTGATGTTATCTTAGTGTTGACTATCCTTTTTATGATATTTATCTGGATCTATTTCAAACCGCAATTCTTGAGTACTAAGATTGGAATCATTGTGGGAATCCTGCCGATGTGTATTGTGGTGGTGGTCAATCGGAAGATAACTTCTTTGTATAGGTCATTGGACGAGAAACAGTCGAATATCGATTATTTGAATAATTTGCTTATGCTGAAAGGGAAAGAAACTTTCATGCAGACTAAGGTAATGAGTTTATATTTCATTTTGCTATCCTCCGGTATCCTTCTTTATATGTATGAATATACTCTTAATTCATCTTTTGCGTTCAGACTGATAGCGTATTCTGTTTTGTTTTTATGGATTGCCCTTAATTGGTTTGTTCTGCGTCCTGTAATGATTAAAAAGAATAGGCGGAAGATGGATTGCTTGATCAGGCAGATCGAAAAGATTAAGTCGCAAGTGGATGAATTTTAGTTTCTAAAAAAAAGTTGTACATTTACTCGCTCAAAATAAAAAGATGTAGTATGAAAATTTTAGTTACTTACGCCGTACAGGGCGAGTTTACGGAGTTAAAGTTTCCCGGATTGATAGAGGAGGAAGAAGTTCATATCGGCTATATTCGTACGGGAGTAGGCAAAGTGAAGTCAGCTTATTATGTTTCTGAAGTACTCAATCAGGCCAAGCCGGACTTGGTGATCAACGTAGGTACGGCGGGAAGCATTGATTGTCAGGTAGGAGATATTCTGGTGTGCCGTCATTTTATAGACCGTGATATGCAGAAGTTAGCCGATATGGGTTTAGAATATGAGATTGATTCTTCTGCCTTGCTGGCAGAGAAGGGATACTGTATGCATTGGGCAGGAGAAGGCATTTGTAATACAGGTGATACTTTTCTGACGGAACTTTCGGATGTGAAAGGCGATGTGGTCGATATGGAAGCTTTTGCGCAAGCCTTTGTTTGCCGTGCCAAGAACGTGCCTTTTATTGCTGTGAAGTATGTGACGGATATCATAGGACAGAACTCCGTGAAGCATTGGGAGGATAAACTGGCTGATGCACGTAAGGGGTTGGGGGAATTCTTTGAACAGATAGGTGGAGCGGTTAAATAAGCATCTACTTCAGCGTCTTAAATGAAAGGATATGATAGGTTACTCCTGCTGCAATAATCAGGAGTATTACTTTTACCCATACATATGGAACGATAAAAAACACGCAGTAGAGCATAGTGATCCACATCAGCGAGATGGAAATTATCTTTGCGCGTAGAGGGATGGCTTTGTTTTCACGAAAGTTGCGGATATAAGGGCCGAGATGCTTTTGATTTAATAACCAGTTATATAGGCGAGGCGAACTTTTAAAGTAGAGTGCAGCCGTGAGTAGCAGAAATGGAGTAGTGGGTAACAACGGCAGAAAAATGCCGAGGATACCAAGTGCTAAAGAGAGTGTACCAAGTGCTATATAAAGGGTTTTCATGTCGCAAAAGTACTCTTTTTTTGTTTACGGAGAAAGTTCTGTTTGCTTTGTTGTCTGACATTCGCTTTAAATGCTTATGTTTGCGAAGAATTTTCAATAAAGTCAAAACATGTATTTGAGAAAGTCCGTCTTCACGCTATTGCTGATACTGTGTAATGTATTTGTTGTGGTGGCACAGACCACCGCAGACTCTTTAGCACTTGTTACTGCTCATTGGAATGTAACTTCTATGGGAAAAGGTGTACTTTGTCGCGAAGCGGAGTTCGTTTCTTTGTATGGTGTTCCGCAGCATGTTGCTATTCTTGAAATCAAACCGGAGCAACATCGGTTTGACATTTTAATTCATTCTCCTAAAGAAGAAACCAGTAGTGCGGCCCGTCGTTCCGGTGCAGTGGCGGCTATTAACGGTTCATATTTCGATATCAAGCAAGGAACTTCTATCTGCTATTTGCGGAAAGACGGGGTGGTGGTGGATACTACTGCGACCGGTGTACTCAGTACTGTATCCAATGGTGCCGTGAAAATAGATAAAGGGAAACTGGACATCATAGCCTGGAAGAAACAGGATGAGAAAACTTGCGAACAGAAAGAAGGGAGTATTCTCGTTTCCGGTCCGTTGATGCTGCTGGATGGAAAAGCTTGTGACTTGTCTGCTTGTAACTGGTCATTCGTTCAGACTAAACATCCACGGAGTGCCGTGGCTCTGATGAAGGATGGAACGGTGTTTCTGATTGCGGTTGCGGGCCGTTTCGAAGGTAAGGCGGAAGGTATCAATATCTCTGAGTTGACACATCTTCTCCGTGTATTGGGTGCAAAGAAAGCTTTGAACCTGGATGGTGGTGGCTCTACTACACTTTGGAGCGCTTCTGCACCGGATAATGGAATTGTAAACAAGCTTACTGACAATAAACTTTATGATAATAAAGGGGAGCGTAAGGTTGCCAATTCACTTTGTGTTTACGAATAAAAGCGGAAGATTTAAACTGTAATCCTTAGAATTTTTGTACTTTTGTGCCGTGCCGAGGTGACATTAGGTGCGACAACAGACAAAGTATTTTCTTAATTAGCGTATTAACAAGAATATGTATACAGTTATTAAACGCATGGAAATATCAGCTGCCCATAGCCTGAAACTTTCCTATCGCAGCAAATGTGAGGATCTGCATGGTCACAATTGGATTATCACAGTCTACTGCCGTTCCCGGGAACTCAATGCCGATGGAATGGTAGTTGATTTCAGTCACATCAAAGAAACGGTGAAAGGAAAGCTCGATCACCGTAATTTGAATGAAGTTCTTCCATTCAATCCTACCGCAGAGAATATAGCCCGCTGGATATGTGAGCAGATACCTACTTGCTTCAAAGTCGAGGTGCAGGAATCTGAATCCAATGTAGCCACTTATGAGAAAGAATAACCCTACTGAAAGCCGGCACAAATATTTTTTATGAGAAAGATTAATGAGATTTTTTATAGCTTGCAGGGTGAAGGCTATCACACCGGCACGCCTGCTGTCTTTATCCGCTTTTCCGGTTGCAATCTGAAATGCTCTTTTTGCGATACACGGCATGAAGAAGGTGTACTGATGTCCGATGATGAAATTATTGCCGAAGTAGGAAAGTATCCGGCTGTTACGGTTATCCTGACGGGTGGAGAACCTTCTCTCTGGATTGATGAGGTTTTTATCGACCGTTTGCACCAGGCGGGAAAGTATGTCTGTATCGAAACGAATGGAACGAACCCATTGCCCCAAAATATTGATTGGGTGACTTGTTCTCCCAAGCAAGGGGTAAAGTTGGGGATTACCCGTATGGATGAGGTGAAGGTCGTTTACGAAGGTCAGGACATTGGAGTCTACGAGTTGCTTCCTGCTGAATATTTTTTTCTGCAACCCTGTTCATGTAGTAATACTGCGGAAACAGTGGCGTGCGTCATGCAACATCCTAAATGGCGGTTGAGTCTGCAAACACATAAACTGATTGACATTCGTTAATGAATCGGGTAGTGTTATAGGAATGTAACGTGAATGACATCTTTCTTTTGCTTTTTAGGGCTTACTTTGCCGTGAAATTAAAATTCTAAAAAGAGAAGAAACATGAAATCAATTCGTTTTTTATCCTTGCTGCTTTTGCTGAATTTATTTGCAGCAGGAGGGTACGCAGTAGACCAACCCGTTAAAAAAGAAATTGTCGTAAGTGGTGTGGTGACAGATACGCAGAAACAACCTGTTGCAGGTGTTGTTGTGACAGATGGCGTTAATTTTACACAGACTGATGATAAAGGGCGTTATCAGTTGGTATCTGATCCCGCACAGTCTAAATTCGTTTATCTTTCTGTTCCGGCGGACTACAAAACTAATGTAGAGAATGCATTACCTGTTGGCTATTATGCCCGGATTGATGCAAAAAAGAAAAAGAATCGTTGTGATTTCAGCTTGGTGAAGAGAGAACAGCCGGTTCAGGATTTTACCTTTATAGCTATCTCTGATCCGCAGGCAAGAAATGAGGAACAGTTGGATCGCTTTGCTTCGGAAACTGTGGTTGATTTGAAGGAAACATTGAAGCAATTGTCTTCGCAGGAAGTTTACGGAATGGTTCTGGGAGATATCGTCTGGGATGTTATGCCTTTGTATGATTCGTATAAGAAGGTTATCTCTGATTTGGACTTAACCATGTATCATGTGATTGGTAATCACGACTTTGATCAGCAATATACGGCATTGAGCCTTGCTACGAATAAGGAAGAATACGGGGAATCGGTGTTCGGTGACCATTTTGGACCGACGGATTATTCTCTTAATGTAGGGAAAGTGCATATTATTTCGATGAAGGACATAGACTATAAAGGTAAGAAGAAATATACGGAGCAGTTTACCCCTGAACAATTGGAATGGTTGAAAAAGGATCTGAGCTATGTGAAGCCGGGTACTACCGTACTGTTGAATCTTCATGCTCCTACGGCTAACAGTACGGGTAGAGGAGGAGCTAATGCCCGTAATGCCGAACAACTTTTTGAGATACTAAAAGATTATAAGACGCATATCTTTGTCGGTCATACTCATTTTTATGAAAACCGCATTGTGACTCCTGTTATCTATGAACATAATATTGGTGCAGCTTGTGGTGCCTGGTGGGCAGGAGATGTAAATCGTTGCGGTGCTCCCAATGGTTATCTGATGGTAAATGTGACTGGTGATGACATTTCCTGGCAGTATAAGGCTACCGGTCGTCCATTCGATTATCAGTTTCGTGTGTATAAGCCGGGTGAGTTTCAGAGCCAACCTAAGTATCTGGTGGTTAATGTCTGGGATTATGATCCGGCATGGAAGTTATCCTACTATGAAGACAGCGTTGAGAAACCGGGTGTAATGGAGGCTTTTGACGATGAGGATCAGGATTATATTACAATGAAAGAAGGAAAGGCTACAGGGTATCATACATCGCACTTATTCCGGGTACGTCCTACGGATAAGGCTAAATCAGTGAAGATCGTAGCAACGAATCGTTTCGGTCAGAGCTTTACTCAGGCTGTAGAATTGAAATGACAGGCTTTGAATACTCGTTTATGACGGGTTTATAAACAAAAATAGCTGCAAGTTTTTACTTGCAGCTATTTTCATCTTGCACGGGAGGAGAGGCTCGAACTCCCGACACCTGGTTTTGGAGACCAGTGCTCTACCAACTGAGCTACTCCCGTGTTTGCGGCTGCAAAGGTAATGTAAACTTTTAAATATGCAAGAGGGATGAGCGATTATTTTAACGCTCTCTCGTCTTATAACATCTGTAAGTCCTGATACATAATGCGGTAGGCTGCTGCTTTTTTTTCTAAAGCAAGCGGATAAGCGCGCGAAGAAGAAGGCATCCGATAGAGTCGCATAGGTCTGCCATCAAAAACAAACTCTGTAAAATCTCCCACTTTCGGCTTTTCAAGAGAGAACTGTTCGCATAAAGTTTCCGTTGCTTTCTCACCTGTAGTAACTATGGCTTTACATTCCGGTAAGCGACGGAGCATACCCTCGATATCCGTAGGTTCCACAACTTCCAGAAATTTATCGGATGCATTGTCCTGCAACCGTCGTATGGCGGTAGCTGTATCAAATAGGGCAATGCCTTTTTCTTGCAGGAAAGGGATAATGCGATCTTTGTCGAAAGCTTTTGCCGCTTCGTTCAGAAAATGGTTCTTATCATTGAAGAACAGGAGTCCTACAATCCGCCACATGTCATTGTTCCAGTTCGGGTAGTAAAACTCCATCGACCACCTTTTCTTTTGAGGTGGAAAACTTCCCAGCATCAGCAAACGGGCATCAGCGGGAAGGAAGGGTTCTAAGGGGTGTCGTTCTATTTCCATACTTACCTGTTTTTAGGATAAAAAATGTCTGAAAAGCCCGGAATGTAATTCAGACTTCTCAGACGACTCTGTGATTTTCTTATGCAAAAGTATAGATTATTTCCGGAAGTTACTCTGCTATTTCCAGATTACTCATTTTTTCTGTGATGCGGAAAGGGAAGTCTGGATATTCGTATAGGCTGAACCGTGATTCGGTTTTGCCTTCCGTATAATTCCAGATACTTGCGTAGTCTTCCACATCTTCTCCCATAGCACGCAGTTGTCGCAGGTAAGCGGCTATGGATTTATTCTCTACAATATAGACCTGTCCGAGTTGATTGATTATCGGGCTGTGGCGACGTGTTCCGTCGTGGTCGAAACGAAGGATGCGCTTTCCGTCTTCGGTCATTCCTACCAGATTGAACGTCATGCTCTTGCCAATGGCGGGCAGGTTCAACACGCTGCGGTCTGTGGCAAGGAACGGAAGATGATGTATCTTCAGGAAGTGGCGGATACAGGATGCAGGATCGAGTGCGGTTTCGAGCGATGCAGACAGATTGAAGGCATCTTCTTTATTCAGTTTGCCGAAACGCTTTTCTTCTTGCTGTTCCTGCATGGAACGGCTGTTTGGCGTAAAGACTGCATTGTTTTCTTCGAAACCTTTTACGGAAAATGTATAGTAACAGACAACTCCCAGTTCGTTAAGTACCTGGCGTAGGCGGGTGGTATGTCCCCGACGTGAGGCAGCTACGTTATACACTAGTTGGTTGGTAATCAGCCAGCCTGCCGATAATAATTTGCGAATACCTTCCTTTGCCTCGGGGGTAACCTCCAGTGGCGTTTGGAAATGCGTTTGAATAATGAACTGACGGATACCGATGACGGATGCTTTCTCCTTGAAAGTTCGCAGAATTTCTACCAATTCATTGTTGATACGCATTGGCAGATAAGCTGGCAAACGTGATCCGAGGCGGATACGCTGTAATTCGGCATACTTTTCTCCTTCCGAGCGTTCCTGATTGGCTTTCCGTTTACGGGCAGCCATACGGTAAACGGCTTCCAGAATTGTGTTCAGCGTCTTGTTCTGACTCATGAGGGCATCTCCACCTGTGATGAGGATGTCACGCAATTGGGTATCTTCCTCGAAGTAAGTCATCAGACGGCGTAATTTCTTCTCCCATGTTTCTTTAGGACGCAGGGAGTCAAACTCAAAATTGAGTCGTTTACTCTGGAAGTCATACATACGCTGGCAGGAAGCACAAAGCCCGCCACAAGCGCGTCCCATGGTGTCGGGAATGAGGATGGCTACTTCCGGATAACGACGGTGGATATTGTGTCCGTCGGGCAGAAGCCAGCCGGCCGCATTGGGTTTTCCGGCTTCTACTATGTCTTCACGTTCCCAAGCGCGGATTTGCCCGTAAGTTTCCACCAGTTGCGGGGAGTAGAGGATATAGCTGCGCAGAGATTCATCGTTGTATCCTGTGCTGCCGGGATTTAACAAGTGCAGATAGTAAGGTGTAACGAAGAAAGGCATTCCTTTCTTGCGGGCACGAGATAATAGATACATGGTTTCAGCAGAAAGTGAATTGCCCAGAAAGCGATTCAGCTCCGTAGGGCTTTTGGCAGCCATGGCCAGATGGAAACGGAAGTCATTCCACCATTCGCTGACGAGACGGTATTTCTCTTCGTAGCTGATGCCCTCTTCAAAATGGAAGCGGGAAATGGCAGTACGGTGCTCTATCTTTTGTATCAATGCGTGCAGAATACGCTCTTTATTTTTGGCGCGGATCAGTTGTACATCTTCGTCCAGTCCGCTGGGCCAGCGTTCGGTCCATGCTTTGACGCGTTGGGGTGCGGGGAGTGGGGCAGCAGGATGCTGTAAGCGTTTGAATTGCTGGAAAATATCCAGGAACACGTCTGTTTCCACATCTTCTTCCAGATTTCCGGTAAGAAACGCGTATAGAAGTGACAGGGTGGAAACAATCATTTGTTCATCGGTAGAAAGTTCATGGACTTCCTGGCCGTCATATTCAATCAGAAGTCGAATTTGCCTGACAACTTCACTTTCCGTATCAGCCTGACTGGTAATGAATTCCGAAATGCCTTGTTTGAAGCTTTCCGTACCGTCGCTCTGTTCGGCGATGCGTACAATTTCGGGAAGTTCATTTCGATAAAGTTGCTTCAACTGGGATAAAGTGAGTGCAAGCATTTTCTTTTGTTTCATAAGCGGTTGTTTTTTAATGATTAATACTGAAATAGTTGCGAGCTGCGAACTGCAAGCTATAAATTACGAGCTACGAGTTACAAATTATAAGCTACAGATAACTCTGAAAGCCTTTCAGGCTGCCTGACTTATTGAGCCTAAATCAAGCTATTTGAATTATCAAATCTTCTGAATTATGAAATCTTCTGAATAATCAGATTACTTGAACTAATAGGTTTTGAACTATCAACTTATCAGAGTTTTTTTAACTTCCCCAGTGCAATGGTTTGTCACTGATAGCTTGTAGCCTGTGGCTTAGCGGATAAAGTCCGCTATATCTTACAACAATCTCTTTGCATAAAGTGTTGTTGCTCCTTGGAGCAAAAAAGTTGCATAAAAATAACAAAAAAAGGCGAGGAAATCATTTCTCGCCCTTTCTATTGATTGTTTCTTTAGAAAACTTTTTCTTTTGATAACAGTTTTTGTCTGATAGATATTTCAAGCTTATTTCTCTTCCGTGGCTTTGTTTTTGGGTTCTTTTTTAGCCAGTAATACAACGTTGTACACGTATTCTGTCATCCACTGCTCGGAGTATCCCAGACGCTCTTTATATTGGCGGACTGCCATAGCCGTCTTATGTACATCGTCCTTTTTCCATACGGTTTTGGTGCAGACGTCATGTACGGTCTTTTCGGTCATACTGCGCAGTGCGCCTTTAAAAACAGAGGGCACGCGGAACTTCCATTGCATCAAGTTACCCATCAACATCATCAGGTCTTGTGAGAAGCCTTGATACATAAACAAGTATGCCTGCACATCATTCTGCGTGCGGCAATGCTTCTTTACGGAAGCGTCGATTTCCTTGAAGAAGTTTTCACTCAGTCCATAGTCCTGCATCAGCATTTTGCGTGAAGCAGTCTTTTCGGCTTGTCCCAGTCGTCCGCCCTGAGTCGGTATTTTGAACAGGCGTTTGAAGTTGGCTACATCCGGCACGAAACGAATGTTCGTAATTCCCAGATTAGCGGCAATCACGGACTGGAAATAAACGCGTGTCAGTGACACGAAATCTTCCACGTTTTTGGAGGAAGTACCCTCGGAATTCTTTTTAAATAGTTTGGCAAATATACCCATCTTATTTATGTTTTATGATTTATGATTTATAATTGCCGGGGCAATTGCGGTTGCAAAAGTACGAAATAAGTTGATTTACACCAACAATTGTATAAATCATAATTTATAAATCATAAATCTCTTACCAGCACTCCACGTCATTTTCTACCTCTTTGAGGCGGTCTTTTGTGAAAACAGGGTCTTTGATACCCGCCCGTTTCTGTGCACGGTAGTCTTCCAGCAGTTTGAAAGCGTATTTACCGAGCAGGCTGATGGCAATCAGATTACAGAGCGCCATCAATCCCATGGTGACATCTGCCAGACTCCAGGCCACATCCAGTGCAGCGAGCGCACCGAACAGTACCATACCACCTACCAGAATGCGGTAAATGTTCAATATCCATTTCTTACGGGTAAGATAACGTACATTGGCTTCTCCATAATAATAATTACCCAGAATGCTGCTGAAGGCGAAGAAGAACAAAGCAATAGCAACAAAAATGCTTCCTGCTGAACCTATCTCATTCGTCAATGCTTGTTGCGTAAGTTGTACCCCGTTGGTAGAGCCGTCCAGCGGCGCACCACTGAAAAGTATAATGAACGCGGTGCAGGTACATATAATTAATGTATCGGTGAAAACGCCCAAGGTCTGTATCAGCCCCTGCTTTACGGGATGTGTGACGTGTGCGGTGGCTGCCACATTGGGAGCGGAACCCATACCGGCTTCATTGCTGAACAATCCCCGCTTGATGCCTTGCATCAATGCAATACCTACGCCACCACCCAATGCCTGTTGCCAGCCGAAGGCATGGCTGACGATGAGTTTGATAACGGCAGGAAGTTCAGTGATATTGATAGCTACAATAATCAGTGCCAAAGCAATATATCCCAATGCCATAATGGGGACAATAATGCTGCTCACTTTAGCAATGCGCTGTACACCACCGAAGATAATAAGCAGTGTAGCTATGGTAATAACCCCTCCTACAATGGCGTGGTCGAAACCGAACGCATGTTCAAAAGCTGCACACAGCGTGTTGCTTTGCACGGAGTTGAAGGCAAAACCGAAAGTTATTGTAATGAGTATGGCAAACACGGTACCCATCCACGGTTGTTTCAATCCTTTCCGCATATAGTAGGCGGGACCGCCAATGAAGGAATCTTTGCCTTTCACCTTATATAATTGTGCCAGCGTGGACTCTACGAATGCACTGGCAGCACCAAACAGGGCAATGACCCACATCCAGAATACTGCTCCCGGCCCGCCTACAGCGATGGCAGTGGCCACACCCGCCAGATTGCCCGTACCTACACGGCTGGCAATGGAGATGGCAAATGCCTGGAATGAAGAGATATGCTTTTCACCCGGCTTTCCGTTCGTTCCTGCTGAGTCACCCAGTAAACGTACCATTTCACCTATCATGCGGAACTGTACGAAGCGGGTTTTCAGCGTGAACCAAAGGGCACATCCCAAAAGCAGAGCGATAAGGATATAGGTCCAGAGAATATCGTTGATTGAATTGATTATATTCATGCTATATTGTTTAATATTTACTTGTTTAATGATAAACTGCCGGTTCTTCTGTCTGAATTTATTGATTATAAAGGTCGCAAAAGATATCTTTTGTAACTGATTGAATATTAATGTATTGTGTTGAGGTGTTCTAAGACTGCGACTGAGGCACCCTAAGTATACGACTGAGATACCCTAAGTATCATACTGAGATCCCCTAAAATAACAACTGTTTCTGTTTTTTGTTTTTCTGTAAACAAGTTTTTCTTCATATCCAGAAAGTAGAAGTCAGGATTGAAGAATGATTATTTATTTTAATCTGAAGTGAAACTTATGACCTTCAAATACCGGTTCTACGATATCAAACCGGATGAACTTGGCAAGTAAATGTTCCGCTGCACGTCGGGAAAGGCGTGCCAGCCTACAATACCTGTTTAGCGATAGACTGTCATTTTCTTCCAACAAGTCAAGCAACAACTGTTCGCGCTCAGTATAAGTTATCAGTTCTCCCCGCGGACTACCACTTTGCTGCCATACACGCAGATGAACCGGTGTAGCGAGTATATTCTCATCCTTGATGCGCAGATAAGCCAGCGGTTTTCCTGTTTCATCCTTGGCATATACGGGTTTTTGCAAACTTTCTTCAATCTGCACTACCAGCACGCTGCGTCCTTCCGCCTGAAAGGTCTGCATGGTGTAATTCACTTCCGGCTGACAGTACATTTGTGCTGCCGCCTCTATCATATATTGTTCCTCATCGGAGCGAACTCCGGCAATCTTTCCGTTATCTTTTACCCCGATCAGCAACCGCCCGCCGTCCGTATTGGCAAAGGCGGAGAGCGTTTTTGCGATCTTACGGGCATCGGAAATCTCAAACTTAAAGTCCTGCCTTTGGTGTTCGCCTTCGGCTATGAGCAAGTGTATGTATTCCGTATCTGTAAGGGGTTTCATGCCTGCAAAAGTAGGTAAAAAACGCCAGAGGACGTTTTTTTGTGCAATTTTTGCGGATTATTTCAAAAAAAATATTGTTTTTCTGCATTTATTTCAAGAAAGAGTGTATTTTTGCCAGACATTATTAACGAAGTAATATTAATAAGAAAAGGATTATGAAAGAATTAGTTGAAAAAGTTGCTGAATTGTATGCAGCATTCGAGAAAGATGCAAAAGCTCAGATTGAAAATGGTAACAAAGCTGCCGGTACTCGTGCACGTAAGGCTTCTTTGGAAATCGAAAAATCAATGAAAGCATTCCGCAAAGCATCTTTGGAAGCTGCTAAATAATAAGCACGCTTACTGAAAGAATTGAAAGACCGTCTCAATGAGAGCGGTCTTTTTTGTTTTACAGGTATGAAGACACTCTGAATAGTTATTCATTATTTAACTTCCCATTATTTGTTTCCTTCTCTTCGAATTGCTAATTTTGACCGAATTATAAGTTGTGTAGTGGATTATGAATGAAAACGTTCTCAATAAACTGAAAATACTGGCGGAGTCGGCCAAATATGACGTCTCATGCTCGTCCAGCGGTACCGTGCGTTCCAACAAACCCGGTATGTTGGGCAATACTGTCGGCGGCTGGGGCATTTGCCATAGTTTTGCTGAGGACGGACGTTGCATTTCACTACTGAAAGTGATGTTGACGAACTATTGCATCTATGACTGTGCATATTGCATCAATCGTCGCTCTAATGATTTGCCGCGTGCTACGCTTTCTGTCAGTGAGTTGGTAGATCTGACGATGGAGTTCTATCGCCGCAATTATATAGAAGGACTGTTCCTAAGCAGTGGTGTGGTGCGGAGTCCGGATTATACCATGGAACGCCTGGTGCGCGTGGCAAAAGACTTGCGCACAGTGCATCGTTTCAATGGCTATATTCATTTGAAAAGTATTCCCGGAGCCAGTCGTGAACTGGTGAACGAAGCGGGATTGTATGCCGACCGCCTCAGCGTTAATGTAGAAATACCGAAAGAGGAGAATCTGAAACTTCTTGCCCCCGAGAAAGATCATAAAAGTGTATATGCACCGATGCGTTATATTCAGCAAGGCGTATTGGAAAGTTCGGAGGAACGGAAGAAACACCGCCATGCACCACGTTTTGCCCCTGCCGGACAGAGTACGCAAATGATTGTAGGGGCTACGGCGGAAACGGACAAAGATATCCTTTTTCTTTCATCTGCTCTTTATAAAGGACCTACAATGAGGCGTGTCTATTATTCCGGTTATATCTCTGTGAATACGTATGATACGCGTTTGCCGGCCCTGAAGCAACCACCGCTGGTGCGTGAAAATCGCCTGTATCAGGCAGATTGGCTTATGCGCTTTTATCAGTTTAAGGTGGAAGAGATTGTGGATGATGCATATCCTGACCTGGACCTGGAGATTGATCCTAAACTGTCGTGGGCCTTGCGCCATCCGGAGCAGTTTCCGGTAGATATCAATCGGGCGGATTATGAGATGTTATTGCGTATTCCCGGTGTCGGAGTGAAGTCGGCAAGATTGATTGTGGCATCCCGTCGTTTTTCTAAGTTAGGTTTCTATGAGTTGAAGAAGATAGGAGTAGTGATGAAGAAAGCGCAGTACTTTATTACTTGCCATGAACTCCCCATGAAGACAGTGAATGAGATGACTCCGCAAACAGTGCGCAGTTTGCTGATAACGAAATCGAACAAGAAGAAAGTGGACGAAAGGCAGTTGTTGCTTGATTTCCACGACTAAGAGAGTTCTTTTCCATGAATATATTTGTTTTTGATAATACTTTCGAGGGCTTGCTGACTTCTGTTTTTGAAGCCTATTCCCGTCGTGTTTTTCCTGATGCATTGTCTCCGGAAGGAGAGCCATTACCCTTATTTCATGATGAAGTCTTCACGGTAATCACCGAAGAAGAAAAGGCAAAGCGAGTATGGCGTGGTCTGCAAAAGAAACTTTCTTCCGGTGCTCTGTCTTGCCTTGCCCAATGTTGGCTGGCGGAGGAACAGGAAACTCCGATACTTTTGTTCCGCTATATTTGTAAGGCGATTGATGCTTCCCGTTCCATTGAAACCAATTTTGCCGATCCGGATGTGCTGGAATTCTCGCGTATGTGGAAGCGGGTGGATTGGGAACGTCTTCGTATGCTCCAGTTTATTCGTTTTCAGAAAGCTGCCGATGGCACCTTCTTTGCTGCGGTAGAACCGGAAAAGAATGCTCTGCCACTGGCTATCGATCATTTTAAGGATCGTTTTGCCGATCAGCCCTGGCTGATATACGACATAAAACGGGCGTATGGCTTCTATTATGATTTGAAAGAAGTACGTCAGGTCACCTTTGAAGAAGGTTCACGCGAGGGACATCTGATTACAGGTATGCTGGACGAAAGCCTGATGGATAAAGACGAGAAACTTTTTCAGCAACTCTGGAAGACATACTTTAAAGCCATCTGTATCAAAGAACGACTAAATCCGCGGAAGCATAAACAAGATATGCCTGTACGTTACTGGAAACACATGACAGAGAAGCAGTAACAAGATCATTCGATTTGTTCTACTGTCACATCCGGCCATTCTTGCATAAGTGACAGCATGTGTCCTTCGTCATTACCCCGCTTGGATTTGATAACCATAGTCACTATATACCTTTCTGTATCTCCGGAACCTAATCTTTCCATTTTGTAGGAGACTAACATATAATTTCGGGAGTTAAAGCGATCGGATACTTCCTTAAGGATATCCTTATTTCCGGTAGAGAATGTTATCATGGAGCTTTTCATCCCTACACTTTTGAACAGGATGCTGAGGAGTTCCAGTCCCGCCAGAGTGAGTAGGGTAGCGGCTATACCTATTACATACATTCCAGCCCCAACTGCCAGACCGATGCCTGCTGTAGCCCATATTCCGGCAGCAGTAGTCAGCCCTCTGACAATTTGTTTTTGTAATATGATGGTACCGGCACCGATAAAACCGATACCGCTGACTACCTGGGCCGCTACACGACTCGGGTCCAGTGAGACACTGTTTTCTTTGATAATGTCCTGAAAGCCATATTGGGAAACAATCATGATGAGGGCACTGCCCAGCGATACTAAAAAGTGAGTACGGTATCCTGCTTCTTTGGCACGGTATTCTCTGTCCAAGCCGATGATGGCACCTAAAATGCCGGCTACTAATAGTCTGAGTACGAAATCGAAATCTAATGTCATATTGGCTCCTTTCTGTGTTTTAAGTTACTGTACTTTTTCTTTCGGCTTGCCCCGAAAGAAAAAGATACCAAAAAGAAAGAGGCACCGGCTACGTCTCCGGAGCTACTCCGGCAATGGCAGTGTCGGAGTAGCCCCGGAAGTGCAGCCTTGAGTTTTTCTTTTGGTATCTTTTCTTTTGTCTCAAGACAAAAGAAAAGTACTTAATTTATAACCCATGCCCTATTATGCGGCACCGTCTTCTTCGGATCATAGTGCATTCCCGCCTGTGTCGGTATTTTAAGAACGTATGTACGTCCACTTTTGTTTTGTAAAGAACTATCGCGCAGCCATGGGTTGGCATCCTTCAGTTGGGCGTAGGTAATACCTTTACTCTTGGCAAATTGTGCCAGATTGTCGATACTTGTTGTTACATTGACCTCTGTATGGGGGATGACCGGATAAAGGTGTTCCCGTTTCAGTAAAAAGCCATAGCGCTGCGGATTACTGATGATAGCTTTAGCGGCAAGCAGACGGAACATGTAACGGGAAGTTTCTTCTACAAGCCAAAGGTCTACGGCTTGATCTACGAGCTGTTTTTTCAGTTCGGAGGAGATGCGGCCTTGTCCGCCATTGTAGGCAGCGGCTACGCAGAGCCAGTTACCATATCTTTGGTAGGCATCTTTCAGATATTGGCATGCGGCACGGGTGGCTTTCTCCACGTGATAACGTTCGTCGATATTGGGGTTTACTTCAAGGCCGAATTCGCGTCCGGTAGTTTGCATGAACTGCCACATTCCGGCTGCTCCTGCCGGACTACGGGCAAGGGTATTGAGGTTGCTTTCTATTACGGCGAGATATTTGAAATCATCGGGTACACCGTTTTCCTTCAATATGGGTTCTATGATGGGAAAGAAGCGGTTCGCACGCTTGATGGTGAGCATGGTGGTGGAGTGCATATAGGTGAACGACATTTGTTCGCGGTCCATACGTTCACGATGATCGTAGCGCGTCAGGTCAATTTCCTGTCCGGCAAAGGTGATTTTGTCCGGTACGGAAGGGGAGGTGACACAGTAGGGAACTTCGGATTTAACGGATTGCTGTTCAGGGTCTATCGTGCTGTGCCCAAACAGAAATGGAAGTGTGGCACCGGCGCATAGAGCAACTGAGGTAACTATCAGGATATGTATTGAGCTTTTTTTCATTTTCAAAAGTTTGTTTGGTTCGAGGTCGAATATACAATATTTACGGGAATGAGGCAAGAACTATGGTGTCTTTACAACGAATCTTAGTTCTTTATAGGCAATCTTTCCCATAACCACCGCGGGATCATTCGCCAGAAAAAGACAACTACACGGTATCTGCCGTCAATCACAATAACCCGTTTTTTCCGGTTCAGGGCACGGACGATACTCTTCGCTACCTGATTGGCTTGCATCAGCATGGGGAACTTACCACTTTTCAGTAAGTCGGTGGCGACGAAACCAGGGCGTATGTCTGTGAAATGGATATTTAAGTGTTGCATCCGGGAGAGTTGTGCCAAGGCTTCGATGTAAGTATTCTGGAAGCGTTTCGTTGCGGAATAGGCCGGGGCGATGCCCAATCCTTTGGTGCCTGCAATGGAACTGATGACAGCGATATGCCCACCTCCTTCGTTTTTGAAGTGATTGAAGGCGGCGGTCACCATGCGGGTGAATCCTTCTACGTTAGTACGGGCGGTATTAAGTTCTATTTCCGGTTTCAGGTCCGGGTTCTGACTGCCTATGCCGGAGCTGAGGAAGAACAAATCCATGCCACCTAACTTCCGGATGAGTGTTTCCAGCAGGGTGGGGGAATTCGCATCTGTTACGTCCAGACGTTGAATTTCGATTTGTCCGGGGGCGGTGGCTTGCAGTTTCTCCAATGCTTCTTCCCGTCTTCCGGCAATACCGATGTGCCAACCTTGCTGAATTAGCAGTTTGGCAACTTCTTCTCCTATGCCGGAGGTGGCTCCTATAATAATGGCTCGTTTCATAATTGCTGTATTAGTAGTTTGTTAATTGCATGTGCAGGATGGGGAAGGGCTTGCCTTGTGCATCTGTTTCATCCCGACTTATTACTTCAAAGCCCCTGTTACGGTAGAAGCGGAAAGCCTGTTCGTTTTGTTCGTTGACATCCACTTTGCGGAAGCCTCGTTCGTTTACGGCAAACTCTAATAATGTCTTGCCATATCCTTTTCCCTGTTCGCCGGGGTGGATAAACAGCATTTCTATTAAATCATCGCTTAGTCCCAGAAAGCCACTGATGCGGTTGTCTTTATTCTTTATAATATAGAGTTGCACTGCGGGGAAATAAACGTTCTGTACCAGAGGTTTGTAGTACTGAATATCTTCTGCACTCAAGAAGTGATGCGTACTGCGTACGGATGCTTCCCAAAGCTCAGAGAGTTCGGGATAATCTTTCTCCGTGGCGACGAAGATATTTGTAGGAAGATTGTTTGTTTTCATATGTTTTATTGTCCGATGACGGTTGCTACTATTTTTCTTCCACCGCCACGATTGCGGAATTCACAGAGGTATATACCTTGCCAGATACCCATATTCAGTCTACCGTCAGTGATAGGTATGCTGAGACTATTACCTGTCAGGGTAGATTTGGCATGGGCGGGCATGTCGTCATCTCCTTCACAGGTATGCATATAGTAGGGTTCCCGTTCTTTTACCAGGTGGTTGAAGATGGCTTCCATGTCCGTCTGGACATCCGGATCAGCATTTTCATTGATGCTAAGTCCGGCAGAGGTATGCTTGATGAACAGATGTAAAAGTCCGGCTTGCGGCAGACGCGGCAGGTTACGTATTATTTCATCCGTTATCAAGTGAAAACCACGTGCATGGGGACGTAGGGTAAATTCTTTTTGAGTAACAAAACTTTGTTCCATTTTTATATATTTCTATGCGTTATTATTTGCCAATATGATTTAGTATGAAAGTTTTTCTATTCTTTAGGGGCTTTATCAAGTGATGATCCGCAATACTTACAGAACTGCGCACTTTCTTCGTGTCCTCGCCTGTGACAGTTGGGGCACTCTCTTGCTACATTCTTTTCATGTCTTTTCATCAGCGATACGGAAACTATGCCGGTGGGTACTGCAATAATAGTGTAACCTATCAGCATGACACAACCCGAAAGGAATTTCCCCAGGGCGGTGACAGGAGTTATATCTCCGTAACCTACGGTGGTAAGGGTGACGCAGGCCCAATAAATACTGTTGGGAATATTGCTGAACTGTGTATTGGGTTTTCCTCCTTCAATCATGTACATCAGTGTCCCGATAGATATCACCAGAATAACCACAAACATAAAGAAAACTGCGATTTTCTTGCTACTGTCTCGTAGTGCTGTCAGTAGCATTTGCCCTTCTATCCAGAAGTTGAATAACTTGAAGACGCGGAATATCCGTATCAGGCGGAATGCCCGTATAATAAGCAGATAGCGTGCCCCGGGAAACAGGAAAGCGAGATAAAGCGGCAGTGTAGCCAGCAAGTCGATGATGCCGAAAGCACTGAAAGCGTATTTGGAAGGTTTGGGCGAACAATACAACCGGGTGATATATTCGAAAGTAAAGAAAGCGGTCAGTAAATACTCCATAACAATGAATGGAGTTTTCAGCCATACCGGTAATCCTTGCAGGCTTTCCAGGATAACAAGTCCTACGCTAAGCAATATGCACCAGATCAGGGTAACGTCGAATAGCTTCCCGGCAGGTGTATCAGCTTCGAATATGATGACATATAGTTTTCGCTTCAAAGCCTGATTATGCATCAGTTCTGTGAATTTATCTTTCAGTTTCATGTTTCACAATGTTTGTTACAAAAGTAGGAAAACCTTTCCGAATGAGAAAAAGGGTACTTGACTTTTTGTAACTTGCTGGAATATGGAGTATATTTGTTACCTGTTTTCACGATTTAAAAGTAAACAACCATGAATCGAATAATAACCTTCGTTATCGGGGTTTTGTTCATCATACTTAAAATAAAGAGCGTATGAATAGAGTATGTGTAGTAACAGGTGGAGCCGCCGGTATCGGTCGTTGCATTGTCGAGATGTTTGCAGAATCGGGATATACGGTGTATTTCATTGATAAGACACCCGAGGCGGTGGAACTGGCGGAAGGAAAGATGTCGGAAAGAGGGCTTTCGGTTACAGGCTTTGTCGGAGATATTGCCGAGGAACAGACGCTGAGGGATTTTGTAGACTTTGTCTTATCCATAGAAGATCAGATTGACTGTCTGATAAATAATGCTTGCCTGACAAATGGAGGAATATTGAGCAACTGTTCGTATGAAGACTTCCTGTATGTGCAACGTGTGGGAGTAGCAGCTCCTTATTTCCTGGCTTTGTCGTTTAAAGACTATTTCAGTGGTGCAGGTGCTATTGTGAATATTTCTTCTACCCGTGCTTTCCAGTCGCAGGCCAATACGGAAAGTTATACGGCAGCCAAAGGTGGAATAACGGCTCTGACTCATGCACTTGCGGTCAGTCTTTCGGGAATTGCCCGCGTGAATTCTATTGCTCCCGGTTGGATTGATACGGGAAGCTATCATGAAGAGGATTATGTGCCGGCATATACGGAAGGAGATATCATGCAGCATCCCTCGCAAAGGGTAGGAGAACCGGCCGATATAGCCCGTGCAGTTCTTTTCCTTTGTGACGAACGGAACTCCTTTATCAACGGGGAGAATATTACGATTGATGGAGGCATGAGTAAACTAATGATTTATCATAATGATTATGGTTGGGATTATCAACCGTAGAAACTATTAAATATAAAAAGAGAATAATGGAAAAAGTAATTATCAACTCGTATGAGGATTTTGAAAAGCTGGTAGGTCAGCAAATTGGTGTTTCCGATTATGTGGAACTTTCGCAGGAACGTATCAATCTGTTTGCTGATGCTACGTTGGATCATCAGTGGATACATGTAGATACGGAACGTGCTAAAACAGAGAGCCATTTCAAGACTACTATTGCGCATGGCTATCTCACTTTGTCTATGTTGCCGTATCTGTGGAACCAGATTATTGAGGTGAACAACCTGAAGATGATGGTTAATTATGGTATGGATCAGATGAAGTTCGGTCAGGCGGTATTGTCGGGACAAAGTATTCGTTTGGTTGCGAAACTGCACTCATTGACAAACTTGCGCGGTGTGGCAAAGGCTGAGATTAAATTTACGATTGAGATAAAAGACCAACCGAAGAAGGCACTTGACGGTATTGCGGTGTTCTTATATTATTTCAATTAAAATTCTTTCATTATAAATTACACGGATATTCATGGATTTAATAATGAAGCTTCAATAAAGCTCTTCTTCTTAATCTATGAATATCCGTGTAATTTGTGATGTATTTTTTATTTCTTCCTGATATATTCCTGCCACAAATGCCGGATAGCCGCTACCGGATGATATAACAACATTCTTGGCCCTGCCCATCTCATGATTTCTCTCATCCTTTCCCGCATCTCCGGTTTATAACAATGTATGGTACAGAGTCGGCAAGTACCTTTCTTTTCTCCGAATGGACAACGTGACAACCGTGCATGTGCATATTCCAACACTTCCCTGCATTGCGGGCACAAAGTTTCGTTCCCCTCTTTCTTCCGGCAGTAGAGGCGGATCATTTGCTCCACGGTTTGTTTTTCCTGTTCGATGCGGGACATTATTTATGCTTGCCAGCGTTTCAATTTCGGAAACTCTTGCTTCATCATCGCAATAGCTTCTTCTTTAGTAACTTTCTGCTCCGAGTCTTTATTGAATTCTTCTACAAACTGGGCACAATGTTCTATCATTTCCTCCATGGTGCAGTCTTGCGCGAATTTACCTTGCTGATAGCAGTAAGTGCAATAATCTGTGCTGAGGCTACCGTCAGCATTTGTTCCGCATGTTTCATCGGATGTGAGCGGCATTCCGCAACTTTGGCAAAATTTCATTTCCATAATAATTTTGTTTTAATAATATTAATTTATTGATTATATCTGGGAGATAAGCTTTTATATTTTTCAAAGCCATTATCCTGACTTTTATAAATGATTGTATCGATAAAATAAAGATGCCCGTCATTTCCTACTAATACATTATTAGGAAGAGCATCGAATATATCATAATTGCCATTTGAGAAAAATTCACCATCTAATTCAGAACTGAATCCCATTTTATTAAGCTCTTCTTCTATTTCGGGTTCAGTAGCTTCACGCATAGCTACAATAAATGGTTGTGAAAGTACGGCACAAACTTTTTCGGCTTTATTATATGCAAAACCTATTAGCTTATAAGAACAATCTGGAAAATAAATGTTGTGAATCCTTATACGCTCAAAAAACTGAGAGAGATTGTCATCTGAGTAGCGAAAATCATTTAATTTGTAAACAGTAGTGTTATTCTCTATTGATAGATATACTTCATTTTCAGATCCTCTATCAGAAAATATTCCTATTGTATTAATATCTTCTATCCAATACCCTCTGTCTCTTGCGAATCTTTCGAGGTTTGCAATCTGGACTCCCTTAACGACCGCTGTTCCCGCAATTGCTTGAATTGATTCAAGCACTCCTCGCGCGACATTGGATGCTTCCTCCAATAAGCAATGGATTTCATTTTCTTCGCTATGGCTTGGCGATGATATTGATTCAGTTTTTCCATATTGTTTGTTTTTATTATACATATAATGCAAAGATACTGTTTTTGTTCTTTCCTTAATTATCGTAGCAGCAATTTTTTCAGTAAACCTTCATTCAACAGGTGCACTGTTTCGAACTTTCCGTTATAGAATACAGCCCAATTATTAAAGATGCAAGGCAGTTGTTTAGCTTTCTCCAAAGTATCTATCTCTACCAACCGGAGAGGTATTTGATTGTTCTCGCAATAATTGTATATCTGTTCGATACAATTGGGAATATAGGGACATTGCACACCGTAATAGATGGTCAGTTCTTTGCCCTCAATGCTCTGTTTCCGCACGTTTGATGTGAATTGCGGTTGGGTGGCGTCAAAGGAAAGGGCTAATAATTCATATTCGTCATTGATGGTATCCACTACTTTGAAGCCATATTTCAACATGAATTTCTTTTCTGATAAGAAAGGTTTCTTCTTTTTGGAAGAAAGGAGGCAGATGCCGGATTTTCCTTGCGCTTTTGCGTCGTCGATGCACGATTGTAACAATTCCTTTCCGTATCCCTTTCCTTTGTAACTGCCGGATACCCACAGGCAATAGATATAGAAATAATTATCACCAGTTACGGGAACCCAAGCTTTTTCCAACGGGGCATACTCGATGAACACTTTTCCTTGCGCATCCAGTTTGCGGAAGACATGTCCTTCTTTGATACGCTCTGCCAGCCAGTTGCGTTTATCGTTTACGCCGGTCTGGTGTTTTTTGTCTGCAATGGCGCAACATAGGTGTTCGCTCATTACGTTCTCAGGGGTCAGTGTGATGAATGCCATACTTTTATCCATTCTTGCTAATTTTGAGATAAACCATATCTTTCAGAAGCTTTCCATCTTCATACATGGGATGATCGTAGTTGTCAGTAAAAAAGTTGGGTATGCGGTGCGAGTAGGTAAATCCGCATTGTTTGTAGAAATCCTCTGTGTACGTATCTTCTGCCGTACCTACCAATAGCGTATGATAACGATCTTTGTAGTGCTCCAATAGAAATTCTATCAGCCGTTTTCCATATCCTTTTCGTTGGTAGTGGGGATAAGTGGCGATGTTCTTGATTTCATAGACTCCGTTTCCTTCATCTGTTATCACACACGCCGCCTTTAAGTCGCCGTCGTAGAGAGCGTACATTTCTCCCCGTTCCAGGTAGAGATCTATCATGGACTCTTGTTCGTCGGCAAGTAGCAGTAGTTCGAGGAACTCCTTTTTGTTCTTTAAAATAGGGACGATGTTTACCATTCGTATAGATTTAATTGTTCTTGAATCACCTCAAAGGTAGGCAATTGATATGAGAAAGACAAATTCTGCTACCAAGATGAAAAACATTATTCCGAAATTTGCTACTTATAATTAATTTCTGTTCTTTCGTATAGGAATTTATGGTTGCCCGATAATGGTCTATGCTTTTTAGTGAGAGCGAGTTTTCCAAGTCAATTCATTGGGGGGGGATAAGATTAAAAGTAGTCAACCTATGTAAGAAGGCTATGTGCTCAATATCAGTAGATTATGGTTCTCGATTATTCTCGCTATATTGAGAATCTTTTCTTACCGTGATGAGTATTTATTCTCATCGCATTGAGAAGTTCTTCTCATCGTATTGAGAATACTTTCTCTTTATGTTGAGAAAATCTTCATTATAGGCATCCTGTTTCCGACTGATAAGTATTGTATTGCAAAGTAATATAGGTTATGGATAAAACATCCTTTGGAGAAGAAGTATATAGCGTTGTCGCCTCTATCCCTCCGGGACGTGTGCTGACGTATGGACAGATTGCTTATCTTATAGGTAAGCCCCAGTGTTCACGTATGGTGGGGCAGGCCATGCATAACGCACCTGAGGAACAAAATCTGCCTTGCCACCGGGTAGTGAATAGTCAGGGACGACTGGCCCCTTTCTGGCCCGAACAACGGGAGTTGCTGGAAAAAGAGGGTACCGTCTTTAAGAAGAACGGATGCGTAGATATCAAAGCATCCGGTTGGGAAATACTGAAGGAGGTTATTTCTTAGCGAATATATTGATGAGCAGCGAACAACTTGTCAGCAAGATACCTGTTCCCACCACTCCCGTCCAGCCGAACCATTGCCAGAAGGTTCCGGCAAGGAAAGTTCCGGTGGAACCGCCAATGAAATAGGTAGTCATGAAAATAGTATTGATGCGATTGGATGCTTGCGGACAAAGGGCAAACGCACTTGTCTGATTGCTGAGCTGGATGCATTGCATACCTATATCTATCAACAGAATACCGGCTATGATACCTGCATAACTATATTGTCCCGCATAGAGCACTATCCATGCGCTGATTATCAGCGAACATCCTATATAAGTAAGCCGTTTCACCCCGACCGTATTGATGAATCTTCCGATGGAAGAAGCGGTCAGTGCCCCGGCTATGCCGCAAAGTCCCAACATTCCTATGATATTGTTTCCCGCAAAGAAAGGCGCCTGTTCCATCTTGAAAGCCAGACAACTCCACATGGCAAGGAACGATCCGAACGAGAAACCTGCACGCAACGAAGCTATGCGGAGTTGGGGATACTTCTTGACGATGGAAAACAAGGATTTCATCAGTCCGGCATAACTTCCCTGATAATTGGAAGGAAGGTCCGGGAGTATCCTTATTATGATAAGCAAACAAACGACCATCAATCCCGCGGCAATGAAGTAGATAAACCGCCAGCCCATGTATTCGCCTACAATGCCGCTTACTACACGCGAAGCAAGAATACCCGTCAGTAGTCCCGAAAGGATAATACCTACGTTCTTTCCTTTGGTTTCGGGAGTGGAATATTGTGCCGCAAGGGGCATGAATATCTGGGGTATAACCGAACAGGCACCCGTCAGCAGAGAAGCGAACAGTATCAGGTGGATATTGGGAGCTAAAGCAATGGTGAGCAGTGAGACTACCAGAATGGAAATATTTACGAGGATAATATTTCTTCTGCGGTATAAATCGCCCAGCGGAATGATGAACAATAGTCCGATGGCATATCCTATCTGCGAGCACATGGCTATCAGATTGGCGGTGAACTCACTGATGTTCAGGTCACGGCTGATACGGTTCAGTAGTGGTTGGTTGTAGTATATGTTGGCTACCGTTACGCCTGAGATGATGGCCAGCGTCCAAAGCAGGGACGAGGGTACTCCTTGATTTTCTTTTAGTTCCAATTTCATGCCGCAAAGGTAGTAATTTCATGAAAAAGAAGCATGCACAATGATCAATGATTCATATACAGGGGCATCAGGCGATGGTAGGCTTTCAGATATTTCTTGAGTCTGGTGACTTCTTTTTCTCCAATGCAGGGCATGCGGCGCACATCCATATTATCCGTCAGGTCATGAATCTTAACGGCAACGGCTATGGGATTGGAGGCGCATCTTTCGACGTATTCTTCGTAATCTTCCTCATCGGAGGTCTTTGTGACACACCGCACGGCTTCAATGATTTCGGCAGAGAATCCTTCCTTTTCCAGGTCTTCGAACGTCCATTCCGTATCTTCTACAACGTCGTGTAGAATACCGACAATCCTTTCTTTCAGATTCCGTCCCATATTCATTACGCGGATGGGATGATGCAGATATTCCTGTCCGTATTTGTCTTTTTGTCCTTTGTGGGCTTCGGTAGCAATAGCGATGGCATGTGAGAGAAGATGATTGTCCATAAGATTTTTTTTAGAATTGTTCGATACAAAGTTACTGAAATCTGTTATTAAATATAAGAGAGGCTTATTATTAAAATTGTATATTAACCCAATAATTGAAACAGATTATGAATATAGAACATTTTCCGGAGAAAAAAGTTTTTCAGACCGTAGTCGATGGAGAGACTGCCCGCCTGATGTATCATGTAGCTGACGGTGCTTTGGATGTGCGCCACACGATTGTACCCAGTGAAATAGGTGGTAGGGGAATTGCCTCTGCTTTAGTAAAGGCAGCCTATGATTATGCATTGGCTAATGAACTGGTACCTGTGGCTACCTGTTCCTATGCCGTGAAGTGGCTGGAAAGGCATCCTGAATATAATGGAAAGACGGGAAAGGATTATGCGGGGGAGGGGACTTGTGCATTATAGAAACTCCTTAAAACTTTGGGCAGCCATATATTATCTATATATGACTGCTCAAAGTTTATTCACTTAATTATTCTGATTGATAAGGTTTATCACAACCTTTACCATTATATCTTTTTCTTCTGTTCTGCTTTCTGCAATCATTAATGTAAGAGCGACTAATGTATTGTTGCTTATTAATTTTTCTCTCTGTATTCTTTAGGTGACAAACCTGTAATTCTTTTAAAATATTTCCCAAAGAATGATTGGGAGGGAAAATTTAGTTCATCACTAATTTGTTGTATCGTCAGGTTGGTAGATTTAAGGAGCGCTTTGGCTTCTAATGTAACATAGTCATCAATCCATTCCGCAGCAGTTTTCCCACTGACACGCTTTATAATGGTTGATAAATAGCCTGCGGATAAATGTAGTCTGTCCGCATAATAAAGTACCTTTCTTTCTTTTCTGTAGAACAATTGGACTTCCTTTGAAAAGTTATCCATTAATGCTTCATCGTTTGATAGTATCTTATTTTTCGATATTTCATGAAAATAGTATCCCATGCCATAAAAGAAAGCGCAGGTTAAATGCCTGATAACATCTAACTGGTAGGGATGTTTATTCTCTATAACTTTACGAACCATTGTACAATAAGAAATCATGGCTTCAAGTTGCCCGGATTGCAAATCTAGAACGGGGTTATCTTGTAGCAGCATATAAGTCTGAAAATTATAGGGTAATCCTAAGCTATTGATAAAGTCGTTAGACATAAAAATACAAATCCCTTTAAAATCGTCACTTATAGATATCTGCTCCAGGATTTGCCCCGATACGTTGATTGACATTTTTGAACTACTCATGTGATGGGGTAGCAAGTTTATTTTCCCGATGCTTTCCCCTTGAAGGCAGATACAACAAATGTACATATCTATTTTGAATGGATGATTTGATAAGTCATTGCCGGCTACGTCAAAAATATAAAAATCATCATTCACACATAAGAACCGTCCCTTGTTTTGTATTTCAGCCCGCAGGTTTAGTGTATTCATTTTATTTGCAAAATTAAAGATTCGGACACAAAAATAGGGCAATTTTATCACAAGTGAAATGATTATTGAAAGTTTCGTCCAATATCGTCAATGAAATGACCTTTTGGCACTGTGTGGCTTTACCTACTTTTGCGGCATCAAAAAAACATTAATATGAAGAAAAAGTATTTTATTATCTTATTATTAGCCGTAGGTTGTATGAGTGCTCTGAAAGCACAACCTCTAAGTGTAGTCAAAAAAGATACAGAGTCCTCGAAAGAGCAAAAAATCATCTTTACAGGCGGTCCGATTTTAGAAATGAACGTATCTAATTTTATCCATTCGGGTATTGGGGATAGCAAGAGCAAGATGAAGTTTGGCTTCAGTACCGGTGGATTCTTGAATTTAGGTATTTCAAAATCTTTTTCCGTACAGGGAGAAATGCTATTTCATTACAAAACTTCTGATTTTGAATGGAGTAGCCAAACAGGTGAGTACCGTTATTGGGGAATGGAGATTCCTGTTTATGCTATGTATCATTATTGTTTCTCGAAGGGTAACCGTCTACACATTGGTATAGGACCTTATACGGAATTTGGTTTGGGAGCATCATTCAAGTACGGCGGAATCAAACAAGACCTTTACGAAAAAGACAGCGCTACAGGATTGCCTGCTTTATGCGATTCAAATACAGGTTTCGGTATTAAGTTAGGCTATGAGTTTGTTTCAGGATTTCAGATTAATGCCACTTATAAGGCGAGCATAACCAATCTGCTCGACGAGAATAGCAGTAGGATAAAAATGCATCCTCAAACATTCAGTATTGGAATTGCCTATCGGTTTGCAAAGTAAAAGTATGACGAATATGAATATAAAACACTCTGTTTTTAGCACAATTATCCTTTTTGTTTTTGTAACAAACGTTCTTGGCCAGTCAGACTCGATACAAGAGAAAGGATTAAAGAAATACTGGAATAGCCTTTTTCATGGTAATATAGACAGAACATTCGAGAAAAAAATGGATATGAGTTTTGTGGTAGCTCCTTGTTATACAAAAGAAGGGAGTTTTGGCATCGGGGGAGCTGCAACTGCATTGTACCGTTTAGATCGTAAGGATTCTATTATGCAACCTTCTGACATATCATTATCCGGAAGTGCAACGATTTATGGATTTTATGGGATTACCATAAAAGGAAACAATCACTTCAAAGGAAATAAAGCCCGTTTAAGTTATCGCCTGCAATTTCAGCATAAGACATTGGATTTCTGGGGGATTACATATGATGCCTGTAATGTGAATCCTATTTCCGAATATACCAAACGACTCGTCAATTGGGAGTCGGATTATGTTTATAAACTCACCAAGAATATTCATGTAGGTGCAGCTCTCAATATAAAATATGCCGATTTGGCCAAAATGGCTAATCCGGCTTATTTAGAAGGGCAGAGAAAAGCCTACTTTTTTACAGGTCTTGGAGTGTCCATTCAATATGATACACGGGATTTTATTTTAAATCCTAAACGTGGTATTTATTTTATGGCAAGAGAGATTTTCTATCCGGATTTTATGAGTTCTTACCATAAGACTCTATTTAATACTACTATGATTTTCGATGCTTATAATCGTATGTGGAGTGGCAGTGTTCTCGCATTCGACCTCTACGGACAATTTAATAATCAATATACTCCGTGGCCATTAAGGGAAGAATTGGGAAGTGGAGATAGTAGGATGCGTGGTTACTATGGCGGTCGTTATATAGATTGTAACCAAATGACGGCGCAATTGGAATTGAGGCAGCATATTTATAGTCGCATTGGTTGTGTAGCATGGATGGGTTGTGGAACTGTGTTTCCATCTTTTGATAAATTAAAAGTGGAACACATTTTACCTAATTATGGTATAGGTTTGCGGATTGAGTTCAAACATAATGTAAATGTACGTATTGATTATGGCTTCGGTAAAGATACTGCTGGATTTTTATTTCAGTTTGCAGAAGCATTCTGAAAATGTATGTTTGGAAAAATAGAAACATTGAGTAGTCCATATATTATCTATTGTGACTACTCAAATTTTATTCACTTAATTATTCTGATTGATAAGGTTTATCACAACCTTTACCATTATATCTTTTTCTTCTGTTCTGCTTTCTGCAATCATTAATGTAAGGGCGACTAATGTGTTGTTGCTTATTAACCGGGAACCATCAGGTTTATATAAAATTCTGTTTTTCTCGAGAAACCATAGGAAGAGAAAAGCAGCAATACGTTTGTTTCCATCGCTAAATGAATGGTTTTTTACAACTAAATAGAAAAGCATGGCTGCTTTTTCTTCAATGCTGGGATAAAGTTCTTTTCCATCAAATGTCTGATAGATAGTATTGATGGAGCTATGAAATGATTGGTCCTTTTCATTTCCGAATAAGCCGCTACTTCCAAATTTCTTTTGCAGAATGTGTATTGCCGCCATTGCCTCTTCGTATGTAGCCCGGAAAGAGGTGGTTCGTGTAGTTGCTTCTACTTCTAATCTCTGATAGTCATACTTATCCAAAGTATCTAAGCCGTATGTGTAATCGGTAATAACATGTAATAACCCATTGGCTTCATTCAAGGTTAATTCTTTGTGTTCGATTACATTGGATAGTAATCTTACGGTATTCTTCAAATCAGCTAATTGTTGTGCTTTAGCCTGTTCATTAATAGCATAACCTTTGATTAGGTATTCTTTCAGAACTTTATTAGCCCAAATACGAAACTGGATACCTTGTTGTGATTTTACGCGGTAGCCAATAGAGGTTATCATTTCGAGATTGTAATATTCTACCTGCCGGGTAACGCTTCTTTCACCCTCTTGTTGAACTGTCGCAAATTTTGCGACAGTTGGAATTTCTTTTAGTTCTTCCTTTAGTGCATTAGTGATATGCTTGCCAATAGTTTTTACATCACGGTCAAACAGTTCAGCCATTTGTTGGCGATTAATCCATACCGTTTCATTTTCCAGTCTCACATCTATCAAAGTTTGTCCATCCTTAGTCTGGTAGATGATAATATTTCCTTTGTCGTTCATTTTTTATTCTTTTTAAATACGAATTTGTAAAGGTAAGCATTTTCTTCTTTGCTGCCTTCGGATTTTTCTCTATCTTGCTTCCGTTTTCAATCATTCACTAAAGAAAAACAGAATATGAAGAAATATATAGGAGCGCACGTAAGTGCGAGTGGGGGAGTTGAGATAGCTCCTGTTAATGCGCATGAGATAGGTGCGAATGCATTTGCTTTGTTTACAAAGAACCAACGGCAATGGGTGGCCAAACCTCTGACCGAAGAAAGTATTCGCGGATTTAAAGACAATTGTGAGAAATTCTCTTTTGATGCCCGCTATATCCTGCCTCATGATAGCTATTTAATCAATCTGGGACATCCTGAAGAAGAAGGACTAGAGAAAAGCCGTGCCGCATTTCTGGATGAAATGCAACGTTGTGAGCAATTAGGTCTGAAGCTTCTGAATTTCCATCCAGGCAGTCATCTGAGTAAGATTTCAATAGAGGAATGTCTGGATAAGGTGGCAGAATCTATTAATATCACATTGAGTAAAACGAAAGGGGTGACTGCTGTTATTGAGAATACAGCCGGACAAGGAAGTAATGTTGGTAATGAGTTCTGGCAACTAAAGCATATCATTGATCGTGTGGATGATAAATCCCGTGTAGGTGTATGCTTGGATACTTGTCATACTTACTCGGCAGGATATGATATCGTAAAAGAATATGATAAAGTGTTTCAGGAGTTTGATGAAGTAGTTGGATTTAATTATCTGCGGGGTATCCACCTGAATGATACTAAGAAAGAACTGGGTAGCCATGTAGACCGCCATGACAGCATAGGGAAAGGCTTGTTAGGCATAGACTTCTTTAAGCGTTTTATGAAAGATGAACGGTTTAATAATATGCCTGTTATTCTTGAAACGCCGGATGAGGGCTTATGGGCGGACGAGATAAAGTTGCTACGTAGCTTTGAAGAATAGATACGCGGACTAAACGGACGAACACGGACTTCTTATTATGAATTAAGAAAATCCGTGTTCGTCCGTTTAGTCCGCGTCGTCCGCGTATCCTTATTGATTTACCTTCACATTATTCCATTCAGATGACGGAATGATCGACTTGTCATACTCACCATCTTTCGCTTTAATATTCAGATTCTCAAATTTGAAATTCGTCAGTTTGTACTGCTCGGATGCACTTACGTTGAAAAACACATCACATTCAAAGTCTATATTACGCATTGTTACGTGATCCGAGTAAGACATCGGAATGTCTTTACGGTCTTTCAGATCAAAGAACTGAGTCCACGGCTTGATGTATAGGAAGCTTTTGGCATTTCCTTTAATATCCTCCACAAGGATATATTCATAATTTTGGGGAGTATCGGCACGCATCTTCAACCACAACAGACGGCTTGCCTGATTGATCGTACAACGACGAAGAATAATATTGCGGTTATGGATAGATTCACTACCGCAAGTCAGTGCACTATGGCAGAAACCGTACGTACAATCTTCTATAATAATGTTAGTGTTACTTCCGTTGTTAGAATCCTTATCAGCCCAGGGGCCTTTTCCACCTTTAAGAGCAATAGCATCATCGTTTACAGAAAGGTAGCAGTTCTTAACCAACACATTGTTGCATACATCAATATCTATGGCATCCGTGCTGGGTGCCTTAACAGGAGCAGCTGGAGAGAAAATATATAGACCTAATAACTTCACATTGTTACATTTGTAAATGTGTGTCGTCCAGAAAGGAGAGTTGATGAGGCGTACGCCGGAAAGCTGTACATCATTGCTGTTGGAAATGTGTACCAGGCGCGGACGTAACTCATCCATATTCGTGCATTTCGGAATAACGGTGCGGCGCAACCAGAAAGATTTCCAATAGCGTAGTCCGTTGCCATTGATGGTTCCCTTACCGGAAATGGTGAAACCATCTACTTTGTCGGCATTAACCAGTGCGGCAAAGTATTTAAGTGATTGCCCCTCGATGCGGGTGTTGATTATAGGGAAGTTGCTGATATCATCGCTACCCTTCAAAACAGCTCCTTCTTCCAGGTAAAGGTGTGTTTTGGGCTTGAAAAAGAGTGCACCGCTCAGATAGGTACCTTTCGGGATGATGATCACACCGCCACCTTTGGATGATGCCTGGTCGATAACCGCCTGAATTTTCTCTGTTTGAAGTAAGGTGCTGTCATTCACCACACCATGATCAATAATCTTATATTTACCGCCAAGGGTTTCGATATTTACAATTTCGTTCTGTCTGAACCAGTCGGGAATAAGGGTACCATCGGGGAATTTCTCTTGTGCAAAAGATGGTAGGCAGAAAAGCAAACTACATACTAAAGTTACGAATTTCATGGTCTTTATCATTAATTGAGTTAATAGTGTCTGATCGGATCGATTTATCCGTTTGCAAAAATAGGGATTAAAATCTACATGCTACTTATGAGGATAAGCCCATTTCCTAAGTTATTTGTTGGTTTATATAGGCTTTTTGATTCTTTCTGTTTTTGTTCTGAGAACGATGCAAAGATACGGCACTCGTACGGGGAGACCAAAAAACGGTAGGGGCTAAGGTGTGGAAATCTGTTAACAAACGCAACGCATAGAGATGTTTCTTTCAAAACATAGTTTTGCACAACGTAAAGCATAGTTTTGCTGAAGAGAGCTCGTAGCTTTTTGTGTGTGACGATTGTGACAATGTGACAATTGTGACAAATGACAAATAGAGAAGAGTGCAGACAGAAATGTATTATATATATTAATATATAATATAAAGTTAAATAAGAGGTTTTTCTTTTCTACTTTTCTAATTGTCATTTGTCACAATCGTCACACGTCACAAAGCTACGGGTTATATTTTCTCTTAGTCGTTTTTTTTGTACATTTCGAAAAGAAATGAACTAAATGCTGATAATAATTTAGGCACGGATTACGCGGATTACACGGATTTTTTTCTGTAGTACAATGTTGTAGCGCAGCCTTTAATCCGTGTAATCCGCGTAATCCGCGCCTAAAATTATATTCATAACCCTATAGAAAGGAAGTTAACTCGTCAACTTTTCCTCTATCCGAGCTTTTTGAAAAAGCAATAATCAGAAGTCTGCTTTTTTCGTAATACACATGGACTGCCCGTTGACGGGATGGGTGAACTCTATGGATTCAGCGTGCAGATAGAGCCTTTTGTCTTTCTTTCCATAAAGCTCGTCGCCTATGATGGGGCAATGCAGTCCTGACGGATGTGCCGCATGCACGCGAAGTTGGTGAGTACGTCCCGTATGGGGAGAAAAGGCTATACGTGTATATTTATCTGTACGTTCGAGAACCTGATAATAAGTGATGGCAGGCTTGCCATATTGTGTGTCTACCATTTGCCGGGGGCGGTCCAATGGATTGGGGCAAAGCGGTAGTTCAATAGTGCCCTCATCTTCCGGGACGATGCCATCGAGCAAAGCTATGTACTTCTTCCGGATACTACGATTCTTGAATTGTGCCTGTAAGTGTTGGTGCGTCTTCTTATCTTTGGCAATGATTAAAAGTCCCGATGTAGCCATATCCAGCCGATGTACGATCATGGGACCCTCTGCTTCCGGATAAGCCTTTCTTACCAGGTCGTATATAGACGTCTGTCTCTCTTTTCCGGGTACTGAAAGCATTCCGGCAGGCTTATTAATAATCAATAGCCATTGGTCTTCATAAACTATATTCAATTTTTCATTGCCTCGTTCCGCCCCCTGTTGCATAGGATTTGCTTCTACCTCCAATCCCTGCAACATGTGCCGGAGAATTGGTTCGCATTTGCCCTTACAGGCTGGATAGTAATAACCGTGATGCCGTACTTCGTTTTTGGGAGAATTACCCCACCAGAATTCGGCCATGGCTATCGGTTTCCAATGATGTAGATAGGCTTGTTGTAACAATTTAGGAGCGGCACATTCACCTGCACCGGCGGGAGGAGTCTTATGTACGGTTTGCTCGAATATGTCGCATAAAGTTATCGCTTCTCCCCGGTAGTTCAACATTCTGAATTGTTCGAATAGTTGTTGTTGCAAGGCGGCAGAGCGGACTTTACGTTCTGCTTTCAGCTCTTGTATTTGTTTTTCCCAATTACCAGCTTCTACCTGCAAGGAAGCTATCTTATCTTTCCAGGAGCGTTCCAACCGTTTATATTCTGCCTTCTGGAACTGGCTCTCTCGTATCAGATCTGCTTCTTCCTTTGCATCAAGCTGACCTGTCTTTCTGAGCAATTCTCTTTTATCTTTTGCTTCTTTCAATTGTATCTTGGCAATTGACAATGCATCTTGTGCAGATTGGGTGGTTTGGGTAAGATTTGATCGTAGGTCAATATATTTCTTATCCTCTTCCAGCCGGCGGATACGATGGTTGATAGCGGATATGTTTTCTTCTTCTATTTTGAAGAAGCCTTGAGATTGCAATAAATCGTACACGGGAGGTACAAAATACGGATGTATATTCTTCCCGGCTAATATGCCCGAAAAGGCGGTTAAATAACCTATGCTTCCATCTTTGGTTTGCACAATCAGCACTCCGAACATTTTCCCCTGGCTTAATTCCTCTTGCCACTCGCTTTGCTTGCTGAGGTAGTGTTGTACCTCTTCCGCCGCCATTACACACAATGGATGAGGAGTATAACAGAAAGGGTAAGTAAACCTTTCCGGAAGTGGAATATTGCTGATTGAAGTAGTAAAACGGTGCAACATAATGGTGCAAAGATACTACATTCTTTGGGTATCTGTGAAGTTATCCGGCAGAAAAGAATTCCTCGCTTTCATTATGGTAGGGTAGGAGGAAAGTGAACCGGCTTCCTTTTCCAATCTCTGAGGCCACACTAATCTTCCCACCGAGTTTTTCCGCAATTACCATGCTGATGGAAAGTCCCAGACCCGTGCCTTGAACAAATTCATCTTGTTTGTAGAAGCGTTCGAATATCATTCGTTGCTCTTCTTTCGGAATACCTTTGCCGGTATCTTCTACGTAAATGGAGACTTCGTATGTTGAAAAATCAATTTCATAGCCCAGTTTGATGTATCCTGATTTGGTAAACTTAGTGGCATTATTCAGAAAGTTAGTCATTATCTGGCTGAGGCGGTTCACGTCCGTATTGATGAAGAATGCGGCATCGGGCACTTCTTTGATGAACTCTATTTCCTTGGGTATCAATAAGGAATGTGTCAAATACATACTATCCACCCAATTATTCAGATTACACGTTGAATAGGAGAAAGTCATGTTGCCCGATTCGATACGGGAGAGCTCCAGTATATCATTGATGAGTTTCAGAAGCAATTCGCAATTCGTGTTGATCGTATTGATGAAGTCAGCTTTCTCTTCATCGGGGAGGTCGTCTTCGCTGACAAGTAAGTTGGAGAACCCCACAATTGCATTCAGTGGAGTACGTATTTCATGGCTCATATTGGCGAGGAAAGATTGCTTCAGTTCTGCCTCTATCGCCAGGTCTTTTGCTCTCATGAGTTCCTCTTCTTTGTCCTTGAAGTGTTGCACATTGGTGATTAAGCCTATAATGGAGGCCGTTTCCGCCATTGCCTCCGTGGGATTGACATAACGGAGTTCATACCAGATATACCCTTTACCATTAAAGTTGCACCGGCATTGGGTGTGCGTTTTGGAATCCGGTTGGTTTTTCACATGATAAAACGTGTTCAACACATCCACTCTGTCTTCCGGATGTATCGCTTCGGCCATTTCTTGTAGGGTGAAAGCACGAAAAGGCATATCCAGATGCTCAAAGAATTCTTTATCACAGATGAAAGCATTTGTTTTTTCTATGTATTTCCAGGCGTAGATGTTGCTCTTTTCGAGTGATAGCGATAATAATTCCTTTTCCCTGGTTAGTTCCCTTTGGGCGGTGCGCTTTCTTTTAGACTCTCTGACATAGAGAAGTAGCGGATAGATGATGAAAAAACAAATAGAAGAGAGAGCCAGAACAATGATACAAATAAAAAGAGGCTTGTACTTGGCTTGGAAAGGTATCTTGATTACAATATAATCTTGTGGATGTTCTTTAGCTTCAACATTGGTTTCTGTTTTCTGAATATCTTGGGGTTCAGCGTACTGGGGTTCTACCGCATGCATCTTTGTAAATAGGACAAAGAAGATCAGAATAATCGAAACTCTTTTCAGTAGCTGATAGCGTTTTTTCATAGCTGAAGAATAACTCATTTTGCAAATGTACATGAATATTTTTAATTCTTGCACAAATAAATAAAAATGTGAGAATTAACTCTTTTTATGTCCGAATAGCAGATTCTGCTTATCTTAAAAAAAGACTATTTTAATGTAAATCTTATTTTTTTATTTTATATACTGATTTTTCGCAATTCACGGCTTAGCCAGATAGTAACATTGGTGGTCGTATAAATGTCCATCGTAGGTTAACTCGGCCTGATGGAGAGTGCCTTCATAGATAAAACCGTGGCGTTTCAAAACCTGTTGCGAGCGCTCGTTATGAGGATAGCAATTTGCGGTGATGAGGCTTAGTTGGAGGGTGTTGAATCCGTAATCGAGAACAGATTGCACCGCTTCCGTCATGTAGCCCTTTCCCCAATGGGATTCATCGAGCCAGTATCCCAGCATGCGTGCTTGAGGGTTTTCACGCTTGGGATCTGGGATGATGCCGACTGAACCGATCAAACGTCCGTCTTCTTTTAGGATGATAGCCCATATCCCGGACTGGGATATAAATACGGAACGAAGGATTTCTTGTGATTCTTCTAAGGAACCATGAGGTTTCCAGCCGGCATTGTTTCCTATGTTCGGGTTTTGGCAGCATTTAAAGAAGGCTTCCGCATCACTTTCCCGGAAGGGGCGTAATAGTAGCCGTTCCGTTTCAATCGGAGCATCAGGTTCATTACCGGTTTCTTCCTTCCTGTATACACATTCCACTCGATTGCCATCCGGATCGAGTATGACGCTTTCGAAATATCCATCGCCCGAAGTCCGCGGTTCGCCGGCTATGGTATACCCATTGCTACGGAGTTGTTCAGTAGTGCGGAGAACGTCTTCTTTGCTTTGGAAAGAGAGAGCAAAGTGCGTGAGTCCCAACTTGTTCTCTTCTATTGGAGTGTTTTGCACATCTGTGCGGCTCATTAATTCTAATGCCGCGCCATCATCAAAATAAATGAAATAGGACTCGAAACCCTTTTTCGGATTGATATATTTTTCATTGCTTGTTCCGCTAAAGTAGCGGATATAAAACTCTCTCAATTCTTCCAGGCGAAAAGTCCAGATGGCGATATGATGTATTTTCATGCGATATAATAGTTTGAATATCTGTTCTTTGTAGTTAATTAAAAACTACTTTTCATGCAAATATAATGATTATTCCTTATAAAAGCCTACCTTTGCGCCCTAATTAAAAGAAATGATGACATTTAAACAGATGAATATTTCGGAGCCGGTGTGCCGTGCGCTCCTTGAAAAAAACTATTCTACTCCTACTCTTATACAAGAACAAGCCATACCGGAAGCCCTGACAGGGCGTGATCTATTAGGACTGGCTCAAACCGGAACCGGTAAAACGGCGGCATTTGCCATACCTATCATAGAACAATTGCTTGCCGACCCCACATCTCAGCAGAAAGGTGCTCCACGTAAGATTCGTGCTCTTATCCTTACTCCAACGCGTGAGTTGGCAATTCAGATTGATGAATCGCTGGCAGACTATACACGATATACCACGTTGCGCCATACCGTTATTTTCGGTGGGGTAAAGCAGAAGTCGCAAACTGATGAATTGCGCGCTGGAACGGATATCCTGACGGCTACTCCCGGTCGTTTGCTCGATCTGATGTCACAAGGATTTATCCGCCTCGACCATGTGCGGCACTTCGTGCTTGACGAAGCTGACCGTATGCTCGATATGGGATTCATCCATGATGTGAAGCGCTTGTTGCCTAAGCTCCCGCCCAAGAAGCAAACCTTGTTTTTTTCGGCTACCATGCCTGATAGTATTGACCGCCTGGCTAAAGGTTTATTGCGCAATCCGGCGAGGGTGGAAGTCACTCCGGCATCCAGCGTAGTGGAAATAATCAGTCAGTCCGTCTATCGTGTGGAAAAGCCTCAGAAGAAGGAATTGCTGGCACAACTATTACTCGGAGAGGCCGGACACCAGGTACTTGTATTTTCGCGTACCAAACATGGGGCAGATAATATAGCGCGCTATTTATCACGTCGTGGCATCACTTGTGAAAGTATCCATGGAGATAAGTCACAAAATTCCCGCCAGCGTGCATTGAGTAATTTCAAGGAAGGTCGTTCCAATGTAATTATCGCTACGGATATTGCGGCACGCGGTATTGATATCAAAGGTTTGGATTTGGTTCTCAACTACGATTTGCCCGATGTGCCGGAAACCTATGTTCATCGTATCGGACGTACGGGACGTGCAGGTTGCGAAGGACGTGCCATTGCCTTTTGTTCGGGTGAGGAAGTGCCGATGTTGCGTGAAATAGAGAAACTTACAGGTATCAAACTGGAGCAACGGAAACATGATTTACCGCCTTTGGAGGAGACGAAAACAGCTCCGGTTGCCAATGTTGCACGAAAGGTACAAGCGAAAGCACCGACAGAGAAGCAGCAAGGCAAGCAGAACAATAAGAGGCGGGAGAACAGAAAGCCTGCCGAACCCTTGAAGAATACTCAGCAAGCAACGGTTGTTGCTGAAAAGCCCAAACGTCATAATCGTCCAGCGAAACCGATATTAGCTCGGGAATCGCAACAAAAGCAATCCGCGGATAAAACGGAGCAAGCATCCAGTCGTTCGGCAAAGTTGCGTTCGCGTTATGAAAATTATGAATGATTGGCTATAGTTTATCTAACGATTAAAGGTTTCCATTGGTGGAGTTGGTTTATTCTGGAATGGTAATGAACTAAATGCTGATAATAATTTAGGCGCGGATTACGCGGATTACACGGATTAAAGGCTGCGCTACAACATTGTACTACAGAAAAAACCCGTGTAATCCGCGTAATCCGCGCCTAAAATTATATTCATAACCCGAAAGAAAGAAATAGCTTTCGCCAACGGATTAAAGTTGTATTTCTTAATAAATGAACTTGTAAAATAAATTAGTTTTTATGCTTCTTGTTTTGTTCGAAAAGAAGAAAAAAGGTGATAGTTAAGTACATAGAAAATCTTTTTTATTCTTTTAAAAGTTTGTATATTAGCGCCTTGAAGATACTCGAAAATGTATTTTATTTTTGTTTTAAGTGTCTCTAACCCTAAGGTGTAAAAAGTAATATGATCGAAAAGAACAAGAGTTTAAGTGTATTTCTCCTTCATTTCTTAGAGCGTTTAAATGGATGTGAATCCATTGAAAAGAAAATCACGGAATCATTGACGGATATTTGTACTTTCTATAAGTTTAAAAAAGGATTTGTCTATCAGACCGATGGTTTTCGCTATTTCTTCCTGAAAGAAACGATTGGAAATGAAGACCATTCTCTGAAGCGTCGCTTTGAGATGAGTGAAATGACCAAAATACATTCCGATCGTATGAAGGTCAAGAACCGTCCTTTTTATGCCAGTAGAAACGATGACAATTCCTTAGTTGACATTGACGTTCTGGATTTTTATGGAACGGACTCCTTGTTGGTCCGTCAATTTGAAGATAGTGAAGGAAAGATTATCGGGTTTATAGGATTTGCGGATAGGGAGGATACAACTCCTTTCACGGATGAGGAATTGCAAACCATTCATCTATTGCTGGGGTCGCTTTCCAAAGAAATAGCCGTTCGTGAATATAAAGAACGGGAAGTGCGGGCAAGCAATACGCTGGGTAGCATCATGAACAATATGGGAGTCGACATTTATGTGAACTCTTTTGATTCTCATGATATGTTGTATGCCAATGCGTCTATGGCGGCTCCGTATGGTGGCATTAAGCATTTTGAAGGAAAGAAGTGCTGGCAGGCCCTTTATACCGATAAAACGGGCGAATGTGAGTTTTGTCCTAAAAGACACCTGATCGATGAAAACGGTCTACCTACTAAAGTTTACTCCTGGGATTACCAACGCCCGTTCGATCAATGTTGGTTTCGTGTATTCAGTGCGGCATTTCCCTGGATAGACGGCCAGATGGCACATGTCATTACCAGCGTTGATATCGACCATCAGAAAAAGATAGAAGAAGAATTGATAATAGCCAAGGATAAGGCCGAAAATCTGGATCGTTTGAAGTCCGCCTTTCTGGCTAACATGAGTCATGAGATTCGTACTCCGTTGAATTCCATAGTTGGTTTCGCAAGTATGCTTGTTGAGGAGGAGGATAAAGAAGAGCGTCAAGGCTATATTGAAATCATGCAAGAGAACACGGAATTACTCTTACAATTGATATCCGACATTCTGGATTTATCCAAGATAGAGGCGGGAACGCTCGATTTCAACATGGGATATTTGAATATCAGGGACTTCTGTGAAGATATATTGCGTGGTTATGAAATCAAGGAAGATAAGCCTGTACCGGTTGTGTTGGCTTCCGGTCTGCCCGATTATCGTATCTATACGGATAAGAAACGTCTGATGCAGGTCATCACCAACTTTATAAATAATGCTCTGAAATTCACCAGTAAGGGGCAGATCACTCTGGAGTACCATTTTAAAGAAGGGACTAATGAAATAGAGTTCTCGGTTACGGATACGGGTATCGGCATCGCACCGGATGCGGTGGGGCAGGTTTTCGACCGATTTGTGAAACTGAACACATTCTCCAAGGGCACCGGCTTAGGGTTGTCCATCTGTCGGAGTATTGTGGAGCACCTTGGTGGCACGATTGGCGCCGAATCGGAAGTAGGAGTCGGGAGTCGTTTCTGGTTTACGCATCCTTGCGCGGAATCGGCCTGATTATGGAGTAGTCTATTATTTATAAACTAAATTTATAAGCTAATGAGAAACAAAACGTGGAAGTATCTGGTTGTTACATCTGCAATATTCGTGTTATCAGCTTGTGGCGGAGGCACAAAAAAGCAAGTAAATGAGGATGTAAGTATGGATAGTGTAAATGGGGTGTGCGATGGCCTGAAGACATTGCAACTGGATGAAGTGAAAGTTACCTGGATACAGGATAATGCGAAAGAGCGCCTGATGGAAAGAATGCTTTTTGCGGATGCTGACGATAGTCTGATAGAGAGTTTGAAACTACAAGGCGGAATACTTTCGTCCATGAGTGCTTTTCTGGTAGAAACGGGTGGAATCCGAATCCTGTTTGATACGGGCATGGGAGCACCGGATAGCCGTTTGCTATCAGGCTTGGCTTCTTTGGGAATTACCCCTTCCGATATTAAATATTTGTATCTTACCCATTTTCATGGCGATCACATCGGTGGAATGATGAAAGGGGATAGTGTTGTGTTTCCTGATGCTGAAGTGTATGCATCAAAAGTGGAATATGATGCCTGGCTCAAGATGCCTGCCGACAGGAATGCGCAAGTGTTGAAAACGATGAATGCTTATAAAGACCGTTTGCATTTGTTTGAGTTCGGAGAAACATTGCCGGGTAATGTCGTTGCGATGAATGCTGAGGGACATACTCCCGGGCATACCGTGTTCCAGGCGAACAAATTGTTGGTGATTGCCGATCTTATCCATGGAGCCGCCCTTCAGTTGGAGCATCCCGAAATATGCGCTACGTATGATATGGATAAGGAGAAAGCGGTGAAATCACGTAAGTATTTCCTTCAATATGCCAAAGACAATGGTTTGACGATGGCAGGCATGCATTTGCCGGCTCCGGCATTCAAATAGTATTTTCCAAATTGGTATTAACAGGGGGGATTTCTTCACCCTCTTTTGATTTTTCCAAAGTTTTCGGACGCTTCATAGGCGAGGGCTTCTTTCCGTATTTACGTTCTTTTTCCCAAGCGGCTTTCCGGGCTTGGTATGCTTCATATTGTTTTTCTAAATAATTGTCGGCCATGGTGTAATCGTTTAAAATAAAAATGTTTATCGTTGGGTAGGCAATGAGAACTCTTGCCAGTCGTACTCCTGTCCGTTTTCATCGGCTACGGCAACGCGTATGATGACTTCTCCCGTCTTTATCCGTTCTCCGGCATTGATGCTGGCGGTATATTTCACACCTTCATGAGGCTTAATCTGCTCTATCATGACCGAGGGTGAAATATAGATACGCTTCATGCCCGTGATTTCGGCCACTACCGGTACTACGTTGAAAGCTGTTCTGTTTCCTTCGTTTATGATTTCGAAGATCACTTTACAATTTTCGCCTGAGTTGATTGTGTGGTCGCGATTGGCGTCAATGAAACGTATATTATGTATTCTCAGATTTTCGATAGCTGATGAATATTGGGGTTGGGGTCTGGAAGGTTGAGTCCTTTCTACCCGGTAACTATATTCTTCTGTCTGCTTGGGGGCGGTAGCGGCATTTGCGATGGCTGCTCCGGCGATAGTTCCGACGATGGTACCAATGGCAGAACCCCGGTAGCCACCTCTCCATCCTCTGTTGCTTTCGCCAATGAGGCCTCCGATGGCGCCTCCCACATTTCCTCCGATGGATGCTCCGGCCAACACCGCGCCCGGGTCACCTGCCGCCATACGATTGGTACTACATCCGCTACATAGCATGGCTAATGCTAATATTCCTATGAAATACGTAGTAATTTGTTTCTTCATATCTGAATCCTTTAACACCTGCTTGATAACCGTTGATTTGCCTATCTGACGAGTACCCATTACGACTTGAATGAACTTTCGCTGTTCTTTAAGCCGATTCATAATTACTTGATATTCTGATCTTTTATACATAGGGTTACATTTTACTCAGTGCACTGAGTATTTTTATTCAATACAAAGATAACAAATATATTAAATTAATAATCATGTGTTTACGAAGAAAATCCGATTTTTGCAATTAGACAAGTGTTCTGTAATACCTATGTGATCAGCACAACTTGTGAGAACCAGATAGTTGGAAAGGTGAGTTTATTGAACAAAAGTTCCTTAGAATATTGTGGGTTTGGAGTATATAGTCTATTTTTACGGGAAATAAAATGTAAGATTGACTATGAGTACTTTTCGTTCCATAGAAGAATTAGTGAAGAGTCTTGAACGCGAGAAAGAACTACTGAAAGAAATGTTTGCCAAACGGAAGTCGCTTTCGTTTCGTTATGATTATGCGCTTGAGATGACAGAGTATAAAGAAGAGCGTGTTCGTTATCTGATTGATTACGGTGTAATACGTGACACGGGTGACTTTCTTGAAATGGAAGATCTTTATCTGAAGTTCTTTGAAGACGTGTTGGAAGTGAATGAGGAAATCAATGTATCTTTTGTACAGGATTATCTTACACGCCTCAATGAAAATATAGATTATTATCTGAAAGAGAATAATGAAAAGCGCAAGTACAATTATCAGCGTGAAGTGAAACGCTGTCTGAAAAACATTGCTCTTACCACTGTCCGTAATGTAATGGACCTGAAAAGGAACATGGATAATACTTACAAGAATGAACCCAACTACCAAATAAAAAAAGCGAAGTTGATGAGATTAAGCGAAAAGCTCAAGAACATCTCTTTGCTAATAACTAAAAGTGAGGAGCTGATTGATAACCAGCAACCGGTCTTTTTCCGCATAGCCATGGATGTGCAAATGCGGAATGTGGTGAGCGATGTCAAACTGCAATTGAACGATTCTTATCATAACCTGCTCGAAATTCACCGGCAGATTGTCCATTACCTGAACTTGATAGACTATCAGAACCGTATCTTTGAGAAAATAAGGAAGCTGAAGTATCTGAAAGACCAGTTCCTATTGGAAGAGAACACGACTATTCGACAAGTGGTTTCGCAACGTCATCCGTTATGGATGGAACCTCAGACAAACTACCGCATAAAGTTATCAATAGATTATCTGCGAACTTCGGATGAGGCTTTCCAAGCCGTCAGGAAGTTGGTGGCACAGCAAAAGAACAGGAAGCACGGTCCGAAAAATCTGGCTGAGGCTATCCCGGAAGGATATCTGGATAATCAGTCGCAACGGATTGACGCGATAAACTTGCGGGAAGTGTACAATGCTTTTACGGCATCCGGGATGCATCTGTTTGGTTTCGTGATGAACTATCGTTTTCGCAAAGAAGTATCCCGGGGAGATAAACTGATTTATTTTTGTCAGTTGGCTTCCCAATATGCTGATGAACTCAATTTTATGGAAAGCTATGAGTGCTCGGGCGATGTGGAATATCCTTTGATTTACGTCAAATAAAACTTTTTGAACATGAAATATACCGAAGAGATTTTCAATATACTTAGTAAAGGAGGGTTTATTTCCTCGAACAGTATTTCCACTCAGGTGAAGCGTTACTATGATGCTATTGAAGAAGAATTGCCCGATTATTATGAATATTATCGGGGAATCGGACTTTATCTGGAAGGGGGAGACGGCTACTATCATTTTACGCGTAAAGAGGCGAAAGTAGATTTGGAGCGTAAATTGGAAGCTACCTTGAAATGGATTGATTATATGAGTTTCTTGAAAACCTATCATTCGGCTTTCGGTCCCGGATTCCTGTTTCGCGCTGCTGATATTGAAATTCAGATCGGTTGTGATATGGAGCTGAAGGAGAAAGCTTCTAAACTGTTCTCCGACAAAAAGAAACATGAGGAAGTAGTGGCTAAATTGATTAATGAACTGGAAAAGATGGGATTCATAGAAAAGGAAAATGAAGTGGACGGGACATATAAAGTGTTGACTGCTTTCCATTATATGGAAGAATTGATTGATTGTATCACTATATCGGAGGAGGTGCAAGATGAGATACCTGAATAAGATTGTTTTTCTGAACAGTGCCCATATTCCTTATGCAGAGGTGAAACTGGATGGCAATGTACATTTCATTGGTACGCAGGGAGTGGGGAAGAGTACATTGCTCCGTGCTTTGCTATTTTTCTACAATGCCGATAAACTTAAGCTCGGCATCCCCAAGGAGAAGAAGAGTTTTGACACGTTCTACTTCCCATATTCTAATTCTTACATCGTCTATGAGGTGATGCGTGAGAATGGAGCCTACTGTGTAGTGGCTGCCAAGTCGCAAGGAAGAGTGGCTTTCCGTTTTGTAGATGCTTCGTTTGAGAGGGATTGGTTTATCAATGAACATAATGAGGTGTATCCGGAGTGGGGGCGTATCCGTGAACGCATCGGTGGAAAACGCCAGATTACCTCGCAAATCACCGTTTACGAAATGTATCGTGATATTATCTTCGGCAACAACCGTAAGCAGGACATGACTCCTTACCGGAAATTCGCCATCGTGGAAAGTGCCAAGTACCAGAATATTCCGCGTACCATACAGAATGTCTTCCTCAACTCTAAGCTGGATGCCGATTTTATAAAAGATACCATTATCCGTTCCATGACTGATGAAGAGGTTTTTGTTGACTTGAGTTTTTATCGAAGCCAGATAAAAGAGTTTGAGCAGGAATATAATGACGTGATGCTCTGGTTTACTAGAAACAAGAATGGTGAGATTCCTGTGCGGAAGATAGCGGATAAGGTGATAAATTCGTATCGTAACTTGATTTATTCCCATAAACAGATAGATGAGGAACGTGCCGAGTTGAACTATGCAGAGAAACGGGCGTTGCAGGAAATCCCTCATATCAGAGAGAAGATAAACAAAACGGAGACTGAACGTGAACGGGCTATTCGGCTGATTGATGAATTGAGAGAGAAATATAATAAGGAAAGAGATACTCTCATTAGTGTTATGGGCGGTATTGAAACGCAGTTGAAACAGGTGCGTGAGAAACGGCTGTATTATGAACAAATCAATATAGAGGAAATCATAAAACGGGTGGCACAGGAGGAATTGCAAAACGGAGAACTGGCACGCATTTCGACTATGAAGGAAGAACTGACACGGGCCTATCAGGATGTGTTGTCTAAATACGGCTCGTTGTTTAAGAATTTGGATGCTGATTTGAGTTTGTTCGAAAACAGCAGACAGGCTCAGATTCTTGAAAAAAGATCATCTGTTGCCGGACGTCAGGAGAAAGCTATGGCGCAGTCTCGTTCCGAAGAGGATAAAGTGCGAACGGCATCTGAGGAAAAGCTGCAAATGGTGGAGCAACGATTGGCACAACTGCGTGGCGAGGAGATGCAGATGAAATTGAGGCAGCAGAAAGCGCTTCATGAAGAACACTATAAGAAAGAAATTTCAGATTGTGAAGCTGGCATTGATGAATTGCGCAGAAGGGATAAGGAACTGGATTTGCAGATACGCCGGCAGCAAATGGATATTGGTCAACAGAGGAATGAATGTGAGCTAAAACGCAAAGAACTGGAGATGGCGGCTCAGAGGAGTATGGATGTAATACGTAGGGAAAAGGCGGATGTTGAAGAACAGTTGCGGGTACTAGATGCATTGATAGAGAAGCGGAAAGGTTCTTTTTGCGATTGGTTGGAACAGCATAATCCCGGCTGGCAAGAAACGATAGGTAAAGTGGCGGATGAGGAGTCAGTGCTATACAATCATGAATTGAATCCCCGTTTGGCGGATGATGCTGGAACTCTGTTCGGTGTTTCATTGAACTTGTCGGCCATTGACCGGAGCATACGTACTCCCGAAGAGATAAAACAGGAACGGGCAGCGAAGCAGGTAGTTTATCAGGATTATTGCAATCAACTGACACGGTTGGCGGAGGAATTGAGTGAAAATATAAGTCGCCTGGAGAAGAAGTATTCCAAACAAATTAGGGAGATGGTAGAGCAACAGCATCTGCTGGAAGCTGAGCGAGGACAAATTCCTTATAAGCTAAAGAATCTGCGAGCGGATCATGCCACTTGGAAAACGAAGGAAGAAGAGTGGAAAAAAGTACGGATGGAAGAATTTCAGGCTGGTCTGAATGAAATAGCCCATCGGTTCTATCTGGTGGATGAAGAGAAAAAGAAATATCTGCTGGAGCGTGAGAAACAGTTGAAGGCTTGTCAGAAGAGCTATAAAGATACCAAAATAGAGCTTCAGCTTGAACTGGACCGTTATGTTGACGAGGTTCAGCGGGAGATTGATCGTCATAAGCAATTGATTGAAGAACAGAAGAGAGAACTCCGGCAGGCACAGGATGCTGAACTGAATGGCAAGGGAGCTGATATGGCAACCATTCGTAAATATGATGAGAGATTGGCGGAGATCAGGGAAGAGCTGAAGTATATCAGCGAGCATCGCAATCAGGTAGCTTATTATGAAAAGGATAAGCAAGAACTCTTTGATAAAGAATCTGCCATGCGTAGTCGAAAGAAAGAATATGAGGCCAAACTTTCGGCTTTGGATGAGCGGTTTGCACTGCGACGGGAGAAACTGCAAAATGGACTGAAAGAAATAAATAGTGCTTTGGAAAAGCTAAGGCTGGAATTGCAGATATTAGAAAGCGGATTAACGGAAGCAGATGCTTTTTTGAATGATGAAACTTTTTGTCCGGCCGGAGCGATGGAAGTAGGAGAGAAATCTACCAGAAAAAACTGTGATACTCTTGTGAAGGAACTTAAGTCGCTCATAGTTTCTTTTATCAGAAAGACGGAAGATTTCAAGAAAGCCGTGATGCAATTCAAAGGTTATTTTTCTGCGAAGAATACATTTCATTTCCGTACAGAACTGATTGGCGAACAGGATTACTATGACTTTGCTTCGAACTTATGCGAGTTTGTAGATAATGATAAAATTTCTGATTATCAGAAGCATATCAGTGGACGATACACTGATATTATCCGGCGTATATCGAAGGAGGTGGGAGACTTGACCCGAAATGAGAGTGAGATTCGTAAAACCATTGGTGATATCAACGATGATTTTATAGAGCGGAACTTTGCCGGGGTGATAAAGGAAATATCCCTCCGTCCCTTGCCGAGCAGTGACAAATTGATGCAGCTGCTATTGGAGATAAAGAAATTCAGCGATGAGAACCAGCATAATATGGGAGAAGCGGATTTATTTTCGCAGGCTTCCCGTGAAGATGTTAATGCGACGGCGGTGCGTTATTTGTTGTCTTTCATGAAGCATTTATTGGACGATCCGGGCAGAAAACAATTAGTTTTGGCGGACACTTTTAAACTGGAGTTTCGGGTTAAGGAGAATGATAATGATACGGGATGGGTGGAAAAGATTGCCAACGTAGGTTCTGATGGGACGGATATTCTGGTGAAGGCTATGGTAAATATTATGCTTATCAATGTGTTCAAAGAAAAGGCATCCCGTAAATTCGGTGACTTCAAGATACACTGCATGATGGATGAGATAGGCAAATTGCATCCCAACAATGTGAAAGGAATTCTGGACTTTGCCAATTGCCGAAATATCCTGTTAGTGAACAGTTCGCCTACTACATATAATGTGGAGGATTATAAATATACTTATTTATTGAATAAAGATGGGCATTCTAATACGCAGGTGGTGCCTTTGCTAAAATATAGTAAGGCATGAGAAATGGAAAAGGATATATTATGACTGTGGCTGCGGCACGTAAAGTTGCACGGATGTTGAACGGTGAATCTGTGGGTTATTCTTCGTTTCCTGTATCATTGGCAGAAGAACTATTGGCAGAAGGTGTTTTGGTGCAAAGTTCTTATGGAAGGCGTGGCAGTTATCGGATATGTGATGTGGAAGGATGTCGCACTTTTTTAGCCCAGCGTTATTCCATAAGCGGGAGTTTGGAGGAGTGGATTGAGATGATGTCTCGTCAGGAAGCAGTGTCGCGTGCGGAGCAGGTGGCTATGGCAGGCAATTCTAAAGTTCGGAAAACTCGTGGGTTTAAGGGGTTTCTTGTTAATAGTTATATCCCGATAGAAGCAACTTTGCATGAAGAGCCTTTTGTGATTTATCCGGCGGAAGGTACTTCTGTATTTATAGAAGATTATGAGCACTTTCGAATTCCCGATGATGTGGTTGTGATAGGAATGGAAAATGGAGAGAATTTTCAACGGATTCGTGGGCAACAATACTTATTTGGGGGCTTGAAAGTTCTTTTTGTATCCCGTTACCCTCAATCAACGGATTTGCGTACTTGGTTGCAGATGATTCCTAATCGTTATATCCATTTTGGTGACTTTGACTTGGCGGGGATTGAGATCTATCAAAGAGAGTTTTACGTTTTTCTGAGAGAACGCTCTGAGTTTTTTATTCCGGCAGATGTAGAGGAACGGCTGAAGAATGGTAACCGTAGGCTTTATGACATGCAGTATGCCCGTTATAAATTTATGGATATTATGGATGAACGCTTGTTGCCTCTTGTTGAGATGATCCATAGATATGGGAAGGGGTATGAACAAGAGGGATATATAATTTAGATTTTAAGAAACGGGCTGAGTTAAATACAATGAATAACGAAAATAAAAACTGTATTTTATGGTAACAATATCTAACTTTGAACGCTATGTTCTTCCTAAGATTCTGGCGCGTGGTGAAGATTATTACGACTCTGGTGCTGTGCTGGAAATTGAAGAAGAGTCTCCGGGGGAATGGTTTGCAACAGTTTGTGGAACGGAGCACTATGAGGTAACCGTATCGCTGGTAGGGGATGAAATTGCTGACTGGGAATGTGATTGTCCTTACGATGGAAATATTTGTAAGCATGTAGTGGCTACGCTTCTGGCAATTCGTGACAATAGAAGCAAAGCCAGCTGTTTTTTGTCTGCTAAAGAAGTGGATGCTCGAATGGATATACCGGGAAAGAGTGTGTCAGAAATTGTGAAGGATAAAGAAGTGGAGCAAGTCCTTCGGTTTGCGGAATCGGATAAGTTATCCGGTTTTGTTCTGAAATATGCTTCTTTACATTCTGATTTTAAGTCAGCTTTGATTGAGGCCTTTTTGCCTAAGAAACCGACGAAAAAGGTGGACTATCGAAGTGAGATAGAGAGTTGCTTTAATTCTTTATATAGAAAAAACTTCAAGAAGGGAAGATATTATGAACCTGAGATTGATTGGGATGAGTTATCTGATAAAATAGAGAAATATTTGACTAAAGCAACTTTGTTGTTTCAACGGCAGGCTTTGGAAGAGGCGGCGACAATTGCTCTTCAGATACTTCATTCTATAGGAGGTCATTATATTGAGGAGGATTTTTTGTATAATGATGGTTATATTGATTTTGGAATTAGTTGTGAAGACGCCGGGGATTTATTGCTTAAGGTAGTTCAACATTCGGATACGTCACAGGCATTGAAGGAGAATATATTGAGTGAAATTATCCAAATAGGCAAAATGGCAACATATCGTGAGTATGATATTTTTGATATGGATGATTTGGTACAACAAATTATGCTTTCAGTGCAATCTAAAGAGGAGGCGTTGGCAACTGTAAACCAGCTTATAATGGAGAAGAAAGAACATTGGGACCTCTATAAGCTGGTGATTCGGAAAATAGAAATATTAAAGGAATTGGGTAAGACTGCCGAAGTTGAAACTACGATATCTGAATTTCTTTATTTGCCTGAAATAAGGCGGCAGGAAATTGCAAAGCTATTGGAAGGGAAATGTTATGAGAAGGCTATCGGTATGCTGAATGAAGGGATAGTGATAGCTGAAAGAGCGGGAGAGCTTGGTATAGTAGGAGAATGGCAGGAACAATTACTTTCCATTTATGAGGAAATGCATGATGTCGCCAAAATTATTGAGATGTGTCGATTGCTATTTATTCATACGGATGGAAGTCTGGGTTATTATCATAAACTAAAATCATTGGTGCCTTCCATGGATTGGAAAGAGTACTTAAACGCATTGATGCAGGAAACCACTTTCTATGATTACTGGGGGACTGGAAATAATAAAGCAGAGATTTATATAGAAGAAAAGGATTATGATAAATTATTTGGTTATCTTTCCGCCTTGGAATACAGGCGTTTGGATGCTCTTCTGCAGTATGCCTCTTATCTGAATGCTACTCATTCCTCCCAAATTCTTCCTTTATTTACAGATGATCTTCGTACGTATGTGGAGAAAAATCTGGGGCGGAACCATTATGAATATATAGCCCGGGTGCTGCGGGGTATGCGGAAATTGAATGGTGGGAAGGAGGTCGTGAAACAATTGGTGGAAGAATTCAGGGTCTTGTATAAACGTCGTCCGGCGATGATGCAGGAATTGGGGGAATTCTAAAGATTATCCAATTCACTAGTGTCTCTTTATTCATGGGACACTAGTGAATCGCTCTATTACAGAAAATAAGACTTTTATAAACTATAGTAGTACGATTTTATCTTTTGAGCCATTAGCCTACGGCGTTCATTCAAAAAGGAATCATAGTCAGTGTGTTCCATCTCAATTATGTTGGCTGGGATGCAATTCTGTTCTATATTCTTATGGAGGATGTCTAAATCGGTTATATTACCATATATTAGTTGCTTCGTTTCACATTGTTTAAGTGCTTTGCTGAAATAGATATAAGGTGCATCATCGGAAACTGCTTTATTTACTTGTGTATCAAGATATGTGTAATTTGCAATTTGATTATATTTGGATTTCTCTGTCCACCCATTTCTAATTAGATATTTTTTGGGAAATATATGATGTACATCTCCAATAACTGTGATCAAGTCACCTATTTTGCTTCCATTAGTAAATAAAGCACTATCACCACTATAAATCTGGGCCGCTAAATAAATATTAAAATACGGGCTATTGATAGCTGAGGTTTCCAGATTTTGAACTAATCCCACATTCCAAAAGGTGTCAGATAAATCGGCTGCTTCAACTTCTTCAAAATATGTAAGAAAACCTCTTTCCTTAATTCTTCGTATATCTGCATCCATAACCGTTTCAGGTGATGTAATATATCTGCTGGTTAAAGTTGTCATTACATACCATTTTGCAACATAATGCTTGATTTTAGCCTTATCAATATTGGGATCAGCATTAAGTATAAGATAAAGGGTGTAGGCAAAATCAAGGGTCATTTGAGAATTGATAAGTTTGTTGGTCACAAATCCGGCAGATTTAATGGTTAATACGAAATTACGGAATGTATATTCATTCATAAATCCCAGAACTCCTTCTGTCAGTTTCTGGAATGATGTTTCTGCTATTTCTTCTTTATATTCGCGGGTCTCAAAATCACGCCCACCCAATAAACTTACCAAATCTCTCATTTTTGCGCGGCCAAACTTATACATAAAAGCTATACGGAGAATGTCGTTATAATCTGGATCAAATATTTCTTCCCGATCATCCTTCAGCCATTTCAGTTTCTCTGCAAAGGGAGTAGCCATGAACTCGGTATCTTTACACATATCTGTATACCAATCTGGTTGTACAGCCAGATGGGAGAAATAATCTATGGCTTTTCTTAGCATATTGCCACCATAGTTTGTATTGGCTGCGATTTTTGACATAGCAAAATCTGCCTGGTTTAGTTTGGCGCCTTGGCTGTTGATGCGGATAAATATTTCAGTAACTTCGTCAATAGTGAGTTCTTTGTCTAATGTAATGACTCCTATCTGTCGGTTCTTAATATCCATGAGTCGCATGAGTATTTTGTTTAATTCGCTACCATTTATTTCACTATTTGCAGTGCAATAGTCATTCACGAATTGCCATAAATCAAAAGTAGGTTTAAACACTTCTGCGATATCTGCAATCCATCGTCTATCTCTTAAAATTGCATTATCTTGTACTTTGAATAACTCTTCATCATTCTCTGGATTAGCTAAAGGGTTGAATGCTATTTTTATTCTTTTTTTCTCGAAATTTGCATTGATAACTTCCAAACCCATGATAGCCGTCATTAATGCTGTTACTCGCTGTTGTCCATCTATCATTATCTTTTTTCCTTCCGAAAGACTTCCATTTTTCAATTTCATGTTAGGGCTTTGCGAAATGATGAGATATCCGGTTGGATATCCGGTATAAAGTGAATCTATCAAGTCGCGTACTTGTTTAGGTTTCCATACGAAAGGGCGTTGTATTTCCGGAATGGCAATTTCTCCGGACTTAATGAAATTTAGTATCTGTTCCAATGCAATATTGGATGCGTTGTATTTTTCGGCCATATATCCATTTATTTTACTAAGTTCAACAATGTATCAAATTAGAAGTTTTGCGTATACTACTATTTCGTTCGCAGTATCAAGGTTTTCTACAAAGATTTTGGTTTCATTGCTTCGGAAGATTTTTGATCATTTTGTCAAAGTCGCTTTCCAACTGTTCCATCTCACGTTTGCGATAAATAGCAAATTCATGTTCTGCTTTCTCTATTGCTTGCTTGTGAGAGATAGAACCTTTTCCTTCCAAAAGTTTCCGTTGTAGATTGATAATCTGTCGAAGTAGCATAAATATCTGTTACTTGTTGATAAAAGTTTCTTTCTGATGCCCGAATGTCACGTATACGTTGAAGTAATTCACGGAAATAGCGGTTCCCACCTTGTTTCAAACGATCATCATCCATCGTAAAACCTTTCTGAATGTATTCGTGCAGACGTTCAGTAGCCCATCTGCGGAAACGAGTAGCTATTTGGCTTTGTACTCGGTAGCCCAAAGCTATGATTACATCGAGGTTGTAATGGTCGATGTTACGTTTTACTTGCCGTGCACCTTCTTGACGAACTAATAAGAATTTCTTATAAGTTCGATTTTCATCCAATTCTTTATCAGCGTAGATGTTTTTGATATGCATAGAGATATTCTCCTGCGTAGTATCATAAATTTCGGCTAACTGATTTTGAGTCAACCAAACATCTTCATTAGAAAAGCGTACATTGACTTTTGTTACGCCGTCTTCATCTTGATAGATGATGATTCCATTATTTTCTTTCATAAGTAGATATTCATAATTATTTCAGTTGCTTTCCTTCTATTCCTCTTCCTACACCATTGGAACCTATCAACACGTTCAGGCTGTTCAGCCTAATCTTTGCGTTGCGGATCGATTTATAGTTTTCTATGAAGATTTGTTCTATCATACTCAATGTTTTTATTTCACAAAGTTAGAAAAAGAAATTGTATAAGTAGTATGAGTGATGATGTTTTCTGCTGTATAAAGAAAATACAATTCTATTTTCTTTCCACCTTCTTCACCCACAAAAAATAACTCTTCAGCAACGTCTCTTCCGGTATAAGTTCCATCATTCCGTGCTTTTCCAGATACAACTCCGTAGCCCTTGTAAACATCATCCCGTTCTTGAACTTGTTCCTGCGCAGGAAGCGGTAATAATCCATTCTCATTTCATAGTTGATTTCCTGTTCCAAGATTTTCACAGCCTCTTCTCCTAAATAATTGTAGGTTCGTGGATCTTTCCCTACACTGGGGCAGGGTAGGGAAAAGGTGATATTTCCCTGATCCCGCCATGACACACCTTTGGGGCGGGGAGTGGTGAGCTGTAGTAGGCAACTGTAAAGATTCTGATTTTTTGTGAAACGGATGGCACCCTCTATGGTACAATGCGCGTATGCGCTTTGCAGGTAAGCCGCGAGATAGGGCTTTACCTGAATGGTAACTGTAATCATTTTGTATATTGTTTTGAAGTGAAAAATATTTCCATACGTTTGTGTTCCTGTGGCGGGGAGCGTTCCTCGGAGCAGTGGAAGAAGGCAGATGTGTTACTCCGGCAAACGATGGAAAATCAAATGATTACGGTATGTCGATGTTGCTCTACGACCAATAGGTCGTTTCTCTACGAGGAAGGGTGCTTTGCCCGTAGAGGAACGCATGGCTCTTCTACGGGACTAAATCACCCGCCTCTGACCTTTGGTGCAAATATCTGTCAAATTAACATCTCTGGCAAAACTTAAAGGCGGTGGTTAAAGATAGTATTGTAATGAAACATTTGTCTTTAATGCCTGTTTGTGACGTAGTATATGCGCGTGCAATAACGTGCGAAAAAATGAATGAATATGAAGATAGTCTATTTAAACAATTTTATGAGTTCGGTGGTCACTGAACTTGAAAGAAACGGGCAGTACAGTACCGCCCATGTATGTGGTAGCGTGTTACGGTCAGTGATGGCCTTTGATGGCGACGGGTTGCTCCTGTCCGGCATTACGCCCCTGTGGTTGAAGGCGTATGAGTATTACCTCCTCCATAAGGGCGAAAAAGGCTTGGAGTGGAATACCATCTCTACCTATATGCGTATGCTTCGGGCAGTTTATAACCGGGCGGTAGTGCGTAAACTGGTGCCTTTCGTTCCTCATTTGTTCAGGGAAGTGTTCACAGGGCGCAAGGCAGACCATCGGAGGGTACTGGAACGGGATGATATGCGGCAATTACTGGCAGAAAAGGATTTGGATATTATCTCTCCCGGTATGGAGTGGGCACGTGCATGCTTGGAGCTTATGTTTCGCTTTCATGGGATGCCTTTTGTTGATCTTGCCCATCTTCGGAAGTCTGATTTGAAGGATGGCTATCTGACCTTGCGCCGCAGAAAGACGGGGATGCCGCTTTCTGCGCGCGTGGATAGTCGAGCTATGCAGTTGTTGGAGCGCTACCGGAACCGGGACGAGACTTCGCCTTATCTACTTTGTTTTTTGGATGGAAGTCTGGAAGGAATGGCTGCTTACAGGGATTACTTGCGGATATTACGCTTGCTTAACAGTAAACTGCGTGCGCTTGCTCTGTGGAGGAAAGTACAGGGTAAAGTGACATCGTACACGGCCAGACATACGTGGGCCACTGTGGGCAAGTACTGTCACATTCCCATTGAAATCATTTCCGAAGGGCTGGGACACGCTTCCGTAACTACTACCGAGGGGTACATGAAGGGGTTTGGAAATAATCGGATGGATCGGGCGAATAAGGTTATAATGAATTACATATTTGAGAGGTAGTCTAATGTGCTGTTTGAAGGTTAAATGTTTGATTTATAGCTTTATGTGAAGGAGTTATCTTGTAGGTAACGTAGATGTTGTTATGGCGCAAAAGTAGATAATATATTTCTAAATCCCAAGAGAAAGACATTTTATTTGCTTGTTTACATGCATTTATCAACCGGTGATTTATATTAGAAAACAAATACTACAGATTTTACAAGTTTCTCTTCCTGTATACAGGTCTGGCGAATGATTATTTTCTCCTGCACTGTGCAAATTTGTATACTATTTCCCTTACCCGTTTCCGGAAGCTGAAGACGGGAAAAGGATTATTGTACACCGTGAACAGTATGTACATATAAATTCTTGTATATATTGGGCTTGTATGAGTCTTGTGTCTTGCTGTATATGTGTGTATCCGTTACCTACAAGGTAATGCCAGTGCATATAATGGATAAAACAGAACAATTATCATGATAACATCCAAAACACAAGCTGCCATCGCAGTACTTAACGACATCTATGCGGGAGGAGACATAATCCGTGCGGATGCTTGCCAGCTTACAGAGCAAGATATGGATATCCTGCTTTCAAAGCTTTTAAGTGCCGGACTCATAAAACTGTCTGACAAGGGAGATTCCCGTGATATACAGGTGTACACCCCTACACGTGACTCTTCTGATGTTTCCCTTCTTGATATCCTTGAAGCTACTGGCGAACATCTGGATTGCAATCACCCCACTACTGAGGAATTCCACATGCGATATGGGAAAGCTGCGCAGAAGCTCGGTATAGTGAACTATATCACAAGGGAATATCTGAAAGAGATAAAGCTGTTTGAGTTGTAAACGTAATCCGCAAAACCTTTTGAAAAGAAATACTTTCATATTGTCCCTGATTATGCTGCTGTTCTGTCTTGCAGACTTGCATTCTCAGATCCTTGCAGTGAAGAGTGATCTGCTGACGGGAGCACTTTCTTCGCCCAATTTTGGGGTGGAAGTGAAGCTTTCCAATCGGCTCACATTAGAAGCTGGTTTTCATTACAATCCTTTTCCGGCAGGCGGAGACAAGCGTTGGAAACATTGGTTTGTGCAGCCTGAACTGCGCTACTGGATGTGCCAGCCCTTTGGCGGTCACTTCTTCGGTGCGCATTTGTTGTACGGAGTATACAATGTGGGAGGAATGAAACTCCCTCTGGGGCTCTTTAAGGGAGTACGTTCTTCAAGATATGAAGGGGACTTTATGGGGCTGGGAGTATCATATGGCTACCACTTTATTCTCGCCCCCCGGTGGAGTATCGAGGCAAGCGTCGGCGTAGGATTTCTGCATACCGGATACGAACGCTACCGTTGTTTGCATTGCGGTGAACAGACCGGCGGCGAACATAAAAACTTTATTGCGCCAACCCGGGTTGCGGTATCACTAGTGTATTTGATAAATTGAGAGTTGTTTATAATTTAGTAATTTGTAATTAAACATAGAGCATGAAAAACTTAATCCGTATTCCTTTGACATTGACACTCCTGTTCGCTACATACTGTCTCTGTCTCGGGCAGGAGTTTTACCGGGGAGAACTATTTGTTACCGGACAACATTTTTCGCTGACGAATGGAGACCTGAATGTGGAGCTGTCTGTTGACTTCGAAGGCCTGAAAATGCCTTCGGATGAGTCGCTGACTGTGACCCCCGTACTTAAAAACGGTGAATACGAGCAGGAGCTTCCTGCCGTACTGATTAACGGGGTGGAGAAACAAAAAGTATATCAGAGGATACAGGCTTTGGCGGCTGGTAAACGCAATAGCGCTAAGGTACGCACTTCGCCAATTCCGGCAGTGGTGATACGCAACGATCATGCGGTCTCCCGCGCGTTTACCTATAAAGTGTTGGTGCCCTATGAGCAGTGGATGGAGCGGGCTATACTCTTGTTGCGTTCGCAGGAATGTGCTTGTCATGGTAAGAAAGGAAATGTTTATGAAGATAAGATAGCGGATGGAATCCGCCTGCCGAAGATGAAGGTATCCCGGTTGGGTGCGGATATCGATGCCGATTTTCTTTCATTGGTGAACTTTATTCAGCCTACACCGGACAAGGACACGTTGCATTGCATAACGGGATCTATCCCATACTTCAAACGGAAGGAAGAACAGAAAGACGGGAAGCAGCTTGGTAAACTCTCCGAGGAAAAGCAGAACTTCGAGATATACTGCCGTCTTCGCGACGTACTGCATGATGTACGTCAGGAGATGGGTACAAAATTGGCGAAAATCAGTGTAACCGGTTACGGTGTCCCTGTGGGAAACCTGAAGAAAAACGAGACAAATGCCCTGATACGTGCTCTTAAGCTAAAGGAGTATTTACGTGAAAACCGCCTGGCGGGAAGAGCCTTGCTGGATGTGAGTTGGATTTCCGAAGATTGGGACTCCATCACCAGCCTGGTGAGAAAAAGTGATATGCTGTTGAAAGAGGCTACTCTCGACCTTATTAATAATATAGAGATTGTTAAAGGTCGCGAACGTATGTTGATGTCGTTTGCAGACGGCAAGCCTTACAAGTATCTTATGGAGAAGATATTTCCTGAAGTAATGCGTGTGGACTATCGGATAGAATACACCCGCAAGCCTCTGGGCGCTGCTGAAAGTCTTGAGTTGCTACGTAGTGGAAAACAGCGCGCTCTTCATCTGAACGAGTTCTTTGCTGTGGCAGGTAGCTATCCGATGGGTTCCACTGAATATAATGATATACTGGACCTTGCTGCAAGGATTTTCCCGGAGAGTCCGGAAGCCAACATCAATGCGGCGGCAGTGGCTTTGAGCAAAAAGGAACTGTCTAAGGCACGTGGGTATCTGGAACCTTTTGCCACCCTTCCGATAGCCTATAATAACATGGGGATTCTCTGTCTGCTTGAAGGTAACCGGGATAAGGCGGAGGTGTATCTTACGATGGCGGCCGCCACTGGAGTGGAACAGGCGATTAAGGCGTTGGAACAATTGAAAATTAAAGATTAAGCAATAAATAATAACCATAAACGGTATAATATATGAAAACGAGTAATTATTTGTGGGCTGTGCTGGCAACAGCAACCCTTTCGCTGTCTGCATGCAGCAGTGATGAAAACGAGAATGGAATGCAGCCGAAAGAAAAGACTGCAAAACTTGAACTTACATTAGTGGGAGCACCAGCGGACAGCCGTGCTACGGGGACTCTACCCACCACCGATGAATCCCAGATCAACCGCCTGACGGTGGCTGTCTTCACCGGAGCAACGGGTAACCCTGTCAATGCCTTGCGGGAATTCACAGGCAAGGATATCAAAGATGCAGAGACTGGCAGTGGAAAGACGATTTCGATATTTTGCGAACCCGGTGACGGGCAAACGATTTATGTGGTAGCCAATGCTTCCCCGGCGCTTTTTGCGGGAGTAACCAACCTTGCCGGGTTCAAAGATAAGCTGATGCTTCTTTCGGAAACGACCAAGGCTGCGGGAGCGGGTGATGCGACGGATGCACAAAAGGCCAGTAACCTCCCGATGTTGGGAATTGTGAACAAACAGAATCTCACGGCGGGCGCAGAAGCCACGGCTACTGCGGCACTGACCCGTCTTGTGGCGAGGACATCCGTCAGCAGCATCAAGACCGCTTTCGACAAGGCGGGACAATTCAAGGATGCGACGTTCAAGGTGACCGGTATCTATCTGAAGAATGCAAATAGTTCCGTCAATGCGGAAAAAACTGGCAGTGTCCCTATTAGTGGGAGTGACAAGGCCAATAAATACCTATATGAAGCGGTGTCTTCACATACAGCCAATACTGAACTCACTACTCCGTATTACTTCTATACATTTCCGAATGCTTCGGCTACGCCGACCAAACTTATAATTAAAGGAACGTTTGATGCGGATGGAACCGGTTCAACCACTGCTCCCGTGACCCGGTATTATCCCATCACTATTAATAAGAAACAGGCGAACACTACTATTACAGAAGGAGAGGGTACGGACAAAGGCAGCATAGCAGCTAACACCCGATACGTGCTTACCGCCGTTATCAAGGGAGAGGGGGTGGATGATGATAGTAAGGAAATAGACCCTGCTACTTTGAAACTGACGGTTACTGTTGCTGATTGGGCGCTTACCATCAATCAGAATGTGACTTTTGAGTGATATTTTTATGAGACAGATATGACATTATAAACCAATCCGTACCAGCTATGCGAGTTTTCGGAACATTCCCCATCTTTCTGCTAATTCTTTTTCTTCTCTGTTGCGTTTCGTGCGTGCGTGAGGATATGGAAGGTTGTGCCCGGTATGAACTGCATGTTCGTGCGGTGGATGCGGACGGGAACGACCTTACCGGAAATGGAGTTTTGCAGAAATCGGATATCTATCTTTTTAATGAACAAGGTTTCGTCAGAATGATTCCCTCTGAGGGCTTCTCGGACTTTTCATTTGGAGAGGACAAGGACGAACGGCTCACGCTCGTAGCTTGGGGTAATCTGAAAGAAGATACTCTGATTACTACGGAGATAGCACCGGGAACATCCCTGAAAGATGCGAAACTCCAGCTTCGGCAATATACCCATGGTACGCACATTCCACTAACAGACCTGTTCTACTGTCGCAGAGAAATAAGGGAGATAAACACGCGGGGCGTGGAAGGAACGGATATTACACTCGTAATGGAACGTATGGTGGCGGGCCTCAGTATACGCACACGTTATCTTGCCGAACGTTATCCTTATAACGGTGAAGCATATCGTTTCATCGTACACTGCATCGGTACGGAAATGGATTTTATGGGTGAGGCTTCGGGGGACGGAGCCGGATACGAACCGGTTTCCGTTACCGATGCCAAGGGGGATGTCTATGCACCGCTTTTCCATATATTCCCTACCGGGGAGGGAAAACCGTTGGAAATAGACGTCTACCGGAAAGATGAGAAATTATTTACTATCACTAAAGATAATGAACTTCGTCCTTTGTATGCCCCTGTGGGGCAACAGACCAACATCGATATAGACTTTCGTTATGCGCAGGTTCAGGTTTTTGTGAGTGTGGTTCCCTGGGGAACGGTCGGTCAGGATGTAGAAATGTAAGTAAAAAGTGTATGATTAGGTTATTTGAATACAGGGTATACCCGAAAACGGAAGAACCTATACCGTTTTGCTGGAAGGTACTTTTTGTGCTGTTCATGCTGGGCACACTGTTAGCAATGGTGGCTGTGTGTAGTTCTTGCCAATCGGAAGAAGAGGATATGGAGGATGTGGAGGATGTGGGCATGGAGGAAGGTCTGCCCGCTACCATTCGGGTGGAAGTACAGGGTGAAGAACAGGTGAATTTCGTTACCCGGACAGTCAATGAGAGTGTGATCAGTGACCTGCACATTTTGGTCTACAACAGTGCGGGTGAGCTGATCGGACAGAAATACCAGATGGGTAGTTCTACGGTTACCATTAATACGCGCAGTGCTACCGGATGTACCATATATGCCGTTGCCAATACGGGTAAAGCTGACTTGTTCAAGGGATATGTCATACATAAAGAATCTTATCTGAAAAGTATGGTATATAGCCTGACCAATTGGGATGACTTGAATAAAGGTATCAACCTGCCAATGACGGGAAGTATGAAAAGTGTGAATATCAAGGCGGGGGCAAACACATTGTCGGGAACACTGGTATTAACCCGTATGGTCGCAAAAGTTGAGTTAAAGATTAAAGTGAAAGAAAGTAGTGGGATTAACATTACTAATTTGAAAATTTACAATCTTCCTAAAAGCTCCTACTATGTATTCGGTACAACAGATGCGGCAAATACCACTTGGCTGAACTGTGGCGATATAAGTCCAAGTAGTGCAACCATTGCCGGTACAATATTCTATATGTTTGAAAACCGTAGAGGAACCAAAACGATTTCTGCTCAAAAGGATAAAACGACTGCAAATGCGCCTGCACATGCTACGTATGTAGAAATTAACGGCACAATAGGCACTGTTACTGCAAAGTGGACAGTGTATCTTGGAGAAAATAATACGAGTGATTTCAATATCAAGCGGAATGGCAATTATACGTATAACATTACTCTGAATGACGTTGCGGCAACAGATACAAGGGTTGTTGTAGATTTTACGGGAACAGAAGATTTGAGTAGTGCAGGTACGGCAAATTGTTATCTTGCCAAGAAGGTAAATACATGGTATAAGTTTAAAGCTACAGTGAGAGGAAATGGAGCTGCCACTGCTGCATTGATTTCTCCGACCGGAAGTGCTTTGACTGCTAACGCTACTATCAATCCTGCAAGTGCAGAACTCGTTTGGGAAACTAATGGTCATGAGCAAATAATACAAGGTGTGATTCTGAAAGATGGATATGTTTATTTCAAGACTGGCCCGGTAGCTGAAGGGAATGCGGTGGTTGCGGTAAAAGACAGAAGTGGTAATGTGTTGTGGAGCTGGCATATTTGGAAAACATCCTTTGATTTAGCAGAGTTTAATTCTAATCATACACAAACGTATAAAACTAATCCGAGAAAAATGAGCACAACTATTTATGCAAACACTCTTTCTTCTCGTGATTTAATAATGATGGACCGTAATTTGGGGGCGGCCGATAATATACCTTCCAATACAGATAACGTAGCTAAGACTTTTGGTTTATATTATCAATTCGGGCGTAAAGATCCATTTCCCAACGCTAAAAAAAGAGAAAGGCGTACTACTGCGGTTGCAGAAGTAATAGATATTGTTGATAAGGATAATAATCCGCTAACCATTAATGAGTTAATGAAATATCCTTATCAAACTCTTAATTCTGATATATCTAAAGATGTGAAGGATCTTATTCTTTATTCTATAAAAAATCCTTTAACCTTTATTCTTCGAGATGATAAAGATGGCCTTACAGATGATACATTTTCGGGAAATTGGATTTATGGAGCATATAAAGGAACATCTGCTTTAGATGCTTCCAATAAATTATGGGGTAGTGATTTTGTGGATAAATCAGGCAATTTAGCTCTTAATGCAACATTTAGTGGAAAAACGATTTATGATCCCTGCCCAGTTGGGTGGTGCATACCTCCTCAGGATACTTGGACTAACTTCACTAAAAATACCCCCGAACAATGGAATAATTATAATATAGCAGGAACTACTGGAAGCGGTACATTTATCAAATATTACAATTGTCCGGTTGAAGACCAAAAGAATTGGACTGACGGGGATGGAATGGGCTTTATGAAAGCTCCTGTTTTTGGACGTCGTTTTTACATCAGAGGAGAGGGAGGTGATGTTGCTTTTTACCCGGCAGAAGGTTGTCGTTTTGGGAAAGATGGAACTACAGGCGCTGTTGGAAATGGTTGTTACTCTTGGTCATCGACACCTACTTATGCAACGTCACCGGATGGTGGATATTTTATTACAAATCTTTCTTGGGTGTATCCGGTGGGATATACAACCCGATCATACGCAATACCTGTCCGTTGTGTTAAAGAAACATCTCTGTAAATAAATATCTAGTTCAAGCAGATGATGATAAGGATATGAATGGAAGGATGGTTTCTGCTCCAATGAAGAAAGTATTCACTGACACTCAATGAAATTAGCAAACAGTGCGGTTTCAAGGAGCTACTCACTTATCATGTAACCCAATATATGAATGTCGCCACTATTACTAAGTAATAATAGGACATTTTCTCCTCTATTAAAAAGTACATAATGCGATTTGAGCAGGTTAAGTCCAAAGGAAAAATTGCGTAATAAAGTACTATAGTCCTTTTTCTTTCATACTAAAATAAACTAACTGATTAGCCAATTATTCAATGGTTTCTGTTTATTCATACACAGAAGCTTCATACTACGGGTATTTTAAGAATAGACGGAAAAATCTTTATTTGAATGAATTGTTCATAAGTATAAGATGCTAAAAAAGAATATGATAACGTTTTGGTGTACTTCCTATGTAGAAAATAGAAAGTATAGTTAAATGATATTGTATAATGTGGCAAAATATCAGCGAATAGATAAAAAGATATGTTTTGTATATATTTTTTTTGTTTTAAATCGTCTATGAAAAAAATGTCTTTTTAAGTCTATCTATGGAACTCTCGGTTTTCAATATAGATAGAAGACATAAAAATAGTCTTTGAATTCTCCGGATATACTACCGCGTTTTCTTCCTTTTTTGGTGCGTAAGTATGTGATATGTATATGGGAGTAAATAATGATTTATTTCTACAAGGCGTGTAGGCTTCTATGTGGGATAGATTTATGGATTGGAAATACCATAGTAAGTGTTCATTTGAGCTTTGTTGAAGTTGCCGCATCTTTGCAACGTTAACGTTAGCGAAGAGATTTTGAACATGATTTATTTAATTTAAAAAGAAAGAACTATGAGTATTTTGTATAAGAAGGTTTGGAGATTATTAAATCCCCTTGATAAGAAATCGGCAAAGAAGGTATATCCGGTTATCACCTATAAGTATGGTGTGGCGATGGATCTGAAGCAGATTGCGAAAAAGATCAGTCGACTTTCCGGTGTGAGTGAAGGTGTGGTGAACTCTGTACTGAAGGATTTCCGTACGGAGTTGAAAGAAGAGTTGCTTTTGGGGCGGTCGGTGAATATTGACGGACTGGGATTTTTTTATCTTGCCGCTCGTAGCAAAGGGGCGGATACGGCAGAGGCGTTTACGGCGAATGATATCACTGGCTTGCGCGTTTGTTTCCGTGCCAACAAGGAAATTCGTATTACGGCTAACGGAAGCACCCGCTCCGAAGGACTTAGCCTCAAAGATGTGGATCGCATCAATGACGAACTTCCTACAGAAGGTGGCGGTTCGTCGTCACCTGACGGAGGAATAGTGGAAAACCCGCTTGGATAAAGTCTAAAGCTGAGGAGCTTAGAAATTAAAAAATGAAGAATTAAAAATTAAACGATTGTATTTATGAAGAAGTCTGTTTTGAAAAAAATACTGAAAGTAGTGATGGCTATTGTTTCGGCTGCGCTGGGAGCACTGGGGAACAATGCAATGAAGTGATGACGAGGAGATATAAGATCTGAGTTAATATAGATAGGGGAGTGTCGGAATTCAGGCACTTCCCTATATTTTTAATGAACCATTCCGTAAAGTAAAGATCGTAAAAAAGCTATTCTGTGGAGTCAGTACTGTGCTTGTTGTATTGATGAGCAAAAGAACTATGTGTAAATAACGAATGAAAATGCGTAAGAAAAAACTCGTTACTTAATTGTGTTTTCGCTTGAATAACTTTACCTTTGTTTTCATAAACCTAAAAACCCGGTAAGTCATGAAATACAAACTATTAGTTCTTGATGTAGACGGAACTCTGCTCGATAGTGAGAAGAAAATCAGCAAGCGCACACTGGCCGCCTTGTTGAAAGTGCAACAGATGGGCGTACGCATCGTATTAGCTTCCGGCAGGCCCACCTATGGCCTTATGCCCATTGCCAAGGCTTTGGAACTGGGCAATTACGGAGGCTTCATTCTCTCCTACAATGGCGGGCAAATTATCAATGCGCAAAGTGGCGAACTACTCTTTGAGCGTAGGATAAACCCCGAAATGCTGCCCTATCTTGAAAAGAAATCCCGTAAGAACGGGTTCGCCATTTTTACGTATCACGAAGATACCATCATCACCGACTCGCCCGAAAACGAGCACATACGCCACGAAGCCGAGCTGAATGGCCTGAAGATAATTGCCGAAACCGAATTCTCGATAGCGGTGGACTTTGCCCCTTGCAAGTGTATGCTGGTAAGCGATGACGAAGAAGCCCTCGTGGGACTGGAAGACCACTGGCGCCGGAGGTTGAACGGAGCGCTGGATGTATTTCGTTCGGAACCCTATTTTCTGGAAGTGGTGCCCTGCTCCATTGATAAATCCAATACGCTGGGCGCCTTGCTTGAGAAGTTGGGCATCAACTCCGAAGAAGTCATCGCCATTGGCGACGGAGTTTGCGATGTCTCCATGATACAATCCGCCGGACTGGGCATCGCCATGGGAAACGCCCAAGACTCGGTGAAGGTCTGTGCCGACCGCATCACCGCCTCCAACGATGAAGACGGCGTGGCCGAAGCCGTGGAGAAGGCGATACTTGCCGAAATCCGCCCCGCCGACGTGCCCCTGGAACAACTCAACCAGCGTGCCCGCCATGCATTGATGGGAAATCTGGGCATACAATACACTTATGCCTCCGAAGATAGGGTAGAGGCCACCATGCCCGTGGACGAACGTACCCGCCAACCTTTCGGCATCCTGCACGGAGGTGCCAGCCTGGCATTGGCCGAAACCGTGGCCGGACTGGGTTCCATGATACTTTGCAAGCCGGACGAAATAGTGGTCGGCATGCAAGTCAGCGGAAACCATATCTCCTCCGCCCATGAGGGGGATACGGTAAGGGCGGTGGCGACCATCGTGCATAAAGGCCGCTCCTCGCATGTGTGGAATGTGGATGTGTTTACTTCCACGGCCAAGCTGGTGTCTTCGGTACGTGTAGTCAATAGCATACTGAAAAAGGGATGATCGAAAATGAATTGGACAACGGGCCACAAGAACCACCCGTTGAATCCGCTAAGAAGAACAATACCCGGACCCTCGTAAAAAGAACACTTGCGATTGCCGGTTTAGCCTTGGTTGTATATTTTTTGTACTCCATCGTTCACCTGTTTGTTTCGCCCGACCGCAACATTCAGCAAATCTACCTGGTGCCCGAAGACGCGGCATTTATCATCCAGTCCTCGGCGCCCATCGACGATTGGGCAAAGTTCAGCGGAAGCGCAACCTGGCAATGCCTGAAGCGGGCGAAAGCCTTCGAGGACGTCACCCGGAATGTGGAAACGCTCGACACCGTGGTTCGAAGCAATAAAATGTTGTTATCGCTTGTTGGCAAACGGGATATGCTCATCTCGATCCATAAAGTCCGTGCTCGCGATTGGGATTTCCTGATTGTGCTGGACATGCAAAAGGCCTCCAAGATGGACTTGTTGAAGGATCAGCTTGAAACGGTGCTCACCATGGCGGGCAGTTCCGTAACCAACCGGATGCACAACGGGATTAACATCCTCGAAATGCGCGATCCGGATACACGCGATATTTTTTATTGCGCCTTCGTGGACAACCATTTTGTAGGTTCCTATACCTCCAAACTTGTAGAATCGGCCATCGACTCACGCAACAAGCCCAAAATCGGTCTCGATCATTCTTTTATCGAAGCCGAAAAACGGGTGTCCGGCAAAGGACTTGTCCGCGTTTTTATCAATTATGCACGCCTGCCTCAATTCCTGAATATTTATCTGGGAACCGGAAACGAGTACATCGATATGTTCAGCAATTCCATGGATTTTGCCGGACTCTATTTCAATACCGACCACAAACGGATGGAGGTGAAAGGATATACCTTGCGTAAAGACACCGCCGATCCGTACATCATGGCCTTGCTGAACTCGGGCAAGCACCGGATGAAAGCCCACGAAATCCTGTCCGGACGGACGGCACTCTATACCAATATCGGTTTTAGCAATCCGGTGACATTTGTAAAGGAACTGGAGAATGCACTCGCGGTCCACGATCCGCAATGGTGCGAATCTTATAGGAGTTCCCGGAAGAAAATTGAAAGCCTGTTCGACATCTCTCTGGAAGAAAACTTCCTGAGCTGGATGTCGGGAGAATTTGCCATCACCCAATCCGAGCCGGGGCTGTTGGGGCACGATCCGGAACTGATTCTGGCCATCGGCGCCAAAAGCATCAAGGACGCCCGTAAGAATATGGAGTTTATAGAAAAGAAGATCAGGCGACGCACCCCGCTCCGGATAAAGACGGTTGATTATAAGGGATTTGAAATCAACTATGTGGAAATGAAAGGCTTCTTCCGTTTGTTCTTCGGAGGGCTGTTCGACAAGTTCGAAAAACCCTATTACACGTACGTGGACGATTATGTGGTGTTTAGTAACAAAGCCTCGTCCCTGCTTTCATTTGTAGAAGATTACGATCAGAAGAACCTGTTGAAGGATAATCCGGGCTTTAAAAATGCCTTCTCGTACCTGAATTCGAGCTCTACCGTTTTCTTATATACGGATGTACATAAGTTTTATTACCAGTTGAAGCCTATGATGAATGCCGTTACGTGGGGAGAGATACAATCGGACAAGGAGATTGTCTACTCATTTCCGTATTGGACCATGCAGATTACGGGAGACGGCCAGTCCGCCTCGTTGCAATGCGTGATGGACTATAAACCTTATCAACCGGAAGAAGCGAGCGTAGCGGTGGTAGTGGACGATGAAGCTGACGAAGTAATGAACGAAGACGCCGAAACGGAGAAGGAGCAAATGAGTGAATTGCAACGTTTCTATGTTGAGAAATTTGAGGGCAACGTCTTGCGGGAGTTTTATCCCGAAGGAGCGCTGAAGAGTGAAGCGGAAGTGAAAGAGGGAAAGCGCCACGGACGCTATCGCGAATATTATGAGAACGGCAAACTGAAACTCCGCGGAAAATACGGAAATAACATACCCAAAGGCACATGGAAGTACTATACGGAGGAGGGAGAGTTTGAACGGAAAGAGAAGTATTAAAAAAGAGAAAAACAATGCTTGCATATACCTATATTGAACACGGAAAATTTGAACTTATAGAAAAACCGAAACCTAGGTTGAAAGACCCCCGCGACGCCATTGTCCGCGTGACGCTCGGTAGCATCTGCACCAGCGATTTGCACATCAAGCACGGTAGCGTGCCGCGTGCCTTGCCCGAAACCACGGTGGGGCACGAAATGGTAGGCATCGTGGAGCAAGTGGGCGCGGACGTCACTTCCATCAGGCCCGGCGACAGGGTTACGGTGAACGTAGAAACCTTTTGTGGCGAATGCTTCTTTTGCCGACACGGATATGTGAACAATTGCACCGATGCCAATGGCGGTTGGGCACTGGGTTGCCGCATTGACGGAGGTCAGGCCGAGTACGTCCGCGTGCCTTATGCCGACCAGGGATTGAACCGCATTCCGGATGCGGTGAGCGACGAACAAGCGCTCTTTGTGGGCGACGTGCTTGCCACGGGCTTTTGGGCGGCTCGCATATCGGAGATTACCGAAAAGGATACGGTGCTCATCATCGGCGCCGGCCCTACCGGAATCTGCACCCTGCTTTGCGTGATGCTCAAGCACCCCCGCCGCATCATTGTTTGCGAGAAATCTCCTGAAAGAATACGCCTTGTGCGTGAACATTATCCGGACGTACAGGTGGTGGAACCGAAGGATTGCCGGGAATTTGTGTTGCGGAGTAGCGATCATGGCGGAGCCGACGTCGTGCTCGAGGTGGCAGGAACCGACGACACCTTCCGTCTGGCGTGGGAGTGTGCACGCCCCAATGCCATCGTCACCGTGGTGGCCCTCTACGACCGCCCCCAGGTGCTTCCCCTGCCCGATATGTACGGAAAAAACCTGACCTTCAAGACCGGTGGCGTGGACGGGTGCGATTGCGCCGAGATACTTCGCCTGATCGAAGAAGGCAAGATAGACACCACGCCACTTATCACACACCGCTTCCCGTTGAATGAGATTGAGGAGGCTTACCGGATTTTTGAAAATAAACTGGACGGGGTGATGAAAGTTGCGGTGTCCGAAAGAGAAAAGAAAGAATTCGGAACGAAAAAGTAATGAGCCAAATGATTAAGTAATACTATCTTAATTCTCCTCCTCCTGGGAGGAGGAGTACCCGTAGGGGGAGGTGGTAGGTGAGAAAAGAATTCCTTATTTATATGATTCATAGGTATTTCTTGCTTTACCTACCACCCTGCCCTCTGGGCACCCCTCCTCCGTTGGAGGAGGGGAATTGAGATACTCTATTTACTCAATATTGAAATACTCATTTACTTCATAACCTTATTAAAAAGAATACAGCCTTATGCCCATTATTGAAATATCCTCCTTGTCGCACCCCGGAATCGAGGTGTTCTCCACCCTCACCGAGGCCCAGTTGCGCAACCGCATTGAGCCCGATAAAGGCCTGTTCATAGCCGAAAGCCCGAAGGTGATCCGTGTAGCATTGGATGCCGGATATGAACCTCTGGCCCTCTTGTGCGAGCAAAAACACATCACCGGTGATGCCGCCGACATCATCAGTCGTTGTGGCGATGTGCCCGTCTATACGGGCGGGCGGGAGTTACTCGCCACACTGACGGGCTATGTCCTGACGCGCGGAGTGTTGTGCGCCATGCGTCGCCCTGCGCCCCGCACGGTGGAAGACACATGTCGGGATGCCCGGCGTATCGTCGTCATCGACGGTGTGGTGGACACCACGAACATTGGTGCCATTTTTCGTTCGGCGGCCGCTCTCGGGATGGATGCCGTGTTGCTGACGCGTAACTCTTGCGATCCGTTGAATCGTCGTGCGGTCAGGGTGTCCATGGGTTCGGTTTTTTTGGTCCCCTGGACGTGGCTGGACGGTACTCTCAGTGATCTGGCTCGCCACGGCTTCCGCACCGCCGCCATGGCACTTACGGACGATTCTATCTCCATTACCGATCCTGTCTTGACGTCCGAACCCCGGCTGGCAATTGTGATGGGAACGGAGGGAGAGGGGCTTCCACCCGATACGATTGCCGCGGCGGACTATGTAGTCCGTATCCCGATGGCGCATGGGGTCGATTCGCTCAATGTGGCGGCGGCGGCCGCCGTGGCGTTTTGGCAACTTCGTATTACGGATTGAAACTACTATTGTTTTAATTTCGATGAGTATCATTAGGTAGCTAATAATTTGCAATCTGAAGATTTTTCGCATGACACTTTCTTTTTTGCTATTTTCGGTAGCTTAAGAGTGAATCAAAGAACGGGTAGTCTGTCACGGAAGTGCGAGAAAGGAATGAGTGTGAGGTGATAAAGTGATAAAACTTCTTTCAACCCATTATATAATAAACAAAAATATATTCTTTTGCATATTATATGATGGGTTGCTACACTACAATTAATATTTTTTCTTTTCGTCTTTATTTAACTCTTCGTGTATATTCATCCTTGATGGCGGTGAAATTTTCTTTTACCTGATTGTACTCGGCTTCTTGCTTCTCTTCCAATTCAAGATCTAATGCATATATTTCGCTCGTTATTTTATTGTCTAATTTTGTCTTTTCAGCTTGGGTCAATATATTGTTGAATCGGGAAAATAATTTCACTTTCAGATCCAATAGTCTTTTTTCGAACCGTTCAAGGTCATATTTCAGGTTGTAATCAAGATAGGTATTGGAAATATGTTTCTTTTCACCTTCTTCATTATACTCAATTACTTTCACCTTTTTCTTCACCGCATTGAAAAGGGATGAAACGGATTCATCAAAATCCTGAAGGATAAAATCTATCCATTTATTATATATATTAATTTTGAAGCGCGAAACATTGACATTCTCGGGCAAAGGATAGAATAATAATATGAAATTCATCTGCGTTTGGGGTAAAAGTTGCTGTCCCTCACCTGTGTAGTTTACGGGTAGATTTTCATAGCACATAAACTCGCCCTCATGGATAAAACCCTCTCCATCCACCAATAAAACTTCATTAGAGGCGAATGTCCAATTCTCATGTCCTCCGATGTTTTTTATGTTTAGGACCAATTTATCAGCAGTAAATTTGGATTTAGTTTTGCCATTTCCCATCGTTAACTGGGCTGGACAATCTTGATAGTATTTTTTATCTTTAATATAACGACAGTTCTTGTTACATTTTATCTCGACGTTTCTCTCGAATGAGAGGATGGTATAGATAAAGCCTTCATTTTCTTTTGGAATATTAATCTCGCTCATAAATAATGTATTTTAGTGTTTTAATTTGTAGATTATTGGTGATTAGCTGGCATGTCTATTTTCCGATGCAGCATATTTACACTCTTGAGTTTTAGCGTTTTCGCCTTTTAAACGGTACAAACCTCATTTTTACAATTACATTGAAAGTACCGGGAAATTCAATGTGTTGGTTTTCAATTGTTTCGATATACGTGTTGTACCGCATTTTTTCAGCCCATTTGCGGAAGTCACAAATCAATTTTAGAAAGTTGATTTGGTGGATCTTACCGCATTGGGGTTACAAATGGTTTGCAGAGGCAAAGATAAAAAATATTCTTTATCACTTCAATACTTATTGAAAATTATCTTTAATATGTATCCTACTTTTAACGTGGTATGGTATATACCTAATAGTTGTTGCATATCATTTTGTTGAATTAAAAATAGTCAATCCCTTTACCGTCAGCAGATACTTTTGTCGAGGATGTTTGGAATTATTAGGGTAGAGAGGAGCAACAAAACCATTTTGAATAGCTGGTGTCAAATAGTTGGTAATAAAAGTGGGGCGATGCTTTAACTCTATTCTCTCCATTATCATTTTCAGTGAACATTGTTCTATCCCAATAGCTTTTACAATTGCTAAAAGTGGGGCGGTGAGTTGTTCGGTTAGCATGTTCGGTACTTGTTCGGTACTTGATCGGTCAGCTTGTTCGGTTGACTGTTGTGGAGTATTGATAATCATATATCTATTCTTTAACTCATGATTTTCTCCCATCATCAGATTTCTGAAAAACAAAATCAAAAAACTCATATCCGGTTCAACTTCTTTTCGCACATTTCTATAATTCGCACGAACCAGCGCATTGCGAAAGTACCAAGAATTGTCGGCAAACAAATCATTGTTCACGTCAAAACCAATGCTGCGTAAATACTTTATAGTAAAGACAGCCGTAGTTCGGGTGTTGCCCTCACCGAATGGGTGAATCTGCCAAATGCCTGATACGAACTTGGCAATATGCGCCACTACATCATCCATAGATAAGCCCTTGTATGAGAAGTTCTTTTCCTGTTCCAAGTCGTATTCTAAAGCCCTACGTAAATCTTCGGAATTTACATAAAGCACGGTATCACCACGAAGTACCCACTCCTTTTTCGTTATATCATAGCTACGAATCTTTCCGGCAAATTTAAAAATTCCTTCAAATAATCTGCGGTGAACGGATGTAAAGCCTGCCACTGAAAAAGCAAATGATTGTTCATTTAAGATTCTGGCAATATTGGCAGACACTTTATCCGCTTCTTCTGTCTCTTCATCTTTCGGTGTTCGTGCAATCTTTGATTGATAATACCCATTGATGAGTTTCTTTACTTCATCAATGCTAATATCACCTTCAATATGCTTTATAGCCGTATCTTTCAGATAATCGGATGTCTGCAAGCCGTCTACTGCTTGTAAGCCGATAGCTGTTTTCCAAGCTGAAGCCTTTTCTTTTTTGTCAGGCTCTCCTTGTCGGATATATTCGTCAAAATTTACCATTCTTTTTGATGCTGATTTAACGGATTCAAGACATTTTGGATTTCTTTACTTATCCCTTTTGACAGTATTCTGCTCAATTTCACTTGTACTTCTATTGAGTTTTTAAAAGCAATTTGATGGGTAATTATAAATGATGCTATTGAAGTTAATGCTTTATATCCCAATGACTCACATGAAATTGTGTTATTATTTACTTCGTTATCAAAAATATCTAATGTGCTACTTAATGATTTGTTCAAGTGATTATCTCGTTCTTCCACAAGATGATTGATGGATGACTCAAGTTTGTTTTTCTTATCAATCAGATTGAATCGTAAATTGTTAATGATATACGTATTCAGTGCATTGTCTATTTTTTGCAATTCATCAGATTCATTTACTATCTGGACTTGAATATTTTGCGCAATTGATAAATCATCAAATGGATGCTTGTATAGTTCATTATTATTCATGTTTCTTATCCTTTCTATTCTAATTGTTTTCTGTAATATTCCACTTCTGGTTCTGCTGCAATAGAGTATGAACTTACTGGTAAGTCATACTTTACTACATTCTCATGCCCTGAAAAAAAATCAGGTTCATTATCAGTCCATTTTTCACATTGGCGAATAACGGTTTCCAATGCATTGGATGCTTCTTCTGGTGGATACTTATATTTCTTTAGGAGGCGTTTAATCATTTTGCGCATACCAGCTCTCGCGGATTCTTTCTTTTGCCAATCGATGGTACGGTTTTTGCGAAGTGCTTCTGTGAGTTCTTTTGTCATAGCCACCAATTGTTCATTTGAGTAAACATCATGAACAGCTTGTGGCTTTGTTAACGCATCATAGAATGACTTTTCTTCCGCAGTAAGGCCCAACTCGTTTATTGCAGATTCTGATGTAGAGATTTCTATTGCTAATTTTAATAATTCTTGAATAACCTCTTCATTGGTAAGAAGCCCTTTCAAATAATTGGAAAGTGAGCGATTTAGTAAATCTGAAAACTTTTCAGCTTGTACTATATTCGTTTTTTGATAAAGCGAAACTCTTTCAGCTAGTAATCTTTTGAGCAATTCTATCGCAATATTCTTTTCTTTCATTTTCGATATTTCCTCCAAGAATGCAGTATCAAATAAAGAAAACTCAGCTTTCACATCAGAAAACAAATTGATAATTCCATCACTTTTCACACTCTGTTTTAACAATTCACTAATACGTATATTAATCTCTCTCTTAGAGACCTTTCCCTTACCAGTCATTCTTGAAAGCAATGTGCGGACTGTTTCAAAGAAAGCAGATTCAAATCTCTGCTGTTCGTTGAGTAAACTGCGACAGAGTGTGATTGAGTTATGAAGTAAAGTTGCCTCTTTCATAAAAAGAGGTTGTATTTCTTGCTTTTCGGGAGACATAATAAAGTTTACGCCTCCTTTAATAATTTGCGCACGTTCTGCATCTGTACTCGTTTGGAATTTACTGTGATCAAAACCATGAAACATATCGCGACAAATCTCCAGTTTCTCTTTAAATTTAAGCAATGCTGTTTCCTTTATATCAGGATTCCCAAACTTTTGCTTATCTCTTCCTGTATAGTCTCGCATCGCTTCTTTCAGAGCTTTGGCAATCCCGATATAATCTACCACCAAGCCTCCTGCTTTGTTATTAAATACGCGATTGACACGAGCTATAGCTTGCATTAAATTATGTCCACTCATAGGTTTATAAACATACATGGTAGCCAATGAAGGAACGTCGAAACCTGTTAACCACATATCCACAACAATAGCAATTTTCATGGAATCGTTATTGTCTTTAAAGCGTTTCGCGAGTTCTTTTTTATGTTGTTTGTTACCAATAATGTCATGCCACTCTTCCGGATCTTTGTTATTGCCGGTCATTACGACTTTTATTTTCTCTTCCCAGTCTGGACGTAACTCCAACAACCTTTGATAAATACGAATAGCAATGGAACGAGAGTAGGCGACAATCATGGCTTTTCCAGTCAACTCATATTGTCTGTTTTCCTCGTAATGTTTAAGTATATCCTGGCAAAGAGAATCAATAGTTTCCGGTGCTCCTAATATTTCTTCTAAGTGCGACATTTCTTTTTTGCTCTTTTCTATCTGTTCATCTGTCGCTCCTTCCGAAGATAATAGATCATATTCATTATCAATAGCTTTTAATGTAGCCTCATCCAAATTAAGATTAATTACCCTTGATTCGTAATATACCGGGCAAGTTGCTCCATCGGCAACTGCCTGGGTCATATCATAAACATCAATGTAATTGCCGAAAACCTCTACTGTATCTCTGTCCTTAGTTGAAATTGGGGTGCCGGTAAATCCAATATATGAAGCATTAGGCAGAGAATTATGTATAATTCTGGCAGTCCCGATAGAAATCTTTCCTGTTTTGACATCAACTTTTTCTTCAAAACCATATTGACCACGATGTGCTTCATCAGTCATTACTATGATATTTTTACGTTCAGATAGTGGTTCGTCTGATTCCTCAAACTTTTGCATAGTTGTAAAGATGATACCATTTGCTTCTCTTCCTGCCAATAGCTTTTTTAAATCCTCACGACTTTTTGCTTGTACAGGGACTTGTCGTAAAAACTGTTTACATTTAGAAAATTGAGTATAAAGTTGGTCATCCAAGTCATTACGGTCGGTAATCACAATTATGGTTGGTTGTGAAAGTTCGTCTTGCAAAAGATGGGCATAGAATACCATTGATAATGACTTTCCACTACCTTGTGTATGCCAGAAAACACCAATTTTACCGTCTCCTAATGTAGAAACTTTAGTCCTTTCTACCGCCTTTTTAACGGCAAAATATTGATGATAACCTGCAAGGATTTTAGCTGCTCCCGTTTCATCTTTAGAAAAGCAAGTAAAGTTCTTTATAATATCTAGTAGACGTTCTTTTATGAAAATTCCTTCAAAAAACACATCGTAGTTCACGTATTCATTATCTTCATACTGACCGTCTTTTGTCTTCCATTGCATATAACGGTCTTCTTTGCTTGTGATGGTTCCTGCTTTTGAACAGCCCATATCACTCATCACACAAAATACATTATAGATGAAAAGCGATGGAATTTCTCTCATATAGTTGCGTAGTTGAAGATAAGCTTCTGAAGCATCGGTTTCTTCACGTGAAGGAGATTTTAGTTCTATAACCACAAGTGGTAATCCATTTATAAAGATGATAATGTCTGCCCTTTTTTCTGAGTGTTCAACAAATGTCCATTGATTGATAACTTGGAAATTATTACGGTTAATGTGTGTGTAGTCTATTAAATAAATGATTTCATGTCGTTGCTCTTTTCCGTTATGATAAGACACTTCAATACCGTGTTGCAAATAGTCCATGAAAAGTTCATTCTTCTGTATAAGACTGCCTGTGTCGATATCTTTCAGTTTCGTAACGGCTTCATTGATAGCAATTTCTGGTTTATTGGAATTAATAGTATGCAAACTGTCTACTAACTGTTCCCTATAAAATGGAGTATAATAATCTCTTTCTACGTTGGGACCATATAGATACTGATAGCCTAAATTATCAAAGAGGGCAATCAGAGCTTTTTCGTAACTATCTTCAGTAAATGACATGATTATTGTATTTTATTTATCAATTCATTAACAACAGCATTAGCAACATTCTTTGCATTAGTACATCCAGAAGATTTGAGTTGTCTTTTTATCTTCATAACTAAAATGTTGCGAATATTCTCTTTTGTATCCCAGTCCGGAAACGTTATAATATCTAATATGATATTCTTAATTTCGGGCTTTGCTTTTTTTACTACAATATTTTTGTTTAATATGGTTTGAATCATTTCCTCTGAAACTTCTTTCTTGGGATTCACTTTAGAAATATCGTCAACTTTTGATTGATGTTCATACTTAACAAAAAAATCACTATCAGATGTAACCCATTTGGAACCAACTCTTTTTATGTGGGACATCTGATGCTCTAACTCTGGGAATAATGTGCTTTCGTTTATGTTGACAAAGTCAAGTTCGTCTAATATGCTATATTTTGCATCTCCAGAAATTAAGATATGATTTTTATCAATTTCATCATTTAAATTCCGTATGCTTTTTGATACTTTACTATTCCAAATATCATTTTCATCAATAATAATCTTGATTGCTCCAGTAATTAGAAATGCACCACTTTGACGTATTAAACGGGTATTACTATAACTAGGCATTACAAAGATTGAATCTTGAATTAAATCAATAAAAGATTCAGGGGCATAGTTTTCTTTTATGTCCAGCCTATCTTTCAAATTTCTTAATGTAGTACCACTTGTTATGTTCATTTTTGCTAGAGATGATAGAATTTTTGCTTTGAGAGATTTCTCATGTTCTTCATAACCTTGGCATATATATACAATTCCATCGCAACATACATCATTACTATCTTTATCTTTTGTTATTTCAGAGGAAGAACAAGCAAAATATAGAGCAACCAAAGGATTCATAGTGACATCTAATAGTCGAGTGGGAAGGCCATAATGCTGCAATTTTGTGAGTTCTTCAAAAGAGGAACTACATTCTTTAAACTCATGGGGAACACGAGCCATTGCTGTTTGGATAATCTTAGATTCAGCAGATACGAGTGAATTTCTAAAGATGCTTGGCCTGATATCCCATGAAGAATCACTTTGTCCCCGAAAATAAAGAGTCTCAGATTTCCCCTCATTTAGAATGCGTTCTCGAAAATCTGTAATCTCATTTATATATTCAGACAAGGAGCTTATTTTATGAAAATTGTCTTGTATATCTAGGACTATCTGAGTATTATCCATTGTGATATCCTCCTAATTTAAAATTATCATTTATCCGGCGGTTGAGCTCTATTTTGGAGTCGAGGGAGGAAAGGATAGAAGCTATTTGTTGTTGTATTACTAAATCAGGTAATAAAATATTTTCCTTTTTCACCATTGGCACAGTTATTTGAGGAATAGCTGACCCATCTCCCGATAATCTTCTATTTTTAAGATAGTAATAAATGAATTTGGTGTCTGCCAATTTGTTAGTTATCAACGTAATTAATCTTACAATTGGCACGAATGGCTTTTCTCTGAATGCAACAAATCCAACACCTGCGCCTCTTGCTGCTATAGTTACAGCCGGTACTGACACAGCCGCTTTGTCGCAATAGCCATACAATCCTTCATTTTCAGTTGAATTAGCATATATAGGGATATTATGCACGGGGGTTTGATGTTTTGATGTGTTATATTTGGCAGCATCACCTCCAGCAAATATCTGTTCACATATATCTTCAATTTTATATTGTTTCCACTGTTCCATAAATGAGAATTTAGCTGTGTAAATCGTTAATTTTTAACTCACCAGACATAAGTTTGGAAAGCAAAGTATTCCGAACTTCTTCTAATTTTCTATTTTCTATTTTCTTTGATGTTGACTCCTCAAATATGGGCTTAAATATTTTATCTAAATTTTCCAATGTAGTTTTATTTGGAATTATTACCTCTGAACTAACTAATTCAGAGCGTTTTATATGTCCCATTGTTACGGCTTTATCTTTTGCTACTCGAATAAATTTGTCTAAATGATGATTAGTCCAGAAATAAATGAACCATTGAGGATATAATTCAGAATTAACTTTAAACAAATGTTGATTAAGTCCGCATGTTCCTCCACACCAAGTGTCAATCATTAATGTGCCAGACCAAGAGAAAATTATATCTCCATCGTTAACAATATATTCGGAACGAATAGAGGGAGAACACAAATCGCTACTAATATCGCAAAATCCTTGTCCCAGTTCTTTTATTTTTAGAACCGGAATCCCTATTTCTCCATAGGATGGACGATATTTTTGCATTGCTAATCCATTCAGGTAAGTTGCTATCTGAGTAAGATTGCTTTCCGTATAATCACCTAATTTATTACGGTTGTCAATGAAATAGTAATTGAACAACGCTTGTGCCTGCTGCTCTAAATTATCATTTATCCGGCGGTTTAGTTCGATTTTGTCATCAAGAGAGAAAAGAATATCTGCAATACGTTTCTGTTCTCTGAGAGAGGGAAAAGGTATCTCAAATTCTTTTATTTGTTTTGCATTTAGATTTTGCTGTGCTCCACCATTGGCAAGCGATGCGAGGTAGGAATAATTATTGCATAAAGCATAATAAACAAATCTATAATCCGCTTTGGTAGAATCTATAGTTAGATTACAACACGCTTGATTAGTTGTTAGCGGAATCTGAGTGATAGCTGTTTTTCCTGCTGTTGCTCCATACATTGCGACAATTACAGAATTTGAAGGAATCCATTTGGCAGATGAATTATTAAATCCTTCATCTGTTATTGTTTTTTCTGTTTTATAAATGCGGTTGAAATTTATTTCTTTGGTGTTAAGCCAAGGAATATTACCGCCATAGTATTCTGCAATGGTACTCTTGGGAGTGCCACCACTACATATATTTGAGCAAATATGCTGTATTTCTATTTTATTACATTCTTCCATAAATGAGAATTTAGCGGTTCAAATTGTTAATTTCAAGCTCGCCGGACATCAGTTTCGGCAGCAATGTGTCTCTTAATTGCTCTAAATTGCGAATTTCATGCAGGTTTCTTCTTTGCATTGTTCTTAGAAATTGGTCCAATCTTAGGAATTTGTTCCATACCTCATGAGTTGGAATATAGATAACCTTGTTATTTAGGGCTCCCTTATCTAATGCTTGGCCTTCTCTTGCAGCTGTTCCTATTAAATCATTGAAAGAGCTGATATGAGATTCCATATAATATTTCAAATACAAAGGATTGATAATTAATGGATTGACATCATATATGTTGTATGCGGAACTCACACTACCGATTTCATCCATCATTATGCCCCAATTAAGTATTTCACGGCTCATACCAAATACAAGATTATTTTTACGAAGAACTTTGTTTTGGGAGTTAGAATTACTTAATTGCTTTTTATACTTCTCAGAACGTGGAATAATTCCATTATTTGTAACTGAATACTCAGGAAGATTACCAACAAGTACTTTTTCATTAATTGGACTAATAAATGAACTGAAGGACACTATTCTCCACCCTTCCGGTATCATCCCCAGTTCTGATTCCACAAATTTTCCATTCTTGAACGGTTCGAAATCCACGAACCAAGCCTTGAATAACGCCTGTGCCTGCTGCTCTAAATTATCATTTCTGTATCTATTTTGCGGTACAGAATGATAATTAGTATAATATGTACTATTCCTATTTAGCATACTAATTTATAAATTTACGATGAGATAGTTTTACATTGTTTTGATTCACCATAGCATAGTGCATTGTGGTGTCAATCTTTACATGACCAAGTAGTCGTTGTACTTGTTCTACAGGCATCCCCTTATCTATAGCCATTGTAGCCAATGTCCTTCGGAATTTGTGTGGATGTACACGTACAATCTTACATTGTTTACCAATTTTACGTAACCTTGTTTCTACTCCTGATATTTCAAGCCGGTTATGTGGCTTTGCTAAAGAGACGAACAAAGCCTTGTTACGGTCTTTTCGAGCTGCGAGATACTGCTCAAGATGAATTTTAGCACGCGCATTGAAATAGACAATTCTTTCTTTGTTCCCCTTACCAAATACGATACACTCTCGTTCGTTAAAATTGATATCCTCACGATTAAGTTTAACTAATTCACCAACACGCATTCCTGTAGATGCTAATAGGTCAATGATTGCAAGATCACGTGGCTCTTTACAGTTGTCACGCAAATGCTCTATATTTTCATCTGTTAAAACCGCTTTGATTTGTGTACCTGTTTTTACTTTATGTATTCTTCGAATAGGGCTTTTCAGAATATAGTCCTCTTCTTCGAGCCAAGCAAAGAATGATGAAAAGATGCGGCGAATATTGTCAATAGTTACTTTGCTTGATTTATTCTTGCGTTGAAATACTGCAAGGTAGGCACGAATATCCTCAGTCGTATAATTCACAACCTTTTTAGGCATCTTCTTGAAAAGCTGTTTGATGGTAGAACTATAATACTTAATGGTAGGAGTTGTGCATCCTTCCACTTGCTTGGCGGACAGAAAAACTTCCAGTAGACGGTCGTTTGTCGCAATATCTTCATGCGTCTTCTCCCCATCTTCTGCAATAGTGTATTTACTTATTATTTGAAGTAATATACCATTAAGTTGAGCTTGTTGTTCTATATCTAAAACATCTGCCATAGCGTTGCTAATCTCTTGAATTAATTTTTCTTTCATATTTCTTATTTGTTAGTAATGTACTAAACCAAGAATACGAAAGACAATTTATTTAATCCTAAATCCGATGCTACCCAATTGTTTACGTATTTCTTCTTCCAAATCATGTGATTGAGCAAACAAGCCTGATAGCTCGGTAGTAAGTCGTTCCATCTTCTCTTCAAATGGTTCACCATCGTCTTCCGTATCAGCTATACCGACATATCTACCGGGAGTAAGAATATAATCTTGTTTAGATACTTCATCTAAACTTACTGCGGCACAGAATCCTTTTTCATTTTCTAATGTACCGTTATTAAACTGATTGAAAGTATCTGCTATTTTTAGAATATCATCTTCAGTCAGTTCCCGTAGTTTACGAGATACCATAGTGCCCATATTACGAGCATCAACAAACAATATCTTTCCTGTCTGCTTTTTTGCACGGTTTAAGAACCATAGCGATACCGGTATTCCTGTCGTATAAAATAACTGTGAAGGCATAGCTACTATACCTTCTACAAGGTCGGCTTTTATGATATTTTCCCTAATGGTACCTTCACCTCCGGTTTGTGATGATAAGGAACCGTTTGCAAGGACCATACCTATTTGTCCGTTTGGAGAAAGGTGGTAAATCATGTGTTGAAGCCATGCAAAGTTGGCATTACCTGCCGGAGGGATACCATATTTCCAACGTGCATCATCTTGCAATTTATCAGCACCCCAATCACTCATATTAAAAGGAGGGTTAGCTAAGACAAAGTCTGCCTTTAGAGTAGGATGCTGGTCATCAAAGAATGTGTCGGCATTGAATTTGCCTAAATCAGCTTCTATACCACGAATAGCAAGATTCATTTGTGCCATTTTCCATGTTGTGGGATTGCTATCTTGCCCAAACACAGATATATTGTTAATATTACCCTGATGTCGTTCGATGAATTTTGCAGATTGCACAAACATACCACCAGAGCCACAAGCTGGATCATAAACTCTACCTTTATAAGGTTGTAATACCTCTACAAGTGTACGGACAATGCAAGCAGGGGTGTAAAATTCTCCAGCTAACTTACCTTCGGCTTCTGCAAATTTAGAAAGACAGTATTCATAAGCACGACCAAGAATGTCTTTGCTATCCCCATGTTCCTTCATGGAAATATTAGTAAATAGATCAACGACATCTCCTAATCTTCGTTTATCTAGTTCTGGGCGAGCAAAGTTCTTAGGTAGAATACCTTTCAAGCGGGTGTTCTCTTTCTCTATAAGGCGCATAGCTTCATCTATTACAGTACCAATTTCCGGGGTATGAGCAGATTTGGAGATAGTCTCCCACCTTGCTTCTTTGGGAACAAAGAAAATATTTTCTGATGTATATTCGTCTTTGTCCTCTTCAAAACCATCGCCCTCATCAATCAAAGAATGATACTTTGCTTCAAATCTATCTGATATATATTTTAAAAATATTAAACCTAACACAACTGATTTATATTCAGAAGCATCCATGTTGCCTCTTAACAAATCCGCTGCTTTCCAAATATCTCTTTCAAATCCTATTTCTGCTGAATTAGCCATATTATACTATTGTTTCTTATTACTTTCGATTAAATCCTTTACATCAACGTTTAATACCTTTGCTATTTCGAAGAGTTGTTCCAAGCTAGGTTGGCGGCGGTTGCAAACGTAGGCATTGGTTTGACTGAAGCTTTTGCCTATTTTTTCTGCGAGCCATGTTTGCTTAATTCCTTTTTCTTCGAGGACTTCTTTTATTCGGTTCATATCAATTAAATATTGATGTTTTCTTTTATTTGGCTATAAAGATATGAAATATTCCGCTATATAATAACGAAAAGATGAAGACTTTTTATTTTCTCCATCTTTTCAACTCATTGACTATCTACTTTTTTTGTTTAATTTTGTCTGCTTCCTGTCGCAGTTGTTCGGCTTGTGCCTCTTTGAGCCGGGCTTGTTCAAGGTCTCGGGCTCGCTGCTCTACACGTTGTTCATGCTCTTCGACCATCCGACGTAGCGAGTGTTGCTTCTGTTTATCAGGCTTATACTCAAAGATGGTTTCGAGCTTCAGCAGGTTTTTAGGGGTGATTTCGCCAAATGCTTTGATGTAACGGAACTTAATATCGTTATTACTCAAACGGCTGTTTGCTGAGAACTGATAGATGTTGCAACTCATAGAACAGAGTAGTGCTACGCCAAGCGAGACCAATGTAATGACTACCTTTGACGATTTTAACTCTATGGAATGAAGATGCTTCTGAACGGGTAGGGGCTTATCCTTCTGTTTCTCTAACTTCTGCTGAAATTCATGTAATTGTTCTTGTTGTTTCTGGAATCCTTCTTTGATAAGTTCATTAGTTTCAGTCACATGGTTTTCTAATTCTGATAGGTTCGCCTGCGGTATAATTGGCAGTACAGACTGATCGGATTTGACATTAGCCAGAGATTCAACCAATTTCGAAAGGCTACTAAACTGTTCTGAGGTTAACTTTTTCAAGTCCTCGAACATGGAAATGATAATTTTTATATCCATATTTTTTTGTTTTTAGATTGTTATCTTCTTATTCCTTTTTTCTTTTTCTTCCGTTGCATTTGGCGACGGAAAGCTTCTTCTTCGGGATCGTAAGCAGGACTAGGTGTAAGTATCCCATCAAATAATCCACCTATGCCACTTAGCAAACTATCAGAGTCAGGAGAGGTAAATCCCTGTTGAGATTTCTGTGAAGGTGGCTGGATGTTTGTCTCTTGCTTCTGATCTGCATGAATATTTCGTTGTAATGCAAAGTCTATCTTTGAAAAGCTGAACTGTTGGTCTACCTTTGAGCCGTTGAAATGGTAGCCGTTCTTGCTGAACTTGATGCCTTGTGGCTCATTGGTTCCACTCTTCATCTTAAATTCAACAGTGATGTCTTCACTATTCAATCGTTCCAATAACTCTCTCCAGTTTCTACATTGAGGAACAGTTGTTTTCAGAGCATCGTAAATCTCATACTTGGTTTTATCAGGTTCTTTTAGACGATGCAATTTTACTTGCTCCTTACCGCTTGCGAAGTATAGTTTGTACTTGGCGGTTAGCTCTTTGCATATCTTTTCACTACGAAAACGATCGTTTTGGTCGGAGATGGTGCGTCCGTTGTTATCCACACGATTAAAGGCTATATGTAGATGTGGGTGCTCCTTATCGTGATGTCTGCCAATGATGTACTGTGTGCTTACTATACCCATACGGTTCATATAGTTGTGTGCAATCTGTGTCATCACTTCATCGGTTAGCTTGGCTCGGTCTTGTGCTGAGAAGTCCAACGAGATGTGTCCCACAGGCTTGCTTACTCGTGGGTTTAGTTCTCGTTGAGCCTCGAAGCTTTGAACAATAGAGTCCAAGTTCTTTAGGCGTACACCATCGGAATTCAATAAATTAGTCTGTTTCGCCGGGTCGAGAATGTATTTTACTACACCGCCAAAGGTTGTTCCTTTTACTATTTTTGCCATCATTGTTGTATCAGGTTTAACAGGTGATCAATCTTGTCGGCTAAGTACAGGTATTCCATTCGAGCATCCGGATAACTTGCCGCATTTGCTTTGTGTGCAATCTGATTCAGGTTGTTTGCCATGCCTGATAGTTTGCGAATATGTTCCATCCATTCGGGTGAAAGCCGTTGCCGTATTTCAGCCTTTAGGATCACAACTCTGATAAAATCGCATGGTGAAATTCCTGCTTCCGATGCACGTGTCTTGAGTGTGTAATACTCCTCAGTATTCATCTTAAGGTTCACCCGATAGGTGCGTTTCTCTATCAATGATTTGGTGGGTCTTCCACCTTTATTGTATACTTTCATACGTTGATTTTTTTATTCAATTTTGTAGACCAACGGGATTAAGACAAGGTTTTGGGACACCCAAAACATAAACTTGCTATCTCAAAATCTACGATTTTACTTAAAGCTTGAATCCTTTTCTCTTTGCGGTGGAAATAGGTCGTACAGATTCTTCGATGAGCTTCAAATTCAACTCTTTTATCAGCAAATTGAGAGCTGGATTCTTTGCGATCATACCTTGTAAAATAGCTTGCGGTCGTTTCATCTCCAATAAGAAATCGGCGATGTCGAATCCATTTTCCCGTTGTTCCGGGGTGGCATTCTTCTCCAAATAGTCGAAGAGTTTGACGGTAATTCCTATTCGCTGCATTGTGGTAATTCGGGCCACCCAGTCATCGGTGGCTCCCAAGTCTGGAAAGAGTACGACGTTTCTGCCTTTAAGAACACTGAGATTCTCCTCACGGAAACAGCCATTCTTGCCACCCGAAGCGATCCATAAATATTGTGGCAGATAAGAACTGGCGATAAGGGCACTCTTCTCACTTTCTACAATGGCCACGGACTTTGTACTCTCTTTAGACAATAGGTGCTCGCCAAAGAAACATTGTTTCAGATTAAAGCCATCCTTATGAAGAATGGAGTGTACCCATGTGATATGATTGTGAGGCTCTTTAATACGCCTACCTGTTGCTGGGTTATATAGAATAATTTTTCCTGTGCGCACTTTGCCGTGTGTGTCTGTCTGCCAAAATACGGTTGAACCCTGCCAATGGTTGGCCGTTCCTACTTGATAAAGCTTCATTAGTCGCAATGATTCATCCTCACCAAACTGAGTAGATAGGAATTGGAACAGTTTGTTTTCTTTGTAATGGCTCATTGACCGTTCTACTAGAGTTCCGTCTATATAGCTTGTTGGTGATGGAGGTGGAGTCGGGCGGAACAAACGTTCACGCACTTGTGACTGTTCGCTTTGTTCAGGATTCTGTTCAAAGTATGTTTTGGGTGTGAGGTGGTAACCACATTTCTGTTCACGGTTGCACCGCCCGACGTATTCGGGAAAGGAGATTACTCCCTCCGTATCAACATATCGGGAAAAACATCTTTTGTGCTTGCACTCTGGACAGGTGTGTCGGGAGGCAATACTTTTGTATGGTTCTAATATAAATCTGTGTGTCATTGATTCTTTTTTTAGTGCATTTTCGACATTTTCTGCATTTTGGTTTCTCAAAATGTGAATAGTGTGGATAATGCGGTTATACTTTTCTGTATTCTCCGTGACGGTCTTTTTGGAAAAGACTTCCAGTGTGTTTACTCAGAAATTCTTTGAAAGCTCGCTCTTTCATTCCTTGACAGCCTGCTACCTCTATGCCTTGCGCAGTGGTGAAAAGTTCCGGGAGTTGAAATAGAATGGATTGCTGTTGAACCGTAAGAGCCGTTTCGTTCATTAGGTTTTGCACCCTGGTAGCCGTTTGTTTGAAATATTCTGTTAGCAGAATCGCTCGTTGAACGGTTTCCGTGTCTACCTGATCTTTGCCACATTCCCCGCAGAGCCAACGGGTTATCTGTATCACCAAGCAAAAGCGAATGATATAGATTTCCAGTTTACAATATATTCCTAAAAGCATTTCATTGCTGAGATTATCGCATAGGTCTGCGTGGTTATGCTGCCATTTATACAATAGTCTGCGAGCTTCTTCGCTGAAGGTAACGATTGAAGGATGAATCTCATTGTTCTCATCAAATGAGCACTCTATGTTGATAAGTCCATTTAGTAGTGTATGCCATTGAACTTCTAAATCGGGAGAAATATCTTTCTCGTTCCATCGAGCCTTTTGCTGAATGGCGGGCATGATGAACAGGATACGGTCGATAAATCCGTTGCTTGACCGGTCGCCATGAGCTAAATCGCTGAGAATCTTTTTCTGGATGGTGCCGATCACCGGAATGAATGGACGGGTGATGAAAACGGAACTTTTAGCATTCTTTCTATCGGAAATAACAGTCTTGGCACTGAATACCGACAGCCAGAACTGTTCTTCCGAACCATTATTATAACGGTTGAAGTTTTTAAACCATGCCGAAAGTTCGTCCGACCAGAGGCAAAGCCCACGTTTATTCTGTGCATGGATATAACTCAATCCTTCGGGTGTAATGTCCGAAACCAGAAAGCGTTTGCGGATTGGTTCTTGTGGAAACTCCTCCGCACCAGCATCCTGACGCTCTTTTTTACTCATAGATATATCTTGCTCATACTTAGCATACAGCTTCCCAAATTCCAGATTTTGCTGATAGTCGAAGTTAATAAAGGGCTTCATGGCAAAGCTGAGGGGATGGCTTTTGTTTGCACCCGGTCGGCCGACCAATGCTACAAACAAAATGGCACTCTCTACCCAACCTTGTTTCATTTGGACAAGGTGGGTATTGCCTATTCCTGCTGCAATGGCAGTCAGGATAGAGGCGGCCGTATAATCAATAGGATAACTTTGACACTCATACACCTCGTGTATAATTTGCTGAATCTTAGATGGAAATATCTCAACTGGGAATTCTGCGCCTGCAAAAGACATATTCATTCCCATTGCTTGATTGATAATTCCTTCGGGAGTTATTGATTTCTTTTCCATAACTCTGACGGATTAAAGGTTAAAGCCTGATTTGGGTTTGCGACGTATTCCGTTTTGCATCGAAGCCAGCATTTGCTCGTAGTTCTGTTGTGAAGTATTCTTCCGACCGTTTTCTATCCATGCCAGTAATTCATCCTCATAAAAATAGAGCTGCTTCCCTTTTTTATAAGAAGGTAGCAATCCTTTACGCACAAGGGCATAGACGGTAGGTTTGGCTTTTTGGATAATACGGCAAGCATCGTCAATGCCAACTAGTAGATGCTTTTCTGATTGCGGTGGCTGAAGCTCTGACACCAACTGTTTTAACTCTGCGACCTGTTCGGTCAGATAAGTTATCGCTTGCGGTAACTTATCAAAAGTGATTTCTTGTTTACACATAAACTCTTGATTTTAATAGTTCGTGTGCAAAGAAAACTGGTGATTTTATGGTGAAATTAGTCACCAAGATATAACTGATCAATAACTTATCAGTGGTAATTGTTATTGTTTATCAACGGGTTAAATCTAAAAAAAAGGCGACCACGTGCGGTGATCACCTGAATGTTGTGTAGAAAGTATAATTTATAGTTCCTCTTTGATTTTGATAATGCAAGTTCCCTCTGCTCTGAGTTTTCGCTTGATAGTTGAAATTTCGCTATCTTTCAACTCTTTGGCGAAAATGTACTTGATGAAAGTAGCCGTCTCAATGCCCGATTTCTTGAATTGGTTACCAATATTCCAACCGAAGTGCATCAGGTCAATGGATTTTAGTTTGGCATCAACGGTAACGGGCGTTTTTATCTGTTCACACTCTTGTTCTGTTGCGAATTGAAAAGCACGGATATGCTCGCAAATCTGTTGCAAATCTTTCTCGGTCATATACAATGCCATCTCTTGTCCCGTATAGGATAGAACCTTTTCCAAAGTTTGTACCTGCTCTTGCGCAAATTTATATTGTGCGGCTTGTTTATATTCTCCATAGTTAAGCACGGCAGGCTCCTCCTGCTCTTGTTCTTGTGGTGTTTCTACAAGCGGTTCTACTACAATTTCGGGCTCTAAGTGTGGGTATTTCTTTCTGAAAATCCGCTCTACCACAGGCAAAAGAGAATCATTCAATATGGATTGGAAACTAAAATAGAAACCACCAAGTAATAGGCAAGTCACGAAAAAGATCATAAGACCTGAGAACTCATCCATTTTGAGTTCTGTTACTGCAAACATACGGGCTATCACAGCAATACTCAATATTGATGCACATAAGAAAGAATCTATAATAATGTAGTCGATTCTCTTAGCTGTCATATTAATCAATAGTTATCATTTGTGCGCAAATATATGCTAATAACTTATTGATTCCAAAATGTTTGTGCAATTGTCCGCATTTGGCGTTGATATGGTAGCGTTTGTCCACATTGTGGGATAAATAACTATTCGTTTTGCCAAAGAATTAGATGTACTCTTTAATTCTATAACTAAAGGTACTTCCAAATAATTCCATTTCGCTGTTCACTATCCCTAGTTTGGTAGCCAATATTTTCCAATCTCTTACGGCTGTTACAACTTCAGTGATAATTTTTGTGGCTACGTCTTGAGGTAGCATATAGTCTTCACAAGCATCTAATAGAATTTCTAAGTCTGCTTTGTTGGAAGACTTAGAAATAAGTAGACTCTGATATTCATTCAGCGTTGGATTCATATCGTAAGCAGGGGATAGTGTCCAACCTTTAGATGTGAGCAGAAAACCGTGATTGCGGAAGTGATCATCGGAGTTACCGATGCAAATGTTAAAAGCTACACGACGGTATAGCTCTTGAAGGTTCTTGTTTACCTCAGTGCAATGTTGAAGTATGAAGTCCACCATATCTAAGTAACCGTTTCCGGTGCTTGCGTTAGCACCGTCCGCAAGTCCAAGTAATGTCATAGCAGAGGCAAAATGTATTCGCTTTCCGTCATCGGTTCTATCAAAACGACGTGATAAGAGTGTGTGGTACTTGTCGCTTGTGGAAATTACTTGTGTAGATGCTGCATTGATCTCTGCTTTCTTAGCCAATAGATGGCAGAAGTGTTCCCAAAGCCCTGCGTTGTAATCATCTTTGCGAGAGGGAAATTTGGCAACATATAACACTTTATCCGTATCGACTACGCTGGCTTTCGGTCTGGCTCCACCTAATGACGAGCCGGGTTGTACTAAGTGAGTGAGCCACTTCTTATCAGGTAGTTTGTTTTCCTCTTCGCTTTTTTCAACCTCCCCACTGGCATGAATCAATTCACGGATGCTGGTTAATGGTGGTATGCGTAGCGTATTGCTTGAGTTGATAAAATCGCCATTGGGTGTTTCTTTAAACCGAAATCCTCCCATGCGAGATGAATCATCAATTCCCAGTAGATAATCAAATGAGGATAAGCGGCGGATAGGACGTTTCTCTTCGGAAGCCAAGATCTGCTCTCTACGATTGAGTAGAGTACGTCCCCAGCGGTCGGGCAAGGCATCGGAGAAGCATCCGAAAATATCTTTCTCAGGTTGTGTGTATTGCAGTCCTTTGTAGTTATTCAGGTCTGCACTAATAAATAGGTTGCCATATCGCTTCAGCCATTCATCATCGAATTTGAAAGCGTAACTATCTGAACCACGAAGGGATTCATAGCTTAGCTCTCCGATAAGTTCAATATCTTTCAGCCAATCAAAGTCGGCATATACCAGCAGCTTTTTCATTGTTTATTCCTTTTTAGATGCACGCTCACGATTCTTTAAGGTCAAATCTTGTAGTGATTTTCCTAATTTGTCCTCTTTGGCAAGCCAGAGAATATCTTCATCCAGTTGCAGAGCGTAAAGCACACGAAGATAGATACCTATGGCAACGGTAGGCACACCCTTTTCGATGCGTGATACCGTGAGAGGTGAGCAGGTAGCTCGTTCAGCCACCTGTGCTACACTCAAATTACGACGTAGGCGTGCTAATTTGATTTGCTCACCTACAATTTCCATTTTTTGCTCTAATTTCCGAGGTAACTTAGTACCCATTGTGTTCTTTGCCATAACTGCAACATATCATATAATATGCAAATATAATGCTATTTATTTATTATATGATATGTTGATGACTTATATTTTATTTCAGTGAGATTTTATTTGCCGACTCACGTTTCTTTTCACTCACCAGCTCTGCGTATATTTGTGTAGTTGACACATTGCGGTGAGTGAGCATCTTGCTGACGGTATAAATATCTGTCCCTGCGGCAATTTGGAGGGTGGCATACGAGTGTCGAAAACAATGAAATGTGATATGTTTCAATATCTTAGCTTGCTTTAGCCAGTTTTTCAATGGATAATTTATCATGCTTCGACTAAGTCCCTTAAAGACTTTACCCGTTCCGACCTCTCCGCATAGTTCAAAAGCCTCGTGGCTGATGGGGAGTGTGGCTTCGGTTTTAGTCTTTTGAGTACGGATGCGAATGCAGTAGCCTTGATCGGGGGCAATACCGAAGTCTGACCATTGCAGGTTCATAATGTCACTGATACGAAGTCCTGTTAGACAGGAGAACAGAGCGGCCGCTTTTAGAACAGGGATGTCGCAGGGGTGGCTGCTAATTGTTTCACTTCGTCTAATGTGAGATACTCTTTCTTTACGTCCTCATACTCAATCTTCTCTAAAAAGTCATTGATGTTCTCACGGAGCAACTTATCACGATAAGCGATTTTTAACAAACCTCTGAATGTGGAATAGTAGCCTGCTGCGGAGTTGAGCGATACTTTATGTTCGGTGTGTTTTAGCTGTTTGGCATTTAATAGGTAAGTCCGAAAGCGTTTACAGAGATCCACATTCACTTCACCAAAGGTGCATTTGCCCTGTACGAAGTTATGGAAGTGGGCATAGACTACTTTCCATTTTTGATCTTTACTCTTCATCATCTTGGCAAAGTAAGCGAGGAAGTCGGCTTTCATTTTGTGTTTGTCTAAGAAACCGAACTCTTCGTTGATTAGTGACTGCACATGGATACAGCGGATGGCTTCGGCTTTGTTCAGCATATCGTTGTTGAACTCACGCTCCATCTCATTTTTGGGATGGGCGTAGATGTAAATGCCAAGGTACTCCCGACGGCTCATAATCATGGTTTCGGGATGGCGAATTGCTGGATAATAATCAAGGTAGAGAGAAATTTTGTCGTTACGGATAGCTCTTTGGCGTACTGTGACTTTGGTACATGTGTGTGTCATACGATTGTTCTTTAAATGTTTATACTTGTTTTTTGATTGCAAAGAAAAGCGGTGATAGTATGGTGACTACCGTCACCGCTGAATAACTTATTTTATATTCGGATCACCCAACAATTTATCAAGTTCAGGTCGGGAGATCTTGACGTATTTGCCGACTTTCACTCTGGGAATATTGTGATATTTGGCGTAATGATAAAGCTGGTCTCGGGTGAGATTGAATTTTGCCATCGCTTCTGCTACCGTGTAGTATTGCGGTTCTTCGGGCTGGGCTGTACCTTTGGCTATATCAAAATGCTTTTTAGAGTACCAAACCATGATGCCCTCTTTCTTTTTGGGAATGGCATTCTTTGAGGCAAGCGTATAGATAGCTGCTAATGTCATATCGAATTTATCTTGAATCTCCTGCACGGTGTACCATTCGGTTATTTCCGGATTAGCAGCTTTCTTCGAGAAATAGTTATCGATGTGTTTTTTACTCCAATAGGTCTTGCCACGATTGAAGGTTCTGGGTATATTGTGCTTCTTGGCTACAACAAAGATCCATGAATCGACTACATTGTATTTCTCTTTGACTTCGGCTGTGGTGTAGAACTCGGTGATAGGAGCACGTTCCTTTGATTGGATACGAAATTCTGTCGGGCGGTTGAATAGCCCGTCAATATAGTCTTTTCGCAGTAGATATTTACAGCCCAAACGAGAGGCTTTTAATTCACCATTCTTTAGATAGCTGTATAAAGTTGGGCGAGTGACTCCCAGATAAACAGCAGCTTCTGTGATAGTGAGAAAAGGCTTATCCTTTATCTTTTCAATGGGCTTTTCGATAACTATTTTCTCAGTAAACTGATTGTTAGTCTTGATTACCTCATCTCTCTTTCTCTTTTTGTACAGTGCATTAGCACACCTGTGCGAACAGCATGTAGTTGTAGTCTTGTGGGCGATAAATTCAGCACCGCACCAGCTACAGATTTTTTTAATGTCAATGTTGCTACTCATTTTAATTCGTATTATTTCTCTGTTATTTCTGTAAATTCCCGTAAAACCGTGTAAAATGGCGTAAAGTTTCTCTATCACCTTTCCAATACGTTTTCGGTTGCATCCCTCCGAGGCCCAAATACGGTACAAAAATGAGCTGAAAATGCACTATCAATGACTAATATCAATGATAGGTGCAAAAAGAAAGGCGTTGAACCTCAACGCCTTATTAATCAATAGTAATGTATGCTAATCGTTGGTAATCACTACCTACTTGCCGATGCAGTCGTTGATGACGATTTCATGACGCTGACAATCAGTCTGTTATGAATAGTAAGGTACAAATAAGGTACAAGAAATATACGATATAAAATACTGGTAATCAATAATTTATCACTTTCTACAACTTCTGGACAATTCCCAAAAATCCGTAATTACATAGATACCACTTTTCTTAAATAGCTATAAATCTGCTTGTTACATTTTTGGAGAAAATCAGTTTCCGTATCTCGATAATTTTATCTTTTTCTCTAAGGTACAAATTTAGTTTTTAAAAAGGTTATATGCAAATTTGTCAATATGTATTTTTATAGCTGAAGCACTGTTTTTATGGTTAGCATTCTTCTGTATTTATTGGGGTTACAACATTGTTTGCAGATAGATGTGATCGTCGTTTTATTTTGGTGGAGGAAGAATAATCTTACTTTGTGATTTATTTAACAAATTGAAGTTTTGATCGAATCGGGAATAGTATAAATTAGCAGCATCGAAACTTGGAAAAAATAACATCAGAGAATAGTAGGTTGGCATAATCAGTTTTTTACTTGCGAATCTTGCGAAGTTGGCGAAACTGGCGATTTAGGATATCTTTTTTTATATGCGATTTTATTGTGTGGTAGGGATAATATCTGTGATAATGACCTTTTTGTATGTGCTCGTATTCATGTTCGATTTTTAAGTACAATTATAATGTAACTTTGAATAAGTCATAAAAATAGGCGTTTTTTATGTTTTTTTGTATCCCTTCTCTTGGGATCTGTTTGTTTTTCTGCTTTCAGGATTGCACACTATTTGAACAAGATTTATCAAGGGAAAAACACGTGTGTTCCTTGGTGAAAAATAGTATCTAATGCAATCAAATTTGCAGAGAAAAACAGTAGAGCCAAGAGTAACGGATGCGACAGGGGGGGACAGTAGGATATAAGAGGTGAAAAAACAATATTTATCAGAGAGACAGAAAGGTAGTTGTATAACGGGGAGAAACCGCTCTTTTTTTTAAGTTCCTGTTCTGTTGATAGCTGCTAAAGCCATCCATGATGTTATCTCACAGGTTAAAGAACTTCTGGTAGCAATCATTGGAAATTTCTTTAATCAATGTGAAGTAATAGATGCTTTTCATGGGAAATAGAAGTAAATTTGCTACTTTTATTGTTTATATAGAAGTGATAATTATAAACTTATGAAGTTAAATAAGATAGAAATAGAGAACTTCCGTTGCTTTCAACATTTCGCATTGGAGTTTGCTCCCGGTGCGACAGTGCTGATTGGCCGTAATGGTACGGGTAAAACCTCCTTGATTAGATCGATAACCAATGCTCTTAGCTTTATCTTTGCAACGAGTAAAGATCCTAAAATAAATGAGGTCTTGGTAGCTGGTAATCCTGATTTGAAGATAGCCAATATTTCGCCCAGCGAAGTTTGGTGGGATGAGACAGAACGTACATCTGCGGGATTTGTCAGTATCAAGTCCGAAGCTAATTTCGAAGGTGAAGAACTATCGTGGGAATTAATGAAGCCGTCTACTTCAAATTCTGGACTTCGTACTGGTTTATACCAGAATGCATATAACGCATTTGTCAAGAGATATAATATAACAGGAAAGTGGCCTTTGTTGGCTTTCTATTCAGATTCGTTTCCCAACGTAGTATCAAGGATTAGTAAATTTGCCAAGGATATGTTGGCTAAAGATGGGATTTCTCTTCGTAATTTTGGTTATTATCAGTGGGACGATGAAACCTCATGCTCATCCATCTGGCAAATCAGGTATCAGAACTGCTATACAAAGTGGTTGACTAATAAACAACAGGAGGAATTGGTAGCTAATGAAATAAAAGTGCTAAAGAATCTTGATAAATATACTGTGGTCGAATTGGAGAAAAAGGAAAAAGAGTTGGCGGCACTACGCACAGAAACTGAGGGGAATTTCAGGGAATGGAATACAATTCTGACCTGTTTAAAAAGATTCTCTGAAGTTACAACCGGTTATACCGATTCTACCTTTGAAGTAAAATCACTCCAATCCGAGCAACGGGGTACGGAATGGAAACTGGTTATCAAGATGGATGATAAATCAATTATATTCGATCAGCTACCTGCCGGTTACAAGCGTCTTTACTATATTGTATTTGATATAGCATACCGCTCTTTTATTCTGAATGGAAATGCGGACTCTTCTGGAGTTGTGCTGATTGATGAACTGGATTTGCACTTGCATCCTTCTTTGGAACAGGAAGTCTTGCAACGGTTTATGAATACATTCCCCAATATTCAGTTTATTGTCTCCACGCATTCGCCTCTTGTTATTTCAAACCTGAACACTCAGGAAAAGAATGCTTCAGGCGATTCTCGCAATAGAGTCTATCGAATGGTAATGGGACAAAAAAAGCCGGATATACTACCGAATATGTTTGGCGTAGATTATAGTACTTCAATGTCTGATTTTATGAATACACCATCAAGAAATTTGCAGGTCAAGGAATTGATTGACGATTACGTGATTCTAAAATACCAGAAGCTGGAAGACAAAGCCCAAAATGTCTACAATAAAATTATGAAGACAGTAGGAGAGGATAATCAGGCAGTATTAGCCGAAATTGAAGACAAGCTAAAAGAACTGGAAACTTTATGAGGTACATAAATAAGGAGTTACCTGTTTTTAAGGAAAAAGGCGAAGCTATTGTTTATAGGTTTCTTACGGAAGCCTATGTTGAAGGTTGCCATTACGAAGGACTTGATTATGCTAATTTTCGTAAACCGGAATATCGAAAAGAATTTGATTCTCTTCTGAGAAAGGAACAATATAATTTGTGTTGTTATTGTATGCGCAATGTATCAAGTAGTGCTATCACTTTAGAACATATTATTCCAAGATCATGTAATGAAGAAAACTATAAGTATTATAGAACGAACTTTCGAGTGCTACATGATCATGTTGTACTAAATGATCTTTTTAAAACTGCTCCTTTGAAGCCACAAGCAGAGTTGACGCATTATCCTCATATAGTAGCTTATGCCAATTTGGTCGTTTCATGTAACGGGATTTCAGAAGAGAACAGCAGAGAGTGTTGTATGTGCAGTGGTCCGCGTGGAAATGAAAAAAATGTTCCGTTGATGTTACTTCCTAATTGTCTTGAACAGGTGGGTTATATCAAGAATGGAAAGATGTATTCAATAAATGGAGATAATAATCGCTGATACCATTACACGATTAAACTTGAATTATGAACGTCTCATGGAGATACGAAAAATATGGTATCTGATTGGTAAGCACCAGTGCTGGAGCAAATTGTGGAAAGCTAATTCGAAACTTTTACGAGCATTGGTGTTTTGCCAGTTGTTTGAAGTAGAACGTCCTTCTGAATTGTTTGATAAAATAAGTAAACATTATGATAGTGACTTTTACTGGGAATTATTGCTTCAGTATAAGTGGTTTCATGGGTATTATATCTTATGTGGGCGGAAATAGTTGAACAATTAATGGCGTGGGCATTCTTTTCATTTGTGTTCGAGGGATTGGTAGTTCCTGTTATGATATTTGAAAATACAACGTTCCACGCTTTTTTGTGCCCTTTTGGTAACCAATCAGCGTCAATATATAATGAAAGAGTAAATGCAAAATACAGCCAAGCCCCAAATGCGGGACTTTTGCATTTTAATAGTCCTATCTACTTTTCCATTTTCAACAAAACAGCGCATACTCAAAGGTCGGTAAAATCGGGTAATGTGGAAACAGGACGGCTGAAAATTCGCAAACGTAAGAGCCATCAGGTCATTAATATTGTCCATAGACTACTAATTAATTTAAGTGATTATTTATTATTCCCTTCGATTATCCATTAATCGGAAAGACTGCTGATTTTTTCAGCTTTCCGATTGTATCCTGTTCCTGCAAGGATTCTGTGAAAAATACCTTTTCTGAAAAAAAGGAAGATTTTTCATTAAGAAAGCCAACGGCGTGCCTTGCAAGGGAACTTGAGGGGATACAATCAACTTCGCGGAAAAAATAGGTAGGCTTTACGTGAATGGTACAAGTATGGCAGGGGTAAAAAAGGCTATTTTGAAATTTCGGTATGACTTTTCTGAAGTAGATGTGTAAATTCGGTATGCGTTTTCTGGGTTTTATTTCTAAATTTGATTTGACTTTTTATTTGTTATACCTATATTTGTATTGAAAGCCAATGAATAAAAGTGTATGAAACAGTATTTTAAAAGACATATAGATAAGTACCTGGAAGAATGGAAGAGTGGTCTCAACAGAAAACCTTTATTGGTCAGAGGCGCCAGACAGGTAGGCAAGTCGTCGACAATACGCCATCTCGGAAAAGAATTTAAGTATTTTGTCGAGATAAATTTTGAACGACAGAAGGACATAAAGACATTGTTTGGGTATAATTTGAACGTGAAGAATATTTGTGCCCAATTGAGTGCCATCTATAATACGCCGATAATACCAGGCGAAACCCTGCTTTTTTTTGATGAAATACAAGAGTCTCAACGGGCCATTTCTTCCTTGCGTTATTTCTATGAAGATTATCCGGAACTCCATGTTATAGCTGCCGGTTCTTTACTGGAATTTACATTGAAAGAATTGCTGTCATTCGGTGTTGGAAGAATCCGTTCCATGTACATGTATCCTTTTTCTTTCGATGAATTTTTGGAAGCTCAGGGACTGGAATTGCAGGTCAGTTTTAAGAAAAACGACGCCGATTGCGAACATCCGCTTCCGGTTCCCCTGCATGAAGACATGGTATCCCAACTGCGTTCTTATTACTTAGTAGGCGGGATGCCCGAAGCTGTGCGAATATGGGTACAAACATGCAATTATAAGGAGTGTGGCATCGTCCACAACGATATATTGGATACTTATCAGGACGATTTCAAGAAGTATAAGACACGTATTTCGCCATTATTGCTTTCGCAGACATTGAAATCCGTAGTTCTTCAAGCAGGGGGGAAATTTGTGTATGCTCAGGTGAGTAATACAGCAGATGGGACAAGTGTAAAAGAAGCATTGTCGCTGCTTGCGTTAGCCGGGCTAGTAACTCCTGTTGTCCATACGGCCGCTAACGGGCTTCCGCTCGGAGCGGAAGTAAATGAGAAATTCAGGAAATTCCTCTTTCTCGATATTGGTTTGATGCAGTCGTTGCTGGGGATTCAGGCTAAAGATGTACTTATTGCAAATGACATGGATTTTGTAAACAAAGGTGGCCTGTCTGAGATGTTTGCCGGTTTGGAACTAATAAAGTATGATAACTACTTGTCAAAGCCTGAACTTTATTATTGGCAACGAATAGAACGCGGTGCACAGGCAGAAGTAGATTATGTTATCAGCCGTAAGGGTAAGATATATCCGGTAGAAGTAAAAGCCAACAACTCAGGCTCCATGCAAAGTATGTATAAGTTTTTGGAGTTGAAGGGGAGTGAATATGGGATAAGAACGAGTCTGGAACCATTTTCTTCTTACGAAAAGATAAAGGTGGTACCCTTGTATGCACTTTCTAATAAGGTGATTCAAGAGTAGTGTTATGTGTTTTAAAGGATGGTTACGGATGCCATTCTCTCTTTTTTAGTATTACAATCAAAAGTTTCTACATCGTTTTGGGAGAATGCGATTTAAGTAGATTTATTGGATATTTTAAATAAGCTTCTTCATTATTCGGCGATTTCTATTGGAATCCCCTGGTCATAAGACTTTCCAGTTAGAATATGACCGGGAAGTTTTATGACTAAAAATGAGATATGGAAAACTGTGTGGGAAAATACAAAAGGTGACAGCGTAGGTCATTGGAAACATTGTGGCTTTTCCAATGATATGTATTTGTAAACTGAATTATTAAATTATACCCTGCACGCTAAATTCACAGGCAAGGGCAGGAATGCGTACAAGGTAACTATGGTCTAATGCTTTTAAGCTTCTAACGCCATGGGAATTAGTAGTGACAGGTTTTCTGTTTTATCATCTTCTCCAACGGGTTTGATTATAGCTGCTGTTGAACAATCGCCTATTTCGAATGTGACTTCTTTGTTTGTGAAGTTTTCCAGTATCTGTTTAAGTAACTCACCTTTGAAGCCAATTTTCAATTCCTCCCCTGAGTAGGCGCAAAGCAAAGTCTCTTTAGCCGAAGTGGAATAATCGATGTCTTTTCCGGACATTTCAATGCCCTTATCGGAGAAAATCATTTCTATAATGCTATTTGCAACGCTTGAAAACAGTCCTACCCGTCTAATGGATGATAATAAGTAGTTTCTCTCTATAGTTGCCGTATTGTGGTTTCCGTGTGGAATGATAGCGTTATAGTTCGGGCATTTTCCTCTAATAGTCGGTAACGTAAAGTATCATTTTCGAAGATAAACATAGCTTCTCTTCCGTTATGATTGATGGTGACTGGCGTTGTAACCTTGTCTGTCAGGCTTTTTATCAGTTTTGCGGCTTTGGTTGGCAGCACAAAGTTCAGGTTTTTAATCGGAGTTTCCAATTTGTAAGTATTGCGAACTAATTTGTGTCCGTCCGAGGCTGTGCATTGGAATGTTTTCTCTTTTGTAGTAATGTATATTCCGCTCGTGATCGGACGCAACTCGTCATTTCCTACGGCAAACATGGATTGAGCGATGGCGGTATTCAATGTGATTGCTTCGATTAGTACCTCTTCTATGTTGTCTAATGACGATGGAATGGTATATTCATCCGTTGATATCAAATTCAATGTGCTGTTCGGCGAGGCTTTTGAGAGCGTCCAGCAGTCTTTCGACAGGTAAACAGATTTTTCCGTTTCCCTCGGTGTTTGCTATTGTGCTGCATTGGCTACATTCTCCGTCCAAAGCGGTGACCCGTAGGGTTTCCCCGTCCATTTCGAAAAGATAATTGGAAGGATAGGCAGTACGGTTTTCATGTTCATTACTTTTGTTAATGCAGACAATTTATTTGCCAATCTGTTTGCTGATACCTGAAATTTCATAATGTCTAATTTTTTATTTCCCTATCGTCGAGAGCATTTTGCTCTCTATTGTCGGATTGTTATTTTCTGTGCATCCCTTTAAATATTTTGTATATGAAACATTAAAAAATAGGACAACCAAAGGAAGTAATTTTTACAAAGCAATTTCTTGTCAATTTGGCAAAGGAGTACGACTTAAATATTGTAATGTCTGAACGGCTTGGAAACGGGCGTAACATAGAAATTATAGTCAATGATGAGTTGTTAAAGATGTTAATAGAGCTCCAGAATCAGCTTACCAAACTGAAGGAAATGGATAATGATGGATACAAGGGGGGTAGAATTACCTCGCCCTTCTCCGGAAGAATAGTGAGATTGCGAAGTTATTGATTGCAGAAGATGAATGTGAAAATATAACTAATTATATAATATTATATATGAACTATATTATGATGATATATCATTAGTTATATATGATTATTTATAATATTAAAAGCCAAGCTTTTTAAAACTATTTCAGACTCAGAAGCGTGATATTTTTTAGCGACACTTCTCCATAGTTTCACCGCATTGACTACTTCATTCTTTATTTCCTCGGCACGTTTCTCTGAAATGAGGTAATATTTGGCCGTTAGCATTACGAGGTCCATGTCTAATGAATTATCGTCTTCATTGATATTCAATTTTAATCCAATTCCATCTTCATTGGGGTTGATATCAAAGGCAGGAGAGAGCATCCACCCGTTTTCTGTATAGAGAAAACCGTGATTACGTAAATGGTCGTCAGTATTAGAAACGCAAACGGAGAACATTACCCTGCGGAAAAGCTCTTCAAGATCTTCTATCGGCCTAAAGCTGATGCTCTTTATTAGTTCAACAATATCCAGATAACTGCTACCTTCGGAGGCATCGTCTCCGTCAGACCGGTTTAGTAAAGTCATAGCCGAAGAATAGTGAATTCTTTTTCCTGTTTCGGTCCTGTCAAACCGTTTGGATAGATACGTGTGATATTTACTTCTGAACTGTTTGATTTGTGCTTGTGGGACAGTGATACCGGCTTTGATCGCTAAGTCATGCACTATGATTTCCCATAGTCCAATATCGGTTGTATCATTTTTACTGGGGAACTTGGCAATCCACGGATATTGATTTGCGTCGGTTACATCGGCTTTAGGTCTGGCACCACCAAGTGAAGAACCGGGGGCAAACAATTGATTGATCCATTTAAGTGTTTCTTCGTCCAGTTTATCTGCATTCTTTTCATACTGCTCGACTGCATGTTCCAGTTGGCGTAAAGATGCCCATGGTGGAGCAGCGAGAGATTTGTCTTCGCATACAAACTCCCCATCTTTATCGGTTTTATACCGCAGACCACCCATCCGATGCCGGTCATATATTCCCAAAAGGAAATCGATAGCTACTATTCTTTTCAAGGACCTTTTTTCGGCTTTAGCCAGTAAAGCTTCACGTCGTTTGATAAGTTTCATTCCCCACCTGTCAGGTGCAGAATCTTGAAAAACACCAAAGTTATTTGAAGAAGCGGAATAAAGCCTTCCGGAGAATAAAGGTAACTCGGGGTCAATCTCAATTCCCTCTTTCAACCACGTGGCATCGTACTCGAAAGAATAAGTATCTTTTCCTCTTACAGAACTATAGTAGAGGATGCCGATCAGGCGAGGGGAATCATACATTTCCCAGTCTGCATATACGAAGACTTCTGTTTCTGTATTTGAATTTGCCATAATCGTTCTAATTAATTTCCGGTTTAGGAGACGTGCCATCATCGATCACATGCTCTATCGGTGATTTCACTTTCTTCTTTTTAGGGGCTCTTTTGGGTGCAAGCAGCATATTGTCCTGAAGCCTTCTTCCCAAAGGATCTTTATCTGCGATCAACAGAATGTCCTCCGCCAGTTGAAGTACGGATAACACTTGTAAATATGTTCCTATACCTACACCCGGTTCTCCCTTTTCCACATTGCTCATTGTGGAGACTGCGATACCTGCACGTTCTGCTACGGATTTTGAAGATAGTTTTCTACGTAGGCGGGCTAGACGAATATTTTCGCCCAACTGCTCAAGTATCTTTTTCTGCTTTTGAGTATATACAGCTCCTTTTGATTTCATAACTAATGATATTATACTGCAAATATATAAATAATATGTGATATATCATTTGTTATGATACATTATTTATCTAATTAAAATATTGTTTTTCTTATCATCCTTTATGATATTGGCGCTAACCACAGAAGGAATTATCATCAGGTAGTTTTGCTAAAGTACTGATTTTTCCACATATATCAACATGGTTGGAGAATAATGGTTTGGATGTTATTAATGAGTTACATAACAGAGTGGAAATTGAATTGACCCCATTAAAAGGCATTTATGTAAACTATGATATCCTGTCCGATCGCCTGTACCAGCGGGAGAATTGCCTTTCCCCGATACATACAAGAAATATAAAATATTAATAATCAATAAGTTATTGTTTAAACGGTAGAAAATGCAACATGTATATAACTTGCTTGTAATCAGTTGATTATGGTGCAGTAGCAACCGTGAATACTTGATGATTAGGCTAATGTTTGCAATACGTACTAACATTTAACGATTTTATTCATTATTAATATTACAAAGGTAGAAAAAATCTGCATATCTTATGTTATTTTGCCTTTTGTTTCTTTCTCTATTGATCGATACGTGTGTGTGAATACTACGTCAAACTTGCGAGCCTGATGAAATATTGCATCGGATTTTGGGTAATCTATACTGCCGTATAATGTTTTTCTTGACTATTAATGCGTTATTGAACCATTTCCTTTTACATCGTAAGATATATTTTGTGCATCGGGTTTTACATATTCATATCTTATAATATAGAATGATTGCTTTTTTATGCCACAATATCCCATTCAAAGAGTGTGGTAAAATGTATTATTCCTGAAATTCAATGATTTACGTAGAGTGTTTCCATGAAATTTTGTAGAATAAGTACTATATGTATTTTAAAGAGAAAGTATATGAAGTTTATTATGTTACTGAATGTGAGAATTTATATTTAGACTCTTTAAAATGTTTAGTTTGTAGTATTTGCTCTAGATATACTTATCCTAATTGAGAAATAGTAGAAGTGGATAAGTACTTCCTTTGGCGAAAGTGGCAAAGTTGGCGAAATGATCAGAGGAAAAAAATGCGTCGTGAAATTCGGAAACTTTTGCCGAGCAAAAAGCCGACTCGGGCTGGTGGAAAAGAGTCAGGGGAGGCTGCCCGCAGAGGAAAGGACAATCCGGTACATCAGAAATTACAAATCGTTTGGAAGCCAATTCTATGGCTGTTGACAATTTCTCCGGTACATCCGACAAGTACCGTTCATTTTTCATAAACTTATACTCTTAATATTTCAGTCCTTCACTGTTCGCAATGTATAAAACCCCTCGCATAATTCATCATAATAGTAAATATATTATTTATTATTAGTTTTATTTTGATTTAACAGTTAATATATTTACCTTTGTGGCATGGCAACAAATTATATTACCCAGGCAATGGCCAATCCGGAAATCATCACGGAATTGGGCAGAAGATTTAAGGAGTACAGGTTAACCTACAAGCTCACTCAAAAAGAGGCTGCCGATAGAGCCGGCGTAAGCCTTGTCACTTTGCGACAGTTCGAGAACGGGAAAGCCTATAATATCAACATGGGCAACTTTCTTGCGCTGTTGCGAGTAGTGGACTGTCTGGAACAAATGGACAACCTGCTGCCGGAAATACCTGTTTCTGCCTATACAATGGAACAAATAATGAGCCAAAAGCCCAAAAGGATAAGACATGGAAAGTAATATCATAAGTGTTATGCTGTGGGGAGAAGAAGTTGGAAAACTTTATTGGGACGAAAGGAGTAAAAAAGCAGTTTTCAACTATCACCCGAACTTCATCAAGAAAGGACTGGAAATCGCTCCATTGACCGCTTCTGTCAAGGGACCGGCGGCAAAGGGTATGCCCATACTCGGAAACAAAGAGAAGATTTATCAAGGACTCCCGCCGTTTCTGGCAGATTCTTTACCTGACCGATGGGGAAACATGGTCTTTGACCAATGGGCTGCCCAGAACCATATTTCCAAACGCGGGCTTACACCGGTAGATAAACTCTCTTTTATCGGGAAACGAGGTATGGGAGCCTTTGAATTCATTCCGACCACTCCCGGATTAGAATCTTCTTCCACCCTCCAGATAGACAGCTTATACCAACTGGCACGCCGTATCTTCGAGGAACGAGAGGGAATATCCGTACAAGATGATGAAACACTGCATCTGCAAAGTATCTATGAGGTAGGAACGTCAGCCGGAGGACAGCACCCGAAAGCCATCATCGCTATCAATGAAACGAGACATGACATACGTTCCGGCCAAGTTTCATTACCGGAAGGTTATACCTATTACATCCTGAAATTTGCTGAAGGGAATGACTTTCCATTCACACAAATGGAAATGGTATATTATGAGATGGCAAAAGAAGCCGGAATTACGATGATGCCTTCCCGACTTATTCAAATTGAGGGAAAATATCACTTCCTGACGGAACGTTACGATAGGGTAAATGGAGAGAAGATACATACACAGACACTCGCAGCCATGAACCCCGACGCAACAAGCTATGAGGATTTGTTTGAAGTCTGCCGAAAGCTGAACATACCTGCCAATGAACAGTCTGAACTCTACCGACGGACAGTCTTTAATATCATGAGTGGTAATGTAGATGACCATATCAAGAACTTTTCCTTCCTGATGGAGAAAAACGGTACATGGCACATCACTCCTGCCTACGACATGACATTCACCACCAATTTAGACGGTGCAGCCTACGAAAATATACATTCTATGAGCATTTCTGGAAAGAATGACGGAATCACGGAAGTTGATCTGCTGCTATTTGCTAAACTGAACGGTATCAAAAATGCAAAAAAGATAATCGAAGAAGTTAGCCTTGCCGTCAGCCATTTCTATAATTATGCTACCAATTATCAGATAGACGATTATTGGCAAGACCGTATCGAGCAACATCTTTCCGGTCTTGTGCTTCCAAACATAGGGGAAACCATGAAACACTATCTGCCCACCATTGTCGAACCATACGAAGCGGAAGATGGCTTTTTGGTAACAGAAATTGACGTTACTGAAAATATCCGGCATGACTTTCGAATCGAAGCTGTCATTAACGGGAAACGACAGAAATATATTGCCGGACATAAAAGTGATTTAGCTGCTGAAATTATCACCAAAGGGAGAAACAAAATGGCTGCTGAAGATAAAAAAGAGCTTGTACAACGATTATTACTACCTTTGGCCAAGAGAAAATTTACTCCAAGGGGCTCTTAAACTATTGATATATAACATATCAGGAGTGCAGTATGGATAAACCTGTGAGTGTTGCATCGTTGTATTATATTTGAAAAAAAAGAATTACTGGTGAAGAACGATGACATACTCTAATTACCAAAGTTCATCATTCGGAAGCTATAATAGTTTAGTTTGGAACTTGAAGAGATATACAAAGGGACATTTACTGAATATCCCTAATTAGTGGGAATAATATTAATTCAATGGCTGTAGGGTTGAATTACTATTTGAAGTACTACTGTCTGATTACCGTATCGTGGTATGTAGATCAACCTGTAGAAATGTCGGAGGTTTTGCCTCAAATACCTTTTCCGGTGGAAGTGAAAGCAAGAGTAGGGAGACATTTCTGTATCAGTAAATAGTTAAACAATTTACTATCAGATAGTTATATATAAAAGTAACGTAAAATACTGACTAAAAACGACTTAAATATAACAAAATAATGGTTTTAGGAGAGCCATTTTCTCTTGTTATACCTATTTTTCAGCATTTTTGTCCCCAGTTTGTCCCTCAAGCTACATATGGGAGACAAATTTATGTCCCTCAATGAATTTGAAGACTTTTCTCTATAATATCTACCCAATCATAGACAATTATCGTTTTGTATAGCCATTCTTAGTCTATTAACCACGAATATATTCAAGCGCTATAATATTGATATACAAATATATACATATAAATTTGTGCTGAGTAGGAATTACAACAGATGATATTCTGATATAAAAACAAATAACATTCTATAGAATATTAATCTTAGCTTTTCTATAGGTTGGCATCTACCGCTCCAGGTTTAAAGAAGTTAACATTTGATGCAATAACAAAATATTGCGGTATTACTTTATGACTTATTATTTCGTGGTTGAAGGCTATATTTATTCAAGTAAAAACATAGACAATTTTTCTTACAGTTATTCGATATATAGATATGCAAGCATATTATTATTGACATATAAATAAAATTATAATAAATACGATACTGCATAGTTCTTGTGGTGTCTTCTTGCGGTGTTTTCTTGTATGGTTTATGCTAAAGGGAATAGGCAGTCCCAACCTGTTTCCTATGCAACGAAAGATATCTGTCGATGATACTTTTATCCGAGCAAAATAGAACTCCTACTTTTAGAATATCCTACCTTCTTATTTATAAATGCAAAAGATGTTTGATTAAATCCACATGTCTAAATTCATTTTGTCAAATATCGGAATTATACAAATTATCGGCACTATATCAAATTTGTGCCAATAATTTGTATATTACTACTTAGCTTGTAGATTTTCAAATACACTCGCTTAATGAAGTCTTATTCTTTCCTCTGGCTGCCATTCTGTAAGTGAAACAATCGCATGGTATTGCTCCGGAGTCAGAACCGAATTGCCATCACCCAAGCATTCATATTCCCAAGGCAGTTCATAGACAGTACCCTCTTCCTGATAACCCATGTAGTTGTGAAATAAGTCGGGAATCAGCCGCACATAATCCTTTTCGAGCATGATTCTTAGGAGCTTCTCTGCATCGTATATCAGCAACGGTATCCCGACCTTATACAGGGCTGTCGCTACATCAATAGCCAATCCGGCATTGGCCGAATAACTGTTGGAAACAACAATTTTCCACCCCAGCTGCCGGTCGTTTGAGGCAAAGATATTCAGACGCGAAAGCCCCAGTTCACCGTAATGGTCAGTCGCGAACCGCATGAAATCCTCCGGACTGTCAATGTCGTACATTTCCGCTACATCCACGAACTTCTTCCGCTTGTAATAGACTACATCACATAGTTCTTCAGGAACATCCTGCGGATCTGTATAGATACGCCCGCTAAAACCATGTTTCCTGTGGTGAGCTTCATACACCTCGTTGGCAATGCGGTAATAGGTGCAATACCTTCGGATGGTCATGGTTTTTAAAAGAGGGACAGAACACTCGTGTACGGAATCCTCTAATGCCTTGATGGCCGTTTCCCGGTCTTCCACCTCGATTTTGAAATTCGGTACTATGCGATTAAGTTCTCTTTGTGCAATACGTCCCGTACGCTGCTGGTACGGCAGGTTGTGCGCCACGTAATCGTTGAACCCGTCAGGATTCGCAACAATGACATCAATCATCCGTTACAAATAGTCGAAAAGGCAGGTTAGGTTTTCTCTGCGCCACGCATTATTTGGCTCTACATCTGCACACTTGGAGCGATTCGTAATGATAAAACGGAGCCGCTTCCGGTCCGTAACACGAATTGACCGGTAATCCCCGTATCGGCTCGAAGCGACATGGAACCACCTGGTCTCCATCGGGTTGAATGCAAGCCAATCCACTAAAAACACCTTCTGACTGTCATATTCCCCTGAAGCAATCAATTCCTCGGCATCGCCCCACTCTTCCGGCTCGGGTCGCGGTATCTCAATATAGAATCCCCGATACTCATCGTCGCCTATCACCGCCAGCCGCTCGAACCGATGTTGAATCTCAACCAGCCATTCCAGCATATCGCCACCAACGACAATTTCCCATTGACGGCATTCGCCCAACGCCTCCAAATGCAAGGCATTCAGGCCAACCTCCTTCGCCAAATTGGCAAGGAACTTTCTATCTATGATTTTTCTTTCGTTCATTTCTGTATGTTCATTAAATTTCAATAAACTTGCCCGGATCAAATCCGTTCATCAGGTGTTCATCCTCAAATACATATCCTATCTGGTTGCAGATTATGAGGGTACTGCCAATCTCAGCATCAATATTGGTATGCGAATGCCCGTAAATCCAGGTATCGATCCGGCTGCCGACAATCAGGTCTCCGTATTTGCCGGGAATTTAGCATCTCTGATCTCATATAATCAAAAAACACACTGTCCCCTTAGTTTCTCTAACATGTGCAGACACATAAACACATACATCAATATTCAATCTCCTTCAATATAACGTCTACCGATATATAACTAAATGAGAAGGTATTTGTATCTTTTATTAAGCAATCATATCGCGTAACATATAAGCTTGAACAGAACTTCTCTCAACCATAAACGTCAAAATGCAGACTATCTTCTTTCTTAATTCTCTATTCTGCCTAATTACTTGCCTTTTACTACGTACATAACTATTCATAAAACGCTCCAAATAGAAAACGATATTATTTGCATGCCTTCCAAGGTCAATATCTGAATGTGTTGACATAATTTCAAACAACCAATCTATACCTTTTTCAGGATATTTAGCAGCGATATAATTGAGACTCTTTGAGATTGAGAATACAACAGAGGGGTTGTTCCCATAGTTTACTACAGCCTTGTCATAAAGCCAAAAATTGGAATCATTAAAGCTATGCCATTCTTTTGTTTCTGGCATAGATAGTTGATCGGCCAGCAGGTAGGTTATTGTCATTTCATCACAATATTTGTCATTACTCATGACATTGTCAAATAATAGTTCCCATACCTTCCAAAATATATTTGGTCTATTCATTATATTTTCCTCATGTACAAATGCTCTAACGAAATATACTGCATTACTTCCACCATCCAAATATTTAAAACACGGAGAAATAAATTGTTCAACATGATGTATTTCCTGACAGAGGACATAATGAGCAATAGCCTTATAAAGATTCCAATGTCTGTCATACCTAGGATGGTATGCATTATGGTAATCTTCCTGCATTGTAGTTTGGGCAAAATAAGGCATTAATCGTAAAACTATCTTTTGAAATAGTTTGTCCTCTGGTTTATTCTGAATTAACTCAAGCATCACCTCTGCGGACTCAATATCCAACTTTTCTAGTTCTGTAAGCATAGACTCCGAAAGAGGAGAAGCTTTATCAATTAAATAATCCTGCTTTATAGCTGTTCTAAGATAATAGCCAATAACCAAGTTTAATAAATCATTATCTCCTTTCTGTGTTATGGCTTCGATAACATAATCACACACTCTCTTATATGCCCCCAAATCTTGTTGAACACACAAGACTTTCGAAAGTCGTTCTATATACTCGACCTTCTCATCAGGGTACATTCTAATAAGATTCGGAACAGCATGAATGGAAGCCTCTAAACCATCTGACATCTGAGCATAGTAATTTCCACTTATTGCAACACTTATTATATTGTCAATAATCTCTTTACAGAATAAAGCATCTTCCTGATTCAGCATATCATCATAAAAGGAAATCAATACACCTGCAGCATTGTTTGGCGCATATAAATCCATCGGCATAAGTTGCCGACCTGATGCAATCTCCTTTAATATCTCTTTTGAATCAGTAATAGCATTAAGCGGATTATCTTCATATCTTTTATAAACACTTGATTCCGATTTGCCTTCCAATTTCATTTGGCACCATGTAATCAAATAACTATATTTCATAGAGTTATTTATCGTCTGAATAGAATCCTCACTATATTGCTTAAGTTCTTCTGGAAGTTGTGGATTCAATTCAATCATTAATTGATTACCACCAATTTGAGTTACTTTAGGAGAGTGTTTTCGACGATCTATTCGGTGTAGGAGAATTTCAACTATTTTCTTATCTTCACCATACAATAATTTTGCTTTTTCGTAATGATTGTCAAGAACAGAACTTATAGTCTTGACTACCAATTTGAAATCTTCATCAGAATGACCTTTAAGTAGAGAATACTGCATTTCTGTGCATAGCGACTCAAGGCACTTGTGCCTAAACTTTTGTTTTAATGTGGCAAATCGCTCCTTAGCGGCCTCCTTGCTAAGCATTCCGGCCATGCCATAAAACCATGATAACTGATTTTCGTCACTGAGCCTGATAGAATCCCAGTGGAAAAATTCAACAGAACGGAAAAGATCGACTGCATACCTCCAATACTTTTCAGGATGAGAAAAGACAATACTGGATACTATTGCTGTTAGGGATACAGATTTTGAATTCTTCAACAAATAGTTTAAAGTGGAAGAGACAATCTTATCATATTTCTCATCATCTGAAAATTCCAATAGCACTTTCTCTAGTGCCATATGCATAGATTCCAATACATCAGGAAAGGTGATATGAACTGCACCTCTATACAATCCCCATAATGCGTAATTTCCATACTGTATTGTCTGTTCATCTCCCATATATACAGCTACTTCCGTTAATTGTTCATGAGACTCACCATTTTTCAATATATAGTCAATGATTCGATTAGTAAAAGAGACAATATATTCTACAGTTCGCCAATAGTGAAAAAACAACAATGGATAAATTGGAGTCTGAAAAGCATACGCTGGGCCATACCTATATTCAAGTTCTTCGTGGTTTAAACCATAATGATTATTTTTTGAATGCGAATAACTCCTCCATTCGAATTCATCATTAGGATCAACTTTTATATAAGTCCAGAACAAGTCAATAATTGATATTATATCATCTGGTATAACTGCGATTAAATTAAACGAAAACTGTGGCTTAGAAAGAACATAATGGAAAAGTTCATAGTATGGATCTCTATGCGAATTCCATTTGTTGACTATTATTTTTTCGACAATAGCATGAAGTTCCTCTTTAATTTCTTTAGCCGAATTGATAGTGATATTGCATAGAATCTCAATGATTGAATGATCATAATAGTCAAATTCTCCCGTTTCCCCTTTTTGCCACATAACTAAAGCCATCAATCCAGCCTCTCGTGTTGTATTTCCAGTTGGATTGCACTCAGCCCACTCTTTAAGGATCTGATATTTATGTCTTACAGGAACTGCCTCCACTTCATTTTCAAACAATAGGTGGATAATTGCGCTCCAACCAGATCCATAAGGAGTATATATTGGATAATCATATCCTTCACTAGTAAACGTAGTTTTTAATTTTTTACATGCAATTCGAAGAAGAAAGATAATACGATTCAATAATTTTGCGTCATTCGTAAACAACTCTGATTTTACTTTAGATAAAAAATTGCCGGCAAAAGAAGACTGCATTATTCCAACAACAATTTCATCTCGCCATATCTGGCTTATGGAATCGTCTAAAGCATGATTAAGAATATCATGTATGACAGATTCATCACTATCAATTATTGCGGTCAACCACAAACGAAAAGATTTGCGTACGAGGAATGAGGTACCCAAATTCTCAAAAAATGCTAGAATAGATTTTCTCTCTGCCCATCTACGATCAATTATTTTATTTAACCCCCATTCCTCATATATATCGTGCGTTATGAATATTCCATTATCATTTCGTCCCAAAACCTCATCATCCAGTAGGTTTTGAATAGCTTCTGGATCAAAGAATCTATCACTTAAATAAAAACTATCTCTTTCTATTCGTTTTTCAATAAAAGACTCAAACGTATTTGATCTCTTTATTGAAATACCACATTTTATACTTTTTCCACCTATTTTATTTTGCCAAATCAAGTTAGCAAAATTGGAGTAGGAGCCTTTCCGGTCAATCGAATCATATGATTGTAAATATAGGTTTAAGTAAAAAAGAGTGTTGAGACGTTCACAAAACGCGTCATTATCCGGAAGCTCAAAGCCATATTGTTTGGACAAATCAGATAATGACTCTTGAGTAAGAGAATCTATACTGATTAATGATGTCTTTAAAAAATATGTAAACCTTAAATCATCTTGTAGGGTTTGCATGTAACTACTTCGGACAGTAAACACTATTGTCCATTTATGCTTAACAAGTTGAGAAAGTAAGGACTCAAAAACAGAGATGTCCTCTAGTCCTTGAATTCTTTCAGCAGAATCAATTATGAATACTTTATTGTCACAATTATCATATGATTTGAAGAAATTATCTACTCCAGCAACAAACAAGTTATCCAAGTTTGAAGCCTTGATATCTTGAGCTTTTCTAATGCAAACTGGAATTTCATCCTTTATTTCCTGCCAAACAGATTTCATCAATGCAGTCTTACCGCAGCCACCCTCACCATAAATAACCAAATGTGTGTTATTGTTAATAGCATCCTTAATTTTATCTACTTGTATAGAATAGTCTATCCTAATGGTATACTTATCAGATAATATTTCTGTTCTTATTGGAGAAAAAACAGAATCCGCATTTGAATTCTCTCTCTTAATAGTCAACTCCAACTCAGAATCATAGGCAAAGAAATAATCATAAATCCAATCAACTTGCATCACAGAATCTAGAATCATGTTGTCCGTTACCCACTCAATCTTCATACCTAAAGATTTGGCTTTATCTACAACAAGTTGTTGTTTTCTGGTCATTGTTGTTCTACTGGAATTTGTTGAATTTCCAAAAGTTTTATTGCAATAGATTATTTGAACAGTTTGACTAGGATATCTTTCATGAGCAACTTGTAACGAATGATTTATTTGATCCGGATCTATGGCATTTTTGAAATATTTTGCACTAAATCCAATTAGCTCTCCTCCAACAGCAATGGGATCAGTCTCATTACCAGCATGGTTAATACATTGAAATATTCCGTATTTGATTCCATACCTTTCGCAAAAAAGAGCTCTAGATAGATCTTCGAAACGTTCACGCTGTAGTGCTTCTCCCTGATACTTTGCACAAAAAGAATCCCAGGTCGGTTTCATTTTTTTCATATGTATATAATTTCTCTTCATTCAAATTCCAATCTACATTCTTCTTACATTCTAATATTTTCTCTTCATAGTCACCTTTACACAACTTTCCACCTCACAAATCCAGAGTGTTAGTTAGTAGTTGATATTTACTATTCATGTATTAGCATGACAATGAGTTATCTCATGAATCTTTTATAGCATACAACAAGGATTTTGTTATCATCTACATTATAATGTGCTTTACTATGTTTTATTTCCGTCACCATGTTCTCAAAACGCAAGAAGAAGGTTCAAAAAAACTCTTTATATAAAGATCTCCATGTTTTTAACTTTTGACTTGGCATTGAGACAAAGTCTTACCCCAAACTTTCCAAATCTTTCTCTGAATCATGCAAACAACATAATATAATCATATTTCAAAACGTGGATTGCTAACTATGCATTGGCCTTAAGTATTATTTGAATTGCTTTTATATTTCTCCCAATTATACATAAAATTGTAATAGTGGCTCACATAATACTTCATTTACAACTCTATCTCGCATCAATTTTATATCTAAATCTTATCCTACTATAGACACGCTTTTGAAGCATAAGCTGTTTGACATTTTACAAATGTATTGAGAAATATTCAATCCCTGGCATCTATAAGCGACAAAATAGTGATATAGCATAAAAAATTGGCTTATCTCCATACTAGCCCGCATAGAGATAAGCCAAGTCACATAACTACAGACCGGTCAAGCGATGACCATTACCAGTTGTAATATGCAATATCCCTCTCCCCTGCTTTTTCGCAAAGTTGATTCCCTTGTGCGTGTCTGTCTTGCCGGGACACAGAAAATAGCGCATTGTACCATTCAGACAGAACATGGCTGCATAATTTATGTATCAATCCAAATGTCAGTTTAGGATTCTTTTCATAGCCTAAATGGGCATCCATTTCACCTTCTAACATCTTCTCTAATACCTGGGCATGCAACTGCTTCAGAAACTTGCTCACATCGGCTTCTGTCTTGAACTGGCTAAGGAATTCCTTGCTTAACACCTCATCGGGCACTACTTGATTCTTTTCTTTCATAATCTTCTTCATTTTGCAAATGTATAAAATAAACACATAGCGGAATTGCAAATTTGAGCAAAGCGTAGCGAATTAGCTGATAGAGCGTTCGTTACGCTTTGTTTTTCTATTGGGCAGAGCCAACGGAATGCCACCCCGAAGCCAAACGGTGCAGAAGTTCAGTTACCACCTCATTACCCCCGTAACGGGTGCAGATTTATTGCTAAAAGGTTCTTTTACTGCGATTTGCGTAATTCTGCGTAGCTGTCGGTAACTCACTATAAACTAATTTTGTAACCCAAAAAAGGAGTGGGTTATGCGAAGTACATTCAAGGTCTTATTTTACGTGAAGAAAGGCAGCGAGAAGCCGAACGGCAACCTGCCTTTGATGTGCCGCCTTACGGTGGACGGAGAGATTAAACAGTTCAGTTGCAAGATGGACGTTTCCCTGCGGTTGTGGGACGTGAAGAACAACCGTGCTTCGGGCAAGAGCGTCGAAGCGCAGAGAATCAACCTTGCGGTGGATAAAATCCGTGTGGAGGTAAACCGCCGCTATCAAGAACTGATGCAGACGGACGGGTATGTTACCGCCGCCAAGCTCAAAGACGCCTATCTCGGTATCGGCATCAAGCAGGAAACCTTGCTGAAGCTGTTCGAGCAGCACAACGCCGAGTTCGCCAAAAAGGTCGGGCACAGCAGGGCGCAGGGGACATTCCGACGCTATCAGACGGTCTGCAACCACATTCGGGAGTTTCTGCCCCATACCTACAAGCGTGAGGACATTCCGCTAAAGGAACTCAACCTCACATTCATCAACGACTTCGAGTATTTCCTGCGCACGGAGAAGAAATGCCGCACCAATACCGTGTGGGGTTACATGATCGTGCTGAAACACATCGTTTCCATAGCGAGGAACGACGGGCGTCTGCCGTTCAACCCCTTTGCAGGGTACATCAACTCGCCCGAAAGCGTCGATAGGGGCTACCTTACCCAAAAGGAGATACAGACGCTCATGGACGCACCGATGAAGAACACCTGCCATGAACTTGTACGGGACTTGTTCGTCTTTTCCGTGTTCACGGGTTTGGTGTATTCGGATGTGAAGAACCTCACCGCCGACCGCCTGCAAACATTCTTCGACGGCAACCTATGGATAATCACCCGACGGAAGAAAACCAATACCGAATCGAATATCCGTCTGTTGGACGTTCCCAAGCGTATCATCGAGAAATACAAGGGGCTTGCAAGGGACGGTCATGTGTTCCCCGTTCCGAGCAACGGCAGTTGCAACAAGATACTCAAAGAGATAGGCAAACAATGCGGCTTCAAGGTGCGTTTGACCTACCATGTAGCCCGCCACACGAACGCCACGACCGTGCTTCTGTCGCACGGCGTACCCATCGAAACCGTGAGCCGCCTATTGGGGCACACGAACATCAAGACCACGCAGATATACGCCAAAATCACCGCCCAGAAGATAAGCCAAGACATGGAAACCTTGTCGCACAAGCTGGAGGAGATGGAGAAGAACATCTGCCGAGCCATTTAGTCACCTTAAAACAGCATACCGATGAAAGAAGAAAGGAACATCATCACGATAGATGAATACGGCAATATCTCCCTGCCGACCGACATAGGCGCAACCGCCATGACCGAGTGGGAAATCTGCGAACTGTTCGGGGTTATCGCCCCGACGGTTCGGGCAGGGATAAGGGCACTCTGCAAGAGCGGGGTATTGAAAAAGTACGGCATCGAACGCCTTGTCCGTCTATCGGACAGAAGCAGCATAGAGGTTTACGACCTCGAAACGATAGCCGCCCTCGCTTTCCGTATCGAATCGTTCGGGGCGGCGAAAGTCCGCAAAGTGTTGTTGGAGCGGATAACGCACCGGCGAAAAGAGAAAACAACGGTTATCGTGTCTGTCGTTGCCGACACCGAGCCGAGCCGCCGATGGATGGCGTAACGGTCTGTCGGTCGGGGTATCAGTCCGTAATACAGTCATACGGTCATACATTCATACGGTCACACCGTCAAACGGTCACACGGACGGAAAGAGGCTGTTTCCCGACCGCAGGAAAGCGGAGCAGTCATTCCCGTTTACAAAGGCGAAGCAAGCACGGGGCTTTCCGTCGGCTGCAAGGTCGGGCGGCTACGCCGTTAGGGGAACAATCTCCACCCTCATGCTTCGGGTAGTATTCTTCCCCTAAACCTTGCATCCTACCGCCCCGTGCAAAGAAGCCTTTGAAAACGGGAACGACCGCCCCGCCGCCCACCACCGACCGAAAGGGAAAAATAATAAGGTGAGGTTATACGGGTAAGCAGGCGGCAGGGAGAGCCACCACAGAAAGACCGCCGACACGCCGCAGGGTATTTACGAAGAAAATACCGTAGCTTATTAGGGAATTTTCCAAGTCGCATTGCAAGCAACGCTGAAAATTCCCCAATAAGGCAAGGGGCAAGCCCCTCTGCACACCCCGTTGAGGACGGCATTTCGCCGCCCTCAAAGATAGTCAAGTTTATTGTTTCACAAGCTAAAAAAGAAAGGAATATATATGGGTTTCGTAGTATTGCACATGGAAAAGGCGCACGGTTCCGACAGCGGAACGACCGCCCACATAGAGCGTTTCATCATCCCGAAGAACGCAGACCCCACACGGACGCATCTGAACCGAAAACTCGTTGTCTACCCCGACGGGATAAAAGACCGTTCGGCAGCTATTCAAAGAAGATTGGAAGAAGCGGGGCTGACACGCAAAATCGGAAACAACCAAGTACGGGCAATCCGAATCAACGTGTCGGGAACGCACGAGGACATGGAACGCATCGAAAGGGAGGGGCGTTTGGACGAGTGGTGCGCCGACAATATGAAATACTTCGCCGACACGTTCGGAAAGGAGAACATCGTGGCGGCACACCTGCATCGGGACGAGGAAACACCCCACATACACGTCACGCTCGTTCCCATCGTCAAGGGAGGGCGCAAACGCAGGAAAAGGGAAGAGCAGACGAAGAAGCGATACCGCAAGAAGCCGACCGACACCGTAAGGCTGTGCGCCGACGATATTATGACACGGCTAAGGCTGAAATCCTACCAAGACACCTACGCCGTGGCGATGGCGAAATACGGGCTGCAAAGGGGTATAGACGGTTCAAAGGCACGACACAAGTCCACGCAGCAGTATTATCGGGATATACAGAAACTCGCCGACAATCTCAAAGCGGAAGTCGTGGATTTGCAACAGCAAAAAGAAACGGCGCAGGAGGAACTCAAACGGGCGAAAAAAGAGATACAGACCGAGAAGCTGAAAGGGGCGGCGACCACCGCAGCCGCCAACATCGCCGAGAGTGTCGGTTCTCTTTTCGGCAGCAACAAGGTCAAGACGCTGGAGAGGGAGAACGCCGCCCTGTATAGGGAGGTAGCCACCCACGGGGAAGCCATCGAAGCCCTGCAAGATAGAATACAGACCATGCAGGCAGACCACAGCCGACAAATGGCGGAGGTAGAGCAGAAGCACCGCAGGGAGATAGCGGACAAGGAAGCGAAGCACAAGCAGGAAATATCGTTTCTGAAAACGGTAATCGCACGGGCGGCGGCATGGTTTCCCTATTTCCGTGAAATGCTCCGTATCGAAAACCTCTGCCGCCTTGTCGGGTTCAGCGACGGGCAGACGGCAACGCTCGTCAAGGGAAAGCCGTTGGAATATGAAGGGGAACTCTATTCGGAGGAACACAAGCGGAAGTTCAAAACCGAAAAGGCTGGAGTTCAAGTGATGAAAGACCCCACGGACGGGACGAAATTAGTTCTTGCCATCGACCGAAAGCCCATTGCCGAGTGGTTCAAAGAACAATTCGACAAGCTAAGGCAGAGCATACACCGACCCATACAGCCGCAAAAGAAAGGCAGGGGAATGAAGATATAACCGTTTTATCTCGCTGGAAAATAATAAAAAAAGTGCTGTTCATAATTTCCCTTATGAATGGCACTTTTTGTACTTTTGTATATTAAATTAAAGCTACCATAACTCTATTCCTTCTGTATTAGAACATTCCAACTCCAATAATCCTTTTTTGGCATCGAGGCCGCCTCCGTATCCCGTGAGTTTATGATTGCTGCCGATTACCCGGTGGCAGGGTACGAAGATAGAGATAGGATTGGTGGCATTGGCCGATGCAACTGCACGCACAGCCTTCGGGTTATGAATGCGGCGGGCAAGTTCGCCATAAGATATGGTCGTTCCATAGGGTATTTTCATCAGTTCTTCCCATACAGTACATTGAAATTCCGAGCCGGTAAAGACAACGGGGATGTCGAATATCTTACGGTGTCCGGTAAAATATTCTTCGAGTTCCCCAATGGCCCGTTCGATGACGTCGGAAGTTCCTTCTTCGTACTTCGCACTCAGATGTCGCTGTATGCGGCGGTCTATCGTACTTCGCCGTTTCTCCACCGCCCAATCGCAAATACACAGCTTGTCGCCGTAAGAACCGACAAGCATATCACCCACGGGCGATTGATGCCGTGTAATCTTTATAGTTTCCATATTGTTCCTTTTATTGTTGTGAAATTCTTTCATAAATATTTTACATGGTCTGTATCCGGCTTGTAATGCTTCCTCAAGCGTATCATAAAACATGATGTTCTTTTCCAGAGGCTTCGCCGGACAATCCGGTGTACAAACAATTTTCGTTGTCCTGACGGCAACGAAAAATTTACCACGATAGCTTGCGTCTCTATTTCTTACCGCTTTTATCTTTTCTTCTGTTTTCATCATACTTGTTGTTGGTCGGTGCATAATCTTTCATTCCCTCTATTGCGCCTCCGGCCACAGCCCAAAAGTAAAGACTTGCGACGGAAGCATAAGGAGAGAACCGTTTCTTATATCGGTCGAACAGTTGCCTGTTTATTACTTTATGGTGATAGACCATACGCATACCCCGCACAAGAGCGAGGTCGCCGAAACTCAATATGTTGCGACGCTGCATGGAAAACAGCATAAGCATTTCGGCTGTCCAGATTCCTATACCGTCGAGTTCTACGAGTTTGGCACAGACCTCTTCGTCCGACATTGCCCTAAGGGATTCGATGTCGAGTTCTCCCGATAAAACCTTTTGTGCTGCCGATTTGATGTAAGCCGCTTTTTTGAATGTAATGCCGAATTGCTGTAACTCTTCGTCGCTTAAACTGTCGATGACCTGCGGTGTTATCTCGCCGAGGACGGTTACCATCTTTTTCCAAATTGTCTTGTGAGCCTTTGTCGAAATCTGTTGCCCTATAATCGAATTGACCAAAGCGGCAAACAAGTCGGGAATAACTTCCCGCTCTATCGGCCCAACCTTTTCCAGTACCTCGGCAAGTTTTTTATCTCGCTTTTTCAAATAGGACACCTCTGTCTCGCCATAGATAAAAATATTACGGTCGGTCATCAGCTTGCTTGTTGTGGAAATATTCATTAGAGTCCGCCGGAGCCTCATTCCGATTGGAATCGCCATATTTCCTTATGACGGAAGCGACGGTGATTCGGTAATTTTCAAAAAGCCTTTCACGTCCTTCCGATTGGCTCGTACGGTGGTGAAGTTCATTACGCCACTTTTCAACGGCTCCTTCGTTCTCCCATACATTCAGCGACAACAGTTTTCCTTCTTCATTCAGACTACTGAACCGTTCGGAACGAATAAAACCTTTTGCATCCGAAAGCAATAGTTTTAATTGGGCGGCAAGTTCGAGATAGCGCACTTTACCCTCTGCCGTTGGCGTTACTTCAAAAAGAACGACCACTTTTCCGTTGCTGTTTTCTGTATTCTTTATCATTTGATTGTCATATTTCTAGTTATTTTTCGTCCTATGGCTCTTCTACAATCCGTGTTGCCATCTTCCGGGCGTTCTTCAAATCGCCTGCAATGATGTATCTTAACAACTTCTCGTGAGAAGATTGTGAATTTATGAAGCAATCCGTACCATCGTAAATACGATTGAACTCCGAAAGCAAATGCAGGGAAGCGGAACGGTAAATGTCTGCCAATATTCGATTGTGGGTCGCATCGGCAATTGCAATATGGAAATTCATGTCGGCTTCGATACATTCTTTCAACAAACCGTCTTTCGCATTTGCCTTTCTTGCTTCAAGGGAGGACTGCATTCGCTCTATATCTTTTTCTGTTCTTCTTGCCACGGCTTTCTCCACGATTGCAATATCCAATATTTTCCTCACCTCATCGAGTTCCGTCCGGTCGGCGATACTCATATTTATACTGCCTCCGTTCGCATCGGATGCTTCGGCGACAAATGTTCCCGCCCCTTGCCGGACTTGGACAACACCCATATTTACCAATAATTTTACCGCTTCACGGATACTCGACCTTCCGACTTTGAAAGTTTTCATCAACTCCGGTTCGGTCGGAAGTTTATCCCCGATTGTATAAACTCCTTCCGCAATCTGTTGTCTTAACTGCTCGGCTACCATATCTGCCAAAGATTTCTTCTGTATAATCATACTATTTATTTCTACTTTCATTCATCATATCATCAGATGATTTACAAAAGTATGTATTTTTGTCTGACAGATAAAATATTTGGTGATAATATTTTGAGATATTGATGTTTTATACCGCAAGAGAGTAGAGACGGATGAAAATCTGTTTTCTTTTCGTCTCTACATAAGCGCAACATTTATTCTCCCAATAAGCCACAAAGGAAGAGCTGAGGAATGATACTATAAATCTGAATAATGGAGTGAAAGACTGTTTTGTTCTTTAAACAATCTTTCACATCCTATTTTGGTAATAATCCACTAAAGAAATAATATCATCATTTATTATTCAATGGAATAACAAGAGCCAGCCGGAACCCGATACTTTCATCGGTCACTTCCTCATAGTAGGCGTAGCGATAAGTGCAGGTGTAACGAAAAGCATCGTCGTACCAAAATGAGCCGCCACGTTTGATAACCTGCCGTGACGAATTGATATTGGTGAGGTTGCACGGATCGGTCTGCGGCTCGGTGGTATAAGGTGCGAAATAGTCCGCTACCCATTCATACACATTGCCCGACATATCGTAGATACCCAACTCGTTCGGTCGTTTCTGCTTTACGGGATGGCTTTCCCTGCCGTCGTTCAAGTTCCAGCCGACCTCGCTCAACGTATTGCTTCCGGCGTATGTATAACCTTTGCTTTTGTTACCGCCTTTTGCGGCAAACTCCCATTGTGCTTCGGTGGGCATCCTGAACTCCCATGCTTGTGGCATTCCTGCCTTGTGCATTAGGACTGTAAGCCGTTCTACAAATTCATGGCAGATTTTCCAAGTCACGTTCTCCACGGGATAGCTGTCGCCACGATTGCTTCGGCTCGGATTGTTGCCCATTACAGCTTGCCATAGCGGTTGCGTTACTTCGGTTTCGCCTATCCAAAAGGTGGATAATGTTACTTGGTGTTCCAGTTTCTCGTTCGGCTGGCGGTTGTTATGTCCCATCGTAAACGAGCCACCTTCAACCGTTACCATTTTGAACTCCACACCGTTCAACGTGAAACGGATACCATCGGTTTCCTCGATATAGCCGCCTGATGTATTATCCGAGTTTTGGTCTTGATGTTGATTTTTATTTTCTTCCATTTGCTCCAAATCGTTATTATGATTATCACTACAAGAGGTACAAGCCATAGCAGTGAACGGCGTAAGTACTGAAAGGTACAAGTACAAAGCCCATTTTGTTATTCTGTTCATATATGCTGACTTTATATTTATTCGTTGAAAAAATCTCTCGGCGCACAGTTCCCCTCTTTGTCCATCTTACCCCCATATACGGGAAAGAGGCTTGCATCACCGTAATTTTTGATACGTTCCGCATTTTTCAGTGTTTCCATATCTTGTGCGGAAATCTCGAAATTCACATCCGCATTTGATTCCATGTGTTTGGGATTCGCAGTTTTAGGCAAAGGAAGCATATTCAGTTGCAGGCAGTACCGGATGCAAAGTTGGGTGACACTTACACCATATTGTTTTGCCATATCCTGCACAAGTGTATTCTTCATCATCTCACCGTGTCCCATAGGCGAATAGGCTTCTACGAGAATATCGTGCTTGTGACAGTAGTCGATAAGGGGAAAGGGTGTATTGCTGACGTGTGCCAAAATCTGGTTCACCATAGGTTTCACATCACCGTTTTGCATCAGGTTCTCTATATCGACCTGCTGGAAATTGCTTACACCGATAGCCCGCAACCGACCTGCCTTGTATGCTTTTTCCATTGCGCACCATGCGGCGAGATTGCCTTCAAAATAGTGGTCGTCCTCACGGAAATTCGTCCACGGCTGCGGTGCATGGATAATCATCAGGTCGATGTAGTCGAGCCCCAACCGTTCGAGCGAGCCTTCGATAGCGGCTTGTGTACCGTCGTAATCTTTGATAAACGCATCGAGTTTGGTCGTAACGAAAATCTCTTCCCGTTTCAGTCCGCAGGTACGGATGCCCTCGCCCACGCCACGCTCATTGCCGTAGCCTTGCGCCGTGTCAAGGTGGCGGTAACCGATTTCTACAGCTTTCCTTACGGCTTCTGCCGCCTTGTTATCGTCAATCATCCATGTCCCAAGTCCGAGTTTGGGTATTTTCACCCCGTTGGAGAGCATAAAGTTCTCCGATAAAATTTTGTTGTCCATATTCTATATCATTTTTTCATTGTACTCATGTCTATTACATAGCGGAATTTCACCTTTCCGTCAAGCACATTCCTATATGCCTCGTCTATGGCGGTAGCATCGGCGGGAATAATTTCTACTTCGGGGTAGATATCATGTGCTACGGAGTAATCGAGCATTTCCTGCGTCTCTTTTATGCCGCCGATAAGCGAACCGTAAACCTTACGTTGGGCAGCACCCGATAGAATCAAATCAACCGTTTTGACGGTGGTGTTGGTGGGCAACCCGACAATAGCCATCTCACCCTTTCCGTATTTCAACATGCGGATATACTCTATCGGCTGATAATCCACCGGAACGGTGCTTATGATAAAATCGAAAGTATTGGACAGACCTTTCATTTCGTCCGGTTTGTTCACGTTTACATACCGCTTTGCTCCCATACGCAATGCGTCGGTACGCTTGTCATCGGTTATGTCGAACACGGTCACGTCTGCGCCAAGGTCGTTGAGATACTGCACCGCCATGTGTCCGAGTCCGCCGAAACCCACAACCGCCGTATGGTCGCCGCGCTGCACATTGCTTAATTTTATGGGTGACCATGTCGTAACCCCTGCGCAAAGCAACGGAGCGACACGCTTCATGTCGGCGTTCTTGGGAATGGAAATGGCGAAACGCTCGCTCACCACGATATTGTCGGAGTAACCGCCTTGTGAAAGTTCTCCATCGTGATATGTATCGGGACAATTATAGGTAAACGTGGTGGCATTCTCGCAAAACTGTTCTTTATCCATATCGCAGAACGTGCAATGCCCGCATGAATTGACCATGCACCCGACACCGGCATAATCACCCACCTTGAATTTAGTCACGTTCTTACCGACTGCGATAACTTCTCCCGCCATCTCATGACCGAGCACACACGGCTCGCTACCGAGCGTCTTGATATCGTCAGCCGTATGCAGGTCGCTATGGCATATTCCGGCATACATAATCTTAATTTGGACATCATTGTCACCGATGGGGTGGCGGGAAAACGCATAATCGTGGAAATGCCCGTCCTCTGCATGAAAGGCAAACCCTTTTGCCAGAATACGGTCACTCTGTTGTGCCCGACTTGTTATTGCCAACAACAGTCCGGCAACCAATAATAGATTTCTTCTTGTATTCATAATCATTCCGTTTTTAATTTCTGTTGCAAAATTAGGGAGGTTGCTTCTTACGACTTATACCCGAATAAGGGCAGATATTACCATTTTCACTTTTTAGTTCTACAAATGCAAGAAAATAGAAATCAGCTTTATATAGAATTGCTACATTTGCAATGAAACTCTGATTTGAATGCTTATGGATATAATAAAATTAGATACGATTGAAACGTATTGCAAGACTTTTGACTTTCGGCTTACTCATCCGTTGGTTGCTGTGGTGGAGTGTAATGAACCGGAGAAACTAAAACCTTATATGATGAACTGGGGCTTCTATGCCCTATTTCTAAAAGATATGGCAAGTTGTACCATCACGTATGGCAAGACGCATTATGACCACGGAGACAAAAGCATTATAGCTTTTGCTCCGGGGCAGGTTTGTGCTTTTGAGGCGATTCCGGGTAAAGACCCGAAATTCGTAGGTGTGCTGTTTCATCCCGATTTCATTCACGGAACATCTTTGGGACAAAAGATTATGAATTATTCGTTTTTTGCTTATTCGTCAAATGAAGCACTACACTTGTCTCCATCGGAATTTCAAGTAATCAAACACTTGATAGCTATTATACAAACAGAGCTTTCCACTGAAATAGACAGCTATACTCACAATCTTCTATGTGACAATATCCAGTTGTTATTGGACTATTGCGTGCGGTTTTATGACCGTCAGTTTACGGAACGAAAAGAATTGAACAAAGATATACTTATTCGTTTTGAGAACTTGTTGAATGACTATCTGATAAATGGTAAGGCTGAAAAGCAAGGGATACCGACAGTGAACTATTTTGCCGACCAAATATGTTTATCTCCTAATTATTTCGGTGACCTTGTAAAACGGGAAACGGGTAAATCCGTAAAGGAGTATTTGCAACAGAAGCTTTTAGATGTTGCGAAGGAACAACTTTTAGACCCACAGAAAAGTATTACACAAGTAAGTAATCTGCTCGGCTATCAATATCCACAGCATTTTATCCGGTTCTTCAAACGTATGACGGGGAACACACCCAATGAATTTCGATTGGGTATCTAAGTGTCTCTAATAAGATTAGTCTTTACATATTCTTTATTTAGAATCGAGAAGTCACCTATTACGTTAATGACATAGTCCGTGAATGGGGACGAATGATTTTCTTTTTTTCGCGAGCAGCCTTTGTAAAATAGCCGCCGATAGTTCGTACTTTCGGAAAAAGATATTATATTTGCCCTTGAAAGAGTTATTTGACAGTATAGCAACGCAAAATGCTGAAATTCGCACGGTTGCTAAATCGTTACCTCTATTTCTCAAATAATCCGCTAAAAGTTTATTCTTCAATCGGTTAAGTCAAACCGATAAAAATCTAAAATAAAAAATACGAGACTCTAACTTGAATCCCGTATTTCCATTTACACAAAATATTTTATAGTGCCTAAAAGTTCTGAAATGATTTCGGTGGATTTTCTGATGGGAGGCCGCAAACTTTATGAGGAATGTGATATTCTCTCTTAATTTACGCTTCCTGCTTGTCACGAATTTGAAGCTACTTTACTGTAATTCAGCAAGCATCATTTCTATCTTATCACTCATATCTTCCTTATCTCTAATCGAGAGATAACGTGATAACTTATCCACATGTTTCTTTAATCTGGCCAAGTCCATAGGATTGTATTTCCAAATCTCAATTTTAAATCGACCAGTGTCAGAAACTGTGATATCTTTCAAATCGTCTTTGCATAGAGCATAACTGTTTACTTCTATAGGTTCAACTTCACTACCATCAGATATGACAGTTGACAAAGCTTTTGATGGAATAGTATTAGTATAGACGACCTTTTCTACCGGTGTTGTCAGATATATTATGCTGGCTTCCCATAAGTCACGGCCTTGTTTTGCAAACTGCAATCTCTTCTTTTTACCTTTCGAAGGTACCGTCAGGTTCTTACTTTGCAGCCATCGAATGGCTCTGTTGGCTGTAGAGTAGGAGACATTGAAAATATCAATAATTTCATTTATAGTATGACAAAGTATTTCAACTTCTATATTGTATAGAATCAGACACTGTGCGAGCGGCGGAATATCTTCCTTGATATCTTTGTTTGGCTTAGGCATCTTTCTCAAATCGAGCAACAATGACGGAGCAAACATCTGTTTACCTATGATGATGAAATTAATCCGCTGAATAATCAGCCTTTGGATATTATAGGATGGCATATCATCTAACACTACAATACTGGGCATTCCCAATTTGCTGGCAAAGAGCTGCATATGGCTCTGTAGCTTTGCTGGTGTTAACGAATCAGTCTCTTTGGGAAAACAAAGCACGACATTAACACCGAAAAGTGTTGTTGCCGTGCATTCGTATTTAGCCATTAAAATAGCTGGAATCTGTTTGTATGATGCCGAAGACAACTTGGAACAGCTGATTTTCTCATTTAGGAACGATGAAATGTACTTTTTGAGGGTCTGTATTTTTGATTGTAACATAACTTCAGTTTTTACTTAAGATTGTTTGCAAAAGTAATGGCAATTTGTTGAAATACAGACAGTGGATTCATCTAATGCTCCTTCTTTAACGATATTTGACTGGTTTAGCTTAACAATTCGCTATTTTAATAACTGAATGGCCTCGTTAACCTGTTGGTTGGTGACTTTCGCGTAAATTTGTGTGCTGGATACTTGCTTGTGAGCCAACAGTTTCGAAATGGTATAGATTTCGACACCTTTTTCCTGAAGCAACATGGCGAATGTGTGCCTGAAACAATGGAAAGTAATATGCTTGGTGATTCCTGCCGAGTCCAGCCATTTTTGTACATGCAGATTCAGTATGCTTATCGTCAAAGATTGAAATACTATCCCTTCTTCTTTTCTTTTACCCAGAACATCCAATGCCGGTTTTGATAAAGGTAATTGGATTAAAACACCTGTCTTACTACACTGTATCTCTATGAATGTCTTGTGCGACCTCTTTACAATGTTTTCCCATCGTAAGGCAAGAATGTCACTCCGCCGCAATCCTGTAAAGATGCTGAAAAGGCAAGCTTTAGGTAGTTCCGGATATGGCGAATAAGGTGTCTGGCGGAGAATATTTACTTCATCATTGGATAAATACTCTTTGAGGGTATCATGATTCCACACAATGGGTTTTATTATTTCAGTATAATCATGGCTGATTATTTTGTCTTCATAGGCCAATCTTACCATTTTCAGGAATACGTTGAAGTATGCACTTGCAGTATTGTGTGATATCTTTTTTGAGCTGGTTAGGTGCTTGTCTCTAAGGATATACGTCCTGTACTTTTCGCAAAGGCTGACACTAAGGTCTCTGAAAGAGCACTTCTTCTCACAGAACTCTTCAAAATGGAGTCGTGCACAAATATATTTCTGACTGTGATAGTCTCCGTTTTCATGAAAATACTCAAGAAAGTCTCCATCCAGATTGTCTTTTGCCAGAAAACTGAAATCCCTTCGTACCAACTGAATGTAACGTTCGCACTTGATGTTTTCTGCTACTTCTTCAACCGTTTGGTTGTATTTCTTTTGGGCAGTATTGGCAGGATTAACATAAAGATCCAAATTCAGAAATTCATATTTGATTTCTTTCCCCCTTACATCTTTGATGGGTGGATTGAACTGAAGATAAATGGACTTTTTCTTGCCGTCTGTCTTTATTTTATAACGTAATGTAACCCTATACATGGCTTTCCCTCCATCTGATTTCTTGTTCAACATCCTTCTTGCAATAATAGTCGGTATAGGCTATGCATCTCACCCTAACCAGATGTTTGGCAACAAGTGTCAGCAGTTCCTTGGCATCAATGTTGAGGTGAGTTGTAATTTCATCAACAGTTAGCCATTGGGCATACTTGATCCGTTCGATCTCCCAAGCTGTTTTACAATCGATTTCATCAAACCTTCTATTTAGTCCTAAATAGAAGGTTTGGATTTGATAACGTTCGGCGAAATTTAGAATCCAAGAACGGCTCATTCCTGTATAGGCCATCAATCCTTTGAGAGAATACGAACTTCGGCCAATTGGAGAGTGGGGTATTAACGGCAGAGACGAATACCACTTGATGAAATCCTTATTGGTAATCACTAGGTTATTCAAACACCGTTCACTTTTTATCTTGCCTGTTTGAACTAGTTTGTGGATATACTGGCGCGTATATCCTGACAATGTAGCTGCTTCGCTAATACTTAGGAAGCCTCTTGAAACTACATCTTTCCATTCTTCCTCTTTCAACCGGATGAATGGATCATAATAATGCTTTGAAAAATTATAATTCATATTATATATATGGCTACTTTAGTGTAGCTCCTATATAATATAAGGTTGTCAACAACCCCTGATTTGAGTATCAAATAGCAGCAAATCTGTTTCTTATTTGTCTTTGTTTTACGGTGATTATTTGCAAAATGTATCGTAAGTGGTTGATGTATAGCGAGTTGTGGTTTTAAGCTTATTTTTTTTGGTTATTTTGTAACATATTGATTATCAGTGAGTTATCTCGGTTTATTTGCCGATGCAGAAATGTTGAAATATATTTTGTAGCACCATATCATTCGTCACCTCCCCCGCGATGTCGCTCAAATGGAAGATGCACTCCCTGATGTCCTGGGCCACGAAGTCCCCTGAAAGATTGTTTGCCAATCCCTGTTGTACGCGTCCGATGGCTTCTAAAGCATGCGTAAGGGCTTCGTAATGGCGGGCATTGGTCACTATCACGTCGTTCTGGGTTATCGTAGGCAGATTGGCGGCGGCTATAAGTTTCTTCTGAAGCACATCCGTATTTTGCCTTTTCTTGGCGGAAATAAAAATACATTCGGCGTCAGGAATGATGGAAGAGGCCGCAGACAGCACCTCATCAGAATGAGCCGTGCCCAACAAGTCCGCTTTGTTGAATACCAATATCAAATGCTTTCTTTCCAGACGCGGAAGTATCTGTCCCGATAGCTGATTCATTTGCGACGTTGCGTCCGTTGCATCAATCATCCAAAGCACGATCTCCGCTTGTTCCAGTTTTTGGAACGTGCGCTCTATGCCCAGACTCTCAATCGTATCATTGGTTTCGCGGATACCTGCCGTGTCAATGAAACGGAAAGTAATGCCGCCGATATTGGTCGTATCTTCAATCACGTCGCGTGTAGTGCCGTGAATATCGCTCACGATAGCCTTGTCCTCGTTCAGCAATACATTGAGAAGCGTTGATTTCCCGGCATTCGTTTCGCCGATGATGGCTACCGGTACGCCGTTTTTGATCGCATTTCCTACACTGAACGAATGTACCAGTCGGGAAATAACTCCTTCAATGTGATCCGCCAATCGGCAAAGCTCCGTTCTGTCCGCAAACTCCAACTCTTCATGGTCGCTGAAATCCAGTTCCAGCTCAATCAGTGAAGTGAAGTGTAGCAACTGGTTGCGTAGCTCCGTAAGCTCCTTGCTGAATCCGCCACGCATCTGGCTCATGGCAAGGCGGTGGGTGGCGGCAGATGAAGAAGCAATCAGGTCCGCCACGGCTTCGGCCTGGCTCAAATCCATCTTGCCATTGAGAAAGGCGCGTTGCGTGTATTCCCCCGGTCTCGCCAGGCGGCAACCGTGCTTGATGAGCAATTGCAAAACCTGTTGCAAGATATAGCTCGAACCGTGGCAGGTGATCTCCGTACTATCTTCGCCCGTGTAAGAGTGCGGGGCGCGAAACAGGCTGACAAGAACCTCGTCGATGATTTCCTCTCCATCGTGTATCTTCCCGAAAGTCAGTGTATAAGGTTTGCAATCCGCCAGCGTTTTACCGGATTTTGCCGGGGTGAAAATGTGGCTGGTGATACGAATGGCGTCCGCTCCTGAGACGCGAATGCTTCCGATTGCTCCTCCTTGGGCCGTGGCAATGGCACAGATGGTATCCTGATTCATCATAAAAATTGTTATTTGAGTTGCAAAGATAGCCTTTTGGGGTAAAAAAAAGAACGCGATTGTATATTACTTACTCTTTTTTATTACATTTGCTCAATTTTCGTAGCCTTTACATGATACACTTTGTTATTATGGCGCAAGACAAAATAAAAATGCATGATTCCGCTTCTCATACTACCGAGAAAGACGAGAACACGGAACTACTGAAAGAGAAATTATTGAAGGTCAACTCCGTTCTGGCTGCCCATCAAATTGCTCTCTGGGAGATAAATATCAATACCTTGGAGTGCACTTTCACTCAGGAATATTTCGAAAGTTTAGGCTTGGATAAAGTCGGCATCCGTTATCAGAATTTGGAAGAGTTCTGTAGCTTTGTGCATCCCGATGATAAGCATTTGGTGTCGTTGGATGGCTTTCAAAAGAAATTGGATGGCTTTGAAGAGTCCAAAGTCTTACGCGTGCGTTGCGTAGGCGCGCATGGCGAAATAGTCTGGTTGGAGGACCACCTCTTATCTGTAGAGAAAGATAAAAGTGGAAATCCGGAAAGCCTCTTATGCTATACCGTGAACGTCACTGGGCAGTGCGAACGCGAAACACGCATATCGCGCGTGGAAGAGCGAAACCGGAAGATAATACAGGCATTGCCTGAATTCATCTTCATCTTTGATGAAAATTTCTTCCTCACCGACGTGTTAATGTCTTCTGACACCATTTTGCTCCATCCCGTTGAACAACTACGGGGAGCGGACGGGCGCACTATCTATTCTCCCGAAGTCAGCGACCTGTTTCTACGGAATATACGTCAATGCCTCGAAGACGGTGAGTTGAAGGAGATAGAGTATCCCCTGGATGTGGATAATTGCGAAAGGCATTATTTCCAGGCACGCATCGCGCCGTTCGAAGATAATAAAGTGATGGCATTGATACACGATATCGGTGACAGGGTGCAACGCTCCAATGAACTCATCGAGGCGAAGCAACGGGCAGAAGAGGCCGACCGCATGAAATCGGTGTTCCTGGCCAATATGAGCCACGAGATCCGCACTCCTTTGAATGCTATCGTGGGATTCTCTGAAATCATAGCTTTGACGGAAGATGAAGTGGAGAAAGCCGAATACCTGAACATCATTCAAAAGAATAGCAACCTGTTGTTGCAACTCATAAATGACATTCTGGACCTTTCCCGCATCGAGTCGGGGAAATCGGAAATGAACTTCCAGTTGGTCGAAATGACCGGACTGATTGACGAAGTGGAGAAAGTGCATCGCCTGAAAATGAAAACGGGCATCCGACTGAATGTGATGCGTCCCGATGAGGAAATCTGGATTATGGTGGACCGGAACAGGATTACGCAAGTGCTGTTCAACTTCCTCTCCAATGCCATTAAGAATACCCATGAAGGGGCCATCACCCTGGGGCTGGAGGTCTGCGGAGAATGGTTGAAGGTTTATGTAACGGATACCGGTTGTGGCATTGCGAAGGAGAAATTGCCCTTGATTTTCAACCGTTTCGAAAAGCTGAACGATTTTGTTCAGGGCACGGGTCTGGGGCTTCCCATCTGCCAGAGCATCGTGGAGAGATTGGGAGGAAAGATTTCCGTAGAGTCCGAAGTAGGAGTGGGGAGCACTTTCGTGATGACCCTTCCTTACCGCCAGTTTGTATTGGGAGCGGATGGTGAACCTGTTGAAGTCAATGCCCACGTAGAGCGAAGATCAGACGGCAGGAAGAAAATTCTGATAGCCGAAGATACGGAGTCTAACTTTATGCAGATAAACATTTTGCTGAAGAAAGACTACACCATTTCGTGGGTTACCAATGGCGAAGAGGCCATAAATAGTTTCTTGCGCGAGCGTCCCGACCTGATATTGATGGACATCCGCATGCCGGTGATGAACGGTATTCAGGCTACGGAAAAGATACGTACCATCGACATCGATCTGCCTATCGTTGCGGTGACGGCCAATGCTTTCCTGATAGAACAACAACAAGCATTAGCCGCCGGATGCAATGATATAATTGCCAAACCATATACTTACGAAAGATTGAAGGAAACAATCATCAAGTATATTTGAGTGGGTGTTTCTTAAATTCTGTCCAGTACGGTTTTTATCAAAGTGTCAATCGTATTCTTGTAGCCCGTATTGGCTTCTTTAATCAACCGGTTGGCTATGACCATGCATACCGTGGTCGCCTTATGTCCCATCAGGCGGCTCAAACCGGCCAGTGCGGAGCTTTCCATCTCGAAGTTCGTAATGCGATAGCCATTGTATTCAAAGTTCTCGATCTTTTCATTTTGCTTCGGGTCGGCCAGCGGAATGCGTAGTTCGCGTCCTTGCGGGCCAAAGAAACCACCGGCGGCAATCGTTACACCGCGTACCATATCGTCTCCGGCAATGCGCTCTATCAGTTCGGCATTGGCGTCGATCACGTACGGAGCAGGTGCGCACATATTCCCCGACCATCCCATGTGGTTCAGGAATGCACGTTCAAATGGCAGGTCACACACTTCATTGCGCCCTGAATAGAAGTTCAGCAGGCCATCGAAACCAATGGACTTTTGCGAGCAGATAAATGTACCTACGGGCGTATTCGGTTGCAAACCGCCACAAGTACCGATGCGTACCAGTTCTAACTGGCGAAGTTGGGGCTTTTCTTCACGTGTGTTGAAGTCGATGTTGGCCAAGGCGTCCAGTTCGTTCATCACAATATCGATGTTGTCGCAACCAATACCCGTAGAAACCACCGTGATGCGTTTGCCCTTGTAGGTACCTGTAATGGTTTTGAACTCGCGGCTTTCCACTTCACATTCTTTATTCTCAAGGTGTGAGCCTACCAGTGCCACTCTGCCCGGGTCGCCCACCAGGATTACTTTGTCTGCCAGCCACTCAGGCTTTACGTGCAGATGAAAAACTGAACCGTCATCATTGATAATAAGTTCGGAAGATGCAAAATACTTTTTCATATTCTGGATTTTTTGGTTGATACGTTTATAAATAGAAAACGCCGGAACGGGATTACTGTTCACCGGTTCCGACGTTTTTCTGGGGCAATAATTCTACCGGTTATTTACTCAACGGCTGGTTTGAGTTGTTTCCCGATGGTTTGGCTATGGTTTCGCGCATGGAAGTATCGGCTTCGATGTTCTTCATCCGATAATAATCCATGATGCCCAGGTTGCCGTTACGGAATGCTTCTGCCATGGCCTTAGGTACTTCGGCTTCCGCCTCGATCACCTTGGCGCGTGCTTCCTGAGCTTTCGCCTTCATTTCCTGTTCGCTGGCCACGGCCATTGCACGGCGTTCCTCAGCTTTGGCTTGGGCGATATTCTTATCGGCATTTGCCTGGTCTATCTGCAAAGCCGCACCGATGTTCTTACCTATATCGATATCAGCGATATCAATGGACAGGATTTCGAAAGCCGTACCGGCATCCAGACCTTTGCGGAGCACAAGTTTGGAGATTGAATCTGGGTTTTCCAATACTGACTTGTGGTTTTCGGACGAACCGATGGAAGATACGATACCTTCGCCTACACGGGCCAGGATAGTGTCTTCACCGGCACCACCCACCAACTGGCGGATATTGGCGCGTACCGTTACACGGGCTTTGGCTATCAACTGGATACCATCTTTTGCTACGGCGGTCACCGGAGGAGTATCGATCACCTTCGGGTTTACCGACATCTGAACGGCTTCGAACACATCACGTCCGGCAAGGTCGATTGCGGTAGCCATCTGGAAGGATAATTCAATATTAGCTTTAGAGGCGGATACCAAGGCGTGTACCACTCTTTCTACGTGTCCACCGGCCAGGTAGTGAGCTTCCAGCTCGTCGCGGGTAATGTTGCTCAATCCGGCTTTGTGTGCTTCAATCATACCCGGTACAATGATGTAGGGAGGTACGTTACGGATACGCATTAAAAACAATTGCACCAATGAAATCCTGACTCCCGAAACTTTGGCGGACAACCATAGGAAGAAAGGAACATAGTGGAAGAACAGTACGATGAAGATAATGCCTCCTATCACAAGAAAGGCAGTTAGGTACATAGTGTCTACGTTCATGATTTATAAGATATTAAGTGTGAATATTAGTCTTTTTTCTTTTCTACCATGATAACGCCGTCCGTAATACGGTTTACAATGATAGGGGTTTTTTCATTCAGGAATCCGTCCATGGATTTCACTTCCACGATGTTGCCGTCTATTTCGGCATTGCCGATCAGTGCCAGGCGTGTAATGGCCACACCCGTATCGCCTACTTTTACTTGATCTGCGGCCGTACGGTCCACCTTCGATGTGATATTCTTCTTCAACGCCACTTTATCCAAGGTCTTGGAGCGCATGAAGAGTATCAATGAGCCAATGCAGGCTATTGCCGATACACCGAGCGTGATGAAACCAGCCGTTGTACCCAGATAGGCAAAGGCATAGTAGTTGGCATAGATCATGCAAGCTCCGGCCAGGATTCCGGCTATGCTGATGCCCGGGATGACGAACAGTTCTACCAAGAACAGGATAACCGCCGCAACAATGAGTACAATGATGATAAGTATGTCCATAGTTTTCTATTTAAAGGATTGTTTTTCTGTATTACGCACTTCAATGGCGGCCTTCTCCAATTCACCTGATAGTTGTTGTATCTGCTTTTCCAGGTCGAGTATGGCGGGAGCCAGTTTGGCTTTATCGCTTTCCTTGGCGCGGGAGTACAAGGAACGTTGCTCTTCCAATTTGTTTTGCTGCTCTTTGAAAGCCTTTTCTAATTGGAGGTATTTGCCGAACAGGTTTTTGGCCTGAGGAGATTTGAAATCACTTTGTTGATAATAAGTATTCTGATCATCGATTACAAACTCAAACTCATGACTTTTCGTGGTTTGTGGCTTTTCATCGAATGCGGCTTGTAGTCGATGTTTGGCATCGGCTACGGCATCCTGATCCGTCCACGTATCTTTCAGAGAATGAATCCGGGCAAGTCCGATTGCTTTTTTCGGGTCCATTGCTTCATAATTATATACCCTTTTGGAAGAATTTGGAATGAATACATAGATGCAAACTTTTCCTTCCGGCTGGTAACGGTCGGAGGCAAACCATCCGAGATTATTATATTCGTCGATAACAAACATATAGTCATTATAGGGAGAGTTGAACGGCATACCCACATTTTCTGGAGTGAGGTAGGTGTTCGTATTGGTATTGTAACGGGTGACGAATATGTCGTAACCACCTATCGAATTTTCACCATCAGCGGCATAATAGATGGTGATGCCATCTGTCAATACATACGGATAGTTGGCATTGATGGAATCATTTATACTACCGGGTAGCAGGCTACCTTTGCTCCATTCGCCCTGCATTTTGTTACGCGAGAGGATGCTGAGTTTACCGTCCGGTTGGCGCTCACCATAATAAATCTTATTGCCGAGTTCTGTTTCATATACGGTAGCTTCAACCTCTGTCTCATTCTGGAAGAAATCGTTGTACATGAATAGTTTACCGGATTCAGGACTGATTTTATAAGCTTCCAGAAAACGACCTTTGTCTATTACGATGCTATCGATAATGCAAACTTCTTCAACCCCTTTCAACATGCGGAAGTTGGCTTTACTTTTCTCCAATAGCTTTTCGGCTTCTGCGGTCGGCCTTTTCCGTTTGGCCAGGTCACTGATGTAGTCTTCGTAGCATTTGATGGCATCTTCAAAGCGATACAGGTCATTGTAATTTCGCGCCAGATAGAGTTGTCCGCTGGGCACCCGTCTTTTTACGGCGGTTTCCAGATATTTCAAGGCTACTTCAGGCTCTCCTGTTTCCAGACAACATACGCCGTACCATAAGTTATAATTTCCATTTGCCGGTTGTGTCTTTACGAGTTTCTGGAAAATTGGTTTGGCTTTCTCGTATTGCCCTTGGTTGTAGAAAGCTCTGGCTTCCTCCAACGTCTGTGCCGATACACCGACTAATGTGAGACAAAATAGAAGGAGTAAAATATATCTCTTTTTCATGCTAGTTATCCAACTTACAAATTCGAATGTTCAAAAATACAAATTAATCGGGAATAATGCTGATTTCCGTTATTCTATTATGTTAATTCTTCTTTAAATCATTCTTTTCTCTTACTTTTGCAACCGCAAATCTTATGTAGTATTATGGCTCAATTCACCGAAGAAGAGAAAACCGTCCGCCGCATTGAAAAGCGGTTTACTAAGGGGCTGGTAGAATATGGTCTGATAGAGGATGGGGATAAGATCCTTATCGGACTCTCGGGCGGCAAAGATTCTTTGGCGTTAGTGGAGCTATTGGCAAGACGCGCCCGAATTTTTAAGCCTAGGTTTGCGGTGGTTGCCGTCCATGTAGTGATGAAGAATATTCCGTATCAGAGTGACCTGGCATATCTTCGTGAGTATGTAGAGTCATGGGGAATCCCTTTTGTATTGTATGAAACGGAATTTGATGCAAGTACAGATACACGCAAATCACCTTGTTTCCTTTGTTCATGGAATAGGCGCAAGGCCTTGTTCACGGTAGCTAAGGAGCAGGGATGCAACAAGATAGCATTGGGACATCATATGGATGATATTCTGGAAACGCTATTGATGAATATCACTTTTCAGGGGGCATTCAGTTCCATGCCGCCCCGTCTGGTAATGAAGAAATTTGATATGACGATTATTCGGCCGATGTGTTTGGTACATGAGGCTGATTTGCTGGAACTGGCCCAAATAAGAGGGTATCGTAAGCAGGTGAAGAATTGTCCTTATGAGGCGCAATCTCACCGTAGTAATATGAAAGATATTCTACATCAGTTGGAAGCTATGAACCCGGAAGCTCGCTATAGTCTTTGGGGAAGTATGGCAAATGTTCAGGAGGAACTTCTTCCTCAAAAAAATGATAATTTAGATTAATCACCCCTTAAATATTCGTCACTAAAATGAAAGGTCTTTATACGATTCTGCTTTTAATAGTGTCTAATGTCTTTATGACTTTTGCATGGTATGGTCATCTGAAGTTGCAAGATATGAAAGTGATCACTAATTGGCCGCTTTATGCCATAATCTTATTTTCATGGAGCATCGCTCTTGCGGAATATTTTTGTTTGGTTCCGGCCAATCGTATCGGCTTTATTGGTAATGGTGGTCCTTTCTCGCTGATACAATTAAAGATTATTCAGGAAGTGATTACACTCATCATTTTCACGGTATTTACTACGGTTCTTTTCAAGGGCGAAAGTCTGCATTGGAATCATTTTGCGGCATTCATTTGTCTGGTACTTGCGGTGTATTTTGTATTCTATAAATAGGTACGTAGTGATTAGTGTTTAGTGATAAGTGATTAGCACCATGCGGAATGTTGCGCAACCCGCTAATCACTTATCACTAAACACTAATCACTTGTTATAAATCGTTCCATCCCTTTCGTATAGTATGTTTGAAGTTCTCCCTTCTCATCCGTGTAGATAAAGCAGGCATCAATATCTGGGTGGGCATCGGCAAACCGTTCGGCTTCTTCCAATCCCATCACCATGAAAGCGGTGGCATAAGCATCAGCACTCATGCAATCTTTGGCTATTACCGTGGCGGATAAGATGTTGTGTTGCACCGGATATCCCGTTCTTGGGTCTATGGTATGCGCATATTTCTTTCCATCCTTATAATAGAAATTACGGTAATTGCCTGAAGTAGCAATGCCCACACCCGTTACATTCAGTACCGTTTGTAATTCCTGATTGATAGATAGCGAATCATCTACCGGCTTATTGATACCGATGCGCCACAAATCTTTCTTTGGATTTTCTCCCTGGGCTACAATTTCTCCACCTATATCTACCATGAAATTCTTAATGCCTTTCTTTGCGAGAAATTGTGCTATTACATCTACGGCATACCCTTTAGCAACGGCACTACATGATAGCATCATGCGTTCATCCTGCTTCACAACCTTTCCTTCATTGGATAGGGCTACTTTGGTATATCCCGTAATGTCCAGCAGACTATCTATCATGGCCGAATCAGGAAATGCACCTTTCTTGAAACCAAATCCCCAGGCATTGGCCAATGGGGCAACCGTAATGTCGAATGCACCATCCGTTTCTTTGGAAATTTCCATACTACGACGGAATACATTCGTGAAAAAAGTGTCCGGTACAATATCCTCGTTGCGGTTGATTCGCGTAATTGTGGCCGTATCATTAAAGGGGGATAGAGAGCCGTCAAACCTCTTCAATTCTTCGTCAATTTCAACTTTCAAGTCACCATCATACTGATAGGTTATATTATAAACCGTGCCGAATATCAATCCGTTTATTGTATAATAAGGTTGCGTACGGTTGTGACGTGCAAGTATCCAGATTGTTCCCAATACAAGCAGGGCAATCCATAAGAAATTTCTCTGTGCCTTCTTTTCCATAAATGAAGTTTAACTAAAGAACAAGTGTTCTATTAATATTTTGGTTCCGATGATAATCAGGATAATACCTCCCCAGAGTTCTGCCCGTAGTCTTCGTGCAATGCCACATCCAAAGCGGATACCGAATAGTAATCCTATAAGAGACATGGCGAAAGATACAAAGCCAATGATAGAAATGGGAGGGAGTATTTCTGAGAAATCACGCATACCCAGAAATGCAAATGAGACTCCAATAGCCAATGCATCGATGCTGGTTGCAACGGCTAATGCGAGCACTACTTTCAAGCTTTTCGGGTCGTATTCTTTTTTGCAATCTTCGTCCTTGAAAGACTCTCTGACCATGCGTCCGCCCAGAAAAGCAAGAATGGCGAAAGCGATCCAATGATCCAGACTCTCTATCAGATGGCTGAATGTGCTGGCGCCTATCCACCCGAGGAGTGGCATGATGGCTTGAAATAATCCAAAGAAAAAAGCCATGGTCAGCATAGGCTGCCATAGCGTACGTTTCAGAAGAATGCCACTGGCTATGGAGACGGCGAAACAATCCATCGCGAGTCCCACGGCAAGAAGCCAAATCTCTAATCCGGTCATAGTTTTAGAATGGTAGTTTATAAGTGATTGTATAAGTTACGCCCATTGTGTTGGAGCCATATTTGCCGAATCCGGGTACATACCAGGGATCTCCGTACTCTCCTGTAGATGAACTTGTGCGGAATTTGAAGCGCAATCCCCAGCCCATATAGAGTTCTTTCCATATATGTGCACGGATGCCGACACAAAATTCAAACCATTGCATGGATCCTTTCATTCCTTTGTGATTGAAGGGTAAGCTTCCACCCCAGATGTCATCTACCTGGTTCGGATTACCAATGCCTCCGCCATAGATAGGATCATCTACCGAGAGGGTTGCTATATCATACTTGAAACTACTCATGGCGTAACGTAGTCCCACAAACAGGTAATTCTTGAATTTCTTTTTGAAAAGAGCGTTGTAGTTCATTCCGATACGGAAATAAGGCGCATTGCTCTTGTAGTGGGTACCATTATCATTCCATGCATCGGTGCCGCCATATCCAAGTTCTACTATCGGGAAGAAACGGTTTTTGAGGTTAACGTCCACCGCTACTTCCGAACTTAAAAAATCACTTCCGAAAGCTTTGCTTCCGATACCCCATAAATCAACACTGACGGTCACGCCATTGTATAGCGGGAAAGCTTCCTCATCAACTTCTTTCTTTTGCTCTTTCGGCGGATTAGAGGCAGGAGGACGGTTGCTGTTTTGTGCTTGTACCGGAAATCCGGCCAACAAACAAAGCACCAGATTAATTACGATAAAAGAGCTTAAGATTTTCCGTTCCATAAATGCTTACTTCTGCTGTTTGAATATATATGGAGTCAAGTATATGACGGCTATATGATCTGCCTGTGATGTTTTGCTTCATCTGGTAGCCGCAATCCATTGAAAGGAAATATGGCGTATTCTTCTGGCGGATGACAATCGTATCTTTTTTAATCTTAACGTCTTTGCTATAATGGAATACCAGTACGGTAGAGTCTGCCGTATAGCGTAGTGGTAATGATAATCCGTGTACTCTCTTCTGGTTATTGAGGATGATAGAATCTGTGCCGAATGCGGTGATGGTGAGCGAGTCAAGAGTATCATTCACAACCCTTTCTGTCTCTCCGTCTATTTTATAAAGATAGCATTGCATCATCGGACGTGCATTCATAGAGCAGTCTTCTTCTTCCGAACAGGAAGAAACGATACTGATAATAGGATAAGCAATCAGACAAAGCAATATCAGTTTTACTAATTTTCTCATAGTCTTATATTGTTTTTTCTATTTGATATTTATTTCGTTCAGGAGCATTGCGTGAAATCAGTTCGCCAAGGAAGCCGGCAAGGAACAATTGTGTTCCGATAATCATGGCGGTCAGCGATAAGTAGAAGTAGGGGGAGTCGGTAACCAAACGGTAAGGCATCCCGCTATGCATATGGTATAGTTTTGTAGCGCCTACGATGACTACTGCAATAAAGCCGAAGATGAACATAAGTGAACCGAGAAGTCCGAAAAAGTGCATCGGTTTTACTCCGAAAGCTGACAGGAACCAAAGTGAGATCAAGTCCAGGTATCCATTAAAGAAACGATTCAAACCGCCGAACTTCGTCTTGCCGAATTTGCGTGCCTGGTGTTGAACAATCTTTTCTCCGATCTTTTTGAAACCGGCATTCTTGGCAAGGTAGGGGATGTAACGATGCATTTCGCCATACACTTCAATGTTCTTCACCACATCTCTCTTGTAGGCTTTCAGGCCGCAATTAAAGTCGTGCAGGTTTTTGATACCGGATACTTTGCGTGCCGTTGCATTGAATATTTTTGTAGGAATGGTTTTTGAAAGCGGATCGTAACGTTTTCTTTTCCAGCCGGATACCAGGTCGTAATCATCCTCTGTAATCATCCGGTATAGTTCGGGTATTTCGTCCGGGCTATCCTGTAAATCTGCATCCATTGTAATGACAACATCTCCTTGTGCCTTTTCGAAGCCACAATATAATGCCGGAGATTTGCCATAATTACGGCGGAACTTAATGCCATGTACTGCATCTGATTCTCGACTCAGTTCTTCGATAATTTGCCAGGAGCGGTCGGTACTTCCGTCATTCACGAAAATTACTTCGTATGAAAAGCCGTGGGCTTTCATCACCCGTTCAATCCATGCGTACAGTTCCGGAAGTGATTCTTCTTCATTATACAAAGGAACGACAACTGAAATATCCATCTTTCTATATTACGATTAAACTGTTTTCTATATACACTATTTCTTTATCCTTTATTTTATCTTCCTCCGATATAATCTGCCGGTGGGCGCTTCATAACGAACAAAGCGATGGGAATGGCAAGTAATGATCCCGTAAAAACATTCATCGACATCATTTGCATCGTGATTTTTATCGGAGTCAGTAAACGCACCTGGCTTAAGCCTTCCCTTAATTGTTCAATATATGCGTCAATGCCGGGCACTGCTTTATATGTAATTTCCCAGGAGTTCAACATCGTTTCATAGGAATTCAATATAAACCCTTGGTCAATAAAGCGGATATATATATAATGTGCCACGGCTGTAAGCAATGCGGCAAACATATACATAAATAAGGTGAAAATCCATGCATGAAGAAAACTTATTGTCCCGCCACATACCATGTTCCGGTACATGCGCACGTAATAATACGCCATAAAGGGTACACATAAAGTTAGTCCTATAAAAATGGAAAAGAGAAATGGTACGGTAATACCCAGAGGGAACAGTATGAATTTCAAAATCCAAAAACCGCCCAAGTAAGTGCCGAACAACATGGCATATCGTTGCAAGTAACCTTTGTTTTCTGTCATCTTTCATTAGGAATAATGGCGCAAAGGTATAAATAATATTGTTTGTAGCCCGTGTATTCTTGTTAAAGTTGAAAAAAGTTTGGGCAAAGTATTGCATGTTTCATAAAAATGCCTACCTTTGCACCCGCAAACAAGAAAAACGGGTAAGTCCTATACGGCCAGCTCCCTTCGAATCCTCCAGGGCTTGATCGCAGCAAAGGTAGTTGGTTGTAGCGGCGCGATATAGTAAGCTTGCCCACCCGCCTCTTTAGCTCAGCTGGCCAGAGCACGTGATTTGTAATCTCGGGGTCGTTGGTTCGAATCCGACAAGAGGCTCAAAAGAAAAGAGATACGTTCTACGAAGAATGTATCTCTTTTTTTTATTTGTTTTTTGTAAAAAAAGTGATAGCTTTGCTTTGTAAAACCTAATATTATGATGCGGATATCCTCTTATTTCCTATATGTAACTCTTATTTTTCTTCTTTTACTCCCTTTTGGCAAGGCAGTTGCCGGTTGGAATAGCTTCATTGTTAATTTCGATAAAAACCTTTATGGTAAAGGTGCTCAGACTTGGAAAATAGCTCCTTATGATGATCATTGGGTGTACTTTGCAAATAAGAACGGTATGGTGCAGTTTGATGGAAACGTCTGGACGGTATTTCCGATGAATAACTTTTCTGATGTACGTTCTGTATTGGCATCGACTACCCAAAAGCGTATCTATGCAGGTGGTATTAATGAGTTCGGGTATTATGAACCGTCGGAAGATGGAGAGTTGGTCTATCATTGCATGTCCGATACGCTGGAAAGAGATTGCCGTTTTGTTGGTAATGTCTGGGGAATCCACGAAGCTGATAATATTCTTTATATACAAGGCGACGATCGTGTAGTGAAATATCTGAATGGTAAATACACCGCTATTGAAATGAATGCTAAAATAGATTGTTCCAATATGGTGAATGGCATTCTTTATATAGGTACTGATCATGGCGTGTGGGTATTGGTTGGAAATACTTTTTTCCCTTTACAGGGGGCTGATATTCTGGCTTCCAATCGTATCCGTGGAATTATTCCTCATAAAGGTGGGGGTGTTATTGTGGTTACTGCTTACAATGGCTTGTTTTATTGCAACGGGCGTACCACAGTACCTTTTATCACTGGTGCCGAAGACTTTATGCGTGAAAATGAAGTTTTCTGTGTGGCTGCTCAGGATGATAAAATCGCTCTGGGAACTATTCATAAAGGTCTGTTATTGATAGATTGCTCCACGATGGACGTAAAATACTTCAATGAGAATAACGGATTACGTAATAATACAGTGCTTTCTGTAGCCTTTGATAGCCGGGGTAACTTGTGGGCAGGGCTAGATAGCGGTGTGGACTATGTTTCTTTAAGTTCCTCTTTCACCAATCTATATTCGTATCCTTATTCTTATGGTACAGGTTATACGGCTGCTATGGAAGACGGCTATTTGTATCTGGGAACTAATCGTGGTCTTTATTATACCTCTTATCCGGTGAGGTTGAACGGTAATTTGCCGGATATCCACCCCATTCCCCAATCCAGTGGTCAGGTCTGGAATCTTTGTAAGATTGGAGATGATCTCTTTTGTCTGCACGACCGGGGCATTTTTCAAATAAAAGGTACGAACATGTACCGAATCACAGATATCACGGGCGCCTGGTATTGCCAGGAAGTAATGGGATATCCTGATCGTATGTATGTCGGTGTTTATAACGGCCTTTATCTTTTGGAGAAACAATCGGGAGAGTGGCGTGTACTTTGCAAGATAGATGGCTTTCAGGACTCGTGCCGTCTGTTTGAACAAGAATCAGCAAAAGTATTGTGGGTATATAATTCCGGTAGCATTACCCGTGTTGAATTAAGTGAAGACCTAACCCGCCAAATCAGCGTGAAATCTTATGGTGTGGAAGAAGGGTTTCCGGTGGAACGTCAGATTTACGTTGCTAAAATAGAAGGGCGTGTTTATTTTACTACTCCTCACGGCATCTATAAATATAATGTCCATAAGGATATGATGGAACCATGTAGTGACCTGAATAATTTATTAAATGGTGCTGTTCCCTATACCCGATTGCTGGAGTATCACGAACGTCTTATCAGTCTGAGTCCCCATGAAATCTGTATAGCCAATCTGGGAACTTATAAAAGAGGAGCCAATACCAGTATCAACCCTATCCGCCAGTCTTTTCTTGAACTGGGACAGGATTATGAGGCAATCATTCCTTTGTCCGATTCGCTCATGGTAATTCCCAATGAAGAAGGTTTTGCTTTGTTTACGGTTCCCGAAGTGAGGCATAGGCAAGATCTGACCCATTCTGTATATATAAGGAATATGTATCTTACTTATCCTAAGGATTCACTGGTGTATACAGCTAATTTTTTAGGAAAAAAGCCTTCCCTTCTGGTTGACTACACATCAAATTCCGTTCGTTTTGAATATGGACTTGCCTTTTTTGATTTGGATGGTGATGATATTCGTTTTCAGTATCGCTTAAATAAGGGAGTCTGGTCCGACTATACTACTGTGCGTATTAAAGAGTATAGTAATCTTTCTGAAGGTGACTATACTTTTGAGGTGAAGGTTATTTATCCGGATGGCACTACCTCGTCGGATGAACTCTCTTTCCGTATCCTCCCGCCGTGGTATCGTAGTGTAGCTGCTTATGTCTGTTATATTATTCTTGCATTCTTAGGCTTGTGGTATATCTACCGTTGGGATGATATCCGTGTGAAGCGTAAAAAAGAGCAGGCTGTTGTAGAAAAAGATAAGGAACTGCATGAAATGGAAAAGGAGTTTGAAGCTGATAAAGCTCGCCGTGAAAAGCAGATCGTACAATTGGAAAAAGAAAAGTTGGAATATGACCTTCAGCATAAAAGCCAGGAGATGGCCAACCTGATGATAAACTTTGTTCGCAAAAATGAGATGCTGACCGAGATTAAATCGGAGATCATCAAAGTGGCTTCTTCGTTGAGAGGAGAAGGGGCTCGCGAAGGCAAACAACTCCTTTTAGTCATCAATAGCAAGATAGATTCTAATATCCAGAGTGATGAAGTTTTGAAGCGTATCGAAGATCAATTCGATTTGATTCATAATAATTTCATGAAGCGTCTTCATGCCCGTCATCCCGATCTCTCTAATAATGAACGCATGATGTGTGCCTATTTGAAGATGAATCTCTCCACTAAGGAAATTGCTCCTTTACTGAACATCTCCGTTCGTGGTGTCGAAACCATTCGCTACCGCCTGCGTAAGAAGTTTGGTTTGGAGCGTGAAGATAGCTTGACGGATTATTTGAGTAATCAACTGTAGAGTTTGAAAAAGAAGTTCTATCTTTGTCAGTGCTTTTTGATGTGCGTTTTAGATGCATAGAGCTTTCTTTGAATAATGTTTTTATTATAATAGAATATGAAACCCGATTTTGACTACAGCGAGGTGCCTTATGCCTTCGCTCATTGCTTTAACACAAAATGTCCACGCGCCGCCAAATGTTTGCGTTACTTGGTAACCTCCTACATTCCTTTGCAGCTCACCGTTGTTTGTGTTGTGAATCCTGCCCTCACAGCTTCTCAGGAAGTTGAACCCTGCTCTTTTTTTATACCTGATCGTATGAAACGCTATGCCTCAGGTATCACTCATCTGCTAGATAAGATTCCGCATGCCGAAGCTCTTGTCATTAAACGCGAGATTTATAATTTCCTTGGCAGAAATATGTATTATCGCATCAAAAACCATGAACGTCTTGCTACTCCTGCCCAGCAGGAGCACATTCGTCAGATTTTCCTTAATCATGGAATCAAGGAAGAACCTGTGTATGACACGTATGTGGAGAAGTATGATTGGGAATAAGATCCTTGCTACTATATTAGGTGGTAACAGTTCTGCTTTTTCTCAGCTATTCTCACCGTATTGAGAATATTTTCTCAATACGGTGAGAGTCTTTACTCAAAGCGATGAGTATTTCTTCTCAATGCGGTGAGAATATATTCTTTCTATAGCGAGAAAAAGTCGTTTATGTAGTTCCCTGATATTAGTTGACTACTTTAAATCTTATCCCTAAACTTGATTGGCTAAGAAAATTACTTGCTCTGAATAAAGAAGAATTTCAATTAGATTAATTTTTTTGAGACTTGGCGAATTGTGATAATGAAAATATCCTTAACTTTGGCCGGATATTTTTATAAAACACGAAAATAGCACTTTTTTAAGATTCGCATTATGGTTGGAGATAACGACGAAAAACTAGTATGCCAAAGTTTTCATTTGACGGGGATTGATGGAAATCCGCTGGTGAGTGCATCAATTCATATTAGATACGTTGAAAGAAGACGTGAAGGGATTAATATAACCACTGATATTATTACTGATAAAAAAGGAGTAGCGGAAGTTGCTTTACCTGTAAATGGAACTGGGAGTTTTATAATCTCTCATGGGCATTACCATTGTAGGGGCCTGATAAATTTGGATGAAACGGATGTTTCTACAAAAATCAGTTTTAAAGGGTTTAAACTCGTTACTGTATCAATAACCTGTCCTGATATTCCGAAAAATGTAAAGGTCGATTTCCGGGTTTCACCTCAGGTTGTTGCTTCTGCAGGGCAACTTAGCCATTTGCTGACTTATACTTCACCGCTTGTCAAGAATAAAATCGGTATTTGGAAAACTAGGATTTATGTTCCCAAAGGAGCTTCTTACTGGTGTTTTGGTGGAGATTCTGTGTACGCAATAGCTGATACCTTTGAGGTGAGAGAGAATGTAGAGGTAAAGGTTATATTACCTTCGTTCACTCGGATAACTTTGGGAATGAAGAATGCCCCCAGAAGGATAAAGTATAATATACAGCTTAATCAAAATGGATTGAAAATAGGTTCCTATGCACCTGGCTCTAAGGTGTATTTGCCTGATGGTGAGTATACTTGTACGATAGATTCTATGTACAAAGAAACTTCTTTTCAGAAATTTGATGTAAAGGGAGAACCGAAAACGGTTTATTTTGATTACGCCGTTCACTCTGAATGTGCACCGGTCAGGGTGACAGGCAAGGCGCCGGATATGAAGATGTGGATTCCTCTTCTGGATTTTATTCCATTGAATGCGGGTGGTTCCTGGGATAACCGTTACAGGTTGAGGATGCGTGCTTCAGGTATGCTGCCGGTGGGCACTTACGAATATCGTTCAGTTGATTCTCATTATCAGGTCAGAGGTGTGTTTACTGTAGAGAAGGATAAAGAGAATCTGCTTGTTTGTGATGCGTCCAAACTTCAGCAAATCATATTTGAGAAAGAAAATAAGGAGGATGCCGGTGGGCAGGTAGAACTGATTGATGAAACGATGTCATTAGTCGCATATACCGCAGGTGTGTCCGGTTCTTTCTGGGCATCTCCCGGTACGTATATTCTTCGTGGATTGAAAATAAAGACAGTGAAAGTGGTTTTAGGAAAGGATGCTCCGGCAAAAGTAGTGCTTGAACCCTGTAATGTTATAGGGAAAACGGCTCTCTGTACTATTAAACCACCCTGTGGAATTGCTTTAAGGGATGCTGTTGTAGAAATAGATGGAGAACCTTTTGTTTATTTAGGACCGGAATCTTATGCATTACATACATTTCCGGGTGAGCATACTTGTAGTGTCAAGAGGCCCGGATTTAAAACTTTCAAAGGAAAGGTGCTGCTGCCGGAATCGGCAGGTGCTTATAAAATTGAAATCGCTTTAATGTCTGATAGCAGGCCGAAATAAGTATTACTAAAAGGAGGGATATGGGATTTTGAACATATCCCTCGCTATCATTTTTAGGGTTTAAGATCTTTCACTGTTTTCTCTAACCTTTCGAGAGGTATTTCTCCTGATTGTCTCCAAAGCTGTTCACCTTTCCTTATTAATATAAATGTAGGAACTGTTTCGATAGTATACAAATCAGCAAGCGCACTTTCCTGATCGATATCAATTTGAACCACTTCAAGGATTCCTTTCACTGATTTCTTAAATTCCTCTACAATGGGTTGCATTCGTTTGCAATGCGGACACCAGGTTGCATAAAATTCTGCCATAACCCAATCTGCATTTGCCAACTTCTCTTTATTTCTTTCTTCACGTACTTCTTTCTTTTCTTCCATAATAATATGTTTTGAATGATTGATTGTTAATTCAACAATATCGGAAGAAAAAAAGTTTGTGGCATAACAATTATTTATGCTATAAAAATTGCTACTTTTGTCAGCAGAAACACGAAAGGACAAATAATATGTCACATTTAGCTACTTTGATAAATGATTTAGCGTTGATACTGATTTGTGCAGGAGTCATGACGCTATTGTTCAAGAAACTGAAACAACCATTGGTCTTGGGGTATGTAGTGGCAGGTTTCCTGGCGAGTCCTCATATGCCATATACCCCTTCTGTGATGGATACGGCGAATATTCAGACTTGGGCAGATATTGGTGTAATCTTTCTTTTATTTGCATTGGGACTGGAGTTTAGCTTCAAGAAAATTGTGAAAGTGGGCGGCGCAGCTATCATTGCTGCCTGTACCATTATATTTTGTATGATCCTTTTGGGGATTACTGTAGGTACAGGCTTTGGTTGGCAACGTATGGATAGCATCTTCCTGGGTGGTATGATTGCGATGTCTTCTACAACTATTATTTATAAGGCATTTGATGATCTGGGAATGCGTAAGAAACAATTCACGGGGTTAGTGCTCAGTGTGCTGATACTGGAAGATATTCTTGCCATTGTGCTGATGGTAATGCTGTCTACCATGGCAGTGAGGCATAATTTCGAAGGATCGGAAATGCTGGAAAGTATTGGAAAACTTCTCTTTTTCCTGATACTTTGGTTTGTGGTAGGCATCTATCTGATACCGGAATTACTGAAACGTTGTCGCAAATTAATGAGTGAAGAAACATTGCTTATCGTTTCGCTGGGCCTCTGTTTTGGAATGGTGGTAATGGCTGCCCGTACAGGGTTTTCCGCAGCTTTCGGTGCCTTTATTATGGGTTCTATTTTGGCTGAAACGGTAGAGGCGGAGAGTATTGAACGACTGGTAAAGCCGGTGAAGGATCTTTTTGGAGCTGTATTCTTTGTGTCGGTAGGTATGATGGTTGATCCTGCCATGATTGTGGAGTATGCGCTTCCGATTATAGTGATCACCTTGGCAGTAATTTTTGGGCAATCCTTATTCGGTACATTGGGAGTTCTGCTGGCAGGGCAACCTTTGAAAACGGCTATGCAGTGTGGTTTCAGTCTGACTCAGATTGGTGAGTTTGCTTTTATTATAGCATCTTTGGGTGTATCCCTCCATGTGACGAGTGATTTTTTATATCCCATTGTAGTAGCGGTTTCGGTTATTACTACTTTCCTCACCCCTTATATGATTCGTTTTGCCGAACCGGCCTCTAATTTCGTTGATACGCATTTGCCAGCCAAATGGAAAAACTTTTTGTTGCATTATTCTTCCGGTTCTCAAACCATGAATCATGAGAGTTTATGGAAGAAACTTATTCTGGCTTTGACGCGAATCACGATTGTCTATTCCATAGTCAGCATTGCAGTAGTTGCTTTGGCTTTCCGCTTTCTTGTTCCGTTGTTTCTGGAACATATACCCGGCATTTGGGGAAGATTGCTTGCAGCGGTGGTGATCATCTTGTTTATTTCACCTTTCTTGCGGGCTATTATGATTAAAAAGAATCATTCTGCTGAGTTTGTTACTTTATGGAATGATAGCCGGGGGAATCGTGCACCACTGGTGGCAACTATTGTTATCCGTATACTGATAGCTGTTTCATTTGTAATGTTTGTGATAGCCGGTTTGTTTAAAGTTTCTGTTGGCCTGTTGCTGGGTGTAGCGGTTTTACTGGTTACGATGATGATATTATCCCGTCAACTGAAGAAGCAGTCTATCATGATAGAACGGAAGTTTTTTCAGAATCTTCGTTATCGCGATATGCGTGCTGAATATATGGGCGAGAAAAAGCCGGAGTATGCCGGGCGTCTGCTATCCCGTGATCTCCACTTGACGGATTTTGAAGTACCTGGTGAGTCGGCATGGGCAGGGAAAACACTTGCAGAACTCAATTTCGGAAAGAAATATGGCATACATGTAGTCTCTATTCTCCGTGGAAGGAAGAGAATTAATATACCGGGAGCTTCCGTGCGTCTTTTCCCGGAAGATAAAATACAGGTTATAGGTACGGATGAAGAGCTGAACCAGTTTAGTTCGGAGATGGAGAAAGCAGCAATCTTAGAAACGGATGTAGTTGAAAAGAGTGAGATGATTTTGCGTCAGTTCCGTGTAGATGCCCACTCTATATTTTTAGGTAAGACGATGCGTGAATCCGGTATTCGTGAGCAGTATCATTGTCTTATTGTAGGCGTGGAGAGGGGAGAGGAAACTTTGCACGCGCCCGACCCGCATGAACCATTTATGGAAGATGATGTGGTCTGGATAGTAGGAGAAAATGCAGATGTGTATAAATTAGTGGGACAAAAGAATGAGAATGTCGACATGGAATAAGGATAGAAAGTTTATCTTTGCTCCGTAAACATAAATAATAAATCAAGAATATCATGAAAAGTGATCCGAAAGAATGTTTGTATTGTCAGAATAATGAGACTCTGCACAATCTGATGATTGAGTTTGCTGAATTGAGTGTATCCCGCGTATTTTTGTTTAAAGAGCAAACCTACAGAGGACGTTGTCTTGTATCTTATAAAGACCACGTCAATGATTTGAATGAATTGAGTGATGAAGACCGTAATGCTTTTATGGAAGATGTTACTCGTGTAACCCGTGCTATGCAGAAAGCTTTTAATCCTGAAAAGATCAATTACGGTGCATATTCCGATAAATTATCACACTTGCATTTCCATCTTGCACCGAAGTATGTAGATGGCCCTGATTATGGTGGTACATTTCAGATGAATCCGGGAAAGGTATACTTGACGGATACTGAATATAATGAGTTGATTGAAGCAGTGAAGAAGGAGCTTTGATAGTGATTAGGGGTGAGTGATTAGTGATTAACACCATGCGGTTATAGCGTAGCTACTAATCACTAATCACTCACCCCTAATCACTAATTAAAGTTTATTAAGTATCTTGTCCATTACCCAGTTTGTTAGCGTTGCGTTTGCTCCGTCGCAGGTACAAATGGACTTGCCTAAAAGATGATCGACAACGGCTTGAATAAGTGGCTGTTGTACATGTTCGGGGTTTGCAACCGGAATTTCTTCTCTTCCTTTTTCCGTATGCAGGGCGATGGGATCGTAAGTAAATACGGAGAAACAAATCATTCCCTTATCTCCGATAACTTCAATGCGGTCTTCACGTGCAGAGTCGTGTGCTACAAAACACCAGGAGCCACTGCCTACTAATCCACTGTCGAACTGGAAACATGCACTTAAAGTATCTTCGGCCGGATAGAGTCCGCCACGATTACTTTTGTATCCATTAGCTTCTAGGATGCAGCCGAACATATCTTGTAATAAGTCAATCTGGTGGGGAGCTAAATCATAAAAATAGCCACCTCCGGCAATGTCCGGTTGTACTCGCCACGGAAGATTTTCTTTGTTATAATCCAGGTCCCGGGGAGGTTGGGCAAAGCGGATTTGTATATTGATAATATTACCTATCGTGTCATTCTCTACTAATTCCTTTACTTTCAAAAAATAGGGAAGATAACGGCGGTAATAAGCTACAAAGCAAGGAACTCCCGTTTCGTTTGAGATACGGTTGATACGGCAGCATTCCTCGTATGTTACCGCCATAGGTTTTTCTATATAAACAGGTTTACCAGCTTTCATTGCCATGATGGCATAGGTGGCGTGTGAAGAAGGTGGAGTGGCGATATAGATGGCATTCACATCCTCGTCATCAATCAGTTCCTGAGCATCATTATACCACTTTGGAATACCTCTTTCCTGAGCATAAGCTTTGGCTTTAGCTCCATCGCGACTCATTACGGCAATCACTTCTGAACCTTCTACCTTTTGAAAGGCGGGACCACTTTTATGTTTGGTTACTTCTCCGCAACCAATAAATCCCCATTTTATCTTCTTTTCGCTCATAATATATTAATGTGTCTCTTTTACTCTTCTTCAAAATCAAAGTCAAAATCAAAGTCATCCATAAATTCGGGAGTAGTGAACTCCTCCAGATTTCGTCGATCTTTTTTTGTAGGGCGTCCGGCGCCTTTAGCACGGTCTACGAATCCGCTGACGCGGCTCATTTCCAATAATTCATACTGGTCGGGAGTCGTTACATTCTCCATCATCTCTGCGACGAGTTTTGCCCCGACACGTTTCTCTATGGCTTGCAGTACTTTGAAAGAGTAGGTAACAGGTGGTTTACGTACTTGTATAACATCGCCTGGTTTCACTGTACGAGCGGCCTTTGCCAATGCTCCATTGATGCTGATTCGGCCTTTCTTACATGCCTCGGCAGCGATGGTGCGTGTTTTGAAAATGCGCACGGCCCACATCCATTTATCTATTCTTGCTTCACTCATAATTGTTTTTGGAGAAAGTTAGTTATTAACTGCCAACTACTTTTTATTAAATTGATTCATTGTAATATCAATTCCTGCCAGGCAGAAACTCTTGATGATCTCTCCTGCTGTTTTCAGGCGTTCATCCATCGTTTTCTGATCTTCTTCAGTAAAATGTCCCAGCACATAGTCCACTTGGCCGCCTCGTGGAAATTCGTTACCGATACCGAAACGAAGTCGGGCATAATCCTGTGTACCCAGAATAGCAGCAATATGTTTTAAACCGTTGTGTCCGGCATCACTGCCTTTTCCTTTTAGGCGCAAAGTTCCGAAAGGTAAGGCAAGGTCATCTACTATTATTAACACATTTTCCAATGGAATGTTTTCTTTCTGCATCCAGTAGCGCACGGCATTTCCGCTGAGGTTCATGAATGTAGAAGGTTTTAGTAATAACAGTTGGCGTCCTTTGACGGATAGGGTAGTGGTAAAGCCGTAACGTCCGTCGTTGAAAGTTGCACCTGCTTCTTTTGCCAATGCATCTACTACCATAAAGCCTATGTTATGGCGGGTTTCGTGATATTCGGGACCTATATTTCCTAATCCAACAATTAAATATTTCATGTTTCTGAATAATGTTTTTAGAAAACTATAAGCTATAAATAGTTATAATAGTAAACGAGGAACGCGGATTATCGCAGCGTTCGCGGATTAATGTAATCTGCGTCTTCTGCGTTAACCCGCGTTCCGGAATATGTCTTCTTACGAAAGAGCTGATTAGTTGCCTGCAGCAGCAGCAGCACCTCTTGCAGCACGAGTCAGCTTAACAGCGCATACAACAGCTTCTTTAGCGTTCATCAATTCCAGACCTTCGAAGCTTAACTCACCAACTTTAACAGTCTTACCCAGACCCAAGTGAGCAACATTTATAGTCAGTTTCTCAGGAATAACGTTATATAAAGCTTTTACTTTCAGTTTACGCATCTGCAATACCAGCTTACCACCGGCCTTAACACCTTCTGCCAAACCTTCCATCTGTACCGGAACTTCCATAACGATGGGTTTAGATTCGTCAATCTGATAGAAGTCAACGTGCAGGATAGTATCTTTTACCGGGTGGAATTGAATATCCTTCATGATAGCGTTTATTTTCTTGCCATCGATTACGAGGTCAACTACGTAGATGTGCGGAGTATAAACTAAGTTGCGCAGACCATCAGCGGGTACAGTGAAGTGAATGTTTTCACCTGCTCCGTAGAGTACGCAGGGTACACCGTTGTCTTTACGAATAGCTTTCAAAGCTCTTGCTTGTTCCGAAGAACGTTCTGCAATAGTTCTTGCAGTACCTTTTACTTCAATTGATTTCATTTCTTTAATTTTTTGTGTTACTCTAAATTAAGTTGTTTTGTTGCTTAATTCACCATCGCACGATGTGGGGTTACCACACAATGTTGCAAAAAAGCGGTGCAAAAGTACAGCTTCTTTTTGAATTATCAAAGAGTTGGCTCTTCAAAATCTATATCAATCTTGATTTCTCCGTCCAATTCCATACCTTTTTCATTCATTTCAGCTATAGCCTCCAATGCTGCTTCTATATTTGCATCTGCATCTATAACATTCTCCGCATCTGCTTTTGCATTCATATCGCCTATAACTTCCAGCATTTCTTTCTGATTAATGAAATTAATAGCTTCATTCAGACCGTTCATGAACTTTTCAAAATCTTCCCTATATAAGAAAATCTTGTGTTTCTCAAAACTTACCTGAGCATCTTCGCCTTCACCAGTCACCACTTTCTTGCTTTCAGTGATTGCGAGAAACATTTCATCTTTTCTGTTCTTTTTTACATCCAGATAGTAGATTCGTTTACCTGCTTTAATGGATTTGGAGAATACAATCTCCTTATCGTTCATGTCCGCTCCTTTTTTCTTTAAGTCTTCCATATTTTAGGTTTCTTGTTGTAATTGGCTTCAAAAATGACGATTTTTTTTAAACTGTCAAAAGAAAAAGCCCGGATAATGAATATCTGCATTAAAAATGTGATTTATTTGCGTAAACTCATTAAAAATGTCTACTTTTGCAACTCGTTAACAACAGTATTGATTAATAGATTTATGATTAACAGAGTTCTTATTCGTCTTAAGATTATACAGATTGTATATGCTTATTATCAGAATGGCAGTAAAAATTTAGACTCAGCGGAGAAAGAATTATTCTTTAGTCTTTCGAAAGCGTATGACCTTTATAATTATTTGCTGATGCTGATGGTGGCTCTGACGACTTACGCACAAAAACGCATTGATGCGGCAAAAGCCAAGTTAGCTCCAACCGCAGAGGAGTTGTATCCCAACATGAAATTCGTAGAAAACAAGTTCGTTTCTCAACTGGAAGTGAATAAGCAGTTGCTTGACTTTGCTGCCAACCAAAAACGGTCGTGGACAAATGACGAAGACTTTATCAAGGGGTTGTATGAGAAGATTATAGCTTCTGATATATATAAGGAATATATGGCTTCGCCTGATAAGTCTTATGAAATAGACCGTGAATTATGGAGAAAACTCTATAAAGCATTTATATTTAATAACGAAGCATTGGATACTTTGTTGGAAGACCAGAGTCTTTATTGGAATGATGACAAAGAAATCGTAGATACTTTTGTTCTGAAGACAATCAAACGCTTTGAGGAAAAGAATGGTGCCAATCAGACTTTGCTGCCTGAGTTCAAAGATGAGGAGGACCAGGAGTTTGCTCGTCGTTTGTTCCGTCGTGCCATCTTGAATTGTGATTACTATCGTCATCTGATCAGTGAAAATACTCGTAATTGGGATTTGGATCGTGTAGCCTTTATGGATGTGATAATAATGCAATGTGCATTAGCAGAAATTCTAAGTTTTCCGAACATTCCTGTGAGTGTTTCGTTAAATGAATATGTAGAGATTGCTAAAGTCTATAGTACGATAAAGAGCGGAAGTTTCGTAAATGGTACATTAGATGGAATAGTTAATCAATTAAAAAAAGAAGGTAAGTTGGCTAAAAACTGATACCTTTGTTGAGTATTAAAAACTAAAAACGAATAATTTATGAATTTAATGACCGTATTCTTGCAAGCTCCTGCCGCAGCCCCTGGTGGTGGTAGCATGATGTGGATTCTGCTGATTGCCATGTTTGCCATCATGTATTTTTTCATGATTCGTCCACAAAACAAAAAGCAAAAAGAAATTGCAAACTTCCGCAAATCGCTTCAGGTAAACCAAAAGGTGATTACTGCCGGTGGTATTCATGGTGTTATCAAAGAGATTAATGATAATGATATAGTACTTGAAATCGCTTCTAATGTTAAGATTAGAATTGATAAGAATTCTATATTTGCAGCAGCTGCAGATGCTAACAGCAATCAGGCTGCTAAATAAATTTGAATAGTGAGCCTATGATTGATCGTAGGAACATAAAACGCATATATTTAAAAACAGCGAGAAAAATTAAGGACTTTCTGCTCAGTGATAAGAGCAGGGAGTTCTTAATTTTTTTATTTTTCTTCTTCATTGCCAGTGGTTTCTGGCTGCTTCAGACATTAAATAATGATTATGAAACGGAATTCTCCATTCCGGTACGTTTGAAAGGAGTTCCTAATAATATTGTTATAACTTCTGAACCTCCTTCCGAACTGCATATCCGGGTGAAAGATAAAGGTACGGTGTTACTCAACTATATGCTTGGAAAGAGCTTTTTCCCTATTACTTTGGATTTTTCTGACTATAAAGGGAAGGATAACCATGTACGTATTTATTCTTCGCAGTTTGAGAAAAGATTGCTCAACCAGTTGAACGTATCTACAAAATTGCTTTCCGTGAAACCCGATACGTTAGAGTATATCTATTCTACCGGAGATTCCAAATTAGTTCCGGTGAAGTTGCAGGGAACAGTGAGTGCCGGACGTCAGTATTATATTTCCGATACAATTTGTACGCCTGATTCTGTATTAGCCTACGCACCTGCCGGTGTACTGGATACGATAACCATTGCCTATACGCAGAAGGTGAAATTTGAAGATGTCTCTGATACATTAAAAAGGCAAATTCCTTTGCTTGCCCAGAAGGGAGTTAAATTTGTGCCGGCTTCTGTGGAGATGATTTTTCCTGTGGACATTTATACGGAGAAAACTGTGGAAGTTCCTTTGCGGGGTGTTAATTTTCCGGCAGGTAAGGTGTTACGTGCATTTCCATCAAAAGTGAATGTAACTTTCCAGGTTGGTTTGAGTCATTTTCGCCAAATAACAGCGAGTGATTTTCATATCAATGTTTCTTACGAAGAGCTTCTGAAATTAGGTTCGGATAAGTACACGGTGAAATTAAGATCAGTACCGAAAGGCGTAAACCAGATACGTGTCAGTCCGGAGCAGGTAGATTTCCTTATCGAGCAAGTATCTCCTGATTATGGCAATTAAGATAGGTATAACTGGTGGAATCGGTAGTGGAAAAAGTGTAGTTTCCCGACTGCTGGAAGTGATGGGTATCCCTGTTTATATCTCGGATATTGAATCTAAGCGCCTGACTGTTTCGGACTCTTTGATTCGCCGGGAACTGATAGCTTTACTGGGAGAAGATATTTATACCGATGGAGAGTTGAATAAAACCTTGCTTGCTTCCTATATATTTGGTAACCCCGAACATATCCGTACTGTAAACGGTATTATTCATCCACGGGTGCGGGATGATTTTCATCAATGGGTAAAGCGATACGATGCATATCCGATAGTAGGGATGGAGTCTGCAATTCTGATTGAAGCCGGATTTGCAGGTGAAGTAGATGCTGTAATTATGGTATATGCACCCGAGGAAATCCGTATAGCCCGTGCCATGCAGCGTGATACTGCTCCGCGGGAATTGGTGGAACGTCGTGTTCGTAGCCAGATGAGTGATGAAGATAAGCGTATCCAGGCTGATTTTGTAATTGTAAACGACGGTGAAACTCCGTTAATTCCGCAGGTTTTAGAACTAATAACTTCTCTATCTAAAAATATTGCTTACCTTTGCCCACCGAAAAAATAAAATATTACTAATAAAAAATAGAACATACTATGTTGAAGACTATTTTGTCTATCTCCGGTAAACCGGGATTGTATAAACTCATTTCACAAGGTAGAAATATGTTGATTGTAGAATCACTTACAGACAAGAAACGTTTCCCTGCTTATGGTAACGAGAAAATAATATCTTTGGGCGATATTGCCATGTATACGGATACGGACGATGTGCCTTTGAAAGATGTATTACTTGCCATGAAAGAGAAAGAAAACGGTGCAGCTGTAGTGATGGATCTGAAAAAAGCCACTGCTGATGACCTTCGCGCTTATTTGGGAGAGGTTCTGCCTACTTTCGATCGCGACCGTGTATATGTGACGGATATCAAAAAACTTATTTCCTGGTACAACCTGTTAGTTGCTTGCGGAATGACTGATTTCGAAGAGGCTGCAGAAGTTGAAGCTGCGGAAGAAAAAACAGAAGAATAAATTTAAAAATAAGCTATTCTTTTCATAGAAAAGCGGATTATGCGGGACATCCCGGATAATTCGCTTTTTTTTATGCTGTAGTTTTAATTTTGACTACTTTTTTTATACCTTTGTTGCCATCCTGAAATGCAGGGTAGGTAGTGGCCTCCCTTTACAATAATTGAAGGATAATTATAGATAAAAGCGTTTAATATTATCTTGTACTTGAAATCTGGACAATTTCACGCTATTCAAGGATAATAGACAACAAACGTTCATGCTCTGTTGTATATGCACATGTATATATAGTTCGGAGCGTGGGTTGTTGTATATTATTTGAATAGTGGCAGTCCAGAGCCCCAGGTACAATAATAACAACAGTTCCCACGCTTTTTTATTATGAATTTACTGCCTTGAGGGGGAACTTGAGGTTGGCAATGATAAGATGGAAGAGCATAAGAGCGTAACAGTACAGGTAGATAAAACTGCTGGTAAGATATATGTAGGTGGAGTGTTGCCTAACGCTACGCTTTGTTTATACCATATCCGGGGAAAGGTGATCGATGTAAAGCAGGCGAAAGAAGAAAATATTTCTTTCGATTTGCCATGCGCAGGAGATTATGTGTTGGTTGTGACGCATCCCTTATCTACACCAGTTGTTAAGCAGCTCGCTATAAAATAAGAAAAGGCTGTCTTGTTAGTTCTGAAGTACATTTCATCCAGAAACAAGACAGCCTTTTTTATCTCCGTTTTTTAGGTTTAATTTCTAAATACCAACTCTTCACCACTGGCATCTACTGTAATCGGCTTGCTACGATCTACTTCTTGAGATAATAGTTTCTTCGACAAGTCATTCAGCAAGTAATGTTGGATAGCCCGTTTTACGGGACGAGCACCAAACTCCGGATCATATCCTACCTTCGTCAGGAATTCTATGGCTCCTTCCGTCAATATCAATTCCACGCCATTTTGGGCAAGCATCTTTTGTACACCTTTTATCTGGAGTACCACAATCTGCTTGATTTCGCTTTCAGTCAGCGGCAGGAACATGATTGTTTCATCGATACGGTTCAGGAATTCCGGGCGAATAGTTTTCTTCAACATATTCATCACTTCCTTCTTTGTTTCCTCAATTACCTGTTCCTTGTTGGCACCATTCAGCTTTTCCATCTGACTTTGGATATAAGCACTACCCATGTTAGATGTCATGATAATGATGGTATTCTTGAAATTTACCATACGTCCTTTGTTATCCGTCAGGCGTCCGTCGTCCAATACTTGAAGTAAGATATTGAATACATCCGGATGTGCTTTCTCTATTTCGTCGAACAGTACGACTGAATAGGGCTTACGGCGGATAGCTTCGGTCAACTGGCCACCTTCATCGTAACCTACATATCCCGGAGGCGCTCCGACCAGACGAGAAACACTATGCTTTTCCTGATATTCACTCATATCGATACGCGTCATCATGGACTCATCATCGAAGAGGAACTCGGCAAGAGCCTTGGCAAGTTCCGTCTTACCAACACCGGTAGTACCGAGGAAGATAAATGAACCAATCGGGCGTTTCGGATCTTGCAGACCGGCACGGCTACGGCGTACAGCATCAGCGACAGCTTCGATAGCTTCGTCCTGCCCAATCACACGTTGGTGGAGTTCATCTTCCAGATGCAACAATTTGTCTTTTTCACTTTGCAACATCTTGCTGACCGGAATACCTGTCCAACGGGATACAACATCTGCAATATCCTCAGCGTCTACTTCTTCCTTAATCATGGCTTTATCGCCTTGCATCATGTGAAGTTCTTTTTGAGTATCTTCGATTTCCTTGTTCAAAGCTTGTAGCTTACCGTAACGGATTTCGGCTACTTTGCCGTAGTCACCTTCACGTTCCGCCTTATCAGCTTCAAATTTCAGGTTTTCGATTTCAACCTTATTCTGTTGTATCCTGTTGACCAATGTCTTTTCACTTTGCCATTTCGCTTTGTGCGATTTTTCCTGTTCTTTCAGTTCGGCAAGTTCCTTGCCGATTTGTTCCAGTTTCGGTTTATCGTTTTCACGTTTAATGGCTTCGCGCTCAATCTCCAGCTGTTTGATCTTGCGGGAAATTTCATCCAACTCTTCCGGTACGGAATCTACTTCCATACGCAACTTAGCAGCGGCTTCGTCCATCAGGTCGATAGCCTTATCCGGTAAGAAACGATCTGTGATATAGCGGTTACTCAACTCCACGGCGGCAATGATGGCATCGTCTTTAATCCGTACATGGTGGTGATTTTCATAACGCTCCTTCAGACCACGCAGGATGGAGATGGTACTCAGCGTATCCGGCTCATTAACATACACTATCTGAAAGCGGCGTTCCAATGCTTTGTCCTTTTCAAAGTACTTCTGATACTCATCGAGGGTAGTTGCACCGATACTTCTCAGTTCGCCACGAGCCAGTGCAGGTTTCAGGATGTTGGCGGCATCCATAGCACCTTCACCTTTTCCGGCACCAACCAAAGTGTGGATTTCATCAATAAAGAGAATTATGTCTCCTTCTGATTTCTTCACCTCATTAATAACAGCTTTTAAACGTTCCTCGAACTCACCTTTATATTTAGCACCGGCAACCAATGCTCCCATATCCAGTGAATAAACTTGTTTATTCTTCAGGTTTTCAGGTACATCGCCGCGCAGAATACGGTGGGCAAGTCCTTCTACAATGGCAGTCTTACCGGTACCCGGTTCACCTATTAATATAGGGTTGTTTTTGGTACGACGGCTCAGAATCTGCAATACACGCCGGATTTCTTCATCACGACCGATAACAGGGTCGAGCTTACCGCTTCGGGCGGCTTCGTTCAGGTTGATAGCATACTTTTCAAGTGACTGATAGGTGTCTTCGCTGGATTGTGAAGTCACTTTTTCTCCTTTACGCAACTCGGTGATGGCATTACGAAGTTCACGTTCCGTCATTCCTGCATCTTTCAGGATGGTGGAAACGGTACTTTTTACAGTGAGCAATGCCAGCAGCAGATGCTCCAGTGAAACAAACTCGTCACCCATTTCTTTGGAATATTGGGTCGCTTTCTGGAATACCTCATTTGTTTCGCGACTCAAGTAAGGTTCTCCGCCCGAAACTTTGGGTAAAGAGTCAGTTTGTTTGTCAAGTACAAGTGCAATCTGTTGACCATTCATGCCCAGCTTCTGGAAGATGAAGTTAGTGACGTTTTCGCCTACCTTCATTACTCCCTGCATTACATGAACCGGTTCGATGGCTTGCTGTCCACGGCTTTTGGCCAGGTTCAGTGCTTCTTGCACAGCCTCTTGCGATTTAATGGTAAAATTGTTAAAGTTCATATCTTATATCTCCTTTCTATTTTTCATTTTCAATAACACCTAAACGGGCGCAAAAGATTTGCCAATAGCCTATTTATGACAAAATTACAGTTAATAGGTGAATAATAGTGACAAAATGTCTACGTGTGTTGTCTATATAACTTTTGCCGAAACTAAGATGATATAGTGGCAAGGTTACTTCAAAATTGTACAGAAAGGAAATAATTTATTATTTTAAACAACTTATTTGTCTTAATTTCTTGATACTGAAAGGGTGTTTGCTAAACAACTGATTATCAGATGTATTATAATGATGATATCTCAGTATACGACTGAGGTAGTCTCAGTATCATACTGAAGTACCCTAAGTATCATACTGAGATACCCTAAGTATGCGACTGATCTCACAAATATATTGTTGTGTAAATATTTATCATCCGTATGTGGTGCCAATGTACAAGATCATCGTCTTGCCCATGCTGGGAAAGAAAGGAAGTTAACTTGCCGACTTCTCCTCGTATCGTTTAATTTTTGAATAAATTTTATGCAGGGCTAAAAGGATTATCGTATCTTTATCCCTCAAAAAATAGAATAGAATATATTATGGCAGAAGATGTAAAGTTCGCAGAGAATGTGATACTGGTGGATGTAGCATATTTCAATGATGTGGTTAAGGACTTAAAGAGATACTTTGAATTACAGTTGGGACGCCCCTTGCAGAATATCTATGTGGAAGAATGGGCTTCTTATCTGGCACTCGATTCTGGTGTTCGTGATAAAGAAAACAATATCGGAGTACTTTTTGTACATGATGGGCAGACTGATAAATTGCTTCATTGTGATCCTGCAGATTTGAATAAAGATCTAAATGGGGTAGGGTTTACAAATCAGTTAGGTGAGTTTTCATTCACTTCTGTATCTTCTGAGGGACTTGTTTCCCGGGCGAACCTCTATCTTGATCTGCTGAATATTGCACTTGATTCTGCTGATGTGAAGCGTCTTATGCTGGTTCCGTTTATAGATGATTACGGTGCTAAACTTATGGAGGTTCTTGAGGAGCATCTAAGGGAAGCTGATCCGGAAAAATCAAAAGAAGTTTTCCTTTTCAATATGGATGAACCTACTCGTCCTCTTGGTTGTAAATGGGATTTATTGGGTTATTCCATGATGCGTGCGTTAGGCATTAAAGCCGAAGAATTGGAATAGTCCTGTTATTAATCACCTATTATTAATCCTTAATCACTAACTCCGTGTCTGATTTTCGATTAAAAGTATTTCAATCTGTGGCGAAGAATCTGAGTTTCACGAAGGCTTCGCAAGAGTTGTTTGTCAGTCAGCCTGCCATTACAAAGCATATACAAGAGTTGGAGAGTACCTATCAGGCGCGTCTGTTTGATAGGCAAGGTAGTAAAATCAGCTTGACGGAAGCTGGTAAGTTGCTGCTGGAGCATTGTGGGCGTATCCTGGAAGATTATAAGCGACTGGAATATGAAATGCATCTGCTGCATAACGAATATACGGGAGAACTGCGTTTGGGGGCCAGTACTACAATTGCTCAATACGTCTTGCCGCCATTACTTGCCAGTTTCATTAAGAAATTCCCCCAAGTAAACCTTTCGCTGATGAATGGTAATTCACGCGAGATAGAAGCTGCTTTACAGGAGCACCGCATTGATCTGGGACTGGTGGAAGGCGTTTTTCGCTTACCCAATTTGAAATACACAACTTTTCTTGAAGATGAACTGGTGGCTGTGATACGCACGGGAAGTAAACTGCAGGTCGGCGAAGAAATTACTCCCGAAGAACTGCTTCATATTCCTTTGGTGCTTCGTGAAAGGGGATCGGGTACATTGGATGTTTTTGAGAGGGCATTATTGCAACATAATATAAAGTTATCGTCTCTTCAGGTTTTAATGTATCTGGGCAGTACGGAAAGTATTAAACTTTTTTTGGAACATACTGATTGTATGGGGATTGTTTCCATTCGCTCCATTACCCGTGAACTCTATGCCGGACAGTTGCGTGTTGTCGAAATAAGAGATATGGCTATGCTTCGTGAATTTAGTTTTGCACAACCCCAGGGACAGGAGAGTGGGCTCTCCCAAGTCTTTATGCAGTTTGCTACACACCATAACAACAAGTTATAGCACATAAATAGATACAATTGGTGTATATAGGTAAAGAAGCCTACCTTTGCACCCGAAAACAGAAATAATATAAATATTGATATACAAGAAAAATTATGGCTTCAATTCAAACTGCGAGTGTAAGTACTCTGGCGTATCTTCAACGGAAGAACAAAATTACTTATGTGTCTTTAGTAGTGCTTTTATCAGCTTTCTTATTATTGGATTATATTCCCGGTTATTCTACTTGGGTGACACCTCCTGTCGCCTTGTTTCTGGGATTAATTTTTGCTTTGTCGAGTGGGCAGGCACATCCAAAGTTCAATAAGAAAGTATCTAAATATCTTTTGCAATATTCAGTGGTAGGACTGGGTTTCGGAATGAATCTCCAGGCATCTCTGGCTTCCGGCAAAGAAGGAATGGAGTTCACTATTATTTCAGTAGTGGGTACCATGCTGATCGGTTGGTTTATCGGTCGTAAATTTTTAAAAGTAGATCGTGATACTTCCTATCTTATCAGTTCCGGTACGGCTATTTGTGGCGGTAGTGCCATTGCCGCAGTAGGCCCTGTGCTGAGAGCGAAAGATACAGAGATGTCCGTAGCATTAGGAACTATCTTTATTCTGAATGCTATTGCACTGTTTATCTTTCCGGTTATTGGCCATGCCCTGGATATGAGCCAGCAGGAATTTGGAACATGGGCAGCAATTGCTATACATGATACGAGTTCTGTAGTGGGTGCCGGTGCTGCTTATGGCGAAGAAGCGCTGCAAATAGCTACTACTATTAAATTGACACGTGCTTTGTGGATTATTCCTCTGGCATTGATTACTTCTTTCGTCTTTAAGAGTAAGGGACAGAAAATCAGTATTCCCTGGTTTATTTTCTTCTTCATTCTGGCTATGGTATTCAATACGTATGTGCTGAGTTCCTCGGAAGCCGGAATTATGATAGGAGAGGGGATCAACAGTTTGGCCAGAAAGACATTGACCATTACTCTGTTCTTTATCGGAGCTTCCCTTTCACGTGATGTATTAAAGGCAGTGGGCATCAAACCGCTTATTCAGGGTGTGTTGCTGTGGATTACAATCAGCGTAAGTACTCTGGCATATATTTATTGGTTCTAAAGAAACCACTTGTTAATAAGGTGTGCGGCAAAAGTTTTTTTCTTTTGCCGCATTTTTTTTATAAAATTCATTTCCTTTGTAACAAAGTTCCGTTCCTTTACGTCTAACAAATAGATACAAAAAATAACAGGATTGAGATACAGAAAAAGCCCATGGATGCTGAAAGTTTTAAAAATGAGTTTCTGCCTTACCACCGCAAGCTGTACTGTGTAGCCTATCGGCTACTGGAGAATGCGGCCGATGCGGAGGATCTGGTTCAGGAAGCCTATCTGAAGCTATGGGACAAGCGAGAAGGATTGACGGTTATCAGCAATCCGGAAGCGTTCAGTGTCACTTTGGTAAAGAATATGTGCTTTGATTTGCTTCGTTCAGGAAAATATGTCTTATCCAGGCAAACGGTAGAATTGACTGCTGCGCAGGATGTTTCTCAAAGTGATAACCTGGAAGTGCGCGATGAAGTACGGCAAGTAAAAGATATCATTGCCCACTTGCCCGAACAGCAGCAACGGATTGTGAACCTGCGTGACGTCAAAGGATGCTCTTACGAAGAGATAGAACAAGTGACCGGGTTGAATTCTACAAATGTCCGTGTACTGCTGTCCCGGGCAAGGAAAAGAATACGTGAGGAATTTAATAAATGGAATAACTATGAAAGTCGAGGAAATTGAAAGGCTGCTCGCCGAGTTTTACGAGGGGAACACTACCGAGAGCCAGGAAGAGGCGTTGAGAGATTATTTCAGAACAACGGAAGTACCTGAACATCTGCAGAAGGATAAAGAAATTTTTCTTAGCCTTTACCAGGATGCAAATAGAGATGTGGAAGTTCCTGAGGGGCTGGGGGATAAACTAAGCCTGCTGATTGATGAAAAGGCTGAGGAGGAGCAACGGTTCTTCAGTCCTAACAAGTCCAAACGCAACTGGCGCTGGATTGGAAGTGTTGCAGCTACCATATTGGTGATTATAGGTATAGGGTATGGGGTCGAAAATCTCGGAAGAGGGGTGTGTCCGCCTACACCGCAAGATACATTCTCTGATCCGGAAGAAGCTTATCAGGTGCTGCAAGCTACTTTGATGGAAGTTTCTACCAATTTGAACCAAGGCATTGCTCAGGTGAAGGAGACGCAGGTTGATATGAAGAAAGTAAATCAGGAAATAAAAAAAGAAATACAAAGATAAATGATTATGAAACTCAACAAGATTTTATTGGCAGGTGTGTTGCTGATGTTACCCCTGCTCTGCCAGGCGCAGAAAAATATATTCAACACCTACAATGATATGAAGGGCGTCTCCTCCGTTTATATCTCAAAGGCGATGATTGAAATGAATCCTAACCTGTTTACGAAAGATATCTATATAGGAAAGGTATCCGGTAAATTGGATTGTGTGCAGATTCTTTCTACGATGGATAGCAATATCAAGAAAGACATGCGTAAGGATTTGCGTGCATTGGTGCAGTCCTCTAAATATGAGTTGCTGATGAAGCAGAAAGGCACCGTATCCAGTTCCGAATTTTATATCAATAGGAAAGGGGATAAAGTAAAAGAGCTGATTATGATTATTGATGGTGCTGCCAACTTGAAGTTTGTTTATCTGGAAGGCGAAATGACTTTAAAGGATATTCAGAATATCATGATGTATCAGAATACAAGTATGAATGAGGGAGGGAATGTATATCGTATCGTAGATGGTACTCTTGATTTGGCCGATTTGGGCGTTTTGGATGGTCTGCAAGGATTAGAAAGCTTGCAAGGATTAGAGGGTTTACAAGGCTTGGAAGGTTTAAAGAGTCTGGAAAGCTTAAAAAGTCTGGAAAGCCTGAAAGGATTGAAAAGTTTGAAAGACTTAGGTAAGTTGAAAGATAGCGAATATTTAAAGAAACAGATGGATGCTGATACTTGGAAACGATTTGAGGAAAGCATGGAGATGCTTGAAAAGCGTTTGGAAGACCTGGAATGAGGCCATCTGCTGATAGGTGTAAATAGTTTGTTGAAAAGGGGGAGCCGATTCCGGTTCCCCCTTTATTGTGAGATTACTTGTCCTTTCTAAGTGCCTCGAAAATCAATCCTTCCAGTTCTTCTGCCAGTTCCGGATTATCGGCAACCACTTGTTTGGCTGCATCACGTCCCTGTGCCAGTTTCGTTTCATTATAGCTGAACCAGGAACCGCTTTTCTTGATGATACCCAAATCTGCACCCAGATCAATGATTTCACCGGCGCGGGAAATACCTTCACCGAACATGATATCAAATTCTGCTCTACGGAAAGGAGGTGCCACTTTATTCTTCACTACTTTTACTTTAGTTTGCTTACCTAATACTTCGTCACCATTCTTGATAGCTTGGCTTCCGCGAATATCCAGACGTACTGAAGCGTAGAACTTCAAGGCATTACCACCGGTAGTTGTTTCAGGATTACCAAACATAACACCAATCTTTTCACGCAACTGATTGATGAAGATACATGTGGTACGTGTCTTGCTTACGGCTGCTGTCAGTTTACGCAATGCCTGAGACATCAGACGTGCCTGCAAACCAACCTTATTGTCACCCATGTCACCTTCGATTTCTGCTTTTGGAGTCAGAGCAGCTACAGAGTCCACGACGATAATATCGATTGCAGAAGAACGGATCAGTTGTTCTGCGATTTCCAGAGCTTGTTCTCCATTGTCCGGTTGAGAAATCAATAGATTGTCTACATCTACACCCAACTTGGCAGCATAAAAACGGTCGAATGCATGTTCTGCATCAATAAATGCGGCAATGCCACCTGCTTTTTGTGCTTCGGCAATGGCATGGATAGCCAGAGTCGTTTTACCGGAAGATTCCGGACCGTAAATTTCAATGATACGTCCGCGGGGATAGCCGCCAACGCCAAGTGCTACATTCAGTCCGATAGAGCCCGAGGGGATTACTTCTACTTGTTCGACGCTTTCGTCTCCCATTTTCATGATAGAACCCTTGCCGAAGCTCTTTTCTATCTTGTCCATAGCTGCCTGCAAAGCTTTCAGCTTTTCGCTTGGTGCTATTTTATTTTCGTTCTCAAAATTAAGTTCGTCTTTCTTTGCCATCTTTATGTTTACGATTTTACGAATTACGATTCAAATTAGTTTATTTACAATTCTACTATTTTACGGTATTTATTTAGCGATTTACGATTTTAGTTTACCTCACAATATCTAACTTCAATCGTAAATCTTCAAATCGTACCTTACAGGATTTGTGCGGCGTGGTCTTTGGTTTTTACTTCCTTCGGCGTGATAATTCGCTCTATCACCCCTTCTTCATTAATAATGAAGGTGGTGCGGAAAGTACCCATATACTTACGTCCATACATACTTTTTTCTCCCCATACTCCGAATTGCTCTACGAGTTTCTTGTCCGTATCTGCAATCAGTGGAAAGGGTAGATTGTTTTTCTCTATAAATTTCTGGTGCGACTTTTCATTATCCACGCTTACACCAATTACCTCGTAACCGGCTTTGCGTAGTTCAGAATAGTTATCACGCAGGTTGCAGGCCTGTGCCGTACATCCCGAAGTCATATCTTTAGGATAGAAATAAAGAACTATCTTTTTTCCTTTATAGTCGCTGAGGCGGATTTCTTCGCCTTTTTCATTGATGCCCAGTACTTCGGGCGCTTTATCTCCGACTTGCATAGTGCATTTAAATTAAAAATAAAAAAATAAGAATGAAGATTTATACTTCCAAATCTTTATCAAACACCTCATGCCACGGCAATCCTTGTTTGTTTAATTGTTCCATGAACGGGTCCGGATTAAACTCTTCCACGTTCCATACTCCCGGTTTTTTCCATAATCCTTTGAGGAACATCATGGCACCTATCATGGCAGGAACACCTGTTGTATAGCTTACCCCTTGCATACCGGTTTCCTTATAGGCTTCCTGGTGGCTGCAATTATTATAAACGTAGTAAGTACGTTCTTTACCATCTTTCAGACCACGGATACGGCAACCGATGGAAGTTTCCCCTTCGTAATTTTCACCCAGGTCTTGCGGGTTGGGCAATACGGCTTTCAGGAATTGCAACGGAACAATCTTCACTCCGTTATAATCCACTTCGTCGATGCGTGCCATACCAATATTTTGGATTACTCGCAGGTGGGTCAGATATTCCTGACCGAAAGTCATCCAGAAACGTGCACGTTTAATGGTTGGGAAGTTTTTCACCAAAGATTCCAGTTCTTCGTGATATAAAAGATAAGAGTCACGTGGTCCGATATTCGGGTACGTCAGATCTTTATGGATTTCCAGAGGTTGAGTAGTTACCCATTCTCCATTTTCGTAATAACGTCCGTTCTGTGTGATCTCACGGATGTTGATTTCCGGATTGAAATTCGTGGCAAATGCCTTGTGATGATTGCCCGCATTACAGTCTACAATATCCAGATACTGCATTTCATCAAAATAATGCTTGGCGGCATAGGCAGTATAAATGCCACTTACACCCGGGTCGAAACCGCAACCCAGGATAGCGGTCAGTCCGGCATCCTCAAAACGTTTCTTGTATGCCCATTGCCAACTGTATTCAAAGTGAGCCACATCTTTCGGTTCATAGTTGGCAGTGTCCAGGTAATTGACTCCGCTTTTGAGGCATGCTTCCATAATGGTAAGATCCTGATAAGGGAGTGCTACGTTTATGACGATTTCGGGTTTGAAGCTATTAAAGAGAGCTACCAGTTCATCCACATTGTCGGCATCCACCTGTGCGGTCCGGATGTTAGGGTTACCGATTGCTTTTACGATAGCGTCGCATTTGGACTTTGTGCGGCTGGCAATCATAATCTCAGTGAATACATCCGGATTTTGAGCCACCTTGTGCGCAACGACGGTACCTACACCGCCTGCACCGATAATAAGAACTTTACCCATTTCTTTTAATAACAAATTACGAGTTACAAATTATAAACTAAAGGACGGAATCTTTCCGTCTCCATTTCATTATAAAAAGTACGTTTCCCTCATCAGGGAACCTCTTTTTTATTGGTGAGCAAATATAGGATTTAATTCGCAGATAAACATTAAAATCCCACTAAATACTTTTCAGAAAAAGCTTCTATTTCTAAACAAATGGCTTGTATTTGGGTTATTTTACATATATTTTCTTACTACGAATATAGGCTATACCCCGGCATCCTGCAAATAAATTTGCTTATACGCCCGGTTTGCACTATATTTGCCCCGTAAAATTAACTTAAACAACGAATAACAATGAAGAAAGTTTTAGTTTCTCTCTGTATGGCAGGGGTTTTGGTAGCTCTGTCATCTTGTCGCTCGTCCAAGGATGCTGCGACATTATCTTCCATCAGTGGTGAATGGAATATTATTGAAATAAATGGTGCTGCTGTAGTGCCTGCTCCTAATCAGGAATTCCCTTTTATCGGTTTTGATACAACTACCGGAAAAGTATTCGGTAACAGTGGTTGCAACCGTATGATGGGTTCGTTTGATGTGAATGCTAAACCCGGTACGATTGATCTCGGTGCCATGGCAAGTACACGCATGGCTTGTCCGGATATGACTCTGGAACAAAATGTATTGTCAGCTTTAGGACAAGTGAAGAAATATAAAAAGTTGGGCAAGGAGAACATAGCCTTGTGCGGTTCGTCCAATCGTCCTATTATTGTATTACAAAAGAAAGCCCCTACAGTGAAATTATCAGATTTGAGTGGTAAGTGGATGATTTCTGAAGCCGGTGGCCAGGCCATTCCCGAAGGTATGGAGAAGCAACCGTTCATTGAATTTAATCTTTCGGAGAAGAGAATACACGGTAATGCCGGTTGTAATCTTATTAACGGTGGATTTGTTGCAGATAATGAGAATTCCTCTGCTATCTCTTTCCCGCAGCTTATCAGTACGATGATGGCTTGTCCGGATATGGAAGTAGAAGGCCGCGTGATGAAAGCGCTGAATGAAGTAAAGTCTTTCGGTAAACTGGCAGGCGGTGGTATCGGGCTTTATGATGCAGACAATACGCTGGTGATGGTGTTGGTGAAGAAGTAATCCGTAAAAACTGAATATAGAAAAACGGGATGTCAATATCTAATTGACATCCCGTTTTTTAGTTTTAATGAGAAACAACTTTTAAACCGATGATCGAACCGATCAACGTTACAATGAAAAGTAATCTCCATACGGTAGCAGGCTCTTTGAATATCAGTATGCCTGCTAATACAGTTCCCACTGCACCTATTCCTGTCCATACGGCATAAGCCGTACCAATAGGCAGGGCTTGGGTTGCTTTTATCAGTAAAAACATACTGATACTCATAGATATTAAGAAACCGGTGAACCACCAGTACATTTCACTGCCTGTTGTTTCTTTTACCTTGCCCATGCACGATGTAAATGCTACTTCGAACAACCCGGCTACAATCAAATATATCCAACTCATAACTTTTATTTTTTGTGTGCAAAGTTCATGAATTGTTTTGATTTGTTATTTAACAAATGATAAAAAGTGATTTACCTGAATTTGGCCCGGATACGGCTTAAGCTGACTTGGGTGATGCCGAGATAAGAAGCTATATAGCCTAATTGTACTCTTTGCAGCAGATCAGGAGTGTGATTCATCAGGTCCCTATAACGTTCCAGAGATGTTTTGAATTGTCTGCCGATAAATCTTTCCTCTGTTTTTAGCAGTTCCTGTTCTGCAAATTCTCTTCCCCAATTAGCAATGTGTATGTCTTTGCCGAATAGTTCATGCAAGGATTGTTTCTTCATCTCGTATAGTTCACATTCCTCCAGAAGCTCTATATTCTCATAGCCTCTTTGGTTGGATACATAACTTTTCATTGAAACTACTGTGTCGCCTTCGCGTCCGAACCAGAATGTAATCTCGTTGTCAGCTAACTCAGTATAGGCGCGGACAATTCCTTTCTTGATGAAGTACACCTTGGTTTCCACTTTATCTGCTTTAAATAAAATGTGTCCTTTGGGATAAGTAACCTCAGAAATAATCTCTTTCAACGTATTCTTTGACGCTTCCGGGAGTTTGCCTATATGATCAATAATCTGATTTATATCCATATGAGTACTGTTTTATATCTTTTTTTTATGGTGTCCGATTCATACCTGAAACATATCAAGTCCGTACCCGAGCCGTGTCAAGTCCGTACCTGCTCCGTATCTTCTCCGTATAAAGGTACCTCTGAGTGGAGAATGTACGGAGCAGGTACGGACTTGACACGGTTCAGGTATGGAGTTGGTAGGGTGAAGAAGTGGTTAAACCTATAATGGTTTTATGGGTTTATCTTCTTCTTTTTAACCCTGCCCGTATTCTACTCAATGACTGTGGAGTAATGTATAGATACGATGCCAGATGTTTCAGCGGAACATATTGCAATAATTCCGGGTTCTCTTCCATCAAGGTTAGATAACGCTCTGTGGCACTTGGAGTACCATATGCCAATGTATAGCTGTCAATGAATAGAATTTCCTGTTCAAAGATTTTTCGACCTAAGTTGGATAACTCTATGGAACTATTGAAGAGCTCTTCTAAATCCGGTTTGGCAATACAGTAAGCAGTACTTTCATTCACAGATTCGATGTTTACCTGTGAAATTTCATTATTGACATATCCCCAGGATGAAAAGGCTATTTCACCTGTTCCGGCAAACCAGAGAGAACTTTCTGTTCCGTCTATCATATAATAAGCACGCCAAATACCTTTCTTGAGAATGTAGAAGTTGGTATTTCGTTCTCCATCTTTCACTATTAATTCTCCTTTACCGAAATGATATTCTGTCATGTGTGACAAAAGTTCATGCAGGCTTTTTTCCGGAAGTCTGTATCTTTGGCAGAATTTCTTTATCATCGTTTCCATGTGGCAAAGATACTATATTTTTTTTGCGCTCCCTTTTCGCTTTTATATAAATAATAAGAATGAAAAGGGTAGTTAGTAACTCTGCCAAGGGAGTTGCCAGCCAAATGCCCGGGTTACCAAAGAGCAGGGGAAGTCCAAAGAAGCAAGCCGTTAGTAGAACGAACCCACGTAATAAGGTAATGATAGTGGCATAACGTGCCCGCTCCACACTTTGAAAATATCCGATAGATACGATATTGATGGCAAAGAAAATGAAGCCGGTAGCATACAAAGGAAGTCCTTTGCTGGCTATCTCATAAGCCGGGTAACTGCGGTCGATGAACATGGAAACAATCTCTGAACTGAACAGGGCGGTTATGAATGCAAAAATAGCACCGCAACCGATGGCTGTTTTTAGTGCCAGCAAATAGGCACGGCGGACGCGGGCTGTTTGATGTAGTCCGTGGTTATAGCTGATAATGGGTTGGGCGGATTGTGCAATGGCATTATACACCATAAATATAATAGGAAAGAAGTAACACGCGATACTGAACGCTGCTACGCCTTCTTCTTGCAAATAATGGATAAATACTATATTTCCGACGAACATCATGCAGGCAATAGCTACTTCGCACAGGAATGCAGAAGATCCCAGACGGCACATGTATCCTATGTTACGGCGGGTCAGCTGCATGCTTTTACGAGTGAGTTTCACAGGGTAAAAGCGCAAGGCACATTTACGACGGGAGAGGTAGATGATTATCATCAATGCACCCACCGTAGTACCAATAGCACTGGCAATAGCTGCACCGAACATACCCCATCCAAAAGGGAAGATGAAGAGGTAATCAAGAATGATGTTCAGAACGGCAGCCACTACGTTGCACATCATGGCAAAGTTGGGTGACCCATCGAGGCGCAGGAAAAACATTCCCGAATTAAGCAGAGCGGTAAACACCGAGAATGGAACAAACCACAACATATACTCTACAGCCAGTGGAGTCAGACGCTCGGAACCACCTAAAAGGTGCACTACTTGTGGAGCAAATGAGCAAAATAGTGTAGAGGTACATATCAGTAATAGTGAAGATACTGCTATGGACTGCGTGATGTTGATGCGGGCAGCTTTTACTTTTCCGTGTGATAAATGAATAGATGCCACAACGGATGCCCCTACACCAAACATTAATCCGACGCCGGTGGAGAATAACCAGAGTGGAGCTACTATATTTACTGCTGCCAGGGCATCACTGCCAATACCTTTTCCAACGAATATCCCGTCCGTAATGACAAATAATGCAGAAAAGATCATCCCCAGTACGGTAGGGAGTAATAGTTTGCGGAACAGTGCCGCGATGTCTGTGTTTTTAAAATCAATGCTATCTCTTTCCATTCTATTTTAACTTTTTTCGCCGACAAAAGTAGTGCTTTTACCTGAAGGAGCGATTAACAAATGGTAATTTTCGACAGAAAAAAGGATATATATTCTGCCAAACTGACAGCCTTTCTGCCAACCTGTAAAATTACAACCTCTCTGAACATTTTGGCACGACGTTTGTCTTTTTATTGGCGTCTGCTGCTGAGGCAGGCGACTGAAACTTGAATAATAACAAATAAAATATTAAAGATCATGGGAAAAATTATTGGTATTGACTTAGGAACTACAAACTCTTGCGTTTCTGTATTCGAAGGAAACGAACCTGTAGTAATTGCAAATAGTGAAGGAAAACGTACTACTCCGTCTATCGTAGCATTCGTTGACGGTGGTGAGCGTAAAGTGGGTGACCCTGCAAAACGTCAGGCTATCACGAACCCGACAAGAACCGTATCCTCAATCAAACGTTTCATGGGTGAAAGTTGGGATCAGGTTCAGAAAGAAATTGCCCGTATGCCTTATAAGGTTGTTAAGGGTGACAACAACATGCCGCGTGTAGATATTGACGGACGTCTTTATACTCCGCAAGAAATTTCAGCTATGATTCTTCAGAAAATGAAGAAAACTGCTGAAGATTATTTGGGACAAGAAGTTACGGAAGCTGTAATTACCGTTCCGGCTTACTTCTCCGATTCTCAGCGTCAGGCAACAAAAGAAGCCGGTCAGATTGCCGGTCTGGAAGTGAAACGTATCGTGAACGAACCGACAGCTGCTGCTTTGGCTTACGGTATCGATAAAGCGAACAAAGATATGAAGGTTGCCGTATTCGACCTTGGTGGTGGTACATTCGATATCTCTATCCTTGAATTCGGTGGCGGTGTATTCGAAGTATTGTCAACAAACGGTGATACTCACTTGGGTGGTGACGACTTTGATCAGGTAATTATCACTTGGTTGGTAGATGAATTCAAGAATGACGAAGGTGCCGACCTGACTCAGGACCCGATGGCTATGCAACGTCTGAAAGAAGCTGCTGAAAAGGCTAAGATTGAATTGTCTTCTTCTACAAGTACTGAAATTAACTTGCCGTACATTATGCCGGTAGGTGGTGTACCTAAGCACTTGGTTAAGACTTTAACTCGTGCTAAGTTCGAAGCTTTGGCTCACACTTTGATTCAGGCTTGTCTGGAACCGTGTAAGAAGGCTATGTCTGATGCTGGTTTGAGCAACTCTGATATTGACGAAGTAATTCTTGTGGGTGGTTCTTCACGTATACCGGCTGTACAGAAGTTGGTTGAAGATTTCTTCGGTAAAGCTCCTTCTAAAGGTGTAAATCCGGATGAAGTAGTAGCCGTAGGTGCTGCTGTACAGGGTGCTGTGCTGACGGACGAAATCAAGGGTGTGGTATTGCTGGATGTTACTCCGCTGTCTATGGGTATCGAAACTCTGGGTGGTGTAATGACCAAGTTGATCGATGCAAACACTACTATTCCGTGCAAGAAGAGTGAAACATTCTCTACTGCTGCTGATAACCAGAGCGAAGTAACGATCCATGTATTGCAAGGAGAGCGTCCGATGGCTGCTCAGAATAAGTCAATCGGTCAGTTTAACCTGTCAGGTATTGCTCCGGCTCGTCGTGGTGTTCCTCAGATTGAGGTAACGTTCGATATCGATGCTAACGGTATCTTGAAGGTATCTGCTAAGGATAAGGCTACAGGTAAAGAGCAAGCTATCCGTATCGAAGCTTCCAGCGGTTTGAGCAAAGAAGAAATTGAAAAGATGAAGGCTGAAGCTGAAGCTAATGCAGAAGCTGATAAGAAAGAACGTGAAAAGATTGACAAGCTGAATCAGGCTGACTCAATGATCTTCACTACTGAAAATCAGTTGAAAGAATTGGGTGACAAGCTGCCGGCTGACAAGAAAGCTCCGATTGAAGCTGCTTTGCAGAAACTGAAAGATGCTCATAAGGCACAGGATCTGGCTGCTGTTGATACTGCTATGGCAGAGCTGAATACTGCATTCCAGGCTGCAAGTGCTGAAATGTATGCACAGAGCGGTGCTCAAGGTGGTGCTCAGACCGGTCCTGATATGAATGCCGGACAAGCTGGTGGTGCTCAGGATAGTGCTAAGCATGGTGACAACGTGCAAGATGCAGACTTCGAGGAAGTTAAGTAAGTTCGGTAGATAAACGAATAATATATAATAAGAAAAGAGTTGTAAGTTAACTACTTACAGCTCTTTTTTTTGTCTGTGTGCGATTGAAGGGTTGTGAGTGGTTTATTGGAGTTTGGTATTTGTTATATTTTCAAAGTATACGCGATATTTTAAGCCTACAATTTCGGATAGCTTTAAAAACTAAGTATCTTTGCAAAGTGCGTTCGGAAAGATAACCTTATAAAGAAAAAAACATGAAGAAATCACTCAATCACTCTGGGAAGTTGACGGCATTGGTATTTGCTTCCTTCCTATGTTTTATGCGACCCTGTCTATCTGCATATGCAGTGGAAGAAAACTACACCGGAATAACGCAACAAGAAGCTTTAATTGTAGACGTTGTGAAAATCAATCCAACTACAGTTGACATCTTGTTTTCCAATCACCAGCGTATGACGCTCGACTTTTATGGAGAAAATATTTTCAGAGTGTTCCAGGATAATTCAGGTGGGATGCTCCGTGATCCGAAAGCAAAGCCTGAAGCTAAAATTCTCGTGGACCAACCACGTAGAGGTGTATCTCAATTGGATATTAAAAATAATGGTGACATTTTCTCGATTACCAGCGGAAAAATAAAAGTAGAGTTTGATAAGAGCACCGCATTGATGAAAGTCATAAACCTCAAAACTGGAGCTACTGTGCTGGAAGAGGCTGAGCCTGTTCTTTTTGATAAAGAAAGAGTTACCTTGAAACTGAAAGAAGACCTTCAGGAATATTTTTATGGGGGTGGTGTACAAAACGGCCGTTTCTCACACAAAGGCAGGACCATTTCTATTGAAAACCAAAATAGCTGGACAGATGGGGGAGTAGCATCTCCCAATCCATATTATTGGTCAACAAATGGTTACGGCCTGATGTGGTACACTTTTAAAAGAGGGGTTTACGATTTTGGTAGAGAAGAAAAGGGTATTGTGAAATTGTTCCATCAAACAAACTATCTCGATATCTTCATTATGGTTAATGATGGTGCCGTATCTTTGCTGAACGATTATTACCAGTTGACAGGTAACCCCGTACTAATGCCGAAATTTGGTTTCTATCAAGGGCACCTGAATGCCTATAATCGTGACTATTGGAAAGAGGACGAAAATGGCATTCTGTTTGAGGATGGGAAGCGTTACAAAGAAAGTCAAAAAGATAATAGTGGCATTAAAGAATCGTTGAATGGAGAGAAAGATAATTATCAGTTTTCGGCGCGTGCTGTAATAGACCGCTACAAGAATCATGATATGCCGCTGGGGTGGCTGTTGCCTAATGATGGTTATGGAGCCGGTTATGGTCAGACGGAAACGCTGGACGGTAACATTCAAAACCTAAAGAACCTGACAGACTATGCTCGTAAGAATGGTGTGGAAATCGGTTTATGGACACAGTCCGATCTCCATCCAAAAGAAGGTATCAGTGCTTTGTTGCAGCGTGACATTGTAAAGGAAGTGAGGGATGCAGGCGTGCGTGTACTGAAAACCGATGTTGCCTGGGTAGGTGCCGGATATTCCTTTGGATTGAATGGTATCACAGACGTGGCACAGATTATGACTTACTATGGTAATGATGCCCGTCCCTTTATTATTTCCCTTGATGGCTGGGCGGGTACGCAGCGTTATGCCGGTATATGGTCGGGCGACCAGACAGGAGGAGTCTGGGAATATATTCGTTTCCACATTCCTACTTATATAGGTTCAGGTTTGTCGGGTAATCCTAATATCTGTTCTGATATGGACGGTATCTTCGGAGGAAAGAATCCGGTAGTCAATACCAGAGACTTCCAGTGGAAAACCTTCACGCCCATGCAGTTGAATATGGACGGGTGGGGAGCCAATGAAAAGTATCCTCATGCTTTGGGCGAACCGGTCACTTCTATCAATCGATGGTATTTGAAACTGAAATCAGAGATCATGCCTTATGCTTACAGTATTGCCAAAGAATCGGTGGATGGCCTGCCTATGATACGGGCTATGTTTTTGCAATATCCCAATCCCTACACATTGGGTAAGGCTACGCAATATCAGTTCCTCTATGGACCCTATTTCCTGGTGGCACCTATTTATCAGGCTACCAAGGCGGATGAGCAAGGCAATGATATTCGTAATGGTATTTATCTCCCTGAAGGAGAATGGGTAGATTACTTCTCCGGTGAAGTATATCAGGGAGGACGTGTTATTAATAATTATGCTTCACCACTCTGGAAATTACCTGTATTTGTGAAGAATGGAGCCATTATTCCTATGACACTCCCTAATAATAATGTCAGCGAAGTAGACAAAAAACTGCGTATATATGAACTCTACCCCTATGGGCAGAGCGCATTCACTGAGTATGACGATGATGGAGTAACTGAAGAATACCGCTTAGGTAAGGGGGTAAGTACATTGATCGAATCTAATGTCAACGCTAAAGGTGAGGCTATAGTTACTATTCATCCGGCTCAGGGTGATTTTAATGGTTTTATAAAAGAAAAGGCTACCGAGTTCAGGATCAATGTTACTGAAAAGCCTCAGAAGATTTCGGCAACTATTGGCAAGAACAAGATTAAACTTACAGAAACAAGTAGTATGGATGAGTATTTTCAGAAAGAAAATGTTTACTTCTACAATGCCCAGCCCAATCTGAATAAGTTTGCCACCAAGGGCAGCGAGTTTGAGAAAGAAGTTATCACAAAGAATCCACAGCTTCTCGTCAAGTTGGCTGCTTCTGATATTACGGTAGCTCCGACACTATTGAAAATAGACGGGTTTGTATTTAAACCGGCGAATAACGATCTGGTAACCTCGGGTTCGCTGGTTGCTCCAAAGGCACAGGTAACTGATGAAAATACGGCTGCCTACACCTTGAAGCCTACTTGGGATACAGTACAAAATGCAGACTATTACGAAATAGAACTTAATGGTACGGCCTATAGCACTATTAAAGATACAGAACTGTTATTTGATGGCCTGAATGTGGAGACTACTTATGATTTTAAGATACGCGCTGTGAATAAAGATGGATATTCCGATTGGTCAACATTCAGTGCTACCACCCAAAAAGATCCATTGGAGTTTGCCATACATGGTATTGTGGGTGAGACTACTGCTGATAACCAGGGCCGTTCGCTTCGCCGTCTGTTCGATTTTGAAGAAGGAGAGTTATGGCATACCAAATACAATGAAAAAGCAGTTCCCTTCGACTTGGTTATGGACTTGAAGTCTATCAATCAGGTTGAAAAGTTCCACTACCTGCCTCGTGAGAATGCAGGAAACGGAACGTTGCTGAAAGGTACCGTTTATTGTAGTATGGATAAGGAGAATTGGACTGAAGCAGGAACCTTCGACTGGAAGCGTGATAATGAAGTGAAAGTATTCACCTTCGCTGAAGCTCCTACCGCTCGTTATATCAAGATGAGTATTACCGAAGCTGTAGGCAATTATGGTTCGGGACAAGAGATTTATGTCTTCCGGGTACCTGAAACGGAAAGTTACCTGCCCGGCGACATCAACAATGATAAGTTGGTTGATGAAAACGACTTGACCTCTTACATCAACTATACAGGGTTGAGGCGTGGCGATGCCGACTTTGAAGGATATATCAGCAATGGCGACCTGAATCGTAACGGTCTGATAGATGCCTACGATATCTCTGTTGTTGCTACGCAACTGGATGGTGGTGCTGACGCCGTAAGAGGCGAGAAGGTGGAAGGAAAGCTTGATATTAGCACACCGAAACAAACTTATGCCAAGGATGAACTCGTTGAGGTATTGGTGAAAGGTACTGGTCTACGTTTTGTAAATGCCCTTAGTTTTGCATTAGCTTACGATCCTGCCGACTATGAATTTGTAGGTATACAACCATTGGGTATGAAAAACATGGAAAACCTGACAAATGACAGGCTTCATACCAATGGCACCAAGTCATTGTACCCCACGTTTGTAAACATCGGGGAACATGAGCCGCTTGAAGGTGACAGCGACCTGTTTGTCATTAAGCTTAAGGCCAAACGGAGAGTCACCTTCAAACTGACAGCAACAGATGGATACCTGGTAGACAAGTTGCTGAACGTACATACGTTTTAAGAAGAAACGAATGATAGGATAGAAGAAGGTGTATCAAGGAGTGCTTGGTACACCTTCTCTCAAATAACCATATTCTCTTGCTGCATCAAAACAGGGACATTCTTCCAGCCACGACTCAGGTTCTATCAGTGAATTATCATCAAGTATTTGGGGTAAATCACGGTGTCCACAAATATGGCACATGGGAAAGTCGGTGAGCAGCGTCCTTATCAGGACGATCATGGAGTGTTTTTGCCATTCAGTACGTGTATCTTTAGGGACTCCACGTTGATTAAGTCCACCTTCGTAACATATAGCAATGCTATCAAGATTGTGCCCTCGGGCGTGAGCTCCGGGTTTTCGGACTGGACGTGTGCTTTTAATATTTCCATCCCTTCGGATGTAATAATGATAACCAATACCATTGAGCCCACGTTGCCGATGTGATTTCTCTAACTCCATTTCCGTAAAAGTTTCATTCTCCTTTGTTGCGGAACAATGAATAACTATCAGATGAACTGTTCTCATAGCTGTTAAATGTTTTGTAAGGTGAATAATCTACTTATTGATCGCATGTGAACAATAGTAGAGGATCAAAGTTCATGTTAGCAGTCACTTATTTCTTCTTTTTGTGTTCTTTTATAATAAAACGGATTCGTGTGATACTGTCAGAAATATTTTGTATTGGAAATATTTTCCTTCTTTTTTTCTTCCAAAATCTATAGGGTTTTTCTTTGCTGAACGATCTTATAAGTAGAAAACAAGAATTGTTCACCTTTAAAATCATACGAAGATGAAAAAGTTAGTTGGAATTACAGTTGGGTGGTTGATGGCATTTTTGCTATTGGGTATTTCACCTTTGTGGGCACAAGAAGAGGCCGAGAGCTATTTCACTATCACAGGAGTGGTGAAAAATAAGGATAATAAGAGAAAACTGGAAAATGTGAATGTATCTGTTCCCGGTACGAACATCGGAACCGTTACGAATGCAGATGGGGTATTCTCTTTGAAGATAAAGGATACGGAGACTATTCAGGGATTGGAAGTTTCACATATCGGATACTTGAATTCCCAGGTTTCCCTGAAAGATAACAAAGATATATCTGACCTTACCATTTGGATGCTGCCGGCTCCTAATCTGCTGAGTGAGATTGTAATCTTTGGTAATAATGCCCGTGCACTTGTGGAAGAAGCCATAAAGAAGATTCCGGTGAACTATTCGCCCGATAAGAGTTTACTGACCGCATTTTATCGGGAGACAGTGCAGAAAAGACGCCGTTACATTAGTGTATCGGAAGCGGTGATAGATGTTGCTAAAACAGCATATAGTGACCGTGAACCCTCCAATGACAAAGTACAGATACAGAAAGGACGTCGTTTGCTAAGTCAAAAGACAAGTGATACGCTGGCTGTCAAAGTAGTGGGCGGACCTACTCTCTCCGTATATCTGGATGTTGTGAAGAATGGGGATGCACTGCTGAGTCAGGAGAATCTGAATTACTATGATTTCCATATTGAGGAACCTGTGAATCTGGATAACCGTATGCAATATGTAGTTAGTTTCCGTCCCAGAGTCAGTTTAATGTATGCCTTGTTCTATGGGAAGCTCTATATCGATTTTGAGAACTTGGCATTCACCCGTGCAGAGTTCTCTTTGGATATGCAGAACAGAGTGAAGGCGGTAGAAGCTATTCTCCATAAGAAACCCCTTGGGTTACGATTCAGGCCACAGGAAGTCTCCTATCTGGTGACATATAAAGAGCAGAATGGAAAAACCTATCTGAATTATATACGGAATGAAATCCGCTTTAAGTGCGATTGGAAAAAGCGTTTATTCTCTTCCGGCTATACAGTATTCTCCGAAATGGTGGTGACGGATAGAAAGAATGATTTCGCAGCTATTCCATACAAGAAGGCTTTTAAAGAAAAACAGGTGTTCTATGATATGGTAGACGTATATTGGAACGAGGACTTCTGGAAGGCATACAATATTATTGAACCCACAGAGTCTCTGGAACATGCAGTGAGCAAATTGAAAAAACAATCCCGTTAGATTTCAGATAGTTTTTCTTATATTTGGAGATCAACAATAATTCCCGGATATGCTGAATGAACTCTTCATACTGACAAAAATAAAAGAGGGCGATATAAAGGCGTTCGAGGAGATCTTCCGCCGTTACTATTCCCCTCTTTGCTGGTATGCCGTAGGCATTACGGGGGAGATGGAAGCTGCCGAGGAAATAGTGGAGGAACTGTTCTACGTGTTTTGGAAGGACCGGGAACATTTACAGATTTTCCAGTCTGTAAAGAGCTATCTGTATAAAGCTGTTCGCAACGAAGCTCTACAATATTGCCAGCATAAGGAAGTCAAAGAGCGGTATCGCGAGTATGTATTGGCAGGTAATGTCCTGGAACAGGATTCTGATCCCCACAGGCAATTGGAATATGAAGAGTTGCAGGGACTGATTCGCCATACTCTTGATAAACTGCCGGTGCGCAGGCTGCAGATATTCGAAATGCATCGTATGGAAGGAAAAAAATATGCGGAGATTGCTTCTTCATTATCTCTGTCCATTAAGACAGTAGAGGCCGAAATGACGAAAGCGCTCCGTACCTTACGAAACGAAATAGATAATTATATTTTTACGAAATGACTGAAGTGAATAAAAATAGGACAAAGACGGATGAGGCATGGGAACGGTTGTATGCCCGTTTGGATAAAGACCGCCTGCTCGTAGAGGTAGGGCAGGGACGGGTAGTGCGTCGCAAACTACTTTTGAAATGGGGAACACTGGCGGCTGCCGTAATTGCCGGTTTTGTCTATCTGGCATCTTTTTTATGGTTCGCGCCGGGAGGTGAGGTGGAAAATCTTAATCTGGTGACGCAGGAAAACCGTGAAGCATCCATGCTGGTTACTACGCTCGAAGATGGCTCTGTGGTATATCTGGCGCAAGAGAGTACCTTGCAGTATCCCGAACATTTTGCTACGGACAAGCGGGAAGTGAATTTGCAGGGAGAAGCGTTCTTTGATGTAGCGAAGAATCACGAACAAACCTTTCTGATCGAGACGGGGAAGGTACGGATAGAAGTGCTGGGTACGGCTTTCAATGTACGCAGCCATGAGGATGACTCTTTCCAGCTATCCGTGCAGCGGGGCAGGGTGAAGGTCTCGTTGAAGCAGGGAGGACAGAGTGTGCTGGTAAATGCCGGGGAAACCGTAACCTTGCAGGCCCGGCAATTACAATTGAGTGAAACAGGAGATTCCGATGAGTTCAGACAGTATACAAAGAATATACGCTTCAAAGATGAATGTCTGGAAGATATTCTGCGGGTGGTGAATGCTGAAGCTCCTACTTTGCAGATACAGGCGGCATCGTCGGTCTTGAATAAACGAAAACTGACTATTGAATTTGAAAACAACTCCCCCGAAACAGTGGCAGAGCTCATTTGCTGGGCGTTGAGCCTGAAATGTTCACGCGAAGGCGATAAACTGATTTTATCCGAATGATAACTTAATAATATAAATCATGAAACTTCATCGTTTCTTCATTCTCCTCTTTGGGCTACTCTTCATAACCTGTGGTATGAGAGCGGATGGGGGAGATGTGCTGGAACGTATAATCCGACTGCCCGGAATGAAAGGAACCGTATATTCCTTGTTGGGTAAAGTTTCGGAGCAATCCGGTTACCTTTTCGTTTACGACAGTAAGGTGGTGAATAATGATATTGAGGTAAAGACAAAAAGGAAAAACTGCACGGTCCGGCAAGCTATTTATGAAATTATAGGCGATAGGTCATTAGAACTTAAAGTGATAGGGCATCACATCCTAATTCTGCCTCCTGCGGAGAAGATTGTGAGGAAGAAAACTGTTTCGGAAGAACTACCTCCACCACTGGCTTATTTTACCATAACCGGTACTTTGCGGGATAAAGAAACGGGAGACCCTGTTGTAAATGCATCGGTCATTCTTCAAGGAACTTCAATAGGTAATATTACAAATAAGAATGGGGAGTTCAGGCTACATTTGCCTGACTCCCTGAAAAGTGGCAATCTTTCTTTTTCCCATTTAGGGTATGTTGCACAAAATATTGAAGCAACTATGCTGATTGGACGGGATAATGTACTGAGTCTGGAACCCAAAATAGTTCCTTTACAAGAAGTGTTGATTCGGTTGGTAGAACCCAGGAAGTTATTGCGGGAAATGGTGGGGCGACGTAAAGAAAACTATTCGTTGGCTCCCGTTTATTTGACTACCTTCTATCGGGAAGGCGTCCAGTTGAAGAACAAATTCCAAAGTCTGACAGAAGCTGTTTTCAAGGTTTATAAAGCTCCTTTGCAGGAGATTAATACATCCGATCAGGTAAAACTATTAAAGATGAGTCGGATTGATAACCGGGAGAGTACGGACAGTCTGGTAGCTAAGATGAGAGCCGGTATTCAGGCTTGTCTGCAATTGGATTTTATTAAAGACTTGCCGGATTTTCTGTCGGTTGATGCAAGAGATAATCAGTACGTATATACTTCGGGTGACATAACCTTTATTGACGACCGATGTGTCAATGTGGTTTATTTTGAGCAAAAGCCGGATGTCAAGGGGCCTCTCTATTGTGGAGCGTTGTATATTGATTCGGAGAATGGGGCTTTGGTACAGGCTCGCATTGAGATACAGCCCAAGTACATCAAAGATGCTACGCGGATCTTTGTTGTACGGCAGGCGCAGAAGGTGAACCTGACTACACAGAAGGTGGTATATACCATTTCGTATAAACCGTGGAATGGTACTTACTATATCCATCACATTCGTGGTGACTTGTATTTCAAAATGAAGAGAAAACGTGTTTTTTTCAGTAATCCGACTTTGCATACTTGGTTTGAAATGGTGACTTGCCTGGTGGATAAAGAGAATGTGACCCGTTTTCCTCGTGCTGAAAGACTGCCTACACGTACTGTACTTGCAGATGAAGAATTCAGGTATGACGAACATTTCTGGGAAGATTTCAATATCATTCCACTGGAAGAAGAACTCAGTAAAATTATAGAGAAGGTTGCGTTAAAGATAGAAAAAATAGGTCCTCAGGAGGAATAGGATAAGCCGGATAATTGTAATTTTGCAGCCGGAATCAATAAGTATTAGTAGAAAGATGGAATTGCCTAAAGACCCGATGATGCTTTTCAGCTTCATCAATATGAAATTGCGTGACTGTTATTCTTCATTGGATGAACTCTGCGATGATATGAATGTAAATAAGGAGATGATTGTAGGAAAATTGCAGTCTGCAGGATTTGAATATAGTGTCGAGCATAATAAGTTCTGGTAATTTTATAGCCATTATTTCTTTTTCCGGTGTTCCTTTTTCAGATAGAAATTGAAGCCGGCATATATTTGCAACGTACCGAATCCGTTGTTTAAGGAGAAGTTATCCCGATAATAGTCGTATGTCCTGCCCAGGAAAGAAGCGCCTGCAAAGTACTTACTATTATTGTATACCACACCTACCCGCAATATGAAATCAATATTGAAGTTCTTGTACCAGTCGTTACCTTCTTCCGCATCCTTTTCTATACGTGACGTTTTGTAGGCAATTGCCGGACAGAGCGACAGGCAAGCCAGGCAGTTGCGCGCAAATACCCAGTTGTAGGCGTATCCAAAATTGAGACTGATATTAGTGTATTTGATATGCCTGACTTTCATTCCGGGATTCATTGTTTCCTGAATAAGCTCAGGTAATTTAGTATAATCGAACTTTAGATTGTGGGTGGATACGGAAAGACCAGCTATCAGTGAACCCGCATTTCGTCGTTGGTTGGTAGACTGACTGAAGGCTGCCGGATATGAGAAGTGCCGATTGTTGAAGATATAATATAAGTTGAATCCTTTCATATTTACTTTCAGCCCATTGAAGTCTTCTGAATAGTTGGAAGGAATGCGGTCGGAAAAGCCCGTAACTTGGTGTATTTTGTAATCGTTGCCTGTACGCCGATAGAAAAGATCCACTCCAAATTTCGAACTATAGAGACTTAGGTCGAATTCTGTTCCTCTGTTTTTCCCACTTTTTTTCCCAAGGAGTCCATCTGTATCGACAGACCATCCTAAAAATATCCAGCGCCAGCCGAAGTAAGCTCCTATTTTGTTGCGAGGGTTGGGGGTGAACCGGAGCCGTTGAGGTTCGGGAACAGCGGTACCTACGGAGTAATACTCGTAATTTGTGAAATGGTCGAGCATCAAGGCATAGTTGTAGCGATTAGGGCTTATATAAGTTGTATCGAAATCATTGAAGTTGAGGAACTTTTTCATTGCTTTAATAAAAGTTCCCTGATGCTTCCCGATGGTAAGACTATCGTGTGCAATGGAATTAGTCCCTTCGTTTTGGGCAAACAAAGAGAACGGCAATAATATCCACAGACAGAAGATAAATCTCTTCAGCATCAATCCTGTTTTTTTATTAATAGTTCAAGTTTCTATGCTATAAACAAAGCAAAAGAAAAAAGTGCACTTGTTCTATTTGCGAATTTAACAGTTCTTTTGCATATATCCAATAATATGTCTTGTTTGTTTCATTGCCATATTGATTTTGTTCCTTTTTCCGAATCCAGAATTCGTCAAATAAATCTTCTAAAAATAATTATCATATTTCTGTGAACAAACAAATCTCGAGATTCGTTGATTGGCATAATTGAAAAATCATGATACTCATATAGTAATAGATAACCATGAAAAAAAGTATCCAATACGGTGCGACTTTCATCTCTGTCAGATGGAAAGTATTAGGGAAATATCTTCTTTTCTCTCTTTTGGTATTTACTTCCTGTATAAAGGAAGATCCTGAAGCATGTCCACCTTTGCAGGTGAATATTACCGTAAAGGATAAAAATTATTTTAACGTTGATAATCTGCCGATACAGGTACGTAGGAGTGAAACACTTCCTTTCCGTGAATATATCCCTACACTTCATTATATTCTGCGCGACGCTGAAACCGGAAGTGTAGTAGAAGAACAGGGACTGTTTAGTGTCACTGATTCTGAAACAACCCACACCATTACCTTTTGCGAATGTTTGCCGACGGGGAAATATGTATTGACCATATGGGGAGGAATGCCGGATAATACTTCGCTGACTGACGCTTCATTGACTCATATTATACACCCCAATGGAAAAGAAGGTAGTGATGTCTTCCTAACTACTGATACCCTTGTATATGATTACCAAAACAGTCATTATACGGTGGATATGGAACGTGTCACTGGAAAGCTTTTGATAGAGATCACTGATTTACCTGCAAACAGCTGGTATATGGATGAACGTATAGACAAGATTTATGAAAGAATAAATCACCTGTTCAGCTATCTGGGTCCTATCAGTGTGGTTAAAACAGCTACTTGGAAGTCAACTTCGCAGATTGTGATAAGCACAATTCTTGCTCCTTCTACAGAAAGTGCCAAGTCTGTGTTGCATTTGGATTTTTATAATCCTCTGATGTTGAGCGTACCCCTTCTTACCCCCAAAGATGTAAACATCACCTTGAAGCGTAATGAATTGACTACCTTGAAATATGCATATAGTGAGGAAAGAAAAGATTTCTTTATCTATATGCTGATGGGAGATACGTGGGAAAAGATTTATGACCTGAATATTAATTGATATTGTTTTTTCTCGAATGTTTAACTCAAAAACTTAACTAAAATGAAAAAGTATGTTTTAATGTCTGCTGTCGGCATGATGATGCTCGCAGCTTGTAGTAATGACGAATTGGTTGTTACGGACGAGCAGGACCCTCCGTCCCTGTCCGAAATCACATTGTCTCTAAACAGTGGAGGAGATGGATTGAATACCCGCGCCAATCGTCCCGTAAATAGTTCTGAGGCTGCCAATAACGTTGATAAAGTACAGATTTATATTTATAGTCCAAGCGGAACAGATGTAACTGCGGCAGCTTTGAGTGCCGGAACCGCCAATCCGCTTACTTGGACAGCCGGCCCTTCGAATGCTACAACTCCCGGTACCGGTGACCATAAGGCAAGTCAAACCATTAAACTGAACAAACTGACGACTGATGGCACTTATACTGTTGTTGTGTATGGTTATAATGACATTGCCGACTATACAGTGACAGGAGGTGGCAGTGCTGCGGATACTTTTACCGCTACCCTTCCGGGAGCAACCGTATCCGAACTGTTTGCCGGTAGAGCTACCTTTGAAGTGGAAAATGGTAACCTTAAAGCCGGAACTACCAGTGAAGTGGAATTGAAACGTCAAGTGGCAGGTTTACTGGGATATTTTAAGAACATTCCGGTGAAGTATCCTGACCCTAATGCTTCGGGAGCCATTACTACTGTGAAGTACATACGTGTCTATGCGTCTTCTGCATCCAGCGCATTTACCTTTCCAAGCGCCATGTCGGTGAATGCTACCGGAAACGCTACGAAAACGAAAGTACTGGAATATGACCTTTCTATACTGTCCGATTATACTGCTCAAGTCAGTGCTGCCGGTTCTGATCTGACCAAGAAATTTGTGATTACTGCCGGAACAGGTTCCGTTGCTACGGTAGACAATTCGCTGGTAAGTGGTAAGTTCCTCATTCCTTTCAGTGCCGTTACAAGTACTCCGACCTTTACCATTCAGCTGGAAGCCAATGAAGCAAGTGGAATTAGCCCTGTGTTGAAATCATGGAAAGTGGTGAACAGTGCTGTCGGCTCCGGAGATAAATCGGTATATGATGTTCAGCGCAACTATTTCTACTCCATAGGTACAAAGAATCTTTCTGCCACAACAGACGGAGGTACAAGTGATCCGGGAACTACGGGAGATGATGACCAGCCTATCGACTTGTCTCAGGAAACGGTAATCACTGTTACAGTAAACGATGCCTGGGATGTGATTTATAATTTAGAACTCGAATAGTAGATTCGGACCTTGGATATATAGCGAGGGTGTTGCAAAAACACCCTCTTAAAAAATACCTCACACATCCTAAAATGATACAGAGATGAAAACCATTCATACACTTCTGACTTCTGCTCTTCTCCTTTGTCTTTCAGCCTGCCAGGATGAAAAGTTCTTGTCCATTCCCGATGATACAACCTTGTCGAGAGCGGTTGCGGCAGCTGCTGCCGAAACATCCGCCCTAACCTCTACCGATGGTGGACAGACATGGACAGCCAGCCGGAGAGTTCCTTTGGTGGGCGATGGACGTATTGTGGACGATATGTCGAATGCCTTGGTAGAAATACTTACCAATAATCAGGGAATCAGTAATATTTTGGATACTGACATCACGAACTCCGCTTCGTTCAGCGGTGTGGTTACGGCCAATTTGATTGGGAATCAGATAGCTTCCGTACGTGATGTAAACCGCACTTACGCCGGTGGGCAGACAGCAGGATTTGTATATAAAATCAGCAACACTTCTTTGCTGAATGTCAATGTACTGAAAGGTTTCTGGCTGAAAACCTTCCTGAAAGGAGTGGAGCAGGAAATGAAGGGAAGCGATGTGCAGGAAGTGCAAACATTGGAACTGAATCTGCTGAGCGCCGCTAACAATGACGGTCAGCAAGCCATTTCCATTACTACCCAACTGGCCAAACCCTTTGATGAAATCAAGATCGGTATGTATGGCATTTCTGCCGACGTATTGAATGCCCTCAGTCTTTATTACGCTTTTGTAGGCGAAAATCCTATTCAACCCGCCATCACGGGAAGCAGCTATTTCACCGGTGGTGTGGAGGTTCACAACGATGCTCTCTTCGATACCGGATGGACCAATATGCTAAACAGCGCCCAACTTATCAATACGAATCTGACCGATGGCCCATCTTTCGGACTGATAGGAGCACTTACTCAGCCGCACGTCACTATCAATTTCAAAAAAGAAATTCCCATAGGAGCGGAGGTCGGCTATTTCCTTTCTTATAACGGTTTGTTAACCATCAGTGCATTGGGAACTACCATACTGACCACCTATAATGCCGCCAACCAGCAACAGGAACAGGTTACCATCAGCAGCCTGTTGGGAATTTCGGCCATTGCCGGAGGAGGAAGCCAGGTGAGTATGATCCTGAAGAAACCTTGTACTCAGATAAAAATACAATTTGCAGGTGTAAACCTGAATGTACTGAGTGCCACTACCATCAATTACGCTTATGTCCGCAATCAGGTGTTGGTAGACGCCTCCGCTTATTTTTCGTTGGCAAACGCCACTGTCACGGGCAATTCCTATCAACTGAAAACCCCTGTCACGGGAAGCGTGTCGTATGCCATTACGGAATCTCCTACAGGCTCTTCTCCCGTCATCAGTAACAATAAGATTACAGGCATGACCGTGAACGGGACATATAAAGTGATGGGTACCTATGTTGGAACCGATGGGAAAGTATATACCCAAACCGCCGTAATCACCCGTAATGCCAGCAGTATCAGCGAAACTGATGCATGCAATACCATGATTACCAATGCCGGCAATGGCGCCGCTGTGTATGCCCCTTCGGGAGGCGGATGTCTGCTTTGTGTAGGCGAGGGCACCAACTTCACGGGAAAGAATAATCTGATAGATAGTAACTCCGACAATTTTATCACTTACAATAATCTGGCAAGTATTGCCGCCAACACCTCTATCGTAGGAATCAGGACAGCTTCGGATAAGCCTGTCAATGCGTCGAAGAGTCAAATCCGTACAGGTTTCGTCATTCAGACTTCTACCAGGCTGTTGAGCGCTGATGTGCTGAAATTCTTTATAATCCGCTTGTATCGCAGCGGTGTGAAGGTGTTTGAGAATGCTGTGGATAATAGTAATGTCGTCTCAGCCGGGCTGATAGGCGACAGCGGGAATAAAATACGTATAAGTGTAAACACCAATCAGGAATTTGATGCCATTGAATTGTGGACGGGCGGTCTGCTCAACCTCAATCTCAACGCTTTCCGCATTTATTATGCTTTCTGGGAGAGTGCCAGTGCCAGTTGCTACAGCGCCAGTATCGCAAATGCCTGTTTGCAACTGATGACGTCCACCACTTATGGAGCCCGCATCAATTATGCTGCCACCCGTAGCACTGGTGTAGCCAACGTTGGAACCTCGTTCAATAATCTGGGCAATCTCATAGACTCGGACATCAACAGTTATGCGCTTGTAACCACCACTAATGTACTGGGTGCAGTTACCGTAGCGGTAAAGTTCAATCAGATACAACAGAAACAACCGGTAGGATTCATCGTTGTAGATCCTACAGGCGTGACTGGAGCAGAACTTATTTCCTGGACTACAGTTAGTGTATATAACGCAGGTGTGGAAGTGGGACGTACCGGGACAGGTGGACTGCTGGGACTGGACGTCATAGGTAGCGGAGGCAAGCAGTTTGTTGAAACCACGCCTGTAACCACGCCGTTTGATGAAGTGCGTATCACCTTTGCCGGAGTGGCGGATGCTTTGAAGAGCATTCAGTTGGCAGGTGTCTATACTCGTCCCGACAGTAATGGTGACGGTATTCCCGATTGTGCCGAAACGACTACCGATCCCGGTGGTTCGATAGACGTGATCAGCGTGACAGAGCATATTTGCCAGGGAGCGCCCATCCAGATACAGATACAAGGCGGAACGAACGGTAACAGCTATTTGCTGCGCTGTTACAATGTGGCTAAGAATAATGAAATAACGGAGCGCACGGCAACGCTGGCAGGACAGACATTTATTCTTTCCGCCATACCCGTGGGCGATTATTATATTGCTATCTATGACCCCACAGGTACGAATCTTTATTATAATGGCATCCATTCTACCGTGCATCCGTTGCGTACTACCTGGAAAATGAATGCAACATCAAGCAATTGGAACGATTGGAATAACTGGAGTGACGGCAGTCCATGGCAATGCACGGATGTCATAGTTCCGTCCGACTGTGTTCTCTATCCCGTTCTTCTTCAAGGTAGTGCAAATTATTGCAATAATCTCCATTTCGCTCCGAATGCTGAAATAGTGAATACGCATTACCTCAATTACGCTCAGGCATGGGTGGAAATGGCCTTGCAGGCAGGGCGTTACTATATGCTTTCTGCTCCCTTGAAAGCCACATATACCGGGGATATGTTTATTCCTGCCACTATGAACGGTACTCAAAATAATGATTTCTTTGTGACATTGAACGAAACGACTTCACCCGAAAACCGCTTTAATCCGCGCATCTACCAACGATTGTGGAGCCATGATGCACCGGGACAGAAGATTAGCGGCGGTACGCTTACTGCTGTTACCGTAATACCGGATAAGACGAACTGGACACCACCGTTCAATGCTCTGAATCAGGTTTATCCTGCGGGGAGTGGCTTTTCGCTTTTTGCGGACCGTGAGGCGGTAAGCAATACAGTACTTGCCTTCCGTTTCCCGAAGGTGCATACCCGCTACAATTATTATAATGCGGCAGGACAAGGAACGGCTTACAGCGAAACCGTCACCCGTTCGCTGCCCGGACGCTTCATTTACGAGAACAGCAGTGGCAGTCTTACCTTTCCTTATGTGGTGACTGTGACTAATAAGGTTGCCGGAAATACCTTTTTGGTAGGGAATCCGTTCATGGCTCATATCCGGATCGATCAGTTCTTTGCGGATAATCCTACGGTGACTTCAATAAAGGTGTACGATGGCAACAGCAATAACTCCGTCATCAGGGCGGATGGAACGCTGCTTACCAATGGAGATGATTTCCGTTTTATAGCTCCGATGCAGTCGTTCTTTGTTACGGTGAATAGTGCTTCTACTACGTTGGCGGTGAAGTTTACCGAGTCCGTACTGACACAGGCAGTCGGCAATGCGGGATTGATGAGAAGTACCCGTTCCGTGACTTCCACCCGTTCGGATTTGCCGCGTCCGACATTGTTCCTCATGGCAAGTGCTGGCAATGCTTCTGCCCATAGCCTGTTGCGCCTGCATCCGTCTGCTTCGACGGCTTTTCGTTCAGGCGAAGACTCGGAATTATTATTGGATGATGACATGCCTCCTGTGATTGCTGTCTTCAGCGTGGCCGGAGAGAAAATGCTTGATATTCAGCAGCTGAGTGATGCCAATCGTATTCCGGTAGGATTTAGTTTGCGTAATCCCGCCCGGGTGACTCTGAAACTGACACATGGACAGGGAGACGCATGGCGGAACTGGTCATTTGTGGATATGGAAACCGGAAAACGATATGCGCTGTCGCAACCGGAAACCAGCATAGACGTGGGAATCTTGTCTACTAATGTCGGTCGATTTTATCTGGAAAAGAATAAATAATATCCTTAACTGATATGCATAATGAAAAATCTACGAATTAAAAAATATGTATGTGGCACTTTTCTGGCATCGGCATTGCTAATGGTAGGATGCCAGACAGACGAAGCCGTTGATGAATGGGGGGAACCCGGTCAGCAGCCTGGTGATGCAGGCGATGTCACACTTTTATTAAGTGTGGCAGGCGAACTGGCTACCCGTACTATTCTTCCGGGATCGGAAAATGTACAGCATGTGACGTATGTGCAACTGTATATTTTCGATGGAACAGATGAAAATGCTCTGTGTGTCGCTTCTGAGAATATTGGTTGGTCGGCCTACTTTGGCAATAATCCGCCCACAGTAACTTCTACCATGAGATACCGGGTGAAGTATGAAGGGCTTGCCAATGGGAAACCTTATACTTTCCTTGCAGTTGGACTTGACAACCAGTCTGGTGCTACTTATGGATATCCCGCTGCCATACAGATAGGCAGTTCCGTATTGTCCGGTGCGGTCGCTGTCCTTTCCGGCAGTGAGGCAAGTACGTGGACCTCCATCCGGCAATCCGAACTATTTGCCGGAGCAACAGTGTTGACTCCCAGCAGTTACGGTACTCAGGGGAATGTAGACCTTTGGCGTCGGGTGGCAGGTGTGATGGGGTGGTTCACGAATGTACCGGCACAAATAAGTGGCACGAATGTTTCGGCTATCCGTATTTCTCTGTATGCACAGCAGAATAAGCAAGTGCCGTTATTTCAGCGTAGCCAGACACCTATATTTAAAGATTACATAAGTAGTCCGCTAACTTCCGTTTCCAACGGGCGTGTATTGGTGGAAATCCCGGTACCTGTAGGGACGGCTGCTTCTACTGTACTGTCTGAAGGCTCGTATGTGTTGCCTGCTCCTGCTCCTGCGCCGGTAGATGCGAATGACTACACATTGAGAGTAGAGCTTGTGGACGGAAGTGGCAATATATTGCGCACTTTGCGTGTCATGCTGTCCGATAATGACGACACCAACTCTTCCACCGGAAATGGTACGGGAATCATTGATCCGGAAGGTGCATATCGCTTTCCGATTGTTGCCAATCGATTCTATGGCATAGGGACGGGGGAGGACCCTATTGATTTAGGAATGACTTCTACCCGCAGTGGGATAATCGCAAAACTGCTTGTGCCTGTAGAAGTAATAATAGAGAAAAATAGTTTTTCACTAAAGGAGTAAAGCTTATTTTGATTAAAAGGTTTGAAATAGCCAATTCTTATTTGATTCATAATCTTGTAACTTTGGATCGAATAAAAAACATATGTTAATTATTAACACTGTGAATCTTTAATGGTTAATATGGGTGTAGAGTTTATTAAAACATGTTGTAATATGTTGTAGATCACCCTGAAAATTTGGAGATATCCCAGAAATCCGTATCTTTGCAATGTGTTTTTCATAGTATTAGATTTAAGGTTAACAAAAGATTGGCTGTCTGGGATAGATAGCCTTTTTTTATGGCTATAAGTGAACTACATATCGGGTACCTTTATCTTTTCCGGATTTTCTTCCCGATACCTTTTGAAATCATTCTCTATCAAGTCTCTCAAATCTTTAAGAAACTCTTCGCTACACTCTTCTTTTGCCAGGGAATAATAGTATTCCAAAGTTTGTAATGCGAACTTATCTTTCCCAATCAGAGCAAATGCAGGAATCTCATTTTTAACTGCATTGCGCACTAATACTGCTTGATCTCTCATAATAAACTATTTTTTTATGTAGAATATATTATTCGGTGTCACTTTTGAGGAGTGAATACATCTTCATATCCAGAATCTGGCCATTCTTCACAGCATTGCTTCTGAGTACTCCTTCACATTTAAATCCACTCTTTTCAAGAATCCGGCAAGAAGCGATATTATAGCTAAACGGCTCTGCAAAAATACGGAGGATATCGGTGTTATTAAATACGTATTGGCAGGTTTGTTTGATTGCACACGTTCCCAGACCTTTTCCCCAGAAAGATTCTGCTATATAATACCCCATTTCAGCAGTCCGTGAATGAATGTTGTCTTTACGAAACACACCGATGCTTCCCACTACTTTATTATCAGTAGTGATAGCAAAGGCAAAAACACTATTCTTATCAGCCTTTAGCATTTCATTGATATAGAATTTTGCATCATCCTCAGTATAAGGATAAGGCAGGCCATCCCGAAGATTGTCCTGGATGTTTTTGTTATTTAAAGCTGCTGCAAGTTCGGTGGCATCTTTCATTTCCCATTTTCTGATTTTACATTCCATATCCTTCTTTTTTTTAATTAGCCTGAAACAGGAGAGTTGACGGCAAAGATAAGAAACTTTATTTTTAACCACTTCTTTAATAAATGCAAAAAGTGAACTTGCCGATTTAACTTCATCCTTTTTTCAGTTTCTAACTTAATAAAGCTAAGAAATTGAATGGATGATAAACGAGGATAAAATCCGGCAGGTATATGCTTCCGACCCGAAAAAGGGTTTTAAAATGCTGATGGATAACTTCCAGGTACCTATATATAATTATATACGGCGTTTGGTAGTATCACATGAGGATGCAGAAGATGTTCTTCAGGAAGTCTTTATCCGGGTATACCGTAATCTGGAACAGTTTCGTGGTGAAAGCTCGCTGAATACCTGGATATACAGGATTGCAACCAATGAAAGTTTGCGTTTACTGAATACAAGAAAGGACGAAGAATCGATTTCTGCGGAAGAAGTACAAGAAGAACTGATTGGTAAACTGAAGGCTTCCGATTACATTGATTATGAAAATGAATTGGCAATCAAGTTTCAGGAAGCCATACTGAGTCTACCAGAGAAACAGCGATTGATATTCAACCTGCGCTATTACGACGAGCTTGATTATGGAGAAATCAGCCGGATACTGGATAGCAAGGTCGATACTCTCAAAGTGAATTATCACTATGCGAAAGAAAAAATAAAAGAATACATCTTAAATAGATAGGACGATGAATAAAGAATTTGATTTTGACGATATAGGTAAAAAGACACCTTACCGCACTCCTGATAATTTCTTTGAGGATATGCAGCAAAAGGTAATGGAATGTACTTACGGCGGGCAACGTAGGAAACGCCGTTTACAGATAATGTTCTCTACTGCTGTAGCGGCAGCTGCAATACTGGCAGGAGTATTGTTTGTTCCGTCTTATTTCTGGACGGGAGATGTACCTGCAGGAACTTCGGATATGCTGGCTGTAGATAGAAGCAGCAGCGATCCGGCTGATAAATGGATTCATGAACTGTCGGATGAGGAGTTGGAAGAGCTCGTCGACTTCTCTGATAATGACATATTTTTAAATTAGGTATTAATAAAAAAAACAAGAAAATTATGAAGGCTAAGTTTATTTATGTAATGATGGCTGCTCTTTTGATTGGTAGCCAAACAATTTCTGCTCAGAATAAGGATAATAAGGATCAGAAACAACGCCCTACTCCCGAGCAGATGATGCAGAGACAAGCTAATCAGATGGTAAAAACATTGATGTTGGATGATGCTACGGCTGCTAAATTTACTCCTGTTTACGAGGGTTACTTGAAAGCACTGCGTGAGTGCCGGATGATGAACCGCCACGAACGAAACAGAGGAAACAATGCAGAGGCTAAACAAACGGCAAAACCTGTACTGACGGATGCGGAAATAGAAAAACAAATTAAGGATCAGTTTGCACAAAGCCGTAAGATTCTGGATGTTCGTGAGAAGTATTATAATGAGTTCCGTAAGATTCTGTCTCCTAAACAGATTATGAAGATCTATCAGACAGAAAAAAATAATGCGAATAAATTCAGAAAAGAATTTGATAGAAGAAAAGGTCAGAAGCACGGACAAGGAAAGCGCCCGATGCATGGAAGGCCTGCTCCTGCTACTAAATAATACATTTTCATTAAACTACTTGATAGACACGAATGGGGTACAGGCATACATATTTGACTTTCCGAAACATATTATTTTATGTTGTTTTATTGTGGTCAGGTATGACTGCTAATGCTCAGTCCGGCAAAGGGAGCTTTGCCGGACGTGTTATTGATAAAGATACAAAGCAACCGATAGGATATGCAGCGGTGCGTTTGCTAACTTTACCGGATAGTGTTTTTGTAGCCGGTGTGGCAACGACGGATGACGGTAAATTCAAAATGCCGGTTGTCTGGCCAAAAGATAAGAAGTTGTTTTTGGAAATTTCTTTCATTGGCTATATTACTTTTTCTAAACCTATTCCCGCTTCATTCAGAGGTTCTTCGCAGAATCTGGGTGATATTGCGTTACTTCCTGATGGCTTTTTATTGAATGAAACGGTTGTAGTGGGTAAAGCGCCATTAGCGGTTACCGAACAGGATACAACGGTTTTTAATGCTTCAGCCTATCGTACTCCCGAAGGTTCCATGCTGGAAGATCTTGTGAAACAATTGCCCGGTGGGGAAATTGATGGCGATGGAAAGTTGTTGATCCATGGAAAGGAAGTTGAAAAAATACTGGTAGACGGTAAAGAGTTCTTTACGGATGATCTGAAGGCTGCTTTGAAGAATCTTCCGGTAGAAATGGTGGAGAAACTGAAAGCTTATGAGCGTAAATCTGACCTGGCTCGCCTGACGGGAATTGATGACGGAGATGAAGAAATGATACTTGACCTGGCGGTGAAGAAGGACATGAAGAAGGGATGGATGGATAACTTCATGGCAGGTACAGGCAATAAAGGACGGTATGAGCTTGCCAATACTTTGAACCGTTTTCGGGATAATTCCCAACTTACTATTATCGGTAATTTGAATAATACGAACAATCAAGGTTTCTCGGAATTGCAGCGAGAGTCCTCGGCTGCCAGTGGGAATATTTTGAATAGGGTAGGGTTGGTTACTTCACATTCCTTAGGCATGAACTTCACTCGTGACTGGGACAGAGTGAAACTTCGCTCTAATATTCAATATGCGGGTACTGATCGTTCGGAGGATAGTCGTACTATAGTAGACAACTTTTTGAGACAAGATAAATCAATCAGTCATAGCACCAACGATAATCATACGAAAAACCACAATCTGACGGCAAATGCTTATCTGGAATGGAAGATAGATTCGGTAACCAACTTGGTATTTCGCCCACAGTATCGCTATGTGGCAAGTGACAGGAGGAATGGAAGTTACCAACAGAGTTGGTCGGATGAAAGCTTATTGAATGAGAGAACTGCCTCTAATCTTTATGATAATTCCCAGTATAATCTGACTTTCATGTTACAGGTCAACCGTAAGTTCAGCCGTAAAGGGCGAAACCTGGCTTTGAAGGTGGATTATGGAACGAATGCTTCTTCGGTCGATAGGGAAAATTTTTCTACTACACATTATTTCAAGAATGATACGGAGAAAGTAGTCAACCAGCGTGTGGATGATGAAGGTGATGGTTATAATTACCGCCTGCAACTGGTGTATGTAGAACCGTTGCCTAACCGTTATTTTCTTCAGTTTCGTTATAGTTATCAATACCGGGTGACTCATTCGGACCGTTTCGTCTATAACTGGGATGAGGCGATGGAGGATTTTGTAGCCGATTACGATTCCTTGGCAAGTAATAGTTTTGAGAGTCAATATAGTACCCATCTTTTCAATATGGCTGTCCGTACTTCCCGGAAAAAGTATAACTACAATATTGGTGTTGATCTGGAACCTCAAAAACTGGACAGCCGTTCTTTTCTGGATGATGTTTTCAAACATCAAATGAGTAAAACGGTTCTTAACTTCTCGCCAACATTGAACTTTCGCTATAAGTTTTCCAAACGTACCCAGTTACAAGCCATTTATAGAGGAAAGGGAAGACAACCCAGCGTTCGTGATCTGCAGCCGATTGCCGATATGACGAATCCGTTGAATATCCGTATCGGTAATCCATCTCTGAAGCCTTCTTATACCAATACGTTTACATTGAATTATAATTCATACAATGTCAAGCATCAGCGCAACATGGTGGTATCCCTTTTTGTGGAGAATGTACTTAATAGTGTAACAAACCAGGTCACATACGACAGTGAAACAGGAGGTAGAACTACCACACCCGTTAATTTGAATGGAAACTGGCGAGCATCAGGCTCTCTTTCATTGAGTGGACCTTTCAACAATCGCAACTGGCTGTTCCGCACCTATTCTTATCTGCAATATAGGAATCAGAATGGGTACACCACTCAGAATAAAAAAGAACCGATGAAAAGTTCCGTTCAGCATCTTACGGCGCGTGAACGTTTGCAACTTACTTTCCGTACCCGGCAACTCGAACTGAGTGCACGGGGAGAAGTATTATATAATAATTCATATAACAATGTGAAAGATATGCGTACGGAAACATTCGATTATCAATTAGGAGGAGATTTACAGTATTATCTTCCCTGGGGATTTGAGTATAGTAATGATCTCACGTATTTTCTTCGCACCGGATATGGATACGATAGTAGTGGGCGGAAGAATCTGATATGGAATTGTCAACTATCGAAAGCTTTCTTGAAAAAGAAACAATTACTGCTGCGTTTTAAGTTTTATGATATTCTACGTCAGGAGATTTCCATGGTGCGTACTATTTCGGCTACTGCTATACGTGATGCGGATTATAATGTTTTGGGACGTTATTTTATGGTACATGCTATCCTGCGATTGAATATGATGGGGAAAAAGTAAAAAATGCAAAGTCTTGAAACTTCAACAGGGTTAATTTGTTGTAGATACTCAAATTAATAAAAGAAAACTCTGGGGAATGTTTCAAAGGTTCAAAAACTTTAGAAAACTGAGGAAGTGGTATGTCGTGAAGCTGAAACTGGTTGACGCACGCCTGTATTTCGTCAGCATCTTCGTAGGATTGCTGACGGGGCTGGTGGCTGTTCCCTATCATTATTGCCTCTATTATTTCTTTAACCTGCGAAGTGAATTCTTTGCTTCCCGCCCGGAGTGGTACTGGCATATTCCTCTTTTTCTTTTCTTTTGGGCGATACTGATATTCGTATCCTGGCTGGTGATGAAAATGCCACTTATCACCGGGGGAGGTATTCCTCAAACACGTGCTGCTATTAATGGACGCATTACCTATAAACACCCTTTTATAGAGTTGGTTTCTAAATTCTTCGGTGGTATTCTTTCGGTTTCAGCCGGATTATCACTGGGACGTGAAGGACCTTCTGTGCAAATAGGTTCGTATATCGGATGCCTTGTAGCGCGTTGGACACATATTTTGAGAGGTGAACGAAAACAATTGCTTGCTGCCGGTGCTGGTGCCGGTCTTGCCGCTGCGTTTGCAGCACCGCTGGCTTCTTCATTGCTTGTCATCGAATCCATCGAACGTTTTGATGCTCCGAAAACGGCTATTACTACCTTACTGGCAGGTGTAGTGGCAGGGGCGGTGGCGAGTATGGTTTTTCCTATAAATTCCTACCATCTGATACAAGTGGCCGAACCCGGTTTTTCTTTTGGAGTTCAGGTGAAGTACTTCTTATTGCTTGCAGTGATTATTTCTGTTTGCGGAAAGTTATATTCCATGATGATGGTGTCCTTTAAGCGAGTTTATGCTACGGTGAAATCTTCGGTATATATGAAGATGTTCTATCTGCTGCTGGTTGCTTACATTATTTCCTTTATGCAGGTTAACCTGACGGGTGGGGGAGAACAGTTTCTTTTGGAGCAGGCACAGTCCGGCAGTCATGCACAGATTATGTGGGTAACGGCAATGATGCTGTTACATTTCGGCTTTTCCGTAATCTGTGTTTCATCTGGTTTACCGGGTGGAAGTTTTATCCCTACACTGGTCACCGGTGGATTACTGGGGCAGATTGTCGGTTTACTGGGAGTGGAATATGGAGTTATTGAACCGGAGAATGTCAGTTATGTGATGTTGATTTCCATGTCGGCTTTTCTGGTGGCTGTGATACGTACCCCTTTGACAGCTATTGTACTGATAACCGAGATAACAGGACATTTTGAGGTATTTTACCCGTCGGTAGTAGTAGGCGGATTAACTTATTATTTAACGGAACTTCTTCAGATAAAACCTTTTAATGTGACGCTTTATGAGGATATGATCAATACTCCTGCTTTCCAGGAACAAAAAAGATATAAACTATCCATTGAAGTGATGACAGGTTCGTATCTGGACGGTAAACTTGTGGACGAGCTTTCTTTACCCGAAAACTGTGCTATTATCAATATACATCGGGATGGTAAAGATGCAAAGCCCCCCGGAATACGGTTGATTCCGGGGGACCAGGTTGATATTGAACTGGATGCACAGGACATTGAAAAGCTCTATGAGCCACTCGTTAGTCTGGCAAACATTTATTGATGAGGCGTCTTACGCCAGACTGCCTATTTCGTCCAGATTCTTCTGAATATCCTGATCTGTCAGTTCATAATTAACAAGATCGCCGGAGAGGTATTTATCGTACGAAGTCATGTCAATCAGTCCGTGACCTGAGAGATTGAACAGGATCACTTTTTCTTCGCCTGTTTCCTTGCATTTGTTTGCTTCGCGGATGGCGGCAGCAATAGCGTGACAAGATTCCGGTGCGGGAATGATACCTTCAACCTGGGCAAACAGACAACCGGCTTCGAATGATTCCAGTTGTTTGATGTCTACAGCTTCCATTAGACCATCTTTCAATAGTTGCGAAACGATAACACCTGCACCGTGGTAACGCAATCCACCTGCATGAATATTGGCAGGAGCAAAGTTATGTCCCAATGTATACATAGGTAGCAATGGGGTATATCCGGCTTCATCACCGAAATCATATTGGAACTTACCACGTGTCAACTTCGGGCAAGAAGCCGGTTCGGCAGCGATGAAACGTGTTTGTTTACCTTCCAGGATCTTATGGCGCATGAATGGGAATGCGATACCGCCAAAATTGGAACCACCACCGAAGCAAGCGATTACCATATCAGGATATTCTCCTGCCATTTCCATTTGTTTTTCGGCTTCCAAGCCGATTACAGTCTGGTGCAAAGCTACATGGCTCAAAACGGATCCTAATGTATATTTGCAATTCGGTGTAGTTTGTGCCAGTTCGATGGCTTCCGAAATAGCTGTTCCTAAAGAACCCTGATAGTTGGGGTGAGCTGTCAGAATGTCTTTTCCGGCGCGGGTAGACATAGATGGAGACGGTGTAACCTGTGCGCCGAACGTCTGCATGATGCTACGGCGGTAAGGTTTCTGTTCGTAGCTGATTTTTACTTGGTAAACAGCAGCTTCCAAGCCAAACAAGCGGGCAGCATAGGCCAGTGAAGCACCCCATTGACCGGCACCGGTTTCTGTGGTAACGTTGGTTACTCCTTCTTTTTTGCAATAGTAAGCTTGGGGAATGGCAGAGTTTAACTTGTGTGATCCCATTGGACTGACACTCTCATTCTTGAAGTAGATGTGTGCCGGAGTGCCCAATGCTTCCTCCAGTCCATAGGCACGGACGAGCGGAGTACTGCGATAATATTTGTACATTTCGCGTACTTCTTCGGGAATCTCAATCCACTTATCGGTCTGGTTAAGTTCTTGCTTACACAGTTCCTGAGCGAAGATAGGATATAAATCTTCTGCTTTCAGTGGTTGTTTGGTACCGGGATGAAGCGGAGGCATCGGTTTATTTACCATATCTGCCTGTATATTATACCAATAGTGTGGAATTTCTTCTTCCGGAAGGAAAAATCTTTTTGTCTTGTTGCTCATAGTGGTTAATTCTATTAAATTTTTACGAGGCCAAATGTAACTATTATTTTTAAAACAATTTCTTTTTTCTTTTGTTTTTTGTCTATACGCATTGTTTTGTTTATGTTTGCCTGATATTTAATTTGGTGTCTCCATGAAGATTTATCATAAATTCTTGTTATATCAGAATAAATGGATTCATCCGTACACTCGGATCATTCTTGGAGGGGTGACTTATATAGCCTACCTGGCTTCTATTCTGTTAATTGTAGGTGTAGTATATGAACACGGCTTTACTATTTCCGAACACGAGGCTTCTCAACTGCAAACTCTCTATCGGTTTGTGTGGGGTGTTTTCCTGACGGAAGTGACTTTGCGTCTCTTGTTGGAATACAGAGATACAAAGCGTGCATTTAAGAAACTGGCCTGGATACTGATCGCCTTACTCTATCTTACTCTGATTCCGGTTATTTTTCATCGACCGGAGGAAGAAGGAGCTATTTTGTACTTTTGGGAATTCTTGAACGGAAAACCTTATCACATTGTACTTTTGCTCATTTTTTCTTTCTTTAATCTGTCCAATGGCTTGGTCAGGTTATTAGGACGGAGAACGAATCCTTCTTTAATCCTGGCTGGTAGTTTCTTTATAATTATTCTTATAGGAACGGGCCTGTTAATGCTGCCCCGCTGTACGATGAATGGAATTTCTTGGGTGGATTCTTTGTTTATTTCCACCAGTGCAGTGTGTGTCACAGGACTGACTTCGGTGGATGTGGCTTCCACCTTTACTACATCTGGTTTTGTGGTGATTATCCTACTAATACAGATTGGCGGTTTGGGGGTAATGACACTGACCAGTTTTTTTGCGATGTTCTTTATGGGTAATACATCATTCTATAACCAGTTGGTGGTTCGTGATATGGTTAGTTCCAATTCATTGAATTCATTGCTTTCTACTTTACTGTATATATTAGGCTTCACACTGGCTATAGAAGGGACGGGAATGCTTGCCATTTGGAGTGATATTCATGGTACAATGGGAATGACTTTTGAGGAGGAAGTAGCCTTTTCTGCTTTCCATGCCATATCAGCATTTTGTAATGCGGGTTTTTCCACATTACCGGGTAATCTGGGTAATCCATTGGTGATGACGGGGCATAATCCTTTCCTTATTTATATATCCTTGCTGATTATTCTGGGTGGTATCGGTTTCCCGATATTGGTGAATTTTAAAGATATCGTACTCCATCATTTACGTCGTATATGGAAGTTCTTGCATACATGGGAGTGGGACAGACATCGTTTTTACCATCTGTATAACCTGAATACGAGGATTGTACTGATTATGACTTTTCTGTTGCTGGTGCTTGGTACAGTTTTTATTGCTATTTTTGAGTGGAACCATGCCTTTGCCGGCATGTCGGTTGCTGATAAATGGACACAGGCATTTTTTAATGCAACTTGTCCGCGTACTGCCGGGTTTACCAGTGTGGATTTAACTTCGTTGGGAGTACAGAGTGTATTGATCTATATTTTCCTGATGTGGGTTGGTGGTGCAGCACAATCTACGGCCGGTGGTGTCAAGGTGAATGCCTTTGCGGTAGTTGTGTTGAATCTGGTTGCTGTGTTGCGCGGTACGGAAAAGGTAGAGGTGTTCGGCCGTGAGTTGTCATACGATTCAATCCGTCGTTCCAATGCTACAGTGGTGATGTCTCTTGGTGTTTTATTTGTTTTTGTTTTTATTCTGACGATGTGGGAACCTCAGGCATCTGTTATGGCACTTTTGTTTGAATGTGTGTCGGCACTGAGTACGGTAGGTTCCAGTTTAAATCTGACTCCGACCTTGGGTGATAATAGTAAGCTACTTGTTGCTTTCTTGATGTTTATCGGACGTGTGGGTTTGATTACGTTGATGTTGGGTATCATTAAGCAAAAGAAACATACGAAGTATCAGTATCCAAGTGGACAGATTATTATAAATTAGTAATTAGTAGTAAAATAAATAGTATGAAGTATATTATTATCGGTTTAGGAAATTACGGACACATGCTTGCCGAGGAATTGTCGGCATTGGGGCACGAGGTGATTGGTGCGGATGTGAGTGCAAGCCGCGTAGATAGTATAAAAGAGAAAATAGCTACAGCTTTTGTATTGGATGCAACTGACGAGCAGGCGCTTGCTGTTCTTCCTTTAAGTGGAGTGGATGTGGTAGTAGTGGCTATTGGTGAGAATTTTGGCGCTTCCATTCGTGTAGTGGCTTTGCTGAAACAACAGAAAGTGGAGCATATCTATGCGCGGGCTATTGATAATGTCCATCGTTCCGTACTTGAGGCTTTTGATTTGGAACGGATTTTAACTCCGGAGGAAGATGCTGCTCGTGGTTTGGTACATCTGTTGGAATTTGGTGCCAATATGGAAACATTCAGGGTGGACTCAAATTACTATGTAGTGAAATTTACTGTGCCGGAAAAAATGATAGGATACTATGCCAATGAATTGAATCTGGATAAAGAATTTGGTTTGAAGTTATTAGCATTGAAGCGTGCCAAGACTTTAAAGAACTGTCTGGGCATCTCATTTACAGAACATGATGTGATGAATGAATTACCTGAAAATGATCAAGTACAAGCTGGTGACGAACTGGTTTGTTACGGACGGTACAAGGACTTCCAGAAGTTTTGGAAAGCGATGTAACTACGCTTTCCTATAGGATTTTCTGTCATCTAATATATCATTCATATTTTCTTGTGCCCACAATATCAAGGAATTGATATGGGGCAATAAAGACATGGCTCTGTCTGTAAGTGAGTATTCCACTTTCGGAGGAACCTGTGCATAAATTTGTCTCTTCACGAGTCCATCTTCTTCCAGAGTGCGTAGAGTGACCGTCAGCATCTTTTGTGATATATCCGGTATTGTCTTTTGTAATTCATTGAATCGCATGACGGGTGCCTGTGTTAGTGTGAAAAGTGTCAGTATCGACCATTTATCACTGATTCGTGATAGTATCATTCGGATAGGACAATCGATATAAGAGCTATTTTGTATATCTATTCTATTCATATCTTGCTGATTTATAAAACACTCTACAAAAGTAACTAATATGCCAATTATATGCAAATATACACCTGTGATTCTTTTATTACTTTTCCTTGCATGAGCATACGATTTGATATAGTGAATTGAAAACAGCTTTACTCTGAATTTGGTTGATAATAAACTAAATTTAGAATAAGGCTGTTTTATGTATTATATTAAAATGATTTTTATTAAATCTTTTGGTTGGATAAAATTATTATGCTACCTTCGCATTTGGAATATTTTAAACAGTATTCAATGTTAACCTTGGGCATAGACTTTCATTAGGTTCGTACTCGAGCACTAAATTAAAGATACACAGTTGGTAAAAGCTTGTGCAATAAGTAGAGATTCAGATCCAGACCTTTATAAATTATGATATGTATATAAAGACTAACACGGAAGAAACGACATCTTTCAATCAGCTATATAAAGATTACCAAACATCGTTTGTCAACTTTGCTTACACCTATGTCCGTGATTGGAATGTAGCGGAAGACATTACAGCAGAAGCTATTATCTATTATTGGGAAAATCGGAATTCTCTTTCCGGTGTTGCCAATATTCCAGCATATATACTTACTGCTATAAAACATAGGAGCCTCAATTATCTCCGGCATTTACAGATACATGAAGAATGCTCTGAAGTAATCAAGAAATATCATGAATGGGAACTCAATACACGCATTGCTTCATTGGAGGCTTGCGAACCCTATGAACTGCTTGCCAAAGAGGTACAGGAGCTTATTCAGAAAACTTTGGATGAATTGCCGGAGCGTACCCGTAAGATATTTATAATGAGCCGCTACGAAAACAAATCTTATAAAGAAATTGCTGCGCTAATGAACATGACTACTAAAGGAGTTGATTTTCATATTAGCAAGGCATTAAAGCTGTTCCAGACTAATCTAAAAGACTATTATCCAATATTTCTTTTATTTTTTGCAAAATTCCACTAGGAATTATTATCCATGAAGTGCCTTATATACAAAGGGAAGGTATTTTAATATGGATAGAGAATTGCTTTATAATTTTTTTAAAGGTAATGCTACTTTAGAAGAGGGCATGAAAATAAAAGCTTGGGTAGAGGCGTCGGAAGAGAATGAACGTACTTTTTATAAAGAACGTGAGCTTTTCAATACCCTTTTATTGCACAATCCGCTTCCTGAGAAAAAATCCTCTGTATTTAAACTTTCTATTTTTAAAAAGATAAAGTCAGACGGACTGAAAATTGCTGTTGTCGTTATTCTGACATTGGCATTCAGCTATTTGTATCAAGGATATAAAAACCGTCGGGCTGATGTCATTATGAGTACGATATCTGTTCCTGAGGGGCAGCGTACTCATCTCACATTACCTGATGGAACCACTGTTTGGCTGAATGCTCGGACTACGATACAGTATCCTTCTTCTTTTAATAAGAAAAAGCGCGTGGTCATACTGCAAGGTGAAGCTTACTTTGACGTAAAGAGGAATGAAGATAAGCCATTTGTGGTACAGACCAGTGTCTGTGATGTAGAAGTTTTAGGAACAAAATTTAATGTGAATGCATATCCTGAACTGAAGAAGTTTGAAGCTACCCTTATGCATGGTAGCGTGAAAGTTATTCCGAAAGCTAATCCTTCACAGGTTGTCATTTTGAAGCCTGAACATAAATTGTCACTGGAAAATGGAAAACTCAACATTACAAGAGTGGAAAATTTCGATCCCTATCGTTGGAAAGAAGGGCTTATTTGCTTTACGGATGAATCATTTCTTAATATAATGAAAGATTTTGAAAAATATTACGGGGTAAAGATAGTGATGGAGAATGAAAAAGTAGGTGAGTCTCACTTTACGGGAAAATTCAGGCTATCGGATGGTATTGATTATGCTCTTCGGATTTTGCAGGGAAACCTAAAATTCCAGTATGAGAAGGACAATGAAAAACAAATAATCCATATAAGATAAAATATCAGTATTAACCCTTAAAACAATGAATGCCTATGATGAATGACCTATGTTAACCTAAAAATGCCGATAAGTGTTCCTGCACCTACCGGCATCGAAATCAACACAATTTTCCTGAAAAAACTGTATTAACTTAAAAATCTATACAAAGGTATGAAAAATAACACTTTGTCGGGGGGATATTATCCTAAAAATCCCCGAATAAAACATTTTTTTAGAATTATGAGAATCACTTTATTCTTGTTGGTGGCATGTGTCTTTTCTGCATATGCCGGGAATTCATATTCCCAGAACACGAAGGTCAGCCTTGATGTGAGTAATGTCAAGTTGAACAAAGTATTGGATGCAATAGAGAGCCAAACAGATTACCTCTTTATATATAATAGTCAAATAAACATAAATAAGCTGGTGAGTATCAAAGCACACGAACAGGCAGTTTCAAAGGTATTAGATAAAATATTGAGGGACACTGGTATCAAATACAAATTGGAGGGCTCCCATATTATTTTGGAAAGAAAAGAGGTACGCGATACCCCCGCTGCTATTTCGCAACAGCAAACAAAAAAAATTAGCGGAACCGTTGTCGATAAGACAGGAGAGACTATTATTGGAGCGAATGTTAAAGTACAAGGTACTGACAGAGGTACAATTACTGATATTGATGGTAATTTTAGTTTGGATATTTCTCCAAAAGAGGTCCTTATTATCTCGTTTATAGGATATCAGGAGAAGAAAATAACAATTGATAATCAGACTCATATCAATGTAACTCTGGAAGAAGATAGTAAACTGCTGGATGAGGTAATAGTCATTGGCTATGGTACTACTTCTACACGCAAAATGGCGTCTGCCGTAACAGCCGTGAAAGGGGAAAAGTTGCAGGATCTTCCCTTCAGTAGTGTAACCGCTTCTTTGGCTGGGCGTGCTACGGGAGTCATTGTTGAATCGTCTGGTGGCGAACCAGGTTCCACACCTTCTATCTCTATTCGTGGTGGTGGTGCACCGATCTATGTAATTGACGGCGTTATTTCCGATTCATGGGATTTTAATACACTGAATCCTAATGATATTGAAAGTTTATCTATATTGAAAGATGCGGCATCTCTGGCTGTTTATGGTTCGCGTGCTGCCAATGGTATCGTAATGGTGAAAACCAAACAGGGCGGAAAGGGTAAGACTGCTGTTACTTATACGTTTAATGCAGAATTTAGTCAACCGACCAAATTATTGGAGAAAACTCGTTCTTATGACTATGCTTACAATCAGAGAGCGGCAGCCCTAAATGATGGCATTGCAGAAGAGAATATTACTTTTACTCCGGAAATATTGGAGATTATCAAAAATCAGACTGATCCTTATACATATGCTAATACTGACTGGTTAGGAGAAGGACTCAAAAATTTTGCTCCCCAATATAAGCACACGCTTTCTTTGAGTGGAAGCGGAGAGAAAGTTAATTATTACCTTTCTTTGGGGATGCTAGACCAAGGAAGTATTTATACTTCGAACGCATTGAATTATAACCGTTATACGGTTCGCAGTAATGTAAACACCACTTTTGACAAAATAGGTTTAAAAGTAACTCTGAACCTGAATGGTGCATATGAAAAGAAAGAATATCCTTCATTTTCTGCTGCGAAAATATGGGAAAATCTTTATAATCAATCGCCTCTTAATCCGGCTTATAATCCAGATGGCACCTATGCAGCTGTTACCGACCATCCGTTAGTACAAATGGACGACCGCTCCGGTTATGATAGGAATTATGGTAAGTTTATCAATACACAGGTGGCGGCAGACTGGACTTTACCTTGGATGAAGGAAGTGATTATCGGTGCTATGTTTAATTATCGTCTGAATGACTCTCATACCAAGAAGTTTAGTACTAAAGCTCCCCAATATTATCAGGACGGCACTATTTATCCGATTGGTAATCCGACATTGGATGAAGCCGGTTACTGGGGAGACTCCTACAACTTTGAGTTGAGTGCCGCTTATGTAAAGACATTTGCGGAGAAACATACTGTGGATGCAAAATTCGTGTATACGGTTTCTGAAAATAACGGGTGGAATATGAGTGCTTACAGAGGAGAATACTTATCAACGGTAGTCGACCAGTTATTTGCCGGTGCTGCAGATACGCAGCAGAATAGTGGTAACTCGGAAGAAGGTGGGCGTATGGGATTCGTTGGTCGTTTGAAGTACGATTATCTGAATCGCTATATTGTGGAGGGAAGTTTCCGTTACGACGGTTCGGACAACTTTGCGCCGGGACACCGTTGGGGATTTTTCCCTTCGGGCGCTATAGCATGGGCTGTAAGTGAAGAACCTTTCTTTAAGGAATGGAATCAGCATGTGATTGATTTGATTAAGATACGTGCTTCTTATGGGCAGACCGGTACAGAAGCTGGTGTTAATCGCTTTGGCTATCTTTCCACTTATAATATGGATGAAAAGAAGATTGTAATCGGAGGTAAACTGCAATCTGGATTTAGTGAAGGAGAACTGGTTTCTCCTGAATTGTTGAGTTGGTATCAGGTTAATTCCCTAAACTACGGATTAGATATGGCTTTCTTCAAGAATCGCTTAAAAGGAACTTTCGATTATTTCTATTATGTGACTAAAGGTGGTCTGATGAGTCCGGGCGATCGCTATGTTACTCCATTAGGAAAGAAGTTACCACAAATTAAGTCGGAAAGTGAACAACGTCGTGAAGGTGTGGAACTGACCATGCGCTGGTCGGATACAACTCCGCGCAAATTCTCTTATGAAGTAGGATTTAATATGACTTATTTCAATACCCTTTGGAAGGTGAAATCTGATGAAGCCTTGACTTCATTGATGAATCCATATAAACGTCAGACTAATCAAACTGATTATTATGGTATTGGTTATCTGGATACGGGGTTATACCAATATATAGAAGATATTCTGAATTCACCGCGCAGATTGGCTTCCAACCAGACTAAATTGGGAGATATAGGTTATGTAGATGTCAATGGCGATGGCAAAATTGATGGTGAAGACCAGGTACGCATCGGTATGCCGACAAAACCTCATTTTACGTATGGCATTGATTTTTCTTTCAGTTATGAAGGTTTTAATTTGTCAGGTCTGTTCTACGGTACTGGCGAACGTTACATGACGCTTGGAGACCGCTACCAGAAAGGCGAAAGTAAATATCTTTATTACCAGAATCAGTTGAACTATTGGAGACCGGATAATACGAATGCTGACTTCCCGAGAATTTCTGTAAGTTCCGGTGCAAATGGGAGCAACAATCAGGTCAGTTCTACTTATTGGATGAGAGATGGATCTTATATCCGGTTAAAGAATTTGCAGTTGAGTTATGATTTTAAATACAAACTTCTGAAAAAATGTGACTGGTTGCAGATGTGCCGCGTGAATCTGAGTGGTAGTAACTTGTTTACAATCTCTGGAATAAGCAAGTTTTTCGATCCGGAAACTTCATCTACCAGTGGTGACGGATATCCTGTACAGCGGGTTTATGCAATAGGTTTAACGATTGGCTTTTAATGAGGAGGAACGAATATGAAAAAATTGAAGAATATAGTAATAATGATAATCCTTGCTGTGGCTGCTTTTGCGTGTACAGATGTACTGGATAAAGGCCCACTGGACAAATACTCGGAAAACGATGTATGGAAGAGTACTGACCTTACCCAGGCATTTATCTATACTGCATTGAAAAATGCCACTGATATGATGATTTGGAAGGATAACTGGACCGACAATGAGGCTATTCTGGAAGATGGGCGTAATATTAATTTTGAATTGATAGACCGTTATCATGATGCGGGGTGGAATGTATATGGGGACATCCGTCGTTGCAACATGGTATTGACCCGTGTGCCGGATGCACCTTTCACAGAAGTTGAAAAAGCAAATTTCATAGCCCAGGCAAAGACGATACGTGCCATGATTTACTTCACACGTGCCCGCCTATTCGGTAAACTGATGCTGGTAAAAGATTTGATTGATACGGATGCTGATATGACTTTTTCACGTACAACAACTATAAAAGAGACCTATGACTTCATTATAAAGGATCTTCAGGAAGCTGTTTCCGATCTGCATGTAGATGAACCTACAGGTGCCGTTAGTCGTGGAGTGGGCTATGCATTATTGGGAGAAGTTGCATTGCATGGTGCTGCCTATATCGAAAACGGTCAAGATGATTACTATAAAATAGCAGCGAAAGCATGTGAAGACTTGTTTGCATTGAATAAGTATTCTTTGGACAAAGACTATGCAGGAATGTTCAATAACTATGACCATTCGTTATCTTCAAGTGAAATCATTCTGGCACAATGGAGAAGTCAGGAGAATACAACTTTCTCGGATACATGGATGCAAAGATTAGTTCCCAATATCGACCCAAGTAAACTGACTCATGAAACACAGGAAAAATATCCTTTGGTAGAGGAATGTGCAGGGTGGCCTCAGAGGTTCCCTTCTGTTAGTCTGGTGAATGATTATCTGGTGATTGATGAAGACGGACAAGCCAAAGAATGGGATCAGACTTCTTATTATAAAGATTTCCTAACTAATGGAGGAACAGTGAATGATGCCATCTATAAGAATCGTGACAAACGTTTCTATGCTTCTATTATTTATGACGGGTGTTCTTACTTTGCCAATACAGTATGGCTCCGTGAAGGTGGAAATCTTTATTATTCTTCCAAATCTACGGAAGTTTGGGGAATGCCGGTGTCGGGATATGTTTACCGGAAATGTGTTTATGAAGCCAAGCGTTTGTTGAATTCGGAAAAGACCGGATACCATTATACATTGTTACGTTTGGGCCGTTCGTATCTGAACTATGCCGAAGTCAAATTGCGTCAAGGAGATAAAGAAAAAGCTATCGAATATATCAATAAGACGCGGGTGGATCATGGTGGTTTGCCGGAACTGTCGAAGTCCATATCATTGGAAGAAGCATGGAAAGAATATAAACGTGAACGTCGTGTGGATTTAGTAAGTGAGGGCGACCGTTATTGGACTGTACTCCGTTGGGGAAAGGCAGAGGGGCTGGAAGTTGTTCCGGAATTAACCGTTACGCAGAAATTCATGAAGATAGCTCCTGACGGGAAATCTTTCGAAATAACAGAGCTTCCGATTTATGTAAGTGATAATGAACGTACTTTTACCTCAAAACGCTATTTGTTCCCAGTTCCACAGGGAGAGCGTGACCAGAATTCTAATTTGGACCAGAATGAAGGCTGGTAAAAGATAAAGTAAACCTTTTAAAATATTACGAATATGAAGAAATTTATAAATATAATTCTGCTGATATTCCTGATGGGTGCAGTTTCTTCGTGCTTGAAGTCAGGATTGGACGAGTTGCCCACTTATGAGGATGCTGAAATAACCAACTTGAATTTTGAATATCGTTGGTGGGATGAGACTAATAATCAGATGGCTGTTAAGACACTTACTATCGAAAAAAACATATCAACCGATGATAACCTGATTACTTGCAAACTGACAGTTCCCGATGCAAGCGGTAGTTTTACTGATGCTATCCGGCAGGGAGTTTCGTTAAGTAATCTGATAGGTTATATGGATCTTTCTACTGCAGCCAGAATCAAACCATTGAATGGAGCACCTAAACTGGGAGAACCCGCTGACTTTTCTGCTAAGGAATTCAGGTATCAGGTGACAGCCGCTAATGGTACAAAAAGAGAGTGGACAATAAAGATTACAGATTTTGTGAAATGAGAGTAACTGTATAAAGTTGCTCAATTTGATGTTTGAAATGGGGAGGGAAGATATTTGGAAAGAATATCTTCCTTCATCTTTTATTTCATTATATTAGTAACCCGAAATGATAGAATTATTATGAATAAACTATATTTTGTTGCAATATTCCTTTTGGGGATATTATCTATGATAGGTATGTCTGTATCTGCTGAAAATGCTACCCAAAAAGTTTTTCAGGGATCTCCCGTTATAAATTCTCCGGTAATTGTGGGGAATTATCCTTCCACACCTTTCCTCTTTTATATTCCTACTTCCGGTGAGCGCCCCATGAAATGGAGTGCCGTGAAACTGCCCAAAGGCTTGAATTTGGATACCGAGACTGGTATCATCAGCGGAACGGTAACTGCGAAGGGAGATTATACAGTTACCCTTAAAGCAAAAAACACACAAGGCGTTTGCGAGAGAAAACTTATCATACGCATTGGCGATGAGTTGCTGCTGACTCCTCCTATGGGATGGAACAGTTGGAACACTTTCGGACGTCATCTTACCGAAGAACTGGTGTTACAAACGGCAGATGCAATGATAGCGAATGGAATGCGTGATTTAGGATATTCCTATATCAATATCGACGATTTCTGGCAATTGCCGGAACGAGGTATTGACGGGCATTTGCAGATTGACAGGACAAAATTCCCACGCGGGATAAAATATGTGGCCGATTATCTGCATGAACGGGGATTCAAATTGGGCATTTACTCGGATGCGGCCGATAGAACCTGTGGCGGTGTGTGTGGTAGTTATGGATATGAAGAGGTGGATGCGAAAGATTTTGCTTCCTGGGGCGTGGATTTACTGAAGTATGACTATTGCAATGCACCTGCCGGAAGGGTAGAGGCTATGGAGAGGTACGCGAAGATGGGAAAAGCCTTGCGGGCTACGAACCGTTCCATCGTGTTTTCAATTTGTGAGTGGGGGCAACGTGAACCCTGGAAGTGGGCAAAGCAGGTGGGAGGACAACTGTGGAGAGTCTCCGGGGACATTGGTGATGTTTGGTACCGGGATGCTAACCATATAGGAGGGTTGCGTGGTATTTTGAACATTCTTGAAATCAATGCTCCATTGGGTGAATATGCCGGTCCTGCGGGTTGGAATGATCCGGATATGCTGGTAGTCGGCATTGGCGGAAAAAGTATGAGTATCGGTTATGAGTCTGAAGGATGCAATCAGGAACAATATAACTCCCATTTCATCTTGTGGTGTATGATGGCTTCTCCGTTGCTTTGCGGGAATGATGTGAGGAATATGAATGACAGCACCCTGCATGTTTTGCTGGATGCTGGTCTGATTGCTATCAATCAAGACGTGCTGGGTAGGCAGGCTGAACGCAGTATCCGTTCGGATTATTATGATATTTGGGTGAAACCGTTGGCTGACGGACGCAAGGCTATAGCTTGCTTCAACCGAATGAGTTCACCACAAACCGTAGTTTTGAATGATAAAACAGTGGCGGGTTTGGCATTTGAACAGATATATTCCTTGGATAACCGTTTGATGCAGAATAACGGCGATTCGAAGGAGTTGATCGTGAAACTGGCTCCTTATCAATGCAAAGCTTATATCTTTGGTAAAACAAAATAGAAGAAATTATTTTATAAACACAAATCTGATCCATTTATGAAAGCACTATTTAAACTTGTCGGTTTACTGGCTATGGCAGGAATTTGGAGTTCCTGTGGTAACAACAAGGAAATAGCTAATTATCAGGTAATTCCTTTACCTCAAGAGGTGACAATGACCTCCGACGGAGAGTTCGCTATAAATAATGGGACTCAAATTCTTTATCCCGAGAATAATGAGAAAATGCAACGTAATGCTCAGTTCCTTGCTGGCTATCTAAAAGAGGCTACAGGTACTGATTATGTCGTTGAAGCTGGAGTTGAAGGTAAAGGAAACATTCTTCTCTGTTTGGGGCTGGAGGGCGAAAGGCCTGAAGCCTATCGGTTGGGTGTCACATCCGAAGGAATAACGATCACCGGTGCGAGCGAAGCCGGTGTATTTTATGGTATCCAGACATTGCGTAAATCCATTACTCCGGTTAAGAACAGTACTCCTGTTCTGGCTTCTGTAGACATAAAAGATTATCCACGTTTCAGTTATCGTGGGGTTCATTTGGATGTAAGCCGTCACTTCTTTGCAATAGATGAAGTGAAAAGCTTCATCGATATGATGGCACTTCATAATATGAATCGCTTGCACTGGCACTTAAGCGATGATCAGGGATGGCGTTTGGAAATAAAGAAGTATCCATTGTTGACGGAAATAGGTTCTAAACGTAAAGAAACTGTTATCGGACGAAACTCTGGTGAGTATGATGGTAAGCCTTACGGTGGATTTTATACCCAAGAACAGGCTCGTGAGATTGTAGCCTATGCAGCTGAACGCTATATCACTGTCATTCCCGAAATAGACCTTCCGGGACATATGCAAGCTGCATTGGCAGCTTATCCCAATCTGGGATGTACCGGTGGTCCGTATGAAGTGTGGACACAGTGGGGGGTATCGGATAATGTACTTTGTGCCGGAACCGATAGTGTGTTGACTTTCATTGATGACGTATTGTCTGAAGTGATGGATATTTTCCCATCGCAGTATATACATGTAGGGGGAGATGAATGTCCGAAAGCCAAATGGGTGACTTGTCCCAAATGTCAGGCACGTATCAAAACTCTGGGAATCAAAAGTGATGCTCGACACAGCAAGGAAGAATATTTGCAAAGCTTTATTATTAACCACGCTGAAAAATTTGTGAATAGCCATGGACGCCGCATTATCGGTTGGGATGAAATTTTGGAAGGCGGACTGGCTCCGGACGCTACTGTCATGTCATGGAGAGGTGAAGGAGGCGGTATTGAAGCTGCCCGGCAGAAACATGATGTTATCATGACCCCGAACACCTATCTTTATTTTGATTATTATCAGACGAAAGATACTGAGAATGAGCCGCTGGCTATCGGAGGGTATCTGCCGATTGAACGTGTCTATAGTTACGAACCAATGCCGGCGTCATTGACTTCTGAGGAGCAAAAATATATAATTGGTGTACAAGCTAATCATTGGGCGGAATATATACCTACTTATTCGCAGTTACAATATATGGCATTACCACGCTGGGCCGCTCTGGCGGAAGTGCAATGGACCAATCCGGAGAAGAAAAACTATGAAGACTTTCTCAGTCGTTTGCCACGTCTGATTAATATTTATGCACTTGAGGGCTATAATTATGCGACCCATGTATTCGATGTGAAGGCTGACTTCGTAGCAAATTCTGCTGATGGTACGGTTGATGTGGTAATGACAACCATTGATCATGCCCCAATTCATTACACACTCGACGGAACGGAACCGACAGTTGCTTCTCCTGTTGCCGATAGCATTCTCGTCATAAAGCAAAGCTGTACACTTAATGCGCTTGCTATCCGAACTACAGGAAATAGCCGTATGCTTACTGAAAAAATAGCCTTTAGTAAATCTACTTCCAAGCCAACCAAAGCAAATCAACCGATAAACAGACAGTATCAATTTAATGGAGTTACCACTTTGACGGATGGATTGAAAGGAAATGGTAACTATAAAACCGGAAGATGGATTGCTTTCTACCGCAATGACATGGATGTGACAATAGATTTGCAACAACCTACGGAAATATCTACCGTATCCTTTACAACTTGCGTAGAAAAAGGAGACTGGGTATTTGATGCGCGCGGATTTACAGTAGAAGTATCTGATGATGGGGAGAATTTTACGAAGGTGGCTTCCGAAGAATATCCTGTCATGAAAGCGGATGATCGTAATGGTTTATATGAACATAAGCTGACGTTTACCCCGGTCAAGACGCGCTATGTACGGGTAATGGTTCCTTCAGAAAAGTCCATTCCTCAGTGGCATGGTGGAAGAGGTAATCCGGCTTTCTTGTTTGTAGATGAAATAACGATTGACTGAGAAAGAGAAGCATATGAGAATAAACCATTTGATTCTTAATATATTATTGGGGAGTATTGTATTCTGTGCGACTGGAATTCAAGCTTTTGCACAATCAGTGATTCCTGTTCCGTTGAAAGCGGAACAAAAAGAGGGAATATTCCGTATTACAGAAACTACCCAATTGTATACTAACCTTAAAGGAGAGGAGAGAAGAACTTTAGAAGACTATCTGACTACTCTTTCCCGTCCGTTTAATATCGGTATAAATGAGGAAGAAGATATACGTGAGAATGTAATCATTCTACGAAAAGTAAAAGTGGCTGGGCATAGTACTCTAAAATATCCTGAAAGCTATTCTCTGAAAGTAACCCCCCATCAGATATTGATTCAGGCAAGTACGGATGCTGGGCTTTTCTATGGCTTGCAGACATTGATACAATTAACCGAATCTGCAGGTACAGCAGGGTGGACTGTACAGTCCACCTATATAGAAGATGCTCCTCGTTTTGACTATCGTGGTTTCATGATGGACGTTTCCAGGCATTTCCGCTCCAAGGAATTTGTAAAGAAACAAATAGACGTACTGGCACGGTATAAATTAAACCGTTTACATTTGCATTTGGCAGATGGTGCCGGTTGGCGGATTGAAATCAAGAAATATCCCCGGCTTACGGAATTTGCGGCTTGGCGACCTCAGGCTACTTGGAAAGAGTGGTGGTTTGGTGAGAACAACCGCAAATATTGCGAACAGAATGATCCTCGTGCTCATGGAGGATTTTTTACTCAGGATGATATTCGGGAATTATTGAAGTATGCCGCAGAACGGCATATTGTCATTATTCCTGAAATTGAGATGCCTGCACATTCTGAGGAGGTTTTGGCTGCTTATCCTGAATTATCATGTGCAGGTGAACCTTATAAGAATGACGATTTTTGTGTGGGTAATGAACAGACTTTTACTTTCCTTGAAGAAGTATTGACTGAAATTATGGAGTTGTTTCCATCCGAATATATTCATGTCGGAGGAGATGAGGCTGGTAAGAGAGCCTGGAAAACATGCCCTAAATGCCAGCAACGTATGAAAGAAAACAACCTTAAGGATGTTAATGAGTTGCAAAGTTATCTTATTCACCGGATTGAAGTGTTTCTTAATGCTCACGGGAGAAAACTTCTGGGTTGGGATGAGATAATGGAAGGTGGTTTGGCTCCCAATGCCACAGTTATGTCGTGGCGGGGAGAAGAAGGAGGGCTTAATGCGGTCAGAATGGGACATCGCGCTATTATGACTCCCGGTGATTATTGCTATTTGGATAAATATCAGGATGCTCCTTTTTCGCAACCGGAAGCTATAGGCGGATACCTACCTCTTTCGCAGATCTATTCTTACAATCCTGTTCCTGAAGCATTGATTTCTGATGAAGCAAAACTGATTTATGGAGTACAAGCTAATTTGTGGGCCGAATACATTCCTACTGATGAATATTATGAGTATATGCTTTATCCCCGCCTTCTTGCTTTAGCGGAAGTGGCATGGAGTGCCCCCCAACGTAAATCTTACCCAGATTTCCATACACGTGCACTGAGTGCTGTGGAATGGCTGCGTAAACAGGGATATCATCCGTTTGATTTAAAAAATGAAATAGGCCATCGTCCGGAAGCTACGCATCCCATCAGGCATTTGGCATTCGGCAAATCGGTAAAGTATAATGCACCTTATAATGCATCTTATTCTGCTCAGGGAGATAAGACCCTTACCGACGGTATCCGTGGTGACTGGACCTATTCAGATGGTGCTTGGCAAGGCTTTATTTCGCGAAATCGCTTGGACGTGACGATAGACCTGGAGACTGAAACGGAGATTAATTCTATTAGTGCCGACTTCATGCAGATGGTGGGGCCGGAGGTTTTTCTTCCTGTTGAGGTCATTATTTCCGCATCTTCTGATGGTACTGATTTTACTGAATTAGCGCGTATTACGCATGAAATAGTGAAATCGGATACTATTGAGAGAATGGGTTGGCAGGGAGATAAGCGTGCGCGATATGTACGTGTTCAGGCTCACGCCGGTAAAGAATTTGGTGGCTGGATATTTACGGATGAAATTGTGGTAGAAGCCAATCCGGAAGTACGTACAGAATATACTTTTGAGAAGGGCTGGAAATTTACCCGTGAAGATAATATTGGCAAATTCAGCGGCAAAGAGTATGATGATACGCGGTGGCAATCGGTCACAGTTCCGCATGACTGGGCTATTTATGGACCTTTTAGTGTGAACAATGACAAGCAGAAAGTGGCTATTACCCAAGACGGCCAGAAGGAGGCGTTGGAACATGCCGGACGTACGGGAGGATTGCCTTTTGTGGGCGTAGGCTGGTATCGTCTGAAGTTTGATGTACCGGATTTTTCTGCCGGTAAGACGGCGACGTTGATATTTGATGGTGCTATGAGCCATGCCCGTATATATATTAATGGGCAGGAAGTCGGTTATTGGCCTTATGGTTACAATTCCTTTTATCTGGATGTTACTCCTTATTTAAGGCCGGATGAGAATATACTGGCAGTTCGTTTGGAAAATGAAACGGAATCATCGCGTTGGTATCCGGGAGCCGGCTTGTATCGTAATGTCCATTTGGTAATTAATGAGGATGCACATATTCCGGTGTGGGGAACACAACTCACGACTCCTGTGATAGATAAGGGGTATGCCAAAGTAAACCTGAAAACCAGTCTGGTTGTTCCAGCTGGCAAGGCGTTTACTGATTATCGTATTGTGACGGAACTAAAGGATGCAAGCGGTAAGGTAGTGGCTACAGGTGAGAAACCGGGTACAAAATATGATAACGAGGTTTTTGAACAAGAGCTTCTTGTAGACAATCCGTCACTGTGGTCGCCCGATTCTCCTGTACTTTATTCGGCAGTATCCAGAATTTATGAAGGGAATCAGCTGAAGGATAAGTATATTACTTCGTTCGGTATCCGTAGTATTGAGATTATTCCAGATAAGGGGTTCTATCTGAACGGGCAGCGCCTTGCATTTAAAGGTGTATGCAATCATCATGACTTAGGTCCTTTGGGAGGCATAGCCAATGAGGCAGGCATACGCCGTCAGATACGTATTTTGAAAAATATGGGTTGTAATGCTATCCGCACTTCCCACAATATGCCTGCGCCGGAACTGATACGTGCCTGTGATGAACTGGGCATGATGGTGATGGCGGAATCATTTGATGAATGGGAAAGTGCGAAAGTGCAGAATGGCTATCATAAAATATTTGATGAATGGGCAGAAAAGGATCTGGTGAACCTGGTCCGTCATTTCCGTAACAATCCGAGTGTCGTAATGTGGTGCATTGGCAATGAAGTTCCCGATCAGTGGAATGGTAATCGTGGTCCCAAACTTTCTCGTTTCTTGCAGGATATTTGTCATCGGGAAGATCCTACACGTCCGGTTACTCAGGGGATGGATGCACCAGATGCAGTCGTTAATAATAATATGGCAGCTGTAATGGATGTTCCCGGCTTCAACTATCGTCCTCATAAATATCAGGAAAACTACAAGAAATTGCCGCAACAGATCATTTTAGGTAGTGAAACGGCTTCTACACTCAGCTCACGTGGGGTTTATAAATTGCCGGTTGTACGGCGTGCCATGCAGAAGTACGATGATCATCAGTCTTCATCTTACGATGTAGAACATTGCAGTTGGTCCAACCTTCCGGAAGATGACTTCATACAGCACGAAGATTTGCCTTATTGTATTGGCGAATTCGTTTGGACCGGTTTCGATTATCTGGGTGAACCTACTCCTTATTATACAGATTGGCCCAGCCACTCTTCTTTGTTCGGCATTGTAGACCTTGCCGGATTACCTAAAGACCGTTATTATCTTTATCGTAGTCATTGGAATAAGGAAGAAGAAACTCTTCATATATTGCCACATTGGAACTGGGAGGGGCATGAAGGAGAAGTAGTGCCGATATTTGTCTATACCAATTATCCTTCGGCAGAGCTGTTTATCAATGGTAAAAGTCAGGGCAGGCGTACCAAAGATTTGTCTGTTACGATTGAGAATAGTTCAGATTCGGCTTCTACGGTTGATCTGAAACGCCAGCAGCGGTATCGATTGATGTGGATGGACACGAAGTATGAGCCGGGTGTTGTAAAAGTCATTGCTTATGATAAAGAAGGTAAGCGTATGGCTGAAAAAGAGATGTATACGGCTGGTAAGCCCCATCATATTGAATTGATACCGGACCGTTCGCAAATTAAAGCTGATGGCAAAGATTTGTCTTTTATAACTGTACGGGTAGTAGATAAAGATGGAAATCTTTGTCCTCTGGCAGAGAATGAAATAAGTTTCAGAGTGAAAGGTGCCGGGACATACCAGGCAGGAGCCAACGGTAATCCGGCTTCACTTGAATCTTTTCAGGTTCCCAAGATGAAAGTTTTCAGTGGAATGATGACTGCTATCGTTTCTTCTACCGATAAACCGGGAAGAATAACGCTGGAAGCAACCGGAAAGGGATTGGTGAAAGGAATACTGAATATTGAAAGTAAGTAAATGAAATGAGGATATATCGTTGTAGGCGGTATATCCTCATATTTTATATCCTATTATTCTATAATGGGATTTTTTAGTGTAGTCCGCTCAGCCACTCTACCATCTTCGGATCACGATGAGAGAAGAAGCAACTGGTATGGGTATCCAGCGCTGCTATCTTTTCCATATCTTCTTTCGTCAGTTCAAAATCGAATACATTGAAGTTTTCAATGATTCGTTCTTTACGGATAGATTTCGGGATAACGACAATATTTCTTTGTATCAACCATCGCAATATAACTTGTGCAATGGATTTACCGTATTTGCCTGCAATGGCCGCTAATGTTTCATTCTGGAACATATTGTTTTTTCCTTCGGCAAATGGAGCCCATGATTCAATCTGAACGCCTTTATCTTGCATGAATGCCTCTGCTTCGATCTGTTGATAGAAAGGATTAGTCTCTACTTGATTGACGGCAGGTGTGATTTCGTTGTGAAGGATTAGGTCTACCAAGCGGTCGGGCATGAAGTTGCTGACGCCGATGGAACGAATACTACCTTCCTTGTATAATTCTTCCATAGCACGCCAGGCACCGTAATAGTCATTGAACGGCTGATGAATAAGGTACAGGTCCAGATAATCGAGTTGCAAACGTTTCATGGATGCTTCGAAGGCTTTCTTTGCTTTGTCATAACCGGCATCTGATATCCAGAGTTTGGTGGTGATAAACAAGTCTTCACGGGGGACGCCACTGCGTTTGATGGCTCTTCCTACAGCTTCTTCATTACCATAAGCGGCAGCCGTATCTATAGAACGGTAACCTGCTTCAATAGCGTCATATACACATTGTTCACACAAGACTTGATCTTCGATTTGATATACACCAAAACCGAGAATTGGCATTTCGATGCCATTATTTAATTTTACTTTCTGCATAATAACTTTCTCTTTATTGATTTTATATTAAAACACTTTACTTCCTTAATATCCTCGGACATTGCAGATTATTGTATTATTTTAAGCCCTTTGGTTATTTGCCTACTCTTTTTGCTAACTCTGCCGGATAGCGGTCGCCTGACACTGGAATAGAATTAAGCATATCATTGATCCTTGTCAACTCTTCCAGGCGTTTCAGTTTGGTGGTTCCTATTGTTTTTGATGTTGCAAAGGTAAGTGGTGAGATGAAGTTTGTAAATAGACAGATTACTGCATTACACACCATTATTACGGTTTTAAAGTATTGATTGAATACTTGATAATGAACAGTATACACAGGTTACAGTTTCTTATACCAATATTACAGATTTTGCAGTGCAGGTGATGGAATGATGAAAGAAAACTATTATTTTTGTCATCAGATTAAATTATCAGATTATGGGTACAATCGTAAAATTGAATACTGTTCAGGAGTATAATATGGCAATGGGAGTGGAGACATTGCATCCGCTTGTTAGTGTGGTGGACTTCTCAACGTTGAAGTCCTTAAAGCATGGACGTAAGAATTTTGGTTTCTACTGTGTTTTTCTGAAACAGCTCAAGTGTGGAGAATTGTCTTATGGGCGAAGTACGTACGATTATCAGGAAGGTACACTGGTATTTGTGGCTCCGGGTCAAGTGGCGGGAGTTGATGATGATGGCGAAACACTGAATCCTCAAGGGTGGGTGTTGGCTTTTCATCCTGATTTGCTACGGGGTACTTCATTAGGACGTAAAATGAAAGATTACAGCTTCTTCTCTTATGAAGCCAATGAGGCTTTGCATATGTCTGAACGTGAACGGCAGATTATCCTTAATTGTTTCGTTGAAATACAAGAAGAATTGGAGCGTGCCATAGATAAGCATAGTAAAGATATTATAGCCTCTACGATTGAGCTTCTGCTGAACCATTGCCAGCGTTTCTATGACCGTCAGTTTATTACGCGTGAAAACATAAATAAAGATATTCTGGTGCGTTTTGAAAACCTGCTCAGTGATTACTTTGAATCAGACCAACCGCAAACTGTCGGTTTACCATCCGTGCAATATGCTGCAGACCGATTGCATCTTTCTCCTAATTATTTTGGAGATCTGATAAAGAAAGAAACAGGAAAATCAGCTCAGGAATCCATTCAGCTCTTTGTGATAGAGAAAGCAAAAGAACGGCTTTATGATGAGAATAAGACTGTCAGCGAAGTTGCCTATGAACTGGGCTTCAAGTATCCGCATCATTTAAGCCGTCTGTTTAAAAAGGTGGTGGGGATGACACCAAACGAGTACAGAGCGTAGTTATTTAATTTTGTACCCCAACAGCGAACTGAACTTCCTGCAAATACCCGGGAATAACCCCATTAGCCTTCCGCCGAGTCCCCATCTTTTTGGGAAGAATCTCTGGTAGAGGGCCTGGTCGATAAGTTGCAGGCGTGGTTCCCAGTTTTCCACCTCATGCCCGTCTTTCAGGCCGGAGCGGATTTGGGCTTCGTGTCCCCGGAGTGAGTCGGGTTTAATATACTTGGAGTTTGCCATCATAGGCCCGCATACATCGAACCATACCTCACCACCACTGAATCGGTCGGCCAATCGGGTGAGTAATTGTCGTACCTGCTTTTCATAGAAATACATCAGTACACCTTCGATAACAATGATAAACTCTCCTTCGGGATGCTTTTTACGAAGATCATCCATCCATTGGGTTTCTAACAAAGAACCGGCTATGTAATGATCTCCCTCAGGTGCCGGTAGTAAATCATGTCGCAAGTCGATTACTTCGGGTAAATCCATTTCATAGAATATGGCTTTGTCGTGTTCTTCAATACGTTGATAGCGGGTATCCAGTCCGCAACCTACATTCACTACAATTGGATTCCTTCGTGTGGCAATGAAGCGTCGGATAGCATTATCAAAGTATAATCCACGTACGACACATCCTATGGCACTCAATTTGGCACTATCAAATTTGGAGTAGTCATATTCGATACTTTCTACCAGTTGTTCGGCTTGCCGATCACGCAAAATGGCATCTTTCCGGCGACTTTCTTTGGCTCTCATGTAAAGAGGTATCAGCAGTGTCTCAGCTACTACACTCTTAAATTCATATTTCTTTTTCATTTTTATTGGGGAATTATTGGAATTAATACGATCTGGCAAAAAAGAACAATATTCAAATTCATTCAAAAAAAAGAGAGAACTTATACTTTGATAAATTCTCTCTTTTTGCTGTTCCTCACATTTTCTTCCGGGGTCCATAGGCTACTTCTATTTTTTTGCCAAAGTTACAGTTCTTGAGTAAAGCAGACAATACCTAAAAGTAGGGAAATTGTGTTTTGACTTATACCTATCAAGAATGAAGCAAATTATCAATATTATCAGCTGTTTGTCCTAATTTATCAACGCGTAAAGGGCGTTCTGTAATAGCTTGAATATTAATGCGTTATAATGAACCTATCTCAGTATACGACTAAGGCACCCTAAGTATGATACTGAGGTACCCTAAGTATCATACTGAGATACCCTCAATATACGACTCTGCTTTTGAATTGTACTTTTTGTAAGTAACTTTTAAAGTAAGTCGCAGAATTATCATATAAGTCAAAATAGAGTAGTCATTCGCTTTTATACCTTACTTTTTCGTTTTGATTCTTTGGTTCTGCCAAGTCTCAAAAAAAATATCTTTCTTTGTAGAAAAGAAGAAATGGTTTATGCTCTCATTTGATACTTATATAAGTCGTAAACTGCCGCTGGTCGGTCTGATTAGTGCAGTCTTTATCATATACCCTAATATAGCCTGTCTGCCCTGGGATATAAAATTTCTGGAAGGAGCAAGTTGTACGGGTTTTTATTGGTATTTTGTTTATCGTTTCTTTTTCTTCTGGGGACTGATTTGTCTGTTGTTACGTTATAATTTGCGACAACTGTCGACAGCGCAGTTTAAGGAACGTTTTGGCCGTAACTTCTTATATTCATTGGCTGCCTATGCAGGCTTTGCGTCTATTTCCTATTGGATTCACTCTTATGGTATCCGTACTGATTTTCTGGGTAGTACATTGATCTCCCAATTCTTTATTCTGTGTTCTCTGTGTACGTTGATCGGGCATATTTCCATGTTATACTCCACGCAGCGTGAAAAAGAGCGTGAGATAGAACGTCTACGTATAGAGAATCTGCAAAGCCGATGTGATGCGTTGGCTAATCAGATCAATCCGCATTTTTTCTTTAACTCCTTGAATGGAGTGCAATCGCTTATTCGGAAGAAGGATGATGAAAAAACGTTGATGTATGTGCATGAATTATCTGATATCTTCCGTTATATTCTTCAAAGTGATAAGAGAGGACTGGTTACTTTGAGGGAAGAACTGGAATTTATTCAATCTTTCCGTTATGTGATGGAAGTACGCTTTGCCAATAAACTGGTTTTCTCGATCCTGGTGGATGAGGCTATGCAGGATGAACTGACGTTGCCTGTGCTATCACTGCTTCCGTTGGTAGAGAATGTGACCGTTCATAATATGATAGACAGTGAGCATAAAATGGAAATTACCATCAGGCTGAACGAGCAAAAAGAACTGGTGGTGAGTAATCCCATTTATCCTAAATTGTCTCCTCCTGATACGAACGGAACCGGGCTGAAAAATCTGGAAAGCCGTTTTACCTTGTTGATGAACAGACAAATACGGATAGAATGTGATGAAAATACATTCAGAGTATATCTTCCTTTAAATAAACAGAACTGACATCAAAATTGCATAGAGATATGAGAGTGTTGATTGTAGAAGACGAGACTGCCGCTTATGAGAATCTGGTGGATATTCTTGGCGAAGTCTCTTATGATATTCAAATAGCCGGTAATACGGAAAGTGTGACCCAAACCATTCATTGGCTGCAATCGAATCCTGCACCGGATTTGATATTTATGGATATTCATTTATCGGACGGTTCGGCATTTACCATTTTTGATAAAATGGAGTTGGAAACTCCTATTATTTTCACGACGGCTTATGACAGATATGCCATAGAAGCTTTCAAGGTGAATAGCATTGATTATTTGCTAAAGCCTGTCAAGGTGGAAGATGTAAAACATGCGCTGGATAAATACAAAAAACTGACGCACCAGGATGTGATTCACTACTTATCCAAATTGACTCAACTGGTGCCGACTCCTAAATATAAAGACAAGTTATTAATTCCATATAAAGATAAGCTGTTGCCTATTGGCCTGAAAGAAGTTTCATGCTTTTATACAGCGGATAAAAACACCTGTATCTACTTGAAAGACGGGAATATGTATCCATACTCCAAAACACTGGAACAGATAATGGCTTCTCTGAATCCGGCAGATTTCATCCGGGCGAATAAGCAATTCATCCTGGCAAGGAATAGTGTGACGGATATAACCATCTGGTTTGATAATCGCTTGCTGGTAACACTGGATGTAGAAACTCCCGAACGTATCTATATCAGTAAGAATAAAGCATCCGAGTTCAAGTCCTGGATAGTGAATAACACGTAAGTTAGAATACGTTAATCAGTAATTATGGTATTTACAACCGTAATTTATCTACGGTTTCTATCAGTAACGATCCCTATATTTGCAATCGGGAACTATTATAAAATTAAAGAGTTATTTTAAAGATGAAAAAAGAGAGATTTGTACTTGCATTCTTTACAGGCTGCCTGATTAGTGCGGTAAGCCTACAAGCACAAACCGGCAATGACAGCACAAAGGTAGCAAGAAGTTATGCGATCAATGAAGTAGTAGTAACAGGTACGCGAAGTGAAACGGATGTGCGCCATTTACCCATGACCGTATCGGTAGTGGGGCGTCCGCAACTTGAAGCGAGCCAGCAGACTTCCGTACTTCCGGTGTTGAATTCACAAGTGCCGGGCTTTTTCTCCACTTCACGTGGTGTAATGGGATATGGTGTAGCTACCGGTGCATCAGGGCAAATGTCTTTAAGAGGCATTGGAGGGCCCGCACAGGCCGGTCTTCCCACTACAGGATTATTGGTTTTGATTGACGGACATCCTCAGTATATGGGACTGATGGGACACCCCATTGCCGACGCGTATCAGACTATGATGGCAGAACGTGTGGAAGTGCTCCGTGGTCCCGCATCCGTGCTTTATGGTTCTAACGCCATGGGTGGGGTTATTAACATTGTTACCCGTAAGATGCAGGAAGACGGAATACGTACAAACATCAACATTGGTGCCGGGTCCTATGGAAGCGTACAGACCGAAGCCACTAACCGCATAAGGAAAGGGCGCTTCAGTAGTACGGTGACTGCCTCTTATAACCGTACAGACGGGCATCGCGCTGACATGGCTTTTGAACAGTACGGCGGGTATGCCAAATTAGGCTATGACTTTACGGATAACTGGAAAGTTTGGGGCGATGTAAATGTCACTCGTTTTAATGCTACTAATCCGGGATCGGTAATGAAACCATATATAGACAATGATCAGCGTATTACACGTGGCATGACTTCTTTTGCATTGGAGAATCATTACGAAAAGACTTCCGGTGCATTGAGTTTTTTCTATAATTGGGGTGATCACTGGATAAATGACGGATATCAGCCAGGAGGAGAACCGCTTCAGTATCGTTTCAACTCTAACGATCAGATGCTTGGAGTATCATGGTATCAGAGTGTACAACTTTTCCAAGGCAACAGACTGACTGTAGGAGCTGATTATTTTCACTTTGGTGGTGAGGCATGGAACCAATTCTTTGATGGGCATCGTGAAACTTCAGCGAATAAGTCGTTGAATGAAGTAGCAGGTTATGTAGATTTTCGTCAGGATATTGCTGCGTGGCTTACGCTGGATGCCGGAGCACGAGTAGATTATCATTCGCAAACGGGTACAGAGTTCATTCCGCAAGTAGGTTTGGCTTTCCATCTTCCGGAGAATGTAGAAATCAAGGCAATGGCAAGTAAAGGATTCCGTAATCCTACCATTCGCGAAATGTATATGTTCCCTCCGCAGAATCCGGATTTGAAACCTGAGAAACTTTGGAATTATGAGCTTTCTTTCTCACAACGTCTTATGGATAATCGTTTGTCCTATGGGCTCAATGTGTTCTATATCAATGGTGAAAATCTCATTATACGTCTTCCAAATCCTAATGGTAGCGGTATGTTGAACCAGAATTCCGGCGAGATTGAAAACTGGGGAGCGGAAGCTAATGTAGGGTACCAGTTTAATCCGGTGTGGAGCGTGATGGCAAATTACAGCTGGCTTCACATGGAAAATCCGGTATTGGCTTCTCCGGAGCATAAACTGTATGGAGGAGTAAACTTCAGAAAAGGACGTTGGAGTGCATCTACCGGCATCCAGTATATGAAGGGACTTTATACTGATCTGGATGCTGCGACAAAAGAGAACTTTGTGTTATGGGATATGCAGGGAAGCTTTAAGGCAACCAATTATTTGTCATTCTATCTGCGTGGTGAGAACTTGTTGGCACAACGTTATGAGATCAATGCAGGCTATCCTATGCCGAAAGCGACTTTTATGGGTGGAGTAAATATCAATTTTTAATAAGAATATTATATGAAAACAACAACTATCAGACTTTATTCACTGGATTACAGCAATGTGAAGACATATTTTGCTGCAGCCCTTTTCATTCTGGGTAATTTGGTTTTGCCACAACTTTGCCATCTTATTCCACAGGGTGGTCTTACTTTGTTGCCGATTTATTTCTTTACGCTTATTGCTGCTTATAAATACGGTTGGAAAGTCGGATTGCTGACAGCCGTCTTTTCACCGGTTTTGAACCATCTGCTTTTCGGTATGCCTCCTGCAGGAGTATTGCCGGCCATTCTTTTAAAATCCGTTTTACTGGCAGTGGTTGCCGGATATGCTGCCAATCGTTTTAAACGTATCTCTATTCCTGTTTTAGCATTAGTAGTACTGGCTTATCAGTTTATCGGGACGCTGGGCGAGTGGGCAATGGTAGGTAACCTTGCGCTTGCTTTCCAGGATTTCCGCATCGGCATACCGGGAATGGGATTACAGATTCTCGGCGGTTATTTGTTTATCAAGTATTTGGTTTATAAATGATATTCCATAAAATAAAAGTATGTTACGAAAAATCAGACTAACGTTTGCCATATTCTTTTTCGTGCTGATCACGCTTTTGTTCCTCGATTTTACGGGAACGTTGCATGCTTGGTTCGGTTGGATGGCTAAAATTCAGTTTTTGCCCGCTTTGTTGGCATTGAATGTCGGGGTTGTGATAATCCTGATAGCATTGACACTGCTCTTTGGGCGTGTGTATTGTTCTGTAATCTGTCCGTTGGGCGTGTTTCAGGATGTAGTTTCATGGTTGGGTAAAAAGCGAAAAAAGAATCGCTATTCGTATTCACCTGCACTTAATTGGTTGCGTTACGGAGTGCTGGGAGTATTTATTCTGGCTCTGATAGGAGGAGTTGGTTCGTTGGTTGCCTTACTGGCACCTTATAGTTCGTACGGACGAATCGCTTCTAATCTGTTTGCTCCGGTTTATCAGTGGGGAAACAACCTGCTTGCTCTTTTGGCCGAACGGGCAGATAGCTATATGTTTTATTCTGTAGACGTCTGGATGAAGGTTATGGGAACTTTTGTGATAGCTGTTCTGACATTTGTTATTCTGGCTGTGCTGGCCTGGCGCAACGGGCGTACATATTGCAATACAATTTGTCCGGTAGGAACAGTATTGGGATTCTTTTCACGTTTTTCTTTGCTGAAACCGGTAATCGATACGAGTAAATGTAATGGTTGCGGTTTGTGCGCACGTAATTGTAAGGCGGCATGCATTGATTCTAAAAATCATAAAATAGATTATAGCCGTTGTGTGGCTTGTATGGATTGCATCGGTAAATGTAAGAAAGGAGCTATCCGTTATGAGCGTCCTCATAAGGAAGTGCAGAAACCGTTAGCGGCTGAAAAAGTGACGGGTGTTTCACCGGAGCAGGTGGACAATGCACGCCGTGCTTTCTTTTCTGCCGGTGCCGTATTTGCTGCAAGTACATTGCTGAAGGCACAGGAGAAAAAAGTGGATGGTGGATTGGCTGTCATTGAGGATAAGAAAATACCGGAACGGATGACACCTATTGTACCGGCAGGTTCGTTGAGTATTCGTAATTTTGCGCAGCATTGTACGGCTTGCCAGCTTTGTGTATCAGTGTGCCCTAACCAGGTTTTACGCCCATCCGGTAATCTGATGACGTTGATGCAGCCGGAGATGTCATACGAACGTGGTTATTGTCGTCCGGAATGTGCGAAGTGTGCCGAAGTATGTCCGACGGATGCGATTCATCTTACCAGTCTGGCTGATAAATCATCTATCCAAATCGGTCATGCCGTATGGATCAGGAAGAATTGTGTACCGTTGACTGATGGAGTAAATTGTGGAAATTGTGCCCGTCATTGCCCGGTAGCGGCGATAGAAATGGTTCCGTCTGAGGTAGATAATCCGGATTCTCCAAAGATTCCGGTTGTCAATGTAGAGCGTTGTATTGGTTGTGGTGCCTGTGAAAATCTTTGTCCGGCACGCCCTTTCAGTGCTATCTATGTGGAGGGACATGAGAGACATAGGGTGATATAAAGGTGGTAATGTGATAGGGTGATAAAGTGATAAATGTAAGAAGAATAGATATGGAAGAACATAATAAAAATATAAACCGTAGGGATTTTCTGAAAATTGTGGGCATCAGTGCCGCTACGACAACGGCTGCTGCGACTCTTTATAGTTGCAAACAGAAGGATGGGGTGATTCCGGGAGGTAGTGCATCGACTCCGGTGCCTACTGATAAGATGACTTACCGCACTTCTGTGGCTCAGAAAGACCGTGTTTCACTTCTGGGTTATGGCTGTATGCGTTGGCCGACTGTTTCTTCACCGGATGGGAAAGGAGATATAATTGATCAGGATGCAGTGAACGAATTAGTAGATTATGCCATTGCGCACGGCGTGAATTATTTCGATACATCTCCGGTGTATGTACAGGGGTGGTCGGAAAAATCTACTGGTATTGCATTAAAACGTCATCCGCGCGAGAAACTGTTTATTGCTACAAAGTTATCCAACTTTAGTAATTATAGCCGTGAAAACTCCATAGCTATGTATCGTAAGTCTTTCGAAGATTTGCAGACAGATTATATCGATTACTATTTGTTGCACTCTATCGGTAATGGTGGAATAGAAGCATTCAAAGCGCGATATATAGACAATGGTATGATGGAGTTTCTGTTGAAGGAACGGGAGGCAGGGCGTATCCGTAATCTGGGATTTTCTTTCCACGGCACAGTGGATACTTATGACTATGCACTTTCTATGCATGATGAGGTGAAATGGGACTTTGTACAGATACAGCTCAATTATGTGGACTGGAAACATTCTTCGGGACGTAATGTAAATGCGGACTACCTATATGATGAATTGGTAAAACGAAATATTCCGGCAATCATTATGGAGCCATTGCTGGGTGGAAGATTGTCTAATGTACCTACTCATATTATGACACGCCTAAAGCAGCGTCGTCCGGAAGATAGTGTGGCCTCTTGGGCTTTCCGTTTTGCAGGCTCACCGGAACTGGTGTTGACGGTGTTGAGTGGTATGACGTATATGGAGCATCTTCAGGATAATATCCGTACCTATTCTCCGCTGATTCCTTTGACAGATGATGATAAGGAGTTTTTGGAAGAAACGGCACAGTTGATGTTGAAGTACCCTACTGTACCGTGCAATGACTGTAAATACTGTATGCCTTGTCCATATGGCATCGACATTCCTGCTGTGCTTATACATTATAATAAATGTGTGAATGAGGGGAATGTGCCGAAGAGCCAACAAGATGAGAATTACAGAAAGGCACGCCAAGCTTTTCTTGTTGGTTATGACCGTAGTGTGCCACGCCTGCGACAGGCAAATCATTGCATTGGTTGCGATCAATGTTCGCCTCATTGCCCGCAGAGTATTAATATTCCCAGAGAGTTGCGCCGTATCGATGGGTTCGTGGAGCAACTGAAACAAGGAACATTGTAGTTTAGAATCTGTTATTAAGAATGAGCAACAATAAAAAACGTATGTGGCTTTGGATTGTGTTGGCGGTTATAGGCATAGTATGCGTTTCCGTATTTATTTTTATTAATCAGCCGAGTTTCGGCAGGTTGCCTCAGGGAGCGCGTTTAGAGCGAATCAAAGGCTCACCTCATTACCGTGACGGTCAGTTCAATAATCTGCATCCGACACAGATGATGACCTCGGATGAAGGACGCTTTGGTGCTATGCTTTCTTTTTTGTTCCGCAAAACAGAGAATCTGCGTCCGGAGAGTGAAGTTCCGGTTATCAAAACGGATTTGCATAAACTGGGGCGTGATGAAAATATACTGGTCTGGTTTGGACATTCTTCTTACTTTATTCAGGTAGATGGAAAGCGATTCCTGGTTGATCCTGTTTTTTGTATGGCTTCGCCTGTATCTTTTGTCAACAAACCATTTAAGGGAACTGATGTCTATAAACCGGAAGATATGCCGGATATCGATTATCTGGTGATTTCGCATGATCATTGGGATCATCTGGATTACCGGACAGTGAAAAGTCTGAAAGATCGGGTAGGAAAAGTGATTTGCGGACTGGGTGTCGGCGAACATTTCGAATATTGGGGATATGATAAAGACCGGTTGATAGAATTGGACTGGTATGAAGATGCCGTTTTAGAAAATGGTTTTGCGGTCCATTGTCTTCCGACACGCCATTTCTCCGGTCGTGGTTTGAAAGCCAATCAGACATTGTGGGCATCCTTCCTGATAGAAACCCCGTCACAGAAAATATATATGGCCGGTGACGGTGGTTATGACTCTCACTTTGAGGAAATAGGGAAGCGCTTTCCGGATATAGACCTTGCGATTCTGGAAAATGGCCAGTATAATGAAGGTTGGAACCTTATCCATCTAATGCCTTCTGATATGGCAAAGGCAGCTAAAGATCTGAAAGCAAAAAAAATAATGACTGTACATCATTCAAAGTACGCATTGGCAAAGCATCCCTGGGATGAGCCTTTGGCGAATGAGAAGAAGATGCAGGAACAAGACTCGCTGAATATGGTGATTCCTGAGATAGGAGAAGTAATGCCGTTATAGAATTTTCATCTCTGTAATAATAGTGGGTGGCTGATATGATTATCATATATAGATAATGATATCAGCACTTTTTTTGGAAAAAACACAAAAAAATAGATTAGGTTTTTCTTTTCTTTCCGTCTTTATCATAGAACGAAATGCGAATTTATGCAGAAACAAGATCCCATAGAGGAAATCAAAGACCATCCGTTGGTGTCCTATTTTCAGTCTCAGGAAAAAGAAGTTCCCGAGGCTGAGATTGATTTGCGATGGAATGAGCTGGCACAACAATTGAAGTATGAGTCTGCTCCCCAACGACGCAAATTGTGGCGTATATATGCGGAGGTAGCTTGTGCGGTTGCTTTGTTGGCTGGTGTTTTATGGGGTGGAAGACTCTATATGGATAGTCAATCTCACTCTATGGAGCAGGCCATTGCTTTGCTCGATGAATGTTCTATCGATACGGCTAGTCAGATACTTCTTATTACTCATGCTGAACAGCGTATAGAAGCTGGTAAGGAGGCTCGTATCACCTACTCACAACAGGGTGAGGTTTCAGTGAACCAGCGTCAGGTGGAAGCGGCTCCACAGAAGACGGAATATAACCATCTGATTGTCCCTAAAGGGAAATTTTCACAACTATTGTTGGCTGACGGTACTTCGCTCCATGTTAATGCAGGTACTAAGGTAATTTATCCCAGTGTATTTACCGGTAAATATCGTGAAATCTATGTGGATGGTGAAATTTATATCGATGTCAAGAAGAATACCAAACAACCATTCATCGTCAAGACCCCCTATTTTGATATCCGTGTGACAGGCACAACCTTTAATGTCAATGCCTATAAATCCATGAATGAATCAGAAGTAGTACTGGTACACGGGTCTATAGTAGTGACCGACCATACTGAGCACGAGACAGTGGTGAAGCCTAACGAACTGCTCCGCTTGACTGAGGGTATAGCTCGTTCAAAACAGCAAGTGGATGCCAGTGAATATATAGCTTGGACCCAAGGAAATTTCCCTTTACAAGGACGTAGTATAGAGAGTATTTTGCAACGATTATCATTCTATTACGGTTGTGAAATTACCTGTGACCCCTCTGTCAACGCCTTGTCCCTGCAAGGTACTATCGATATGAGTGTTTCTCTCCCCAAAGTGCTTGAACGTATAGCCAAAATACATCCTATCGGTATTCGTAAGACTGCCGGAGGTTACCATTTGTTCATAACCCTAAATACTAATTCTTAAAAACATAAATAGCCTATGAGAAAGGAAATATGAAATACACACAAATTTGATAGGAAAGCCCGGTGGGCTTGTCTTGTTATTCTAACCTTATTACATTTAATATTAACCCTTATGGCAGCATTACTTCATAAAAAAGCCCGGACAACCCCACATCGTCCGAGCTCGTAAAGAGTGACGCTTAGCTATAAGCATCTAATCAATTATGCAAAAATATGGAATTTTTTCTAAGGAAACAACTGATTTCAGCAATGTTAGCATTTCTTGCATTGCTTTTTCCGCTGGCTCTTTCTGCTACGGAACAATATAATAAAGATTTTTCATTTGAGTTGCGCGATGTCACCGTCAAGGATGTATTCCGCTACATCGAGAAGAACAGTGAATATGTTTTCCTCTATTCCTCTGATAAGAACTTGTCGAAGAAAATCAGCATTAATGTGCAGGGCAAGAATGTCAAGGAGATTCTGGACGAGGTATTAGAACATACCGGACTAGTCTATGAGATAGATGGGAAGCAAATTATCGTAAAGGAGCGGAAGCAGGCGGTAGCTCCAAAGCTGGAGTCTACGCAGCAACAGAAAAAAAAGAAAACTATCAGCGGAATTATTTCTGATGAGTCTACTAAAGAACCTATTATTGGGGCGACTATTGTAGTGCAAGGATCTGCAAAAGGTACAACTTCGGATGTAAATGGCAATTTTGTTTTGGAATGTTCTGAAGCAGACATATTGGTTATTTCTTATATTGGTTATAAGGACCAAGTATTGCTTGTTCAAAGTAGTGATATTTATGCTGTTTCATTAAAAGAGGCTTCAGAGCAATTGGAAGAAGTTGTCGTAACAGCTTTTGGCGTTGGACAGAAAAAGGAAACCTTAGTTGGTTCCATCCAGCAAGTACGCCCTGATGATTTGAAAGTACCATCATCAAGTCTGAGTTCATCCTTTGCTGGTCGTATGGCTGGTGTTATTGCTGTACAACGGAGTGGACAACCTGGTGCAGATGGTGCAGACTTTTGGATTCGTGGAAAATCAACTTTTAGTGGTTCTACTGGTGCCCTGATAGTTTTGGATGGAGTCGAAATCAGTTCTTCCGAACTAAATGCTTTGGACCCGGAGGTTATAGAAGGTTTTTCAATTCTGAAAGATGCTACAGCTACTGCTATGTATGGTACTCGTGGTGCAAATGGAGTGATGATTGTGACCACCAAATCGGGAGAAGACTTGTTAAAACCGATTATTAACTTCCGCTTGGAAGGATCTGTATCCCAAATGACGGCGATTCCGGAAATGGTTGGTGGTGTAGATTACATGAAATTATATAATGAGGCACTAACAACTCGTGGCGTTACTAATGGGTTATATAGTATGGATAAAATACAAGGGACAGAGCAGAGATTGAATCCTTTGGTATTTCCGGATATAAATTGGTTTGATGAAATCTTTAATAGAACTTCGTTTTCTCAACGGTTTAATTTTAATATTCGTGGAGGAAAGAAAGCGGTAACATATTTCATGAGTGCTGCGATAAAACATGATGCGGGCAATATGAAACCCTTAAGCAAGGATTATTATTCATATAATAATAATATTAATGTGATACGCTATGATTTTGTAAATAATTTAGATATTAAGGCTACACCCACAACAAAAGTATCTTTAGGCTTAAATGTTAGTTTGCGCGATTGGAAAGGTCCGGACGTGGCCGCGGATGATCTGTTTTCTATGTCTCGTGAAGCTTCTCCTGTTGATTTTCCAGTTGTTTTTCCTGCTCGTTCCAGTAATGAATTGTATCCGTTATGGGGAGGAAAGTCTGGTGGAGTTTATAATAATGGTTTTCGTAATCCTGTTGCTGAGTATGTGAAAGGGTATCAAACCGAGTTTGCAAGTACACTTAATGCAAATTTACGCCTTGAGCAAAAATTAGATATGATTACGGATGGATTGAAGTTTAATGTTTTGGCCTCTTTTAAGAATTGGTCTAATACTTCAGTTGGCCGTACAGCCGGATATAATCAATTTGAAGTAAGTGATTATAATTCGGGAAATGGTGAGTATGTATTAAATAGGGTTGGTGCAGAGATGAATACCGCATTGAATACTACGGGTGGATCTACAGGAGACCGCCGTATCTTTCTTCAGGCGTATCTGGACTATAGTCGTAAATTTGGTATGCATGATATAAATGCTATGGTTCTTTACAATCAAGATCAATATGATCAAAATGCGCCAGGTGATTTGCTGTCTTCTTTGCCACGGCGTAAGCAGGGTATAGCTGGTCGTTTTTCTTATGCCTTTGATAATCGGTATTTAGCAGAAGTGAATTTTGGTTATAATGGATCTGAAAATTTTGCTAAAGGAAATCGATTTGGATTTTTCCCTTCTGTGGCAGTAGGGTACAATATCTCACAGGAAAAATTCTGGAAACCTTTATCTGAGGTAATTTCACATTTGAAGTTGCGCGCTTCTTATGGTTTAGTAGGAAATGATGGAATTGGAGAACGTTATGCTTATTTAGAAGATATTATTTTAAATAGTGAATCTTGGCAATATACTACAGGTGTCAATCAAAACATTACTTTATGGGGGCCAATGTGGAATCGTTTCTATAATCCGAACTTAACATGGGAAGTTGGAGAAAAGTTAAATATCGGATTTGATATGCAATTATTTAATGATTTTAATCTAACTGTTGATGCTTTTAGGGAAGTACGAAGTAAGATCTTTTTGAAAAAAGAAAATACAGTTCCTGTCTTTGTAGGTTCTGGTGCTACTAAAATATATGACAATATGGGAAAAATGAAGAATATTGGATTGGATTTCTCTATTGATTATAATAAGCAAATTACCAATGATTTCTTTTTGTCATTTAAAGGGACTTTTACTTATGCTCATAATACAATTTTGGAAAGAGATGAACCTCCTTTCCGGCTTTATCCAAATCTTTCAGGTGTCGGTCATTCGTATGGAGTACCTTTAATATATGTATCGGAAGGTTTATTTAAAGACCAGGAAGATCTTGATAATCACGCCCAACAGACTTTGGGCTATCAGCCTTGGGTGGGTGACATAAAGTATCAGGATATGCCTGATGTAAATGGAGAATATAATGGTATTATAGATGGCAATGACAGGGTTTATATGGGAAACCCGGATGTTCCAGAGATTGTTTATGGTTTTGGTTCATCAATGAAGTATAAGAATTGGGATTTTTCTTTCTTTTTTCAAGGAGTAGCTAAAACGTCTATTTTAATGTCTGGTTTTCATCCATTTGGAAATGAGGCTGTTCGTGGAGTGATGAAATTTATAGTAGATGATTATTGGAGTGAAAGTAATCCGAATCTAAATGCTGCTTATCCTCGTCTAACACGTGTAACGAATGCTAATAATGAAGCTGCATCCTCATTCTGGTTGCGTAACGGTGCTTTCTTAAAGCTGAAAAATGCAGAAGTTGGGTATACTTTTAAGATGTTTCGTGCTTATATTAATGGGGCTAATTTGCTGACTTTCTCTCCATTTAAATATTGGGATCCGGAAATGGGTGGAGGAAGTGGAATGAAATATCCTACCCAGCGAGTGTTTAATCTTGGTATTCAATTTACTTTTAAATGATATTCTATGAAGAAAAATATTACAATATTGCTAACGATAGGTCTGTTGTTATCAGCTTGCAATTATTTGGATATTGTACCAGACGAACGTCCCTTGGATGTAAATACATATCAGTCTCCTGAGGCTGCAAGGACTTATTTGTATTCTTGTTATTCGAAAATGTATAATCCCAGGCTGGGACAAGTACCTGATAAATTTGCAGCGGCAGAAATTATGAATCCTAGAGAAGGGGGAATTTGGGAAAGTTTTCCGAAAGGGACTTATTCTCCAAGCGATCCTCAACTTCTTAATGATTACTATAATAGTATATGGGAGGGTATTCATCGTTGTTATGAATTTTTAAGTATAGTGGATAGGACACCTGGTCTAAATTCGGAAGATTTACAATATTATAAAGCGGAGGCAACACTATTGATAGCCTATTATCATTGGCTTTCTTTTCGAGCCTTTGGACCATCTGTTGTTATTGATAAGCTGATGGACCCCTTAACTCCTGTGAACGAATTACCGGAGCGTTCAAGTGTAGATGAAGTGGTGGATTTTATTGATAGAAAAATAGCGGAAGCAGAAACCATCGGTTTGGCAGAACGGCATGATGGTGATAATTATGGGCGTTTAACTAAAGCTGTAGCACAAGCTTTGCGTGCAAAGGTTTATTTGTATGCAGCTTCTCCATTATTTAATGGTAATAGTGAGTTCTATTCGGATTTTAAGAGTCCCATTGACAATCGGCATTTGATTTCTCAAACTTTTGATATTGAAAAATGGAAAAAAGCAGAGAGTATAACTCGTTCAGCTATACAATATTTGGAGTCCTTAGGTTTTCGTCTATATACGTATACTGACGCAGGAGTGCCATCTGCTCAGAGACCTGGTCCTGTTGATAAGTTCCAAAGGGCTGTGCGTTATACTTTTATGGACAATGTTGGAGGTACTAATCCTGAAGTGATAATGGTTGATACTCGTCAAGAAGATTGGTATTCTATACAAAATCAGAGTGGTATTTATCAAAGAGACCCTAATGGATGTAAAAATTGTTGGAGTGTTATAAATCCAGTCTTGGAGTTTGTGGAAATGTTTTATACTAAAAATGGTTTACCGATAGATGAAGATATGGAATTTGATTATGAAGGAAGGTATGAAATAGTTGATATGCCGATAAATTATGATAATAATAATTATTCTTCAGAATCTAATGGTCGAACTTTGAAATTGAATCTTGATAGAGAACCGCGTTTTTTCTCTTGGATTGCATTTCATAATGGAAATTATGAAATAGCCAAATATAATGGCGTGATAACAAATTCAGATCCGAGTAAAAAAGTCGTTAAAGCTCAATTCCGCTTTGGTGATCCTAATGGAAAGTATCCAGGGCAGACTAATGAATACACAATAACAGGGTATTTGAATAAGAAGTTTTTTCATCCGGCTTATGAAAGTGCACCAATACAATATCCTTATCCGGTTATCCGAATGGCTGAACTGTATTTGAATCTGGCTGAAATTTTAATAGAATTAGATTTGAATGAAGGAGGAAGTGAACGATTATCTGAGGCTAAAATGTTAATCGATAAAATTAGAGGACGTGCAGGGGTTCCAACAATAGATGAATCCTGGAAGAAATCAAAACATCCAGCAAAGGCAATGACAGCTGAAGGATTGCGCGAAATTGTAAGGCAGGAACGTCAAATAGAATTCTATTTGGAAAATCAACGTTTCTGGGATTTACGTCGTTGGAAAATGGCCGATAATATTTTGAATACGAGGCATAAAGGTATGAATGCAGATGGTGATACAGATGAGGCTTTCTTCAAAGTTGTAGAGATTCCCTATGATCGTACTTTTAGAAGAGCTCAATATTTGATGCCTATACCGATGGATGAAACGAATAAAGTTCCTCAGGTAGTTCAAAATCCGTATTATTAAGATACATTGGAGATTGACAAAGATTGTTTATTGGTATATTGATTAACGAATAGAGCAGTCTTATTTTTTTAGAAGTTTATTTTAGAGGTAAAGTTCGAATGGATTAGTGGTTGTTTATTACTATCGAACTTTACCTTCTAATTAGATTTGCTAATACCTTATGTTTATTTATTTTAATACGGATAATGTGATGAAGTTACTTCAGAATATTTATTGGATATTAGTGTTTTTGTTTTATGGAGAGTTATGTGCGCAGAAAGCAGATATGATCGTTATTCATTGTAATAAGAAAGGTGCTGATATTCAGCCTACAATGTATGGCCACTTTTTTGAAGACATAAATTTTGCTGCGGATGGTGGCCTGTATGCAGAACTCATAAAAAACCGTTCGTTTGAGTTTCCACAAAATCTAATGGGATGGAAAGTTTTTGGAAATGTCTCTTTACTCAATGATGGACCTTTTAGGAATAACCCGCATTATGTTCGCTTGGGAAACTCAGGACATGCTCATAAACATACCGGTATTGAAAATGAGGGATTTTTTGGCATTGGAATCAAAGCTAATGAGACCTATCATTTTTCAGTTTGGGCTAGAGGTGAGGGACAAAAAATCAGGATTGAGTTGATTGATAATTCTGCTATGGAAGATAGTCAAGTCATTACAGCCCGGGAATTATCTATATGTTCTAAGGATTGGAAGAAGTATGAGTTGTCTTTAATTCCTACGCGGACATTAGCTCATGCTCATTTGCGTGTGTTTTTGATTTCGCAAGGCTGTGTTGATTTGGAACACCTGTCCCTTTTTCCTAAAGACACATGGAAGGGGCGCGAGAATGGATTACGCAAAGATCTGGTTCAAGCATTAGCTGATACAAAACCTGGTATATTTCGTTTTCCAGGTGGATGTATTGTAGAAGGAACGGATTTGGGAACCCGGTATAATTGGAAGAACTCAGTTGGTCCGGTTGAGAATCGACCTCTTAATGAGAATCGTTGGCATTATACTCGAGTAAATCGTTTTTTTCCTGATTATTTTCAGACCTATGGAATGGGTTTTTATGAATTGTTTCTGTTATCAGAGGATCTTGGGGCTGAACCTTTACCTATTCTTAATTGTGGTTTGTCTTGTCAGTATCAGAATGTTGAATCTGAAGCTCACGTAAGTATTTGTGACCTTAATCCTTATATTCAGGATGCGTTAGATCTTATAGAGTTTGCCAACGGTGATGTTTATACGAAGTGGGGAAAATTGCGTGTCGAAATGGGACATCCTGATTCTTTCAATTTGAAATATATAGGGATTGGGAATGAACAGTGGGGGCCTGAATATCCTGCGCGTTTGAAGTGTTTTGTAGAGGAAATCCGTAAAAGATATCCTTTAATTAAGATTGTGGGATCTTCTGGTCCTGGTTCTGAGGGAGAAGATTTTGATTTTCTATGGTCTGAAATGAGAAAATTGAAAGTAGATCTTGTGGATGAACACTTCTATCGTCCTGAAAACTGGTTTCTACAATCTGGTAATCGGTACGACCATTACGAGCGTAAGGGGCCAAAAGTTTTTGCAGGTGAATATGCTTGTCATGGATGGGATAGGCATCGATCCTATAATCATTTTTATGCTTCTCTTCTTGAAGCAGCTTTTCTTACAGGAGTGGAACGTAATGCTGATATAGTTCATATGGCAACCTATGCCCCGTTGCTGGCACATGTTGATGGCTGGCAATGGCGACCTGATCTTATCTGGTTTGATAATCTTCGTTCGGTACGTTCTTGTAGTTGGTATGTTCAATATCTGTTTGGGAATAACAAGGGAACTCATGTGATTCCGCTAATGATGAATGAGAAAGAAGTTTGTGGTCAACCGGGACAAAATGGTTTGTTTGCAAGTGCAGTATGGGATGAACTGTCTCGGGTTTATATTGTAAAGATTATTAATACGTCTGAGGAAAGTCGAAATATTTCTTTGAATTTTTCAGGGATGAGGAAAACTTCTTTCCAGCCTAAAGGGAAATGTACCCTCTTTCATTCAAGCAATATTGATGCGGAGAATACATTGGATAATCCTTATCAGGTTGTTCCTGTAGAAAAAGACATAAATGTGTCAGGAACAATTTTTAATACTGATATTGAAGCTATGACTTTTGCAATTTATAAATTATTCATAAATTGATAATATCTGTTTTATTTCTTTTCTCTCCTTTAATTAAAAGTAATGTAGTGATAAGCTTATATCTAAAAAGTTTAATTTATTAATCAATTTGAGTTTATGAAAAAGATTAATCTCATTTTTCTTTTTTTATTCATAATTTGTATGCAATCATTTTCGAATTTTTCTTGCATAGAATTAGGAAAGGATATGCATCCATATCTAAGTATTGATGGACAAAAAACAGTTTGTGCCCCTCATGAAGGCTTGTGGTCGGTAGCTACTGGTTGGGCTGATGATTGGCCTTGTGCATGGAAACACGCTAATCCTCAATCTGTTGTCCGAGAAAATGATTGGATCATTTTGTCAGGTGAAATGTTGTTTCCGGAAGGGAAATTATTGCTGAGAGATAGTTATAGAATGTTGGAGAATGGTCTGGTTCAGTGTAAAAGACGATATGAATGGCAAGGCAAGGAAACTTTACGCCATGTGACTTTTGCCATCCGCTGGCAGGTGGCAGGGCGTAGTTTGTCTCCATTTTTACCGGGTATATTGTATTATGGTAATAAAATGGGGGCTAAAGTGAATCCAGATATTATTCCGGTATATGATGTTACAAAGGAAAAAGAGTTTGCTATTTTTGAGGAACACCGCTATCCCATGCCATTTGCCATGCTGGAGGATTCAGATAAATTGCTGGGGGTAGCCCTGCATGTGACTCCCAGTCCGGTGCGAGGAGCTGTATTACAGGATCAATGGTGGTCTTTGGGACTTGAAAATATCAATAGAGATACAACCGAATTGGTAATGTATTCCGGGCCGATCGGTTACAATGGTCAACGTAGTGTTGCAAAAGCCCGGCAGTTTCAGCCGATGAAGTACACTAACACTTATTTGGATTTGGAGCCTAGTCGGATTATTGAAAAAGAATTCTTTATTGATTTGTATAAGATTGAGGAAAGAGGAACAGGGTTCCAACATCCTGTTTATACATCGTTAGATCTACATCGTCCTTATTTTGCAGATATTTTTTCGGATTTTGAAAGCATTGTAAAACGCAAGTGTGAGTTCGCTAAAAAGCGTTGGTTGGAAGAAGGGAATGTTTGTGGTTTTAATATGTATGACAATTCCCTTGCAAAAGATATCATAATGGGATGGTGTGGTCAGGCAGAAGGTCCCGGTTATGCTTTTCAGGTTTTGGAGCCTATGTTACAAGATCCGGTGATACATTCGATGGTACAACGTTCGATGGATTTTCTTTCTCGGACAAAAGTGGATTCATTAACCGGTATTTTTCCTGTAGGCTATAGTCTGAAGGAGAATAAATATTATGGAGGTGATCATGTATCTTGCGGTCAGGCTATGTATAGCTTTGCCAAAGCTATTGAACAGGCTAAGAGAAACCGTAATTATCAATATGAAGAATGGAGCGATTTTTTGCGAAAAGCATGTGATGCACAGGCACGAAGAATATTAGATTCTCAATGGACTTCCACTTCGACAGCCGAATGTTTTTATATTGCTCCTTTAGCTTTAGCTTCGAAATTATTAAAAAACAAGGTTTATGCAAAGGCAGCTATAAAAATAGCGGAAGACAGTTACGAGAAGTATCATGATTTGACTAAAGGTTGTTATTGGGGAGGAACTTTGGATGCTTCGTGTGAAGACAAAGAAGGGGCTTGGGCTGCATTCCAGGGATATCTGGCTTTGTATGAGATTTTGGGAAAATCGGATTATTTATTAAAAGCAAAACATGCAATGGATGTCTGCCTGTCTTATGTGATGGTTTGGCGTGTTCCGTTGCCGGCTGGAAGATTGGCTGATTATAATTTTAAGACAGAAGGGTGGACGATTGTTTCTCCTCAAAATCAGCATTTAGATATTTATGGAGTGGCTTTTGCGCCTGAAATTTTCAAGATGGGTGTGTATTTGAAGGATGACCGTTTGAAGAAACTCTCTAAGGTGATGTATCGTTCCTGTTTCCAATTGGTTGATGAGTATGGAAGCCAAGGAGAGCAGGTAACTCATACAAATTTCGCTCAACATGGGGACATGAGCAATGTTTTCAAGCTTCGTGGAGGTTATTCTGAGAGATGGACCGTTTTTTGGATAACTGCTCATTTTTTGACAGGTGCTGCCAAGTTTGTGGAAATGGGAGCTGATCTAAAATGATAGATTGTTTCTAGTGTATTATGAATTAAAAGTTCTATTTAGAATAATAAATTATGAAAAAGTTTTTGATTTTGTTGACTTTGTTTTTACAGTTATGCTTCGTTGGCGTTTTTGCTCAATGTAAGTTTAAAATTTATGATAAGGATATTACTCGGAAACCTGTTAGTGAATTCTTATATGGAGGAATGTGGGAAGTCAGTTGTGGCAGGAGTGAGTTATTATGGGGAGAATTATTAAATGATCGTGGATTTGAGTCATTCAAATCATTAGATGATAACGGTTGGCTTAGGATAACTCGAGGGAAACCTCAAAATGAGGATTGGTGGCATTCCGGATATATTGAACCGCAATGGTATGTATTTGGGGAATCTCAAGGTAAACAACCTGTTAGGAAAGTTCATTCTGGTTATTGGCCGGCTAGTCATGGCAAGTATTTTGTAATGTTGGACAACCGGAAGGAAAAGGAATCAATGTATTTGATGCAGGATAGCTTTTACATTAAAAAGGATGCCTCCTATGATTTTTCAGCTTTGATGTGCGATGGTACATTTTTCAGTGCATATAAGGAATGTGCAAAAAAAGTACATGTAAAGGTGTTGTTGACAACACTTGGAAATCCCAATGACATAATTGCTTCACAGGAGGTAACAATCAGTACCAATCATCTGAGTTTGTATAATGCAGTAATAAAAACTTCAGGCTATGAAGGATGGGCCAGTTTTGCAATAGAAGTCCCCTCAGGTTTTCAAGTAGCATTTGATTTGCTTTCGATGAAAGATCGTAGTGATGTAAAAGGATGGAAACGTGATGCGGTAGATTTGTTACGTGATGAACTTAAGATAAAGATGATACGTTATCCGGGCGGATGTTATGCATCTTTCTATGACTGGAGGGATGGAGTTGGACCGAAAGAATACCGTCCGGTGTCTTATGATACGTTTTGGGGGTATAATATCATTAATGATTGCGGAACTGTGGAAATAGCTGATTTGTGTCATGCAATCGGTGCCGAGCCCATGTTTTGTGTACCTGTAATGCTTTATAATGATGTGTTTAGTGCAGCTGAATGGGTTGATTTTTGCAATAATCCCAAGAATGAACGTCGAATAGCTTATGGAGTGGAAGAACCCTTGAATGTCAAATATTGGGAGCTGGACAATGAGATGTATAGGAGATTGGATGCAATTACTTATGCTGAGCGCTGCGTGGAATTCTCAAAGGCAATGAAGGCTGTTGACCCCTCAATCAAGATCATTATGGGTAATTATTGGATTTTCAATAGTCGTTTCGCTGAGATGCTTGAGGTGGCCGGTAAATATGTGGATGTAATAACTAACCGGGGAGGAGTAGTTGAAGAAATGAAGAATGATCTTAGGATATTAGAGGAGTATAACAAACGCAATGGTACGGACATCGTATTGTGTCATACGGAATTCCGTGCTCCGCTGACTAGAGAATCCAAACGTGTGGATGATGGACTTAATCAGACTTCAAACGATACTCAAGAGAGCCTTTTCAACAATTCTGTGAGATGGAGCTTTGCCATGAGTGTTTTGAACCAGTTCGTAGAATATCAGAATATGGGTGGAGATTTTCTAACGGCTATTTATACACAGATGAACGATGGTTGGGGAGAATCTGTCATTAATGTTGCTCGTGAAGGAGCATTTTTGTCGGCTTCAGGAGTTGTTATCAAGCTTTTGAACCAATTGGATATTGTATATCCTCAATATATTGAGTCTGATGACCCTACCGGTAACATTGTTATTCAGGCAGCGTGGAACAAAGAACGTAACAAGTTGTCGTTGTTACTGGCCAATTATGATTCGAAGGATTTGGAATGTAAGGTGGATTTGAAAGAATTGGGTGTGAAATTTAAGCGTACTTCAAAGACTTATGAAATAGCTCCAGGGGCGGTATCAGTATTCAATACATCAGAAAATCCAGATAGGGTGAAAATAGCATATGGTGAGTCCAAGGTTTCAAATAATATTAAAGTGAGGCTGAAACATAATTCTGTTTTTGCTTATGAATTAGTGGTTGAGTAAATTATTAGGCAACTTTTTTGATATAGGAGCTACCTTTGGTTTCTTATTCCTCCCTCAACTCCTTCTGTAATCTCCGTATCGTTTTCGATACAGAATTCATGGAAGATTGGGGGAGGATATCCAGTATCTCACCGATTTCTTTGTGCGAGAGTCCTTTTATGTAGAAGAGGTAGAGTATTTGCTTCTGCTGGGTTGGCAGAGCATTGATTGCTTTCAACAAGGACTGGCATTGGCGCATTTCTTTATCGTCTTTGGCAAAGAAGTTTCTGAATGATTCTTCGTCGTCAGTGAGTGAGAATGCTATATTATCTATGGAAAAGGTGTCGTGACGACTGGTATAATGGTCGTATACCGTGTTGCGCATAGCACGGAGAAGATAGATTCTTAAATCATCAATATTGTGTAGGTTACCTCGTCTGCAAAGTTTTACGAAGATATTTTGGATGAAGTCTTCAACTTGCTTGGAGTCGTTGATAAACTTCAGTCCATAGTTATAAAGCAGGTTGTAATGCTTTTTGTATGAAATTTCCAATACCTTCAGGAAGTCATCTTCGTTTTCAACACTATCTCTTTCCTTTAATATCATAGTCTTTCGTATCAGAGCTTTATTTTTTCATAATTGCCTGCTAAGATAACAAAAAAGGAAGAATAAAACATAGAAAAAGTGAAAAGAGTTTGGAAGAGTGACAGGTTGAGATGATTCGTACGGAGAAATCAATATTCTTGTTCCCTGTAATATTATATGATTATTTTGTGGCTTTTTTTATTATAAGCCATTTGTTTAATTCATTTTAATTTTATTAGAATATTCCAAATTTTTATTACATTTGTACCATTATAATGCAAGCTTTTAAAAAATGAAAAACTTTTTATGTATGTTGATACTTACATCTTTATGTACAGTATCTATGGTAGCACAAGACACTATTTCAGTTATTTATGAATCCCCAAAAGATGCTTTTGTACAAAAACTGATGGATTTTCAAGGCATTTTGGGTTTTGATGTTACAGTTAAGACTTCTCAAAAGGGATTGCCTTATAAATTATGTATGGTGAGATGTACTAATGGGAAAGCAGAGAGAAAAGTCTTGAATGAGGAAATACCTTGTAAGATGGATAGTGTATCTCACTTTTATTTTTTTGCACAAGCTGAATCTGCAGATAGTGTTCATATTGGTTGCCAGTATAGGGTAGGAACAAACTTGCATATTCCTATCGTAACCAAGAATTATATTTTAATGGAAACCTTGCCGACTAAAACTTATACGGTGTCTGATCGTATTCCATTAATGGCTTATACTACAGGGCATCGGTGTGAAATGAATTTTAATGGAAAAATAGTTGAAGCTATCGATTATTGTGGGGTTCGTTATTCTAAAACTCATCCTTCAGAATGGTATGAGAAATTCAATATACAGGATTATATCTATTTTGAACTTGAATTTCAACCAAAGTAGATAGGATCTTTTTATGAGAGCTATTGTATAAAATGAAAAAATATGAAACAAGAAGTCTTATTCCTGCTTTTAAATGAATATGCCGACTGGGAAGGTGCTTTCCTTGCCATATCTCTGAATACCGGGGTAATACCGGGCAGTGAAGTGAAATATGTACCGAAGGTAGTTGCCCCTACATTGGATGTAGTGCGTTCTGTTGGCGGCTTTCGTACTTTGCCTGATTATAATTTTCAAACGATGCCTGCTGACTATGCGGCATTGGTATTGATTGGTGGCATGCACTGGCAATCGCCTGAAGCGGAACTGGTGGTGCCAATTGTGCAGGATGCATTACAGCGTGGCAAGATAGTTGGAGCTATTTGCAATGCTTCTGCCTTTATGGGAGCGCATGGCTTCCTGAATGATGTAAAGCATACCAGTAATACGCTTCCATATCTGAAGCAATTTGCAGGTAGTGCATATACCAATGAAGCCGGATACCAGGAAAAGCAGGCAGTCAGCGATAAGAATATCGTAACTGCCAACGGAACCGGACATTTGGAGTTTACCCGTGAATTATTACTTCTTTTGGATGCTGATACTCCGGAAAAGATTGATGCTGCTTATGATTATTATAAAAATGGCTTTGTGAGGTAACATTTGTCCTGTAATTAATCATATTCCTCAATCACATTACGGAATATATCTACTCCGACGATTTCTCTCGTTGAGACATCTGTGACCCATAGCCGGTTGTTATGAACCAACAACTTCTGTCCGCCTTTGAATGTATAGCCCGGCACTGATTTGAGAGTCAGGAAGAATTTCTTTTTCTCTCTGTCATAGCACCGGATACTACCGTCGGATGCTGAGATGTACATCAGATTTTTGTATAGGGCTATTCCTCTGGGATTAAATTCCAGAGGAAGCGTCTGACTGGTAGTCATTGTGATATTGCTTCCCTTTTGGATAAGGGTAGTATCGATCACATGTATTTTCCGGTTGCCGTATTGTCCGTAATCGGCGAGAAATACCAATCCGGTTGTATCCACTGCCATCTGGTGCGGATAAAATCCGTTGTTTACATCGAAACCATCCAGACTTCCACGTGAGTAGTAATTTATATTCTGATATTTTTCTGCACTCACATCACTTTGTAAGGTTACTTGCAGGCCATTTTTCATGCGCACTATTATGTAATCGTCCACAATAGCCATTGCATGGGTGTGAAACAACTGCGTATTTCCATGCCCCCAGTTACGGTTCCCAATTCGGGTGATAAATTTCAGTGTATGTATATCGAATACATCGATGCACGAGCCTATATTGGCGAGATAAAGCCTCTCATTAGCTACGGAAATGGCTTCTACATAATTGTTGAATGTTTGCGTTGTACCATTGTAGGTCCATGTATTTAATGAACCTATTTTCTGATGAGCGGACAGGCTATATAATTCCACACTGAAATGTCCGTTTTGAGTATTGGCTACGAAGAGAGTGTCACCGTATATATATGTACAACCGGGCATGAATTCACCGGAAGCATATCCGAGTTTTTCTGCATTAATCACCTCTCCGGCTTTGTAAGAGTAGTAATAATGTATGGATGAAGGCTGTTCCGGTTCCACTTCCCTGATTACGTCTTCTATTTTTGTCTTTTCGCATGAGAGCAGGCATAAACCTGCTAATAGTATATATATTATCTTCATTTCTTTCTTCTTATTTCAATTCATTTAATGGAATGCTTGTCACTGTACCTGTTCCGCGGTTTATCACAAAAAGAGTCTGGCGTGCCAGGGCTATTTTCTCCGGATTGCTAAAAGACTTTCCGTTTATGGTAGAATAGTCTTTTAAGATGCTTCCATCCTGAGGATTTATTTCTACAAGACATTCTGTCTTTTGATTTAAAGTCACAAACATACGACCGTCCCAGGATACCACATCATAAGCTTGCGTTGGCAACTTCAGGGTGCGGACCGGATTTAATACTTTCTGCTCACGCATGGTAGTAAGATCATAGGCATAGATTTCCTTTTTACCAATGTGGGTGGTATAAAGTATATTGTCCTTGTCTATTGTCATTCCGTATGTTCCCATCACTTCACCTACATTGTTGAAACGGCAATAGTTCGGTATGCGCATACAATTATCCGCTGTGACATCTTTTTCCATAAAGACGCAAACACGTCTTTTATCACGGATGAATACACAACCGTCTTTTACTAAAGCTTCGAAAGCATGTACGGTTTGATAGCTGCCTTCACCCCATTGGCCGTTTCCGATACATGTTATAAATTCAAGTGTCGTGGCATCAAAAACATCTGTCCGGCTACTTGTATTGGTTACATATATTTTGCCGTGGGCGGCTGTAATGCCATTGGGCTCACTGGCAAATGTTTCGGATGTGCCGTTGCGTATCCAGTTTCTGATACGTCCACAATGGGTTACTTGCCCGTTCTTTTCTTGGAAGACTTCTACACTATAGTTTCCGGTAGCATTATTGACTATGTAAATGCGATCCTGATAGGCGGTAACATCCTTAGGCTTGAAGGTTGTTTCTGTAGCTTCGGGTACGTCCGACCATTTTAATGACACCGATAATGGGGTACCGTCTGCAATGTTTTCGTTGTCTTCTACCGGATGAAAACCGAGGCCGCCGTCTATTGCATCCAGTTCCGGATCTTCTATGACGAATGTGGAACCTACATATTTAGAACTGCCGTATAGAGTAGTCGCATTTTTACGGGTATGCATAAAACGCCGTGAGTAAACAGGGAGACGTTTCTCCTGACCTAACTTCAGATAGACAGCACGTCCCAGGGTGATCCATCCGGGGCCTGTCTGCTCATAGGTCATGTTACCGTCGTGTCCATATCCGAGGCAATGCCCTATTTCGTGGAAGACGGTGTGTATGTTGTATTCATCATCGGGATAATGTTGTAGGAAACACCATTCTGCCAGACCTAAAGTACTGCCTCCACCCAAACCGTTTACACCACTGACGTGTCCGAGAAGGTATGCGCCGTGGTTTAGTACTTTCTGCTTCAATTGATCGACATTGATGACTGTCTTATTATTATCGCTATGTAGCTTTCCTCTGTATTTCTCCAGTTCGTCTGCGAATTCCTGTGAAGAGAATGCGTATGCCAGGTTTAACATCAGAGCCACGCCTTCCCGACAATGGGCTGGGCGTATCGGATAAGCCCAGCTTCCTTGGCGGCTATAGGCAGAGAAAGAAACTTTATACTGAGGTATTACACTGATCATTTTCTTATAAAGCGGATCTTCACAGTCGATGCGTAAAGTCAAATCTGCTGCACTGATATGGGGATTAGCTTTGATCACGATTGTTTTTCCGGAAGCAGTGGTATATTCCTTGTCTCCGGAAATCATGGGAAGCGCTTTATGAAACTCAATGAAGCCGGGCACCGTTTCAAAATCAGCCAGCAGAAATTCTTCATCGTAACCGACAATGCTTGCCCAAACTTTCATATTCTTAATCGGGCGCGGGCAGAAAAAGCGGACGAAGAGTTCCTGTTTTTCGTTGATAGACACTTGTAGTGGGGCATTGACACGGAAACTTCTTTGGTTGGCATCGAACAGAATATCCTCTGATTCCCCATCCTGTAACATTAATATGGAAACTTCCGGAGTGTAATCTTCCGCCTTGACTTTTATGACTCCTTGTGTACGTTCGGGAACTGGAGGATCAATATAGTTGATGATTGTCTCTTCAGAACAACTGGCTAAGAGACTGAGAATGATTAATAAAGCTGTTAGTTTAATATTTGTCATTATGTATGTGTTTTTTTATGAGCCGGCAAAGATAGTTATTTATTCGTTTTTTGCATTCATAATCTATGCTTGTCGTATCGTTTATATCTCAGATTTTACCTTTTTATAGGTTTGTAAGAGATATAGCTTCTTGGGGCAGTATAGATCATAGAAGAATTTAGTACCTTTGCCTGCGAATACTAATGCGTTCCACCATGGAGAACATTACGTCCCCTTATAAGGAACATTGCGTCCCTCCATAAGGGGACGCAATGTTCCTTATAAGGGGACGAATAAACTTCCGTTGTCTTAGTCTTTAGTCCTTACGGAAAAGCGCCTTAGCCTTCACTGGTAACTTAATTAATCAATTAAAGAAAGAAGATTATGAGCGCTTATTATGACCTTTTTGAAAGTCCCGACGTACAGAATACGGGTAAACCTCAACCTTTGTATGCCCGTTTTATCCCCAAAGGTACTATGGGGCAGGAAGAATTTATTGACCGTGTCCATCGTTTCACGGGTATTAGCCATAGTTTGCTTCAGGGAGCAATGCAAGCTTTTACGGATGAACTGCGTGATGCCCTGGCTAATGGTTGGACGGTAGAATTTGGTGATCTCGGCTATTTCACTCCTTCGCTGAGCAGTCGTAGAGTGATGGATAAGAAAGAAATTCGTTCGGCATCCGTATCCTTGCGTGGATTGAATTTCCGCCTTAGTAAACAGTTCTTTCGGGAATTGAATGAGAAAATTACGTTTGAACGCAGACCTGCTCAGGAAGCATCGTCCGATGTTTCCGGTACTTTATCTAAAGAAGAATGTTTGAAGCTTTTGCAGGAATATTTGCAAAAATATCCTTGCATTAATCGTACGCAATATTCCCAACTGAGCGGACGCAGCCGCAAACGGGCGATTGTGGAATTGAATGCTTTCATACAGGAAGGTGTTTTGGCAAAGCATGGGATGGGGAAAGCTGTAGTATATATTATGGGGTGAGAAAAATATTGTTTCATCCAGAGTAAATATTCTTTGTTTTTATTTTGTCTTCTTGTTTTTTATTACTACATTGCCACGACATTAATCAATTTCCTCTAAGCATCTACTTTCCCGAAGTTTATTAATGTTTGTGGCCCTACTATCAATTTACGATAGACTACTATGAGGTTCTATTACCTATGAATTTATAACACAAATCAATAATGCTATGAGTAAGATAATCTATTTACTTGCTATGACTATTATAGTATCTTGTAGTAGTACGAGAATCTTAGAAGGTATAGCTATTTATGAATGTGAACGGGTTGGAGAATCTTTTCCCTCCTATATAGTATTAAAAGGTGGTCCATTAAGGCAATGTGATTTCATTGAGTTCGGTTATGGTACTATTGCTACTTATGCAGTTGAAAAAGACACCTTATATGTTTTTCCTAAATTTAGATATTCTTCTGATTCTATCTATTATCTAGATACTTTGAATGATAAATCTCAAAAGTTTCTGATAAAACAGGATCGATTGATACAAATAACAGATTATTCACTGGAGGAAATTAATGATAGTGCTGATTATTATGTTAATGAGTTTTTAAAGAGCCTCCCTCCAATCGAATACATGAAACTAGAAATAAAAAAATAGATGATAACATAATATGTAAACACTTTGCATAATGAATTATTGATAATATTACATTGTATAGAGTAATATACTAGAATGGTTCATGTATTATTCTAATTTGTAGAAGCATATGAGAAATATTTTTTTGATTATTATTATCAGCTGTTTACTTAGTGGTTGTAAATCTTCGATTGTGATACCTCAAAAGGAAACTTATCAAACCGAAGATTTTATAAATGTGGCCATATCTGATTTTGTATCCAAGTGTTCTTTGTTTAAAAAGGACTCAGTATTTAAGGTTTCAGTTGAAGATACGTTAGTAGAACTATCTTTCCAATCAGAACAATCGAGATGGGTTTTGGATACTGTGTATCAAAATGTTTTGGTTGTAAATGTTTTTGGTTTAATCAATAAAGAATGGTATTTTTCAGATGCTGTAATAGGAAGTAAGGGTAAACTTCCATCGAGGTATGCTATAGTAAAGGGTAAACTTTTCTTTTGGGAAGATGACAATTATCCACTTACAGAAGAGACACTTTCTGTTTTTAAGAAATATAATATACTGACTGAGATGATGGAAAGAGGAGCACTTCCTGATAACCCAATTAATGATGCAGCAAAAGCTGCAGATTATTATTTTTGTAGGAATGATGTCTCCAATTATAAAAGGGTAGTAACGCATGTGGCTACAGGATATTATGAACCTCCTAAATTGAAATGTAAATGATATTGGCCCTAGTATAAATAAATTATGCAATAATTATCTAAAATATACCTGTAAACTTGATTAATATAATAAGAAATTTAATAGTTCTATTGTATTCTATTTTGAAAAGTCTATTGCTCCCAATCTGGGAATAATAGAATTTGAATCTGGAAGAATTGTTAGAATTAACAAAATCCTCATTATATGATTTACAAGGTAACAAATCTAAATGGTTTATGTATTATTCTAATTTTTAGAAGCATATGAGAAATATTTTTTTGATTATTATTATCAGCTGTTTACTTAGTGGTTGTAAATCTTTGATTGTGATACCTCAAAAGGAAGCTTATCAAACCGAGGATTTTATAAATGTGGTCATATCCGATTTTGTGGCTAAATGTTCTTTATTTAAAAAGGATTCAGTATTTGAGGTCTCGGTCGAAGATACGTTGGTGAAATTATCTTTCCAATCAGAACAATCGAGATGGGTTTTGGATACTGTGTATCAAAATATTTTAGTTGTGGATATATGTGGAATGGAAGATGATAAAGAGTGGTACTATCCGGATGCTGTCATAGGAAGTAAGGGTAAACTTCCATCGCGGTATGTTATAATAGAGGGTAAACTTTTCTTTTGGGATGATGATAATTATCCGCTTACAGAGGAGGCACTTTCTGTTTTTAAAAGATATAATATACTGACTGAGATGCTGGAAGAGGGAATGATTCCTGAATTTACAATTAATGATGCTGCAAAGGCTGCGCACTATTATTTTTGCAGAGGTGATGCTTCTAATTATAAAAGGGTGGTAACTAATATTGCTACAGGCTATTATGATCCTCCTAAATTGAAATGTAAATGTATTGGGTCTAGTATAAATAAATTATGCAATAATTATCCAAAATATACCCGTAAACTTGATTAATATAATAAGAAATTTAATAGTTCTATTTGTAATATTTAATTAATGCTGCTAATGTTGTTTTATAGAAAGATAATCAATATAAAGTCATATTATGTAATCTATTCACAAAGAAGTAAATTTACATTTAAGGTTATAAGTGAAATTGATAATAACATTTATTGCAATGTCGTAGTTGCTATGGGTAATTTAAAAGATTTGGCAACAAATGAAGTTTCACGAACTGATAAGACTGATTATTGTGGTAATATGGTTTATGAGAATGAAATTTTAAGCAAGATACTTACTGATGATGGTTATATCACTCTTAATGGTACGGCACCTACTTACCATTATTATCTGAAAGATCATCAGGGTAATAATCGTGTAGTGACTTACTGGAATAGGAGTCAATGGATTGCGGAACAAGTTAATCATTACTATCCTTTTGGTGGATTGTTTGCTGAGGGTACAACTACGAGTAGCAAATGAAAAAGCAATGAAGTATGGAGATAAAACAGCAAATTCAGTTAGTATTGCTATCAGTAATATTAGTAGTAGAACAGTTAATGGGATAATCGATTATGATGAAAATAAGTAAAAAAATTTGGATTAGTATTGCATTGGTGTTTGGAATGGTTTGGCATATGGGAAATTTCTATGCAGCACTTGATTATGTAATTCTAATATATGGTGATCTTTATTTTATTACTGATGTGTCATTGGTTTATATGAGATTGAAGGATGTCCATTTCAATTTTCGCAAAGCAGCGACCACTAGAGAATGGACTAGATTTCTTATATCAAGTGTTGTTATTTGGTTACTCTTTTTCTCTCTACGATCAGAGTTCGCTTTTTTATTAGCAATACTTTTTCCTTTGATTTTATTGCCAGGACTACTTATATATGATATATGTGCAACTTATATAAGAAAGCTTTTTAATTAGTATCATTTGATAGATGCAATAACAGTTAAAAGATGTATTCATCACTTACTTGTTTTATAAGTGATGAAAACATCCAGAGAAGGTGCTAACAATAAAGGATATAGGTTATGTATACAAAAAGAAGTTTTATTTGTAAAATCATTTTTTTATGGCATTGCTCTTCTGGTAGAGAAGTAAAATGAAAATAGAGGCTTTTTATAAAAAACCAGAGACTAGTGTATAGGCTTTACTAATTTTAATAATTATCTTTGTTTTTATTTATTCTTATGAAATATATAAATATTATAAATAGTATAGCGGTATATGCTTCATTGATATTTGCAGTCAAAATGATGTTTTTTGACGATTTTATCAATTTGGGAGTGATAGATCAATACTATGGTGTAGTTTTCTTTATATTACTATTAGTATTGATAAGTTGTAGAATCATAAATAAAAGAAAGAATGGAAATAAAGAAACTGATATATAAATTTTATTATTATTCGAACATAATAGTAAATCGAGTTTTCTGGAATTATTTTATGATTATGGTTTTATATCGTTTTGTAATCAGTAAAGATATTCCTATTTTATTGTCTTATTTATTTTTCCTTTTACTTGGATTGTATTGGGGCTATAAATTGGCAAGAGCAGCCTATGACTATTTGAAAATGCATCCAGAAGATAAATGACTTCCCGCTGGCATATCTTTTTAGTTTGAGTTGAAACTAATATCTTTATTGGCTAACGTTTTGGTATAAGAATATTCTTATATTAAGAGTAATAATCAAGGGAATATAAGGTTCATATGGGTGTGGGATGATTTTATTTCCTTTTAATTACCCCTAGGTCACCGTTAAAGCACCACTCCACTTTTACAGCATAGTATCTTTGCAACGTGATCACAAACAAAGAACATTTATTAATCATTTAAATTAAAAAATTATGTCTATTCGCTATGTTGTAAGTAAAAGAGTGTTTGGTTTTGATGAAAAAAAAGCAGAAAAGTTTGTTGCAGAGTCGCGTACTCTTGGAATGATTGAGTTTGATGAATTATGTGAAGAGGTGACAAAAGTGGGATTGGTGCCAAGAGGTGCAGTGAAATTTGTGTTGGATGCATTGATTGATACTTTGAAATTGAATATTAACAAGGGATTCTCTGTACAATTAGGAGATTTTGGTTGTTTCCGTCCCGGAATCCAGGCTAAAAGTCAGGATAAGTTAGAAGATGTAACGGCAAGTACAATTTGCCGCAGGAAGATAATCTTTACTCCGGGTACTATTTTCCTGGATATGCTGAAGAGCGCCAGTCTGACGCGTATGGCTTCAGGAAACACTGCGATTTCCGGAGGTACAACCCCTGATCCTGACCAAGGTGGTGACGGAGGCATCGAAGATGATCCGTTAGGATAAATAGTATTGAATTATTTGCCTGAATACTTGACTTCGCCTTTTGAATGTTGTATCTTTACAAGCAATAAACCTAAACATTATGATGATAGAAGATGATTTTGTGTTTCAGATCCGGACGTACAAGAAAAAAGAATTAGCTCACCTGTATTGTCCTGATATAACTGAACGTTGTGCTATCCGGACATTGACTCGCTGGATAAGGAGAAATAAAGAACTTTATGCAGCATTGCTTCACACAGGCTATACGCCTAGGGCACGTACGTTTTTCCCTAAGCAGGTTTCAATCATTGTTCGCTATTTGGATGAGCCTTAAACTTTGAAGGCCTGAGACTTATAAAAAACAAACAGAAATATTGTTTTATGTTAAAGCGAAAAGTTCCATTAAACTTTTCGCTTTTATTTTTGTCTTATAAACAACAGGATTCAATAGGTAATATAAAAGAATAAAGAAGGTATTAGTTCAAAAAACGGGCGGAGCATTATCCGTCCGTTTTTCATTTATTCCGGCTTTCCCTTGTATTTTTGCCTCTCTTTTCGTTCCTTTGTTCCGTTAATTGTAAACAAATGGCAGAATGAAAAATGTATTTTACTTCTGGATATGTATGGCCGTGTGGCTGTTGTCAGCTTGTTCTTCTCAGAAAAAAGGAGATGGGGAAGATGTGCAGGTATTGATGAAAGACAGTGTGGATGCCAACGGTTTGCAACGTATGCAGGTGTCTGATAGTAAAATGAGTTTTACTTATAATGGTAAGGAGTATCACTCGAATGTGATTCGCCGCCCGGATGACAGTTTGCCTGTTGTAACGAATGAACAGGGAGAAAAATTTGTAGATAACCGTATTACACTACGTATAACTTCCGGTGGTAAGTCTATTGTGAATAAAGAATTCACCAAGGAGAGTTTTGCCTCATTGGTGGGTGCTAAATTCTTGAAACACTCTATTCTTGAAGGATTGGTGTACGATAAAAACACATCGAAAGGCATGGTTTATGCAGCAAGCATCTGCTATCCGCAGTCCGATCTTTATATTCCGTTATCAATAACTGTATCTGCTGATGGCAAGATTTCTATAGCAAAAGAAGAATTACTGGAAGAAGTGTACGAAACGGACAGTATTTGATAAGATATTCCAGAATGTTTCCCAATTTATGAGTTTCCTTTGCCGGTATGAAAATCCTGATTGTAGAAGACGAACCGGATTTGCGGGAAACAATCCGCATTTCCCTTTTGAAAGAACACTTCGTAGTGGAAACTGCTGCCGATTATTTTTCGGCACTGGACAAAGTGAATGACTACGATTATGACTGCATCTTACTGGACATCATGTTGCCCGGTGGAAGTGGTCTGGATTTGTTGTGCGAACTTAAACGACTCCATCGTAGTGACAGTGTATTAATCATTTCAGCAAAAGATTCCTTGGATGACAAAGTAGAAGGATTGGAATTGGGAGCTGATGATTATCTGACCAAACCTTTCCATCTGGCGGAACTGAATGCGCGGGTAAAATCTGTTATTCGTCGGAGGCAGGCAAAAGGGGATGTTTCCATTACGGTGGGGAATCTGTTGCTTTATCCTGATAAACGGCAAGTGGAGGTCGGGGGAGTGCCTTTGCAACTTAACCGGAAAGAATTCGATTTACTTTATTACTTTATAGTCAACCCTAATCGTGTAATTAATAAAATGAGCCTTGCAGAGTCTGTATGGGGCGATAATATTGACCAGGCAGATTCTTTGGACTTTATTTATTCTCAGGTGAAAAATCTCCGCCGGAAATTGAAACAGGCTGATGCTACCGTGGAACTGAAAGCGGTATATGGTTTTGGCTATAAACTTTCCGAGTCATGAAACTTCTCCATTATACCTACCGAAAGCTCTCGTTACTGCTACTTCTGCTGATGGCTACATGGGGTGTGTTGTTTTATTATGCCATTATTGATGAAGTGATGGATGAAACGGATGACACGCTTGAAAACTATAGTGAGATATTGATTAATAATGCCTTGATGGACCCGTCTGTTCTTGAAACAGAGGGGACGCTGATGTCTTTTTATAAATTCCGGCCTATATCCGAAGAAGAGGCAGAAGACTATGATGAAGAGTTCTATGACTCTACTGTCTATATCGAAAGCGAAGATGAGGATGAACCGGTGCGGGTGCTGAAAACAGTTTTCCGTATGCCGGACGGACAGTATTATGAATTGGAACTGATGATTTCCATTCTGGAACGTGATGATATGGTGGAAGCCATTCTTTGGTATCTGGGAGCACTGTTTTTACTTTTCCTGATTTGTACGTCTATCGGTACGCGCCTGATATTGCAACGTGTGTTCCGCCCATTGCAGCGCTTGCTGGACTGGTTGCAACAAATTCAACCGGGGAAAGAGCTTCCGGTGCTGGATAATCCTACGAAGATACGGGAATTCCAGCAGTTGGGAGAGGCAGCCGTGGATATGGGAAATCGTAGTTATAAAGCTTATGAAGAGCAGAAGCAGTTTATAGAAAATGCTTCGCATGAGTTGCAGACACCACTTGCCATTGTGCGTGGCAAGGTAGAACTGCTTGCTGAGAATGAGTCGATGACCGAGCAACAGTTGAAAGAACTGGATGAAATATACACTACATTGGGTAGGGCGGTCAGGCTGAATAAGTCTTTATTGTTGTTGTCCCGTATTGAGAATGGGCAATATACCGAAACGGAAGATGTTTCTGTAGATGAAGTTTTGGATGAACTATTGCCCGATTTGATGGATATATATGAAGGGAAAAAGATACATCTGGTACGTATAAAGGGAGAAGAACCTTTCGTGATCCGGTGTAACTTGTCTCTGGCACAGATTCTGGTTTCCAATTTGGTGAAAAACTCCTTAGTACACAACCATGCGGGGGGAGAGTTGCATATTGAAACGACGCCTTCTTCATTGATTATTAAAAATAGTGGCGAACATCCATTGGATGGAGAAAAGCTATTCCGGCGTTTCTATCGCAGTATCGACGGAAAGAAAGATTCTACCGGTCTGGGACTTGCCATTGCCCGTTCTATTGCTGTTTCTGCTTCTCTCAGTCTGACTTATAAGTGGCAGGAAGGAATACATCTGTTTTTGCTTGTTAAAGAATCTGAAAAGAAAAGCTAAAGGCGAATATTCCCAAATCTTTCCCGATTCGCTGTCGTTATTTGCAGTGTGAATAAAAACAAGAAATAAATTTCTGATTCTCCGCAAACACACCTAATATTTTTAGTATATTAGCG
>NZ_QRZF01000020.1 GCF_003464595.1 Bacteroides intestinalis
CAGACTAGTAATTGCGAATATAACAGGTGCATAAACGGATAATCAGACTGTTTTATTTTCCATATATAAATTGTACTTTTGTAAAAAACATTATTAGATTATGAAAATTTTACTTGAAACAGGCTGGAGTGATTATATTCCTGGTGGAGTAATCTTTGGGAATCCATCTTTGCATGAGAAAACTCCAGAGGAGAAAGAACTTGAGCAGGGTTTCATCATTGAGATGGCTAAAGATTTCATTAACCATAACCCGGAGAAAGAAAATGAATTTATTTCTGTCATATCCAAATAGGGTTAATAATCACATTAGTTATTCTATTCTGAAATCGTAAATCACCATATCATATGGAGTAGGTCTGTTATAAATGAAACCGTATTCTCCTTTAGGTAAAGGATTAGTTAGTTCTATTTTATAGGCATTATCCTCTGGCATAGAAATGATGTTGTAATCTATTATATCGTCTTTAAATGGCTTAAAATTTGTGCCATAAAAATACTTTTCCTTTGCAAGTCTTATTGCTCTTCCACGTCTCATATTGAAGATGGGTACTAGTATGAAATCTTCTGGTGATTCTGCATATATGAATGGGTAATTCTTTATCAAGGCCACCATGCTTTTTACAGATAGAGTCGTACTATCCCTATCGCTTGGTAGATAGAAAAAGAATTCAGGTTTATCTGTATGTAGTGCAATATCAGCAGTGTCTTTCTCTATATAAACAGTTATTATGGGCTTTTCAAAATTAAATAAATAACTGAGATTCATATTTTTATCAGCTATCAGAGATGGTGAGATTTGTTCGAATATCCTAGAACTATTTCGGGTGTATAAGCCGAAACGAAATTCTTGTGCCTCACTGAGGGTTGCTTGAATAGCTATGATTAATATTAGTAGTGTTTTCTGCATTATAATCTTACTAAACCAACAACTAAACTCATTGAATAAATCTCACTCTTATCTATCGAGAAATCCGGATATTCCGGATTGTATGATACACAACGTATCTTCTCACCATCCTCATATGCTCTTTTAATCAGGATACCTTGTGCGGTATCAAGTACATGTACCTTACCCCATTGGATAAAAGATGTACTATCTATACGTTTGCAGGCAACTTCATCCCCTCCTTCGTATTTTGGTTCCATGCTATCTCCTTTTATGATAATGGTAAAGTCATATTCAGGGAAAATATTGATTCGGGGTATATGTTCACACTGATCTGCTGTAATACCATTCATCGCATTAGTCAGGGAGCCGGCTGCGGCAGTATAGGGAATACGTGGGCGAGTCTCTGTTTTTATTTTTGTATTTACTGATAATAAATCTGTTTGCTCTCTTAATACACTTTTTACCTTTTCAATAGAGCACCCTAATTGTTTAGAAATAATTTCTGCCTTTTCATAATTGGTACCTTCAAGACTGTTGTATAGTTGTTCTATATCATACCTTAATTCTTGTTCAAGGCTAACTTCCATAGAAATATCAAAGTCTTCATTTCTATCCCAGATGATTGGCTCTCCGCCCTCTTTTAACCATTTCTTATTAACGCCAGTAACTCTTGCTATTACCTCAAGTTTAGAATCGTCTGGTTTAACTTTGTCCTTTAGCCAATTTGATACACTTGATTTAGAAAAACCGCATTCTTTTGCTAATCGGTAGTTGGTCCAATTTAGTTCCATTAGTACCCTCATTAGACGTGATGAAAATGTATCCATTTAGTAATATGTATTATAAAAAGTTAAATATAGTTCAATATTGAACTGTATTCATTGAATGGTTCAATATTGAACTATATTTGCATTCGTAAAACGTCACTAAGCTCACAGACGGATATAAAAAGGGCTGTTAGAGAAGCGTCCCTAATTCCTATCGTCGTATGTTTGATCGCTTGCAAAGATAGGCAGTCCTTTTCAATTATCCAATCAAAGCTGAATGTTTTACGACACAATTAGCGGTTATGTAGGAGTTTCCGCGGTACAGAAAACATTTAGAAAGCTCATCCCCAGTAATAGACAAACTCCTACAATCGGTCTATGAAAAGGATGAGCTTTTCTCTTAGGAGGAGAAAAAGGATATGGGAAATCTTGAATTGATTAAAGAAACGATGAGTTCAATTGAAATTGCAGAACTCACAGGCAAGCCTCACAATGATATAATGAAGGCTATTCGAGTAATGGAACCTGCATGGGAGAAAGTACAACAGGGAAAATTTTCCCTAATGTTCAAAATCAGAGAGTTACCTAACGGTGGGCATAAAGAAGAGCCTTATTACGAACTTACAAAGACCGAATGCCTCTATGTTGCTACTAAGTTTAATGACGAGGCCCGGGCAAAATTGATTCTTCGTTGGGAACAATTAGAAAAAGAAAGGCGGAATGGAAATTTTCAGGTTCCCAGCTCCTTCAAAGAAGCACTTCTTCTTGCTGCCCACCAACAAGAGGAAATAGAAAATCAGCAAAAGCAGATTGAAGCAAATAAACCTAAGGTTCTGTTCGCTGAGGCTGTCTCGACTTCCCAGCGTTGTTGCCTGGTGTCTGAACTTGCAAAAATCATCCCTCAAAATGGGGTAACCATAGGACAGAATCGATTGTTCGCATGGATGCGCAAGAATGGCTATCTCTGCAATAAAGGACAGTGCTACAACCAGCCCACACAGAAAGCTATGGAATTAGGACTGTTCGAAATCAAAAAGACAACAATAACTAAACCTGACGGTGACATCATTGTAACTACTACAAGCAAAGTTACTGGGAAAGGCCAAATATACTTTGTAAATAAATTCATTGGAAAGGAGGACTAATCATGGATAGACTACAAGAAATAATGAAAGCTGCCGAAAAGGTAACATTTAACAAAAACCAGGCTTCTATTCTCGTTGGTGGCCGGAGACGATTAGAACGTCTTGCTGGAGAGGGAAAAATCAGTTATGTAAGAATTGAAGATGGACGCTTCGGACGTTGGGAATGTAGGGGTTCGGATGTATTACGATTTACAGTTAACAAAGAGAATCAGGCATGAACAAGACCAGCAAATATATCATTCATGCAATTCTTATTGCCATTGTAGTTGTAGGATGTATTTATTCCGGCAGGGTTGAATATACCGATGATATTCTTTCCGGTATGAGCTTTGAAAAGTACCAATACATCCATGATCGTATCGCACCGGCTTCCCGGTACGAAGTAGCTCGGGAGTATATGAGGCATCAAGAATTTTATGATTCAAAAATATATTAGCCATGAAAATGAAACTGATAGATTACAAGATACCGGCAGAATGTAGCCGTGTGTCAATTGAAGCTATTGATAACAAGTTGCTTATCATATTTGAGCCTGAACATTATGGCGATTTTCACTGCGACCTGACGGATCATGTAGAAGAAGTTCCTCGTATTGGAGATACCGCCATCTTATGGAATGACGAAGAACGTAAATGTGCTATCATCGCTCGCCTGTCAGACGAAAACTCAAGTGATTTAACTGACGAGCATCCTTATCAGGCGGCCAACAGTGTTTGGTATCAGAATGCCATACGTTTCCGTAGCGAAGATCAATATCGGCAAATAACAGGTATTTCTTATGGCAAAAAGTAAATTGAAAAATCGCCTCGATGTGGTATTTGCCAAGTATATCCGCCTTCGGGATGTGATGCCGAACGGAATGTTCAGGTGTATCTCCTGTGGTAATATCCTGCCTTTTGACGAATCCGATTGCGGGCATTACATCAACCGCCAGCACATGGCTACAAGATTCAGCGAAAAAAATTGCAATGCCCAATGCCGGAAATGTAACCGATTTGATGAAGGCAACATTCAGGGGTATCGACGTGGATTGATTGCCAAGTACGGAGAAGCTACTGTATCGATGCTTGAAGCGATGAAGACTCAAATTAATAAGATCTCCGACTTTGAATATCAGACAATGATAGATCATTATCGGAAAGAGGTTAAGCGCCTAAAGACAGAAAAACAAATCAAATAACATGGAGCTATGCAAAACGGACATACAAGGATTAGAGCGCCTTCTCCGCCAATGCTCAGAAAGGATTGAGAAGTATGCACCTAAGACATCTCCTGATCAGGACTTATGTCGTCGGTGCAAGAAGTTTATAAAGAAGTTGAACAATAAAAAGAAATAGTCATGTCAATGCACACATGGTTTATATGTAAGATTCGTTACGAAAAAGTAATGGAGAACGGAATGAATAAGAAAGTGACGGAGCCTTATCTGGTGGACGCGCTCAGCTTTACGGAAGCAGAAGCACGTATTATTGAGGAAATGACACCGTTTATTTCAGGAGAGTTTACGGTATCGGACATCAAACGTGCTAACTATAGCGAATTATTCCCAAGCGAAGAAGAAGCAGCTGACCGTTGGTTCAAGTGCAAACTAATTTTCATTACCCTGGATGATAAAAGCGGTGCCGAAAAGAAAACATCAACCTATGTACTTGTACAAGGCGCCTCAACAGAGGATGCAACGACTAAGTTACATGAAGGGATGAAAGGTACAATGGCGGAATACCGCATAGGGTCGGTTGTTGAAACTCCTATCATTGATGTATATCCTTATACAAGTGATAAATAGGTAGTTTATGTTCGATAAGCTGATAATAAAGGCAACTATTGACACTGCCGATATTGACACTATCGTTCTTCGCAACTATCTGGAGCAATGTACAGAAGGTGATGAGGTCTATTATAAGTCAACGGCATACGCCAACTTCGACGGTTGTTTTATTGAGGTCAGGGGAAGTAAGCTGCGCTGTAAATGTTCTATCTGCAAGTTATGGAGTAAGGGGCGTACCGGAAAACTGGATAATTCTCGTCCAATGACTTTTGCGATGGCAGTCCGGACAATCAAAGAGCTTCTGTTAAGACTTTCTGTAAAGCCGGAAAACGCTGTAGTTACCTACTACGAAATCGGTATTACAATGAAAATGAAACTGCCAGCGGATGAGTATATAAAGCAGGTCCGGGAAGCATCCGGTCGGATATTATGGAATGATGCCAACTTTCCCGAATCCAAACAGAAGACAACGGAGAAAAGCAAATATTTCCGTAAGGTGCTAAAGATTTATGATAAGACCTTCGAAGCCGGAGAAAAGGGGCGCCGGGTTGGTGCTAATATATTGCGTATCGAAACGATATACAAACATCAGTCCATCCCTTTGACCGAACTAACTGATAATTCCTTCTTATCCAAAGTTGGTCGCATTTTCTACAAGGATTGGTCAGAGATAAACTTTGTAAGAGAGTTGTCCGCTACGAAAGGTGTAAAGATGTCCCAACTTGACAAAGCGCGTGAGATACAGCGTATAGGAGTGACGCGCTACAAGGAACGGTACAAGAAGATGTATCTGAATGGTGAGCTTACTAAGAAACAATGGGAAACGATCCGCAATTTCGCTCGCATCTGGCCAACAGAGCGGGTGAAGTACGTGGAAGAAATAGGCGAATTAGAGCGTGAATTTAAAGAACGTCTTTTAGCGAGTTATCAGGTTGGGATATTTACACCGATTCGAATAAAAAGATAATCGTTTGATAACCAATAAATTACACAAGAATTAAAAAGCACCTTATGGTGCGCGTGTAATTATTTGATAATAAGAGATATACGCTTTTAAAACAGCACTTTTAACGATATACGGCAACTTGTCCTATACAGCCCGAAGGGTTGTCGGGAACCGACATGGAAGGGCTGAAAAATAAAAATTATAACAATAAAAATATTAGTTTATGAATTGTGAAGCCGAAGGCAAAATATTAGTGGCATTGCCAACCACCAATGGACAAACGAAGACAGGAAAAGACTGGCAGAAGAAAGAGTTTGTTTTGGAAACTATAGAACGTTTCCCTCTCAGGATGAGATTCTCTATGCTCAGTTTCGATGGTCCTGTAGAAGATGCTCCATCAGTCGATGAAAAGGTAAGGGTACGGTTTACTGTAGAAGCACGTGAAATCAACGGTAAATGGTACAACGATGTGAAGGCTTATCAAATAGAGAAGCTTAGTTAGAATTTGATATGCAGCGTCCCCCGAAGAAATATATCGTTCAGATAGATAATTTTCGGTTAGCCGAATTTATCTTCTACTGGATGTATTACGATCAACCTTGCTCTTTACTTTTTCAGAAACCAAGAACAGAAGGATTAACCGCTGTAAAGTTGATAGTAGATAATGACGAGGCAGCTAACTTCTTACTCAGGGCAAAAGAGAAAACGGGATGCAAATTATACACTGTAGATCAATGAAAGTAACAATCTACTGGGATCTTAGGAATGTTGACCTGAAGGACATTCCAAGAATTAAGAAGAAGATACGGGAAAAGTTTAATATACCTGAATACACTACGGTTAACGGAGAGACCTCTTGTAGCATCAAAGATGAGGATATGGAACTTCTCAGGGAAACCGAACGCAGGGGATATATACAGATAAGAAATAAATAAAAGTTGCTATGAGTAAACAAGAATCAATAAAGGACATCATCAAGTCATATCTTGATGAGCGTGCCCGGACAGACGAATTATTTGCAAAGTCTTATGCAAAGAAGAATAAAAGCATCGATGAATGTTGTACCTATATTTTTGGCGAAGCCCTCAAAAATAGTACTGCTTTTGCATCCAATGCGCAAGGCTGCATGATGGATAATGATGTAGTCTACGGAATGGCAGTCCATTACTATGATGAGGATGATATCAAAGTTAATAAGCTGCCGTCAAACGTTAGAACTTCTGCTTCTACTACAACACCAGCCAAGCCGGTTAAGTTAACCGAGGAAGACGAGAAAAAAGCCCGTGAGGAAGCGATTAAACGCCTGACCGAAGAACAATATGCTATGCTAAAGAAAAAGCCGTCACGGTCAAAGAAAGAGGTTACAGAGGTAGAACAAATGAGTTTATTCTAATTATGAAACCGAGAACCAAATTACAGAAAACAGTTTCGGAGCTTAGCAACAAGTTATCTGAAATAACTAATGCACACAAACGCTGGGCAACAGAACATCTGTTTGCTCATGAAGCGTATAAATGCAAGAATGAATTGTGGTGTTCTGATTGTGGTGGAGCCTGGATAGACACAAACAACAGCGAGTTGGGTGCTATCATTTTAGGAGATAGTACCGAATGTCCATATTGCCATCATAAGCTAAAGGTAAAGGTAAGCCGGAAGAAGAAAAGTACAGACGAAGTGTATATGTCTATTCTGCAAGTTGTGGGCGGATTCCAAGTGATAAGGCATGTATTATGCTGTAAATGTGCCTATAAAAAAACGGCCTACACTACCATTTCTTCTCATATTCGTTACTCTTTTTTTGAAACCGTTCAGGAATGGATCACAGCGGATGGAAAGCGTACTGTCATGGCCAAACCGATGAATATGGGTGGTAACGGATGGATATATTCAAGTCCTTTAAGCATAAAGGATGAATATGGTAGTAATGGCTATTATCATTACGGAGATATCTATGCGATTTATGGGTACTTATACTCCAAAGTAGAGTTGATATCCGAATTAAAGAAACGAGGTATTAGCAGAAAATTTCCAGATGTTAATCCGTCAAGACTCATATGTTCTCTTTTAAAAGGAGATAACGATGCAGAGCTTTGCCTAAAGACAGGACAGATGTCAATGCTTAAACACATGTTCAAAGAAGGATATTACCAACTCCGCTATAAGCCTTCCTTTAATATCTGCAACAGGAATCATTATATTATCAAAGACGCCTCTATGTGGAATGATTATGTCGGCTTGCTATTGTACTTTCACAAGGATGTGCGTAATGCCCATTATGTTTGTCCCAAGGACCTGAAGACTGAACACGATTTACTTGTGAACAAAAAGAGGGATATTGAGACCAGACAGAGAAGAGAACAGGAGCGGATGGAGAAGATTCGTCATGAAAAAGAGCGCAAGGAAAATATCGCCCGGTTTTATAAAAAAATGGAGAAGTTCTTTGGCTTAAAGATTACGGACGGGAGCATCACTATCCGTCCGTTGGAAAGTGTGACTCAGTTCTACCAGGAGGGTAAAGCAATGCACCATTGCGTATATACGAACGAATATTACAAGCTTAGTGATAGTCTTATCTTGTCGGCCCGTATTGGGGAAAAACGTATTGAGACAATAGAGGTATCATTGAAGACTTTTGAGATCGTTCAGTCTCGCGGTACTTGTAACAAAAATACTGAGTACCATGAACGAATAATTTCTCTTGTGAAAAAGAACATCGGTTTAATCCGTAAAAAGATGGCATCATGATAGTACTCGGAAGTGACGGTCTGCCTGTTGGCAGAAGGAAGAACAACTACATGAACATCGATGGAGTATTACATAAGCGTTGCACCCATTGCGGGAAATACTTCCGTCTGAAATATTTTTATCCCTTGAAGTATCGACGTAATGGAGAAATACATGAGTCTCTACAATCATGGTGTAAGTTCTGCATGGTGGCAGGATGTTGCAAGAGAGCGAAAGAAAAGAGGGAAATATAAAGAATCAGATGGCCTCGTAAATCGCGAAGTCATCTTCAAAACTAATAAGATATGAAACGATTTAAAGTTGGTGATAAAATCCATTTTGATGGTGAACGAAACGCATATACTGTCCGCGCTTGTGATTCAAGGTATCTTATATGTACCAAACCGTTCAATCCTAAAAAGACTGTATTATATACCATTGTCGATTTACAGGAGAAAGTACGTGGTACGGAGAATTTAGTCTTTGGGATGGGCTTTGAAACGGACGAACATTGTCAAGAAGCGTTGCAGCGTCTCCAATCCGGGGAAACAGAGATTAGTTATCGAAATAGAGTTGGACTTAAATTCAAAATTATAAAGAAATGAGTAAAAAAGAAAATTTAGTAAAATGGAAAACGGTTGAAACAACTACCCCCATCTTTCCTGATGGTGCAATCTTTATAAAAGAAGATACATCTATTGAGTTCCCTTTGGCTGTTGTAGCTTTTCCATTTGGGGGGCATGCGAATGGAACGAAAAAACAACGAGAGACAGCCAAGTTAATAGCGGCTGCTCCTGAATTATTAAAAGCGTGCCAAGAAGCACTAAAATATGTCTGCGTAGATGAACCTGCCTATGATGTATTATGTGATGCAATTAAAAAGGCTACTGAATAACCCTCAAAACAATATAGAAAGGAACAAGAATATGGCAAGAACAATTTATGAAAATATTGGTGTTGAATTCGTTTTGGAGGAAGTAGATGAATATGAAGCAAAAATCAAGGTTAATGACAAAACTCTGATTTATATATCCAGAGAACAAGAAACTGAATTTGAGGAAGAACTTAAAAAGTTATTCGACAAATATAGAATTTAATTTATAACGGTACAGAAAGGAATAAAAGTGATTAGTGTTTGGTGATAAGTGATTAGCGCCATTCGGTATATTATTTTTTAGACGCGGATGACACAGATAACGCGGATTTAAAAGGCTGCGCTATAAAAGTGGATAAAAAAAAGATCCGTGTCATCTGCGTCTAAAAGATTATTTATCATTTAGTTCATAACCGAAAAAAATGAAGCTAAAAGACATAGTAAGCCAATTGGCTAATCGAATAAACCAACCTCATGTAATAGAGTGCTATTTACGGAAAGTATATGCGAAAGGTTACGAAAATGGGAGAAAAGAATCCCCATGGCATGAAGTCAGTGAGGAGCCGAAGAAAGGTGAGCATATATGTGTGCAAGTTGGTAGCGGGCACTTAACGTCATGGTTTGCTACATCTAATATCAGAAAAGATTTAGAGGAATATAATGCTATCAGATGGGCGTATGTTTCTGATTTAATCAAATCAAGATAAGTGAATAAGTATGAATCAGGAGCAAGTGTGCGGTGAATGTAAGCTGTTTGCCAATGAAGACTCATTCGGCAATGGATGGTGCGAATTCTATCAGAAGAAGGCTTTCTGTGAGAATGTGGCCTGTGAAGATGGAATAGAGATAATAGAGGGAAAGCTTTCCCTTGATACGGAAGATGATAATAGTAACCTTTTAAAATGATATAGTCAAAGCATTACAAGTATTTTCCCCGGTCCCAGCTCGCCCAGCGAGAAAGGACTACATTAACCACTTCCGCCAAGAGAAACCACTTGAAGGAATCTACTTCACCGGTTTCATGCACGAAGTACTTGAAAAGCGATCCAGACGCAAGTCTGCAAACTATGCAGTAGTCTATGATGCCATCATGAAGCATATCGACCAATTCTCTGAGTTGTACGATTGCGACATTTTCACCAATTCGATTACTGAGGAATTTCTGGATGATTTCATAATCTACTTGGAGAACCAGAATTTAAGGCATAATACAATTGTTGGGTATATCTTAAAGATACAGTCTATGGTACGAAAAGCAAGCCAATACAATTACGCAGTAGATTCAACCTATGATGAGATTGATATGCGCCTGGAGGAGACAAACGAGGTGTTCCTTTCGATGAATGAGATCACAAGGATCTATTATTATAAGTTTACTAAGCAAGATAAAAGAAAGGCTAAGGAACGTATTAGAGACTTGTTCGTAGTTGGATGTCTTACAGCCTTAAGGTACTCTGATTATTCAACGCTTACTAAAGACAACCTTCAAAATGGATACATAGTAAAGCGCACGAAGAAAACCAATGTAGACGTAAAGGTGCCGGTTCATGATTATGTGAAAGAAATCTTTGCGAAGTACAGCGGGAATATACCAAGTGAACTTTGCATTCAGTACTTTAATAAGTACTTGAAGATTATCATGCGAGAAATTGGATTAAACGATAAGATTACATTCTCCTATACCCAAGGCGGAAAACTGGTAACTGTTACCAGTGAAAAATGGGAATTGATAAGCAGTCATACAGCTCGCCGATCAGCAGCAACGAATATGTACCTTACCGGTCGGATGAAGACCTTAGAGATAATGAAACTCACCGGCCATCGAACCGAACAGAACTTCTTCCGATACATTCGCCTAACAGGAGAAGACACCGCACGTTCTATCAGTGGTGATATGTTTTTCAGAAAGTAATAACTAATAAAAAAATAAAGATGCAGAATAAAAGGGATAAGAAACGTAAAGGTCCGGTAGAAGAAAGTAAGCCGGATACTACTAAGAATATAGAAAACCTTGACGAAATCATTGCCAGGCAACGGGAAAGAGAAAAGAATCTCTGTCCCGTCCGGGTGTCAGGTACAACCGTGATCTATGTCACAAAGAGTAAAGCCACCCGGCAATATGCGGAAGAGTATAAACGTGATAAATTGATGAGGCTTAAATAATGAAGAAGAAAAGAATATCAATCCGATTTGATGACCGTACACTAATGCTATTAGAAGAATTATCCGGTAAGACAAGTGCTAAAGTCTCCGTAGTTGTTCGTTCATTAGTGATGAAAGGGCTTAACGACATAGTGGACGATGCAGGAAATTTAAAACTTGATGAGAAACCGATACAAGAACAGTAAGTATTATCCGGTTATTGCTGGAAGCATAGCCCGCAATTATGATAAACTGCGGGCCTTATGCTTCCGACAGGTAACTGGGTATTTTGATTCCCGAAGCCATGAAGATATCTTTCAGGACACAGTTCTGTACGTTATTCAAGATGAAGAATCCTTGAAATGTACTACTGATGAAGATCTGGTAAAACATTTTCTTCATCGCTACCGGATGATAGAGTTTCAGACAATAAGAGATGCCCAACAACTAAAGAAAATACCCTATGCCGACTATATACAAGCCAAAGAAGAAACAGCCGAAAGACAATAGCCAATACAATGCCGAGCGACGGAAGATATATAACTCTGAACGCTGGCGCCGGTTGCGTGCGTGGAAATTGGCATGTAATCCACTATGTGAACTATGCTTGAAAGAAAATAAAACGGTGCCGGCTGAAGACATTCACCATATCATTTCATTTATGAGCACGGATGATCCACAGCAACGGTTATTCCTTGCCTATGATTATGACAACCTGATGAGTCTTTGTAAGCAATGTCATCAAAAGATCCACAACAAATTATAGACTATCCAGATGTTCCCTGAAATCCCGGTTCAATTCATACGTCAGGAAATAATAAAAGAACGTTGCCCGCATAGGTTTGGACAGCTCACGTTTACCAGACATGATAAGGCTCAAAGAAGAACGATCAATAGCTAATTGCTTTATTAGATCATTCCTCTTTATGCCAAACTCCTGCATCTTACTTTCTATCCATTCAACTGTAATATCATCTACATTCAAAGAATACGCCACCGGGATAATCTTTGAATCTGGATACAGTTCTTTCCCCCGTTCAATGAGCTGCTTTTGGTTCAGTATATACCCGTTGATCAGCCTTGCCTGAGTAACTTTTACCGTACCGTCTTCCAATGGTTCAATATCTATCCCCATTCTTCTGTAACCATTAATAAATTCTTTTTCCATACTATTTCTATTTTAGAAAAGAAAGAAAAAGCAAGGGGCGAACCCCTTACTTAATTCTAATCTCTTTTACGTTTGTCATATCGTAGATTGCAAGTTGATTGTTTTTCTTTGCGAACTCTATCGCCTTGTCAATCTCCGAGTTTTTAAAGACCTTTACGCTGTCGAAGTAGTAACGTTCGCTTTCGGTATCGAACCATCCGCCAACCGTCTTACTATGTTCTAAAGCATGATTAATAACTCCGTTTAAACTCTCTTTTCCGAAACTGTTTTGCGTTTCTTGATACGCCACTGAAATTCCGTACTTAACAGGTTTCATTGTCTCAATGTTAAGAGTAAAACCATCAGGATTGATTAGTGAGTATTCCCAAACTCCATCGATTAATTGTTTCATAATGTCAAATGATTTAAAGCCCCTTGCTTTAACTGTTACAAAGATAATGCATTTATTTGCTTTACGCAAACTTTTAACAAATAATGTTTGCTTTACGCAAATAAATAGGGATTTCCCTATTTTATCTTTTCCGTGGAACAAAGTGTTAAAATCTCGTGGAACATCAGGGAGGGGATAGGGGTATTTTTTTTCAGGGTTTTGACTTCCGAAACCTCGCCCAACCCTTCTTCACACGCACGCCACTTTTTCAAATTTTGAATTTGTTAATTTATTAACACTGTTTCTGTCCGACAATAAAATGGTTAGTCAGAAAAATCTAATCAATATGGTAAAGTTTAATATGCCCGATGGATTATCGGAAGAAACGCAGAAATTTATGCGGGATGTAGTCAAGGAACTAAATAAAAGAAAGATTATACAAAGCATTGATTTGGGAGCACTCCGAATGCTCGCTACCAGTTACGAGATGTATTTACAGGCTACGGATATTTTGCTTGCTGATGGTCCTGTTGTTATGATCAAATATGAAAGGGCCGCCAATCCCGCACAGAATATTGCGACTAAAAATTATGCCCAGGTGATGAAGATCATGACAGAGTATGGCCTGACCATTAAAAGCAGGGGAAATATCAAGGAAATGAAATCAGATAAGGAAGAAGAATCTCCATTGGACAAGTTTATCAAAAAGGCTCCGGGGAAAAAGAGATGAAAGGCTATTATCAATATGCTGCTGATGTACGCGACGGTAAAGTAGTAGTGGGTGAATTTATTAAGCTGGCCGTAGAACGTTTCTATTCCTTATTTGACCGTGATGATATCGAATTCCGTGAAGAATGTGCGGATTACGCTATTGAATTTATTGCCTTACTTCGCCATTATACGGGACGTCATGCCGGCATGTCTTTCGAATTATTGCCATGGCAGAAGTTTGCAGTAGCCAGCATTTACGGATTTTATAAGAAGGATGAGGATGGAACTTGGTGCCGACTAATTTCCTTTGTGTACATAGAGATGGCCCGTAAAAATGGCAAGTCCGCTTTTGCTGCTGCTCTTTGTCTCTATCATCTTATTGCTGATGGGGAATCCGCGGCCGAAGTATATTTGGCTGCCAACTCCAAAGACCAAGCTAAGGTCAGTTTCAAGATGTGTCGCAACTTTGTGTCCGGACTCGATCCAAAGCATAAATATCTGGACTCCTTTCGCGACCAGATCAATTTCGATAAGACTCTATCTTTTCTAAAAGTTCTGGCTGCTGATTCATCCAAGCTGGACGGTCCGAATCCTTCCATGTTCTTGCTTGACGAGTATCACGCCGCAAAGAATTCAGGTCTAAAGGATGTATTACAGTCCGGACAGGGTATGCGGGATGATCCAATGGGCGTTATAATTACTACAGCAGGCTTTGATAAGTTAGGGCCATGCTATCAATTCAGGGATATGTGTACAGAAATTCTGAAAGGGCTAAAAGAAGACGATACCATATTCGCATTGATATATTCGTTGGATGAAGGGGATGACTGGAAAAATGAAAAGAACTGGGCCAAAAGCAATCCGAACCTTGGAGTAACTGTCAAGGCAAAGTATTTGCGAGAACAGGTGCAAAAGGCTGTAAACTCACCATCTGAGGAAGTAGGTATCAAAACAAAAAATATCAATATGTGGTGTGATGCCGAGACGGTTTGGATACCTGAACACTATATCTTGAATTCATCTGCCAACATTGATTTTAATGACTTCATAAACAGGGATTGCTACATGGGTATTGACTTATCAAGTACCAGTGACTTAACCTGCGCTGCGTTCATGTTCCCAACTGAAGAAAAGTATTATTTCAAGGTTAAATACTACCTGCCGGAAGTCGCGCTTCAAGAGAAGCGTTTCAAGGAACTTTATGGGGAATGGCGCAGGCAGGGATTGATAACAATCACTCCGGGAAACGTGACGGACTATGACTATATCCTCAATGACATTATGGATATCCGGGATAAGGTCTATATCCAAAAGATTGCTTACGATAGCTGGAATGCCACTCAATTTACCATTAATGCCGAAGAAAAAGGGTTGCCTATGGAACCTTTTAGCCAGGCTCTCGGGAATTTTAACCGACCTACCAAAGAGATGGAGCGTCTTCTGCTTTCCGGGAAAGCCGTGATAGATAATAATGTGATAAATCGGCATTGCTTCCGCAATGTAGTAATGGCCAGGGACAGAAATGGCAACACCAAGCCATCTAAGCAGTTTGAAGAAAAGAAGATAGATGGTGTCATCGGTATGCTGGAAGCTTTGGGCGGATATCTGACATCACCGCGCTACGGAGAATTTTATTAAAATGTCCGACACTTTTTTGGTTGGTGTAGAAAAGTGTGATATGAATATATTCGGATACAATTTTGAAATTAGGAAAGCAAGTAAAAAGGAAATATCAGCAATACCTGCACATAATTTTCCAGGTGGATACAAACATTTGCTTTCCAGTCGTAGTAAGCCAATGTTATTGTCAACTGTTTACCGTTGTGTAGACCTGATATCAGATAGTGTTGCCGTGTTGCCGCTAAAGACCTATAGTCTTGACAAGGATGGTTTTAAAACAGACTTTAAAACACATCCAGCCTATTACCTCCTTAATCTTGAGCCTAACGAAGATATGACGAGATTTGTATTCTTCAAAACTTTAATGGCTTCTGTGCTTTTGGAAGGTAATGGGTTTGCGTATATTGAGCGCAGCAGCTATCTGGAACCATTGCAGCTTATATATCTTCCTAAAAGTCAAGTTTCCATTGTTTGGGTTACTGACAAAAATGGCATTCTAAGAAAGCGATATCAGGTTGTTGGTTTTAAGGAACTTGTGGAACCTCGTGATATGATTCATGTACTAAATTTCTCTTATGACGGAATTTATGGGGTATCTACCTTGACTCATGCCGCACAGTCTGTAAATATAGCAACTAAATCAGAGGAGCACGCCGATGGCTTCTTTGATAGTGGTGGTGGTATCTCAGGTATTTTGACTGTAGAAAATAAGCGATTGGATGATCCGCAAAAGGAGCAAATGTATAAGACTTGGGATAAACGCATAGCAAAAAGACCTAACGGAATTGCTATATTGGAAGGAAACATGAAATACCAGCCTATTTCTATATCACCAAAAGACAGCCAACTTCTTGAAAGTCGGCAATTTAATGTCGTGGATATTTGTCGTTTTTTCTCCGTATCTCCGGTGAAAGCCTTTGATCTGAGCAAATCGAGTTATTCTACCGTTGAGGCGACACAACTCCAATATCTGACAGATACCGCACTGGCTGTAATAACCAAAATAGAACTGGAAATCAATCGCAAGGTATTTCTTCCATCTGAACGAGGCAGTGTGGTTGCAGAGTTTGATACATCTGCCATTCTTCGCACAGATAAAGCGGCACAGGCGGCTTATTGGAAAGACATGTTCTATGTTGGTGGAGCTACACCGAATGTTATTCGCAGGGAAAATAATCTTCCTCGCGATCCCAACGGAGATAAATCCTTCGTGCCTGTCAATGTGCAAACTTTAGATAATGCGGTCAAGGAAATTTCTACAAATAATGAAGAAAATTTTAAAGTGTCCGACAATTCTGTGGTTAGTGTGTAAAAGCTAAGATTATGGATGAAAAAAGAGAAATTAGAAACACTGCCTTTCAGGTACAGGTAACCGGAGAAGAAGAGGAAAAACGTACAGTTGAGGGCTACGCCTTACTGTTTGGGATATCTTCTGACGGCTTATCCTTTGAAGAAGTGATTGATCGTGGGGCTTTGGACGGAGTCATTGAAAAAAGTGATGTGTTTGCATTGTTGAATCATAATCAGAGTCGGGGAATACTTGCCCGGTGTACGAATGGGAACGGATCACTAAGTTTATCTGTCGACAGTAAGGGACTTAAGTATCGTTTTGAGGCACCTAAGACAGCACTTGGAGATGAATTGCTGGAAAATATCCGCCGGGGCGAGATCAGTGTGAGCTCCTTCTGCTTTGATGTGGAAAAGGACACTTGGGAAAAGAAAAGAGACGGTGTATGGAAGCGGACAGTCTCTAAGATAGGGAATCTATACGACATTGCTCCTGTATACAATGCCGCATATAGCAAGACTTCGGTGTATATGCGTGGTAAGGAACAGGCTGAGGCTGAATTTGCCCGCCAAAACAACGAAAATTTGGAAGAGTATTACTCAAATATAGAAAAATCATTAAACATCTAAATGTTATGGCAAAAGAAAAAAGTATTACCGAATTGAAGGATGAGAAGAAACAGCTTTCTGCTCGTTCAAAAGAAATTATTACTGCTGCAAGAGGTGAAAAACGTCAGTTCACTACAGAAGAAAATGAGGAACTGGGTACAGCCCAAACACGTATGGCAGAAATCAACCTTGAAATAGAAGAACGTGAAGCTTTGAATCGCCAGCCCGCCGTTAGGGTTATCTCTGGAACAGAAAAATTCTCTTTCCGTCGTGCTTTGGCTAATCTGGTAACTGGACAAAGACAGCATGAGTCGGATGCTTCAATTATTTCCGCAACGACAGAATTCCATAACAATTGTGGAATAGAAAGAGCTGCGGCGAATTCAATAGTTCTTCCTGTTGAATCACGTGCGCCGCTGACGGCAACTGTAGAATCTCCTAAAGGTGTCGTGATCGATCAAGAACAGCAAGAGATGTTGCTTCCTTTGCAATCAAATCTCGTGTTAGCTAAAGCAGGGGCAAGATTCATGACGGGCTTGAAAGGCGATATTTATTGGCCAACGTATAGTGGTTCCAATGTTTTCTGGGAAGGTGAAAACACGAAAGCTAAAGATGGTGCCGGAGAACTTGATAAGAATGACGCTTTCAAGCCTAAACGCTTGACTGCCTATGTGGACTTTTCCGAACAGTTGCTTATTCAAGAAAACGCCGATGTAGAAGGATTGGTACGTCAGACTCTTGCAATAGCCATTGCACAAAAAGTAGAACAGACTGCGTTCGGCAAACATGCACATGATGAAAAGATTCCTGACGGATTATTTCAGGAAGTTCCGAAAATCAGCGGTACAATGGACTGGGGAAAGGTTGTCGAGCTTGAAACTAATGCTGATGTGAATAATGCCCTCATAGGGAATCTGGCATATATCATGCATCCTTCTTTAATTGGTAAAGCCAAAACAAAAGTGAAGGACCAATCAGGAGCCGGTGGCTTTATTTTCACAGGAAACGGAGACGGCTTGTTGAACGGGTACAAGGCTTTAAGAACGAATAATATGCCAAAAGAATTACAGGATTCTGCTGATGAGTTCGGTATCGTTTTCGGTAATTGGTATGACTATTTTATTGGCCAATGGGGAGGTCTCGAAGTAAGAGTCGATCCTTATACTCTTATGCTCGATGGATATGTGCGCTTAATGATCCGTTCCTTCTGGAATATGGGCATGATTCGTCCGGAATCATTCTCTATTGCATCATTGAAATAAATATGGCATACATTGAGTTACAACAGGCTAAGCGTCATTTGAATGTAGAACAGGAATTTACTGAAGATGACGAATACATCGAGAATCTTATCGAGGTAGCCGAAGCTGTTGTATCTAAGGATATATGTGAGGACCTTAAGACTTTGGAAGAGGAGAATACTGGTAAGATACCTGCTCCTCTTCGTCAGTGTATCCTTCTGATGGTTGGTCAGTTTTATGCCAACCGGGAACCGGTTGCTTTTGCTCAGTCAAGTAAAGTTCCTCTTTCCTATGAACATTTAGTTTCACTTTACAGAAATTACGAGAAATGAGAGCTGGGTTATTGAAAGAGACTTTGATTTTTGAGGCGTTGACAAAAGAGAAGACACCATCAGGAGCTATTAGCAAGGAATACAAAGAAGTATTCAGGTGTAGGGCTTACCGAAAGAAACAGTCCATCGTAACCGGGGATGAGAATGCAAAGGAACAGTTTATCGGACAGATGGCCGTAATGTTGGTCCGTAAATATCCTCAGATAAGTTATAATTATCGCGTAAAGTGGGCTGAATGTACCTGGGAAATAAAAATGATTGAACCTCGTGATAACGAACTTACTTTAACCCTTAAAAAGTTGAATACATGATACAAGCTTCAGTTATTGACAAAGATAGCATACTGTACTTAGTCCGTAATCTTGAGAATTTTGAAAAGGACAAGGCCATCAAGAGCGGGCTTCGTTCTGCGGTCAATCTCTTTCGTGTAAAAGGCCGTAGCAACCTACGTGTTAGGTTATTGCATCACGGAAAACAAACCAACCATCTTATGAACTCTTTTACCAATCGGGTAAAACGGAATAAACTTGGTGCTTTGGCCGGTTTTGATCGTCCGGGAGGTAATCATTCTCATCTTGTGGATAGAGGTACAAAGCGACGCTATACTAAATCTGGTGCTAATCGTGGTGTTATGCCGGGTAACCAATTCTGGACGGACACAGAAAAAACGGAAGGAAGCAGAGCTATGCAGGCCGTTTATGAGGGCACACAAAAGGCAGTTCAACGCATTAATTCCCGTAGATAATGGACATGTTCAAAATAACAACGGAGGTACGAACTATTTTATTGGATAATCCTAATATTGTTTCTCTGGTAGAAGACAAGATTTTCCCTGTCATAGCTCCGGATGGTACGGAGGGCGATTTTATTACTTACCAGCGCGATGGATACAAGCAGACGTGTACTAAGTACGGTGTAGCCGAGCAAATTCCTTATGTGAATGTTGCTGCGGTATCGGATGATTATAATTGCGGTCAAGAACTGGCTTCTTTGATTTATGACACTTTATCCGGTGATTTTCGGAATCCGGATATACACATACAGCTTGAAGACTCTACAGAGGACTTCATTGATAACAAATTTATTCAAGTATTACAATTTTCAATTCAACAGAAATAATTATGGCAGAAAAAAAGTTAGATTCAAGCGTAGACATCCACAGGGGTGAGCTTATGCTTTTTATCGGAGAAGACCCGATAGCATTCGGATCGAGCGCTGCGCTCGATGTTAGTACGGAAGAACTGGACATCTCAAACAAGATGATGGGAAACTGGGCCGGCTCTCTTGCGGGCAAGAACAGTTTCACTATTTCCAGCGAATCCCTCTTGACACGTAAGGAAGGAGCTATGAGTTTTGATACTTTACTTACAAAACAGATTGCAGGTGATCCTCTTGAATTCTTCTTCGGAAGTGCGAAAGCCGCAGATCAGGATAACTTCGGTGGCACCTTCACAAAGGATACTGCACAGGTAAATTATACAGGGAAAGTGATTATCACTTCTTTGTCAATCAAGTCAGATAACGGGCAGATTGTTTCTGTGAGTGCGTCTTTCAAGGGTGTAGGAGCTTTGGAACCGGTTAAGCCGGTTACTGTGTAATACTGAGAATTCGTTAACAAATGCGTAAGGGCGGTCCTATGATGGCCGCCTTTTTTAATACGAAATAATTATGATGAATGAAACTGTTTTGTATGTAACAATAGCCGTTCTGATTTATGGCATATATCTTATTGCTGTTTATAAGAATACGGGGCACAACGGTAAGCCAGAACCGTCTCATATTTCTACTCCGTTTAAATCCAAGTCAACGTTAAGAGGGGAATTTCATCGCCTTACTATAAAGGCGATTATACGATGGGAACAGATGCGAGGAAAATCTTTCTCACAAATGGATTATACAGATAAAGAAGATATCGAATCTTTGCTTTATGTCATGTATATCACCAGCGATAAGTCCAGGTATACATTTGAAGTATTCCGGCAAGTGCTGACAGACGAAAGGTTTATGAATGCCATGTCTTCCGATTTAGGGAAGATCATGGAAGTAGTGGCCCAATTTCAAAGAAAGGCAATCACATCTGATGTCGGTAATTCCGAGGGTAGTCCTGAAAACATAGGCAGAATAGTTTCTACTTTGATAATGGCAGGACTGGACGCCCATTATGCATTGAACGAGATGGAACTATGTGACCTTCCTCTCTACTTGGAAGCATACGAACAAAAGAAGAAGGAACAGATGGAAGAAAGCCGGATGTGGACCTACTACAACATTCTTCCTCATATTGATGCCTGGAAGATGAAAAACGGTGCCAGAGACCTAATTACTTTCCCATGGGAAGAAGAAGAGATGCGAAAAGAGGCCGAACGTACCATCAAAGAAGATGCAGGGCGATTTGAAGAATTTATGAAAACTAAAAAAACAGACTATTATGGCAGGTAAATTATCATTCAGTATAGCAATCAATCTCTTAACTGAACAATTCAAAAGAGGTGCCAACCAGGTAAAATCCGCATTTGACGGAATGAAGAAGCAAATATTAGGATTTGCAGCAATATTGGGTATTGGTGGAATGGGACTCAGGAATTTCATAGAGACTACATCAGCATTTGAATCGTCCATCAGTAAATTATCAGCTATTCTTGGCACTACTCCTGACAAGATTAAGGCGTTGACAGAGAATGCTAAAAAATTAGGAGAAACAACGAAATACACAGCAGCAGAGGCCGCTAACTTACAAATTGAATTAGCAAAGTTAGGCTTCACAAAGAATGAGATTCTATCGGCTACAGAATCAGTCCTAAAGTTTGCACAAGCTACTGACGCCGGATTGGCGGAAGCGGCCGCACTCGCCGGAGCATCCTTAAGAATGTTTGGGGCTGAGGCTTCGGAGTCGAAAAGATACGTTTCCGCAATGTCTATAGCGACCACTAAGAGTGCTTTATCATTTAACTACCTTGCGGCGGCACTTCCGACTGTAGGACCAGTGGCGAAAGCTTTCAATTTTACAATAGAGGATACCATGGCGTTGCTTGGAAAGTTGGCTGATTCTGGATTTGACGCTTCATCAGCCGCCACTGCTACACGTAACATCTTGCTTAATCTGGCTGACAGTGGAGGAAAACTTGCTACTGCGTTGGGCGGGCCTGTGAAAACATTGCCGGAGCTTGTATCGGGCTTGCAGAAACTGAAAGATAAAGGTGTCGATCTTAACACTACCCTTCAGTTGACGGACAAAAGAAGTGTAGCAGCTTTCAATGCTTTCTTGCAATCTGCTGATAGTATAGTACCACTTCGTGAGGCCATTACTGGTGTAGAAGGTGATCTCGATCAAATGGCTTCTACAATGGGAGATAACGTAAAAGGAGCTATGGCGGGGCTTGGATCTGCATGGGAAGCCCTCATAATTAAGTTGTCGGAAAGCACCAACGGGCCACTGAAAGATATGATAAATTGGTTCACCCAATTGCTGCGAGATATAAAGTCCGGATTTTCCGGTCTGGTAGCATTCGTTATTACATTGGTAAGCGGAAAACTGATACAGGTTATTGGAGGCTTCTTCAAGACCCAATGGAATTTCATAACTACAACTGTCAGCAAAGCAAAAATAGCAGAGGAACAAAAGTTGCTGCTTACACAGAAGCGTATAGAAGCGGAAAAAGTTCTGGAAGCTACTAAAACAGCTTATGAGACCATGGAAAATGGTAAAAGGCTTGTAAGTAAGTCTCAACTGGCAAAAGCGGAGAAAGCCCTTAATGCTGCATCGTTGGCGGAAAAGCGGGCTATAGATGCGGCAAAGATTGCATCTGATAAAGCGACTGCGTTACAAACAACTACTATATGGGGAAAAACCGCCAATACGATTAAACTTGCTTGGGCAAAGGTCGCCATTACATTAAAGTTGCTTTGGTCTGCTGTTTGGCCAATGGCTCTAATTACGGCGATCGGTGTAGTAATTGGAAAGATAGTAAATATGCGCGAGGAGGCTAAACGTGTTAAGAATATTTTTTCCGAATACGAAAAGGAGTTGCAGAAGGCCGGGAATACTTCCGAAGTATCACGAATGCAGTCTCTCCTAAAGATAATGACCGATCGAAAAAGCAAGCAAGCGGAAATCAATTCGGCTCAAGCTGAGTTGAAAAAGATAGTTGATGGGGAAAAATTGACACAAGAAGAACTCGTTAAGAAAGTCAAAGAAAGAATTGCGTTGTTGAAAGAGGCTGCAATGGCAGAAGCTGCATTCAGCACAGTTGGAGAGTATACTGAGCGAAATGCTAAGTTAGCGGGTGATGCTGGACTGTCCGAAAAGGCGATGGGACGACTCGCTAAACTGTATGCCGGCAGAATGACATCTAAAGAGAATTACCATGCTTATCTTAGGGCGCAACGAGAAGAAGCCGAGAAGTCAGGAAACAGAGAGAATCTTAACTGGTATAAGATAGAAGATAAGTTCCCTGAATTCTATGAAAATTTAAAGGTTATTGATAATGCCATTAAAAGAGGAGGCGAACATTTAGCTCAAACTGTAACAGTACTCGATACGGACGATGACGATCCTGATGATGATCCCGAACAAACCAACCTTCAAAAAGCGGAGGAAGAATATCGAGCTTCTTTGCAAAAATATAAGAACCAACTCGAATCCGGGGCTATTACACAGAACAAGTATAATGAAGAAATAGATAAACTTAATTCAGATACGGTAGTCAAACTGGGCGGTATTTTGGGTAAGTCGGCTGATGCAAATGAGATATATGTATCGGCACTACTCGGCACATTAAATCCACGTGTGACGCAATCAGCCAAAGCACAAGCCGAGTTAAGTAGTGTGCAAGAAACATATACTAAAGCTGCAGAACTTGCTAAGGTCAAATTAGACAAGAAACTAATTTCGGAAGACGAATACAGACAAGCGATCATTGATGCTGCTTTGGCAGCTGCAAATTCGGCTGTCTCCATTGAAAAGATAGGAGATGCTGCTGATAATTTCGTCAAGGAAATGCAGGGAGTGATTGGCGAGAATCTGCAGAAGAATTTCCAGATGCCTAAACTTCGCCAACGGGATACTACTTTTGATTATAAGAAAACTGAAACTGATAAACTTTCGGAAAAGGTTGATATATGGATTGAGTATAGGGATAATTTGAAAGAGAAGCTCAACGGGGTAAAAGATAAGACGAGCGATTTGGCTAAGGAAATACAAACCGAGTTGAATAGTGCTATCCAAAATACTAATGATTTTGAGAAAGCTTTAAAGATAGCACAAGTAAGGCAGGATGTGAAAGATTTTTCAAAGGAACTGAATGAAAGCTTATACTCTGGAGTGAAGAATATAGCCAGTAGCTCTGACCGGATGGTCAGTGCATTTGAGAATCTGCGTGATGTCATGAATGATGTCGATGCGTCCGGATGGGAACGTATCATGGCCGTTTGGAACGCAATGACAAATACCATTGATGGGATTATGAGTATCTGCAAAACCATCGAAACGTTAACGGAACTGACTAACAAACTTGTTAAAGCAAAGGAAGTTGAAGCTGTAATCGATAAGGCTACCGCAGATGAAAAAGTTGTAAATGCTGCTCAGGGTGCTGCGGCAACCATTGCCGAGGCACAGGTAGAAAAGTCCGCAGCTACTACCGAAGTTGCAGCCAATACCGCTAAGGGTGCGAGTGCTGCGGGTGCAAGTGCTGCGAGTTTACCATTCCCTTGGAATATCGTCGCCATTGGTGGTGCCATCGCTGCCGCTATCGCTGCTTTTGCTGTCATCCCAAAGTTTGCCAGTGGTGGTATTATTGCCGGTGGTCCAACATCCGGAGATAAGATTTTGGCCCGGGTTAACGCCGGAGAAATGATATTGAACGGCAGGCAGCAATCCAACTTGCTTGAGGCAATCAATTCGGGTAAACTTAATTCTATGCAAAATCAATCGGTTAGTATCGGTTTCGACAAAGTACGCGGATCAGACATTTATCTCTCATTAAAAAACTACATGAAATCAACCAATAAGAAGTTATGAGCTACGGATTAATCTATACAGTACCATTCGCCACTTTGGATAATATTCCTTGTGTGGTGGAGATTGAGAAGGACGGATACGAAGGGGGATCGACGGAGTTGACACCCGGTGTCACTCCGTTCACCATAGATATTAATAGCGAGGAGTTTCTTTATACTCCTACCCGGTTCTCAACAGCAAAGCTACAGATTGTTGGAAGTGATTATCTCCAATCCCTTTTCTCGACTGCCTATCGAGAATATCGGGTAACACTTATCAAGGATGGCGTAATAACTTGGTGCGGCTTTATTAAGCCGGAATTGTACACTCAGGATTATACCTCCGAAAAATTCATTCTTGAAATAGAATGCATTTCATCGATGTCAGTACTGGAGTTTATTGATTACACAATAGAAGGAGACAGTAAGGATTTTGTTTCATTATGGCGTCTATTGCAGCGTTGTGTCTCCACGGCAATCGGTCGTTATACTTCCGTTTACATTCCTCATGTATATGCTTCCAGCAAAGTAGCTTACACGACCGGTGAAAATGTACTTGCCAACATGACGCTAAGTGAACAGGACTTCTTTGATGAAGATGATAAACCTATGAAACTAAAGGAGGTACTGGAAGAAGTCTGCAAGTTCCTCAACTGGACATGTGTCGACTGGAAAGGCAGTCTTTACTTTGTCGATGTGGATCACTCTGGAGTATATTACAAGTATAATGCTATGATGACAAGTAAGGCCGATGCCCAGATCAATGAATTGCTTGTTCAGGATATTGGTTTTGCCGGAGGTAACCATTCTTTGGATGTCCTTCCCGGTTTTAATAAGGTGACAGTAAAATGCAGCAACTATTCGGTTGGGCAAATGCTGCAGGAAGAAGATTTCAATGATTTAGAAGAACTGTCAACTATTGACAACAAAACATCTGATAATAAGAAGGCGTGCCGTTCGGTTTACTTATATCCTGACGCGTGGAATTGCCTATTGTATAGAGATGGAAGCATTATTGACAATAGCATGCTGTCATCTGTTAAAGACATAGCTCCATCATTAGACGGGGCTATGTTAATGAAATACTGTGTATACGAACAAGAAAAGGATGCGAATGGGGTTTGGCAACCCAATATTCATGATTATTCCTTTATAAATGCAATACGGGTACGCTTTCCCTTAAAAGGTACTCCTGGGGTATTTAACCTTATTAATTATAAAGTACTTACTTTTAAAGGTGCATCTGCAACGTATATGGATTGTGCACTCGGTATTAATGCTACAGTAAAGGTTATCAAAGACAATGACATGCTACCTTGGGGAAACAGCGCAGCCGGATATGCACGAAATTCATTAAGATGCCAAATACGTATAGGTAATGAATATTACGGCAACCATTTTGGAGATAGCTTTCATGGCTTTACTTGGGCAGAAGATCCTATGAATTTTGTCATATTGAACCTTGACAGTTGGAATAATGACGGAAAGCTTGAATGGTTGACTCTTCCGAATGATAAGACTTTGGATATGCCTTATAATGGATTAAGCGGCCTAATCGTTCCTATTGACCGGCCGATCTCTGGAGAACTTGAATTCAACTTATTAGTATACAACCGCCAAGGGGATGGATCGAGGGGAGATATGACGGGAATCATAATCAAAGACTTTAGTGTAAAAATCCAGAATAAAGATAATATATCAAAATCAGATAATGATTCGGACAGAACTTACGAAAATGTTCTCAACGAGAATTATATCAATGAACTGGATGAAATCGAATTTAAGATGTCTTCTTACAATGAAGATGGAGCATGCTATAGCAAAGTATTATTAGATGGTGATTATCTGAAAGATAACCTATACAACTGCATTCTCGATGACGCTATTCGTCCCGAGGAAATGATGATCACCCGCTGTATTAATCATTATAGTGCCACCCGTATTAAACTTACTCAGGAAATAAAAGAGCATGCAGATTTATCTCCGATAACGAGATTGTCCGACACTTTTTTGGTTGATAAGAAATTCATCTGTACAGGTGGTACAATCGATTGTCAGATGAATAAGTTCGAATGCGTAATGATTGAGATTTAAAAAGATGAAGAAGGTTACTGTCATATCAAAAACTATTCCTACAAAGCCTCGGTCGGGGAATTATCCCGTCGGGTCAACGGTTGTGCGTACAGGTGGTGGTTCGGGAGGTGGCAATACAACCGTTGTTACGGGTAGCGCAGCTTTGGAAGCAGAAATAACTTCTAATGCAGCAAAAACAGGGCACATCGAAGCCGGTCAGGTTCTACCAAAAGGTATGACATTTACTCAGTTCGTCAAAGCCTTACTTTTTAAACCTACACCTGCTACACTTGAAGGTAGGTTGACAACCGGTAATGACGTTGAATATGGTACTTCGAAAGGACAAATAAACTATACTGCCACGCGCCATGGAAACGGTGAAATGACGAAATCCTTCTATGAAAATGATGAAAGTAACAAACTTGAATTTTCCACGGAAGTGAACGGTGTACAAACTGCTATGCGTGCTTTATCCGGCATATATACACAAGGAGAAACTTATAAGGCTACTGTTGTTTATGCTGCGAGTGAAGACGGATCAATACCGGAAACGACCTTGAACAATTCTATTACTGTGAATGTGCGCAGGAGGTGGTTTGCGGGGGTGGTCAGTGCGATTCCTACGACTTCTTCCCAGGTACGTGCATTATCGGCGAGTGGGCTGTATGCCGGTGCCGGCACGTATAAGTTCACTATTGGCAATTATAAGACTTTCGTCATCTGTATTCCTGCCGGAACCATTAAGGAAGTCTCGTTGGATAGGTATCAATATAACTTCATGGACTTGGATTCTGCCGCTACACCACACAAAATCAGCGTGGAGGGTGCAAATGGATCAGCCGCCGTGGAATATACCATGTATGTGTTCACTTCCGCCACGACAAGTACTGAGACGGATAATTTCACCTTTAAAACAAATTAGTTATGGCACTGGATATAAAAGGGGACAGCTTTGCAGGTCGATACAAAAGAGTGAATGATTACCCTATTGATACTACAGATATATGGGATACATACAATCACGCTCTTGTATATGCACGTAATACAGATAGTGTAGCGTATGTGCCTTATGCCGGGCAGATTGTTTCCGTGGTGGAAGATGGGGCGATTTATAAGTTGGAGAAAGATGACAGCATCTCTGAGGCTGATGGAAAGAAACATTTTAAACTGGTTCTTATTGGTAGCAAAAATGATAATGATGACCGGTATCTGCGCCGGGATGTGGCAGAAACAGTTCAAAAGCTGATGACCTTCCTTGAAGGTATCAACGTAAAAGGTACTGCGACCTTGGAAGAGATCACTTTGCTAAAGAATATAGTATCGAAGAACTTTGCTGCCGGTGGTAGTGGTTTTGGCATCTACCAAGATGCGGATGGAAACTATCATCTGGATATTGATTTCGTGGATATCAGGAAGAAACTTAATGTCGAAGAGATACAGGTCCAGCGTTCAACCTATATCGGTGGAAAACAATACAACACGGCTGCAGGTATCATCTGTAAGAAAGTGGAGGATATAGGCGGAAGTTACAGATGCTATTTTAGCACAACAGATGCTGAGGGTAGGACAGTCAGGAATACTTTTGCGGTAGGCGACTTGGCGATCAGTGAGACTTTTGCCTTAAAAACCGGAACAACTTTTTATTGGCGTTACGTGAGTGGCTGTGGCGATGACTACATTGACTTATCCAAGAAAGATTGCGCATCAGGAAGTGATGTGCCTGCCGTAGGAGACAATATCGTACAGTTGGGCAACCGTACGGATACCAGTCGTCAAGGCGCAATTGTCTGGGACAGCGTAACGGCAGGAGGTCCTTATGTGCGGATATATAATGGAATTGGAGCCGACGGGACTTATACGATGCCTGAACCACTTATTGATTTCAATACTGTGCTGAGTGAAATTACGGCCAAGTTTGTTAACCAGGCAACCGGAAAGGATATCGACGAAACTATTGAAGACCTGCAGACGGATGTAGACCTTGTTAAGGAACAGACGGATAGGGAGTATACACTTTGGTTTTTTGATTACGCTCCGACACTAAATAATATACCGGCTTCAGAGTGGACAACAGAAGCTTTAAAAACGATGCACGACCAAGATATGTTCTATAACCGTTTAACAGGTAAGGGCTATCGTTTTGAGGCGGGCGTTTGGTCTGAAATTACCGACCATCTGACGTTGAAGGCTCTGGAAGATGCTGCTAAAGCGCAAGATACAGCCGACGGCAAGCGGCGTGTTTTTGTGGAGCAGCCTACAACAGATTCGGAATATGATGTCGGTGATCTCTGGGTAAATGCTACCTATAACGATGGTATAGTTAAGTATAAGAATGACTCCCTCGTCTGCAAGACTGCAAAAGTTAAAGGAACTGCTTTTAGTATTTCTCATTGGAATCCTTCGTCTACTGCTACAACGGCCTATCTTGAAAACCTTAGCGATCAGATTATACTTGCCGTAACTAATTCCAATGATGGAATAGAGGCTGCAAAAGAGATTGCCAGACAAGGCATCAGTGATGCATACGACGCTGCTCAGGATGCCTTGAAAGCATTGGGTATCGCACAAGGAGCTCAGAATGCAGCAGATAAGAATACTTCCGCTATCCAAGTGACAGAAAAATCCATTGCTGCACTTGTAGAAGGTATTCATTTCAATAGCGCAGGCAATATTACGAATATCAATACATCCGGATTAATAACCACAGCAGACTTTTCGGCACTGTATGGGAAAGAAATCGTGTATGATAAGGATGGGCATGTAGACATGACAAAGATGTCCGGTCTTATCACAGAGGCAGGCTTAACAGGGATGTTTTCACAGCTGGCTGATACGAACGGTTATGTAAAAAAGTCGTATATCGACCTCTTTGTAACTGCGCTTCCTGAAGGTGGATTTCAGAGTAATGCAATAATTGATGCTGACCAGATTCGGTTTAATGGGAATATTATGGCAAATGATAGCTTCTCTGTGGATAAGGACGGACTTGTGACCATGAAAAATGCGAATGTGGAAGGGAAAATTGTCTCTAACGCATCATTTGTCAGATTTTACACGTTCAAAAATACTGGTGGGTGCTTTTTCTTGAATCCCGCCTATGGCTCTCATTTTATGAATTCAGTTCCTAACCGTATCAGCCAGGCCAAGTATAAACTTCCGGCGGCAAGTGGCTGTGTGGGATTAAGAATTTCATTGACTATATACAATTCTGCGTCGGCTTCTACGTGGGGATATATTAACGTCATTTCAACTGACGGATTTAATCGGCTGGAGCTTGTGAATGAAAAATATGAATATTGTAACACCGTTTCTTTAGATTCCGGCTATACCTATGAATTCATATCTTTAGGTGCATATTGGATTCCTTCGAACAATTCGAACATGTCATTTACATACAATGAACTGGGAGATGAAATATATGAAGACCCGGTTCTCTTATAAAAAAGAAAAATGTTATGGGTTATATCAAGTTTGTAATGAGCATCCGGAAGAGCGATGATGCGGGCAATACCACTCGCGCTGTTATCAGTCGTATTGAAAGTGATATGGCTGATACCTCCATGCTTGAAACAAACTTGATCATGCACGCATTATCCGCGTCGGGTGGAAAGGTAGAACAGGAAAGCAAGGGGTTCCCCTATGATTTTCCTTTAATATTTGGAGAATAATATGGAGTTGAATATAGGTACAAAGGAAGAAAATGAAGGCAAGAACTCTAAAGGTCGTTTGTCAGCCAAAGAATTCAATCAGATCGTTGATGTCATCCAACAGCTAATTGAAGAAAGTAACACCCTGAAAATGTTCTTTGGCCTGATGGCCGGCATGTTGACTGCTGTCAGAGAAGATGGTTTTCACTTTAGTGACTCTACTGGCAAAGATGTGATGAACTACACCTATGATGGTTTGGATGCCGCTAAGGTTACGAAACATTTCATCTCTCTTATCCTAACCACCGGGACCGTCTCTGCCGATATGCTGACAAAGGATGTCGTATCCAAACTTTCGCATATTGTTTCCATAGCTGAAGAGGGGTATCATTTTTCTGATTCTACTGGCAAGGATGTAATGAACTACACTTCGAAGGGTTTGGATGCTGCTAAAGTCACTGAGCATTTCATTTCTCTTATCTTAAAGAATGGCTCTGTTACAGCTAAGATGTTGGCAGATGAGATCGTTATGAAAATAGCAAGTCTGGTATCAGTCGAAGAAGAAGGATATCACTTTCCCGATTCTACGGGTAAAGATGTCATGAATTATACTTCTGAGGGCTTTGACGCTGCACAAGTATCAGAACATTTTGCCTCTCTTATCCTGAAAAGCGGTTCGATAACGACTAAGATGTTGGCAAGTGAGATAATCAGCCGGATAGCAAGCCTTGTTTCCGTTGCGGAAGACGGCTTTCATTTTCCCGATTCAAGCGGCAGTGATGTGATGAATTACACTTCGGAGGGTTTTGATGTTGCCAAGGTTTCAGACCATTTTGTCCAGGTATTAAACAAGGCCGGAGTAACGGGTAGCCTTGAATATGAGGTGATAAATGATAATGTATATAACTTTTAAAACAAAATATTATGTCAGGTATAGCAATCTATGCATCTTCCAATTTGGGTGAGCATTTAAACGTAACCCCTACGCCGATTGAAACTGTCGGTGTAGTCGGTGTTAGTATTAACGGTGATCTTTCGCCTTATGGCATATCTTCCGTTTACACCGTCACTTATCTGCCTGTCTCCACGACTCAGAGGGGAGTCACATGGAGTATCCAGTCAGGTAGTGAATATGCTGAAATCAGTTCTGCGGGTATTCTAAGCATAAAAGAAAATGCGAATCAATCTAAGATTGTCATTCGTGCGACTTCGACGTATGATATATCTGTTTTTGCTGAAATTACCGTTTCTGCAACCTATTATTCCAGTGGTGTGTCGCGTGCTGTTCAGGAGTATTGCGACAGAGTAATAGCCGATGGCGGTGTATTGCTGAAAGGGACTGCGTCCAATACTCAGGATGAATATGATGCTCATATGGTTTTATTAGGGACTACGCCAAAGCTTGATTTCCTTGGCTATAAGTTAAGTGATGGCGGAGTTGTTGCAAAATTGTATTCTCTTGACAGTACTTATGACTGTGATAACTTGACGAATGTTATCGTTCATGATGGTGTCATAACCACTGAAGTAGCCGGAGTGTTAAATTACTCTTCGAACTTTGCAAAAGACGGAACCCTTACATTAACAAAGATGTATTACGAAGGAAATGTGGTACAGTATGGTGGGAAAGAATCTGTTTTTGTAGGAGGTCTATTGAAAGCCAACTATCAACCTATCATACCAGCTATATTCTTCATGAGTAATTATATCAGCGTGCAGTATAGTGCCAGTAAATCGTGTTGCAAATCATTCCCTGTGTCTGAGGTCTCAAAGATGTTGATAGAGGTGAATGGTACTGTCAATATGGATAGTGCTGATTATGTAACGAAACTGATGGTAAATGACGCGGATATCCTCTCCACGAAACAGGACGGCATTGATTATTGGAATGTCGGCATTAGCGACAGGAGCTTTCTTAAAATTTATAACGGTTTTAAACTCTGTATAGCCGGATAATATGGACAAGAAAATAGTACAGCTAAAAGATGATAAGAATAATGTCATGCCGTTACCTGTAACGGTATCGGATGCTGTTTATCTGACAAATGTAGGTCCGATGCGTGAAGCTGTGGGCATGATCCCGGCCAATGCGGATGTGAATGGTATGACATTGACGCAATTTATAAACCAAGCGTATGGTCGTGGTAGTACGTTCACTTTCCTGCACCTGTCGGATACTCATAAGTTTAATCATGGAATAAAAAAGTGCATCGAACTGATGGATCAGGATGCCGGTATTCCTCTTACTATTATCACTGGAGACTTACAGTTAACAGGAGATATGAAGGCTACTATTCTCTCAAGTGCTAAGCCTATTCTGCTAATGCTTGGCAATCATGATGTGGCAGATGATTTTGGCGGCGATCAGATTGGTGCCAGGAATACATATATTGCACCATTTTGCGAGAAGTATGTGACTATGGGTTCAGAGACTTCAAGCTATTGGTACAAGGATGTAACGACGTCGTTTGCTACCATTCGGATAATAGCCTTTGATGAGTATGAGTATGTGACTGTCGGTTCTCCGGCCACTTCTCGTTATTCAGTAGTATATTCGCAGCAGCAGATAGATTGGTTTGTTGAATTGCTAAAGAGTACGCCTTCAAGTTACTATCTTATTCTTGCGCACCATCAACCGGCATCTGCTTTTCGTAATAATGGAACCGGAAAATTTATATCGGAAAAGGCGCCTAATTGGTATGAACATGAAGGTGCTTTAACTGCTATACCGGAACTTGCTTGTCTGCCACATTTGTTACCAATGATACTTGATGCCTATTTGAGTGGTGGCACTGTTTCGGGGGAATATCATTGCGGTGATACTTTGGGTACAAAGATGACACTGGATGTGGATTTCTCCGGAATATCTCCCTGTAAATTCTTGTTTCACATAGGGGGGCATACTCATTGGGATGTCTGCGAATACCTGCCACTTTACCCGAATCAGTTGCAATTGATTATAGATGAGGATCGGCCTGCTCAATATGTCCGGTCTGACTTACCGCGTAGTGAGTCTGATGAAACGGCTTACTGTATCAATAAGGTAATGGTTGATTTTGAAAATAGGAAGACTGTTGTTGAACGTATCGGTGCTCATATCACAGATTCTGGTGCGGATAGAAATGTGATTGAATATCCATTTGTGAAATAAAAAGTCCCGTCCTACTTATCACAAGCTGGGCGGGATAAACACTATATGGCCTTAAAGACCAATATTATGACAAAGATAGTATTAATATTTAATATTCAAAAATGGAAGAAAAAAGTTTTCATCAGGCCGTTGCTGGATTGTTTGGCCCGATAGCCGGCAGTTTTGTCATGGACAGCTTGCAGTTGATGATACCATGGCTCATAGCCATGTTCTGTGTGGTGGTTTGTGATTTGGCGACAGGAGTAAGAAAAAGCTTGTTGATGAAGGAACATGTACGTTTCAGTCGTGCATGGCGTGCGACAATGGGAAAGATGGTTACTTATTTTTCTTTCGTGGTGATGGTGGTGATGGTGAATAAAGCAGCAGGTGGCTCTTTCCATATAGATACTTATGCGTGTTTGTTTGTCTGCTTTATAGAGGGATGTTCAATCATCAGTAATATACTAAAACCAAAAGGATATAACTTTAATCTGGCGGCTGCTATCGGTGTGTTTGCAAAGAAAGTATTTAGTGTGGAAAAGGAAGATGTAAACGATATAATTAATAAGGAGGAAAAATAAATGGCAAATGTGAATAAACTGGCTCCGTTCATCCTGAAATGGGAAGGCGGCTTTGTGAATGATCTTGATGACTTGGGAGGAGATACTAATATGGGCGTGACAATCGGCACATACGGGGCGTATTGCCGAAAGAAAGGCTATCCCAAGCCTACGGTTGAACGATTAAAGAACCTCACGAAAGAGGAGTGGACTGAAATCCTTAAAACTATGTACTGGGATAGATGGAAAGCTGATGAGATTGAGTCTCAATCGGTCGCTAATATACTTGTTGATTGGGTATGGGCATCCGGTGTTTATGGGATAAAGATTCCTCAACAGTTTCTTGGCGTGGATGTGGACGGAATTGTAGGTCCCAAGACCATTGCTACCTTGAATTCTAGGGATCCCCGTGAGCTGTTCGACCGCATCAAGATAGCTCGGTTTGATTTTATAGAGGATATATGCCAGAAGCGACCTGCCAACAATAAGTTCAAGCGAGGATGGATGAACCGGATTAATAATCTAACCTTTGCGTTATGAAGAAGCTGCCTTGGATATTAGTCATATTGCTGGCAGTGGCTTGTGTGGTTGCTTGTTTCCGTCCGCAGGCCGCTAAGGAGACTATACGCACCGAAACTAAGGTAAGTACGGTAGTCCAGATCGAGACCTTGCTTATTTCGCCACCTATGGCGCCTCTGTTAGTCTTCCGGTTAACCGATACTATGCGTATCGGTGACACTGTTGTTCATCGTGAGCAGGCATATTACGAAGATAGCCTTTACCGGGCATGGGTGAGTGGATATCGTCCGAGACTTGATAGTTTGCAGATATTTCCACGTACAGTGTATCAGACAGTGACAAATGATATTTACCACACCATTGCACCTAAGAAGAAGCGTTGGGGATTTGGCTTGCAAGCAGGATATGGCTTCTATCCTGGCCAAAGTGGTTTTTATGTAGGGGTGGGAGTGAGTTATAATTTGTGGCAGTGGTAAAGAAGTAGAAGTGACTTATTTGTGATAAGTGTTTGCCCTGGCTGGTGACGGTCGGGGCTTTTTATGTTATCTAACATTCGATTACTATGATAATATTAATTTATTTATTGTTATTTTTACGTAGTATTAACCTTTAAAACAGAAAATGTTATGTATACCCTTAAATATGATAAAAGGATTAGGGAATTTCGTCATCACAGTTCATCTTTAGTACGAATGGGAAAAGGATTTAATTTTAATAAATGTAAGTATTATGCAATTCATGACTATTATCCTAAATCTGGTATAGGGAATGATGTTGATAAAGAGATTAATACAGTCCGAAATTTTATTTATAGTTTTAAAAATGGTCACAAAGCAGATATGGAATATGCTGCTAAAATTATAGTGGAAAGTATTAAAAAGGAAAAGATTGATCTTGAAAATACATGCTTAATGATAATACCAGCTTCAAAACCAGAGAATACCAATAAGCGTTTTCAAGAATTTTGTAGTATAGTGGCAAAAGCTCTAAAAATAGAAAATGGTTTTAACTATCTTTCTGCGGTTGAGCACGAAGAAACAAAAGGCTCTGTTGATAAAAATATCGTACCATATTTAATATTGAATTCGGAACAATACAAAGGTAAAAATGTACTACTTTTTGATGATATTATAACATCTGGTACTTCCTTTAAGCAAGTTGCTGCTAAACTATTAGAAACTGGTGCTAAAAGTGTTACAGGCATTTTTTTAGCAAAAACAACAAGAGAGTAATGATATGAAATTAAGATATTTATCCGATGACCGGCAATATGCGAGTGCGGGATTGGAAAATGCCTACCATCTTGTGTATTATATACCTAAAGACCAAGATTTGACAGATTGGAGCAAAAAAGTGTCTGCATGTAAAAAAGAGGTCGATCAGGATATAATAGATGAATGTGTTAGTGCCTTAAATACTGAAGGTTTACATTTTGATTATGTTATAAGGATGATGGGGCATAAAGAGACAAAGCCATTAAAGAATGTGCCAATAAGAAGCTTGGCCGTGGCAATTGCTAAGGCAACAGGAGCTATATATTTACCACAGTTACTTCATAAAAAGAAAGAAACTACGCCTATGCACTTTTTGTCATTGCCTGAAAGACAGGCTGAAATAAATGATGTATTTCTGGTAAATGATCGTACTTGTAACTTAAACGGGAAAAAAATCTTAATAGTTGACGATATAACAACGACTTGTACAACTGTTGCGGAAATGATAAAAACATTAAAGAAGGTGTGGCCCAAAGCTATTTTTTATTTATTTTGTATCGCGAGAACGAGCCATAATACACATGCTAACGAAGATTTGTAATTATTATGAACATATCAAGAGAAACAGAATTAATTGTTAAACTAAAACATTTACCTGGTTTTGGACCTAAGAATGTGGAATTAGTATCTAAAGCCATGATTGATTTGGGGCTATTTAGAGATAGTGATATTGAAGCATACGTGCAACAATGTATCAAAACTAATTATATAAGATTAAATAATAAATTGACCTCTGAACAATATAAAAACTCTATTGATGCAGCAAAAAAAAATATAGATCTGTCATTAAATAATAATATTTTTATTATTTCTCAGTATGATAGTATTTTCCCAAAGCAACTTAAGGAACTAAAGTCATATAGTAATGGCAAATTTAAAAATGTTGCGCCACTACTTCTTAATTATAAAGGTGATATAAATGGCATTAATGATAGAAAATCTATTGCTATAATTGGAACAAGAAAACCAACTTCTGAAGGTGAAGAGGCCGGTACATATTATGGGCGGTTTTTTGCGGAAAAAGGATATAATATAGTTAGTGGCTTAGCTCTAGGGTGTGATACTATTGCACATAAAGCCACATTAAATGTTCATAATGGAACAACGACCGCTATATTAGCTCATGGTTTGCACATGATTTCTCCAAAAGCTCATGAAAAAATAGCAGAAGAAATTATTGAAAAGGGCGGAGTGCTTCTTTCAGAGTATTTTTACGGGACTCCTGCTTATAAAACATATTTCGTAGAACGGGATAGGTTGCAAGCAGGATTGGCTATAGCTACAATTGTCATTCAAACAGGGATCGAGGGTGGAACAATGCATGCTGTTCAAGCAACTATTGATAATAATAAGATACTGGCTGTAGTTTCTTATCGAGAGCCGAAAGTAAGAGAACTTGAGAATGTATGTGGAAATGATTATTTGATAAAAAGGGGAGCTTTTCCCCTTCGTGACGCAAATACATTATATGATTTTTTGCAATCAGAGCAAAAGTTACAGTATAAGCCTAAAGATTTGGAAATGCGATTTAATTTTTAATACTATATACAATGAAAAAAGGTGTTATTTTTGATCTGGATCAAACTTTAGTAGACTCTTCTTCGGCTAAGCAATATCGGGATAATAGAAATTGGACTGCTGTATACACTTTGATTCCCCAATTTGTGTTATATGATGGTTTCAATGACGTGTTTGAGCATATTAAGAAGAATGGAATTAAAGTTGGCATTGTAAGTAAAGCCCCTTCCATATATGTACAGAAGGTGCTTAGGCAATTTAATATACCTTTTGATACAATTGTTGCGTATCATGATGTTAGTAGGAGAAAACCTAATCCGGAAGGCATGAATCTTGCTATTAGTAGACTTCAATTAGCTTCTAATGACGTTATTTCATTTGGCGATGATAGAAATGATATAACAGCTTCAAATGATGCTGATATTGATAGTGTCGCTTGTTTGTGGGGAAGTGATAATTCTGATTTATTATTAACTTCAGGAGCTACTCATGTAATAGCTACGCCTAATGAAATAATACCTTTGTTGGAGAATTAGAGATTTGTTGCTTAAAAGAATTTGTAGAAGGGATGGCAGAATAAGCCAATCCCTTCTTGTTTTTTGTTACATCATCATCATTTGCATTTGATTTCTCATTTCAATATATGGTTTGAATACTTCTGGATCATTAACATAATCTATTACTCTACGGATTGCAGCATCAGCTTGGTACTGTTTTACACGTACATAAGAATTGATGGTAATCCCAGTTTTAATAGAATGGCCGAGACAGTATTCGATAATAGGATAAGGAATGCCGATTTCTGCTGCAAATTGAGCAAAGGTTTTGCGAGCAGAATAATAGGTAAGGCTACCTTTGATATTCAACTCTTTTGCAAGTAGCTTCAAGCACTTATTGATATAGCATTGTAAATTTTTGGAAGTATATCTATAATTAAATTCCAGTACTCCGTTTTTTCCCATATATCTATTTAATATACAGGAAGCTTCTAGGCAGATGCCAATTTTTATTTTCCGGTTCTTCTTCTTGTGCTCGCTACTCTTTTGACGTATGTAGCTAATTTCTTCTTCTGAGAAGTCTATCTGTATAAGATCGGCAAAGTTCATGCCACCGAGGTAGAAACTCAACAGAAACATATCTTTAGCTAAAGTCAGCTGCCGACTATGTGATACATCGGTACTAATTATTTTCCTGACAGCTTCGACGGGGATATCAAGTTCTCGTGGTTCTGGTGCTGGGATTGTTGTATAAGCAAATGGATGTTTATCACATCGAAGTAAACCGAGTTTGATAGCTTCATTTACGCGGGCTTTTATGTGACACAGCCTGATCTGACGCCCACCATCGGTATGTCCGTGTAACTTCATCCATCGATCGAAGTGTTCGACTGTGATGTGATTCATAATAACCATTGGTACATCACCCTCTGCCGCATCGAAAACTTTCATAGTGTCTTCCATCATTTTTGCATAGCTTTCCCGACCTTCCTCCCGGATCTCCCTAATCCGTTGTCGCATGAATTCGTTGAAGGTACGGACGTCCGGGATGGCTGTGTCTTGCTGAATAAGGATTGCCTTAATCTGCTTGGCTGAATAATATTCGTAGTTGTCTATGTACTGAAGTCGCTCTTTATACTTCTTGAGTTCAAAAAGTAATCGCCTGTTCATCATTGTTGCATCAGGACGAGCAACGACTTTTCCTTCATACCACTGGCAGGCGTCATCCAGTAGGTATTCGGTTTTAATGTACTCTTTATCGTTCTTGACCGAGATACGGACAAAGATAGGGTACTCTCCAGCCTTGGTAGGCTTAGCGGATAAAATGGTTAATGCTAGTGTTGCCATAAGCTATAAGTTTTAAAGACACTGTTTTTCCACTGTTGGTGACTTGTGGACGGGAAATTGTATCTTTTTTTTATAGCCAATAGGCTGAGGAAAGATAAAATAAAAAGTTGATTATAAGGCATTTATAATCAACTTTTCAAAGAGCCGCTAGCCAGACTTGAACTGGCGACCTACGCGTTACGAATGCGTTGCTCTACCAACTGAGCTATAGCGGCAACGGCTTTTTGTTTTACGGGGTGCAAATTTACAGCTTTCTTCGAAACTACGAAAAGAAAAGAAGATTTTTTTGAGAAAATCTTTCCTAAAGCTCTTTTTGAGGTCTGTTCTGTCATTTTCCTTCTAAAAAAATTGTTTTATCAATATAAAAAATACATCTTTGCAAAAGTGTATATCAACCTAAGATCTGACAATAATTATGAACCTAAAAGTTTATTATAGAAATCTTTCATCCCGCATTGCATCTAAATGGACGATTTTGGCTATTGATATCTGCTTGGTTGTGATTTCTATGCTTTTAGCATGCATACTTCAATTGGGAGTTTCTTCTATAATATATAAGGTGTCATTATATATATGGATGATTTTATTCTCGCTTTTTTGTAATCTGTGTTTCTTTTCTGTCTTCCATACCTATGTTGGAGTTATTCGTTTCTCTTCGTTTGTGGATATTTACAGAGTGTTTATATCTCTTACAATAAGCTATGGTTTATTGGGTATTGGTAATTTTTGTTGGTCAGCTTTTGGATTTGGAGAAACATTACCGAATGGGATTGTCTTTATAGCATATATTCTCAATTTTACTTTTATGGTATGTCTGCGCATTTTAGTGAAAATGCTGCATGAGGCTTTGTCTTTTGATGATCGCCACTGCGTAAATGTATTTATTTACGGCTTTCGCGGGACGGGAGTAAATATAGCTAAATCGATGCGGGTCAGTCGAAATAATCATTATCGTGTATGCGGCTTTATTTCAGATGAACCTTGGATGATAGGTAAGCATACGATGGGGTGTAGGGTTTATGCTAATAATAATAAGTTGTTTGAGCATTTGAAAAGAAAGAATGTACAAACGGTTGTTGTGGCACCGGATAAGCTGGCAGATTTAGAATCATCCGGTGTAATGGAGCGAATGTTGGCCCAAAATATTCATGTAATGACAGTACCACCCTTAAGTAACTGTCTGGATGACGGGATTATAAAAGATATTCATATAGAGGACTGGCTTCGTCGTGAGCCTATCCAGGCTGATATCCGAAAGATTGCTGCTTATATTGAAGGGCATCGGATATTGGTGACTGGTGCTGCAGGTGCTGTGGGACGTGAAATCGTTCGTCAGTTGGCGGCTCTGAATCCTTATCAATTGATATTAGTTGATCAGGCTGAATCTCCTTTGTATGATGTTCAATTGGAATTATCAGATCATTGGAAGAACCTTGAAGTAAAGGTCCTGGTAGCGGATGTTGCTAATCGTAGTAGGATGGAAGCTATATTTAAACAGTATATGCCACAGTTGGTCTTTCATGCAGCGGCTTATAAAAATATTTCCATGTTGGAGGATTATGCTGCTGAAGCGTTGCAGGTTAATGTTTTAGGGACTAAAAATATTGCAGATTTGGCGGTTAAATATAAGGTGTATAAATGTATGATGATTTCTACGAATCATGCTCTGTCACCAGTTCATGTAATGGGATACAGTAAGCGTTTGGCTGAAATCTATATGCGGGGACTTTCGCAAAAAATCAGGCAAGAGGAACTTACTGCTAAATTATTTGTAGTACGCTTTGCAGATGTATATCCAGAGGCTCCCCGTAGTTTGATGACCTTGCCGGAAGCTTGCCTACTGATATTGGAAGCAGGAAATCTTGGTGAAAATGGAGGCATATATGTCTTTGAGGATGAATTGGCAGAGGAAACTGAAGCTACATGTTATGACAAAGTGAGGAGGAGCAGGGAAGATTTTGCAGGAGTTGATAAGGTCTGTAAACAGATTGACTCTTTAGTTGAAAAATGCGAATCGGATGAACCTCTGACAATAATTAACGAAATGAAAAAAATAATTTTATGTATTGCTGAACATTCGGTAGAGGTCTGAGCTCTTGATAGAGACGGTTTTAAATTCTTTTTCCAAAATTTAGATGTAAAATAAATGGGCGTTATAAAATAATATGCTACCTTTGTGCCCGATTTATATTAATTATAGGAATTCTAAAGATTAATCAAATATCTTATGCGCAGATTAATAACACTATTCTTTTTAATTTTCGTCCTTTCTGGAGTGGCTATGGCCCAGCAGATGTCGGATGATCAGGTTATTCAATACGTAAAGGAAGCAAATAAAAGTGGAAAAAGTCAGAAGCAGATAACCACTGAACTATTGCGTAGAGGGGTGACCAAAGAGCAAGTTAGCAGGATACAACAGAAATATTCGGAAAGTAATACTGTAAGTAATAAATCCAATGAAATGCCTTCTCAATTGCGTCAACGTACTTTAGTTGATGATGGGGGAGGGCAGAGAAGAACTACTGACTATTCGGAAGTGGGAATGCCTGATGAGACTGTAGGGGCGAGAGTTGATAATAGAGTAGATAATAGGGCTGATAATACTGCTACTACAGATAATGCTTCTCAAATTTTTGGTCATGATGTATTTACAAACCGGAATTTAACGTTTGAACCGAGTATTAACCTGGCTACTCCGGTGGACTATCGTTTAGGACCTGGCGATGAGGTTATTATTGATGTTTGGGGTGCTTCGGAGAATACAATTCGCCAAAGTATTTCACCTGAAGGAACTATTCAGGTGAGTGGGCTGGGACCTGTTCAATTAAGTGGCATGACTGTAAAAGATGCCAATGCATATTTGCAACGTGAATTTTCAAAAATATACTCAGGAATATCAGGAAGTGAACCTACCTCTCAAATAAAGTTGACTTTAGGGGATATCCGGACTATACAGATTAATATAATGGGTGAAGTTGCTGTTCCTGGAACATATACATTATCCTCTTTTTCCTCTGTTTTCCATGCTTTGTATCGTGCTGGCGGTGTTAATAAAATTGGTAGTCTGCGTAGTATTAAGGTAGTTCGCAATGGTAAAACGATTGCTGATCTGGATGTTTATGATTACCTTATGAAGGGTAAGATGAAAGATGATATCCGTCTTCAGGAAGGAGATGTAATTATAGTTAACCCTTATGAATCTTTGGTGCGAATAGCTGGTAAGGTAAAGCGTCCGATGTTCTATGAAATGAAGCCAACAGAGACTGTTGCTACTATTTTGAATTATGCTGGTGGCTTTACTGGAGATGCTTACAAAAAGGCAGTTCGTATTATTCGTAAAAGTGGTCGCGAACATCAGGTATATAATGTAGACGAAATGGATTACTCTGTTTTCCGTTTGGATGATGGTGATTCCATTTCTGTAGATGCCGTATTGAAGCGTTTTGAGAATCGCGTAGAAATTCGTGGTGCTGTTTATCGCTCTGGTTTATATGAATTGAGTGGGACAGTAAATACTGTAAAGCAATTAATAAAGAAAGCTGAGGGATTAAGAGGTGATGCATTTTTGAATCGTGCACTTTTAGATCGTGAGAATGAAGATTTGTCTCATGAGGTAATTGCTGTGGATTTAGGTGGTTTGCTTAAAGGAACTGTAGCTGACATACCATTGCAGAAAAATGATATTTTATATATACCAAGCATTCATGACCTGAAAGAGGAGGAGACTATCTCTATTCATGGTGAAGTTGCAAATCCGGGTACATTCCTCTTTTCTAAGAATATGACTATTGAAGATTTGTTGGTTCAGTCTGGTGGCTTATTGGAAGCAGCTGCAACAACAAAGGTTGATATTACCCGTCGTATTAAGGATCCGAAGAGCACTTCTTTTAGCAGTGTTTTAGGAAAGACTTATTCATTTGATATTAAAGACGGTTTAGTAGTAGGTGGAGAAGGAGATTTCCACTTGGAGCCATTTGATGAAGTATATGTTCGCAAAAGTCCTGCATACCGCAAACAGCAGAATGTAGTTGTTGCAGGGGAAGTACTTTTTGGTGGTAATTATGCTTTAGTGAAGAAGAATGAGCGTTTGTCTGATTTGATTTCAAAAGCTGGCGGAATTACTCCGGATGCTTATGTAAAAGGTGCGCGCTTGATTCGTAAAATGACGGAAGAAGAACAACGCCGTCAGGCCGATGCTGTTCGGATGGCTCGAATGGGAGAGGGAAAAGACTCTATTTCTGTTGAGAAGCTGAACATATCAGACACTTATACTGTTGGTATTAATTTGGAGAAGGCTATCTCTAATCCAGGTAGTGATTTTGACTTGGTTTTGCGTGAAGGGGATGTTTTATTCATTCCTGAATATATTAATACGGTAAAAATTAGTGGAGCGGTTATGTATCCCAATACTGTATTGTATAAGCGTGGTGAAAGTTTACGTTATTACATCAATCAGGCAGGTGGTTATGGTAATCTGGCCAAGAAGAAAAAAGCTTATGTAGTATATATGAACGGTACGGTATCCCGTCTGAAATCTCGCGATAAAAAGGCTATAGAGCCTGGCTGTGAGATTATTGTTCCAAGCAAGGAAGAAAAGAAGCGGATGAGTACTGCTGAGATTTTAGGTATGGGTAGCACAACCGCCTCCATTGCTGCTATGATTGCAACCATGGTTAACCTCTTTAAGTAATAGAAGTTATGAGTGAAGAAAACAAACTGAATACAACTCCTCAACAGCCGGAAGAACAAGAGATCGATTTAATAGAACTTGCTCAAAAGGTGTGGGCAAGTAGGAAACTGGTTTTCAAGGCGTGTGGATATGCTGTGTTGGTGGGACTGGTTGTAGCATTCAGCATCCCGAAAGAATACTCTACAAGTGTGACGTTAGCACCAGAGACTGGTGGTAAGTCGGGTGGAGGTAGTATGGGGGCATTAGCGGCTATGGCAGGTATCAGTTTAGGTGCTTCCAGTGGTGAAGATGCTCTTTCACCGGAACTCTATCCTGATATTGTAAGTTCCACTCCCTTTCTGATTGAGCTTTTTGATGTAAAGGTGAAAGATCAGAAAGATAAGATTGATACAACACTTTATGCCTATTTGGACGAGTATCAGCGTGGACCTTGGTGGGGAGCCATCACTTCAGCTCCTTTTAAAGCATTGGGTTGGGTGATATCTTTGTTTAAAGATAAAGAAGAAGAAGGTGTTGCTGCTAAAACAGATCCATTCAGATTAACCAAAGATGAAGCTGCAATTGCAACTGCCTTGAGCAAACGTATTTCTGTTTCTGTAGATAAGAAAACAGGTGTTACGACTTTGTCGGTTACTATGCAGGATCCTTTGATTTCAGCTTCATTGACAGATACGGTAATGCGCTGCCTGCAGAACTATATCACGGATTATCGGACCAATAAGGCGCGTCATGATTTAGCTTTTACAGAGAAACTCTATAAGGAGGCTAAAGATAATTATACTGCTGCACAGTCAAAGTATGCATCTTTTGTTGATGCTAACCAAAATATAATTTTGTTAAGTTATCGTGCTGAACAAGAACGCTTGCAAAATGAAATGAATTTAGCATATAATGTGTATACTCAGGTTGCTCAGCAATTACAGATGGCTAAGGCTAAGGTGCAAGAAATTACTCCGGTGTACACCGTTGTACAGCCGGCATCAGTTCCTTTGCGTCCGGCTAAACCCAATAAAGTAATGATTCTTATCGGTTTTATTTTCTTAGCTGGAGTAGGTAGTGTAGGTTGGATTTTATTTGTAAAGGATTTATTAAAAGGATGGAAAAAGCAAACAACAATATGATGATGGATGAAAATGCACGTTGCTGGTATATTGTATATACGGCACCGAGATTGGAACGTAAATTGATGCAGCATTTAAATGTTGCAGGGTATAAGACTTTTTGTCCTATGCAAACAATATATGTAAATTGGAATGGGAAAATGAAGGAGATTATTGTTCCTTTTTTCTCAGGTTGTGTTTTTGTAGAAGGAGATTTGAAGGATATAGCTCCTGTTGTAGCATCTCAGAAAGCCGCTTTTATAGTGGGTACTGATGGCAAAGAGCTTTCTATTGTATCAGATAAAGCAAACCTTTCAAGTAAGTTTGCTCAATTGTTGAAGTAATGATGAAGCTGATTTCGGAAGAACTATTGGACGGGGTAACTCATGATGCTCAGGAGAATTCTCGTTTACGAATGAATTATAATTTTCATGAGTCTTTAGATGCGCCTATTCACCGTCTTCTTAATGCCCTGGAGCCGGGAACTTATCTCCCTCCTCATCGTCATGTAGATAAGGAAGAAACTTATATTGTTCTGCGCGGAAGTCTGATAGCGTTTTTCTATGATGATATGGGCAATGTGACGGAAAAAGTTAATCTGAATCCATCAGCTGGAATGTATGGAGTGGAAATACCTTCCGGTACTTGGCATAGTATTGTAGTTTTAGAGTCTGGTACTGTTATCTTTGAAATAAAGAGTGGCCCTTATAAGCCACTTCCACCAGAAGATGTTGCGCCATGGGCACCTGCACCTTCCGATGTGGAAGGCGCAGCTATATTTATGAAACGAATGTTGGAGGTCTAGTTTGTACCTTCAAACATTCGACTTCGTGCCAACATGCATGCCCCAACAATACCCGCCTTGTCTTTTAACTTAGAGGCTGTAATGACTGAGTCTTTATTGACGAGGTTTAGAGAATACTTTCGTACTGCTGTTCTGATGGGTTGGGTAATGTAATCTTCAGTCAGAGATAATGTTCCTCCGATTATTACTAATTCGGGATTGAAGATATTTATAAGTCCTGCTATTTGTTTACCTAATTTTTGCCCTATCTCTTCTACAATTTCAATACATAAGAGGTCTTCTTTATTCACTGCAGCTATAATTTCATCCAGCGTTATTGGGGTTTCCATATTTACCCGGTTGGATAAAATCGAATTTTCCCCTTTCAGTATCCGTTCCAGCAGAGTACGATGTAGGGCAGATCCGGAAGCTTCTGTTTCCAAACAACCTTTTTTGCCACAATGGCAAATAATCTCATTGTCAAATGTATTCACATGTCCAAACTCTCCGGAAAATCCAGACTTTCCTTTATAAATTTTTCCGTCTATAATGATTCCGATTCCTAATCCCCAACTGACATTAACAAAAATAATATCTTTCTCTCCTTTTACACATCCTTGCATATATTCTCCGTATGTCATGGCGCGTGTATCATTATCAATCGTTACAGGATAGCCGAGTCTTTCACTTAATACATCTGCGAGGGGACGTTCTTCAAAATTAAACTGACTGAAACTATATCCCGATTCAGGATTTACTCTTCCTGATACGTTTACATTAATATTCAATATCTTTTCCGTATCTATTGGGAGCTTTTTTATGAAATTGAGAATCAGATTGCAAAGTTCGTTCATTCCCTCTAAGGAATTTTCAAAATTATAAGGTATATCCATTTTAAGTTCTACCATATCGCCTTTGAAATTTATTAATCCAATATTGATAGAGAACTTCTTAATGTCTACTCCTATGAAATAGCCTGATTTGGGGTTTAGTCCATATAAATTAGGATGTCTTCCTCCGCTTGTTTCCAGTTTGCCATAATCGTTTATGTATCCTTCGTCATACATTTCTCCAATTAGCTTAGTAACTGTAGGAACACTTAAATCCAGTTCTTTTGAAAGATCAGGAATTGTCGAACTACCATTATATATATAATAGGTAATAATCCTTTTTTTAATGAGGGCATTTTTAGACCCCATTTCTATTTCTTTTAAAAACTGCTGATACATATATCTTGTTAATTTCATTATTTACCACAAAGATAATTAATATTTTTATTAACCTCAACCTTTTATAATGGAAAAGAAAGCATTTGTTCTTTTATGATTCAATTCATGCTTAGTATATTAAGCTTTATCTCACCTCAATTTTTATATTTAGTTCGTATTCATTTCTCTTTTTTCTTTATTAAGGGCTAAAATAAGGCATGATTTAATTAAATACTAATGAAAATAAGATTTTGATAATAAAATAATTTATTATCTATTGTTTATATAATAAATATATCTATATTTGCATCGTATTATAAACAAGAAACGCTTTATAATAATAAAACTTAAACACGCATTCAATAGGTTAACATGTATAATATACAGAAAGGAATACTATGAAAACAAGTAACCGCAGAGAATTTTTAAAGAAAGTCGCTTTAACAGGAGCTTCCGCTTTGGTAGCTCCTGGGCTGCTGGCCACTGAAGCAATAGAGAGCACTTCATTTGCTTCAATACAGAAAAGCGATGCTGGTCGGCTTATTATTCCTAAAGAGAATGGGTTAAAGATTACCGGGACTTTTTTAGATGAAATATCACATGATATTCCTCATCAAAATTGGGGCGAAAAAGAATGGGATCAAGATTTCCGGCACATGAAAAATATAGGAATTGATACTGTTATCATGATCCGTTCCGGCTATCGTAAGTTTGTCACCTATCCTTCTAAATATTTATTGGGTAGAGGATGTTATATGCCCTCTGTTGATTTAGTAGACATGTACCTTCGCTTAGCGGAGAAATATCAGATGAAGTTTTATTTTGGTCTGTATGATTCCGGAAAATACTGGGATACGGGTGATTTGTCATGGGAGATTGAAGATAATAAGTATGTGATCGATGAAGTCTGGAATCAATATGGTGAAAAATATAAGAGTTTTGGTGGCTGGTATATAAGTGGTGAAATCAGTCGTAAAACCAAGGGGGCCATTGATGCTTTTCGTGCAATGGGAAAACAATGTAAGGATGTGTCTGGTGGTTTACCTACTTTTATTTCTCCTTGGATTGATGGAAAGAAGGCTGTGATGGGAACTGATAAGTTAACTAAGGAAGATGCTGTTTCAGTTCAGGAACACGAAAGAGAATGGAATGAAATATTTGATGGAATCCATGAAGTGGTTGATGCGTGTGCTTTTCAAGATGGGCACATTGATTATGATGAATTAGATGCCTTCTTTACAGTAAATAAAAAGCTGGCAGATAAATATGGAATGAAATGCTGGACGAATGCGGAGACATTCGATCGTGATATGCCTATAAATTTCTTGCCGATCAAGTTTGATAAGCTTAGAATGAAATTGGAAGCTGCAAAGAGAGCCGGCTATGATAAAGCCATTACGTTTGAGTTCTCACATTTCATGAGTCCTCAGTCTGCTTATTTACAAGCTGGACATTTATATGATAGATATAAGGAATACTTTAATATCAAATAATATGAAACGTTTATTGAAATATCTATTTGTTTGTTGCATCTGTATCCTGAATATGAGTGCCATGGCTCAATCTGCTTCTGGCATTAAGGGAAAGGTTATGTGCCAAGGTAAAGGAATATCCAATGTCGTGGTGACGAATGGTTTCGACTGCGTGTTGACAGACACGAAAGGAATGTATAGTTTACCATATCATCGGGATGCACGTTTTGTTTATGTGACGACTCCGGCCGGATATCTGCCTCAAAGAGAAGCGAGTCTTCCTCACTATTATAAAAGAATAGACAGTGAAGTGGAAAACTATGATTTTACCTTGATTAAGAATCCTAAGAATGATGATAAACATATCTGTCTGGTACAGTCTGATGTACAAGCTGCCAAAGCTAGTGACATTGAGGGGTATATGAAATATTTGAAAGATGTTCGTCAATTTGTAGGTGAACGGCGAAATAGTGATATTTTTGTTTTGGATTGTGGTGATATTGTGGGTAATGCACCGGCTATATTTCCTTCTTATATCCAAGCTTCTAATGTCCTGGACCTTCCTTTCTATCGTGCTGTAGGCAATCATGATATGGAATATGGAGTACGCTCTTATGAACATTCTTACAAGACTTTTGAAGAGTATTTCGGACCGATCTATTATTCTTTCAATCGGGGTAAGGCACATTATATTGTATTGAATAACTGCTTCTATATTAATCGTCATTATCGCTATATAGGCTATATTGATGAGCGAACGCTGCAATGGATAGAGGCGGATTTATCTTTCGTACCGAAAGATCATCTGGTTTTTGTTGCAATGCATATTCCAAGCAGCTCTACAAAAGAGCTACAGTTTAATGCATTACTTCCTGATGAAACCAGCAATGCCTCCAGTTTATATGATCTTTTAGCCGGATATGATGCACACATATTTTCCGGACATACCCATTACAATTGGAACGTTGTGTTTAATGATAAACTCATGGAACATAATACGGCGGCTGTTTGCGGTACTTTCTGGAAAGCCGATATCTGTACGGATGGTACCCCCAGCGGTTACGGAATTTATGAAGTAAATGGTAATAAGGTTACTTGGAGCTATAAGAGTGCGGGATTTCCTATTGATCACCAATTCAGAGGGTATCCGGTCGGTTCTTCAGAAGAATACCCCCAGGATATTATTGCCAATGTTTGGAATTGGGATGAGTTGTGGAAAGTTGAGTGGTATGAGAATGGTAAGTGCATGGGTGAGATGCAACGTTTCGAAGGGTATGATCCTGAAGCAAAGATTATCTGTTCGGATAAAGAACGGGTAGAATATGACTGGATTATGCCTATAAAAACAGAGCATTTATTTAAGGCGACTCCCCAAAATAAGAATGCAGTTATCGAGATAGTAGTAACGGATCGTTTCGGACATATATATAAGCAAAATATTAAATAACAATTCTATGAAATCTACAATTAATATAGGGTACCTTGTTTTTCTGTCAGTTGTTGCTGCCTTAGGTGGTTTCCTCTTTGGATACGATACAGCTGTCATTTCCGGAACTATTGCTCAGGTGACAGAGTTGTTTAAACTTGATGCCTTACAGCAGGGATGGTATGTAGGATGTGCATTAATAGGCTCCATAGTTGGAGTACTTTTTGCCGGAGTCCTAAGTGATAAATTCGGTCGTAAACTGACTATGGTTATTTCAGCGGTTTTATTTTCTACATCAGCCATTGGATGTGCTTTATGTGCTGATTTTAACCAGTTGGTCATTTACCGTATAATTGGTGGCATTGGTATTGGCGTTGTTTCTATAATATCTCCACTTTACATTTCAGAGGTTTCTGTTGCCCAGTACAGAGGACGATTGGTTTCTTTATATCAATTGGCCGTGACTGTTGGTTTTTTAGGTGCATATTTAGTGAATTACCAACTGCTGGCTTATGCTGAAAGTTGTACTAATCCGGGAACTGGCTGGTTTGATTTAATTTTTGTAACTGAGGTGTGGAGAGGGATGTTAGGAATGGAGACTCTTCCAGCTATACTGTTCTTTATCATCATTTTCTTTATACCGGAAAGTCCCCGCTGGTTGCTTTTGAAAGGACAGGATGCCAAGGCTACAAATATTTTGGAGAGAATTTATGTTTCTGCTAAAGATGTAGCATTTCAGGTGAATGAAACGAAATCGGTTTTATCTTCCGAATCAAAATCCGAATGGTCTTTATTGTTGCAACCAGGAATTCTGAAAGCTGTCATCATTGGTGTTTGTATTGCTATATTAGGCCAGTTTATGGGAGTAAATGCCGTTTTGTATTACGGCCCTTCTATCTTCGAGAATGCAGGTTTGTCAGGTGGCGATTCTCTTTTCTATCAGGTTCTGGTAGGATTGGTTAATACTTTAACTACGGTTCTGGCATTAGTCATTATTGACAAAGTCGGCCGTAAGAAGTTAGTTTATTATGGAGTTTCGGGTATGGTCGTTACTTTATTACTAATAGGATTCTATTTCTTGTTTGGTGAATCCTTAGGTATTTCAAGCATATTCCTGCTTATATTCTTTTTGTTTTATGTATTTTGCTGTGCTGTCTCCATATGTGCAGTGGTATTTGTCCTTCTTTCTGAAATGTATCCTACCAAAGTTCGCGGATTAGCTATGTCTATCGCAGGATTTTCTTTATGGATCGGAACGTATCTTATCGGCCAATTAACCCCCTGGATGCTCCAGAATCTTACCCCCGCCGGAACATTCTTTTTATTTGCTGTCATGTGCGTTCCTTATATGCTTATTGTTTGGAAACTCGTTCCTGAGACTACCGGCAAATCGTTGGAAGAGATTGAGCGTTACTGGACCAGTTCCAAATAGAAATCGACCTTAATATACATATATAATATAGAGAATTATGGATTTTAAAAAATTAGCTGCTCTTTATAAGGACGAACTGATGGATAATGTTCTTCCTTTCTGGCTAGAACATTCTCAGGATCACGAGTTCGGCGGGTATTTCACTTGCTTGGACCGTCAAGGTAATGTTTTCGATACAGATAAGTTTGTTTGGTTGCAAGGCCGTGAGGTATGGTTGTTTTCAATGCTCTACAATAAGGTAGAGAAACGTCAGGAATGGTTGGATTGTGCCATTCAAGGCGGGGAGTTCTTGAAAAAGTACGGTCACGATGGAAATTACAATTGGTATTTCTCTCTTGACCGTACGGGACGCCCGCTGGTAGATCCTTATAACATTTTCTCATACACTTTTGCAACCATGGCTTTCGGACAACTCAGTCTTGCTACCGGAAATCAGGAATATGCTGATATTGCTAAGAAGACTTTTGAGATCATCCTGTCTAAAGTGGATAATCCGAAGGGTAAGTGGAATAAACTGCATCCCGGTACGCGAGATTTGAAAAACTTCGCTCTCCCGATGATTCTATGTAATCTGGCTTTGGAAATCGAACATTTACTTGATGCTGATTATTTAGAGAAAACTATGGAGGTATGCATCCATGAAGTAATGGAGGTTTTCTATCGTCCTGAACTGGGAGGTATCATCATTGAAAATGTACAGACTAACGGTGAACTTTCTGATTCTTTTGAGGGACGCCAGGTGACTCCGGGGCATGATATTGAAGCCATGTGGTTTATTATGGATCTTGGAAAACGTCTGCATCGTCCTGAACTGATAGAAAAAGCCAAGAATGTTACTTTGACAATGTTGGAGTATGGCTGGGATAAAGAGTTCGGCGGTATATATTACTTTATGGACCGTAAAGGATATCCTCCTCAACAACTGGAATGGGACCAAAAACTTTGGTGGGTACATATTGAAACATTGATTTCTTTATTGAAAGCTTATCAACTTACTGGCGATAAGAAATGTTTGGAATGGTTCGAGAAAGTGCATGATTATACCTGGAATCATTTTAAAGATCCGGAATATGCTGAATGGTACGGCTATCTGAATAGGAGAGGAGAGGTGTTGCTACCATTAAAAGGTGGGAAATGGAAAGGATGTTTCCATGTACCCAGAGGACTGTATCAATGCTGGACAGTGCTGGAAGAAATTATAAAATCAGAATGAAAAATCTAATACTATGAATCGACGAAATTTTCTAACGACTTTAGGCTTGGGGGCTGCCGGTATCATTTTACCGGGAGTCTCGCAGGCAAAAGTTCTGCAGGAGGCCATTCAAAATCCAAACATCAAGCCGATATCCGGTTCCTGGTTTGAATTCCAACACCCGGGAGGAAAAGAAGGTGTGTATTGGGATAAAGATTTGAGAAACTTTACTGCAACCCAGTGGCGGGAAAAGATACGTGAAATCCGTGAAACAGGCATGGAATACTTAGTCATGATGAATGTAGCTTCTCATGGTTTTGCATTTTATGATACGGACCTGGCTCCTAAGTTTAAAATGGGATGTGAAGATCCCATAGAAACAGTACTTTCGGCAGCAGATGAGTTTGGTGTTAAGTTCTTTGTAAGCAATGACTATTGGGCATTAGATCTGGATGCTGTAAAGATGATGACCGACAAAGAGTTGGGCAGGAAGAGAGCCAAATGCATGGAAGAAATTTATGCAAGATATGGACATCATAAAAGTTTCTATGGTTGGTATTTTCCCAATGAATCATGGTTGGATCCTTATTTTGGTGAGTATGTAATTCCATATGTGAATGAATGTGCGCAGATAGCCAAGTCTCTGAATGCGAATTGTGTAAATATCATTGCGCCTTATAACATTAAGGCCGAAAAGTGTGATGACACATTCATTAAACAATTAGAGCAACTCAATGTAGAGATCGTAGCTTATCAAGATGGCGTGGGAGTGGGTGTCACTACCTTTAGTCAATCAGCCCGTGCTTTTGAAAATTTAGCTAAAGCGCATCAAAAAGCCGGTCGTTCAAGAATATGGGCCGACATGGAGCTTTTTTACTTTGAACAGACTACTCATGGTAGTTTAATCTCGGCTGATTTTGATAAGAGAATTATTCATCAGATGGAGGCTATATCTCCATTTGTAGATAAGATTCTGGTATATCAATATCTTGGTATAATGAATAAACCCGGTTCGCTGGCTCATGCCGGTCTGCGTGATGAGTCAGTCAGACTATACAATCAGTACATGGATTGGTATAGAAAGCAGAACTTTAAATAATAACTACTATGAAACGATTAGTTACTATAATAACATTTATACTGGTATTTGCCAATATCTCAGCACAGAACCCGGAATTTGCTCTTCCATCTATCATTAGTGATCATGCGGTGATGCAACGGAATTCTGAAGTGAAGCTTTGGGGATGGTGTCCCAGTGTATGGGACCTGAAGATTGTATGCAGTTGGGCCCCTACAGATACGGTACATGTAAAGTCGGATATGCATTGCGCCTGGGAAGCCTATATACGTACTCCGGAAGCTGCAGGACCTCATAGTATTCGTTTTTACGGTTGGGAGAACAAACTGGAGAGGGAAATAAAAGATATTCTGATGGGTGAAACATGGTTGTGTTCCGGCCAGTCCAATATGGAATATATTATGAGCTATCCGGTTCGTGATGCCGGGGATATCACAAAAGCTTTGGAAAATAAGCAAGTTCGTTTTTTCAAGATATCTAAAGCAACGTCTAAGTATCCGGTAGAACGTATTCAGGGACAATGGGAAATTTGTTCTCCGGAAACTTACAAAGATTTCAGCGCTGTGGCCTTCTTCTTTGGTCAACATTTGAATGAAGCACTGAATGTGCCAGTCGGACTGATTGGATCTTATTGGGGAGGAACAGCAGTAGAACCTTGGATCGATGAATTTACTTTCAGCCATGAAAAGGAGTTGTTTGAGTTATCACAAAAACAACAAGTAGCAGGTTGGTCTCCTACTGCCAACTCATCCATTTACAATGCAATGATTCATCCTATCAAGAATTATACTATTGCAGGCGTCATCTGGTACCAGGGAGAAGCTAATAATGAACGGGCTGCTGACTATGGTCCTCTGTTTGATGGAATGATAAGAGGTTGGAGAAATGAATTTCACCGTTTTTTGCCCTTTTATTTTGTGCAGATTGCTCCATGGAATGGATATGCAGACAGAAATGCTGCTTATTTACGGGAACAGCAGGCAGATGTTGCTGCAACATTACATAACACTGGAATGGTCGTAGTCAGCGATCTGGTGAATGATATTTCTGATATCCATCCGAGTCTGAAAAAACAGGTCGGTGTCCGTTTGGCCAATATGGCATTGAAGAAAACCTACCATAGGGAAGAAGTGGAGCCTTATTCTCCGATGTTAAAGTCTATCCGTATAGAAGGACGCAAAGTTATGGTGACTACTACTGCTATTAAATTAACGTGTAATGACAAAACCATCCAAAACTTTGAGATAGTGGATCAGGCAGGAAATGTATATCCGGCAGATGCCAAACTAATGAAGAATGGTGAGATTAGTGTTTCTTCCGTAAAAGTAAAAACTCCGGTTGCAGTACGCTATTGCTTTACCAATGATGCAGTTCCCAATTTATTTGATAGTAACGGGTTGCCTTTGGCACCATTTAGAACAGATAGAAAGAAATGAAAAAATATTTATTGATCCTATTTAGTTCACTATTGTGTCTTTCCTGTTTGGCCCAGACTTCTAATTTGAAGTTTCGTGATGGAAAGTTCAAGATTGTGCAGTTCACCGATTTGCACTGGGTGGAAAGCGATTCTTATAAACAAAAGAATGACAGTACTTATAACTTGATGCGTGAAATTATTCGCTCAGAACGTCCTGATCTTGTGATTCTGACAGGTGATGTAGTGGTTTCCTGGAATGCTCTTCGTGGCTGGAAAAGATTGGCTGGTTTGTTCGAGGAAGAGAAAATGCCGTTTGCTGTTACGTTCGGGAATCATGATGAAGAAACTGATATGAATAATGCCCAGATTCTTGAATTTCTGCGTACGGTACCCTATAACCTGACTTATGATGCAGAAAATGGAAAGTTGTCCGGTTCCGGTAATTGTGCGCTTCCTATCCTTTCATCTGATGGAAATTCAGAAAAATGGGTTTTGTATTTGTTCGATTCACATAATCTTACCCAAGACCGTTCTTTCGGATATTATGACTGGATTAAGCATGATCAGATAGATTGGTATCGTAAGACAAGTGATCAGTTTACAGTACGTAATAAATACAGATTGCCATCGATGGCGTTTTTCCATATTCCTCTACCCGAACATGAAACGGCCAGATGGGCTTGCCGTGAATTCGGTGAGAAGCAGGAAGGTGTTTGTGCGTCCAACATAAATTCAGGCTTATTGTCCTCTTTTATAGAGAAAAAAGATGTAATAGGAGTATTTGTCGGGCACGATCATAACAATGACTATATGGTTGATTGGAACGGTAATATAGCATTAGCTTATGGACGTAAAACAGGCTATCCGTCTGCTTATAATGAAGTTCTGAGCCGAGGTGCCCGTATCATTAATCTGCATGAAGATGAAGCCAGCTTCGATTCATATATTATTGACCTGAAAGGTACATATTTCCATTACATGTTCGAACAGAAAAATCAAGGTACCAATATCCCTCGTTTCAGCGGTTCTTTTATACAAGAATATTTAGTTGCTAATTGGGATGATGCACGTTGGGATCGGGAAATGGAAATGTTTAAAGAGGCAGGTATGAAGTATCTGATTTATGCACCTGCACTTCTGACAGATGAGAAAGGAAAAACAACTACTAACTATCCCTCTTCGCTGACAAAGAAAAAACAGCAGAACAAGACACTTGAAAAGTGTTTGCGCAGTGCCCAGAAGAATGGAATAAAGATCTTTATTGGACTGAATTTTAACGATAGATGGTGGAAAGTAGATTATGATGCAGATTGGTTGATTAGCCAAATGGAAATCGGCAATAAAGTGGCAGATGAACTGGTTGCCTTGTACAAGGAAAAATATCCGGATGCAATGTACGGATGGTATTGGGTTTGGGAAGTTGACAATCTGAACTGTATGACAGCTGAACGTCAGGCTATTCTGGCGAGAGCCTTAAATACAAATTTGGATCATCTTTCAAAGCTCACTCCGGGAATGCCGCTCATGCTTTCTCCGTTTATGAATCATAAAGTAGGTGGAAATGCAGAAGAATACGGAAAAATGTGGGAGAATGTTTTTGCACAAACTCACTTCCGATTTGGAGATATTTTTGCTCCGCAAGACTGTGTCGGTGCCGGTGGATTGAACTTAGATAATTTATCGGACTGGTTCTCTAAATTGAAACAAGCTGTCAATACTAAACCGGGATTGAAATTCTGGGGAAATGTTGAAACGTTCGATCAACAATTCTGGGTGAGTGCTCCTCTGACAAGGATAAAGAAGCAACTGGATATAGTTAATGGTTATGTAAGTAATCTAATCTGCTTTGCTTATAGCCATTATAATAGTCCGTTTGTAGTGAATAAGGACTATCATCAAGCCTACCTGCAATACTGTAAAGAAGGTAAACTTCCTCAAATAGCTACTCCGCAGGAAGTTATAAGTGCCAGTATGATAAAGGTAGCTAATGGCATGGAAGTTAAGTGGATTCCAGGTAGTCTGGAGTCGGTTGCCGGTTTTAATATTTATAAGAATGGCACGCTCTTAAAGAAACTTCAGATACATGGAAATGACTTCCTGACTTCTTTCATTGATAAGGAAGGTAATGAAGGTAGTGTATATGAGATATCTACCTATAATGTAATGGATAAAGAATCAGCTAAGCTGAAAGTTATAAAGTAAAATATAGTTTAATGTAAAGAACCATGAAGAATATAGCCTTTATTATTTATGTTTTTGTAGTTGTTGTGTGGTGTGCAGGATGTACTTCCTCTTCCTCCCAAACAGCAGTTCCGTCTGAGGTAACGATGACGCAGGATGAACTGGCTGATAAAATAAGAGGTGGCTGGGCGGCTAAGACCATTGGTTGTACCTATGGTGGGCCCGTAGAGTTTCTGCATAACGGTACAATGATTCAAGACTATACTCCTATAAAATGGTCCAAGGACAGAGTAAAGTTCTATTTTGATACTTTTCCCGGTTTATATGATGATCTGTACGTAGACATCATCTTTGTTAATGTGTTCGAACGTTTAGGTCTGGAAGCTCCGGCCGATTCGTTTGCAATCAGCTTTGCCAATGCCGGTTTTCCATTATGGCATGCCAACCAGGTTGCCAAGTATAATATCAAACAAGGCATTATGCCGCCTATGTCCGGTCATTGGTTGAATAATCCCCATGCTGATGATATAGATTATCAGATTGAAGCAGATTTCGCAGGGTTGATGACACCGGGTATGCCCAATACTGCTTCCGAAATATCTGATAGAGTAGGACATATCTTCACTTACGGTGATGGCTGGTACGGAGGCGTATATGTTGGTGCGTTGTATTCTATGGCTTTTGTTTCCGATGATATGGAAGTCGTTGTTTCGGAGGCACTGAAAACAATTCCCGAACAGAGTGATTTTTACCGTTGCATGAAAGATGTGATAGACTGGTATAAGCAGTATCCGAATGACTGGAAACAGACCTGGTTCGAGTGCCAGAAGAAGTGGACATCGGAGGTTGGTTGTCCTGACGGTGTTTTTGCTCCGTTTGATATTGATGCAAAGATTAACAGTGCCTATGTCATAATGGGGTTATTGTATGGACAGAAAGATTTCTTTTCCACAATTGACATAGCTGCCCGTTGTGGACAGGATTCGGATTGCAATGCAGCTACAGCTGCCGGTATTTTGGGTACGATGATAGGATATTCTAATATTCCGGAGAATTGGAAAGAAAGTCTTTATGAAATAGAAGACATACCTTTTGCCTATACAGATGTATCTCTTAATAAACTATCGGAACTGGGCTTGAAACATGCTTTGCAAGTAATAGAAAAAGAAGGTGGTAAAGTAGATAATGGGCAGGTGACTATTAAAGTTCAAAAACCTGTTGCTGTAAAATATGAGAAAGCATTTGAAGGTCATTATCCGGTGGATAAACTGGCTGTCAATACTACTTTACAGGATAATACCGGCTTTGTGTTCGATGGCATCGGTTTCGTTTTGAAAGGATATGTGAAATGTACAGATGAAAACTATGTGGCTCAGGTTGAAATGTATATTGACGGTAATCTGATTGAAACGGCAAATCTGCCAGTTGCCAAAGCATCTTCCATTGATGATAGAAGGGTAGATCTTTTCCATAGATATCAGTTGCAAAATGCAAAGCATGAGATCAGTTTTAAATGGTTGAACCCTCATAAAGATGCACACATTTATTTGGGTGAAGCAGTAATCTATTCAGATAAGCAGAATTTTAATTAATAAACATAGAAACTATGAAACAGAACATTCGAGTAATACTATTTGGCCTATTGGCAATGTTGGTTGCGATGCCGTCAGTAACTGCATGTGCTGCTAATGACACTTCCGGTAAGCAGGGAAAAGTCGGAAAGCCAGTCACAGGTGTAAAACCTATTACCGGCACATGGATCAATCTGGCATATAAAGATGTGCGTAATAAATATACCAATCCTCAAAACTTTGATAATACAGACCCGAAGTTGTGGGCGGCTAAGGTTCGTGAATTAGCGGCTATGGGCATTGAATATCTGGTATTCATGGAGGTAGCTAATGAAGGTAAGGCATATTATCCTTCTAAAATCATGCCTTGGCTGTATGATAAGGGCACGAAAAGTCCTGTAGATGCTATCCTTGATGAAGCAGCAAAACATAACGTGAAAGTATTTATGAGTACCGGTTGGGCAAAAGATCAGGATGATAATCTGCTGGACCCGGCAATCAAAGAACGCCAGTTACAGATTATGGAAGAACTGGCCTCTCTTTACAAAAATCATAAGGCTTTTTATGGTTGGTATTTGCCGGTAGAAGATTGTATCTGTCCGATTTTTGCCGAACATGCCGTACAATCGGTTAATACATTGGCTGAAAAGGCGCAAACTCTGACGCCTGGCAAGAAAACTTTGATATCTCCTTATGGAATTGGTTTGTCGGAGTTTGATAATCCGGATTTTGAGAAACAGATGGCAAAATTGAAGGTCGATATTATAGCTTATCAGGACGAAGTGGGTTGCGTGCGTGATAAGTTCACACTTCCCCGTTTGAAAAAGAACTGGCAAAGAATGCGTGATATTCACAATCGACTGAATATTGAAATGTGGGCAAATTGCGAAACATTTACGTGGGAAGAAGGTACGAACGACCGTCAGTCCGCTTTGATTCCGGCTGCCTATTCTCGTTTACTGTCTCAGCAGGCAGCTGCATCTGCAGCAGGGGTAGACCGCATTATTTCGTTCATGTTTGGTGGCATCATTGAAGATCCGAAATCTTCTTATCAGTTGGGGCAACCGGTTTGGTCTAATGATGTATGCAACAAATATATGGCGTGGAGAAACGGCGATACATACTGGCAAATGTTTGAAGCAACTCTATTGGAAAAACTGATGAATACAGCTACTCCTGACATGATTAGTAAATCGGACATGCAAGCCCTGCTGGATGGCAAAGTAGCTGAAGAAAATAGTGAAGACAACCGTTGGGTGAAGTTTGACCAGGGACACCATGAAATAGTGGTGGATTTGCAAAAGAAAACTCCGGTCAAGAATATCATGGTGCGTACATTGAACTATAATCCGGAAGGAATCAATACCCCGCTGAAAGTCTATGTATATACTTCAGAAGATGGAAAAACTTATGGTCTGGCTTCTATCAAAGATACCCCATATTTTCCGAATAATAAGCATGATGCCTGGATTGACGGGATATTATTCGAAAAGTTGAATGAAAATGCAAGGTATATAAAGGTTGCTTTTGATGTTCCTCAGAAAGTATATATGGATGAATTATTTATTAATCCTACCATCAAATAACAACTAAACAGAGAGTGATAAAGTTTAATTTAATTAATCCAAAAATGAGTCTATGAAAAGATTGCACAAATCGATGAATGGAATTATTGGTGTGCTTTTAATGGCACTAATGTTAGTTCCGAATGGTTTGAAGGCTGAAACTACAGACATGCTTCAAACGTCTAAAATTACGGGCATTGTAACCGATGATTCAGGTGAACCTGTAATTGGTGTTACAGTTCGTGTGAAAAATGCAACGGCGGGAGCTATTACAGATGTAAACGGACGTTACTCGGTAAATGCTTCCAGTAATGCTACTTTAGTTTTTTCTTTTGTGGGTTACAAAACTCAGGAAGTAGCAGTGAAAGGTAAAGCTACTGTAAATGTTACATTACATGAAGATAGCCACATGTTGGAAGAAACAGTGGTTATCGGTTACGGTAGTGTACCTAAAAAGGATCTTACGGGTTCTATCTCTTCCTTGAAAAGTGACGATTTACTGAAAACAAATCCGACGAGTATTAATCAAGGTTTGCAGGGTAAAATGGCAGGTGTACAAGTTTCACAAGCCGATGGTGCTCCTGGTGCAGGTGTAACTATCCAGATACGTGGTGCCAACTCATTTACTACCAATACAGAACCATTGTATATTCTGGACGGCGTGCCCTTCACGGCAGGTGAAGCGCCCTCGACTGACTTCGGAACGAAATCCAATAATAACCCTCTGAGTTTAATTAGCCCGCAGGATATAGAGTCTATTCAGGTATTGAAAGATGCTTCTGCCACAGCTATCTATGGTTCGCGTGCTGCTAATGGTGTGGTTATTATCACGACTAAGAGTGGTGCTCAGGGCAAGGCAAGAGTTCAGTTCAGTGCTAATTTCAGTATGTCAAAACCTGTAAAACTGATTGATGTTTTAAGTGCGGGCGATTATGCACAGTTCAAGAACGAATGTACTATTTTCGGTTATATGTATGATGGCAAGAATTATGTTTCCGACGAAAGTCTTCCTTATCCTATACCCGGCCATTGGTCAATTAAAAAGGGTACCGATCCTGTGACTGGTGAAGAGATCATTCTTGAGAGAAAATATCTGCCTAGTCCTGATGATTTCCGTAATGGTTTTGACTTGCGTGAAGATGGAAATTTGTTCTATGGTACTAACTGGCAGAAGGAAATTTTCCGTGATGCGTTTAGTCAGGAGTATAGTCTGAATGTTTCCGGTGGTGACCAGAAAGGATCTTATATGTATTCTGGCGGTTATCTTGATCAGCAGGGTGTTATTGTGAACTCTTATTATAAGCGCTACAATGTTCGTGCAAATAATAATCGTAAGATTAATGATTATGTTGAAATCGGTAGTAATCTGACTTTCACAAAATCGGAAAATCGCCTGGCCCGTACTAATACGGAAAACTATGGTGTGATTGAGTCCGCAATTGCATTTAATCCGACTCGTCCGGTATTCGACCCGGATGCAGACTCTAAATATTCAGAGGACTTTGCTTCTGGTTTGGCAAATCCATATCTGAGTGCTCATACAGAAAAGAATGTGCTTGAAACTTATGGTATTTATGCTTCTGGTTTTGGTGAAATAACATTTGTGGATTGGCTGAAGTTCCGTCAGAACATCGGTTATGGTTATACCTATAACGAACGTAGCCAATATTATAATCGCTACACCGGTTCAGGACAAAATCCTACCAATGGTTATGGAAGAAAAGATGATAATGCATACGAGGGTTTTACTTTAGAGTCTTTACTTACTTTTGAAAAGAAGTTTGGTGTGCATGCTTTCAATGTTGTTGCCGGTATGACTTATGAAAAGTCTATGGGAAGAAGCAAATATATGCTTGCCAAGAATTTCCCGAATGATATTACAGAAGATAACGATATGAATGCTGCAGTAGGTGAAAAAGAAATTGGAAGCGGCAGATGGCGTTCACAGTTGATGTCTTATCTGGCTCGTGCCAATTATAATCTGTTAGACCGTTATTTATTCACCGCATCATTCCGCCGTGATGGTTCCAGTCGTTTCAATCCTCTGAACCGTTGGTCTAATTTCTATTCCGGTGCTATTGCATGGCGTATGTCTGATGAGGCATTTATTAAGAATCTTAATTTCTTTGATAACCTGAAGTTGCGTTTCAGTGCCGGTCAGACTGGTAACCAGGGTATTAGTGCCTATGCAACCCGTTCTCGCTTCGAAGCCCAGAATTATCCGTTCGATGGAACGATGAATCCTGGTGCCGGTGAAGATCGTTGGGGAGGACCTGCTGCCGCTAATTTGAAGTGGGAGACAACGAATCAGTTTAACCTTGGTTTGGATGCAGCTTTCTTCAATAATCGTGTAAATCTGGTTGTTGATTTGTATTACAAGAAAACAACGGACTTATTACAGTATCGTTATATTGATATGAGTTCTGGTTTCAATCAGATAGCTTGTAATTATGGCGATGTAACCAATAAAGGTCTTGAAATAACAGCACATGTCATTCCGGTGAAAACCCGCGACTGGATGTGGACATTAGATGCCAATATCTCTTTCAACCGCAATAAAATTGGTGGTTTGAATGCCGATCAGTTCTCTGATGTAGCTTGGGGTATTGAAAGTATGTTCCTGAGAAGAAATGGTCATCCTATTGGTACTTTGTACGGATATGTGGAAGATGGATTCTATGATAATGAGGCTGAAGTACGTGCTGATCCATATTACAGAGATGCAACTCCTTCTAAAGTGAAATCTATGGTTGGGCAGGTGAAGTATAAGAACCTGGATGACGATCCGGTAATCGATGACCGTGATAAGACGATTATTGGTGATACGAATCCCGATTATCAATATGGTATTACCAGTACATTGAACTGGAAGAAATGGACATTCAGCTTCTTCCTGCAAGGTACACAAGGAAATGATATTTTGAATGTGAACTTGAAGCAGTTTGATGTAGCGGTAGGTTCGGGTAATATGCCTTATTTCGTATTCAACAACCGTTGGACACCTGAAAACAGAGCTGCAGCTAAATGGCCGCGTGCCGATGGTACCTTTACCCGTGCTATGAAAGCTTCCGACCGTTATATTGTAGATGGTTCTTATCTGCGTTGTAAGAATATTAGTTTAAGCTATAATTGGGCTCATCCGGTGAAATTTGTAGAGTCCATTAACATCGTAGCAAGTATAACTAACCTGTTTACTATTTCCGGTTATGAATGGTATGACCCGGATGTAAACGCGTTCGGTAGTGACCCGACTCGTAGAGGTGTGGATATGTCATCATATCCGAGTGCCCGTACATTTAACTTAGGTATTCAATTAGCATTCTAAAAAAGTAAGAATATGAAACTGTTAAAAATATTAAGCTTATGTGCTGCAGGTTTGTTTCTGACCACTTCATGTGACTTGGAAGAGGAAACATTTACCTTTGTTGCAGGTGAAGATGTTGCTGCCGAAGGTTCGTATGATCAGTTGGTGGCAGGTGCTTATCATACTTTGCATTGGCCTTTCACATGGGGTAATTATCATAATGTGGTGAACTTCGATTGTGATTATCAAACAGGGCCGAGCTGGGCTTTTGGTGATGAAGGTGCCGGCAACTTTTATGATAAAAATTCGACAAAAAACTTCTATCAATATTATTGTACTACTATCCACAGAGCCAATTATCACTATTACTTAGTACAGAAGATAACAGGTGTTACTGAAAAAGAAAAGAATAATGCATTGGGAGAGCTCCGTTTCTTGAAGGCATGGTCTCAGTTCCAGTTAGTTCAGTTCTTTGGTCCTATACCTTTGTATACATATTCCATTGCAGAGGGTAATTCTACCGAATTGCCGCGGTCTTCTGTAAAAGAAGTGTATGAGCATATTATTGAAACACTGAAAGAAGCCGAAGCATTGCTGCTTCCGCGTACCGATGAGGCATTTAAGAAAGGTCACGTATGCCGTGCCACTGCCAAGGCTTTGTTGGCTAAGGTGTATGCTACTATTGGTTCAGCTTCTATGAAGAGTGGACAAGTTACAGTAAAAGGTGGTCCGGGAAGTAAAGTAAATCCTGATGGAACAACCTCCCGTTTGATGCCTGTAGCCATTACTCACAGCAAGAATGTTGTAGCCGGGTATGAAGAGTTTGATTCTCAGGAATATTATCGCCTGGCAAAAGAAAAGGCCGGAGAAGTAATCAATAGTGGTGAGGTTTCATTGGCAAGTAGCCAGAAAGAATTGTGGAGTCCGGCTTATAAGAATGGACCTGAGTTGCTTTTCTGCTTGCAGACAATGGTTGGACAGGGTGACGATTATTACAACTATGTTAGTAAGGATTATTACGGATGGCCCGATCCGGCATACAATGGCGAATGGACTTCCGGTTACTACGTTCAAAGAGACCATTGGTTGCAGACTTTTGACGACTGGGATGATGAGCGTATCACTTGGGGAGTAAAACACCGTGTTCCGTATAACTGGAATAAAACTTATGAAAAAATGGAGTGGTATTTCTACCCCGAACGCGATAGTGTAAAAGTACGTCAGGGCTTACCTCCATACGAAGGATGTCCATATAAGTACGAAACTACGGATGTTGTACGAAACGGTGCCCATGAGTATGGTGCCAAACTTGAAAAATTTACAGCTATAACTGCTGATAATAATGGTAATCGTACAGACTGGAACTGGCCGTATTTGCGTTACGCCGATCTCATTCTCATTTATTGTGAAGCAGAAAATGAGTTGAATGGTCCTACAACGGATGCTTTTGCTAAAATGGAAATGCTGAACAAGCGTAATAACAGTACATTGGTAAGCAAACGTCATGAGAAGAATCCGTTTACAAAAGAGTCGTTCCGTTCATTCGTTCTTGAAGAACGTGCCAAAGAGTTTGCAGCCGAAGGTATCCGCCGCTATGATTTGCTTCGTTGGGGTATCTATCTGCAAGTAATGAATGCCATCGGTACTGTGGATGAAAATGAGATTGTAAAACGTCGTGAAGAGAAGCATTTGTTATTACCGTTCCCGCCCGATGTTGTCAATACGAATCCTTATATCGACAGGAATAATCCGGGATGGTAATTTTATTTATTAATAACTAATAGATAATGCAATGAAAAATATAATGAACTTCAGAAATATATGTTTGGGTGGAGCGCTGTTATTGGGTTTGTCATTTACGGCTTGTTCGGATGATGACTATAATCCAATGCCTATACAGCTTACCAATGTGACCACCCTTGATGATATGAATACTCCGATTACGGAGGCAGCTATGGGCGATTTTATTGCAATACATGGCACAGGGCTCGATGTACGCAATATTGATTCGGTTTTGATTAATGATGTAGCATTGGATATGCTGGAAGTATATACAGAAAGTGATATTCTGTTCCTGAAAATTCCAGTGAAATTACCTAAAGAAGAGACCAACAAGATTTATATCTATAATTCTACAGGTCGTCAGGAAATCCCCTTTAAGGCCAATGCGCCAAAACTCCGTCTGGACCGTATGTTTAATGAATATACCAGCCCGGGTGATACCATTATGATTTATGGCGACTTCTTTGAACTCTATGAGATAGATTCTCTCAATGCAGTAGTCGATTTTAATGGTAAAATTTCGAAGGTAATCAGCAGTGGTAATAACTACCTGACTGCCCAAGTGCCTAAGACTGTTGATAAAAACATCAAGGTAAAGGTGAAAGGTACAAAATGGGATGTGGAAGCTACATGTCCGGGACGCTACTATGACCGTGAATTTATAATAATGGACTTTGATGAATTCCTACCCACCAGTATGGCCAATGTGGTTACTGATGAGAAAGATCCTCAACGTTTGAGCGGTAACTTCTTGCGCATTGATGATAAATCTGAATATTCCGGTTGGTGGTATATTGCAGAGAGAGGCGGCATTGCTTATACTGCCGATATGCTGGGGCTTGAAAGCAGCAAGAACTATGTAGTGAAATGTGAGTTCCGTACAGCTAATCAGTTTGTACAGGATAAGATTAAGTTCTGTAATTATCTGTATTGGGCAGCTCCAACCTGCGACTGGGTTGCAACGGATTTCAATGTCCAGAACTTTAATCGTTGGGAAACTATTACATTGCCGTTTACTGTTATTCAGTCCACCGATTATCCGGATAATTACCCGGGATCTTATACCAGCTTCAATATGCGTCTTGAGATAGATCAGAATATTGCCCGCAATTTTGCTTTTGACAATATCCGTATCTATAAAAAAGGTGATTGATGCCGACTGAATGCTATAATCTCCCCAGGAGTATAGTATATCCAGAAGTGAAAAAACGTTTTAGGTTCATCCGGTTTAGGTGGTTTTGATATTCTGTTTACCCTACACGGTAACTCCATTTACATGCCGAAGTAAAGGCCGTTACATACCGAGGTAAAGAGCGTTACAATAAGGGGTAAAGGCCGTTACATGCGGCGGTAAATGCTTTTACATCGATATGAAAATGCCGGTAAATGCAATGTCTTGATAAATAGAATTATAGATAAACTACATCTTTGTCGGATGAACCATATTTTGAAATGTAATTTATTAGAATTAAGAAAAATATGAAGATGAAAAAGTGCGCGGCATTCTTAGCCGTGATGTTGATAGGGGCCTGGAGTTTACAGTCTTGTGACAACGGACCTACTAAAGAAGTCTGGTTAGACGAATTCGGACAAGACTCTTGCTATGTTCAGGATTGGGGAATGGTAGAAATTAATCGTTCTGTAGTGCATACACCGCTTACGGTGAATGGAGTGGTTTATGAACGTGGACTTGGTTCCCATTCCATTAGTCGTTTGCTATACGATCTTGGTGGCAAAGCTGTATCAATTTCCGGTTTGGCTGGTGCTGACGACAAGAACTTGTTTGCCGGTAAACTCCAATTCAAGATTCTTGGTGACAAAAAAGAACTCTGGAAGAGTGGTGTCATGAAGAAGGGAGATCCTGTAAAGGAATTCAATGTGAATCTGAAAGGGATCGACAAAGTTTTGCTATTGGTAGAAGAGTGTGGAGATGGTATCATGTACGACCATGCAGACTGGTTGAACGTGAAGATCACTACCCGTGGAGATGTAAAACCGATTCCTGCATGGGCAAAACCGGTTGCCAAGGAAAAGTATATCCTGACACCGCCGGCTCCTGAGACACCGGTCATTAATAACCCGTTAGTCTTTGGTGCACGTCCGGGAAATCCGTTCTTGTGGTCGATAATGGCTACTGGTAACCGTCCGATGACGTTTGAAGCTACGGGACTTCCCGAAGGTGTGAAATTGAATCCGGCTAATGGACATATCACAGGTAAAGCTACAACGAAAGGTGAATACAAGGTACAGTTGAAGGCTACCAATGATAAAGGTACAGCAGTAAAAGAAGTGACAATCAAAATCGGTGATGAGATTGCTTTAACTCCTTCAATGGGTTGGAATAGCTGGAATTGCTGGGGACTTTCTGTAAACGATGAAAAAGTACGTGATGCTGCCCGTATGATGAATGAAAAACTGCACTCTTACGGTTGGGAATACGTGAATATCGATGATGGATGGGAAGCTGCGGAACGCACTAAACAAGGTGAACTTCTTCCTAATGAAAAATTCCCCAGCTTTAAAGAATTGACAGACTATATTCATGGCTTGGGTCTGAAATTCGGTATTTACTCTTCTCCGGGTGCTACTACCTGTGGTGGTCACTTAGGCAGTTATCAGCATGAAGAAATTGATGCTAAAACCTGGGCCGGTTGGGGGGTAGATTACCTGAAATATGACTATTGCGGTTATTTGGAAATAGAAAAGGATTCTGAAGAGAAAACAATTCAGGAACCGTATATCGTGATGCGTAAGGCATTGGATAAAGTAAATCGTGACATCGTTTATTGTGTAGGTTACGGAGCTCCCAACGTATGGAATTGGGCTGTGGAAGCCGGTGGTAATCAATGGCGTACTACCCGTGATATTACGGATGAATGGAATGTGGTAACAGCTATCGGTACTTTCCAGGACGTGTGTGCTGAATCTACAGCTCCGGGACGGAATAGTGATCCTGATATGTTGGTAGTTGGCAGATTGGGACAAGCCTGGGGTACTAAAGTACATGATTCTTACCTGACCGCAGATGAACAATATTCTCATATTTCTTTATGGTGTCTTCTTTCTGCTCCTTTGCTGATAGGTTGTGATATGGCGAATATTGATGATTTTACGCTGAATCTGCTCACTAATAATGAAGTGATCTCTGTTAGCCAGGACCCGATGGTAGCTCCTGCTAAGAAAAGGATAGTGGAGAATGGACAAATCTGGTCTAAGAAGTTGCATGATGGTTCCTATGCAGTAGGTTTCTTCCATGTAGATCCTTACTTTATTCTTTGGGATCAGGATGATGCTGAAGCTATGCAAATGCGTGAGTATGACTTCAATTTTGATTTGAAACAGCTCGGTATTGATGGTAAAGCAATGGTTCGCGATTTGTGGAGACAGAAAGATCTGGGAGAGGTAAATGGTAGTTTCCAGACAAAAGTACCTTATCATGGAGTCACTTTGGTGAAGATTACTCCGACAAAGTAAAAATCTGCAAAATAACAAAAGCATGAAAAAGTTATATCTATCCTTAGCTTTTTTATCGACTTTCACTTTCCAGGTCTCTGCACAACTGCAGGGCCTGGATGTAGTGAAGGTTCCGGAGGCACAACAGCCTTATTCGGGAGAATATGTCTATATCCCTGATGTAGACGGTTATAAAACTTTGAAGTGTGATTTTCATACTCATACCATTTTTTCAGATGGCGATGTGAAGCCGGAAAACCGGGTATGGGAGGGCGCTATCCGTGGACTGGATGTGATTGCTATAACGGATCACATTGAATATCGTCCGAACAAATTCATTACGGCTGACCATAATGAGTCTTATAGACGGGCGAAGACAGTAGAGGAGAGTTCTAATCTGGTCGTGATACCGGGTGCTGAAATAACCCGTTCCAAGCCATTGGGACATATCAATGCTCTTTTTTTGAAGGATGCAAATGCTTTGGATGTAGAAGATCCGTTGGTAGCAATTGATAATGCTTTGGAGCAAGGTGCTTTCATCATGTGGAATCATCCCGGATGGCCGAATGACACGAGTACTATTTATAAGGTTCATAAAGACCTGATTAAGCAGAAGAAAATACATGGTGTGGAGTTGGTGAATGGCTTTGAGTATTATCCGAAAGCTTTCAACTATTGTAAGGAGTATAACCTGACGTATATGGGTAATACTGATATTCATGGTGTGTATAAACAGACCTATCGTACTGATAAGCAATATGGTCCGATGACTATAATCTTCGCCAAGGAACGTTCCCATGAAGGGGTGAAAGAAGCATTATTTGCCGGACGCTCTGTGGTGAAATTTGGGGATATTCTGATTGGAGCTGAAAAGAATCTGACTGCTTTGGTAAAGGCTTGCCTGGCATATGAGGTGAAGGAAGTGAATGGTAATCAGGCATTAGTTAAAGTAGTGAATAAATCGACACTGAACTTTGAAATCTTACTGGATAATAAAGCGGGTACTATTTTAGGAAATGCTACAGTTGAATTTAAGGTTTGTTTAAACGACAAAATAAAGTTTACTAATACTTATATTACGGATAATAGCCAGTTGGTGATTGATGTGGCGTCTTTGAAATAAAACTCGACTTTAATTAAAAAAACTATGAAAAACTTACGGAAATATACTTTGGTATTGTACGTAGTTATCTGCACTTTATTATCAAGTTGTGCAGATGGTCTTTTAGTGAATACGAACCCTATATTGGCCCTTGAGAAGAGTGACAATAATGGCGAATTTACCATTTTGGCAGCTAAGCAGTGGTATGAAAATATCCAAGTGCCGGAAATAACAAATAATTTTGCTGGTGGAGAAGAGGGAGAAAAGATATATCCTTATTGGGACATGGCTATAGTAAATACTAAAGGGCGTTTTGAGGCTGTTGAAGCACCTATTATTGTAAAGAAGAGATATATTAATGTTGATAGTCTGACTTATAAGAAGTGGGATATGGACATAAAGACGGACTATGCACTTGCTGTCAAGATTGTTGTTTTGAAAGATAATGTAACGAATCATGTTAGGAGCTTTATCATGGAAATTGTAGGGACATACGAATATATGCAAAAGGGAACTATATATAAGAATAACTATTTATTCCGTGATCCTGAACTTGAAGGTATTGTGATGTTTTATACTTTAAAAGGTAAACCTATTAATGGTTGGAGATATGCAAGAGGAAAAATAATTAAGAAGATACTACCATAGCAGGATTCAAAGATTTTATATTCATACATGTGATTGATCTATAAGTAACAAACAGCAAAATGAAAAAGATAAAATGCAATTTCTGGACTGCTTTCTATCATATGGAAAATAATAGCAGAAAATACCCTCATCTTAATCTAAAATTATAATGTTATGATAAAGCTGGTAGACGTAAATAAAACTTTTCGCACTCAGGAGATCGAAACCCATGCTTTGTGTAATGTAAACATGGAAATACAAGATTCCGAGTTTGCATCTATAATGGGGCCTTCAGGATGTGGGAAAAGTACATTATTGAATATCCTTGTATTAGATGATAAGACCTAATATTATAATGAATAATGTAAATATATAATAATGATTTTTTAATAAAAAAACAATCGTATTATGAAGAAAAGAATTTTGTGTTTTTTGTTTGTGGTGTGTACGTTCATTATTGTTCGTGCTGATGGTGCCGATTCACTGGCCTTGACTCCTCCTATGGGATGGAATAGCTGGAACTGTTTTAGTTGCGATGTCAATGAACAGCAGATACGGGATATGGCAGATCTGATTGTTGCGAATGGTATGAGAGATGCAGGCTATACCTATGTGAACGTTGATGACTGCTGGCAAGTGGGTCGCGATGCGGATGGGAGTATTGTGGTTGATTCAGTACGTTTTCCTTCCGGTATAAAAGCATTGGCAGATTATATACATTCCAAAGGATTGAAGTTTGGTATTTATTCTTGCGCAGGGTCATTGACTTGTGCCGGACGTCCGGGAAGTCGTGGCTATCAGTTTCAGGATGCCCGTACCTATGCTGAGTGGGGAGTGGATTTCCTGAAGTATGACTGGTGTTTTGATGAGGCTCAAAGTCCTCAGGGAGCTTATCGTACTATGCGTGATGCTTTGAAAGCCAGCGGCCGTCCCATTGTATTCTCTATTTGTGAGTGGGGAAGTAGCAAACCGTGGACATGGGCAAAAGGAGTAGGACATTTGTGGAGAACTACGGGGGATATTATCAATGCTTTTAAAGGTACGGTACACTGGGGAGGATGTAGTGTAGTGGATATCATTGATAAGAATGCAGACTTATATCCTTATGCCGGTCCGGGACATTGGAATGATCCTGATATGCTGCAAGTAGGTAATGGAGTACTCACCCCCGAAGAGAATCGTTCACATTTTACCATGTGGTGTATGTTGGCGGCTCCACTGTTGGCTGGGAATGATTTGCGGACCATGGATAAAGAAACACAGGCTATTCTGATGAATAAAGACGTGATAGCTGTGAATCAGGATAAGTTGGGTATACAAGGACGTCGTTACATGAAAATAGAACAACATGAAATCTGGGTAAAACAGTTGTCTAATGGAGAAGCTGCTGTATGCTTTTTCAATCGTGATGAGCAACCATGGACATTTGAGTATAAGTTTGGAAAAGACAAATCTCACCTTCACTTTGCAGATATCAGACTCTGGGAATTGGAATATGATGTATACGATATCTGGAACAAGAATAAATATCTTGGAACTTCCAGCGATAATCTAAGCTTCAAGGTTCCTGCACATGGCGTTGTATTGGTAAAGTTGGCTCCTAAAAATAAAAAATGAATATAGATAAAAATTGATTGTGATGAAAAGATTTTTATTCAGTGTAATATGTATGCTTTTGGCTTTTGCCGGATTTGCCCAGGAACAAATCACGATAAAACATGGCCCGTATCTTCAGAACCTGAAAGAGACGGAAACTACTATTGTATGGGTGGCTAATAAAGCTTCTGTTGGTTGGGTGGAAGTGGCACCCGATGATGGTACAAGCTATTACCGCTTTGAACGTTCCAGGTTTTTTGATTCTACGAATGGGGTGAAGAATGTTTCGGAATTGCATGCAGTTCGTATCACCGGTCTTAAACCTGGTACCAGCTATCGCTATCGTATTTACTCCCAAGAGGTTCTGGAACGTAAAGGAGAAGAAATCGTTTATGGCAATGTTGCAGCTCCCAGTATTTATGATAAGCGTTCATTGAAATTTACGACAAATGATCGTAATAAGCCGGCAACCTCATTTATTATGTTGAATGATATTCATGGTAATACGGATTATATTCCGAAACTGCTGAACAATGCTGGTTTTAAAGAGACGGATATGATCATCTATAATGGTGATATGATGAATTGGCTGATGGATGAAGAAGACCTGTTCAAGGGCTTTATGGATGTTACCGTAGATTTGTTTGCTACTCATAAGCCTATGTATTACGCCCGTGGAAACCATGAAACACGTGGTTTGTTTGCTGCTTCTTTTCAGCACTATTTCTCCCCTAAGGAACCGCACTTGTATTTCTTGTTGAGACAAGGTCCGGTTTGTTTCATTTTTCTGGATACAGGTGAGGATAAGCCCGATTCTGATATAGAGTATCACGGCATTACAGACTATGATAATTACCGTACTGAACAAGCCAAATGGCTTTCTGAAATTGTGAAATCTCCTGATTTTTTGGATGCGAAATTCAAAGTGGTCATCGCCCATATGCCTCCCCTACCTGATCAGGACTTGTGGCATGGACAAGGAGAAGTTTTGGAAAAGTTTGTTCCCATCCTGAATGATGCGCAGGTGGATGTTATGTTGAGTGGGCATCTGCATCAGTATTTTAATAATAAGCCGACTGATAAAGTTCACTTTCCGGTTATTGATAATTCCTCAAATACAGTACTTAAAGGAGTAATAGAAGGGAATCAACTGAATATGGAAGTGAAGAATATGAATGGAGAGGTGATAGATAAAATTTCTATTATGGCAAAGTAGTGAATCATTTTACTTTAAATCTATGAATAGTATGAGTTTTGTATCAAAAAGTTTTTTTAGTTTTTTATTGTTTGTATGGGTGTGTGGAGCAATGATGGCTGAAAGTATTACTTCACCGAATGGAAATCTTCATTTAGATTTTACTGTAAATGCGCAGGGAGAACCGGTATATCAGCTTTTCTATAAAGGCAAGGCTGTAGTGAAACCTTCAAAATTGGGCTTGGAATTGAAAGATGATCCCGGACTGATGAGTAATTTTACATTAAGCGGTACTGATACTTCAACTTTTGATGAAACCTGGAAACCGGTGTGGGGAGAAGTTGCGCAGATTCGTAATCACTATAATGAACTGGCTGTGACTCTGGAACAGAAAGCTCAGAATCGTAATATGATTATTCGTTTCCGGCTTTACAATGATGGTTTAGGATTCCGGTATGAATTCCCATTGCAAAGGAATCTGAACTATTTTATAGTGAAAGAAGAACATACCCAGTTTGCCATGACTGGCGATCATCTTGCCTTTTGGATACCGGGTGACTATGATACACAGGAGTATGACTATACTGAGTCTAAATTATCGGAAATACGGGGTTTAATGGAAAGTGCCGTAACGGTAAATGCTTCACAATTCGTATTTTCTCCTACAGGGGTTCAAACCTCCTTACAGATGAAGACGGATGATGGCATCTATATCAATTTGCATGAAGCTGCTTTGGTCGATTACTCCTGTATGCACCTCAACTTGGACGATAATAATCTGATATTTGAGTCCTGGTTGACACCTGATGTCTTGGGTAACAAAGCTTATATGCAAGCTCCTTCTAAAACTCCTTGGCGTACTATTATAGTCAGTGATGATGCACGGGATATTCTGGCATCAAAACTGACTTTGAATCTAAATGAACCTTGTGCTTATAAGGATGTCTCTTGGATTAAGCCGGTGAAGTATATCGGCGTCTGGTGGGAGATGATTACAGGCATGAAGTCATGGAGCTATACAGATGAGTTGCTTGCTATGAGATTCGGTGAAAACGATTATACAAAGATCAAGCCAAACGGCCGTCATGCTGCCAATAATGAGAATGTGAAAAGATACATCGATTTTGCAGCCGAACATGGCATGGATCAGGTCTTGGTGGAAGGTTGGAATGAAGGTTGGGAAAGTTGGGGAGGAAGTTCCAGGGATTTTGTCTTTGATTTTGTTACTCCTTATCCTGATTTTGATGTAAAAATGCTGAATGATTATGCCCGGAGTAAAGGAGTAAGATTGATGATGCATCATGAAACGTCGGCTTCCGTCCGTAACTATGAACGTCATCTGGATAAAGCTTATCAATTTATGGCAGATCATGGCTATAATTCCGTGAAAAGTGGATATGTTGGTGATATCATTCCTCGTGGTGAGCACCATTACGGGCAATGGATGAATAATCATTATCTATATGCAGTGAAGAAAGCTGCTGAGTATAAAATCTGTGTAAATGCCCATGAAGCAGTACGTCCTACTGGCTTGTGCCGTACTTATCCGAATCTGATAGGTAATGAATCTGCTCGTGGTACTGAGTTTGAACCTTATGATGGGAATAAACCCTTTCATACTACATTGCTTCCTTTTACCCGTCTAATAGGTGGCCCGATGGATTATACTCCCGGTATTTTTGATATCTGCCTGACATTCCTGAATCGTGAAAATCATGGTCAGATTCATACGACTCTAGCTAAGCAACTGGCTTTGTATGTCACTCTTTACAGTCCGTTGCAGATGGCGGCTGACCTGCCGGAAAGTTACGAACGTCATTTGGATGCTTTCCAATTCATTAAAGATGTTGCTGTTGATTGGGATGACAGTAAATATCTTGAAGCTGAACCGGGCGATTATATAACCGTAGCTCGTAAAGCTAAGGGTACAGGCAACTGGTTTGTGGGTGGCATTACGGATGAAAATGCCCGTGTCTCTACTTTTACCCTCGACTTTCTGGAACCCGGAAAAGAGTATGTAGCAACGCTGTATGCTGATGCTAAAGATGCTGATTATGAAAAGAATCCTACTGCCTATCAGATAAAGAAAGGTATTGTAACCAATAAGACTAAAATATCTGTAAAGATGGCACGTAGTGGTGGATTTGCTTTGAGCTTGATTGAGGCTATGGCAGTAGATAAAAAGGCTGTGAAGAAATGGAAGTAAAGTAGTGAAAGAAACAATTTCTTTGCAGGAATCTTTTTATCTTTGCATATCCTAATAATTAATATCTAAGTATGAAAATGAAAAGATTAAAACAATGTTTGTTGTTAATTACTATTCTGGGAGGATTATCAATCAGTGAGGCATATGCTCAAAAGAACAATTTTGCCAATTTAGCTCGTTATGCAAAAGAAAACGCTGCACTTCCAAAGCCCGTAAAGAAAGAGAAAAGAGTTGTCTTCATGGGGAATTCCATTACGGAAGGGTGGGTGAGAACTCATCCGGACTTCTTTAAAACAAATGGCTATATAGGCCGCGGCATCAGTGGACAAACCTCTTATCAATTCTTATTGCGTTTCCGTGAGGATGTTATTAATCTTTCTCCGGCTTTAGTAGTCATAAATGCCGGAACTAATGATGTTGCTGAAAATGTAGGTCCCTACAATGAAGAGTATACATTTGGAAATATTATTTCTATGGTAGAGTTGGCTAAAGCAAATAAGATAAAAGTGATTTTAACTTCTGTGCTACCGGCAGCAACCTTTAAATGGAGACCGGAAATAAAAGACGTTCCTCAGAAAATTCAATCATTAAATGCCCGTGTAGCAGCGTATGCAAAAGCAAACAAGATTCCTTATGTGGATTATTACCAGGCGATGGTGTTGGATGAAAACGGAGCATTAAATCCTCAATATACGAAAGATGGAGTACATCCGACAAGTGAAGGGTATGATATAATGGAACCAATTATCAAAAAGGCTATCGAAAATACGCTTTAAAAGGATAGATAACTCACAATAAAAACCTCCTTTCTCAATTACCATAACAGGATGAGAAAGGAGGTTTTCTTATTTATCAATTCTACTTATTTATCAGTTCGACAACTCCGGATTAGCGGCTATCGCTTCTCTTGGAATTTGAATTGTATAACGCGAATCATCCTGTTCCAATACATAGGTTCCTCCCTTGAGCACTTTCTCAATACGGGGGCGGGTGGTACGGCGTAAGTCGAACCAGCGATGTCCTTCAAAAGCTAATTCACGAGCACGTTCATCCAGAATCTCCTGTATCAGGGCTTCCTTGTTCATTGCGTTCACGGCAGTTGCTTTTACTGTATATGCTTCCGGTGTATAGCGCTTCTGCATTAACTCCAGCAATCGGGTGCGTGCCTGAGGCAATTGATCCGATTGGGCTGCTGCTTCTGCCGAATTCAGGTACATTTCTCCCACCCGGAAAGAACAACGGAAATCATCTTTTCCGCTTTTTTGGCTGAAGCGATAACCATTCTTGTCGGCAGCTTTGAAATAAGCGTCCAGACGTAAATCGCCTTCTTTGTATAAAGAAGCTAAAGCTTCTGATAGAACAGCAGCCTGTGTGTAGTTGGAAGACATACCGCGCTCTAATGCAGTAATATTTTCTACAGACTGATAGTTGTTGGGCAGGGTATAAGTTTCTGCATTGAAATCTTCCAAGGTATTCTTTTCAGCAAGTATCGCTTCGGCTGCCTGATATGCATTGTCCCATTGTCCCATATATAAATATACACGGGCACGGAGAGCTTTTACAGATAAGGTTGTGAAACGATAAGAAAATTTCTGTTCCCAAGATTCTTTATTAATCAGTTTTTCAGCTTCGTTGATGTCTGCAATGACCGCTTCATAAATTTGTGCAACGGTATTCTTCTTCAGGATTTCATTGATATCGCTATTCAGCTTAAGCGGCACGGCTGTTGTCTCTAATGCTCCCGGACGGGTATAGGGCTGTCCGTAAAGATTTACCAACAGGAAATGCATGTAAGCACGGAGCAGATAACATTCACCAATCAATTGGTCGATGTCCTCTTCGCTCCCTTCATTGATGGATTTCCACTCTTCTATGGTATAGTTGACAGTGAACATGATGCTATAGAAGTTCTTCCACTCAAAGGCAGTGGTTTGTCCCGGCGCGCTGAAGTCATCCCAGCACTCAATTTTTCCGTAACGATCCTGTTCCCAACTATCGTCTTTCACATACAGTTCATCCGAACGAAAACAGGCGAGTCCTCTGGCATCGGGAACGGTCTTATAAGCTGTGGCAATCAGTGCTCTGTACTCAGCTAAAGTCTGGGGGATCACCTTTCCTGTAGGTTGAATGTCGAGCATATCACAAGCAGTCAGTAATACTACGCTGCTCATCAATAACATTATATATATCTTTCTCATTGTTTTAACTCTCTATAAAATTAAAAATTCAGGTTCAGGCTTAGGGTAACAGACTTCGGAGCCGGGGTTGCATACGCGTTGGACATCGTTTCCGGATCAAGATAATTCTTGTAACTTGAACCGAATACTAATAAGTTACGTCCTTCGATGGCAATTGTAGCGGAAGTCATACCCAATTTGCGGCTGAAATTAGTAGGCAATGTATACCCTAAACGGATGTTTTGCAGTCGCACGTAGTTCAGGTCTCTGATCCAGATATCCAGGTTACGGTATATTTCATTTTGGTTTGAATACCACATGTATTCATCCAGACGTTCATTCTGGCTCAGCAGAACAGGGAAGATTGTTTCCGTGTTTTCCGGAGTCCATCGGTTCAGGATATCACGGTTCGTATTGCGTCCTTTATCAAAGTCAACGATAGAGTAGGTGGGTTGGCTGCGCACTTTTCCACCGAAGTCGAAGCTGAAGTTGACACCCAGTTCAAATGCTTTGTATGTGAAAGTATTATTGAAGCCACCGGTATAAGGGCAGTCGGCTGTACCTACATAAGTGTAAAGTTCACGGCGTTCGCGGGCTGTCAGGTCAGTTGCTCCGAATCCCCATTCCTGCAATTTGAAGAATTCCATGGCCGATACGGCTTTTCCGTCTTTACCCTCAAACATCGGATAACCTTCTTCATCCAATCCGGCTGTTTTCAGGGCAAACAAGGCTCCTACAGGATATCCTTCGCGTCCCGGTTCCAAGGCATCTTCGCGCAGTGCTTCTTTCAGTATTTTATTGTTGTTGTATGCGAAGTTGAAGTTGGTGGTCCACATGAAATTCTTGGTGTGGATATTGCGTGTGCTAAGGGCAACCTCAACGCCCTGGTTCTGCATACTGGCCCAGTTGACGGTCAACATTTCAAAACCTGTTTCCAGTGGAAGCATTTGGGTTCCAATCAAGTCTACACCCTTACGATAATAATAGTCTACGCTCAGATTGATAGCCTGATTCAATACTGCAAAGTCGAATCCGGCATTTATGGAATGGGTTTTCTCCCAACGCAGTTTCTTGTTCGGTGCACCGGAAACGTCAATCATATCTTCCGACCCTCCCGGCAGGATATTTTCAATTCTGTAGTTACCCAGAAGGTAAGGAGAGGTGTTCTTGTCAATGTTTCCCTGCAAACCGTAGGATGCACGGACTACCAGATTGTCTATCCATTTGGCATTTGCCATAAAAGGTTCCTGAGAGATACGCCACAAACCACTGACTGAATATAATGGCAGATAACGGTATTTCTTGTCTACACCAAAAAGGTCGGAACCGTCAAAACGGATACTTCCGCCCAATGTATAGCGGTTCAGCAAAGAATAAGACAGGGTTGAGAAAGCAGATACATATGCATTCTCCACATGAGCCTTCTCGTGTAACTTGAAGGCCTGGCTTTCTTCCGGGAAGATTATCGGCTTTGTTGTCAGCGTCTTCCGGTCAAATCCATAACCGGCGCTATACAGCTTTTCCTCCCATGTCTTACGGATTTCTGTTCCCACCATTACTTCAAATTCATGGATGTCATTGTAGGTATCGCGATATTCTCCCATCGCTTTCCAAGTGAGCTGGGACAGTGAGTTTTCGTTAGCCTTATGGAATCCTCCTTCCGGCAGGTAAGTTACGCCATTATTACGATGATTCTTCTTCTCTGTACGCATCACATAACTTTCTTCTTCAGCGATTTTTTCGATAGAAGTTTTATCCAGTTGCAAACCGAGTTGGGTGGTGATTTTAAAACGGTCGTCAAATCGCAGTTCAGCGTCGAAGATAGATGAAAGGCCGTTAATGGTAGTTTGGTTACTCGTATTTTTCCGTTCTTCGAAGAGGTTAAGACCAAAATCCATATCCGTATCATCTTCTACATCCACATCGTAATTATAGTTGCCATTGGCATCATAAGGAGTGAAATAAGGATTTGCCAGACGTGAATAATAGATCGGGTTCGTCAGTCCCCGGTCATCCGGCAAATAAGTTGAGTTCTTACGGCGATTGGCAAACATGGAAGCACCGACTTTCAATATGCTGTTCACCTTATAGCTGGTCTTCATCACTAAATTCAGACGTTCGGCAGAGACATTGGGAATATTACCGTTTTCCTTCATATATCCGAAGGAAGTGTAATAAGTTGCCTTTTCGCTACCACCGGAAAGAGACAAGTTGTACTCCTGTGTAAATGCATCACGGAAGAGGATATCACTCCAGTCCGTATTAGTTGCCTTTAGTCTATTGATTGCACCTTGAGCATTGGAGGACAAAGCGTTCCAACCTCCGTCTTTGAAGTTTTTGAGTTCTCCCAATCCGGAGATAATGCGATATACCTCACCTTTGGTCTCTCTGTAAGGGTAGCCGGATTCCAGCAAGTCAAGTTCCAGACCTACTTTCTCTTCTGAATTCAATAGATTCAAGCGGTCTATATTCAACTTAGGAGAATATGTCAGCTTTGAAGAGAAGTTAATAACCGGTTTCCCGACTTTACCTTTCTTTGTGGTAATTACAATTACACCGTTAGCTGCACGGGCACCATAGATGGCAGTTGCGGCAGCATCTTTCAGAACGGTGATATTATCGATATCGGCAGGATTCAGACCGGCAATAGCGGTTTGACCTATGTTATCGATGTCTTTCAATACTTCCATATTGGGAATGTTCGTTCCTTCCAATGGAATACCGTCCAGTACCCACAAAGGGTCTTGCGTACCATTCAGAGAGGATGTACCGCGAATACGGATTTTGGCAGGAGCACCCGGAGTACCGGAAATGTTACTTACGGAAAGTCCGGCAATCTGTCCGGCCAATGCCTGGTCTATACTCTTGGTCGCACCCATCATCTGGTCCGAGATGTCGATTTTTGACACGGCAGCCGTTAGTTTACGGCGTTCTACTGTCTGATATCCCGTTACAACTACCGCATCAAGCATATGAGCCGAAGGTTGAAGAGTGATGTCATATTGTTTTTTGCCCGGAATGAGTTTTATTTCCACTACATCATAACCGACGTAGCTGCAATAAAAGCGGGTAATGCCATCCGGAATTGAAATAGAGAATTTACCGTCGATATCCGTAATGACACCAATAGTCGATTGATTATTCCCGTTTTTCTTCAGATCATCAGCCGTCACATAGACAGAAGCGCCTATGAGAGGCAAGTTATCCTCAGAAGAAATTACTACACCCTCTACTTGTCGCTCTGCGGCAAGGGCATAAGTGAGTGTTCCTATTAGTAATAGGAACACGACAGATAAGCGTCTTTTCATCCGTTAAAATAATAAAATTAATACTTAAATTGAAAACTGGTTTTAAAGTCCTAATGCTGTGTTGATACGGAGAATCATATCTTTATAATGATATTTGGTTGCCACATCCGATGTTCCCAGACGACTCTGGAGTAAATCCTTGATGCGGAGCAATTCCCCTCGTTTCACGGAAATGGCATCTGAGATGCGATTCAGCTGGGAACCGTAAAAGTTCAATTCGCGGCGGGCACCCATACGATCTGAATCCAGTGCGCGGTGAGCATGCTCGTCACAACTGCAAAGGGGGATTTGGTTATCCAGCAGGAAGTGGTTATCCATTAATTTTTTGTTGATTTTGACTCCTTCGCTTTCGGCAGCAGCTGTAATCAAGGCATCTACAAAGTTTTTCTGTAAGGTACGTGTCATGACATCAGGTAGTGCACCCCGCTCCGTGGTTGCGAAGATACTGCGGTGTAAACCGTCCATCAACTCTACGGCCGTGAAAGCCTTTTTACCATTCACTGCTTCGTTTTCGAGCATACGTACCAGGCGGTTATTGGATAAGAGGTCCCAAAGAATATAAGATTGGGCATTCTTCAATACTTGTGTCGGTGCATTTTCTACTATGCCCAGCGGAGTGTTGCGGAGCAAATAGGTATATTCACCCACTTCTGTGTCGAATAACCACTTCGGGTAAGTCAATACTTCATCAAGTAAGAATTTCAAAGCAGCCTGCTGCTTTTCCTTCTCTACAAAAGTGTAAGTTTTCTGACCGTCACCTACCACTGTATTTTCCATATAGATACCCCCTATGTTGGCAAGTACATGGTATAGATAATTATTCCATTGGTTGATCACTGCATAATATAAACGTGAAGCTTCTTCATACGTTTGTCCCTTCTCTCCGGTAGTTGTCCATTTGATAATTTCGGGGACAATCCGTTTCAGGTTTGCAATGCCATATTGGGAAGAACGTACGGCATCATCTCCCAGGTCTTCATTCTGTGCACGGGGATCTACGGCATCACGTACATCCTGCGCCTCACTGTATTTATAAAGACGGTCTGTATGGCGGCTCAGGAAATCATAAAGCAAATCCTTTTCTTCCTCCGGAGTTTCTTTACCATACCAGCGATAACCGTATTCGATGGCAAAAAGATCGTAAGGGCCGATATGCGGTGAGAGTGCAGTTATCCCGTCACCGGGTTGTGCCACGTAGTTGAAACGGGCATAATCCATGATGGAAGAAGAGGTAGAGTTCATCCGGTCGGTAAATGACTTAGAACGGAGTGAGTCCGTGGGAAATGCCCATGACCCCATCATGTTATGACGCAATCCTAAAGAGTGGCCTACTTCATGGCAGGCTACAAAACGCATGGCGTCACCCATCAGTTCATCGGATAATTTGATGCCGCGTGCTTCCGGGCGTACAGTACCTGTCTGTACGGTAATCCATTCCTGAAGCATATTCAGTACATTGTGCCACCACATGATGTCCGCTTCCAGAATTTCTCCTGAACGGGGATCCAGAATAGAAGGACCCATAGCGTTTGCCTTGGTTGAGGCTGCATAAGTCAGTACGGAATAGTTCACGTCGTCCATGTCTACCGTCATGCTGTCCGTAATATCTTTGGCGATGATGGCGTTCTTGAAACCGGCACGTTCAAAGGCAACCTGCCAGTCTTCGATACCTTGTTTGATATATTTGCGCCAACGATACGGTGTGGAATTCTCTATGTAGAATACAATCGGTTTAGCCGGTTCCACCAACTCACCACGCAGATAGCGCTCGCGATCTTCCGGTTTCGGTTCCAGGCGCCAGCGAGTGATGAACTGTTGTTTGCTAACCCGTTGTTGTCCGTCGCTATAGCTAAGCAAAGGATTGGTGAAGTAGCCTACACGGGCATTATCCAGACGACCGGTCATCGGTTTCTCCGGCAGTAACATCAGTGACGAACTTACTTCGACAGTTACATAGATGGAAGTTGTTCCTTCGGTCACTTTCGTTGTCAGTTCAGACGTAGCCACCACATTATTCTCGAATGACTTGATTGAGAGAATGCGTGACAAATTCTTGATGGAAGAGGTTCCCAGATTTATATTGGTAAATACATTGTTGATGCTTGTCTCTGTGCCATCATAAATATCATTCACTTTGATAACCATGGTGGTAGAGTCATTGTTGAATGCCTCGATCTTGAAGCCGGCTATCAATGGAGAAATGTAATTATCACGTACCGACTGGCTGATGGCATCTTCGGCAGGAGCGAGGGGAAGAGGGCGGCTTTGACGAATCAGCAACTTGTTTGTTGCCTTATCCAGTTCGAAGCGCACCATCTGGTTTTCATAATTGGTACCGCGGTTTACTCCGGCCTCATTCAGTTCGGAAGGGACACGTTGGAGCTTGTTCACTACCAGCATGTCTCTGCCCAGCAGGTTCGTCGGTACCTCAAAATAGTAATCGTTCTTTTTCTGGTACACATTGAACATACCACGGCGAATGGTGCTACCGTCTCCGGTCAGTTTCTTGTACTCGTTTTTTGATTTAACACTGTCGTTAGGTTCACTTTTCTTTTTCTTTCGGAACCATCCCATAGAATCGGGCGTAGAATTTACAGCATGCACTATAACAGGTTCACACATGAAAGCGCCTGTAGCCACTGTAGTCAGCAAAATTGTTTTAAGTTTCATCAGTTATTATCAATTATCATCATGCTCCCCTCTCTACTCATAGAATAGGGGACGGCAAAGATAGCAAAACTATCTATATGAACAGATAGCTGCAATTAGTTTTGACGTTTTTTCTTTTATAACTCAAAGAGTCTTTCAATTATAAAAAAACAGTATATGTTAAAGAAAAAGGCAAAGAGAGTTGACAAGTTGACAAGTTAACAAGTTGACAAGTTAACGAGTTAACAAGGGGCTACGCAATGCTTTTGTGCCGCATGGAGCCTTCTCCCCTTGTCAACTCGTTAACTTGTCAACTCTCTTTGCTGCTTAAAGTCGGCTTAGTCAAATAAACTCTTGAACTTCTTGAAAATCTTTTCTTTAATTGAAGTATTCGGTTTGAAATTGTCTGAGCCTTCCATTTCTTCGAGTGCTTTTTTCTCGTCTTTGTTAAGAGCTTCCGGTACATATACGCTAACATTTACTAATAAATCTCCCGTACCGTATCCGTTCACACTTGGCAGCCCCTTTCCGCGAAGCCGGAGTACTTTACCCGGTTGGGTGCCCGACTCAATCTTCACTTTCACCTTGCCGTCGATGGTGGGTATTTCTACCGCGCCACCTAAAGCAGCTGTCGGGAAGCTGAGAAGCAGGTTGTAAATCAAGTCGTTTTCGTCGCGGATCAGTTCTTTATCCTGCTCTTCCTCTACAAGAATCAACAAGTCACCCGGAACGCCATTGTGCTTACCGGCATTTCCTTTGCCGTTCATAGAAAGCTGCATACCCTCCATTACACCTTTAGGTATATTCACGCTTACTACTTCTTCACCGTAAACAATACCTTCTCCGGCACACACTTTACATTTATTCTTGATGATTTTTCCTTCGCCACCACAAGTAGGGCAGGTAGTACGTGTCTGCATCGTACCGAGGATGGTCTGCTGGTTGCGAATCACCGAACCGCTACCTTTACAGGTCGGGCAAGTTTCCGAACCGCCGTCACCTTCAGCACCCGAACCATGACAATGGTCACAAGGAACGTACTTTTTCAGTTTGAATTTCTTTTCTACACCGGTAGAAATTTCTTTCAGGTTCAGTTTGACCTTTACGCGCAAGTCCGAACCGCGAAAACGCGCACGTTGCGAACTTCCGCCTCCGAAGCCTCCTCCGAAACCGCTGAAACCTCCTCCGAAGCCACCGCTATGTCCACCGAAGATATCTCCGAACATAGAGAAGATATCATCCATAGACATACCGCCACTGAAGCCTCCGAACGGACCACCGTTTCCGGCAGCACCACTCATTCCTGCATGACCGAATTGATCATAACGGGCACGCTTGTCCGCATTGCTTAGTACGTCGTATGCTTCTGCCGCTTCTTTGAATTTTTCTTCCGCCACTTTGTCACCCGGATTCTTGTCAGGATGATATTGAATGGCTTTTTTGCGATAGGCTTTCTTTATTTCCTCTACCGTTGCTGTCTTTTCGACTTCCAGTACTTCGTAGTAATCTCTTTTTTCCATATATATTATGTTATTCTCCTACCACCACTTTGGCATGGCGGATTACTTTGTCGTTTAGCATGTATCCGGTCTGTACACAGTCTAGAATCTTGCCCTTCAAAGCTTTATCCGGCGCGGGAATGACAGCCACTGCTTCGTGGAAATCAGTGTCCAGAGGCTTTTCCTTAGTCTCGATCACTTTTACGCCGTCCTGTGCCAATACAGACATGAATTTGTTATAAATCAATTCCACTCCTTCCTTCACGGCTGCTACGTCTGTGGCAGTTTCCATGTTTTTCAGAGCGCGTTCAAAGTCGTCCACGATTGGAAGTATACTGCTGATGGTCTTTTCGCCACCGTTCAGGATCAGCTCGGCTTTTTCTTTCATCGTGCGTTTACGGTAGTTGTCAAACTCGGCAGAAAGGCGCAGATACTTATCCTTCTGGTCTTCTATCACTCCGTTTGCTTCTTCCAGCTCTTTGGCAAGCTTTTCCTCTTCTGTCAGGGCAGCTTCATCCTGTTGTACATCTTCCGTTTGGGATTCTTCATTTTCCGCAGCTTCCTTCTGGGCAGCTTCGGACATTAACTCTTCTTCGTTGATGTTTTCTTTTTCTTTCGGGTCCATATTTCTATTCTTATTATTCTTGTAAAAAGGATTTGTTTTCATTGCTGTCAAGGGTTTAAGTTAGTATATCGCTGTACCAACAAAAACTTTGCCAAATAGGCGGCTTTTGTCTAAAACGCCGCAAAGGTAATACTTTTATGTCAGATTGACAGCGCATTTCTACGAGTATTCATAGAAAAATGTCTATCTTTGCACCCGCAAAATACAGAGTAAATAGGTATTAGGTAATAAATTGTAAATCGCTAAATAAGAAAATAGATCAATGATTACAGTCTCGAACGTTTCCGTACAGTTTGGAAAAAGGGTGTTGTTTAATGATGTAAACCTGAAGTTTACAAGTGGTAACTGTTATGGTATTATCGGTGCTAACGGTGCCGGAAAATCTACTTTCCTGCGTGCCATATCCGGTGACTTGGATCCTACAACCGGTTCTATTATGTTGGGTCCGGGTGAACGCCTCTCCGTTTTAAGTCAGGACCACTTCAAGTGGGATGCGCTTACGGTAATGGATACCGTAATGATGGGGCATACCATTTTGTGGGATATCATGAAGCAACGTGAAGTGCTTTATGCCAAAGAAGATTTTACGGATGAAGATGGCTTGAAAGTTTCTGAGTTGGAAGAGAAATTTGCGGAACTGGATGGTTGGAATGCAGAAAGTGATGCTGCCGCTTTGTTGAGTGGCCTGGGCATTAAGGAAGATAAGCATTATTTGTTGATGGGTGATTTGAGTGGTAAGGAGAAAGTACGTGTCATGCTGGCACAGGCACTTTTCGGTAATCCGGATAACTTGTTGCTGGATGAGCCTACCAATGACCTCGATATGGAAACAGTGATGTGGCTGGAAGATTATCTGGCTAACTTTGAACATACAGTGTTGGTTGTAAGCCACGACCGTCACTTCCTCGACTCTGTTTGTACGCATACGGTCGATATCGATTATGGTAAGATCAATCTTTTTGCCGGTAACTATAGTTTCTGGTATGAGTCAAGTCAGTTGGCTTTGCGTCAGCAACAGAACCAGAAGGCTAAGGCAGAGGAGAAGAAGAAAGAACTGGAAGAGTTTATCCGCCGCTTTAGTGCCAATGTGGCAAAAAGTAAGCAGACTACCAGCCGTAAGAAGATGTTGGAGAAACTGAATGTAGAAGAAATTAAGCCTTCTTCACGTAAATATCCGGGTATTATCTTTACTCCTGAGCGTGAGCCGGGTAATCAGATACTGGAAGTTTCAGGATTGACCAAGACATTGGAAGATGGTACGGTACTTTTCCGTGATGTCAATTTCAACGTGGAGAAGGGAGATAAGGTTGTATTCCTTTCCCGTGATCCCCGTGCCATGACTTCATTCTTTGAAATTATCAATGAAGAAGCGAAACCGGATGCAGGAACTTTCAACTGGGGTGTCACTATTACTACTGCATACCTGCCGTTGGATAATACTAAATATTTCAATACGGATCTGAACCTGGTGGACTGGCTGAGTCAGTTTGGCGAAGGCAATGAAGTGTATATGAAGAGCTTCCTGGGCCGTATGTTGTTCTCCGGTGAAGAGGTACTGAAAAAAGCAAGTGTATTATCGGGAGGTGAAAAGATGCGTTGTATGATTGCCCGTATGCAATTGCGCAATGCTAACTGTCTGATTCTGGATACTCCTACCAACCACCTTGATTTGGAATCTATCCAGGCATTTAATAATAACCTGAAAACTTATAGAGGTAATATCTTGTTTTCCTCACATGACCATGAGTTTATACAAACGGTTGCCAACCGTATTATCGAACTGACTCCGAATGGCATCATTGATAAGATGATGGAATATGATGAATATATCACTTCGGATCATATCAAGGAGCTGAGAGCAAAAATGTACGCACAGTAAATATCTGCTCTTTGAATAAAAAATATCGCCTTGCAATATTCAGTTATTGTAAGGCGATATTTTTTAAGTGATGAGTCGTTCTTATAAAGATTGAGGAAAAAAGTCTCTTATGTGCTCGATATGCTTAAAACACAAGAACGGCTTAATAAAAACTTTGTGAAGTTAATTCGTGAAGGTGTTTACGAGTTGAGAGCAAGCCATAATGGAAATATTTATCGGTCTTTCTTCATTTTTGATGATGGCAATATTGTTATGTTGTTCAATGGATTTCTGAAAAAGACACAGAAAACGCCTGATAACGAAATTGAAAAAGCATTAAAACTTAAAAATGAATATTATGCAAGCAAACCCTAAGATTGGAAGTATGGATGCCGTATTAGATAAATTATATGGTAAAGTGGGCTCACCTGAAAGAGAAGAGTTTCGCAAAGAAGCATATTCTTACTGTGTAGGGCAAATCATTAGTGATGCACGGAAGCAAGAAAAAATGACACAATCCGAACTGGCTGAAAAAGTAGGAACTAATAAGACCTATATATCAAGAATAGAAAAAGGAGTTATAGAGCCGGGGGGTGGTTTGTTTTTTCGTATTATTGATGCACTGGGACTTAAAATAGAAATCGTAAAACCTATCATGTAAGTTTGCAGAGCCTTTAAAGCTACGACCTGCTTTCATGCTGAACACCGTGACTCTGCCCCAACTTGGGGCAGATTGTATAATAGTCCTATCATATCTTTTCCCCATTCACTTTCACCATGCTTATTTATAAATCAGCTTGTTCTTTCCGTCCTCTCCAAACAGGTTATCTCCCAAGGTCGTAATCTTGTTCCCTGTAGCTACTACATAACGCAGGTTATCACATCCCATAAATGCGCCGTATTCAATAGCCGTCACTCCGGCAGGTAATTCCAATGTACCGCATAAACGTCCGCAGCCGCTGAAAGCACGTTGCCCGATACTTTTCAAACCTTTGGGAAGCTGAATACGCAGTAAGTATTTCTTCTGTGTGAATGTATATTCGGGAATAGCTGTGGCGCTACATTTACTAAGATCTGCAGCAACGAGATTAGGCATATAATCCCGGATCAGGATAAAATCCGCTTCATCCAGTTTACCTTCTACAGTCAGGAAGTTTACATCCTTAGGTTGCAAACCGGCTTCTACCAATTCACTGGCAAGGCTTCCCATTAATCCTATCTGTACAGAGACTTCTACAGGTTCACCTTCTATCACGGCAAAGGTATCCCAATGTTTCTTGCCACGGTAAGAGTCGCTGCTACCCAGAGGCACAAAAATGGCCGTAATACTATCTGCCAAGGCTTCAGACATCAGATTGGGAGCAGTCTTTTTTCGTAGTTGGCATACTTGTAGGTTCGTACATCCCTTGAATGCAGCATCTTCTATGTTCTTGATTTTCTCTGAAAGAATAATTTTCCGGAGTGTTGATTTTCCGGTAAAAGTACTGTCATTGGTTTGCTGGCAGAATGCATAAGCAGGTACACAATTGGGTGGATATATATAGAAGCGATCAGGAAAAGTACCGCTTTTCCCGGCATAAGTACTGATTGATGCATTGGAGATATCCAGTACCTGCAAATTCTTGAATTCATCCCGCAGGTGTTTGAAATCAATAGCGTTCAGTTTCCCGGTCAATGTAAGATGAGTGACGCTGTTGGCTTCATCTTCTGTGAGCATGGATACTAAAGTACCGGGCTTGGCAACGAAAAATGTTTTGTTATTGGCTGGGTTGCCTGTATTTTGTGCAACTGCTACATAAGTACATGCAGCCAGCATTATAGTGGCGAATATTCGTTTTATCTTCATGGCTGTTACATATATGTTTAGACAAATATACGGTTTTTACAGTAAATAGCTTTCTATTTTTAATTTTATAGGTATTTTTGCCGGGGTATTAACATAAAGAAACGAAGGATATGGAATCAATGAATGAAGATGCAAATACTGTAAAGGAACCGTCAAAACTTGTCACTTATCTGGTTGTTTCGGCCAAGATTACCGTTTATATATTTTTGATGCTGGGATTTACCGGAATATTGGCAGCTGTTTGCATAAAGCCGCTCTCTTTTTTTAAGATAAGTGGAATATTGGAAGAAGTTGTGATGCAGAGTGCTTTTCTGGCTGGGAGTTTTTTGGCGGCTTGGGTTCTGCTGAAGAATTGGGACCATCTTCCGATTGCAGATTTGGGATTATCCCTGAAAGGGCGTGCAAAAGATATCTTCTGGGGTACATTCGTAGCCTTGGTAATCTATGCTGTCGGATTTGGAATATTATATGCGATAGGAGAGGTTGAAATTGCTGCCGTGCACTTTAGCGCGTACGATTTACTGCTGTCCTGGATATTAATGTTGCTGGTTGCTCTTACAGAAGAGATTGCTTTTCGTGGTTTTGTCCTGGGGCATTTGCTGACCGCAGGTGTCAATCGCTTTGTGGCATTGTTTCTTTCTTCTGCATTATTTTCCCTGATGCATATTTTTAATCCCAACTTTTCTCTGATTGCTTTTCTGAATATATTGTTGGCGGGAATTTTAATAGGTTCTACCTATATATATACGCGTAATTTATGGTTTGCTACCGCTCTTCATCTTTTCTGGAATTGGCTGCAAGGTCCGATTCTCGGTTTCGAAGTAAGTGGAGGAAGATTGGGCGGTACTTTATTGTCTTTGGAATTACCGGAAGAGAATATCATCAACGGCGGTACATTCGGTTTCGAGGGCTCCATCCTATGCACCGCGTTGATGATTATTGCTATTGTGATTACTCTGAAATCAGCTTCAAAGCGATCCGTTTGCGATCCATGTCCACACTCAATACCCGAACCCGGACATGCTGGTGAATAGATACAATTTCATTCGGATCGGAAACAAAACGGTCGGCAAGTTGTGAAAGATGAATCAGGCCGTTTTCTTTAATGCCTATATCCACGAAAGCACCGAAGTTGGTTATATTACCTACAATGCCGGGAAGTTCCATACCTTCATGCAGGTCATTGATGGTACGTACGTTTTTATCAAATTCGAAAATTTGGATCGGGCCTCGCGGGTCACGTCCCGGTTTTTCCAATTCCTGCAGGATATCCTTTAAGGTAGGCATGCCCACGGTAGGAGTGAGGTACTTTTCCGGTTGGATTTTCAGGCGAAGTTCCTTGCTGGTAATAAGCTCTGCTACGCTGCATCCCAAGTCTTTGGCCATTTGTTCTACTATACAATAGCTCTCCGGGTGGACGGCTGTGTTATCCAAAGGATTTTTGGCTTGAGGAATACGAAGGAAGCCGGCGCATTGCTCAAAAGCTTTGGCTCCCATGCGCGGCACTTTCATCAGTTGTTTACGCGAAGCGAATGCACCATTTTCAGCACGGTAATTTACTATGTTTTGTGCCAGTTGAGGGCCTAAACCCGAAATGTAAGTCAGCAGATGGCTGCTTGCCGTATTTAGGTTCACTCCCACCAGGTTTACACAACTTTCTACGGTGAGGTCCAGTGATTTCCTTAATTTCGTCTGGTCTACATCATGTTGGTATTGACCGACACCGATGGATTTCGGATCGATTTTAACCAATTCGGCCAACGGGTCCATCAGTCGGCGGGCGATGGATACAGCTCCGCGCACTGTGACGTCGTATTCCGGAAATTCATCACGGGCAATCTTGGATGCAGAGTAAATGGAAGCTCCTTGCTCGCTTACAACAAATACCTGAATTTCCTGCCTGAAGGTCTGGTGTTTCAGAAACTCTTCTGTTTCACGACTTGCTGTTCCGTTTCCTACCGCTATGGCTTCTATCCGGTAAGCTTCTACCATCTTTTGTATTTTAGACACGGCCTCTGCGGTTTTGTGTACCGGAGCATGCGGGTAGATATTTTCATTGTGCAGCAAATTGCCTTGCGCATCCAGGCATACCACTTTGCAACCTGTACGGAATCCCGGATCGATGCCCATTACCCGCTTTTGTCCCAATGGAGAAGCCAGTAATAATTGGCGCAGGTTCTGAACGAATACCCGGATGGCTTCTTCATCCGCCTGTTCTTTACTTTGTGCGGCAAATTCCGTTTCGATAGAAGATTTCAGCAGACGTTTGTAGGCATCCTGTACGGCTTCCGCCACTTGTTCTCCGCAAGCATTGTTACTACGGACGAAACGGCGTTCCAGACGTTCCACACACTCTTCATCATCAGGGCTTATGCTGACTTTCAACAGCCCTTCGGCTTCGGCACGGCGAATAGCCAGCAATTGGTGTGAGGTACATTTTTTCAGTGGCTTACTGAATTCAAAGTAATCCCGGTATTTATCAGCTTCACTCTCTTTTCCTTTCACCACTTTAGCCGTGATGACAGCTTGACGGGAGAAGGCGAAACGTACAGTGTTACGTGCCTGTTCGTCTTCACTGACCTGCTCGGCAATAATATCCCGTGCTCCCTTCAATGCATCTTCCGCATCTTTCACTTCTCCTTTGACGTATGCTTCTGCACGCTTCTCCGGGTTCGGCTCCCGCTGCAACATCAGTAGAGTGGCCAAGGGTTCCAGACCTTTCTGACGGGCTACTTCTGCACGCGTACGGCGTTTGGGCTTGTAGGGTAGGTAAATATCTTCAAGAATGGTACTATCCCAGGTTTCATCAATACGCTTTTGTAGTTCAGGAGTCATTTTCCCCTGTTCGTTGATAGTGCTGACGATGGTTTCTTTTCGTTTAGCCAGTTCATTCAGCTTCTCATATTGGGTTTTGATTGCTTCAATTTGCACTTCATCCAATCCTCCGGTAACTTCTTTACGGTAGCGACTGATGAAGGGAATCGTAGCTCCGTCCGCCAATAAATCGAGCGTATGGCCGATTTGTTTCTCAGAAATACTGAGGGCGGCAGAGATCATACGGTGAAATAACTGTATCATGTTGAATCGTTTTTTGAATAATGAGCGTCAAAGGTACAAAAGAATTATAAAAAACTCAAGTTTCGCAAACTTTATACAAAGCTTACGAACCTTTATATAAAAACAGGCACTAAATTCCCGGAAAGCCTTTATTTAAAAAAAGGGAGCCTTTTACAGCCCCCTATATTCCCTTTCCGCATTGAAGCACGGACAAGGTTTTATCGGATTCAAATCATGATGCCCCACAATCAGTGCGCGTGGAAAAATACGTTTCAACTCACGCAGAAGGGCCAGCAGTGAAGCCTTTTGTTCCAACGTGCGGGTGTCGGACGGTCGGCCTTCGGCATCCAGTCCTCCTTCGTAACAGATGCCGATGGAGTGGCGGTTATGGTTGAGGCAATGCGCACCGATTTTTTCCGTTGGACGGCCACGATGAATCTCCCCGTCGCGGGTTACGTAGAAATGGTAGCCAATGTCGCTGAAGCCACGGTGGCGGATGTGTTCGCGACGACAATCCTCAAGGCTCAGGCGCACGCCCTGAGGCGTGGCCGAGCAATGAATAATGAGGAGGGTAATCGTACGCATGGCTACTTGCAGGCGCCTAAACCTAAAGCTCCCACTATGGCGGTGGCTACGGTGATGATTACTTTGAGGACAATACCCCATACGGATTTTGACTTTTTTTCTTCATTCATGATGAGTGGATAATTAATAATTAAAAATTAGAACTTGAAAAATTGAACACTGGGAAAATTAATAATTAAATGTTAAGCATTGAAACTTGAAGATTAAATCCTCGCGCAGCCTTTAATTTTTAATTATTAATTTTTAATTTCTACGGCCTTCGGCTGTAGATTATCCTAACGGGTCATCTTCGATTCCCCCGTCGTTTCCTCCGCCGCTTCCGTCGGGCTTATTACCGGACGGCTTGCCTTCTACGGTGTACATGGAAGACTCCTTCATCTGCCCTTCCAGGTTAATCTGTGCATTGCTCAGTTCTCCCGTGGCACGGGCACGGAGTTTCAGCCCCTTCACGTTGTTGGCCAGTGAGAAGTCGGCAGCGGATTGCGCGCCTTTCTTGCTGACAATTCCCACGGAGAAAATGGCGAGGTCGTCCATTTTTACATTCTTTCCGTCCAGAATCAGCTCCTTGGTGCAAGAGACCATGTCAGTCAGCACTCCCTTGATGACGCCGGACGAGTAGGGGGTGTTGTGGTTGGACATGTGCTTGGCAAGTTTCTCAATGTCGAAAGTCTCCTCAATTACGGGACGTGCATACCAGAGACCTTTCAGCGGGCTGTTTTCGCCCGTCACTTGATACTTTTTGTAACGAATCATAGTTTGATAAACAGATTAAAAATTAATAATTAAAAAATTAAATATTCACGGTGTTGAACTCAACGATGCAAAGATAATACCGTGTATACAGGCGTTTGGCACTTTCGGATTGTTACGGTCGATTATGGACGGTTTCTGTCTGTTATTTATATACGTATAGTTGCCAATGTCATGATTTATAGCTATATTTGATGAAATATAACACATGAATGTCAGATATGAACACTTTTGAAATCCGTACCTATGGGCGCACTGAACTTGCCCAGCTCTATTGTCCCAATCTTTGTCCCGAATCCGCTTACCGCAAGTTGAAGCATTGGATTGAACTTTATCCCGGCCTGTGTGATGACTTGGCCGCTGTGGGGACGTCCTCTCACTCCCGCACCTATACGTCCGCCCAAGTGAGTCTGATAGCGGCTGCACTTGGCGAACCTTAAAGTTGAGGTTGGGCGGCGTAAAGTTGAGGTTGGTACACTTGGTACAGAGGTTCACTGTTCCCGTTCGTTTCGCACACACGTGCGTATTTATGGTTAGGGCTTTTGATAAGTTCCGTTTCCATCCACACTCTCTATCAGACCGTGCTTCTGCAAGCGCTTGAGCCAGGTAGAGGCTGTTCCGGGCTTAATGCCCATCTCTTCGGCTTTTTTTATGAATTCGGCCCGTGTAAATTTCTTTTCCATGCATTGTACCAGTGCATCCCGGTCAGCATTGCCCCGGCTGGTGACTTCGGTGGCAGGTAGGAAGGAGAGGATATGGGTGGTGTGGCGGTAGAGGCTTTCGGCCAGCGCCAGCACGGCATGGAAATCGTCGGGGGTGATGATGAGGTTCCATAAGCTGACGATGTGATCCTTCAGATTGTCCGGAGAGGTATTCGGGTCGGGCGATACATTGGGTGAATCGGCTATCTCTCCGTGCTCCAATACGCGGAGCATGGCCACCACTTCCATGATGCGGCAGATGTTGATGGCCAGACGCGCCACGCTGCTCGACATTTCGTCACCGTTGGTCAGTCCGGAACGTACGAATAGACCGGAGAATAACCGGTTGAATTCCTCTTTCTGCCCGTCGGTGAGACGTAGGGTGAAAAGTCCGTTCATGACGATGGCCTTCTGCTTGTCTTTCCATTCCATGCCCAGTGCAGTGAATATCTCTTCGAGATTGTTGTCGTTGCGGTCGAACTGGTTCTGCCAGTGGTGTATGGCGGGCATGTAGTAGAATACTTGCCGGGAAAAGAGTCCGTTTTCGGCACTGGGTATCAGGGGTTTCACTTGTGCGGGGGTGCCGGAAAGAAGTACGGAAAGATAACTCTTTTTCACTTCGCGGTATTCCCGGTCGGTGCGGCGGTTGTAGGAGAGGCCGTCGTGGTCGAAGGCTTTGCGCATGGTGTCGCTCCAGTGGCCGTACTCCGATCCTATGGCGGTAGAGATGGTGTCGGCCTCACTTTCGCATATCAGGCCGGTGCCGTCAGAATCCATCAGGTTCTGCAGAATACCCGTTCCGGTGTTGTTGCCGGAGATGAGGAACATCTTGTTGGGCGGGATTACGGGAGGCTCGGTCTTTGCACGTTCTTTGCCCAGTGTCTCGTACTTTGCTTTTTCGCGGCGGTAGGATGTCATACTTTCCGTCACCTGTTTGCGTACTTCATCGTGAATGGGTTCTACCAGTAGGCGTACCAGCGAGAGCACGCCTTTGCCTGATGCGGGCAGTGCTGTGATGAAAGTTTGCAGACAGGGCGAGATCATTTTTCCTCCGTAGGCACATCGCACGTGCCGTCCCATGCTGGCACCCAGTACGGTGACAGTTCCCAGTAGCAGTACGTCGCATTGGGCACGGGAGGTGCCGTAGCTAACGATGCGGTTCAAGGGATAAGGCCAATGTGTGTGCTCGTCGAAAGTGGGCAGGGGAGAGAGTGGACTGCTGTCCAGTAGGTTTTCTTCCTCATGTGCGGATACATCTTCTTCACGTGCGTGCGTGTGTGAGGCGGAAGAGGAGTGTGAATCTTGTGTACCAAGTGTACCAAACCCGTGTGGGATTTCGGATTGGACTTTTACGCCGCAAAGTTCGGCCAGATGGAAGGCGGTGCCTATGTGTACGTCGTTGTGTCCGTTTTTCAGTGCATTGCTGAATAGTTTGTCGGCTGCTCGTGGATCGTACTTTGGTGAGAAACTGCATAAGGTCAGGAAATCTTGGCGGCCCGCTTCACTGCAGTCGGTGGCGATGGCAAATGCCAGTTGTATGTACTCTTGATAAGTGGGAGCGATGTCGGCTCCTGCATTTCTTACGGCTTCGGTCAGGCGGTGCAATGAGGATAATTGTTCCATTGGTTCTGAGTAATTTGAATTATAATTTGCGATATTGATTCGTGAGCTTAATTTTCGACGTTTATTTTTTAATTCTCAAAAGCGCTCCTTCGTCATGGCAGAGGAAGCAGGAGCGTACGAGGTCTTTTCCCGATGTATCTACTCCTTTTCCGGGTTGGCGGTGGTTGCTGTCGTACATGCAGTGTACATAGTTCATGGCCCAGCGGATTCCATCTGTGGCTTTTTGTTCCGAGGTATGAGGAATGAAGGCTTTCACGCCCAGTCCACTGGGACTGATGAATGCCAGTGCGGGACACAGATACGGGTCATCAAATAATTCCTGTCGCAGGATTTCGGCTTCTTCGGTGGATTCGAGATGGTCGATGTCCACTACTACCAGTCCGGACAGCTCTTCCAGGCAGTCGCTTCGGCGACGGGTGAAGATTCCGCAAGGGGTCACGTAGGGCAGTGTTTGCTGCTTCAGGAGACGGCTGGTGTTTTCGTCACCCCACAGTGCGGCGTTTCGCACTTCGAGAGTCAGTGCAGTGAGTCTCTCGTTGGAGGTTATCAGTTTATATATTTCTTCCAGATTTATAGTCCGTAGCGGAGTAAGTGTGGCGCTCTTTACAGTTCTTCCGGTTGTTTTGTCCTTTATCGGCGAGATAGGGGGCATGAATAGTGACATTTTGAAAACGTTTTCCATTACATTTCATTTTTTAAATTCTTTCATTTTTAATTCTTTAGTAAGTGTTTGTGTCGGGCAAAAAAAAGAAGATGTCACTTTTGGATAAAGCGGCATCTTCTCATCTGCAGGGCTTAATCTTTGCCAAAGCGGGGGCAAAATTAAGTCCTTTTACAACATGTTGTTCAACACTAATTCATACTTGTTTTTTGTTGTTATTTTCTCTTTCTATTTCTCGGATTTGTGTACTTGGACTCTTTAAGTAATTCAATCAAATCTTGCCTTATTGTGTTGGCTGATATTCGTTTACCGTTCTTTTGCTGAAACTTTTCTCTTCTGTATAAAAAACGTGCAAGCGTTGCCAATCCGTTTTCTGGAGACGCGTCCAGACAATTTATCATGTAGAGCTCTAAAAATGCTTTTTCTATAATGTCCCGACGGTCGATTATTTTTGTAATCGTAGCCCCGGGTTTGGGTCCTCTTTTTGCTTTAATACCTTGTTTTATTGGCTTCTTACTATTATTCTTGTTCTTTTTTGCAGTTTTTTTTTGTTGCTGTATTTACTTTATTCTTTTCCATATTTCAGATGTTTTTTAATGTTGGAATTAGTGATGAAAAAATATGTTGTAAGTTGCGAAGGTAAGTGTAAAAAGAAGAGTGGGCAAAAATATCGGGATGAATGTTAATTTGAAACTTTTCTTTATGTTACTTAATGGGTTGGTATATAGGGGAATAAATTCTTGTTTTGTGGGTGTGCAAAAAACGTTCGTTTAATATGTGTAAATATTTATGAAAGAAGAGTCGTTATCAGGATAATAATCTGAATAGATATTAATGATATTTATTTTGAGAATAACAATTTGTTTATTAGGCATTTATAGAAATAGAAAAGTGCTCATAAGATTATTTTTATTAAACATCTTGCACATTCCAAAAATACCTTTTATCTTTGCGCCATTAAACGAACGATTAAAAAACGATTTTTCTCTCTAATCTATTCGTTTATAGCTTTTTATCTATAAAAAGTTCCACATAACTGTTTCATTGCTTCTTTTTCCGCGACGGTAGGAAGCGCTGGAATAAAATGAATGCAAGTTAGGCTACTTAAAATAATCGCATTACATAACTTGACCGGTAGGTATTTCACTACTCCGGTGTCCCTAAAAAATATCCTGACGCGAAGTAACTTCGCGAAAATTTCATGAACGAAAGTACTGACTCTCAACTTTCTACTCCTAACTCTCAATTACTCCACTGGTTTGCTGTTCGTGTTTCCTATAGTCGTGAATTGGCTTTGAAAGCTATTTTGGACGAGGAAAACATAGAGAGCTTTATCCCTATGCGTTATGGAATAGTAATGAAAGGTGGTAAACGTGTACGTAAGTTGGTTCCTGCCATACATAATCTTGTCTTTATTCATTCTACTCGTAAGCGTATAGATGCTTTGAAGGATGAACTCGAGGGAAAAATGCCTATACGTTTCATTATGAATCGTGAATATTGTCGTCCGGTCGTTATTCCTGATGCGCAGATGCGTAACTTTATTCTCGTGGCGGGTAGTTACGATGAAGCAGTTCTTTATATTGAGTCAGCTGAATTGAACCTGGTGAAAGGTCAGAAAGTTCGTATCACAGATGGTGTCTTTAAAGGCGTTATCGGCGAGTTTGTTCGCATCAGGCATGATCGCCGCGTGGTCGTTAATATTGAAGGTGTCATGGCTATTGCTACTACTTTTATACCACCTTCGCTTGTTGAACCGGTGATTATCGATTGATAATAGTATTGTCATTCTCGAGCTTGTCGAAGAATCTTCTCTTTTTGCAATAAAATAATTAATAATATGGATTCTAATTCTTCATCATTATTTTCCGCAGCCCATCATCTCTTAACCTACGGGCTTGATGGAAGTCCCATTTATGCGGACCAGTTTACACGTTTGAACCGTGACGTTTACGAACGAGCTATGGAACTTTATAGTACTCGTGGAAATACAGTCGAAGAAGAGGCTGAACTTTGCCTTGGCTTATTAGTAGCTTTTGCTGCAACAATTTATGATAATGGTCGTAAACAAGAATATATTCAGAATGTGCTGGATCGTAGCTGGGAAATACTTCCGAAACTTTCTCCTTCATTGCTTAAGGTGCGTCTTTTGACGTATTGTTATAGTGAGTTTTATGATGGGGAATTGGCAAAGGAGGCACATGAAATCATCAATACCTGGAATGAAAAAGAGATGACTTTGGAACAGGCGAAGATTGTGGAGGAGTTGAAAGGGGTTGAGGAGAATCAGTATCCTTGGGAAGAGGTGGAAGAATAACTAATAATTATGTGTTGTTTTTTCTTTGTCTAATTTTCTATTTTGACATATAGATATGATAACCTTTTGAGAAATAGTACAAAGAGAATTGTCACTTTTTCTGTTATTTTTCCAATTTTTACAATATGTGCAGTAAGTATGAGTGTATTTTTTCCATCATACCAGCAACTGAACCGTAAGCCTTCCTTAGGAAGGTAATCATTTCGTTTACCTACATTGTTATGGCATTGGCAATTTAATAACTGAATCTTCTATCTCTCCTTTTGCGAGTGAACGTGAAAATGCTTTATTCTTCAGCACTGACAAGATGGCCCAAGTCTCTACCGTTTCGGTAATTTTTGCTTGTTGTATGCATGATATCTCGACATTGGAATATCTGCGTAAATTTTTCTGCGAAATCGTACAATTGCGTTGTGATTATGAGAATTTACTCCCTATGACCATCGGAATGAATACTAATAAATTTAAAAATATAGTCCTCTAAGGAGGGAATATCAAAATTGATATATAAACTTATCTAAATGGGTAAGTTGGTAACGGTTTTCTATTCTATTAAATAAAATCATCATTATATGATTGATATTACAGATAAAGCAATGTGTTGTGGTTGCAATGCATGTGGTGATGTATGTGCTCACAATGCAATCACATTCAATACAGATATTGAAGGTTTTTGGTATCCTGAGGTGGATAAAGATAAATGTGTGGATTGTGGTTTGTGTGAGAAAGTATGTCCGATAATCAACATAAAGGAACTGAAGAAGAACGACCTTCCGCAATCAGTCTGCTATGCGGCTGAACATAAAAACATTGAGGTCGTATTCGATTCCACCTCTGGAGGTATGTTTTCAGCCTTGGCTGATGTTATGTACAAAGATAAAGGCTATGTTGGCGGTGCTATCTTTAACGAAGATTTTTCTGTTCGCCAATATATATCTAATGACAAGGTTGATCTTCCTCGTATCCGTAGCTCAAAATATTTGCAAAGTTCTTTGGAGGGATTCTTCGTACAGGTAAAGGTTTTGTTGCGTAATGATGAGAAGGTACTTGTTTGCGGAAGCCCTTGTCAAATGGCGGCTTTGCGCGCATTCCTTCACAAAGACTATGATAATTTGATTATCGCTGATTATATCTGTCGTGGTATCAATTCGCCTAAAGTATGGCGTAAATATCTTGACTCGTTTGAAGAACGCTATGGCTCCAAGGTAGTATATTGCAAAGCTAAATCTAAAGAATATGGCTGGCGTAATCTTACACAGAAAGTGATTCTTGCCAACGGCAAACATGTCTATGAGACTAAAGACCAATCCAATTATACTAAGGGATATTTGCAGACCAATGCTTATTGTCGTCCTTCTTGTTACGATTGTAAATTTAAGGGCTATCCTCGGATTGCTGATATTACTTTGGCCGATTTTTGGGGTATTGAAAAGGTTGATACCTCAATGGAAAAGAATCTTGGTACTTCATTGGTTATGATTAATTCGAAGAAAGGAGAGGTCTATTTTGAAAAAGTAAAAAGCCGTATTAATTATGTTCACGTGCCTTTCGAGAGTATTGAAATTGGTAATAGGTCTTTGAATCTTTCTTTGGATCTCCCTAAGGTAAATCGCCAACAATTCTTCTCTGATCTCGACCGGATGACCTTTCTCGAATTGTCAAGGAAGTATATTTTTCCTTCACAAAAGAGTAAAAAACAGATGATAAAGAGTATTTTACGTTATGGATACACAATCTTAAAAAACACCCAGTGCCATCCGAGGCCATTATATCAGTTGTTTAAGTATAATTCTCTTCGTGATATATTCTCTCACAACATTATCTTACCCACTCCTTATTGTGTTATTGATATTTCGAAAACAGCCATTGTCAATAAGAAAGGAATTACAATTTTGGGACGTAAGGTTAAATTTGCCAAATCACGATTGGAAACGAGACTTTCTGTTGCTGATGGGGCAACGTTGAATTTGGGCGGCGATCTTAAACTTGGATATGGAGCAGACATTGAGGTCTTTGAAGGAGCGACGCTTACTTTTAAGGGGCATGGAGGTTCTAATATTGGTCTTACCGTAATTTGCGGTGACCATATTGAATTTGGTGATGGCGTGATGATGGGACGCAATGTTACGGTCAGGGACAATAATGGCTCTCACTATATTAATCGTCAGGGGTATAAGAACAGCAAGCCTGTGATAATAGGTGATAAAGTATGGCTTTGTGAATCTTGTACTGTGATGAATGGGGTAAAGATAGGTGATGGTGCCATTGTTGCTGCTAAGTCATTTGTCATTAATAAGGTACCTGCCCATTCTTTAGTGTCAGGCCATCCTTCTCAAGTACTTGATGAAGATGTATATTGGAAATATTGATAAAATAATTATAATATGGAATTACAAAAATTTATTCAAGACTTTGTCGATCAGTTTGAGGATATGAATGTAGATGAATTGACTGTCAATACCGAGTTTAAAAGCCTTGATGAGTGGAGCTCACTTGCTGCATTATCAATCATTGCCATGATTGATGATGAGTATGAGGTGTCGGTTAACGGTAATGACATCCGTAATTCGGAAACAATAGGTGATTTGTTTGAACTGATAAAATCTAAGAAGTGATGTACAATCCATTTGCTATTGCAGATAGGACGATTCTTGTTACCGGCGCATCTTCTGGAATAGGACGTTCCACAGCCATTGAGTGTTCCAAAATGGGTGCAAAACTGGTTATAACAGGGCGTAATGAAGCTCGGTTGCAGGGAACCTTTGATGCTCTTGAAGGCGAAGGCCATCTTGCTGTTATTGCAGATTTGGCAAATGAGGAACAAATGGATATGCTTGTAGAACAGACTCCTGTCTTATATGGGTTAGTCAATAATGCAGGTATTACGGAAACTCTTCCTACACAATTCATCAAGCGTGAAAAACTGGAAAGGGTGCTGGAAATTAATACGATAGCTCCCATCATGTTAACGCAAAAATTGCTAAGAAAGAAGAAGATAGCTACAGGAGGAAGCATCGTCTTCACATGTTCCATAAGTGGAACATCTGTGAGTGTGGGAGGAAATATACTTTATTCTACTTCTAAAGGGGCGATTAATGGTTTTGTAAAGAATGCTGCTCTGGATCTCTCACAAAAAAGAATTCGTGTAAATGAAGTTTGTCCAGGTATGATCGATACCCACATACTTGATGACAGTTCCATTACTTCTGACTTGCTTGCAATAGAGATGTCCCGTTATCCTTTCAAGCGTTTTGGTAAACCGGAAGAGGTAGCCTATGGCATTATCTATCTTTTGTCTGATGCTTCCTCGTTCGTGACAGGTACAGGAATAGTGATTGATGGTGGTTTTACTCTACAATAATGGCTATCTATGCAAACAATAATAGATAATATCAGTATTGAATCAGTGGCTGCATGGCTTCCTAAAAACAAACTTGATATGCGGTCGTTATGTTCTTCCTATGGAGATTCGGAGGTGGCGAACATTATCAAGGCTACTGGTGTTGAAAAGGTCAGAATAGCAGACACGGATATGACTTCTTCGGATATGTGCCAGAAAGCGGCTGAATATCTTTTTGATGCGGACAGCATTGACAAGTCTGTCATCGATGGTTTGGTGTTTGTATCTCAAACTTCCGATTATATATTGCCTGCGACTTCGATATGCTTGCAGGACAGGTTAGGACTGTCTGAAGATACGGTATGCATTGATATTCATTACGGCTGTTCCGGATACATTTATGGCTTGTTTCAGGCTGCGTGTTGGATTAGTTCAGGTATGTGCTCAAAGGTGTTGGTACTTGCTGGTGATACTACCTCACGCATGATTAATCCTATGGATAAATCTTTACGGATGGTGTTTGGCGATTGTGGTACAGCCACTTTGGTTAGCCGTGGTGGCAGTTCTATGGGATTTCATATTCAGTCCGATGGTAGTGGAGCTGACAGACTGATTGTACCGGCAGGTGGTTTTCGTACTCCTGTTTCAACTGAAACTTCCATTTTGGAATATGATGAAGACCATAATGGACGTACCCAAAATGATCTGTTTATGGACGGTATGGCTATCTTTAACTTTGCTATCACAAAAGTGCATAAGAACATAAACAGCCTGTTGGAAACGATGCAGTGGGAGAAGGATTCTGTAGGTCTGTTTGCTTTACATCAGGCCAATGTATTTATGGTGAACTATATTCGCAAGAAACTTAAGGTGCGGGCAGAGGTGACTCCTACAAACGTGACAAATTATGGCAATACCGGACCTGCTACTATTCCTCTTCTCTTCTCAGACCTTTGTAGTCAGGGCAAGTATGATTTGTCCCGAGTTGTCATGAGCGGATTTGGAGTAGGTCTGTCATGGGGTAGCGTGGCTGCAGACATGTGTTACACCCGTTTTTATAACCCTGTTAATAAATAAAGAAATGAAAGAAATAGTTTTGGCTATCATAAATGATATTCGTGCCACAAAAGAACTACCGGCCGTATCAAGCCTTAATATAAACGATAACTTGCGTAGTGATTTGAGCTTGACCTCCTTTGATCTTGCCGAATTGACTGTCCGTATTGAGGACGAGTTTGATATTGACATTTTTGAGGACGGTCTTGTGAACACTGTAGGAGAGTTGTATACAAAGTTGGAGAAATAGAACAGTATGACTATTTTTTTGTACAATGGGGAATTGTCGTATAGTTATGCAGACCTTTTGGAAGCTGTATGCATGGATGATTATGTCCCTTTATTGAAAACTCATGATATCTTCAGATACTTTTCTAATCTGATAAAGGCACTGGTCAATAATAAGCCTTTGGTATTGCTTGATTCCGATCTTAGTCTATCCGAATTGGGGGGGATAAGTGAAGAAAAAGTTAATATCGTAGAGAAACTTCAAACAAGAAAATTCTTTTCAATGGATGAAGTGGTTAAAGCTTTGCAACAATCCGCTTCTGAAATTACGATATTTACTTCCGGAACGACAGGGCAACCTAAAAAAGTTATTCATAGCGTACAGAGCCTTTCTCGTTCGGTTCGTTGTGGTGAAAGGTATTGGGGACAGGTTTGGGCATATGCCTATAATCCTACGCACATGGCTGGGCTTCAAGTGTTTTTTCAAGCTTTTGAGAATCAGAATACTTTGGTAAATGTGTTTGGCCTTGGCCGGAATGAAGTTTATAATCTGATAGAGAAGTATTCTGTAACTCACATTTCAGCTACTCCTACCTTCTATAGGCTGTTACTCCCTTTGGAAAAAGAATATTCTTCCGTACAGCGAATTACTCTGGGTGGAGAGAAAAGTGACCAATGTCTTTATGATGCTATTCACAGCATATTTCCTCTAGCTAAGATTAATAATATATATGCTTCTACAGAGGCAGGGTCTTTGTTTGCAGCAAAAGGCGATTGTTTCCAGATTCCTGCTTCCATCCGTGATAAATTCATGGTTGTGGATGATGAATTACTTATTCATCGTTCATTGTTGGGATGCTCGGAGAGTTTTAGTTTTGATGGAGATTATTATCATTCAAATGATTTGGTAGAATGGGTCAATCAACAAGAAGGTATTTTTAAGTTTAGAAGTCGTAAAAACGAACTGATAAATGTAGGTGGCTATAAAGTTAATCCCGGAGAAGTGGAGCTTGTTATCAATGCAATTGAAGGCATCCGTCAGTCACTGGTTTATGGTAGGTACAATTCTGTTCTGGGTAACATACTTTGTGCTGATATCCAATTAGAGGATGGTGCTCTGCTGAAAGAAGTTGATATTCGTCGTCAACTCAGGGATAAGTTGCAGGATTTTAAAATTCCCCGTAGAATAAAGTTTGTAGAGACATTCACTTTGACAAGAACCGGAAAATTAAAAAGATTATGAACTATTTAGTAACAGGATGCTCACGTGGGGTAGGCCTTGAAATATGCAGGGTCTTATTGCAGCAGGGACATATTATATATGGTATAGCCCGTTCTTATACAGATGACTTTAAGGCGTTGGAAGCGGAGTTTAAAAATAAACTTTTCTTTAAAAGTATAGATTTGGGTGATAGTGAAAATGTGCACAGAAATGTGTTCAAGGAATTTGTCAATAATAGGATTCAGCTTCATGGGTATATTAACAATGCTGCGATGGCTTATGATGATATTGTCACGAACTTGAAATTGGATAAGCTACACTCCATGTATTCGATAAATGTTTTCACTCCGATGATGATAACTAAATATGTCTTACGTAATATGCTGCTTCATCATACAAAGGGAAGTATTGTCCATATTTCTTCTATTTCAGTACATACAGGTTACAAAGGACTGGCTATGTATGCATCCAGTAAAGGTGCTCTTGAAGCTTTTTCCAAGGATACGGCAAGAGAGTGGGGTGAACTGGGAATACGCAGTAATGTGGTTGTTCCCGGTTTTATGGAGACGGCTATGAGTTCTACGCTTACCGATGAACAAAAAAATCGTATTTATAAACGTACTTCAATGAAAGCTGCTACTCCTGTCCGTTCGGTGGCAGAGACGGTAGCATTCTTATTGTCAGAGGGGGCTTGTGGCATAACAGGGACGGAGATAAGGGTGGATAATGGAACTATTTGATTGAGGAATGAGGGTTTTATTGATTGGAGGTACAGGAGTTCTTTCTTCTGCAGTCACAGCGGAAGCTTTAAGGCAAGGTATTGCAATCACGATGATTAATCGTGGACGAAATGTGAAAAACTTACCGGATGGTGTGGAACTGATTAAATCTGATAGAAAGAACTATTCTTATATCCGTCAACAATTAGAAGGTCGCAGTTTTGATGCAGTTATGGATTATCTTTGTTACTCGGACAAAGATACGGCAGAGAGTGTAAATCTTTACAAAGAATTTACTAAACAATATTTTTTCATCTCTTCATGCGCTGTATATAATACTAGGCTTGGTGAAGTTTGTCATGAGGATTCTCCTAAAGTTCTTCCTGTGTGGTCCTATAGTGTGAACAAATGGGCTAGTGAACAGCATTTAATGAAATTACTTGAAGGCAGTGATGTGCACTATACTATTATTCGTCCGTGCGTAACTTATGGAAACACTCGTATCCCATACGGAATTTCGCCTATATATGGTTATCATTGGACACTTGCTGCTCGTATTCTTGCCGGAAAACCAATTATACGTTGGAACGGTGGAATAAACCGTTGTAACATAACACGTGTCGAGGATTTTGCTATGGGAGTAGTAGGATTGATTGGTAATACAAAGGCATATGACGAAGCTTTTAATGTTTGTGGCGACGAAGCACCATCTTGGAATGAAGTCTTAAGTTGTATTTCTAGAATCATTAAGAAAGAAATTAAAACCATTGATTTGCCAAGTACTTTTTATGCTCATGAAATGCCTTCACGCAAAGGTGAAATTCTTGGTGGTCGAAGTATTGATGCCATTATGGATAACTCTAAATTGAAATCTGTAATACCTGATTTTCAACAAACATTATTTATTGAGGATGGTATAAGAAAAACGATTGAAGCTTACAAGATGAACAACTATGAGGCTGGTATAGATTGGTTTTTTGATGCAGATACAGACCGTATAATTAGCAAGTGGTGTAAAAGCAAAGGAATTGATACAACTAATTATCATCTAAATTTTATTGATTATTTAGGGAATGCTACTGCCTCTGACAAAATTCAATATTTATTTGTTAAAAATAAGAGCAATTTTTTCTTTTTTATAATATACAAATCATTTAACCTGATGAAAAGGATTATTAGAAAGTTAAATGGCATGTTTAAGCTAAGGAAAACACAATAATACAATTGTAAAATTGATACAAATTTCTAATATATGAAAACTGTTCTGCTTGCAGGAGGTTTCGGCACTCGTATATCCGAAGAATCTCAATTTAAGCCAAAACCGATGATTGAAATAGGCGGAATGCCTATCCTTTGGCATATCATGAAAGAGTATGCGTACTATGGCCATACAGAGTTTATCATTTGTGCAGGTTATCGTCAGGAGTATATCAAAGAGTGGTTTGCCAACTATTATTTGCATAATTCTGATGTTACATTCGATTATCGTAATGATAATAATCAAATGATAGTGCACCAAAGTAATCTAGAACCTTGGAAAGTGACGATTGTAGATACAGGTTATAACACAATGACTGGCGGTCGTATCAAACGTATTCAAAAATATGTAGGTAATGAACCTTTTTTTATGACCTATGGTGATGGTGTGTGTGATGTAAACATCAATAACCTGCTATCATTCCATCAGCAACATGGTAAAATCGCAACTCTAACCGCTGTGAAAATGATACAAGAGAAAGGTGTACTAAATATTGGTGGTAATAATGCAGTGAAATCATTCCGTGAGAAGAATATAGCTGATGGTGCAACTATCAATGCTGGCTACATGGTACTACAATCCGAAATTTTCAATTTATTGACTGGTGATGATTGTATATTTGAAAGTACACCATTGGAAACTCTTGCTCATGAAGGCCAACTTATGTCATATATCCATGAAGGATTCTGGCAATGTATGGACAATATAAGAGAAAAAATGATGTTAGAGAAATTGCTAGCAACGAATAATGCTCCATGGAAAAAATGGGATAAACAGGTGCTAAATTTTGAATACAAAAATGAGGTAAATAATGGATGATATGTATCCGCTCACAGAAAGGATTAAAATCATAGAGCGTCATCTTATAGCAGATGAGAGGGGGTGGTTTTTAAAGGTAATTACTGGTACAGAAGATAATATTCCCTCTCATACAGGTGAGGTTTATTTAACAATGGGAAAACCAGGTCAGTCTAAAGGTGGACATTACCATCTACAAGCATTAGAGTGGTTTACAATTATTGAGGGAGATGCAATGCTCAAACTTGAAGATATTACCACGCATGAAAAGCTTGAAATTGAAATGTCACTAAGCAAGGCTATTACAGTCTTTATACCAAACAATGTCGCTCATATTATTACAAACAATGGCGATAAAAATTTTATCTTACTATCCTATACAGATAAACTCTATGACCCTAAAGATACAATAGTATATAATTTTGAATAGAAATGGTAGATATATTTGATGACTTTTATAGAGGCAAACGTGTACTTATAACTGGGCATACAGGTTTCAAGGGTTCGTGGCTTTCTATTTGGTTACACGAACTAGGTGCAGAAGTGATAGGAGTAGCTTTAGATCCATTTTCACAAAAAGACAATTTTGTACTCTCAGGAATTGGGGGGAAAATAAAAGCAGATATACGGGATGATATACGGGATAGACAAAAGCTGAAAAATATATTTTTAGAATATCAACCGGAAATTGTATTTCATCTGGCTGCGCAACCATTAGTACGTCTCAGCTATGAACAACCAGTGGAAACCTACGAAGTTAATGTAATGGGTACCATCCATGTGTTGGAAGCTATTCGTAAGACACCAAGTGTTAAGGTTGGTGTTATGATTACTACTGACAAATGTTATGATAATAAAGAACAATTACAAGGATACAAAGAAACAGATCCTTTTGGAGGTTACGACCCCTACTCTTCTTCTAAAGGAGCTTGTGAAATAGCCATCCAATCTTGGAGAAGAAGTTTTTTTAATCCTGTAGACTATGGTAAGAAGCATACTGTATCAATTGCATCTGTTCGTGCTGGAAATGTTATTGGTGGTGGAGACTGGGCATTAGACCGTATTATTCCAGATTGTATTCGTGCATTGGAAACTGGTAAAGTGATTGATATCCGTTCACCGAAAGCTATTCGCCCATGGGAGCATGTTCTTGAGCCGTTATCCGGTTATATGATATTGGCTCAAAAAATGTGGGACAACCCTACGGGATATTGTGAAGGATGGAATTTTGGGCCTGAAGCCGATGGCTTTTCCACTGTTTGGGAGGTAGCTACAGAATTGATTAAAAACTTTGGTTATGGAGAATTGAAAGATTCTTCAGATTCTAATGCTGTTCATGAAGCCAAGTTATTAATGCTTGATATAAATAAAGTAAAAGCGAAATTAGGTTGGAAGCCAAGAATGAATATGCAACAATGTATGGAACTAGTAGCAGATTGGTATAAAAGATATCAAAAAGAAGATGTATATCAGATTTGCATAGACGAAATTAATCAATTCCTAAAATAGACGAATCCATGAAAATTTCAATAATTGGGACAAATGGAATGCTTTCAGTTGCTTTAACAAAATATTTCTATTCTAATAAAGACGCTCAAGTAGATGTTTACGGTCTTGACGTCCCTAAGGGGTATGAATGTAGCGTTTTCTATGCTATAGATTTATTGAAAGATACATTACCATTTGAAAATCTTATAGAATCTGACATTATTTTCTATGCTTCAGGCGCAGGCGTACAAGCAGCTTTACAAACTGACCCTACATTAATATATAATCTTAATGTAAGTGTCCCAATTGAAATATCCATTCAATTAAAGAAAAGAGGATATAGAGGTATATGGGTGTCTTTTGGTTCGTATATGGAGATAGGAGTAAATAAAGAAGAAGAGAAATCATTTACTGAAGAGGAGATTGTATGTTCATTTTTACCAGTAACAAATGATTATGCTTTAAGTAAACGACTTTATACTCGTTACATAAATGATTTTAAAGCAGATTTCATTTTCTATCATTTCATATTGCCCAATATGTTTTCAGAAGATGACCTAAAACCTGGCACACGATTAGTACCTTATACACTACAGTATTTGCAAGATTATATAGCTGATAAAAATCCTCAGACACCAAGATTCAGTTCAGGATTTCAAACTCGTCAATTTATTACACTAGAAGAAATGATTCAAACAGTTGATAGAACGATTGGTAATAAAGTATCTTCTGGTATATATAATATTGGTGGTGGTGAGTTTTTAAGTATTCGCAATCTTATTGAAAGGTTATTTGATATCTATAAAGTTCCTTGTAAGCCAGAATATTTTGGAAATGAGATAAGAAGAGATAATGAAATAAAGAGTCTTTGCATTAATGGAAATAAATTGAAATCTTTGATCTTTAGTTTGCCTGAGGCTAAAATAGAAGAAATATTTAAGCCTAAACTGTAAAGAATTAATTGATGCAATCAACTGGTAATAAGACTATCGTAAAGAATACGATAATGCTATACATACGATTGATCGTAAATATGATAATTACATTGTTTACTGCACGTGTTGTATTGCAAACATTGGGTGTTGAAGATTATGGTATTTATGGAGTAATTGGAGGTGTTCTCTCAATGTTTTCATTTCTAAATTCCTCAATGAGTGGAGCAACATCTAGATTTCTGACTTATGAATTAGGTAAGGGAAGGACGAAAAGATTAGCTGTAACTTTTTCAACATCAATCATTGTACATATAGTAATAGCTTTATTAATAGCTTTTTTATGCGAGACTATTGGAATATGGTTTATTAACAATAAATTAATCATTCCAGAAACTCGATTAATAGCTGCTCATTGGGTTTTTCAATTTGCAATATTTTCTATGATTGTAAGTGTAACGCAAGTACCTTATAATGCCACAATATTTTCTCATGAAAGGATGGATGTATATGCATATGTGGAAATAGTTAGCTCAATATTAAAATTATTAATTGTTTATTTGCTTGTTATAGGAAATTTTGATAAACTGATTCTTTACGCTATTCTAAATTTTAGTGTAAATTTTATAATAGCCTTATATTACAGATATTATTGTGTCCGTTATTTTGAAGAGTGTAGATTTCATTGGATATTAGATAAACCATTATTAAAAGAGATGCTTAGTTTTTCAGGCTGGGATTTGTATGGTAACCTAAGTGTTATGGCTAGAACACAAGGAGTCAATATGATTTTAAATATGTTTTTTGGCCCTATCATGAATGCTGCAGCTGATATCGCATCTAGAATACAATCACTAATAATGAACCTCTCTACTAATGTTTCGATAGCAACAAGGCCACAAATTGTTTTAAATTACTCACAAGGAAATCATGAGAAAATGATTTCACTTATGCGAGATGGAGCTCGTTTGACTTTCATACTGATGTTACTGTTCTCTGTACCATTAATATTTGAAATACATTATATTTTAAAATTATGGTTAGGAGTAATCCCAAAACACACAGAAATGATTTGCATCTTGACTTTATTATGGAATTTAGTAGTTGCCATGAATATAACAACCAATCATGTTGTCCAAGCCACAACTAAAATTCGTCTGGTTAGTATAGTATCAGGTACATGCTTCTTATCTGTTATTCCTGTAACCTATTTCTGCTTTAATACAGGTGTCGATTATTGGTTTCCATTTGCATACAATGTCATGATGGCAGCTATTTGTCCTGTCATAGGAGGATATACTCTACAGAAATACATAAAAGGGTATAGTATTAATAAGATCATGTTGCCAGACCTTTTGCGAGATTGGGTAGCATTGATTATCATATGCTTAGTATGCTATTTATTTATACAAAATGTGAATGAAGGTTTTATACGTGTATTATACACTTGCACCATATCAACGATATTAACTTTATTCGCAGGCTATTATATAGTATTTCCAGCAGAGCGACGCCAAGTAATTACAAATTTTATTATTAATAAAATATGGAAAAGAAAGCTTTAGTTTCTTTGATAACTCCCTGTCATAATTCAGCAGCATTCATTCATCGTTTATTTGATTCTGTATTAAATCAGACATATCCTAATATTGAAATGATAGCCGTTGATAACGACTCAAAAGATAATACAGCAAAAATTATTAAGAATTACATACCTCTTTTCAATAAAAAGGGGTATAGATTGATATATTTGCATGAAGAAGATTTAGGTCCTTCAGCTGCAATTCAAAATGGGTTAAAACACATTAATGGAGAATATTTATTAATGCCAGATAGTGATGATTGGTACTCAATGCCCACTTCTATCGAAAAATTTGTAACAAAATTTGAGGAATTACCAGATGTTTACGCCATTTTGCGCTCACAGATTCAGTTTATTGATGAAAAAAGTATGTTACCCATAAAAATAGCATATAAAGACTTTCCCACTGATGATCCAGGTACGCTTTTTGAAGATTGTCTATTTGCAAAAAATGGATATAACTTTGCACCTATAGGTTATATGGTTAAAGTATCGAAATTGCGAGAACAAACAGGATTACAAATTTTCAATGCATATAATATGGGACAGCAAAGACAGATTTGTCTTCCTTTATATTACAATTACAAAGCATGGACAATACCTGAACCTTTAGTAAATTACTTAGTCCGATCTAATTCAATTAGCCATGGTAGTTATAATAAATATGAAACTCAAAAAGAACTTCATGAAAAAATTTATTCATACATCTCTACGATCTTAAATTCTATAACAAACATGCCAATAAAAGAGAAAGAAATGTATTTGGATAAATATATGAGGCAATCAATTAAGAGGATAGCCTATCAAGCATGTAATAATAATGATAAAAAAGGACTGAGAGCTTTTGTTAATGAATATAAAACATATGGGGGTAATAGATTCTTGCTGATAATTTTACTTAAGATCCAGCAATTGAAGGCGCTGAGAAAGAAAGTAAGCGTCCCAAAATGATGTATTGCTCACTCCTATAAAAGCACCGACCTTTGCTGCTGTAATTAAAAAATAAAAACATATGTATAGCAGTAGCAATTTTGGTATTTGTTCATTCGTTACAAAGCGGATGCAATGCCTCGAGAAGAGTCCGTCCAGGAATTCTGTTTGAAAAAACAAAGTACCCTAAAATCCCTTTCACAATGAAAATAGGAATAATAACTTTACCACTTGAATCTAATTATGGTGGAGTTCTTCAAAATTGGGCTTTACAGATGTTATTGCGCAGGCTGGGACATGAGCCTATAACCATTGATTTTGAAAAGAGATCAATTTTTCGACTAATAATGGTTAACCTAAAAACTATCCTTTTACATTTTTATGGCAAGAAAAGACCTTTTGTAAGGTGGAAAGATTTAGAAAGAAATCCTCTGTTTGATAAGTTTATAAAATCAAACATTAATTTGTCTAATTTAGTTAATCATTATTCGAAAAAAATAATCAAACAATATGGAATTGAAGCCATAGTTGTAGGCAGTGATCAAGTCTGGCGTCCCAAATATTCACGACCATTTCTTTATGACCGATACCTACGATTTATAAAAGGGATGCCTATTAAGAGGATTGGTTTTGCTATTTCATTCGGTGTTGATTCTTGGGAGTATAATGTAGAAGAAACCCCAAAGTGTGCATTGCTTGCTGCAAAATTTGATGCTTTGTCCTTTAGAGAGCAATCAGGCGTGAAGTTATGTAAGCATTATCTCAATTGCGATGCTATTCAAGTTTTAGATCCAACATTACTTATCTCAAAAGATGCTTATATTGAATTATGTAGTTGTGTTCCAGTTAGTAAAGAAAAATATATAGCTTCGTATATTATTGATAAGAACTGGAATACGGAAAAGATTCTATTACGGAAGCATACTGAATTAGGTATTCCTATAAAAGAATTTACTGCTAACAAAAATGCTACCATCTCGATAGAAGAATGGTTGGCTATGTTTCGAGATGCTGAATATATAGTGACAGATTCATTTCATGGTACTGCTTTCTCTATAATATTTGGGAAAAAATTTCACTGTATATATAATGAAGATAGGGGTTCGGAACGATTTATAAGCCTCTTAACATTGTATAATATGGGGGAATTAGAAAAGTATAAAAAGATAAGTATTGAATTCCTTTATAAATCTCTAAGCATATGAAAAATGTTAAAATATCTATAATTGTTCCAATTTATAATATGGAACAATACATCGGGGAAACGATAGAGAGTGTTCTTAAGCAGACGATGTCTGATTGGGAACTTATTCTTGTAAATGACGGTAGCAATGATCGTTCACTGGATATATGCCGTGATTATGCCACCCATAATGTTCGAATCAAAGTTATTGATATGTCTAATAGTGGTGTTTCGGCAGCTAGAAGATGTGGATTACAAGTGGCAAGCGGTGAATATGTTACTTTCCTTGATGGAGATGATTTACTTTTTTCAGATGCTTTAGAATATGCTTATAGGACACTAAAGTTATGGAATGTGGATATGTTATCTGGAAGTGTTCAAAGAGGTTTAGAATCAGGTGCTAAGATTCAGCGGTTAAAAGATAAACTGTATAATATGAAGTCATATAGTGAAGCGCATGCCAGATATAAAATAAAGATGGGTTTACATGCCGATTTCATAAGGCGATCCGCATTAATGAAACATCAGGTGATTATTGATAGAACGATAGTTAATAATGAAGATTACTTATTCAAATTATTTGTTATTCAAGATATCAATACTGTATATACAACAAGTAAGGTACTTCATCTATACCGTTATAGAGAGGGTAGTGCATGCCATCGAGAGTATCCTGTTGCCTATTGGTATCATTATTTTGAATACTTTAAATCTCAATATGTAACTTATAATGTTCATAGAGATATTTATCTTATATCCAAACTAACGAAGCTAACGAGCTTAATTAGAAATCATGATTATGAATTCGATTTTCAATCTGTTGAAATAAGCGATCTCAAGGAGTTGCCGATAAATATATGCCTTAATATTTACACTGTGCTAACATTGATTTCTGTCAAGATGAATTCACGCATTTTTATACCTTTATTGAAATTTCATCCCAAAGCACTACTAAAGAATATATTCTATGTGTCAATTCCTTAAAATAGTAATCCTTTATTTATATCATTTATTTATAATATTTGGATTCCTGTTTGAGATACCGATATATGGACCGCTTACTACACGTAGATTGTCTGTGTTAATCGGAATGATTATACTTCTTATTAATAAAAAGAATGCAGCGAAAGTGTATAGCTATTTTAGTAAGAAGAAAATAGGTACTTATTATGCTTTATTTCTCTTTTGCGCCTTGTTGAGTTTGTTTAATGTTTCTTTTCAAACGTCAATGAAAAATACTTATTTAGAAATATGGTATTTTTTTTATATGATTTTATATATACTGGTATTTGCAGTATTTTTAGTAGTTGAGTTCAAAGATATAGAGAAACTTGTATATGTATATATTGGTGCTTTTGCTTTGCAGTTTGTGATTGTTTTGTATGGGTTACTTGATAACAACTTCTTGATTTATATATATGAGAATTGGTATTTCGGCGACGATCGATTTGCAGAGACAGTAAGCAAAGGAACAAGGTTGATGGGCATAGCTTTAAATAGTTCAAATGGTTCAATTACATGTAGTTCGGCTTGTGTTTTAATTGCATTCGCTTATATTACCGGAAGACTTAATAGATTCTTGTTCTATTTATCATATTCAATGATGATGATTCTTACTATATTTATTGGTCGTACTGGAGCATTAGTTGAATTAGCATTATTAGTTTATATTATTATGATTAACTTCAAACTTAGCAATATATTTATAATTATTGGTTTTATTTTCTGTGGTGTCTCAATAATCACTTATTTATTGGGAGAAGTGTCTCCTTTAGCTGCGGATGCTCTATCGGGATGGATAATGGGAGCATTTGACCCAGAATCACGTTCTGAGACAATAAATGGAATAGCTGCGGTTGTTCCTAGTTTGTCGCCTGAAATGATATTTGGCACAGGAGTTATGCGAGGGAGGGCTGATTCTGGGATTGTAGTCGGATCTGATAGTGGTTATGTAAAATTTTATGGTGCTATTGGTATTATAGGTGCTTTTTGCTATTATCTTGCTTATTTAAAGTTGTTTAGTTTGCCTATGAGAAAGTTTGTTTTAAGGAAGTTGAAATTTTTCTTTTATTTTGTTATAGTACTGATATATATAATTGAATACAAAGAGCCCTTTTTAATGTATTATACCCTACCTTGTGCTTTTCTGACGGTTTTATTGTTTAATGAATTTTATGCTAGAAAAAATATTAATATAGAATGAATATTCTCATTCAGCAAATAACTATCCGACTTCTGGCTATCATTTTCAAACTGTTATCGGTATGCTGTGTAGAGAACTGTCATTGCAGGGATATGATGTACTTGTAGCTTCATTGTGTGCTTTCTTATGCTAAATATTGTATTAAAGCAGTACCATACCATTATGCAAAAGATGTTTCTACACATAGAGGAACAAAATAGATCCATATATTGGACCTAAAATATATGTTTTACGGAGAGGGCGATTCTTGAAATCTACTTTTCTTGGATTACTCAAAAAGTAGTTAGTAGTTGTGTAGAACTATTTTGATATTTTATATAGTTAATTGGGGTTAGTACTCTAAACATCTTCTTTCGTGAGATTGCGCTTGATCGCTGAATCTGTTGCCAATGAAAATAGGCCTAAATAATAATAAGCACTAAAAAGCAATTCCTTTTTCGACATGCTTTATAGAAAATTTGCCTCTTGCGACTTTGGGGATTCTGTGTGTCAAAATTGGATGATAGTAAAATTTATAAAAAATAAAGGTATAAAATGTATAATGTGTATTCTGTTGATTATAAACGTAATAAGGGGGGAGGGCATACGCTTCGCTTTTTACGTGTACTGAGGCTCTTTCAATGTAGTAAAAATAAGATAGTTAAATTTGTTTGTAAACTAATATTAAGAAGATATCGATTGAAGTATGGACTTGAAATACCAGCTGAGACTATTATAGGCAAGGGACTTTACCTCGGTCATGCATTCAATATTACGGTGAACGATCTGGCAGTAATTGGTGATTATTGTAATCTGCACAAAGGAGTGGTGATAGGCCGTGAAAACAGAGGTCCGCGCAAAGGTGCTCCTACTCTTGGTAATAAAGTGTGGGTAGGTATTAATTCTGCCATAGTAGGAAATGTTATTATAGGTGATGATGTACTGATTGCTCCATGTACTTATGTTAATTGTGATGTACCCTCTCATAGTGTTGTATTTGGCAATCCTTGTGTTATCAAACATAGAGATAATGCAACAGAAGGGTATATTAATAATATAAATGAATGAAAAGAATTCTTTGTCTGATAGATACTCTTGGTATGGGAGGAGCCGAACGTCAAATGATTGGATTGGCGCTTTTCCTTAAGCAAAACGGATATCATGTTGATTTGATAACATATTGTGAACATGATTTCTATTCAGAATTGGTTCAGAAATATGTTATAGGTTCAGTTACGTTACATACAAAGAATAATAAGTGGTCGAAATTATATGCTATCCGTAAGTATATCAAGGAGACAGGTGGTTATGATTGGATGATTGCCTACAAGGATGGTCCTACGATTATTGGTTGTATACTAAAGATGTTTGGGGGAAAATTTCGTTTGATAGCCTCTGAGCGAAATACTACACAATGTCTTTCGCTAAAGGATAAAGTAAAGTTTTTCTTGTATCGATGGGCAGACTACGTGGTACCTAATGCATATGCACAAGAAAAGTTTATCCGGACAAACTTTCCTAAGTTAAGTCAATCTGTTACTACTATAACCAACTTTACAGATACAGATTATTTTGTTCCTATTGCTCAGCCAACTAATAAGAAGTTCATTATCATGACAGTGGCTCGTGTGGCACGACAAAAGAATGTTTCTAACTATCTGGAAGCAATTAAGCGCCTTAAAGAGGATGGTCTTACAAATGTACATTTTGATTGGTATGGTGATGTACAAACGAAAGAAGAGACCTATGGCGATATGTGCTTCAAGAAACGCTTTGAGTTGGGAATTGAGGATATGATTGACTTCCATCCTGCAACGACAGAAATTTTAAAACATTACCAAAATTGTGACGTATTTTGTCTTCCGAGTATTTACGAAGGTTTCCCAAATGTAGTGTGTGAAGCTATGAGTTGTGGTAAGCCAATTGTTTGCAGTCGGGTATGTGACAATCCTCATATTGTACAAGAAAATCAGAATGGTATATTTTTTACTCCAACTGATGTAAACTCCATCTATGAGGGTTTGAAGTATATTATCAATATGCCTAAGGAAGATTTGCAAATATGGGGAAAATATAGTCGAGAGATTGCGGAGTCGTTATTCTCTAAGAAAGCATTTTTTCAGAAGTATATTAAACTTATAGAATCTTTATGAACTATATAAAAATAAATGTTTTAGTAATTGGAGGAGGAACTCACCACAATGCGCTTGGAGTTATTAGGACTTTAGGACTATCCGGCTATGGAGTTGAACTTATCACAATAGGTAATCTTACAAAGAATTATATTACCAGTAGTAAATATATATTAAAGCATTATGCTCTGGCAGATATAAAAGAGTTGGCGGCTTATCTGTTGTACCGCGAACCTAAATCAGAAAAAGAAATTATTATTTCGTGTGCTGATGTAGTTACTGAACATTTGAATCTCTATCAGAGAAAACTTTCAGAACGATATATACTTCCTGGAATACCTACGGAAGGAAAAATGCCGGAGTTGATGGATAAAACTAATATGATCAAAATGGCTGCCAAGAGAGATATTTACTCTCCTGAGGTTTGGAGTTTACCTATAGATATAACTAAAGTGACATTTCCTTGTATCACAAAATCACATATTAGCAGTCATGGCGGTAAATCAGATATCGTAATCTGCCGAAATAGAGAGGAGTTAGATACCTTCCTTGCAGGCAATAAGGATACTTTATTTGTTCAGGCGTATATTAATAAAAAGGAAGAGGTTCAGTTTATTGGTTGCTCTCTGAAGAATGGAGAAGAGATTATTATTCCGGGAATGACAAAAGTTCTTCGTTCTCAACCGAATACTAATACAGGTTTCCTTGAGTATGGTCCAATAGACCCTTTTTATGACAACATTGTAGAAAAGAGTAAGTTATACATCAAGGATTGTCAGTACTCTGGACTCTTTAGTATAGAGTTCCTCCGTGGACATGATGATAAGGTGTATTTTCTAGAGATTAATTTTCGTAATGATGGCAATGCCTATTGCGTTACAGCTAGTGGGATTAACTTGCCTGCGATATGGGTAAAAGCAAATCGAGGTGAAAACTATTATGATGAAATCAAAGAACCTAAGTTTGTTGTGGTAATGCCAGAATTTCAAGATCTGAAACTTGTTTTACAATGTAAGGTCTCATTATGGCAATGGCTGAAAGATGTAAAACGTACAGATGTATTTTTGGAGTATATGAAGGAAGATAAGCGTCCTTTCTTTCAATATATAATAGATAAAATCATATAAATGACTACTAAATATTTAATTCGACTAGACGATGCGTGTCCTACTATGGATTCTGTTAAATGGGAGAAGATGCTTGATATTCTTGACCGTTATGAAGTGAAGCCTATGGTGGGTATTATACCTCATAACGAAGACCCGAAATTGCATATAGATGTTGAGGATCCGAACTTTTGGCAGAAAGCTAGAGATTGGGATAAAAAAGGTTGGGCTATTGCGCTTCACGGATATAATCATTGTTATATTTCTGGAAAAGGCGGAATTAATCCTCTATGGAATCGTTCAGAATTTGCAGGAGTTTCGTTTGAAATACAATGCAAAAAGATAAAAGAAGGATTACGAATTCTTAATGGGCACGGTATCAATCCTAAATATTTTTTTGCTCCCAGCCATACTTTTGACGAAAATACTTTATTGGCACTAAAGAAATGCTCCGATATACGCATTATTAGTGATACTATTGCTACAAAGCCTTACAAGGATGGGGATTTTGTTTTTATTCCACAGTTGGGAGGACATTGTACAGAAATGAAAATCCCAGGAATATGGACATTTTGTTTGCATCCGAATATAATGAATGAGAATGATTTTGATGTTACGGAAACTTTCTTCAAGAATCATGTTAAAGAGATTATTGGATTTGATGATTTAAATTTAGATAGTATTGGTAGAAAGTCTTTGGGTAGTAGATTTCTTTCATACTTATATTTCACTTATAGGAAAATTAGAGGAATAAAGTAAAATGAAAATACTACATGTGATAGACAATATGAGTATGGGAGGAGCTCAGAGTTTATTGGTAGAGATGTTACCTGTACAAAAGCAAATGGGGAATGAAGTTCTTGTTTTAGAATTGAAAGCCTCAGAAGATAGAACATTAGCTAATAAATTACAAAAGTCTGGTATTGAAGTAAGAGCATTAGCAGCTATAAGAACAGAACGAAATGTTAAAAATATTTTTGAATTAATTCCCTATATTAAGCAATATGAGATAGTACATGTACATCTTTTTCCTGCAAATTATTGGGTCGCATTTGCTAAGATATTGAGTTTTAGTAATACTCCGATTATAACAACGGAACACTCTACAAATAATAAAAGGAGAAAGATACTTATCTTTAAATATATTGATAAGTTTATCTATAGCCAGTATGAAGAGGTCGTCGCTTGCGCTGATAAGGCTCTTGAAACCTTTAATAATAGATACAAAGGATTAAAGTGTATCTCAATACCCAATGGAGTTGATATAGCAAAGTACTTGGAAGCTGAGCCGTATACTAAGCAAGAACTTTTAGGAATTGGTGAAGATACTTTTGTTACTACAATGGTAGCTCGGTTTTATTATCCCAAGCGACAAGATACATTGATAGAAGCAATTGCTTTGCTACCAAAGCGCCATCATGCCGTATTTGTTGGAGGGGGAGCTACTGATGAAAATTTACAAGAAAAGATGACATTGGCTGAGAAAATGGGTGTTAGGGATAGAGTACATTTCTTATATATTCGTTCTGATGTTCCACGAATTCTAAAGTCTTCTGATGCAGTGTTGATGTCTTCTGAATATGAAGGCTTATCATTATCTTCCATAGAGGGGATGGCTTGTGGACGTCCTTTTATAGCTACAAATGTTAATGGTTTAAGAGAGGTTGTAGGGGGAGCAGGCGTACTATTTGAATGTGGAAATGCTATGGAACTTGCAGATATATTGCAAAGATTAGATTCAAATAAAGAGTATTACAATGCAATAACTAACAGTTGTTTAAAGCGTGCTAGTGAATATGATATTCGTAAAGTCGCAGAAAAGTATCAACAAGAATATATGAAAATTGCGAAAAAATAAACAATAACCTTTACTTTGACACTTTCAATATCCTTATTGGAGTTCTATAAAAATATTAGATGTATTGTTGATGGTTAAATTATTTATAATAGTCAATGTTGATTGGTTCTTTCTTTCTCATCGTAAAGACATTGCTTTAAGTGCTCAAAAAAACGGTTATGATGTTACTATTGTGACGAAAGATACTGGTAAAAAAACAGATATCAAAGCTTTGGGCCTAAAGATGATTGATTTGCCTATGAATCGTTCTGGGCAAAATATTATAGAAGAGTTGCATACATATTGTTTTTTGTATCGTCTCTATTGTCGTGAAAAACCCGATATTGTTCATCATGTAGGTTTAAAGACTATACTTTGGGGAACTTTAGCCGCAAAACTAGCAAAAGTACATGGAGTGGTTAATGCTGTTAGTGGATTGGGGATTTTTTTCTCAGAGGAAAATAAATCATTAGTTTCAAAAATTCTTCCTAAGATCCTTAGCTTTTCTCATCATCGTAAAAATCTCGCAGTAATTTTTCAAAATGAAGAAGATAAAGTTTTATTCTTGAAAAACTGGATTATAAGAGAAGAACAGGCTTTTATGATAAAAGGATCAGGTGTAGATTTGAATCAATATTGCTATGCTCCTGAACCGGAAAGTGGAAAAATTAAAGTTTTGCTTACTGCTCGTATGATTGTGGAAAAAGGAGTATTTGTATTAACAGATGCTGCTTTGAAACTAAAAGCAGAATATAAAGATAAAGTAGAGTTTCTGCTTTGTGGTGGATTGGATGACAATCCGAAAGCGATAAAGGAGGAAGAACTGAAGGCTGTATGTGATGGGGAGTATATCCAGTGGTTGGGATATCGTACGGATGTGCTAGAGCTATTGAAATCTTGTCATATAGTAGCATTTCCTTCCTATTACAAAGAGGGACTTCCTAAGTCGTTAATAGAGGCTACTGCTGTAGGACGTCCTATAGTGACCACAAATTCCATTGGATGTAAGGAAACAGTGGTAGATGGCTATAATGGCTATCTGGTTTCTGTGAAAGATAGTGATACGTTAGCTGAGAAACTGAAGATTCTTTTTGAAGATGAGGACTTGAGGCAGGATATGGGGCGTAATTCACGCAAATTGGCTGAAAGGGATTTCTCAATAGAAAATGTAATACAGAAACATCTTGAAATATATAATCAGTTGAATAAAACATGAAAATATTAGTTACCGGTGCAGCCGGTTTTATAGGTTCTTATGTGTGTAAGCGTCTGCTTAGTCGTAACGATGAGGTCGTTGGATTGGATAATTTGAATAATTACTATGATGTGAACCTGAAATATGGTCGTTTGGATACACTAGGTATCTCTAAGGAAAATATAGACTGGTATAAGTTTGTTGGAAGTTCTAAATATTCCTCTTTTCGTTTTGTCCGCATGAATCTTGAGGACAAACAAGCTATGCAGATGCTTTTTGCTAATGAGCATTTTGATAAGGTTGTAAATCTTGCAGCACAAGCTGGAGTAAGATATTCTATTGAGAATCCTTATGCATATGTGGAAAGCAATATCGATGGTTTTCTTAATATATTGGAAGGATGTCGTCATTATGAAGTGAAACATTTGATATATGCTAGTTCCAGTAGTGTATACGGCTTGAATGGTAAGGTTCCTTTCTCAGAGAAAGATAGTATTGCTCATCCGGTAAGTTTATATGCTGCTACGAAGAAATCTAATGAGTTGATGGCGCATACATATAGTCATTTATATGGTGTTCCTTCTACAGGACTTCGCTTTTTTACGGTATATGGTCCTTGGGGGCGCCCGGATATGTCGCCTTTTCTGTTTGCAGATGCTATGTTGCACCATCGTCCTATAAAAGTGTTCAATAAAGGGGATATGCTTCGCGATTTTACTTACATTGATGATATTGTAGAAGGTGTGTTGCGAGTGATAGATAATGTCCCGTCTCCTGACTTTAATTGGTGTGCAGAAATGCCGGATCCCAGCACTTCCACTGCACCATACAAGATTTATAATATTGGCAACTCGCATCCTGTGAGGTTGATGGATTTTATACAGGCTATAGAAGAGGCTATAGGTCATCCAGCAGAGAAGATATTTCTTCCGATGCAACCCGGTGATGTTTATCAGACAAACGCGGATACCACAGCGTTACAAAATGAATTAGGCTTTAAACCCGATAAACCTATCAAAGAAGGAGTGAAAGAGACGATAGAGTGGTATCGCTCTTTTTATCAACTATAAAAAATAATTAGGAAATTATGAAAATAGCAATTGTAGGAACCGGTTATGTCGGTTTAGTTACCGGTACTTGTTTTTCTGAAATGGGTATAGACGTTACTTGTGTAGATGTGCAAGAAAGTAAAATTGAAAACCTGAAGAAAGGGATTGTTTCTATTTATGAACCGGGATTGGAAGATATGGTGCATCGTAACTATAATGCCGGACGATTGAATTTTACGACGAATCTGGCAGATTGCCTGAATGATGTAGAAGTTGTGTTTAGTGCTGTAGGTACCCCTCCTGATGAAGACGGAAGTGCTGACTTGAAGTATGTACTTGAAGTAGCCCGTACTATTGGTCGCAACATGAAAAGGTATGTACTGGTAGTTACTAAAAGCACAGTTCCTGTTGGTACTGCACAGAAAGTAAAAGCTGCTATTCAGGAAGAACTTGATAAACGTGATGAGAAAATTGATTTTGATGTAGCTTCCAATCCTGAATTTCTGAAAGAAGGTGATGCCGTTGATGATTTTATGAAACCGGATCGTGTAGTGGTTGGTATTGAATCTGATAAGGCAAAGGATATTATGGAACGGCTTTATAAGCCTTTCATGATGAATAATTACCGTTTGATATTCACGGATATACCTAGTGCTGAAATGATAAAATATGCTGCTAACTCGATGCTGGCTACCCGTATTAGTTTTATGAATGATATTGCAAACTTGTGTGAATTGGTAGGTGCAGATGTTAATATGGTACGTAAAGGTATTGGTGCGGATAGTCGTATAGGCAGTAAATTCCTTTATCCGGGTTGTGGTTATGGTGGTTCCTGTTTTCCGAAAGATGTAAAAGCTTTGATAAAAACAGCAGAAAAGAATGGTTATCCGATGCGAGTGCTTAAAGCTGTGGAGGAAGTGAATGAAAACCAAAAGAGTATTCTTTTTGAAAAATTGTTGAAGCACTTCAAAGGTAATTTGAAAGGCAAACAAATAGCCATGTGGGGATTGGCATTCAAGCCTGAAACGGATGATATGCGTGAAGCTCCTGCTTTAATTCTGATAGATAAACTGATAGAGTCTGGTGCAATGGTGAAAGTCTATGATCCTATTGCAATGAAAGAATGTAATCGTAGAATAGGTGATAAAGTTATTTATGCCACGGATATGTATGATGCGGTATTGGATGCCGATGCTTTACTGTTAGTGACCGAATGGAAAGAGTTCAGGATGCCAAGCTGGGGAGTCTTGAAGAAAACAATGAAACAGTTGGTGGTGATGGATGGCCGTAATATTTATGATCAGAATGAATTGCAAGAATTAGGTTTTGAATACACATGCATTGGAAAACTCTGACATCAATAAAAAGTAAGTTGGTTAATATCTGAGGACTATTTTAATTTCATGAATATACTTATTACAGGAATTCACGGTTTTGTGGGCTCCAATCTTGTTGTTGCCTTAAAAGAGCATCATATTCTTTATGGTCTTGATATCGTCGCTCCTGACAAGGAGGGAGTAGTAAAGACTTTTGCTTGGGAAGATATTGAATCAACTTCTTTTCCAATGCA
>NZ_QRZF01000021.1:0-294 GCF_003464595.1 Bacteroides intestinalis
AGACTCAGCACTAGTCAAGGCTTTCAAATCTTCTTCTGTACGTTTCTCGCGCATCGATCTCAGTTTGGTTAATAACTCTTCTGACAAAGATAGGGATTCCGGATGATTTTCAAAAAGATTCTTCCAACGACAGAGGCTGCCCCGATTGATGCCGTAACGAAAACTGGTTACAGATAAGGACTCACCACTTGAGTAATGAGAGCTTAGAACCTCAAATTGAAAAGAGGGATCATAAGCTGAACGATTGATTACTTTTTTCTGTTTCATATTACACCGTTTTTAGTTAAATAGGTG
>NZ_QRZF01000021.1:304-103495 GCF_003464595.1 Bacteroides intestinalis
ACCGTTTTTAGTTAAATAGGTGTAAACCATTTCTGTATTAAGTCAGTAAATGCTTTTACATTATGATGTGAACAGTTGGTAAATATAATGCTTTCATAATTAGATAATTAACGTTTTTAGAACTCAATACTAGGACTTGTGGAAAGCTGAAAACGAAAAATTGTCTATTATAGAAAGAAAGAAGATTTTTTCTTGTTTCTTTTTATAACCAGCTTCCGGTATGGGAATGTGTATTCCTACATAATTTGCTTTGCCATCTTCGAAATAAGTGATGTAAAATAAAAGGGGTAAAGTGCGCGAACTTGCTGTATTTCATTGCTTAATGATATTGTGATTTTTCACTGTTATTGCTGTTCTTTGGCACTGTTAAACCTATAAAAACAACAAAATTATGGTAGTAGCTTATTTAAGAGTGAGTACAGAAAAGCAGTTTCTGGCTAATCAACGTGAAGAACTTCTGCGCTTTGCAGAGAAAAATGGATTGAAGATTGACAAGTGGTACACTGAGACAGTGAGTGGGAGTGTGAGTAGTAAGGAACGAAAGCTGTCGGGGATGTTGAACCGGATGCAGCGGGGGGATACGTTGATTGTAACGGAGATTTCGAGATTGAGTCGCACCTTGTTGGAAATCATGACTATTCTCAACTCGTGTATAAAGAAAGAAATTATTTTGTACAGCACGAAAGAGGGATATGTTTTTCAAAATGACATTAACAGTAAAGTATTGGGGTTTGCATTTGGATTGATGGCGGAGATAGAACGTAATTTGATTTCCATGCGAACTAAGGAAGCGTTGGCAAGACGAAAACAGGAAGGGGTCAAGTTAGGACGTAAAAAGGGGACCTGCCCTGCAATACGGGTACTCCGTGAGAATAAGAGACGTTTGATGCGTGAATCCAGACGAGGTGTTTCTTGTTCGGAATTAGCCCGTCAGATGGGAGTATCCAGAACCACCATGCACCGCTTTCTGAAGTGTAACTAATGAAAAAGCGAGTTGGCAAGTTCCTGTTGCCAGGTTCTTTAGTCAACTCGTTTTTCCGGGCTGGATTGCTACTTATTCTACTGGAATTTCTTTTTCTTTGTTTTTATCTTTCATACTTCTTCCTCGCTTATGAAGGTTCTTCAATTCAAAAGACAACATAATACGGAAAAATCCGATAATAAGGAATGCAAATGAGATCATGTAGACAGCATACATGGCACCTATTGCCGGTTGCCACAGAATGAGGAGTGAACAAATCACAGCTAATATGCCGAAGGCAATATACCATCCCCAGTCTCTGGTACCATATCTTTTCAGATCCATGGCATAGCCAATGGAAGAAAAGCCGCGGAACATTAACCAGAATGCGATGATGAATGGAATTACTTCCATGCTTAACAGCGGATAAGCTATCAGATAGAAACCTAATATCATGTCGATGATACCGCCTGCCAGATACCAACCCCAGCTGGAAACATTCTTCCGGTTGCTTACGGCGAAAGAAATCTCTAACAAACCGCTGAACAGCATCGATATACTGAACAGAATACTCAAAACTGCATAACCGCTGAACGGAGCAAACATCAGACTTATAGCAACTACTACATAGAGTATACCAAGTAGGAGAGACATCCACCAGTTTTTTACTTCGCATTGAAGTTCGTCAAATAAAGTTTTCATGCAAATTTAATTTTAAATGGTTATTGTAATCATGTTTGTGAGAGTAACAATTTGCAGTTGGAAAAGTTTTGGGCGAACTTTTCCAACAGTTCGTTTGTTATATAGACATATAAAACAAGAAAACTATGGCTACAACAAAATTTAAAGGACAGCCGGTTAAGATTATCGGCGAGTTTATAAAAGTAGGGACAGTTGCTCCCGACTTCGAGTTAGTGAAAACAGATCTTTCTTCTTTCTTTTTGAAAGATTTGAAAGGGAAGAATGTAATATTGAATATCTTTCCAAGTTTGGATACCAGTGTTTGTGCAACATCTGTGCGCAAGTTCAACAAGCTGGCAGCGAGTCTGCCAGATACAGTGGTTTTGGCGATTTCCAAAGACTTGCCTTTTTCCCATGCACGGTTCTGTACTACGGAAGGTATTGAAAATGTAATTCCTTTGTCTGATTTCCGTTTCTCTGATTTTGATGAAAGTTACGGTGTGCGTATGGCAGATGGACCATTGGGTGGCTTGCTGGCGCGTGCAGTAGTTATTGTCGGTAAGGATGGAAAGGTTGCATACACTGAACTGGTACCTGAAATTACACAGGAGCCGGATTATGACAAAGCAATAGAGGCTGTAAAGTAGTAAACCTCAGATTTTAATAAGCAATTTAGAAAAGACCAGGTGTATAGTAGTCGTGAGACTATTATACACCATTTCTTTTTTATACCCGTATCCAACTGTTGTATAAAATTCCAATGTGTTTTTCGGATATTTTTGATTGATTTATAGTGAGTAACTGGCTTTTTTTGTTTTACTTTGCGTCCTATAAATCAAGTATTAATAGGTTAATTGATAAAGAAAAAGATGGAACGAGGTTTAAAAGACTACGCCCTACTCATGCTGAAAGGTGTGGGAATGGGAGCAGCCGATGTGGTTCCCGGTGTATCGGGGGGGACAATTGCTTTTATTGTAGGTATTTATGACGAATTGATAGATTCGATAAAAAGCATTAATGGAAAAAGTTTAAAGTTGTTTTTCACAGGAAAATGGGGAGCATTCTGGAAAGCGATTAACGGTAATTTTCTGATCTCTCTGCTGGCGGGAATTGGAATCAGTGTATTTTCATTAGCTAAAATTATCACATGGTTGCTTACGGACCATCCGGTTATGGTTTGGGCTTTCTTTTTCGGACTGGTACTGGCATCCACATGGTTTGTAGGAAAAGACATAAAGGAATGGAACAAGAAAACGATTCCGGCATTTATTATAGGTGTGGCAGTTGCATATTATATTACGGTAGCAACTCCTGCTGAAACTCCTTCCAACTTATTTTTTATATTCCTTTGTGGAGCGATTGCCATTTGTGCTATGATATTGCCGGGTATATCGGGAAGTTTTATTTTGGTACTGTTAGGTAAGTACTTCTTTATAATGGAGGCTGTCAAAACACTTGATATAACGGTTTTATTAGTGTTTTTTGTGGGTGCTTTTATTGGTATAACTTCTTTCTCACGTGTTCTTTCGTACGCATTAAAACATTTCCGTAATATTACATTAGCTGTATTGACAGGTTTCATGTTGGGTTCACTAAACAAAGTGTGGCCTTGGAAAGAAACTATAGAAACTTTTACTGATAGTCATGGGGTAGTGAAGCCATTGGTTGAAAGTAATATTCTGCCCAATCAGTATGTTGTTGAGGCTGTAGTATTGATGATAGTGGGTTTCTTCCTGGTATATTTCCTTGAAAAGCTTTCTACTCGTAGTGCTAAATAAGAGATAGCAAACAAATATCTTGAGGGTATATATAAAATAGAGAGTAAAGATTCCTTTACTCTCTATTTCTTTTTATTGCAATGCTTTTATGATGTTTTGCATATAAGCGGCCAGGTCTTCCCGGTCTTCGCTTTCCATAAGCATCTGCATCTTCTCCAATTCTTTTAAATCGAATGGGCGGGGGCATTTCTGATTATACTTTATGAAGTTCTCTTTATCATGCAGCGTCATGTAGAGTACCGTCAACTTTTCGTTGATACCATCAAAGTTCGGTTCCAATTCGCAGACACGTTCAAAAGCTATCTTGGCATAATCCAGATAACCGATTTCCATGCTATGCATACCTATTTCATTCCAGGTGTCGGCAGTAGGAGAGCAATTCAAGGCCTTTGCCCACTGCTTTATTCCTTTGTCGTAGTCACCTTCTTCAATGTATATGCGACCTTCTATCAGAAGAGATTCCGGGTCTTCCGGTGACAGTTTATGTGCTTTTTTACAATACTGGTGTGCTTTGCGTTTCTTCCCCATCTTGGAGAGGCAAAGCCCTGCATTGGCATATAAGCTGGGCAGTATTGGAGAAGCAACTTCATCTGTCTCATTTTCCAGAATTGCTTTTTCCAGATTTTCATAGCCTTCCTTCCATTCTCCTTTGGATACCTTGCATAATCCAATGTATGTATAGATAAATTCGGGAGCAAGTCCATGAAGTTCCTCTGCTTTCTGATAATACTCCAGAGCAGCATCTTCGTTACCTAACTGGTAGAAGCAGTGTCCTTTCATTACATAGGCGTCTGCAAATTCATCATCACTCACCAATGCATAATCGCAAGCATCAATAGCTTGGTTGAAGTTCATTTCTTCGAAGTGGCATCTTGCTAATCCGAACCAGTAAGGAGCCGAATATGGATTCATGTCTATGAGGCGGTTATACAGGGGAATTGCTTCCTCGGTCATGCCTTTGCCATAAAGGCAGTCTGCAACTACGGCAATATAGGCTTCTTCATTAGAATATTCTTCCTTTACCGGATCGAGCCATGCCAAGGCTTTATCCGGATACCCCATATCAAGATACATATAGGATACATCTACCACGTTTGCCAGATCATCTTTATCCTCAATCGTGTCGAGTAACTGTTCGGCATCATCCAGTTTACCTTCACTCAATAGCAAATGGGCACGCACCACTTTTGCTTCCGGCGAATAAGTATCGGGAAGATTTTCAATGATTTCACGTGCTTTTGCTTTCTTTCCGTTATCCAGATGCAGGTAAGCATATTCAATCATAAGTTCAGTGCTATCGGGATGCAGCTTTAATCCATATTCTGCAATCTCAAAAGCCTTATCATATCTTTTCTTTGTACCATACCAGTCGGCAAGATCAGCTAACTCATCTGCATCCTGATAGAACGGTTTGTTTCCGGCCATTGCCGCTTCATATTGTTCGGCAAGTTCCTGTAACTCTTTATCCCTGCCGGACAGCAGGTTTTTATTGCTCATTAATTGTTTACTCCTATAATCCTATTTTTATTTGTTTATTTTGCCCCAGGTATCTTTCAAGCCTACAGTGCGGTTGAATACCATTTTCTCTGGTGTGGAGTCTGGATCTACGTTGAAATATCCGATGCGCTGGAACTGCAAATAAGTAAGCGGTTTCATGCCGGCAGCGTATTTTTCAATGTAGCAATGAGGCAATATATTCAGTGAGTCCGGATTGATGATGTCTTTCATTGCTTCCAGTGCATCACAGTTTTTAGCTTCGCGGATAGCAGCCAGTTCGTCACGTGGGTTTTCTACTTTCCAAAGGCGGTCGTAGAGGCGTACTTCTGCTTCAAGGCAATGAGCACAACTTACCCAGTGCAGGGTACCTTTCACCTTACGGTTTGCTTCGGGCATACCGCTCTTGGTGTTCGGATCATATTCGCAATATACTTCAACTACTTCTCCGGCTTCATTTTTCTTGCAACCGGTACATTTCACGATATAAGCACTCTTTAAGCGTACTTCCTGGCCCGGAGTCATACGGAAGTATTTCTTCGGAGCATCTTCCATGAAGTCTTCGCGCTCCATCCACAGTTCGCGGCTGAATTCAATGAAGTGGCTGCCTTCTTCCGGTTTTTCCGGATTATTGATTGCTTCCAGTTCTTCCACTTTCCCTTCAGGATAGTTGGTGATAATCAGTTTCACCGGGTTCATTACTGCCGAGATACGGGTCGCACGAGTGTTAAGATCTTCGCGTAAAGCACTTTCCAGCAAAGCGAATTCATTAAGTGCATCGTATGTGGTATATCCGATTTTGTCAATAAACTTGTGGATGGCTTCAGGTGAGTATCCGCGACGGCGGAAACCACAGATAGTCGGCATACGGGGATCATCCCATCCGTTCACCAGTTTTTCTTTTACCAGAATCAGCAGGTTGCGCTTGCTCATCAGGGTGTAGCTGAGATTCAGCTTGTTGAATTCGTACTGATGGGGGCGGTTATCATCCAGATCTTTACCCTCCTTTACCCAGTCTACAAAGAGATCATAGAGCGGACGGTGGGGAACAAATTCCAATGTACAGAGAGAGTGCGTTACACCTTCAAAGTAGTCACTTTGTCCGTGAGCGAAGTCATACATCGGATAGGCCTTCCACGTTGTACCAGTACGGTGATGCGGATGGTTCACTACGCGATAGATGATAGGATCGCGGAAGTGCATATTCGGGTTTGCCATATCAATCTTGGCACGAAGCACCATAGCGCCTTCTGCTATTTCACCTGTATTCATTTTCTTGAACAGGGAGAGGCTTTCCTCTATCGGACGGTTACGGTAAGGGCTTTCCACACCCGGTTGGGTAGGAGTGCCTTTTTGCTGTGCTATTTGTTCTGAAGTCTGCTCGTCGATATATGCTTTACCTTCTTCAATAAGGCGGATGGCAAAGTCCCACAATTGCTGGAAGTAATCGGATGCGTAGTATTCATTACCCCACTGGTAACCCAGCCATTGGATATCTTCCTTGATAGCTTCTACATATTCCACATCTTCTTTGGTCGGATTCGTATCATCGAAACGCAGATTGCAAATGCCATTGTGGTCGGCTGCAATACCAAAATCAAGGCAAATTGCCTTGGCATGTCCGATGTGGAGGTATCCGTTGGGCTCCGGCGGGAAACGTGTTTGTACTTTGCCACCATTTTTACCCTCTTTCAAGTCTTTCTCAACAATTTGTTCAATGAAGTTGAGGCTCTTTTTTTCGCCTGCTTCTTCGCTCTTAATATCTGCCATAATTGGTATGTATATATTCTAAAAATCGAGCTACAAAAGTAAGACATTTTTTTCGTATATCCTTATTTCACGGGAATATATCCACTCTTTTTAATGATTTCCTGACCTGCAGGTGAAAGAATGAAATCAATGAGAGGAGTTGCTTGTTCGGAGTTTTCTGTGTTATAATAATAGTATAGAGGCCGCACAATGGGGTAACTCTTATCTGTAGCACTCTCCATAGTGGGTGGGGCAAAGTGTGTCCCGTCGTAAGAAATGGACAGTGATTTGACGCGAGGGGAAAGATAAGCCAATCCTACGTATCCTATTGCTCCCTTCGTCTGGCTGACAGATTGTATAATGGCACCGGTGGCAGGCATAGAGAGGCTGCTACTCATGTAATTCTTATTTTTGAGAACGCTTTCTTTGAAGAATTCATAAGTACCCGAAGATGTTTCGCGAGAGTACACCACGATTTTACGGTCATCTCCACCCACTTGCTTCCAATTCGTAATCTTACCCCGGAAGATATCTTCCAGTTGTTGGCGCGTCAGTTGCTTTACGGGATTGGAGGGGTGAACCACAACGGCAAGGGCATCGTAAGCTACGATAACTTCTTCCACTTCTTTTCCGGCTGCCTTTACTTTCATCTTCTCACTGAATTTGATGGGGCGGGATGCCATGGCAATATCTGTAGTTCCGTCCAATAGAGCGGAAATACCTACTCCGGTGCCACCACCGGTTACGGTAACACGGGCGTCGGGATTGAGTGCCATAAATCTTTCGGCAGTCTGTTGTGCTACAGGTAGTACAGTGTCACTGCCTTTGATGCGTTGCGCCTGTAGGCTACTTACAGCCAATGTCAGGAATAGGATGATACTTATTGTTTTCATTTTATTCAAAAATTGTTTTTTATTCTATTTATAATGAATTTTATTATACTCAAAAGCGGGTGATAATAGAACCCAAATATTATTCTATTTGTTTATTGCTTGCAAATAAAACAATTGCGCATTACAATCTAATTACAAAACTTGTGTTTTTGGAGGTTGTAACGCTTTTGTAATACGTTTGAAACATTTCTTTCAAACCTTAGTCACACTCTCTTAACATCGACGTGGTTTCTTTGCATACGAAATTCAATAGGCATTTATGAAGAAGCTTTTTGAGAAAATAATAGAAGGAGTGTTAGCTTGTAGCGGTTTTGTAACAAGCATCACCATTGTGCTCATTATCCTGTTTCTCTTTTCCGAGGCGTTGGGGCTGTTCAACAGCCGGGTAATTGAAGAAGGATATGTATTGGCATTGAATAAAGATAATAAGGTAAGTGAGCTGACCCCGGCTCAGATAAAGGATGTTTTCGATGAGGAGATAACAAACTGGAATGAAGTCGGGGGGCAGGATATGCCCATCCGGCTTTTCCGTTTGGAAGATATCACTCAGTATTATACCGAGGAAGAACTGGGGGCAGCTTATGAACATGCCGGAGTAAAGATTACCGAACTGGTGGAACGTACGCCAGGCATTATTGCTTTTGTACCGCAACAGTTTATCGTTCGTCCGGATTCCGTCCACTTATTGCAGGATAACACCATTTCGGTGAAAGATGTCTTTGCGGGGGCGGAATGGTTTCCGACGGCTACACCTGCCGCACAATTCGGTTTTCTACCCTTAATAACCGGTACGCTGTGGGTGAGTTTATTTGCCATCCTGATAGCATTGCCTTTTGGGCTTTCAGTTGCTATCTATATGTCCGAAGTGGCAAATTCCAGGATACGTAATCTGCTGAAACCGATAATTGAGTTGCTGAGTGGTATTCCATCGGTGGTCTATGGTTTCTTCGGACTGATTGTGATTGTACCATTCATCCAGAAAGTATTCAACCTGCCTGTGGGTGAAAGTGGACTGGCGGGAAGCATTGTGTTGGCCATAATGGCATTGCCTACGATTATAACGGTGACGGAAGATGCCATGCGCAACTGTCCCCGTGCCATGCGGGAAGCCAGCCTTGCATTGGGCGCTTCACAATGGCAGACCATATATAAGGTGGTGATACCTTATTCCGTATCAGGTATCACTTCCGGTGTGGTATTGGGAATCGGGCGTGCTATCGGTGAAACAATGGCGGTGCTGATGGTGACAGGTAATGCGGCAGTCATACCGCATACCATTCTGGAACCGTTGCGTACCATACCTGCAACGATTGCAGCGGAACTGGGAGAAGCACCTGCCGGGGGAGCACATTATGAAGCCTTATTTCTTTTGGGCGTAGTGCTGTTCTTTATTAGTTTGCTGATAAACTTCACGGTAGAAGCTGTGTCAGCCCGGAAAAGATAATGTCTTATAGAGAAAAGAAAAATAAGTATGATAGATAGGAAACATCTTTCGCAACGTATTGCATTCGGAACATTCCGTTTGCTGAGCCTGACAGTGGTGGGGATACTCTTTGCCATTCTCGGCTTCATTATATATAAAGGTGTGGGAGTTATCAGCTGGGAGTTCCTGACTACTGCCCCCACGGACGGTATGACGGCAGGAGGTATTTTCCCCGCCATTGTCGGAACATTCTATCTGATGATAGGCAGTGCCCTGTTTGCCTTCCCGGTAGGAGTGATGAGTGGAATCTATATGAATGAATATGCACCGAAAGGCTGGGTAGTCCGGTTCATCCGTATGATGACAAACAACCTGAGCGGTATACCTTCCATCGTTTTTGGTCTATTCGGTATGGCTTTATTTGTTAACTATATGGGATTTGGCGATAGTATCCTGGCCGGTTCACTTACGTTGGGATTGCTGTGTGTACCTTTAGTTATCCGTACCACAGAGGAAGCGTTGAAAGCCATTCCCGATACTCTGCGTGAGGGAAGCCGTGCGTTGGGGGCCACTAAGTTGCAGACCATCTGGCACGTTATTCTGCCTATGGCGATGCCTAATGTGATTACAGGTCTTATTCTGGCTCTGGGACGTGTTTCCGGCGAGACTGCACCTATCCTGTTTACTTGTGCTGCTTATTTCCTTCCGCAACTCCCTACAAGTATACTCGACCAGTGTATGGCATTGCCTTATCACCTGTATGTTATTTCTACCAGTGGCACGGATATGGATGCCCAGCTTCCGCTGGCTTATGGCACTGCTCTGGTCTTAATCGTAATCATCCTTTTGGTAAACCTTCTGGCGAATGCTTTGCGGAAGTATTTCGAGAAAAAAGTAAAGATGAACTAACAGGAATAAAACAGTAAACAAAATGATTGGTAAAATAGAAGCAAATAATGTAAACTTCTGGTATGGAGATTTCCATGCTTTGAAAGGTATCAGCATGTCGATAGAAGAACGTTCGGTAGTAGCATTTATCGGACCTTCGGGATGTGGCAAATCTACTTTCCTCCGGTTGTTCAATCGCATGAACGATCTTATTCCGAATACCCGCCTGACAGGTGAGATTCATATCGACGGAGAGAATATCTATGGAAAAGATATTCAGGTAGATGAACTTCGCAAGAAGGTAGGTATGGTATTCCAACGTCCTAATCCTTTCCCGAAAAGCATCTTTGAGAATGTAGCCTATGGACTTCGTGTGAATGGCGTGACAGACAGTAGCTTCATCCGCCAGCGTGTAGAAGAATCCCTGAAAGGGGCAGCTTTGTGGGATGAGGTAAAGGATAAACTGAAAGTTTCTGCCTATGCACTTTCCGGCGGACAGCAGCAGCGTCTTTGCATAGCTCGTGCCATGGCTGTATCTCCCTCCGTGTTACTGATGGACGAACCGGCTTCTGCACTCGATCCCATTTCTACGGCTAAGGTAGAAGAGCTTATTCACGAACTGAAAGAGCAGTATACGATTGTTATCGTTACACACAATATGCAGCAGGCTGCACGCGTTAGTGATAAAACAGCGTTCTTTTATCTGGGGCAAATGGTGGAGTTTGACGATACCAAGAAAATATTTACGAACCCCGATAAAGTGGAGACTCAGAATTACATTACGGGACGCTTCGGGTAGGCATTTGTTTCCCGGCGTGAAACAAAAAGGAACCTCGGGCTTCCTTTAATTGATGATACAAGTAATCTTAAAATAGAAATTTATGGTAAAGTTTATCGAATCGGAACTCGTCTTGCTGAAAAAAGAAATAGACGAAATGTGGACCTTAGTATATAACCAGCTCGACAGGGCAGGGGAGGCTGTGCTGACCTTTGACCGTGAACTGGCGCAACAGGTACTGGTACGCGAACGTCGTGTGAATGCCTTGGAATTGAAGATAGACAGCGATGTTGAAGATATCATTGCTTTGTATAATCCTGTAGCCATCGACCTGCGCTTTGTGCTTGCCATGCTGAAGATCAATACGAATCTGGAGCGTCTTGGTGACTTTGCCGAGGGCATTGCCCGCTTCGTTCTGAATTGCAAGGAACCGGTTCTTGATCCGGAACTTCTGAAACGATTGCGCCTGGAAGAAATGCAAGGACAGGTACTTGCTATGCTGGAGCTTGCCAAGAAAGCTCTTCAGGAAGAAAGTCAGGATCTGGCGACTTCGGTATTTGCCAAAGATAATTTATTGGATGAAATCAATGCAGAAGCTACTACTGTTTTAGCAGACTACATTGCCCAGCATCCTGAGACTGTACTGACCTGTTTGAACCTGGTAAGTGTGTTCCGTAAGTTGGAGCGTTCCGGCGACCACATCACTAACATTGCAGAAGAAATAGTCTTCTTTATCGATGCAAAAGTGTTAAAACATAGCGGAAAAACAGACGAACATTACCCTTTAACTAAGAAATAAGCTCTTTTTTAGATAAAATTTAGTGTTTGTTAGAAAAATGATATATATTTGTCCACTGAAAACGATTGCGGGTGTAGAAAGGCTACATAAGTGGTAATAAAACCAAAGAAATTTCAAAAAGATGTTATAAGACATGTTTTTAAATTTGGTAAGTATCTCGAAAAGCCGCTATATTTGCAGCGTTATCCTGAAAACAATCTTTTTACCTTAAAAAAAAACTAATACCTATTGAAAACTGAAAAATGGGGCTTTGTGAAAAGCTCCATTTTTTTTGTACCTATGTCTCATTTATTTCGTATCTTTAGAGAAGATAAACTGCATCTCGGCAGAACTTTTTCATGCAAGCATGAAAGTTCTGCGCTCAATTTGCATTATCTTTGTACCACCAGAATGAGGAATTGTAAATCACTAAATTATAAATTGACTTATGTTTTCCGGAATAGTAGAAGAATGCGCCACCCTCGTGGCATTGGTAAAAGAACAAGAGAACGTACACTTCACGTTCAAGTGCTCATTTGTAAATGAATTGAAGATAGACCAAAGTGTGTCTCACAATGGTGTGTGCCTTACGGTAGTCAGCATGACGGAGGATTCCTATACGGTTACTGCCATGAAGGAAACATTGGAACGTTCCAATCTTGGGCTTCTGAAAGTCGGGGATGTAGTGAACGTAGAACGCAGCATGATGATGAACGGCCGTCTGGACGGGCATATTGTGCAGGGACATGTGGACCAGACTGCCACTTGCATGAATGTGGAAGATGCCGAAGGGAGTTATTACTTTACCTTCCGGTATGCTTTCGATAAGGAAATGGCCAAGCGTGGATATATCACGGTAGACAAAGGTTCGGTAACCGTGAACGGGGTAAGCCTGACAGTGTGCAACCCGACAGACGATACTTTCCAGGTAGCTATTATTCCTTACACTTTTGAGCATACGAACTTCCACGATATCAAAGCGGGCAGTGTAGTGAATCTCGAATTTGATATTATCGGCAAGTATATCAGCCGGATGATACAGTTTAACTAATAGATATGGAAGATTTTCTGAAGTTAGTTGCTTCCCGGCAGAGCGACCGTGCTTATGATATGAGCCGTCCCGTTGAGCCTGAGAAGCTGGAACGGATATTGGAAGCTGCCCGTCTGGCACCTTCGGCTTGTAATGCGCAGCCGTGGAAGTTTGTTGTAATCAATGATCCGGAGCTTTCCGTCAAAGTAGGTAAGGCTACTGCCGGATTGGGGATGAATAAGTTCGCTAAAGATGCTCCTGTACACATTTTGGTGGTGGAGGAATCAATGAACGTAACTTCATTTCTGGGTGCAAAGATTAAAGACAAGTATTTCCCTTTAATAGATATTGGCATTGCTACTGCTCATATCACATTGGCTGCAGAGAGTGAAGGGTTGGGCTCTTGTATTCTCGGTTGGTTTGATGAGAAAGAAATCAAGAAGCTGACCGGTATTCCGTCTTCCAAGCGCTTGTTGTTGGTTATCACCATTGGCTATTCCGTGAAAGAGAAGCGGAAGAAAGCAAGAAAGCCGAAAGAAAAGGTGGTTTCTTACAATAAATACTGATTTAGTGATTAGCGGTAAGTGATAAGTGATTAGCAACGCGACCATAGCGCAACTTGCTAATCACTTATCACTTACCGCTAATCACTAATTTACAGGTCTTTCAGCAGTACATGGCTCGCACTCTTATAATACTCCTCGCGTGCTTTCATCAGCACATCCCATTGATCGCTGAATTCTTTTTCCTTATCGATCTTGAAATCTTCCGAACCGTGCGTATCCAGTCTGTCCAACAATAGTGCGACATTCATTTTGTTGATGTCCATTGCAGGCTGATAACCGATTACCTCGTCTTTTTCATCTACCACTTCATGCAGCAGGTTGATTTCCTGTAGCTCGTATAGCACCTGATGCGTCAAGCGGATAGGAATCTGACATTCTTCGGACATTTCTTCGGCAGTGTACGGCTTAATATTCTCTTCAAACCGCTTGGCTATAAGAGACATGATAAGAATGGAAACAAAGTCCCGGAACCTTCTGCTGATATTTTTGGTATCCTTGTCAAAGCTGAAATTCCGGATGTTTTGTCCTGCATAGGTCAGCTCTGCACCAAACAGGCAGATGGTCCATGATATCTGAAGCCAAAGCAGAAATAAAGGGAGTGCGGCAAAACTACCATAAATGGCATTATAGCGCGATACCCATAGCTGACCACTGATATAGAGAAACTGGAATGCCTGGTGTGCCGTTCCTGCAAGGATTCCTGAGATGAGTGCAGGCTTAAACCTTACTTTGGTATTCGGCATATAGATGTACAGTCCCGTGAACATAAACCACGTCAGTACGAAAGGTATCAGGCGTATCAGGAACTTCAGGATAGGAGCCAGCAGAACAAAGTCTTCTATGTACTTTAAGCTGGTAGACATGAAGATAGAGAGGCCACCCGAAATTACAATCAATATAGGCATCAGTAAGAACATGGAGAAGTAGTCCGTGATTTTACGGTACATACTCCGCGCTTTTTTTATTTCCCAAATACGATTGAACGTGATTTCAATGCTGCTGATCAGGTTGATAACCGTCCATAACAACATGATTAAACCCACTCCGATGAATATGCCACTCTTGGTTTGCGACAGGTAAGAATTGACAAACTGCAGGATTACTTCCGTCGTTTGATTGTGTCCTCCAAATCCCATTCGTACTTGGCTTTCCATAAGATTGTCGAAGCCGAATCCGCGTGCGATGGCAAACAGGATGGCAAGAATGGGAACAATGGCGAGCAGTGTGCTGTAAGTCAGTGCAGAAGCTTTGTTTACCAGTCTGTCTTTGGTGAAACGGTTAATGCAGAGATAGATCGTTTTGATAATATTATAGAGGGAGAAGGTCGTTTTAGTGACTTCGTCCTCCGTAATACGCCAAATGTCGTATGTCAGGAATTTCCAAAGAGCAGTAATACGTTTATTCATTCTTCATTATCAGTTCTTCATTAAAAAAAAGCAGTCGGTCTGTAAGCCGGGTTCTGTTCCTTGTTTTCAGGAAAAATTCTTCATTATTCATTCTTAATTCTTCATTCATCAAGGTGTCCATCATTTATCTGAGCCGTATGTCACCATACAAGCTTTAGCGGTCTACCCTCCGACATGGAGCGAGCAGCTCTCATAGCGTCGGTTTACATGACCTTACAACTCCCAAGACGCACAGCCCTTGTGTCGCCACAAGACTGGTAGGCTCTTACCCCACCTTCTCACCCTTACCGACGCCCGAAGACGCAGGCGGTTGTTTTCTTCTACGTTACTCTACCCTCGCGGACAGCTTTCTGTTAGGAAGTGGGATGCTCTGTGTTGCCCGGACTTTCCTCGTGCGCCGAAGCGCAAGCGACAGACCGACCAACTGCTTTTGTTGGGCAAAGATACGACTTTTATGCCAGTGGATACAAAACCTTGCCGAGTTTTTTACTTCTTCTGAAGAATGAGGCGTTTGTTCCTCCTTTTATTCTTCTTTGCAAGCGGACATAATCAATGTTTTATCTACTCTCTGTCTGATCCACATCAACTTCGTACCTGCTCCGTGTCTATACGCTTGGACTTGATACGGACTTGATACGGAGTTGGTACGGTTTTGGTACGGCCTTGATACGGAGATGGTGGGTTTCATTCTAAAACTATATCTTAATATTCCTGAAAATATATAACCAAAATAGAAATTATTTCTAACTTTGCTAATACTTAATAACCCCCAAATCATTTTAGCTAATGAAAAGACTTATTCCTATCGTATCCCTGTTCCTTTTCGCTTCGTTATGTTCGGTGGCTTCGGAAGTCGGGGACAGGACTATTCCTGCCGATGTGGCACAGTTATCCGACAGCTTGAAACGTCAGTATGCCCCGGACAAACGAGTGGCACTTTTTGATGTAGATTATTCCTTTGCCGGTAAAAATGTGATGTTACGTGGTGTAACCACCTCTCCTGAAGCGAAAGCAGCTCTTCTCAATGGATTGTCGAAAGCCAATTATAAAGTGATGGACTGTCTGAAGGTATTGCCGGACGAGGCTGGGCTGGAAGGAAAAACATATGGTATCATTAATGTATCGGTATCCAATCTTCGTGTAGAACCGGATTTTTCATCCGAAATGATGACGCAGGGATTGATGGGAATGCCCATCCGCGTGTTGCAACGCGACGGCTGGTATCGCATTCAGACACCGGATAATTACATTGCCTGGGTGCACCGTGTAGGTATTCATCCGGTCACTAAAGAAGAACTTCATGCCTGGAATGCGGCAGAGAAAATTGTGGTGACTTCTCATTACGGCTTTGTGTATTCCGAACCTAATCAAACTTCCCAGACTGTTTCTGATGTGGTTGCAGGTAACCGTTTGAAGTGGGAGGGAAGCAAAGGTGCTTACTATAAAGTTGCTTATCCTGATGGACGGACGGGGTATATCTCAAAATCCATCTCTATGCCGGAAAGTAGATGGCGTGCTTCCTTGAAGCAAGATGCTGCCAGTATTATCCGTACAGCGCACACATTGATGGGCGTTCCATATCTTTGGGCGGGTACTTCTTCCAAAGGAATTGATTGTAGCGGTTTCATGCGTACCATTCTGTTCATACATGATATTATCATTCCGCGTGATGCTTCGCAACAAGCCTATGTAGGCGAACATATCGATATTGCTCCTGATTTTGGTAACCTGCAACCGGGGGATTTGATTTTCTTCGGCCGTAAAGCTACGGCAGATCGTAAAGAGCGTGTGGTACATGTGGGAATGTATATTGGGGATAAACGGTTCATTCATTCACAGGGAGATGTGCATGTCAGTAGTTTTGATCCTGCCGACGAACTCTTTGATGAATATAACCTCGGACGGCTGTTGTTTGCTACGCGTGTGTTACCTTATATAAATAAGGAAGAATCCCTGAATACAACGGCAACAAACCCTTATTATGAATAATCCGTAATTCTCCCATCATCATCTAATAATTTAAAAACGAATCATATGCAAAACAGAAGAGATTTCCTGAAAACAGCGGCTTTCGCTGCATTAGGTTCCAGTGTGGCTATTAACAATGTGTTTGCAGGGGAAAGCACCCCGTCTCTGTTCAATATCAATAAAAGTGGTGTGAATGCCAGGATGAAATTGCGTTTCTTCCCGTATGAGTTGAAGTTGCGTCATGTATTTACGGTGGCTACTTACTCACGCACCACAACTCCCGATGTGCAAGTGGAGATTGAATATGATGGAATTACCGGTTATGGAGAAGCATCCATGCCGCCCTATCTGCAGAAAGAGTTGGGTACAATGGAAAGTGTAATGGCTTTCCTGAAGAAAGTGCAGGATGTCATCGGGCAGTTCCCCGATCCTTTCCAGTTGGAAGATATTCTGGCTTATGTGGATAAGCTTTCGCCGGGAGATGCTGCTGCTAAAGCTGCTGTAGATATCGCCTTACATGATCTTGTGGGAAAATTGCTGCAAGCCCCGTGGTATAAGATTTGGGGACTGGATAAGGGCAAAGCCCCTTCTACTACCTTCACTATCGGTATTGATACACCCGAGGTGGTACGTGAGAAAACGAAGGAATGTGCGGATCAGTTCAATATCCTCAAAGTAAAACTGGGACGTGAGAATGATAAGGAGATGATTGAAACCATTCGTTCTGTAACCAGTCTTCCTATTGCCGTAGATGCTAATCAGGGTTGGACGGATAAGCATTATGCCATCGACATGATACATTGGCTTCATGAAAAAGGAATTGTCATGATTGAACAACCAATGCCTAAGACCCAGTTGGATGACATTGCCTGGGTGACGCAGCAAAGTCCGTTGCCTATCTTTGCCGATGAATCTTTGCAACGACTGAGTGATGTGGCTGGTTTGAAAGATGCATTTCATGGTATCAATATTAAGTTGATGAAATGTACAGGTATGCGCGAGGGCTGGAAGATGGTGACATTGGCGCGTGCTTTGGGTATGAAAGTGATGGTGGGATGTATGACAGAAACATCGTGTGCATGTTCCGCCGCCGCTCAATTCTCTCCTGCAGTTGATTTTGCCGATCTGGATGGCAATCTGCTTATCGCTAACGACCGTTTCAAAGGAATGGAAGTGATAAAGGGTAAGATTACATTGCCCGATTTGCCGGGTATCGGAGTTGTGAAACTATAAAGTGGTATTGTCCCATCATCATCTATAAAAATAATCATTATGAAAAAAGTATTGTATGCCGCCGCTCTATTCTTCTTGGCCACTGCTTGTACTACGAAACCCGAAAACAAGCCTTACACCTGGGAAGAAGACCTGCATCAACGTCTCCTTACCGATTTCTCTCGTACAGAAACTGAAGTGAAAGACTACATCCGCAAGTATATTCCTGATGTTACTGATGAGCAAATGCGTCAATGGGAAGCTTCCAAGGCTTTGGAATGTATGACACTGGATGGCGAGAAACGTTATTTTCGCAATGCCGGACCTAACTTATTCCGTGTGGACTCTGCCTGCTACAAGATAAAAGCTGCGAAAGACGGTGTTTCTTTTAGTGGAAGTGAAAAGGTGAATATGGAAAATCTGCCTGAAGTTATTGCAAGTGTGAAGAAGAATGGTAATCCGATTACCACCCCCAAACGGATGCGTGTCACCTATACTCTTACCGTAGATAGCAGTGCTGTTCCTGCCGGAGAGTTGATTCGTTGCTGGCTTCCTTATCCGCGTACTGACCAGCCACGACAACAGGATGTGAGGTTTATTTCTGCCAGCGAACCGGAATATACGTTTTCTCCGCAGAATTGCCTTCACAGCACTCTTTATATGGAGAAACGCGCCGTGCAGGGTGAACCGACCGTATTCTCCGAAAGCTTTGAGTATACTGCCAATGCTGAATGGCATAATCTGAAGCCGGAAGATGTTCAGCCGTATGACACGACCTCCTCTATATATAAGGAATATACGGGCGAGCGTGAGAAGCATATCATCTTTTCACCGCGTATGCGTCAGCTTGCTGCCAAATTGACAGAGGGTGAAACCAATCCCTTCTTAAAGGCTAAACGCATCTTTCGTTGGGTAAATGATAACTTCCCCTGGGCGTCTGCACGTGAATACTCTACAATAGAGAATATCCCCGAATATGTTCTGGATAACAATAAGGGCGATTGCGGTCAGGTTAGTCTGTTGTTCATTACACTTTGTCGTATCAGTGGCATTCCTGCGCATTTCCAGAGCGGTTTCATGATGCATCCCAAAGCGTGGAATCTGCATGACTGGGCAGAGATCTATTTTGAAGGTATCGGTTGGGTGCCTGTAGATCAATCATTTGGTATTCCTACTTTCGCCCGTAATGCAGACGAAGAATATTTCTTCCTGGGGGGTATCGACTCCTGGCGTATGATTGTGAATAGTGACTACGGTATGCCTTTGATGCCCGAAAAGAAATATCCCCGCAGTGAAACTGTCGACTTCCAGCGTGGTGAAGTGGAATGGGAGGGAGGCAATCTTTACTTCCCGAAATGGGATTATCACATGGATATAGAATACCTTGATAATTAAGGATATATCTCCTCTATGAAAATAGATGGTCTGTTTGCCCCAAACGCATCATCTATTTGCCTTCAACAGACCATCTGTTTGCCCCTAACAGACCATCTATTTCAAACAGATAGATGGTCTGCCTTGTTTTAACGTCTATCTGCCTTATTTTCACGTCAGTAAACGTGCATAAATGTAAAATTGTCAGGTCTTGCCGTTAACCGCTGTTAAGCCCCAAAAGTTCACTGTTAAAAGAGAACAAAAAAGAGTGACAAGCGGAATAAGTGAACGATTTTTGTCGTTATTTTAACGTCGAAATGTTAAACGAGATTTGAATATTAACAATTAAAAGAATAGAAATTAAGTATGAAACAGACAACAAAAAACATTCTTGGGGTTGCAGCTATTGTACTTCTCAGTTCAGGAGTAGCAGGTTTAACCGCCTATAAGATGCTGCAAAAAAATATGCCTGCTGATAGTACTGCTGCATTTAGTGATATGTTCCAGCAGAATCCGAACGTACGTTTGGCCTCTTATAATGCCGTTGATGCGCAACCTGTAGATTTGACGCAAGCAGCAGAAAATTCAGTTCACGCCGTGGTACATATTCGTTCTACTCAAGCTTCCAAAGTTCAGGAAGTAGAAGTTAGAGACCCGTTCTCTGATTTCTTCGGTGAATTTTTTGGTGGTCGGGGTGGTACACAAAGACGACAGGTTCAGACTCCTGAACGTACAGGTTTTGGTTCCGGTGTTATCATCTCTAAAGACGGATATATCGTAACGAATAATCACGTAATTGCCGGTGCGGATGAAATCAGTGTTACGCTGAATGACAACCGTCAGCTTAAAGGACGTATCATTGGTACGGATGAAGTCACGGACCTTGCCTTGATTAAAATAGAGGGAGATGATTTTCCTACTATTCCGGTAGGTGATTCCGATGCATTGAAAGTTGGTGAATGGGTGCTTGCTGTAGGTAATCCGTTTAATCTGACTTCTACAGTGACTGCAGGTATTGTTAGTGCTAAAGCACGCTCTTTAGGAATGGGGCAGCAGACTGGTACGGAAAGCATTGAGTCGTACATCCAGACTGATGCTGCTATTAATCAAGGTAATAGTGGGGGAGCTTTGGTAAATGCACGCGGTGAATTGATTGGTATCAATGCTGCTCTTTTCTCTCCGACGGGATCAAATACGGGTTATGGTTTTGCCATTCCTACCAGTATCATGAAGAAAGTTGTTGCTGACTTGAAACAATTCGGTACAGTTCAACGTGTAAAACTGGGTGTTGCTGTTACTCCGCTTGTAGAAGAACCGGGTGATACTCAACGTCCGGTAGATAAGAGTGGCAAGAAATTGAGTGAATTTAAAAAAGAAGCTCGTGAAAAATCAGGTGTTGTTGATGGCCTTTTAGTAGGAGAAATCGTAGAAGGTAGTTCTGCTGCAGGTGCCGATATCAAGGTTGACGACGTTCTTATCGGTATTGACGATAAACCTATTCATAAATTTGCCGATTTACAGGAAGCTTTGGCAAAACATCGTCCCGGTGATAAGGTTAAAGTGAAATTGATACGCGATAAGAAAGAAAAGACTGTTGAAGTGACGCTGAAGAATGAACAAGGTACTACAAAAGTAGTAAAAGATGCAGGAATGGATATTCTTGGTGCAGCCTTCCGTCCTATACCTGATGAATTGAAGAAACAACTGAATCTGGGTTATGGTCTTGAAGTAACAGGTGTTAACAGTGGCAAGATGGGAGCTGCCGGTATTCGTAAAGGCTTCATTATCTTAAAAGCCAATGGTGTACAGATGAAAACTGTAGAGGACTTGGAAAAGGTACTGAAGGAAGCTACGAAGTCTCCGGATCAGGTACTCTTTATTACAGGTATGTTCCCCTCAGGTAAACGTGCTAATTATGCGGTAGATTTGACTCAAGAATAAAAAGGTATGTTTTTTAGGTAAGAAGATTGTAATATTAGCTAACAAAGAAGAAAAAGGATGTCGACAACTAACTTGTCGGCATTCTTTTTGTTTATAATACTATAGTGAATAAGATAAAAAAGTTAGGGCAAGTTAGCTTATAACTAAATTAAATGTCGTAACTTTGCAACCCAAATCTGTTTTTAGAAGAATGAGACAACTTAAGATTACAAAAAGTATCACTAACAGAGAGAGCGCTTCTCTTGACAAGTATTTGCAGGAAATCGGTCGCGAAGACCTCATAACTGTCGAAGAAGAGGTAGAGCTCGCTCAACGCATCCGTAAGGGTGACCGTATCGCACTGGAGAAGTTGACACGTGCCAATCTGCGTTTCGTTGTATCTGTGGCCAAGCAGTACCAGAACCAGGGTTTGAGTTTGCCCGACTTGATTAACGAGGGCAATTTAGGACTGATCAAGGCCGCCGAAAAGTTCGATGAAACACGTGGTTTCAAATTCATCAGTTATGCTGTATGGTGGATACGTCAGTCCATTTTGCAGGCTTTGGCAGAGCAGTCGCGTATTGTGCGTCTTCCGTTGAACCAGGTAGGATCGCTGAACAAGATCAGCAAAGCATTCTCCAAGTTCGAACAGGAAAATGAACGTCGCCCGTCTCCCGAAGAGTTGGCAGATGAACTGGAAATCCCTGTTGATAAAATCTCTGATACATTGAAGGTTTCCGGACGCCATATTTCGGTGGACGCACCTTTCGTGGAAGGAGAAGACAACAGCTTGCTGGATGTGTTGGTAAACGACGACTCTCCTATGGCGGATCGCTCTTTGGTGAACGAGTCTCTTGCGAGGGAAATTGATAGAGCACTTTCTACGTTAACCGATAGGGAAAAAGAAATCATACAGATGTTTTTCGGTATCGGACAACAAGAAATGACATTGGAAGAAATCGGCGACAAATTCGGTTTGACCCGTGAACGTGTACGCCAGATTAAAGAAAAAGCAATTAGAAGATTAAGACAAAGTAATCGTAGTAAATTGCTCAAGTCTTATTTGGGATAATAAGAAATATCAGTTTCCGACAAATAGAAAGAATTAAAAACCGGTGGTCATATTATGATCATCGGTTTTTTTGTTTTTTTACCATAAAAGTGAAGATGAGCTGCGCTTCAGCATAAAAAAATGAATGAATTCATTTTATTTTGCTCTCGGTTTGCATTATCTTTGCCGCCAACATATAACAAAAAACAGATTATGAAATACGTTCGTATACTTTTTGCCGTAGCGTTGGTTTTTATGGTATGCTCGGCATTCTCATTCAAAAAAGGAAAAGAAGGCAAGGAAAAGGCTGTGTATGCATTCGGTGTTGCTGCCTCTTTCAATGACACGGTAGTGTATTTTACTGATATCCAAGTGTTGGATAGTATCAAGCTGGATAAAGGTGGTTTCCTGCCTAAACGTGATCTTTATACGTATCAGTTAAAGAATTACTTGGAATTTGATTTGAAATGTCCTGATTATACTTGCATGATTTATTTCTCTGAGAATAAAAAGAAGTTGGAGAAAGAGTCTGCAAAAGTAAAAGGTAAATATAAGAAAAATAAATCGATAGTGTTGATGCCTATCGACCCTGATGCATTCCGCTTCAAGAAGCCGGAAGAATAGTCGGCTTCACTTCCTTGCTGAAACAAGGAGCTATCCATTATTACTTGTAACCATGAGAACTAAACTTGATTTTCTTCTGTGGATTTGTTTTTCTGTATTGTTTGTGGCCTGTGAAGATCATCCACAGGAGCCAGATATTGTTGCTGTAACAAGCGTTGCATTGAATGAGAGCGCCCTTTCGTTAAAAGAGGGGAGAAATGTGACTTTGTCTGCTACCATTACTCCGGATGATGCTACCAATCAGAGTGTAACATGGAAATCAAGTGATCCGGATATTGCTACGGTTGATGCCAATGGTAAGATTAGAGCTCTAAAACCGGGAACAGCTACGATTACTGTCATTACTGAGGATGGTGGGAAAACTGCTACTTGTACGGTAACTGTTGAGCCAGGCGATCCACTTAAGAGTAGTCGCACGGTGCTGGTATATGTTGCTGCAGATAACAGCCTTTCTGGATTTGCTTCACTGGACTTTGAGGAAATGAAAGTAGGTATGGCAAAAGTGGAAGATGTTGATGTGAATTTCTTGATTTATATAGATAAGGGTGGATCTCCTCAGTTGCTTGAGCTGAAAAATGAAAATGGGACAGTTGTAGAAAAGGTAGTAAAGACTTACTCTAGTCGTAATTCGGCAGGTGTATCTGAAACGCAGGAAGTCTTTGCAGCTGTTTTCTCAAATACTCAATATCAGGCTGATAGTTATGGACTGGTTTACTGGTCGCATGGTGACGGCTGGCTTCCTTATCCGTTAGGCGCTAATACCCGCTGGGTGGGGCAAGATATAGGTAACGGTGATAAGAGAATGAATATTTCTGAATTTGTCGAGATCTTGGAGACTGCTCCTCATTTTGATTTTATCCTGTTTGATGCTTGTTTTATGCAATCGGTAGAGGTCGCTTATGAATTGCGTGACTACACGGATTATTGTATTGGCTCCCCAACAGAGATACCGGGTCCCGGCGCTTCGTATGATGAATTAGTACCTGCTATGTTTTTTTCAGAAGATGCGGCAGTAGATATAGCCAAGGCTTATTATGAACCTTATGCAGCTAAATATGATGAGGGTAATGGAATTTCGAATACTAATTGGACCGGTGGTGCTTCTGTATGTGCTTTGAGAACCGAGCCATTAGTTGATCTGGCTGTCTTGACAAAGCAAATTTTACCCGGAACAGTTGATAATGCATCGCTTCGCAAATCAGTATTTGATTATGATAAACGTCGTGGTTCTGATGGATATCAGGATGGTCATGTAGGGTATTATGAGCTGGTGGGCATGATGCGAATGATTACTGACGATAATGCTTATGAAGCATGGAAACAGATTTTTAATTCTGCTGTTGCATATTGGGCTACTACTTCTATGAATTATTCTTCTTATGTCGGTATGTTCTCTATGGAAGGAACTAACGGTGTATCCTGTTATATTCCTTCGACTTCTAATACTGCCACTGATAAGGCATACCGTTCTACTGAGTGGTATACATCTGCCGGTTTCGAAAAACTCGGTTGGTAATTCTCGATTTTTAGGGTTGTTATATGATCTTTCGAGGCATAAATATGCCTTGAAACAAATGTGTGTGTACTTTCCTGTTAACTTATATCTTGCATTTATGAACTTTCTTCTTCTCTATATGTTCCATGCTTTATGATAGTAATTCTCTTGGCTATTGTGTTGTTATGCTGTGTTTTAACATTATTTTCCAACGGAAACTATTTTATTCAAGAAAATATTATTTTCTTTGCACCATCAAAACTAAAATAAAGAAGTATGAAGTATATAATTATTGGAGGTGTTGCCGGGGGAGCTACAGCGGCGGCACGATTGAGAAGGGTAGATGAAAAGTCTGATATCCTTTTATTAGAGAAGGGAAAGTATATATCGTATGCAAATTGCGGTCTACCTTATTATATTGGTGGCGTGATTGACGAACGTGAGAAGTTACTGGTGCAGACGCCGGCTTCTTTCGGTCAGCGCTTCAGAGTGGATGTTCGTGTAGAGAATGAAGTGATTGCCATTCATCCGCAGAATAAAACCATTACGGTTCGTACGGTTGACGGAGGCGAATATGAAGAAACTTATGATAAGCTTTTGTTGTCACCGGGAGCTACTCCGGTCAGGCCATCGTTAGGAGGCATTGATTCAGAGGGAATCTTTACCCTTCGTAATGTTGAAGATACCGACCGTATTAAATCTTATCTCACAGAACATGCTGTAAAACGTGCAGTCGTAGTTGGCGCAGGTTTTATCGGCTTGGAAATGGCGGAAAATCTGCATCATGCAGGAGTCTCTGTATCTGTAGTGGAAATGGGCAATCAGGTAATGGCACCTATCGACTTCTCTATGGCTGCTCCTGTTCATCAACATCTGGTTCAGAAGGGTGTTTCACTTTATTTAGAAGAAGGAGTAACCCATTTTCAACGCACAGAGCAAGGTATTACAGTTTTCTTGAAAAGTGGGAAGACAATTCCGGCAGATATGGTATTACTTTCTATCGGTGTACGTCCGGCAACTGCTTTGGCCAAAGATGCCGGATTAAAAATAGGAGAAGCCGGAGGTATCTGGGTGAATGAGTATCTGGAAACTTCTGAGAAAGATATCTATGCCGTAGGGGATGCAATTGAATATCCGCATCCGCTGACCGGAAAACCATGGCTTAATTATCTGGCTAATCCAGCCAATCGTCAGGGACGTATTGTGGCTGATAATATGGTATTTGGCAATAAAGTTTCTTATGAAGGCGCTATTGGTACTTCTATTGCCAAGGTCTTTGATATGACTGTTGCTTCCACAGGGCTTGCTGCTAAGCGCTTGAAGCAATGGGAGATGGAATATCAGAGTTCTGTAACCCATTCTGCCTCTCATGCGGGCTATTATCCGGATGCATTGCCACTGACTTTAAAATTAACTTTCCATCCTGTTACGGGAAAATTATATGGTGCACAATGCATTGGTTATGAAGGAGTGGACAAACGTATCGATCAGATTGCCAGACTTATTAAGCGGGGCGGGACGGTTTACGATCTGATGGAAACAGAGCACACTTATGCGCCTCCGTTCTCTTCGGCTAAAGATCCTATTGCCATTGCAGGATATGTGGCTTCTAATATAATAAGCGGTGCAATGCCCATTATTACCTGGCGCGAACTGGTACAGCAGAAGAATGAAGTCATGTTGATAGATACCCGTACTCCCGAGGAATTTTCTTTCGGTTCTATTCCGGGAGCAATTAATATTCCCTTGGATGATTTAAGAGATCGTATGTCGGAAGTTCCTACAAGCAAGCCGGTTGTCTTGTTTTGTGCGGTAGGACTGCGCGGATATCTGGCACAACGCATCCTGATGGGAAATGGGTATCGGAATGTGCGTAACCTCTCAGGAGGATATAAGCTCTATTCTGCTGCAGTAGCGCCTGTACCTGTACCTGATAAAGTTATCACACCTCAAGTTAATTCAATAGAATCTACGGTGAGTTCTTCTAAAGAGCCATTGAAAATTAATGCCTGTGGTCTACAATGTCCGGGGCCTATCATGCAAGTTAAGAAGGCAATGGATACTCTTGCTCCGGGAGAACAAGTGGAGATTGTGGCAACTGATGCCGGATTTGCACGTGATGCTTCAGCATGGTGTGATACGACGGGAAACCGTCTGATAGGAAGTCATGAAGAAAAAGGCCGTTATACGGTAACTATAGAGAAAGGTGATCCGGCTGCTGTTTGTCCATCGTCTGCCGGAGCAATAGCGGGTAGGGGAAAAACTTTGATCCTTTTCAGTGATGATTTAGACAAAGCTTTGGCTACCTTTGTACTGGCAAATGGTGCTGCGGCAACAGGACAGAAGGTTACGGTCTTTTTCACTTTCTGGGGATTGAATGTTCTGAAGAAAGTGCAGAAACCGAAAGTTAAGAAAGATATTTTTGGTAAGATGTTTGGCATGATGCTTCCTTCCAGTTCTTTGAATTTGAAGTTATCCAAAATGAATATGTTTGGCATGGGTAGCCGGATGATGCGTTTCCTTATGAAACAAAAAGGTGTGGATTCTTTGGAATCACTCCGTTCTCAGGCTCTCGCACAGGGCGTAGAATTTATAGCCTGCCAGATGTCAATGGATATGATGGGAATCAGTCGTGAAGAACTGTTGGATGAGGTAACTATCGGTGGTGTTGCTACTTACATGGAGCGGGCAGATAAAGCCAATGTCAACCTTTTCATCTAGTAATTTGTTATTTAACAAATAAAAAAGAGAATATATGGAGGATTTATGTAAAATTCGTGATGTTTATCGGGCGATAGCCGAGTTTGAAACCCAGTTTATCCAGCAATACAACCTCTCGTTGAATGAGGGGATGTTGCTCTGTGCACTTCTGGATAATCCCCGGCTCACCTCCGGAGAAATAGCAGAGGCATTAGGACTTACTCATTCTAATACTTCCAAGCTAATACGCTCTGTGGAGGAGAAGAAGTTGATTGCCCGCATTATCGGTAAAGTCGATAAACGCCAAATGTATTTCTCACTGACTGCGGAAGGAAAAGAGCAGATTCATACGATTAAGAATTCCAGCCATAAAATGCCTGCATTATTACAGCAAGTAGTAGATATGCTGGAAAAATAGAAAAAGGGTTAACTTCCTGTTGACAAACTCTTAACTTCTTGTCAACGGGAAGTCAACTTTTGCATTTCATGGAAAAGCTTTTACTCGGAACTGCTTTTTCTTTATCGCAATATTTTGTATTCTCATTGTTACGCTTTAACTTTGCGTCCGTTGGATGAACGATTAAGTCTGCATTATTGTGGCTAATTTATTAGTTCATACATAGTAAAAGTCTAAATGCTATATAAAAAATCCTATTGTGAATACAAGCTCCGCCGATCTGAATTGGTATCCCCTGCGCATTACTTATAGCCGCGAGTTGGCCTTAAAAAATTATCTGGACAGCAAGCAAATCGAGAATTTTATTCCAATGCGTTATGAGTATATTGTGAGGAATGAACGTAAAATCCGCAAGCTTGTTCCTGCTATTCATAATCTGGTCTTTGTTCACTCCACCCGAAAGCAACTTGAAGAGATAAAAGAGGCTAAAGGAGCTATTCTTCCAATTCGGTACATCATGGATTGCGAAACTCAACAACCTATTACGATTCCGGATGTACAAATGCGGAGTTTCATAGCTGTTGCGGGTAATTGCGATCAGCAGGTTGTCTACTTAGATCCCACTACCATTAATCTGAAGAGGGGACAGCGTGTTCGTATTACCGGTGGCGTTTTTGAAGGTGTGGAAGGTGAATTTGTTCGTATAAAAGATGATCGTCGTGTAGTTGTTGTTATTCAGGGCCTTATGGCTGTGGCCACAGCTTTTATCCATCCTTCTTTAATTGAACAGATATAGGAGAATCTTTGTATAGGCTTTACACTTAAGTTTCGCTTCTATTTTCTTCGTGCGGGGATATTTCTGTCTTCATCTTCAAAATCATTAAAATTTTTCGTGGATTTTGCTTAAGATTGCTTTAATTTGCAGCTAATATATTAAGCATTATAGCAATCGGATATGCAAAAATTATTATCCTTGCCGCCTAATCTTGTGTCGGCATTCTATGAACTGGAAAATATAGACCGTACGGAATGGTTTTGTACTTCTGATCCTGTAGGGATGAAACTGGGATCGGGTGGGGGAACAACCTGGCTCTTGCGCGAATGGTATAGAAACCAACAAACAGAACACTCAACAGAGAAACGTATCCTGTTGCATGCCGGTGGACAAAGCCGCCGCCTGCCGGGATATGCTCCATCCGGAAAGATATTAACCCCGATACCGGTATTTCGCTGGGCACGCGGGCAGAAGCTGGGACAAAACTTATTATCCTTGCAAGTTCCACTTTATGAGAAAATCATGGAGCGGGCACCGGAAAAGTTGCGTACACTGATTGCGAGTGGTGATGTCTATATTCGTGCCGAGAAACCTTTGCAGGATATACCGGATGCAGATGTGGTATGTTATGGACTCTGGGTAGATCCGGTATTAGCAACACATCATGGGGTGTTTGTTTCTGACCGCAAACAGCCGGAAGCATTGGATTTTATGTTGCAGAAGCCTTCATTGCAGGAGTTGGAAAATCTTTCCAAGACTCATCTCTTTCTGATGGATATAGGTATCTGGTTGCTGAGCGATCGGGCAGTAGAATTATTGATGAAACGTTCGCAGAAAGATGCTTCGTATTCTGATTTGAAGTACTATGATTTATATTCAGACTTCGGTTTGTCTCTGGGTAACCACCCGCGCATTATTGATGATGAGTTGAATAAGCTGTCTGTGGCTATTTTGCCTTTACCGGGTGGTGAATTCTACCACTATGGAACGAGCCGTGAATTACTTTCCTCAACTGTCACTTTGCAGAATAAAGTGTACGATCAACGTCAGATTATGCACCGGAAAGTAAAACCAAATCCTGCGATTTTTGTGCAGAATGCAGAAATAGAGGTAATTCTTTCTTCTAATAATGATAACCTTTGGATTGAAAACAGCTTTGTTGGTGCATCGTGGAAGATTGGTTCCCGGCAAATTATTACAGGTGTACCGAGAAATGACTGGACGTTGGCACTGCCGGATGGAGTGTGTGTAGACATTGTGCCTCTTGCGGAGAAGTGTTGGGCGGTTCGTCCGTATGGCTTTGATGATGTATCTAAAGGAGATATCCGGGATGAAAAGACTTTGTTTCTGGGAATGCCCTTCATTGATTGGTTAGCGAAACGTGGATTGACTCCGGGTGATGTAACCGGAAGGAAAGACGACTTACAGGCTGCCGGAATCTTTCCAGCAGTAGAAGATATAGAACAGATGGGTAAGGTACTTCGCTGGATGACTTCGGAACCGGAGTTGGCGGAAGGTAAGAAAATCTGGGTGAACAGTCAACGTCTCTCTGCCGATGAAATTTCAGCGAAAGCAGATTTACGTCAATTATATGCACAGCGCGAGAGTTTCCGGAAGGGCAATTGGGAATTGCTGGCACATAATTATGAGAAGAGTGTATTCTATCAATTGGATTTGGCTGATGTTGCCGGGAATTTCCACAATTTGGAGATAGATAAACCGGAAGTACTGCCGGCTGATGCGCCTCAGATGCAGCGTATCCATAACCGGATGCTTCGGGCGCAGATAGACAAGCTGAATGGAAAAGACTTTCAAAATGATGAAAGAGAGGCTTTCGGACTGCTGCGCGAAGGACTCCTTTCTGATTTGTATGAGAAGAAAAGCCGTCCTCACCTCAATGTATATAGCGATCAGATTGTTTGGGGACGTAGCCCTGTGCGTATTGATGTTGCGGGTGGCTGGACAGATACTCCGCCATATTCTCTTTTTGCGGGTGGAAATGTTGTGAATCTGGCTATTGAATTGAATGGCCAACCTCCTTTACAAGTTTATGTGAAGCCTTGTAAAGAGTATCGCATTGTTTTGCGCTCTATTGATATGGGAGCGATGGAAGTTGTGAATACTTTCAGGGAATTGCAGGATTACTGTAAGATTGGGTCTCCTTTCTCTATTCCGAAAGCGGCACTGACGTTGGCAGGTTTTGGCCCGGCGTTTTCAGAAGTGGGTTATCCCTCGTTGGAGAAACAATTACAGGCATTCGGTACAGGTATAGAGATTACTTTATTATCTGCTATTCCGGCAGGCTCAGGGCTGGGAACCAGTTCTATACTGGCTTCTACGGTTTTAGGCTCTTTGAGTGATTTCTGTGGCTTGATGTGGGATAAGAATGAAATATGCCGTCGTACGCTTGCTTTGGAACAGTTGTTGACAACAGGTGGTGGATGGCAAGATCAGTATGGCGGAGTATTGCAAGGCATCAAACTGTTACAAACAGAAACTGGATTTGTACAGAATCCGTTAATACACTGGTTGCCCGAACATCTCTTTACGCATCCCGATTATCGTGATTGCCACCTATTATATTATACGGGAATTACACGTACTGCTAAAGGTATCCTGGCAGAGATTGTGCGTTCCATGTTCCTTAATTCATCTATCCATTTGGCAATATTGGAAGATATGAAGGCGCATGCATTGGATATGGCAGAAGCTATTCAAAGGAACGACTTTGAGACCTATGGTGCACTGATTGGCAAAACGTGGATGCAGAACAAAGCTCTGGATTGCGGTACTAACCCTCCGGCAGTGGAAGAAATTATCAGTAAGATTAAGGACTATACACTGGGGTATAAGTTGCCGGGTGCAGGTGGGGGAGGCTACTTGTATATGGTGGCAAAAGACCCGCAAGCTGCATTGCGAATCCGGGAGATACTGACGCAGGATGTACCGAACCCTCGCGCACGATTTGTAGAGATGGCGTTGTCAGGAACAGGGTTCCAAATTTCAAGGTCTTAAAGGGGTAGTTATTCGTGGTGATAAGGGCCGCCGTTGAGTATATTCATGGCCCGGTATAACTGTTCCACGAAAATCAACCGCACCATCTGATGCGAGAACGTCATTTTAGAAAGGGACATTTTCTCATGTGCCGCTTGATATACTTTTTGTGAGAAACCATACGGTCCGCCGATGACAAATACAAGCCGTTTATTTACGGTGTTCATCTTGCGCTTCATATAGTCTGCAAACTCTATGGAGCGCATTTCTTTTCCCCCTTCATCCAGCAATACAATCACATCACCCGGCTGGAATGCCTTACATATCAATTCACCCTCTTTTTCTTTCTGCACTTCCATGGAAAGGCTCTTGGTATTCTTCAATTCCGGGATGACTTCCATCTCGAAAGACAAGTAGCGTTTGGTACGCTGCACATAGTCATTGATGGCAGTTATAAAGTGTTGTTCTACGGTTCTTCCTACGACGAGCAAAGTTGTTTTCATGTTGCTTACATTCTGATTCGTGCACAAAATTAGCGCTTTTTTATTGTATTTTACAATAAATGCTTACCTTTGCGTATCATTAATACTTGTGATTATGAAAAAACGAGTAGTTTTATTGTTGACCAGCCTCTTCTTATGGGTATCCTCGATCTTTGCTCAAGACGTACCTGTGGGGGTGGTTACGGCCTTCAAAAAGGGAAACTCTCAGGAACTAAACGGGTATCTGGGTGATAAGGTGGAGCTGATTATCCACAATCGTACGACCAATGCTGACAAGCGAACTGCAGAAGGAGCAATGGCTAATTTTTTTGCTGAGAACAAAGTCAGTAGCTTCAATGTGAATCACGAAGGAAAACGGGATGAATCAAGTTTCATCATTGGTACTTTGGGAACCACAAATGGAAACTTTCGGGTGAATTGTTTCTTCAGAAAAGTACAAAACAAATATGTTATACATCAAATAAGAATAGATAAAACGAATGAATAAGGAAGAAGAATTGATTGACAGGCTGATAGATCTCGCCTTTGCAGAAGATATAGGTGACGGAGACCATACAACCCTTTCGTGCATCCCCGCTACGGCGATGGGTAAATCCAAGCTTTTGATTAAAGAGCCGGGCATTCTGGCTGGTATTGAAGTTGCCAAAGAAGTGTTCCGTCGTTTCGACCCTACTATGAAGGTAGAAGTCTTCATCAATGACGGGGCAGAAGTGAAACCGGGTGATATAGCAATGATAGTGGAAGGTAAGGTGCAATCTTTGTTGCAGACAGAACGCCTGATGCTGAACATTATGCAACGCATGAGTGGTATTGCTACCATGACACATAAATATGCCGAGAAACTGAAAGGTACGAATACACGTGTGCTCGATACCCGCAAGACTACTCCCGGTATGCGTATCCTTGAGAAAATGGCTGTGAAGATTGGCGGTGGTGTAAATCATCGTATCGGATTGTTCGACATGATTTTGCTGAAAGACAATCATGTGGATTTTGCCGGAGGCATCGACAAGGCTATCAATCGTGCTAAAGAATATTGCAAGGAAAAAGGTAAAGACCTCAAGATAGAGATTGAAGTACGTAACTTCGATGAGTTGCAACAAGTACTTGATCTTGGTGGCATAGACCGTATCATGTTTGATAACTTCACGCCTGAAATGACAAAGAAGGCTGTGGATATGGTAGGCGGTCGTTATGAAACCGAGTCTTCAGGTGGTATCACTTTCGATACGCTGCGCGATTATGCCGAATGTGGCGTAGATTTTATCTCTGTAGGTGCTCTGACACATTCTGTAAAAGGACTGGATATGAGTTTTAAGGCATGTTGACAAGGGCGGAAGGCCGTATTTAGAAAATAGCAGGAAGCCTCTCATAAGTTTCAATCTTTATGGGAGGCTTTTTACTTCTGGTACATTTAAGAAGTATGGGAAAGATAGATTGGAAGAAAGTAAAGACGACTATCAGAAATTGGAAGCCTGGCGAGTATATACGGCAAACTTCTATTGTGGTGATTGGTGTGCTGATAACCTTTGTTGGCAGTGAACTGGTTACCCGTTGTTCAGAGCAGAAAGATATTAAATCTACTATGCTGCTGATTAGGGATGAACTGAAAAGCAATCGGGGTCAGTTTGAAGATGTTATGTCGGAATTTAATAAGGATAAACGTATTTCTACTCTCCTTATGGAACATGATATGAAGTTCCGGATGATACCCGAAGACTCGTTAAGGCAATTTGGTTTTGTTTTGGGGCATTTCCGTGTTTTCTCTTGTCGCCGGAATGCGATGGACCTGCTGAAAAATTCGATGTTGATGCAGAAGATATCAGATAAGGAATTTCTATTGTCGTTAATTGAGGTTTATGAAAGGTTGGAAAGTTTTAGAACCCTCATAACCGAATATTATGACATAAAGGGGCAGGCTGTTAACCCTTTCCATCTGTCACTCACCGATGGGCAGTTTAACTCGTTGTTGGAGGGCGGCTATGAAATGTGGGAAATATATCTTTCGGATAAAACGGTACGCAATTTCATGAGAACGCCTATGGAGTATTTCCATTCCAGTTATAAAAAAAGTGTGGAGCAAGAGATTGATAAGATGATCCAGGCTATTGAACAGAGATATGGAACTAAATAAACGGTTATGGGAAATATAGATAAGATAAAGTCTGCGATTAAAGGCTGGAGGTTGGGAGATGATAAATAATCTCCATTCTTTAACTTCTTTTTAGATATAACATTGCAGCATTCTACGGAAAGCTGCGTCTAACTAACAAACGACGCGAAGAGGCGTCCGTAAAAAAGAGCACTGACATTGGAAAATGAAATAGAACTGATAGAGGGCTGCCGGGCAGGAAAGGATTCCGCGCGTAAGGAGCTGTATACCCTTTATTCCAGGCAGATGCTTGCGGTATGCTACCGCTATACGGGCGATGAAGATGCCGCGCATGACGTACTGCACGATGGGTTCATCAAGATCTTTACCCATTTCACTTTCCGGGGCGAATGTGCGCTGGCAACGTGGGTAACAAGAGTAATGGTGACACAGGCAATAGATTATCTGCGGAAGCAGAAGCGTATCACCCAACTGGTGGTGAACGAAGAACAATTGCCTGATATACCCGACGAAGCAAGTATAGCCGATAGCGGTAGCCGCCTCTCCGAACAGCAATTGATGGCATTTGTGGCAGAATTACCCGATGGATGCCGAACCGTTTTCAACTTGTATGTGTTTGAAGAGAAATCACACAAGGAAATAGCGGAAATGCTTGGGATTAAGGTACATTCATCCACTTCGCAACTGCATCGCGCCAAGAATTTGTTAGCAAAAAGAATTAAAGAATATACAGAGTATGAAAGGAAATGATGAAATAACCGGTTTGTTCCGCAGTCGCCTCTCTGGTGCAGAGATGACGGTGCGGGATGGCTTTTGGGAGGAGCTGAAAGGCGACCTGTCAAGAGTTGAAACCGATGCAACCAATACTTCTGCAGCTGTTGCTTTCGGACAGAAGCAGAAACATTCCGTCCTTACTCCACGCTTCTACCGGGTGGCTGCGGCTGCTTCTGTAGTATTAGTGCTTGGAGCTGCTTCCGCTGCATTCTGGTACTTCTCTCCGAAAGATGAGATTCAGGAAGCATTCACCAAGGTAGCTACGCTGACACCGGAAGGTAACCTGAACGGAGATGTGGTACAGGAAAAATTCCCCTCTATTCATGAGACTAAACCTACAGCGCAGGCTCCTGGTCATAAGAATCCTGTACCAGTATCATCCGGAGGCATACTTGCAGCGAATGGCGATGATGAAGAAACTGTATCTGTTACTGTTTCCATTACAATTTCCCAACGCGTATATGGCAATCAACACCAAGGCAATGGAATGTATGGTCAAACAGCCTCATCAAGGAATGAAAATAATCATCGTGCCACAACTACTGATCCTACTGCTACAAATTCCAATACAGAATTTGGCTCAGATTCCGATAAAGCACTCCTCGTTACCAATGCGGGCGGTTCTGCTAAAAAATGGGCTTTCAAAGCAGGCATAGGTACATCGTTGCCAAAGGGAGATTTCGGAATGCCGTTCACTTCAGGAGTTTCTGCCGAACGTCGTTTGAGCAAACATTTTTCTCTGGAGGCAGGTTTGCAATATAACCGTCTTGACGGAGATCATACGATACATACACTGGCTGTTCCGGTGAAACTGAATGCGGTGCTGGCAAGCAATTCTAAAGTAGACTTTTATGCTACATTGGGTGGTGCTGCCGAGAAATGCATAGCCGGAGCCGTGGACAATGGTTTTGGAGCAGAGCCTGTACAACTTTCCGTTGCGGCAGGTCTGGGAGTCCGTTATAAGTTGAACGACCGGATTGCTCTGTTTGCAGAACCTACGGTATCTCATCATTTTGATACGGATTCGCAAACAAAAACGCTGCGAACGGAACGTCCAACGAACCTTAATCTACTTTGCGGTGTTCGTATGACATATTAACCTTAATACAATGCAACAATGAAAGCAATTTCTAATATACGTGCCGTAATGGCCATTTTGATATTCTTCTTCTCTCTTTCTTTTGTATCATGTACGGAAGAGACGTTGGACTACAATAATCCTGACGTGGATTTATTCGTCAAGCAACTGAAAGCCGGAAAATATTCTGTTGAAAGTCCGGAAGGGTTGAACACTATCCCTCGGTTTACTGTTGATGACATAGGGGACTTGTTGAAGTATGCCGAAGATTTGACGGTAATTCCTTCTTTTCCGCTGGCTCCGGTTTCTTATTCCGCAGGTGGTAAGCTTCGTTTAGGCGAATGTATCTTGTGGACAGTAGAAACAATCCGTCTGGGGCAAAATGCTTCGATGGGGTGCAAAATGGTACATGTGGATGCAGAGAACTATGAAGGCATTTACTTCTTGTCGGATGATGAAGTTCTGGATGCTTCCGCCCGTTATCGCCGCTGGTGGGAAAACCGCAAATACCCCCGTACGATGTGGACCATAGATCCTTGTTATGATGAACCGCTTTGTGGAAGCGGATATATGTGGTGGTAAGAAAATAAATAAATGAGAAGATATTACACTATAATCGGACTGCTTTTAGTAGTAGTCCTTCCCGTTTGCGCTCAGAACTGGACACCTCAGGACTCTCTGCGATTGCGCCGTCTATTGGACGGAGAAGGAGAGATTAAGCTGAATCCGGAAGTTCTGAAAGAAATGGGAGTACAGGAGCCTCTGGGCAAACAGCAGATGTCGCTGGAAAGACAATGGCTGGATTTCAACACAACACTTCCCGAAATACCAAATACACCGAAGAAGAAAGTTATTCTTACTTTGCGTCCATATACAGCAAATACGAAGTATAACTGGGATCCGGTGTATCAGAAGAAAATAAAAATAGATAAGAACACGTGGAGAGGAGATCCTTTTTACGAACTTAAAATGCTTCGTATTTATTCTGATTGGGCGAAGACTCCTTTTGAAAAGGGCATCCGCAAGAGTATGGATGAAATAGAGGCAACCGGAATGCGTTACCGGGTGACAGAACGGGCTAATAATATGGCCGTAGGTAGCTGGCAGGGTGCCAGTGGCGGTTTGGGATTTGTCGGTGATTTTATGACGCCTTTTACAAAAGAATTCTGGAATGTCAAAGGACGTAAGCGTCGGGCCCGTACTCTGGAAGTGCTCCGTGCATACGGGGACTCGACTACAGTGCTGATTAAAGAGCCTGTCAAGGCGATTAAAAATTAGGATTTGTATAATTTGAGCATCTGGTGATATCTATGTTGTAAATTCGTATTTTCAGCTGTGTTTTTTATTACAATTCGTCTTTTCTTCCGAACTTTTCATACATTTTTCTTGTTTCTTCCTAATAATCCCTAAACGGAAAAACTATGAACAGAATTACTTCCCTTTTCGGAATTCAATATCCAATAATCCAAGGTGGTATGGTTTGGTGCAGTGGTTGGCGCTTGGCGTCGTCAGTAAGTAATGCGGGTGGATTGGGCTTGCTTGGAGCAGGTTCTATGCATCCTGAAACGTTACGTGAGCATATCCGTAAATGTCATGCTGCTACACATAATCCTTTTGGAGTCAATATTCCATTAATGTATCCGCAGATTGAAGAAATCATGCAGATAGTGATAGAGGAAGGAGTCAATATAGTTTTCACTTCCGCCGGAAGCCCTGCCAAATGGACGGGATGGCTGAAAGAACGGGGAGTGACAGTGGTGCATGTGGTCAGTTCTTCCCGCTTTGCGATGAAAGCCGAAGAGGCGGGTGTGGATGCTGTTGTTGCCGAAGGCTTCGAAGCCGGCGGACATAACGGAAGGGAAGAAACTACCACTTTGTGCCTGATACCTGCCGTACGTGCCGCTACTACTTTACCATTGATTGCTGCCGGAGGAATTGCTACAGGCGAGGCTATGCTTGCTGTCCGGGTGTTGGGAGCAGAAGGGGTGCAAATAGGTACGCGTTTTGCATTGACTCAAGAAAGTTCTGCTCATGAATATTTTAAGGAATATTGCCTGCGTTTGCAGGAAGGGGATACCCGGTTACTGTTGAAGAAGCTCGCTCCGGTACGTTTAGTACGGAATAATTTCCGTGACGCTGTAGAGGCGGCCGAAGCAGTGGGGGCTACACAAGATGAACTTCGTATCCTTCTGGCTCATGGACGTGCCAAGAAAGGGATTTTCTATGGAGACTTGGAAGAAGGAGAACTGGAGATTGGTCAGGCCTCTGCACTGCTTTACGGTAAACAGATAGAGACAGTTGCTGAAGTGATGCAGGAACTGACGGAAGGATATAAAAGAGCGTGGGATGCGCTAAAAGAATAAGAATTTAGCTTCATGAGACGACGAAATTCGTCCCATGAGATGAAAAAATCCGTACCATGAGGCAAAAATATTCATCTCATGGGACGATTTTTTTGTATAGAGGGAATGAAAGGGAGTCATTTGGCTATGGAAATGAACTAAAGTGATTATGTGATACTATCCTAATTCTCCTCCTCCTGGGAGGAGGAGTACCCGTAGGGGGAGGTGGTAGGTGAGAAAAGAATTCCTTATTTATATGATTCATAGGTATTTCTTGCTTTACCTACCACCCTGCCCTCTGGACACCCCTCCTCCGATGGATGAGGGGAATTGAGATACTCTATTTACCCAATATTAGGATACTCATTTTACTCATAGCTCATCCCAAACAAACCACTTTCTTACCGCCCAAAATGAAAAAATGGGGCTGTACGTCAATCTGTACAGTCCCATTTTCATGTTTTCCGATTGCGGTCCTATGATTTAGGTGTACCGGAATTATTTGTTGTACTAGTTGTATTTACGGTAGGATTTGCAGTTGGTGTTGTCGTAGCTGTGCTTGTTGTGCCTGCTGCTGTTGCAGTAGTTGTTGCTGCGTTTGCTGCAACTTTTGGCTGTTCTTCCCAATGGAAGGGTTCGAAGTTAGTATTCGGATCAACCCAAGTCGGTTTCTTGCAAGCGTAAATGATGAACGGAGCTGCCACAACAACGATGGCACCGATAATCAATACGGAGAACCAGACTGTATTGCTACCCGTCGAAATCTGACTGGGCGGGATAAAGCTCAGGATGAATGCCAACAGAGAACCACAGAAACCGAGTCCGCCGATGAACCACATCAATCCATTACCACCCTTACCGATACGGAACGGACGGTTCAACTTCTTCATCTTGTAACGCAATACAATAGCTCCTGTAAACATCAGCATATACATGATAAGGTAAAGAACTACTGTCAACTGTGACAAGATTTGATAGAAACTCTGTACGGAAGGCATTACTACGAACAAGAGGCTCAATACTGTTACAGCACCACCTTGTACGAACAGAATGTTCTTTTGTACACCCAGTTTATTTGTCTTCTGGAAGAACGGAGGCATGTAACCTGCCTTACCTACGGCAAAAATACCTTTAGACGGACCGGCAACCCAAGTCAATACACCTGCCAGCACACCGAATGCAAGAGCGATAGCGATGATTGGTGATAACCAGGAAGCGTGGATGTAATGGAAGTAATTGTCGAAACCAACCAGCAAACTTTGTGTCAGGCTGATGTCCTTAGCCGGGATGATAACACCCAGTGCAAAAGTACCCAGTACGAAAATGATAACTGTGATAGCTGCACCGATAAATACTGCTTTTGGATAATTCTTGGAGGGGTTTTCTATATCCTTAACGTGGATACCGCCCATTTCCATACCGGCATAAAAGAGGAAGATACTTGCGGCGAGTACGACGTTGTCGAAGTTCGTCAGATCGGGGAAGAAGCTGCTGTGGAAGTCAAGATTGGAGTGTCCGCCTGTAGCCAGATAAATGATACCCAGGATAATCAGCAAGGCTGCCGGGATAATGGTACCAACCATACCGCCGACTTTGGCTACCTTACCTACCCATCCCATACCTTTCAATGAAATGAAAGTGGCGAGCCAGTAGATGATGAGCACTACGGCGAGTGTGTAGTACTTGTTACTTGCCAACGACATATCGTGTGCGTCGTTCATTCCGATGAAGGCGATGGATACAGCACCGAATGTCAATACGGTAGGGTACCAGATGGTACTCTCAATCCATTGCACCCAGATGGCAAGGAAACCGAGCCGCTTACCGTAGGCTTCTCCTACCCAGCGGAACACACCACCTTGTTTGTCCTGGAACATTGCAGCCAATTCCGCAGCGACAAGTGACGTCGGTATAAGGAATACGATAGCTGCAAATAAATAGTAAAAGGCCGAACTCATTCCGTACACGGCCTCGGCAGGTAGTCCACGTAGGGATACTACTGCCGTTACATTCATGATTGCGAGGGTGAACACACCCAGCTTCACTGTTTGTTTAATATTTGCCATAAGTTAAGGTTTTAGGTGAAAAATATGTTTTAAAATCAGTCTCTATAACAACGACCCGGTGGAGTTGTTTTCGGGGATAAAGTGAAAGTTGGTAAATTAACACTTAAACAAATGCCTTGTGCAAGACGTTTTAGGGCAATCAGACAGAAATCAGTAATATATTAAATCAGAATAAATAATAGGTATTATTATGAAAATGGCTCTTTCAGAATTTGCATTACGGGAGAAGGGAATTTATGGTGTCTTACACATTGTGATTCTGCTACTTTCGTTGTTTTTAGTGGTTAGTATTTCAGTAGATACATTCAAGGGTATTCCTTTCTATACTCAGACGGTATTTATGAAGGTTCAGTTTGCCGTGTGCATCTTGTTTTTGCTGGACTTTATTCTGGAGTGGTTTTTAGCAAAGCATAAAGGACGTTATTTTGCTACTCACTTTGTTTTTCTTCTGGTGGCCATCCCTTACCAGAGCATTATTTCCTGGGCCGGATGGACGTTTTCCGAAGAAATCACTTATTTATTGCGTTTTATTCCTTTAGTGCGCGGTGGTTATGCGTTGGCCATTGTGGTAGGCTGGTTGACGTATAATAAGGCATCCGGCCTGTTTGTTACCTACTTGACGACTTTGCTTGCTACGGTTTATTTCTCCAGTTTGGCTTTTTATGTAATGGAGCATGGGGTGAATACATTAGTTACAGGTTATGGGGATGCTTTGTGGTGGGCGTTTATGGATGTAACGACGGTTGGTTCCAATATTATTGCTGTGACGGTGACGGGACGTGTACTGTCAGTTCTGCTGGCAGCATTGGGGATGATGATGTTCCCGATATTTACGGTGTATGTGACGAGTCTGGTGCAGAAGAGGAATCAGGAGAAAGAAGAATATTATAAGCAGTTGCAGGGAGGGGATATTAAATAATATTATCCGGATTATGTAGCTAAGATGAGAAGTTGTGAAAAGAAGCCTGAAAGATTGTTCACTATTTAGTGAACATCTGAATTAAAATCTTTATCTTTGTAACGAACAAACGACCGCTTATGTTAGTTACATTTGATAAAGAATATCTTAAAGAACTTTATGTCTCCGGTAAATGTAGTGATAAGAAACATCGCTTTCAGCCAGATAGAGGTATAAAAGATGTATTGATACGCTGATTGCATCGAATAGTGTTGAGTCTTTGTATAAACACAATTCTTTGAATTATGAAACCTTAATAGGAGATAAGGAAGGCCTTTCTTCTATACGGGTTACTTCAAAATATCGCATAGAATTTACAGTCAGAGTTGTAGCAGATGCTGAAATTATCATAAGTGTATGTAATGTTATAGAATTGTCCAATCATTATAAATAAGTAAGGTATGACTATGCTTGCAAATAAACTCACCCCGTTTTGCCCCACGCATCCTGGTGAGATATTAAAAGACGAAATTGAATATCGGAAAATTTCGCAGCGTGCCTTGGCTCGCCAAATGGGAATTTCGTATTCACAGCTGAATGAGGTACTGAACGGCAAGCGTCCGGTTAATACGGAACTTGCTTTGCTATTTGAAGCGGCTTTGGGACTTGACCCTGAGATGTTGCTCAATATGCAGACCCGTTACAATATGCAGATGGCGCGTGCCGATCAGCGCACACAAGAACGCTGGAATGAGGTACGTAAGTTGTGCGCTTCATTTTTGTAGCTTTTAAAAGTACAGGCGCCGCCTATCCTCTCCGGACTGACGACGCCTTTTATTTATGAAAAAGAGAGATTGTCTTATTCTATAATAGTCACACGGTCACCATTGAACACGCCCAAACCCAATTTGTTCATGATATACTTGATGGCGAGTTGTGATTTAACAGAATTCCCTGCTTCGTCCAAAGGAGGTGCAAATGCAGCTGCGCCGAATACACCGGGCAGTACAGACATAACTCCACCACCTACACCGCTCTTGGCAGGTATGCCGGCAGTGTACATCCAGTCACCTGAATGTTCGTAGAAACCTACGGTAGAAATCATGGAAGTAATCTTCGGAGCTAATGAAGCTTCAAACACTTCTTTCTTGGTGACAGGGTTTACACCACTGTTGGCGATGGTTCCGGCAGCAATTGCCAGTTGTCCGGCAGTGATACCCAATGAGCACTGACGAGTGTACAGGTCGAGTGCCATATCCGGATTATCGTAGATACGGTTGTAGTTCTTCAGTAACCATGCAATAGAGCGGTTATTGAAGTTCGTGGCCGTTTCCGATTTATACAGCTCATCAATCAATTGTGGAGCTGAACCGCACAAATCAGTAATATTCTGAACAATAGCTTCCCATTTCTTATCCGAATCACCCACAGGTTCAACCATGGAACATGCTGAGATGGCACCTGCATTTACCAATGGGGTAGAAGGGTGGTCATTCTCCAGCAAGATGGCGATGATTGAGTTGAAAGGTAATCCTGTAGCGTCTGCACCAATCATATCCAGCACCTTCTGTGCTCCGTATTGACGGAGGATAAGGATGGCTGTATGTACTTTGGAAACAGATTCTATACCGAAACGGTAGTCAGTGTCACCTATATTAATGGTTTGTCCGTTCATCAGACAGATGCTGATGCCGAACAGATTCTTGTCGATGTTGGCAAGGTAGGGGATGTAATCGGCATTTTTTCCCCCGGTGTTACCCTTCACCTGTTCATAGGCTTCCTGGGCAACCTCTTTTAGTTGAGAGATTGAAATCTTTTTATCCATAGTTTTTCTTTTTGGAGTTGACAAGTTAACAAGGGAACGAGGGATTGCGCTATGTAAGCTTTGTACCGCATAAGCTGTACGCGCTACCTTTATAGCGCAGCCCCTTGTCTCCTTGTTCCCTCGTCTCCTTGTCGACTTAATTATTTCTTATGACTGCGGCAACCGTGATTGAACACTTTCGCTTCTACCGGCAGGTTCTTGTCCTGAGCCATGCGGGTAGGAGTAGGATAATCCAATTTCTCCAGTTCAGTGATAGCATTCTTGATGTCGCCCAGCAACATGTCTGCCATGTCGCGGCTGAAGCCCTGGCGTACTACCACACGCATTACGACGTAGTCGTCCAGTTTAGAAGGCAGGGTATAAGCCGGTACCATCCAACCATGTTGCGACAGTTTATCCTGAAGGTCGTACAACGTCCATTTAGCATTCTTGGCATACTCCGGTTTCATGTACCAGATGAACAACGGGTTCACCACTTCTTCTGAATAGTTGACGAACGGTTCCATCTTAGCGATTTCATCATGGATATACTTCGCGATGGTCAGTGAGTTATACTGCACCTCTTTGTATCCCTGGAATCCTAAGCGAATGAATTGGTAGTACTGACCCAGGATTTGAGCAGCAGGACGGGAGAAGTTCAATCCCACCTGAGTAATGTTTGCACCCAGATAGTTTACGCTGAATGACATTTCTTCGGGCAGATATTCTTTGCCTTTCCAGCAAACCCAACCCAGACCCGGATAAACGAGACCGAATTTATGTCCGCTGACACTGATAGAAAGAACCCACTTCAAGCGGAAGTCCCATTTCGTTTCAGGATAGAGGAACGGCAGGATAAAACCACCACTGGCAGCATCTACATGGATAGGAATATCGTAACCGGTCTTGGCGTTGTAAGCATCGAGAGCTTTGTCCAGTGCTTCTACGTCATCGTTCAGTCCGGTCCATGTCACACCCTGGATAGGTACGATACAAATGGTGTTTTCATCACACATCTTTAATGCTTCTTCCGGATCAAGAGTAGTCTTGTCAAGGGTCAAAGGCACTTCACGCATTTCAATCTGCCACAACTGTGCGAACTTTTCCCATACTACCTGGAAACCGGTTGAGATAACGAAATTAGGTTTATCGAAAGGTTTGCCTTGAGCCTGGCGTTTTTTACGCCAACGCAACCATGCTGCCACGCCGCCCAACATACACGCTTCACTTGAACCAATGGCCAGCGCACCTGTTTTCCAAGTATCCTTTTCCGGAGAGTTCCACAGGTTTGCTACGATGTTGATACATTTTCCGTTCATCACGGCGATACGGGGATATTCCGTTTCGTCAATGTAGTTAATGTTGATCGCCTCGTTCATCAGCTTGGTGGCGTAATCGTCCATATAAGTGGTAACGAAAGTGGCCAGGTTCAGACGGGGTTGAGTTTGAGCGAAAGTTTCGTCTTTTACCATCTGATAAGCGATCTCGGGAGTGGTAGGTCCATCAGGGATCTTCTCTACCGGAGAGGGTTGCAACATTCTGTTTGATCCAAACACTTCTGTTTTGGCATCACCTTTTCTGAAATTTACATCTTCCATTTTACTAATATTTTAGTTTAGGTTTAGGTGGCGAGGATTTTCCCCGTCGAATTTCCCACAACAACGGTGTTTGCAGAGGAAAGTTCCGACGTTTTACATATTTTGGCGTTTATTAAAGGGAAGGTAAATGATAATTTAGCGGAGAGGTATCCGATTAGGTATAAAAGAGTGATAAGGTGGTAGGGTGATAAAGTGGCTGCGCTATATATCACAGAGCGTTATCCCGCTATCACTTTATCACTCTACCACTTTATCACACTTTGTTCATAACCCTACAGAAAGAAATTAATTCCGCCAACGGGTTTCTTTACTTTGTATTCATAAACATTACGCCTTTGAATCCTGTTCTCAGGACTTATTTTGTAGTGTACAACTTTAAAGATAAGAGTTATGAATACAGAAAGAATTAAGAAAGTTACAGAAAAGATTAAGAAAGATACAGAAAGGATTGAGAAAGATGAAGGGAGGATGAATCTGTCGCTGTATATGGCAGAGGTTATTGAAGAGTTGAAGGATGACAGGAAGCACCCGGCGGTGCATACATATACCAGTACACTGCATTCCTTTGCGGCATTTTCCGGCGACGCCATGCCGATGAATGAAGTATTTACTCCCGGGCGGCTGAAAGAGTATGAGGATTGGCTGTTGCAAAGGCGGCTGAGCTGGAATACTATTTCTACCTATATGCGCACCTTGCAGGCTGTGTACAACCGGCTGTCTCCACCCGGCACACCGGAGCACAACCCGAGGCTCTTTGATGATGTGTATACCAAGGTGAAGTCACAAATCAAACGGGCACTGACGGAAGAACAGATGGGCAGATTGATGCACGCAGACCTTGACGTGCTCTCTGAGGAGTTGCAACGCGTGCAGGCCTATTTCCTGCTGATGTTCCTGTTTCGTGGAATGCCGTTCATCGACCTTGCACATTTGCGCAAGCGGGACGTGAAAGATGGCAAAATAGCGTATCGCCGCCACAAGACGGGCAAACAGATTACGTTGCGTATCCCCCGGGAAGCATTGCCCTTACTGAAAGAGTTTAAGGACAAAGATGAAACTTCCCTCTACCTCTTCCCGATATTGAATGCTGCACCGGAAGGAGATGAAGCCTTGTATGAATGCTATCAGAAAGCTCTGCGGAATTTTAATAAAATGTTGAGAGTATTGGCTAAACGATTATTACCCGGCATCAAAATCAGCTCATATACCGCAAGGCATACATGGGCTACATTGGCCTATCATATAGGAATGCCCATCGGAATCATTTGCCAGGCACTGGGGCACTCTTCGATACGTGTGACGGAAACTTATCTGAAACCTTTTGAAAATGAGAAAGTGGATAAGGCAAACCGTAAGCTAATTTCTACTGTGAAAAAAAACAGGAGGGGAGGAGTGTCGGATGCTTTATTTCTTATAAAACATGATGTTACGGTAGAATTACTTACCAAGTAACGGCAAGTTTCTGTTTGCAAAGTTTATATTTTTCTTTTATTAATCCAAATATAAATCTGATATTTTTCTAAAAAACACAAATAAATATTTAATAAGCAACAAAAAGTACATAAAATACACACAAAACACAATCTTGCGTTTGTTCTTCTCTACTAAAAACACGCAAAACCTTTATCCATTTTTGCCTTTTCAAACATGGAGCACTCTTTTATTGACTTCTTTTCTTTGTCACCTGTACTTTCTTCATAAAAAACTCTGTGGAAAAACTCTTTTTCCCTGTGCAGAGGCTGTGCGTTTGCCGTTACTTGGTAAGTAACGTCCCCAGTGGGCCGTAATATGATAACGCTACTATTTTACGCTTATGAAACGCATTCTTCTCCTTCTTTGGTTGTTGGCATCCTCTTGTTCAGGATTGCAGGCCCAGCGTACCACACTGCGCACCAACCTGCTGTTTTGGGGAACCACCACTCCCAATGCCGGGGTTGAATTCTCGTTAGGGCGTAATTTCACTCTTGTTCTGGACGGTGGTTATAATGCCTGGGAATTTTCCAATGATATGAAACTCAACCTTGCTTTTGCCCAGCCTGAAATCCGTTACTGGTTCTGTCGTCGTTTCGAAGGTCATTTCATCGGCCTGCACGGACACTATGCCCATTTCAATATCGGGCAGATTGATTTCATCCCTTGTATGAAAGAGTATGTCTACCGCGGCAACCTTTACGGTGGTGGCATCAGTTACGGTTACCATTGGGCCATGGGCGACCGTTGGGGCATGGAAGTGACCGTGGGAGGCGGCTATGCCCAACTCTCATACGACAAATACCTCTGCCGCGACTGCGGCGAACGGGTAGGGCAGTTTAAACGTACTTATTTCGGTCCTACCCGCGCCGGAATTTCACTCATCTATTTCTTACGTTAAAAAAACAACTTCACAGCCATGATGAACGCGATATATACCTTCCACGTGAGGTATCAGTGCCTCGTACTGTTACTCTTCTTTAGCACCCTGCATGTTTGGGGGCAGGAAGCCCGTGTAAGCCTTACGGACGCTCAGGTGACGGGCGACAGCCTGTTCCTCAGCTTGAAGATGGATTTGTCGTCCATACGACTCAATAGCCGCACCTGCCTGCACTTCACCCCCATATTGGCAAACAGCCGTGGAGGTCGTGTCGAACTTCCACCTGTATTGGTGAGCGGACGCCGCCGCTATCGCTTCGATCGTCGCGAATGGGCGCTGGGTGATGACAGCAGGGTGCACCGTGCCAAACCTTACCTTATTCAACTCTGCAAACGTCACTCTGCACCGCGCCCCGTCTCTTACCATGTAGGCGTGCCCTATTCTGTATGGATGGGAGATGCCGCATTGCTTCTCCGCCAGGAAGTGAAAGATTGCTGCGACCTTCAATTGCTGGGTGTAGACACCATCAGCGGGCGGTTGTTTTCCGAGCGGGTGGTCGTACAGCGGCCTGAACCTGTGCGGCAACCTGTTGCTACACAACAGCCTGTTTCTGCACAACAATCAATTTCAGTACAGCAACCGCTCCCTGTGCAGTCTGCCGGGGTTCAGCTAGTCACTCCTTTCGTAACTTATTCCGCCCGCGATGTCGAGCTTTATGTCTCCATGCTTTCCTTCCTTGAACCTACGGTGGAGTCTGCCAAGAAGCTGGACGAAAAGGAAGTGTTCCATATTGATTATCCTTTGGGCAGTGACAATGTGTCGCCCGACTATCATAACAACCGCGCCGAGCTGCAGAAACTCGACAGCTTGCTGTCTCCGCTTTCTGCAGGCAACTATTCCAGCCTGGAGTATGTCCGCGTCTGCGGTTACGCATCACCGGACGGAACCTATATCGACAACGAGCGCCTTGCCGGCTCGCGTGCACGGTTCTTTGCCTCCTATATATATAGCACCTGCGGTATTCCGCGTTCGCGCATCGAGACCACTTGCGTGGCAGAAGACTGGGAAGGCCTCTCTGTGCTTTTACAGTCGGAGCAGCCTCCCTATGCCGATGCCGCCCTTTCCATTATCCGGAATGTCGGCATTTTCAACGGTCGCGAAAAGCAACTGATGGAGCTCCGGGGCGGCGCCCCTTACCGGGACATGCTGCGCCATTTCTTCCCCCGCTTACGCCGTCTCGAAGTAAGTGTGCGTTGGAACATCCGTGCCGTGAGTGTGGGTGAAGCCTACCAACTGATATATACACACCCCGAATGGCTCAGCCTGTCGGAGATGTATGCTGCCGCCCGCTACTACCGTCCCGGTACGGAGCAATATCGTGAAGTATACGAAATAGCCGCCTATCGTTTTCCCGAAGATGTGGTGGCCAATATCAACGCCTCTTCCGCAGTGATGCTGACAGGAGATACGAAGTCCGCCCGTGCTTACCTGCAACGGGTTGAGTCTGATCCCCGTTCCTGGAATAATCTGGGCGTGCTGGCACTGATGGAAGGCAATGCCGGTGAAGCAGAAAAATGGTTCCGCAAAGCGGTAGGCATCGAGCCTCGGAAGGCGCGGCAGAACCTGCAACGTTTACAGGGCATTCCGGTGGCAAACGACCGGAAGCTGCAAGATAAAAGAGGAGAGCGATAGATGCGGCGAGGCTTCCATCCCATTCGCCCTTGTCTGCTTTTGTGGGGGCTGCTGCTGCCGTTGCTGTTTGGCGCCTGCAGCTTTGGTGATGAACCTTCGCCCTGTCCCTACGATGTGCGTCTGGAATACTGGTATGCCGGTAGTGGAGTCGAGAACATGCTTCCCCGCTACGTCTCCCGGCTGACGCAGTTTATCTTCGACGGGGAGGGGCGGTTGGTATCGACCTCTGTCCTGACGGGTGATGAAGTGAGCGGTTGGAAAGGTACGTTGCCGGATGGCACTTATACAGTGGTGCTCTGGGGGAATTTGAGCGATGCCGACCCGCCGCCGGAAAAGGTGGAAAGCGGTGGAGGAGGAGCAGAAGCAGAAGGCGAGACCGGAGATATGCTTGAAGCAATGACGCTGAGCGCAGTCAGCGAAGGCGTTCCTCCGGGGTATCGGGGTAACACTTCCCGGCTGTACTACGGTACGGGCACCTTCACGCTGAAGGACGGCATGACGGAGCGACGGCGGATTTACCTCTGCCAGGCTTACGCCTCGCTCACGATTACTGTGCGTTGGCAGACCACGGAGCGAGTCCGGCTTCCGGCAGACGGTGTTTACCGGATGCGCTTGAAAGGCATTCCGTCGGTCTACGGCTTCTCCGGCGGACAGGAGGTGACGGTACCTTCGGGTGATGGCAGTTGTGTGCTGCCCCGCCCGGACCGCACGGTGACATACCACGAAGCACGCGCTTCGCTGAACTATGAGAACGAGGTGATCGGCGAGCTGGTCACGTTTCGCTATACAGCAGGTACGCACGAGCTGTGGAGCCTTTGGTGTAATGGTGAACAATTGGTACGGGACCTCGACCTCTACCTGTTTTTCCGTAAGCTGCCCATGGATATGGACACCAATATGGAGCAGAATTTCGACCTCGAAGTGACGGTGTACGATGACAACCGGGTAGTGGTGACACAGGCTTCGGCTGCCGACTGGGAAGAGGGTGGAGGAATTGGATAAAAGACGGATTTGAAAAGAAACAATATCATAATCAATTATTAATGAAGTGAGCTTATGACACGAAAAAAAACAATGATTCACTGCATGCATGGTTTCCTGCTTTTAGGTGGCCTGCTGCTACACTCCTGTTCCGGCGAGACGCAGCTGGAGGGTGAGAGTGAGATTCCTGACGGGAAAGACCCCGCAAGACAGGAAATCTTGTTGAACATCAACAACAAGTTAGTATTGCACAAGACGGATACGCGCACCATTGCCACCGCCGGGGAGAACGCTATCTCCACGCTGGATGTCTACGTCTTCGGCTCCCCTACCGAAGACGGAACTTATACTTTCCAGGAGCGGTTCGCCTATCGTGAAAACAGCGACGACCTTCCTGCAGATGCCAAAGAACTGGTGCTGAACGCCGGAGCTACGGACAACGTCACCACCGGATTGCTCAGCCTGCACCGCGGACTGTTCGTGAAGTTCTATTGCATTGCCAACGACACGCAACCGGTGAAAGCGGATGGTAATGAAGTAGTAGCCGACGACTTCACGCCCATCACCTTTACCGCCGGAAGCAGCACGATGGAGAGGGCGGGCAGCCCTACCGAAGCGGATTTTATCCAATATCACACCCGTTTGCTGGATACCGATGTGCTGAACGTACCTCTGGCAATGGCAGGGGCACAGACTTTGCCGCTGGATTTGACAGATGCTTCCATCAGCACCCGCCAGCAGGTAAACTTCAAGCTCACCCGCCTTGCCGCCCGCTTCGATGTGGTGAACAAAGCGGATGAATCCCGTTTCACTATCGAGTCCATCTCCATGCTGAATGCCCGTCGCGCAGCAGGTTACTTTCCGATAGTTGCTTGCGGAGCATATCCTGCCGCAGATGCCGACCTGATGACCACTGCCGACAAACCTTTCACAGGTGACAATGCTAATATTGGTACTCAGACGGGAGCTTTCTACTGCTATCCCAGCTTGCAGGAGGATGGGGGAGCGCTTCTGCTGAAAGGCCGCTACAAGGTGAATGAAACCGAAACCAAAGAAGTGTCCTACCGGATTCCTTTCCGCCGGCAAGGCGTCGATGGACAGGAAACCTATCTGGACATCAACAATAATCACCGCTATACCATTGGCATCACTGAAGCTGATGACCTGAGACTGGAATTTACCCTGAGAGTGGCGGACTGGACGGACGACGGCAGTATCGACGATTATGAACCGGACAACGATCCGGGAGAAATTACGGTTACTATTCCTGATGCCTTTCAAGGCCGGTCAACGGCTACTTTAGATCCTGACCGCAAAGTATATACCGTAAGTATGTCTCTCGACTCTGGAAGTTCTTTCGATATGACGGTAGGTTCCGCTTCTCCGGGCATCAAGATTGTGTATGCCGGTGGTCCTTCCGCACAGAGTAATAATTGGCTGACTTGTACCAAAAATGCGCCTACAGGCTTGGCTTCGGGTAGTAGCTATACATTTAAAGTGACGGACGGTTACAGTAAACTTTTTCCCCGTGCCACGGTACGCGTATACGATGTGCTTTCCGGTATGGAAAATATACTTTATGTAGATGCCGTTTCCGTTCCTCAGCCGCTGACTACAACGCAACCTGCTAAAGCTCCCAACGGTGAGAGTGAAAATCCGAATTCATTCGATGCTGGAAACGCTACAGTAACGCTCTATCGCATCACGGGCAGTAGTGCGGATGTATCATTTGTGTGTCCCGATGAAATGGTGCTGGTGGGTAAACCGAGTTGGATGGATGTATCGGAGCCGGTGAAAAACGGTACGAAATACACGTATACTTTGACGCTGAATGATCGTGATGTTGTTCTTCCGAGTACCACTGCGGCAGGCACACGCGCTTCAGTGGCGGAGACAACTGACAATACCGTAGTATTTGCCAATTCTAAAAACACCTCGACTCTGAAGGTGCCCATTACCATAACATTGAAAGATGCCCCCATGACGCTTAATTTCGCCGCACTTGGAGGAAGCAATAATAGTTATACTGAACCTTCGGGAGATACTCCGGGTAAAATCACCATGAGTGTGGCGAATGGTAATACTTGTTTGGTTCCTGCCGTCTCGATGGATGGAGTAGAGGTCATGTTCGATTTTGGCGGAAATACTGAGTGGCTGACATCTACGGTAACCACCACTGATACTTCTGTGGGATCGAAACAGCAAAATGTTAAGTTTCAATTGGCGAGCGATAAACTTGCAGGTGCTAAAGATGTGACCGTGACACTGAAGAATAAGATTGGCGGAGCAGACCGGAAGTTTACGATTAGTCCGAATGTAGGGACTTATTTATTGGTAAAGAGTAGCAGTACATCGACTGCAGATAGCTTTAATAATACATATATAACCTTATATAAACTGGGCAGCGGTACATCTTATATGCAGTTGAATGCTACATACTGGGGTGGCAGTACATTGACGAGTAGTGACGCTGCGGTATCAGTATCGACAGTATCAACAAGTGGTGATGTTACTACCTATAAACTTATTGCTAATAGTGTGAAAAGTAATGTAACGCTGACGCTTGCCAGTCGTGTAGACCCGAGTAAAACACAGGCATACAGTGTGACTATAAAAGAATTTGTTGCACCGACACTGAGTGCATATACAAAATCTCTAACTGCTATAAAGAATAATAGTGGCTCCAGTACTACTGTAACGGTAACTCCACCAACTGATGGGTATGGGTATAAGGTTAAAAGTTGTTCGGACCAAATAAGCTATTCTAATTCGAACAATACTTATACTATAAATGCACAGAGAACAGGGAGTGGTGCTATTGTATTTTGTAATAAAATGGATGATACAAAAACTGTCCAATTAAGTGTTACAGTCAGTGGAAGTATTACTTATGAAGGACAGGCTGTATGGGATTATAATGGATATTACATTGCCCCTGTGAATGCGGTTAATACGGTATGGGATTCTAGTGTTGCTAATGATTTTTATTGTAGGTATAAAAGTGGTGCTAATTGGCGTACACCTACTGCAGCAGATCTGCGTGCTATATTAGGAGGGGTAACGGGTTTTGGGCATGCCTCTAATGCAGTTTATGAATATATTTTGAGCAATGGAATCTTTAGTGGCTGTACATGGACATCGGAAGCTTATAATGAAACTACTGCTAATTTTTTGGATGTTGAATCTAGTTTTATGTTTGTAGGATACATTCCAAAATCCCGTACGTATGCAGTGCGTTGTGTATCTAAAAAGTAAACTTCGTCCGGCGGATTGCAAATCCGCTTGAACAGAGGCTTTCAGCCTTATAAAATCCGCGTTCGTCCGTTTCATCCGCGTCGTCCGCGTATCCATTAATCTTAGAAACCAAACATATTGTTCAATTAAAAACTTTAAAAATCAATGAACGTAAAAAGTTTAATCGCGCTGTTAGCCTTTGCGGGCTTTGCAGCGAGTTGCTCCAACAGCGACTTTGATGAACCCGGCACCCATCCTACCGATGGCCGTGCCGAGATTCAGATCGCTTTTAGCGGAACCGGAGAGAGCCAGGAATATACCCGTGCCATCGCCTCCGAGAGTGAGAACAAGATAGAGCAGTTACACATCTATCTCTTTGCCGCTGCTGCCCAAACGGGCCCCTTCTATTACCTCGAAACATGGACCGAGGGTACGGATTATGATCCTGCAAATCCCGGCACCACCAACTTCAAGATTCAGGATGCCGGTACTTCCAAGAAAGGCATCCTCTATCCCAATGAACTCAAAGGGCTCCCCTGGATAAAGTTGCTTTGCGTGGCAAACAACGGCGCGGCTCCGGAGTTCTATAACGAGGCAGGGGGGCAAATTCTGAGCCCGCTGACGAAAGTATCGACCAATGCCGATGGAACCATCGCTGCCGCCGGCACTACCGAAGCTGATTTCAAAGCTGCCTTTACGGAAGCCAATGCCGATGGTACCCTGGTCGAAACCCCACTGCTGATGACCGGTGAAGGCATCACCAAAATCAGCGGCGTGTCTAAGGTAGACATCAGCCTGAAGCGCGTGATGTCCCGCTTCGACATCGTGAACGACAAGGCAAAGACGAACCTCACCATTCAGGATATCTACATGGTGCAGGGCCGTAAGAGCGCATCGCTATGGGGAGCAACCCTCACCCCGGTGGATGCCGGGGATTTGACTACCGATCCCCTGCTTGCCCAATACGCCAATGTGGACTTCGACCAGATTCCCGGTGCAAACACGGGTGAGACTGCCAGTGCCTTCTACGTCTATCCCAATCTTGCTACGGATCAGTCCTATCTCGTGATAAAGGGCACCTACAAAAGCCCTGCCACCGGCAAACAGGAACCTGTAGAATATCATGTGGACGTGGCCCGCACTCCCGATGGAGCACCAAAAGCGGAGTTCATCAAACTGCTTGCCAACAATCGCTATAAGTTGAGAATCAGCGATGTCACCAGTTCCAATATCATGGGTACCTTCGAGGTAGTGGATTGGACCAGTGGCGGCGGAATCATAGTAAAGCCCAGCAATGATTCTCCTGTCTTTGTAGCAGCAGAAGCCTTCACCGGTGCCAATGCGCCCACGGAACTGACTGCGCTGAATACGGACGCTTCCCCCTACAACTATGAAGTGACGGGAACTGACGGCACAGGTTCTTTCACCATCGAGATAGGTGCCACCGGAAAGGTACGTGCTGAAAAGGATGCGGTGCAGACCACTACCCGTGCGGAAGCAGATAGCGAAGTTACCCCGCAGAGCTGGCTGGTGATAAGCGAACCTGCCTTTGAAGAACGGGACGGCGTGTGGTACACTAAATTTGATATCTCTTATGCGGATGCTGTAGGCGTATCTCCCGTAGCCGTACACTTCATCAACGAAGCCGCTTCTTATGATCCCGCCTTGTGGACAACGGTCAACTTCTATGGTCAGAAGAATGTGCCCGTGTTTGCGGCTGCTACAACGGGAACAGGCTCCAAGGGAAATACGGTAAACGTGGATGATGTCAAAGCACCTGCCGCAACTATCTTCAAACTGAAAAACAGTTATGTGCTGTTTGATGTGACCTGCGTGGAGGGTATCACCGTAGGTACTACGACTGCCGGATACAAGGCGGAAGAGATTGCCGTGAATGGTTTTGTACATACGTATAAGGTATCGGTAAGCGATGAGAGTGCTGCTGCTAATGGTACTATTGTCTTCCAGAATGCAGGTGATACCGGTAAAGAAACGACACTGACGCTGACTGTTGCCGAGCCGAAGATGACGTTTGAAAAATCTACTGACGCCAATAATGCGGCTACGTGGGATGAAGCAAGTAGTACGTTGAAAATCGACCTTGACGCTTTGGGAGAAGGTACTTGCGACTTCAAGATCAATGCTCCGGCCGGAGTATCGATTGCCAGTCTGGCTTGCCCGTGGGTGAAAATCACAGAAACGGCAGAGTGGAACGACACGGATAAGTTTGCTACGTACACCATCGCCAAAGCCACTTCTATCACGGGTACAGGCGACGTGACGTTGAACTTTGTGAATGGGTTGACGGAAACAGGTAAGGATATCAATGCTCCGGGATTGGATGTGAAATTACATAAGGAAGCCGGTAAACCCAGACTCAGTGCGGGTACTACTGAAGCAAGTTGGAGTACATTCAATAAAGGGCTGGATAAAGACTTTTCGGATGCTGCGGCTGCCACTATCACGATGTATAAAGTAGCGGACAGTCAGATCACTGTAAAGATGACTTGTGGCGAAGCGGCTGCGTTTGAGACGGCTGCCGGATTGACTATTGAAAAGATGGGGGCTACAGATGAGTATACTGTTAAGGTATCTGATGCCAGTCAATTGAGTGGTGCGACTACTGTGGTGACTGCCAAGAATAGCGGAGATGGAACCCGTACGGCTACACTGACGATCACTTGGAAAGATCCGTCTATCACGGTGGCATTGACGGATGGTGCATCGGGAAATGTAGCGGAAAGCACTGAGGGTGGAAGTATTGTCTATACAGTAGATGTGGACAATATAAGCACTACACCTTTCGTCTTTACCGTAACTGCTCCGGGCGGTGCGAATGTTGGCTTTACGACGGCAATGGCAGATCAGTTCCTGAAAGTGAATGCCGATAATGCCGGAGGCGATACGGTTGCTGCCGGAACGGCGGCGGTGTATACGCTCGAATTGTCTGATGGCTCTAAAACGGATGACATTACGCTCGTGTTTACCAATGCTGTGACTGGTGGGGGAGATAAGACGGTGATTCTTAGAAATAAGAATAAACCTTGATACTCCTTGAGATTGCTTTGATTAAATGATAATTTTAGGCGCGGATTACGCGGATTACACGGATTTTTTGATGAATCGATGTAATAGCGCAGCCTTTAATCCGCGTAATCCGTGTAATCCGCGCCTAATCTTTATAACAGGTTTACGAATTATCATTTATATACCAATTGATATTGACTCATAAAAAAATACAATGAATATAAAAAACAAATCCCTTTTGCTCGCCGCAGGCTTCCTGCTTGCCGCCAGCACCCTGTTCGTCTCCTGTACCAACGAGTCGCTTACCGAAGCGCCCGCCGGTCCCGACGAACCGGACAATGACAACTCCCGTACGGAAGTGCAGCTTATACTAAAGAACAATCTGACGCTGAAAACCTCCGTCCCCGCCAGTCGTGCGGGAGACGCCATTGCCACGGAAGATGAAAACTTCATCAAAACCCTTGATGTCTACGTGTTCGGCTCCCTCACCGAGGATGGCCCTTATACCTTTCAGGAACTGCACTACTACCGCGACGATGCCAGTCTGACGCACCTCACCGGTATCAAGTCTTTCAGCTTCGACCTCAATCCGGGTGCGGAAGCCAACACCACCACCGGCTTGCTGAAACTTACCAAAGGCTTGTTCGTGAAGTTCTATTGCATCGCCAACCGCACCCAACTTTACGGTGTAGATGCCGCAGGCACTTTGCAGCCTTACGATTACTTCTCGTCTCTGGTGCAAACCGCCCCCGGTCAGTCCGCCAATACGGTGACCCCCGGCGTGCCCACCGAAACAAACTTCCTGAAGCTGCAAACCCAACTCATCAACCCTGAGGGTGCAACGGAAAATGATATCTTCGTCAGTCCGCTCCCTATGACGGGTGCCTACACTACGCCTCTGGACCTGACTGATTTCAGCAGCGCCACCCGTGCCCAGATCGGCTTCCGCCTCTCGCGTATGGTGGCCCGCTTCGACATCGTGAATGTTGCCGAGGAATCCCGTTTCACCGTTGAGGGTATCTCCATGAGCAACGGACGAAGTGCCAGCCGTTTCTTTCCCATCGAACCGCTGAAAACAAAAGACGAAACGAATGGTGATCTGATTACATATCCCGAGCGCAAGGTAAAGCCCGATATGCAGCATAAGCCTACGGATGCCGAGCCGAAACTTAATATCACCCAAGGCGCCTTCTACACCTGGCCCAGCCTTAAGGACGACGGAGGTTACCTGATTCTGAAAGGAATGTATGACATCAATATGTCGGAGTCCAAACCGGTAATGTATAAGATTCCGTTCAAGCAGATGGTGAACGGGGTGGGCACTTACATCGAGGTGAACTACAACCACCGCTATACCATCGAAATCACCAAGGCGGACCCGCTGCGCCTGGAAGTGAACCTGAAAGTGACGGACTGGGAAGAAGATGTGGAACTGGACGACTATACGCCTGATAATGACTTCGACCGCAACACGCCGCTGACGCTGGAGACGGGTGCCGTGGGAGCTTATGTGACGGACAAGGGGCAGGTGACTCTGATGCCTGAGGCGGCCAGTGAGTTTGCTTTCGTGATGGGTTCCAACGCTACGCTGAAATCCGAACTGGTGTTTCAGGACGGTTCCGAGGAGTGGCTTGAACTGGCTTCCGCCCCTGTCACCCGTGCGACCTCGCAGAACACGAAATATACGGTGACTACTGTGGACGCAAAACTGGCGGATGTCTCTAAATTGCTTCCCGTCATTATCCGGCTGACGAACCCGGCAAGTGGGATGCGCAAGGATATTAAAGTGTTCGCCACTAAGGGGCCTGAAGTGACGTTGGTAAAGGAAGAAGGAAACACCGGCACCTTTGATGCCCAAACGCTGACGGCTACGATAGAGAATACCGCAGGAAAGACTATCAAACTGCATGTGGTTTCGGAAAGCCGTTCGGACGGTGCAGAACCGCCGAGTATTACTACCGGAAGTACGGCCGTGGTTGATGGTGGCATTACGTGGTTGACGGTGAGTGAAAACGTGGATACTGCCGCAGGAGACTATACGCTGACTTTGGGGGATGCGCAGACTTTGCCGGCAGAGGCAACCGTTACGTTCACTTCAAAGGCTTCTACGGTGGCCACTACGGTGAAGGTGGTGCTGAAGGAGGCGACGCCGGCACCGGCACCATAACTTCTTGTAACTAATTCGAGTTTCGCATGTAGCCTGAAAGGCTTTCATTTTATAGCGTAGGGCGTTGCCCTACGCTGTATAATATTAGGCTTTCAGCCTGCTCTATTGTGTAATTTCAGGCTATATGCGAAACTTAAATCACTAATTAATCAGAATAAAAATGACAATACTCGGTGCAGAATTATCACGCCTATCCGACAGTGTTCCTGTTATCACTGAGGTATACGATCTTTTGAGTGGCAAGCACGACGGTACCATAACCCCTTGGGCTCCCATCATAGTGTCCGGCAGCAGGTTGGATATGTATGCCCGGGATACAGTGCGGCTATGCCTTGTTTCCGCAACAGACGCAAGGCGGGTCATAGAGGTCGGGCATATCTATAAATACTCATGTAATAAAGTCATACTGGCCCTGCCGGAGCTGGAGCCGGGTGGATATGTACCGGCATTCAAGATATTGCAAGAAGATGGAAGCACATTGCTGCAAGTCTTATCAGTGTTGTGGAATGTTCCCGATATAGGAATCAAGTATTGATTCGTATTTAATAATAATCAACTCAAGTTTCGCAAGCTCAACTTTCGCAGTTGACAAGTTTTCAGTTGACAAGTGAACAAGGCAATAAATTCAGGCTTTTCATGAGAATACGATAGGTGAGAATGGTTTTAGAGACTATCTCTCTTGTTCCCTTGTCAACTGAAACCTTGTCAACTAATAAGTTGAGCACTTGCGAAACTTAAATAATCAATTTTTTAAGCAATGAACAGAAAAAGAAGACGTGCCTTTCAGGCACTGGATGCCACAGAAGCATCAAAAAAAAGACAACTCGTGACGTAATCGCAGATGGTGTACGCTGGACGGAGGCCATGCGCGTGGTTCGCGCCGACCATCCGGAAGTCACCATCATTATGCCCGGTGAGAAGATTCAGGTGCATCCGGGTGATGATGTGCGTAGGTTGATTACTCCGTATGTAGCCGTCATCCGTCAGGCGTTGGATAGCAAGAGGGTAGGTGAGTGGAAAGGCTATACTGCCGACTGCCGCGTGCGCCAGGTGCGCCGTTTGCTCACCCATTACTTCTATTTTCACGAAGGCTGCATCAGTGAAGCAGACTTCAACCTGATGGTTGAGGATTTGCTGTTTGTGCATAAGGCGGGGTGATAGGTGTGTATTTTATTCCTGTGTTCCGGCGGATATGTTATCCGCCGTATGCCATCTTATAGCAGGGCTGCGTATTGGCGTATTTTATTCAAACGTTCCATAAACGTCTGGTCATTGCTTGCCAACTGGAGATTGTACTTCAGTTGCAGGCGCATAAGTGAGTCAGCAGGGACATTTAGTGCTGCCTCGAACATCATGGCTGTGGCGGTAGTCAGCGAACGCCGTCCATTCAATATGTCGTTGAGGACTTTGTATGAAATACCCATTTGCCGTGCCAGTGCACGTTGCGAAATCTTCCGATATTCAATCTCATCCTTTAGTACTTCTCCAGGATGGGTTGGAGTATATCCAAATTTTACGGTTACCATATTGGATGCTTATTTATAATGATTAGACAATTCGATAATATAAATTGAATTTCCATGTTCTGCTTATAAACACGAACAAAGGTAATGCAATCTTTTCGGAATCCACAAAATTTGAGGACTTTTTTAGAAAGTTTCTCGTTTCTGACTTCTGTTTTTCCGCCAATCGCGAACCTTTGTAATATTATCCGCATTTTTTTATTCATCAATACATTTGTAACTATTTTACTTCTAAATGTTTGTATTTATTTTCGCGTAAATACTTACCATCGTAATGCACATAAATGGGCGTATATTTGCGGTATGATTGAGATTTGATAGAAATGGAATCTCTTGATAACACGTGTAAATATATAAACAATATGATTGTGAATCCAAAAGAAAAAATGATTGAATACGTTTACGAAAAACGTATCGTCTGTTCAGTGCAAATGCATCATCCGTTTAGTGCAAACGCATCATCCGTTTGGGGCATACGCATCATTCATTCGGGATAGATGTATCATCCGTTTTCCGCAGATATACTTCAGTATATCACTATCTTCTAATTTACTTATGTTATGTACGTTTAGTGGCCGGATGGGTGGCCGCTTTTTCTCGTAACCTGCTGAATGGCAGAAAGAAAAGGTGGCCGAATCGGTGGCCGGAAAATGTTCGTAAAAAATGTTAATTCAAAATACTGTTATCCTTTCTTCCTTTTCTGAACTTTCTATAGCCATAATTGTTTCTCTTGCACTATTTCAAACCCTATAAATGTATATGTATATATGAAAATCAATACCGGGCGGGGAACCATTCCTCTTATTACATTGATCGGCATTTGGTCTATCTCTGCATTGACCTCTTTGCCGGGACTGGCTGTTTCTCCTATTCTGGGACAGCTTTCCACTACTTTTCCGGATGCTTCGGAACTGGATATTCAGATGCTTAGTTCTTTGCCGTCGTTATTGATCATACCTTTTATTTTGTTGGCGGGCAAGTTGGCTGAGAAACGCGACTTTGTCCGTCTGTTACGCGCGGGGCTCTGGATGTTCGCCGCGAGCGGGGTGCTGTACCTGTTTTCCACAAAAATGTGGCAATTAATAGCTGTCAGCGCCCTGCTGGGAATTGGTGCGGGACTGATTATTCCGCTTTCTACCGGATTGATTTCCCGTTATTTCACGGGAACCTACCGGGTGAAGCAATTTGGATACAGTTCCGCCATTACAAATGTTACGCTGGTGGTGGCAACTGCTGTTACCGGCTATCTGGCAGAAGTGAATTGGCATCTGCCTTTCCTGGTCTATTTACTACCTTTGGTAGCCATCATACTCACCATCCATCTGAAAGACGAAAATATGGGTGGTGAAACGCAAGTCACGTCATCGGATAAATCTCCTGCCGATACTTCTTCATCGGTAGAAACGACTGTTCCCGCTATCCCCGGCAAGTATGGTATTCATGTCCGTCATCTGCTGCAACTGATGCTTTTCTATGGGCTTACCACTTATATCGTATTGATTGTGACGTTCAACCTTCCGTTCCTGATGGAGGAACATCACTTTTCCAGCGGGAACTCGGGGATGATGATTTCCCTCTTCTTCCTTGCTATCATGGCCCCCGGTTTCTTTCTGGGGCATGTTGTAAAGTATCTGAAGGAAAAGACGAAGTTTTACAGCCTGCTCTGTATTGCACTGGGGTTGGCACTGATATGGATTTCTCCCAAGGAATGGCTGATTATACCTGGTTGCATATTGGTGGGATTGGGCTATGGGGTTATCCAACCGTTGATCTATGATAAAACGGTGGATACGGCTGTTCCCCAGAAAACCACGCTGGCACTGGCTTTTGTGATGGCAATGAATTACCTGGCCGTGCTGCTTTGCCCGTTTATCGTAGATTTCTTCCAATCATTGTTTCATGTACGTTCGCAGGAGTTTCCATTTATCTTTAACCTTTGTATTACGATACTTGCATTGATATGGGCGTATAGGAGGAAGAAAGATTTTCTGTTCGGAGATAAACTGTAAGTCGGTAGTTTCACTTCAACGACTGATATCGACGGTTGAATTGCTAAAATAGCTGGTTCAGCACACAGCCATTCTGTGTATAATTCGGATAGTTTACTTTTGTGCAAAAACCAAAAGTATAAAACATGTTCGACGCTATCCTTCGATTCTCAGTAAAGAAGAAACTTTTTGTGGGGCTTACCACTTTGTTTCTTTTGATTGGTGGAATTTATTCCATGTTGACACTTCCTATAGATGCTGTTCCGGATATTACGAACAATCAGGTACAGATTGTAACCGTGTCACCAACCTTGGCACCACAAGAGGTGGAGCAACTTATCACAATGCCCGTGGAAATTGCCATGAGCAATATCATGAATGTCACTGAAATCCGTTCTGTCTCCCGTTTCGGGCTGTCGGTGGTGACGGTAGTCTTTAAAGAGAGTGTACCTACTCTGGATGCCCGCCAGTTGGTGAACGAGCAGATACAGAGTGTGGCCGGTGAGATTCCTTCGGAGTTGGGTATGCCCGAAATGATGCCTATCACCACCGGACTGGGTGAGATATATCAATATGTATTGAAAGTGGAACCGGGATATGAGGATAAATATGATGCAATGGAGCTTCGTACTATTCAGGACTGGATTGTGAAGCGGCAGTTGTCCGGTATCCCGGGTATTGTTGAGATAAACAGTTTTGGAGGTTATCTGAAACAATATGAAGTAGCGGTTGATCCGGATGTACTTTTCTCTCTCAATATCACTATCGGAGAAGTATTCGAAGCCTTAAATAAGAATAACCAGAATACAGGTGGTAGCTATATCGAGAAAGTAAATCGTGCTTATTATATTCGCTCTGAAGGGATGATAAGCCGTATTAAAGATGTGGAACAGATAGTAGTAGCCAACCGTAATGGTATTCCTATCCGTATCAGTGACATCGGTACAGTACGTTTCGGAGCACCCAAACGTTTCGGAGCCATGACAATGGACGGCAAGGGCGAATGTGTGGGTGGTATTGCCATGATGCTGAAAGGAGCCAATGCCAATGTCGTAACCGGAGAACTGGAGAAAAGAGTGGAAAAGATACAGAAAATATTGCCGGAGGGTGTTACCATCGAGCCTTATCTGAACCGTTCTGAATTGGTGAACCGCAACATTTCTACTGTTATCTATAATCTGATAGAAGGTGCGATCATCGTATTTCTGGTATTGATTGTTTTTCTGGGTAATGTACGTGCCGGACTGATTGTGGCTTCCGTCATTCCATTAGCCATGCTGTTTGCATTCATTCTGATGCGTATCTTTAATGTTTCTGCCAACCTTATGAGTTTGGGAGCGATAGATTTCGGTATTGTTGTCGATGGCTCCATTGTTATATTGGAAGGTATATTGGCACATATTTACAGTAAGAAGTTTAAGGGTCGCACTTTGTCGGCAGAAGAAATGGATGCGGAAGTAGAGAAAGGTGCTTCAAGTGTAGTACGGTCTGCGACATTTGCTGTATTCATCATTCTGATCGTATTTTTCCCTATATTGACTTTGACAGGAATAGAAGGGAAGTATTTCACGCCGATGGCTAAAACCCTGGTATTTTGCATAATCGGTGCCCTATTCTTATCACTGACTTACGTTCCGATGATGGCTTCCCTGTTCCTGAAACATCATATTGTGACAAAGCCGACTTTTGCCGATAAATTCTTTGAAGCACTAAACAAACTCTATGCCCGTGCCTTGTCATTCTGCTTGCGTTTTAAGTGGCAAACTGTTGCAACGGCGTTTGTGGCTCTGGTTATTTCTCTCTTTCTTTTCACTCGTTTGGGAGCAGAATTTATTCCTACGTTGGATGAAGGAGATTTTGCCATGCAGATGACGCTTCCGGCCGGTAGTTCGTTGAGCGAAAGCATTGAAGTATCCAATGAAGCGGAGAAACTCTTGATGGATAAACTCCCGGAAATAAAACATGTGGTAGCAAAAATAGGTACGGCAGAAGTTCCGACAGACCCGATGGCAGTGGAAGATGCCGACGTAATGATTGTCATGAAGCCTTTCAAGGAGTGGACCAGTGCTGCCAGTCGCGCCGAGATGGTAGAGAAGATGAAAGAGGCTCTTGAACCGTTATCTGACCGTGCAGAGTTTAATTTCTCCCAACCTATCCAACTTCGTTTTAATGAGTTGATGACAGGAGCCAAAGCAGATATTGCTGTTAAACTTTATGGAGAAGACACACATGAACTCTATCAGAAGGCAAAAGAAGCTGCAGCTTTTGTAGAAAAGGTACCCGGGGCATCGGATGTGATTGTAGAACAGACAATGGGGTTGCCTCAATTGGTAGTAAAGTATAATCGTGGAAAGATTGCCCGCTATGGTATCAATATAGAAGAATTGAATACTATTATTCGTACAGCCTATGCCGGAGAGGCAAGTGGAGTAGTCTTTGAGAATGAGCGTCGTTTTGATTTGGTGGTTCGTCTGGATCAGGATAAAGTGGCTGATTTGAATCTGGATAAACTCTTTGTCCGTTCCAATGAAGGTATTCAGATACCGGTCAGTGAGGTGGCTACCATTGATTTGGTGAATGGTCCGTTACAGATTAACCGGGATGCGACCAAACGTCGTATTGTAATCGGGGTCAATGTGCGTGGAGCGGATATTCAGCAAGTAGTGCAGGATATACAGAAGACGCTGGATAAAAATATTCAATTGAAGCCCGGATACTATTTCGAATATGGAGGACAATTTGAGAATTTGCAGAATGCCATCAATACTTTGTTGGTGGTTGTACCGGTAGCTTTGATGCTGATTCTGTTACTATTGTTTTTCGCTTTCAAGAATGTTACTTACACATTGGTGGTGTTCTCTACCGTGCCTCTTTCATTGATTGGTGGTATTCTGGCACTATGGCTGCGCGGTCTTCCATTCAGTATTTCGGCAGGAGTAGGCTTCATAGCGCTCTTCGGTGTAGCGGTTCTCAATGGTATTTTAATGATTAATCACTTTAATGATATAAGAAAAGAAACTATGTATGCTCTTTCTACCAGACGGGTGATTGCCCGTGGAACCGCTCATCTGTTGCGGCCTGTCTTCTTGACAGGGCTGGTTGCTTCTTTGGGATTTGTTCCTATGGCCATTGCCACCTCGGCCGGCGCCGAAGTGCAGCGTCCGTTGGCTACCGTAGTCATTGGCGGGTTGATTGTATCTACTGTATTGACACTGCTTATTATTCCTGTTTTCTATCAGATTGTAAGCTATACAGTGGTATGGAAACGTCGTTTCTCAGCGAAAAAGTTCTTGTTCTTCTTTCTGTTGTTGGCTATTGTGTTGCCCTTTACGGCGAAAGCTCAGGAGAAAGTGACAATGGATCAGGCCATAGAACTGGCAAAACAGAATCACCCCCGGCTGAAAATAGCTTCTGCGGCAATCCGCCAGGTAAAGGCGGGCAGGGGAGAAGTATTGGAATTGTCTTCTACCGAGATGAACTATTCATGGGGACAATTGAATGGTGAACTTAGAAAAGATAAGCAGTGGGAAGTAACCCAAGGATTAGGCTCTCTGTTGACTCCTTTTTATAAGAATGCCTTGGTGAACAGGCAGGTTGAAACGGGAACTTTCTATCGGCAGATTGTTGAAAAAGAAGTGGTGGCAGAAGTGAAGCGCGCATGGGCATATTATCTGTATGCTTGCAATCTTCGTGCTTTATACAATGACCAGAACAAATTGGCTGAGCAATTGCAGCGTATGGGGGAGTTGCGCTATCATCAGGGAGAAATAACCCTGCTGGAGAAAAACATGACCACCAGTATGGCAGCGGATATGAAGAATCGCCTTTTTCAGGCGCAAGAAGAAGAAAAACTGGCTTTGTCACGACTGAATTGGGTCTGTTATGCAGATCGACCATTGGTTCCGGTAGATACGGCATTGGTGCAATTTCCGGTAGATTATCAGGCACCGTCTTTTTCGGAAGTTCACCTGAATTATTTCCAAAGTCAGGCTAATGAGGCCAAAGCACAACTGAATGTGGAACGAAGCCGTTTTTTTCCTGAGCTGTCCTTCGGTTACGTACGTCAGGATATACTTCCACTGAAAGGATTGAATTCGTGGATGGTTGGAGTTTCCTTTCCGGTTTATTTCTTGCCGCGGCATAGCAAGGTAAAGCAAGCGAAAGTGGCCGCCGTCATAGCAAGAACTGAAGCTGAGACTAATACACAGAATCTATATAACAAGGTTTCGGAAGCTGTTGCCAGTTTGCGCCGCCAGTCTGAAAGTTTGCGCTATTATACAACATCGGCATTGAAAGAAGCGGATGAACTGTTGAAAGTGGCCAACCTGCAGTTGCAACATAGCGAAACTAATATAACTGAATTTATACAAGCCGTTAATGTGGCGCGTGACATTCGTCGCGGATACCTCGAAACGGTATATCAATACAATATAGCAGCCCTTGAATACGAACTTTTTAAATAGAATGATGACGATGAAAAAGATAACTTTCCCCTTAATTCTGCTGGTGCTGACGGCATGCGGCGAGAATAAAGAAGTCCAACCGGCAGAAGAGGCTACCGCTGTTGCCGTAGTAGAAAACGTGACAGATAGCATTCAGGTAGATGCTATTACCTCAGCTACTTCTAAACCCAATCAGGTGTCATTTAACGGTACAATGGTTATTCCTCCGCAACGGATGGCGACAGTTTCACTTACGATGGGCGGGGTCATTAAGAGTACTTCTTTGCTGCCCGGCGAACCAGTCCGACAAGGGAGTGTATTGGCTACTCTGGAAAATCCCGACTTTATAACTTTACAACAGACATATCTGGACAGTCATGCACAGGCTGAATTTCTGGAAGCAGAATATCTTCGCCAACAAGCTCTTTCCGCCGAACAAGCTGCCTCCCAAAAGAAACTTCAGCAAAGCAAGGCAGATTACCTTTCAATGAAGAGCCGTGTAGAAGCGGCAGCTGCACAGTTGAAATTACTGGAAGTTGAACCTGAAGTCCTGCTAAAGGAGGGGATTCAACCTTTTTTGCAGATTAAAGCTCCGATCAGTGGTTATGTGGCAGATGTGAAAATGAATGTCGGTAAATATATGAATGTAGGAGATGCTCTTTGTGAAATAGTAGATAAAAGCCGGACTTTACTCAGATTGACAACCTATGAAAAGGATTTGGCAGATATGAAAGTGGGAAATCCGGTACAATTTCGTGTAAACGGAATGGGCAAAATTGTATTTAAGGCTACTTTGATATCTATCGGGCAGAAAGTGGATGAAGATACACGTTCTGTTGAAGTCTATGCCAGAGTAGATACTGTGGACAGCCAATTCCGTCCCGGTATGTACGTCACAGCAAGGATTATGAAAGAACAGGCTTCTGCTGAAAAGTAAGATTCCTTATCTTTGAAAAAATAAGGATGTGATAGAATAAAATGTATCTTTGTATGTAAAATACTGCAAGCATGAAAAACCGGTATACACTGTTCATACTTATCGTTTCCATTTCCGTGGCAACATTAATTCATTTTCCGGAATTGGTTTCTCTCTTTGATGTCTTCGAGAGCCAGACACTGTTTCCGGGCATGAGACCTGCTGATGTGGTAAGCGAAGTGTTTTTCACTTTTATTTCTCTTGTGATTCTGTTTGAGGTGAATACCTTACTATTCCATTTTAATCAGCCGGCTGTAAAAATCACCTGGCAGAAGATGATATTGTCATTGATACTGACTTGGATCTTAAGTAGCTTGTTAGGGAAATGTTTTGTATTCTTTCATCACACTTTCGATATTCCGGCCATTGATGCCATGGTACATCATTATCTGCATCCTCTGCGTGATTTTATAATAACCTGTACCGTATCGGGAAGTTGTTATATATCCTACCTTATCCGGCGCCAGCAGGAAGTCGTTATAGAAAACCAGCAGTTGCAGGCCGAGAACATCCTGAACCAATATGAGGCTTTGAAGAATCAATTGAATCCGCATATGCTTTTTAACTCTCTGAATACTCTTCGGTCACTGGTACGTGAAGATCAGGATAAAGCACAGGAATACATTCAGGAACTTTCCCGTGTTTTGCGTTACACCTTGCAGGGAAATGATTCGAAAAGTGTGTTTTTGAAGGATGAAATAGAATTTGTGTCGGCCTATATCTTTTTGTTGAAGATGCGCTTTGAAGATAATCTCTCTTTTGATATTTGTATTGATAATAAATATGCCAATTATTATTTGCCTCCTATGGCAGTCCAGATGCTGATAGAGAATGCCGTGAAGCATAATGAAATAAGCGACAGGCATCCATTGAATATCCGTATTTATACCGAAGGGGAAGAATTAATCGTTACCAATCCGGTGCAGCCTAAACTGACTGCTACTATAGGAACTGGCATAGGACTGGCAAATCTTGCAAAACGCTATCATTTGCTTTACAAGCGGGAGATACAAATCAGCGAGAACGAGCAGTTTACCATACGTATTCCTTTAATATCGAGTGTCTCATGAAAGTAATTATTATAGAAGATGAGAAAGCAGCAGTTCGCAACCTGAAAGCTTTGTTACAGGAAGTAAAGCCGGAAGTGGAAGTAGAAGCTACTTTGGACAGTATTGCAGCTGTATTGGATTGGTTTGCCATGCACTCTATGCCGGACATGATCTTTATGGATATTCATTTAGCTGACGGATCAGCTTTTGAGATCTTCGATCATGTAGATATTACCTGCCCTATTATTTTCACTACGGCCTATGATGAATATGCTCTTCGTGCATTTAAGGTGAACAGTGTGGATTATTTATTGAAGCCTATTGGCAAGAGTGATATTGAAAAGGCTTTCCATAAGTTGGAGCAGTTGCATGGTTCGGAACAAGGGAAATCCCCTGACAATACCTTATTGCAATTAATTCACTCGCTGAAAAAACAGGAAAGTTATAAAACGCATTTTCTCATTCCGGTGAAGGGTGACAAGTTGCTACCGATTTCGGTGGATATGATTCTACTGTTTTATATTCAGGACTGTAAAGTGAAGGTTGTTCTTGCCGATGGTAAGGAATATACATTTCCACAAACGTTGGATGAAATAACAGAGTGTATCGACCCATCCCTGTTCTTTCGTGTCAACCGGCAATTTCTGATTTCCCGTGAGGCTATCAAGGATATTGATTTATGGTTCAATAATCGTCTGTCTATTAATCTTCGTTGCAAAGTATCGGATGAAAAAGTGTTGGTAAGCAAGGCACGTGTGCAGGAGTTTAAGGATTGGTTTTCCAAGACACATTGAGCTACAAGTTACGAGCTACAAGCACTTTGCAGCGTCATAGCGCAGCCACTCGTAACTCGTAGCTCGTAACTCAGCTATTACCACTCTATCGGTTCATATTCCAGTCCGAATACATCCGCTACAGCTTTATAAGTAACTTTACCTTCCACTACGTTCAGTCCCAGTGCCAGAGCGGGATCGTCTTTACATGCTTTTTGCCAGCCTTTGTCTGCCAATGCCACGGTATAGGGTAGTGTGGAGTTCGTCAGTGCCATAGTTGAAGTGAATGGTACTGCTCCCGGAATGTTGGCTACCGCATAGTGTACGATACCATCCACTACATACGTTGGTTCGCTGTGGGTGGTAGGATGAGAGGTTTCGAAGCATCCGCCCTGGTCTATGGCAACATCTACGAGAACGGTTCCCGGTTTCATCATCTTCAGCATATCTTTGGTAATCAGATGTGGTGCTTTATCTCCCGGAATCAGTACGGAACCAATCACGAGGTCTATGTTGGGCAATTCCATCCTGATGTTATGCATAGAAGAATAGAGAGTCTTCACGTTCTTTGGTAACACTTCACTGAGGTAACGCAGGCGTGTCAGATTAATATCGGTAATCAGTACTTCCGCACCCATTCCGGCAGCCATCTGTGCAGCATTGGTTCCTACTACACCACCGCCCAGAATCAATACACGTGCAGGACGAACACCAGGTACACCACCCAGCAATTTCCCTTTTCCGCCTTGCGGCTTTTCCAGGAAACGTGCACCTTCCTGTGTAGCCATACGTCCGGCCACTTCACTCATGGGGGTGAGCAATGGGAGAGAGTGGTCTTCTTTCTCTACGGTTTCGTAAGCGATGCAGATGCCACCGCTTTCTATCATGGCTTCGGTAAGTATTTTATCGGCGGCGAAGTGGAAATAGGTAAATACCACTTGGCCCTTTTTAATCAGTTTGTACTCGGGGGCGATAGGTTCTTTCACCTTCACAATCATTTCGGCTGCGGCATACGTAGCTTCGATGGTTGGCAGCATTTTCGCACCCACTGCAGTGTACTCTTCATCAGGAAAACCGCTGTTTGCACCGGCAGATGCCTGTACATACACTGTATGACCTCTTTTCACCAACTCGGCTACTCCGGCAGGGGTCATTCCTACACGGTTCTCGTTGTTTTTGATTTCCTTAGGTACTCCGATAATCATAACCTTACAATTTTAATTGGGGGTTAAACATGTCGCAATGTAGCGATTTCCGTGTTTCGATGTACTTTGGGAGTAGGTGTTTTACAACAGTATTTTTATACAGGTTTTAATCTGAAATAATCGGATGCTCGCTGAGTTTCAATATTTTGCTCAGGAGGTTGTTCATGTATGAATATGAAATGATTAGTGCCTGTACCAGTCATATTTTTTTTCCTGGTCATCTGTTTTGTTCTCTTTCTGCAGTTGCTTTTGTGTCTTGCGTAAACGACGTATGGTGATAATCATTATTATAAAGCCTATGGCAATAAGTATTGCTAAAACAAGGCATGTGTAGGTGAAAGTTGTATGGCTCATTGGTGTTTGTATAAGTGTTTATTATATAGTTTGCGTTGCAAAGATATGCCTTTTGGGGAATTATGCAAGTACAATTATGATATTTATTGCGGCAAAGATGGGGATATTTTTTATCTTTGCCTGCGTTTAAAAACAAAGATTATACCTATGAATAGATATACCAAATCTACTATATATTTATCTTTTTTATTATTGTTCGGTGGAGTGCAGATTCCTACTGCTGTTCATGCACAGGATGCTACCTTTACTCCGCCTTTTGATTTCCCCATTACTTTTTCCGGGAACTTCGGTGAAATACGTGCCAATCACTTTCATGGCGGACTGGATTTCAAAACAGGAGGTACTATCGGTAAGCCGGTGCATGCCCTGGCCGAAGGATATATTTCGCGTGTCCGTGTCACGCATGGTTCGGGTTATGTGCTCGATGTAGCCTATAATAATGGATATAAAACCATCAACCGACACCTTAGTGCCTTTGTGGGCGATGTAGCCCGTAGGGTAGAAGACTTGCAATATGAAAAGGAGTCATGGGAAGTGGAGATTACACCCGAACCGGGTGAATATCCTGTAAAGGCAGGGCAAGTTATCGCTCTGAGTGGCAATACCGGTTATTCTTTCGGTCCGCACCTGCACTTGGATATGTTTGAGGCGGATACGGACGATTATATCGACCCGTTACCCTTCTTTAAGAAGAAAGTGAAAGACAATACAGCTCCCCGTGCCGAAGGTATTATGCTCTTTCCACAGCCGGGCAGGGGAGTGGTGGGAGGAAACCAGAAGCATCAGGCCTTTCCTCTTAATCCCAAACAGCCGATTACCGCCTGGGGACTGATAGGTTCAGCTATTCGTGCCTATGATTATATGGACGGAGTGAGCAATCGTTACGGAGTACATACTGTCATTCTGGAAGTAGATAGTGTGGAAGTATTCCGTAGTGTGGTAGACCGCTTCTCGGAAAACGAAAACCGGATGATAAATTCGTGGACGTATGGGCAGTATATGAAGTCTTTCATCGAGCCTGGAAATACATTGCGTATGCTGCATGCTCCCAATGGTAACCGGGGATTGATTGAGATCAATGAAGAACGCCCCTATCACTTTGTCTATACACTGAAAGATGCATTGGGAAACACCTCAAAGGTGCGTTTTACCGTACATGGAAAGCGTACGGAAATAAAACCTGTGGAACATCGGGAGAAATATATTTTCCATTGGGATAAGGTGAACATCCTGCAAGAACCTGGCCTGAATCTGGTTATCCCCCGGGGAATACTCTATGACGACGCATACCTGAACTATGCCGTACGGGCTGATAGTGGGGATATCGCTTTCACCTATCAGTTGAATGATACGCGCATACCTCTGCATGGTCGTTGCGAATTAAGTATCGGATTGCGCCGCCGTCCGTTGGAAGATATGACGAAATATTATGTGGCAGGTGTGGGTAGCCGTGGTAAGAAGTATAGTATCGGTGGTAAATATGAAGATGGTTTCATGAAAACCACTATCCGTGAATTGGGTACTTACACTGTTGCCATTGATACCGTACCGCCTAAAATTACTCCGCTTAATCCGAAACAATGGGGAAGTACAGGGCGCATCGTATTCAAAGCAAAAGATGAAGAGACCGGTATCAGCAGTTACCGCGGAACCATAGACGGCAAGTATGCCTTGTTTGGCAAACCCAATTCCATCAGTGGGAATCTGGTGTGCGAACTCGACCCGAATCATGTAAAAAAGGGAGGCAAACATGTTGTGGAAATGACTGTAACGGATGGATGTGGGAATCAGACAACAGAAAAGTTTGAGTTTGTCTGGTAAATAACCCCGTGTCTGAACCCTGTCATCTCCGTACCATCTCCGTATCTATAACTACGGACTTGACACGGACTTGGTACGGAGTTGATACGGACTTGGTAGGTAGCGGCTTATGTGCGACATTTGATTTAATAATTAATATAACTGAAGTATGAAAAGTAAAAGACTGACTCTTTCCGTCTTAGGTATGGTGGTAGCCGTGGCAAATGCATTGGCTTGTACCAATCTTATTGTAGGTAAAAATGCCTCTACAGACGGTTCTACCATCGTTTCTTATTCTGCCGACTCCTACGGGTTGTTCGGTGAGTTATATCATTACCCTGCCGGTGTACATAAGAAAGGCACTCTGATGGATATACATGAGTGGGATACCGGCAAATATCTGGGCCGGATAGAGCAAGCCCGCCAGACTTACAATGTTATTGGGAACATCAACGAATTCCAGCTTACTATTGCCGAGACTACTTTCGGCGGTCGTCCGGAGTTGGTGGATACTACCGGTATTATTGATTACGGCAGTCTGATTTACCTGGGATTGCAACGTGCCCGTACTGCCCGTGAAGCCATTAAGGTGATGACCGATCTTGTACAGGAATACGGCTATTACAGCAGTGGTGAGTCTTTCACTATTGCCGATCCTAATGAGATCTGGATTATGGAAATGATAGGTAAAGGTCCCGGTGTGCGTGGTGCCGTATGGGTAGCTGTACGTATTCCGGATGATTGCATTTCTGCTCATGCCAACCAATCCCGTATCCACCAGTTCGATATGAACGACAAGAATAATTGTCTTTATTCTTCCGATGTGATTTCTTTTGCCCGCGAAAAAGGTTACTTTACCGGCGTGAATAAGGATTTCAGTTTTGCAGATGCATATGCTCCTCTGGATTTCGGTGCACGCCGTTACTGTGAAGCCCGTGTATGGAGCTATTTCAATATGTTTACCGATCGCGGAGAAGAATTCCTTCCGTATATAGAAGGTAAAACAGATCAGCCAATGCCGCTTTATCTGAAAGCAAACCGCAAAATCTCCGTACAGGATGTGAAGAATGCCATGCGCGACCATTATGAAGGTACCCCGCTGGATATCAGCAAGGATTTCGGCGCAGGCCCTTACCACACACCTTATCGTCTTTCTCCGCTTTCTTTCAAGGTGAACGACCAGGAATATTTTAATGAACGTCCTATTTCTACTCAGCAGTCCGGCTTTGTTTTTGTATCTCAGATGCGTTCTTCTATGCCCGACGCTATCGGTGGTGTACTTTGGTTCGGTACGGATGATGCCAATATGACGGTGTTCACACCTGTATATTGCTGCACGGATAAAGTGCCTGTATGCTACTCACGCGTAGATGGTGCCGACTATATCACTTTCTCCTGGAATTCTTCTTTCTGGATTTTCAATTGGGTGGCGAATATGGTTTATCCTCGCTATGATCTGATGATTGAGGATGTACGTGCAAGCCAGTCGGAAATGGAAACTACTTTCAATGATGCGCAGGAAGGCATTGAATCTGCTGCATCCAAACTGTATGTCAAAGATCCCGCCCAGGCAAAAGCATTCCTGACTAACTATACGAATATGACCGCACAAAGTACACTCGATACCTGGAAGCGTCTCGGTGAATTCCTTATCGTAAAATACAATGATGGTGTGGTGAAGCGTATGAAAGACGGTAAGTTCGAACGTAATTCCATCGGTCAGCCGGCTGGTGTGATACGTCCCGGATACCCGAAAGAATTCCTGGAAGAGTATGTAAAACAAACCGGTGACCGCTATAAAATGCCGGAATAATGCCCTGTTGCAGATTTCACAGGAACTTCATTTCTCCTGTGAAATCTGTACAATACAGTGTAAATCTTTCATGAAAATGTAGGATATTTGAACTTATTCGCCTACATTTGTGTCTTACAAATAACAGATATATTTTAACCTCTAAAATAACAATAATTATATGGAGAATCAGGAACTTATCAAACAGGTAACTGAGAAAGCCCAGAGATGGCTCACCCCGGCTTATGATGCCGAAACTCAGGCGGAAGTGAAACGCATGTTGGAGAACGAAGATAAAACCGAGCTGATAGATTGCTTTTATAAGGATTTGGAATTCGGAACAGGTGGTTTGCGCGGCATCATGGGTGCAGGAACCAATCGTATGAACATTTACACGGTAGGTGCTGCTACACAGGGACTTTCCAACTATCTGAACAAATGCTTCAAGGATAAAGAGCAGATTTCTGTGGTGGTAGGTTATGACTGCCGCAACAACAGCGACAAGTTTGCTCAGATTTCTGCAGATATCTTCTCGGCAAACGGTATCAAAGTATATCTCTTCGATGATTTGCGTCCTACACCGGAAGTTTCTTTTGCTATCCGTCACTTTGGTTGCCAAAGTGGTATCAATATCACTGCAAGCCACAATCCGAGAGAATACAACGGTTATAAGGCTTATTGGGATGATGGTGCACAGGTACTTGCTCCGCACGATACCGCTATCATCGATGAAGTAAATAAGGTAACGGTTGCCGACATTAAGTTTAACGGCAACAAAGACCTGATTCAGATTATCGGTGCTGAGGTGGATAAGATCTATCTGGATATGGTTCATTCCATTTCTATCGATCCGGAAGTAATCAAGCGTCAGAAAGATCTCAGCATTGTTTATACTCCGCTGCATGGTGCAGGTCGTGTATTGATTCCTGCCTCTCTGAAAGAATGGGGATTTGAAAATGTAAATTGTGTACCCGAGCAGATGGTGAAGGATGGTAATTTCCCGACAGTGGTATCTCCGAATCCGGAAAATGCTGAGGCACTTTCTATGGCTATTGCTTTGGCGAAGAAGATCGATGCTGATATCGTAATGGCCAGCGACCCCGATGCTGACCGTGTAGGGATGGCTTGTAAGGATGATAAGGGTGAGTGGGTGCTTATCAATGGTAACCAGACTTGTCTTATCTTCCTATACTATATCATCAAGAACCGTATTGCAATGGGTAAGATGCAGCCGAATGACTTCATTGTGAAGACCATTGTAACTACTGAACTGATTAAGGCTGTAGCTGATAAGAATAAGATTGAAATGCGTGATTGCTACACTGGTTTTAAGTGGATCGCACGTGAAATCCGTTTGAGCGAAGGTAAGCAGCAATACATCGGTGGTGGTGAAGAAAGCTACGGCTTCCTGGCAGAAGACTTTGTTCGTGATAAAGATGCCGTTTCTGCTTGTTCACTGCTGGCTGAGATCTGTGCATGGGCTAAGGATCAGGGTAAGACACTGTATGATGTACTGATGGATATCTACGTAGAATATGGTTTCTCTAAGGAAACGACTGTAAACGTAGTGAAACCCGGTAAGAGCGGCGCAGATGAAATCAAAGCCATGATGGATAATTTCCGTGCTAACCCGCCGAAGGAAATCGGAGGTTCACCTGTTAAACAGATCAAGGATTATAAGACGCTGAAGATTACCGATGCACAGGGAAAGGTTAGTGAACTGGATATGCCGGAAGCTTCAAATGTGCTTCAATACTTCACAGAAGACGGTACAAAGATTTCTGTTCGTCCGTCGGGTACTGAACCGAAAATTAAGTTCTATATCGAGGTGAAGGGCGAAATGGGTTGCCCGAAATGCTATGCCAGTGCTGATGCGGAAGCAGAAGAGAAAGTGGTAGCAGTACGCAAGTCACTCGGTATTTGAGAAAGATAAACTGCTGATAGGCAGAAGGGAAGGTGTAATCCTGCGAAGGGTTGCACCTTTTCTGTTTTTTATCCGTTAGCGTGGACATTCTTTCCGCTTTAAGGTTCTTTTGCTTTCTTTAAGTCAACTCTGAAATCATTCTCTGTTAAATGCCGTTTTATATGCAACGTATAAACCTAACCTAAACCTTAGTTAATATCCATCAGGATGGTAAAAGGGGATTTTGGCAATTAGTGGCGTAAGAACGTTTTCAATAGTGAAAGCACCAGTTGATATAAATTGCCATTATCCTCTTTTGTTTCTGATGGATATATTTAGAATGATTCGATGAAGGTCGGATGACCGGGAGATGAGAAAATATACAGATTGCGGTTGCATGCTAATTGGTTGATGTGAATGAGAGTCGTTTCATTCGTAGTTGTTCGTTTGTTGAATGCATGTCCTCCGCAATCTGTTTTTATTTGAATGTTTTTCGTCTTTTAATTATTGCTTAGCCACCAGTCTATCATCTTTCGTGCTATGCTCAATTTCCGTGGAATTTCCGGCATATTTTCTTTCGAATAGAATGCTCCGGCACTGAGTTCGTCTTTTTGCAACTTGATTTCTCCACTTTCATAATCGGCAATAAAACCTACCATTAATCCGCTGGGATAGGGCCAGGGTTGGTTGCCGAAATAAGTGATATTCTTCACCCGTAATCCGGTTTCTTCCATTACTTCACGTTGTACACATTGTTCCAGAGTTTCCCCTGCCTCAAGAAAACCGGCTACCAGGCCATAGAATGTTCCGCGGAAGTTATGGGCATGTACCAGCAAAATCTCTTCTCCACGACGTATCAACACGATGATAGCTGTAGAGATAGGCGGATATATTTCGTAGGCACATGAAGGACACTTCTTCATGATAGGTGTCTTGTGTTCCGTAGGCATGCCACATGCAGGACAAAAACGGCTGTGCTGGTCCCAATACAATATCTGGTATGCTTTTCCGGCAGCTTTATATTCATCCAGAGTGATATATTCATAAGAGCCCCGGAGATTGACCATAAGCCATTCTTCCGTTTCCACAACGAGTTGTTCGATGGCGAATGCGTGTACCATTTCATCCGTAGGTAGAAATACTTCGTGAATCGTACTACCTGCACCGGGGGGCAACGGTAGTTCTGTACCATAAGGTACACTGTATTTTATTTCTCCTTTTTCTGTTTTCTCTTTTTTCAGCAGTAGTTGGTCTTTAAAAAAGACGAACCACTGCGTAGGGTTTTGGGTTTTACTATTCTCCATTCCTTATAAGATATCTGTTTAAAAGATTATATATTAGCTATATTTTTTCAATACAGCTATTAATTTAGCTCTATCTATGGGTTTAACAAGATATTCGTTGCATCCTGCATCCATAGCAGTCAGGCGGTCATTTTCAAAGACATGTGCGGTTAGGGCTATAATGGGTAATTCTGTATTGAATTTACGAATTTCAGCTGTAGCTGTCAGCCCGTCCATAACTGGCATTTTCATGTCCATGAGTAACAAGTCTATGTGACGTTTATGCAGTATTTCTATAGCTTCCTGACCATTGGCTGCATGCACCAGATTAAAGCGTTTCCGCAACAAAGCTGATACTAACTGGTAGTTGCTTTGAATGTCCTCAGCAACCAGAATCGTTTTACGTCCTGGAGTATTACTTAGTGAGGTTCCCGTAGTAATATCCTTTTTATCTGATGAGGTTGTTTCTTCTGTTCTTTGCAGGGTTATTTCAGATGGTATTTCCACCTCGCAGGGTAACAGTGCCCAGAATAATGATCCTTTGCCATACTCGGATTCAAATCCTACATTACCTCCCATTGCTTCCGCTATTGCTTTACAAATGGATAATCCCAAACCTGTTCCCTGTGCGAATTCGTCTAATTTTTCAAACCGGTGGAATACCTTGTTTTTCTTTTCGTCCGGTATACCGATTCCCGAATCTTTTACATAAAAATAGATTCCTTCTTCTCTGTATTCATAGCCCATCTCGATAGTTCCTTCCGGGGTATATTTGATGGCATTGGTTACATAGTTGGTAATGATTTGTGCAACACGGTTGCGGTCGAGAGTAACCAAACAGTGCTGGTAAGGATTGACAGCTACTATTTTTATCTTGGGGTTTGCAGCCCGTTGTTTCATGGAAGCAAACATGGAGTTGAAATAATCCGTCAGGTCGAATTCCTCATATTTCAGTTCTACAGAGCCGGCTTCCAGTTTGGACAGGTCGAGAATGTCACTGATTAGTTTCAATAACATCTCATTGTTGTTATTGATAATCTGCATGTAATCCTCTTTTTCTTCATCGCTTGCATACATCATCAGTCCGGAGAAGCCGACGATGGCATTCAGGGGTGTACGGATTTCATGACTCATATTGGCTAAGAAAGCAGATTTAAGCTTGTCCGATTGCTCGGCATGCATTTTGGCTATCTGTAATTCCTTAATCATCTCTTCACGTTCGGTTACATCATCTACGCGAATGACGATACCATCGGCTGTACCATCTTCAAGAAAAACAGGAGTTCCATATACTTCGACAACGTGTGCATTGTCAAGTTTGAATTTGATGAGCTCTGTCTGACGGGATTGGAAGGCACGTGTTAATATGCACTCCTCACACGGTGAGGTCCTGTTGTGAGCACTTTTGTAACAGAATTCACCTTGTTTGTAGGCCTCGAAAGACAGACTTTTTGAACAGGAAGAGATATTTTCCCACTGCACGCGATAGTCACGGCTGATATAGGCTAATCCGGAATTGGTATTGTTGAGTACTAATTCATTCAGGGTGACTAATTTCTTCAGTTCTTCTTTATTTTTGAGTAAAGTTAGTTCTGCTTGTTTATGTGCATCTATGCAGATGGTCATACCAAACATATATTTGTAGGGAGCATCATTCAGGGTGCTTGTTTCGAGCATACCACGGGTTTGCCACCATTGATAAACTCCGTCACCATTTAAATCGAGCTGGTATTCCAGTTCCCAAATGCCATTTTCCTGTTCAACGATGGCTTGCAGGGAATCATTGAACTTTTGTCTATCGTCAGGATGCACGCAGCTCAGGAATTTCTCTACTGAGCAGATGTCTGAAGCCTTTTTGGTAACTTCATTGAACCCTTCGCCAAAACTTATCCTGTTTTTGTCCGGTTCAAAGAACCAGGTAAAGGCATTCATGGCTCCCAAAGTAATTGACAGAATCTGTGCGCGGCGTTTAAGTTCGTTTTGCAGGCTTTGATCCCAGCGAGTATTCAGCAATAGGCGCTTTCCGTCATCCTCGATAACGCTCTTACGCACGATTGTATCATAGCTGCGCCCATCTTTCAGGTTTACCCGTTCCAGCCCCAGATAAGGAGTACCGGTATTGAATACCTCAAGATCCGTTTTCTGGATACGTGCCACCTGTTCTTCGTCCATAACATCGTAAGTTGTCGTATCTTCGCTCGTGCCGAACATACGTTTACTTTCTTCATTACAGAATACATAACGGAAGTTGTCTTCTACATCCTTGATGTGGATAGAGAGGGGAATGTTATTCAATATCTTATCCAGAAGTTGCTTCTTTTTATGGATATCTGTGTTGTTTTTACGGGTACCTACATATTTTAGTACCTGTCCGTTTTCGCTATAAGAGTATGGTGAACCGTTGACGAAGCAATATTGCCATTCGGAAGAACCGAATAGCTTGATACGTCCTTCGAATGAAAATGCGAAGTCTTCACCTGCACTCATTCTTTGCATTATGTCGACCATCTTTTTACGCTCATCAGGATGAATCGTTTCCAGATAAAGGTCCATTGACACCGGACGTGACTTGTCATATCCATTCAGAGGCTCGTTGTCACTGAAAAACAGCTGAGAATTAACATCAAACTCCCAAAGCATAATATCTGCTGTTTTTATGGCCATTTCTGTTTTTAGGCGGCTTTGGCGAAGCATTTCCTCTTTCTCCAAAGACTCCGTGATGTCTTCCATAATGATGACATAACTTGCCAGTTCTCCGTTAGGGGTATGAATGGGTTGGCCATTGCATTCCAAATGACGAATACCGGTACAGACGGTAGTGATGTATCCATCTACTTTTCCAAAATCATACGGAAAAGAAGTGAATATGGGTAATCCTGCTTTTATTGCATTTTTTATTTCATCGGTCACCACCGGACTGTCGTATATGTTTGGATGACTTTCTGCCATCTCTTTCATATCTGTCCCGAATATCCGGCAGAAACGTTCGTTGAAATACAGGATTTTTCCTTCAGCGTTGTAGACAGCTACTGCTACCGGAAGTGAGTTGAGGATAGTCATGCTCTGGTTATAAAGACTATCATATTGCTGCTGTAGTTTTACATGTTCGGCAATATCGTTTGCAAGTGAGTGTTTCTGTTCTTTTTCCATGCGTTTGAGCTGTTATTTATCTAAGTTCGTAAATACACACATTAAGATGCATTTATACAAGTGAAAAAAATACTGGCTAAGGGGTGTTAATTGGGAAATACTGTGCGTGCCGCTGTGTTTGTTGCATGAATCATCCTACAACGAATACATTCGTCTTGTATAAACAAATGCTGCATGATGACATGCTGCATAGCTGAATTAGAAAGCTGGCTGAGACGATTTTCTATCATACTCTGTTGCTATTACTTGAAATGACTTATTTCAAGGCGCAAACATAGATAAAAAAAATCATTTTTTATCTTCCTGTTGGCAGAAAAATTTCGAAGATTATCGGGATATTTTTTGGTATGCAATTCTGGGTGTCCCATTTGAGACATAAACCGTCCCACAACGGATAAATCCGTTTCGTACAAGGAGGTTTTGCATGATAATATTGTCTTTATGCGTATCTGCACGCAAGCTTGGATATTGCTTGGCGCACCAGTTTAAACAGATATCGCCGATGCCTTTGTAACTTCCGTCGGAGGCGATGCGGTGAATCACATAATAGGGATCATCATTCAACCAGGCTCCGTCTTCGATGATGGTATAAAAAGGATCGGGACTCGGAACAAAACAGAATGTTCCGACGATTTTTCCATGTTCATCTTCGCATACATAGCAATGTCCGTCGGTGATTTCTTTGGCAATCAGTTCATGCTGTGGGTAGCCATTGATCCACTGGTTTCCGTTTCCTACAGATGCCATAAATTTGCGGGCATGATCGAATATCTCCATCAGGCGGTCTAAGTCTGAAAGCTGGCTGGGACGAATTTGTATCATATCTGTAAACCTGTTAAGTTGCTTATTCCGGAATACAAAAGTACATGATTATTTTGATAAATGATAATTTATCACTCTATCACCTCACCACTTTATCACTCTTTTCTTTTTCCTTTCATTAGAAATTCTTCAAAGAATGTATCGCGGTAGCTGTTACCTATGGCAATCTCATAATTACCTATATAAATGTCATTGTTATCAAATGAATCGATGTGACGGGTATTGACGATATAGGACTTGTTTACCCGGAGGAACAGCTCCTGGGGCAGGAGCTCGGAGATACCTTTCATATTCATACGAGTAATGATGCGCTGCTCCGGGAGTTGAAGAATTACATAGTCTTTCAATCCTTCGATGAAGAGAATATCAGTGTAGTTTACTTTGAAGTATTTCCGTTCGGATTTCACGAAGAAATATTCGGAAGAAACATTGGTTTCAATGGCCTCTTTCTCCTCTTTCATCAATAATGAATGGTAGGAGAGGGCTTTCTGTACTGCCTTTTGGAAGCGTTCCGGTTCTATGGGCTTCACCAGATAATCGATAGCATCGACTTCATAGCTGTCCAGTGCATATTCCGTATAGGCGGTCGTAAAGATGATAAGTGTCCGTTTGGAGACGGTATGCGCGAACTCTATGCCGGTGATACCGGGCATCTGAATATCCAGAAAGATAAGGTCGACAGAATGTTCTTCCATAAACCGTGCGGCGGATACTGCATTATTGAACATACCCAGTAAGCAAAGCTCTTTATTTTCTTGCACCAGCATTTCCATGGCCTCGCGTGCCAGGGGTTCATCATCTATTATAATACAATTCATAAATCCAGTTTTAAAATTACTACATACTTGTTTTCTGTCTCGGCTACTTCCAGTAAATAGCGACCGAGGTATAGGAGCTCAAGCCGGCGTCGGATATTGGTTAACCCGATCCCACCCACATGGCTTTTGCCTGTTGCTACGGCAGGCTTGGAGTTCTCACACCGGAATTCCAATTGGTCATCCTCGACCTTAAAGAAAAGGTGGACGTATGACGGATGTTCGCTGTCGAAATTATGTTTCACCGCATTCTCTACAAATGGAATGAATAACAAAGCCGGTAATTGTATGGCATCGATATTACCTTCCTCTGTGATATTGTAATCAAAGTGATCGCGCCGTACCTTTTCCAGATTCAGATAGTCGTTCAGGAAACGGATATCGGAGCGGAGAGGTACATGTTCGCGGAAGTTATCATTCATCTGGTAACGCAATAAATCTTCCAGTTTGAATAATACTTTGGATGCTTCCGCGGGATTTTTCCGAATGAGTACATTGGCATTATTCAGCATATTGAACAGAAAGTGTGGATTTATCTGATTTTTGAGAAATCTCAATTCAGAATGCAAGGTAGCAGATTGAATTTCATCTACCCGCTGATTATAGAGCATCCAGTGACGAAGCAGGAGTATGGCGGACATCCCGGCTACGGTAAATCCCATGGCCAATACTCCCGATATGGCATTTACTACGATAGGCAACAGACTGTTATCGGATGTGGGTACCGAAATGTCGATGGTGAAAATTTGGAATATAGCTACAGCTATAATGACTATCAGACTTACTCCGGACACACCGAGCGCATATATCAACAGGCGGTTTTTCAACAGGAAGCGCGGGAATAGCCAGTAAAGATTGATATAGAAAACTGCATCAATGGAAATAAAATAGATGGCCCATCCCAATAACCTTTGGGGGAAACTGAGGGGACGCATGGGGACATTCCAGAGTATGTTCACTGTAATCATAAACACTACGAATTGCAGAAACAAGTGTCTTGCTGCCCGGTAACGTGGAGCAAGCAGGAAACTGGTAAAACGGTTATTAATCATTTCCCACCTCCTTTCAATTCAAGCTGAATGCTCTGGCCGGTTAATTCCAACCGGTAATTCTCTCCATATTGTAAGTCGAGGCGTTGCCGGATTTTATTCAATTCCTGCTCCGGTTCCAGACAAGGTATGGATACCTGACAGTTGAACAGAATGGTCTCATCTTCCGCTTGCAAATGAATTTCAATGGATGCGGATTGTTCTTCCTGTATTTCTATTTGCTTTACTGTGTACTGGATAAAAGGTATAAAGAGCAATGGGAATACAAATGTACGCCCTGTCTCTCCCGAAGCACTCATGTGGAAATCAAATTTATCCGAAACAAGTTGTTCCAGTTCCAGATAATTGGAAAGGAATTTAATTTCCGTATTTAGCAGCACTTTTTCCCGGTTACAGTCATACAACTGATAACGGAGTATCTGGCTCAGTTTCATTAACATTTCCGACGCTTTTCCCGGGTTCACCAATGCCTGTTCTCCTGAATAGTGGAGTACCCGGAATAACATGGAGGGACTAATTTGTTCTTTCAGATGTTCTATTTCGGACTGTAACCTGATTTTTTCCAGTTGCATCACCCGTTGGTTTTCCAGTATCCAGAGCCGCAACAGGACAGTCATACCGCCGCCCATGATGCTGAGAAGGGTCAATGGGAAAGAGGAAAGATAATCCATCACAAATGCCACCTTAGAATATCCCACGTAAATATTAGGTACAGAGAAGATATCGGATACAATATACTCCTGTGTAGCTTGAAAGATAAAAACTATGATTAAAGCACCTGACAGGGAAAGAATATACGTCAGATATCTTTGTTTGAGTAAGTAACGGGGCACCAGATAGAGCAAATTGAAATAAAAAATGCCACCGTAGAGCAGAAACATGTTGAAGATGAGAAGATAGGTCCACTTTCCCAACATCTCTATATAACCCTGACAGCTGAATAATACCAGATTACAGGCTATGACAAACAGTGCCACGACGACAGTGGTATGTCTGGCCACCCGAAAGCGTGAGCTGACGAGAAAGCGGTATAGAAAAGAATTATCATTGCCTATAATAGGTATTACTTTCATGGGAGTATCTTTCATTTGAAGTGACGAAGATAGAATAAATTCATATAAAACACTGGATTATCCTGAATTAAAACTCTATTTTGTAACTGATATTGGTCAGACCAGTTTTCTGTTCATTTGCCTCTATCTTTCCTGTTTTTATGTTATAGAGGTGCTGAATGAACTCTTTGCTGCCTGTAAAGTTGAGGCCTTTCACGGAGAATTCATGAGATACACGTCGTTTATTGATGCGGTAGCTTACCGTATAATTACCAATCAGCATCGGAGAGCGTTGAATGGAATATGCCCGCGTTTCATCATACTGCACTTCTTTGTCGGGGTGGGCCATTGTTGCTTCCACATCTATCGGAGCATAGCGTTCCCCACCTTGCAAGGTAAGCTTCAGGTTGACACTGAGAATGTTTTGTTTGTTGCGTCCCAGCATCCATTCTTTGCCGATCAGTCCGTTCAATACATATTTCCGGTTGAAACGTGTGTTATACCAGACACCGTCGCCACCGCAATAACGGGAGTCGAACAGAGAGGCGGTTATCATATAATAAAGTCCTTTGTTCAGTGCCCGTTCCCAAGTGAAGTCTACACCGAAGTTGCGTCCTCGTCCTTTGTTCACTAAAGCGTTTTCCACGAAGAATTCATCTCGGTTAAGTACGGAAAAGGAACTGTCGCGCATGACGGGTACATCGTATAGAAACTGAATGTAAGGTTCCACTTTCAAGCTTGTATTTTCTGAAACCTTATAGGCGAATGAAAGCATCAGATGGTGTGCTTTGGTGAAATCTAGGTTTTTGTTTACTGACTGGTCACCGGTGCTTTGTGTCTTTACGAAGTAAACATCAATCTTTTCCATACGGCTGTACATGCCATAAGCCAAAGCAAAGGAAGTTCGGGCATTGGTTTGCCATTTCAGGCTGGCACGCGGTTCAAGGGTCCAGTGGTTATTTAGTGTAAGCAGTTGGCCGTGCAATCCGAAGTTCAGGCTTAGTTTGTCGTTTATTCCCCATGCAGAGCTGTTGTAGGCTGAAATCAGGCTGGTGTTTCCATCTCCTTTTGAAATTGTTTCCAACGGTTGATCGATGAATGGAGCAAGCTCGAAATTCATATTGTAGAACATCTGTGTGAAGGTGAATCCGGTTTTGTTGGTAAAACGGTTGCTTACTTTCCGGTTCAGTGACGAAGTCAGTATCAGGTTCGTGCTTCTGCTGTTCTGATCGATGTAAGGTGAAGGATTAAATTCTCTGTCGTAAGTGGTTTGAATGGCCTCCTGGTCGGAATAGGTTCCGGCAAGTGTGGTTTTCAGTAAGGTGTTTTCATTAAAGAAGTAGCGATGGGTAACACCACCGGCTGCCATGTACTGGGTGGAACGTCCCTGTCCGGCATCTTCCAGGTAATCCCATTTATCAGGATTCTTTTCGAGTGAACTTTTGTATTTGTCAAGCAATGCAGTACCCCATACGGCAAAGGTACCTGCATGGCGGGTGGGGAAGTTTAGTTTGAAGTTCAGGTCCTGATAGTCCATCTTTCCACCTAAGTCAACGTTCAGTAATCCCGTAGTGGAGTAGCGGTAATTGAAGATATATGAAGCCTTATGCTTCTTGCTTAACGGGCCTTCGGAAGCGAAATCTATTCCCATGATGCCTACCTGGAATGTATTCTCATTTCGCTGGTTGTTCCCGTTGCGTAGTTTCATGTCGAAGACGCCGGAAACGGCATTACCGTATTCTGCCGGAAAAGCACCTGTGAAGAAGTCAGAGTTTCCTAAAACCTGTGCACTGAGTGAGGACAGAATTCCACCTCCTAAAGTGGCGATATCTGCGAAATGGTTTGGGTTTGGAATTTCCACATCTTCCAGTCGCCACTGCAATAAATGCGGAGCATTACCGTGGATGGATATACCATTATTGGAAACGCTTGGCGTAACTCCGGCAAATGAAGCAACCAGTCGGGCCGGGTCGTCAAATCCGCCTGCGTAGCGGCTTGCTTCCTCCACGCTGAGCATACGTGCTCCTGCGACAGCCATTTTATTCATTGCTTCGTTCCGGTTGTGTGCATGCACCACTACTTCGCTCAGTTCGTTTACGCTTTCCAGCAAAGCTATTTCCAGATAAACTTCCTTGGCAGAAGTTACCAGAATCTCCCGTACGGTTGCCGGTTCGTATCCCATAAAAGAGGCTTGTACAGAGTGGCGGCCTACCGGAACCTTGGGAAGTGCAAAACGTCCGAGACTATCGCACATCATCCCTAAACCCGGAATGTCCGTCAACTGTATCGTTGCGTAGGGTATAGGATGCCCCGACGCCCGGTCATTAACCACTCCTCGTAGTGTTTGTACGGGACGTCCACCACTTTGTGGGATATTCTCATCATTGACTGATGCTTGTCCGGGGATATTAGAAACTTCTTTTCCGAAAGAGCAAATTGAAATTAGTAATGCGGCTATTACTAATACTTTAGTTTTATCCATCTTTATCGTTTTTGATTTAATGCGACAAAGATAGGTCTCTGCTATATGCTACTTTTTTATTTGAGACAAACCGGATGGGTTTGTAGACGAAACTCGGAAATAGCAGCTAAAGCTTGCTCTGCTTTTTCTTCGGGTACAAAAATGTGATCATGATAGTATGCAGCAACCACATTGGCACTAATATTCTTTTCTGCCAGTTTTGCTGAAAATGCAGCCGTTAGTCCCACAGCATCCAAACTTGAATGGACATTTAGGGAAATGAGTTTATAAACGGATTCATAATCTATATTTTTATCAATAGCCTCTTGTTGGGTGATGATAAGTGTCAGCCCCTCTTTTTCATGAAAGAAGCCGATTGGGTTCAATTGATGCACGTCATCCCAATGGAATTCGGGAAAAGTACAAAAAACAAAACTGCGTTCATCCAGAATAGGATCTATACTGGATAATAATATGTCTAAATCTTTAATGCCTGCCATAACGTATTGATTTATATTCGTTTTCTTCTTGTTGATGAAGTGATTCTTAATATGACTTCACTTGCAAAAATAGTACTTTTTTTATGATTTAACGGAAGAAGCCGTAAGCTATTTACTTTCTAACTTAACCCATGATTTACAGTTTATTTCTTTCAGGAATTCCTTATCATGTGATATGGCAATCACCGTTCCTGTATAGTCCCGGATGGTTGCCGTAATAATCTCGATGCTTTCAATATCCAGATTATTGGTCGGTTCGTCCAGTATGAAAACATCCGGGGTATTATCTGCAATCATCAGACAACAAAAGGAGAGACGCATCTTTTCTCCACCACTAAGCAATTTGCAAGGCTTGTTCCATGTAGCTACTGGAAAAAGGTAACGGTTCAATATCGTTTTCAGTTCATGCTCCGGTAGATGACGACGGTTGAAATGGTCCGCCTGTTCCAGAATGCTATATTCATTATGGATAAGAGAGTATTCCTGATCCAGATAAACAGTGCTGAAATCAATGCGGTCGAGTGTTCTGTTGACGGCAGCAAGTTCGCCGCAAATCAGCTTTAGCAATGTAGTTTTACCACTGCCGTTATTGCCTTCAATATAGAAGCGGTCGCCACTCCGTAACTGAAAGCTTAACGGTGTTGTCCACATGGGTTGGGGAGCATCCGGATATTGAAAGTTCATTTCTTTTGCAGTAGCCAATATCTTACCTTCATGCAGAGTGGAGGCATTGAAGTTTGTTTTTAGTTTCTCTGCAAGGGGAAGAGTACTTTTTATGTTTTGCATATCCTGCTGTAGCTTTTCTGCTTTCTCGGTATGTACACTTTTTAGTTTATTGGTACTTACTTCTGCTCTGTTTTTCATAGCACCCATCATAATGCGGGGAATGCCTTTCTTGATGGCGGCCTTTTCACCCCGTACATTCTGTTTTGCTTTTTGTTCCGCCAGTTCACGGGCTGTTTTCTTGGCAAGACGCAGGGCTTTTTGTTTTTCTTCCAATTGCTCTTGCAGGGCATTCAGTTGGATTCCTTTTTGTTCCTTAAAGAAATCGTAATTGCCGCCATAGAAAGTTAGTCCGTTAGAGGCTAATTCGCAAATGGCAGGTAACTGGTTTAATAGGGTACGGTCATGGCTGATAACAAGTACAATGGCCGGAGTACGCCGTACGAAATCATATAACCGTTGCCGTCCTGTTGCGTCCAGATGGTTTGTTGGCTCATCCAGCAGAATAGCGACAGGTGAGTGTAATTCCATGCCGGCAAGGAAGATACGTGTTTTTTCTCCCCCGCTTAATCCGTCCATCAGACGGGAGAGGGGAATGCCGTCCATTCCCCAGGCCGACAAGGCAGCTTGGGCACGTTCTTCAATATTCCAGTCATCATTCAGTGTGGTGAAATGTTTTTCAGATACATCTCCGTTCAGAATGGCATGTAAGGCTTCCAATTTGCCATCTATCCTTAAAGCCTGTGCAATGGTCCGGTCATCATATTGTCCGAAATGTTGAGGCACATAATAGAGATGTTCCGGGTGGCTGACCGTTCCGGTTGTAGCAGATAAATCACCTGCAATAATCCGCATTAAAGTGGATTTTCCACAACCGTTGTTTCCGGTTAGTGCCATTTTATCTCCCGGGTTGATAACAAGGTTCAAATGTTGGAATAAGACTTCTTTGTCGGAATGGACATAGCTAAGATCTCTGATAATAATACTCATGGTAAATACTGTGTTTAAAGAGGTGAATACACTGTATCAAAAAGTGCTTTGGATACAATAAAATCTCGATTGTGGAGGGGATAGACAAACACAGTATTGGCTAAACATTCACGTTTGTGATGCTCAGCGTTCTGAATTATAAAGCATGTAAAAAGTGATGTTTACCGAAATGTTTGTCTTTACTTGGAAATTCTCATCGTAGTAATTATTAGTTAGTGGGTGCAAAGATAGGTATTTCTTTTGGATATTGCAATATTACTATCAAAAGGGGGATATTCTGAGTGTTTCGATAAGCCTTCAATTATTAGCCTTTTAGGTAGAATACCGTTTTTAAGAAGATTTTCTTAAATTGTAGAATAAAACCATATATTTGCCAAATAAAACCATATATTTGCAAAATATAGGGTGTATCTCATCAGAGAACAATTAATCATTATATTTAATTTATCTCAATAAATCTCGTATGAAATCTACTGATTCCGAACAAGAAGGAGTCGGTATGGAACTGGAACAGTACCGTAACCGGCTCGAACAAATGGTCGAAGAAAAATCTAAGGACCTGATTGCCATTCAAGAGAATCTGGAAGCAACCAACCGGCGGCAGGCATTATTCATAAAAGTGTTGCAAATACTACAACTGGAACCGGACATACCTACAGCCATGAATATGGCACTTGCTGAAATAGGCCGCTATACTGGTGTTGACCGGTTGGCAACATGGGAAAACCATCTTGACGGGGTCACATACGGATGCACCAACGAATGGTGCAACGATGGTATCGAGCCGGCCATAGATTATCTACGGAGTATGACCATTGAAGCGGGAAAGCCGTGGTTTGACATGCTCGAAAAGAATCATATCATCTGTACGTCCGATATCTATTCGCTCGACCCCTTTATTACCCAGATGCTCGAGGTACAGGGCGTAAAAGCTATAGCCGTTTTTCCTCTGTCGCAGTTAGGAGTGCATTTCGGTTTCCTGTCATTTAACTTTTGCTGGAATAAGCAGTGGGATGAAAAGGACGTGGAGTTAATGAGTCAAATGTCGCAAATTGTATCTACCGCTACGAAACGTTGGCAGGTAGAAACATCCCTGCAATTGTCTCAACGAACTATGCAGAAGGTGTTGGATAACATCAATGCCAATATTTTTGTTTGCGATTATGACACACAGAAGGTGCTCTTTGCAAACAAACCTTTCAGGGAAGAAGCCGGACAGGTTTCGGAAAATGCAGAATGTTGGAAAATGCTGAATGCAGGATTGAACGGTTTGTGTGCGCATTGCCCGAAACCACAGTTGCTTGATGCCAACCGCAAGTTCACAGGTGTTCATTTCTGGGAAGACTACAATCCCGTAACTGAACGCTGGTATACCATTCAGAGTATGGCGATAAAGTGGCTCGACGGACGATGGGCAATCATGGAATTGGCTACTGATATCACTACCCGTAAGCAGGTAGAATTGGAGTTGATTCAGGCCAAGGAAAAAGCAGAAGAGTCAGATAGACTAAAATCGGCATTCCTTGCTAATATGAGCCACGAAATACGTACTCCTCTGAATGCTATTGTGGGGTTCTCGAGCTTGCTTGCCGAAGCCAATGATGATGAGCGTGAATCGTATATGTCTTTGGTGGAGGAGAACAACGAACTGTTGCTCAATCTCATTTCCGACATTTTGGATATTTCTAGAATAGAGTCCGGTGCGGTGGAGCTTACTATAACACGGGTGGATTTGCCCCGACTTTGCCGTGAGGTAATTTCCACTTGTTCGCATAAAAAACATGAGGAAGCGGTTGTACTGCGTTTTGACGAAAGCTCACCACAGATAATGGTTGATGCCGACAAGAACCGAATCATGCAGGTACTCTCTAATTTCGTAACGAATGCCTTGAAATTTACGACCAAGGGGTCGGTTACTCTTTCCTATAGATTGGAAAATGATACTCAGCTGCGTTTCAGTGTGACGGATACTGGTAAGGGTATTCCTGCTGAACAGCAGCATGAGATTTTCAGCCGCTTTGTAAAGCTCGATTCATTCTCTCAGGGGGCCGGTCTTGGATTGTCTATATGCCAGAGTTTGGTAGAGCGAATGGGAGGAGAGATTGGAGTAGATTCTTGTGAGGAAGAAGGTTCGTGCTTCTGGTTCACACATCCATATACGCTTGATGTCTCATTGGACACGGATACTGTAACAAAGGATGGTGACCAGGTTATAAAGATCATTTCAAGGAATTATAAACCTCTGATTCTGGTGGCCGAGGACATAGACAGTAATTACTTGCTGATCGAGGCACTCCTCAGGAAGGATTATCGTCTGCTGAGAGCACATGATGGTAATGAGGCTATAGAGCTTTTCAATACTCAATCTCCTGATCTTATATTTATGGATATGAAGATGCCGGGTATGAACGGAATAGATACAGTCGTTATGTTAAGGGAAGGCGGTGCCCGGGTACCCATCATTGCACTTACGGCATTCGCTTACGACGATGACAGAGCATTGGCTCTCAATGTGGGTTGCAATGACTTTTTGACCAAACCTGTTTCGCCGCTCGAGTTACGCAGGATGGCCAGTAAATGGATAGGGAAATAAGCCCAAAAAATCAAAAGGATTACTCCATGGAAGATGCATCGAATGACAGAGGTAGCAAAGCACCTACATTCTTCATCTCATAGATACCCTTTTTCCCGAAAAGTAAAATGCGCATGGGGTGCTTGAAGCGTTTTTCCGTTTCAAGCATTACCTGGCGGCATGCACCACAAGGGGGAATCGGATCATCCAGGAAATCTCGTTCATTGCGTGCGGCAATGGCAAGAGTTCCTACTGCCTGATCGGGATATTGGGAGTTTGCATAAAATAAAGTGGTACGTTCGGCACAAAGTCCCGACGGGTAAGCTGCATTCTCCTGATTGGTACCTGTTACAACTGTACCGTCTGCCAATCGTGCAGCGGCGCCTACTGAAAAGTGTGAATAGGGGGCATAGCTACGTTGGGTAGCCTCACGCGCTGAATCTATGAGTTGGCGGTCGGCATCACTTAATTCACTATAATCGTATATTTTAATGTCAATTTGTAAGGTCAAATCTTTCATAAGGCAGCAAGGTATATTGTAATTAATGTTACAAAGTTAGGAAAGAGATTGGTAATTCCAATTCTTTTTAAGATTTTTGTACCTCAACTTATATTGCTATGAATAGAATGAACGCTATCAGACTCACTGCAATCCTGGCACTTCTGGTTTGTACCGTTACCGCCCAGGCGCAGCGCAAGAATGCCCGTTACGTGGAATATATAGAGAAGTATGCTCCGCTTGCTGTACAACAAATGAAGGAACACAAGATACCTGCCAGTATAACTCTGGCTCAGGGACTTCTTGAAAGTGGTGCCGGACAAAGTGCGTTGGCACGCAAAAGTAATAACCATTTCGGTATTAAGTGCGGTAGTAACTGGCGTGGGCGCACAGTGCGTCACGATGACGATGCCCGCAATGAATGTTTTCGGGCTTACAGTAATCCCAGAGATTCTTATGAAGATCATTCTGTTTTTCTGAAACGGGGTGCACGTTATGCATTCCTGTTCGATTTGAAGGTTACGGACTATAAAGGTTGGGCACGTGGTTTGAAGAAAGCCGGATATGCTACTGATCCCTCTTATGCGAACCGTTTGATAACGATTATAGAGGATTATGAACTTTATAAGTATGACAGTCGCGGTATGAGTAATCGTGAAAACCGTAATTGGGAGAAAGAACTGAAGAAGAAACCTTGGCTGGCTAATCCGCATCAGGTATATGTAGCTAATGATATAGCCTATGTTGTAGCTCGTGATGGCGATACTTTCCGTTTACTGGGTAAAGAGTTCGATATCAGTTGGAAGAAGCTTGTGAAGTATAATGACCTGCATAAGGATTATACGTTGGAGGCGGGTGATATCATTTATTTGAAAGGTAAGAAAAAGAAAGCTTCTAAGCGGTATACGGTTTACATCGTGAAAGATGGCGACTCCATGCATACCATTTCGCAAAAGTACGGTATACGTTTGAAGAACCTGTATAAGATGAACCGGAAAGATGATGAATATATACCGGAAGTAGGTGACAGGTTAAGATTGAGATAAATAGATTGCATATACTAAAAATGACTGCTTATAAGCGGTCATTTTTAGTATATGGCAGATATTGCTGTGACAGAATTAGAATGATAATCTCATCGTACAGCGTATTCCCTTTGTCTGAATGTCCGGATGATTGCGATAGTTCAATCGCCAGACATAATCAATGCGAAGGAACTTAAAGATATTTTCAACGCCTACACTTGCTTCCATATATGGAGCTTTTCCTAATGTATATGAACCTTTTGGGAAAAGATATAGCCCGTCTCCTCCATTCTTAGGATTATTCTTATCCGTCAAATGTCCCCACAACCCCCGGAAACAAAATACTTCCCTTGCTTTTAGCTTCTTTATAAGGGGCAGACGATTCAGAAGATTTCCATTCATATAGTATGTCAAATCCCAGGAAGCATATTCGTCACTGATAAATTCCATGGCGTTCATATTCGTATAGGCTTCCGGCTGGATGGTATAAGAAAGGTTTGCATTCGGCAGAATCAATAGCGGATACGGAACCTTATTCCATACCTTTCCGGCTTTAGTGATAATGTCGATGTAGCCAAAAGCTGAAAACCAGAAACGTTTCTGTATACCGATATCCGTACGATGATAATCGTAAGATGAGCCAAGCAGGTTTTTCTTTGCCATGACATGACTGAAATTGAAGATTAAAGCATCGAATGTTATCGGCACACGAGTATTGCGCGTTTGATAGAACTTTTCATTCTTGCCATAACGGAACTTCAATTCCAGTTCCGTCATATCATAGTGCTTGACATCACCGATCGTTCCATCCGAATTGATACGGTCGAAAACAGCATATTCCGTGGCATATTCGCGACGGTTACGAACAATGGCATTGTATGCCAGCCCGTTATATTGCTCGTATGAGTAGGTCAATTCAGCTTGCCGTAAATAGGTCGCCCGTGTATCCTTTTGACGCCTGATTGATAAAAGGATATTATCTTTGCTGGTGTACATGTACTGCTGTCCCAGCTTGTTGATATCATACATGTATTCAAGCCTGATTGAATTTATCGGAAATTCCTTGCGGTATTCTTTGCGTTCATTGAATGAATATTCAACAAGAGCATTGTACTTCAGCTTTTCATCTCTCGTTCCATAGGCCATGTAACCATCGAAGAACCAATTTTTATTGAGTGCGGGCGTTGTTGTGCCTCCCACCCGGAGGCGTGCCCCTTCGATTGCACTGCCGCTAATGGTAGAATTCATCGGACCAAATTCGAATTTATTCATAGCCGGGTCTTTATTGGTAGGGATATAGCCCGACACGAGAGTTGTGACGACCTTTTCCGTTACATAAAATACCGGAACAGAGCGTAACTTTACCATCAGTTTTTCCACAGAGTTCGGATTCTTTTTGATTGCTTCTTCCGGACGATTGCTTATCCAGAAATCATCCGGCTGGCGATAAGCATCTTTTGAGATGGTGACAGGTGCACCACTTTTAAAGATCTGGGCTTGTTCGGCATTGGGTTCTTCGAATGACTGGTTGCTATAGACATTCAAACGCCTTGCGTACATTCCTTTAGTTTTCTCACTTAACTTGAAATTTACGCTGATATCGTCTTTCTTAATAATACGGGTACTGTCCGGGGTCCGTTCGAATATCTGCTCGATAGTCATTCTGGAAACAAAATTCAAATTGATATCCTTAGGAACATTGAGGATTGCTTTTTGAACAAAATAAGTGGAGTCGAGCGTGACATACAGATGTCCGGTAAAACCGAATGTTTCCGAATTGAACGGAACAAATCCGAGATCCACACACTTCTGTCCATTTACGTTTAATGTATCCATCAGATAGTATTTGTAATAGTTCGGCCCGATTGTGGAAAGTGGGCTTACAAACCGCTGTAGAAATAATGGTATGTCATTTTGGAAAATATCGACTTCCCTGAATACTTCGCTCAGAACCTGCTGGATACCGTCGCGTGAGAATATTTCATCTACACCGGACGATTTGTTTCCTTTTACTATATGTTTCTTAGACTTTGGGGTCTTACGGTAATAGACCGTTTCAATTTTTTCTTTCTCCGAAACCGGCAGAATGGTGGTGCCAATATCAAGCGTATCGACAAAATCGGCCAGGAAATCGAACTTGCCTGACTTGCCATTCTTTTTAGGCTTTGGTTCATACTCATTCATGGCGAAGACCATTTTTTCATACCGGTCGTATTGGAAGTAGTCATGATTATGGGGATCATTACTTTCACGTAAAGCAATCACCTGCCTCACAAATGTAACAGCCGGATTCTCTTTCTTGCTGTATTTCTCCTTTTGAGGTCTGACAACCACTTCATTCAACATAATTCCATTTGGAACTAATTGTATTTTCAGGTCATTTGCTTTCCCCGAGATGACTTTCATTTGTTTCTTGTCATATCCCAAATACGATATTTCCAGAATCTTATCGATGGTTGGGGTAGAGAATGAAAAGTTCCCATCACCATCGGTGGCTGCTCCTATGGTTGTACCCTCAAATTTAAGAGATACATAAGGCAATCTTTCGCCTGTAATCGAATCGGTTACGATTCCTTTTATTATTGTATTCTGTCCATTCGCCACCCACACGAAGAAGAAGGACGCTAACAAAAAAACAATTTTTTTTCCCATTGTAATCTCCTATTAATTAGTCGGAGAAGTCATATTGTGTATAATTCTTGCCCTTCTCATTCATGCGTAAACCTTTAAATTCAGACGATTGAATATCAATAGTCAGTACGAACGACGTAAACATCATCCTGCGCTTAGCTTTCGTATCCGGAATAATCGGAGTGATGGTCAGCGCGCAGAGATTCCCTTGTTTCGTAATTTCCATGTCGGCCACTTCTTTGATATCCGTACTATCGCTATCGCTCGAAAGTAGATTTCTGAGAACAATCAGAAGAACTTCAAATTGCTTATGGGTTACTCCCTTAGCTATGCTTTCCTGACCATCATTGATCATGGTGAAGACACCGTTGTCCATTATCAGCATATCTTTCCCTTCATTAAACGTCATGTATGCTTCATTAGGCTGTATGAAGTGAAATTTACCTTTGGTAGCAGCGTCTTCTGCCACTGCTGCATGATGCTTAGTCCGAATCACGGTAGCTGTAAAGGTATTTATGCCTTTGTATCGTTCGGCTACTTTCCGGATATCAGCTTCTTGTGCCGATAAGGCGGTACACAAGAGGATGGCAGTGATAAATAGGATATATAATCTTTTCATACATGTAGTTTAAGTATAAAGTCCTCCGTTAATTGAAATCACATTACCGGTAATGTAACCGGCGTTTGGCGAAACCAGAAAGCCAACCAGTTCGGCCACTTCCTCGGGAGTACCGAAGCGGTTGGCGGGAATGGTCTTCTTCAGTGTGTCCTCGTCGAGTCCCTCTACCATATCTGTTCTGATAAATCCGGGGGCGACAGCGTTGACGGTTACATTTTTGCGTGCTACTTCCTGAGCCAGTGCTTTCGTGGCGGCTATGATGGCTCCCTTTGCTGCGGAATAGTTGGTCTGTCCCGGCATTCCTTTGACACCGCTTACGCTTGCCATATTGATGACACGTCCGAACTTACGGGCTAACATGGATTGCAGCAAGGGTTGTGTTACATTGTAAAAACCATCGAGACTGATGCTGAGTACACGATGCCAGTCGTTTTCAGGCATGAATATCAGGAGGTTATCACGGCGTATACCGGCATTGTTAACCAGTACTTCGATGTATTCTTCAGGATGGGCGTTCTCCCATGACTCGATGGCTTTGCTGGTCTGTTGCCGGTTGCTTACGTCGAACATCAGTATCTCGCCATCCTGTCCGGCCTGGCGTACCAGTTCCAGAGTCTTTTGGGCCTCTGTGGCATTGCTTACATAGTTGATAATGATGTGGTAGCCCATTTGAGCTAATTTTACACAGACAGCACGGCCAATGCCACGGCTGCCTCCGGTTACTAATGCATACTTCATTGCTAGGTCTATTTTAGTTTTTTACTATATTCCATATCGGTTCCTTTCCTAATACTTCAACACAAGTGAAGAGTGCTGTCATAGTCACGCCATGTAATCCGTGTAGCATCAGGTTTTGTCCTGTGAGCATCAGGTTGGGGATAGGCGTACGAGGTGAGAGCAGGGTGAGCATCGGATTGTTGAAATCTTTGCGCAAACCGTAAGCAGTCCCCTCGGGAGTGAGAGTATAGTCACGATAGGTGAGCGGTGTGCTGGTGTAACATCCGGTAATCATATCGCGAAGGCCGGGAATGAAACGTTCAGCCAGGGCAATACACTCGTCTGCAACATGTTTTTTCATGGCTTTATAATCATCACCGCGGCGTCCCACATTGGTATGGTTCCATTGCTCACATTTGCTCCAAGGCATCGGAGTGAGAATATCCAGTTGCTGTACATACTTGCTGTTATCCTCTGGTATACGGCAACTTACCAGTACACCGCTTACAGGACCATCTTTCTGGTAGAATGTCCATACATCCGGTTGTTTATAAATATATTGGTTCCAATTAAAGTATCTGAGAGTTTGCGGCTTGATGCGGAGCGATACGGTGAACATGCCGAAAGTATTCTCCAGATGAGTAATTCTGCTGCGATAAACTTTCTTCATCCTGCTGCTTTGTTTCACCAGATTGCAGGTGACAGCAGGGTGGATATTGCTGATAAAAATAGTGCCTTCGTAGATTTCTCCATTAGAGCATACTGCATGCACCAGTTTACCGTCTTTTTCCACTAACTCCTGAACTTCGGCATTACAGATAATCTCGCCACCATGCATACGAATGCCATCAGCCAGTGAGTTTACTATCAGAGAACCGTCCCCTTTTAATCGCCAACTGCTTTCAATGAAACTTCCGTTACCATGAGCGAAGGTGAACAATGGAAGAGATTCTTTCCGTAATTCCATTTTCAGGGAAGTGCCACAGAGTACATTTATCAGTAGCGGATCATGGAACGTTTCTGTCAGATACTGATAAGCGCTTGTTTCAAAAAGCCGGGAAAGTAATGATGACTCTCCGGTTTGAGGATTCAACGCATCGAATTGCTGTTCACCGCACTGTTTCAGCATATCTGCATATTTGTTCAACGCATCACGTTCAGCTGGAAAGGCTGCTGTTAATGTTTCGACAAATGCATCATATCCTTGTGCAAAATTGAAAGTCTGATTTCCGATTGTTACCCGGTCGAAATGGTTGTCAAGGCGTTGCCATGGAAGACGCAGCAGTCCCAGGTGCCTGAATGCAGAGTGTAGTGATTGTCCCTCATCCAGACCTCCTACATAGTGAAAGCCTGTATCGAAAGCCAATCCAAGCCTCCTGTAGCTTTGGAGGCATCCACCTGCTTGTGTTCCTCTTTCAAGCAGAAGAACGCTCATACCGGCTTTCGAAAGAATGTGTGCACATTCCAATCCGCCCAGTCCGCTACCTATGATAACTACATCGTACTTCATTCTTTATTCTTATTAATCATTCTGAAAATGGCCGGTTGTACCACATAAGAGATCACTACTGCCGAAATCATGCCCACAAGAGTGGAGAATCCTACTGATTTGATGGCAGGATGTTCGGCAAACAGCATGGAACTCACAGTAACAATCAGGATAAATGCACTGAAGAATATGGCTGTCTTGTGATAACCCAGCAAGCGAGAGTTCTCTTTACCGCCAATAAGTCCGTTCATCACGAATATGCTATAATCAACCCCTATACCAAATATAAATGTAGAGATGATAATGTTGATGAGATTGAACCGTACATCAAAAATCACCATTGCCCCCAACACTATAAGCCAGCTCGACAAGATTGGCATAAAACCGAGCAGGGTATGCTTGATATTGAAATGAAAACTGAAGAAGAGTACGATGAGTACAAAGAGCATGGAAACCCATTGCAGCACATTGAAGTCGTCATTCAATTGGATCAGTGTATCTGTGGTATAATAATAGGTGTCGAGCACAAGCAGGTTAGGTGATGAAACTATAGCCTCACAGATACGGTTATAGTCACTTTCCTTGCTGTGGATAGAGTCGTTTTTGCATCTTACGGATGTAAAGCACAGATACTCGTCGTTGTAGGACTGTTCCATCAGAGTAGACTGGTAGCCTTCCGGAATAATACTTGCTTCGTAAAGAGCGTCAGGCTCATAATCAGCAGTTGCAAATTCAAAGAAAGGAGAGAATGCATCGGGAATAAGACCGGCTTCGGGAGCTGTCTTATTGATTAAATCGTGTACTAGTTGGAAGCGTTCTCCGGTCCAGAAGTTTTTCCATGCGTCAATGCGTTCTTGTTGTACATGCAAGGGTACAAATATTTGATTCGTATGGGTATAGCTCTTCACAAGTCCGATATTTTGCAAGGAATCGAGTTTGGCAGCCATGATTTCAAAATTCTCTATGGCTTCTTCCATCGTTGCCCCTGAACTTGCGAAGTACTTCTGCTTGTCACCTGTATGGGTTTTGGAACGAAGCAGATTCTCTGAATATGAAGTACTTTCGGCTTTATAGCCTAAGTTGTGCATGTCGGCATCGAATTGGGTTCCTCCGGCAATATAGAATCCTATACACACTATCGCAGCGGTAAGTATGGTGAAAAGCAGGGGTTTTTTACGGTCGAACGGGTAAGCATTAATACGGTCGATGATGGCGAATGCATGGTGATTCAACTTGTTTTTCCTTGGATTGAGGAACTGTGGTAAAAATACCAGGCTGAAGAATGTAGTCCCCACAATGGCGAAAGCAGCGAAGAGACCAAAGTCCTGTAACAGTTCTGTCCGAATGAAGATAAGTCCCATGAAGGAACCAATGGTGGTAAGGCATCCTAAACAAACAGGTTTGACTTGATCGCGCAACACTTGTTCGGGATCACTGATATATTTATAATGCGTAATGATATGTAGTACATAGCTGAGTGCCACTCCCAGTACTACTGCTCCGATACCGAGTGCCAACAATGAGAAATGTCCTTTTATAAAATACATTGCAGCAAGTCCGAAGAGAGTGCCGAATACCACAGGAAGCAGTAATAGCGGTATGGTATTGTAGTTGCGGAAGCAGATAGAAATAAAGATAAGAACCAGCACTAACGAGCCGATAATAGTTCCTTTCAGGTCCGATTTTATTCGCCATGAATTATAGAATCCACTGGCAGGAGTACCGTGATAGCTGATTTTTACGTCGGGAGCAGAGGCAGAAAACTGTTCTATCTGATCATTCAATATGCGGAATAGGGTAGAACCCTGTCCCGTATTGGTAGCTGAATACATGGGGGTAATAAATGCTACACACACCGTGGAGTCTTGAACGAAGAAATGCCCGTTGAGGGTTTTGTAGCTGCCGGCTGCCCCTTCGGTAAAAGGTTTCATCTGTTCTATAAGTAAACTACGCAGTCCTATAGGATCCATCTGTATAAGTTCGGGAAACATACTTCCCACCGGGCTCAACAGGTCATCGTGGTTAGCTTTCATTTGCTGCTTCATGTGTGGGTAGGTAAGCATCGCATCGAGATGAGTGTAGACGCTTGTGTCGATATATGCCGGTAAGTGCGCACTCATATAATCGATAACGTCCAGCATCAGGTCATCGGGCAATCTGTAGAAAATGTTTCCGATGACCTGATGTGTTGAGTCCATGGCTGCATTTCTAGATTCCAGAGAATCAATGAAAGCATCACATATCTCGGTTATATGTTCCACAGAGGCTCCATTCTTTCCTTCAAAGAGCAAGAATGTTTTATCCTTGATGCGCAGGTTGGCAAAGGCGAGTTTGGTAGTACCATCTTCATTTTTCGATGAGGGCATCAGTTTGTTGATGTCTTCTTCCAGATATATTTTTGAGGCAAAATATCCGAAGAAGGCATATAAAGCAATCATTGACACCCAGAAAACTGCGCGATGATTACGGAAAAAGCGATAAATCTTTATGCAGAATTCTGTCATGCTACCATCTCTTTATATCTTTATTATTCATTCTGCCCGAAGTGTGATTCTATATAATCATAGAGATTGTTGAAGGTCTGAATCTTCTGCAAATCGGTTACGGGGATTTTGATCTTGTAGGTATGTTGGATAATGGCTACAAGATCCACAAGACTGAGACTGTCCAACGAGAGTGTTTCCTTTACATTGGCATCCGGTGTAAAAAGGTCCTGATCAATTTCAAATTCTTCAGCCAATATGGCATTTACCTGTTCAATAATACTTTCACGTGTCATAATAATTTTCTTTTTAAATGGTTACTATAAATTTCTTACAATAAGGGTTGAGTTTGTTCCGCCGAATCCAAAGGAATTGGAAAGGAACATATCAAAGTGCGCTTCGCGCGTTTCCGGTAATATATGGATACGGGCAGTTTCTTCATCCGGATTTTCAAAGTTGATGTTTCCTGCTATAAAGTCGTTCTTCATCATCAACATCGAGTAGATCAGTTCGCTGGCACCAGCCATCCACATCTCATGCCCTGTCTGGCTTTTGGTGGAGGTTATGGGAACCCTGCAATCGCCGAATATCTGAGCTATGGCTGACGCTTCTCTGCTATCTCCGATACGTGTAGAGGTGGCATGTGCATTGATATAGCCTATTTGTTGGGGAGATATACCCCCCTTGTTCAGACACAATTCAAGCGAACGGGCCGGCCCTGCTACATTGGGAGTGGAAATATGATCCCCATTACCCGAGAATCCCCAACTTACTATTTCTGCGAGTATGGGTGCCCCTCGCTTCACGGCATGTTCGTAGCTCTCTATGATTACTGTTGCCGCACCACCACCGGGTACCAGACCGTCACGGTCGCGGTCGAACGGACGGCTGGCTTTGGCGGGATTGTCTTCACGTATAGAGAATGATTGGATGCCGTCGAATGAAGCCACGCTGTATAAGTTGGTTTCCTGAGCACCGCCGCATATAATGCAATCCTGCATTCCGCTACGTATAAGTGTATATGCCAATCCTATAGCCTGGGAACCGGATGCACATGCGGCTGAGGCCGTCAGGTTAATACCGCGCAGTTTGAACAGGCAGGCAAGATTCATCGTCACGGTAGAGTTCATCGACTGAAAAATGGCACCGCTGCCACAAGCAGATGTATCCCTGAACTCACGAAACTTATCGAGCGCCTGCATGGTAGCTTCAGCTACGGAGTCGTTTCCATAGATAATGCCGATCTCATTTCTGTCCATATAATCTTGATCCAGCTTTGCATTTTCGAGAGCCGACCGTGTGGCCATATAAGCATATTGAGCTTCCTCGGGCATGAAATGCCGTAAATTGCGTGGGATGAACGGTTTAAGGTCAGGACGCTCTACATCTGCACATAATGCGGAACGGAATCCGGCATCTTTACGTTCCTGTCTGAAGATAATGCCGCTTTTTCCGGTATATAGCGAATCGCGTACATCTTCGAGTGTTTTTCCGAGGCACGACCATATCCCCATGCCTGTGATTACTACTTTTCTTTCCATATCTCTTTTTATCGTTATTATAATTTCTTTTTATAGCATCGTCTCCTTTTTGTCAGGGTGGGATGTAGAGGTTTCCATTGAGTCAGTTCTTTTACATTGTCTTCCAGTTGCGGACCTGTCTCAGCCCATTTGAAGTGACGCTCATTGTAAACCGGTATCAGATCATCGAAGAATAGTGCATTTACCCCGAACCCCTGATAATCGGGACGAACAGCTATCAGGAGTAGTTCGACTTTTTCTTCCTTTTTCCATTTTAAGGACCGGATCAGATGATACCACCCTAAGGGAAAGAGCTTCCCTTTGGTTTTTTGCAGGGCATGAGATAGACTTCTCATGGTTATTGCCACTCCTATCACTTCTTCATTTTCATTCTGTATGACGGGTAACATTTGCTTGTCGATCAGAGGGAAATACCGTTTAACGTACATATCCACCTGTTTGTCTGATAATTCTGTATAGCCAAAGAGGGGAGCGTAAGCGGTATTCAGGAGTTCGAACACTTTCCTTCCATAACCATGATTCGCAACATCATCGTTGGTTAATTTCTTTACGTGAAGACCGAACATCTCTTTCGAAAGTTTGGTGACACGGGCATATTTAGTTGGAATTTCCTTGGGTACTTCAATGCAGATTTGTACCCAATCCACTTCTTTTTCATATCCTAATACCTCCATGTGTTTAGGATAATAGGGATAGTTATATATTGTAATCATCGATCCTAATTTGTCGAAGTCTTCAATGAGCATACCTTCTTTGTCAAAGTCGAAAATGCCCATAGGACCTTGTATAGAATCCATACCATGCTCTTTACCCCATTGTTCCACGGCTTTCAGTAACGTTGCTGATACTTCCAGGTCGTCAATAAAGTCTATGAATCCGAATCGGACATTTTTTGTTTGCCATTTCTTGTTGGCACGGTGATTGATGATACCGGCTATGCGACCTACAGGCTTTCCTTCATCATTGTATGCAATGAAAGGTTGTATTTCGGAAAATTCCAATCCAGCATTCTTACGTGGGTCGAATGTATTACGAATGTCCATTTCCAAGTCGGGAACGTAGTATGGACAGTCTGCATACAGCCAGTTTGTGAATCTCACAAAATCATCCATTTCGCGTTTAGTTTCGGCCTTTTTTATACTGATAGTTTTCATAATGGGAGTAAAAATATAAAAGGATTTTTTCACTACAAAATAGATGAAAAAAGATGCGCCTTATTAGCCAAAGTTTGAGGATTTAGGAATATCGTCGCTCATTATGATGTATTTATATGGAGATTTGTGACAATATTATTGATGTATATATCCTTCTCCTTTAGTTTGATTATAAGCTATTCATTTGCTTTACATAAGGGATTGTGACTTAATACAGAAATGGTTTACACCTATTTAACTAAAAACGGT
>NZ_QRZF01000022.1 GCF_003464595.1 Bacteroides intestinalis
AATATATTTTCCTTTTTCCAGTTTTAGTTTTTCCAAAATATCACTCCCCTTGATCTGTTCCAGATTGTTATGCAAAACTTCAGCCATGGGTGAACCGACCACATAAGTACGTTCCTTAGGAGTACCCGCAGCATTCAGGTAACGGCGGGCATGCTCGGAGTAGCAAAGGTTCACGTCAGCAGTCACATCGACAATCCTCCGGTTCGTCTCTTCAGGAAGGCATTCGTCAAAACAGCGGTTACCCGCTTCCATATGAAAGATAGGGATATGAAGACGCTTGGCACCAATAACGGAAAGACAGGAATTGGTATCACCTAGTACGAGAACCGCATCAGGACGCATCTCTGCCATAAGTTGGTAAGACTTCGCGATAATATTGCCAATAGTCTCGCCAAGGTCCTTCCCTACAGCATTCAGGTAGTAGTCAGGTTCACGAAGCCCCAGGTCTTCAAAGAACACCTGATTCAGGGAGTAATCATAATTCTGACCCGTATGTACCAGTACCTGATCGAAATATTGATCACAACGTTTGATGGTGGCAGACAGGCGGATAATCTCCGGACGGGTGCCTATGATAGTCATTAATTTAAGCTTGCTCATTTCTGTTTATAGTTTTCAGTGTTATCACAAGGGGCAAAGTAAGTATCACCGTCAGAAGGCTCATACCATTCATTGATCCAGAACTGGGTATAGAGCTCTTCATCCCCGATATTGGTGATGTTATGGGTATACCAGACGGGCATATCCACATAACAAGGCTCATTGCCATCCAGATAGAAGTTCAGGACTTCAGCCGTACCTATCTTACGTAACTGAATACGGGCTTTTCCGCGGATAACGGTAAAACGTTCGATCTTACGGGTATGATAATGATTGCCGCGTGTGATACCGGGAACTGTAGTGGAAAAAGAGACTTGTCCGCCAATACCCAATTTTACTGTTTCCACAAACATACCGCGTGGGTCTTCGTGTTTTACCAGCTTACGGGGATAGACAGAAACAAAGTCAATATAACCGCAGAAAGTATTGAAAAGATTCACTTCATTCTTATCTTTCAGGACAGGAATGATACCCTGATCGAAATAGAGGGATTTAAATTTTTCCAATACACCTAATATCGTAGTTACTTTCTTTTCAAAGTCATAAGGAACCAAATCACGTTCAACCACCGGAACATCATTTGAAGCGGCTTCGCGTATCTTCCCAATGATATGTTTGCAGAGATTACCCACATAGATGAGATTCACCACACTGTCCTGAAGGACCTCAGGAATTTCCCCATGAGTCAGCTTATAGCAGAAGGTAGCAATGAAAGAATTATAGTTGGGACGGCCAAAAGGACCGTACACATTGGGAACGACCATACCGGTAAAACTGGCATGGTTCCGTCCCGCCCACTCTTCAAGCAGCCTACGCCCTTCGCGTTTGGAACGTCCGTATTCATTGTCGCGTTCCTCCTGCGTAGAAGAAGAGAATAACACATATGGAGTTACCTTCTCAGCTTCCATGGCGGATATCAACTGGCTTACCAAGTGGATGTTCGTATCATAAAGCACACAGGCATCCGGGTGGCGGTTCATAGCGGCCAGATGCACGATAACATCACATTCACGCACAAAAGAACGCAATTTCTCCTCGCTCTGAAAATAGGAGTCTTCAAAGGGGATACGCAGGAATTCATCAGGAAACAGGCCGAGCTCATTGTAAAGATGGGTACCTACAAAGCCGGGCTGGCCCGTTATGCCAACTCGTATCATAAAATCATTAAGTTTTTTAAGAATGAGAAAGAATTAGAGATGAAGGTCTTCGCGGATAAAGGAAAGCTTCAGGAGAAGTTGCTTCATGCCTTCCACATCCAGACGGTGGGTGTTATGGGAGTGATAGTCTTCTATACGGGAGACTTCCTCACTGCCTTCCACAAAGAATTTGTCATAATTCAGGTCGCGGGTATCACAGGGGATACGGTAGTAATCACCCATATCGATGGCCTTGGACATCTCTTCACGGGTCACCAGTGTTTCGTACAGCTTCTCTCCGTGGCGGGTACCGATAACTCTGACGTCAGCAGTACTATGGTACAACTCTTTCAGTGCATCAGCCAGGACATCCAGGGTAGCCGCAGGAGCTTTCTGAACAAACAGGTCACCGTTATGACCGTGTTGGAAAGCATACAGTACCAAGTCTACGGCATCATCCAGAGTCATCATGAAACGGGTCATGTTGGGGTCCGTTATAGTAATAGGATTGTTTTCCTTCATTTGTTCCACCCATAAAGGGATCACAGAACCACGGCTGGCCATTACATTACCATAACGGGTACAACAGATGGTAGTAGTACCATCCTCCCCCAATTGGCGGCCTTTGGCAATGGCGACTTTTTCCATCATGGCTTTGCTGATGCCCATGGCGTTGATGGGATAAGCGGCTTTATCTGTGGAAAGGACCACGACATTCTTTACACCATGTTCAATGGCTGAATCAAGGACATTCTCTGTACCAAGGACATTGGTACGAACAGCCTGCGTGGGAAAGAATTCACATGAGGGTACTTGCTTTAAGGCAGCGGCATGGAAGATATAATCCACGCCGTTCATTGCACCGTCAACGGAACGTTTGTCACGCACATCTCCGATGTAAAACTTTACTTTGGGATTCTGCAAGTGATGACGCATGTCATCCTGCTTTTTCTCATCTCTGGAAAATATGCGGATCTCCTTGATATCGGAATCAAGAAAACGACGCAAAACTGCATTGCCGAAAGAACCTGTTCCACCGGTAATTAATAACACTTTGTCTTTAAAAATAGACATAATTATAAAGATTTATTATATACATTAGCGTTCTATTTTGACGTAAGATCCAAGGTTAGCGGCCACAAGGCGGTTTCCTAATAAGTAATATCAAAAAAAGATACTGTTTTTTGATATTACTTATTAATCTAGTCCGATTGTCAAGGTTATCAATGATATTAAACCTATCTGCTACTTTAAAATATGCCAGTTCCAGTATAAACAGAATTAAAAAGATGACCCCATATGTAAATAATACATTCATACTCATTATAATTACTTCAATCCCATGATTTCATCAAGCTTTCTCAAGCATCTTTCCTTATCAAAATGCTCATCATAGTAAATACGGCCAGCCTTTCCTTTTTCATTCAATACAGATTTATCGTTTGTGAGAGTTCAATTACAAGTCGCGCCAAACCTGCAGCATCGCCAGCCTTTACATTCCATCCGCAATTAGCCTCATTAACAACTTCACTACCTTCGCCATTTAAACAGGTAATGATAGGGCGTCCCGATGCCATATATGAGCTTATCTTAGCAGGTGCGTAAAGATTAAACAATGGAGAATCCGTTAGCGATACCAACATAACATCAGCCTTTTCAAAGAACAAAGACATCGTATTTGATGGAAAACGGCCTAGTGTATAAACTGTATCTTCAAGGCCATTGTCCTTCACAAATTGCTTAACCCAGTCAAGTTTACGGCCATCACCTACAATTATCCATTTAATCTCCTTATGTTCCTTTGTGAGCAAAGCTGCTTGCATATTGCATTCGAATCCATGAGCCTCTCCAACAGCACCAGCGAACATAACCTTGAAACCATCTGGTATATCAGGCATCTCAAAATTCTTAGCAGTACTTGATGTCTCATCACTCCATTGTGGGTAATAGATAATCTTACCTTCATAATTACCATACTCGCGAATACTTTCGACGAAGCTTCGGCTACTGATCAATATCTTGTCAGAATATCTATATTCGCTCGCCACAAAGTTTTTAAAGAATCTAAGAATATATTTATTGTTTATACCACCTGCAGCAGTCAAACTTTCTGGCCATAGATCTAGCACCCAGATATAAAGAGGTACATGTCGTAACTTTTTATATAGAACAGCAGGACCCGACATCATCACTGGAGATAGTTGCTGGCAGAATACCATATCATACTTGTGCCAAATAGCATGAAATAGAATATAAATCCATGCTACAATCCAATAGCTGAAATAATTCAGCATCAGCATAATCTTATTATTCCCACGAGGAAATATTGGTAGGTGTGTTACTCTAACTCCATTTATTACCTCATGACGTTTCTTAAAAATACCATATCCATCATAAAACTTACCCGCAGGATAATTAGGTGTACCTGTCACAACATGCACATCATGGCCCTCATGGGATAAATGAAATGACACATCATTACCACGAAATGTTTCCGGATAGAAATACTGGCATACAAATAGTACCTTTTTATTTTGCATTATTTGTTATAGATTAAGGCATAAACTGATCCAACTTCTTGTATAAACTGGTCGTTGTATAACTTTAACTTATCTTTTTTTGTAGAACGCTCATTCACCTTAAACTTCTCTCGCATCTTAGAAAGAAAGGATTCCTTATTTCCACAAATAAACATATCTTCATCGTTAACTAATGGATTTTCAAAAAACATCGGAAGATCTGAAGTAATGACATCTGCACCAGAAGATAAAACCGTTGAAATAACTCCACTGTTAGAACCCATAAGATAAGGCAATAATACATATCTAGCAGATTCAACATAGGCAAGATAATCTTCATCAGTAACAAAGCCTAGATTAATTTCTGTATTCGAAGCTAAAAGTTTCATTTTTTCAATATCCAAACCAGGCTGAGGTTTTCCACAAATTCTCAATGTAGCCTTAGGCTCAATCTTATGAAATTCTGGCCATACATCCAACAATAACTGAATTCCCTTTTCTTGCCTCATTTGTCCAATAAACAAAAAATCAACAGATGAGTACTTTTTAGATGTACTTGGAAGCTTTGATAAATCCATAATAGGGAAAAGATGTTCAACAATTTTCGACTCATCTTCGTTGAAGACTTCAATAAGTTCTTTCCTTGAATTATCATTATGCACTAGCAAATAATCACCAATATTAAAGATTTTCTTACGATACTTCATTTCAGATGAAATACCGCCATGAGGCATAACATCATGACAAGTGATAATAAGCTTTGCCTTGGATGTCTTTTTAAGAAGTTTTAGAAATAAAGGAATAAAGAAAAAACTATGTCCGGCATGGGAATAATTAATTAATTGGGGTTTATCTTTTATAGAATAAATTAAAATCAAAAAATAACCCTTTAGCACCTCGATGAGTTGAAAGATCTTCCGAGTTTTCCCCTTATATTTACTAAAAGCTACATCTCCTCGCTTAAAAAACAACTTGTCACCATAATCAAATGGATAATAGTAGTTAACAAAGGCACGTTGTTTATATCCTTTACTGTCAAGCACTTTATATATAGCGTCTAAATAAAGACCCGAATTGCCGCTTGTCCCCCAGTAAATATGATAAATCATAGAGTCTATATAAAATAAAAGATACTATAGCAATAATTATACTACCTGACTTCCCAATATAACGACTGAAAAACAGAAGTTATTCAACATTCTGCCTCCAATGGCTGTATCTAGCAGAATTTGCTAGTAATTCGTTTTCCAGGCTTACTGTATTATGTCCTAATTGTTTGGCAAAAACAAGCAAAGAACTCTTAAAGCCTAATACAGTCATGTGCTTATAAGATGATAAATAAACCTCAAATGGGAACTCCATAGGAAGTTCCTTAAATTGCAGTCCTCTCTTAGTAAACAAACTTGTTATATACTCTCTATTCTCTGCCGATTGGAATGGATGGAACTTAAAATAATTCATCGAACCTGCAGCTCTTTCAATCAGAACTTCAACGAAATGCATATAAATGTCCTTTTCAATAATATTCATTTCTACAGAAGATTCGAAAATAAAGCATGGGTATTGAGGATCCAGGGAATATTTGCTTTCTATATTAAACTTAGGCCAATTAATAGTTTGCTGTTTATATCCTAGTTCCTTAAATATACTATCATTTAAAGCATAACAAACAGGATTTGACCTATCGTCATTAATAAAATCCGGTACTCGCCAACTAAAATGAGATGACCATATTCTATGTTGATAAAGAATCTTGAAAAAAAGGTCTAAAACAGATCTGTTTAGGGGTAATTGCCTTTTTTTTAGAAGACCACTTAGAACTAAAGCACCTTCTTGAAGATAATTGAATCCAGAACAAAAACTATTTGTAAAAATTAACTGTATAATACGAACTCCGCCAGGATTTGGTGCATACATTATATAATTACTATTTCCAATTCCTTCATTTATTTGTTTATCTATTTTTTTTATTGCCTTATGACAAGATAATAAGTTCTGAAAATATTTATAGCTATATGCCCATGACATATCAATTTCTTTATATTTGCCCTGAATAAGAATATTCTTATAATTTCTAACTAGGACGAATATAATATCATCTTTATTTAAATGTAAATAATCAATCACTCCCAATGCTGTCATACATGTGGTATGAGAATTGATAACAAAAAGATGTTTCATTATTTCTCTTTTTTCGACTCAATTATTTTTTCTGCAAATTCAAAATCCTCAGGCCAATCGATATCAACACCTTCTATTTCGTCAACTAAAGCAAAATAAGGGTTACTACCTATACGTTGATGATGAACCTTCCACACATCCCTCTTAAACATAAAAAATGCACTTGTCTCTTCGTATACTGGTTCAATTGTCTGTGTCCGTGGTATTTCCTTGAGATCATAATTCAAAGGTGCTCCCTTGTACCAAATAAAAGTCTGTATTTTTTTTGCGCTAAAAGCAGAATCATATCCATCATTAATAATCCTATCAATAGCATTTTCTACGGTTTCTTTTTTCATAAAAGGTGAAGTAGTGTGAGCAAGTATATATAAATCTGCATCTACGGTCTTTGCGAACTCTTCATATATTTCTTTACCTAAAGTCTCATCTCTATCCAAAAACTCTGGACGCTTCAAAAACTTAACCCCCTTTGGAAGATATTCAATAATGTCAATATTACTACAATAAACATAAACTTCATCTATTTTGTTAACATCAACTAGAGTATCAAGTATATGACACATCAAAGGTCTACCACCGAGTAATTTAAGATTTTTTCCAACAACTCTTTTACTATTAAGTCGTATAGGAACAAAAGCTACAACTTTCATATGGAAATTTTATTTTATATTTAAAAACTATTTAATACATAAAATTATTATTTATCAACATGCTTCACTAGCATTTTCTTGACTAAAAACATAAATATTAGTGAATAGATTACACCTACAAACAATGGGGAGGATGTTCCTCTTGGCATCATTAAAACACCCTGAGATATAGATATTAATACAAATCTGTATTTTAGATTAACATCAGCCTTATTTTCCAAAAAAGCGAAAAAGAGACCAAAGCCCAATGCAAGTATGCAAAAGACTAGTATCGATGCCCCAGAATAGAGATATAAATCAGAAAGAGAAGACCATCCTAATCCATTACCATCTGCATATAATTTCGGGTTCAAGTCATAACACATGTGCCCTTGAAAGGTAAGATCTTGCATATGCAGTTTTTGGTCAGATAATTTGGAATAAAGAAAAGTTGATCCTGGAATAAAAGTTTGGATGTATGCAATCCATGGATATCCATGAACAAGAGTACTTGCATGAAATATCATTAACGAAATTCCTGTAGAATACAAAAAAACTTCCAAAGCGTCAAAAATAATAAAACCTTCCAAACCGGCTCCTCTTGCGCTTAGTGAAAATATTACAAGCAAAACTATTACTCCGGCAATTACATATATGAGAATTTTTGATATTCCAATATTTTTCTCTTTAGAATATAGCCAAATACATATAAGAAGTATAGAAGCAAATGCAAATCGAGATCCACCAATTAAAACTAAAATTCCATAAAGAATGTACATTTTAAGATATTTTGGATATTCACTTTTTGCATATACATTTGTAAAAGCAAGCATCATTACGCCTACAACCGAGTTGATTACTGTTATAAAAGATTTATTGTATTCTTTTTCAGTAACATCAACTAAAGATACGCCATATCCATAAGTAAAAGCATAATAGATCTCATTCATACCTTGAATTAATATACATATTAAAATTAGAGGAAAAACAATTTTTGCAAATGAAACACATTTTTTACTATCCATCTTTCCATCAATGACTTCCTTTATAACACAGCATCTCCTCCTTGACATTACATATCCTATCGTAACGAAGTATAAAAAAGAATATACCCATGTCATCAACTCCGATACGTTTTTTGGTGTAACATTATATACAAAAAAATATGTCGGCTGAAAAATATCAAGATCATGATCAAAAACACCAACCCAGAATCTACCTCCAATAAATAGACTAAAAGCAACTAGGTACAAGAAAAATAAATTAATCTTTGCATTATTGCTATACCATACAGCCCTAAAGGAGACTATAGAGAGGACTACATAACCAACGCTATATTTAAAATTATGAACATATTGATCATTACAAATGTATAATGAAAATAAATAAACGACAGTAAGCAGGATCATCTGTGATGAGCGCGGCCTAAAAATAAAATTGTATTTATCTTGATATGCCATGCAAAAGATTAAATGATTATAAAAGTTTATTATGATTATAATATTCTGCCCACTCCCATATACGCTTTTCTACAATTATAGACATGAGAAACTATCAATAACTCCTACAAATCGAAAATTATCATCTACCACAATAAGTGAATGAATATTATACTCTCTCATCATTTCGCCAGCAAGGCTCAATTTTGCATTTTCACTTATCGTTTTGGGGTTAGTACTCATAATTTCCTTTACTGTAAGATCAAAGAATCTATCTTGCTTATCATACATTGCTCTGCGAACATCACCATCAGTTACAACACCTGCTATCTTATTGTTATCGAGAGCAACAGCAATACCTTGTTTAGTCTTACTAATCTCAATGATAGTATCACTAATTTTCTGATCGGGATGAACAATAGGTAGATTTGTAGAAACCATAAAATCCTTAACCCTTGAAAGCAATCTTCTACCAAGTGAACCACCTGGATGAAATTGCGCAAAGTCTGCCGCCTTGAAGTGGCGAACTTTTTCAAGAGCACATGCCAATGCATCACCCATTGCGAGTGTTGCGGTTGTAGATGATGTTGGAGCAAGGTTTAAAGCATCAGCTTCTCTATCGACATATACATTAAGATGGCATACAGAATATTGAGCAAGCAAAGAATTTGGATTGCCAGAAACTCCAATGATAGGAATATTACGATCAAGGAGCAGTGGTATGAATCTCAGTAACTCATCTGTCTGGCCAGAATAGCTGATAGCCATAACTACATCATCAGGCGTAAACACACCAAGGTCGCCATGATAAGCATCCAATGGGTTTACGAAAAAAGTTGGAGTACCGGTACTAGCCAATGTTGCTGCAATTTTCGCTCCTATATGGCCTGACTTTCCAACACCAGTAATCACAAATCTACCTTTACAATTATAAATTAAATCCACTGCCTTAGAGAAATCATCTGTAAGATTTGGAATCATGTCTAATATTGCCTTTGCCTCATCTTGGAAGCATTTAATGGCATACTTATTTGCGTCAATCATAAATATTCCTTTTATTTAACATCAACTATTTACAATTATGACAGTATTTTTTAAGCACCCAAAGATGTTAAATAATCAATACATTCACGTACTGCACCTTCTCCACCCTTTGCATTACAAACATAGTTTGCAACATCTTTAACTTTATGCATTGCATCAGCAGGAGCTGCTGTAAAACCACAAAGGTTCATACAATCAATATCGTTAAGGTCATCACCAATATATGCTACTTCATTAAGAGAGATACCTTTTTCTGCACATACATCACGAAGTTTAAGAATCTTATTTTCTATTCCTTGGTGTATGTTTGTTATCTTGAGTTCCTTGCAACGATTTAGAACGATATCTGATTCTCTACCTGTGATAATAACAGGAAGAATGTCGAAATCAGCCAATCGAGCAATAGCATAACCATCCTTGATATTAAATGCTTTCATCATCTCACCTTGGTTTGACATGTAAATCTTACCATCTGTGAGAGTTCCATCCACATCCATCACCAGTATTTTGATCTTTTGCATATCTACTACAACAATGATACAATTACTTGTTCAAGGTCCTTCAAATAAAGCATATTAGGGCCATCGCTCTTTGCATGCTCAGGATCTGGGTGAGCTTCGAAGAAATACCCACAAGCACCAAATGCCTTTGCTGCCAAAGCCATTGATGGTACAAACTCACGGTTACCACCTGTACTACCACCATTTCCGCCTGGACGCTGAACAGAATGAGTACAATCCATAATGACAATATCAGTATACTTCTTCATATCAGGAATATTACGGAAATCAACAACAAGATTATTATAACCGTAAATGTTACCACGTTCAGTAAGCCATACATTATCATTGCCAGTCTCTCTTACTTTCTGAACTGGAAATTGCATATCATCACCTGAAAGAAACTGAGCCTTCTTGACGTTTACCACCTTACCAGTTTTTGCAGCTGCGACAAGGAGATCTGTTTGTCGACACAGAAATGCAGGTATCTGCAAAACATCAACTACTTCACCAGCAGGAGCCGCTTGGTAACTCTCATGAATATCAGTCAGAAGTTTTAGTCCATACTTCTCCTTGATATCATTGAGCATAGTTAAACCGACCTCCAATCCTGGTCCTCTATATGAAGAGATACTAGTACGATTAGCCTTGTCAAATGATGACTTGAAGATGATATCAATACCATATTTCTTATTTAATCTTACAATCTCTTGTGCAACAATATCAAGGCATTCTTCTGACTCTATAACACAAGGGCCTGCTATAAACATAGGTTTTACTTCCATTTTTTCTTTATGTTTTTGATGATAAGTGTTAACATTTCTGGATAATACCTCCAATATTTTGGATTAAGGCTTAAGCCTTTGTACAATCCGAAGAAAATTGCTCTATTATTTCTCCAACTTATTCCCTTATGATATTTAAAGTTGGTGTACTCGTCAAACTGATTGTAACCTTCTACAACTTTTTGAATAATCTGCATTGCTTTCTTTTTGTCTTTACCACTGTTTGAATTCCACCCTCCTGACATAAATCGATAACACCCCATAACTTTATCAATATAAAATCCATTTCCGGTAGTGAGAGCGCACATAATGAGAGGCATATCACCATATGGGAATGAGGTGAGGACATCCTTTCTAAACTCTATATATTTGCTATATATTTCACGCCTCATGAAAAAGCTGCAAGTATGAAAACACCAATGTTGCCCTAAAAATTCTTCATCTACGACAGTTTTCATGGTTACTATACCCTGCTTTATTTTTGATTCTTCCCATGGTATTAAATTTCTTTTTGTAACACCATCTTCTTCTACTACTTGAACGCGATTAAAACATATGGAATATTCTGGATTAAGTTCCATCGCATCAAACTGTTCCTGCAATTTATTCGTATCAATCCAAAAATCATCACCCTCACAAATTGCTATATACTTACCTATACAGGCATCTCTCATGAGTATGTCCAATGCCATATTTCCTTTTGACCACTGGTTTTCCTTCTCGTAAATCGGCTTAATAATATTGGGATATCGTTCTGAATACTCCCGAATAATCTCGACACTCTTATCTGTAGATACATCATCATGCACAATTGCTTCAAATCGAAAATTTGTTTTCTGCATTACTATACCATCAAGACATTTCCGCAGATAATGTTCATGATTAAAAACTAAGCACTGTATCGATACCATAACAGGTCTCATATCATTTTCCATCTGTTACAATAAATTTTAGTTGTTTATGCTTCCTTCTAAAACAGTATCTTTGAATAATATTGAACATACTTATCTTTTATAGATACATAAAACTACAAATAATAATTAATTGAAAACTATCAAAACAGATTACATTTTTTAATAGTAACAATAAAAATTCCTTTAATTTCTTTATATTCTGGAAGCTTACAAAATTCACAAATAAAATATCCAATAATTATTCCCGTTATTACTTGAATTGGCAAAATAATCCAATAAGAAATTGGAATATATTTGAAAAAGAACACAGATAGAGCTATAATAAATGCAATACCATAAGAAGGAAGAATGTCTCTTAGCTGGTCAAACGATGTATATCCCAAATATTTGCCCGTATAATACGAATTCAAGAAAAAAGATATTATACATGTAATAATGAGAGCTATCAACATCATATAAATATCAAACACACCAATCACTAAGGGGATAACACCATATATTTTTTTTATAATCTCAAGTTTAAGAAATAAATCACTCCTCCCTTGAATCTGTAACATATTTAGATTGATTGCATGTATAGGATAAGTAGACATTGTTATACAAATGAATGGCAAATAAGATGCAGCTTCTCTCCATTGCGGTCCAATAAAACAATAAATCAAAGGATCAGCAATAGCCCCCATAAATATCATACTTATAGAAGATACAAACATTGTCACTTTTATAACACGTCTATAAGCTTCTATCATTCTCTTTTTATTATCTTGGATTTCAGCAAGAGCAGGATAACTAACCCTTTGAACTATTGCAGTAATGTTAGAAGAAAAAATATTAGCATATTCCTTAGATCTTGAATACTGACCCAATGTTGATGGGCTATAGTACTTACCAACAACAACTTGATAAAGCTGATTCCATATATTATTTAATATACCACTTAGCATCAATTTTGAACCAAAGCCCCACATATAGCTAAAGCTATTTTTATTAAACTTGAAACATGGTCGCCATTTATTCAGAATCCACAATATTATTGAATAAAACAGTGTTTGAGATAATTTCTGACCAACCAAGGACCATACACCAAATCCAATAAAAGCCATAATAACACCTATTATTCCACTAACTATAGCAGATATCAAAGAGGCTTTTGTTTTTGTTTTGAAATCAAGTCTCTTTGTTAATACTGTCACTTGTGTAATGGACAAAGCCTGAAAAATCAACATGACACCCATTGCACGTACCAAAAGGATCAATTCTTCTCTGTCAAAAAAAACAGCTATTAGAGGAGAAGACAAAAAAAGGAGTAAATAGAGAACTAAACTTATAATCATATTTGTAATGAACATTGTATTATAGTCATCGTACGATACTTCCTTCTTTCGAATTATTGCATTACTAAAGCCACTGTCTACAACGCCTGCTAATACCGTTGTAAATATTAAACAAATACCTATCAGTCCATATTCAGCCGGTGTAAGTAAACGAGCAAGAACTAAACCAACTAAAAATGTTACGCCTTGACCCAAAAAAGCATCTGCGGCACTCCATCCGACCCCCTTAATAGTTTTATTTTTTAATGACTCTTCTACCACTTTTTATATTACTCATGTCCAGGACAAATAATCTTGTCCATGGAATTGTTTTTAATTTTATCTAATGATTTTAATGCTTCTTGGGCGTTTCCATTCTGAAGTTTTGTGAATACCTTCTTCCCTGGAATATATGCATCTCCTGTAAATAACCATTCACCTATAGAATAGCACATGCATGACCAATCATGCCCAGGAGTTGCGAAAGCTCGTATTTCAGTATTGCCTATGTTTACCCTTACATCATCTTTAAGAACACAGATTTTAGCTTTTGAACTAAGTATCATTTCATTCTCATGATAAGCAGACAAGTTGTCTGATGGACTATACAAAGATTTTGATCCGAACTCATTTGTATATACTGGTACAGTTGGATGAAATGCCAACAACTCGTTCAAGCCATATATGTGATCATAATGCACATGAGTAAGCAAGATTGTCTTTAATTTGAATGGAGCAATTATATCAAGTATTTCTTTGGTATCTCCTACATCTATTATTACGCAATCATTAATTACATCATCATATACAATATAACTTACCGACCTAAATACTGTATTGACATGGGAGAAAAGATGTAACATCAAGTTACTATTCGCAATTTATCATAGTTGCACCCCAACTGAGACCGACTCCAAAGCCTGCAAGGAGCACTTTGCCATGAAGTTTATTCTCCTTCTTTGCTTCAGCAATTGCAATAGGTACAGTAGAAGATACAGTATTGCCTACCTTCTCCATGAAGATATAGAATTTATCCTTATCTATCATCATAAGCTTACGAAGGTAGTTAATCATATATTTGTTTGCCTGATGGAATATCCAAAGATCTACATCATCTTGAACCATATTCTCTTTAGCCAAGAGTCCCTCTACCATAGGTGGTACAACATCCGATGTAAAGTTGAATACTGCTCCGCCGTCCATGAAGAGATTATCATCCCACTGTATATTCCCGTTTTCATCAATAGATTGATTTCCTGTCTTCTCCGGGTTACGAGAGCCTCCTGTATTGACAATCAGATTCTTTGCACCTGAACCATCTGTACCTAATACAAACTCGCCAATTTCTGCAAATCCTTCTGTCGAAATCAAAGAAGCGGTTGCTGCATCACCAAAGATTGTTTGGTTGCCTTTATCTTCTGGATGAATATACTTGGTATAAGTTTCTGCTGTTAGAAGCAATATATTATTTGCGATTCCACTTACTATTAAGCCCTTTGCAACAGCTAAGCCATATTCGTAACCAGAGCATCCAAGATTAAAATCAAAAGCGCCACATTTTTTGGATAAACCAAGGCGATCCTGCAAAATACAGGAACTGGATGGCAACTTATAATCTACACTCTGAGAACAAAGCAAAAGAAAGTCAACCTGTTCTTTTACCTTTGGATTCTCTGCAAATAACTTTTCTGCTGCTTTATACGCCATATCAGCTGCAGTTTCATTTTCAGCAGAAAGATGGCGCTCAGTGATACCAACTTTTTTTGCCACTTTCTCAGCCGACCACTCAAGAAATCTTTCCGATATCTGATCGTTTGTAAGTATCTGTTCAGGCAAATAGTAATTGATTGCCTTAATATATACTTTATTCATTATTTTCAATTTAGTGTATAACCTCCATCTATTAATAATGATGAGCCAGTCATCCATTTGGTAGCATCTGATAACAGGTAAATAGCAGCATATCCAACTTCTTCTGGTTTACCATACCGTTTCATTGGATATCTTGATTTATCTATTTCCAGTTGTTCTTCGCTTATCTCGCTATTATTAAGCAAGTTACTCTCTACCATTCCTGGGGTGATGGTATTAACCCTTATCTTTCGAGGAGCAAGTTCCAATGCTATAGCTTTCGTAAAGCCCTCAAGCGCTCCTTTTGTAGCTCCATAAATTGAGCCACCAAGATAGCCACATCTTACACCAGAGATAGAAGATATCATAACGATAGAAGCTTCTTTTTCTAGTTTCTTGCCCTGTACGAGTGACCTAATTAGTCTAATAGAAGAGAATGCATTTGTTTGAAACAACCTCTCAAGATCACTCTCATCTGCAAATTTCAAAACTTTTGTTTCAACGATACCTGCACAACTAACAATACCATTCAATTTTGGAAGGCTAGCAACCAAATTCTCTATTGCATCATTGTTGCTTAAATCAGCAATAACCATCAGATGATTATTACCCTCCAAGCTATCCAAAGTCTGTTTCAGTCTTTCTTCGTTACGCGCAGTAATAATACAATTGGCACCAACAGCAGCACATTGCTGTGCCACTGCTTTGCCAATGCCAGACGATGCTCCTGTAATGAGTATTGTTTTGCCTGTTAAGCTAAATATATTCTGCATTAAAGCTTAGATGCTACCAAATCATACAAGCTCTGAATTGTATCAGTAGCTTTGATTTCAGAATTAGTCAACTTAATGCCATACTTCTTGTCAATCATGTTGAGAATAGCAAGACCAGTAAGGCTACTCCATTCCTCAAGACTCTCACGATAGTCTGTTTCAGGCTTGAACTCCTCAAGTTCTGTTTCATCAAACTGATCGGCGAAATCCTTAATGAACTCATTAATTTCCATAAATCTTATTTTTTTATTTGTGAATAATTATATTAATTGAAATAATACAAGAATACGATTGAACCTTCCAAAACAGGTTTTTCTTGACCTTCTATTTCAAAGGTACATTGGATATTAGTCTTACAGATATTTCCGAGGTCTTTTGCTGATTTCAATGTTGCAACCATTCGCAACTTGCTATCAACCAACACTACTGATTTATAAACCATTTTTTCGATGCTGTAATTCACCAAATACTTGAGATTTCTAACCTCTAGTATTTCATCCAAAAGACAAGGAAGAAGAGATAACGTTAGATAACCATGAGCGATAGTAGTTTGATATGGACTATTTGTCTTCGCTTTATCTGCATCAACATGAATCCACTGATGGTCATGAGTTGCATCAGCAAACTGATTAATCATATTCTGATCTACAAGCAGCCAACTTGACTCACCTAATTTTTCTCCAGATAATTGAAGAAAATCCTCGATCGTATTGATTATTACTTTGACCATAATTTTAGAAATGCTTTGTCCAATCCATTGCGTCAACAATAATTTTTCGCTCTTCTGATGGCTTTTCTCTCGTTCCCACCAACTTTACAGGGTTGCCAAAATATATACCCCATGGTTTAAGGTTGCGGTTGACTAGTGAATTTGCACCAACAACTGCACCTTCGCCAATTGTTACACCTGGCATAATTGTAGAATTAGCACCTATATATGCATCATCATGAATTGTTACATCGCCATATCGCGTCATGCGAGTGTCACCTGGAAGCTTCTCTATTGCATAATAGCCATCAAGCTCATAGGTCGAAGTTAAGACTTTCGATCCAGGTCCAATAAAGACTCTATCACCAATATATGTGTTAGCGCCACCTTCAATTAAACAATGCCATGTAACAAGACTGTATTTTCCAATTTTTAGAGACTTACCTGCATCAATAAAAGCAAAGTCGAACAAACGGCAATGGTCATCAATCTCTGCATTTTGTGGATGAATCATCTTGAACATAGGATATATTGAAACACCCTCGCCAACATATTTTATTTTATCTCTAAGATTATCACCCATTAAATCAAAACTCATATTCTTGTCTTTTTCCATAACTCTATAATCGATTAAGTTCCATTTCTTTTTTCATATCTCGAAGCATGTCCAAGAAAAAGTATTTAGGTTCATATCCTAAGTCCCATTTCGCCTCATCGATATTCATAATATATTGAGGAGCATTCGGCTTTTCTGGAGAGAACAAAATCTTAGATTTTTTATCACCTCCAAATACTTCAATAAATCCTTTGATTTGATCTAACAAAGAAGTGCCAACACCTGTTCCTATATTATAGAATCCGAAATCTTTATCCACGAAAGTTGCCTTGTAGAATTCCTGACATAAGTCTTTAACATATACCATATCTTTCTTTCTATTTGGATCACCCCACACATGAATGTCATCACCTGCAATAGCTTGATCAATAAGTATTCTCCATGCTCTTTTTATCTCCTTACCTTCTTCAAAGTAAGGTTTAGAATTCCAAGAATAAATGGTTGGTAATCTAAAGATAAAACTACGTTGGTTGAATAATCCGTGGTAGCACTTTATAAGTTCAACACATGTATTCATTGTGGTAATATATACACTTTTAGAATCTGTATAGTCCTGTAAAGGAGTCATTTCGACTTTTAGTTCCGGTGTTTCCTCTGATCTGCATAAAATATCACCAAAAGTTTGAGCAAATAGAATTCTGTTTACATTCTTATTTTTACAAAACTCCAAAACGTTAAATGTTCCTCCAATATTCACATCTAAATATAACTTTGGATCGAAGCCTTTCATTCGAGCAGGCATAATAGTAGCAAGGTCAATAATTGCATATATATCCTTTGGAAGACTATCTACTTGTTCTTTTTTACTAATATCAACCTGATGGAACTCTGATCGTTCTTCTAAAAACTGACTTCCGCTCAAGTCGGCAGTAATCAGTTCAATATTATGTTCTTCTTTTCTTTCATAGAAATAATCAACAAGATATCTACCTATCGCACCATTTGCTCCAAATACTAATATTTTCTTCATATCGAAATGTATTTATTTCAGTTTATTTTAATTTTCAGCCAGTCACTCTGATTTACTAGTGCATGATTAAGATCTTTGCGGCTATCAAACTTGAGGAATAATGTCCCGATTAATGCATTTGCACCTGTAAAGGGCCTTACATCATCACCCTTCTTATATAGGATCATTTTGTCAATGACATGATTGAAAAAAGGATCTTCAATAACAATATCTTCAAACTTTCCGGGCAATAGAGAATGCATAACTAAAATTGCATAATGTCCATCATACTGTGCTTCTGATAAAGTTTTAGGTTCTAAACCAACGGCTTTACGTACCTCTGCATCAATTATGTTTTGCCCAGTAGCATGTACCAACATCTCTGCAAGACGGTTGCCTCCTGCTCGAGGAGAAACTTCCATTAAGTATAGCTTACCATTTTTGCACAATCTAAACTCAATATTAAATATACCTGTTCTTACTCCTAAAATTGAAAATAGTCGCTGAAGCTCTGACTTTAACTCATTTTGATAAGAAGCAGATAATGACGAAGGCCATACTTCTCCTGAAGGAACATAAGGATTTCGAGATTCTTGGTCGAAATATTGATCATATAGCCCATTAAAAACAGCTTTACCATCTATTGCAAAGGATTCAGATCCACAAGAAAGTCCTTCCATTTCAAGAAAATCTTCTATTATAAAATGTTTCTTATGTGAGAACTTTAATGCATTTTCTACAGCTTCACGTAGCTTTCCTTTTGTCTCAACTTTACATACACCCTTACTTCCTGCCGAATCAACAGGCTTTACAATGACTGGCCATAAAAATTCATCGAGATCCTTCATTGCGTCTTCTATCGTTGAGTATCCCTTAGCATGAGGGCAATTAAAATTGTTCTTCTGAAGAAAATCACGGAATAATGCCTTATCCTGAAGTATTGATGCAGCTTCGTAAGAACACTGATAAGGTAATCCCATTTTCTCTGCGATATAAGCTGCAGTCAAAGCTCCCGAATCAGTAAACGTAAGAACACCATCTATATGCTTAGCCTCTGCCCATTCAAGAATGTCCTCTTTGTCTGTTGTACTGAAATTGACATACTCATCAGAAGATTTATGAGCAATATTATCAGGAAGATAATCACAAGTAATTGTATATATTCCATACTCCTTGGCTTTCTTTATTACTGGAAGCAACAGAGCATCGCCACCCAACAACAGCAATTTCTTCATGACAGAACTATTTTAAAATGCAATCAATAATTCTTTGCATATCGTTCTCTGCTAATGTATAATACAAAGGCAAGCAAAGAATACGACTAGCTAAATCCTCAGAATGAAGCATTGGTACGTAAGGCACCAGCTTGGTGAATGTGTTCACTGAAGGATAGAAATATCTTCTTGGAAAGATGTGTTCCTCATTCATTTTAGCCTGAGCCTTGAGAAGAGACTCTTCATCCTTGAATACTACAGGGAAATAGCTATAGTTGCAACAACCATTAATCTTTTGAAATGAAAGTGAACTATCCTTAGAGAGTTCATCCCTATATATCTTATATTTACGCTCACGATCTGCAAGGGCAGCATCAAGATACTTTAGGTTGGCAAGACCAACAGCAGCATGAACCTCAGTCATCTTGCCATTAGTGCCATCTTCAACAATATCTGCATGATTCTCGAAACCAAAGAAGCGAATTCTTCTAAGCTTCTCATCAAGTTCCTTATTGAGCGTGAAGACGCCACCACCTTCTGTTGTGTTCAGTATCTTTGTAGCGTGGAAACTTGTTACAGAGATATCACCATAATTGAAGATGCTTTGACCTTTGTAGTTTACACCTACAGAATGACATGCATCATAGATAACCCTGAGATTGTGAGCCTTTGCAATGGCATCAATTGCCTCAATATCACAACAATTACCAAATACATGTACTGGCATAATAGCAACAGTGTGGTATGTAATTTTTTCTTCAATCTTCTTAGGATCCATGGTATAAGTCTCAGGATCTACATCCACAAATACAGGAGTACATCCCTCCCAAAGAATTGAATTGATAGTAGCAATGAAGGTGAAAGGTGTTGTAATAATCTCACCACCCTTGAAATTCAAAGTACGGATTGCCATCTGAAGTCCTATGGTACCGTTAACACAAGATACAAGATTTGGTACTCCAAACTTCTCTGCAGTTTCCTTCTCGAAACGTTGTACCAGAGGGCCGTTATGAGTCATGATGCCTGTTTCCCAAATACCTTTCATCAATTCTGCTACTTCCTCTAAAGGAGCCAAGGTAGGCTGGGTAACATAGATATTCTTTTGTTCCATTATTATCTTTGTTTCAAATTTTTGCTAACTTTCTAAATTGCCCAACGAGCGTTTCTTGAGTATGAAGGATGTCATACTCTTCTTTTCTGGTCTCACCTGATTCCACGCATGCGACAAATCTCTGAATAGATTTAAGGAATGCGTCATCTGCAGGTAGTTCTCTAGTTTCAATTTCCTGATTCTTCTTAATGGTATAAGAAGGAACGAATCCTGCAGGAGCTGTCAGGATGCGTCCAGATGTGATTGTTCCTTTACTTCCCCAAATTTCAATTTCGCAACGATAGTCATTATCCATTCCAAATGATATCTGAGCTATATCGCCATTATTGTTAGACATTGTGGCTGATCCATACATCTCAACTTCAAAACCATCAATATTGTTAACCTGTGCTGTAACAACCCTTGCAGTATCGCCAAGGAGATAGCGAGCATACTTCATACAGTAACCGCCTGCATCAAGCAAAGCGCCACCACCAAGTTTCTTATTGTAACGGAAGTCGTTCAACTGGCGAAGGGGGAATCCAAATGATATACGATATAAACGTATATCGCCAATCTCTTCACTCTTCACAACATTATTCAGAGCATCAAGCTGAGCATGATATATAAACATATAATTCTCATGGAGAGCAAGACTCTTCTCGCTTGCAATATGAATGAGTTCATCTGTATCAGCAAGAGATGTTGTTGAAGGTTTTTCTACAAATACATGTTTACCTGATTCAAGCGCCTTCCTTGCCCATTGGAAATGAAGTGCGGGAGGAAGAGGAATATATGCAGCATCAATTTTGTCTGACGTTACAAAATTGCCATAGCCAACAATGATTTCACCACCATACTGATCAATAAAAGATTGAGCTTTGGCACGCTCACAAGCCTGCTGCTCATCAATAGCCTTTTGTGAGATATTGGAAAGATCACCAAACCATTCCTCAGGACTTGCAATACCAATGGCTGCAAATTGTATCTTATCACCAGCATTTTGCAATGCAGGAAGAAATCTTCTGAATGCAATTTCAGAAGGACATATAATTCCTATTCTAATCATAACAGTTTATATGACAAGCATGAAATCAAGCCTCGAGCCTGGATATTCAAGTAATTATTGAAGCGAAGGAACTTGTATATCTGACGGAGAGTCATCCAAGTATAACGCTCAGGTAATTCCATTGGAAAGTCATCACCTACCTCAATAATCATATTACGATTTTGCTCTTTGTAGAATCGACCACCTTCTTCGGATTGAAGTGTATCAAAAATAATTTCCTCTTTTGGTGCATTCAGTACGTATTCAGCGAAGTCTGGCTTATACACATTTTCGTCATATACATTGCCTGTTAAGCATTGAACAGTAGGTGCCAACTCAATCACATCAAAGTTACCACATTCTAATTTTGCTTGCATAAGGAAATGATATACGCCATTGATCTTTCTAATAATAAATGCGCATAATCCATATTGCATAGGTTCAACCAATGGTTGGCACCATGATGCAACCTCACGATTTGAGATAGTAACATTCACACCGATGATACGGAAGAATTTCTTATCATGGCGCACAATCTCTGTTTCTGTTTTCTCCCATCCTGACATATCAAGAACAGGACAATAATCAACGAAAAGGTCGTATTTAGCTTTTAAACCTGTAAGCCATGAAAGGTGATCGCGAGTGCTAATATAGGCATGATTTGTTTCGGATGAAAGAATCATGTCCTTTCCGAACTGAGACATACCTTTCAATCCATCAAGTGGAGTAACATAATCAGATATCTTCAAACCAGACAATACTGTACGTGTATCCATATTCACCATATTGTCATAGTACATCAATTCCTTAATCTGCCCAAGTGTCATCCACCGAAAATCTTCAAGCACAGGTACATCTTCATCTACTTTGATGATGATATTGCGATTGCGCTTACGCATAAACCGTGCACCTTGTTCAGATTGTAACTGATCAAGGATGATATTCTCAGGCTTTGCATTTACGAAGTATTCCAGATAATTAGGAGATTTACCAGAATGTACGCGTGAATAATTACTCTTGGTTGCCTGAAGTGTTGGAGAGATTTGAACGCAGTTCACATTCCCCGGTTCTATCTTTGCCTGCATCAGGCAATAAAGTACGCCATCAATTTCCTTGGTCAATATACCAAGATATCCAACTTCTGGCTGAAGTATGATTGGCTGACGCCAATGACGCTTATCTCCATAGTCGGTATTGACATCAATACCAACAATAGAAAAAAAACGGCCAGAATCATGACGAATAGAACCATCATCCTCAGAATGCCACATCTTCATTTCTGAAAATGGTATTCTCTCAACCTTTACTTCTACTTCGCGATTTCGTCTTTCTATCCATTGACGAATCTCTTCCGTAGAATTGAAAGGATTCATGTTAGTTAAAAGTGAACGTATAATCATATTACTTCAATATATCTTTTTCATCTACTGGTGCATAAGGACCTTCACGTGTTTCAGCTTGTCCAAGATTATTCAGTACCCCATTATTTACAGAAAAGCAGATAGCAATTCTACAAAATTGACAAATAAAAGATTTAAGGCCTCTGCATGAAATACTGTGGCATATATCTATGTCTCTGTCCCCACAAAGAGTAACGGCTCTTGGCTACCGCAATCTTCTCCTCAATAGCCTTGGTAATACCCATTATTGGGATGCCTCTTTGTCTGTGCTTAAGCAAATGACTGCCAGCCTCAATGGCTGCAGTGAGGACATTGTTAGTACCAATAACATAAGTCTTTACGACCTCCATGGGAAAGAATTCGTATGAGGGACCTGCTTGAGGGCAGCAGCATGGAAAATATAGTCAACTCTAGGCATCGCATTGCGACAAGACTGAAGGTTTCGCACATCACCAACAAAAAACTTGATTTTATTTGCGTATTCAGGATATTTCACCTGATACTCATGGTGCATATCGCCCTGCTTCTTCTCATTACGAGAGAATATGCGGATCTCGCCAATATCAGTTTTAAAAAAACGATTCAATATTGCATTACCAAATGAACCGGTACCTCCAGTGATCATTAAAGTCTTGTCTTTGAAAATACTCATAGCTCTATATAGATTGCAAATTTCGTTAATTATCCATCTATCTGATATCGAAACACATACTCATTAAGCATTATCTAAAACAAATGATTAATTTTCCTTAGATTTTTAGGTAATTGATTTAAAAATGGGCTGATTTCGTATTCTAGAGGCTCAAAGGCGATATCAAATTGATATTAAATGGCGATGTTTTTGATTTCAGCAATCTTATATATCACTAACATTCAACGAATTACAACAACAAAAAAAAAAAAAAAATAAGCAAATGTGAGGTACATCCTGATAGTTAGCAAGGGCTAGTTCTCCATTTTCTCTTTTGCAGTATGCTATATCCTGCGGAAAAGGCCCTTGATATACACCATGGAATCAAGTGAATGGTTCTTGATATTGGCAAAAAGAAACTGAAAGCAAACAAAGTCTTTCTCTGTCTTTGTATAGCGTTGTTATATTCCTGTCCATCCGGAATATCTTGTCCATTTATACCTGTGATCCCATCTGCATCTGTGGAGTAGTCTTTCAATTTAAAGAAAGGACGGCGCATATGAACCAGACAGGCTATCCGACTATTAGTTCGCCTACATCATAGCACTTATACAGCTGGACTCCATCACTATGGACATATAACTTGTCGTTGACATCTCTCAAATTGTGTTGTTCTGCCTCCCTTGTCTTATGACCATGCTTGTAAAAATCAAACTGAGTAGTTAGCGTCCAATTTTTGCCGTACTATAATATATAGACAATCGCCAGAAAGCTGTTCTCCATTAAATAAGTTCAAAAAAAGAACTGATTTTAAAAGTTTATTATTACCCAGTCCAATAATCATTGGAAGAAAACATTCTTTCGTACTTGCATACCATGAAAAAAACTTAAAAAATAGCACTTATTCAAGCCAGCTTCGTGGCTCAAATTCCACTGCTAGATGTAAACGCCATTGCTCATATAAATATCCACCATAATACGGAACGATTCCTGAGAGGAAGCTGGTTGAGACATCTAAGGCTCCGGCTGCTCTGATTGACCGGAATCAGGATGATCTGACACTTTTACTGAAATTAACTTGTAACGTGTATTTTTGTACCATTTTTCAAACAGGTTATAAGGTACTTTATTTCTCAAACAAAAAGCTTGAATTGACTCTTTACTAGTCACCACTTCCAATTTGTAGCAAAGGAAGAAACTTATAAAATCACTGTTACTATACACATAAATAGGAGGGGAAGGTAATTACAGCAAAAAGGTTTCGATTTCATTCGAATTATGCTAGACATCATCTTGGGACCCTAACCATGTTTAATACAAATGACTATTGATCCTTTTTTATTACAAACAGTATTAATATAAAAAAATTACCTAAGAATAATCCTATATTTTAGTCAATATAGTGACATGGATACGGATTCTCTTCAATGTTCTTAAGTACTTCAATAATATCTATTTGTTCAGAACTTAAAGTGCTATTACCCCACTGAGTCATAATAGCATGAACCTGCTGAAGCATAGATTCGTCATAAACTTCACCATAAGTATAAGTCAGCAGACGAACCTTAAGTAAAGAATCAGGAAGTTTCTCCAAAATATTATAGATTCGATCTAAAACAGCTTGTTTTTTCTGCCCTTTATCTCCATAATCATAAATGGTAGCATTATAGCCCATCAGAAGAGCCAGACACAAATTGGCTTCTTCCTCAATATTGGAACTCTGAGAGGAAAAAAGGGAATCGGACTTGACGAGAAGTTCCTTATTTAACCGACAAAAAGTATCGGAATAGATAGGTTCACCGTCCATACCAAGATACATCAGCTCATGAGCAGCATGTTGAAGCTCAAGAGCACGAGAAAGTAAAGAATTCATTTGGTATATGATTAAAATATGATTAATCTCAATTAAGATAAGACTACTTTATCATCTTCAGATAAGATTTAGGCACTTTGACACTGGCAACTAAAACGCCCTTGATACGAATAACGACATAAGTTTTATTGGATTCCGTAGCTATTTCACCTTCAATGCCACAAAAATCCCCTTTAATGACCTTCACTTTATTTCCTATAGCGAAAGGCTCAGTATCAAAACTAACCCCATCAGGATTCAAGTCCATAACAAACATGAAGTCTTCCATTTGCTTATTGGGGACAATCAGCATGGAATGGGTGGAAAGATCCTTCATATAAAAAAGCTGGGCACTATAAACATTAGAAATATCACAAGCCACCTGTTTGGTGGCACAAATGAAGATCAAATTCCGAATGACAGGAACTTCACTACGCTTACGACGATATTTCAGTTGTGATATAACAATTCGCGTGGGAAGATAGTAATCAATATCCAAATTTTCCTCAGATTTAAGTTTATCTAAGAATCTTCGGACTGCAAATTCTTGCTTATCACGAGTACGAGCTGCAAACCAATATTTTTGATTTTCAACCACTTATATAAAGTAAAAGGAGAATTTCACGATTATTTCGGGTGCGCTTCGCGGTTTGAATGAGACATATTCTCTTCCAAACCGTACAAACAGGTATTCCAGCTTAATATACTGTAAACAAACCTATTAAAATCAAAAAATGACTTTTAATCGTTCGTTTAATATACGTAAAGATTTACAAAAAAGAAAAAGCTTAGAAAGCACAAAAATGAAAGGATATTAAATTCCTTTATTATTAGTGATATAATACTGATTATTAACTATTTAACTGTGATAAAATATTCATTTAGGAATATTTTTATTAAACACCTTGCAAGTTCAAAAAATACCCATTACCTTTGTGCCCATTAAACGAACGTTTTTTAAACACCCCTTTTTCTCCACACCATCCACCTATATATCAACTACATACACCACATTCAAAAACTTTCAGAATCATTTTTTCTGTCAAACCTATCTATTTTCAAAAATAGCATAGTACTTTTGTCATTTTTTTACATTTTATACGTATTTAAATATTTAACTAAAAAACAAGAAAAATGAAAAAAGAAATGAAGGCTGAAAACCTTGAAAAAAAGAGCCGGAACAGGCACAGAAATTAACTTCAAAGAACAATGTATCAGAGACTAAGAGAAAACCCGGACGCCCTAAAAGTAAAGCAGTAAGAGGCATCCTCCATAAAGATCGGAAAAAGGGAATGAAACTCTTACTCAATTTAAGAGAAGAAGGATGCTTTGGTAATAAAAACGAAGTATCTATAAAAGAATTCGCAGAATGGGCAGCAAAAGGTAAGTTCTTTCTATCTGCTCAAGATAATCATTTAGTTTCAAAGACAATAGAAGAGGAAATGGGAGAAATATTAAGAAGCGAATTTCCTCGTAAAATAAATAAAAGAGGAAAAACATCAAAAGAATAATCTACAAAATAATCGGACAATAATTAAATAGTTATATCCTATCTACAATTCGCTATATCTTTGCCCCCGCTTTAGCAAAGATTAAGCCCCGCAAATGAGAAGATGCCGCTTTTTCAAAAAGTGACATCTTCTCTCTTTTTATGCCTGACATAAACACCTACTAAACAATTTAAAATTCAAGAATTTAAAATTAAAATGCAATGAAAAAGCGAAAGAAGAACGCTTCACTTCACGAAGCACTCAGAAAGAAATGGGCAATACGTATTATGCTTGAAAAAGAATATACGAAAAGCGCAGCACAGTGGATGACGGACAGACTGGAAAACCTTATTGACTACATGCTCTATGGATATGCTCTCATAGCATATTACAAACAAGATGGAACATTCAAGTTTGTAAAAGCAACCCTACTACCCTATGAAAGCCACTTTCATCAAAGATACGATATACAGCGTATCGAAGGACACGTTGTGTATTGGGACGTAGATATACAAGCATGGAGAAGCTTCCAACTGGAAAACTTTCTGGAATGGAGACCGGTAGTAAATTAAGAATTAAAAGTTTTAAATTAAAAGTTATGGCAATGACGTATGGAGGGATACAATATTATCCCATATCAGTGGTACTCTTTGATGAAGTATCCATGGAATTGACCGAGGCAAAGTTCGGCATGAAAGGAACGGCAGCAGTAATGAAACTGTTGAGTAAAATATATAAAGAAAGCGGATATTACCTGCTTTGGGGAAAGGAGCAATGTACCCTCTTCACTAATAAAGCCGGCAGAGAACTTACAGAAGATGAGATGCAGGGAATTGTAGATATCCTGGTAGAAAAAGCATTCTTTGATAAAGAGACTTATGAGAAATATGGCATATTGACATCCGTGGAGATTCAGAAAGTATGGCTTGAAGCAACCAAACGTAGGAAAAGGGACTTAGCTTCCCTACCCTACATGCTGGTAAAAACGGAAGAAGAGAGGAAGGAAGATAAAACCAAAAAAGGAGGAAAAGATACAGACTGTATGCAAAATCCACAAAATAGCATGCAGCATGTAGACAATTCACCCGAAAATGCAGACAATTCCGGACAAAGTATAGCAGAGCATAGTATAGGAGAAGAAAATAAAGAACTTCCCCCTCTAACTCCCCTTGGGGAGAACGGAGGAGGAACGACGGATATTTCCTTCTATGAAATCCCCGGATATGCATACAACAAACAGACGCATAATTTAGAATGCTTACTACTCAGACTGGACCAACTGTGTATCATTGACCCGAAAGAGATCAAAAGCATACTGAAACTCTCGAACTACGGAAAATTAGGAGGGTATGTATGGAAAGTGATCAGCAATGCACGATGGAGCACAGTAGATTCGAAAGGAGCATACCTGATTTCATCCCTGAGAAAAGAAAGAAATAACCAGTAGAAAATACATACTGATTATCGGGGGCGTAAAGTAAACTGTGTCATGCGCTGTTTTTCTTTCAAGCTCATCGGTCGGGGATCGGCCAGCGCCAAGGGGGTGCACCAGCACTCCCGACGAGCGTAAAATTACAACAACTTAAATCTATCTCCAAACTTTATCGCCAGTTGTTGGGCAATGGTGCCCCAATTAGCCAGTGGCATAGTCCATTTCTTGCGTATGTTGCGATAAGCGAGGTAGACAAGCTTCTCAAGGGCGGTGTCATTAGGGAACACGCCCTTGTTTTTTGTAACTTTCCGTATTTGACGGTGGTAGCCTTCAACGGTATTCGTCGTATAAATCATACGACGTATATCGGATGTGAACTGGAAGTATTCAGTGAGCTTTTCCCAGTTGTCCTGCCACGACTTGATGACGATAGGATATTTCTCTCCCCATTTCTGATCTAAATCAAGAAGCTCCGTTTCAGCGGCATCCTTGCTGACTGCACCGTAAACCCGTTTCAGATCTTTAAGAAACTCCTTCTGGTGTTTACTGCCGACATATTTGATGGAGTTACGTATCTGATGGACGATACAAAGTTGCACTATGGTATCAGGGAATACGCTTTGGATGGCATCCGGGAAGCCCTTCAGACCATCGACACAAGCTATGAGAATGTCGTGTACACCACGGTTCTGTAAATCGGTCAGCACATTCAACCAGAAGTTTGCCCCCTCATTCTTAGAGATGTACATCCCAAGCAAATCCTTACGACCGTCCTTATCTATAGCCAATACGTTGTAGATTGCACGGGTAATGGCACAGCCTCTCTCATCCATGACTTTATAATGAATGGCATCCATCCAAACTATCGGATAAATATAGTCCAGGCTACGCGAACGCCACGCTTTTATTTCCGGAAGTACCCGGTCAGTGATGGAACTGATTGTTTCGGCAGACACACGGTTACCAAGATTCTCTTCCATCCAGTCGCTTATTTCACGTGTACTATTACCAAGGGCATAAAGGCCGATTATGCGGTCAGCAACACCTTCCGCAAGAATGGTCTCCCGCTTCTTTATAAACTGAGGATCGAAGCTGGAATTACGATCACGGGGTGTAGAAACGGTCACCTCACCCATAGAAGTTTGCACCTGCTTCTGCATCTTGCCATTACGACGGTTGCCACTCATGCGTTCATCCTCGGAAAGATGGGCATCCATCTCACCTTCTAAGGCTGCATTTAAAATGCTCTCCAATAACGGGGCAAAAGCTCCGTCCTTACCCAACAAGGGCTTGCCAGCCTTGAGCTGCTCGATTGCCTTGTTCTTGATCCTTTCAAAATCAAATTCTTCACTCATAAAAAAACTGTGTTAGCAAAGTTAATACTTTTTTTGTTTGCTTTGCTGACACAGTTTAAATTACAGCCTCCTGATTATCAAAGCATTACAAGAAGTTAATTTTCTGTCAACAGAAAGTTAACTTCTTGTTGACAAACTCCCAATATCTTGTCGACAGGCTCTTTATTTTCAATCGGGCCGTAAGTTTATCAACTATGAAGAAGCATGGACACTGCCAATCTTTAAGATCTCCTGATCAAAGTTATTTTTATCTTTTGCCCTACTTTTTACTTTCGTACGATAGGTATATACGGTTACCGGATTGTACCCCATAAATTCGGCGATTTGCGAACTATCCTTTATGCCCAACCGGATGAGAGCACAGATGCGCAACTCAGCATTCAGGAACTCCCCCTCCTTAAGTGTATATTGTTGATCCTCTTTAAGGAGTGCATTCAATTCTTTGACGAACGAAGGATATATCTGCAGAAAAGCTTCGTCGAATTGCGAGTAGAAATCTTTGCTTTCTTTTAACAGGTACTGGGTAGATGAATTCAATTTATAAAGTTCTTCAATTTGCCCACTTTTGATTTTTCTATTGACCAACTTTTGATAGTCACCGATCTTCAGTATATACATGGAACATAATTTGAGGAAATGACCGATATATTTCTCCTTGACCCGGTCAGATTCCATCAGGTTGGATGTCAGAGATTGAAGTTCTTCATTCTTTTCCTGTACTTCGCAGTTTATACGATTCAATTTATCATTAATAGACAGAAGTTGTGAGCGGGCAACCGATAAGTCCTTTCTTTTTTTACGCAAGTATAAGGCTATGCCCAGAATAAGCAGCAAAAAGAAGGTAGAAATGACAATCCCCGCCCATAAATAAAGCGCCTGTTTATCTCGTTGAAGTTGATACTCTTTCTGAATGATAGGGATAGCCTCGGCTATTTGCGAATTACGCAGCCGGGTATTGTAAAAGTTAGCGTCTTGCAGAGATATGTCCAGATAACGATATGCACGCCGGATATCACCCTTGTCATTCCGTATCTGAGCTAACAGCCGAAGAGATCTGTTCTGCTTGACAGCACTTTTAATATCTGCCATAACAGAACAGATCAGACTTTGCTCTTCGTTCAACTCATCTTTTTCAATTTTATAAATAAGTGATAAATGATATAATGCCCGCGCAGCCTCATTAGAAGCAGAATCGATTAACTGATAATATGAGGCTATATCTTTTTTCGCCTCTTCCAAGTTTCCTTCGGCATAATTCTGCTTGAAACTATAATAATAGAAGTCCTTGGATTCCCGAGGAACCAATCCACAGATTATACGAGAATATTTCAGTTCCTGCCTGCGGTATTCCTCCTCCAGATGAGAATTTTGCGCAAGCTCGCGAAGATTCATGTAGAGCCTTTCATATTGCTTATTATATTCTGCTTTTTGACTCATATTCATATCCGGATACTGATCTTCCAGTTCCAGCAGAGCATGCTGGGCTTCATTGAGGAGTCCTGCTTGCGCACACAAGAAGATATACTGAAATCTATTCTCCAACAATTTATCTTTGCTTTCCAAGCTCCCGGCAAGCAATCTGTTCTGTTCGATATACTGAAAAGCCGAGTCGCTCTGAAAATTACTGTATTCCTCTATCAACCGGGAAATAATATCATATTTCTTGTCCACTGATGCCTCGGAGGATGATAGCTGCTTCAGGTAATTGATTTTGTTTTCTTTCTTCCGGACATACGTAATACGTTCTTTCAACAATTGATCCAATTCTCCAAGCAGAAGCTCATTGCCGGATGTTCCGGCATGTGCATTCGTCGTTGCTAAAATGAACATGAATAAACAAAAGAGGCATCTTATCATCTTACATCGTTTAGGGCGGTTTCCACAAAGATAAGTTTTTTCTTCGATTTTTTATCAAAACCTCAATTGTACCCTGACATTTAATGAATTATAATCATTATGAGTGATATAGTAATAATTCAACTGCACTTTCAGATTCTCATTCACATAATAATTCACTCCGGCTGTATATTGATTGGATACACCTCCTTTAATTACTTTTCCATTCATATCCAGGCGATCAAACCGCAGGGCCAGTTCCACATCTCCTTTCTTACCGATCAATGGTTGGTTAAACGCTCCCCTGGAGTTGTTATAATCCTGCTTTCCACCAAGCAACAGACAAGATGATTGCACATAGAAGCCTGAAAAGGATTCGTCGACAAAACCGTGATTCCGGTTTACTTCCTGCTGTATATACTCCGCTTGAAATTTCCAAGGGCCATAATAACCGGCAAGTTCGACTCCCATCAACCAGGTGTTGTCCACATCCGTAATGTATCCGGTGTCCATAAACTTAATCTTGTTGATAGTTGACTCCGATTGACTGTAGCGAACCGTTTTAGGAGGAGTATCTTTGCCTACATCAGTCTTAGGTGTGGCGTATGAAGCGGCAACACCTATGTGCAAGCCCTTTTCCTTGCTACTGTTTTGCGGCATCCACACGGCTCTTCCGGTGAGCGAATATCCTTCGTTCTGTCCTTTATGCAAATTACTGTCCGAGTTTTCCTTATTGCCCAGAGTCATGGACTTCTGGAAATGTACACCTCCCGTCAATAACCATTGTTTGTCTTCATAAACTCCTTGTAATCCCAGGTGATGTCCCGGGGCGAAAGCATTAACAACTTGCGCCCGGTTCATCAACGAAAGATCTTTGAAAGAGTTCAGTAAATCCATAGAGAAGGCTTCCTGTATATTGCCGGCACGCAATCCGAATCTTTTGGTAAAATTATAAGTGATAAAGTTGTCCAGCAGGAGGAGGTTACCGTTTGAGAAGTCTATTTCAAACTTACCGGATAATCTTTCTCCGAAGAAAAATGTCCCTCCAAAAGCCAGTTGGGATATGGTGGTCCCATTGGCCATTTTTTGATCCTTTTCACCCCAGAAGATTCCACCGTCAGCCGAAATACGGCCGAAGAATTTGACGTGATATTTATTATCGTAACTAAGATGCCATTTAGAAGTTTTCGAGGGACTTTCTCCGGTTTCATTACCTGCCAATACAGACGGGACGGTACAAAGAAACGTGAACAAAATAAGAAGATGCTTTTTCATAATAAATCAGATAAAAAGGTTAAGAACCAAAACTCCGCATAGACCTACAACAGAGACAATGACTTGCATAGCCGACCATGATTTGAAAGTGTCTTTCATACTAAGATTGAAATATTCTTTATAGAGCCAGAATCCAGAATCGTTGACGTGTGAAAACATCAGACTTCCCGCCCCGACGGCCAATACCATTAAATTAGGGTTTACATGAGATACGGCTATCAGAGGCATCATTACACTGGCAGCTGTCAGGGCAGCCACTGTTGCCGAACCTACCATAGCTCGGATAACGCTTGCCATCAACCAACCTAAAATAAGCGGGTGTATCGGAAGTGTTTCCATAGCATTGGCCAGAAGCATGCTTACACCGCTTTCTTCCATGACAACTTTAAAGATACCCGAACCGGCAACTATCAGAATAATCATGGCAATGTCTTTACATGCCTGCACATAAATATCCATGATCTGCTTAATGGAACGTCCCTGCCTGATTCCTAATGTATAGGTAGCTACGATTACAACAATCAGCATAACGATGGTAGGTGAACTAAAGAAAGACAGCAGGTTCTGCGTCGACTCGCTCGGATTGGGTAAGAAATGGGTAAGCACCGTTGTTATAATCAGCAAAAATACGGGTAATGTAGCCGTCAGGAAGCTGTTGAGCTTTCCGGGTTCACTGAAAGCTGAATCCACCTTTTTGGCAGCAAATACATCTACAGGACCGGTTTTTATATTTTTCAGGGTTTTACTGAACAAGGGACCGGCAACAATAATAGCCGGTATACAAGCCAATAGACCTAAAATCAATGTCATTCCCATATTGGCATTGAACATAGTAACCAATGCTACCGGAGATGGATGGGGAGGGAGAAAACCATGCGCCACTGATAAAGCTGCCAACATGGGAATACCGATATATATAGCGGGCATTTTGTATTGGTTGACAATAGAAAAGATAATCGGAACAAGAATGACGAAACCGATATCGTAGAACAAAGGGATACCTACGATGAATCCGGTAAGCATCATGCCCCACTGAATGTTTTTCGTTCCAAAAGCTCCAATCATCACTTGGGCTATCTTTTGGGCAGCACCGCTTTCGGCAACCAGTTTTCCGAGCATGGCACCAAATATGATGATGAGTGCCATATTACTATAGATATTGCCTACGCCTTTATTCAATATATCGGGTATTTCCTGAATCGGAATGCCTAAACACAGAGCTGCTCCTACGGAGACGAGAACGAACGCGAAAAATGCGTCTACTTTATAATATGCTACCAGAAAAATAAGCAGTAGCAAACTGATTATAATGATACAAATTGACATCATGGTATTGATAAGATTTAAAAGGTGGGATTTCTTTATTATTCAGCTTCCATATATCCGCCCTTCATGGGCGATACGCAGTTACGGGTATAGATACCCAGTATGCCATCCTCATAACGAGAAGTAGGTTTGTGCCATTTTTCCCGACGATATGACAGGATCATATCTATTTCTTCCGGTGTTTTTTCTTCTCCTTTTGTACCTACGATATTCAGTGAACGGGCAGGAATGTCAATGCGAATCAAATCGCCATCTTTCACCAAAGCTATCGGTCCTCCTTCATTGGCTTCGGGAGAAACATGTCCGATGGCAGGTCCACGGGTTGCCCCGGAAAAACGTCCGTCTGTGATAAGTGCAACAGACTCCACAAGTTCCGGGTCGGAAGCAATTGCCTCGGTAGTATAAAACATTTCCGGCATGCCGCTACCCTTAGGACCTTCATAACGGATAAATACAGCTTCCCCCGGAGTTATCTTTTTGCTCAGCACAGCCTGAAGAGCTTCTTCTTCACAATCGAATACATGTGCTTTGAGTGTAGCCTGCATCAGTTTAGGTGATATTGCGGAGTGTTTAACCACAGCACCTTCGGGAGCCAGGTTTCCTTTCAGTATGGCAATGGCTCCTTCCTGTCGGATGGGGGATTTCGCAGATTTGATCAGGTCTGATTGAGTTAAGTTATGCAGCGACAGATAGTGATTACAATTTGCGTAAAAGTCTGTATTGCGTAGTTCTTCAAGGTTTTCTCCGAGTGTTTTTCCGGTAATGGTCATTACATCCAGGTGCAGGTGTTCTTTGATTTCTTCCATAATGGCGGGAGTACCTCCGGCGTACCAGAAATATTCTCCGGGCCAGTATCCGCTGGGACGGATGTTGAGTATATAGGGTATTTTGCGATGAATCCGGTCGAACAGTTCGGGCGATAAAGTAATCCCCACTTCATGTGCAATGGCGGGCAGGTGTAACAGGCTGTTGCTCGATCCCGCTATAGCGGCATGCACCATAATTGCATTTTCAAACGCTTTTTCTGTCAGTATCTCTGCCGGTGCGATTGGGTTATGAACCAGTTTTATTGCACATTTTCCGGCTTCTCTTGTCGCTTTTTCCAATTCACCGATATGGGTTGGAATCAGTGCACTGCCGGGAAGAGCCAGACCTAACGCTTCTGCCATCACCTGCATGGTCGATGCTGTCCCCATAAAGGAACAAGCGCCACAAGCCGGACAGGCATTCCGCTTATATTCCATGAATTTTTCCTCCGTGATTTCACCACGTTCAAACATGGCACTGTATTTTCCTATTTGTTCGAGCGTCAACAAATCCGGTCCTGACTTCATGATACCACCGGGCATGAATACGGCAGGCATATTCAAGCGTGCTATTGCCATTAAATGTGCCGGGACTGATTTGTCACAACTGGTAAGGAATACACCGGCATCAAAAGGAGTAGCTTTCACATGAATTTCAATCATTGCCGCCATAATATCACGGGAAACAAGTGAATAATTCATTCCGTCGTGTCCCTGGGCTTCGCCATCGCAAATGTCCGTTACATAATAGTTGGCCGGGCGCCCTCCGTCATTATAGATGACCTTGTTTACTTCATGTACTAAACGATTGAGATGTGCACTTCCCGGATGACTATGTCCGTAACTGCTTTCGACTATGATTTGTGGTTTACTCAAATCTTCAACTTCCCATCCGCTTCCTAAACGTAACGGATCTAATTCGGGTGCTTTTTTACGTAACTCTTGACTTTTCATGATAACGATATTTTGAGGTTATTGATGTCGATTGAACATGTGACAAAGTTAGAGGATGGCAAGGGTTGTAAAACTATGCACCTATATACACACATAGATTATTTTTAGATAAAGCAGAAGCTAACCAATTGATAATAAACAATAAACATCAATTTCTACAGAAAGCAAAATATAGATATGTCCTTAGTTTATTGCACACAAAAAAGGGGCTATCCAACACCTTGGACAGCCCCACCATAGCTTTTCTCTATACTACCGAAGTATAAATCTCAGCGTTCCACCTTTTACCAGTTCTTCATGACTGATACGATAGCGGGATAATTTTTTTCCGCCTAATTCCATCTCACGGATGTATAAGGATTCCGCTGAAGGACGTTCAGTTTCTATCACCAGTTTATCGCGTCCCCAAATTTCAGGGTCAAGGCGAATCACCACCTTATCGAATACAGGCGTAGTAAGAGTATAATACGGAGCACCGGGACAGTCGGGATAGAATCCTATCATGTTGAAAATAGCCCAGGTAGACATCGTACCGGTATCATCATTACCGGGAATACCATCGGGAGCATTCTTGAAATACTTCTGCAAAAGCCGTTGAGTCTCCTTTTGTGTACGCCATTCTTCTCCCTTGAAATAAGAAAAGAGATGAGCGTAGGCAATGTCGGGTTCATTGGCGGGATCATAGAGTCCATCATCAAAGACACGCTGAAGCTTTTCAATGAAAGGTTTCTGTCCACCCATAAGACGGGCAAGTCCTTTCACATCGTGAGGAACATAGAAACTGTAATTCCAGGCACATCCTTCATGAAAACCGGGATTCGGTTCAAAATTCTCTCCCTGTCTCGGATTGAAAGGTGAATAGAACTGACCATCCGGCAAAATAGGACGGAAAGTGCCGAATTCTTTACTATAATAGTGTTTATAGCCCAATGAACGGTTATAAAAAAGACGGGCATCCTCTTTCTTGCCCAATGCATCTGCCAGAAGCGAAAGAGAATAGTCTGCAATGTAATACTCCAATGCATGAGAGACAGAATTATCATATTGCTCACGCAGAGGAACATAGCCCAATGAGAGATAATCGTCATTATCCGGACGCAATAAATTTTCAGCCCCGGGCAAAGTGGCAGATTTATACATAGCCTCATAAGCCAGATTGATATCAAAATCACGCAACCCTTTCAACCAGGTATCAACGATGACAGGAATAGACGGGTCGCCCTCCATAGTTAACGTTTCACGTCCGTAGAGTTCCCATTTGGGGAGCCAACCATGTTCACGATACATATCGAGCATGGAACGCACCATTTGCAACTGACGCTCAGGATAAACCAATGTCAGGAGTTGGTGAACATTACGATAAGTATCCCACAAAGAAAAAACGGTATAACGGTCTCCATCCGTAGTCAGTATTTCATAACTTTCCATAGCAGGATATTGCCCGTTAACATCTTGCAAAATATTAGGATGTATCAATGTATGATAAAGGGCAGTGTAAAAGACTGTTTTCTGTTCTTCCGTTCCGCCTTCGACAAGGATACGCGAAAGGTCCTCATTCCAACTGGCACGGGCATCAGCCAATACTTGACTAAAATTCTTTCCACCCTGTTCCGTATCCAGGTTCAGACGTGCATTTTCGATGCTGACAAAAGAAACTCCCATTTGGACTTCTATCTGCTCACCTTCCGTTGTGTCGAAGGTTAGAAAAGCACCGATATCATCTCCAGCAATCTCTTTACGGTAACGGGTATAGAGTTTATAACGTCCGTTGTCCGGGTCCCATTCGGCTTCAACGCCGGTCATGGGGCGTTGTTTCTTCCAATAACCACTGGACGTCGGTTGCTTGTTGACGCGCATTACGAAATAGATAGGGAATACTGCCTGGGGGTTATAGCAGAAAGTTCCCAATAACTTCACTCCTTCAAATTCGGTATCGCTTACCTGCTTCAGAAAAGCACCAGTTTCATTCGTTAAGCCTTCACCCAAATTCAGCAAAATATGACTTTGTCCGGCTGGAAAAGTAAAGCGGGAAACACCAGTACGAGGCGTGGCAGACACCTCAGTCTTTACATTATAACGAGTGAGGAAATTACTGTAATACCCTGGAGAAGCCTGTTCATCCTTATAACGACTTCCATACTCCTTGTAATCTACGGACAATTCACCCGTAGTAGGCATCAGCAACAAAGAACCCAGTTCAGGACACCCCACACCACTTAGATTAACATGCGAATATCCGGTAAAAAAGCAATTGTGATACTCGTAAGGAGTAGACCACCAACGGGCATCTTTATCATACTTATTATCTTCCGATCCCATCACATTGAAAGGAACCACGGACATCATTCCATTGGGACAGACCGCTCCCGGATTAGTAGTTCCGAAGTTGGTGGTACCGATGAAAGGATTGACATAGCTTATAGGTAAAGCCCCCTCTCCACCTCCGGCAAATGCCGGAAGCAGACAAAGGGCAGAAAGTGTGTAAGCCAATAAAATACGTTTCATAGTCGACTGATTCTTTAAGGGATTAACTATATAATGCTGTTCTTCTTCGTAAATTCTATGATTTCCGAAATATAACCAAAGGCCATACCTACAACTGTATCGGCAGCGCCATAATATACTGCCACTTTATCTCCATCCTGCAAAGAAGCACAAGGAAATACTACATTGGGCACATCTCCCTGCAATTCATAAGGAGCAGCAGGAGCAAGCAAGTACGGACGTGTGCGATACAATACCTTTGCCGGATTTTCTTTATCAAGAATAGCCGCTCCCATAGAATAACGGAAACCGTTGCAGGTAGTAATAACCCCATGATAAAATATCAACCAGCCCTCTTCAGTAAGGAACGGTACAGAACCGGCACCTATCTTCGTACACTGCCATGCACTTTCAGGGAAAGGGGTAACTTTCATCACACAACGGTGTTCTCCCCAATATTTCATGTCCGGACTGTAACTGATGTAAATATCTCCAAACGGTGTATGACCGTTATCGCTCGGACGGCTCAACATAGCATATTTACCATCTATCTTCTGCGGAAAAAGTACCCCGTTACGGTTAAAAGGCAAAAAGGCATTTTCGCACTGGAAGAATTCTTTGAAGTCGAATGTATATGCAATACCGATAGTAGGTCCATGGTAACCATTACACCAGGTTATCCAGTAACGGTCTTCAATCCAGGTGACACGCGGATCGTATTTATACTCGGACTCTATCATCTCCGTATTCCCCGCCTTGAAACAGATAGGCTCATGGTTTATTTCCCAATTGATTCCGTCTTTACTAAAGCCCGCAAAGATATTCATCTGCACTGCCTTATTATCACAACGGAAGACACCGGCAAATCCATCTCCGAACGGAACTACCGCACTGTTGAAAATACTGTTGGAAGTCGGAATGTGATAGCGTCCGATAACCGGGTTTTTAGAGTAACGCCACATTACGTCTGAGCAACCTTCCGGGCGTTCTTCCCAAGGCATATTCATCATCTGTTTCATAATTCTTCTATTTATTAGTTATATATTTCATTGATTCTTCTTTTCATCCGGATAGGTGAATGGTACAAAATAAGTGATCAGAAATGCCGGAATAGTAGCAAACATCGTAAAAATAAAAAATGCCTTATATCCCAACGCATCACTGACAAAACCACTGATAGATCCCGGAAGCATCACTCCCAGATTCATGATACCCGAAGCAAAAGCATAATGGGCCATCTGATGTTTGCCGGGAGCCACTTGCTGCATCATAAACAGGGTCAGACCTACGAATCCAAAACCATACCCGAAGTATTCAAGCACGATGGCACCGCCTATCAGCATACCATTCTCCGGCTGATAAATGGCCAGCAATGTATAAGCCAGAAACGGCAGGTTGAAGACACAACACAACGAAAACAATGTCCGGCTCAGTCCTCTGTGAGAGATGTAATAACCTGCCAACAGGGATCCCAATACAAAAGCAGCTGCCCCGTAAGTACCATAATACAGACCGATCTCCTGTTCTCCCAGTCCCAAGCCTCCAACAGAGCGTTCCGCCTTTAAAAACAACGGAACAATCTTCATGACAAAACCCTCGGCCAGACGATAAAGAATGATAAATGCCACATAATACCAGATATGCTTCTTCTGAAAGAAAGCACGGATAACTTCCACCAACCGGTTCCAAGTTTCCCTGCCGGACGCTGCGCCTGTGGCTGCAGTTCCTCCCGAAGGCAACATACGCATATGGTATACTCCCAGAAATACCATTACAACAGCCAGAATCAACATAACCATCATCCATGCTTGCACAGTCGCTTCATGGCGAACAGCTTCTTCCGCTCCCTGAACTCCTCCGAAGTATTTCAGCAACCATCCTGCCAACCAAACCAGTCCGCCGGATGCAACAATCTTAGCAATATTATAGAAAGCACCTTGCCAACCGATATACTTGGCCTGATCCTGCTTATTCAGTTCCGACATATAAACGCCATCTGTTGCAACATCATGTGTCGCCCCGCTGAAAGCAATAACCGCCAACAAAGCAATACACACGGCAAAGAAAGCCGGAAGATGCAACGCCAATGCTACCAGGGCAAAACCTGCCCCGGTAATCAATTGTGTCAGCACCACAAAGAACTTCTTTGTCTTGAACATTTCCAAGAACGGACTCCAAAGGAATTTCAGTGTCCAAGGCAACATAATCAGTGATGTCCACAAAGCAATCTGTGCATCACCAATCCCCAATCCCTTGAACATCAGCACAGACACCATATTCAGTACAACAAAGGGAAGCCCCATGGCAAAGTAGACGGTGGGTACCCAGGAAATCGGATTACGACTATTTTGATTCATACCTATTGACTAAATCATTCTTCTTCACTTCAGAGGAACATTCCCCATCGTCAGTTCCAACGTACCACCATCTACTATATCCTGATGCGTAAAGAAAGGCTTATCCAACTTCTTTCCATTCAGTACCATACTCTGCACATACTTGTTCTCGCGACTGTTATTATGTGCTATGACAGTGAATGTCTTGCCATCTTTCAACTGAATGGTAGATTTTTCGAATAATGGGCGACCGATAGAATAAACCGGTTTACCCGGACATACCTGATAGAAACCCATAGAATTAAGAATGAACCACGCGGACATCTGTCCGCAATCCTCATTACCCGACAATCCGTCCGGATCATTGAAATAAAGGGTATGTAATACTTGATCCACCAGCTCTTGTGTCCGCCAGGGTTGATCCACATAGTTATACAGATGAGTAATATGATGGCTCGGTTCATTGCCATGTGCATATTGTCCTATCAAACCGGAGATATCAGCAGAAACCATATCACCCTCCAAAGCAGAATCGGCAATAAACAAAGAATCCAGTTTACCGATAAAGGCATCACGTCCTCCCATCAGTTCCACTAATCCATCTATATCATGAGGCACAAACCAAGTCCATTGCCAGGCTGTACCTTCGCAATAGTCGTCACTACGGTGATTGGATGAACGGGGATTGAAAGGAGTACGCCAGTTACCTTCACTGTCCAGTCCGCGCATAAAACGGGTAGAAGCATCAAAATAAACCTGGTATCCCTTAGCAAAGGCTGCATATTTTTCCTCATTCGGTTCATCTCCCATAGCATCTGCCAGCACAGAAATACACCAGTCATCATAAGCATATTCCAACGCCTTTGCCACCGATTCATTATCCTTGTCGCAAGGCACATAACCTATTTTATTCTTCCAGTATTTAGCTTGAGGCATCAGGTGGGGCAATACTAACGGCGGACATAATATACCGGTCGTATCATATTCCGCAGCGCGGATGCAAGCCTTGTATGCATCTTCCACATCGAAATTACGATAACCTTTTGTGTAAGCATCAGCTATAATAGATGCAGCATGATAACCTATCATTGTTCCCGTATAGTTTCCGGCCAGTTCCCACATAGGATATACACCACCCTCATGCTGTTTCCGGATCAATGAACGGATAAAGGCTTCATTTAAATCAGGATCGATAATTGTCATCAACGGATGATATGCTCTGAATGTATCCCATAAAGAGAATACGGTATAGACAGGCTCTTCCACACTGCCCTGATGAGGTTTCAAATCCATACCCAGATAGCGTCCATCGGCATCTGTAAACAAATTAGGTTGCACACCGGTATGATAGAGTGCAGTATAAAACATCACTCGCTGATCCTTATCAGAGGTTTCAATATCTATCTTGGCAAGATAATTATTCCATGATTCACGGGCAGCACTACGCACACCGTTAAAGTCCCATTCAGGTATTTCAGCCTCCACATTCTTTCGTGCCCCATCCATATCTACAGCAGAAACACCGACTTTCACAAGAACTTCCTCATTATTATCTGTCTGGAACTGTAACAAAGCCTTAGCTGTCGGAAAAAGTGGACCACCTTCATCCAATGCCATAGAGTCAGTTACCAATGTATAGGTAAAAGGTTTGGAAAACTTCGCATAAAAATTGATATACTGGTCAAATGCCCAATATACTGTTTTCTTACGTCCTCGTATTTCTGTATCACTGATTACCTCCAACTCCATCTCTTCATTCTTCTGACGCTGCAGGCTGTAATCCAGGTCCAGTATAAATCCGGCATCTTCCGCCTTCGGAAAAGTATAGCGGTGAATAGCTGCACGTTTGGTAGCCGTCAATTCGGCTTTTACCTGATAACGATCCAAAAAGACTGAATAGTACCCCGGTTGTGCCACTTCATTGTCATGAGAGAAAGCAGAAGCATAAGCCATCTGTTGGCTCTCTTCTCCCATTGCATGATAATCCTGTTTGCCTACGGTAGGCATCAGCAATACATCACCATAGTCTCCACAACCTGTACCGCTGAGATGGGTATGCGAAAACCCATTAATAGTAGAATCTGCATAATAATATCCGGAACAGGCATCCCACTGATAAATGCGTGTGTCGGGACTGGGTTGTATCATTCCGTTCGGAACTACAGCCCCAGGGTAAGTATGTCCATGCCCTCCCGTACCGATAAACGGATTAACGTATGATGAATAATCCTGCGCTCCCGGGGTACAACTGTACATTCCGAATAACAGCACTCCACTCATCAACATAAAATTCAGTTTCATGTTTTTCTTCATATTCTTAATAGTATTACATATTCATATCAAAGTGGCATAAAAGTAATGGCTTGTCCTCCACCTCTTGCCATGTCCACAGACAGAGTGTCTTCAGCAGTCACCTGCTTCTCTATAATCTCATAAGCCGTAGGATTCGTTATCCAGTCAGCCTCTTTACCATCAGCATAAATGACAGCCCTGTAAGTCTTGTCTTTTTCCAGAAAATCCAATTTGACTGTAACCTCACGTGCGTCTTCATTAGTAGCTGCACCCAGGAAATATTTTTCTCCTGCACGGCGCACTATGACTACATATTCTCCCGGCTCACCTGCCAGCGCTTCCGACCAGTCACAATCAGCATCAAAATCGCGGAAGAATTGAAAAGCAGGATGTCCTTCGTAATTCTCAATCATGTCGGCAGCCATTTGTAAAGGAGAATAAAGTATCACCCAGTTAGCGATCTGTTTCGCCAGCGTAGAATTGATCCGGCAATCCTTACTATCCTTCATATTCCACTTCTTGCGATAAGGAGACTTTTTAGCACGCTCATACAGTATGTCGAAGATTCCCGGAGTATAGTCCATTGGTCCTGACAACAGGCGGGTAAATGGCAAAAGCACGTGATGTTCGGGTGGATTGCCTTCGCTCCAGGCATTCCATTCCATGCCACGGGCCCCCTCACGAGTCATCATATTGGGGTATGTACGACGGATACCAGTGTCTTTGATTGGTTCGTGTACATCAAGAGTGGTATGATATTTTGCAGCAGTCTCTACCACTTTACGATAATGACGTACATTGTATTGCCCATGATGATTGTGCCCATTGGGAAGTCCGCCGGCATAACCGGTCTTCACACTATGAATACCCAGGTCAGCATACCATTTATAAGACTTATCCAGTTGTCTCTCATAATTGATTATGTTGCCACCCGTTTCATGGTGTCCAATAATCTCAATTCCTTTTTCCTTAGCATAACGGGCTATTTCCTTTATATCAAAGTCAGCATACGGACGCGTATAATCAAAGTCCTGAGAGCCTCCCCAATTTTCCCAACCGGCGTTCCAGCCTTCAAACATCACTCCTTCAATGTTGTTGGCTGCTGCAAAGTCAATATACCGTTTAGCATTCTCCGTTGTGGCACCGTGGCGGTCATTTATCACCCAGCTTTCTACACCCAGATGCATTCCCCACCAGATACCTACATATTTCATTGGACGTATCCAATCCGTAGTTTCCAGTACACAAGGCTCATTCAGATTCAGTATAAGCCCGGAGTTAATTAAACCGACAGCTTTCGGAGCAATCTGTATGGTACGCCAAGGCGACTTGAAAACACCACCGTTTACCCGCACTTTAATGCCATCAGGCCAAGGAGCCAGTTCCGACTTGAATTTGCAACCACCTGTATTTTTCAATGTCATCTCGGGGAAGTCCGTCAATGCTGCTTCGTGAATGCTGGCATATACATTGCCTGCCTTAAATGTCATGGGAGTATTGGCATTGTCTATCCGGCTGACAGGCTGCGTACGATATAGCAATTCATAAGTATCATAATTGGCAGGTATGGACCATGAAGTACCATCCTGTGCTATATTGAACGCAGTCAGCTCATCCGTGATAAGAAGACTGTCTGCTCCGGACACTTCATACTCGTAGCGGAATCCTACCCCATCATCGAATACACGAAACCGTAAAATCAGTTTGGTAGCAGCTGCATCAGACAAGTGAACAGTCATTTCATTGTAGTGGTTGCGAACGGTTTTATTTTCTCCCCAAGGTTGCGCCCAGGTTTCATCCTGGGTAGTGAAATCAATATCTACAATGCGGAATTCTTTATGAAGATTAATCCCATTCTCTGCTTCGAATCCCAAACAGGAAGAAGCTACAAAAGGAATACTGTCAACTTCAATTTGGTAGGTCATACGGTTACTGTCATTCAGAACAAACTGTAACCTGATACGACCATCAGGTGAAAAGACCTCTTTTTGCTTAGAAGAGCAACTACTTGCCAGACAAATAATTACAATAAAATAAATAAAATGTATTCTCATATTCGATTCATTATTTTGTTATCGGAAATATGTTTCACCAGAATTCATGTGTCCGAAGTTATCGGTCAGCAAGATAGTTAAGAGAATGTCTCAAAGATACATAAAATAGCATGATTATTTGAGACATTCTCTTTTAAAAAGCCAAAAGCTTACTTTTTAGTCAGGTTATAATTAGCACCAGGATGATAATAAGCATCATAATATGCTTCCGGCAATTCTGCCGTACCATCTACTATACGGCACAGAGATATGCCATAACGTTGGCCTCTACCCGTTAGAGTCAGATTTCCAAGTGGATCAAATGCTCCCTTCGTAGCAGTTGTATTTGTATCGTATTTCCAAGTATTCTGGTTACCATTCTTATAAGTTCCCCATCTCATTTCCCATGTTTCAGGATCCTCTGTATCACCTTCATGAATAACCTGAGGCATGGAAATAGTAAAGTTACCATTATTGGAATCAAATTCAGCTACCAAAGGATATTTATTGGTTACTTCAGGATATTCTCCCCAACCATAGATATAGTAAGTCTTACCATCCTCTTTAGCCTCAATACGAATATCAAATGTCTGATCTCCATTATAATCCCACCAGCCATTACCACCTTCGGGAGGCGTAAAGAAGAATAAAGAACTGGTAGAAGCTACTTGCCATTCACCCAGATAAGCTTCATAGTTAGACTTAACCCCTGTTGAAGCCGTAAAGTCCGTCCTTCCATAATACTTGCCACTCCATTCTACCTCATCATTGAACAGAATCTTACTTACAGCTGTGAAATAATAATCATAAGAATACAATTGTGGTTTCGGGTTATAGAATACCTGCAAACCATATCCGGCATCTTTCAGGTCCTGAATCGTTTCTTCTTTAAAACTTGTCCAGCCACCTTTATATTCTTCATTAATCTTCAATGAATAAGGGCCATACTTTGATTTGGGAAGTCCGGTGAAATTAGATTCGCGTCCTTTGACGTATCTCTGATAAGTTCCATAACACATATAATCTACCAACTCGCCAATAGACTTACCGTCGACAGTTCCGCTTGGAGAATCCTCAAAATTACTTTTATATTCATAAATACCCAGCAATTTATCAGGCATCACCTTACGACATTCGCTGATTAAGCGGCAGTAATTCTCACGGGAACGTTGCTCGAAGCCCGGACTCGGATTCTCTTTGTAGTCTGTATACTCGTCATCAAAATCAATACCGTCCAAACCATAAATATCGACAAATGCTTTCAATTCTTTGGCAAAATCAGCCGCAGCAGCCTGCGATAAGTTACCCATACCGGCTTCATCATGATTACCCAAGATACTCATATTGACTTTGATACCTTTAGCCTGCAAAGGACGGATGAATTTATCTGCATTTTTCAACAGGAAAGATACCTGATCGTTACAATGAATATGCACACGGCCGCTTTCACTATCCACATTGATGTTGGCAGCAAAGATACTAACTACATCAAAGAACGGTTTTCCACTTTCCTTCATTACGTATTCACCACAATTCAGGATATTTTCATCATTCACTTCCACAAAACAGAGAGTACGTACATCTCCCTTTTTAGAATCAGGCACAGCCGCCAATGGCTTCACCAGATAAATATAAGTCTGATTATTAGCAGAAACAGCCACTCCATCATTTGCAGTAGCTGAAACAGCTACTGCATAGGTTGAACCGATTGAACCTCCGGCATTAATAGTTAACTCTACTGCACCGGACTTTTTCTCTCCGGTTTTAACAGTTGCCGTACCACCATTTGCCAAGCTCAATTTATCAGCAGGATACATAGCATAAGATGTACCATGAGCAGCATTATAAGCCTCAAGCGCTGTTGCATCTACTTTGAAAGTAACCGTTATGTCTTTTTCAGCAGCTTTACTCAATTCAAAATAAAGATGTCCCGCACCGGATTTATCCCCGAAGAGAGAAATCGAAGTAAGTTCGCGTGCTCCGGCAGCTGATCTGACATAACCGTATACGCCGTCCACTGTATCCAGCTTTTCTGTATTAACGGCATTGATCGTAATGTCATCTTCACAACTTGTGAAAACAGTTCCTGCACAGGCAAAGGTAACTGCCAACAAGCCTAATTTTATGTGATTCATATATTTCATAATATACATCTATTTAAAATATAACTTAATTTATTTCGCAGGCAATTCTACTGCAGTCCAAGTAAGCGATTCTACCGCTGTAGCGTGATTCTCATTCCCGCTATAATCGGCTATTGAAGTACCTACACCTTCATCAAATTTCCAATAGGCAACCAGTCCTTCCGCACCCGGTTCTACCTGGTAGAAATGATTCTTTGCATTAATCTCCTCCTGAGTTAAAACTTTATTCCAAATACGGCATTCGGACATTTCACCATCAAACCAACGATCACGGTTATAAGAGTGACCAATCCAGAAACCATCACCCTCATCAGTTTTGGTCTTTCCCAAATCCAATGCTCCCCAATTCGCTGTCGCTTCCAATTTATTCACGCCATTGAAATAGGCTATCACTTTTTGAGCATCAGCATCATAAGTCACAGCAATATGTGTCCATTCACCGGTAGCCACAGTCAGATCTTCTGAATTTATCTTCTTATCTCCAGGACCTACAATCTGCAAACAATTCTTTGCCGGCGCAGTATCTCCGAAACGGAGCAGGAAATATCCTTCAATACCCAGAACTGTACTGATAGCTTTATCGAGCTTGCTGGGATTCACTAATACTTCCACAGTCATCTTCCGTAAACCATTTGCCTTTTCAGGTGTACCCCAATTTACGTATACAAGATTCTTAGTAAGATCAGCTACTACATTGATAAGTGCAGCACCTTTAAATACGTAATACATGGTACGGGCACTTTGCAGAATACCTACGTTAGCCTGATCAATGGTTACAGGTAACACATATACTTTTTCAGCATCCAGCTCTGTCAGATTACCAAATTTCAATGTGACTTTTTCTGAAAGAACGGATCCGGCAGGAATCACGGTCTGTGGAGTTTCCAATGTATAGTGCTTACTCGGCAAAGCCTCAGCATTATCATAAAATGCAGCATTATAAGTATCAACCAACGCAGGTTCAGCTTTCAAGGAAATAGTTACATCTGCATTTTCCGGCTTAGCCATAGCAACCCTGAATTCACCTTCCGCAGAAGGAATCGTATTCTTCAGTAAAACATTACTAGTCTTCACCGAAGCATCTACATACACTTGGTTATCAAACGTTTCAGTATCATCACTACAAGCCGCCAAAGCTACAGACAGCAATGTGATCGATAGTAAGTATAAGTTTTTTAATTTCATAGCTTGATTTATTTTTTAGGAGCAGGGTTCATAATATTAATAGCCTCTTTCACATACTGGTATGTGTTAGTAGCATTGTAATAGTCATTCTGAACATTATAGATAGCCAATCCGGCACGGGTATAGCCATCTGATGGTTCCGTAGTCCAATAAGCTGCTTCTGTAAGCGCCCGGTCGGTACCGTAGAACCCGGTTTGCTTATCAGATGCATCCAGTGAAGCTGTGGAAACTGCAACTACGAAACGATCAGTCGGAACACCTGCAGCAGCCATGGCCAAACGGGCAAATACCGATAACTGTGCATCATCCGTTACATTATCCGTAGCCAGGATGATGTGCTTACAATCAGTCAAAACGGTCTGCTCAATCAGATTTTCCGGATATCCCTGAAATGTCAGCAACTTATCTGCATTAGCAGTTTTCCAGGTTGAAACAGCGCTGAAAAAAATATCCTGATATTTCTTTGCCTCCGCTTTTTGTTCGGCAGACATATAAATAGGATTATTTCCCTTATATTCAGTAATCATACCATCGAAGCTCCCTGCATAACCAATCTGTTTGTCCATTTCTGACTTCAGATAAGTATCGAAAGATCCGGTTTCCGTACCTTCCTTTACTTTTTCAGTATATTCTTTTTGAATCTTATCAAAACTGATAGTATATACCACCTTGGTACCCTTAGCATGTACAGTTTGCATATCAGCTAATTCAAAATCAGCCAGTTCTGCCGGATACATCATGGAAATTACGTCTAAACTGTCAGGAGCATCAGCGATATGCTGTCCACGACTGAACGGCGTTTTCTCGCTATTGTCGAACCAGGCATATACAACCTTATGGTCCGAATTTTTATAGGCTACCAGATTTTGCAGATATTTGGCATACGCAGCCGGATCTTGTTCCTCTATTCCGGGAGTATTGATATTCACATTCTCTACTTCCGTCCAGTCGTCGCATGCGCTGAAACAGGTTATGGCAGCGAAGCAGGAAGCTACGATGAATATATTTTTCATTTTATTTTTCATAATTCTTTTCTTTATTAGATGTTAGGGTTGCAGTCCCACCATACTTTGGAAGACATTCTATCGTTCGCAGGTTTCAAATCTTGCAGAGCATTCTGCACATTCGTACCATTGTCCTTGTACTCATCCTGCGGATAAGGCAAGCGGCGTGGGAAAGTACCTTCGGGAACTTCCGCCTTGTTTTTATTAACGGCAGCAGTCATCAAGCGCGGGTAACCCGTACGACGGAATTCAGCCCATGCTTCGTTACCCAACGGGAATATGGCGATCCATTTCTGGGTAATTATACGTTCCAGATTTGTTTCAAAGACGGCGCTATTATCATACTTAATCGTAATAGTCGGCTGAGAACCGTTATAACTATAAGTTCCCAGAGGATCTTTATACAGATCGGGTAAACTACTACCATCTTCCAGATAAGCATCCGCACCGGAAGCCCCCCATTGACTGAATGATAACTCTACGCCTTTCTTATAAAAACTTTCTGCAGTTCCACCCATGTTCCAACCACGCAATGCACCTTCGGCACGCAGGAAGGCAACTTCAGCAGCAGTCATCCAAACAAGTTTCGTATTGGCTTCAACATTCATGTTAGAATACTTATGAGCTGTTTCACTCGGAAGCGGTTCAGTTCCCAAACGAATACCATGATAACCGTTCTTCACTCCATCGGCTGTTGTAAAGGTAGATTCTACAAAATATTTTTCACGACGAGGATCTTTGTAGCCATTCATATAGGCAGTAATATCTGCCGCAATACGAGAGTCACCACCATTATATTCGTACATAATAACTCTGAATGGATTAGTAGTAGCCTGAATGGTTGCATTATCATCATTCGATGTAAACACACCTCCTCTTTCTGAGTCAACAGCTTCCACCGCTTTAGCTTGCGCCGTAGTAGAATCTACATATACCATACGCATAGCCATACGCAATTTCAAAGAATTCGCCAATTTTATCCAGTTTTCCACTTTACCACTATAAACCTTATCAGCTTTGGATGAAAAAGTTTCCGTACGATGTGGTAATAATGCAGTCACTGCCTCATCCAGTTCATTCAACATAGTCTCATAAACTTTCTTCTGAGTATCCAGCGGAGCAGTCAGGTCACCATTGGCTCCCAACTGGGAATAAGGAATAGGACCGTATCCATCTGTAACACGCAAGATAGCTGCTACCTTTACAACTTTTCCTACTGACAAATAAACGGGGTCTTCTGTTGCAGCTTCCAACTGTGCATAGTTAGCATACACATTAGGAATAACATCTTTATATAATTTACCTACCCAGTCCTGAGATTGGTTGTAGTTGGAGAAACGGTTCGTGAAACCGGAATTGGATTCCGCCAGATAGCCACCATAAGGTCCACCCAAAAGGGCCTCCAGAAACTGATTAAGAAGTACATCCGTAGGGATGACATATCCCTGCATACCTGTCAATGCCGAACGGGTCAAGTAGGCATCACGGTCCATCTGGTCTTTGGTTGCTTCATACGGATTGGTATTATAATCCATATAATCACCTGTGCAAGATGCCAACATGCCAGCTAACATTCCACCGCATAAAGCGAATTTTATAATTGATTTTCTCATTGTTTTTCTTTCTTTAATCTGTTAGAACTTAAATCTTACATTGAATCCTAAGCTACGTGCACTCGGCGTCATAAAGTTGTCAATACCCTGATAATAGTTACCGGTAGAAGCTACTGCTTCCGGATCGAACGGAGCTTTACAATAAAGCATCAGTAAGTTACGGCCTACCAGAGATACGGTCACGTCAGCCACATTCCAAAGCTTATCTCTTGGAATAGTATAACCGACACTAGCCTCCTGGAGACGCAGGTTAGTAGCACTGTAAGTATAATATTGTGGAATACCGGACTGAGAACCGATAGTAGTATACCATTTCTGTGCATTTACCAAGTCCGTTCCATTCACATAAACACCACCTTGATTACGCGCAATTTCTGTTGACTCAGAAACACCATACATATCCATAGCAGCCTGTGTAGCAGAGTAAACAATACCACCAATACGTGCAGAGAGCATGAAACCAAAATTCAGGTTCTTCCAGCTGAAATCATTTCTCCACGACATATTGCATTTTGCAAATACACTACCCAATTTAATATCTTCTGCATTATAGTTAGCAGTCACACTACCATTCTGATCTACCAGAATATTGCCGTTACTATCACGTTGCAGGTCGGCAGTAGAATAGAGATCACCCAGAGAGCCACCTTTCTTCAAAATGAAACGAGCCTGTCCCATACCACCTACATCCAAGCGTTCTTTGGTGATGACAGTGCCGGTTTCAGGATGCACATAGTTTTCCAGCAGTTCAAGAATTTCATTCTTATTGGTACTGAATACGTAATTGCTGGACCATTTAAATTTACCCCATTCATTAGAGTAACCTAATCCTAATTCAACACCCTTATTTCGTACGCTACCCGTCTGCACATACAATGTTGAGTAACCGGAAGATACGGAAATCTTAGGGTCAAACGTCTGATTATAAGTTTTAGTAGTATACAAAGCCAAATCCAGATTAAAATGATTCAGGAAACGGGCAGTAAGACCTACTTCCCATGAATCTGTTCTTTCCGGTTTCAGATTATACATCGGATAGTTACGTTTGGATTGCCAAACCTTATTGGAGTTATCCCATGAATAAGTAGGGTTGGCCAGGAAACGCGGGAAAGGAAGACCCACAGATGCAAATGAGCCGCGTACCTTCAGGAAAGAAATCTGTTGTGGCAATTTCAGTAACTCGGACAAAATAACAGAACCACCGACTGAAGGATAAAGGAATGCACTCTGAGTAGAGTTAGGACCAGCCAATTGTGAAGGCCAGTCAGAACGTCCGGTCAAAGTCAGGTAATAAGTACTCTTATATCCTAATTCAAGACTGGCAAAAACAGACTGAGTCTGATCATGAAAACCTGACTGCGTACGTTTTGTCTTACTGTCATCCAACTGGAATACATTGAAAACGTTAGGAATACCGTCTTCACTGATAGGACCACGATTTTGCAGTACATCTTGTTGCATATCCGATAAAGAAGCACCAATATTAGCTTGGAAAGTAAGATTTTCACCAAAGTTTTTATTGATGTTCAACATGATATCAGCATAAGTTTGCTTGTCATTCGTATTAGAAATACCATACAAACCGTTGTTAGAGCCTTCGGCCAATGTAGTATTACTTGTAGCATAAAGCTTTTCCGTATAAGTACTTGCAGAGTTATCCACACGCACACGACCCGATACACTCAACCAATCTAAAATCTTATAGCTCAAGCTACCGCTCAGCATATAACGGTCCTTATTATTCTCACGCAGGTTACGATAAGCAATCCAGTACGGATTTTGTCCTGTAAAAGTATCGATACCCTGTGGCCAATATTGTGTATAGATGTTGCGGGAAGTATCCCAGCGTTCGTACATCTTAATCTCATTCCAGTCGTCACCACGAGGGAACAAATAAGCTGTAACCAACGGATTGGAGTAAGTACCCTGATTCACCATGTTCTGGTCTTTCTGCTTGATATAAGAAGCACTTACATCCAGTGTCATCTTATCATTCAGGAAAGAAGTAGTGTTGCGGAAAGTAAAATTATAACGGTCATAATCGTTATTCGGAACCATACCGACAGAATTCACAGCACTCGCAGAGAAGTAGGTCTGATTCTTTTCCGTACCTGTAGATAAAGAAACGGTTTCGGTAGCTACCACACCTGTTCTCAGGAAGTCATTGATCGGATCATATCCCATGTAATTGGAAGGGTTCAATTTATTACCCCAGCTTTTTTCTACAGAGCCTGCACTGGACAGCAGATCGCCTGTACCATAGGAATTCTGAAAATTAGGAGTAACAAACGGGCGGAGAAATTCAGTATTCTGTGATACAGTCAAACTCAGACGCCCTTCCTTACCTTTCTTAGTTGTAATAACAATAGCACCATTGGCAGCGTGACTACCATACAAAGCGGCAGCGGCAGCACCCGTCAGTACAGACATAGATTCGATGTCTTCCGGATTTATATCTGCAATCGCTTCCGAAGAACCTTTAGAATCAAATTCCTGACCACCTTCACCTGAAAGATTGAACATAGGTACACCATCGATCACATAAAGAGCGTTACTGGACTGGTCAATACCTTTCGTACCACGCATCACTACTTTACTGGCGCCACCTACACCGGAGGAACTGGCATTAATGGTAACACCCGCCACTTTACCTGACAAAGAGTTTACAAGGTTAGCATCTTTCACTCTGGTCAGTTCATCACTCTTGATTTCCTGAACATTGTAACTCAATGCTTTAGTGGCACGTTTAATACCCAAGGCCGTTACAACCACCTCTTCTACCAGTTGAGAATCGCTCTCCATCATCAGGTTGATAACACTCTGTTCCTTTGCTGCAATCTCCTGTGTTTTATAACCGACATAAGAGAATTGAATTACAGGATTTGCTTCTGTTGTGGTCAGCGTAAAATTACCGTCAAAATCGGTGATACAGCCAACACTGGTACCTTTCACCAATACGTTGACACCAATCAGAGGTCCCATATCGTCCGATACCTGACCGGTTATCGTACGTTCTTTTCCTTGTTGGGTACCTTCTTGTCCTGATTGAGGCTTCTCTGAAAGATAAACGATGTTATCTTCTACTTTAAAAGAAATATTTTTCCCTTTAAGAATAGCAGTCAAGGCATCTTCGATAGATGCATTCTTCACATCGACTTTTTCCACTGCCGTAGCAGCAAGTTTGTCGTCATAAAAAAATTGATACTTGGATTGAGTTTTGATTTGTTCGATGACCGTACCTAATGTCGTGCGAGACATGTTCAAATTCAGTTGGGCAAAAGTCCACTGGACTGATACAGTCATGAAGAACAAGACTAATAAAGCCCGTAGAAATTTCGAACTTTGAAAAGCATGATTGTTGTCCATAAACAAAGTTTAAAGGTTACACATTGGTTAATTTTAATCTGTCAGGAGACCCTTTCCCCCGACTTTCATATATAAAACAACAGTCGCTAAAAATACACTTACTACAAAATGATATTTTTTTTCATTAAAACAAAAAAGGGAATAGTTTTAATTCCTATTCCCTTCTTTCTTACATTATTAACTTCAGCCCTTACTTCTTTTTTATTTCATTAGAGAAAGAATATGGATAATCTTCCGGATGTATTCCTCTCTGCAAGTTGGGCTTATTACCCATATCAAATTTCAGGACACCCCCCTTCAACAGGTCTTCGTGTTTCACATAATTCTTCGTATATTCATCTCCATCCAGGCGAAGCGATTCAATATACATATTTTCAGAACTATTGTTTGCTGCATCAATGACCAATGAACGACCATTCTCCAGATGAAGTGTAGTTTTCTTGAACAAAGGAGCACCGAGAACATATTCATCGGTTCCCGGACAAACCGGATAGAAACCTAATGCTGAGAACACATACCAGGCAGAAGTCTGCCCATTGTCTTCATCTCCACAATACCCATCAGGACCGGGAGTATACATACGGTTCATCACCTGACGCAACCAATATTGAGCTTTCCAAGGCTGTCCGGCATAATTGTACATGTAAATCATGTGCTGTATAGGCTGGTTACCATGCGCATAGTTACCCATATTCATCACTGTCATTTCACGTATTTCGTGGATCACCTGTCCATAATAGCTGTCATCGAAGATAGGAGGAACAATAAACACAGAATCCAACATTTCGACAAATACTTTTTCACCACCCATCAAATCGATCAGACCTTGCGGATCATGGAAAACAGACCAGGAATAATGCCAGCTGTTTCCTTCTGTAAATGCATCTCCCCATTTCAAAGGAGAGAAAGGTGCCTGGAACTGCCCATCTTTATTACGCCCACGCATCAATAGGCTTTCCTTATCGAACACGTTCTTATAGTTCATAGCACGATTAGCAAAAAGTTTCTGCTCTTTCTTCGGACGATCCAGCGCTTTTGCCATCTGATAGATACACCAGTCATCATAAGCATATTCCAGAGTACGGGCAGCATTCTCATTGATCTTTACGTCATAAGGAACATAACCTAATTCATTATAATATTCATGACCGAGACGTCCGGTAGAAGAAACTTCCGGATGTACATTCTTTGTGCCATGAATAAGTCCTTCATACAAGGTAGCCACATCATCCACTTTAACCCCTTTCAGATAGGCATCAGCCAATACAGAAGCAGAGTTATTACCAATCATACAACCGCGATGTCCCGGGCTAGCCCATTCAGGGAAGAAACCGCTTTCCTTATATGTATTGACGAGACCTTCCTGGATTTGTTTGTTTACCGAAGGATACATCAGGTTGAGGAAAGGGAACAGGCAACGGAAAGTATCCCAGAAGCCGGTATCCGTATACATATATCCAGGTAATACCTGACCATTGTAAGGACTATAATGAACAGGATTGCCCGCCTCATCAAATTCATAAAAAGCACGGGGGAAAAGTACCGAACGATACAGACAAGAATAAAAAGTACGATACTGATCAAGATTACCACCATCCACTTCTATTTTACCCAATACCTCGTTCCAGGCATCTTGCCCTTTCTGAACCAAAGTATCAAAACTATCGTTTCCAAGCTCTTTCAAGTTTCTGTCTGCCTGCTCAAAACCGATAAAGGAAGAGGCTACACGAGCATGCACGATTTCTCCTTTACGGGTTTTAAAACCAATAATTGCACCTGCATGTCCGGCCTTCTGTTCTTTTTGATTCTCTGTCAAAACGCCATCGGCAACAGAAGCCTGATAAGTGAAAGGCTTGTCGAACTCAATGACAAAGTAGTTCTTGAAGTTATCGGGCACTCCACCACTGTTACGGGTTGTATATCCGATAATCTTATTTTGTTCAGGAATAATTTTAATATAAGATCCTTTGTCGAAAGCATCCACTACAATATATGAATGTTCATTCTCCGGAAAAGTAAAACGGAATAAAACAGCACGTTCAGTGGGAGTAAACTCCGTCACGACATCGTGTTCAGCAAGATACACCTTATAATAATGAGGTAATGCAACTTCTCCTTTATGAGAGAACCAACTGGCACGCTTATCTTCATTAAATTCGGGTTTGCCTACTACCGGCATGATAGAAAACTGACCGTAGTCATTAATCCAGGGACTGGGTTGGTGGGTTTGTTTAAAACCACGGATTTTATGGGCGGTATATACATACTGCCAACCATCTCCCATTTTTCCTGTTTGAGGAGTCCAGAAATTCATACCCCATGGACGTGCGATAGCAGGGTATGTATTACCTGTAGATAGTTCGAAACTGGATAACGTACCCATCAGCGGGTTAACGTATTGTGTTAAATCTTTAGCCTGCGCCCAGAGAGCACAGCCCAAAAAGCACATTGATAAAAGCAGCTTTCTCATACTATTATATTTATAAGATTATATATTTCAAAAGTTTCCTTTTATTTTTTGGGAGACAAAAATACACTATTTCCTACAATTTTATATTCAATAGGTATTGCATTTGTACTTTTAATCAAATTCAGGATTTCCTCCACAGTGTTTTTCTTCTTCAGTGTACCCGAATATGTTTTAGTAGCATCCATATCAGGCGCCAGAATAATCTTCACTCCATAAGAATTCTCTAAAGTACGGGCAATCGTAAATATATCGGCATTTTCAAAGACAAACTGATTATTATGCCAATTCTCAATACCTGTATCCACTTGCTTCACTACCAGACGACGAGTTACAGCGTTCAATTCGGCTTTTTGCCCCGGGGCCAACACAATCATACCCTCATTGTGATTGCCTTTCACCTCAATTTCTCCCTTAATCAGTGTAGCTACTGCCGAGCGGTTCATCTTATCACTCTTCAAGTTAAAAACCGTACCCAGCACTCTGACTTGCATGGCTTCACTTCGCACAATAAAAGGCTTTTCTACATTTCTCTTTACTTCAAAATAGGCCTCTCCCTCCATATACACATTTCTTCCCTTTTCAGAGAACTCACGTGGATACTTCAAGGTTGTATGCTTATTCAACCATACTTTAGTGCCATCGGGCAGCATCAACTCCTTCACCTCATCCCGGGCTACAACAGCCACTAACTGTTCTTCACTTTGAGCCTGATAGATATGATAGCTCAAACCGGATACAAAGAAAATTCCTATGAACATAGCAGCATACTTCATCCAAGTATGCATTCTACGCACCTTGAACTGTTTAGCTTCTTCCTGTGCCAACCGTTTGAATAACTGCTTTTCTGCTTTTTCTATTTTTTTCTCATCAGTAGAATCGCCATTCTTTCCCAGATGATATATTTCCTCTATCCTGAACAATTCACGCGCATTATCGTCCGACTCGTTCAGCCAAGTGTTCACCTCACGGAGTTCTTCTTCAGAACATTCACCCATAAGGAATTTGACCAGTAATTCTTCATTCAACTTATTTTTTCCTTCCTTCATCATACTAATAAAACAATCGTTTCGACAAAAACACTTATACCTTATTCAATAAAAACAGGACTAACATAAAGTTGAGGTAGCCCAATCTTTCACGCAGGAACTTCAAAGCTTTATACATGTGAGCCTCTACCGTCCGCAACGATATTCCCATTGTTTCTGCAATTTCTTTGTTCTTCATATCATGCAGATAACTGAGTTTGAAAACCATCTTGCATTTATCCGGCAGTTCATTAATGGCTTCGGAAAGCTCTCTTCTAAGCTCACGATCCTCTATCCTTTTCACTACATCATTACTATCCGGCTGATAGAATTCAACCCTCTTCTGATTAATTTCCGTTACGACAGCTTCGTAACTATTCTTGATGTCCCGGTGCTTCAAAACATTCAAAGCACGGGTATACACCGCCCGATACAGAAATGCCTGTATCTGCTCTCCCACCGTCACTGTATCTTTTCGTCGCCACAATTCCACAAATACATCTTGTACTACGTCCTCTGCTTCTTCCTCACCCACAATACGTGTGGCATAGAAAAGCAGATTGGCATAGTATTTACGGAAAAGGAGTTTATAAGTTGAATCAAAGTTATCACCCATAATCCCACAACTTCATTTTATCACTCTATTGCATACCACACTGCCCCCGGTTTATTCCCCATCTCAAATTCAAAGACAGAGCCATTCATTATTTGTTCATGTGTGATATAGCTTTTATCATAAGGTTTCCCGTCGAGTTTCACCGACTGGATATATATATTCTCTTTACTAACAGCCGGCGCCAATACCGTAAATATCTTGCCGTTATCCAAATGCATTTTCATTTCAGGATACATAGGGGTGCCTATTTCATATCTGCCACTAACCGGATCTACCGGATAGAATCCCATTGCGCTAAATACGTACCAGGCAGACATCTGACCACAATCCTCATTCCCGCATAAACCGGCAGGCGTGTTTTTATAAAGTTCATGCATCACCTCGGCGGCATATTTCTGAGCCTTCCAAGGTTGCCCTACAGCATTAAACAAATAAATGACATGATGACTCGGTTCATTTCCATGCGCATACTGCCCAATCATTCCGGTACTGAAAATAGGCAGATCTTCATCCGCAGAAGGATTATAAGTGAACATACTATCCAGTTTCTGGGCAAAACGCTCCGTACCTCCGACCAAGCCAATCAAACCATCGACATCTTGCTGCACAGACCAGAAATATTGCCAACCGTTACTTTCGCAAATATGTGGAGTATAGTCATCCGGACTGAAGGGTTGAATAAAATTTCCTTTATTATCACGCGGCTGCATAAAAGAAGTCTGGGGATTATATACATTCTTATAGTTTTGAGAACGTTTATAGAATTCAGCTGCAATCTGTCTTTCACCCAACTTTTCTGCCATACGGGCAATACAATAGTCATCGTAAGCGTATTCCAGAGTTTTAGAGAGCGACCAGTTCTCCGAGTTATAATGATCCGTCACATCATAAGGTACATAACCATACTTTTTATACAATCCAATTCCGCGATATTCATCTATATTGGCTGTAGCTACACAGGCTTCCAAAGCTTTCTTCGGATCAAAATTTCCTATACCTTTCAGATAAGCATCCACAATTACCGGTACAGCATGATAACCTATCATCATGTCCGTTTCACTTCCATAGAAGTTCCATACCGGAAGACGTCCGTTCTGTTCATAGAAAGCAAGAAAAGACTGAACCATATCGTTCACACGTTGTGGCTCTATATAAGTGTAAAGAGGATGAGCGGCACGATAGGTATCCCACAATGAGAAAGTGCTGTAATTTTTCCATCCATCTGCCTGATGCACTTGTTTATCGGGACCGTAATAGGTACCGTCCACATCATTATAAATAGTCGGTGCCAGCATAGAGTGATACAGAGCCGTATAAAATTTGACTTTCTCATCAGGATCATCGCATGTGATTTCTATTTTAGAAAGTTGCTCATTCCAATTTTTCCGGGTAACAGCCAGATATTTATCGAAATCATCCTCCGGTACTTCAGCAGCAAGATTACGGGCAGCACCCTCCATGCTTACGCCTGATATGGCAGTGGTTACAAGAATCTGCTCTCTTGCAGTGGTATGGAAATCAAAACGGGCGATAGCAGACGTTCCTATTCGTTCACCATCCTTGACAATAGCAGCAGTATCCAACTGTATTGCTTTAAACGGTTTAGAGAAGCGGGTACGAAAATAAATATGCTGATCGCGTGCCCAACCGTCAGAAAAGCGATACCCTTGTATGGTAACAGAATCGACTCTCTCAATATAAGTATCATTGGTAGAATCCCAATTCATAGCCTTTCGCAAGTTCAGGAAAATGGCAGCATCTGCTTCGGGAAAGGTATAGCGTTGAATACCGCAACGCTCGGTTGCTGTCAGTTCTACGTTGATATCATAGTCTTTCAACCGAACCTGATAATATCCGGCACTGGCAGTTTCTTCGGAGTGAGAAAATAAAGAATGAATACCCAATGGAGCATCTGCTTCTTTATAGGGTAAAGTAACAGGCATAAAAGATATATCATATAAATCACCCGCCCCGGTACCTGAAAGATGGGTATGACTAAAACCTGCAATCGTACTGTCCGGATAGAAATAACCGGAGATACGATCCCATCCCGGAAGTCCGTTATCAGGACTTAGCTGCACCATGCCGAACGGGGCTTGTGCTCCGGGATATGTATTCCCGGTAAAATCCGTACCGATAAAGGGGTTGACATACTCTGTGGCATAGCACTTACTTTTCGTATCCGGTTGTTGGGACACACACGCTGAAAGGGAGAAAAGGAATAAAACCAGTAAAAACAATTCTGACAATTTCATAATACTACATAGTTAACGTGCATATGTAACAACTCAGCATCCGGAAACACTTAGCGGTTTCTCAAATAAATTCATCGAACGAACAAATATAGTCTAAAAATTCCAATTAATTTATAACTTTGCCGCAAAAAGCGACAATGAGCTATACGACTTATCTCTTTGACTTTGACTACACGCTCGCAGACTCCTCGCGCGGCATCGTTACCTGTTTCCGTAATGTGCTCAATCAACATGGTTATACAGATGTAACCGATGAAGATATTAAACGCACCATCGGAAAAACTTTGGAAGAATCTTTCTCCATCCTGACGGGGGTGACGGATGAAGACCAACTGGCTGGTTTTAAGAGTGAATACAGGAAGGAAGCGGATACCCACATGACAATAAACACCGTACTCTTTCTGGAAACCAAGTCCGTGCTGCTTGCACTGAAAGATGCAGGTGCATTCATCGGCATCATCTCCACCAAATACCGTTACCGCATAAAGGAAATGCTCGACCAGCACTTCCCCGGCAGCTTCTTCAATATCATTGTTGGTGGAGAAGATGTACAAACAGCCAAACCTTCACCTGAAGGATTACTGTTTGCCATCAAACAACTGCACGTCACCAAAGCAGAAACCCTTTACATTGGCGACAGTACAGTAGATGCAGCCACAGCCAAAGCGGCAGGTGTGGACTTTGCCGGTGTAACCCATGGGGTAACCACGGCCGAAGAATTAAGCAAATATCCGCATTGGAAAATTATGAACTCACTGGAAGAACTGTTGGAAGCGGATGAACAACCAACTCATGATAAGCAGTCGACTGATGATACACCTCCGAGTACGGATGTAACAGTATCCTCCCATCCGATTGTCAACTCACCTTCCGTTCCAGTTATTGCTCCCCGCCCCACTCCCCGCAAAAGGAAAATGATCAATATCTGGCAAATACTAATCCTGGCAGTGCTACTATGGTTATCTTTTGAAGAAGGAGAAGACAGTAATGTTTTTCTATGGTCTTTCATACTGGTGCTTTGGTATATCCTTACCAAACGCAGAATTCTACCAGACCGTGTATTAGATCTTATATCCCCCTGGTGGACTCCCTGTAAGAAGTACCTTCGAGCCTTGCATATCAAGATGGTACGTGGAAAAGACATTCCGCCCATCAGTGAGGAAAGTAACATCTGCCTGAATTGTGATACCGTTTATACAGGTAGCTATTGCAACCGTTGCGGCCAAAGCCGGAATACTCCCCGCTACCGTTTCAGTAATGCATTCAGAAATATATTAGGAGGATTCACCAATATTGATAATGGTTTCGGGCGTACCCTTCTGGACTTGCTCTACCGCCCGGGATATATGATCAGAGACTTCATTGCCGGCAAACGAATCTTATACTTCCGTCCCTTCCAGACATTATTTGTACTTGCCGCCCTTTACATCATGGCGGTGCAACTGGTAGATCCTGAAGCCCTGAAAGAGAAAAAAGGGAAGTCTCCGGAAGTACAAAGACAAGAAATACTTACTACACGCGAACAATTGCAAAAACAGATAGAAGTAGCAGACCCGATTACCCAAAAAGTCCTGAATAAAACGATAGAAAGTCTGGATAAAGAATTGAAAAAACTGGAAGCAAAAAGTTCTCTTAAAAAGGATAACATCACCCTCCAAATAAATGGTGATGAAGATGACGAACTCATAGATGAACTTCTGGAAGGTGGATCATCAGTATTTAATAAGCTTGAAAAAGCCATTCACAATACACCTTTTCTGGAAAAAGTATGGAACTTACTGAAAAGTTGGGGACATGGTAACAAGGCATTCCGTATTATCGCCACATTACCTCTCTTTGCGCTGGCAACACTCATGGCTTTCCGCCGTAAAAAGAACAAACTGCGCTATAATCTGACAGAGCATGTATTTATACAAGCTTATATTGCCTGCCAGATACTCTTGCTTAGTATCATAGTGCTTCCTTTCAACGGCAGTGCACAGGTAGGCGATTTATACGAATTGCCCATACTATTCATCTTTGCCCTCTTCTGCCTGGATTATAAGCAACTGTATGGATATACTTGGTGGAGAAGCTTCTGGACCACAATACTGATGTTCTTCTATAGTTTAATACTGCTTATTATCTTTGCTATTATTGTAGTAACCCTGATAATTGCGGCAGTTTATATACTAAAACCACTTTTATAATTCATAAGAATACCCAGCCACTCAATTATATAATAAAAGTTCTCCCTATCAATTGATATGAGAGAACTTTTATTTATTTCAGGATAAATCAATGCGTACCTATTATTTCGGATTTGCAAGAGCCCCTACCATCCATTCTGCAAAAGGATAAGTATTCATCATACCGGAATTGATTGAGGAACAAGTCCAGGCATCCCAACTGTTCTGAGTTAATGTACGCAAGTCTGCCATATACGGAGAATATTCAAATGATTCCGGAACATTTTTCCCATCATCACCCAAATAATACGAACAATAATTCTCATACCAGCCACCCATCCAATAATCGGCAGGATCGGTTGATACAAATCCATCTCCTGTCACATCATCTTTCAGAAAAATTACCCCATCCGTAAAGTCCTTTGCATCATATGTGATAGACATGGATTCATTCTTTATAGAAAAACGACCATCACCATTGGCATCATAACCAAAACCACGAATAGACCGACTGTCATCACCACCAAATCCTGGCCCCATCACAACAAAGAAGCGAGGATCTGCTTTAGCTATTGCTAAGATCATCTGATATCCGGTGGATTGGTCACTTTCTTTCCAGCGATATCCCCAACTCAAGAAATGGACATTATCCTGTGTCGGATCTTCCCAGTTGTCACCACTTATCCATTGCACGCCTAATGCAGACTGACATTCTCCCTCTCCTGTCCAGAATTGAATATCACTCATAGACTTTACAGCATCATAAGCCACATATACATTCACCAGTACAGCAGCATAGGCTTCATCTTTATCCTTATAAGCTGCAAACTTCACGTCGTAAATACCTGCCTTTGCGGGAGTAAACACATACTTCAGTTCAGTTGACACCTTCTCACCATCCACCGTCCACTCAAAACGAGCATTTTCACCATTTTCCACTTTCGCCTCCAAAGTGAGGGACTTTCCAAGTGCAACATCTTGTTTTTCACCATCGACAATGGACACTGAGAGTAGTAAAGCATTGTCGTTGGAATCATCGTCACTACAAGATGCTAATCCTATAGTAAGGACAAGGCATGATAAAAAATAAATAATATTATTCTTCATAGTTATCTAAAATTAGAAGTGAAGAAGACTCCAGCCGGATATTTTGTACAATCATTATAAGCAGCTCTCAGTGTAGGAGTTGTACCACTAAAATCGAATATACTAATCTGATTGATACCCACATTATCTCCATATCCTTTTATCGTATTGAAATAAACTCCTTCCGTTACCGGATCAACAGTAACTGTATTATAAACGATATTGGCATTTTCTACCATCTCTTTAACATCTACCATCAGTTTAGTTTCATTAGTACTAAAAATATGACGGTAAATTTTAGTAGCGAGACCACTCATATACAATGTATCTCCTTTAGCTGTTATACTGGGAGCAGCAGCAAATGAAGCTGACAACGTTTTTGTAGCATCTGTATTCGACGACAAATCGTTTTCTTTTATAATTGAGTAATCTTTAGCACTTACCTTAGCTATTTTACCGGATGCTACTGATACCCAAACGTTATTATCTGATGATTTCACGACGCCTGAGATCTTACCATCAAATTCAACTGTTGCCGACACTTTATCCTTTCCAGTTTCTATAACAAGAAGGTTCTTGTCTTGCGAAGCAAAAACTTTTCCTCCAACAACTGCCATTGTATTTTTTCTGGCTCTTTCTGTACCTTCTATAAGGGTAGCCTCTCCCGTAGAAGGATGAAACAACTTAATGCCAGCATTATCGCGCAGATAAATATTATCATCACTCAGCACCGCCACATGGGTAGGCCAATCAATCTTCCCCTTCAATTCATCACCAAAAGCAGTTTCCAGTTTCAATGTTTCAGCATTGACAACCGTCAAAAAGCCACCCTCATTACCTCCATTCTGAGATACAATATACATTTTATTGTTGGCAATAAACACATCCTGCGGAACACTGCCTAACCATGCGCCATTGTTTTCTTTTTGGAAAGCCTTCTCCACAAGTTCTCCCTCCGGACTTATAAAGATTAGGTAGCCACCTTTATCACCTCCCCAGGCTGCACCTTCGTTCAGGATAAAGGTTCCATACTTGTACTTTCCATACACGTCGAGGTCTAACTTGGCTGCTGCTTCACCTTGCTCTGCATTTGAAACAGTCAGTTGAATTTCACTTTTTCCAAGATCCGTCGCAGTAAAATCATAAGTAGAAGTGGTAGAGACTTCCTTACCATTCAATGTCCAGACGTATTGCACCTCAGAACTTCCCTCTACTACAGCCTTTAGATTCAAAGTTGCACCTTGCACTACTTCCTGTGCTTCGGTACCCTCTATCACAACCGTCAAAGGCGACAACGGTTCTTTGTCATCATCACTACAAGATACCAGTCCTACCGTAAGGACAAGGCATGATAAAAAATAAATAATGTTCTTCTTCATTGTTAGTATATAAAAAATTAAAAACTAAAATTCAAACATCAACGAGCACAGCACATTGCGCAATGGCATCGGATAGTATTGTGTCGACTCGTAATAGGTATTCAGAATGTTATCCACACGTACTTGTGAAGTAAGTTGCATACCGTTCCCTAATTTCCACAAATAACCCACCAATAAGTTATGAACCGTATAAGGACGGGTTGAATAAGATTCATCAGTTGTGACATAACGTTTACCTATATAAGTAGTCTGCCACGAACAAAAGGCTTTTTTATAATCGAATGCCAGCCGTGCATTCCATTTCAATTCGGGCACATAAGGGATCTGCTGCATATAGGAATTGTCATCTACATGCTGCTTCTTCCGCGTACGCGAACGCGCCCAACTGAAATTGCCGGAAAGTGTAGTTTTGAAATCCCCGAAACTAAGCACCATTTTGCCTGTAAACTCTGCTCCCAGCGAGAGAACGTTACGTTTGTTCTGAGGTGTCCATATCCACTGGTTGCCATCTTTGGGAAGCCACAATATCCAATTGTCAATATGCATCAGGTAACCGGAAGCCTCTGCATTCAATGTTATCCAGAAGGTCAAATCATTCTTATAACCGATGGCTGCGTCATAAGAATAGCCGTCTTCTGGTTTCACATCGGGATTTCCACCGGGACGCCAATAAAGATCATTCATACTGGGAAAACGGTAATTATACGACATGCTACCCTTTACGTAGAAGGTCTTATCAAAAAAGTTAGTGGCAAAACCAGCCGACCATGTAGACACATTCCGGCTATTATTCTGCTCGAACATATACTGCCCATGTAGTTGTAACCATGGCAATAATGTCCAGTTCGCCGAAGCCTGCCATGACAACACATTGCGGTAATGCTTCAATGGCAGATCGGGTACTGGTATATTATAATACACATCATCTATCAGGTACTTAGCGGAATCCACATCAATGTAACTACTCACATTTACCAAGTCGTGTGTATAGGTAAGCGTAGTATTCAACACCAACTCGTCAACAGGTGCACACGAATAATCAGCAACACCCTGCCATGTCTGCGAAGAGTTGATATTGCCTTCCGGATCGAACAACCCGCCATCAAACCATTTATCATACTTCAGACGATAATAGAGCCATGCGCCTTTTATATGAAATTCATGAATGCCACGCACGTAGTCGAACCCTACATACCCGCGAATATTCGTTTCATTCTGCTGTTCGTGTGTCTTTCCCACAATGCCTAATGGTTGGGGCAACATACGCTTCCCTTGCTGTATCCAGCCTACAGCAGCCAGTTGTACGTATGAATTCAGTTTAAAGTACCCTTCCTGCATCGCACTCCATTGTGAGTATTTGGCATCCTGCCGCTTCTCACGGAAGGCTTCATTAGTAAGTACTTTATTAATATAAGTATAGTCATTATCCGAATGTTGGTAAAACAAACGCGTTTTCGAAACCACCCGTTTGCCACTTACATTAATCTGTGTTCCTCCGGTATATGTGTTATAAGAACCATATTCTCCAAAGAATTTACCTGTAATCCCCTTTCCCCACTCCGGATCATTGAAGATGTTTACACTCCCACCCACAGCACCGGTACCACTCTTCACATGACTGCTTCCATAATAAAGGTTCACGTTGTCGGCAAAGAAGACAGGGAACTGCGAAAAATCAAACACTCCGGACATCGGCGGCGTAATGTTGATTCCATTCCAGTTGACCCGGGTTTGTGCAGCACTTCCTCCCCGGAAAGAGGCTGTAGATAACGCTCCCGTGCCCAGACTCTTAATGTAGGTAGCTGAATTTTCGGTCAATAACTCAGAAAACGAACGGGTTTTATTGATTTGCAACAATTCAGGTTCAAGATGCGTCACTTTTGCACCGGCATTTGCTTCATTGGCATGGCGTATCCGACGGGCTACAATCTGTACCTCATCCAGATTCAGGCCATAGGCAATCGTATCCTTTTTCTGAGCTATCGCATCAGTCACCAGCAGACATGCGGCAACTATCAGGAAAAACAGTTTTCTCATAAACTTAAATTATTGAACTTCGGATGATTCAGGGAAATAGACCTGATTGGGATAAATACCAACACGGTAACTTTCAACATTTCCACTCTCTTTATAATGACGAATATAGCCACGCTGTGCCGAATAGTCCAGGCAATCGCAGATATACACTCCCCCTTGCGGACTTACTCCACAACCATACATCATATCTACTCCCGGCACATGACGATGTAATTTGAAAGTACCGTCATCCGTATTCAACGTATAAATACTTTGCTGCGAATCATTCGGAAGACCCGGTTTGCAGGTTCGCACACTAAAATAAATCAGAGTTTTAGTAGCATCCATGTCTGTCCGGTTATAGCTGATAGTTCCGGTTACATCTCCTTCTTTGGCTTCATTCTTACTGACAAAAGGCAGTCTGTAAGTAGTCACTACCTTCTCCGTCTGCGGATCAATACACTTTAACAGGATAGCAGTAAGTTTACCTTTATCACGTTCGTTCATCAAAGCCCATATCTTACCGTTTTTGTCTTTCAGCAATTTACAGGTTTTAGTGACTTCCTCATTATAGACTTCTTCTATCATGCGGCTTCCTTCCAGAGTAATATTGTCCAGGTCGAACACATAAACCCCTTTTGCTGTAATACCAAATAGTTTATGATCAGCCACTTCCATATATTCCACCCATTTTCTGATAACAATATATTCCAAGGGAGTACCATAAGGAGGTACGGTACGGATACGTACCAGCTGGCTGGGCAAATCAACACCGGAGACATTGTTACTTAAAAGATCGGAAACGATAGCAGTGGTATCCGATATAGCCACAATCTGACGCGGTAATCCTGCCTGTGTATAAAGTATCGTACCTTCGGATTCGAAGGTCTTGGAATTTACAATCTCGATTTTCTTAGAATTGTTCAAAGCGATGAAGTACTTCCCATTAATCATCGTAATAGATTGTGCTACATCCCCTAACGGTCGGTTATTCACAACACGAAAGACATCGGGACTCACCATCCCGTTACGGTACAATACGGATATAGCTCCCATATTCGTACCTATTCTTCCCTCGTTCAAAACAATAGCTTCGATATTACCTTCGCCCACTCCGGCAGGAAAATCATCCTCATACTCGCAGGCGGATAATGACACCATTAGCACTGCACAACATAACCTCAAAATGCGTTTCTTCTGCATACACACAATTATTTTCCGTTATGTTTCGAGGTACGAAGTCCGAGCAATGACCTCCCATATCTATAACAATATGAGTTGAAGCAATGTGAATCTCTTACGTTTCTTTTCCCCCGAAACTGTAGATTGCAGACTTTGCAGGCAGGTCTTCTGACTCGCTTCCCTTCCGGAAGTCCTTCCCATCCTATACGGACAGTGGACAAGTGTAGAATTTATCCGAAAAGTTTTATGAAGCTCACAGCAGTGGGTCTGTTCAGGAGTTTCACCTGATTCCCTTTTCACCTCGTTTAATAAGATATATCACGAAGCACCCGAAAGCCGGATTCTTAAATCCGGGCGCAAATATAGATATTATAAATCATGCAAAGAAGAATATTCTAAAAAAAGAGAAAATGAATTTAATGTTTTATTCTCTCTTGTAAGTTTGCTTGGTTCGGTACTCAATACTTTATGAATAACCCCCATATATTCATTATATCTGAGTCTTATTTACTCCGTATTTTCTCCGTACCTATACGCTTGGACTTGGTACGGAGTTGGTACGGCCTTGACACGGAGTTGGTATGAAGCAGACTTGCAAGAATCCCTTCCTGACAGATTTCACAAATCTATTCCTCAAAAAAAGAGGAAGAAACGTTTGTCTGTTCCAAATAAAAAAAGTACTTTTGTGCCCGATTATTCCGCACCGGGTTCGACAAAGTGCTTTCTAAGTGATTAGAGACCACCCGACGGAGCTAACTTATACATTATATATAAGAAATGTACGCAATTGTAGAAATCAACGGTCAGCAATTTAAAGCAGAAGCTGGCAAAAAGCTGTTTGTACACCACATCCAGAATGCAGAAAACGGTACAACAGTAGAATTTGACAAAGTTCTTTTGGTAGACAAAGAAGGTGCTATCACCGTAGGTGCTCCCACTGTAGAAGGTGCAAAAGTAGTTTGCCAGATTGTATCAAGCTTGGTAAAAGGTGACAAAGTTCTCATTTTCCACAAGAAAAGAAGAAAAGGTCATCGCAAGTTGAACGGTCACCGTCAGCAATTCACAGAGTTAACAATTACAGAAGTAGTAGCTTAATCAATTTAAAACAGTAAGAAGAAATGGCACATAAAAAAGGTGTCGGTAGTTCTAAGAACGGCCGCGAATCACAGAGCAAGAGATTAGGCGTTAAGATATTTGGTGGCGAAGCTTGCAAAGCAGGTAACATCATCATTCGTCAAAGAGGTACTGAATTCCACCCGGGTAACAACATCGGTATGGGTAAAGACCACACTCTTTTCGCTTTAGTAGACGGAACTGTACAGTTCAAAGTAACCAAGGAAGACAGACGTTATGTATCTGTAATCCCTGCTGAAAGCACAGAAGCGTAAGTTTCAGAATAAGAAATAAAGAAAAGGGATGTAATCCAATGGATTGCATCCCTTTCTTTTTATAGCAAAAACAACACCTTATTTGTTTTTTACTTATCTTTGTACTCTCAAATCAAGATTTTAATCAAAACAAAGTATCAAGATATGCTTACCATCAAACAAATTACAGAAAACACCGACGCGGTGATCCGCGGACTGGAAAAGAAGCATTTCAAAAATGCTAAAGAGACAATAGACCAGGTAATTGCCTTTAACGACAAAAGACGTAGCACACAGTCTGTATTAGATAATAACCTCTCAGAAGTGAACTCTATTTCCAAATCTATCGGACAACTGATGAAGGAAGGAAAGAAAGAGGAAGCTGAAACGGCCAAAAGTCGTGTAGCCGAGCTAAAAGAAAGCAACAAGACTCTACAAGCCGAAATGGACCAGGCTGCTGAAGATATGCAGAATCTGCTCTACACCATTCCTAATATACCTTATGATGAAGTACCCGAAGGTGTGGGTGCCGAGGATAATGTAGTAGAGAAAATGGGCGGCATGGAAACCGAACTTCCCAAAGATGCACTGCCTCACTGGGAACTGACGAAGAAATATGATTTGATTGACTTCGACCTGGGTGTAAAGATCACAGGAGCCGGATTCCCGGTTTACAAAGGAAAAGGTGCACAGTTGCAACGCGCACTGATCAACTTCTTCCTGGACGAAGCCCGTAAGGCTGGTTATCTGGAAATCATGCCTCCGACAGTGGTAAATGCAGCTTCCGGTTACGGAACGGGTCAGTTGCCCGATAAGGAAGGCCAGATGTACCATTGCGAAGTAGACGATTTATATCTCATTCCAACAGCTGAAGTACCTGTAACAAATATCTATCGCGACGTGATTCTGGAAGAGAAACAACTTCCTATTAAAAACTGTGCTTACACGCAGTGTTTCCGTCGCGAAGCCGGATCTTACGGTAAAGATGTGCGCGGTTTGAATCGTCTGCACGAATTTTCCAAAGTAGAACTGGTACGCATTGACAAGCCGGAACATTCCAAACAGTCTCACAAAGAGATGCTGGACCATGTAGAAGGATTGTTGCAGAAACTGGAATTGCCATATCGAATCCTTCGCCTGTGTGGCGGTGATATGAGCTTTACAGCTGCTCTTTGCTTCGACTTCGAAGTTTATTCCGAGGCGCAAAAGCGCTGGCTGGAAGTAAGTTCCGTTTCTAATTTCGATACTTATCAGGCTAATCGCTTGAAATGCCGTTACCGTAGTGGAGAAAAGAAAACAGAGCTTTGCCATACATTGAACGGATCTGCATTGGCATTGCCACGCATCGTTGCTGCTTTACTGGAAAATAATCAGACTCCGGAAGGTATCCGTATTCCAAAGGCACTGGTGCCGTATACGGGTTTTGAAATGATTGACTAAAAGATAGAATTCTATCTTTCCGCCACTTCAAACACATAACCGAAAGAATTCTCCTCACTAGAAGACTTCTTTCGGTTGTGTGTTTTATGTATGTTCAATCTACACCCTATCGCAATTATACAAAATGTATTATACGATTTGTATAATACAAAATAAATAATTAGCTTTGTACATCTTAACAATATGTACAATGACCCAAGCGATAAGAAACCCGTTTATCCTGACCGGCACCATTCCACCGGAATACTTCTGTGACCGTAAAAAGGAATCAGAGCGGCTGACTCGTACCATTACTCAGGGAGGAAATATTTGTCTTATTTCACCACGCCGTATGGGCAAATCAAAATTAGTTCGTTTCTGCTACGACAAGCCCGAACTGACAGACTCTTATTATACCTTCTACATCGACATACTACACACTTCCAGCCTACGGGAACTGACCTACACCTTCGGACAAAATGTATTCGAAACACTTAACAGCCAAAGTAAGAAGATGCTGGCAACCTTGGCCCAAGGTTTGAAATCCATACAAGCCAAATTCGGCTTTGACCCTATCAATTACACCCCCACCTTCAGTCTGGAACTGGGTGACATCACAAAGCCCGAATTCACGTTGAGTGAAATCTTCCAATGCCTGGAGAAAGCCGACAAGCCTTGTATTGTGACGTTCGACGAATTCCAGCAAATCACCAGATATCCCGAGAGGAATGTGGAAGCATTGCTCCGCTCACATATCCAGCATTTGGGCAATGTACATTTCATCTTTGCCGGAAGCGAAAGACATCTAATCTCTGAAATGTTCCAATCTTCAGCACGTCCATTCTACAACAGTACTGACATACTGGAGCTACATGCCATAGCTCCCGAAGAATACATTCCTTTTGTAACCCAATGGTTTGAAACTTACGAAAAAACCATCAACAACGAATTGGTAATGCGCATCTATCAACTCTTTGAAGGGAACACCTATTATATGCAAAAGACTTTTCACGAAGCGTTCATCAACACCCCATCCCAGAGCAAATGTACACTATCCAAACTGAATGAAACCGTCAACAGCATACTGGAGGATGCCGGAGATGGCTATCGGCAGTTGTTGTCTCGCATTCCCGAACGACAGAAAGAAGTACTATATGCCATAGCCACCGAAGGAAAAGCAAGCCGAATAATGAGTGCAGCTTTCATCAAAAGCCATTCACTGACTTCCGCCAGTGCCGTACAAGCCGCTACACGAAAACTGATGGAAGCCGATTTATTAAGCGTCGAGAATGAAGTCTACTATGTACCCGACATTCTGCTACGCTTCTATCTGAGAAAATTGCAAGGAATAGCAGTGGAATTATAATCAAACCATCATTCAGCTTTTTCCCCACTTCATTCTTTGTTTTTACCAAATAACCCGTATCTTTGCAAACCGTAACAATCTGAAAGTGATTACGTAATTATACCAACAAAATTTATAGATAATGAACAAAATCATTAGCAAAGAACATTTTTCTGAAAAGGTTTTTAAATTAGAGATCGAGGCACCTTTAATAGCCCGCTCACGTAAGGCAGGACACTTCGTCATTGTACGTGTAGGCGAAAAAGGCGAACGTATGCCATTGACAATTGCAGCGGCTGACACCGTACGCGGTACTATCACTTTGGTAGTACAGGAAGTTGGCCTCTCCTCTACCCGCCTTTGCGAACTGAATGAGGGCGATTACATCACCGATGTGGTAGGTCCGCTGGGACAAGCTACTCATATTGAAAACTTCGGAACAGTGGTTTGTGCAGGTGGTGGTGTAGGCGTAGCTCCCATGCTCCCTATCGTACAGGCTTTAAAAGCTGCCGGTAACCGCGTGATCGCCGTACTTGCCGGACGTAGCAAAGAGCTGATTATCCTTGAAAAAGAAATGCGTGAAAGCGCAGACGAGGTCATCATTATGACCGATGATGGTTCATACGGACGCAAAGGATTGGTAACCGAAGGCGTTGAAGAAGTCATCAAACGGGAGAAAGTGGACAAATGTTTTGCCATCGGCCCCGCCATCATGATGAAATTTGTTTGTTTGCTGACTAAGAAATATGAAATACCGACCGATGTTTCGCTGAATACGATCATGGTGGATGGTACAGGTATGTGCGGTGCTTGTCGCATCACCATCGGCGGAAAGACCAAATTCGTTTGTGTAGACGGACCGGAATTTGATGGTCATCAGGTAGACTTCGACGAGATGTTGAAGCGTATGGGTGCTTTCAAGAGCATCGAACGCGAGGAAATGCACAAACTTGAAGAAGGTGAATCCTGCAAAGCTGTACCGGAACCTGCACAGGAAGTAGACGAGAAAAGTCGTAATGCCGCATGGCGTCTGGAACTTCGCAAGGCAATGAAACCCAAAGAACGTACCGCTATTCCGCGCGTTGAAATGAACGAACTCGATCCGGAATACCGTTCGCATAGTCGCAAAGAGGAAGTAAATCAGGGGCTGACAGAGGAACAAGCCCTGACGGAAGCTAAACGTTGCCTCGATTGCGCAAACCCAGGTTGCATGGAAGGTTGTCCCGTAGGTATTGATATTCCTCGTTTCATCAAAAACATTGAACGCGGAGAAATACTCGAAGCTGCCAAGACACTGAAAGAAACCAGTGCCCTGCCTGCTGTTTGCGGTCGTGTTTGTCCGCAGGAAAAACAGTGCGAGTCTAAATGTATCCACCTGAAAATGAAAGAAAAGCCGGTAGCTATCGGCTATCTGGAACGATTTGCGGCTGACTATGAGCGTGAAAGCGGGCAAATCTCCGTACCGGAGATCAAAGAAAAGAATGGTATTAAGATTGCCGTTATTGGCTCCGGACCTGCCGGACTTTCTTTTGCCGGAGATATGGCTAAATATGGTTACGATGTTACTGTCTTCGAAGCACTTCACGAGATAGGTGGTGTATTGAAGTATGGTATCCCTGAATTCCGCCTGCCGAACAAAGTGGTGGATGTGGAGATTGACAATCTTGCCAAGATGGGGGTTAACTTCATTAAAGACTGTATCATAGGTAAGACTATCAGTGTGGAACAGTTAGAAGAAGAAGGTTTCAAAGGTGTATTCGTAGCATCCGGTGCCGGATTGCCTAACTTTATGAATATTCCGGGAGAGAACTCTATCAATATTTTGTCATCCAATGAATACCTGACGCGTGTCAACCTGATGGATGCAGCAAGTGAAGACTCTGATACTCCGGTACCTTTCGGTAAAAATGTAGCCGTTATCGGTGGCGGAAACACAGCTATGGACTCAGTACGTACTGCACGCCGTTTGGGTGCCGAACGTGCTATGATTATCTACCGTCGTTCCGAAGAGGAAATGCCTGCACGTATCGAAGAGGTAAAACATGCAAAAGAAGAAGGTGTTGAGTTCCTCACATTGCATAACCCTATCGAATACATTGCCGACGAACTGGGAAAAGTGAAACAAGTCATTCTGCAAAAAATGGAACTTGGCGAACCGGATGCTTCCGGACGCCGTAGCCCTGTAGCAATCCCGGGAGCAACGGAAACTATTGATATAGATCTGGCTATCGTCAGCGTCGGAGTTTCTCCTAACCCGATTGTACCTTCTTCTATTCCGGGACTTGAAATGGGACGCAAAGGCACGATTGCAGTAAATGAGAACATGCAGTCATCTATTCCGACCATTTATGCCGGTGGTGATATTGTTCGTGGTGGTGCTACCGTTATTCTTGCTATGGGCGACGGACGAAAAGCCGCTGCTGCTATGCATGAGCAACTGAGCAAGTAAGCAGAATTTGTCAAGAGCAAGTTTACATAACATTAACAAAGCGGGAAGATTTCGGTCTTTCCGCTTTTCTTTTTCCCAAACAGATGATCGGTTTACTCCGATTACATCATTCATTCGCCCTCAACAGATGGTATGTTTCGAGCGATTACATGGTATGTTTTACCCAATTACATGGTATATTATGAACCCAAACATAGTATCTTCTGATAAATCCCACATACAGGCACAAAAAAAGAGAAGCAACTTACGTCACTCCTCTCACTATCTTCGTTCCCGAAACTAAATCAGGATTACATGGACAAAGATACGGAATCAAACAGCTAAAGTCAAGCTTTCCACCGTTTTTCTTCCCGTTTATTTCACCACTTTGTTCGTTGCCGGATCAGGGAAAATCACCGACGGCTTGAACGATTTGGCTTCTTCAAAATCCATCAAGGCATACGACATAATAATGATGATATCATCCGGCTGCACCTTACGGGCTGCCGCACCATTCAGACATATTTTGCCCGAACCACGTTCACCTTTAATAATATAGGTTTCAAAACGTTCGCCATTATTATTGTCGGCTATGTACACTTTTTCACCGGCAATCATATTGGCCGCATCCAGCAAGTCCTCGTCAATCGTAATGCTTCCCATATAATTGAGGTTAGCTTCTGTGACACGAGCGCAATGGATTTTCGACTTCAGCACTTCAATCATCATAAGGTCTGATCTCTCTTTTTAGGTTTATTACTCTTTATACTTAATGTTGTCAATCAGGCGAACCTCACCACAGAATACTGTAACGCAACCTACAGCATACGCCGTATCTTCCCAATTGGCTATTTTCTGCAACGTGTTGCCATCTACCAGTTCGAAGTATTCCAGACGCAAACCGGGAGCGGCTGCAATGGCATCTTCCACAAACTTCTGAGTCTCAGCAACTGTATGAGAAGCTGCAAAGGTACGACTTTCAAATAATGTTTGCGATATTTTTAAAGCATTTTTGCGTTCTTCGGCAGATAAACGCGCATTACGACTACTCAAAGCCAGCCCATCCTCTTCACGCATAATGGGACATCCCACAATTTCCAACGAATAATTCATCCGACGCACCATCTCACGAATGATAGCCAACTGCTGGAAATCTTTCTCTCCGAAGTAAGCGCGATCTGGCTTCACTGCATCAAACAGTTTGCTCACAATCTGGCAAACACCATTGAAGTGTCCCGGACGAAACGCACCTTCCATCACTGTATCCAACGGCGCATAGCTAAACTGGCGCGTATCCGGTTCGGGATACATCTCCGCAACCGAAGGAGCGAATACAAACGCAGCACCGCAAGCTTCCAACAAAGCACAATCGGCATCCAGCGTACGGGGATATTTCTCTAAATCGTTCTTGTCGTTAAACTGTGTCGGGTTTACAAAAACACTCACTACCGCAGCATTATTCTCTGCAACACAACGTTTCACCAATGACGCATGACCGGCATGCAGGGCACCCATTGTAGGCACCAATCCTACCTTTTTACCTTGGGCCCGTAAAGCCGAAAGTCCGGCCTGCAAGTCCTTGATAGTATGTACTATTTCCATTTTTATAGGTTATATAATAACTTAGTTGTTCGCAAAAGCGGTGCAAAATAAACTATTATTTAGCATATAAAGAAGAAATATCGCAAATTAATGCAAAAGTTCTGCTCGAACAGCACTCCTCTTTAAGACAATGCATCACTGATTAGCAAGCAGTTAACAATTCATAAGGAATTATAGAGTCGCCTTATTTGCTCAAGTGCCCGATTTTTTTTATATCTTTGCAGAATAATTGAGAACATTGTTATTATGACAAAGGCGAATAAGGTTTTATTTATTACCCAAGAGATTACTCCTTACGTACCAGAATCCGAAATGTCCCTTGTAGGCAGAAACCTACCTCAAGCAATCCAGGAAAAAGGCAGAGAAATTAGAACATTCATGCCTAAATGGGGGAATATCAATGAGCGCAGAAACCAATTGCACGAAGTGATACGCCTCTCCGGTATGAATCTGATTATTGACGATACCGACCACCCCCTTATTATTAAAGTTGCTTCCATTCAATCTGCCCGCATGCAGGTATATTTCATCGACAACGATGATTATTTCCAGAATCGCTTGCAGGCTGCTGATGAGAATGGCGTGGAATATGCAGATAATGACAGCCGTGCTATATTCTATGCACGCGGTGTACTGGAGACGGTAAAGAAGTTACGCTGGTGCCCGGATATCATCCATTGTCATGGCTGGATGACTGCCTTAGCTCCTTTGTATATCAAGAAAGCATATAAGGACGAGCCTTCATTCCGTGACGCTAAAGTAGTATTCTCTGTTTTTGAGGATGACTTCAAAGAATCATTCAATGCTGATTTTATAAACAGATTGGTATTGAAAGGCGTTACTAAAAAAGATATGGCTCATCTGAAAGCTCCCGTAGACTATGCTACGCTGTGTAAACTGGCCATTGATTATTCGGATGGTGTAATACAGCAAAGTGAAAATGTCAACGAAGAGGTAATGGAATATGCCCGCCAAGCAGGAAAACCAATTTTAGAATATCAAACTCCCGAAACATTTGCCGAGGCTTGTAATGAGTTCTACGACAAAGTGTGGGAAACAGAACAAAAATAAACAAGATAACAAAGAAAACTATGAAAGTTAAGTACTTAGGAGCATTGCTTTTAGCAGCAACCCTTACTTTCTTTGGTTGCGATGACAATACCGGAACGTTAGGAATAGGAATGTTACCCGGATCTGACGGTATTAGCGCACATACGACAACATTCGATGTGACTACACGTTCTGTGGTTGCTGATTCTGTATTTGCAAAAACCAGTACCGGATATGTAGGCCGTTTTACAGACCCTCAATTCGGATATTACGAAGCCAGCTTCCTGACGGAATTGAACTGTATAGATGACTTCAGTTTTCCTGAGAAGTATGATTTTGATAAGAAAACCGGTATTTTGACTGATGATACAGTAGCAGGCGTACGTTTAGTTGTTTTCTACTCTACATGGTTCGGTGACTCTCTGAATGCCTGCCGTATGAGTGCATATGAATTGGACAAAAAATTAGAGCGTAACCGTTATACCAATATCAAGCCGACAGATTATTATGACTGGCTGAATCCTACAAAGTCATTATTGGGTCGCAGAGCCTATACAGCTTATGATACAAGCGTAACGGATGAAGAAAGGAACGAAACCGATAGTAATGGTAACAAAACATACTATCCAAGTGTTATTTTCACACTCGACAAGGACAAATTTGGAAATGATTGGATTGATCTTTGCCAGAGTCATCCCGAATATTTCAAGAACTCCGATGCTTTCATCGAAAATGTATTCAAAGGTGTATATATAAAAAGCGATTATGGAGACGGAACCGTACTTTACGTAGACCGTGTAGACTTACAAATGAAATATCAGTATTATGTATTGAATGATACAACCAGAGTACCTTATAAACGTAAACAGGAAGGTTTCGAAGGTCAGGACTCTACTGCTTACAGATGGCAGACTGAATTTGCTTCTACAAAAGAAGTTATTCAAGCTAATCAATTCCTCAATTCTGATAAAATTGCAGAGCTTGCCAAGATAGAAGATTGGACATACATCAAATCTCCTGCCGGAATTTTCACAGAAGCGATTTTACCATATGACGAAATCTATGAAAAGTTATCTAATGATACGCTTAATGCCGTAAAACTGACTTTCACTAACTACAATGAAAAAAGTGATTATGAATTCAGTATGAGTGCTCCAAGTGAGGTTTTATTGTTACGTAAAGTAGATTTCAAGAGTTTCTTTGAAGAAAACAAGTTACCGGACAATGTCACTTCCTTTACGGTGGCACATAATAATGTAACAACTAACCAATATACATTTAATAATATTGCCCGTCTGGTTACAACCTGCATCAAAGGAAAGGATGCTGCAAAGAAAAAAGCAAAAGAAGAAGCTGGCAGTGCCTGGACTGATGAGAAGGATAAACAATGGGAAGAAGACTGGAAGACAGTATACCTGATCCCTGTTACAATCAGTTACGATACAAGTAACAACACTAAAACAATGACTGGTATCCAGAATGACTTGAGACCAGGATATGCCAAACTGAAAGGTGGCCCGGCTAAAGAAGGCGACAAGCTTAAGAACCCACTACAGCTAGAAGTAACTTATACCACATTTAATAAATAAACTTTTCCTAAGAAGTAAAGATATAAAAAAGCCTTCCGTTCAAATGAATGGAAGGCTTTTTTATTGATATACTCTAAAGTAGCAACTACTTAGTAACTTCTTTCTTAGTCACTTTCTTTGCAGCGGGTTTCTTTGCTGCCGGGGCTTTAGCTTTAGCAGTTGTTACTTTAGCAGCCTTTGCCGGAGCAGCTTTCCCTTTTTCCAATTTCGTCTGTAATTGCTCTAATTCTTTATGCAATTCATCAATTTCATCACCTTGGTTCTTAATAGTCGTCAACAAGGCATTCAGTTCCTCATTGTCTATATCCATTGGATAAAGCGACTCTACCCGTTTGATAAAATCACCCAAGACATTCATATAGTTGGTAAAAGCATCATACGGAGATTCATAAATACCCCTATTCAAGCCCACACCACTATTTTTCGTAGTCATAAAGCGGAAGTTATTACTTGCCTGCAAATAGTCCCAATCCTGCTTGATACGACGATCATCAGACAAATGGATACGTTCAGCAATGCTATATAGTTTATTGAAAGCCTCGCGTTGCATACTATTGCCCAACCAGCAACTGGTATCTCTTTCTTCATCTACCCAAGACATAGGATATGGCACATCCAGTTGGGATACCGATTTCAGTTTACTGATAATCTCTGTCGGTGTAGAGAATGTAATACCTTTATCTTTTGCACAAGCAGGCAACGCCTTCAGGAATTCCAAGATATTGGATGAAAGTGGCTGGGACATACCCAAAGCACTCAGTTCCATAAAGATATTGATAACCTGTTCTTCCTGCGGCAAGGCATCAATCCAGCCAATATATTTATCTGCAAACAACGGATACTCACTCCATTCCGAATTAGAAAAACGCAAACTTATGTCATCTGAAAGTTTAAAATCACGCAGCAACAATTTCAAGTTGGGGTTATGACTGCAATGATATACATAGTGCGGGCTCTTCCAGCCCAAAATATGTTTGGCACCTTCAGTCAACATACCTTTAAAGCCCATACTTGCTACCAGTCCCCCAATTTCATCAGAGTAAATCAAGCTGGAGTTACGGAATACCTTCGGTGACTTACCGAACATTTGCTTCATCTTAGCACACTGACGTTTTACTTCTTCCTTAAAACAGTCTTCGTTTGCCAAAGAAGAAAGCCCATGAGAATAAGGCTCGGCAAGGAATTCACAACATCCTGTGTCATTCAACTGATGTAGCAGATCGATGACAGCCGGTGCATGGATTTCCAACTGTTCCAAAGCCACACCGGAAATAGATAAAGCTACCTTAAATACACCTCCGGAGTTCTTTGCCATGTCAATGAGCGCACTCAATGCAGGAATATAGGAACGTTCGGCAACTTCGTTGATACTATATTCGTTGGCATAATCATCATAGTAATAATGATTCGTACCTATATCAAAGAAACGATAGCGTTTCAGGTGAATGATTTGATGAATCTCAAAATAAAGACAGATGGTTCTCATATCTATATTGTTTTATTGTTATCTATTATATTGTTTAATGACCTCTTCGTAGATGCGGCGCACTTTCAATCCCACATCTTCCCACTTAATGGCATCCACTTCCTTCTTACCTTCGTCACGCAAGTATTCATAAAGGGCAGGATAAGTACAGATAGCGTAGATAGCATCTGCCATAGCGTGGATATCCCAATAATCGGTCTTAATACATTTCTCTAAAATTTCGGCACAACCGGATTGTTTAGAGATAATGGTAGGTACACTACATTGCATAGCTTCCAAAGGAGAAATACCAAATGGTTCCGAAACAGAGGGCATGATGTACACATCACTCGCCTTCAGCATTTCATACACTTGACTTCCTTTCATGAAACCGGGGAAATGGAAGCGGTCGGCAATACCGCGTTCAGCTACCAAACGAATCATCTGGTTCATCATATCGCCATTTCCCGCCATTACGAAACGGATGTTACGAGTACGGTGCAATACCATTGCAGCAGCTTCTACGAAATACTCAGGTCCCTTTTGCATAGTGATACGACCTAAGAAAGTCACCACCTTTTCATTCGGCTTCTTCTGCGGTACAATATCCTGTATTTCCTGCGGAAGCGGAGAAACTGCATTATGCACGGTAGATACCTTGCGTGGATCCTGGAAATACTTATGAATAACCGTCTGACGAGTCAGTTCGCTCACACACATAATGTGATCGGCATGATCCATTCCATTCTTCTCAATGGCATACACAGTGGGATTCACATTACCACGGCTACGGTCGAAGTCGGTGGCATGCACATGGATTACCAACGGTTTGCCTGACACCTGTTTGGCATGAATACCTGCAGGATACGTCAACCAGTCGTGTGAGTGGATGATCTCAAACTCCTGTTGGCGTGCCACCACACCGGCCACAATAGAATAGTTATTGATCTCTTCGTGCAAGTTGGCCGGATAACGGCCGGAAAACTCGATACAACCGAGATCATTGGTATGCAAATAATTGAAATCGGCATAAATATGATCACGTAAATCATAATAGAGTTGGGGGTTCATATAAGAACCTACACGTCCCTGAACATAATCCCAGTTTACATCACGCCACACTACCGGAGTGCTATTCATGCCTATGATACGCAAGAAGCTCTGGTCTTCATCGCCCCACGGCTTTGGAATACAGAAAGTAATTTCCATATCTTCCTGCTGGGACATTCCCTTCGTCAGACCGTAGCTGGCAGTTCCCAAGCCACCTAAGATATGCGGGGGGAACTCCCATCCAAACATTAAAACTTTCATTTTCGTTCCTCCTCTTATAAATTATACTTAGACAACAATTTCAAGATGCGCAGTATTTCAGCCACGTTCATAGCAAAAGATACTGCACCACGACCTCTGAACGGTGGATTACCATCAAAGAGTTCGGGGAGCGAACCAATACAATGACTCGTCATCTCATCTTCAAAACCAATCAGATAACGCTCCACGAATGATACACCGCTCATCTTGTAAATACGCAGGTACGCCTCCATATAGAAACCCATAAGCCAAGGCCAGGCTGTACCCTGGTGATAAGCATAATCTCTCTGAATCTGAGGACCGACATAATTAGGATTGTATCCCCCACTCTTCGGACTGAGAGTACGCAGACCTTTCGGAGTAAGCAACTCTTTCGTCACAATATCAAGCACTTGTTTTTTCTGTGCCCGGTCCAGCGGAGAATAATCAAAGGCAACGGTAAATATCATATTTGGACGGACGCTCCAGTCCATCATAAATCCATCTACATAATCGAACAGATAACCGCTTTCATTACGGAATATTTCTACAAATGACTTCCCGGTTATTTCAGCCTGGGCATCCAATTCATCTGCCAGATGGACATTACCAACTTCACGAACCAGGTCGGCTATGAAGCGAAGTGCATTATACCACAAAGAGTTCACTTCCACAATGTATCCCGTACGTGGTGTTACCGGACGACCATTTACTGTAGAATTCATCCACGTAATGGCTTTCTCCGTTCCATTGGCATATAGCAGACCATTTTCATGCAGGAAAAGATTATCATGCTTACGGCTACGGATGTAATCCATGATATCCTCCAGCAAACTACCATATTTCTGGCGACATTGCTCACGAGAAGTTTCTTTGGCATATTGTTGCAAAGCCCATATAGCCCATAACAACACATCGGGATCTTCCATTTCGTAGATCTTATAGCTGGCAGGCTCTCCATTGATAAATTCCCGTATAGCCTTCTCAGCAGTCACCATAACATCTTCGAATTCATTCTGTTCATCTACTGCCAGCGTCAGTCCGGGCAAAGATATGAACAGGTCGCGGGCACGGCACTTGAACCAGGGATACCCGGCCAGCACATAGTGATCATTTCCCTGCTTGTTATGGAACTGATGTGCCGAATTCTGCAGACAGTGATAGAAACTGTCACGCGGCGTACGATCTTCCACCTCCGCTTCAAATGTCTGTTTCAATTTACGCGGGGAAATCTCAGAGATACCGGCAGAGAAAACAATACTCTCACCTTTCTTTATATCCACTTCGAAATATCCGGGAACATACAAGTCTTCATTAAAACTATATCCACGTTCCTGTTCTTTAGGATATTCGATGCCACGATACCAGTCCGGCTGGTAGTGAAACTCATTCTTCTTATTCAATTGCATGAAGAGCTCGGGATAACCGGGATACATACAAGTTTTTATACCATTCTCTATCTGTTGATAGTCACGATTTACCTGTGGATTTTCGTGCGTATACTCGCGCACACTACGAAATGCCAAAAAAGGGCGGAAACGAAGTGTGGTTGCCGAATGGGCATCTACCAAGGTATAACGAATTAAAATTCTGTTTTCGTGGTGTACAAAGATCTTTTCTTTGCGGAGAATAACTCCTCCTACACGGTAAGTTGTCGCCGGGATATGTTCGCAATCAAATTCGCGGATATACTTATGTCCATTCGGACTAAAGTGGTTTCCTTGATATTTATGCAACCCCAGGTTAAACTCCGCACCGTGCTGAATTACCGTTTCATCCAAAGAAGACAGCAGCACATGATTTTCATCGTCGAGATTGGGGACGGGAATCACCAATAGTCCGTGATATTTGCGTGTGTTACAATCTACAATCGTTGTACAATGATAGGCTCCTGATTTATTTGTCCGGAGTATCTCCCTTGGTAAAGATTCTTCCAGATTGATCATCAGAGTCTTGTCAAATCGTAAATAACTCATAGTTGTGCATTATTTAAAGGTTAATTGTTCAGGCATCATGCTCCATACCTCGCCTACTATGTTTACGGGTATGGTAGTGATGCCCAAAAATACAAATTAAAGACAATACGCAAAATAAAAAGTTCATTTATTTTCGTTTTTTACTTAAATATTCGTAGCATTGTACCAAAATAACAGAAACCTGTACGAAACATGAAGCATGATATCCGCCGGATAGCTCTGGCAGCGGTTATACCGTTATTCCTTATTTTTATTCTTTACTTGCTAAAGTTCCTTGAAGTCGGTATGGACTGGGATTTCAGGAGGTTAGGTGTATATCCTATGGAGCAAAGAGGAGTATTTGGTATCTTCGCACACCCGCTTGTACATGGCAGTTGGAAGCATTTACTGGCAAATACACTACCGCTACTCTTCCTGATGTGGTGCTTGTTCTACTTTTACCGGCATATTGCCTCTTATATATTTTTTGCCATCTGGATAGGATGCGGTGCACTCACCTTTCTTATAGGCAAGCCGGGATGGCACATCGGAGCCAGTGGAATCATCTATGGCCTTGCATTTTTTCTATTCTTCAGCGGCATTCTTCGAAAACACGTTCCGCTGATTGCTATCTCCTTATTAGTTACCTTTCTTTATGGTGGACTTATCTGGAATATGTTTCCATTCTTTGCAAAAGAAACCACTTCCTGGGAAGGACACCTGAGCGGAGCCATAGCTGGCACAATATGTGCCATTGCATTTATGGGATATGGCCCTCAACGACCGGACCCGTTTGCAAACGAAGACGATGAAGAAGAAACACTTGACGAGGAGTCAGGTGAAGAGGAGCAGGTAAAGGAAGAGGAGCAGATAGAGATCTGATTTCTTCTCACCACAGCAAGAAGATATTCTCACCGCATTGAGAAGAAATACTCATCGTATTGAGAATACATTCTCACCGAAACGAGAAAAGATTCTCAATGTAGTGAGAATAGTTGAGAAAAAGCTATCTTTATCAGGTTTTATGCAGCGCCTCTACCAGCAAAGTAATGTTCGCCATAAACAACCTTACCGAGATAGCCAATAGAATGATACCGAAAAACTTACGGATTATGTAAATACCGCCTTTACCCAGGAAGCGTTCTACACGCCCTGTCATGCTAACGACAAAATACACCCATATCATATTCAGCACCAAAGCAATGATAATATTAACACTGGCGTATTCCGCACGAAGAGAAAGTAATGTAGTGAAAGCACCTGCACCTGCCAGCAACGGGAAAACCAACGGCACTAAAGTAGCCTCCTTAATCGGTCCCTGATTCTTAAATATCTCTACATCCAGAATCATTTCCAGAGACATCAGGAAGATAACAAACGCACCTGCAACGGCAAACGATTCAATATCCACATGAAATAACTTTAACATCATATCTCCTGCATAGAAGAAGCCTATCAATAACGCAAAAGATATCAACGTGGCCTTCAATGCGTTCACTTCTTTACCTTTTTCCTTCAAATTGATAATGATAGGAATAGAACCAATGATATCGATAACTGCGAATAGTACGATAAATGCACTGATCATTTGTTGTAAGTTAAATGCTGCAAACATGTGTCCCTCCTTTTTTTTGCAAAGATAATCGATTTTTATGCATTTCACAAGATTTAATCACCTGAATGAATAGCACGTTTAAGAAATAATAAAAAAAACAAAAAGAGAGGCAAAGTGTTTACGGCAACTGGTGATTATGCTTACATTTGTTTTCAAACAAAGAAGTTGATAAAGATATGGAAACGATGTATGACACCCTGCTCCAATTGCCACTGTTTCAAGGACTCGCTCATGAGGACTTCACCAATATATTGGGAAAAGTAAAATTACATTTCACCAAGCACAAGGCTGGAGAAACATTAGTAAAAAAAGGAACAATATGTGGGCAATTGGTATTTATCCTGAACGGGGAAATCGCTTCATCTACCTCATCTACAGATAATTCTTACACTTTTACGGAGTATTTTCAGGCGCCATACCTGATTGAACCGCAATCTTTGTTCGGTATGAATACGTCTTACGTATCTACTCATATAGCTCACACGGAAGTAAATACCGTAACCATCAGTAAAGCATTTGTGATGAACGATTTGTTCAGATACGAAATCTTCCGACTCAACTATATGAATATTATCAGTAACCGGGCACAAACCTGCTACAATCGTTTGTGGACGGAAGTTCCGGAAAGACTTGAAGCACGTATCACCGATTTTATACTCTCACACATTGAACGTCCCTCGGGAGAAAAGATACTGAAAATAAAGATGGAGGAACTTGCCAATGCTATTAATGACACACGCCTGAGTGTATCGAAAGCATTGAATGGCATGCAGGAAAATGGTTTACTGGAGCTACACCGAGGCGAAATAGTGATTCCGGACTTAGAAAGATTGATCCCCTAAAAGCCTTTTTTATAAGTATCAGAACATAAATTACGCGAATCATACAGATATTTTCTTTGATTCTTTAAAGAAATCAGTTCTGTATCATTCGCGTAATTCTTATTCTAAAGCTTTCTTTAGTTACCGTCCGGCTTTTCCACTTCCGTAAACGGAATGTCATTCCATTTAAAAGAGTCGCGATTATCCGGCTGTGACGGGTTATATCCCTGGTAATCTGCTCTCAGGAACTTCACAACAGGCAATCCGGCTTTCTTCATACCTTCAATTACACATTTAGCAATCTGATAGGCTCCATACGGATTAAAATGGGTATTATCCGCCAATGGTCTATCCTGTCCGGGATAAGTATTTGCCGGATAGTGCACAAAAGCATGTTTAGACTCCTCTACTCCCATAGCCTCATACAAGACACGTGTCATAGCATGCAGGTCTATTAAAGGTATATTTTCCTTTTCTGCCAACCAGCGTACTGCATCGGGAAAATCCAGATGAGTGTTTTCTATCTTACCATTTTCATCAAAGCGACGTCTTTGGGTAGGAGTTACCAATACAGGTTGAGCACCACGGGCACGAGCTTCATCTACAAACGTTTTCAGGCTTGTCATAAAAGAGTAAAAAGCACCTTTACCAGGACCTTTCTGCTTCTGGTCGTTATGACCGAACTCCATAAAGATATAATCGCCCGGTTTCATTTGCGTCAGAGCTTTCTTTAAGCGACCGGCACCAATGAAAGTATTGGCGGATTCGCCAGACTCAGCATAATTTGCAAAGCAAATGCTATCTGTAAAAAAGCGAGGCACCATCTGCCCCCAGCTGGCCCAGGGTTCATTGTCCTGATCGACTACAGTAGAGTTACCACATAAGAAGATCGTAGGAACATTTTCCACACGCTCAATAATCAGTTCTGTTAACTGGGGAGCATCTCCGTTGAATTCTAAAGTCAGCTTATCGTCCCAGTTCAGTTTGCTACGTTCACGCGGCTTGATGCGTACATCTTCTTTGTCGGAGATATGTATATCACGCTTATTTATAGTGAAGGAACAGGGCAGTAATTCCCCTTTTTTCGTTTTCACGTTCTCATAAAAGAGACGGCGTGATTCTCCACGAAGTGTTGTTTCTCCAGCATTGCGTTTGCTGCCGACAATAGCCGTAACATGATAATTCCCATCCGGTACGGCTACAGAAAAGAAGAAAGGAGCCTTACTCTTTCCGTCAGGAGAAGGGCATAGGTCATATCCATAGCCTTTTGCCTGATCATACCGGTCGGCAGATGTAATCTTAATATATCCGTCCTTCACTTTTTTACCGGAAGTAAAGTCGAACTTATAACTTTGTGCTCCCGCACCGGAAGCAAACAAGAATCCTAAAATTAACAATGTAAAAATCCGTCTCATATCTCTTTCATTTTATGTTAGTTACTCAATTTATTATGCAAAGAAAAAGAAAAGGAACGACTTCACAGTCCCTCCTTCCCCCTAATTGACTTTTTAATCAATTATACTATAATCTATGAAATCTGTTACTAATTAATTTAATTTATACACTTCGGTTCCTGCCAACAGGAAGCAGCCGATACCATAATCCTCAAAATCAGGTATCTTATCATAAGTCACCGGCTGACCGTCTTTAGGTTCCTTTCCTGTTCCCTGTACATAGCCCAAACAACCGTTTGGATGAACAGCATCCTGTACCATTGCATTCCAGGCTTTCAACAATACGGGGAGGTATTCTTTCTTATCCAACAACCCATTGCGCACGCCCCAGGCCATTCCATAAACAAATAAAGCCGTACCACTCGTTTCTTTACCGCCAAAGTTTGTTTCATCATGCAAGCTCGCATTCCAGAAACCATCTTTACGCTGGCATTTCTTGATTGCCTTACTCATAGTCAGGAAGTCATTGATATAATCTGCACGATGCAGCTCATTTGCGGGTAATTCTTCCAACACCCGCACCAATGCGGCATACGCCCAACCATTGCCACGGCTCCAATAGCAATCTTCTCCATTCGGTTCTTTATAGGGCGGAACAAAGTCATGATCTCTCCACCACAGTCCGTCTTTAGGATTGAACAGACCATTCTTGGCATACTCGTTGCGGGTATAGCTATATAATTCCCACATCTTATCAGTATATTTCAGCTCTCCTGTCAACTTGCCCAGTTTGGCATAAATAGGCATTGCCATTTGTATGGCATCTACCCACCACCAATCGTTTACTTGCGGAGTATTAACCACCATATCAATATTAATCTTGATATTCTTAATCATCTCCGGATTGGGGCAAATATTATACAAGTCGATATAAACCTGTCCGCAACACTGGTCATCGGCATTACGGGTAACATTCCCGTTGCGCATTCCCCACTTATGATAATCAGCCCACTGATAGGCATAATTATAATAATCTTCCCGTGGAAAAATGGAATGCAGCGCCATCAATCCCTCATAATATACTCCCCGCGTCCAGATATTGCTGGGACGAATAATACCATTATAAGACGGCGTACGATAATCTGCATACTTCTTCATGAAGTAATCATTCACTTTTACCAAAGTTTTAAGTGTCTCTTTCCTGTCGGGTAATCCTTGTGCACTGACACTCCCGCAAATGAGACTCATAAAGAGGAAAACTCCTATCAATTTCTTTTTCATGATGTGGTTATTACTCATTAATACTGTTCTATATCTTAATCTACCTATTGTTTCACACTAATTATTGTACTCTTCACCATCCACGGTTATACTCCGGTACACCACTCTTTCGGCATCATCCGTCGCAAACAAAGGACGTCCATCCGGCTGTTTATAATGGAAATGTACATTATCCAGTGTCACTCCCTGTGCATGACGGATATAAAAACCTTTTGCCGGAATAGTACCAAACATCCATGGTTCCGGATAAGTCTTTTCATTCTCAGGCGGAATACGCTTGCCATCTTCTGCCGTATAGCCTCCCTGATGATAAATATGGATATTGCTGAAAGTCACATCCTCGATCCATGCTCCCGGCACCCCACTGATAATGGAAGAGTAACGTGAATCGGCATTGAATACATTGACATTACTGATAAGAATACGCTTCATTGAACCTAGCGGAGTTCCTTCGGGGCTACGCATACGTTTGCCAAGGCGCAAGAAGAAAGGAGCATTCACTATATCCCGCATTGTGATATTGCTGATAACAATATCTTCCAACTGACCGCCATCCACCGTTTCAAGTGCAAGACCGCGGCAACGCTCAAAGATACAGTTCGTAATAGCAATGTTTTTGAAGCCGCCACTGGATTCAGTGCCCAACTTTATACGTCCCGTTACATAGCCGTGATCGGGCGCCTGCGGTTCATCGCACTGCCATGTGGCATCCAGCATCGTTCCACGGTCGTAACCGGTAACATAGCAATCGGAAATCGTCACATTCTCCGTGTCCCTGAAACTTCCGAGGGCATAGGATGCCTTCAATACAATCGCATCATCCCACGGACTGTTGACACTACATCCCATTATACGGACATTCTTACAGCAATCTATATCGAATCCGTCACGGTTGGTATCCACTTTCAGGTTAATAATGCTCAGATTATCCACTCCGGTAGCCAACAAAGCAAAATGCCCGCAACGCAACATGGAGAAATCTTTCAGTGTGATATTTTTGCAAAGTTTCAAGCTGATAGCCTTATTTCCCACTCCCGGCAAACGGCTTTCTTCACGAGTCAACCCACGACCATAGATCAGTCCGGGGCCGCTAATAGTCACATCTTCGATGCCGATTCCCCAGATCAGGGAGTTTTTCCAATGGCTATGACCAAAGTCCTGATAACGGTTATGTTCGTTCGGCTCAGCCTCATCATATCCACCCTCCGGAGTAGGCGATGCCGCTATGATGCGTGCACCTTGTTCCAGATAAAGATGAACATGGCTGGCAAGCCGTATAGAATAGCAGACATATTCTCCGGCAGGGATATATACGGTTCCACCACCTTCACCGGCAGCCGCAGAGATGGCACGATTAATGGCAGGCGAATCAATGGTCACCCCATCGGCCCTGGCTCCATAATCTTTCACATTATGGATGGACGCCTGCATCAGCAGCACCCAGCAACAAACCGATATGAACACAACCAAACGTTTCATCTCTTATTTTCTTTTAGAAATAATTCCGGTAACATAAAGTAATTATAATCCGCCTTGGCGTTCTGTTTATAGAAACAGAAGTAACAATTCTCTTGCGCAGTCCAGGAGTAGAAGCCGGAAAGCACAGGAGCATCTGTTTTCTTTCCCGAATGATACAATTCAAGTGGAGTTTTCTGCTGATGGGCATCCGACAAGCGAAGTTCAGAACCAATAGGCATGATTCCCGAAGTAACCCGCAAACCCATGCTTTCGCCATAATATACAGTGACAGCGTTCTCTTCATCACTGAACACATTGTCCCGGCAAGCCCCGGGAGAGATTATATTTCCTTCTTTCGAAAGAGTTTCATCTTCATTGCAGGCTCCGAAAGCCCAACACAAAGATATATTTTGGGGTAAACGGGAGCCGGAAACCTCCATTACAAAACCCTTCGTATCTGCCAAAGGACATATTACCAACCTAACTTCACCCTTTTCTAACAATGCATCCTTTATGATATATATCCGGTCTCCCGTTTTCTTCAAACTACATTCATCCAACCAACGGCTTTCATCACCTGCTACTATTCCGAGCCGGAAAGTACCCGACCCTTTAGACAAACGAAAAGGAAGCACCTGTGCTTTCACTTCCATCAGCACAAGAACTAACAATAATAATATCGTGATGCTTCTCCTCATAGTATCCAGTATTCCGTTAATTAATTCATGCTGCGAAAATAGGCCATTTCACAGGTTCAATAAATGGAAACATGTACATTTACATGGAAATTCATCTAAAAGAGTCCTATTTTGCAGGAAATTGCACTATTTTCCATAGGCTCTTTTTCCTGAGTCACTTACCTTTGCGTACATATAAATCCAACAAGAAAAACATCCATGAAAAAGCAAATCTTCACCCTACTTTGTGCATGCCTGATGAGCGGAATGCTCTTTGCACAATCAACATGGTTCAATGACAAAGACCTCACCCTGACCGGTGTTTACTACTATCCCGAACATTGGGACGAAAGTCAATGGGAACGTGACTTCAAGCAGATGCATGACTTAGGTTTTGAGTTCACCCACTTTGCCGAGTTTGCCTGGGCGCAACTGGAACCAGAAGAAGGCAAATATGACTTCGCCTGGCTGGACAAGGCAATCGCTTTGGCAGACAAGTACAAACTAAAAGTAGTGATGTGTACTTCTACCGCTACCCCACCCGTGTGGTTAAGTCGTAAATATCCTGAAATCCTGATTAAGTATGAAGATGGTACAGTCCTCGACCACGGTGCCCGTCAACATGCATCATTCGCCTCTCCACGGTATCGGGAGCTTGCCTACAAGATGATAGAAAAGTTGGCACAACATTACGGCAATGATCCACGCATCATAGGCTGGCAACTTGATAACGAGCCTGCCGTACAGTTCGATTATAATGAGGCGGCAGAAGTAGCATTCCGCAACTTCCTGAAAAACAAGTATCACAATACTATCAAAGAACTGAATGATGCCTGGGGCACTGCTTTCTGGAGTGAAGTTTATTCGACCTTTGACGAAATCACCCTCCCCAAGACTGCCCAGATGTTTATGAACCATCATCAAATACTGGATTACCGACGCTTTGCCGCCGGACAAACCAATGACTTCCTGAACGAGCAATGCCTGCTGATTAAGAAGTATGCCCGCAACCAATGGATTACCACCAATTATATCCCCAACTATGATGAAGGCCATATCGGTGGAAGTCCCGACCTGGATTTCGTAAGCTATACCCGCTACATGGTTTATGGCGATAACGAAGGCATCGGACGTCGCGGATACCGGGTAGGAAATCCGTTACGCATTGCCTTTGCCAACGATTTCTTCCGCCCCGTGCAAGGAACTTACGGAGTAATGGAACTGCAACCGGGACAAGTAAATTGGGGAGGTATTAATCCACAACCACTTCCCGGCGCTGTCCGCCTGTGGCTCTGGAGTGTATTTGCAGGAGGAAGCGACTTTATTTGTACGTACCGTTACCGCCAGCCGCTTTACGGAACAGAGCAGTATCATTACGGAATTGCCAACACAGACGGCACTACCATTACCCCCGGAGGACATGAGTTCGAACAATTCATCAAAGAAGTGAAACAACTGCGTATACAGGCAAAAGCACGTGATATGAAACCCGCCGATTACCAAGCACGTCGCACCGCCATACTTTTCAATCACGAAAATGCATGGAGCATCGAACGCCAGAAGCAGAACCGTACCTGGAATACGATGGCACACATTGACAAGTATTACCGTACGTTAAAAAGCTTTGGAGCTCCGGTCGATATCATTAATGAAAGCAAAGACCTGTCACAGTATCCGGTAGTCATTGCTCCTGCCTATCAGATGGCAGACAAAGCATTGGTAGACCGTTGGACTGAATACGTAAAGAATGGCGGTAATCTGGTATTAACCTGCCGTACTGCACAGAAAGACCGTTACGGCCGTCTGCCCGAAGCACCTTTCGGTTCACTGATCTATGATTTGACAGGAAATGAAATGGAGTTTTACGACCTTCTGCTCCCCGAAGAACCGGGAAAGTTTGTGATGGATGGTAAAGAATACCACTGGAACACCTGGGGAGAGATACTGAAACCGGGTAAGGATTGCCAGACCTGGGGAAAGTATATCGAAGAATTTTATGAAGGAAAACCGGCCATTACTACCCGCAAACTTGGTAAAGGTACTATCACTTATGTAGGAATCGACAGCACGGACGGAACCTTAGAAAGAGATGTACTCAAAAAGCTCTATGCAAAACTGAATATATCTGTAATGGATCTGCCGTATGGAGTAACGATGGAATATCGCAACGGCTTGGGAATAGTTCTCAATTATGGCGACAAGCCCTATCGCTTCAATCTTCCTGAAGGAGCCAAAGCTTTGATAGGAACAACAGATATTCCGACAGCAGGAGTACTGGTATTTGCAACAAAGCAATAGTTTAGAGCCGCACATCTATTTATACACAATAAGTATCATGAGAAAGAAACTATTATTTATCATCTTCTGCCTGTCCGCCCTCACGGGATTCGCACAGACAACAAACACTCACCCGCAAGCGGATGATCTGAAAGGAAAACGTATCGGAGTCATTGGTGACAGCTATGTGAAGAACCACAAAGAACCTGTTGAAAATACCTGGCACTACGCTTTTGCTCAAAAACATGGCATGGAATACTTCAATTATGGCAGGAATGGGAATAGTATTGCTTATTCCAGCCCGCGCTGGGGCGAAGCCATGTACATAAGATATAAAGAGATGGCAGACAACCTCGACTATGTTATCGTAATCGGGGGGCACAACGATGCTTTCAAACTCGATTCCATCGGAGGAATAGATAATTTCAAGTCTAAACTGGAAATACTCTGCAAAGGACTCGTAGAGAAATATCCCACAGCCAAAATATTCTTCTTTACCCGATGGAACTGTAAGGACTTCAAGGGAAGTGACTCCGAGAAAGTGATAGACGCCATGGTGGAAGTCTGCGGTAATTACAGCATTCCCATCTTTGATTGCGCCAGGAAGGGAGGCATCTATGCCGACAATGATGCTTTCAGGAAAATATATTTCCAGGGAGAGAAGGACACGGCACATCTGAATGCAAAAGGCCATGCCCGCTTCCTGAAAGTAGCGGAAAACTTTATATTACAGTATTAAGGTGAACGGTGTATTTTATTTCACCACAAATTCACCTTGTATTTTAACCGCTTCACCCTTATCCGTGATTCCCTGCAAAGTCACCACATAAGTTCCTTTCATATCCGATGTATAGAAACTAACGGCATCCGTCGTAAGAGTTATATCCGGATTCCAATAAAGTGTATGACGGAAATCAGGAATACGGGATGTTAGTTGTTCTTCCGAATCATATGCCGGAGTCATAAAAACAGGCCGGTTCTGAGGAAACTCATAAGTAAACAACTGGGAATTCTCATCCAGACGCAGTCCGGGGAGAGTTCCCTTATGTGTAATCAATGAAACGATTCCTTCATACAGCTTACCACCAAATGTATACCTGCCACTATATTGGTGGATATAATGCAGTAAGCGCGCATTGTAATCCAATACAGTTTCATGGTTTTCAATGGGCACTCCATCTATCAACACTAATGCTTTTAAACTACTGAATCGTTTAATATCTTCCTGCAATATTCTGATAATTGTTTCACCTTCTACTTTACTTACGCGTACTCCCATCACAAATTCTATAAAGGCCTCACGTACTGTATTGAAACGAACGTACTCATCCAGATTATAGCTGATCGAAGGAGAAAAATTATGTAACTGTTCCAATATACTCTGATTCTGAGTGGAATCTACCGGCAGAATAGCATGCAACTGCGCTCCGATACTACGTTCTATCAGTGCTTCTTCGTCGTATGCCAAACGTAATCCAGGAAGACTTTCGGGTAATAATCCGGCAAAAGGAGAGACTACTTCCAATCTGCCCGGACGTCCTCTTTCCGGCAAAGCCGTCAACACGACATCCTGCATATTCGTGATTCCGGAAGTATAAAAAGCATAAGTACCATCGGGCTGTAATTGCCCATCGAAGATCCGTATGTCCTTACCTACACATGATAACCGTGCATCCACTGAATCGGCAGGCGCTCCTATTAGCTTTCCGGTCACTATATGTCCTTCACATTCGGCAATAAGATGAGCAGATGAACCGGTATTCGTTTTTTGCAAACTCCCCAGAGATGGGAAAAGTGGTAATGTGCAGTCTTTCCTCACCACAGATAAAGTCAGATCCCGCATATTATCGGGTAATCCCGACAGCTTCAATGTTACCTTACTACGATTACCATATACAGATTTTTCTGTTAATGAACGTAACGAAGAAGCCGGCAGATTTTCGGAGATCCGTAAAATAGAATCTGTTAATAACTCTACATCATCTTCCTCCGTAGCCTGATTAGTATTCAGTACGGCAATGTATTTTCCGGGGAAACAATCTGCCGACCGATTTCTCATGTAGCGAGTATATGCCATAAGCTGATAAGTGCCCGAATGCATGGTCTGAGGAAATTTGATACGTCCCCATCCCACCCCATTCTTCAAGGCTATTTTTCCTTGTGCATACGCCTGATGCGTATCACTGATTTCGACATAAGCCACCTTGCTTATCTGACTTTCACGATACAGGGAATCGGTTACACACACCTTTATCCACATGTCTTCACCTGCCAGATAATTGTCTTTATCTGTATATATTCGCATATGTTCAGTAGTCTGAGCCTGCAAGGTCAACACTGAAACTAAACAAACGATGATAGATATAATTTTTCTCATAATACTCTGGTATTAATAATCCCTGTCCGGTAACGGCCAGAAAGAAGGTTTATTGAGAGTTGCACCTAAATCGCGAATATCCGTACACCCTTTTTTAGCCCACTCATAACCTAACATATCCAAATAAGCAATGCGATATCCTTCCATATACAAATCACGGTTACTTTTACCTTCCGTATCTTCCAAAAGATTACAGTCGTACGTATTGTCATACTGTACCTCACTGTTCGAAATGTAAAGGCGGTACTCGCTTACATTCATATTGACTCCCACATAGCCTATTGCCTGCTTATCCGGATTACTACAAGTAATATTGGTAGGCAGTTCCGACGGTTGCGGAGTAAACAGTCCTCCCATATCTTCACTCAATTTCGCTTTGTTCTCATAATATTCAAACTCTCCTTTCGATAAGGCTCTTTGCTTCATCAATGTACTATAATAATACGAAACCCTGAGATTGTTGGAAGCAATGAAATAGATTTTCTTGTCCTTTATCAAATTAGTTACATTCGATTCTGTAGAACCCACAAGTGTTTTGTTCGATTCTGCATGGGTCCAGCCTCGTGCAAAGGGAGCCTTTTCATAAGTCGTCACATCATCTGTCACCGGATCATAGAACCATTGGACATAAAATGCCGTCCTCACCTCCCAGTCTTCCTCATAAGACCAAAGATAATAAGCAGGTTCATTACCCTTTGCTGCCTGTGTGGAAAGGTAGATGTAGATATTCCCGTAGTCTTCCGGCTGATTAAAAGTAACACTCTCTATGGCCGCAGTCTCTATCGGATGCTGAAGTTCAGAGGTATATGTATCCCCCTCGTACACAATCTCCGCTCCATAACGTATTTGTTGATTCAAAGGACCTATCTGTACCTGATAGCGTCCGTTACCCATGGATACCCCCTTTATACGCGAACCATCATCTCCCACAACACTGACATCAGCTACTATCTGGTTATAATCCCCGGGGATACTTTCTTCGTTTAGAGAAAAGGTACGACTCAGTGAAAATACGACAGTACTATCTGATATGATATTTCCTTCCACCACCAGTAGCCCTACACTACCATCCGGAAGTTTTGCATCAAACTTATCAATGCAATTACTTAAAGTGATCCATAGCAAACTTGCCAGGACTAATATATTCGTTCTTCTCTTCATACCTCTTTAGAATTTAATGTTATAAGTGACAAAAGGAATAGGTGCTCCGAAAATAGACATTTTGTATCCTTGTATCTTACCCTTTTCGGACACATAATAAATGGAGTAGACATTCTTCCTTCCGGTCAGGTTGTAGATACCGAAAGAAATAGAGCTATGCGTCAATAAAGTCAAATGATGGCTTGGTTCCACATTGAAGGCAAGATCGAGGCGGAAATAATCGGGAACCCGGTAGCTATTGCGGTCCGTATAATAAACCTGCATCTTCTTCAGACCTTGATCATAATATTGTCCGGCAGGAATCGTAGTTGGACGTCCCGTACTGTAATCCATATTGAAAGACAGGCTGTAGCGACGGGTAAATTTATAGTTTCCTACCAGTTTGAAGTCATGTGGCTTGTCATATTCCGTCGGATACCATTCGCCATTATTCACAGGACGTGCAATGCGCGGATCATTCTGGCGCAGGAAAGTACGGGAATATGTATAGCTTGCCCATCCGTTCAACTTACCGGATGGCTTCTTTACCTGGAACTCAACACCATAAGCATACCCTTCTGTGTTAATCACATCTGTTTCCAAATGATGGTTCATCACCAACTTTGCTGAACTGCGATAGTCCAGATAATCATTCAGTTTCTTGTAGTACCCCTCTACCGATAGCTCTAACATCTGACCGGGCGTGTTGTAATATGCTCCGGCAGCCAACTGCCAGCCATTCTGAGGTTTTATGTTCGTATCACTCAGCTTCCAGGTATCTGTAGGCGACATAATGGTGGTATTCGACACTTTATGAATATACTGCCGCATTGTATTAAAGCCTGCCTTGACAGAGAAATCATCATTGAAAGCATACCGGGCAGACAATCTGAATTCCGGTCCCTGGTAAGTCTTAACCACTTTTCCGTTACCAACCGATATTGAGTCAACGACAGTAGTGGAAGAAGGCAGCATACCATCCTGATAAGTACGGTAAGTACGCGGCCCCATCAGGTTGAACATGGAATAACGGATACCTGCATTTACAGATAACTTAGAAGTTACCTCCCACTGGTCTCCGATGTAAATAGCACTTTCCAATGCTTTATCCTTTTGAAGCTGATCGAGCCTAACCAACGAGTTCTCATGCAACGGCTCGTAAGTTCCCGAATTTATATTGTAGAACTGGCTCATAAGGCCGAAATTCAACGTATGGTTATCGTCTATTTTGTAGCTGAAATCCGCTTTCCCAAACCACTGATTAATGGCAAACGACAACCGTGCAGCCGCTGTTTCTTCCACAGTTTCATCATTCCGGTAATCATAATGGTCATAACCGAAAGAGAAATTTCCCGTTAGCTTCTCTGAGAATATACTTCTCCAGTTGGCAGAGAAGTTCATATTGTTATAGGCATACTTCTGATTATCGTTAAAAGCAAAACGGTCGTGGCTGTAATAACCATATATATTTAATTTAACTGATTATCCGTTTATGCACCTGTTATATTCGCAATTACTAGTCTG
>NZ_QRZF01000023.1 GCF_003464595.1 Bacteroides intestinalis
CTAATATACTAAAAATATTAGGTGTGTTTGCGGAGAATCAGAAAAAATATATCTCTTAAAACATCTCCTATCCACAGTTCTCTCATTTTTTCTCGAAAATAATCATCCTTAAATTTAAAGGCATCTTTATTGTATATTCTTTTAAGATTGTGATTCACACTGTCTCGGTAGTGTAAGATTAGCCGATAATACAATGCAGAGTCATTAATTTCATCTTGTTTTGCAGTTATTGAATCTTTAACAGCAGGTATAGTAGCAAGGGTATCTTGGATTGTACTTGTTACCAATGTATCTTTTACAAATTTTATATCTAACGTGTCTCTATTTAAATTGAGATATCTATTCGTCTGTGCAAATAAAGCCCCCTTGCTAAGTGCAAGAATTAGTAAGATTGATATTTTAAGTACATCTTTCATACACCGTTTTTTGCAAAGATACAACATTCTAAAAATAGATGTTCCTCTTACCAGAAAAATAGAGGTATATCTGTAAGTTCCAAGTTTTGGGATTTCAATAGAAGCATATCTAAGTCCAACTGTCCTAACAAAGAGTAAATGTTATATGTAATGGCAGGAGAAGAATACAAGAAGCTAAAAAACAAATATGCAAACCGGAAATAATTAGCGAAACACTTGACATCGCCTTCTCAATATCGTATCTTTGTATCATCCTTTTATAGATAATCTTTATTCAACTTTGCATTAAGCTACATTTCACGGCATATAGGAACGGAGAAGCAATTGCTTCCCCGTTTTTTTATTCCCTCAACACAGCAGGCTCCGATAGCTCACGGTTATATAAGCGTGGGCTTACACTTATATAAGCGTGAGCCCACACTTGTACAACTGTAATGCCACACTCCGTCGTCTCCAATGCCACACTTCAACAGTTTAAACATGTGGCATTCAGAGGACTAAGATGTGGCATAGAGGAGAATAAAGTATGGCATTTGCCTCGCTAACCGCAGGCAAAAGATATCAGAAATTCACAATCACAAGACATTCGAGGCATGACACTCATCTTGGCAGTATTCCCGTTAATAATACATAAATCTGCTATTGACAAAAGGCAACGATTATCTGCCGGAATCAGTAAACATTATTTTTAATTTGAAGCAAATCACAATAAAGAATGTTTCATTGCAAGCAGAATTATTTCAGAATAGACAAAATGAAGTTCATAAAAGAATTACGTGCGATCTTATAGCGAACTATATTAGGCAGGACTTTATATATTCTTCTATCTCTTGAGCAGTTACAGCATACACAGGCTCAAGCTGCTCAAAATGAGCATCCCTTGTGAAACGAGAGCCATTAGTAAGCATAGCAAGCAAATTCTTGGATTTCAATTTATGTCCGGAGTAAGACAGGGCTAAAGATATTAAATCACTGATAAGTACACCAGACTTTAAGATGGAATAGATGTCATAATAGTCACGAAAGTTACTTCTACGCAACATTACTTCCATTTTCATAACCCCAATGGATTTTACATCAGCCAATCGCAAATTATTCAAATAATCCACTGGTTTGCTGACAGGAGCATATTTAGGACAGGCATAAAAGGAGAATTTTACTCCGGATACTAAGAACTCTACATGATCTATATCCAATATATCCTGATGTTGAATATCACCCACTGTAGCAAGTTCTTTTTCTATCTGATGCCAAGTCACTTCCATTTTTTCTGCCTTGGAAATTCGCCACTTCATAAAGTCTAAGTCTTCACTCTGACGAGTACCGATTTGTAAAGACAAAGCAGTACCACCCACCAAAAGATAAGGTTTGATACAGTCTAATTGGGAAACAGCTTCAAAGACTTGCCGGGTATGAAGAGCTAAACCTTTCATGCGAACGTCTTATTAAAATGACGAGTTGCCATAGATTTGATATAGGCATCAGGCCTCTTTGCTTTGAAATAGTACCAAGCAAAGAAGCGATTCAGCGTGTAAAGGTATTCCTTTTGAGGAACAAGGTACTTCAACCAAACCTCCTTTATCTTCTTAAAAGGGTAAATCAGAAAAAGTTGGTTGATTTCCTCTAAATCAAGATGTAACAAGGTTTTCTCAATCAGTATATCGTCTGGAATATCCTTGATTGAGTTTTCATTGTACGACCAAAAGCAATGTTCTTGCTTCAATTTCGCCAATAATTCTTGTTTTACCACATCGCTTGACATAACTCTCTGTTTTAGAATAACACAAAATTAGTGATTATTCTTAATTTGAAGCAAATCACAATAAAGAATGTTTCATTGCAAGCAGAATAATTTCAAAAACATTCCCTCTTATTTCATAATATTACTCCTATACTGCGTCGGCGTCAGATTAACCAATTGCTTAAACGTGCGATTGAAATGAGTGATTGAATCGAAGCCGCATTCCACAGCTATCTGCGAAATATCCATTTCTCCCAATGCTAATAACTTACAAGCATATCCCACACGCATTTCCATCACATACTGCAAAAGCGTCTTCCCTGTATTCTCCTTAAAGTAACGACAGAAGGCGCTGGAGTTCATGCTCGCCATTCCGGCAATTTCATTCAATTTGAGGTTACGGGTGTAGTTATTGTTTATAAAGGAAATGATTTTATCAATCCGCTTGTTCCCCAGCGTAGGAAACTTTTCGTAATAATGCAGACTTGCCAGTGTCTTTCTTTGCGGACTGACTGCCAGCTCCTGCAACAAATCCAGCAATCCACTTATCTGGTGAAAACCACTTAATGAAAGAAAGCCGGAAAGCAACTCCCCTACCCGGGTTGCATCCTGTTTCGGAAAGATGATACCTCTCTTCGATTCCTCCAACAGCATTTTGATTTGCAGAAACTGAGGATAATAATCAAAGGAATACTGCATAAAATTCTGCTCAAACTGAATGATAGTCCCTTGCACGCGTGAAGTGACGTTCTCCGAACCATAAATATCATTACTCCGCATGTAATGGGGCAGATTAGTACCGAACAGAATCACATCACCCGCAGAGAACTTCTCAATGCAGTCGCCCACAAAGCATAGGCCATGACTCTCCTTTACGTAAATGATTTCATACTGACTGTGGAAATGCCACGGATAAGTGAAACGATCATAATCGTAATGCCGAGCCTTGATCGGATTCGACTCCGATATAGGCAACTTTTCATTTATAATCGGTCGGCGCATATATTCTGCAAAGTTTAATTCACACACAAAGATAAGGAAAGACAATAGAAATGCTACCGCATACATGCAAAAATCCGCATATATTCTGCAAATATCCATTTATCGCTGCATTATTTTTGCACGTATATTTGCAGTCAATAATCAGTTAAACTATTAATATATAAATGTTATGGAAAAAACCTGGAGATGGTTTGGCAAGAAAGACAAGATCACGCTCGACATGCTGCGGCAAATCGGCGTGGAAGGAATTGTGACTGCCTTGCACGATGTGCCCAATGGTGAAATATGGACCGAAGAGGCTATCAACGATCTGAAGACCTACATTGAGTCTTACGGCCTGCGCTGGTCTGTAGTAGAAAGCCTGCCTGTTTGCGAGGCGATCAAGTATGCCGGACCGGAACGAGAGCAGTTGATCGAAAACTATAAAGTCAGTCTGGCAAACCTGGGCAAGTGCGGTGTGAAAACCGTATGCTATAACTTTATGCCCGTTATCGACTGGATACGCACGGATTTGCAACATCCTTGGGCAGACGGCACTTCGTCACTCTACTTCGACCGTGTTCGCTTCGCTTACTTCGACCTTCGAATCCTCGGACGCGAAGGAGCCGAAAAGGACTACTCCGCCGAAGAACTGGCAAAGGTTGCAGAACTGGACAAGACCATTACCGAAGCAGAAAAGGATGATCTCATCGACACAATCATCGTAAAGACGCAAGGCTTCGTCAACGGAAATATCAAAGAAGGAGATAAGAATCCGGTGAACATCTTCAAGAAGCTGTTGGCACTCTATAAAGGTATCGACCGTGATATGCTACGCGAAAACATGCGTTATTTCCTTTCCGCCATCATGCCCGTCTGCGAAGAATATGGTGTGAATATGTGTGTGCATCCCGATGATCCTCCGTTCCAGGTATTAGGTTTACCGCGTATTGTCACCAACGAAGCAGACATCGCCTGGTTCCTGAATGCAGTGGATAACCCGCATAACGGACTGACCTTCTGCGCCGGCTCCCTCAGTGCAGGCGAGCATAACGATACCCGTGAATTGGCAAAGAAATTCGCTAAACGTACTCACTTTGTCCACCTGCGCAGCACGGCCGCCATGCCCGGAGGCAACTTTATAGAGAGCTCGCACCTGACCGGACGCGGACATCTGATTGACCTCATCCGCATCTTTGAGAAAGAAAATCCGGGACTGCCTATGCGTGTAGACCACGGACGAATGATGCTGGGTGACGAAGACAAAGGATATAACCCCGGATATTCATTCCATGGTCGTATGCTGGCATTGGCACAGGTAGAAGGAATGATGGCAGTGATAAACAATGGATAATTAATAATTAAAAATTAAATAAGGAGATTATGAACGAACAATTCAGTATTGCAGGTAAAGTAGCCGTTATCACCGGTGCAGGTGGTGTATTGGGTGGCAGCATTGCCAAATGTTTCATGGAGCAAGGCGCCAAGGTAGTAGCCGTTGACATCCGTCAGGAACAACTGGACAAACGTGTAGAAGAACTGAAAGCTTACGGTGAAGATGTGATCGGCATCGTAGGTAATGTATTGGACATCGCCAGCCTTGAAAAATTGGCTGATGACATCGTTGCCAAATGGGGACGTATCGACATCCTGCTCAATATTGCCGGTGGCAATATGCCGGGTGCTACGCTGGCTCCCGACCAGAACTTCTTCGACATGGACGTTACCTGCTGGGAGAAAGTGACTAACCTCAATATGAACGGAACCGTTTATCCTTCTATGGTATTCAGCAAAGTGATGGCTAAGCAAGGTAAAGGCTGCATCGTAAACGTATCTTCCATGGCTGCTTACAGCGCCATCACCCGCGTTCCGGGTTACTCGGCAGCTAAGACAGCCGTTGCTAACTTCACTCAATGGCTGGCAAGCGAACTTGCACTGAAGTACGGAGACGGCATCCGTGTGAATGCTATCGCTCCGGGTTTCTTCATCGGCGACCAAAACCGTGCCGTGCTTATCAATCCTGACGGTTCGCTGACAGACCGCAGCAAGAAAGTTTTAGCCAAAACTCCGATGAAACGCTTTGGAGATATCAACGAACTGAACGGCGCCGTACAATTCCTGTGCAGCGACGCGGCAAGTTTCGTGACGGGTGCATTGCTGCCGATAGATGGCGGATTTAGTGCATTCAGCGGAGTATAAGAAGCTACACCATATTTTTTTCATACAAAAGCTGTTTCAGAATTCTGAGACAGCTTTTGTTGTTTATTTGATAAATTCAACTTTAATACACACCAAAGTAACAAATAGAAAACATACCGACGACATAACACTTGAAGTCGATTAAGATAACTATTTTGTATTGAGTTTGTTGTATATTGGAGATAAACCTTTATCTTTGTTACATTAAAAAGCAAACGATTATGGACAATACACTAAAATTGACCGATACTTATTGGGAAATGCTAAAGTCCCTGAATGATGATATAAAATTGCGGTTAGCGACTCGGTTAACAGCTTCTGTTATTGCCGGTAAAAACACCAGCAGAAATAGAACTAACGAGATGATAGAGAAACATCTTGGAAAATGGGAAGATGAAAGAAGTGCCGAAGCTATCATAGAGGATATATATGCAGGACGAAATAGTATTAAAACTCCCTTGAATTTCGATTAAAATGAATAAAACGCCTAAGTATTTGCTCGACAGCAATATTTGTGTCTATATCCTAAGGGGAAGGAAAGGCATGCGTGAACAACTTCAAAAAGTGGGATGGGACAATTGTTGTATCTCAGAAATGACTGTTGCCGAACTTTTATATGGGGCCGAATGTAGTAGTAAAATAGAGGAAAACAAAAAAGAAGTACTTTCATTCTGTGCTGATATTGAAATTATTCCCATAGGATTGGCTTTATCCGAATATGCTCACCAAAAAGCAATATTAAGAAAGACAGGAAGTTTAATCGATGACTTAGATCTTTTAATCGGTTCTACAGCTGTGGCTATTGATTGTATAATGGTTACAGAAAATGTAAAGCACCTCAATAGAATAGAAAATATTCAAATAGAGAATTGGACTACCATTTAATAAGACTTTAGAGTCACTCAATAAGTGGACTCATCCTTTGTAGCAATTTCAATTTAACCTATACACTATTTCAATGAAAAACGAACCTCCTACTCATGTCCTGGGCCTGGCTCATCCTCCTATTCCCGTTGTACGCATCGGACTCATAGGCTTAGGCAATCGCGGATTACTCACGTTGGAGCGTTATATGCTCATAGAACACGTAGAGATCAAAGCTTTGTGTGAGATACGCCCCGGAAACTTGGCAAAAGGACAGGCCCTACTGACAAAAGGCGGACATCCCGCTGCAATCGGTTATGCTGGAGAAAACGGCTGGCAACAAATGTGTTGCAACCCTGATATCGATCTCATCATTATATGTACGGACTGGCTGACGCATACCCCTATGGCCACCTACGCTATGGAGCAAGGCAAGCATGTTGCCATCGAAGTGCCCGCCGCCATGACCATAGCCGAGTGCTGGCAACTGGTAGATACCGCCGAACGTACCCGCCGCCACTGCATCATGCTGGAAAACTGTTGCTATGATGCCTTTGCCCTGACCACGCTAAACATGGCAAGACAAGGCCTGTTCGGTGAAATCATGCATGTGGAAGGTGCTTATATACACGACCTGCGCTCCATGTACTTCAGCGATGAAAACCAAGGCGGTTTCCATAACCACTGGAACAAGGCTTACTGCATGGAACACACCGGAAACCCCTATCCCACTCACGGTTTAGGCCCCGTATGCCAGATCCTGAATATCCACCGAGGCGACCGTTTGAATTACCTTGTATCCATGTCCACCCATCAGGCGGGAATGACGGAATATGCCCGCCGCACTTTCGGCAAGGACTCCCCCGAAGCACAACAGGCTTACCTGTTGGGAGACATGAACACCACCCTCATCCATACCGTCAAGGGAAAGACCATCCAACTGCAATACTGCACCGTTCATCCACGCCCTTACAGCCGTTCGCACACCATCTGCGGCACGCGAGGGTTTGCACAGAAATATCCGGTAGCCACAATCAGTCTGGAAGATGTGCGTAGCGGAGAGACAGCCAACGCAACCACCGAAGAACTCTTGCAACGCTATCAACATCCTTTTACAGCTACCATCGGTAAAGAAGGAGCCCGCAAAGGTGCTCCGAACGAGATGAACTATATCATGGATTACCGCCTCATCTACTGCCTGCACCACGGGTTTCCCTTGGATATGGACGTCTACGATGCAGCCGAATGGTCGTGCATCACCGAGCTTAGTGAACAATCGGTATTGAATGGTAGTCGCCCGGTAGAAATACCCGACTTCACACGGGGCGCATGGGAGACTTTTCCCTGTGTTGCAAAAAACTAATCTTGTGATACAGGGATCAGTCTAATAATGATACAAAGAAATACCCGCTACTCCCATATCCGACGAATGCCGGGAATGGTGGGATAAAGACGATTGACCTGTTCAGTCCGGACGACCTCACATGGACTTCAAGAATTGATATTGTAAAAAGCCCCAAACTGTTTACGTCTGCAAAAAAACGTTCTTTTTCCTTGCATACTTTAAAAAGATGCATTACTTTTGCCGCCGTTAAACACAGTATTCACCCCTTTAAAACTAAAAGAAAGGGACTAATTTATGTTGGAACTATAATATCTCAGCCAGGACTAAGTTGACTCATCGGGATGATGGGGCTTTGCAATTTTCTTGATTAGTCCTACAATCACATTTATAATTTTATTATTATTCACTTCAATGCAGTGGACAGATAGTGTTGTATCTATCATCATCCCTCATGCATTGGGTACAAAACGCATATTGCACTGCCCCGTCGCGAGGCGGGCAGCCCATGCCGTATGCATACACATGAAAAAAAGAAAATATGGGAATACGATTAAAAGATTTAAGTAAGCTGGGATATAGAGACAATGTAGCACGCAGTCTGGCAGTAGCCATCGTCGGCAAACATTGCAAGCACCAAAGCAAAGAACAGATTATCAAGACACTAAGTGATGTGCTGGAAAATCCCGATACTTATAAAGAGAATGAGACATGGGGCAAACTGGCCGAACGCCTGTCCCCCACCCTCATCGAAAAGAAGTTCACAGCATACGACTTGCTCGACGAGCCGTTGCCCTATAAAACCTATGGCGGCAAGTTCATAGAAACCCTCGCCAAACAGCAGATGAACCTGGCCATGAGGCTCCCCGTCAGCGTAGCCGGGGCACTGATGCCCGATGCACATGCAGGATACGGTCTGCCCATCGGCGGTGTACTCGCCACGGACAATGCCGTCATCCCCTATGCTGTAGGGGTGGATATCGGTTGCCGGATGAGCCTGACGGTGTTCGATGCCAAAGCGGATTATCTGAAAAGATACTCGCATCAGATAAAAGAGGCACTGAAAAACTATACCCACTTCGGCATGGAGGGCGGCCTGACCTTTGCACAGGAGCATGAAGTGACAGAACGGGAAGAATTCCGGTTGACACCTCTTCTGAGGGACTTACGCGGAAAGGCCATTCGTCAGTTGGGCAGTTCCGGCGGTGGAAATCATTTCGTAGAGTTCGGAGAGCTTCTTCTGCAAGGAGAAAATGTACTGGGACTGCCCGAAGGCAATTATATGGCATTGCTGTCACATTCCGGTTCGCGCGGACTGGGAGCAGCTATTGCCATGCATTACAGCCGGATAGCCCGTGAAGTCTGCAAACTGCCACGTGAAGCACAGCATTTTGCTTGGCTCGATTTGAACTCGGAAGAAGGACAGGAATACTGGATGAGCATGAACCTGGCAGGCGACTATGCCCGTGCCTGTCACGAACAAATCCACCTGAACCTCTCGAAAGCTCTGGGAATGAAGCCAATGGCGAACGTGAACAATCATCACAACTTCGCCTGGAAAGAGGAAATTGCACCCGGACGCACCGCCATCGTGCATCGCAAAGGGGCTACTCCTGCACAGGCTGGGCAACCGGGACTTATCCCCGGAAGCATGGCAACTCCCGGTTATCTGGTAGCAGGTCGGGGTGTGGAAGAGTCGTTATGTTCCGCTTCGCACGGTGCCGGACGGGCCATGTCGCGCCAGAAGGCAAAGGAGAGTTTCACCCAGTCGGCCATGAAGAAATTTCTCTCGCAGGCCGGGGTCACACTGATTGGGGGCAGCATCGAAGAGATGCCATTAGCCTACAAGAACATCGACCGGGTGATGCAACCCCAAGAGAGATTGGTAGAAGTGCAGGGCAAATTCATGCCGCGCATTGTAAGGATGAATAAAGAGTAAGAGGCTATGGAGAAAGTATATATGCAAATAACCTCCGGACGCGGCCCTGCCGAATGTTGCCGCGTAGTGGCACTGGTACTGGAAAAGATTCTGAAACAAGCCGCCGCCAAAGGAGTGAAAACAAAAATCGTGGAACGCGAAACGGGACCTCTCAACCGTACCCTGCTCTCAGCCGTCATCTCTCTGCAAGGCGGAGATTATCATGCGCTGATTGAGGACTGGGAAGGCAGCGTGCAGTGGATTGCCAAAAGTCCGTACCGCATTTATCATAAACGGAAGAACTGGTTTGTCGGTGTGCAGACCTTCACGCTCTCCGAAAGCCAGGAGGCTACGGAAGCAGAGATCCGTTATGAGACCTTGCGGGCATCCGGTCCGGGCGGTCAGCACGTGAACAAGACGGAGTCTGCCGTCCGTGCCGTCCATATTCCTACCGGAATGAGCGTGGTAGCTTCCGACCAACGCTCGCAATGGCAAAACAAGAAACTGGCCACCGAACGCCTGCTGTTGAAACTGGCATCATGGAGCATAGAGCAAGCCATGATTCAAGCACAGGCCAACTGGAGTAATCACAACTGCCTGCAACGTGGCAATCCGGTGAAAGTGATCCAGGAGCCGCTGATTTAAAGTAGATGAATGATTTAAAAAGAAAGGAGCAACTTATGTTATCAGAAAAATATGGTCGCACGTATCATTATCCGTTTTCTCCCGGAACGACCAGTGACGACCGCATCAACCATACGTATTGGGAAGACATTCAACAGATAGAAACCCTGATACACACCGAAAAGCTGGACGGAGAAAATAATTGTCTGAGCCGCCACGGTGTATTTGCCCGCTCGCATGCAGCACCCACCACCTCACCGTGGACCAGGGAACTGCGCGAGCGTTGGGAACTCATGAAAAACGACTTGGGGGACATCGAGATATTCGGTGAAAACCTGTATGCCATACATTCGATAGAGTATCGCAAACTGGAAACGCACTTCTATGTGTTTGCCGTGCGCTGTCTGGATCAGTGGCTATCGTGGGAGGAAGTGAAATTCTATGCCGCTCTGTTCGACTTGCCTACGGTGCCCGAATTACGAGTGGAAACGGTAGAAGGATTGACGCGGGAAGCGTTGCAGCAACAGGTCGTTAGTCTGGCACAAGAGCCGGGTGTGTTCGGAACACGCGATCCGCAAACAGGCGCAGATTGTACCCGTGAAGGGGTAGTCACCCGTAATATAGGTGAATATCCTGTAAGTGAATTTGCCCGCAACGTATTCAAGTACGTACGCAAGGGGCATGTGAAGACCGATGAGCACTGGACACGCAACTGGAAGCGTACCCGCCTCATCTGGGAAATAGGAAAGGAGGAATAAAATGAATTGGAAACTGACAGATAATAAGAATTGGGACTCACTGGAACAACAGTTCCGGTGGGTACAAGATATGAACTTCGTGATGCAGCACTATTTGCATCACGAAGAAGGTAGTGTGGCCGTACATACCCGCATGGTACTGGAGGCATTGCAGCAACAGCCGGAATATCGGGCTTTGCCTGCACAGGAACAGGAAATATTGTGGGCAGCCGCTTTACTGCATGATGTGGAGAAGCGCTCTACTTCGGTAGATGAAGGAGGTGGCATTATCACTTCCAAGGGACATAGCAGGCGTGGAGAATATACGGCACGCACGATCCTTTACAGGGATATTCCTACTCCATTTCATATCCGGGAGACCATTGCTGCGCTGGTGCGTCATCATGGTTTGCCGGTTTGGATTATGGAGCGGGAGAATCCTGTGAAGAAGCTGTGTGAAGCATCTCTCAGAGTGGATACACGTTTACTGAAAATGCTTGCAATGGCGGATATTCAGGGACGTATCTGCAAAGATAAGCCTGCACTGATAGAGGCTGCCGAGTTGTTCGAAATGCTTTGCCGTGAACAGGATTGCTGGGGAAAGGCACGAAGCTTTGCAACGGATCATGCCCGCTTTCAGTACTTTCATGTCGAAGATGGGTATATAGATTACATTCCACATGATAATTTCCGGTGTGAAGTTATCTTATTATCCGGTTTACCAGGGATGGGAAAAGATCATTATATCCATACATTGCAGCAGGATGTTCCTGTGATAAGCCTCGATGCTATCCGGCGAAAGTACAAAGTTAGCCCTACGGATAAGGCTGCCAATGGCAGGGTGGTGCAGGAAGCCAAGGAAGAAGCTCGCAGCTATCTGCGTAAAGAGCAAGGTTTTGTGTGGAATGCAACCAATACTTCAAAACAGATGCGCTCGCAACTGATTGATTTATTCCTCACTTACGGGGCTAAAGTGAAGATTGTTTATATCGAAAAGCCGTATGAGGTATGGAGGAAACAAAATCGTGAACGGGAATTTATGGTTCCGGAAGCGGTACTGGATACAATGCTCGGGAAGCTGGAAGTTCCGCAACTGGGGGAGGCACATGAGGTGGTGTATGCTGTCTGAGAGTAAGTCTATATCCGAATCTACCTGTGCATCTCCCCGAGCTTCGGACCCATAAAGAATAGTCTTCGCATCAGGAGCAATACGATGCACTACTTCTGTAATACAATACTTACCGAGAAATACGGCGCTATCTGGAAACAAGGATCATATTCCCTCCCCATCGCCTTAAAGAACGCTGACAAGCTTCTGCCATCATAATAAGCATTGCGTACCGCATTTATCCCCACCGTAACAGGCAAAGAAATGTGCTTGGAAACCTTGAATTCAGGACGGAAACCTACCACAATGTACTGATGCGTAAAAATTTTATCATCACCATTCAACTCTGTCAAAGCCATCTGCCCACCCATTTCCGTAATGAAACTGATGCTGAACGCTTTGTCCACATTATACCCAACCGCAAGGTTAACTCCATCCAAAGCCGAAAAGCTGCAAGTCAGTTTATGCCCATAATTCCAGTTTACGTATAATGCGGGAAACGCCATAGGATAACCGAAAGCATTGTTCAATGCCAAACCCGCCCCCAGTTCCAGATTAGGGAGTATACGCCTGACAAAGACCAACCCCGCACTTCCCAATACATTCCGAAAACGTAAATGCGAAAACCGTGTATCATCCGTATACACGCCGACACCGACGCTTGCCATCATCGACCATTTCTCACTCAAAGGCCGCACATGGAAAAGCGACATCTGCAAATTCAGAATCTCGGACAACACAAGAGATTCTGCAATATTCTTATTATTCAGAGACGCATAATCGCCCGAAAGCCCGATCCCCCATATCGTAGGCTGATTACTTTCGTTCTTTTTCATCGACAAAGGCAGATTGGCACTTCCGTGATAGACCATGGCGGAACCTTTACTGTTACCCACTTTTTGATTGTGCTCATCCCGATAAGCCGATGTACCGAAATACTCTGTTTTAATAGTGATCTGTGCAGTGCTTTCCACAGAAACCAGTAGTAATAAGACTGTTGCAATAGATATCCATTTCATTTTTGTTTCTTCTTTTAATGATTTGTATACCACAAAGATTGTCAATATCAATGCGAACGAGGAAATCTTTTTGACCAACCCCCGGTCTGCTTATGACGAAACAGATAAGCAGCAACCACTTTATCCCTTATCTTTGCAACATGAAGAAACATCTGACTTTCAAATCGCGGCAGCTCTCTACTATCTTCTGGCTACTCATTGCCGGCACTTTCTGGATACAATTCCTCAATATGTCGACCAGTATATGCGAAGCAACGCTTCTCACCATCTGCATAAGCGGCAGTTATATGCTGGTGAACCAATATCTATGCAACCATCTGCTGAAAAAAGCGATACGCACCAAGCAAATGAAGCCTTTCTGGATATTGTTTATAGTACTTTGCGTCCCTACAAGTACACTGGTAGCCTCCTACTTCGTCCTCTTCCAGTATCTTGAACAAACAGGTATATTTCCTGTATCCAACATCTTCATAGAGGGAGAAGAGAACCTTCTTTTCAACTCTATCCTCTTGCTACCAGGTACATTGGTTATCAATCTCGCCTTCTGCGGCCTGTGCTTTTATTCAGAAAACCTGCAATTAGAAAAAGAGAAATCTCAATTCCTCTTCCAGACATTACGGCAGCAAATCACCCCTCACTTCATGTTCAATGTGTTGAATCACATCAACATCCTGATGCAGGATAATGTGCCTTTAGCTTCTTCCCTTTTAGAGAAATATTCCGATATCCTGCGCTACCAGCTGTATAACGGTCAGAAAGAGTTTATCAGCCTGGAACAGGAGATAGAATTCCTGCAAAACTACATAGCAATAGAAAACATTCGCTGGGAAGACAAACTGACCGTAAGCACCGAATGGGAAGTAGAAGACGGCAACATCGGATTCCCGCCTCTGTTATTACTGACATTCATAGAAAATGCCTTTAAACATGCATCGCACACACCCACGGAGAAAGGACAGGTACAGATACGGTTCAAACAGAATGCCCATCATATCCTTCTTGAAGTCGGCAACACCAGCTCCCCGCATCTGCAACGACCAGGCACCGGACTGGGACTAACCAATACAGTCAAACGACTGGACATCCTGTTTCACAAGAAGTACCAGTTGTCCGTCAACCAAACAGATACCTATTATCAAACCTCACTTAGCATTGAAATATAAAAGATGAAAGACTCCCCTGAACAACAACCCCTGAAATGCCTCATCGTAGACGACGAACAAATCGCCATCAAAGGTATTGCCAACCACATCAGTAAACTGGACTTTCTCACAGTCAACGCTACCTGTTCTTCTGCACTCGAAGCAAGAGGAATATTAGAAAATCAGCCTATCGACCTCATGTTTCTGGATATCAATATGCCCTATCTTTCCGGCATCGATTTCCTGAAATCATTGGATGAAGCACCATTGACCATACTAACTACCGCCTACTCCGAATATGCCCTGGAAGGCTATCAACTTAATGTTGTTGACTACTTACTGAAACCAATTTCTTTTCAGCGTTTCTTTCAGGCAGTGACCAAGGCCGCCCATACCTTCAGAACCCAACTCTTACTGCAAAATAATGGAATAGAAGAAACCGCCCGGGAAATGTATATCAGACAGGGGGATGCATTTACCCAGATATCCTGGAAAGATATACTATACGTAGAAGGCATGCAGAACTACCTGAAACTGCACTTCAAATCCAAAACTCTCGTCATCCATCAGACCATGACTTCACTGGAAGAAATTCTGCCTCAAAGCGCCTTCTTCAGAATACACAAATCTTTCCTTGTAAACCTCTCGCACATCGATTCCATTGCCAAAGGAAGAGTCTTCATCAACGGGAAAGAACTTCCAGTTTCAGCCTTGCGACGGGAGGAATTACTGCAAACAGTAGTCTATAAGAATTTAATCAGCAAATAAAAAATTGGGCACATCCCCTCATGAACCATGACGGATTAGACAAGATTTCCGAATATTACATCTATCTTTGCAGGCGTAAACAAACAACGCACATTTTATAAAGAAAGTTTCTAAAACTCATTACCAAACTTACGCATAAAACAGATGAAAACAATCGTAAACGTCCCTACTAAGCAAAGCCTGATTCGGGAAACAAGAGATTATTTAATGATCGCCCTCGGATTAATTCTTTATGGTATAGGCTGGACAGTATTTCTGTTGCCCAATGACATCACCACCGGAGGAGTGCCAGGTATCGCCTCCATAGTCTATTTCGCCACCGGCTTCCCTGTGCAGTACACTTATTTCAGTATCAACCTCATCTTGCTACTACTCTCTATCCGCATCCTGGGCTGGAAGTTCAGTATCAAAACTGTATTCGCCGTATTCACCCTGACATTCTTCCTTTCCATCATTCAGAGACTGGCAAGCGGTGTGGTCTTACTGCACGATCAGCCTTTCATGGCGTGCGTCATCGGTGCATCCCTCTGTGGAGGCGGCATAGGCATCGCTTTTTCTTCCAATGGTAGCACAGGCGGAACGGATATCATTGCCGCTATCATCAATAAATACCGGGATATCACATTAGGTCGTGTAATGCTGATCTGTGACCTGATTATCATTTCTTCCAGCTACTTTGTGTTGAAAGATTGGGAGAAGGTGGTTTACGGTTATGTAACCCTGTACATTTGCAGTTTTGTTCTGGATCAGGTAGTGAATAGTGCCCGGCAATCCGTACAGTTCTTTATCATCAGTGAGAAATATGATGAAATAGCCCGGCACATCAATGTATATCCACACCGGGGCGCCACCGTCATCAATGCTTCCGGATTTTATAGCGGTAAGGAACAGAAGATGTTGTTCGTACTTGCCAAGAAGCGCGAATCAACAATTATATTCCGATTGATAAAGGATATAGATCCAAACGCATTTGTATCACAAAGTGCGGTAATCGGAGTATATGGAGAAGGATTCGACAGAATAAAGGTGAAGTAGCCCGTTACTTGCGGTCATAGCCACCTTCTTTCCAAACATACACTACAGGGCGGCGGAGATACGGTTTCAGTTTCTCTGCCGCTTCTTTATCCATATAGTCGGTAGTTGTAAAAGTAAAAGTCAGTGTATTGTCCTTTGCAGAAAGATCGGCTTTCATCAGCAGCATATCTGCCTGTTCGCCGGCATCTCTCACTTCATAATCCATCACCGTATCGGGTAATGACAGGAAATCTTTCATTACAGGAGGCGTGAGGAAAGAAGAAGCGGGCAATTCTTCCCAACCGGTGGTATAGAAATGGACATCACTATCACAAGCAGGGGCACAAGCTGTAGATACGGTACAGATTACTTTCGTGCTGTCGCTCGTAGCCAGTAGTTTCATCTGCCAGGAGCTTTGCGGTGTCATCTGGATACGGATATAATCGGGAGCAAGCTCCGTCATTTCCGATTTGCCGCCGAAACGGTTGGTTACTTCCGCTTTCATCTTACTTTCAAGGAAGTCGATACAGTCGGCACGGTTCACGGCAGTAAGCAGTGGACTGAGGCTATCGGGCATATTTTTGAAAAAGGTTTTAGCTTCCTGAGCCTGCAGAGAACACATCCAGGCACAAGCCAAACACAAGAACATTGTCAATTTCTTCATCATATTATTTTTCTGTTATTCCTATTTTGTATTTTATTACTTCAACGCAATCTTCAGAGCCAGGAGCATATCTCTCCAAGAAAACGTGCATCTGTTTCGTCAAAGGTATTCAGGTTTTCACTATCTATATCGAGCACGCCCCACACCTCGCCATCCTCACGAATCAACGGAATGACAATCTCCGAGCGCGACAGCGAACTACAAGCTATATGTCCGGGGAATGCATCTACATCGGGCACCACCAACGTCTCCGCCTTAGCCCATGCCATACCGCAAACACCACGTCCTTTCCGGATACGTGTGCAGGCTATCGGTCCCTGAAAAGGTCCCAATACCAGTTCTTCCCCTTTCACCAGATAGAATCCCACCCAAAAGAAACCGAAAGTCTCTTTCAGTGCAGCCGAAACATTAGCCAGATTGGCTATAAGGTCATTTTCACCTTCAATCAGGCTCTTCATCTGGGGAAGCAAAGTCCGATACTTTTCGGCCTTGCTGCCGTTGCTGATACATAAATCTTCTGCCATTCAATTATAGTAATAAAGGGAATAACAACTATACACCTAAAACGATATTAGCATCAATGCCCAACTTCCGACTCATCTCTCGTGCCACTTTTAAAGTAGGTTCACACTTACCGGAAAGATATTCACTAACGCGTGAAGGACTAACATTCAACAACTCAGAGAGCTTATTTTGAGTTAATCCCATCTCATACATGCGTAATTTTATCACATCAACCAAAGCGGGAGCTTTTACAGGAAAATGTTCCTCTTCATAGTCGGCAACCAAATCCGCAATCAAATCCAGTTCAAGATAATTCTGATCATCAGCAGGTGTCTCATTGCTAACAACTTTCAGCAACTCTTCAATTCTCATACAAGCTGCTTTGTACTGTTTCTCTGTTTTTATCTTTGCCATACAATTTACAGTTTTACGTGTGTCTCACGAATATGCAGCATTAAGCCTTGGAACAGTCTTTATTATCATACTCTTTATGAGTGCCAATAAAACGAATAAAGACCTTTTTAGCGGCAAATAACACTATTGCAACCAACCGATAATCATTACCTTTGATATTAAAAACAAACCTGTCATTACCCACATAGTCAACACTATTAAACGTTTGCTTCATATCGGTCAAACATGTCCAATCTGCTTGTTCTGTCTTTTTATACCAATCACGCAAAGGTATATCAGCGTCAGCATGCTTCTTGACGTATTCTCTTATAGCCGCAAATGATATTATTCTCATTTCACACTCAATTTGACGCAAAGCTAACCACAAAATTCTGAAATTCAAAACATATTTCGAATATTTAGAAAGCACCAGCATTTATTTCACAAATAAGCACTCTTTCTTTCTAAATACCTCCAGAGCTCATTTACTTCCCAAATACAGGAAGAACATTCCAATCAATACCAAAATGAGATCGACAGCCTTACTTTTTAAATTCTTTTCACGGAAGAAGAGAGCTCCGAAAAGGAATGAGACAACCACACTCCCACGACGTACCATAGAGACAATGGAAATCATGGAGTCTTCATAGCTCAGGGCATAAAAGTAGGCAAAGTCAGCTGCACTAAGGAAGACGGATATCAGGATGATAGTCCAATCCCAACGGAAAGGGGTACTTTCTTTTCGCTTGGGGTACCATAGCAAAAGAATGATGGGACACATGATAAATACCTGATAGACATTATACCACGACTGCACCGCCATAGGATTGAATTGCTTCATGAGATACTTGTCATAAAGTCCGCTGATAGCTCCGGTGATGGCAGCCAGCACGATGAAGTAAATCCATTTGTTATGTTTAAAGTCAATGCCTTCCTTCTTACCGGAACGGCTCAGCATAAAGAAAGAAAGTATGGCAAGCATGACTCCGATCCATTGATACAGGTTCAGACGTTCACCGAATATCAGCATGGCACCCACCAGCACCATTACAGGGCGGGTAGCATTAATCGGACCGACAATCGTCAACGGCAAATGCTTCATGCCAAAGTAACCGAATATCCAGGAAGATAGAACGATAAATGACTTGACAATGATAAACTTATGTACCTCCCAACCTACAACAGGTACTTCGAACATTGTTCCGTTCAAAGCAGGAGTAAAAGCGGAAATCAGTATGAAAGGAAGAAATATCAGGCTGGAGAATACCGTATTCAGAAACAGAACGGGAAGCACAGCATTATCGCGCAATGATTTCTTCTTAAATGCATCATAAAAACCCAGCAAGGCAGCTGAGAGAAAGGCGAGTAATAACCACATGTGAATTAAAAATTGAAAATTAAAAATTAAAAGGCAGTTCAGGGATAAAGTTATCCGACTTAAGAAACTGATCCGACTGCTTAACTGCTTATAAACAGTTCTTCCGGATATGTGACATCTACCAGAAACAGGGCATTGCCCGGAACGGAAGTACCAGCTTTGCAACGGTCTTTCTGCTCGATAACACGCCGGAAACCATCAACGGTGAGCTTGCCACGGCCTACTTCGAGCAAAGTGCCGACAACTGCACGAACCATATTGCGCAGGAAACGGTCCGCCTGAATGGTGAATACCCAGGTTACATCGTCTATCTGAGTCCAGGCGGCATGCATGATGCGGCAGTTGTTTGTTTTTACGTCCGTATGCAGTTTACTGAAACTGGTGAAGTCTGTATAATTAAACAAACTACAGGCCGCTTCGTTCATTCGTTCGAAATCGGGCGTCTGGAAAAGACGACAACGGTATTGACGATTGAAGGGAGACTTTGTCGTAGTCACGTAATATTTATACATGCGTGCCGTTGCATCAAAACGAGCATGCGCATCGGGCTTCACTGCACGAAGGCGGTAAACAGAAATATCGGGCGGCAAAAGGCGGTTTAGTTTGTCGGTAAAGAAAGCTGTATCAAGCGGTTCGTCACTATCAAAGTGGGCAACCATCAGAGAAGCATGCACCCCGGCATCGGTACGTCCGGCACCAATAACCTCTACTTCACGGCGCATCAGTGTGGCAAGTGCACGCATCAGACACTCTTGTACACTCTCTCCATTGGGTTGTATCTGCCAGCCGTGGTAGGCGGTTCCGTCATAAGCTAAATAAATAAAATACCGTTGCATACTCTTTTGCTTTCATTTTTCGGGCGCAAAGATAACGCAAACCCTAAAAGAAATGAAAGAATACGTCAACAAATCTTGCTTCCATTATTTTATATATGTACCTTCGTCACTAATTTACTATCATATAATAAAGTAAATCTTGAATAATACAAACATGGAACGTGAAACTGCAAGATTATTAAAAAATACTGCCATTTGGATAATCCTTGTTCTCATAACAGGAGGCAGTATCGGTTTAACAGAAAGATTCTTTGGTAAACCAGCCTCTCTCATTGTAGGCGCATCAATTCTCTCTGGATTCATGTATTGGGATTTTCTAAAAAGAAAATCAGCAGAAGATACCACCAGGCAAATCTTTGAACTTTTAAAGGCCAATCGCGATAATAGTTCAATAAACTCATCACTCAAAAATAAATCTACCAATTTCAAGCTTCAAACTTCAGCAGCCAACTACCAGTTTTCAATATCGCCAAATAAATGCCACAGCCTATTCCGGATAAATTTCATATTAAAAAGTGATCCAAATAAAGAGGTGCAGCACAAAATCTCGAAAGAGATACAATCATTCATCACTGAGCATCCGGAGCATAAAGACGTTATACGGTTCCGCAAAAAATCTTTATTCAATGACATTTGGGACTGTTCTATATGCTGCGAAGCTGACAAACTCATATCTAAACCCCAGCTCTTGTTTATAGGAAATTTGCTGAGAAGTATAGAAGATAAATATCTTCATTCCGTAGAGACTTATCTTAGTTTCTATGATCATCACGAAGATATGATCTTCTATGTACATTATATGAATGGCACAGCTATAGAGTCATATATAAAAGATGAAGAAAATGATATCTGGGGAATACAAGATGTATTAGACGATGAATATTTCACATTAGCAAAATTACACAAACAATCAAAATCCGGAATGATAAACATAACCCCATCTTCTTTAGAAGAGTTCACCCTAATGAAAGAGAACGCTATTTGTGAAATAGATTGAGCCGTCACTTTTTTCTTTAAAAAACGATAGTATATAGACAAGAACTCTCTTTTCTTTTTCCTACTTTTGTGCCCACATAAAAACATTTTCAAGCCATATGCAACAAAGATACAACAAACTTCCGCTTTTATTTTTAGCAATACTTATGGCCGGCACTTCCCTTGCCGGATGCAAAAAGAAAGATATGTCCCTTAAACTGAACGAGCCGCGAAACATTAAAGGAGTAATCAGCTACAGACGAACCTTCGGCGACTTGAATGAAGCGCATCTGAATGTCGCACAAGCCATAGGCATTACGCCAATTGCCTCCCGCAAAGAGGCCGAACACATGAAGGAAAAACTTCAGCACATCGAAACGAACGATTTATATGTGGTAGACTCGCTGACACACTCCATCCCATATCTCATTAAAGGTGCAGCACAACTACTGGATACCATCGGTAGCAATTTCCTTGACTCGCTGACCGCCAAAGGACTAAACCCCAATAAAATAATCGTAACCTCCGTACTCCGCACCGAAGATGACGTAAAACGCCTGCGTCGCCGCAATGGCAATGCTTCGGCAAACTCTGCGCATTTCTACGGAACTACATTCGATGTCAGTTGGAAGCGCTTCAAGAAAGTAGAAGATGAAGATGGACGCCCGCTACAGGATGTCAGTTCAGATACATTGAAACTCGTACTTTCCGAAGTATTGCGCGACTTGCGGAAAGCGGATAAATGCTATATAAAGTATGAGTTGAAGCAAGGATGCTTCCATATTACGACGAGAGGAAAATAATAAATTAGGTATTAAGTTTTAAGTATTGCAGTACTAAGACTGTGCCATAACACTGCATACTTAAAACCTGATATCTTGTCTTTTCATTCTTCCATCATCCTCCACGCCAACGGCAGACACGTCACGATATCCCCAGCTGTCATTCCTATCGCCCCATACTTCTTACAAGCAATATCTCCGGCAAGCCCGTGAACATACATCGCCAGACAGGCTGCATCTTCCGAAGCATAACCCTGTGCCAACAAAGCCAGCACTACACCCGTCAAAACATCTCCACTGCCACCTGTTGCCATACCCGGATTACCTGTAGTATTAAAATAACACTTCCCTTGCGGAGTAATAACCACAGAGTAAGCATCTTTCAAGATGATATATGTTCCTGATGTTCGCGCCAACTCACGTGCTTTCGTTAAGCGTTCATAAGAGTCCTGACACTTTCCTACCAACCGTTCCAGTTCTTTCGGATGCGGTGTCAGAATACTCCCTTTCGGTAAGCGTCCGATATAATTGCGATGCCCTGCCAGCACATTCAAAGCATCAGCATCCACTACCATAGGAGATAAACAGCTGTCTATCTGTTCCAATACCGCACCCTCTGTCTCTTCCGCCTTTCCCAGACCCGGACCGATGCCCACTGCCTGATAATCATCCGTATCCGTAGGACAGGCAAAACAGGTATCACTGGGGTCCAGTTCCGTCATAGCCTCCGGCACGGAAGTCTGCACAATCATATTGTTACAATAAGGCACATGCATCGTCAGCAACCCTACTCCAGAACGCAGGCAAGCTTTTGCGGCAAGCACCGACGCTCCCGCCATTCCTTGCGAACCGGCAATAAGCAAGGCGCGTCCGAAGTCTCCTTTATGGGCAAACTTATTTCTCGGTTTCAACAGATCCTGCATATCCTCAGCCTCCAGCAGACTATAATCAGTGTCCATCTCCTCTATCGCATCTTCACTCAGACCGATATCCAGCAATTCCCATTCACCCACGAACTCCTGATTCTCAGCAAAAAGAAAAGCCAACTTCGGCAATTGCAGACTCAGCGTCACATCCGCACGGACAATATTAGCTTTGATATTGAAGGTATTCTCCTCCCCCATCAATCCCGAAGGAACATCAATAGCCACGATCTGTGCCGATGAAGCATTGATATACTTCACCACGGCAGCAAAGCCACCACTCAGCGGCTTGTTCAATCCACTACCGAACAGTCCGTCGATAACCACATGGTCAACCGTCAGCACGGGCGGGACGAATTGTGATGTCACTTCATGGAAATCCAGATTCTTCACATCCACCAGTCGTTCCTTGTTCGCCTCGCAATCGGGAGAAAGTTCTCCTTTGGTATTAAACAGATAAACCGATACCTGATAACCCTTTTCCGCCAGCAATCGGGAGACTGCCAATGCATCTCCACCATTATTGCCCGGTCCGGCAAATACCGTAATCGGTGTTTCAGCTTCCCAGCGTTTCGTAATCGATTTTGTCAATGCCTGCGAGGCACGCTCCATCAGGTCGATGGAAGCAATCGGTTCATTTTCTATTGTGTAAGCATCCAACTCTTTGATGCTTTGAGTAGGGAATATCTTCATATTTATTTTTCTCTATTATTGTTCAAACTCTATCAATACATTAATCCAAATATCCAAAGCGGTATCTGGTTTCCATATCCCACTTCAATATTATCAAGCGCCAAATATCCATTGGGGACTTCCCTCAATTGTTCCTTCGTTTTATTCTTTCCTCCAATCTCAAAACTATAAGTTCCATCAAGAATAAAATCGACCTTAGGAGAGTAAGTCACAGCATGGCGAACCCGGGTCTGGTTGAAGAAAAAAGTTTCCCTTACATTCCCAATGTCAGTCTTATCACCTCCCAATGCATAGGCATAGTTCGTATTACCTAAGTAAATCTTTTCCGGCTTAGCTAATTGCTTTATACCGGATGCTTCTTTATCAAGTAACAATAGACCTTGAGCTTTCTGAAGATAAAACAGATAGTTTAGCAAAGAAATCCGCGTAACCTCCAGCTCTTTACTTAAAGCCGATACATTAGGAATGTAAGGTACAAGTTCAGCAAGTATGGCAAACAACTTTTTCATCTTTCCGATAGAGTAATAGTCTATCTTTTCAGTAGAAGGTAAATCCACATCCAGAATTATATTCAGTGTTGCCAATAATTTTTCATGATACAAAACCTTATCTTCTTTATAAAAAGGATAATATCCATAAGATAAATATTCTTTGAATGCAACAAGCGGCTTGATTACCTTTCCCACATTCATCGCTATTTCCACATGTCTCGTCAATATATCGGATAAAGTAACCGTTTCTACCTTATGCCCATACTCAAACATTAAAAACTCGCGAAATGACAATCCATGCAGATGATAAATGGCAGCTCGCCTGGATAAATCAGCCTCTCCCTTATGAATTTCCAACAGAGAAGAACCGGTAAAAACAACTTTCATATCCGGATAGCTATCATAGATATTCTTTATTTCTACAGACCACGTCGGATACTTATGCACTTCATCCAGAAACAATATCTTGCCACCCATTTTGTGGAATTCATCTGCCAACTCAAGCAACGAGTGCCTGAAAAACCAGATATTATCTAATGAAGCGTACAGAGCTTCATTACTGTATGCAGTGTAATGCTCTTTGATATACTGGAGCATAAGCGTTGTTTTGCCTGAACCACGGGCGCCTGTTATAGCAATCAGCCTATTTCCCCAACGTATTTCGTTATACAGATATCTTACAAATTCTGTCGAAGTGCGTTCTATGAGTTGATATGAAGTAGCAAATAATTGTTTCATCCGCATCAAGGTTATATTTATTTCTTACAAAGATAAATTGTATTTTATAAAATACAAAACATTATTCATTTTGTTTTTTATAAAATACAATTTACTCATTCCGCTCTTCAGCTGCATTCCGCTCCATCCATCTCATCCTCTTCCCGTTCCGCCTGTTTATCAGCCAGTTCCATCTTCTTCGTCAGCAACTCCTTCGGGAAGTAATACTTAAACGGAATCCGATGGCATCCCGCACGTTTCACGGCCAGCGTCAGCATACGATCCGCCTTAAAGTACACGCGTGAGAGTCTGACGGAATGTGGCAACACATCTTCCGGGTGTTCGAACCCCTTGCTCGTGACTGCCGTCTGAAACGACCCGATGCCGCGCAACGTCACAGAGCGTCCATCGCTCAACTCCTCTTCAATGATTTCACCCGTTGCAGCCAGGACAGCTTCTACCACTCCCGGGTGAAAACCAGTCCGTTGAGCTACCCGATGTGCTACGTCCCGCTCCGTTCTGCCGCTTTTCTTCTGCATTTTCTTGCCGACGGCATACCACAATTGCGGTTTTTCTTTTTTCGTTGCATCCACCTTGCGGCAGACAATGTAAGGGATTGCCATATATCGAATGTATTAACAGTTAACGCTTTATTATTAAACAGTCCGTCTTTCTTTAAAGAATACAGATACCTACATGCACATGTTAGGACTACTGACATGCACATGTAAGTAGCATCAACATGCACATCTCAATAGTTCTAACATGCACATGTAAATACCGTTGTTTATTAAACAAAGGTAGACTATTTAATAGAGATAAGCAAGGAATATTAGCATTAACGTCAATAGACAGACAATTACCTGAAAAAATAAATAAACCATAAAATTAAAGTCTTCTGCCTAAATAATCTTTTTTATTAATCTGATAATATACTTTTTATTCTCCCTTTTGTATTTTTGCTATCAATAAGACAAAAACTAATCTACACACATGAAAGGCTTTAATAACTATACGGAGCGTGAAGAATTCTCCATATTCAAAAAATTCTTTTTGGATCATGGACGATGCAAGGAAATGAAGAAAAAAGAATATTTTGCGGAACAAGGCATTGTCACGACACATGCCGCCTATATCGAGAAAGGTATGTTCCGCTATGTCTGTACGGATGAAAACGGATGTGAACACATTGTAGGCTATGCTTTTGCAGGAGAATATGTCGGTGATTACCCACAATGCATAAAAAAGGAGAAAGCAATGGTAAGCATTCAGGCAACCACCGATTCTCTGATATATTATGCATCTGCCCAAGAAATAACCAACTTCTTTTCCACCGACAAATCTACTCAGGAATTGGAAAAAATTTTAGCGGAAGAGCTCTTTGTCCAGACTTATAAGCGCTTGCTGGATATTTACTGCAAAACACCTACTGAACTCTATGTGGATTTAGTAAGACGCTATCCGGATTTTCTCAATTATATCACACTCAGGGAGATAGCATCTTTTCTCCGTGTCACCCCTGAAACAATCAGCCATATACGAAAGAATACCAAGGGAATAGAGTTTTGTTAAAAAATCATAGGATTATCACTTTATTTTGAAGGCCTTGAATTCGTTCAAGGCTTTTCTTTTTTTTATGCACTTAATTTGTAGCGAGTTAAACATTAAAGACTAATGATACCATACAAAAGTAGAATTAAACAGCTGACTACCGACAAATTGAACATATACGAAACTTATGACGATCCGATAACTGTTCCCGGACAAGATTACAGAGAATACAGGGAGTATGAATCGCTGCCACTCTCTACAAAATAACGGAACAATCTAAACTAGACTTTTCAAGAGAAATCCTGCTTCACGATTCTGTGAGGCAGGATTTCATATTGTATGCACGCAAATACTGCATGGGAGTTTGTCCGGTATACTTTTTAAAGTCCTTAATGAAATGATTCGTGTCGCTATAACCACTATCCGCAGTAATGCGAACCAAATCTTTCTGTACTCGAAAAGCGGTATAAGCATGGATGAACCGCTGCAAAGAAGAGTAACACTTGGGCGTCATGCCGACTGCTTCGGAAAAGTTTCGTTCCAGCCATTTATAGTTAACGCCTAAATGAGACTTTAATTCATCGATGGATAATGTTCCTTTATGCAACTTGATATAGCGAATGGCCTCATCCAGCAGCTTATTAGATTTTTCATTTACGGATAGGACATCGCGGATACAGTTTTCTAAAAGTTCTATCTTCTCTTCTACTTCCCCACATTGCTGCATTTCTTTCAGTAAAGCATCCGAATCATGAAATACGGATTGCAGATTCCAGAAAGGACGGGTATTGAATTTTTTGGCATCCAACCCAAACAAGCGGTAAAAAGATGCAGGTTTAAACCGTACTATCAGCAGATAAGTGCCCCTTCCGGAGAAACGAACAGCCATCTTTTCAAAAGACCTTGTACTGAACCAACCGGATTTGAATCTGGAAGCCTCCTCATTATACTCCAACTCTACTTCATCTTCCGCCTCGGACAGGAATGCTAACATAGGTGTTCCGTCATTATATGCCAAGCTATCAGATAAATCGCAGCAAGGGAAGATAAAGAAACTATCGACGTACTCTTGCATATCTTTTGCAGGAGTCATTATCCTTATCCCCTCAAGAGAAGCGAAAGGATGTGATATGATATGTTCTAATAAGCTTACCGGCATGTGTGCAAAAGTACATAAATATTAGGATAGTACAGAACGATATGTCTAAAATTTACCATAAGGGTTGATGTCTATGGGTTACTTTTGCCTAAAAAAGTAATATGATTAAACCGATAACAATTTACGGGAATCCCGTACTGAGAAAAGAATGTGTGAGTATAGAGAAAACTTATCCGGGTATCCGGGAAGTCATAGAGACGATGTGGCAGACACTGAGAAATGCGGACGGTTGTGGTCTGGCTGCTCCACAGATCAATCTTCCTATCAAACTATTTGTAGTGAACAGCCGGGATAGCTATGCATATATGTCCACTAAAGAAAGGGAACGTTTCTTTGCAAAAGATGATTGCGGGATAGAAGAAACATTCATAAATGCGGAAATAACAGGATACAGTGACGAGGTATGGACTACGGGAGAAGGCTGTCTGAGTATTCCCGATCTGTATGAGGAAGTGACACGACCCTGGTCCATAACAATAAAGTATCAGGATAAGGAATTTAATGAGCAAGTCAAGGTTTATCATGGATATACGGCACGAATCATTCAACATGAGTTTGAGCATACGGAAGGGAGACTGTATATAGATCATTTGTCGCCTTTCAGGAAACAATTATTGCGGAACAAACTGGCACGTATCCTGAAAAGAAAGATAAATGCGTCATATCCAACACAAAAGTCATATTAAACCGAAGATTATGCCTGACTTTTCGTATTTTTGTTGCAAGTATCATTCCTTAAAGAGTATCCATTTCCGAATAATGCACCAAAAAAAATATGAAGCTAACCGTATTAATAGATAACAACACCTACATCGATGAATATTATATAGGTGAACCTGCCCTGAGCTATTACATAGAAGATGAAAATGAACGGAAGATTGTCGGAGTCAGGCGGTTTTCATCTATTCAAACTGTCGGAAAGGCTTACGAGAACGATAGATTATTTTCAAAAGAATAGTAACCTAAATAATGAAGTTATGAAAGCATTCAGTTTATTAGTAGCACTTATGGCTTTAAGCTCATTGGGAGGAAACAGCAACGGTTCTATGAACCTTTGTGAAAAAGCCATTGATACGAATCGCCCCAATGGATGGTATTACATCACGAGTGGTAAACAAGACAGCCTTTCGGCAGAGCCAATCGTAACGACCAAAGATTTTGCCTCCATAAGCCTCGACTCTTCCTTGAATGAACGGACAGGCGAAATGATATACCAAATTGTAGGAAGAGTAAACGAACAGTCGATTGAAGTATGGGCAGATGCAACCGAACGGTCTATAGGTAAACATATCAGCTTTGTATGTAACAATAAGGTAGTATGCAATCCTCGGGTTAATGCTCGGATTCCAAATGGCTATTTTGCTATTTCAGGCAAAGAAGCTGAGTTTAAAACACTGTACAGACAAGTTCAAGAGGACATTAGAAACGAAGAAATTTCTTCAGAACACAAGAAAGCATGGGAAGAAGCCCGCAAGGTACGCGAATCCATTACCGACTCTACCTTCCTTAAGACTAAACGTCCGATGTCCGATGATGCAATCGGTCCTTACAACTATCAGACAGGTTTTCTTGAAGACCGCGCCTACAACCGGACTGTTTACGTAATAGCTATAGACAGAGCCAAGAAGCATCTTTCCGTCAAGAATAACCAACTGGTATTGAACCTGAAATCAGGAGCAGAAATTAATATTGCAGAAGACATGTACCAATATATCACCAGGTTGTTTGTCGACTGGAATAAATGGGTGAAAGAAGGAAAATTCAAAATCATAAAAACAGAAGAAGGGTATTATGATATTGAACCTACTCCTCAGAAGAAGAAAAATTAAGATCCTTTCTCCAAACCTTTCAAAGCAGCAATAGAATCGGAAACATAAGCATTATCCGGTTCTATGGATCGCCAGTAGCAAAGAGTTCCGATCAGACGCTTCAGGTAAGCAGGATCATGAGAACCTATCCGGCGTTGATGCTCCGCAAGCCCTTTCGTCAGAATGAAATGGACATTCTTGCGTATCTCCCTCTTCTTTGCTTTGGGAATGGTCAGCTTCACGCCGGAGCTGATGGAAACGCCTGTGATAATCTTTCTCTTATGCCCACTCAGAAAACGGGTTTTCTTATGATTGATTTCAAACTTTTCCTCCCGAATGATCTGTTTAATCAGAGGCAATATCTGTTGCGCCGGAAAGACATCTCCCGAAAAAGTGAGATCATCCGCGTAGCGGGTATAAACCAGATTATATTCAGTAGCCAGTGCCGCCAGCTTTTTGTCCATCTCATAAGAAATGATATTACTCAGTGCCGGACTGGTAGATGCTCCCTGAGGCAGACATCTGCGTACACAGCATAAAGCCGCAAGCACTCTTGCAATCTTCGGTGGATATCCCATACTCTCGAACATTTTCCGTACCCGCAGACTGCATATAGAGCCAAAGAAATCATGGATATCAGTTTTCAGCACATAGGGCTTGCCCAGATGCGGCCGGACATTATCGGAAATGGACATCTTGCACCGGAAACCGGTAGCGGCGGGATGTAGATTCACAAATGATAAAACGCGATGATTGATAGTATCCTGAATGGCTTTCAGCTCTTTGTCCGGTGCTGAAATCATACGGTAGCCTCCCTTTCTTTTACCAATCCAGAATTCCCGGTAATGTCCGGGAATATCTTTCAGTATCTCTTTCAGGACCGCCTCTTCCACTCCCAACAGATTGGCACACTTCACTACTGCCTCCTCGTCGAACCATGGAATGGTGATCGGAGCAGAAGTACCAAAGTACCGGCTAAACCATCCTTTACGGGTAGTTTCTGTATCGGTAGTATCTTCCGTATTGCTGCGGTTTCCGGCTTTCCACCTTTTGTATCCTTCCTGTTTCCGGCTCGAAGAGATAATCTTGTAAATCAACAAGCCGGTGACAATCAGTACCGCTATTAGAATTCCATTCATCTTACATAACTAAAAAAGGAAGAGGATGAGTATTTACTAATGTAAATCGTGGTATTTATACCAGAGTATTTACATTTCTAAGAAAGCTCCTGAGCTTACGAGGCGACTGCACCTCTTTCCTGCTAAATCTTTTTCTCATCCTCTTCGTACGCAAAAATATATCTTTTTTCACTTATAGCGCCAAAGAGAGACAATTTATTTTAATGTAGTAATGTTTTTTTAATCAGATTCTATAACTTTGCCTCCCATAAAGAAAATATCTATACTATAATGAGTACATCCAAACACCCGAAAGGTCTTTACCTTGTCTTTGCTACCAGCACGGCAGAACGTTTCAGCTACTACGGTATGCGTGCTATCTTCATCCTGTTTCTAACCCAGGCTCTCTTGTTCGATAAGGAACATGCCGCCTCTATTTATGGCAGCTATACCGGACTGGTTTATCTCACTCCGCTCATCGGCGGATATATTGCTGATAAATACTGGGGCATCCGGCGTTCCGTTTTCTGGGGGGCCATGATGATGGCGGTAGGCCAGTTCCTGATGTTCTTCAGTGCGTCGATGCTGGATACTAAAGAGCTTTCCCACTGGTTGATGTATGGGGGACTCACCTTCTTGATTTTAGGAAATGGCTGCTTTAAGCCTACAGTTTCGTCATTGGTCGGACAACTTTATGAACCGGGAGACAGACGTCTGGACTCTGCTTATACTATATTCTATATGGGTGTAAATGTGGGTTCTTTCTTTGCCCCGCTGGTTTGCGGTTACTTCGGTGAAACGGGTAATCCCAATGATTTCAAATGGGGATTCCTGATTGCAGCGATCGTTACAATCTTCACGGTAATTCTATTTGAAACGCAAAAGAACAAGTATCTGATCGGTCCTGACGGAAAGCCGCTCGGCATTATTCCGGACGCCAAACGGGAGCAACCGAAAGAACATAAAACAGTTCAGCAAACAGCCATAGATAAAGATAAGAAGATGCGCAACAATTTGCTTCTCGGAGCACTGACCATTGCCCTTGCCTTATTCTTCTACTGGTGTTTCGGCAACGATTGGGTCAGTATAGGGATATTCACAGCCTGTATCGTCTTCCCCGTCAGCATTCTGCTGGATGGCTCTCTGACAAAGATAGAGCGTGACCGTATCTTCGTTATTTACATTATCGCTTTCTTCGTTATATTCTTCTGGGCAGCCTACGAACAAGCAGGTGCTTCGCTCACTCTTTTTGCTGCCGAACAAACCGACCGTACAATCCTCGGTTGGGAAATGCCCGCCTCTTGGATACAATCTTTCAATCCGTTCTTCGTAGTTATATTGGCAGCCATTATGCCCAGTGTATGGGGTGCGCTGAACAAACGAGGCATGGAACCGGCTTCCCCCACCAAACAAGCTATTGGTTTGTTGCTGCTCTCACTGGGATATTTAGTCATTTGTTTCGGTGTGAAAGATGTACAGCCTGGTGTAAAAGTCAGCCTTATCTGGCTAACCGGACTTTATTTCATCCATACTATGGGAGAAATAGCCCTCTCCCCTATCGGTTTATCCATGGTAAACAAACTCACCCCTGTCCGTTTTGCCTCTCTTATGATGGGAATCTGGTATCTTGCCACCTCTACAGCCAATAAATTTGCAGGTACTTTAGGCGGCCTTTATCCCGAAGACGGGAAAGTGAAAACCCTGCTCGGATTCCGTATTGAAACCATGTTCGACTTCTTTATGGTATTCGTTATCATGTCCGGCGTAGCCTCTCTTATCCTCTTCCTGCTCTCAAAGAAATTACAGAAGATGATGCATGGAGTAGAATAAAAATCGTATTTTTGTGCCAATTTTAAAAATCTATCCCTTATGGACACCATACAAATAAAAGACAAAAAGTTCACTGTTTCTATCAAGGAACAGGACATTCTGAAAGAAGTAACCCGCGTTGCAAATGAAATCAATCGCGATCTGGCTGGTAAAAATCCTCTATTTCTCAGCGTCCTGAACGGCTCGTTTATGTTTACTGCTGATCTGATGAAAAACATTACTATTCCCTGCGAGATTTCTTTCGTGAAGCTGGCTTCTTATCAGGGGGTGTCCTCTACCGGAGTTATCAAGGAAGTGATCGGTATTACCGAAGATCTGACAGACCGCACGGTAGTGATTGTGGAAGATATTGTAGATACTGGCCTGACTATGCAACGTCTGCTGGACACGCTGGGCACACGTAACCCGAAAGAAATCCACATCGCTTCGTTACTGGTGAAACCTGATAAGTTGAAAGTAGATTTGAATATAGAATACGTAGCCATGGAAATTCCCAATGACTTCATTGTAGGTTATGGATTGGATTATGACGGCTTCGGGCGCAATTATGCGGACATTTATACAGTGGTAGATTAAAGAAATCGAATACTACGTATAGAGCTATAGGCCATACCTGAACCGGGTCAAGTCCGTACCAAGTCCGTACCTGCTCCGTAAAAAGATACCTTTGCACGGAGAAGATACGGACTTGGTACGGACTTGATACGGAGCAGACCTTGCTCAAGGCTATCAGGATAAGGCTAAATTATGGTGCGTACAAGAGAATTTTGAATTAGGTATAATAATAAGTAACAGTTAAATTGTAAATCACAAATGTTGAACATTGTAATTTTCGGTGCTCCCGGTTCAGGAAAGGGAACACAAAGTGAGAAAATCGTAGAAAAGTACGGTATTAACCACATCTCAACCGGTGACGTGTTGCGTGCTGAAATCAAGAACGGCACAGAACTGGGCAAAACAGCTAAAAGTTATATCGATCAAGGCCAGTTGATCCCTGACGACCTGATGATTGATATCCTTGCAAGTGTATTCGATAGTTTCAAAGACAGCAAAGGTGTAATCTTCGACGGTTTCCCCCGTACGATTGCACAGGCAGAAGCTCTGAAAAAAATGCTTGCTGGAAGAAATCAGGGAGTAAGCGTTATGCTTGACCTGGATGTACCTGAAGACGAACTGATGGTCCGCCTCATCAAACGTGGTAAGGATTCCGGTCGTGCCGATGACAACGAAGAGACTATCAAGAAACGTCTTCATGTTTATCATTCACAGACTTCTCCGCTGATTGACTGGTACAAGCAGGAAGGACAATACCAACACATCAAAGGACAAGGTGCATTGGAAGAAATCTTTGCTGATGTTTGCGCTGCAATCGACGCTGCAAAGTAAAGTAACACAATCATAATTTAGAGCGCGGTAATACCCATGAAAATGATATTACCGCGCTTTGTTATTCTCCCGTCTGCCCTAAAATAACAAGTAACTATTTCACGATCTTCTTTTTATATTCACGCGGGGTACATTGGATTTTCTTAAAGAATGTAGCATTAAACCGGGCTATAGAATTGAATCCACATTCGTATGCAATGTTGGTAATGCTCATGTCTGTAGTCAGTAATTTACGTTGTGCATGAGCTATTCTTAACTCAGCAATATAGTCACTTATTGTAGTACCAAATGCCTTCTTAAATATATGATTGGCATAATCAGGGTGCAGACCTACTGCATCACCGATATCATTGGCTTTAATATCATTACAATAATTCTTAGTAAGATATATGGTTATTTTTTCGTTGTGTCGCAAGTAAGTGATATTCCCTTGGGGCAGGTAATTTATCTCTATTTCATTATGCCTATCGTATCTGGGCATAACACGGGGTATCCATGTCTCACATGTAAGTCCATAAGGTTTAAACTCCTCACGGAACTTATCAAAACTGTAACATTTCTCGGAATTCATTATATTCGTATATAAAAATAGAGAGTGTTATTCACATTTTGGTGGTAAATTTGCAAAAATAATCTTTAAACGCCATGAAAAAAGTACTTTTCTTCTTTTTCTTTCTTACAGCATGGAGCCTTTATTCAGAGGCGCAAGTGGCTAATGAGGACAAACATCGGCTGATTGTAACCACTGATTTAGGGGGAACTGATCCGGATGATATCCAGTCAATGATACACTTGTTATTATGCTCAAATGTAATCGACATTGAAGGGTTAATCAGTTCACAAGTCTGGATGGATGACCCAGATAAAACAGCTAAAATTTCAGAGGTAGTAGAACAATTTGGAGAAGTTCTGCCTCGCTTGAATAAACATGCAGAAGGGTATCCCAGTTTGAATCAACTGCGGGCAATTATTAAACAAGGGCAACCTTCCTCTAACATGACCGGAGTAGGTCAAGGTAAAGATTCTCCGGGATCAAAACTGATAATCTCGGTAGTTGATAAGAAAAAGGATCAACGCCCCGTATGGCTTGCAGCTTGGGGTGGAATGAATACGATAGCGCAAGCTTTATGGAAAGTGAAGCATACACGTAGCGAGAAAGACCTTAAGAAGTTTACTGCAAAAATCCGCATATATGATGTTCTAGGGCAAGATGATGCCGGAGCCTGGATAGCCAAGAACTTCCCGGAAATAGTATATATCAGAAACAAAGAATTATATGGTTGGGGACCATCCGATCAATGGCTTAAACAGAATATTCAAAGTCATCAGCCATTAGGCAAGCATTATCCTGACCGGAAGTGGGCAACGGAAGGTGACTCTCCAGCTTTCTTTTATGTATATGCAAATGGCCTGAACGTACCCGATTCACTTGAATATGGAGGATGGGGCGGTCGTTTCTCCAATCAAAAGACGAGTGGTATACGAGGTATGGATTTTATAGTGCGCAGCGGGAAAGATGAAACGCAATATGACCCTTATTATATGCATGGAAGCTGCAAAGAGGGCTGTGCCGCCATCAACAAATGGCAGCAGCACATCTGGAATAATTTTGCAGCACGTATGTTGTGGACTACAACCGATGATTATAAAGCGGTGAATCACCATCCGCATGCAGTGCTTGATGGAGACCGTTCGCTAAAATGTATCTTTAAGAAGGTAAAAGCCGGAAATTCCATGGTTTTAGATGCCAGCGGTTCAACTGATCCTGATGGTAACAAACTGATATACAATTGGAGTGTTTATACTGAACCAAGCAGTTACAAAGGTGAAGTAAAAATAGAAGGGGATAATGCGGAAAAATGCAAAGTGCATATTCCTGCTGATGCTGCGGGCCAAAACATACATATCATTTTAGAATTGACGGATGAAGCGACTCCGGCACTTACCGTTTATAGACGAGTAGTGCTAAAAATAAGTTAGAAATGCCCTCCGCTACGGATTAATAAATAAAAAGGAATAAAAAAGTTTGAGGTAGTCTTGGAGAATCGTTACTTTTGCATCGAAAAAGAAAATAAGTATTTTAAAATCAATCGTAAGGAAAGAAATGGCTGAATCGAACTTTGTTGACTACGTAAAGATATATTGCCGCTCCGGAAAGGGCGGACGAGGCTCTACGCACATGAGGCGTGAGAAATACATACCCAATGGCGGCCCCGACGGAGGTGACGGAGGACGAGGAGGTCACATTATCCTGCGCGGTAACCGTAACTACTGGACGCTGTTGCATTTGCGCTACGACCGCCATGCACTGGCAGGACATGGAGAATCCGGTTCCAAGAACCGCAGTTTTGGTAAGGATGGAGAAGATAAGATTATTGAAGTTCCCTGTGGCACAGTGGTATACAATGCCGAAACAGGCGAATATATCTGTGACGTCACCGAGCATGGACAAGAAGTTGTTCTGCTGAAAGGCGGACGCGGCGGACTGGGTAACTGGCACTTCAAGACAGCCACCCGTCAGGCACCCCGCTTTGCACAACCGGGCGAACCGATGCAGGAAATGACAGTAATCATGGAGCTGAAACTCTTGGCAGACGTAGGTCTGGTAGGCTTCCCGAATGCCGGAAAATCAACCTTGCTTGCTTCCGTATCTGCCGCCAAGCCCAAGATAGCCAACTATCCATTCACCACATTGGAACCCAACCTGGGTATTGTTTCTTACCGTGACAGCAAGTCGTTTGTCATGGCGGACATTCCCGGTATCATTGAAGGAGCCAGTGCAGGAAAAGGTTTGGGATTGCGCTTTCTGCGCCATATCGAGCGTAATTCTCTGTTGCTCTTCATGGTGCCTGCCGACAGCGACGATATTCGGAAAGAATATGAAATCCTGTTGAATGAGCTGAGCACTTTCAATCCTGAAATGCTGGACAAGCAACGAGTACTTGCCATCACCAAGAGCGATATGCTCGATCAGGAATTGATGGACGAAATAGAGCCTACACTCCCTGCAAACGTTCCGCATGTATTCATTTCTTCCATTACCGGTATGGGACTTTCCGTGCTGAAAGATATTCTTTGGGAAGAGTTGAATAAGGATAGCAACAAAATAGAAGCTATCGTTCACCGTCCGAAGGATGTAAGCAAACTCCAGCAAGAGTTGAAAGACATGGGTGAGGATGAGGACCTCAGCTATGAATATGTGGAAGATGACGAGGACGTGGAAGACCTGGAAGACTTTGAGTATGAGGAAGAGGACTGGGAGGATGACAAGCAATGATTGCTCTGACAGAAGATAAACGAATGTTGGGATACGGGGTTATGACACCGTACTCCAACATTTTTTGTTTCGCAACTACCCGCCGGGGAGGTTTCAGCAAGGGAGATTATGCCTCTTTCAACTGTACGCCTTACACGGGGGATAATGCGGAATCTGTCCGTCGCAATCAAGAACTACTCTGCAGCTCCATGCCTCAACACCCTAAAGAATTAGTCATTCCATTCCAGACACATGGTACAAAGGTAGAGGTGATTGATGAAAAGTATCTCAATGCCACATCTGACGAGCGAACGGTCATGCTGCAAGGGGTGGATGCACTAATCACCAAGGAACCGGGTTGCTGCATTTGCATTTCTACGGCAGACTGTATTCCTATCCTGTTGTATGATCGCAAGAACCAAGTGGTAGCCGCCGCCCATGCAGGTTGGCGGGGAACGGTAAATTACATAGCCGGACACACTCTCGACAGGATGCGGGCACTCTACGGAACCGATGGAAAAGACGTAATCGCTTGTATCGGCCCCGGCATATCCTTGCCTTCTTTTGAAGTGGGCGAAGAAGTGTACGAAGCTTTCCGCATGAACGGTTTTGCAATGGATTATATATCAGAATGGAAACCGGAAACACATAAGCATCATATCGACCTGTGGGCTGCAAACCGGATGCAGTTGCTCGACTTTGGCGTACCCGGCGAGCAAATAGAGACATCTGGTATTTGCACTTATATGAGACATGAAGAATTTTTCTCGGCAAGACGGCTGGGGATTAAATCAGGACGTATACTATCGGGAATTATGATAGTAGACACAAAACCATAACTTTTTAATATGAAGAACATTTTGTCCAAAGGGCAACTATCGATTCTCATTGTACTGGGAATTTTGATTCTTGACCAAGTCATAAAGATTGAGGTTAAAACGAATATGTTTTATAATGAAAGCATTCATATCACAGATTGGTTTTATCTTCGCTTTATAGAAAATCCCGGTATGGCTTTCGGTATGCAGATAGTGCCTAAAGCCATTCAGACTATTGCCCGCACAATATTTGCTATCGCAATTGGATGGTATATCGTCATACTTATTAAAGCTAAATATAAGCGTGGTTATATTGCATGTATTTCGTTGATACTGGCAGGAGCTATCGGGAATATCATCGACAGCATATTCTATGGCGTTATTTTCAGCAAGAGTACACCCACCGAGATTTCTACTTTCGTACCTATAGGGGAAGGATATACCGGTTGGCTGCATGGAAAAGTGGTCGATATGTTCTACTTTCCTCTTTTTGAGTTTAACTGGCCAGGCTGGATGCCATTTATAGGAGGAGACAATTTTGTATTCTTCAGTCCGGTATTCAATTTAGCGGATGCTGCCATCAGTTGCGGAGTGATTATCTTATTTTTGTTTTACATGAAAAGTTTAAATAGTAGTTTTAGTTTATGTACCAGATCACCGTATCAGAAGAAATAAAAAATGCCTGCCCCATCTTCAAAGGTGCAGCCGTCTATGCAGAAGTTACCAATACAGCCTTTTGCGAAGGACTTTGGGAAGAAATCAACACTTTCACCCGAGAACTGACTTCCACTACCCAGCCGGAGGACATCAAACTGCAACCCGCCATTGCAGCTACCCGCGAAGCTTATAAACGCTGCGGCAAAGACCCAAGCCGTTACCGTCCTTCTGCCGAAGCCTTGCGCCGCCGTCTGATGCGCGGAATTGCCCTTTACCAAATAGATACACTGGTTGACCTGATTAATCTGGTATCCCTGCGCACCGGTTATTCCATCGGTGGTTTCGATGCGGACAAGATACAGGGCACTGACCTCAAACTGGGAGTTGGACGCGCCGAAGAACCATTCGAAGGTATCGGACGGGGTGTGCTGAACATCGAAGGACTTCCGGTCTATCGCGATGCTGTAGGCGGTATCGGTACTCCTACCAGCGACAACGAACGTACTAAAATGGATTTAGGTACCCAGCATATCCTTGCCATCGTCAATGGTTACAGCGGACAGGAAGGTCTGCGGGAAGCTGCCGAGATGATACAGGAATTACTGAAAAAATACACTTCCTCGAATGGAGGAGAAATTATCTATTTTGAATAACAAGAAAGACCTTTAATCATGAACATATTCTTTCTACTACTATCATTCGCACTGGCTTATACTCCGCCTGAAGAGAAACCAAGCTTCTCGCAAATGGAAATCAATCATATCCGGGTTACTACACCGGGGCTTTTCGATAACGAAAAATTGTTAGAATTGCATCTGGAACAAATACCTGACACCGCTTATTGCTTTCCGCTTCCCGGAGGAAAAGTGATTTCTCCTTACGGACGTGGTGGCGGCCGTCACTCGGGCATTGATATCAAGACTTGCGCCAAAGACACGATACGCAGTGCTTTCGATGGCATTGTACGTATGTCGAAGCCTTACAGTGCTTACGGCAACGTAATCGTTGTGCGCCATTCTTCGGGATTGGAAACGATATACAGTCATAATTTTAAGAATCTTGTTCAGAGCGGTGACGCCGTTAAGGCCGGACAACCCATTGCACTGACCGGACGTACCGGACGGGCCAGCACCGAGCACCTTCATTTTGAAACCCGCATCAACGGGCAGCATTTCAACCCCAATCTCATTTTCGATTTCAAAGAAAGGACACTCCGCAAAGAGTGTATTCACTGCACCAAGAATGGAAAAGGCGTCATCGTGAAGCCTGCAACAAAAAAAACAGCCGGAACCAGCTAAGTATCCAAACGTTTCACTAAATTTGCAACTGTTTTACCTATAAAACGACATGAACTTATAAACAATTCAATGATAGAAAAACTGATTGTTCTTGAGGATATCGACCCGGTTATCTTTTACGGTGTGAATAACGCCAATATGCAGTTGATAAAAGCTTTGTACCCCAAACTGCGCATTGTTGCACGCGGCAATGTCATCAAAGTGTTGGGAGATGAAGAAGAGATGTGCGCATTCGAAGAAAACATTACCAAGCTGGAAAAATACTGCGCCGAATACAACTCATTGAAAGAAGAGGTGATCATCGATATCATCAAAGGAAATGCACCGCAAGCAGAAAAGTCGGGTAACGTCATCGTATTCAGCGTGACAGGCAAACCGATCATCCCCCGCAGTGAAAATCAGCTTAAACTGGTAGAAGGTTTCGCCAAGAACGACATGGTATTTGCCATAGGTCCTGCCGGTTCGGGAAAGACGTATACTGCCATTGCCCTTGCCGTACGTGCCCTCAAAAATAAAGAGATCAAGAAAATCATCCTCAGTCGTCCCGCCGTGGAAGCCGGTGAGAAGCTTGGATTCCTGCCCGGTGACATGAAGGATAAGATAGACCCGTATCTGCAACCGTTGTATGACGCCTTACAGGATATGATTCCGGCTGCCAAGCTGAAAGAATACATGGAACTGAATATCATTCAGATTGCTCCCCTCGCCTTTATGCGCGGAAGGACGTTGAATGATGCAGTCGTAATTCTGGATGAAGCGCAGAACACCACTACCCAGCAGATCAAGATGTTCCTCACCCGCATGGGTATGAACACCAAGATGATTGTAACGGGAGATATGACACAGATCGACCTGCCCTCTTCCCAGACTTCGGGACTGGTACAGGCACTCCGCATCCTGAAAGGTGTGAAAGGCATCAGCTTTGTGGAACTGAACAAGAAAGATATTGTACGTCACCAATTGGTAACCCGCATTGTAGATGCCTACGAGAAATTTGATAAGGAAACCAAAGCCGAACGGGAAAAAAGAAAACTCACCACGGGATAACACAGAGTCTCACAGAGCAGAAAAGAACTCTGTGAGACTCTGTGTCACTCTGTGGTGAAAACCATAGAAAATATCCAAATCATAAATATAACAATGATGAAAGCATTAACAAAAACTGATTTCAATTTTCCGGGACAGAAAAGTGTGTACCACGGAAAAGTACGCGATGTTTATAACATCAATGGTGAAAAGCTGGTTATGGTAGCAACCGACCGTATCTCTGCATTCGACGTTGTTTTGCCGAAAGGCATTCCTTTCAAAGGACAAATGCTGAATCAGATTGCAGCCAAATTCCTGGATGCTACTACTGACATTTGCCCTAACTGGAAGACAGCTACACCCGACCCGATGGTAACGGTAGGTGTGATGTGCGAAGGTTTCCCCATCGAAATGATTGTACGCGGTTATCTTTGCGGTAGCGCATGGCGTACTTACAAAAGCGGTGTACGCGAAATCTGTGGTGTGAAGTTGCCCGAAGGAATGAAAGAAAACCAGAAGTTCCCCGAACCCATCATCACCCCGACTACGAAAGCTGAAATCGGTGAACACGACGCAGACATTTCAAAAGAAGAAATCCTTGCTAAAGGTCTGGCTACTCCCGAAGAATATGCCGTATTGGAGAAATACACCATGGCACTCTTCAACAGAGGAACCGAGATCGCGGCAGAACGTGGTCTGATTCTGGTAGATACGAAGTATGAATTCGGTAAGCACAACGGTACTATTTACCTGATGGATGAAATCCATACACCGGACTCCAGCCGCTACTTCTACTCTGAAGGTTATCAGGAACGCTTTGAAAAAGGCGAAGCACAGAAGCAACTTTCTAAAGAATTCGTTCGCGAATGGTTGATGGACAATGGTTTCCAGGGCAAGGAAGGACAACAAGTTCCGGAAATGACAGACGAAATAGTAGCATCCATCAGTGAGCGTTACATTGAACTGTACGAGCATATCACCGGAGAGCAATTCGTGAAAGAAGATACCAGCAACATTGCTTCACGTATCGAGAAAAACGTAACGGAATACTTAAATAAGTGATAAACGGTTTAGTGATAAGTGATTAGTAGATTTATTAATCACTTATCACTAACCACTAAACACTATCAACATGGATTATCCCCAGGAACATATCAAACCTTACGGTGAAGACGGAAAGAAGAGTGAACAGGTAGAAGAAATGTTCGACAACATTGCTCCTGCTTATGATAAGCTGAACCATACCCTTTCATTAGGCATCGACCGCAGTTGGCGCCGGAAAGCGATCCATTGGTTAAAGCCTTTCCAACCAAAGCGCATCATGGACGTAGCCACCGGTACAGGTGACTTTGCCATTCTTGCCTGCCGCGAGTTGCAGCCTGACGAACTGATAGGCACCGACATCTCAGAGGGAATGATGGACGTGGGACGTAATAAAGTAAAACAGGCGCACCTCTCGGACAAAATATCCTTTGCCCGGGAGGACTGCACCTCTCTCTCATTTGCCGATGACACGTTCGATGCTGTAACCGTAGCGTTCGGTATCCGCAACTTCGAAGGGTTGGACAAAGGGTTGGCGGAAATGTGCCGCGTGCTGAAAACCGGAGGACATCTCGTCATCCTGGAACTCTCCACACCGGACCGTTTTCCGATGAAACAGCTTTTCACCATCTACTCCAAAGTAGTCATCCCCCTGCTCGGCAAATGCCTGTCAAAAGACAATAGTGCTTACACCTACCTGCCCCAAAGCATCCGTGCTTTCCCGCAAGGCGAAGTGATGCAGGAAGTTATTCGCAAAGCAGGTTTCAGTCAGGTTAATTTCCGCAGACTGACATTCGGTATATGCACTCTTTATACTGCGACTAAATGAAATGATTATTGACATAGCACACTAAGAGAATTATGCAGAAATACGGTTTAATAGGCTATCCGCTGAGACATTCGTTTTCCATCGGATATTTCAATGAAAAGTTCAAATCGGAGAATATCGACGCCGAATATGTAAACTTTGAGATACCCAACATCAATGACTTTATGGAAGTCATTGAGGAAAATCCCAACCTCTGCGGACTTAATGTGACCATCCCGTACAAGGAGCAGGTCATCCCCTTTCTTGACGAACTGGACAAAGATACCGCAAAGATCGGCGCAGTGAACGTCATCAAAATTATCCGCCAGCCGAAGGGAAAAGTAAAGCTTGTCGGCTACAACTCGGATATCATAGGATTTACACAGTCCATTGAGCCTTTACTGCAACCCCATCACAAGAAGGCGCTGATTCTGGGCACGGGCGGTGCATCCAAAGCCGTCTATCGCGGACTGGCCAATCTGGGCATTGAGAGCGTATTCGTATCGCGTACGAAAAAGGAATCGTCTTACCTCACTTACGACGAACTGACACCGGAGATCATGCAGGAATATACTATTATCGTAAACTGTACGCCCGTAGGCATGTATCCTAAGGTGGATTTCTGTCCGGATATTCCTTATGATCAATTAACTCCCAACCATTTACTCTACGATTTGTTATATAATCCCAATGAAACCCTTTTCATGAAAAAGGGAGAGGCTCACGGCGCCGTTACTAAAAACGGACTGGAAATGCTGTTATTGCAAGCATTTGCCGCATGGGAAATATGGAACAAATAGAGTGAAAGGAAGGAAAGATGAAGAAAGGTATCAAGTACAGTCTGCTCGGACTGTTAGCAGTTATCATTATTGCCCTCACAGGTGCGAGTTTCTACATGCTCGGCTACTCGCTGAGACCGGAGCACAACAAAGGGAAAGATATTCCCGGCTCCTACGAGTATATGCTCAGCGAGTACCCGCAAATCAAGCCTTGGATAGATAGTTTGCAAACTGTCGGTGCTTTACGGGATACCTTTATTATCAATCCTGAAGGGGTGCAACTGCATGCCATTTACGCAGCCGCTCCCGAACCTACTCACAAAACAGCCGTCATCGTGCATGGTTATACGGACGATTGCATCCGTATGCTGATGATAGGTTACCTTTACAACAAAGATTTAAAGTATAACATTCTGCTGCCCGACCTGCAGAATCAGGGATTAAGCGAAGGTCCTGCCATTCAAATGGGTTGGAAAGACCGGCTGGACGTATTGCGCTGGATGGACATTGCCAACGATATTTACGGCGGAAATACCCAGATGGTAGTACATGGCATCTCTATGGGTGCCGCCACCACTATGATGGTATCCGGTGAGCCTCAACAACCTTTTGTGAAATGTTTTGTGGAAGATTGCGGTTATACCAGCGTATGGGACGAATTCTCCTACGAGTTGAAAGGGCAGTTCGGGCTGCCTCCTTTCCCGTTGATGTACACCACCAGTTGGCTGTGCAACGCGAAATACGGCTGGAACTTCAAGGAAGCTTCTTCGCTGAATCAGGTCAGGAAATGCAAACTGCCGATGTTCTTCATTCATGGCGATGCAGATACATACGTGCCCACCTGGATGGTATATCCCCTCTACGAGGCAAAATCGGAACCCAAAGAATTGTGGCTTGCCCCCGGTGCCACACACGCCATGTCCTACAAGGATCACCCGGAGGAATACACCGAACGTGTGAAGAATTTTGTAGGAAAATACATCTATTGATGTGATTTTTCCTATATTCGCCACACAAATACATTAGTATGAAAAGATTAATCTCCATAAGTTTATTCCTATGCCTGCTGCTATCCATGCAGGCACAGAAGGTCTATACTACAGACAATATCCCCAAAGTACATCTTCAGAACAAAATGCGCTATGTCTGCAATCCGGACGACATCCTCTCTCAGGCTGCCTGTGACAGCATCGACCGTATGCTGTATGCATTGGAACAACAGACCGGCATTGAGACAGTAGTTGCCGTAGTTCCGTCTATCGGCAATGATGATTGCTTTGACTTTGCACACCGCCTGCTCAATGAATGGGGTGTGGGAAAGAAAGGAAAGAATAATGGTCTGGTCATTCTTCTGGTGACCGACCAGCGCTGCATCCAGTTCTACACAGGTTATGGACTGGAAGGAGATCTGCCCGATGCCATCTGTAAACGTATCCAGACGCGCGACATGATTCCTTATCTGAAAGATGGTAACTGGGATGCGGGTATGGTTGCCGGTGTGCGTGCCGTATGCGGCAGACTGGACGGTAGCATGGTGAATGATACAGATGATGAAGAAGACATTTCCTTCTTCGGCATTCTGGCAGCAGTTATCGGATTCTTTGTTGTTGCCGGAGGAATCGGCTGGATGGCGGCACGTGCCGCAAGCAAATGCCCCAACTGCGGACAGCATAAATTGCAACGTACCAGCAGCAAAGTGGTTTCACGGATCAACGGAGTAAAAACGGAAGATGTTACCTACACTTGCCGCAACTGCGGACACAAGGTAGTACGCCGCAAACAGTCGTATGATGAAAACTATCGCGGAGGTGGCGGAGGAGGTCCGGTCATCTTTGGCGGTGGTGGAGGCTTCGGCGGAGGAGGCGGTGGCTTCAGCGGAGGCAGCTTCGGTGGAGGTATGGGAGGTGGCGGAGGTGCCGGTTCCCGATTCTGATGCACCGCAGAAATATATAAATTGTATAATCATTTAATAAAAGAAAAGTATGAAGAAATCAACTATTATCATTCTTGTTGTTTTAGCTCTCCTCGTCATTTGGGGTGTCACTGGTTATAACGGACTGGTAACTATGGATGAAAACGTAAGCGGACAATGGTCAAACGTTGAAACACAATATCAACGCCGTGCCGACTTGATTCCGAATCTGGTTAGTACGGTAAAAGGATACGCTTCTCATGAAAAAGAAACTCTGGAGGGTGTGGTAGAGGCTCGCAGCCAGGCTACTCAAATTAAAGTAGATGCGAATGATCTGACTCCGGAAAAGTTGGCTGAATACCAGAAAGCTCAAGGTGCGGTAACTTCTGCATTGGGTAAGTTGCTTGCCATTACTGAGAACTACCCCGACTTGAAAGCAAACCAGAATTTCCTGGAACTGCAAGCTCAATTGGAAGGTACTGAAAACCGTATCAACGTGGCACGTACCAACTTCAACAATGCAGCAAAGAACTTCAATACTGCCATCCGCCGCTTCCCGAAGAACATTCTTGCAAGTCTGTTCGGTTTCGAAAAGCGTGCTTACTTTGAAGCTTCCGAAGGAGCTGAAACAGCACCGCAGGTACAGTTCTAAATAAGTATATCCCTACCGTAACAAACGGTTCTATAAAAAACAAGTACCCCTTCCACCCATCGGGAACTCCGATCTATTCGAGTTTCCAGGGTGGAAGGGGTACTTGCTTTTTGAAAGATGACTACTGCAAATCCGTTATTGCCTCTTTCAATTCTTTTATCCCGCTCCATGCTTTGAGGAACAAACGAATTCCTATCAGCGTTCCTACGACAAGACCAGTCCAGGCACCTATCAATATATAACGATCCCCCATTTGGGACATATCCCATATCATACTTGCCAGTAAAGGTACGGCACACAACACACTCACAGCTATCCCCACTTTGAAAGACATCCGGAAACGACTCTCCGCCAGACACACTTCACGCACAGTCATCTTCAGGCAATCAATCTTCCTTAACAGCAACATCCATGTGAATTGCCGGGCTATTATCACAGCTACAAACAGAAACAACAGCACCCACGTTGACATGCTAAAATCACACATCTGATTATGAACAATATACCAGCAAAAAAAAGGTAAACAGATCACTACAATCGTAAATCGACGCAACACACGATCCTGTACCTGCTTTACTTTACTGACCACCTTATTATTTAATTGCTGGCGCTGGTCCATTTCCAGGCGTCCGAGCCTTTCTTCCATGATATTCCAATTTTGTTTTAATTCTTCCAGTTCCATAATCTGTTTTATTTTAGCTATTCGCTTGTTTTGTAAGTTTATCCTTAATTCGTTTCAATCTTGAAGCTACGGTATTGCGCGGCACGCCGACAATTTCCGCAATCTCTTCGTAAGAATTTTCATCCAGCCACAGCAAGATGACGGCACGTTCAAACTTATCCAGTCCCGCAATGAGGCGATACATCTCTTTCAAGCGTTTGGTCGTTTCACTATCTTCTGCTTCCAAACCGTAGAGGGAATCCAAGGAAGTATGCTCGCCCCGGCGTTGCTGCTGGCGATAGAAGGAGATACAGGTATTCAATCCCACGCGGTAAATCCACGAAGAAGGTTTACCCTTTCCTTCATAACCCTCGAAGCCTTTCCAAAGGTTTATTACTACATCCTGGTAGAGATCTTTAAAATTATCTCCATCCGTTGCATACATGTAGCAGATTTTATAGATCACTCGCTTGTATTCCTCGATGAGGGAAGTGAACTGTTTTTCCTTATTATTCTGTTCCATCTTAAGATAGTCTTTTATACATAAGACGCCCGATTTGGATATTAGTTGCAAAAGGGAAGAAAAAAACAAATTAAAGCTGTTTTCACGTTCAGAATTTGCCATCTTTCGCCACCGCATTGGCAAAGTTCTGCCATCATGCTGGCAAAGCCTTGCCATCGAAGTGGCAAAGTATTGCCAATGCGGTGGCAAAAGATAGACAACTCACTTAGAGTCCACTGTTCAGTAGGATTAGTTACAAAGATTTTATAGTTTATTTCTACCCCACTCTATATATACTCTTACATAAAAAATGTATCTTTGTGGCGTATTTCTTTCATAGGAAAGAGATATATTTTGCGATTTGGAGATATCATTTTATTATTCGTAACTTCTAAAATCTGGTAAATTTCTACAAGAGCGAATAATAAGTGGAAGTCTCCACGTCTGGGCTGCGTATAACTTTGTTATATACACTCTGGCGTGGGGCTATTACTTATTATTTTCTTGACGGGTTTACCAGAGCCTTGGAGTTGAATAATAATGTTAATAGTTCCCACGTCTCTTATTTTATAGTCAGAGAAATAGGAACACACGACTAACCCTTAAAAAACTTATAACACGATGAATGAACCTCTTACCTGCTCCTGTCAGATGAAAACCGACTTAGAAAACTCAGCCGATGCATTTTCTTTTTTCAAAGAGAACTACCCTTTATCCAGTATTACGAATAATCTGAATACACTTTCCAAGCAAGAACTGCGCTGTGCTTGTTGCTTGATGGGGACTGTCTTAACAGGAATATCCCAGAAGAAAACAATTTGGGAACGATTGAAAGTAAAGAAGTAATATTCGAAAAAGAGAATGAATTCTCTTTTTACTCATAAAATCGAGATTTTGCACTATCTTTGCACATTCAATTGAAAAAACATATCAACTCATGAGTAACCAAAGATACATGATGCGCGGTGTCAGCGCTTCTAAAGAAGATGTGCACAATGCCATCAAGAACATCGACAAAGGTATTTTTCCGCAGGCTTTCTGCAAAATTATCCCTGACATTTTGGGCGGTGACCCGGAGTATTGCAACATTATGCACGCCGACGGTGCAGGCACGAAGTCCTCATTGGCTTATATGTACTGGAAAGAAACAGGTGATCTTTCTGTTTGGAAAGGCATCGCACAGGATGCACTGATTATGAATATCGACGACCTGCTCTGCGTAGGTGCAGTAGATAATATCCTGGTTTCTTCTACCATCGGACGCAACAAACTCCTCATTCCGGGAGAAGTAATCTCCGCCATCATCAACGGTACGGACGAATTGCTCGCCGAGCTCCGCGAAATGGGTGTAGGCGTATATGCCACTGGCGGTGAAACTGCCGATGTAGGCGACTTGGTGCGTACCATCATCGTAGACAGTACCGTAACTTGCCGCATGAAGCGCAGTGATGTGATTGATAATGCCAATATCCGTCCGGGCGATGTAATTGTAGGCTTGGCTTCTTACGGACAGGCTACTTACGAAAAGGAATATAACGGTGGTATGGGCAGCAACGGACTGACCAGCGCCCGTCATGATGTATTCTCCAAATATCTGGCAGAGAAATATCCCGAAAGTTATGACAAGGCAGTGCCCGAAGAACTGGTTTACTCCGGTGGTCTGAAACTGACGGATGCCGTAGAAGACAGCCCGCTGGATGCAGGCAAATTGGTACTCTCCCCTACCCGCACGTATGCGCCGGTAGTGAAGAAGTTGCTGGATGCACTTCGCCCTGAAATTCACGGTATGGTACACTGTTCGGGTGGTGCACAGACGAAAGTGTTGCACTTTATAGGTGACAATTGTCGCGTGATTAAGGATAATCTGTTCCCTGTTCCTCCTTTGTTCAAAACGATTAAAGAGCAGAGCAATACGGACTGGGCAGAGATGTACAAGGTATTCAATATGGGACACCGCCTTGAAGTATATCTGTCGCCCGAACATGCCGAGGAAGTAATTGCCATTAGCAAGAGCTTCGGCATCGATGCACAGATTGTTGGACGTATTGAAGAAAGCAACCAGAAAGAACTGATTATCAATAGTGAGTTCGGAGAATTCAAATACTAAATTCAATGAAGAAACTGATTTATATCTTATGCTGCCTCTTCTGCCTTTTCATCACCGTAGATATGGGGTATGATACGTGGGAACAGTTATCAGCGAAACCATTTTCTTTCAGGCTGTTCATGCGTATACTTGCATTGTTGGGTTGGTGTGTCATAACTTATGGCGTTGCCACCCGGAGATATGGATGGGTACAAAAACTTTGCAAATAAAATAAATGGCAGACAACAATACCATATTAGAGAAACTCGAAGGGCTTGTTGCCCGCTTCGAAGAAGTATCGACGCTGATTACAGACCCGGCAGTGATTGCCGACCAGAAGCGTTACGTTAAGCTCACCAAAGAGTATAAAGAACTGGGCGACCTGATGGAGGCCCGTAAAGAATATATCCAGGTGCTGAACGGCATCGAGGAAGCCAAAGAGATCATCTCCAATGAAGCAGACCCGGAGATGCGGGAAATGGCACGCGAAGAATTGGATGCCTGTCAGGCACGCCAGCCGGAATTGGAAGAGCATATCAAACTCCTCCTCGTACCTGCCGACCCGCAGGACAGCAAGAACGCCATCCTCGAAATTCGTGGAGGTACAGGCGGTGACGAAGCCGCTATCTTTGCCGGAGACCTTTTCCGCATGTACACCAAATATTGCGAAACAAAAGGCTGGAAGATGGAAATATCCAGTGTCAACGAAGGCGCGGCAGGCGGATTCAAGGAAATCATTTGCAGCGTTACGGGCGACAATGTATACGGAACATTGAAATATGAATCGGGTGTACACCGCGTACAGCGTGTTCCGGCTACTGAAACTCAGGGGCGTGTGCATACTTCCGCCGCATCCGTAGCCGTGCTACCCGAAGCCGAAGAGTTCGATGTAGTGATTAATGAAGGCGAAATCAAATGGGATACTTTCCGAAGTGGCGGTGCCGGCGGACAGAATGTAAATAAAGTTGAGTCCGGTGTACGTCTGCGCTATGTATGGAGAAATCCAAACACCGGTGCTTCCGAAGAAATCCTGATTGAGTGTACCGAAACACGCGACCAACCGAAGAATAAAGAGCGTGCCCTCTCACGTCTGCGTACCTTTATTTACGACAAGGAACATCAGAAATATCTGGACGATATTGCCTCCAAGCGAAAGACAATGGTATCTACCGGAGACCGCTCCGCTAAAATCCGTACCTACAACTATCCGCAAGGACGCATCACCGACCATCGTATCAACTATACCATCTATAACCTCTCCGCCTTTATGGACGGTGACATTCAGGACTGTATCGACCACCTGATTGTAGCGGAAAATGCAGAACGTCTGAAAGAAAGCGAACTGTAAACCAATAGGTTAAGAAGCAGAGCGAATGAAAGGACAGCTACTACATAAAGTATTTCATACCCTGACGGAAGCGTTTCAAAATTGCCTGAGGCGCTTTCCTTCTACAGTATGTTTTGTCCTTGCACTTACCGTCTATTTAGTCTATCTGGTAGCTACCGACCTGGATGATGACAGGAAGCTGGTGATGGTTCTGGGTTACTATTTTTCTATCGGTACGTTGCTCTCACTCACTCTCCACCTGTGGAGCGAAGAGATAAAGAGCAAGATAAAAGGAGTGATCGTACATATAGTAATGCACGTATTGCTGATTGCCGATGCGGTGTACCTCTACAGCCTTTCACCGGAACAGTCGCTTACCGAAATAGGCATAGCTCACGGAGCCGCTATCCTGGCACTGTGGCTTTCGGCTTTCTTCCTTTCATTCATCAAAGAAAAGAATGACATTCCAAGCTGGAACTTCACTTCATACACGGTTGGTGCTTTTGTCACGGCCAATGTGGTGGGGCTTATCATGAGCGGTGGAATCAGTCTGCTGGTGTTCTCGCTTCGCCAACTCTTCAACGTGGATGTAAGTTGGAATTGTTATCTGTATATTCTTATTATATGTAGTGTATTGCTTCCGATGTTGCTCTTCCTTGGCATGTTGCCCAAAGATGAACAAAAACATAACCGGGAGCCGCAACCATCGGAGTTCCTGAACGGAACGATACATTTTCTCTTTCTCCCGCTCATGGCAGGATACCTCCTCGTGCTTTATGTCTATGCAGCCCGCATATTTATCAGTTGGGAACTGCCCACAGGCTGGGTATCCTGGCTCGTGGTAGCACTGATGGCAGGATGTATCGCCATTGAATTCGGGTTGTATCCCGTGCGTATTCAGGAGAAGAAACCTATAAACGAATGGATTGCGCGTTGGTTACCCGCTTTGGTATTGCCGATGCTGGTACTGATGACAATCGGCATTATACGCCGCTTCAACGATTACGGCGTTACCATCAATCGCCTTTACCTTATAACTCTCAACATCTGGTGCTACATTGTTTGTATCGGACTCTTCTTCACTAAAGCCCGGCGCATCAGTTGGATACCGATTTCGTTCTCCATCCTCTTTCTGCTAACTTCGGCACTGCCAGTCAATTATGCAAGTATCACCCGGAATATCATGCGCAGCAGCGTAGAGAAAGAGCTGAAACGCACTAATTTAAAACTACCACTCACCCGTGAACAATACGATGACTGGATGGAATCGCTCCCGGCAGAAACGGCAGTGCAAGTAAACGACAAGTTCAGATATCTGCGCAACTGGTTCGGACGGAAAAGTATAGCCGACCTTGTGGACAAGGATGCCTCATTCTATTCTTCTAAAAATTACGGTACTACCGATACAACAGACGATTCCGATTCCTTTGTATCATACAGCGGCAAGAGTTCACATCAAGTCAGCATCCAGATACCGGACGGATACCATCAGTTCATAGCCATACCGGATGGAGATATACAGGACAGATACTTCCACATACCATACGACTATCTGGAAACAGGAATACTGCCTGTTCCTCTTACCACTCAGACTAATAACAAGAACGATACGATCTTCATTGACCTGAAAACAATGGAGGCACTTGATAATCACAAATATAATCAAATGCCCCCTACCCGATTTAAGTGTAATTCCGACAGATGCCTTTTCATGCTTACAAGTTTCTCTCTGGATTACAATAAGAAAAGGAAAGATGCTCTCAGGTTACGCATAGAAGGCTACTTATTCAAGAAATAACCAAACGAATTATAAACAGATTAAATAGATTCAGTAATGGATAAACAACAACTTTTTGAAAATATCAAGCGTAAGAAATCATTCCTCTGCGTAGGTCTGGATACAGACATCAAGAAAATCCCGGAACACTTGTTGAAAGAAGAAGATCCGATCTTCGCCTTCAATAAAGCCATCATCGACGCAACGGCTGACCTTTGCATTGCCTACAAACCGAACCTCGCTTTCTATGAAAGTATGGGCGTGAAAGGCTGGATTGCTTTTGAAAAGACTGTGAAATATATTAAGGAAAACTATCCCGACCAATTCATCATTGCCGATGCAAAGCGTGGTGACATTGGAAATACCTCTGCCATGTATGCCCGCACATTCTTCGACGAACTGGACATCGACTCTGTAACCGTAGCCCCTTACATGGGTGAGGACAGTGTTACTCCGTTCCTGACTTATGAAGGCAAGTGGGTAATCCTCCTGGCACTGACAAGCAACAAAGGCTCCCACGACTTCCAGTTGACGGAAGATCCCAACGGCGAACGCCTTTTCGAAAAAGTACTGCGCAAGTCTCAGGAATGGGGCAACGACGGACAGATGATGTATGTGGTAGGTGCCACACAAGGCCGTGCTTTCGAAGATATCCGCAAGATTGTTCCCAACCACTTCCTGCTTGTGCCGGGTGTAGGCGCACAGGGTGGCTCACTGGAAGAAGTTTGTAAGTATGGCATGAACTCCACTTGCGGACTGATTGTAAACTCCAGCCGTGGCATCATCTATGTGGATAAGACTGAAAAATTTGCAGAAGCTGCACGCAATGCCGCAAAGGAAGTGCAACAGCAGATGGCAGAACAGTTGAAGGGAGTGATTAACGCCTAATCACTTACCCTTAATCACTAACAACGTGTTCGAACGAAAAATCATTAACGACCCGGTGTTCGGGTTCATCAATATCCCGAAGGGGTTGCTGTACGACATCGTACGGCATCCCCTTTTGCAGCGTTTAAACCGCATCAAGCAACTGGGCTTGTCGTCTGTGGTTTATCCCGGTGCACAGCACACGCGCTTTCAACATTCGTTGGGGGCTTTCCATTTGACGAGTGAAGCTGTCCAGCAGCTCACCAGCAAAGGAAACTTCATTTTTGATAGTGAAGCCGAAGCAGTACAGGCAGCCATTCTGATGCATGACATCGGACACGGTCCCTTCTCTCATGTACTGGAAGACACCATCGTACAGGGCGTATCTCACGAGGATATCTCCCTCATGCTGATGGAGCGTATCAACAAAGAAATGAACGGGCAACTCACACTTGCCATCCAGATATTCAAGGACGAATACCCCAAGAAGTTCCTGCACCAACTGGTCAGCGGACAACTTGACATGGACCGCATGGACTACCTTCGCCGCGACAGTTTTTACACCGGCGTAACGGAAGGTAACATCGGCTCGGCACGCATCATCAAGATGCTCGATGTGAAAGAAGACCATCTCGTGGTAGAATCCAAGGGCATCTATTCCATTGAGAACTTCCTCACTGCCCGCCGCTTGATGTACTGGCAGGTATATCTGCACAAAACGTCCGTAGCATACGAGAAAATGCTCATCAGCGCCCTGCTCCGTGCCAAAGAATTAGCAAGTAAAGGTGTAGAATTATTTGCTTCACCGGCATTGCGTTTTTTCCTTTACAATGACATCAACAAGGAAACTTTCTATAACAATCCGGAGTGCCTGGAGAACTTTATCCAACTGGACGACAATGATATATGGACCGCATTAAAGGTCTGGAGCACCCACAGTGACAAGGTTTTATCCACGCTGAGCCTCGGTATGATCAACCGTAATATCTTCAAAGTGGAAATTTCTACCGAACCAATATGTGAAAAAAGAAAAAAAGAGTTAACTTTGCAAATCAGTCAGCAACTGGACATACCCCTCTCTGAAGCGAGTTATTTCGTCTCTACCCCCAGCATCGAGAAGAATATGTACGACCCGGCAGACGATAGTATTGATATCCTTTATAAAGACGGAAGTATCAAGAATATTGCTGAAGCATCGGACATGCTCAATATTTCCCTACTGTCTAAAAAGGTAAAAAAATACTATCTTTGCTACCAACGTTTGCATAGGTAAGTATAAAATATTCACCCAAGGACAAGGAAATATAAAAAAAAAGTCCGTTATTTGTGATTTGAAACCATCTAACAAGAATAAGACAATGGAGTTCTCTGCTAAACAAATTGCAACATTTATCCAAGGAGAAATCGTTGGAGACGAGAATGCAACTGTACATACTTTTGCCAAGATAGAAGAAGGCATCCCCGGTGCTATATCGTTTCTGTCAAACCCCAAATATACATCTTATATCTACGAGACCCAAGCCAGTATTGTATTGGTAAACAAGGACTTTGTTCCTGAGCAGGAAATAAAAGCTACTTTAATAAAAGTAGATAACGCCTACGAAAGTTTGGCTAAACTGCTCAACCTTTACGAACAAAGTAAGCCTAAACGTGTTGGTATTGATCCGTTAGCTTTCGTTGCAGAAACTGCTAAAATCGGAAAGGATGTTTACATTGCGCCCTTTGCTTGCATTGGTGAATATGCAGAAGTAGGAGACAATACAATGATACATCCGCATGCGACTATCGGTAGTGGTGCCAAAATAGGTAACGACTGTATTATATATGCCAGCGCAACCGTTTATCATGACTGCCGGATAGGCAATCATTGTGTTCTGCACTCCGGTAGCGTGATCGGTGCAGACGGCTTCGGCTTCGCTCCCACCCCTGAAGGGTATGAAAAGATCCCCCAAATCGGTATTGTAATACTGGAAGATAATGTAGAGATAGGCGCAAACACTTGTGTAGACCGTGCTACAATGGGAGCAACCATCGTACACAAAGGCGTAAAGTTGGATAATCTGATACAGGTGGCTCACAATGACGAGATAGGTGCACATACTGTTATGGCAGCACAAGTAGGCATAGCAGGTTCCACAAAAATAGGTGAATGGTGTATGTTCGGCGGTCAGGTAGGCATTGCAGGACACAGCCATATTGGTAATAAAGTAAGTCTCGGTGCCCAGTCAGGCATACCGGGCGACTTGAAAGACGGCAGCCAGTTGATTGGCACGCCGCCAATGGAATTGAAACAATATTTCAAAGCTTCCATTGCTCAACGGAGTTTACCCGAGATGTTGAAGGAAATCCGCCAGCTCCGTAAAGAACTGAATGAATTAAAACAACAAATAAATAAGTAACAAATGTTGAAACAAAAGACTCTGAAAGACAGTTTCTCCCTTAGTGGTAAAGGTCTTCATACGGGACTCGACCTGACCGTTACTTTCAATCCGGCTCCGGACAACCACGGGTATAAAATCCAGCGCATCGATTTGGAAGGACAACCTACCATTGATGCGGTTGCGGATAATGTGACTGAAACCACTCGCGGCACCGTCCTTTCCAAGAATGGTGTGAAGGTTAGCACTGTAGAGCACGGCATGGCAGCCCTTTATGCCTTAGGCATAGACAACTGCCTAATACAAGTCAACGGTCCTGAGTTTCCTATTCTGGACGGTAGCGCCCAATATTATGCACAAGAAATAGAGCGCGTAGGTACAGAAGAACAAAATGCCGTTAAAGATTTCTATATCATCAAGTCAAAAATCGAATTTCGCGATGAGAAGACAGGCTCTTCCATCATTGTGTTGCCCGATGAGAATTTCAGCCTGAACGTACTGGTATCTTACGACTCGACTATCATTCCTAATCAATTTGCAACGTTGGAAGATATGTCGAAATTCAAAGAAGAAGTAGCCGGTAGCCGCACATTCGTATTCGTACGTGAGATCGAACCCTTGTTGCAAGCTGGTCTCATCAAAGGAGGCGACTTGGACAATGCTATCGTAATCTACGAACGCGAAATGTCTCAGGAAGACTTTGACAAGCTGGCTGATGTGATGGGAGTTCCCCACATGAATGCTAAACAATTGGGTTACATCAATCACAAACCGTTGGTATGGGCCAATGAATGTGCCCGTCACAAATTGCTCGACGTAATTGGCGACCTGGCGTTGATAGGTAAGCCTATCAAGGGACGCATCATTGCTACACGTCCGGGACATACCATTAATAACAAGTTCGCCCGCCAGATGCGTAAGGAAATCCGCCTGCACGATATACAGGCTCCGACCTATGACTGCAACCGCGAACCCGTCATGGATGTAAACCGTATCCGCGAACTGTTGCCACACCGTTACCCATTCCAATTAGTGGATAAGGTTATCGAAATCGGTGCTAATTATATCGTAGGCGTGAAGAATATCACTGCCAATGAACCTTTCTTTCAGGGCCACTTTCCACAAGAACCGGTAATGCCGGGTGTATTGCAGATTGAAGCCATGGCACAGGTAGGCGGTCTACTCGTACTAAACTCGGTAGACGAACCCGAACGTTACTCTACCTACTTCATGAAAATAGATGGAGTGAAGTTCCGTCAAAAAGTGGTGCCGGGTGATACACTGGTCTTCCGTGTAGAATTGCTTGCACCTATCCGTCGTGGTATTTCTACAATGAAAGGATATGCATTCGTAGGTGAAAAAGTAGTTTGCGAAGCAGAGTTTATGGCACAAATAGTTAAGAACAAATAATTCAAAGCATGATAAGTCCCTTAGCGTATATTCATCCCGAGGCAAAAATCGGGGAAAACGTAGAGATTGCTCCTTTCGTATTCATCGACAAGAATGTGGTAATCGGCGATAATAATAAGATTATGGCAAATGCCAACATTCTGTACGGTTCGCGTATCGGCAATGGAAATACCATTTTTCCGGGAGCTGTTATCGGTGCTATTCCTCAGGACCTGAAGTTCAGAGGAGAAGAGAGTACCGCTGAAATCGGCGACAACAATACTATTCGTGAAAATGTTACCATCAACCGTGGTACAGCTGCCAAAGGTAGAACCATCATAGGTAATAATAACTTGTTGATGGAAGGTGTGCACGTAGCTCACGATGCCCTTGTCGGTAACTATTGTATCATTGGGAACTCTACCAAAATGGCAGGTGAGATTGTAATAGACGATTTCTCCATTATCAGTGCCAATGTATTGATGCATCAGTTCTGCCGTGTAGGTGGATATGGCATGATACAAGGCGGTTGCCGTTTCAGTAAGGATATTCCGCCATACATCATTGCAGGCCGGGAGCCTATCGCATACAGTGGTATCAATACTATTGGTTTGCGCCGTCGCGGGTTCTCTAATGAAACGATTGAAAGCATACACAATGCATACCGTATCATTTACCAAAGTGGCTTGAACACTTCAGATGCATTAAAGAAAATAGAAGAAGAAATTCCGACGAGCCCGGAAATTGAATACATTATCAGCTTCATCCGTGACTCCGAACGTGGTATTATTAGGTGATAAAACGATAAAGTAATTAGAATATGATATACAGATTTACACTTATCTCCGATGAAGTGGATGACTTCGTAAGAGAAATACAAATTGACCCGGAAGCTACATTCTACGACTTCCATGAGGCTATAGTGAAGTCAGTAGGCTATACTAACGACCAGATGACTTCTTTCTTCATCTGTGATGATGATTGGGAAAAAGAAAAGGAAATTACACTGGAAGAGATGGATGACAATCCGGAAATGGACAGCTGGGTAATGAAAGACACCACTATCAGCGAACTGATAGAAGATGAAAAGCAAAAGTTACTCTATGTGTTCGACTACATGACAGAACGCTGTTTCTTCATTGAACTTTCTGAGATCATTACCGGAAAGGAAATGAAAGGTGCCAAGTGTACCAAGAAGGAAGGCGATGCCCCGAAACAGACAATTGACTTCGAAGAAATGGCAGCCAATAGCGGATCACTCGATCTGGATGAAAACTTCTATGGAGACCAGGACTTTGATTTGGAAGATTTCGACCAGGAAGGTTTCGACATAGGCGGAGGCGAAGGTGGCGCAGCACCGTTCGAGGAAGAAAAGTTCTAATATTATTTTAGATTTTTCATCCGCAGATAACGCGGATAACACAGATTTGAAAGACTTAAGCCTAGAAGAGATCTGCGTTATCCGCGTTATCTGCGGATGGGAAATTATTCTCTAAATACCATTTCCTTATGAAAACCCTGATAGTGCTTATTGGACCGACCGGAGTCGGAAAGACCGAACTCAGCCTGCGGCTGGCAGAGCATTACCAAACTTGCATTGTTTCCGCAGACTCCCGGCAACTCTATGCCGACTTGAGAATAGGAACAGCAGCCCCTACCCCCGAGCAACTGCAACGCGTGAAACATTACCTTGTAGGAACCTTGCAACTCACCGATTATTACAGTGCCGCTCAATATGAAACGGAGGTACTGAAACTTCTGGAAACCTTATTTACCGAACAGGATGCAGTATTGCTTACCGGTGGCTCTATGATGTATGTGGATGCCGTTTGCAAAGGCATTGACGATATTCCGACCGTAGATGCTGAAACACGCCAAGTGATGCTGCATAAGTATGAAACGGAAGGTCTGGAGAGATTGTGTGCAGAGCTAAAGTTACTCGATCCGGAATACTACAAAATAGTAGACCTGAAGAATCCTAAGCGCGTAATCCATGCACTGGAGATATGCTATATGACAGGGAAGACCTACACCTCATTCCGCACCCAACAAAAGAAAGAGCGCCCTTTCCGCATCATCAAAATAGGATTGACGCGCGATCGGGAAGAACTTTACGACCGCATTAACCGACGGGTAAAGATTATGATAGAGGATGGCTTGGAAGAAGAAGCCAGAAAGGTATATCCTTATCGGGCACTTAATTCATTGAACACGGTAGGTTATAAAGAGATGTTCAAATATCTGGACGGAGAATGGACCTTGCCTTTCGCTATAGAGAAAATCCAACAGAACTCCCGCATCTATTCGCGCAAGCAAATGACATGGTTCAAGAGAGATGAAGAAATCCGTTGGTTCCATCCGGAACAAGAAACGGAGATACTGGCGTACCTCCGTTCGGTAATGTAAGTTCTATTCTGATTCCAGTAAACTCTGATAAATCATTCTGATGGATGATTCCAGTTCGTCATACAACTTCGGTATTGCTTGGATATCGAGGCTTCCTTTTTGGTGCCACTCTTCCAGCAATGACTTCGTCGTACGGAATACTTCATCTTCTACCGCAGTAATTGCTGTCATATAACCGTCACCTTTCTCAGGGCTATACAATCTCTCCCAATTCAGATAACGTCCGGTACCCATTCCCTGCTTATAGCTGAAAACTCTGTCTGCCAAAAGAAGTGACCAATCACTGAGCTGAGCTGCCTCATGTTCTTTGCCGAAACGTACCATTCCGGGAAGAAGTTTACCGGCATCTTTCACCCACAACGGAACAGCTATACCGGTAGGAGGATAACCTAACAGTGTCCACATGGTAGTCAGTTCGGCTTTCTCGCCCGGTTTCACACCTTGGACCACTACCGAACACGATGTACTGCTACGCGGAATGAAATCCTGATCTACAAACCAACCCGATGCCTGAGGACGATTATACGCTCCGCTACGCAAATCAATATCCAGCATACGATTACGGAACGAACGGGATAAATCATTGAAAATAAACTGTGGGGTAATGCTACCTGTGGCCGAAGCTTTCATCAGCACCTGGTCTGCTTCCATATAGCGCACATAGCCGGCCCCCTCGTTCACCTTACCTGCAAAAGAGAAGTTAGTACGAGCAATATAACCATAAGGAGCATCCTTCGGGTTATTGGCATCATACATCACATATTTATAATAATCTACTTCAAACATAGCTGCACCGCCTTGTGCATCGATCACACCGAAATTAGCTTCGATATCGCTAGGTTTGGAAATAGTATCCAGAAAATGGCAGAAGTCCGCTACCGTAGCACAAACTTCAAGTGCACGATAAATAACACGCCCATTGGCTGCTCCCCGTTCTTCATCACCTTTTATATCCACCAGGTTATACGATTGTGTATTCATCAAAGCAAATCCTGCAGAGTTAGTTCCCATCCATGCCTCTTTCAGATATGCATTGGCACTATTCACTACAGCAATAAAGTCATACTTCTCGCCTTTCACATAGTCAACATGATTTCGCATAAAGTCTGTATCACGGTTTTTCCAAAGCAGGGGACGACCGTCAGGGGTCACTTTACCCGATACAACAGCAGAAGTGCAGGCTTGCACAGGAGTAGCGAACAAAACGATTGCTACCGCACATAAGATTAATAAGGATATTTGTTTCAACATAAGTCATCAGATATTTGGGAAGTTGATACAAAAATAAGATTTTCTACTAAAGAAGTATTCAAAAAGATCAGAATTATTTAGTTCCGGTTGAATATCTCAATAGGATTAATTACTTTTGAACGCAACTAAAAAGTACAGTACTATGAAACCACTTATTCCACTGGCAATATTTATATTCATTCTCACAGTCAGTTCTTGCACTACGGCACCTAACTTCCGAATAGATGGTACAACGCAGGGAATACAAATCGGGGACACACTTATTCTTACCCACCATCTGCTGCCGGACTGGAAAGAAGGCGACCGTGATACTTTCATAGCAACAAAAGAAGGAAAATTTTCTTTCTGCAAACAGACGGATGAGACAAAGCTTTACATCATAACCTACCATCCTTCCCAAACGGAACCTTTAAGATATTGCAATCGTGGCTTTGTATTCTATGCCCGTCCGGGCGATCATCTGAAAGTAAAGGGGAATGTAGAGTTCTTTCCTGCCATGCACAAGGAGGGCGGAATGTATGATGATCCGCGTCTACAACGCATCCTAACCCTGGAAGATAGTATAACAGTGGAACAAAACAAAATATACCGCAAACTATACTATTTTGCAAACCTGCGAGGCACCCCACAGGCCAATCCCGACTCTATGATGTATTATAACCAAGCATACAGTCAATGCCGTTCCAGCGAACTAAGTGAAGCTCTGAAAGAATTCCGCAATACGGCAGATGACAGTGAATATGCCGCTTGGGAATATCTGCAAGCCGTAAACAGAGTCTCCTATTCGGAAGCTGCAGAAAGATTCACTCGTTTTACTCCCGAAATTAAATCATCGACTATCGGAAGAAAACTGGAACAGTTGCTCAAGGTCATGAAAAATATAGAACCGGGAAACACCCCAAGCGAGTTTACCGTAATCACTTCTGATAGTGCCCGTGTTTCTTTGTCGGACTACCGTGGTAAATATTTACTTATTTATCATTGGGGATATGGATGTCCTGGAACTACCTGGGTACATCCGCGCTTATTGAAACTCTACGAAGAATACCACGATAAAGGTTTTGAAATCTTAGGATTCACTGGCGATAAGCAACCAGAAACTCTCTCTCAAGACTCAGAAGTTGCTTCACTGTTTTATCCACCCTGGGCCACTGTATATACAAATCAAAAGGGAAATAGCTTTATTGCCGATGATTATTACTTCAACGGAGTTCCTATCCTGATGGTTATCTCACCCGAAGGAAAAACTCTTCTGAGGGGATATAGCGGCATCTATCAGCCCCTCAAAGAATTATTAGAAAAGGAGATGGGTAAATAAAAAGGCGGATAATTTCTTATTCATATTCTCCCCTTATGAAAATCATTGGTTTAATATAGATTTCCAAAGTTCCGTCTGCACCGGTTTTCACTTCCATTTGTTCGATGTTCGTTTGGTACGCAGTGCTGGCCGGAACTTCTTTGCCATCAATATAATAACGTGCATTTCGCCTGTCAACACCTCTCGGTTTCAGCAACTCATCAATCTGCTTAATCGTTTTTTCTTCCTTCACTTGCTGTGGAGTTTTCAGTTTCAGAACTATGACTCCATTTATTCCACGCGTACCATAAATAGCAGTAGCCGAAGCATCTTTCAAAATATCAATACTTTCAATGTGCATAGGATTCAATGCCGCAAAGATTTCATAAGGAAGCTCTATCCCATTTACAATGTATAAAGGCTCATTGGATGGAATAGGAATGCGGTCTCTGATAACCAATGTACCATCTTTCTTCGGAGACTGTGTCACAAGTGTGTCATTCTTCAAAGTATCTTTGAAAATTACAAGCTCCTCCATGAAAGGGGCTTCAGCATGAATAGATATAGCGGCAGACATTACTAATAATAGAAATACTCCCCAAAAGAAGCTATATCCCTGGTGAATTTGTTTTCTTTGTCTCATAGCATTATCTTTTAAGTGATAGAATCTAAACCGTCTCAAACAAAAATACTTAAAAGTAATGATTTAAACAAAAAAATAAGAAACAAAGTATTTATTCAGCAGATAATTCCTTTAACCTATCAAGCAGATATGCTCGTTTACTCTCGCTTGTACCTTCTTCCCAATAGCGGATAATACCTTTCTTATCTACCAACACTGTAGTCGGTGTAACCTGTACTTTAAACAGATTGAAGAAAAATAATTCATCGGCAATATGTGTAAAAAGGAAAGGACGGTTCTCCACAATCTTCTTTATTTGTTCCGGCGTATTCCAAGTCGTAGAAAAATAAGTCACATTCGGGCAGATCTTCATCCATTCATTCAAATCCGGCATCTCTTTGATACAAGGTCGGCAACCCGTATGCCAATAATTCAGCACGAAAGGCTTTCCGAGAATATCCGCTTTTGTCCATACTCGTCCTGCCGTATCCTTTACTTCAAAATCCGGAAATGGCTTACCTACCCATTTATCAAGAGTAATCGTATTACTTCCGGCAACCGCCATCGGTTTTTGTGTCCCGGAACGTGAGATCATCAATAACTCCTCCCCTCCGGGTACTTTTTCTACCGGAACCCGGTATTTCATCGCATAATCCGGTAATTTTTTTCCCTTATTCAGGCGTATCTCCAATGCTGTATGTCCTTTTTCATCTGTCAACATAATCATTTGAGCTCCTTCATCATTCCGAATTCCCGGTGGCATACCATTGAAAAAGCATCCGTCAATGAGAACAAACTTGTCACCAGTAGTCTGGGCAGAGCAGAGCCCCGCCCAAACAAACATCATAAAGAAAAACAAAAAGAGAGAATTTCGTGTCATAATAGTAGTATTTAATTTTATTTCAATGTCGCAATCAGTAATATCGGATTACTATCCTCATTTATACTTTCTAAAACCTTGATAAATTCTTGTTTCTTATCTTCATCTTTGACTAAAGATGTTTTTACCAAATTAATATCTATCCAATTATTTGCATTATCAGGTTCTAATACATCGACCCAATATCGGCCAAGAGAACGATGTTCTACAGTGAAATCACCACCACACAAATCATTGTTCAGAACAAAAGGCCGTTCCATGCGACGATAAGGAATATTGAACCAAGGTACTTTACGTTCGGTTATTTCACCTTGCCGTTCTTCAACTCTCACAGTTCCATCCTGCTTATTATAGCAGTAGGTATATATTTTATCTCCTTTATTACCTACCAAATAGATAAATTCTCTACTTGGATAGTAAGAAGTAATAGTAAAATAGTTGAATGCTTCCCTTTCTTTAAACCATTTATGAGTGACTTCATAATCACCTTTCTCCTCTTTCGTAAAAACGGAATATTGAGGCACAAGCATTTCCGTATCAAAACTATATTGATAAATGGTATCTGTATCAGGATATTTAAGAGTTAATTGATCACTGTATGTATCAATGTTAGTTACACTTTCAGTCCAATAATTAACCATCTTATCCATCGAAGCTTTATTCTCAATAATTTGTTTTTCCTTGCCTATATGAACCGGATTCTTAAATATTTTCTTTTTATTGAAAGCATTATCTACCCATGCGAAAGACCATAAAGAATCTGCAATCGCCGTTGGATTATAAAAGTTCATATTCTGTGATATAAAGAAGCACTTATTAAACAGCAGATGCTGTGTCTCAGCACTCATAAATATATCGCTCTCTCTCAAATAAGTTGCCATCCTTTTGAAGTTTCCTTCAAAATCATACACCAAAATGCCTTTTTCGGAAGACACTATATAGACTTCTTTCTGCATTTCATCTATAAAGAAATCAGCACATGAAGCATATTCTCCCGGCCCCTGTCCTATTTTCCCTACCCAATTCAAGTAATTACCCGAACGTGAAAAGCGATAAATATAAAATCCTTTCTCCGGCTTTATCCATATATCATGTTCTGTAACTTGGGCTCTATGTATCTCACCGATATAAGATTTATCAGTTGCTTCCAACTGAACAACTTCTATTCCTGCAACTGCTTCACTTAATGGCAATGAAGATACCTTTATCACATTCTCTGAGAGATTGATAACCGGAACTCCGGCAACTGGCGCTTGTTGCTTCTTATTGGAACTACATCCCAATAAGACACATATCAGTAATAAAGGTATATACTTCATTATCCACCGGATCATAGTGTTACACCATATATACTTTATTCATCTTTCAAAGTAACTATCACTTTCGGTTCAGCCTTTACTTTGGCAGTCGCCATATTAATATAAGAAACAATCAGTTTATCACCCTTTGAAGCCGATAAGACAAAGCGACCATCCACATCGGTTATACTCCCTGTATGCGTTCCTTCTATCAATACAGATGCCCCCACAATAGGCTCACCGTCTTTATCCTGTACAAAGCCCTCAACCTTCATATCACCTTTGGATGAAGTTTTCTCAGCACCTTTTTTGTCTTTGGTAGTGATATAAATCTTGCCCTTACCACTATTTGAATCTTTCTCTACACTTATACTCTCAATTCTGTCAGCTGGTACTACACTACCCAAATCAACTTCCTTTGATTCAATTTCCACGCCATCCACATAGATAATCGCATCTCCCAAATCCGCCTTCTTACGATTTACATATACATCCTGTACCCCGGGAAGAGTAGATGATTTACTTGTCCCTTTCACTCGTAAAGTAGTAGAAGTTGAGTTCGTATTTTTGCTTCCTATAACGATAGGATATTCTTTATCTCTCAAAGTAATCAGAATCACACCATTCTTTCCCTTTTCTCCATACAGTTCCGTGACCGATTTATCCTTTAGAACAGTCATACTCTCTATACTTTCCGGTCTCAACGCTCCCATTATAGATGAAGGAACTTCTTTCCCATCCACAATGTACAAAGGTACAGCCTCTCCACTAACGGTTCCGGCAACTCTCTCTGTTACCAACTGAGAACTTGTTATCTCACCACCTTCCAGTTTGAATACCACCGGCAATGTATATTTCACTGCTACCGCCTTTCCTTTCTGCATACCTGGCTTCCACTTCGGCATCGCTCCCACTAATCGAATAGCTTCAGCATCCAAGTCTTTATCTACAGAACGAAGCACTTTCGGATTTGTCACATTTCCTTCCTTATCGATAATGAATTGCACCGTAACACGCCCCTGTGTACCATTCTTTTCTGCAGCTTCAGGATAACGCATATTCTTCTGAATGTACTCCACCGAAGCAGCTATGCCACCCGGGTATTCCGGCATTTGCTCCACCACCTCGTAGAAAGGAGTGCCTTGTAACTTTTCAGTCACTTCCACGGGAATATACTTCACCTCTACTGGTTTAGCTGTATCTTTCAGAGCTGTAGCTACTTGTACTACCTCTTCCGTACTTTTTGTGGCTTTTGCTTCCACAATTGCTGTTAAATCATTAACTTTGACGGCAGAAATCTCTTCTGCAGTTTCTGAGATTTCAGGACGGGCAAAAGCTGTTACTGCAATAGCTGCTACCGGAAGTATATACAAATACTTCAATTTTGCCCACGGATTCGATTTTTCTTTTAACATCATAGTGATACGTTTTTTAAGTTTACTGTGATTAAAGCTGTTGGCCATAGAGTAGAGCCTTGTGCCGACAGCTTTTTTGATTAATAATAGTTGATATTGTTTCGCGTCAACGCCTTTCTCAATAACCGTTTCATCAGCCTCATACTCATGGATATTCTGCAACTCCTGTTTCAGTAACCATGAAGCCGGATTGAACCACTGGAAGAAGATACAGATATCCGCCACCAACAAGTCCCATGAATGCCGATTCTGAATATGAGCCAATTCATGAATAAGTATCTCCCGACCATTCTCATCCAGATCTTTTTCAGAAATAACGATATATTTCATCCAACTGAACGGAGCGATATCACGGTCGTGGACTATCAGGGTCACTTTCTCTCCCTCATCGATATATTCACTTAAGTTCTCTTTCCTACCAGATTTTAGCAACCCGCCTAATTTCAACAACGAATATCCGTTGCGTAGAGCAAAGAGTAAAATACCTGCCAGGTACACCAACAATGCAACCTGTATCCAGGTCACCGTCACTTCCTCTGCCTGTAAATCCGTAACATCAGCCGTGTTCATCATATCCGCCAGCATCAACCACTGTTCTAAAGTCATCATGGTCTGATGAACTTCTGTCTGTTCCTCTACGGTTACCTCTACCAATGGCAACAGGCACGATAACAACAGAATACTCAGTAGCGCCACCCGGTTGAAACGATGAAACGTTTCGCGACTCAGCAATAATCGGTAGAATAAATAAAATACCACCAGACAAACCGACGACTTCAGTATATAGACAAAGAAAATTCCCATATGGATGTACTATTTATAATTTTATCAATTCTTCTCTCATCTTTTCCGCACCGGGGAAACCTGTAACTTTATATGAAAGTTTCCCTTCCCGATCTATCACAAAGTATGTAGGTATTCCCGGATACTCATATAATTTGCCTAATGCAGCACTCTGTTCATTCGTTATCCGGTAATGAATTCCGTGAATATCGGGTATTGTGATTTTCCACTTTCCTTCGGGTGAACTTTCATCCGCTACATAGACATATACTACATCTTTCAGTTCTTCTTTAACTGGTTTCAAACTATTCATAGCTCGCATACAAGGACCACACCAAGTATTCCACATATCTATCAGAACCACTTTACCACGATAAGGACGAGTGATAACTGCTAACAAACTGTCCGCTGTAACTGCCGTATCAAGCTGGCAGACCGTGTAACCAGTTTTCTTTGCACTTTCTGCAAGTAAATCCGCCACCTTCTGATTCCTAATAGTCAAAGCTTTCTTGATTTCCGGTTCGGATATACTATCCAACGTCAGCATCTGTTTCTCCGACAATGGTTTCAGGCGGGCAAGAGTAGATCCTAAAGGTCTCGCCCGTAAGATATCCTCCCAGACAGGTTGCGGTTCAAACTGACCTTTGAAATCTTCGGTTGCAGCACGGACAAAATCAGGATAACCGCCATATCGTATATAAGGAGAATGAATAAAATCCAATTTCAGAATATCATCATAATAGTTCTCACCTACCGTCATATCCGCACGCTTCACTCCTTTTTTTCCACTGATCATCGGGGCATAACTGATTGTACCCTTATACCCCTTGATAGCAAAGAAATACGACATTTCCAGATTATTTATCATGTATGTGCGTGCAACACCACTCAGCAACTTATTCTTTAGTATTTCATCACGATTTTTTTCGTAAATCTTCGTCACATACTTTTTATATTGGGCAGGAGTGACACCGCAAATATTCTCATAAAAATTATCCGCACTGTAAATACTCGTCAGTCCGGCATACTTTGTCAGTTCAGTATTCAGACCGGCATACGTACCCTCGAACCAGACCAGTGGTCTTCTATCTTTCTTCCCGAACAAACGGCTTTCTGACCAGTAAATTTCCTGTAAATTAAATGTTATTTCAAGCTCACCACCCGGTACCAAAAATATCTCAAACCTCTTCCGCCCCACACGCAATGTAGCATCACCCGGTATCATCAAGTTTGTTTCATAATAAAAGCTTCCATCCTCAGCTATCGGAAGGGATTGACCAAATACATCAAAAAAGAACCAGTCACTGCAATTGAAATTCAGAGTAGTTCCATATGCCGGATTATAACCTAATATCTGTCCGCGAATCACCGTCTTTCCATTTTTCAAATCAGGGTCAGGCAAAGGCTGAGAATAATCCAATTGCTGATTCAACAATTTCTCAGGTATTCCGATTTCCGGCTTCTTACCATCCAGACGCACTCCATAAATATTCCATCCTTCACTCTTCTTTGCAGGCATTTCATAAAAGTCGAGACTTTCCGCATCCATAGGAATCGGTTCAAACTTTAAAGTCACAGCCAACTCACCCGAAGCCGGAAGATTTGTCCAAAACTCTTTCGAAAATCCATCGCCACCCAGATAAGCATACATTTTCTCCCCCACCTGTACAACGGCAGTCGAGTCTATTCTTATTCCTTCACCCGGTCTGGAATATATTTTAGCCTCTATCCATGTCGTATCTTTCCCTAATGTCACTTTTTGGAATTCTATTTGGTTGGTACTCGTTGCCATGAAATAAGGAGCTTTCCCCACCTTCTTCGCCTGCAAGCCTGCACAAACAGCTACCAACACTAAACAAGTTATAGCAATGTTTTTCATAATCTTCGATATTTAAAATTACTATATCTTCCCTCTCTCCACTTCTGCAATCAGCTGCTTCAAATCTTCCAGTGAGATATCTTCCTCTTTTACCAATGAAGATACTGCGCTAAGATACGAATTATTGAAATATTTACTGATTACTTTCTTCAGTGTTCCTTTGCTGAAATCCTCCTTGTTCAGCACAGCATAATACTGGTACGTGTTACCGTAAGTCTTATGCGCCAGAAAACCTTTATCTTCCAGACCTCTTACAATTGTAGACAAAGTATTGAAGTGCGGCTTGGGCTCTTCATAAAAAGCCAGCATCTCCTTCACAAACAACGGACCTTTCTCCCAGAAAAATCCCATGATTTCTTCTTCTTTTGCAGTCAATCCTTTCATAACTCTTCATTTGTTTTTCGCAAAGAACTAAAATATTTAGTTTATAAACTAATTTTCCTCGTTAAATAAGACTAAACACTAAAATACCTACAAATAGCGATTGTAATTTTCACAAAAAAGCCGTTACTTTGCGCACGAATTAACAAAGAAAGAAAGGATAATCTGCAATGAATGAACCGCATAAGTATCGCGCCACAGACAAAATGAGCGACCTTATCTGTGATAACTACTCCTTATTAATGGTTATGAGCCGTTTTGGCCTCTCTCTGGGTTTTGGAGATAAGAACGTAAAGGACGTTTGTGAAGCACAAGGCGTAGACTACCGCACCTTTCTCGCAGTAGCCAATTTTATCAGCGAAGAACAATATAGCTATAGTGGAGATGAAAATGTATTTTCCATCTCAGCACTTATGGATTATCTGAAGCGGGCGCACACTTATTTCCTCGATTTTAAATTACCTGTTATCCGTCGTAAACTGATCGAATCTATTGATTGTTCGGGTACGGACAATATTGCCTATCTCATTCTTAAATTTTTCGATGAATATGCCAAAGAGGTACGTCGCCACATGGAATATGAAAACGAGGCCGTGTTCACCTATGTCGAAAAGCTGCTTGAAGGCAAACTTGCTGAAAACTATGATATAGCAACTTTTGCCAGCAAACACAATCAGATTGAGTCCAAACTGACCGAACTGAAAAATATCATCATTAAATATTATCCGGAAAAAGAGAACAACAACAAACTTAATGCTGTTCTTTTTGACATCTTCAACTGCGAACATGACCTTGCTTCACACTGTCAGGTAGAAGACTATATGTTTGTTCCTGCTGTAGCCCAACTGGAAAGGAGATTGAAAAATGAACAATAATGTTTCTGTAAAGATAGCAGTCGCTGAAACTTCTGTCATTATCCGAAGCGGACTTACGACAGTATTGAAGCGCCTGCCTAATCTGAATGTAGTACCTATAGAGGTTTCTTCCCCAGAGTCTTTGCAAAGTTACATACACTTGCATACACCCGATATACTGATTGTCAACCCTACTTTTGGTGGTTGGTTTGATCTTCCTGCATTCAAGGCAGAAAATGGGAAGGTGGAAACTAAATATCTGGCCCTTGTATGTTCCGTGATCGACAGTAATTCATTAAAAGAATACGATGACCATCTCTCGATATGTGATGATCCGGACACCATTGCCACTAAAATCAACCAACTGCTGTGCACTGACGAAGAAGAAGAAAAAGAGAGTGAACAGGAAACACTCAGCCAACGAGAAAAAGAAATCATTACCTGTGTTGTGAAAGGCATGACCAACAAAGCCATTGCCGACCAACTTTATCTTTCTATCCATACGGTTATCACTCACCGCCGGAATATCGCCCGTAAACTGCAAATACATTCTCCGGCAGGTTTGACTATTTACGCCATTGTGAATAAGTTGGTGGAATTGCAGGATATTAAGGATAACTTATAAAAATTGTCTTGCTTAAGATATAATCTTCCCCCTTTTACTTTTGTCCAACTTTGTTTTTATCAGTTTGCGTTGATCAATAACGCAAAGATGAAAACATACTGAAGATAGACGAAAAACTAGAATATTAAGGCTACTTTCTCAGGATTACAAGAAGTTAAGAGTTTGTCAACAAGGAGTTAACTTCCTGCTGACAAACTCTTAACTTCTTGTCAACAGGGCATTAAATGAAAAAATCCCCGCTCTTTCACGATATCACATCGGGGAAGACGGGAACCTTTTTTCCTTAATAAAAGTGGTTACGTAATTATGACTAACTAATTCATTAAATCTGATGATGCAAAAGTAGGGCATTTGCGAAGATGCTGCAATCCCTAAAACAAGGTATAATGAAAGAAGGCAGTAGTCATAATTAGGTATATAGACCTGCAAACATCCCTATTTATACTTAAACGCCAAAATATAATACACAATAAGCACCAATATCAGCAAACCACCGACAGCACCTGTTATTATATTACACAGGCCTTGTGGAATACCATATTCCACCTCAACTTTACTAAAGACAAGAGTAAGAAACAGCAAAGTTAAACAAACATTTAATATCCGGGCAATGCGAACTGCCATAAGATACTGCACTGCCACATTACGTTCCGTAATACGTACCGGAAAACGTATCCAACGGATAGGGAGATACGCAGAGAAACCTACCAAAAGAAGACAGAAAGTACCTAATCCGGCAGCAAACAGAGAAAAGTTTGCCACAATCTTATCTTCTGCATGTGTATACACCCATATAGCACACCCCCAGGCAGCAACAGCTAATAAAACTGCAACACCTTCCAGTATACGGTCTATTACGGTAGGATATACACGGATATTAGGAAACTCTTTTGTTGAATAAGGACCAAGATTTAACATAGAAATATGAATTATAAATTACGATTCCGGTTCTTCAGGCGGAGGAATATTTTTAGTTTTCTTCATCCGCCCACTCTTCCGCAAAGCCTCAGCAATAATCCACTGAAGCTGTCCGTTAGTGCTGCGAAACTCATCGGCTGCCCATTTTTCAATAGCATCCATAGTCGCTGCATCTACACGCAAGACAAAGCTTTTGGTTGAAGTTTCTTTTTTAGCCACGATTCTATTTTACGATTAAACAATTTACTATTGACTTTGTATCATAACAGACTTCCGTTATGGATGAATGATACAATATCGTCCATAACATATTCCACTACAGGTGACGCCTGGTTATATTCAAATGGAGTAGCCTTGCCACTACCTTCCTGCAACATATGATTGAGTTTAGGATAAGATTTAAAGAAAGCATTCTTATTACGCAGAAGTCCAAAACGCCATAAGCCAAAATCCTGCATAGTAACCTGATAATCACGCTCACCTTGTAAGATCAGCATAGGTAAAGTCAATTTAGATGCCACCTCTACAGGTTTATAAGCATTAGCAAATTCCCAATAGGGACGAGGAACATTCAACAGCAAAGGAAGTTTATCATCAAAATCCGGCGTACCCAACTTCTTTATATTATCCGCCTGCTTTTTTATTTCAGCTATCTGCTCTTTGACACGGGCAGAAGAATCTGTCAAAGAAGAAATATAAGTCATCTGCTCAACAATTGCATCTTCAAACGGACGGGCCAAAGCAGCAACAAGAATAATTCCAGTCAATCCGTCGGCCCGTTCTGCAATACGAGGGGCAAGTGTTGCACCCAAACTATGGCCTAACACATAAATACTGTCAGCATCAACCTCCGGCAACGTCTTCGCCCAAGCAACAATGGCTATAGCATCATCCACACTTTCTGTATCATAATCAATTTCACGACCTTCCGGTACACAAGCGGCACCATAGACCTTCGTACGTTTATCATAACGGATCGTTGCAATGCCGCGTTCCGCCAGTCCCCAGGCTAAATCACGAAAAGGTTTATTCGGTCCAACAGTCTCATCACGATCTTGCGGACCGGAACCATGTACGAGAATTACCACAGGAACCTTTTTCTTCCCTACAGGCAATGTCATTGTTCCGGGTAGATTAAAGCCATCCGCTCCAACCGTTATATCCCGTTCCAGCATCTTCTCTTTATTATAAACCACTGGCTTTGCTGTAGAAGCAGCAGGCACAGGCATTAGACGAATCGTATTCATCCCACCATCAGCATCGAAAGACAACAGGAAACGAAGGTCGTAACGCTCAAACTTCAAATCACGATGATAGAGCGTAATCCCCTCAGCGCTTTCTTTCCGCCATTCGCCTTTGGACTGAAGTTTCCCGAACTGCTTTTCCGACTGCTTGAACATATCCCTAAAAACTTCCGGAGATAATTTTTCCTGCAAATTCTTGTTCAGGAGAGCATGGATGCTATCAGCCTGATTTTCTACAAACAATTCATATACATGCTCTGCACGATTTATATTTGCATCCTGAGCAAAAACCGCTACTACATGTCCCAGCAATAAGCCGAGCACTAATGCCCACTTATATAAAAAAGAGAAATTCATACTATTCGAATTAATGATTTAATGTACCTGCGTTTACAATTGGTTGTGCAGCCTCATCCGCACAAAGCACTACCAATAGGTTACTGACCATAGCCGCCTTTTTTTCCTCGTCCAATTCAACAATCTCCTCTTCGGAAAGTTTATGCAAAGCCATTTTTACCATGGAAACAGCACCTTCCACTATTTTCTCGCGGGCAGTGATAATAGCTGAAGCCTGCTGACGGCGAAGCATCACCGCAGCTATTTCAGGTGCATAAGCCAGATAGTTGATACGTGCTTCCACCACTTCCATACCTGCCATAGCAAGGCGTTCATTGAGTTTCTGTTCCAATTGCTCATTTATTTCTTCACCGCCGGAACGAAGTGTCAACTCTTCAGTATCCGCTTCGTTATCATCGTAAGCATATTGCCCGGCCACCTGACGTAAAGCAGCATCACTTTGTATCTTTACAAAGTTCTCAAAGGCATTCATACGGCTGGCAACTGCATTACCTATACTAATTTGATTCGCATTGCCTGTTACGGTATGTGCAGAGGATGCCATGGTCTGTGAATCAATTTCAAACATAGCCTTATAGGTATCTTTGAGTTTCCATACCAGTACCAAGCCAATCAGAATAGGATTACCAATTTTGTCGTTCACCTTAATAGGTTCCACATCCAGATTTCGTGCACGAAGAGAGAGCTTCTTCTTATCCAAGAATGGATTAACCCAGAAAAAGCCTGTTTCTTTAAATGTCCCTTTGTATTTACCAAAGAACACCATGGCCCGGGCTTCATTCGGTTCCAATTGCATATAACCGGCAAACATGATGCACCAGACAATGCAAAGGATACCAGCTACAACCGCTGTCGGAACACATGTGGTAAAGCCGAAGAAAATAAGTGCCGGCAACACGATAAGATGAATGAATAATCCTAAGAAACCGTTCATCTTAAATCCATTAAAATTCAATTCTTTTGCTTCCATACTTTATAGATTTAATTGATATCATTTTGATATCACAAATATATCGAAATATTAAGCATATAAACAAGCAATCTGAGAAGATTTTCCGGGGAATTAAAGAATATTAAGGAAGAGAGTCGTTTTTGTTGTATATTTGCATAAGAAAACTCAATCAGTCATACAATGAGAAAGTACATCCTATCACAAACTATTTATTTACTGCTATTTATACTCTTCATTACCTGTAAAGCTGCTGCCCAACCAGTGTGCCAGATACAACATTTCTCTGCTTACAATGGATTAGCACAGCGAACGGTAACGAACATCGTACAAGATTCAAAAGGGCTTATCTGGTTCTCAACCTGGAATGGTCTGAATAAATTCGACGGGTATACTTTCAAAAATTACAAAGCATTTCCGGGAGACGGCTCCAACCTGACGAGCAACCGCCTGTCTTCCATCACTCAGACTCAGACTTGTGACATCTGGTGTCAGACTTATGATCTCCGCGTTTATCTGTTCGACACACGTAGCGAGAAGTTCATAGATGTTCTGCGTCCTTACGAAAACCAGAGCAAACAAACGTATGCCGTACGTACCATTTATGCTCTACCAAAGGGTATCAGCTGGATTCTGTGCGAACAGGAAGCATTCCGAATCGACGAACTGAGTTGTAAAGCAGGAGAAGGTATCACTCTTTACAGTCCGGAACAAAAGAATCTGAAAGGGAGTCACATTATCACTGTACATCAGGACAGTGAAGGAGATGAGTGGATCCTGACTGATAAAGGAATATCCATCATCGGCAAAAAGAAAATTGAATCGGATATACCATTCAAGAGCATTAAAGAAAATAATGGTAAGATATATCTGATATCCGATGACAATCAATTGGTGATATATAACCCCCAGACACAGCAATTACAGTTTAATGAAGCACCTTTCCTCTCTTCTAATACCATTAATTCCATGCAGAATCTCGGCAAAGATAGCATTGGACTTTGTACAGATGAAGGTTTATATATCTTTTTTGCCGGAGAAGGCAAATACAGACTTATCGATCCTCGTACTTCAACCAAACCTTCTCCCAAAGTATTATCCGTATTCAAAGATCATCACGGAGAATTATGGATGTTTGCCGATACCCCAGGAGTAGTAAGGTACAACCTGGTTACAGAAGATAAGCAACACTACATTACTCCCAAGGAGGATCTACCAAATGCCGAACGTGTAAACCGTGATTTCATTTTCGAAGATTCACAGGGAACTTTGTGGATGGTTCCCCATCAGGGTGGTTTCTGTTACTACGACCGGAGAAACCGCCAGTTGAAACCCTATTATACAGATTACGACAATCTAAATTCGAAGTATAGTCCCAACATTCTAAACTACTTCCTGGACCGCCAGGGCAACCTATGGTTCTGCAATACCTGGGATGTTACCAAAATATCTTTCTTCCCGCACGCCTGCCACCTGCAATCCATTGACACCGGCTTCGAGACCCGTGCTTTTCTTATAGATAGGGAAAAGAATCTCTGGACATCTACCAAAAAAGGCTCTGTCAGGATATATCGGACGGACGGTAGCCTGAAGGGCTATCTGACTCCGGAAGGAACTATCAGTCCTAATCCTGTGTCGTTTTCCAAGAATATTTATTGTTTCATGGAAGACAAAGAAGGTATCATTTGGATGGGTAGCAAACAGGACGGACTTTTCCGTCTGGAAAGAACTGGGAACGACCGTTTCAAAATACGCCAGTTCACCCGTCAAAAGGATGATCCGTACAGTTTAAGCTACAACAGTATTTATACCATCTTTCAGGATAGTAAAAACCGTATTTGGGTAGGATGTTACGGTGGCGGATTGAATCTGATTGAAGAAACGCAGGAAGGAGAAATACGCTTTCTGCATAGCGGCAATAAATTAACGGGATATTCGAAAGATCGCTTTGCCAAAGTACGGTACATCACTGAAGCAAACCAAGTACTATTGGTGGGAACAACGGAGGGTTTACTCACCTTCTCCAGTGAATTCACACAACCGGAACAAATTGAATTCTACCGGAATATACGTATCCCTGATAAAGTATCCAGCCTTTGCAGCAACGATGTCATCTACATTTATACCGACAGTCGGAAAGATACCTACGTCCTATCATTTACCGGAGGTCTCAATAAAATATTATCCGAAAATCTGCTAAGCGACCAAATAGAATTCAAAACATACACTACCCAAAACGGTCTTCCTTCAGACCTTGTGGAATCTATGATAGAAGATAATAAAGGGAATCTCTGGATAATAGCAGAAAATGCACTGGCATGTTTTCATCCGGAAAAAGAGACCTTTGAACATTACGACAAGAAATACCTGCAACAGGATCTATACTTCACCGAAGCCGCTCCGGTGCAGAACCAACATCACCAGTTATTACTGGGAACAGATATCGGCATTCTGAGAATATTCCCTGAGCAACTTCAAAAAAGTAGCTATGTTCCTCCTATCGTATTCACCGGACTCAAGATACAAGGAACTTCCCAGGATCTGGATATTGATGACCTGAAAGAATTGAAGCTGAAACCTTCCGAACGAAATGTAACCTTCCAGTTTGCTGCGCTGGATTACATCGATCCGCAATCCATCAGTTACGCTTATCGTCTGAAAGGTCTGGAAGAAAACTGGAATGAAGTAGACAATAGTCGGTCTGCCAGTTATATCAACCTTCCTCCCGGAGGTTATGAACTGCAGATACGATCCACCAACAGCGATGGGGTATGGATGGAAAACGGTACTCGTGTTCTTCCCATTATAGTGCTCCCTACATTCTGGGAGACCTATTGGGCATGGATACTTTATGCCATTTTATTCATAGCATCGACTGCAACGATCGTTTATATCATTCTCTATATATACCGTCTACGCCACCGGATCAACCTGGAACAACAACTGGCAAACATCAAACTACGTTTCTTCACTGACATATCCCACGAGTTACGCACCCCGCTAACACTGATAGCCAGTCCGGTAACCGAAGTATTAGAACATGAAACGACTCTATCGGCCAATGCACGTAAACACCTGACATTGGTACACAAAAATACGGAACGTATGCTCCACTTGGTAAACCAGATTCTGGATTTCCGTAAAATAGAGAATAAGAAGATGAAAGTACTGTTGGAAAAGACCAATGTGGTTGTCTTGCTGGAAAAGGTAATGGATAATTTCCGTCTTATTGCTGAAGAAAAGAATATAAACTATCAATTACAGACAAACCAGGAGATAATATCCGCCTGGATTGATCAGGATAAATTCGAGAAGATAATTTTCAACCTGTTGTCCAACGCTTTCAAATATACGCCTGCCAACAAGTCTATTACTGTTCATGCCAATGTGGAGGGAGACAAGCTGATTGTATCCGTAGCTGACGAGGGAATCGGTATTGACCCTAAGAAGCAACAAACGCTTTTCCAACGCTTTGAGACTTTAGTGAAATACAATATATTACAACCTTCCTCCGGCATCGGCTTGTCACTCGTAAAAGAATTAATAGAGTTACATTGTGGTAGTATTGAAGTAAAGAGCCAGCCCGAAGTGGGTAGTGAATTTATTGTCACCCTGCCAATGGGACAGAAAATATATGAAACTCATGAAAACACTGAATTCATTCTGAATGACGGAGCTTCTACAGAAACCGACAATAAAATAGACGAGGTATCCCAGAACATGCCTATGGATACCGACAAAGTTGATCCGATTTCCATTCTGATCGTGGAAGACAATACGGAACTTCGGAGCTTCTTGCATACTATTCTTTCGGAAAACTACAAAGTCATTGAGGCAACTAACGGTCAAGAAGGTTTAGAACGTGCACAAGAGCATGTTCCTGATCTTATCATCAGCGACATTATGATGCCTGTAATGGATGGTCTGGATATGGTGAAGAACATTAAAGAGAATCGGGAGATTTGTCATATCCCCACCATCCTTTTATCCGCCAAATCATCATTGGATGACCGCATCTCCGGATTGGAACAGGGTATCGACGATTATATCACCAAGCCTTTCAGTGCTACTTATCTGAAAGCACGTATCAAATCGTTGCTACACCAACGTAAGCGGTTACAGGATATTCTCTGGAAACAATGGTCTGAAAAACAGGAAAGTCCCTCTGCAACGTCTATTGACATATCCCCATCACAGCCACAGATCACTCCATTCGATGAACAATTCATGCAGCAGGTAATGGAAGTTATGGAAAAAGAAATGGATAATTCCGACCTGACCATCGAAGAGTTTGCACAGAAACTGAATATGGGACGTACCGTCTTTTATCAAAAGTTGAAATCTATCATCGGCCTGTCACCAGTGGACTTCATACGGGAAATCCGAATCAAACGTGCCGTACAGTTAATAGATAGCGGAGAATACAACTTCTCACAAGTAGCATATATGACGGGATTCAACGATCCCAAGTATTTCAGCAAATGCTTCAAGAAGCAGGTGGGGATGACACCTTCGGAATACAAAGAAGGGAAAAAATGATTAGTGGTTAGTAAATAATAAGCATTTAAACAGAAGAGGTTGTGCCAGCATTTTGACACAATCTCTTTTATACCCTTTTATTTCATCTACTTACCATAGTTGTCTTTTTTGTAGTAAAGTTACCTGATTTGATGCTACATTGTACCCATTAAGCTGTATTACCACATGTTTGGTTTGTGCGGGGATAAGGAATTCGAATGTTATTTCTTTGCTCTCATTGGGCATTAATGTAAAGTAGCCGTCGTTGAAATAGGCAGGACGTATAGCCTTTCCACTATTACTATCCCTAAGTGTCAGGTCTATAAACGAGGCAATGACTTTACTTTTGTTGGTAACAACGACTTTTCCTTTGCAATAGCTTGATTCATCATATCGTACATTCTTAATCTGCATACTAACGTTTGATTCCGGCAGATTCGACAACAGCTTTCCGTCCCATTTATTGGGATTGAACCAATATACGTTATCATCCAATTCATGGCCCTTTGCATCAGTCAGTACAATTTTTATCCAACGGAAGTCGGTAACTCCGGCCAATTCATCAAATGTGATAACCGGCGTCAGTCCATTGCGCTTTATGGTTGGCACCTTTAGTGTGGTAGCGCTAATCTTGTGGCCCTCTTTACTGTAAGTGGCCAAGTTGACCGTTACGTTCTTATACTCCTTCAACGAAGTGTTTATTATATCTACATTGTACTTATCCAAACTCATCTGTATGTGCAAAGGGCGGCATGCTTTCTGGGCGCCATAGTATGCGCCGGCAGTTTCGCCATTGGAACTGTAGTTTTGCCATACCATACTTGGCCATGCGGGGTGGCTCATCCATAGCAATATGCCTGATGCGTCCCTCCACATCTTACTGTTCCATGCTTCGAAGATTGCTCTATGGCTTTCGTAATTGATGAGTTGTGCTTTCGTGCAGAACTCATCCAAAGAGCTCGATTTGCCGAGTTTCAAATCCATTCCTTCCGTATAGAGCTCACAGAAGGTCTTCTCGCCAAAGCTACGGTTGTGCCAATCGTGGTAGAACCAAACATCGCTAATGGGCCAGGTGTCTTCTTCGGCCATGAATTCACGAACGGTTTCGGCGGTTGGCAGTGAGGGAGTGCCTACCTCGGAACGGAAGCCTCCTGCTAATGATTTATAGTACCACGCGGGGTCGAATTTATAGTTCCAAGGTCCGCTTCCCGCGCTGTTCAAGGACCTTGAATTGCCTAAATAGTGCCTGGTCCCATCTTCTTCCATAAGAGTTTCTGCCAATGAATGTTCCAATTCTTTGGGGGCAAAGCCTTCATTCCGGGCACACCACAAAGCGATAGACGGATGATTTCGGTAACGGCGAACGACCTCTCTTACATTCCTCATGAAAAGCGTATTGTCCAATGGATTCAGGTTGAATCCTTCTGTAGATAGCCAGAAATCGTTGAATACCAATATACCATATTCATCGCATAGCTCATAAAAAATCTCTTCGGTAGACTCGCCCGTCCAGTTGCGAATCATGGTATAATGCATGTTTTTATGCAGTTTGAAGTATGGCTCCAAGCGTTCTCTTGAAACTCTTTTCATAGCATCATCCATGCCCCAGTTTCCGCCTTTGCAAAAGATTCGTTGACCGTTCACTTTGACTACCAAGTGCTCTTTCATCTCTTTATCTTCCACTTCTCGCACTATTTCACCATCGAGAGGTTGCAACAGCTGTGGCACGAACACTCCGTTTTTACTCTTTATACGAGCTACATTGTCAAATAGTCTTATTCTCTTTTCAGAAGCCGCGGTAGGGTTGAAGTTAATCCTCATTATTTCACCTTTAACGTTGTGGGCTGATAATTCATATTCCATTTCGCGCACTCCAATACGCATTTTTTGGATGTCTAAGGTATCGTTGTTATTGTCGGTCAGGCAAATCGTTGCATTATATAAATACTGATTGCCATAACCGTTGGGCCACCAGAGTATAGGATGTTCCATAACCAGCTCCTTGCATTGCTTGGGAGTAAGATGAATCTCCTTATACTCCTTGGCTCCTATCTTAAAAGGATGAACAGCCTTCACATTGCCTATTTGAACATGCAGCTTGGCATCTTGGAGTTGAGTAGAGGCATTATAAACCTTGGTATGAATCAGGAAACTGACTTTTGTGGTATCAGGCAAAGGCAAATCTGTGATGATTTGCGAATCGGTAAGTTCCAGTTCATTGGCATATACAATTCGTACATCTTGCCAGATTCCTGTATTCCGATCTCTTGTGGCAGGATTCCAATCCCAGCCTTCGGAGCTGATGAATGTAGGGCCATCTAAACATAACACTCCTCCATTTGGGCCTATTCCGGCTCTGCATGACTCGTGGGGAATACCCGGATTGCTTGGTGGGATGACACGCACTGCCAATACATTTGCTTCTCCTACTTTGGCAATCGAACTTATATCAAAAATTCCACGGCAGAATGCCCCGTCGATATTACCTAAGAGTTTCCCGTTCAGCCACACCTCTGCTCTATAGTTTATTCCATTGAATATTAATTTGGGCCGATTTCCATGTTTGTTCTGGGGAATCGTAAATACATTTCTATACCACCAGTCCATTCTGCATAAAGTGTCAGGAATAAGCAAGTTGTTCAATCCCCAATATGGGTCGGGGTACACCCCTTGCTCTACAAGAGTGGTTAACACCGTTCCAGGCACGGTTGCGCCATACCAATCGGAAGTATTCAACATCGGGGCATGGACAGATGTTTGCAGTTCGCGGACTTTATAGCCTTCAAGAAGTTCCCAGCCCTCATTCAGTTGATACTCTCTATTGCTTAATGCAACGAGTTTTCCTGCTACCGGTTTCTTGGTTTTACGAGAGGATGTTTGAAAGGAGTATTCAGAATGCGGAATTTCCTCAAAAGGTTGCTTCTGGTTAAGGCCAAAGTTTAGTTGTTGCGCTACGGCACGCTCATTCTTTCCCAAAGAAATGAAAATCAGGCATAAGGCCAAAAAGAGATGATTCCTCCCTAAAGATGATAATTGGGGCAAATAGTCTCCTCCCGTGAGTTTGATAAAGGACTTGAACATTGATAAACGCATGTTGAATTTACTCATAGTACTCTAATTAGTTAATAAATTGAAATATATGGGGAGTACATCGCACACCAGCGATTGTCTCCCTAAGCTCTTGTTATAAGGACGAATTAGAATCTAAATACCCTAAATGAAAGTAGGTTATTCTTTAACTGTTCAAGAAGTGAAGCGCAAACAGGAATGTCGGCATATAATCTTTTAATTCATGGCGAAGGACCTTTAAGGCTTTGCTAATATGATATTCAATGCTCTTAATGGAGAGTCCTGTTTCTTGCGCTATGTCTTGATAGCTCTTCCATTCGTAACGGTTCATCACAAAGATGTTTCTCGTTTTTTCTGGCATTTGCTTAAGGGCTTTGTCTATTAACTTCTGCACTTCGTTTCTTAAAAGGGTTTCAGGCTCACAGGCTTCCAGGCTGGTAATGCGCATGGTCAGTTCCCATTCTCTGTCACTCAGCATGTCTTCTGTGATGCTATCCCGTACACGCTCCCGCCGCAAATAGTCCAAACATCGGTTTTTCACTATAACTAGCATATACATAGCTATGTCATTTACTTCTATCAGATTGTTCCGTTGTTCCCAACAATGTAGAAAACTCTCGCTCACGATGTCTTCCGCAGCCTCAATGTGATGGACATAGGAATCGGCAAATCGGACAAAGCGTTCGCGGTGTGTCATGAAAATTTGGTCGATTTCCATTATATTTCTTGTTTTCCCCATTGTTTAAAGTAATTGGTTGACAATGTTCATACAACTATGATATAGCACTTTTTAGCAATAGCGTATTAAAAAGGCAGATATGGGCTATGCGCCAATTGCGATTCCCTTATATCGGTCGAGTGCTGTTTACTACATTGCTTTAATGTGTGTTCAGGCTCCATTAAAGATGTTGGGAATTAGTCGCTTATTTATCTTGCAGCACTAAGCTTTGTTAGCTAACTCGTATCGTTTTCAATGACTTAATTGGGCTTTAACGAAGTGCTGTTAAAGCCAAACAAAGGTAAGTTGTTTTTCTAAAAAATCCAAATATTCTAAGGGGCAGTTTAAATTTTGCTCAGTGTGTCTTTGAAATATGTTTATGAGGCTGTTTTCTGCTTTATGAGGGGCAAACAGGCTGTATGGTGAGCAAAAACAGGGGAAAGGCCAAAGATAATTCTCTAAGTAAAACTGATGAGGAACTTGAGAAAAAAAGAAAAATCAAGCAGACGCTAAAAAATATCCAAAGTTTGGTTAGGGTACTCCGAAGCTCGTTCGTCCTTATAGAAAATGCTAAAACCATAAAAACATGAAAAGACGAAATTTTATCAAAAGCTTGAGTACGTTAGGATTGGCCTCAGTGGCCATGACTCCTACTTTAGCATCCATACCGGGCGGCAATAACAAAGACAGCATCAGAGCCCGCATTCCCATAAGTACAGACTGGGATGTCATTGTGGTAGGAGGTGGACCATCAGGATGTGCAGCTGCCGCCGCCGCCGCTCGCGATGGTGCTCGCACACTACTGATTGAAGGAACCGGAGCTTTGGGAGGCATGGGAACCTCTGGCTTGCTGAATGCCTGGTGTCCTTTTACCGATGGGAACCGTATTATATATAAAGGTATAGCCGAAAAAGTATTCATGGAATCCCGCAAAGGTGTGCCCCACGTCCGCTACAATGACTGGGTGCCCATCAATAGCGAGTACCTCAAGGTCGTGTACGATGACTTAGTGACCCAAGCCGGTGTACACGTGCTCTTCTTTACGACCATGGCTGCTGTCGAAATGAAACAAGACGGAGTGGTGGACGCAATCATTGTGGCCAACAAGGCCGGCCTTACAGCCTGCAAGGCTAAAGTGTTCATAGACTGCACCGGTGACGGCGATTTGGCAACTTGGGCGGGAGCCGACTATCTTAAAGGGGATGAAAACGGTGAAGTGCAGGACGGTACACTCTGTTTTACCGTATCGAACATCGACCCTTATGAATACTCTCTGATAGGTAGCGTACACTCTAACCGAAAAGATTCGCCTGTGCACTCCATTCATGGAAATCCTAAATATCCCTTGGTCAAGGATGCGCACATGAACGACAAGCTGGTGGGACCTGCTATCGTAGGATTCAATGCCGGACATGTCACTGTAGATAGCACCAATCCGGAGTCGTTGTCGCAGGCTATGCTGAAAGGCCGCAAAGTAGCTCAACAATTGCATCAGGGGCTTAGAGAGTTTGAGCCTAAAACCTTTGGCGCCTCACACTTGAACACTACCGGAAGCTTGATGGGGATTCGTGAAAGCCGCCGGATAAAGTGCGATTATACTTTTACCTTAGACGATTGGTTGGAACGCAAGGAGTTTGCCGATGGCATTGGACGCAACAATTATTATATTGATGTCCATAAGAAAGACGCCAAGCATTTTCCTCGTTATAAAAAAGGAGAGTCGCACGGGATTCCTTTCAGCAGTCTGACTCCGGTGAAACTGGAAAATGTGTTAGTGGCAGGCCGTTGCATATCAACCGACCCTTACGCCTACGGTAGCCTGCGTGTGATGCCTCCCTCGCTGGTGACTGGTGAAGCAGCAGGAACAGCCGCCGCACAGATTGTCCGTTCCAAGAAACCCGATGTACATAATGTGGACATCAAGCAGCTAAGGAGTAGACTTGTAGAGGTAGGACAATTAATTTAAAAAAAAGCGGATTCCGTGTTTAGGGTATTCCCTCATTCATTCGTCCTCATAATAGTGATATAACTATATATGGAACAAGAACTCCTACATAAGATGTTTCGTGGCAAGGCAACCGACCAAGAGTTGGCTTCCATTCGCCAATGGGTCAATGCCGACCAGGCCAACCGAAAAGCTTTCTTCAGGGAACGCACCTTTTACGATGCGCTCCAATTGAGCAAGAAGGCCACGGCCAATAAGCCCTCAGCGCGTAAAACGTTTATCTGGAGTTGGAGCCAAACCGTTGCTGCAGCAGCAGTGATTCTGATTTGTGTCTTGGCAGGCCCGGCCTTATGGAGCCATTTCGCCACCGATGAAATGGTTTTCAATACCATCAAGGTGCCAACCGGGCAACGTGTGGAAATGACCTTGTCTGATGGTACGCACATCTGGCTCAATGCCCGCTCCGAACTAACATATCCTACAAGCTTCAATGGCAAAAAACGTGAAGTTTGGCTGAAAGGGGAAGCTTTCTTCAATGTCACGAAGCAGGGCAACAAAAAATTCATAGTGAACACCGGCCGTTGCGAAGTAGAGGTGCTGGGCACGCAGTTCAACGTAGAATCCTATGAGGATGACGAATTTTCTACCGCCCTTATGCAAGGAAGCGTTAAGGTCACCGATTCAGAGAACCCCGACCAGGTTGTGACGCTCACTCCTAACAACTCGGCAACGTTGTGCGACGGGCAGCTTAAAGTGAGTCCCATTAGCAACTTTGATGCGTATAGCTGGAAAGAGGGAATCATCACGTTTCGCAACACTTCGTTTAAAGATCTGATGAGAAAAATGGAAAAGAACTACGGCATACGAATTATTATAAACAACCCTAAACTCGACCATTACTCATGCAGTGGAAAGTTCCGCATATCAGATACCATAGAAGCTGTGCTAAAAGCACTTCAGCAAGACGCTAAGTTCTCTTTCGAATATAAAAACAACGATACGATAATCATTCAATAATAACCCTAAAAACTTTTTAATACCTATGACATAACACCTTAAATATAATATATATACCTACAAACATAACATACTAATACTAAAAAACTTTTAAACTTTACATCATGAGAAAAAGAAAAACCAGCGTACCACACCTGCTGAAAATGGCAGCGATGTTCTTGGTTTCGTGCCCCTTGAGTCTACAAGCAGTAACAATGGACCTGCAGGACTTGCGCATCACCTTGAACAAACGCAATGTCAAGGTGGAGAGTGTAATGAGTGACATTGAAAAACAGACAGACTTGTTATTCATTTACAACAAGAACGTAAACGTAGACAAAACAGTAAGCATCAACACCCAAAATTCCACTTTAGAGGAGGTGCTCAAGGATTTGTTCGGTGATGAAGTATCCTATAAGATAGAAGGCGGCTACATTGTGCTCTCTCGCAACGGAGCTTCAACAAACGATAGCCAACAGCAAGCCAAGCGCACCATAAAAGGTGTCGTAAAAGATTCTTTCGGACCTATTATCGGTGCAAATATTATAGAGAAAGGTACTACTAACGGTGTTATCTCCGATACGGATGGAAATTTTACATTGTCTGTAAGCAACCCAAAAGCTACCCTTATTGTTACTTACATAGGTTATAAGTCTACCGAAGTGGCGATAGGCAATAGTAACTCATACGAAGTTGTCATGCAAGAAGATACCGAAGCGCTGGAGGAAGTTGTGGTAATCGGCTACGGTAGTGCCCGCAAAATGGACTTGACAGGCTCTACGTCTTCATTGGGCGGTGAGAAATTGCGTATGAACAACACTCCTCAGCTGTCGTCACAATTGCAAGGACAGATGGCCGGTGTGCAGATAACAAGGTCAAGCGGCGACCCAGGGTCCGGAGCCACGATACGTGTACGTGGTATTACGACTCTTTCTACCAACGACCCCTTGGTCATTATTGATGGAGTACCCGGAAACTTGGGCGATGTGGCACCGGAAAACGTGAAAGACATTCAGGTTCTTAAAGATGCGGCATCTGCAGCAATCTATGGTTCTCGTGCTGCCGCAGGTGTTGTGCTGGTTACAACAAAGCGTGCCAAGAATAAAGAATTCCATCTGTCATATAATGGAGAATATGGAATAGATAAGCCGACAGAAGTGCCCGAATTTGCTAATTCGGTTCAATGGATGACTGGCTTGAATGAAATGACATACAATGATGGCGCTTCTTCTCCTTACTCTATCTATTCGAAAGAAATGATAGACAACTATGCGCAATTGCGTGCTGAAGACCCAGACAGGTATGCCGATACGGATTTTATGGGACTCGGACTTAAAAGCCATACATCACACCATCGCCATTCGTTGTCGTTGAGTGGAGGAACTGACAAACTGAAAAGTAACTTCAACTTGGGATATTATAGCTCTGAATCGCTTTTTAAGAACAAAAACTACGAGCGGATTAATATCCGTACCAATAACGATTACTCCATAAACAAGTGGATTCATGCCAATGTAGACTTGAACATGGTGTATGGGAACTCCGAAAAATCTCATGCTTCCATATCCGAGCTGATGGAGCGTGCTCCTATTTACAATGTTTATTGGAGCGACGGCACTTTTGCCGATGGCAAGGATGGAGATAATCCTATCGCAAAGCAAGAATTGGGAGGAACCTCTATCAGCAAGAATTATCGTATAAGTGGTAAAATCCAATTGGACATTAAGCCGGTCAAGGGGCTGACATTGACGGCCATCATTGCTCCGAACTATTCTTTTGCAATTGGGAAGAGCCATACTAAACGATACGATGTGTACACCATTTCCGGTGAAACTATTCCGGGAAAGGACAATGCGACTACTAACCTGAGCGAATCGCGCAACCACAACCATAGCTTGACAAAACAGCTCTATGCCAATTACAAACTGGATATCAAGAAACATTCCATCGGAGTGATGGCCGGTTATGAAGACTATGCATACAAGTGGGAGAATCTGGGTGCTTCACGTACCAATTATACTTTGAATAACTATCCTTACTTGGATTTAGGTCCTAAAGATTATCAGTTTAATAGTGGCAGTGCCGGACACAATGCTTACCGCTCTGTGTTTGGACGTATCATGTATTCATGGGCAAATCGCTACATGCTGCAAGCCAATGTCCGTTCCGACGGTTCTTCACGCTTTGCAAAAGGTCATCGTTGGGGAACGTTCCCGTCGGTAAGTGCCGGATGGATTGTTTCTGAGGAATCTTGGTTCAACAAAAAAATTGTAGACTACTTGAAGCTGCGTGGCTCTATCGGTCAATTGGGAAATGAGCGTATCGGTTCTGAATTCCCTTATCAAGCTAAGTTGGCTTTCGGAACAGGTTATCTTCCCAACACCTCTACGGGGGTGTCCGATGTTGTTCAAACAGCCTATCAGTCTGAATATGCTTTCAATGATTTGACATGGGAAACCACCACCACTTATGGAGTTGGCGTGGATTTCGGATTATTGGATAGCCGCTTGCGTGGTTCTTTCGATTACTATTACAAGAAAACCACCGACATGCTGATGCAAGTAGGATTCCCTTCTTATTTCGGATACAATGCACCGCAGAACAATGCTGCTGATATGCACACCAGAGGCTGGGACTTTGAATTGTCGTGGAGCGACCATATTGATGATTTCAAGTATGGAGTAAGCTTCAACCTGTCCGACTATCGTTCTAAGATGGGATATATGGCCGACAGACAGAATATCGGTTCCGGTAAGATAACCGAGGAAGGTTCTTATTACAATGAATGGTACGGTTATAAGAGCTTAGGCATTATCCTGAATGCAGATGCTATGTATGATGCCGATGGAAAAAAGATAGCTGTGCTCACTAACAATGACAAAGAGGGTAACATCCGTTATCAAGACATTGATGGCGATAACAAGATAACCGCTTCCAGCGACCGGGTGAGACTGGGTAATTCATTGCCCGAACTGCAATACGGTGGTTCTATATGGGCCGAATGGAAAGGCATTGACTTCAATCTGGCATTTCAAGGCATCGGGCATATACTTTCTTATTGGTCATGGCCCGTCACTCCCTTTAAATATCAGGCATACGCTTGTCCGCTTAATTTAATTGAGAGTCATTGGAGCCCTAATGCTACCGATGCAGAGAATGCCAAGGCTAAATATCCGAAACTGACAACGAATGATACAAATATTTACGCAACCAGTGATTTCTACTTATTTAATGGGGCTTACATGCGTATAAAGAATATAACCCTTGGTTATACTTTCCCCAAGCAGCTGACTCAGAAGTTTAATGTAAGCAAACTGAGAGCTTACTTTAGCGTTAATGATTTGCCGGCATTCTCTAACCATCCTAAAGGGTATGATCCTGAGTGGACCAGCTATAGCAACGATTTAATAACCTCTTCATTTATATTCGGCTTGAATGTTTCATTTTAATATCTAAGAAATCATGAAAAAATTGCATAAAAAGATATTGGTCATGACAATGGCCGTTGGCCTGACAGCTTGCGCTGATTTAGATTTGAATCCTTTGTCTGAAGGGTCAAGTGAAAACTGGTACCACGATGCCACGGAAATAGAAATGGCCTTGAATGATTTGTGGCGACCGGACTTTTTCCCTATCGATGGTATTGATTGGGACGATGACGTTCTGAACCGTGGTGCGTCAAATGAAATCACTATTGGAACAGTTACTTCGCAATGGAAAACCTCTGTCAGCAGATGGAACGTGCTCTACAAAGCAATTGCGCGTGCAAACAAAATCGTCAATGCACTGGATAAAGGCAGTGCATCGGGACTGAGAGAAGCCAAAGTGAACCAATACAAAGGCGAAGCCTATTTTATGCTGGGCTTTGCTTACGGTGAGCTGACTGCATATTATGGTGACTGCATTCTCAATAACAACATGAGCCTGAACGAAGCATACCATGCTGCCCGTTCTCCTAAGGAAAAGGTGCTTGAATATGCTTATGAATGTTTCGATAAGGCCATCGAATACTTGCCGGCCACGATAACCGGACAGCTCAGACCGACTAAAGGTGCTGCACTTGGCTTTAAGGCGCGTTTTGCCCTGTTCCATCAAGACTGGCAGACTGCTGCAGATGCTGCTAAGCAATGTATGGACTTGAATGTGTACGAGTTGCACGACAATTATCTCAATTTGTTTAAGGCAGACAAGTCGAAAGAACTGATGTTCTATTTCAAGGGAAACCTGGCTCTTAAGAAAGGATTCGGTCTTTTTACCGACATCCGAAATACAATCATACGTAAGGTCAGTGGAACTGCCGGAAAAAGCCCTTCTTTGGAATTGCTATGCGCTTATACCTGCATAGACGGATTGCCTATCGACGAATCGCCGCTCTATAATCCTAAAGACCCGTTTGCCAACCGTGATCCCCGATTGGCAATGACCATTCAGCCGTATAAGACGAAGTATTCGGAAGATTATGCTGAATATGAGGCCTCGAAGAAAGATGGCACATTCCCCGAGAAATATCCGGACTACGTTATGCTGGGATATGAATACAACCCCAGCCCTTACGCCAATAAAGTCTACGAGGTGGCTACTGGCAAAATGGTTCTGAGCAGCGATTCGAAAGCCTCTAACCAGCATGCCGCATACAATGGTTTGGTAATCCGCAAATTTGTGAAAGAGGAGTGGAAAGACTATAACAAGTATGGCGGCGTCTCAGACAATTGCCATCCCTACCTGCGTTATGCCGAAGTTCTTATGACTTACTTGGAGGCTAAGAATGAGATGGGGACGTGTACGCAAGAAGATTTGGACAAGACTATCAACTTGATCCGGGAGCGTGCTTATCGAAATACAGGTATTGACTACCCCAGAGTCAAGGTCGCTTCGCAAGCAGCACTCCGCCGTATCATACGGATGGACCGTCGTGCGGAGTTTACATTCGAAAGTGTTCGGTATCGCGATTTGCTGCGTTGGAGAGTAGCCGAGAAGTCGCATAACAAATCCATGTATTACTTGGATCGTGCATGGTCCGGCTCAACCAATTGGAACGGACTGACAGGCAGCGAGTCGAATACGCAATTGTCTGACGAATTTATGAAGCTTTTGAAAAACTGGGACGAGGGCAACTATCCGATAGGAGGCATCCCTGATATTGACGAAGACGGACTTCCCGATTTGTCTCCGATGGAAGAGGCCGGCTATATCGTGACTTTCTATAAGATGTCGTTCGACCCCAAAAAGAACTATTTGTGGCCCATACCGGCTGACGACCTCTTGGTCAACGACCAATTGGAGCAGAACCCCGGTTACTAATATGCCGACATCGACTCTGCCTTTCCTGTGGAATCTGCAATCTGTGTAGCACTGATTAAAGACGGAAGGTAGAACCAAGCTGTAGAGGGTGTCAGAAGAAACTCCCTTGATACTTTCCTTTAGGCGCGAATTGCGCGGAACCTCGGATTTAATTATAGAATCCGTATTGTTCCGCGTAATACACGCCTAAATATTATCACATCACGAAAGCGCCCGCATGCTTTTAAATCTGTCCCTTTCGGTGTCCTGACTTATGAGGAGATGTCCGGGCCGATAGTTGGCGTTATGCACAAGATGGCGTGTTTCTTGGTAATCTTGTGTTTGAAGGATTAGTAATCTTACATCTGAAACATCGTGATGTATGGATGGGGATAATGTCTTTCTCATGCCCTGCTTTTATATAAGCGTGAGTTCGGGATAAAAAAGTTCCTTTAAAAGTTTTTTCTTATCCCGAACTCACGTATCAATATAGTATCGGTGGCGATGATCTTAGAAGCACTTGTCTCATGATTGGTATCGTATGGTTGCATTCTTATTCGTTGGCATATCGCGATTCTATTTGCTAACTTGAATTTTATGAGTTTCAAAACGGAGGGGGAAGGCGGTGTATAGAACCGGAAGCTGTTTTCGGACAAATGAAATACAACATGGCATACAGGAGGTTACGGCATGTGGGAGAAGACAAGATGACAATGGACTTTGCCTTCTTTACCATAGCTTTTAATATCAAAAAGATGTGTGCAAAACTGAGAAAAGCAGGAAAGGAGCTCATTACATTTGCTAAATCTATATTTATTGGGCTATTTATAACCCGATACAACGGGAATATAGTAACTTGTTACCAAATGAATGAGAAAAAAGCGGCGTAGACAAAAGGAAATATAGCAGGACTGTAAATCATCAAAAAAGGTTGTGCCAACGTTTTGACACATTTACATTTGCAGTATTAAATATCACAATAAAATAT
>NZ_QRZF01000024.1 GCF_003464595.1 Bacteroides intestinalis
AGACTAGTAATTGCGAATATAACAGGTGCATAAACGGATAATCAGATATTTTTTAAATAATTATGAAGTTATATTTTTTATCCTTATGTATAATGCTTGCTGTCAGTTTTGCTGCTAAAGCACAATCAAAGCTTATTTTTAAAGATAAGTTTATGTATACGGATGTACAGGTGTTCAATGAGACAACAAGACACTCAATACCCTCTCTTATTGATACGGGTTGTTCGTTATGTATAATTGATTCTATTTTTGCTATTGATTCATGCGGAATAAAAGAAGATGAATTACAAACAATTCCTGTTAACCAAACTAAAGATAAGATTTCAAGTGCTTTTATAGATTCTATCTTTTTTTGTGGAAAGACATATCATAAAGTGTATTGCTTAGTTGCAGATCTTACTGGTCTTTATCAAAAATATGCACCAAAATTTATCGTCGGGGCTAATATCCTTAGATCAGGAACTTGGAAATTTGATATGGAAAAGAATATTGTTGAATCCTACGATTCTAATAATAAAGCGAAAGGGACTATTTATAAATGGAAAAACCATGAAGACTATCCTGATGTGGCAATAGATTATATCATTTTAGATAGTAAAGTCAATGGAAAAAAAACACGATTTGCTTTTGATACGGGATGTAGAAACAATAAGCTTCAACGTGGTTTATATGTAGGAAAACCTGAGCAAATCCAAAAGGAAACAGCTAATATCGTAAATAAATTATCAATTAAGACGGCTGAATTATGTAGAAATGTAACATTCAAGATAGGAAAGGATGAGTATACGTTAGATTTTATAATAGGTAATGGCAATATTGGGCTCTTAAACATCGAATTCTTACAAGGTCATTCCTTTATACTTAATTATAAGAAGCAGATACTTGAATTGTTGTAAAAAGGAGTTTGAATTATAATTTCAATCTATTTAGCTCGGAGAGAAATTCATAGGTTATTGGAATTGGTAAATCTTATCAGTCCTTCTGTCTGTCTTCTCTTATAAGTCTCTGTTCGTTCAAACGTTCCTGTTGCTTCCTTTTCTCTTCTAACGATGCGGTTACTTGCCCAATGAGGGTATTGATTGACGAGTGAACTCTATCCATTGCTTGTGAAATTCATTAATATATTCCATGAACCTTATGATTATGAGTTTCAGATGTAGGTAATCATTTTCTTTTGCTAAAGTTTTCCATTTGTAGCACGCTACGTTGATTGTTGTGTTCATAAGATTTTGGTTTAACTCTCGGTTTAACTCACTCGGTTTACATCTTGGTTTACATGCAACCTCTGAAACCGCCTAAATTTGTAGTTTTATGGACTATAAAAAAAGAGAAATCCTGATAGCTAATTGCTTGACTATCAGGATTCTCTCTAAGAGCGGAAGACGGGGCTCAAACCCGCGACCCTCAGCTTGGAAGGCTAATGCTCTATCAACTGAGCTACTTCCGCAATTTTTGTGGGCAAAGATGGATTCGAACCACCGAAGTCGAAAGACAGCAGATTTACAGTCTGCCCCATTTGGCCACTCTGGTATTTGCCCTTTTGCACTTTGAAATCTATCTCAATTCTCTCATTGAGTAGCTTTGTTTCTCAATTGCGGTGCAAAGATACGACTATTTTTGTAAACTCCAAGCAAAATCGATCATTTTTATTGCAGTAATTGCACATTCGTCACCTTTGTTACCCAGTTTGCCACCGGCACGGTCCTCGGCTTGCTCCATTGTATTGGTAGTAATTAATCCGTAAATAACTGGTACGTTGCCAGTTGCGTTCAGTTGAGCAATTCCGTTGGTACTTCCCATACAAACATAGTCAAAATGTGGAGTATCTCCTCTAACTACGCAACCAATTGCAATAACTGCATCCACATTACTATATTCAATGAATTGGTTGGCTCCAAAAATTAATTCAAAGCTACCCGGAACAGTTTTCACCAAAATATTTTCGTCTCTGGCACCATGTTTTTTTAAAGTATTCATTGCGCCCTCTAAAAGTTTTCCGGTGATATTGAAGTTCCACTCAGAAACAACAATGCCGAACTTCATTTCTTTAGCGTCAGGAACAGAGTTGAAGTCGTAGTCCGAAAGGTTATGATAAGCTGTTGCCATAGTTATTCTAAAATTAATAATTAAAAATAAAAGGGGGATAAAAAAAGAAACGGATTACACGGATTTCACGGTTGTTTCTTTTTTATCCGTGTAAAATCTGTGTAACCCGTGTCTGATATACTATATAATAATAAGGTATATTACTTCTTCAGCAGTTTGGCTTGTTCGATGTACTTATCGATATCCATTGACTGGTAAGAACGGAAATATTTGTCTTTAATCTTGGTATATGCTTTGATAGCGTCGTCATACTTGCCTTGCTTAACGAGGATTTCTCCGGCTTGTTGCAAGTAGATAGGACTGAGTGAATTGTTATCAGCTTCGTCAGCAGCGCTCAGCAACATAGAAGCAGCTTTGTCCAACTGGCCTAATTGTGCGTAGCAGTTACCCATTGCACCTTTCATTGCAGGAGCTATCATCTGGTCTTTTCCGCTGAAGCTATCCAGTGCTTTTACAGCAGCTTCGTATTGTCCCAGGTGAGCGTAGCAGATACCCATATATGCTTTTGCCAAGTTGGCAGCTTTGGTTCCGCTGTATTCATCAGCAATTTTAGCGAAACCTGCGAATCCGATACTGTCGCCATTCAAGGCCTGTTCGTAAAGGTCGGCCTCAAAGTATTCCTGTCCTTTGAACAATGCAGCCTGTGCTTTTTCTTCGCGCGGTTCAGCATAAAGGTTCTTGTACATTACTATACCGGCTACGATGATGATTACTGCTACTACAGCGCCGATAATTGCTTTTTTGTTTTTAATGAGAAATGCCTCCGATTGTGACAATGCTTCTTCCACATTCAGGGCTTCGTTAGCTTTCTTTTGTTCTGCCATTTTATATATTCTTTTTGTTATTATTCTTATTTAGCCATTTCGACCCGCAAAAGTAACTTTTTTATAGGTATCAACGAAATTTAGCGGCATCTTTTTTTCTTTTACACTTGAAAACCCGAAATTCTTCCTACTTTTTGATGAGCTAAGCTTCACCTCCGCTATTAAAAATAAGCATGCTTATTTTGTACTGCATTCGGTTTAGATAAATCTCTCACATTCGGAAAAAAGAATGAATTCTCTTTTCGCTCACTAAATCGAGATTTTGCATTATCTTTGTAACTGAATTTACAGCTGTAATATGATACTGAAACGTATATCCATACTTAATTATAAGAATCTGGAACAAGTTGAGCTCTCATTCTCACCCAAGTTGAACTGTTTTTTCGGACAGAACGGCATGGGGAAAACGAATTTGCTCGATGCCATTTATTTCCTTTCGTTTTGTAAGAGTTCGGGCAATCCCATCGACTCGCAAAACATCCGCCATGATCAGGAATTCTTTGTCATTCAAGGCTTCTATGAGGCTCCCGACGGTACGCCGGAAGAGATTTATTGCGGTATGAAGCGCAGGCAAAAGAAACAATTCAAGCGGAATAAAAAGGAATATACCCGCTTGTCCGATCATATCGGATTCTTGCCTTTGGTCATGGTTTCTCCTGCCGATTCGGAATTGATTGCCGGAGGCAGTGACGAGCGTCGGCGCTTTATGGATGTCGTAATTTCGCAGTATGATAAAGAGTATCTGGAAGCTCTGATACGCTATAATAAAGCGTTGGCTCAACGAAATACGTTGTTGAAAAGTGAAGTGCCGGTAGAAGAAGAGCTGTTTCTCATTTGGGAAGAGATGATGGCACAGGCCGGCGAGATTGTTTTCCGTAAGCGGGAGGCTTTTATCAGTGAATTCATTCCTATTTTCCAGTCATTTTATTCTTTTATTTCACAAGATAAGGAGCAGGTCGGGTTAACTTATGATTCGCATGCCCGTGATGCATCCCTGTTGGATGTAATAAAAGCAAGTCGTGTACGTGACCAGATTATGGGATACTCTCTGCATGGCATTCACAAAGATGAACTGAATATGCTTCTGGGTGATTTCCCTATCAAGCGGGAAGGTTCGCAAGGGCAAAACAAAACCTATCTTGTTGCCTTGAAATTGGCACAATTTGATTTCCTGAAAAGGACCGGCACCACAGTACCTTTGCTTCTGCTGGATGATATTTTCGATAAACTGGATGCTTCTCGCGTAGAGCAGATCATCAAGTTGGTAGCCGGTGATAACTTCGGGCAGATATTCATAACAGATACGAACCGGGAACATCTGGATCGCATTCTTCATAAGGTAGGCAGCGATTACAAAATGTTCCAGGTAGATCAAGGAGTCATAACAGAACGGGAGGAGGATGAAGCATGAAGCGTAACGATGCCGAACAAATAGGTAAACTGATACGTACTTTCCTTCGGCAGGAGAGTCTGGAGTCGCCACTCAATGAGCAGCGGCTCATTAACTCATGGGCAGAAATCCTTGGCCCTACTATTGCCTCTTATACCCGCGAACTCTATATCCGCAATCAGATTTTATATGTCCATCTGACCTCTGCCGCCCTGCGTCAGGAACTGATGATGGGACGTGACTTGCTAGTACGCAACCTGAATCGCCACGTAGGTGCGCAGGTAATCACGAATATCATATTCAGATAGGGATTAGTGGTTAGTGATTAGTGATAAGCTATCCACTCTCTGTATCTTCAATGCTTTCAATTCTTCTATGGCACGATTGTAATATACAGGCGTTTCCAGGTCTTTATTGTTATGCGCATCTAGCCCGATGATGGCAGTACAACCTTCATTGGCGGCAATGTGCCAGAAGTCCGGGCAGGGATAAGTCTGCAAATAGTGCGCCTCATTATAAGCTACATAACCGATATTATATTCCAGCGGAATATGGAAGCGTGCGGCTGTGCGGCAGATATGGCGACTGATTAACTTACAATGACGGTCGAACTGAGGATATGAGCGCATGAATAAATCCGGGTGAGCCAGACAGCAGAACAGACCACTCTCCATTCCCTCGATGGCGCTTTCTTCATAGAGTTCCAGCATATCAAGGTTCTCGGTATGATGTCCGAAGTAAGGGAACTTCTCATCTGTATGGTAATGGTGATTGCCGAACAGGATATAATCCAGTTGATACTCTTTGATTTTCTCTTTCAGCCAATGGATATAGGTGGGAAAATACTCGCATTCCAATCCGATTTTGATACTGATCTGATCCCGGTATTTCTCGCGGAGCGAGCGTAGGCTTTCTACGTATCCGGGTAATTCTTCGGGGAGCATACGCATGTCAGCCACATAATCGGTGTGATACTTCCACGGAGTGTGGTCTGAAAATCCCAGCTCCTGATAGCCACCTTTGATGGCGCTGAGCACGTAGTCTTCGTCGCTACCCGTAGCGTGCATGCAACGGGTGGTATGAGTGTGATAATTTGTTTTCATTGAATTGTTATAATCGTATCCATGCGGATGTCGAATGGCTCCGCAGGCACTTCTTCCACTAATTGAAAAGGAAAACAGATGCCGGCTTTGAAAGCCGTGAGGCGGGGGAGCAGTCGGTCATAATAACCTTTGCCTCTACCCAGACGGTTACCTGCATTATCGAAAGCTACGCCGGGAACGGCAACAAAGTCGATAGCTGCATAGTCGGTGAAGAGTTCTCCGGTAGGTTCTTCAATACCATAACTTCCTGTTGCCAGGTCTTCGGGACCGGTATAGACACGCAATTCCAGATCGTTACCTACGACAACCGGAAGCAATATCCGCTTTTCACGGCTCCACTTCCGGACAAATTCATGCGTATCGACTTCGTCCTTCAGTGAATAATAGAGCAGGACGATATGTGCCGCCCTGAAAGCCGGGTGGGCTTCCAGGGCGGCAAGTATTTCAGCAGACTGGGATTGATGCGTAGTGGTAAGCCCGTGCCGGGTCTTTAACAATGCCATACGCTTCCGCAGTTCTTTTTTTCTTTCCTTCATCTTTCGTCTCTTCTTTCACAACATCTTCCGGAGCTTTGGGAAATGCTTCGCCGTTCTCCAGAATTTCCAATGCCTTTTGTACGGTAGGATCGCCCTGATTGATATACCTTATATAAGGCTCTCTGCCTAATATATTATAGATAATGTTTCCATAAAGGTTTCTTTCCATCAGCTTGTAGGACTTGTGAATAAGGATATTGCGTCTCTTCACTCCCTTGCTGTCTGCAAAACGGATAAACTGTTCTACGATGCCTTGCTGACGAAGATATTTCAGCATGTCTTCTTCATTTTCGAACTCATTCAGTTTAGCCCGGTTGCGGTCGGAATACTGAAAGCTGAACTGTAAAGTCAGTCCTTTATTGAGCACTTCAATCAGATAAGAAGAGGTTCCTGTGGTATCCTGCGGTACGAATACGTCCGGCATAATACCACCACCACCATAAACGGGACGTCCCAGACGGGTGGAGTAGCGTAAATTCTCGTCCAGCTTGATGCTATCCTTAGAGAAGAATTCACCATGCTCGTAGCGGGTCAGCCAATCCATTTCGTATTTGGCGTCCTTACCATTCTTATACGGACGTTGTATGCAACGACCGGATGGAGTATAGTAGCGGGCAATTGTCAAGCGGATAGCAGAGCCATCGCTGAAGTCAATCGGTTGTTGTACCAATCCTTTTCCGAAGGAACGGCGTCCTACGATTGTACCACGGTCATTATCCTGAATAGCTCCTGCAAAGATCTCACTGGCGGATGCCGAACTTTCATTGGTCAGCACAACCAAAGGCATCTTCTGGCAACTGCCTGTTCCGTTGGCATAATCTTCCATACGGGGATATTTGCGTCCCTGGGCATAGACAATAAGTTGTCCTTCCGGCAGGAATTCATTCACCATACGCACGGCAGCCTCCATATAACCACCGGTGTTGTCGCGCAAGTCAATAATAATTCCCTTACAATTCTGATGACTGAGTTGAGCAATAGCATTCAGCAGTTCTACATGAGTAGTACGTCCGAACTTACTGATTTGAATATATCCATAATCATTGCTGAGCATATAAGCTGCATCAATTGTATTTTGTGGAATATCACCGCGGGTGATGACAAAGTCCAGCAAATCCTTTTCTGTAGCACGTTTGACGCTTAGTTTCACTTTGGTTCCTTTCGGGCCTTTCAAAGTGCGCATGGCTTTCTCATTGGTCAGTTTTATTCCGGCGAACAAGCTGTCGTCTACCATAACGATGCGGTCGCCTGCCATCAGTCCTACTTTCTCGGACGGACCGCCTTGAATGACACTGTTCACATGAATCGTATCATCCTGAATGGTGAATTGAATACCGATACCGCTGAAACTGCCTTCCAACTCTGAATTAACTTCCTCCAGATTCTGGGCAGGAATGTAAGTAGAGTGGGGGTCTAACTCAGCCAATATCTGTGGCATTGCTTTTTCCACAAGGTCCGTCATGTTGACGGTGTCTACATACTGGTCTTCAACAACCCGCAACAAGGCATTCAGCTTGTTGGACGAGCCATTAATAATGCCCAGCGTATTTCCGGCGAAATGCCTGGCATAAAATGTTCCGATCAGAATTCCCATTACCACGCTGATTGCGATGATGAGCGGAGTAAAGCGGGAAGAGTTTTTTGTACTCATATCTTTTAGTTGTTAGCTACGAGCTACAAGCTACGGGTAGTGGCTGTATGCTTCGCAGATTTTAGTTTATTGTTTGTTTAAGGTTCTTGTTCACTGCTTGTATCTTGTATCTTGTAGCCTGTAGCTACATATACTACCTCGATACCTGCACGCTTCAAAAGTTCGATGCCATCTTCCAGACGGTATTTCTCGGAGTAAACCACTCGTTTGATACCTGCTTGGATAATCAGTTTTGAACATTCGATGCATGGCGAAGCGGTGACATACATAGTGGCACCGTCGCTGCTATTGTTAGAGCGTGCTATCTTCGTGATTGCATTCGCCTCGGCATGCAACACGTAAGGTTTGGTAACGTTATTATCGTCTTCACATACATTTTCAAAACCGGCAGGCGTTCCGTTATACCCGTCAGAAATGATCATTTTATCTTTGACGATGAGTGCACCTACCTGGCGGCGTTTACAATATGAATTTTCCGCCCAGATACTTGCCATACGTATATAACGCTTGTCCAGCGCTTCTTGTTTTTCTTTAGCAGAACCTTCCATAGTCTTAATTACCTGAGTTACGTTGTGGAGCGAAGGAGATGAACTTTACAGTCTGTCCTTCTTTGTAATAAATATATAGATTCTTATTATCTCCTCCATATTTGAATGCACTCTTTAGTCCGTCTATAAAGGCTTTTCCTAAATACTTATCTGCATCGGTGCCTGCATTTTTTACGGTTATCTTTAGTTCCCGGTTGTTACCATTTGCATTCCAGTCTCCATTAACAGAGGTACTGGTGGCTTTTCCGGTGAAAGTTCCACCCGCTGTACCGTTTACCTCAGCACCATCGAACACTAAAGTGTAATTATCTCCTGCAATTGTCTTAAAACTCTTTTCTCTTGCAGCCTGATCTCCTTGCCAGAAGTCGTACATTTTGTTTTGTCCTTCCACTGCAATGTAAGTCATGTACCAGGTTTTTCCGGTGAAGATATCAATAACATCGTCTTCCTGATCGCAAGCGCTCAATACGGGTACAAAGAGAGCGACTAGCAGCAGCTGTATATAGGCTTTCATCTTTTTCATTTCTTTATTCCATTTCTGATTAATAATGCATCAATAGTTGGTTCTTGTCCGCGAAAGCGTTTGTATAATGTCATCGGGTGTTCTGTTCCTCCTTTGGAAAGAATGTTTTCCCGGAAGGAAGCGGCTACTTCCGGATTGAAGATTCCTTTTTGTTTAAACAGTGAGAAAGCATCTGCATCCAGAACTTCCGCCCATTTATAGCTGTAATATCCGGCAGAATAACCTCCGGCAAAGATATGCGAGAACTGTGTACTCATACAGGCATCTTCTACCACAGGAAGAATTTGTGCTTTCTTCCATGCTTCTTTTTCGTAAGCTTTCACGTCACCATCAAATGGGGTGGTACGGGTGTACCATGCCATATCCAGCAATCCAAAGCTAACCTGACGCAGGCAGGCATAAGCAGCATCGAAATTAGACGAATCTACAATGCGCTGTACCAGTTCGTCCGGGATGAGTTCTCCAGTCTGATAATGTCTGGCAAATGTGTGGAGGAACTCCTTTTCAATAGCGAAGTTCTCCATGAATTGAGAGGGAAGTTCCACAAAGTCCCAATATACATTTGTACCGCTCAGGTTTTCATAGGTGGAATTCGCGAACATACCATGCAGGCTATGCCCAAATTCATGCAGGAATGTCTCCAGTTCACCAAATGTCAGTAAGGCGGGTTTGTCTTTTGTCGGCTTAGTGAAGTTCATCACGATAGATATGTGCGGACGACTGTTTTCACCGGTTGCCTCGTCAATCCATTGTTCTTTATAAGAAGTCATCCATGCACCTGCACGTTTACCCTCTCTGGGGTGGAAGTCAGTATAGAGTACGGACAGGAACTTACCGTCTTTGTCAAATACCTCATATGCATCCACATCCTTATGGTATACCGGTATATCACTGTTTTTCTTGAAAGTAATGCCATATAAGCGGGTAGCCAGACCGAATACCCCTTCTTTTACCTTGCTCAGTTCAAAATAGGGACGGAGCATTTCATCATCTATCTGGAATTTCTGGTCTTTCAGTTTATGGGAATAATAAGACCAGTCCCAAGGCATCACTGTGAAGTCACTGCCTTCCAGTTGGCGTGCCAAGGCCTCTACCTCTGCATATTCTTGCTTGGCGGTGGGAGTGTAAGCATCCAGTAGCTGATCCAGCAGTTTATATACATTGCCGCTGTTCTCTGCCATTCGCTCTTGCAGGTTATATTCAGCAAAACTGCTGTATCCCAAAAGTTGCGCAATAGCCAGGCGGGTATTAACGAGCTTCTTTACAATCTCCAGATTGTTGGTTTCATTGTCATGAGTACATTTGGTATTATATGCCATATAAAGCTTACAGCGTAAATCGCGGTTACTGGCATACGTCATAAACGGGCTATAACTGGGGGCCTGCAAGGTGAATACCCATCCTTCCACGCCTTTTTCTTTGGCAGTTTCTGCGGCTGCATCAATGGCGCTTTGCGGCAGGCCGGCAAGTTGTGCAGGGTCTGTCAGTACCAGTTTATAGTCGTTGGTTTCTTTCAGGTTGTTTTCTCCGAATTGCAGGGTTAGCAGGCTGAGTTCTTTGCTCAGAGCACGGTATTGCTCTTTGGCTTCTCCTTCGAGATTGGCTCCACTGCGAACAAAGCTATTGTACACCTTCTCCAGCAGCTTGTTTTGCTCGGGAGTAATATTAACCTGGTCTTTCTGGTCATATACTGCCTTAATGCGTGCAAATAACTTCTCATTCAGAGTGATGTTATTGCCATGTTCGCTCAGCAACGGCATGATGGATTTTGCCAGTTCCTGCATGTCGTCGTTGGTTTCCGCACTCAGCAGATTGCCGAATACAGTGCTGACCTGGTTCAACAGTTCGCCGGACTTCTCGTAAGCAGCGATCGTGTTGGCGAATGTAGCCGCTTCCGGATTATTGGTGATCGCATCAATCTCCGCATTGTGACGGTTGATACCTTCACGAATGGCGGGTTCATAATGTTCGGTCTTTATCTTTTCAAACGGGATGGTACCGTGAGGCGTAGAATACTTTTCAAAAAAAGGGTTTTGAGCCTGTATTATATTCATAAAGCAGAGTAATGTTAGCGTTAGTTTTAATTTTATCATACTTACTTAGGTTCGGTAAAAATAATCTAACTGCAAAAGTGCAAAAAAAATAGCTGATTTAATGAATAACCCGTTGTATTTTAACAAAAAACAGGCAACCTCGTAGAGATTGCCTGTTTTAAATATTATTTTGTACTCTGCTTATTAGTTGTTAACTGAAGCCATGTGAGCGATCAGGTCAAGAACCTTGTTAGAGTAACCGATTTCGTTGTCATACCAAGATACAACTTTTACGAAAGTATCAGTCAAAGCGATACCAGCTTTTGCATCGAAGATAGAAGTACGAGCGTCACCCAAGAAGTCAGAAGAAACTACTGCATCTTCAGTGTAACCCAGGATACCCTTCAATTCGCCTTCTGAAGCTTCTTTCATAGCAGCACAGATTTCAGCGTAAGTAGCCGGTTTAGCCAAGTTAACTGTCAAGTCAACTACAGATACGTCCAAAGTCGGAACACGCATAGACATACCAGTCAATTTGCCGTTCAAAGCAGGGATTACTTTACCTACAGCCTTAGCAGCACCAGTAGAAGACGGGATGATGTTGCCAGAAGCAGCACGACCACCTCTCCAGTCTTTCATAGAAGGACCGTCAACTGTCTTCTGAGTAGCAGTTGTAGAGTGAACTGTAGTCATCAAACCATCCAAGATACCGAACTTGTCGTTCAATACTTTAGCGATAGGAGCCAAACAGTTAGTAGTACAAGAAGCGTTAGATACGAATTGAGTACCTTTCACGTATGTTTTTTCGTTTACACCGCAAACGAACATCGGGGTGTCATCTTTAGAAGGAGCAGACATTACTACATATTTTGCACCAGCTTCGATGTGAGCTTGAGCTTTGTCTTTGCTCAGGAACAAACCAGTAGATTCAACTACGTATTCTGCACCTACAGCATCCCATTTCAAGTCAGCCGGGTTTCTTTCTGCAGTGATGCGGATAGCTTGGCCGTTAACGATCAGCTTGCTGTTTTCAACATCTGCTTCGATAGAGCCGTTAAACTGACCGTGCATAGTGTCATACTTCAGCATGTAAGCCAAGTAATCTACCGGGCAAAGGTCGTTAATACCAACGATTTGAATATCGTTTCTTTCCATTGCAGCGCGGAATACGAAACGTCCGATACGTCCGAATCCATTAATACCTACTTTAATCATTTTGTTTAAACTTTTAAGGGTTTTATAATATTTGTTCAAATATCTCTCTTCTCTTGCGCATTTATTTCTGAAATGCGGTGCAAAAGTAAGAAAATGTTTTTATATTCGCACTTAATTTTATAATTAAATAATGGAAGTGATGGGAAAAAGTTCATTTTTACAAGATTTTAAATCATTTGCCATGAAAGGCAATGTGATAGACATGGCTGTCGGTGTAATCATCGGTGGCGCGTTTGGTAAAATTGTATCTTCTGTTGTGGCAGATATTATCATGCCGCCTCTCGGTTTATTGGTGGGAGGTGTGAACTTTACGGACCTGAAGTGGGTGATGAAACCTGCTGAAGTTGTGGATGGTAAAGAGATTGCCGCCGTAACCTTGAATTATGGAAATTTCCTGCAAGTGACGTTTGACTTTCTCATTATTGCTTTTTCTATTTTCTTGTTCATCAAGTTGCTGACCAGGCTGACGGCTAAGAAAGAGGCGGAAGTCCCCGCAGCACCTCCTGCTCCTCCTGCACCTAGTAAAGAAGAAGTCTTGCTGACGGAAATCAGGGATATCTTGAAAGAAAAAAAGTAGAAAGAATAGTCTGCTACATACCAACTCCGTGTCTGGTCCATACCAACTCCGTACCAAGTCCAAGTGTATAGGTACGGAGCAGGTACGCACTTGATGCGGGGAGGGTGCGGCGAGATCGGATAAATAGAACAATTATTAAAGGCTTTTAATACCCTGTCGGCAAGAAGTTAAGAGTTTGTCGACAAACTCTTAACTTCTTGCTGATAAACTCTTAACTTCTTGTAAGTTGCTGATAATTAGCATGGCTTTGTTTCACTTTGAATGGGCTTTGCCTTACTTGGATGGAGTTATATGATATTTTAATTTTTGATATTCCTGAAGTGCTTCTTTTTGTAAATTTTCCAGTAGCCTGATTTCTACGGATAATTGATTGAGGCCGGCATTGGAGTTGAGAATCTCTTCTCGCTCTTTATAATTTATAATGCCATTTGGTGCCACTTCCTGTTTCTTCTTGCTTTCTTCCAGCATATAGCGTGCTGCGGCTATATAGTAGTTTCTGAGTGCCTTCTGCTCCTTATTGCGCATGGGGCGGTAGTCTTTATTCTCGTCGGATAAACGATGATAAAAATTATTCATGGCTACATTGATTTCTTTACGAATTTCCTCTTTAGCGGTATTCCGGTAGGCAGAGTCTAATTGTGCATGCTCGGGATAGGTATTCAACATCTTTTTCAGTTCGTCTTTGGCTGTCTCGTAGTTTTTTTTGGAAGCAGCTAATTCTTGGGGCTTTAATTCGAAAATGATATAAGTCAGCTTCGGTTCATTTCTAATGTTTATTAACTTGTTGGATGCTTCGCAAGCATCCAGATATTTTTCCATAAGTGTCCAATTGAACAGCAGTTTCTTTTGCTGCAGATCAGTACGTATGATTTCGAGTGATTTTTCTAATTCAACAATTCTGTTTTCCTGCGCCTGCAGGCATACAATATTGCATAAAAGCAATAGTAGTAAAGAGCTGATTTTTTTCATGTTTTCCTGTGTATTAAATGATTTATTTATTTGCAAATATAGATTTTCCGCTCTATAATTCCTATTATTCCCTCAGTTTTTCATACTTTTGCAGCTCATTTTAAACTAAATCCATACAGATTATATGCAAGAAAAGATTGTCATTCTTGATTTTGGTTCGCAGACTACGCAGCTTATAGCCCGTCGTGTCCGTGAATTGAATACGTATTGCGAAATTTTACCTTACAATAAGTTCCCGGAGGGGGATGAGAGTGTAAAGGGGGTTATCCTTTCGGGAAGCCCGTTCTCTGTATACGATGAAAATGCGTTTAAGGCAGATTTGAGTGAAATTCGTGGAAAATATCCTGTTCTGGGGATCTGTTACGGTGCGCAATTTATCGCTTATACTAATGGCGGCAAGGTGGAACCTGCCGGAAGTCGTGAGTACGGACGTGCACATTTGAGCTCTTTTGACAAGGACAATGTGCTGTTCAAGGACGTGAAGGAAAATACACAGGTCTGGATGAGTCACGGAGACACAATTACGGTTATCCCTTCCAATTTCAAAAAAATAGCTTCGACGGATAAGGTGGCGATTGCTGCTTATCAGATAGAGAACGAAAAGGTGTGGGGCGTACAGTTCCATCCGGAAGTATTTCATAGCGAAGATGGCACGCAGATGCTGAAGAATTTCGTGGTGGATGTTTGCGGTTGCAAACAGGACTGGAGTGCTGCTTCCTTTATTGAAACGACGGTTGCCGAATTGAAGGAACAGTTGGGTGACGATAAGGTGGTTCTTGGTTTGAGCGGTGGTGTGGATTCTTCCGTAGCTGCTGTATTGTTGAATCGTGCTATCGGTAAGAACCTGACTTGTATCTTCGTAGATCACGGTATGCTCCGTAAGAATGAGTTTAAGAATGTACTGCACGATTATGAATGTCTCGGTCTGAATGTTATCGGTGTGGATGCCAGTGCCAAGTTCTTTGCAGAACTGGCAGGTGTAACGGAGCCTGAGGAAAAGCGTAAAATTATAGGCAAGGGTTTTATCGAAGTATTTGATGAGGAGGCCCATAAGATTAAAGATGTGAAGTGGCTGGCACAGGGTACGATTTATCCTGATTGTATCGAGTCCCTTTCCATTACCGGTACGGTTATTAAGAGTCATCATAATGTAGGTGGTTTACCTGAAAAGATGCACCTGAAGCTTTGTGAGCCGCTTCGCTTGTTGTTTAAAGATGAGGTTCGCCGTGTAGGTCGCGGATTGGGTATGCCTGAGCATCTGATTACTCGTCATCCTTTCCCCGGACCGGGTTTGGCTGTGCGTATTTTGGGTGATATTACTCCGGAGAAAGTGGCTATTCTGCAAAATGCGGATGATATCTTTATTCAAGGCTTGCGTGACTGGAAAGTGAAAGAAGCTGATGGCAGCGAAACTTCTCTTTATCATCAGGTTTGGCAGGCGGGCGTTATCTTGCTCCCCGTGCAATCAGTTGGTGTGATGGGAGATGAACGTACGTATGAACGTGCCATTGCGCTGCGCGCTGTGACTTCTACAGATGCTATGACGGCAGACTGGGCACATTTGCCTTACGAATTCCTGGGCAAGGTTTCCAATGATATTATTAATAAGGTGAAAGGGGTGAACCGGGTAACCTATGATATTTCGTCAAAACCGCCTGCAACGATAGAGTGGGAGTAGGATTGTATGTTTTAATATTATATTTGAATAGCCTCAACTTGTATAGAGTTGGGGCTATTTTTGAATTATTCATAGTAAACTGCCGCTAAGTCTGTTGCTTTGGGTAGTTCACCGGACATTGGATAGTGAACTGGAAATTAGAAATGCAGAACTTTTATTTTCCTCTCACTCTAGCATCTTTTCTAAATATAGACTATATTTGCAACATTCCGCAAAGGAATATTTGGCAGAGTATAAATTAAAAATCGGAAATCGGAACATGTTAATTATGAATAACTCTTATCGGCGATACGAGGTGTTATTGCTGTTTATATTAGTCTTCAATTCTACTATTTTTGCGGGGAAAGTGGATTCGATAAACTGCTATTTCCAGAAGTTAGATCAACAAATATTGAATATAGAGAAATTTGAAAATCAGAAGCAACAGAAAATTCAAGAACTGAAAGCCGAGCTTACAAGCACTCAAAAACCGGATAAACAATATGATATTTATTGCTCTCTTTTTAATGAATATCAGGCATACAATTATGATTCGGCATTTGTCTGCGGAAGCAAAATGATTCAGATTGCAGAAGAATTGTATGATCAATCGAAACTAGCCGATTCCCATCTTATGGTAGCGTATAGTTGTATTTCTGCCGGATTGTTTTTAGAAGCCAAAGATCTGTTGCAATCCATTGATTCTGTCAGTTTGGATACAGAACGGAAAGTGGCATTGTTTTCCACCTATTCCAAACTTTATTTAGATATGGCATTAGCTATTCAGCATAACCCTTATAAGAACTATTATCTGAAACAATCAATCCGATACAGTAATTTAATTATCGACATAAAAGGCAAGGAAAACCCATTAAGCAAGTTACAACAAATTAATATATATAGGTGTCAAGAGGATTACGTAAAAGCAATAGAAGCAACCGAACATTTTCTTAGTACAGTGAAAGTGGATGATCGCAGCCGGACCCTTTGTTACGGTGGAATAGGCACTTTTTACTTACTAAGTGGTGATACTCTACGTGCTACTTCCTATCTAACAGAAGCAGCAATCGGAGATATTAGAAATGTCACGAAAGAAAGTTCTGCTTTATCTGATCTGGCAACAATTGCATTTCGTCGTGGAGACATAGATCATGCATACCTTTATATAAAACAAGGGATGAACGATGCATACTTCTTTAATGCGCGCCACCGCAAAGTGGAAGCCAGTGATATTCTACCTATTATTGAAGCCAGCCGTTTTGAAATAATGCAGCAGCAGCAAAGCAAACTATTTATAGCTTTGTTATTCGTAACTTTCCTCTCTCTATGCGTTCTGACAGCTATGTATTTTATACTGAAACAAATGAAACAGTTGAAAAAAGCCAGAAGACTAATTCAGAAACAGAATGTAGATTTGAAGGAAGTAAATAAGAGATTGAAAGATGGAAATAGGATAAAAGACGAATATATAGGTTATTTCTTTAGCCTCAATTCTGCATTTATGGATGAGTTCGATAGTTTTCGTAGATTAGTAACTCGTAAATTGGCAGGCAAACAATACAATGAATTATTGCAAATAGTAAAACAGGATGATTCCCAAAAGAATAGAGAAAATAAGTTTGTTTCATTTGACAGTATATTCCTAAAGTTATTCCCGGATTTCATGGAGCATTTTAATGCTCTATTTCCTGAACAGGAACAGATTGTTCTTCCATCACCTGTTACACTTAATACAGAATTAAGAATATTTGCATTAATCCGTTTAGGAGTTACGGATAGTGACCATATTGCTAAATTCCTAAATTATTCAGTTAATACGATTAATACATATAAGTCTAAGGTAAAGAATCGTTCTATCATCCCAAATAATCTCTTTGAACAAAAAATAATGGAGATAGAATCCGTGAAATCAGATATAGAATGACAATATAAGGGTTTAAAACCATTATATTATAGAATTGTTATCTGCCATTATATCAGTCTGTTATCTTTTTGAATTATTATATTTTCATTATAGAAAAGAGGGCTTTGTTGTTTTTAACTCTTCTGGCAATTAATTTTGCAATATCAAAATCGTTGTTCTAAAAACTGAGTATTATGAAACACAAAGTCTGTATTTTCCTTATATTACTGATGGCTCAATTAACTTGGGCAAATCCTATTAATAATAAAGCTATAAAAGTGGAAAATGCTGTGAAAGTTTCAGCAGGATCCATAGAAAGATATCTATTTCATTCTGATTTTGTAGATGAAAGGAATGTGGATATTTGGTTACCAGATGGTTATACACCTACTAAAAAGTATGCAGTGCTTTATATGCACGATGGACAGATGCTATATGACAGCAGTCGAGCCTGGAATGCAAAAGAATGGGATATAGATACTACTATCGATAAACTGATAAAAAAAGGCAAAATTAGAGAGGTAATAGTAGTAGGTATCTATAATAACAGCAACAAACGTCACATTGAGTACTTTCCTCAAAAGGCGATAGACAACATAGCAGCACCAGAATACCAAAAAGTGATGGATCTGATGCCCGGAGGTCCTTTAGCAGATAATTATTTGAAGTTCATTATCAGTGAGCTGAAACCTTTCATAGATGCTACTTATTCCACCAAACCGGATCAGAAGAATACTTTTATTGCAGGTTCAAGCATGGGTGGATTGATTTCCATGTATGCTATTTGCGAGTATCCTCAGATTTTCTCAGGAGCCGGATGTCTTTCTACACATTGGATTGGTACTTTTGATAATAACAAGGAGATTCCGGCTGCATTTAATGAATATCTGAAGCAGCATTTACCTTCGCCACGAAATCATAAAATCTATTTTGATCATGGGACGGTAGGGCTGGATGCCAACTATCCTGAATTTCAAAAAATGATTGATGCTACGGTGAAAACAGCCGGATATACAGACAAGTCATTGATGACTTTGGAGTTCCCCGGTGATGATCATAACGAAACATGCTGGGCAGCACGTTTACATATCCCTTTGATCTTTTTACTTAAGAAGTAAAAGCTTGGCGAGAGTTTTACTTTATCCTTAATAATTAACCCTAATTTTCTATTTATGAAATCATCTCATTTAAAGATGGTATGCACTTGGTGTGTACTATTGGCAAGCATTGTCTTTGCTCAAGCGCAGACAATAGAAGTCAGAGGTACGGTTTTCGACACTCAAAAAGAACCGGTACCTGGTGCCAGCATTCTGATTAAAGGAACCGGTACAGGAACTATTACTGATGCGGATGGAAAGTATGCCATCAAAGTTTCTGATTCGAAAGCCGTACTCGTGTTCTCTTTTGTTGGATATACTCCTCAGGAGTTCATAGTAGGTAACAGAAAAGTTATTGATGTCGAACTCAAAGATGACGCTGTTTTACTGAAAGATGTAGTTGTTATTGGTTATGGTTCGGTAAAGAAGAAAGACTTGACCGGTTCCATTACTTCAGTGACTGAAAAAGACCTTCAGAAAGGTGAAATTTCTCCTGACCGTATGATTCTTGGTAAAGTTGCAGGTGTACAGGTTACTCCTAACGGAGGTGCTCCTGGTTCAGGTAGTCGCATTCGAATTCGTGGTGGTGCATCATTGACGGCAAGCAACGACCCGTTAATGATTATTGATGGAATTCCGGTTGACAATGCCGGAGTTGCCGGTTCACCAAGCGTATTGAGTACTATCAATCCGAATGATATTGAATCTATGAATATCTTGAAAGATGCTTCGGCAACAGCTATCTATGGTTCAAGAGCTTCTAATGGTGTAATTATCATTACCACTAAGAAAGCTGCTTACGGGCAGAAGATGAAAGTGGATTTCAGCACTCAATTCTCTTTGTCTTCCATTGCAAAGAAGCTGGAACTCTTATCAGGAGATGAAATCAGAGATGTCGTGAACAATAATCCGAAGAGTACTAATGAACTTAAAGGTTTGTTGGGCAAACAGAATACTGACTGGCAAGACCAGATTTATCAGACAGCTTTCGGTACAGATAATAATCTGAGTCTGACGGGTGCTGTGAAGAATATTCCTTATCGTGTGTCATTGGGATATCTGAATGAAAACGGTATTCTCAGGACAGGTAATATTGAGCGTATTACCGGTGCTTTGAACCTGAATCCCCGTTTCTTTGATAATCATTTAAAGATTGACGCTTCAGTAAAGGGTAGCCGTATCAACAACCGTTTTGCCAATACTGATGCCATTCAGACAGCAGTTTCTTTCGATCCTACCCAGCCGGTGAAGGCAGATGGCTTTGATAAGTATGATGGCTATTTTACCTGGCTGATGCCGGATGGGAATTTGAAAACACAGGCCCTTACCAATCCGATGTTGTTGCTGAACACTTATGATAATACGTCCAATGTATCCAGGGTGATTGCAACTGCCCAGATTGACTATAAAATGCATTTTCTTCCCGAACTGCGTGCCAACTTGAATGTCGGTTATGATTATTCAAAAGGTAAAGGTAAAGTATATATTCCTGAATGGGCTCCTCAAATGGCATCTCGTAATGGGCAAAGCCAGGAATATGGCAGCAACAAGACCAATAAACTGTTTGAATTTTATTTGAATTATGCAAAAGAGTTTACTGGAATTAAAAGTTTTTTTGATATAACTGCCGGTTATACTTATCAGGACTGGTTGACACATTCAGATAATTACATTGATTATACAGCTACCGGAGAGGAATTTAAGAAACCTGATTTCCCATTTGACGAGCCCCGTAATACATTAATTTCTGTATTTGGACGTCTGAATTATACATTGATGAATAAGTACCTGTTGACGGTTACAGTACGTCGTGACGGTTCATCCCGTTTTCATCCGGATAATCGTTGGGGAACATTTCCGTCATTTGCTTTGGCATGGAAGATTAAAGAAGAAAATTTCCTGAAAAACGTGGATGCAGTCAGTGAATTGAAACTACGTTTGGGATATGGTCAAACCGGTCAACAGGATATCTATCTGTACTATCCATACTTGGCGCGTTACGAACAAAGTTCTAATGTGGCACAATATCAGTTTGGTGATCAATTCTATTATATGTACCGCCCGGCAGCTTATGATCAAGAAATAAAATGGGAATCAACTGAAACTTACAATGCCGGTTTGGATTTTGGCTTCCTGGATAACCGTATCACAGGTAGTTTGGATATCTATCTGAAAAAGACAAAAGATTTATTAGCTACCGTAAGCGTACCAGCTGGGAGTAATTTCAGCAATCAGTTGATAACCAATATTGGTAGCTTGGAAAATAAAGGTCTTGAGTTTACCTTGAATGCCGAAATAGTGAAGTCTAAAGACTGGAACTGGAATGCATCTTTTAATATGGCTTTTAATCGGAATAAGATAACTAAATTAACTTTGGTTGATAGCGATGAATACGAAGGAATTCCGCAAGGATGGATTTTCGGTTCTACCGGCGGCACTGTACAGATTCACAGTGTAGGATACAACTCCTTCTCTTACTATCTGTATCAACAAGTTTATGATGATAACGGCAAACCGTTAGAAGGCGTATATGTTGACCAGAATAATGATGGCAAAATCAATAATAAGGATCTTGTTCGCTCCAAATCGTCTGAACCTAAGGTGACTTGTGGTTTTAGTACCAGCTTGTCCTTCCGTAATTGGGAATTGAGTACCTCTTTGCGGGGTAGCTTCGGTAACTATATGTATAACAACATGAACTCTGCTCTTGCTACTTATAGTAACATCCTGAGTCCCAGTAAAAGTATTCTCAATGCTCCTAGTAGTGTTCTTGAATCTAATTTTTATTTGAACCAACCACTTTCCGACTATTATCTGGAAAATGCATCGTTCGTAAAGATGGATAATTTGAGCTTGTCTTATAACTTCGGTAAGGTATTTAACAAGACGGTTAATGTTCGCGGTACACTGTCCGTGCAGAATGTATTTACCATTACTAAATACTCAGGAATCGATCCGGAAATAGCGGGAGGCGTTGACCGTAGCTTCTATCCACGTCCACGGACATTCACATTAGGATTTAACATCAACTATTAATAAAGAAGACATCATGAAAAAATATAGATTAAACCGATTTGTAATGCCATTGGCATTGTTGCTGACGATGTCTGTTGCAGCAACCTCTTGTCTGGACGATTTGGACAGATTCCCGACGAATGATACCACTTCTGAAAAAGTATATGCTACCTTTCAAGGCTATAAAGAAGTGATGGCAAAAGTGTATGGCTCTTACTCGCAAGTAGGCAATGACCTGGCTTCCAAAGATGATATAACGATGGGTGACGGTGCATCCGCCGATTTTCTTAGATGCTTCTTTAACCTTCAATGTCTCACTACCGAAGAAGCCATTTGTACTTGGACGGATAGTGGCATTCCTGATTTGAACTTCATGAACTGGTCTTCCAATAACACTTTTATCTCCGGGCTATACTACCGTGCTTTGTATCAGATTGCACTCGTGAATGAATTTCTTCGCGAATCTACAGAAAGTAAAGTTAGCGGGCGGGGCATTACAGGCAACGATGCAACAGAAATCAAATATTTCCGTGCAGAAGCTCGTTTTCTCAGGGCATTTCAGTATTGGGTATTGATGGATGTATACGGTAACCCTCCCTTTGTGGACGAAAATACACCGATAGGGAAATTCCTGCCCTCACAAATAAAGAGAACGGACTTGTTCAAATACATTGAATTGGAATTGCTTGAGGTACAGGATTTGTTGAAAGCCCCCCATTCTAATGAGTATGGTCGCGCTGATCAAGCTGCCTGCTGGGCATTGATGGCTCGTATGTATCTGAATGCAGAAGTATATACAGGTACAAAGAAATATTCGGAAGCTATTACCTATGCATCCAAAGTGATTGGTGCAGGGTATACACTCAAAGAAAACTTCAGCGAGTTATTCATGGCCGATAATAATGTAAATAATCCGGAAGTCATTCTATCTATCAACTATGACGGTCAGCGAAATAAAAGCTATGGTGGATTGACATTTATGATTAATGCTTCCTTTATAACCAGTCGTGAAGATGTCCCCGGTAAAAACTTCCAGGAATATTTTGGAATGGGTGGACTAGGCGGTTGGTATGGTAATCGTAGCCGTAAGGAATTGCCTGCTAAGTTTGATGAGGCTGACGGGCGCCGTTTATTCTTTGGTGCTAAGCCGAATGTAGACAATGTGAATGAATTTACAGAAGGGCTAGCTGTTGCCAAGTTCCGCAATATTACCTCCACGGGGCAGAATGGTTCCAATTATGCAGAGGCATTCGCAGATACGGATTTCCCGTTGTTCCGTCTGGCAGAAATGTATCTTATTTATACAGAAGCAGTTCTCAGAGGAGGTACAGGAGGTGATATGGTAACCGCTGTAAGGTATTTCAATAACTTGCGTAAACGAGCTTTTGGTAATGAATTTGCCAATGTAGGCTCTATTTCTCTGGAAGAGATTCTGGATGAAAGGGCGCGTGAACTCTATTGGGAAGGTTTTCGCCGTACGGATTTGATTCGCTATGGATTATATACTTCTGGTAGCTATGTATGGCAATGGAAGGGTGGAGCTAAAAATGGTGTGGGTGTCAGTGAAGACCTCAACCTGTTTCCCTTACCTGCAACAGATGTAATGGCTAACCCGAACCTAAAACAAAATACGGGCTATTAATCAGTATTGAATGACTTAAATAGGAAATAGTATGAAAAAGATATTTAATCAATTAGTTGGAACGTTAGCATTCTCCATACTGCTATTCTCTTGCGAAAGTGACTTGGAGAAGGTAGTATTACAACCTGGCAACGGACCTGTACACGTAACTGTTAATACCGATGTACCACTGGTATGCTCCGCAGAAAATGCGAAAGATACGGCATTTGTCATTACATGGGAGGCTGCGGATTATGGAAAAGATATATCTTCTTCCTATACATTACAGATTGATGTGGCAGGGAATGATTTTGCAGCACCGCAAGAAGTCGTTGTAGGTAATAATGTATTTAGTAAACCTCTTACTTCGGATAACCTGAATTCTATTATGCATAAGTTGGGGCAAGCTATTGATGTAGCTACTGATCTGGAGGTACGGGTTATGGCAAAACCGATGGTATTGGGTTCCTCGGAACCTGTTCTCCCGATTCTGTATTCACAGACAGCAGTGAAGGTTAATGTAACATCCTATGCTATGGCTCCTCTGCACTTGATCGGTTCTATGTTTGGAGTTTATTTCGTAGACCCGAATGTATGGGATATTGCCAACTACCGTTATGTAATGTTCCGTGATGATGCATTAGCTACAGATGAATATACAGGGTTTATCCGCGGCTTTAGTGACGTGACTTGGGCAGGGCAATTCAAATTTATTAATGATGGTGATTTGAATACTTACACGATGTATGGAAAGAAAGATGCCAATACTCTATCTCTTACTGGCGGTAACTTTGAACTTCCCCAAGATGGATATTATACCATTACGGCAAGTACTTCCAAAATGACTTATTCTATCAAAGAATATGATGCCAGTGCAGCACCTGTATATGCAACAATACAATTATCTGGCTCAGGTGTTGCCAGTATAGTTACCCTGGTTCAGGCATACTACGATCCGCACATCTGGATTGCTGACGATATCACCCTGACTACCGGAGAATTAACTTTCCTAAGCGGTTTGAACTCATGGAGTGCAAAGACTTTTCCTTACGGTAAAGGAACTGTTGATGGTGATGATATCAAAGTGACTAAGGCCGGAAAGTACTATGTCAAGTTCAATGACCTGACAGGACATTACGTCTTCTATCAGAAAAATTAAGAGTCTATGAAACTTTGTACTATTTTCATCATAGTATGGTTTACGTTCGGATTTTCTCTGACCATGTTTGCACAAAAAGTAGAGCGGGTAGAACCGCTCTGCTGGTGGACAGGCATGAGAACCGAATTACAGTTGATGTTATATGGACAAAATCTGAAAGATGCAGGTGTGAAAGTTTTGCAACCCGGAATGACGGTGAAGACGGTTCACAATGCTGAAAGTCCGAACTATTTATTTGTGGATATGGCTGTCGAGAAAGCCGGTAATTACACAATAGAAATTACTCAGGGGCATAAGAAGACAAAAGTCAATTATGAGATTCACAACCGACGTCCTGGTTCGGAAAGTCGTGTAGGACTGACATTGGCAGATGTTATCTATCTCATTATGCCTGACCGATTCGCTAATGGCGATACAAGTAATGATATAGTAAAAGGCTCTACTCAGATACTCGATCGTAATGGCTTGGAATCCCGGCATGGAGGTGATATCCAGGGAATCATTGATCATTTGGATTATATGGCAGACTTGGGAGTAACTGCTTTATGGTCAACTCCGTTACTCGAAGACAACCAGTTTTATCATCAGTATGCCATCTCTGATTATTACCGCATCGACCCACACTTCGGAACCAATGAATTATATTGTGAAATGGTGGCGGAAGCGCATCGTAAAGGATTGAAAATAGTTCAGGATATTGTACCCAATCATTGCGGTTCGGGACATTGGTGGATGAAAGATTTGCCTTTCACTGATTGGGTGAATCACTTTGATACATTTACGCAAAGCAATTATGCCTTGCAAGCCTACAGTGATACGCATGCTTCAAAAGTAGACCGTATGCTATGTGGACATGGATGGTTCGTAGAGAGCTTGCCGGATATGAACTTGTCCAACCCTTATACATTGAAGTACTTGACTCAGATGGCCGTCTGGTGGATTGAATATGCCAATCTGGATGCTCTCAGGGTAGACACTTACTTCTATATGGGATATGAAGGTGCTCAATGGACAAAGAGTATCCGTAATGAATACCCCAATATGGAGTTCGTAGGTGAAGTTTGGGGCAATGACCCCGGAATCATTTCCTACTGGCTTGGGGATAGACCTAAACATGACGGATTTGCCAGCCATTTGCCTAAAGCGATGGATTTCCCTTTGGAGCGTTCTTTGGTTATGGGGCTTTCCAATGATAATGAAGCATGGGGAGGTAGTACAAAAGCTATTTATAATACAATTGCACAAGATTTTCTATACGAAGATGCGATGAATTCTCTGGTTGTCTTTGCCGATAATCATGATATAGATCGTATCTACAATATGCTTGGGAAGGATATCCGCAAGGTAAAGATGGCGATGAGTTTTATTATCACTACCCGTGGATTACCGCAGATTTATTATGGTACGGAACTGCTGTTTGCTGACGATCCGCGAGGAGGTGCGCATAAATGCCGCATGGATTTCCCTGGCGGATGGGAAGGCGACACAATCAACTTGTTTAAACCAGAATACAGGAATGCTCAACAGCAGGAGATGTTCGATCATGTACGTAAGTTGCTTCATTTTCGTAAAAGTACACCGGTAGTATATAATGGAAAGCTGATGCATTATGTACCTAAGAACAATATTTATACCTATTTCCGCTACAATGATTCTGAATGTGTGATGGTGTTATTGAATGGGGCTTCGCAATCACAAACTATTGGTTGGAACCAGTTTGAAGAGCGATTGCAGGGGATGAAAGCCGGGTATGAAATCTTGTCCGGACAACAAATAACAAAAGGTGAAAAGATAGAGATTGAATCAAATAGCTCTTTAGTTATTTACTTTAAAACAACGAAATAAATGTATACAAATTTAAAAAAAATAGATTATGGCAGATTTAAAATTACTTTTTGAAGCAATCCTTAAAGGAAAGCAGAAGGATGCAGTTGAGATTACTCAACAGGCAATAAATGAGAACATAGCTCCGAAGGAGTTGATTGACAACTATCTGATTAAAGCAATGGAAGAAATCGGTAGTCGTTTTGAGCAACAGAAAGCATTTGTGCCCGAATTGTTGATGGCAGGTCGTGCTATGAAATCCTCCCTTATATTATTGCAGCCTCTATTGAAAGGTGGCGACGAGAAATCAGGATTGGGTACAGTAGTGATTGGTACTGTAAAAGGTGACTTACATGACATCGGCAAGAATCTGGTAGGTTCCATGTTCGAAGGTTGTGGATTTCAAGTAATTGACTTGGGCGTAGATGCAGATAGTGATAAATTTATCTCGGCTGTGAAAGAGCATCAACCAGATGTTATCGGTTTGAGTGCTTTGCTGACCACTACTATGCCATATATGAAGACAATTATAGATGCTTTGGAAGAAGCTGGACTTCGCCAACAAGTGAAAGTTATGGTAGGCGGTGCTCCGGTTAGTGCCGGATTTGCGGCTGAGATTGGTGCAGACGGATATAGTGACAGTGCCAACTCCGCGGTAGTGCGAGCAAAAGAATTATTAGGTATAACGCATTAAAAGGTAAAAGGAGGTCTGATATGAGCAATCAATTGATTCAGGTAGATATTATTTCCGGCTTCCTGGGAGCGGGGAAAACAACTCTTATCCAGAATATTATCGGAGCGGGGGCTCGGTCAGGCAGATTAATGATATTAGAGAATGAATTCGGAGCGATAGATGTAGACGGCGAAGTATTGGAAACGACAGGAGTTGAAGTGGAGAGCATCATTGCAGGCTGTATTTGCTGTAGTGGGGCGGATGTCCTTATTAACAAACTGTCTGAAATAGCAAGTAGCTATGCACCAAGACAACTAATTATAGAACCGACCGGCATTGCTCGTTTGTCCGATATCCGACGTATTTTCCAATGCAAGGCAGTTAGAAGACTTTATCAGTTGAACAGAGTTGTAACTGTAGTGGATGCCGTTACTTATCCCATCTGGATAAAGGTTTCCAAAGAGTTTTTTAATGATCAGATTCGATTCAGTGATCTTATTTACGTAAGCAAAGTGGAAGATTGTATGTCTCAACAGGTAATAGAGTTACTGTCTTTAATAGATACGATTCATCCAGATTGCCCTGTGTCTACTGATATCCATGAATTGTTAGCTTGCTGGAATACAGGTATTAAGAAGAAAGCATGTTCATCCATGTACTTGGCTCCGGGAAAAGACAGTGGACTGTTTGAAACCTTCTCCATTGAATATTCTGAAGGTTTCAACCATAGTAGTCTGCTGCAATTACTGGATAAAGTACAAGAGGGAGTGTTTGGCTCTGTGTATCGCATTAAGGGATGTTTTCAGGATGAGACCGAAACGGGCTACACCCTTGATTGGGTGGGCAACCGTTATCGGTTGATACCATCCGGTTCAGTCAATAACCCGTCCACCCGTCTCTGCTTCATTGGTAGCAGATTGGACAGGGAATCACTGAACGACGCATTAGAACAAATAAAAATTAACTAATAAAAATAGTAAAAAATATGAAAGACAGGAACATGAATCAATGGGTGGAAGGCATACTTGCCGACAAGAAACGGATTGCTATTCCCATCATGACCCATCCGGGTATTGAGTTGATTGGCAAAACTGTATATCAGGCAGTAAGTGACGGAAGAGTACATTTTGAGGCTATCAAGGCATTGAATGATAAATATCCTTCGGCTGCCTGTTCAGTTATCATGGACCTAACAGTAGAGGCTGAGGCTTTCGGAGCAAAAATCGATTTCCCGAAAGATGAGATCCCCAATGTTATCGGACGTTTGCTTGCTGATTATGATGCGGTGGAAAGGCTGGAGATTCCTGATATGACGAAAGGACGCTTGCAGGAATATCTGAAAGCAAATCGCTTGACTGCTGAGGCTATCAGAGATAAACCTGTTTTCGGTGGAATGATTGGTCCCTTTTCGTTGGCAGGGCGTTTGTACGATATGTCAGAGTTTATGATGGCATGCTATTGTGAACCCGATACGGCAAATTTGCTATTAAAGAAATGCACAGACTTCTTAATCAATTACTGTCTGGAACTGAAAAAGCAGGGAGTACAGGGAGTCGTGATTGCTGAACCGGCTGCCGGTTTGATGTCTGACGAAGGTTGCGAAGAATTTTCTTCACAGTACGTAAAAGCCATTGTCAGTGCAGTACAAGATAACGATTTTATCGTAATTTTGCATAATTGTGGTAACACAGGTCATTGTACAGAAGCTATGGTAAGTACCGGTGCTCGTGCTTATCATTTTGGAAACAAGATTGACATGACAGATGCGTTGAAGGGCTGCCCTGCAGATGTACTGGTGATGGGAAATATTGACCCCGTAACCCTTTTCAAATCGGCAACCCCGGAAGTCTTGAAAGCGGCCACGCTGGAATTGCTAAAGAAAGCGGACGGGTATTCTAATTTTGTGCTTTCCTCCGGTTGCGATGTACCACCGCATACGCCTCATGGAAATATTATTGCGTTTTATGAAGCATTGAAAGAGTACAATGAATGCTGCTGATTCCTATCTCGACGAATCGCTCTCGGAATGCCTTTGGGGTATGGATAAGAACATGAATTTTAATTGTGATGAGAATGAAACAGATAAGATTCTTCGACTGCACCTTTGACGAACTTCCTTTGGATATGCAGGAAGTTTATATACTCATGGGATATGGTTCTCATGTTCCGAATAATGATATATTACAACTTATCCAGGAGATTGTGGACGAATTAAAGCAACGAATAACTCCTCATTACGGTTATGTGCTGGTGGATGGCGAAGTACCCGAAAAAGGCAAACTTCGGTTAGACAACCAGTTATTTAATCCTGGTGTCATCATTGCCCATGCCATGAAAGGAGCAGAAAAATATGCCATATTCACAGCCACTATTGGTGAGGAGTTCGATCGCTACACCCATCAGTTGAAAGAAGAAGAAGATATCTTGCGTGCATTTATTGCCGATGCTCTAGGCTCTGTGCTTGCCGAAGCTGCCGTTTCACTATTGATGAAACAATTATCTGAAGCTGCCGAAGCCGAAGGAATGCATATCAGCAACAATTATAGTCCCGGTTATTGCGACTGGTTTCTTGCAGAGCAGCAACAATTGTTTAGCTTGTTTCCCAACGGAAGTACCGGCATAACATTGACTGAATCCTGTCTGATGCTTCCTGTAAAATCCGTCAGTGGTATTGTTGCAATTGGAAAGGGCATACAGAAGCGTGAATATAGTTGTGCTATCTGCAAGATGGTGAATTGTATTAAGAATAAGAAAAAGATAACTACAAAGTGAAGAAAATACTATGATTAAGAAATTAACAATATTAATCCTTCTGGCAATATCAGTCGGTGCAATGGCACAACAAATGCCTGCCGATAAAGAAGCCCGAATGGAAAAGTTCATTACAGAGTTGATGAGCAAAATGACTTTAGAGGAGAAAATCGGACAGTTGCACCAGATATCAGGAGGCGACGTTGTATCCGGCGAACTATCCAGTGATGGAAATAAAACCGCACAGCAAATCCGTAGCGGAGGTGTCGGTTCAATGTTGAATGCCAAGGGGGTGGAAAAAGTATATGCTTTACAGAAAGTGGCAGTAGAGCAAAGCCGTCTGAAGATTCCTTTACTGTTCGGTATGGATGTCATACACGGTTATGAAACAGCTTTCCCTGTTCCTCTGGCAATGGCATCTACTTGGAACATGAAACAGATAGAAACAATGGCACGTACCGCAGCTGTCGAAGCCAGTGCCGACGGTGTATGCTGGACGTTTAGCCCGATGGTGGATATTACCCGTGATCCTCGCTGGGGACGCATTGTAGAAGGTGCTGGTGAAGACCCTTTCTTAGGTGGTGCAGTAGCTAAAGCTATGGTGAAAGGCTATCAGGGAGAGCCGGGGTTTGCAACCAATACCCAAATTCTTGCCTGTGTAAAGCATTTTGCTCTTTATGGAGCACCCGATGCAGGACGTGATTACAGTACAGTGGATATGAGCCGCCTGCGCATGTTCAATGACTACCTTTATCCTTATCAGGCAGCAGTCGAAGCAGGGGTCGCTACTGTGATGTCCTCTTTCAATGAAGTGGACAATGTACCTGCTACTGCCAATAAGTGGTTATTAGATGATTTGCTTCGCAAACAGTGGGGTTTTAAAGGACTGGTGCTTACTGACTATGCATCTATTAACGACCTGCCCCGTCATGGTATTGGCGACCCGGTATCTACTACCATCCGTGCCTTGGAGGCTGGAACGGATATTGATATGGAGGCCTATGCTTACCACTATATGTTGCCGGAAGCTGTGAGAAATGGTCGTGTACCGATGGCGCTGATTGACAAAGCTTGCCGTCGTGTGTTGGAGGCTAAGTATCAATTGGGGCTGTTCGAAAATCCATATAAGTATTGTGATGTAACTCGTCCTGCGAAAGAGTTCTTTACAAAAGAGAACCGTGCTAAGTCACGTCAGGCAGCAGGTGAAAGCTTCGTCCTCTTGAAGAACGACAGTATTACACTAAACCCTGCTGTTCCTGCTAAACCATTGCTTCCATTAGCGAAGCAAGGAACGATTGCTGTTATTGGTCCTCATGGCAATAACCGTCCGATGATGCTGGGGCCTTGGTTTTATCCACATGACATCCAACGTGCCGCTACAGTGGTCGAAGGACTGAAAGAGGCGGTGGGTAGCAAAGCAAAAGTTGTATTTGCGCGTGGCTGTCAGCCTTTCGAAAGTGAAGAATACGCACAGCGTGTCTATTTTGGCAAAGAGTTTGAGAAAGATAACCGCCCGGATACCGAGATTCTTGCTGAAGCGTTGAATGTTGCCAAGAATGCGGATGTCATTATAGCTACCTTGGGAGAATCTACCGAGATGAGTGGAGAATCGAGCAGCCGTTCAATATTGGACTTGCCGAAGCCCCAGCAAGATTTATTGAAAGCATTGGCTGAAACAGGTAAGCCTATCGTATTGGTTCTTTTTACAGGCCGTCCGTTAACTATCAACTGGGAGAAGGCTAACCTTCCTGCCATCTTGAATGTATGGTTTCCTGGAACCGAAGCTGCATATGCCATTGCCGATGTACTTTTCGGAGATGTGAACCCAAGTGGAAAGCTAACTGCCACCTGGCCGCAAAGTGTGGGACAAATACCCATCTACTACAACGGTAAAAATACGGGAAAGCCGATGGACAAGTGGTTCCAGAAATTCCGTAGTGGTTACCTCGATGTATCGAATGAGCCATTATACCCATTCGGCTACGGTCTGAGTTATACAAACTTTGAATATAGCGATGTAATCCTGAATGATTCAGTTATGAGTCCCAAAGGCCAGCTTACAGCCAGTGTAACGGTGAAAAATACCGGAAAACGGGATGGATATGAGGTTGTGCAACTTTATATCTGCGACAAGGCTGCCAGTATTATCCGTCCATTGAAAGAACTGAAAGGCTTTCAGAAAGTATTCATTAAAGCCGGACAATCGGTGAAGGTAGACTTCCAAATTACTTCCGACTTGCTGAAGTTCTATAATTCTGATTTGGAGTATGTTTGCGAACCAGGTGATTTTGATGCCATGATTGGCTGCAACAGCGTAGAGTTGAAATCCGCCAAATTCACCTTAGTTGAATAGCTTGAATCCATAAATTTAAGAACTTAAAAACTCAAACCTATGTCACAACAACAGAAACAAGTCAATTATCTGGCTCCATTCATTACATTGGTAATCCTGTTCTTCTTCGTTGGCTTTCTGACTACAGCAAATGGACAGTTTCAAGGCCCTTTGAAAGCCGTATTCCTTAGCAATGCTGGTGATTTAAAGAACACATTTGCCACACTGATATCCTTTGCCTGGTTCATGGCATACCCGTTGACAGGTGGTATCGGGTCCTCCTGGGTAACGAAATACGGCTATAAACGTACACTGATCCAAGCCATCCTCATCTTGATTGCAGGGTTGGGCATCTTCTGGCTATCTTCACTCTATACTATTGAATTTCCTGATTCGCACTTCACGATAAGCTCTGCCATTATCCCTTGGGGATATGTCATATTTCTGCTGGGTTCTTATGTGGTTGGTGCAGGTGCCACCATCCTACAAGTAGTTATCAATCCCTATCTGACAGCTTGCGACGTAAAGAATACACAACCTGTACAGAGATTGAATATCGGTGGTTCAGCCAATTCGGTAGGTACTACATTGGCTCCTTTCTTCGTGACTGGTATCGTCTTTGGTGGTCTCTCTATGGAAGAAGTGAATATCAGCCAGATTCAAGTTTCTTTCTTAGGATTGATGGTTGTGTTTGCAGTTGTAACTCTGATACTTACTCGCATGAAACTGCCCGATATTAAAGGAACGAAAGCAGAATCCGGCGAGAAGTTGGAAAAGTCTGTATGGTCATTCAGCCATCTGACGATGGGGGTATTGGGAATCTTTTTCTATGTGGGTGTGGAAGTTTGCGTAGGCGCTAATATCAATCTATATGCTATCGAACTTCAGAATGCTGGACGCCAATTCTTGTTCTTCGGAATGGATTCACTCACTATAGGTGGAGTTAACTTTGCCATACCGGCACTGATGGCTACTCTCTATTGGGGCGGTATGCTCATAGGGCGATTGATATCCAGTTCTTTGAACAGTATTCCTCCTCAAACCCAATTGGCAGTAGCTGCTATATTTGCTGCACTCTCAACGGTGGGAGCTATCGTTACCGATAATCCTTGGTTGCTGGTGGCAGTCGGATTCTTCCACTCAGTGATGTGGGGTTCCATTTTCACGCTAGCCATCAGCCGTTTGGGTAAATACACCTCTGTTGCTTCAGGTACAATTATGATTGGAGTAATCGGTGGCTCGTTACTTCCTCTTTTTCAGGGTATGTTTGCCGATGCGATGGGCGGGATGTGGCGTTGGACCTGGTTCATTGTAGTTATTGGAGAACTCTATATATTGTATTACGCATTGCTTGGTTCGAAAGTGAAACAAGCTGCCGACTAATATTAACATTAACAATAAAGAAAAACGAATATGGAAACCAAGTTAGAAAGAATTCACAGGATGCTTGCTACTCCTAAAACCAATGATGGAAGAATTTACTTTCATCCGATTCTGATGATGCATGCTGCTACTTTGTATGGCAAAACCTATAGTGAGTTTATGCAAGACTACCGCATTCTGGTAGAATCGAACATGGAACTACTGGAAATGTACGATCACGATGCGGTCAGCGTTATTTCCGACCCTTATCGTGAAGCATCGGCTTTTGGAGCCAAAATAACATTTGATGGAGACAGTTCGCCAAAAGCTGACAAACTGATTACTTGTATGGAAGATGTTGAGAAGCTGGAGATTCCTGATGTATATGCACACGAGCGTACCCTTGACCGTATCAATGGAGTAAAATTATTCCGTGAGAAGTTGGGTAATCCCTTTCCCATCATTGGTTGGATAGAGGGGCCCATTGCCGAAACTGCTGACCTTTGTGGTGTATCAGAAACTATGATGAATATGATTATGGAGCCTGACATGGTGAAGGCTCTTATGCAGAAATGTCTGCAAATGGGTAAAAACTTTGCTTTGGCACAGATAGAAGCCGGCGCTAACATCATCGGTGTAGGCGATGCACTCTGTTCACAAATCTCAGATGAAATGTACGATGAATTTGTTCAGCCGCTGCACAAGGAATTGTTTGCTTTCATCCATGAACATGGGGCTATTGTAAAACTCCATATTTGCGGTAACATTACTCACATTCTTCCTTCCCTAGCTCAGACCGATGTGGATATTGTGGATGCCGACTGGATGGTAGATGTAGCAGAGGCACATCGGATATTGGGCAATGAAGTAGTTGTATGTGGTAATCTCGATCCTGTAACTGTAGTCATGGATGGTTCTAGGGAATTAATAAAGACTAAATATGAAGAAGTAAAAAATAGTATTCCACGCGAGAACTGGATTATGATGGCAGGTTGTGAAATACCTCGTTCTACTCCGGTTGAGAATATGAAGTATTTACGTGAAATATCAATGAAATGAGCAGAAAATTTATATGGATTATACTTATGGGATTGTGTACCTCGCTAGTAGCGAGGGCACAAATCTCTGAAAGCCTTCCAAAAGCTATCGAACAAATGAAAGAAGTACCTGTTTACACCTCTTTCCCATTCGGGGCTATCAAGCCTGTCGGATGGCTAAAAACTCAAATGCAAGCTGACTTAAATGGTTTTGTGGGGAACCTGGATAAGCTAGTACCTGACCTTATCAATGATCCTATCTATGGCAGCGGACGTCTGCACAAAAATAGTAAAGCAAAAGATCTGGGTAATAATAAGGAAGGAGATGCTGAAGGAGATGAACAATATAAATGGTGGAATTCCGAATCACAGTCAAACTGGTGGGATGGTTATTTGAGGAATGCATTGCTCTTGAATGATGTAAAGCACATTGCTCGTGTAAAAAAATACATCAGCGACATTCTCAGTACCCAGGATGCAGACGGATATCTGGGGATTTACGCCTCCGACCTCCGTTATCATTTTACATCTGAGAATGGAGAACTTTGGGCAAAAGCTACCTTGTATCGTGGTTTATTGGCATATTACGAATATACTAAAGAACCACAAGTATGGAACGCCTTGGTACGTGCAGTAGATAATGTGATGACAAATTATCCTGTTGATGCTTCCCATCCTTTCGATACTGGAAAGAATTATAATGGAGGTGTTGGACACGGCCTTACTTTTACAGATGTCCTTGACCGTATGTATCAGCTAACTGGTGAAGAGAAATATCTTGATTATGCCCTGTTTCTGTATCTGGATTACTCCAAATTTTATGCATGGGAACGGGATGCACAGTTGACAAATGCATTGAATAAGGAGTATAAACTGAACTGTCATGCCGTGCATACTTACGAACACCTTCGACCGATGATTGTTGCTGCCAGTGCTTCGGAAGATGTCAAAATAAAGAAGGCGCTAATGGAATATTTGCGGAAAATCAATACCGTTACTACTGCTACCGGTGGTGCCATTGGCGATGAATGGATTGGCGGACGGGAAGCAGATGCTACCCATACGGGTTATGAATATTGTTCTTTGCATGAATTATTAGATAGTTATGGTGTATTATTGCAACGTACCGGTGACACAGCTCTAGCTGAATCCATAGAAAATATATTCTATAATGCAGCTCAGGGAGCCCGCCATCCTTATCATTCCTGTATTGCCTATCTGAAGACGGATAATTCATATCAGATGGATGGTACTCGCAACGGTGATGCAGAACCAGGCAAGACACAAACCCGGTATAAATATTCTCCCGTTCATCAGGATGTTGCTGTGTGCTGTGCACCTAATGCAGGCAGAATCACTCCGTATTTTCTACAGAATGCATGGATGCAGGGTAAAAATCGCACTTTGATTGCCAATCTTCTAATGCCCTGCAGGCTTGATACTCGTATTGATGGCAATCGTGTATGTATTGAAAATCAAACAGAATATCCCCTAAAGAATGAATATAAGTTTGTTATTACTTTGGAGCGTCCAATGGATTTGACCCTCAAGATTCGTAGACCCCAATGGGCGGAAGGTGTAATATGTAGTGAATCTTACAAAGAAGAAGGGCAGTATCTTATCTTCAAACGTAAATTTAATTCAAAGGACCAAGTTAGGCTTTCATTTAAAACAAATGTCAGAGTAGTGAAGGGTATAAAAGGCGAACACTATTTCTTTTATGGTATCCAGGCTTTTGCCTATCCTTTAAAATTTATAGAAGAAAAGGGACGTCAATATATTGATGGATTTACTGACTATTTCTATAAGCCTGTAGAGAATACACGTTATAAGTATATTGAGAATCATCGTTCAATCTATCGGAATGGCAAGTTGGAGGTTTTCTTGCTGAATGAAGTCACAGGAAAGGAAGAGAAAGTGGAACTACTCCCCATTAGTCAAACCATATTGCGGCAAGCCGGATTTTAATCATCTCTTACCTTAGATTAATCTGTAGTTATAGCTTTAAAAGCTTTGAGCTAGTGATTTATTTATTTTTATATGGAAAGAGGTTGTGTCAGCATTTGACACAACCTCATTTTGTATGTATTACGTTTTTTTTAGGAAAAAGTCTGCAAAAATTAAAACTTTACAGAAAACTCCTTATCTTTGCACAGTTGTACAACACAACAGACACATATAAGGAAGTGTTTAGTCCTGTTCCGAAATGATAAAACTCGACTTTAAATTTTAGTGAATTGAACTAATAGGTTCACACATTCTTTAATGCGCCAATACTATTTTATCATAAAGGCATTGATGAACTTACGATGCATGTTTTAATAATATGAAAAGATTTTTTGTAAGCACGCTGGTATGTATTATGGCAGTATGTGCAAGTGCTCAAATTATGCGTGCTGAAGAACTTGAGAAGTATGCAGTTGAGAAGTATGGAGATAAATGGACTGAGGCGGCTGAGAATCTGGGAGCGGGGATTTCATTGGATAAAAATAATTCATTAACTTATACGCAGGTTATTGACTGTGGGGAACAAACTAAAGATCAGCTTTATGTTGCATTGAATTATTGGTTCACTGCCACATTCAATGATGCTGATGCAGTTATTCAGCTAAATGATAAAGAATCCGGTGTAATTATTGGTAAAGGGTTTATAGGAGGTATTGCAGCTCATGCAGGTGGTATGAATTCTTATGTTATCAGTATACACCCTATTATCAGAGTAGATATTAAGGATGGCAAAATCCGTGTAACTTATACCGTACAAAATTATGATGTTAGTAAGTATATTGGTGGAGGCATAATGGGAGCAATAGGGGGTACACAACCTACGAAATCAGTTGAAATGTGGGCTATAGAAAAGTGTTTCCCATTTCAAAAAAAAGATGAATATAAGGCTAAAAAAAGTTCTTCTAAAGCACTTGTTATGACACATGCTTATTCAAATGTTATCATGGATAAAATAGAAGAAGCTGCAAAAAATGGCCTTGTTGGGAATGAAAATAATGATTGGTAAATATCCTCTTTATATTTAGAAATTTTCTAATATGGAAAAGCCCGGAAAGTTTTAAATTCCGGGCTTTTCTGTATTCACTCTTGTTCGAACGTCTCTTCTTCTTTGTCATCAACCTCTTTTTCTTCCGGGTTGTTCTTACCACGTAAATATACAGATGGAGATACTCCGAACTGTTTCTTGAAGCATTTGCTGAAATAGAATGGGTCTTCGATACCTATCTTATAAGATACCTCTGCCACTGTATAACGATTTTCAAGTAAAAGTTCAGCAGCTTTTTTCATACGGATGATGCGCATGTATTCATTGGGGGAATAACCGGTTATTCCACGTACCTTGCGATAGAAGGTGGAACGTCCCAGTCCCATTACTGAAGCAAGGTCATCTACGGCGAACTCACTGTTGCTAATCTGTTCTTCCAGAATAGCCTGAAGCTTATCGGCAAATTGTTTATCTTTCTCTGACGTACAGATAGCAGGCGTAATCATTCCCGGATCATCCGAGAATTTCTTCCGCAACTTTTCACGTTGTTTTATCAACTGGAATGCTCTTGCCAGCAATAGCTTGGGACTAAACGGCTTGGTGATGTATGCATCCGCTCCGCTTTCCACGCCTTTCAGGTGATTCTCTGCCGAACTCATGGCTGTCAATAAAATGATGGGGATGTGGCTGGTATCGAAATCATTTTTAAGTTTCTGGGTAACTTCGAAACCTGTGAGTCCTGGCATCAGTACATCGCAGATGATGAGATCGGCATCGTATGTACGTGCACGTTCCAGACCAGAAAGGCCGTCTGCTTCAGTAACAACTTCAAAATAAAGTTTGAATTCTTCTTTCAAGAATTCGCGTACGTCGTTGTCATCCTCTATGATGAGCAATTTGTACTGGTTCGAAGGCTCTTTTTCCTTTGTTACATTTACTTCCAGGGTGTTTTCTTCTTCGTTGTTTTCCGGTTTATATGCTTTCTCTTCGAGGAAAGCGTCGTGAGGAATGAGGAAGTCCTTTTCTTCGTATGCATTGGTGTCGATGGGGAGGGAGACTGTGAAGATGGAGCCTCCTCCTTGGTTCTCATCATAATTGATAGTCCCTTTATGGACATTTACCAGTTCGTGTGTCAGATGTAGTCCTATACCTGTACTATTGCTTGAAAAGTTACTTTGCATGAAGCGTTTGAACAATTCTCCCCGTTTTTCTTTGGCAATGCCGATTCCTGTGTCTGCTACAGAGATTTCCAAGCATTTCCTGTCTTCATCGACGATAACTGAAAGGATGACTTTACCGTTGCTCGGGGTATACTTAAAGGCATTGGACAAGAGATTGTAGACAACTTTGTCCAGATTCCCTTTGTCAATGAACATCTTGTAGGAAGCCGCTGAAGGCTGGAACCGGAAATCCATATTCTTGGATGTCGCAGTATCCTTGAAGCTTAGGAATATTTCATGAAGAAAGCCCATGACATCTGTTTCTTCCAGGGAGAGGGCAAGCTTGTTGTTCTGCATCTTCCGGAACTCCAACAATTGGTTGATGAGACGGAGCATGCGCTGGGTGCTCTTGTTCATCACCTTCAGTGAATTGACCATTTCCTTGGGGACTTTGTCTATGCTCTGTATCTTTTCCAATGCTCCTTGAATCAGGGTTAAGGGAGTACGGAATTCGTGTGAGATGTTGGTGAAGAATACGAGTTTGTACTCCGTCAGTTGTTTCTCTACCTGCACTTTGTTGCGTAGGAGGTTGAAGTTGAGTATCAGGCGGTAGGTGATGTAGAGTATGACGGCCAGCAAGAGGGCATAGATAAGGAATGCCCAAGTGGTTTTCCAAAAGGGAGGAGTGATAGTAATCTTCAGAACAGCTTCCTGATCGCCCAAAATACCGGTAGCATTGCAAATTTTCACGTGCAGACTGTATTTGCCCGGTGGTAAGTTCTTGTAGGATGCAAAGCTCAGTGGAGAGGGTTTGCTCCATTCTTTATCATAGTTCTCCAGTCGATAGGTGTAGGTGTAGCTGTTGGTCTTTGAGTAATCGAAGGTGGTGAAATCTATTACAAATGATCTTTGAAAGTGTTTCAGTTCGATTTCGTCGGTGTACATCATGGCGCTGGAGAGGGGGGAGTCGGGGGCACCCGGGCGCATGGATATTCCGTTCACTTGGAGGTTGGTGAAGGTTATTGAGGAATTGAGCACCGAGTTATTTCCCATTTGTTCGGGGTTAATGACTAACAAACCGTAGTTGGTACCGAACAGTAGACTGCCGTTTTTGCTGACGCACGAGCTATTGTCGCTATAGACGTTACCCAATGTGTAGGCTGAGAAGAAGTAATTATCGAAAGCTTGCGTTTCGGGATTGAAGCGAGAGATACCGTATTCGGTGGCAATCCAGAGGTTGCCTTGCTTATCTTCAGCGATGGCTTGGACCATGTCGTTGACGAGACCGTTGCTGGTGCCGTAATGCCTGAAGGTAAGGTTGTGATAATCGGTGCCGGGAATGCACATACTGAGGCCACCACCGGAGGAACCAATCCATATCCGGCCCCGGGTGTCTTGGTAGATGCATTTGATTTCGTTACTACGCAGTTTTCCGTTGTTGTAATTGTAGGTCAGGTAGTTTTGCGGGTCGGTTTGCAGGGAATCGGGGGAGAAGACGTAGACTCCATCACTATTTCCGACCCATATCCAGCCGTTCGAGTCTTCGATAATGGCGCGAGTGCGGCGCTGTCCGAAGGTGCGGGTGAAGAAGTGGCGGAAGGTGTATCCGTCGTCCTTTTTGATAGCAAGGTCCAATCCGCCGCCGAAGGTGCCTATCCACATACGGCCTTTGCGGTCGCAGTAGAGGGTAAAGATATGGTTGTTACTGATGGAATGGGCGTCGTTGGAGTGGTTGACATACCATTTTCCACCAATGCAGAGACCTTCGCCACGGCTACCCATCCACAGGGTGCCGTCGAGGTCTTCGGCTATGGCATAGATATTGGAGTTATAGTGAACTTCTTTTTTCTGTGTGTTGATCAGCGGGTCGTAGGTATAGACGCCACCACCACGTGTACCGATACAGATGTCATCGTTCTTGAGGCGGGTAATCATGCGGACGGTATTGGAGCGGTCGGACAGAGAGATGGCTTCAGGGTAAATGCGTTTGATGCCTTCGTTCAGGATAGTAAGACGGGCGATACCGGCGTATTCTGAACTGACCCAGATAGCGCCGGAACTGTCTTCCATGATGTATTGCAGATAGTTGGAGCTGATGTGGCTGAAGCCGTCAATCTGGAAGTCGAAGTGCTGGAGCTCTTCTGTGATAGTGTTGTAGGCGAAGAGCCCGTTGCCGTAGGTGGAGATCCAGATAATGCCCCGGGAGTCGTGTACAATGTGGTAGCGTTCCATATCCACATAGTTCAGTTTATCGGGAGGGGAGAGACGGAAGGTTTTAACAGCATGAGTGGTGGCGTTGACATACCATACTTGCCCGGTGTTGTTGTAAATCCAGAAGTCCCCCCGATTATCCGTCAGTACATTGCCGTTACGGATGTCGAGCTCCGGATGGCGGCTGATGCGTTGGGTCTTCATGTCGAACAGATAACCGCCAGTGTTGGTGAAGATGACCCACTCGTTTTGCAGACGGAGTGTGCCATACAGGGTGATGCCGCCTTCGCCACGTGGCAGGCGGGCGGAGGTTGCAGTGGGTGCAGTACCACTCTTACGGTTGATGATGCCATCGGTAGAGAGAAAAAAGACATCTTTTCCGAAGTTCTGTGCGGCAAAGGCGTTGTTGTTGTCGACAATGACAGTCTGTGCACTGCTGACGAGGGCCACGCCGTGGTCAGTACCTATCCAGATGTTACCGTGCAGATCGGGATAGACATAGGCCACGCTGTCTGAAGGTAGATTTCCGTTGGATTTCTTGTAAGCAACGGATGAAAACGCACCATTGTGGTAGGTGATGAGGCGGCAGCCGTTGCGACTGTTCCATAACCATATATCTCCATTGGGAGCTTCGGCCTTGCGATCGTAGTGTTGGCGGTATTCACCGCGACCGGTGAAGTCAACGAAGCGTTCTGCCTTCAGGTCGTAGCAGTTGAAGAATTCACCGGAGGTTTCGAGCCACAGGAAACCGTTACGGTCTTCGCTGATAGAGCGGACGTGGTTAGAGGAGAGGGAGAGGCGTCCGGGCTGAGTATCGCCTTCGGGCAGGAGGGTGACGAAGGTATTGCCGTCATAGCGGCTGAGTCCGTTCAGGGTTCCCATCCAGATAAACCCTTTGCTGTCCTGAAATACGTAGCAGACGGAATTATTGGCAAGTCCGTCGGTAGTGGTCATATGGGTAGAACGTACTTCTACAGAGGCTGAGGTGTTAAGAATGGAGAGCAATAAGTACAGGCACGCAAGTGAGAAGTGCTTTTTCATATTTCATAGATTTTGGTACGTAGCAAAAATAAGGAAAAAAGCGCATTGAAGACTCACTTCAATGCACTTTTAAGGTTTATTCCATGTGGAATACCTCGGGCAAGGGTATGGTTACCGGAGAATTATCCGGATTTACTTCCATGATATCCGCCATGTAATCCCACCATTTTTGTACAATGGGATTGGCACCCATATCCTGCGAGGATTCTTCACCCCGAGTCTTCTGGCAGGCAAAGAGGATGTTGGTGTCGCGGTCCCAATAGATGGAGTAGTCATATACTCCGCCGTCGGATAACATCTTTTTCAGTTCGGGCCAGATGGCTGCATGTCTTTTCTCGTATTCCTTTTCGAAGCCGGGCTTCAGGAACATTTTAAATGCTTCTCTTTTCATGATATATTATTCATTGAGGGTTAATCGGGTTTACTAACACTGAAGATCGGTGCGGTAGTCTTCTGTTCAGTATGGTAATACTGAATAGCACTGTCGTTCATTTTAGGATGCTGTTTATTCAACAGGTTGATCATTTCAGCTCCTGCCCAGATTACAGGACCATAGCCGTGTGCGGCATACACATTGACCGGGCGGTAATAGTAGAATGCAGGATCGAATGCCATTCCGGTACCCACACAGGTGCCTTCTACTTGTCCTTCTGCATTGATTTGTGTAGAAACTGCATGCCAACCGAGTTGCGCTACGGGGCCGTAAGCCATTGCATCGAGCCAACCTTGGTTGATGGCGTGGGAGATACAATAGACATAGATAGCGGTTGCTGAAGTTTCCAAATAGGAATCGTTACGATCTAACAGTTGATGCCAGAATCCTTCGCCACTTTGAAGAGCAGCCAGTCCACGGACGTGTTCACGAAAGAGGTTCATGAGCTTTTCACGCTGGGGATGGTTGGACGGCATTACGTCCAGCACTTCGGTCATGGTGAGCAGCGCCCAACCGTTGGCACGTCCCCAGAAGAAAGCAGGATGATCCCCCATACCTTCTACCCAACCGTGACGGAAGAGTTTCTTCTCGGGTACCCACATACGCTCGGCAAATTGGAAGATTTGGCGAACGGCTTCGGCCAGATATTTGGACTGTTCTTTATCTGCCATACGAGAGTACCAGGCTATGGGAGGAACGCCCATGAACATATCATCCAGCCAAAGCGTGTTGAGTTGTGGACGGATGCGGGCAAAGGTTCCGTCGGCAAGGCGATATTCTTTGTTTAGAATGAAATCGAGATAATTATTTATCAAAGGATAGAGATTGAGAGATTTATCCTGTAATTGTGCCTTAATCATAGCAGCACATACGGCACCGGCATCATCAAGCGCATGAGGTGTCAGGATTTGCTTCATTTGTGGGTCGGTAGTACCATTCTTTTCGAGCAGATTACGAAAATGCGGAGCCACTTTGGCGAGAAACTTGAAGCGATCAGTAACATATTTCATGTAAGCTGCGTCTCCGGTGGCTTCGGCAGCTGCCATCATGGCCGAATAAGTAACTCCCCATTCATAACTGGCCAGGCGGAAGGCGCCGCGTTCCAATTGGGCGTCGGCAGGCAAGTTACTATAATCAGTGATTACTTTTCCGGTCTTCTCACTGACCACACGGGTATGAGTAGTCTTTTCCAAATAACGGAGAATACGGTCGATATCAGTTTTTACTTCAGTAGTAGAAAGAGCTTTATAGGGTACTTTATACTCCGGTTGCAACAGGTGCAGCGGGGTGTTGGAGTCATTTATTGCTTCCTTCTTTTTCTGGGCATAAGTGCTGATGCTGAGTAACAGCAAGGTGCCTGTCAGGCAGAATGTCTTTATGTTCATACTTTTAAATACTACATTATATAATTACTATTTAAATTCATATCCTCTGAAACTTCCTTTCAGATCAGGTCCGAAATAGAAACCGGGTTGTGTAGGTTGGTTGTATGCTACGTTTTGTGTAGCAATACTGATCCTGTAAACCGGATCTTCCAGGAAAGTGTGGAAACGGTAATCAGTTGCTATGGGTGATACATAGAGGCGTAGTGCCGTATTGTCTTCTGTGCGTAGCAATACTTCTTCGCGCCAGTCACCCAGAATATCGCCTTGCAGGCAGGGAGTTGCTTTGGTTCCGTTGTTCGATACAGCACCTTCGAATGTGACGAGCGGTTTGCAGACGCCGGCTTCCCAATCGTACTTGGATACCACATTCTTGTTCAGCAACTCACGGAGTAAATCGCCGTCCCACCACACAGCCATATTGACAGAGAATGTTTTGATATCGGGATTGACTACTTCTCCCTTGATATTGCGTAGTCCTTTTGATTCCCACGACCACATTTCCACGCCGGGGTTTGTCGGGTCGATGTCGGCAGCCATACAACGTCCTACGTCTATTCCGCTTTTCACCTGAAAGAATACTTTTCCTGTTGCTGCATCGCGGAAGCTGGAACCGTCGCGCTTATTTTCATGGCAATCCCAAACCTGAAGTCCGGGCATGTCGGGCGAAAACTTCGTCAGATGCATGGCATCTCCGTGTCCCATTCCGGTAGAGTAAAGCCCTTTACCATTATTATCGATGGCGCAGGAACCATATATAATTTCGTCACATCCATCCCCATCTACATCTGCTACACGGAGGTTATGATTGCCTTGTCCTGCATAAGCTTTGTATTCTGGGGTGTTACTGTCGAATATCCAACGTTGTTTCAGTTCTTTTCCATCCCAATCGAAAGCTGCAAGTACAGTACGGGTGTAATATCCGCGGCACATCACTACACTGGGATGGATGCCATCCAGATAGGCAACGGCTGCCAGGAAACGGTCGCTTCGGTTGGCGCGGTTATCTCCCCAATCTGCCAGATTTCCGCGTGAAGGAACATAATCGATAGTCTGCATAGCGGCACCTGTGTGTCCATTGAAGACGGTGAGGTACTCATTACCCTTCAGGATGCGACCTTGATTGGCAGGGGTACCCGGTTCGCGATAGTCGGCCGCAGCATCCCCGATCACTTTACCTTGTCCGTCGATGGTTCCGTCAGAAGTCTTCATGATGATCTCTGCACAGCCGTCGCCATCAAAATCATATACCATGAATTGAGTGTAGTGTGCACCTGCACGGACATTGTGTCCCATATCAATACGCCAGAGGCGTTCACCTGTCAATCGATAGCAATCGAAGAGGACATTTCCAGTATAGCCATCATGGGCATTATCATGTGCGTTCGAGGGATCCCATTTCAGAATAATCTCATATTCTCCATCCCCATCGACATCACCAATAGAGGCGTCATTGGGTATATAGGTGAATGCTTGTCCCGAAGGGGTGACCCCATCCGCCGGACGATTTAGCGGAATATTGATGTATCCTATGGGTGCCTTCGCTGGCAGTGTATAGTTGCCCTCGATATGTCCTGTTTCCACGCCGTTTACAACGGGTTTTACGGTGTACGTAGTTGCTTTCTTTCCTTTATAGGTATCCCGGTAGAAAGTTCCCGTAGTAGCAGGTACTTCGGCTATCTTCTTTCCGTCCCGATAGAGGTTGAACGCTGTATTCTCGGGGTCGGACGAGAGGTATCTCCAGGAAACAGCTACTTCTGACGGGTTCTCACGGATGGCTACTACACCACGACCCAACTTTTCCTTTTGTAGCTTTGAATAATCATAAGCCGGAGCATTCGCCGCGTTGCGGAAGCGGCCGTACGTCACGTTCTCTTCCGTTACATTCTCTACGTTATGTACGTTCTTGATGAATTTCGTAACTTCATCGGCATGTACATTCTTTATAACGACGTTCTTTGCAGGCAGTTTGGCATCACCTTTCAGATCGTAGATAGCCTCGGTGCGTTCGCAGGTCACGTTCGTCATGTACAGGCCATCGATGCGGGTGATGCGCTCTTCGTAAGTGGGCACCAAATCGCGCCATTGGTAGAGTACATCCGTATCAATTTCGAGTACACGCTGCATCTTGCCTGCTTTTACGTTCTCCATGTGGATGTTTTCGATGAAACCGCCCCGGCGGTGATTGGTCTTGGCAAAGAAGAGGCGGAACACGGAGTCTGGTGCTGCGCAATCGTGCATATATACGTTGCGTATGCCGCCTGACATTTCGCTGCCGATGCCCAGTAATGTATGCCCTTTTATGATGTCGCAGTTGCGTATCACAATATTCTCGCACGGGGTATCCAGCCGCCAGGCATCCTGGTTGCGCCCGGCTTTGATGACAACTGCATCATCTCCCTGGTCGAACTTACAATCTTCTATCAGGAAGTTGCGGCTCATTTCCAGATCGACACCGTCGTTATTGTGCCCGTGGGCATATACGTCCAGATTGCGAACAATACCGCCATCGCACATGTACAAGTGAATCGTCCAAAAGGGGCTTTCACGAATCTTGAACTGATCGAGCAAGACGTTCTTACATCTGTTGAAGTGTATCAGGTGCGGGCGAAGATTATTTTCTCCTTTCGCCATCTGTCTTTTCTCTACCGGAACATCCGTTGAGGCCATGGTGTAGAGTTCGGCCAGCGCGTCCATGTGAGGTTTCGGTCGCTTGAACCACTTGCGCCACGTGTCCATGATGGGCTGCAGTGTTCCGGTTCCGGTGATGGCTACATTTTCACAGTCGAAAGCATACACCAAAGGAGAGTAGTTGTAACATTCCATACCTTCCCATGACGTCATCACGGCAGGCAGATAGTCTTCTGGATTGTCTGTGAAGCGCAGTATGGCACCGTCGGATAAATGCAGGTTCACATTGCTCATTAGGTGTACGGGGCCTGTAAGCCACTCGCCGGCGGGAATCACGACACGGCCGCCACCGGCGCGATTGCATGCCTTGATGGCCTTAGCGATGGCTTTTGTATTTATCGTTTTCCCTCCTTTTACTGCTCCATAATTTGCGATGGAAAAATCACGGTTGGGGAAAATAAATTCCTTTATCGGCTCCATGGCGAAAGGTGCGTTGACGGTGACAGTCTTATATTTCGGGGCGGGCATGGCGCCCGATAATCCCAGCGCAATCACTGCAATGGCAGCTATGCCGGCCAAGGATTTAAAACAAGGTTTTTTCATGATATATTTTGTTTTTCATTAGTTGCAAAAATACGGCTTAATACGAAATATTTCCATAGAATACTATGCAATATATATGGAAAATCGTGCAAATCATTCGTCCATGGGGATTACTTCCTGCATGTAAATGGCATCCAGGCTCCACAGGGCGGCATCGTTTGTGCTGATGCTGGTACATTCGTCCAGCGGGGCGGGCACTTCGGGCGGAAGTAGGGTTGTGATGCGGAAAGGCGGTGCCGGCGTATGCTCAAGTCTTGTGAACAAATCCGTCCAAGCCTCCTTTGCCATTTCCGGGTTACGTGTATGATAGGCTGCATAGCCCATCAGACGTGAAATGCGAAAACGGCTACGGTTTAGCTCCCATGCCTTCTGTTTGTAGCGCACCGTATAGTCCAGCCAAGTATCTCTCCATTCGGACAGATCAATCATCCGGAGCATTTCATTCATCACCTCGAAGCCGCCCATGATACTCATTAAGTGGTTGGTACTTTCCAGTTTCGGGTCGCACTCACTGCTGATGATACCGGTTGCAGGATCAAAGCCAAGCGCTTTAGGACCTGTGAAAATCCGGTTGGGTAGGGCGGCGATACTCTTCATGCCAGTGATGATTTTATCGCGATAAGCTACATTGCGGGTGCGCTCCCATTCCGTCATCCAGTTTCCGGCATATGCCAGCCAGTCGGGACCAATGCGCAGGCGGGCAGGGGCGGTGCAGGGATATTCGCTACGTGGTTGTGCCAGGCGCATAGGGTCCAGGGTATAGAGCTTCTGTTCGGCGTCTTTTACCTCGGTCATGAGGTCCCCGCAGCGTTCGTCCGTAGTGAGATAATAGTAGAAGCGATTCCATGCAGCCTGACTGATGCGTGCTTCCTTGGCGCCACATCCCCAATGGCTGACGTTGTGACGACTCCCCAATCCGGCATTCTCCCCTATATGGTAGACGTCTACCTCGGCCGTATGGCGGGTCATAGCTTCTGCCATGCGCCAAATGTCTGCACGCCCTGTGCGCAGGAAATTATACCAAAGCCACATGTTGGAGGCCAGTTCCGTATTGTCCCAGGCAAAGCCTCCGATGTCGTAGCGCCAGGTGTGGCGAATAGGGTCATACGCATGCATGACGTCGCCGTAGTTCCAGAAACCATACCATTTGTTCTGTTCGATGGCCTTCTTGTAGAAGTCAACGTACGCATCCAGCCGGTCTTCTACCCGGTTGCGGAATGGAGTACTGCGATCCGGAAGGCTCCAGACGCCAAAAGCCTGCTGCGCGTGCAGGTATTCGGGAGTAGGCATTAATACACCCGGTTCCGAAAGTTGCTTGGCACGGTCGGCAAAAGCCTGTTTTCCGGTATATCCTCCCTGTGGAATCAGGGTGAGCGTGGTGGTGCGGGCAATTCCATAAGGTGTGCTCAAACCTTCCTGAACATCCTCGTAACTGGCATTTAAATCGTGTGCCACATTATCGTAGTGGCGCAAATCCATAGGCTCGGCATCGGGGCTCCATAGCCAGGCGGTAAGGGTAGCTACGGAAGTCTTCGTCTCGGAGATTTCGATGGCCGAAGGATAAGACTGCCAGAAGTCGTGCAGGCAAAGCCCCAATCCACCGCTGACGTCGCCGGCAAAAGCATATCCCTCACTGCGCGTGCCGGAGAAGGTACCTATCCAAGGATTCGTGTCATTGGCCCGTTTACGGATGGAGAAAGCATCCGCAGTGAGCTGAGACAGGCGGTAGGTGTTCCACGATGCCCAGTTGTCCAGCAGCGAGCGATTTTTTTCATCAAAAGTTTCATAAGGTGGGATGCGTTTTCCTTCCATCTGTTGCTGTTGTAGGGAGATTTCCTTATCCTTACCGGCATTTTTATCTGTCACATCCCGGTCGGAGTTCCTGTTTGCTGCACCGCCCAATGTCAGTACACGACGCCCTACTAATGGCTGTACAGGTTCGCTCCACACTCCGCCATCAGCACAGGAGAAGGCTATGTGGCGGTTGTAAAGTGCTTCGCGCATAGGCACGTCGAAGCGGACGCCTAAAGCACGAATGAAATCCTGGTTCTGGTCTCCATCGAACAGGAAACTGTGCACCATCTTCATCTGCTCACTTCCACCATAGAAATAGAGACGTACTACAAAGGGCAGCCATTCACGACCGTCCTTATTCTTATGTATGCCCTCCAGTTTTATCAGCGTACGTACAGTGCCGCAGCGCTCTACCGTCGCCGATTTCACTTCGCTCACATAGTTACTGAAAGATATCTGCGAAGTGCTTTCAAGAACGGGCGTGCTCTGTGTGCTGCATATCAGACGTGCTTTCTCGCCCACCTTTACCCCTTTATATAGTAGACTGTCTATCAGGAATTCACCTTGGCGGGGAATGTAAGCCGAAATCACTCCTGTTTCTATCAGAATGTTCCGGGGTGTCTCGGTGACGGAAACGGATGCTTGATCGTTGGGATTTGTTGTTCTTGCCTTTTTTACCGACTTCTTTTTTGCTAGTTCAAGTGTCGCCCCCTCTGTTCCGGCGGGGATAACGCCTGCTACTCCGCTCCATTTCACCGAACCGTCCGGCCAGTAGGCCAGCACCCAGGTGTCGATCGGTATGTTTTCACCATTTACGGTGGTTAACCGTAAAGTGCTTTCAGGAAAGATTTTACCTTTCTCAAAAGGTACGCCGAAGCTGACCGCTTTGTCCATTTCGGGAGTGCCGCCGATCCATTGCAAAGGCACAACGGAGGTTTCCTGCAGTGAGCACTCGTAGCGGAAGTTGGTAATACGGGTACGCGATAGGGTGGTGCGGAAGCCAAACCAACCTTCAGTCAGTGGTTTGGCATCCCTGAAATCCACCAGACGCTTTCCGTCTATATAATAACTAACCCTATTATTTTCGTTCGTAATTTTAATATGATACCAGTGGTTCGCTTTCAGCAAATGCTCTGCATCGGTATATTCTTTTAAGACCGCAGGGCGGGCCTGAGGATCGGTGATGCCTGCTTCATTGCCATCATAACGACGGAAGCGTGTGGTGGAGTTGTGATTTCCGCCATATCCCAGATAATAAAGCTGCAGGGAGTAGCAATTCAGGAATATTCCATTGCGCCACTTCTCGCGTTTCCATAAGTTGTCCGGATACTTCGGGTCGGAAGCCATCCAGAAGCAGTTTAAATCACTCAGGCGGTCCTTCTCCGTTTCACTGATTACGCAGGCATCGTATTCAATGGTGACCTTACCGCTCATCTTCTCCTTTCTCCAGAGAGTCAGCCCTTTTGGGGAGACAATCTCAGCGGTATCTCCCCGGAACGTTACTTTGTAATCGGGCGATTCCGACTCCACCTTCCAGTATTTGTGAAACTGGCGGGCATTTAAGCCGGAAACCTGATTGTCCTGTGCTTTCAATGTTAGTAAAGACAGAAAGAAAAATGAAAGGCACAAACAAGTACGGAATCTGTTTCTTTTCATCATGATTAAAAACTTGTGTGTGGTGGTTGATTATATGCTACGTTTTGCCAAGCGATAGCCAGACGATATTGACGGTCGTTCATCAATGTTGGACGTCTGTCGGTGGCAGGTATCGTTGTTGTGTATATGCGCAGTTCTGTTTGGTCCTCTGAAGCCCAGATAACTTCTTCGCGCCAATCTCCTAGAATATCTCCGGACAGGCAGGGATTCCCTTTGGTGCCATTGTTGGAAACTACTCCCTCGGCTTTCAGCAATAGTTCAGTTTCTTCCGTTTGCCAATTCCACTTGCTGATGGAGACATGGTCTAATAACTCTGCCAGCGGATCGGCATCCCAATAGATTGTGAAATTGCAGGAATTCGGTTTCTTATCACTGATGAATTCTCCGGTATCTCCTCTTCGTAAGCCACCGATGTTGCACCAACATTCTGCTCCTTCATAGCGTGGATCGATGTCGGCTGCTACTCCGCGTCCGGCGTCTTTGCCTAACCCATCTTGCCAGATGATTTCTCCGGTGGCTCCGTCAAACATGGCTACGGCAGGAGTTCGCTTGACAATCTCATTATCCCCTTCGTTCTCATGTACGCCGAATACTTGCATACCAGGGCGCGAAAGGATTAAACGTCCGGCATGCAGGGCGTCTCCATGGCGTAGTCCCGTTGTGAAGAGACCTTTTCCATCATGGTCTACTGTCATAGCTCCCACGCAGATCTCATCATAACTGTCTCCGTCAAAATCGGCTATTGTTACGCTATGATTTCCCATACCGGAATATCCCTCCAAACCGGGGGCGGCACTATCGAAAGTCCAGATGCTTTTCAAGGTTGAGTTAGTAAATGTCCATGCACAGACTACAGTACGTCCATACCATCCTCTGACCATTACAGGTGAAGGAGTCTTACCATCCAGAAAGGCGACTCCCGCAGTGAAGCGGTCGGAGCGTCCGCCGGTATTATCGTTGCCACAGTTACCGCCGATGCCTCCCCATCCGTCTATGGGATAGCGGGTAGGAATGTATTCTTTAGTATCTAATTCTTTTCCGGTTTTACCTTCAAACACAGTCAGGTATTCCGGGCCATTGACTATCTTTCCATAAGTCGGACTCTCTTTATCCCATGTCCTCCAGTCTACTTGATTATCACCGATAGCGTGTCCTGTTCCATCTACGGTTCCGTCTCCTGTCTTGCAGCAGATTTCAGCACACCCGTCTCCATCGAAGTCAAAGACAAGGAAGTTGGTGGTGGCTGCTCCTGAACGGATATTCGGTCCCAAATCAATGCGCCAAAGCAATGTTCCATCCATTTTATACGCATCCAGGTAAGTATTTCCTGTAAAGCCACGTTGCGGAGGACGCTTAGAATTGGAAGGTGACCATTTCAGTATGATTTCATATTCACTGTCACCATCCAGATCTCCTATACTGCAATCATTGGCTGTATAAGAGAAATGTTCGCCTGCAATTTCTCCATCTTCCGGTTTCCGGATTGGAATACTTAAATAGGGGTGTAGTTCCTCTTCTGCCGAATGTGTCCAGGTGGCTACTTCTTTATTATCAGCTTTCAGTATCCAGTGATTAGTAGCTTTAAAGTCAGTATCCTCATCCAGAAAATCAGCGGTCTTACTAATTGGTTCCTTATTCAGTTTTATGGCTGTTCCGCCATTGGTGCTTCGATAGATGTCGAACTGCAAACCGGGTGCATCATCCAGCGTCATGCGCCAGCTGAAGTACATTCCTTTGTCTGTAGGGATTCCGACCAGACCTCTTGATAGCTTTTCTCCTGTGTAAGGTTGAGAAAAAGCATATATACTCCCGCAAAGCAGGAGTATATACATAATAACCCAGTGTTTTATATAACAATTCAACCTTATTGCCATAAGTTTTCTTTAAACTCTATTTCCACAATGCGTAATTCGTGCCTGGTCTTGTCTCCATCTTTAGCTTTATATAGATCCAATTCATTGGCGACGGGAGCAGCTACCTCAACTATCTGTCCGAAGGCATCCCCTTCTTTGCTGGCCCCTTTCAGACGAATGGTGATCTCGTTGGTCAATACAGGTTTTACTTTCAAATGAACATATCCCAGACTTTTATCTGTTTCTCCGCTCCAGATCAGTTCGTCACCTGCATAGATTTCCAGCGGATAACTGCGCAAACGCCATCCGGTCAGCTTCAGGCAAACTTCATCCACTCGTGCGGCACGTTCCAATTGGTAAGTGATCCAGGCTGTGTTTGCTCTTCCGTCATTTCTCCACTCGCTCAATTCGTTATCATCGAAACTATTGATAGCGTTTTCATTATTTGCGCCGGCGACAGCGGATAAGATGCCAACATCTACTTTCGTATCTTTATAAGAAGGTGTTAATGGAGTTTCCCCACGGGTTAATCTGCCTTCCAGTTCATTGCCGGGGATATAGCTGCTTAATCCATCTTTTACTTCTATTGGTGATGATGAGAAGCTGATCTCAGCAGATTTCAAACCTTCAGCTTTTGCAGTTACGCGAACTGTACCAGCAGTTGTCAGAGAGCGGATGAGTGCGCGGTTGATACCACATTCTACCGGCAGATCTTTTGAAAGAATAAAATTGTCTTTTCCTTGTGCGATACCACCACGCCATTCGGCAGGTCCTTCCACATCGAAATGTATCAGGTCATTGGCTAACGGACAACGTCTGCCATCTTTATCCATTACTTCTACCTGGAGCAATACCATATCTGCACCGTCTGCTTTCCATCCATTAGGACTTTGAATCAGGCTCAGCTTTATTTGCTCCGGTTCACCGGCTGTCTGTAAGTGGGTACGGCAGCATTCTGTTCCGTTTTCATCATAGCCCACTGCTTCCAATTTACCGGTTGCAAATGCTACATTTTCAAAAGTATATAAGAAATGGTGGTCTCTATTACCATATCCTAAGGATGTTCCATTCAGGAACAATTCCACTTTCTCTGCACTGGAAACTACATAAACCGGTTTCACTGTACCTTCTTTATAATTCCAATGGCCAATGATATGGATGCGTGGATTTTCTATATCTACCCAACCGTCCCACATCACCTGATGTGCAAAGAAAGGATCTTTGGGAATGCGCATGGCATCAGTTACCCCGCTACGACGATAATTCTCTACCCCGCGGAAATGAGTATTAGTATCAGAGAAGATGATTTTTACTCCACCTGAACTAACACGATCTCCGGTTCCCGGGCGTTCACGCCAATAGTCGAACCAGCGGATTATATTTTCTATCGTAAATGAATCTTGATTATGATTGTAAGCACGTGCATCTACTTTCTTCTGGATTTTATTGGTTGCGGCGGATTTGAAAGAATTGTTCCCTTCTCCATTCTTATGATAGGGGTAAGAGTATTCGTCCCAATACTTGCGCAATCCTTCATCGCGACAATATTCCATGGCCCACATCGGGTGATGTTTACTCTTATTGATATAAAGCATTTCTCCGCCATATTCGGCTTCGCGGATATCAAGCATTTCACGTGAACCAATGGCACGACCGCCATGAGGGTCATATTTATCGCGTATCGCTTTCATCTCTATCATGTGTTCCCGACTGATAGACTCATTCCCACATTCGTAAAACAGGATACTCGGGTTATTACGGTTGTAAATGATGGCATCACGCATCAGTTCAGTCCGTTGTCCCCACTGGCGTCCTTCACGGTCTTTTTCTGCATCACCGGCTTGCATTGCCTGGATCAGCCCCACGCGGTCACACGATTCAATGTCTTGTTTCCATGGAGTGATATGCATCCAGCGAACCAAGTTGGCATTATCTTCCACCATCAATCCATTGCTATAGTCACTCAGCCATGCCGGAACGCTCATTCCTACTCCCGGCCATTCATTGCTGGTACGTTGGGCAAATCCCTTCATCTGGATTACGCGATCATTCAGCCATATCATACCTTTCCCAAAGCGAGTTTTGCGGAAACCTGTCCGGGTGGCTACTTCATCTATCTTTTTACCGTCTGCCCATAAACTTGTTTTTACGGTATACAGATAGCCATATCCCCAACTCCAGAAATGTAAACCGTCCACTTCTGCAGCTGCTTTTAAAGTAACTGTTTCTCCGGGTTTTATTAAAGTCTGAGCACCGTCGAATACTTTGATTGTTTTACCGTCACGGTCTATCAACTCAACTTTATAGGCCACTTGTTTGGCACGCTTGTACTCGTTCTTTATCTCGGATTCCGCATGAATCACCGCTTTGCGGGATTTTACACGAATATCTTCCGCATAGATATAGACACCCGTGGTTTGCAGATTGCTGTATAAAGGCAGAGTCTGATATAATTTATCTGTAACATGTAGCCATACATTCTTAGGAATACCACCATAATTGGCGTTGAAGTTACGGTCGCTCCACTGATATTTGGTGTTGGTAGCGCGTTCCTTGTAATTCCAGTCATTATCAATGCGGAGGGCTATTACATTTTCCTGTCCGTATTTTATATAAGGAGTCAAGTCGAAACCAACAGCCATCGCACCATTCTCGTGCAGGCCCAGATATTGACCGTTAATGTAGAAATCAGCTCCTTGGCGGACACCTTCGAATTCTATAAATACCTTTTTATCTTTACTGCCAGCGGGTAAACGGAAGTGTTTACGATACCACATCACTGTATCCGTTAGCTGGTCGATGCTTAAGCGAAAAGCTTCATCTTCATTGAAAGCGCGGGGTAAAGTGACTTTTTTCCAATCTGTATCCTGAAAGTGTACTTGTTGGGCTTCAGGAGTATCACCAACGGAAAGTAACCAGTCGGAATTGAAATTATATTTATTGCGAGCATCTGATGCTCCTACATACTGGCTTATGGATATAAAAGCCAAAAGGAATAAAAGGATTCTACGTTTCATGGTTTATTAATTTATTTTGGGGAGCAAAACTAGCGTAAAGTTCCCTTCATTCTATAGACAAAAATTCATTTGCATAGATTATCATTCAAAATCATCTTATTTACTCTCCTAAATAGTAGGAAGGTACAGGTGCCTGTGGATAACCCATAGAACGATGTGCTACATAATTCCGGTATATTGCATCCTGCATTAAAGTTACACGACGGTCTTTGGCAGGGATATTCGTTGTGTAAATACGAATTTCGCCCGGTAAGGCTGTGATGATCTCTTCACGCCAATCACCATATAAATCGGCAATCATCAGGATATCCCCTTCAATACCTTCTGTCAGAGATTCCCCTTTCCATTTTATGATGCTTAAAGATTTTCCGTTAGAAAAAGAGTTTGCTCCCCATCGGTTATCGTCTCCTTTAAATGTTTCACGCAATAAATCTCCGTCCCACCATGCCCAGTTTCGGCAGGAAGGTACATCTTCGTTCTTACCTAAATATTGACCATCTGCAGAAAGCAGGTATTTGTCCGTACTTCCTCCTTTACGGTCTTCGCTTGCGAAACATTCCAGCCCTTTATGAGTAGGATCGAAGTCGGCAACCATGCCGTCACCCACATGGAACGTTTTGTGACCGATGTTCCAAACGGGTTGTCCGGTTTTTGCGTCTACCACACAAACTCCACGGCCGTTGTCATGCCAAGGTTCCAAACATAGAAATACTTCCATTCCCGGACGATTCGGGTCGATATCTGTCAGATAAATCTTATCCGGGTGTCCTAATCCAGTAGACCACAATAGTGTACCATTGTTATCAAGCATGCATGAGCCTAAGAGTATTTCATCTTTTCCATCCTGATCCACATCTCCGCATATCATGTTATGTGATCCCATACTTCTTACTACAGGGTTTTCTTCATCACTATCCCATCTCCAGGCGCGTTCCAGTTTGTTGCTGTTTAATTGCCAGGCATCTACAACCATCAATTTATAGGTTCCGCGACAAGCTAATATATAAGGTGTCTTCCCATCCAGATATGCCATACCTATCTGATTACGATTCTGGCGGACAAGATTTCCATATCTGTCATTGCGCTCAGGCCAATTCACGCGGGCTATTTCTTCTCCAGTCATGCCATTCAATACGCTCAAGTATTCTTCACCTGAATCTACACGTCCTTTTTCATTGCGTTTTGAATTTTCAGGAGCAGTCTTTAATGCTATTTCAGCTTTGCCGTCTCCATTGAAGTCGTAAGCGATAAAAGGAGAATACCATACGCCCGGTTCTATACCTTGTCCCAGGTCTTTAGACCACAAAAAAGTACCGTCATTCAGATAAGCCTCAATTTGATAAGTCTCTCCACCCAAAGTGCCTGGCATTCCCGGGTCTACATTTTTATCCGGCGTGCGGATGATGTAATCATAAATCCCGTCTCCATTTAAATCGGCAACAGCTATCTTGCCGGCTTTTATATTTCTATTAAGTTTGATTGATTGATAATTCTTCAATGATGGGAGTTCCACTTCTATTTTAGCAGATGTGTCGATCACTTTCTTCTTTTTATCCAATGCGCAGATCCAATAAGATGCTTTCCCGTTTGCAGGAGATTGATCTATGAAATCACAAGTCGATTTTACCAGAGATTTGGTTAAGCGTTCCGTCTTGCCATTTGCAGTACGATATAAATGGAAGGACACATCTGCATCATCTTGTTCCAGCAATCTCCAGCTAAGATATATGCCTTTTCCATCCATGGCAGGGGCTGCTGTCAGTCCTCTGTTCAAGTGCTCTTTTATTCGTTCGGTTGCAAAACCATTCACTTCAGGCTTCGGTTCATGTCGTGGTTCCAGAATCTCATAGTAGTAAGTACGTTCACGTAAATCTTGGGCTCGTAAACTACCGGCTGTACCGATTAGTAAAGTACAGAGGAGTAAATATCTGTTTTTCATTGCTTTCTTTTTTAGTTATTGAATGAAGTTATATCAACCATCATCAGATTCAAACGTGTACCGTTTGTGAAGTGTCCGGATTGAAAAAGTACTTTTGTGCCGTCGGGACTGAAACTTGGGTGTGCATGATCCGGTTTCATTTTGGTGTCCGAAACCAACCAATGACGTTGACCGGTTTGTACGTTGATGAGCCAGACATTTCCTCCGAAGGTGTCACCCGCTGCCCAACGATTGTCGCGACTTGCATTGCAATGCCAGAATCCTCGTCCGGTAAGTTGTCCTTCTATGGCTTTGCGGTCTTTATCCAGTTCTACCTGACCCACTAATTCCACGTCATCGGTGCGAAGATTGATACGGGCAATACCACTTACTTGTTTACGAAGACGAGGCTGAAAACCCAGGATATTGAAATAAACATAGTCCTTGGTTGCAAAAGTTTCGTGAGTGACCCAGTCTAACGGAGTTTCTTTATAAAGAGGCTTGAAGACCGATCCGTCTGCTGTACAGAACCACATGCGCTGGTGTGCATCGCCACCGGTTTCATTACAGAAAACTATTTCTCCCGGTGTGAAACGGCTGGCCTGTATGTGTCCTGTTTTAAATTCGGTATCGATAACTTTGGTTACTTCGCCGGTAGCAAGGTTCATTTTTCGGATGCCACAAAGAGATGGTTTTATTTTTACCGGCTGATTACTTTCCGGCAAGAATGCATTTTTCGCCATGCGTTCTTTTTCTTCTTCTGTACCTTCACGTTCTACGGTGATATAAGCATAGTCATCGTTGCAATCTATGGCGTATCCTCCGGGACGTCCCATGTTCGTGGGAAAAGTACCTAAAAGAGTTTCGTAGGCGGCGGGTTTTCCTACCTTTCCTTTTTTCACATCTGCGAAGAATTTATCTAGATTCATGACATACAGATTCCAGTCTTCTTTTTCTTTTCGGCTGATGAACATACGATTGCTCTTATTGGCCAGGAATGCACTGCCCAGATCGGGGCCTTCCGTAGCCTGAATGATTTGGCCTGTCGCCATTTCTATAAAATAAATCTGTGTGGGAGTCCAACTGCGTTTCTCTCCGTTGGGAAGTGTACGTTCTATCTTTTCACCATTTCCACGGCTGGATGACCGGAACAATAGATATTTGCCGTCAGATGTCCACATCGGGTCTGTTTGATAGAGGAAACGGTCGTTCTTTAAAGTATCGGTGAGTATGGTAATGGTGTTCCCGGTTTCATGATCTGTATAAGTCTGCATTTCGGATGCGGTACAATTACCAAACTGGGCAAGCAGCGCTTTACTGAAGCCGATTAATAAAATAATGGTTAAACAGAGCTTTCTCATAGTATGTCATTTTTTTATTTGATGTTACAAAGTTAGGCGCAATGAGCGCTCTATAAAATAGAAATTCATACATTTATATGGTTATTTGTCCACTTATATGCCCTATAAATGCGCTTTATGTACAGCAAGAGGGAGAGCTTGCGACAGCACCCCAAAAGAATAACATGATAGAATGGGGACAATAAGTCCCCATTCTAAAAAATCATTGATTAATAACCATTATTCTGGTAAGCCTTTTTAGCTGAGTCGTCTAAAGGGTTACCATTCTCGTCAGTCAATAAGTCGAGCATGGATTGAGTGAATGGTTTAAGGGTATAATGAGGTTCAAACATACCCATACCGTCACCCGTTTGGCCGATACCGTTGATCAGGTTATCAGAAGAATCCCATAAACCTTTTTGAGGAGATGCCAGTTGGTCATGGTAGATAATGCGATCTGCCTGCCAACCGGAATGGTGCAAGTTCTCATAATAAATTATTTCCTGATTCAATTCGCGTGCTAATTCATTCAGAATGAAGTTGGCAAAACGATCTTCTGTTGAAGTAGCTGTCTTGGGATACATCTCTGCTTTTGAATGATCGGAGACTCCATCCCAATAAGATTCGTCTATCAACATTGCAGATGTCATATCAACTGCTACTTCATACGGCCATTGTTGTTCGGTTTGCGATAGTTTTTCATATCCCGGCTGCAGAATGGCTATGACTTCTGCACGTTTTTCTCCGGTTTTATAGGCTGCACGTGCACGTACTGCATTAATATCGGCAATCGCTGCGTTGTAGTTACCTTTACGACCGTAGGCTTCTGCACGAAGCAGGTATGTTTCGGCGAGACGGAATAAAGGTACATCACGGCCCGATTCGTAGTGTGTATAGTTGCTACGATTCGGTTCATCGTACTTCAGAGTTGCCGGGCATGCGGTAGACCCCATCTTGTCCAAACCAGAATAACTCTTGTCATTATAAGTATAGCTGTTTCCTTCTGCCTTTGTCGGAATACGGTAATAGTATTTATTCCCATCTTTTATCCAGCGAGCCATCAGGACAAAAGGATGCGCTAAAGCTTCATTTATGTCGATAGCGGTTTCTTTGGTATTTTCTACATAAGCAAAAGCCAGGTCGCCTTTACCCATTTTGTGTTCACCGGCTACAGCTTTGCGATTTCCCCAAGATGCTCTGGTGTACGTAGGAAGAATCTTTTCGTTAAAGTACTTTGCCATTGCATCAGTCCACACATAAGTCTTGTTATTATCGCTGTCATAAGCATAATAGTCTAGATTGGCGGCGGGTGATGAGTTTGAATCTCCTCCCTTGAGTGCCGTTGTGTATTCTACATGGAATGATTTTTCATAACGAGAGTCAGCCTGCTTATTTACGTACAAATCGAAACCGAAATCATTGGTGAAACCAACGCGTGCAGAGGACTTTGTAGGATATTCCCAACAGAAATCAGGAATCCCCCAGGATGCATTCGAGTAATCACCACCGAAGAAATAAGGCAAACGATTACCGTAACGACCATTATCAGCACCTCCCATCGGACCATATACACAGGAGAGAATCAATTCATGACTGTTCTCATTTGAATAGTCTCCCATCGGATGACTAAACAGTTTTCTATAGTCTGATTCCAATGCATAATAACCATGTTCTATTACTTTCGTTGCATAATATATACAAGAATCCAAATCAGCGGTACCTTCACCTTTGTACAGCATGCCTAAATAAGACTTTGAGTTACTGGTATCTACATGTCCATCAGCTTTCACGCCATATTCAGAACTGCCATATTTAGCACCTTGTGCACGTTGTAAATAGAGCTTTGCCAGAAAATGGGCAGCCGCACCTTTGGTTGCACGACCGAAGTCTGTGGTCAAGTTCTGTTCATTTACATCCGGTAGATGATCGTAGGCATAACGTAAGTCTCCAATCAACAGGCTATAAATACTGGGTACACTTTCGCGTACATAATTATAATTGGAAGGTAATTCTGCAGTGTATCCTTTGGGGACAAATATTTCACCATACATTGTACTCATTATGTAAAGTGAGTAAGCACGATTGAATAAAGCTTCTGACAAAGCCTTGGCTGCATAGTTCGCATCACTTGCAAATTTTCCGAGTGCCTTACCTTCACGAATAGATAATATGGCACGGTTACAGTTATTTATGATAGGATAGAAACCTAATAATGATTTTGCATTCTCACCGCACAAGCCATTAGCATAGCCTGCCAATTTACCGGTTGCATTCCATTCACTTGCAGAATACATGCCTCGACTAGCTGTTTTTGCAGAGAAGTTATCTACTCCCAACATTAAACTACTTGGGCCCTGTTCATATTGTTTGGTTACACGCAAAGCATCATAGGTGCCGACTATCAGTTGTTCCAGACCTTGCTCGGTTTCAAAATAGTCCTGTGTAATGGTAGATACCATTTTCTCTTCCAGGAAGCTATCAGTACAAGACATGCTTCCCAGTGCAATCATTGAAAGTAATATATATTTCTTCATATTTGTTTTATTCTTAATAGGATTCATCAATTAAAAGCCAAGTCTTAAACCTATCACATAACTACGATTCAATACCGTGTTATTGGTCTGACCTCCGATAAAGTTGGTTGCGCTGGTCTTTTCACTCCATCCGGTGGTATCATCAGGATTGATACCTGCTTTCACCAACTCACCGCCAAAGATAAATGGATTCAATACCTGAGCATAAATGGAACAACTTGATGCGCCGATCTTATTCAATAATTTTTCCGGTAGTGTATATGATAGGGCAATATTACGAATGGCAATCATATTTCCCTTGGTATAACTCATATATGCGCTATAGTCGGTAAATGTTTCGCCACCTGCACGTGGTTGAGGGAATCTGGCACCTGTATTTTCCGGGCTCCAGGTGTCTTTTTCCACACGGCGTCCGTAAGTTTGCATTAATCCATAATATGTGTTGCCAAAGCGGCCATAAATGAATGCATTCAACTGCCAATTCTTATAAATGAAAGTAGTGGTGAATCCGCCTTCCCATTTTGGAGTAAATGAACCTAAGAAATGATTATCGTCATTGTTGAATTTACCGAAACCATTGTCCATGTATGTGACTTCCTGTTTTTGTCCATTGATATCCACTGTCTTGGTTATTGATCCCTCTGTACCTTTAGGTACTTCAATGAAATCCTGATCGACCAGTTTAGCCATGCCGGGGAACATGGTAATGCCATTGGCTTTATAGACTGCCAATAATTTCTGGTCTTCGGGTGTATTTTGCCACAAACGATCATATTTGTAAGTCCATACCTCATTGATAGGCTTTCCGATAAACCAACCATTAGCGGTATCATCATTTTTGCCATCGGCCAGTTCTACGATTTTCTCTTTATTGGTAGAGAAGGTAAAATCAGTTTTCCAGGTGAAATCTTTGGTCTGGATATTTGTGGTAGAGAGGGTTATTTCAAAACCTTTATTCTGAGTCTTACCTATATTTGATAAGATCTGAGTATATCCGGTCATGATAGGAATTGAACGGTTCAGCAGCAGATCGGAAGTTTTGGCAACATAGTATTCAACACTACCATTGATTCTGTTATTTAGGAATCCAAAGTCGATTCCCACGTTCGTAGAAGCTGTTTTTTCCCAACCTAGCATTTTGTTGGGCAATACGGAAGCTTTGGCACCTGTAGTATTGGTGGTTACGCCGCCTTGTCCGAAAGGCTTGTTAGCCCATTGGGAAACCATAGATCCTCCTGTCTGATAAGGACTTACAGAAGCATTACCGGTAACACCATATCCCACACGCACTTTCAAAGTATTAATCCAGTTGATACTTTTAATGAAATCTTCTTCATTCAGTTTCCATGCCAATGCTGCTGAAGGGAAGAAATCCCATTTGTTGCCTACAGCTAACATGGAAGCACCATCCCAGCGACCTGTTAAAGTCAGCAGATAGCGATCCATCAATGAGTAATTGACACGAGCCATATAAGAAGCCCGTTGTTGTTCGCTGAATGAGGAGCCTATACCTGCTTTTGAAGTGTTCGAATCACCTACGCTATACCATAAGGCGGTAGGGAACTTACATTCGTAAGCACGTACTTCTATACCTTCTGTACGATAATATTCAGCTGATTGCATCAATGTCAGGCCTAAAGAGTGAATCTTATTGAATGTCTTGTTTACAAAGATCATATTCTCCAGTGTCCATGCCAGTTTCTGACTTTGATTGTTGTAAGCTACATTCGGTTCTGTTGAGGCATAACCTAGCGGATTGGTAAAGTCATTGCCATAATAACTACCTTCACGAGCATTGCGATATTGAGAGCCAAAGTTGGTACGCCATTTTACTCCTTCCAATGGAGCCCATATCTTGCCAAAATCAAGTTCTGCAAAAGAGCTTAACATGACACCATAATAGCGTGTTTCATTTTGAGCCTGGTCAATGTTCAATAAAGCATTGTGCTGTGAGGGACCATCTGACGGACTCAGTAATTCTCCATTTTCATCATACGCCGGTGCGTAGGGCATCAGATTGGTAGCTAAACCATAAGAGTCCTTAGCCGTTGTATTTGAGAAGTTGCTGACAATACCGTAGTTTTTAATGGAATGACTGATATTCACTCCCATACCGACTTTCAAAAAGTCAGTAGCCTGGATTTCACCATTCAAATTTATTGTATAACGTTTATAGTCCTGATCCTTCATCGGAGATTGCTGATCCAGATAGGCTAATGACATATACAGTTTGGACTTTTCTGTTCCGGCGGAAAGTGACATTTGGTGGTTGTGGGTAACTGCCGTACGGGTTACATAATCAGTCCAGGGAGTAGTTGGAATCTTTGAAGAATCATAGACCGGTACTCTGGCGGCATATCCTAATACATCCTGCTCATATTTGGTTGCATCACGTAGTACAGGAGTACCGTCGGCATTAAACTGGAACGCTGAATTGAAGACCGGACGCAGATAAGGATATTTGGTCACTCCACCAAAATAAGCATCTCCATCGATGTCGGGGTCTGGGGCATTACCATATTTGCCGGTATATGCGCCTGCATTAATATTGGATTGCCGATTCCAATCAATCAATTCCCCCGAATTCATCCAATCGGTCATTGAATCAATCTTTGAGAAGGAAATGGAACCATCATAATTAATCGTCACTTTACCAGTTTTCCCCTTTTTGGTAGTGATCAGGACGACACCATTCGCACCGCGTGAACCGTAGATTGCGGTAGCGGATGCATCTTTCAGGATTTCCATAGATTCGATATCATTGGGATTGACGTCAGCCATAGACCCCGCAGTCATAGGAATACCATCGATTACGTATAATGGGTCGTTACTTGCATTGATAGAGCGGTTACCACGAATGCGTACATCGCCCAATTCTCCCGGTCGGTTATTAGAAGTAATCTGTACGCCGGCTGCCTTACCCTGCATGGCTTGCAAAGCATTCTGTACGGGGCGTTCTCTGATGGTTTTTGCAGTCACCTGGGTTAATGCTCCGGTTACATCACTTTTCTTGGCAACACCATAACCTACGACAACTACCTCATCCAGAATCTCGCTATCTTCTTCTAATGTAATTTGGAAACTGGACTGACCTTTCACTGGAATATCCAAGGTTTTATATCCGACGAAGCTAACCTGAATCGTCCCATTATCAGGAACATTCGAAATAGTAAATTTGCCTTCAAAATCAGTAATTGATCCGTTAGTAGTACCTTTTACTACTACACTGGCGCCAATTACAGATTCACCAGTTTTGTCGAGGACAGTTCCCGAAATAGTTTTGCTTTGTGCAGAGGCTTCTATAGCCAGTACTGAAAATAAAGCAACGAAGAACAGCCGCTGGACTTTTTCCAAGCGACTAAACAGACTTGATTTTTTTCTGTTTTTCATACTTAAATTATTAAGTTAAACAAAAGTTAACTTGATAATGATGAAAAAAATGACTTATGGAGTATTTTGAGTGAGGTTTTAAGAAGACCCGATACAATAATACGATCTATTTGCCGAATTGAGAAATATATACTTTAGTTATTACTATGATTAATCTTACTGTGAAGGAAGTGTTTTTAACCCTACTTATAATCCTCCACATACCAAGTCCGTGTCAAGCCCGTACCAAGTCCGTGTCAAGTCCGTACGAACTCGCATCTATAGAATACGGAGATGATACGGAGTAAACGCGGTTCGGATACGGTTGAGGCTTTGAACTAAGATTATTCAAATTGCTATTTTATTAACTGATCGAAAATTGCCCTGAAAACTTTATCCGCGTGTTCCTGCATGATCCGTATATAGTTAAATATAGGTCGGTTGTTTTTCATGCTATGTCCTATACAATATTCTATCTTTTCTATTTCGATCCCCATATTATAGCCATGTTGGGCAAATGTTTTTCTGGCGGAGTAATAAGAGACTTTCCTGTTAACTCCTGCCAAATTCGCCACCTTATATATATGTCTGAAAACTAAACTATAGACTTTTTCATAAGATGAATACTTGCCGAAGACCAGTTTCCCATTATCTGAGATATAGTTATCAATGATTACCTGTGCTTCCGGCTGAATGGTAAAAGCTATTTCATTCTCACTCTTTTTACTATTCCGCGTCTTATGGCGTACATACCGCATACTGTTTTGGTTCTTGAAATTATATTCCATTAAGTCTCTCAAATTAATGCCTCCTAAATAATAGGTAAGCATAAATATGTCCCGAGCCATTATTTGTGCTGACTTGAATAATTTCACATCACGTATCCTTTTCAACTCTTCCACAGTCAAATCCAGTTCTCTGACATTGCTAACGGGCATTTTGAAAAGGACAAAAGGGTGAACCTGGTAACTCACATAATTCATTTTACCGGCATAATTGAGTATTACCTTTATTAAAGTAAGGTAGATCCTAATGGATGTTTCCGATAATCCCTCATCTTTCATCGCATTGGCAAATCCTTGTATTTGTAATGGACTCAATTGTACTAAAGGAAAATCTCCTTTCATATATTTCAGGAATTTCTCACAAGCTATATTATATAGCTTATAAGATTTCTTTTGTTCTTCAGTATTCATGAGGGAAAGATACTCATTTGCCACAGTCTTAAAAGTAATACCTGTTTTTTGTTGTTCGCGAGTGATAGTATGTATTAGCTCTGTACATGATAAAGTTGGCAAATAATGAATGGATGATAGGATTTCTTCATATTCATAGATTATTTTGCGGAGACAAGTGTTAATATTTGCTGCATTTTCGTGCCTGACAACTCTGCCATTTTTCATTTGACTTGCAGAATCCAATATAAATTGAGTTGAAATATATCTGGTTTGCGAGCGATGCGCTACTGCAATTCTTATTCTATGTTTTCCGTTAGATAGCTTTTTAGTTGGTACAATTACTATTGAAAGATTAGCCATATTCGTTTTTGGGTTTATACGTTTTTTGATACAAGTACAAGTGCCCACTAAAGCAGGATAATTAAAAATTAAATAGACTTGGTTCAAAAATACATTGTCTCCCGAATACTACTGCATACAGCAGAGTTACAAATTCAAGTTTGTTGATTTGAGTTTCTCCATCAGCTATCTAATTCCCAAATATCACAAAGAATTATTGCGGCTTTCTTGTAGACACTAATGAATGCAAATATAAACTTATTTATTGAAAGTATGTGTTTCATGAATGGGGATTAAAGGACGGTCATATACTGTAGTGCAGACAATCATTGACGCATTCAGGATTATATAGAGTTGTATGAGATTAACCATAAAACTTGATTAATAATAAAGAATATCTATACAAGAACCTGTTTTCTTGTATGTTTCCCCTTATAAATAGGATTTTATTCCATTTATTGGTACTAGACCGCATGCTTGAATAATTTCCTTGCGTTACTTTTGTCTATGAAAACTTTTATTCAGATAAATGAAGTTGAACCGAAGAATTTAATAAATAATGTATGATGAACAAAAAAGATTTAGTATTTGCAGTAGGTTGTCTATTGACTTGTATGGCTTGTTCAAACCAGTCAGGTATCAAACAATCAACGTTGGCACAGGCATGGGAGGAATTTTCTCATCCGCAAGACTCTACCCGTACGAAAGTATGGTGGTTTCATGGAGAGACAGAAACAACTCGTGAAGGTATCACTGCCGATTTGGAAGCTTATAAGAAAGCAGGTGTTGGCGGAGTCGTTTACTATGATCAGGTACATGGGAAGTGTGAAAATGCGCTCCTTGCTTTTGAACCGGCATGGTGGGATATGCTTCGTTTTGCGGCTTTGGAAGCACAACGTATCGGACTTTCTTTCGAAATAAACCTCTCTAACGGATTTGTAGCGGGTGGTCCTTGGATTACAAAGAAACTGGGGATGCAGAGGTTGACGGCTAGTGATACATTGGTGAATGGCGGAAAACGTTTATCAATAACTCTGCCGACTCCAGGAAAGAAAGAATTTTGGGATGTAGCCGTATTGGCTTTTCCTGCTCCCCAAGATGCTTGGCAAACATCCCGCAATTGTTTGCCTAAAATAACTTGTAACCTTCCTCAGTTATCGGGAGTGGATTTTTTTAAATCAAATGAATCATTAGTTGAGATACCATCTCAACCAACAGGAAAATCGGTTTATGTTAACTTGGATTTTGGTACAGACTTTACAGCTCGGAGCATTAGTTATCAAGTGCGTCCACGTGGTGCAAAATCTTCAACCGGGGCTATGAATCCTCCAGGACCTCCAGCCGACAGTTTTTATGGCATGGGATATCAAAAATTACCTGATGTAGGACAGTTGGAAGTCTCGGATGATGGTGTAAACTATCGAAAGGTCTGTGATTTGAAACCGATTTACCAAACTCCCAGTAATAGTTGGATACAAAAAACGATTTCTTTTCCTACTATAACAGGACGCTATTTCCGTTTGAACTTCCATGATTGGGCATTGCCCAAAGACAATCGGCCGGATTTATTCATAGGTGATATCCAATTGTCTTCACGTGCCCGGATGGACCAATGGGAAGAACGTGCAGCACTCTATTCGGAATATATAGAGAAGAACCTGACTCCGGATTATCCATCTTCAGTAGAAATAGATCCTTCGAAGATTATTGATTTGACAGAGAAGATGGATCAAAATGGTAGATTGGAATGGGATGTCCCTGAAGGAAACTGGGTAATTATGCGTTTCGCCCATGAACCAACGGGAGCGACTATACGTCATGGGCGAGCTAATTTTATGGGATTAGAATGTGATAAAATGTCTGTAGAGGCGGTTACTACTCATTGGCGTAATTATACAGAGCCTATTTTAGATTCTTTGCAGGCTGTAGGTTGCTTGCCTATGGGAGTAACTATGGATAGTCATGAAGGAGGAGCTCAAAACTGGACTCCTGGTTTTGAACAAGAATTTTTTCAGAGAAAAGGATATAGCATGCATCGCTATTTACCTGTTATGATGGGATATATTGTTGGTTCAAGAACAGAGAGTGATGGCTTCTTATATGACATGCGCCGTACCATGGCAGATATGATCTCAGATAACTATTATGGTACTTTACAAAAGCTTTGTAATGAGAGAGGGATAGAATTTACTGCTCAGGCTACTGGAAATGGTTTAAGTCTGGTAGCTGATAATTTACAAGCAAAAGGGCGGGTGTATAAGCCTCAGGGAGAATTCTGGACTTCACACCCTGACGGTGGATATGATGTGAAAGAAACTTCATCGGCAGCACATTTTTATGGTAAGCATATAGCTTCAGCAGAAGCTTTCACTGGTAGCCGTTTCTACCACAACTTTGCTGATCAAAAAAATGCTGGTGATTATGCCTATGCTTTTGGTGTAAATGAGTTTGTACTTTGTGCCTCGGCTTATCAACCCTGGATTGATAAATATCCCGGGAGTACAGCCGGAGGTAAACACTATTGTTTAAATCGTAATAATACTTATTGGGAATATAGTCGTCCGTTTTGGGACTATCAAGCACGTTGCACAGGCTTGATGAGAAAAGGAATGCCAGTCATTGATATTTGTATTTATCTGGGGCAGAATCCTCCAGTCAAGCTACTGTCTTATCGTCTGCCTGAAATACCCGAAGGTTACGACTTTGATGTCTGTACAGCCGAGGCTTTGGTGACGCGTACTACTGCTATCAATGGGCAGTTAACTTTGCCGGATGGTATGAGCTACCGGATTTTGGTGATTCAACGCAACAATGATATGCCACTTCATGTATTACGCCATATTGCAAAGCTTGTGAAAGGCGGAGTGACTGTTTGCGGACCTCGCCCTGAAGGATCAGGCTCCTTAAAAGATGCTGCTGAAGTTAAGGAGTATCAAGCATTGGTTGCAGAATTATGGGGAACAGATGATTCTGCTTCTGGTATACGTACTATTGGTAAAGGAAAACTTTATAGCGGGTTATCTCTTCCTGAAGTACTGGTTTGTGAGGGTATTCATCCGGATATAACAATAAAGAGTGGAAACACAATTAAAGATAAAGTGTATTTTACTCATCGTCGTTTATCAGATGCTGATGTTTACTTTTTGAATAATCATAGTGAACGGGCATTTAATGATACCATTCGTCTGCGTACTGAAGCACGTTATGCCGAATATTGGGATGCTGTGACAGGATCCCGGTTTGCATTGCCTCTTGAAGCTTCAGGTAACACCGGAATGTTACTCAAATTTGTTTTAGCTCCAAGAGAATCGGGCTTTATTGTGACATCCGATCATCCAAATACAGACTTGTTACCTAGAATTGCAAATATAAAAGAAGATATTACTTCTATTGATGGCTCTTGGAATGTTTATTTTGACCCGAAATGCGGTGGTCCAGGTGAAATTATGTTCGATGAGTTGATTGACTGGACAAAGCATATGGATCCTGCTATCCGCTTTTATTCTGGTACTGCTGTTTACCAGAAAGAGTTATCTGTATCTAATCTGAAAAAGAATGAACGTATATTGTTACGTTTTCCCCGTCTTGGTTCATTAGCTCGTATTTGGGTTAATGAGAAGGAAGTTGCCACCGTTTGGTGCTCTCCATGGGAAGCAGATATAACAGAATGTGTAAACGAAGGGATTAACTCATTAAAAATTGAAGTAGTTAATTCATTAATGAACCGAATGATTGGCGATGCTTCTTTACCACATGAGAAACGTTATACGTATGCGTATCCTGAGATAGCTACGCCAGATGATAAACTGGTTTCTTCCGGAATTATAGAAGAGGTACTATTGGTGAAACAAATATTTTGATAAAAAGTGATATCTTTTCTTGTTTTGTAGCAGTCAATAAGGAAGCTCCTTTCGTTTTAGTTCTTATTTCATGTATCTGGAATAAGAATTGTATGGAAGGAGCTATCTTATATGACTATAAAATTGTGGCATATTACTTTGGGTTTTGAAAACATGAGTGAAATTCATGTGATACAATATTTGGGTAACAAATTATATATTAAAAGTTCTAGAATAATCAAAATGCTACGAGGACTAATCGTTTTGATTTTATTCACAGTCGTTGATACTATTTTTCAGTTGAAAAGATTAAATTTTCCATGCTTTGACACAATCCTACATTCCCTTTTTGGGCCTCCGTATGTATATTTGCAACACTTTTTCACAGGTGGGAGACCTTAAATCTCCTGAGAGAATAGAAAACTAACTTTTGTTTAACTTAATAAGTAAAGTATGAAAAACAGCAAGAATTTAAGTCTGTTTGGTCGCATGGGCAAACTCCAGCGGCTGTTCCTCGTTGCTTTGTTCTCGGTATTGGCTATAGGAGCCTATGCACAAAGCAAAACAGTTTCGGGTACTGTGATTGACCAAACCGGTGAACCGGTTATTGGTGCCAATGTTCTGGTTAAAGGTACTACTAATGGTGTGATCACTGACCTCGACGGTAAGTTTACCCTCACGAATGTGCCTGAAAAAGGTACAATCTCTATTTCTTTTATAGGTTATAAAGACCAAGAAATCTCTGTTTCTGGAAAGACAAATCTTCAGGTGACATTACAAGAAGACAATGCAATGTTGGATGAGGTCGTGGTAGTAGGTTATGGTGTTCAGAAGAAGAGCGATGTAACCGGTGCTATGGCTCGCGTTGGATCGGAAGAACTGAATGTAAAGCCTGTTTCGAATGCTTTTGAAGCATTGCAGGGTAAAGCTGCTGGTGTGGATATCACAAGTAGCGAACGTCCGGGGACGATTGGTTCTATTCGTATTCGTGGTAACCGCTCTTTAAATGCGAAGAATGATCCATTGTATGTAGTGGATGGTGTGCCTTTGAATTCAGGCGGTATCGAAACTCTCAATCCAAGAGATATTGAATCTATTGATATATTAAAAGATGCTTCTTCAACAGCTATTTACGGTTCTCGTGGTGCCAATGGTGTTATTCTGGTTACTACCAAACGTGGTAAGACCGGTGCTTTGTCTTTGAACTATTCAGGTTCGGTTACTTTTGAAACGTTACAAGATAAATCGCCAGCTATGAGTGCTAGCGATTATATAACTTGGCGTCGTTGGGCATATTATAACTCAAATCCATCAGTTAATCCATTGGGTAATCAACCTAATTATGATAAAGATCAAGCTTATTTTTCTGGTGATGAATATGCTTTGGCAAATGTTAATAAAGGTTGGGTGAACGGAACTTGGGATGGATCTAAGGTTACTGATACGGATTGGGCTGATATGGTTACACGTACAGGTGTCACTCATGAACATACTATAAGTGGTAGTGGTGGTAGTGAGACAATGCAAGGATTCTTTTCTTTTGGTTATTTGAATAATGAAGGTACTCAGAAAGGTCAGGAATACGAGCGTTATAATTTCTCTATGTCTCTGGATTTGCAACCTACTCCATGGTTTAAGCTTGGTGGTTCAATAAACGGTTCTTATTCTGTTCAGGATTATGGCTATTCTCGTACGGGACAATCTTCGAATTCAGGTCCTACTGATATTTATAGTGCAGCAAAGTCTATTCCACGTTATGCAGTACCTTATGATGATAAGGGAGATATCATTTTGCAACCTGCTGGTTCTGTGACGAATGTGTATACTGTGATAGACGAATGGAACAAATCTACCGATAATCGTCAAAATTTCCGTGCACTTGGTAGTTTCTATGCTCAAATGGATTTTGGTAAGATATGGCAGCCATTGGAAGGATTGAGCTATAAGATTGCTTTTGGTCCTGATTTCCGTTACAATCGTCAAGGTATTTTTATTGATAGTAGTTCAGCAGTTCGGGCAGGTAGCAAGAACTATGCAAAGTGGGCATCTACCCGTAATTTCTCATGGACACTGGATAATATGGTCACTTATAACAAGAAAATCGGTGAACATCGTTTTGATGTAACTTTACTTCAGAGTGCATCGAAAGTAAATACTGAAACTGCAAACATGAGTGAGCAAGGTGTACTAATGCCAACATTTATGTGGAATAATATGGGAGCCATTGATATAACCAATACAGCTTATAAGGCTGGTATGGGTACAGGACTGGTTGAACAACAATTGGCTTCTTACATGGCTCGTATTAATTATTCTTACAAGGATCGTTATCTATTGACTGTATCTGGTCGTTATGATGGCTCTTCTGTATTGGCTGAAGGCAATAAATGGGATTTCTTCCCTTCAGCAGCTTTAGGTTGGCGTCTTGATCAAGAAGAGTTTATGAGAGACATTACATGGATTAACCAATTGAAATTGCGTGCTGGTATGGGTACTACGGGTAACTCTTCTGTTGATCCTTATGGAACATTAGGTGTAATTGGTTCCTATTGGATGCCGTTTAGTACAGGTAACACTTTAATTCTGACTACAAATGAACCTTATTATGTGAAGGATCAGAATCTGATGGCAAACAAGAATCTTGGCTGGGAGAAAACCACGCAGTTTAACTATGGTGTTGATTTCAGTTTCCTTAATGGCCGGATCGGTGGTACAGTGGATGTTTATCATTCCAGAACGAAAGATTTGCTGATGTCTATGAAACTGCCTTCATTAACAGGTTATCCTTCAGTAATGTCGAATGTGGGAGAAACGAAGAATTTTGGTGTAGATATTACATTGAATGCTGTTCCTGTACGTTATAAAGATTTTGAATGGAATTCAACATTGAATGTAGCCTACCAAAAGGATGAGATTGTGGAACTGGCTAATGGAAAACAAGATATGATTGATAACAGCTGGTTTATAGGTGAGTCAATCAATATATATTACGGTTTTGCTGCTGACGGATTGTGGCAGGAATCTGATGCTGCGGAAATGGCTGAATTTAATAAAAAAGGGCATAAATTTGAAGTTGGTATGGTGAAACCGGTAGATCAAAATGGTGACCATGTTATAGATAGTGACGACCGTGTTATTCTGGGTAGTAAAAACCCGCGTTGGACAATGGGCTGGTCAAACACTTTCTCTTATAAAGGCATTGATCTTTCTATCGAACTTTACGGACGTTTTGGTTATATGATTAATACAGGCGGTGAAGGCCAATTAGGTATGTATAATCAGCGTGAAATCGATTATTGGACTCCTGATAATACAGGTGCAGAATGGCAGAAACCAATCTATAGTACAGCAGGTGGTGATTCATATTCGAGCTTGTTAGGTTTCAAAGATGCTTCCTTCATTAAGATTCGTAACATCTCTTTAGGGTATAATTTTGATAAAAAAGTATGTAAGAGTATCGGTATTAGTTCACTGAAACTTTATGCTCAGGCTAAAAACTTAGGTAACCTTTATTCTTCTGTAGATTTCATTGATCTGGATCTTGGTACGACATACTATAACAGAGGCTTTACATTTGGTATTCAAGTAGGTTTCTAAAATCAAAGAATAATAAATTTAAATGAAGTATATCATGAAAAATATAAGAAAAAAAGTTCTATTTGGTACGATGGTACTTGTATTGGCTAGCGGTACCTCTTCATGTGGTGATAGTTTTCTGAAAGAAGAAGCAGGCCATATGTACACTGATGCAATTCTTGAAACAGAAGAAGGAGTGCTTGCGATGGCAGCATCTCTTTATGGTAATCTCCGTTGGCACTTCGGTTATGAATGGGCTTATGGTATTACTCTTTACGGGACAGATGAATTCACTAATGGTGCTGACTTGACCAGTGAACCTTGGAATACTTATGATAATCGTTTAAGTCCACTAGATTGTAAGAAAGCAAGCGGTGCAGCAAATGACAATTGTCCTGGAGTATCTGCTTTATGGGATGAAATGTATTATGGTATCTCTACTGCCAACTTATTGATTTCGAGAGGAGAAACGTTGGCTAATGAAGATACACGTAATAAAGCAATGGGGGAGGCTTATTTCCTTCGTGGTTACAACTATTATCGTTTGTTTGCTCAATATGGTGGTGTGGTAATTCAGACCACTCCTCCTGAAGGGGTCGTGAGAAACTTCAGCCGTTCAAGTGCTGAAGAAACTCTTAACCAGGTTATTGCAGATTTGGAAGAAGCTTACAAATTATTGCCGACAACCAAATGGCGTGGCAATGGTACATGGACTAAATATACTGCTGCTCATTTCTTGGCTAAAGCATTGTTGTATCGTCAGTCGGAACGTTGTGCAGACTGGAACTCTACATATCCTGCAAAAGCCGATTTAGACAGATGTATTAGCCTTTGTGATGAAGTGATAGCAGAATGTCCGTTAGCAAAAGACTATAATACACTTTATTCAGAATGGACCGGTACTGATTGTAAAAATGAAGGTGATTCCGAAATCTTAATGGCTGCTTTACATAATGATGATAGCTCAACTGTTGGTCGTTTTGGTAATCGTACTTATAATTATTTTAATCCACAATTCTCTAACTTCTCTGGTGGTTGGACACAGCGTGGACAATATATTGGTGGTATGGACTTCCAGCGTTGCCGCCCTACAGAATATACTTATTCTATATTTGACAATGTGAATGATGCCCGTATGTGGAAGACTTTTAAAACTGTCTATGGATTGAATAGTATAGCCAAGAAGGCAGCTAATGTAATAGCTGAAAACGGAATTACTGCCGATCAGGTTCCTACTTTGGGAGATGAAGGTATTATCTTTATTTTGAATAAGAAGAGTGATGATACATTTGATAATGCTCCTTATGGAACATATGGACGTGGTGCTCAGCCGCACTCTTTTGTAAACCCAGAAACAGGGAAATGGGTGCCTAATGTATTCCCATTATTTCTGAATGGTAAATATGTATTGAATACGTATGGTGTAAGTGGTAATCCTAGTCAATCTAATGTTTTCTGTGGTATCAATAAAACAGATGATGGTTCGCGTACTGGTGAAAAAGGGGATGCACACCGAGATGTTACTATGGCACGTACTGGTGAAACTTACTTGGTTAAAGCTGAGGCACAAGTTAGATTGGGTAATTACCAAGATGCTATCTCTACTGTAAATGTGTTACGTAAGCGTGCTGAATGGAAAGATGGCGAAGATCGTGAATATTATACAGATGGTTCTATGGCTTTCACCTCTAATTCTACAGCTACAGCAACGTTGGGTAAGTGTGTAGATGCTAATGGTGCTAAATTGACAAATGCACAAGCTTTCAATGCATCATTCATCCAAAAGAATACGTATTTCTTGTCGACTGGTGTTGACCGTTCTGAAAACAAGACGGCTTCAAATCTTCAAATTTCCAGTTATCAGCAATTGCCTGAAGAAGATGAAACTGTATTAGCAGAATTGGGCTGTACAGATGTAAAAGATCGCTTGATTAACTTCATTCTGAATGAACGTACACGTGAATGTTTAGGTGAATGGAATCGTTGGGAAGAATTAAGCCGTACCAAAACATTGGTGAAACGTGCTAAATTATATAACCCTGAAGCAGCTCCTAATGTTGCTGAAAAGCATCTCCTTCGTCCGATTCCGCAGACTTTCATCGATGCTTTGACAAATGAAAGTGGTAAGAATCTTACAGAGGCGGAGAAAGCAGCCTTACAGAATCCAGGGTATGTTAGTGCGAATTAATAAAAATATCCAATAATAGATTTGACCTTGGAGAAGGAAACTTTTCCAAGGTCTTTTTTATATATTCTACGAAACTGGAAAGAATAAAAAGAGGGGGATTAATGGAATATTTGACCAATATATGGACTGCAATTCAATGCCATATGATTTTTTAGTAAAAAAGAATTCAGTGTAGAGAAATTAATGTTAGATTTGTGCATCTCACAAAAGAATACCTTATGCGACGTTTTTATTTAATCTTATTACTCTGTTTACTAAGTGTCACAGCTTCGGCTATCGATGTCCTTCAAATCAGCAATATTACTGATCGGAATGGTTTGTCACAAAATACTATTCGATGTATGATGCAAGATAGCAAAGGATTTATGTGGATGGGAACGATAAACGGTCTGAACCGTTATAATGGAAAAGAATTTATTGTTGTACATCCTCAGGCTGAACTATCTTTATCAATTTCGGATAACAGGATAAGAAGTATCACAGAAGATAAGAATGGATATATTTGGATTCGTACCTTCTCGAGTACTTTATTATGTTATGATTCCCGGTTAGAAAAATTCATTGATTACGAGCCGGAGAATAAGGCCAAGATATTTTCTAATCTTATGATTGCTTCAAATGGAGATGTATGGTTATGGGGAAAACAGGGTTGCTGCCGTCTGCGTTACAAAGATAACAAACTAAATGCATGGCGTCCTTGTGCTAAAAATCAACAGTACCTATCTGTTTCATTTGTTTTTGAAGACTCTCAATCCAGAATATGGATTGGAAATCAGGAAGAACTTTCATTAATCGAGGGAGATTCAGTGATTCGAATGAGAGAAAGATACTTTTATAATGCGCATGAGTACGAGGGGCAACTCTTTTTTATTGCAAATGGATACATATCAGTTTTCAGTAACAAACAGAATTCGTTTCTGCCCGATATTGTTATTCCGAATAACTCATCCGCATCTGTTCAACGTTCGTGTCTGCTCAACAATGGACTTATTATGATTGCCAATAACAGTGGGATATATACTCTTGACACCCAGAACATGAGGATTGCTTCAGCGGATCAACTTTTTAGAGGGAAAAAACTGCAAAATGCCAGTTTCTATACTGACAATAAAGGGCATATATGGGTATATAATATGTCTGGAATACTGTGGCGGCATCATCCGGACAATACATTTGAACCATTAGAATTAATACCTTCCAGTATACTGTCTCTTATTACTCAGGAACGATATCAAGTGTATCAGGACTCCAGAGATATCATTTGGATAACCACATTTGGTAATGGACTCTTTGCTATTGATCCTGATGGACGGATATTTCATTATACTTCAGAAAAAGATCTGGCTACTAATTACCTGCTTTGCATTACAGAAGATAATTCTGGTGAAATTTGGTTGGGAACTGAATTTTCCGGAGTAACCAAAATTTCTCTGGCCAGTTATCCTTTTGATGTTTTCTATCCTACTTCTCAGGGAGATGGTGACAGGAATAATGCCGTTCGCATGATTTATGAGGATAAAGAAGGTTACTATTGGTTTGGAACGCGAGATGGCAATATCCATGTATATGATTCGCTACTACGGAGTTCTTTTACCTATCGCATGAATGGTGGATTACCTTTTACTGTTGCTGAAGATACATTAGGGTATAAATGGGTTGGAACAAAAGGAGGGGGACTGCTTGTTTTCCCTCCGAAAGAGGATCATAAACCGCAGATTTATCATTTGCAGGATCATCCGAGACAAACCTCTTCTAGTGATAATATTTTTACAATCATGCGTGATTCAAAAGAACGTATGTGGATAAGTAGTTTCGGTGGGGGGCTGCATTTGGCAGAACATCGGAACGGACAGTTAACTTTTCGGCAGTTCTTATTGGAAAAAGACCAGCAAAACATGATGAGAGCTATGATTCAGGATCAAACAGGATTGATATGGGTAGGCTCTAATGATGGAGTCATAGTTTTTAATCCTGATGAGTTTATAAAGGATGAGACCAATTATACGAACCTATATCCTGATATCGAAAACCAGCAGTCATTCAATAGTAATGAAGTCAGAGTGGTATATGAAGATAGTCACGGACACATTTGGTTAGGTAGTACAGGAGGTGGACTTTACTTACTTATTAAGAAGGAACCACTCAAGAAATCATTGTTTAAACATTATAACTCTGATAATGGGCTTTCCAATGAAATGGTTCAAGCTATTCAGGAAGATAATGAAGGAAATATTTGGGTCAGTACTGAAAGTGGCATTTCTAAATTTAACCCCAAGACAGAACGTTTTGAGAATTTTATGTTTTCAGGTAATCGGCGATATGCTGCTATCTTCAATGAACTCTCTACTTGGAAAAAGAAAAATGGAGAGTTAATGTTTGGTAGTTATAATGGAGTATACATTTTTAATCCGGCGGAGGTTACTTACGATACTTATACACCGTCTGTACTGATTACCGAACTACGGATTAATGGAAACAGTGTGAGCCCTGGAGGACAGGAATCTCCTCTTAAAGAGAGTATTACCACTACCAAAAGGATTGTTTTAAAGTACAATCAGAACTCTTTTAATCTGGAATGTACGATGCTGAATCTACAGGCGCCGGAGCTTAATCAATACGTCTATTTTTTAGAGGGATATGAGAAAGAATGGAACCCGATATCTCGCAATAATATCGCTACTTATCGTAATGTTCCTCCGGGTTCTTATGTGTTCAAAGTGAAAGGATGCAATAGCAATGGTGTTTGGAATGAACAGGAAACGACTTTGGAAATTGTGATTTTAGCACCATGGTGGAAAACAGGTTGGGCTGTTATTTTCTACATAATCATCATTGCTATTATTTTCTTCTTCGTAACAAAGTTAATGCTTCGGATGCATAGATTGAATATGGCAGTAGAGGTAGAAAAACAACTGACCGAATACAAACTAAGGTTCTTCACTAATATTTCACACGAGTTTCGTACTCCATTGACAATCATCAGAGGGGCCATTGAAAGTTTAGGTAGCCAAGATAACTTGTCACCTTCTGCCAGCAAACAATTGAAGATTTTGACAAAAAGTTCAACTCGGTTACTGCGCTTAATTGACCAGTTGTTAGAGTTCCGCCGTTTGCAGAATGACAAAATGGAACTGAATTTGGAACCGACCCATCCGGATAGCTTCTTTTATGACATTTATACCACTTTCAAGGAGATGGCTGAAAAGAAAAATATAGAATTTCTCTTTGAACCGTCGAATTGCAAGATGCAATTATTGCTGGATAGGAGTAAAATGGATAAAGTGGCCTACAATCTATTATCTAATGCTTTTAAACATACTCCTTCAGGTGGAAAAATAATCATGAAATTAGAAATCTCTATTACTGAAGATTTATTCAAGTTGAGTATTTCAGATAGTGGAAAAGGAGTACCATTTGCGCAACGGGATAATCTATTTGTGCGATTCAAACAAATTAATTATGCTTCGGATGGTACAGGAGTTGGCTTGCATCTTACTTCTGAATTGGTAAAAGTACATAAAGGTAACGTTATTTATATAGACTCAGAGCTTGGTGGTGCTTGTTTCCTTGTATCCATACCTTTATCTGATAATAATTATGATGAGGCAGATATCATAAGCAATAAAACTATGAAAGTAGTGGCTAGTACTGAGAGTATTCCGGAAAAATCCTCAGAGGAGAGTATTATATCAACGTCAGATAACGATTTTATAAAGGAATATAGGGTAATGGTAGTCGAGGATGATGAGGAAGTCCTTGGATTTGTAGAAGAGCAATTGAATAAATATTTTGCAGTTTCGACTGCGGTTAATGGTTCTGATGCTCTTAAGCAAATAGCCGAAGAACAACCTGATATCGTAGTCTGTGATGTAATGATGCCAAGGATGGATGGGTTTGAATTTACTCAACGGTTAAGAAGTAATTTTGAAACGAGTCATATCCCGGTTATTTTACTCACAGCATATTCTTCCGAAGAGCATCAGTTAAAAGGGATAGAATCGGGTGCAGATGCCTATATTACCAAACCTTTTAGCACAAAGTATTTGCTGGCACGTATAACAAAGTTACTTGAAACGCGTGAAAGGCTGCGCCGCAGATTCAATACAGAACCTGGATTGGTACAATCATCTGTCACTTTTACAGACAGAGATAAGGTCTTTCTGGACAAAGTGCATGAGCTTATTGAGCAGAATATTAGTAATACGGATTTCCGAGTGGAGAATTTTGCTCAAACGTTGGGTATGGGGCGGAGTTCTCTATTCAGAAAAATGAAAGGGGCTACTGGCTATAGTCCCAATGAATATGTGCGTATCATCCGTATGAAAAAAACTGCTGAATTATTAATGAATACGGATTTGAATGTTTCCGAAATTTCTTATCAGGTAGGTATTGGCGATCCCTTCTATCTAAGTAAATGTTTCAAGGCGCAATTTGGAAAATCACCGTCACAATATCGCAAGCGAGACATAAAAGAAGAGTAAATAAGATAATAAATAAGCTGCTTTATTCTCAGATTGGAACTAAAATATAGTTATTGGTACTATAGTTCATTGACTTTATGTCTTTTGCGCTCTATGTTTGCAAAGAAATAAAGTCCTGATAAATGAATAAGAATAGTATCATGAAAAAAAGATTATTTATTGTATCCTTTGTTGTATTGAAGTGTGCGATCGGTAGCGCATCCTTTTCGAATTCGGAAAAATATATGGATGCTTATCCGTTTGAAATGGCATTTAAGGTTTCTGACGGATATATACCACTATCAGAAAAGGAATTGAATTACCCTCTGAGAAAGGAGGATATTCTGAAAAGTGCGACATTAGTGAATGATTACTTTATGAACCATTATCCTGATGTAGGAGCGCCTTCGTATGTAGGAGGAAAGCAAAGAGATAGCAAGATGTGGACGCGAGGTGTTTATTATGCTGGATTAATGGCTATGTATGCCCAAAGTCCTAATCCGAAATGGCTGAAATATGCTGTTGACTGGGGAGAATTTCATCATTGGAAGGCGGGAGTAGGTAATGCCAGCCGTCATGCGGATTTTCAATGTTGCGGACAAGCCTATCTTGATCTGTACTTATTAGATTCTTCTAGATCTGAGCGTAAAGCGCATATCAAAGAGTTAATTGATAATATGTTGGGTACTGATGAAATAGATGACTGGCATTGGGTGGACGCATTATTTATGGCTATGCCCATATTCGCACAAATCGGTTGGATAGAAAATGATAATCGCTATTTTGAAAGAATGTACCAAATGTATATGTATACCCGTAACAACCAAGGAGGAGATGAGCGATGTGGTGGCAAACCTTTGTTGAATGAACAAGATGGGCTATGGTATAGAGATTATCGTTATGATTCTCCTTATATGGACCTGGTTGAAACAGATAAACCTTGCTACTGGTCAAGAGGAAATGGCTGGGCATATGCAGCTCTTGCCAGAGTACTTCACTATTCACCGGATAATATGGTTCATAAAGAGCAATATATTCATGATTTCAAGCTAATGTCTGAGGCATTGCTCAAATGTCAGCGTTCCGATGGCTTTTGGAGTGTAAGTTTGGCAGCAGCATCCAATACCGGTGATTCTCGATCTCCCGGACCCGAAACATCTGGTACTGCTTTGTTTGTCGCAGGAATGGCCTACGGAATCAATGCAGGTATCTTGAATCGGAAAACTTATTTGCCGTCTGTCTTAAAAGGATGGAATGCACTTAGTAAAATAGCCGTTCGGGGAAAGGACGGATTACTCGGTTATGTGCAGGGAGCGGGTTCTCAGCCGGAACATGGGCAACCTACGCTTAAAGACCGGACACCTGAGTTTGAAGATTTTGGAGTCGGCTGTTTCCTGTTAGCAGCAGCGGAGGTATATCGTTTGGCTGAAAACTAATCTGATATAGTTTGCTAAAGAAAATAATATCATAAATTATAAACTTATGAAGAATACAAAGATTTTATTATGTCTGATAGCTCTTATTCTAATCAATAACTATATCTTGGCGGACAATACTCCGCGAGAAGTTATTTCCTTAAATGAAGGGTGGGGATATAAACCTATTACTGCTACTAAGAAGGATGCCGCACTTACATCTGTAACTTTGCCACACACTTGGAACGCGAATTATCTGGAAGGAACAACCACTTACAATCGGGAAATGATGATTTACCAGCGTAATCTGGCGATTACTCCTGCCATGAAGGATAAACGATTATTCTTATATTTTGAAGGAGTGAATTCGGCTGCTGATATATTTGTCAATCGTAGAACTGTTGGGCAGCATCTGGGTGGTTATACAGCCTTTTGTCTGGAAATAACTGATTACGTGAGTCCGGGAGATAATAGTCTGGAAGTCTGGGCTAGTAATGCCTATCGTACAGATATATTGCCTATCAGCGGAGACTTCAATATATATGGTGGCATTCATCGTCCTTGTCGGCTGATTGTAACGGATAAGAATTGTATTTCTCCGTTGTATTATGCTTCTCCGGGAGTATTTATACACCAAGACCATATATCCAAGCAGTCTGCGGATATTACAGTAGAGAGTTTGTTATCATTGCAAGGCAACAAAGTGGGGTTGACATTGAAGACTACTGTCCTTGACGCAACTGGCAAAGTTATAGAAAGTAGGGAAACTGCTGCAAACGGTGAATCAGTAAAACAGTCTTTCAAAATTTCAACCCCACATTTGTGGAATGGGAAGAAAGACCCTTATCTGTATACAATTGTTGCAGAACTTTATGACAATGGTAAGTTGGTGGATAAAGTAGAACAGAAAACCGGTTTTCGTTTTTTCACAGTTGATCCAGAGAAAGGCTTTTTTCTCAATGGTGAATATCTGGACCTCTATGGCTTCTGTCGTCATGAAGATATAGAAGGAAAAGGAAGTGCTTTGGTGCGTGAAGATTATGATCGGGATATGTCTATAATTAATGAGATAGGAGCCACGGCTATGCGTCTAGCACACTATCCACATGCCGAAACGATGTATGAACTATGTGATGAAAATGGCATTATATTATGGACAGAAATTCCTTTTGTCGGTCCCGGCGGATATGCCTATACCGGTTATCTGCATAATGAAGGTCTCGAAAAAAATGCCCGCGAGGGCTTAAAAGAATTGGTTTACCAAAAATATAATCACCCCTCAATTTGCTTTTGGGGCGTGTTCAATGAAATATTAGTGAATGAAGGTACAAAGTTTAAAGAATACGATAACCCTATACCATTCGTAAAAGAACTAAACTCATTATTCAAGAGTCTGGATCCATCACGGCAGACTGCATTTGCGACTTGCGTAGACCAATCACATTATTTGGATTGTGCTGATTTGGTAACTTGGAACAAATATTTCGGTTGGTACAGCGATGCAGCACCAGCTGCAGGCAAGTTTTTCGATAAAATGAAGAGTACTGCGAAAAATAAGCCTGTTGGTGTTTCCGAATACGGCGCAGGAGCAAGTATTCACCATCACCAATGGCCATTAGATGGAAAAGATCAGAGAACTGGAAGTAACATTGTCGACGGTAAATTCCCTGCTTCTTTCCATCCGGAAGAAGCTCAGGCTTACTGCCATGAAGGTAATTGGGCAGCTTTTGTTGAACGTCCCTATTTATGGGCTAAATTTATCTGGGTATTTGCTGATTATCAATCGACTATCCGCCAGGAAGGAGATAAAAATGGTATCAATGATAAAGGATTGATAACCTACGATCGTAAGACCAAGAAAGATGCATTCTATTTTTATAAAGCGAATTGGAACCCGGAACCAATGATTTACATCAATAGTCGCCGTTTCAAAGAACGGACAGAACAGAATACACAGGTGAAGGTATATAGTAATTTGAAAGAAGCGACTCTCTATATCAATGGAAAGAAAATAGGAACGGGAAAAAAGGATCATCTCAATCGTATCATATGGGATGATATAACTTTGTCAATAGGCAAAAATGAGATTAAAGTAAAAGGGAAATCCGGCAAACAATTGTTAGAGGATACCTGTATTTGGAATGTAAAAAAGTAAAGCACTATGTTTGATCAAATAAAGAAAGTTTTGATAGGTATATTTTTTGGTATAGCTACTATATATGTCTGGGGTAGTAATATTCCTACAAGTAATCAAGTGGGCGCGATGAGTCTGCCTACTGAAATAGCACCAATACAGGCTCCTTTTGCGATGCCTCAACTTGTACGTCCGACATTTCCGGACCGTACGTTAAATATAGCAAAGAAAGGGGCTAAACTAGGAAAAAGCAGTACGAACATTATTCAAAAAGCCATTGATGATCTGAGTAGGAAAGGGGGAGGAACGGTTATTATTCCACCCGGTAAATGGCAAACAGGTCGGATTATACTGAAAAGCAATATAAATCTACATCTGGAAAAGGGTGCTGAACTCCATTTTAGTGGAGAAATAAAAGATTATCTGCCAGTAGTGTTGACCCGTAACGAAGGTGTAGAGCTTTACTCTCTGGGTGCTTTAATTTATGCTAATCAAGCAGATAATATTGCACTGACTGGGGAAGGGAAACTTTTCGGTCCGTCAAAAGAATGCGAAATATATCGCCTGCAAATGCGTGATAAAGTTATAGAAGAGTTTATAAACAATGGACATTCTGTAGAAGAAAGAGTCTATGACGGTAAAGACAATAAACCTGTATTTCTTCCGATGTTTTTTTCACCGATTTATTGTACCAATGTTCTTGTTGAAGGTGTTACATTTGAAGAGACTATCTTTTGGAATGTTGTTCCTGTATATTGTGACAGAGTAATTATCCGTGGTATTACTGTAAATAGTGTAGGTACTCCACGTGGTGATGGTATTGACATTGATTCTTCACGGAATGTACTAATTGAATATTCCACGCTGGATTGTGGTGATGATTGTTTTACTATAAAATCAGGACGCGGTGATGATGGAATTCGTGTTAATAAACCATCTGAAAATATTGTTATTCGTTATTGTTTAGCCAAAAGAGGTCCCGGTGGCGTTACATGTGGCAGTGAGACTGCCGGTATGATACGCAACTTGTATGTACATGACTGTGTCTTTGAAAATACACATAATGGTTTTTATTTTAAAACCAGACGTAGTCGTGCCGGGGGTGGTGAGAATCTGTATTTTGAACGTATACGGCTGGTTTCACCAAGTGTCGTTTTTCGTTGGGATATGTTAGGCTCTACCCGTTATGTCGGTGATTTGGCAAAACGGTTACCAGCCTTACCCATAGGGCCTTTAACTCCAGTCTACCACCATATATCAATCAAAGATGTAATAGTAGAGAATTGTCAACGATTAATTGATGCTACCGGTATCCCTGAGTCACCACTGAGTGAAGTGTCGATAAATGGGCTAAATGCAAAATGCAAAGATCTGATAAGAATACAGGATGTAGATGGACTGGTGATTGTGAATTCTTCTATTCAAACAGAAGATGCAAAGGTTTCAGTAGTAGATGGGCGGAATATCATGCTAATCAATGTAAAGTTAGATATTCCAGGGGGAACGTTGCAAGCAGAATATTCAGGAGAATTGTCACGCCCCATTATGTATAATCGTTAAAGTCAATGGGGGAACATCAAACTTTTGTTCCCCCATCAGTTATAAGTGGATTACTACCTATTTGAATCTTTTTATTTTCAGTATTAGAGCTTCATCTCTTTTCGACCAGAAATAGAAATGTTTAATAAACCTAAATATATGCTCTTAATAGTTATCGATTTCATATATATTGCTTACTTTAGACAACTAATAACACATTAAAGAACTTTCCGTTAATCTTAATATCTTATGAATATTAGAAAAGCGCATCTGCTTATCTTGTTATGCACATTCTGTATCCTCTCTCCGGTGTATACGCAGCAGCCACTTTTTGATGAATTCAAAAAAGCGGCGGGAGATTATGCAGCTCTTTATACCAATAAAGTAGAAGTGAGCTACAGCCCTTACTTTTATATAAATCATCCTTATTGGGATATGGATGAATTTCAGGAAGGGGCAGTTTGCTATGATGGATCACTGTATACCGATATACAGCTCCGGTATGACACCTTTAAGAAACAATTGATTGTGATTACCCCTGAAAAGCGGTTGCTTCTTGAGGTCGATATGAGGAAAGTTAATTACTTTGTCATTGGAGATAAAAAGTTTGTTCCACATGGCAATACTTTTGCTGCACAACTATATGATAGCCCACAGATGGGATTGACTCAGTATGTTTTGTGTAGGATGGGAGCATCCGTAGAGAAAGATAGAATCAGTTATAAACAGTTCGATAAAGTGGTGCGTTTTGTGCTTTCTAAAGAGGGGGGAGAATATACAGTGACTTCACGTTCCAGTTTCCTAAAGCTCTTTCCGGATCATAAAAAGCAATTGAAAAGATATGCAAAGGATCATTTTCTGAACTTTAGTACTCTTTACCGCGCAGAGGCTTTGACTGCATTAACCCAATATGCTGATTCTCTAATCAATAAGAAATAATTATGACAGTATATAAAATAAGATATATAGCAGTCATTCTGTTTATTATATCCCCTTTCGTAGCGCTGGCACAACAGCAGAATACAGACAGTATTTCTATCTTTGAACTGATGGATGCTGTTGAAAAGAATACATCTTGCCATATTTATACTACGATTGCAACCCCGTTCAAGGTGAAAAGGTCTGAGACATCGAAGCCTACTGCCGAAAGTTTGCGGCAGGCATTAGCTGCAACACGCTATAAAGTCACTGTTTATGCCGATCAGATATTTGTTCTGCCGGAGACGTTTTTATCTACCACTCTTACTCCAGTTCTGAAAGGGGAGCAGATACAGGATAGTGAACAGGTATCTTCTTTTATTCCTATTGTGAAGTCTTCTTCTGAAAATAAGGTGTATGAAATAGGAAACAGGTATAAACCCTCTTCCGAGGCGACTGTTATTTTGAATGGAAAAATAACTGATTTTAAAACAGGACAGGAACTGGAAGGCATCAATATCGTTCATCGTGAACCGTGGGTTGCTACTGCTACCGACCGTCAGGGGAATTTTTCCATCCAGCTTCCTGTCGGATACAATACGATTGAAATCAATGGACTGAATATTAAGGAGACTCGCCGGCAGTTTATGCTCTATGGAGAAGGAAATACTCACATAGAACTGGAAGAAGAGGACCATTTATTGGACGAAGTTATCATTGTTTCAGGACGTGTGCAGAATGTGAGAAGTACTCAGTTGGGTATGGAAAAATTCCAGCCCAGCTTACTGAAGAATATTCCTACTGCAATGGGTGAAGTGGATGTACTGAAGATGCTTCAGACACTTCCGGGCATCAAGACAGTAGGAGAAGCGTCCAGCGGTTACAATGTGCGCGGAAGTGCGGCGGATCAGAACCTGTTACTACTGAATAATGGAACGATTTATAATCCGAATCACTTATTTGGCTTCTTCACAGCTTTCAATTCGGATATGATAAAGGATGCGGAACTTTATAAAAGTAGTATTCCCAGCCAATATGGAGGACGTATTGCATCTGTACTGAATATAACCAGTAAAGAGGCCAGTAAAGAGAAGTTTACAGGTTCGGCGGGTATCGGACTGGTGACCAGTAAACTGAATCTTGAAATACCAATCATTAAAGAAAAGACATCGCTTCTTTTGAGCGGACGTACCACTTACTCGGACTGGATGATGAAGGTGTTACCTGAAAAGAGTGGTTATCGCGATGGTAAAGCCGGATTCTATGATTTGGGTGGTGTATTCTCACATACTTTGAATGAGCGTAATAAATTAATCTGATTCTCCGCAAACACACCTAATATTTTTAGTATATTAGC
>NZ_QRZF01000025.1:0-60899 GCF_003464595.1 Bacteroides intestinalis
AAGACTTTTGCTTGGGAAGATATTGAATCAACTTCTTTTCCAATGCAGCGTTTGCCACAATTTGATGCCATCATCCATCTGGCCGGTAAAGCACATGATACAAAGAATCAGTCTGTTGCACAGGCATATTTTGATATCAATACAGGACTGACTCAGAAGATCTTTGATTTCTTTCTGGAATCTACAGCTAGGAAGTTCATATTCTTTAGTTCAGTGAAGGCTGCTGCCGATAGTGTAGTAGGGGATGTGTTGAGGGAAGATGTGATACCTACTCCAATAGGACCTTATGGAGAGAGTAAGATAGCGGCAGAGAATTATATTCTCGATAAATTAAAAAATAAAAATGAAAAATTAAAACTGCATGACGATAGGAAGCAGGTATATATATTGAGACCCTGCATGATTCATGGACCGGGCAATAAAGGAAACCTGAATCTGCTTTATAATGTGGTAAAGAAAGGTATTCCCTGGCCTTTGGGAGATTTTGAAAATAAGCGTTCGTTCACTTCGATTGATAACTTATGTTATGTGGTGGAAGGGTTGCTGACGAAGAATGTAGCGAGTGGTATTTATCATATGGGTGATGACGAAGCTCTATCTACAAATGAATTGATTGCTCTCATGTGTGAGGCTATGGGTAAAGTACCTCATATCTGGAAGATGAACCGGAAGATGATGGAAGGTTGTGCAGGCTTAGGAACTTTACTTCATCTGCCGCTGAATACTGAACGTTTGCGGAAACTGACAGAGAATTATGTGGTGAGTAATGAGAAGATTAAAGCAGCACTTGGCATTGAACAAATGCCTGTTCGTGCTGCTAATGGGATTATGAAAACGATAAAATCGTTTTCAAATTAAGAATTAATAATTAAAAATTAAAGGGGCAAGTACGGTTATGTATTACCTGATTATATTGGTTCTGCTATTTCTGGCAGAACTTTTTTATTTTAGGATAGCTGATAAGTGCAATATCATTGATAAGCCTAATGAGAGAAGTTCTCATACCCGGATTACTTTGCGTGGTGGTGGAATCATCTTCTATTTTGGAGCATTAGCTTATTTCTTGACTAACCATTGGGAATATCCTTGGTTCATATTAGCTTTAACCTTGATAACGTTTATCAGTTTTGTGGATGATATTCGTTCTATTTCCCAAGGCTTAAGATTGATGTTGCATTTTACTGCTATGGTTTTGATGTTTTATCAATGGGGATTGTTTACTCTTCCCTGGTGGTGGATTATCGTAGCGTTAATTGTTTGTACGGGCATCATTAACGCTTATAATTTCATGGATGGTATCAATGGCATTACAGGTGGTTATTCGCTGGTTATCCTTGGTGCACTGGCTTATATCAATGCTGAAATAACGCAGTTTGTAGAACCTGCTCTAATCTATACGGTTCTCTGTTCTGTTTTGGTCTTTTGTTTCTTCAACTTTCGTAAGAAGGCGAAATGTTTTGCTGGTGATGTAGGTTCTGTAAGTATTGCTTTTATACTTCTTTTCCTGATAGGAAAGTTAATTCTCAAGACTGAGGATTTCAGCTGGATTATCCTTCTGGCTGTTTATGGTGTTGATAGTGTTTTGACTATCGTTCACCGACTAATGCTTCATGAAAACATTGGTTTACCTCATCGGAAACACATGTATCAGCTTATGGCGAATGAATTGAAAATACCTCATGTGGCGGTGTCACTGGTTTATATGTTGATGCAAGCTTTGGTCATATTGGGCTATTTCTGTTTTGTGGGATATGGTTATTGGTATTTGTTGGGGATAATTGTATTATTGAGTAGTATTTATGTGCTATTTATGAGAAAGTATTTTCATTTTCATGTGCAACAAGGAAAAAAGTGAAATTATAAAAAGTACTTTTTCTTTTGACTATTTCCATATTAGTGGTACCTTTGTGTTTATAAAAAAAGAAAAATGGATAAACCTAAATATTACCCCGAAAAGGAAGAACAGTCGCAAAAGGTGAGTGAACCGATGGCCGTTTATAATTCTACAGTTCGTAGTGCAGAAGAGTATTTGGAAATGATTCCAGAAGCAACTATGCGAATACTAATAGATTCGGCTATAGATGACTATAAAATGGGTCGTTGTACTCCTCATTCTCAAATGGATATTTGGGTAAAAGAAAGAATGGGATGGAAATAATTTGGTCTCGTTCTGCGAAAGAAACTTTAGCTACTGTATTGGATTATATTGAAGAGTATTTTGATTCTACAGTTGCTATGAAAGTTTATAATAAAATAAACAATCATGTTGATTTGTTAGTATCTTTCCCAAGAATAGGAGTTCGTGATCCTCGTTTCTCTATAGATGAAATGGAGGTTCGTTATTTGGTTAATACTCCTAATATTATTTATTATGCGATTATTCAAGATGTTATTGTAATTATTTCTGTTTTCGATGCACGTCGTTCCCCAGATACAATTAGTACAATGATTATCGATTTTATAAAGCAATATAGATGAATAGAATAAAGGAATTCTTAAATAAACTCCCGGCAGATAACCAACATTCTGCCGGGAGTTTTTTGTTACTTCTTTACGGGAACATTAGCCAGAATATCCAGCAAGTGTTTCCAGAATTTATCTACTGTAGGAATCAGCATCCGTTCATCGGGAGAATGTACGCCTTGCAAAGTCGGACCAAAGGATATCATATCCAGTGAAGGATACTTATCGAGGAACAGACCGCATTCCAATCCGGCATGGATGGCTTTTACCTTAGCATCTACACTGAATAAACGTTTGTAAGATTCGACTGCAATTTCCAGTATTTCGGAGTGAGGATTGGGCTTCCAACCCGGATAGCCGTCACCAAAACTAACTTTGGCTCCACCCATATCGAATACGGTACGTACCATATTGGCGATGTCTTGTTTGGAAGAGGCAGTAGAACTGCGCTGGCTGGTTTCGATACGAATCACATTACCCGGCTTCATCTTGACAGATGCAAGATTGGTGGAAGTTTCCACCAGTCCGGGGATGTCCTGACTCATGGCATAAACTCCGTGGGGACAAGCATAGAGGCTTTGCAGCAAACGTTTGGTGGTATCTTTATCAATAGCTTTCGCACAAGCATTTTCCGATTCTAAAACGAGTTGCAACGTCGGATCGACTACAGCATACTCTGCCTGTACTTCGGCTGCAAATATATTCAGATCGGCACGCAGATCGTGTTTATTGTCTTCCGGTATAGCGATAATGGCGTGTGCTTCGCGAGCGATGGCATTGCGCAGATTACCACCATCGATTTCGCACAGGTACATATCATACTTCTGGAAAGTCTGGCTCAGGAAGCGGTTCAGTATCTTATTGGCATTGCCAAGTCCCATGTGGATATCTCCACCGGAATGCCCGCCTTTTAAACCTTTCACTTGTACCTTGCAACAGAAATATCCGGCAGGTACATCCACCTCTTTATATGTAAACTCTGCAACGGAGTCTACTCCTCCTGCACAGCCGATAAAGAGTTCACCTTCATCTTCCGAGTCGAGGTTCAGCAAAATATCTCCGTTCATGAAACCTTCTTTCAGGGCAAAAGCACCGGTCAATCCGGTTTCTTCGTCCACTGTAAACAGGCATTCCAGAGGTCCGTGCTGAATACTGTCATCGGCGAGGATAGCCAGTTCAGTGGCTACGCCGATACCGTTGTCGGCTCCCAGCGTTGTACCTTTGGCTTTCATCCATTCACCTTCAATTACAGTCTCTATCGGGTCGGTGAGGAAATCATGCTGCACATCGTTGTTCTTTTCGCACACCATGTCGATGTGAGATTGCAGTACAACGGTTTTCCGATTCTCCATGCCCGGTGTAGCGGGCTTTTTGATGAGGACGTTGCCGGCTTCATCGACCAGCGTTTCCAACTTATGTTTCTCACCGAATGCTTTCAGATAAGCAATCATTTTCTCTTCCTTCTTTGAAGGACGCGGCACTTGGCAGATTTCATCGAAATAATGAAAAACACCTGCCGGTTTCAGTTCATTCTTTTCCATATTAATTCCTTTATGAATGTTCGTATTTAACCTCTTATTGCTAAATATGGTTAAAACAATTGGCTATTTTATAACCGCTTCTCTTTTTTTATGGTAAAAAAAGCGGGTTAGTCCATACAAAGCCCTATATTTGCACCCACAAAAATAGAGCAAATTGAGTGCAAAAGAAAATTTTATTTTCATTTTGCTGAAATGCGGTCTGTTTTCGTATTACAAAAATAGTAGAAATGCTCGATACAGTATTGATAAGTTTGTTAATAGTTGCTATTTGCATTGCATTATTAGGTGTAAAAGTCTTTTTTGTGAAAGGCGGAAAGTTCCCTAACGGGCACGTCAGCGGTAATAAAGCAATGCGGGAGAGAGGTATTGGGTGTGCCCAATCGCAAGACAGGGAAGCACAGAAGAAGCCGCGTTTTTCTATTGATGAACTGGAAAAAGCCTTAAATGATAGTATGAATTAATAATTTTAAAACTATATTTTTTACAAGTTATGAAGAGATTGAACTACCTCGTAAACGGTTTGGCTGCCCTTGCACTTATCGTTTTATTTTCTCAGTGTACAGGTAAAGCTGAAAATCAAACGGCAACTACGTCAGGCCAAGCTTCAGGTGAACTTACTGGAATGAAGATTGCTTATGTTGAAATAGACACGCTTCTGGCACAATATAATTTCTGCATCGACCTGAATGAAGGTATGGTAAAGAAGAGTGAAAATGTTCGTTTGACGCTGAACCAGAAAGCTCGTGAATTGGATAAGCAGAAACAGGATTTCCAGACGAAGTATCAGAATAATGCATACCTTTCTCAGGATAGAGCACAGCAGGAATACAACCGCATTGCCAAGCTGGAACAGGATTTGCAGACTTTGAGCAACAAACTGCAGTCAGAGTTGATGAGCGAAAACGAAAAGAATAGCCTGCAATTGCGCGATTCTATCAATGCTTTCCTGAAAGAGTATAATAAAACAAAAGGATACAGCATGATTATCAGTAATACAGGTTTCGACAATCTGTTGTACGCTGACAGCATCTATAACATTACGAAAGAAATCGTAGAAGGATTGAACGCAAGATATTCTTCTCCGGCTCCTAAGAAATAAAAAAAACGATTTAGAATAGGGTCGTCCCCTTACGTTGTAATCACAATGTAAGGGGACGATTTTTTATATCTGCACTTCAGATTTATAAAAACGTACCATTCTTTTGAAGTATCTTCTCAAACTACTTCCAGAGGGAAGTTACCTATTTCTGTTCATGTTTTAATCATCTATATTTGCTCTGTGATTTTTAAACTCTAATTGGAAAAACATGATGAAAAAACTTTGTGTTCTTTTGCTCTTAACGGTGTCGCTCTTTGCCAGTGCCAAGGAGTATACATTCTCACCGGGAGATGTGCAGGCAATGAAGCAGTTGCTGGGTAGTGGAAACTTGCAGCCGGGGGATGCCGTCGTACTGAAAAACGGAACGTATCATAATCTGGAAGAAATACATTTTACTGGCAAGGGTGTTTCTGGTAAACCGATTGTCTGGCGGGCTGAGAATCCCGGAAAGGCTGTTATTTCCGGTAAGTTAAGGCTGAAGATATATGGAGAGTATTTGCAACTGGAAGACTTGCTTTTTTATAAGGCATGGGCCATAGGGCATGATATGATTGATTTTCAAGGGGAAAAAGGTGTGTATGCTTCTTATTGCCGGATGACTCGTTGTGTGATTGATGAGTGCAACGATCCTCAGAAAGGTGAACGACCGAATGAAGGAGATGAATATTGGGTTGGATTACGGGGAACCAATAACCGGATAGACCATTGTTACTTTGCTAATAAAAGAGTAGGTGGACTGGTGTTGCAGGTGTGGCTGAGTGCTGATAACCACTTGAATAATCATTTGATAGATCATAATTTCTTTGGAGAACGTCAGCCTTACGGTGGCAATGGAGCAGAAATTATTCGTATCGGGCATTCCTGGTCTTCTCAATTGGAGTCACGTACGATTGTCGAGGATAATGTCTTTTTCAGATGTAGCGGAGAAAATGAGATTATTTCTGTGAAATCCTGTCATAATGTATTGCGCAGGAACTTGTTTTATGAATCTGCCGGTGGATTGGTTTGTCGTCATGGACATTATAATGTGATAGAGTCGAATACATTTATAGGACATAATCTGCGTGGAACCGCCGGTATTCGTATTATTAACCAGGGACATACGGTTTATGATAATTATATTAAAGATGTAAGGTCATTCGGATTGCTGGTACGTGTAGGAGTCTACGAACGCCCTACGGCAGAAACGGATGTGAAACAAGAACCGTTAACTTCATACCATCGGGTAGAGAATGTGGATATCGCTTATAATACCTTTCTGAATAGTTCATTGGAGTTGGGATCAGGCCGTGGAGAAAAGATGCCCCGCAATGTTCGTTTTGCCCATAATCTCTTTGCAGGACAAACTCCTGATTTGAAAATAGTAAGGGCGGATGAAGTACTTCCCGGTTTCTTGTTTCTGGATAATGAGTGGGCATTTTCTGATAAAAATTCACTTTCGAGTGTCCCTTATGAACAGGTGAGAGAAGGTTTTAAGCCGGTTGATATGCCTGACGGTTTGAACCAAGAGGAAAAAGCACGGATAGATGCCTGTATCTTTACTGCCGGTCCGACATGGTATAAGGCGTTGAAAGAGAATGTTAACCATATCGATACGAATCGCTGATTTATGAGAAATACACTATTGGATATGAGGTCTATATTATCAAAAACTTTTCTTTTGTCTCTGTTGCTGGGAGTGGCAGGAGCAAGCATTCAGGCAGGGGAATTGTATCCCTGGCAACTGACTCGTGACTCTTTATTATTATTCGAAGGCTCTACTTATCGCTATACTGTAGATACTCCTGAGAATGAGGGATTAAGTTCTACCTTGCCGTCAGTTGAAGCTCTGAAAGAGCAATTGGTTCATTCCGGTTCGGGCGTTTATCGTCTTTTTACTTCTGCCGGACAGGAAAAAACAGAAGGTTTTCCGGCTCATGGAGATTATATGCAATCAACTTCTAAAAAGCGTTTGCTGGTAGGGGTACGTAAAGGGGCATTGCCGCCTGTGATAAAGTTGGACCGTACTGCATTCACGATAAAGACTGCGGGAAGTCTGACACTTGATTTTTATGCCGGACAACGTAGCCCGATGACTACTGTTACTATCCGTGTACCGGAAGGGGTTGATGTAACATTGGACAATACAACGGTAAATGTAATAGGTCGTGGAGAAGTGATTCTTCGTGATTTGCCCAAACAATCTATCGGAAGAACCGGAACCAACTATTCTTATAAAAAGGTTGGAGATGTGGAAATTCGTAAAGATGGGAAGAAAGGTACCCTGTTAATCTTTAAAGATTTGGATTTCCGTCCCTCTAACGGCCCTGATATCCGTCTTTGTTTCCGCGGAGTAGTAATACCGGAAAAAGGTAATTATGCATTTGAGGCTGATTATATAACCTCTCAACCGGAAGTTCTGCATAGTCCGGTTGCTACTGCAACTTTTGAAGGAGTGACGACTGTCTCCGATTTTACCCGTACTCCCTTGCAGGCATTTACATATAAAAAGAATTGGGATTTATCTTTCACTTCTTTCTACTGGACAGCTCCTCGTAATGCGGAGTCTGTGACTTTGTTATTGTCTGAGGATAAGGGAAGAACCTGGAAACCTGTAAGAACAACGATATTGCCGGACGATGATTTCGCTGCTGCCGGTCGGCTGAATCCTAATCAACTGTATGCTTTTAAACTGCTTGTAAAAGGAGGTGATAATCAGGGAGAATCAAATATTGCCTGGTTCTATTCCGGTTTGCAGGATATTAAGACGGCAGGAGTAAAAGGAGATGGAATAGCAGACGATACGGAAACCATAAACCAAGCTATTAAAGAGATGAGTAAGTTGGGTGGGGGTATTCTGCGATTTACGGCAGGTACCTATAATGTACGGACAGTTCATCTATTAAGCAATGTCTGGCTACATCTGGATGCAGATGCTACCATTCAGGGGCTTCCGGGTGGTGATGCGCCGGAAACAACTTGGTTTAGTGACCGGGCTTACCGTTCGGGACTTTCTCCTACCGATCCTCGCCCTTATGCTGATCCGGAGAACTATCTGACGAAGCAGGATGTGGGACATACATTTTTCCGTAATGCAATGTTCTTTGGAGAACGCATTGATAATGTGAAAATTGTGGGTACGGGCCGTATCACGGGCAATGGTAATCTGGTTACTTCTGATAAAGTAATGAATAATGCTCCCGAGAAGCGCTGTGACAAAATGTTTTCTTTGAAACTTTGTACCAATATTGAGATTGGAGGCTGGAACATAGATAAAGATATGTGGTATGATCCGCAAAAGGATGAACCTTACTATATAGATGCGGATGGGCAGAAGAATTATGACGTCAGCAATATGCTGCATATAGATCAGGGAGGTCATTTTGTTTTGCTGGCTACAGGTACCGATGGCATCCATGTGCACGATACTTACTTTGCCAAACATAATACCCGGAATGCTCGTGATATCTACGACTTTATGGCATGCAATGACGTAACGGTGACGAACATTTACTCGCGTGTCAGTTCGGATGACATTGTTAAACCGGGTTCGGATTGTTCATTAGGTTTTACCCGTCCGGCACGTAACTATATGGTACGCAATATAGTTGGAGATACCAATTGTAACCTGTTCCAGATAGGTTCGGAAACAGCGGATGATATTCAGGATTTATATGTGGATAATATTTATGTACTGGGTGCTAATAAAGCAGGTTTCTCCATATCTACCAATGATGGTGGACATATAAAAAATGTCTATCTGAATAGTGGAAAGACAGGGCCGATACACTCCCGTTCGGTGATGCATCGTACACGTGCTCCGTTCTTCATATCTATATCCAATAGAGGTCGTGTGTTGGGTGCCGATGTAGCTCCGTTTACTTTCACGGAGAATGGAAGCATACGTAAGGAATTGCTGGTAACTAACTCTGATATCGGGCAGGTGGAGAATATTGTGATTTGTGGTGTAGACATTGATGAGGTTTATGGTGGAAGTTCTTTCCGGGGAGATCGCTGGAAAGCATACGATGGCTCTCAAAGTACGGCAACTCCCATCATTGCAGGTTTTAAACTACCGGATACGGAGGTGGTAGAAGGTGGATTGACATTTCGTTTGCCGAATGGCCAGCATACAGGGTATATTAAGAATGTACAGTTCCATGATGTGAATTTGCTTGTGAAAGGTGGTCATCCGGCGGAAGATGCAGAAGCGTATCCGCCTGAAATCGGGGTAGGACGTTATAATGTAGGTGATTTGAAAATACAGCCTTCTTTTGGTTTCTGGGCGCGTCATGTGAAAGACTTTCTGTTAGATAACTGCAGTATTAGTGCTGAGCAGAAAGATGGGCGCTATGCAGTAGTACTAGACGATGTGATCGGTGCCGAGATTAAAAATCTGAAAGTGAAGGAAGGCATTACGGATAAAGAAAACGTAAGAGCACTTCGCAGTAAAGATATTGATATACGAAAATAAAGATGAAGCGTATCTATTTATATTTTAAAGAAAAGATCGAGAAAGAGGAATTTTCCTCCAGGGGGATGCGAATCTTCCTCTTCTGGGGACTCGGTCTTTTTTCTACTATCTGGTTTCTGGTACGGGTTGTTCCGAAGCCTTCCCGTGCCAGTTATCCATGTATGCAGACAGCGGCGCCGCTGATGTCTGCATTTGTTCTGTACTTGCTCTCGTTCACGGGAGTTTGGGTGAGTCTGCGTAAGTTGCGCAAAGCATTCCGTAACCGGAAAGTTGTGGTAGGAGTCATTGCTTTTGCAGGTCTTTGTTTCTTCGGTACTTTGATGTTGGTAGAAAATAGCACTGACTTGCTGGCACAGGCTTTTCTTCCGGCGAGAGAACCGCGTATGGCATGGGGAAAGAATAATCCGGTAGGGGAGGCGAAAGGTATTTATCCGGGTCGGGTAGTATGGACTCATGCACCGGGTGCCGCTACATGGGAGAAGGGCAAGGGCTTTTGGTTCGAAGATCGCTGGAATAATCAGGTAGATGCCGACTGGCTTCTAAACCAGTCCCTCTTGTCTTTGACCGGAGAGGGGAAAGGAAAGGCAGCCTGGAAATCCCTTTTTATTTATTTTAATCAACAGCATGGTAGAGGAAAACGTGGATATAAGAAAGGAGAAAGGATTGCTATCAAGATTAATCAGAATAATACTTTCTCCCATGAAGATTGTGAACAGTTGAATGCTTCTCCGCATCTGACGCTTGCCTTGCTTCGTAGTTTGGTGAATGACGGCGGAGTACCTCAGGAGCAAATCACAGTATTTGATGCCAGCCGTTTTATTACGAAAGCTCTTTATGATAAATGTCATGCCGAATTTCCCGGTGTTGTGTATCTGGATAATGAAGGAGGAAACGGGCGTACCCAATCGACTTATACGGCAGATGCCATTCCATATTCAGCTGATAATGGTCGTTTGGCGAGAGGATTGGCAAACTGTGCACTTGAGGCTGATTACCTGATAAATATGGCATTACTGAAAGGACATGGCGGTCAGGGGGTAACACTCTGTGCGAAAAACTGGTATGGAGTAACGGATATTAACCGGGACTTCCGTAAAAATCAGCATAACAATTTCAATCAGGACCGTGGTGGGAAACCGCGCTATATGACCTTTACCGATTATATCGCACATAAGGATCTGGGACAAAAGACAATGCTCTTTCTGATAGATGGCCTGTACGGTTCGGAAAAGGTGAATGGGGAGCCTTCAGGTAAATGGAAGATGTCACCGTTTAATGGAAATTGGCCTTGCTCATTGCTGGCTTCTCAAGATCCGGTAGCTATCGATGCAGTGGGCATTGACTTTCTAAGTTCAGAGTTTCCGCGTATGGCCGATGTGGATTATTGCGATATGTATCTGGTGGAAGCTGCTCTGGCAGACCGCCCGTTGTCCACTACTTTTTATGATCCGGAAAGAGATGGCACAGGAGTTGGCAGTCTCGGAGTCTTGGAACATTGGAACAATCCGGAAGAAAAGAAATATAGCCGTAATATGGGGAAAGACATTGGAATAGAGTTAGTCTATTTACAGAAATAAGATACTGTCTGCTTGGTTGAGACGATTTTTCAAGTATTTGATGGAATACTGATAATCGTCTCTTTTTTATCTGCCTATTTTTGTAACCATGAAAGATAATCCTTATATATCTAATGAAATGAATACAAAAATAAAAAAATGGTTCTTTAAGACTTGTCCGAAGAGTGGACGGATTGTTGGAATCAACAAAAAAAATGTTGTTTTGAAGATTTGCTTTCCTCTGTTCGGGTTAGCAGCTCTAATCTGGTTTTTGATACGTGTTGTACCCAAACCTTCCAGAATAGAATATCCCTGTCAGCAAATCGCTGCTCCTATCGCTTTTTCTTTTGTAGCTTTTATCAGTAGCACATTGGTTGGATTTGGTACGTGGAAACGTTTCAAACTTTTGTGGCATTCCCGTAGGTTCTATATGGGGTTGTCCGTATTGGCAGTCGGTATATTACTGTCGGGTACTTTATATATAATGTCAGTGGATAATTCTCTGATGGGGCAGGTCATTCGTAAGCAGATAGATAATGGTACTGATATGGGACGTTTTGTGCCTATTGATGCTCCCAACACTCCGATGGGAGTAGCCAAAGGAATTCATCCGGGGCGGGTGGCATGGGCACATGATCCGAAAGCTGCTGCCTGGGATGGAAAAAGAGGACTTTATTCGGATCCGGATAATAATAGTCAGACACGTGTCGATGATATGATGGAGGGAGTGATTATTGCACTGACTCGCCAGAATACGATTGATAAGGCATGGGATGAATTGTTCAGAACCTTTAATTATAAGAAAGGTAAGGGAGCGGTAAAGTATAAGAAAGGTGAGAAGATTGCTATCAAAATCAATCTGAATGACAATGGTGGAACTAATATCATTGATACTACTCCACAGTCGGTGTATTCTTTGTTGCATCAATTGGTGGATATCATGAAGGTTCCTCAGAGCTGTATTACGGTATATGATGCACAGCGTCGGGGCATTTCGGCTGTTTACGATTATGTACAGCCGGTTTATCCAAATGTCAATTATCAGAATTGGGGAGGATTTGTTCCCGATGTAATTCGTTATTCCAGTGAGATTACCGATGCAGGTGCCAGAAGTTTGGCACGTGCGGCTTACGAAGCCGACTATATGATTAACATGGCATTGATGAAAAGACACTCTGAACCGACCGATAAATGGCGGGACAGTGCCGGACAGACAGCTATAACTGCTACGGGTAAGAATCAGTTCGGTTCCATAGGCAATGTGCCGCCCTTGCATCTTTCTATTCGTGACTGGTCTTCTTTCCGTGGTATGGGCACTTATAATAGCATTGTCGATCTGATGGCTCACGAGCGTATAGGTGGAAATACCTTGGTGTATCTGGTGGATGCTATGTACGTAAATCCCAAGCATAATGGGAAAGCGGTACGTTTCCGGCTTCCTCCGTTCAATAATGGCTGGACTTCCAGTTTTCTGGCTTCCAATGATCAGGTTGCTATCGAATCAGTGGTACTTGATTTCATTTATTCGGAACTTCCTTTATGTGCCAATGCCGACAATTTTCTTCATGAGGCGGCAAACATAGGGAATCCTCCTTCGGGGATAGCTTATATCGGAAAAGAACAAGGTAGCTTGGGAGTGCATGAGCATTGGAATAATCCGACACACCGAATGTACAGCCGTAATCTGGGTACAGGTAAAGGAATCGAATTATACAGAGTTCCGTTGAATGAAAAACGTCCGGCAATAGAATACTTCTACGCAGATGAAAATGCTTTGCATTATAAAACATCCCATGCAGAGGAAGTGCGATTGAATGGTAAACGTTTGGAAGATGCAGAAGGCATCATTCCTTTATCTATCTCTAAAACGACTGATTTTAATCTGGAGACTTTGGCAAATGGAAAAGTAACATCTTCACAACGTGTAGTGGTACGTCGCTTGGAAAATATAGAGATATGTCAAGCTAAAGATATGGAAAGACAGGGATCTGCATCCCTAAATGAGGATGGTTCGGTAGAATTCAAAGGTGAAAAAGGCAGTTCTGAAGGAAGTGTGAGTTGGAAAGTAAACATTCCACATAAAGGTGAATATTATTTGGTAGTATCTTATGCGGGTGGCAATCCGGTTCCTTCTTACTTATATATTAATGGAGAGAAAATTAGTGAGAATATCGGTTATTTGGCTACATTTGGTGAGAAACGTGGAGAGTTTGTGTTTCCTGTAGCGTTGGCAAAAGGTACCAATGAGTTGCGTTTAGAACACCCCGGGCGGCGAAGTAATAGGATATATACAGTGAATATTGCAAAGGAAATTAAATAGTTAACTTACATATACTAACCATGAAAACGAAAAATAATTTATTACTGTTGTTACTGTTGCTTGTACTGCCATTTACGTTGCAGGCTGAAACATTTAATGTAAAGAAGTACGGTGCGCGGGGAAATGGCAAAAAGATGGACTCACCTGCCATTCAGAAAGCAATTGATGCTTGTCATAAAGCAGGTGGTGGAACGGTGCTTGTGCCTGCCGGAACCTATTTGTCGGCTACTATCGTGCTAAAAGATAATGTGACTTTGCATTTGGAGAAAGATGCCCTTATTCTGGGTACTACCGATTATAAAGCTTATGATAACCTTGATCCTTTTACGGAAGGCCTGGGCATTGATGTCGGTTGGGCATTGTTGGTAGCAGTAGATGCTAAAAATGTGACATTGGAGGGTGAAGGTGCTATCGATGGGCAAGGTTCGGCTTTGAAAGAACGGCATATAAAAGTAGATACCCGACCGGAAGGACAGCGTTGGGGATTACGTCCTTTCCTGCTTCGCTGGGTGCGTTGTGAAGGTGTACGCGTGGAAGGAGTTACTTTAAAATATGCAGGTGCCTGGACTTCCCATTATTTCCAATGCCGCAATGTGAATATCCATAATGTGACGATACGTAGCTTTGGAGTAGCTCACAACGATGGAATTAATATTGATGGTTGCCAACATGTACGCATTAGTAATTGTGATATTGTCAGTGGTGACGATGCTCTATGCTTCAAGACTACTGCCAGTAAAATGGGATGTGATGACATCATTGTTACGGACATGAAGTTGAAAAGTAATCAGGCAGGTATCAAGATGGGAACAGAATCTATGGCAGGATTTGAGAACATCAAGATCAGCAATTGTCATATTTACGACACCAAGAATGGAGGTATTAAGTTATTCTCCGTAGATGGAGCCCATTTACGTAATGTGGAAATCTCTGATATCACAATGGATGAAGTACGTACGCCGATGCTGTTTCGTTTGGGTGCCCGTCTGAGTGTATTCCGTAAACAGGAAGATACCCAGCAACCTATCGGTGTTTTTGAAAATGTGATAATCCGTAATGTAAAAGCGGTGGCTGCCGATAAGGCTCAACTGACGCCTCCTTCCGGTATTCTGATTACGGGTATTCCGGGACATTACATCACAAACCTGACTTTGGAAAATATTCATATTCGTTTATTGGGTACAGGAACTCCTGAGGATGCCTTGTCTCAGGTACCTGAAGCTATCGATAAATACCCGGAGGTAAAGACTTTCGGTCCTAAGATTCCGGCATATGGAGTATGGGCACGCCACGTGAAAGGGTTGAAACTGAAGAATGTTACGTTTGAGTTGAAGAACCCCGATGCTCGCCCGGAGATTATTTGTGAAGATGGGGATATACAAATATATAAATGATAAATACCATGAAAAAACTATTGAATACAGTACTGTTTCTGTTTGTAATATTAATGACTTCTTGTACGGCTCCTGATGCATGGGAGCTGGTATCTAAAGACAGCAACATCCGCTTTGCTTTGGAGAATAAACAAGAAAATGGCGGTACAACGCTTAGTTACTCTGTCTTTTATAAAGATGGAGTGGCGATGGAGAAATCTCTTTTAGGACTGGTTATGGATAATTGTGAATATGGAAAAGACGCTCAATTTGTTTCCGCTTCTGCTGTGAGAGATATCTCTAATGCTTATCAGCTAAAATCCGGTAAGAAGATGAATACTACGGATGAGTGTCGTGAACAGACTTTTACTTTCCGTACCAAAGAGGATAAGCAGTTTAATTTGATCGTAAGGGTATATAATGACGGAGTGGCTTTCCGCTATGAACTACCCGGAGAGGATGGACAAATGCACACTATCCAGGCCGAACATACAGAATTTGCCGTACCCGTAAATGGAAAAGCGTGGATACATCCGTATGACTGGAACGATCGTCACAAACCGAGCTATGAACAATATTGCCGGAGTGAAATAGATATCCGTTCGGAATGTGGACATGGACGTGGTTGGGCATTCCCTATGCTGTTCAACACCAACGGAGTCTGGATGATGATAACGGAAGCCCATCTGGATGGCTCATATCCTGCTACTCATATTGATAATGCCGGAACCGATAAAGCATATAAAATCCGTTTTCCGGAGGCGGATGAACCAATTGTACCGGATGCGGTAGAACCGGTATCGGAATTGCCGTGGTTCACTCCCTGGCGTGCTATTATCATAGGAGATGATCTGAATACTATATTCCAGACACAAATGATTTCACACCTGAATCCGGCGTCTGTAGTGAATGATGAATCCTGGATAAAGGCAGGACGCGCATCTTGGAGTTGGTGGTCTAATGGCGGTACTCCCCGTGATTATAAAGCACAGCTGAAGTATGTGGATCTTAGTGCTGAAATGGATTGGGAATACATGTTGATTGATGCCGGCTGGCAAAACATGGGCAACGGTGGCACTATGGAAGATGTCGTGAAATACGCACAGCAAAAGGGAGTGGGTGTCTGGTTATGGTACCATTCCGGTGCAGGACGTGAAAAGGATTCTATACCGACACATCGTCTGATGAGTGATCCGGAATTACGTCGTGCAGAAATGAAACGCATCAGTGAAGTAGGAGTGAAAGGAATCAAGGTTGATTTCTTTGATACTGACAAACAACGTATTATCCAACTTTATCCGGCTTTACTGAAAGATGCGGCAGACAATCATTTGCTGGTAGATCTTCATGGTGCCACTTTACCCCGTGGCTTTGAGCGTACGTATCCGAATATGCTGACTACGGAAGCTATCCGGGGTGCAGAAACTCTGGGACGCCAGGAACGTTGCGACCAGGCGGCAAAACACAATGCTACTGTACCTTTCACACGCAATGTGGTCGGTTCTATGGACTATACTCCGGTGACTTTTTCTGATAAAGTACGTCAGGGGATACCTGCTATACGCAGGACAACTATGGGGCATCAGTTGGCTCTGGCAGTAGTCTTTGAATCCGGTTTTCAATGTTTTGCTGATAAGGCGGAGTCTTATCTTTCTTTGCCGGAACAACCCAAACAATTCCTGAAAGAAGTACCCGCTGCCTGGGACGAGAGCGTCCTGTTGGCTGGCTATCCGGCTGATTATGCTGTTGTGGCACGTCGTTCCGGTGATGTATGGTATATCGGTGGCATCAGCGGTAAGGAAGAGGAACGTGAAATAGAATTTACTTTGCCCGCCGGATGTGAAGGTAAATCATTCACTATGATTATAGATGGAAAAGATAAGGATAGTTTTAACTATATGCCTATAGAAAATACAAATGGGACGGTAAAAGTGAAAGTTCTTCCGAACGGTGGCTTTGCCGGTATGATTCGATGATAATAACGCTATTGTAACAAAATGGAAAGAATGAAGAAAATTTTGATTGTAGGGGCGATGGCCCTGTTGATGCTATGTCCTGCCAAAGCACAGATTGCATGGCAGCAAGTGGAGCCCGGCGTCTGGAAAGGTGTGGTAGGCACTCCTGAAGAATATTCATTATTGGGTGTGGCCGGTGTTACGCCGCAAAAGGAAGGTTTTGCCCGCTTGCCAGAGGTGACATTGCCTGAATTGGCGAATGAAATTGTGGGTTCCATACAGGATGGTAAAACAAGTCTCCGCATTCCTTTGCAACGCAAGGAACAGTTGTATGGCTTTGGACTGAACTTTCAGACGGTGCACCAGCGTGGCAAGATCCTGAACTTGCATGTAGACCATTATGGTGGACGTGATAATGGGCGCACACATGCTCCTGTCCCCTTTTATATTTCCAGTTCCGGTTATGGAGTACTGATTAATTCGGCACGTTATCTGACGGTATATGCAGGTAGCGGTGCACGCAAGGACAGTCCGAATGCTCCGGTGGCTAAAGACCGTAATCTGGATAAGACCTGGACATCGGCGCCTTATTCGGATGCTGTTTCGATCTTGGTTCCTGCTCCGGGTGCAGAAATTTATCTGTTCGCCGGACCTACTCCTATGGATGTTATCCGTCGTTATAACCTGCTCTGTGGAGGAGGTACATTGCCTCCGCGTTGGGGTCTGGGCTTTACGCAACGCACAAAGAAGCTCTATACAGCTGAAGACGTGAAGAACGAAGCGGATGAATTTGAACAACGTGGTTTCCCGTTGGACTTCATCGGACTGGAACCGGGTTGGCAAAGCAAAGCGTATCCTTGTACCTTTGAGTGGGATGCTACCCGCTATCCTGATCCCGCCGGCTTTGTGAAAGAGATGTTGGCTAAAGGAGTACGTATCAACTTATGGACAAACCCATACGTATCTCCCGATTCAAAGATATATAAGGAAATGTATCCGGTAAGCGGCTCACACACCGTATGGTGTGGTATCGTGCCCGACTTGGCAGGCGAGAAAGCCCGCAAAATCTGGATGGATAAGCTGGAACAGGAACACGTAAATATTGGTGTCAGCGGTTATAAAGTGGATGAAGTAGACGGATACGATCGTTATGTCTGGCCGGATGTAGCTACTTTCCCCAGTGGAATTGCCGCCGAGCAGATGCGCCAGACTTATGGTTTGTGGGTACAACGCACTACTGCGGAATTGTACAAGAAGCGTAATCAACGTACCTTCGGATTGGTTCGTGCATCGAATGCCGGTGCAACTTCTTTCCCCTATGTGATTTATAATGACTATTACAGCCATCCGGACTTTATCACTGCTTTGATTAATTCAGGTTTTAGTGGTGTATTGTGGACTCCGGAAGTACGTAGTTCCAGTTCATCGGAAGACTGGTTGCGTCGTTTCCAGTCTGTAGTATTCTCGCCGATGGCAATGATTAATGCCTGGGCAAGCGGTACGAAACCCTGGACTTTCCCCGAAGTAGAGAATCAGATAAAAGAGTATGCTATGCTGCGTATGCAGATGATGCCTTACTGGTATAGTGAATTTGCACGCTATCATTTTGATGGTATTCCTCCGTTCCGCGCCATGAATCTGGAACCGGGTTTCAACCCTGAACAAGGAACTACAGCGAAACTGTCGGATGCAAATTTGGAAGATAATCCTTATTTGGAAGCGGTTTCCAAGGAAATTAAGGATCAGTATATGGCTGGTGAATATCTGTTGGTAGCTCCTATGTTCAAAGGCCAGAAAGAGCGTACTGTGGTATTGCCTAAGGGAGACTGGTACGATTTTTATACAGGTAAATATGTGGGCAATGGCGAGAAGATTACTGTTACACCGGGCTTGGACCGTATTCCGGTATATGTAAAGGATGGGGCTATCCTGCCATTTATGGAGGCCCGCCTACATGCACCGAAAGCAGGAGAGAAGGTGAATCTGGAAATCCGTCATTATGGAAAAGCAGATGGTGCTTACCGGCTGTATGATGATGACGGTGAAACATTCGATTACGAGAAGGGCGCCTATTCCTGGCGTGATATCACTGTGACACGCGATAAGAAAGGCAAGCTGAAAGGTGCTATATCCAAAGCTGAAAAGGGGAAACCGAACAGTATTGCCAATGTTACCTGGAAGTTTATGACAGAAGAATGATAAGATTATGAAGAATATATTGACGACCTGTTTATTTCTCTGCCTTCTCCTCACGGTGCATGCAGCGGACAATCCAAATGTGAAGAAGCTTTTCACCGTTACATCCGGCGAACTGAAACTGACCTTCATGGTGGGTACGGACGATCGCCTTTACCAATTGGGTTTTGGAGATGCTGCCCGTGAAGTAGAGCCTCCTGTTAAGCTACCCTCACGTGAATGGGAATTTCTTCCTCCTTATGGAAACGGTGTCCTGACAGAACCGGCTATCCAGGCAACTCACGTAGATGGAAATACATCTACGGAGCTTCACTACGCCGGACATCGTACGGAAGCGCTGGCACCGGGTATCGAACAAACCGTTATTTCACTGAAAGACCCTGCCTATCCTTTCACCGTAGATATCTATATCAAATGCTATGCAGACAATAGCATGATGGAGATATGGAATACAGTTACGCATAATGAGAAAGGTAAAGTTATTCTGCATCGTTTTGCTTCTGCTGCCCCGGTGGTAAAAGCGAAGGAATACTGGCTCACTCAATTCTCTGGTAACTATAAGCGCGAAGCAACCCTCAATGAAGAACGCCTTTCGGAAGGAGTCAAGATTCTGGATTCCAAATTAGGTATCCGTGCACATCAGATGCGTATTCCTTCTTTTATCCTCTCCCTGAACGGACCGGCTAAAGAGAATGAAGGGGAAGTATTGGCTGCTTCTTTGCGTTGGAGCGGCAGTTTCCAGTTTGCTTTCGACGTAGACTGGAACAAGAACCTGCGTTTGCTGACCGGTATGAATCCTTTGGGCTCACAGTACAATCTGGAGCGTGGCGGCACATTTACTACACCCGCCATTCTCTACACGTATAGTAAGCAGGGTAAGGGAGAAGCCAGCCGTCGTTTCCATCGTTGGGCTATGGCAAATGCCATCCGCGATGCAGAGAAAGACCGCCCTGTATTGTTGAACAACTGGGAAGCTACGCACTGCGATTTTGATGAAGACCGCCTGAAGCAACTCTTTGATGGGGCCCGCCAGGTGGGTGCTGAACTTTTCTTATTGGATGATGGCTGGTTCGGTAATGGATCTTACTCCCGTGATGATGACAAGCACGGTCTGGGAGATTGGGACCCTTCTACCAAGAAGTTACCCAAAGGTCTGTCATATATTGCCAAAGAAGCATTGAAGCGTAAAGTTGGCTTCGGTATCTGGCTGGAACCCGAGATGGTGAATCCTCAGAGTGAACTTTATCAGAAACATCCCGATTGGATCATTACTCAATCCAAACGTGAACCGATATTGGGTCGCCATCAGGAGATACTGGACCTCACCCGCCCCGAAGTACAGGCTTTTGAATGGGATATTATCGACAAAACCTTGCGACCTAACCCTGATATCACTTATGTGAAGTGGGACTGTAACCGTTACATCACCCAACCCGGATCTTCTTATTTGCAGCCTGCCGATCAAAGTCATCTCTGGATAGATTATAATTGGGCGCTTTACCGTCTGATGGATCGCTTTGCCAAAGGCTTCCCCAATGTGATGGCCATGCTTTGTGCCGGTGGATCGGGACGTGTGGACTATGGTGCAATGCCCTATTTCCATTCCTTCTGGCCCAGTGACAACACAGACCCGTTGGGACGTATCAAGATACAATGGGGCTTCTCGCACTTCTTTCCTGCGAATACGATCTCTGCTCATGTCACCCGTATGGGTAAACGTCATTTGAAGATGGCAATCGATGTGGCATTGAGCGGTGCATTCGGAATAGACCTGGCATTGGATAAGGCTACGGCTGAAGAACGCGCGCAGATTGCCGATGCTGTGAAATTGTACAAAGAGCGCATCCGTCCGTTGGTGATGCATGGTGAACTTTATCGCCTGGTTTCTCCTTATGAGTCCCCATTGGCCTCTTTGAGTTATGTTTCGACAGATAAACAAAAGGCAGTCGTTTACTTCTACCAGACTAAAGATGGCAATGAATCCCGGGTAATGCTGGGTGGCCTGGATGCCCAGAAAAAATATCGTGTGGAGGAAGTAAGTCTGGCAAAGGGAGTGACTTCCCGTTTTCCTGCCAATGGCAAGGTATTTACGGGAGCGGAATTGATGGAAAAAGGTTTGGATAATCCATTGAATACCCAGTTTGAGAGTGCAGTATTGATATTAGTAGCTAACAATTAAACACAATAACCTTATGAACTTGAGAAGAACCTTATTACTTTTCTCTTTCATCTTTGCCGGTTCGCTGGCCATTGCACAACCGAAGGATCGTTGGACTATTCAGGATGATGGATCCATTCGCTGGAATATCAATGATAATATTCCACATGACGACCATCTGGAAATGAGTGGGCAACAACTTTCCGTTGTCCTTCGTTACGGCGTGGATGCACAAAAGCGTTTCCATCTGAACCGAAGTCTTGTTTTCCCTATGCTTCGTATGCATCCAAATAAGACACAGAACAATCTGAAGCAACGTTTCGATGTGAATATTCCCGCTTTGGTGACAGTGGATGATCAAACCCTGCTGAATGAAGAAGTGCGTGATGTTACCTTCAATGGCATTATGCGTGTGGAAAGTAGTTTCGGTTATATTTACCGGCGTAAGGAACTGAAAGATGCCGTGCAATTGACGCGTGTACTCTATCCCTCCACCAATGCTGCGCGCTATTGTGAGGAATATACTTTCAAGAATAGCAGTCCGAATCAGATAACGCTGCGAGTGCCTGAGTGGAACGTAACATATACTACTCCTGAGGAAGCCGGTGTATATGGTGCTTATTGCATCGAAGCTGCTCTTTCCAAAAGTGGTGTCTTTGTTTTGAAACCGGGAGAGACGCTTGAGTTCTATGCAGTCTTTTCCGGAAGGAAACTGGCGGATGCCTCGTCCGGACGAAACGATGCCGGCCTTTCGCACATCAATATCCTTAGTGAACGTGCCGCGCGTGAAGCGCTTATCAGTCAGTGGTGGAGCAATCTGGTTTTGGATACACCCGATCCCGTGCTTAATCGCATGTTTGCCTTTGCCAAACTGCGTGGCGCTGAAAGCATCTACCGCACGAAAGGTGGATTGATGCATGGTCCCGGTGGTGAAGCCTATTATGCAGCTGTCTGGGCTAACGACCAGGCAGAGTATATCAATCCCTTCTTCCCTTTCCTGGGTTATGAGATTGGTGATGAGTCCGCATTGAATTCTTTCCGCCACTTTGCCCGCTATATGAATCCGGAGTATAAACCTATTCCGAGTTCCATCATCTCCGAAGGTGTCAGCTTCTGGCATGGTGCCAAAGATAGGGGAGACGGTGCGATGATTGCTTACGGTGCTGCACGCTATGCGTTGGCTCGTGGAGATAAGGCGGAAGCGCGTGAACTGTGGCCTCTGATCGAATGGTGTCTGGAGTATTGCAACCGTAAACTAACTCCCGCCGGCGTGGTAGCATCGAATTCGGATGAATTGGAGAACCGCTTCCCGGCTGGTGATGCAAACCTCTGTACCTCTACGCTTTACTACGATGCTTTGCGTTCAGCCGTTATGCTGGGGCGTGAATTGGGAGTATCGGCAAAGCAGTTAAATACGTATCGTGATCAAGCGAATGTTTTAGAAAAAGCCATAGAAAAACATTTTGGTTATGAGATAGAAGGTTTCCACAGTTACCGCTATTATGAAGGTAATGATATCCTGCGTTCCTGGATTTGTATGCCTCTTGTTATGGGTATCTACACCCGTGCGCAAGGCACTATCGATGCGCTCTTTTCGCCTCGCCTCTGGACGGACGACGGATTATTGACGCAAGCCGGTACTGAGACCTTCTGGGACCGTAGTACCCTCTATGCTCTGCGTGGCACCATTGCTGCCGGAGAAGTGGAGAAAGGTATGAACTTCCTCAAGAAGTATTCACATCGCCGTTTGTTGGGCGATCATGTGCCTTATGCCATTGAAGCGTGGCCCGAAGGAGATCAGCGTCATCTTTCTGCTGAAAGCGGATTGTATTGCCGTATCTATACCGAAGGCCTGTTCGGCATCCGCCCCACAGGATTGCGCAGTTTCGAGATGACTCCCCGTTTGCCACAGGAGTGGGAATATATGAATCTGAATCGTGTACGTGCTTTCAATTCGGAGTTTGATATTCGGGTACGTCGTGCAGGAAAGAAGCTGCATGTAGAAGTATTGAAAGGTGGCAAGTCAGTGCTGAAGAAGAGCGTGACGGAAGGGGCAGCAGTGAGGGTGAGTCTATAATGCATGCTGGATAGATCAGTACAGTAGGCATCTTATCATCAATGCTGATGATGCCTACCATCAATGCCATTGATGATAGGAATCAATGGCATTGATGGTAGGCTCTGTCATAGCCTCTGCTAATAAGTGCTTACCACTGACCCTTACTCATCTTATTCTATTTCCATACCTTTCTGCACTATATCCTATGTTATTTCTATACTTTTCTTATTTTTGTGCAGTAAATATATCTATACTGATGAAAACGAAAATATTGATGATCTTTCTAATTTGCTCATTTCCAGTATTGTGCTTATGGGCTGAGCATTCTAAATATTCATTCTACTATAGCCAGAAACTGAATGAAGGAATTTCCCAACTCTCCGTGATGACTATTTGCCAGGATACCCGGGGATACCTTTGGTTGGGGACACGTAATGGATTGAATCGTTATAATGGAAGTGAATATACCGTTTTTCGTCACCACCCGGGAGATTCTTTGAGTTTGGCAGACAATGAAGTCAATGAAATATGCGAAGATCATAGCAAGAATTTATGGATAGGTACCAGTCGCGGACTAAGCCGGATGTGCCTTCGCACCGAACGTATCCGCAACTATTTTAATGTAGATGGACTCTCCAGTGCAAGTATTCTTTCTCTTTTAGTTGATAGTTCCGGCAAAGTATGGGTAGGTACCCGCAGTGGGCTTTGTTGTTATATTCCCGAACAAGACAACTTTAAAAGGGTGGAATTTGTAGAGAACTTCAATAGTTCCGTCACTGCCTTGATGGAGGATAAAGCGGGTAATTTCTGGATAGGTACGGCAGTGAACGGAGTTTACCAGTGTAACAAACAGATGCAGGTGATTAATCACTATGACCGTCGTGCCGGCTTACCGGACAATAGTATTTCCACTCTTTATGAAGATTCTTATCATCGCATCTGGGTAGGTTGTCAATTTGGCGGACTGAACCGTATTGATGTCCGTAATCATAAAATAACTTCTTATGTATCTGCCAACAGTGGTCTGAAAAATAATTATGTCCGTTGCCTTGCCGAATGGGATGGAGAGATGCTGATTGGTACTTTCGATGGTATTTATGCTTATGCACCGTTGAAGGATCAGATTCGTAAAGTGAGCAGTTATGACGAACCCGGGCGTGGCTTGGGGCATTTTTCTATTTATGCTTTTTGCCGTGATCATACCGGTACGTTGTGGATTGGTACTTTTGCCGGTGGTGTCACTTGGCTGAGCTCGCTTACCGACCGTTTCATTCATCATACTCCGGGCAAAGCGGTGAATCAGCAAACGGGAATCTATGGTACGGCTTGTGTCGATAAACAGAAAAACTTATGGATAGCAACTGAGGGGTATGGATTACTGCGATATGAAATTTCGACAGGGGAAGGGCAGTTTTATCTGATTGATAAGGATAGCTATTCCGTGCATAATTCGAATGTTATCAAAACGGTGTATGCTGAGGATGACTGTATCTGGTGCGGTACGGTATTGGGTGAGGTCTATCGTTTTGATCTTGCTACCCGGCGTTTTTCTTTATTCTATAAATATCCCATAGAACTTGCTATTTATGGTATTGTGCGTGATGCAGACGGTAATTTATGGGTAGGAACTTCAAAAGGCGGATATGCACTGACTTGCTTTACTCCTGCCGGTGAGCGGAAGACAGAGTTTACCGGACCGAAAGGGGAGAAATTGCATTTTTCCTCCGTTCGTTGCATGGAGGAAGAGAGTCCCGGTGTGCTACTGATAGGTATGCGTTCTGCCGGACTATACCGTTTTAATACCCGTACAGGTGAAATGATCGTATTTCGTACATCGCGCCCGGAACAGGAAATGCAAATTCCAAGTAACTATATATCTTCTATATTATCAACCAGATCCGGTGATGTATGGGTATCTACCTATGGAGGCGGTATTTTCCAACTGGACAAACGGGGAGGTGTGCTTCGCCGGGTAACAGAGAAAGAAGGGCTGATGGGAGGGGATATTTGTAAATTGCTGGAAGGAGCGGACGGAAATCTATGGATGAGCTCGTTGCAGGGAATTTCCTCTTATTCTCCGTCCACCGGGGAGATTAAAAACTTTCCATTCAATAATGGTATTCATTTGCGTGAATTTACATATCGGGGTGGGGTAGCCATGCCGGACGGTACATTGTGCTTTACCGGTAATGATGGCTTTATCACTTTTTATACACCGGAGATGCCGATGAATCGTTTTGTACCGCCAATCGTATTGGAAGACCTGTTGGTGAATAATCGTGTGGTGCGTGCAGATGATGGAACAGGAATCTTAAGTGGGTTGCTTAATGAAGCGGAGGTTATCAATTTACGGTACAATCAGAACAATCTGGCTATAGGATATAAAGCGTTGAATTTCATCAATTCGGAGATGAACCGGTATGCCTATAAGTTGGAAGGATATGATGAAGACTGGAATCATGTGGGAGAGCGCAGTACGGCTTACTATACCAATCTGCGCCCCGGTACCTATCTTTTTCATGTCAAGGCTTGTAATAACGATGGGGTATGGAATGAGGAAGGGAAGACTTTGAAGATTGTGATTACACCACCTTTATGGGCTACTTGGTATGCTTTCCTGATTTATGGACTATTGCTGATAGGAGTATTTTACGCGATATTCCATTATTTCAATGCCCGTCGCCGCTTGAGGGAAAGGTTGCGAATGGAGCAGAAAGAGAAACTGCAACAGGAAGAGTTTCATCAGGCAAAGATGCATCTGTTCACGAATTTTGCCCATGAGTTGCGTACTCCCTTGACGCTAATCATCACTCCCTTTGAAGAGTTGGTGAAGCGGATGGATATGACTCTGGAACTGCGGGATAAACTGATGGTCATTTATAAAAATGCCCAACGGCTCCTTTTATTGGTCAATCAACTGATGGACTTGCAGAAAAACCAAAGTGGTACGATGGAATTGCAAGTCACGGAGAATAATGTATATGAGTTTGTCACGGAGATCTATTGTGCGTTCAATCAGATAGCGCAAACCAATGAAATCACCTTCACACTGGATTGCCGGGACCGGGAGTTCCAGGCCTGGTATGATAAAGTGCTGCTTGAAAAGGTCGTATTCAATTTATTGTCCAATGCATTCAAGTATACTCCTTCCGGCAAAGACATACGCATGTTGGTGAAATGTATTCCGGCGGGAGAGTTGGAAGAATCGTATCGAAAAGAAGTAGCCCCTTCTGCTCTGTATATGATGTTGCAGGTTGTGGATGCCGGTTGTGGAATCCCACCGCAGGAACGGGATAAGGTATTCACACCTTTCTACCGGGTACCTGAAACGGCAGGGGTAAATGTACCGGGTACAGGCATAGGGCTTAGTCTGGTGTATTCCATTGTAAAGCTGCATAAGGGAGTGATCCGTATTGAAGACCGGGAAGATGGGACGGAAGGAGCACGGTTCATTGTTTTGCTGCCCGTTTCCCGTGAAGCTTTCACTGAGGAAGAGACGGATTCCATGCCTGTGGAAACAATTGGCGATACGGCATTTGCACAGCCGGTGGAGAAACCGCAAACATCTCCCATTGGAGAAATAGCACCCAAAAAGCCGGTGATTCTCTTGGTGGAAGATGACAAAGACGTACGGGATTATCTGCATAAGTCCTTGGAGAATGACTATGAAATCATTGAAGCGGCAAACGGTATAAAAGGATATGATAAGGCAGTACAATCCTTCCCTGATTTAGTGCTGAGTGACATTATGATGCCTAAACGGAATGGGCTTGAACTCTGCTCCATGATTAAGAATGATATTCGTATCGGACATATCCCGGTAATATTGATGACTGCACGCTCCATGGTGATGCATATCAGGGAAGGTTTTGAGGCAGGGGCGGATGATTACGTGATTAAGCCTTTCAGTATGGATGTGCTTCGGATACGTATTCAGAGCTTGTTGCAGTCGAGAGAGCAATTAAAGAAACTGTATGGCAAACGCTTCTCGCCCGAAGTGGTAGGTGTAAGTACTACCTCGGCGGATGAACGCTTTTCGCAGAAACTGTATGAGATTATAGAGAAGAATATATCTGATCAGAATCTGGGTATCGAGATGCTTTGTGACCAGATTGGTATTAGTCGCGCCAATCTTTATCGTAAAATCAAAGCTATATCCGAGCTTTCGCCCACGGAATTGATACGTAATAAGCGCTTGGAGGTGGCATTGCGTTATCTGAAGGATACTAATATGAGCGTTTCGGAAGTGGCAACTTTATTGGGATTCAACAGTCATTCCTACTTCTCCAATTCGTTTAAAGCGTTCTATGGGTTCACACCTACGGAGTTTGTACAGATGAACAGTGCGAACAAAGAGAAGATGTAAGACGAAAAATAAGATTTAAGGCGGAAAGGAGTTTCCGCCTTTTTTGTCTCAAACGGTTCTCACTACCGTCTCAAAATGCTTACTGCATTTGTTTTGAGACATTATTGCAAGTCAATGATACACGATTTATAACCCTCAGACCGGTGATGCCCTATCTTTGTGATGTGAAAAACAAGCTTAATTCAATCACTATGAAGTATAAAAGTCGTAGCATCGCAAAGGTTATAGTACCTGTATTTTTAGTGGTATCTCTATTTGCATTTACTACTCATACCACGGAGCAGCCGGAAGGAACTCCATTGTTTATAACGGGTATCACTCCTTATAAATCCGGAATGATCGTATCTCAGAAGGGCGTTCAGAAGGTTTCTATTTATTCATCAGATTATAAAGAACGCTTGCAAGAGTGGGAACTAGATGAAGTTCCTACCGGAGTTGCTACAGATGGAGATCAGATTTATGCAACGGTGGCAGGTGAACATAAGAATGGAGTTTATTTCCTGTCTGCTTCCAATCCTTCGGAAAAAGTATTTGTGGAAACGGCATCCGGTGCCTGCGCTCCGTTGGTAAATGCGGGTAACGGCAAGTTATATATTTGCAACCAGTTTGCCGGCACAGTATCAGAATTGGATAAGAATGGAAAGAATGTGCTAAGAACGGTGAAAGTATTGCGTGAACCGAAATCAGCTGTCTTTGATAAAGAAGGAAAACACTTGTTTGTTACCAATTTCCTGCCTATGCAACGGGCGGATGTAGATACTGTAGCTGCTTGCGTATCGGTGATTGATATGAACAGTTTCCGGAAGATAAAGGATATTCAACTGGCCAACGGAAGTAATGCCTTGCGTGGAATGTCGCTTTCTCCGGACGGGCGTTATTTGCTGGTTACTCATAATCTGGGTCGTTTCCAGGTTCCGACATCCCAGTTGCAACAAGGCTGGATGAATACCAGTGCCATCAGTATTGTAAATCTGGCTACTCTGAACTTTGAGGGTGCCGTGTTGCTGGATGAACCGGAACGGGGTGCAGCAGGTATATGGGATGTGAAGTGTACGGACGACAAGATTGTGGTCAGTCACTCCGGTACCCATGAGGTCAGTGTGATAGATTATCCTGCATTTATCCAGAAGTTTGAGCAGTATCCTCAAAAGGATGCTTTGGCGTATGATTTACGCTTTTTATATGGTATGCGTAAACGTGTAGCGTTGGTAGGTAATGGACCGCGTTGTATGATGCTGAAGGACGGAACAGCTGTTGTTCCTACTTATTTCTCTGATACATTGAATATCGTGGACTTGAATACGACAAATGTTCAGTCGGTTGCCATGGTGAAGAATCGTACGGAAAACAGAATACAGCGTGGTGAGAAATACTTTAATGATGCGGAACATTGTTTCCAGAACTGGCAGTCGTGTAACGGATGCCATCCGGGTGATGCGCGTATGGATGCCATGAACTGGGATTTGATGAATGATGGCATTGGTAATTCGAAAAACTGTAAGAGTATGCTATTCTCCCATGTCACTCCACCGTGTATGATTTCCGGTATTCGTGCTAAAGCGGAAGTTGCCGTTCGTGCAGGATATAAGCTCATTCAGTTCAGTGATTTGCCGGAAGAATTTGCAGAGTGTGTGGATGAGTATCTGATGTCATTGAAACCGGTTCCCAGTCCGTATCTGGTAAATGGCGAACTTTCAGAGAAGGCTAAACGGGGACGTAAGGTTTATGAAAAGTTTAATTGCGACGAATGTCATTCCGGTCCCTATTATACGGATATGAAGATGCATCGTATCGGCGAAGATATCGAATTTGAGAATGGGTGGGATACTCCGACACTGCGTGAAGTCTGGCGTACGGCTCCTTATCTGTTTGACGGACGTGCTGCCACTATGGAAGAAGTGTTCACGGTACATAAGCATGGCATTGAAAAGAAAATATCAGCTAAAGAAGCGGAAGAACTTGCCGAATATGTGAATTCACTTTAATAGAATAAGAAGACCATGATTACACACGAAAATATAGAGATTATTCATTATTTCCTGTTGGTTGACAAAGCTCCCTTTAAGGTGATGTTGGCACAACTTCTGGCGGAATATAAAGCTATTCATACTCCTGTACGTATAGTGATATTCGATGCGCCGGCGGATAATGAAGAATATGTAGCCCGTTTTGCTTGCATCAGGGAAGCGGTGAAAGAGCTTTTCAAAGAGAAACAACCTTCCGTAAGCTATGTGGCACAACCTCCTCAGAGTATGGGATTGGTGATGGAAGTGCATGAAGTGCAACTGACAGAACAAGATCACATTGAATATCGGATGCTGGAAGATTTGTCTTATATCATTGTCGAAAGAGAAGGTTGTAAACGCCTGTTCCTGAGTGGTGTGACGGGAGATGTACTGCATCAGAGCATCCGTGAGCAATCTCATGAAGTATTCTCCAGAATAGCCAAGGTGTTGGAAACGGAAGGTATGCCGGTTTCCTCAATCATACGTCAATGGAACTATATTGAAAAAATAACAGCTTGCGATGCAACCGGTCACCAGCATTATCAGGATTTCAATGATGCACGTTCGCTATTCTATAATGGTGTGGAGTGGACTACCGGTTATCCGGCTGCTACCGGTATCGGGACTCAGTGGGGCGGCATTATGATTGATGTGGATGCCTTACTTTGCAAAGATGGAAGTGTCCGGGTTCTTGGAGTGGATAATCCTTTGCAGATTGCCGCTCATGCTTACTCACAGAATGTGTTATTGGGAGAAAAGGATGCGGCTCTTCCTCAAAAGACCACTCCGAAGTTTGAACGTGCCAAGGCTGTATGGAAAGAGGATCATGGTTTCGTATACGTATCGGGCACAGCCGCTATTCGTGGTGAGCAGAGTCTGGAAGGCGTTGGTATTGAACAGCAAACCCTGACTACCTTGGAGAATATAGAATATCTGGTATCCCGTGATAACCTCAATCGTTCCGGTATTCCTGCTACGGAGAATGCTACCCTTATCACCTTCCGCGTGTACGTGAAACGTTGGGAAGATATGGAAAAAGCAAAACAGGTAGTGACAGAACGATATCCCGATTTACCTGCCATCTATACTTTAACCGATGTATGCCGTTCGGAACTATTGATAGAGATAGAAGGAATGGGAGTGCTTTGTTGAGGCTGATTATTAACCATTAAAACAGATAAGTACATGAGATTAAAAAAAGTATTAACCCTGGCATTAATTGCCGCCTGCGGTATGGGATTCGTTTCTTGTACGGCAGAATCTAAAAAAACAGAACAAGTTATGACACAGGAAAAGGCAACGTATCAGAAGAAGTACACGAATGCTGACTTCTACAAAGACGGAAAGTTTGACCAGGAAGCTGCTAAAGAAGCATTCCTTGACATGTTTAAATTTTATGGCGTGCCTTACACTCCGCTGATGGAGAAAGATATCTGGTTTACAGATTTCGGTTTAGGCGACTTTGAGAATGTAGGTATGGGAGGCATCTTCTGGGTAAACGATCCTGAATATGGCTACTTTGCACATGCTATTTACTTGTTGCCGGGACAGATGATTCCGGAACATGCCCATGTAAAAACGGCATTCCCTGCGAAACACGAGTCGTGGATGGTAAATCACGGTTGGGTTTATAACTTCTCCGAAGTAGGAGATGAAACACCGAATGCTCCTGCGGTTCCGGCATCTCACGGCCCTATCAAGAGCAAGAATTTCGTGAAACAGAATGTGGGTGATGTTCTCCGTCTGAAAGAACTGGGTACTTTCCACTTTATGATGGCCGGTCCTGAGGGAGCCATTGTAGATGAGTGGGCATGTTACCATGATAATGATGGTCTGCGTTTTACTAATGGACAGGCTGCTTTGTAAATCATTCAATAATTAAGAATACCATGAGAAAGATTAATCATTTTGGAGTACCGACCATCACACCGCAACCGGGTGAGGTATATGCGGAAGGATTGAAGGTATGGCTGACTAACTTTAATGAAAGCCCCAATAAGATAGAATATTTGCGTTTTGAAGAAGGTAGCTGGATGCCTGAATTGATTCAGAAAGTGGCACATATCGCTTACGAAGTAGATGATCTGGCGGCTGAACTGAAAGGTGCAAAAGTATTGGTTGAACCGATGCCGGGCGGAGAGAATCTGACAATTGCTTTCATTGAAGAAGAAGGTATTGCTTTGGAGTTAATGCAGTTTGATAAATAATCAATTAGTAGAAAGAAACTATGATGAATAAATTCATAAATGATCCGGATAATCTGACAGCTGAATTGCTGGAAGGATATGTAATGGCTTATAGTAATCAGGTAGCCATCGGCGGAGAAAATATTATTGTGCGTGCACATGCGAAAGCTGAAGATAAAGTAGCTGTGATCACTCTGGGCGGTTCCGGTCATGAACCTGCATTAAGCGGCTTCGTGGGCGACGGAATGTTGGACTGCTCTGTAGTCGGTGATATTTTTGCTGCTCCGGGTGCACAACGTTTGTTCCAGGCTTTGCAGATGTTCAAACGTGAGGCTGGTATCTTGCTTGTGGTATTGAACCACTCCGGCGATATCATGAGTGCAAACATGGCATGCCAGTTGGCTGAACGTACAGGTATTAAGGTAAAGACTATCCTGACACACGATGATATCAGTGCCGGACTGGATGCACCGGATGAAGATCGTCGCGGTCTGGCAGGTTGTGTTCCTTTGATTAAGATTGTTGGAGCTGCTGCTGAAGAAGGTAAGTCACTGGACGAGATTATTGAAATAGGTGAACGCTTCAATGCACGTTTGGCTACGTTGGCAGTGGCTATGAAGTCCTGTACCCATCCGCAAAACGGCATGACCATTTCCGATCTTCCGGACGGTGAAATTGAAATCGGTATGGGACAGCATGGAGAAGGCGGTGGCGGTCGCAAGCAATTGGTTTCTGCCAATGAAACGGCCGAAGAAATGATCGGTTTGCTGATGAAGAAGCTACAGCCGAAAGCCGGTAACAAGGCTTTATTAATCATTAACGGTGTAGGGGCAACTACGCACATGGAGATGAATATCGTTTATCGCAAAGCTCATCAGGTGTTGGAAAATGCCGGAATCGAAGTGGCTGCTGCACGTATCGGTGAGTTGCTGACCGTTCAGGAACAGGCAGGTTTCCAGATGATTCTTGGTTTGCTGGATGACGATCATATCGATTATCTGAACAATAAAATGTCTAATGCTCCTTATTGGACGACTATCGGTAAATAAAAGATGGATAAACTGACTATAGATGATTTCAAGAAGATGCTTCGTAATGCGCTGGTGTGCATTACGGAGCGCTCCGACGAATTCTCAAAACTGGATGCGGTATTGGGAGATGGCGACCATGGAACAGCTATCGTTCAATCCATGTCTGCCCTTGTTGCTACAGCTGAGAAGGGCACTGAATTTAAGTCGATGCTGAATGACATGAGTTTTAACCTGATGCTTGAGATCAGCGGTTCGACCAGCACGTTACTGGGTGGATTCTTCCTGGGAATGAGCGACCATGCGGAAGGTACCGAACTGGATGTGGCGGGTGTAAAGGCTATGTTTGCAGGTGGACTTGAAGGTGTGAGGAAACAAACAAAAGCAAAACAGGGGGATAAAACAATGATGGATGCCCTGATTCCGGCGGTGGAAGCCATTCAGGCTTGTGATTCCGCTGATGTGAAGGCTATCCTGACAGCGGGTGCCGAAGCAGCTGTGAAAGGTGCTGAAGCTACTAAAGATATGAAGGCAAACTTCGGACGTGCCCGTAATTACGGCGAACGCTCTATCGGTTATGCGGATTCAGGGGCTTCATCCTGGTCGTGCATGTTTGATGCGTTTGCAAAAGCTTTATAGTAAATAACTAATGAAAAGATAAGAAATGGCTGATTTAGATGATTTAAGAGAAGGCTGCAATTTCGGTTTGGGGGTAGCTTCTACTAATAATAGTTTTCATGTGAAGGGAGCGGAACATCTTCCGTGGGGTATGAAGGATCGTTTATCACGTATCTTCAATCCGAAGACAGGCAGAACCGTGATGCTGGCGTTTGACCATGGTTTCATTATGGGACCGACATCCGGTTTGGAACGTATCGATTTGAACATCGTTCCGTTGATAGAATATGCGGACTGCCTGATGTGTACACGAGGCATTCTCCGTACGGTGATACCACCCAGCACCAATAAACCTATTTGCCTTCGTTCGGATGCCGGTACTTCTATTCTTACAGAACTGAATGACAATGTCTTGATTGATGTTGAAGATGCGATACGTATGAATGTATCGGCCATGGCAATCATGTTGTCTATCGGTGATGCAGCCCACGAAGCAAAAACGGTTGCCAACCTGTACAAGGCAGTGGATAAAGGTACCCGTTACGGAATACCGGTGATGGGAGTGACGGCTGTAGGTAAAGATATGGCACGTGATGCCCGTTATTTCGGTTTAGCTTCCCGTATCGCTGCCGAGAATGGGGCGAATATCGTGAAGACCTATTATTGTGATGGTTTTGAAAAGGTGGTGGCAGCATGTCCTGTTCCTGTAGTGATTGCAGGCGGAAAGAAACTTCCCGAACTGGAAGCGTTGGAATTGTGCTATAAGGCAATCAGCGAAGGTGCTTCCGGTGTGGATATGGGACGTAATGTGTTCCAGTCAGAAGCTCCTGTTGCTATGATACAGGCCGTTCATGCGGTAGTACATGAAAATCTGAAACCGGAACAGGCACTCGAACTGTTCAATGAACTGAAGAATAAGTAACACTGATTACAAGAAGAATGATGAGGGTTTATATAATTATTTGGATCATTCTTTCCATGGGATTTCGGGCGGCAGCACAAGATAAACTCTTGGTTGCCGGTTCCGGAAATCCAAATATCCTGCTGTTGGATAAACAAACGGGAAAAGTGGAATGGCAGCATGCTCTGGAGAAAGGGGAAGAATGTAATGCAGTTGCTTTGACTAAAAAGGGAGAAATCTTGTATTCGTATAAGCGGGGAGCAAAACTCGTGACATGGGACCATCAGGTGGTCTGGGATTATAAAACACCGGATAAGACGGAATTACAATCAGCCACCTTGTTGCAGAACGGTGGCGTACTATTGGGAATATGTGGTATTCCTGCCCAATTCATAGAATTGGATAAGAAAGGCAAAGAAGTAAACAAAGTAACATTGAACCTGGAAGTGGAAAGACCCCACAGCCAGTTTAGACAAGTATTCCAGCTCCGGAACAGCAATTATCTGATACCGGTAATGGCGAAACAGAAAGTGCTGGAAGTAAGCCGTAAAGGGAAGATCATCGCTGAACATCAGATTGAAGGCAAGGTGTTCTCGTCTCTTGAACTTCCTGACGGGAATCTGTTGTTGCCTTGTGGCGACAATCATTATTACATCGTGATCGACCGCAAGACAGGCGAAGAGTTGAAACGGGTGAATGCACTGGATATTGAAGGAGTTGCTTTATTGTTTGTAGGGCAAATCCTGCAATTGAAGAATGGGAATCTATTGATTTGTAACTGGTACGGACATACGAAAGATACCACGGTGGATGAACCGCAATTGATAGAGATAGATAAAAACGGTAAAGTGGTGTGGAGCTTGCATGATAAGAAGAATGTCGGTAAGATATCCGCTGCCTGCTATATAGACAATTTCCGCTTACCGGACTTAAAATAGGAGATTAACTTTAGAACAAAGTATTATGAATAAGAAATTATTAGTAATGTCTGTATGCATTGCCTTGTCGCTTCCCACTATGGCACAGCGAAGGGCGAGTGCGAAGGTGAAAGCGCCTGCTACGTGGGCGGAAAGCATTGCTGCGGCTAAGAATCAGGCCCATGTGGAAATGCAAAAGACCTGTTTGCCGATTGCATCGAAGGTAATTGAGGCAAAAGAGGCGGCAGTGCCTTTCTCGGCGGATATAACCGGACTGGATGAAATGGTGCTTTATACCTGGGGTACTGTAGATGGTACAGGAGATGACCAGGCTGTATGGGCAAATGCTAAATTAGTGGCGGCAGATGGCTCTTCTGTTTGGTTGAACGACCTGAAAAGTACTTTCAAGAAAACAGGTAGCGGCAGTCTGCGTTTTAATGAGAATGCCAAGGGACAGGATGTAGTCATGAAAGGCAAAACCTATAAACGCACGATTATGGCGAATGCCAATGCGCAAATCGTGGTTCCTCTGGATAAGAAATATACCCGCTTTGAGGCGGAGATCGGATTGGAGAACCGTTCTTCTGCAGGTACGGTGATTTTCCGTCTCCAAGGGATTACCGGTGCGGAAGCTGCTTCGGATATCGTTGCTAAATATCCGACTGAGGCTACTTTGTTCCTGCCATTCGGTGGAAGCGATATGAAAGCACTGGTTACGACCCATGATGCCGCCATCGAAAAGCATATAGCAACGGAAGTTATTAATTTGCTGAATGATAAATCCTATTTTACAGCACAAGTTGCCCAGATTGCTTCTAAACCTACCTTGGACGATCAGGTTATCGGCTATTTGAATCTGGCACAGGAGGCCATGAAAGTATATCAGTTGCAGGAGTCCCTGAGTTGGCTGAATATGCGTGCCATTGAAGAAGCTTATAACGATATGGCAAAAGATGCCGGTTATGATAAGAATGCGAACCAGGCCAAGCTTGCTGAACTGAAGCTACTGACCGGAAAAGGATTCTCCAGCATTTATAAGAATGAGGCTTCTGCCCTAGAAGCTGCCAACAAAGCTTTGCAACTGAAGCGTGATATCTTGTTGGCAAATACAGCACTGGATATGGATAAGATCATTGTCGGTCGTTATAAGATAGGTACTTCTGCCCGTCAGGTGAATCCGCGTGCTCTGGGTACTCAGAATAACAACTGGTCTAACCAGACTTCCGCTTCACGCGGTGGTTTTAATGCTGAGATTGCAGAGTTATCCAACTTGCGTGGAGATGTTAAGACTCGTACTATCTTTAAACCTACCAACGGTTCTTCTGTTCCTGATTTGAAACTACATTGGGATGCTGAACGCCTGATGTTCTCTATGGTAGATACCGACCGCCGCTGGCAAGTATTTGAAGTGAAACTGGATGGTACCGGTTTGAAGAAGCTCATAGAAACCCCGGAAAAAGATCTGGAATTCTTTGATGCTACTTATTTGCCTTCCGGCAAGCTTATCGCTGTATCCAATATCGGTTATAACGGTGTACCTTGCGTGAATGGTAATGATGAGGTAGGTAATATGTGTCTGTATGATCCGAAAGATGGTTCTTTGCGCCGTCTGACTTTTGACCAGGATGCTAACTGGGCGCCAACGGTTATGAATAATGGCCGTATCATGTACACACGTTGGGAATATACGGATTTGACTCACTATTTCTCCCGCTTTGTAATGCACATGAATCCGGACGGAACGGAACAGAAGTCTTTGTACGGTAGTGGTTCTTACTTCCCGAACAGTACGTTCGATGCCAAACCGTTGCCCGGTGGTTCATCACAGTTTATCGGTGTGATTTCCGGTCACCATGGTGTGACACGTTCCGGTCGTTTGATGTTGTTTGATCCTTCAAAGAGCCGTAAGTCAGAGAAAGGAATGTTACAGGAATTGCCTTTCCGCGACCGTAAGATAGAACCGATTGTAAAAGACCGTTTGGTGGATGGCGTATGGCCTCAGTTTATCAAGCCTTATCCTTTGACGGATAAATATTTCCTGGTTACTGCTAAGCTGAATGAAAGTGCGCTGTGGGGAGTCTATCTGATTGACATATACGATAATCTCACGTTGATTGCCGAATTTGAAGGTGAAGGTCTTATTTGCCCGACTCCGGTTGTACAGCGTCCGGTACCTCCGGTGATTCCTGAAAAGATTAATCTGGCCAGTAAAGAGGCTACCGTATTCATTCAGGATATATACGAGGGTGAAGGTCTGGAAGGCGTGCCCCGTGGTACAGTAAAAGCATTCCGTGTGCTTGCTTATGAATATGCTTATAACAGAACTCCGTCCGACCATTGGGCGCAAGGTGTTCAGAGTGGTTGGGATATCAAGCGCTTGCTGGGTACCGTTCCTGTAGAAGAAGACGGTTCCGCGATATTTAAGATTCCTGCCAATACACCGATCTCATTGCAGCCGTTGGATTCGGAAGGACGTGCCATTCAGTGGATGCGTAGCTGGCTGACCGGTATGCCGGGAGAAACTGTTTCTTGTGTAGGTTGCCACGAAGACCAGAATCAATTGCCTATACCGAAACGTGTGAAAGCTTCGGCTATGGTGCCCCATGAAATTACGAAGCCGGAAGGTGGAGTACGTTCTTTCACTTTTGATTTGGAAGTACAGCCTGTGCTGGATCGTGCTTGTATCGCCTGCCACGATGGTTCCAATAAACTGGCTGACTTTACAGGTGGGAAGATAGATAAGTTCTCCGGTTTCGGAGTCAGTTACTTGAATCTGCATCCTTATGTGTACCGTCAAGGTCCGGAAGCGGAGATTGAAGTGCTCGATCCGTATGAATATCATGCTTCCGTGAGTCCGTTGATCAAGATATTGAAGACGGGACATCATGGAGTGGAACTGACCGACAAAGAATGGCAAGCTCTGTACAACTGGATTGACTTCAATGCTCCTTATCATGGTAAGTTTAAAGCCAATGAATTTAAGGGAGTGGAACAAATCAGCCGCCGTACGGAATTGACGGAGAAATATGCCCGCTCCGGTGTAGACTGGCAGGCTGAGATCCGTTCGTATGCCAAATACCTGGAAGGACAAGAGAAACCGGTTCCAGTGAAACCGGAAAAGAAGGAGTATAAAGACAAGGATGTAAAAGTCAAAGGCTGGCCGTTTGATAAAGCCGCTGCCCAGACTATGCTTGCCAAAGAAGGAGAAACGAAAATGAGCATTGAATTAGCTCCGGGCGTAAAGATGAATTTTGTCCGTGTTCCTGCCGGTTCATTTGTGATGGGTAGTAACAGAGGTCATTCCGATTACTCTCCTGCTCATAAGCAAGTTGTGAAGAAAGGATTCTGGATGGGTGAGATCGAAGTCAGCAATGAACAGTTCCGCACAATCTTCCCGGAACATGACAGCCGCTTCATCCGCCAATTATGGAAAGATCATGTACACCAAGGCTATCCTGCCAATAACCCTGAACAGCCTGCTATCCGTGTGAGTTGGGAAGAGGCAATGGCATTCTGCAAGAAACTGAGTGAAAAGACCGGTAAGACTGTTACTCTTCCTACCGAGGTTCAGTGGGAGTGGGCCTGCCGTGCAGGTAGCGACGGTGAGTTCTGGTATGGTTCTTTAAACACGGACTTTGGTAAGTTTGAGAATCTGGCTGACAAGCATTTGAATCTGATGGCGGTGAAGGGAGTGAATCCGATGCCGATGCGGGAAAATGATCCTTGGTACAAGTACTACACTTATCAACCTAAAGAAAATGGTGTGGATGACGGCAATATGCTGATGGTGAAAGGCGGTGGATACCAGGCTAACGCGTGGGGACTCTATGATATGCAGGGTAATGTTGCCGAATGGACATCCTCTGATTATCTGCCTTATCCTTACAATGAAAAGACGCAAGGTACGGGTACGGAGAAAGTGGTTAGAGGCGGATCATGGAATGATCATCCGAAAGCGTCCACCACATACTACCGCAGATCGTATCTGCCTTGGCAGAAAGTATATAATGTAGGCTTCCGTGTGATTATCGAAGATTAATTTAGTGGTTAGGGTTTAGTGATTAGTGATTAATAGGCTGCGCTATCATACCGCATAGTGTTAATCACTAATCACTAAACCCTAATCACTAAATATTAAGTGGAGAATGGAAATATGAAAACTATAGGTTTAGTGGCCGGTCCGTGTAGTGCGGAAAGTCGTACACAGATGTTAGAAACAGCAAGAGGACTGAAAGAGATGGGCGTTGGCATTCTGCGTGCCGGCTTGTGGAAGCCCCGTTCGCGCTGTGGTACATTTGAGGGAGTTGGCGAAGAAGGACTGGACTGGATGCGAGAGATACAACAGGAACTGGGACTTCGGGTTATGACTGAGGTGGCACTTCCCTGCCACGTGGAAGCTGTACTGAAAGCCGGTCTGGATATGATCTGGATTGGTGCACGTACTACGGTCAACCCTTTTATGATGCACGAACTGGCAGAATCCCTGCGCGGGTGCGATATGCCGGTATGGGTGAAGAATCCTGTATGTCCCGACGTAGACTTATGGATTGGTGCGGTAGAACGCCTTCAACAGGCCGGACTGAAAGACATCCGCATCATTCATCGTGGCTTTTGTACGGTAGATAGTTCTCCTTACCGCAATGCCCCCCTTTGGGAGTTGGCGGAACGTTTTCATACTCATTTTCCTGAATTGCCTTTCTATTGTGATCCGAGCCATATCGGAGGAAAACGTGAATTATTGGCGGCTATTTGCGAGAAAGCCATATCTTTGCACGCCGACGGTCTGTTTATAGAGTCGCATTGCTGTCCGCAGAAAGCTCTTTCTGATGCTGCCCAGCAACTGACGCCACCGGCACTGGCGGAATTGTTGGCTACGTTGAAGGTCTCAATAGAATAACAATGTTTCAATAGAATGACAGATAGATCATAAAACAATTGAAAGGATATATCCGCACATGAAAAAAGTAAGCTCCTCCCTGAAAGCGATGTTCACCTCGTGGAAGATAACATTGATATTGCTGGTGCATTATGTGATCCTGCTGGCTGCCGCAACTTTTGTCGAGAAGGCGCAAGGGACGGCAATGGCAAGGGAAATAATCTATAACAATCCGCTTTTCTATCTTCTGCAATTTCTTTTGATTCTCAATTTCTGTGCTACTGCCTGGCAAGCCCGTCTGTGGAGCCAGCGCAAGTATGGAGTCTTACTGTTGCATATCTCCTTTATTGTAATCTTGCTGGGAGCATTGGTGACCAATATGTTTGGTTTTGAGGGCATTGTGCATATCAGGGAAGGAGAAACCGTGTCCCATATGCGTACAACGGAAGATCAACGCCCGTTGCCTTTTTCCATCCGTCTGGATGATTTTAAGTTAGTTCGTTATCCCGGTTCTCACAGCCCTTCTTCTTTTGAGAGTTTCCTTACCATTCATACGGAAGAGGGAGAACGGAGCGAACACATCTACATGAATAAGGTGATTTATGAGCAGGGATACCGGCTCTACCAGTCCTCCTATGATGCCGATGAACAGGGCACCATCTTGACCGTCAATAATGATACGGCAGGAACGGGTATTACGTATGCCGGATATCTGCTGCTGCTTGTCGGTATGTTGCTGACCCTGGCAGATAAAAAGTCTCGTTTCCGCCAACTGGCAAAACAATTGAAACGGGTGACTCCTCTTTTGTTACTGGCTTTTCTTCCCACACTTTCCTTAGCGCAAAAGGCAGAAACGGAACATCTGCTGAAGAACACCATCCCTGCGGAACAGGCTGAGCAATGGGGGCGAATGCAGATACAATGTCCTACAGGCCGTATTGAACCTGTAGATACTTATACGGACAAACTCTTGCGCAAGATCTATCGTAGCGATACCTTCGAAGGACTTAGTTCCGAACAAGTCATTATCGGTTTTCTTATGAATCCGTCTTACTGGGGAAATATTCCTTTTATTCACCAGACTAATAAAGAATTGCCGCAAGCCTATTCTCTGCCCGAAGGTAAATATATCCGTTTCTTTGATGTATTCAGTGAAGATGGCAGCTATCTGATTTCCGATGCCGTAGACAAGGCATATTCTCGTCCGGCAGCCGAACGTTCGCGGCTTGAAAAGGATCTGTTGAAACTGGACGAAAAGATTAATATCCTGTATTCCCTGCAACAAGGAAAGATGTTTGCACTGTTCCCGTTGCCGGGAGATACGAGTGGCAAATGGTATTCTCCGGGAGATGATTTAAGTGTGTATTCCGGGAAAGACTCTCTGTTCGTATCGAAAATCATGCCGTGGTATCTGGGAGAGGCTTCTGATGCCTTGCGTACCGGTACATGGGAGAGCGCGGGAGAGGTGCTTTCCATGATGAACGTGTATCAACAGAAACAGAGCGCTACACCTTTGCTGACGGAGAAGCAAGTGTCCTGGGAATTGTTTTATAATAAAGCACATTTGTTCTTCTGGTCGGCTATGGGTTATATGGCGGTCGGACTGTTATTGTTGATATTCGTGGTAGGGCAGTTGCTGAAACCCAGACGCTGGGTTAAAACCGTTATCATTCCCTTGGTGGCATTGGTTGTGCTGATCTTCTTGTTGCATACTTCCGGAATCGGTATCCGTTGGTACATATCCGGGCGTGCTCCCTGGGCCAATGCTTATGAGTCCATGATATATGTAGCCTGGGCTACAGCGTTGGCGGGACTTTTGTTTATCAAGCGTTCCTCCATGACGTTGGCTTTGGCGGCTTTCTTCGCAGGTATCATCTTGTTTGTTGCCAACCTGAATTTCATGGATCCCGAAATCACTCCCCTGGTTCCGGTGTTGAAGTCTTATTGGCTGATGATACATGTGGCTGTAATTACGGCAAGTTATGGCTTCTTCGGTATTAGTTTCCTGCTTGGTTTGCTTACCCTTGCATTCATGAGTGCCGGCAATCCGTCGAAAGTAGCCTTGTTGCAGCCCCATATCCGCGAACTCCGCATCATCAATGAAATGTCCCTGCATATAGGGCTTTATCTGTTGACGGCAGGCATCTTCCTCGGTGCTGTTTGGGCAAATGAGTCATGGGGACGTTATTGGGGCTGGGACCCTAAAGAGACTTGGGCATTGATTACGATGGTGGTTTATGCTTTTATCCTGCATGCGCGCTTTCTTCCCGTCCTCCGTTCGGATTATGCATTCAGTGTCATGTCCGTACTGGGCCTTGCTTCGGTACTGATGACTTACTTCGGTGTGAACTACTATCTGTCCGGTCTTCATTCGTATGGCGGAGGCGATACACCGCCGGGACTGACTGCCGTCTTCATTACGTACGCCTGCGCTTTTGCGCTGATGATTTATGCAGGGTATAGTCAGCGTAAGCAGTAAATTTCTTATTCTTTCTCACCCCTTTGAGAATATTTGCTCAATGCGATGAGAAAGAATACTCAATACGATGAGAAAAAACTCTCGCTACGGTGAGTATTTGATCTCAATAAAGCGAGAATTTGATGATTGTGGTGAATCAGTTTGCCAATCTCTAATTCTATCGCTGAACTATCCTGTCTGAGAGGTCTATATACGCTATTTTGAGCTAATAGTTCAAGCATTTGGAACGATCTTTCAAACCCTTCAGACTCAAATTCCCTAATTTTGCCATAGTTATTAATCTGCTAACAATACTATGGAATGAAGACGCACAAGATTTTACTTATCCTATTTGCCGCCTTTTCAGGCTGGTGTGGAACAATGAACGCCCGGGATGCCGATTTGAAGAAACGTATGAAAGATGCCGATCCGAAAGTGATAGGTACGCGTATAGTCAATAAGTTCCTGGTCACCCCTCATACCCGCTTTGGAAATCCGCGGGCGGAAAAAGCTCCCAATTATGTGACTTATCCTGATGCCTGCACCTGGTTGGGCGCCTTATGGTTCAGTAAAGCCGTGAAAAATAAAGATATGCAGCAACGGCTGAAGGAACGCTTTGAACCCTTGTTTACTACAGAAAAGAATATGCTTCCCCGCATGGTGCACGTAGACTATAACGTGGTAGGCGCTGTTCCCCTCGAAATCTATATGCAGAAGTTGGGCGACCGGAAATATTTCGATCTCGGAATGAAATATGCCGATACCCAATGGGAAGTTCCTGCCGATGCCAAGCCGGAGGAGAAAGCGTATGCCGAGCAGGGCTATTCCTGGCAAACGCGTGTATGGATTGACGACATGTTTATGATAACCACCATACAGTCGCAAGCTTATCTGGCTACGGGTGACCGGAAGTATATAGACCGCGCCGCTGCTGAAATGGCGATGTATCTGGAGAAGATACAACGACCGAACGGCCTTTTCTATCACGCTCCCACAGCCCCTTTCTTCTGGGCACGTGGCAATGGTTGGATGGCTGCCGGAATGTCCCGTCTGCTTTCCGTACTTCCGAAGGATAATCCGAACCGTCCGGTTATTATGGAAGCCTATAAAAAGATGATGGCTACTTTACTCGAAAATCAGGACCCCGATGGAATGTGGCACCAGTTGATTGATGAACCCGCTTCGTACAAAGAGACTTCCGGTACGGCAATGTTTACCTATGCCATGCTGGTGGGTGTGAAACATGGTTGGCTCGATAAGAAAACCTATGCTCCTGCCGCCACAAAAGGATGGCTGGCATTGGTTTCATATATCAATGATGAAGACGAGGTAACAAACGTATGCGAGGGAACCAATATCAAGAATGACAAGAACCATTACATGAACCGCAAACAAATCACCGGTGACCTGCACGCTCATGCTCCATTGTTATGGTGCGCTACGGAGTTGTTGACGAAATAAGCCTATCACATTTTTTTGACCTATGAGAAAACATATTCTTTTGCTGATAACCTTGTTAGCAACCCTGGAAGTAACTGCGCAGAATAATGAGAACTTCTATTTCTCAAACCTGAATCTGAAAGATGGTTTGTCTCAGATATCTGTGCTTAAAATATTCCAGGATACCAAAGGTTTCATCTGGTTTGGTACGCGCAACGGATTGAATCGTTATGATGGCAGTGAGTTCGTGATCTATAAACATGATCCGAAAGACTCTCTGACCCTGAGTGATAATCATATCTGGAGTTTAGCCGAAGATAACGACCGCAATTTGTGGATTGGTACGGCACGCGGATTGAATAAACTCGACCTGAAAACCAACCGTATCAAGCCGTTTGTTGACGAACGATACGGTGCTTTTGCCAAAAGTGAAGTACGCTGCCTGACGGTAGACTCCCGTAATCGCCTTTGGATAGGAACTACCAAGGGGCTGTACCTGTATGTGCCTGCAATGGATGTATTTCAGCGTATAGACCTGAACGGGAAGATCAAAGATGAATTTATCTCTGTAGTCTACGAAACGAAGCAGCATCAAATTCTGATAGGTACTTCTACGAAAGGGCTGTTTGTTTGCGATATGAACATGAAAGTGCAACGGCAGCTGACCACCCGGACGCCGGGACTTCATCTGCTTGGCAATAGTATCTCTACTATCTATGAAGATTCAAACGGAACGTTATGGGTGGGAAGCGGACTGAGCGGATTGTATCGCATAAACTTTGAGAAAGAGGAAATGGTGACCTATCATAAGGGCAACAGTATTCTGACGAGCAATAGCGTCAGAGCCATATCAGAGTTGCGCGGAATGTTGCTTATCGGTACATTCGACGGGCTATATACTATCGATCTTTCTACTAATTCTTTCTGGAAACATACGGATGCTTCCCTTGAAAAGGGGAATCTGAGTCACTTTTCCATTTATTCGTTGTTTGTAGACAGAAGTCAGACGGTATGGGTGGGGACGTATGCCGGCGGAGTGAGCTTCTCCAGCCGCTTTAACAACCGCTTTGATTTCCATGACCCTGCTACGGTGTTTGATGCATTGTTTGGGATATACGGTTGTATGGTTTCCACTCCCGGCGGTTGTTTATATATGGCAACGGAGGGCAGAGGGCTGCTCGATTATAATCTGGAAAACAGGCAATATGCATATTATCCGATAGATAAGGCTTCAAAGTTACAGTACAGCCAGAATATTATAAAAGGGCTTCTGTTGGAAGATGATATACTTTGGTGCGGAACGAATAAGGGATCTATCTATCAATTCAATACTCGTACTAAGAAATATACGTTCTATTATCAGCTACCGGGGGAAATGTCCATTTACTCCATGCTTCGTGATAAGGATAATAGTCTGTGGATTATAACTTCCGATTCGCGTATGGGAGTGATGCGCTTGTCGGATAAAAAGGAACTTCAGAAACACTTTCCTATTAATGGCGGAAAGGACAGTTGTCTGTTTGCCAGTTCGCGTTGCATACTGAAGTTGCGTGATGGGGTAATGCTGATTGGCAGCCGTAATGATGGTCTGATAAAGTACGATGTAAATAGGGAAGAGGTGGTTTACTATGATACGGATGAGAAAGAGCCTCGTCGGTTGCTTAGTAATTACGTGACGGGTATTGTGCGTGATAGTTCCGGTCGTATCTGGATTGGTACGTTCGGCGGAGGTATTGCTTTGTACGAAGAAGAGAAAGGAATCGTAAAGACTGTAACGAAGGAACAGGGATTGATAGAGAATGATATTTGCTCCATTGTGGAAGATAGCGACAATAATCTATGGATCAGTGCGAGCAATGGTATTTCGAAATACAATCTGAAGACAGAGGAGTTTACCAATTACAATTCTCTGAATGGAATCGGAGTCTATGAGTTTACTCCCCATAGTGGTTTGTTACTCCCCAATGGAGAAATCTGCTTTAGCGGTAACAATGGCTTTGTGACCTTTAGCCCGCAGGAGTTGCAATTAAACTCTTTTGTACCGCCATTGGTTTTCACGAAATTGGTAGTGAATAACCAGGTGATTGAACCGGAAGATGAAACCGGAATATTGGACACAGTGCTGGATGGTATGGAAGAAATAGAGTTGAGTTATAATCAGAATAATATCTCTATCGGTTACTGTGCACTGAACTTTGTTTTTGCCCGGCAGAATCAGTATGCCACTTTCCTGAAAGGCTACGATAAAGATTGGAATTATATTGGCAATCGTCGGGAAGCCTACTATACGAACTTAAGTCCGGGAACCTATGTATTTGAAGTGAAGGCTTCTAATAATGATGGAGTCTGGAGTCAACAGACACGTAAGATACGCATCATTGTGCATCCACCCTTGTGGAAAACCTGGTATGCTTACTTGTTTTATGCCATTGCTTTTGTCTTTATAATGACACTTATCATGTATTATATATCGAAGAAGCAAAAGCTGGAACGTGAATTGCAATTCAAACAGAAGGAGAAACTGCAATTGGAAGAGTTCCATCAGGCGAAGATACGTATGTTTACCAATTTCTCCCATGAACTCCGCACTCCGCTTACATTGATTATTGCACCTTTACAGGATCTGGTGTCTATGCCGGAATTCTCTTCCAGTGTGAAGAATAAGCTGAGCCTGATATTCAGTAATGCCCAACGCTTATTACTGCTCGTGAATCAGTTGATGGATCTGCGCAAGAACCAGGAGGGTAAATTGAAATTGCATATTGCCAAAATGGATATGAATCTGTTCCTGCAAGAGATTTACTATGCATTCAACCATCTTGCAGCAAAGAAATCCATAGAATTTACTTTTGAGAAGAGTGAGGAGAGAATGTCGGCATGGTTTGATAAGTCTGTCGTGGAAAAGGTGGTCTTTAATCTCTTGTCCAATGCGATGAAGTTTACTCCGAATAATGGCAAAGTTGTGTTTTCATTGTCCCGGTGTACCTTTGCCGAACTTCCGTCGGAACAGCAGGCGGAATTGAATAAGATGCCTGCCGATACCAGGTTTGCCTGTCTCTCGGTTACCGATTCCGGGAAGGGTATTACGGAGGAAGATATGAAGAATATATTTGCACCTTTTTATCAGGGTGAAGATGACAATAAAGAGAATGTGGGTACGGGTATCGGTCTGAGCCTGACACGCTCAATCGTGCTTCTGCATAAAGGCACTATTTCCGTATCCCATAATCATCCTACGGGTACGATCTTCAAGGTTTATATTCCGATCAGCAATTCTGTCTACGGCAAGGAGCAATTAGTGGAGGATGATGAAGAGCAGGTAGTGGAGGACGTTATCCCGTCAGCCAAGGAAATGCATTTTGAGATAGAGAAGAAGTGGACTGTACTTCTGGCGGAAGATAATGATGAAGTAAGAGCTTATGTTAAAGAATGTCTGGATCCTTATTTCTATGTGCTGGATGTAAACAATGGTAAGGATGCACTGGAACTGAGTCTGGAGAAATATCCGGATTTGATACTGAGTGATATCATGATGCCGCAGATGGACGGATTGGAACTGTGCTCACGTGTGAAGCAGGATTTACAACTTGGGCATATTCCGGTAGTGCTGATGACAGCTAAGTCTATGGTGGTTCATATCAAGGAAGGCTTTTCGGTGGGCGCTGATGACTATATCGTGAAACCTTTCAGTATGGATGTGCTGATTTGCCGTATCAACAGTTTGCTGGAATCCCGTGAGAAACTGAAGAAACTATATGGAAAGAAGTTTTCTCCGGAAGCGATGGGCATCGAGATTGTTTCGGGGGATGATCGGTTTACGCAGAGTTTCTTTGAGATTATAGAGAAGAATATCTCTAATCCGGAGCTTGGGGTAGACTTGTTGAGCCAGGAGTTAGGGCTGAGCCGTGCCAACCTGTACCGGAAGCTGAAAGCGGTAACAGAGCTTTCTCCAACAGAGTTGATACGTAATAAACGTTTGGAGATAGCTGCCAAACTCTTGTTGGAATCCAGTTATACGGTTTCTGAAATATCGGTCTACACGGGCTTCAATAGTCATGCTTATTTCACCAACTGCTTCAAGTCATTTTATGGCTATTCACCTTCAGAGTGGGTACAAAGGCATAATGATAAGGGAGAAACTCCCAAATAGCTCCTGTTTTACATATCGTTTGGAATAGAATTTCAAATGAATAAGACAATATTGAAAGTTGCGCTAAGATAAATCGCCTATCTTAGCGCAATCTTTTTATGGAGAATTTAATCTTTAAATCAATATCAACATTAGTAAGAATGACTATTATGAAATTTAAAACAGGATTAGTATCATTATTGGTCGTATGTGGAGCATGCAGCCAAGCGACAAAAGAAACGGATGTCGTAAAAGACAGTTTTGATTTTGCCGGACAGCAGTTGAAGTATGCATTTACGCAAATAGATTCTGCTAAAGCAAGCATGCCGGAAGAACAACTGAAGAGGAAACTGGTTTCTCCCCGCACGATAGAAGATAACGGTGCCTTGCGCCTGGTAGCATCAAGAGACTGGACCAGTGGTTTCTTTCCCGGTGAATTGTGGTATATGTATGAGTATACACAAGATGATTTCTGGAAGAAGCAAGCGCAGGCATTTACCGCTAATATAGAAGACCAGAAAACGAATGGCGGAACGCATGACATGGGATTCAAAATGTACTGTAGCTTTGGTAACGGTTATCGCCTGACCAATGATGCAAACTACAAAGATATCTTGCTGGAATCTGCAGCCACATTGATTACCCGCTATAAGCCAACAATTGGTTGTATCCGTTCCTGGGATCACAGCCGCGACAAGTGGCAATGTCCGGTTATTATCGATAATATGATGAACCTTGAATTGCTGTACTGGGCGTTTAAGGAAACCGGCGACTCTGTGTATTATAACATTGCAAATACACATGCACGCACTACAATGAAAAATCATTTCCGCGATAATTATAGCTCTTATCATGTAATAGATTATGATACAATCACCGGAGACGTGCTTCATAAGCATACGCATCAGGGATACAATCACGAATCTGCCTGGTCAAGAGGTCAGGCATGGGGCTTGTATGGCTATACCATGTGTTATCGCGAAACGAAACTTCCGGAATTCTTGTCGCAAGCTGAGAACATAGCCAATTACATCTTTACCAATCCTACCATGCCGGAAGATATGGTTGCATATTGGGACTTTGATGCTCCGGGTATTCCGAACGAACCGAGAGATGTTTCTGCTGCTGCAGTGATGGCTTGTGCCATGTACGAATTGTCCATGTACAATCAGGAGAAAGCAGCATTATACAAGAAATGGGCGGATACGATTGTTGAGAGCTTAAGCAAGAACTATCGTGCGCAATTGGATGGTGACCGTGGATTCTTACTCTTGCACAGCACAGGTGCGCATAACTTTGAGAGAGACGTGCCTTTGGTTTATGCAGACTATTACTTCCTGGAAGCTTTGCTTAAGAAAGCTAAATTAGAGAAAGAAGGTACGGCTATTCTGTAAACGTGGAGAATCAATAGGTATGAGACGTATAATTGCATTGTTAGTGATGAGTTGCTTTGTTGCAGGTACCTTTGCGAAGGTGCCTGTGATGGGCAATAAGATCCGGTTAACGGATAACTGGGAGTTTCTCCGTCAGGATGTGGGCAATATCTGGGAACTGGTACGCCCTATAAAGAAAGGCCAGCCGGAAGAACAACCTATATGGACAAAAGTTACGTTGCCCCACTGCTTTAATGCGGAGGATGCTGTCGATCCGGATTTGAATTACTATCAGGGGCCGGGGTGGTATAAAACACGCCTGAAGCTGGATAATCCATATCCTGACGGACGGATGGTATTGGAATTCGAAGGGGCAGGACAGAAGACGGATGTATATGTTTATATGACCAAAGTGGGTAGCCATGTCGGTGGATATGATAGTTGGAATGTAGATATAACAGATGCCGTGCGAGCTTTTCTGGCAAGCAAAGATGCTGAACGTTTTGGAGGTGAAATTCCATTGAGTATTTGTTGTGATAATACCCGGGATGCTGAAATGATACCTTCGGATTTATCGGACTTCAATTTGTATGGCGGTATTTACCGTTATCTGAATCTGGTGTATCTTCCGGAAGTCTCCGTGGCTTCTCTCCGGATAGAACCGGCATTGGACGCTAAATTGAAAAAAGGCACGTTAAAGGTATCCGGTACATTCTATAATCCTGCAGATGTACGTGAAGCACTGGTGGAGGTTACTGTGAAGAATGCTAAAGGTGAAGTGGTATCTACCCGTACACTGGATAAAATAACTCCGTTGGGAGATTTGGATATGCTGGATATTCAGATTGATAAACCACAACTCTGGGATGTAGATCATCCGGTATTATATACTTGCGAGGTTACTGTAACTGCCAATGGGCAGAAAATGACAGCGAGTGAACGTTTCGGTTTCCGTTCTTTTGAATTTATAGATAAGGGGCCTTTCATGCTGAATGGAAAGCGTCTCTTGTTGCGTGGAACACATCGGCACGAGGATCATGCAGGAGTAGCTGCTGCCATGACCGAGGAGCAGATGATACAGGAAATGAAAATGATGAAAGAGATGGGGGTGAATTTCATCCGTCTGGGACATTATCAGCAATCTGAGATCATTTTGAATCTTTGTGATGAACTGGGTATTCTGGTTTGGGAAGAAATTCCTTGGTGCCGTGGTGGTGTGGGGAATGAAACTTATCGCGGGCAAGCGAAACGTATGTTGACGAATATGATAACCCAGCACTATAACCACCCTTCAGTGATAATCTGGGGATTGGGTAATGAGAATGACTGGCCGAATGACTTTCCTGAATTTGAACAACGCGAGATACGGAGTCTGATGAGTGAGTTGAATACACTGGCACATCATCTTGATGCCGAACGCAAGACGGCAATTCGCCGTTGTGCATTCTGTAGCGATATTGTAGATGTATATTCTCCTTCTATCTGGGCCGGTTGGTATCGTGGGGTTTATACAGATTATCAGCAGATGTCCAAAGAAGAAATGGAGAAGGTGAAACATTTTCTGCATGTAGAGTGGGGTGGTGATAGCCATGCCGGACGTCATGCGGAGGCTACTGCTCCTATACGAAAAGAAGGTGAAAGTGATGGCGATGCAGCTCTGAATGGTTCGGCTCTGGTGTTGAAGAAAGGAGACTGGTCGGAAAGTTATATCGTTAAGCTGATAGATTGGCATTTGAAGGAGCAGGAGAATATGCCTTGGCTGACCGGTGCTGCTTATTGGCCGTTTAAGGACTTTTCCACACCGGTGCGTCCGGATAATCCGGTACCATATATGAATCAGAAAGGAGTGGTGGAACGTGACTTTACGAAAAAGGAAAGTTATTACGTATTCCAATCCTATTGGACAGAAAAGCCTATGGTTCATATCTATGGGCATGGTTGGCCTGTGAGATGGGGAGATGCCGATGAAGAAAAAGAGGTCTTGGTTTACTCTAACTGTCCATCGGTGGAACTGTTTGTGAACGGACAAAGCCAGGGGATACGCAAGCGTAATAGTCAGGATTTTCCCGCAGCGGGTTTGCGTTGGAATGTGAAGCTTGCTAAGGGGCAGAATACATTGCGTGCTGTGGCTGCTGGAAAAGAAGCTCTTGCTGATGAATTGAGCTTTGAATATCAGACCGAGAAGTGGGGGAAGGAACATGCATTCCGGGTAACTTCTACTCCTAAAGAAGATGGAATTGTTGAAGTTGAAGCCCAGTTGGTAGATAGTAATGGTATCAGGTGTCTTGATTCCAGAGTTTTTGTTTCTTTCGATATTGCCGGTGACGGAGAACTGATACAGAATCAGGGCACGGCAACCGGTTCCCGCAAAGTACAGGCACGTAACGGGCGGGCACAAATACGGGTTCGTACGCAAGGCGGTACTTCCTGTGTAGCTGTAAAAGCTGATAAAGTCCAAACATCATTTATAACGGTTCAGTAAGATTATGAAAAAGGTAGGTATGTTATTTTTAGGGATCTGTTCTTTTCTGGCTATTTCGTGTACATCGGATAAAGACGGTAAAGATTTTGTGAAGTGTGTTTTAAAGCAGGGTATACTGGAACGTGCCGCTATGAATATAAAGGAGGAACCGGTAACGGTTACCGCCTTTATAGCGGAACGCAGTGCAGGGGATATACATGATTTTTATTCGGAGGGTGATTATTGGTGGCCGGATACTTTGAATCCTGACGGACCTTATGTGCGTCGGGATGGCGAGACCAATCCGGATAATTTTGTAGCTCATCGTCATGCTATGATACGTTTTAGTTCAATCGTAGGTAATCTGACCTCTGCTTATTTATTGACTCAGGATAAAGAATATGTGGATGCGATACTGACGCATGTGCGTGCCTGGTTTGTGAATGAGTCTACAAAAATGAATCCTAACTTGCAGTATGCGCAAGCTATTAAGGGAATTGCTACAGGACGTGGTATTGGCATCATTGATACGGTACATCTTATGGAAGTAGCCCAATCGTTATGGCAGTTAGAAAAGCTTGGAGTATTGTCTAAGGATGATATAAAGTCTACTAAACAGTGGTTTGCTGATTATTTGAAATGGATGTTCACACATCAGTATGGCATAGACGAGATGAATGCTAAGAATAATCATGGAACTTGCTGGGTGATGCAGGCTGCTGTATTTGCCCGTTATGCTGGTGATAAGGATATGATGGATTTTTGTAAGCGGCGTTATAAAGAAGTACTTTTACCTAAGCAGATGGCGGAAGACGGTAGTTTTCCGTTGGAGACAGCACGTACGAAACCTTATGGTTATTCTTTATTTAATCTGGATGCCATGGCAACAATATGCCAGACGCTTTCGGATAAGAATGATAATTTATGGACTTATACGGCAGAGGGAGGTAAGAATATGGAGAAGGGTATTAATTTTATCTATCCCTATGTCGTTGATAGAGAAAGCTGGATTTATACGAAAGATGTAATGTATTGGGATGAATGGCCGGTAGCGCATCCTTTCCTGATATTCGGTGCGCTACAGACTCATAATAAAAATTGGCAGTCAACGTGGGAGAAGTTAGAACATTTCCCTGTAACCGACGAAGTGGTGCGTAATCTGCCTGTACGTAACCCGTTGATTTGGATTTAATCAATAATGACTATGATAATAACACGGAAAATAATAGTAGGAGTTTGTATCGTATGTGCAGTCGGCACAAGTCATTCTTCTATGGCTCAAAATCGGGTAGTAACTCAACATACAGCCGGTACGGTAGTGGAAGGAGAGGTTACTATGCTGGTTACTCAGGAGACTACTACCCGCTATCGGCGAACTACTTCTCAGGGAGTGCCGGAAGCTAAACTGGGATATACACCCGGAGTTACTCCGAAATATTTAGCTATACCTTTGTCGGAAACAGTGATGACGAGATATCCGGATTATCGGATGGCTTACTGGAAAGACTATACATATGTGCAGGGATACATGTTTGAGGCTATGGACCGTTTGGGACAATTAACAGGTGATAGCAGGTATCTGGAATATATAAAGAAATATATGGATCATTTCGTCGATGAAGCGGGTAATTACAAAGGAGGTGGATTAACGAATCTCGATAATTTTATGACAGGTTCGGCCTTTTGTACATTATATGGGCGTACGGGTGATGAGAAATACAAGAAAGCTGCCTTGCAAATATTGAAAGCTGTGGATCACTATCCCAGTTCCGATGGACAGTTCTGGCATGGAAACCGGAGTCCTAATATGTGGATAGATGGTGTTTTTATGATGCAAATGTTCCTTATACGTTGTGCACAATATGTGGGAGAAGCCGATTATTGCTATGATGTGGCATGTAGGAATATTATTACTGCTGCCCGTCATTTGCAACGCCCGGATGGACTTATCCTTCATGCATGGACTACAGAGCCTGAAAAGGCTGTGTGGGCGGATAAAACTACCGGACTGTCACCGGAGGTATGGAGTGAAGGCATGGGGTGGTACACTTTGGTGGTACCTGAACTACTGGCTTTACTACCAACAACACATCCGAATTATCAGCAGGTCCTTGATATTTATTTGAAAATGTGTAAAGGGCTGAAAGAAGTGCAGGATAAGAAGACCGGTGGTTGGTTTATGGTTGTGGATAAAGGAGATAATCCTTTAAATTTTGTAGATCCATCCGGAACTGCTATGTTTGTATACTCTATTCAGCGTGGTGTAGAGTTAGGGCTCTTAAAAGCAAAGGAATATACTCCGGTTGCATATAGGGGATATCAAAGTCTCTTTCCTTTTATACAGGTGAATGACAGAGGCTTACTGGATGTGATAGGAGCATGTGATGGAGTTGTGATTAAAAAGAATTTTGTAGAATATGTTACTGTTCCCAAAATATTGAATGCCAAAGAGGCTGTTGCCGGTATATTGTGGGCGGCTGTTATAATGGAAACAGAACAACTGAAAAAATAAACAGGAATGAGAATTTTGCGTAATCTGATTATAATTAGTGTATTACTTGTATCTGTTACTGTACAGGCAAGTGGTGTGGATGAGTTGGTGCGTATCAAGCAAAATTATGCCCGAATGTTGGTTCCTTCCGGTAAAGATCCGTTTGGTTTATTGTCCATCCTTTCGTCTATTCAACCGGAAACAGAGATTTCGGATCAGGTTGTGGTAGAGTTGCATCAGCGATATCCTTTTGATTTAAAGAAAGTAGAAACTTATCTGTCTTCTTTCACGGAAGCCGGAACATGGCCGGATATTAATTACGATGACAAAAAGCGTTCCGGCTGGGAGCCTAAAATTCATGCGGAACGTATTCTGGAGCTGGTAAAGCTCTATAACTCCGATCAGACTTCCTACTATCGTTCTTCGGAGGTGGAAGCGGTTATTCATAAAGCTTTGAATTATTGGTTTACTGCTAAACCGGTATGTTTGAACTGGTGGTATAATCAAATAGGTATTCCTAAAACACTCGGCACGGTTTTTATCTTGTTTGAGAAGCAATTGACCCCTGTGGAGAAACAGAACGCTATAACTGTAATGGAGAATGCTAAGTTTGGGATGACCGGACAGAATAAGGTATGGCTTGCCGGAAATGTGATGATGCGTGCATTATTACAGAATGATTATGAGTTGGTAAAGATGGCGCGTGATACCATTGCATCTGAAATAGTCACGGGTGGAGCAGAAGGTATAAAAGACGATTGGTGCTTCCACCAGCATGGCGCTCAGCAGCAGTTTGGTAATTATGGGCTTTCGTTCGTATCCGGAATGAGTTTCTTCTCCGGATTATTTTCAGGGACGTCGTTAGCATTTGATGATAAACAGTTGAGTATTCTGAGTACACTGATTGATAAGGGATATCGTTGGGTAATCTGGAAAGGAATGATGGATGTGAATGCTTTGGGACGTCAACTGTTTCATCATGCTCCCGTACATAAAGCACTGAGTCTTGCATTTGCAACCTCGGAGTTAGGTGGAGGTGAATCAGATGAGTGCATGGCTGTGGCAACAGCTCTGCTTCGTGATAATTATCCTGCGCCTGCGGTGAATGTACTTACGGGACATAAGCATTTCTGGCAGTCGGATTATACAATTCATCGTCGTCCTTCCTGGATGGCGTCTATAAAAATGGCTTCTGACCGTATTATCGGTACGGAAATGATGAATGGCGATAATATGAAAGGGTATTATATGGCAGATGGAGCTACTTATATTTATAAAGATGGTAAAGAGTATCTGGATATTTTTCCTCTTTGGGACTGGCGGAAGTTACCGGGAGTAACAGCTTTTGAAGATAATGCACCTATGCCTCTGATTAAAAGTTATCAGCCTCGTAATAAAGGAACTTTTGTAGGAGCTGTTTCGGATGGAAAACAAGGTATGACTGTTATGGAGTTAGATCGTGCCGGAGTGAAGGCTCATAAAGCATGGGTTTGTACGGATGACTTTATTCTTTGTTTGGGAGCTGGTATACAAGCAGATAGTAATCTTATTGTTACCACTTCTATAGAGCAATGCCATAAAAATGGGGAACTGCTTTCCTGGGAAAATGCACGATGGAATGTTGTGAATACAAAGCAATCTGCTAAGGGAAAGGAACAACGCTATTTTCATAATAATACGGGATATATTGTATGGGGCAATACTCATGAAGTTGTAGCTGAAACAGCAGAACGTACGGGATCATGGTATGATGTGATGCAAATGTATCACCCGGAAAAAACACATGGAGAGGTGACTGCCATCTATTTGACGCATGGTGTTGCACCTAAACAAGGTACATATCAATATTTGATATTACCCGGAATGGACAAGGAAAATGTGGCTGCTTTTAATTTATCGGATATACAAATACTTCGTAATGATGCTACTGCTCAAGCTGTCTATAGTGAAGGAAATACTACTTGTTGGGTGGCCGCTTATCAGCCGGTACAATTAACTGTAAGTACGGATTTTATATTGAATATTCAAACTCCCGGAATTTATATGATACGGAAAAATGAATCCGGTCGGTACATAATAAACTATGCCGATCCGACTCAACAGAGAAATGTTGCAGAACTTGAGTTGAATCATAAAAAGGTGCGTCTTTCTCTTCCCGAAGGAAAAGAGAAAGGGAAAACAACTTCTATAGTGGGTTAATGCGTTAAAAAACGCATTTTGAGCCATTTCTCCAAACGATTGAAATAATATTGCAAGCCTTGTTGGTAAGATACGTCTATTTTTGTTTTAGATAAATGATTATAGACTATGAATACACACAAGGCTTTTATTTTGGGCGTAGCATTGCTGAGCACTATTGGGGTGAAAGCTCAGTTTGCCATTGATAATTATAAAGCCGTCTTTACTTCATCCCCACAGCATGTTCCCACTACCAAAACTCCGGATGCTCCTTTAGCCGGTAATGGAGATATCGGTATCACAATGGGAGGTACTCCTGATAAACTCTGTTTTTATATTGGTAAAAATGATTTTTGGAGGGCTTATCCTGTTTATCCGGGAGGTATTGCGCTCCCGGGCGGACTGGATATTGAGATAAAAGAACTGCAAGGAGCTACTTACTATGCGGAACAATTGCCCGGATCAGCTGAAATCAGAACTAAATTCACTACTCCTCATTGTCAGTTGAATTTGTCTGCATGGGTTGCTGCAACGGATAATAAGATTATCATAGAATTGCAATCGGACAAAGCCGTTACTGCCCATTTGCGTTTATGGGCTGCGGAAGGTAATACTTCGACTACTGCGGGAGGCAAAGATAAAGTAATGTGGGTAAGTCGTTCATTTGAAAATACGGAATTGCTGCGTTGGCCTACTCATGTGGCATTGGCTTTAAACTCAAATTCTGATGAATTCTCCTTGATTCCCGGAAAGAAAGTACAATTGGTTATATCTGTTTATACGAATCATGATACACCGGATTGGAAAAACAAAGCAATTACAGAAGCAGAGAAAGTAACGGAAGCGGGTGTTGAGCATTTACGGAAAGAACATCATTCCTGGTGGAATCATTTTTGGAAACAGTCTCATATTAATATAGGTGATAGTTATTTTGAAAAGTATTACTATCAGTCGCAATATTTGTTTGCTTGTTCTTCCCGTGAGGGCAAGTTTGCACCAGGTATCTGGGGACCATTTGTTACGCGTGACGAAGCGGCATGGGGAGGTGATTATCATCTGAATTATAATTATCAGGCACCTTACTGGGCGTCATTTTCTTCCAATCATATTAGTCTGACAGATAATTTTGATCAGCCTATATTAGATTATATGGAGGCTGGACGGAAGCATGCACAGGAATTGCTGAATTGCAAGGGTATCTATTATCCGGTGGGTATCGGTCCTAAAGGTTTATGTACAGCTATGTGGCCGTTAACTCCTGAAGAAATGCAGGAAAAGTATTCGACCCGTGAAAATACAATTGATGGTGGTTATAAGTTTCTGGGACAGAAAATCAATGCGGTGTTTAGTGTTGGAAATATGTTGATGCGATATTACAGTACGTATGATGAGGCGTATGCCTGTAAAGTATATCCGTATCTTCTGGCCTGTGCGGATTTTTGGGAAGATTATCTCTCTTTAGAGGATGGACGTTATGTCATTCGTATGGATCATTTCAACGAGGTTATGCCCAATAAACGTAATGGAGGTGTCTGGCGTAATCGGTTAGGTGATTTTAATTCAACTCTTTCGTTGGGTTTGGTTCGTATGCTGTTTCAGGGTGTGATGGATATGAGTGATTTCCTTTCCATTGATAAGACACGGCAATCCCGTTGGCAGGATATTTTGGAGAAACTGAGTGAATACCCATTAGGTATTACAGAAGACGGACGTCAAAGTTTGAAGAATATGGAGAAGGGACCTCAGGATAAAGAAGTGCGTCCATCGGGGCTGAACAGGGTATCTATTCATGGTTTGATTCTCCCTGCTGGTGTTGTGGGGCCCATGACAGATGCGGCTTTCAATACTATCTTGCTGGAAGATGTGGCACATTGGACGGAAAAGCAACGTGATCCGAATGATTGGGGAAATACATCTAATAATGGAATTGAAACCTGTTATCCCGGAGCTGTACGTGTGGGGTATCCCTCGGATAAGATTCTATCTTATTTGAAGAAACGGATTGAGATGGATGTATATCCCAATTCCTGGATTGTGCAAGGTGGGGGAGGCATTGAAACTTTGGCCGCTGTTCCTCTTACTATTAATGAGATGCTGCTACAAAGTTATGAGGGTGTTATTCGTGTTTTCCCCAATTGGAATCATAAGAAGGATGCATCTTTTGAAAATCTGAGAGCTTATGGTGCGTTTTTGGTTACTTCTACTTTGAAAGAAGGACTAATTCAGGGAGTAACTCTGGTTAGTGAGAAAGGACGTGTCTGTAAAATAGAGAACCCATGGAAAGGACACCCTGTGCAAGTTATCCGGGAAAATGGAAAATCGGACATACTTTATGGAGAATATCTGCAGATACCGACTGTGGCGGGTGAGAAGGTTGAACTGAATTTATATACAAACTAATAATTGAGAATAGAATGAATCGTGTAAAGAAACTTGTGGGAGGTATATTGGCGATAACACTTTGTGTGAGTGTATCTGCCCAGACCAAATTACCTCCGGGCTGGCAATCCAGCTATGTGAAAATTACTCCGGAAGGGGAGTTAGCTTATTATCCCGATAAACAGGGAAATACAATACCGGATTTTAGTCGGGTTGGTTATCATCATGGTGATAAATCAATCCCTGAGTATCCGGTAACAAAAACTGTATATCCTGTGGAAAAAGGGGATAGTCGTCAGAGAATTCAGGATGCAATAGATGAAGTGTCTCGTATGCAACCGGATAAAGACGGACACCGTGGAACGGTTCTGCTAAAACGGGGAGTGTATCATGTTCATGGAACGATTCATATAAATGCAAGTGGAGTTGTTTTGACCGGAGAAGGAGATAATGTGAATGAAACCCGTTTATTGGCTATCGGTAAGCAGCGTTTTTCATTGATAGAAGTATCTGGTAATGGTAGAATGGAGGAAGTATCCGGAACAAGGGTGAAGATTACGGATGCTTTTGTACCAGTGGGAACACACTCTTTTCAGGTTTCTTCTGCTGCAAATTTTAAAGTGGGTGATCGTATCATTGTTTATCGTCCGGGAACAGAGAATTGGATACATGATATTAAGATGGATCAGATCGTTGAACGCCAGGGAACCCGCCAATGGACTGCACGGGAATATAATCTTTCTTTCGAACGTGAAATTGTAAAAGTAGAAGGTAACCGTATTTATATTGATAATCCGGTAGTAATGCAAATGGAAGAGAAATATGGCGGCGGTGAAGTATTTAAGTATACATTTGACGGTCGTATCAGTGAAGTCGGGGTGACTAATATGTGTTTGGAATCTGAATTTGAACATTATGAGGATAACGAGCATGGTTGGATTGGCGTTCAGTTCGATAAAGTGGAAAACTGCTGGGCGCGTAATCTGACTTGTCGCTATTTCGGGTATTCAGCGGTAAGTTGTGAACGCAATGCGAAGAATGTAACTGTGACGGATTGCCGTTGCCTGGAAACAAAATCTCTGATAACCGGTGGACTGCGATATTCTTTTAATAATTGGGGACAGCAAAATCTGTTTATGAACTGTCAGAGTACAGAGGGGCGTCATGATTATGTGACGGGTGCACGTGTATGTGGTCCCAATGTATTTTATAATTGTACGGCTTCGCAAACTTATGCAGATATAGGTCCTCACCATCGCTGGGCAGTTGGAACCCTTTATGATAATGTGATTACCGATGGAGAAATCAATGTGCAGGATCGTGGTAAAATGGGAAGTGGACATGGCTGGGCTGGAGTAACTCAGGTGCTTTGGAACTGTCGTGTGAAACGTGCTGCTGTACAGAGTCCTTGGACATCAGGATATAATTATAACTTTGGTATGAAGGGTGAAAAATATCCGGGAGTTTTTATCGATCGTCCGGATGGTGTTTGGGAAGGACAGAATGAAAAGAATGTCTTCCCCCGTTCACTTTATATAGCACAACTGATGGCTCGTCATAAGAATATGGATTTGCGAATACTGACTAAATAAGCAGGAATTAGCTTGTAATTTGGTGTTGTAAAATCGTAGTGCTTGGTAATGCGTTGTATAATAGGATATTATCCAATTTTTCCGTTTACAGTCTATAACACTTTGAGATATAATTGATAGTATTTGATACAATCTTTAAATCTCGTTTGGGAAAATTGTTGTTTGTTTGCGATATGGAAAACAACAATGTATAACTTTAAAAATGATGTATTGATATTATGTAAAAACAATCTATTATGAACAACTCAAAAAGAATCTTAGGTGAAATCCCTTGTTAATTTAAGTCTAATTTTAAAAAGTAGTTTAATGAAAAAGAAAGAACACAAG
>NZ_QRZF01000025.1:60909-75863 GCF_003464595.1 Bacteroides intestinalis
TTAATGAAAAAGAAAGAACACAAGTCCAAATCGCTATTCTGGCGATTATCATTAGTTCTATCAGCATTGATTTTGAGTACTAATATGATGGCTCAATCTATAACCCAGACTGGTGTTATTGTTGATCAGAATAATGAACCGATGATTGGTGTAACAGTACAAGTAAAAGGTGCAACGACTGGTGGCATCACGGATTTGGATGGTAACTTCTCCATCAAATGTAATAAAGGTGCCACATTAGTCTTCTCTTTTATGGGATACAAGACAGTGGAACATAAAGCGAGTGGTCAGAGAATGAGAATAGAAATGACTGAAGATGCTCAAGCTTTAGATGAAGTTGTTATTGTTGGCTTTGGTTCAATGAACAAAAAGCATATTACAGGCTCAATGACTTCAGTAGATTCTAAAATTCTGGAAGAGAAAAACTCTGTGAATGTCTTCGATGCATTACAAGGTGCAGCTCCCGGTATGCAAATTGTTTCAAATTCTGGAGCTCCCGGATCTTCGTCATTTGTATCTATTCGTGGTGCTTCCACTTTTAGTGATGAAGGCGTATCTCCATTGTATGTTGTAGACGGAGTAGTTGTAGATAATATCGACGATATCTCTGCGAATGATATCAAGCAGATTGATGTTATGAAAGATGCTGCTTCTTCCGCAATCTATGGTGCCCGTTCTGCCAATGGTGTAATATTGATTACAACTAAATCCGGTGAATCTGGTAAGCCACGTGTTGATGTACGCTATCAACATTCCTTTTATACAGTTGCACGTAAACTTCCTCAGGTTAATGCTTTTGAAAGTCGTTTGAGTATGGCTGCCACAGATTTAGATAATCCATCTAAGACTTTGGAAAAATTCTCTGCACGTACCGACTCCGTTGGTATGCAATACAGTACAAACTATTATTATCAAGATCTGTTATTCCGCACAGGTGGGCGTGATGATGCTAGTGTGCAGATTAGTGGTGGTTCTAAAGGTTTTAAGTACCGTGCATCTTTAAATTATATTGGTGAAAAAGGTGTTATATTGGAATCTGGAAACGATAAATATACAGCTAACATTAATGTTGATTATGAACCATGGAAAAACATCAAGTTTACAACTCGTGTTCGTTTAAGCTATAATAAGGTTAACAATATTAAAGAATCAGTCTTGCAGGATGCTATGCGTCGTGACCCTGATATGATTATTTGGTATCCGGACGGTGAATTAATTCCTTATTATTCTTCCGGTGGGCGTCGTAATCCTATTGCAGAGTTAAAGCAAAAGTTAGATGAGCGTTCAACTTATAGAGGAAACTTCTATCAAGGTGTAACCTGGACATTTACTCCTTGGTTAAGATTAGATGCTGATATCTCAGCAGATTATACATCTTATAGAAACTTGACATTCTCATCCAAGTATCTGGAAGGAAGTGATAACGGAAAAAATACGGGTGCAGATAGAAGTCAGCAGACCTGGAAATATGCAGGTGAAGCATATCTGAACTTTAATAAAACAATTGCTAAAGACCATTCTTTAAATGCAATGGTTGGTAGTAGCTTTGAAGTAAGTAATCAATTAGAATACAATATAGCTGGCTCTTTCTTCTTATCTGAAGATATTCATTACATGAATCTTGCCACAGTAAAGGATGTGAAAAATATCTATACAAGTGGTTGGGATGAGGCTATGGTTGGTGTTTTCGGACGTGTTGTATATAGTTGGAAAAGCCGCTACACCATAACTGGTAATCTTCGTTTTGACGGTTCTTCACGTTTCGGTAAGAATAATCGTTGGGGATCTTTCCCATCAGTTTCTGCTGCATGGCGTATTTCGGATGAACCATTTATGCGTTGGTCAAATAATGTTCTTACAGATGCAAAAGTTCGTGCCAGTTATGGTATTACCGGTAATGATAAGATTGGTCGTTATGAATCTCAGACTGTTTATACCGCAGGTTCTCAATATTATAATTCAGTAGGAGGTATAGTCCCTGCATCTAAGTATGGTAATCCGGATTTGAAATGGGAGCAAACCAAGCAGACAAATATTGGTTTGGATTTGAGCTTCTTAAATGGACGTATCATGTTTGTAGCTGATTATTATATAAAGAAAACAAGTGATCTACTTTCTGATTATAATCTTCCAAGTACTACCGGTTACGATAAGATGCGTGTAAACTTGGCAAGTATTGAGAATAAAGGTGTTGAATTATCTCTCACCACCACTCCGGTCAGAACACGGGATTTTAGTTGGAGTACAACAGTTAACTGGTGGAAAAATGATAATAAAATCCTAGATTTAGCTCGTGAAGATTATATCAGCAGTGCCTGGTTGATTGCAGCAGGAAAGCCTGCAGGTTTATTCTATGGTTACAAGAATTTGGGCGTATATGAGTATGATGCGAGCAATGCCTGGACTCAAGACTATAAGACTCGTTTAACTCCTGTCTTTAAGCGTGATGGTGATGGTAATGTCGTTATCGGTTTGAATGGTCAACCAACATTAGAAAAATATCTAAATTCTGATGGCAGTGAATATACCGGTAAAGTTGCCCAAATGACGGTGAATGGCGTGATAGCTGGTGGTGGTGATGTCATATGGTATAATAAGCCTAACGAAAATGGTGAATTGGATAATGTAATTAATTCTAATGATCAGACAGAATTAGGCAAAGCTACTCCGGATTGGTTTGGCTCTTGGGGAAATACTCTTACTTACAAAGATTTCTCTCTTTCATTTAATTTCTATGTTAGTTGGGGTGGTCAAGTTTGGAATGACTTGAAACGTTACTATTGCTCATGGGGAGGTAATACTCATAAGCAGACTCCTGAATATATTATGCAAGGATGGAAATATCCAGGTGAGATTACGGGTTGGTATGCACTGAATTCCAGACAACGTAAAACCAATAATCATTCTATGAGTTTGAGTGACCAATTCCTGGAAGATGCAACTTTTATTCGTTTACAATCCGTTCGTTTAAGTTATAATGTAAATCAAAGATTCTTGAATAAGACTCCGCTTCGTTCTGTGCAAGCATATATTTATGGTAATAACTTATTGACTTGGACAAATTATACCGGTTATGATCCTGAATTAAGTGGCGGTGTTTTGACACCTGGTAAGGACAGTTCCAAGTATCCTCGTAAGCGTGAATTTGGTATCGGATTTAATGTTGGATTTTAATTAAAAGGATAAGAAAATGAAGAAATATATTATTTTAGCTTTTACAAGCCTTTTAGCTTTAACAAGTTGTGAAAGCTTTTTGGATCGGTCACCTTTATCAGACTTATCTCCATCAAGTTATTTCAAAGACAAAGCTGAAATGAAAAACTGGAATGCGGGTATATATGATGCATTTCAAAGTGCTCTTTCGAAAAGACAAGTACTTTTCGGTGATGTTCGTTCTGATAATGTAACAGGTACGACTTATGAAGATTCAAAGATTTATATGAATGCTTTGATGTCTAATATTTCAGATACCAGTTGGGAACCTTTCTATACTTGCATCTCCAGATGTAATATTGGTATTCAGAAATATCCTACTATTCCCAATATCCTGGAGTCTGAATATGCCCCATATATTGGACAATGTTATGCAATGCGCGCTTACTTGTATTTCTGGGGAACCCGTGCTTGGGGTAAAATGCCTATCATAACAGAGCCATGGGATGGTTCTTTAAATAATATAGCTGTTCCCCGTTCCTCTCTGGAGAAAGTAAAAGAACAAATATTGTCTGATATAGAAAGTGCTATTGGATATTTCAATATTTCTGATACAAGTGACAAATTCTATTTAGGAAAAGATGCAATGTATGCTTTATTGACAGAAGTATACATGTGGTACAATGAATATCAGGAGGCATTGAAAGCTTCAGATCATTTCATAGATCATAAGACTCTGACATTATCGAATGGAGAAGTTGAATGGAAGAATATCTTTACCAATCCCTCAGGTTCCAAAGAAGTAGTTTTTGCTATGGCATGGAATTATGAAACAGATGGTGCTCTTGGAGGTTGGCCTCAACTTTTGGGAGCTAGTAATACCAATAATGGTTATAGAATGTCGCAACCTATTTTTGACGAATTCATTGATCGCTTACGTTCTGGCGAAGGTTCTGATGCTCGTTTCTGGAATACAATTGATACTGTCAAAGTATACTATAAAGCTTCTCGTGTACCTTTAACTTACGCCAGTTATACAGCCGGTGTAGAAAGTGTAAATAAATGCATCAAGTATAGTGATATTGATCCAGAACGTGAATATGATTCTGCTAACCAAGTATATAAATCATACTTTGCAATCAAAAATACAACGGATAGCGAATTTGCATTGGTAATGATGCGTATGGCGAATATCATGTTACTTCGTGCAGAGGCTTTGAACAAATTAAATAGAGGAGATGAAGCATTAAGTATCGTCAACGATATTCGTAGTCGTGTGGGCTATTTGAAAGATGCCAAGTTAGAAGTTTCCAGTGTCAATAATACGAATGAAGTGGAAAACCTTATTTTGCATGAAAGACAATTGGAGCTTTTTGGAGAAGGTTATCGCTGGTTCGACTTGATGCGCACAGGACGTTTAATAGAGGTGATGGATCCTATCTATTCTGCACGTCAGGAAGCTGCTAATGTAACAGTTACTGGTTTTGGTCATGAAGGTACTAAATATTGGCCTATTTACTATGGTGAGTTTGAGTCCAATAAAGCACTTGTTGGTGATCAAAATGCACCCTATACCGAACGTTAATTATGAACTATTTAAATGAAGCGAATAATGAAACTAAAATATTATAAAATAACATTAGCCTTATTGGTACTTCCTTTCCTATTCACCAGCTGTGAATTGTTGGGACTGGATTATCAAGATTCATATGACTATGATTATAATGAAGGCATGCCCAGTAATAAAATAGATATGTCTGCTTTTGAATTTATTCAATCTCGCACAGATATATTTTCTTTATTGGGAGAGGCTATTCTATATGCAGGAGTTGAAAATGAATTTAAGCGTAGTGGCGTTACCTATTTATTGCCTACAAATACGGCTTTTAATTCTGAAACAAGCACTGATTTAAGTTACTTTCAAACTCATAAATTGACTTATATCGATGATGAGACTGGAGAAGTGGTATCTTATGCGCCCATAAGTATGACTGCTTATCCGAAAGAGCAAGTAAAAGAGTTTTTGCTTTACCATATTGTACAAGGTAAGTATACCTTTACTAATCTGCCGGCAGAACCTACCTGGTTTGAAACAATGGCTCCTGCGGATACAGCTAAAGTAAACATGTATTTATTGAAAGACCGTAATCCTAACATTGTATTTAACAACTTTGATGGTCATTACAAATCTTCGATTAAACCACGTACTTCTAACTTGTACAACTCTGACGGATCATATATGCATGTATTGGATAGTTGGTTGGACCGTCCTACTAAAGAACAATTGAATATGAAATAACCTAAAAAGATTACGATTATGAAATATATTTATCAATTTTTCCTTGTCCTACTTTGCGCTTTCTCCTTTGCAAGCTGCGGTGATGATGATTTTATCGAAATAGACTCATTGAGTGCAGATGGAGATGAGTTCTATTGTAACCAGAAAGTGAAAGTATGGATGTGTGTACGCTCCAGTGATTTATGGCATACTAACTATGAGTGGGATTGTGATGCAGGTACATTGACTCAACCTCAAGGTTTAAATGAAATGACATGGAAGGCACCGAGTATTCCTGGTACCTATACGATTACTTGTCGTGCAAGTATCGGTGGTGAAACTCAAGTGCGTTCTCATAAAATGTATGTTTCCAGTTACTACTTTGATAAGTTTGAGAAAACTCCTCATTCCTTGTCTCTACAAAGTAATACTACCGGTACATTAAAGAAAGAAGCTGATGGTAACCAGTATCTACAGGCCAAAGTTAATTCAGCAGCAGAAGTAAATCGGTATGTGCGTCGTGCTTTTGGTGATAATACATTATATACTCCGTTTAGCACTCGTATGAAACTCGGTTTTGAATCTAATGTTCCTAATCTGCAAGAGATTAAAGTTGGAACCAAGACAGGCAAACCTATGTTGGAGTATCGCTGGAATTTGAGTTCTGACGCTTCTAATAATGGTGCTTATATTAATCAGATTCGTTTATTGTGGTATCCGGGAAAACTGAAAAGTGGAGAGGTTTATCCTGCCGTACCTAATGATGACGTAACGATTGAAGGAACTTCCGATTATAATGTACAGTTAATAGTACAATATACATCTACAGAAGGTAAGAAAACTACGTATAACGAATATCATAACCTGAATACGATGAATACATTTACAGCTAAGCTTTATCAGACAGTTTCTATGTCTGTAGACGAAAGTGAGGCACTCATTGTCCATGTAGCAGGTCAGGAAGTTTTAAAGAGTACCATTTTAAGTAATGCCCGTAGTATAAATGCTTGTGAAGGCCGTATGTCCATTAATAACTGGGAACTTTATCTTCCTAATGGTAATGGTGGAAAAGAAATTCCAGTATTGTATATTGATGATGCTTATGCTTCAAATACCGGTATTTTAGAATAATATTCATTAATCAAAAAGTATCTTAGGAGTCATTATACCCCTAAGGTACTTTTTTAATTCTTACGATTATGAAAAAACGATTATTTCTCGCATTGTGTACATCTCTGTTTATACTAACTGCCGTAGGGCAAGATTTTAGAGGAGTTATTGTTAATGCTAAACAACGACCTCTGAAAGGAATGAAGGTTTGGAAGAAAAATACTACAGAGAGTGTGAAGACTGACGAAATGGGAGTATTCTCCTTTTCCGGTTTAAAACCTACAGATACATTGGTAGTGTCTATATCAAAAAAGGAGGAAGCTGTTATTCCAATTGGTAAAATGTCACAAGCTTCTCTTAAAATAGAGAAGAAATTCTTTATATTATTTGATGGTCAAAAAGACGAAAAAAGGGAATATACCAAAATACTTCGTGCCAGTTATAATTCCAACGTACTGACTCGTGAGCAAATTCAGAAGCTATCAGCTAATAATATTTATGATTTGTTCAAAGGTGGAGCTATTCCGGGAGTAACTGTAAACGGAGATAAAATAACAATCAGAGGTGGAAGTTCATTCGATTTGGATAACGAACCTTTATTTGTTGTAGACGGAACTTTGTATGAAAGTAGCAGTGAAGTTGATGGAGTAGTCTCAATCAATGATATTGATAAAGTGGAAATTCAGAAAGACGGTGCAGCTTATGGCATGAAAGGAGCTAATGGTGTCATTGTTATCACTACAATTAAAAAATAGCATAATACATATCCACTATGAGGAACAGCCGAATACGTTATCTCCTAACTATATGGGTGACACTTTTTGTTAGCATATTTACATGCAATGCCCAGCAAATTGATACTGTTTATATGAATAAAATTGCTAGTTCATTTAAGCAAATCACCAATCTGCCGCAAGAAAAAGTATATCTGCATACAGATAAACCATATTATTTTGTAGGAGATACTATTTGGTTAAAAGCATATTTAGTGAATGCCATTACTCATTTTTCAGGAAATGGAAGTCAGTATGTATATGTAGAACTTATAAATCGCAAAGATAAAGTCTTGCAACGTATCAAAATTCAGCAAGATAAAGGCCTCTTTGCAAATTATCTCACCTTACCTAAAACATTGGAAGCGGGTGATTATTATCTTCGTGCATATACTCATTGGATGCTGAATGAAGATTCTTCTTTTTACTTTTCTAAGAATCTAAAAATATTAGCTTCTCAATCATCTTTTATGTATCCCGAAATTCGATATGTGCAGAAGGGTAAAAAGCGTATGGCAATTATTACATTCAAAAGGCCTGATAATGGTGTCTATGCAGGCAATTATGTGCATTACATGGTTCGTACTAAAACACATGAAAACAAATTTCGACAGCAACAAACTAATAAAAATGGAGAAATACAGATAGACATTCCGGAAAAAGAAGAAATAGAACAATATATCTATGTTGTACTGGAAGACAAACAATTAAAATATAAGCATACATTCTACGTTCCAGATGCTTTTGATTATCAAGTTGATTTCTTTCCGGAAGGAGGTAACCTGATAGGAGGTTGTACTCAAAAAATAGGCATAAAAGCTATAGATATAAATGGGAATTCTGTAGAGATAGCAGGTGATATTTTAAATAGTAATGGCGATACCATAACTCATTTTAAGAGTGTCTATGCCGGTATGGGTAATTTTATACTACCAGTTTCAATGGGTGAAAAATATAAGGCAATTGTTAGTACAACAGAAGGTGTAAAAAAAGAATTCTCATTACCGGAACCAGAAGCGAATAGGCTTGCTTTATCTATTACTGAACGTAATGGAGTCATACACTATACAATATTACATACTCCTCAGAAAAAGCTTTCAGAGAATTTGTATTTAGTAGCTCATATTCGTGGATTTCTTCTATTTATACAACCGATCGAAAAAGAACAAGGAGCTATCAGTTTACAATCCGTTCCGGAAGGCATACTGACTCTTACACTATTGGATGGAAACTATCTTCCGCATAGTGAACGTCTTGCTTTCGTTCGCCGGGAGAGTAATTCTGTTTGGAAACTGACTCCTGATAAATCATCTTATGATCCACGTTCCCCAGTTTATCTCGACATTCATTTATCTGACCTGTCAGGGCAACCTATAAAAGGCAATTTTTCATTAAGTGTTACTGATAATTATGCAATTGGATGTGATTCGATAGGAGATAATATTCTTTCTAATCTACTGTTAACATCTGATTTAAAAGGATATATTGAAACGCCTGGGTATTATTTTAAAAATAATTCCCAGCGACTAAAAGCTTGTCTGGATAATTTAATGTTGACACAGGGCTGGAGCCGATTTAATGTGGAAGATCTTTTAAAAAAACAGCGGACGAATCCGCAATATTTTATGGAAGTCGGACAGTTTGTTTCCGGTAAGGTATTGGATATCCGCAATAAGCCACTTGCTGGAAAACATGTGAATGTGTTTGTCAATAAACGCCCTTATCCTTCAATATATACAGATAGTAATGGAGTATTTCTTGTTGATAAGTTAAGTTATGCAGACACAGCCAGAGTGGAAGCACAAGTAATAGAGAAAGGAAAAATATTCCGTGCCAATATTCAAATAGACCGGGATTATTTTCCGGAAGCGACTAATGCCCACCCTTATATAAATATAAAATATCAGCACCAAAATGAATATATCGAGGAAATGCAATCTCCCTTTGTAAAAGAAGATGGTGTTTTAATGTTACGGCTTCCGGAAGTCGTAATCAATGCCAGAACTCTGGTGAAAGATCGTTTTTCTTCTTATAAAATGGACGATGAAGAAATGTTATCTCAACAAGATGCACGCACAGCACTTGATCTGGTAAAGAAAGTTCCAGGATTTCGAATTATCGATAATCGACCTTATATTAATCCTAAATACTCTCAACGTCCAGAGCATTTAATGTCTAATGATGTAAATAACCGAAATGCATTACGGCCGAAAGAAAAAATAGATTATGGCCGTACCGCACGTTTTATGTTAGATAACAGGACTGTTGGCTTTAATGTGCTTTCTCTTATCAATGCAGCAGATATTATTGGTGTACATAAAATAGATCCGGAAATTGATGCAGCTGTCAATATCACTCAAAATCTGAAATATTTGGAGGCGGCATATAATGAAGCATTTGAAAGCGGTGCTACTTTAGAAGAATTGGAAGAACTGGAAGTTGACAGGCAGCTTCAAAAAATGAAAGATGGATCTCAAAATATTTCCGGAGGATGTATTGTATTAACCTCTCGTACCGGTAATTTAGCAATTCCCAGTACTTCCCAGGGAGATACAGCTTTCCTGCTTGGTTTCAATCGATATAAGTCTTTTTATAGTCCTAAATATACAACTGATATTGAACGCCAATCTTCTGTATCGGATAATCGTACTACTATTTATTGGCAACCAAAACTTTTTACTGATGAAAATGGTAATGCTAATGTTCATTTTTATACCGCTGATCGTCTAAGTTATTATACTGTAGTTATTGAAGGTATAACAGATAAGGGGGCTCCTTGTCGGTATGAGTATTTATTAAAAAGATAATGTCACATCTTATAAATGATAAAACTATGAAACATATTAATTTATTTCTGATGTTGTGCGTACTTTGTATTGCCGTATACGGAATAAGTGCTTGTTCCAAAGAAGAGAATCATAAGCCAGATACGGATCAGTCTATTCCAGCTCCAGAGCCCGAACCTGACAATTACACATTGCAAGGAACTATGCAGGCTGCAGAACAATTAGTTGGGAAAAATTATTCTGAGATTCATAAGTATATGCGCTCTTACGGCTGGGATTATTCTGAACACCCCAATTCATCTGACAAAGATCACAATGACGGTATACATTGTGAGGTTGTATACGACAAAATCATACAACAATATGTTTTTAAATTTATCATTCATGCCAATGCAGAGATACTTGATGGTGATCGCGGAAAATTGGAAGACCGTCAACGTAATGAAATGAAAACACAAACAACTGCTGCTTGGTATAAATTGAATGGAAACTGGGACGAATGGCAACGCTTAGAATGGAAATTCCGTATTCCGAAAGATTTTAGACCTTCTACGAATTTCTGTCACATCCACCAACTAAAAGCGCAGGAAGGAAACAATGGTTCTCCACTGATAACGATTACTCCCCGCTGCAATAGCAATGGTAGTAATCGACGAATACAAGTTATTCATACAGGTGATAAAAGTGCCACTAATAAAGGTACAATAATAGACAATTTACCTCTATCAGACTTTGAGGATGAATGGATACAAGTAGAGACAGAAATGCACTATACCCATAATGGTTCATTTAGCATTAAGATGACACGTATCAGTGATGGAAAAATCCTAGTTAATAAATCGTTCTCTGATATAGACATGTGGAGAAAAGGTGCTATTAGTATTCGTAATAAATATGGCATTTATCGGAGCTTTGGCAGAAATATGGATGGTGTAGATGATCGCCCGACAAACGGAATAAAGGATGAAACTCTACAACTGGCTGATTTTAAAATCTACGAAAAGAATACAAACCCTAATCTGGAGAGTCATGATTAAAACTGTTTTATTTAGAAAGAGTATGCTATGAGTTTAGAAAGCTCAAAACTAAATATCCTCTTAGTTTTCAATTAAAAAAAATAATTAAATATTTACTATGAAATACATATTAATGCTTTTCATTGGAATTATACATATTTCATGTAATGAAGTAGATACTAAACTGGAAAGAGCTTTACTATTCAGTGGTGATAATTATGATGAATTAAAATATGTATTGGATTATTATTCAAAATCACCGAAAGATTCTTTGAAATTAAAAGCTGCAGAATTTTTAATAGCCAATATGCCAGGGCATTATTCATATTATGGAGAAACATTAGATGAATACTTAGATAGTATTCATCATTCTGTTACATTGCGCTCTTATCCTTGGCATTTGCGTAATATGTTCCTTATTCAGGCTTACCGGAATCCGAATATTTCTCATATAAAAGGAATTAGTAAAATAGAAGATATTCATTGTATATCCTCCAGCTATCTGATTGATAATATAGAAAAAGCCTTTTTTGCATGGCAAAAGCCATGGGCACGTCATATGGGATTTGATGATTTTTGTGAATATCTACTACCTTATAGAGTAGATAATGAACCGATTATGTGTTGGCGTGATTCTTTGAGCGGAGTCTTTGATGACGTTTTTAAGCGCATGGAAACAGTAGATGAACTTTTTGAGTCTCCTTATCAAGCCTGTCTTCAACTTAATACTCACCTAATGGAACTTTTTAAAGAAATGAAAGCTGATTCATTGACATTCATCCATTTACTAACAGGAAAAAAGGAGGCTGTAAAATTTGGTTGCCCAGAGTTCGTATACGCTGCTATTTTTGCTATGCGTAGTGTAGGTATTCCTGTTTCCATCGAAAGTATAGAACAATGGTCTTCTCGCCGTGGAAAGCATTATTGGAATGCAGTATATCACTTTACGGGGCTAAGTTATCCTTTTACTGGGTATGATTCACGTCCTCGTGGGTTGAATCAAGATTACAAGATGAACAAAGTATATCGCCACGTGTATGCCCTCAATTCCAGTGCATTAATTTATCAATCTCCACAAGAACCTATTCCACCTTTCTTTCAGAATGTCTTTTTAAAAGATGTAACAGAGGAATATATGGAATGTCATGATATTACCGTTCAACTAAATTCTTTACCAGAAGAAAAAAGGGAATATGCATATCTTTGTGTTTTCGATAATGAAATCTGGGTACCTGTTCATTGGGGAAAAATAAATAATCAGAAGGTTGCTTTTACAAAGGTAGGTCCACAAACCATGTTTATTGCAGGTTATTATATTGATGGAGAGATAATACCGGCTTCCAACCCTTTTCATGTTAATCTGGAGGGTAAAGTTGAATATATTATTCCCAATAATACTTACCAATCACTTTTAATAGAGCGTAAATATCCTTTATATCATCGTTTTGCTAATTATAGTCGCCACTTAATTGGAACTACCATTGAGGGATCCTCTTATCCGGATTTTCATCAATCTCGAATCATAGCTACCTTAACACATGATGCTAATACAATGTGGGACTCCATATTTATTACTTCTGCCCCAAGTATATATCGATATATACGTTTTAATCATATACAAAAAATAGAATTAGCAGAATTAGAATTTTATAGCTTCGGACAAAAGCAACCGCTTGTAGTGCATGATGTATTATTACCTCCTGAAGCCATTTCCGATAAGAAAGAATCGAAACTTTTTAATGGTTCAATAGGCGATTATACGCAAATTAGCCATTGGATTGGGTTCGATTTTGGGAAAGAAATCCATTTAGAAAAAATAAAGTTTTGTCCTCGTACCGATGATAATCATATCTCGTTGGGTGACACATACGAATTGTATATGTTTGATGATGGTGATTTCAGATTACTCAAACAGCAAGTTGCAGATGCGCATACTATTTCATTTGATTCAATTCCTTCTGAAGGATTGTATTTACTGAAAGACGCAACGAAAGGTAATGAGCATCGTATATTTACATATGTGAATAAGAAAACTTATTTCTGGTAAAAAGAGCAAAAGTTATGAATCTACAACACTACATACACTACATTATTTTAGGAATATTTATTATATTTCTTCCTCTATTTATGGATCACAAAGAAAATGTGATGATCTGCAATTACGGTATATTAGCATTTTCAGCATTCTCTGTCACGTTATTTTCAATCACAAACTTGTCAAAGAACTACCAAACAACCAAACTTGATATCTGTATTTGTTGTCTTTTTGCATGGATGCTGATTGATTCATTCTGGATAAATGATCGTGTCCTGTCAGACGAAAAATTAATTTTGATCATAACTTCATTTATTGTCTACTTTACTTCCAAGCTAACTACTTTATGGACAGAAAAAGTATTAGCGATTATAATAATGTTAGGAGGATTTCTTCAATCATTAATAGCTTGGTGTCAATGTTTTGAGGTTTTAGATTCTAATCATTTAGAATTTATGATGACTGGTAGTTTTTACAATCCAGCTCATTTAGGGGCGTATACCGGACTTTCTATTATATGTACTATTTATTTGTTATATGCTTATTATCAACGCATGAAATTCTATCGGTGCATAGTTTTATCTTTTCTGTTCCTCTCTATGTTTGGAGTACTTATACTTTCTTTTTCGCGTGCTTCTTGGGTTGCACTTTCCATAATTTTGCTACTTGTATTATGGAAGTATCATATCTTCAAATATAAAACATACTGTGGTATGGCTTTTCTTATTTTTATATCATTATTGCCACTTTTATATCAACTTAAAAAAGCCTCTGCAGATGGACGATTATTTATTTGGAATGTTAGCAAAGAGTTAGTTAGCTCTGCTCCGCTGCTTGGAAGAGGAGCAGACAGCTTTACTGCAGAGTATATGCTTGCACAAGCTGATTTCTTTGAGCGTTACCCGAATTCAGAATATAGGATGAATGCTACAGACAATGTACATGCTTTTAATGAATACCTACGTATTACTTGCGAATACGGCATAATAGGTTTATTATTTTTAGGAGTTATCTTATTTCTTGCTATAAAATCCAAAGGAAATACACTTATTAAATGGATGGTTGGCTATATCTGCATATTTGCTTGTTTTTCATATGTGGTTGAAGTATCAGCTCTTCTGATAGTATGTAGCATTTTTATGGGGAAATTATCTAACAACAGTCACATCCAATATACTTATCAGCATAATAGCCCATGGCCGATTGCGATATGTTTTTCAGGTATTATCCTTTTCTCATTGTTTAGGTGTCAACAAGAAAAATGTCTTTCGAATTATCTTTCTGCTTATACTGAAACAAAAGGAGAAGATGTAGAGCAAAAGTTACTTGCCAAATATCGTTCCAATCGATATAATCGTACTTTTGTTTTGAGATGCGCTCATCAATTATATAATTCAAAAAACTATATTGTTGCTCTGCCTTATTTGCAACAAGCTTTCTTGTTGAGTCCGGTCTCTGAAATCTGTATGGATTTAGGCAATTGCTTTTATTATCTGGAAGATTCTGAAAAAGCAGAATACTACCTTACAAAAGCTCATTATATGGTTCCATCTCATATCCTTCCACGTTACTATCTATTTAGAATATATGCAAAACAAGGTGATATTCAAAAAGCATACTCTTATGGAACAGCAATATTATCAGAAGAATTTAAAAAAGAAGGAAGTGTGGCAATGGAAGTAAAATATCGTATAAAAAAATATTTAGATGAAAATTTCAAGAATGCAATTAAATGATTGCAGCTTATTAATAAATTAATCTGATTATCCGTTTATGCACCTGTTATATTCGCAATTACTAGTC
>NZ_QRZF01000026.1 GCF_003464595.1 Bacteroides intestinalis
TAATTCTGTTTTAAATAATTTATCTTTTTGACTCTGCAAAGATCCGATATATACACCAATATACCAAAAACGACTTTTCGCAAAAAAAGCCGTTTTTGTATTATTTGGAAATCAAAAAAGGAAACAGGAATTAGTCCTTCGGATACAACTTGATTTGCACCATGAACAACTGTTTTTCAATGCTTTAAAGCTTATCACATGTCTATTTCCATCCGCATCCATGAAGTCTATAAGCAGATGCAGGGTATTGGCAAATGCGCGAAATCCATACAGTCTTACCCCTCATTGTTGCTGACCAGCATATGCACGAATGGGGTCAAGAAAGGTATACGCTCTTCATATTCCACACGTAAACAACTGTGACACTGCAACAAGTACTCCACTATACGATTCAAGTCTTCAATCTCTTTCTCTAAACAGCATGGAAACCTTTACCACAAAAAAGCTTTACCTTCCAAATAGGATTTTTTTAGCCATAATTGTACTATTTGGAAATTGTTTATTTATGATATGATAACATATCGAATACAAAATTAGTAAACCAATGGCTGAATGTCGCATTTATGCATAACCATTTATTCAGTTTTTTCATTTGAGAGAGAGCATAAAGAAAAAAGAAAAGGAGATATTATAAGGTACGCACGCGATTACTATAATATATAAAGATTGAAAAGAAAACCGGAGGAAAGAACAGATAAGCAGTTCATGCGGCAATAAAGATTATTATCTAAAACAAGAAGGAAGAAAAATTTATATGTAGAGCGATGCTTATGCCATATAATTTCAGACTTCAGCTTTTTACATCGGGTAAGTATTAGTTCTCGCAGAACTCGGAACATTCAGAATGGTAAATTTACCATCCAGATCAGTGGTAATGCCCGTTTTGGTTCCTTTGACCAATACAGTAGCACCTACAACAGGCTCATTGTCTTCTTCAAAAATGACGACTCCTGTCACTTTTAATGTTTGTGCAGTGAGCAAGCCTACCCCCGTAAACAGGTAGACGAATAGTAACATTAATTTTCTTCTCATACTTACCTCTCTCAGTATTAAATTTAAAATAAGGTTATTAATGGCGTTATTAGTCTGCGTTATCAATTCGCGTTTTTATTGCGTTTTTAAATAGCGTGTATAATAGCGTGTTTAATCGTATTTTCAATAGTTTGCAAAGATAAACATATTTTTACTGACGCAAAATAATTATCATTAAAATATATTAATTGCGTCACAATTAATAAACGCAAATAGTAAAACATTAATCATGTTATTAATCTTTTCCACACGCAGATATTATCTCAAATATCTGCTATTTATCATAAATTAATAACAATATGCTTATTCACATTTAGGCATGGGTATAATTTTTCATTTAAAAACCAGATATTATGGTATAAATTTAATAAAAGAAAAAGAAGAAGATTGAATCAAATTGAAATGCAAAACTGAGGTATTTATCATATTTTGTAAATGCAATCTGCAAAGTTCTGCGAGAACTTTGCAGATATCTTTTGTAGGCATGCAAACACAGGAAATCCCTATTAAAACCGGACTGATTAAAGTTCTAATGAAGCCGGATGCAGAAGTGCTTGACGAGGTCGTTATTACAGGTATGACCAAAGTCGATAAGCGCTTGTTTACAGGTGCTGCTGATAGGTTGACCGCAGCAGATGTTAAGCTGGATGGTTTAGCTGATATTAGCCGTGGTTTGGAAGGGCGTTCTGCGGGAGTATCGGTACAAAACGTTTCGGGTACATTCGGTACTGCACCCAAAATCCGTGTACGTGGAGCTACATCAATCTATGGTAATTCAAAGCCCCTGTGGGTGGTAGATGGCGTTATTATGGATGACGTTGTGGAGGTGAGTGCCGACCAACTTTCATCGGGTGATGCTGTGACTCTAATCAGTTCCGCTATAGCTGGATTAAATGCCGATGACATTGAAAGCTTCCAAATATTAAAAGATGGTTCGGCCACTTCTATTTACGGGGCGCGTGCTATGGCTGGTGTAATTGTTGTTACTACCAAAAGAGGTAAAGTCGGGACCAGTAAGTTAAGCTATACGGGTGAGTTTACAATGAGAATGAAGCCCTCTTACCGTGAATTTAATTTGATGAATTCTCAAGATCAGATGGGCATTTATCAGGAAATGAGAGATAAAGGATGGCTTAACTTCGCAAGTGTATACCGGGCGTCAAACAGTGGCGTGTATGGTAAAATGTTCCAATTAAATAACTGGTATGACAAAACGAACGGGCAGTTTGGCCTGGCTCATACCATTGAAGCACAGAATGAATATCTGCGTAAGGCTGAAATGAGGAATACCGACTGGTTTGACATGCTTTTCAGCAATTCTATTATGATGAACCATTCTATCAGTTATGCAATGGGAAATGAGAAGTCAACCTCTTATGTGTCGGTGAGTGCCATGAATGATCCGGGGTGGATGGTTAAAAACAAAGTACAGCGTTATACAGCCAATCTGAATAATAGCTATAACATACTAAAGAATCTTTCTCTTAATGTGATTGCCAATGCATCTTATCGCAAGCAGGAAGCTCCCGGAACATTGGGACAAAGCATGGATGCAGTCCGTGGTGAAGTTACCCGCGGATTTGACATCAATCCTTACAGTTACGCATTGAACACCTCCAGAACATTGGATGCCAATACCTACTATATGCGTAACTATTCGGATTTTAATATCTTCAATGAACTGAACACAAACAACATCTCATTGGATGTAGTAGACCTGAAATTTCAGGGCGAAATGAAATGGAAGATTTTGCCAAAACTGGAAGTCAGTGCTTTAGGTGCATTAAAATATTCTTCGACTTCACAAGAACACAAGATCCGCGAGAATTCAAACCAGGCTTTGGCTTACCGTGCTATGAGTGATGCCACTATTATCAATAGCAATTCATGGCTTTATAAAGACCCTGATGATCCTTATTCATTACCTGTAAGTATTCTCCCCAAGGGTGGTTTCTATAATACCACTCAGTATAAAATGCTAAGTTATGACTTCCGTGCTGCCGTATCATGGAATGATGTCTTCAAAGACACCCATATCGTAAATGTATATGGTGGTATGGAAGCAAATGCCCAAGACCGTTCCAGTAACAGCTTTGATGGCTGGGGCATGCAATATGATAATGGAGAAATTCCGTTTTTTGATTATCTTGCCTTTAAGAAGATGCGTGAAGGTAATTCCGACTATTATAGCTTGAGCAATACCAAAAAGAGAAATGTAGCTTTCTTCGGGACAGCAACTTATTCTTATAAAGGACGTTATACCCTGACGGGTTACAGGACGTTATGAAGGCTCCAATCGCTTAGGTAAATCTCGTTCGGCCCGCTGGTTGCCCACTTGGAACATAGCAGGTGCATGGAACATGCACGAAGAAGAATTCTTTAAGGATTTAGAACCTGCTTTATCACATTTTACACTGAAAGCGTCTTATAGTTTAACGGCAGATGTCGGTCCGAGCAATGTCTCCAATTCTTTAGTAATCATCCAGAATTATACCCCCTGGCGTCCGTCGGCAGGTGTAGCGGAGTCAGGGTTGAAAATTGATGATTTGGAAAATGCAGATCTTACTTATGAGAAGAAGCATGAGCTGAATATCGGTGTGGATATGGGATTTCTTGACAACCGGATTAATGTGGAAGCAGCTTGGTATAAGCGTGACAACTACGATTTGATTGGCATCACTACCACGCAAGGAGTGGGAGGACAGACAGAACGCTATGCAAATGTGGCTTCTATGAAATCTCATGGATTTGAAGCATCTTTGTCAACCAGAAACATTGAGACAAAAGACTTTAAATGGTCCACTGATTTTATCTTCGGGTATAATAAGACGGAGGTAACAGACTTTAAATCCCGTTCAACTGTATTTTCACTTATTGCCGGAGTAGGTTTTGCACGCGAAGGCTATCCGGCAAGAGGGTTGTTCTCCATTCCTTTTGAAGGACTTGACGAAGACGGATTCCCCACTTTCATGTTCGGCGATACGAAGGTAACCAAAAAGAATTATGGTACTTTGAATTTCCAGGAGTCGGAAGATGTAGATTTCCTGAAATACGAAGGTCCGTCAGACCCTACTATAACGGGTAGTTTTGGTAACATTTTCACGTATAAGAATTTCCGCTTGAACGTATTCATCACTTATTCCGCAGGAAACAAAGTACGGCTCGATCCTGCGTTCAAGAGCTCATACAGCGATCTGGATGCAACACAAAAAGATTTTAAGAACCGTTGGAGACTATCGGGCGACGAGATGCATACCGATGTCCCGGTAATAGCCAGCACATTTGAAAATAAACAATATGGCAATCTGAACCTGGGTTATAACGCCTATAATTATTCGACTGCCCGTATTGCCAAAGGAGATTTTATCCGCTTGAAGGAAGTTTCCCTTTCTTATGACTTCCCGCGTTCTCTATTGAAAGGGACAGCTATCAGTAATGCTTCACTGAAATTGCAAGCCACCAACTTATTCTTGCTTTATGCAGACTCAAAGTTGAACGGACAAGATCCTGAATTTTTCCGTTCGGGTGGTGTGTCGGCTCCCGTACCCAAACAATTTACATTAACTTTAAGATTAGGATTCTAAATATTGAAACTTATGAAAACAAAAATTATAATCATATCCTTGCTGGCTGTTTTCTTAGGAAGCATCACTTCTTGTGATGGCTTTTTGGATACAATGCCTGATAAACGTGCTGAAGTAAATTCTTTGAAAAAAGTAAAAGACCTTTTGGTATCTGCTTATCCGAAATCTTCTGCATTACTGATGGAAGAAATGATGTCGGATAACCGGATGGATAATGGAGACAAGTATAGCTTGCCGAATAACAAAATGATACAATCCTTCCGTTGGGAGGATATAACTGATATCGATCAAGACACCCCTAACTACATGTGGGATGGATGTTATATGATAATTGCAGCAGCCAATCAGGCTTTAGTTGCCATTCAGGAATTAGGCGAACCGGAAGAGGCACTGCCGTATAGGGGTGAAGCACTGATTTGCCGTGCTTACGGGCATTTTCTATTGAGCAATGTATTCTGCATGGCGTATGGCGATGATGCTGGTAAAGATTTGGGCATACCTTATATAACTGCCCCTGAAACTTCCATCGGGGTGAAGTATGAAAGAGGGACTTTAGAAGAAACGTATGAGAGAATAAACAGAGACATCGAAGAGGCTCTTCCTTTGATAAGCGATGAAGCTTATGATGTTCCGCTTTATCATTTCAACAAGAGAGCCGCATACTCGTTTGCAGCCCAGTTTAATCTGTTCTATAATCAGTACGAAAAAGCAATAAAATATGCAACAGAAGCTATTGGCGAAGATCCAAGTCCTTTATTAAGGGACATGGATGGGTATAGCCAGTTCCCCAGTTCCAAAGAGTATACGCTGGCTTTTATTAGTAAAGATGAACCGGCCAATCTGATGCTGATAGGAGCGCTTTCAGGCTGGGGAAACCAGTATACAAACCAAAGATATGGACATAACCGGACATTGTGCCAAGAGGAAACAATCTGGTCGCCTGCGGCATGGGGACATCTTATGGCTTATGATAAAGTTCTGGGATTTGGAGATCAGTCCATCTTTGTTCCCAAAATGGACGCTATGTTTGAGACGACTAATGCTGTGCTGGGCATCGGATATTACCGACAGATTGTATTTGCCTTTACCAGTGATAAAACGCTTTTAAACCGTGCTGAAGCATATATATTGGCTAAACAATATGATAAAGGAGTGAGAGACCTGCAATATTGGTGCAAAACAAAGATGGCACCGCAAATACCGGATATGGAAAGCCTGAACACTTTCTATGAATCAACTGTAAACCCGAACACAAACGGAAAGCCGTTAAACCCGAAATTCGACATAGAACCGGGATTGCAAACCAATTTGTTGAAAGCCGTGATACATGCCCGCCGTATAGAAACGGTTCATGAAGGTGAACGGTGGCTGGATATCAAGCGTTTTGGGTTGGAGATTAAGCGTGAACTATATGGAGAATCCCCTATTGTACTGGAATCTCACGACCTGAGAAAAGCTATACAGATACCGGCAGCAGTTATATCAGCCGGCATGGAAAGAAATCCCAGATAATTAAACCGCTAAAAAACGAAGATTTATGAAAAATTGGTATATATATATATTGATGCTTATGTTCGGAATAGGTTTCTCTGCCTGTGACGACAATGAGCCGGATGAGGATAATAGTATTTTTAATACTTCGGAGATAGAACGTAATGCCTTTGACAAATGGCTGAAAGAAAACTATGTAGACACCTACAATATTAATTTTATTTACAGGATGGAGCATATCGAATCAGATTATTCACACAATCTGGTTCCTACGGACTTCAAACTTAGTGTCAAACTGGCTAAGATAGTGAAACATGCATGGCTGGAAGTATATGATGAAGTAGGAGGCATTGACTTTACACGTGCCAATGCCCCTAAGGTAATCCATCTAATTGGTTCGGCATCATGGGATAAAACAACTTTCACTTTAGGAACAGCAGAAGGTGGACTGAAAGTCACCCTCTATATGGGCAACTGGCTTGACCCAACCAATGTGAATGAACTGAATGAATATTATTTTAAGGTGATGCACCATGAATTTGCGCATATCCTGCATCAGAAGAAGGTCTATACGGTAGAGTTTGATAAGATCAGTGCTGGAAACTATGTACCTACAGGTTGGCAAAATCGTAGTCTTGAGACCGTTGCCCCACTGGGGTTCGTCACTCCGTATGCCGGTAGCCAGCCCCGTGAAGACATCGCTGAGGTAACAGCTTGTTACCTGACCTATCCTGTTGAACAATGGGATGAAGTAATCAGTCTTGCCGGTGAAAAAGGCAGTGCTATCATTTACCAAAAGCTGGATATCGTAAGGAAGTATATGAAAGAGTCCTGGGGTATAGACATCGAATTGCTGCGTAGTGTAATTAGCAGGCGTTGTGCCGAGATAAGTAAGCTTGATTTAGATAATATTTAATAATTGATATATGAAAAGAATAATATATACATTGTTTATTTTCTCCATACTCCTGAGTTCGTGCGTTCAGGATGTGGATGACGTGTTTGATGAACCATCATCTGTGCGCGTAGAGAAAGCTTTAGCCGAGTATCAGGCCTTATTGAAAAGTGCAGAACATGGATGGGTCATGGAATATTACCCCTCGGCTACCCAAGCATATGGGGGATATCTTTTTACTATGAAATTTAAAGATGGTGACCAAGTTACAGTATCTACGGATGCATTTGAGGAAGCAGAAAAAGAGGTAACCAGCCTTTATTCTTTGAAAAAAGATATAGGTCCGACACTAAATTTCGACACATACAATGAATTGTTTCATCATTTTTCTGATCCGGACATCATAGATGGAGGTGGAAAAGGTAAAGGTTATGAGGGGGACTATGAATTTCTATTCCGGTCGCATACTGATAATGAAATTATCCTTAGAGGAAAGAAGACAAATAATATCATAAAGATGACACGTCTGACCGAACCTCCAACGGTGCTTCTGGATAAAACGGTTAAGTTGTCGAAAGAAACGTTTACGACCACATATACGGCTCATATTGGTGGGAAAACGTTTGTCGTTCCGATGGAAGACCATGTATTCCATTTCAGTTATGAAACCGAAAACAAGGAAACGGAGTCGGTATCGGGTCCCTATATTTTCACAGCTACCGGTATCAAGTTCTATGAACCGATAGAAGTGATGGGGAAAACATTGGAAAACTTCACGTGGGATAGTACGACTAAAACGTTTACTTGTATCGATACGGGGGCTACCGACGTCAAGCTCACAGCAAATGAACTGCCGGAGGGATATATGAAGTATAAAGACTTTCTGGGTTCATGGGACTTTGTGTATACCGGAGGCAGAATACCGGTGACGCTTGAGGAGGAAAGTCAGACATCTTTCCTGATGAACGGATTTAATCCGAATTACAAATTGGTAGTAAATTACGATAAGAGTGCCGGAAGAATCCGGATTATGACACAGAAAGTAGGTAATGCCGGTAATAATGAGGTGTGGTTGTGTGCCTGGGATGCCAATACGGGTAGCTTGTGGAAAAATACCGCACTCGGGGTTGCAAGCAAACTGCGCTCAGGAACGGAAGATGTCACAATCGATTTTGAAAGTTATGGTGTATGGGAAGACAATGAAGTTAATTCACTCATAGTATGGGAAATGAAAGGCAATGATTATGTCGGTGAATTTAAGCAATGGGGAACTTCACGATATGTCGGATATTTAAGTATGATTAAAAAATGAGTAAAAGGATAAGCTGTATGAGAAAGTTAATGAATTTATTAATTCTGGCACTTTGCATAATGGTTGTAGGGTGCAGTGACGATGATGATGCGGTAAAAGGCTCCGAATTAACTGTGATAAGTACAGAAGCCCAGTTTACATATAAAGGTGGCGCAGGCTTGATTAAAGTACTTGCTACTTCGGCGATAGAGGCTACAGCACGTGATTCATGGTGTCATATATCCGTATCAGGACAGGATATTAGCTTATCGGTAGACTTGAACAATTCAATCTCAAGTCGTACAACGATGGTTACTATTCGTTCTGCCAATGAAAAGACAGAAGTTCCTGTTACACAATTGGGTGATACTTTTATTTGTACCCTGAAAGATGTAACATTTGCACCTGCAGGGGGAGATGCCACCTTTGCTTTGGATACAAAGCGGGACATCAAGATAACAGTTCCTCAATGGATTACCTACCGGAGGGATGAGGATCAGGTAATATTTATTGCGCCCGCTATTCAGGATGGAGGATATAGAACAAGTACGGTGGTCATTGATGACGGTGATGTGGCATATACTGCAGAGTTCACACAAATGAACCTGAATGGTATTTATGATATGCTATATACGAATGGTAACAAGCAATATGCCGCACTCTGCAAAGTTGAGTCCACAGAAACCGCCAATGTATATCAATTGACAACAAACGGGATGCCAGTGGATGCCTCTTTCCTGGCAACTTATAGTGAAGGTAGTTTCATCATCTCATTTGGACAATATTTGGGAGATATTGATCCATATAAAGTCTATTTGTGTGCTTATGACAATGCCGGAAGACTTGGATGGGGAACAACTGTGCAATATGTTGCTCCTATAGCTACAGATGAAAATTATAATATGACTTTTGTCTTTGCTGATAATGGCACATGGCAGGATCAACATGTGGATGGATTCTATTATGGCAAATTTACCGGGACTCCTTCAAATAGCACATATAAGGGAGGCTATGGTACTGCTACTGACATTGTTATGCAAACTCATCTGGAAAAAAGTACAGACTAGGTTTGTGACTTTTACATTAATTACTCTGAAAAAAACCGCATCCGGGATGGATGCGGTTTTTTAAATAATGTCTCACTTCAATTCAAACGGCACTATACCTTTTATATCTGCCGCCGAAGCAGCTATCACAGCCTCAAACTTACCCGGCTCGGCTACCCAAGCATGTTGGGCATCATCAAAGTAACTCAAAGCTTCCTTATCTACAGTAAATGTAACTTCTTTCTCTTCTCCCGGAGCCAGTTTCACTTTCTTGAAACCTTTCAGTTCCTTAACAGGACGAGGCAAAGAAGATTTCTTATCACTGATATATAACTGTACCACTTCCTGTCCTTCACGGTCACCCGTATTCTTCACAGTTACAGTAAAACTGATCTGATCATCGGCAGACATTACTTTCTTATCGGCAGCAGGCTTTCCATAAGCAAATGTTGTATAAGACAGTCCATGCCCGAAGGGGAACAACGGCTTCACTTTCTTCTGCATATCTGCCCAGCGATAGCCAACAAAGATGCCTTCATTGTACTTCATATCTACCACCTTCTTGCTACGCTCAGCAAAATACTCACCTACACTGTGAGCCGGAACATCTTCCAGACGTACAGGGAAGGTGAAAGGCAATTTACCGGAAGGATTGGCATCCCCCACCAGTACAGCAGCAATAGAATTTCCGGCTTCCGAACCCAGGAACCAAGCTTGCATCACAGAAGGAACTTCTGCAATCCAAGGCATAGCTACAGCATTACCGGAAATATTAATAACCACCAGGTTCTTATTTGCCTTTGCCAAAGCCGTGATAACAGCATCCTGTCCGTAAGGCAGACCAAGACCGGCACGATCCGTATCTTCACAATCCTGGTTATTACTCTTATTCAATCCGCCGATAAAGACCACATAGTCCGCATCTGCGGCTACCTTTACAGCTTCGGCAATCAATTCTTCCGGTGTACGGTCGTCTTTCAAATTCTGACCGGTTACTACGCCATTATATTCACCACGTGCATCTCCCACGTAACCACGAGCATAAACCACTTCTGCTTTATCGCCTACACGCTTCTTAATGCCATCCAACGGAGATAACTCACGCTGCACTTTCAAAGAAGAGCTACCCCCACCTACAGTCATCATCTTCACAGCATTCTCACCGATAACAGCAATTTTCTTTGCTTTATTCAAGTCGATGGGCAGCAGAGATCCCTTGTTTTGCAACAGCACAATTCCCTCTTCACCAATGCGGCGGGCAGCCTCATAATGTTCGGGAGAAAGCATGGAACCCAAAGGACGGTTCACATCCATTGTTGTACGGAAACTCAGGCGCAAAATGCGACGCACCTTATCATCCAGCTCCTTCGTACCCACTTTCCCGGATTTAATGCGTTCCAGATAGGGCATAGCCAGATAATAGTTATCATAAGCATTACTGCTGCCATTGGCAAGACCATCCGTCCAACTACCGAATTCCATGTCAAGTCCGTTCGTAATGGACTGATCCGTATCATGCACACCACCCCAGTCAGAGACAACAACACCGTCGAAGCCCCATTCACCTTTCAGAATATCATTCAGTAAATACTGATTATGACAAGCATGCTGTCCTTTATAAAGATTGTATGCCCCCATGATGGCCCATGTCTTACCTTCCTGAACTGCAGCCTTGAAAGCGGGCAGATAGATTTCATAAAGAGCACGGTCGTCCACAATAACATTGGTGGTGTGACGGTTGATTTCCTGATTATTCAGCGCATAGTGCTTTACACAGGCAGCTACACCATTTTGCTGCACACCCTGTACATAAGGAACCACCATGCGGGAAGCCAAATACGGGTCTTCGCCCATATACTCAAAGTTACGTCCATTCAGCGGAGTACGGTAAATGTTGACACCGGGACCCAGAAGGACATTCTTGTTGCGATAACGCGCCTCCTCACCGATACTTTTTCCATAAAGCAGGGACATATCAGGGTTCCATGTAGCAGCCAGACAAGTCAATGCCGGATAAGCCACACAAGAGTCATTGGTCCATCCCGCCTGATCCCACTCATCCCAAAGCACTTCGGGACGGATACCATGAGGACCATCCGTCATCCAGTTTTCCGGAATGCCTAAACGGGACACTCCTGCACTGCTGAATTTACTTTGTGCATGTACCATAGCTACCTTTTCTTCCAAAGTCAGCCTTTTCAACGCATCTTCTACTCTTTCTTCAATAGGTTTGGTAGCATCCAGATATACAGGTTTCTGCTGCGCCAAGAGTGGAAGAGCAACAGTGAATGCCAAACCGAATAATACTTTTTTCATATGGATAAATAATTAGTTTATTAGTGATTATTTCATGCCCAACGACTGGACATACCCCTCCTGCACCACACAGTTCTTCAGCTTGCAAGCCTCAATGAAATCCATCATTGCCTTGCGTACCATCATCTGGTCGGGACGGGCATCCCGGATTTCTTTATAAGATGTGCGTGGAGATTCGGAGAAGTAAAGGATATTCGCCCAATTTTCCGGCGGAGTAATGCCTACAAAGCTGGAACCATCCATCTTCTTATACGGCCAGAAGGTATAACCGATATTATTCTCACGCATCGTCTGGCAAAAAGCAGCTTGCCATTCGTCCGTATTATGTCCAATCTCACCCATATACATCGGTAGGTTCACACTGTCGCGGAAGTTTATTATGGCTTGAATAGCATCTTTGGTAGGATCACCTCCATAGCGATGGCAAGTATACATTATCTTATCGTCAAACTTAGAATCCTTGAACGGCTTGAAGTTACCATTCCACTGAGCGCCACCCAACAGAATAATATGGTTATTATCCACTTCGCGGATAGCAGCTACCCCTTTCTTATAAATATCTTCCAGTTTACCGTTCAATTCTTCCATATTCGGGAAATACGGAGCAATAGGTTCATTAAAAAGCTCATAACCCAGAATTACCGGCTCATTCTTATACCGGTCTGCAATCCGACGCCAAATATCGCAGTACAATTGTTGGCTGGTTTCACTTTCAAACAACCAGGGATACCCGTAACTATCATCTATATTATCACCCGTTTGTCCCCCCGGAGCATCGTGCATATCGAGAATCAGATAAAGATCGGCTTCACGACACCATTCCACAACGCTGTCTACACGGGCAAAACCATCCTGATCGGCAGTCAGTCCCATAAAGTCCTCATCCGTAAAAAGCTTATAATGGAATGGAAGACGGATGGTATTCGCACCTGTATTCTTAATAAACTGAATATCTTCACGAGTGATATAATTGTCTTTGAATGCTTTCCAGAACTCAGCAGTAAAGTCGGGTCCCACCAACTGACAGAACATCTCATTGATAAACCGGGGAGAGTTCGTTTTGCTAAACTTAAACATATAACCTTCCGGATTCAGCCAATTGCCCAGATTGGTACCCATGATAAAGAGTTTCGTACCATCAGGCTTTATCAGGTCTTGCCCCTGAATGGTTATAAACGCAGCAGAATCCTGTATTTTTTCTGCCTTTTCACCGCAACTGCCCAACATAAGGGAAGCTACCAAGAGGGATGTACCCACTAAAATCGATTTCAACATGGTATTCTAATACTATAAGATTATTTCTTCCAACGATAAGAGGCTACTGCTTTGGCAGGCACCACACAATCCACATAATTCTTTCCATCCGTTACAGTCAGGCGAGTTTCCTCATTTCCCTCGTTCAAGAGTACAAAAGCAACGGTTCCATCGGGATTTTCAAATGCAGAGTACATTAATCCTTTCCCGTCAACACCTTTACTTTCCACACGGACCGCACCCGGTTTTACCACGGATGACAGATGCCCGATAATATAATAATGAGAATTGTAAGTCATCGTCTTATAGTCCCCACGATTAATATCAACAGCTCCGTAGCAAGTTTTACAACCACCTTCACGCCAGGGACCACGTTCATCGTCCAGCATCAGATTCCAGACAATGACGCCTTTACACCAATTGTTTACCGTACCAAGAGCCACCTCGCGCATATCCTCCATCAAACGCCTTTCCAGGTTGCGTCCGTCATTCCACATACCGATAGAAGTTTCCGTAAAGATAAGTTCTTTATCGGGACGTTTCTGCTGAATGTTATTCAATTCCTCACGTCTGCCACCATAGTTGTGGTAAGCAGCTCCGGTAAGGAAGGCAGCAGCCACTTCATCATCATACATTTTAACGGGATATTCCTGCTGATCGGCCATATTATCATAGTTGTAATTATGGTCGAAAGCATAAATCTTTGTATCCAGTCCGGCAGCCTTGAAAGCAGGACCGAGGGCATCGCGTACAAAAGCCAGTTCTTCTTTCCAACCCATGAACAAAGAAGCAGAATTGCCCCTATTCAACGGTTCATTCTGTGGAGTGACGGAGTAGATTTCAATACCTTCTTCACGGAATGCCTGTATCCACTTCACAAAGTAAGTAGCATAATCAGAATAATAATCCGGATTCAGTTGTCCGCTTGTCCAGGAATCAAATGGCTTCCTTTCTTCCAGGTTATTCACCTTCATCCACTTGGGGCATGTCCACGGAGAACCTAATATTTTGATAGCGGGATTAAGGGCCAGAATATCTTTTAAAATAGGTATTACATATTCTTTCTCTTCAGTTTGCAGAGCGAAATTCTCAATTCCTTTTGTATCGCAACAGGTATACTCGCTCAGTGAGAAGTCGGAACAACCAATAGAAATGCGGATATAACTAAATCCCAGCCCGTCTTTATCAGAAAACGTTTCAGTCAGGAATTTCGCACGATCAGTCGGGGTCATCTGCATCAGATTATAGCAGGTAGAACCTGTAACAGCAGCTCCGAAACCATCCATCTCCTGATACCGCACCGTAGGATTTATAGTGATTACGGACTCAGATGCAGAGACTTTGGAAAGCTTCTGAGTAGTGTGGTTAAAGCTTTGTTGCCGGTCGGCAGTCGTAATGTAAACTTCCGCTTTGTTTTTTCCCGGAGCATCCTCACCCAATGAACCGGAAGTCCCGGCACAGGTGGTAGTAGCAACCAACAAACAGCATCCTAATAAAAGAGGTAATTTCAAATTCATGGTATGTTTTTCAAGGGTTAATTAATCTCCCCCAAAGGTAGGCAAGATAAAGGCACTACGTACCTCCGCATTATGAATATGTGGATAAGATGAAATATACAGCGAAGATAACTCTCTAAATAACAAGTAGATAAAAATCAATAGAGAAAGTGAAAAAGTGGATAGGAAATAAGGTAATGACGTATGCTTAGCGTATCTTCATAACGCATGTTTCAAAGTCATCGCGCGAAACACAAGCTTTGTTTTTCACCTTGGCGCGGTAATTATAGATTGTATTGACGGAGTAACGGAGAAATTCGGCAATCTGCGAACTATCGTCAATACCCAATCGGATTAAAGCAAAAATACGTAATTCCGTATTCAGAAGTTCGCCTTTGCGGAGTATGATCCGTTCTTCCGGTTGAAGCAGTTCATTGAATTTTCCCACAAAATCAGGGAAAAGATGTAGGAAAGCCGTATCAAAGTTCTCATATAACTCTTTCAGATCCGTATCAAGCACATCTCGTGAACGTACCATTTTCAGAAGTTCTTCCATCTGCCCGCCGGTAAGCTTCTTGTTCACCATACGCCGGTAAGCATCCAGTCGGTCGATGTAGGTAGAACAGAGTTTCAGGAAGCGCCCGATATATTCTTCTTTGATATGATTAGACATTTGCAACTGTTCATTCGCCTGCTCCAAATGGGCCCGGGCAACAGAGAGATGCTTCATCTGCCTGTAAATCCAGACAACAGCCACGACCAACAGCAGAGATAGAATACTAATCATCCAGAGATAAAAACGAAGACGTTCATTCTGTTTCTCCTGCATAGCCTGATAGGTAAGATCTATAAGCGACAGAATGCCAGCTGTCTGCAAACTGCGGCTACGGGCATTGTAATGATTGGTTTCATTCCATGAAAAACGGATATAGCGATAAGCACGTTCGATGTCTCCTTCCTCATAAAGCAATTGTGCCAAAGTCCACAAGGAGGCATGGTCTGTAATCGCAAGGCGGATATCCGTCAAAGCGGACAAAGCCAGATAATATTTTGCTTTCTCCAAGTCTCCCAGGCGATGATACAGCAAAGAACGGTGATACGTTACCAACGCATACTCCGGAGTATCGGGGCGCACACTTGCCAGGCGGTCATCATTTATCTTCAAAGCTTCCTCCAACCGACCGGCGGCAGCTGCCTGCATCTCTCTGCGTTCCGGATAAAAGGCGGAGGCTGGGGAAAGTACCTGCATCAGTGAGTCCTCATAAGCGGCAGACAAACCATAATAACGGCGACGACGGAAAGCATCTTGCGTATATGCCCCCAATTCACCGTATAAATGACGATAACTTTCGTAATAGTCGGGCAACAGACGGGAAGAGAGTCTGGAAGGATTTATCTGTTCCAAATCCTCGGAGGCTTCCTTATACATACCCGCCGAAGACATCAGATGCGCCCGCCGGATACGGGTTTCATCCGCCGCTTCCTGTTCGCCATGACGCTGTGCCCAGTGCAGGTTACGACTTAGATAAAGGAGGGCTGAATCGCATATATATGCCTTGTATTCCTGAAACATTTCTCCATTCAGACGGAAATACTCCTGCGTCTCCGTGTCTGTCTGCGATAATTGCCACCTCAAAGCTTCAATGCGAGCTTCCCTCACTGCCACATATTCCTGATGTGCACCGATAGCCTCATCCAAGGCAGCAGGCCATCCATCCATCGCAGGGACATCAACCGGAGCAGACATTCCATGAATGCCCACTAAAGCCAGTCCGAGAAATATCAGCAGTTTTACCTTCATGGGGACAAATATAAAAAATTAGTTTCCTATATTTGCAGTATTAACCCCCAAATGTATTCTATAATGAAAAACTTAGCACCTCAACGAGTGGCCGCGGTTGATGTATTCCGCGCACTCACCATGTTTCTCATGCTCTTTGTGAATGACATCCCCGGTCTGAAGAACATCCCCCACTGGCTCGAACATGCCAACATCAACGAAGATATGATGGGATTCTCCGACACCATTTTTCCCGCATTCCTGTTTTGCATGGGCATGTCTGTCTCTTTTGCCATCCAGAACCGTTACCGGAAAGGAGATACTACACTTCAGGTCATTGCCCATATCTTCTGGCGTACGGTGGCGCTCATCGCTATGGGGCTATTTTCACTTAATTCGGGTGGCATAGCAGGTGGCATTTCCCACCAGTGGTTCTGCATCCTGATGGTTATCGGCTTTTTTCTGGTCTGGGCCGTTTATCCGAAGGCTGAAGGGTCAAAAAAGTACCTATTCATCGCAATGAAAGTGCTTGGCGTTGCCTTGTTGGCATTCCTCGTTCTATATAAAGATTTAAACGGGAAACCTTTCCATCAAGGTTGGTGGGGCATCCTGGGGCTTATCGGTTGGACGTATGTCGTATGTGCCGGTATTTATCTATTTACCCGCGAAAGTTTACGTAAAAATGTCATAGCATGGCTGGTCGTCGTGCTCCTTGCGGTGATCAGTCACTCTAACCTAATCCCACAGGAATATGGTTTACGTATCATCCTTCTGCCTTTCATCCCCAGTGACTGGACGCTGCATGCATTCGGTATGTCGGGGGTACTCACTTCCCTGTTGATGCAGAAATATGCCGACCGGGAACATCCGCGTAAATTCATTGTTATCCTTTGTGCGTTAGGTGTCATCATGCTCATCGCTGCACTTTGCTCGCACCCCCACTGGATTATCTCAAAGATACAGGCCACTCCGAGCTGGCTGTTCTATTGCCTTGCTGCATTCTTCCCATTGTTCGGCCTGTTCTATTGGCTGACGGATGTAAAAGGTAAAACACCCTGGTTCGATATTATCAAACCTGCCGGGACTGCCACGCTTACGTGTTATATCATTCCATATATATGGTACGCCGCACAGCAATTGTTGGGCTGGCACTACCCCGAACTCCTGAATGCAGGTGCTCCGGGTCTATTAAGATCACTCATATTCTCCCTCATCATCGTCCAACTGACCGGACTATTGGTGAAGGCTAAAATAAAACTGAAGGTATAAATACGTACCTAAAAAGACGAAAAGATGATGTTAAAGCTTCAAACTCCTAACCATGAAGACAAGGTGCTGCTCCACTCTTGTTGCGCACCTTGTTCTTCTGCCATTATCGAATGCCTGCTTGCCAACGGCATCCGCCCCACCGTGTTTTATTACAACCCCAATATCTACCCTCAGGCCGAATATGAAATACGGAAAGCCGAGGCTATTCGCTATGTTCAGGGGTTAGGACTTGACTTTATAGATGGCGACTACGATTACTCATTCTGGCGCACCTCCATGCAAGGAATGGAGGATGAGCCCGAACGAGGTGGCCGTTGCCTGAAATGTTTCAACCTTCGTCTGGCAGAAACTGCCCGTTATGCCTCCGAGCACGGTTTCACCCTGTTCACCACTACCCTCGCCTCTTCCCGCTGGAAAAGCCTCGATCAGATCAACGAAGCGGGACGTAGAGCCGCCGCCCTTTACCCCGGAACCACTTTCTGGGAACAAAACTGGCGAAAAGGAGGATTACAAGACCGACGAAACCAACTTCTCAAAGAGCATGATTTCTATAACCAGCAATATTGCGGTTGCGAATTCAGTATGCGAAGACTGGAAGAAAAAGATTCTTTATAGACAAGTAGAAAGTTAAAACAGGAGGTTTCACGACAATCTTTTCAAAACTTCCGGCAATATCCCTACATAATAAAAAGGAAGATTCACCAGACGGAATATCTTACCTGAATTTGTCTTTACTTCATCCACAGAGTAATTACCGGACCATACCCTGACCGCTATGTCGTGTGAAGCCTCTTCCATATATTGATGTAGCGAACGCAAATGAGCATTATGACCGGCCTTCACTTCGATCGGTACCACACGCGTTCCATATTGAAAAACAAAATCAACTTCAGCAATCGAGCTGGGAGTATTCCGCACCCAGAAGTTACGCTTTGCATAACCTATATTGCCGGAAAAAGAAGCCAATTCTTGAGCTACCCATTGTTCGGCAATATGTCCGCGCCAAGCGTCGAGCAAATCCTTTGCATCGAAAACCTCTTGCTGTATCTTTGCTGCATAATTCACCAATCCGCCATCCAGCCAAATCAATTTCGGCGCCCGTCGCAAAGCAGGTACTAAGGGAATTTCAGTACTTACTACCGGATAAACCAACTCAAGCAGAAAAGCCTTCTCCATAGCCTCGAAAGCCTCACCAACTTCACGTGCTTTATAGGAAGAAGCTCCAAACCCTCCCAGCTTTATAGTCTGTCCTGCCATTTGCCAGCCTCGCTCTAAAATTAAACGGATTACTTCTACTTGGGTGCGATTGACCGCATATTTCTCCACATCTTCATTGTAACCTGTCAACAATGAATTATATATACTTTCCAGACGGACAATATCCCGGTGTTCAGCATAGGCAGCCACCACTTCGGGCATTCCTCCAATAAGTGTATATTGGCGAAAAAGGCGCATCACTTCTTCATGAAGCAACGATGGCAAAGCACACTGGGACACGGCATCCCGTATCTGTCCTTCACCTATCGCCCCTAAAAACTCACCAAACGAGCAGGGACGCAACGACATATACTCGACACGACCTACCGGAAAAGAAATACGTTGCCTCAGAAGACTTTGCAGCACTGAACCCGCAGCTATCACATAGATTTCCGGCATATCTTCATAAAAGTAACGCAGTAATGCCACTGCCCGAGGCACACATTGTATTTCATCAATAAAAAGCAATGTACGCCCTTCACGCTTCTGTTTACGTTTCAAAAAATAAATGGCTTGCATAATTTCTTGTACATCTCCCGTACCATCGAATATAGCCGCATCTTTCTCACGTTCCAAATTAAGATACAAATAATCATCAAATTCTTTTCCGAACTCATGTACCACAGTCGTTTTACCCACCTGGCGTGCACCACGAAGTATTAACGGCTTATGCTTCTCTCCCGAAGCCCACTCCCGTAACCGTATAAATATATCTCTTTCAAACATATACATAGGTAATTAGAACATCAAAGGTAGGAATTATGTTGCAAATCACAAGCAAATTCAACCTTTATTTGTTCCAAATCACAAGCAAATTCAAAAGATGATTGTTGCAAATCACAAGCAAAGAGAGAATTAAATAATAAAATTTGTAACAGTCTTCTTTTCCCCCTATCCGAACCACATCCGGACTATACTTGCTCCGTACAATCTCCACTCAGAGGTACCTCTATGTGGAGAAAGTATGGATTTGATACGGAGCAAGTGTATGCCAAGTAAGAAGCAGATATTTTAAGCCATCAACCCCAAGCAAGAATAGCCAACTAAGCAAATCGCTGCAAACGGACGCAAAAATCACATTCGTGAAGACAAACCGCTAAAATCGTTTGGCGGAAGGAAATATAAATATATACCTTTACGTCAGAAACAGAATAGCCAATTTAAAATGCGACATCATGGGAATTATCAATCAAGGCATACTCGGAGGCTTCTCCGGCAAAGTGGGACCGGTAGTAGGGTTTCACTGGAAATCAAAATACTACATACGTGCACGGGCAGCCAAAGTCAGCAATCCGCGCACGCCGAAACAGCAGGAACAGAGAGGTAAGTTTGCCACGGCATTCGGTTTCCTGAAAGCCATAAAACCTTTTATTCGTATCGGCTATAAGGAATTTACACAGGAAAAGTCCGCATTCAATGCTGCCATGTCCTATATACTGAAAAGAGCCGTGACGGGCAACGGGAAAGAAACCTCGATTGACTTTAACCGGGCATTGGTTTCCATGGGAACCTTGATGCCCGTATTCGAGGGAACAGCCACACAGTATGAGGATCAAATGTACTTTAACTGGCAGGATAATAGCGGCATGGGAAATGCAGAAGATACGGATATAGCCATGCTACTGGTGTACAACAAAAATAAAGAAACAGCCGTTTACAATACGGAAGCCGCCCTACGTTCCGGTTGTCACGCCGTGCTGCAACTTCCGGCTGACTGGCAGAACGATGAACTAATTGCTTATCTCAGCTTTTGCAGTGCCGATGGAAGTTGTGTAGCCAACAGCATTCGCCTGACTGTAACAATGACTGAAAGAATGTCAAAAGCAACAACACCAGATAATGCCATATTCATCAAAAACCTCATTCACCATTCTTTTTCCCCAAAGGGCTTTCAAGACAGATCGTATAGAAGTGGGTAATTCCAGATGACACCACATTCTGTCCATAATCATGCAACTTTAGATTATTATAAATACGATAATCATATTCATAATAATCGGGATGTACGGACAATAGAGGCATCTTTCGCGTATAAAACTGGCAGATACAGCGTAATAATTTCCGTAACTTTGCCGGCAGTTAACGTAAAAAGTAGAAAAACATGAAGAAATTTACTATCACATTGGCACTCTCTATCCTTGCAGTGCTGCTGGTTGCCACTCCTTGTAACGCTAAAGGAAAAGCAAAACATGTCGTATTAATCGGTTTGGATGGCTGGGGAGCCTATAGTGTTCCCAAGGCAGATATTCCTACTATCAAGCAACTGATGGCTGACGGAGCCTATACGCTCGAAAAACGGTCCACACTCCCCTCTTCAAGTGCCATCAACTGGGCTTCCATGTTTATGGGAGCCGGTCCTGAACTGCACGGGTACACGCAATGGGGATCTAAAACACCCGAATTACCTTCGCGCGAACTCAATCAGCATGGCATTTTCCCCACTATCTTCCAATTATTGCGCGATGCACAGCCCGAAGCCGAAATCGGTTGCCTGTACGAATGGGACGGTATCAAATATCTGGTGGATACACTTTCTTTGAGCCACTATGCGCAGGCTCCCGATTACAACAAGCATCCCGAGGCTCTGTGCACAATGGCGGAAACTTATATCAAAGAGAAACAGCCAGCCCTACTCGCCGTCTGTTTTGATAATCCTGACCACGTAGGACACCAAGCCGGACACGACACTCCTGAGTATTATGCCAAACTGAAAGAACTGGATACCTATGTAGCCCGTATTATTCAAGCCGTAAAAGATGCCGGCATGCTGAAAGAAACCATCTTTATCGTCACTGCCGACCACGGTGGCATTGAAAAAGGACATGGTGGCAAAACCATGAACGAGATGCAGACGCCTTTCATCATCTCCGGTAAGAATGTGAAGAAGAGCGGTGAATTCCACGAAAGTATGATGCAATATGACGTTGCTTCTACCATTGCCTACATCTTCGGACTGAAACAACCGCAAGTTTGGATTGGAAGACCGATGAAGCAGGTATTTAAATAAAAAGAGTCAGATTCACACGAATTCTCATAATTCACTCTGAAACATTTGCAGAAGTCGAAAGTTATTGCGTAATTTGTGTAGCACAAAAAGTGCTACACTTTTTATGCTGCACATAAACTTTTGCTTATGAATAGAATAACGAATCCTTTTCTGGTTTACGGTTATGCCGGACCAGACTATTTTTGTGACCGGAAAGAGGACACACAGAAATTAATTTCTGCCTTAAGGAATGGACGCAACATCACTTTGATGAGTCCACGCCGCATGGGGAAAACCGGACTGATAAAGAATGCTTTCTATCAAATTAACCAGGAAGAGCCGGAAGCAGCTTGTTTCTACATGGATATCTTTTCCACAACTTGCCTGAATGATTTTATCATTCTTTTCGGCCAAACAGTTATTGGAAAGCTGGATACACTGTCACAGAAAGCATTGACTACACTTACAGGATTCTTCAGAAGTTGTCGCATTGTATTCTCTTCCGACCCACTGAACGGGACTCCACAGGCTACACTTGATTTCCAACCCTCCCAAGCGCAGGCCACCTTGAAAGAAATATTCGAATATCTGGAACATTCAGGTAAAGAATGCTACATAGCTATTGATGAATTCCAGCAAATTACGGATTATCCGGAAAAAGGCGTAGAAGGATTACTGCGTTCTTACATTCAGTTCCTGCCTCATGTGCATTTCATCTTTTCCGGGAGCAAACAACATCTTATGGATGAAATCTTCACTTCTGCCAAACGTCCTTTCTACCGGAGTACGGAGAAAATGGCCTTACAACCTATACCTCCAGCGGAATACTTCCTTTTTACCCGCTCTTGGATGGAGCAGGGAGGCAAACAACTGGAAGAAAACTTGTTTCAGCAAATTTATCAACGCTTCGGAGGACATACCTGGTACATGCAATATATCTTGAATCGACTTTACGAGCAACCTCAATCAATCATTGATGAGAAACTGATTGAAGTGTGTATAGCGGATATCGTTCATTCCGAAATAGATTCTTACCAGCAACTATATGGAATGTTGACCGAAAATCAATCCACCCTGCTACGTGCCATTGCACGAGAAAAAGTAGTAGCAGCCATCAATAGTGCGGCTTTCATCAAAAAGTATGGCTTGAAAGGTACCAGTAGCATAAACACGGCTCTAAAAACATTAATAAACAAGGAATATGTATTCAAATCCGACAAAGGTTATTGCATCTACGACCGGTTTATGGAGTTGTGGTTGCAGACGTTGCCTTATGCCAATCAATAAAGGATACTCAGCGATAGATTAACGTCGACAGATAATCTTCCGCAAACATTTCATTCGCCACTTCCAATAGAATCTCCGGAGTAAGTTGTTCAATACGTTGATAAACCGCTTCGGAGGTTTCATATTTATGATAATGCAGGAAGGTCTTTGCCATACCGAGGGCATTGTTCTCATTATTATCCGAAGCTACACCTATCTGTCCGATGAGTTGTTTCTTGGCAGCAGCCAGTTGCTGGGAAGTCATCTTGTTATCACGCAAGCTTTTAAGTTCCTTCATTACCAACCGCATACATGTATCCACATCTTCAGGATCGCATCCGAAATAGGTGCAGAAGACGCCTGTATCCGTATAAGAAGTCAGATTGGACTCCACATTATAAACTAATCCCCGGCGTTCACGCAGAGAAACGTTCAGACGACTATTCATACCGGGGCCTCCAAGAATATTGTTCAGCAGATAAAGGGCTGTACGTTTATCATCATAGGCATTGTATCCACGACTACCAATCATGACATGAGCCTGATGCGTATCTTTATGTATAGTAAGCTTCTCGGGCGTATAAAGAGGAGGAGGCATACGACGATTATCCACCGATACCGCAGGAACATCTATAAGGAGTTTCTCTGCCCAACGGATAACTTGCTTGAAATCCAAATCGCCCCAAACAAAGAAAACCATATTTCCCGGATGGTAAAAGCGGGAAGTGAAAGCAGCAGCATCTTCACTCCGGAAGGTTTTCAGCAACTCAGGATTACCCAAAATATTACGTCCCAACGGATGTCCGCGGAAGATCAAATCCTCGAAGTCATCGAAAATAAGTTCGGAAGGCGTGTCTTCGTAAGACTGGATTTCATCAATGATTACCTCCGTTTCCTTCTCAATCTCACGTTGCGGAAAGGTGGAGTGAAATACAATATCCGCCAGCAATTCAAAGGCCCGGCCGAAGTGCTCGGTAAGGAAAGCAGAATAGATAACCGTCTCTTCTTTATTGGTGTAAGCATTCAGGTCACCACCTACATTCTCCATACGATTGAGAATATGCCAGGCTTTCCGCTTCTGTGTACCTTTAAAAATAAGATGTTCCACAAAGTGCGCCATGCCTTGTTCATTCTCAAGCTCATCACGGGTTCCGGCATCAACAGCAAAACCACAATAAGCTACATTGGAATAGGCCGGTTGATGGATAATACGCAAACCGTTGGCAAGTGTATATTCGTTATGTCCCGGTAAAGGGAAAAGTGCTAACTTCTTCATTCTTACGTTCAAAACTGATTGAAGGCGCAAAGATAACTCAATTTGATGAGCTCCCCCTATCTTCGCAAAGCAAAAATACAATAAAACTTATTGCCATTTATGGAAAATTGCAGATATTTGTAGGCTATAACCTAACTACTAACAAAAATAGTATAATGATTGAATCCATTCAAGAGCTTTTGCAGAAAGAGGCACAAGCTGTTCTAAACATCCCCGTGACAGACGCTTACGAGCGTGCAGTAGAACTTATCGTGGAACAAATTCACCGGCGGAAAGGGAAACTGGTAACTTCGGGTATGGGAAAAGCAGGACAGATTGCCATGAACATTGCAACTACGTTCTGTTCTACCGGAATCCCTTCCGTATTTCTGCATCCCAGCGAAGCTCAACACGGCGACTTAGGTATCTTGCAGGAAAACGATTTACTGCTATTGATTTCTAACTCCGGCAAAACACGCGAAATCGTAGAACTCACACAATTAGCTCATAATTTGAACCCAGAGCTTAAATTTATTGTTATTACCGGAAATCCGGATAGTCCGTTGGCTCATGAGTCTGATGTATGTCTCAGCACAGGAAAGCCTAACGAAGTCTGCGCTCTGGGAATGACGCCCACCACCTCGACTACTGTAATGACCGTTATCGGTGATATTCTTGTAGTACAGGTAATGCAACAGACTGGCTTTACGATTGGAGACTACTCCAAACGTCATCACGGTGGGTATTTGGGTGAAAAATCAAGAAAATTATGCGAAAAGTAATCGGTATAGGAGAAACTATCCTTGACATCATTTTCCGCAACGGGCAGCCGACAGCAGCTGTACCGGGTGGCTCAGTATTTAACGGCATCGTGTCATTGGCACGGACAGGCGTACCTGTGAGCTTCATCAGCGAAACGGGAAACGACCGGGTGGGCAACACAATTCTGCAATTCATGCAGGATAGCGGCATGTCTACCGAATATGTCAATGTGTTCCCCGATGGCAAATCTCCCGTATCACTGGCTTACCTGAACGAACATGGTGATGCGGAATATATTTTCTATAAGGATTATCCCAAGCAACGGCTGGATGTAGTCTTCCCAAAACTGGAAGAAGACGACATCGTAGTTTTCGGTTCATACTTCGCCCTGAATCCGGTGCTGCGCGATAAGGTTCAGGATCTGTTGGAGCAGGCACGTGAGAAGAAAGCAATTGTCTATTACGATCCTAACTTCCGCTCCTCGCATAAAGATGAAGCCATAAAACTGACATCAACCATCATCGAGAATCTGGAATATGCCGACATTGTACGCGGTTCTATAGAAGATTTCTTCTATATGTATAATCAAAAGGAAGTGGACAAGGTCTACAAAGATAAGATTCGCTTCTATTGCTCTAACTTTCTTTGTACTGCCGGAGCCAAAGAGATTTCACTGCGTACGAAAAGCATTACCAAAGAGTATGCTATTCCGCCATTGGAGGCAGTCAGTACTATTGGAGCGGGTGATAACTTCAATGCCGGTATCATCTATGGCCTGCTGAAGTACAATGTACGCCACAGTGATCTGGGACAAATAGACGAAGCCACCTGGGACAAGATTATCCGTTGCGGCATTGAGTTCTCGGCAGATGTATGCCGGAGTTTTAACAATTCTATATCACCCGAGTTTGCCCGACAGTTGCCTCCCATTAACTAAATCCCCGTTAAAGGAGAAAAAACTCTGTGAAACTCTGCGCCTTGAAGTAACAAAAGTCAGCAGAATACATATCTTTGCATTATACGCTCAGACAAAAAAACTATGTATAGAAATCTGTTGAACTTGCTAACATGTGTATTGCTGCTACCGGCTTGTAGCGGCACAGCTCCTCATATTTCCGTTGTTTGTGAAGAAAACAACGTTGGAAATAGTATCGTCAAATGGGAAATAGCTCCCCTTATTAAAGGAAACGTAAAGGTATACGCCTCTACCGATCCGAACTATATTCCCGAAGACTCCCCGGTAGCCATGGCAAATATTGCCGACCAGCGAATGACAATTGTTACCACGGACCCTACCAGGCGATATTACTATACCCTCGTATTCAATGATAAATACCGTGTAAAGATTGCTACCCGCAATGTCAATATCCCTGGTATACAGAACTTCCGCGACATGGGAGGGTATCCGTCATATCCTGCCCAGAAACGATTGCGCTGGGGCATGCTTTACCGGTCGGCGCAGATAGACAGTCTGGAATGTTACTCACGCAGGGAGCTAAAGAATATAGGCATCAAGACTATTGTAGACCTGCGCTCCGAATCAGAGTTAAAAGGACATACCCCATTACAAAAAGGATTTAATGTCGTACATATTCCTATAAAAACGGGAGATATGGAAGATATTCTGAAAGGTATTCAGGAACAAAAAATAAAGAGTGACACCGTATACCGCATGGTGGAACGGATGAATCGCGAGTTAGTGATGAACTACCACCATGAATACCGACAGATATTCGATATCCTGTTGGACAGTGCCAACTATCCTGTCGTCATTCATTGCTCCTCCGGTAAGGGACGCACCGGCATTGCTTCGGCACTGATACTCGCTTCTCTTGGTGTGAACAGCGATATTATCATGGAAGATTATCGCCTCAGCAATGATTATTTCAATATTCCCAGCGCTTCACGTTATGCCTATAATCTGCCTGCACGTTCACAAGAAGCCATCACGACTGTTTATTCAGCCAGAGAAGACTTCCTGAATGCTGCCAAAGAAGAAATAGAACGTCGGTACGGCGATGTGGATACCTATCTGGAAAGGGCTATCGGACTCAAGAAAGAAGAAATTAAGAAGTTGCAAAGTATTTTGCTGGTGAAAGACAATCAGTGATGTTTCGCATGTAGTTTGTCAGACTACATACGAAACTTAAATCATTGACAAAAAAATAAGCCTGATATTTAATTTTATCGCTGATAACTAATCACTAATCACTAAATTTGTTCTATCTTTGTGCCCGAATATAAAGATATACAAAGATTTAATGAAGAATTTTGAAGAGCTCGGTCTGTCGCCGGAGATACGCCGCGCCATTGAAGAAATGGGATATGAGTGTCCCATGCCGGTACAAGAGGAAGTGATTCCTTACCTTTTAGGAGAAAATAATGATGTTGTAGCACTTGCACAAACAGGAACGGGGAAAACCGCCGCATTCGGCCTGCCACTTATCCAGAAAATTAATGTAAAGAACCGGATTCCACAATCCCTTATACTTTGCCCTACACGCGAACTTTGCTTGCAGATTGCAGGTGATTTGAATGACTATTCCAAATACATCACCGGATTGCGGGTATTGCCCGTATATGGTGGTTCATCCATAGATAGCCAGATACGTGCCTTGAAACAAGGTGTACATATCATCGTTGCCACCCCGGGACGACTACTCGACCTGATGGAACGTAAAACAGTATCGCTCACCACTATCCAGAATGTAGTGATGGACGAGGCGGACGAAATGCTGAATATGGGATTCACAGACAGCATTAACGCCATTCTTGCCGATGTGCCTCAAGAACGTAATACGTTATTATTCTCCGCCACTATGAGCCCGGAGATTGCACGTATTTCAAAGAAGTACTTACGTGACGCCAAAGAAATCACTATCGGACGGAAAAATGAAAGTACAAGCAACGTGAAGCATGTAGTCTTCACTGTTCATGCCAAAGATAAATACGCGGCTCTGAAACGTATTGTAGACTATTATCCGCAGATATACGGTATCATTTTCTGCCGTACGCGCAAAGAAACGCAGGAGATTGCCGACAAGCTGATGCAGGACGGCTACAATGCCGATTCACTGCACGGCGAATTAAGTCAGGCACAACGTGATACCGTTATGCAAAAATTCCGCATTCGCAATATACAGATCCTGGTTGCCACGGACGTTGCCGCCCGCGGACTGGACGTAGACGACTTGACACATGTCATCAACTATGGTCTGCCGGATGATACCGAAAGTTACACTCACCGTAGCGGACGTACGGGACGCGCCGGAAAAACCGGTACTTCTATTGCCATCATCAACTTGCGCGAGAAAGGTAAGATGCGCGAAATAGAACGTATCATCAGCAAGAAGTTTATTATTGGTGAAATGCCTACCGGCAAACAGATTTGCGAGAAACAGCTTCTGAAAGTGATCGACGACCTGGAAAAGGTGAAAGTGAACGAAGAAGATATGGCTGACTTTATGCCTGAAATATACCGTAAACTGGACTGGTTGAGCAAAGAAGACCTTATCAAACGTATGGTTTCCCACGAGTTCAACCGTTTCTCAGAATACTACCGCAATCGCGAAGAAATAGAAATGCCTACCGATAGCCGTGGCGAACGCAACAGTAGAAGTGGCAATGAGCGCAGTGGTGACCGTAGAAGTAGCAATCGCACAGCAGAGCCTGGATTTACCCGCCTGTTCATCAATCTGGGTAAGATGGATAATTTCTTCCCGAATGAACTGATAGGATTGTTGAATGGTAATACCCGTGGACGGGTGGAATTGGGACGCATTGACCTGATGAAAAACTTTTCATTCTTCGAAGTGGATGAAAAAGAAGCCAACAACGTAGTAAAAGCCCTGAATCGTGCCAACTGGAACGGTCGTAAGGTATCTGTAGAAATTGCAGGCGAAGAAGGCAAGGAAGCTCCTAAAGGCAGACGTAAAAGCGAAGGAAGCAGTTATGGCAAAAAGGAGTTTGATGGCAAGAAGCGTAGTTTCAAAGATGAAAAGCGTAGCGATGCTCCCAGAAGTAACAGAAGTAAATCTGAGAGTGCCCCGGCTGACAAAAAGAAAAGCAAGCCAAGTCGTGAAGACCGTGGATACTCCCAAGCACGCGGCAAGAAGGATGACTGGAGACAGTTCTTTCAGGACAACAAAGAATTCCGCGATAAGGAACCTGACTTCAGTGAAGAAGGTTGGGCAAGACGGGCACCCAAGAAGAAATGATTCATAGTGATTAGTGGTTAGTGATGAGTGATTAGTACAACTGCTAGTCACTTATCACTAACCACTAATCACTTATTAACGTGAATAAAGTAAACGGATTCTTATATGGACTTCTTTCTTCGGCGAGCTTCGGGCTTATTCCGCTGTTCACCATTCCTGCCATGCATCAAGGCATGCAATTCTGGTCCATTCTGCTTTACCGTTTTTTCTTTGCCATGCTGGCATTGGCAGGTATCCTGTTACTCGATAAACAATCTTTCCGCATCCGCAGGAAAGAGATACTTCCACTTTTACTACTGGCATTTCTGTACGATTGTTCCGCTGTATTTCTATTCTGGGGATACAAATTCATGTCGAGCGGAGTAGCTACTACCATTCACTTCATGTATCCTGTACTGACTACACTTATCATGATGCTTTTCTTCCGCGAAAAGAAATCCATCTGGCGTATAGCGGCAATTCTTTTAGCAGTAAGCGGTGTTTTCTTCCTCTCGCATGGCGACACTACGGGAACTGTTACTTTATGGGGCATTTTTATTGTTTTACTCTCTGCATTGGGTTATGCTCTCTATCTGGTTACCGTCAGTCAACTAAAATCTCTTGAAATGAAAGGGCTGAAAATGACATTTTATGTCTTTCTGTTTGGCGGAATTCTCCTTTTCATCGGGATGACAGCAACAGGCATCGGCGTACAAGCCATCCCGGACCGGATAACTTTGGGAAATCTGGTGATGCTGGCATTAGTACCGACTGTTATTTCCAATCTTGCGCTGGTACGCGCTATTAAAAACATAGGCTCCACGCTCACCTCGGTGTTGGGAGCTATGGAGCCTGTAACTGCTGTTTGCGTCGGAATTCTCGTCTTTGGAGAACCTTTCACTCAAAGTATTGCCTTAGGAATTATGCTGATTATTTCGGCGGTTACGGTTATCATACTGAAAAGGTGATAAAGCAGTGTTTCCACCACTCTATCACCTTTCCATCATTTATCACCTAAACCTATATATTATTTGTCTGTGCATCCTTTTGTGCTGAAAGCAACCAGCATCCAAACCATCTTTTCCTGTTCTTTCAGATAGCCTGTCATCAGGTCGGCAGTAACGTCGTCACCAGCTTCATTAGCCAGTTCAATGATCTTTCTTTCCTCACCAATGAGGTATCCGTAAGTTTCAAGAATATTGCTGACTGCATCGCTACCACAAGCTACGTCAGATACTTCTTTGACCTTTGCAACTTTCAGGTATTCGCTGAACTTGTTTTCGGGTACACCACCCAACATCAGGATACGTTCTGCAATTTCGTCCACCTTCTCGGCTGCGTCGTCATACATACTTTCAAACTTCTCGTGCAATACGAAGAAACCATGTCCCTTGATGTTCCAGTGGAAACCGCGCAGATTCGTGTAGTACACCTGGAAATCTGCCAAAAGCTGATGCAATGCTGATACTACGTTAGCTACTCCCGATTCATTTAACTTGATATAATTTAAAGTCTTCATAATTTTATGGTTTTAATAATTTATACTGTTTTTCTTTTTTCTGTTGCAAAGAAAGTGCAAATCGAAAGCAGAAGCAAGCTTGCTTGATTATGTTGAGATGCAGCCTTTCTTCGTTTTTTGTACAAAGATAAGGCGGAAACCAATGCTTGTCAAACAGATAATTTCTATCTTTGCATAGACAGAATCTATATAACCCGTTCAAACCCCTTATTTATCATGACTTTACAACAACTGGAATACATTCTTGCCGTTAATCAGTTCCGTCATTTCGCCAAAGCCGCGGAACATTGCCGTGTAACTCAACCCACCCTGAGTGCCATGATACAGAAACTGGAAGACGAGTTAGACACCAAGATATTCGACCGTAGCCAACAACCCATCTGCCCTACTCCCGTCGGACAACTCGTAATAGAGCAAGCCCGTATCGTATTGGAACAGGCAGGCCATATAAAGGATATTATTGAAGAAGAAAAGCACTCCTTGTCGGGTGTTTTTAAATTAGGTATACTCCCCACCATTGCCCCTTATCTGTTGCCCCGCTTCTTTCCGCAACTGATGAAGAAATATCCTAAACTGGATATCCGCGTAACGGAGATGAAAACGAAGGACATCAAACAAGCCCTTATAAAAGGAGACATAGATGCCGGCATTATCGCCACCCTGCCCGAGAAGGATGACTTCCGCCAGATACCTTTATTCTACGAACAATTCTATGCTTATATCGCGCGCGAAAGTAATCTGTTCGATAATAAGATTATCCGTACCTCCGATCTCAGCGACGAACAGCTTTGGATGCTGGACGAGGGACATTGCTTCCGCGACCAGTTAGTTCGCTTCTGCCAGATGAAAGCGGCGCAAGCCAGCCAGATCGCTTATCATCTAGGTAGTATGGAGACATTCATGCGTATGGTAGAAAGCGGTAAAGGTGTTACCTTCATTCCCGAACTTGCCATCGATCAGCTTAACGATACACAGAAGGAGTTGGTGCGCCCCTTTGCCATTCCCACTCCTACCCGGCAGATCATTCTTATCACCAATGAGCACTTCATACGAACCACTTTATTGGAGGTACTCACAAAAGAAATACAAGCGTCTGTACCCCGCGAAATGCTGTCCCTGCGGGCAACTCAGTGCGTTGTATAGATTTCGTCTATCGGCCCATAAATCTTTTCAATCGTTTTTTTTGTTCTATCGGCAAAAGATGCTATATTTTTGCATCATCGAAAAAACAAAGTACTAAACCTTTTAAAACAAAAAAGATTATGGAACCAATTATCAATTCTCAGCTTCCTGAATTCAAAGTTCAGGCATTCCAGAACGGAAGTTTCAAAACAGTAACTAACGAAGATGTAAAAGGCAAGTGGGCTATTTTCTTCTTCTATCCCGCAGACTTTACGTTTGTATGCCCTACCGAACTGGTGGACATCGCTGAAAAATACGAGCAATTCCAGGCAATGGGTGTAGAGGTATACTCGGTAAGTACCGACTCTCACTTCGTGCACAAAGCATGGCACGATGCATCCGAAAGTATCCGCAAGATCAAGTATCCGATGCTGGCAGACCCTACAGGCGTGCTGACACGTGCATTCGGTGTAATGATTGAAGAAGAAGGTATGGCTTACCGCGGCACATTTGTCGTGAACCCCGAAGGCAAAATCAAGATTGCCGAAATACAGGACAATAACATCGGACGTAATGCCGACGAACTTCTCCGCAAGGTAGAAGCAGCACAGTTCGTTGCAACACACGACGGTGAAGTATGTCCCGCAAAATGGAAGAAAGGCGGCGAAACACTGAAACCAAGTATAGATTTGGTTGGTAAAATTTAAGTTCACATCCCTTTTTTATTAGCGAGGTCCCCTTTATCCATTGCACACATAGAGGGGGCCTCTTTTATCTTACATTAGTATATACTGTTATGTTAGAAACAAGCATTTTAAATCAAGTACGCAGTGTCTTCCAAAACCTGGAAGCACAGTACACTTTTCATATCACCTGCCATCCCCGGCACGAAAGCGCACAGGAACTGACAGAGTTGCTGAAAGATGTAGCAGGATGTTCCGATAAACTCTCCTGTGAGGTAACTGAAACCGAAGAACCGAAGTTGGAATTCTCTTTGCTGAAAAACGGAAAAGAAACCGGTGTCAAATTCCGCGGAATACCGAACGGTCATGAATTCACATCTTTGCTTCTGGCAGTACTGAATGCCGATGGAAAGGGGAAAAATCTTCCTGATGAAGCTATCAGCCGACGCATTCAGGCGTTGAAAGGACCTATTTCATTGCAGACTTATGTATCATTGACATGTACCAACTGCCCCGATGTGGTGCAGGCCCTGAATATAATGGCTCTGCTGAACGGGCAGGTCACGCATGAAATGATAGACGGTGCTCTTTTCCAAAAAGAAGTGGATGCACTGAAAATACAAGGCGTACCGTCCGTCTATGCCAACGGTAAATTGCTTCATGTAGGACGCGGCACCTTAGGCGAACTTCTGCAAAAGCTGGAAGAAATGTTCGGCTCCGAACCTGTGGGAAATGCAGAACCTATCTCACGGACTTATGATGTTCTCGTATTAGGTGGTGGACCGGCAGGTGCCTCTGCTGCGATTTATTCAGCCCGCAAGGGATTACGGGTAGCTATTGTAGCTGAAAAGATCGGTGGTCAGGTAAAGGAAACCGTAGGAATCGAGAATCTGATTTCCGTGCCGCAGACTACAGGTGCACAGTTGGCAGACAATTTAAGAAGCCATATCAATCATTACCCCATCGACTTGTTTGAAGACCGTAAGATAGAGAAGGCGGAGCTTCAAGGAAAAGAAAAGAGGATTTCAGTAGTGGGCGGTGAAGTATTCATATCTCCCAGTATTATCATCGCCACCGGCGCAAGCTGGCGCAAACTGAATGTGGAAGGTGAAACGGAGTATATAGGCAGAGGAGTTGCTTTTTGTCCGCATTGCGACGGACCGTTCTATCAGGGGAAAGACGTAGCTGTTATCGGTGGCGGAAACTCCGGTATAGAAGCAGCCATCGACTTGGCAGGTATCTGCCGGAAAGTAACTGTCTTTGAATTTGCTGATACGCTGAAAGCTGACCAGGTACTGCAAGAAAAGGCACAAAGCTTGCCGAATGTAGAAATCTTCACTTCTTCACAGACCACAAAGGTAGTGGGAAACGGTGATAAGGTAACAGCTATCCGCGTCAAAGATCGTGTAAGTAGTGAAGAACGGGATTTCCCATTAGATGGTATCTTCGTACAGATTGGTCTGGCAGCCAATAGTGCTCCTTTCCGTGATATGCTGGAAACGACTCCAATAGGCGAAATCAAGATCGATGCTTTTTGTCGCACCACGCTTCCGGGCGTTTATGCGGCAGGAGATGTTTCGAACGTTCCCTACAAACAGATAGTAATTGCAATGGGTGAAGGTGCAAAGGCGGCACTGTCGGCATTTGATGACCGCATCCGGGGAATTGCATAAATAGGTACGCGGACGATACGTTCGTCCGCCTAATCCGCGTCGTCCGCGTACCTATCTCTTAGAAAGAAATTCAGCAATATCCTCTTTTTCTTCCATGCCCAATTTCTGCCGTATAACCGTCTTACGTTGATACACCGTCCGTATACTTTGCTGAATAACCACGCTAATCTCTTTCGTTGAAAAGTCCGACTTCAACAAACAGCAGAGTTGCAGTTCCTTTTCATTCAGGATCTTTCCATACTTCTGACTGATACGGGTATAAAAGCCATCATGCACCATATCAATAGTCTTATATAAATCACTCCAAACCAGCAAATCATCTACCGCTACATCTTTATTGGCTATCCGTCCCATCTGTACCAATAGCTCCTGATGATCGGAACTGGGATTCGTAGCCACAATACGTATCAGGCCTAACTGCTGAAGCAGCATCTTCTTGACAAACTTATCATTATTGCCGCTTTCATCGCCTTCCGTCTCATTCAACAAACGGCGCAAGGCTTCCAATTCTTCTTCTTTCTCTACAAGCAAATGCTTTCTTCTCTGCAAATACCAGGCAACAGCCAGCAACAACAAAATACAGAGAGCCACCAATCCGACAAAGAAGGTCCGTTCTTTCTGCTTTTCCAATTGGAGATTCATATTCTGCTGTTGCAGTAACAGTTGTACCTTTCCTTTTTGGGCTATCACCCGCTGGTCACGGATAAAGTTGTTATACAGCCGGTTTGAGAAGAACGCCACATCCCGAATTGTAAAAGAGCGGCTATCCGTATAATTCATCAACGTTTTCTGTACCAGATAAAAGTTAGCCAACGACAAGTCCTGGTCAATATAGGGTGAACGCACGCTATCTCCCATTTGTATATAGTAGCGAGCGGAATCCATCTGACCCATATTCAGAAAATAACGCGAAAGAGCATAATAAGATAAGGACTCGAAAGGGTGTTTAGTTTCTTTATATTCTTGTAAACTATGGCGCTGCAAATTGATGGCTTCCTGATTCTTTCCGGAATCACTCAGTATATCAGCGTAGTTGCGCATCACATAGTACAATGCCTTCAAAGAGTCTGTGGAGGTATACAGGCATTCAGTAGCTTTACGGAGAGCCAACAGTGCAGAATCATTCTGATTTGCACAGTAGTACGATATTGCCAGGCTGTTGTAGTTATTATATTGTCGGGTGGAATCAGGCTCTATAGCTATCAATTGCTTCTGTAGGCATATCAGGCCTTCAAAATCATCATTGCCTTCCCCTATATTCTCTACAGAACGCAGCAAATCAAGACAGGCAGCCGTATCGCCGCGCAGGGTTGCAATGCGATTTCCTTCAACCATCATCTCAGTGGCTTCTTTATATCTCTCGCTATCGTAGAAGTAATGCGCCGCCAGTTTGTAGGTACGCAGCAAACGCAATGTGTCACCCACATCCGGTCTTCCATAATAATCCAGAGCGTATAACAGCAAAGAATCTTCATTCATCACCCAATGCGCATTATAGTGGGCTTGCCCCATAGCCAGCGCAAACCGTGCCCGCAACGAGTCCGGCAATACTTCGGGATCTTTCACCGACCGAAGCAGAGCAATCGCCTCCTCTGCATTCTGCTGTAACATTCGCTCCGCCTTTTCTATTTGGATGCGTTGCAATGACAGGACTTCCGTACATGCTGCTAATGCCAACACGCATACCCAACCTATCAAACCATGTTTCAATGCTTTCATGCCGTTTTTCCTTCTTGCTTTAAGTCTTTGCAAAGATAGATATTTATCAATTAACGGAAGTTACGGTCTCCCTTTTTTTGCACTTTTCTTTATATATAAACCTGAAATGGGAAGATATAAACTTTTTCATAAAGCGCAGCTCAAAACCCTTTAATTTTCAAATAGTTGCAAAAGTCATTGCACTTTATTTAGTACCGCATATAAACCGCTTTTCTGTTTCTATCGCTCTACCTTTGTCATGTTCAAAGAACAGAAATAATCACTAAAAATAATAAGAAAAATGAAAAGATTAAGTATCATTTTAGAAGTATTATTCCTATGCACCTCCCTGATGGCTGCAAACAAAATCACAGGGAAAATCATCGATGAGAGTAACAATCAGAACATCGAGTATGCCAATGTCAGCCTGATGACTCAAGACTCGGCATTCATCACCGGAGCTGCCACAGACAACGACGGACACTTCTTACTGAAAGAGGTCAATAATGGAGATTATATCTTATGCATCTCATGCGTCGGATACGAGAATTCCTGCCTCTCCATCCATAACCTGCAAGCCAATCTGAATCTGGGAGAACTGCCCCTGTCACCCGATAATGTAATGTTGGAAGGCGTTACCGTCACAGCGAGCCCCATCATCAAAAAGACCGACCGGCAAATTATCCTCCCGACCGAAATGCAAACCAAAGCTGCTTCCAACGGAGTTTCCTTACTGAGAAATCTGCAACTGTCACGCATCCTGATCAATCCGATAGACAACAGCATCACGGTTCCCGGAGGAGACAATGTACAACTTAGGATTAACGGTGTAGAAGTGACTCAAGCTGAAATAATTTCCATCCGCCCGGCAGATGTGATCCGCATCGAGTATATAGACAATCCCGGCGCACGCTACGGAAATGCAGGTGCCGTATTAAACTACATTATAAAGAGAAGGGAATCGGGAGGAAGTATCTCTGCTGATCTCACCAACGGAGTATCCGATACGGGATACGGCGAACATAACCTCGCAGCCAAATACCACTTCAACAAGTCTGAACTCAGCACTACCGTATATTGGGGACAGAGAGATCTGAAGTGGACGCGCGAAAACTATGAAAGTTTCCACTTCCCGGAGGCTTATCAAGAGAATAGAGAAGTAGGAGAACCTACTAAAGTAAAGTATGATAACCTTAACTTCAACCTCAATTACAGCTATCAGGATAATGACAAGCAACTTCTCAACATTGCTCTCAGAAACCAATACAGTGATACCCCCAGTTCCATGTCGGACAGAATCAGTACATTGTATGAAGGAGATACCTCCTACTCCATATCCGACCTTTCCGCCTCCAAAGTACTTATCCCCTCTTTGGATATCTATTACCAGAGAAATCTGAAAAACAAACAGACAATCTATGCGGATGTAGTGGCTTCTTATCTGGACAGCAAGAATGAACGGACTTTTATGCAGAAAGCCCTTAATAATGACAATAATGATACGGATATCTATTCGGAAACCAAAGGTGAGAAGTACTCCATCATCGGTGAAGGTATCTACGAAAAACAATTCAATACGGGTAAGTTTACCGGAGGTATCAAGCATACACAGGCCTATTTGCAAAACAGATATTCGGGCAATATAGAAAATAGAATCACGATGAATACGACCGAAACTTACTTATTTGCCGAGTATCAATCCAAGATAAAAGCACTGAACTACACTGTAGGGATTGGAGCTATGAGAACTTATAACAGCCAGGAGCAGTATTCTTCCGAGAAGTATATAGTCAAGCCTTCTTTAAGCCTGTCGTACTCTATAAATGGGAAGTGGTTTTTCAGATACAACGGATACGTGTCGGGCTATGCTCCTTCCCTGTCCGACCTGAACGACATTTCACAAGCAATGGATAAGTACCAGATACGCAAAGGAAATCCCGACTTAAAGTCTGTTACATTCTATGCCAATACACTATCTGCCAGCTGGCAAAGCAAGTATGTATCTGTCGATTTGTTTGGAAGATACAGTTATGACAGTAAGCCGATTATGGAAAACACCTACTACGAAGACGGGTATTTTGTCCGCACTACCGAGAATCATAAAGGTTTCCACCGGATCAATCTGGAGACATCTATACAGATACGGCCTTACAGAGAGTATATCTCTATCAAGCTTACTCCGTTCCTGAACCGCTATATCAGTTACGGCAATACCTACACGCATACACACACCAATGCAGGGCTGCGAGGCAGCTTGATGGCAATGTACAAGAACTGGGTACTGATGGCAGAAATGAATACCAGCAACCACACTCTGTGGGGTGAAACGCTGACTAAAGAGGAGAAACTGCACACCATCATGGCAGGATATAATACAGAGAAATGGAGCCTGTCTGTCGGGGTGCTGAACCCGTTCACCAAGAAGTATGAACAGGAAATAGAGAACCTCTCAAAATCGGCTCCCTATCGCCAGTTAGCATATTCCAAGAACTTAAGGCTTCTGTTCATGGTAAACGTATCCTTCAACCTGGACTTCGGAAAGAAGCGCAACAGTCAAGGCAGAAGAATCAATAATAAGGATACTGATACAGGTATTTTGTCCGGAAACAAATAATTGTCTCCCTCAGGAAATGCGGGAACCTGCCCACTAATTGATAATATTCAATTCTTTAATCAGGTTCCCAGCTTTCCCGTATTTCTCAATCATAAATAAAATATAGCGCACATCCACTCCAATGGTACGCTGCATCTTCGGTTCATAAAGAATATCACTGCCCATAGCCTCCCAGTTTCCATCGAAAGCTAATCCCAGCAATTCACCTTTCGAATTGAACATCGCACTGCCGCTATTGCCACCGGTAATATCATTATTAGAGATAAAGCAAACCTTCATTTCGCCCTTTTCATCGGCATATCTTCCAAAATTACGGGAAGAAAGCAGAGATACCAACTCCGGCTGTACTGCAAAATCCACATCTCCCACATGGGCTTTCACCTTCTCCAGTACACCTTTTGTCGTTGTATAATAATCATATTCCGCTCCGTCAAACGGAGTATAGCCGCATACCGTCCCAAAGCTCAATCGCATGGTGGAATTAGCATCCGGATAGAAATTACGAGATGCATACATCCTACGGATAGCCCCATTCAACAGGCGTTCTCCACGAATGATTTCCGTAGTAGGCGCCTGCGTCTGCATATTCATATCGAACAACATTGTCAGCATATCAATGCCCAGTGAAATAGCCGGATCATCGAAAATCTGATAGGTAGTATCCCGTTCGAGAAAGCGCTTCAATCCACGGGGAGTAGTCAGCTCAGAACTTGCATAAAGACTATCTACGAAAGCTTTCTCATCCCCATCATATTTCTGTGCGATAGTATGGTAGATTTCCGGCAAGAAGGTGGTATCCACTTTTGAGCGATACTCCTTCAGCAGTACCGTAAATACTTCCTTGTCTATATCCAGATCCAAATTAGAGTATTGTTCAACGATATCCTTCAAGGCAGCAATAACAGTTTTCTGTTCCCCTTCAAAGTCAAAGTTCAGAATCTTCAGGGCAAGCTGCACGAGCTCCGGTCCATACAGGAAAGACTCAATAAAGTAAGCCTGCGCACGGTTTATCTCCCGGCGGTTCTTGTAGTTCAGTTCCAAATCCGTAAACAGTTGAAGAAGCTTCTCACGTTCTTCCGGATTCTGCTGTATCCACCGACGGATTTCTTGCTCCATTTCACGCTTCTTATCTAAGATTCCCAACTTACGGATAGCACGGTTGACGCCGATACTGTTCTTCCAATAGTTGGAGCTTTCATCATACTTGGAAGCATACTTAATACGTATGCTGTCTTTACTGTCCATTTCACGCTTCCAGATGGCTTGCTTCACACCACGAATATCAATCTGAGCCTGATTGGAGTTATTCATCATTTCCTCGATGCCGAATGAAGAAAGGTAACGTTCCGTACTTCCCGGATAACCTATCGTCATACAGAAAGAGCCCTCCTTATAGCCATCCAGTGAAATCGGAGCTACATATTCAGGATGATACGGGACATTATCAGGGGAGTAATCGGCAGGCCGATTCTTGCGATCTGCATAAATACGAAATACACAAAAATCTCCTGTATGCCGGGGCCACACCCAGTTGTCCGTATCCCAGCCGAACTTACCGACAGAGGAAGGAGGTGCAAACACCAGCCGCACATCGTTGAAATCGCGGTAAACGGAAAGCCAGAATTCATTGCCTCCATAATAAGCATCTACCACGCCAAGCAAAGTGGAGTCTTTCAGGGATACCTCACCACCTATTACCATCATCATAGAGTCTACCGCACTGGAACGTTCCATCTCGTTCATCGAAGGCTTAACAACTCCCAGCACACGCTTGGTCACATCTTCTGTACGAAGCAGGAAGCGAACGTAAAGCTCCGGATTAGGCAATTCCTCTGCACGGCTACGGGCTACGAAACCATCTTTCAGGTAATCATGTTCCACTGATGAATGTTGCTGCACACTGCTGAAGCCGCAGTGATGATTGGTAAACACCAACCCGTCTTCCGACACTACCACACCGGAACAAAATCCTCCGAAGCTGACTACTGCATCTTTCAATGAGGGTTTCTTCGGATTATATAGTTTATCGGCAGGCATTTGCAGGCCGAGTTCTTTCATCGTTTTACGGGTCTGTTTATTCAGGTTTCCCAGCATCCACATACCTTCGTCCGCCTGTCCCGTCAACGTGAAGAGGCTGCAAGCAGCAATCAGTATATACTTTAGCTTCATTCTATTTCGTATTAAATTATTCTGCAATCAGTCTTAGTTGTTTCGCTCCCGTACGTGCTTTCAGCCATTCGGTGATTTTCTGTTTCTCGTGGGCGTCGGGATGCTTGCCAAACTTCAGTACGGCAAGTGTAATGGTATCTGTTCGTACCGAATCAACCGTCAGTTCTATGGCATGAGAGATAGAAACTGTTTTCACTGATGGATAAAGTACTTTTAGTTCCGGAACAATCTTTTTGCCCAATTCATCGAAAGACTTATATCTTGCCAGGCTCTGTTCCAGCACCGTAATCTTCTTTGTTTGTTCCACCAGTCGTTCTTCACTGTTCTTATAGAAGTCTTCCATCACCATAGCCCGGATAGAAGAAATATCCACAGCTTCATTATTCATTCCCTGAAGAACAATCAGCTTTGTTTCACCTAACTTATAATCCTTCATCTTGCTACGGGCAATGGCAATCGAAGCCTCGGGAACTTCTTGTCCGATCAGTACCACGCGTATCTCATTATCCTTGCTGCCATGATAATGGATTTTCTTATCCAATACCTGTGTATTCTCAAAAGAAAGCTGTTCGGCAACAAACCGGTTGGCAGCACTCTCATAAAAAGTACTCTGAATAATGCCTACCGTCAAGTAAACAGCCGGACACATAGTCAGCACAGCAATGAGTATAATGTATTGGCGTACTTTCTTCTCCCGCTTCTTATCCACAAACTCTTTACGCTGGAAGTGCATCACACGCACCCCGGCAAACGTAGCAAGACTGATAAATACCGAATTAATGAAGTAGAGATAAAATGCTCCGAGGAAATAAACCAAGTTACCCGTTGCCAACCCGTAACCTGCCGTACAGAGTGGAGGCATCAAAGCCGTAGCAATGGCAACACCGGGAATTACGTTTCCTTTCTCCTTGGTAGATAGGGCAACCACACCGGCAAGACCACCCATCAATGCGATGAATACGTCATAAATCGTAGGTGAAGTACGTGCCAGAAGCTCCGACTGTCCTTCGGCAACAGGGCTTACAAGAAAGAAGATAGTAGCTGTAGTTACACTGAACAGAGTGGTTATCAGAAAGCTCTTCAGTGAACGTTTCATCAATTCAAAGTCATTCAGACCGACAGAAAGTCCCACCCCCATGATAGGTCCCATCAGTGGAGAAATCAACATGGCACCGATGATTACGGCCGTGGAATTGACATTCAGTCCCAATGATGCCATAAAAATGGCAAAGATCAAAATCCACAGGTTAGCCCCTTTAAACTCTACTCCTTTGCGGATGGAGTCTACTGTTTCCAGCTCATTGTCCTTGTCTTTCCTCAGATCAAGATACTCGCTCAGGAACTTTTTAACGGCAAAGACATTTCGGTTTTGTTCAGGTGTTTCCATCATATCATTTACAATTTGACGATTTACAATTTACAATTTGCCATGCGGACTATTCTAATGTCTTATGATACGGTTCAGAATTGGTATTTGATTCAGCGGCAAATCACGCTTCACAATGTAAGCGATAAACAGTATCAGCAGAACTGTACGGTATGCCATACGCAGGTAGATATTGTCTATCGGCACATATTCGGCAGCGAGATAAAGCACAGCAGCAAGAAGCACATACATACCGATTGCTTTCAAATCATACTGTATCGGATATTTCTTCTGACCCACAAAGTAAGAAAGCAACATAGCAACGCCATATCCTGTAAATCCAGCCCAAGCACAAGCAATATAGCCATACTTCGGAATCAGGAAGACATTCATCAATATCAGGATAGTGCAGCCTGTCAATGAGAAGTAAGCTCCCCAACGGGTTTCATCAATCAGCTTGTACCAGAAAGACAGGTTGAAATAAATGCCCATAAAGATTTCCGCCGCCATAACGATAGGTACTACCCGTAATCCGTCCCAATAATCACGCCCGATGATATGGCGCAGAATGTCCAGATAGAACATTACTGCCAGAAAGGCGAGTAAAGTAAAGATGATAAAGAACTTCATAGCCTGGGCATACATCTCACGGCTATCTTTCTCCTTGCTCTTACCAAATACAAAAGGTTCATAAGCAAAGCGGAATGCCTGAGTAAACATGGCCATAATCATGGCAATCTTACTGGCAGCTCCGTAAATGCCGAGTTGTATGGTAGCCTCAGCCTCATCAGGATAAACAAAGGGAAAAATAATCTTATCGGCCACCTGATTCAAGATACCTGCCACACCCAGTATCACCAATGGCAAAGAGTAACGAAGCATCCGTTTCAGTAACTCTCTATCCAATACATAGGTAAATCCCCTCAGTTCCGGTATCATGCACAACATGACAACAGAAGTACATATCAGATTGAAGAGGAAAGCATAACCTACATCATTCCCTTTCAGAACGACGTAATAGAAAAGATTGAGAGCAATATTGAGGAAGATAAACAACAACTTCAGTGCAGCAAACTTAATGGGGCGTTTCTTATAACGCAAATAAGCGAACGGAATACTTTGAATAGCATCCATTGCCACCACAATCATCATCATACCTATATACCAGGGGTGCTCTCCGTATTCCAACCATCCGGCAATAGGTTCCAAAAACAATAATCCCAAAGCTACAAATACCACTGAACCGAAACTTACGCTCAACAAGGTGGTGGAATATACCCGCATCGGATCATCTTGCCCTTTATTGGCAAAACGGAAGAACCCCGTTTCCATACCACACGTCAGCAATACCAGCATCAATGCCACCCAGGCATATATATTCGTAACCACACCATAACCACCCGATGATGCAGGTAAAGCTATCGTATATACAGGCACTAACAGATAATTGAGAAAACGTCCTACAATACTGCTCACCCCGTAAATAGCTGTTTCTTTTGCTAAGCTTTTTAATCCCGCCATGTTTTCTTAATTAATGAACAGAACTATCTATATTCCCAATCCGGGAAGAAAATAGAGATAGTATTTGTTCTCAGTCGTTAAATAAGGTACGCTGACTATTGTAAAGACTACGTCCTAAATGCTTATAAGCCAGTTCAGTTACTTCACGTCCACGGGGGGTACGTTTTAAGAACCCCTCTTTAATCAGGAACGGTTCATACACCTCCTCTAAAGTACCGGCATCTTCACCCAATGCCGTAGCAATGGTAGTAAGCCCTACCGGACCACCTTTGAACTTATCGATAATGGTACAAAGTATCTTATTGTCGATTTCATCGAGCCCATACTTATCGATATTCAGTGCTTCCAAAGCAAAGTTGGCAATCTCCGTATCAATGCTCCCCGACCCTTTCACTTGTGCAAAATCCCGCACGCGGCGCAGCAATGCATTCGCAATACGCGGCGTTCCACGACTACGGGAAGCTATCTCAGACGCTGCTCTTGTAGAGCAAGGTACATTCAATATTCCTGCCGAACGGCGAATAATTCCACTCAACACGTCATCATCGTAATATTCCAAATGCAGATTAATACCAAAACGGGCACGCAAAGGCGCAGTCAGCAAACCGCTACGGGTAGTAGCCCCCACCATCGTAAACGGATTCAGATCAATCTGAATACTCCGTGCAGACGGGCCTTTATCTATCATAATATCAATGCGGTAATCCTCCATTGCGGAGTACAGATACTCCTCCACCACCGGAGAAAGGCGGTGAATTTCATCGATAAACAGCACATCATTCGGTTCCAGACTGGTAAGCACCCCCGCCAAATCGCCCGGCTTATCAAGCACCGGACCGGAAGTTACCTTAAAGCCCACTCCCAGCTCATTCGCAATAATATTGGAAAGTGTCGTTTTACCCAATCCCGGAGGTCCATGCAGCAATACATGATCCAGCGCTTCGCCACGCAGACGAGCTGCTTTAACGAAGATACGCAGATTATCCACCACCTTATCCTGTCCGCTGAAGTCTTCAAAGGACAACGGACGAAGTGCGTTTTCAAAATCGCGTTCCCTACTGGTCAATTGATTATCACGTATATCAAAATCTTCTCGTTCCATTCATTAATTATACAACTTGTTCAACCAATTAATAAATACCTTCGCTTGTTCGGCATCCGGATTCAATACATGAGCGGCAATAGCCTGCCCCATGGGTCTGCCTGGCTCATCCTGCCATGCCAGAAATGTATGTACTTTAGCTTTTGAGCGATGTACTTCTTTATACTGTTGAATGCCTCCAGCTTCCAGTTCAATTAATACAGATTCCGCCTTTTGCATTAAAGCATTTTCTGGGGAAACTAACTTCAGAGCAAAGTCTTCCAGCATTCCCTCCAGATTGTTATTGGGCATAATCCATATGCCAACCACTGCATCGCATCTTTCCAGCGGATGTATAATCAATCCATCAGCAGACAATCCAAGCTTTTCGCAATTATATTTGCCACTCTTTATAAGAATATCAATTAATTGCATCCAACGCCCCTTTATATCAGTATCTGCATCTACCACAATCCCGATACGCTGATAAACTGCCGGATTGGTTAGTGCTATTTTAAATCGTCTGGTAACGCTCTCATCACTTCCGCAAGCTTCTATATTAAAGTTCTCCGTCACCTTGTGATGTGCACATAACGAAGTTATCACATGTAAATCATTTACTCCTTCAACAAACAATTTATAGGGGAAAGTTATCTTATTACTCATATTTACCGTATTTCAACATTACTTTGTGCTATAAACCGCATATCCTCTTCGTTGTTATAGCTCACAGCAACGATATTGCCTTCTCTATCATCCAAGCGAATAATCAGTCCTTGTTTTTTTTCATTGGCTACCACAAAGCTATTTATGCAATCACGACTATGAGAAGTCACAAAGACTTGCACATTCAGTTTTTCAGAAAGCATGAAAATAATCTCCCACAATTTAGTCTGCACTGTATAGTGAAGTCCTGTTTCAAACTCATCCAGCAAAAAGACTCCACCTTTGCAGTTAACCAAAGCAAGGATAATGCTCAATATTCGGTTGATGCCATCCCCCATAGAACTTAAGCGAAAGCGCTGACCAGTATTTTTCAAAGTCACAAAAGGTACCCTCACATTAGAGTACTCATTTTCATTCAGAAAATTGAGTCTGTCAATCTGTGGCTCTATAATTTGTAAGGCCTCCACAACATACTTTTCCTTATCTGACAATGAAATTTTATCGAAAAGTATCACATTCCTTTTTCGTTGAAAATCCTGCACCATGATATATTCAAAGGGCATTTTATCTTTCACGTTACTTAAAGTTCTACGCTGAAAGAATGGGATAAGTGCTTTAGGAGCAGAGGAAGAAGTAAGTTCCAATCCATCTCCCAGATATTGCAGTGAAGAAAATTCAGAAATACTATCAGAATCATTGTATGATACATACTCTTGTATTTCAAACCCATCTTTATTCCTTATAGTCCTTTCAGCAACATGCACTAACCGGATATTCAACAAATCATCTTCTTCACCTATTAAAATAGCAGCAGAGTTATGGAAATCTTTTTTATGACCGCTAAATAGAGAACTATAATGCTCCAGCAGTATTTTATTGGCATCAGTTTCACTTTTTGTGAAATCTACATTCACCATTTCTCCCCTAATATCCAGAACTGTTTTCAGCCATTCATCGCTTCCATTCGATATATAGATAGAAATAGCTTCCAGCAATGTAGACTTACCTACATTGTTGCGTCCCACTATCAGATTAACCGGAGCGAGCAACTTAAGCGACAACTCTTTCAGGTTCTTGTAGTTCTCGATGTATAATGACTTCATACCGCAATCTTTTGTTTTCTGCAAAATAACTAATTTATTTTGAGATTATCCCTATAAGTTAACTCTTTTCACAAACAGCCTCACCGTATCAATGCAAAAAGTACCGCATGAGAAAAAACTTCCGCATGCGGTGAAAAACACGTTTGGTCAATATCCTATGGGGGCTTACCCACGAAACGAATGTTGTACGCAACGTTCTCTTTCCGGATTAGCATGAACGATTCAAAATCTTTTTTAATTCTCATTTTTCATCACATAGTGCCCACTTAGGCCCTCATAACCATCCGGATAAACCAGAAAAAGACATATCCAGTTCAGACCTACTCCCTACCTTCTCCTTACTTTCTCCCTACCTACTCCTTACCTACTCCTTCTTATATACAAGGAGAAGGTAAGACACAACTAAGTCCGAGACCAGCCTTAATTATGACGAAGTACCACATTTTGAGAATGTTCCACATATATTTAAAATTCATGAAAACAAACCGTCAAAATCAAAGGCTAAAAGAAAAAGTTTATTCATACCTTTGCAGTGCAACACTTTTCAAAGAGCAATGCATGAAGAATCAGAAAAGCCATGCCCAGACTTCTCTCTCCCTTCGCAAACAACAAAATATGAATTATTAAAAATTAAACTATCATGGGAAAAATCAAACAAGGAGCTTTCGGCGGATTCACAGGAAAAGTAGGAAATCTGGTAGGATGTACATGGAAAGGGATACCTTATATGCGTACCCGCCCTGCCAACATGACCAACCCACGCACCGAAAAGCAACAGGGACAACGCAGCAAATTTCAGGTAGCACTCAACTTTCTCAGAACAATCACTCCTTTTCTACGCATCGGATACCGGGAATTTGCGGAAAGGCAGACTGCTTTCAACGCCGCCATGTCTTATGTGATGAAAAATGCCTTGGCAGACAGTGAGCAGGGATTAGTAATTGACTATAACAAAGTATTGGTGTCACATGGAAGCCTGACACAAGCATCCAATGCAACAGTCAGCACCGAAGACAGCAAAGCTCTCTTCACCTGGGAGGACAATAGCGAACAAGGGAATGCCATGACTACGGATGCAGCCATGCTATTAGTATACAACAAAGAGAAAACCGTGGCTGTTTATGATACATCAGCAGCTATGCGCTCGGATGGCAACGCCGAACTGGAACTTCCTAAAGACTGGAAGGATGATACTTTGATTGCCTACCTGGGTTTTTGCAGCGCAAACGATGAAAGTGTGGCCAACAGTATATGTCTGCCTATTACCGCTTCATAAATTCTTTTCGTTCTTCTTCCGGAAATTTTTCTATCGCATAGCGCAATGTCGTGCGGGGCATCACTTTACAATGCTTTTCAAGAAACTGCACCAATAAGTCCTTGTCCCGCTTCCCCATTTCCCGCAGCATCCAGCCTACAGCCTTTTGCATCAGGTCATGGCGAGTGTGCAAGAAGTGTTCAGAGAGAGCTATAATCTCGATGAAATCGTCGTTTTTGATTAATGTATAGGTAGAGACCACTGCTATGCGCTGATCCCAAAGTAGATCGCTATCGGCCAAACGATAGAGAACATCACGAGGCTTATCTTTCAGATATTCGCCCACAATACCCGGAGCGGATAAGTCAACCAAATCCCAGTTATTGATGCGGGCAGTCTGCGTCAGATAAAAGTTGAATATTTCTTTTTTGCCCTTTTCATCGCATTTTTTAAAGCGTTCTACCAACATCAGCAAGGCACACAGGCGGCATTCGTGCCATTCACTTTGCAACAATTCTACCATTACCTCGAACGGTGCATCTTTATGACGCTTCGCCACGATACGGGTGTTAGGAACCACGATACCCAGAAACTTATCACCTTCTCCGTATTGTCCCTTTCCGGTTTTGAAGAAATTAGGAAGAAATTCCCGCTTTACAGGATCAATGTATTGCTCCAGTTCTTGCTGGATTTCCTTTGCTGTCTGCTTGCTTTCCATAAATTATAAAAAAAGAATTGCATGAATTACGCAAAGATACTCTTTACTTTATAAAACATAAAGAAGATTTGCGTAATTCATGCAATTCATTTTTCGGAAAGCAGAGACTCTATCATTGATTTGAACCGGTGCGGGATATTCTGGGTACAATACGTTCTTTACTTATCCGCAACCGATCCACCCCTCTTACTTTTTTGAAGTAAACATCACCAATATACATGGCCCGGGGATGAATATTTTTCTTGTCTTTATGAGCATGATAAACAATGCGCAGCTTACCATCTTTATCAGTAAAAAGTGCATTATGTCCTATTCCTACCAGTCCTTTTTCATTCTGCAACAATGGGTTCTCACCATACTTTATCCATATCCCCATAATATCAGTAGCAGTGGCACAACCTATTCCATAGTCCTGGCATTCAAAACTGTTAGCTGAGTAGGTCATATAATAACGTCCATCATGCTTTATAACGAAAGGCCCTTCATTAACCCCTCCACACGTCTTTTCCCAAGGCTGAGTAGTTTTAATGCAAGGATGCAGTGTTTTCTCTTTCAAAGTTACCAAGTCTTTTTCGAGTTCAGCGACCCATACATTCAATCCATCGTTAAAACGGACAAAGAAAAGGTAAGCTTTACCATCGTCATCTATGAAGAGTGTATGGTCTATTGCTTTCTCATTGAACATCGGCTTTTTCTCCACTTGCTTAAAAGGCCCCAACGGAGAATCGGACATAGCCACACAAATACGTTCGTCACCCGAATAGTACATATAAAACTTTCCATTCACCTGGTAGACTTCAGGAGCCCAAAACCAGGTCTCACCGTAAACATCTTCTTTGTGCAGGGCCAAATGGCGTTTAGCTCCTCCCGGCACTTCCCAATGCTCCAGGTCTGTAGATACCAGGGCTTCAATGCCATCGAAGGAAGAAGTTCCATAGGCATAATAGAGTCCATCGTAATAAAAGATGAAAGGATCGGCAAAAAGCACTTGTTCCCCTTCCGGAACCTTCGGGACCGTTTGCGCTTTAGCAGTATACACTCCTGCAAGCATGCTCAAAATAATATAGCCTATAAATCTCATATCTTTCATGATTCCTATTTTATCAAAAGTACATAATAATTTATTTGCGCACGGAGAATTTATAAATACATTGTGTATTATACTTCTCACCCGGTCTTAATATAGCCGACGGCCAATCAGATTTATTGGGAGTATCGGGATATTTATCCGTCTCCAGGCAGACTGCTGCACGGAAATTATATACTATACCTTTCTTTCCGGTCAGTGTTCCATCCAGGAAGTTTCCACTATAAACCTGAATACCCGGTTCATTGGTATAAACATCCAGTATAATACCTGTTGCAGGAGATTCAAGTGTAGCACAGGAACGAGTAATATCTTCTTCTGTATTCAGCACCCAATTATGGTCAAAGCCATGTCCGTTTTTCAATTGTTCGAAATCCAGGTTCATGCGACTGCCAATCGCTGCAGGAGTCCTAAAGTCCATAGGTGTTCCGTCTACTGCTGCCAGTTCACCAGTAGTCATAAACGTGCTGTCCACCGGAGTGTAATAGTCAGCATCTACAGTCAACAGATAATCCGAATTGTTCTTGGAAGGATCGCCGTCAAGGTTGAAATAAGAGTGGTTAGTCATATTAATGATGGTCGGTTTATCCGTATCAGCCTCATATTGAATATGAATAGAGTTGTCATCCGTCAACGTCATGGTTACCTTGCAATTCAGGTTACCGGGAAACCCTTCCTCACCATCTTTTGCCAGATAAGTCAACTGCAACTCCCGATCGTTCTTCTGAAGACCATCGAAAACACGATATTGAAACCCTCTCGGACCGCCATGCAGACAATGTCCGTAATTATTCTGCGACAACTGATATTCTGTACCATCCAGAACAAACCTTCCCTGATTGATACGATTGGCATAGCGGCCTATGGTTGCACCCAGATCAGAAGGGAATCTCAGATAATCCTGTATCGAATCGAATCCTAATACTACATCACGCATCATTCCTTCTTTATCCGGAACCAGCACAGAAACGATACGTCCTCCGAAGTTGGTGACGCATACCTCCATGCCATTCTTATTTTTCAGAACGAACAGGTCTGTTTTCTTTCCGCTTACTTCCGTCTGAAAATGGCTTCGTTTTAGGCCCGATGCCGTCAAGTCTTCTTTTTGGCCAGTAGTGCATGCAACCAGTAAGACTACACACATCCAAAGAACTAATTTCTTCATAGTCTGTCGTATTATTTATCATAACGGAAAAAGTCAATATCTACGTATCCACCGGCATTTCTTGTGTTTACATAACCCATCATTACAAGCAGTATCATGCAAATCAACCATAAACCTAACTTCTTCATTCGTCCTTGTTTTTTTAGTATTGATTATTTCACTTCTTCAGATAAGGTTTCCCCTTCTTCCAGAAAACCTCCACATTGGTTATGAGCCACGTTTTACCATAGTCATTATTACCTTGATAAAACAGATAAGTTCGTCCGTCAAGGTCAGTAAACAAATGAGGATGACCGGATTCACAAGAATTCCATTCACCCGGTTTGCCATTGGGCATGAAAGGCTTGTCGAACAAACGTTCCCAATGTATACCATCTTTGCTGACAGCGACTCCTACCTGCTGGGGGGCATTGTTGTATGCTCCAGCATAAAACATGAAAAGTTTCCCATTTTTCTTCGCTATGGAAGCGCCTTCAATACATTCTCCTTCCCAAGTCAGTTCGGGATATAGTATTGCCTCATCTATTGCAAGTTTCCAGTCATCCCGACTGAAATCTGTATCTCCGGGCGCTACGGCAACTCCTTGCATCTGAATCTTAAAGTCCTTGTCACGCGTGGCAAAATACAAATAGTATTTACCTTTGAACTCGCAAACCTCCGCATCAATGGCACGCCCGCAATTCCAGTCTCCATCAGGACGAAAAATAGGATTGGTCGGATTTCGCTTAAAGTTAATCCCATCTTCAGATACGGCATGACAAATGGCATCTTTCGCTCCATTCCCATAAGTCTGATAAAACAGATTCACTTTCCCATCCTTGACCAAGGCTCCGGGAGCACATAACCCATTCTTTTCATAATCCTCTCCAGGTACCGGAGTGATCTCCCCGACCTTATTCCAGCGAATAAGATCATGACTTTCAGCAATGCCTATATTCCAACCGGAAGCAGGATTATCTTTATAAGGAGGAATTGAATAATACATCAGATATCTCCCTTTAAAGTTGACAACATGGGGATCTTTACTGAAAGGGATGCCTATCCGAGTAGTATCCCCAAACATCATTTGTGCCTGTAGCAGGACAGGAACCGCAAGTAACAGAAATAATAAAATACTTTTTCTCATACGTATAAAGATTTTCAATGAATCTATTTCAAAAAAAATTATATTTATTCTATCGGGTAATTTTCAAGGAAACTTTCTTTTTTATTTTACCTAGAAATTGCTTTCCAAAAGACAAACTTATAAAATCTTATCTGGTTGACATCGCAAATGTATGCAGGTTTTTAGCTAAACAATTAACACTTTAGAGTCAAAAAATAGCACTTTCCTATCCTTTCGCCCTTTTTCATCTATTTACTTATCAATATTATCTATTATTTTAAAAACTCTATTCTATCCTTTTTAGCTTTTTTCTCTCATAATTCGTTATATCCAGAATTTCAGCACATTAAATCCATTCAATTCATAAAATATCTGGCTTAATTTCTATAGATTTGCGTAACAAAAAAACTTATATCTATGAAGTACATCACATTTATACTGCTGTTCTCAGTACTTTATCTTGAGAATGCTGTTTCGCAACAGACCACTTACTACTTCAAGCATTATAACATTAATTCTAAGTTATCTCAAAATACGATTATGAGTATTTTTCAGGATAGCAAAGGTTTTATCTGGCTGGGAACTAAGAACGGATTAAACCGGTTCGACGGGTATGACTTCAAAATCTACCAGAGAGGCAGTTCGCCCAAAGATCTAAAGAACAGTATGATCTACTCCATTGCCGAAGACTCGGATCAGACTCTTTGGATTGCTACTGACAAAGGAATCTTCCTTTATAATCCCTTCACTGAGAATTTCTCCGGTTTCAAGGTCAAAACGGAAAATCAGGAAGGAATAGAAGGCAGTGTCAGTAAAATCATTATCGATAAAGAAAACAACAGGGCATGGATTCTGGCAGGACCGGATTTATTCCTCTATCAGATAAAAGAAAACAAACTATACAGGATAAGTGATAAGTTCAGAACACATCATGCGCATAATCCCTCTGCACTATACATCAACAATGAGGGACTGGCATATATCGGTTTCCCAAGAACCGGCGTTTTCAGCTATAATGCCGAAACAGAGAAGATTACCTTTATTCATAAAAATAATAATACCCCGACTGTCATCAGTGATTACAAGAATGACTCTATCCTTTTAGGTACCATGAACAACGGTCTTTATGTTATAGATAAAACGACAGGTATCTCAAGAAAAGTAGATGTCAACGAAAACATCGATCCGAAGATCATAGATTCGAACCTTTTTGTAAGGGACATTAAACAGATAACCGAATCAGAATACTGGATTGGTACGGAAAGCGGTATATACATCCTGAAAGGTGACATAACACAGCACATCGCCCATGAAGAATTTAACGACCAGTCACTTTCGGACAATGCCATATATTCTATTTTCAAGGATAGAGAAGGCGGAATATGGATAGGCAGCTATTTCGGCGGCATAGATTATATTCCACCGCATTATTCTTATTTTGAGAATTTCTATCCCATAGCGTATAAAAATTCTGTTAGTGGCAATCGGGTCAGGGAGTTTGTCAGCGATGAACACGGTAATTTATGGATAGCGACAGAGGATAATGGATTGAACTATTATGACGTAAGTAACGGTACTTTCACTCACATATCTCCCCAAAGCAAACCATTGAGCATTTCTTTCACAAATATTCAATGCCTGAATCTGTCACAGGATAAACTATGGATCGGTACTTTCAGTAAAGGAATCGATGTATTGGACTTGAAAACCAAACAACACAAACACTACGAAAAAAGCGACCAACCCAATTCTATTGACAATAATGATATATTTGCCATCTATACTGATAAGAGGAATACAGTATGGATATGCTCAAGTAGTGGCATATACACTTATATACCAGAGATTGACGGTTTTAAGATATTTGAAGGAATCAGAGGAACATTTATCAGCGATATATTAGAGGACAAGAACGGACACATCTGGTTTACGACTTACAACAGAGGAGCAATCAGATATAATCCTAAAGACGGAAAGATTAAAGAATTCCGATACGATGAAGAGAATCCATACAGTCTCTGTTACGACCGTGTCACTTGCATCTTCGAGGACAGCAAACAACATTTGTGGTTTGGTTCTGAGGATGGCGGCTTCTGCCGATACGATGATACCACCGAAAGCTTTACCCGCGTTACAACTCAACATGGACTACCCAGCAACGTTATTTATACGATTCTGGAGGATGACAATCATCACCTCTGGCTAAGTACCAATAACGGATTGGTAGATTTTAATCCGCAAACAATGACAGTAGAAGCCCTCTATAACCTGACCAATGGACTACAAAGCAAACAGTTTAACTATAACTCAGGAATCAAAACCCAGGATGGTACACTCTATTTTGGAAGTATAAACGGATTCGTTGCATTCAACCCCAAAAATTTCCGGCCTAACAAGAATAAATATTCTGTTGTCCTGACCGGTTTTTATGTTTTCAATAAGGAAGTCAAAGTGGATAGTATTCACAGAATTATGGATAAAGCAATGCCCTACGCAAAAGCTATCCGACTTAACTATGACCAAGCCACTTTCAGCTTCAGTTTCTCCTCATTAAACTATTCGACCGAAAGGAACGAAAAATACGCTTATAAACTGGAAGGAGTTGATCCTAAATGGATTTATATAGATAACATTAGCCGGATATCCTACAACAGTATACCACCGGGCAATTATACTTTCCGTATCAAATATTCCAAGGACGGCCATCAATGGAACAAAGAAGAAACTCAAATCAAGATTAACATAATCCCTCCATTATGGCAAACATCTTGGGCTTATGCATTATATATCTTCATTATAAGCTGTATCCTTTTCGTCATTCTGCGATTGTATACCAATAGAAAGAAGAAGCAGGTAGAAGAAAAGATGGCACACCAGGAACAAATGAGAAAAGAAGAAATTTATAAGGCAAAGATAGACTTCTTTACGAACATCGCACATGAGATACGTACGCCGATTACGCTGATAAAGGCACCACTCGACTATATTTTGAACTCCCGACTTAACGAGCAGGAAGTAAAAGAGAACTTGACAACGATGGAAAGAAATACAGACCGACTATTGGTTTTGGTTAACCAATTGCTCGATTTCCGGAAAATCGAATCAAAAGTATTCACTTTATCACTAAAAGTGAAAAACATAAATAGCATAGTGATTAATACCTATAATCGCTTTATGCCGGCTGCCAGACAAAGGCATCTGGACATGACGTTAGAGTGTCCCGAACAGAACATTGTTGCCTCTGTCGATGAAGAGGCTATCACAAAAGTGTGCAGTAACCTCTTTAATAATGCCATCAAATATTCTGCCTCCTACATCAAAGTCATACTCTCGGTCGATGAAGAAACAAGCAGTTTCCGGATAACAGTGAAAAACGATGGAAAACCGATTCCGGAAGACATGAGAGAAAGCATTTTTGAAGCCTTCTTCCAGATAAGAGATGCCAGTCAACCTGCACAACCGGGTTCTGGAATCGGGCTCACACTGGCTACTTCACTGGTGCAACTACACAATGGAATGCTATACCTTGACGCAGAGGCAGAAGATACTTCATTCGTGGTACAAATACCCACTAACATTTCTACCGATACACAGATCATCGACACCACCCCATCGATAGAAGAGAATATCAAAGCAGAAGATGATGAATTATTTCTGATGTCAAAGACCTCATCCACTACTAAAGGAACCGTACTCATTGTGGAGGACAATGAAGAATTACAAATATTCCTTACTAACCAATTGAGCAAATATTACCAGGTATTCAAAGCGGGAAATGGAATAGAAGCTTTGGAAATATTGAAGACTGAAATCATCAGCCTCATCATTTCAGACGTCATGATGCCCCTGATGGATGGTTTGGAATTTTGCAAGATAATTAAAACAAATCTGGAAACATGCCACATACCATTTATCATGCTAACGGCCAAAACAACTTTGGACAATAAGATTGAAGGATTGAAAATCGGAGCCGATGCCTATATCGAGAAACCGTTTGCCATGCCATACCTATTGGTACAAATAGAAAACTTACTGGAAAGTAGAATAAGGCTCAGACAGAATTTTGCCAATAGCCCCTACATTGCTACCAGCACCATGGCACAGAACAAAGCCGATGAAGATTTCCTAAATAAAATGACGGACATCATCAAACAGAATATAGAAAATGAGAATTTCAATGTAGATAACTTGGCTGAAGAAATGTGCATGAGCCGCACCAGCCTGCATAGAAAAGTCAAAGGAATGACAGATATGACTCCCGGTGACTTTATACGTATAATACGATTGAAAAGAGCAGCAGAATTATTAGCAGAAGGCAATTATCAGGTCAGCGAAATATGTATGCTTATAGGGATCCGTTCTCTATCTTACTTCTCTAAAATTTTCCAAAAACAATTCGGAATATTACCAAAGGATTTCATAAAAAGTCGTGGAGCCCTCCCGCCACAATAAAAGTGAAAGAAAGCCCACTATTTATAAACTTAAATATTGAGCGAGCTTGTCATAGCTTATGTCTAAGTATGGTTCTATTTAAGCTTTTTAGACAGCTCGTCCAATATTTTTCGTTTAAAAGGAACTTAATGAGCTATTATCACTTCATCTTGAAGATGAAGTCACACGAACATGCATCTCCACTTCTTTGAGGTTAGGATTTACCTCCTCGTAGGGTGCCATATCAATGACAGGTGAGCCATCGAAACGGAAGTGAACGGGGCACACACTGGTATGGCGTGGCCGATGACCACTGTGATAGACATTATACAAATCCCCGTACTCATCCTTAACAAATGAATTGTGTCCAGGTCCAACCTGAGAAACCGGTGAACCGTTGTTCATCCAGGAACGTGGCGAATTGCTCCAAGATGCCGGATCCAGCAGGTTGCTACCTTTGCGGGCTGTGAGCATACCTACCTCATAATTGCCTCCGGTAACACCTCCACCGGAATATACCATATAAATAGTGTCGTCTTTACTTTCCAGTACAAAAGGACCTTCGGCAAGCTGCAAGGGCCTAATACAGAACGACCAACTATAGGCTTCCGAACCAATGACAAATGGAGCGCTTGTCAACTTCCAGGGTTCTTTCGGATCAACTGTGGCAATGCATAGTACAGGTCCTGGATCTACATCTTTTCCTTTTACGAAAAACTTCTTCCGGTCTGACCAGCAAACATAAGACTTTCCACCATCCTCAAAATAAGTCATATCCAACGATAACCCGCCTGTGTTTCCATCATTATAGATAGGGTTTCCATCAGATTTCACCACGCGGATAGGAGCGCTCCAGTCTTCCGGTTTCATCGGGTTACCGTTTTCTTTCAGCTGCATCATATAAGCCTGAACACCTTTGTCTCCTTTGATGATAGCAAACAACATATAAAGACGAGAGCCGATGACATGCAGTTCCGGTGCCCAGTGAGGTCCTTCCCCTTGGATCAGCACAGTTTCTTGCCAACGGTGGTTGGCATCCGTCAGACCGTCTAAAGTGTCCGAGCAGCGGATAGGGATACGGTTCCACTCTACATCGTAAGTAGACACCAGGTAATATTTACCTTGATAGTACAGGATATTTGGGTCGGCACGATTCGACATCGATATCGGATAGTTGAATGAATATTGGAATATCTTTCCACGGATAGTATAGACGCCGGGAGTTGCCGAAGCAAGACATTTCAAGTCCTCTTCATTCCATATCACCCGTTTCTCCGCCCGGCTTCCGTCATTATAGAGCAAGATTGCCCGCTTTTTCCGAATATCAGAAACAATGGAAGGAGAAGCCGGAACGGACATTTCCAGCGGTAAGACATCTACATTGGCAATCCTTCCCAGTTTGTTTTTCAGATATTTGCCTTCTTCTGCAGTGAGTACAAGTGAATTACCGAAACAGGCGTTACGAAAGTTGTACCAATCACCAGTAATTTTTTCCTGCACTCCATCCAGCTGGGAAGCCACTTTTACCGGAGAGAAATGGAGAAAGTCTGCTGTATGACTTTGAAAGACTTTCCCCTTTATCATCCAACGTATGCGATATTTTCCCACTGCCTCATCAAATTCACAGGAAATCGCCTCTAATGCCTCGCTGACTGGCAAGTGACACAATTGCTCCGGTTCGTAATGTACCAGGTCCCGACTCTTGATAAAGAGGAAAGAACCGGTAGCTGAAGGATCAGACATACCGTTTTTATCGGTACGGAGTGCTAACACACCAAATCCTCCCTCTGCCATTCGGAACAAATAGGGAGCCTTAAGGGTCTTCATCACCCCTGGTATCTTCTGTTCCTCCGAAAGTCCGGGTTCATTATCTACCTTACGAAGAGCCATAACACAGGCATCGTTGTTCAATGCCACGTAATGCTGCCCATCCTCACTGTAGCCCAAATGAAGTGCGTTGCCCAACTTTGGAGGTATCTCCGTACGTGTATAGCAGACCACCCTGGGTGTTTCTTTGACGTTTACCCGCTCACCTTTTTCTTGCGCCACCATTCCTTCCGAAAGAGCAATGGAAAGAAACAGGAAAGATGAAATAAAATACAGTTTTTTCATACGTAAATAATTTGTGCTCTCTATTTATAGAGAACTCATTTAAACATTAATAAATTGATTTCAGACACCTTCCCGGCTCCTTTACATACCTATCCTATTACCATTCAATAGCCTGGTCTTCATCCGGAATCTGAGTATTGATTCTACGTTCAAGTGTCAAACTACCTTTTACCTTATATGGGATCTCCACTCCAGGTGCAGAAGTATAGTCCACAAAATCATATTCAAGGTCAAATGTCACGTAGCGATGCAGCAAGTAAGGTTTTTCATCATCCATCTTTTCTGTAATAGAATAGAAAAATGCTTCCTTGGCTGGTGTAAACTTAATCTTTTCATTATCCGCATGTAACTTCAAACTTTTATCATTGCCTGTTCCAAATTCAAAGTATACTTTATAGGCCGCACGGTCAATCAAGTCTTCTTCTACCAGTCCGGCATAGAAGAATACTGTATTATCATCTACTACATAAGCTGTACGATTACTTTTCACCATAGCGTCTTTATTGTCATAAGTCCCATCAGCTTTCTTGATGAATACCTGCATCGTAGTAGTACTGTAATTACCGGAATAATCATTAAAAGGCAATACCCTTAATAATGCCTTAGCAAAATTCTTACGAGGGTTTTTAACATAATTGTATGATGGATCATCCACAATCGTCAACGGTAATACCCACTTGTTTACCAAGTCAATACCACCCAGTGAAAAATCGACATCAGTAGTAATGGTATTCACGCCCTTAGGAATATTCACTACTGCCGGGAAACTATAGCTACTTTTCTGTAACTCCTTAAAATAAAGATCTTCACGTCCGAAACGTGCATCATTCAATATCTTCAATGTATCTGAATCAACTGCAATATGGACTTCGCGGTTAGCTACATTATCCGTATTACCACTGACAATTATCGGCAATTTATAAGTTACCTTACCGTCCTCTTTGTATCTGACATAAATATCAGTTACTCCGTTAGCACCTATAGGCGCTTTAAATGAAATATATTGTTGATACAGTTCGTCTGTCCACTCGTCATTGCAAGAAGTTCCCAACAAAACAGCAGCAAGTATCACAATACAAATATATATTTTCTTCATAATGTATCTCTGATTTAAAAATTTATTCATTATATGTCCAGCCAGGATTCTGTACCAGCTTCTTATTACGCTTCAACTCTTGATGGCTGATAGGCCAGAAGTACATTTTGCGTGAGAAGTTGGTAGGTAATGAAGCTACCTCTACCGGTATATGGAACAATTCTCTTTGATCGACAGTCAACAGTGTGTTACAACCATAAATAGGCAGTGACTCTTCCACCTCCGCATCTTTCCAACGGCGCAAGTCGTAATAGCGTTGTCCCTCCCCCATTAATTCAATCTGGCGCTCACGCTTGATATTGGCCCGCATTGCATCTTTGCTTCCGTAATCCTTGAAATCGGGAAGTCCTGCACGACAACGAACCGGACGAGTACCTCTCTTCATTTCATCAATATCGCGTTTTATAGCATAGCTCTTAGCGCCATCCCAAGAGGGTATATTATAAGTTCCGTCCACTTCATTCAAAGCCTCGGCATACATCAACAGAATGTCTGCATAACGAATTGCCGGATCCACCTTCTTCTGTATATATTGTGTAACTAATGGGTCATTCCCCCAATGGCAATCATTAGGATGGACAAACTTCTTCACACCAATACCTGTGCGTAGCCAATAAGATGTATTAGTATAGCCATTACCGGAACCACGATAATAGAATACTTGCAAATTCTTTTCATGTTGCTGAGATCTGTTCAGGAAGTACCAGGTAGAACCGTTGAAAGCAACCGATGCATAAAAACGGGGCTCACGTTGCACATACTGTTTAGAAACTCCTTCTTCATGCACATCCAGCTCGGGATATTTCTTTTGTGTTTCCTCTTCCCAAGTTACAAAACCTTCCGCACGCTTACTGCCATTTCCGCGGCCTATCTCCATATCTTTTCCCGGACAATCTGTACCATTGTTCATATAGTAAGCATCACATTGTTTCTGCGTAATACCATGTGTATTGAATCCATTACCAAGAGGTGGCAACTGATATAATACCATCTGCGATACGCTTTCTTCTTTGAGGTTTTGCCCACGGGTAAAAATCAATTCCGGATTATCGGAAGCAGCCAGCGAACCATTGAAAATGGCACGATAGGATTCAAACGGATCGATATCTTTCCAACCATTCGGCCACAGGTTATTAGAGAAGTCACCATCATCCGGTGGAGTAATCGTTGCAGGAAAGCCTGACATTGCACTTTCCGGTCGACGTACTCCTGCATGATACAAATCATATTGCCCCAATTCTATCACATCGCGGGCAGCTGCTGCAGCAATAGCCCACTTCTTATCATCATATTCCTGCGCAATCAGATGTTTGCCATCCCAATTCACCATATCAGCAAACTTTTCCTGATCACCCGGACGCGGATTGTTGATGGGACTGGCGGCGTATAGCAATGCCTTGGCACGAGTGGCCAGTGCTGCGCCACGTGTTGGGCGTGCAATATACAAGGCACTTCGTGATAACGGAAGATCCTTAGCCGCCAACAGCATTTCATTACTAATATACTCTACGCATTCATCATACGAATTACGGGGAATCCCCAGCTCATCATATTCTTTCGTATAATCAATTCCTTCATCCGGAAGCAATGGTACAGGACCATATTTACGTAACAGCAACCAGTAGAAATAAGATCGTACAAAGCGAGCCTGAGCTTTATAATCAGCACGTTCTTCAGGTGTCATCTGTTCATTCATATCAATATTCAGAATAAAGATAGAGGCTTGGCGGATACCTTTATAAGCATCAATCCAACTACCTTGCAGGAAATTCTCATCATAGTCACCGTTCTTCAATCGCTTGTAACGGTCGTCGGTATCGCCATAATACATGTCATCTGCAAAACAAAACGGATTATATTTCTTACTGGACACATCAGTATTATTGATAGTCAGATAATAGTATGCATTTGCCAGCCACTGCTCCGAATAGTCTCTGTCCGTAAAGACTTCTTCTATGGTCATTCGGTCTTTAAAATAATGGTCAGCATCCAAAGTATCCGCACAAGAGACCAATATAAAGGTCAAGACGCAAACGGCGGACATTAAAGTATATTTCTTTTTCATATATACGATTTTAATTTATAAGTTAACAGATAATCCTAAGGAGAATGCTTTAGTCAAGGGATATTGCGTACCGGTTGAACTGACTAATTCCGGATCCCACCATTTGAATTTTGAGAAAGTCAACAAGTTAGTACCTCGAAAATAAATACGAATATTGTTGAAGTGAATCTTATTAACAATCTCTTTGGGCAAAGTATAACCGAGTTCTACCGTTTTCAGACGCAAATAAGAACCATCACGCAGCCAAAATGTAGAATGACGGTAGTTATTCTCATTTCCATCAAAGCTCAAACGAGGATAAGAAGCATTCGGGTTTTCAGTCGCCGGATCACCTGAAATATCAGCAGAGATCCAACGATCAGAAGAAGCTACCTGAGAGAGAATATTACCCCATTCACCTTGGCTAAAAGCATACACTGTAGCGCCTTCTACGAAGAATGAGGACTTGCCTGTACCCTGGAAATGTACATTCACATCCAAACCTTTCCAGTTAGCAGCAATACCGAAACCATACATTAGGTTAGGACGGGTAGTCGCACCAATAGGTACTTCATCATTCGCATCAATGATACCGTCACCATTAACGTCCTTGTACTTGATGTCACCCGGTTGCACTGTTCCGAATGTCTGTGTCGGACTGTTACGAATATCATCATAATCCTTGAACAAGCCCAAAGACACCAGACCTCTTGCCTGATTCACACGATATCCCTTCTCCATTTTATATGGATAAACATGATATTCTTCATCCTTCTCCTGAATTGTATTCTTACTGTATGTAAAGTTACCACGAACAGTAAAGAAGACTTTATTGAATCTATGCTTGAAAGCAAAATGACCGTCAAAGCCTTCGGAAAGAACGGCACCTACGTTGGCATGAGGCCATGCAGTGATTCCTGCCATGTAAGGTAAGAATTTACGTTCCAACCATATCCCATCACGTTGCTCGTGGAAGTAGTCAATACTGGCTGTGAACTTATCGTTGAACAATGCCATATCTACTCCCAAGTCATGCTTGGTAGCAATTTCCCAGGTTGCATCATTAGAAGCCAATACTGTGTAGAGTTTACTGGTATATGCTTTGTCATAATTAAAATCTGCCCATTGATATCCTTCTTTGGAATCACCAATAGTATAAAGATACGGAAAACGGAATTCATTATTACCGATCTTCAGGACATCATTTCCCACCTTACCATAAGAATAACGTACTTTGAACATACTCAACCAAGGTAGATTCTTCTTGATAATAGACTCTTCAGCAATATTCCACGCAACAGACGCAGCTGGAAAGAAACCAAAGCGATGTCCGTCAGCGAAATTTTCCGATCCATTATAACCGAAGTTGAAATCAACGAAGTAGCGATAGTTCCAGTTATAGTTAACACGTCCGGATAGTCCCAAATGCCGACGGGCAATACCATTCTTCAAATCGTCTCCAACATTCACAGTAAATACTCTTGAATCCTGATTCAGTTTCACGATTCCACCCACATGATGCCCCTTGAATGTACGGTCGTAATGCAATTCAGCCTCAAAAACTTCTTTACGGTTACCTTCCGCACTACTTTTTTGGAACATGGGTGATTCCGGAGAAATACGATCGAATACCAGATTACCATTGTCATCACGTCTGCGTTGTACTCTCCACTGTTCCGGCCACTTTATGCGTTCGATATTATTCTTATTCCAAGTATCAAAACCAAAACGAGCTACAAATCTTAAACCTTTCGTAAGGAAATCCAGATTCTGCTCCAGTGTAATATTGGTCTGAATGGTATTTTCCCAAAATTCTTTATAACCGGTCTGTGTAGCAAGTACCCATGGATTCGCCTGAATACCGGTTCCATAAGCAGGAACATAGCCATTGGAATACATCACAGGAATATTAATAGGACTCTGATACATTAAAGACTGCCATGCATCACTCGAGAAACCTGATTCATTATACTTCTTCAAAGAACCGGATACACCGACTTTTAGCAAAGTCTTGCGGGTTATATCAATATCCGTATTCAAACGGTAGTTCCATGTATTGGCGTTACAGTTGGTATCATACTCTTTCTTCAAAGTATCATCTGTCTTGAACATACCACCTTCCTGTACATAACTCATAGAAATAAAGTAGCGTGCAGTAGAACCACCACCATTCATATTCAGGTTAGCACGATAAGTCATAGCACCGTCTTTCATTAAGACATTCATCCAATCCACATTAGGATATAAGTCAGGATCGAGCCCTAAGCGCAAGATTTCCAACTCCGTATTATCATAAATAGGTTGCAAATTACGAGTAGTACGAGCTTCATTCATCATATTCGCATACGTATATCCATCGGCAAAACTCGGAGTGAGTGTGCGGGCATTGTAAGAGGTCTCTACCTTTGCATCGATATTAATCTTACCGCCCTTACCATGTTTGGTGGTTATTAATACAACACCGTTTGCACCACGGCTACCATAAATAGCGGTTGCTGAAGCATCTTTCAATACTGAAAACGTTTCTATATCTTCAATGTTGACGTCATCCATATCGCGCTCAAAACCATCGACCAATACCAAAGCGGAAGTACTGGCACCAAACGTAGAGATACCACGAATCCAGAATTCGGATGTATTCTTACCCGGCTGTCCGGTAGTCTGCATTGCCATTACACCGGCCACATTACCTGCTAATGCATTTGTCAGGTTACCGGTAGACGTCTGCTGTAATGACTGTACATTCACTGTAGTGATGGCACCGGTTACAGTCAACTTCTTTTGTGCACCTGTACCTGTAATAACAACTTCATCCAGAACGTTGTCCGACGCTTCTTTCATCACCACATTGGCTACATTCTGCTCTTTAATCAAGACTTCTTCTTTATCAAAACCTATATAAGAGAAAACCAATCGGTGGTAAGGTTCCACTTTGATTTTATATCTACCATTTACACCAGTAATTGTACCCAAGCCAGGCATATCTTTTACGGCTACGTTCACGCCAATCAGTGGCTCCTTATTTGAGTCCGTTACTATACCTGTCACTTCTATAGTATTCTGCGCATAGATCCCTATCGAGAAAACAAATAGTAGGGCTATCGTTATTATAAAGTTTTTCATATTATCTACATTAATCTGAACAAAATTATTTTCCTTCCTCCGGTTCTTCTTCCAAATCTTCCAAAGCGATCTTACGCAGAAGATTGTTTCCGGTCTCTCCAATATAGAAAACATCATTTTTCTCATCGTAAGCCAATGAAACCGGTTTATTGAAACGGGCATCCGCACGGATAGCTCCATTGATATATCCTTCCGGTTTTCCATCTACACTCGTACTACCACGCCCAGCAAAAGTGGTTACAATACCTTCCGGAGTCAAAACACGGATTGCATGGTTATCTCTATCGCAGAAATAGAAGTCATATTGATCTTCTTTACCTTCAGCTACATAAGTCTGATTTTTCACAAATATTCCCTGATAGGGAGAGGACAAACGGGCACTCGCACCTACTCCGTCCAGCCAACCAGCTTGCGAAACTCCACCACAAATCAAATAAGGTGTACCGAAGGTTTTTGACTCCCAATTATAATTCATACGCATGATATAGTGTTGGTTCTTCACAACCAGATAAGCATAATTGCCACTTGGATGCATCGTAATATTGAACTCCCAGTTACTATCTTGAATCGTACAAATAAACTCACGGTTCAAAGTGGAGGCCTCTACACCTGCTCCATAGGTAAGAAAATCATAACGATATAAATTTCCCCGGCTGAAGTTATTGTAATACAACTCCTGATTAACAGGATGCAATGCAGCTCCGTTACATTGTTTACCGATGGCTAATACCTGCACATCTTTTTGGAAATTGTTTTCACGGGTAACAAAAACAGTACTTGCAAAATTCTCGTCCCTGTCATTCGGACCACCACCATCATTGGCTATAACCATCGTATCGCCTTTGGCAGTCCATGCAATCGTACGCATACGCGTAAGAGTGGTACCGGTATTAGTCAAACCCGTACTGATTCTCTTATTCTCCAAATCAATAATGCGCATCGGTTGTCCATCTTGTGCCAGATACAATATCTTATTATCACTGTTAGGATCAAAAGAAAGCCAGGTAGGATTCAGTAATCCATGATTCTTCTCAAAGGACTCAGCAAAAGTTCCATCAGCGACATCATAATTTCCACGCTCATCCTTATGACCATAGACAGTAGTCACTACTTTCTGTCGTTCATAAACAAATTTCTCTTTAGCAGAAGCTTTTGACTCTCGTACTGATACTTCCACTGTACCTTCATAGCATTTATTAGGCGTCACACAGTAAATGCTCGTTCCTTTAGCGCTGATAACAAGCGCATCTTTCCCACCTACTTTTACAGAAATAAGTTTGGGGTCTGTACCAAAATTACTACCATAAATAATCATTTGCATCTGTCCACCACCTTTTTTAGGAGTGAAATCCCTAATTTCTATCGGCTTACTTGCGTCATAAGGAGCAGTTGTCCCATCGTCCTCATTAGAACTACAAGAGCAGAAAATCAAGGACAGCAGCAAAAACAATTGCACAATGTTTTTCTTTTTTCTAACTTGTCTCATTTTTTAAAGATTTAAAGTTTCACATAAATTTGAATTATAGTTAATCAACCAGATAATTCTTATTTCAAATTATTTTTTAAGATGGCTCAGCATAGTAATTAACAAGCAATATTATCAAGCAGAAATACACTCTTGAAAACGGTCAACCGCTATAAATCTATAGCCTTGTTTTCGTTAGTTCAGACGCAAAAATAGGAGATGCACCATAGCATCTGATAATATTATTCGACCAGATATTAGCATTTATCACCCAAAATTGAGATTCATATATCAGATAGAAGAATAATGTTATTTTCTGGCAAATTACTCGCAAAAGGATGCCATTCCAATAGGATTAAAACGTAGCAGACACCATATTTTTGCCGACAACGTCATTATAAATCCTATCATATTGACACCAATATAGGATTCGGATAAAGTATTGATATATTGCAGTATTTTGAAAGAATATAAAAATCCGGATATTGATAAGTTATGCTAATCACTTGGGGACCAGCGAAAAGTATCAGAAAAAAGGAAGTAACAGTACGCTTACTGGTAATTAAAATGCCATAAATACACACATCTATTTTTTCATTTGATCTTTTACATCGACACACAAAAGATAAAACGGGTTCCTTGGGTATATTCTTTATCTATAATCAGAAAACCGCCCAATCTTTCTGCAACGATACGGCAAATAGATAAACCTAGTCCCGCTCCCTGACTAAAGTTATCCAGCTTAACGAAACGTTCAAACACATGTTCTTGCTCGTCAATGGGAATACCTATTCCGGTATCCGTAACCGTAAAAATCAATTGATTCGTTTCTTTCCTTGTCTCATAAGCCAATGTGACAGAACCTTCATGCGTGAATTTCGATGCATTGCTCAGCAGGTTATCAAGTACCTGCACTATATAGTTATAATTACTATTTATGATCAGTTCATCACAGGTCGGTTTAAAAATAAGTTTTATATCCGGAGAAAACAAAGCTCCTGCCACATCTATTGAGGCTTGGCAACAAGCATTGACATCAACCGCATTGTGCTTAATTTCAACCTCACTATCAAGGATTGAGATATCAAGAATATCACCTACCAGCTTTAACAGCAACTTACTGTTACTTTCTATCAAGGCTACATATTGCCCGATGTCTTCTTTATCATCGAGCATGTCAACCAATACTCCGGAGAATCCGACAATGGAATTCAGAGGAGTACGAATTTCATGGGACATATTCTGAATAAACATTGTTTTCAGCCAATTACTCTGCTCTGCAGCCTCTTTGGCCTTATGCAGTTCTTCCTTGGCTTCAATCAATATACGATTCTTTTCATCCAGCTTATCCCTTGATCTTTCTAATTTGGTATTGAGTTTTTTCTGTTGCCACAAGAAAACAACAACGATACATAAAATTCCTATAACAGAGAAAAGAATGATGCGGGTATTTTGAAGTTGCTTTTCTTGAGAAATCTTTTCCAACCGTCCCTTTTCAGCAGTAAGTTGTTGCAGATTCAGCATAGTAGCAAATTCACCGGTAGCAACCTCTTCGTTCCTTTCTTTCTCCTTCTTTTGTTCCAAGAGAAAATCACGATATAATCTGGCAGCCTCTTCTTTACGGTTCATATCCCAAAGAATATCCGCTTTCGTTTTTCTCAGCTGCATCAAAGTGGCTAAATTATTTTTCTTCTTTAATTCAGTTTCCCGCTCATCCAATACACTAAGAGCTTTCTGGTAATTACCGACTTTCCAGTTATAATCAATTTCCACATCATACAAATAGTGTATATGGCGTTTCAGTGAAGGCTCATTCGCATACATTTGCCTACACTTCTCCAATGCCTGACGGGCAGCCACCGTATCACCCTGCGCAAGATAAAGTGATACATAAACCAAGTTTACCGTCACTTCATGATAAGGAGACTTGACTGCCTTAAGTGCTTTTTTAAGTAGTTCGGGAGCTTTTTCTTCTTCACCCAGATCAATGTATATTTTTGCGGCATCACTATACTGAAAGGATATATTATATCTTACAACATCGGTATTCTCAAAAATGTCTATCTCCTTAAGCATAAACTCCTGAGATTTTTTCATTAAACCTTTCGCTGAATAAACATTGGCTAACGCATAATAACATTCAGCAATACTTTCTTGCTTTCCCTCCTCTTTTGCCTCCTGCAACATCTTCTCAGCTTCGAGAAGAGCAATATTATATTCTCCCTGTATGATATAATAATTAACCAGTCTGGCAGCCCATGCCCAGTAGTAAAGTTCAGCATTCCCAACACTCCGGGCAAATTTCTTTAAGCGATTCACTCCAGCTATGACACTATCTGTACGATTCTCACCTTGACCATAATAATAATAGTCTAACTTAGCTCCCAAAGCTATTTTAGACATTACTGTATCATTGCATCTGATTGCCATATCCAGCAGTGTATCCGATGCCATCAGCACTATGGGATCAGTCGGGTCACTAAAATGCTTTTTGTAATAAGCATGCATATTTTTGATATGGGTAGAATCAACTGTTTGGGCAAAGACAGTTCCTAAAACCAATTGCAGAAAAACACAGGCAAGAATCGTTTTTTTCATCATAAGCTATTTGTCTGTTGTATATTATAGGATGATAAAGATATATTTTATACATGAAATAAAATATCAGCCTATCCTGCAAAGTATGAGAATTGACGATTTTTATCTTTTTATTGCATATAGTAAGCATTTTTTAGACATAAAAAGCGAGTTAATGGATAATGATCCGCTTTCATAGTATCTATAAGCAAGCAGCATTAAAAGAAACTCCGCTTATTATCAATAATGTACAATTGACAATAAGCGGAGTTACGATTATACCAAACGAGTAAATTATTTCAGTGTCACTCCTTTCCAGTCATCTGTACGGAAAGGTGAAGCCGGAAGCCCTGCACCATTATACAAATTACAAACCGGATTATCGGCCCATGCATAGCGAACAGCAACGGGGTATGATACTTCCGGAGAACTTACCACAATCTTATCGCCTTGTATCTCTGCTTTTGCCCAGTGGAATTTGTGATCGCGTCCGGCAATAGAAAAACCTTGCAATGTTTTTCCATCACCACTCTTTAAGCCTCCTTCAGTATGGTCAAAGGAAAGGATAATCTTATCTCCATCTACCTCATAGGAGTGGTACATAGGACCTGAATAAGGTATTTGCTCTCCGTACGTCTTGGCACGGGCTATCAATGCCAAACGATGACCAACTGCCTGTTTATCTTTGGGGTGAATATCATTTGCTTCACCTTTATCTATGATTACGGCCATACCCGTATTTGCCACAGATAATGTACGGGTTTGTGCTTCGCGAAGTTCCGCCCAATCAGAATCAACCGGCTCCGAAGATACTGGTTTAAAGTTGGCTAACTGTACAAAGTAGAATGGAAAATCCTGTTCCCAATCTTTACGCCAGTTTTCAATGACCAGCGGGAAAAGTTCACGATATTGATAAGCACGTGAAGCATTGTTTTCTCCCTGATACCAGATAGCGCCACGAATACCGTAAGGCACCAGTGGATGAATCATAGCATTATACAAAGATGTCGGTAGATTAGGATTTTCGGACATGTCTTTCGGAGGCATTCCCTCTTTACGGGCATCAGCCGCCACTTGGTATTTCCACTCTCCTGCGAGGCTAATTTGCTCTCCATTGGCAGAACGAAGATAAAGATCGTTAGGCATGCCGCAACCACCACCTGTATCTACAATACGAATAGCCAGACTGAGTGGTCCAGCTTTGACTAATTTACCAGGGACGGTATAATTGCGCTGAATAGTATAACCAGTAGTACGCCCAACTTCCTTACCATTCCAATACGTAATATCATTATCATCGATAGTACCTAAAATCATTTGAACCTTTTTACCTGCCCAGGATGCAGGTATATCAACGGTTCGGCGGAGCCAGATTAGTCCGTCAAAGCCATTAAGCCCTTGTTCCTCCACCATACCGGGGAATTTCATTTTTGACCAGTTACTATCATCCAAAGAGACTTCTGCCCGTACCGGTTTTCCGGCAGAAAAACCTTCATCCACACGATTATTCCAAGCTTCCAAAGTTTTCAGATATTCCGCTTTCATCGCAGTTTTATCAGGCATAGCACAGACTTCCTCCACTACATTGCTAAAGTCCGGCATCTCTTGCAACACTTTCCCACTTATCCAGGATTCGACATTTGTTCCTCCCCAGGAAGTATGAATCAATCCCACAGGCACATTCTGTTTTTCTGAGATTTCACGACCGAAGAAGTAAGCAGTAGCCGAGAAATTAAGAATAGTTTGTGGCGAACATACCAGCCAGCCATTATCACGGATTTTGATATCGGACTCCGGTTGTGTACTCGTCACATGTTCTACATGTAATAAACGGATATTAGGATGATCGGCCGCTGCAATCTCTTTTTTGTAATCCATAATCTTTCCCCAACCTTCCAGAGGCATTTCCATATTGGATTGTCCGGAACATATCCAGACTTCACCAATCATTACATTTTTTAATATCAGTTGCTGTCCATCGGTCAGCGTAAGTTCATAGGGGCCACCCGCCTCAGGTGTGCGGACAGAAAGTTTCCATTTACCTTCTTTGTTAGCCTGTGTCTCATACGTCTTTCCATCCCAGGAAGTTGTTACTTTTACCGTTTTCATCGGCTTAGCTTCACCCCAGACAGGAGCATCCGCTTGTTGCTGAAGTACCATATTATCTGAGAATATCGGTGGCAATACAACCTTGGCAGAGATTGCACCGGATAACATCAGCAAAGCTGCAAATAAAATACATTTGTTTCTCATATTATTTAATTATTGATTTAAACAGAGGCATTACAAACAGTCGTTTCATAATATACAACCGCTTCAATGTCAGAAAGCAAAGATAACCAGAATTTCATATTTGAAATAGCGTTATTGCCCTAATAAATGCAATAATCTTTCCATTTATCATGCTGAATGGAAAGATATTCCTACTTTTGCATAGAAATCAACGCATTATTTTATGGTTTTAAATTACATTTGGGTAGCATTCTTTGTAATTGCTTTCATTGTGGCACTCATCAAACTTCTGTTTATGGGCAACACTGAAATCTTTACGGAGCTGGTCAACTCTACATTTACTTCCTCAAAAACGGCTTTCGAAATATCTTTGGGGTTGACTGGTATTCTTTCACTCTGGCTGGGTATTATGAAGATTGGCGAGCAAAGTGGTATGATTAATGCGTTATCCCGCTGGTTAAGCCCTGTTTTCTGTCGCCTCTTCCCCGAAATACCGAAAGGACATCCTGCTATGGGTTCTATCTTTATGAACCTGTCAGCCAATATGCTGGGGCTCGATAATGCTGCTACCCCAATGGGATTGAAAGCTATGAAAGAACTGCAAGAATTGAACCCCCAAAAGGATACGGCGACTAATCCAATGGTTATGTTCCTGGTGCTCAACACTTCCGGACTGATACTAATTCCAATCAGCATTATGATGTATCGTGCACAGATGGGTGCTACACAACCTACTGATATATTTATACCAATACTGATAACATCTGCTATCTCTACTCTTGTAGGAGTAATTGCGGTTAGTATCGCACAGCGCATTAATCTTATTAATAAGCCTATCCTTATCCTCATTGGTTGTATCAGCCTTTTCTTTGCCGGATTGATTTACCTGTTTATGCGACTCGGTCGGGAAGAAATCGGCACATATTCCACATTGATTGCCAACATTATTTTATTCAGTATCATCCTGCTGTTCATTGTATGGGGATTATGGAAGAAAATAAATGTATATGACGCTTTTGTGGAAGGTGCTAAAGAAGGATTTACCACTGCTGTTCGCATCATTCCCTATTTGGTTGCATTTCTGGTGGGTATTGCCGTATTCCGAACTTCCGGTGCAATGGATATGTTAGTAAGTGGCATCGGCTATGTAGTGGGATTGTTCGGTGTAGATACCAGTTTTGTAGGTGCTTTACCAACTGCACTGATGAAATCGCTGAGTGGTAGTGGGGCCAACGGATTAATGATCGATACCATGAAAGAATATGGGGCGGACTCCTTCGTAGGGCGTATGAGCTGTGTAGCCCGTGGTGCCTCAGACACTACGTTTTATATTCTGGCAGTGTATTTCGGCAGTGTAGGTATCACCAAGACACGCAATGCTGTCACCTGCGGACTGATAGCGGACTTGGCAGGTATCCTTGCCGCCATCATCATCAGTTACATGTTCTTCTTTTGATTTTTAATTCTTAATTTTTAATTGATATGGTTTCTTATCAGACAGACGGTGTAGAAATGCCCGCCATCAAAAAAAGCAAAACAACGGAATGGATTAAGGCCGTTGCTGCAACTTATGAAAAAAGAGTCGGTGAAATCGCCTATATTTTCTGTTCCGATGAAAAGATACTTGAGGTAAATCGTCAATATCTGCAACATGACTATTACACAGATATTATTACCTTTGACTATTGTGAAGGCAATCGTCTTAGTGGAGATTTATTTATTAGCCTTGATACGGTACGCACAAATGCGGAACAGTTCGGCAGTGATTACGAAACAGAGCTACATCGCGTTATTATTCATGGCATATTGCACCTATGCGGGATTAATGATAAAGGTCCGGGAGAACGGGAAATAATGGAAGAGGCAGAAAACAAGGCACTGGTTATGCGATAAAAAGATCAAGATAGTATCCTTGTATAAGGATATAATATAAAAAGCATCTCCGTTTAATCAAAATACATTATCTGATTAAACGGAGATGCTTTTTATATTGAATCCATATTCTATTTCAATAAGAACTTCTCTGCACGTCCCGGTGAAAAGAGTTCCCACAATGAGGCAACCGTCCAACCCGGAGCAAAGATATCATTGTAATATCCCTTACCATTACGACCGTAATCCCAGTTAGTGTGTTGGACAACCTCAGGGTAATAACCGACTTTGGCAACACCACACATATGACCTTCATAAGGAAGCAGTTGACGCATGGAAGTGGAAATAACCTCAGCAAAATCAGAGAAACGAGGCTCGTTGTACTCCTTAGAAAGCCAATGTAACACATCAGCAAATTCGAAGATAAATACATCAATATGATTATTCTCAACCGAAACATTACCCCAGCCACGCGTCTTCAAACCGATATCACCCAACATCTGACCTTCGGCAAAGGGAAC
>NZ_QRZF01000027.1:0-3730 GCF_003464595.1 Bacteroides intestinalis
TCCATCACATAGATGAAACGGTCCGTCTGCAACACCAGGTCAATGCGTCCGTCCGAAGTATGACGCTCCGCATTGACATAGAAACCCAGGAGTTTGTAAATGATGAAAAGCACATTCTGATAGTGGAGTTCAAGATCGCTCACCAACTCGTAAGGGGTATCCGCAAAGAAACTGCGAAGACGCTTGAAGAAAGCATCAATGTCTCCGGCACGCAACTCCATCACGAATTTTTGTATTTCAAAAGGAGCCTCCACTTTGTTGAAGCGGGTATAGAAAGGTACCAAGAACTTGATAAAACCTTCTTCTACCTCCCTATTCGGGAAGCCGAGACGATAAAGGCCGAACTCCTTATCATATCCCTTTATGGTGAGATACCCACTCTGAAAAATCACAGGAATGGGGTCTTCATCACCATAGATACTATTCAGGACATCGGCATCAGTCTGTACGTGTGCCATACGTTCCAAATCGTAATGATTACGTTGCAACAATTCCACAAGATAGGTAGGCGTACCCGTCTCAAACCAATAACTGCCGAACTTCATCTTATAGAAAGTATTCAGCACGCTGAAAGGATTATAGATGCCTTCCGTATTCTCAACGAAATGATAACCATCGTAACACTCTTTCAGTTCGGCGGCGGCTTGCTCGTAAGTCATCTTTTGCGCGGCAGCCAGCTCATGCAATTCTTCTTTCAGATTCTCATGTATTTCCCGCTCCGTCATTCCACAGATAGAGACAAACGGTTCGTACATAGAAATATCATTCAGATTATTCAAGTCACTGAATACGCTTATCTTACCAAACTTCGTTACTCCTGTCAGCAAAGCGAACTTGATGCAGCCGTCCAAAGTCTTCAACACCCCGTAAAAGGGTTTCAGCATATTACGATACTGCTGCTGCAAGGCTTCATTGCCGATGGCTTGCAACATAGGTTTATCATACTCGTCCACAAGGATGACGACACGCTGTCCCGTTTGTTCATAAGCCAAACGAATGACATGGTAAAACCGTTCTTCAGGCGCACGATCGGAATAGGGGCTGCTATAGGTCCGCTCCCAGATTTCAAGATTTTTGTTCAGTTCCTCAAGCAGAGAATCGGCATCTTCATAGTTACGGGCATTCAGATCAAGATGCAGCACCGGATAATTTATCCAGTCCTTTTCCTGCTTCTCCATCGCCAACCCGGTGAACAGCTCCTTCTTCCCCAGGAAATAGGCTTCGAGGGTAGAAACCAGCAAACTCTTTCCGAAACGGCGCGGACGGCTCAGGAAATAATAACTGCCCGTCTTCACCATTCGATAAATCAAAGCGGTTTTATCAATATAGAAATAACCATCTTTACGTATCTTCTCGAAATTTTGAATACCGATAGGATAAATCTTGCTGCTCATACACATTGCTTTTTACATTGTTTACGTACAGCAAAGATAGCAATTGTTTTCCGTTATTCCAGCATGTCAAAGAGCGAATGTATTCAAATTACTTTGAATTATTATTTATCGTTAATCAGCCTTTTCCTGCACGCAGCGAAGCGGATGGGCGTCAGACTGGTACTTAGTTATGATAGTAAACAATTCACTGGAGGTTCCTCCTGAATTAAACCATCCTGCATAGGAATTATAGCCATTATCAGTTCCCTTATTTCGGGTCCATATCGTACACAAGTCTCCAATAAACTCGAATGTATTCATGTATCTGCCATAACCTGTAAACCGGAAATAAGAGGCATGCCCGCCATTCAACTGTTCGAAATAAAGCAGATAGCCACCATCGTCATTTCTCGTATTATAATTCTTTATATTATTGTTAGGCAGACTGCTTCCATTCTGATTCACAGCAGCCAGATCAACCCGGGATATAACTCTCCACCCGGCAGGACATGGGTCCCAAACAGGTTTATCCGTTTCATCCCATCCTTTGAATGACGCTGATGCGATATTTGTCCAGGCAGGGCCTTTGCTACTGGCAGCATAAAATACAAGCGGCTGCCGGCAAGATGTCTGGTAACTGATTGTCCCCGATTGTCCTCCATTCACCACGTATGTAATCCCATCCGCCGCATAGCGGTTCAACATACCTTCGGGAGGCGTAGATGAATTCTTATTATTAATTACGCTGATCTTTTTAGTCGTATAGCTACTTGGGAACGGGTCTTTGCGCCCCCACTGATAATGAAAACCATTGGTCTTGGACATTTCGACAAATGAAGTCGGAGCTTCATCTACATATCCCGCCATTGCTCCCAAATTACGGTCCATCATCGGAAGTACACTTGCATTGTTCAGCGAAAAGAGCAGCTTCCGCTTATTAACCGGCTCCAAGACTTGTTCACCTCCACGGGTATCCGGCTTATAATCCGTCACCCAGACATGCCAGCTCCAGACTATGTTTCCCGTACCATCCGGACCGTCGTATGCAGCAATCACTCCGTTACCTCCGGTGGAGTTGGCGGCTACACGGCAATAGATACTGCATTGACCTTTATCATTGGCGGGCACCGTATTGATATCACTATTATCTATCGTTCGTTTGATGTCTACAATATTGGTATGGTCATCATCACTATTAGCAATTCCCATTACAGGATCACCTACATCACCGTTTTCACGGGTTTGCCAAAGTAGCCTTACCGATTTGATACCTGTACTGGCAGTGGAAGGATACCAACTCATCATCTGCGAATTGGTGATCTCTGTTCCGTTTTGCTGGAATGCGAAAGGGTCGAAGCAGAATGAACCGCCCGGCTCCACCATAAAGCAATTGGCGGTGGGTACCAGGTTATCATTATTTTCCGAAGCAGGAATAGGGTCGATATAGGTCACACGATTATCACCTGTAGGGATGCCGACGTGCGCAAAGTTCACTGTATAAGCATAATCTTTGTTGCGATACATATTGAAATCCGTAGAAGAACCGGAACCAATATAAACACGGTAGTCGAGCTTCTTCTTTCCGTCAGTTGTATTCACGGCTACGAAATTGAAAAAGGTACTGCCTACAGGAGCATTCGCTTTCGTGCGCTGCGTTTCCGTGGTAGCGGCAGCACTTTCGCCACGCACATTGGCGGGTACCCAGCAGGAATAAGAACCATGTGCGGCATTGGCATCCGCAATAGGTATTTCAAGCGTGGTGAACTGCGAAACGATGGAGGGATAGGTGCCGTCAGTCTCCGGTCTATCCACGATGGTATAGTTCAACGGTACACTCTGAATCAGGAGTTGTTTCAATTTATAATCTGTAACACTATAATCCCATGTTACAGTCAGACGCGTAGCCAGACGTTTCAGCATCAGGCGCATGTCGTAGCTGCCGTCCGGACTCTGAATGATAGCTTTGCCATTGACAACGGCTACCTTTACATGCTTCAAATGAAGCACGTAAGGCATAGCGTTCATACTCCCCGTAGCCGAGGGGTCAATCGCATTTATCACGGACGAATTTACTATCATACTTTGTACTTGTTCTAATGTTTTTGTTCCTAAAGCCGTCACTGCAGGACCGTTGCCACGGGCTACCAATACTAACTGGCAGTCATCAGACGCCTGCAAAGTGACGTCCAGACTTGTGCCGATATTGACGGTGCCGTAATCATTTCCCGTCAGGTGGTTTCCGTTGACGTCGTACTGACGGATTTCCAAGTTATAAAGATAATCCGGAACGTCAGTCGAGGCACGAGTTATCACACCGGGCAACAGGCTCGCGTTGAAGGCGGTTCTACCGCCTTCAA
>NZ_QRZF01000027.1:3823-4095 GCF_003464595.1 Bacteroides intestinalis
GGCGAGCCGTTGCGGCGAGCCGTTGCGGCGAGCCGTTGCGGCGAGCCGTTGCGGCGAGCCGTTGCGGCGAGCCGTTGCGGTACAGTTCACCAATGGATTCTTCGGCAAAGCCGAAACTCAAAGGTACTGTGACCAGTTCTTGCCCTGACACCGGAAGCACCGGATCATCTATCCGGTCATCACATCCGATAGTACCACTACATAGGGCTGTAAGCCCCAAAAGCAAATAAATATTTCTTTTAAATATCCGTTTCATATATTCTTGTTTTAAA
>NZ_QRZF01000027.1:4105-69839 GCF_003464595.1 Bacteroides intestinalis
TTTAAATATCCGTTTCATATATTCTTGTTTTAAATTATCAATTTTAGCATAGGAATAGCAGAAAACAAGCCGTCCCGCCTCATGCACTTCTGTGCACGGGGCGGGACGGAAAACAATATTTTATTAAAAAAATTACTTAAACAGCATTCTTTCTATAGTCTCCACTAACTCTAATGCTTGGGGATATAATGCCGAAGTGGTCTCTTCATCAAAATAAATAAAATCTTCATAATCCCCAATTTGCCTATTATCAAATAGATCCGTATAAAATTTACTTAAAGGTATGGGAAACTTCCCAGTCCTAACAAAATGCATACCCAACATCTGCCGTACTCCAGCATGAGTTTTGGTTTCCTGTCATCATAACAGTATCCCTTCTTTCATTACATTCTTATAAAATGGAGTAATACGATGTAATGTCTCCCATATCTTACGAGAAAGCACTATCGGACTAATAATAACTCCACTCTCAAACTCTATATCATAAAGCGGATATGTTATTGCACGCCTATCTTCTAATGTCACTTTCTCTTTATCAAGCAGAATTAGCACATCAACATCACTATCGGGACGTGCTTCTCCACGAGCCTCTGAACCATACAAAATAGCTTGAGCATCAGGAGCGACACTTTTCAATGTATTGCGAATGGCTTCTATGATTTCAGGTCTTTTCATTCTTTCATTTCATTAACTCGTTTCAACGCAAAAATAGTCAGTTTCCTATTGATAAGTAAACTTTCAACAAACTATTTTACTCTCCTCCCACTGGTTAAATAAAGGGAATGAATTCTCTACACAGTGTGGAGAAAATCTCTTTATATACAAAATTTCAGCACAACATACATAGTACAGGATAGAAGACTAAATACATTTGTTTTCCGTTATTCCAACATATCAAAGAGCGCATCATAAAAGAAACCATCAAGGCTTCTTCCGAATATTATCCTGCACACACCTCACTGAAAAGCCGAATTTCCAGTCGATAGGATGTGTAACTGCAATGGCATTATCCTGAATCTGATAAATCAACATACCACTCGTAGTCTTCGTTCCATGTTCAGAAGTCCACTGATAAACTGTACTATTCTTTTTATCCCGGTAAGTGCCATTCATTTCACGAAGCGAAACGGCAGGAAAGAATATGGATTTATCGCCATCCGGACCTTCTGAAGTTCCATAGTAAATAAATCCTGAACCCACAAAATCCGGTTCTTGTACTGCACCGGTAATGGAAGATATGGTAGAGCCATTGTAGAACATTATGTTGTTGAACTTCGGTTTAATCGATTCCAGTGCTCCGGTAGTACCATCATTGGCTCCGAATCCTATCCACATACAATACTTGAATGTACCATCATCGCTAAAGATAGAAGAATTATATCCCGAGAGAGCCGATTGCGTAATACCATTGGAAGGAACCCTCCATCCTTTAGGACAAGGATCATAAATAGTTTTAGGACCATCCCCATTCCAATTATAAGATATGGCAGGATATTCATTATTCGTACCTGTACTATACGTCAATGGATTTTGTATTAGCTGTTCCACCGAAGTCAGTTTTTGTTTTTTTACATCCAACGGTTCACCCACTTCATCAAAAATAGTCTTTGTCTCTTTTGTTGTGCCGTCTGCTGCAGCAAAGAACGGATCTTTGCGCCCTCCCTGATAAAGCAAGCCGAGAGTACGCCGTCCGTCAATCTGGTTATCTTGCATGCCTGCCTTGGTAGCTCCCAGATTGCGATCCATAATGACACATTTATAGAAAGCTCCGGCAGCATCCGTCCACGAAATACCCTGATATACCTGTACCGCACCACCTTGAGTCGCATTCCGGGCATCGTTGATGGCAGCCTCGCGAGTAGCTCCATCCGTTATTTTACTTGCATCCAGCCCAGCCGGTACATAGTCGCTAATCCAGATATGCCAACTCCATACGGTGGCACCTGACTGATTTACAGCTTCTATCACTGCATTTCCTCCCTTGGTAACAGGTACTTTTACGTGTACCAGTGCTTTATTTAAATCTCCGATATCAGTAGTATTTACCAAATTGGCATGATTATCCTTGTCTACAACATATCCCAATACCAAATCACCAGAGGTTCCGGTATCTTTCGTCTGCCACAATACCCGGACATGATCGATAGCCTTATCAGCAGACAATGTAGCACCATCCGTCAGATAAGTATTCCAGCCATCCGTTCCTGCCTCGTGCTTATAAGGGTTAAAGCAGATATTCGTACCCGGCAGCATCATCAGGCAGTTGCTGGTGGGCACAATGTTGGTACTGATTACCGGAGTCTGATCCAGCAATTGGATACGGCCATCCCCACGATAGTCAGTGGAGTTGATATTCAGTGTCCAGGTATAATCCGTATTTTCCAGCAAATTAAAGTCCGTAGAGGCATCACCACCCAGATAAGCCCGATAATAAAGACGTTCATTCTTAGTAGAATTATCTACCACCACTTCCGCATACGAAGCGGCATCGGGGGCATTCTCTTTCGTACGATAATAGGAAGAAGAAGCGGCGGCTGAAGTTCCGCGTGCATTGGCAGGTATCCACAAGGTTTTTGAACCTGCCGCCAAGTCACCGGGATCGGTCAAACGGAAATAGTCAACAAATTCTACGATTGCAGATGGATACGTCATTCCCCATTCTGTTTGTGTAGCGGCCGGAAGAAGCCGGAAGGCTGCAGGTATCTGGCAGAGGCGGACCTCTTTGACAGCATACGCATTATCCGTCAACTTATTATTCCATGCCACCGTCATCTTGGCAGCCAGGCGTTTGAGTAATAAACGGGCATCGTATGCACCCTCCACACTCTGAATGCCCTCGCTCGTTACTTTAACATGAGGTAAATGGAGGAGATAAGGCATTTTGTTGATATTAATGCCACTTGCACTTGTACTGCCATCGGTAGGAATAGCATCGAAGTAACTTTTATCCAGAGTCAACTTCTGGAGTTCTGATATGCTATTGCCAAAATTGAGAGAGCCATTGTCCTTTCCACAAGCCACAATCACCAATTGGCAATCATCCAATGCCGCCAATGAGAGGGTCAGTTTCTTGTTCAAATCCGTAGATCCGGAGAAACTCTGGCTTTTCTTCAATATTCCATTACTATCATATTGCATGATGCGAAGTTCATACAACTTGTCAGGTTTCATCCCTGCATCAGTTCTTGTATGTACCATTGGCACCGGTTCAGCACTGAAAGCACCGTCCTGCGCCATGCCATTGCTACGTGTCGTCCCGGAAGGTGTATAACCATCCTCTTCGTCAGCAAAACCTAACGAAAGAGAAACAGTTACCTGTTTTTCTTCCTGTTGTGGTGACGAGAATCCCAGTTCGTTTTCACAAGCTGTAATTCCTACGAGTAATATGAGACCTGCCATAGGTCCCATGATCTTCTTCTTTATCCCAATCATATCATTCAGGTTTTAAAAATCCACCACTTTATCAATCGTCTCCACCTTATCAAACACCACCACATTACCATTCGTAATGGTTACCCGCACATCACCACTGTTGGCGCCGCTGATCTGCACAGTAATTGTATAGTGGTAGCCGCGGCGGACATTGTAATCATTCACCAGATTGCCGCCCAGATACAAACGATAGCGGACAGAGATAGGACTCGTGGCAGTCGGAGCAGCGCTACTATAACTGTACCAATACGACCCGACCAGATCAATATAGGTACATTTCGACAAGTCACCACCCGTTTCAGGTTTGCCGTCACCACCCAATGCGGGCACCTTGCCGTCGGCTTTAGGACCGTAGGCATTGAGGTTTTTCTCTTGGAAAGATTTGCCGCAACCTACTCCGCGAAGATTTTCGGGCATATAGAAAGTATAGGTACCATTTACACTAAGACCATTATCGGTGGCGTCAGTATCAACCGGATAAGTATTGGTTATTTGATCTGCTGCCGGATAAGCACCGACAGTTGTTCCGGCACGGCTTTCAAGAGCGAATGATTCAGGTAGATTATAAGCCGTTATAGATTGAAGGGTGAATCGTGCGGGAGAAGCCACTTTATTCGTCCACTTTACATCAATCCAGCTATAAGCATAGCTCAAACCGGCCAGAAGAACCGCTTTACCACTTGCATCAGTACCTTTAAATTCTATGTCATCCGAAACCAGATAATTCTGCTGGCTTTTATAATTCGAATAGCTGATTACGATGCCTTCCAAATCTACTTTTTGAGCATTAGTATTTTTGGAAAAAGCAACCAACTGACTTTGGCTTTCACCGAAATTTACGATAATACGGAAAGTTCCGCTTACATCCGAAAAGTTACCCGTTTCTACCTGTACAAGTGCTCCGCTGGTTCCAAAATCACTAATCTTATCACTGCCATAACATACAGCATGCAACATCTTTCCATCTGCATCGAACTGCACCACCCACACATCATTAATACTAACGCCACCGATAGATCCGGCACGAGTATCTACCGACAAGGCCGGAGGCAGACTCAAATAAATACTGAGTCCCCCACTCTCATTCTCAACTGGTTCCGAAGATTCGCAAGCCACAAACAGAAAGATGGCAGCAACACAAAGAAGGGTTATTATCTTATTCATAAGCATACACTGTATTTTGATCAATCTTTTCCCAAATCCTCACCGGTCAGATTGGACGTTGTCCATTCACGAATGGCAAGCGTAAGGTCGGAAGGAACAATCGCACCGTAAAATGTCAGTGAGAAGTCAAACTGATACGTCATTCCCGGCAACAAGGCTTTTTCAATAGTGGCAAAATAGGAATCGGTAGAAGTTTTCGTCTGACTGCCATCTTTATATTTCACTGTCAGATTCACATCAAACTTCATCTTTTGCGTTCCACCTACAGGCAATAGTACACCGGGATCGCTGGTGCGTTCCTTGGTAACATCATACTCCAAAGTATTATTTGAATCGAACTTTTCAAAAGAATAGGATGCATTGGCAACAGTAGTAGCACTCGGCGTCTCCCAGGAAGTATTATTCAGTTTATAGACAAAACTTCCGTACAGGCCGCTCACCTTAATGTAATTCACAACCAATGCCGTAGGAGTCACCGGTTGCATGGAGTTTCTTGCCTTCACAGTGGTTATCACCTGCGCCCCCATGCGAGTAAAAGGTTTGGGCAGAGATACCAGCATGGTATTGTCTCCCGTTTTATCCGGTTGCACCACGATGCCTTCCAACTTGGTGTACATGAAGTCCTTTCCGTTACTTACGGTAAATGCTCCGCTGTTATCCAACTCCGGCACTTCGGTAGAAGAATTGTAAGATACCAGATAGAGGTCGTACGTTCCACGATACAGGGTCAGACTGCCTGTAGCCTTGCCGGGTTTTGAAGCATCTGCTTCACTGGGTTGGACAGTGTAGTTTTTACTATCCAGCGGAGTTCCCAGATTCGTGCTTCCTGCCGAAAAAGCGTAGATGCGGAATATCTTACCGATTGCCATATCTTCTGATGTAGAAGCAGCATCGGCACGTGTCACCGAGGCACTATACATATCGAACGTCAATGTCACAGGTTCCCCCGGCTCCGAATCAGGGTCAGCATCCGGCAGCACTGCATCACCGGCACTGCATCCTGCCAGCAAAATTCCCAAAACAAGGCCGGAAAATACCGGAAAGCGGGAGGCTAAATTTAAAGATTTGTATTTCATAAGTCACTTATATTCCAATTCCCGTATTCTGATTTGCATCACTCTTCCATGCGTCAATCTTTACATTGGTCAGACTGCCGCCCATCTTGTCCACCGTAATGGCATAGACATAATGATAGCCTGCTTTCCATTGCACCGCACTCACAACCGCCGTTTCAAAAGAACGGGGAGTGACGGTACCGTCGGCCTCGGTGACGTCCACAGTAAGGCGAAATGAAAGGCGCGTTTCGGCAGCACTCATAGGGGCTACCAAAGAACTGACATTAGGGTCTTTTTGCAAGGTACTCAGCACTGCCGATCCTTCCAAAGCGATGGAATTGGTAGATGCCAGACCGTTCAGGGTTCCGGTACTCAGATTCATAGTACCACTCGAACCCATTTGCAAACGGCTGGTACTACTTAGCAGTTCTATCTTTGTCAAAGTCAGCGTTTCCTGTACATTGGCAGATTTCGACACCCGGAAACTAACCTTTGCCAGAGCATGATTCATGGTGAAGGTAACCGCACGGGAAGCAGCCGTAGCCGTCAGCGGGGTGGCACAAAGGTAATCCACCTGCTGGGAAGCGTTGAAATTGTCCGCTACCACCTGAACAGGTACGGAATGATTACCGACAGAGGAATTTGTGACCGATAGATCCGACGGAGCAAAGGCATATAAACGATTGGGAGTGCTCGCATCCGTCACCGTTATATCGGGAGGAGTAATTGAACTCCATGTTCCATTCGCCAATTCGTACACGGATTTGGCATTCGTTGCCAGTGCTGCATGCGCGTTATCGGTGACATATACACCGATTTTAGTCAACTGGGTAGCTCCCAGCGCACGAGTGACCGAAGGATCGGACAACTCCACCGAACGTAACTGCAAAGCATTTCCCTCAGTGTCCGGTTCCGGTACACCGTCTCCGTCACAGCCCAAGAATACGAGAGCTGCTACGGAAGCCAACAAGATATCTGTATATTTCATTTTCATCATTTTTTCTCGTTCTACTTTGTTACACCGGTCAGGTTGCATTGCCGGCATCTTCTTCACCATCAGTAGTACTGAAACCCGGAAGAAATTCCGTCACGACTACGCTGGTAAGGTTCAACTCATTCGTTCCGGTAAACGTGTATTGATATTCGTATCCCGCCTGAAAGGTCAAGCCACTGCCTTTCTCCTGATAAGTACGGGTCCCAAAGGGGCTTGCCGTCACCGAAATGAGATAGGACGTGGCAGCATCGGGTGAAAAGATACCTGAATAGGTATGGCGTCTCACGGCTTCGGAGGTTTTCAGTAATGTGATGGTTTCCTCGGTAGTTTTATTTCCACTACAGAGTCCCTTTCCGGTAACCTTAGCACTTCCACTACTATTATCAACCTGAAAACTTACAATAATCGTAATTTTACAGGCAGCCGGTGCAAAACTGAAACTGACACGGTTTCCGGTGGCAGCGGCGGTAGCAGTCAGCCGATTGCTTTTCCAGAATTTAGTAGGCGTGCTTTGATCTGCCAGTATACTTGAAAAATCATTGGGAAAAGTGGCTGTAAAAGTCTCCCCATTACCCGTTGTAGTCATCGGAGTAGTGGACACAGACGGGGTCCAACCTCCGGCTGCCGTCCGTTTATAATTGACGTCGGTTGATCCTGTTTTTGATATTTTAATCACATCATCGGTCACAAATTTCTTTTTATCATAGTCCGATAGATGCGGGTCGTCCGCACGGGTTTGGGGATTACCGATTTCGGCAGATATTTCCAACGGCGTAGCGACGCCTGCACCGTCCTGTGTACACGATGCGAATATACCCGCTATCAATAACAGTAGTAACCGGAATTGTGACCGGACACCCGTGTACTTAGTATATATATGAGTCTTATTCATCATGCTTACTTTTAATTAGTCAAAGTCCCCATTATGTCTGCCCGATACCGTCCAGTCCTTTATTTCGGCCTGACCTACCGGGACGAGAATATTATTCTGCAGTTTCAGTGTATATGTATAGCTGGTTCCCTTTGCCATGGCACATTGGACAGTAGCTTTATAGGTGAGGCCATACGCATCTGTTATTGTTATTGAAATGTCCGTATTCTTGGCCCGCGGATAAATCACCGCGCACCAGAGGTAGTCGGAATCGACAGGGCGCAGCATATTGATACTTTCAGTAGCCGTACTGCTGCCCGTCCGCAATCCGGTTGCCTGCACGGTCATCCGGCTGAAAACAGGCAATTTATTCACACCAGTAAATTTCAGTGTCAGTTTTGCATTTTCATGATTGAAGGCATTCGTGCCTGTAAATTTCACTTCAGCACCCGAAACAGGAACTTCGGGCGTACGGAGGTAGTTACTTTTCAGGAAATCCGCTTTCTTCTCCTGGCTTGCCTGGATGCCATCATAACCGACCGGGAAAGAAGCACGATACGTCACGGCAGGAAGAAAGCCCAATTCGCTACCTGCGGGTGCTTTCCAACTACCGGTTGCATTCAGGGTATATCCGGAAGATGCCAGCAGGGCAGTGTTACGTGTACAGGTTACATTGATCTGGTCATCGGTTCTGAATTTACTCAGATCGTAGTCATTGGCAGGTGCAGCATCCCCCAACCTATCTGTAGATGAAGGGGAAGCGGAAGTCCCGATCTCGGCAGTAATGGTGAGCGGAGTGCCTGACGCTACCGGAATACCCGATTGCTCGTCGGTGCAACCGGATGCCAGTAACAGGAAGCCGGAAGCGATATAGGGCAGTATATTTAAAATCTGTTTCTTCATTGGTTCGTTTCTCCTTTCGTCGGTTTATTCTATAACGGGCGGCACGTCCTGCGAGCCTCCGTCCTTTTCTGTCCAAGCTTTTATTTCAACACTTTTCAGGGTGATGTCATTCTTGTCGAGTTGCAAGTTGTAGGTGTAGCGATGTCCTTTCTTCCACTCACCGTTGAACAGGGCGGCGTTGGCGGCGGTCAGGGTGCGGTCGTTGGTTGACGCAGACTTTTGCCCTAATACGAGGTTCAGGGATATCGGGTTGGTACTGGTTTCGTCTTTAGCTTTCGGGGCAACCAATCCGTAAGCTACCGGTTTCGGGGCACCGATATTACCCGGAAGTTGTGAAGTTCCTGCAGTTGCGGTAAAAGTGATGGTAGTGGTTGGGGCAAGAGTGATCGTACCGTCATTCAGTGCCAGGGTGCCGGCTGCATTTGCAGCACTGAAAACGGATGTGCCCGTGCCGGTGGTAAGGCTGATACTTTTCACATAGTCGTACTCGCTATCGGGCACGCGTCCGGCTTTGTATTCGATGGTAAATACAAGTTGTGCTAAGGCGTGTTGCAGATAGACGGTTGGGGTGGCATTAGTTGCACTTACAGTGATGGCAGTGGCATCGCCTGCAGTATTGCTTGCCGAGCCGTAGAGGTAGTCGGTTTGTGAACAGGCAGTGGTGCTTGTGCCGTCGAAGGTTTGCGCGGCAGGTAAGGTTAAAGGTATGGTCCGGGTGGTTCCGGATTCTGTGGGGGCCGTTCCATTATCCGGATACCAAGCATAGAGGCGTGCCTGTTCGGTACGGAGGTTGAGTTTCTTTGCTCCGCCCCAAGTGGTACCGTTTGTGGTGGCAAAGGTAGTATAAACCATAGCAGGATCGGCATAGGCGGTATGACCATCGGTACGGGTAAGGTAAGCGCCTATTTTATTTACCTGTCCGGTTGCTGTACCCGTTTCATTCACAATGGAGCGGACGGAGACATTGGAGGCTGTACTGAAAGAGGGTTGCAGAAAGACAGGAGTATCCGTGTCGGACAGGCAACCGTCGTCGGTACACCCGCCTGCAAGCAGGAGGGTGCAAAAGACGGACAGGTAAAAGATTGAGAGTTTATTCATATATGAAATAAAACTAATAAAATTACTTAATTTCCAGATTAGCACTACCGACTACTTCTTCCCATTGTGTCACTGTTATAGTACCCAAAGAAAGCTCCGTACCACTTAATTTCACTGTATAGAGATGATTTTTTCCGGCAGGCCATGCACCGCTATTAGCGGTAGGTGCTGTCAATTTCACTGTGTATTCTGCTCCATCAATGGTGAAGGTAGCTTGAATTTTATCATTACCGATGGAAGTAGAAATGGGAAGCACCATGATACTGAATTTTTTGGCACCTGCACCGTTAGTAGTAGATTCTAATGTGTAACCATCTTTAATAGTACGCGTATAGGTTGCAGCAGTCGGAGTACCTTCCGTAATTGTACCGTTCTTAATATTCATTGTCGGGCTTGCGCCTTTGCTTAAAGTAGTACCGTCACCTACATTCTTCAGTACAATCTTCGTTAACTTACCTGTACCTTCATAATCGGCTGCTTTGTAAACACGAAAACTTACCATAGAAAGAGCATGCTTCATGGTCAGTTCCACACCTTTAGTTTGGTTTGATTTATTCGTAACTTTTGGAACTGGCGTTGCATACATACAATCCACTTCACCATCAGCAGCAGCGATAGAAGTGCCGGTTACATTATCAACGGCAGTGATAGTAGTAGCATCAGTTCCCTCTAAGAGTTTAGCAGGAATCGTCAAATTAGTAGTATTATACGTATCACCAGTAGGATAATAGGCATAAATCGTAGCCTCTGCATTCGTCAGATATATTTTATCAGACCCGTCACTATTCCAAGCGCTGCTACTATACTTATATTTTGCGTAATTATTACTTTTATCACTCGTATAATCTGCTCCCTCAGCATATACCGCCACAGTAGTACCATCAGCGAACGCAGCACCATCTACTACCCCGCGTGTCAGTGTCACTCTTGGAGAAATCCGTAATTCCACCGGGTCGTTGTTTTCAGCAGTTCCGGTGTTTTGATCATCCCAACATCCGGCAGTCAGCAACAGACCGGAAATAAGGGCGAGATTCATCAGTTGTTTGGTTTTCATTATTATTTTCTTTTTATCATTCATAACAGTTCGTTTGTTCATGCTATTATGGAACTAAGTCCAGATCATCATCTACCGATACCAGTTCCCAAGGAGTTACTTTCACAGACAAGATACCCAACTCATTGTCGGATAGCTTCAATGTGACTTCATGGGAAACTCCCGCCTGAAACATTCTATCCGTAGAGGCAGCGGAGAAAGTGATCGGAATATCTTGGTAAGTCCCCGTCGATGTTTCCACATCCAATGTATAGGTATGGCCCGCAGCCAACGGAGGAAGCAACAGATCACCCAACGTAATGGTAGTGCCATCAGCCGGAACTTCCTTGCCCGCATTCCCCTCACCGGGAAGTAGCGAAAGCCCTTTCGTGCCACTGAATGCAGGAACACCCGTTGCCAATGGCAATGTCACGGCACTTTCCGCTTCGTTTACCTTCACACGAGTAATCTTCACTGCCAAGCCACCGGTCTGCTTCTTACAAGCCTTCAACTGCAAGCGGGTCAGCAGATGTGAGAACTCCAACGGCTTGTCATAGCTGCTGTTGGTATTCCCGGCAAAGCGGTCACTGTCCCACTTGTTTCCACGTATTTCCGGTGCATACAGCAGATCTTCCTTGCCTGTGAGTGTATAAGATACATTACCACTACTATCGGAAACACCTGTCGGAGAAATTGCCACAGCATACAGCCAACTACCCGTTTCGGGATAGACCGGCTGCACACCGCTTTGCAATTTCCAAGAGACGCTACCATTCGTACCGACTGTTACGCCATGACTTCCCTCATACTTCGCCGTAAGCCCGGAATAGTCTCCTTGCCTCGTGGTAAGCATTACAGTGGCATCGAAAGCCTTTTCCGGCAGGTTGTCGGCACGAGTGACGGAAGTCTGAATCAGGGCATCCCCGCCAGCACACAAATCCAACGGAACAACCTCTTCTACAGGAAGAGAAACGTCGGACGAACAAGCTGCGAGAAAACACAGGGAAACTGACAGCACGGAATGAAACAAAAGGTGAAAACGTCTCATGAGTAATTATTTAAATATTTTATAATTCAGCTGTACCGGAATCGCCTACAACCCACGGAGTAACGGTAGCAGTAGTAGTAATTTTAACTGCATCATCTGCAGTGGCCGGTTCCTTCATAGTAAGGGTGATTTTATGAGACTTACCTGTTACGGTAGTCAAATGGGAATCTCCGTTCATGACAGGGACATTATTAAACACCTTCGTATCACCGCCTACTACAATAGCCACATCCACAACTACTTTATCACCCGCTTTTATCATAATCGGACTTCCCGCAGCAGTGGCAGCTTCAGCAATAACAGTTTCGGTAATGCCGGGAACAGCCAAAGTTGCCGCAGAACTCCAAGTAACAGTACCATCTGCAGCATCTACTGCCTCAGGTACGGCAACATCCTTCATAGCAATGCTCTTCAAAGCCACACGTTTACCATTCCATTCGCCACCACCGGATACTTTTTCCAGTCTAATCTCAAAGTTCAATTGAGTCGTCTTATGTGCAAATGTCAGATTACGGGAACTTGCTGCTGAGCTTCCATTACCTACAGTTATTGCCGGAGCATACATGACGTCTTGCGTACCGTCTTTCTGGCTAAAAGCAACAGCAGTTCCGGCATCGGCAACCTGACCGGCAGGAGATACACCGGCAACAAATGAATTGGTACTGTTATCTGTATGATAATAAAGTTCCTGATTCAATGAAATCTCTTGGGTAGTACCTACTACGAAAGAGGCTGCCGAAACACTGGCACGGGCAATCAATTGTTTAGAACCATCAATCACATTTTTATCCACTTTAGTAAATCCACTCCAGTCCGAAGGGGTATCACCGTCGCATCTCAAAATAGTGGCGGTCACACTGGTGCCATTTTCGGCCACCGCACGTGACACTGCATTCACGCTCTGACCAATACGGATGGGCACTGCATTTACAGGAGAATCCGGCAAATTACTCTGGTCACTTTCACTGCATCCTGCCGCAATCAACATGGTCAGCAGAGCTAAACTCAATTTTGTTTTCATATTCTACGTCTTAATTAAATGATTAATAATTTATTCGTTCGTTTATATAGTAGTTACTATCAAGACTTCACTCCCAGCCGGGAATATCTCCGCTACCGGAATCACCTGCTTCCCATGCTACAATGGTAGCGGTAACCCTGACAGGTACAGGATCGGGAAATGTGGGAGTCGGCAATTCCACCTTCACCGTATAGGCTATGCCGCCTTCGCCCTCGCCACCCTCGAAGCTGATAGCCAAGTCATGGTATTCAAGATCGTGGGAACGGTCATCGTCAACGGCAATCACCATATCGAGTGTGAAGTCGGACTGAGGTTGCACCAAGGCATAACCGGGAAGCTGCAATACTCCGTCGGTAAATGGAAGCCCTTCGGCATCGGCTGCGGCGGAATAGATAGGCACAGGAACCGTGGCATCACCATAGGATAATGCAGCGGTTTGCAAAGCCAGTGTAACTTGCCCCGCCAATCCATTGAGTTGCAGAGAACGGACACGAAGGGAAGGTATATCATCGCCCTCCAAATGAATGGCAAAACTTAATTTCGTCAACAGATGATTGTAAATCAACGTCCCTTTACTGTCGGAAGTAAAAGGTGAAGAAAGGGAGCCATTTTGCTCACCGCTGAGCAGGAGGTCTTCGTCCCCGGTAAGGGTAAAAGTCAATGTACCATCGGCAGCCATCGGTACAGGAGGATAGTAACCACGCAGATAGAGCGAAGTACCATCTTCGGGATAATAGCGTACTGGGGTGAGAGTGATCTCGTTTGCCGTGGCGATGCCGTCCCAAGTAGTAGTATAAAGCCCGGAAGAGGTGCCGCAGGCAATGCATACAGGGGTAGCATCGAATGCATCGACCGCCGCACGGGTATGAATACCGGTATAGAGGCGGATAGGCACAGGATCGGGAGTATCTTCGGACGAGTGTTTGGCACAACCGGTAAAGGTGGCCGCAACAAGAAGTAGCGGAAGCAGCATGCCACAAAGTTTGCCGAGAATTATGGGTAAATTCCTTTTCATTATAGATCGATCAGCTTGATTTCAGATAAATAAAGTCGGGTCATCTGGTTAATGACTCCCAACCGATGGGCAGCAGCACGGTATTGCAGATACATCTTCTCCTTGGTGGGTTGATTGCAATTCAAGTGTTCATCAAGAGCTTCCAGAATATTCAGCAGGGATATATCCTTATAATCGCGAGTTAGTTCATAGGAAGAAAGAAGCCCGGATGATGGAACTCCTTTACGATGAATCAAATCGGCCCTCTCAAACTTAGTGAGGATGTCGATCAAATCTTGCGGCGCAATAGTCAATTGTGCTGTGCGATATGGTATGCCACCAGCATAAATGTCGTATAATACGGCGATAGCTGTTTGTGTCAGTTGTGTTAGCATAATTATTGTCTTTAACCGTTACTTCGTAAGTAACGGAAGCACGCAAATACGGAAAATATAAGGTGTTATAGGAATACGGCGGGCGTCTAAAGAGCAGAATACGCAAAAATAAAGCGTAGAATATCACAGGTCCATGTTGAAGGTGAAACGTGGAAAGGAGAATTTATGTGTTTTCTCATAGCCGATAAGCCGGTAATATGTCGATTTATAATTTGTCTTGGTTGTTTGAGTCGTGTTTTCAGTTAAATATCAGTCAAAATTATTATTTATAATTTGTTTTTATTAAAAATTTAATATCTTTGCAGCAAGATTATACATCCGTTACTTACGAAGTAATGCCTTCTGCATACCGTTACTTACGAAGTAACAGCAAATTCAAGCTCCACTCCACACTTTTTTTCTTCCAGTAGAAATGTAATCAATTATCATCCGGTTTGCTTTTTCAAGTTCATCTCCTCCAAAACTTTTCAGATAGGTACGAGTAACTTCCAGTGAGGAATGTCCCAATCCTTCGGAAATGATTTCTTCCGGCACTTGGCAGTACTTGGCAAGTGTAGCCCATGTATGGCGTGCGGTGTATGAGCTGACTTTCACCCCTTCTACCCCACACAGTCCGGGAAGTTTGGACAGTTGCAGGTTTAAATCGCGAAGTTTCCCCTGATATTCTTCGAAAGCTTCTTTTTCCGAACAAGTGCCACTCAGGATATTAAGAAGATAAGGAGAATCTGCTTTATGGTTACGGTAGCGTTCAATCAGTCTCATAGCTTCGGGAAGCACCTTCACACATAGTTCCGTACCTGTCTTCTGGCGATGACAAGTCAGCAAAGTATCATTCAGGTCCGCTTTATGCAGATGCGCCAGGTCAGTATAAGGCATCCCTTGCAACAGTACCATCAATGAAAGAATGTCTTGCGCTTGACGAACCTTCGGCGGTAGCTGTCGGCTTCGGGGCGTATGCACCAGCTTCTGCATCTGTGAAGCTGTAACTGCCAGCTTTTTTTCCGAAACCACTCCTGTCTTCAGGTTTGCAAACAGACGGAATTCACCCGCCACCAATCCACGGTCCACTGCCCTATTGTAAACCGCACGCAGCGCACGGATATAAGTAGAGATAGTGTTGTAACTCTTCTGCAAATCTTCCAGATAAGTCTGGAAGCGATGCAAAGCCCCCCTGTTCAGACCTCCCCAGAAGATTTCACCACCTCCCACGGATTGGGTAAATGCCCGCAGGGCATACTTGTAGATATTAGCAGTGGCGAAACGCCCCTCCTGCTGCAACTCTACAATGACTTCATTCATGAAGCCGGTTAAACTGTTTTGTTTCATAATCAATTGTATTAAAAATAAAAAGCACCACACGAACAATGTCGTGCAGTGCTATGTTTAAAATGATAGGATGTATCTGTCGATTCTTATGATTTTCTCTTAAAATGTTATTTTATGATCCATTGTTCTATGTTCCTGGTACGATTACTAAAGTTCACCCCAATTTTAAATAACTTACGGGAATCGGATTCAAAAGGTAGAGCATATTGTTTTTCTTCTATTTGCCGCAATGCTTCTTCGGCAGTACCTTCGAGCTTGAATTCCATAACATAGATATACTTATCTGTTTTCAGCACCAAGTCTATACGTCCCTCAGATGTATGATACTCTGCTTCCGTATAGAAGCCTACCAACTTGAAGATTATAAACAGCACATTCTGATAATGAAGTTCCAGGTCACTGACAAGCTCATAAGGAGTATCGGCAAAGAAACTTTGCAAACGACGGAAGAAAGCATCGGGTTGCCCACTCTCTACTTCACGAACAAACTTTTGTATCTCAAACGGAGCTTCCGCTTTGTTAACCCTTGCATAGAATGGCATTAAAAACCTTATAAACCCTTCTTCGACTTCTCTATTCGGGAACCCCAAACTGTAGGTGCCGAAACGAGAATTGTATCCCTTAATTGTCAAATATCCGCTTTGATAAATCACAGGTATGGGACTATCATCATCATAGATACTATTCAAGACATCCACACTGGTTTCTTCGTGAGTCATCTGCTCCAGATCATAATGATTATGCTTCAGCAATTCTACGAGATAAGTAGGTGTCCCGGTCTCAAACCAATAACTACCAAACTTCATTTTATAAAAGGTATTCAGTACACTGAAAGGATTGTAGATCCCTTCAGAATCTTCTACAAAATGGTAGCCATCGTAACACTTCTTCAACTCGACACAAACTTGTTCATACGTCATCTTTTGTACCGTTGCCAGTTCATGCAAATCTTCTTCCAGATTATCATGCACTTCTTTCTCCGTTAATCCACAAATAGAGACGAACGGCTCATCCATAGAGATGTCATTCAGGTTATTCAAGTCACTAAAGACACTGATTTTACCAAATTTAGTTACTCCCGTCAGCAGAGCAAACCGGATACATCTGTCCATCGTCTTGAGTACACCATAAAAAGGTTTCAGGGTATTACGAAATTCGGTCTGAAGCTCTTTGTCTCCAATAGCCTGCAACATAGGCTTGTCATACTCGTCAACAAGGATAACAACACCTTCGCCGGTTTGCTTGTAAGCCCGCTCCACTACACCTGCAAAGCGCAGAGCAAGAGTTACCTCACCCGCACCGGTACCATAAATGGCTTCCCACTCTAACAATGCCTTATTCAGAATATCGTCAAGGCTGTGGGGCGCATCATATTTCCCGATATTGAGGTCCAGATGCAAAATCGGATGTTTTTTCCATTCTTTCTCCAACTGTTCCAAAGCAAGTCCTTCAAAAAGTTCGCGTGCACCCGAGAAGTAAGCCTCTAAAGTAGACAAAAGCAGACTCTTGCCAAAACGCCGCGGCCGACTCAAAAAGTAATAGCTACCAGTCTGCACTAATCTGTAGATCAGTGCCGTCTTATCAACATAAAAGTAACCGTTTTTACGAATCTTCTCAAAACTTTGTATGCCGATCGGATAGATTTTATTACCCATGATTTGTTCTCCTTTTAACGTTAAACGACACAAAGATAATAATGTTTTGTGATAGACAGTGTGACAAAATGAAAAACCTTGCGACAGATAGGGTAAATATCAATTCAATTATTTATCTTTGTTAGCTTTTATAAGTTAGCATACAAAAAACAATAACTACAATGAAAGAATTTTTTAAATTTACGCTTGCCACCATCACAGGTATTATCGTGTCATGCGTTGTGTTGTTTTTCGTCAGCATCCTGATACTGTTTAGTATGCTGTCTTCGTCGGAGTCTGAAACACAAGTACGCAAGAACTCTGTGATGATGCTCGACATGAGAGGTATGCTCTCTGAACGCAGTCAGGACAATCCGTTCGACATGTTCCTGAGTGAAGATGAAACCACTTATGGTTTGGATGACATTCTGTCGTCTATCCAGAAGGCTAAGGATAACGAAAACATCAAAGGTATTTATCTGCAGGCCGGTTCAATGGGCGCAGGTTTTGCTTCCATAGAAGAAATACGCAAAGCACTGGCTGACTTCAAGACCAGCGGTAAATTCGTAGTAGCTTACGGCGACCAATATTCACAGCGTCTGTATTACCTGGCAAGTGTAGCGGACAAGGTGATGCTGAATCCACAAGGTTCAATCGGCTGGTATGGTCTGGCTTCTACTCCGGTTTTCTACAAGGATTTGTTGTCTAAGATTGGTGTGGAAATGCAGGTATTCAAAGTAGGTACTTACAAATCGGCTGTAGAACCGTTTATCTCTACCGAAATGAGCCCGGCCAACCGCGAACAGGTAACTGTATTTCTGGATGGCATCTGGGGACAAATGTTGGGCGACATCTCCGAATCAAGAGGCGTAAGCAAGGAGAAGCTGAACGAAGCTGCCGACAAGATGCTGATGTTCTACCCTGCAGAAGACTGCGTGGAATATGGACTTGCAGACACCTTAATATATAAGAATGATGTACGCAACTATCTGAAAACTCTGATAGGCATAGATAAAGATGATCGTATGCCGGTACTGACTCTGAAAGATATGGTAAACGTAAAGAAAAACGTTCCGAAAGATAAGAGTGGAAACATTGTTGCCGTGTACTATGCGTATGGTGCCATTGATAGCGGAAGTTCATATGCTGATAGCGAAAATGGAATCAACTCTGAAAAGGTGATCCGCGACTTGCGCAGACTGAAAGAAGACGAAGACGTGAAAGCGGTAGTGCTGCGTGTGAACTCTCCGGGTGGTAGCGCTTTCGGTTCGGAACAAATATGGTATGCAGTGACCGAGTTGAAAAAAGAAAAACCGGTAATTGTATCTATGGGGGACTATGCTGCATCAGGCGGATACTATATTTCTTGTAACGCAGACAGCATCGTAGCTGACCCGACCACGCTGACGGGTTCCATCGGTATCTTCGGTATGTTCCCCAACGTGAAGGGGCTGACAGACAAGATCGGTCTTTCATTTGACGTTGTGAAGACAAATACATATTCTGACTTCGGAATGATGGGACGTGCACTGAATGATGGTGAAAAGGCTTTGATGCAAAATATGGTGAACGAGGGTTATGAACTGTTCGTGAAACGTTGTGCAGAAGGACGCGGCATGACTACGGACGAAATCAAGAAGATTGCCGAAGGTCGTGTGTGGACAGGCGCCAAAGCCAAAGAACTGGGCTTGGTAGACGAACTGGGCGGACTGGACAAAGCATTGGAAATGGCTATCGCAAAAGCCGGACTGGATGCTTACACCGTAATGTCTTACCCCGGCAAGAAGAGTTTCTTCGAAACGCTGATGGATACGAATCCGGGTGGATATATCCAATCTCGTATGCTGAAAGGCAAAGTAGGTGAACTTTACAATCAGTTCGATTGGCTGAATAACTTTGAGAATTACGATAAGATTCAGGCACGCGTTCCGTTCGAGTTGAACATCAATTAAAGAAAGGAGTGGATGGAAGAACCGCTGGTTAAGATACACTATTGGCTATACCCCGTCTCGTGGATTTACGGGATGGGAGTATACCTGAGAAATAAACTCTTTGATTGGGGATATTACCAGTCAAAGAGTTTTGACGTACCTGTGGTATGTGTCGGAAACCTCGCTGTAGGCGGAACAGGCAAGACGCCACACACGGAGTATCTTATCAAGCTGTTGCAACAGACAGGAGCGAACGTTGCCATGCTGAGCCGCGGTTATAAACGGAAAAGCAAGGGATATGTGCTGGCTACGGAAGAAACAGACGTAAAGAGCATCGGCGACGAACCGTATCAGATAAAAACCAAATTCCCGGATATCCGGGTGGCTGTAGACGAAAATCGTTGTCATGGCATCGAACAACTAATGAAGTTGGACAATCCCAAAGTGGATGTGGTGTTACTGGACGACGCTTACCAGCACCGGCATGTAAAAGCCGGTCTGAATATACTGCTGACTGATTTTCACAGGTTGTTCTCAGATGACACCCTGCTTCCGGCAGGACGATTGCGTGAACCGGAAGACGGTAAAAACCGGGCGCATATCGTGATCGTAACCAAATGTCCGGAGGATATCAAGCCTATAGATTTCAATATCATCACGAAAAGGCTGAAACTGTACCCATACCAACAACTTTATTTCTCCTCATTCCGATACGGAGCACTGACACCGCTTTTCGGCAAGAAGCGGAGAACACTCACATCACTGGAAAAAGACGAACAGGTGTTGCTGGTTACAGGAATCGCTTCGCCCGCACCCTTGGTGGAAAAACTGGAAGCATATACGCCGCATGTGAACATATGTCAGTTTGACGATCACCATGATTTCAGTAACAAGGATCTGCAAATGATCAAGGAACGCTTCGAGCGTATGGAAGGAAATAAGAAGCTGATAATCACAACAGAAAAGGATGCGACAAGGCTGCAACATCATCCGGCATTGGCCGAAGCTTTGAAACCGTATCTATACGTTTTGCCTATTGAAATAGAATTTTTACAAAATCAACAACATATATTTAACCAAAATATTATTGGCTATGTTAGAGCTCATTCAAGAAACAGCAGCTTACCTAAAAGGTAAAATGCACACACAACCAGAGACAGCAATTATCCTCGGAACCGGTTTAGGCAGTCTCGCCACCGAAATCACTGAGAAGTATGAAATAAAATATGAGGAAATCCCAAACTTCCCCGTATCGACGGTAGAAGGACACAGCGGAAAGCTTATATTCGGAAAGTTAGGCAACAAAGATATCATGGCAATGCAGGGACGCTTCCATTACTACGAGGGTTACTCGATGAAAGAAGTAACATTCCCCGTACGTGTGATGCGTGAACTGGGAATCAAAACCCTGTTCGTTTCAAATGCCAGTGGTGGTACGAATCCTGATTTTGAAATCGGTGACCTGATGATTATTACGGATCATATCAATTACTTCCCGGAACATCCGTTGCGTGGCAAGAACATTCCGTATGGCCCACGTTTCCCGGATATGAGTGAGGCGTATGACAAAGAGCTGATCCGTAAGGCGAATGCTATTGCAGCAGAAAAAGGAATTAAGGTGCAACACGGCGTATATGTCGGTACGCAAGGTCCGACGTTTGAAACCCCTGCCGAATATAAATTATTCCATATCTTCGGTGCGGATGCAGTAGGTATGTCTACAGTGCCGGAAGTGATTGTTGCCAATCATTGTGGCATCAAAGTGTTCGGTATCTCCGTAATTACCGACCTCGGTGTGGAAGGTAAGATTGTGGAAGTAACGCACGAGGAAGTACAGAAAGCTGCCGATGCTGCACAACCGAAGATGACGGAAATTATGAGAGAATTGATAAACAGAGCGTAATCATGAGAACAGAAATATCAAGCCTCGGTGAGTTCGGTCTTATCCGCCGCCTTACCGAAGGCATTGAACTGAAGAATGAATCAAGTAAGTACGGTGTAGGCGACGATGCCGCCGTGCTCTCCTATCCTACCGAAAAGCAGGTTTTGATTACTACCGACTTGCTGATGGAAGGTGTACATTTCGATTTGATTTATGTCCCACTGAAACATTTAGGCTATAAGGCGGCTGTCGTGAACTTCTCCGACATCTATGCCATGAACGGTACCCCGAAGCAGATAACGGTTTCCCTGGCTCTCTCCAAGCGCTTCTCCGTAGAAGATATGGAGGAGCTATATGCAGGCATCCGCCTGGCATGTGAGGAGTACGACGTGGATATCGTAGGTGGTGACACTTCTTCCTCGCTTACAGGACTGGCAATCAGCATCACTTGTATTGGTGAGGCAGATAAGGATAAGGTTGTCTACCGGAATGGTGCCAAAGAGACTGATCTGGTTTGTGTGACCGGTGACTTGGGTGCGGCATATATGGGTCTACAGCTATTGGAACGCGAAAAGGTGGCATTAAAAGGGAAGACTGATGTGCAGCCTGATTTCTCTGGAAAAGAGTATCTTCTGGAACGCCAGCTAAAACCGGAGGCACGTCGTGATATCATCGAGAAATTAGCGGAAGAAGGGATTCAACCCACTTCCATGATGGATATCTCAGACGGTTTATCTTCTGAATTGCTGCATATCTGTACGCAAAGTAAAGTAGGCTGCCGCGTTTACGAAGAGCATATTCCTATCGACTACCAGACAGCTGTCATGGCAGAGGAGTTCAACATGAATCTGACTACATGTGCACTGAACGGTGGTGAGGATTATGAATTGCTATTCACCGTCCCCATCTCTGACCACGAGAAGATTTCTGAAATGGAGGATGTGAAGCTGATCGGTCATATCACGAAACCGGAACTGGGTTGTGCTTTGATTACCCGCGATGGTCAGGAATTTGAGCTGAAAGCCCAAGGCTGGAACCCGCTGAAAGACGAAACGACCGAAAATGCAGAAGCAGAAAAGGGAGAAGAATAAAAAAACACTTTTTTTATTAAATTATAAACGCTGATACTTAGCCACATAGGCAATTATCAGCGTTTTTTATCTCCAAAGCCCTTGCACAGTCCAAAAGTTTCACTACCTTTGCAACCGCAAAAGAGAAACAATGGTGCCATAGCTCAGTTGGTAGAGCAAAGGACTGAAAATCCTTGTGTCCCCGGTTCGATTCCTGGTGGCACCACTCTTAAGAAAAAGCGTTGTAAATTATTGATTTACAACGCTTTTTTATTTGATTGATTCATTCCTTACTTTTCCACCTCTTCAACCCCGGAAAAAATCCCCTCATTTTAATCAGTGCTTCCTGCTCATTAAAGCCAGGATCATCCTTGAAGATTTCTTTCATATGCTTCAAACTGATATCAATCATGCCCTCCATACTGATATCCCCTGTAAATGCTCCGTCTTTAAAGCAATAGATACAATACTCGTTCATAAGAGAGCCGTCCTTATTCGTCGCTATATCTTCTTTCTTCGTGAGCGGCATACCACAGCTCTGACAATACATTTCTTCCATACTTATTCTATTGGTATTTAATTTTCAATATATTAGGTGTCTAACCTACATTCTTACGGGCATTTATCAACCAGTTAACGCCAAACTTATCGGTAAACATCCCAAAATAATCTCCCCAATGTGCTTCACTCATAGGCATTGTCACGCGGCCATCTGTTGATAGCCCGGCAAACAATCTATCTGCCTCTTCCCTATTATCAGCTTCTATATATAAAGAGAAGTTGTTACCGAAAACTGTATTTTGCGCCATATAACCGCAAACATCCGCGCCCATCAAAACGGTTTCCTTTGCAATAGGCAAACAGATATTCTCTATTTTATTTTTCTCGCCCTCAGGAATCGGAGGCATACCATCCTGCTGAGGAATATCTCCATATCTGCCCACAAAAGTAAATTCTACACCAAAAGCTGATTTATAAAAATTGAATGCTTCTTCGCAATTGCCATTAAAGAGAAGGTAAAAATTGATTTTTGCCATTTAGTTACGTTTTTAAGTATTAAGTCTATAAAGATTTATATGACATTTATCGTCATTTCACAAATATAAGAATTTCTCTCTGATTCACAAGAACGACCCACTCCAAAACGCAATAAAACAGAATTTTATTGCAAAACCTGACGTATTCAGAAGGTAAATAAACAAGGTAAAAATATTAAAGTTAACCCTCTAAAATTATTTTTCTCAAACAATGGAAAATCACGAAAAAAAGCAGTAGATTTGCGCCATTACAAAGTAGCAACATATTATGCGACATTTACTAACTACTATATTTATACTTATTAGCTCGACCGCGCTTGCCTCCAATCTGACCCAGGCAGCAGATAGTCTTCTAGGTGTTTTAAAAAACACCCAATCTCCCGAGCAGAGAGTCCAAATATATAGAAATCTGGCAGACATATACTCGGAAAGCCCTGAAGCCAGAACCTATCTATTGAAGATGTATCAGGAAGCATCAACAATCAATGACAGAAAGAGCATGTTAAATGCACTTGATGACATTCTGACTACCGGAATCTATGATTACAATAAAGATACGATAGCCAAATATACCAAACTTTTTGAAAAAATAGCAACTGAAGAAGAACTTAAAAGTTTATTGCCTTTTTATCGTATGCGTACTTTCGATTCGCGGTGCTACTCCGGAGAAAGAGACAAAGCCATCAAAGAAGAAATAAGTTCTCAAAATTCAAAGGCAAATGGAAAAGAAGACATTTACAATCAGGTAGTATCAGCTTATAATATGGGCACAAGTTTCTATATGAGCGACCAATATGCAAAGGCAATTCCTTATTTGGATAAGGCTATGAAACTTGCAGAATCACTCCCCGAAAAAGACAAATATATCTATAAGAAATTCATTACCTGGAGGGTGTGTTTTACATATGGCCAGACCGGAAAGGGTAAAGAGGCTGTGAAAATCATGGAACAGCTCATTAATATGGTAGAACATAAATATAGAACTGATTACCAAAAACAACGACCATTCTATAATATAGACCCATATCTTCTTCAGTACTATTCATTTTTGATTAGTAGTTTGCCGTATTTAACATTGGAGCAAGAAAAAACATACTGGAAACGTATTCAAAAAATTGGCAAGAATTTGACCAATGACCTGGATAAATATAATTATTATCTTTGTGCCAATAACTATTATTCCAATAATCATACAGAAAAAGATTATTATAAAGCAATAGCAGCCAATGATAGCCTTATTAAGTTTGCTACTACATTAGCCCCATTGAATTTGCCGGGACTATACAATATCAATTCAATGACTTATGAAGCAGTCAAAGATTATCAGAATGCACTGAAATATCTGAAGATTTCACATCAGATTCAAGACTCACTGAGTACGGAAGCTACACACAAGCAACTCAATGAATTGCAGGTAAAGTATGATATGAATGCACTCAATAATGAGAAGACTATGCTGGAAATTAAGAATAAGAAGACCATGCTTACTTCTCTCAGCATTTTATTGATAATCGTAGTCGCCATCTGTACCTATTTATATTTCTCCTGGAAAAAAGAGAAAAGGATGAAGATGGAACTGAAAGCCTTACATCTCAAAGCACAGGAAAGCGAAAAGATGAAGCAATCGTTCATCAACTCCATTTGTCACGAGATACGTACTCCGCTCAACGCTATTGTCGGATTCTCCGATCTGATCATGAATGAAGAGATAGATGCGGAAATGCGAAAAGAGTTTCCTCCGGAAATTCAAAAGAATACAGTATTGCTGACAAGTCTCATTAACAGCATGTTGGAAGTTGCAAATCTGGATGTTTCAGAAGAAAAGCTCCCATGCAAACCCATAGATCTTAAGAATATCTGTGTACATGAAATGAAGCAGCTTAAGAAAAAGGAAGGTATAGAATATAAATTAGAGATTACAGAAGAGAGTATGATTATTCCAAGCAATGCTCAATACCTGACGCAGGTTATTGAACATTTGCTGAGTAATGCCAATAAATTCACAGAAAAAGGCCAGATCACTTTAGGATATAGAGTGAATCAATCAAAAGAGGAAATCTCAATATATGTCAGCGATACCGGTTGCGGAATCCCGCAAGAGAAGCATGAAGAAGTATTCAATCGATTCTCCAAGCTTGACACTTTTATGCCCGGCAATGGACTGGGATTGTATCTCTGCCGGCTCATCACAAAACGACTTGCCGGAGAGATAAAAATAGATCCTGCATATAAGGAAGGTACACGGATGATTGTTACTCTACCCATCAAATAGAGATACTGATCTTTATCGGTGCTGCTTCATTTTCAGGTATATGTAAGATTGTACACCTAATAGAATCACAAACAGATACTCAGCCGTCAGATATACCGGAAGGGTAGCTGTGAAACTATAACTCAACAGATACAGGTAAAACAGATAGAAAGCTATAGTGGATATCTGAAAAATAAATGCAATCCGGGTATTGCCTGTACCTGTAACTGCATTCATAAAGACATAGCCGGGCAGAGCAAATGTATAATTCAGTAACATTACAATAAACGGATAATGAGCAAGTTCGATCAACGCCACATTATCTGTATAGAATCCGACAATCTGCTTATTTAATAACATAGCAATAATTATCAGGGGAAAGCCAAGTGCATATCCTAATCTGAGGATTTTACCACAAAGCCGGAACATGCTTTTCCCCTCTCCCGCACCAATCAGATTACTGACCAGCGAACCGGTAGTGGCTGCAAAAGAATTGACTATCACAAAGAAAACAGTAGAAATACTCCTGATTATATTGGATACAGCCAATTGTACTTCACCCAACCGTTCAATAGCCACAAAGAAGAGAAACCACGGAGCAACACTAATGAAAGCATGCATCATGCTCCATACAGATAAATGAAAAAGTGACTTTAATAGTTTCCCATCGTAAACAAGTCTTAACCCCCAATTCCCTTTATTCATTTGCAGGAAGACGTAGATAACCAATATCAATAAAGAACCGGCTTCAGCCAGTGAAGAAGCCATTGCCGCCCCTGAAATCCCCAAATCAAAACTGAAGATAAACAAGTAATTACATGGGATATTGATAAGAACTGCCAGAGTAGCTGCCCATGATAATATTCTCGTTTTCGTGATCCCAACAAAGAAAGCGCGAAATGCAAGAAACGGAAAAGAGAATAATAGGCCGAAACATCTCCACTCCAGATAGTCGACCGCAGCTTTATAAATCTCTGGAGAATGAATAAAATACTTCAGGATAACAGGTGACAACACATAGGAAGTAAGACTTAAGAATACGGCCAATCCGCTCAGAAAGAATAGACCTTGGAAAAAGGTTTTTCCCGTTTCTTTGTATCTTTGCTCCCCGTTCCTACGGGCAATCATGACCTGCAAACCGAGACTGAAACCAAATCCCAGCATATAAATGGCCAGATAATAAACACTCGCAAGCGCAGAAGCTCCTAACTCCACTTCGCCCACATGTCCCAAAAAAATCGCATCAGTAATATTGATTAATTGCTCCATCAGAATGCTCATCATTACGGGAAAATTGATGAGCCATATTTGTTTATAGGTATAATTCATTATTCAACTAAAATAAACGCATGCCACACAACTATATACATAGCCGCATGCCACTCGATATAAAAAAATCAGATATGAAAACTCTGTGACGAACTACAGAAATCCGTCAAATAGCCGAATAGCTTTTATTGGAAGGTGCTATTCGTGAAGCGTAGCTATATACAGAGTTGGTGTTTCATAAGTTGAACAATCGTTTTATTTGAATTTCACACGGCAAATATAGGAAAAATAATCAAATAGAGCTATTTTTAGACAAATGACCACTATTCTGTTTCCCAATTTCCTCTTACATTTGCTTTCAGACTAAATAATACAAATGACAATATGAAAAAAATCTTTCTCTTCTTATTTTTTATCGGATCACTTACCGGATGGCCAATGTCGATGAAAGGCCAGAATCATGAAACAGCCACTTTTAAGAATCCTATCATCTCCGGATTTCATCCCGATCCCAGTATCTGCCGGGTAGGAAACGACTATTATCTGGTAACTTCCAGCTTCGAATGGTTTCCCGGAATTCCTGTCTTCCACAGTAAAGACCTGATGCATTGGCAGCAAATAGGATATGTACTGAATCGTCCTTCGCAACTACAAATGAAAGACGGATTGAGGCATTCAAACGGACTATGGGCTCCTACCATCCGCTACCATCAGGGTAAGTTCTATGTCATTTGTACGGCTCAGCAAGCCGGTGGTAATTTCTATGTCACTGCCGACAGGCCGGAAGGCCCTTATTCAGAACCTGTCTTTCTAACCGATGCTCCGGGTATCGACCCATCTCTCTTTTTTGATGAAGATGGCACTTGCTGGTATATGGGTTCCATCAATGACACGCCGGAACAGGACAAATACCTGAATGAAGACCGCATCTATCTGCAACAACTGGATTTAAAACAAGGTAAACTTATCGGAGAGCGTCACATTCTGACCAGTGGACATGCTATCAATGCTCCTTACTGCGAAGCTCCACACATCTATAAAATCAACCATAAATATTATCTGGTAGTTGCCGAAGGGGGTACTTGGGAAAATCATGCTGTAAGTGTATTTACTGCTGATAAAATAACCGGACCTTACACACCGGGATATGCCAATCCGGTATTAACGCACCGGCACTTAGGAAAGAACATCGATATCACAACCATAGGGCATGCCGATTTGGTACAGACTCCTCAGGGAGATTGGTGGGCAGTAATGCTGGGAGTTCGCCCGCTCGAAGGTTATACCATGTTGGGACGTGAAACCTTTCTCACTCCCGTAAGCTTTCAGGATGGATGGCCTGTTTTCAATCCGGGAGTAGGACGTGTACTTGCTACTGAAAAAGCTACCGGATTAACCCCTGTAGTATTTAAGAAAGAACCGGTAAGAGACGAATTTGATGAGGATTCATTGCGTTTCTGTTGGAACTTTCTGCGAACACCTTTTGAAAAATGGTATCAACTGGAAAATGGCAAGCTGATTATTAATGTACGTCCTAATTCCGTCAGTGAAGACACCAACCCTTCTCTGATAGCACGCCGCATTGAGCATTTCAACTTCACGGCACAACTAAGTATGGAGTTTAATCCACGTAAGCAAGAGGAAGCCGGCATGATTGTTTTACAAAATGGAAGTCATCATTATAAAGTCGTTCTTTGCAAAGACTCAAACCGCAATGTAATCAAATTAGTGAAAAGAGAAGGAGGAAAAGAAGAAACTTTAGCTAACATTCAATGGAAAACAAAGAAGTGTTTCATCAAACTTGTAGCACAGGGATTGGATTATCAATTTTATATAGGCGATTCTGAAGAAAATATGCAGGCATTGGGCAGCAAACAAGATGCAAGCCTCAATAGCTCCAACAAAGCAGGTGGTTTTATAGGACCTTTCATTGGGATGTATGCCAGCAGCAACGGAGAAAAATCAACCAATAAAGCCTACTTTGACTTCTTTGAATATCAAAGTAATGAATAATCACGCATAACTTTAAAATATAGGGAAAATAATAAAAAAGCAGGATAGACATGCAAGGATAAACAGTTACTTGTTATACTTTTGCAATAAAGAACTATCCTGTATGAAACCAACCGACATTACAAGAGAGGAAATGTGGGCCAGACAGAATTTATCTGCTGCCGATATTGACTATAGCATCTGGGAGCGTGATAAATTAATGCTCCACCAGATGTCTCGCCTTAACCAGAGCTGTACCTTTGTGGTGGATGTATATAAGTTCAGATATGCCTTTGCCTCCTCTAACTTTGTGGACTTACTGGGGTATGACAGCCATAAGATAGCTACATTGGAGAGACAGGGAGATTATCTGGAATCCCGCATCCACCCCGATGACCAACAACAATTGCAAGCCTTACAGATTCGGTTAAGTCAATTCATTTATAGTCTGCCTCCTGAGCAGAGGAATGATTATTCCAATATCTACAGTTACCGGGTACGAAATGCCAAGCAGCAGTATGTACGGGTTATCAGCAGGCAACAGGTTTTAGAAAAAGACAGTACCGGAAAAGCATGGCTCATACTTGGAAGCATGGATATCGCACCGAATCAAAAAGATTCGGATCAGGTAGATTGTACTGTATTAAACCTAAAGAATGGACAGACTTTCTCCCCTACCTTACTTACGAATCCGCGAATCCATTTGACACAGCGTGAACTGGAGATTTTACAGCTTATCCAAAAGGGGTTGTTGAGTAAAGAAATAGCTCATAATCTCTGCATCAGTATTCATACGGTTCATATTCACCGGCAAAACCTATTGCATAAATTAGGAGTACAAAATTCGATAGAGGCTATCAATGCAGGATTGGAGTTTGGGTTACTAATCTAACCCGAAAGGAATACTTAGTTTACGGCATCCAAGTCATAACGCCTGTAACCGGGTGTTGAATTCTCCATTCCATGAATTCCTCATAACTGCGTATGCCATCGCGGATAACAGCCATATAATATTCTATTCCCATAATCTTTTCAGATTCAGGCGTCTCATATTTCAGTTTTAAAATAGCATACTTTGTTTCTTCAGTCAGAACAGCAGAAAGCCGTTCGGCAAACTTTTCAAAATAGCCGTCATACCGGGAACCTTCCAGAATATGAATCATATCAATCTGCCAAAGCTCATTATCCGCATCACGATACCAGGCATGCCACTCCACACATTCTCCCTCAGTATCCAACAGATTCTTATGTTCCATCTTCATAAAAGATTTATTCTCTGTAAATTTTACCATTGCCTGAAAACTGTCAGACAAACTAAACTGTGGGGTATAAATATGAAAATCAATATCCAGGTGTTTCATCAGTAACCCCGTATTCAAGGAACCTACGAGATTTACTCTGGCACCCACACTTTCCCAAGTCGGGATGATTTTTGTGTCTTCTATTATTTTCCAGGCTTTCTGCTGATTTCGCCTGGCAAGATCAAGGATATCCATATTTTTTCTTTTGAAATGACTTGCAAATGTAGAAAAAAGGATGGATATATAGCTATAAATAGCTATTTAATAATCTGACAATTTGGACTAACTTTGCCACCCTTTCTAAACTTTTCAACTAAAAAATTAAAAGAACTATGACATTTTATCAAACAGAGCAACAAGAAAAAGTACACTTGCAACAAGTCATCAGTATCATAAATGATACGATTCATAACACTGATACTTCGGTCAAAGAACATGTAGAAACCTTACAGGAATATAAAGATTATATCTGGTCGAACAAAGATATTGATCCTCATGAAATCCGTTCTATGCGCGAGAGTATCCTCAATCATTTTGCACTGGGTGAAAGTGTGATTGATAAACGCAGGCGGCTGGGCAGGATACTGGACATTCCTTATTTCGGAAGGATAGATTTTAAAGAAAAGAAAAACGGTGCCAACATTCTACCTATTTATATAGGTATACACACATTTTATGATTCGCAAAGCAAGATGAATCTGATATACGACTGGCGGGCTCCCATCTCCAGTATGTTCTACGATTATGAACTGGGAGAAGCAACTTACACCTCTCCCACCGGTGAAATCAGTGGAGATGTTTCGCTCAAACGTCAGTATCGCATCCGCAAAGGAAAAATGGAGTACATGATAGAAAGTTCGCTGACGGTTCACGATGAAATTCTCCAAAAAGAACTCAGTAGTAATGCAGATGATAAAATGAGGAATATCGTTACTACCATCCAGCGGGAGCAGAACCGGATTATTCGCAATGAGGAAGCCCATATATTGATTATCCAAGGAGTTGCCGGATCGGGCAAAACGTCCATTGCTTTACATCGCATCGCTTACCTGCTCTATACACTGAAAGGGGATATATCTTCAAAAGACATACTGATAATCTCGCCTAATAAGGTTTTTGGCGATTACATCTCGAATGTCCTTCCCGAGTTAGGAGAAGAAAGTGTGCCTGAAACCAGTATGGAACAGATTCTTTCGGGAGTTCTTGAAAACAAATACAAATACCAGAGCTTCTTTGAACAGGTAACGGAATTACTAGGGAAAACAACTCAGAGTTTTATAGAACGGATAAAATATAAATCCTCTTTCGAATTCATTTCACAGCTTGACAAGTTTATTCTCTATATGGAAAATAACTGTTTCAAAGCTACAGATGTAAAACTCACCAGGCACATCACTATTCCGGCTGAATATATTGAAGAGCAATTCAGACGCTTCAACCGTTATCCCATGCGTCAACGATTCGAGGCAATGACGGATTATATCCTGGAAATGATGAAAGTACAATACTACTTTACGGTTACCACCGCCGACAGGAATCTGTTGAAGAAAGAAATAAAGAAAATGTTTGCAGGTAACAATGATCTTCAGGTTTATAAAGAGTTCTTTGAATGGATTGGGAAACCCGAACTATTCAAATTACGGAAAAACAGAATACTGGAATATACTGACCTGGCCCCTTTAACCTATTTACATCTGGCTTTAGATGGGAATATTACCCAATGCCGTGTCAAGCATCTTTTGATAGACGAGATGCAGGATTACTCTCCGATTCAGTACAAAGTTATCCAGAAACTTTATCCCTGCCGGAAAACAATTCTTGGAGATGCCTCCCAGTCTGTTAATCCTTATGGTTCGTCAACTGCCGGGATGATCAGAAAAGCATTTACTATGGGCAAAGTAATGAAGCTCTGCAAAAGTTACCGTTCTACATTTGAGATTACGGATTTTGCACAAAAAATTCAAACGAATAATGAATTGGAACCCGTCATGCGACATGGTGAATTTCCTTCAGTCCTACGATTCGAGAATACAGAAAAGGAAAGCTCCGGTATTATCGACCTGATTTCATCCTTCAAACAATCCGGTTATAAGTCACTCGGAATAGTCTGTAAAACTGAAGCACAAGCGAAAGAACTGGCAGAAAGCCTACAAATATATACTGCCGAAGTTTATTTTCTATCCAATCAAAGCTCCGCTTTTATGAAGGGTATCATCGTTACCTCATCTCACATGGCAAAAGGATTGGAATTTGATGAAGTTATCATTCCTTATGTCAATGACAAAAACTATAACTCAGCTATTGATAAAAGTATGCTCTATGTGGCCGTAACAAGGGCAATGCATAAATTGACACTAACTTACAATGGAAAACTGAGTGAATTCGTTCCTGCTTTTAAACTTTAAAAAAGAAATTTATTCCAGTTTCTTTCCAGATTCTCCTTCTATATTTGCAATATCATAATAAACCAAAGTATTAATTATTAAAAATAGAAGAATATGAAAAAGTTAGTTTTGTTATTAGTATGTATGTTCACGATGCATACAATGGTTATGGCGGATAATGATAAACCCATCCAAGTCAATCAACTCCCAGCAAAGGCTCAGACTTTCCTCAACACTTATTTTAAAGATCACAAAGTAGCATTGGCGAAACAGGAAACGGAATTGTTCTACAAGAGTTACGATGTAGTCTTCACCAATGGAGAAAAAGTTGAATTCGATAAGGCGGGAGAATGGACAGAAGTTAAATGCCAGCAGAATGAAGTTCCTGCACAAATCATCCCGGAAGCTATCCGCACTTATGTAAAGACTAACTATCCGGATGCTAAGATCATACAGATAGAGAAAGATAAGAAAGAATATGAAGTGAAGCTGTCTAGCCGTTGGGAAATCAAGTTCGATTCGAAGATGCGGGTAATTGATATCGATGACTAAATAAAACAGAGTTATCTGCGAGAAGTCGCACAAACGAAAATATTTTTGTTACATTTGCAGCCGATTAACAAAAATAATACCGGCTATCGGTTCAATACCGATAGCCCAATATCATGAGGAAAAGACGACTTTATAGAACGACTATACGCTTCCGGAAATGGAGTCGGAAAGCCTATGCTGCATTTGCCAGTCTGGGCCGTTGTGTCACTATTGGTTGTCTGCCCAAAAATGTGGCAGATTGTTCTCTTTCCAAACAAAATTCCGGAACATCGGCCGGCTACAAAAGCGGCGGACAAAACCTGGAAGATACAGATAACGGTAAAGGACAGGAAACGGATATAGGCATACCGCTGGGATGTGAAAACGGATTGGGGACAATGCTTGAAATCTTCGGTTTCAAAGGATTGCTGCCTGTATTGTGTCCGACTACCATCGGTCCTGAAGGGAAAAAAGATATAAACACTATTATAAATAAGAGTGGAACACAAATGACGCGGATCATGCAAATGCTGTTTTCAGATTTGCACGACCCGCGTCATTTGTGTTTTGTATTCTCCTAAAACAACGTAAGAATATGACAGTAGAAGAATTGAAAAACAAAGTACTGCAAGATGTACCCATCACACAGGCAGAAGCAGAATGGCTGGCTACACAGCCGGATAAGGAAGGCCTTTATGAAGCGGCACACGAGATTACGACCGCACGGGCATCACAGGAATTTGATATGTGTTCCATCATCAATGCAAAATCCGGCCGCTGCCCTGAGAATTGCAAATGGTGTGCCCAATCATCACACTATAAGACAAAAGCGGATGTTTACGATCTGGTGGATAAGGAGGAATGCCTGCGTCATGCACTACACAACGAATCACAAGGCGTGGCACGCTTCTCATTGGTAACCAGTGGACGGAAACCTTCAGGAAAGAATATAGAAAAACTGTGTGAAGCAGCACGCTATATGAGGCAAAAAAGTTCCATTCAACTCTGTGCTTCACTGGGATTACTGAACGAAGACGAACTACGTGCTTTGTATACAGCAGGCGTGACGCGCTACCACTGTAATTTGGAAACTGCCCCAAGCCACTTCCCTACCCTATGCAGCACACATACGCAGGAAGAAAAACTACAGACACTGGCAGCCGCCCGCCGCGTAGGAATGGATATCTGTTGCGGCGGTATCATCGGTATGGGGGAGACAGCTAAACAACGAATTGAATTCGCCTTTACATTGAGAGATTTGAAAGTACCTTCCATTCCCCTGAATCTGTTGCAACCCATCCCGGGAACACCGCTGGAAAACCAAACTCAACTGACAGAAGAAGAAGTGCTGACCACCATTGCTTTGTTCCGTTTCATCAATCCGACAGCTTATCTGCGATTTGCAGGCGGACGTTCTCAGTTGACAAAAGAAGCTGTGAAAAAATCCTTGTTCATAGGTGTGAACTCCGCCATCGTGGGAGATTTGCTGACTACTCTCGGATCTAAAGTTTCGGAAGACAAAGCGCTGATAGAAGATGCGGGATATCGTTTCAGCGACTCACAATTCGACAGGGAACATTTATGGCATCCTTATACATCGACCACTAACCCGCTCCCTGTATATAAAGTGAAACGCGGAGACGGGGCAACCATTACGCTGGAAAACGGACAGGTGCTCATAGAAGGCATGTCTTCCTGGTGGTGTATGGTGCACGGATACAATAACCCGATACTGAATCAGGCTCTCCGGGAGCAAACGGAAAAGATGTCACACGTCATGTTCGGTGGACTGACACATGACCCAGCCATAGAACTGGGCAAATTACTGTTGCCACTTGTACCGCCATCCATGCAAAAGATATTTTATGCAGACTCAGGTTCGGTAGCTGTGGAGGTAACTATGAAAATGGCTGTACAGTATTGGTATGCCATGAGTCAGTCAGCTCCGGATCGGGCACATCTGGCTAAAAAAAGTAATTTTGTGACCATTCGGCGCGGTTATCACGGAGATACCTGGAATGCAATGTCCGTATGCGATCCCGTAACTGGAATGCATTCCCTGTTCGGTTCGGCATTACCGGTACGGTACTTTTCTTCCCGTCCGCAATCACGGTTCGATGGCGACTGGGATGCGGATGATGCACTGGAACTGCTGGATATTATAGAAAAACATCATGAAGAACTGGCAGCACTGATTCTGGAACCCATCGTTCAGGGTGCAGGCGGCATGTGGTTCTATCATCCGCAATTCTTGCGGGAAGCTGCCAGAATATGCAAGGAATATAATATATTACTGATCTTTGATGAAATAGCCACTGGATTCGGGCGTACAGGCAAGATGTTTGCTTGGGAATATGCAGGCGTGGAACCGGATATTATGTGCATAGGAAAAGCACTGACAGGTGGATACATGACCCTGTCCGCAGTGCTGACCAGGAATGAAGTGGCGGATGCGATTTCCAATCACGCACCGGGAGCTTTCATGCACGGCCCCACATTTATGGGAAACCCACTGGCATGTGCGGTGGCATGCGCCTCCATACGCTTGCTGACTTCACCCGAATATGACTGGCAGGGAAAAGTGAACCGCATTGAAGAACAGTTGTGGCGTGAACTGGAACCAGCACTACTACTTCCGCAGGTAGCAGATGTCCGTGTATTGGGTGCCATCGGAGTGATTGAAGTACAAGACCCGGTAGACATGGCCTGGATGCAGAAACGATTTGTGGAAGAAGGCATTTGGGTACGCCCCTTTGGAAAACTGGTATACATCATGCCACCGTTTATCATAGAACCGGAGCAGTTGACAAAGCTGACAAGTGGATTGTTGAAGATTATAGGAGAAATGGAATGAGTATAATAGAGCAAATGCAGCAGGAGCTGCAAGAACTGAAAGAGAGCAGTAATCTGCGGACATTGCCCGACCTGATCCATGAAGGACGGGATGTGATCGCAAACGGACAGCGAATGCTAAATCTTTCCTCTAATGATTATCTGGGACTGGCTGCAGACCGGACCTTACGGGAAGAGTTTCTACAAGAACTGACAGCCGACAGTTTTTTGCCAACATCTTCCTCATCACGTCTATTAACAGGTAACTTCACCATCTATAAGGAACTGGAACAGACGCTCGCAGAACTCTTCGGAACTGAAGCAGCACTGGTTTTCAACAGTGGTTATCACGCTAATACAGGTATTCTACCTGCCGTGAGCGATGTGCAGACTCTGATACTGGCAGATAAACTGGTACACGCAAGCCTGATTGACGGTATTCGACTTTCGACAGCAAAATGTATCCGTTACCGGCACAATGATCTGAAACAACTGGAACGATTACTGGCTGAAAATCATGCGGTATACAGACAGGTGATTATTGTCACCGAAAGCATTTTCAGCATGGACGGAGATATAGCCGATCTGAAAGAACTGGTACGACTGAAACATATGTATGAGAATGTGTTACTCTACGTGGATGAAGCACACGCTTTCGGAGCGCGGGGTGAACAAGGACTGGGTTGCGCTGAAGAAGCCGGATGTATTCGGGAGATTGATTTTCTGGTAGGGACTTTTGGCAAAGCAGCCGCATCAGCTGGAGCATATATCGTTTGCCAGCACACCATCCGGGAGTATCTGGTGAACAGGATGCGGACACTTATTTTTACAACAGCTCTTCCTCCGGTAAATATCGCATGGACTTTGTTTGTGGTGCGGCGATTGGCTGAATTCAGGGAGCGAAGAATGCATTTAGAAAATATCAGTAATATCCTTCGCGAAGCTTTAAAAGAAAAAGGATATACTTGTCCGAGTGGCAGTTATATAGTACCGATGATTGTAGGGAAAAGCTCAGACACGATTCTGAGGGCGGAAGAGTTACAGCGACATGGGTTTTATGCCTTGCCGGTGCGGCCTCCTACAGTTCCGGAGGGGACATCACGCATTCGTTTTTCGTTGACGGCGGAGATAAGGGAAGAAGAAATCAGGGAATTGATAAAAATAATTATATAGATACACGGACGACGCGGATGAAACGGACGAACACGGATTTTGATTTTTATCCGCGTACCTTCTAAAAAACATACAGGATTATGAAACAAGTTTATATAATAAAAGGCGGGCATCGCCGACTGTTACTATTCTTTGCAGGATGGGGAGCCGATGAAACACCATTCAAAGATTATCAACCTGCGGACAGTGATTATATGCTCTGTTACGATTACCGGACACTGGATTTTGATGCTTCATTGCTGAAAGGATATCAGGAGATCAATGTCATCGGTTGGTCAATGGGTGTATGGGCTGCATCTCGGGTAATGGATAAATTACAGGAAACAGATACATCTCTCATAATCAAAAATAGTATAGCCATTAACGGCACTCCCTATCCTATTGATGATACATGCGGCATTCCATCCGCTATTTATCACGGAACCCTGGAAGGACTGACAGGGCCTTCCCTGAATAAGTTTCTTAGAAGGATGTGCTTCAACGGAGAGGCATTCAAAGAGTTTCTGAACATTACTCCCAGACGGCCGTTGGAAGAACTGAAAGAAGAACTGGCAGAAATAGAGCGCATATATCTCACACAACCTACCACCTCATTCCATTGGCTACAAGCGGTAGTGGGAAGTAACGACCGTATCATTCCACCCGATAATCAACTGAATGCCTGGCGTAAAGAAGAAGAGAATAACCGGAAAAAGATACGGGTACATTATACGGAAGATGCTCATTATCAAGTTGAGTTGTTCCAACACTATTTGCAAGATATATGGACAAAAGATTGATTGCAGAACGATTTGCCCGTGCACGGGATACCTACTCACGCGAAGCACGGGTACAACAACAGGTAGCCGAGAAAATGTTACAGCTACTGACAGAGCATACTTCCCTCTTTCATCGTATCGTGGAATTTGGATGTGGTACAGGCAGTTATTCCAGGTTATTGTTGGACAAGCTGCAACCGGAATGTTTGCTGCTGAATGATCTATGTCCGGAAATGAGAGAGTGTCTTGCTGATTTGCTTCCACAAAATATGGTGCAATTCATTCCCGGAGATGCCGAAGCTCTGGACTTTCCCGAAGGAACGGATTTAATTACTTCCTGTTCTACCTTGCAATGGTTTAATGATCCGGAAGCGTTCTTCACCCGTTGTCATCGTTTCCTGTCGGAAGACGGTTATTTGGCTTTCAGTACTTTTGGCGCTGAGAATATGCGCGAAATCCGTATGCTCACCGGACATGGGCTTGAGTATCTGCCGATAGAAACGTTGAAAGAACTGCTGGCTCCTTATTTTGAGACTGTATATGCGGAAGAGGAAATTGTCTCTCTACCCTTTAATACTCCACTCCAGGTATTGCAACATCTGAAAGAAACCGGAGTAACAGGAACGGAAAAGAAAGTATGGACACGGGGACGGTTACAAACCTTCTGTAACGGATATACCGAGCAGTTCAGTCGGGAAGATGGAAACGTCACTCTGACGTACCATCCTATTTATATTGTCACACGAAAGAAAAACAAATAAAGCAATGGAAAACAATGTGTATTTTATCAGCGGTATCGACACAGATGCCGGAAAATCTTATTGTACAGCTTATTATGCCTGTGAATTGATTCGCAGCGGTAAACGCGTTATCACGCAGAAATTCATCCAGACAGGTAACAGCGGTCATTCTGAAGATATAGACCTGCATCGTCGTCTCATGGGAATTGGTATGACAGAAGAAGACCGTGAAGGATTAACCATGCCTGAGATCTTCTCTTATCCTTGTTCTCCCCATCTGGCAGCACGCATTGACAACCGCCCCATTGATTTCGGGAAGATAGAAGATGCCACGCAAGAACTTGCCCGACGCTATGATGTGGTACTTGTAGAAGGTGCAGGCGGACTAATGGTGCCACTGACCGAGGATTACCTGACGATTGATTATATTGCAGAAAAGCAGTATCCGCTAGTATTCGTGACTTCTGGGAAACTGGGAAGTATCAATCATACATTGCTGAGCTTTGAAGCAATCCGTAACAGAGGAATTCAGCTGGACACGGTATTGTACAATCTCTATCCTACCGTGGAAGATACTACGATACAGGAGGATACGATGCAATATATCCACCGGTATCTGGATAAATACTTTCCGGGAAGTAAGTTTATAGTGGTACCCGTAATGTAGCTCGTAGCTTGTTATTTCCTAAACTTGCGCGTATAATCATATTTTTTGTGTACATTTGCAACACAAAAACGTCATACGACCACATGGAAACATTAACATTCAATACTACAGAACAAGCATTACTTGCCGCTGTCGGTATCCTTTTCCTGATTCAACTCCTTTATTACTTTTGTCTTTATAATCGTATACATATCCGTAGCCGTGCCGTAAAGCGAAGTGATATACATTTTTCACAGGAATTACCACCCTTATCGGTCATTATCTATGCCCGTGAAGAAGTGGAAAATCTGCGCCGGAATCTGACCGCAGTATTAGAACAGGATTATCCGCAATTTGAAGTTATCGTCATCAACGATGGCAATACGGATGAAAGTGAAGATTACCTGACGCTGCAAGGAGAAAAGTATCCAAACCTGTATCATAGTTTCGTTCCAAGCTCTTCACGCTATATCAGTCGCAAGAAGCTGGCCATCACTCTTGGAATAAAAGCAAGTAAATACGACTGGCTTGTGTTTATCGAAGCAAACTGCCTTCCCGAAAGTGACCAATGGTTGCGTACCATGGCACGTAATTTTACCTCGCGTACACAAATCGTATTGGGTTATAGTGGATATGAACGTGGAAAAGGCTGGCTGCACAAACGGGCATCTTTCGACAATCTGTTCACTTCCATGCGCTATCTGGGCTATGCATTAGCCGGAAAGCCTTATATGGGAATCGGCCGCAATATGGCCTACCGGAAGGAGTTATTCTATGCCCAGAAAGGCTTTTCAGCACACCTTAATCTGCAACGTGGGGATGATGACTTATTTATCAATAAAACGGCTACCTCAGAGAATACACGAGTAGAGACAGATGCAAATGCAGTGGTACGTGTGCAACCCGTTTTCCGCGCCAAAGACTGGTGGGAAGAGAAAATCAGCTATATGGCTACAGCACACTTTTATCGGGGAATACAGCGTAATTTATCCGGCTTTGAAACAACTACGCGTTTACTGTTTCATGCAGCATGGATAACTACTCTGGTGATTGGAATACTGAACTTTCACTGGTTAGTAGCTGGTATTGCATTTCTGATGTTCGCTTTACGATATACTATGCAAGCTTTGATTATCAATAAGACGGCAAAAGACCTCGGAGAAAAACGGCGTTACTTCTTTACCCTTCCGGTATTCGATATTTTACAGCCGATGCAATCACTTCGCTGGAAGCTTTATTGCCAGTTCAGAAAGAGAAATGATTTCCTAAGAAGATAACATTTTCCAATGCCACACCTCATCGTCCCAAATGCCACATCTCAATAGAACAAATGCCACACTTTATCACCCACGAAGTGTGGCATTTCACTTGTTAAGGTGTGGCATTTGGGACGATGAAATGTGGCATTTCTATTCGTATCTCATAGAATTGGCAGGATGGATGCGTGTAATCAGGAAAGAAGGTCCTAAAAGCATCAGAACGGATGCCAGTAAAGTGCCGATATTTAATAATAAGAACAACAGGATACTGAAAGATACAGGAACAGTATCCATATAATACGTTTCAGGGTCAAGCTTAAAGATTCCAAACCACTTTTGCAGGAAATAGAATGCCAATCCGATAGCATTGCCCCATAGCATACCTTTTCCGATAAGAAAAACTGAGAACCAAAGGAATACCTTGCGTATGGTGGTATTGTTAGCACCAAGAGACTTCAGCACACCAATCATGGAAGTACGCTCAATGATGATAATCAATAAACCGGATACCATGGTAAAACCTGCTACGCCAGCCATCAATATCAATATTACCCAGATATTCACATCCAGAATACTGAGCCAAGAAAATATCTGGGGATTCAGCTGCTCCACGTTGCGCACGCAATAGTCTTCTCCGTACTTATCCTCTATTCCATTCAGATCAGCAGCAATCTGATAGGTAGTTTCCTCAAGACGATCATAATCGCGTACCTGTAGTTCTGCACCGCTCACCTGCCCCGGCTCCCAGTTATTAAGACGATTTACGAGATATAAATCTGTAAGGAGAAAGAGGTTATCGTATTCCGAGAAATTAGTCTGATAGATTCCCACAACCTGCAACCGGCGGGCACGGATATCATCCTGTATATAATAGGTATCTATCTTATCTCCGAGTTTCAATCTTAACTTTGTAGCAAGTGCCTTAGAAATGACAACCCGATTGGAAGAAGCTGTATCACTGAACTGTGGTAACACTCCTTCCACCAAATGTTCACGGAAGAAAGCAGAATCAAACTCTGGTCCTACTCCTTTCAGAACCATACCCTGAAAATCTTCGGCAGTCTTCACCATACCCGGTTTAGTGGAATAGCGTTGTACATGCTTTATCTCAGGATATTCGGAAAGAATGGAGATAACACTATCATTCACCACCACAGGACGCGTTTCATAGGAACGTGCAGCATCCGAATTCGTAATCTGAATGTCCGAACCGAAACCTATGACTTTACCACGCACTTCGCTCTTGAACCCCACAATCACCGACACCGTAATAATCATCACTGCCAGACCGATAGCAACACCTATCAGGGCAATGAGCACGGCAGGACGTGAAACTTGCTTTCCAGCATCTCTGTCGCGGTAAATACGTCGGGCCAAAAACAATGGCAGGCTCATAGGGGTAATTAAAGATTAAAGTGATAGAGTGATAGAGTAATAGGGTGATATTTACCACCTTATTACATTATTCCGTTCTTCCCGGATATGCCTCCAATGCCTTTGATAAGACAAAAAGCGCACGGGTCAAATCTTCCTTCTTCAACACATAAGCTATACGCACTTCATTCCGACCGGAACCGGGGGTAGTATAAAAGCCGGAAGCAGGTGCCATGAATACGGTTTGTCCTTCATACTCAAAGTCGGAAAGACACCAGGCACAGAACTTATCGGAATCATCTACCGGAAGTTTGGCTACTGTATAGAATGCTCCCATAGGAATAGGCGAATATACACCGGGAATACGGTTTAATCCGTCTATCAGGCATTTACGGCGTTCTACATATTCATCATACGTATCACGCAAGTAATCTTCATCGGCATCCAAAGAAGCTTCGGCAGCAATCTGACCAATCAACGGAGGACTGAGACGTGCCTGACAGAACTTCATTACAGCACTACGAATTTCCGCATTCTTCGTAATCAAAGCTCCGATACGGATACCACACTCCGAGTAACGCTTGGATACGGAGTCTATTAATACTACATTATCTTCGATACCTTCCAGATGGCAGGCAGAAATATAAGGAGAACCTGTATAAATGAATTCACGATACACCTCATCGGAGAAGAGGAACAAATCATACTTCTTTACGAGATCACGTATCTGATTCATTTCGCGACGGGTATAAAGGTAACCAGTCGGATTATTAGGATTACAGATCAGGATAGCTCTGGTACGCTCATTAATCAGTTCTTCAAACTTTTCTACTTTAGGAAGTGAGAAACCTTCTTCTATCGTAGTGGCTATAGTACGAATTTTGGCACCGGCAGAAATAGCAAACGCCATATAATTGGCATAAGCCGGTTCGGGAACAATAATCTCGTCACCCGGATTAAGACACGCTAAGAAAGAAAACAATACAGCTTCTGAACCACCGGAAGTAATGATGATATCATCTGCCGTCAGCTTGATGTTGAACTTATCATAATAGCCCACCAGTTTTTCACGGTAACTACGATATCCGGCACTGGGGCTATATTCCAGAACTTTCCGGTCGATATTGCGTATAGCATCAATCGCGACTTGCGGCGTGGGCAGGTCGGGTTGTCCGATGTTCAAGTGGAATACGTGCACTCCCCTTTGCTTGGCTGCATCAGCCAGAGGAGCCAGTTTTCTGATAGGAGACGCGGGCATCTCCGTTCCGCGAATAGATATTGCTGGCATGTCTAAGTATTTACAATTTGACAAATAAATGTTAACGATTGGCGATACACTTTCATATATATGCAATCAAAGGTGCAAAAGTAACACTTTATTTGAAATGACGGGAAAGCATTGGCAAAAAAGTTTAAAAACACTAGCTATGACTTAAAAGATAGTGATTGTATCAAAAGAAATTGTACCTTTGATTATTCTCAAATCGTAAATCGTATACAATGCCATGGTATTAAACCTGATAACATTTGCATCTTTGCTTCATAAGCAAGCATCCATTCTCGGCTCCCACGAACTTATCTTAAACGAACTGGAGAAATATTTCACTGTAAATATTGTAGAATATCAAAACATCAACAAACTCACAAAAGACGATTTCAGCCTGCTTTTCATTGCTACCGGCGGTGTAGAACGGTTGGTTATCCAACACTTCGAGTCTCTACCCCGCCCTGCAATCTTACTGGCGGATGGTATGCAAAACTCGCTTGCCGCTGCCCTCGAAATTTCGTCCTGGTTACGTGGCCGGGGTATGAAAAGCGAAATTCTGCACGGAGAGCTACCCGAAATCATCAAGCGTATCTTTGTACTATACAGCAACTTCAAAGCTCAACGAGCACTCTCAGGATCGCGTATCGGCGTAATAGGTGCTCCTTCTTCCTGGCTTGTTGCCAGCAATGTAGATTACCTCCTCTCCAAACGACGTTGGGGAATTGAATACACTGACATATCACTGGATCGTGTTTATAAGTACTACAATCAGATAACAGATGATGAAGTAGGCGAAGCCTGTGCAACTTTTGCAGGTAAAGCACTTGCCTGCCGAGAAGCAAGTCCGGAAGATCTGATAAAGGCAATGCGTCTGTATCGTGCCATAAAGCGGATTGTGGAGGAAGAAAAACTGAGCGCACTCACCCTAAGTTGCTTTAAGCTGATAGAACAAACCGGAACTACCGGATGCCTTGCTCTTTCCTTATTAAATGACGATGGCATTATTGCCGGATGCGAAGGTGATCTGCAATCTATCTTCACCCAGCTTGCCGTAAAAGTGCTGACCGGCAAGGCCTCTTTCATGGCAAACCCTTCCATGATCAATGCACGCACCAACGAAATTGTACTTGCACACTGTACCGTGGGCATTGCGCAAACAGAGCAATACATTATCCGCAGTCATTTTGAAACAGAAATGGGTATCGGCATTCAGGGAATCTTGCCCACAGGACACGTAACAATAGTGAAATGTGGTGGAGAATGTCTGGACGAGTATTATCTAAGCACGGGCACATTGACCGAAAATACCAATTATATCAACATGTGCCGTACACAAGTACGCATAAAAATGGATACACCTGCAGAATATTTCCTCAAAAATCCATTGGGAAACCACCACATATTAATACAAGGGAATTACGAAATACTATTGGATGAATTTCTTCAAGCTAACGGATGCAAAAGAGTTGAATAATACTATTCATTATAATCGGGTACACGTACTGTAAAGCGTGTACCTTCTCCTAATTCTGAAGATACATTTATTTCTCCTCTGAAACGCTCTACAATAGTCTGGCAGATGCTCAATCCCAGACCGGCCCCCTGCGTAAAGCTATCTACTTTATAAAAACGTTCGAATATACGTCGCTGGTTTTCTTCCGAAATACCGCTTCCGGTATCTTCTACAAAAAAGACCGTATAACCCGGTTCTTCCGTAAGGAAACCGAAGGTTATAGAGCCCTGAGTCGTAAATTTCTTGGCATTGTTAATGAAGTTATTGATTACCTGTTTCAGGCGGACAGAATCCGTTACTATGGATTTACTTTCTTCGGGCAATTTCATGACCAGCTCTACACCCGAAGGCATACTCAGACGCTGAGAATCATAGATCTGCTGCATTACAAACGTAAGGTTGTATCCGGCAAAACGGAAATCCATTGAACCGGATTCAATACGAGACAAATCAAGAATATCATTAATCAATGCCAGCAATAAAGTACAATTTGTATTGATTGTATCCACAAACTGCTTTACTTCTTCAGGACTAAATGCTTCAATATCCTTCAGCAAATCGGAGAAACCGACAATAGAATTCAGTGGAGTACGAATTTCATGGCTCATATTGGCAAGGAAAGCCGATTTCAGAGTATCAGCCTGCAAAGCTTTGTCACGCGCTGCTATCAACTCTTCTTCGGTAGTCTTATAGCGCTGTATACTTTGGCAAACACCCAGTACCATATAAGGTGCCTCAGAATCCAGACCGTTGTAAGAAGCACTACGGAATTCCCACCATTCATATTTACCTTCTCCGCTACGCATACGGAAACTCATACGCGTATCCATTTCCTCACCTTTGAAAATGGCTGTGAAATGTCGGTGAGCCTCTTCCAAATCATTCGCATGGATAAAAAGCTCCAATTCTTTCCGCAAGATAGTCTGCTTACCGGGAAGACCGAAGTAATCAAGCAAAGCACCTGAAAAATGAAAACTATGCGTACGTATGTCGTATTGCCAGGGATATACGGAACTTGCATCCACAGCCAGATTGAAGAAACGCTTATGCATTTCTTCCTCCGAAATATTGCGGCAACAAATAGCCATACCCGTCATCTTATTCTTGGAATAAATAGGTACAATCTCACCGGAAACAGGGAAATAGGTTCCTTTATGAACTTCCTGCATAAAGGTCTTCTCCGGAATAGGTATTACACGACGCTCAGCTCTCACCTGTTTCAGTAAGGACTGCAGAATATCCTCCCCATTCGAATAGATATGGAAAATGGAACCAGCCATCTGACCTTCATAATAACGTGCTGTGTGAGTATCAGGATCCAGTTCGAGCATCAACATCAGAGCACGATTAACAAAATGTATACGGAAATCCGTATCATAAGTAATCAACCCGTCGCGAATAGAACAGAAAATATTATCAAATTCATCACGTTGCTCCACCAGACGATTCTGTATCAGTAAACGTGTTTGGGCATGCATACGACGGCGTGATTCATGACGATTCAAACGATAGAGCCAGATTACGAGGAAAACTAATGCACCTACAACAATAGAGTAGAACAACACGAACCAGATGCGGTAACGTTCCATCAAAGGTGCATTCATGATAACACCACTATCACTCACTTTATCCGCATTTACTCTGAAGTATTCCAACTGCTTAAAGTCGTAAAGCAATTTGCCTGGAAGATCCGTAACTCCAACCACAGAAGGTGTGGCACCTTGCAAAACTTGTGCAGCACATTTACCTGCTGCACTGGCCCCTTCATAAGGCTCCATATCGTGCACACAGAATACTCCGTTTGTCAAAGCCAGACTTTGTCCGGCAAAAACCGGAGCTTTAGAGTTTTTTCCAATAAAAGAAAGAAAGGGGGTCCATTTGGGAGCAATGACAATACGGTTATATGCGTTATAATCATAGCAGATAGAAGCAATAACAGGATTGGGCGCCTGCGCCTGCACATTCATTACTTTCAACTTATATTCAGGATGAAGCTGCTGATAATCAGGCCACGCACGTTCCAATTCTGCAATACCCCTAAGCCCTAAAAGACTGCTGTCTGAAACACAAACTACTTCTGTACGATTAGGGAATACACGACGTGCATTTTCAAGCAAGTGTATGAAATCGATCTTAGATGTATACCCACAGACATTGGATAACTTCGACATCAGTTTTTCATTGGGATATTTAATGCCCGATACTACAACCGGTAACTTATAAGGCAGAGAATCTCCACAATGCATTAATGTATAGAAAGCCTCATCACTGCTTGTTATAATAATATCCGTATTTTTCTGACGTGCCCGTTCACAAATACGCCTCATTATGACGCACTCAGATGCAAAGGTCCAGTAGTCAGCATCCAGATATTCAGTAGTGACTTTTGCTTTTATACCTCCACGTGACAGACCATCACGCACCCCTTCAGTCAGTCGATCGTTCCAAGGAGTACGGTGATTATATGACTGGATGAAAAGCACGTTATATGTACGTTCTGCAGCATAAAGGTGTCCGGCAAATACAATGCAAGGAAACAGGCCTATCAGCATCACGAGGAGAATGCGTCTCTTCATATCTCGTTTTTCTTCTGTTTTTGAATAAATGTGCTAAGAATTTTCCTCGCAAATATACGGATTATATTGAAATACAGAATAGAATGCACCTTTTCTTTTGCCTGACAGGAAAAGAAAAGGTGCAGATATAGAAGAAAATATGACTATTCGTCATGCAAAGCATCCGCCGGTTTCACCCGCATCGCCTGCGCAGCAGGGAACCAGATGCCTGCAACTACCATCAAACTCATAAGAAAGAAAGTGAATAATGAGACTACAGCAAAACGTAATCCTGTAACATCAGTCTGTTCTGTCATTATAGCTTCCGCCATAACCAGATTACTACAAATAATCAAAGCCGGAATAGCTGCCACCACTAACAATAACAATCCTTCTCCCAACAATTGAGAACGTATCTGTGAACGGCTGCTTCCCATCGCCATACGCAAAGCTATTTCACTACGACGGTGGCGGGTACGGAACCAGAAAATACCCATTAACCCGATAAAAACATTGAAGCTAAAAAATACAGCGATGAGCCGTGCACTACGAATATACGGAGTAATTCCTTCTGATGCATCACGCTCTGCTTTCTGTTCATCGTAGCTACGGATTTCAAATAGATAGAACGGAGCAACCTGCAACTGAGGAGTCATATCACGAAAAAAGCGGGTAGCAAAGTCATCTGTATCAGCCTCGGGACGTACACGAATGGAAATAAAGGGAACAGCTTGCACTCTGTAAAACCAATCCGGAAGAGGGGTTAGAATGAAAGATTCATAGCGGGCATAATCATCTGTTTTCTGATGATCGCATATGGCAGTCACCCGATAACGAAGACTGCTACCTGTATAGTAGTCAAAGAACTCCTTCCCCAATACTCCGCTATGAGTGTGGAAAAGACTGTCTGCCAGCTCTAATGTTATGACGGCAGGTAATGGAGTGACAGCAGGATTCCACTCGGCTGAAGCGAATGACAGCGAAGAGCCGGAAGTACTTTCAAAGGCATTCATATCAGCAGAAAACATTCCTGTACCTTCTTGTATTGGAATACGCATTACATCAAAATATTCAGGAGATACATAACGAATATTAGCATCCTTCACACCTATACTGTCTATAGTGTATCCCTGAAATACAGTGTTTCGAGTATAAGCATCAGAACCAAGCCAGATACTGGCACTTTCCACATCCGGATTTTGTTTGATCCGACGGAACACTTCCTCCATAGGCTTGAACCAGAAATTTTGCAAACTATCTTCGGAAGAACAAAGCACCAACTGAGTGGGATTCGTGGAAATGCTAACCTTATATACATGCTCCAAATCATACCCTTTAGGCTGACGCTCTGCATAAGCAAAAGCATAGAGCATATCAAGACAATACCATAACAATACGAAAACGATCAAAAGTTCAGCGAAGAGCCAACCGTTCGAACGGCGCTGGTTCCAGATTTGGGTCAGGATAGACTTTATCATAATGGTTTCTCTTTAGTTTTTAAACAATTATTCTCCACTGATAACTTCTGCTATCGGGCGACGAGTGGCATTCCATGCTGGAATAAATACGGACAGCAAATTAAAAAGCAGGCATACGCCCAATACCGTCAGAAATACGGTGGGTCGTAGGAAAAGCCAGATACTTACCTCGAAGTTCGCATCGGTATATCCACCTGCGAGCATCCAATCTTTCCCTAACCATAACAGCAGGCATGAAAGCAGAAATCCCAGCAATGCACCAATAAATGCCATCAGCAAGTTCTCAATTAACAACTGTGCCATCAAGGTCAGACGACTTGCACCATAAGCTTTACGTACCGCAAGTTCCGACAGACGACGGGACATCTGAGAGGAGATAAGTCCACTAACATTGATTGCAGGCACAATGAGTAGGATAAGCCCCAAAATGATACAGGTAGCCATAGGGTTAAGGAAATCATCACGGAAGAACTGGCGCTCAGCATAGGTGCTCAGATCGGGAAGTACCAATTCATATTCGGTAAGTGATGCATTCAGACTATCCAGCGAACTCTCTATCTGTTGTTTCATTTCATTGGGACTGACATCTGGTTTACACAACACCATCGCTTCAAAACCACCACGTAACCCTTCACTCCCCCAAGCAGGGTCTTTAGTATAGTAAGGCACCCACACTTCGCCATAAGCAAAGGTGAAAAGAGAACTTACATCTTCCGTAACCCCTACTACACGTTTGGGACGAAAATCAACAAAATAACTTTTGCCAATAGCTTCTTCAGCCGAACCGAAAGCTTCGCGTGCCAACCGCTCGGCAATGACTACAACATCTGCACAAGCATCAAACTCTTGTTGATCGAACGAACGACCAGCCACGAAACGAATATCATAAAGGCGCCAGAAGTTCAGGTCAACACGACGTTTCTGGCGGCGACTACCTTGCTCCGGTGAAACACCACAATACTCCATAGTGATATAACTGGTATAAGTAACAAGTTCCGCACCAGGCAAATTTTCAAAAATACGGCTGGCAGCCTGATAAGACATACCCGTGTTCGCATTACTATGATCTGCCTTACGATAACTATAGCCATAAGAAGAATAAACCATCCGATCACGATGCGATTCGGGACGAATATTGGCAGTCTGAATGTCATAGACCATATAAACCACCATGGCAAAAGCAATACTCACCGCCGTACCGACAATGGAAACGACACTAAAGAATGGATTCTGCCGTAAAAGTGTAAATGCTTGTCTGATTATCATAAGTATCTCTTTTTATAAGAACAACACTATTCATCATGAAGTGCCTCAGCGGGTTGTAACTGCATGGCTTTATAGGCCGGATACCAAATGCCGACAACAATCATCAACGCCATAAGCAACCACGTAAGTACTGCGGCAATCAGGAACCGGTCGACCGTAAATTGCATTTTACTGATATCCACCAACTCGGCAAGCCCCACATTAAAAGCAATAATCAAAGCAGGGATGGCAGCTACCGTCAAGAGTAATATGCCTTCTCCCATCAGACGCAGAAAGATACCGCGACGACTGGATCCCATTGCCATACGCAACGCCACTTCACGGCGACGATGCTGCGTACGGAACCAGAATGTACCAATCACTCCCAAGAAAATATTCAGCATCAGGAAGAAAAGGATACAAAGCTGTGTTTTCACTTCGTTTACATCTTCAAGTTCGCTGATGTGACGAATATCGTTGAAAGAAGATGCCTCCAGCAGAAAGACATTTCCTACCCGATATAAGCGGTCGGCATCTGCCATAAGTGCATCTACAAAATCGTTGTCTGCATCAAGAGAGACACGAAGACTCACCTGGACATAACGCACGTTTCCCAGTTCATTAATCAACTCATCTCTGTTCAGATTATGCCCGATAAACGCCCCACCCCATTCGTGCGATGTTTCAAAATGAGAACGGCGTACAGGAACGGCTATGGCAGCAATACGACGATGATACCCACGATCGGGATAAGTCAAAGCCACTTCACGATTCAATAGCGGACGTGCATCGGGTAAATCAAGTACCGGATAATCCTCAGTGACATTGGACGTGATAATCATGGTTTGGTCGGAAATAGCAGCAGCCAGTTGTTCGGAAGAGCCTCCATCAACTGCCTGATAACGGAAAACACGATAGAAATCCGGATCAGACCAAACCAGATAAGCACCCACATGAATACTATCCTGCAAATAAAACTGAGCGCTGTTACTTCCCTCATTATAAGGGTAGCAGTTCTGTGAAATGGAGACAGCCTCCACACCCGGACGATGCCGTAAACGTTCGGTTATCTCAAGCAAAGCATCTATATTATCCTCAACTGTGAGTTCCGGATTATAAAGCGCCGACTTGGATGTCAAGGTACTGAAAGACAGATTATAGCAATGTTCCGTATCAAAGCCCATCGGGGCACGATAAACACGTGCAGTGACAGTAACCCAGTCTACAATGTACCAAAGTACAGCAAAAACCAGCAGTAACTCCACGAGCAGAAAGAGATTACTTCGCCATTCATTTTTAATTTGTGTAAGTAGATTCTTCATAGCTATCTTTGGTTTATTGCATCAGTAATATTCATCTGTGACGCACGCCATGCAGGAATACCTGCAGAAAGTACATTCATCAGGAGGCAGAATGCGAAAGCTGCTATAAAAGCCCACGGTGATAATAACATACCGGGAGTCAACGCTGTCTCTCCACTGAGGTAGGCATTCATCGAATTGCTAAAGAGAAAATCGTTCAATAGGAATGTAGCTGCATAACTCAATGCTAATCCGACAACACCGGCCATCAACGTCAATACAAAATTCTCAAAAAAAACTTGTCGCATCAATTCACTGCCAGTAGCACCAAACGCCTTACGCACACCTATTTCCGCCATACGGCGACGCATACGTGAAAGGGTCATACCGGACAAATTCACCGCCGGGACCAATAATAAGATGGCGATAACGATACCGTAACGCAACATTACACCGGAAACATCAGGTTCAGCGTACCAACGGCGATAGAGATAAGCCAATTGTGTATCGGGTTGTCCGCGATAGAAAACTTCTACATCCCGTAATCCGTCATTATACTTTTGGCGTAAGAGTTCTGTTTCCTTTCGGATCGCATCAAAGTCCGCCGATGAGTGGGCAAGGATAACCGCATGCATAGGCCCCATCGTGCCATCCCGCCAGGAAAGGACTTCCGCATCTGCAGCAGTGTAAGGTACCCATATTTGTGCATAAGCGGCCGTAGCAAGCATAGATACATCTGCTACAACACCTGCAACAGTAAAATCCACATAGTTTAATTGTACCGTATGTCCAACAACATCGATAGTACCAAAGAGTTGGCGGGCAATACTGGCACTCAACACAGCACGCGGCAATCCGGCATCACAATCAGCACGGGTAAATCCTGCACCACTGAGAAAATGGAAACTAAAAACGGTCCAGAAAGCTTCGTCGGTTTGTACCATATCTGCAGTAGCTTTCGGTCCGGCAGGCACAGAGGCACGCACTTTATCAGCACCGCTGACCAGAGTGACAGCTTCAGGCGTTGTTAACGCACGGAAACACTCACGTCCAGTACGCACAGACATAGAAGAATTAGCCGATTCATTGTCCGGTTTCCCTTTCTGCTTGACGGACATATAAGGTACGTAGAGCGTACGTGAGCGATTCACTTCAGGCTCACAATCTACGAGGCGCACCTGGAAAGTGATGACAAGCACCATAATCATACAGATAGCCATTGCCGTACCTAACACAGACACCCAAGTAATAATAGGGTTCTCGCGTAAGTGGTAGAGAGCTTGAAGGAAGTAGAGTCGTATCATATTTTAAAGTTGTTTAATCGTCATGTAAAGCCTCAGCCGGTTGTACTTTCATTGCCTTACGTGCCGGAATACCAATACCGATGACAATCATCATTGCTATCAAGACAAAGCTGATAGCTGCACAAAGTAATAATCGGTCCCACTCCAGCGTAGTATTATTTCTCCATGAATTCAGTTCCATGTGTGCCAGATTCCAGTCGATAACCAACGCTATCGGCGTGACAACAGCCAGCAATAACAATCCTTCACTCAGCAAGCGATTAAAGATGGCACGGTCTGTCGCTCCATGTGCTTTGTGCAATGCAATTTCTGAACGACGTTGCTGAGTACGGAACCAGAATGTACCAAGCAATCCGAGGAAGATATTCAAAAGTAAGAATCCCATACCCATTACATAGTTGCGGATATCATTGGTCCATGCCTGCTGGAAGTTACGACGTATATCATGGAAAGAGCGAATTTCTGAAATAAAGATATTACCTATCCGAAACTGAGATTCACTGTCTGCTTTCAAACGTTGAATGAAGTCATGGTCCTGCCCCTCACGAACACGAACACAAAGTTCCAAACCTACATAGTAGAACGACTGCTTACATAAAAAACAGTACGAATTACGAGCCTGATCATAGTCATGATAACGCACGTTTTGCAATGCAGCCCCCAAGCGATAGGTCTTTGTCGTATCACCAAAAAGCTGAAAGCGTTGACCTATAAATTCAGTCATCTTACGATTGTATTTACTATAAAGGTTGTTAGAAGTAAGAATCTCACCACGCTCCAGCATTTCAGCCATTTGTTCAGGTGTCTCACCCTGCGCACCCTGATAACGGAAGACACGAACAAAGTCCGGAGTCACCATCCGGCGAATAGTCCATCCGGGAGAGTTTAGCGTATCATACTTCACCTCACCACTGCTATTACTTCCGTTATAAGGATAGGAGTTCTGTGAAAGACTGACAGCTTCCACTTCCGGACGACGATGCAGACGTTCCAGTAACTCAGCGATGTCGTCATGAGTTTCCTCTGATTTCCGGTCAGCAATGTAATCCGGACTCTTTGGCGTCAGTTCGCCCAACTCTATCAGGTAACAGTGCTCTATGTTGAATCCGCGTGGTTCCAGATAGGTAGCAGCACGAGTATATAAGTAATCCACCACATACCACATCACTACGCTCACCACAAGCAACTCTAACGCCAGCCAGAGGTTACTGAGCCATTCATTCTTTATCTGTACAAGAAGTTTTTTGGTCATTTTCTTTAATGTTTAGTGATTAGTGCAGGCGACCGCCCAATGCATTTACAATTCCCACTCTCGAAGCACGCCATGCCGGAAAACCGCTACTCAATAAGTTCAGCACAAAGCAGAATAGCAATGCCCAACCAAAAGTCGATGCATGTAGTAATATGCTGGCATCCACAGCGGGAGGACTCAACGTCTGACTGAATTCCTGTGCAAACAGCAGTGTGTTGCCCAAGTAAGCAAACGCCACGCTCAACAGCAATCCCAATGCACCGGCCAGCAGTGTCACGACCAGATTCTCTGCAATAATCTGTCCCATCAATTCCAACTTCGTCGAGCCAAATGCACGGCGTACACCTATCTCTGCCACACGTTGGCGGAGCCGGCTCTGCGTCATACTACTCAGGTTTATAGCAGGCACGATTAGCAGGATTATGAAAATAATCATACGCTGGCGGCGATGCTGATCCAAGTCAGGCTCCTGATTGGCACTGAAAGCGATGGAACTTTTCTCCTGGTCGTAAGGGCGATTACGGTATATCAATTCATAGCCATCCTCACCAATAATACTATTGTACTCTTGTCTGCGACGTTCTGCTTCTGCACGAATGGCATCAAAGTCATCACGACTCCGGGCCAGAATAGTACAGCTCATCATACCCATATGATCATCACTCCAAGTGTCCTTCGTTATTTCCGTTGAAGTATAGGGCACCCATACCTGTCCATAGGCAACGCTAGCCAGTGTAGAAACATCTTTTACCACACCTTCCACTTTATAGGGTGCATGGTTCAACAGAAATTCACGCCCCACGGCATCTGTTGTTTGAAACAGTCGGCGTGCTACGCTCTCCGTAATTACTGCTACGGGTAATCCGGCATCGAAAGTTGCTTTGTCATAAGGCTTTCCTGCAGTAAAAGAAAAGTCAAATACATGCCAGAAGACATCATCCGTCTGCAACAAGTCGATACCCACAGCTGGTTGTCCAGATAAATTAACAGGTGTAGAAACAACCATACACGTGTAGATAGTCACTGCTTCGGGTGTCTTTAACGACTGAAAACATTCACGTGCTGTCTTGATACCCATCGGCCCATTACTGCTTCCACCACCCCAATTCTTATTCGTTATACTCATGAAGTGGGCATGCAGAAAGCGATCACGATTGCTCTCCGGAGCAAAAGGCGCCACCTTTACCTGCTGCATCATCACCACCAGCATAATGAGGAAAATGGCAAGTGCGGTACCGGCTATGCTGACAGCACTTATCAGCGGCTGTTGCCGAAGCTGTGCCCAAGCCTGAGTAAAATATTGCTTTATCATTATTCTCCAATCTTCAGATTACGTGTATTCACTCCACCAATACCCCCCTTAGAAATATCTGCCTGACGTGCCTGCCCGCTCAGAGTAACGCTACCTACACCTTCCATGCTGGCACGCAAACGGTCACAATCCACATGAATATCAGCTTTACCCACACCTTCCATCTTTACAACGAGAGATTTACAGGTCAGGTCTTTCACATTCACTTTACCTACGCCTTCGATCTCGAATTTGACATCATTCAGCTTCAATGCACCTTCACAGTTGAAAGAACCTACACCAGTAAACTCTACATCTTTCAGATCGGGTGCGCTCAGATAAATAGTCACACCTTTGTTGCGATTATTATCACCATCTTTCTTATTCTTGAAACCAATAATTAGGCAATCTCCTTTCACTTCTGTAGTAGTAGTGGTTACATACTCTTCTCTACCTTCTATTTTCAAAGAATAAGAATTACTCTGCGTGAAATACACCGTCGCTACAGACGTTACCTTTACAGAAGAAAAAGCTTCCACCTTACGAACTTCGCTTACCTGCGGGTCCTTTTCATTAGCTGCATATACGGTGCCGGCTACTGCGGCAAATAATAAACTCAAAGTTATAAATAAAGTCTTCATAAGTTTTGCTATTTAAAATTGTTTTTACTATTTCTCTTTTCTATTCTTCATGTAAAGCTTCAGCCGGCTGTATTTTCATCGCTTGCCGCGCTGGGAACCAAATACCAACCATCACCATAAGTGCTATCAGAAACCAAGCTCCCAAGGAACCAAGCAGAAAGCGTACAAAACCCCACTCTACCGGCCAAGTAGAAATAAGTTCCGTTCGTCCTATGGTAAATTCAGCAACACCAATATTATAACAGATAATCATAGCAGGGAGTGTTACTAATGCCAGCAACAGTAATCCTTCGCCCGCCAGCAATCTGAACACTTGATTCTTTGTACTCCCCATTGCCAGTCGTAAGGCAATCTCACTGCGACGGCGGCGCGTGCGGAACCAGAAAGTACCTATCAGACCCAAAAATACATTCACAAGTAAGAAGAGCACAACAATAGCTTGGCTGTTCACTTTATCCGTGTCACCGTTCATAACTTCAAATTGCAATTGCTGCTCGGTATAAGGTACAGCATCAGCCACAAATAAATCGTCCACATCCAGTCTGGGTGCAATCTCACGAATGAAATTTGTACGATAATCCGGACCATCAGCAGCAGGCTTCACACGGAAAACGATCTGTGCCCACTCGTCAGTAAAATGTGTCTTGATCAGATTTTCATCCATACGATAGAAAAAGCAGGGAGCACCGCTTCCATAACGATAAGTTCTGAAAGCTTCAATCTTTCCACCTTGTGTAACGACTGACGTGGAATCACCGTATTTACTCAATGGTGTATCCAGCGAGAATGTCGGCATCCTCTTCTGAAAACGGTCGAAAGCAGCCTGGCTCAGCATCACATTATCCCACCCCGAAGGAGTTTTCACAAAGGGACGTTGCGGATCATCACTCATACGGAAGACGTTAATGTACCCACCAGTGGTGTTAATGACACGTGCATTCACACCTATAGTATCTTGTGCAGCCAGCGAACTATAACTGTTGCTTCCGTGCATCGGCAAACTCCAGTAACACAGGGCAGCTGCTTCAACGCTGGGTTCCTGTTCCAGTTTCTTCAATGCACGCAGATATCTATCGGCATTTGTCAAAGTTGTATCGCTTGTAGCACCACCTATAATCGTTGTAAGTCTATATACATGATCAATATTGTAACCAAGAGGACGGTAAAAGGTGTACTTAAGGCAGCCCAATGAGTCACAAAGGAACCACATCACGACAAACACCAGGAACAGTTCAGCCAGTACCCATCCGTTACTGCGAAAACGCGACCAAATCATGCGTAAATTATGTAATATAAATTTCATAAGGTCTCCTTTTTATTTATCGTTCAATGAGTCTACAATTGTACGGCGTGTGGCAAGCCAAGCGGGTAATCCTGCACTCAACAGATTAATTACCAGACAGAAAACAAAAGCCAACACAAACACCATCGGACTGAACAAAGCGTCCATACTTAAACTGAAATCACCTGCTGTACCGATATTCTGGCTATTAGTAAACAGCCATGTACGCATAACGTAAACAGCAAGATAACTGAATACCAATCCTACTATGCCTCCTATCAATGTAAGTACCAGATTCTCATTTAATATCTGACGGATAAGCGTACTACCTGTTGCTCCGAAAGCTTTGCGCACACCCAGTTCACTGACGCGTTGCTGCATACGGCTATTGCTCAGTCCACACAAATTGAGCGAAGGTACCAGCAGAATGATAAAAAGAGCAATTCCATATTGCAGATAAAGCATCGGCAAATCCGGTCCTACATTAGCCCAAACATGGTTCACGTGCGCCACAATATTGTCAGGTTGCTCCATGATGTCCATCTGCATTTCTTCCAGACCGGCATTGACATCTTTCACTCTTTTCTCAACTCCTTGCTTGATAGCAGGAAAATCATCAGGAGTACGTGCCAATACTGCAATCGTTTTTCCACCCAGATAGCTCCACCAACCGGTTACTTTCAATTCATCGGTATGGTACAGCCCCCATACTTGAGCATAAGCATCTTTGGCAGTAACAGAAACATCCTTCACAACTCCGATGATACGCGACAGTTCTCTATTCAGCAATATTTGCTGCCCAATAGCCTCTGTTGTTCCAAAAAGTTTTCGGGCCACAGAAGCACAAATAACGATAGAGCGCATATCTCCTCCCCGATCGGCTTCAGTGAGAGCTCTTCCACCAAGAAACTGCATACTGAAAACTTTCCAGAATTCAGGATCAGTATTCATTGCATCAACTTTCAATCGGTTGTTACCATCAGCTAAAGATACCAGTGCAACATCTGCCGCTGTAAATGCAGTACAAGCTTCCACTTCCGGGATTGACTGTATACACTCTTTCATAAACGCAGCCGAAGGAGTACTATAATTATTCCTATCCTTATTCTCTTTTCCCTGCATGTGCATAGCAGAGAAATACAGACAGCGGCTGCGGTTCACTTCCGGCTCCAAGTCAGCATACTTCGTCTGCCAGGTAATCACGATAGCCATAATCATGGTGATGGCAAAAGCCGTACCCAGTATGGATATAGTGCTCAGCAACGGATTTTGCCTCAGGATCGTAAAGGCTTGACGAATAGTTTGCATCATAATAATTACGAGTTACTAATTACAATTCTTATTCTACCTGGCGTCCGTCGAAGAAGCGCACGGTACGGCTTGTCTGCTTTGCCTGCTCCTCGTTGTGAGTTACCATTACGATGGTACGTCCATCTTCCTTATTCAACTGATGTAATAGCTCCATTACCTCAGCACCCATCTTAGAGTCCAGGTTACCGGTCGGCTCATCGGCAAGGATTATCTCAGGATTACCAATAATAGCACGGGCAATAGCTACACGTTGACACTGACCACCGGAGAGCTGTGTAGGCATGTGACGCATACGATGGCTCAAACCAACCTTTGCCAACACCTCTTCTGCCAAATGGCGGCGTTCCTTTGCAGATACCTTTCTATATAATAAAGGAAGTTCTACATTATCGAGCACATTCAATGAGTTAATCAAGTGGAAAGACTGAAACACAAAACCCAGCTTCTTATTACGGAAAGCAGCCAGTTGCTTATCCTTCATACCATCCGTACGAGTACCGTCAATCTCAATTATACCGCTCGTAGGAGCATCCAAAAGCCCTATAATATTCAGCAATGTAGATTTTCCACAACCGGAAGGTCCCATGATACTGAGGAATTCTCCCTTTCCAACTTCAAGGTTCACATTTTCCAATGCCACGGTTTCAATCTCATTCGTACGATAAATCTTGTTTATCTCAGTCAATTTAATCATAATGGTAAGTATTTAATTGTTATTAATTTATTCTGTTCTCAATTTATATATTCTTCACAGCTTTCAGTCAAATGGTATGCCAAAGCAAAGATATGCTCATTATCAATCATTTACATTCCCAAACAGGTGTCCGAAAATGAACACTCTGTCCGTTTTTAACTGTCCGCATCATTATTTTACTCATCTCTTAAAGCTTCAGCCGGCAATATCTTTGCCGTCCGGGTAACAGGCGCATACGTACCCAGCAATGCAATAACGAGCAATACAATATACGCAAGTACACTGACTATCAGAAAATGCGTTAATGGCTGGTTTTGCCAATAAACAGGATTACCATTCTCGGATGGATTGGCAAAACCGGATACATAGATACGATGCATAGTCAAAGGCAAAGAAACTACAAATGCTATGGTTACCAATAGCCATGCCTCCATCAGAAACTGATTGCAGATAACCTTCTTGGTAGCTCCCATACTTCGCATTAATCCGATATCTTGCCTCCGTGCATTACAGCGTATCCAGAATGTGCCTACCATACCGAGGAACACACAGAGTAAAGCAAATCCCGCCAATGAATATTGCAGGCGTAAAGTATTCGTCACCCCACTCTCATTTTCATATTTACGGCGGATATCGGCAAAACGCCCCAATTTGGTAAAATAGAAATTGCCTACATTCAACTGAGGAACCACTTCTGCCTTGAAGCGTTTTTCAAAAGTTGAGACGTCTACATTGGGTTTCAATTTGAAAGTCAACATATACACCCACTGAATCCAACTATGGTTCTCTACTTTACCATTCACCTGTACCAATAGATTACCCGGTTGTTCATTAATCCGGTGTTTATAATCTTGCAATACTCCCATGACCTCATGGAAAGTGCTGTCATTATACCTCACCCTTTTACCTACCGCATCTGTGGTACCAAAAAGTTCTTCTGCCATACGTTCTGTAATAAACACCCCTTCACGGGCGGCACAATCTTCGGGTAAAGACATTATCTGCCCGCTCTTGGCATCCTTCATACCATACGTACGGAATACATCGCCTCCCTCCGTCTGTACGAACTGGTAATATTGCGAATGTACCTTCAATGTATCATTGAAATATTCTCCGCCATTCCAAGAAGAGCTGTTTGGGAAACTGGCAACATTCACCAAGGCAAAACTTTCCACTTCCGGACAGTTCTTCACCAGGCGGGTAATACGATACAGATTCTCCTGTTTTATTGCAGTGCTATCCTGGGTTTTGTCATACTTACCATGCAATTCATCATAGTATTCCATATAAAGGGCATACGCCCGTTCCTCATTATAACCGGGATCAATGGCAAGATTGGATGTCAATACATAAATGGGATCGATTACTGTCCAGAGAAAAAAGCTCACGATCACCAGTTCCACAAATATCCAACCATTCTGCCGGCGCTGATTCCATAATTGGTGTCTTATTATCTTCATCATAGCATCTTAACGTTTAGAGTTCAACGACTGAATAATGTTTCGGCGCAATGCCCATATTGCAGGAATAAGTGCAGATATAAGGTTCAGTAGCACGCAAAGTCCGAATGATGCACAGAATACCGTCGGATTAAAAAGCATCTCGAATGAGAGGAAAGGAGTTTTTTCCACATCTGTATAACTGTCAAAGAGAGTAAGTATCCAGTCACTTGCCGTCAGCACAATCAGATAAGAAATCAGTAATCCCAGTAACCCACCAATGCAGGTTAGCAAGAGATTTTCCCATAAGACCTGTCCTATAAGCCTCCTATTAGTAGCACCATAAGTTTTGCGTACTCCCAACTCAGAAAGGCGTTCGTCCATACGTGAAGACATCATGCCACTCAGATTCATCGCAGGAATGAAAAGCAAAGCAAGCAGCATATAAAGATACATTCTCAACTCAGATGCCAAATCAGGAGCTGCGCACGAGTTGAACCGGAATGTACTGGCCCAATAATCATCGGGCTGCCCCATTAAATCATTCATATACTTATCGGAGGCAAGATTTAATTTTCTGAAAACTTCACGTACTTCTTCCTTTAAGGCTTCTTTATCCTCAGTATCAGGAGCAGTCATATATATACCAACATTACCTACCAATTTTCCGGTAGCATCCGAAGTAACCCAGGAATTAAGTGTTATCGGTAACCACATATCCCCCACAGAAGAAGGTGTAGCGGCAGAAACATCTTCCACCACTCCGCAAACCCGATATTCCTGTGCATCCATATTAAAGCGTCTTCCCACTACATCATCTGTAGCAAACAGTTTCCTCGCCACGCTCACCGGAAGAACCACTTCCCTGCGTTTCGCATCGATATCCGCTTGCGTGAAAGGTTTTCCATGCAGAAATCGAAAAGTGAAAACCTTCCAGAAGCCGGCATCCGTATAAAGTGGGGTTACGCTAATCGGTTCATTATTATCTGGAACCTCTACGTAATTTTCACGATAGTTACTTGCAGTTGCACCAATGGTTTCCAGATGTGGCAAATCTTGCAACATCTTCACTACATCATAACTAACAGCAGAGCAGTTCCAACTCTTATTATTATCTTTAGGATAAGACTTCATTTTTGTCACAGTCAGCATCCGGTTGCGGTTATATTCAGGATATATGGGTGCAAACTTCACGTAAAAGATAATGAACAATGTCATGACAAGGGCTATTGAAAGTCCTGTACCCACCACGTAGATTCCGGTAAAGAGCCGATGCTGCTTTATCATGGTCCACGCTTGTTTAAGATAAAGTTTAATCATAGTATCATCGTTTTTAATGATTATCACATAAGAGAATGCAGGTAATCATACTATTTATTCATCGCGTAATGCTTCTGTTGGCGGAATACGGCTTATCCTCCGTGCCGGAATATAAATACCTACCACTACTACTACCAACATAATAAAGAATACAATAAATGATACAACCAGGAAATGCTGTGTAAAATCCGTCACCCAATACTCCTCAGTACTCGCCCGCCAATTTTCTCCATTTGCCAATCCTTCTTTCAAAGCATATTGCAGGTATAGCAGACACCCGGCAAGCACAGCCACAAAAGTCAGGACAGCCCCTTCTCCCATCAACATACGCAGAATGTATCCCGGCGTACCACCAAAGGAACGCATCACTCCAACCTCTTCGCGGCGCGTACGAGTTTGTAACCAGAAGGTACCAATAACCCCCAAGCATAAGTTTATCAAGAAGAATGCCGCCATTGCCAGATTACGACGATATATGAATGTAGCGCCATCCGCTTCAGCTTCAACTATCAAATCTTCGTATGAAAGAACACTGCGTGCAAAAAGATTACCTCCCCGTAGTTCTTTCACCATCCACGGCTTGAAATCATGCAGAAAACGCTCCATACTGACGCCCTCCTTTATCCGAAGCAGTATCCGGGCATTATCGTCAATATCTTCCATATCAATGGATATCATGGGACAAAATTGTAGGGAAACAGGACGCCATTCACTGTATGCTCTAAAAGTTCCCACTACACCAATAATAGATACATAAGTCGTATCAGTACCGCGCCTAGACCAGCAACGCCTGCCACTTACATCCTTTGTCTTGAAAAAATGCTCGGCCGTATTCTCTGTAAACACAATGTCATTCTTCGTATAATTGTATTCGGATAACTGTTCCGGTGTCATGCCTATACCTGGGCGAAAGCCGTAAGTCTCGAAAAACTGTGTATGAGGCAAAAAGTACATGGACATAATAGATATTTCAACAGAATCACCTTCAACACCAAGCTGAGTATTACTATTGCCCCTCGAATTAGGATAGCAAAAACCAATCACAGGTGTAGCTGATTCCACTTCAGGATAGTTTCTGACAAGATTCACCAAATTGAAATAAGTATTCATTATTACGGTAGAATCTTCCGCCTCTTCATTATAGCCCGGAGCTTGCGGTTGCAACTTACTCAGAGAAATCAGACAAAGCCGATCTGCATCATACCCTAAAGGAATACTACGGTCATGAGTCACCACGATAACAGGGTCAAGAATAATCCAGGTAACGATACTTACTAAAATCAACTCCGCCAGCAACCAACCGTTGCGACGCCGACGTGCCCAAAGATTCTTAAATATTAGTTTCAGCATAGTCTTTATCTTTTCTCGTTCAATGAATATATGATTGGCTTTCTCAACGAACTCCAAGCAGGTATCAGAGCTGACAATAAATTCAGTATAACACACAATAGTAATGCAGCAGCAAACACCGTCGGAGCAAATAACATTTCTCCGGAAACTCGAACATCCACCCCTTCCGGCACAGAGTCAGGCCAACGGTCAAATACAGTAAACACCCATTCACGACAGACGTAAAGCGCCAGCCACGCCAGTAATAGTCCAAGTATGCCCCCCAATAACGTCAATAAGAGATTCTCCCACATCACTTGTGAAAGCAACTTATTCCGTCCGGCTCCAAATGATTTCCGCACTCCCATCTCCGACAACCGATTTTCCATACGGCTTGCTATCATGCCACTCAGATTAAGAGCAGGCACCAGCAATAAGATAAGGAGTATTAATAGAAAATAACGTACAGTAGCCCATACATCCAACTCTTCGGCTGCATAGGACTGAAAAACACTAAGCGTGTGAGAAATAGGCTGTTGCCAAAAGTTCACCGTCCAATCATTGGGATGCATCAGGTTCTCTTTACGAACAATCTCCTGAATATCATTCCACAATGCTTCTGCCTGTTCACTATCTTTTACTAAAAAAGTAACATTGAAAGCCCCCAAATAATCAATACCATATTGTGGTTTACGATAGTCTGGCGATACACTATAGGGGACATAAACCTGTGCATAAGATTTAGGTGTCAGATAACTGCCGCTACGCACTACACCACAAACACGATAACTAACATAATTCATGGTAAACGAACGCCCTGTCACATTCTCGACCGTACCGAATAAACGACGTGCCAGATCCTCTGTAATGACTGCCGTATGAATACCACTTTCAAGGTCAGATTCCGTAAAAGCCTGCCCCTCCAGAAAATAGAAAGAATAAATACGAAAGAAGTTAGGATCGGTTTGCTTCAATCCTACCCGAAAGTCTCCACTAAGATCGGCAGGCTGAATATAACTATTCTCAGTCATATCATTCAAAAGAGCGGCAGACACCGCAACAGCATTCTTTTGCGGATAAAACCAGTCTTGCAATGCTTTATAGGATACAGCCCACTGATAACTATTCTTATGACCTTCTTCACCCGTCTGAAAACGTGCACTCGTAAGGTAAAGTGTATTAGCACGATTCACTTCCGGATAAACGGGGGCAAGTTTAACATAATAAACCACAGCCATGATCATAGTCATAGCAATAGCTAATCCCGTTCCTAAAATATAGAGGCTACTGAAAAGCGGATTTTGCTTCAGTAAAGCCCAGGCTTGTTTCAGATATAAGGTTATCATCTCATACAGATTTAGTGGATATTATCAGAACTCGTCACTCGTAGCTTGCAGCTAATTCAGTTTCAACTTATTCTTATTTTTATAGTTGCTCATATCGCTCACTACTACCTGGTCGCCCGGTTGTAAGCCACTGGCTACTTCTACAAACTCAAAGTTACTGTCGCCCAACTGCACCTTACGTTTCACAATCTCTTTATCAGAGTTACGAACGAAAAGTTCATACTCGCCACGTCCCACATAATAAGAAGCATTGGCAATGCGCATCACATCTTCTTTCACTGCATTCATCACATAGACATCCGTTTTCAAGCCCGAACGTAAACGACGGTTATTATCTTCATTCAACTGTACCGTAAAAGAGATCACTCCATTTTTCGACAACGGTGTCACACTGCTGACCGTACCTTCCAGTTTCTCACTGCCTATCTTTACAATCGCTTTACCTCCTGCAGCTACACGGTCACCGTATGTATCTGCTATTTCACCTTCTACTTTAAAGTGACTGAGGTCGGAAATCACCGCAATCTGGCTACCTTGAGAAACCTGCGCACCAATCTGATTATTTATATAAGTAAGAATAGCTTTACGCGGTGAGCGAATCTGTGCATCATCCAGCGTACGTTTCATCTCAGCAAGTCCCTTACGGAATATACTGAAATCCAATTCCTGAACTTTATATTCGGCAGCAAGCACTTCCTTTTCATTATCATACTGCTGCTTCAGCTGCTCATATTCCAACTGCGCCACATTATAACTGAGTTCCGCCTGACGTACTTTATCCGTAGTTCCCGACCCCAAGCTATCGAGGTACTGCTCATTACGCAATTCCACTTTTTTACGGTTCAGCTGCATGGCCGAAACCTTAATCTTCATTGCCAAATCATTCAGTTTGGTCTGATTGTTCACCTGGAGCTGGTTCAACTTGTAACTGCGCATCTGTTCTTCGTCCAGCAGTTTCTTGTAGTCTGTCTCTACACTCTGCAAGTCAAGTTTCAGAATCGGTGTACCAACATCTACACTATCTCCACCTTTCTTATATATCTCTACAATACGGGTATTGATAGGTGAATTGATAATTTCCTCAAAAGCCGGTACCACTTTTCCCGATGCACTAACACTGACTTCAATCGTACCCTTATCTACTGTAGAAAACACCAAATCTTTCGTTTTCACTCCCGTACGCATAAATGAGATGAGTACGCTGATAACGATTATACTTGCCACGCCGATGCCGCCGTAACGGATAATTTTCTTATTGCGTTCTTTATTACGCACTTCTTTCGGAATTTCTCTGTCCATGTTGAATATTGAGTTATTTATTATTTTATCAGTTTCAGCCTGCTCCACTTTTAAAAATGAACAGGTATTTTATTCACATTATTTATATATACTAAATGCGTGCCAAAAATGTAAGTAACTGATAACAAGGTAAAAGAGAAAAATGAAAGGTGTCCGATATCGAACACCCTGTACATTTTCGGATAGGTATATAATACTTTAAAAGGTGCAGCAGTCAATTCATTACAGACAGGAGGTTGTTTGCTTTAGCCCGGCTTGTTTTATAGTTCAGCAGTAAGTCTTATTGAGTGTTGACCTTGGTTAACAGGCCTGTCAACCAAGACTAATAGATCCATCAACCAAGGTTGATAAGCCTATTGACCAAGGTCAACACCTGATTGTTCCTAAGGTTGAGTAGGATTCTCATTAGGTCTGAACAAAACAATGACTATGCCTGTAAACGGTTTACACTCTCTAATAATCTCTTCCT
>NZ_QRZF01000028.1 GCF_003464595.1 Bacteroides intestinalis
GTATTCCAGCCTGTCCAGTATTACATTCCTTCGGATATCATAATGTGTCTTCAGGAAGTTGAGTACTTGGTTGATGATATCCGGCTTCTCTTCCTTGTGGCTGGCTGCTTCCTCCGTCTTGTCGGTATAGACGTACGCGTTGTGTATGGGCACAGCCACATCGAACCCTTCACCGCCGAAATTTTCCTGAGCCAACCGTATTGCCACGCCTTCTTCCAATGCCTTTGCATAACACTTGTTTCCCAGAGCGAATATGAAGCTGTCCCTGCTTCCCGGTTCGAATTTAGCAATCCTCTTTACTGCGAGCACCGCCTTGTTGAATTCCATCCTTTCCCACGGCTCGGCTTCCGCCTTATCACTTACCACCTTATCACTCTCACTCATCGCCTTCCCGCTCATCTTTCTCCCCGTCTGCGGTCTTTCAGGTGGCATAATACCGGTCAGCATCTCATCGACCTCTTTCATAAGTTCTTCATTCAGGTACGCCTTTTCATCGAAAGAAGTGAAGAATCCCCTTGATATATCCTTTCCGCTTCCGTCCACTTCCACACCCAGCAGCTTCTCATAGTATTCCTTGCAGGCATCATACATCATCCTGTGATATTTTTCCAACGCTGAGAAATCCTTTTCTCCGTTAGAGAATGTCTCCCTGAGAGTGGTGGCATATTCCGTCTGCAGGAACACGAATATTTTGAATCCATGTGCCTTTGGAGTGAGGAAGCTGCCCAACGTGTTAGGATCCTTGTTGATTTTCTCCCTTAAGTTTTCCAGCTTCTCTTCGGGCTGGTCGTCAATATCCAACAGGATAACGTGCGTGTATCTTGTGATACTGTAAGCTTGTCTTTTTTCGCTGTATCCTGCCGTGACGGTGTAGAATGGCAATTGCTTCTTCACATTGTTTGCCTCTTCCGTCTTTCCCTGGCTGACGAGCAGCCTTATCTTGAATACAAGTTTAGCGTGTACTCCCTTTGTGATGTTTTCAATTACTTTTCTCAGGGTTATCTCTCCCCGAACGTTGCTGAATCCGCTGTATGCGGTAACCGGAATATTTTCCATTTCTTTGTTAGTTGTTTTAGTCTGCCTTGTTGGCGGTGCGAAGTAGGGTATAATATCCGGAATGGCAAAAACGTCTTTTTCAACCGAAAAGGCGTTTTTGCACAATTTTGAATTCCTACTTCTTTTTCTTCTTCTTTTCCATTCCCTGTTTCTCTTCCCTGATTTTTTTCCTTAAGCTAATGATTTCGGTATTAATGCTTTCCATTGTCAGAAATCCTTCCTCATGCTTTCCTTTCTCGAACCTTGCCATGCGATACAGCTTCCTTGCCAGATGCTTTGTCCCTTTGATTCCCGCTTCTTTTTTATGATGGATAAGCATGTTTATCCAGGGAGTGAGGAACTCTATTCTTTCTTCCGCCCTGACTACGACCTGCTGGTCAACCGGTTCATTTTCAACCAACAGGATGTCGATCCTGTTTCCTTTTCTTTCGATCTCGATGCCACAGGCATCTTTACTTATGAGCTCAATGCTCAAGATTGTGTTTTTTTAGTCATAAAACTACAATTTTAGATGTTAGTAATTTATTTTAAATTTGCATTTGAAAGCAAAATTAACGGTTATTCTCGTAAAATCGGTCATACTGGTATAGAAAAATGAAACTTTTCTGTTCTGTGTGTGACACACAAAATGATGTAATAGGTGGTAGCCCCACCTACCTATTGATATAAAGTGTGTGTAACAAGGTTTAAAGAAAAAGTAGGGAAATACGCGCCTGTGCGTATGTGTGCGTGCGTACATTATTAAAAAAGAAATGCAACATTGAGAAGCTGTCAGAATAAGCTGCGATGATGATGAAATAGAGGATAAGAACAGAAGGAAACTGATTACTGTCAATAATGATTGTAGTAATTAGAGGGTGTTTTTTAATCGTTCGTTTAATGTTCACAAAGATAATGTCTTGAAATGAAACAACAAAATATTCTGATAAATAAAATTGATTAGGTCTTTTTCTTGTGTCATATATTACTAATCTATAATTAGTTATCCCTGAAATAAAATTGTGTTTTTACACTTGTCTTTTTGCTGAAAGAATCTTAGGTAGGATACAACCTAAAATGCCATCTTTAAAACGAACGATTAAAAGACAATATTTCTCTTTAAGATGTTCGTTTATAGCTTTTTACCTGTAAGAAACTTAAGGTAATGCACAGCTACGTAAAATCCATAGGCAAGAGGGGCGCAAGGCTTGCCGTATTCTACATAAAGCGTTCGCAAGTGATTGAAGTTCAAGCGTATGCAAGGACTTTAAAGCCCCGAAAGAACACCCTTTTCTGAAGAAAGCCACCGAATGGAAACGGAAAAAGAGACCGAAGTATGGTATGCTATGCGTGCCACCTATCGCAGGGAGCCTGATGCTATGCGTCTGCTTGAAAAGGAAAAGTTAGGCTGTTTCATCCCTATGCAATACAAGATCAGCATGAAGAAAGGGAAGAAAGTCCGTGTTCTGGTTCCCGTCGTTCACAATCTGCTTTTTGTTCATGCCTGTCCGGCTGATGTGAAGCGTGTCAAATCAAAAGTCACTTACTTGCAATATATCACCGATACCCGTAGCGGTCAGAAGATAATCATCCCCGACAATGAGATGCAACGTTTCATAGCTGTTGCCGGAACTTACAACGATCATCTTATGTACTTCCAACCTGATGAACTGAATTTGTCGAAAGGTACGAAAGTCCGTATTACCGGTGGTGACTTCGAGGGGCAGGAGGGAATTTTCCTGAAAGTGAAAGGTGCTCGTGACCGTCGTGTGGTCATAGCTATACAAGGTGTCATCGCCGTTGCTATGGCTACCATCCATCCTGACCTTATAGAAGTAATCGGTTAATCTTTAATTTTTAATTCTTAATTTTTAATTAATCATGTCTCTTTCCGAAGAAGCAATCACTCTTCAGCGTGCTGCGCACGACCTGATGTATTTGGGTATGGACGGGAGCCCCATCTATAGCGATGACTTGTCCCGTCGTAACGGTGAAGTTTATCGCTTGACCACAGCTTTGTATAACTCAGATGTCAAAGGTAGTACTACCGAAGAACAGGCTAATGTCTGCCTTGCACTATTGATGGGCTACAGTGCCTCGTTCATAGACCACGGTGAGAAGCAGAAGCATATCCAGGAAATCTTGGATCGTTGTTGGGATATTCTTGATGCTCTTCCTGCTTCGTTGCTGAAACTTCGTCTACTTACCGTCTGCTATGGCGAAGTGTTCGACGAGTCTTTGACAAACGAGGGGCGTGCTATCATCGCTGCTTGGGATTCCGCATCGCTTACTTCCGAACAGCAGGAAGCCATCGAAGAGTTTCAAAATGTGGTGGATAACCCCTATCCTTGGGAAGAAGTGGAAGACTAAACGTATCCATCTTCATCATTTAAAAAACTCTGTGGAACTCTGCCTTCTTTGTGGTGAAAATTAGTATACTTGCATATCTCTAAAAAAGATGGTAGAAATGGAATTTTATATCGTCGTCACCTTGCTGGGGCAGTTTGTAGATACTGAGATATGCAGTTCCAGCGGTCGTGCCAATGCGTTGGTGAAGATCAAAGACATCTCTTTGTATTTGAGTTTAAGCTGGATGGCAGACGTTTGATGAAGATAGGTGTGAATCTCAGTAAAGAGACGAAGAATATAGAATGGTTCTGGTGGAAAATAATTACAAGTTATTGTGGGTAAGAGGCCGTTCCGGCAGGAATTTAGATAGAATTTTTTTGATGAGATTGTTAAAGGCTGTAGGGATTATGAGAACTTATTGCCACTGACTATCGGAGTAAGTAATAACAAATACTAAAAAACAGTCCAATTTTTGACATGTTACCTATAGGGAAGCCGTCCAAAGACGGTTTTCCTATAGGTAACATGTCAAAATTGGTGATTAACTTTATGTATGAAAAGAGCATTGATTACAGGAATTACGGGACAAGATGGCTCGTATTTAGCAGAATTTCTTCTTGAGAAAAGTTATGAAGTACATGGCATTATTCGTCGTTCCTCAGTAGATTATCGTGAGCGAATTGCCCATCTTGAGGGAGTTTCAAATTTTCATCTGCATTATGCCGATTTGGGTGATTCCATGTCGATGGTACAGGCGGTAAATAAGGTTAGTCCTGATGAGATATATAATCTTGCAGCACAGAGTCATGTGCAGGTGAGTTTCGATTCACCCGAATTTACAGCTGATGTAGATGCTGTGGGGGTGTTGCGGGTACTTGAGGCGGTACGCCAGTGTGGACTTGAAAAGACTTGTCGCATCTACCAAGCCTCTACTTCCGAACTGTACGGTAAAGTGGAAGAAGTGCCTCAAAATGAAAAGACGCCCTTTCACCCATATTCACCTTATGCCGTAGCTAAACTTTATGGATTCTGGATTATTAAGGAATATCGTGAGGCTTACAACATGTTTTGCTGTTCGGGCATTCTTTTCAATCATGAATCAGAACGCCGTGGCGAAACCTTTGTAACTCGTAAAATTACTCTTGCTGCCGCACGCATTGCCCAAGGCAAACAAGATTGCCTGTATCTTGGCAATTTGGATTCTCTCCGTGATTGGGGATATGCCAAGGATTATGTAGAGTGCATGTGGCTTATCCTTCAGCATGATAAGCCCGAAGATTTTGTTATAGCAACAGGGGTACAACATACAGTCCGTGAGTTTGCTACCCTTGCTTTCCGTTATGCAGGTATTGAACTTCGGTGGGAAGGAGAAGGAATCGATGAAAAAGGTATTGACATCAAAACAGGTAAAGTACTGGTTACTGTTTCAGAAGACTTTTATCGTCCCACTGATGTGGTAAATCTTTGGGGGGATCCCACTAAAGCCAAAAACGAACTCGGTTGGAATCCTCAAACCACTTCTTTTGAACGGCTTGTTGAAATAATGGTAAAGCATGATATGCAGAAAGTTGCTGCCGATCACGTGGCTTCTGTCATGCGTACCAATCTTGCTGAATATTTGGAAAAAGGTCTGGTAAAGTAACTGATAGGATATTGTAATGGAGAAAGTGTCAAAAATATATGTAGCCGGACATCGTGGAATGGTTGGAAGTGCCATTGTGAGGGAACTCCAACGTCAAGGTTACACTAATATTATAACCCGTACACATAAGGAACTTGATTTGTGTCGACAAGATCAAGTGGAGGATTTCTTTAAACAGGAAAAGCCCGAATATGTATTTCTCGCTGCGGCGAAAGTAGGAGGAATTATAGCCAATCAGAATGCACTTGCCGATTTCATGTACGATAACATGATACTTGAGATGAATGTAATACATGCTGCGTGGCAGAATGGATGTAAGAAACTGGAATTTCTTGGTTCATCATGTATTTATCCTCGTATGGCTTCACAACCCATGGCGGAGAGTTGCCTGCTTACAAGTGAACTTGAAAAGACCAATGAGGCATATGCTCTTGCAAAAATCAGTGGACTGAAATATTGCGAGTTCTTGAATCGTCAGTATGGCACAGATTATATTAGTGTGATGCCAACTAATCTTTATGGTCCAAATGATAACTATCACCCAGAACACAGCCATGTACTTCCGGCTCTCATCCGGCGTTTTCATGAAGCTAAAGAGCTACGATTGAAAGAAGTGACTTGTTGGGGCGATGGGAGTCCATTAAGAGAATTCTTGTACGTTGATGATCTTGCCAATCTTTGTGTGTTTTTGATGAATAATTATAGTGGTAATGAAACGGTCAATGCAGGGACGGGTAAAGAATTGACAATTAAGTCACTTACGGAATTGGTCGCTAAAGTAGTCGGATATGAAGGGAGTGTAAAATGGGATGTGACTCGTCCCAACGGTACTCCTCGTAAACTGCTTGATGTCAGCAAAGCGACTAAACTTGGTTGGAAATATAAAACAGAACTTGAAGATGGTGTTCGTTTAGCATATAAAGATTTCATAGAGAATCCGATGAGGGCGGAAAGATAAAAGAATGGTTTAACAGAGGCTTTCTCTATATACAGCTTATGTTCAGAATAGGTATGATGCAAAATAGGGAACAGTTTGTTAAAAAAATAGCGGATTAAATATCTTTTTTAAATTAATATGGAAGTCATAAAAACAGCCATTGAAGGGGTTGTAATAATTGAACCGTATCTTTTTAAAGATGGGCGCGGCTACTTTTTTGAGTCTTTCAATCAGAATGAGTTTAAGAAAAAAGTATGTAATACGACTTTTGTACAAGATAATGAAAGTAAGTCTTGTTATGGTGTAATCCGTGGTTTGCATTATCAAAAGCCACCTTTTGCTCAAAATAAGTTGGTGCGTGTAGTAAAAGGTTCAGTTCTTGATGTTGCTGTAGATATAAGAAAAGGTTCCCCAACTTTTGGACAACATATTGCCGTGGAGCTTACGGAAGAAAATCATCGTCAGTTTTTTATCCCCAGAGGCTTTGCGCATGGTTTCAGTGTGTTGAGTAAGGAAGTCGTATTTCAATATAAGTGTGATAACTTTTATGCTCCACAATGTGAGGGAGCTATTGCTTGGGATGACCCTGATTTGGGGATTGATTGGAGAATGCCAGTAGATAAGATTCTTTTGAGTGAAAAAGATAAGATGCATCCTAGGTTAATAGAGGTTGAATGAAGATTTTAATATTTAATTAAATAAAACAGAAAAAAGAATGAAAATTGTTGCAGTTATCCCGGCACGTTATGGTTCGAGTCGGTTTCCAGGAAAACCTTTGGCTGATATCTGCGGGAAACCTATGATTTGGTGGGTTTACAATCAGGTCACTCAAATACAGGAATTTTCAGACGTTTTTATAGCTACGGATGATGAACGTATTGTTACAGTTTGTGAACAATACGGGCTTAAATCTGTAATCACAAGCTCTGATCATTCTACTCATGTGCATCGCATTCATGAAGTTAGTGATAAAATAGATGCAGATTATTATGTTGTCGTATGCGGTGATGAACCTCTTATTAGTCCGGATGTGATACGAACTGTTTTACCAAAAAGCGAAGTTGCTGACAATATTTATGTTGGAGGGCTTTGCCGATATTTTTCTGATCCCGCAGAAGTCATAGATCCAGCTAATATTAAGGTTGTAACAAATGATAAGAATGAATGTATTCTTCTATCTCGTGCCGTGGTTCCTTTTCCCTATAAAACTGTTTTATTTAGGTACAAGAAAGTTGTTGGTGTAGAATGTTATAACAAAAGGGCTTTGAACTTTTTTGTCTCAGCACCCAAAGGATTTTTAGAGTCAATAGAAGATGTTACATTACAAAGATTCCTAGAGAACAAGATTCATATAAAATATGAAATGGTAGATTCTGTATCTCTATCTGTTGATACTCGGAGAGACTTGGAAAAAGTTATAGAAATTATAAAGAATAGAAAATAATAACCATGGAGAAAAATGTTCAAGTGCTAGATTGCACTTTACGTGACGGTGGGTACGTAAATGATTGGAATTTTGGCCATAGTGTAATCACTGGCATTTACAAACGTCTGGAAGCTGCGGGTATGGATTTTATAGAAGTAGGTTTTTTGGACGATCGTAGAGATTTTGATATAAATCGCTCGATTATGCCTAATACAGAAGCTATAAATAAAATATTTTCTTCTGTTAAAAAAGGAAATGCGATGCCAGTAGCTATGATTGATTATGGAACATGTTCTTTGGAGAGTATAGGTCCATGTGATTCGACTTTTATAGATGGCATTCGTGTAATTTTCAAAAAGGAAAAAATAGCACAGGCCTTACCGTTTTGTAAAGCTATAAAGGATAAAGGATATAAGCTGTTTATACAAGCAATATCCATAACTTCTTATACAGATTCAGAGATGTTGGACTATGTTCAGAAAATTAATGAGATAAAGCCTTATGCTTTTTCAATTGTTGATACTTATGGATTATTGGATAATAAAAGTATGGCTCGATATTTTTATCTTATAGATCATAATCTTGATCCGGAAATAGTAATGGGTTATCATGAGCATAATAATTTTCAGCTTGGATTTAGTAATACAATCAAGTTCTTGGAGAAGGACACAACAAGGACATTAGTTGCCGATTCTACGGTATATGGAATGGGGAAAAGCGCTGGAAATTGTGCTACTGAGTTATTGGCTATGCATCTCAATGATTATTATAATGCAAATTACAATTTGAGCCAATTATTGGAAATAGTAGATAATGACTTGATGCCGATTTATCAGAGACGATATTGGGGATATAAATATGACTTTTATATATCCGCTATGCAAAACTGTCATCCTTTTTATGTTCAATATCTTTTGCAGAAAAGTACTTTGTCTATAAGCTCTATTAATGAAATCTTATCTCGGATACCCAAAGATAAAAAATTGTTGTATGATAAGGTCTGGATAGAACAAGCGTATGTCGATTATCAAAATATAACCATTGATGATACGACTGCTTATGAAATGTTGAAATATGATATGAAGAACAAGGAAAAGACTGAAATCGTAATTTTAGGACCTGGAATTTCTATGAAAGAGGAAAAAGAAAAGATTGAGTCTAAAATTGCTCAGTTAAATGCTATTGTTTTCTCAGTGAATTTTTATGATGATAGATATCCTATCGATTATACTTTCATTAGCAATGCTAAACGTTATTGTAAGTTTGTAGATATTATTGGCGATACTAAAATATTGGCTAAGTTGATATTGACTTCGAATGTGAATGTTATAGACTATGTCCCTGATTATGTTTTGAATTATGAATCTTTATTGTCTCATAGAAAGGAATGCATAGATAATTCTTTATTACTATTGTTCAATGTGATGTATAGAATTGGAGTTGATCATGTATGGCTTGCTGGATTTGATGGCTTTGTTAATAATGAGACAGACTATTTTGATAGAAATTATGAGTTTTCATCAATGAAAGATTTACATATTAACGAGTGGATGTCACAGGCTCTTTCGGAATTGAGTAAATCAATTAAAATAGATTTTATAACAAGGACTAAATATGTCATCGAATAATAAAATACAAGCTTTATTGTTTGACTTGGATGGAACTTTGCTTAATACCCAGGATGGGATTATCTGTAGTGTTAAATATACAATGCAAACTTTAAACTTACCTGAAATAGGTGATGACGAGCTATGTTCATTCGTAGGTCCTCCTATACAAGACTCTTTGAGAAATCATTTTGGATTATCAATGGAAGAGGCTCAAAGTGGTGCTGAAATATTTAGAAATTATTATCAGCATGAAGCTCTGTACCGGGCATATGTGTATGAAGGTGTTATGGATTTCTTGGATTATTTGAAGCATCATGATATAAAGATGGCTGTGGCAACCTATAAACGTGAAGATTATGCTATACAGATTTTGAATTATTTTGGCATTACTCAATTTTGTGATGTAATTCATGGAGCCGATAATGAAAATAAATTGACTAAAGCGGATATTGTAGAAATCTGTGTTTATGAATTGGGATGCGATAAAAAATCTGTGGCTTTAGTAGGTGATACGAATCATGATGCTATAGGTGCAATGAAAGCGGGAGTATCTTTTATTGCTGTTACATGGGGATTCGGGTACAAAAGGAATAATCCTCAAATAGAGTATCCATATATAGGTATTGCAAATGAAATGAGAGATATAGGTAAATTTATCTAGATGGTAGTAAATATAGGTTTTCGAATTGTTCGGAAAATATTATCATCTTCTGTTATTCGCAATTCATTTGTATATGTGTTTTGTGACGGCATCAACAAGGCTATTCCATTCTTGTTGTTGCCTTTCATTACACATTATCTTACGCCTGCCGATTATGGAGTGGTTACCAACTACAACGTACTGGTTCAAATAGTCTCTGTCTTTGGCTATTTGTGTACGGCAGGTGCACTTCCTGTAATGTTTGCCAAATTGGGTAAAGAAGAGATAAAGAAATATGTTTCTAATATGATATTGCTGAATACGCTGGCCAATATCATTTGTGTATGTTTCGCTCTTCCTTTGTATAAAGTCATAGAAGATGCATTGAACATATCTTTTGCTTATCAATTATCAGTCTTGGTCTTGGTATGGTTTGCAGGAATTACCAATGTTAATATGCTCCTGTGGCGATGTGAGGAAAGGCCTTTGTCTTTCGGTATTTATCAGATTTCCCAGTCCATTCTGAATGCACTGAGCACAGTTATGTTTGTGATTGTTTTTCTATTGGGATGGCAGGGACGGATTTATAGTATGATATTTACAACGGTTGCTTTTGGACTGATCAGCTTTTTTGTCCTTTATAGGCGTGGTTATTTGGGATGGAATATAGATAAGGCTTATTTGAAACAGACCTTGTTCTTTGCACTTCCTATTATTCCTCATGCGTTGTCTTTCTGGTTTAAAAGCGGGGTGGACAAAATCTATCTGACGAATATGTGTAGCCTTGCAGATAATGGTTACTATTCAGTTGCATTGACTTGGGGAGCTATAGTTACAATGTTCTTGGTTTCGTTTAACAATGCTTATGCACCTTCGCTTTATAAGAAATTGGCAGCCTTCGATTTGAATAAAGCTGGGACGATGAAAGAACAGGGTAGGCTGGTGAAGTTTATTTGGATTAGTTTGGTTGTCACGTTCATTTTTGTTGTAGGTTGCTATTTGTTGTCAGTGCTACTGATACAAGTTATGTATCCATCTTCTTATTTTGATTCTTTGTATTTTCTTCCTTGGGTAATGCTTGCTCAATTTTTTAACGGATGCTATCTGATGTTTGTATGCTTTGCTCATTATACTTTTAAAACAAAGGGATTAGGTACGATAACCTTTTCATTGAGTATCGCTCAAGTAGGATTGACTTATTTGCTCATATTGAAAATGGGTGCAATCGGCTCGGCTGTTTCGGCGGCTATTATCAGTGCTATAACGTTTGTGGCTGTTGCATGGTATGCGATGCGTGTATATAGGTTACCATGGTTTAATTTTAAAACAGTGTAGTTATGAATGATTTTGATAGATATAAATCGTTGAAGAATAAACTCAATTTTGTATATGACGGCATTTGTTTGAACAGAGTGTTGGCTCTATCTCTATGGGCTGTAGCCAATGGGAAATATGCCTTTTCGTGGAAGCGAATAGTTCTTGCATTTCTGGCTATTGATGTGAAGCGGCTGGAATTTGATCCTCAAAAGCATATGATACTTTCTACTTTTGGGCGTTATGCACGTAAGGATCATCTGGAGTTGTATAATACAGTTCTGGATAAGCTGGATGGAAAAGCATCCTATAATAAAACGTTGACTTTTGGCTGGAAGTTGTCCATTCATCCTGTGGTGATTTATAAGGTTGCGAAGTTTATTTTTTCCAACTTACATGATACTTCTTTATCGTTATGGGATAAATGTAAACTGATTATAGAGTGTATACATTATTGTAATATCATAGAAGAACTCAAATATATGGATTTTACTGGCGTACAGAAGTATCTTTGCCAGTGTAGTGTGCTTGACTTGGAGAATTTGTTGACGCAATTCTTTAAACTGAGGAATATTCCTACCTATTCACTTCAGGAAGGTGTGTATTTTATTTTTAAGAAAAATCCGCCTTTGGATTCTGTTCAATATGAAAATTTTGAAACGGATAATCTGTTGTGCTGGGGACAGTTTTCTATAGACGAAGATGTGTCTTATGGAATTTCACCTCGGAAATTGAGACTGGCAGGCTATCCCAAAAAAGTGGAATTGCATACAATGAAAAAGGATAATCCTTATAAAAAGTGTATGTTACTGTTGGCGAGAGATAGTTTTCGGAATACGAATATGGGGTTGCTGAATATTCTGTTGAATCATTCTTCCGATTATGAATTTTGTCTGAAATTGCATCCGTCTTGCGATTTTTCTTTTTACAGCTCTTTTGCATCTCAACATGGAATGACTATTATTTCAAAGGACAGGACCATTAATGATTGTTTGAATAACAACTTTTTTGACTTTGCAATAGCTGTCAATACTACGGCCTATTATGAGGCCTTGATGCGCGGACTTCCCTGTCTGCGTTTTTGCGATGACACTTTCGACTTAATGGCAGGTTATAAGGATGTATTCGGGACTGATGAGGAGTTCCGTGTAATAATGGAAACGGTTAAAAATCAGCCTTTACAAACTTATCAGGAGGAGGTAAACCGTGCTCTGGAGTATGCCATAGGTGTCAATATTGATAACTATAAAAATCTGCTGTGCGGAGAGTGATGAAAGTATTGTCTCTACCAAAGAGAGTCTGTCGGTTCTTTGAGAACCGTATATCTGCTTTTTTTTGGCGTTGTAGTATGCAGTCGTTTGGTCCAGAATCCATAATCGTCTCTCCTATGAGCATTGACGGTTCTGAAAATATAAGGATTGGAAGTCGGGTATTTGTGGCCTATAAAACATGGTTGGCGGCTGTTCCTCATACAGGAGAAACTACCTGTTTACTTGAACTTCAAGATGGTGTCACCATCGGGCATTTTAATCACATCTATGCAACAAAGAAGATAATTCTTGAAAGAAATGTATTGACGGCCGATAGAGTATATATCTCTGATAATCTTCATGGATATGAAGACATATCTATCCCTATTAAGGATCAACCTATTATTCAGCATGGAGAAGTGGTGATAGGCGAAGGCTCTTGGTTGGGAGAAAATGTATGTGTGTTGGGGGCTAAAATAGGAAAGCATTGTGTAATCGGTGCAAATAGTGTGGTGACGAAAGATATACCGGACTATTCAGTGGCTGTGGGTGCACCGGCTAAGGTTATAAAATACTTTGATTTCGATAGGAATGAATGGACTTGTAAGAGCACTTAAAAATGTAATAAATCCTATTATTGTATTTAATAGAATTTGCAGTTTATTTCTCCAAAACTATGATAGCTTTTCTTTTCATCGTTTTGGAAAGGGAACAGTGATATCGCGTCCTGTTATTAGAATTTCAGGCAAAAAGTATATTGATATTGGAGAAGCTTGTGCTATTGGTAAGAATGCAAGAATAGAGGCTGTTTGTAAATATAATGATAAATATTATACTCCTTCAATTGTAATAGGAAGCAATGTTTGCATTAATCAAAATTTTCATTGTACATGTGCTTCCTCAATAATTATAGGAAAAGGCACTTCTATCACGGCTAATTGTGGTGTTTTTGACATTATCCACCCATATACAGATATTGAATTGAATCCTCGTATAGCTGATATAGAAGCAATTCCTGTGACAATAGGCGAAAACTGCCTGATAGGAATGAATTCTGTTTTGCTTCCAGGTACCACATTGGGAGATCATTGTGTTGTTGGTGCAAATAGTACCTTGTCTTCAAGATACCCATCCTATACAGTTGTAGTAGGTTCACCTGCCCGTATAGTCAAGCGTTACTGTTTTGAAACAAAGGAATGGCGGAGAACTGATTCGGCAGGAAATTTCATAGACTAATCAATCTATAAAATAATAATGAAAAAAATACTTGTTACCGGTGCCAATGGCTATATTGGCCGGCATGTGGTAAAGACTTTGCTTGATGAGGGACATCAAGTGATAGCTTGTGATGTCAATTTCTTGGAAATAGACAACCGTGCCCGGCAGGTTAAAATGAATCTTTTACATACGGAGGCGGATTGTTTGTATGAGGAATTGGGGAGTCCTGATGTATGTCTGCATATGGCGTGGAGAGATGGCTTTATGCATAATTCCAAGAATCACATGCTGGATTTGTCTGCGCATTTCCGTTTCTTGACTTCGCTGATTGATGGTGGTTTGCGACAGCTTGCCGTGATGGGTACAATGCACGAAGTAGGTTATTGGGAAGGCCGAATAGATGAGACCACGCCTTGCAATCCTGTTTCTCAGTACGGCATTGCCAAAGATGCTTTGCGTCGCAGTATGATTCAGTATTGTACAGCAAATAAGTGTATGCTGCAATGGCTTAGAGGATATTACATCCTTGGCGATGACTTGAAAAACCACTCTATCTTTAGCAAGTTGTTGCAAGCGGCCGGTGAGAGTAAAAGGACTTTTCCCTTTACTACCGGTAAAACCAAATATGACTTTATTATGGTAGATGAATTGGCAAGCCAGATAGCGACGACAATTACGCAAACTCAAATAGCGGGTATCATCAACTGTTGTTCGGGTACTCCTATATCCTTTGCGGACAGAGTGGAACAATTCATTAAGGAATATCGATTGGATATAAAATTGGAATATGGAGCATTTCCTGACAGACCTTATGACTCACCGATAGTTTATGGCGATGCTACAAAAATACGAAGAATAATGAATTTGAAAGATAAATTGGGAATAGAATGAAAAGGATTTTGGTGACGGGTGGTGCCGGCTTTATTGGTTCAAACCTTTCTTTAAAACTGTTGTCCAAAGGGTATGAAGTTACGGTATTGGATAACCTCTCCAAGCAAATTCATGGTGAATGTCCTGATGTGACATCTCCTTTGTATAATTCTGTTAAGAATAGGGTGAATTTTATATTGGGTTCTGTAACTTCCAGAGAAGATTGGTTGCAGGCTTTGGACGGCGTGGAGTGCGTGGTGCACCTTGCTGCCGAAACCGGTACGGGACAGTCCATGTATGAAATTCAGAAATATGTAGATGTCAATATCGGTGGTACTGCATTGTTGCTTGATATTCTAACAAATACAAAGCATTCAGTCAAGAAAGTGATAGTGGCTGAAAGTCGTGCTATCTATGGAGAGGGACGTTATTATAGTGATGACCTGAACGAATATGTATATCCCGCTGAACGTTTGGATGAAGATATGCGCAAGGGAGATTTTGAAGTGAAATATCCCGGTTGTAGGAAGCCCCTGAGATTGGTAGGCACAACAGAGGAGTCGTTGGTACATCCTACATCCGTATATGGCATTACGAAACAAGTACAGGGGCAGTTGGTGCATCTTGTCTGTTCGTCTATTGGCATTGCTCCGGTATCTTATCGCTATCAGAATGTGTATGGTCCCGGTCAGTCATTGTCTAATCCTTATACTGGCATACTTTCCATATTTTCTACTCGCATAAAGAATGGCAATGGTATTAATATATTTGAAGACGGTAAGGAAACGCGTGACTTTGTTTACATAGCCGATGTAGTGGATGCTACTATCCTTGGCATTGAGAAAGAAGAGGCGAACGGACATGTATTTAATGTCGGTACCGGTGTAGCAATCGATGTGCTGACGGTAGCCAATACGTTAATAGAAAAATATGGTATAAAAGTTCCGGTTGCAATATCGGGTAATTATCGTCTTGGGGATATCAGACATAATTATGCCGATATTACTGCTGCCCGCACCATTTTGGGGTTTGAACCGAAATGGAACTTTAGTGATGGCATTGGTAAGTTTTGTAAGTGGGTGAATGAACAAGAGGTTCAGGAAGACAAGTATGAAGATTCCATTGAAGAAATGAAAAGGAAAGGGCTGTATAAATGAGAATTTTGGCATTATTGTCTTCTAGTTATGGTTTAGAAGATAACATAGTGAAAGAAATGGAAAGGAAAGGGCATGAGGTTGTTTATATTGAAGATAAAGTATATCCTTTTGATTCCTATTTTGTAAAGGCACATTATTATAGGTTTATACAAGCTCTCGTTCGTTATTTAAAAGTAAAATATTGGAGAAAAAAAATAAAAAGTAACAGAGAATTGTCTACTAAGTTTGATAAACTCATTTGTGTTAATGGTTATTCGGTTTGTCCTTATTTGTTTTTATACTTGAAATCTATAAATCCTTCTATAGAGACGGTCTTATTTACATGGGATAGTAATTGTCTATATACTTTTTATAGAAATTACAAATACTTCAATAGAATATATTCCTTTGATTTTCTGGACGTAGAAAAATATAATATTAAATACTTACCAATTTTTTGGATTAAGGATGATAATTGGGGTAATAATAGATTGAAGTATAAAATATCTTTTGTTGGATCTTTACATAATGATAGATTTGAAGTGCTAAATAGAATAGTAAATAAATTGCTTCCAATAACAAATAATTACTATATAAAATTGGTTGTAGACGCATCTTTGCCTAGATTTTCATTTTTACGATATGTAATTTATAAGCTTTTTAATGTAAAAAGAAACTTTATTACCCAGTATCGATTGGTTAAGAATATAGATAGTTCTACACTTGTTATGTTTGAAAGTGTGCCTATTGACGTTTTTAATGAAATATTGAGGGATAGTGAAATTATTTTGGATATTGAACAACCTTTTCAATCAGGCTTGACAAGCCGTATGATGATGGCTTTGGGTTTGGGAAAGAAGATTATTACAACAAATAAATATATAACAAAGACACCGTTATACTCTCCTGAATATATTTCTATAATTGATCGTATTGACCCTAAGATAGATGCTGAGTTTATAAATGAACCAATAGCTGAGAATACAACTTTTTCTCAAAAAATGGAAAGTTATGAACTAGAAAAATGGACGGATGTCTTGTTGTATGGTGAAGTTGGAAAATGATAAAAGTACTCTTGGTAAAAGAGAAATTATTTGCTTGCTACTATTTGGATTTTTTGCATTTTCTCCATTTAGTACGTATCTGCTTATGGATATTTTGCATTTTCCTTTTTCAGCTCCAGAATTGTTTTTAATCCCATTTTTGTTTTTGCTGAAAAAACGAGTTTTATTATTATCCATTAATATTTATGCTTTAACTCTGTTTTTATGGTGTTTGTTTCTTTTGTTGATTCTTAGTGTTTTATGGGGTGTCTTTCCTTTAAATAGTCTATTGGGAACTTTGAGAATATATTTATATATGTTTTTTTGTATGTCATGTTCTAATAAGAGCCAAGGGATTGCATTAGATAGCATAACATATATCTCTATAGGAACGATTGTAGGATGGATTGTTTGTTCTTATCTCACTATATCTTTGTATTTGAATGGGGATAGTGAAACAGTTGCGGTTTGCGGAAATATGTTGGGTATACCATTAGCTATACTAATACCTGCATTGAAGAAGCAGTATAGAATATTCCTAATAGTTCTTTTTTTGTGCCTTATATTATCTTTAATGTCAGGTATGAGGCGTCAAATACTAATTTTTTTAGAATCTATATTTTTGTTTTTTCTATTTACCCAATGGAAAGAAAAAAAGAAAATAATGGCAATAGTTGGTTGCCTTATTTTTATGATAACGGTTTGTTTTGGCGATATTGAGAGTTATATGAAAGAAGAAGTACCTGTTCTATATTATCGGGTTTTTGATAAAACGGAACAGTTTATTTCTGGAGATACTAATGATGCAGACTCGGGTAGAGCGGATAATTTTTACAATTTTATAACTGATATTGATGAATATGTTTTGCCTCATGGTTTTGTCAGTAGAGATACGCTAAATCATGAGGTTGGTAAGTTTATAGATTTTCCATTGTCTGAATTGTTTTATACTTTGGGATATGGGGCTATTGTGTTGCTTTTATGGTTGTTATTAATGTTTTATCGTGTATATAGGCTTTCAAGAAGATATAATATTATTAACCTTAAGGTTTATATGAGCATGGCTATTGTAATGTTCTCTTTGCTCTTTTTAGAAGGAACATTTTTATCTTCTTCTTATACTGTACCATTTACAGGCTACTGTTTGGGACAATTATATTATAATTCATGGAATATAAATTTAGAAAGAATATCAAATGAAAAAGTCTAAAGATCTTTCTATAGTTCTGGGTTCTAAAAATCGTAAAGGACTAATCAAAGCTACCATTGACAGTATCAGAAATAATGGTTTTGATGGTACATTGGAAATTATTGTTGTTGACGGAGGTTCCACCGATGGAACTTGTGACTGGTTGGCAAAACAGACAGATGTTTTTACAATCGTTCAGCCAAATTATTCCATTGTTGCAGAAGACGGTGTCAAGAAAAGGGCACACTCATGGGGAGAGTTTATGAATATTGGTTTCAAATATGCTCATTCAGATTACATTTGTATGGTTAGTGATGATTTGATTCTTGCTCCGGGATGTCTTCAGAAAGGATATGATGAGATTAAAAGCCGTATTGAAGATGGTGAAAAAATAGGAGGAGGTGCATTTTTCTTTAGAGAATATCCCCGGCATGATTACTATCGTGTAATTATGTTAGCAGAAAACAACGTGCACATTAATCATGGTATCTATTATAGACCGGCAATGGCGGATGTAAATTGGCTGGATGAGACAAATTATAGTTTCTACTGTGCCGATGGGGATTTTACTATGCGTTTGAATAGAGCTGGTTGGAAAACAATAGCTTTAAAAGAATGTTTTGCTGCACATTTAGTGCATGCTCCAAAGAGTAAAAAGAGCATACCTCAGTGGCAATTGAGGGATATGGAAACATATCATAAAATGTATCCGGGAAAAGTTACTGATTCTGTATTGAAGCACGAGCGACTCCCTAATATCAATACGAGGGAATTTTGGAAATATGCATTTAAGAATATTATTCTTGGATATATGTTAAAATATGTAGATAAGTATGAAAGGGTTGGGGGGATGTTAAAAAGATTGTAAATGGGCTAACCACTTACATAACCATAATCAGATTAAGGTCAAAAGGCGTTGTGATAAAAGAACATCCACGATTTTGTGGCTTATAGCATTATAACCTATATCCATCCTCGAAAGTTCAAATAGGTGCGAATTGCATTATTGTGAGCGGTGGTTACAAAAATGAAATAGGGAGGAATAGTCACAGCCTATTTACGGTATACGAGGATGCTATGCTGAAAATAGGTGACTTTGTGTCAATGAGTGATGTTTCTATATCTTGCCGAAAAAGTGTTATTATTGGCAATCATGTAACTATGGGTGGTGATGTATTGATTATTGACAGCAATGCGCACTGTCTTGATTGGTATAAAAGAAGACAGGAAAGAACTCAATATCAAGACTTCTATCACGCAGGGGAGATTATTCATAGATCCAATCATTATAGAGGATGATGCCTTTATCGGCACCAGAACCATTATCACAAAAGGAGTGACGATAGGAACACGATCAATAATAGTGGTTGGCAGTGTTGTTGTCTGCGATGTGCCACCTGATGAAATATGGGGTGGTAATCCCGCTAATTTCATAAAGAAATGTAAAATGAAACAATGAAAGAAGTTGTTGTATTGTTATATGGCGGCTTAGGGAATCAATTATTCCAGTATGTGTTTGGTGAATATATACGAGGAAAATATAAACTTGATGTAAGATATGACTTGTCGTCATTTGGGCTTTTGCCCACGTTCAGAGATTATCAACTTGATACCATCATTAGTCATATTCCCGTCTACCATACAAATAGATTCTTCTTTAGTCGACATACTTATATGATTAGGAAACTCCTGCAATATTGTTTTAGATTAAAACCAGGTGTAAAATATATTAATGAGTTGACAGACGATTTGGATGAATCAATATTTGAATCTTCCGGTTATAGTCTTATTTATTTGGACGGCTATTGGCAGGATAAGAGGTTTTTCACTTGGTGTTTTGAGAATCTTCCAGATTTAAAAATAAGTCCTCAATTAAATTTGCCTCAGGAATTAAGAAGTGATTATTCTTTTATAACAAATAACAATTGTATTTCAATGCATGTGAGAAGAGGGGACTATCTGCTCAAAAATAATGCGGCATTAATGGCTTCATGCACTAAGGAGTATTTCTCTAAAGGACTTCAACGGCTACAGTCTTGCACCGACAATCCAACTCTTGTGATTTTCTCGGATGATCCGGAATGGGTGAAATTAAATCTGCATTTTAGTGTCCCAATGAGAGTGATTGATAATAAAGATGTGGCTCCTTTTTGGTATATTTACTTAATGTCGTTATGCCGACATCAGATTATTTCAAATAGCACATTTAGCTGGTGGGGGACAGTGCTAAACTCTACCCCAGAACGGATTACTATTGCACCAAAGAAATGGTTTAATCATAAAGACAATCCCGAAATATATTTTGATAATTGGATTGTTCTGGACAATTGATAATCTTATGAATTCATTATATAAGCAGTTACCGCTATTTAGTATAGTGGTACCCATTTATGGCGTCGAGGCATATTTGCCTAAATGCTTAGACAGTATATTGTCCCAATCGTTCATTTATTTTGAAGCAATACTTGTAGATGATGGCTCTAAAGATAGTTGTCCCCAAATATGTGATGAATATGCAGCCAAGGACAATAGAATAAAAGTTGTTCATAAAGTAAATGGAGGTTTGGTTAGTGCCCGACAAACGGGTGTAGAGGTTGCGACAGGAAGATATGTTGTATGTGTGGATGGTGATGATTGGATTGGCCCGGAATATTTGAGATTGTTTGCAGACATTATATGTCAATATAAGGTTGACGTTATTGTTTGTGGACGCAAAAATGTAAAAGAGGAGGTGACAGAGGAACAAGTTAGTGGATGGAAGACCGGATTGTATAATCGGCAGCAAATGGAGAAAGAAATTTTTCCTTCATTGATTCAAACAAAACAGGCTAAATATTTTCCTCCTTCCCTTTGGGGAAAAGCTTTTAAAAAGTCCATTTACCAGCAGCAGCAGCTTGTGGACACTTTTGTTAATATGGGTGAAGATGGTGCTTGTACCATTCCTACTATTTATCATGCAGAATCATTGTATATATCAGATGCATGTGAGTACTTCTATAGAATCAATCAGAATTCAATGACAAATAATCGCAAACCTCTGTGTACGGATGGTCCTCGAATCATACACTATCATTTGTTGAAACAACTGGACATGGATAAATTCGATTTTCATGAGCAATTGTACAGAAAGACTGTTCATGAACTTTTCTCAGTTGTGAAATCTCAATTTTACAAGCAACAGCACTTTTGGAAAACCAGAAAAGAAATTATCACGCTTATACAGCAAGAACCCTATAATGAGTGTTTGGAAAAATGTGCTTTTGGTGAATCAATAGCTGCCACACTTATGACCTTTTGCCTGCGGAGGCATTTATTATTTCCTATATATTTATTTAGTAAGTTTTGATTTGCTATATGTATATATAAAACGACTGGTTGCATGAAACATAAAATACGGCAAATTGAATTGTGAATAAGAATATCCTTCATGTGGTGAACATTTATTTTGTTCTTCCATACTTCATTGGAGATCAGTTTAAGTATTTCAAGGAGAAAGGCTACAATATGAATGTGGTCTGTAGTCCCAGTGAATATTTGTCAGATTATGCCCAAAAACAGGGATTTGAGTATCTGGAATCTCCTGTTAATCGGAATATTAGCATTGGCCAGGATTTTGATTCTATCCGAAATATCTGCAAGTTTATCAAGAAGCAAAAAATTGATATTGTTGTAGGTCATACCCCCAAAGGAGGTTTACTTGCTATGATAGCCGGTTGGCTGATGCGGGTGCCTGTCAGGATTTATGTGCGTCACGGCTTGGTGTATGAGACCAGTAAAGGGTTGAAGCGTTTCATGTTGATGTCCGTGGATAGGTTGGCTTCTTTCTGCTCTACCAAAGTGGTGTGTGTGAGCCCTTCTGTTCTTCGTAAAAGTATTGAGGATCATTTGGGCCCCCCAAAGAAGCAAATGATTTGGCATAAGGGTACTTGCAATGGGATAGATACGTTGAATCACTTTAATCCTGCTGAGATTGTTCCGACAAGGCTTACAGATTTGAAAGCAAGGTATGGCATTGGGGAAGAAGACTTTGTAATTGGCTATTCCGGTCGTTTGGTCAAAGATAAAGGTATTATAGAATTAGTCCATGCGTTCGATAAATTGCAACAAGCTGATAATTGTAAGTTGTTGCTTGTAGGTATGTTTGAGGAGCGTGATGCATTACCTGAAGATATACAAGAACGTATTCTGAACGATTCTCGAATTATTTATACAGGCTTCATTAATGGTGGTATGGAGTACTTTTATTCAATGATGGATATATATGTGCTTGCCTCTTATCGTGAAGGTTTTCCTACCGGGGTATTGGAAGCTCAGGCGATGGAAAAGCCTGTCATTACGACGCGTGTCACTGGTTGCTGTGATTCTATTATTGATGGGAGAACGGGGTTTTTTGTCAATAACACCGCAGAAGATATTGCGGAAAAAATTGATAAAATTCGTTTGGATAAAGTTATTGATGGTTGTGAAGGGCGTAAGTGGGTGATAGAAAACTTTGATAGTCGGTTAGTTTGGAAAGAGATAGAGAAATTGTATGTCTAAGTTGGGTTCGCGAGCTTGCCACTTTGGCATTTTATGAGGTTGGTATTAAACTTCGCTGGGAAGGTGAAGGGGAATGAGAAAGGTTTTGGTCTAAAAACAGGTAATGTATTGGGCGAGGTTAATCCTAGATATTTTCGTTCTTGTGAAGTGGGACAATTATTGGGTGATCCGACAAAAGTACAGACTCTGCTGGGGTGGAATCTAACGAAAACCAGTTTTCCTGAATTAGTGAGAATAATGGTTGAATATGATATGAGCTTTGTGAAAAAGATCGGATGATTCCTAATAGTGAAGTATATGGATTGTTGGCTGATAGGCTGGGATGGAAGTAGTCTGGTCTGATTTAGCTATAAAATCTCTTTATGATATCCTATCATATGTACAGGATCTTTCTAAAAAACATGTTTACTTATGAGGATAGAATTGAAGTGATAATAATATGGGATGGCCGACAAGAATATTGTCGACCACAAGATTTTCTTATTAAACAATAAGTATTCATTTTTTTATTTCTGCAATTTTTATGAATATTCTTATTACGGGAATTCACGGTTTCGTGGGTTCCAATCTTGTTGTGTCTTTAAAGGATCATCATGTCCTTTATGGGCTTGATATTATTACACCAAAGAAAGAAGGAGTGATGAAAACTTTCTCTTGGAAAGATATCGAAACGACTACTTTTCCGATGCAGCAATTGCCACAGTTTGATGCTATCGTTCATTTGGCCGGTAAAGCCCATGATACGAAAAATCAATCGGCTGCACAGGTATATTTTGATATCAATACAGGATTGACCCAGAAGATTTTTGATTTCTTTTTGAAATCTAAAGCGAAGAAATTTGTATTATTTAGCTCTGTGAAGGCTGCTGCTGATAGTGTAGTGGGGAATGTGCTAAGGGAGGATGTGATACCGACACCGGTGGGACCTTACGGAGAGAGTAAGATTGCAGCGGAGAATTATATAAAGGAACATTTTATTTTATCTACCACCTGCCCCTACGGCTACTCCATCTCTGGAGAGGAAGAGAATGGAAAATACTCCGGTAAACAAGTGTATATATTGAGGCCTTGTATGATTCACGGTCCGGGTAATAAAGGTAATCTGAATTTACTCTATAATGTAGTGAAGAAAGGGATTCCCTGGCCTTTGGGAGATTTTGAGAATAAGCGGTCATTTACTTCTGTGGATAATCTTTGCTATGTAGTAGAAGGTTTATTGACTAAAGACGTAGCGAGTGGTATTTATCACATGGGTGATGATGAAGTTCTATCTACGAATGAACTGATAGCCCTTATGTGTAAAGCTATGGGTAAGAAGCCTCACATCTGGAAAATGAACAGGAAAATGATGGAGGTTTGCGCAGGATTGGGTACGCTGCTTCATCTACCTTTGAATACAGAGCGGTTGAGAAAACTGACTGAGAATTACGTGGTAAGTAATGAGAAAATAAAATCTGCCCTTGGTATTAACAGGATGCCTGTCCGTGCAGCGGATGGAATAATGAAAACGATTCGCAGTTTTACCACGGAAAGCACAGAGTAATACGGAGTTTCTAACCTACTTATAAATTGTAAATCGTGTATTATATCATTATATTAGTTCTGCTTTTTATAACAGAACTTTTTTATTTTAGAGTGGCTGATAAGTTTAATATCATTGATAAGCCCAATGAGCGTAGTTCTCATTCACGGATAACTTTGCGTGGCGGCGGAATTATCTTCTATTGTGGAGCTTTGGTTTATTTCCTGAGTAGTCATTGGGAGTATCCATGGTTTATGCTGGCATTGACTTTAATAACATTTATCAGTTTTGTAGATGATATTCGTTCTACTTCTCAAGGTTTGAGGTTGGTGTTTCACTTTACTGCTATGGCTTTAATATTTTACCAGTGGGGCTTGTTTTCGCTTTCTTGGTGGTGGGTTATCATAGCTTTGATTATTTGCACGGGCATCATCAATGCTTATAACTTTATGGATGGCATCAATGGTATCACTGGTGGTTATTCATTGGTTATCCTCGGTGCACTAACTTATATCAATTCTGAGATTACTACTTTTGTTGAACCGGCTTTGATTAATACCGTTCTTTGTTCAGTTTTGGTCTTTTGCTTTTTTAATTTCCGTAAGAAAGCTAAGTGTTTTGCGGGTGATGTCGGTTCGGTCAGTATCGCTTTTATTCTTCTTTTTCTGATAGGGAGACTCATTATTAAAACAGAAGATTTCAGCTGGATAATTTTATTGGCAGTTTATGGGGTAGATAGTGTTCTGACGATTATTCATCGCCTGATACTTCATGAGAATATTAGTTTGCCTCATCGGAAACACATGTACCAATTGATGGCGAATGAATTAAAAATGCCACATGTGAGGGTTTCGCTTGTTTATATGGCAGTGCAGGCTATTGTAATTGTGGGATATATAATGTGTTTGGATTATGGTTATTGGTATCTGTTCGGTACGATTCTGCTGTTAAGCCTCTTTTATATCTGTTTTATGAATAAATATTTTGGATTGCATCAATCATCATAGAAAATCAATAAATGAAAGCCGCCATCCCGAAATCATCCGGATAGCGGCTTTTTTAAAATAGTGCGTTTATCAAACGCACTATTCACGCAATTTTTTGTACTTTTGCCGACTGTTTAATAGACACATCCGAAAAAACTTTAAAAAACGAAATAAAATGGCAGTAGAATTAAAAGACCTGACCAAACGCAGCGAGAATTATTCGCAGTGGTATAATGAGTTGGTGGTGAAGGCCGATCTGGCAGAACAATCGGCTGTGCGTGGCTGTATGGTGATCAAACCTTACGGATACGCTATCTGGGAGAAAATGCAGCGTCAGCTGGATGATATGTTTAAGGAAACAGGACACGTGAATGCCTATTTCCCTTTGCTGATTCCGAAGTCTTTCCTTAGCCGTGAAGCGGAACATGTGGAAGGTTTTGCCAAGGAGTGTGCAGTAGTAACACACCATCGTCTGAAAAATGCTCCTGACGGTAGCGGAGTAATCGTAGACCCGGAAGCTAAACTGGAAGAAGAACTGATTATCCGTCCAACTTCTGAAACCATCATCTGGAATACTTATAAGAACTGGATTAATTCTTATCGCGATCTGCCTATTTTGTGTAATCAATGGGCGAACGTGATGCGTTGGGAAATGCGTACCCGCCTCTTCCTGCGTACTGCAGAATTCCTGTGGCAGGAGGGACATACAGCACACGCCACTCGTGAAGAAGCTGAAGAAGAAGCAGTACGTATGCTGAACGTATATGCCGAATTTGCCGAAAAATATATGGCTGTTCCTGTAGTGAAAGGTGTGAAATCTGCCAATGAACGTTTTGCCGGTGCATTGGATACTTACACTATCGAAGCCATGATGCAGGACGGAAAAGCTCTGCAAAGTGGTACGTCTCACTTCCTTGGACAGAATTTTGCCAAGGCATTTGATGTGCAGTTCGTGAACAAGGAAAATAAAATGGAATATGTTTGGGCTACTTCATGGGGGGTATCTACCCGTTTGATGGGAGCACTGATCATGACTCACTCTGATGATAACGGACTTGTACTGCCTCCTCATTTGGCTCCGATACAGGTGGTTATCGTGCCTATCTATAAGAATGCAGAGATGCTGCAGAAGATTGATGAGAAGGTAGCCGGTATCGTTGCTAAACTGAAATCTATGGGTATTTCGGTGAAATATGATAATGCCGATAACAAACGTCCGGGCTTCAAGTTTGCAGACTATGAATTGAAAGGTGTACCTGTACGTCTTGTGATGGGTGGTCGTGATCTGGAAAACAATACAATGGAAGTAATGCGCCGCGATACGCTGGAAAAAGAAACCCGTTCTTGCGATGGTATCGAGGAATACGTAAAAGATCTGTTGGAAGAAATTCAAGCAAATGTTTACCAGAAGGCTCTCAACTATCGTAACTCTCACATCACGAAAGTAGATAGTTACGACGAATTCAAGGAAAAGATTGAAGAAGGTGGCTTTATCCTTGCTCACTGGGATGGTACTACCGAAACTGAAGAGAAGATCAAGGAAGATACAAAGGCTACTATCCGCTGTATTCCTTTCGAAACTTTCCTGGATGATGATAAAGAACCGGGTATCTGTATGGTGACCGGTAAACCGTCGGCTTGCCGCGCTTTGTTTGCCCGTTCATATTAATAAGATATCATTAAGATAATAGGAGAGGGCTGCACTTCCGTATAGGAGGATGCAGTCCTTTTTGCTTTTTACAGGATTGTCATACTCTGTACATGCTTCCGTAATATCAAACCTCTATCTTTGCAGCGTAATAAAAAAGCAAGGAATTAGATATGAAACTGAATAGAAATGATTATCGTATGTATTCTATTCCATAAATTCTCTTGAGGTCATGCCTGCGTGATGCAGACATGACTTTGTGTTTATAGAAGGTTAGAACAACTGTGTTTTCAGGCCGAATGATAAACTGAGGTAATCTTTCGGTTTCAGATATTTGTTAAGGAATGCACTTACCACATACAGGTCGCATGTACTTATCTCATAGAAGAAAGTGACAGCTCTTGCTCCCAGGCGCCAGCGTGGAGGTATGTTGTAAGTCAACCGTTGACCTAGGAAAATATGGATACGTATTTTGGATGAGAAACCATAGTAACCTTTCGGATAACGGTCGGGTTCATGTGCCCAGAATTCACCTCCGAATACGGTATTTAGATACATACCGCAAGCAAGAGGTTCAACTGCAAAATCTTGTCCAAGTGAGATGCTCCAAGGCATATAGTTCTGTTTCAGGGTCATGGTGATTTTGGTACGTTTGGAATCATATTTAGGCAGGATACCAAAGAGGATATCCGTTTCCCACTGATTTCGTTTACCATAATCCCATCCGGTACCCAGTGACAGCAATCCCATATTACCGGCAAATTGCAGTTTGGTATGAGTCGGTATCAGACTTTCCCAATGTTTCCGGTAACGATGGACACGCTTATCATAACGGCTGGAACGTTTCTCACTAATATCGGCGCTATCTATTTTAGTTTTCTCTTTTTCTAACCATACCGTATCATATTTCACAATGATAATAGTATCCCTGAACACTTGGCCCGGCTCTGTATTTATTGTTTCCACTTCCTGTGCATGGCCGGTTGACGAATAGACAAGAAGGAAGCATATTAATGCTTTAATAATAGACCACTTCGCGCTCATATCCGTCGGGAGTTACAGTGAATATATAATAGCTACGGTTTTTCATGCAATCACTCATGTAGTACATCACGCCATCATCAAAAAGATCCTCTTCGAATACATGATGTTCGTGAGCTGCCGTACAGAATAATAAACCGGGAAATCTTTTAATGCTATATTGGAAGACCTGAGCTACGTTATTATTGAACTCAAAACAGAATGGACGTATATGCATGGAGAAGATGGTACGGTCGTACTCTTCGTGGCGGTCTTCCAACTGAGCATTGATGAAGTCAAAGTCAGGAATAGGACGGGAGTAATCGAACTCGAGAGCATTGGTATTCAGACAAACGAATTTGATGCGACCGGCAATAAATGAGAAATTGGGCTCACCGAAAATGGCGCGATAAGTTTCTTCACCTGTACCGAGACAGTCATGGTTACCTATGAGACCAACATAAGGAACTTTCAGTTTATTCATGATATCACGTTGCCACAGGAACTCGTCTGTGACACCAAAATCACTGAAATCTCCGCCATGGATGACAAAATCAATGTCATCTCGTTTATTGAGGTGATTGACAAAATCCTGAGTTTCATCATACCAACGTTGTGAATCGCCCATGGTAACAAAACGGATTGTCGTCTTGTCCTTACAATTGGCTTCTATTTTTGCTATATTGCGATTGTTTATATCCGTCGGACCACTGATACGCACATCATAAGGATGGTAGTCTATCATGTCGCAACTGCCCATAAACAGACCTATGAGCGGGATGAATGAGAGTTTAGATAGTTTCATGTGAATGATATTAATAGTATATATAACCTCTATATTGAAAACTGGATGCAAAGATAGAGTTTTCTTTTTGATTAATGATTGTCTTATATTCCTTTTTTCTGTCCTTTCATGCTACACTGATTATCCGGTGCTTGTCTATTTTTTAGACGGAGGTGTCTAATTATTAGACACTTGATGGCTGGGCTTGGAAAGCTAATTTCTTGATAATAAACGGATTTTAAGTTTTGGCACGCTTTCTGCATTTATATAGTTAAAGTATTGCGTGTATTAATCTTAATATGCTAAAGAGTAGATTAAAAGAAATAACTAATAACTCATAATTTAAAGAACATCATGATTGAAATTAATGACATCAGTAAAGTATTCCGTACATCGGAAGTGGAAACAGTAGCATTGAACCACGTGAACCTCGAAGTGAAAGAGGGGGAGTTTGCAGCTATTATGGGACCGTCAGGTTGCGGAAAATCAACCCTGTTGAATATTCTGGGATTACTGGATAATCCGACGGAAGGATCATATAAACTTCTGGGACAGGAAGTAGGAAACCTGAAAGAAAAAGAGCGTACACGCGTTCGTAAAGGTAAACTGGGTTTTGTCTTTCAAAGTTTCAATCTGATAGACGAACTGAATGTATATGAAAATGTGGAATTGCCTTTGACTTATCTTGGTATCAAAGCTTCCGAACGTCGCCGGATGGTGGAAGAAATACTGAAACGAATGAATATCAGTCATCGTGCCAAACACTTTCCACAACAGCTTTCCGGTGGTCAGCAGCAGCGTGTAGCCATTGCCCGCGCCGTGGTTACTAATCCTAAGCTGATACTTGCCGATGAGCCGACCGGTAACCTGGATTCTAAGAACGGTGCAGAAGTAATGAACCTGCTGACGGAGTTGAACCGGGAAGGAACTACCATTATCATGGTGACACACTCCCAGCACGATGCTTCTTTCGCCCATCGTACGATTCATTTGTTCGATGGCAGTATAGTGGCAAGTGTTGCAGCACAGGAAATGTAAGTTTACGATTATTACAGATTAGATCATGAAACAATTATATTATGTCATAAGGACCTTACTACGTGGGCGCGGCTCGAATATTATCAAAGTTATTTCCCTTGGATTGGGATTGACGATGAGTATTTTGCTGTTTTCCCGTGTGGCTTTTGAACAAAGTTACGATACCTTCTACAAAGACTATGACAATTTATATCAGATATTCTCTATTTTTTCAGCTGATGGTGAACAGTTTGAGCCTCAAAAGCAAAACTGTGGCCCCGTGGCAGGTGCCATATTGGAAAACTTCCCGAAAGAAGTGGAAGCAGCTACCAGTATCGCCTATTTTCTCGGTGGTCCGTTGTATAATGGCAGTGTTCGTTTCGATGACGAGATCCTGTTGGCAGACTCACTCTTTTTCCGAACTATGGGTATTGAGGTACTGAGCGGAAATCCGGAGAATGAACTGGTACAACCGGATGTTATTTTTCTGAGCGACCGCTTGGCACAGAAAATCTTCGGCGGCGAAAACCCTATTGGAAAAGTGCTGAGCTACAATAAAGAAATAACATTTACAGTGAAGGGGACTTATGCTGCTTTACCAGAAAACACTACGATGCGTCCCGAGGGAGTTGTATCTATGCCCACAGCCTGGAGTCGCAGTTGGGGTAACTATTCCTGGCGTGGGGGAGACAGTTACTACGAATATATCCGTTTCCGTCCGGGAGCTGATAAAGAGATTATCAATGCCCGACTGGATGACATGATACAGAAATATCGTCCGGAAGAGGATAAGAAAGCTTATGGCTATACAGCTTTTGTCAAACCCATCCGTGATGTATATCGAAACGAAGACCAGGTGAAACGGATGGATAGCATTATGAGTATCCTGGCTTTTGCAATTCTTTTTATTGCAGCACTAAACTATGTATTGATATCCATCTCCTCGCTTACTTACCGCGCAAAAGCGGTGGGAGTACATAAGTGTAGTGGTGCAAGCGGAGGTACTGTATTCTCAATGTTTCTTCTGGAGACAGGTATTATCATTGTACTGGCTCTGGTGTTAATGGGACTGATATTGCTTAATTTTCAGGAGTTTATAGAAGATACTACCGCAGCTAAACTGAGTGTACTTTTTGCACCCGATCGTATTTGGGTACCGCTCGCTGTAGTGTTGGTTCTTTTTGTTGTGGGGGGAGTATTGCCAGGCAGATTATTTGCGCGGATACCGGTGTCGCAGGTTTTTCGTCGCTATACGGAAGGTAAGAAGGGGTGGAAACGTCCATTACTTTTTATCCAATTCGCAGGTGTGGCCTTTATCTGTGGACTGATGTATGTGGTGATGGCGCAGTACAATTATGTGAAAGATAAAGATATGGGATATAATCCGCAGCGTGTAGCGGTGGGGAATGCTTATTTTGGTAGTGAGGAGGAGAGTGGACCGGCATTGCAGTTTTTCCGTGGTTTACCTTATGTCGAAGAAGTTTCTTCTGCGGTCAGTACCCCTATCTGGAGCTATAGTGGCTCAATGATTGAAGGTGAAAGTGGACAGTCCCTCTTCTCGACACGCTACAGTTTTGCTCTTGAAGACTACTTTAAAATGATGGGTATGACGATGAAGGAAGGTCGTGCTCCACGTGCAGCAGATGAAATAGTAGTGAATGAGGCTTTTGCGGAGAGAATGCGTTGGGGAGACAAGGCTTTGAATCACCCGTTACGTACAGAAGGCAAAAATTTTAAAGTAGTAGGTATATTGAAAGATTTTCATATCGGTTCCTATTACCAGCCACAGGATGTCATAATGTTCGGATATACCCGTACTTTCGGTAATACTGTCCATGTGCGTCTCAAAGAACCTTTTGCTGAGAATTTACGGCGTCTGAACAAAGACGTAAACGAAGCTTATCCGGACAAAACGATTGACTTTGCCGGATTGGAACAACGAATATTGGAACGGTATAATCCGGTTCGTGTCTTTAGCAATGCTACAATATTGGCGGCGGTAACCATGTTCTTCGTCATGCTGATGGGCTTGATCGGTTATACTACGGATGAAGTGCGCCGTCGTTCCAAAGAAATTGCTATTCGTAAAGTGAATGGAGCGGAATCTTCGGGGATATTGGAGTTACTTTCGAAGGATGTCCTTTATGTAGCGGGACCGGCTGTCATTATCGGTATTATTGCCTCGGCATACGTCAACGAGATGTGGATGGATCAGTTTGCTGCACAGGTGCCTCTTTCGTGGCCGGTATATGTGCTGATAGCATTGGTTATCCTGTTATTTATTGTTGCTTGCGTCATCTGGAAGTCATGGCGGATAGCGAATGAAAATCCGGTGAAGAGTATTAAGAGCGAATAAATTATTATAATAGATAAAAGTTATCATTATGAGACACCTTTATTATACCCTGCAAAATTTGCTTCGCGGACGCGGATCAAATATCATTAAAGTTATTTCTTTGTCATTAGGGCTACTGATGTCTGTTTTCCTTTTTGCACGTATTGCTTTCGAGTTGAGTTTTGATAATTTCTATCATGAACCGGAGAATCTTTACATAGTCAAGACCGGTTGGATGAATAAGGGAGTGTTGAGTGGTGGAGAGGGATATAATACCATCCAAACCATTCCTGCTACCATTGCAGAGGAATTTCCTGATGAGGTACAGAGTGCTACTACCAGCTGTTCTCTTTTTGGTAAGGAGTATCGCTTGGGAGAACATAAGTTCATGTTGCCTACAGTGATGGCAGATACTCTTTACTTTGCCACCCTCGGTATCGAAGTACTGAAGGGAAATCCACAGGAATTGGCAAATCCGGATGCAATATTCTTGTCTCATACATCGGCACGCACTATTTTCGGCAGTGAGTCACCATTAGGGAAGACATTGAATTACTCAATTGGTGGTACTACGGTACCTATGCTCGTAAAAGGTGTCTATGCTGATGTGCCACTGAATACAGAATTATATACCCGTCCTGAAGCTATTGTCTCTTTTCCCAGCATCGAACGGCATACCCGTTGGTCTTTAGGCTGGAACAGTGGCGGCAATTACGACGGATACGTACGTTTACGAAATCCTGCTAATGCTAATAAATTGAATAAGCATCTTTCAGTTGCTATTGCCCGTCATATTCCGGAAGAGAGCGGATTGGAACTGAAAGTTACTGTGGATCCTATGCGTAGTCTGCACCTTGCCAAGCCGACGGTACGGAAAATGATCTGGATCATGGCATTGCTCGGAGTAGTGCTACTTTTCACAACAACACTAAATTATGTATTAATATCGATAGCTTCACTGACGCAACGTGCAAAATCCATTGGTGTACACAAGTGCAGTGGAGCATCCGAACGCAGCATTTTCTCCATGTTTCTGATGGAGACAGCGGTAGTGATTCTACTGGCACTATTATTGATAGGAGTGTTGGTGTATGTTTTCCATGAAAAAATGGAAGAACTGGCATCTATTCCGTTGAGTGTTCTCTTTGCCTGGCAGAACTTGTGGGCACCTTTGTCTGTAGTTGCTCTCTTATTTCTGTTGGGAGGATGTTTGCCTGGTATTTTGTTTTCGCGTATACCGGTGACGCAAGTGTTCCATCGCTATACTTCCGGACGTCGTGGTTGGAAGCGGGTACTATTATTCATACAGTTTGGAGGTGCGGCATTTATACTGGGCATGATGCTGGTGGTATTTATACAATATAATTATGCAACCGGACGTGATCGTGGTTTCCGTCCTGAACGCGTTGCATACGTTTACCAACGATTAGAAAATCCGGATAACTTGCGTAGTGTTCTTTTAGGATTACCCTATGTAGAGTCTGTGGCTTCTGCCAGTGCATCGTTACTGGGTTTTTATGCTCCTCACATGGTGACTGATAATCAAGGAAACCGGCTTTTTTCTCCTCGCTTTTCTATATTCGATACGGATTATCTGGACTTTATCGGCTTACGACTTAAAGCAGGTAAAAACTTATCGGGTAGTGGACAATTGCTTGTAAACCGCACTTTTGTAGAAAAGATGAAATGGGAGGGTACCGGTATAGGTGAACACGTAAATGATCTGGGTACAGTAGTAGGCATTTTGGATTCGTTCAGTTTTCCTCTTGCACCGGATGATAGCGATCCGGTTATGATAGCTTGGACGGAAGGCATAGAAAGCACTCTACATGTGCGCCTGAAGAAGCCTTTTGACGATAATCTTATCCGGCTGAATGAAGAGATGCAGCATGTGTATCCGCAGAATGAGTTACTGTTTCGTTCAATGGAAAAAGAGATGCGAAGTTATTCGGAATCCGTTCGCATATTCCGTGATGTCACTTTATTGGCATCTGTTACAATCTTGTTTATCATTCTTATGGGGCTCATTGGTTATGTAAATGATGAAATTCGTTTGCGCTCCAAGGAAATAGCTATTCGTAAGGTGAATGGGGCAGAAGTGAGCGGTGTGCTGCGCCTACTGACGCGTGATGTCTTGTGGTTGGCAATTCCGGCTGTAACGATTGGTACAATCGGAGCATTCAAAGCCGGTGAAGTTTGGATCAGTCAGTTTAGGGATACTATTTCCTTGCCTGTAATGGGGTATATGGGTGTTGCTGTGACTCTGCTTATGTTTATTATCATGTGTGTCATAATTAAGGCATGGCACATTGCTAATGAGAATCCGGTGAAGAGTATTAAGAGTGAGTAACTGTTTCCTGTGTTCGGGTAACCTTTCGTATATATATACACAGTACTGTGAGTGCTGTCAGGAAAGCAAAGAAATCGGCAACGGGCATACTGGTCCAGATTCCATCCAGTCCCATGAAACGGGGAAAGAAGATCAGACCGGGAAGCAGATATAAAAGTTGCCGGGTGAGCGAAAGGAATATACTGATTTTAGCTTTTCCTATACTTTGGAAGAAATTACCGATTACAATCTGTGCGCCCACCAATGGGAACATCAGCACGCAGATGCGGACACCGCGAGAAGCAATGTCAATCAGTTCCTGATCGTTTGTGAAGATAGCGGATACTGCATGTGGGAAAAGTTCGCAAATAAGGAAGCCACTGCTCGTGATACACACACCGGTCAGGATGCTCAGTTTCAACGTTTGCTTCACACGGTCGTGTTTCTGTGCTCCGAAGTTATATCCAACAATTGGTTGCATACCCATAGTCAGACCTAATACAATCATTATATAGAGTGTAAGCAGGCGATTGATGATACCGTAAGCTCCGATGGCCATATCGCCTCCGTGACGTTGTAATGTGTTGTTGATGATAATCACAATGACACAGGCACATACATTCATCAGGAAAGGAGACATACCGATTGAAAAGATGCTACTGATGATGCGCTTTCTCAATTTCCAGAAGTCCGGACGAAAACGAACGAAACTATCCTTATCAAGGAAATGCTTCACCACCCATACCATACCGATGAACTGTGAAATAACGGTTGCCGTAGCTGCTCCACGAATTCCCCAGTCAAAATGGAAAATGAAGATAGGAGCAAGGATGATGTTACAGACCACTGTTACCATGGAAGTCAACATCGCCTTTTTAGGATATCCTGTGGCACGCATAATATTGTTTAGCCCGATCATTGTATAAGTAATTGGGGTTCCTGCCAGGATAATCTGCATGAAGTCACGTGCATAAGGTAATGTTTCGGAACTGGCACCGAAGAATCTCAATATATCATCCAGAAACAGAAAAGCAAGTCCACCGAATACTACTGCATTAATCAGACAAAACATCAGCGTATTTCCCAATACCTCAGTTGCTCCGTCTAAATCTTTTTGCCCCAGACGGATGGATGAAATGGTAGAACCGCCTGCTGATACCAGCGTACAGAATGCTACCACGAGGTTCATCAAAGGGAATGTAATAGCTAATCCGGCAATACCCATTGCACCTACACCATGACCTATGAAAATGCTGTCGATAATGTTGTACAGAGAAGTTATTGTCATGCCGATAATAGCGGGTATGGAATACTGTAACAGCAGTTTTCCGATGCTCTCGGTACCTAATATGTGAGGGTTATTATCCATAACTATTTATCTAAAGAAAGTGATGAGTCCGCGTTCGTCCGCTCTGGTCCATGTCGTCCGCGTATCTGGTATTCGCAGCAAAGTTACTCATTTATTTGCTCGGTTCAAGGATTATTCTGACCTTTGTATCGTAATAGATAAGGTATTAACATTATAAGGTAAAAGAAAGTTTATATGGCTGAAACTAAAAACATCGCCGTTCTCTTCGATTTCGACGGTGTCGTTGTCGACACAGAGACGCAGTACAGCGTTTTTTGGCATAAAATGGGAGTAGATTACTTAGGTATGGAAGATCTGGAAAGTCGTGTAAAGGGGCAGACCCTGATGTATATCTACGATACCTTCTTTCCCGGTATGACAAAAGAGAGAGAGGAAATCACTGTAGGTCTCGACCGCTTCGAACAGGATATGTCATACGATTTTGTTCCCGGGGTGGAGGAATTTATTGCCGATCTTCACCGTAATGGTGTGAAAATGGCTGTAGTTACCAGCTCCAATGATAAGAAAATGGAAGCTGTATACCGTGCTAAACCTGAAATTAAAAGTATGTTCGACCGTATTCTCACAGCAGAAATGTTCACTGCCTCTAAACCTGCACCCGATTGTTTTCTGCTTGGTATGGAAGTATTTGACACTACTCCGGAAACGACTTATGTTTTTGAGGATTCTTTTAATGGTCTGAAAGCCGGAATGGCTTCCGGTGCTACAGTTATTGGTCTGGCTACCACTAATTCACGAGAAGAAATTACCCCGTTGTGCCACTATGTTCTGGATGATTTCCAGGGATTCACTTACGATAAATTAACAGAATTGCACAAGTAAAGGGAAAAAGGATTACCTTTGCGGCGATAAATAAAAGTACGAACTACAATTTACGATATATGATTTGCAACGTGTATCTGTACACAGTCAAAATTGTACATTGTAAATGATTAAATTGTAAATGAAATTATGGCTGGATATATTTCAGATGACACTCGTAAAGTGACCACTCATCGCCTTGTTGAAATGAAGCAAAGAGGCGAAAAAATTTCTATGTTGACATCCTATGATTACACTATGGCACAGATTGTGGATGGTGCAGGTATGGATGTAATTCTTGTGGGTGATTCTGCCAGTAATGTAATGGCTGGTAATGTGACGACACTTCCGATCACCCTTGATCAGATGATCTATCATGCTAAGTCCGTAGTTCGTGGAGTAAAACGTGCTATGGTTGTAGTGGATATGCCTTTCGGCTCTTACCAGGGCAATGAGATGGAAGGGCTTGCTTCTGCCATCCGCATTATGAAAGAGAGTCATGCAGATGCTTTGAAACTGGAAGGTGGCGAAGAAATAATAGGTACTGTAAAGCGCATTCTGAGTGCAGGTATTCCTATTATGGGACATCTGGGACTGATGCCGCAATCTATCAATAAGTATGGTACTTACACTGTTCGTGCCAAGGATGATACCGAAGCTGAGAAATTGGTACGTGATGCCCATCTGCTGGAAGAGGCAGGATGCTTTGCCATTGTGTTAGAGAAAATCCCGGCGGAATTGGCAGAACGTGTGGCAAGTGAACTTACTATTCCTATTATCGGCATTGGTGCCGGTGGTGGAGTAGACGGACAGGTGCTGGTAATTCAGGATATGCTGGGTATGAATAATGGTTTCCGTCCCCGTTTCTTACGTCGTTATGCCGATTTGCATACGATAATGACTGACGCTATAAGCCGTTATATATCTGATGTGAAGAACTTAGACTTCCCGAATGAGAAAGAGCAATATTGATAATCTTTGGTCGCTGGGATTTATGCGGATATGCATGGCTAATTTCCTGCTTTTTGCATCCCTATATATGCTATTCCCGGTACTGCCTGCGGTGATGGTGTCACGCTTAGGCATTTCTACTGTACAGGTGGGTAGTATGTTTTTGGTGTTTGCGGTGGGTATGTTCCTTGTAGGACCATTTCATGCATATCTGGGAGATGCGTATAAGCGAAAGCACGTGCTTGTCTACTCCACATTTATAATGTTAGCAGCGACGGTGGGTTATCTATTTGCTGATACTTTAACGAAATTGCTGTTACTTGCCGTTGTGCAGGGAGGAGCTTTCGGATTAGCAGCCACAGCGGGAATTACAGTTGCTATTGATATTACAAATTCTCCGCGCCGTAGCGCAGGGAATATGACATATGCTTTGGCGGCTCGTCTGGGTATGTTGGTAGGAGTGGGAGTAGGAATATGGATGTTCCAGCTCAAAGGCTTCAGCATGGTAGTGTATCTTTCCGCATTGTGCGGTATATTTAGTATACTGTTTGCATTGCGGGTGTATGTTGCTTTCCGTGCACCTATAGGTATAGGACGTTGTAATATCGACCGTTTTTTACTGTCACGGGCTTGGTTGCCTGCCCTCAATGTAGTGCTGATAGCTTTTGTGTCGGGGATAGTAATACCTATAATAAAGGATGGGGATTACAGTGCGACTTTCTTCCTGGTTGTTTTGGTGATACTTACAGTACCTCTTACGAAGATATTCGTCAAGCTTTCGCAGCATTGCCAGCGTGGAACAGCAAATACAACTTGCCATTTGGCTATGGAAACGGGAATTTTAATAGGTATTGCAGTTTGCTGCTTCCTGTCAAACAACATAGAACTGTATTCTATGTTTGAAGACGGTTCAAGCATTGAAAAACCACACTTTTATGTAGATTTTCAATTGATCTATAAAATTATAGGTGTGGGAATCATTGTAGCACTACTATTTTATTTCCTGCTGACGCGTCCCTATTATAAGAGAAGGCGAGTGAGATAAACCCGTGTCAAAACAAATATGGGATAAAAATAATCCCTCCAATGATTGCCGCCGCAACAGCGCATACCAGCACTGCACCGGCGGCAATATCTTTTACTTGTCCTGCAATGGGATGACGCTCCGGGGATACCAGATCCACCAATCTTTCAATTGCCGTATTGAAGAGCTCCGCAGCTACGACCACACCAATACAAAGGATAATAATCATCCATTCCGTACGTGTAATGTCGAAAAGGAAACCTGCACCTATCACGATTATTGTAGTAATCAGGTGAAAACTAAGATTCTGTTCTTTCCCAATACATTGCCGGATGCCTTTCCAGGCGTATCCAAAGCTTCGGATTTGTTTCTTAAAATCGTATTTCATATTCAATTTCTTGAAACTTGTTTCACTCCTTTTACTGTTCTCAACTTCTTTATAAGTGTTTCCAAACGTCCTGTATCGCCTACCATAATTGTCATAGTGCCGGAGAATAGTCCGTCATGAGAGTCTATGCCGATGGAGCGTAGAGAAATATCATTTTCTTTAGATATGATTGAGGTGATGTTAGTTACAATGCCAATATCATCATGGCCTACTACACGAAGCGTTATAGGATATTGTGTACCTTGCGATTTACCTGCCCAACGTGCTTTTACAATACGGTATCCGAATCGTTCTCGTAGTTGAGTGGCATTGGGACAATCGCTGCGATGTATCTTAATGCCACCGGTCACACTCACAAAGCCAAATACATCATCTCCATAAATCGGGTTACAACAGCGTGCTAACTTGAAGTCCAATCCTTTCAGATCCTGATCGATTACCAGTACATCTTCTTTTGATCGGGTGATTTCATCGTTCTGCGTTTGCTGCAGGTTATATCCCTCAGCACTACGGTATATAATGTCGTCATGCGTATCATTTTCCCGTCTCTGTTGCTCCAGGTATTTGTCGATGATTTCGTTTACATCCAACGTTTCATCGGCAATGTTTTGATAGAAATCAGTCACAGTTTTGAAACCGAGGCGTTTAATGAGGCGCATCATGACAGCTTCATCATACTCTATTTTCCGGTTTTTGAATTTTCTTTCAATAGTTTCTTTAGCAAAGGCATGCTGCCGGGCAACCATCTCTTTCAAAGCTTGGCGTATCTTGGTACGTGCTTTGGAGGTAGTCACGATGTTCAGCCAGTCCTGCTTCGGTGTCTGGGTATTCGAAGTCATAATCTCCACCTGGTCACCACTGTTCAGTACCTGACGAAGTTGCGCATTCTTGCCATTAACTTTTGCACCGATACACTTGCATCCCAATTTACTATGGATATGAAAAGCAAAATCCAGCACTGTGGCACCTTTACCTAACTTAAACAGATCACCTTTCGGGGTGAACACGAAGACTTCATCCTCATACAAATCCAGTTTGAACTGGTCCATAGCTTCCAATCCATTGCTATCTGAATTTTCCAAAGCCTCACGTACCGTAGTCAGCCATTCATCCAATCCTGTTTCACCCTTCACACCTTTATAGCGCCAGTGGGCGGCCAAGCCTCGTTCGGCAATATCGTCCATGCGTTCAGTACGTATCTGTACTTCTACCCATTTACCTTCAGGGCCCATCACGGTGATGTGCAATGATTCGTAACCATTACTTTTGGGCACGGATAACCAGTCGCGCAGACGTTTGGGATTGGGTTGATACATATCTGTTACAATGGAATATGCTTGCCAGCATTCTTGCTTCTCCTTGTCTACAGGTGAGTCCAGAATAATACGGATGGCAAACAGGTCATACACTCCTTCGAAAGGGCATTTCTGCTTCTTCATTTTTTGATAGATGGAGTGGATAGACTTTGTACGTCCTTTGATGTGGAAATGTAGTCCGGCGTCCTCTAATTTTTTCTGCATCGGGGTGATAAAAGCTGCGATATACTTATCGCGGGATGCTTTTGTTTCGTTCAGTTTATCTTTAATATGGTAATAGACCTCTTTTTCCGTATATTTCAGGGAGAGGTCTTCCAATTCCGATTTTAGCTTATATAAGCCTAATTTATGAGCGAGGGGAGCATAGAGATATGCAGCCTCGTTGGCCACTTGCCGGCGGGCTTCGTCGTTCTTGCTATCTTTAATCTGCCGCATGATATTCACACGGTCAGCAATCATTATCAGGATTACGCGCATATCTTCCGCAAAGGAGAGCAACAGATTGCGAAAGTTTTCCGATTCGATAGTCGGGCTTTTGGAATAAAGTTCATTCACGCGTATCAGTCCACGGATAATGCCGGCCACATCTTCACCGAAAGCAGCCTGCACCTCTTCGGGAGTACAAGCTCCGTTTCTCACACTTTCGTGCAACATAATGCCCAGAATCGACGCCCGCTTCATTCCGATTTCTTCGGCAACGATAACGGCAGTCTGCATATCCTTAACCAGTGGATTCAATCCGAAAGTGTCGCGTTGAACCCGGTTATCCTTTATAGAGTTGATAAGATGTGTTTTCAGTTTTCTGCAGTCGCCCTTCTGTAATGTCTCACCGGTCAACTGTAATAATTTTCGGTAGAGAGAGAAGAGCAATTTCTTCTCTTCAGTAGTGAAAAATTCATCTCTTTCCATAATCGTCCATTTTTGTGGTGTAAAGGTAGTTTTTTTCTTCTTTTTCTTGATAGGGCTTGCAGTTTTTTTGTATTTTTGGCAATCAATTAATAAAAATAGATAATATGATAACACCGCAAGACAAAGAGTTGCTTACGCAAAAAGGTATCTCAGAAGAACAGATAGCCGAACAACTGGCTTGTTTCGAGAAAGGTTTTCCATATTTGAAGCTGGCTGCTGCCGCTTCTCTGGAAAAAGGAATTCTGGCTCCTGCAGCAGATGAGCAAAAGCTCTATCTCGATGCATGGGACGCTTATACCCGGACAGATAAGGTGGTAGTGAAGTTTGTTCCTGCATCAGGTGCAGCGAGCCGTATGTTCAAGAATTTGTTCGAATTTCTCGGAGCTGATTATGATACCCCCGAAACTAAATTTGAAAAGACATTCTTTGAACAGATTGAAAAATTCGCTTTCTATGATGATTTGAATGCTGCCTGTGAGAAGATGTCTGGAAAAGATATTCCTGCGTTGGTGTCTGAAGGAAACTATAAAGCCGTAGTTGCTGCACTGCTTGAAGCTGCAGGATTGAATTACGGTGCATTGCCGAAAGGTCTGCTGAAATTCCACAGATATGAAGACGGTAACCGTACACCGCTGGAAGAACATCTTGTAGAGGGTGCGCTCTATGCAGCTAATAAGAATGGTAAAGTAAATGTGCATTTTACAGTTTCTCCCGAACACCGCCGTTTGTTTGAAGCATTGGTAGCAGATAAAGCGGCTGTTTATGCAAAGAAATACGGAGTAGATTATAATGTAACTTTCTCTGAGCAGAAACCGAGTACGGATACGATTGCTGCTGATATGGATAATCAACCTTTCCGTGATAATGGTAAGTTGCTGTTCCGTCCGGGTGGCCATGGTGCATTGATCGAAAATCTGAATGACCTGGATGCAGATGTGATCTTTATTAAGAATATTGATAATGTGGTGCCCGATAAGCTGAAAGGTGATACTGTGCTCTACAAAAAGTTGATTGCCGGAGTATTGGTTGCTTTGCAACAAAAGGCATTTGCTTATCTGGAACTTTTGGACAGTGGCAGATATACTCATGAACAGGTGATTGAAATACTGCAATTCCTGCAAAAGAAACTCTTCTGTAAGAACCCTGAAACCAAGAATCTGGAAGATGCCGAACTTGTACTTTATCTGAAAGAGAAGTTGAACCGTCCGATGCGTGTATGCGGTATGGTGAAGAATGTAGGCGAACCGGGTGGTGGCCCGTTCTTGGCATATAACAGTGACGGAACTATTTCTTTGCAAATTCTAGAAAGCTCCCAAATTGATATGGATGATTCGGAGAAGAAAGAAATGTTTGAGAAAGGAACGCACTTTAATCCTGTAGATCTGGTTTGTGCCGTACGTGATTATAAAGGTCATAAATTTGACCTTGCAAATTTCGTAGATAAAGCTACCGGTTTTATTTCTTACAAATCGAAGAATGGTAAGGATCTTAAAGCCCTGGAACTTCCCGGTTTGTGGAACGGTGCAATGAGTGACTGGAATACAGTATTTGTAGAGGTGCCTCTAAGTACATTCAATCCGGTGAAGACGGTGAATGATTTGCTGAGAGATCAACATCAATAAATGATACTTGCGGCTGCGTAGGTCAACACTTGCTGCTGTGTAAGCTTACACTTGTACAAGTGAAAGGTAACGCAGCCGCAAGTGTTTTTATTAGAATTCCACCGTAAGTCCAATTGACGGTAAAACTGTTCCACTTTCCTGCTTTAAATATTTCATTTTATATCTTTGTTCTCCAATGGGAGCAGAAGGATTTTCGATAACTCCTGTACTCATAATCACATCCTGCTGTTTCAGTTTGCTTCCTGTTATATTCTGTATATCAATGTAAAAGCCTACCATGCAACGATGGAAATAGAAAGACTTATCTATACGAACATCGAATTGGGCAAAGTTGGGAAGGCGTTCTGTATTATACTTTGAATAATCATAATATGGACGTCCTTGCGCATTCCATGCTTCAACCAATGAAGACTTATCTTCATCATAAGGAGTATAAGGAGCACCACCGATATAACTGAGTTTACCTCCAATGCTCCAACGGCGAGGCAGATTGTAGGTGCCACTGACATTGAGGATAAAACGATTATCCCACGCAGAGGAGATATCACGGAATTTACTACGAAATAATGTGAGTGAAGATACAAAATTAAATTGTCCCGGTGCTTGCCAACGCAACATGGTTTCTATGCCATAAGCTCGTCCGCGCTCTGTAGGAATCAGTACTTCATTACCTACAGTACCATAATCATCTCCTTTACATGCCAATGGAATATTATCCCGTACGGAAAGGGGCATGCGTCCATATCGTTTGAAGAATCCTTCCGCCGAAATCATCAATCTGTCTTCCAAATGCCAGTCAAGCCCAAGACTGGTTTCCATAACCTGCATGTATTTAAGGTTCTTATTTATATAGATGCCGTCATTGTCTTTAAATCCTAAAGCTGTATATGGGGGGAGTTGATAATACAATCCTGCACTTCCACTTAATGCCCATTGCTTGGTAAGATCATAGGATAATGAAAAACGGGGAGAAAGTTGCTTCCATAACTCCTTCATTTCCTGATTGTAATTATTGCCATCTATCCGGATACCTGCTGAAGCGGAGAACCGTTTATTCGTGCTGATATAGTCTGTGGAGAAGAAGCCGCCCCAACTGAATATGTTCAAATCCGTGTGGTAAATAGAACTGGAACTGAGTATTCGTTGTTTGGTACGGTTGGTATAATTAGAATAATTCACTTCGGCACCTTCTTTCAAAGTCCATTGCCCCAGTCTTGTTCGATTTTCGAAACGAAGGGTAGTCTTTTGCTCTACAGATCGCAGACGGAGGGTTAGATTATCTTCCGAAGAATCATCGTTATTCAGATATTTCACATTACGGTTATTCAGATAATTATGACTTAGCGTGAGTGTTTGTACGTGTTTTCCTGCATAATGGCGATAAGATGCTCCTACAGTGAATGTTTCCTGATGAATGGTAGGAAGATAACTTAATATATATTCCGCATCTTCTCCTTTCTCGTCCGTATTCAGTTTCATTTTATCAATTCCTACCAGACCCAGTACAGTCAGTTCATCATGGGCTGATAATTTTGTCTTTAGTTTGAATTGCCCGTCAATGAAATTAGGCAGGAAAGGTAGGCCCAATGCCTTGAATAATAATTGAAGATACGATTGTCGGATAGAGAACAGGTACGTCGTTTTATCGCTCAGGTGTCCGTTACCACTGAAGGATACTTCGGAAGCTCCCAAGGTCGCTTTATAAGTCTGTTTATCCGGATTACCATCTCTTAAACGGAAATCTAATACAGAACTCATTGCTCCGGAACGATCCGCAGGAAATGCTCCGGTATAGAAACTGATTTCCCGTATCAAATCTGCATTAACGATGCTAACTGGACCACCTGATGCTCCCTGTGTAGCAAAGTGATTGATATTTGGGATCTCTATTCCATCCATATAGAAACGGTTTTCAGAGGGTGATCCACCCCGTACAATCAAATCGTTTCTGTATCCGATAGGTGAGAATGATACACCTGGATATGCCCGCACAATTCGCGAAATATCCCGGTTTCCTCCCGGACTTTTTTCTATCTCTTGTAACCCAATAATACGCATACTTACCGGACTCTCCACGGTTTTCCTAAAAGGGGAGGGGGTTACCACAATTGCAGCCAGCATATTTTCATCTTCTTCCATCTCAATCTCAATGAAAGGTGTAGAGGCAGAAACCAAATACTCGGAAGTTACAGCACTTTTATATCCTATCAGCGTTGCTTCGAAACGATAAATTCCAGGTGGTATTTGTTCTATATGGAACATACCCAGTGAATCTGTGGATGCTCCTTTACCAGGGATACCTGTAACCACTATGTTGGCATATGCCACCAGTTGCCGAGATTGTTTATCAATGACTTTTCCGCGCACGGAGTAGTTGACTGTAGCAGCGTAGATACACACATTGCACAGTAGCAGTGAAAGTGTCAGTATAATATGTTTGCTTGTTACCATATATGCAAATATAGATATTATTGATATATAATAGATGGAACAGGGGCATAAAAAAAACTGTCCGGAAATTATTCCGAACAGTTCTCATTTGTTGTTTAGCTGTAAGATTAATATCTTCCACCGCGGTCGCCGCCATAGCCACCACCACGATTGCCACCGCCGTAACCACCGCCACGGTTGCCACCGCCGTAACCGCCACCACGGTTACCGCCGCCGTAACCACCACTACGGTTGCCGCCTGCAGGTCTTTCTGTTCTAGGGCGAGCTACGCTTACTGCGATATTCTTGCCTTCAAATTCTGTTTCGTTAAGAGTGTCAATAGCCTTCTGACCTTCTTCATCATTCGGCATTTCTACGAAGCCGAAACCGCGTGAACGTCCCGTCTCTCTGTCGTTAATAATGTAGGCTGAAGTTACTTCGCCATACTGTGAAAATAATTCCTGTAAGCTGTCACTGTTTGTGTTCCAGCTTAAGTTTGCAACATAAATGTTCATTTCTTTTTGTAAGTTAAAATTGTTATTTATTAATGATTGAGATCCGCACGGCGTTCATACCTCGCGTACCGCGTTCAATTTCAAATGTAACGTTGTCTCCTTCCGTTATACCTTCAGGAGCAGAAGTAATATGGAAAAAATATTTTTCACCACTTCCTAAATCTTTTATAAAACCATAACCTCTGGATACATTAAAATGTTCAATGCGTCCGTTTAAAGGCAGAATTTCTTCTGCTTCGCCTTTTTTAGGAATTGATATTTCTATTTCAGAAGCATCTATTTCTTCTTTAGGCTTTACACCTTCGGGTGTAGAATGAAGAATACCGTTTTCGTCTACGTATGCCAGCATCTCTTCGAAACTACGGCTACCGCTGCTCAAGCGTTCTTCTTTTCTTTTCTGTTTTTCTTCTCGCTTACTCTGTTTCGCTTTTTCTCTGTCTCTTTTACTTGATGTTACTCTTTTTACTGCCATTCTAAAATTATTATATATTATGCAGTTTAAAAACACTGCACTTAGTTTTTCTGACTAATGGTAGCATGCAATCATTTTGAGATTAGCATACAACAATTAAATCGTATAATGAACAAAGGAGCTGATTATGAGGTCAAATTTGGAATGGAATAATTTGCGGAATTCCGCAAAGGCAAACATGCACAAAGAAGATTTCAGAATAAACCCTATTGTTTATGGTACAAAGATACAGATAAAAATGAGCTATCCATTCGTTTTTTCAATTATTTAAAGCAGTAGCTACTTATTTTTTTATGTACATTTGTGCTTCTTAATATAAACACATAGCAAAAATGAAGAAGATTTTATTGTTAGGTTCCGGTGAACTGGGTAAGGAGTTCGTTATTTCTGCCCAACGTAAAGGCCAATATATCATTGCCTGCGACTCGTATGCCGGAGCGCCGGCCATGCAAGTGGCTGATGAATGTGAGGTGTTCAGTATGCTTGACGGCGATGCTTTGGAACGTGTAGTACGCAAACACCAGCCGGATATTATTGTACCGGAAATTGAGGCCATTCGTACAGAACGTCTTTATGATTTTGAAAAAGAAGGTATTCAGGTAGTACCCAGTGCACGTGCTGTGAATTTTACTATGAATCGCAAGGCTATACGTGATCTTGCTGCTCAGGAATTGGGCTTGAAAACAGCTAAATATTTTTATGCCAAATCTTTCGATGAGTTAAAGGCTGCTTCTGAGAAAATAGGTTTTCCTTGTGTGGTGAAACCATTGATGTCTTCTTCAGGAAAAGGACAGTCTCTTGTGAAGAGTGCGGATGAACTGGAACATGCTTGGGAATATGGTTGCAACGGTAGTCGTGGTGATATAAAGGAACTTATTATTGAAGAATTTATAAAGTTTGATAGCGAAATAACTCTGCTTACTGTAACGCAAAAGAATGGTCCTACATTATTTTGTCCTCCTATCGGTCATGTACAAAAGGGGGGAGACTATCGCGAAAGTTTCCAGCCTGCTCACATTGATCCTGCTCACTTGAAAGAAGCACAGAAAATGGCTGAAAAAGTAACACGTGCTCTGACGGGTGCCGGTCTTTGGGGAGTTGAATTTTTCTTGAGTCATGAAAATGGAGTGTATTTCTCGGAACTTTCTCCGCGTCCACATGATACGGGTATGGTGACTTTAGCCGGTACACAAAATCTGAATGAGTTTGAACTTCATTTGCGTGCAGTACTCGGCCTGCCCATTCCAAATATAAAGCAGGAAAGAATAGGAGCCAGTGCTGTTATTCTCTCAACAATTGCCAGCCAGAAACGTCCGAATTATCGGGGTATTGAGGAGGTGACAAAAGAAGAGGATACCTATATTCGCATTTTTGGTAAACCGACAACACGTGTTAACCGTCGTATGGGAGTAGTATTGTGTTATGCACCGCTGAATTCAGATTTGGATGCATTACGGGACAAAGCAAAACGTATTGCTGAAAAAGTAGAAGTATATTAAGATTTACTTTATATAAGAAAAACAGTTGCCATGGAAAATTTGGCAACTGTTTTTTACTTTAATATTTAGATATATATTCCATATAATATATCGTATGGTTTTCCACCAAAAGGTGTCTTTTCCAATTCTGCCATAATTTGGGTCAGTTTTTCTTCCATGTCTCCTCGATGTTCTGCCGGATCAAAATCATAGTAATCTCTTAATCCTACCGGAGTTCCACTCTCGTCAAAAAATACAGTTGCACAACCTAAGGCATAATCAAATTCATCGTTGTTGTAGAAGGATATGCATTTAGAGTAGTATTGCTTACCGTTGATTTTCACAGTGGTAGCGCCCTGTAGTTTACCACCGGCTTTCTCTTGCTCCTTAACAGCTTCTTCGGCGATCCTTTTAAACACATCATCGCTTACAATAAGGGTTTCTCCGCCTTTTAGCAAGTAATGCATCAAGCATTCTTTTTCAAATTCGCTATTAAGTTTTTCTGCGATGGGCTTTAGTATCTCTGTGAGTCTTTTCTCGAATATTTTCCACAAGCTCTTAAAAAAATCATCTTTATTCTTTTCCATCTTTGTGAATATTTATATGATTAGATTTCACAAATCTCGTAAAAAAGAATGATTTCATCAAATAAATGTGGATGTTTTTTATTTCGCGACTACTATTTCAACATCATATCCGATAAAAAGTCCGCTTTCAATTACTCCGGTAATCGCTTTTAAATTTTCTTCCAAAGAAGGATCAATGTAACTGAAGCGGGTATCAAGAATAAAATTACCATTTTCAGTCAAAATAGGCCCGTCTTTTCTACTGGCAAGACGCAGTGTTATTTCGGAAGCTCCTAATCGCTGCATCTCACTCTCTACAAGAGTCAATGCGCTTGGAAAGACTTCTACAGGTATTGGAAAGCGGCTCCCCAAATGATCAACCAGTTTTGTGTCATCAACAATAATGAAATTCTTACCACTACTTTTTATCAGAAGTTTTTCTTTGAACATGGCTCCACCACGTCCTTTTATCAGACTCCGTTCCGGATCTACTTCATCAGCACCATCAAAAGCCCAATCCGGACGTTTATTCCAAAGAGTGGTTTGTGGTATACCCAGTTGTATGCAGGTCATGGAAATTTCAGCAGAGGCAGGGATAACCTCTATGTACAGAGATTCTTTGCGAATACGTTCCGCCAATGCAAATAATGTAAGGTAGACAGTAGAGCCGGAACCAGCCCCAATCACATCACCTTCTTTCGCCATTGCAGCAATTTCCTGTGCTACGATTTCTTTGCCCTCACGATTAATGATCGCATTCGACCATTGCAAATGATTTATCAGTTGATTATCCCATTTCATTGTCAGAGGTTGCTAATCGTTATTATCTTCTTCGTCGTCAGTCAGGTTGTTCAGTTCTACTTCAAGTTCAACCAACTCTTGTTCCCAAATTTTTCTGATGTTTGCCGGCGTATTTTGGGGAGCTTCCTTAATACGTTTTTGAGCTAATGATACTTCATGCTCCAGCTGTGAACGTCTACTCATAAGTCTTGCTATTTATAGTTGTTTTTATAGATAACATTCTGTTTTGTTCAATTGTTCTTATATTTGGTAAGAATTTTGTATTACCCGAATAACTCGGGATAGATTTCTCCATCACCACCGGATACATCGAGGCTCTGTAGTAGTTTACCGTCAGGAGCATAGAAAAGCTGAATTTCTCTGTCAGAGTTATACTCTTCTATATCGATGATTACTACAGTAGGCATTTTGGGGAAGGTAATTATCTTTATATATCTGATTTGTATAGGAGGGGTCTCTGTCTGCATAAATGCTTTAGCTACGGGAGCAGGGACATCTTCCAGGCTTTCGACGTTTGTCTCCGTCATTATCCATTGGGCATTGTTTCCGAACCAGGCGTTCATTTCGTGGCTATCTGAAACGAATCCGGCAATGTGGTAATCACTTTTATGCATCCATTCCACGGTCGTCACTTTAGGATACATCTTTTTGAAAGTTTCCTGTACTTTTTCCGGAGTATTTTCTGCGCATACGGAAGCAGATATCAGCAACAACAAGCCTGCCAATAAACTGAAATTAAACTTTTTCATAATCAAGGTCTGTTTTTAGTTGCTATTAGAAACAACCCTGGGAGGCTTTTGTTTGTTGCTGACAAAGACGTTTTAGAAGATCATATTTTTATGGATAACTTCGAATCACGCTCATGCCTTTGCAGAGACAAGGATATTAATTCGGTTATCAGGTCTTTATATGGAATGCCTGTTTGTTCCCAAAGTTTAGGATACATACTGATTTCCGTAAAGCCTGGTAAGGTATTGACTTCATTCAATACAAATCTATTATCTTCAGTCAGGAAGAAATCAACTCGTGCCATACCTTCACAGCAAATGGTCTTAAATGCTTTTACTGCACATTCTCTGATCTGTCCGGACATTTCGGCGTTTATTTCAGCCGGAATTTGCAATTTTGCTCCGGTTGAACTTATATATTTAGCATCATAAGAATAAAAATCTTTGGTTGCTACAATTTCTCCCACTACGGATGCCCGTACATGTTCATTACCTAATACGGCACATTCGATTTCTTTTCCTATAATGGCTTCTTCTACCAGAATTTTATTATCATATTGGAATGCAGTAGATAATGCTATTGTAAATTCATCTTCATTCGTAACTTTGCTTACACCTACGGATGAACCCGCATTGGCAGGTTTTACGAAAAGAGGAAGTCCCAATACGGACACAATCTCACTATATAAAAATTCGGAAGGATTGTATTTATATAATGTATAAGAGTCGGCAACAGGAATATTGGCAGCTTTCAGTAAGCACTTTGTTACATCCTTATCCATTGCTATGGCAGAACCTAATACATCCGGACCAACGAAGGGGATGTTTATTGATTTTAGAAAGCCCTGCAAAGTTCCGTCTTCTCCGAATGTTCCGTGTACAATGGGAAACGCTACATCAATATTCTCTATAACCATATTTGTACCTTTACTTATAATCTCAATCTTTTCAGAAGAATGAGTCATATAAACACTGGTGGCGTCTGCAAAATAATCATCTTTTGCCAGATTGATATTCTGCATCTTATACTCTGGGTTATAAAACCAATTTCCTGCTCTGTCAATGCCTATTAATAAGGGGTTAAACTTGCTTCTATCTATTGCATTGAATATATTAGTAGCTGATTTCAAAGAAACTTCATGTTCGGCAGATTGTCCACCGAAAATGATTGCGATAGTTGTATTCATAGGTGTTATTTACTCTAAATTTGAAGCGCAAATTTAAGAGAATATGCAGAATAATTTTAGATTTCCTCCTATTATTTTTGAGCAAAAACAGAGTTGTTTTCATCTCTTGAAAATAATTATTGAGTCTGCGATATTTTGTATCATTTAATTCACTACTTTCGGGCACTTTTTTAAAAAGACGAAATGAACAATGTATTGATCCTTGTAGACAGCTTGGATGATTGGAAGCCATATTCCAAAACAAACAGCATTTTAACAGTATCTGACTACCTGAAGTATAAATCACCGGGAAAGGATCGTAAATTAGTAATCAACCTGAGTAATGATTATAGCTATAACTCCGAAGGCTATTATTGCTCGTTATTAGCCCAAACGAGGGGGCATAAAGTTATTCCCGGAGTAGATATAATTAATAAGGTGGAAGCAGGTGCAGGTATCCGTATGGATAGCAATCTTCAAAAGCTTTGTTATCAATGGATTCAGAAAAATGAAATAACCGATGATCTTTGGTCTCTGAATGTATACTTTGGCACTTGCAAAGAGAAAGGATTGGAGCGTATAGCCCGTTTTATTTTTGAGAATTATCCGGCTCCTTTATTGCGGGTTACATTAAATACGCGACATAAGAATCAGATAGAAAATATTCAGTTTTTACCTTTGGGGTCATTGAATAATGAGGAAGAGGATTATTTCGCTAATGCTCTGGATTTGTTTAACAGAAAAGTGTGGCGCAATCCTCAGGCTTCGAAATCGGCAAGATACAACCTGGCTATACTGTATGATCCGGATGAGAAATTTCCGCCAAGCGATAAAAAGGCACTTCACAAACTACTTGAACTGGCTAAGAAGATGGATATTCATGCCGAATTGCTAACTGAAGAAGATGCCACACGACTGATGGAGTTTGATGCCTTATTTATTCGTACCACTACTTCGTTAAACCATTACACGTTCCGGCTTTCACAATTGGCCACACAAAATGGGTTGGCTGTTATAGATGATCCTCAATCTATTATCCGCTGTACCAATAAGGTTTATCTGAAAGAATTGTTTGAGAAGGAAAAGATTCCGGCACCGCTTTCCATGTTACTATTCAAATCGAATGTCAACTCTTATGAGGAGATTACGGAACAACTTGGTAGTCCTTTTATCCTGAAAATCCCAGATGGCTCTTTCTCTATCGGTATGAAGAAAGTCAATAATGAGATCGAGTTGGATGAAGCGTTGAAAGTATTGTTTGATAAGTCATCTATACTGCTGGCTCAGGAGTTCGCTCCAACAGATTTTGACTGGCGTATCGGCATTTTGAATGGAGAGCCTCTCTATGCGTGTAAGTATTATATGGCTAAGGGACATTGGCAAATCTATTGCCATTATTCTTCCGGACGGAGCCGTTGCGGACTGGTGGAGACTATTCCTATTTATCAAGTGCCACGTAAGGTATTGGATACAGCGCTGCGCGCGGCCTCTTTTATTGGGAAAGGCCTGTATGGAGTAGATTTGAAAATGGTAAATGACCGTGCTATTGTTATTGAGATAAATGATAATCCCAGCATTGACCATGGGTTAGAAGATGCCATTCTGGGAGACGAACTCTACTATCGGTTGCTGAATAACTTTTGGCGTATGTTGGATGTAAAACGTTTCTAATTCGTATGGAACAGCGATTTATACTTCGTTTGGCTGAAATTGATGATATTCCGTCAATTATGGAGATAGAACAAATTTGTTTTGATAAAGATAGTTTTTCAAAACGTCAGTTTGTTTATCTTATTTCTCAAGCAAAAGGATACTTTTGTGTAGCAGAATATCAGCAAAGGGTGGGGGGCTATTTTAGTGTGTTGATAAATCAACGTGCTTGTAGTCTACGTATCTATTCGATAGCTGTTCATCCTGATTTTCGTGGCAAGAAAGTGGGGCAATTACTAATAGATCAGATAGCTGTTATTGCCCAAAAACAAGGCTTAAAGAGAATTACTTTGGAGGTGAATGTTTCTAATTCCCCGGCTATTCATTTATATGAAAAAAATGGTTTTAAATGTACTTCCATAAAAGAGAACTATTATCATAACGGGACTTCTGCATATTATATGCAGAGGCCCACTATAGTTGAATAGATATTCTTCTCTGGAAATCCGGTATCAGAAACAGGAATTAATAAACAAACAGAGAGGCTGATTGCCCCTCTGCTTTACAATATTCTTAATTCCTGTTTAAAAATATAGTGTAATACTCTCTTTTCTTTGTCAAATTGTTAACAAGATCGATAGAATTATTAAACCTTGTTGTAAAATGTCCTGTAAAGGCTCTGAAATTTGGAGAAATCAAGAAAAGCCGTATCTTTGCAATGTGTTTTTCATAGTATTAGATTTAAGGTTAACAAAAGATTGGCTGTCTGGGATAGATAGCCTTTTTTTATGTTTGCCCAGCATGGGGGCGAACTGCTAATCTTCTCCAAGTAGATCGTAAGACGGTGCAAAGAACAGGGTCCCGGTAACCGCAGTACTAAAATCAAGCAAGCGGTCGGTGTTGCCTACAGGATTCCCGATAAACATACTTTCCAACATCTGGCGCGTAGTACTGAATGTACTTGCATATCCAATGAAATAAGTACCGTATTCTCCTTTTGAAGTATTGGCAAATGGCATATTGGCACGTACTATTTTTAAATCATCTCCAATATTTGTTACAGCATTATGTGCATTTGCAGGCTTTTCTTCATCCGACAATTCCACATCATTGAACTTTCTTCGTCCTATCACCTTTTCCTGCTCTTCTACCGGAAGCGCATTCCAGGCATTCATATCGTGAATATACTTCTGTACAAATACATAACTTCCACCCGCAAAATCCGGATCTTCTTCACCAACTACGGCAAAATGATAAGGATTCTCGTCTACGGCTGGAGATTCTGTTCCATCTACGAAGCCAATGATTGCTTTACCATCCATATATCTGAAACCGTGAGTTTCATCAATAGCTTCGACAGCCCCCTTCAGTTTTTCGTCGATGATAGAAGCAAATTCGTAACATAGCCCCATTTGCCGTGCCCGGATATGAAACAGTATATCACCGGGAGTGGATACAGCTGTATATTTACTTCCCCTTATTTCTTTGAAAGTTTCCAATTCTTTGGGTTTCCCCCTGCCAGGGAAAATACGATCCCATACATTAGCACTGAAACTTATCGTGCTACTGAACTGTGCATCGGGAAAGCGATTACGCATACTACGTATTAACGCTGAGAAATTGGCACATACATCTTTTACTTTGTCGACGGCATCAGGAGATTGATTTAATCCGTAAACGATGAAAATGGCATTTTCACCTTGTCTTTCGGTTACATCCTGTGGGGTGTTTCCTGCGAATGGATTTTGATGTGAATTCATACTTTTTCCTTTCATTAAATTTATACTTCAAAATATAACTTACCAAATGATGTTTTGTTCATACAAAAATAGTGGAATTCCTTCTTTGCATCTGTTGATGAATGTTTAAGCAACGTTAAATGGATGTCGCTTTTTTGTTCTGATTGTAGTAATAATAGTTCAAAAGGGTATAATTTATAGAAAAAACGTTTTCATAGAGTACAACCTGAAAGTTTTTGTGTTTACATTTGCAAAGTTGCTTATGTAACTATTCCGTAAAAATTAAGATTTGAAGCTTTGAACAAAAACTATTCAATAGGTGTTAAGCTCATAGCAGCGGAATGACAAGAACGCGACTTGTAGAGTTTAGAAAAAGAGAAATTATATAAAAAGATTGCTTATGTCACAAATTATCGGACATATCTCTCAGGTCATCGGACCGGTAGTAGACGTCTATTTTGAAGGTACGGATGCCGAACTGATGCTTCCAAGTATCCACGACGCACTGGAGATAAAAAGATCAAACGGAAAAACATTAATCGTAGAAGTGCAGCAACACATTGGCGAAAATACAGTGAGAACTGTAGCAATGGATAGTACGGACGGTTTACAAAGAGGTATGAAAGTGTATCCCACAGGCGGTCCTATTACCATGCCGGTGGGCGACCAGATTAAAGGTCGGTTGATGAATGTAGTGGGTGATTCCATTGATGGTATGAAAGAGTTAGACCGTGCCGGTGCTTATCCCATCCACCGTGATCCTCCTAAGTTTGAAGATTTGACTACCGTACAAGAGGTGCTCTATACAGGTATCAAGGTTATCGACTTGCTGGAACCTTACAGTAAGGGTGGTAAGATCGGTTTGTTCGGTGGTGCTGGTGTAGGTAAAACAGTGCTTATCCAGGAACTCATTAATAACATTGCTAAGAAACAACATGGTTTTTCTGTGTTTGCGGGAGTAGGAGAGCGTACCCGTGAAGGTAACGACTTGCTGCGTGAAATGATTGAATCCGGTGTTATTCGTTATGGTGAAGAGTTCAAGAAAAGTATGGAAGAAGGAAACTGGGATTTATCTAAGGTAGATTACAGTGAAGTGGAGAAATCACAGGTATCCTTGATATTCGGCCAGATGAACGAACCTCCCGGTGCGCGTCAATCAGTAGCATTGTCCGGGCTGACGGTGGCGGAAGCTTTCCGTGACCAAGGTGCTGAAACTGGTGGTTCACGTGATATCTTGTTTTTTATCGATAATATTTTCCGTTTCACACAAGCAGGTTCCGAAGTGTCCGCTTTGTTGGGACGTATGCCTTCGGCTGTAGGTTACCAACCGACGCTGGCTACTGAAATGGGTGCTATGCAGGAGCGTATTACTTCTACCCGAAATGGATCTATAACCTCTGTACAGGCTGTATATGTGCCTGCCGATGACTTGACTGACCCGGCACCTGCTACTACATTTACGCACCTGGATGCCACGACGGTATTGAGCCGTAAAATTACTGAGTTAGGTATTTATCCTGCCGTTGATCCGCTGGAATCTACTTCACGTATCCTCGACCCGCATGTTGTGGGAGAAGAGCATTATGAAGTGGCGCAACGGGTGAAACAAATTCTGCAACGTAACAAGGAATTACAGGATATTATTTCTATCCTTGGTATGGAAGAACTTTCGGATGCCGACCGTACATTGGTGAATCGTGCACGTCGCGTGCAACGTTTCTTATCTCAGCCTTTTGCCGTTGCTGAACAATTTACAGGTGTACCGGGAACGATGGTGCCCATAGAAGACACTATCAAAGGCTTTAAGATGATTCTGGATGGTGAGGTGGACTATCTACCCGAACCTGCTTTCTTGAATGTCGGTACGATTGAAGAAGCGATAGAGAAAGGACAGAAATTGCTGGATCAGGTAAATAATTAAAAAATAAAAGAAGGAAAGAGGCTATGAAGAAGTTGTATTTGAACATAGTGTCTCCTGAAAAGGAAATTTATAATGGAGAAGTGGAAAGTGTAACGCTACCTGGTACGATAGGAACGTTTACCATCCTTCCGCAACATGCACCCATTGTGTCTTCGCTTCGTGAAGGTAAGGTGATGTATGTACCGACAGAAGGAGAAGAACAGACTCTTGACATAGAGGGTGGTTTCATTGAGTTAAGTGGTGGAGTGGTTTCTGCCTGCGTAGACTGACAATAGTCTTTTCATCCTTAATTCTTTCATTCTTAATTTTAAATAATACTATGAGTATCAGCTTGACAAAGCGCAATTTTTTATATCAGATCACCCTGTTGACATTAATAGCAGGATGGGTAGGCGCAGGGATTTTACATTATTTATTGCCTGGACATTATTTTGGAGGATATCCTTTCATTCCGGTATATTTCTTCTTGTTCGGGCTTTTTGAAATATCTATGTTTGATGCTTGCCGTAAGCATGCCCCGCAAAAGATGTTGCTGCTTTACATGGCGATGAAGGTGATGAAGATGTTGCTCTCTGTGATACTCTTGGTGGTGTACTGCTTTGCAGTGCGGGAAGAAGCTAAGTTATTCCTGCTGACATTCATCCTTTACTATATAGTCTATCTGATATATGAGACTTGGTTCTTTTTTACTTATGAAGTAGGAAAGAAACAGAAAAAAGAAAAGAAAAATGAAACAAATGCATAATCTATTGACCGGAATATTCCTGATGCTGGGAATGCTGCTTACTACCTTGCCTGTTATGGCACAGGGGATTGAAGCGGAACTTGACAGCGTAGCCAAACGGGATGATGTCACTTCTACCGAACAGAAAGAAAACACGGTGGATGTGAAAGAGATCGTCTTCGGGCACATTGGCGATGCTTACGAGTGGCATATTACCACATGGGGAAAAACGCACGTCACTATCCCATTACCTATTATTGTATATAGCTCGCAGACTGGTTGGCACACTTTCCTCTCTTCACGATTGGAAGAAAATGGAGGATCCTATGAAGGATTCTTTATAGCTCCGGCAGGTAGCAGGTACGAAGGTAAGTTGGTTGAGCATGATGCAGCCGGAAACGAAATACGTCCCTGGGATATTTCTATTACAAAAGTGACACTGTCACTGTTGATTAACAGCGTATTGCTACTTGTCATTATTCTGGCCGTTGCCCAGTGGTATCGCAAACATCCGCAAGGTAGTGCGGCTCCGGGCGGCTTCATCGGATTTATGGAGATGTTTATAATGATGGTGAACGACGATATCATTAAGAGTTGTGTAGGGCCGAAGTATCGGAAGTTTGCTCCTTACCTGCTGACAGCGTTCTTCTTCATCTTTATAAATAATATCATGGGGTTGATTCCCATTTTCCCGGGTGGAGCTAATGTGACGGGTAATATTGCTATTACGATGGTTCTGGCACTTTTTACATTTGTTGCCGTCAACCTGTTCGGAACGAAAACCTATTGGAAAGATATTTTTTGGCCGGATGTGCCTTGGTGGCTGAAGGTTCCTGTACCGATGATGCCATTTATTGAATTCTTCGGTATCTTCACCAAACCATTTGCCTTAATGATTCGTCTTTTTGCCAATATGTTGGCTGGACACATGGCAATGTTGGTGTTAACATGTCTGATCTTTATTTCCGCCAGTATGGGACCTGCGCTTAACGGTACGCTTACCGTGGCCTCTGTGCTGTTCAACATCTTTATGAATGCGTTGGAGTTACTGGTAGCATTTATCCAGGCATATGTATTCACTATGTTGTCTGCCGTATTTATCGGATTGGCTCAGGAAGAACATAAAGAAGTTAAAGTGAAAGAAAACAACAATTAATAATAAACCATTTAAAAATTAAGAATTATGTTACTATCTGTATTATTGCAAGCTACTGCAGCTGCAGCCGGAATTAGTAAATTAGGTGCAGCAATTGGCGCCGGACTTGCCGTTATTGGCGCAGGTTTAGGTATTGGTAAAATTGGTGGTTCAGCTATGGAGGCTATTGCCCGCCAGCCAGAAGCATCAGGAGACATTCGTATGAACATGATTATTGCCGCTGCATTGATTGAAGGTGTTGCCCTGTTGGCGGTAGTTGTGTGTCTGTTAGTGTTCTTCTTATAATTAAAACGTAGATAAAATTATGTCATTGTTATTACCCGATAGTGGTCTGCTGTTCTGGATGCTTTTGTCGTTCGGCGTGGTGTTCGTGGTGTTGGCGAAGTATGGCTTTCCTGTCATTACCAAAATGGTAGAAGGTCGCAGAACCTACATTGACCAATCGCTGGAAGTGGCAAAAGAAGCTAATGCGCAACTTCAAAGGCTGAAAGCTGAGAGTGAAGCATTGGTTGCTGCTGCCAATAAGGAGCAAGGACGCATTCTGCGGGAGGCGATGCACGAGCGTGACAAGATTATCGTCGAAGCACGCAAGCAGGCGGAAGTCGCTGCGCAGAAAGAGCTGGACGATGTGAAGAAGCAGATACAGCAAGAAAAAGAAGAGGCAATACGTGATATTCGTCGACAGGTTGCCGTGCTTTCTGTAGATATTGCGGAGAAAGTAATTCGTAAGAATCTGGATGAAGAGCATGAACAGATGGAGATGATAGACCGGATGCTGGACGAAGTACTGGCAGCCTCAAGAAGCAATTAAGTAGCGATAAAGCGATTGGCGATGAGTGATTAGCGCAATGCTGATTATGAGTCGCTAATCACTAATAATTAAAGGAAATGGATATAGGAATTGTTTCGATGCGATATGCCAAAGCGTTGATAGAATACGTGAAAGGTACGGGGGCTGAAGACTGCGTATACCATGAATTGCGTATGCTGGAACGGAGCTTCCGTAAGCATCCTGATTTACGGGAAGCGTTGGATAACCCTATTTTGAAGATTAAGGAGAAATTTGCTCTGATTTGTACTGCTGCCGTGGGCAATGGAGAAGTGAGCCGGGAGTTCTCCCGTTTCATAACACTTGTGTTGAAAAATCGTCGGGAATACTATTTGCAGTACATCTGTCTGACTTATCTTGATCTATACAGGAAATTGAAGCATATCGGCGTAGGAAAGCTGATTACAGCTGTACCTGTGAGCCGGGACGTTTGGGAACGCATTCGAGATAGTGCTTCTACTTTGCTACATGCACAGATGGAGTTACAAACTGAAGTTGATCCTTCGATAGAAGGGGGCTTCATCTTTGATATCAACGATTTCCGACTGGATGCCAGCATCGCCACGCAACTAAAGAGAGTGAAACAACAGTTCATTGATAAGAACAGAAGAATCGTATGATTTACGATTAGAGCTACTCTACATTGTAAGTAGTGGATCGGACTTAAGGAAATTTCAATCGTAAATCGTAAATAACTAAATCGTAAATAGAATCATGTCTGAAAATATAAAAGTAAGCGAAGTCTCCGATATTCTCCGTCACCAGTTAGAGGGAATCGATACCCGTGTGCAGTTGGATGAAATCGGTACGGTGCTGCAAGTCAGTGACGGTGTGGCACGTATCTATGGGCTGCGCAATGCCGAAGCAAACGAACTGTTGGAGTTCGATAACGGTATCAAGGCGATTGTGATGAATCTGGAGGAGGACAACGTAGGTGCTGTTTTGCTGGGCCCTACAGATAAAATAAAAGAAGGCTACGTCGTAAAGCGTACCAAGCGAATCGCTTCCATTATGGTGGGAGAGGGTATGCTGGGGCGTGTTATAGATCCGCTGGGAGCACCACTGGACGGTAAAGGACTCATTGGTGGAGAGCTATGTGAGATGCCTTTGGAACGTAAAGCGCCGGGTGTTATCTTTCGTCAGCCTGTAAATCAGCCGTTGCAAACCGGATTGAAAGCCGTGGATGCCATGATACCTATCGGTCGCGGACAACGTGAGTTGATCATCGGTGACCGTCAGACTGGAAAGACGGCTATTGCTATTGACACAATTATTAATCAGCGCGCCAATTATGAGGCAGGAGATCCGGTATATTGTATTTATGTAGCTATAGGCCAGAAAGGTTCGACTGTAGCTACTATCGTGAATACCTTGCGTGAGAATGGTGCAATGGATTATACGATTGTTGTTGCTGCTACGGCAGGTGATCCGGCTGCGTTGCAGTATTATGCTCCGTTTGCAGGTGCTGCCATTGGTGAATACTTCCGTGATACCGGTCGCCATGCATTGGTAGTTTACGATGACCTTTCTAAGCAGGCTGTAGCTTATCGTGAAGTATCACTGATTTTACGCCGTCCATCAGGACGTGAAGCGTATCCGGGTGATATCTTCTATCTGCACTCCCGTTTGCTGGAGCGTGCAGCACGTATTATTAATCAGGAAGAAGTGGCACGTGAAATGAATGATTTGCCGGAAAGCTTGAAAGGTAAAGTGAAGGGTGGCGGATCACTGACTGCATTGCCTATCATCGAAACGCAGGCAGGAGACGTATCTGCCTATATTCCGACGAATGTGATTTCTATCACTGATGGACAGATATTCCTTGATACTGACTTGTTTAACCAAGGTAACCGTCCGGCTATTAACGTAGGTATTTCTGTGAGTCGTGTGGGTGGTAATGCGCAGATTAAGGCGATGAAGAAAGTGGCCGGTACATTAAAGATAGACCAGGCGCAATATCGTGAACTGGAAGCATTTACAAAGTTCAGTGGCGATATGGACCCTGTTACAGCACTGACCATTGACAAGGGACAAAAGAATACCCGTTTGTTGGTTCAACCGCAATATAGTCCGATGCCGGTAGAGAAGCAGATTGCCATTCTTTATTGTGGTACTCATGGACTGTTGCGTAATGTTCCGTTAGATAAGGTGACTGATTTTGAACGTAGTTTTCTGGAAACACTTGAAATGAATCATCGTGCGGATGTACTCGATGTATTGAAGAGTGGCGTCATTGATGATGATGTTTGCAAGAAGATAGAGGAGACTGCGGATCTCATGTCGAAACAATATTTGGATTAGTGATTTAGGCTTAGTGATAAGAGACAAATATGACATTCGTCACTTATCACTAATCATTAATCACTTACCACTAAAAAAGATGCTATGGGTTCTTTAAAAGAAGTAAAAAACAGAATAAACTCCGTCAAGAGTACGCGTCAGATTACATCGGCGATGAAGATGGTGGCATCCGCAAAGTTGCACAAAGCACAATCGCGGATTGAGAATATGTTGCCTTATCAACAGAAACTGAATGAGATTCTGACGAACTTCTTGTCTACAGATGCCACGTTCGAGTCGCCTTATACCGAAGTGCGACCTGTGACACGGGTAGCGGTAGTGGTTTTTTCGTCTAATAGTTCGCTATGCGGTGCATTTAATGCAAATGTAGTAAAGATGCTTGGAGAAACGCTGGCAGAATATAAATCACTTGGTAAGGAAAACATTCTGATATATCCTATAGGGAAGAAAGTGGAACAAGCTACCAAGAAATTGGGCTATACACCGCAAGGAAGCTATCAAACGATGGCCGAGAAACCATCCTATGTGCAAGCATATGAACTTGCAGGATTATTGATGCAAGAGTTTGTAGAAAAACAAATCGACCGTGTAGAGCTGATCTATCATCACTTCAAGTCGATGGGGTCACAGATACTAACGCGTGAGGAATATCTTCCTATTGATTTGAGTAAGGTGGAAGCAACTGCTGCAACAGAAGGATCGGGAAAACGCGGTTTTCAAAATGATTATATAGTGGAGCCATCTGTCGGGCAACTGATTGCAGATTTGTTACCAAAGGTGTTGAGCCAGAAACTTTTTACCGTACTTCAAGATTCCAATGCCTCTGAACATGCTGCCCGCACACTTGCCATGCAGACTGCAACAGATAATGCGAATGAACTGATACAAGATTTGACGAAGCAATATAATAAGAGCAGACAGCAAGCGATTACAAACGAATTATTGGATATAATTGCGGGAAGTCTGAAGTAAATAAGCTACAAGCTACGAGTGGCTGCGCTATATTCCGAAAGGTACTTGTAGCTTGTAGCTCGTAACTTGTAGCTTTTTTCATTTTCATGTAAAAAGATGTGCCGATGGGAGCTTTTCCTCTTTTATTTATGTTACCTTTACACCTCCAAACAACATTTATGAAATAATGGAACAAAACCCGGAATTGTCACTTGCATGGCAATTTATAGAAAATACAGGCACTCATCTCTTCCTGACTGGTAAAGCAGGTACCGGAAAAACTACATTCCTGCGACAATTGAAATCCGGAAGCCCTAAGCGTATGGTTGTTCTTGCCCCGACAGGCATTGCGGCTATTAATGCAGGTGGTGTAACTATTCATTCTTTTTTCCAGTTACCTTTTGCCCCTTACGTGCCCGATACTTCATTCAGTGCGGACGGTAAGGCTCAGTACCGTTTCCGTTTCGGAAAAGAGAAGCTTAACATCATGCGTAGTATAGACCTGCTCGTTATTGACGAAATCAGTATGGTACGTGCCGACCTCTTGGATGCGATAGACGATGTGTTGCGTCGTTTCCGTGATCGTAGCAAGCCTTTTGGCGGTGTACAATTATTGATGATCGGAGATTTACAGCAACTTGCTCCGGTAATCAAAGACGAAGAATGGCAGATGCTAAACCGCTATTATGATACTCCCTATTTCTTTTCCAGCCGTGCATTGAGGCAATCGGAGTACTGTACCATTGAATTAAAGAAAGTTTATCGACAGAGTGATACTCATTTTCTGGACATGTTGAACCGTATCCGGGAGAATCGTTGTGACAAAACTTTGTTGGATGAACTGAACTGTAGATACATTCCAAATTTCAATCCTGCGAAAGAGGAAGGATATATCCAACTTACCACCCATAATTACCAGGCGCAACGTATCAATGAATATGAACTGGCACAACTGCCCGGACGTTCTTTTACCTTCCGTGCCCAGATAGATGGTAAATTTCCGGAATATTCTTATCCTACTGATGAAGTACTGGAGTTAAAACGTGGTGCGCAAATCATGTTTGTAAAGAACGATTCATCCGGTGAACACCGTTATTACAATGGTATGATCGGTGAGGTGGTAAATGTATCCGCTTTAGGCATTGAGGTACGTAGCAAAGGAAGTGAGGACGTCTTCATGCTGCAAGAAGAAGAATGGACCAATGCAAAGTACGTGCTGGATGAAGAGACAAAAGAGATTACAGAAGATATAGAGGGAGTCTTCAAACAATTCCCACTGAAACTGGCATGGGCTATAACCATTCATAAAAGTCAGGGGTTGACGTTTGAGCGTGCAATAATTGATGCCAGCGCTTCCTTTGCACACGGACAGACGTATGTGGCTCTGAGCCGTTGCAAGACGTTGGAAGGTCTGGTATTAAGTGCTCCATTATCTGCCAGGGCAGTAATCAGTGACAGTGCTGTGGATACCTTTACAGAAGATGCACGTAGAAATGAGCCTGATGAAACGCGTTACCGGAGATTGCAACAAGCGTATTTTCTGGAATTGTTATCAGGATTGTTTGATTTCTTACCATTGGAACTGGCATTGAAGCGTTTTGTGAGATTGGTGGATGAACACTTGTACAAGCTCTATCCTAAACTACTGGTTGAATATAAATCAGAAACGGAACGTTTCCATGAGAAGATTACGAAAGTTGCTCAAAAGTTTAGCTTACAATATACTCGCTTGGTTGATGGTGCGGCAGATTATGCTACAGATAAAAGTTTGCAGGAGCGCATTCACTTGGGTGCAGAATATTTCAAAGAACAATTGATGCCCTTGGACGCCATCAGAAGTAGTACAATTGTAGAATCTGACAATAAAGAGCTGAAGAAACAGTTGAAGACTGTCAGTGAAGAGTTGGATGATTTGCTTCTCTTGAAAGTCGATTTACTGGAATTCGTAATTGATAAGGGATTCCATGTAGGCGAATATCTGAAACAAAAGTCCGTCCTCTCCATTGACGATGCCGCATTGGGCAAGGATAAAGGAGAAAAACGCGGCGGCAACTCCTCCGGAAGAAGAAAACGTAAAGAGGAAACTGAAGACGGTGGAAGTAGTTCCGCACGTAAAAGGGCGGCAACTGTGGAAGTACCTTCGGACATCCTGCATCCCGAATTGTATAAGCGTCTGGTGGCATGGCGCAATGCAGAAGCATCCCGGTTGGGATTACCGGTATATACTGTAATTCAACAAAAGGCAATTCTCGGTATTACGAATTTATTGCCGGAAGATAAGGCCACTCTTCTCCGCATTCCTTACTTTGGTAAAAAAGGAGTGGAAAAGTATGGAGATGAACTCTTGGAAATGGTACGAATGTATAAAAAAGAAAGTGGGATTGCGGAAACGTTGTTTAGTGATTAGTGGTGAGTGATTAGTAGTTGGAATGTTATACAAACTTGGCTAATCACTAATCACTCACCGCTAAACACTAAACATGAGTCTTATCCCTTCTTCCAGAGTGTGTGGTTGGTATCCTAATTCCCTGCGTGCTTTTTCTATGCTCAATCCACTGAAACGGGGGCGGGGAGTTGCCTCTTCCATTTGCTTGGTGGTGACTGGCAGAATTAAAGAATAGTCCAGGTTCAGGATATCTGCTACGCGGTAGGCAATATCAGCTATTGTCAGACATTCCGAACCACAGATATGGAAGATGCCATTATTAGGATAGTTTATCAACTTCTCTATTCCTTGCGAAACATCACCTACATAAGTTGCTGTACGCCACTGGTCGGAAACGACTCGTATTTCTTCGTTGTTTCTTAAACGGTCGGCAACCAATTGTAGTACATTCCCATGTTGTCCCGGTAAGGCAGCGCCATAGACTACTGCTACACGGGCAATGGCGTAATTACTACATAACTCAGCTGCCCGTTTTTCACCTTTCAGCTTGGTGACACCATAATAGTTGACCGGATCAGGCGTATCTACTTCTGTATAAAGCTGCGTTGTATCTCCGTTGAATACAAAGTCGGTAGAAAGATGGATAAGGCGTGCAGCGGATGCTTCACACCGGAATGCCAATTGTCCTACAGCATTGACGTTGATACTATCCGCTTCCTCATGGTGAGCTTCGCAATAATCAGGAACTGATAAGGCAGAAGTGTTGATCACTACATTAGGGCGTACTTCCCTGAACAGTGCACTTTGTTCTCCCATCTGGCAGACGTCTGCACTGATAAAACGATAATTTCCGGAACCGGGAGCAATGTCATCATGCAGAGAACAGCCAGTTACAATGTATTCGTCGTTGCGCGACAAATCATTTAATATCCGGCGTCCTGTAAACCCGTTGGCGCCTATAACCAAGATTTTTTTCTTCATATTCATATCTTCTTTAATAAGGTGCTGTTCTTCCTTGTTGCACTTCGATTCTTATGCCGAACGATCCATTCGCTGATTTCAGTTCAAAAGCGCCTTTAAAATTATTCCGTTCCCACGGTAAAGCAGAAGGATTTGGAACTTTCCATCCGTCTTTGTTGTATTCTCCATAGGTATTGATACGCATGCCATTCTTCAGTCGGAAGCTTCCCATCTGCAGGTTTTGAGGAGATGAACCAAAACCTGTCAATCCGAAAGGATTCATACTGTATAGGGTGGAACTACCCAAGCTAAACAGGTGTGAGTAGCCTTGAGAGTAGGTTATGTTCGGGTCCAGGCGAAATAAGAAACTATAATCTTTGCTGGCATCCGGAATTTCCAATTTCATTTTAGGCACCTGGGGAGCTGCCATCTTCATTAAATTCATATCCAGAAGAAAACCATCAAAATCCTTTGTTTCCGGCATATTCATACTACGCACGCTGTCAGCAGGAATTTCATTCTGAGCATTTACCCGGAAGGAGAAAAGACAGAAAAGTATGATTAGTCCTATATATTTCATTACTTAATAGCCTTTATTTAATGGCGAATATATGAAATAAGTATGAATTATGGAAATATATAGCATTTATTAAAATAAAAGTTGTATATTATATACGGCTGTTTGGAAATAGTTATTATCTTTGAGGTGTAAATAATTGAATTAGTAGATAAGCAATCTATTTTGTTCCTCTCTAACCAGTAAATGAACGGGCTGTATCTCGTGTAGAAATGCAGCCCGTTTTTCTATTTCTTTTTTCTATTGAGATGAATCACCGGAGCAAGTATCGGTACTGTTTCCCACTTCATTTTCGAAGCATTATACGATCGTTCCACACCTCCCTGTATTTCCAGATAATCATTGATTTTCACTTCCATGACTACACCGTAGTGGCTTTGTGGATACATAGGATTCATATATCCGTTCAGAGAGTTCTGTTTGCCAAAGCCTGAATATTGTCCGAAGAAGCGGATACGAAGGAAATTGTTGATGCGATAGGCGGCAGAGGCATCCAAACCAATGTCGAATTGAGAACCATGCATGCGCGAAGGGATGGTGTATTTGGCGGTATACATACCCCCTGTCAATTCCCAACGTTCATTAGGGCGATATATAAAATCGGCACCTGACTGGATAATTGTTCCCATTGTAGGGTAGGTATTGTGGGTGCTGAATGTGCTCAGTATACTATTGGGTGAAAGTTGAAAAGCACCGTAATGCTCGTAATCCATCACGAAAGGATCGTAACTGCTGACCATCTTTCCCATTCTGATATCCATCCACGGAAAATTGGGATAGTAAGTCGGAAGAGTGATATGTAAGTCCGTACTATCCATGCTGAGAGAAGTTTTTACCGGCATATCCCGATTAGGAGCGGCAGCTGTTCCGGGTGGAGGAGACAACGGTTCTTTTCCCATTTCCGTGGGAAAACGATTCAATAATGTGCTGTCCTTTGCTTGCTCGTTTTGTGCAGCAACGCGAAAGGAAACAGTGAGAAGGAACAGAATAATGAATAGTTTTTTCATAAGTCGTTATGTGTTAACAGAAGTTTCAATTGATGATAAGTTTGTATCCGATGCCTCGGACATTGACAATGCGGATACGTTCGTCCTTGGAAAGTTTATGTCGTAATTTAGTGATGAACACGTGCAGGCTGCGCGAATTGAAGAAACTGTCGTCACCCCAAAGATCGAGCAGGATATTCTGGGTATTCACTACCTGATTACGGTTTTCGCACAGGCGTTTCAGAATTTCGGCCTCGCGGTGGGAGAGTTCCTGCTCTATTCCGGTATGGGACAATATCTGTGTGACAGAGTTGAAATGGTAATCGCCTATCTCGAAACAGGTTTCTTCCTTCTTCGGTTCCTCTTTGAATGTAAATGCTTTGCCCACCAGTGCTTTAATGCGTACGATAAGTTCCTGCATGCCGAAAGGCTTTTTCAGATAGTCGTTGGCCCCGAGTTCAAAGCCTTCTACCACATCATTGATGGAAGAACGGGCGGTGAGAAAAAGTACAGGAGTTCGTTTGTCGGTTTGACGGATGTGGCGTACCATTTCAAAACCATCCATACGAGGCATCATAACATCTGCTACCAGTACATCAGGGCGTAAGTCGAAGAACATACGCAGACCTTCCTCGCCATCAGCAGCAGTATGGATGATGAAGTTCTGGCCTTCCAGTGTATCTTTGATAATCATGGCGAGGGTTTGTTCATCCTCAACCAGCAGTACCTTGATTTTGTCCATATCTTGATTCATTTTTATAATAAGCAATGTTATTCAGATTCTTATTGTAAAAGTACTTCCTTTTCCCGCTTCACTTCGTACGGTTACCATGCCACCGTGCTTTTCTACCATTGTCTTTACATAGAAAAGCCCCAGTCCGTAGCCTTTGGTATTGTGGATATTTCCTGTCGGAACCCGGTAGAATTTATCGAAAATGTGAGGCTGTTTATCCGTAGGGATACCAATACCGTGGTCTGTAACTGAGATTTCCACTTGTTCCGTTTCCTTTTTCCGGCAACAGATCATTATGTCGGCTTTATCCGGAGAGTATTTGATGGCATTATCTATCAGGTTACTCAGAATATTACTGAAGTGTGTACGGTCGGCAATGATTGTCAGGTCTTCCGGTGCAATGTCGAGATTGATTTCTACAGGCTTGCCCGCTTTCAGTTTATGCTGTTCGATGAGTGCCGGGAACAGATCGTGCAAGCTGAGCGCCTCCGGATGCAGACGGAAGGTTTTACGGCGTTCCATACTCATGGAGAGAATTTGTTCCACCAGTCCGCTTAATCGCTGTAACTGTTCTTGGCAGATACCCAGATACTTATCCCGTTGTTGCTTGTCTTCTGCCAGATTGAAATTAAGCAAAGCATCGTTGGCGGCATACGCCACGGCAATAGGTGTTTTCAACTCGTGGGTGATGTTGTTGGTAAAGTCGCTCTTCATCTCTTCCAGTGTTTTCTGCCGCAAAATGGTGCGGATAAGAAACCAGAAGGAGAAACCTAATATAATAAGAATAACGAATGATGTGGTAAGAATACCGCTCATCTGTCGCAATACAATCTTATAAATAGGTTCTATTGTGAGGCGGTAACTTTGATTGGAGTGAATGTCGAAAGCATAATTATATTGTTTTGCTTTTTCACTGGGGATGTATCCGGGAGTTCCGACAATGGCGAGCGTATCAGTGTAAACCAGCGTTGAGTCCGGATCGGCACCGGAATGAAGACGCTCCAATCGGTAGGGAAGTTTAAGCCCCCGTTCTTGCAGATAGGTATTCAGCAGACTGTCATAAACGGCTATATCAGGTTCTATAAAAATATCCAGTCCCGAGTGCATTCCACGCTGGATGAAAGTGGCAAGTTCCACCATACTGCTTTGATCGCGCAACATCATGTCTATTCCACCTTCGGCTCTTAAAGAAGCTTGAGGTTCATCCTCATTGATCACTGTATCTTCCAGGACCTCTTTTACTGAATCTCTTTCTGCCCAGACTGAAATATTTGTGCCTTCCTGTCCTCGTGTGAAAAGGATATCTCTTGTCGAGTCATTCGGGTAACTCACTGAGACGCTATCATACTTCATAGGGATACCGTCTTTTAAAAGTGAAAGACTTCCGGCACTGTCTGTTTGGTTAACAGTTGTACTGCTGCGGACAAATGATTTTCCGGAATCGGAATTGTATCCTGCTGAAACCTCTACGGAACCGTGGGCTTTATTTTCTTTTTGCATCTCCTTTACACGAAGCATCATTTCATTATAATCGCTCATGCGCATGGCTTCTACGATGCTTTGTTCCAGTTCGTGCTTCATCGTTTTGTATAGCCCCGTGATCCAGTATGCCTGGTAAATAAAGATACCCAGCAGAGAGATTATGACTAATATGGCAATAGGTTTGAATGGCAGTTTCATGTAGCTCTTGTATTTATATGGACAAAGATAGGAAAGATAACCGGTACATGTATGGACGGTAAGACTAAATAACACTTCAGATAACACTAGATAAGACTACGTAAGTTCCGGATAACACAAAGTCCGGAAGATTTCACCGTACTTTGCAGTGCAAGAGCTTGAGGGATGATTCGGTTTTGCACAAGGCATCTTTTGCAAAAGGTATAGGAAGAATCCTGTGCAGTCCCTTGCATTATTGGATGTTGACCTTGGCCAATAGGCTTGTCAACCTTGGTTAACGGATTTGTCAACGTTGGTCAATAGGTCTGTTGACCTTGGTTAACACCCAATTGTCTCTAAGTCTGAACACATTTATTGTCGTATCTAAAACAAATGAACATGAAGTCTGACTATGCCTGTAAACGGTTTACACTCTCTAATAATCTCTTCCTGA
>NZ_QRZF01000029.1 GCF_003464595.1 Bacteroides intestinalis
ACACCGTTTTTAGTTAAATAGGTGTAAACCATTTCTGTATTAAGTCAATATCACTGGTTCTCAGCAGAATAACCCCTAATATGAAATAAACAAATGCATCGTCCTGATATGGGCGACTGCGAAAGTGAGAGTAACCCGCTTACCCTCACACCGTTTTTTACTACCACCACACTTAATATCTTAACTATCAACGACTCGTACTAAGAGTGAGGGTAGTGAGAGTAACTTGATCCAACTTTTTATTGAACGCTTGAGTTCATGGTAACTGAAAAACGATAAGTTCCGGACTGCAACGCAAGCGAGATAGCCCTTCCCTTCTGCGCATACAAGCTAACTCCTTTCGCTTCTTTCCATATAGAATCTCCTTCTTTTAGGGTTTCCAAATCTATATCGGACAGCTTCAAAATAGCCGTAGTATTAGCAGGCACAGTAACTTCAAGATTCAGGACACCAGAATTCACCGCCCAGTTGGACACTATATTCCCATACATCGAATTATAATGTGAACGAACCTGCTGAGGCCCTTTCTCCGTAATCCAAGGTTCAATGATAAATTGTTTATATCCGGATTCCGTACGTCGAATACCTCCCAGAGCCTCAATAAACCAGCTTCCTATGTATAAATAAGAACTATGCAAAGCCGAGCCACGACATTCCCAGTCTTCAAAGAGTGTACCATTACCTTTTTCCAACATATTCCCCCAACCTGGAAAATCTTCTTTCATAGCCATCTCAAAAATCAAATCATCACGATGATTATCCAGTAAAGTATGCAGCAGGAATGAACCGGCAGTTATCCCTCCCCAGAAATGCCCTTTACGATTTACAAGAATTTCCTGTTCAAGACGTTTCCAGACTTTGGTCCTCAGATTCTCAGGAGGCAGATCAACCATTAATGCAATGGCCAGATACGAAGGATAACCATTCACATAACTATTATTCCGGGAATCAAAGAAAGTCGTATGTACTGCTTTACGGATTTCTGAGGCTCGCTTCCTATAAGTAGCCGCCACTGTTTTATGGCCCAAAATATCGGCTATCCTTGCTGCTGTCTCCAAACTATAAATCCAATGGCAATTATTGAAAAACAGCGTCTCACGTGTATCTCCAAGTGCTTTTCCTTGTTTTTCCATGGCTGATCGTTCCGACCATGCATCCGGCCAAAGCCAGTCTCCCAAGAAACTCCACTTACCTCCCCAGCGTACCAACATATTATGTTGGGACTTCGTTTCTAAAAAATCAAGCCAGCGCTGGATTGTCGGAAAACTTTCCGAAAGGATGCGTATATCTCCATATTGCCGATAAAACTCCCATGGCAATGTGATACAGAATCCGCTCCACGACGGACCTCCACCACCAATACGAGTAGGAGCTGTATAAGGAATATTACCATCTGCCTCTTGAACATCCCGCCAATCTTCCATCCATTTATTATAGAAAGCTCCCAATTGATAATTCCCCAAAGCCGTACGCGTGGTAGCCAAAGCATCTCCACCATAGCCACAGCGTTCACGATGAGGACAATCTACCACATAATTGCCTAAACTAAGGTTTTCCAAAGTCCATAAAGTGGTACGATAGATATTATTCAGTAAGGGAATATCACATTCAAATCCACCGCTTCTGCGATAATCAGGACGAATCATCCAACCACGTATCTGGTCTGTTGTTGGCTTATAGCGCAAACCACTGATTTGTACCCAACGGCCCGTCATATAATTAAAACGATTGCAGAAAGTTCCTTTCCGTTTAGGGCCCACTTTATAAATACTGTGTATGCCATAACTGCAAACATCCTTTTCCCTCTCGGAGAATTGGAATACGATTGAATCGCCAGGCTGGCCTTTAAGCTGCATTTCAAACCAACCGGCATAATTGACGCCCATATCAACTCTATAAACACCAGGAGTAATTTCCTGAATAGAGAGAGGAGTTATCTCTTGAATCAGACGATTAGGTTCCGTACGGTCTGAGGAAACTTTGAGTGCAGGGTGATACACTTTTACCTGTTCCCAATCGGAGTCGTCAAAATCAATGGCATTCCAATTATCTTTCTCTAAAGCCGCATCATAACATTCGCCTTCAAAATGATGGGCTTCCCAATATCCCAATAAAGTGTTGGGGCTGGCATGAGTCTTCCAGCTTTCATCGGAAGTAATTTGCAATTCTTTTCCTGAAGGCAATATAATCTCAGCCTGGACTAAAGCCATAGGAATAGCCGGCTTATCTTCCCGTTGATAAGCTGGGAATATAGACCAGGAGGTTCCTAACCACAGAGCTATCGCATTGTTACCTGATTTCAGATAATTCGTTATATCATAAGTCATATAACGGGCACGCGATTTATGATCCGTAACCGAGGGAGAAAGAACCGCATCCCCTACCTTTTTTCCATTCACATACAGTTCGTGATAACCGACAGATGCTACATAAATAACAGCATCCTGTGGTATAGTCTCCAAGTTGAATGTTTTGCGGAACCAAGGATCGGGCATCACATTATTGACCTTCCGGCCTCCTACACTCTGAGCTTCCATTTTTTCACTGCCTATCCATTGTGCTCCCCAGTCATCTGCCAATAATCCCATACGCCAAGAGGCAGGTGCACTCCAGGAAGACCAATTGCCTTGCTCATCGGAGAAACGAACTTTCCAGAAGCATTTTTGTCCGGCAATTAAAGGAACGCCTTCATAAACTATATTCACCGATTCATTAGTATTTATACGACCACTATCCCAAAGATCACCACGATTTGCATCCAGAAGAGCTTCGGAACTTGATACCAATATTTGATAAGCGGTCTGCTTCAGGCCACGCATACTGGTAGTTGTTCCCATTTTCCAACTTAACCGCGGCTTCGGTACATCAATTCCTAAAGGATTTTCCAGATATTCACATTTTAAGTCGAAAGGCTGGATAGCAGCAATATCTGTAAAGGTCGTACTTCCTGTTAATCCTTCTTTTGGGAAAGCGATCTGCACTTCTCTGCCATTCAGAGCAAGACATACCTCTCTTTGTTTATAAAGCGGATCAGCCGCCCAAATATCATAACCATTTTCCTTTTGTTCAAGATAGACAATAACTTGTTTATCCGCAGTTAATGTAAGCCCGCTATCCAACTCAACCATTCCCGGACGATAAAAGACAACAGCATATTGATGATTCAGCTTGACAGCCTGTACCGTAACCGAATTTTCAATAATCTTATAGTTCTGAGTAGCTACAAATGACTGGAAATCTTCTAAGGACTTATCAGGAACTACCATATAAGCATATTCCCCATCCTTGACCTTCTTTCCATGATCAATCCAAAGATTAAAGACAGCATCAGAAACTTCCTCGCCGCTCTCACTGATATTAATATCTTTCCAGGAACCACTTTGTTTCTGACTATTGACAGTTACCTCTCCACCTAAGGGAAACAAATAACCAACTTTATCATGATGCACCCAAATGGGATTTTTTATAGATGCGTTTTCTTTATAGATAGTACTACTTCCCTCCCCGCCAACGATCATCTTATCAGTAAAAAAGCACTGATTTACAGTTGTAACCACTTCTTCAGGAGCATCAGACGTTATGCCGGCTCCTAAACACAAAAGTACATCATCCATAAAGAAATAAGCCTTATTAGCTTTTACTCCCCTATAGCAATGTTCATAAGCAACCACCCCGTTTTTACCATTACTGACTCCACCGCCAAACTCATTCAATCCGAATAAATATCCTTGAAGCCTGGCTGAATCCGGATGTTGCACAGCTGTAGTACCTGGTATTTTATTCCAATTCCAGATAGGAAATATACTTTCATATTCTTTTCCTGAAGTCAGGATATTTGTTGTGCCAAGTGGTAGATTATACCCTTTGAGATTCTCATTATTAAGCATCTCTGTACCATTGGTTCGGGTAGAAATGACTTTAGCCGAAAGATAATAATTGGCTCCATGCTGAACCATAATATCCGATTTCCAGAAATACTTATTACCGGGAGTAGGAAATGGAGTACCGGACAGATGTTCTTTCCATGCAGAATAGTCTGCCGCGTGCTGTAAATCATTCTCCTCCATCCGCTCTAATGTGGCAGAAGAAATGTTACTAAGCCCCTCCTGACGTGATATATTACGGCCAATTGAACCAAAATCAAAAGTCCCTCGATAACCGAGTAAACGATGCCCCTCTAATAATAGATTAATAAATATCTCTTTTTTCTCCGGAGTAAAATAAGCATCAAAAACAGTACCCTTTACCAGTTGCAGATAGTATGCAATATCGTCTACATATGATAGCCCATACCCACCGGAGTACAATTGCGGACGATGCTGATGAAAACTGCCATCAATCTTAATACCTTCATCACCTTGTCCGGGAACTATTTCAATAGTAGAAGCAATAGATTCAAAGCCTATCCGTACCAGATCGATATTATCCTCAATGCATCCTTTATGAATCGTCACACTGGATACCCAAGTGCGATTTTTACCTTTATGCCCTTTATTTCCTGTAAGATCCCGTAAATAGGAAGAGTAATGTAAAAGCTGTTTTTTACTGATCTTACCCTTCAGCAGAAGCAACGGAACCATATAATCTTGCGGAGCACCAATATCACCAAACCACCAATTCTTCGACTCAGGACGCACTTTATACCAATAATCAATACCCGCAACAATTCTATTTAATAGTTTTTTTGAACTATAAAACTCACTCCCAGGTTTTCGGTAAGCAATAGCCATCGATTTCAATCGCTTCAGATGCGTACCGGCTGGAAAGAAGGCACCTTCATGTACTGTGATATAGTCCAAATCAGGGAAACTCCCATCCGGACGTATCGCATTCATATAGCCAGAGACTACCTGTTCATCCACTTTTGTTTCCAGATGGGAAGAGACCAGCCTGTCTGTCATTTCATCCAGTTCCTTTTGCATCTCCATCCGTATGTCTTTAGCCCCAGTCAAAGAACAAAATAGAGTAAGGAAGAAGAAAAATAGTTGTAATCGTTTCATAACCATATCATTATTTTAAGGCTTATCCACCAAAGATTTGTAACGGCATAGAGCCTCTACATAATAATAATCGGCATACGTTAAAGGTACATCAACCTCAGTACCGGACGGTATATTTCCTACTGAATGTTTAAGAATAAATCCTCCGTTGGTTCCCACCTCTGCCGTATATACCGGTGAAGATAATGTCTGTAGCATTTTCTCAGCTGCTTTATAATATTTTTCAGCCTTGTCTCCGGATACATATTGGGATAGTTCCAATAAACCGGAACAATTAATGGCAGCTGCAGAAGCATCACGTAAAGCATCCGGTATATCGGGAGCATTATAATCCCAATAAGGAATCAGGTCCTTAGGCATATTAGGATGGTTCAAGACAAATTCTGCAATTTTTATAGCTTGTTCAAGATACTCCGGTTTCTTAGTAAATCGATACATCATCGTATAACCATAAAGTCCCCAAGCCTGCCCACGTGCCCAAGCCGATTTCTCGGAAAAACCTTGCCCACCTTGATAATGCTTTATTGTACCAGTCTTCGGATTATAATTCAAACCATGGTAAAGACTATTATCGGCACGGAAATGATTCTTTAGAGTAGTATCGGCATGTTTCACCGCAATGTCATAAAACGTACTGTCTCCTGTGGCCTGAGCCGCCCAAAACAATAACTCCAGATTCATCATATTATCGATGATAACGACATAATCATCCGATCCACGATTGTGGGACTTGATACAGCCCACTACCGGACTGAAACGGGTAATCAGAGAACGGGCACTATTCGCCATAATATCTTTATATCCGGATTGTGGAGCAATGCGATTGGCATTGCCATAGCTACAATACATCATGAAACCAACATCATGTGTATTCACATTATACTGTTCCGGCTCCAATAACTTCAACATACGCACTCCCTCGGTATAGAGTTCTTCATTTCCTGTTTCTTCATACAAATAAAATAAAGTTCCGGGATAAAAGCCACTGCACCACCATTTTGAATTGCTGGTTTTCAAGCGCTGCATATGCTTGTCATACGTTTTAGGGAACTGGTTAGTTCCTTTCAGTTCATCTCTCATATAAAGATACTGGCGAGCAGCATGTTCCAAAGCCTTATCAACCTTTACCTTTCCTTTGGCAAACAGGTCGCCAGTAGAAAAGACACAGACAAAAGCCACAACAAACAGTAATGTTATCTTTTTCATATTTCTTTCTTTTCCAAATATGATATTCTTCATTTCACAATCTCAATTCCGCACAACTTTCAGTCCGCTAATATGCTTGATATCTGTTACATTCATTTCTTGCAAGCTATGAACCGGTGTCATCTGATCGTGCATATATATATTTTCCAGCATGATATTTTTTATCGGATGCTTTTCACTATAGCCTCTAATCAAAGAAGGAGTACTTCCTACTTCACGGACCCTGATGTTACTGAGGGTTATATTCTCCACATTTTCAGGAGAACGTAAATTGATTTCCAACCAGCGGCTTTCACTCTTATCACGAGGCCAAAATCCCTCAATATCTATATTATCAAAAAGTATATTACTGGCAATCCCTTTTCCCCATCTATGATTTACCGCAATGGCACGCATACTCTTATAAGAGAAAGAATTGATAAAACTCAGATTGGTCTGATCCTGCTCCACTCCAAAGCCTAATTTAAAAGTGGCACACCGGCTCCATCCGAAACAATCATCAAAGACAACATCATCCAGTATTTCCGGTTTCCCATACCATTTTCCTGCAATATCAGTCTCCTGCAACCAGGTTTTGGTAGAGTAAGTATCATCTTCGGCAATAGCAAACGAGTGCTTTACCAATACATGCTGGCACTCTTGAATATCGATAGCGTCATCTTCATAGTTCTTATCGTTCTCATTGAAATGCTTGGTATTAAGCAATGCCACATGATCGCAACGAGTTGGAACAACGCCCCACAGACCACTATCTACAAAAGTAATTCCATCAACTGTAAATCCGCTACATTGCATCGGAAATAAGAGGTTATTCAGATAATGATGTTGAGTACGCATATAGGTGCCATTCCCATCAATAATTCCACGACCATAGATCTTTATATTCGAAGAATTATCTTCCGTAAAGATAAACCAGGTACCATCCATTTTTAGTGATTGCTTCCGGTAATGTGTGATATAATCTTTCGGATTTCCTGTTCCACGGAGCACAGCCCCACCTTCCATATAAATATGCACATTGCTACGGAGAATTAAATTACCGCAATAATACAGGCCGGCCGGTATATAAACAGTTCCTCCACCATTACGATTCGCATCATCAATAGCTGTCTGAATAGCTATTGTACTCAACTCTGCTCCTTTTGGATCGGCTTTATAAGGTTCAGAGAGAATATTATATATACCTATCCCTTCATTCTCGGGTATATCTGTTTCCAGATTATCTGCCGCAATAGCCAGTTCTTTCAGTTCGTTGATCTTCACAATCAAGTAACGGGAATCTACCAAATCAAACGTCAGCTTATTACCGTCAGCTACCGCTTTTATGTTCAAAGCTAAAGGTGAAATAGTGAACTGTTTAATATCTTCATCTACTGTAACAGTAACCTTTTGCCTGCCGGAGAAGGAAAATGTAGCAAAATCATAGATAGGAGAAAAGGCTTGTACCGGTACATCAGTCTGGCCTACATTCAGAGAATGTTGTTTGCCACGCTGATAGCAAGATGCCAACGGATAAGCCTTCACTTGCGGTTGTTCCACTGCATCTGAAAAAGAAGTGACTTGCAGTCTTTCCGCAAACTGTAACCCAGGTAAATCAGTGGTCACTCTTACCGTCACAGGCTTACCCGGCAAGATATCCATATAATTATCAGATATAAAATTATCGATATCTCCTTTAAGCGACAGGAAAACTCCTCTTGCAAAAACATCACAAGATAAAGTAACATCATAACCACCTTCAACCGCTACGAAGTTCTTATTAATCCGTGCCGTTGCATAATGCATATCCTTCTGTTTAGCCGGAAAATAATTATTGGTATACTCTTTTCCGGTTTTATCTCTATAAGAGACATGGATTACAACATCTTCTTTATTCGCTCCATCCAACATTTTATCCACAGTTTCTCTCCAAACCACCGTACTTGTATTAGCCGGAACGGTGACCTGCCTGGTGAATTCCTTCACAATACCATCACCATCCAACCGGAGAGCACAAACCTTTAACTCACCTGAAGTAGGTTTCAGTCTGTCGGACACTATATATACCTGAAGAACGTTGCCATCTTCTATCGGTGATACCAGTAAATCAGCAAAAGACTTTACCGTAAAATAATGCTGGGCTTTCCAACGACCGTAATAATCACGACTGGACCAGGACGCTACCGGCCAGCAATCATTATGTTGCCACACCAATGATCCCATACAATAAGGCATATCACGCCGGTGTGCTTCCATAGCCATTTTCATAGCATCAGCCTGCAATAACTGGCTCATATAGGTAAATGAACGGAAATCTTTGGGTTGCCGGTATTCCGACAACAAGAAATCGTTAATACGTTTATTGGCTGTTGCCCCACCTCTCTGATGAGCCATCATCACTTCCGAAGTCAAATTCCAGTCTTCCTGCAGAGGTGCATAACGTTTAATTGATTCAAATTCCGGGAATGACTGAAAGCCATACTCACTAAAAAAGCGGCTCCGCTCATGCTTAAATTCCGAAAGAGGTTTTAATCCCTGCCAAACTTCCCAGTAATGCATGTCACCTACCGTATGATTGCGCGTACCCTTATCATCAGAGTAAGGAGACGATTTACGATAGCAAACCCCTGGATGATATTCCTCCACAACAGCCGGTAACGTTACAAAATACTGGTCCTTAAATTGCTTCCATATAATATCTGAATAAGCCGGATTCTGTTTATCGTAGGTATTCTTCCAATTCCAGTTAAACCAAGCATCCAGGCACTCATTATTACCACACCAAAGAGCTATACAACTGTGATTGCGCAATCGCCGTACATTATCTATAGCTTCCTTACGAATATTTTCCAGCAACTCACCCTCAGCAGGGAATACGCTACATGCAAACATAAAATCCTGCCAAACTAAAATACCGTATTTATCACATAAATCATAAAAAATATCTTTCTCATAAACCCCACCACCCCAAATCCGGAGCATGTTCATATTTGCACTGACTGCATCCTGAATTGTTTTCTCATAAATAGAGTCGGTAACACGTGTCAGAAAGTTATCGCAAGGAATATAATTCGCTCCTTTGGCAAACAAGGGTTTCCCATTCAGTTCAAAATAGAAACTTTCACCATGTTCGTCAGGAGCCGTTACCACTTTCAATGAACGGATGCCCAGTTTGTCTTCTGTTATATCTATTTGTTTTCCATCCAGTTCCAGAGTTGTAGCAAAGTCGTACAAGAAAGGTTCGCCTAAGCCATTAGTCCACCATAACCGGGGTTTCTTCATGGTAAATGATACCGGGATTTTATTCAAACCTTTATTTAAGCGAATTAATTTTCGGCACTCGGTACGGCTATCCGTACGATTGATTACAGAAACACTTGCTTCTGTTTCTTTATCAGACAGCACTTCTACTGTTACGTCTATTACAGCCTGATTGGCTGTCACAGACTTCTGGTTATAAAAGACATCATCTATACGAACCTCATCCCATGCCTCCAGGGCTACAGGACGCCAAATACCCGAAGTTACCAGACGAGGGCCCCAATCCCAACCAAAATGATAGCCGGCCTTACGAACAAATACTCCGACCTTACGATTCAGCAAACCTCCATTTTCCGACTGATCATTCGAACTGCGATATTGAAAAGGAACCGCTTCCCACTTCGGCATAGCTACTTTGATAGGAGAATGCAGGTAAACCTGCAACTCATTGCCATGCTCTTTCAAGAGAGAACGGACATCTGCTTGCCATTCACGAAACATATTATCTGCAGCAAGAACTTTCTTTCCATTCAGCGTTACGTCGGCATAGGTGTCCAGCCCCTCAAAATGCAATACTATATTTCTTTTAGCCAATAGTTCAGGAGCCACATCAAAAGTAGTCCGATAAATCCAATCCTCTTTATCCACCCACTGTACACCACGCTCATTGAGTCTGTAAAATGGATCATCTATCAGTTTGTTATTCATCAGGTCTGTGTGAACCGTTCCCGGCACTGTAGCCTCATACCAGTTAGTGCCCCGCGCCTGACGGAAGCTCCATTCTTCATGTAGATACTGAAGGACAGGCTGGGCATCGACTGCTGTAAACAGAAATAACAGATTCAGCAAGACTATATAGAATTTCATCTTCACTTTCATATTCATTTGTTTATTGTTATGAGATTAGGCTTACTTCTTTAAGTCCATCTGTTTACGATCCACATTCCATCCTTTTACCACTAATACCGGGTTTTCTACTATCTTTCTTATATCTGTTTCAATAATTACAGTTTTACTTTCACCCGGCATCAAAGAAAAGAAATTATCCGTATAGAAAGAAGGACGGATAGGTTTTAAATCCGGATTGAGGAATTGCAACTGATTGAAGAAAGCAATAGAATTGGATATATTTCTCACTGTAACATCCACAAAGTATTTGTCTTCAGTTTTTCTTATCCTATAAGAGGTCTTCAGTTTGGCTTGTTTCAGTTGGGATAAAGCCTCAAAACCTGAAGAAGTAGGTCCCGTCAATGTTTCTTTACCCTCATATTTGTCATTCGAACGCCAATAGAAATTGGAGGAAACCTCTTTATTCTTTTCATCTTTCAACCTTAACTTAATAAAATGTACCTGTGATATGTTTTCAGGGAAACGAATAGTCAAAACATCATTTGCTACTCCATCTGAAGGAAGGTCCACTTTGGCAGACTCTTCAAATACCAACTTACTATTAATATCATATACCTGGGCCGTTACCGTGTAGGCTTTAAAAGCCTGATAAAAATCATTCACCACTGATACGGTATTTTTTAAATAATCAAATTGTGCATGCAAAGGTTCCAAAGAATTGGCTGTATGATAAAGCGAAGCTGTTGGTTCTAACGACCAATCCCACATACGGGCACATACCTGGCGAACCGGACAGTTATGATACCAGAAAAGCAAACCGGAACAGAAACGGTCACCATAATCCAATTTATTGTAATTCCATACTTCCCAGATACTTTTTGAGTTCATTGCTCCTACAAACTGTCCCTTCTGTGCAAACTCATCAATGGAAGAAGACTTCCCATAATTATTAACCAGATCGGTGTACATGGTAGACATCAAATGGAATCCATTCCCATCCAGATAATCCCAGACTTCTTTGTTAATAGGCCACAAGTCTTTTTCATCCATCATCTCCCGAAGAATTTCAACCGTAGGGAGTGTCGGAGCACCATATTCCGGATTGAATCCATCGACACGGCTCCCCCTTTGCGAAGCTGTGTTTTCATAATGTTGCATCGGGTTTACTTGTTTATACGGACTTCCATCATGCACTCCGGCACATTCCGATTGCATCTGATAACCACGCGTTCCATCAAGTTTGTTCAATAATTCGGGAGTACCGCTAACTTCGGAACTCTCATTCGAAGCTACATAATAGGCCAAAGCCGAATGGTTGCGAATACGTTTCACTGTAGATTCCACATTATTCAGATATACGCTCTTATCCTGCGGATGGCGTGTATCCCCCGTCATCCAGAACTCCTGCCAGATTAATAGTCCCAGTTCGTCACAAAGCTGATAAAAATAGTCGGATTCAGCAATGCCACCACCCCAGAAGCGAATCAGATTAATACCTGCCTGGCGAGTGTATCTCAACTCAGCATAGGTACGTTCATCCGAAGTACGTAACATTCCTTCAGGAATCCAGTTTGTACCACGAATAAAAATTCGCTTGCCATTCACGTAGAACACGCGCGATTTATCAGGAGTATTTGTATCAGAAGTGATCTCACGAATACCGAACCTGGTTTTAACGGAATCACAAACTTGCCCTTTTACGTTCACCGTCAGTTTCAGTTCATATAAGTTTTGGGGACCTTTATTGACCGGCCACCACAAACGTGGATTACGGATAGTGAGTTGAGGAAACTCTTCCGGAGTAAAAGTCACAAGCTTTTCCTCACCACGCAAAATGCGGAAAGGCTTTTCTACAACAATATTTTCTCCCGTAATCTCTCCTCTGATCACTCCACTGATTGTATCTGTCGAATTAAGCGGATTAACCACTTCCACAGATATAGTTTCACGGGCTATATCATAGCCCGGTTTATGAAGTTCTGACTTTACAAACGGATGACGTAATGTCAATGTCCCTGTAGCATACATGGAAATGCTCTTCCAAATACCTGTATTACGATCTCTGATACCATCCATAAAGGTAAAATCCCAACCCACACTCATAAGCATTGTGGTGTTCAGACCAATGTTCCCATTGCCTCCATTATGAAATTCGCCTACAGCCCCCCAAGGCTTCGGCATCGTAGTCCCCGGTACATCCACCGGATAAACTCTGACAGCAAGAACATTCTTATTGCCCACTTTTACAAAATCTGTAATGTTAATGTAGTCATTGACAAACATTCCATTGATTGTGCTCAACAAATTTCCATTGACCCATACTTCGGCACGATAGTTGATACCGTCAGGTTGCAACCAGATATTTTTTCCTTTAAAAGAAGTTGGAACCTCAAATTCGGTACGAAACCAATAAGTATAGAACTCACGGCCTACCTTTGAAATATCCGGTATTTTATTGGATTCAATCTTATTATTCAATCCATAATAAGGTTCTGGATACTTTTCATTGTATACAAGGGAATTAAGTACAGTTCCCGGGACAATGGCAGGTAACCATTCACCTGTATCATATCCCAATGATGAGACTTCCTCGGCAGATGCTTTCACATCACCTACTTTCATCATTTTCCAGGTATATTCTCCCTGATGTACCTCTTTCGAATCCAACCAAATTCTATCGGTTGTCCTTGCATAGTTTGTATCACTGCCCTGTACAGAATATGAAACAGACAGGAACAAAAGCAAAAAAATCAATAGTTTATTCATCATATTATTACTTTATTTAAGTTTCGCAAGTGCTCAACTTATTAGTTGACAAGGTTTCAGTTGACAAGGTGACAAGGGAGATAGTCTCACAAACGATTCTCACCGATCGTATTCTCATGAAAAGTCTGACATTCTTTCCTTGTTCCCTTGTCAACTGAAACCTTGTCAACTGCGAAAGTTGAGCTTGCGAAACTTGAGTTACTTTATTTTTCAGTAAGCAAATGTAGACAATGCCCACAAAAGGTGTATACAGAATTTATTGCAAATTTTCCGGTACCGTCACATTCTTACAATCTTTTAAATGAACTACAGGAAGTTCACTGGCAGGAGATTGCAAGGTAGAATTAGTGATTTCAAGTCCGTTGACATCTTCCGCAACGATTGCATGCCGTTCTTCCTTATTTCCAATAGTCGAGAGTGTCATATTTACAAAACGGATATTATCAGCATGCCGTATATAAACTCCATAAGCAGGCAGCATTACACCAAACATCCGATTCTCAGGATAGGCATTCTCAACCTCAGGAACTTCTACCATCGCATCCGATACTTTTCCACCACCTTTCAGCTTAAAGTCCACATCGCGGATTTCAACATTATCGACACGCAGGCCGGGAACACCGGTAATGGAGCTCGCTACATAGCTGACAGAGCTTGCAGTGATATTCTTTATCAAAACATTCTTCAAATAAGAATTCTCCGAAACTTTACGTTTGCCCAAACGAATAAATATAGGGGTTTGTACATCCTCCATCGTCAGATCGGATATGATGACATCTTCCATAAATCCACCGTCAACGACTTCAAGAGCCATACCTGCGATACCGGTAATCGGATCAGTAACCCCGGGGACACGTTTCTCCCAGAAACGAAGCAAAGACTTACTACATTTATGAAGAATACAATCAGAAACCCGGATATTGCGGAAACCTCCGGCACTGGCAGTACCAAATTTAATAAAATTACAATTGGAAGACAAATCACAGTTCTTCACTGTTATATTCTCGACAACATAATCAGGATCTTCACTTTTAAAGCAAATGGCATCGTCATCAGTATCAATCACACAGTCTGTGATAGTCACATTCCGGCTTTCAATATCAAAGCCGTCATTGTTCCAGTTTGCATGACCTTCTACATATACTTTATTAATATCAACTCCATCACATCGCACAAAGCGGAAGGTCCAGAATCCAGAATTTGACAGTTTCACACCATTTACATTCACTTTGTTGCAATCAAGCAAAAGTACCAAAGTAGGACGGTTAGGAGCATCATTTCCTTGATTAAAGGCCGCGCCATTCCCATTAATTTCACCTTCGCCCGTAATTGAAATATGATCTGCCTTTTCTGCGAAGACCAAAGCCTTACGTCTTCCTTTATCCGGATAATCAGCAATATTCTTACTGCCCAGAATCGTGGCGCCTTTCTCCAAATTTAAAGTAACATTCTTCTTCAACACAAGTGTCCCGGTCAGATATTTCCCTGCAGGCAGAGATACAGTTCCCCCTCCCTGTCCGGCACAATCGTCAATTGCCTTTTGAAGACCAACGGTGGTCAATGTCTTTCCATCCGTATGGATTGCATACTTATCTGTTATAGGTTCCGAACCATTCTGTTCCTTATTGGTGCAAGCCGCAAACAGTAAACAGAAACAAAGTAGTCCCCATGTTATCGTATTATTCATTCTATAAAATCTTTAAATGAATGAGGCTGCAACAAAACAATTGGCACAGCCTCATTACAGTTATTAATTAATTAGCTGCAGGTATTACGGTCACTGTCCATTGTTTCACTACCGTCTTACCCGGTGAGGTTACCGTATAAGTACGCGGGGTGGAATAGTCTTGGAAACCAATAGCCATACCCGGCGTCAGAGTTGCTCCGGCAGAAATAGTTGCCACCATTTTCAGGTCAGTAATATCAGCACCTTTCTTTAGGGTCACTGTAACCGTTCCAGCCTCAGAATCAATCTGGGTCTTATCACTCATGACACCTTCTGCTCTGTTATATACTGTTACATTGGTAATTTCTGCTTTTTCATAAGCTTCATCTACTGTATAGTCATCATCTCCACATGACATAAAAGTCAATGCCAAAGCGACGAACGTAAGAAATAGTATCTTTTTCATATTGTAGTTACTTTTAAATTATACAATCATCATCTTACCACAAAGGATTCTGATCCAAGTTAGGATTCTTATCACGTGCAGATTGTGGAATAGGCAACAAATAGTCACGAGGAGCCATAAATGTCTTTTTACAAACAAATACAGTCTCATAAGTGGGGACGATTTCTCCATCGGGTCGTTTTATATAAGTTACAAGGCAACCCTCTGCATCCTTATTCAAGACTTCCTCTCCTATCTTCCAACGCTGAATATCAAACCATCTCTTACCTTCAAGGGCCAGTTCTATACGACGTTCGTGGCGAATACGTTTCCTCATCTCATCCTTACTTAGTCCGGTAGGAAGGTTAGGCTGACCTGCACGGGTACGAATTTCATTTATAGCACTGTACACTTCAGCGGTAGGTCCATTAACTTCATTTTCTGCTTCAGCTAAAGTCAACAACATTTCTGCATAGCGCAGCACAATAAAGTTATGACCACCACCTACACCGCGTCCACGATTATCATATCCGCAAAGCACATCCTGATTCATGTATTTCCCAATGTAATATCCGGTCTTTGTACACGAAGGTTTACCTGCACTATACATACCATTTGGATTCTCTTTCAAATTCAAGTTACCCGGAGTATTTTGAGCTGTATACAAGATTTTATTTTTCCAGGGTTTTCCATTATAATGGAGAGTAGCGTAAAAACGTTTATCACGGTTCTCATAAGGAGCAGCTGCATGATCGGGGTTATTCCAGTCAAAAGGCTCACCGGTAGTCATTTCAAACTCATCGGCCAAACTTGCAGTCGGGTGGTCCTTACTCCAGCCATATTCAGCCGGTGTGCCTGGTTCAGGCGGAGCCAAAACAGTCTGGGCACTCGACCATCTATACGGATATGCAAACTGAATATCAAAAATAACTTCACTATTATGCTCATTATCCTCATAGAACATCTCTGCAAATCCATTCTGATACAAAGAATACGTATTCTTCAAATCACCACTAACCAAAATACGGGCAGTCTTGGCAGCATCCGCATAGTATTTAGAATCTATAACTCCGGCTGCATGCAGATAAGTAGCAGCCATCATTCCCAATGCCGCTCCTTTAGTTGCACGACCTAATTCATCATCAGGCACAGTTACCGGTAAACGGTCCGCAGCATTCTGAAAATCAGAGATAATAAATTGCAAGGTAGCCTCCGGGGTAGCACGAGTCAGGAAGATATCATCTGTATTGCGATCAAGCGGTTTGTCTATCAGTATAGCGGCGCCATAATAACGGAATAGCTCTAAATAGAACATTGCACGCAAGAAATAGGAATCACCAATCAAACGCTCTTTTACATTGGCAGGCAGCGGAGAGTCCGGCAAGTTCTTTAAAGCAATGTTTGCTCTACGAATTGAAGCATATCGATTACTCCATCTGTCAATGGGGGCAGACGAAGCATTGAAATCAAATAAATTCCATTGATTAGATGCCTTTTCACCAATCTGAATACAATCATCCGTAAACAGAATATCGACAGCATGGTCATTCAAACCATTTACACTATAATAAGGTCCATCCAAATCTCTGTAAACCTTACTCATAAACAGCATGGCACTCGACTCTGTCAACCAAATACCTTCATCGGTAACAGAACTCATCGGTTTTATATCGTCCATAAAATCTGTGCACGAGGCATTCAGCAAAAGTATGGAACAAAGGATACTATATATTACTTTTTTCATAATTACAATGCATTAAAAGGTTACACTTACACCAAATGAACTCACAATCTGTTGTGGGTATGAATTGAAAGCCTGGTTTTCAACATCAAAGTCATCAGGCATCTGGCTATAAATAGTCCACAAGTTATAAAAATCAGCATATAAACGTAAACTCTGCATCTTGGCTTTCTTCAACAGCTCGGGCTTAAAGGTATAGCCGATCTGCAATGATTTCAACTTCACATAAGTTGTGTTTACCATCCAGTAAGAAGAAGTCTCATAGTTCTGATTACGGATTGAAGCAGACAAACGTGGATATTTAGCATTCGGATTCGGATTAGACTCTGTCCATGAATCCAAGTGTTCACGACGCGGATGAATAGCATCTTTAAACGGATAGCGTACATTACGGTCTCCATTGCTACCTAAATAATAATCAGAACCGCCTGCGCCCTGAATGAACATACTGAAATCAAAGTTCTTGTATTCCAAACGAAGATTATAACCCCACATCACCTCAGGAGTCTGGTTGAAACCAATAATCACCTGGTCTTCACTGTCAATCTTACCATCACCATTGATATCTACATATTTAATATCGCCAGGCATTACACCTTTCTGATAAGCCCAATTATCAATATCCGCCTGGTCTTTAAACAATCCGGCAGCTTTGTATCCCCATGTACGCCCACTCGGTTGACCCGTCTGACGTTTTCTTGGATTATTCTTAGTTCCGGGAGCTTCACGAATTTCAATCTGTTTATCGCGAGTGAAACCAAAGGAAACAGAATGAGACATCTTCAACCCGCACTGGAAAGTATAGTGGCTACCCAACGCCGCATCAAAACCATATCTTTCGTCTTTACCGGCATTTTCTTTAGCCAATCCGATACCATATTCGGCAGAAACTTCGGCATTCGGATTTAATATCTTGTCAGAACGCTTATCACGATAAACATCAAATTCGGCTACTAACAAGTCATTCCAAAGATTAATGTCCAATCCGACATTTGCCTTCCAAACGGTTTCCCAAGTCAGAAATACATTAGGTTCAGCACCTTCCGTCAAGCTTTGCAACTGGGTAGGGTTCTTACCAAATACAGCACCATTTCCAATGTTATATTGTGAAAGATAAGCAAATGCATCACCTACCGGATTACCCGATTTACCATAAGAAGCTCTCAACTTCAAATTATTGATAAATGAGAAATGATCTTTTATAAATGATTCTTCAGAGAGTCTCCATCCTAAAGATACAGAAGGGAAAAATGCGCTTCTACGATCGGGAGCATACTGATAAGTCTGGTCATAACGTCCGGCTAATTCAAGCATGTATTTCTGAGCATAATTATAATTCAGACGCATTACATAACCTTGTTGTGCAAACTGGCTGGAAGTACCGGAGTTACTGATAAATTCGGCAACAGGGCTACCCATATTCAATTCCGGAATCATAAAATCATAATTCTTTCTGCCAGCATTGGTTTCAATCGTATTACCCCATCTTCTTTCGTACACTCCCAACACACCTACTTCATGTTTTCCGAATTTACGGTCATAATTCAAGTGGGCTTGGATAGTATAATACGTCCATTGCTTATTCTTGACAGCGAGCGAAGGTTTAGCTTCACCACCTTGTTGCTCCTCTATCTCACCCGCATCATTATAAGCATAAGCGGTAAAGGGATACTGCCATTCCTTTGCATCATAGATCTGACGGTCGTAGCTGAACAAAGCTTTTGCTGATAATCCTTTCAGAAATGGAAGCTTCTGGTCCAAAGAAACCGTAATATTCTGGAAGTTATTATTATACTTTTTATCTGCTCCATCGTGCACGCCCATATACATACTGGAACCACCACCTTGCATAGCAGGCTTCCCCCCTACCATATTGGGAACTGTCGGAGCACACAAACGGTATAAGTCTTCCATCATCTTTTTACCATCATAATAATGGCTCTTTTTCGTATCGTAAGCTAAGTTGATATCGATGCTCACCTTAGTCAGGTCAATCGGATGGAAATCCACATTCGAACGTAAGTTGAATCTGTCATACCCGGTATCTTTACCCATCATGCTACCCTGATACATATAACCGAAAGAAGCGAATGCATTAATAAATTTATTACCACCACTCAAAGAAACATTATGCCGGGTAGTTGTCGTAGTTTTCATGTATGCATCCATCCAGTCCGTATTCTTGTAACGGTCATCAGTGCCATCTTTATACTTCTGCAACAAATCATCACCATATACTTCTTTGTCACGTCCGTCCATTCTCAACGCTTCATTGTATAAGGTCAATGCGTCGTAGGCATTCAGGAAGTCAGGTATGTTCATTGGAGTCTGGAAGCCGACTGAACCATCATAAGTCAAAGTTACTTTTCCTTCTTTTCCTCGCTTCGTATTAATCAGAATTACACCATTAGCTCCCTTCAAACCATAAGGAGCAACTGCCGCAGCATCCTTCAGTACAGAGATTGATTCTATATCAGCCTGGTTCACTTTTTCCCAAGGGCGTTCAATACCATCGACCAGTACCAACGGCTTATTACCACGCAGCAGCACGGTAGCCTCATCTTTTCCCGGTTCACCGGAAGTCTGGCGGGTAATGATACCTGGTATCTGTCCTCCCAACTGATTGGAAACATTTGCTACAGGAGCCTTAATCTTATCGCCTTGTACGGTAGCAACGGCCGAACTCATTGTCATACGTTTCTGAGTACCATAGCCCACTACAACCACTTCATCAAGCAACTGGGTATCCTCGTCTAATGTAATCAGTACAGTAGTTCCAGCCGTAACCTTCACTGTCTTTGTTTGATAACCGACAAAAGATATTTCTATTGTAGGGGTAGCTGTGTCAACAGGTAAGCTAAAGTTTCCATCAATATCAGAAATAGCCCCCTGGCCAGTTCCTTTCACTTTGATTGTTGCACCAATAATAGATTCACCTTTTGCGTCAACAACCTTTCCTGTTAGTTTTTTAGCAGTTTGCATGACACTTTGAACATCTGCCATCGTTCCACTTGCATATGTCTGATTTCCTTTAACAGCATACGCATCAGTAGTTGCAACTAAGCCAAGCGACAAAAGTGCCGCCATTAAAATAGATTTTTTAGAAAGTGGCATGATATCTTTCAGCCAGTAATGTCTAAAAACCATTTTCTTTTGAACATTGAGTTTGTTTCTCATAATTGTGTATTATTAATATTAGAAATAGTTCATTAAGAAACTAATCAGAATAGAGTATAATAAAGCATAGAGTCTTTATACTCTAAGAAAATCAAGGAGAATGTTTTTCCATACTTAAAAATATATTAGAGGTTAAACAAATGTTTTTCTACTTTCCGAAAGGAGCGGGTGAATCGTGCACATGCAGTCTTCACCCTCTCACTTTGACTCAAAAATCTTCTTTACCTTAACGCTTAATCAATGCTTATTGAAAACATACTAATTACGTTATTTCTATCGGCAAAGTTAAATGGTTGGCAATATATACACATATCCAATCCCGCCATTAACATGACGAAAATGAACATATTGAAAAAGCATACATTTTTGGCGATAATGAGCATACATAACATACACTTATATGATGAACCGCATTCAGTATACGACTGAACCCTATTCACTATACGACTGAATGCCATTCAGTCGTATAGTGAATTCTTCCCCCTTTAGGAAATATTTTCAAGACTCCTGCCAACCCGAAGAATATACATGAAGAAATACCGGACAAAAGAAGGCGCATTTATAAATGTATAAACACGCCTTCTTACCAATGAATTATAAAAGAAATATCTTCTATTTGTTTTTTATTTCAAAATGATAAGTACCGGTTGCCAATACAATACCTTCCTTTTCTTTAGATAAGTCAACCAATTTGGCCTCTTTACATTTTACTGCATAGTTTCCACCCAAAAACAGAGTGGCAGAACTGTTTGAAGGAACAGTAACCGTATATAGAATCTTTCCTTTACTCTTTTTCCATGATGAAACGATTTCTCCATAAGGTGAAACATGACTCGCTTCAAAAGTATCCAGGCCAGTTACGAAATTAGGCTTTAATATAATATGCTTGAATCCCGGCATAGCCGGATCAGGAAAGATACCTCCCAAGGCCTTATAATACCAGGCACTGATTTCTCCGAACATAATGTGATTCAATGAAATATCTTTGTTCCCATCAATACGCCAATTCTCGTAAAGGGTCGTAGCTCCATTTTTTATCCACCATCCCCAGGACGGATAAGTATCTTTAGAAGCAAGCTGATAAGCCAGATCTGCATACCCATTCATACTTAAAGCATTCAGAATGGTTTTGCTGCCCAACAATCCTACATCCATACTGCCATCCTTATCCACTTTTTCGGCCAGATTCCTCGCTACCAGGGGTTTTAAAGATTCCGGAACAATTCCCCAGTATAGGGGTGCACTCAATTCTGTCTGGCTTCCACTGCAATAGATACCTGTTTCTTCATTCAGAAAGCGGGCATTGATACTGGTTTTGATCTTTTCTGCCAAAACAGAATATTTGTCATAATCCTGTTGCTTATTCAGTAATTTAGCGGCCTTAGCTAAAATATCCGTATCTATATAATAATAGATAGACGAAGTGAGTTCCTTCGAAGAATGTGACTTTATAGGAATCCAATCTCCCAATCCCCAATCCGTGACACCTGAAGGATAGGTATAATTCAGATAATCTACATACCTCTTGATGTTATCATACATAGTTTCAAGCAAACGCTTATCTCCGTAGAACAGATAAATATTCCATGGAATGATGGCCACCGTACTTGTCCAGTCAACACCATTTCCCCAATGATAGCCCCAGCCTCCGGTAGGAATAATAGCAGGAAGTACCCCGTTAGGAAGTTGCACATCCTGATGATCAGCCAGCCATTTTTCATAAATGGTAATTCCGTCATAATTATAGAGTCCGGTCTCAATAGCGATATGTGCATCTCCGGTCCATCCGTTCTTCTCCCGTTGAGGGCAATCGGTAGGATAGCCAAACAAGTTTGACAGATATGAAGAATTCGTAGCTTTCCATATTTTATTCAACAATGCGTCCGATGATGAAATTCTACCAGCAACAGGAACATCACTATGCATAAAGTAGGCCTTCAGACTATGATCAGTCAGCTCTACCGGCTCACTACTGGTCACTTCTACATATTGAAAACCTTTATAGTTAAAACGGGCGCGGAATGTTTCTTCACTTGTACCGCCCAGTATAAAGATATCAGTCTGAAAAGGGTCGGAATCATCCGTAGGACGATAATGATAATCAATATTAGACATATCCACTCTATGATCTTCGCCCACCCTTTCCGAATGTTTCAAACGAATCTCCGTACCAGGCTTTCCCTTGACTGTCAGTTCACTGACACCTGCTATATTTCTTCCTAAGTTGAATAAATAAGCCGAATCGGAGAGTTTGATCATCTCTACCGGATGCAGCATCTCCACATCCCGGATGGGATGCATCTGTTGCGATACAATCAAATTTGACGGAGCAAAGGTACAACTTGCATTTTTCCACTTCTTATCATCAAAGCCCGGAGTATTCCAACCTGGTTGCTCCTGTCGGGCATCGTAATGTTCAGCCGTATAAATACTGTTGAAAACAACCGGACTTAAAGAGGTTTTCCAATCCGGACCGGTAGAGATAAACTCCACTTCTCCATTATCATATATTATACGGATATCCATGCAAAATTTAGGTCTGCCACGCCAAGGTGCCTGGTCGAAATTCCAGACGGCAGTAGATTGGTGATTATACCAGCCATTCCCCAGCAACACTCCAACGGCATTATCACCTTGCTTCAAGGACTGTGTAATATCATGTGTCAGATACAAAGTACGTCTGTCAAAACGAGTATATGCAGGGTCCAGACGATGATCTCCGATCCGCGAGCCATTGATATAAAGCTCATACAATCCTGCCACAGCAATGTATGCACGTGCTTCCTTAATGGAACGTTTCACATCCAGTGCTTTTCTAAAATAAGCAGCAGGCTTCAAACGAATATCATGAGTGTCCGATATCCAACTACCTTTCCAGTTATGATCATCCATAACTCCGGTTTCAAAGTAAGTTACGTCACTCGTATATATATTATCATTATCCCAGACGCATACTTTCCAATAATATCGTGTGTAAGGCTGAATTGCTTTCCCTGAATAAGCAACCAATACATCTGATGCCCAAACCTTACCAGAATCCCAACTATTTCCTACTCCCCGAGCAACACTGGCAGAATCTGTTCCTACAATCAGTTGATAAGCTTTCTGAACATCAACGCCAACCGGCAGTTTCCAACTCAAACGTGGAGAAAGTACATCTATTCCCAATGGAGTAGTCAGATACTCGCAGCGGAGAGAATTTAGCTTCTCCACTGATCCGGCCAATAATGATAAGTGAAATAATACAATAAGCAAGAATGCTGATAAAACTCGTTTCATAATATAGACTACATTTTTAATGAATGATACAAAAATAGGAAATAATCAGCATATTCATATTCACAGAAGTGCCAATAATATGCCCGGATATGCAAAACGATGTATTTATTTTCGCCATTTTTGTATACTATTCGTCTTAAGAGATAATTGTGCTATTTAAAAAGTCTTTTTTCAAATTAAGGCATCGGAAAAAAATCATATCTTTGTTTTCATCTAATACTAAAACTGATATAAATAATCCCATGAAAAAACAGATATTACTGCTTTCGTTATTCCTCTTTTGTCTAACAAGCTATATCCATCCGTATAACCTTAGACAAATAAGTAACCGGGATGGTTTGTCCAACAGTTCTGTAACTTGCCTCTTCCAAGACGACGAACGCTTTTTATGGATTGGGACATACGATGGGCTTAACATGTACGACAGCCGTAACATTTATATCTATAAACCGGATATCAATAACCAAAACAGCTTATCAAGTAATGTTATCAGAAATATAATAGAAACCGACAGCATCTATCTATGGATTAGTACTAAATGGGGACTTAATAAACTATCACAACGGAGTAACACCATAGAAGCATATTACAATGAATTCGGAGAGAACTCTTATATGACCAAAGATAGCCACGACAATTTATATGTTCTCAGCAAACCGGACGTGCTATCCTTCTATTCCAAAATACAAAATACTTTCATCGACCTTCCCATACATAAGGGAATAGAACACAACACTGTGCAAGGTATGCTGGTTGATGCGCAAGATACCATTTGGATCAATCATCAAGGAACTATGGAGAAATATACCGTATCTGATACGGAATCGGGGAATCCTGTCATAAAAAGACATGCTGATTTTAAGCATCCCCATTCCATCAAATATGCATTCTACCATAATAAAAGAATCATCATGGTTGACTCTGCCGGAAATATCTTTTATATAGGCTCACAAGGCATCCGCTTTATTAAAAATCTAAATAAACTTATTAATGAAAGCGGAGAAATCGGTGCCATTATCTTTGATAATGAAGATCTCCTCATTGGTTTCAAAACCAATGGCCTCATCCGACTTGATGCAGCCCAGAATTACGAACTACAAAAGATAGAAATAAACTGTGGAGTATTCTCATTATGGAAAGATGAACAGCAAAATATTATCTGGATCGGAACAGACGGACAAGGTATATATGCATGGACCAAGGATGAATATACTTTCAACAACCTGTCATTAAATCAATTACCCATTACCAGGAAAAGACCTATCCGGGCCGTTTATACGGATCAGCAAAACACCCTATGGTTGGGTACAAAGGACAATGGCATCATCAGGGTTAAAGATTACGATACTACTCAGGAATATTCCAGTACTAATGTAACCCATTTCACTGTTCAGGACGGATTGAGCAATAATGCCGTTTTCGCTTTTGTTGCTAGTAAGAAGTACCCTATACTATGGATTGGCTCGGATGGCCCCGGATTAAACTATTACTCTTACCGGGATAACAAAATACATCCGCTCATCAATAATACACACTCAGGGATCGCACGTGTACATTCCATAAGTGAAACCTGCGATTCATTACTATGGGTAGGCTCCGGTAGCACCCTACTTAGAATCACTATTGAAGCCCACGGAAATACAATCCAGGCAAGGAATATACGTGCCATCTACTTCAGAGTACCCAACAGGCAACAGTATAATCAGATTTATTCTATTTATCCGGAAAATGACTCCATCCTCTGGATTGGAATGCGCGGGAATGGCGTTATCCGACTCAATACGCAAACTGAAGCCTATCGGCTCATCTCCTTCGAGAAAAACGGAATTGCTCCGATGAATGATATCTTATGCATACACAAGGACAGAGATGAAAATATATGGGTAGGAAGTAGCTATGGTCTGACCAAATTGAGTCTACTGCCCAATGGTGAATATGATTATAAGAACTTCAATGAAAATGAGGGGCTCCCTAATAACACTATACATGGAATCGCCGAAGATCCTCAGGGAAATCTATGGTTAAGCAGCAATACGGGAATTATTTTGTTCGACCCACGCAAAAATACATTCCGAAACCTTAATTATAAAACCGGATTAAAGGTTATAGAATTCAGTGATAATGCATACTTTCAGGATAATACAAAAAACCGGTATTTCTTTGGAGGCGTAGATGGTGTTGTATGGATAGAAAATGAGGAAAAGCAAAGAAACGAATTCATTCCGGATATCTTTTTCACCAAACTCAGAATATTCAATAAAGACTACAATATATCCGAATTTGAGAAAAAGAAGGGAGATAAAGAAGAAATCGTATTGAAGTATAACCAAAACTTCTTTGCCGTTTCCTTTGTCGCCATGGACTTCATTAATGGAGAGAACAGCAGATATTCCTATAAACTGGAGAATTTCAGTAATGTATGGATGGACACACACTCCAATGAAGCGCAATTTACTAATATTCCCCCCGGAAGTTATATATTAAGAGTGAAATACGATGATGGAATCAACAGTAACGAAAACCTGATTCAGAGTATCCATATTACAATTTTACCTCCATGGTACCTGACTATCACGGCTCAAATAATCTATGTCCTCTTACTTATAGGAGCAGGGGTTGGTATTTTCTGCTATATCCGTTGGAAATACGAACGTAGAAAGGCTTCCATTGCCAGAAGGTTACAAGACAAATACAAAGAAGAAATGTACGAAGGAAAACTACGTTTCTTCACCAATATCACACATGAATTCTGCACTCCGCTCACACTGATCTATGGGCCTTGTGAAAGGATACTACATCATGATAAAAGTGATAGCTTTATAAAAAAATACGCCCAGATTATAAAATCAAATACCGAACGACTCAATAGCCTGATACAGGAAGTTATTGACTTCCGCCGTATGGAAACCGGTAACCAGATATGCCACATACAAGAATTGAACATCAGTGAACTGGCCAATGGAATCATTGAATCGTTTGATGAACTGGCTGAACAGAATCAAATTCAGCTGGAAACAAATATCACACCGGAGATTATATGGAAAAGTGACCATAGCGGCTTCACTAAAATCTTAAACAACCTCATATCCAATGCCTTCAAATATACCCCCGAACATGGTACCATCCGCATATCCATAAAAGAAAGTGAAGACGAAAACAAGCTAAATATAATAGTTTATAACACCGGAAAAGGTATCAGTAAAGAGAACATCCCACTCATTTTTAACCGCTACAGTATACTCGACAATATCAAGGAGAATAGTATAAAAGGCTTATCATCCAGAAATGGATTAGGACTCGCTATTTGTCAAAGTATGGTGGAATTGTTACAAGGAAGCATTCACGTAGAAAGCGAAGTAAACCAATATACCCAGTTCATAGTGACCTTACCTCCACTCGAAGTGACGGAAGTAATGGAAAGCCCACGGCAAAATGCAGTAAGCAAACTTGAGCAGCCGGATAATAAAGCAGAAATGCCACAACCTGAAATGGCCGATAGTGAAGACGAAAACACTCTACCGGACACAACCATCCTGATCATCGATGATAACAAAGAACTATTATGGATGCTAAAAGACATATTATCAGATGAGTATGCAATATTAACCGCTGAAAACGGAGAAGAAGGATTAGAAGTATTAAAGCAAGAGACTCCAGATCTCATCATCACAGATATTATGATGCCCAAAATCGATGGAATCACTCTAACCAAACAACTGAAAAGCAACAAACATACAGTACACATTCCTTTAGTGATTCTTTCTGCCAAAAATACAACCGATGAGAAAATAGAAGGTATAGAATCAGGAGCAGATGCATATATTCCCAAACCATTCAATACACAATATTTGAAGAGCATTATCAAACAGCTCATTAAAAAACAGGAAGAGTTAAAACAATACTATAATTCTTCCGCAAGTGCATTCGATTATAGTGGTGGACAATTATTACAGAATGAGGACAAGAAGTACATACAAACTGCGATAGAAATAATTAATGAAAACATGGATAACTCCAAATTCGGCCCCGAAGAATTAGCTGAAGCTATGCAAACCAGTAGCAGGAACTTATACCGTAAATTCAAAAATCTGAATCAACCCTCTCCTAAAGATTTCATTAAAGGACAGAGGATAAGCTATGCAGCAAAACTATTATTAACGACCACATTGACCATACAAGAAATCATGTACAAAACAGCATTCACTAACCGATCGCATTTTTATAAAGAATTTGCCAAACGCTACAATTATACCCCCAGGGATTATAGAGAAGCTAATAAACAAAAGGACAACTCACTCACTTGACAAATCCGGCAGGTGAGATAGAGACTGTGAAATTGCTTTCCAACTTTATACAAAGCAAAGAGGAATCATCATTTCTTCAGTAGCCGTTTCGTCAGATAGTGGACCGGATACCATACTGAAAGGAAGCCAACGGTAATCACAGTAACAAATATCAATATAACGTCCGTTGCATGAACACTGACTGGATAAGCATCCACAATAAAACCACCGCCACCACCGCCCAAGGAGATAATGCCGAAACGCTGCTGAATATAGCAAAGCAGCAAACCAAGGATAATGCCGGAAAGTGCACCGAACAAAGATATAAGCCGGCCTTCAAACAAGAAGATGCGAGCGATTAACCGATCATCCGCTCCAAGATTACGTAAGGTCTCCACGTCCTCCCGCTTATCAAGAATAAGCATGGAAAGAGAACCAATCACATTGAAACAGGCTATAGCAAGGATAAACGTAAGGAACAGGTAAGATATAAACTTCTCTATCTCCATGATACGGAATACATCAGCCTGCTGCTCATAACGGTTCAATACCACAAAATCATCGCCTAAGATGCGGGAAATCTTTTTCTGTACGGCAGAGGCATCTGTATCCGATTTCAACTTCAGTTCAACAGCAGATACCTCCGTATCATAATTAAAAAGATTACGTGCAAAATCAAGAGAAGTGAGAATATAACGCGCATCATATTTTTGCTGGTTCACCACAAACACGACTCCGGGAGAAAAGAGGTAATCGCGATTAAAAGAAGCAGAAGGATTAGCCATATTCACACGTACATTCCGCTTAGGGGCATATACCTGAAGCGGATCAACGAACTGAAGACCAGTCCCCAGTTCAGATATCAGTTCCACACCCAAAACCCCGTAATCCACTATGGAATCGTGCAAGATAAACTCCCCTGCACCGTATAGCAAACTGTCGATAGACGTCAGTTGTTCAAAATTATCTTCCACCCCTTTTATGACTGCCATAGCCTGGCGGTCTTTATACTGCACCATGGCGTTATCTTCCAATGTCTCTGTCCAGACATCAATTTCCGGCAAAGAACGTACCTCTTGAAAAGCAACTCCATTCGGTTCAAAGACTTTTCCCTCACGAACCATAATCTTCAGTTCCGGATCGAAAGCCGTAAAAAGGCCTGCCACCATATCCTGAAAACCATTGAACACGGAGAGTGTACAGACCAACGCCAACGTAGCCAATGCCACTCCACACACCGAAATGCCGGAAATGATATTGATAGCGTTGTGCTTCTTCTTAGAGAAGAGATAGCGCCGGGCTATGTAGAAGGGAAGGTTCACTTCAACAATTCATCTATTTTCTCAAGATAATCCAGTGAGTCATCCACAAAGAACTTCAGTTCGGGGATGATACGAAGCTGATGACGTACACGAGTTCCTAATTCATAACGAATAGACTTCATGTTTTCATTGATATTCTTAATCATCTCTTCCGCCTTTTCCGAAGGAAAGATGCTGAGATAAGCACGTGCAACACTCAGGTCAGGGCTGATACGCACGGCGCTGACAGAGATCAATATTCCGGGCATGGACTTCGCTTGCAACAGGAAAATATCACTTAATTCCTTCTGAAGCAAACGGGCTATTTTATTCTGACGAGTTGTTTCCATAAATCAATTATCTATATTTAATGGCAAAGTTACGGAAATATCTTGTTAGACTAATGAATTATACTTTTTTTAGCACCAAAACGTAGCTTTTAATTAATAAAAAACTACATTTGCAACAGCATCACAAAATAGCTCACTTTATGAAAGTATACATTTGGATAATACTACTATTTTTCTCATCCATTGGCTATGCAGAAGAGGATAGTCGCTGGAAAGATGCAGATGAAAAAATGCAGAAGCAGCAGTATGAGGAGGCCGCAAAACTGTACGAGGAACTCAGTCAGAAATCAGATACCGTTTATGAGGAAATCAATTCCCATAAAGTAAATGATATGCGGAAAATCTACTCAATTGATGAATTGGAGCTCACCAACAGTCAACAACAAAACCGTCTGCTTTCATTAGCCCTCATTATTCTTCCCGTTTTTATTTTTATAGCTGCAGGTTGTGTGATTTACTTAAAAAAACAACGAAGAAAGCTCATACAATCGCAACAAAAACTCCAGCAGGCACAAGAAGAGGTAGAGAAAGCCACCCGCAATAAGAGCTTGTTCATTTCGAACATGAGCCACGAAATCCGTACCCCCTTAAATGCGTTGTCCGGTTTCTCCGAAGTGCTGACTACTCCCGGTATTGATGAAGATACCCGAAAACAGTGTTACGAAATTATCCAGCTAAATTCCCGATTGCTGATTAACCTATTGAACGATGTAGTAGACATTTCTTGCCTTGACGTAAAGAATATGAAATTCGACCTGAAAGTATGTGATGCTGTTACTCTTTGCGAGGGCATTGTTCAGACTGTAGAGGGTATTAAGCAAACACAAGCAGCATTATCTTTCGAAACAAATCTACCCTCCTTGGAAATAGTAACCGACACTTTCCGCCTACACCAGGTACTGATTAATATATTGGTCAACGCTACTAAATTCACCAAAGAAGGCAGCATCATCTTGCGGTTGGAAAAAAATGCAGATGGCATGGCACAATTCTCCGTTACCGACACCGGTTGCGGTATCCCTTTAGAAAAACAGCCTACGATATTCAACCGTTTCGAACGAGTAGACGAGAAATCACAGGGGACAGGTATCGGTTTATCCATCTGCCAGTTTATCATCGATCAATTGGGTGGAAATATCTGGATAGATCCGGAATATACGAATGGATCACGTTTCATCTTCACACATCCACTAAAACAGGAAGACAAGGCATGAAAAAAGTAATTCTTCTTATTATGCTTCTGACAGGTACATCTTTCCTGGCAAGAACACACGCATCCACGAAGCAGCAAGTACGCGACAGCATATTTCAAGCAGCCGCTGCCATACCCAATGATTCAATCCGTTGCGCATTTCTGAGAGATGCATTCCAGCAATATATCGGTCAGGAATCAGCTACTGAATATCTGGATTCCGCAATAGAGCTTTCCCATCGTAAAAAGATACATACAGAAGAATTATGGGCACTCTTCGATTATTGCCGCCAATATGAATATCTCACTGACATTATTAATCAGCAAAAAAGACTATTAATACTGAAGGATGCCAGTTACCAGTATAAGGATTATGCTTTCTATTACACGATGTGGGTCTCTGTACTTCAGGCACGATGTGCATTGGGAGATACAGAATATGCCATCATGCAAGCTCAAGAAATGAAAGATGAGGCAATTCGCCTTAAGTACACGAAAGGAACTTTCATTGCTGCCCTCGCATTGGCACAAGCATATGACTTTGCCGGGCGATATGATGAAGCTATCGAAACCTACACACATGCTTTAAAAGAATACCCGACAGCCAACGAAAATGCATTATTAATGATTCACGGAGGGCTGGCTAAACTTTATAGAAAACAAAAAAAATATCCACAAGCCATCAGTGAATATCAAAAACAATTTGATGTTCTTACAAGTGTGTCCAAGGGACTTCCTTTATCAGATACCTTTAAAACGACATTTCTGGAAATAGAAACATCGTTATGCAAAATTTATATGGATATCGAAGATAAAGAGAAACTAATCCAGCACCTGAAAAGAGCAGAGGAATATTATGATGACAATATTTATCTTGGTGCTTATATAAACTACCATAGTCTGTGGGGAGCCTATTACAAGCTTGATAAAGAATGGGACAAATGCTTCCGGGAACTTGACCTGGCATTGGCAGCCTGCCGAGGCAACGATCCTTTTAACGAAAATGACTTGCTTAAAGAAAAAGCAGATGCCTTTATGCAAACAGGACAGTATAAAGATGCTGCCAACTTGTACAAAATCGCAACTATTAGAAGTGACTCTCTCAACCAAGACATGCTACAAAGGCATGAAGAAGCACATCAGGCCAACTATAAAATTCGAAAAGCCTTATTGGAGAAAGAAGAATTGACTAAACGATACCGCTATATACAGCTATGTGCAGGCAGTGTTATTCTATTAATACTGATTTTTGCCATTGTACGCGCCTACTACATCCGCCGTCAGTTACGGCATGCAGAAGAAGAAACCCGGAAGGCCCTTGATAAAATAGAGGCTGCCGACAAGATGAAAGAACGTTTCCTTCATAACATCACTTACGAAATTCGCATACCGTTGAATACTGTAGTCGGTTTCTCAGAATTATTATCTTCTGAAAACGATTTGACAGAAGAAGAAATAGAAGAGTACTCAGTCGCCGTAAAGAGTAATTCCGCCAAATTACTAAGGCTTATAAATAACATACTCGATTTATCACGCCTTGAAGCCGGAATGATGCGCTTCAATGTACAAGAATGCGATGTCGTACAACTCTGCCGGGAAGCTGGAATGATCGTAGATATGGAAACTCCCGGTATTGTGAAATCAACCTTTAATACTGAATTGGAAATGTTGCAAGTTGAGGTTGACAGCAAGTGGTTCCTGAAACTACTGACTTCACTCATAACAGTCCCCTACGATTATAAAGGGGAAAAACGTGAAGTCGAATATACCTTAAGTCAGGAAAATAAAAATCTGAAGATAATGATACAACATAGCCCACTCTATCAGTGCTGGGAAGACGAGCAGGAACAGCATATTCTGCATAACATCAACCGTCTTTATGTGGAAACCTTCAAAGGATGCTACCAGATAGAGAAACAAGGAGAGGAAAAAATAGTCTCTATCACATACCCGATATCCTGAAATCTACTTTTTATGGATAATCGTTAGTCCGTCCCGTAAAGGAAGGATTACCTTTTCTACGCGTGTATCATGCGCTACAAGTTCATTGAAAGCCTTGATACCGATGGTTTGTAAGTCATTGTTGCGGGGATGATCTTCCAGTACATGGTTGTCCCACAGAGTATTGTCAGCGATAATATAACCTCCGTCGGAAAGATTGGAAAGCACCATTTCATAATAATCAACGTATTTCCGCTTATCTCCATCGATAAAAGCCAAATCGAACGTTACGCCCAACTGAGGCACTAATTGCAATGCATCACCAATGTAGAGTTTTATTTTATCCGCATACTCGGACCCCTCCAACCAAGGGCGGGTAAAGTCTTCCTGCTCATCATTGATCTCAAACGTGTACAGCATCCCGTCTTCCGGTAAGCCTTCGGCCAAGCAGAGAGCTGAATAACCGCTATATGTCCCTATCTCCAGAATACGATGAGGACGTATCATTTTAACAAACATCTTCAGCATCCGGCCCTGCAAGTGCCCCGACGCCATACGCGGATAAAGCAATTTGAGGTGTGTATCCCGATAAAGAGCTTTCAGATAGTCGCCCTCATCGTCAATGTGCTGCAATATATATTCGTCTATGGTCATAACAATTGTCAATTGACAGTTGCCAATTGACAGTTGACAATTACTATACAGAATGACAGCACAGCAAATTGTCAATTGTCAATTATCAATTGTCAATTAATTAGAGGTATCTATTCTTATTGGGTAACACGCTTTCTTCTGAATACTTCAAAGCATCTCCCACCACATTGATTTCAAGGAAAGAAGTGTGTGTTCCGGCTTTACCGCTACTCAGGTAGCCTACCATATCAGTCTCAGATAAGCGACCTTCTTTCAGCAGACGGCGCAAAGCTGCAAAATAGTATTCTTGTCCATTAGCAAGCTCCGGCATATAAATAGCTTCCACGCCATAAGAAAGTGCCAGATGACGCATCGTCTTTTCCTTATAACAAATAGCCAGTACCGGATATTTACCACGGAATGCAGCCAGATTGCGGGCTGTACGTCCACTGTAACTATCAGTAATGATTGCACGTATCTTCAGTTTCGAAGTAGCCTTTACAGCTTGCTTAGCCAAGAAAGCAGTTACGTCATTGCTATTTTCATCCAACGGAATACGAATATCATTATCAGCCAATTTATCCTTTTCTGCCTGTGCAGCAACCTTTGTCATGGTCTTCACCGCATCCAGCGGATATTTACCATAAGCTGTTTCACCGCTCAGCATCAAAGCGTCCGTACGGTAATAGATAGCATTTGCAATGTCCGTTACTTCTGCACGGGTAGGACGCGGATTAGTAATCATCGTATGAAGCATCTGGGTAGCCACAATTACCGGTTTTTTAGCCAGAATACATTTACGGATCAGCAAACGTTGAATTCCGGGAATACGTTCTTGCGGAACTTCAATACCCAAGTCGCCACGAGCTACCATTACACCGTCAGCCACTTCCAGAATTTCATCGATGTTATCAACGCCTTCCTGATTTTCAATCTTGGCAACAATCCGGATATCGCTGTTATGAGCATCCAGTATTTCCTTTATATCCAGAACATCCTGTTTATTACGTACAAAAGAGTGAGCAATAAAATCAATATCTTTCTCAATGGCGTACAGGATATTCGTACGGTCCTTCTCCGTCAGAGAAGGAAGATTGATACGTACACCCGGTACATTTACACTCTTACGACTTCCCAGAGTAGCATCATTTTGTATCTCACACACCAGATAATCATTCGTCTTTTCCACAACGACCATTTCCAGATCGCCATCGTCTATAAGAATATGTATGCCGACAGCTACATCGTGCACAAAGTTCGGATAAGAGACAGAAATACATTCGCGTGTAGTGTCCAAATCCGGATTACCTACTACTTTTACCTTATCCCCTACTTTATACGGAATAGGTTCAGCACAGATGGTAGTGCGCACTTCCGGTCCCTTAGTATCCATCAGGATAGCTATGCGATTAGATACCGCACGCACATTATTTATCAACATCTCCGAACCTTCGCGGCCGAGATGTGCCGTGTTCATACGCACCACATTCATACCGGCTTCAAACAAGCCTTTTATAAAATCAACGTCGCAGCGTTTATCAGAAATGGTTGCAACGATCTTAGTCTGTTTTAATAACATAAGCTCTATTTAATTATGAATTTTGAATGATGAATGATGAATTGCCATACAGCATCACGACACTGCCAATCCACCACCCATAATTTATAATTTATCATTAGTCAACGCTTCCAGCGCCAAGCGGTAAGAGTTCAACCCGAAACCGCAGATAACGCCTTTACAGGCGCAAGCTATCATAGATACATGACGGAAAGCCTCACGAGCATGCACATTAGATATATGTACCTCGATAACCGGAGAAGTAACCGAACGGATAGCATCCTGCAGGGCGATAGAGGTATGCGTGTAGGCACCCGCATTCAGGATAATCCCATCTACATCAAAACCGGTTTGCTGAATCTTATCTATCAGCTCTCCTTCAATGTTCGACTGAAAGTAGTCTATCTGTATATCAGTATACTTCTGACGAAGTTCGGCAAGGTAATCTTCAAAAGTAACACTGCCGTAAATGGAAGGTTCACGTTTGCCCAGCAGATTGATATTCGGGCCATTAATTATTTGTATCCTCATAACACAATTTTTTATACCTTTGTCCCGGAAGTACCTGCTCCGTACCAAGTCCGTACCAAGTCCGTACCAAGTCCAAGTGTATAGATACGGAGCGAATACGGAGCAGACACGGCTCAGATATGCCCTAAGAAATATTTAAATCGAGTTGCAAAGATAGTGCAGACCGTACGCAGAAGCAAATTTATCAGTATTCTGCTAAAGTGCAGCCTATTTTCGCGGAGCAAAGGTAGAAAAAAGAAATGAAAACAGAAGAAAAATCAACGAATAACGAGAGACAAGCGTTGATAATCAGAAAGTACCAGCAATATTTAAAGTTAGAAAAGGCTCTGTCGGCCAATACGCTTGATGCTTACCTGACCGATCTTGACAAATTGCTGTGTTTTCTGAAAACAGAAAACATCGATATGCTGGCTGTGACTCTGGATGATTTGCAACGTTTTGCCGCCGGATTACACGACATCGGCATTCATCCTCGCTCGCAAGCACGTATCATGTCGGGAATAAAATCTTTCTTCCACTTTCTGGTCATGGCAGACTATCGGGAAGATGACCCCAGCGAACTACTCGAAGGCCCTAAAATCGGATTCAAACTACCCGAAGTGCTTACCGTCGAAGAAATAGATACTATTATCTCCACTGTAGACATGAGCAAAAAGGAAGGACAACGTAACCGGGCCATCCTGGAAACCCTATACAGCTGTGGATTACGTGTCTCGGAACTTTGTAACCTGAAGTTATCCGAACTCTACTTTGACGAGGGTTTCATCAAGGTAGAAGGAAAAGGCAGCAAACAGCGTTTGGTCCCTATTTCTCCACGTGCCATCAAAGAAATAAAATACTGGCTGCTCGACCGTAATCTTGGTAAAATAAAGAAAGGATTTGAAGATTATGTTTTCCTAGCCCGATGGGGAAATAGCATTTCCCGCATCATGGTTTTTCACCTGATTAAAGAGCTGGCAGAGAAAGCCGGCATCACCAAAAATATCAGTCCGCACACCTTCCGCCATTCTTTCGCAACCCACTTGCTGGAAGGAGGTGCCAACCTCCGTGCCATCCAATGTATGCTGGGACACGAGTCTATCGCAACCACTGAAATCTACACCCATATCGACCGGAATATGTTGCGAAGTGAGATCATTGAGCATCATCCACGAAACATTAAGTACCGAAAAGATACAGGATTTCATTAAATTATAATAAAATTGGCTATTCGTTTCAGATTGTGCCGATAGATTTAATATCTTTGCGAGGCTATTATCATGTGATAATAGGCACTAATAAAAACGAGTAGACTAATTTCAATTACAAACAATTAATTTATACCTAAGATGACTAAGAAATTGTATCTGCCTTTGTTAATGGCACTGGTTGTTGCTCTTTCATCATGTAGCAGCAAAATGGGTGAATTATCCTCTGATTACTTCACCGTGACTCCTCAGGTTCTTGAAGCCATAGGCGGAAAAGTACCGGCCACGATTAATGGAAAATTCCCTGAAAAGTATTTTAACAAGAAAGCCGTAGTGGAAGTAACTCCGGTTTTGAAATGGAACGGTGGCGAAGCTAAAGGTCAGCCTGCTGTATTCCAAGGAGAAAAAGTAGAGGGTAACGACCAGACTATCTCTTACAAGATGGGTGGTAATTACACGATGAAAACTTCTTTTGACTATGTTCCTGAAATGGCTAAGTCTGAATTGTATCTGGAGTTCAAAGCCACAATCGGCAAGAAAACAGTAACTATCCCTGCTGTAAAGGTAGCTGATGGTGTGATTTCTACTTCTGAAATGATTGGACAGACATTGGGCAGTGCTAATCCTGCTAATGGCGACGACGCTTTCCAGCGTATCATCAAGGAAAAACACGATGCTAACATCATGTTCCTTATCCAGCAAGCTAACGTTCGCGCCAGCGAATTGAAAGCCGCTAAGGAATTCAACGAAGAAGTGAAGAATGTAGACGGTGCTGTAAACAAGAAGATCAGCAACATCGAAATTTCTGCTTATGCATCTCCCGATGGTGGTGTAAGCCTGAACACTAAGTTGGCTGAAAACCGTCAGGACAACACTGCAAAAGTTATCAACCAGAACTTAAAGAAATCTAAAGTTGACGCAGCTATCGATACTAAATACACTGCTCAAGACTGGCAAGGTTTCCAGGAATTGGTATCTAAATCCAATATTCAGGATAAAGAACTGATCCTTCGTGTTCTGTCTATGTATTCTGATCCTGAACAAAGAGAACAGGAAATCAAGAACATCTCTTCTGTTTACAAGAACTTAGCTGACGATATCTTGCCGCAGTTGCGTCGTTCACGTCTGACTTTGAACTATGAAATCATCGGTAAGTCTGACGAAGAAATTGCAAGTCTGGCTGCATCTGATCCTAAGCAGTTGAATATAGAAGAATTGCTGTATGCAACTACACTGACTAACGATCCGACTAAGCAAGAAGTTATCTTCACTAAAGCTACTCAAATCTATCCGAACGATTTCCGTGCTTACAACAACTTAGGTAAGTTGGCTTATCAGGCAGGTAACCTTGACAAAGCTGAAAGCTACTTCAAGAAAGCTGCTTCTATCAAAGATGCTCCTGAAGTTAACATGAACCTCGGTTTGATCGCTTTGATAAAGGGTGACAAGAACTCTGCTGAGAGCTATCTGAGCAAGGCTTCAGGTGCTAAAGAGCTGAACGAAGCATTAGGTAACCTGTATGTTGCTCAAGGTCAATATGACAGAGCTGTAAGCGCATTCGGTGACACTAAGACTAACAGTGCTGCTTTGGCACAGATCTTGGCTAAGGACTACAACAAGGCTAAAAACACTTTGGCTAGCGTAGCAAAACCTGACGCTTATACTGACTACCTGATGGCTGTATTAGGTGCAAGAACTAACAATGCTTCTATGGTAACCAGCAGTTTGAAGAACGCTGTTGCTAAAGAACCGTCATTGGCTAAGAAAGCTGCTTCTGACTTGGAATTTGCTAAGTATTTCACGAATGCAGAATTTATGAGCATCGCTCAGTAAGGAGCTCTTAACTCATATTAATTAGTTCCTATTAAAAAAACTATAGGGTGCCCGACATTGAGAAATGTCGGGCATTTCTTTTTTATTATCTGCAAAAGCCGTACTTTCGCGGAAAAGTATTTCAAAATGAAGAAAATCTGTCTATTATATTTTCTATTAATCGCCCTTTTTGCCTGTGGTGAAAAGAAAACCGACAGCATCAGTCTCAACGGAGAAATCAAGGGATTGGGCAATGATACCATCTATTTATATGGTGCGGATAGAATGTATGACCGTATGGATACACTGATTGTCGAAAACGATAAATTCTCTACAACACTTTCCGCTGATACATTAGTGAGTACTATCTTATTATTCAGTGATGGGACGGAATACCCACTCTTCCTGGATAAAGGAAACAAAATACAAATAAAAGGATCCGCAGCTGAGCTGTCCTCATTGCAAATCAGCGGTAATGCTCCTAACCAAGATCTAACAGACTTCAACCAAGAACTGAAAGGTCTGGGTACACCTTCCGAGAAAGCTCTGGAAGAAAAAGCAGAGAATTTTATAACCAAACATCCCTCTTCATTAGCCAACATTTATCTGTTGGATAAATATTTTGTACAGAAACCCCAGCCCAATCTGGAACAAATAAAAAAATTGGCTGACCGTATGACCGGTGACTTGAAAGACCGTCCCTATATGGAAGCCCTATTAACACATATCGAAGAAGAAGAAAAAGTAGATATAGGAAAAACAGCTCCTTATTTCCGCATACGCAATACAGAAGGCAAAGATATCAACCGTTCCGATTTCAAAGACAAATATCTACTGATACAGTTCTGGGCTTCATGGGATACCATCAGCCGGGAAAAGAATGCAATGTTCCGCCGTATCTATAAGAAAGAACAAAAGAACAAAAGCTTCGCATTAATGGGCATTTCCCTTGACCTGGACAGAGAGAAATGGTTGGAAGCAGTTAAACAAGATACTTTGAAATGGGAACAGACTTGCGAATATTCCGGATGGGATGGAGATGTTGCCAAACTATTCTCTATACATACCCTCCCAGCCAACATCCTAATCAGCCCTACAGGTAAAATAGAAGGAAAAAATCTGGATGAAAAGGCTATTGAAGATAAACTGAAAGAAATAGCCCAGAAAGAAAAAGAGAAGTAACCATTAATCACTAATCACAAATAAGCACGTGTTAATCAAAGTTTTCGGAGCGGCTGTACAAGGTATTGACGCAACCCTCATCACCATTGAAGTAAACAGTTCACGAGGTTGCATGTTTTATCTTGTCGGGCTACCGGACTCTGCTGTAAAAGAAAGCCACCAACGCATTATATCTGCACTACAGATAAACGGATATCGGATACCTACCAGTAACATTGTGATTAATATGGCTCCTGCAGACATCCGCAAAGAGGGATCCGCATACGACCTTCCACTTGCTATCGGCATGCTCGCCGCCGGAGAAATAATCCAATCCGATAAATTGAACCGCTATCTGATGATGGGTGAACTGAGCTTGGACGGTAGTTTACAACCCATTAAAGGTGCTCTGCCTATTGCCATTAAAGCACGGGAATTAGGATTCGAAGGTATCATCGTCCCTCGGCAGAACGCTCGTGAAGCAGCAGTAGTCAATAAAATCCAAGTATATGGAGTGGAGAACATCAGAGAAGTCATAGAGTTCTTCAATGACAAGCAGGAACTAACCCCTACTATTGTCAATACCCGTGAGGAATTCTATGCGCAACAAAGTGATTTCGATCTTGACTTCGCGGATGTAAAAGGGCAGGAGAATGTAAAACGTGCATTGGAAGTTGCCGCAGCTGGTGGACACAATATTATCCTCATTGGTGCACCTGGCAGCGGAAAATCCATGCTCGCTAAACGTCTTCCTTCGATTTTGCCTCCTCTCTCATTGGGAGAAAGCCTTGAAACAACCAAGATACACTCAGTGGCAGGGAGATTGCAGGCAAATGAAGGGCTTATCTCCAAACGCCCGTTTCGTGATCCTCACCATACTATTTCTACAGTGGCGATGACAGGAGGCGGCAGTTATCCACAACCCGGTGAAATAAGTCTGGCACATAATGGCATTTTGTTTCTGGATGAACTCCCGGAATTCAATCGCAGTGTGCTGGAAGTTCTCCGCCAGCCACTGGAGGACCGCAAAATTACTATCTCCCGTGTAAAAAGCAATGTAGAATACCCTGCCAGCTTTATGCTGGTTGCCTCCATGAACCCATGTCCCTGCGGCTATTATAACCATCCCACCAAATCTTGTGTATGTAGTCCGGGACAAGTACAGAAATACCTCAACCGCATTTCCGGTCCTTTACTCGACCGTATAGACCTGCAAATCGAAGTTGTCCCCGTACCTTTCGAGAAAATGTCTGATGCACAGCCCGGAGAGGCAAGTAGCATCATACGGGAACGCGTAATACATGCACGCCAGATTCAGGAGAACAGATATGCCGAGGTTGCTGGTGTCTACTGCAACGCACAAATGACCAGCAAACTCCTGTCATTATATGCCCGTCCGAACGACAGAGGACTCATGTTATTGAAAAATGCCATGAACCGGCTAAATCTTTCTGCCCGCGCTTACGACCGCATACTAAAAGTAGCACGTACTATCGCCGATCTTGAGAGCAGTGACCTGATACAGCCTTCACATTTAGCAGAAGCCATCGGCTACAGAAACCTGGATAGAGAGGACTGGGCAGGGTAATTCAAGGAAAAAAACGATAGTTCACTATTTTCCCCCTAATTTGCATCATTTTCTCCCTAACTCCGACAGTATTGGTGTAGATTTGCGGTAATCAAAATCTAAAATACTATGGAGGCAAAGACATTATTTCGTTTTTTCCCTGAGATGCTACTTATAACAAAAAACAGTCCGAAATACTTATCTTCATTCTTTACATTACATCCATTAAGAGATAGTAATATAAAGCAAAAACCCATTTGTCTTTTAGCTTCATAACAAATTATATATCAATATATTACAATAAATATGTAATATCAATGAAATATATTTGTAATAGCCAAACCCTACTTTTGCAGGCAAAATAATATTTATGAATATAGAGAAAAGAAAATTATTTTATAACTAAAACTTTATTTTATGCTGAATGTACAATTAAAAAGAAAGAGAACATTTGCACAAAGCATGCTCTTTGTAGTGTTCTTGCTAAGCAGTACCTTAGCATTCGCCCAAAACAAGGTGACCGGTACTGTAACAGACAAGGCAGGCGAACCACTAATCGGCGTCAATGTGCTAGAGTCCGGCACCAGCAACGGTTGCATTACCGATATAGACGGTAAATACTCTCTGAATGTAGAAAAAGGAAAGACACTTATTTTCTCTTTTATAGGCTATAGTAAGCAGGAAGTAAAAGTGACCCAAAATGTTATGAACGTGACAATGAACGAGGATACTGAATTGCTGGACGAAGTAGTGGTAATCGGCTACGGAAGCATCTCACGTAAGGATGTGACCAGTTCTATCACGACAGTGAAGGCAAAAGACCTGAACGTTGGTGCGTACACCGAGCCGGGACAGCTACTACAAGGCAAAGTGCCAGGTTTGGTCATCGTACAAAACTCCGACCCTAACGGTGGTGTAAACTCCATCAACCTACGCGGTGCTTCCACCTTGAACGGTTCAACATCTCCGCTTTACGTGGTTGATGGTATCCCCGGTGTAAACCTCAACTTGCTTTCACCCACCGATATCGAGAGCATAGACGTGCTACGCGATGCTTCTGCCACAGCTATTTACGGATCGAAAGCAGCCAACGGCGTTATCATAGTTACTACAAAGCGTGGCTCTGACGGTCCCGCACGTGTAAGTTATAGCGGCTACGTGGCTTGGGACAAGATTCACAACGACCATGAAATGATGACTGCTGATGAACTACGTGCATACGCTAAAGAAAACAACCTGACCATTGCCAACGACAAAGGTGCCAATACCAATTGGGCAGACGAGGTGCAGCAGACCGGTTTTACCCACAACCACAATCTCTCTATCAGCGGCGGCAACAAAAGCACTAGCTACAATGCCAGCGTCAATTACATCGAGCAGGATGGTATTATCAAAGGAGTGGGCAACAATATCTTCACTGCCCGTACTTTCGTGGAAACCAAGACGCTCAAGGATCGCTTAACCCTCTCGGCAGGAATCAACGGTAACATTCGCAACGAATGGGGTGTGCCCCGTGGCGAGCAAGGTGCATCCGTTTACAACGCCATGTACTACTACTCTCCATTAGTACCCGTACGTAATGAAGATGGCACCTGGTATAAAGATATGGGTATCTCACAGAACTATAATCCATTGTCAATGGTCTACGAAGACGTGAGCCGAGCAACCTACAAGCGCATCCAGATGACAGGAAAGGCAAGCCTGAAAATCATTGATGACCTCTTCCTTAATGCCAACTTCTCTTACGAGAACCAGAACTACAGCTACAAGGACTACTACTCTCAACAGTCGCAGACCAACAACCGCAACGGACAGACCAGCCGCAACACGACTGAGGATATCAAGAAAATGATGGAAATCTATGGTAATTACGACAAGTCTATCAACGATGACCACAAAATCGGCCTGATGGTAGGTTACTCCTGGGAAGAACAGAACAACGGTGACGGCTTCGGTGCACGCGGCTACAACTTCTACGACGATACCCTATGGTGGAACAATATTGGTATGGCAAACTCTTGGGAGGAAGACCCTGTATGGGCCAATACACTTTCTACCATTCGCATGATTTCGTTCTACGGACGTGCTAATTACTCCTACAAGAGCAAGTACATTGTACAGGCAGCCCTGCGCCGCGACGGTTCCTCTACTTTCGGTAGCAACAACAAGTGGGCAACCTTCCCCTCAGGTTCAGTGGCATGGCGCCTTTCCGAAGAAAGCTTCATCAAAAACCTCGGTATCTTCGACGATTTGAAATTACGTGCAGGTTGGGGACAGAGTGGTAATGCCATGGGCTTTGACATCTATACCTCCCGTTTCTACTACCAAGGCGGAAGCCGTTTCATCTATACCGATCCGGGAACCGGCAAGGAAACCAGCTACAAGAACCTGAATGCGGCACGCAATGTCAACCCTGACCTGAAATGGGAAACCACCACCATGCTGAATCTGGGTGTGGACTTCTCCTTCCTCGGAGGACGTATCAACGGTACCATCGAATACTATAACAAGACCACCAAGGACATGATCTGGTCTTATCCGGTATCCACTACCATCTATCCCGTGGGAAGTTTGACCGCTAATGTGGGTAAGATGAACAACCGGGGTGTCGAACTGACTTTGAATGCCACCCCCATCCAAGGACGCGACTTCACATGGAACACCTCACTCAACCTCTCGCACAACCGCAACAAAATAGTGAAACTTTCCAATGACCAGTTCAACGCTGGTATCATAGACAGATACAATCCGAGCCTTCCTGGTGCTTCTACTGAGAACATCCAGCGCATCATCGAAGGTGAACCTATCGGAACCTTCTATATGTGGGAATGGGCCGGTTATACAGAGGGCGGTGTTTCGCAATTCTACGTACGCGATGAAGAGACGGGAGAACGCACGGGTGAGACTACGACCACTCCAAGTAAAAAGGATCGCACCATTGTAGGTAATGCACAGCCTTGGCTGACTATGGGTTGGAACAATACCTTCACATATAAAAATTGGGATCTCACCACATTCTTCACCGGTGTGTTCGGACAGAAGATATTCAATGAACCACGCGCTTTCTTCAGCAACATCGGAAACGTGACTGAGGGCAAGAATGTGATGAAGTCTGTCATCAAAGAACAACGTGCCACGGATGCTTCATCGGCACTCCCTTCTGACCGCTACCTAGAAGATGGCAGCTACTTCCGCCTCTCTAACCTGACATTAGGTTATACATTCCGCAATTTCAACGGCTGGCTACGCGACCTACGCCTCTATGCTTCATGCAACAACGTATTCACGCTGACCGGCTACAGCGGTCGTGACCCTGAAATCAACCTCGGCGGTGAGACTCCAGGTTGTGACACACGCAGCGACCACTATCCGCGTACCCGTCAGTTCCTTGTAGGTGCAACTATTAACTTCTAAACAAATAAGCAGATTATGAAATCATATATAAAACTTTTATTACTTTCGGGTGTACTTGTCGGCGCAACCGCTTGTACCGATTTGGATACGGAAATCAAAACCCAGTACACAGAATTCCCCGATAACCCCATTGCAGCACAAGCTAAGCTTGAAGCTTGCTATTACTATCTCCAGAAAGAGTCCGGCTTGGGACGCAACTACTGGGAAGGTGTCATGCTCCAGGGTGACGAAATGATGGGCATATCCTTCAATAATGGTTATTATGACAATGGACGTCTGGCTCTGCCTTCTATACACGGTCTGAAACCCGACACTCCGGGAGTAGGCATGATGGAAGATTTGCTGTCCGGTATTTCCTACTGTAACACCGTGATTCTTGAAATCGGAGGTGCTGAAGGTAAAGATGACATCGTGGCTCCGGTACGCGCCATTCGTGCATTCTATCACTTCATGATGATGGACCTTTACGGTGATATTCCCTTGCTGAAACGCTCGGCTGAAAAAGACACTCCCATTGAGCGTGCTCCGCGTGCCGACGTAGCCCGTTGGATTGAGGAAGAATTGCTGGAAATAATCCCGCAGCTGACCGAGGCAAACAACGCCGACACCTACGGCCGTCCCAACAAATGGATGGCGAAAGCCTTGCTTGCCAAACTCTACTTGAACTGGGGTGTTTACACCTGTGGCGATGTGACCAAGGTAACCAACGACACATCCAACGATAAACTGGACGAACTGGTGGCCGTATGCGACGACATCATCAACTCCGGTATATTCGAGGTAGGTAAAGGATACCGTAAAAAATTCTTCCCAAACAACGGAGTACATATCAAGGACTTCATCTATGCCATGAACTTCGACCCGGTAAAAAACACGAATAAATACGAAGGCGGGCACCAACTGGACCGCTTCATGACCTTCAAGAAAGCAAACAACTGCGATAACGGCCCGTGGGGCTTCCTCCCCGCCAAGTCTTTAGCAGGCGCCTATGTACTAGTGCCCGAATGCGTGGACCGCTTCAACCTGCCGGGTGATGAGCGTAACCAGGTAATCTTAAAAGGGCCGCAATACGTTGCCGACTATACCAAGAATTACGAGTTTACAGAAACCCCCATCATGTTTCAGGGACAACAAGTGAACTATACAAAGGAAATCACATTTGTAACCACAACCTATTCACTGGATCACCTTGATGTCGGTGCCGACTCTGAAGCAAAAAATATCATGAAGGGATGCCACCTCGGCAAATACCCCTCTATTCCTGAAGACTATACGGATCGTGATCGCCTTAGCGGTAACGACATCCCCATCTTCCGCTATGCCGACATCCTGCTGAGCAAAGCAGAAGCCATCCTTCGCGGTGCCAAAGCTACCATGGGACACACGCCCGCCTCACTTATGAACGAAGTACGAGACTGCTCCAGTGCTCCCCATGTGGAGGGAACGCCCACCTTGCAGGAACTGCTTGACGAGCGTGGACGCGAATTCATCTGCGAAATGTGGCGTCGTCAAGATTTGATCCGCTTCGGCCAGTTCGAGAACGACTGGGGAGTAAAGAACGAAGCCAACCCAGGCGCCAAGACCGAGTTGTGGCGTCGCCTGCTACCCGTTCCACAAAAGATGATGGAAACCAATACCAACTGGAAACAGAATTTCGGTTATTAATATAGAGAAAAGAAAGAGCCGGTATATCATATTTAAAGTTTAAAAAGGCTTTCAAGCCCTGTATTACGATTTACGGAACCCAAAACGGATCGGATACAGGGCTTTCTTTACATTTAACAAAAACAATTGCCAATGAAAAGCAAATTATTCACATTATCTGTCCTACTATTGTTCTCCGCAAATACCTTTGCACAGAACACCAAACTCACAGATTACGTAGACCCACGCATTGGTTCCGAAGGACTGGGACGAGTCTTTATCGGCCCTTCCTGCCCCTACGGAATGGTGAAACCTTCACCGGACTGTACCCCACGCCCGAACAGCGGCTGGCTACCCATGCCCGAACAGGTAGACGGTTTCTCTCAGGTACACGTCAGCGGAACAGGTGGCGGACCTAAATATGGCAATATCCTTGTAATGCCTTTCGGCGACGGAATGGACCGAACAAAGCATATCGATCACCGCAAGTACGAAACTATTAAATTAGGATATTATACTACCCAATTTCAAGCTTCCGGTATACAGACAGAAATAACCACCGCACCTAAAGCCTCGTTCTATCGTTTCACCTATCCCAAAGACTCTCTGAAGTCACTGGCCATCGATGCCGGATTCTTCTTAGGTGAAAGTCCCGTACCCGATGCACGCGAGGCACAACAATTTGTAGGCTCCGAAATAGAAATCATCTCCGACCGCGAAGTCATCGGCTATACCCGTATCCGTGGCGGATGGAACAATGGTCGTGCCTACACTGTCTACTTTTATGCAGAAACGGATAAACCTTTCGTAAATACAGCTACCTGGAAAGGTGATAAGATAACAAATGAAAAGTTCCAATACGACTCACATCAAAAGACCGGAGCATTACTACGCTTCAATTCATCTGAAGAAGTGGTGCAGTTGAAAGTAGGTATCTCCTTCCTCAGCTCACTGAAAGCCCGCCAAAATGCTCATTCCGATATTCCTCATTGGTCATTCGAGACCGCACATCAGCAGCTTCTAGCCCAATGGGAAAACTTACTCCAAAGAATTGAAATCTCTCCCCGTACCCCCGAAGCACAGAAACGTATGTTCTATACCGGCCTCTATCACACCATGATTATGCCTGTAGACCGCAGTGGAGAGAATCCTCTTTGGGCAGATAATGAACCTTATTATGATGACTTCTATGCCATCTGGGACACTTATCGCACTTCTTCACCGCTCATTACCCTGATAGATCCAAAACGCGAAACAGATATCGTCCGCTCACTCATCAACATCTACAAACGAGACGGTTACATGCCTGATGCCCGTAGTGGCAACTGCAACGGACGTACACAAGGCGGCTCCAATGCCGAGATCGTAATAGCCGACGCCTTCGTAAAAGGGCTGGAAGGAATAGATTATGAACTCGGCTTGCAAGCCATGCTGAAAGATGCAACCGTCTGTCCCGGCGACCGCCATGAAGCAGAAGGACGGGGCGGACTGATCCCTTATCTGGAACTCGGTTATATCCCCTACGGCATTCCTCGTGCCGGAAACCGTACCGTGGAATACTCCTATTGCGATTATGCCATTGCCCTGGTTGCCAAAGGGCTGGGAAAAGAAGACCTTTATCAGCACTATCTGAAGCAATCCGGAAATTGGAAGAACCTCTGGCGTGACGATTATGAACATGCCGGTGCCAAAGGTTTCATTCTGCCCCGCGATGAAAAAGGCAACTGGCTCGATGAAATCACTTTCGGAAAGTCCAATATACAAAAGCCGACCTTTACCTATACCCCCGTCACTTTCGAAGGTCCCTGGTACACGCCTTGGTGGGACATGTTCTTCTACGAAGCTTCCTCATGGGAATATTCCCTAAGCATACCGCACGATGTTCCCGGGCTGATAGAGAAATGCGGCGGTGCAGAAAAGTTTGAAGCACGCCTGGACATCTTCTTCGATCAGGGTTTCTTCAACGTAAACAATGAGCCTTCTTTCCTCTCTCCTTGTCTTTACCATTGGCTGGGAAAACCCTACCGTAGCAGTGACCGTATCCACGAAATCATTGCTAAGAACTATAATGATGGACCTATAGGACTACCAGGCAATGATGACTCCGGTGCCATGTCCTCATGGCTTGCCTTCCACATGATGGGACTATACCCCAATGCCGGACAAGACTATTACCTGATCAATACTCCTTTGCTGGAAGAAACAATCTTCCGGTTAGATAACGGAAAGACTTTCAAGATTTCCACTCAGGGGCTTTCTGATAAGAACAGATATATACAATCCGTTACATTGAATGGAGAAACTTACCCCTATTCAGCTATACGGCATAAAGACATCGTTGCAGGTGGCGAACTGATCCTGAAGATGGGAAAGAAACCGAGTGAATGGGGTAAACAATTATTGTTGAACGAAGAAAACGAGAAGTAATGAAGAAACATATGATTCTATCCGTCTTGCTATGTCTGGGCTTCACCGGAAGTCTATTTGCACAGAGCATTATGCCCGATACATTGCTATTTGTATTCAAATTACACGGACAGACACGGAAATATAAAATGTCTTTCCAGGAAAAGCAGGATTCTATATACCTGTATTGGGGAATAGAACGCAATTTGAAATGGCAATCGGGAAGTTATGCTATGGGCCGCAAATCCATAGAACAAGCTACACGGCTCAGTTTCCTGCAACCGGAAGATGGTAAACACGTACAGCTCTCTCCGGAGGAAACTGTTTATTTCCTTTCCCGTTCCGCCTACAAGCAATTAAAGGAGCAGCGAACACTTGTCTACAATCAAACGACATACTCTGTCCTGGACAGTAACGAACAGGCTTTAGGTTATACGCTTATTCATGTGAAGGATGCCGTGGAAGGATGCGAGATGTGGATACTGGATAATCCTAAGTTAGCGTTAGTATGGAGAACTTGTAATAATCCGTTGGGGGTTAACTGGGAAGTAGAATAATGAAAATTCCCTGTCTCTACTATATATCGCATAGTAAGAGACAGGGAAGGGATATCATCTCAAAGTAAATAGAAATTCATTATACGCTATACAAAACGATGATAAACAATATCCAAGAAGAAATACAAAATGTAAAAACGAACCAGCCTTTAAGCTTACTATGTTTCTCATTTTTATAATGTTCTTCCAATTCTTTGTATTTTTTCTCGCTAACAAAGAAGAAGCTCATACCTATAAAAAATAGAATAACAACTGCAACTAATATTTCTGTCATTTCTATATTAAAAGCAGAAAGAATAAATCCCAACATTGATAGAAAATAACCACCTAAACAACCATATAATATAACTCCAGCAGTGCCTTCTGAACCACTTTCTCCCCAATCTTTATAGAATTTACTAATTCTATAATAACAATAATTAAAAAGAATCCTCATAAGTACTTTATTTAAAAGGTTGATATACTGGAAGCCCTGGATTTACTCCCATTTTTATCTGCGGAATAAGCCCCTTGTTTACATACATATAGTGGAGTTGTTTGCCGCCAAAGGTCCAATACAAAGATATACCTGTACCTATAACGGGACAATAGCCAACTCCATCTATTAATAAATCTAATCCACTCTCTACTTGTTCTTCAATCGTATTAGCATTTTTAAATTGGGTGACTGATACAAAAGTGCCCAACACACTTACAACACGACTTCCCCTATTGATATATTTTCCTACGGTTGAAACACTACTTGGTTTATAATACTTGTTACCTTTCCAGCCATCTTTGTAATATCTAAAATCAAATTTTTTCTCACTATTTTTCAATCTAAAAGTAGCATTACTTCTTTCAGCAGCATCTCCGAGAACTCCTGATATTGTGGATGTTACAGACAAAGAGGAGCTAACATCAGAAAGCACACTTGATTTTCCTTTCCGTACCGTTACATGACCTCCATAAATCACAACTTCTCCATTTACTACTTTACCCTTAGAGAAATACATTTTAGAAGTTTGATCATTGTAAGTCAAGGAAGCCTCTCCATACTTATCATAAGCTGCAAGAAATTCCCTATCGGACATTTGATACCAACCCTGGAAATCATAACCACCTTTATCTTTATTCGAATCATTATAATACTTCCAGAAGTTATAGATTACATTCGGATCACTCGTACTCCAATAATCTTCCCCCGTCGGATCAACCCTGTTCACCGGATCACCGCCGCAATAAGTATAAGGATACGTACCCGGGTAGCTGCCCGCTTGCGG
>NZ_QRZF01000003.1 GCF_003464595.1 Bacteroides intestinalis
ACTGTCGCTTTTTAATTATTAATTTTTAATTATTAATTTGCGCAGTCACAATACTTTTACAATGAAGAGTTTGATCCTGGCTCAGGATGAACGCTAGCTACAGGCTTAACACATGCAAGTCGAGGGGCAGCATGACCTAGCAATAGGTTGATGGCGACCGGCGCACGGGTGAGTAACACGTATCCAACCTGCCGATTATTCCGGGATAGCCTTTCGAAAGAAAGATTAATACTGGATAGCATAACGAAAAGGCATCTTTTTGTTATTAAAGAATTTCGATAATCGATGGGGATGCGTTCCATTAGCTTGTTGGCGGGGTAACGGCCCACCAAGGCATCGATGGATAGGGGTTCTGAGAGGAAGGTCCCCCACATTGGAACTGAGACACGGTCCAAACTCCTACGGGAGGCAGCAGTGAGGAATATTGGTCAATGGACGAGAGTCTGAACCAGCCAAGTAGCGTGAAGGATGACTGCCCTATGGGTTGTAAACTTCTTTTATATGGGAATAAAGTGAGCCACGTGTGGCTTTTTGTATGTACCATACGAATAAGGATCGGCTAACTCCGTGCCAGCAGCCGCGGTAATACGGAGGATCCAAGCGTTATCCGGATTTATTGGGTTTAAAGGGAGCGTAGGCGGAAGCTTAAGTCAGTTGTGAAAGTTTGCGGCTCAACCGTAAAATTGCAGTTGATACTGGGTTTCTTGAGTGCAGTAGAGGTAGGCGGAATTCGTGGTGTAGCGGTGAAATGCTTAGATATCACGAAGAACTCCGATTGCGAAGGCAGCTTACTGGACTGTAACTGACGCTGATGCTCGAAAGTGTGGGTATCAAACAGGATTAGATACCCTGGTAGTCCACACAGTAAACGATGAATACTCGCTGTTTGCGATATACAGCAAGCGGCCAAGCGAAAGCATTAAGTATTCCACCTGGGGAGTACGCCGGCAACGGTGAAACTCAAAGGAATTGACGGGGGCCCGCACAAGCGGAGGAACATGTGGTTTAATTCGATGATACGCGAGGAACCTTACCCGGGCTTAAATTGCATTTGAATATAGTTGAAAGATTATAGCCGTAAGGCAAATGTGAAGGTGCTGCATGGTTGTCGTCAGCTCGTGCCGTGAGGTGTCGGCTTAAGTGCCATAACGAGCGCAACCCTTATCTTTAGTTACTAACAGGTGATGCTGAGGACTCTAGAGAGACTGCCGTCGTAAGATGTGAGGAAGGTGGGGATGACGTCAAATCAGCACGGCCCTTACGTCCGGGGCTACACACGTGTTACAATGGGGGGTACAGAAGGCAGCTACACAGCGATGTGATGCTAATCCCAAAAGCCTCTCTCAGTTCGGATTGGAGTCTGCAACCCGACTCCATGAAGCTGGATTCGCTAGTAATCGCGCATCAGCCACGGCGCGGTGAATACGTTCCCGGGCCTTGTACACACCGCCCGTCAAGCCATGAAAGCCGGGGGTACCTGAAGTACGTAACCGCAAGGAGCGTCCTAGGGTAAAACTGGTAATTGGGGCTAAGTCGTAACAAGGTAGCCGTACCGGAAGGTGCGGCTGGAACACCTCCTTTCTGGAGCGACGCTCGATTCAAAATCGGAGATTTTGAAATTAATAATTAAAAATTAATAATTAAAAACTCTCTGCAATAACAAATTAAAGGTTGGTTCTTTTTGCATGCTACATCAGAACCTCTTGGACTACGCGTAATTGTTTATTAAAATATAAGAGAAAGTAGAAGCCGAGCCGCAAGGCTAGGGTTTGACTGACAGTCCTATAGCTCAGTTGGTTAGAGCGCTACACTGATAATGTAGAGGTCGGCAGTTCAACTCTGCCTGGGACTACTTCTTAAATTAGAAATTAAAAATTAAAAATTAAATTTACGACATCGCATTTTAATTTATAATTTATAATTTTTAATTAATGAAGGGGGATTAGCTCAGCTGGCTAGAGCACCTGCCTTGCACGCAGGGGGTCAACGGTTCGAATCCGTTATTCTCCACTCTGATGACAAATTTAATTTTTAATTTTTAATTATTAATTTGTTTATCAACCGTTCTTTGACATGATGTACAAAAAAAAGTAAAGTTATAACAAGCTGAAAGTATATATCGAGCCATACGGCTAGGTAAGACTAAAAGTAAGAAAGGGCGCATGGCGGATGCCTTGGCTCTCGGAGGCGATGAAGGACGTGATAAGCTGCGATAAGCTATGGGGAGGTGCAAATGACCTTTGATCCATGGATTTCCGAATGGGACAACCCAATATCTTGAAGAGATATTATCCATCTTTTGATGGAGGCAAACGCAGGGAACTGAAACATCTTAGTACCTGTAGGAATAGAAAATAAATAATGATTCCCCTAGTAGTGGCGAGCGAACGGGGAATAGCCCAAACCATATGTGTTACGGCATGTATGGGGTTGTAGGACCACGTCGTGGGACGAAAGTTAGTGAGTAGAATGATCTGGAAAGTTCAGTCATAGACGGTGATAACCCGGTATACGAAGCTAATTGAACCCTAGTGGTATCCTGAGTAGCGCGGGACACGAGGAATCTTGCGTGAATCTGCCGGGACCATCCGGTAAGGCTAAATACTCCCGAGAGACCGATAGCGAACCAGTACTGTGAAGGAAAGGTGAAAAGCACTTCGAATAGAAGAGTGAAATAGTCCCTGAAACCATGCGCCTACAAGCGGTCGGAGCAGCTTTTAGCTGTGACGGCGTGCCTTTTGCATAATGAACCTACGAGTTACTTTTTCCGGCAAGGTTAAGGATCTTGAGATCTGCAGCCGAAGCGAAAGCGAGTCTGAACAGGGCGGATAGTCGGAAGGAGTAGACGCGAAACCAAGTGATCTACCCTTGGCCAGGTTGAAGGACAGGTAACACTGTCTGGAGGACCGAACCGATAAGCGTTGAAAAGCTTCCGGATGAGCTGAGGGTGGGGGTGAAAGGCTAATCAAACTTGGAGATAGCTCGTACTCCCCGAAATGCATTTAGGTGCAGCCTTGATTTATACTAATATGAGGTAGAGCGACTGATAAGATGCGAGGGCTTCGCCGCCTATCAAGTCTTGACAAACTCCGAATGCGTATTAGTTCTATATCAGGAGTGAGGGCATGGGTGCTAAGGTCCATGTCCTAAAGGAGAACAATCCGGACCATCAGCTAAGGTCCCCAAATAACCACTAAGTTGATCTAACGAAGTCAGATTGCTAAGACAGCTAGGATGTTGGCTTGGAAGCAGCCATTCATTTAAAGAGTGCGTAACAGCTCACTAGTCGAGGAGTTTGGCGTGGATAATAATCGGGCATAAGTGGTTTACCGAAGCTATGGGATGTTTAAACATCGGTAGGGGAGCATTCTACTCTGCGTCGAAGGTGAAGCGTAAGCTTTGCTGGAGCGTGTAGAAAAGCAAATGTAGGTATAAGTAACGATAAAGGGGGTGAGAAACCCCCTCGCCGAAAGACTAAGGTTTCCTGATCAACGCTAATCGGATCAGGGTTAGTCGGGTCCTAAGGCTCAGCCGAACGGTGAGGCCGATGGCAGAACAGGTTAATATTCCTGTACTACCTTTAAGAGTGACGTGGAGACGGAGGCGTGACAGTGCCGCGAACTGACGGAATAGTTCGTTGAAGGGTGTAGATGTTGATCAAGGTAGGCAAATCCGCCTTGAGAGTCGAACCTGATAGTATGGAGCGTTCTTCGGAACAATCCAATAGTGCATGTAAACATACTCCCAAGAAAATCCGCTAAACATAATCTTTCAGGTACCCGTACCGTAAACGGACACACGTAGTCGGGTTGAATATACTAAGGCGCTTGAGTGATTCACGGTTAAGGAACTAGGCAAATTGACCCTGTAACTTCGGGATAAAGGGTCCCCACTGCGAGGTGGGGCGCAGAGAATCGGTCCAGGCAACTGTTTAACAAAAACACAGGGCTATGCCAAATTGAAAGATGAAGTATATAGCCTGACACCTGCCCGGTGCTGGAAGGTTAAGAGGAGATGTCATCGCAAGAGAAGCATTGAATTGAAGCCCCAGTAAACGGCGGCCGTAACTATAACGGTCCTAAGGTAGCGAAATTCCTTGTCGGGTAAGTTCCGACCTGCACGAATGGTGTAATGATCTGGACACTGTCTCAACCGTGAGCTCAGTGAAATTGTAGTATCGGTGAAGATGCCGATTACCCGCGATGGGACGAAAAGACCCCGTGAACCTTTACTATAGCTTAACATTGAATTTGGGTAATTGATGTGTAGGATAGGCCGGAGGCTTTGAAGCAGGTACGCCAGTATTTGTGGAGCCGCTGTTGAAATACGGCCCTTTGGTTATTTGAGTTCTAACTCGTTGTTTCGAGGACACTGTTTGGTGGGTAGTTTGACTGGGGTGGTCGCCTCCAAAAATGTAACGGAGGCTTCTAAAGGTGCCCTCACGCCGATTGGTAACCGGCGGCAGAGTGTAATGGCATAAGGGCGCTTGACTGGGAGACTTACAAGTCGATCAGGTAGGAAACTAGAGCATAGTGATCCGGTGTTTCTGTATGGAAAGGACATCGCTCAAAGGATAAAAGGTACTCCGGGGATAACAGGCTGATCCCTCCCAAGAGCTCATATCGACGGAGGGGTTTGGCACCTCGATGTCGGCTCGTCACATCCTGGGGCTGGAGAAGGTCCCAAGGGTTGGGCTGTTCGCCCATTAAAGTGGCACGCGAGCTGGGTTCAGAACGTCGTGAGACAGTTCGGTCTCTATCTATCGTGGGCGTATGAAATTTGCGTGGCTCTGACACTAGTACGAGAGGACCGTGTTGGACTGACCTCTGGTTTACCAGTTGTGCCGCCAGGTGCATTGCTGGGTATCTAAGTCGGGATTGGATAAGTGCTGAAAGCATCTAAGTACGAAGCCAGCCACAAGATTAGATTTCTTAGGGTCGTTGAAGACTACAACGTTGATAGGATGCAGGTGTACAGGTGGTAACATCATAGCCGAGCATTACTAATTGCCCGTTCACTTTTGGTCTTTGCCTTGTATGGCGGATATATACGTTCAGTTTTTATCTTTACTTTTTACATCGTGTCTAACTTATTTAGGTGACTATAGCATCAGGGTTCCACCTCTTCCCATTCCGAACAGAGAAGTTAAGCCTGATCACGCCGATGGTACTGCGTCAAGTGGGAGAGTAGGTAGTTGCCGTTTTTTAGAGGAAAGCCTCCATATCTAACGATATGGGGGCTTTTTGTATTTATACCCTCTACTGTTCCGTTCAATTCTCCTCCTCATGGAGGAAGAGTACTTGCAGGAAGATGTGGTAGGTAAACAATATTACCTATTAATAATAAGAATAGGGAACCTTTTTCTCACTTACTCCCCTGGCTTTTATTTGCTGATAGAAAGGGTATTTAAATACTGAAACTGCATTTAAATTGCATACTTATAATAGAATGTGCATTGTTGTATTATCTATGTAATAGCACCTGATGATAGTTCGAAATCAATGATTAAAACTACTTAAAATCAAGAAATTATATCTTATCTTCGCTTTCGTATTTGGTGTTTTATTCGTACCTTTACTTCGTCTTAAAAGGTACTATAAATCCTTTATTTACTGAACATTATTTTTTTTATTAAAAGAAAATTCGATTTTAATAAAACAAAAAACAGTCATTAGCTGTTGTTACTAATAGAATTGAAAGCGACATGAGAACAACTGTAAAGACATTTTTGGTATTTGTGCTACTTATGGTGACCTATAGTCTCAGTAGCAGAGCCGTCAACTTTACGGGGATGGTTGATAAAGCAGCATCTACATGTGAGGTGAGTGCTTCTTCATCATCATTAAAGAACGCTTCTTCAGATAATGTCGCTAATAATACACGAAGCTTATTTACTAATTCCAAGTTTATGTGGACTACGGATGCAGAACTTGGAAACAAACCTATCTCTGAAAGATATTCTTTTAATCCCTATCGTTTTCGCAGAGCTGTTGAAACTGCATCTTTTATGAAGGGGATTCTGCTAATTTCATCTCACCACAACTTGTTGGTACACGATCAGTCTAAATTATACTATTCAGATAAAGATCCGCATTACACTTCTTTTAGTAGTGAATACTACATCTATACTTTGCGACGGATTGTGATTTAAACTTCCTTTTATTAGTTTTTCCTTTTTCCCTTTACTCCTTTCCCTAAATATGGCTGAAAGTAGGTGACCTTTTAGAACCCTATGTCTTAGGGTTAGGTTATACGGGTGTTAGCGGCGTGTTCATGCTGTGAAGGGGAGAACTATATCCATGCGCATAATTTTAAAAAATCAATTTTAATACAAACCCATTTAAATTTTTCATCATGGAAACTATTCAAAAGAAATCTGCCTCTTTTAAAGGCATCAAATCCGCCGGTTGGGTAATCGTAATTTGCTTTATCATTGCCGTGCTTATTTTTCACTTTGTGTTGGGAAGTCCCTCTAACTTTATGAACAATGACCCGAACAATCATCCGCTGCCAGGGAATTTCCTCGGTACTATCTATAAAGGTGGATTCATCGTTCCGGTTATTCAGACTCTCTTGTTGACTGTTATTGCACTGAGTATTGAACGTTACATTGCAATTGGTGCTGCTTTCGGTAAAGGTTCATTGGCTAAATTCGTAGCTAACATTAAAGCTGCTCTGGCTGCTGGCGATATGAAGAAGGCTCAGGAACTTTGCGACAATCAACGTGGTTCTGTTGCTAATGTAGTAAATGCTACTCTGAAGAAGTATGCTGAAATGGAAAATGATACGACTCTTGCCAAAGACCAGAAGTTGCTTGCTATCCAGAAAGAGCTGGAAGAAGCTACTGCGCTGGAATTGCCAATGATGGAGCAGAATTTACCTATTATCGGTACTATCACTACTCTGGGTACATTGATGGGATTGCTTGGTACGGTTATCGGTATGATCCGTTCGTTTGCCGCTTTGGCTGCCGGAGGTTCTGCTGACTCAATGGCATTGTCACAAGGTATTTCCGAGGCTTTGATTAATACTGCTTTCGGTATCTTGACTGGTGCACTGGCTGTTATCTCCTATAACTATTATACCAATAAGATTGATAAGTTAACTTACAGCCTTGACGAGGTTGGTTTCTCTATCGTGCAGACATTTGCAGCTACGCATAAATAAATCGGTCGAACCCTTTTAAAATACTACAATTATGGGTAGAGCGAAAATAAAAAAGAAAAGTACGTTCATCGACATGACGGCGATGAGTGACGTAACTGTATTGCTGCTGACATTCTTCATGCTGACGTCTACGTTCGTGAAGAAAGAGCCGGTACAAGTTACCACTCCGGCCTCCGTATCCGAGATTAAGATCCCGGAAACGAATATCCTGCAGATATTGGTCGATCCGGACGGAAAAGTGTTTATGAGTCTGGACAAACAGTCTGACTTGCGCGAGGTGCTGGAAGCAATGGGGCAAGAATATGGGGTGACTTTCACTCCGGAGGAAACTAAGAAATTCTCACTGGCATCTACTTTCGGAGTGCCGATGAAGAGTATGAAGAAGTACCTTGATTTGCCACAGGATCAGCAAGACGCTGTGTTAAAGAATGAGGGGATACCTACCGACAGTATCGATAATCAGTTTAAAGCTTGGGTACGTAATGCCCGTGCTACGAACAAAGATTTACGTATCGCCATCAAGGCGGATGCCAATACTCCTTATTCCGTAATCAAGAATGTGATGAACTCACTTCAGGACCTCAGAGAGAACCGGTATAACCTGATTACTTCTCTGAAGACTACTTCTGAAGACTAACAGAAAGGAAATATTATGGCTGAAATACAAGAAAGCGGCAATAAGAAAAAAGGCGGAAAAAATAAGCAAAAGAAAATGACCGTCAGGGTGGACTTTACACCGATGGTGGACATGAATATGTTGCTGATTACCTTCTTTATGCTTTGTACTTCACTGAGTAAACCTCAGACTATGGAGATAAGCATGCCGAGTAATGATAAGAACGTCACAGAAGAACAGCAGTCGAAAGTGAAGGCTTCACAAGCTATCACATTACTGTTGGGAGGTGACAATAAATTGTATTATTACGATGGAGAGCCCAACTATAAGGACTACAGTTCGCTGAAGGAAACAACCTATCAAGCAGACGGTTTGAGAGCAATGCTTTTGCAACGTAATAGAGCTGCTGTAAATGAAGTGAATGAACTGAAACAGCAGAAACTGGATCTTAAGATATCAGAGGAAGAATTTGCGAAGAAACTGGGTGAAATTAAGAGCGGAAAGGATACCCCGACCGTAATTATCAAAGCCACCGATGATGCTTCGTATATGAATCTGATTGATGCACTCGATGAAATGCAGATATGTAATATAGGTAAGTATGTGATTACGGATATCGCCGAAGCCGATGAGTTCCTGATAAAGAACTATGATAGCAAGGGAGAATTGTCGCAGAACATTGCCGAATAATGTGTAACACCTAAAAAAGTAAGAATATGGCTAAAGTAGATTTAAGTTCTTCGGAGTGGTGTGACCTGATATTCAATGGCAAGAATAAGGCTTATGGTGCTTATCAGTTAAGAGAGAAATCTCCGAAGCGTCATAACATTGCTGTGATACTGGTGATTGTCATCGCATTGGTAGGATTCAGTATCCCTACCTTGATTAAGATGGCTACGCCGAAACAGAAAGAAGTGATGACTGAGGTGACTACCTTATCTCAATTGGAAGAACCGGAAATTAAGCAGGAAGAAATGAAAAGAGTGGAGCCGGTTGCTCCCCCGCCTCCTGCACTGAAGAGTTCTATCAAATTTACCGCTCCTGTCATCAAGAAAGATGAAGAAGTGAGAGATGAGGATGAAATTAAGAGTCAGCAAGAATTGACAGAAACAAAGGTAGCTATCTCTATTGCTGACGTGAAAGGTAACGACGAGGCAAACGGTAAGGATATTGCCGACTTGAAGCAAGTGGTAACACAGGCTGAACCAGAACCTGAAAAGGTTTTCGATATGGTAGAGCAAATGCCTCAGTTCCCCGGTGGTCAGACAGAGATGATGCAGTTCATCAGCAAGAACATGAAGTATCCGACTATCGCTCAGGAAAACGGAACACAAGGCCGTGTAACTTGCCAGTTTGTGGTAGGTGCCGACGGACGTGTACGTGATGTGAATGTACTGAGAGGTGTAGACCCTTATCTGGACAAAGAAGCTGTCCGCGTGATCATGTCTATGCCGAAGTGGATTCCCGGTAAGCAGAATGGTAAAGCTGTGTCGGTGAAATATACGATACCTGTTGTGTTCAAGCTACAATAATGTGTGTGTTATGAAAACGGTGAAACAACTTCAACTTTTAGGTTTGGCGGTGATACTGGTTTTGGTGTCTGCCTGCCAAAGTAAGCCTAAGGACGGACTGACGGATACGTACACTTCCGGCGTGATAGCAATTGCTGCGGACGAAAGTTTCCAGCCTATCGTGCAGGAAGAAGTGGATGTATTTGAAGGTGTATTTCCTTTGGCAGGAATTGTGCCCCGTTATGTGACGGAAGTAGAAGCCGTCAATCTATTGCTCAAGGACAGTCTGCGGTTGGCAATCACCAGCCGCAGGCTGACACCGGAGGAGATGAACTCTTTCAACAGCCGGAAGTTCTTCCCGCAGGAGATAAAGATTGCTACGGATGGGTTAGCGTTGATTACCAATAAAGATAATCCTGATACGCTGATTACCGTGAATGATATTCGCGACATCCTGACGGGAAAGACCACACAATGGAGAGAAATTTATCCGGCATCCCAGCTGAAGGATATTCGTCTGGTATTTGATAATAAGAATTCCAGTACCGTTCGTTTTGCTGTAGATTCCATTTGTAAGGGTGCTCCATTGTCAGATCAGATAAAGGCGTTGAAGACCAATAGAGAGGTCATCGACTTTGTGTCAAAGACTCCTGATGCTATCGGTATTATCGGCGTGAATTGGCTGAGCGACCGCAATGACAGTACTGGACTCTCCTTCAGCAAAGAAGTACGGGTGATGTCCGTCAGCGCTGCCGACAAGGCAACGCCGGAAAACAGTTTCAAACCCTATCAGGCATATTTGTTTTACGGTGATTATCCGTTGACACGCAGCATCTATGCCCTGTTGAACGATCCTCGGAGTGCACTTCCGTGGGGATTTGCTTCTTTCCTCGCATCCGACCGGGGACAGCGGATTATTTTAAAGTCGGGGTTAGTACCCGCTACCCAACCGGTACGGGTGGTGAATATAAAAGATAAATAACTAAAATGAATGCTATTATGAAAACGATGTTAGTTCTTAGTATGGGAGCGTTGCTGTTGGCCGGCACACTTTCCGCACAAACGCCTGTACCTGAATGGCAGGCTGGGGTAGATAAAATGAAAAGCCTGATTCAGACAAATCCTGCACAAGCTTCTGAAGAAGTAGGGGAATTGCTGAAAGGGAAAAACAAAAAGAATGTGGATCTTGTAACTTCCGTAGCCCATGTTTATCTGGATGCCGGAAAGCTTACCGAAGCTCAGGAATACCTGGCAATGGCGAAGAAAGCCAATAATAAAGATCCCAAGGTATCTGTGTTGGAGGGTGATATTGCTCTTGCACAAAAAAATATAGGGCAAGCTTGCCAGCTTTATGAGCAAGCCATCTATTTTGATCCGAATTGTAAGGAGGCTTATCTGAAGTATGCACAGGCTTATAAGTCTGCCAGTCCTGCACTGGCTATTGAGAAGTTGGAACAACTCAAAGCTGTAGATCCGAATTGCCTGGAAGCCGATAGGGAACTGGCGGAGGTATACTATTCCAGCAATCGTTTCGGCAAGGCTGCTGAAATGTATGCTAAGTTCATCGATACGCCTCTTGCTACGGAAGATGATATGCTGAAATATGCTTTTGCACTGTTCCTGAATCATGATTTTGAGAAGTCATTACAGGTTGCTCAGAAAGGCTTGCAGAAGAATGCCCGTCACGCTGCTTTCAACCGTCTTGTCATGTATAACAATACGGATCTGAAACGCTATGAAGATGCGGAGAAGGCTGCTCATGCTTTCTTTAATGCTTCGGACCATGCAGATTACTCTTACTTGGATTACCGTTATTATGGTGCTCTGCTGAGTGCATTGAAGAAATACGATGAAGCTATTATAGAATATGGTAAGGCATTAGAGAAAGATGGTACGCAAGTAGACTTGTGGCGTGAAATCTCCGATGCCCATGAAATGAATAATAATTATGCAGAGGCTATTGCTGCGTACCATAAATACTACGATGCATTAGCCAAAGACAAGAAGACTCCTGAAACATTATTCCAGTTAGGACGTCTTTATTACGGACAGGGCACGTCTTCGGACTCGCTCGCCGTGCAGCCTGCCGACCGTAAACTGGCATTGCAGTCTGCTGACTCTGTGTTCACCCTTGTTTCCGAACAAGCTCCCGACAGTTATCTGGGAGAAATGTGGCGTGCCCGGACCAATTCTGCCATGGACCCCGAAACTACTGACGGGCTGGCGAAACCTTATTACGAAAAGGTAATGGACATGCTGCTGAGTAAAAATGAACCGAAGTATAACTCTGCGTTGATAGAGTGCTACAGTTATCTGGGCTACTACTATCTGTTAAAGAGCGACTATCCTACTTCGAAAGAGTTCTGGAATAAAATTTTGGCTATAGACCCCACCAATGCTACTGCCAAAAAGGCGTTGGAAGGCATCAAATAGCAACAATTTTAGTTGTTTGTCGTGTCGGGAGGAGTGGAGAGTGATTCTTAGCTCCTCCTTTTTTTATGTTTTTTTCTGTAAATGTTTGGATTATTAAAAAGATTGTCTACCTTTGCGGTGTACTAATAAACTAATACACTAATATTGAAATTAACAAGGTATCAGATACCAGTTGACAAGGCCTTCTCCTTGTATCTTGTTTCCTTGCCACCTATAAAAACATATAAGTATGCTACAGGTAGAAAACATTTCGTTCAGTTATCGTCGGGGCAAAAAAGAAGTCCTGCACGATTTTTCGCTCTCGTTAGAGAGAGGTAGGGTATACGGGTTACTGGGAAAGAACGGTGCCGGCAAATCTACACTGCTTTATCTGATGAGCGGTTTGCTTACTCCTAAGAGTGGGAAAATAATGTATCATGATACCGATGTACGCCGTCGGTTGCCTATCACACTACAGGATATGTTCCTGGTTCCCGAAGAATTTGAATTACCTTCTATATCTTTAGTCAGTTACGTGGAGCTGAATAGTCAGTTCTATCCCCGTTTCAGTAAGGAAGACATGGTGAAATACCTGCATTACTTCGAAATGGAGCAGGATATTGATTTGGGAGCCTTGTCTATGGGGCAGAAGAAGAAAGTCTTTATGAGCTTTGCATTAGCTACCCACACCTCACTGCTGATTATGGATGAACCGACCAATGGTCTTGATATTCCGGGTAAGAGCCAGTTCCGTAAGTTTATTGCTTCGGGCATGTCGGACGACAGAACTATTATTATCTCTACCCACCAGGTGCGGGATATTGATAAGATACTGGATCATGTGGTGATTATGGATAACAGTCATGTTTTGCTCGACGCATCCACTGCTAATATCTGTAGTAAGTTTCTTTTCGTTGAAAGCGATGACCGCGAATTGGCAGAAGCAGCAATTTACACACTTCCTTCCATACAGGGTAATTTCCTGATGTTGCCGAATACGGATGATGAAGAGTCGGAGATCAATCTTGAATTGCTATTCGGTGCTGCGCTTACCGACCCTGAGAAGATAAAAGGAATGTTTCACCCTAAACAGAATGAACAATGATACGCGATACCTTTTTTAGTGCACCCCGTTTTGTGAACTTATGTCGCAAAGAAATGGTGGAGAGTTGGAAGGCAAATTTGCTACGCTTCGTAATGATGTACGGTATAATGGCGATTGCTTTCGTATGGAACGGATATTTCCAGTACAATCATCTACAGGCAAATGGGAGAGTGAGCCAAGATCCTATCTGGAATTTCGAGTTAGGAGCTTTCGTCTGGGCACTTGTTATCATGGGGCTTTTGAGTGCTTCGTTTATAATGGAGCGTATGAAGACTAAAACGAATCGGATAGCTATGTTGATGATTCCTGCCACAATGTTCGAAAAGTTTTTCTCACGTTGGCTGGTATTCACTTTCGGTTTCCTTATCGTATTTCTAATAGCTTTCAAACTGGCGGACTGGACACGTGTAACAGTTTATATGATTAGTTATCCCGAGTTGAAAGGCATAATTGCTTCTACTCCACTTTCCCATCTGGTGGGAAGAGAACAATTCTGGACGGTTTTCGATGATTGCAATTATTTCATGTTGGGAGTAAGTGCTTATTTCTTTGCACAGTCCCTGTTTGTTTTGGGTAGCTCCATTTGGCCAAAGAATTCATTTGTGAAGACTTTTTCAGCTATTGTTGTGATTGCTATAGTTTATATAGCGATAGGCTCAGTATTAGCGAAAATGCTATTTGAAGGCCGTAGCGGTGGAGTAAATCAGACCGTATCGGATGAAACGATGACACTCTCATCTACGGTAATCTTTTTCGTAATAGCCGTCTTCAACTGGGTAGTTGCCTATTTCCGTTTTAAAGAATCTGAAATCATTAGCCGCTGGTAAGTATGAATTTTAAAGAAAGTAAAGCCATCTATCTTCAAATAGCAGATCGCATTTGTGACGAGGTGCTTCTTGGGCAATACCAGGAAGATGAACGCATACCATCCGTCAGAGAATATGCAGCTGTGGTAGAGGTGAACGCCAATACGGTGATGCGTTCGTATGATTATCTGCAATCGCAGGAGGTTATCTATAACAAACGTGGTATCGGTTATTTCGTCGCTTCCGGTGCTCGCGCGTTAATCCTTTCATTGCGCAAAGAGTATTTTCTTAAAGAAGAAGTAGATTATTTCTTCAAGCAGATGTATACCCTCGGTATTTCAGCAGAAGACATGTCAGCTATGTACCGGGAATTTAGTAAGAAACAAAAATAAAGAAGAAGATTATGAAACGAACTACTTATATAATATTTGGAATGTTGCTTGCCGGATTGGTTGTGGTGTGCGGTAGCATATTCTATGCCTCTATGCAAGTTACGGATTGGAATAATATATTCCTGGATGTTAAAGGAGAAAAGAAGACAGTTCAACTGCCAGAGTGCAAAGTTATACAGATGGTGGCGATTAGAAATATCATCACTACGAGTGAGGGTGAAGAAAAAGGAATAAGAATGCCGACATTTGGAGAGCTCCCTTTGAAGATTACTCCTGCCGAAGCTGGACAGGGAACTTTCACTTATGCTTCCGGTATGGATGAATTCATGACGATGAATTCAGTAGGAGATACATTACGTATCGTATTTGATTTTCCTAATGATAAGCTTGAACAGAAATACCAGGACCTGTATTGGCTTAATTTGCGCTCTGAGGAGATGAATATAGCTTTACCAGATCATGTTCAGTGCTTGCAGACCAGTCTTGAAGCCCAGAAAATGACTGTTGAAGGTTTGACCCGCGATTCATTATCTCTGGTGGTGCAAGATTATGCTACCATAAATGATTGCAACTTTAAAGCTTTGACCATTCAAAATGGTGCATGGCTATTTAATACAGGCAAAGCAGACAACCTGCATCTGCACCTGAACGGGATACGCAGTTGGAATGTGAATGCAAGTTCGTTCCACGTTGATACGGAATATCTATATGCTCATGGCAATCAAAAATGTACTTTGGAGAAAGGCGAATGTCGACAGGTAGTTTGGATGCCTCAGTCGGAAGGTGCCTCATTGAATATAAAACTGAAAGAAGCAGCGACAGTAGTTGTGAAATAACGATAGGTATTGTCAGGATACGAAAAAAGACCGTTGAAAAACGGTCTTTTTTATTTAGTTGCGGAGATCCGACTCGAACGAATGACCTTTGGGTTATGAGCCCAACGAGCTACCAACTGCTCCACTCCGCGATGTTTAACGGGTGCAAAGGTACGGCTTTTTGTGGAATAAACAAATAAAATCCATCTTATTTTTGCTAAAAGATGTAATGTATAGCCTAACTGATTGATAAGTAGCCCTCTAGTAAATAGACTTTTTTTATCCTCTTCCTGTGACCGAATGTTAATAAAATCTGCGTTTTCTTGTGTGGTATACAGAAAAGTTTTACTTTTGCTCAAATTATTAAGCAATGTGCAATTATTAATATATGGCCGTATCGAAGACAAAAGCTAAATTAGTGGATGTAGCCCGTCAGCTATTTGCAAAGATGGGTGTTGAGAATACCACGATGAACGATATCGCCCTTGCTTCAAAGAAAGGTAGAAGAACGCTCTATACCTATTTTAAAAGTAAGGAAGAGATCTATATGGCTGTTGTCGAATCGGAGCTGGACATCCTTTCGGATATAATGAAGCGGGTGGTAGAGAAAGACATCTCGCCCGATCAGAAGATAATCGAAATGATTTATACCCGCCTGGATGCCGTGAAAGAGGTGGTGTACCGGAATGGAACACTCCGTGCTACCTTTTTCCGTGATATATGGCGGGTAGAGAAGGTGCGAAAACGTTTTGATGCCAAAGAAATACAGCTTTTCAAGGATGTTCTCCGTGAGGGCGTGGAGAAAGGGGTGTTTCAGGTTGACGATATCGACATGACTGCCGAATTGGTGCATTACAGTGTGAAAGGTATTGAAGTGCCTTACATACGTGGGCATATAGGTGCTAAACTGACCGATGAAACACGTGGACAATACGTTGAGAACATCGTGTTCGGGGCACTGCATAGAAAAGAATAACTTTAATCAATAATTAAAAAAGTATGGGATTATTAGATGGAAAAACAGCCATTGTAACTGGTGCTGCACGCGGTATCGGTAAGGCTATCGCATTAAAGTTCGCTTCTGAAGGAGCAAATATCGCATTCACTGACCTGGTGATTGATGAAAATGCAGAGAATACGGCAAAGGAAATTGAAGCAATGGGCGTGAAAGCTAAAGGTTATGCTTCAAACGCTGCTAATTTTGAAGATACTGCCAAGGTGGTAGAAGCTATTCATGCAGACTTTGGCCGCATCGATATTTTGGTAAACAATGCAGGTATCACCCGTGACGGTCTGATGATGCGTATGAGCGAGCAACAATGGGATATGGTTATCAACGTTAACCTGAAATCTGCTTTCAATTTCGTTCATGCTTGTACTCCGATTATGATGCGCCAGAAAGCTGGTAGCATTATCAATATGGCTTCTGTAGTAGGTGTTCACGGTAATGCCGGACAAGCCAACTATGCAGCTTCCAAAGCAGGTATGATTGCCCTGGCTAAATCTATCGCACAGGAATTAGGTTCTCGCGGTATCCGTGCCAACGCTATCGCTCCGGGCTTTATCCTGACCGATATGACTGCTGCATTGTCTGACGAGGTAAGAGCCGAGTGGGCAAAGAAGATTCCTTTGCGTCGCGGCGGTACTCCCGAAGACGTGGCAAACATTGCTACCTTCCTGGCTTCTGATATGTCTGCTTATGTATCAGGACAGGTGATCCAGGTAGATGGTGGTATGAATATGTAGTTTAAATTAAGAATGAAGAATGATGAATGAAGAATTTTGCTGCGCTATGCAAGTATGCCGCAAAGTAATTCATCATTCTTCATTCATCATTCTTAATAAAAAAAATGACTGTCGTATACGAGGACAATCATATCATTATAGTCAACAAGACCGCTTCCGAGATCGTTCAGGGAGACAAGACGGGGGATACGCCGCTTTCGGAAACCGTAAAGCAGTATCTGAAGGAGAAATACCAGAAACCCGGTAATGTCTTCATCGGTGTTACCCACCGGCTGGACCGCCCCGTGAGCGGTCTTGTTGTATTTGCCAAGACCAGCAAGGCGTTGTCCCGCCTCAATGAAATGTTTAAAACCAGTGAGGTGAAGAAGACTTACTGGGCTATCGTAAAGAATGCCCCGAAGGAGCCGGAAGGAGAATTGGTGAACTATCTGGTGCGCAATGAGAAGCAGAACAAGAGTTATGCTTATGATAAGGAAGTGCCGAAGAGTAAAAAGGCTATCCTGCACTATCGGTTGATAGGTAAGTCGGATAATTACTTTTTGCTGGAAGTAGATCTGAAGACAGGGCGGCATCATCAGATACGATGCCAGTTGGCAAAGATGGGATGTCCTATCAAGGGAGATTTGAAGTATGGCTTTGCCCGTTCCAATCCGGATGGAAGTATTTGCCTGCATGCACGTCGTGTCAGTTTTGTGCATCCGGTATCTAAAGAAATGATTGAAGTGGAGGCATCTGTGCCGCCGACGAATCTTTGGCAAGGCTTTCAGATGATATAAGAAAGAGCTTACTGTGAAATAGAAATGCGTCAAAAGACTATCCTGTCTTTTGACGCATTTCTATTTATGGCTTTACCCTCTTATCAGAAGCGTGGCTTCACATATTTATCCTGAGAGGAAGTAAAACGTAATCCCGGTATGCTGTTACTCTTTCTTGGGAAGCTGATGGACTTGATAAGCGAATAATCATCCGCATCCAGTGCATAATATTCGTCCGCATCGGCTGTTTTCACGCAAACCGTCCAGTCGAACATATTTCCGAAGATAGACAGGGCATCCTCTTCAGGGTTGAAGGAAGGAACTCCGGTCTTGATCACATCATAAGTCTTATTGTTCAGTACATAGAAGTTGTTATCCATATCCGTCAGGAAACCCAGCGTCTTGCGGTCCTTGAACTCCGTGATGAAAAGATGCTTTGCATTTAAGCCTTCCGGCAGGGAAATGGCACGTACATACGGGCGTCCTTTCGTCTGTTTCAGATGGAAAAGTTTTCCCTCATTATCCAGAATCAGATAACCTTCATCGTACTCCTTGCGAGTGGTGGGATTACCGGCCAACCGGCGGGCAGGGAATTTAAACCCTTTCTTCACCATAGCCTCTGTGAACAGTTGGCTTTTGTCTGTATCTACCGTATTGGTTTTCATACCGATAAATTCAAGACCTTTCGAGGTGACGCGGAATACATCATCGGGCATACTCAGGTCCACACGTCCCGACATACTTTCCAACAAAGGATAAAGCTCTATCTTGGAGGCATTGATATCCGAAGCTGCCGAGCGGAAGCTGAAATTCGTAAGCTGCACCTCGCGCGGAGTGACGGCAACACCATTGATGCTGTCCGGGAACCGCTCATCCGCCATAAGCTGGCGCATGTAGAAGAACGGGAGAATACTGTCCGTCTGCTCCTGTGTATATACATTGCCGGACTGGTCGCGTCGTACCACGCCTTTACCATCTTCATTGCCCATGGAGAGGAAGTCGCCGAGGACACTACTGTACATGGAGAAAGGAATCTTCGATGGCTTTGCCGCAAAGAAAGAATAACACCAAGGCAACTGCCAGATAATGAGCAATGCAATGGTGATGTATAAGAATATTTGACTAAAACGTTTCATTGTCTTTTTCGTTCTTAATAGTGAATGTATAACCTGTTAATCTTGTTCTCCTGCTTTGAACCGTGCAATGGAAAGCCATGAGAGACTTGCCGTGAGCAGGGTGTAGATTGCCAGCCAGGGCAGGAAAGCGTTGTAGGCTTCCGGTGCCGGAGCCAGGAAGAAGATACGCAACAGCAATACAGAGATTACCAGATTGAGGACGCGGCGTTTCCAGGTCGGTTCCAGGCATATCCATGAAATCAGAAGATAAGCGGCAATACCTGCCAGATACCAGGGGAGGGCTGTCAGCAGAATCCGTGAATAAAGTTCCGGAGCCAGGACGCCTTGCATGTAAACCGTCATCAGCACGTAGTTGGCGGCAAAGCAGATCAGTAACACTACCAGTCCGTAGAGCAGCATCAGGTTAATCATCCGCAGTTGCGGGTAGGGCAGATGCAATGTCAGTTTCAGGCATTTATGGTGCATTTCGGGTACGAATTGTACCAGGGCAAGCAGTATTCCGACTAATAGAGGAATAAATTCCAGTAAATCTACGAATACGGTATCCCGTGACAGCATAACTTCCCAAACGTGTTCCACGCCTTTCATGCTGGCAACACGATTGATGCGCAACATCGAGTATCCGGCAAAACCGAGCGTTACAAGCAGTGCAAGCAACAGATACCAGCGGGTTTTAATCCATTCTTTATAAAATATAGCGTTCATGTTAGTTAATTATGAATTATGAGTTATTAATTATGAATTATGGGTTATGAGTTATGAATCGTGAAGTAGAAACAGACTTCCTGCTCTGCATAGTAATTCATAATTCATAATTTATAATTCATCATTTAATCAGTATTTTCCCGTCAGTCCGATAAAAGCATCTTCCAGGTTTACAGTCTCGCATTTCAAATCGCTGTAAGGCATTTGCAGGGCTCTGAAACGTGTTTCTACTTCTTGTTGAGGCAGGAACGAGAAGGTTTCCAGCGTATTTCTGATAAGAGACGGATGGTAGAAGTCTTTATCTTCCGGCATCTTGTAACCCTCGGGCAACGTGCAGGTATAGCGGCGTATCGTGTCCAACAGTTCCTTTACGGGCTGCTGGATGAGGATACGTCCGTAATCCATGATGATGCAGTCGTCTACCAGGCGTTCCATATCCTGAATGATGTGCGAGGTCAGGAAAACAGTTTTGTTTTCCGAGCGGGCATAGTCACGCAGATAGTCCACGAAGAGGCGGCGGTAGCCGGGGTCCAGACCGAGAGAGAAATCGTCCAGTACCAGCAATTCCGGATTTTGCGCCAGGATAAGTCCCAGTGCCACTTGCGAACGTTGTCCGCACGACATACGCGAGATACGCTGTCCGGGAGCTACTTTCAGTTTGTCCATCAGGTCGTAGTACGCTTCTTTGCGCCACTGTCCCGGATAGAAAGCAGAATAAAACTTCTCAATCTCCCGGATGGTCATGAACTGATATTGCACGTGTCCTTCGATGAGCAGACCGATATTACGGCGTGTTGAGGGGTGCATCGTCTGAATGTCCTGTCCGAAGATGGAGCATTGGCCGGAGCGGGGTTTCAGGTAACCGCTCAATATATTGATCGTTGTGGTTTTTCCTGTACCATTCTTCCCCAGCAGTCCCAGGATGCGCCCTTTAGGCACGCTGAAGCTGAGGTTTTCGTAAATTAACCGTTTGCCATAATAGTGCGTCAGGTTATTGCATTCAATGATATTCTCCATTGATATCTTTTGTTTTTAGTATTGAACCTATTTTAATTACTCGTTAGCTGCATGGATTGATCTCGGAGCTCCTGTAGGTAATTCTGTTTACCCCAAATGGTAACTCCATTTACACGCCGGGGTAAAGACCGTTACATACCGAGGTAAAGAGCGTTACAATACGGGGTAAAGGTCGTTACATCCTGCGGTAAATGCTTTTACCTCTTGTGGTAAATGCTCGGTAAATGCAATGCTTTGATAATTAGATTGCTAACCAATGTTTATACCTCAGGCTATATGCGAAGCTTGAGTCGTTTATAGAAATAGAAAAAGTAGCGGAATCAGTATACCTGCCGCAAGTTCTATACCTCCTCGTCCCCACAAGCCTTTTGGTCCTTTCAGCATCGCCATTCCCGTGACGGTAATAATGATGAGTCCTACGGCAAACACATCTGCGAAGTGAGTCCACCATCTTCCGGGATTGTAATGCAGCTTGGTCAGGGCGCTTATCAACGGACGACGTGTCAGCTTCTCGTAAACGGCTTGCTTGGTTTGCAGATTGACCATCAGGTTGGAACCGCCTTTCAGGAATACCTTCATCTGGTTTTCCTTCGGGAAGTAATGTTTGGTATAGTTCTTTTCTTCACCGAGTGGTGCCAGCAGCTTCAGGACATCATCCTTTTTCATTCCGGCTTGCGACGGCATCACTTCGGTAATGGTATATTCCTGTCGTTCTACCGAGTAATTGGGATTGATCGTATTCCGGTGGTTCATCACAATTCCGGAGATGGCATATATCAATACCATCCCCGAGAAGAAGAATGAGAGGTCCCGGTGGATTGTCCGGCTCCATTTCCGAAATGCGGTTCCCGCCTTACTGAATTTCATAGTTGGCGGCTTCCATATAATAGAACGACAGATAGGGCTTTCCTGATTCGGCCTGACGCTTGGCTATTTTGGCGCGGAAGTCGGCGATACGTGCTTCGGGTGTATTGGCTGTTTCGCCGCGTGCTTTCTTCTCTGTGCTGCATCCGGCTTCGCCTTCACCGTGCTTTTCGGCAGCGGCAGCTTTCAAGCGTGATTCCCATTGTTGCAGATAAGCTTCGTCCACACGTTGTTCTTTCAGGGTTCCGGTGACGCGAACGATGCTGTTGACACACTTCGTATCGAAAGAACCCAGTTTGGCTGCTTCTACACGGATGGTCTGTGTGTCGTCGCTACCCATCAGGAAGATTTTGGTGGCGCCGTGCTTGCAGGCATGTGTACATACACCTTCGATGGTAACTTCCTGGTCGGTCAGTGACTCGGCATTAGCCAGAAGATCGTCTATTTCCATTGCACCGGTGGTCTGTTCGGTGGTTGCGGTTTCTTCGGTATTCTTCTGCTTGTTGCTGCAAGAAGTTCCGATAAAGAATAACGCCATGATGGCGGCTGCGATTGATAATGTTTTAGTTCTCATTGTTGTTTTTTGTTTTATTGTTAATCATTATTGTTGTTAAAAAGTAACTCCCAAAGTCCACGTCAGTTCATGGCGTTGACTCCCTTTCAAATATTCCACGTCGAATGCTTTAGTCATGGCGTAGCGGATAGAAGTATATCCTTTCATACCTTTTGCACCTATTGCATGCGCGTATTTGAAGCCGATTTCCCCTTTTAGTCGTTTGCTGGTAAGGTATTCGAATTCTTGGTACAGAAACGTATCCATACTTTTGGGGGCGGACTGGCTCTCTGACGGGGTGGCATAGGTTCCGTCTTTTAGGGCGTTTCCATTACCCGAAGCGTATGTTCCGCCTAAATATAGACTATACATATCTTTTGAGCGACATATGTTGCGTTCACCTGACAAATGAAATGTTGTGGAGGTGATATCTTGTTTCCGGTAATACGGATACATAGAAGCTGTAAGTTCTCTGTTGAAATAAGAAAAGCTGCCTTTTGCCACCCATGCAGGACATCCGTCTGTTACCAAAAAGTTACCCGTATATTCAGCATTCAGATTCAAAGTGGTCTTGTCTGTGGTATCCAGCGTTCCGTAATAATCTACATTATTGATACCTCCACCTTCATTGTTATACCGATAAATATTCTCGAAATTGTTCAATGTTTCTTGTTGGAAATCAATGTGCAGGCAATGCAGATTTTTCCGTTCTTGTAAAGTTAATGTTCCGTTATACGACAGTATATCAGACTCATGTTCGCTATAAACTACCGTGGCAGGAGATTTCTTACCATAATATCCACTACGTGATTTATAGGCAAATTCATTAAAGAATTGAAGTTTTGGAAGAATGTGCCATTTCAATTGTAAAGCTCCTCCATGATATTCATTGAACAATGGTTTTTCTTCACCTTCTTTTGTATATCCGTTTTCTCCGAATTGTTCCATAACCCCGAAGAAACCACCGTAACTGATCAGTGAATTATATATCTGGTCAGTAGTGCCATACATGTCCAGTAACAGTCCCTCCGTACTTCGGCGATAATAATAGTTTGCCCCCAACTCAATTTGTTTGTTGAGTAGATAACTTACTCCGACAGTCACATTCATATCAAGTAGTTTGTTGACATGACGCAAGTCCTTTTGCTTGGCATAATTGGCAGCAGTGTAATCTACCTTTCCTCCGATCGTTATCTTTTTTGAGAGGTCGACACTGACGGCTCCTACCAGATGATAGTTTTCCAGCTTTTTATCTCCCCGATTTTCATCGGTGTATTCTACGATGTCGAAAGGAGTATTCTTCGGATTGATAAAATATGAACCACTCATGTTTTTGCCCGTAAAGTTACGGTAGTCTACTTTCCCATAGAATACAACTTTGGAATTGAGACGATAGAATGACTCCACCTGGGCACCGAATTCCAAGCTATTGTCCGACTGGAAATAATCAACAAATCCTCCGTTCTGTTTATCTACGTACACCTCTGCTGTAGTGATACGAGGGATAGACAGTGTATGTAGTCCGGCGGCATTCTCGCTATTAAGCCAGGCTTCCGATTGCTTGATATACGGAAGATTCTTCCAGCCAATAGAGTCGGAATATTGCACTGCAAAGGCGGAGCAGATAGCTCCGCTAAGCAGTGTGAATAGGAGTATTCTTTTATTTATAAGCATCAATACTGGGCTGTTTTCGTAGTTTAATTGTTCAAGAGAGGCAGCTATTAATCTCTCAAAGAAGCTTGTTTACGCTGGTGGAAATCATTTGTCGAATTATTCGTATCCTGGTAAATGATACGTGCTCCATTCTTCAGAGATGCCTCAGCGTCTATACCACTTGGATCAGTGCTTCCATCTGTTCCATAATTATAGCTGTAAACCAGTTTACCACTATTTCCTTCCACTGCTTCGGTAGCTTGTTTGTCTACGTTACGGTATGAAGTGTAGCCCTGTGCATTGGTCAGGACTGTATATCCAGCATCAATAGCAGGCGTCAGGCGCTTTTGACTCTTGGCCAGTTGTGCCTGGCTGAAAACTTCCACTGCATCCAGTATCCAGTCTGTAGGAACTTTTGCGCAACGGTAAACAGCATTACCTTCTTTATCGGCTGTATAATGATAATCTGTGTTGCTGGCGAAGGCCTCAGGAGTGACATCGTGAGTCGAGAAGATGAAGAATGCAGGAGACTGGTTACTCAATACCCATGCTGTTCCTTGCCCATATTTATAAGCTGTAAAATAGTTGGCGGTAGGAATACTTTCCGAAGGAGTGGGGTAATAGTTTGTCAGACTAAAGTCTTCAATATCATATGTACAATAATCTGCAGTGCTTAAATTCACAGAGTTAGAGTAAGTCAATGTGTGGTTGATGGCTCCGTTCAGAGCTATAACTACTTGTTTTCCGGCTTCGATGGTTAAGTTTCTGGGTAAATACCAGATTCCACATCCAGCAGGAATATAGTTGTCGTTGGCATAGGATAGTACTCCGTCTTTATAATCGTTGATTGTAGAGTTTGCGTTGTATGGGTTGACCATTCCTAAGCAGAAGTTCTCCAACGTGGCAGCCTGCTCTGAATTGTTATATAGTATAACATACTTGTCATATTGATAATTTCCGGAACCGTCATCTTTCTGACATCCGCCTACATACAACTCTTTGATAATAACTTGTCCTGATTTGGATTCTGTTAAGGCCACTTCTACGACACTGTCACCAGTCCACGTTTCTGTTACCGTGATGCCGCTTTTAACTCCGTTCAGTATAAAGGAGTAACCGTTTGAAGCGCGTTTTTCGGAGGCAGAAGCTTCATAGATGCCTGCCGGTACAGTGAAAGCAGCTTTACCATTGGCATCGGTGTTAGCATCATAAGTAGTACCTGTACTTCCGGTCAACTTTACCGGAACTCCTTCTGCTGCACTTAATTCACTTCCTGACGGATAAGCCAGTTGTACAGTCACCTGGTAGGTTTTGTAGGCATCATTCTCATCATCGCTGCACGCTGCGCAAAAGAGTAATACACTAAGAATTAGAAAAGCATACTTTTTCATTTTCATTTCTATTTTAATTAAACACTTATAATTTTAGTCTGATTGACAATCCGTAGTAGAACTGCGGAATGTATGAACTGTTGTAGAGTGATGATTCCTGATTGTTTTGTGATGATTTCACCCGTCCCATGTGGTTGAAGAAATTATTTGCATAGAATGAAATGGAGGCAAAATCTCCGATCTCTTTTGTCAGGTTAATGTTGGCGGAGAAATACGAGGAAATCTTGTTGGGGTTAAAATAGTAAGATGTACTCGATTTAGTTACGAGTTTTGCCAGCTCATTATATAACGCTGTGTCATTCTCCTTTGCCCATGCAAATTTCTCTGCAAAAGGTATCCGGGTATCCGGATCTTCCCACGTAGAGTAATAGAGCGGGTAAACAGCTACATATTTGTTTTTTCCGTAGATATCATAATCAGTACTAAAGTAATCTCCGGCATTCTCCAGGGCAAAGCCTCTACTTTCTCCGTTGCTGTATTCCGACAAATTCTTCTTATAATTATAGAAGGAACCTTCTATTCTCATAGAGAGAATCATTCGTATTTTGGGAATATGCGTTGTGATAGTCAGATTCATATTTAGCTGTTTAGACAAGCTGCCGTTAGAAACGGAAGCAGAAGCAGAAGAGGAAGTAGAGGTTATGGAGGAACCTCCATAATAACCCACATACTTATATGGGTTGCCATCAGCCATATTCGATGCTGAGCTTGGCATCCATGCAATCAGGTTTTCTTCTATACCTTTATAATAGTAATAATTTCCATCCAGGCGGACTGATGTTCTCAGTGCGGGGATTTGTGCGAAATCAATAATCCAGTCGAGTCCCATTCTTTCTACCGGTGAACCGTTTCTATATTGGATGTTCGATTTGAATGTATTGCGGGTATTATAAGATAATTCTTGGCTTGGGTATGCACCTGTTTTATCTGTAACAGTAACGATACCTGTCTGCTGGTCAATGCTGTAAACCCTGTTTGCCGAAGGAATTTCGCAATTATTCAGATGCTCTTGAGTAGTCAGATTATAAGAATAAGGTGTGTATACATTTGTACGCATGTATGGATTATATGTTTTGTTCCGGAAAGCTGATACTGAAATCCTTGTTCCTTTGATGGTGGCTTCCATACCTATCTCTGCTTGTCGGGTATATTGCCACTTCAGATCGGGATTATAGATGGCTTTTGAGGGAATCGTGCTGTAAGCATAGAAGGTGGTTCCGTCACTCATGGTTCCTGGAGCAAAGGCCAGTTTGTCCGAGTAAGAGGGTGATGGGTAAAGGACTTCAAATGAAGGTAGTTTTACGGATTTACCTACACCGCCATATACATTTAAATCGCTGACCCATTTATCTGCATTCTTCCATAATGTATATTGCGCATTGAAACGTGGAGAGAAACTATTTGCTGTTCCGTATTCGGAATTCTTGATATAGGTGATATCCGAACGTACTCCTGCTGTCAATTCCAGGGAAGAAGAGTTCCCTCCGAGAGGAAGTGTTATTCTATCTTCCAGATAGCCTGCTATATTATTAAGGAATGGTAATTCATCATAGCGATATTCACGCCAGGTAGGTGCATAGCGCATATCATCGTAATAGAGTCCCCGGCCTTTGTTACCGCTACTATTCAGTTCCGCCCCAAGCATGATTCTGTTGGAAATCTTTCCCCAACGTTTTGCCCAGTCGGCTTTTAGTTTCACTGCATAGCTGACAGGTTTGTTATCGGTATATGCCAGTTGATACCAGTATCCGGTAGGACTGAGGATAATTTCAGCATTTGGATTCTCATCATAGTTACTTGCTATGAAATATCCTTCCTGCGTACTATGAATAAGGGGCTGTGTGGATGCGCTACTTTTATTGGTGTTTACTTTAGACAGCTTGTCTGAGTATGACATGGAGGCTGTCAGTGAGAGGTTGGTTATCCATGGTCTGTTCAACAGCCAGTTCAGGCCGATGTTTCCGCGAAAAGTGTAATCGCGTGTTTTTGTATAAGTATCTTTAAAAGCATCCGGGTCGGCTTCAGAATTGTAACCACCTATGTTTCCGGTAAAGCCCGCATTCAGTGAAAGTGGACGCTGGGCTTTCCGGTTCAGGGTATTAGAGTAAGTCAATGTTAAAGAATTGCGATCATAGGCAGTATGTGGAGAGGCCAAGTCAGAGGTTGACTTTGTGCGTTCCAAACTGGTATTAATTGTACCTGCTCTGTCTCCAAGCAAAAAGCCTTTACTTATGGCAATTTGTTTTGTTTTAGGTTGGGTGGCCAATTCGATGATAAACGGTGTTTTCCCTTTCCGCGTATTTATTTTTACGATTCCGTTTGATAAATCTCCATATTCCACAGATGGAATTCCAGTAATAATTTCTACCGATTCAATGTTTGAAGAACTGATATTACGCAAGCCTGCACCTTTTGTTTCGCTCATTTCCGAGTTGTTTTGCAGGCGCACACCGTCTACTGTGACAGCAGTACCGAAAGAAGCATTTCCCATTTCGCTGCTTCCGCTTCGTAGAGCGATACGTTCGTCAGAGCTTGCCAGATTCTGGTCACCGGTTGATTTACCGCCCGGTAATAGAGTGCTGAGACTGCTGACATTTAATATTTGTGCATGATCCAGAGTGGCACGATCTATTGTATATGAAGTTGTTGGGTCACTTATTTTTTTCTGTGCTGTAACCACCACTTCATTTAGCGTCAGATTGCTTTCCTGTAGTGTGATTAGTAGGTCTTCGATGTTTTTCTGTACATCTATATCCAATGTCTGCGTAACGTATCCCAAATATTGTGCAGTGATTTTTACTTTGCCGGCTGGTACTTGATTGATAGTGAACGCTCCTTTTTCATTAGTAATGGCCCACAATTCGTATCCGGGCAAATATACTGTAACGAACTCCATTGGAGACTTGTTCTTGTTATCAACAACCCGTCCCTTAATTGTATAATGCTGGCAGAATCCTGATTGTATAAAGCCTAAAGTGAAAAGAAAGAATAATATATATCTGTTAGCCATCGGGGATGTTATATTAAAACGGTAGTGCTACTACTATTTTTTTTGCAAAGGTAAAGAGATGGCGACAGGTAGGAAATCGCTATTTGTTGGTAATTTAAGGATGTCGTTGGGGGATGAAGTACTTATAAGTAGGTATTTGAGTTTCTGCAAGAAGATAGATGATAGGGTTGGGACTAGAAACGACAAAAGCCGTTCCCCAGAATAGACAAGGAGGGAACGGCTTTTGTGGCAGTGTGCTTACTATTATTCAGCAGGCTGTGCAGGTGTTTCCGTTGCAGGAGTACCGTTGGCGGGAGCGTTGGCTGCGGGTTGTTCAGCTTTCGGTTCCTCTGCCTTTGGTTCTTCTGTTTTGGGTTCTTCCTTGGCAGGCTCAGCGGTTTTGGGCTCTTCAGTGTTTCCCGTTGCCGGTTGTTGCTGTTGAGTTTTTACCGGGTCCTGAGCGTTTGCCACGAAAGAACCACCACAAACAAACATAAACAGGGCTGCTACTAATACTAACTTTTTCATAATCATTTGCTTTTTTAGTTATACTAAATATATATTTTATAGTTAAGAGTTTAGGTTTCCTTTTTTCAATTTAGGAAGCTTGACGCTTACGTAAAATATAGTTGCAAAGCTCGTGCCAGTGAGAAGGCTGATTGAGCAAGTTGTTGATTATTAGTGTTATTGAAGATTTTGGAATATGTGGCACAGTGTGGAATTGTGTGGAAAGTGTGGAATCAGGTGTGGAAAAATTCCACACTAAGGTACTCTGTTGCATACCAAGTCCGTGTCAAGCCCGTACCAACGCCGTACCAACTCCGTGTCAAGTCCGTACCTATTCTAACTGTATAGATACGGAGCAGATATGGACTTGATGCGGTTGGGATACGCTGCAAAGAGCCTCTTTAGCTCTCTATTTCGTAAAGTTTCAGCTTATTATACAGGGTTTTGCGGTCTATACCCAATAGTTGAGCTGCCCGGCTTTTGTTATTTCCCGTTTGCCGTAATGCTTCGATTATCTGATGTTTTTCTGCTTCTTCATTACGCAATGGCAGACCTACGTGAGGATGAGTGATTTGTTGCAACTCGGTCAATTCTTTCAACGTGATAAGTTGGTCCTGCGCTAATAGGGTGGCACGGCGTACCACATTCTTCATCTGTCGCAGATTTCCCGGCCAGTGGTATTCCAGCAATGCCCGGGATGCTGCATCATCAAACCCGATCAACTGTTTATCCAGTTCCCGATTGGCTTGGTCGAGGAAGAAGTTGGCAAAGAGAAGGATGTCTTCTCTCCGGTCCTTGAGCTCGGGCATGCGTAGGGTGAACTCATTGATGCGGTGGAACAGGTCCTGGCGGAAAGTTCCTTTCTCGATGGCCTGTTCCAAATCTTCATTCGTAGCGGAAACCAGGCGCACATCTACTGTGATTTCTTTATTGGAACCTACCGGACGGATTTTCCGTTCCTGCAAGGCACGTAACAGTTGTATCTGGACTTCGTAACTGAGATTGCCTATTTCATCGAGGAAGATGGTTCCTCCGTTGGCTGCAACAAAGGCTCCTGTCTTGTCTGTCAATGCTCCGGTGAATGAGCCTTTTACGTGTCCGAAGAACTCCGATGCGGCAAGTTCTTTTGGGATGGAGCCACAGTCGATGGCAACGAAAGGCTGACCGGCACGCTTGCTGAGTTGATGGATACGGTGGGCTACATATTCCTTACCCGTTCCACTGGCACCGTTGATCAGTACAGACATCGTGGTGGGGGCAACCAGTCTTACATAATTATAGAGTTGTTTGGCTGCATCACTCTCTCCTTCCAGATAGTCGGAAGACGGAGTGTCGCCTGCATTTTTTTGATGGGTACTTTCTCCTTTCCCGGAACCAGGGGCTTGTCTGGGAGAAGCAGCGGGTTGTTTCACAGCCTCACTTATTTTCTTTAGAAGTTCGTCCGGATTTACAGGCTTGGCAACGTAGTCGCTGGCACCTAATTTCATAGCTTGCACCGCCGATTGTATATCGGCATAGCTTGTCATCATGATGAGCGGAATGGACAGACCTTGCTCTCCCAACCACTTCAACAGGTCGATGCCGTCCTTGTCGGGCAGACGCAGGTCGGACAAAATCAAGTCGGCACCCTCTGTTTCCAAATGTTTCTGGGCGCGGGCGATACTGCTGACGGAAGCTACCTGAAAGCCTTTTTTGCCTAACCAGGTCTTCAGCATCATACCGTAAGTAATGTCGTCTTCAACGATGAGTATAGATTTCATTGCCTTATCTTTTGTCTCTTTTAAGACACAAAGGTAAACCGATTTGTCTGAAAATCGTATATTTGCAAACTTAATTTAAATAAAAAGCGTTATGAAGAGGAATTTCATCGTATTATTAACCATACTGATTTGCAGCGTTACAGCCTGCCAATCGGGACAAAAGAAAGATAGAAACATGGATCAGGAAACTAAATTGAAGATCGAAACAACTGCGGGTGACATTATCGTGAAACTGTATAATGAGACGCCGCAACATCGTGATAACTTCATCAAACTGGCGGAAGAGGGTACATACGAAGGTACATTGTTCCACCGTGTCATCAAGGATTTTATGATACAGGCAGGTGACCCGGAGTCAAAGAACGCTCCGAAAGGAAAGATGCTGGGCTCGGGGGATGTAGGTTATACAATTCCGGCTGAGTTTGTTTATCCGAAGTATTTCCATAAGAAAGGTGCGTTGTCCGCTGCACGTCAGGGTGACAACGTGAATCCGAAGAAGGAATCATCCAGTTGCCAGTTCTACATTGTGACGGGTAAGGTGTATAATGACACTACGTTGCTGGGTATGGAGAATCAGATGAATCAGAACCGCTTGACGACGGTGTTCAATGCTTTGGCGCAGAAGCACATGAAGGAAATCTACAAGATGCGTAAGGAGAACGACCAGGACGGCTTGATGAACTTGCAGGATTCACTGTTTGCACAGGCTGAGGCGGAAGTTGCCAAGCAACCGGAATTCCACTTTACACCGGAGCAGGTGAAGGCTTACACGACGGTGGGGGGGACTCCACACTTGGATGGTGAGTATACTGTATTCGGCGAGGTGATTGAAGGTATGGATATAGTGGATAAGATACAGCAGGTGAAGACTGATCGTAGCGACCGCCCGGAAGAGGATGTGAAGATTATTAAGGTTGAGGTTCTGGACTAAAGTTTTCTCCGTTCAAATTGGTGGTAATGAACTAAATGCTAATAATGATTTAGGCGCGGATTACGCGGATTACACGGATTAAAGGCTGCGCTATTACACTGTATTACAGAAAAAATCCGTGTAATCCGCGTAATCCGCGCCTAAAATTATATTCATAACCCGCTAGAAATGAATTAATTCCTCTATCAGTCTACAACTCCCAATCTTATGAAGATAAATAAACTAACCCTTAATAACGGTCTGCGACTGGTGCATCATGAAGATCTCAGCACTCAGATGGTAGCACTGAACATCGTTTATGATGTAGGTGCCCGGGACGAACATCCCGAACATACCGGCTTTGCCCATCTGTTCGAACATCTGATGTTTGGCGGTTCTGTGAATATACCTGACTATGATGCCCCTTTGCAGTCGGCAGGTGGCGAAAACAATGCCTGGACGAACAATGACATTACAAACTATTACCTCACCGTTCCCAAGTCGAATGTAGAGATTGGCTTCTGGCTGGAGTCCGACCGTATGATGGAACTGGCATTCAGTGAACAAAGCCTTGAAGTGCAGCGCGGTGTGGTCATGGAGGAGTTCAAACAACGTTGTCTGAACCAGCCTTACGGAGATGTGGGACATCTTATCCGTCCGTTGGCTTACGAGGTGCATCCGTACCGCTGGCCTACCATCGGAAAGGATTTATCGCACATCGAACAAGCTACACTGGAGGAAGTGAAGTCATTCTTCTACCGCTTTTATGCACCTAATAATGCTGTGCTTGCCATTACCGGAAATATATCGTGGGAAGAAGCTATCCGATTGACAGAAAAGTGGTTTGGCCCGATTCCCCGCAGGGATGTGCCTGTGCGACAATTGCCGCAGGAACCCGTACAGATGAAGGAACGCAGGCAGGTAGTGAAACGTCCTGTTCCCTTGGATGCGCTGTTTATGGCTTTTCATATGTGTAGTCGCGAGCATCCTGATTATTACGCTTTTGACATCCTTTCAGATATCCTTAGCAACGGACGCTCCAGTCGCTTGAACCGTCGGTTGGTGCAGGAACAGAAATTGTTCTCCGGCATAGATGCTTATGTTTCGGGAACGCGTGACGCGGGATTGTTGCATATCAGCGGAAAACCGTCAGCCGGAGTGCCACTGGAACAGGCTGAGGCCGCTGTACGTAAAGAGTTGCAGGAGTTACAGCAAGTGGCGATAGAAGAACAGGAATTGGAGAAAGTAAAGAATAAGTTTGAATCCACCCAGATATTCGGGAATATCAATTACCTGAATGTAGCCACAAATCTGGCATGGTTCGAATTGACCGGACAGGCAGAGGATATAGACCGTGAGGTAGAACGGTATCGCGCAGTGACGGCAGAACGTCTGAAGACAGTTGCACAAGAGACTTTTCGTGAGGAAAACTCGGTGGTATTATATTATGAGAAAGATAAATGAATAGATTAATTGCTACATACAAGGGGCATTATAAAGCCCTCTTTTACTTAGGACTTCCCATCGTTATCGGCCAGATGGGTGTCATTGTTCTCGGATTTGCCGATACTCTGATGGTGGGACACCACAGCACGGCCGAGTTGGCTGCTGCTTCTTTCACCAACAATCTTTTTACACTTTGCATTATTTTCAGTACCGGTTTCTCTTATGGACTGACGCCTGTAGTGGGTGAGTTCTACGGAAACCGTCGTTTCATGGAGGCCGGACAAGCTTTGCGCTCAAGTCTGCTTGCCAATGTGTTGGTAGCGCTGTTACTGACACTTATTATGACTGTCGTCTATTTCTGTGTGGAATATATGGGGCAACCCGAAGAACTGATCCCCTTGATAAAACCCTATTTCCTGATTCTACTCGCATCCTTGGTGTTCGTCATGTTGTTCAATGGCTTTAAGCAGTTTACGGATGGCATTACTCAAACACAGACTGCTATGTGGGTGCTTCTTGGTGGAAATGCGCTGAATATTATCGGTAACTATGTATTGATTTACGGAAAGTTTGGTTTCCCGGAGTTGGGATTGTTAGGTGCGGGTATCAGTACCCTGTTTTCACGTATTGTTATGGTCATTGTTTTTGCATTGATTGTCTTTCGTAGTAGGAGGTTCCTGAGATATAAGGTCGGATTCTTCCGCCTGGGATGGTCGAAGCAAATGTTCAGGAGACTGAATGGACTTGGCTGGCCCGTCGGTTTGCAGATGGGCATGGAGACGGCTTCATTCAGCCTTAGCACAATCATGGTCGGTTGGCTGGGAACTATTGCTTTGGCGTCGCATCAGATTATGCTCACTATTTCTCAGTTCACCTTTATGATGTTCTACGGGATGGGGGCGGCGATTGCCGTTCGTGTCAGTAACTTCAAGGGACAGAACGATATGGTGAATGTCCGCCGTTCGGCATACGCCGGTTATCACCTCATCTTGGCAATGGCGGTGGTGCTTCTGAGTATCGTGTTTCTGTTGCGCAATCAGGTGGGGAGCTGGTTCACGGATAGTGTGGAAGTTTCTGCTATGGTGTCCTCTCTGTTCCTGCCATTCCTGGTTTATCAGTTTGGCGATGGCCTGCAAATCAGCTTTGCTAACGCCCTGCGTGGTATCGCAGACGTAAAACCAATGATGTTCATTGCATTTATTTCCTATTTTGTTATATCTTTGCCTGTAGGATACCTATGCGGTTTCGTGCTGGGTTGGGGTACGGTCGGCGTATGGATGGCTTTCCCATTCGGACTGACGAGTGCAGGTATTATGCTTTGGCTGCGTTTCCGTTATAAAACGAGATGAAAGAAAGTGATACTATCACCCTATCACTATAATATATAAATATGAATAATGTCTCCAAGAAGAAGATAGCTGCCGGTTATGTGGTACTGTTGGCAGTCTTGCTTTATTCCCTGTTCTTCGTGCACCGGGAAATGGAGAACCTTATGAGTTCGGATAATAGCGATATCCTGCGTACGGATAGCCTGATAGGGCTTTTGCGAGAAAAAGATGCTAATACGGTCCGCTTGCTGCGTACGTTGAGCGAAGCCAATGATAGCATGATTTCCGCTCGCGAGGTGGAGCAGATTATAGCTGAACAGGATACCATTATCACCCAACAACGTGTGCAACGTCGTGTTACTGCCCGTCGTGATACGGTTGTGACACAACCTAAGAAGAAAGGTTTCTTCCGTCGTCTGGGAGAAGTCTTCGTTCCACCACGCAAAGATTCTGCCGTTCAGGTACAAACTACCCTTGAAGTTGCTACGGATACTGTGCTTGATGCTTATAATCCTGTTGATTCACTGCACGCAAAATTACGTACCGTTGCCCAGCAAAAGAAAGCAACTAATAGTGTGATACAGCGCCGTAAGCGGACTTTGCAACGCCTTGATCATGCGCTGAGTGCCCGTATTGATAGTCTTTTGAAGGGATATGAACAGGAAACCCTATTGCGTGCCCGCGAAGAGGCTGAATATCAGAAAGCGGTACGCCATCGCTCTGCAACGATCATCTCAGGCATTGCTGCCGGTGCCGTTGTGCTATCCGTTATCTTTCTTGTCATGATCTGGCGGGATGTTACTCGTAGTAACCGCTATCGGCGCCAGTTGGAAGAAGCTAACCGCTTTGCCGAAGAGTTGCTTGCCTCTCGCGAAAAGCTGATGCTTGCCATTACCCACGATTTCAAAGCTCCCTTAGGTTCTATCATGGGGTATGCCGATTTGCTTTCCCGGCTCACTGTTGATGGTCGGCAACGCTTCTATCTCGACAACATGAAAACCTCCTCAGAGCATCTGCTGAAACTGGTTACCGATTTGCTCGATTTTCATCGCCTCGACTTGCATAAAGCTGAGATAAACCGTGTTACTTTCCATCCTGCACGCCTGCTGGAAGAAATATACGTCAGCTTTGAACCGCTGACTTCTGCCAAAGGATTGTCTTTGAAATGTGAGATAGATCCCGAACTGAAAGGAACTTTCATCAGTGACCCTTTACGCTTGCGTCAGATTGTGAATAACTTGCTTTCCAATGCAGTGAAGTTTACTTCGGAGGGGGGCATTACGCTGACTGCCAGTTTTGTGCCGAAAGGTGATCCGGCTTTCTCCGGAAATCACTTGAAGCTTTCTGTTATCGATACGGGAAAGGGAATGGAACCCGGTGATCGTGAACGTATCTTCCAGGAATTTACCCGTTTGCCGGGAGCACAGGGAGAGGAAGGATTCGGCTTGGGATTATCTATTGTCCGTATGCTGGTGCAACTGCTGGAAGGGCATATCGAAGTGGATAGTGTGCTCGGAAAGGGGAGTACGTTTACGTTGCGGGTACCTTTGTATCCGGTGGCTTTGAATGACATTTCCGAAGTGAATGAACAGAAGAATGAGAATTCATCCTCTTCATCTGTTCAAACTACTGCTTTGCACATCCTCTTGATTGATGACGACCGTATCCAGCTCACTCTCACTTCTGCTATGCTTGCACAGAGTGGCATCACTTCTGTTGCTTGTCTGCAATTGGATGAATTATTGGAAGCCCTCCGTACCGATACTTTCGATGTATTGCTTACCGATGTGCAAATGCCCGCCATGAATGGTTTCGACTTGCTGAACCTGTTGCGTGCTTCGAATATTCCGCAAGCTAAGACTATACCCGTGATTGCTGTGACTGCCCGTAGTGATATGCAACGTGAAGAGTTTCTGAAACATGGTTTTGCCGGAAGCTTGCACAAACCATTTATGGTGAATGAACTGTTTGCTGAATTGGATATTGAAAAAAGAGAAACAGGTCTTGTTACTCCGCAGAATCATGTAGAAGCGGATGCTGTACAGACGGATAGGATTGCAACTGAAGCAGTTTCTGTTTCTGCATTAAACTTCGCTGCTCTCACTGCTTTCTCAGGTGATGATTCTGATGCGGCAAAATCTATCCTGGAAAGTTTTGTCACAGAAACACGCCTGAATGCTGATCGTTTGCGGCAGGCATTAGATGCTGAAGATACAGATGGCATAGCTGCCATGGGGCATAAGATGCTTCCTCTGTTTACTTTACTGGGAGCCAATGAGCTTGTTGCTTTATTGAAAGAGCTTGAAGACTCACGCGGGCAAGTATTCAGTGAAAAGATAAAAGAGAAATCCTTTTCAGCACTTGCTCAGATTGAAGATGTCGTGGCACAGGTAGAGGAATAAATAGCCTTTTTCTCTTCTGCATCAACCAAATGTCGTTAGAATTTGTTTACTTTGTAACGATTTAAACACTGACTATCGATTGACGTCCTAATGAGAAGAAAATGGTTGAAATGGGTGGTGTGGATACTGCTCACCCCTATCATATTGTTTGTAATACTGATGGTATTGCTTTATATCCCTCCCGTACAGAACCTGATACGGAAGCAAGCCACTGCCATCGCATCCGAGGCAACGGGTATGGATATATCTGTTGAACGCATCGACCTCCGCTTTCCGCTGAACCTGCTGGTACGCGGTGTGCAGGTCATTCAGCCTATACAGGCAGATAAACAAATTTCCTCTGCTCCCGGCGACTCCCTTGCCGTGAAACAGGTTTCCGACACCCTGCTGACACTGGAAAGCCTGAACGTGCGCGTGCAGGCATGGCCGCTGATACGCGGAAAAGTAGAACTGGACGAGGTGACCGTAAACGGAGTTTTCCTGAATTCTGCCGATTTGATAGAGGGCATCCGCATACGTGGCGTGTTGGGGTGTTTTTTCCTTGAAAGTCACGGTATAGACCTGAAAAAAGAAGATGCTGTCATCAACCGTGTGGAACTGAGTGATACTCATATGCTCGTTGTGATGAACGACACTACCACTGCCGAACCGGATACCACGACTACCGCCCTTAACTGGAAAGTAGCTTTACACAAGTTGGCACTGAAAAATGTTTCCGTTGATTTGCAAATGCCGCTGGATTCCATGCGTCTTGCTGCCCGTCTGGGTGATGCAGAGGTGGATGATGCGGTTGCTGACCTGGGCGGACAGATGTACGGTCTGAAGAAATTTGAGTTGAGTAGTACTACAGTAAACTATGATACGGGTAGCCAATTGCTCAGTGCCATTAATAGCCTGATAGATACCGGTAGTCTTGCAGCTACCGATAGTACCGGTGTGAAACCTGCCCCGGGCTTCGATGCTTCGCACATCGCCTTGCGGGATATTCGCATTGGAGTGGACTCCGTGCTTTATCATGGACGGAACATAAATGCCGTTATCCGGGAATTCTCCATGAACGAGCGTTCCGGCCTGAGCATCACTTCACTGACGGGACGGGTATTTGCTGATTCCACTGTTATTCAGGTGCCTTCTTTAAAATTGCTTACCCCACACAGTGAAATGGATTTCACCGCCCAGACTTATTGGGAATTGGTAGAAATTCCCACTTCCGGACGACTCTCCGCCCGTTTCAATGCCCGTATCGGCAAGCAGGATGTAATGCTCTTTGCAGGTGACTTGCCTGATACATTCAAGGATGCATATCCTTTCCGCCCTCTTACCATCCGTGCCGGTACGGAAGGTAACTTCAAGCAGATGCAGATTTCCCGTTTCAATATCGACCTGCCGGGTGCTTTCACCTTGAATGGTGGTGGTGAGATTTGGAACCTCACCGACAGTTTGACGCGCAACGGAAGCATTGACTTTGATATCCGGACACAGAATCTGAATTTCCTTACCGGATTGACAGGTGTCACCCCCGACGGCTCTATTGTAGTGCCGGACAGTATGCACCTTGCTGCGCGACTTGGTTTGGATGGCTCCAATTATGATGCCAGCCTGAAGTTGAAAGAACGCGAAGGGCTGTTGAATCTGCTGGCTCGTTACAATACTTCTACCGAAGCCTATCAGGCAGACCTTCATGTGGATGCCTTGCAAGTGCACCACTTCCTGCCTAAAGATTCTATCTATACACTTTCGGCTAAGGTTGCCGCCAAAGGAAAAGGATTCGATCCCGCCAACCACCGTACTGTGGCTGCTGTACAAGCTTCTCTCGGTGAATTACAATACGGACACTGGAATATCTCCGGCATCGACCTGACAGCCGGATTGAAATCCGCTCTTGCCACTGTACACATGACGAGCGACAATGCCCTGCTGAAGATGCAGGCGGATGCCGATATGCGTCTTGACCGTAAATACCTGGATGGCAAGGTGGCTATGAATGTGGAGAATATCGGTCTGCATGAGTTAGGAATTTCTCCCAAACCATTGAAGCATCCTTTTGCTTTCACTCTTGGTGCCGAGGCACGCCACGACTCTATCAAGATGAGCATGGATGCAGGCGACCTCGACTTCCAGTTCCGTGCCCGCAGCACCTTGAAGAAACTGATGGATCAGGGTACTGTCTTTGCTGCACTGCTCACCCGGCAGATAGAACAGAAACAACTCGATCATGCTGAACTACGGAAAGCACTGCCCTCAGCCGGTATGCAACTGAAAGCCGGTAAGCAGAACCCTGTCAGCTATTTCCTGGCAACCAAGGATATTTCTTTTGATGACTTTATATTGCGTTTCGGCACCACGCCCCGACGTGGTATCAACGGACGAACTGCTATACATGGTCTGCGTATGGACTCCTTACAACTGGATACCATTTTCTTTGCTATCAGCCAGGACACTGCACGCATGAAGTTGCAGGGTGGTGTTATAAATGGTCCGAAGAACCCGCAGTTTGTCTTCCGCAGTACACTGACGGGAGAAATTCGTAACGAAGATGCCGAACTGACCCTGAATTATGTGGATGCGAAGGGAGATACCGGACTCGATCTGGGTATCAATGCCCGTCCTTTGATAGAAGGGCGGGGAAGGGGCAATGGCATTGCTTTCCGTCTGACACCTGCCGAGCCTATCATTGCTTTCCAGAAGTTCCACTTTGTAGATAACAGCGATTGGATTTATCTGCATAAGAATATGCGCGTCTACGCTAATGTCGATATGGACAGTGAGGACGGACTCTGCTTCCGTATGCAGTCCGACCGGTCTGATACCGTTTCTTTACAGAATATCAATCTGGAATTAATCCGTTTCCGCCTGGATAAACTAAGTGGCATTCTGCCTTATATGCCCCGTATCACGGGACTTTTCTCTGCGGAAGCAAACTATATACAAACAGCAACCTCCCTGCAAGTTTCCGCTGAAGCCGGTGTGGAAAAGCTGACTTACGAACGCCAGCCGGTAGGTAACATCGGACTGGGTGCCACATGGCTTCCGGGTGATAAAGGCACGCACTATCTGAACGCCTATTTCCGGTCGGGAGACCAGGAGGTACTGACTGCCGATGCCGTATTAACTCAGAAGAATGGACGTGATTCGCTTGAAGTCAACACCACTTTCGAGCATTTCCCGCTTTCTCTTGCCAATGCCTTTATGCCCGATCAAGTCGTTACTTTCACAGGTGATATTGACGGTGGACTTTATATCAATGGAGATATGGAGAAACCGAAGATGAGCGGCGATCTTTCATTAGACAGTGTTTCTGTCTACGCCCGTCAGGCAGGTGCTCGCTACTGGTTCGACAATCGTCCGTTGAAGATAGAGAATAACCAGCTTATATTTAATAAGTTTGCTATATATACCACCAGTCGTAACCCCTTCACGATAGACGGAAACGTGGACTTCCGGAATATGGACCGACCGACAGCAAATCTGACCTTGCGTGCACAAAACTATACTCTGCTCGATGCACCCCGTACACGCGAGAGTATGCTTTACGGTAAAATCTTCGTGGATTTGAATGCTACCGTACGTGGTCCGCTGGATGGACTGACCATGCGCGGAAACATGAATCTGCTGGGTAACACAGATGTGACCTATGTGTTGACTGACTCTCCTCTGACTGTAGAAGACCGTTTGGGTGAACTCGTTACGTTCACTTCCTTTACGGATACTACTTCGGTACAGGCAACGGAAGTTCCCACTATGTCGCTTGGCGGTATGGACATGTTGATGTCTGTGCATATTGATGATGCCGTACGCTTACGTGCCGATCTCAGTCCCGACCGCAGCAGCCGTGTGGAACTGGAAGGTGGAGGTGATCTGAATCTTCAATATACTCCGCAAGGCGATCTCACATTGTCCGGTCGCTATACGTTGATCGGTGGTATGATGAAATATGCCCTGCCCGTTATTCCTCTGAAAGAGTTCCAGTTTGTCAATGGAAGTTATGTGGACTGGACGGGTAATCCGATGAACCCTTCACTCAACCTGACTGCTACGGAACGCGTCCGCGCTTCCGTATCCGATGGCGATGACGGTGGTTCGCGTATGGTGAACTTCGACGTTTCCATCAGCATCAAGAACCGTTTGGAGAACCCAGATTTGAGTTTTAATCTGAGTGCTCCCGATGATGCCACCGTGCAGGGAGAGTTGGCAGGAATGAGCGCCGATGAACGAAGCAAGCAGGCCATCACTATGCTTGCCACCGGTATGTATCTTTATAACAGCGGAAAAGGTGGTGGTTTAACCATGGGTTCCGCACTGAACAGTGTGTTGCAAAGCCAGATTAATTCACTGACCGGAAACCTGAAGAATGCTTCCCTCAGCGTGGGTATTGAAGACCGTACCGCTGCCGAAACGGGCGATAAACAGACCGACTACAGTTTCCGTTACTCGCAGCGTTTCTTTAATGATCGTGTACAGATCATTATCGGTGGAAAAGTGTCCAGTGGTGCCAATGCAACGAATGACGTAGAATCGTTCATCGATAATATTTCTTTGGAGTATCGTCTGGATAATAGTGGTACACGCTATGTCCGCGTATTCCACAACAAGAACTATGAAAGTGTGCTCGACGGTGAGATAACCGAGACAGGTGTCGGCCTTGTGCTTCGCCGGAAGATGGACCGCCTGAGTGAGCTGTTCATATTCAAGAGAAAGAAGAAAGTAGAACCTGTAAGCGAATAGTGTAAAAGAAATAGCAATAGTATGATGCCTCTCGAATCATTCTCAGTTCTCCTCCTCCCGGGAGGAGGAGTACCCGAAGGGGGAGGTGGTAGGCACATACATAAATTCTTAATACATAGAAGAATAAAATGAAGAAACTTGTATATATACTCCTTGCAACCCTGCTTCTGGCAGCCTGCTCCACTACTAAGCACCTGCCTGAAGGCGAAGTGCTCTACACCGGTCAGAAGACGATGATTGTAGAGAACCGCTCCGATACCAAGGTAGGCGAGACCGCTATGGAAGAAGTGGAAGCCGCCCTTGCCAAAGCTCCCAATAACTCCCTGCTCGGTAGCTCCGAATACCGCATTCCTTTCCCTTTCGGACTGTGGGTGTACAATGGTTTTGGAAAGTACAAGAAAGGTTTCGGAAAGTGGATATTCAACCGCTTTGCCGCTACTCCCGTGCTCATATCCTCCGTTAATCCGGACATCCGACAGAAAGTAGCGACAAATATCCTGCACGATTATGGGTACTTCAATGGCACGGTAAGTTATCAAACTTTCGTTAATCCTAAGGACAGTCTGAAAGCCAAGTTGCAATACACGGTCAATATGCGCAACCCGTACTTTATTGATACCGTTTATTATAGGGGATTCAACAGTACCACCATGCAGATTATCAACCTCGGCCGCCGTCGTTCCCTGATCAGCCCGGGTGAACAGTTCAATGTTACCGATCTTGATGGTGAGCGTACCCGCATCAGCGGCCTGCTGCGTAATATGGGGTATTACTATTTCCGCCCTGACTATCTGACCTACCAAGCCGACACCACTCTCGTTCCCGGTGGGCACGTCAGCCTGCGCATGATCCCCGTTCCGGGTATGCCGAAGGATGCTGAACGCCCTTTCTTCGTAGGTAAAACCAATTTTTACCTCCAAGGTCCGCAAGGGCAAACGCCGAATGACAGTCTCTACTACAAGACTTTCTGGATACATTATTATGATAAACTGAAAATACGTCCCAATATGCTTCACCGTTGGCTGAATTATCAAGGCTATCAACGGAAACGGCAGGAACTGGACAAGGGAGGTATGCGCCGTCGTCCGGAAAAGTTATATAGCCAGTATCGGCAAACCCGTATCCAGGAGCGTCTGGCAAGTGTAGGTATTTTCCGTTATCTGGAGATGCAGTACACGCCTCGTGATACGGCACTCGTTTCCGATACGTTGGATGTGAATATTCGTGCCATGCTGGATAAACCGTATGATGCCGAACTGGACTTTAATATCACCATGAAGAGCAATAACCAGACCGGTCCCGGTGCCGCCTTTACCGTGACGAAGAACAACGTCTTCGGCGGTGGTGAAACCTGGAATGTGAAAGTGAACGGCTCTTATGAATGGCAGACAGGCAAGAACAGCAGCTCGCTGATGAATAGTTACGAGTTGGGCTTATCTTCTGCACTTACCTTCCCGCGTATCGTCTTTCCCCGGATGGGTACCAAGGAATATGACTTCCCGGCTTCCACCACCTTCCGTGTCTATATAGACCAGATGAACCGTGCCAAGTACTATAAACTGCTTGCTTTCGGTGGAAACGTCACGTATGACTTTCAGCCTGTGCCTACCCGGAAACACAGTATCACGCCCTTCCAACTGACATTTAACGTGTTGCGTAATCCGACTGCGGCTTTTGAGGAAATACAAGCTCAGAATCCGGCCCTTTACATCAGCCTCCGTAATCAGTTTATTCCCAAAATGGAATATACATACACCTATGATAACGCTTCTCTCCGCAGTATCCGTAACCCCATCTGGTGGCAGACTACATTCGGTTCTGCCGGTAACCTGACCTCTTTGGTTTACAAGGCATTCGGACAGTCGTTCAGCAAAGAAGACAAGAAGCTGCTGGGAGTGCCTTTCGCGCAATTCCTGAAGCTAAATTCGGAGTTTCGCTATCATTACCGGATAGATAAGAACCAGATGATTGCTTCCCGTATTGCAGGAGGATTTATATGGTCCTATGGAAATGCGACGACTGCACCATATACCGAACAGTTCTACATAGGTGGTGCCAACAGTATCCGTGCCTATTCTGCACGCAGTATCGGCCCCGGTGGCTATCCACCTGATAAAGAGAAAAAGTATTCCTATATCAACCATGTGGGCGATATCCGTATGGAAGCAAACGTGGAATATCGTTTCCGTATTCTCGGCGATCTGCACGGAGCTGTCTTCCTCGATGCAGGTAATGTCTGGTTGATGCGTAAGGATGAAAACCGTCCCAATGGGCAGCTGACGTTGAAGAATTTCCCGAAACAAGTTGCTTTGGGCACAGGTGCCGGTCTGCGCTACGACCTGGACTTCCTCGTATTCCGTTTCGACTGGGGTGTGGCACTGCATGATCCGTATGATACAGGAAAGAAGGGATATTATAATATTCCGAAGTTTAAAGATGGTATGGCATGGCATTTTGCTATCGGCTATCCGTTCTAACGGTGAGTTTTGTACGATAGAGCTAAAATATGAACCAATTGTCTACCTTTCTTGACTTTATTTTTTGTAATTTTGCCCCCGTAATCAAAACAAGGATACACTAACCTTTTTAAATAATAACTAAGTATGAAACCAACTTTATTCTTATTGGCAGCCGGAATGGGCAGCCGTTACGGTGGCTTGAAGCAATTGGACGGACTGGGTCCGAATGGCGAAACTATTATGGACTATTCAATTTATGACGCCATTAACGCCGGATTTGGTAAGCTCGTTTTCGTAATCCGTAAGGATTTTGAGAAAGACTTCCGTGATAAAATTATTTCAAAATATGAAGGTCATATCCCGTGTGAACTGGTGTTCCAGTCTATCGACGATCTGCCCGAAGGCTTCACTTGTCCCGAAGGTCGTACGAAACCCTGGGGAACCAACCATGCCGTAATGATGGGTGCTGATGTAATTCAGGAACCGTTTGCTGTTATCAATTGCGACGACTTCTATGGTCGCGACTCTTTCCAGGTAATGGGTAAATTCCTTTCTGCACTGCCCGAAGGTTCAAAGAATGTATATTCAATGGTAGGTTTCCGCATTGGCAATACATTGAGCGATAGCGGTACTGTATCTCGCGGCCTTTGCGGTACGGATGTCAACAACCTGCTGACTTCTGTTGTAGAACGCACTAAGATCCAGCGTATGGATGGCGAAGTGAAATACATTGACGATAATGGCGAATGGGCAGCTACTCCCGAAACAACTCCGGTAAGTATGAACTTCTGGGGCTTTACTCCCGATTACTTCGCATACAGCTGCGATTTCTTCAAGAGCTTCCTGAGCGATCCGAAGAATATGGAGAACTTGAAGAGTGAATTCTTCATTCCGTTGATGGTAGATAAATTGATTCAGGACGGTGTCGCTACATGCGAAGTCCTCGATACTACAAGCAAATGGTTTGGCGTGACTTATCCTGAAGATCGCCAAAGCGTTGTAGATAAAATCCAGGCTTTAGTGGATGCAGGCGAATATCCTGCCAAGCTGTTCTAAGTTTGGAGAACTTTGCGAAAGCAAATTTAAAATTAGGAATGAAAGGGAGTCATCGTGAGATGGTTCCCTTTTTAATTTCACGGCAATGCATCTTTTAAAGTTGTATCGTAGCTTCGCAAGCCTCGGCTACTGCCAGATGATGTGTGATGAAGATGAATGTCTTGCCTGTGCAGTCTCTGCGCAGGTTTTTAATTAATTGTCGTTCTGTTTCGGGATCAAGGGCAGAGGTGGCTTCGTCCAGCAGCAGGATGTGTCCGGGACGGAGGAGGGCGCGGGCGATGGCGATACGCTGGGCTTGTCCTTCGCTGAGGCCGCCACCTTGTTCATTGAGATTGGCATCTATTCCATCCGGTAGAGAGAGGATGAAGTCGGCACAGGCGGTGCGGAGAGCCTGGAGCATTTCGGTTTCAGTGGCATGGGGATTACCCATTAGTAGGTTGTCACGAATGGTACCGCTGAAAAGAGTGTTTCCCTGGGGGACATAGACGAAGTTGGAACGGGTTTGAGGGGAAACTTCAAGAGTTGAGAGTGAAGATTGTGTTATGTTTGCAGGTGAAAGGGTAATACTTCCTTCTTGCGGGTCAGCGAGTGCGAGAAGCAACCGGATCAGGGTGGTTTTTCCGGCGCCAGTTTCACCCAATACGGCAGTACAGCTTCCGGCGGGGAAGTTGCAGGAGAAGTGATTTAGTATAGGTCGGTCACCTGTTGAATAACTGAATGTGACATCTTTCAATTGTAAATCCGGGGTTTGGGGGAATAGTTGTGATGCTCCGCTTGCTTCAGCGGGAAGTTCTTCCAGTTCCATCAATCGTTCTACAGCGGTGAGGGCATTGATAAAGGAAGGTAGCAGGCGTGAAAGATCGAGTGCAGGCCGTTGTACTTTTCCTACCAGTTGCAGGAAGGCGGTCATTGTTCCGAAGGTGATACTGCCTGTGCTGAGGCGCATAGCACCCCAAAGGAATGCTGTAAGATAGCCGCCGGAGAACGCAAATGCCACCAGCATACGTGCAGAGAGTGAAAAGCGGGTACGACCGAATATCTGACTACGGAGTGCATCTTGCAGATCATCCAGTTTTCCGATATGCCGGTCGCCTTGTTCTAGGGTTTTAATGACGGTGCGGTGTTGTAGGCTTTCTTGTATAACGGATTGGATGCGGCTGTCGCTCTGCCGGATTTCACGGGTGTAGCGGCGCATTCGTTTCATATAGAAGCGGCTACCTAATAGGAAGATAGGCAGAATACCTACCACTACCCAGGGCAGGGACGGATCGAGAAAGCAGAAGAATACAAATGCGGCTATCAACTGAACGATGGTAACTATGAAAGCAGGGATCGTGCTGGTCAGTAACTCCACGATGGAAGCAGTATCCTGTTCCACCCGGTTTACGATGTCGCCGGTGTGAAAGCGTTCCAATTCGTTCCAGCGGCTTTGCAATAGACGGGAGAAGAGGCGATGGCGCAGTGCATTTTCTGTTTCCACTTGCATACGGGCACTGAGCCAGGTATCGACGGCTCCACACAGAAGTTGGGCGATTAACAAAGCAATGGTAAGGATGGCGGCATTGGTCAGGCTTCCGATGGCGGCGCCTGTGGCAATGTCGATGACGACCTTGGAGGCATAAATAAAGGCAAGAGAGACCGCTACCCCAATGATACCTGTGAGGCAGGAGAGGAGAATACGTCCCCGTTGCCCACGAGATACTTCCCAGATGTACTTTATTTGCTTTGTCTTCATAATGAGTTAGTAACTCGTAGCTTATTTACTTTATGATTCCGGCTTCCAGCCAATTCTTTATCAGTTGTTCTGCATCCCGCTTTGCGGTTTCAGAGTCTACTTCATAATTTTCCATAAGGAAGTCGGTAAGGGTGTAGGCATTGAAATCCATTCCTTCCACATGTTTCCAAAGATAGGCTGCTGTAGAGTTCAGACTAATGATATTATTGAAATCCACATTTTGAGTGCCGTTGTACATGATGATGTATTCGTCACTAATCTGATGTAAAGTAAATCCGTCCTTGATTTTCATTATTCGTACTTATTGGGTTGTTACTCTTCTGATTCTTCTGAATATCGCCAGTAGCCATCGCCTTACAGAGGTTAGTTTCAGCCACCAGAAAGAATAGCGCTGCCAGACACGGCCATTGCACGGATATTCTTTTTCTTTACGGATGGCGGCAATCATTATTCCCATGACATCGTCTACATTCGTTTGTTCGGTTATCCGTATATTACCGTCGCCCTGCAGTGTTAGCTCTTTGCCGTTACGACGGGTGATGCGGTGGAAAACGATACGTCCGTTCGTATCTCTGGCGAGTACGACCGTATTCAGTTGCAGATCGTTATCGGTAAAAGGACCTAAGACAATGCGGTCGCGACGATCCACAAGAAACGGGTTCATACTATTTCCTCTGACTGTCAGGGTTACGGTATGTCCTTCGCTGATGAGGCGTGCTACTTCGGGCAACAGTACCTCGTTGGGGATGATTCTTTTTCGTCCGTTATCTATCATAATGTTGGTTTAGCTTGTAGCTTGTTGCTTAATTGTATTAAAACAAACCTCCGCCGCCTCCTTGTCCGGCAAGCATTTCAGAAAATACACCGGAGTATGGGCCGCAAGATATTTCACTGTCTCGATGACACCATTATTCAATTCTCTCACTTCTTTCAGATTAGAGCACGATGGCAATAGCGATGCGAATGCCCGTGCCGGACTCTCCCGCTGAATCTCATTCACCGGCGCCTGTTCCAATCGTACAAATGCCCCTACAGGAACAGAGTCATTCTTGTAGCAAGGCGTCTTTCCGCTCCAGGGTGAACCGTAAACTGTGGCTTCTTCTGTTTCCTGGTTGAAGTGCACGATGGGATTATCATCGTTCAGCAGTTCGCAGCCGGGGATATGTTTTAGCCACAATCCGCTGTGTGTACTCTTTCCCGTTCCGCTTTTGCCTTGGAAGAGATATCCCTTTCCATCTTTTTTTATAACGGAAGCGTGCATTAATACAGTATCGGAACAAGCCGTATTGAAAGCATAACTCATCATCAGGATATTGTTGAGCACGAATGCGTCCGCCTCCGTCTCGTGCAGGAACAGGACGCCCGAAGCGAATCCATAGTAGAAATAGGTCAGGTACTCCTTCGGATCGTTGGGGGCGAGGATGGTGATGAGGTGCGAGGTCGTGTTCGGTATCATACTGATCTTGCACTTGGCTCCTTCCCATTCGAACTCGACGAGTGGATGGTATTTAGTGTTGTCTTCCCGCTCTTCTTCGGTGATTTTGCTTTCCTGCTCGACGGTAAGTGTGAACATCATCTTGGGTGCTTTCTTCTTTAACTCTTCAAGAGTCAACAGGAATGGTTTCAAGGAGGGAAGCAGTGTTTCTATGCTCCAGTTCGGAATGGTGGAGACGATGTCAAAGAAATGAGGCCCTACTTGACAGGCCTGTATGTTACGTTCTTCTTTCATGCTCTGTAATGAGTTTTTGGGTTGATATTTATAGTATCGGTGTAAAGGTAAAGGTATTCTTCTGATTGGACAACTGAATTTTACACAATATTACAGGTATCGGTTCATTTCTCCAGTCTTTTCCGTTTCGGTATGTTCCGGAGATGCTATATCTTTGTAGGCAATGAAATCATTAATCTTGAATAAATCATGAAAACTGTACTTATCTGGTTGGCTTTGTGCTTCGGTACCCTGATGACCACCTGTGCCAATGGAACGGCTTACCTTTTTTCCTATTTCATCAACGACAGCAGAGACGGACTGCATCTGGCTTATAGCTACGATGGCCTGAACTGGACCGCCCTGAATGGTGGCAAGTCTTACCTGACCCCTGCCGTGGGTAAAGATAAACTGATGCGTGATCCGAGTATCTGCCAGGCACCCGACGGCACCTTTCACATGGTCTGGACTTCCAGTTGGACCGACCGGATTATCGGCTATGCCTCTTCCCGCGACCTTATTCATTGGAGTGAGCAGCGAGCCATCCCCGTCATGATGCACGAACCGACTGCTCACAATTGCTGGGCGCCCGAACTTTTCTACGATGAGCCGTCGCAGACATATTATATCTTCTGGGCAACCACTATTCCCGGCCGTCATAAAGAAGTGGCAACCAGTGAGAGTGAGAAAGGGTTGAACCATCGCATGTACTACGTAACCACGAAAGATTTCCAGACCTTTTCAAAGACCAAGATGTTTTTCAATCCCGATTTCAGCGTCATTGATGCTGCCATCGTGAAAGACCCGAAGAACGAGGAGCTGATTATGGTGGTGAAGAATGAAAACTCCAATCCTCCGGAGAAGAATCTCCGCATTACCCGTACCAGAAATCTGGCGAAAGGATTCCCTACTAAAGTTTCCCCTTCTATCACTGGAAACTACTGGGCTGAAGGACCTGCCCCCTTGTTTGTAGGTGATACGCTCTATGTTTATTTCGATAAATACCGCGACCACCGTTACGGCGCAGTCCGTTCGCTGGATCATGGTGAGACTTGGGAAGACGTGTCCGACCTGGTTTCATTCCCTCGTGGCATCCGTCACGGGACGGCTTTTGCTGTGGATGCCTCCGTTGTGGAAGCTTTGATAGCAAATCGTAATTATAATCCTCTGATTCCCGATAATCTGGCTGACCCTTCACTTTCTAAGTTTGGCGATACCTACTACCTCTATGCTACCACTGACCTGGACTATGGTCTCGGTCGTGCCGGAACACCGGTAGTGTGGAAGTCGAAAGATTTTGTGAACTGGAGCTTTGAAGGCTCGCACATCCAGGGCTTCGACTGGGCGAAAGGTTATGATTGGGTGAATGACAAAGGAGAGAAGAAAACTGGCTATTTCCGTTATTGGGCTCCCGGAAAGGTGATTGAGCAGAACGGTACTTACTACCTCTACGTCACCTTTGTGAAACCGGATGAGAAGATGGGTACGTATGTCATGATAGCTGATCGTCCGGATGGTCCTTTCCGTTTTGCTGAAGGTAACGGGCTTTTTGCTCCGGGAACGGAAGGTGTGGATAGTCCGTTTATCGTAAATGACATTGACGGGGAACCTTTTATTGATGACGATGGCAACGGTTATCTCTTCTGGCGCCGTCGGTTGGCTGCCCGTCTTTCTGCTGACAGGCTTCATATAGAAGGTGAGCCGCTGACTATGCAGACTGCCCGTCAGGGATATTCCGAGGGCCCATTGATGTTTAAGCGGAAAGGTATCTATTATTATGTATATACGTTGAGTGGAAATCAGAACTATGTCAATGCTTATATGATGAGCCGTGAATCTCCGCTTAGTGGTTTCGTCAAGCCGGAAGGTAATGATATCTTCCTCTTCTCCGCTCCCGAAAACCAAGTCTGGGGCCCCGGCCATGGTAATATCTTCTATGATGAAAAGACGGATGAGTACATTTTTCTCTATTTGGAATATGGCGACGGTGGAACTACCCGCCAAGTATATGCCAACCGGATGGAATTTAATGAAGATGGAACCATCAAGACCTTAGTGCCCGATATGCATGGCGTAGGCTATCTGTCCGCTCCTCAGGAGGCACGCCGGAACCTGGCGTTGCAGGCTGACTTCCGGGCTTCCAGTGAGAAAGCTCCCCGTACGGTGGTGGTAGACATTGAGACACAACCGAATGATCCTTTGCCGGAGAAAGCCTCGGTGAAGAAATATACCCGTACACATACCTATCAGGCTACCTATGTAGGCGATGAATCGAACGGAACCCGTTGGATGGCTGCCATCACGGATAGCAGTCCGTACATTACGGTGGATTTGAAAGAGATGCGCAACGTTGGTGAATGCCAGTTCTATTTCACCAAGCCCACAGAAGGGCATACGTGGAGGCTGGAGAAATCTGTCGATGGTAAGCATTGGCAGGCGTGTGCCGAAGAAAAGAAACTTCAGGCACGGTCTCCCCATGTGGCTGTGGGTATCGGTGGGGCACGTTATCTCCGCTTACATATTCTGCGGGGAGATGCGGGGTTGTGGGAATGGAAAATATATGAGTAAGGCAATGGTGATGCCTCTCCATCAATATTTATAAGTCAGCATAATACGCCCTTCCGAAGTATTGGAAAAGACATTGGCGTGATACCTGTATTTGGTATCGCGGGTGTAGTTCATAAATGTGCCGGTGAGGTACAGTTGCTTCCGCAATTTCAGGTCCAGCCGGAGGCCGACTGCATGGAGAATGGCCCTCGAACGGTCGCCCTGTGCATTGAGCGTCTTCGGTTCCACTTCGTCCCAGTTGATGTCTTGGGGATACCCTTTCCAGGTGAACATGTGGTAGACTTCGTAGATGGTGGATATGGCAAGACGGTCCTTGTAGGTAAAGTTAAAGTTGAGCTTGCTGCTGTAGCCGCTGGCCAGGTTGTAGATGCGCTCGTCCACTTGATAATAGTCGCTGAGGGCACCTCCCAGAAGGATGGCGTTGAGGTAGGCGTAACCGTCTATTCCCCAGTTTCGTTTGAGGTTTCTTTTGTAGATGAGGCCGCCGCCCACGGAAGCGGGTGTACAGAATTTATAAGGTACTTTTGCCGATACTGCCGATATCGTGTCCGAATCGTAGTAATCGAAGTGCTGGTACAGCCCAAGGCTGAGATAGTGCTTCTCATTGTTCACCAACTCTTTGGCTACCAGTCGGCCAACAATGTTTATCTGTCCCAGGACCGGTTGATCTTTCTGCCAGTTCAGGTTCGCCTGGATGGAGAAATAGTCGTAGGGTTTGGTATCTTCCGCATCGAAGCGGTCGCCGTATTCGACGTTGATTTCGGAGGCCAGCCCCACACCTTTGTCCAGAATCTCGTCTTTCAGTTCCAGGGTACGTATGCCCAGAGATACATCCACACTTACATCGGGTACCCCGAATTGCTTGCCCGAAGTGGAACGTCGCTTCCAGGCGTCTCCGTTGATGATACGGGTTAGCCCGCGCATGGGGGATACCAGGAGCCCGGCAAACTCCAGTCCGAAGCGTGACCAACCGGTTTTCCGGTCGTCGAGGATGAGGTCGGAAACCCTGTAAGTCACTTCACCCAGGGCCATACCGCCGATGGGGGTGGCAATGATGTCGTTGGTAGAGGGATATTCGTTTTCCATAAACATCTCCCACATGAAGCTGCCGCCAAAGGCGAAGAGGCCGGACTGCCAGAAATTGTATCCGTTGGACCGGGCAGAGTTGAAGTACAGACTGCCGTGGTAGGGGTGCATGAACATATTGGTGCCCATGGCGTCATTGTCCCACACGAAACCATGCTTGAGGTTGTCCTTGATAGTACGCCCGTTGATGTAGGCAAAGTCGGCCTTGCGGATGTAGCGGTCGAAGGCCCAGACTCCCATATTGATACCGAAGACCATGGTGCCCGCCTGAAGCCCCCTTTTTCGGGAGTAATAGTCTATATCGAGCGAGTCGGCAGGTCGGGGAGTGGCTAAACGGTGGCGGATGGCGAGTTGCGGATAAGCCACATCAATGGCTATCAGGAAGGTGAGCAGAGTCAGCAGTAACTTTTTCATGACGCAAACATAGGGGTTTTTATCAAATGCACGTAGTTGTATTTTTCGTAAAAAGTCTCTAGTACTTCTTATTTAACTCGTTTGCAGCATAAAAGGTTCGCGAAAGGGACACTTTTCTATAACCTCACTCTCTTTCCGAATTCCGAAACATCTGCGGCGTTACCCCCGCATGTCTCTTAAAGAACTTATTGAAGAAAGCGGCATTATTGAACCCCAAATTCAGCGCAATATCCTTCACCGGCGTATTCTCTGTACGCAGTTGCGTCTTGGCATCCATGATGAGCGTCCTGTTGATAATCTCCATTGCCGTATGCCCCGACTCTTTCTTGACAAGCCGGCAAAGGGCGGACGGCTGCATATTCATCTTCTTGGCATAATACGCCACTTGGTGCTCACGGGCATATTCCTCATGTACCATCCGGACGAAAATCCGGTACTGATGGAAATGCCTGCTGCCCGGCGTTTCTTTCAGCTTCGTCTGTTCTGGGCAAAGTTCGGATATCCCCTGCAACATCAGACTTAGGAACGACTGCAGCACAGCTTCGCTCAACTTCTCCCCAACCTCCTTATGAAGATGCGACAGAAATGTAAACATCTCCAAGTAAAGTTGCGAAACTACTTCCGACAACGAGAAAACATAATGCTTGCCGATGATATGAAACTTATCCATCATATTCTTACCCATTCCGGCATGCTGTATCAGCTGCTGCGAGAACATGACAGCATGTATTTCCACATCATCTGATGCGGTCAGCAGCTGGACGAAAGTCTCGGGAGGAACGGCTATCAGTTCATTCGCTCCAATCCGATATTCAGTATGATTAATAATTGTTTTCAAGTAACCCTTACTGCAAAGGGCGAAAATGCCTCCTTCCGTCTTATAAGCCTGTCCCAACAGATGGCTCAGCCCGCCTGCCGTGATATGCTGATATGCAATGAAGTCTGCATGTATATTGAATTTAGTTATACCCATGTCTTGCCTTTTAGGTCTGCAAAATTGAATGATATTGATATATAATCCACAGGAATAACCGTTAAATTCGACTCTTCATCTCTTTTTGTCCCGTTAAAAGATGTAAAGGTGTGAATGATGGAATATTTCTGCGTCTAAATGGAATATTAAATTCTTTCGGTTTGTTTGCCACCTACCCGTTTAAGCCCGACCTTTGCTGCCTACACGATAAACATAACCCTTTATGAACGCTGATATACCCCAAGAAGTACGGATAGTGAACGCCATTGCCGAACAATTGTTCGATGTATGGCCCGTCAGTATTGTCATGATCGACCTCGAAGACCGCATCTGGCGCGTGAACAAACAGATGAGTGATGAACTTCAATTGGATACGGACATCATCGGAAAGTCTGTCTTCGATCTGTTGGAAGTAGTGCAGGATAAACAGAATGTCCTACCCCGTTATTTACAGGAACTGCACGGAGGTTGCCAGCGTGTCATTCCCTTGTCTTCCAACTGTTTCATCTATGAACAGAAACGGCATATCAGTTTCCTGATACAAGGCGCTCTGATGGGCGTGTATGAAGAAGACCGGCTGGTAAGAATCGTACTCTACTACCGCAATGTGCTGGAAGAAAGAACCCAGAAACACCTGTTAAACATCGCCCTGAGCCGCACGCAGATATTCCAGTGGTCATTCGACCTGGAACGCAACCTCATGATTATCGATCCCCGCTACTTCGAATACCTGGGCATCCCCAACCGAGACAACGCCCTCACTTCCGAAGAATTTGCCTATCTGGTGCATCCCGATGACCGGCAATCTGTGTTTGACGCTCTGATCTCACAACTGGATGGCAACCTTAATGAAGAACCTGTAGAATACCGTCTCCGCCGTGACGACGGCAGTTGGGAGTGGTTCGAAGCCCAGTCCACCTACGTTGGGCAGTTGAAAGAAACCCCTTTCCGTGTCGTTGGCATCTGCATGAGTACCCAGAAGTATAAGGATACTGAAGACCGTTTGAACGAAGCCCTGCGTAAAGCCCGGCACAGTGATGAACTGAAAAGTATCTTCCTTGCCAATATGAGTCACGAAATACGCACCCCGCTCAATGCCATCGTTGGCTTTTCCTCGCTGCTGGCCTACGGAGACTCAGACCTGACCAAGGACGACATCGTCGAGTTCACCTCCCTGATTGAAAAGAACAGCCAACTGTTGATGGTCCTGATTTCCGATATTCTGGACCTTTCCAAGATAGAGTCGAACACCATGGAATTCAATTTTTGCAGCATCTCTCTCCATCGGGTGCTGAATGAGATAGGCAGTGCGCAAAGAATGAATATGCGGAAAGGTGTGGAACTACTGTTGGATCTTCCCGGACAGGAGGTTACCATTTATACTGATCCTACCCGCATGAGCCAGGTTATCAACAATCTGGTGAACAATGCGATAAAGTTCACCTCTGAAGGAAATATCCGTATAGGCTACCGGCCCGTTTCCTCCGAGTCTGTAAGGATATTTGTGGAAGATACCGGAACAGGTATGGCAAAAGAAGTAATTGAACATATCTTCGACCGTTTTTACAAAGGAGACGCCTTCAAACAAGGCACAGGATTGGGACTTGCTATCTGCCGGACAATCATCGAACGCTTCAAGGGGAAGATCAAAGTAGTGTCTACACCCGGAAAGGGTACACGTTTTACAATCATCCTGCCGCTGAAAGTAGAAGAATAAAGTGCTCTTTTATGTAGATTTGATGCAATAATATAGGCTTACGATGTCATATCCCGCTGGAAATCGTTACCTTTGCAGCCCTGAACGATAAATTCATTGACACTATGATATCAGTAGAAGGACTGAAGGTAGAATTTAATGCAACCCCTCTGTTCGAAGACGTCTCTTACGTAATCAACAAAAAAGACCGCATCGCCCTGGTGGGCAAGAATGGTGCGGGTAAGTCTACCATGCTCAAGATATTGGCCGGACTACAGCAGCCCACTTCCGGCGTCGTTGCCATTCCCCGAGAATGTACTATCGGTTACCTGCCGCAGGTGATGATTCTCAGTGATAAGCGTACCGTGATGCAAGAGGCGGAACTTGCCTTCGAACACATCTTCGAAATGCAGGCGGACATCGAACGCATGAACCAGCAACTTGCCGAACGCACCGATTATGACAGTGAAGAATACCATAAACTCATCGACCGTTTCACTCATGAAAACGAACGTTTCCTGATGATGGGCGGCACCAACTTCCGTGCTGAAATAGAACGAACCCTGCAAGGTTTAGGTTTCAGCCGCGAAGACTTCGACCGCTCCACCAGTGAGTTCTCCGGTGGTTGGCGTATGCGTATCGAGCTTGCCAAACTCCTGCTTCGCCGTCCCGATGTGCTGTTGCTCGACGAACCTACCAACCACTTGGATATTGAGAGTATCCAATGGCTTGAAAACTTCCTTTCCACACGTGCCAATGCCGTGGTATTGGTGAGTCACGACCGTGCATTTCTCAATAACGTCACCACGCGCACCATCGAAATCACTTGCGGACAGATTTACGACTACAAAGTGAAGTATGACGAATTCGTTGTACTCCGCAAGGAACGTCGTGAACAGCAACTCCGTGCCTACGAGAATCAACAGAAACAGATAGAAGATACGGAAGCCTTTATCGAGCGCTTCCGCTATAAAGCCACGAAAGCCGTACAGGTGCAGAGCCGCATCAAACAACTGGAAAAGATAGAACGCATTGAGGTAGATGAGGAAGACAACTCTGCATTGCGCCTGAAGTTTGCTTGCAGCAGCCGTAGCGGAAGTTACCCTGTCATCTGTGAGGATGTCCGGAAGGCCTATGGCGACCATGTCATCTACCACGATGTCAACCTGACCATAAACCGTGGTGAGAAAGTGGCGTTCGTAGGTAAGAACGGTGAAGGTAAATCCACCCTGGTAAAATGTATCATGGGAGAAATCACCGACTATACCGGTAAGCTCACCCTCGGTCATAATGTACAGATCGGTTACTTCGCCCAGAACCAGGCACAACTCCTGGATGAAAGCCTGACAGTATTCGATACCATCGACCGCGTAGCCGTAGGCGACATCCGCACGAAGATACGTGATATCCTCGGTGCCTTCATGTTCGGAGGTGAAGCTTCTGATAAGAAGGTGAAAGTGTTGTCCGGTGGAGAGCGTACCCGTCTCGCAATGATCAAACTTCTGCTGGAACCCGTGAACTTCCTGATACTGGACGAACCGACCAACCACCTCGATATGCGTTCGAAGGATGTACTGAAAGATGCCATCCGCGAATTTGACGGTACAGTCATTTTAGTAAGCCACGACCGTGATTTCCTGGACGGACTTGCGACTAAAGTATATGAGTTCGGTGGTGGAATTGTGAAAGAACACCTCGGTGGCATCTACGACTTCCTGCAAAAGAAGCAGATAGAAAGCCTGAACGAATTGCAGAAAGCACCCGCACTTTCTACCTCACCCTCCGGTGGAAAAGAGAATACGGATACTGCCACTCAGTCTTCTGGTGCCAAGCTTTCCTATGAAGAACAGAAGGAACTGAACAAGAAACTCAAAAAGCTGGAACGTCGCGTTGCCGACTGTGAATCAGAGATAGAACAGACCGAGTCTGCCATCGCCATTCTCGAAGCCCGGATGGCAACTCCCGAGGGAGCTTCGGATATGGCCCTTTACGAGCAGCATCAGAAACTGAAGCAACAACTCGACTCTGTGATGGAAGAGTGGGATGCCGTCTCTACCGAACTGGAAGCAGTTCGGAAAGAACAATAAAACTTATAACATTATTTTATATCTTATGAAAGTAACTCATTATTTACCTTTAGCCGCAGCTTGCCTTATGATGGTGGGATGTGGTACGGGCAAGCAGAAAGCTGAAATGACAGCCGGTATCCAGCTTGCCAATCTTGACACAACTGCCCTTCCGGGGAGTAGTTTCTATCAGTACGCCTGTGGCGGTTGGATTGAAAGTCATCCACTTTCACCTGAGTATTCACAGTACGGTTCTTTTACAGAACTTGCCGAGAATAATCGTAAGCAGATACAAGGCCTGATTGAAGAACTGGCTGCCACTCAGCACGAAGCTGGTAGTGTAGCGCAAAAGGTAGGCGACCTCTACAAGATTGTTATGGACAGCGTGAAGCTGAACAAGGAAGGTGTTGCTCCTATCAAAGCCGACTTGGAACAGATTGCTTCCCTGAAAGATAAAGAAGCTGTTTATGCTTTGCTCGCCGATCTGCGCAAACAGGGCATCGGTGCTTACCTCGGCCTCTATGTAGCTGCCGACGAAATGAACAGTAACGAGAACGCCGTGCAGCTCTATCAAAGCGGCTTGAGCATGGGCGAACGCGATTACTATCTGGCTACTGATCCTTCTACTACCGCTATCCGTGATGCCTTCCGTGCTCATGTACAGAAAATGTATCAGTTGGCAGGTTTCGATGAGGCTACTGCCAAGAAAGGTATGGAAGTGGTTATGGACGTAGAAACCCGTCTTGCCAAAGCTTTCCGTTCTCGTACCGAACTGCGTGACCCGCATGCCAACTACAATAAGATGAGCATGGAAGAGGTGAAGAAGAATTATCCTACTTTCAACTGGGACGCATATCTTTCAGGTCTTGGCCTGACGGATGTGAAGGAAATCATTGTCGGCCAGCCCGCTTCGGTAGCTGAAGCTGCCAACATCCTGAATACCTTACCTGTTGATCAGCAAGCCCTTTACCTGCAATGGAAGCTGATTGATTCTGCTGCCAGCTTCCTGAATGACGAGATGGCTCAACAGAACTTCGACTTCTACGAACGCACCATGTCTGGAACGCAGGAAATGCAACCCCGCTGGAAGACTGCCGTTTCTGTAGTAAGCTCCGCACTGGGTGAAGCTGTAGGACAGATGTATGTAGAGAAATACTTCCCTGCCGCTGCCAAGGAACGTATGGTATCTTTGGTGAAGAACCTTCAAACCAGCCTGGGCGAACGCATCAACAACCTTGCCTGGATGAGCGATGAAACCAAGCTGAAAGCACAGGAGAAACTGGCTACTTTCCACGTGAAGATCGGTTATCCTGATAAGTGGAAAGACTACTCTACGTTGGAAATCAAAGACGATTCTTACTGGAACAACTTCAAACGTGCCAGCCTGTGGAACTATGCTGAAATGATTGCCAAAGCCGGCAAACCGGTAGACAAGGACGAGTGGTTGATGACTCCGCAAACCGTAAACGCTTATTACAACCCGACAACGAACGAAATCTGTTTCCCTGCCGGTATCCTGCAATATCCGTTCTTCGATATGAATGCTGACGATGCCTTCAATTACGGTGCAATCGGTGTTGTAATCGGTCATGAGATGACACACGGCTTCGATGACCAAGGTCGTCAGTACGACAAAGACGGTAATCTGAAAGACTGGTGGACAGAAGAAGATGCTAAGAACTTCGAGAAACGTGCCGATGTAATGGTTGCTTTCTTTGACAGTATCGAAGTTGCACCGGGGGTACATGCCAACGGTCGTATGACGCTGGGTGAGAACATTGCCGACCACGGAGGTTTGCAAGTATCTTACCAGGCATTCAAGAAGGCTACCGCTGCCGCTCCGCTGGAGGTAAAAGACGGTTTCACTCCCGAACAACGCTTCTTCCTGGCTTATGCCAATGTTTGGGCTAACAATACTCGTCCCGAAGCCATCCTGCAATTGACGAAGATCGACGTGCATTCTTTGGGCAAATGGCGTGTAGACGCTGCATTGCCGCACATTGCTGCATGGTATGATGCATTTGGCATTACGGAGAAAGATCCGATGTATGTACCGGTAGAAGAACGTATCTCTATCTGGTAAGTCTTGCCATCGCTTTGGCACAGTTGTGCCATAGGCATGGCATAATCTTGCCAAGGTGATGGCAAAACTGTGCCAAGGCTGTGGCACAACTCTGGCACAGTGGGGCGGTATCCTCTCCGTTTAGCAAAAAAGATAAAGGCAGTAATTCCTAACCGGGATTGCTGCCTTTTTTAATTATACCTAATTTATTGTGTTTGAGTATGTGTGCAAATAAACATTTTTAGTACCTTTGCGCATCAAATACTTATATACGCAATTCCATGTCTGAAACAAAAAGAATTAAAACCGCTTTAGTATCGGTTTATCATAAGGAAGGTTTGGACGAAATCATTACCAAACTGCATGAAGAAGGAGTTGAGTTTCTGTCCACAGGCGGAACTCGTCAGTTTATAGAATCACTGGGGTATCCCTGCAAAGCAGTGGAAGACTTGACCACGTATCCCTCTATCCTGGGTGGACGTGTAAAGACCCTGCATCCGAAAGTGTTCGGTGGTATTCTCTGCCGTCGCGGACTGGAACAGGATATGCAACAGATAGAAAAATATGAAATTCCCGAAATAGACCTCGTTATCGTCGATTTGTATCCGTTTGAAGCTACCGTAGCTTCCGGTGCCGACGAGCCGACTATCATCGAGAAAATAGATATAGGCGGTATTTCACTGATCCGTGCTGCTGCCAAGAATTACAATGACGTGGTTATCATTGCTTCTCAGGCACAATACCAGCCGTTCCGCGATATGCTGATGGAACATGGAGCTACCACTTCGCTGGAAGAACGCCGTTGGTTTGCCAAAGAGGCGTTTTCCGTTTCTTCCCATTACGATTCAGCCATCTTCAACTACTTCGATGGCGAAGAAGGTTCCGCATTCCGTTGCTCTGCCAATAATCAGAAGACTTTGCGCTACGGCGAGAACCCGCACCAGAAGGGTTACTTTTACGGAAATCTGGAAGCTATGTTCGACCAGATTCACGGAAAGGAAATCTCTTACAACAACCTGCTCGACATCAATGCAGCCGTCGACCTGATCGATGAATTTGAAGAGACTACGTTTGCCGTATTGAAGCATAACAATGCTTGCGGTCTGGCTTCACGCCCCACGGTGCTCGAAGCATGGAACGATGCATTGGCCGGTGACCCGGTTTCCGCTTTCGGTGGTGTACTCATCACAAACGGAGTGATCGATAAGGACGCTGCTGAGGAAATCAATAAAATCTTCTTCGAAGTAATTATCGCCCCTGATTACGATGTAGACGCATTGGAAATCCTGGGACAGAAGAAAAACCGTATTATTCTGGTTCGCAAGCCTGCCACACTGCCTAAGAAGCAGTTCCGTTCTCTCTTGAATGGTGTGTTGGTACAGGACCGCGACCTGAACATCGAGAAGCCTGAAGATTTGAAAACTGCAACCACGAAAGCACCTACCGCACAGGAAATAGAAGACATGCTCTTTGCTAACAAGATTGTGAAGAACAGCAAGTCCAACGCTATCGTACTGGCTAAAGGCAAGCAATTGCTGGCAAGCGGTGTGGGACAGACTTCACGTGTGGATGCTTTGAAGCAGGCCATCGAAAAAGCCAAGAACTTCGGCTTCGACCTGAAAGGTGCCGTGATGGCATCCGACGCTTTCTTCCCCTTCCCCGACTGTGTGGAGATTGCTGGAAATGAAGGTGTGACCGCAGTTATTCAACCGGGTGGTTCCATCAAGGATCAGCTTTCGTTCGACTATTGCAACGAACATGGCATCGCGATGGTGACCACAGGAATTCGTCATTTCAAACACTAATATTAATGATGAATTATGAATGATGAATGATGAGTTAGCTGCGCCGAGCATGCTGTCATCTTCATAATTCATAATTTATAATTCATAATTAACAACATGGGATTATTCTCTTTTACGCAAGAAATAGCGATGGACCTTGGTACCGCCAATACCATTATCACAACCAATGGTAAGATTGTGGTGGATGAGCCTTCGGTGGTAGCTCTCGACCGTCGCACCGATAAGATGATTGCCGTGGGTGACAAGGCAAAGATGATGCACGAAAAGACCCACGAAAACATACGTACCATCCGTCCGCTTCGCGACGGTGTAATTGCCGACTTCTATGCTTGCGAGCAGATGATACGCGGTTTGATAAAGATGGTGAATAATCGCAACCGTCTGTTCTCTCCTTCACTCCGTATGGTTATCGGTGTCCCCTCAGGTAGTACTGAAGTGGAGCTGCGTGCCGTGCGTGACTCTGCCGAACATGCCGGCGGACGTGACGTCTACCTGATTTTTGAACCCATGGCTGCCGCTATCGGTATTGGTATCGATGTAGAAGCTCCGGAAGGAAACATGATTGTAGATATAGGTGGTGGTTCTACGGAAATTGCCGTTATCTCCTTGGGTGGTATCGTAGCCAACAACTCCATCCGCATTGCGGGTGATGACTTGACTGCTGATATCCAGGAATATATGAGCCGTCAACACAATGTGAAGGTCAGCGAACGTATGGCCGAGCGTATTAAAATCAATGTAGGTGCAGCCTTGACCGAACTGGGTGAGGATGCTCCGGAAGATTATATCGTTCATGGTCCGAACCGTATCACGGCTCTGCCTATGGAAGTGCCTGTATGCTACCAGGAAGTAGCGCACTGTCTGGAGAAATCAATTTCAAAGATTGAAACAGCTATCTTGAACGCATTGGAAAATACACCTCCCGAATTGTATGCCGATATCGTGCACAACGGTATTTATCTGGCAGGTGGTGGTGCATTGCTCCGTGGACTCGATAAGCGTTTGACTGATAAGATAAACATTCCGTTCCACATTGCCGAAGATCCCCTGCACGCTGTTGCCAAAGGTACGGGTGTGGCGCTGAAGAATGTGGATCGTTTCTCATTCCTGATGAGATGACAAGCAAGTTAATAATGAAAGAATTAATAATGAAAGCCGTGCGACTTAAGAGTGGCATGGGGCGTTCTCTTTAATTCTTTAATTTTTCATTCTTTCATTTGCTCGTCAATATGCGAAATTTACTGAACTTTCTTATTAAATACAACTACTGGTTCCTCTTTCTACTGTTAGAGGCAGCCAGTTTTGTTTTATTGTTCCGCTTCAATTACTATCAGCAGAGTGTGTTTTTCACATCGGCCAATAGTGTGGCGGGGAAAGTTTACGATGTTTCGGGAACTATAACTTCTTATTTCCATCTGAAATCTGTCAATGAGGACTTGCTCGACCGTAATATGTGGCTGGAGCAACGAGTGGCATTCCTGGAGAAAACATTGAATAATAAAGGAATGGACTCTGTCCGGCTCTATAGTCTGGAACGGCTTGAACCGGAAGAATACCAGATATTCAAGGCGAATGTCATCAAAAATAGTTTGAACCGGGTGGATAACTATATTACTCTTGATGAAGGTTCGTCTGCAGGTATCCGTCCGGAAATGGGCGTGGTAGATGCTAATGGAGTAGTGGGCATTGTCTATAAAACTTCTCCGCATTACTCTACCGTTATTCCGTTGCTGAACAGTAAATCGAGCATCAGTTGTAAGATTGTAGGCAGCGAGTATTTTGGTTATTTGAAGTGGGAATATGGAGATTCTCGCTTTGCATATCTGAAGGATTTACCTCGCCATGCAGAGTTCAACTTAGGTGATACGGTGGTGACAAGTGGTTATTCTACAGTATTCCCAGCAGGAGTCATGGTGGGAACGGTGGATGATATGTCCGACTCTCACGACGGTCTCTCTTATCTGTTGAAGATAAAACTGGCTACGGACTTTGGTAAGGTGAGCAATGTGCGGGTAATTGCCCGTACCGGACAAGAGGAGCAGAAGATGCTGGAGAAGGAAGAAGGGAAGTGATGGAGTGATAAGGTGATAGAGTGATAGGAGTGATAAATGGTAGGGGAGTAGCCCCAATTGTAAATCGTAAATTGTAAATTGTAAATCGAATTGGTTCTCAATTATCTGCATAAAATAGGTTGGTTTATCGGTTTGGTACTATTGCAGGTACTGATACTGAATAATGTGCATATTGCCGGATATGCCACTCCTTTTCTATATATCTATCTCATACTGAAATTCGAGTCGGAAACGCCGCGGAATGCTTTGATGCTGTGGGCGTTTTTCCTGGGACTGACGGTGGATATCTTTTCGGACACACCGGGTATGAATGCTGCGGCAACGGTGGCTTTGGCTTTTTTACGCCCTACTTTCCTGCGTCTGTTCGTACCGCGAGATACGTTCGAAAATATAGTTCCTTCGATCAAATCGATGGGGATTGTTCCTTTCCTGAAGTATTTGGTTGTTAGCGTTTTTATTCATCATGCAATATTACTTACCATAGAATTCTTTTCGTTCGCACATATCGGAACGTTGCTGCTGAGAATTGTGGCAAGTACGTTGCTGACTGTAACCTGTATCATGGCTATAGAAGGAGTGAAGAAGAAGTAAGATGGCAAAAGATTATACACTCGAAAAGCGGAAATTAGTGATAGGTGGGGTAGCAATTGTGATTGTTATCATTTATATCATGCGTCTTTTTGTGTTGCAGATCATGACTGATACTTACAAGAAGAACGCAGATAGTAACGCTTTTCTCAATAAAATCCAGTATCCTTCACGCGGTGCGATTTATGACCGTAATGGAAAGTTGCTGGTGTTCAATCAACCTGCTTATGACATCACATTCGTGCCGCGAGAGGTGACGGAACTAGATACTCTCGATTTTTGCCGCACACTGAATATTACGAAAGAGCAGTTGCTGAAGCGAATGAAAGATGTGAAGAATCGTTGGATGAATCCCGGTTATTCCAGATATACGCATCAGGTGTTTATGACGCAGCTCTCAGCGGAAGAGTGCGGTGTATTCCAGGAAAAGCTTTTCAAATTTCCAGGCTTTTATATTCAGAGGCGTACTATCCGGCAATATTCCTATAACGCTGCCGGACATGCTTTGGGGGATATCGGTGAGGTCTCAATGAGAGATATTGAGGCTGATGATTATTACATCCGCGGTGACTATGTAGGTAAGCAAGGTATAGAGAAGTCTTATGAAAAGTACCTGCGTGGTGAAAAAGGAGTGGAGGTTTTGCTTCGTGATGCGCATGGACGTATTCAGGGGCACTATATGGATGGCAAACTGGATCGGCCATCGATACCGGGCAAGAATCTGAAATTAGGATTGGATATTGATTTGCAGATGTTGGGTGAGCGTCTGATGAAGAATAAAATCGGTGCAATTGTGGCTATTGAGCCGGAAACGGGAGAGATTTTATGTCTGGTATCGGCACCTAATTTTGATCCGCATCTGATGATCGGACGTCAGCGTGGGAAAAACCATAATATGTTGCAGAAAGATAAACAGAAACCGCTGCTGAACCGTGCGATTATGGGTGTTTATCCTCCGGGATCTACTTTTAAAACAGCCCAGGCACTGACATTCTTACAAGAAGGTATCATACAGCCGTCCACATCGTTTCCTTGTTCTCATGGATTTATTTATGGAGGTTTGCGTGTGGGATGTCACGGACACGGATCACCACTTCCGTTGATACCGGCTATTGCCACTTCATGTAATGCTTATTTCTGTTGGGGGCTTTATCGCATGTTTGGTGATAAGAAATACGGTTCGCCGCAGAATGCACTTACTGTATGGAAAGATCACATGGTTTCTCAAGGATTTGGTTATAAGCTGGGAACGGACTTGCCGGGTGAGAAACGTGGATTTATCCCTAATGCAGGTGTTTATGATAAAGCCTATCGTGGATCATGGAATGGATTGACGGTAATCAGTATCTCTATCGGTCAGGGTGAAGTTTTAAGTACACCTTTGCAAATGGCAAACTTAGCGGCTACCATCGCCAATCGTGGTTATTTTGTGACTCCGCATATTGTGAAGGATATTCAGGATGCAGAATTGGATAGTACCTACCGGGAGCGTCGTTACACTTCTATTGATCGCTCTTATTATGAAGAAATTGTAGAAGGTATGCGGGCTGCCGTTACGGGAGTTACCGGAAGTGCTACTTGCCGTATAGCCGGAACTATCCTGCCGGGTGTAGAAGTCTGTGGAAAGACAGGTACGGCACAGAATCGAGGACATGACCACTCTGCATTTATAGGTTTTGCCCCGATGGACAAGCCGAAGATCGCTATTGCCGTTTATGTGGAGAATGGGGGTTGGGGTGCAACCTATGGAGTACCTTATGGTGCTTTAATGATGGAACAGTATTTGAATGGAAAACTTTCGCCTGCCAGTGAGGAAAGAGCGGAAGAAATGAGTAATCGTGTGATAATGTATGGTGACGAGGAGAGATAGTATATGGAAATCACTGGATTGGGTAACGATCTGTGTTTACTTGATTCTGATTGCATTCGGTTGGTTCAGCGTTTGCGGGGCAAGCTATGATTATGGCGACCGTGACTTCTGGGATTTCTCCACTCGTGCAGGTAAGCAACTGGTTTGGATCATTTGCTCTTTTGGATTGGGGTTTGTGCTGTTGATGCTTGAAGATAGCGTTTATGATATGTTTGCCTATCTTATTTATATAGCACTTGCCATATTACTTGTGGTCACTATCTTTATAGCACCTGATACGAAGGGGTCGAGGTCGTGGCTGGTCATGGGACCGGTAAGTTTGCAGCCGGCGGAATTTGCCAAGTTTGCTACGGCACTGGCGCTTGCCAAGTATATGAATTCCTATTCGTTCACCATGAAGAACTGGAAGAATATCCTGATGATGGTTTTTCTTATTCTGTTCCCGATGATACTTATTATCTTGCAGCGGGAGACGGGCTCAGCGTTGGTATATACTGCTTTCTTTTTGGTTCTGTATCGGGAGGGGATGCCGGGGGTAGTTCTGTTTTCCGGGTTGTGCGCGGTAGTTTACTTTGTGGTAGGTATTCGGTTTGATCAGGTGTTTATTGCCGATACGCCGACGCCGATAGGGGAGTTTGCTGTGCTCTCGATGGTCTTGCTGTCTGCGGCAGGAATGGTGTGGGTTTATAAGAAGAAATGGGAACCGGTACGCAATATATTGTTAGTTACCATTGGAGTGTTGTTAATCGCTTATTTTATATCGGAATATGTGACTCCGTTTAATTTGGTTTGGGTGCAATGGGGACTGTGTGTGCTGGTAGTTGGATACCTTATTTTCCTTTCGTTGAGTGAGCGTCATCTTAGTTATTTCCTGATAGGTATGTTTGCTATTGGTTCTATCGGTTTCTTATATTCCAGTGATTACTTCTTTAATAAAGTATTGGAGCCTCACCAGCAGATACGTATCAAGGTGGTATTAGGCATGGAAGAAGATTTGGCTGGTGCCGGATACAATGTCAACCAGTCGAAGATAGCTATCGGCTCCGGTGGTCTGACAGGAAAGGGATTTCTGAATGGTACTCAGACTAAGCTGAAATATGTACCCGAACAAGATACGGACTTTATTTTCTGCACAGTGGGTGAAGAAGAAGGATTTATAGGTTCTACTGCCGTGCTGCTCTTATTCCTTATATTAATACTCCGTCTGATTGCTGTGGCGGAACGGCAACCGTCTACTTTTGGTCGAGTCTATGGGTATTCGGTTGTTAGTATATTCCTGTTCCACCTATTTGTTAATGTAGGTATGGTGCTGGGATTGACACCTGTGATTGGTATTCCGCTGCCATTCTTTAGTTATGGTGGTTCTTCGCTTTGGGGATTCACTATCTTGCTGTTCATCTTCCTGCGGATTGATGCAGGACGTAAAAAGAGACTGTCAGCGTTTTAATTTGATTCCTACATCATTGATACCGGGAAGAACTTCGTCCGGTAGAAGGTGTATGATTTTGAAGCGGTATTCCCCGGCTTTTCCAATACGGATGAAGCCTGCTGGGAGAGTTGATTGATATAACCCACCCCAGCCATCTCCTAACCAAATACCTGCATTGTCAGCAAGTCGTAGTTCCAATGTATCCCGCTTGATATTTGGAGCTTCCGGACTGTCGTAGTAGACGAGTAAAGGTAGATTCTGATACGGATAATTGTTCCGGTTTCTTACTTCTACGGATACATTGTAGAGTGTAGCAGAGTCTGCAACCGAAACATTGAAGAATAGTGTGTCATTCCGCTGCCAGCCTTCCGTTGGCAGGGATTGAAAAGAATGATATACAGTCTGTTCATCGCAGGCTGTGTAGAAGCTTGCGATGAACAGCAGTATTAAACTCTTCAGAAGAGATGTTTTATTCTTGAGCAGGTTTTTCATTTCCGGCTGGTTTCTCTCCTTGTGGTCTGGGTGGATTGTTAGGGCGTTTGGGTTTGTTGCGCCTGGGTTGTTCTCCCCGTCGCTGATCGCCTTGTGGTTTGGGCTTATCACCTTGCGGTCTGGGCTCACCTTGTGGGCGTGGTCTGGATTGCTGATCTCCGGGTTGATTCGGATTTCCTTTTTTCTTTTTCTTGCGGTTGTTATTACCGCCGTTTCCATTTCCACCACCGTTATTTTCTCCACCGTTTTTACCTTTACGGCTACGATCAAAGCGGGTTAAGCTTTCCTGTTCCAACAAATCTATTGGTTTCTTGGGTTCCACTTGGCGTGCTTCTTCTACAAGACTTTCTGGTTTAGTACCCCGTTTGTTCATACCGATGATTTCAAATGCACGCTTTCCACTGATTGTTACCAGATTGGCAGGAATGTTCTTGTCGGTAGAGTAGGTTATCTGATTGCTCAGAATATCTGCCTTAAAGAAATAGAAAGTACCGTCTTTGGTTTCCAACTCGATCTCCCTGGAAGGAAGACGTTTCTGAGCTTCCACATAGCAGTCCACTTCATAGTTGAGACAGCATTTTAGTTTGGCACATTGTCCTGCCAGTTTTTGCGGATTGAGAGAAATATCCTGATAACGGGCGGCGCTTGTGGATACTGACACGAAAGAAGTCATCCAGGTGGCACAGCAGAGCTCGCGTCCACAAGGACCAATACCACCGATTCGTCCGGCCTCCTGGCGTGCACCAATCTGCTTCATTTCAATGCGGACATGGAAAGCATCTGCCAATACCTTAATCAGCTGACGGAAGTCTACACGCTCGTCGGCAATATAATAGAAAATAGCTTTGTTGCCGTCTCCCTGATATTCCACATCACCGATTTTCATGTTGAGATTCAGGTTGAGTGCAATCTGTCGGGCGCGTATCATGGTGCTATGTTCGCGTCCTTTGGCCTCATTATATTTGTCCATATCTACCTGTTTGGCTTTACGGTAGATACGCTTGATATCAGCCTCAGACTTGATGTTAGCTTTTCGCATTTGCAGCGGAACAAGACGTCCGGTTAGGGTTACTACACCGATGTCATGCCCCGGTGTTGCTTCTACGGCCACGATGTCGCCCTTTTCAAGAGGTATATGGTTGCTATTGCGGAAATATCCTTTGCGGGTATTCTTGAACTGAACTTCTACCAGGTCGCTTTCTTCTCCGTTTCCGGGAATGTCGGCCAGCCAGTCGTAGGTATTCAGTTGCTTGTCTTGCCTGCCGCAACTTTTGCAGCAGAGACCTCCGCTTCCGTTATGTAGTTTAAAATCCATTTTTTTATTTATGATTGAGATTACTACTATATATCTGATTTCTACTGTTTCAGTAGAACTATCATTTTCAATGAAAAATCAAAGAAGACCATCCTTGCATTTACATTTTGCTCAATATGTATCTGCGCTTCGCTCAATTCATCCATCATTCCCATTACATTCCGTTCGTTGATAAAAGGGGCGAAGCGGGTCGCAAAGTTTTGTTCGGGTAAAGTCATGTAACTCATCTCTTTGCAATGCAGGTTATAGATGAAATTCTCGCGTATCATACGCTGGGCGTATGTCAGGAAGTTCTTCTGTCGTTCTCGTCCCATGCCTGCCAGTTGCTCACTCCATTGCTTCATTTCACGTATCTTCCGTTGATAGGAAAGACGCATGAGACTGACAAAGAGTTCAAAGAACAGTTCATTTTCTTCGTTCAGATGAATGGTTTCCAATGCTTTGATAAAGTCACCGTTGGCAAGATGCGCCAAGGTGAAACTATCATTAGGACGTACACCATATTTCTGTTGCAAGGCGTTGGCAATATCCGTTTCTTCTATTTTACGGATGTTGAAGCGTTGCGTACGGCTCAGGATTGTCGGCAGTATCATGTCCGGAGTTTCGGATATCAATAGGAATACTGTCTTTTCGGGAGGCTCTTCCAGAAGTTTCAATAACTTATTGGCACAAACTACGTGCATTTTCTCCGGTAGCCAGACGATAGTAACCTTGTAGCCACCCTCGCTCGATTTCAGACTGAGCTTACGTACTATCTCGTCACTCTCCTTTGCATAGATGATGGCTTGTCCGTTTTCAGCATCCATCTCATTCAGCCAGTGGTTTAGACTGAAATAAGGGCTGTTTAGCACCAGATGGCGCCAGTCAGCTATGTAATCGTCGCACACTTCTTTCTTTCCTTTTTTTACGATGGGAAAGACGAAATGTACATCGGGATGTACCAGCTTATTCCACTTTACGCAGGAGGGACAAGTGCCACAGGCGTCTGTATCTGTACGGTTCGGGCAACAGATGTAACGGGCATAAGCCATTGCCAACGGAAGTTTTCCCACTCCCGATGGACCGCAGAAGAGCTGAGCATGAGGAATACGCCCCTCTTGCACTTCCTGCCGGAGTCGCTGTTTGGCTGCTTCTTGTCCTATTACCTCTTTGAAAAACACGATATTATATATGGTTTTATAATTTACAACTAATGTTACTTGATTTCGGCCTTAGTATACCAGCTTTGCAACTTCTTTTATACTGTCCACTGCACCGATGGAGTAGAAGTGAATACTGGGTACTCCATGTTCCACTAATTCCTTACATTGCTTAACACACCATTCGATGCCTACTTGTTTGGCTTCTTCATCCGTTTTGCATTTCATCGCTTCGCATGTCAGTTCTTCGGGCAAGTCCACTTTGAACGTCTTGGGTATCATGCTGATTTGAGATATCTTCTTGAACGGTTTGATACCTGGAATGATGGGAATGGTAACTCCGGCTTTCCGGGCACGTTCTACAAAGTCGAAGTATTTCTGGTTATCATAGAAAAGCTGTGTAACAGCATATTCTGCACCGGCTTCCATTTTCTTTTTCAGCCAGTAGATATCAGTGTCAATATTGGGAGCTTCTTCGTGTTTTTCGGGATAACACGCCACACCATAGGAAAATGGTGTATTGGTCACTTTCATTTCCGAGCCATCTACGAAGATACCTTTATTGAAGTTATTGATTTGTTCTTGCAATTCAGTGGCATGATGGTAGCCATCGCCTTCGGGAGTGAAGACGGACTCATGTTTTGCTTTATCTCCACGTAATACCAGTAAGTCGGTAATACCCAGGAATTGCAGATCGAGCAGTACATATTCCGTCTCTTCGCGGGTGAAACCACTACAAAGAAGATGCGGAACTACAGTAATATTATATCTGTTTTGGATAGCGGCAGCTACGGCAACAGTTCCGGGACGGCGGCGCAAGCGATTGCGCTGAAATAAACCGTTTCCCAGATCTTTGTACACATATTCGCTGCGATGTGTGGTGATATTGATGTATTTCGGGTCAAATTCCCGCAAAGTATCTATGGTGTCGTACAGCTTTTCGATGCCTGTGCCTTTCAGCGGTGGCAGTATTTCAAAAGAGAAAGCTGTCTTCTCGTTGCTGTGTATCAGGTCGATAATTCTCATTTCTTTTTCGTTGTCTTTGTTCGATGAACAAAACTTATTTGTACATTGGGAACAAAAATACGAAAAAGAAATGAGATATGCTTTTTTTTATTGGGCTATTCTTTTAGACAGCGTATGGAAAAGGCCTTATAGTAAGTTCCATTTTTAACATGAGTTGCGGCGACAGAAAACTTGGCGCTGCTTCCGGTGAAACTTATTGATTGTTCTGGTATGCTATTTTCTGTCTCATTTAGTGTCCAGTAGCATACTAATTGTTTTTGGGATATATTTTTTCCTGCTCCCCAAATCCCTACGGGATATGCTGAGAAACCAGTTAGATTAGAACCTGAATCAATCGTGTCACCCTCTTTTAAGACTTCCCATTCTCCGGATTTTAGTATCGAAGCGTCATCTTTGATGTATTCTTTTAAGGTTTGCCAATCATCACTATCTGGAATTTTCCATCCTGCAGGTGCCAATTCTCCCTCAAGTACAGCTTCTCCATTATAGAAATATGTTTCTGTATTCTGAGGTCTGAAATAGCCAGGGCCTTCTCCCAACTGAGTTTTTTTATTCAATGTAGTTCCATTCCTGTACGCTGTTGCACATAAATCTTCTCTCATCCAATATTGAGTGCCTATTTTTACGATTGGATACTCATAAGTATTTCCCTTTCGTATATCCCTGATGGTATAGCTGGCAATATCTATGCTGATTGGATCTTCTGCTTCTTCCAGTAAGATTTCACCCTTTTCATTAAGATAGAATTTGTCAACAGACTGGAGATTCCCTTCTGTATAAGCAAAGGAACTATCGTCTGTATTCCAGTTTATGCTTCCTCCGCTTATCGCTCTTTCATCATCCAGTAGTTTTAGAACAACGCCTTTGCTCAGATTGCTCGTTTCATCTTCTTTCACCGGGTATGCAACAATTGCTCTTGAAGTTATTTGATCAGATTTTAGATACTCTTTACAAACTTCTGCCATCGGCTTGCCGTCATGGTAGATTCTGTATATGTTCGATTGAGAGAAAGTGAGTGCCGCCAAATGAATAGCTGTAATGCCGCCACTGTTATTAGTATCTTTGCTATCTCCGGGCAGCCAGTCTTCAACTGTACTGGTTATTCCGGTAAGAGAATGGCTGGTTGTCTGCATAGCCTCGATATCGATTTGGCATTGTGTACTTCCTGTCATATTCAGTTTTGGCATTGGGCAAGTATATACTTTCCCGTTCCATTCCATTATAAAAGATTGAGCGTTAGCATCAGCATCTTGTGGTATGATGATGAATTCTTTTCCTGTTAAAGTCCCTTTTACTATGTTCCATTCACCATATGGGATGATGTCTGCTTCCTCTGTCAGGTTTATAAACTTGTCCGTATCAGTATTATATTCTGCTTTGGTCTTGAAGCCTACTGCGATAATCTGAGGATTTGCTTTATATATCTTTGTTATATCTTCCCCAGTACCGGCTGTGATTGTGATTTTTATCTTGGTCAACTTATGCTTGTAATGAAGTACGACTGCATCTTCGCTGCTTTCTACATTTTTTTCGGAGGCTATCATGAAATCGGATGTGGAGAGAGCTTTTGCGTTGCTTTGGTCGGTTTGTACAGATACAGGAATGGTAGATTGGCCTGTTTTTATTCCGGTTGACTGATAGGGATAATAACTGATAAAATTGAGTGTGGCATCTCCTGCCGGATAGAAAACTGTCTTTTCAGGGATGAATGCATTCTTTTCCCCACATTCCAGTTGTAAATTGTCAATGTAGCGCTTTTCTGTAATTGGAGTAGATGGAAGCATTGCATATAAACCTACTTTATCTCCTTTTTCAAAGGCAGTATTAGTCACACGTGTATCGGCTTTGCTGACTTTTGTAGTGAAATTGATGGGAATAGTGCCGGGAACAGCATCGGGAGAAGTTTCTGAGTCTAATTCATTGACACAAGAACTGAATAAGAAAATGATACAGAATGAGAATAAGGTCAGTCTGTTGTTTTTGATAGTTGTTTTGTTCATAATAGTATGGTTTTTTGTGAAACACGACTGTCGCATTTCAAATTAATGTGTTAATTAAAGCATCGGAATATCTGGGGTGGGTAAGGACCATAATTGGTATAGGAAAGTCTGTGGCTTTGGGATGCTAATTAAGTGAATTCACGCTTGAACTCCGGCTCTGTTCCATCTTAATGTTTTTCAATGTTCATTAACTTTACGGGCGGCAAAGGTAGAATAATATTTTAAATACATGAAAGGAAAGATGTCTTTTTGTTGATAATTTTATCTATAATGCTTTGTATGAAGAAGATAAATAACTTGAAATAGCTCTACATTTTCATTCTTTCGCGGGAGATTTCAAAATTATCACGTACCTTTGTACTCTAAATTAAAGATAATCTGATAACTTATGCCATTAAATTTACCTGATAAGCTACCGGCGATAGAGTTGCTGAAAGAAGAGAATATATTTGTTATTGACAACTCCCGCGCCACGCAACAGGACATCCGTCCGTTGCGCATCGTTATCCTGAACTTGATGCCTTTGAAGATTACCACGGAGACAGATCTTGTGCGTTTGCTCTCCAATACACCGCTTCAGGTGGAAATCTCGTTCATGAAAATCAAGAGTCATACATCCAAGAATACGCCTGTAGAACATATGCAGACGTTCTATACTGACTTTGAAAAGATGCGTGGCGAGAAGTACGACGGTATGATTATCACTGGTGCCCCTGTAGAGCAACTGGATTTCGAAGAAGTGACTTACTGGGATGAAATAATGGAAATATTCGATTGGGCCCGTACGCATGTCACGTCCACCCTTTATATCTGTTGGGCTGCACAGGCCGGACTTTATCATCATTACGGAGTACCCAAGTATGCGTTGGATAAGAAAATGTTCGGCATATTCGAGCATCGTCCTTTAGATCCGTTGCATGCTATTTTCCGTGGTTTCGATGATATGTTCTATGTACCTCATAGCCGCCATACCGAAGTACGGAAAGAAGATATCTTGAAAATACCTGAACTTACTTTACTTTCGGAATCGGAAGATGCAGGCGTACACCTGGTGGTAGCACGTGGTGGACGTGAGTTCTTTGTTACCGGACATTCGGAATACTCTCCACTAACGCTGGATACGGAATATCGCAGGGATGTGGATAAAGGTCTGCCCATTGAAGTACCTCGTAATTATTATGTGGATAATGATCCGGACAAAGGTGTGATGGTACGTTGGCGTGCCCATGCCAATCTGCTGTTCTCTAATTGGTTGAACTATTTCGTTTATCAGGAAACTCCGTACAATATTAACGATATAGAATGATAAAGCAACGAAAGATAGAGTTACTGGCTCCTGCCAAAAACATGGAATGCGGCATTGAAGCTATTAACCACGGTGCGGATGCGGTCTACATCGGTGCGCCTAAGTTTGGCGCACGTGCAGCAGCCGGCAATTCGTTGGAAGATATAGCTGCTTTGGTGGCTCATGCCCATTTATATAATGCCCGGATTTATGTGACTGTCAATACCATCTTAAAGGAAGAAGAACTGGAAGAGACAGAGAAAATGATTTGGGATTTGTATCGTGCGGGAGTGGATGCGCTTATTGTGCAGGATATGGGAATCACTCGCTTAAACCTGCCACCTATTCCCTTGCACGCCAGTACGCAAATGGATAACCGTACACCGGAGAAAGTACGTTTCCTTGCAGAAGCCGGTTTCCGACAAGTAGTATTGGCACGTGAGCTTTCCCTTCAGGAAATCAGCCATATTCATAAAGTCTGTCCGGAAGTGCCGTTGGAAGTGTTTGTGCATGGGGCACTTTGCGTTAGCTATAGCGGGCAATGTTATGTCAGCCAGGCTTGTTTTGGACGTAGCGCTAACCGGGGAGAATGTGCACAATTCTGTCGTTTGCCTTTCAGTCTGGTGGATGCCGACGGAAAAGTAATTGTACGTGATAAGCATTTGCTATCTCTTAAAGACTTGAATCAGAGTGATATCTTGGAAGAGTTACTTGATGCAGGTGCCACTTCACTCAAGATAGAAGGTCGTCTGAAAGATGTTTCTTACGTGAAGAATGTTACAGCTGCTTACCGCCAAAAGCTGGATGCTATCTTTACACGCCGTAAAGAATACGCCCGGGCTTCTTCCGGTACTTGTAATTATACATTCCGTCCCCAGTTAGATAAAAGTTTTAGTCGTGGATTTACGCATTACTTCCTGCACGGACGCAGTGAAGATATTTTCTCTTTCGATACTCCGAAATCCCTCGGCGAAGAGATGGGAACCATGAAGGAACAACGCGGAAACTACCTCACAGTAGCCGGATTGAAATCATTCAATAACGGTGACGGTGTTTGTTATATCGATGAGCAAGGACGTCTGCAAGGATTCCGTATCAACCGTGTGGACGGGAATAAACTCTATCCGGCAGGTGAGATGCCCCGTATCCGTCCGCGTACTGTGCTTTACCGTAACTACGATCAGGAATTTGAGAAGTTGCTGGCACGTAAGTCTTCCGAACGAAAAATTTCCGTATCCTTGCTTTTGGCAGATACCGCCTTCGGCTTTGCTCTGACTATCACGGATGAGGATGATAATAGCGTTACACTTTCTTTCCCTTATCAGAAAGAACCTGCCCGTACCTCGCAGACAGATAACCTGCGTACCCAACTCAGTAAATTGGGAAATACTCCTTTTGAAGCCGGAATATTAGCGGATAATCGTTCGTCCGAAACAAATTCCGCCATAGAAATCCGTTTTTCAGATAATTGGTTCCTTCCTGCTTCCGTGGTAGCCGACTGGCGTCGTCAGGTTGTAGAGCAACTGATTACTGTTCGTCGCATCAACTACCGACAGGAACTGGCAGTTTGGAAACCTACAACTCACGCTTTCCCTTTGCCGGGGACTTCTTCTAAAACAACAGTTTCCGGTACTTCATTAACGTACCTCGGGAATGTAATGAATACCCGTGCCGCCTCTTTCTATACTGACCACGGCATTGCCTCTGTGGCTCCGGCTTATGAGAAACAATCTGTTCCGGGTGCTGTCCTAATGTTCTGTAAGCATTGCCTGCGATATAGTATGGGTTGGTGCCCTACTTACCAGAAGGGGCGTTCATCTTATCGGGAACCTTATTATCTGTCGGGAACAGATGGTAAGCGTTTCCGTCTGGAGTTTGATTGTAAGAATTGTCAGATGAAAGTATATGCGGAATAAGGAAGTGAAATATGGTTCAGAAATGCGAATCAGCATAGGACTACGCAAAGTATATGGTTTCTTTTCTCTGCGCAGGTCTGCACTTATTTGTATTTCTTTATTCTTGTGTTTCTGTTTTTTTTCTTGCCATTATTCCCGTCCCAACTTGGATGATGAAGGGATGAGTGTCGGGACCCGCGATTCCTTGACTTATCTTTATGACCGACACTATACGCTGAACACCAACCTGGAAGTGGTGCAAGACTCTGTTGTGCTTGCCTGCCTGCCTGTGAAAGATTGCTATAATACCCTTTACAAAGGAGATCGTGTGGTCGTGGCCGAATTTGCTATCCATCCGGCGGATAGTGTGGATAGTGTCTGGGTGAAACTGGCCCATTCTCAGGAAATACAGGGCTGGATTGGTGAGCGGGAGATGATGCAGGCTTTTGTGCCGACGGATAGTATTTCCCAATTTATTTACCTGTTCAGTGATACGCATGCTTCCTATTTCGTTATTATTTTTGCTTTGTTTGTGGGTGCCTGGATGCTTCGCCTGTTCCGTCGCAAACAGTTGAAGATGGTTTATTTCAATGATATAGATAGTGTGTATCCGTTGTTGCTTTGTTTACTGATGGCGTTTAGTGCCACGGTGTACGAGTCTATGCAGGTTTTTGTACCCGAAACGTGGGAACACTTCTATTTTAATCCTACGCTTTCACCTTTTAAGGTTCCGTTTATCCTTTCGGTCTTTTTGCTGAGTATCTGGTTATTCATCATAGTGTTGTTGGCAGTGCTCGATGATTTATTTCGTCAGCTTTCGCCTGCTGCCGCTATGTTCTATTTATTAGGCTTGGCATCTTGCTGCATCTTCTGCTATTTCTTCTTTATATTGACTACGCAGATATATATCGGCTACGTCTTCCTTGTCGCTTTCATCTGGATTTTCCTGAAAAAGGTGTACACCACGCTTGTTGTTTATCGTTATCGTTGTGGCAATTGCGGACAGAAGCTCAGAGAAAAAGGACGTTGTCTGAGCTGCGGTGCGATTAATGAGTAAGAGAAAAGAATAACGATCCTCGGTTTTGAAACGATACAATAGATGTTTTACCTCAGTTTTGAAACAAAATAGTTGATGTTTTGCCTCGGTTTTGAAACAAAAGTGTATCTTTGTCGTTGAAAACCAATATCTTTTAATTATGTTTAAAAGAACGATACTTTTTCATTTGGAACAATGGAAAACGGATATGCATCGTAAACCGCTTGTTTTGCGCGGAGCAAGACAGGTAGGAAAGACTACGATAGTCAATGAGTTCGGACAACAGTTTGATAACTACCTGCCACTCAATTTAGAGAAAAAAGAATCAACTGCTCTGTTTGATTTGGAAATACCATTGAAAGATTTGATGCCGTTCCTCTTCGCTCATTGTGGAGTTATGCGAAAGGAAGGAACAACTTTACTTTTTATTGATGAGATTCAAAATTCACCAAAAGCAATAGGATTGTTGCGTTATTTTTATGAGGAACTTCCTGGAATATATGTCATTGCTGCAGGTTCCTTACTGGAAAATCTGGTGGATGTAAATGTTTCGTTTCCCGTAGGAAGAGTGCAGTATATGGCTTTACGTCCTTGTTCGTTTCGTGAATTCTTGGGAGCTATCGGTGAGGAAGTTTTATTACCGGTGCTGGAACAGCCGGAAATAACGATTGCATTTCATGATCGGTTGATGACGTTATTCAATTTATATACGCTGATTGGTGGCATGCCGGAGGCTGTCCAGCTTTATGCTGAAAGGAGGGATATTCTTGCCTTAAGCGATGTGTATGAGACTCTTTTACAGGGGTATCGGGATGATGTGGAGAAGTATGCCAGGCGTGGATTGTTGATAGAAGTAATACGGTTCATTCTGAAAGAAGGTTGGGGCAAAGCTGCACAGATTGTAACACTTGGAGGTTTTGCATCATCGAATTATAATGCCCGTGAAGTTGGAGAGGCTTTTCGTTTATTGGAAAAAGCTATGATAATGGAGTTGGTTTATCCGACAACGGCAACGGAAGTTCCTGCCATATCGGAAACTAAGCGTATGCCTAAACTGGTATGGCTGGATACGGGTTTGGTAAATTATGCAGCTCAAGTGCAGAAAGAAGTATTCGGTGCAAAAGACATTATGGATGCTTGGCGAGGAATGATAGCCGAGCATATTGTGGCACAAGAACTGTTGACGCTGACCGATAAAGTCAGCCAAAAACGTAACTTTTGGGTGCGTGGTAAGAGTGAGTCTGCGGCAGAGGTTGATTTCATCTGGGTGCAAGATTCCAAAATCTATCCTATTGAGGTAAAGGCAGGACATAATGCACATCTTCGTTCGTTACATTCGTTTATGAACCGTTCTTCGCAAACGGTTGCTGTGCGTGTATGGTCACAGCCTTATTCAATAGATGAAGTCACCACGATTGAAGGAAAAACATTTCAGCTTGTTAATCTTCCGTTCTATCTGGTTGGCGGGCTGGGAGAAATTTTAAAAGAAACGAGCGTTTCCTTTGATGGAAGCGCTCATGACTCTTTATAAGAATTTTAAAATCTGCATCGCAATTCGATTCCCGCCTGTATGGGGCGGCCTTTCTGCATAAATCCGTTGCCCATACTTTCGAAGTAGAAAGCAGCGTAATCTTTATCCAGTACATTGCGAACCCAGAAGTCAATCTGTCCGTTGCCTTTTTGCAGGCTGAGGCGTCCGTTCAGTGTGCCGTAGAAAGCTTGACTGACATCATTTTGTTCGGTCCAATAGATACGTCCTGCACCGGTGTAGTCGGCGTTAACCTGAATACGGTCCAACCAATGTCCCGGGTTGATGCGGAAAATGTATTGTCCGCCCAGGCTCAGGGTGTGCTTCGGGACAAAGGGAACATAGTTTCCATTATAATCTACAGGTTGTGTTTCTCCGTCTATCTTTGTATTGGTTGCGTACTCTTTGAAAGTAGCATATGTATATCCATAAGAAGCGTTGACGGTAAATGCAGTAGTAAGAGCGGCACGCAGACTTGCTTCGGCACCATAACTATGACTCTTTCCTGCATTTACAGTGATACGTCCCAAACCATTTTCTGCGAATTTAGCAATCTGTTGGTTGCGTGTATCCATATAGAACGCAGAAAGGTCAGCAAGTAAACGTCCTTCCCAAAGTGTGAGGTGGCTTCCAACTTCGTAGTTCCAAGTGTATTCCGGTTTATATCGGGTAGCCTCACTAACTTCCGGCAATTCCTTCTTCATCTTTTTAATCATGGCGGAGAAGTTGCTGAATTTAGGATCCGCCATAATGGCGTCCATCATCGAGTTACTGAGCACTCCTGTTACAAGATCGGAGAACATCTGAATGTTATATCCTCCTGACCGGTATCCACGGGCCGCAGTTGCATAAATGTTATTTCCTTTTTTCCATTCATATTGCAAGGCAAACTTTGGCAATAGTTGAACGTAGTCAGTCGATTCTTTACCCAGATAGATTGCATTTCCTTCCAAACCTTGGCTTTCGAGTATCTGAGGATTTGCAGGATTTCCCATTTTCATGGAGAAGTTAAAGTTGGTGGTTGCGGCGGCTGAATTATATTCCATCTTTATTTTCTCGTAGTCCATTCGCAGACCAACGGTTGCTGAGAGACCTTTGACAAATAAGTCATTGAAGGTGGATTGATGGAAAAGAGCACCGCTTAAAGTTGGTGTGTCGAAGCTGCCGCTGACAGGTAGGCTTTCATTGTTGATTCCCAAGTGCATGACAGGAATGCCCGGTATACCCATAGATGCGAGACCATCGAAAACACTATTTACATTGTTTTCAATAACCGATGTAATACCATCCCGGTGAAATAATACCGGTCCGTCCGTGTGCAGTGCCTGATAAAATCCGAAAGCTCCTGTAGTCCATAACCAACGGCGGTTAGGCTTTGATTTCAGAACGATTTCTTCCGAGAAAGTATTTATTTTCTGTTTCTGTTCTATATTAAAAATATTGGCAGCAGAAAAATCCTGGTCCATGAACATACGGTCGCGAAGCCACTGGTATCCGGTGACAGCACTCAAAATGAAATTTTGTGCTTGATATTCCAGATTCAGTCCGGCATTCAGCAAGTTACGATAGTAGCTGCTTTCTTCATCGTAAGCAGTCTTGGCAACTTCTCCGCTTTCCTTATTATAAAGTCCGTATGGATAGCCGCCCTGATCACTATATTCATAACTCACATTAAAGTCGAGTTTCCAGTTGTCACTGGGCAGATAGATGGCACGCATACGGCCACCGGCAGATTGTCCTTTGTCTATCTTATCGTTATTGCGTGCCGCATTGCGGAAGAATCCGCCATCATAATCATAAAATCCTCCAGCCGAGAATGCAAAGCGTTCATTCATCCGGTGATAGTGAGTGACGGAAGTATTGTATTGATTGTGTGTACCTGCTCCTATACGGAAATCAGTACCTTGATAAGAGAAAGGAGATTTGGTATGTACTTTGATGATTCCGCCCATCGCATTTCGTCCGTACAGTGTACCCTGCGGACCGCGCAGCACATCAATACGCTCGATGTCGGAGTAATTGAAATCGAATGCGGATTTATCTATATAAGGTATATTGTCAACATAGAGTCCTACGGAAGGAGTATTGATACGAGAACCGATACCACGAATGTAAACGGCAGATGTCAGTCGCGAACCGTAATCAGGAATAAAGATATTCGGAACCAGTGCTGTCAGGTTCTTTATGGAGTTCACTTGTGCAGCTTGCATGTCTTGTTGTGAAAGTAAGGTGACGGCATTGGGCAGCTCACGCAACTTACGGTTTTCTTTAGGTGCTGCAATGATGAGAACCTCTTCAACGTCCACTATTTTCAGGGTATCCACTTCTTCTGCCGCAATGTTTCCTATAGGTAGGAGTGCCAGGGCAAAAATCAACAATTTACTCTTATTCATATCAACTCGTTTTATTTCGGTTGCAAAGTAAGAGCATTTCCCCTGTCTCCGCAATCCTCATTTATTAGGATTTAGATACGGTCTGCTTCAACGTACCCATGCATTACAGCATAAATCGTCAGTCCGGCCACTGATTTAATGCCCAGCTTCTCCGTGATATTCTTTCGGTGGGAGATGACGGTAGTCAGGCTGATATTCAGTTTATCGGCTATTTCTTTATTGATAAGTCCTTTGGTTATCAGTACCAGTACTTCTATTTCGCGGGGAGAAAGATCATGTTCGCTGTCGGCGTGAGGATTACCGCACGGATGCGCTGTTGCACCGTGGGGGTGGCTATGAGGATGCCCGCCTTTGTGTCCGAACTGATGCAGTTGCAGGATGTTCCTTATTAGTGTTTTTTCGTCTTGATAAATATTCAAGGTCGGTATTCCTGCCAGTTGAGGCTGATTGTCACCGTTTGCCAATACAATGGTCTTGGGCTTGCGCGGCAGGAAAAAAGCGGTATGTTCAAAATAAATCTGTGCTGAAACAAAATAATGCGCATACATATCGGGGGTATCGTCCATCAGTTCCTCGAACGAACTGAATACACGGATGACGGCCATCGGGATAATTTCTTCCAGAAGGCTTTGCAATCCCATACATGATAAGGTGTTGGAGTCAGCAATTGCTATTTCGGGAGCTACCATAGTATTTCTTAAATTTCTGCAAAAGTACAGATAAATTTTAGGATGTAGGCTATTGTGAATGAAAAACAGTAACTTTCCTTAATAGGTTGTCATAGAACTTTGCGCTCTTCTCTTTTGTTGTTAAGTATATAATTTACTTAATACTACTGATTTATGAAATATGATATAGCTATCATCGGCGGTGGCCCTGCCGGATATACGGCAGCCGAAAGAGCGGCTGCAAACGGGCTGCAAACTGTTTTGTTTGAAAAGAAAGCTATTGGCGGTGTTTGTCTCAATGAGGGGTGTATCCCTACCAAAACTCTGCTCTATTCCGCCAAGTTGTGGGACAATATGAAAGGCGCGTCCAAGTATGGCATCTCTGTGCCCGATGGTTCGTCATTCGATATGAAAAAGATTATCGACCGTAAAGATAAGATTGTGAAAAAGTTGACCGGTGGTGTGAAGATGACGGTCAGTTCTTACGGTGCTGTTATTGTACCGCAGGAAGCCGTTATTGTGGGGGAGGCGGACGGACGTTTCCAGCTTTCGGCTGCCGGCGAAGTATATGAAGTAACCTATCTGTTGGTATGTACAGGTTCCGATACATTGATCCCTCCCATTAAAGGATTATCTGAAATTGATTATTGGACATCAAAGGAAGCATTGGAGATCACAACTTTGCCCCGTTCACTTGTCATTATCGGCGGTGGTGTTATCGGGATGGAATTCGCTTCTTTTTTCAATAGCATGGGTGTGCAGGTGCATGTTGTTGAAATGATGCCCGAAGTATTGGGCGCCATGGATAAGGAAACCAGTGGCATGCTGCGTTCGGAATATCAGAAGCGTGGGGTTAATTTCCATCTGAATGCCAAAGTAATTGAAGTCGGCAAAGAGGGTGTCACTATTGAAAAGGAAGGTAAGACTGCACTTATTGAAGCTGAAAAGGTACTCGTCAGTGTGGGTAGGAAAGCTAACTTGTCCCAAGTCGGTTTGGATAAACTGAACATTGAACTGCTGCGCAACGGTGTGAAGGTGGATGAGCATATGCAGACTTCCCATCCTCGTGTTTATGCCTGTGGTGATATTACCGGACACTCTATGCTGGCACATACTGCCATTCGTGAAAGTGAAGTTGCTGTCAATCATATCCTGAGAGTAGAAGACCGTATGAATTACGATTGTGTACCCGGTGTGGTGTATACCAATCCCGAAGTAGCGGGAGTAGGTAAGACTGAGGAAGAACTGAAAGCATCCGGTATCAGTTATCATGTACAAAAGCTACCGATGGCCTATTCCGGTCGTTTTGTAGCCGAGAATGAATTGGTGAACGGGCTTTGTAAGTTGATATTGGACGATGATGATCGGGTGATAGGTTGTCATATGCTGGGAAACCCAGTTTCCGAATTGATTGTTCTTGCCGGACTTGCCGTGCAGCACGGATATACGGTGGAAGAGTTTCAAAAGACTGTTTTTCCGCATCCGACGGTCGGTGAAATCTTCCATGAAACTTTGTTTGCATAATGTTCTGTATTGATAATCGCTGTACGGATATCTATTTTAATCTGGCAGCAGAAGAGTATTTGTTGAAGCAGAAGCGAGGTAACTTCTTTATGCTTTGGCAGTCGGAGCCATCCGTAGTGATAGGGAAGCATCAGAGTGTGGCGGCGGAAGCGGACGAGAGGTTTCTGGATGAAAAGGGAATAACCCTGGCACGCCGTTTCTCCGGTGGAGGTGCTGTATATCATGACAGGGGAAATATTAACCTGAGTTTTATTGAAACCGTAAAACAGCCGGACTTTGGATATTACCTGCAACAGGTCGTCGATTTCCTTGAAAAGGTAGGCATCTCAGCTTATGCTGACCAGCGTCTGGGTATTTATGTGGACGAACGGAAAATATCAGGTAGTGCGCAGTGTATACACAAAGACCGTGTGATGTATCATTGTACTTTGTTGTTTTCCACTGATCTGGATGCGTTGAACGCGGCATTGAATGGCGATCCGGGTGTGGAAAGCCGTTTACCGGGCTCTCGTACTATGCGTGCAGTACCTTCCGTACGGAGTGAAGTTGCGAATATAAAAGAGTTTTTGTCTGAGCCTATGGACATCAAGCGTTTCATGCATTTGCTCTTTCACTCCTTTGTGGATGATGACGATAACCGGATTTACCGCTTCTCTGCCGGAGATATGGAAGCCATCGAACGGTTGAAAGCGGAAAAGTATGCTTGCAAAGAGTGGATATATCATAAATCCGCATTAACTTTTACTTAAGTTAAAAACTTACTACTCAGTTGTTTGTTGTATATATAATAAACCGAGAACCTAAAACTTAACTATATGTCAAGATTTGAAATAAAGATGCCCAAATTGGGTGAAAGTATAACCGAAGGTACCATCATCTCATGGTCGGTACAAGTAGGAGACATCATCAAGGAGGATGATGTGTTGTTTGAAGTAAATACCGCTAAGGTTAGTGCCGAAATACCATCTCCGGTAGAAGGAAAAGTCGTGGAAATTTTATTTAAGGAAGGAGATACCGTAGCTGTGGGTACGGTGGTGGCTATTGTCGATATCGGAGGTGAGAACTCCGAGGACGAGGTCTCTGAGGAAACTCCTCAAGTCAAAGCTGTAAAACCGGAAGAAGAACGTTGGTACTCGCCTGTAGTTCTTCAGTTGGCTCGTGAGGCCGGCATTCAGCCTAAAGAACTGGATACTATTCTGGGTACCGGATATCAGGGACGGGTGAGCAAGAAGGATATCAAGAGTTACATTGTACGGAAACAAAGTGGTGGTACCACCATGGCGCAACCTGCTGCTAAACCAAGTCCGCAACCTGTTGCAAGCGTTGCACCGCAATCGGTAACTACAGCACCTGCCCAGTCGTCTGCTAAACCTGCTGTAACTCCTGACGTACAACGTACTACACCTGCTTCCGGTACATTCTCAGCAGAAGGTGTTGAAGTTAAAGAGATGGATCGTGTACGTAAGGTGATAGCCGACCACATGGTAATGTCTAAACATACTTCCCCGCACGTAACCAATGTTGTGGAAGTGGATGTAACGAAACTTGTAAAGTGGCGTGATAAGAATAAAGATGCTTTCTTCCGTCGTGAGGGAGTGAAACTTACGTATATGCCTGCCATCACAGAAGCTGTGGCGAAGGCGCTGGCTGCTTACCCGCAAGTGAATGTATCGGTAGAGGGATATAATATCCTGTTCAAGAAACATATCAATGTCGGTATTGCCGTTTCTCTGAATGATGGCAATCTGATTGTTCCGGTGGTTCGTGATGCCGATCGTCTGAATCTGAACGGACTTGCCGTAGCCATTGATTCACTGGCACTCAAGGCGCGTGATAATAAGCTGATGCCCGATGATATTTCCGGTGGCACTTTTACGATTACGAACTTCGGTACATTCAAGTCTTTGTTCGGTACACCTATCATCAATCAGCCTCAGGTAGCTATCCTGGGAGTAGGATACATTGAGAAGAAGCCTGCTGTAATAGAGACTCCGGAAGGGGATGTGATTGCCATCCGTCATAAGATGTATCTGTCCCTCTCTTATGACCATAGAGTCGTGGATGGTTCATTAGGTGGCAACTTCCTCTATTTTATTAAAGATTATCTGGAAAACTGGAAAGAATAACTTAATACCTTGATAAGTATGAAAAAGTACAATATAAAAACCACAGATGTGGAATTACTGAAGAAATGGTATTACCTGATGACGCTGGGGCGTGCGCTTGATGAAAAGGCGCCCGCTTACCTGTTGCAGTCCCTTGGCTGGTCCTTTCACGCTCCGTATGCCGGACATGACGGAATACAGTTGGCCATCGGACAGGTATTTACCAAAGGAGAAGACTTTCTTTTCCCTTACTACCGTGATATGCTGACTGCCCTTTCCGCCGGAATGACGGCAGAAGAACTTATACTGAATGGTATCTCCAAAGCTACCGATCCGGGAAGTGGCGGACGCCATATGTCCAATCACTTTGCCAAACCCGAATGGTATATCGAGAATATATCCTCGGCTACGGGTACGCATGATCTTCATGCAGCCGGCGTGGCACGTGCTATGGTATATTATGACCATAAAGGAGTCGTTATTACTTCACACGGCGAATCTGCCTCATCCGAGGGCTTTGTCTACGAAGCTGTCAATGGTGCCAGCCTTGAACGCCTGCCCGTTATTTTTGTATGGCAGGATAATGGATATGGTATATCTGTTCCGAAGAAAGACCAGACGGCAGCCCGTAAAGTGGCGGATAACTTCTCCGGATTCAAGAATCTGAAGATTATCCATTGTAATGGAAAAGATGTGTTCGACTCCATGAATGCCATGACTGAGGCCCGTGAGTATGCATTGCTGGACCGGAATCCGGTAATCGTACATGCCAATTGTGTCCGTATCGGTTCACATTCCAACTCTGACAAAGATACTTTGTACAGGGATGAAAATGAACTGGCTTATGTGAAAGAAGCTGATCCGTTGCTGAAGTTCCGCCGGATGCTGTTGCGTTACAAGCGTCTCACCGAAGAAGAGCTGAAAGAAATAGAGGAGAAAGCAAAGAAAGACCTGGCTGCTGCCAATCGTAAGGCGCTGACAGCTCCCGATCCTGATCCTAAAACCATTTTCAACTATGTATTGCCGGAACCTTACGAACCGGAAAAATATAAAGATGGAACACATCGTGAGACAGAAGGAGAGAAGAAATTCTTTGTAACTGCTATCAATGAAACGCTGAAAGCAGAGTTTCGCCATAATCCTAATACCTTCATCTGGGGGCAGGATGTTGCCAATCGGGATAAAGGGGGCGTGTTCAATGTAACCAAAGGAATGCAACAGGAATTCGGTGAAGCTCGTGTATTCAGTGCACCTATTGCCGAAGATTATATTGTCGGCACAGCAAATGGTATGAGCCGTTTTGATCCTAAAATCCGGGTAGTGATAGAAGGTGCGGAGTTTGCCGACTATTTCTGGCCTGCCGTAGAACAATATGTGGAATGTACCCATGAATATTGGCGCAGCAACGGACAGTTCGTTCCTAATGTAACTTTGCGTCTGGCTTCCGGTGGTTATATCGGTGGTGGACTCTATCACTCGCAAAATCTGGAGGGCGCTTTGGCTACTTTGCCCGGAGCGCGGATTGTTTGTCCATCCTTTGCTGATGATGCTGCCGGACTGCTCCGTACAAGTATACGTTCCCGTGGATTTACGCTGTTTATTGAACCGAAATCATTGTATAATTCCGTAGAAGCAGCCACCATTGTCCCTGATGATTTTGAAGTTCCTTTTGGGAAAGCACGCATTCGTCGTGAGGGCAGTGATCTGAGTATTATCACCTATGGTAACACAACGCATTTCTGCTTGAATGTTGCCGAACGTTTGGAAAAAGAAGGCGGCTGGAGTGTGGAAGTGATCGATATCCGTTCTTTGATACCGTTGGATAAAGAAACCATTTATGAGTCTGTGAAGAAGACCAGTAAAGCCCTGATTGTTCATGAAGATAAAGTCTTTGGTGGCTTCGGTGGTGAGATAGCAGCCAGTATTGGTACAGACTTGTTCCGTTACCTGGATGCACCGGTACAGCGTGTAGGCTCTACCTTTACTCCTGTAGGTTTTAATCCGATACTGGAACGTGCCATTCTGCCGGGTACAGATAGAATTTATGAAGCAGCCAAGAAGCTGTTGGAATATTAATTTAATAATAAGTTATTATGAAAGAGATAGGATTATTTTATGCAATGAATGCTGCCAAGACTTCTCATATCGCAGAGAAAATACGCGAGAAGCTTGGGCATAAAGAAGTAGAAATGATTATGATAGAAAAAGCCTGGCAGAATGATTTCCAGGCTTATGATAATCTGATAGTAGGTGCTTCCACCTGGTTCGACGGTGAATTGCCTACCTATTGGGATGAAATGATACCGGAGATAGAAAGCCTCGATCTGAAAGACAAGAAAGTTGCTCTCTTCGGACTTGGTGACCAAATCGGTTATCCCGATAATTTTGTTGACGGCCTGGGAATACTGGCTGATGCCTTTGAAAAGGCAGGGGCTATCCTTGTCGGATTTACGTCTGCCGAGGGTTATTCATTTAACCATTCAAGAGCTTTGAGGGATGCTAAATGGTGTGGACTGGTGATTGATATAGAGAACCAGTCGAAGCTGACAGATAAACGGATAGCGGACTGGTGTGAACAGTTGAAGAAGGAATTCTGATAAAAAATAAGGGGACTTCATACAAGTCCCCTTATTCATGCTTTTATTTAATTGTTATACCATCGGGGGCATTAATCGTTGAAGTTATTTTTCCATTAAGTCCTTTTACATGTTTGATATATACCACGCCTAACGGGGTTGGGAAAGTACCTTCCGCCCACTCTAAATCACCTAAGTGAGGGGTTATGCGAAGAGTCTTGCAACCGGCATCCAGTATTTCAACTCCCAAGATATGCTGTGTCATCCAAGGGGTAGGCCCTGATGCCCAGCCGTGGCAAAAGCTGTGTCGGAAACTGGGATAGCAATAATCACCGAAGTCTCCATGAATATCATCTTTACCCTCGGGTACGAAATCATCTAATCTGCCGGCGTTATGTGTCCAGTCCAGATTGAAATCTTCCCAGAAAGTGGTTGCTCCCAAATCAAGCATTCCTCCCCAATATTGGCGAATGATGTCTACTGCCTGTTGATATTCACCGGCTTGTGCAAGTGCCTGTAACATGTAGTAACCATAAAAGGTTGAGAAGTTCTTTGCACCGCCTACTGAAATCACTTCGCTACATGCTTTCTCCGGTTTCATTAATCCGGCTATGGACATCAATGCAGCTGCCTGTTTCAGATTATTAGGTTGTTTTATCTGCTTCTTCAAACGTTTGGATATGTTACCGCACTTTTCAACATATTCTTTTTCTCCAAGTTGTTCACAAAGCTTTCCGGCATCTTCCATAGCCCAGCAAAGTAAAGCTCTGCATCCAGCCTCAACTCCTGCTTTATTAGGACTTGAGGGCCAATCCAGAAAACGCTGTTTAGCCAGGGTTTCATTTCCATTTTCATCCACACACTCGTCGATGCGGTCAATTACTCCGGTTATGTAGTTGCGGTGACGTTGTAGGAAACTGATATTTCCATTATGCATATACCATTCATGATGAATAATCAGATACCACATAGAATATGTACTGATTCCGTTTAACCACTGGGGAAGGGGAAATTGCTCACAGGCCAGATCAATGCTCTTATTCACTACTTCGTTATATCCGAATACACTCATTATCGTAGCAACCTCGGGATGCATATCTCCCAACCAAATAAGTCGGTCACGTTTTATGCCATCCCATAAGTATTCCTGCATGTTCAGGTGTACAGTATAAGCTCCTGTCATCCATATTTCATTCAAGCGCTCGTCATTGCAACGGAATGAACCCAGGTAAGGGATATTACGGTAACGCAGAATGGCGGGAGCTTCTTTCAGGTGTATAGTGAAGTCGGAACTTAACAGGTCGATACGTACAAAGCGGAATCCGGTGTTGCCTATTTCTATTTGTCCGTCGCTGGGGATTTGTAGGACTATATCACGCATTGCATGGTCGTTGGTGGAATACCCTTTTCTTCGCTTACCGCCATCGTGCTGACTGCAAGCCTCACTTACAGATTCTCCAAAACGAATGCGCACCGAAGAAGGTTTCCAGGGTTTGGACGAACCCAGTACCAGTTTTAATCCTCCGTGTAGTTCACGTCCATAATCCAACAAGATGGAAGCTGTGTCGCTTTCTGTTGTGTGTAGGGAACACATATTTCTTTTACCCAATTCCGTCTGTCCTGTACCGGGAAGAAGTAAGACCTTCGCGTCTTTAACTAAAGAGTCATTACTGATCCACATTATTTTTTTAGGAGGTATATACAGGCGAGCTATTTCATCCAAGCGGGTACTCAAGCTGTCTGTACCAAAGACAGGGGGTACGTGGAGCTGGGCTTTCGCTGCTCCTGTAATTAATAGCGCAATGGCCGTTATTGCAATTCTTATTTTTATCCTATTATTTTTCATTGCTACCACGTTTATTCAATTTAAAACAATCGATGTCCGGTGCCCATCCAAAGCTGCTTCCCATACGGATAACATTGTTTCCCGCTAATAAAGTTACAGGAATGGTCACTGATTCTATTTTCTCCTGATCACCGCTATTCAGGTCTTTTATTTCTGTCTTTATTCCATTTACGGATATTTCTAATTTTCTGTTCTTCTCGCAACTATAGTAAACGGTCATATTATATTCTCCTCCTTTTTCACTGTACACTTCTTGCCATTCGGCTATGTTTTCTTGACTGCCTCCAATATTCGAAACCTTCATTTTGCCGGAACAATTAGGAGAGGCTGCGTAGAAAATCTGTTTGGGATTTTTGCCCAAGTCATCATAGCAGGGCAGATAAGCCCATTCGGCTTCATAAAGAACCGGTTCCAGACGTTTTTCAGCCTCCAGTCTCCATATTGCGACACTGTGTGGCGGCAATGATACTTGTATGCTATCTGCCATGTCTTCCAGGTCTCTACACTTTATGACATCCCGAACCTTAACTTTACCTCCTAATTCAAGAGCTTCAAAAGAGACATTAAAATCACATATTGTATCTGATGGATTATACAAAGCAACAGCGCGCACAAGTCCCCGTCTCTTTTCGATATCTTTCACAAGGACATACTCTTCATTATTATGCCGTACCACGTATGCTTGTAGGCCCAATGTGTCCTGGTTTAACGCAATCAACTCCTTGTTTTTAAGTAATGCTAAGGAAGGCTCAGGAATTGTTGTCATATCACAACCGATAAGTAGCGGCGAACTCATAATACACCACATTCCAAAATGTACCTCTTCTTCTTCCGGTTTCAAACCACGGCCGACTTCCAACATATCCATATCATTATAGTGTCCTTTACCGACATAAGCCGATAGATAGAGATTCTTTTGGATAATGTTTTTTACAGAACTCCAACGAGGGCGAATATCCGGACTGATACGCCAGGAGCGTGCCATTTTTTTAGCCCATGTGCCGGGAAATGCCCATCGGCAGATATTTATGGAAACGTTGGTACGTCCCGTGTTCTTAATTGCCTCACAAATGGCGGCATAACGTTTTTCTTCGTCAAGCCCCAGTTCCTTGGCACCACAATAGTCTATCTTGATGAAATCATAATTCCATTCTTTCAGGTAGAGATCCATGTCTTGCTGTTCATGTCCGTAAAGTCCTGAGCCTACACCATTGGCATCATTATCATAGATAGAACCACACGTGTTATCACCTGCATCCGAATAAATTCCTGCCCTTAATCCTAATGAGTGGATATAGTCAGATATAGGTCTCATTCCATTAGGGAAGCGTTCCGGATGTGCATGCATCTTTCCGGTTTCATCCCTCCAACCAAAGAAACCATCATCTACGTTTATATAGAGATAGCCTACATCTTTCAGCCCATGTGTAATTAAAGCATCAGCTTGCTTTTTTATCAGTTCTTCATTGATATCTACATGGTAGGTATTCCAGGAACTCCATCCCATTAAGGGAGGTGAAAAAGGCGCTGATTCCGTCTTCTTATTGATAGGTGTACAAGAACTTGTAGCTAACATCAGTGCTAAAATTCCTCCTGCTATTAAATGTCTTTTCATGGTTAATCTTTTATTCGTAATTTTCGGTTAATAAAGTTGTTTGGTACAAATTTATTGAATTTACTCATTCGTAATTGTTTTCAGCTTAATATTTCCTTTCAAATTAGCTGAAACTATTTTTAATTTTACATCGCCAGCCTCCCGATTACTTCGAAGGATAATTTGCATACGTCCCTGGTACATCTGTTTGGTAGTGACGCCTTGGAAGAGGTCGGATGTATAGTGATCGCCATTATCCAACGCTACAAATTGGGCGGAACCATCTATTTGCAAAGTGAGCGGTTCATTGTAAGTCCATACGGGACGGCCTTTTTTGTCTACAGCTGTGACATTGATATATTGTAAGTCCATACCATCAGCTTTCCAGTCTGTTGGTGTTTCCGCTTCTATCTTCAGTGCTACAGCTTTTCCTGAGCTTTCTATGCGGTGATGGGCTACTTCATTTCCATTCTTATCGCGGGCAATAGCCTCCAGTGAGCCACCATTACCATATGGAATATCTTGCCAATAGATCATATTACGCAGATTGATCTCTGTCGTATCATTTAGCTGAGTGCCTATACTTTTACCATTTACCAGCAGTTCTACTGAATGGGCATTGGTGTAGGTGAAGAGTGATTGTTTGCTGCCCGGCTCATAGTTCCAACGTTCATTGAGTACCATGCGGCCCACTATTACATCATTCCAACTGACGCTCTCAGCACCGGCTGCATCTACTACGCCAATGTGCACTTCCGGAACTTCAGGCATGAAGGCGGATTTGATAAGATAAGCCTGGGGGTGGGGATGCATAGTATGATCGAAGAACGAATAATTCCACCCCTTTTTGGGCCATTTATTGGATTCTCCCCAGTATTCGGCAGATCCCCAATAAGCTATACCTACCGTACGTTTTCTATCCATATTATAGAAAGGCTCCAGTAGTTTGTAGGTTTCGGCTTCAGCCTGAAATAGAATGAGGTCCGGCTTATACTGGAGATAAGCAGCATATTTGTCAGATTGGTAATTGAATGAAGCAACCTCTGTGGCACAAGCCAGTTCGGGTGGTACAAGATAATTGTTGAAGTCCTTGTCATGACGAGTGATAGCACCGGCACGTGCGGGGAACATGGCGACTGTTGTCAGGCGGCTGTCATCAAAGCGTTTCACTAATTGGTTGAAGATGCGATAGGTAGTGATCCCCCAATCATTAATTCCTCCAAAACCTGCCCATCCTTCACGAATTTGTAATTCGTTACCCAAACTCCAGAGGATGATTGATGGACGGTTACGATCACGTTTTATCCATTCTATAATCAGATCAGACCAAATGTGAGTAAACGGACGACGCCCGCCCCAATAATCGTTATCGCTCCATTTGTCTGTCAATTCATCTACAATGAGCATACCCACGCGGTCTGCAATACGGGCAAAGCTGTCACTGTAAGGGTTATGTGAGCAGCGAATTGTATTATAGCCGAAAGCTTTGAGTTGTAACATCATACGTTCAATAGCTCTATCGTAGGATGCGGCTCCTAATGCGCCGAGATCATGATGATTAGCATTACCTTGCAGGAATATCTTTTCTCCATTGAGTTTGAATCCAAATTCAGGTGAAAATTCCAGTTTACGGATACCGAACTGTTCCGTAATACTGTCTACCACTATATTATCTGCTATCACGACCACATCTGCGCTATAAAGTTGTGGTGTATTGCACGACCAGAGTTGTGGATCCTTCAAAGTTATTGCGGGTAATTTTAACTCAGTACAAGTTTGGTGGGTATGTTCAGGCATGGTGTTTTGGGTAGAGCCTACTACTTTCCCTTCCGGATTACGGACTGTGGTGCGAACCGATACATTATGTTTTTGCCAACCATCTACTTCCACCTGTATGGCAACTATTGCTTCATCAGATGTGACTTCGGGAGTAGTAATATAAATCCCGTGTCGCGCTATGTGTGTGGGATTTTGAACTTGCAGATAAACATCACGGAACAATCCGCCGCCTGTATACCAGCGGGAGCCTTTTTTAGGACCGGTAGAAGTATATACAGCCACCACATTTTCTTTGTCAAAATGCAGATAAGGAGTAAGGTCTGCTTCAATGCCTACGTATCCGTAGTCTGTTGAGGCTATTTTGTATCCATTCAGGTAGACATCACCTAAGTAGATGATTCCCCCGAAATCCATCACCACCCGTTTTCCTTTCCATAATGGATCTGCCTGGAAAGTTTTGCGATACCATCCCTCACACATAGGCTTAAAGCCACGGGCACCACCACCAGCTTCAGTCCAGGGTTGTTCAAACTGGAAATCATGTGGTAGGTCGAGTGTACGCCAAGAGGAGTCATTTAGTGTAGGAGAGGCGAAATCTGTATTTTTATTTTTTTCTGTAACTAACTGGAATTTCCAATTGAAATTGAAAAGCGTTTTTTGTTGTGATACAAATTTTTCTAAAGGTACATTCACCAAAGGGGCTTTTTCCGGCACATTTTGATATTGTGCCATGGTTACACTGCTTGGGATAATTACTAAAAGTAAGGAAAAGAAAATGTTTTTCATTAGATACATAATATATTAAAAAGTTAGGTGAATTCAATTAGTTATTATTTCGATTGATATTTATATCATGCAAATATCAGGATTTCGAGGTTATTAAAGAATGGATTTTAGTTCAAAGAACTGCATTTTCGTACAAAGGTAAAAGTATGTGAAGTTTGATTTTATATCAATTATCAATCTTTCATTTTTACTTTAACAGTACATTTGGAGTGTTAATTGCATTTTTACCTTTGGCATTAAGTTTTAGACAAATAAATCCCTCTCTTAATAATAGGAGAGGGATTTAGATAGGACCACGGATTTAAGGCTTATGTTGATTTAGACAGATTCTTAACGAAATATTGGTGTTTTATTTTGATGGTGAAGTCAAATGAACGCGCATCTCCACTTGTTGCAGATTAGGATTTACCTCTTCGTAGGGCGCCATATCAATGACAGGTGAACCATCGAAACGGAAATGAACGGGACATACACTGGTATGGCGCGGTCGATGACCACTATGATAGACATTGTATAAATCTCCATACTCATCTCTGACAAAAGAATTATGCCCAGGACCAACTTGGGAAACTGGTGAACCGTTGTTCATCCAAGGGCGTGGTGAGTTACTCCAAGATGCTGGGTCCAGTAGGTTACTGCCTTTGCGGGCTGTAAGCATGCCTACTTCGTAATTACCTCCGGTAACACCTCCGCCGGAATATACCATATAGATAGTGTCGTCTTTACTTTCCAGTACAAAAGGACCCTCAGCAAGCTGTAAGGGCCTAATACAGAATGACCAACTGTAAGCTTCTGAACCGATGACAGACGGGGCGCTTGTCAACTTCCAGGGTTCTTTCGGGTCAACTGTAGCAATGCGTAGGACAGGTCCTGGGTCTATATCCTTTCCGTTCACGAAGCACTTTTTCCGGTCCGACCAGCAGACATAAGACTTTCCTCCATCCTCAATGTAGGTCATATCCAGTGATAATCCTTCTGTCTTTCCATCAGTATAGATAGGTTGCCCATCGGATTTTACCACACGGATAGGAGCACTCCAGTCCTCTGGCTTCATCGGATCACCATTCTTTTTTAATTGCATCATATAGGCCTGAACACCTTTGTCTCCTTTGATAATAGCAAACAACATATAAAGACGCGAACCGATGACATGCAGTTCCGGCGCCCAATGAGCTCCTTCCCCTTGGATCAGCACAGTTTCTTGCCAACGATGGTTAGCATCCGTCAGACCGTCTAAAGTGTCCGAACAGCGGATAGGGATACGGTTCCATTCTACATCGTAAGTAGACACCAAATAGTATTTACCTTGATAGTACAGGATATTTGGGTCGGCACGATTCGACATCGATATCGGATAGTTGAATGAGTATTGGAATATCTTTCCACGGACGGTATAGATGCCAGGAGTTGCCGAATCAAGACGTTTCAGATCCTCTTCATTCCATGTTACCCGTTTCTCTGCTTGGCTCCCGTCACTATAGAGTAGGGTTGCCCGTTTCTTCCGAATATCAGAAATAATGGATGATGAGATAGGAATGGACATCTTAAGCGGTAAAACTCCCACATTGATAATTCTTCCCAATTTATTTTTCAGATACTTGCCTTCTTCAGCAGTCAATGCAAGTGAATTGCCGAAACGGGCGTTGAGGAAGTTGCATTGGTTTCCGGAAATCTTTTCTTGTACTCCGTCTAGCTTTGAGACCACTATCATCGGAGAGAAATAAGAAAAATCTGTCGTATGACTCTGAAAGGTTTTTCCTTTTGTCATCCATCGTACGCGATATTTTCCCACTGGCTCATCATATTCGCAGGAGACTGCCTCCAGTTTTTCATTAACAGGCAAGCGGCATAAGCGCTCCGGCTCGTAATGTACTAGGTCCCGGCTCTTGATGAAGAGGAAAGAACCGGTAGCTGAAGGATCAGACATACCGTTTTTATCGGTACGGAGTGCCACCACACCAAATCCTCCCTCTTTCATTCGGAACAAATAGGGAGCCGTAAGGGTCTTCATTACCCCTGGAATCTTTTGTTCCTCAGAAAGTCCGGGTTCATTATCTACCTTACGAAGAGCCATAACACAGGCATCGTTGTTCAATGCCACGTAATGCTGCCCATCCTCACTGTAGCCCAAATGAAGTGCATTGCCCAACTTTGTGGCTATTTCTGTGCGTGTATAGCAAACGACCCTAGGTTTTCCACTAACGTTTGCTTGCGCACCATTTTCTTGTGCAACTATTCCTTCCGGAAGAATAATGGAAAGGAATAGAAAAAATGAAATATAATATATTTTTTTCATACGAAATAATTTGCGTTCTCTATCTATAGATAACTTGTTTAAACATTAATAATTTGATTTTAGGAGAAGCTTATTCCATAAATACTTTTCTTATACGTAAGTTTGAGATTATTTCACTAATGTTGGGCGAGGACCTAAATAACTACGTTTCATGCCCCCAAAATCAATTATCACTTTCTGAATAACCATACCCGGATCAGCGCACAATAATTTCAATGTATGCTTGCCTGGTTTCTCTATGTTCAGGTTCATGATACCAATAGCATTATTGCGCACTACGTTCTGTTTCCACTGACCGGAATATTCTTTGGTAGCTGTTGATACCCAATGCACTACACCGTTATCAATCATTACACCGTAACGCGTATCTCTTTGAGTATTGATGGGAAACAGTGGTAAAGCGTAAGTGTAAATCGTTACCGTTCCGGCGCTGAACGTATAGAAATCATATTCCACTTTTGGTGTTTCGGTGAGTTTCCAAGTGTTCTGAGAAGGTTTATCAGCTTCACCTAACTGGATACATTCGTTTTCATAACCTAATCCTTTAATAGTATGGATTGTAATATCTTTATTTTCTTGTTTACGATGATATAATCCGGGATTGATAGATACACAACCGTTGTCTTCCACATACATACCTTTCAGCTCATTTACGCTTGGCGAAACCGGATTGAATATCGGCAAGTAAACTGTTTCTATTTTTTGTCCGCAAGTAATGACAATCTCTCCCGTAATATTTGCTCCATGTGGAACTTTTGTCCAGTCTACTGAGAGAATGATGCGATCTTGCAGTAGTGTTTCACCTGATGTCTTATCTAGATTTATCCATTCTTGTTTGGCTGAAGCCTTCCATTGAAAAGCTTTATTCCCCCGATTGTATAGCTCAATAAATGAATTTTGTTTAGTATAGGGATTCAGACAAGGTAATACGTTCAGAGAGGTCACTCCATAATCGCTGTCTTTGCCTGGAATAAAAATCTGCATATTGGCTTCTGAAGAAATGGTACTAGTGTTTACTGGGGGCATATTCTGATAAGTAGCAACCCATCCTGGAGCCAATGACATCATGTGGTTCCATTTGCCATTCAGCATCTGATTGTAATGAACTGTATAACTATCGATGCTATCGTGATAACTTCGGGCTTTATTAGCATATAGTTCTGTAGAAGCACGTCCCTGGAGTGCATACCAGCGATTCTGTTGTGCGGTGAGCATTTTCTTATTCATCAATGTTGCACCTTTTACTGGATAGAATACTAGTTCATAAAAGGCTGCTTTGTACTTGTCTGGTAACTCTTCAAGGATTCTTTCACTCTTATTGGCAATACGGTCATACTCTGCCATCCGGTTTTCTGCTTCATTATAATTGATAAATGAGAAATCGGTATTTACAATCCGTTCGCGGCTATCAGAACTGTTCCATTCTATACCCCATCCCATTGCTTCGGGTTTACGTTGGAAACCCAGCTGATAGTACGTACTCATAATGTCTTGCAAATCGTCTTTATACTTGTCACCGAAGATAGAGGACAGGTAGTTTGCATCGAATTTATAGGCATTATCGTAGTTGAATAAATCAATATCCCATGCCAAATCCAAGAAGAACTTCATACCCAGCTCACCCGGTTTAATATCGCCTACATTAAGTAACCAATACCGATTAGCGCCTGTATCATATGCTTTTTTCATTTCTTCATATATCAGAGCGGGTGGTGTAGTATTGAGCCAAAGATAATCGTGCGGTTCACCTAAATAAGATATATGATAGTACACACCCGATGCACCACTGCGCTTCTGCTCTTTTGCATCACTTAGCTTTTTGATATAACCGAAATTGTCGTCTGGCCATACTATTGTAACATCGTCAGGTAATTTCATTCCTTTTTCATAGATATCGAGTACTTCTTTGTAAGGCACAAACACTTGTTGTATTTCCTCGGCGGGTCTGCCGATATATTTGCTGAGTATGTTGCGTTGATCCTGCAAAGCTGCTTCAGTTATCTCCGCTTTGCGGTCTTCTGGTACACCAATCAATCCAGCATCATGAATGCCACGCATAGCAATGACGTAAGCATTTTCGAAAGGAGCCGTTTGGGAGGTTCTTTTATCCAATACCTTCAATATGCCTTCTTTATTTGTCAGATAATTCCATTCACCATTAATTTTATTATCCCATTCAGTTGTATTATTGTATAACAAGGGTTCGCAATGTGCAGAGGTCATTACGATGCCGTATTTGTCGGCTACTTTTCTGTTATCGGGTATCAGGTTAAAAGCTGTTGTTCGGGGATGCATGGCCGGGGCCATCATATTTCCTTTCATACGGAGAATGAGTTCGCAAACTTTGGCGTATGTTTTGGGACCCATGTTTCCTAACTCTTTGTCGAAAGTGTTGGTTGCCCAAGGTTGTATGCCCCATCCTTCGTCATTGATGAAAATCCCCCGATACTTTACGCTGGGAGCTTTAGACACATATCGGGTAATATGTACATATAGGGTATTTTTTTGTTTTACAGGAACATCTGCCCACCAGTAAAGTGGATCAACGCCCATGACTTCAGATAAGGCAAATACACCATAGGCTGTTCCGCGTCGGTCACATCCGGCAATAACGAGAGCTTTTCTGATATTTTTATCCGGATTGTCCAGCGTTTGGATGATGTATTGTTCCCAGCCATTATGAATGGGGGATATGTCTAACTTGCCTTCGCTGACAAATCGATCTATAGTTCTGTTTTGGCCTACAGTTCCTATAATAACCATGTATGCAGAGGTTTTCTGTTTGCCGGATAAAGTAAGTTTTTTCCCGGTCACACTGCGGATATCCTCAACAAACAAATGAGCAGCTTCCTTTACAACCTCAAAATCGTTTTCATCGTAACTTATCAAAGTCTTACTATTGGAGGAAACGAGCGGAAAGGTTTGTTTCCCATCGGTCTCTTTCACAATGATTTGTCCCTGTGCAATTAATTCGAAACACAGGAAGAATAAGAAAATAAAATATCTCATACCAGTCTTGTTTTCAGTAAAAACCGGTCAGGTAAGTTGTCCCGACCGGTCTTGTTTTTTAATTATATCCGGGATTTTGATCTAATTTGGCACCAATGTTCGCCTCGATGGCAGATTGGGGAATGGGCCATAAATTGTATTTTTCTAACATTCCTATACCATCTCCACAAGTTTCCGGATTGGCGTAAAAGGGATTGTGTTTCATTACGCGTTCATATAATTTACCGGTACGCATTAAAGTGATTCTCCGCTTCTCCTCTACCCCCAGCTCACGCATACGTTCATCCAAGATGTAATCAAGGTCCACGCGCGATGCTTCCACGGGCTTAGCATGTGCACGACCTCTTACTTCGTTGATGTCTGTTGCAGCCAATTCTTTGTTATTTAGATTAAGATAGGCCTCGGCACGTAACAAATAAGTTTCTGCTAAACGGAACATATACTGATCGGTATAAGTAGTACCAGCAATGGCCTTTAATTCAAAAGTCGCTTTGTTAGCATACAATTCCTCTGGATGATTATAGGGGGTGGTCACTTTGCTCTGATAGGCATAGAGATACCGTCCTGGAATGGTCATGCTTCCACCTTGTCCTACTATCAAGTTTACTGGCGGATTGTCTACATCAATCGTATCAATTCCAAATTTTTGCTTGAAGTCTTCTTTAGTTACAGCGAATTTCCGAACAAAGTTATGATTAGCATTACGGATGTCACCTGTAAAATCATCTTCCCAAATAGTGTTTGTAAAGTAGGTTGTGGAAATTCCCCAACCAATCCCTCTTCCGCCTGTATAGTCGCTAACAGGCCAGCGGAAAGGAGTATAATCTTTAGTCACCTCTTTCCCGTCAATAACTTCTTTGACACGCAGTTTTACATCTCTTACCATAGGAGCACAATGTCTTTCGAGCATATAATTTCCGCCATTCTTCAAATCAGCAGTAGAACTTCCTCCACCTGGTAAGTTTGTTTCATACTGAATAACCCACAAACATTCTGTATTTCCTGTTGCCCGATTTTGATTATTTACTTGATAGAGATCCCAATAAACGTCTCCGGGAGTTTCATTGGCACGTGAGCCGAATCGTTGCTTCATCAAAGCAAGTGCCGGATTATTGATCACTTTACTGGCTGCATCAACTGCTTCTTGATTTTTTCCGACAGCAATATATATTTCACTCAATAGATGATAGGCGGCTGGAGAAGATATTTCACCATCTTTCACAGCTGTGATGTCTGGTAAATTCTCCGCTGCTTTTTTTACATCATCAATAGCTTGCTGAAGTGTCTCTTCACGTGTATTTCTCACAAAGTCTGTTTTGGGAGTTTCCAGTTCTTCTAATACAATGGGAACACCTCCATATAAATAGGCTAACGTACGATAAGACATACCTCTGAAGAATAACGCCTTTGCCTCGATAGTCCGTTTACTATCGTCAGTTATATCAGCAGTAGCCAAACGTGACAAAATAGTATTTGCTTCTGATATTATCTTATACAAGTTATCCCAGTGCACTTTAGGGATACTAGCTGTAGGATTAAAAGCAGCGTTCATATTGGCACTACGATTGGTGGTACCAGGTTCTCCATCATAAATCAAATCTGTACCATAAATATAATCGAAGGGGGTATTCTCATCCACGCCATAATATTCTAAACGAATCAGATTATACAGGTTGTTGAGTGACATGTTGAAATCTGTTTCTGTTATGAAAGAGTTTCCCGTACTATTGAAATCTTTTGGAGTTTCTTTCAAAAAACTGCTTTCATTGCATGATACCAAAAGTAATCCTGCCAACATGCATCCTATGATATATTTCTTTTTCATAATCATTCCGTTTTAATTAAAGTGTTATGTTTAAACCAAATGTGAAACTACGCATAACGGGGGTACTGAAATATCCGCCGTTCGTTTCAGGATCCCAGCCTTTCCAATTAGTGAAAGTGAGCAGATTCTTACCGTTAACATATAGATTAAGGTTCTGTAACCCGATAGTGCGTACCCACTTCTGAGGTAGATTATATCCCAACGTGACATCTTGTAATCGAATGAAACTACGGTCCTGATAGGCAGTGGGAGAAATGGCACCGGCATTGATGGAACGTGAATAAGTACCATCTGGATTGTTGGGTGACCAATAGTCTTTAGCTAGCTCGCTAATACGGTTCCAACGGCGACTATTGGCATCACCACGTACCAATGTTTCCGTATTCTTGCCTAAATAACCATGCTTTCCTCCTTGTACAGAGTTGATAAAGAAACTAAAGGTAAAGTCTTTCCAACGGAAAGTATTCAACAAACTGAAGCGATAGGCAGGGTCTTCCTTACCCAAAATGACACGATCGTCTACTGTAATCTTTCCTTCGCCCGTCACATCGCGAATCTTGTAGTTTCCTGGATTATAACCTGCCGGAATATCATCGTGCAGTTGGTAGATACCATCGATGATATATCCGTATATTGCCGATGTAGACTCGCCGATAAACAAATTGCTCGCTGTCAAGTCGTCTTCCCGACCGTCTCCGTCTTGGTCTCTACCAAGCAAAGAAAGAATTTTGTTGGAATTGGAAGATATGTTGAAAGTTGTACTCCACTCAAAGTCTTTCTGTACAAAGTTGCGAGAGGTCAAGGTCAGTTCCACACCCCGGTTCCGTATCTTTCCGATATTGGTACTGATAGATGAGAAGCCTGTCATAGAGGGAATAGTCATGTCATATAGCAGATCACGAGTAATAGTGCGATACGCTTCTAACGAACCGGTCAAACGGTTGTTGAAGAGATTGAAATCCAAGCCAAAGTTGAATCCTTCCGTCTTTTCCCATTTAAGGTCTGGATTTCCCATGGAATTCACTTTTTGTAAAATTTCTGTAGTACCTCCATCTCCAAACACATAACCGGAATTACTCTCCATACGTGCCAGCGATTTATAACGTGAAGTTTGGTTACCACTGATACCCCAACCGGCACGCAGTTTCAGTTGGTCTACCCAGGATAGTTTGAAGAATTTCTCTTCTGAAATAATCCATCCCACTGCTACTGAGGGGAAAATTGCAAATTTATTGTTTTCTGCAAATCCAGAAAAACCATCTCGGCGTGCAGTAGCCGTCAGTAGGTAGCGATCAAGATACTTGTAGTTGACACGTAGCATCTGATAAAGTAATGCCTCATCCCATGCTTCAGACTTTGTGAATTGTTCCTTTCCTAATTGCAGATTGTTATAACCCAATGTCATACGGGAGAAATTCTGTGCTTTTGCCTCTGTATAATTTTGCTTCCGTTCACTGGCACCGTAGAGGAAAGTGGCAGCTATATCATGTTTGCCAAAGGTGCCGGCATAATTTACTATATTGTCTACCGTATAATCATAATAGGAGGTATGCTGCTTATAAGCTTCACCCGTCAAGCTGGCACCATAGGGGTTGGCTTGGGAGTGTTCGTCTGTGCGGTAATTGTTACCATAATTCAGACGGTAGGTTAGTCCCTTAACTGGCAGTTTTATTTCTGCGTAAAAGTTGGCGAAGAAGTAGTTATGGCGTTCTTTGTCGTCCGTGAACAGGGCAGCAAGGGGTGTCAAGCCGATTCCTTGAAACGGATAAGGGATTAACTCGCCTTCCTTATCAAAGGCAGGTGTCAATGGATTGGAAGTGATAATATCCCATACTCCTGGCTGTGCTCCATCCTGATTAACGAAAGAGGCGAAAGTTTGCATGCCTAAATTCAACCATTTATAGGGTTTGGTATCCAGATTGATGCGGACACTATTTCGCTTGAAGTCATCATTCACCATAAAACCTTTCTGATTGGTGTTGGCGTAGGAAATCAGGTAAGAAACAGCCTCTGTACCTCCAGTGATACTCAGCTTGTTCTCAAAGATAGAAGCTGTCTGTGTTCCTTCATCCCACCAGTCCCAGTTGTAGACGGAAAGCCCGTCGGGTTGGGTGCTGTCCAGCATCGGAGCATCCACCATATAGTCTGCTACACGAAAATCGGGATTAGGCGTGGTGTAATCAGGACCTGTGTAGGCTTTATCATACCAATAATCTTTAGTGAATTCGATAAACTCCTCGCGGTTCATCGGACGGAGATTCTTGGTAGGATTAGACGTTGTATAAGCTGTGGAGAAGTTGATGCGAGTCTGCCCCACCTTGCCTTTCTTAGTAGTTATGAGCAATACACCATTGGCAGCCTGCGCACCATAAACTGCGGTTGCGCTGGCATCTTTCAGAACGTCAATCGAAGCAATATCATTCGGATTGATAGAGGAGAGGGAACTGGTGTAGATAATGCCATCTAAAATAATCAGCACATCTTTGTTGCCGGAAAGCGTGTTGGTACCGCGAATTGAAATGGAGGGCGTAGCACCGGCTGAAGTAACTTGTCCCACATTTAAGCCTGGTACTGTACCTTGTAACGATTGAACCACATTGGTATTGGGAGATTTCTCAAAATCTTTCAGGTTAGCACTGACTACAGCACCGGTCAGATCTGATTTTTTCATACTACCATAACCTACCACAACTACTTCATCCAGCATTTTGGAGTCTTCTTTCAGAGTGATATATAATTCTTTTTTGTTTCCTACATTCGTTTCTTGAGAAATATATCCGATATAAGTAATTTGTAAAACGGCATTTACTGGGGCATTTAATACAAAACGCCCATCTATATCTGTAATTGTACCTATTGATTGACCTTTTACTGTTACATTGGCTCCGATAATTGGTTCACCATTTGCATCTTTTACGATCCCTGTTGTTTTGTTTTCTTGTTGTGTTATTTCTTCTTTTTCTCTTTTGCTCATCAGCATGATATTTTTGCCTTCCATAGCATAATAAATATCAGTACCTGCGAATACTTTATTCAGAACTTCCGCTACTGATTTTTTCTTTGCATTTACTTTTACAGTGCGTTTCAGATTCACTTCATTTACATTGTATACAAACAGGTAATCTGTCTGCTTTTCAATTTCATTGATAACTTTGCCTGCTGAAATGTTATCTGCCATAATTGTCACTTTCATCACCTGGGAATAAGATTCCGTGGCAAAAGCCGTCCCGGCAAATATGAACAGGGCTAGGGCTGTGATTCTCATAATATGGAATAAATGTTTAATTTCTACAATAGATTCCTGATACAAAATATTTTTCATATATTTGCATTACTAATTTTAGGTTTTTACTTAAGATTGTTAGAAAAAACTGTCAATGCGTAATTGACTATCCATGGGATGGTGTTGCAGCACTGTCCCATTTCTTTTTTATTCGAATGTGTTACTTCATAGGCAAAACAATTTTAAAAGATTAATTAATAGTGATTACATTTTTCTCGTCATCCTTTTTGTAGGTGAATTTATTATTCAGTCTGAGAACTCTTAGTACATGTTCTATCCCATCTCTCGTCCTAAATTTACCTGTATAACGATTGTCTAATATTTTTGTATTGTTTACAATAATATTCACCCCATAATATAACTTTAGCTTTTCCAGCATGTCTTTGACAGATACGTTATTGAAGCAAATTAAGCCTTCACGCCACAAAAAGTGATCAGGTTCTTTAATTTGTCTTTTTATCAGTTTGTTTCCTTTTAGACTTGCCATTGTATTGGGTTCCAGTTTCATCCTGTTCAGTGTAGTACCGGGACTTAAGATTTCTACCGCTCCTTCCAGTAAGGCCGTTTCCCATATGCTATCCGTTGCGTAGGCCATGACATTGAATTCCGTACCCAATACTTTGACATTACATTTATTTGTTTCTACAATAAAAGGCTGTTTGGCATTTTTAGTTACTGCAAAGTAACCTTCACCATCCAGCTTTACATTCCGGATATCACCAGTAAAATGTCCCGGAAAGGTTAACGTACTTAGCGAATTCAGCCATACTTTAGTGCCGTCTGCCAACATTAGTTCGGCTCGTTGTCCGGCAGGTACATGTATGGATTGTAGTGATTCATTTTGTTCTGTCTGGTGTTTTTCGGACCAATAGTGTGTACCTAGCAGAATCACTGCGAATATTGCCGCAATTTTTGCAGTCTCTATCCAAAGTGTACGCAATGTAAAGTTCTTTTTTAATTGCTTATTTTCTGTTTTTACAGGTTCTGTGCGCCATAGGGCAATATCATGTAGCTTGCGCTGTGCCATATATTCGCGCATGTTTTCCGGACTTTCTTGCATCCACTCGGTAACACGTTGTTTTTCGGTTTCAGTGGCATTGCCGGATATATATTTTTGAAGTAATTCGGAATTCATTCTTTATTGTGTTTTATATAGTAACGACTAAAGTGAAAACAACCCTAAAAGAAAATTGGAAAAAATGAAAAAAAAAGATTTCTGCTCTCAAAAAGGTAGAGATACATGGCTGAATTTAATAATAGAAGAAGAAATAAAATAGAGGAAGATAATCTTTTAAGGTTATCCGTAATGCCTTTAATGCTTTTGATATATGATATTCTACTCCTTTTATGGAAATTCCCATCTGTTCGGCAATCTCTTTATTGGACTTGTTTTCGAATCGGCTTAGTAGAAATATCCGTCGGGTTTGTTCAGGGAGTAATTTTAATGTTTCCCGGATGATACTTTCTACTTCATCCGAGAATATTTCATTGGGATCGCATGACTCTAAAGTTGAAATACGAATAGAAAGTTCCTGTTGATGCCAATCGGCCATAGATTCAAAAGCCGTGCGTTTGACTTCTTCGTGCTTCAGATAGTCCAAAGCTTTATTCTTTAATATGGTAAGTAGGAGCGGCTCTATATAATCTATTTTCTCTGTTTTTAATTTTTCCCATAATTTAATCAACGACTCGGAAGCAATATCTTCTGCTGCCAAATCATCATGAACATATGATTTGGCAAAGAAGAATGACTTCTTGTAATAAGAAGTGTATATCTCATTAAAAGAATTTACGATAGCATTGCTCATTGGTATGTCAGTTGTGCTTCTCATTATGTACATTAAAAAGGTATAGCAAAGTTAGCAATAAACATCCATATAACTTTATGCACTGTTGGAAAATCATTTGCTTTGATAATGATATTTTGTTAATGTGTTAGTTATCAATGAGATGTGTTTACCGACAAGTTACCCCTTTATGTAAAAGCATTTACCGCCGGATGTAACGACCTTTACCCCTTATTGTAACGCTCTTTACCTCGGCATGTAACGGCTTTTACTCCGGCATGTAAATGAAGTTACCATTTGGGGTAAACGATGTTACTGTGAAAGGAAAACAATTGTTATAACTTGAAGTAGTTAGCTACTGCTTCTGCACATCGTTCCCCATCAATGCCGGCAGAAACAATGCCACCTGCATATCCTGCTCCTTCTCCGCATGGAAACAATCCTTTGATTCTTACATGCTGCAATGTTTCCCTGTCTCTTATAATACGTACAGGTGCAGAGGTTCGTGTTTCCACACCAATCATTACCGCTTCATTAGTCAGGAAGCCACGACTGTATTGTCCGAACTGCTGGAATCCTTTGCTGAGCCGTTCTGTAATGAACGATGGCATCCAGAAGTGTAGGGGAGAAGATATTAATCCCGGAGCGTAGGAACTTTCCGGTAAGTCATAACTCAGCTTCTTGCGTGTAAAATCCAACATTCGTTGTGCAGGAGCTGTCTGACGCATATTGCCTTGTTGCCAACAATTATATTCTAATGCCTCTTGGAAATACATCATATTGAGTTGGGGATAGGCAACACTATCATCCTGTGTAGCTGTTCTTCCATTTTCTATCTTCAATCCTTCGTTCTCCAAATCTTCCGGCCTCAATTCAACTACCATCCCTGAGTTGCTCCAACGCGATCCACGGTTACTGGGACTCATTCCGTTGACTACAATCTGTTGCGGACCACTGGCGGCGGGTACAATAAAACCACCCGGGCACATACAGAAACTGTATACTCCTCGTCCATCTACCTGATTTACAAAGCTGTATTCGGCGGCAGGCAGATACTTTCCCCGTCCGTTTCTGTTATGATATTGTATCTGGTCGATCAATTCCGAAGGATGTTCCAAACGTACACCGACTGCAATACCTTTAGCTTCAATCTCTACTTGATTGGCAGCCAACCAACGGTACACATCCCGTGCCGAATGCCCTGTTGCCAGGATCACCGGACCCAGAATCGTTTGTCCTGTATGGGTTTCGATACCTTTTATCTCATCTCCTTCGATAATTAAAGCCTCCATGCGCGTCTCAAAGTGCACTTCTCCGCCACATTCGAGAATCGTATTCCGCATATTCTCTATTACACGTGGTAGTTTATCCGTTCCAATATGCGGATGTGCGTCTACTAATATAGCTGTAGAAGCACCATGCTGACAGAATACGTTTAATATCTTATCTACATTTCCACGTTTCTTGCTGCGGGTATAGAGTTTCCCGTCCGAATAAGCACCTGCGCCTCCCTCACCGAAACTATAATTAGATTCCGGATTCACTGTGTGCTCCCGGCTGATCTGAGCCAGGTCTTTCTTCCGGTCACGTACATTTTTTCCGCGCTCTACGATGATGGGGCGAAGTCCCAGTTCTATCAGTCTCAGCGCGGCGAACAGTCCACCGGGACCTGCACCCACGACGATGACCTGTGGCTTTCCTTCTACATTCTTATATATAGTAGGTTGATATTCATTATCTTTGGGCATTTCATTCAGATATACCCGTACATTCAAATTGACGAAAATAGTCCGTTGCCGGGCGTCAATACTGCGTTTCAGGATTCGTGTTGCGTTGATGTCCCGTACATTCAATCCTTTTTCCTGTACGAGGTACTCCTTCAATCGTTGCTCATTGGCGGCTACTTCGGGCAGCACGCGTAGTTGGTATTCTTGTATCATTTCATTTTAAAATAAGTGACAATGCCTGCGCTGACACGTAGTCCGCTCCAGTTTGCGTCATAAGAACTCTTTTGTTTTCTATCTCCTTTCAGGTGCAAATTACCGACGGGGTCCCATTCGTAACCGACGCTTGCGATAATGGCTGCAAAGGTAGTGATTTTATAGCGCACTCCTATGGCAGGTTGAAAGAAGACATTGACACCGGTCAAAGTTACATTTTCTTCCTGTACTTGTGAGTCTACACGTACGTATTCTTCCATCTTGCAAGTATTGAAAACGAGCCCTGTGGACAATTCAAAGAATGGACTGAATCTTTCTTTCAGGAGGTGGAACCGGTAGAATGCTCCCAACTGGTTACCACTGTTCTTTACTTTTAGCCTGTATTCTCCGGTAGCATCGGCCAGATGATTCTGTCCGCTTGTATTCTGGTGGCTGAAAGTGATACCTACCTGATGCTGCTGTATCTGTACACCAGCCCGAAAGTTATGTGTAAAGTTCCCCGGAAACTTATCGGTGGTTTTTACTCCTTTCAGGCTACTGCCGGCTGCATTACTCAGAAAATCTTTCATCTCGGACATATTGTATAACCCATACCCGATATTATATTCCAGTGTAAATTCCTGTGCTTGCATGCTGGTTATTCCCAGTAACATGCAAGCTAATGCTATTATAATCTTTTTCATGGTTTCTTTAGATAAGGTTCTACGTTTATGGCTGCTCCTGCCCAACAAGTCAGAATATTGTTTGCCAGATATGGACTGGTATCTTCACTTCTCATCCGGAACAGTTCATCTCCATTCTCGTTCGTAATGAGAGCATAATAAGAATTTCTGAACAAGTAGTTTCCGGTTACCGGATCAATGTTGCAGAAAGCGTATTCTTTCCCTTTTGAAATGGTACGAACAATCTCTCCACTTAGGCAATTAAGGATAGAAACCTTGTTGTTCTCAGTGCTTACTATAATAAGTTCATGTGGGTGGGTTGGGTGAAAAAAGTAGTTGCTGTAACCTTGTGGGTAGAAAATGGTTTTTCCTTTTTCAAAATTCTTCAAAGGGGTAAGGTAGAAGCCGTAATGTTGCACAGGCTCGCACAGGTAGTTCTCGCTTATCTGATAATACCAGGTTGCCGCAGAGTGTTCTTCTGGGAAATTGGTTTCCGGCAGAAATATACTTTTCTCAAGTTGTCCGTTATCTGTATTATAAATATAGACCTTGGAGAGGTAATTATAGTATAGCACTAATTTATGATCTGATGTAAATAGTATATCTTTGGGTGCATAAGGCACTTCAGGATAGTTTATTGTGGTAATAAGTTTTAATTCTTTTCCGGAGAAGATACATATTTGGTCAGAATAATCCACCGCTATCTTGTCTGAATTGGGTGCTGCGGCAATAGGGGTTCCATTGCCTTTGCCATTTTTATATTCACTGATTGTGGTAAGTGAAGGAATAGCATAAGAAGTCACCTCATTGTATGAACTGGCATACAGCGTATTAGAGTATGAGTTATATAGACTTTTCATCTGGTTTCCTTTTAATGAGACGCCAGGTCCCAAATACGTGTATCCTCCCGTTATGGAATGGAAAGGTTCATTACCGGCTTCATCTACTATCCGTACTTCTATATAGTTCTGTTTACCAAAGCTGGGAGTTGGCAAAGTGATACTGGTTTTTTTAGTCTTTGCAACTACAACCTCTCCTTTGTCTATAACTTTAAAGTAAAAGTTATCCAAGTTGAATGTCCAATGAATGATAACATTTTCCAAAGAACTTTCTTCGGGAATCTGATAAACTGTTAATTTTGGAGTGGTGAAGCGTGCCGGCCAACTCATTTCGCCCATATATGTTTGTCCTCCATAGGCTTGATCACGTATGCTTTCGCCTTGCTTCAGTGATTTTGTGGTAATCTCGCATTTCACCTGATTGTTTCCCGTCAAGTTATTATTGTAGACATCAAAACTGCCTTGTGGACTGTTCGTTTCGCAGACCAGATTATTACCAATGTAAAAAGAGGCAGAGATTAGCCGGGATTCCGGTGTGTTTATCTGAAATCCTACTTTAAAGCCTTCTATTAATAGAAGTTCTCCGCTGCTGTTTTGCTCTGCGTCCAGCTTTATTTCTATAGGGGTTTCCAGTGGCAACGGTTCCGTTTCCACGTAGTTGTCGTGCAATGTTACCTCGCAGCCGCAGAGCGACAGCAGGATTAAAAGTGATAGATAATGTAATTGTCTTTTCATAGTAGTATTATTGATTGTTTCTATTTCTCTTTATCCGAATAGTGCTCTGAATGCTTCCTCTACCTTTCTTACCGGTATTAGTTCTATCTTGAGTTTCTTCGTATCAATTCCTTGTAAATTGTATTTCGGCAGTACAAACCGTCTGAATCCCAGCTTCTCCGCCTCACCGATTCTTTGCTCAATTCGGTTCACCGGACGGATTTCGCCGGACAAACCTATTTCCCCCGCCATGCAGACTTCCGGTTCGATAGCCGTATCCATATTGCTGGACAGTATGGCACTGATGACAGCTAGGTCTATCGCCGGATCATTCACTTTCAATCCTCCGGCAATATTAAGGAACACATCCTTCTGAGCCAGTTTGAAGCCTACCCGTTTTTCCAGTACTGCCAATAACATATTCATTCTTCGGATATCAAATCCCGTGGCCGAACGTTGCGGATTACCATATACCGCACTGCTCACCAATGCCTGAGTTTCAATCAGGAACGGACGTATTCCCTCTATGGCTGAGGCTATGGCTATACCGCTCATACCTTCGTGATCCTGGCTTAACAATAACTCCGACGGATTGCTGACTTGGCGTAAACCATCCTGTCGCATTTCATAAATACCCAGTTCAGCCGTGCTGCCAAAACGATTCTTGATACTACGCAGGATGCGATACATATAATGCTGATCACCTTCAAACTGCAACACCGTGTCTACGATATGTTCCAGGACTTTTGGTCCGGCAATGCTGCCTTCCTTATTAATATGTCCGATGAGCAATACCGGTGTATGTGTTTCTTTGGCAAAGCGCAGGATGCTTGCTGAGCATTCGCGTACTTGTGCAATGCTTCCAGGCGATGATTCAATGCTCTCTGTAGAAATGGTCTGTATAGAGTCAATGATTACCAGTTCCGGACGGGTGTTCTTGATATGTACGAATATCTGCTCTAATGATGTTTCGCAAACAATAAGGCAATCGCTGGAATTGTGCGATAACCGGTCGGCACGCAATTTTAATTGGCGGGCACTTTCTTCACCCGATACATAGAGAACGCGCTTTTCGGGTATATGGAGCACAGTTTGTAGCACCAAAGTTGATTTACCGATTCCCGGTTCACCGCCAATCAGTACCAGGGAGCCCGGAACCAATCCACCTCCCAATACCCGGTTCAGTTCTTCATCGTGCAGGTCGATACGTGGTTCGTCATCCGCCTCTATTTCACTAAGAACAATAGGTTTTGGCTTTTCTGTTTCTATTCCGGAGACCGGGCGTTTATTGACGACTTCCTTTCGTATCACTTCTTCCACATATGTGTTCCATTCTCCGCACGACGGACATTTGCCTACCCATTTCGGGGAGTCTTGTCCGCAGTTACTGCACACATAAACCGTTTTTTCTTTTGCCATAAGGGAATTTACTTGCTGAATGATTGGTCAAAGATACAAATTTAGCTGTTTATTTATCTGATTCAGGGATTATTTATTCGGATGGTATATATAGGTTTGCAAGAATTTTCTTTTAGATAGTCGTAATTTCTCCTGCCATCGGAGTACGCATTCTTTTTCGTACCTCATCAGGCGTATAACCGTGGCCCAGTAGAAACATCAGTTTAGTTACGGCAGACTCCGTTGTACTGTCATATCCGCAAACTACTCCCGCCTGCATTAGCTGATAGCCCGTTTCATAACGTTCCATCTCTACGGTTCCGGCACTGCACTGGGTGACGTTGACGATGACTATCCCTTGCTCGCAAGCATTCCGCAAGCGGCGTATGAACCACTCTTTGCGGGGAGCATTTCCCGAACCGTAAGTTTCGAGCACGACAGCCTTCAATCCCTCAATGCCCAGTATACTCGATACTACATTCTCCTGAATACCCGGAAAGAGTTTTAGGACAGCGACATTGGTATCTAATAGATAATGTGGCTTCAGTTCCCGTTCAACTTCCTTAAAGCGGATTTGCACATTATTATATTTAATATGAATACCTGCTTCTGCCAATACGGGATAGTTGAATGAACGGAATGCATTGAAGTTCTCTGCGTTCATCTTGATGGTACGATTGCCGCGCATCAGGTGATTCTCAAAAAAGATGCAGACTTCGGGTACAAGCGGATTACCTTTTGCATCACGTGCACTGGCTATTTCAAGACTGGTAAGAAGGTTTTCTTTTCCGTCCGTGCGGAGTACTCCGATAGGGAGTTGTGAGCCGGTGAGGATGACAGGTTTGCTCAATCCTTCCAACATAAAGCTAAGGGCAGATGCGGTATATGCCATCGTATCCGTGCCGTGCAGAATTACAAAGCCTGTGTATCTATCGTAATGGTCACTAATGATATGTACCAGTTTGCGCCAGGCTTCCGGGTCCATATCCGAAGAGTCCATCGGAGGATCGAACTGGTAAGTATCGATATGGAATGTGAAATTTTGCAGCTCCGGTACGTGCTTTTTCAGCTGCTCGAGATTAAAATTCTCTAAAGCACCCGTTTCGGGGTTTTCTATCATTCCGATGGTTCCACCGGTATAGATTAGCAAAATGGAAGTTATATTTGGACTCATATGCATTCTCTTACGATAATTTAGTGCAAATATAATGATATATCTTGGATTTAATATCAAAATGTTATAAAACTATGCCGCTGGTAACGGAATATTGTATGGTTATGTGTGAAAATGACACTTCGCTCTTTTGCATATTTCTGCCTCTTTTGAGGCCTTTCTATATTTTTATTACAAAAAAACCACAAAATGTGATAGATTGAATGTTTTTATTATTACTTTTGCGACACTTATCAATAATGAAAGAAACAGAGAGTATGAACAAGTACTATCAACATACAGTCACATCCATGTGCATGACCATGACCCTTAGGGGTTAATGGATAGTATTTGTGTTTCTACGTGTTACACTATTTTTCAGCAGTTTTTCTTATTTAATTCAAGTCAATACAGGCATATACGTCCTGTTTCCGACACATTGTATCAACCTTATCAATAGTAATAAAGGATATGAAAGTAATAAAATTCGGCGGAACGTCCGTAGGTTCCGCGAACAGTATTTTGAGCGTAAAGAGAATTGTAGAAGCAGTAGAAGAACCGGTAATTGTGGTGGTTTCCGCACTGGGGGGCATCACAGACAAGCTGATAAACACGTCGAAAATGGCGGCTGCCGGTGATGCTGCTTACGAAAATGAGTTCCGCGAAATTGTTTACCGCCATGTGGAAATGATTAAAGAAGTGATTCCCGCAGGTGAGGGGCAAGTGGAACTGCAACGCCAGATTGGTGAATTGCTCAATGAACTGAAAGATATTTTCCAGGGTATTTATCTGATAAAGGACCTTTCGCAAAAAACTTCCGATACGATTGTTAGCTATGGCGAGCGTTTATCGTCCATTATCGTTGCAGAGTTGACGGGAGCCGAATGGTTTGATTCACGCAAGTTTATCAAAACAGAAAAGAAGCACTCCAAGTATGTATTGGATACCGAGTTGACGAATGAATTGATTCGTAAAACATTCAGTACTTTGCCGAAGCGTGCGCTGGTACCGGGCTTCATCTCTACTGATAAGGTGACGGGAGATGTTACGAACCTGGGTCGTGGTGGTTCCGATTATACAGCTTCGGTTATTGCGGCGGCATTGGATGCCGACCAATTGGAAATCTGGACGGATGTGGATGGTTTCATGACTGCAGATCCGCGTGTGATTTCTACCGCTTATACCATTAACGAACTGAGTTATGTAGAGGCAACGGAGCTTTGTAACTTCGGTGCCAAGGTAGTATATCCACCGACTATTTATCCGGTTTGCCACAAGAATATTCCTATTTTAATAAAGAATACATTCAATCCCGAAGGAAAGGGAACGATTATCAGACAGGAAGTATCTGATCCGCGTACGAAAGCGATTAAGGGTATTTCTTCTATCAATGATACCAGTCTGATTACTGTGCAGGGTTTGGGTATGGTAGGTGTGATTGGTGTGAACTACCGCATCTTTAAGGCACTGGCAAAGAATGGTATCAGTGTGTTCCTTGTATCTCAGGCATCTTCGGAGAACTCTACGTCTATCGGTGTGCGTAATGCGGATGCTGACCTGGCATGTGAAGTGCTGAACGAGGAGTTTGCCAAAGAGATTGAAATGGGTGAGATTTCTCCGATACAGGCGGAGAAGAACCTGGCTACGGTAGCTATTGTAGGTGAAAATATGAAGCATACGCCGGGTATTGCCGGAAAGCTGTTCGGTACGTTGGGACGTAACGGTATCAATGTGATAGCTTGTGCTCAGGGTGCCTCGGAAACAAATATTTCATTTGTAGTGGATTCCAAATCATTGCGTAAATCATTGAACGTTATCCACGATTCATTCTTCCTGTCGGAATACCAGGTACTGAACCTCTTTATTTGCGGTATCGGTACGGTAGGCGGTAGCCTGGTGGAACAAATCCGCTGCCAACAGCAGAAGCTGATGATGGAGAATGGATTGAAGCTACATATTGTGGGTATCGCTGATGCTGACCGGGCTATGTTTAGCCGTGAAGGCTTCGATCTGACAGATTTCCGTGCAGAACTGGCAGAGAAGGGCAAACCGAGCACGCTGGAAACTTTACGTGACGAGATTATCGGCATGAATATCTTCAACTCGGTATTTGTAGACTGTACGGCAAGTGCGGCAGTTGCTTCCTTGTACAAAGATTTGTTGTTGCACAACGTTTCTGTAGTGGCTGCCAATAAGATTGCCGCTTCTTCGGAATATGAGAACTACCGTGAACTGAAACAGATTGCCCGTCAGCGTGGTGTGAAGTACCTCTTTGAAACGAATGTAGGTGCGGGACTTCCGATTATCAATACGATCAATGACCTTATCCATAGCGGTGACAAGATATTGAAGATTGAAGCTGTACTGAGTGGTACACTGAATTATATCTTTAATAAGATCAGTGCGGATATTCCTTTCAGCAAGACCATTAAGATGGCGCAGGAAGAGCGTTACTCTGAACCGGACCCGCGTATCGACCTAAGTGGCAAGGACGTTATCCGTAAACTGGTGATCCTGGCACGTGAAGCCGGTTACAGACTGGAACAGTCGGATGTAGAAAAGAACCTGTTCGTGCCCGATGATTTCTTTGAAGGTTCGCTGGATGATTTCTGGAAGAAAGTGCCGAGTCTGGATGCGGACTTCGAAGCCCGTCGCAAGGTACTGGAAGCAGAGAACAAGCACTGGCGTTTTGTTGCTAAACTGGAGAATGGCAAAGCATCAGTCGGCCTGCAGGAAGTGGGTGTAAATCATCCGTTCTATGGTCTGGAAGGTAGTAACAATATTATTCTGCTGACTACAGAACGTTATAAAGAATATCCGATGATGATACAAGGATACGGTGCCGGTGCCGGAGTAACGGCGGCAGGTGTATTTGCGGATATCATGAGTATTGCAAATGTTTAATAAAATGAAACATATAATCATATTAGGCGATGGAATGGCGGATTGGCCTGTGGAGTCATTGGGCGGTAAGACGCTGATGCAATATGCCAAGACGCCTTATATGGATAAACTGGCGAGCATGGGGCGTACGGGACGGTTGAAGACTGTTGCCGATGGTTTCCATCCCGGTAGTGAAGTAGCGAATATGTCCGTTCTAGGCTATGACCTGCCGAAAGTTTATGAAGGACGAGGACCTCTGGAAGCTGCCAGCATCGGTGTAGATTTGAAACCGGGCGAGATGGCAATGCGTTGTAACATCATTTGCATTGAAGGCGATCATATTAAAAACCATTCTGCCGGACACATCACAACGGAAGAAGCCGATGTATTGGTGAAGTACTTGCAGGAACATCTGGGCAATGAGCGGGTGTGTTTCTATACAGGCGTGCAATATCGTCATTTATTGGTGATCAAAGGCGGAGATAAGCGTATTGATTGTACGCCACCGCACGATGTGCCCTTGAAACCTTTCCGCCCGTTACTGGTGAAACCGGATTCAGTTGACAAGGTTTCAGTTGACGAGGTAACAAGGAAGAGTGACTCCCTTGTCAACTTGTCAACTGAAGCCTCGTTCCCTTCTCCTCTGTCCCCTGAACAAACCGCTGATTTGATTAATGACCTTATCCTGCGTTCGCAGGAGCTCTTGAAAAATCATCCGTTGAATCAGAAGCGGATGGCGGAAGGGAAAGACCCGGCTAACAGTATTTGGCCTTGGAGTCCCGGCTATCGTCCTAAAATGGAACGTTTGTCTGATAAGTTCCCACAAGTGAAACGGGGGGCAGTGATTTCTGCTGTAGATCTGATCAATGGTATCGGATATTATGCGGACTTGCGTCGCCTGACAGTGGAAGGTGCAACGGGTCTGTATGATACCAATTATGAAAATAAAGTGGCTGCCGCACTGGAAGCCCTGAAGACGGATGATTTCGTCTATCTACATATCGAGGCCAGCGATGAGGCCGGACATGAAGGGAATGTGGATTTAAAACTTCTGACGATTGAGAATCTGGATAGTCGTGCTGTAGGTCCTATATATGAAGCCGTGAAAGATTGGGAAGAACCGGTAGCTATTGCCGTATTGCCCGATCATCCTACTCCATGTGAGCTCCGTACACATACCAATGAACCGATCCCTTTCCTCATCTGGTATCCGGGTATCGAACCGGATAGTGTACAGACCTTTGATGAAGCGTCTGTTTGCGAAGGTAGTTACGGATTATTGAAGGAAGATGAGTTTATTAATGAATTTATGAAAAGCTGATTATGAAATATTACAGTACCAACAAACAAGCTCCCGATGCCAGCCTGGAAGAAGCCGTAGTGAAGGGACTTGCTGCCGACAAAGGACTTTTCATGCCATATAGTATTAAACCTTTGCCGCAAGATTTTTATGATAGTATCGATACTCTTTCTTTTCAGGAGATTGCCTATCGCGTAGCCGATGCTTTCTTTGGGGAAGATGTACCTGCCGAAACATTGAAACAAATCGTTTACGATACATTGAATTTTGATGTTCCTTTGGTGAAGGTGACGGAAGATATTTATTCACTCGAACTTTTCCATGGCCCGACGCTTGCTTTCAAAGATGTGGGTGGACGTTTCATGGCCCGTCTTTTAGGATACTTCATCAGAAAAGAAGGTAAGAAACAAGTCAATGTGTTGGTTGCCACCTCTGGTGATACGGGAAGTGCGGTAGCTAATGGTTTCCTCGGTGTGGAGGGTATTCATGTATATGTGCTTTATCCCAAAGGGAAAGTCAGCGAAATACAGGAGAAACAATTTACGACTCTCGGACAGAATATCACAGCCCTTGAGATAGACGGTACATTCGATGATTGCCAAGCGTTGGTGAAGTCTGCTTTTATGGATAAGGAACTGAATGAGCATTTGCAACTTACCAGTGCCAATTCCATTAATGTAGCACGCTTCTTACCGCAGGCTTTCTATTACTTCTATGCTTATGCTCAACTGAAGAAGTTAGGCAAGGCGAACGATGCCGTTATCTGTGTTCCGAGCGGTAACTTTGGAAATATCACTGCCGGATTGTTTGGCAAACGTATGGGATTGCCTGTGAAGCGTTTCATTGCTGCCAATAACCGTAACGATATTTTCTATCAATATTTGCAGACTGGCGTTTATACTCCACGTCCTTCTATCGCTACCATTGCCAATGCTATGGATGTGGGCGATCCGAGTAACTTTGCACGTGTGCTCGATCTTTATGGTGGTAGTCATGCGGCCATTTCTGCTGAAATCAGTGGTACTACTTATACTAATGAACAGATTGCCGAAACGATGCGTGAGACGTGGAAGGAATGTCATTACCTGCTTGATCCGCATGGTGCCTGTGGTTTCCGTGCTCTGAAAGAAGGATTGAAACCAGGTGAAACTGGTGTTTTCCTGGAGACGGCGCATCCGGCAAAATTCCTCGAAACCGTGGAAGGTATTATTGGTGAAACCGTAGAGATTCCTGCGAAACTGAAAGCTTTTATGCAAGGTGAAAAGCAAAGTCTGTCGATGACAAAGGAATTTGCTGATTTTAAAAGTTATCTATTGTCGCTATAAGGAGCGGAATTTCTTTAAGCGGAAAGAAATAAAGACCCGAAAGCTTGACTTTGGTGTTTCAATATAGTATATTTGTAACCGTAATTTTAACTCAGATTCAAGTTTAAATTAGCATAAGAGGAGGGGCATTGCTTCTCCTCTCTTTTTTTATCCCATCTGAAATGCCACATTTGATCTTCCCGAATGCCACATCTTAATGACTGAAATGTCACACTCTAACAGGCAAATAGTGTGGCATTTACCCGGTTAGAATGTGGCATTTGCCTTATTCAACTGTGGAAAACACACCATCTACTTGTGGCAAACGCATCATCTGTTTGCATGAAACACATGATGGAATGCATAAATCTGCTCTTGACAAAAAATCAGTAACTACTCAAGGATAATATTATTATAACATGAAAAAAGGCCTCTGCCAACTATGTTGGATTGTTTTTTTATACCTTTGTACCCATATTCAATTTCTGGTTTGTATTAACCATAAACAAGATAAAAACATGTTTGTATCGTCAATGTCGTCCGAAGAGTTATGTGCTGAAGCACTGAAAGATTTTTCAATATTGCAGACCAAAATCGATTTATTTATGGATCGTTGTGGAAAGCGCTACAGGCAAGAACACTTTATCGGAAGATTTGTTAAAAGAATGGTAGTCACGACAAAGCGGAATAATTCTTGGACCATTGCCTTTCTTGCTCTCAATGAAGGTATTTCACTTCTTATTTACGCTCCGATAACCGGTCAGGAAACTTGCGGATATATTGCATTATCGAGCAATAAACATCCTCTTGTTCTTGAGTATACTCCACATTTTATGCAGAGATATAGAGAACGTTACCTCAGGTATTATAATCTGGAAACTGGTAATTATAATGCATTTGAGTTTTTTAGCTTGAAAAATAATAATACTCTTTATGTCAGGCAACCTGATAATTCATACTATTTTATATCAGAGCAAGGTGTCATGATTGGCAGGCTGGTGTCAGAACGCATGATAAGTCACAGGACTTATATCGGAGATGATAACCTGTCTCTCCGTAAAAGGATTATTCTTGATGAAGAATACAAAAACCTCTGTGCTGCAAACGCACTTCTCCGTTTGCCTGATAATTTGAATTTGGAAACAGTACGTAATGTTGCCAGTCAATACAACTTGGGTGATGAGTTCACACAAAAATGGTATGCATGGCATGCGATGGAATTTGTTCAATCATAATTCGCTACTTATTTACTTTTTTTACATCTCATTCCTTTTTGGGGATTACTTTCAGTTCCCCCATTTTTAGTCGGTTGTCCCATAGTACAACAACTTCTATCTTCTTGAGGCTATGTCGATAGAAAAGTGTATATCCCGGGTGAGGAATGATGTAGCGTATATTTTCTATTTCTGTTGTTTGTCCGATGAACGGATTCATGCTGATGCGGTGTAATATGTTCTGCAATTGTACATAGAGCACTTCACCAACCTCATTATTCCCATTCTTTAGTTTTAGTATCTGGAATGCTTCCTTCAACTGTTTCTTGGCGACGAGCGACCATATTACTTGCTTAGCCATTCTGCTACCTCCTTGTTTATTGTTAAGTTATTCTGTCCTTCGCGGTTATCCAATTGGCAGCAGGCAGTTTCAACTTCCCGGCGCAGTTGATGAGAGAATACGAGCACTTGTTCTTTGCTCTTAGGTTCATCTTGCGTTTCGGTACGCAGTGTGTCTTTTTCTTCTTTACTTTTCATAGGGCTATCCTTTTTTGTTTTTCATAGAACATCCTAAAGATACGAATAGTTTTGGAATATCCATGCACGTTGAACAATTTTCTTCTCCCTGCGTTCTCTGCCTTGAAACCAAAATTGCGATATCCGAATGAAAGATAAGAAACTGGAGGCCAATTTAAGTTTGGTAGTCTCGCGAATATTTGCGGGATTGAATATGAATGCCCTGAAATTCCTGCTGCCCGTGTGGATGGGTGCATTGACGGGTGTCACGGTGCGTTGTACTTTTGCTGCTATAGCGTTCTGGGTGACAGGCTGGTTTGTGAAAGAAGCACCTATCACACGGCGGCAGCGTATCGGGTTACTTTGTCTGGGAGCATTCGGCATGTATGGTTTTATGTTCTGCTATTTGCTGGGTATCAGTAAGACGACACCCGTCAGTAGTGCCATATTCAATTCCCTGCAACCTATCTGGGTATTTCTTATCTCCGTTCTCTTTCTGCACGAGCGGGCTACACTGATGAAAATTATCGGTATTTCCCTCGGGTTCGGTGGTGCATTGCTGTGTATATTGACTCAAGGCAGCGATGACTTGGCACATGATGCCTTTACAGGTAATATGTTGTGCCTGCTCAGTTCGGTGTTCTTTGCCATTTATCTGATTCTGAGTAAGAAATTGCTGGAAGAGATCGGCTTGGTGACCGTAATGAAATATGTGTTTGGGGGCGCGGCGCTGTCCGGTCTGGTGATATCTACTATCCTGGGCTGGGACGCGCCGTTGTTCGCCGACGCAGCACATGGAACCTGGCACTGGATGCCGTGGATGATTTTGGCGTTCATCCTTATTTTCCCTACTTACCTTAGTTATTGGTTGATGCCCATCGGATTGAAATATCTGAAGACAACCGTAGTGGCCATGTATGGCTATCTGATACTGATTGTGACGACCGTCGTTTCTTATATCGTGGGGCAAGACCGCTTTACCTGGGAACAGGGGGTGGCTATCGGGATGATATGTCTGAGTGTGTACTTTGTGGAGGTAGCGGAGAGGAAAGGTAAGTAGTAATTATGAATTATGAATTATGAATTATGAATTGCCATGCGGCATGACAGCGTAGCAATTCATAATTCATAATTCATAATTCATAATTATCAAGTATTCCCCTTCTGCGTGAATGGTGAATTCTGTTTCCGTGCTTTCGTTCAGTGTACCTTGCCACCAGTTAGTGAAGTCACTGAGAGGGTATACCAAGCCTTCACCTCGCAGGTTATGGGCACCAAAGTTTATGATCGAAATCTGTTGCCCTGGCTCGCTGGGGAAAGAACAGGTGTCATGGCAGGGAATGAAAATACCATAATCGGTCAGCATGCGGACATGAGCTCCGGTACGCATATAATCAATGAGCAGGCTGATATTTCCTAAAGTATGGTCTTCCCGTTTGCCTGTGGCTCCTACGATAGCGATGTTTTTTCTGCCTTGTGATAAAAGGAAGTTTACGGCTTTAGTCTGGTCGTTGGTCTCCTGGTCGGAGATGTAATGGAGAATATGACTATATTTCCGGCGGTTCTCTTCACTCAGGGAATCTCCGTCACCGATAATAACATCAGGTACGTTGCCGCAATCTATATAAGCATCTGCACCGCCATCACAACAAACGATATAAGGAGCGTTTGCCAGTACCTGCAAAGGTATGGGATGGGTCGGATAATCACCATTGGCTAAGATAACTGCTTCCGGTTCACCACAGAGAACACAGAGTTCCACTGAATTCTTATTATTATTTTCTTTCATCATTGTTTCTTTTATCACCCTATCACCTTAACACCTTATCACTCTACCACTCTTCCCATCATCCTCTTCCATTTGAAGTAGCCAAAGATAGCGATTATTGTATAAAGAGCATACAGTCCTGCTGTGAAATTGAGGTCTTTGTAAACATAGAGTCCTGCACTGACAATGTCCACTACAATCCATGCCCACCACTGTTCTACATATTTACGTGCCAGCATCCACATGCCTACGATACTGAGGGCAGTGGTGAAAGAATCAAGCCAGGGTACATTACTGTTGGTAAAACGAATGAGTATCCAGGCAATGCCGACAAAAGTAACGGCGAATACAATGCCGAGGGGCAGGTAATATTTCATTGGCATACGGGTAATGGGAAGTTCCTGCTGTCCTTCTTTGATACGTAGATGAAGTTTTCGTCTTACAAAACTGCCGTATTTCCACATCATCCAACCGTAGACGGCCGCCCCCAGATAATAGATATTTATTCCGAAGTCAGCATACAGTCCGGCATCGTAATAGACGAAAATGTAGATAGCAGGCATGATGATGCCCGCTATCCAAAGATAGATACTTGCCCGGTATTCTAACCAGAGGTAGACAAGACCGACGATGGTTCCGATAATTTCGAGAGTTTGTTCCATGCTTTAAAAACTCAAAGAGATATGTCCCAGAACATTGGTTCCGGCTTGTGCCGCATAGGTTGCATAGCTGTAACGTTCTTTTTCTCCTGCATCATTGAGGGAATATCCGCTACCTGCGAAACCATTGTTTTCGTATGTTTCATTGAATAGGTTATATATCGTACAACCCACTGTGACTGACTTCATGCGAGGCAGTTTGAAGGTATATGCCAGGTTCAGATTGCTAACGAAGTAAGCATCCAATATTTGGTCATCACGTTTAGCATTGGTCATATACTGTTTGCTGACGTATTGGGATTGCAGGGCTGCTTCAAACCCTCTATACGTATAACTGAAACGATTGTTCAGAATAAAGTCCGGTGAGAAAGAGATAGGAGTATTGCCACGATCTATTTTCCAGGCTTCGGTAGTAGGCTTTTCCCATTCGTACAGTGTCTCGGAGAAGTTCTCTACACGGTTACGGCTAAAGGTGGCATTGATATCCCATTGGAAACCACAGTTCAGTTTCAATCCGGCCATGAGTTCTATACCCATGCGATAACTGTCGGGTACATTGGCTGCTACAGCTTCGCCAATTTCATTCTTTTCGCCTGTCAATACCAGCTGGTTTTTATAATCCATGTAATAGAGATTAGCGCCCAGATTTAACCATGAGTTGGCAAAGGTATATCCCAGTTCATAGTCGAATAAGCGTTCTGCTTTGGGATGTTCGGTTAGTTTTCCGTCGGTATAGTTATTGCGCGTAGGTTCTTTATGGGCTACACTGAATGAACCATATAGACGGTTGTTAGTATTGATCTGCCAGAACAAACCAGCTTTCGGGTTGAAGAAGTCGAACTTATCTTCAATATGCAAGGTTTGAAGTGCGTTCGTATCATCGTTCCATTTGTCATTCTGACCATGCATCTTGTAGGTGATGTGACGATATTGCAGATCGGCGTATGCACTGACACCACCACCTAACTCATAGTTGGCTTTCAGATAGATATTTCCATCATTTTTAGTAGCGTTGTTGCGGTAGTAATCATTATCAGGATTCAGTTGCCCCAGATAGTTCTTCACCCACAGTACTTTACCGAAATGGTCGCCATCATAACGATTCAGACCGCCACCCAGTGAAGCATTCAGTCGGTCATTGGTATAATTTACGGAGAAGATTCCTCCACCAAACCAGTTATCCATTGCTTTTTTACGAACAAGATCGCTTTTGGTTACGTTTTCTCCACTTACTTCATAGGGTTTCATGCCATATTCTACCAATTTACGTCCAATCTTGTATTCCTGATAATATCCATCTCCTTTGGTATAGTGCAAGCCGGCATTCAGACGCCATTGCGGAGTAAAGGTGTGGTTGACTAACAGGTGATAGTTCTTTTGTACATAGTTATCTGTCTGGTCATCATAGAAGTGGAAAGTGCCACCATTTTTGATCAGTTGATCGGCTTCTTTGACACCATAATCGTAATCAATCTCCGGTTGATGTATCCCTCCGCTTTTATCTTCAATATACATGTATCCGCAAGAGTTGAAACGGCGTCCGAATGCTGCCATTTGATCTTTGCTGGCATAATTCCATGCATGATAAGTGCGCTCTTTTCCGCCGAAAGTGATCAGTTTCACCGATGTGTTGTCATTATAATATCCACCCTGGGCATAGTAGGAATTTAAGCCAACGGATGCCCGGTCTATATAGCCATCCGAACTGATATTGGATAGCCGTACGTCAAAAGACCAATGTTCGTTGATAAGTCCGGTACCTACTTTCACCGTCTCTTTGTGAGTATTGAATGAGCCGTAAGATGCGTTGATTTCGGCATATGGTTTCAATGAAAAATCTCCTGTCTGCATATTGATACTACCACCGAATGCACCTGCACCATTGGTGGAAGTACCTGCGCCTCGTTGCACTTGTAAGTCTTTTACGGAAGAGGCAAAATCAGGCAGGTTTACCCAGAATACGGTGTGGCTTTCTGCATCATTGATAGGAATACCGTTGGCGGTGACATTGATTCGCGTGCCATCTGTGCCGCGTATGCGCAAGGTGGTATAACCAATACCGGCACCTGCATCACTTGTTGTAATGGCAGAAGGTATCATGCTTAATAAATAGGGCAGGTCTTGCCCGAAATTCTGCTTTTTAAGTTGTTCTTTACTAACATTGGTAAACGCCACAGGTGTGGTTCCCGTGGCACGGGTAGAGATAACTTCTACTTCCTGCAGGTTTATCACCCGCAAGCTGTCTTTCTCATGCGTCTGCGCACAGACACTCAGCGTTGCCATCAACAGGCAGGCCGCCATTGCATGTTTTCTCATTACAATTTTAACTATTAAAGATTAATACAGAAAAGGGGAACTTTTCTTCTTTTCCCTCCGCCGGCACTACCCGGATCAGGTCAATGGGTATGATCTCAGCCCGTCATATTAGGGCACCCCTTAGTTGAAATCGGGGGCAAAATTAAGTGTTTTCGCTGAAACACGCAAATCGAGTGAACGATAACCGGAAATATTTGTTACTTTTGCAGTTGACAAGGTTTCAGTTGACAAGGGAACAAGGCAAGAATGTCAGGCTTTTCATGAGAAAATGATAGGTAAGAATTGTTTGTGAGACTATCTCCCTTGTTCCCTTGTCAACTGAAACCTTGTCAACTACGAAAGTTGAGCTTGCGAAACTTGAATTATTAACTTCAAACGAACAAATATTATGTTATTATTTTTACAAGCAGCGGCTCCTGCAACTGAAACTGTTGTGGAAGACGGTTTTAGTAAATTGCAGGTATTTCTCCAACAGTTGATAGACTGGGGAGTGAATGCGGGTGGCCATATCATTGGTGCTGTATTGATCTTTATTATAGGACGTTTCCTTATTTCTTTCCTTAATAAAATGTTGGCCCGCTTATTGGCTAAGCGACATGTGGATGCCAGTATCCAGAGTTTTGTAAAGAGTCTGGTGAACATCTTGCTGACTATCTTATTGATTATTGCCGTTATCGGTAAGTTGGGAGTGGAAACGACTTCATTTGCTGCCTTGCTGGCATCCGCCGGTGTAGCTATTGGTATGGCATTGTCCGGTAACTTGCAGAACTTTGCAGGTGGTCTGATTGTATTGCTGCTCCGTCCTTATAAAGTAGGTGACTTGATTGAAAGCCAAGGCATCACGGGTACGGTTCGTGAGATTCAGATTTTCCATACGATCCTGACTACCGGTGATAATAAGATTATTTATATCCCGAATGGTGCGTTGAGTAGTGGTACTGTGACTAACTACAGTCGTGAAGCTACCCGTCGTGTAGAATGGATAATCGGTGTGGAGTATGGCGAAAACTTTGATAAGGTGGAAGAAACTACCCGTCGTATCATTGCTGAAGACAAGCGGATTCTCAGTGATCCGGCTCCTTTTGTTGCCCTTCATGCACTGGATGCCAGTAGCGTGAATGTGATTATCCGTGCCTGGGTGAAGAGTGAGGACTATTGGGGAGTTTATTTCGATATGAACAAGACCATCTACTCTGTGTTCAATAAGGAGGGTATTGGTTTCCCTTTCCCACAGCTGACGGTACATCAGGCAAAGGATTGATAGTAGTCTGGAATTGATTACCGTAAATGAATAAAGGGCATAACAACAACTTGTTATGCCCTTTATTCATTATAGTTAATACTCGTGATAGTTTTTATTGCAAATCACATTTCATATACTCCGAGTTCTTCCTCTATGGCTTCGCATTCATCTTTCTCTATATGCAGTAAGCGATTGATTTCCCTTCGCTTTTCGAGATCAGTGAAATAACTTTCTACTACGGTATACAGGTCGAATCCTTTGGTGGAACCTGCTGCCATGTCTAATGACTCTACCATTTTCTCTACTTCCCTGTGAATGCGTTCCTTGTTGATGAAATGCAACTCATTACTATGAATCAGATACTTTTCCATGATCGTTGGTATTTAAAGTTCTATGGATATAACGTCTGTCGTGAACGGTTAGTTCATACAAAGGATGATAATTCATTCCGGTACTGTGAAATTTCCTGATACATCTTCTTTGCTTTTATCGGGGGGCAATAGAATATTTTCGCTGTAAAATGGTGTAAGCAATAAGTGTTCTCTTTCATAAATTAAAAGTAGATTTTATAACTGATATTCGGAATCATACCCGATCCGTCTTCTTTCTCTATCTTATGGGTCTTTTCGTTGTACTGGTAAAAGTGCATACCTGTGCGCATACCTACATTTAGCATTTTAATGGAAAACTCATGAGATATTTTCCTTTTGTTGATTCTATAACTGAAAGAAATATCACCATTGAGAGAAGGATTAAATTTCTTGCTGTAAGCTCTGGTTTCATCAAATTTGATATCATGTTCTATCAGGCTTTTCTCTTCGTCTACAGGAGTGTAGCGGTCGCCACCTTGGAAGAAGATACGTCCGTTAAGGCTTAGTACATTTTGTTTATTGCGTCCCACCATCCATTCTTTTCCGGCAAGTACGTTTAGGAGGTAGTTTTTGTCCAACCGTGTGTTGCGCCAGATATGATCCCCGGCTTTGTATCTCGATTTAAAAAGAGAAGCCGTTATCATATAGTAGAAACCATTTTTCATGTATTGTTCTAATGTGATGTCTATACCGTAGTTCACTCCGGAACCTCTATTCTTTAATATTCTTTCCAGGTAGAAGCTCTGATGGTTGATGATAGAAAAGGAAGAATTCTCTTCAACGGGAATACGGAATAAATATTGATAATAGGGTTCCACTTTTAAGTGTATATATGAGTTGATGTTCCAGTCGTATGTAAGCCCAAAGTGATGAGCCTTTGAAAAATTCAGATATCTGTTGGATTCAGTTTTTCCATTGACCTCTTGTTCTACAAAGTAGTAGTCAAGTCTTTCTCTTCGACTGTGCAGGCCGTATGCCAATGCCAGGGCATGTTTCGGATTGAAAGTCCATTTCAGGGCTGCTCTGGGTTCTATGGTCCAGTTCTTATTTAGAGTGAAGTATTGCGCAGTGATGCCCAGACTGGTGGTAAGATGATTACTTAGGTTGATGACAGAACTGCTGTAGGCCGAGAGTACACAACTTTCTCCGTTCCCTTTTGAAATCTGTTCCATAGGTATATCTAAACCAAAATTAGGACTGATTTTGTAATCCAGATCGTATTTAAGTCCTGTGATTGTGATACCTGTCCGGTTGATGTGGTTGGAGCTGAACTTCTTGTTCAGATAAGAATTGAAAACGATATCCCATTTGGAATTCCGGATATCTCCTACATGGACCAGTTTATCATCTTCTGTCATCTGATCAGCTTCTGTGTGATCTTTTGCATAAGTAGCGGCTAATGAAGAGTGGATATAAGTATCCGTATTGATAAGATACTTGTGAGTAATTCCTCCTGCTGCTTTATCAAATGTTGTATTTCCGGATTGCCGGTCACTTTGTGTTTCCCATTCATCACGATCGAGAATCTCCGGTTTATAGCGGTCAATCAGTCCGATCCCCCAGATAGAGAAAGTTCCGGCCTTCCGGGTAGGAAAATTCAGCTTAAATGATAAGTCCTGATATTTGAGGTTCATGTCATTTCCTGTAGCTAAAGAAGTAGTAGAGAAGCGGTAATTAAGGATATAGGAACTTCCATGCTTCTTGCTTATCGGGCCTTCCGATGCCAGGTCAATACCCAGAATACCCAACTGAAATGTATGTTCGTACTTCTGATTGTTACCATTTCGTATTTGCATGTCGAAGATACCTGATAACGCATTGCTGTATTCGGCAGGGAACGCACCGTTGTAGAAATCGGAGTTACCGATCACCTGTGTACTCAGGGCCGAAAGAAAACCTCCACCCAGTCCGGTAAGGTCAGCGAAGTGAGTAGGATTAGGAATTTCTACACCTTCCAACCTCCATTGGGTAAACTGGGGTGAATTTCCTCTGATAGCTACAGCGTTGGTTCCTACATCTCCTGCCACACCTGCAAATGCAGAACTCAGACGTGCCGGATCATCAAAGCCATTGGCAAACCTGCCTGCCTCTTCCATACTGATCATACGTCCGCCGGTAATGGCCATTGCATTCAGGGGCTTATCTTTCTTTATCTCCGGTTGTATGACGACTTCCGCCAACGAATGAACATTCTCATCCAATGGGATTTCCATATATACTTCCTTGGAAGAGGTTACAGGTATTTCATTGAAAATATTGGCATTATATCCTACATAGGAGGTTTGTATATTGCATCGTCCCACAGGAACATGATCTATCCGAAATCTCCCCAGACTATCTGTTGTACTGCCCAAAGAACCGCTATTCATAATTCTTACAGTCGCAAACTCTATAGGTGTATTGGTTTTGGAATCCAGTACGATTCCTCTGACTGTTTGGGTAGGTTTCTCCGTTTTTTCCTTGGTGGATTTCTGTTGTTCGTTGTCGGATGGAGTGATAATGATATGGTAGCCTGTTATTTTGTATGAATACCGGGTGTCTTTCAGGATTTGTGATAACGCCTTGTCAATACTCTGGTTTTCTAATGACAGGGATATTTTCTTCTTTACATCTACAGTCGACAACTCATAAGCTATGCTATATCCGGTTTGTAGTTCTATCTCGGCAAAAGCTTCTTTCAGTGATATGTTTTTATTTTGTATGGTGATTTGCTTTTTGTCATTCTGTGCTGTGGCATTAAATGATAGAAAGGCAAAAAATAAAAAAAGGAGTATCTTATTTATTTGTTTATTAATGGTTATTCGGTTCATTATTGTACATTTTTATAAGATAAGCTGCATTTCGGCAGAACTTTTTCATGCAAGCATGAAAGTTCTGCACTCAAATTGCATTATCTTTGTATGGTTGATACTTTATTTTAGTTCACTTTCAAATAGAGCATTAGCATTTCAGAACCGGGTTGAGGGTCTCAAGCTGCAATCCGGTTCTTTTTCTTCATAGGCAGTTTCTTTTTATTGTTTTTTGATTAGTTCTACTTTGTTTCCTTGCTTTTGATAACTGAAGCCAATCATCTCACTTAATACAGGCAGTATTTCTTCCAGATTTTCATCTTTAAGGAATCGGACGGTATATCGTTTGGAGGCAGGGATGTTCATTGTATGATTGATAGTCACATTATAACGTCTTTCAAGTGTTTGCAGGATCTCGGTGAAAGGTGCATCGGTAAATATCAGTTTACCCGTGATCCAGCCATCTGTATCGGTTGGGGAGACTTCAGTAATGTTGACGGCGTATGTTTTTTTATCGTATGTCAACTGTTCATTAGGCTTTAGTATCCGTGGGTCTTGGGTGGGAGGGATAACTTCCACTCTACCACTTGTCAGGGTAGTGGTCACCAGTTCATCATCAGCGTAAGCCTTTACGTTGAATTTAGTTCCTAATACTTTAACTGAGAGTTGGGAGGTTTCTACAATAAACGGTTTACTTGTGTTCTTCCGAATAGAAAAATAAGCTTCGCCATCAAGGTGTACAAGGCGTTGCACTTTCGAAAACTCTTTCGGATATTTGACTACAGTTCCCGCATTCAGCCATATTTCAGAACTGTCCGGTAATAAGAAGTGTTTCTTGTCACCGTATGCAACTGATATTTCAATCCATTTATTTTGTGTGGAGGTATAATATAGATAGCCTCCTGTCATCATAAATAGTGGAATCAGAACGGCTGCAATACGTGCCAATTTCTGATAGAAAGGTCGGTGAACGATTTCTTTATAGTCAATTCTTTGATTTACTCTGTCCAGTATAAGTTCTGTGTCCGGATCGGCTTTTGCTTCCAGTTCATTCCAATATTCCAGTGAGGCTTTTTCTTTTTCCTCAATATCTTTATCTTTAATAATCCATTTCTGAACCCTTTCTTCTGTATCGGAAGAGAAACGTCCGGATAAGTATTTCTTAAGAATTCTAGCGATAATATTTTTTTTCATCTGGCTGCATTTTATAATATATACAGCTAACAGATGAAAAGCTCAGTAAGAAAACCGAGTTTTTTTTATTTTTTATTTTAAGGAAGTAGGCTTTCTCTAATAACCGAGAAAAGGAACAAAATAATCTGCACCTTACTAACTCCATATCTCCTCCATACCAACTCCATACCAACTCCACTGTTTTGTTTCCCGTATAGGAGTGGAGCAAGTGCGGGCTTGATATGGATATGGAGAGCTTTTGACCAAAATGAGTTATTGGATTAATTCATTTCCTAACTCTATTGTGCAGGATGCTTATACCAATCTTTATTAGTTTTTCCCTCAGACTTTACCCAATCGTTGAATTGGGGATAAGCTAAGTCGATTCTTACACTTTCATCGGGTGTAGGGAAATCCTTAATACTTGCCAAATTCAGGGCAAAGGGAAATTTAAGCCTGTTCATTACGTAGTAGAGGCCTTCATCAGGGCGTGAAGCATCGCTTCCTGTACCGAATAGACCGAAATCAGCCTTGTCTGTCGGAGGATATTTCACTAAATGTACTTCTCTTCCTCTGCCTTTGTCCGATTCTACAAAGATGAATGGATTATATGGAGGTACGACATTTGCTTCTTCAAGATCGTTCAGTTCAAAACTTATTGTGATTGTCTTTTCGAGCACATCTTTGATATTGTCGAATAATAAGAAAGTAGGATGACTTTGTCCAGGCTCCTGATTAGCTCCTTGCATATATTGGGATTGTCCGGCTCCATCTATCGTTATATTACTTACTTCACCAGATGAGACATTGCTCAACTGGAAACCAAATCCTGATTGAAGTGTACCACCATTATGACGTGGAATGAATTGATTCTCTATCTTATATACTCTGTTATTACTTGTGTTTTTATACACTTTGCATGAATAGTCTATCATCACATCATTCATATCATAGTCACCCATTGATGGCCACAAGTCTTCAAAGGTTAGTGTACCATAGTATGTAGTGAAGTTCTCTGTGTTACTCGGTGGATTTCCGACATCCGGTATTGTAGGTGTGTTGCTTTCGTCTATTGCTCCCTTCTCTTCTATTTGCAGATAAAAAGTGGCGTCATTGTAACGATAGTCATTATTATCCTCGAATCCAATAGCTACAAGTTGGTCAGAGTCCGGCTCTCTTAATGAAATACTTCGTTGTATCCCATCCGAATTTAGGTGGGGAAGTGAGAAACTATTGTATCTTCCATCTACTTTATGTATGATATTTCCTGTATTGAATCCCATTCCTTGCAACCACCATCCGATGGTTACCCCTGCCGGAAATTCATCCTGGAATTTTTCTCCATCCCAATATTTCAGTTGCACCTTGTCTCCACTAACTAATGCTCCCGTTGCACCTTTTTGGGCAATAGATGTGGCACTGGGGAATGCAATGATTCTCTGCACTTCTGATATACTTTGGGGCTCTTGTCCGGTAGAATAACTAAAGTAACCGACACTGTTGTTCCAGGCAGCGGAACTACTAATGAAGCATAAGTAAACTTTTGTAGCTTTTATGATTTTTATCTCAGAACTAACGCCAGGAGCGAAGAATGCTTTTCCATAATCTCTTTGCTCCATAGCAGTTCCATTGTATTTGACGAATATCTCATTTATGTTATACAACGTTTTTGCATCAGGCAGCACTCTGCCGGGTGTTAGATAAGCAGGAGTTCCGAGGGTACTCCAGTCACCCAAGGTTAGCCAGCCGTCAGGATATTGATGATTGTTAGGTGTTAAGGCTCGGGTAGTTGCTTTTGCAATATACTTCTCCTGATTGTACATGATAGAGTTATCAGTAACTTCTAACTGAATAGGAGAGAGTGTTCCAGCATACTCTGAGTATAACCATACCTCTGACAAAGCAGATTGAATTTGTATCTCTCCGGAAAATTTACCATCCTTATCTGTGGCGGCACGATAAATGGGAGAGATGTCTTTTTTGACAAGTTCCCCGTTTTCATTTTCTATTATCGGATTTTCGTCGTAGAGGTCGAATAAGACAACATAGTCTTTTCCTTCGAATCCATAGTCCACAGACAGGTTTATCTTCTGGTTTAAGTCAAAATCGAAGAACTGGTCTGCCGGAATTTTAACATACACATCATTTTTTTCTAAACAACTTGTCGCTAGTAATAGTGTCGAAGTTATGCAAGTAGCAATAAATAAAAATCTTTTCCCCATAAGATTATGAATATAATAATTTGCAATTATACGAAGAAAAATGATTCTTTGTTATTTTAGGTGAATATATTTTTTCTTTTACTCCTTTTTTAGGGGGTTGGAGCGAAAAAAGAGTGTATTATAACAGTGATAAGAAGAAGCATGAAATTGTTTTCCGTATTTCTTTCAAGGCGAGGCTTAGCTGGCTTTCTACATTTCTCTTCGTAGTATTCAGTTGTGCTGCTATCTCTTCATTGCTTAAACCTTCGTTACGGCTCAGGGTGTATATCTTCTTCCTCTGTTCCGGCATTTTTTCTACTGTGTCGTCTATCAATAGGCCGAGTTCTTTGGCTATCAGGTCTTCTTCCGAAGTGGAACTGCATTCTTGCTTTTGGATATTATCTAGATAGGTATCTTCTACATATTTATGTTTCAGGAAGTTGATAGCAGAGTTTCTTGCTACTGTATGTAAGAAAGAATCAAATGATTTTGAAATATCAATAGAATGACGGTTTATCCAAAGATTCACAAATAAATCTTCTGTAAGCTCCTCGGCATCCGGACCCGACTTGATGTAGCCATATATAAAGGCTTTCGTCTTACCGTAATAAGTGATAAAAACTTCTTCGAAAGCCTTGTGGCTACCTTGCCGCAAAGCTTTCAGAGTTTTGATATCAATCTTATTGCTCATTTATAGTCCAGTTTTGTTTTTTGACAGGAGCAAAAGAAGTGATTATTTGTTTGATGAAGCTATTCTTTTGGATTAATTAACCATGTCTATTTTATTTTCTATTTTCATTCTTGGGGCTGATCATTCCTGCAATGTTTTCATATAACTCCTATTTCAAAAACTTCTTCAGTGGACAATCTGTAGTTTTTAATCCTTCTGCAATACTTCGGGCATTCATTTGTGCTCCTTTCAAAGAAGTGTGTGTATGATCCGTATTGTAGAAAGTTGTGGTTTTCTCAGGTCCTACTTTTTGGAGTTTATCAGCAGATAGTTTATTCAGGTCTATAAAGTAAGCACTGGTTGCTTCTGCCGCTTCACGTGTCCACTTGCCATAACTCTTGGTATTACGCTCTATTTGTCCGTCTTTCCATTTATTGCGGGGGGTATGGCTCAGAACAATGGGAATCGCCCCCTTTTCCTGGGCATCCATAATAAATTTACGGAGATACCAGCCAAAGGTATAGACTACTTGGTATTTTCCAGTCTTCTCCATTAAGAAGACTTTACTTTCGTTTCCTGAGCCATGTAACTCACCGCGGGCTTTTCCAGTGTTGATATCTCCTCCGTCATTGTGTCCGAACTGGATTAATACGAAATCTCCCGGTTTGAGTGCATTATAAACCTTGTCCCAACGTCCTTCGTCCAAGAAAGTACGGGCACTACGTCCTGCCATAGCACAATTCTCTACCGATATTTTTTTCGGATTAAAGATCTCGGCTATTACGCTTCCCCAGCCCCACATGCCATTTTTATCATCGTCTTTGTTTTTGACTGTACTGTCGCCGATGGTGAATACTACCGGACATCCTTCTTTTCGGCTGGAACCAGTGATCGTATCTTGTTCAATTGGTTTCAGATAGTTAGCCAGTTCCAGACCTGCATATTTCCGAATACCTTCGGCGGCAGATTCAGCATTTACTTTTGCTCCGAAAGCACTGGTGTGAATGCGGTCTAAATAGAACATATACTTGACTTTTTCCTTGCCGAATTTCTCGAATTTACGGGCAGTGATATCATTCAGATCAATGAATGGAATCTTTTGTTCTTCGGCTATTTGCTTGGCCCATAGGCCAAAAGTGTGATTGACGCGTGTGATAATCGTACTATCCTTGTCTTCCCAAGCATTGCGGGGAGTCAGGGAGAATAGGATAGGATGGGCACCTTTTGCTTTTACATCCTGTACGAAACGGCGCATATATTCTCCGTAAGAGTATACAGTTTCCTGTACTCCGGTTTCCTGAATAGTGACATTCAGGCTATCTTTACCGATACCTGGTATGGAGGCACGTGCACGACCGCTATCATAAGGGCCGTTGTCGTTATGTCCCAGTTCAATAATAACCCAATCTCCTGCCCGTACACCTTTAATAACTTCCGGCCAGAGACGGTTATAAAAGGTACGACTGCTTGTTCCCCCCAGTGCATGATTTTCTACAGTGATTTTATTTGAATCAAAATGATCGCCGGCATAATATCCCCATCCCCATTGTCCATTATTACCATTCCCTAAGGTTCCGGTACGCATAGTAGAGTTACCCACTAAAAATAAAACGGGATTATTTCCTTTTCTACTTGACCCTGCTACAGGTCTTACTGTGTGGGCTTTATTTAAACTATCCAGTGTGTTGTCAATAACTTGGTTGACGTCTTTCATGGGTGCAGTAATCTTGTTCTGAGCTTGTACAGACAATCCAAAGGCAAATGTCATACCTACTATCAAATAACTGTAAAATGTGTGTTTATCCATTTTTCTATAACCTTAAATTCTTTGTTTGTGCAAAAGTAGGCGAAATATAGGTTCCTGTAAATGGAATATTATTCATAATTACTGTCTTTTTGTACACTCAAGTGGGATTCTTTTAAAATAGAATCCCCAGTTTTATTGAAATTGAGTTGTGACGGAGCTTTTCTTGGAATTGATTGTCGGGTTGAAGAAATATCCACCATTTACATCTTTTTCAGGAGCAAATGAATATCCCATACTTACATTACAGGTAAGGCACCTATCGTTGCGCTGTTGCGAGCTGGTACCTGATATCTGCAAAGACCGGTATCAAAGCTTTTTCATAAAAATCAAACATTAAAGCATTTTGCAATGTTATATTAATAAACTTCAATCGGCATGCTTACTACTTTCTTAAATACATTAGCTACAATAATCAGTGTGACAAGTCTTCTAATTGTCACCTATGGAGCATTAATCGGAATAATATCTTTTCTGATCAATGAGTTCAAAAGGTTCACGGGTAAGTATTCGACTACTAACATCCGAAAATTACGGGCAACTTTCGGAACTTATTTGTTGCTCGGACTTGAATTCTTAATCGCATCAGATATTTTAAAAACAGTATTGGAGCCAACTTTGAATGAACTGGCTATTTTAGGTGGTATAGTTGTTCTGAGAACTATCTTATCCGTCTTCCTGAACAGAGAAATCAAGGATCTGGAGGCTGAAAGCGAAAAAGATCAATGATGCTGTAGAAAGTGGAATTCTTTATGTTAATTGTTAACATAAAGAATTTGAATAGTTAACAACTTCCTTCATTCTATTAAACCATGTTATAAATGTCCCCGTTTAGTCTTGGAAATTTGGAGATATCCTGAAAGTCCGTATCTTTGCAATGTGTTTTTCATAGTATTAGATTTAAGGTTAACAAAAGATTGGCTGTCTGGGATAGATAGCCTTTTTTTATGTTGGTATGTTTACTTTATACTATCTCTGTATAGTCTCCCATCATAACTTTTATATTTAGTGTCACTGTACATGCAAACTAACATATCGCTATAATCCCAAATTGCTTTATTGGCTTCCTGAGATAAGTTGGTAGCTAAAATGCCGCTTCCCAATATACCCGGGTTACAAGGAATCGCATCTTTTCTGATTGAATTCATGATTAACTCAATACAGGTATATTCTTTTATGCTTTCTTCCTCCAGTCTATTCACTATATATTGGTTAATGTGTATTTTGTCATTTTCAGTCATAAAACCGTACCACAATAGGCATTTCATACCTGCTTGGGTTGCTTGTATTAATACATCCAGATAGGTTGTTCCCGATATTCCCTTTTTATCAATTTCATAAGGATCGATATGGAGGAAGGAAGATTGGGAAAGTGAGGGTAGTAGTTTTATAACCCCTTCGAGTGAATCCGTATGACAGGTCTGGATATGTGATTCTAATTTCACTTGTTTGGCATAGGATTTTATATTTTCTAAAGCATCTTTTTCTATATCAAAGAATATATATTGGGATGTTCGTTCTGCCAATGTATTCATTGCTAAAGCGGGAGAGCCTAAATAGTTTCCTTTTGCCATTTCTGTGCTTTCCAGCTTGTAATAAGGAGATTCCCTCAAAGGTTTTTCTTCACGGGCTTTCTTCAGGAAATGGTAAATGCCGTATTGCTGTTCCGGGGTATGCGCCATTTGATAAATGGCGGATGCTGAATTCGTTTCTATGTATATCTGCGGTTTTTCGATTTGAAGAACCTCACAAAGCACCAGATGTTTGAATACATCAGCTTGTTTCCCATAATGAGTGTAAGTTGCCATACTTTTATGATTTATGTTTATGGCGGCAATATTAAGCTATATAAAGTGAAAAAGCCTTGACCAGAGTCAAGACCTTTCGTTATACAGTTGCTTTTTTCGTATTCTGCTGAGGGTTTCGGGAGTTATGCCAAGAAACTGGGCTATTTCTTTGAATGAAAGCTTTTCTTGTAAACCGGGGCATCGTTTCATTAATGCATGATAACGTTGTTCCGGAGTATCGCAATAAAATCCCAATAGTCGTTGGTATATTTCTGCAAACATGGTTTCGGCTATTTGCCTTCCTAATCGTTGGGTGTCCATGTCTGTTTCCCAGAATTGATTAAGTTTGCTCAAAGGGAGGAGATAAATCTCACATTCGGTAGAAGCTTGTATCGTGACTGTGGAAACTGTCTGTTTTATGAAAGAAGGATAATCACAAACAAAATCATTTGCAAAGCTATAGCCTACTATCCATGTATTACCATTTGCATCTGTATGAGACAAACGGAATATACCGGATACGACAAAGCCTATCTGATTGTTTTTCTCATTTTGCTGTACCAGATATTCGTTCTTTTTAATTTTCATCAGGAGCCCTTCTTCCAAGAATAATTTTTCAAGTCTTGAGGTATCCGGAGGACTATCTTTTACATTAAATTTGTCCATGATTATCATATTAGTACATACGACAAAGGTACGAAGATTACAGAATAAATGATATAGTTCTAAACTAAAATAAGTACTGAATAATATTATATATTATTTATAAATAACGTATACTTAAGAAAGGGTAGTATGCTGAACCTAATTCAGTCGTATAGTGAATGCCATTCAGTCGTATACTGAATAGGGTTCTGTCGTATACTGAATACAGTTGGGTATATCATGTCCATAATCATCAGAAAGATGTTAATTCAACTACTGATTTGCATTATTAACAGAAAAGTTCTGGATTCCGGAGGATTAATGTGTTTTTAATCCAATATTAATTCTGTTTCGGCTTACTTTTTAATGTCACCCTGTTTACTTTGCAGACAGGAAAAACAAATATGTCTAATACCTAATTAATAGTATTCTTAAATGAAACGAAATGCAATTTTATTAAGCTTGTTGACGACTTTGTTCTTGCTGCCGGGAAAGGCAGTGGGGCAAACCACATCGAGCGATGGTAAATTGGTGTATAATTTCCCGTTTGCACCAAGTGAGGGTCTTGTGAATAGAACAGAAAAGGAGTATAGGAAAGAAATCTGTCTGAATGGCTATTGGGATTTCCAACCTGTGGCCTTGCCGGGTAGTTACGTGCAAGGTAAAGGAGTGGCACCGGAATTATCGCTGCCCAAAGAAGGTGCATGGAGTAAAACACGTATAAAGATTCCTTCTCCATGGAATATAAACTCTTTTGCTAACAGAAATGTAGAGGGACCTGATCATCGCAACTACCCGTCTTATCCGAAAGAATGGGAACAAGTGAAAATGGCGTGGATGAAGAAAACAGTAACTATTCCTTATGACTGGAATGGTCAGCAGATAAAATTATATTTTGAAGCTGTAGCCGGCTATACTGAGGTCTATATCAATAAGGAAAAAGTTGGAGAGAATTTTGATCTTTTTCTTCCATTCAGCATAGATATTACGAATAAGGTAGCTGCAGGTGAAACCGCTGAAGTATGGGTGGGAGTTCGTAGTCAATCTTTGTTTGAAAACAACTCTACAATTGGTCGTCGCATTGTTCCTGCCGGTTCTATGTGGGGATATCACATTGCCGGTATCTGGCAGGATGTATACTTGTTGGCATTGCCTAAAGTACATGTGGAAGATGTATATGTGAAACCGTTAGTTTCAAAGAATATGCTCGAACTGGAAGTGACTGTACAGAATAATACGGAAAAAAAGACTGATCTGCAACTTCAAGGTAAGATTAATGAATGGGTAAACCTGGCTGGGACAGATGTTAATTCAGCTCCTGTACCTGCATGGGAACTTGGACAGGAAGCTTTGAAAGTGGTCCCTGTTAAAGTTAGTATCCCTGCCAATGCTTCAACAAAAGTAGTGTTGCAGGTTCCGGTATCCGGTGAGTTGAATTACTGGACTCCTGAACAACCGAATCTTTATGCCGTATTGCTTTCATTGCAGGCTAAGAAAGAAACCCTTGATATGAAATATGAACGTTTCGGATGGCGTGAATGGACATTGCAAGGCACCACACAGTACCTGAATGGTAAACCTTATCAGTTGAGAGGTGATTCCTGGCACTTTATGGGTATTCCGCAAATGACACGCAGATATGCGTGGGCATGGTTTACTGCCATTAAGGGTATGAATGCTAATGCTGTTCGCCCTCATGCACAGATTTATCCTCGTTTCTACATGGATGTAGCTGATGAAATGGGTATCTGCGTATTGAATGAAACTGCTAACTGGGCGAGTGATGGTGGTCCGAAACTGGATTCTGAGCTCTTCTGGGAAGCATCAAAAGAACATTTGAAACGTTTTGTACTCAGAGACCGTAATCATGCCTCTGTCTTCGGCTGGAGTATCAGTAATGAAAATAAACCGGTGATTTTGCATGTCTACAACAGACCGGAATTGATGCCTCAGCAGAAGAAAGCTTGGGAAGATTGGAGAGACATTGTTCGTGCAAACGATCCGACCCGCCCATGGATTTCTGCCGATGGAGAAGATGATGGAGATGGCATCTTGCCGGTTACAGTAGGTCACTATGGTGACATGAACTCAATGAAACATTGGGTTGGAATAGGTAAACCTTGGGGAATCGGTGAACATAGTATGGCGTACTATGGTACACCCGAGCAGGTTGCTAAGTATAATGGTGAAAGAGCTTATGAATCGCAGTTGGGACGTATGGAAGGATTAGCTAATGAGTGCTACCACCTCCTTGCTAACCAGCGTAATATGGGAGCTTCTTACAGTACTGTTTTCAATATGGCATGGTACTCTTTGAAACCGCTGCCGCTGGGAAAGAAAGATATGACTACAGAACCGGATATCAATAAAGATGGTATTTTCTTCACTGATTATAAAGAAGGTGTACCGGGTGTACAACCGGAACGTGTAGGTCCTTATTGTACAACATTCAATCCGGGATATGATCCGAATCTACCTTTGTATGATCCATGGCCTATGTATGATGCTATGCGTGCAGCCAATGCACCGGGACACCCTGCTTGGTCTGCTTACGCTGATATTGACAAAAAAGAATATGAAGCACCGACAGCTACTCCGGCAGAGAAATATAAAGAAGTGATTTTCATAGGCGGAGATGACAGTAAATTGAAAGGTATTCTGGATGCGCAAGGCGTGAAATTTGCTGCAAAGATTACTGCACCTGCACGTATGATCTATATTGTAGATGGTACTTACACTTTGTCTGCTGCTGAAAAGAAGAGTATGTTAGCTAATATTGCTAAGGGTGCTGATGTATGGATTTGGGGATTAACACCTCAGACATTGAATGTATACAATGAGATATTGCCTCTTCCGGTAGCGCTGGACAACCTTAAACGTTCTTCTTTCCTGCCGGTTCAGAAGTCATGGATACGCGGCTTGAATAACTCTGATTTCTATTTCTGCGAACTTCAGAGAGCTGATGCTTCAGAATATTCATTAACAGGTGCGCTGGTAGAAGAAGGAGATGTCTTGCTGAATGCTTGTAAAACAGATTGGAGAGCTTGGAATAAACGTCCGGAGGAAATCAAAACTGCCAGCACGGTGCGGAGTGAGTACGAATGTACAGCTGCTACTCCTGTGTTTGTGAAGTATCGGAAAGATGCCTCTTGTTTCTATATCAGTACCCTGAAAGAATTCACTAACTCTGAAAAGGGATACAATACACTGGGAGTGATTTTAAAGAATGCCGGTATTGATTGTAATGAGATTGAAGTAAAATCAAATGAAGTCTTCTTCTTGCGTGATAATCAATTGGTATTTCCGGTTGCAGCGAAAGAAAAGTTAGTGAAAAAAGCGGATGGATGGGCCTTGGATATCTATGTATTCAGTCCGCGTCCTTTGGATGACTTGCTGATTGAACCGAATATGCCGAAGCTGACTTTGGTTGTGAAAGCAAAAGAATGCCAGCTTGCTATTAATGATAAAGCATATGCAGTTGCTTCGCAAAATAGGCATGAGGCTACTTATAAAGAACTGCCCTTGCTGCAAGGTTGGAATAAGGTGAGCATAAAAATAGGAGAAAGAGATAAAAATGAATTCAGTGGTAACTTTAGATGTGATAACAGAAATGAATTCCTTTCTTCGTTGAAGATTATGTTTGTTAATCCTGAAGCGAAATGATTATAGATAATGATTAGAAAGATGTAGTTTTTAATAGGTTCTTTTTTGATAAGTTCAGTGTTGCAATCCAGTGTAGTGCGAGATAATTCGCATAGCACTGGATTGCTTATTTATTTTTTATTCTTTATAGTTATGGCGGCTTATGTTATCTTTAATACTTGGTTGGATGGCCGTTCTTGCATCGATACCATAACATCTGTTATTTTGTACAGTGTTATGATGGATTGTTATATCTTTGCAGTTATTCATTTGCTTTTCGATAAATATCCCATTTTCTCCATTTCCTTCAGCGAGGCTGTTGATTATAGCTATTTGGCTACTTTCTGCACATCGTATACCTGAGAGTCCATTACGAGCCATCTCCGAATGAATTGCTTTTACATTCACACAGAAGGTAACGTTTATGCCATTTCCATAGGGAGAGGTATCAAAACGACTACTTGTTATTTCACAATTGGTAATGTATGATAAATGAAGATTGTGGTGAAATCCGGCACCCGGCACTACACTGGCTCCATTATCACTGAAATCACATTGGTGAATGCGAATGTTTTTTCCACTGACTATTGCTACACCATTTTTTGTGAAATTCTGTACTGTAATATTTTCCAAAACAACATTCTGTATACCATCTTTCTCTTTGGATTTGAGAATGATACCTTCCCGGCTGGGAGCATTCATATATGAACGGCTTCGACGGTCATGATTAGGATCGGCATTTTCGATAACTTTAATGGCTCCTTCTACTAAAAGATCGCGAATGGTGACATCAGAAAGGATATCTTCTCCATTAATGATTGCAGTTTCAGTACGTGGAGAGGGAAAGATTATTGTTTCACGTCCCTTGCCGGCAAGGAGAGTTCCACTGTATATTTTAAGAGGAGCATCCAAAGTATGTACTCCTGCTTCCAGAATAATCCATTTACCAGTATTTCTGTTGGAGTTTATAGCCTCTTGTATAGATTCTCCCGGTTTTAGATGGATACTATTGGCAGGGAGCTGTTTCGATTTACCTTTTAAAGCCCCGATTATAGTTGGTTTCAGAAAGTTATCGGATCCTGTAAAGATAGAAGGTTGTGTAGAGACATTGGAAATTGGAGCTTTTACAGCTGTCAGAAAGCCTACTGACGATTTGGAACGAGTGTGTTCTTTTATCGCTTTCTCAGTATATGGCAATATTACACCTCTTACATTTTTATAATGATGATATATGGATTCATAAATATCCCTGAATTTATCGTTATCTCTATCTGTAAAAACTCCAAATAAATCGATATGCTCTCCTAACATGAAACGTGCGGTATATTCGAATCCTTGTGCTAATCTATCATCGGCTACACTGTAAAAGTCTAACCCCTGCGTGTTGGCTGTTTGTGCAGCTTTGGCAAATTCACCTATGCCCAATTGTACATGCCCCCAGTCTCGTGTAGTTTCCTGACATTGCCCTCCAGGGTAGAGATACCGGGTGATACCAGAATTTCCTTCTCCCCAGTAAAATCGTTCTATTGCACGGTTGAATATATCATGGTTGTCGGTAAAAATGCCAATACACATGATGGTACTGATCATAGATGCATCCCAGTTACCATTGGCTTCAGTGAAAAAGTCTTTAATAGTGGGGTAAAAGACTGTAAGAACCATTTGTGTAAATTGTTGTAAGTCTTTGGAAGTCCAACCGGAATCGGTATATTTTAATATTTCGGCTGCGTTAAGGTAGTAATATCCGAAAAGCCCAACATTCAATTTGGCATTGTTTGCATCGAATCCGCGGAGCAAGTAGCTCCATGCATTCAAAATTTCGATAGTTTTTTGTGCGTAAGCCCTGTCCTTAGTAATATACCACATCAATGCATGATTATATGCCATCTCGGCACTTTCGGAGAATTCACGCCCGCCAATGCTATTTGCGCCGTAAGGGCCAACGGATATTTCGGTACATGGACTGGGGATGAAATCTAAAGAGGCGCTTTTCTTTAAGTTTTCGTAGGCTTTTTTCCAGGGCTGTATGCCTTTTAGTACCATTTCACGCATATAATCAAGATCTTGTTTACTTTGCGCCATTCCGGGATGTATAAAAGCTTGAGTCAGGAATTCCGTTTTGGATTCCTTCTCACCTGAGGCTGATATGCTGTATATTGAACTGCATAACAGACATACTAATAAGAATATTTTCTTTTTCATGCTTTTTATGTGATTATGATTTACCAGTTATCGGTTCTGAATGGAGCCACGGGAATGCCATAGATATTGAATACACTTGCCTTTGTGTAGTTTTTATAGGCGTATCGCACTGCAACTGGATTTGGAACTTTATCACATGATACAGCGAGTCGAGTCGTCTTAGTTTCTATTTCAGCATAGGCAGGGTAGAAGACTTTATCTTCACCAGCAATTTCGAATCCTTCAAGTGGAGTCCACATCGGACAGAGTCCACGTTGTGCATTATCTACATTGATATATATCTTATTGCCAGATATTTCCATTGATTTATAAATGGGAGTGGCGTAACCAAATCCTTTTCGTCCATATGTTTGGGAAAGGGCCCAAAGAGCCAAACGATTTCCCACAGTTTCTTTATCCATTGGATGAATGAATACCGGATGTCCGATATCTAAGGTAGTGACCATTCCACTGTTGGGAATATCTTTCATATTTTGCTGTTGAACTTCACGCATGCGGGCTGCTGAGGTACCATCAGCGCCTTCGTAATTGAAAGGTGCTATTTCCACGAAATAAAAAGGAAATTCTCCGATATTCCATTTACTGCGCAGGTCTTTGACAAAAGCTGGCATTAAACTTTTGTATAAGTCTGCATTATCGCGGTTACTTTCACCTTGATACCAGAGAAAGCCTTTTATAGTGTAATTTGTGAAAGGTGCAATTTTCCCGTTATATAGTACGCAAGGGGTGGCTGTAATATTTTTTATAGGTTCATCATTGTCGAGTATAGATAAGTCGATGCTTTTGAAGGGCGTTATTGCTTCCCTGCTCATCCATGCTTCTACTTTTGAACCTCCAAGTGAAGATACGATGATACCGACCGGTACTTCCAGTACTTCTTGGATATATTTGGCAAAAAAGTAAGCAGCTGCGCTTGTGTGAGATACGTTGCTTGGACTATTTTCTAACCATTCGCCTTTACAGTCTTCCTGTGGAGTTTTGCTGAATTGTCGTACCCATCTTCCATCTTTTGAGTCGGTATTATAAATACGAATTGGAGTAGACACTTTAGCTTTTGCAATAATGTCATTTGTACCCTGCGTTGGTTGGCGATCGAAGCCACTCATGGGCATTTCCATATTTGACTGGCCGGAGCAGAACCAGACTTCACCTATTAGTATGTTTTTCAGTGTTAAGGTTTCTCCATCGCTAAATGATATCTCATAGGGGCCACCGGCCACTGGTGTAGAAACAACTAAGAGCCATTTTCCTTGTTGGTCAGTAGCTGTTTTGTATGACTTATTATTCCATGATGTTTTTACAGTAACGAAAGAGTTTTCTTTGGCATTACCCCAAAGTTTAACATTTGATTGTTGTTGTAATACCATGTTGCTGTTAAGTACAGAGGGCAGTTTGACTTTGGCTTCTACAGATGTAGAGATAGAAAGAAAATGTACTAATAGTAAAAAAGTAAATAACGATCTTACTTTCATGTAATTAAAAAAAAGTTTTTTCATAATACAGTTTTAATTTGATAAATAGAACGATCTTTTTTATTCTTTGTAACAAAAGTAAATTGAAGATATTACTTCCTTGATTAATTTGTTATTAATTTACGCATAATATCAGTTTAATTGAGCTCTAATTCCAAATTCTCGTATCCTTTATTTGTAATGGACGATTTTTTGTTACCTTTGCAGTGTGTTCTTTAACGACATACTATGAAAAGTAAATTGCTAATTTGGATATTATTATTCTTCTCATTTGGGTATTTGGAAGTGTTGGCTTCTATAGATTATGGCCTACATTTCAAATCTCATTCTGTGCCTGGTAATGAACGTACTTCTTTGTCTCTTGATGAGAATGTTCCTTTCCATATAAAAAATGAATTTATTATTGATTTTCAAATGTGGGTTCGTAATGAACCTGATTTTGGTGCTATTCTTCATTTGTGTACCAATGAAAATCAATTTCTTCATTTTGTATTTGCAGCAGGTGATAATAATCGGAATTTTCCAGCTCTTGTATTCAATGAAGGGATGTTTGCTATTAATACCAATATAGAAAAAGGTAAATGGATCCCTGTCTCTTTGCACCTTAATATAGAAGCAAATCAGATTGATTTGAAGTATGATAGTAAAGATACTACAATGGTAGTGCCTTTGCGTGGAACTAAGGATATAACGGTCTCGTTTGGAAAATCTCCATATTTTTCAGCCGATGTAGCTCCAATGAATATTAGAGATGTAAAGATTACCCGTGATGGAGAATTGATTAGATATTGGAAGTTATGGAAACATAATGGTGATGTTTGTCTTGACGAAGAAGAAGGAGCTGTGGCATTGGCGTCCTATCCTTCATGGTTAATTGATAATCATATTGAGTGGAAGAAAATATATGCTGAAAGAAGCTCAGGTCGTTTAGATATTGCCTTTAATGCTCGTGATGCTTCGTTTTATCTTATAAGACGAGATAATATAGACATATTGAATGGAATTTCTTGTGATTTGAACAAAAGACCTATTGTGGAGGGATACCCAGCTATGGAGTATACGGATCATATGGTTTACGATACTTTGACTAATCAGTTACTTTCTTATTCTTTACATGAGAAATTGGTTTCTGCTTTGTCTGTCAATGAGGGAAAATGGAGTTTAAATGAAAGACATTTGGATGAGCCTCGTTATTATAACCATGCACGTACATTTAATCTTTCTGATTCTTCATTTTACTTTTGGGGGGGATATGGGTTTTATCAATATCGGAATAATTTATATCGCTTAAAAGTGGGTATGAAGCAAGTCGAAGAAGTGACATATACCCCTGTTATTTCTCCTCGTTATTCATCTGCTGCTACTGTAGTAGGTGATGAATTGTACATTTTTGGTGGTCGTGGAAATAAGCAAGGAAAGCAAGAGTTTAATGCTCACTTTTATTATGAATTATGTGCTATTAATTTAAAAACAGGAAAGTCCCGTAGTATATGGAGGAAAAAACAAGCTACAGATGTACTATTGATGGCATCTACTATGTATTTTGAACCTTCGGATAGCTCTTTTTATGCTGTTAGTATGAAAGGTGGAGGAAGCTTGTGGAAGGTTTTTATGAATGATTCTGCTTGGGTAGAGATATCCAAACCTATTCATAATGATTTAGTTTACCAGGACTGCGATTTTAGTTTTTACTCATCACCAGCTCATCATAAGCTATATTTGGTAATAGATAAGATTTTGAGTGATCGTACACATGATGTAGCTATTTACTCTATTAATACTCCTTTATTGAATGATAATGAGATAGTTCAGATTGTAAATGATAATTCGGTTCCAAGATGGCTATGGTATTCGTGTGGTATATTGTTATTAGGGGGGGCGATATTCCTTTTCTACCGAATAAAGCATAATAGAGTAGGAGTTAGAGTTGAAGATATAAAAGAAGATACTCCTCGAATGGAGCCTGTTGTTAATGAAACGATAGAGGGAGTAGAGGTCGTGAAAAAATATTTTGATCGTAGTCGCTCAGCAATATCTTTGTTGGGTACATTTAATGTTCGTGATAAAGATGGTAATGATATAACCGGAGCTTTTACACCACGATTGAAAAGTTTGCTTATATTACTTGTGCTTTATACGGAAAAAAATAAGCAAGGTATACTGACTAAAAAAGCAACGGATATTCTATGGTCGGATAAAGAAGAAGAAGCTGCTCGTAATAATCGTAATGTGACTTTGCGTAAGTTACGTGTGCTGTTGGAAAAAGTAGGTGATGTGGAAGTTGTTAGTGATGCAGGATTTTTGTGTATTCGATGGGGAGAGGGAGTGTTCTGTGATTATTGGGTAGTATTAGATTGTATTCGTCAATTTAAGGAAAATGGTGAGCATGGGGATGATGAACTCTTAAATCAGATACTTGAAATTTTGTTGTACGGTCCATTGTTATCAAATACTATCGTTGATTGGTTAGATGAGTTTAAAGATTCTTATTCCAGTCTTTCTATTGATTTGCTAAGGAATTTGTTGGAATTACAGCGTAACGATTATGATACAGTGTTGCGTATTGCCGATATATTGTTCTTACATGATCCTCTGAACGAAGAAGCATTAGCTGCTAAATGTTCTATTCTCTTTATACAAGGTAAAAAGGGTATTGCAAAGAGTGTGTATGACCGTTTCTGTAAAGAGTATAAGGACTCATTGGGAGAAGAGTATAAAGTTCCTTTATGTAATTTATACAGGTGATAAATAAATGCTAAAGTAAGAAAAGCGCTTAATCGTAATGATTAAGCGCTTTTTTAATGTTCAATTAATAAGTGATAGCTCTGTTTTTTAAGATTAGGCCTTTTATTTTGCATTTGTGAAGGTATTCTTGGAAACCTTCTAAATGAAAAGTTGAAATAATATATAATTTAGTATTTAAGCTATGAAAAAGTACTTGTCAATTGGATTGTTTTTATTAGGACTGTTTATTCATCCTAATAAAGCTATTTCTGGTAATACTCCTGAAGAATTATATGAGAATTTGCAAAAGCAATTAGCTGTCGGTTGGAATACCTGGGATACTCGTAGCGTACTGACTCATGTATTTCTTCCTTATGGTTTTGCTGTCGATTTAAATATAATGGATATAGATGGGAGTCGGGTGAAGAAGTTTAGAATCGGAGACAGGGCTAAGGGAGCGCCGTTATTGCAACCGGGTCCCCATTCATTTGATGGAGCTTATACAAAGATAACTGTAGATTGGCGTGGATATAAGTTGCAAGTAGAAAGTGCTGCTGTGGGATTTAAAAATGTAATTCTGATTAAACCGCTGACAGGAACAAAGAGAGGAGGGCGATTGGTCGTTATACCTGAGAGTCTTTGGAAACGTGGAAATACGCTTACTGTAGATAACCTCGGATTTACGCTAGCATCACGTGACAAAGCTGTTGAAATAAAAACTTATATAGAGGGGGAACTTAAGGGGAAAAATGGGAGAGAATTTATTTTGTCTTTGGATACTCCGATTGCTATCTGCTGTGGCGAAAAAATGAATTTAGATCATGCTATGGCTTTTATAAATGATCGTGCCCAGGATTTTGTTCATTCTAATCAAAAATGTTTTGGTGAAAATTATGATTGCTATAATGCGATGCAGAGTGTTTTGGCTTGGGATAATATTTATGATCCTAGTATTAGAAAAGTTATTACCCCTGTGAGTCGGATTTGGAGCTCTGAATGGTTTGCTAGTGAAGACTTTGGCGGGTTCACTTTGTTCTGTTGGGATACTTATTTTGCATCGATGATGCTTGCTGTTGGTAATAAGGAACTAGCTTACGCAAATGCTGTAGAGATAACCAAGGCGATAACAGAGAGTGGGTTTGTTCCTAATTGTTTTTATAGTAATAATTTTAAGTCAAGAGATCGTTCCCAGCCTCCTGTCGGTTCTTTAGCTGTTTGGACAATATACAAACAATATCAAGAAAAATGGTTCTTGGAATTATTGTATAAGGAATTGTTGACTTGGAATCGTTGGTGGAATCAAAATAGAGAGTATGAAGGATTATTATGTTTGGGTAGTAACCCCTATGAAAAAGTTACTTATTTCAGATCTGAATTTGATACAAATTGTCATTATGGTGCAGTCTTGGAATCAGGACTAGATAATTCTCCAATGTATGATGGAGTGCCTTTTAATAAGCAAAAACATTTGCTGGAACAGCATGATGTGGGTATGTCTTCTTTATATATAATGGATTGTGATTATTTGGCTTTGATAGCGGAAGAACTTGGGCATAAAGAAGATGTAATTGAACTTAGAAATCGCGCAAAATATTATCGGAATAATTTAGAAGGATTGTGGGATGAGAAAACAGGCTTTTATTATAATCGCTCTACTCAAAACATGAAATTTAATTATCGTACCTCACCGACTTGCTTTTATCCGTTGTTGGCAAAAGTGCCTACCCAGAACCAAGCTGAAAGAATGATAAAAGAGCATTTACTGAATACAGATGAGTTTTGGGGAGAATATGTTATCCCTTCTGTACCAAAGAATGATCCCGCATTTAAAGATAATGAGTATTGGAGGGGACGTATATGGGCTCCGCTGAATTTCTTGGTTTATCTGGGATTGAATAACTATAAATTTTCGGAAGTACGGCATGTTTTTGCTGAAAAATCTAAAAAATTATTATTGAAATCCTGGTTATCGCATGGGTATGTTTTTGAGAATTATAATGCTCTCACTGGAGAAGGTGATGATGTCTTGAGGAGTGATAAGTTCTATCATTGGGGGGCATTATTGGGGTATATTTCTCTTATAGAGAATGGAGTTGTAAGTAAATGTAATTAATAATGGTGGATTATGAAAAATATTATTTTGATTATCAGTTTCTTGTTTTATTCTGTTTCTATTGTGTATGCTCAAGAACAGTCTTTTTTTAAGAATTCTTGGAAAGGAGACATGACTTTTGTTACGCAAGAAAAAGGAAGTTTGGAAATATCATCTATTACTGCACCTGAAATGTGTTGGCATTTGGATGCTTCTTCTAAAAGGGTAAGTATATATAGAGATGTGCAGTTAAATAGTATAAATGGGACAGTTTGGTGTAGCTTTTTGGTATTAAAAGAAAAAGGTAATTCACGGTTAGGCTTTTCTTTAGAGAAAGGTGTTGAGGAAAGAATATTTGTAGAGGCTAAGCAGACGCGGGAACCTCAGTTAGTTGTGGTACGTATTGATTTTTCTGATGAACCTGATAAGGTTGATAAAGCATATGTTTTTTATAGTCCTACTGCTGCTGCCGTTCCTGACTTGGAAAATGCTGAATATACCTTATCTGGTAAATTTGATTTTAATCGTATTAAAATCCTAGCAGAGAAGGGAAGTAAGGGAATTTTTACTGATGTTTCTTTGGGTAAGAATTATCATGATGTAGTACGTCCTAATACACTACAAGTTACTAATAGAGAAGGGCAGTCGCAAACTGTACTTTCTTGGGAGAAAAAACAACAGGCTTTGTGGGTTCAGACATCGGGTGGGATTTTATATTTGCAACCCTATAGTATAGGGAGTATGCATGTGATGTTCGGTTCTGAATATGAAATAAAAGAATATAAGAGTGTTGCTGTAACTCAACAGTCAAAAGTAGCAGAGTTTAGTGTGGAAGATACTCAGAAAGAGATAGTATTACGTTCTCCTCGTTTTTCTGTTACTGTGAATAAGAAGAAAGGATATATCAGTCTTCTTGATGTATCTGGAAAAGTATTATTAAAAGAATTTCCAGAAAAAGCGAGGATGAATGTATGTGGAGATTCTGTCAGTGCATATTGTAAGTTCCAGTTACGGGATGAAGAAGCTTTGTATGGTTTAGGTCAATTTAGGGATAATTTAATGAATTTACGGAATGCCAAACGAGAACTAGTTCAGTTTAATACACAAGCTGCTGTGCCGATTATTTATTCTACTGGTGGTTGGGGAATATTTTGGGATAATCCTTCACGGACCGTTTATACGGATGATAATACCGGGATGAGTTTAGTTTCTGATTATGGTAAAATTGTTAACTATTACCTTTTTGTTGGTGATAAAATAGATGACTTAGTGGGCAGCTATCGCTCTTTAACGGGAGTTGCTCCGATGTTACCCGATTGGGCTTTAGGCTATCATCAGAGCCGAAATCGTTATGCTACGCAAAAAGAAGTGATGGATGTTGTGAAGAGAATGAAGAAAGAAGATATTCCTGCCAGTACTATTTTTATAGATTATCATTATTGGGGTAAATATGGAACAGGTTCACATCGGTTTGACGAGGCACTATTTCCTGATATTCCTTCAATGTTAGATAGTCTCCATAATGTTTATGATATTAAGGTAGTTCTCACAATGTGGCCTAGTTTCAAACCTGGTATTCCTAATTATAATGAGATGTCGCAAAAAGGGTATATTTTGGAGGGCGCAAAAGCTATTGATGGCTATATATATGATACTTTTAATCCGAATGCTGCTAAAATGTATTGGGATAAAGTATCTTCTTTAGTCAATCTCAATATTGACGGTTGGTTTTTGGATGGGCCGGAGCCTGATCATATAGCTTCGTACTTACCACTTAATACATATGCTGGGTCAGCTCAGAAGGTACGAAATATATATCCTTTAGTTCATGCATCACATTTCTATAAAGGAATAACCGAGGCTCGCCCAAATATTCGTCCTTATTTGCTGACCAGATGTGCCTGGGCTTCTCAGCAAAAGTGGGGTACAGCTGTATGGTCAGGTGATATTCCAGCAACATTTACCGAGTTACAAACGCAAGTAACAGCAGGATTAAACTTTACAGCAACAGGAATTCCCTATTGGACTACAGATATTGGTGGCTATTCAGGGGGAGATCCTTCTAAAAAAGATTATCAAGAGTTATTTGTACGCTGGTTTCAGTATGGAACATTCTGTCCGGTTTTTCGTTCTCATGGACGCCGCTATCCGGGAGATACAAAAGCACCTAATGAATTATGGGCATATGGGCCTGAAGTACAACGTATATGTACTGATTTTATAAAGTTAAGATATCGACTATTACCTTATATTTATACTTTATCAGGTAAAGTTACTCATGAGCATTATACACCAATGCGATTACTTGCTTTCGACTTTGCTCAAGATGAAAATGTGTTAAATTGTAAAGATCAGTTTATGTATGGTCCAGCTCTCTTAGTTTGTCCCATTTTGACGGCAGGAGCAATATCTCGCTCTGTATATTTGCCACAAGGACATATGTGGAGGGACTTTTGGACAGGAACTATATATAATGGGGGAACTACTATTGAAGCGAAAGCATCTCTGGATAAAATACCTTTGTTTGTAAGATCAGGTTCTATTATACCTTATTATACTTCTGTTGAGAAAAATATAGATACTAATGTTCCGCTTGAGATTCATGTCTTTGATGGGGAAAATACAAGCTTCGATTTATATGAAGATGATGGTGAGACTTTGGATTATAAAAATGGAGATTATAGTATTATTCCGTTTAAATGGAATGAATATACAAAGGAATTTATAATTGGAGCCCGAATGGGAAATTATGCAATGAAAGACAGGGACTTTATCATTAAGTTAAATGGTGGAGATGTGGTAAAGAGAATAAGATATAGCGGTAAAGAAATGAAAATTATATTGAAATGATTTTTAGGAAGTTTATAATAGTCAGTCTCTTTTTCTTTTCTTTTTTTGCAAATCTTTTTGCAAGTGGAAATATCAGGGGATGGGTTATTCTGTCTGATAATATGGATCATGCTATCCAGACAATTAGAACGGCAAAGGAGTATGATATCAACCAGCTCCAATTATCTCATGAAATTATTCATGATCTAAAAGCTATTAGAGAAAAGAAAGTATGTGAACAGGTTAATAAACTTATTCATTTTGCACATTTACAAGGCATTGAAGAGGTTCTACTTTGGGATCATAGTCTATATTCTTTGGATTATTATCCATCGTGTTTTAGAACAGGTCCTAACGGAACAATCAATTTGGACAATCCTAAATTTTGGGAATGGTTTAAGGAGGATTATCGCCGGATGCTTAATCTGGCACCTGAAGCAGATGGACTTGTTTTAACATTTATTGAGACTGGAGCTTATGTAGAGAAACAGTATTCGATGAGCATGAAAACACCTGAAGAAAAATTGGCTGCAGTTGTTAATGCAATCTCTGATGTGGTTATAGGAGAAAGAAGCAAAAAACTCTATATCCGTACTTTTGCTTATTCGGAGGAAGAATATAAGGGTACTGTTGGGTGCATAGAACATATAAAAAGCGATGAGGTAATTTTAATGATGAAAGAAACACCTCATGATTTCTTCTTGACCCATCCTGATAACTCCTATATTAGAAAAATGAATAAACCTACAATTGTTGAGTTTGATTCTGGTAATGAATACAGTGGACAAGGAGTGGTTGCTAACACATGGCCTGAATATACTATGAAAAGATGGGGTAGTTATATTAACTGTCCTAATGTTGTTGGATATGTTGCACGAACGGATCGTTATGGAAATACCAGTATATTAGGAACTGCCAATGAAATTCAATTATATGCATTGAAACGGATGACAGAAGAACAAACGGTATCTGCAATGCAAATATATGATGAATTTATTACATCAAAATATGGTGAAGCAGCTTTATTGCCCATTAGAAAAGCTTTCCAAAATGCATACGATATAGTTACATCTGTTTTTTATACTTTAGGGACAAATTTGACGGATCATTCTTCTTTAAATTATGAAAATAATAAATGGGGATATAGTAGACATGTATCAGGAAGATGGATTGATCCACCTATGGTGCATGTAGAACATAATATAAATAAAACATTTCACTATTGGAAAGATATTATAAATCATATTACTCCTGTGCATCTTAAATCGTTGTCATCCCCATTAGCTGTTGAAGTAAAAACTGTATTTGATAATCAATGGATCGACTCTGGTGAAAAAATGGATAGTGTATATTATAATTATATTGTAACTGAAAAGCAATATGGAGTTCAACTTGCTTCTGAAGCATTATCTGAAATTGAAAAAGTAAAACCATTATTAAAAGCTACAACATATAATGAATTATATCAGCTTTTTTATCGTACTTATTTAACGGCGTGTTTGCATGAAGCTGTATGTGTAGCATATTATGGTTCTAGGATATATGTAAGAGATGAATGTTTTCATCCTAAAGGTTTGAAGAATGGTATTCTTTTATCTTTAATGAAAATTGAACAAGTCTCAAAAGAAATGAATTTGCTAGCGAATACATATCCTATAGGTCAATATAATTGGTTGAATGATGCTAAAACAGCTTTGCAATACAGAGAAAAAAATCTGCAAATAATGAAAGAGCATGATTCAAAGTTTAGTATTGATGAAGGAAGTTTATCAAAGGCAGAATATTTTTCTTGGATAAATAATACTAATGAAGGAGCTACGGAATCTCAGACATTAGCTAATTTGAATTTTTTTGAATGGCTTCATCAAGAATACGGAATGCAGTTGGATATATATGCTTTTGATGCAGGGTTAATTGATGGCAAGAATTGTTATGGGAATATGAACTCACAGAGGTTTAAGGAAAAATTTCCTGAAGGATTAGATGCTGTTTATTCAAAAGCTAAAGAAAATGGAATGCGCTTAGGACTTTGGGGAGGCCCAGATGGGTTTGGAGATACTACTGAAAGTGCAGAGGAAAGAAAAAACATGTTAGTTTCACTTTGTTGCAACTATGATTGGGCTCTTTTCAAATTCGATGCTGTTTGTGGTCCATTGAGAGAAGAGAAAGAAGATCTATTTGTAGATATGATTAGGGAATGCAGGAAATATTCTCCGGATTTAGTTCTTCTAAATCATCGTTTGGGATTAAAAAAAGCAGAACAATGTGCGACAACTTTTTTATGGGAGGGTAAAGAGAGCTATACTGATGTAAACTCTTTTAATACCTATACAGCTCCTCACAATAGAGCAGGAGCATTAGAAAGAGGAATTGTTCCTGATTTGAAAAGACTAACAGAAGATCATGGGGTTTGTCTTTCTTCTTGCTTAGATTATTGGGAAGATGAACTTGTATTACAGGCATTTAATAGGGCTTTGATACTTTCTCCTCAAATATATGGTAATCCTTGGTTGTTATCAGATGGGGAGTTTTCTAAATTAGCACGAATTTTTAATTTGCATCGAAGATTTTCGAAGTTGTTAGTGAATGGTATGGAACTACCTATGACTTATGGGAAATATGCAGTTTCGAGGGGAGATGACCAGACGAGGTTAATAACATTGAGAAATCTAACTTGGCAGCCTCAGAAAGTCAATATTAAATTAGATCATGAGATTGGTTTGGAAGAATGTAAATATGTAAAGTGCCGACTATTTCATCCTGTTGAAAAAATATTTGGAGTTTATGAATATGGCGAATCTGTGGAAGTAACAGTATTGCCATTTAGATCGATGTTATTTTATGCTTCTGCAGATGAGAGTATAGACGGTATTGGAATTGAAGGCACTGATTTTGAAATAATAAAAGATGTAATAGGACAACCAATTGAAATAAGTCTATTAGGATTTACAGGAACACAAACGCATATTAAATTAAATAATTTATCCAATATTGAAAAAATAGAAATGGATGGACAAGATGTTACAAAGAAATTGAATAACTCGAATGGGATGAATATAAGCTTTGCAGGGGATAAATATTCAAAGTTTTACCACCGAAAAATAGCTGATTTATCTCCTAGCTCTATGCCTTATGATGCAAATTCCTTATATGAATCTACTGTATTTGCTGCAGATAATAATGCAATGGAAGTTCGTTCTCTATATCGTTCGGGAATAACAAAATTTAATCAGGTAGAGGCTGCTCGCAATGCATTCTTTAATCAGTCTACTTTTATAAATCGAGGCATTTGGGATAAATACTTATTTGATGGTAACATGAAGACAGGCTTTTGGCCATCAAGAAGAAAAGGGGATATTCGAATAAAGGGTGGTTGCTTTCGTTTGGATCTTGGAGAGAACTTATTGGTGGATAGCATTCTAATGAGAGTAAACAGCGAATATGAATTGCAACCTTTATTAATTGATGAAGGTAATATCGCTTATATCTCATGCGATCTAAAAAGTTGGGAATCTATGCCTTTTAGGGCTGGTACAACTATAAATTTGAAAATAGGAAAGAAGATGAGATATCTTAAAATGAAACCTTTTCCCGATGCAATAGCCGAAGTAGAAGTTTATACTGATGGAAGAAAGATAGAATCTAGTAAGTTTAGAGCCAATAATCTTTTTGCAGATAGCTCTGTTATGCAGTGTGCTGGTGCTTGGAAAACAACATTTCAGTTAGATGAGGTTGCTCCTAATAGTCGCATTTGTGTAGCCATTAATGGGAAACATGGTATTGAGGGAGCATATGTTGCATTAAAAGTGGATGACCAATATATAGGAGCATCTTCTAGAGCAACTTCGTATCCTGCTAATCCATGGGAAAATACGACTATACAATCTGATTCCAACTATACTTATTTCTTTGAGATTGATGAGAAATTTGAGAACAAAAATATAGAAGTATACTTATTGGCTTATGATTCAAATAAGCTTTCTCTACATCCAGAAGTCTGGATAACAGCTTATCCGATCCCTTATGAAAAAAAGACATTAGTGATTCATCAGAAAACTGTAAAATAGCTGGTTTAAAGTAACACGAGTAGTGTTGAATGCGGAAATATGTTGATTTGATCTTAGTTATCTTATAATGTTAGTAAAGAGGCAGTTCTTTTTTTAATTTAATTCAAAATTAAGCATCAGATAAGCGAGATATCACTTAATTTTTAATCTCGAGTATATAAATTTGTCGTATCAAAGCGATAATAATAGGCTCAATAATAAGTTCTTTTTAGGTAATATAAAAGATTGTGCACAGGATAATATTTTAAAAAACGAAGGATACTAAAAATACTTAACTTAAAAAAAGCATATGAAAAATACAAGTTAACTGAAGGCATATCCTTTTACCTAATTTAGGTTTCTTCAAAGGATAGTATGAATTTATAAAGTTGTCCATTGAAATCTGGACGGTTAAAGATAAATTGGGTCTACCAGAACCACTTCGTTCTTTGTCATTTTGAAATTAGCTTTATTGAAGAGATCAGATAACAAGTAAAGGAGGATTTCTAAATTATGTATTGCATAACTTTGATTAAATTTTTCCAAATTATTTAGAGGAATATATTTGCTAAGTTTTGAATGATGCGCTTTACTTTGATGAGCTTGCAATAATATGCTAAGTTCAGATATACTTTGTCAGTTTGATAATTGACTGAATCTTTAAGAGTTGATTCTGATCTTTAGATAATTGCTTAATTTCTAAGTGCTTCAAAGATTGTTTGAGGGTCTCTAGTGGTTACTAATGATGTGATTTATTATGAAAAACAATTTTAAAAGTGAATTTATGAAACACATGAAAAATGAAAGAAAAATTACCGACCCAGGTAAGTATACCTGGTGGTGTATGTTAGCGGTGTTTTTGATGATTTTTGTTCCTTTACAGGCACAAAATCTTCGGAGTATATCAGGACAAGTCGTTGATGGTACAGGTCAACCGATTATTGGTGCTAATATTACAGTTGTTGGTAACAAAGCATTAGGTACTATTACTGATGTTGACGGTAATTTTAATCTTAAAGTTCCTACAGGAGCAACGTTGGATATTTCTTATATTGGTTATACAACAAAACAAGTGAAGTTGGACAATAGAACTTCTTATAACATTGTTTTGCAAGAAGATTCAAAATTGTTGGATGAAGTGGTAGTAGTAGGATATGGTACGCAAAAAAAAGCTACTATAACAGGTGCTGTGTCTGCTGTGGATAATGATGAGATTATTTCTACTAAAAGTAACAATATCCAGAATATGTTGACAGGTAAATTGCCGGGTGTTCGAAATATACAAAAGACATCTGAACCTGGACAGTTTACTAATCAGTTTGATATTCGTGGTTTGGGTGCGCCTTTGCTGATTGTAGATGGTGTGCCACGTGGAGATATGCCGCGTATGGATCCGAATGATGTTGAAAGCATTTCAGTTTTGAAAGATGCATCGGCCGCTATTTATGGTGTTCGTGCGGCTAATGGTGTTGTGTTGATTACTACTAAAAAGGGAGAAAAGGGAAAGGCTAAGATTGAGTATTCAGCTTACTATGGTATTCAAACGCCGGCTGAAATATTGCGTCCTCTTCGTTCCCGTGACCGTGCTATTCTGTATAATGAGACTACTATGCGTAGCACTACTAATCCTGTTTTAACATACGATGACTTGTATTTCGAGCAATTGGCGAATGGTGAAATGGCCGATACAGATTGGTATGATGCAGTTTTGAAGAATACTGCTCCCCAACAACAACAAAATGTCTCTATCAGCGGAGGTAGTGATAAAATAGACTATTATGTTAATTTTGGTTATAATGATCAAGGTGGTTTCTTCCGTACTAACTCTGCTAACTACCACCGTTACAATTTGCGTACCAACTTGAATGCTCAGATTACAAAGAATTTGAAAGCAGGTGTCAAATTGAATATGATTATGGATGAAACAAATCGACAACAAATGTCAAGCTGGGAAGTTTTCAAGATGCTCTGGCGTTCACGTCCTACAGATCCGGTGTATGCTAATAATACTGATCCTTATTTCTATCACCCAGATGTAGAGTTTAATCCGGCTGCTGTTATTCGTCCTGATCTGGCTGGATATGTAAAAGATAAGAAGAATATCTTTCAATCTAATATGCAGTTAGAATATACAGTTCCATGGATTAAGGGTTTGACAGCTAAAGGTATGTTTAGTTATGATAAAACTTATAACGACAATACTAATTATAAGCAGGAGTATAATGAATACCGCTACAATTCTGTTACAGAGCAATATGAAGTAGCTGCTACTCGAAATAGTAAAACAGAGTTGAAACGTGTGTTTGATACTTCTTATTCTACATTATGGAATGTACAATTGAATTATGACAATACATTTGCTGAGAAACATCATGTGGGTGCTATGATGCTCTATGAAGAGGGATATAGCCAAGGATATGATTTCAGTGCAAAGCGCTATTTCGAGATTCCCATTCCTTATCTGTTTGCTGGTAATACCGAGAACCAGGAAGGAACAGGAGGAGGTTTGTCAGAGAGTGCTTCTAGGGCTTTGGTTGGTCGATTTAACTATGATTATGCTGGTAAGTATATAGGTGAATTCTCTTTCCGTTATGATGGATCATCTAAATTTCCGAAAGGTAAACAGTGGGGATTCTTCCCAAGTGTGTTGTTAGCTTATCGTATTTCAGAAGAAGCATTTCTTAAGGATAATCTTCCTTTTATTTCTAACTTAAAGATAAGGGGGTCTTGGGGAAAGCTTGGAGATGATGGCGCTTCTGCATTCCAGTTTATTGAAGGATATGATTATCCTCAGTCATATCATAATAGGCAAAATCTTCCGAGAGGATATGTATTTGGTAACACATTTACCAATGCGCTTGGATTTAGAAATGCACCGAACTTGGATTTGACTTGGTATACATCTACCATGATAAATGTTGGTGTTGATGCTGATTTCTGGGATGGTCTTTTTGGCTTTTCTGTAGACTTTTTCCAACGTGACCGTGATGGCTTGTTGGATACTCCAAGTATCGTTGTACCAGCCACATTTGGTTCTGGTATTTCTCAAGCTAACTTGAACTCGGATCGTACCAAAGGTTTTGAAGTTGCTTTGCGCCACAATCATCAGATTAATCAGTTTAGATATAATGTAGGGCTTTCTGTACAGATGACTCGCAGTATGTGGACGAAAAAAGTGATGCCTGAGCGTTCTAATTCTTACGACTATTGGCGTAATAATTTCATCAATCGTTATAAAGATATTTGGTTTGGAAAAGGTTCAAACGGCCAATATCAATCGTATGATGAAATTGCTAATTCAATTTACTCTAATGCAAATTCACTTCCTGGTGACCCGATCTATGAAGATTGGAATGGTGACGGTGTTATCGACGATGCGGATAAACATCCTATTGCTACAACTACAAACAGTGATAATAATGGAGGACTTCCCGGTACCAATCTTAACAATGCCCGTAACTATCCTCTCATGAACTTCAGTTTGACATTAGGTGGTCAGTGGAAATGGCTTGACTTTAACTTGTTGTTCCAAGGTGCAGCTATGTCTTATATTGGTTATGGTGAGCAATTGTTGAATCCGCTTTCTTGGGATGGAAATGCTCTTGACTTATTGTATGACAGATGGCATCCGGTTGATGCGAAGAAAGATCCGTATGATCCAACTAATAAATGGGTTTCTGGTTGGTATCCATATGGTAAAACCAGAGCAGAAGAAACCTCTGAGTTTAATTTGCAGAATGGAGCATATCTGCGTTTGAAGAGTGCAGAACTCGGTATTACCATTCCAAAAAATCAACTGTTTGGCCGAATTGGAATTAAGAATTTACGTGTATTCGTAAACGCTTATAATGTATTTACTATTACAGGTGTAAAGGGACTTGACCCGGAAAAACCCTCTGAAACATACGGTTATCTTTATCCGTTGAGTAGAACTTACAACTTCGGAGGAACTATCACATTCTAATAGAACTGGATTATAAATATGCTAAAGATAAAAGAAATGAAAAAAATACATTGGATGGCAGTTGCGTCACTGCTTTCGCTCAGGCTACTTACCTCTTGCGTTGATTTGGATATTACACCTACATCCATTGTTACGGCCGAGGATATATATAATGAAAAAGGTATTAAAGCTTACATGGCAGGTATGTATAATCACTTGCCTATGGAAGATTATCACTATGATACGAATTCTGACGGTACGGAAATTGGCGGTGGATATTATGTTGGTAATGGATTAAGTGTTTGGACTTTTTGGAATTCTACCGGTGAAATGGTTAATCGTAACAATACTGGTATGACATACCACCGAAGTGGTTACTGGGGAGGTGGATTTAAAGTAATCCGTCAAGCGAATACGTTGATTACAAATCTACCTAACTATCCGGAATTAGCAAGTCAATCAAAATCTTGGATTGCTGAGGCTAAGTTTATCAGAGCTTACATCTATTTTCAATTGGCTAAACGCTATGGAGGATTGCCGAAAATATTTGAACCACAAACTTTGGATGCTAATGATGAATCGAAGTTATGGGTAGCACGCGAAAGCCATGCCGATACGTATGATTTTATATTGCAAGATTTGGATGAAGCTATTGCGGATCTTCCTGAAACTAGTGAAGCTGGTCGTGCTAATAAATACGTGGCAGCTACTTTAAAGAGTCGTGTAGCATTACATGCCGGTACTACAGCTCGTTATGGATCAGAAAAATTTCAAGATTGGGAAGTGGATGGAGTATTGCTTCAAGGTATTCCCAAAGAAAAGGCAAATGGCTATTTCCAACAGGCTTGGGATGCTGCGAAACTTGTGGAAACTGGTGGACAATACGAACTTCACAGAGCCAATGCTGATAAAGAAGCTAATTATGCCGAAGTATGGGAAAAGGCTGATTCTAATAAAGAATCTATTTGGTTGCGTAAGTTTGACTTCAATATGAGTGTTCACTCTTATAATTCTATGATGTGTCCACCTCGTATGGCATCTGAAGGTGGGGACCGTTTCAATCCGACTCTTGACTGGGTAGAGTTATTTGATGGACTACCTTTAGATGATAACGGACATTTCAGTGCTTTTGATGAAGAGGGTAATTACTTGGTATATGATAACTGTCAACAGTTGTGGGAGGGTGTAGAACCACGGCTTAGAGCTAATCTTTTGATACCGGGAAGACTTTATAAAGGAGGCATAAAGTTAGATTTGCGTGCTGGTATTATAAAAGAAGAATATGATCCGGCTGTAGATGCGTTCAAGAAAATTACCGTTGATGATGGAGCTGCTGAAAGTAACCTTAACTCTTCTTCAATGTGGAATAAGGGTGTTTATACAAAGAATCCTTTCCGTGAACGTACTTTTATCGATTGGTCTACGCAAGGGTCAGCGGATCAGCAGGATCCATACCTTCGTTCGGATGGTGTAAAGATATTCAAGAATGGATTGGACGGACCGAAGATTAATGGAAATACTGGTTCTAATACAATTACCGGTTTCTTTGGTCGTAAGCACTTGGATATTACTGTAGATAAGGCGTCAACTGTACATCAGACTTCTACTCAGCCTTGGATTGAAATGAGATATGCTGAGGTATTGCTTAATCGTGCAGAGGCAGCTGTTGAATTAGCTCAAAACGGAGTGGCATCTTACGGTGGCACAGATATGCTGGAGGATGCTTTCAATTGTATCAACGATTTACGTGATCGTGCTGGAGCTGATTTGCTGAGTAGTCCGAGTGAACTTTCTACTGAAGCTGCTTTTACCAACTGGTCTAATCCTGGTCCTAAAGGACAAGGTGGATTTGTTGAAGCACCGACTAGGGGCTTACAGATTGTCCGTGTAGAAAGATATAAAGAGTTGGCTTTTGAAAGTAAAATTTATTGGGACTTGCTTCGCTGGTTTACATTTGATACACAGATTCGTCAGTATCGTCGTAGAGGACTCTATTCATTTATGTTCGCTAAAGGTGCTACTGTAGATGAAAATGGTATTCCTGATGGTAAGTACATCTACGATGCCAAGTCTTGTGAAGAAGGAAGTGGTCGAGTTAATTTTGGTGCTGTAAATAGGTATTATGAAGGAATTCCGACTAACGAGTTGAAGAACAATCCTTTGTTGCAAAAGAATAGAAATCAATAACTTTAAAATGCAATAATATGAAACTCTTAAATAAATGTATACTTTTCGTTTTGTGTGGTATGTTGGCTACATCTTGCGAATTAGATAATTATGACGAACCAGATGCTACGATTCAAGGTACTTTGTACGACCATAATGGCCAGCCGTTGCAGGTAAATCACGGATCGGGATATATCCGAATGCGTGAGATTAGTTGGGGGGCCGGAAAAGAAAATGCGTTCATTGGTAACCAAACATTGAAGGTACAACAGGACGGTACATATCGTAATACAAAGTGGTTTGCAGGTGAATATCGAATGCTCCCTTATGCTGGAAATTTCTTTCCGTATGATGATGAGCTGTTAGATGGTGATGATGCAGGTGAATTGGTTAATATATCTGGTACTACCACGAAGGATTTCACTGTGACTCCGTATCTTACCATCGAGTGGGTGAAAAAGCCAACAATTACAGCAGATAATTATTTGGAATGTTCTGTTCGTTTCAAGAGAAATCAGAAAGCTGGATATGAAATGCCTGATTTGCGTGAATCTTATTTGCGCATATCTCGTTCGGTGAATGCTTCTGCTTTTGATGGTCAGCTGTTTCAAACTAAGAAGACGATAACTAATGATATGGAAGGACAGGAGATCACATATCGTACAGATATGCCATTGAAATATACAGGTATTGACTATTGGGTTCGTGTATCAATGAACTGCCAGACAGCTACAGGAAAACCGGAAACAAACTATCCTGGTATGGGAGCTGAGAACTTTACGACAATTGAAAAGATACATGTACCTTAAATCTTAGATTCCGGAGGAAATATTGAATTGTCCGGATATCAACAGATACAAAGCAAGTTGATTTGAAATTGAATTGAATAAGTAGTTAGGTAAGGAGGGTATTTGTTTCCGAATAAGTGCCCTCCTTCTTTTTATCTGTTAGTCTTGCCATAGTACTGGCAAGGTTTTGCCACTCCTATGGCAATACTTTGCCAAAGGGATGGCAGAGTATTGCCAATAAGGTGGCAAAACAACAAGAATAATACTCTTTTTTAGTCCTGTATTATCTTTAATTCTCATTGATGAAGATCGCTCAATAAAATTAAGTACTTTTTAATGCCTAATTAATTGTTTATTTGGCTTTCTGTTAATGGGGCAGGACTACTTTTGTAAAACTATAATTTATATTTTATATTATGAAGATTTTTAATACGGCTTTTTGGACCGCTGTATGTCTTTGGATTTCATCATCCGGGTATGCGCAATCTGAATGGAAGACTGATTTTTCCAATCAACAGGAAGTCTTAAAAACGATAGGGAGAGGTGAGTGTGGAATAATCGATGGCGTGTTCCACTCTAAAGGCTCATATGCATGTTTTGGTAATCCGGAATGGAGAAACTATACGATGTCTTTCAAAGCGCGCGCTCCCCAAGAAGCAGAACAAGTTCAAATTTGGGCTGGTTTCCGTGCCTACAACCGTTTTGACCGCTATGTAGTTGGTTTAAAAGGTGGTTTACAAGATGATTTATACCTGATGAGAATGGGATATATGGGTACTGATGAATTTATGGGAGTTCGCCCGTTAGGATTCCATCCAGTGCCAGGTCAGTGGTATAAATTAAAGGTAGAAGTATGTGGTAGTCGTATTCGCATTTTCTTGAATGATGAAAAAGAACCACGTATGGATATTACAGATAAAAATAGCAATTTAGCACCCTCCGGTCCTGTGACTTTGGGAGGAGGTTGGATTGAAACTGAGTTTGATGACCTTGTGGTTACTCCTCTGAAAGAGGATGCATTGAAGGATGTGAAGGTTGCAGAATATCGTAAGGTAGTAACACCACAAGAGAAGGAAAATAAGCGTCAGCTTGAGAGAGCAAACTATACCTCTGTTAAAGTGGGTGAACTGGAGGAAGGACGCACGGATATTTCGTTGAATGGAAATTGGCTTTTTATGCCCGAATATCAGTTGGATAACAAAGAAAAAGCAATATCTACTACAACGGATGATAAAGATTGGCATGTAATGTCTGTTCCTAATTTCTGGAATCCTATTCGTATTTGGTTACATGGCGAGACTATGCCTTCACCTACAGGAGCTCAGCCTAAAGGAGTTTCAGATACATACTATCAGCAAGAAACAGAACGTTGTGAAGGTTATACTTTTGATTATAGGAAAACAAATGCAGCCTGGTATCGTCAGTGGGTGGAATTGCCTGCTAATATTGAAGGTAAGAACATGACTTTGACTTTCGATGCAGTTTCAAAGGTAGCGGAGATTTATATTAATGGGGAATTGGCTGGCTCACATATCGGTATGTATGGTGAAATACAGGTAGATGGAAGCAAGTTACTGAAACCTGGAAGAAACTTGGTGGCAGTGAAAGTGACACGTAGAGCAGATGGCAGTTCTTCTGAAAGTGGTAGTGCTGCTATTGATTTTTTCTATTCTTCTGTTCGTGAAAGTGAACAAGAAGGCGGAAAAGTGTCTGTAAAGAGTAATATCCTGAAAGATATTGCCCATGGCTTTTATGGTGATGATCCTGCAGGTATCTGGCAACCGGTGAGGTTAACTATTACCAGTCCGGTAAAAGTAGAAGATGTATTTATAAAACCAACTTTAGAGGGGGCTACTTTTGATTTGACAGCGAAGAATCATGGCAGTAAGAAAAGCCAGTTCGATCTCTATACTGATGTCATAGATAAAGAAACCGGTTCACTACTTTACAGTGGCCTTTCTCTGCCTAAACTGATACTAAATGCTGGTGAAGAGAAGGTGTTTACTTACAGTGTGAATAATTTGAAACCTCGACTTTGGACGCCTCATCATCCTAATTTATATGACTTCCGCTTTCGTTTAGTTGCTGCCAAGGGTGCTGAATTGGATTGTATGACAGAGACTTCCGGTTTCCGTACTTTCGAAGTAAAAGAAGGATTGTTTTTCCTGAATGGTAATCGCTATTGGTTACGTGGTGGAAATCATATTCCGTTTGCTTTAGCTCCAAACGATCTGAATCTGGCCAATACTTTCATGCAATTGATGAAGGCTGGTAATATGGATGTCACTCGTACACATACCACGCCATGGAATAAACTCTGGATGGGAGCTGCTGACAAAAATGGTATTGGGGTTAGCTTTGAGGGTACATGGCCTTGGTTGATGATTCATTCTACGCCGTTACCCGATGCAAAACTTATTGAGATGTGGAAAGAAGAATTTCTCCGTCTGTTGAAAAAGTATCGTAATCATCCTTCACTACTCTTTTGGACAGTGAATAACGAAATGAAGTTCTATGATAATGATAATGACTTGGAACGTGCTAAAGAGAAATACCGTGTAATTTCGGATGTTGTGAAAGAAATGCGCCGTATAGATCCTACACGTCCAATCTGCTTTGACTCTAATTATCAGGCTAAAGGTAAGGATAAGAAATTTGGAACTGACTTTATGAATAGTATAGACGATGGAGACATTGACGATATGCATGGTTATTATAATTGGTATGATTTCTCTGTATTCCGCTTCTTCAATGGTGAATTTCAGGAACGATATAAAATGCCGGATCGGCCGCTCATCAGTCAAGAAATGTCAACTGGATATCCTAATAATGAAACAGGGCATCCAACACGCTCTTATCAGTTGATTCATCAGAATCCACAATCATTGATTGGTTATGAATGCTATGATTTTTCTGATCCGAAGTACTTTCTTACGGCGCAGTCGTTTATTACAGGTGAATTAGCCGAGACGCTTCGTCGCTCCAATGACCAAGGATCGGGTATTTTACACTTTGCATTACTCACCTGGTTCCGTCAGGTATACGATTATCAGAAAATAGAGCCGTATCCCACATACTATGCTCTGAAGCGTGCTTTGCAACCAGTGCTGGTAAGTGCCGAATTGTGGGGGCGCAATCTGTATGGTGGCGATAAACTTTCTACGCGTGTTTATGTAGTAAATGATCGCGAGGATGGTACAGAGCTGAAACCAACTTTGCTGCGTTGGGAAATTCTGGATGAAGCTGGAAAGAAACTAGTTTGGGGGAGTGAAGAAGTTCCGGCAGTGAAACATTACGAACGTCATTATATTGAACCAAATATTCAGTTGCCTACCAATTTACCAGCTGATAAGATCAACGCTAAATTAGTATTAAAGTTGACAGAGAATGGATTACCTGTATCTGAAAATGAATATCATTTAGTGTTAGCTCGTAAATCCTGGAATATGAATCAGATCTCAGAAGGTAAGAAAGTGGTTCTTTTGGATAAGGATGGCATGAAAGATAAACTTGATTTCTTACATGTAAAATATCAAATGGTATCTTCTATAAAGGAATTGGTTAATTCTAAACTGAAAGCTGACCTTTGCATTATCTCAGGATTGACTGAATGTGTGGATGAAGAAAAGGAATTAATTCGTTCTTATCAGTCAAGGGGTGGGAAGCTTCTTTTGTTGAATAGTAAAGAGGTTGCAAAAAACATCTATCCTGAGCATATCACAGGTTGGATTATTCCGACAGAAGGTGATATTGTGAATATGGAACGTAATGATGCTCCTGTGTTCGATGGTATTGATGTATTGGAACTACGTTATTTTAACAATAATAAGAGAGAAATCCCCTTGGCTTGTAATGCTACTTTGAAAACGAACCGGAATGAAAATTTGATAGAATTGGCAGGGCAGATGAAGATACATGCCTATATTGATGGAGGAAAACCAGAAGACCGTATTCGTAAGATAGATTCGATGAGGGGCTTTACTTTACTCCAGATAAAGGATGGAAAGGGATTGACTACTGTTTCTACAATGTGTACGGAAAAGGCTGATACAGATCCGATAGCAGGAAAATTATTGGTAAATATGATATCAGATTTGTTGAGATAGCGGATATTAACATTTAAGTCTGTTTAAACTATTACAGTCAAAATACTATGATGAAGAAATATCTTGTAACTTTTTGTTTGAGTGCTGTAGCCATTTGGGCTACAGCACAAAATGAGCCTTATAAAAATCCGAGTTTGTCACCTTCGGAACGTGCTTGGGACCTATTGAAACGAATGACTCTGGAAGAGAAAATCAGTCAGATGAAAAATGGTTCTCCGGCTATTGAACGTTTGGGTATTCCAGAATACAATTGGTGGAATGAAGCACTACATGGAGTAGCACGTGCTGGAAAAGCAACTGTTTTTCCGCAGGCAATAGGGCTTGCTGCTACTTTCGATGATCAGGCTGTTTATGAAACTTTCGATATTGTTTCTGATGAAGCCCGTGCCAAATATCACGATTTCCAGAGTAAAGGCGAACGAGATGGTTACAAAGGATTGACATTTTGGACCCCGAATATTAATATATATCGTGATCCACGTTGGGGACGAGGTATGGAAACTTATGGTGAAGACCCCTATCTTACCTCCCAGATGGGATTGGCTGTAGTAAAAGGTTTACAGGGTGATGGTGCTGGGAAGTATGATAAAACGCATGCTTGTGCAAAACATTATGCGGTACATAGCGGCCCTGAATGGAACAGACATAGTTTTGACTCCAAAAATATTTCCCAACGTGATTTGTGGGAGACGTATTTGCCTGCTTTTAAAGCTTTGGTGAAGGAGGGAAAAGTGAAAGAGGTGATGTGTGCCTATAATCGTTTTGAAGGAGAACCATGTTGCTCGAACAAGCAGTTACTGATTCGTATCTTGCGTGAAGACTGGGGATATGACGATATCGTTGTTTCAGATTGTGGAGCTATTGGAGACTTTTATTACCCTAATCATCATGAAACCCACCCTACAGCAGCTGCAGCTTCTGCTGATGCGGTTGTATCCGGAACGGATTTGGAATGTGGCGGTAGTTATTCTTCTTTGAATGAGGCTGTGCAGAAAGGACTGATTTCAGAAGAAAAGATCAACGAATCTGTGTTTCGTTTATTGCGTGCTCGTTTCCAGTTAGGTATGTTTGATGATGATACGCTCGTAACTTGGTCCGAAATTCCTTATTCAGTGGTAGAGTCAGAGGAACATGTGACCAAGGCTTTAGAAATGGCGCGTAAAAGTATGGTATTGTTGACTAATAAGAACAATGTCTTGCCATTGAGTAAGTCTATTCGTAAAGTAGCGGTATTGGGGCCTAATGCTAACGATTCAGTTATGCTTTGGGCAAACTATAATGGTTTCCCAACCAAATCTGTTACGATTCTTGAAGGCATTAAGAATAAACTTCCAGAAGGAGTAGTGTATTATGAAAAAGGATGCGATTACGTGAATCCCCAAACTGTATTCAGTTATTTTGACTGTTGTTCCTATAATGGTAAGAAAGGATTTAAGGCAACTTTCTGGAATAATAAAAAATTGGAGGGGGAAACTGCTGCAGTTGGTCACTTTAGCGAGCCGCTTAATTTTGGTAATGGTGGTAATACCGTATTTATGCCGGGGGTAAAGCTGAATAATTTCTCAGCACGTTTTGAATCGGTATATATTCCGAAAGAATCAGAAGAAGTCTCTTTTATTATTTCTGCCGATGACGGTTCACGTTTGTATATTGATGGCAAAGAAGTATATTCAGATTGGCATGACGGACCTGCAAAAGAACAGATATATACTCTGAATGCAGTGAAAGGTCAAAAATATAAGGTCGTATTAGAATATTTTCAAGCTGGTGGAGAAGCCTCATTGAAGTTTGATATAGGTATCAAAAGAGAAATAAATTATAAAGAAGTGGCGGATAAAGCGGCGGAAGCAGATGCTATAATCTTTGTTGGTGGTTTGTCTTCCTCATTGGAAGGTGAAGAAATGCCTGTGGATCTTCCCGGTTTCAGAAAAGGTGACCGTACCAATATTGATCTGCCGCGTGTACAGGCCGAAATGCTGAAAGCTCTGAAAAAGACAGGTAAACCGGTAATTTTCGTAGTATGTTCTGGTAGTACACTAGCATTACCTTGGGAAGCTGAGAATCTGGATGCGATTCTTGAAGCATGGTATCCAGGTCAACAAGGTGGAACGGCTGTAGCCGATATCCTGTTTGGCGACTATAATCCTGCCGGACGTTTACCACTTACTTTCTATGCTTCAAACAATGATTTACCCGACTTTGAAGATTATGATATGAGTAACCGTACCTATCGTTATTTTAAAGGTAAAGCTTTATTTACTTTTGGACATGGTTTGAGCTATACTACTTTTGATTATGGTAAGGCGAAGGCAGATAAAACGGTCCTTCGGATAGGTGAGGGGATGGTTTTAACAATACCATTGAAAAATACAGGTAAAATGGCTGGTGACGAGGTTATACAAGTCTACTTACGCAATACAGGTGATAAAGAAGGTCCCATTAAAACTTTAAGGGCTTTTCGCAGGGTCAACTTAAAAGCAGGTCAGGCAGAAAATATACGTTTTGAATTACCTGTCTCAACATTTGAATGCTTTAATCCTGCAACAAACCGAATGGACATTCTTCCTGGTAAGTATGAACTACTTTATGGAGGGACTTCGGATGAGAAAGTCCTACAAAAGTTGACAGTGACATTGAAAAAGTAAAATATGTTCTCCTATAATCTTTAATACTGATATGAATAAATATTTCTCACTGTTTTTTGTCTTTTATCTGCTTTGTGGCTTTTCTGCCAATGCAGGAGAGGGAAGATATACTATCCCATTGACGGGAAGTGGCTGGTCGTTATGGTTTGATAAAGAAGCAGAGTGGCAGAATGATCGGCTTTATCTGCCTAATGAAATCACAGACTTGTCTATACTACCTGTGAATGAACCCACGGGTGGTTGGCAAATCTTAAATCATAATCCTAATGCTGTTCCTGTTGAGGTGCCGGGTACGGTAGAGGAATATCTTACCAGTACTGATAATCCTCGTCCGGAACACTTCCGGGGAGTTAGCTGGTGGTACCGTAAAATCAAGATTCCGGCAGATCAGCAGGAGAAACGCTTTATCATCTATTTTGAATCAGTCCGTATGCGTGCGGAAGTTTATCTTGATGGTAAGTTGGTAGCTTATGACTTGATTGGTGAGACTCCCTTCCATGTAGATATTACTGATGAGGCTAAACCTGGTACAGAGCAGTTATTAGCGATACGTGTAACTAATCCCGGAGGAAATTTCCATTGGCAGGATTTCGATATATTGAAATGGGGAGAGTACAACATTCCTCCTGCAAGAAGTTTCAGTGGAATAATTGGCAGAGTTAAGTTGGAAAGCGTGAATCCGGTTTTCATTTCTGATATCTATATGCAGAATACTCCAGAACTGACTAAGGTGAATGCAATCATATCTTTTACCAATGAAACACTTTCCAGCGTGAAACAGAATGTAGAACTGGTAGTGAATGAAAAGGCTAATCCCGATAAAGTAGTATTCCGACAAACTTTGAAGAATCTCTCTTTTCCTGTAGGAAACCATGAAGTAACAATTCCTGTTAATGTTCCAGACGCCAAACTATGGGATCTTTCTACTCCTGAATTATATACATGTAATGTACAAATAAAGAAGGGTAAGAAGACGCTTGACCAAGATAAGAAAGATTTTGGATTCCGTTGGTTTACTGTTGATGGAATTGGTAAGGATGCAGTATTGCGTTTAAATGGACGGCGTATTATGTTGAAAAGTGCAATCAGTTGGGGATATTTCCCTGTGACAGGATTAATTGCAACAACTGAAATGGCCGAGAAACAAGTGCTTACAGCTAAAAAACTGGGGCTGAATATGCTGAACTTTCATCGTTGCATAGGTAGTCCTGTTGTTCTTGAAAAGGCTGACGAGCTAGGGCTGCTGTACTATGAAGAACCGGGTTCTTTCCATTCGGCTAATCATGATCCGTTTATCCGCACTATAGTAAATGAGAAGTTGAAGCGAATGGTTTATCGTGATCGTAGCCATCCGAGTTTAGTTATTTTTAACCTGATTAATGAATTTGGTGGTCCATTGACGAAGGATAAGGCACTTGTAGCTAAACGTATGAATGATATGCGTGAGGCTCATGCCGTAGATCCCAGTAGAATTATGACATTTACATCGGGTTGGGCAGGAAGTGAAGATAAGGAAGAGGACTCAAAAGCGCATATGTTACCTTTTGACACCACTTTATATAGAAAAGGCTGGTTTGATAATCACCGTGCAGGAGGACCGGAAACTTATATAGAAAGCTATTATAAAGGTCCTAAAGACAATCTCATGTATACCACTAATTGTACGGAAGTATATATGAGAGGTGAGGAAGGAGCCATTTCTACTCCTCCACGTATTCAGTTGATTCATGATAAAGTTGAGAGTACAGGTAAAACTGGTTGGGATGGACTTTTCTGGAAGAGTCAGTATAAAGCTTTTACAGATTATTTTCAGGCTAAAGGACTTACTAATCACTTTGCTACTCTTGATTCTTTAACTCGTGCAATGGGGAATGTCTCTTTTGAGCATCAGGGAAGACGTATAGAAGGTATGAGAATGCAAAATCTTGGTGATGCCTATATGGTAAACGGTTGGGAAGCAATGCCTTATGATAACCATTCTGGTATTGTGGATATATATCGTAATCCTAAAGGCGATGCTTCTATATTAGCATACTATAACCAGCCGCTATATGTAGCCGTGGCCTCACGTAATCAAGTGGTTAAACTTCCTGGTACTGCAACGGTAGACTTTTATATTGTAAATGAGAAAAACTTGAAGGGTGATCATACTCTTGAGATTAAGGTGATTGCTCCCGATGGAAAAGTTGTTTATACCCAAAATGAAAAGGTGAATATCGAAGGGGGAGAGACTTTTGGACAGCTTCTATTGGAGAATGTAGAAATACCTATTGATAAAACAGAAGGTACTTATCATATAAAAGCTAATATAAAAGCCAGCAATCAGCAGATATGTGCCCAAGGGCACGATGAAGTAGTTGCCGTAAGTTGGGAAGCTACTGATTTGGCAGGTAACGGCGCGTATTACGGCGGTGAAAATGATAAAGTTGCTGCTTTCTATAAAGAAACTACCGGTAAAGAACTTCCGGTTTTCACACCACAACAGGCTGCATTGGATTGGCTCATTGTCAACCGTTCATCATTGGATGCTCCGGTAGCTGTTGCTCCTAATTACTTTCAGGATAAGACGGGAAATTCTACTTTGAAAGTTACTTGGTATTATGATAATGATATGAAGTCTGTTGCCTCTGTAAAATCTGATACAGAGATTAACCGGACTTTTGTGGGAGGTGCCCAACCGGATGAATCCGTTCCGGCTAACCAACCTTTTTCCGTTGTGTGGGAAGGTGACATATATCCACTTGAGTCAGGACAATATTTACTGGGAGTGGAGACGGACGGTGGTGTGCGTTTGTATGTTGACGGATTACAATTGATAGATGACTATAATAATAATTCTCTGATAAAGCAAAACCGGCCGGTTGTTATGGAAGCAGGTAAGCCGGCTAAAATCCGCTTAGAGTATCGACAAGGTGGTCAGGGGGGTCAGATACAATTGAAGTGGTCTCAGCCAAGTGCAACTACTATTGCTCCACAAAAATTGTTTGATCGTGTGAAGAATGATGGAACTACATTGATTTTGCTCGGTGCAACTGAAACTTGGATGCAAGCTGTAGCAGAGTATACAAATACTGTATATAGTGGTTATTACAATGTTGGAAAGAATTGGGTTGGTGGTATTCATTTTGTAAAGGAACATCCTTTGTTCGATGGGCTTCCTGTGAATGATGCTCTCAACTGGCCTTATCAATCGGTAGTGAAAAATGGTGACCGTAGATTTGGTTTCCGTATGCAAGGAGAAGATTTGGTGGTTGGTTCTTATCGAAGTACGCCATTTGAGTTGGGAACAGCAGTGGGAGTTATTCCATGTGGAAAGGGAAAAATAATATTCTCTTCATTGGATATTGTAGATAATTTGGATGATCCTTCCGGACCGGCAGAAGTGGCTCGGAAGATATTGTGTAACTATATTAAATACTCTTTATATCGGTAGTCTTGCCACTTTATAACAATCAATAATTATGAATCGAAATTGCAGAATGACAAAAGTATTTCCTAAGTTGTGGATAACGGTTTCAATAACTCTGATGACAATGTTTCCCATGAACATTGCTTGTGCGCAAACAAAACAGCAAGCTCCACAACAAAGTATTAAAACCATTTATCCAACAAAGGATTGGGTTATATCTGACTTTGTTGTGACCGAGTTTGGAGCTAAGGCTGAACCTGGATTTGATAACAGGGTTGCCTTTCAGGCGGCTATTGATGCCGCATATAAAAGTGGTGGAGGTGTGGTATATATACCTGCCGGAAATTACGAATTCCGTAGCACACAAGTTGGTACTAAAAATGTCAGAGTTCGCCAAGGTCGTTCGGAAACAAAGACAGATTTCCATTTCGAGTATGTTTTACGTCTCCATCCTGGTGTACAGCTACGGGGAGATTGGGCTGATCCGGAATCTAATAATGGAAAAGTCCTTGGAACGATTCTCGAAGTGCGTGTCGGTAAAGATTCACCGAATTATGATGGAAGCGTTGAAAGTTGGTGGAACGATGGCCAAGCGGGAAATGCACTTCGCACAACCTATACAAGCATAGCTGATAGATTCATAGAAATGAATGCGGGAACCGGAGTTACCAATCTTTCCATCTGGTATCCTGAACAAGATATTAATAATGTAAAGCCATATCCATGGACGCTGTTTCAGACTCAGGGAGATTGTGCTACGATAGAGCATGTTACTCTTGTGAACTCTTATAATGGTTTCAATTCTGCACCAAGTGAGTTGCATTATGTTTTGAATAGCTACATGACTGCTCTGAATAAAGGTATTGAAGTGCATGTATGTACTGATATCGGTCGTATTGAAAATGTCAGTATAAGTCCTAAGTATTGGGCTAATTCAGGTCTTCCGGGATCTCCCTCTCTTGCTGCTGTAACAGCCTATACAAAAGCGAACGGAACAGGGTATCAAATGCATCGTTCGGACTGGGAATATGTTTCTTACCTGTATGTCTCAGGTTACAAAACTGGTGTGTGGATAGGACGTGAACCCGGCTTTGCCGATGCACCGAATGCTCAGTTGTACGAGGTTCATGTAGAAGATTGCGGAAACGGATTGTATGTTGAGGATGTCAACCCTTATGGTATACTTATTTCCAACTCTTCATTCAGTGCCAATAAAGGGGATAATGCTGTGTACTTTTACAAGGATTTTAGTACTTCCGTACAATTCAATGGAGTGGATTTCAGTGGAGCTATCGTAGGTGATGGTGAAGATGGGGTCGTATCGTTTGAAAGTTGTACATTTGGCGAATACAGTGATTATGCCCTTAAGATGAATAGCGGTAATGTATTGCTATCTCAATGTGATTTTAAAAAGAATATCGGGCATATATATCTTGGCGCAAATATGCATACTTTGAAATCTGTTAATTCAGGCTATAAAGGCAGGCTGAAGATTGATAATCAAAGTACTTCTGCTAAAGTTGAAGTTGTCACAGGGCAAAAATATGCTTTCGCCCCCATTCCTAAAAACATAAAGACAAATATAGACGTACATCCAAGGCCGGCATCAGATAAAGTTTTGAAAGCAGATTTAGCGAAAGCAACAGGTTTTAATAATAATCGTCCGGTAAAAGATATATCAGCAGAACTGCAATCTGCATTAGATGCTGTGAAAGCTGCTGGTGGAGGTACGCTTTATCTACCAGCTGGTAGATATTTGGTGGATAATCCTATTAAAGTTCCTTCGGGAGTGGAATTGAGAGGGTCATGGGATGTACAGCATCATACACAAAGTGGAGGGACTGCCATATTCACCAATTATGATGGTGGAGCTGCGGGAGAAAATGGTTCTTCGCTCATACAACTTGAAGCTAATGCGGGTATCAGAGGTATTACGCTGGCACAACTCAATATTGCTTCTGACGGTTTCAGTGTTGATAATCCGAGAAAGACTCCATTCTTGATACAGGGACAAGGTCCAAAAGTGTATATTATTAATGTAACTATAGCTGTAGGTGATAAAGGTATAGACTTGGCTTCATACGATACGAGTGGACACTATGTCGATTACTTGGGCGGTGTACCTTTAAGGGCAGGCATTTGGGTTGGCGGTGGAGCCGAAGGGGGATTCATTCGCAATATGCAGCTAAATCCTCACTATGGATCAAGGCTTCCAGAAGGAGGGCAGGGATATCCGGCAGTATTTATGATGCGTTTTGTACAATCCAATTGTAGTGCACTTAAATTTGCAGATGTTAAGAATCAGACTATTTTCAATAACTTCGTTTATGGTTCGGTATACGGAATACATTTTCTGAAAGATGCAATAACAGGCAAGTATCCGGGGGAGATGACTGTTATTGGGCATGGATCTGACGGATGCACTTATTCTTTGTTTGTGGAAGATGCAGATAAGAATACTAAGATAGTTGCTATTAACTCTGAGTTAGTTAATACAAAGATTCCGAATGAACCGGTCAGATCATATGTTCTTATGGGAGATAAAGTCAATACTGATAAAGTACATCCAGATGCTAAACTAATCTTGTACAATAGTGCATTTTGGGGTAGTCCTGTTTTTGGAGCAATCATAAACAATGGTATTGTATCCTTTCAACAAGCTAACTTCTCCCGTTCCGGTACACAAGGGGTAGATGTTAGAGGTGGAAAAGCACATGTGTTCACTTCTTATTTCGCTCAAAAAATAGTAGAGGGAACTAACGGAAGTGAAGGGTATGCAAGACTGGGTATTCAGGGCAAATCGATAGAGTTTACCAATAATTATTATATATCCGGCTTCCGGTTTAATAAGTCTGGAGAAGGGCTGATTTATGGTTCCGATAAGAAATAAGTGTTGCGAGACGGTAACTTCATTTACATGCTGAGGTAAAGGTCGTTACATACCGAGGTAAAGAGCATTACAATAAGTGGTAAAAGTCGTTACATGCCGCGGTAAACGCTTTTACATCGTAGGTGAATTAATTGTAAATGCTATTTGTTGATAATCAGTGAACTAACGAAGTGTATTGGCAAGGTTAATTCGTTTCTACTCAAGAATGAATTAATTTTGCCAACGCTGTTTTAAATATTTGATACCTATTGTGTTATCTTTAATTTTTTAAGTATGCCAGTTATGACTAATAATATTTCATTTAAGTGCTGCTTGTTGGGAGTTATTTTCTTGTTTTGGGGAGTAGTTGATCTTATATCTCAAACGGTAGTGTTTCCACGTGATTTTTCACCAGCTGAGGGCTTGGTCACTATACAAGAGAAACCTTTTCGTGACGAAGTATGTTTGAATGGACTTTGGGAACTGCAATGTGTTCCCGTGCCCTCTTCTTGGAAAAGTGGCTCCGGAGTAGCTCCTGAACTATCGTTACCACAACCAGATAAATGGGAAAAAGTAAAGATAAAAATTCCTTCTGCCATTAATGTAAACGACTGGGGAAGAGGTAGCAATGTAGGGGATGGTACACAAAAGCCCTACGTCCCGAGCTCCGTTTATTTTCCAAGTTATCCGGAACATTGGAAGCATACCCGTATGGGATGGTTGAGGAAGAACTTCCGTATTCCGGTAGAGTGGGAGCAGAAGCGTGTTTTACTTCATTTTGAGGCTGTTGCTGGAGACTGTATTGTTTTAGTAAATGGTCAGGAAGTGGGAAGCAATTTTGACTCTCATCTTCCTTTCGATTTGGATATTTCCAGCTATATTAATCGTGATGCAGAGAATGAACTGTTGGTAGGTGTTCGTCATACAAAATTATTTGATAAGTCGCATCCTTTATATAAGAAAATGGGAGCTACTTATCCTACAGGATCTAATACGGATGATTTGATTGGCATCTGGCAAGATGTATATTTACTTGGAGTGCCGGAGGTGAGGATTACAGACGTGTTTGTGCAACCTTGGGTAGATAAGAACGAACTAATATTGGAAATAGCAATGACTAACCTTACTCCAAAGAATAAAAAAATCACTTTAGGTGGAGTGGTGAAAGAATGGGTCAACCATGCTGGTAAGGATGTATTGACAGCTCCTGAAATCAGTTGGAGCTTGGGAGAAACTGTGCTTACCATACCTTCTGAATTCGTAATACTTCGGGCAGGAGAGAGTAAAACGATTACGGTCCGTCATCAGGTGAATGATGTATTGAAATACTGGACTCCTGATACTCCTTATCTATATACTTTGCTGCTGAATGTAAATGATAAGAAGCAAACCTATGATTGTAAAGCCACCCGTTTTGGCTGGCGTCAGTTCAAGATAGTAGGTGATGAATTTCAGTTGAACGGCAAAAAGATACAGTGTTTTGGAGATATACAACATCCTTTCAGTGCTTATATCTGTTCACGCCGTTTTGCGTATGCATGGTATCAGATGATAAAAGATTTCGGCGGGAATGCAGTTCGTCCACACGCACAACCTTGGCCACGCGTCTATTATGACCTGGCAGACGAAATGGGATTGATGGTATTGGATGAAACGGCTTTATTCGGCAGTTCCATCCGGTTGAACTTTGAGGAGGAGCTAACCTGGCAACGTTCGCACGAGCATCTGAAGCGGTTAATCTTGCGCGATCGCAACCATCCGTCGGTGATAGGTTGGAGCGCAGGGAATGAAACATTCGCTATAGCCCTGCTGAATAAACCGGAAAAAGAAGTAGCTGCTGTTTGGGATGACAAGCTGGTAGATTTGACATTGAGTGCCAGGAAATCTGATCCTACTCGCGACTTTATTACATTGGATGGTGACCGTGATATGGAAGGACGCCTACCAGTGTGGAGTAAACATTTTGCGCATGGCCTTAAGTTGGAAGATCTGCCTCGAAACCTGAATAAACCTCTGATTGTAGGAGAATCAGGTGCTACTTATTACGGACGTCCCATTCAATTGTATCCCTTTGTAGGCGAAAAAGCTTTCTTGTCTTATGAAGGCCGAAGCGAAGCATTGGCGATAGATGTCTATCAGAATGCAAAGCAAATGGCGCTTCCTTATCTGTCTTACTATTCTCCGTCTGAGGTCTGCTGGTTTGGTCTGGAACACATGAATCTGGGATATCATCATTTTGAGCGTTTGCCCAGTCTGACAGATGGTATTTTTGCAGGAAAGCCTTATGAAGAAGGAAAACCCGGTTACCAGTATGAGCGCATACCGCCTTATATAACTACGTTTAATCCGGGATTAGATCCGGAACTTCCTTTGTATAAGCCTCTCCCTATGTTTAATGCTCTGAAAGCTGCATTAACCGGCGGTACATGGACACCTTATCAAGAAGTGAAACACCCGGCAAAGCCTGAGTTCCCTCTTCCGCTTTATGAAGTTGCCTGTCTGTTTGGAACGGTACAACCGGAACTGATTGATTTCATAACTCGGGCAGGTATTTCTCTGACCGATATGCCCCAAAAAGCAAATTTATGGATTATAGATGCCGAGGTTGTGACAGCTGAAGACTTACAGAAGATACAACCGATATTGAAAAAGTGGCAGAAGAAAGGTGGAATGCTGCTTGCCTTAAGCTCCGGTGCAAAACTGAGTGAAGCCTTCTGCAACTGGTTGCCGGAGGAAGTGAAACTGACAGATCGTCGGGCTTCTGCTTTGGAAACCGATAAGAATACCTCTTGGGGAAGCTATTTTGAACTTCCCGATTTGTACTTCAGCGAGATGGATGGTGATCGTTACATTCTGAAACAGGGATTGGCGGGCGCATTGGTAGAAAAAGGGAATGCCATATTCCGGGCGTCACGTACAGACTGGAATTTGTTCAACAATGTACCCGAACATTGGAAGTGCGCTCAGGTAGTACTGTATGAAGCTATGGAGAAACCCGAAGGTACTGCTTTGGTCACTTATCCTTTAGACAAGGTCAATCTGGTTCTTTCTGCTATTGATTATCATTTGTGGACGAAAGAGACAGATGTTTTCTGGAGAACCTTGTTCAAAGTGATGGGGATTGATATAGATAAGAAAGACGTTCAAAATAGGAATGCAAAGAAAAAAGAGCATGATTTATTGATGGATGGCCCTACAGATTGATAAAAACGCTATTAATGTTTCATTTTAATTGAAAATTAATTGTCAGATAAGCGCAATGTACCTGAAGGTTTAATTTCCCACCTTTACTTTTGCAGAAAGATGAAAGAATAAAAACTGGTAGAAAGTTTTATAAATAATAGATATAAAAGATAATTCATTATGAGGAATAAGTTATTCGTTACATTGGGTATACTGGGTATGAGTCTGTTGGCTTATGCCGGCCCCAAACACTCTCAGGAAACTTCTTATCCAAGTTACAAAGGATTGATTATGGCGGGGTACCAAGGATGGTTCCGTGGACCGCAGGATGGGACCAATCAGGGGTATGGTCATTATGGCACCGGAAAACTTTTTGATGAAAAACATTGTACCATTGATGTATGGCCTGATGTAAGTGAATATCCGAAAACGTACGAAACTTCCTTTAAACATGCTGATGGAAGAAAAGCGCATGTGTTCAGTTCGGCGGATCAATCTACTGTGGATTTACATTTTAAGTGGATGAAAGATTATGGAGTAGATGGGGTGTTTATGCAACGTTTTGTTGGGTATACCCGTGGTAATCAGGAAAACTCTGTACCTAACCGCATCTTGGCAAATGCTTTGGAAGCTGCTTCGAAATATGACCGTGCTATAGCTGTAATGTACGATCTGTCCGGATTGAAGAAATCTGGCGAAGACTGCTCGATGATTATTGAAGACTGGAAGCGTCTGGTGGATAAACTGAAAGTAACGAATCAAGTGGGTAAAAAGACTTATTTACATCATAATGGCAAGCCTGTTGTAGCAATCTGGGGTGTTGGTTTCCCCGACCGTCCCTATAATGTCAGGAATATCGGCATGGAACGTTTAATTGACTTCCTACAAAATGACCCGGTATATGGTGGTTGTACGGTTATGTTGGGTGTTCCCACTTTCTGGCGGAATTTAGAGTCAGATTGTATTAATGATCCTTATTTGCATACAATAATTAAGAAAGCTGATATTGTTTTACCATGGACAGTTCAGCGCTTTTCTCCTCTGTTACATAACGATATGGACCGTTATCGTGATTTGGTTATTGGAGACATTCGTTGGTGTAAAGAGAATGGAGTAGACTATGTTCCTGCCGTGACTCCAGGATTTAGCTGGCATAATCTCAGTAAGTTGGAGTTCCCGGATGATGTGAAGCCTGTCGGTAGTATTCCGCGTCAAGGAGGACGTTTCTATTGGCAACAGCTTTCAACAGCAATGATGGCAGGGGCTGAAATGATATATGTTGCTATGTTTGATGAGGTGGATGAAGGTACTGCCATATTTAAATGTACGGAAGATCATCCGGTTAGTGATACAGCCAAGTTTATTGATATGGACGGACAGCCTTCTGATCATTATTTGTGGCTGACGGGAGAAGCTGCCCGTATGCTTAGGAAAGAAATACCATTGACATTTAAGCTGCCTGTAAGAAATTAAGCTATGAAACGATATCAGTTGATGATGGCTTTACTTGCATCCTTACTGTTTCTAACAGAAGGGATGCAGGCTAAAATAACATTACCCGCTTTTTTCTCGGATGGAATGGTGTTGCAACAACAAAGTTCTGTTGCTATTTGGGGAAATAGTGATAAGAAAAAACAAAAGGTCACGATAAAGACGTCATGGAACCAAAAGAAATGTGCGACAATCACTGATGAATTGGGGCAATGGAAAGTGAGGGTGGAAACACCTGTATATGGTGGTCCTTATAGTATAGAGGTAAGTGATGGTGAAACGGTAACTATTAATGATGTATTGATTGGTGAAGTATGGCTTTGTTCGGGGCAGTCTAATATGGATATGCGTGTAGGCGGGCGTTATAGCGACCCGGTGATTGGTTCGTTGGATGCTATAGTCACTTCTGAAAATCCTGAAATCCGTATGTTCATGGTGGGAAGTAAGATGACTTCCGCACCCCTGACTGATTGTGAAGGTATTTGGCAAGAAGCTTCTTCTGAAACAGTTCCCGACTTCTCGGCTGCCGGATATTTTTTTGCACGTAAGCTGAATGAGGTACTCAGGATACCGGTGGGGATTATCCATGCCAGTTATGGTGGTTCGCGGGTAGAGGCTTGGATGAGCAAGGAAGCGATAGAACCTTACAAAGATTTAGAGGATGTACACAATGCTTCCATTCTCTATAATGGAATGTTGAGTCCGGTTGTAGGATATGGTATACGGGGTTGCCTGTGGTATCAGGGAGAAGCCAATGTAGATGCTCCCGATTTGTATACCCAATTGTTTCCGTCATTGGTAAATGATTGGCGGAAGAAGTGGGGAATGGGAGAATTACCTTTCTATTATGCCCAGATCGCTCCATTCAATTATAATAAAGGTGAAGGAAAAGGAAAGAATTCAGCTTACCTGCGAGAAGCTCAAACAGCATGCTTGAAATTGATTCCTTCATCCGGCATGATCATTCTGACTGATATTGGCGATGCGCGTACTATACATCCGATGGAGAAAGAAGCGGTAGGCAATCGCTTTGCATATATGGCGTTGGGGCGGACTTATGGTAAGAAAGGTTTTCCTACTACCGGTCCGTTATATAAGTCTATGCAGACGGAAGGAAATAAGATAACTCTGTCGTTTGATGAAATGGGTAAGGGGTTGACTACGTATCGCCAACAATTGACAGGGTTTGAGGTAGCCGGTGAGGATAAAGTATTTCATCCTGCCAATGCACGTTTTGGCAAGGATGCACAAACGGTTATTGTTTCAAGTCCGGAAGTGGAACAGCCGGTGGCTGTACGGTATGCTTTTAAAGATTATATAAAAGGTACTCTTTATAATATGTCCGGTCTTCCGGCATCTTCATTCAGGACGGATAATTGGTAATATATACGAATAAAATTATATAGATTGAACAATGATGAATAGATACATTCTTTCTTTTTCGCTTCTTTTATTCCTTTCGGTAGCTTCTATGCTAAGAGCGCAACAGACCCGATTAGTAGAGGTAGGTAAAGGATATAGCTGTACGTCGGTCAATACTACTATATTTCGTCACAATTCTTTGGTGACGAAAGGTAACACGCAGTACATTAGTTATTACGATGCGGATGGATATCTGGTACTGGGTAAACGGAAATTGAAATCTGATCGTTGGATACTGAACCGGACACAGTATAAAGGAAATGTGAAAGATGCGCATAACGGCATTAGTATGATGCTGGATGGTGAAGGCTACCTGCACGTCTCGTTCGACCATCACGGTCATAGGCTGAATTATTGCAGGAGTGTTGCCCCGTATTCATTAGAATTGGGTGACAAGGAAGCCATGACGGGAGTGGACGAGGGTAATGTTACTTATCCTGAATTTTATTTGTTGAGTGGGGGCGACCTGCTTTTTGTCTATCGTTCTGGATCTTCAGGCAGGGGAAACCTGGTGATGAACCGTTATTCTGTGAAAGAAAAGAAGTGGTATCGGGTACAGGATGTTTTGATTGACGGTGAAGAACAGCGAAATGCTTATTGGCAGCTTTATGTAGATAGTAAAGGTACAATTCACCTATCTTGGGTGTGGCGTGAAACGGGAGGCGTGGAGACGAACCATGACCTTTGCTATGCGTGTTCTTTCGATAATGGTGTGACGTGGCAAAAGGCGGATGGTGAGAAGTATGAATTACCTATCCGTGCTGACAATGCGGAATATGTCTGTCGCATTCCGCAGAACTCGGAGCTGATTAATCAGACCAGTATGAGTGCGGATGGTGATGGGCACCCTTACATTGCTACTTACTGGCGTGCTTCTGACAGTAAAATACCTCAATATCGCGTTGTTTGGCATGATGGTGAGGCATGGCATATCCGTCAAGTCTCAGATCGTAAGACTCCTTTTTCATTGAGAGGCGGCGGTACTAAGATGATTCCCATTGCCCGACCACGAATTGTGGTGCATAAAGAGCGTGCTTATTACATTTTCCGTGATCAGGAACGGGGAGGCAAAGTCTCAGTGGCCTATACACCGTCTATAAGCACCGGTAAGTGGAGTGTTACTGACTTAACGGACTTTTCTGTGGATGCTTGGGAACCGTCTCATGATACCGAACTTTGGAAGCATAAACATCGCCTTCACCTTTTTGTGCAGCGTACCGGACAGGGAGATGGAGAACGTACAGTGGAACTTGCCCCACAGTCGGTGTATGTGTTGGAAGTGAATAATTAATTCGGATGTATATATAATTTATTATAATGGCGAATTCTCTTTAATCCTTGCTCAGAATACTTTCTGGAAGGGGGAATAATGAGTATAGGACTGAATGGCATTCAGTATACGACTGAATAAGATTCACTCCGGGATAATGAAATGAATTTCGTCCAGGATCATGTAAATTGGTAGGTATTGTTTACCTTAAAAGCATTCACCGAAACCTAGAATGCCGTGAGTACTGTACCTTTTTCAACAAGTGATTCTTTGGTTTTGTCTGAACTGCACAGATCAATTTATTAATGGTTTAAAAACTGCTCTCTAGATAGGGAGCGCAATTTATTTACGTATGAAAAACAGAAAGAATTTATTTAGAATAGCTTGTGCCGCATTGTTCCTGTTTACTGGATTACCCCAAAATAGTCGGGCTCAAGAATCTCCCAAAGAGTATTGGAACATACGTACCCAATTAACCCCATTGCGTCTCCCTCCTCCACCGGTTGGTTATAAACCGGAGTACCTGGATCTGAACGGAGACGGCAAGCCGGATGCCATAAAGTCCGTTACCCACAATAATATCCCTATCCTGTGGCTGGACGATGACGGCAATATGAAGGAAGGTGACCTGGAAGGTGATATGGTAAACGACTGCCTATTGATTGACCGTAATCGGGATGGTATTTACGGAGGTCAGGGAGACTTGATCATCGACTGGGTAGATACAGACGGAGATGGAAAAGCAGATATGCAGATTGTCATTGAATACCCGAAAGAACGTACAGGGGAAGTATGGCCTAACGGACATTATATGATAATGCTCGATCTGGACCATGATAATGTTTTCAACTATATCAATTGGAATAACTTTACTCTTCAATGTTGGGATCGTAGCGGTTTGTCCGATTTCTATGAGGACTATAGTGGTCAGTCTGCTTTCATGAAGATACATACTTCTACGTATGATATGAAGGATTTGCGCTTGAACTGGGAGAATCCCTTCTTGTTCTATGATCCGGATAAAGACAATAGGACAGAAATGGCTATTCGTTTATTGGATTCTCCGAAAATTCATGATCCGAATGCTCCCTCTAACAGTTATGTGAATCGTCAGGTAGAAGGACGGATAGACTGGGTTTCGCTCTCTGTGGATATTGATAACGACAATGCCACTGGTAATGAGTTTGACTTTGATTTCACTATCGGTTTCCAAGGCGAAGGTTTTGATTATATGGATCAGGTTCACCCTATCAGAAACCTGCGTGGAATGCCCGAGGCTGATAAATTCTTTATGGACCCCCGTTATCGTCAACTGACGGAATTAATATATCCGGATCATGACAGTGTCCAGGAACTGATCTTCCAGCGTGGCAAGTGGAACCGTATCAACTTTATCTATGATGAAGATGATGATTGCAGCCGTTGGGAACGTGTAGAGTTCTATGATCCCAAAGATCCGTTTAAGGTAGGATGGAATAAGGGTGGTATCGACAACAACAAACAGAGTGATGCTGCCGGTGACCGCGGTGAGTGGGACATGGATAATTCGGGTAATGCTCAACTCTATATCAGTCGTTTTGACGGTCGCCTGCACCTATATGGGGCAGAAACCGGAGTTTGGCGTATTGATCAGAATGCGGAATACTTCCAGGGATGGGACCGTATGTGGATGGGCTTCCGCGATCCGAAACAGTTTGCTACAGTACTTTATAGCGATCGTGACAATAATGGTTTCTTCGATCATATTGAATATGACCTCGATGGTGATACAAAGATGGAGACCGTGATTGACTTTAAAGAACTGGGTATTGACGATGCCTGTGAGGTGATTGATATTTCCAAGTTTACTTATAATGATTATGTTGCTTTAGGCAAACGGATGTCTGAAGATATCTGGAAGAATGCCGGGCAAGCCGTTCAGGTGGCACGCCAATATGGAGTAGAACCTTTGTGGTATGCTAAATGGATGCAAGCTTCAACCACACGCGAGAAATATAACCGTGGTTACTGGTTGCAATTCTACTTATACAAAGATCTGGAGAATCTGTTTATCCGTCAGGGCGATGCTGCCAAGCTCCGTTTGTTGAATCAAGCTTATTATTCCGGCGATTGGTCAATTATAGCTAAGAAAGGCAACGAAGGTTTTTATTTCTTTTCTGATGAAGATGTTGCTGCTATTCGCTCATCGGCAAAATCACAGTGGGGAAAGAAAATCATAGCCGATTTGGAACAGAAAGTGAAAGAAAGACGTAAGCATCCGTTGGAAGTGCCTAAAGAAGAAGGAGGACATTTTCATGATTACTTCTGTCCGGTACATAATCTGCAATTTACTTTCCGTTGGGATAAGCCTTTGGCACAATATTGCTCGGCTTGCGATAAAGAGTGGATTGGAAACAATCGTTATGACTGGGCGTGGATTTATGAAGTACACATGCTGAACAGAGATTACATGTATCAGTGTATGTACCTTTATCTGGCCACCGGAAAACAACAATATGCTGATTATATCCGTACCATGTTATTGGATTATGCAGGTAAGTATGCCGGTTGGTTCGAGCATAACTCAGGCAGGAAAGCTACTGATCAACATAGTGGGAAAGCATTTGCTCAGAGTCTGGATGAGGCTAACTGGGCTACTAAAGTGGCAATGGCCTATATGGCTGTTAAACCAGTTTTATCAAATGAGGAGGTCAAAGCGATAGAAGAAGGATATCTGCAACCTGCCGCTACTTTATTGTTGCATCGTCCGGCCGGGGCTAACTGGCAGATGTGGCATAATAGTGGATTGGCTGCCTTAGGCATTGCTTTGGAAAATGACTCTATTGTTAATGTAGCAATCAATAAGGATAAGTATGGCTACCACTATCTGATTGAAAAACATAAAAATAACGATGGCTGGATAAATGAGGGGTCTCCCCATTATCATTATTATCCGTTGGAAGCCTTGCTGTTCACTGCTAATGCAGTAAAATGCCGGGGGATAAAACTGTTTGATAAGGATTTGCACGATATGTTTGTGGAACCGGTAAAGGGTACATATCCAGATTTATCTTTCCCTGCACATAGTGATGGATGGTATGGGGCTAATCTTCTGTCTCAATCAGCTTTGTATGAGGTAGCAAATGCCCGGTATAACGATCCTTTCCTGAAGCGTGTACTGGAACTGACTTATGTTCAGAAAAAGAGACTGGATCCCGAAGCTTTGCTAAGTAACCAGTTGATAAAAGCATCCGGAGAGAGTCTGTTACAGAAGAGTTATTCGTTTGATACTTCCGGTTTCTGCTTATTACGTAGTGATGCACGCACCGTTGTATTGAAATTTGGTGGAGAAGGTATCGGACACGGTCATCCGGATAAACTTTCCATTACGATTCATGATGGTAAGAATGAGCTGGTATCTGACTTCGGAACTTCCGGTTATGGAGTTCCGGATTATTTGAAATGGTATAAGCGTACTCTTTCGCACAATACGGTGACTGTGGATGCTAAGGATCAGAAAAGGAGTGTGGGTAAACTTTTGAAATTCAATCCCCGTTCTGACGGAGGATATGCTGAGGCAGAAACCACTACAGCTTATCCCGGAGTCAGGATGAAACGGAGCCTGGACTTAAAAGGTACACATTTGCAAGATGTATATACTTGTACATCCGATTCTTCTCATTTATACGAATATGTCATCCTGTTCAATGAAAAACCGATTATGGATGGACAGCCGACAGCAACTACATTGACAGGCAGCGAGGTACACGAACGGATTCATAATACTTTCTCCTATCCTCATAAATCTGGTTTTACTTGCCGCACTTCTTCTGCTTCCGTACAATTCGATATTCCTGAGGGAGAAGTGGTGGAAGTGGTATTGGGCGAGGCTTCGGGAATACCGGCCAATCCAACCGTTAAAGATGGACCAGGTGCGGGAGATGTAGCAGTAAAGCCTTGTTATCCACTGATTATCCGTATGAAAGGGAAGGCTATGAAGGTTGAAGCTAATTGGAATCTTACACGTATCAAGTAACGACTGATTGTTAACATATAAATATTTGCTTTTATAACAAAAACATAAACATATAATTTTATGAAGAATAAACTCTGCATGCTGTTGTTGGCCTCAGGAATCGGATTGTTTTCCTGTGCAGAACAGGACCTCCCCAAGGAGTATACCGATAGCGTGAATGTATTTATAGGGACTGGTGGACATGGCCACACCTTCCCTGGTGCAACTTTACCCCATGGAATGGTACAGTTGAGTCCGGATACCCGTCTCTTTGGCTGGGATGCCTGTTCCGGCTATTATTACGACGATACTTCCATCATGGGCTTTACCCATACCCATCTTAGTGGAACGGGTATTGGAGATTATGGCGATATACTCTTTATGCCCGTAGTCGGCGAGAAACCTTTGATTGCCGGGACAGCAGAAAACCCGGATGAAGGCTATCGTTCTCGTTTCTCGCATGAACAAGAGAGTGCCCGGCCGGGCTATTATCAAGTACTGTTGCAGGATGATTCTATCAATGTGGAACTGACCGCTACTTTGCGTGCAGGCCTGCATCGGTATACTTACCCTAAGGCAAGTGATGCCCGTCTGATTGTGGATATGGAACCTACCATTCATGGTCATCAGCATCCTGTTACTCAGATTCGTGTGGTGAATGATTCTACCATAGCAGGAATGAAATATACTGTTGGTTGGGCTAAGCGTCACTATGTATATTTCTATGCAGTGTTTTCCAGTCCGTTTGATTATAAATTGTATTCGGGTACTGAGTATCAGTCGGATAGTACATCTGTAACAGTCAATACCGCTAAGGCAGTGATGAGTTTTAGAAATCTCCCTGCTGACGGACGTGTATTGGCAAAGGTAGGTATCTCAAGTGTGGATGAAGAGGGTGCCCGATTGAATGTAGAGGCCGAAATCCCCAATTGGGACTTTGAAGGTGTCATGAAACAGGCGAATACTACCTGGAATGAAGCCCTTGGAAAGATTGATATCGAAACTTCGGACAACGATAGCCGTACTGTATTTTATACTTCACTGTATCACGCATTTATCCAGCCGAGCCTGGCATCCGATGTAGACGGACGTTACCGTACAATGGGACATGAGATTAAACAGGATGCTTCTTATACAAATTATACGGTGTTCTCTCTCTGGGATACTTTCCGTGCAGCTCATCCTCTCTACACTATTGTTACACCGGAGCAGAATCAGGCTTTCATTCGTTCGCTGCTTCGTAAGTATGATGAAGGTGGCATCTTGCCTAAATGGGAACTGGCTTCTAATGAAACCGGTACTATGATCGGTTACCACGCCGTTTCTGTCATAGCCGATGCTATGATGAAGAAACAATGCGATTTTGATGTAAAGAAGGCACTGGAAGCGTGTATACGTTCATCGGTATATGATACTACGGGTGTTACGCCGATGATGGATCGCCAGATTCTGAATGGGAAACTGATGCCTGTATCCATTAAATATAAGAATGAACTGGGATATATTCCTTGCGATAAGGTAGGTGGTTCTGTTTCACAAGGGCTGGAATTTGCTTATAATGACTGGCTGATAGCCCAGATGATGAAGGAGCATAATCGTAAAGACCTTTATGATAAATATATGGAGCTTTCCAGGAACTATCGGAACTACTTTGATCCGGAAACTAAACTGATGCGGGGACGTCTGAGCGATGGCAGTTGGATTACTCCTTTTGATCCGGCATCCGTGCAACGTCCCAGTAATTACGTAGAGGGAAATGCATGGCAATGGGCATGGTTTGTGCCGCAGGACGTAGAAGGACTGATGGAACTGGTTGGAGGCCGGAAATCTTTCGAGGCCCATCTGGATACGCTGTTTACTACAAGTTCCGAACTGACGGGTGATCCGAACGCCGCTGCCGATGTTACCGGAATGATTGGCCAGTATGCACATGGCAATGAGCCAAGTCATCATATTCCATACCTTTATAATTATGCCGGTGCACCTCGCAAGACACAGGCTTTAGTAGACCATATTCTTCATACACTCTACCATAATGATCCTAACGGGCTTTCCGGAAACGAGGATGTTGGACAAATGTCTGCTTGGTATGCATTGAGTGCTATGGGATTCTATTCGTTCTGTCCGGGCCGTCCGGTTTATGAAATTGGCCGTCCGATATTCGATAAAGTGACTATTCATTTGAGTAATGGGAAAGATTTTGTAATCCAAGCGAAGAATAATAGTGTGGAAAATAAGTATATTCGCTCCATGAAGTTGAATGGTGAGGATTTGGCGGAACCGAGATTCTCTCATTTCGACTTGATGAAGGGTGGAGAACTAATATTTGAAATGGAAAACTAAAAAGATGCTATGAAAAGAAGAATCGCTTTATGTATTGCTGTATCGCTTTGTGCGGGTGTGTATGCGGGTAATAATCCCGGTATATATAAGAAAGGCTGGATTGATTTTAACAAGAACGGTGTGAAGGATATCTACGAAGATCCTTCGGAACCGATAGAGGCAAGAGTACAAGACCTGCTGTCGCAGATGACCTTGGAGGAGAAAACTTGCCAGATGGCTACCTTGTACGGGTCCGGCCGTGTACTGAAAGATTCTCTTCCTACTGAGAAGTGGAAAGATGAAATCTGGAAGGACGGTATAGCCAATATAGATGAACAGGCCAATGGCTTGGGACGTTTCGGTTCTTCTTTATCATATCCTTATGTAAATAGTGTAGAAAATCGGCAGACCATTCAGCGATGGTTTGTGGAGCAGACCCGTCTGGGAATACCTGTTGATTTTACCAATGAAGGAATTCGCGGACTTTGCCATGACCGGGCCACCATGTTCCCTGCCCAATGCGGACAGGGGGCTACTTGGAATAAGGAACTGATCAGTGAAATAGCTCAGGTCACCGCTGAAGAAGCAAAAGCATTAGGTTATACTAATATTTATTCTCCTATTCTGGATATTGCACAAGATCCGCGTTGGGGACGTGTAGTAGAATGTTATGGAGAAGATCCTTTTCTGGTGGGAGAGCTTGGAAAACGGATGATTAAAGGACTTCAGCAAGAAGGGCTGGTTGCCACTCCCAAACACTTTGCAGTATATAGTATCCCTGTTGGTGGGCGTGATGCCGGTACCCGTACCGATCCACACGTAGCACCGCGCGAGATGCGGACTCTTTATATCGAACCTTTCCGCAAGGCTTTCTGTGAAGCCGGAGCATTGGGAGTCATGAGTTCGTATAATGACTATGATGGTGAACCGATTACCGGAAGCTATCATTTCCTTACTGAAATACTTCGCCACGAATGGGGCTTTAAAGGCTATGTAGTGTCTGACAGTGAAGCGGTAGAATTTCTTTATTCCAAGCATCAGGTGGCTGCCGATGCTGTAGATGGAGCTGCCCAGGTAGTAAATGCGGGACTGAATGTGCGTACTAACTTTACTTTGCCCGAGAACTTCATTCGTCCGCTTCGGCAGGCTATTAGTGAAGGAAAGGTTTCCATGCAGACGATTGATAGTCGTGTAGCAGATGTGTTGCGGGTAAAGTTTGGGATGGGGTTGTTTGATAATCCTTATAAGGGAGATGCCAAACATCCTGAAAAGGTGGTGCATAGCAAGGAACATCAGGCAGTATCCATGAGAGCGGCTTTAGAATCTATCGTTTTATTGAAGAATGAGAATAATATCCTGCCACTCTCCAAAGATTTGAAGAAAGTAGCAGTGATTGGTCCTAATGCGAATGAAGTGCAGAACCTGATTTGTCGCTATGGTCCGGCTAATGCTCCGATAAAGACGGTATATCAGGGAATAAAAGAGTATTTGCCTGATGCAGAGGTTCGCTATGCAAAAGGAACAGACATTATTGATAAATATTTTCCGGAGAGTGAGCTTTACGAAGTGCCATTGGATCAGGAAGAACAGGCTATGATGGATGAGGCTGTAGCCTTGGCAAAGGAATCGGACGTAGCCATCATGGTACTGGGAGGAAATGAGAAGACAGTGCGTGAGGAATATTCCCGTACCAATCTGGATTTGTGCGGACGACAGGAAAAACTATTGCAAGCTGTATACGCAACGGGCAAACCTGTGATCTTGTTACTGGTAGACGGACGTGCCGCCACCATCAACTGGGCTGAGCGTTATATTCCGGGTATTGTACATGCTTGGTTCCCGGGAGAATTTATGGGAGATGCTGTGGCACAAGTACTTTTCGGTGATTATAATCCGGGTGGTAAATTGGCGGTAACCTTTCCCCGTTCGGTAGGGCAGATACCTTTTGCTTTTCCTTTTAAACCGGGTTCCGATTCAAAAGGTTTTGTACGTGTTACCGGTACGCTTTATCCCTTCGGATATGGTTTGAGTTATACTACTTTTGCTTATAGTGATTTAAAGATAGAGAATCCGGTCATTGGTGTACAAGGTAGTGTGAAGTTGAGTTGTAAAGTGAAGAATACAGGAAAAGTAGCCGGAGATGAAGTCGTTCAGCTTTATCTGCATGACGAGATGAGTTCTGTGACTACATATGTAAAAGTATTGCGTGGCTTCGAACGTATCCATCTGGAACCGGGCGAAGAAAAAGTGATTGATTTCGTGCTTACCCCGCAAGAGTTGGGATTATGGAATAAGGATAATCATTTCGTAGTAGAACCGGGTACGTTTGCTGTAATGGTGGGAAGTTCTTCACAAGATATAAAGTTACAAGGAAAATTTGAAGTGAAATAATTACTATCTTTGCTATGTGATATGAACCATAGTCTTTAATCATCATGAAATGGCAACTTTGTAAATAGCTTCGTTTAGTATAATAGGGCAACAGCTAAGTCTGTTGCCCAACTTGATTGTGACCGTTTCCGTCACAAGATATTAAAATACTAAACATACAAAAAGAAGTAATTACAATGAATACGAAAACATATCCGCGTACCAATGATTATCAGACTATCTATTTGAATACCATTATCAACAATCCGAATATCATAGTTGGTGATTATACCATATACAATGACTTTGTAAATGATCCGGCTCAATTTGAGAAGAATAATGTCCTCTATCATTATCCTATCAACCAAGACCGCCTGATAATCGGCAAATTCTGTTCTATTGCCTGTGGGGCAAAGTTTCTTTTTAACAGTGCCAACCATACATTGAAATCCTTGTCCAACTACACATTCCCCTTGTTCTTTGAAGAATGGGGATTGGATAAGAAAAATGTAGCCTCAGCATGGGCTAATAAAGGTGATATCATTATAGGCAATGATGTCTGGATAGGCTATGAAGCTGTTATTATGGCAGGCGTGCATATAGGAGATGGATCTGTCATCGCAGCCCGGGCAGTAGTAACTAAAGATGTTCCTCCCTACACCATAGTAGGAGGAACACCTGCCAAGAAAATACGGATGCGATTTGAGGCAGAGACAATCGCCAAGCTGCAACAGATACAATGGTGGAACTGGCCTGTTGAGAAGATACGTCAGTCCTTACCTTATATCATGAATGGAACGGTTGATAGACTTACTTAATCCCTCTCTTTGTATCAGAATCATATCTCCATCTTTCACTTTATGCTTCTGAGGTGGTTTATTGCTTGAAATCGTAATGATACCATCTTCGAACATACGTTTCACCTGATTGGCAGAGAGTGAGAAGCGCCTTCTGATTAATGATGATAATTTGAGATCAAACTCAAGCTCGCACTTGATGTGGATTTTGATAACCTCATTGGATAGATTCAGCAAATCTTCCAATGAGGTATTAGGAATAACTTCGTATTCTACACTACCATAATCCAGCCTCAGGTTATTCTTTCTCTCCATTTCAGTAGAAAAAGCATACTTCCAGGCTGTGTCCTTATCATTCATTGAAAAACTATGGAATAATGTCTTGTCAATCAAATCCGGTTTACTGCGTGATAACAAAGTGAGGTTGCAAGTGTTGTCACACTTCACGCATCTGTAAATCAACCATACATCTATGTTCTTCTTTTGAGCATTCATCCTGAACTTGTCGCTACAATAAAATCGGTCACTATCGCAGTGACTGCATTTCTTAATTAATAAAGGGGTATTCTTCACCTTTACTTCCCATGTAATTGTTGTCTCCATAAATAAACTATTATCTTTCTTTGCGGGTTAAGTAATTTTCCGGCAAAGTTGGATATTAGCCATTTACATAATTCACAAGATGTCACAAGACGCTATGAAATATTCTTTGTTTACCTGTCAAGTTCGTCCATCATTTGGGTTATTTTCTCTTTCAGTTTATCCAGAAATTGTGTCCTGCTTTTCTTCCTGTTCCTGATTTCAAGAAATATCCGGTAGAAATCACCAATCTCAATATCAAAAAGAGTTTCGCAGCAGAAAGCGATTTCTTTCAGGTTCGTGTTACCATTATTAAAGCATTTTCCGGCATATAGTGCATAAATGAATTCTACCAATGAAACCTTACTTTCCGTCCATTGCAATAGTTTGCTTTCTATGATAGAGGTGAACTTTAGGTGTAGTTTCTCCGATAACGCATCAATCTCCGTGGAGAGATAATGAGTGAATTTCTTATTTGCTAAGATCTCTGCTACGCTGGAATCATGCAAAGTGGAAAAAGAAGTATCTCTGTCCAACGAGTGGCAGTGAACATCTGAAAGGATATCATAATGCTTTCTCATGAAATACAGATGATCTGAGTCTGTTTTACCGGCTTGATAATAGTTATAGAAATTCTTGTCCGAAGAGATATTCTTCAGACTTTCATATTCCTCCTTCAGGTATTTATATTGAGCTGACGGTGATTTCCCGATCCGATTCCTTTCAATCTGATACAGACGGATATAAAATATCAGTAGACCGGATATTTGCGGTTTCCGGACTTTAAAGAAAAGAATCTCCTCCTCGGGATTAATAAACTGATAGTCCGCAATGGTTGCTTTTAGTCGGGCGAGTGAAGTCTGTATGAAGCCGACTATTTGCTTTATCTTATCAAGGATATCAATATCTTGTTGCTCAATTCTTTGGATTTCTACTTCTATGTCTTGCTTAATGTTCTTTACGAAATTCTCCATTCGCATTCAGCGCATCCATAACTTTCAGACGGTTGCTGCAAAACCTGCTAAAAGTCTGAATAGCAAATTACAATTGCCTTGCAGAGACAATGTAGTTAATACTAAAAATGATAAAATGAAAAACCTGTCTGAATAAGAATTATTCAAACGAAAGAAATTAGCCTGTGGTTTGTGAGGCTAATTATTAAGCAATAACAAATTTAAGAATTGTGCCCAAAATAGTTGCTTTTAGAATTCGGGGCAAATATAGTCCTTTTTTTGTAAATCCCCTAAATCTACAGTCAAAATGTAGATTCAGGGGATATTGAGTATAAAGAGTATTGAATTGAACTATCAGAATATATATTGTACACCAAACTGGTATCCGATATACAGTTGTTGCAGTTTGGTAGACCCAGTCTTTTTCCATAAGGAATGGTTCGGGAATATTTTGCTGTTGCTTATATCTTTGGTCATCATGTAGTTTATGCCTACCCCTCCGAATAGCTCAATGTGCTTCCCGATTCTGAAGGACGGAATGAGTGAGTATCCAGTATTCAAAACAGGTTCATCCGAATCGTTTCCGATGGTTGAGGCTTTAAGTTCATTGTTAATCCTGAACCAGGAGGTAACAGGAATATGAGCACCGAATCCACCTTCAGCCACCAATGAGTTATTCTCAGTTTTATGGTTATATCCAACGCCTATAATGCCATAAGTGTATCTGCCTCCCGAACGGAATGTGGCTACTGTACTTCCCAGTGCATCATAAGTGACGGCAACCCCCATCTCACCATTTTTAATGATGTTGATTAATCCGATGGGGCAGTCACTCTTATCCGCTATATTGACCAGTCCGGCAAATTGTACGCCATTGACCTCTTTTGCAATGTTGACTAATCCGGCAACCTGCAAACCGTTTACTTCTTTTGCAATATTGACTAATCCGGCGAATTGGAACCCGGTCATTGCAGAAGCTGTATTTGCCAATCCTGCCATCTGGAAACCACTGAACTTATTCTTATTTATATTAGCCAGTCCTGCAGACTGCACTCCCTGTCCGTCATTTCCTATATAGTTTGAAAGTCCTGCCATTTGGAAACCTTTGGCATCATTCAGAATAATGTTTGAGATACCTCCCCAGGTAAATGCCTCCTCGTTTCTGGAAATACCTACAAGTAAGTTGAGTGAAACAGTATTCGTATACTGATGCGAATAGGCTCCATTGGTACTCAGGGGTGGGACAAAGCTCAATTGAAATACGGTTTTCTTGTCTTCATTGGATTGAGCAAACAATGCGCTATAAACTAATACACATAGTATTAAAACTAAAATCTTCTTCATCATTTTGGTTTTCTTTGTTACTAATCTTTATATTTCTATCATCTTGATTTCGGTTACAAAGGTAAGTTTAATAATTCTTCCTTAGAGAGTTTGTAGACGAACCATACTGTTTCTTATGACGAAATGATGAAAATGAGTGATTATTCCCGTAATTTCTTTGGTGTGATAAACCAATCCTCAACATGCGATAAACTAACTCCCGGAATGCAAGAATCTATTCTCGAAGATGCATAAAACTATTCATACTATAACTGTTATTGAATCTTACAACAACTGTGTTACTTTCTTACAATAAATATAATTCTATCTTACAACAACTGTTGTAAGAATAAAAATGTGCATTCTGAGAATTAGTTTCTTGCATTGTGGCGATTACTTCTTTGCATCGTTGCTATTCTTTTTGTTGGCACCGAAATTTGCTATTCGCGTTCTATATCTTGCATCCTGAAATTTGCTTGGGTATAAATTAGTATCTTTGTTATTCATTTTAACCACGACATTTCAGATGGATGGCAATTTTTATATATATACCGATCTCTCTGCCCTTCCTGTAGATGAACATGAAGCGTATTTGGCAGAAGGGTTTGGTGGAGTTTGCACAGGTGGAACGGCTGTAATAGAGGTTTTTTCAGTCAGCCGCCAGATATCTAAAAACGACCTGGTGACAGTTTTGCCGTTACAGTCAGTATTAATCCGTGAGGTAAGTCCCGATTTCTCTATGACTTTTTTCAAAATAGATAAAACGATGTTCTTGGATACCATGAGTAGCCTGGGGAAGATTACTCCTGATTTTTTCTTTTATATGCGGAAGAATTTCCAGGTTCGGTTGACTCGGGGTGAAGTTCAGAGATTTCTTGGCTTCTGTCGTGCAATTGATTTTCGGAACAGTTCTGACGATCCCGCTTTCCGGCGGGAAACCATATTGCACTTGTTGCGTATCTTTTATTGGGATTTCTACGTTCATTTCCGCAAGACCGTAAGCCGGGAGGGAGTTTCTATCCCCTTGAACTCTAATAAGGAGAATATTGCTTTCCGGTTTGCAATGCTGGTCTATGAACACTATAAGCAACATAAAGAAATGGCATTTTATGCGGACAAGCTGTGCATAACTCCTCAATATCTGACCCGAGTTATTCAGGAGGTAAATGGTCAGTCGGCCCGCGAGTTACTTGCAGATCATGTTGTACTGGAGGTGAAGGCACTGCTTCGAGACGCTAATCTTGATATAAAAGACATTGTGCGGCAGACGGGGTTTTCAAACCAATCGTCGCTAAGTCGCTTTTTTCGCCGGCATACGGGTATGTCTCCGACAGAATACCGGCGTACAATTCACATTATTCGCTAACTACAAAAACTGATAAATGGAACGACTGGAAACACAAACTTGCAATGGAGATAGTACATCTTTTGAAAAAGAGATGCTGGCATTGTTAGATGAGCAGATTTTCTTGACAGATAGCGTGTTCGCCCGTCTGCCGATGGGTGTGGAAATTTACGATGCGTCAGGTATACTCCGTTGCTTAAACGAACGGGCACGGCTTATGTATGGTGTTAAGCTCGATGCGGTAATCAACAAAGTCAATCTGTTTGAAAGTCCTTATGTGGACGAGGCGCTTTTAGCGAGAATTCAATCCGGAGACGACATTGTACTTGAATTTGAATATGATTTCGACCGGATGAATAAAGAGTATTTCCATACTTCCAATAAAGATACCATTATCTACGAGGTCAAGATTGTTCCGATAATCAATAAGCAGGGGACTATCGTAGGTCATATATTGCTCACCAATGATGTGACTTCTACCAAAGAGGCGGAGTATCGGACTGAAGAAAGTAAGAAAAACCTGGAGATGGCGATGGAGGCTGCGAATATGTCCTCATGGGTATACGACGTGTACAAAATGGAGTTCGGGATCTTGCATGGAAACTCTGTTTTCAAAAGTGGTATGTCCTTGGAGCAATTGTTACCGATGCTTCATCCGCAGGACTGCGTTCCGTTAAGGGAACTATTTTCCCGGCTGATAAACAAAGAAGTCCTGCAGGGGCAGCTCACAGTACGTGTTTTCAATGAACAGGAAGGAGAATTCCGGCATTATGAGAGCCGTATGCGGCTTTCGACCGAGCATTTTGGTAAATTGCAGATTGTAGGTACCTTGCTGGATGTAACTGAAAAGCTCCGGATGGCAAAAAAGACACAAGATCTTTTAGTTAAGCGTGAACTGGCCATGAAGGTCAACGATATAGTTCACTGGGATTTTAATGTGCAGATGCAAACATTCGAAGCTTACAATGATCCGGTAAACGATTATGCTTCTGACAAGTTGGTATCTTTGGAAGAGTACTTGAATGTGATTCATCCCGAAGACAGGTCTTTGGTCAATGATGCGCTGCAATCTATGCTGTTGGGGCGGAATATGAATATAAATCTCACCTGCCGTATTCAGACCAGGTATGATAATACATGGCAATATTGCAATATTACGGGCGTTCCTTTCGAATTTGGAGCGAGCGGAGATGTTATCCGTTATACCGGCTTTAGACAGAATATTTCCAAACTCCATCAATTGAACGAGGAGCTTAAAGAACGGAACTACAAGATGGAACTGACTTTCAAAACTGTGGGTATGTCCTATTGGGATTACGATGTGAAGACCCGGCAATATCGGTCATTCAATGATCCGGTGAATGATTTTAATCCCGAAAAAGCAATTATGCCTGAGGATTATTTGAAAGCTGCCCATCCTGAGGATACGGAACGTGTTCGTGAAAATATGGTCGGCATGTCTGCCGGGCAGTATAAGGAGTTCTCGCTTCAGTATCGTTCCCGTACCAAATGGGATCAGGATTGGCAGACACTGATTGTTACCGGGCTTCCGTCTGAACGTGACAAGAAGGGAAACGTCATTCGCTATACCGGTATCGCTTTCAACAATACGAAGTGGGAAAAAATGGCTCAGGAACTGAAAGAGATGAAAGATAAGGCCGAGCTCTCCGACCGGTTGAAGTCGGCATTTCTGGCCAATATGAGTCATGAAATACGTACGCCACTGAATGCCATTGTAGGGTTCTCCGAATTGCTGGTCGACAGTGACGACCCGGATGAAAAGAAGGAGTATTGGCATATCATCGAGTCCAACAATGATTTGTTGTTGCGACTTATCAATGACATTCTGGATCTTTCGAAGATTGAGTCGGGAATTATTGATCGGAAACGTGAACGGTTTAACCTGACACAACTGTGCAATGAACTCTATGTGATGATGCGGTCGAAGATTCCGAACGCTGACGTGGAGTTGGTCCAAGATAATCCTTGTCCGGAATGTTGGATTTTCCTCGACAGTAACCGGCTTAAGCAGGTATGGATGAACTTCCTGACTAATGCGGTAAAATATACCAGATCGGGATATATCAGAATGGGATACTCGGTTGAAAAAGACGGAATTCGGTTTTATGTGGAGGATACGGGGACGGGTATCCCTAAAGAACTACAGGATCGGGTTTTCGGTCGTTTCCAGAAGTTGAATGAATTTGTTCAAGGTACAGGACTTGGATTGGCAATCTCCCGGGCAATTGTTGAAGCTGCGGGTGGAGAGATCGGATTCACTTCTGAACAGGGGATTGGATCGACCTTTTGGGCATGGGTTCCGTGTGAGATTTTTCAGCATGGAGACGTAGGTTTCCCGGAAACAACTCTTCCAAACCGTCGTCCGGTGTTTAGCGAAGACAGTGACAGGAAACTCAGAATTCTGGTGGCTGAAGATAACGACAGCAATTTCTTGTTAGTGCGGAGTATTCTTAAGGATTACGACTTGTTACGGGTGACCAATGGTGTAGAGGCTGTTGAGGAGATTCGCAATGGGAAGTTTGATTTCGTGCTTATGGATTTGAAAATGCCTGTCATGGACGGTTTGGTAGCTACTCGGAAGATTCGGGAGTTCAATAGTGACATCCCGATTGTAGCACTTACAGCGAATGCTTTCGATACTGACCGTGCCAGTGCTATGGATGCCGGATGTAATGCTTTCTTGCCTAAGCCGGTAAAACGGAAGCAACTGTTTGAACTCCTTTCAGGGGCCTGTCGGTAAGTTCGAGATAAATAGTAACTCGTTTGTTTAGTGTGCTTCGGTAGCAGCTCTTGGAATAACTTCTACTTTATTCTAACTCTGTTGCGCAGATATCGATTGTATTCAGTGCGTCCGAGATATCAGTCGGGGTTATCCCTTGACATTCAATTCTCAGTATCTTCTCCCAATCTTCAAAGTCTACGTTCCATACGTGGATCTGTGGATATTGGGTGAATAACTTTTCTATTTTCTTTATTTCCCGCCTCTTTTCTATAGAAGTCCGGAAGATTAAAATATTGTCTGTCATTGCGATAACTTATTTAATACCACTTATGTTATTTAGTCTGTTTAGTCTTTCTGGAAGCACTTCGTTTGATGCAAAGATAAGCCGAATAATCTTTCCGTAAAAAGTTTGTAGACCAACCTACAGATTCCTTATGACGAAATTAAGAATATGAGTGACCAACTTCTTTTCCTGTATATTCATACTGCTTCATTGGGTTTGCAAAAATAGCGTTTGGATTTTGCATACGCTTGTAAAAAAACGACATTTTGCTATACGGTTCTGAAACGTTGTCTGTAATCTGATGGAGTAATTCAATCAGTGCTAATGTAGATTGTCTCTTAATCCATGATAGTGTTTTGGCATCGACCATATCCGTGAGGCTTTCGGGAATACCCGGAATGAATAGGGTATCTATTTCATAATCCAGAGATTTTTATTATTGGAAAAACTGACTTCCTATCATGAAATGTGCTTAGTGAAAGAGGCGATGGCTTTTTGAAGAATAGACGTTTTTCTTCCAAATGTACTTTTATGCTTGCATAATTTATATATTTGCAGCATAAAAATCTTGTATTATGTTAAGAAAAGCACCTTTTTTCTCATATGTTGTAAGAATGGTAACATTCTTTGGTTTTCTTGGGCTATCTCTTTATATGAATGCCCGGAATATACAGATTAAGGATATTCCCCATATAGATAAATTGTCCACGAATGTCATCAATACCATTTTTCAGGATTCTGAAGGGTATATATGGTATGGTACAGCGGAAGGATTATGTCGTGATGATGGTTATAATATCCATACATTCAGGTCTGACTTTAAAGATCCGGATATGATGCCAAGTAATGTGATCACTTGTCTGGGAGAAGACAGTATCACACACAATATCTGGATTGGAACTGATAAGGGGTTATATATCTTAAATAAACAAACTTACACTATTGCATCTGCGGATATCGCAGAGCTTAAGGATATCAATATAGAGGGAATCATAGTGACCTCAGATCACTCTATATGGATAAATGTCTATAGAAGAATGTTCCGACTTTCGCCAGAAGGAGAGATTCAGAAAATGTACCCATTGCAATGTTCTACCGGTCCGGGAGAGGAGTATGTACTGTATGAAGATAGAAAACATCAACTGTTGCTCTCTATATCTGGTAAAGGATTACATAAATGGAATAAGCAAAAGGATGAATTTGAACTATTCTTCCCTTATACTGATAGGATAAGTGATCTTATACAAGATAGAGAGAAAGACTATTATTGGCTGGCTTCCTGGCAACAGGGGATTATTCGTTTGGATCCCTTGAATTCTGTTAAGGAATTGCAATATGTTCCTCAACCATTACCTATGAATTCTGCCGGGCAAATAGCCAAGACGGCTTTACATCTTGTGCAAGATGATGTGAACAACTATATTTGGACAATATCATGGAGTGACTTGTTTGCCTATCAGGTCACAACGGGTGGACTGTTGAAGCAGGTAGATACCTCAACGTTTTTGCCGCAATACAACAAAGCATTAAAGCGTATTATTAAAGATAGGGATGGCAATCTTTGGGTGACTTCTCTGGATAATCACAACTTTATCATCTATTTTGATGAGGATAATTTGCATGAATACAATATCGCCCCATTGGAAAAACAAATAAAGTGGACACCAATTTTTGAAAATCTGTGTAAGGATGAGAAAGGAATATTTTGGGTTTTCCAAAGGCGTCTCGGACTTTGTATTTATCAACCGGAGAAAGATAAAATCGAATGTTATACCAGTTCGAAAGCAGTCAGTGACAGTCCATTTCTGGTACTTTCTTATTTGCTGAAATCAAAAAAACAAGGGCTGGTATGGATAGTACCGCAAAGTAGCTGTGAATTATATGGCTTGAGCCAGAATAATATGGAGATAGAAATAGAACGTAGGGTGAATTTGTTTTCGGTATCAAAGACCTATGATGTTATCAATTATTTATTTGAAGATAATGACGGTAACCTTTGGATTGCAGCAGGTAATCATTTGTTTATCTACCAGATAGAAAGTGAGAAGTTGGAGCTTGCTTCTGATAATATAGGTGTTATCAAAGGTTTTGCTCAAACAGAGGATGGTATTATCTGGGGTATTGTAAAAAATAAAGGCCTCATCAGGATTGACAGGGAAAGGCATATGACAGAATATTCTGCCCCTCATTCTTTTCTATGTGTAGCTGCAGATCATAATAAATTATGGCTGGGGACTGATAAAGGAGGTATTATGTTATTTGATTCTGAAACCGGTTCTTTTGAAGATTATAATACGGCATGTGGAGTAAACGGAGACAAGATTAGCAATATCATAGTGGATCGTTTTCATCATGTATGGATAACAACCAGTAGGGAGGTCAAGGAATTTAATCCTAAGAATGGAGCTTACAGAAGTTTCTATGCATCCAGTAAGAATATTGGTTTCAACCGTTTTCTTCCCCAGTCTGTGTTTGAAGATGCTGACGGGCAACTTTACTTTGGTGGTATTCCTGGTATATTATCTATTTCTCCTTCTCAACGTCTGGACAATATTTCCCAACCCAAAGATATTCTTATAACTGATATACGGATTATGGGACGGAGTATTCTACTGGATAATAAACGGCCGGGTAAATCATTGAAAGTTGTTGATATATATCCGGAAGAACAAAATATCGAGATACAGTTTTCATCTTTAGACTATCAGAATAGTTCGCGGATACGATATGCATATCGCTTATCCGGAATAGATAAAGAGTGGATATACTTGTCGGCAGGAAAAAACTCAGCTTTCTATAATAAGTTGAGTAAAGGTAAATATGTGTTTCAGGTAAAGGCTACAGATGGAAATGGTTTGTGGAGCGACCATGTGGTTGAGATCAGCCTTAACCGCCTTCCGGCCTGGTATGAAAGTTGGTATGCTTATACGGTATACGTATTGTGCATACTGGCGATTACCTACTATTTCTATAGAATGGTACGTAATCGCATTCGTATGAGACAAGCCATAGCAATGGGGAAAATTGAACGCCAGAAGATAGAAGAAATCAATCACGCCAAACTGCAATTCTTTACTAATATCACACATGAACTACTCACTCCTTTATCTATAATTTCAGCCTCTGTGGATGAACTAAAGGAAGAAATACCAAGTAGTTCGCGGCTTCTTCAGGTTATGGAGAACAACACTTCCCGCTTAATCAGACTGATCCAGCAGATTCTTGAATTCAGAAAGGTAGAAAACGGAAAGTTGAAGTTGAAAGTTTCTTGTGGTAATATCAGCTTATTCCTGAAAAACTCCGTTTTGGCTTTTGCTCCTTTGGTAAAGAAGAAAAAATTATCTATTTCTTTGGAGGCGACCGAAGAGTGTTCTGGATATTTCGATGTAGATAAGTTGGATAAGATTATATATAACCTGCTTTCTAATGCTGCTAAATATACTCCTGAAGGAGGTGCCATAACCCTATGTCAGTCTTATGATGAAGAAACCGGATTACTGAAAATCACTGTCAACAATCCGGGAGAATGTATTCCGGAAGAAAAACTGGCGCATTTGTTCGAACGGTTCTATGAAGGTGAATATCGGAAGTTCCATACTATTGGTACCGGCATCGGCCTTTCATTGACAAAAGATCTGGTGGCATTGCATCATGGCACTATCCATGCCTTTAGCAATAAAGAGGAAGGCAATACATTTGTGGTACAAATACCTGTGCGGCGGGAGGCATTCAAAGAAGAGGAAATTGATGAAAGTATGGAGTATGCAGCTTATAATGTTCTGCCTATTGGTGAAGTAGAAGAAGCAGTTGCTACGGATATGGCTGAAAGAGAACCGGGTAGTTCCTCTTTATTGCTGGTAGAAGATAATGAGGATCTTTTGTCGTCTATGGTCCGTTTGTTGCAGGGCAGATATCATATCTTACAGGCAAGAAACGGGGTAGAGGCATTGGCTGTGCTTGAAAAAGAAGAAGTGAATCTGATTGTTTCGGATATCATGATGCCTGAAATGGATGGAATAGAATTATGTCGCAGGATTAAAGAGAAATTTGAAACTTGCCATATTCCAGTCATCTTGTTGACGGCCAAGATAACTGATGAGGATCAGGTAATGGGGTATGAATCGGGGGCAGACGGTTATATCTGCAAACCACTCCGCTTGTCTGTTTTATTAGCCAAGATAGACAATTTGTTGAAGAAGAGTAACCGTATGGGAATAGATTTTCGTAAGCAATTAGTGTTCGAAGCTAAAGAGTTGAATTTTACTTCTATGGATGAGGCTTTTATCCAAAAAGCAGTGGATTGTGTGAATGCACATTTGGATGATTGTAATTTTGAACATGCACAATTCTTGGCAGAGATGGGAATGGCGAGAACTACTCTGGCTGATAAGTTGAAGTTATTGACGGGGCTTACTCCTTCTGGATTTATCAATAATGTTCGTCTGCAAGCTGCATGTCGTTTGATAGATGAAAAGAAGAAAATCCGTATTTCAGATCTGGCTTATGCCGTGGGATTCAATGATCCTAAATATTTCAGTCTTTGTTTCAGGAAGAAGTTCGGACTGTCTCCTACAGAATACATGATGAAGTATGAGAATTGAATTTATTAGCGAGAAAGTCCCTTTTTGAACCATCAGTCTCTCTTTTCCGGTAATAGTTCTCCTTCTTTTTATTTATATTCCTCTACTTTTGAGGACGTGAATTAATTCTAAATATAAATATGAATTTAAAGAAGGAAACTATGATTAAACTAAAAACGGCAACATTGCTGCTTGTCTTTGCATGCACCTTTTTCTGTGTTTGTGATAGCAGTGCCAAGACTGGAAAAAATTATTATGTAGATGCCTTGCAAGGTAACGACGATGCTAATGGATTGAGTAAACAAACAGCTTGGAAAAGTCTGGAGAGGTTGAAAGATATTCAGCTTCGTGCAGGAGATTCGTTACTATTTCGAAGAGGGTCTGTTTTTATCGGCATTTTGGAACTCTCAGCGAAGGGGAAGGCTGATAAACGGGTTATTATAGATGCTTACGGTATCGGTAGAAAACCATGTATCAAAACACCGGACGCTTCACTATATACAATATTAGTACAGAACTCGGACTACCTTACACTACAGAACCTTGAAGTGGTAAATACTGGTACAGAACGGCTGGCACACCGCACGGGTGTAAAAGTGCTGTGTGAGAATTACGGTGTATCTCATAACATCATACTCAATGCATTGGAAATCCATGATGTAAATGGTAGCTTAATCAAGCAGAAAGGAGGTGGTTCTGGCATTTTAATTGTGAATAAAGGACAAGATGTAATATCGACCTTTGATGGATTGACCATTGAGAATTGCATCATTCGCCGTTGTGAGAGGAATGGCATGATTTGGTCTTCCTATAGCAGCCGTAATAATTGGCATCCCAGTACCAATACTGTTGTTCGTAAAAACTTGATAGAAGAAGTTCCCGGTGACGGTATTGTTCCGATAGGCTGTGAAGGAGCACTGATAGAATATAACTTGATGCGTAATTGTCCGGGAACACTACCGCATAGCGAAGCTGCTGCCGGTTTCTGGCCATGGAGTTGCGACAACAGTGTTCTTCAGTTTAATGAAGTGAGTGACCATAAAGCCCCTTGGGATGCACAAGGCTTTGATTCCGATTATAATTGCCATAATACGACCATTCAATATAATTTTAGTCATGATAATGATGGGGGGATGGTTTTAATTTGTAATTCCGGGACAGACGGTGGAGTAGGCAATCAGGGTACGGTAGTACAGTACAATGTGAGCATTAATGATGCTATTCGTCCACGTGCCACACGCAGTGGTATATTTTCTGCTACTATTCATATCGGTGGACCTTGTGAGAATACGCTGATAAACAATAATATCCTGCATGTTAATCCTAAGACGGCTTCGTTCATAGACCGTAGTATCATTACATCTGATTCATGGGATGGATATGCTAATAACACTATATTTAAAGAAAATATCTTTTTTGCTCCTCAGGAATCGGAGATTCGTCTTACCAAATCCACAAATAACATCTTTGATGGCAATTACTATCTAGGAAATTTCATAGGAAAACCTGCCGATAAAAGTGCCAAGGATGCTTCCGCTTATTACTATTCATGTATAAGTAAAGACCCAATGGGATTTGATAGTTTGTCTTTCCTTTTCGATACGGTAATTGTTGGGGATGGGGCTGCTGTACTGAAGGTAGTCAGTAAGGATGCCATTCATCGATTCTTTGAAGATATGAAGAATTGATTTTTTATCTGAAACAAAATATAGCGATAGTATTACCGGATAATAACGGTAGTGCTATCGCTATATTATTATTCCGCACCGTCTGAAGGTAGAGGGGGCTTTACCAAATTTCTTTTTGAAACATTGGCTGAAATATCTCGGATCGTTAAAGCCAACCTTATAAGCTACTTCTGATATATTGTATTGCCTTTCCGACAATAGGCTGCATGCTTTCTTCATGCGGACATTACAAATAAATTCACTGGGTGACAATCCGGTCAATGCTTTCACTCTTCGATAGAGCATGGATCTGGATATATGGATTTCTGCTTGCAGGAGTGGCATGGATAAATCCGGATTATCCATATGTTTCTCGATAGCAGCAAGTATTTGTTTAAGGAATGCTTGCTCGGATGGATTGGGCGCAATTCTTTGATACTTCGATTGGTTCTGCATTTGTGCAGACAATGCATTTGTTTTTGATAGCAATTGGGTAATATAGCCTGTAATATCTTCGTAAAGAGTCGAAGGAAGTATTATGACTTCCAGTTTTTCTGTAACTGGATTCATGAATGGATTGTCAATAAGGTATGCTCTCATATGTTTTTAGAATTAATGAAATAATATATGGAGCAAACTTCCGAAAAAGTGAGTAATAGGAGGGTGAATTATTACCGGAAACCTGCTTATAAGGCGTTTATAACCCTTTCCCGGTAATGATTCATCCTCTTATTCCTTATATCCACCTACTTTTGGCTAACGATTTAGAACAAAGAACATATATGCATCTTGTTGAATTAGTCACCTTAATTATCTAATAAATTTTAAAAGACGATGAAAAAGAATTCGTTTAGATTCAAAAGAAATCGAAAGGCGATAGCAGCCTTGCTAATCTGTGTAGGTTTCGTCGGTATTCATCCTTTGGCGGTATTTGCCGAAGATGATGTTAATGTCGTACAGACAGTGCAACAACAGAAACAGACCATTACTGGTATTGTGAAAGACGCAACGGGGGAACCTGTGATTGGAGCCAGCGTGAAAGAAAAAGGAGATCCATCCAATGGTGTGATAACCGATATTGATGGAAACTTCAGATTGAGTGTTCCTGCTAATGCAACTATTGAAATCTCATTTATCGGTTATCAGACGGCCAGTGTGAAAGCCATTTCAGGAAAACCTTTAAATATAGTATTGCAGGAGAATACTGAGATGTTGGACGAAGTGGTTGTAGTGGGTTATGGTACGATGCGTAAAAAGGATTTGACAGGTTCTGTCATTCAGATTCGTCCGGACAATCTTGCTAACGAGGCACCCAAGACAGTACAGGATGTACTACGTGGTACACCGGGTTTGAATGTGGGTATGGATGCTTCTGCGAAAGGTGGTGGTTCTCTTCAAATTCGTGGTCAACGTTCACTTTATACAGACGGTGGGCATAATGATCCGCTGATTATTCTTGATGGCATGATGTTTTATGGAGAACTTTCCGAACTCAATCCGGATGACATTGCGCAAATTGATGTATTGAAAGATGCTTCTGCCGCTGCTGTGTATGGGGCAAAAGCTGCTAATGGTGTTATTATTGTTTCTACCAAGAAAGGAAAAAATGGTAAACCGATGATTAATTTCAGTACCAACTGGAGCTTTTCTACAATGGGAGCTAACCGTGATGTTTATGATGGGGAAGGTTATTTGAAGTATCGCCGCGATTGGTATGTTGCAGGTACATACGGTGTAAACCCTGAAACTGGTGCTTATGAAGAGTATCAGGCGGATAAGAAAAAATACCCTGCAGGATATTATGATGCTCCCACACAGGAAAATCTGAATAAATACGGTATTACCCTTGACCAATGGCGTGCATATACCAATGCGGGTTCGGACATTTCCGACCAAGAAGTATGGGGAGCCACTAGGCTTGGTTTACAGGGAAATAGCCTTGCCAATTTTCTCTTGGGACAAACTTTTGATTGGTACGATCATTCTTTTCGTACAGGTCTCAACCAGAATTACAACGTGAGCATGTCTGGCGCTACCGATCGTGTGAATTACTATTTCTCTCTGGGATATATGGATAATGAAGGAGTGGCAGTAGGTAATGATTATACCACTTTCCGTTCTAACATGAAAGTGAATGCAAAAGTTACCAACTGGTTTGAAGTAGGCGCTAATGTCAACTTCCAAGAGCGTACCGATGGGGATACCACGGTAGACTGGGGCAAGCAGATCACTGAAAACAGCCCATTTGCTTCTTATCGGAATGAAAATGGAGAATTGGAGCGCTTTCCGATGGGAAATGTTTCAGGAAATACGGGGTACAACTATGATTACAGACAACAATTTAAGGAACGTGAGTCGGGTTATACAGTACTTAATACTATTTTGAATGCCAAATTGACGTTACCGTTCGGCATCACTTATGCCTTCAATATAGCACCGCGTTACCAGTGGTACTATTACCGTTCTTTTCAGTCTTCAAAAGATCCTGATGTAACGGCAGGGTCGGCAAGCCGTAACAATGGTAAGCGTTTTGACTGGTCACTGAACAACACTTTGACTTGGGATAAAACTTTTCTTGAGAAGCACCATTTTACAGTGACACTAGTACAGGAAGCTGAAGAACGACGTTCATGGGGTGACAATTTGAGTGCCAACAACTTACAGCCGACTGATGCCTTGGGCTTCCATTATGTAAAAGCAGGTGACAAAGAATCCAGCGCTTTCAGTTCGGATGATGGACATGAAACCGCTGACGGTATGCTTGCACGCCTGTTCTACTCGTATGATGACCGATATATGTTTACCGGCTCTATACGCCGCGACGGTTATTCAGCTTTTGGTACTTCCAATCCGCGTGCAACTTTCTATTCAACCGCCTTCGGATGGACTTTCACAAATGAGAAATTTTTCAATTGGGAACCGATGAGTTTCGGTAAACTGAGATTTTCCTGGGGACAGAATGGTAACCGTTCATTGGCTAATCCCTACATTGCTCTTGCCGACCTGGGCTCAGGTACCGGAGGTACTTATGGTTATGTAGACGCAAGTGGTAATACGACAGAATATCGTTACTTTACAATGAACCGTCTGGCCAATACGCATCTGCAATGGGAAAAGACCACTGCTTGGAACATTGGTTTAGATTTTGGCTTCTTGAATAACCGTATCAGTGGTAGTTTTGAGTATTATCACATGCCTACTACACAGATGATTATGAATCAGTCCTTACCCGGATTTTCCGGTTTTGGTTCAGTCACTACCAACTTGGGAGAGGTGCAGAACCGTGGTGTGGAAATCTCATTAAGTACAACAAATATTAAAAATGATGTATTGGAATGGAATACTACGATAGGTTTTTCATTCAATAAGAATGAAATCAAGCATCTGTATTATGAGTATGAAAATGTGCTTAATGCGCAAGGTGAAGTAATAGGTACTAAAGAAAGAGATGATATTTCCAATAAATGGTTTATCGGACAGCCTATTGGGGCTATCTGGGATTATAAAGTAACCGGTATTTGGCAGAAAGATGAAGTGGAAGAAGCTGCCAAGTATGGACAGCGTCCGGGTGACCCTAAGGTATGGAACAATCCTGATAATGATAAAGTAAATGCAGACGGTAGTGTTACTATCGTGTATGACAATGATGACAAGCAATTCCTGGGACAAAGCAGTCCGAAAGTGAATTGGTCTATGCGTAATGAATTTACTTTCTTCAAGGATCTAACTTTCTCATTTAATATCTATTCAAAGATGGGGCATAAGAGTCTGGAAACAGATTACCTGAATAAAGATAATGCAGGCTCAAAAGTGACGAATGGTCAGAATGTATATGCTAAGAAGGGATATTGGACTGTAGATAATCCGACCAATGAATATGGACGCTTAGATGCACAAGGTCCGTCGGGAGTGACTACACCGGGCAAATTACATAACCGTTCATTCATTCGTCTGGATAACATTTCACTTGCCTATAAACTGCCCAAGAAGTTCATTTCACGCTGGAGTATAGAAAAGGCGATTATTAGCGGAAGCATCAAGAATGTTGCAGTCTGGGCTAAAGACTGGAAATACTGGGACCCTGAAACCGGTGGTTTGGCTCCGAGAACCTTTAATATTGGATTAACTTTAACTCTTTAATTACATAACGGATATGAAAAAGATAAAAAATATAGCATTGATAGGTATGATTGCTGCCGGTGCGTTGTGTTCTTCTTGTTCAGAAGACTTCCTGAAACCAGACCCGCTTTCATTCTACGAACCTGAACAAACCTTTACTACTGAAGCCGGATTGCGCTCTGTTGTAGCTACGCTGGATAGACACTTGCGCAATTACTGGACTTATTATCAAGCTGCCAATCTGGTAACTCCTTTCTATACATTGTTTATGCATACCGATTTAGCTGTTGCCGGAAAAACAGACCAGAGTACTATCTGGGCAGATCCATCCGAACGCCTGACTCCTTCGGACGGAATGGGCGGCGGAGGCAGCGAAGTGAATCAGTTCTCGTATTTCTGGGGTGAAACTTATACAGGTATAAAATCAGCTAATACAATAACCAGCTATATCGGCAAAATTAAGGATATGGACGAAGCTTCCAGAAATAAATACATTGGTTGGGCTTATTTTCATCGGGCATATCGTTATTTGTCATTGGTCTTTATGTTTAAGGATGTCCCATTGGTGACAAAGATTATAGAAGGTCCGAAGTTCGACTATAAAACAACTTCCCGTGAGGCCATTCTTGCGAAGATGGTTGAGGATATGGAATTTGCCGTACAGTGGGTTCCGGAACAAAAGGATATGAAAGAGATCGGTCTGGTCAATAAGGGAGCTTGCCGCATGTTACTTTCTAAACTTTATCTGGCAACCGGACAGTGGGAGAAGGCTATTCAGCAGCTGAATGAAGTGATAGATAACTCCGGTTATTCGCTGATGACGAATACCTTTGGCACCTTTGTCACTCCTTTCAATACAGAAACGTGGCCTATTCAACGCAATGTGATCTGGGATTTGCACCGACCTGAAAATAAGTTGATAGCCGAAAATAAAGAAGTGATACTGGGTATGCCTAATCGCGGTATCGGTTCATCGAATTCTTTTGTTGCTTTCAATACAATGCGTGCTCTGGGTCCATTGTGGGATGACAAGAGTAATCTATTGGACCCTAATGGAGTACAAGCTGTGAAAAGTTTTGCTCGTAGCGATAAGAATTATGACTCTAAATATGACTATAATCGCTCCATAGGTCGTGGTACAGGTTATTTGCACCCTACTTATTACTCTCAATATGGTATGTGGGAAGTGAATGGAGTAGATGATGAGGGAGATTTGAGACGCAGTACAAAGAGTGGAAACTGGATGATGATGGATTCTGTCAGGGTCAATAATCCTTCTTCCAAATATTATGGTCAGTATCTTCAGAAGTCTTGGTGTAAGGATACAATCCGTGATTGGTTCGGATGGCCTCACTATAAAATCTATTTAATGGACCAGAATGCCGAGGCGAAAGAAAGTAGTACACAGTTCAATGGCGCTTCTAGCAGCTCCACTACAAGTGGCATAGCCGACTGGTATTGCTACCGTCTGGCAGAGGCTTATTTGCTGCGTGCTGAAGCAAAATTTTATAATGGCGATCCTGCCGGTGCTGCTCTGGATGTAAACAAAGTGAGGGAGAGAGCTCAGTGCAAACAGCTTTACACAACTGTAACCATTGGAGATATCATGGATGAGCGTGCACGTGAATTGTATCTGGAAGAATGGCGCTATCTTGAATTGAGTCGTGTGTCTTATTGCCTTGCCCTAAGCGGAAAACCGGATGAATGGGGAAATACGTATGATGTGAATACTTATGATAAACAGGAAGGTACAGACCCGAATGGTGGAAGTTATTGGTATCAACGCATTATGCATTACAATGAATTCTATAATAAAAATCCGGAGTTGATTGTGAAGAACCATAAATATACCATTGACAAGCGTAATCTGTATTTGCCTATTCCACAATCAGCTATCGATGCCAATCGTTTGGGAAAACTACGCCAGAATTATGGCTATGACAAATATGATGACAGTGTGCCGATGTGGGGAAACTGGCAGGAGGCTGTGGCCGACGAAGATAACCTGTCTAACTAGATTGGGCTTCGGCTCTTCTGAGTAGTAAATTCGCATTTTTTCAATAGGTATTATAAGGAACGGGGTGATCGTTCTTTTCTTGAGATCACCCCGTTTTCATTTGTATCAATCAATATAGAATCAAGTATGAATAGAATAACAATGAAAGGACTGTTTTTTGCTTTTCTGACTCTTATTTTTTGTTCCGGATATTTTCCGTGTGCAGCAACCGAACTTCCGAAGGTGTCCGATGTGTCCGGTATTATCCATAAAGTGAACAGATACTGGCAAACTACGCATCCTAAACATAGTTGGTCATTCTGGGATCATGCTGCCTATCATACCGGAAACATGGAAGCTTATTTCCTGACAGGGGATACCGCTTACTACAATTATTCTGAAGCATGGGCTGGGCATAATCAGTGGATGGGAGCCAGAAGCAAAGATAAGTCTAAATGGAAATCCGGCTATGGTGAAAGTAATGAATATGTTCTGTTTGGCGATTATCAGGTGTGTTTTCAGACATATATCGACCTTTATACTGTGGAGCCTGACGAACGGAAAATAGCCCGTGCCCGCGAGGTTATGGAATATGAAATGAGTACCGATCGCTCCGATTATTGGTGGTGGGCTGATGGACTCTATATGGTGATGCCCGTTATGACTAAACTGTATAAGGTGACCGGAAATCCGCTTTATTTGGAGAAGCTGCATGAGTACTGGGAATATGCCAATAGCATTATGTATGACGCAGAGGCTGGTCTGTATTATCGTGATGCGAAGTATGTCTATCCTGAACATAAAAGTGTAAATGGTAAAAAGGACTTTTGGGCGCGTGGTGATGGCTGGGTACTGGCTGCATTGGCCAAAGTGCTGAAAGACTTGCCTCAAAATGATAAATACCGGTCAGAATATGTCGACCGTTTTCGGACAATGGCTAAAGCCGTAGTCGCCTGTCAACAACCGGAAGGCTATTGGACCCGAAGCATGCTCGATCCGCAACATGCTCCCGGGCCGGAAACCAGTGGAACAGCTTTCTTCACCTATGGTCTGCTGTGGGGCGTCAATAATGATTTATTGGATAGAGAAACTTATGAACCGGTAGTATTGAAAGCATGGGAATATCTTGCTACAGTGGCTTTGCAACCGAATGGGCATGTAGGCTATGTACAACCTATTGGTGAGAAAGCTATCCCCGGACAAGTGGTGGATGCTAATTCTACTGCCAATTTTGGTGTAGGTGCTTTCTTATTGGCTGCTTGTGAAATGGTACGTTTCATCGAAGATGCGCCTATCGTCAATGAAGGATATCAGGTGACGGATAAAGGTGCCTGGTGTTGGTTTGCCGATCCTCGTGCCTTGCATTATAAAAGTAAAGATGGCAGTATAGACCGAACCTATATCGGCTACATTGATACTCATGGAAACATAAAAGCCATGCAATATGATTTTCATAAAAAGCAGCAGAAAGAAGTCCTTATCCGTTCCTGCTTCCAGCCGGATGATCATGATAACCCGACTTTCCTGATACTGCCTGATGAGCGTGTCATGATATTCTATTCGCGCCATACGGATGAACGTTGTTTTTACTATCGCATCTCGCGGGAACCGGGTGACATTACAACTTTAGGAGAAGAGAAGAAAATTATCACTGAGAATAACACCACCTATCCTTCTCCCTTTATTCTTTCTGATGATCCGGATCACATCTATCTTTGCTGGCGCGGAATAGGCTGGCATCCTACGATTGCCAAGTTATCCCTACCGGATAAAAAAGATAATGTAGACGTGGAGGGGGGACCTTACCAATTGGTACAGTCTACCGGAGCGCGTCCCTATGCCAAATATACGTCGAATGGAAAAGATAAGATTCTTTTCACTTATACTACAGGACATCCTGATCAGGAGAGTCCAAATTTCTTATATTTCAATTATATCGATATACACACTTTGCAACTGGAAGATGTGAAGGGAAATGTGCTTTCGACCATAGCCGATGGCCCGTTTCAGATAAATAAAGGAAGTGAGTATGTAGAACAGTATCCTTATACGGTGGTAGATAGTCCTGAAGAGCGTGACTGGGTATGGCAGATAGCCATCGACAAACCGGGGAATCCTGTTATTGCCATGGTTCGTATCAGTGAAGACAAAACCTCACACAATTATTATTATGCCCGCTGGACAGGAAAAGAATGGAAAAAGAACTTTCTGGCTCATGCCGGCGGACATTTTCATCAAAGTTCTTATATCGAGAAGTGCTACAGTGGCGGAATGACTATTGATCCTACACAGACAAATGTGATTTATTGTTCTGTTCCCGTAGAAGGCAAATATGGACGGAAATATGAGATACAGAAATATATGCTGAATGATGGGGGAGATGTGGTTGCCGTTGAGGCTGTTACCCGTAATTCCCGGTACAATAATGTGCGTCCCTATATTATTCCTGATTCGGAAGATACTCCGTTACGGCTGACATGGATGCATGGCAATTACTATGACTGGATTGTAAGTACCACACATCCGTTGGGGTATTGTACTGCGATTCATTCCGATTTTCGAGGTTTCCCTGTTAAGACTGAAACTGAGAATATTGAGATGACAGTTGAACAGGCTAAGGATTTTAAATTTGATCTTAAGGAAGACTTTGTAATTTCCGTAACCCTAAAGCCTGATACGGTAAAATATCGTGGCTGTCTGTTGCAACTTGGAAAACTGGGGTATTATCTGAATGCCAATACTATGAAACCAGAGGTACGTTATCAAAGAAAAGTATATACCAGTACCAATATTCTCGGAACAGCCGATACTTGGACAATCATGCCACGTGGAACGAATGGTAAATGGTATGTTCCGCAGAAATACTCCGAGTTACGTTTAAAGTTGGAGTATAAGAATGGTATTTTGCGTACTTATGTTAATGGCCTGCTTGATCAGACCATTGAACTATTGCCATGATATTCACTGGAAAAAACTTACACTTTTAATCTTAATGTCGGAAGAATTGAGGGGTAAACAAATGCTAAGAAATACCGGAGAGGGGCATATTGGATTAATGCCCCTTTTTCTTTATCGGCAATCGTGGAAACAACTTCCTGAACCGTACCAAATGTGTCGTAATATTGCTTCCGGCTATAATAAACGTCACAGCCAGGATAATCAATATAATTCCGCAACACAATCTGGGTGTCAGACTTTCCCCGAAGATTGTTACTCCGAAGAATACAGCCGTTACAGGTTCCAAAGCTCCGAGGATGGCTGTAGGGGTAGAACCTATATATTGCACAGCTTGCGTAGTGCAGAGGAAGGATATGGCTGTGGGGAAGATTGCCAATGCAATCAGGTTCCCCCATAAATACCATTTATCGACAACATGCAGGCTTTGCCCGAAATCTACACGGACTAAAAAGAGCGATAGGCCGAAAAGCAATACATAAAAAGTAACTTTAAGCGTTGCCACATCTTTTAATATCGGTCGGTTTACCCCTACGATATAAATAGCATAGGAGAGGGCCGATGCCATGACTAACCCAACGCCAACTAAGCTAAGCGTTGTACCGTCTCCTCCTTTATATAGTAACCCAATACCACTTAAAGCCAGAAAGATACATAAGACTGTTTGTAATGTGATTTTTTCCTTGAAAGCGACAGCCATAATCAGTGCCACCAAAATAGGATAGACAAACAGTATTGTTGAGGCAATACCGGCTTCCATATAGTTATAGCTTTGAAACAGGGTAAGAGAAGAAATGGCGACCAACCATCCCAGTATGATTAACGGCAATATTTCTTTCCGCTTTAGACTGAAACTTCTACCTCTCGCTTTGAGCATAATCCCCAGGATGGGAATGGCAAACAGATATCTGAAGAAAAGAACGGAATCCGGATTCATACCTTCCTTATATAGCGGAAGGGTAAAGAGGGGATTCATACCATAAGTGGCGGCAGCAACGGCTCCCAATATATATCCTTTGACCTTTGTATTCATAAACACTAAATAATTTCTTAGTTCTGGTTTTCTTTGGGGGTGCAAAGGTAAATCTTTCCTTTATATATTGTCATTACAAACCTCTTAATTTTTACTTTTTCCTGCCTTGGATGACTTCAGTTTTCGTATTCTCAAAATATTATTTATCTTTGCGCCATGACAAAGACATTCAAATCGGATTTGGTTTAATAAACAATCTGTGTTTCTGATACAGATTGTCCCTTCGTTTACTCTCGGATAACTCCTTTCGAGAGTAGTTTTCTATTATTATAATTCAAGTTTAATCTGCGTACAATGATGAAGGCATTGTTATGCTTTCCGTGTATGCAAAATACATTAAGAAAATGAGTAACGAAAATAAAACAATTCACGATTTCGAACTTAAATTAATCTGTGACTTCTTCTCCAATATGGAACGCCAAGGACCCGGAAGTCCTGACGTAACACTGAAAGCGCTGAGCTTTATAGATAACCTCACCGACAAATCCCTTATCGCCGACATCGGTTGTGGAACAGGAGGACAGACAATGGTATTGGCCGGACACATTCTCGGGCAGATCACCGGACTTGACCTTTTTCCCGACTTTATTGATATTTTCAATCGCAATGCAAAGCAAGCGGGTTTGCAGGACAGAGTGAGAGGCATTGTCGGTTCTATGGATAACCTTCCTTTTCAGAATGAGGAATTAGACCTGATCTGGTCGGAAGGAGCCATCTATAATATTGGTTTTGAACGGGGACTGAATGAGTGGCGTAGGTATCTGAAACCGGGAGGATATATTGCTGTTTCTGAAAGTTCGTGGTTTACTGACGAACGTCCTGCAGAAATCAATGACTTCTGGGTGAATGCGTATCCTGAAATAGATACGATTCCCAATCAGGTGGTCAAGATACACAAAGCAGGATATCTTCCCGTCGCTACATTTATTCTGCCGGAAAATTGCTGGACAGAGCATTACTTTGCTGCAAAGATTGAAGCTCAGAAAATCTTCCTTCATAAATATGCGGGAAATAAGATCGCCGAAGAATTCAGTTCGCTTCAGTTTGATGAAGAAGAACTATACAGCAAGTATAAAGCATTCTACGGTTATACATTTTTCATAGCAAAAAAGATAGAACAATGATTCATTTGAATAATTACGGTTGGAATGACAAGTTAAGCCAACTAAAGCAAGAGTCAATATACAATGCCCTTACACATGGACGTATATCCATCGTACACCGCACATGTTACGAGGTCGTTTCAGAAAACGGTCTGTTTCAGTGCGAACTGACGGGGAATATGATGTATGGAAAATCAGACTTTGAGCTCCCTTGCACTGGTGATTGGGTACTTTTTCAACCATTCGACGAACATAAAGGGATTATAGTGGATATGCTGCTTCGTGAACGGACTTTATATCGCAAGAAAAACGGAACGGTTGCCGATAAACAGGCCATTGCCTCGTATGTTGACAGGGCATTTATCGTGCAAAGTCTTGATGATAATTTCAATGTTCGTAGAGCCGAGCGTTTCATGGTTCAGATGCAGGAAGAGAATATTAATCCTGTATTGGTGTTCAATAAGGCTGATTTAGGGTTTGACAAGCAGAAAGTTGAAGAACAGATCAGACACATTGCCCGTCAGATACCGGTGTTTTTTACAAGTATTCATCAACCTCAGACGATTCTCCAATTACGGGAGTCTATATCGGCAGGTGAAACGGTTGTGTTTGTCGGCTCTTCAGGTGTAGGGAAAAGTTCTCTGGTGAATGCGCTTTGCGAGAAATTGGCATTGCTAACGTCTGATATCAGCCTGTCCACGGGAAAAGGAAGACATACTTCTACTCGTCGGGAGATGGTATTGATGGACGGTTCAGGTGTATTAATCGATACTCCGGGCGTTCGGGAATTTGGCTTGGCCATTGACGATCCCGATTCTCTTGCAGAGGTCTTGGAGATTTCAGATTATGCTGCATCGTGTCGTTTCAAGGATTGCAAGCACATCAACGAACCCGGATGTGCCGTTTTAGAAGCGGTAAGTAGTGGTATATTGGACCGTAAGGTTTATGAAAGTTATCTGAAACTTCGACGGGAAGCGTGGCATTTCTCTACTTCCGAACATGAAAAGCGTAAAAGGAATAAATCTTTTTCAAAACTCGTGGATGAGGTGAAGAAGCGCAAGGCAAATCGCTAATTTCTATTATAAGAGTGTGTCATTTACCTATTGGGTTTGTGACACACTTTCATTTTACATTTTCAGTGAATTATAAAAACGTAGGTGTGAACTCGATGCCTAAGGCACGGGCTATACGGAAGAAACTTGAAATCTGAATATCTGTTTCTCCCTTTTCTACACGGGCAATATAACTTCTTGCCGTACCAACCTTCTCTGCTAACTCCTGTTGAGTTATCTTTAGTTGCTTTCGACGATCACGTAAAATCTCACCATAATACCATGCTATTGACTTCTCATGAAAAACTGTACGAGATTCAGTTCCTGCTTCTCCATATTTATTGTCCAGTAGTTCACCTGCTGTATGTAGCTTGGCTAATTTATTCTCATCTAATTTTCTCATAACTCAAAGTCTTTTAATATCCGTTCTGCAATCTTAATTTGTTTATTGTAGTCTTTTGTTGATTTCTTTAGGAAACCATTCAAAAGTAGTATTTTCTTTGAAAGGATGATGTTATCATCATCAACAGCAAAAAGAATAGTTCTGTATTCATTGGTACTAACAGATACTCGCATTTCATACAAATCTGTATTTTCCAAGTGTTTTACGAACTTTGTGCTAAGCACATACTCGGTTCTGATAATATCCATTGTATGTTCAAACTTAGCTTTTACTTTATCTTGTAGTGCATTGTAAAACTCTGTGAATTCATTTGAGAAATACAATTCGCGTATGTCGTTGTCCTTTTTATCTGTTGCTTTCATTGTGCAAATGTACCCAATTAGATACAATTGGGCAAGTAAAATATAAACTCTTGCAGATATTTAACTCTGATTTTTCTACACTGGACCTTCACAATCGAGGAAACTATAGTTAGGGTTCATAGCTCTTGATACAGTTTTGCCGGGACACTTTTCTTCTGTAATGCTAGTAGAAGTGTTTTATTTCCGTTTCCTGTAAAAGCCGCCCTATTACTTTGGGGTCGAGTGGAAATTCTTGTACCTTTGCACTCGTTTTTAGAAAAGAAGAGTCACGATGATCAATAAATATGAAGAACGTCTGGGAACCGAGCGTATGTTGCCACTGGTTTTCAAGATGGCGCTTCCGGCAGTAGCAGCACAATTCGTCAATTTGCTTTATAGCATTGTCGACCGTATCTATATCGGACACATACCGGGCATCGGGACGGATGCATTGGCAGGCGTAGGAGTAACAATTTCTCTCGTGGTATTGATTTCTTCTTTTTCAGCAATAGTGGGCGGTGGTGGTGCACCGTTGGCTGCCATAGCCCTCGGACAAGGTGACCGCCAGCGTGCCGGAAAGATATTGGGGAATGGTTTTACCTTGCTGATTCTATTTACTTTAATTACTTCCTTCATTGCCTATACCTTCATGGAGCCTATTCTGCTCTTTACAGGTGCTTCGGAACATACATTGAGCTATGCGGTCGATTACCTTTCCATTTATTTGCTGGGAACTGTTTTTGTAGAGATTTCCACCGGACTCAATTCCTTTATCAATGCGCAGGGGCGTCCTGCCATTGCCATGTACTCTGTCTTAATCGGAGCTTTATTAAATATCATTCTTGATCCTATTTTTATCTTCTGGTTTGATATGGGGGTGAAAGGTGCTGCTTTGGCTACGGTGATTTCTCAGGCTTGCAGTGCTGCATGGGTACTGCCTTTCCTATTCTCCCGGAAGGCATCTCTGCCTTTGGAGAGGCGCTATATGAAGTTGAATCGGGGAATTGTTGTTGCGATGTTGGGACTGGGAGTATCTCCGTTCATTATGGCCAGTACAGAGAGTTTGGTGGGCTTTGTGCTGAATAGTAGCTTGAAAGATTTTGGAGATATTTACGTCAGTGCGTTGACGATACTACAGACTTCGATGCAGTTTGCCAGTGTGCCGCTGACGGGGTTTGCGCAAGGCTTTATTCCGATTGTAAGTTACAATTATGGTCATGGTGATAAGCAGCGTGTGAAGGATTGTTTCCGTATTGCACTGATCACGATGTTCTCTTTTAATCTGATTCTGATGCTGCTTATGATCCTGTTCCCGTCAACGGTTGCATCAGCTTTTACAAGTGATGAAAAGTTGATAGAAACGGTCCGTTGGACCATGCCTGTCTTTCTGGGTGGTATGACCATTTTCGGCTTGCAACGTGCCTGTCAGAATATGTTTGTTGCATTGGGACAGGCTAAGATATCCATTTTTATCGCTTTGCTCCGCAAGGCTATTCTGTTGATTCCGTTAGCATTGATACTGCCGCATTATATGGGAGTGACCGGAGTATATGCGGCTGAGGCTATATCCGATGCTACGGCTGCAATTTGCTGTACGCTGTTGTTCTTTTGGCAGTTTCCTAAGATTTTGGGGAAGATGAAATAAGGTGGATAGAAGCCTTCCAACTACTTTAAAGTGATTATTTTCATCTTATTAGTTTGATAATAGAGAAACTTTGATTAACTTTGTAAGTGCTCATATAATAGTAATTATTGAATGGAAAATGGAATAAATGATAATATATTATCACTTATAAGTAAAACTCCGGATTCATTGATGCTGGGTATTGCTGAACGTGTAAAGTTGAGGCGACTGGAAAAGGGATGGACGCAAAATATGCTTGCTACAAAATCAGGAGTTTCTTTGGCTTCTTATAGGCGCTTTGAATCGTCAGGGGAAATGTCCTTACGTTCACTGGTGATGCTTGCCTTTGCGCTGGATATGACCGATGAATTCGAAGCTCTTTTCAACAGTAAGACCTATCAAAGTATTGATGATATACTAAGGGCAGGGCAATTAAAACAACGAAAACGGGGGAGTAGAAATGGATAATATTTCAATAATAGAGGTCTTTATATCTGGCAGGCGCATAGGGCGAATGGCTCTTACGCCTGAAGGTATGTGTGGTTTTGAATACGATGCGGATTGGATACAGACCGGTTTCTCAATATCTCCATTCTATTTACCGTTGAAATCGGGATTGATAATGGCTAAGCGAGATCCGTTTGGCGGAAACTTCGGAGTATTTGATGATAGCTTACCTGATGGTTGGGGTAATCTTCTGCTTGATCGCTATTTGCAAGAAAGAGGAATAGATCCATATAAGTTGAATATTTTAGAACGGTTATCTCTTATTGGCTCCACAGGACGTGGTGCGTTGGAATATTACCCGGATAAAAGTGTTGTAACTGATGCTGAGTATCTCAATTTTGATAGCTTGGCAAAAGAAGTTGCAAAGATACTTGAGAGCAAGGAAAGTAAAGGGTCGGTAGACCTGCTTTATAAATATGGAGGTTCATCGGGGGGTGCCCGTCCCAAAGTATTTACCAAAGTAGATGGTCGTGAATGGCTTGTGAAATTTAAGGCTACAAATGATCCTGCTGATGTGGGAGAGATCGAGTACAACTATTCATTGCTCGCTCGTGATTGTGGAATACGGATGGCAGAAACTCGCTTGTTTGATAATCGTTACTTTGGAGTCGAACGATTTGACAGAGCTCCTCAAGGTAAAATCCATACGGTAAGTGCAGCAGGATTACTTCACGCTAACTATCGGATTCCAAGCCTTGATTACTCTATATTGCTTAAACTTACACTGAATCTTACCAAGGATATGGAGCAAGTAGCAGAAATGTTTCGATTGATGGTGTTCAATGTATTGATTTCAAATAGGGATGATCATGCCAAAAACTTATCTTTCCAATGGGCTAACGGAGCATGGAAACTTTCGCCGGCTTATGACCTTTTACCAAGTAACGGTTTTAATGGTTATCACACCACGACTATAAATGGAAAAGGAGAACCTGCACTTGCTGACGTCATTACGTTGGCAGCTGAAATAGGGCTATCAAAACAATATGCAACTCAGACCATAGAAGAATTGACTGAGAAATGTGCTGCAAGAAAGATGGTAAAATTCAGGTTGAGATAATTACCGGCTTGATGAGTATCATTTAGCTTATAACTTGATCGGTTTTAGTCGTATGGTAAAGAAAAAAACTCATATAGACTTCTGTCATGAATTGAAAGCACAGAATTTAAAAGTTACTGTCTTGGGAACATACAAGGATTACAACTCTAAAATTGCTGTAAAATGCGATAAATGTGGTTGTGAATGGTCGCCGCGTGCAGGAAGTCTATTGCACGGACATGGCTGTCCCAGGTGTGCCGGAGTCAAACTGAAATCTCATGCGGAGTTTGTGAAAGACTTAAAATCCCTGAGAGATGACGTTATCATAACTGGCCGGTATGTGAAGGCACTCGAAAAAACTAAATTCAGATTCTTGAAATGTGGACATGAGTGTGATATCACTCCTGCACATGTTCTTAGTGGCAGGGGATGTCCGGAATGTGGACGATCCCAGAAAGGAGCGTCTCAGCGCTTGACGATGGAGATATTTTTGGAGCGTCTCCATAAAATCGACCCGAATCTTGTTGTCAGCGAAGGTGCAATGTATATAAACAATCATACACTTATGCCGCTTCATTGTAATGCCTGCGGATATGAGTATCAAATAAGACCTCATGATGTTCTGAACCAACGTGGCTGTCCTAACTGTCACAGGTCCTGCACCTCCTTTTTAGAACAGTTTATATATCACTCATTTGCTCATATTCTGGGCGAATCTAAAGTCATGTCAAGAGAAAAAACGGTGATAGGAGTTGAATTAGACATATATGTGCCTGATTTAAAAGTAGCTGTAGAGCCCGGTTCGTGGCACTGGCATAAAAATATGGTAGCGAAAGACTGGGAAAAGCATCTATTGTGCAAAGATAAAGGCATCAAACTCATAACTATATACGACCACTATGATGATGCAACAGTTCCTTTCGATAATTGCCTGGTGACACATTGCGATCTTGTTTCTCGCCGGAATACAGATAAACTGATTGAAATAACCAAAAAGGTTCTCTCCGAATTCGGATTAAATTCGAACCTTGGTACAAGTGAGTGGGAAAAAATTAAGAAGAATGCTCAAATTGATTCAAGACGAATGAGCACTGAGGAATTTAGAGAAGAACTGTCTAAAATAAATGATAAGATTGAAATTATTGGTGATTTTGCAGGAGCTAATAATAGAATTAAAGCACAATGTAAAGTCTGTAATCATGAATGGCATGTGAGACCGTCTTCTTTACGTTTAGGTTCGGGATGTCCTAAATGTGCCGGTACTTTAAAAATGACACATAATGACTTTGTTGAAAGATTAAATTCATTACAGCCCAATATTATCCCTCTGGCAGAATATATCAATATTGATACTTCTATAAGAATAAAATGTAAAGTATGTGGCTATATATGGTCTACCCAACCCTATCATCTTGTAGCGAAATATAATAGAACCGGCTGTCCGAAATGTGCCAATAAAGCACGGAGAACCCATGAAAACTTTGTTGAGGAAATCGCAAAGCTGTTGCCTACAATTAAAGTTATAGGAACCTATGTAAGTAGGAATAAACCCATATTAGTACAATGTAGTGAATGTGGCAAGACCTGGCAGGCATATCCGGGAAATTTATTGCGGGGAAGCAGCTGTAAAAGCTGTAAATTCAAGAATACAGTGCAACAAAGAAATAAGAAGATAAGGTGTATCACCACCGGAGAAATATTCAATACATTTAAAGAAGCTGCCGAAAAATACAATATAAGCTGCTCAACAATCTGTCTGTGTTGTAATGATAGCTCTAAGCATAAACATGCCGGAGGATTGGAGTGGGAGTATACTATACTGTGAATCACGCTTTTTCTATGTTTCGGGCTTTACTAATTTATAGCCTTTGATATTTCCAGACGAAATCTATTCAAATCAAAGTAGGAAGAAAACCCCATCGTTTCCTTCCTACCCGATTCTTTATTTTCAGAAGTTTTTTTATTATGTCACAAAGACCTTTTTCATCATTTCTTCTTCATTTCCTATTTATGGTGCTTCCGTCACATTAACTGTTACCGTCACCTTCTTTGCCACATCCGACAGATTCTGTATCTCAAAGGTTGCCGCCGCATTTGCTGGGAACGATCCTGTGGGAAAATCCTTTGCATTTTGGTCCAGCGTCAAGGTATAGTCTATAGCTTTGGTGTTATGTCCTTCCGTCTTATCCGCTTTCAACCAGGCAGGTAAACCAACAATCCGGCTACCGCCTTTGGCAGTCACAGTAAGTTTCATGGACGAGGTGGTTCCGGCATTGGCCTGTTTCTGCATGTTGAGTGTTCCTGTGATCACATCCGGTGATTCGCTTCCGGCAGTGTAGGTATTTGCCGCATCCGGTTCTGATGGTGTAACTGCTGCCGCGGCAATTCCCGGCACTCCTACATCGGCTTTCACTGCAATCTGGCTTTCTTCGCGCCCTGCCTTGCTGCGCAATAAGATGATGGCTTTCGGGAAAAGATTCCCAGAATAGCTATCGGCTTTTGACACTTTACAAGTATACGATGCTGATCCGGCACGGGTTACCGGCGTGATTTCCGTCTTCAGCCACTCGGCACTGCCACCCGCGGAGCTTGTATAGACAATGCTGCATTCCGCTTCCGAATTGCTGGTGAAAGGAATACTGAAATACTCAGTCTCATCCGGGGAGACGGTGGCTGTATTGTTACTCGCAATAACGGTTGCTCCCACTCCTGTCAGTGTCCCGATAGCCAGTTCATTTTCCGGCTGATACTCAAAGTCCCCGCCATCCGTCCAGTCCGAAACGGTGATGTTCACATCCAGCTTGAACGGGTCGGCGTCGGTGATGCGCACCGTGTAGCGGTGGTTGGGCTTTACCTCGATGTAACCGCCCGTGCCCGCTACCGACTGCTCAAATTCTACCATGTAACTCACCTCCTGCGGTATATCCGTCTGGTTCAGCGCATACTTTCCCTTGATAATCAGATACCCCTTGTCGGCAATCGGACTGGGATAGCTGTAGAAAGCCCCTGTTTGTGTTCCCTTATTGGCATTGGCGCCGTCAAAGTCACGGTCGGGGTAGGTGATAAGTGTCTTGTCCGGATCGGCATCTTCCACGGGAACCACCGGAAAGAAGGTAACGCCTTTGCGGCCGTGCCCCATCGATACACCGGTGATGGTGAGATGTGACAATTTCTCGTCATTGATGATATCGAAACGGGAGACGATACGCGACAGTGTCATATTGATTCGGGTACGGGACCCCATACTGATATCCCGCAGGTCGAGTGCAGGGCTGTAGGAACCTACCATCGGCAGGGGTGTCAGCAAGATGTCCGTATCCTCGGTGGGGTCCAGCAACGGAGTGGTAAAGGTGAGGAAATCCGTTTCAGTGGGAATGCCCGCTTTGGTCACAATATTATAGTCCGCACCCGGTGAACTCTGTTCCAGCGCTACGAAATTGGTGTATTCCGCTCCGGATTTCAGCAATTTCGGCTGATTGGCAATGCAGTAGAATTTGGTGAACAGGCCTTTCTTGGGGCGCAGGGTGGCGAGTGCTACGTTGTCACCCTCCACGGTCAATATAATTTTCGTAGCGTTAGGTATCGTAGCACCGTCCGAACGATAACAGAACCGTTCCTGATAAGTATATGGCCCTTCTTCCTTGTCCGAAGAGAACACGTAAATATCCAGTGAAGTGATTTCATTCTCTTCGGTCGTGGCGATGGGGGCATCGGCGCGGGTGACGGTTTTTATGTTCAGCTTGTTCTGAAAGCCGAGAATGATTTCACGGCGCGTCGGGTCATTGGCCAGCGGGTCATCACCGGGAGTAGTGGCCGGCAGCACTTCCGCTTCGCTGCAGCCCGCAAGGGACAGGGCAAGCAGGCCTATCACCCATGCAGAAAACTGTTTTCTATTTTTAATCATAATCTTAATATTATTGTTATTACTTACTTATTTACTGATATTTCGCAAGTTATTCATATCGTCCTGATTAAAAGAGTATCTGTTTTAATTAACCGAGTATTTCAATTCTCCTCCTCCGGCGGAGGAGGAGTACCCCAACGGGGGGGTGGTAGGTGAGAAAATAATTCCTTATTTATATGATTCATCGGTATTTCTTACTTTACCTACCACCCCGCCCTTTGGGCACCCACCCCCTCCGGCTCCCCCGTTATCGGGGGAGAGCAACCTCCTGGGAGGAGGGGAATTGGGATAGTTCATTAACATACAGGCTGCTCGCAGGATTTATATTACGGTTTAAGGAGCTACAGCAGCCGCACTCACCAGCACTGTCACGTCTTCCATGCCCGAGATATTGTTTTTCAGCACAATCGGCGCGGCTGTGAAGTCGGTAACGGCATCCTTCACGGTCAGGGTGAACGTCTGGCTGCCGGTAGCATCCGTCGGAGCGGTTCTTGCAAAGGCAGTGGTCTCGGCAATGGTGAACCAGGACGACAGCGTGCTTGCCGTCACGCCTTGCGGAGAAGTAATTTTTACCTCAACAGTGCTTCCGTCAGTGCGGGGCACATCAGTAATCTTATAGTTATTGTAAGCGGCTCCGCCCGTTGTCCCCGTCAGTTCAATCGTTGTAATGGCAGGATCGAGCAATTCCACCGTCAATTCCAGTGTCTGAGTTGCGTCTCCCAGATTGATAATCTCGAACTTGCTGTTTACATCGCTGGTTGCCGTCACGTCTTTCAGCATAAGCGTGTAGTACTCTTCCACTGGAGTCGAAACAGAAACATCCGTGGCGGGAGTACCCGTCGTGCTTGGCGCAGGGCCTGATTTGCTCTTCGAAACTTCCAGCCAGGGAAGCTGATTATTCAATACTAATTTCGTTCCGAACGGACAGCTTGCCCCGAGTGTGATGCTGCTCTTGCTCGTTTTGTACATCGTGAGTTTACCATTCGCCTGATCGTATAAGTTGAAATTACCCGTAGCCGCATCCGGTGTGGCAAAATCCAGTACCGGTGCCGTGGCGGGCGGCACAATGGTCAGCGTAGTATAAACCGATTCATCCTGTGAAGCCGATTCATTGGCCAGGGTCAGTGTAACGGGAACATAAGGAGTGGCGGCAGTCAGCGTATATTTGAAGGTCATGGTAGTGGTGGTCACTCCGTCCACGACTTCCGACTTGTAGGCAGCATCGTCATGCTCCAGCCAGTCGATGTCCCATCCCGTTGTGGTGCTGAACTTCGGCTGTACCTTGCCGCTGGCCGTAGCGGTCAGTGTGATGACTTTCTCCGTACCGTCGGCTGTCACACTGATTTCTTTGGTGGCGACGTCCGCATCGGTTCCTTCCACATTCAGGGCGGTCACTACGGGCGCGGCATTGTCGGGCTTAACGATGACTCCGCCGCCACTGGTCCAGTCCACAATTTCAAAGAAGGCGGTGATGGTGGCTTCCATTACTTCCTTGATGTGCAGGGTGTAACGGGTGTTGGCCACTACGTCTATGAATGCAGTCGCTCCGCCGGTATCTGGAGCACGCTGTATGTCGAGATGGTATTCCACGGGCACAGGGTCTTTCTGCATCGGGTTCTGGTATTTGCCTTTGATGATGAGGAACGCCTCGTCCGTGTCTTTCAAAGGATAGGTGTAGAGGGCACTCTCCGTCACTCCCTGATTGGCTTTGGGCAGCATCAGATAGCTGCCTTCGGCTACGGGGTACTTAATGAGGCTGGCAGTACGACCGGCATCATCCAGTGTGGTCAGCGTCCCCGGCATCACGGTAGCCTGGTTGCGTCCGTTTCCCAGCGCGACGCTTTCAATGATCAGTCCCGTCTTGGCGGATTCATTGTCGATGTCGAAGCGGCTCACGCGGCGTTTCAGTTCGATGTTCACCGTGGCGATATTGCCCAGTATCTTCGTTGTGCCGCTTCCGGTCATTACTAATGGAGTGCCCAGGGCGGTGCCTGTCGGCTCCAGTTTGGCGGTACAGTACTTCTCAAAGTCCGTGGCTTTCGTGCCGGCGGTTTCTATGGCTCCGGTGGCGGCGTTGGTTTTCACCGCTACCAGAGGGTCTATTGGGTCTCCGTCGGCTTTGTAGAGTGTGGTGCTGTTGGCTACGCAATACAGTTTCAGGTTGGGGATGCCCTTCAGCTCCGTCGGGAAGATGGAGGCCTTGCGGGCGGTTCCGGCACCGCTCAGTTTGAAGGTTTTCGCTGCGGTGTCGTCCTGTGCGGCGGCTTTCCACGTTTCCAGATACTGGTAGTCTCCGCCGTCGGCGGTGGCTGCAAATACATAGATGTCCAGGTTGTCAATCTGGTTCTCACTTTCGGAAGCGATGGCGCGGGTGTATTCCTGCGACTCTCCTCCGCCACTAAATACGAGACGGATCTCTTTGCCTACTCCTTTTCCCGGAGCGTCGTCGGTGCCAAGCTCCCCCTGGCTGCATCCTGCAAGCAGGGCCAGCAGAGCCGACATCCAAAGCATGTTTTTCGTTTTCATCATTTGTCTATACTTTTTTTAGAAAGTTAATAATCTTATTGTGAGGCATTTCCCGGGCCGTACTGCTACGTGTGGCGTAGACGGTCAGCTACGCCGGTAGTAGACGGCCGTCTATGCCATCCGTAGGTGGCCACCTACGCCACACGTAGCAGTACGGCTGCCGCCGGACTATCCTAACGGGTCCTCTTCCAGACCTCCATCAGGACCGAGACCGCCTCCATCGGGTGCTTTGCCTATATAGATGGTTTTCATCACGCTGCGCGGCACTTTCAGCATGGTCTTGCTGTTGCTGCCGAATTGTGTGGTTACTTTGAGTTCATACGTTCCGTCCGCCAGATCGGCAGGGATGATGAACGTCAGTTTCGAGGGATCGTTTGTCACCCAAAGGTCTTCGGCTACTTTGGTTTCCTTTCCTGAACTGCTTTTCAGGGTGATACCCACTGACGGGTCGGTTCCCACCACTTTCAGCTTGCTACCTGTAAGGGTGAAGGCGCGTCCTGCCGTGGCTGAAGCATCCTGTGCACGGGTGGAGGCATCCTGCACGCCGCCGATGTACATGGCACTGCCTTTCTCGCCGATGATGCCCACTGTGGTTGCCTTGATGGCTTCCCGCAGGTCGGCGCCTACGTTGAAGTTCACCACGATGGAGTTCTTTGCCGGATTCCAGGTGGAGTTTTCTATGACGCCGCGGAAAGCGACTGAGGCGTAATACAATCCCGTGTTCACACTCATGCCGGTCATCAGCATGCGTTTGATGACCCGCTTTTGCAGGTCGAAGACGTGGCGGATGGTTTCTTCACGCAGACCGGAGTCCTCCGCTTTCAGTTCGGCAATGATGCGGTTTTCGTCCGCACTGCCGATGGATACGGGGACGAGGATCATATCCTCCTTGTTGTCCACGGTCACGGTGTTGTCCGCCAGTTGGCCGTTGATTTGATACTTGATTTCGTTTGCCATAATTTATAAATATTTATAATGAATACTATCGGTAAAACCGGAGTCTTGCCGTTGTTGATAATCGAATAATTATGGCATGAGGAATGAGTCTCTTAGAGAAAAGCCGGAAGGGAGTTTCACAAAAAAATCATTCCAACATGTCAAACGAGCTTTCGTTCTTTGACATGTTGGAATGATTTTATAAATATAGGGTAACGCTTAAAAGTTAGGCGTTAGTGTGCGATGTTATAATATGATAGTATTTGATATGCTTGTTCATCAATTAACTTTTTCTTTTCTTCTTCACTGAGTTTCATAATTCAACTCCTTCCTCTTCTACATTTTTAAAGAATGGTGTACCTTTTCGTTTTATCCATTCGGATAGGGTATAAAGTTTCATGCTGAAATACTCTCCAAGGTTCCACCCCAGCTCTACAAAAGGATAAGCGTAAGTATCGAAATCTGAAGGAGCTATTTTTTCTTTATCTAAAAGTAATAACATATCCCAGTCAGAGTCGGTAGTAGCATCACGACGTGCCTGCGAACCAAAAAGAATAAGTTTACCTGATGGCAATACAGTTCCTTTCAACTCTTTAATTTTATCTATAATCTTTTCTGTAGTATGGGCCATGATCTTATTGTTTTGATGAAGGCTTTACAAAGATAATCATAATTTCTATTCTCAGCATCCCGAAGAACAGGTTTTTACGTTTTTATCAAAATGTATATTCTATTTATAGAGACACTTTTGTGTATTATAAAAATCATTCCAACATGTCAAAGAACGAAGGATTCTAAATCCTAATATTAGAGGCAAGCGGATTACGAATCCGCTTGAACGAGGCTATTTAGTAATGGAAAGCAACTGCGTAATAGTCAGATTCTGCTGTATATTTATCCATTAATACCCATTTAAATAAGGCTGTGCCTGATGACGTGTTTATATTGCTTATCCTTAGGCCGCATTCATATATATCGGTATAGTCTGTATTATAAAATCTGCCCTCAATGAAAACATTGGTAAAATATGCCGGGTAGGATTGAGTTCTCTCTCCATCTATGACCCAATCACCAATTTTAAAGAAATCTCTTAATATAGGCCAACCAGGCATGAACCAACCATTTCCCATACTATTTATTTTGCTAACGGCTGATTGGTAATTGACATATGTTGCTACTCGTATACAATATATGTTGTTGATCTTAGATGCCCAATATCCGCCCCCAATAGGCAACTTATTAAAAAGTGTGATGACCAAATTGTTAAAATAGCTAGATTCATTTGACTCGAATGTATAAGTACCTATCGTTGCATCACCATATTTGCCACCAGTCTTATTTACACTTGTAGTAGATATGTAAAGTTCGAATTCATCCCATGGCTCACTAGCACTCCAGGCATGTTCATTCGTTAGTCTGAAGCCGTCAATGGCAGAAGATGGTGTTTTCAATCCTCCTGGAGAAGTAATAGAAAAACGTACTTTATCCTTTCCATATAATCCAGCCACATCATTTATATAAAAATTAGCAGTTGCATCATTTATCGAAGTGCTTATACTATTATTGGGGGTACAACTATATAGTGTAGGCCGCGAAGAGGCATATTCTATAGTATGAGTTACTTTCTTGCTTGTATCTTTGAGATTACGAATATCAAAAGTGAGTGATCCGGCAGAATTATAATTTCCTCCTTGGATTCCTACGCGGTAAATTTTCGTAGTATTGTCTGTAGTACTCACTAAACTATAGGTAAAATCTCCATTATTACTGTGGATTTCACTTCCTCCAAGCGAATACACTTGTATCTTATAAGTAGAAGTTGTTCCACTCTTTACCCGTTTGGCTTTCATCGTAGTTCCACTGTAAGTATTCGTTGTGGGCAGCGGTTCACCTATAAGAGTCACCGTCGGTGCTTGGAATTCTCTCGCAATATTCACTGTCATTCCTATGCCTCCTGTTGCATTAGTGAACACGATTTGTGTATCATCAAAACTTGTTGCGTCTTCCTTTAGTTTGAAAGTGAAACTTACTGTTTTATTTTCCGGTGTGTTACGCGTAGACACCGGTGTGATGTTCTCCAGCCATGACGGACACCTGCTTATGGTAGGTTTACTGTAATTATCCATCGTAAGGGTGAATTGGTTGTCCTTGATGATAGGCATAGTAAGCGTGGCTGTGGTAGCTGTTATAGATGAAAGACTGATGCCTGCGCTTGGATTTGTTATTTGTAAGCTACTGATTCGATTGGGGAGTAATTTCACTTTGATATTTTCGGCTTTTGTCTCGTTCGAACGATTTTTCAAGGCTACGATGATTTCTTTTTCAGTAAGATTGACATCATCCGTGCTTGCCCACCGGAAAGTATATTCTTGTGTAGTATTTACACTTGAAGTAGGATTAACGGTAATGCCCGAATTGGCTGGAAGTTCCACTTTGCTGCCGCCAATAGAAGTGATATTTATCGTGCCTGTGGATGTATTAGCGCCGATAACCTGTACCAGATAGAGTGTATTGTCCGCCGCATCCCATTTATTTACTCCGTCAGGATTCATTGTTCCGCCTGTGGCTTCTACGACAGGAGTACCAAAGGTCGTATCTATTAGTATCACTTCTTCACTGCCTCCCGCTTTATCCGTTAGGCGCAGGATGCCGCGAGGATAACTGTCGCCGGCGTAACTTTCATTGAAAGAGATTTTGTATTTTACTTGTTGCGTGGCTTCTGCCCGTGTTGTGGTGACAGGGATTTCTTCCAGTTTCAACCAGCCGTCAGCAGGGCTGTTGCCGTTATAAGTCAGTTGTACATTTACTCCGGCATTGGAACCTGTGGAGATAGCAAAACTACTTCCTGCTTTGAGCGCCAGTGTCACAATATTGGTGCTGATGTCGTAAGTGGTTTCACCCACAGGCAACAAATCAGCTACCGCAATTGTCTCCAATCCGTTGTCGGGCTCGTAATCATCTATATAGTCTCCTGTTTCCCAATCCACCAGACGGATATTGGCTGTCAGTTCAAAAGGGTCAGCTTCTGTGATCTGTACTGTATAGCGGTGGTTGTGGTTTATCTCGATTAGGCTTCCGTCACCATCGGTCACACGTTCGAAAGGGATGCGATAAGATACCTCTTTCTTTTCATCCGTCAGGTTCATGGCATACAGTCCTTTCAAAATCAAAAATCCTGCATCTATGGCTTTACATGGGTAGCAATAGAAAGCTTTGGTGGTAGTTCCTGCATTGGCGTTCAGTCCGTCGAAAAGGCGGTAAGGGTATGTAATCAGTTGACCGTTTGTGGCGGGAACATCTCCTGTCGGACGAATGGGGAACAGTGTTACACCTTGTCTTCCGTTTCCCATGCTGATATCTGTGATAGTAAAATGAGACTTCGTAGCATCGTTTACTATGTCGAAGCGTGCCACGGCGCGAGTGAGTGAAACATTCAGTCGCACGTAAGTTCCCATACTGTATTCGCGCAAGTCGGTGGGCTGACTGTTGGCACCGGACATGGGCAGCGGGGCAAGCAGGATATCAGCATTAAAGCCGGTGGAATTTAATAGCGGGGTATTCAGTTTAACGAAATCACTTTCAGTAGGTGTTCCGGGGCTCGTTACCATGTCTCCGGGTACGCTGGACTGTGGTTGTGAACTTTGCTGTAACGGGGTATAATTCGTGTATGTATTTCCTGCGGCATCATCCATTTCGGTTTGATTGGCTACGCAATAAAACTTGGTGAATAAACCTTTGCGAGGGTAGAACACCACATTTATTTTCCCGGCGGTCTCGTCCGCTTTCAGTTCGAGAGGGGAAGTACCCGCGGGCAGGGTTCCGGCATCCGAACGGTAGGAGAAACGTTCCTGAAAGGTGTAAGGCCCTTCCTCCTTGTCACTGCCGAAAGCATAAATATCGAAACTTTCAATGCGGTTTTCGTCCTCCTCAGCTATACCGTCGCGGGTGATAGTCCGGCTTTCGGGTGTACCGTTCACAAGGATCAGCTTGTTTTGTAGAGAGATTACCACCGAACGGCGGTTAGGGTCATTGGCCTGCGGGTTCTCCGGTGTTTCGGGAGTGCCGCCTATTGTTTCCACTTCGGAGGTGCAACTAGCCATCAGGCAGGACAGTATCACCAATGAAAAGTGCAGAAAGAATTTAGCGAATGTTTTCATGCTTGTTACTTTTATGCGGTTATTACTTATTTCCATTCCTCGTTCTTTTTATTCTCTATTATGTTTTCTGTTTTTCGTTCTTTATTTTTCATTCTTCATTTTCTTCAGGTTCTTCCTCGCCTTTTCCGGTTCTACTCCCAGTGCCTTGCGAAACCATTCTTCCGCTTTCTTCCGGTCACCTTCCAGATAGGCCAGCACACCGAAATCATTCCATGCACGCGGGTCATCGGCCACCTTGCTCAGATATTGCCGTGCGCTAACCGGATCACCTGCCATGATTACCGCCGAAGCCGCATTAATATTGGCCAGCACGTCGTCCGGAAAGTGGTAGGCGGCTATCTCATAAATTTCACGATATTGCTCCGTGCCGGGGCGATAAAATGCGGCTACCCGGTACATCTCCTGCAATGATAGCAGGCGGGGATGGGTATATATCAGACTTGCCGCCTCTTCGATATTGAAAGCGCGGGCCTCATAGCCCACCGTGATACGGATACGTCTCAACTGCGGGAAATAGCTTTTCAGAAGTTCCCGATATACGGTTCCTCCATGCATATCCATCAATTGCTTTTCGCGTCCTTCAAAAATGCCGGTTCGGGCAATGAGGGACAATACTTCGTCACCGTGATTCATGGGGCGACGTTGCAGAAGTTCCACCAATCCGTCCCAGTCTTCGGGTACGGAAGAAACTTTATAAAGATCGTGCCCCGGTGCATACGTGGCACGCATATACTCCTTGAAACAGTGTGCGCGGTTGGAAGCCAGTATTTCATTGTCCTTGTAGATCCCGTCGGGCGAGGCGTAACCGCAGATGGAGATACTCGAAATATTTGCCAGATTTCCTTCGGTGAGCGGACGCATCAGGCTGTCCAGTTTCTCCAGTTCGGGACGGTTGTTGTGGAATTCGCGGCGGACGTCATAAACTCCGGTAGGGTAGTCTATATATAAGGTGGCGCTTTCCGAACGGTGTTTCTGAGTTTCCATATCGGGGATGAGGTAAGTCACCATGGCTGTACACTCGGCACAGGGCATACAGTCCGGTCTGCTTGGAGTTTCCTGTCGGTTGGTGGCATTTTCATGTCTTTCTGTAACTGCCTGCGGGATTGCCGTCTGCTCCGGCAGATTTACAGCCTGTCCTTGTGAAACGGCCATTTGCCCCTGCGAAATTGATACCTGTCCCTGCGGAACATGGAAAGGGCTTGTCAGGGTAAGATCGGTTATCACCGGCTCTACTCCGAGCATCTTCATCCGGCAGCAATCCCGCCGTTCGCGCATCAACACCAATGAAGCGTGTTCCATCCATGGGCTATAGGCAACGGATACCTTATAAATAATACTGTCTTTCCGGTTTCGGGCATAAAGCGTACGGTAAGGAGGCAAATAGCCGGGAGACGGTTGAAGCGCCTGCCGCCTGTGGTCGGCACGGGCACGGCGACGTCCGCTCACAACCACAGCGGGCAGCTCTTGCAGACGCCCTGCGCCACGAAGCACGGGAGTGAACAGATAAGCCTCCGCATTCCCCGCTTTTGCATCACTCAGATTGAGCAGCAGTTCTATGTGAAGACTGTCTCCCTGCGTAAAGACGTGCGAACCGAGTGTTAAAGTTCCGCCCGCCCATGCTTCCGCAGTCAGCAGTACCCCAACCAGACATCCTATTATTTTCTTCATCCTTTTCATCCAGCCTCTTTAATTTTTAATTATTAATTTTTAATTGCCTTTTTATCCCAGTCCTCCGCCTTCCGCCCAGTCCGACGAATTGAGCTGTGTCACTACAATCTTCTGCCCGATGGTTACCAGCAGGTCAAACTCCTGTTCCGTGTTTTCATCCAGACTGACGGGCAGTTTGCGAAAGAACAGTTGCAAGTCAATCTCCTTCATAATCCGCTCATTACCCCGGTAGATGCTCAGCAACGGATGTGATCCTGATGTCAGGCGATACGTTACTAATTCTCCCGTCAGTTCATCGTTATAGTTCATTGCTGCCTTGGCTTGATGCCATATTACCGGGCTGCCTATGGAGGGAAATGTAAAAGCTCCGTCACCACTGGCCAGCGGTATGTCGTAACCTGCCGGAAAGCCGTATTCGCAAGGTACGCCCCGCAGGCGGAATGTATAGCCTCCTGTTCCTTCCGCCGGAAAGTATCCGTCTTCCCAATGTACGGTAATCCGGAGGACGGCGTGGCAGTGGGTCAGGTAGATGGTCCGGTTCACTGAATTTCCCGTAGCGGGAATTTCAAACGTGCTATATCCATAGTATAGTCTTTCGGTGTTCGGTCGATATTCGCTTGTGGATGTTCCTGTAGCTGTTCCCGTGGCCGAAGTCATTGCCAGTTCACGGATTTGCGTCACGCCGGGTTGGGGTGTGGGTACTACATCGCTTTCATATCCCCAGTTTCCCCATGCCACGAGGGTATATCGTCCGGGAGCTAACTCTCCCTGCCAATACTCCAGGCTGTCGCCTTTCAGTAGCCGGATGTCCTTCAACACTCCGTCCGCATCGAAAAGGAACTGGTGGATGTTGTCCACATACATGGAGAGTTGTCCGGCGTCGGGCCTGCCGGCATAGCGGTAATTCAGCCGTACATTGTAGGGACACACTCCCGGTTCGTCAAAATCGAACGTGCAGGAGGTGCAGAACCATAGTATGCAACAGAGGATTACCATAACTTTCATCGGATGAAATAAATGAGTGACACACCGGCCCGTGTAGGCCCGAAATAATTCCTTTTATAATGTCCCATGCGCTCGCCGCAGCCCGCGCACCGGTATTTATCATATTCCATGCGGGCATATCCGCCGCCAATTACGGCTTCTATCGAGAAGCGGTCGCCCAGCACCCAGTGATAACCGTAAGTGATACCTCCGCCATACAGGTTGCCCCGGTAAATAATGTCTTCCATACCCGAAAAGAAAGGGATCTGGCCTACGTTGTAGTAAGCGTAATGTCCGTGCACTCCCAGGAAGTGTCCCTCGAACTTGCGGCAAGGCCAGTAGCGTAATTCCGGTTGTATCAGGCAGAGATTCAGCTTCATATCATTGCCGAACTTCCAGGCGTTATAAGCCCCGTTCAGTGCCATTGTGAAATGACGGCTGATGCTGGTTTCCACTCCTGCATTGGGTGTGGTAGTTCCCCACAATAGCAGGTCGGTGCGCAATGCCACGCGTTGGGCAAAGGCAGCGGTACTCATCAGACTGAGCAGCAGGAACAGCAAATAAAGTCGTTTCATGGCAATTCGGATTTATTGCACAGTTTAGATATGGGGTATGGAGTTCTCCATAAGGCATTCGCTCACGGGAAGTTCGGCTATGGAAATTTCCATCAGATAAAGGCGTGTCATCTGATTGACAATGCCCAGTTTGCGGGCTGTCGTCCCATAGCAGGAATAGAATTTTTCGTCACTGGGGCGGTTGAAGTAAACGCCTTCTCCCAATGCTTCAAGAATGGAAAGGAGGTTGATTTGATGATATGCACAGGCAAGGTGGTAGGATTCGGGGCGGTTATCAGACAGATTATCCGGTCGATTTTCTATCAGTGCTATCAGGCGTCCTTTTGATAGCTTTTGCAGCAGGTACGTAACTTCGGAAGGTGAAGGATTAAGGGAAGTACTCAACTGGTAATCCTTATACTGTATGTCGTGCAGTACTGCCAGAGCGAGTTTTGTTCTGAGTGTTAACATAGCGCTTGCTTTTTATGTAGATTATTGTCTGTTTTGTTTGGAATGTTCCGATTCCCGGTAGGAAACGGAACGGGCGCTATTGCAACCATAAATTAGGTGGATAATAATCGTCCCTCCTAACTAAAAAGGAAGACAATTACCAATTTTATCTTCCTGTATTCCTCAATTTTATAATGAGATGCTCCGTATTAAAGTATGGGTAAGGGGAACTTTGTATTCAAACAAAAAAAGTGAAAGCTTTTTAATCAATACAAAGAGCTTTTCCACTGATATACCATATTATTACAGGAATATAATATTTATTGACATGACTTTTTGAGACAAAATCTAACTTTCAGGATAAGAGAGATGTTTTTGTCGTGTCTGGTGTTGTAATTTAACTGATTTTTTACAGAAAACTGGGAAACTTCGATAAGTATTTCCTGCTTTTCTTGTTTATTTCAATTGGAAATCGTTCCTTTACCGCCGGAATCGTTCCGTTTCCTACCGGGAATCGGAACAGAAATATGAAGCTCATTCTGAGAGCTTTTACTCTCTTTATCATTCCTATTTCCCTTTCCCTTTTCTTTCTTCTTCCATTCCTTTTCTGCCATTGGATTAACCAACGCTGCCATCTGCAAGTTTACCACTGCCAGTTGTTCATCAGAGAACGATCTCAAATAAGTATGCGTAATTTCCTCTGAAGCATGGCTCAACCCTGCACTAATCTTAGATACGGGTATATCCTCATTATATGCCAATGTCGCCCACGTATGGCGTGCTACGTATGAAGTCAGTCTCACTCCCAATCCTAATCGTTCAGATAATCGATACAAATGTTTATTGTAAAGTCGCAAGGCACTCTCATACTGTTTCCTCTCCTCAGGTATACTTCCCGATTGGCGTATAATCCTTAATAAATAGGGTGAACCCGAATCATCACATAAATACCTCTCGATAATTTCCCACATCCACGGTTCAAGCGTAATCGTTAACATCCTCCCCGTCTTGCTACGGCGATAGCAAAGCACATTATCCTGAATATCCATCTTCCGTAGATAAGCCAAATCAATAAAAGGAATCCCTCGTAGATAATAAGAAAGAATAAACAGATCCCGTGCCACCCCCAAACTTGGCACATCCTCCAAATCAGCATCCACCACCATACGAAGCTGTTCAAGACTTAACGCCCTTTTCCTCGTCTCCTCGTATCCCGTAAATACCTCACTAAAGAGCCGCTTAGCGTCTTTCAGCTCTTTCTCCTTTTCTGCTTCTCGACAAATAGCCCGCAACGCTCGGAAATAGCACGCTGAAGTATTACGTGAACATCCCGAAGCCCACAAATAGTGTTCAAAGCCCAAGAAAAATCCTGCCGTCAATTCTTTAAAAGTAACTAACTCCATATTAGCAAACTCTTCCAAGCTATGCAGCATACTCCTGCAAGTATGCTCCGCCGAGAACTTAAACAACTCGCCCAAACTATCCGCATGAGTTATAATACCCTCCTTTAATGTCTTCATTTTCATCACACTGTTCTTTTAATTAGTATCTCCTCTCAACTCTACCTTCTATCATTTGTTTTGTATGGAAAAGGAGGAAAACATCAAAAGTAAGAACAGGAAAGATGGCTATTTGTCATGAAACATGTATAAATGTCTGTACCTAATGTATATAAACAAAAAAAGTAGCCATCTACATCAGATAACGACTTAATTTCTTATATTTCGCCTGGGATTCTCCTTGTAGAGTTACCACGCTGATATTTAAAACTTTATATTTTTTGCTTCAAGCATATCCCATGAATTATCCCACTAATTTGTTACGCGCTTTTGCGGTAGTTTGCTCATGGAAAATACTGTGTGTAAAGATTAATGATCCTTTTTGAATTTACAAAAAGAAAAGCGATTTTATACAGTTTTCCCCAGTACACTACCTTAAGGGTTGTATAGCGTTATTTTTTTAATAAGACCTTCACTGCTTTGCAGTGTTTCACATCATTTTGTGCGTTGGTCGCAATTTTCGGGAACAAAAATGGGAGATAATCATAATTTTTCAATTGACTTTATCTCTTTTATTTCTTTTCTAGCATATGTACCATATACTTTTACTGAAGTTTCTTTAATTTTTGCAATAATTTAACGGTGACCTTAGCATTAAATTATTGTCATTTTCAGACTCTAAGTGAACAATAGATCATCTGCAATAAATTCATCTATATCAAAATCTCTTGTAGTTTCCATGTCAAGTTGTTGTCGTATCCTTTTTATATAATTGCGATATAATTTATCGTTCTTGTAGAGCTTTTGATAATTGTAATTTTCAAATTTCGTCAATTCGTAATAAGTAAATAATTCTGTTTTCTTTGAGATTGAATTGCGAAAAAGTCTATCCATATACTCGTTACAACCATCATATAACACTTTCTCTGAAAGCATATTATAACTCATAACCAACTCATATAGATCGAACTCCTTTATATTTCCGAAATTATCCACTGCATGCAAGTTATTTCCTTTGGCATTTAACTGCATTTGTGTAATTCTAAAAGAGTTGTGGTTAAAATTGAGTGGCATATAGTCAGACTTGTCTTCAAAATTAGAAGTATGAGCCCCCATAATATTTCTCAATTCAAAAATCCTATGGTTTCTGAATTTACTTACAATATCTTTTTTGTTGGGAATTTTGCATATTTCATAAATCTCTATTATTGCATTTAATTGCAGATAAATAGCATTTAAGATACCATATAACTTTATGTACATTTCGCCAAAGTTTTTGCCAATTCTTTTGTTGAATTTTTCCAATCCAAAAGTAGAAAAATGGGTTATGGCACTTTCTGTATCCTCAATTAAATCAATACAGCTGCGAAATCTTAGTATATCACATTCATGCTGGAATTTCAGCTTCTTCTTTATTTTTATATTGATTTCTTCATTTGTGCCATGTATATTGCTACATCCCCAATTCATAGACGATAAGAGTAGCATTGCACATTTCTCCTTAGTTGTTGATTTGTGAAATATTTTTTTCATTTCTTTTTCTAGTCTTTTCAGTTAGTGTTAGCCATTAAAATGGTAAATTCTCGAAATCACCTGATTCATCTTCATTTTCTTCAAATTGTTCAGAAGGAAAATCCTTTTCAAGTTTCTTCTTGATTGCGAGAACAGCAGTTTTTCCATTCTCTAAAATATCTTTGATTATCCTTTCAATATATAAAGATTGATTTTGATTTGTGCCTATCCATCCACCCTCTATGATGGTTTTAAACCCTGTATTATCTAAATATCTTCCTACATTATCGTAGCTAATCGCTTTCCCTCCTCGTTCACCTTCAATACATGTCTCATTCTCTAGCACTTTAATGTAATCAAGAGGTATGTACATTCCGGTGCTTAAGCCAACATTATCTGGATCAAACTCAAGTCGCGGACATAGCTTGACAAAAAATGGATTCTCATTAAACCGATAATCATTTATAAATCCGTTGCCACTCGTTGATCTCAGGGATTGGATTATTGAATCCATTCGAGATATCTCTTCAGCAAATTGCAAATTAGGAAGCCTAAATACAAATTTGTCCCCTTCCTTTTCCATGGCTTTGTATTGAACCATGATAAAGCATTTAAAATCTTCATTGAAATAAATCAAATCAGTTCCTAGAAGTTCTTCTAACGGTAATCTATTTGCCAGTAAGACTGTGAGACGCGTCTTGCTATTTTCAAATACTGAGGATGAATATTTTGTTGATTTAATCAAATCAAAGCCGGGAATGTTCGATAAATCATTTATTATCATAGAATCTTCCCGAAGTCTAACTTGAGCAATACCATCAAGAAACGATATGGGCTTTTCAGCTTCATCATAATCCCATCCTTGCGCATTATCTTTGTCTATCCCGGCAATGTTCATTGCTGTTAGTACAGCTTCCTTTTGTTCCGCTAATGATTTTTTTGCATTCTTGGAAAGCCTTGAAATCCTTAATTGCCTACTTTTGGAATATTTGTCTAAGAGAGGAATCGTATCTGGGGCTTTCCTTAAGAAGACACTAAGAAATTCCTCAAAGCATCTAGGGGAAAATAATCCTCCAGAGTTTATCTTATTAATCAAATGTGCTCTCACTCTGGAACCTGTGGTATTAGCTATCTCAATAGCAGAAACAGGCTTTTTAAGCTCGAATATATCTTCTATATTAAGTCTTCGTAAGTCCGTTCCTGCACGAACTCCTCGCTTTCCATGCCCAATATGGGTTATCGCCCCTGATTTATTAGTAATAAAACATACTAATGGCACATGCCTCGGATGAGCAAATTCCGGGACAGGTTCAGCAAATTTATAGTGCATATTTCCTTGAAAGGAGAAATACCTGCGATCATTTAAAATTAAAAAGTAACCAGCAACTCTTGACATCATATTTCTGATTTAGTATTCCACTTTTCAAGGATTCGGAGAATTATATACAAATTATCTACACACGCATATATCATCTGATAGCCTTGAGTAACATAAGGCAAACTTCTGTCAATTTGTATTAAGCGAAATGAGTTTTCTATATCGCTACTTGGCAAATGAGCATCGCCATGTCTTAATTCATAGACCCCAACAATAGGACTTAGAATCTTTCTTGCGTTTTCCGAAGAGATCTTTAATGCCAATAGATTTTCAATTGTCTTCAAAGAACCCCATTTTGTATTTTTAGGGGGAACTGCTATTTTTTGAACAGATTCTATATCAATGTCATCTACTATTATTCTTGCAATATCTTTTGCTAGAGAAAATAATCCATTCTCATTAATAGCCCTGAATCTATTTATCGATTTAATTATTTCACTAATAGAGTGGTGTCCTCTAAAAAAACGAATATCTAATTGTTTTTTAGCTTCTTCATTTATTTCTGTTATCACTCTTTCTATAAAAGCCTCTGGTGCAAGGGTTGGTGCTGGCTCTGCTTTAACCTGAGATGCATGTAATTCTTTAGATATTCCACCTTCTGGAGCAATGTTGAATCCTGCCCAGATTTGCTGTTGCCATTCGGGCAAATTCCCAACATCCTTCGCATAAACAGTAATTAATCCTAATTCATTGACTCCAAAATGAATTCCTCCATTTGGAACACATGCAACACGTCCAGTGTCTCTTGTATACCAATTTAAGGAGCTGCCTCTTATTGATAATAAATTCGAAACGAGTTCAGGTTTAAACCAAAGCCACTTTCCTCCTTTATTTAGACTATTTCCACTTTCTTTATTCCCTTCTGCGTCAGTGATGTAATATATATCAATGGGGTGTTCATCTCCTAAGATGATAGAACTTGTCTTTGCGGGATTTATCCATTCATATTTCCATAATTCAGACATTATTCTATATAATTTCTTCCCTTGAAAACTTTTCTCAAAAAAATCCGATTTGACATTTTCATCTGTTGGGAATGAAGTCATATCAGGAATATCCTCATTTTCATCAATGTCAATTCTTCCAACATGAGAAACTGCCATTTTTTGGCCATAAGGAAATCCTCCTTCATGTATTTCTAATGTTCTACACTCCCAAAGATTCCGTCCTTCTTTTACTTCTTTAGATGATTCTGTCCATGAGAGAACGGAGGTGTTTTCACAAATTTTATCCCTGCTATAATAAGAGGTCATATATAACCCACATTTTCTAGCACATAGGTAATCTTTTAAAAAATGATTCTTGATTTGCAACAACACTGGGCTTCCTTCTTGATTTCTTTCAAGTTTAGCAACCTCTGCATACCCTTCACTTGGGCAGATCCAAATGTCTCCTTCCCTTTTAAGGCCTAAACTTATAACTAAATCCTGATGTAGATGCCATTCATTACAATCCAGATTATTGTCAAAACTTTGATTTAGAACTAAATTTATTCCTTCAAAGTCATTATTGCAATAAACATCAGCTGGCATATACTTATCCCCATGAAAGGAGCAATTGTGAGTATGGCTAATTCCAATATCAGTCCAATCTAATTTTTCTGAAAAAGATTGTTGATCTATTGGCACCATTATAGAGCTATGCCCAATGAACTCTTCTGAATAATCAATAAAACCGAATCGAACTGAATTTCGAATTTCTTTTTCAGCTCTAAGTGGAACCCAAACAGAATTATCTAATTTGCGTTTTCTTAAATCGTGCATTTCAAACCAAGATTGATCCATAAGCTATCTTCTTTGTATTTATCCGAAAAGTTTATTAGTCCAAACATAGGCATCCTCAACGGGAACTGCTATCCATAATAATTTCTTTGGGCGTGTACAAGCAACATATACAATTCTCATCTGTTCTTGTCCTTCTGGCGTTAAGGTATTGTATTCTTGAGGTAAAAGAGTTGCATAATTAAATACATCTTTTTTCGTAAGAAAAACCAGCAGCCCTTCTACTGTCATACCCTTGACAGAATGAATTGTTCTCAAATATTTTGGAGTATCGGTAGTAGCAATATTTTCTTCATGAAAGATATTTGATATATTACTATTTCCTCTATTTCTATTTATACAGAGATTTAGTCCATTATTTCTCGCTTGAGTAATCCAATGGTTTAATGTACAATTTGTATCAGGCAATTGACGTATAAATTGGAATATTGTATTTCGATAATACCTAAAGCCTAAATCTTTAATTTTATTTCTAATGAATTCAACAGAAATATAGGTTTCTCTTTCTTGCATTTTATGATAGCCTCGTTCAATTAAAGCGAATCCTTTTCTGTATGCACCTTTATTTATGAGATATTTTCCTTGAACCAAATCTCTGACATAATAATAACCGTGAACCCACGGTTTTTCATTTTGCTCAGTTCTATATTCAGTCATTAATCCAAAATGTGTTTCGCCAAATTTTCGTCCCCGATATACGATTGTATAATGATCTTCGCGAATACCTAGTCTCTGGCATTCATTTATAAAATCATTTTTAATTTGATTTATAGACTCAGATTGGCTTGAATGGCCAATTATTGAAGGTATGGCTGGATAATCAGCATCTTCTTCGGATACAGATACCATATTGTTATTGAAGAACCGATTATTTACATGGCAAATATTACTTGAGCTTCGCCTGTTTTCTGTAAGTTCCAAAGATGTCCAAGTGGGGTTATTATATTTTGCCATGAATAGTGCTGGTTCTGCGGTATTCCATTCGAATATGGCCTGATCGGGATCTCCCACCAAAAGTATTGAATTGATGTTGACTCTGTCTAATATATCAATGATTGCCATTTGAATGGCAGTCGTATCTTGAGCTTCATCGATAATAAGTATCGGAAATCTTTGTGCTAGGTTTCTCGCTATTGCGGGATATTTTATTAGAATTTTATATGCTATATAGTTTGCATCTGCCTGATTAGCTTTACCCGATCTAAAATGAGTTTCTTTCATTTTAATAAGATCTGATATTGCTTTTTTTAGATTCCCATCTTTTTTATATGGGTTATCCCAATCTGTTTTCCCAAAATTGAATACTTGATAAGGCTCTAGTCGAAGAAGAGTATCATTTAATCCGAAAGAAACTTTGTCAAAAAAATAATTAGGGTCGATTATTTTAGTTCTATCATAATTTCTTATTGTTGCATCATAACTGAACCACGGATAATATTCTGTACCAACAATCTCCGGCCTTTTATTACACCTCATAAATAAATGACCATATGGAAGAAAAATATAGTTATTGATAAAACTATCTATAGTTCCGATAAAATGAGGATAGGCGAAACTTGAAACTCCGAATTTTTGTATTCCGCCCCTTATTTCATCGCATGCCGTATGGGTGAAAGAGATTGCTGCAACACCTTGATGTTTATTTAATTCATTATTGCTTAATAATCTTGCAAGTCGTGCCGTTACCGAAAATGTTTTACCACTTCCAGGGCAGGCTTTAACTACGATCCTCCTATCGGGACAATCTACTATTGTTCTTTGAGCTATGGATAAACGTTCAAACATATTTTTATTCTGCTGGTGCAACTTCTTGTATTGGAACCACAAATTCCAAGGCCGTTTTTATATATTGAGGCACATCAAAATCTTCTTCCCTCATCAACCTGTCATTCAGTTGTAGGGCAAATTCAGCTTTATCTTTATTTTGCTTCAACTTTTCCATCAACGTATCCACTGTAAAATTCCCAATTAAATCTTGAGTTTGAGGGTGCATGTTTCTATATACTTCACGCATTATAGTTTTGTTTGCCTCAGATGTTTCAAATAGGTCGTGTTCAAAAGTATTCGTTGCTAATGTAACTTCTAAATGATTCCTCCTTAGTCCTTGAGCTATAGTAGCTCTATCTGATATTGCTTGGTCTACCGTCGGATCACTGTCAGTAATGATAGCACATTTCGAAAAGAGTCGCTTCTTTTCATCATCATGATTATACAGTTTTGCAAAATGTTCAAATGCAACGCCGCCAATATTTACAATTTCAATTCCGTTTTTTTCTAAATCAATTTTACGAGGATTTATAAATTTGCGTGATAATGTGGGTAATAAAATTGCTTCGGCAATACCTTCAACTAATATCGCTCCACTAGCAAAGAACATTTGAGACTTGGTGGTATCCAAAAATTTTCTCAAATACTTCCTATTACTATTTGCATAATCTACTTCGGTTAGAATGTTAAAACAGAACGCCTTGACAGAATGACCTTGTCTCTGTAAAACTTTCACATTGTTGATGTCAGATTTTGCTGTAATTGTAGGTGAATGCGATGTGATGAATATTTGCAATCCTCTATTTATAAGAGTACTTAAATACTCAAAAAACGTATTTTGATATTGAGGATGAAGGTGAGCTTCTGGTTCTTCCAGAAGTAGGGCATTGTAAATTTCTAATTCAGGATCTTCACATCTATTCATGAGATCACCAAGCACAACAGAGGAAAAAATTAGATTGTTTTCACCTAATCCATTTTGAAATATTTCAAAATATTTTTGGAGACGAGGTTCTACTGGTTCTGTATATATTGGTCTTCTGATTTCTATTCCTCTTACAACGTCAGAAAATTTCCTACCAACATAATTCATCTCTATCTGTGGAAACTTCTCTAGAATACCTGTTCCCTCAAGATGGTCGTTTACTTTACTTTTCCCTTCACACAATATATGTCTCCAGTCATGTTCATCACTTTCGAAGACGCTGTAAAGCCTTTCTGCTAAACTCTTCTTTATTTCTTCACTTAATTTTATGGTATCTTCACCTCTTCTATATTTTGTCAATTTATTAAATAACTGTGCTGTTTTGTTATCGTACGAATATGGCTTCAATCCACTTATTGCATCACGAAGAGGCCCTAAATAAGTATAAAATATCTCTTGTAATGCTTCATAAGGAATTTGCTGTCCTTCATTGTCACCACCCCATACGCTTCTTTTGAAAAATCTTTTTCTCCCATTCTGTTCTAATGCGTATTTAAGGTGAAATTGGATAGTTTGCAGTTCGGGGTGTTCTTGATCTTGTGAAATGAAGTCATTAAAGCAATGTTTCTCAATTTCTGACTCTATCTCAAAAATAAGGTCAAATTGTATTTCTGTATTGTATTCGTTAGGATCAGACGGGTTGAGATGCAGATCGGATTCTTGGATATAGATGTTTGTATCAGGCTTTCCATAACCAAGACATATCCTCAAGGCATCGATGATAGTTGTTTTGCCGGAATTATTTTCTCCAATTATGATGTTAACACCTTTATTTAGGAATAAAGATATTCGATCAAATACTCTGAAATTTTTTATGTCAAATTGCTTTATATACATGCTGTTTAATATCAAATTTGAAAATGAGATCTTATTAGAAAATATCTGTCAGGATAATCTTCAAAAATTTTTCATAAGGAATCTGCCCATATCAACCAGTAACTTCTTATCAGGATGAAATTTCTCGGCTCTTCTATTCTTGATTTAACCTGTTTCAAATAAGGCTTATACATGCTAAATGAAATTACTAAATATAAAAAGTAAATTTACTAAATATTTTTAGATTACCAAAATAAACTGACTTTTTATCAGATTCTTTTCTACTGGCTCTCCCACTTTAAGAGTATATAACTGGCTACTACAACCATTGTAATTTTACTGATAGCATGAAACTGCCGTTTGATTAATGTCATACAAGGCCTATTTTCGGGTGACGAGACATTGCCTACCGTTAAATATACAAGCTATTTACAAGGCTTAAAAACACCCTATCAGGTAACGGACAATATCATTTCTTAGTTTTCAGATTAAATCATCATCTTATTCCTTTCTTCTTTATCTTTTTGAGTTTCTTTGCTTGTAATTTTTCCGCCTGTGTTGCATCATAATTATTAGTATCTCTTAATGAGAAAATTGATAATAAAGAATCTGCGGTTTTGCTATTTACCTGATTAAAAAATTGTTCACTGTTTTGTTTGCTATCAATATTGCATGAAATATTATTTTTTATTTCACTGGACTGGAATATTTCATTTTTCTTTTCGTCAATAAATTGTTGCTCATGGATAGTAAGCTGTTCATATATAGAACCGTTCTTCATCGTACTGTGATAGTCAAATGATTCTGTTGGTTGGCGATTGTAATTAAACAGTTTATCAAAGCCTTGTTCTACTTGTTGGAATAGGTTTACTCGCTCAAAGCTACCTTTGATTACTCCGTTCGTGGTATTTTTGTGGTTAGTTAGCGGTGAAAGTTTCTTTTTATTGGCTTGGTCTTTCCGGCTCACTATCAAATGACAGTGCATATTCAGTTTGTTATCTGAATGACTACGGTCAAAATGAATCTTCCCGTAAAACTTTATATCCGAAGAAGATAGCTTTTTATTAAAGTTTTTGGCATATTCGGGAATAAACACTTCACGAATATAGCGTTTCATTGCTTCGGCTTGTTCCTGTTCTGTATTACCCATCGCTTGAAGTTCCTTTTCCGATGGGCTGACATGGATAGCATAAAATTTAGCATCCGTTTTCAGAAGTTGCCCTATATTGGTATCTATGTCTTTTATAACCTTTGATTTATAGATATTATCCTCTGCAAGATTGAAAAAGCCTTCGGTATAGATACCCTTTTCCATCCGTTCTAAGTCTTCGTGCTCCATGTAATTAGCTAGCTGTCGGCAGCTTCCAGAATTATTATATGTTCCGTTAGATGGTGGAGCAAAGTCTATGTGCATTATCCTATGTGTTTATAAGATTACTGATTTCGGTTTTCAGATTCTCTTTCCTTTTACTATCCATCACACCGCAAGCAGATAGTTCTGAGTAAAGTTGTATCAGGTGAAGTAACTTTTTATAATCACGTTGGTGTATGTGATAGAGTGTATTAATCTGTTTGGATTGATTATTTATCACATCGGCATGATTGCCAAACTGTTCACTTAACTTTTTAAGTACGGCTGTTTGTCTCTCCTGACTGGCTTCCAATTGTGAGAGAATAAGTGTTTCCAAAGTTTTGCCGATAGAGTCGAAACGCAAAGCAATAGAATTTGTTGCCCGTATCATGGGATTCAGCTGTTCTTCCTCATAATGACGGATGAAACGGATAATATCATCCTGCCTCTTATTTACTTTCGCCAGTTCCGATTTTACGGATTCAGGTGCTTCGGATGGGTTGATATGTGCCTTATCGATATACCTGAACGCCAACTTTACAACTTCGCTCTTTTTCAGTGAATAGCGTTTGCATATCTTCTCGACCAAAGCTGCCGTTTCCTTGTCTATGGAAATGGTAGTGAATATCGTTTTTCGACTGCTATTTGGCATGGTAATTACTTTTTTATAGAAATATGAATAGATAAATATCTGATAATAAGCATTACAAAGAAAATGCTTATTACAGGTGTCATTACAGCGTGTTCTTGGAACACACTAAAGCCGAAGGCTTTGCCCCGCAGGGCAAGAGGGAAGAGCAGGACTTGTCCAGTTCCCTCTTGCTCGATTTAGTGAAACGGGCTGAACCGATAGGTGAAGCGGTTTCTGCTAAATCGGGGTGTTAACACAAAGTGATAGCTTAAACACAAGCTTCTCTTCTCTGCTGCATTTTGCTGTCAGGGTTTGTTTTCTAATTGATTGGCTTTTTCAAACTGTTTATAAGTTTGATAATCGGCTCGCTCACGAACAAAAGCTCTAATATCGCTAGCCCGATAGTAAGTTTTATGCCCAATAGTAAAGTAGGGGAGCTTACCTTTTAGTCGATAGCGTTGTAAAGTTTTGAAAGACACTTTTAATAGAAACGCTAAATCCTGATTATCAAGTAATCTTTTATTTTCATCTAATACCTGACTTGTATTGATAAGGGATTTTAAGTCTTGCCCTATTTCGTTGAGCTTCTTGGATAGTTTTTCCATCCATTTATCGAAGTTTTCGTTGTCTATATACTTTTCATCAAAGGGCTTTCTCCATTACTAAGAGTTTTGTACTTGTAATACATTACTTTAATAGTTTCACTCATACGAATTTCGGTTTAACTTGAGACTAAAACCGTAGTGTTCTAAACGAAAAGAGGTTGTGCCAGCATTTTGACAACCTCCTGAAAAACTATACATTATCCTCAATAAATTGCGGATCGTGAATAATGCCATTTTTATAAATAATATCCTTTAACCATTCTAAACAAGGAACTTTAGTATTTACATCTTTGATCGTTTGAGCAAAATTATAAGCGGTTAATGGTTTGCCATCATCTGATTTTACTGTTATTCCGTGTGCCTCTTCAAAATTATGAATATGTACATACCGTTTCGATAAATTATTGCTTGCTTGTACATTTTCCCATATCTTGGTATTAATTGTCCACGCAGCTTTTTTTTCTTTATCATCAGAATCGTGTATAATATAATGTTCTATATGAAAAGCTGTGAGAATTTCCTGAAAAAAAGGTATGTTCATTTTTGAACCAGTATTAAGAACGAATATTTCCTCGTCAGGAAAAAAACGAGTCAATAGATCTCGGTATACTATCGTTTCAGTATCTCCTTCAACTAATAAAACTTTGTCTGCATAAAATGCTTCGCAGATGTGAGGATTAAATCTGTTTACCATTTGCACCCATTTCTTTGCTTCTTCATTTCTTCCAAATAGCGTTTCCCCAACTTGATATGTTTGTGTTTCTTCATCTGTGTTTTTGATCACCCTAATAAGCGACGAATGTGGTTGTGAAATGTCTATCATTAGTGGAGAATGAGTAGCACAAAGAATTTGATATGGGCTATTTTTTGATAACTCATATAGACTTTTTCGTAATTTAAATGCAATTTTAGGGTGTAAAAAAAGTTCTGGTTCTTCAAATAAGATAATGTATTGTTTCTTATTTCCTTCGTTTTCTCTTTTTAAAAATGTGAGAAAATTGAATAGAGCTTGTCGTATGACCCCATGTCCATTTTGAAGAAAGGTTTCTTTTCTTTCTGTTCCAGCTCTTTCTACTGAAATAGAATGGTTTTTCTTGAACGCATCTTCGAGTTTTATATTTTCTTCTTTTGAAGGTTGAATTTTTAGAGTAAGTTCCGCAAAAACTTCTTGAAAATGTCTATTGAGTTCTAAATTTAATTTTTCGACTGCTTCAGAACCAGTAATACGCTCCTGCAATTTTCTTACTCCATCTATTAAATTTTTAAACTCTTCTGGATATTCTGACCTTACTTTTTTGATAAAATCATCTTGAATGAGTTTATTAACTTTTTCTTCCAACGATGCTTGATCTTCCATTGCGTTGATAGCAATTGGAGTTGGGGTATATTTAGTCAATTTTGTGTGTAGTCCACCAAATCCATTTTCAATCCAACTTGCATCATGTGGAGAATATGTTTCTTTTGCAAATGTACTATCAGGTTTACTCCATGTTTTTCTAATCTTTACAAAGCCATTTTCGTCAACCCATTTCTCAATCCAATTAGGTTCTTTCTTCTCTTTGAGGTCAGGATCATCAGAATCTTCTTCATCCAATTCAAATATACCTTCAATAACTATTGGGGTTGAATAATCATAGTTATTAAAATCATCAGTCTTTGCTATTTGTTTCGGGTCAATAAAGAATTCATATGCTCTTAGAAAAGATGATTTTCCAATATTGTTTTGTCCAATTAAGAATATAATATTAGAATTCGTGAAGTCTATAACATTACTTCCTTTCAAACCTCTAAAGTTTGATATGATTAGTTTTATTAGTTTCATGTTTTATTTATACAATTTTGTTAAGTTCTTCTTCAACTTCCTCAATTGTTGGCAATTTACTTCTCAGATTATCAGGAAGTAGCTCCTTTACGTTAAACTCGCTAACCCCAATTGGAGAGGATATATTTTGCAATGCATATTCTACTTCAATCCTATCCTTATCTCGACAGAGTAGCATTCCTATGGTCGGATTATCATATTCTCCTCTTAGTGTGTTGTTGATAAGGTTTTGATAGAAGTTTAGCTGTCCCAAGTGTTCAGGTTTAAAGTTCCCATTTTTAAGCTCTATAACTACGTAAGCTCTCAAAGGAATATGATAGAATAAGAGGTCGCAGAAATACTCCTTGTTATTCAAGTTCAAACAATATTGCTCCCCTACAAATGCAAACCCTTTACCTAATTCGAGAAGAAACTGGGTGATGTGAGTTACAAGTTGTTTTTCTATATCCCGTTCTCGTGCTTTTTGAGATACAGACACAAAATCAAACCAATATGGGTCTTTTACTACTTCCTGTGCCATATCCGCTGTTAGGGCTGGTAAGGTCTGCGAGAAGTTTGTTTGTCCTTGTCCGTAATGTTCGTAGAGTTGTTGCTTGAACTGATTTTCTAAAATGCTTCTGCTCCAACTGTTAGATAGAGTTTGATGTGCATAAAACAATGCTTCTTCTATATTTTGAGCTTTGCTAATTATCACCTTTTGATGTCCCCAAGGAATATCAAAGATAATCTTATAATTATCAGCTATTTGTAATTGTCCCTCAACTTGGGGGACAATTGAGTTATTGGGTGAAATATGCATCTGTCCTGCATAAAACTCATAGAAATTCTTACTGTAGTATAGGTTCTGACGGGAAAAACCCTGCATATCAGGAAACTCATTGCGCAAGTCTACTGAAAGCTTGTTTATTACCTTATCACCCCAATTTTGTTCTTTCAGTTTTAGAGAGATCATTTGTCCTAACCGCCAATAAAAGTGTATCAACTCTGTATTAGCTGTTTTTATCATTCGTATTTTAGTAGAACGAATTTGCTGCTTGATGGCTTTTAGCCACTCTATATATTCACTATCTATTGCACTAATAGGATTATCTTTCATGTACCTTTGTTTTTTGCAAAGGTAAACAATTTAATATAATGATAGTATGTTTTTGAAATACATTCTTTTAGCTTAGTACTGGTGAAAGTTCATAGAATACTCCTAAAGTATTTCTTTGAATCGAATAGTGTTATGCTAATACTTGGTTCCGAAAATCTGTACCTGCTAATATTGGACAAATTGTATCTATTTCCATTTGTCTTTTAACTCTTGGTTTAACTTGAGACTAAAACCGTAGTATTCTAAAACGAAAAAAAGCAGCTATCTGAATTAGATAACTGCTTGATTTTTCTAGTGATCCGCTTGGGGCTCGAACCCAAGACCCCAACATTAAAAGTGTTGTGCTCTACCTGCTGAGCTAGCGAATCAAACCTTTATTGCTGTTAAGCGGGTGCAAAGATAGGTACTTTTATTTAATTTGCAAGGAATATGAGGAAAAAAGTTTGCATTATTTTTCTTCTATACCCTCTATTGGTTGATCTTCAGTGGTTTCTGTCTTATAAATATTTTCTTGATTAATGATGTATCGCTGATAATAGGAGAGCATCAGAGTGGTAAGCGGCAAAGCTATAATCATACCCAGCATTCCCATTAACGATCCCCAAATGGATAGGGAGAGCAAAATAATAGCCGGATTCAGACCGGTAATCTTTCCCATGATACGGGGAACGAGATAGCCATCTTGTATGATTTGTACTATTATAAATACAGCAGCAGCCGAAGCTATGATGATCCAGAAATTATCACCGGTATCCGCAGCTTTCAGAATGGCAAGCATGATGGTGGGGACAAAGCCGATGATTTGTAGGTAAGGTACCATATTCAGTGCACCAATGAATAATCCCAAACCAATGGCCAGCGGGAAATCAATAATCAGAAAACCGATACTGAATAGAATGCCTACGCACAAAGCTACTAATGCCTGTCCGCGGAAATATCTGTTCATGCCGTCTTTTACATCATTCAATATGCCGGTTACTGTTTTCCGGTATTTCTTTGGCATCAGGTGTGCCCAGCCTTCGGAAATACTTTCGTAATCAAGCAGAATAAACACTATATATAATAGGATAAGGAAGACGGTGAAGAACCCGAATAAGAGGTTGATAGACTCCGATATAAGCGACCATAGTTTAGGAACGGTTACTTTAAGGGCATCCAATATATTCTCCTGGCTGAACATTTGCTCTAAGATGTGAAGGTCGATGTTCTGCCGGATAAATTCGGAGAGGGTAGTGGGGACATTGCTTGCTGTATGAGTGGTGCTGAAGTATTCTATCAATAAATCCTTTACCCGCAGGAATTCCTGAATCATGGGCGGCACAAGCAGATAGAACGCAACGCTTCCTATAACGCTAAGGGTAAGCAAGGCACAAAAGATAGATATTATTCTGTTTTTTAGCCGTAGCTTATGCTGGAAGAAGCTTACCAACGGATATATCAGATAAGCAATAAGCCAGGCAAGGAAGAACGGAAGCAATACGCCGCTCAATCGCTTCAGGAGCATTAATACCCCAATGATGATAGCACCGAGAATGACAGCACGGATAAAACTGTCGAATGTAATTTTCTTACGCTCCATAAGGCTTTTGCTTTTTATTTATAGTTTATCCACCGGTGGCAGTCCGGTCCCCCTTTATTGCCCGCAGATAACATTCCCGGCAGAGGGGTTCGTATTCAGCTGTTTCTCCCAGAAGGACTTGTTTGTCGTTCTTGACAGTGCGGTGTGAGAAGGAGGCTAATTGTCCGCACTTCACACAAATAGCGTGGACCTTGGATACTTCATCGGCAATGGCGCAAAGTCCCGGCATAGGACCGAAGGGAAGACCGCGGAAGTCCATATCCAGACCTGCTACAATAACACGTATGCCATTATTGGCAAGCTCATTACACACATCAATCAGACCATTATCAAAGAATTGCGCTTCGTCGATACCTACTACATCGATTTCTGAAGTGAACAGCAGGATACTTGCCGATGAATCAATCGGCGTAGAAGCAATGGAATGGCTGTCGTGAGATACGACCTCTTCTTCCGAATAGCGTGTATCGATGGCAGGCTTGAATATTTCTACGCGTTGTTTGGCGAATTTAGCGCGTTTCAGACGGCGGATCAGTTCTTCTGTCTTACCGGAGAACATTGAGCCGCATATAACTTCGATTCTTCCTCTACGATTGGTTTCCTGTATATGGTCTTCCGAGAATAATACCATTGTTCTAAAATGTTTATTTTAGCCGCAAAAATAACACTTTTAATGGCTTTCCGATATTTTTTCATTATTTATTTCTACATTTGCGGCATTAACATTTGTGATGCGAAAGGAAATGCAGACATTATTGGACGACATAGAACTGGATATTCAGGAACTGAAATATTTAATGCAAGTTCTTGCAACAGACGCCAACCCTACATTGAAGGTAGTAGCTAAACGGAATATACAGCAGATGCGTGCACGACTGGATGTTTTGCAGAAACTGCTGGACGAACCTCCCGTAGAGGAAGTTGCCATTCCTGAAGCTCCTGTCGTTCCAGTGGTTATTCCCGAACCGGCCGCTGCTCCTGAACCGGTTAAACCGACTCCTGTAGAACCGGTCGTTATTGAAATCACCAAGCCGGTAGAGGTCGTATCTCCCAAGCCTGAGTCCACGCCCAAACCCGAGTCTGAACCGTCCGCAATAATATCTTCTGCATCGCCTATTTTAGCAGAACGGATAAAACCGGCCACTGATCTGCGGCATGCTATCAGTCTGAATGACTCATTCCGTTTTGCCCGTGAGATTTTTGGCGGTGATACTGCCCGCATGAATGAAGTGATACGACAGTTGGGCGCTGCTCCTTCATTGGAAAAGGCATTGGAACTCTTTTCTTCTACCGTTAATCCTGATGAAGAGAATGAAACGGTGGTTGATTTTATAGAACTTCTTAAGAAATACTTCAGCTAAAGCAATTACGGATATGGGAAAACTTTATGTAGTGCCTACTCCGGTAGGAAATTTGGAAGATATGACATTCCGGGCTATTCGTATTCTGAAAGAGGCGGATTTGATTCTTGCCGAAGATACGCGCACTTCCGGAATCTTACTGAAGCATTTTGAAATAAAGAACGCAATGCAATCCCATCATAAGTTTAATGAACATAAAATGGTGGAAAGTGTTGTTAATAGAATAAAGGCAGGTGAAACTGTTGCATTAATATCGGACGCAGGCACACCGGGAATCTCTGATCCGGGCTTTCTGGTAGTGCGTGAGTGTGTTCGCAACGGTATTGAAGTACAATGTTTGCCGGGGGCTACAGCTCTTGTGCCGGCTTTGGTTGCTTCGGGCTTGCCAAATGAAAAATTCTGTTTCGAAGGTTTTCTTCCGCAGAAGAAAGGACGTATGACACGTCTGAAGATATTGGCAGAGGAACGCCGTACCATGGTGTTTTATGAGTCTCCCCACCGTCTGGTGAAAGCGCTGACTCAGTTTGCAGAGTATTTCGGTGCGGAACGTCAGGCATCTGTATCCCGGGAGATCTCGAAGATACACGAAGAAACGGTGCGTGGCACTCTGACTGAATTGATTGAGCATTTCACAGCCAATGACCCGCGTGGAGAAATAGTAATAGTAGTAGCAGGAATAGACGATTAAATAACTTCATTAACCAACGTAAAACAAAAGCGTATGAAAAAGTTAGCAGTTTTAATTGTATGTGCGGCCGTTATGGCATCGTGCGACGGCTTGTCAGGTGGAAGTAAAGACCAACTGAAAGCTGAAAATGATTCTCTTTTGATGGAACTTACTCAGCGTAATGCTGAACTGGATGAAATGATGGGTACTTTCAATGATATCTCTGAAGGCTTCCGCCAAATCAATGCCGCCGAAAGCCGCGTAGACTTGCAGCGTGGTGCGGTTTCAGAAGGTTCTTTATCAGCTAAACAGCAGATTGCCACTGATATTGAATTTATCCAGAAACAAATGCAGGAAAACAAAGAGCAGATCGCTAAACTGGAAGCTATGCTGAAAAGTAGCAAGAATAACTCTACCCAGTTGAAGAAAGCTGTAGAATCTCTGACCCAGGAATTGGTAGCTAAAACCCAGCGTATCGAGGAATTGCAGGCTGAACTTGCCTCCAAGAATATTCGTATTCAGGAATTGGATGCAGCTGTGACTGGCCTGTCAACTGACAAAGAAGTGCTTACTGCCGAAAATGAAGCAAAAGCTAAAACCGTAGCTGAGCAGGATAAGGCATTGAACACTGCTTGGTTTGTTTTCGGAACAAAGAAAGAACTGAAGGATCAGAATATTCTGACAAATACCGGTCTCTTCCAGAAAAAGCAAGTGCTTAAGGATAGTGATATCAATAAGGATTACTTTACTCAGGTTGATATTCGTACAACGAAAGAAATTAAGTTGTACTCCAAGAGTGCAGATGTCTTGACCACTCATCCGGCAGGTTCTTATGCTTTGGAGAAAGATGATAAAGATCAGCTCGTTCTGAAGATTACGAATCCGAAAGATTTCTGGAGCGTATCCAGATACCTGGTTATCCAAGTAAAATAACTTAATTGAATTATAAGAATGGCAGGGAAGGGTTATCCCTGCCATTTTCTTTTTATATGCAGTACAAGAATATTTTTTTCGACCTGGACGATACTCTCTGGGCCTTTTCTTTTAATGCCCGTGATACATTTGAGGAAATGTATCGCAAATATGAATATGATCGCTATTTTCGGTCTTTTGAACATTTCTATGAACTCTATGAGAAGCGTAATATCGAATTGTGGGCAGAATATGCAGATGGAAAAGTGACAAAGGAAGAATTGAATCGTCAACGTTTTCTCTATCCGCTGGAGGCAGTAGGAGAGGGGGATGCGGCTTTAGCGAAAGCTTTTTCTGATGACTTCTTTGCGGTTATTCCTACAAAAAGCAGATTGATGCCCCATGCGCAGGAAGTGCTGGAATATCTGGCACCTAAATATAATCTTTATATCCTCTCCAATGGATTTCAGGAACTGCAATGTCACAAAATGCGTTCTGCCGGGATTGACCATTACTTCAAGAAAGTAGTTTTATCAGATGATATTGGTGTCTTAAAGCCATGGCCCGAAATTTTCCATTTTGCCATGTCGGCTACCCAGTCTGAACTGCGTGAATCGTTGATGGTGGGTGACAGCTGGGAAAATGATATAACGGGTGCTCAGGGAGTAGGTATGCATCAAGTGTTCTATAATGTAACGGGACGTACCGAGTTTCCATTTAAGCCTACTTATCAGATTACAGATTTGAAAGAGTTGCTCCATTTGTTGTGACATTGAGGGATTAGTTGTAATTTTGTCAGCGTAAACACATAATTTGCAGCTATGGATACTATTTTACCTTTCGCTTTGCTTTGTTTCACTTCTTTCTTTACGTTGACAAATCCTCTCGGGACTATGCCCGTCTTTCTAACCATGACCCATGGAATGACGGATAAGGAGCGACAGTCTGTAGTGTCTCGTGCTACATTAGTGGCTTTCATCACGATTATGGTCTTTACCTTTGCAGGTCAGTTCCTGTTCAAGTTCTTTGGGATCTCTACAAACGGTTTTCGTATAGCAGGTGGTGTCATCATCTTTAAAATCGGTTTTGATATGTTGCAGGCACGTTATACACAAATGAAATTGAAAGATGAAGAGATTAAAACTTATGCCGATGACATCTCCGTCACCCCTTTAGGGATTCCGATGCTTTGCGGTCCCGGTGCCATAGCAAACGCCATTGTGTTGATGCAGGATGCCCATACTATCCAAATGAAAGGTGTACTGATTGGTATGATCGCCTTTATCTACTTGATTACATTTTTCATCTTGCGTGCCTCTACGCGACTGGTAAAAGTTTTAGGGGAAACGGGAAATAATGTGATGATGCGCCTGATGGGACTTATTCTGATGGTAATTGCTGTGGAGTGTTTTGTGAGTGGGGCAAAGCCGATATTGGTGGATATTTTGAAAGAAGGAAGTTTAACTATATAATAATATAATAGAAAGGATGAATTCTTGGTTGATCAAGTGAATTCATCCTTTCTATTTGTACGGATATTTAATGTTTTGGGTTGTACAATACTTTTAGACTATGCTTACCTTGTCTTATAATATATAGTCCACTTTGTGACAATGGAACGGTTATTTGTGTCCCTTTTACGCTCGTTATCTTAACTCCCTGACTGGAGAATATATCAATAAATTCGTTGGAATTTTCACTTGTGATCTCCAAACCGGTATTTGTAGGAATGACCTTTAACACTTCAGAAGATTCAGTTTGCCCAATACCTGTTTCTACATCTTTAATTGTGAAAACCAGTCTTAATTCACTGTTAGTAAACTGTTTCCAGGTGTCATCTTTACGGTAACTTCCTATAGCATAGTATTCTCCAGCTGGTAATTCGGGGTTTCCTGTGATAGTGATAGTGCTGGAAGTATTACTTGGTATTACAGTATAATCGCTGATACGCGTGTAAGGGAGCAATGCTCCGTTCTTACGTATATATATAGCAAAATCATCTTCATATTTTAAACCTTTATTTTCGATTTGTATTTTGAAAGATATATCTTTTCCTTCTACAGCTTCACCAATAAGTTCTGCAGGAGCAAGTTGATACAAATCGGAATTGTTTTCTATGCTGCTTAATCGGATACTGTTAGCAGTAATCTCTACACTATAACAGATGCTTTTACCTTCAAGACCACGTAGCATGCTTGGTACTTTTTCACCTTCTTTTTGTGAGGCAAAATGAAGTTGATAGTTGCCGTTAGGTACAGTAGATGGAATTGTGCCGCTGAATGTAATACTATTCCAACCACTTCCTACGTCAATGTTGGAAATTGAAGTGGGTGTTGTAAGAAATGTGATGAACTCATCTCCTTGATATAGAGCTAATCCGATAATCCCACTCATAGGAGTAGAAGTGTTCCATATTTTGGTAAACTTTGCACTGATACTTTCATTTCTTTCATATTGCTTTTTTGTAATATCTATGCTTCCCTCTAATGTAAAGCCACTAATGACTTCTCCTGTTGTCTTCGGTTGTACAAGGAGCATAATATATTGCATATCATTATAGGCGCCACTTCCACTTCCTGTGCCGCCTGATCCTGGATTCAGAGAGCTTAAGGAATAATATCCATTTGCATATCCGCTCCATCCCCAGTTAAAATGATACATGTCATTCTCATCACAACCATCCAATACAAATGCATGACCTCCTGCGGTGCTTTGTCCACTGTATAGAACAGGGCGCCCGGCAATCAATTCTTTTTGAATCATATTTTTCCAGCGTCCTTCAGTATTATAATCACGTCCTTCAAAATATATATTAGGATTATACCCGAAGAATTTCGTCAGGGCATTATATTGTTTGAATATACCTGCCCCACTACCACCGGCTGCACTTAGGTTATAATCCATATCCATAGCTACGCCGCAGTGGAGCATCAATTCGGCTACAGCTTTCTTTTGTTCTTCAGTTGCCGCATTTGTGTATTGAGGCAGCATCAGATCCCATTTATAGTTGACCTCTTCAAAGTTTACGGAAAGTGATTTTTTTAAAGTTGCAGTAGTGTAACTGTAACTACCAATTCCCTTTTGAGGATATTCATAATATTTCATAACCATGGCCAATGCCGTAGCAGCACAGCCGGTAACGGTGAGTTCTCCTTTTTCTTCCGGACAATCCAGATTATAAGGATTACCTTGATCCCATTCAATTTTGCCTAAAAGTGGAGCTATTACTGGTGGGACAACCCTTGTCTTCAGATCTTGACTTTCAGACTGGTTCTCGCCAGAAATACTCTTCTGATTTATCTGTTGCATTTCTGTTGCGTAAAACTCCAGCCAATATTTAACATTAGGAGGTAATTGCTTTATGTCTATACTGCCTCTGTCAGAGTATGCTAAGATTTCACGTGCACAGTCGTTGCCTGAAACGATGATAAATCCATTGTCTTTTTCTATGTTAATGATATAATAAGCTGGATAGATTTCAGGACCACGAGTGATTGTTATCTCACTGTTCATTAGTTGAAGTTGGGGTGCATCGTCAGATTTTATTAGACCATGAGAGGCTACGAAAGCTTGCGCGATTTCTAATGCTTGCTTCGGCGTACGCGGTGTGGCATAAAGCCAGCAAGAGTACAAAAGCATAATGATGAGTGAGAGTTTTGTTTTCATAAAATGAGGTTTTAATAAGATTATATGAGCAAGAAAGGCTATCCCATAAAAGATGAATGGAATAGCCTTTTTCTATTATGTACCTTTTAATTAACGTACCATTTTGCAATCATAGTATTGGAACCAGACATATTTAGAGTAATTACCTGCATCATCCATTATGGCACCTGCAACTCCACTGTCGAAGGTGATGGTTTCAAAGTCATCACTCCACATTCCAGAAACGTTAGCCCAGCTAAGTCCTGCTGAACTCAATGAAGCGAAGCGCACACTTGCTGTGAAACCTAATCCGAAGTCCATATTGTCAGCGATAGTTTCATTACATATAATTTGCAGACCATTTGAAGAATATGACATCCTCCATGTAACATAATCTTTTCCATTAAATTTCGTACAATTATATCCATCTCCCTTTTCGTTCATCTCTACTACTACAGGGAATGAAGCGGCTACTCCTTTACTATCCACGGCTTGGAAAGTCCAGTCTCCGATCAACTTATCGTACGGGTCGACTACTTCCTGAATGTTTACCTTGCAGGCACCTGTTCCGATAGTAGCTCCTTGAGCGTTTGTTATTTCTAATGTAAATGAACGGTCAAAGTTATCTTCTTTAGTCGAAACATTTAGGTAGATTTCAGCATTTACTGTTTCCACATCTGCTGGTACTCTTATTTTTTCAGAAGTAAGAAGAACGGTCTTATCATTTTCCACAGAAATGCCACTGGCATTTTTAACTGTTACAGTCACTTCTATAAGTCCACTATGCTCTCCTGCTACTGTAATAGGAACTTGAATACTGCTGACATTCTCTTTCACATCTATTTCACTTTGAGAGAATCCCACAGTAGCATTGCCCGAATTCATATTTTCGTCATCATCGCTACAAGCCGCAAATGTTAGTGGCAAGAGCATCATTGCTAATAATTTAATATATTTCATAAATACCTTTCTTTAATGATTAATAACCTGGATTCTGCTGCCCAGCTAATTGTGGATTCGTTTCCATTTCTGCTGATGGGATAGGCCATACCAAACGGTAGTCTCCTGCCGGATATGAAAGATTTCTTCCATTAGGAACGATAATGTTATTGATAGCTGGATTTTCCGGGTGATCAGGATTACGTTGGAAGCCAATGCCCCAACGGCGTAAATCGCTCATACGGAAACCTTCTCCGATCAACTCCTTCAAACGCTCGTTACGTATTTCTTGAATCAATGCCTGACCACTATAATTAATCTCTTCATAGCCAGTAATACGCTTACTGCGTAATTCATTGAGATATTTATTAGCCAATGTCGGGTTAGTAGTAGCAGCAGCTTCTGCAGCAATCAAGTACATTTCTCCCATACGGAATACCTTAGGCATATTTATATAATTGGGAGTCGCAGAAGTTTTTAAACTTTCATTACCCGGAAATTTTTTGAATACATAAGCTTGCACATTGTTACCATCTACTGCCAACTTCCATACAGTAAAGAAAGCATCGAAACGAACATCACCTTCATCTTCATACATACTCAGCATATCGAAAGTAGGAATGTAATCAGCTCCATCCAGTTTAGTACTTAAATAAGCACCACCGGTAGAAGAACCTAATTCTGTAGTACTCATGAATGGGCGGAAGATAGCTTCAGTACCTTCATCTTTTGTCCACATAGCTTCATAAACTTTAATTTCTGCCAATTTATAGATCTGAGATTTGATGATTGTTTCAGCTTTTGACAGCGCTGTTGTATTGTCACCTTTCAACAAAGCAATACGTGCTTGCAGTGCCAATACTGCATAAGAAGAAAAGTAGGCAGCATTTGGAGCTATAAATTCATTGTCGGTTTTCTCGTACTCAAGTAATGCGTTATAGGCATCGGTTAAGTCGTCATTAATTAATTTATATGTTTCATCCTGAGTGCTACGTCCCGGGTATTTACTGCTATCGCCGGTTGGATTATAAACCGTCACCAAAGGCAAACCTTTACCTATTGTTTGTGCAATACTTGCTGAGTAAGTTTCGCAATAATGATCAATCAACCAGTAATAGCAATAAGCTCTTACAAATTTAGCTTCACCATCATAACGAGTCAATTCTGTACGTTCTTCTGCAGTATATTCATTATTTGCCAGCATCTCATCCATCTTATTAATGATAAAGTTAGCTGAGTTGATAATTGAATATAAATTTCCCCATATAGTGGCGATATCTCTTGTTGCCGAGTTTATATTTCCGTTAGAGAACTCACCGATACGGTTTCCGTTATTACTAACTCCATGGAACATATCCATCTGGATTTCCGGATAGTTAACATATCCGCCGGTGGTGAGACTTCTCATACTTGAGTAGAGGCCGTTGCGGAAACGGCGACAGTCATTCAGATTCTGGATGGCAGTATCATTATCAAGACTTCCATAAGGTTTCTTGTCCATATCGCAGGAAGTCACCAATGCGCCCACCATTAATAGTGCTAAAAATATTTTTTTCATAATCATCTTTTTCTTAATTAAAATGTTAATTCAACACCAAATACGAATTGTCTTGTATTAGGATATCCGAACTTAATCAAGTTGATATCAGGTTCAGGGTCATAACCGGTGAAGTTAGTAAGTGTCCATAAGTTACGGCCAGTGAAGAAAATGTTGAAGCGTTCGATTACACCGCTGTGTTTCAATATAGACTTCGGCAGTTCATACTGAACGGTTACATTCTTTAAACGAAGGAACGAAGCGTTCTCTACCAGGTGATCATCCATCTGAATAGCTTCTGTTGATGCCGGAATATCTGTAATTTGTCCTGGCTTGGTCCAGATATTCAACATGTTGGTAGATTGGTTTATAGAAAGTCCCTGTGCTGCGTTTTCAATGAAGAATCTATCGTTACTAATCAGGTACTTTTTGCCGGCCCAAGTAAAGTCAGCACTGACAGAAATTCCTTTCCAGCTAAATTCTGTACCAAAACCTCCATTCAACGGAGCATATCTGTCTTTGCCAATTAGAACCGCATCTCTTTCCTTATTATATACTTTGGTCAAATTGCCGTCTTTATCATACCATATTTGTTTACCATCACGTGGGTCAACACCAGCTCTGCGCACAAAGTATAATTCACCAACTGAATGACCTACTTTGTATTGCAAACCATAGTCGGGTAAACTATATTCATCACGTCCGTTGAATAACTCGGTGATTTCATTCTTATTATAGTTGAAGTTAGCTCTGAATCCCCAGTAGAAATTACTATTCTGAATGATATCTACTTTGAAATCCAAATCAACTCCTTTATTAACCATAGCACCAATATTTCCGGCACCAGAGCTAAAACCAGTAGTATAAGAATAAGGTATATCCATTAATAAGTCAGTTGTCTTTTTACGATAGAAATCTACATTAGCAGTTAAGCGATCGAATATGCGGAAAGACAAACCAGCATTGACACCTGCAACTTTTTCCCAAGTAAGGTCTGTGTTACTAGCTTGCGAGATTCCCAAACTACCTTCACTATTGTAAGGACTACCGGAGCCAATTAAACCATAGTAAGCATAATCACTAATACCGGAGTTACCAGTAGTACCATAACTAACCTTCACTGAAAGTTCATTCAGCCAATCTATGTTGTCCATGAAACTTTCTTTCTTCATATCCCACATAGCGCCAACTGACCAGAAATTAGCCCAACGACCATCTTTAGGGAACTTAGAACTTCCGTCACGACGGAATGTCAGATCCAGATAATATTTGGAAGCGTAATTATAGCTGCCAGTAAAGAACATAGAATTGAATACAGTTTCTACTTGTGTATGTGTCAAGTCATCTTTAGGTGAAACAGGAGTCGGAGCTTGTGTTAATTTCATCTGACGGGCATCTGTATGGCCTTCAGTAAATACTCCAAAACTTCTGGATTTAGCGATGATAGATTCCTGTCCGGCCAGAACGCTTACATTGTGGTCGTCGATATTGAATTTATATTCAGCCGTATTCGTATATGTAAATGCATAATATCTGCTAAAGCTTTCCTGGCGGTAACCGTCTCGTGCGGGAACGCTAGTTCCCATTGGTGTTTTGAAAGCTTCATACGGAAGTCCGATGTTTGATAGAGTCATATCATATGCATCGATAGATTGCTGTGCTCTTACTGTTAATCCTTTAATCGGAGTAAGTTCCTGATAAAGATTGATGTTGGCAGTGACAATTCTTCTTTGTACATCACGGTTGTCATTAACAAAATTAGGCGTAGTCAATCCACTATAAAGAAGATGGGTAGCTCTATCTCCCCACTGGATGTTGCCGTTATCGTCGAATGTATAAAAACGAGGTGAATCATAAGGCAATGCAAATCTGGCAAAAACAGATGGACTACTTGAATAAATACTTGAAGATTCTGTTTCATTATTCGTTTCATACTGGCTGTAGCCTAAATTCGATTGTAGACCTACTTTTAACCATTCTTTTACACGTGTATCAAAATTAAAACGCAGTGCTTCGCGACGAAGGCCCGACTGTGCAATGATACCCTCTTGCTCATGATGATTCAAAGATAAATAGTAAGACATGTTAGAACCGCCACCATTGATAGCTGCATCTAATGTATAAGTTGGTGCATGGCTATCAAATACTTCATCACGCCAGTTAGTATCTATACCATATTTTTCTACTCTATCCTTAATGGTTTGTGGAACAGGACTACCTACTAATTCTCGGAATTGGATGTACTGAGAAGAGTTCATCATCTCAACGTTGTCCTGAACCATACTTGAAAAACCATATTGAGCACGTAAAGTAACATTGGCCTTTTGATCAAACTTACCCTTTTTACTGGTAATTACAATAACACCGTTTGCTGCACGTGAACCGTAAATAGCTGTTGAAGAAGCATCTTTCAATACTGTGATGTTCTCTATATCACCAGGATTCAATGAATTGAAAACAGATGATGAAATCGGAGCACCGTCCAAAATGAATAGCGGAGTATTACCTGCATTAATGGAGTTTACACCACGTAAACGGATTGTAGCAGATTTAGATGGGTCACCCGAACTGGACAATACTGAAAGACCAGAAACCTGACCAGCTAAGGCATCGGTAAAGTTGACTGTGGGATTCTTCTCCAATTTCTTTCCACCAACCGAAGCAACAGATCCTACCACAGAACCTAGTTTCTTACCAGTTCCGTATCCTACAATAACAACCTCGTCAAGTAATTCTGTATCAGGCTTCAATGTGATCTTTACATGAGAAGCAATTGCCACTTCTTGTGCTTGCATTCCAATGTACGAAATCTGCAAAGTCTTCGCAGAACTTGGTACGTTCGGTAAAGTAAAATCACCATCTACACCGGTAATAGTACCAATTTGAGTACCTTTTACCAATACAGAGGCTCCAATAACTGGCTGCCCATCTTCTTCAGAAATCACAACACCCGTGATGGTCTGAGTTTGGGCAGTTACTAGGCCTATTCCAACAAAAAGACAGGCCAATAACAGCATTAATTTTCTTTTCATAAATTCTCTCTTAAAGTTTAACTTTACATTAATTGTTTCTTTACTCTAACAAAATGCAAATATATTAATAAAACTGAAACGAACAATTATTTTGTTGAAAAAACCTTGTAAATCTATCAATTTGTTAACTGAATGATTGTTTTTATGCTTAACAGCAGCTTTTTTGCACTAAAAAAACCTAAATGACTATTTAAATGCTATCACTATGAAGCCCCTTCTTGACTGTTATTCCTTAATACATCCCTTCTCTTTTAAACAAAAAGTGTTAATAATGCATGTTGGAGGAATAAAATTGAAAGCCATTTTACGTAGATTTACCTTTTTTATAAAGGAAATACAAAATAGAAAAACTCTTTTGGGGCATAGTTTTGCAGATATTAAGCCTTATTTAGTTCTTCTATAGCACATTATCCCGTCTTATTTGTTCATAGTATTAACTAAAACAACTAATGATGAACAAGATTATTTACAGTTTGGTGTACAACAGGAAAAAGAGCCTTAACAAGAAAGGTATGGCTCTGGTACAGGTAGAGGCCTATCTGAACAGGAAAAAGAAGTATTTTTCGACAAAAGTCTACTTAAGACCCGACCAATGGGATGCAAAGAAACTACTAGTTAAAAACCATCCTAATGCAGACGCTTTAAATCGATTAATTTATGAATTTGTCGCAACGATAGAAAAGCGTGAACTTGAACTCTGGCAACAGGGTAAAGCTATTAATTTGGATGTTCTAAAAGATGTACTTTCTGAAAAGCAAGAACAGGAAGATAAATCATCGTTTATTCCCTTTTTTAAGCAAGAGGTAATGACTTCCGGCTTAAAAGAGAGTACTAAACGCAATCATTTGTCTACGCTTGCTCTCTTACAAGAGTTTAAGAAGAATGTAACATTTTCTGATCTAACTTTTGAATTTGTATCCTCTTTCGAATACTTCCTGCAATCAAAAGGATATCACACCAATACGATAGCCAAACACATGAAACACTTGAAACGCCATATTAATGTAGCCATTAATAAAGAATATATGGATATACAAAAATATGCCTTCAGAAAATATAAAATTAAAACTGTAGAAAACGGCCATACACATTTGTCTCCGGAAGAATTGGAAAAGTTAGAAACCTTGCAATTGACAGGACGCTATACAAAATACCAGAAAACTTTAGACGCATTTTTGTTCTGCTGCTATGCTGGTATGCGTTATTCTGATTTTGTAAATATGAAGCCTGATAACATTGTAGAGATGCATCAGGAGACATGGCTGATATATAAATCTATTAAAACCGGTACTGAAGTTCGATTACCACTATATTTACTTTTTAGTGGAAAAGGAATTCTGATTTTGAATAAATATCAGGCAAACCTACAAGACTTTTTCCATTTAAGGGATAACTCAAATGTGAATAAAGAACTAATAATAATTGCCCGGTTAGCAGGATTGACTAAAAAGGTGTCATTTCATACTGCTCGACATACCAATGCTACATTATTAATTTATAATGGTGTCAATATTACAACTGTGCAGAAGCTTTTGGGACATAAGAGCGTGAAGACCACACAAATATACACGAATGTAATGGATGCGACAATAATAAGTGATTTGGAGAAAAATCACTCTTTGGTTCATCGTAAGAAAGGGAAATAAAGCCCAATAGAGTAAGGTGTAACTACTTATCATGAAGCCTTGAACTTAATAAATAAATAGATTACACCTTATTTTTGGGAAATTATATACTAAAATAGCCTTAATATTTTGTTCTATTTTTCTTGTTTTTCACTTCTTAATTTTATTATTTTTCCATTTATAGAATTGAAAATTACGGACCGCCCAGAATCTTTAGATAAAAAGAATGCTTTAAATAGAAGGGCTCCAATATCCTGTTTACAAGAAGTTAAGAGTTTGTCTGCAGGAAGTTAACTTCTTGTCGACAAACTCTTAACTTCTTGTAAACAGGATATTAGTTTGTTATAACATTTTAATAATCAATATTGGTTTTACTTTGCTGAAATAAATATTTCCTATTTTATAAATATTTCTATTACTTAATTATATCTATTCATTCACTATCATTCAAGAATACAAAAGTAGTTAACAAATCTCCCCCTTATTTTTTATAAAGATGAGATTTTAAATCTACTTTTGCAGATATGTGGAAAATCTATAAAACATATATATAAACGTTCTCTATTCTACACATTATTTATGAGCTAAAACTAATAGTACATATTTTATATTTCATTTTTACCGCCATAAAACATATAATTAATTGATAATGTATATATTATCGTTTAAAAACAGTATTTATATAGTATATAAATATTAGCTGATCTAAATAATATGCAATTGATTATAAGCAGATTAACCATTTATGCTTTTTATATACAAAGTTCTTGATTGATTTTGTATACACTGATTTTCAGCAATATACATAATGCATAGTTCTGCGAAAACATTGCAAATATCGTACATTGGTATGAAAACAGAAGAAGTTGGTATCAAGTCCCACTTGAAAATTACAATGAAGACTGATAGTGAAATACTTCAAGAAGTAGTTGTTACTGGTATGCAGCGTATGGATAAACGTTTATTTACTGGAGCAGCAACAAAATTGTCTGCAGATAATGTAAAAATGGACGGTATGGCAGAAATAAGCCGTGCTTTGGAAGGACGAGCTGCTGGTGTATCTGTACAGAATGTGTCCGGAACTTTCGGTACAGCACCTAAAATTCGCGTGCGTGGTGCTACTTCTATCTATGGTAGTTCGAAGCCATTATGGGTGGTAGATGGTGTCATCATGGAAGACGTAACGGAAGTAGGTGCTGACGATTTGTCTTCAGGAGATGCTGTTACATTGATCAGTTCCGCTATAGCTGGATTAAATGCAGATGATATTGAAAGTTTCCAAATCTTGAAAGATGGTTCTGCTACTTCTATTTATGGAGCACGCGCTATGGCGGGTGTGATTGTTGTAACAACTAAGAAAGGAAAAGCAGGCAGTAACAAAATCAGTTATACAGGAGAATTCACAATGCGTATGAAGCCTAGCTATAGAAACTTCAATATCATGGATTCTCAGGAACAAATGGACGTGTACAAAACAATGGCTAGTAATGGCTATCTAAACTTTTCTGACGTGTATCGTGCTTCTGATAGTGGTGTATACGGTAAGATGTATCACCTTATCAATGATTACTCTAACGGTAAATTTGGTTTGGCTAATACACCAGAGGCAATAAATGGTTACCTACAGCAGGCTGAATACAGAAATACTGATTGGTTTGATATCCTATTTAATAATAGCATCTCGCAGAATCATGCTATCAGCATGTCCAGTGGTACTGAGAAAGCTTCGTATTACACCTCTCTTAGTGCGATGAGCGATCCGGGATGGACCAAGCAAAGCTCTGTTCAGCGCTATACTGCCAATATCAATGCTTTATATAATATTTCGCAACAAGTTTCTTTGAACTTAATTGGAAGCACTTCTTATCGTAAACAAAAGGCTCCCGGAACATTAAGTTCCAGCATAGACGTAGTAAGTGGTGAGGTTAGACGTGACTTTGATATCAATCCGTATTCTTATGCATTGAACACTTCACGCGCTCTTGATCCAAATGAATACTATGTTCGTAACTATGCTCCATTCAACATTCTTCATGAATTGGATAATAATAACATGGACTTGAATGTAGTAGATTTAAAATTTCAAGGTGAATTGAAATGGAAGCCATTCAAAAAAGTGGAATTGTCAGCTCTGGGTGCTTATAAACATTCTTCTACAACGCAATCTCACAGTATTACCGATTATTCAAATCAGGCATGGGCTTATCGCGCCATGGATGATGCTACCATGAGAGATGCTAACCCATGGTTGTATACAGACCCAGATGTTGCCAATTCATTACCGCTGTCTGTATTGCCAGTTGGTGGTTTCTATCGTGAAACCAAGTATGGAATGAACAGTTATGACTTCCGTGGTACTATCAGCTATAATGATGTTTTTGCAGAAGATCATGTAATCAACCTCTTTGGTGGTATGCAGTTGACTGCAACTGATAGAAGCAAGACTTGGTTCAACGGTGTAGGTATGCAATATGATATGGGTATGTTGCCTTCTTATGAATATTTGTTCTTCAAACAAGGAAAAGAAGAAAACTCTCAGTACTATACAGTTGAAGAGACCCGTTCTCGTGAAGTAGCCTTCTTTGCAACTGGTACTTACTCATACAAAGGTCGATATACTGTAAACGGTACAGTGCGTTATGAAGGTTCTAATAAATTAGGTAAGAGCCGTTCTTCACGCTGGTTACCTACATGGAACGTTTCGGGTGCATGGAACATGCATGAGGAAGCTTTCTTTGAAGATCTTACCCCTACCTTATCCAACTTGACACTAAGAGCGTCCTACTCTTTGACAGCTGACCGTGGTCCGGCTAATGTTACCAATTCACGTGTGGTAATCCAGTCATATAATCCTTATCGACCATTTGCCAGTGTATCTGAGTCAGGTCTGGAAATATACGATTTGGAAAACAGTGAGCTCACCTACGAAAAGAAACACGAAATAAACCTTGGTGCAGATATCGGTTTTATTAATAATCGCATTAACTTGGTGTTTGACTGGTATAGACGCAATAACTATGATCTGATCGGTATTATCAACACAATGGGTGTAGGAGGGCAGATTGCCAAATATGCAAATGTCGCAAGTATGCGTTCGCATGGTGTCGAATTCACCCTTTCTACCCGCAACATTGCGACTAAGGATTTCAAGTGGAATACCGATTTTATAATCTCTCATGCAAAGAACACAGTTACGGAGTTATACTCAAACTCACGTGTGATTGACATGATTTCAGGATCAGGATTTGCACAGCAAGGTTATCCGGTACGTTCACTGTTCTCTATGGACTTCAAGGGATTGAATGAAGATGGTGTACCGACTTTCATCAATGAGAAAGGTGTATTGACTACAAGTGATATCAACTTCCAAGAACGTAATAATAAAGACCATCTAGTTTATGAAGGTCCTACAGATCCTACTATTACAGGAAGTTTTGGTAATGTGTTTAGTTATAAAGGCTTCAAGTTGAATGCCTTTATTACTTACTCTTTTGGCAATGTAGTGCGCTTAGATCCTATTTTCAGCAATAAATATTCTGATTTGGACGCTATGCCTAAAGAATTTAAAAATCGCTGGACTGTTACAGGCGATGAAAACAGAACCAATGTCCCTGTCATTGCAGATAGACGCATGAATCAGCAAGATCAATATTTGAGTCGTGCGTATAATGCATACAACTATTCTACTGCCCGTATAGCTAAGGGAGACTTCATTAGAATGAAAGAAATATCATTGTCTTATGATTTCCCGAAATCATGGATCAGTCATTTGAAGTTGAGTGACCTGTCTTTAAAATTGCAGGCAACCAATCTTTTCCTGATTTATTCTGATGACAAACTGAACGGACAAGATCCGGAATTCTTCAATACAGGTGGTGTTGCAGCTCCGGTACCCAAGCAGTTTACATTAACATTAAGAATGGGAATTTAAATATTAAAATCTTAGAAACATGAAAAAGATAAATATACTATATTCAGCTATAACGGCTGCCTTTATGCTCTCATCATGTAGTGACTTTCTGGACACTATGCCGGATAACAGAGCAGAAATAGATACCGAAGCTAAAATCACTTCTTTGCTGGTTTCAGCCTATCCTACTGCTTACCCGATCATGATGGCTGAAATGGCATCAGATAATGCTATGGATAACGGTTCTTTATATTCTGTCGAAAGCCAGTCACAAGAAGATGCATATTTGTGGCAAGACATTGTTACCGATACGGATGGAGATGCTCCTCAAGGAATCTGGGATGCATGCTACATGGCAATCGCTTCGGCTAATCATGCCTTACAGGCTATTGAACAAATGGGGAATCCAAGCAGTTTGTCTGCCCAAAGAGGCGAAGCTTTGATCTGCCGTGCTTATGGCCACTTTGTGTTGGCTACTACTTTTTGCGAAGCATACAATTATGAAACAGCAGGCAATAAATTGGGTATTCCTTATTCAATTACACCTGAAGCAGAAGTTGCTCCTCATTATGTAAGAGGTACATTGGCAGAAACTTATTCTAAAATAGCAGCAGATATCGAAGAGGGACTTCCACTAGTCAATGACAATCTGTATTCAGTACCCAAATATCACTTCAACAGAAAGGCTGCACATGCATTCGCAGCCCGCTTCTATCTGTATTATTTACAAGCAGATAAATCAAACTACGAAAAGGTTATAGAATATGCAAGTGTGGTATTGGGAACTGTACCTTCTAAAGTGCTACGTACTTATGATGCCGACTTTGGCACATTATCTAATCCTACGAATGTAGGAGACGCATTTATCGCGGCAAAGTCTCCCGCCAACTTGCTAATTACTCCAATAAATAGTTCATGGCCTTACATTTATGGGCCTTATAGTATGTCACAACGTTATGGGCAAGCCAAGGAAATTTGTGATAATGAAAATCTTCGTGCTGATGGCATTTGGGGCACTGCTGCAAACCTAGTGGCTGCGAATACAATTTGGAACCCGCAGGAGAAAATGCCTTTCCCTAAATTAGCTATGTATTTCGAATATACAGACAAGGTAAATGGAATCGGTTATCGTCATGCGGTCATAGTACCCTTTACAACCAATGAGACTTTGCTTTGTCGTGCCGAAGCATACATCATGAAAGCACAACCTGAGTATGGGAAGGCAGTGTCGGATATCAATGATTGGCTGACTTCAGTTTGTTATGTAGGTAAAGCCCCTGTCGTTACAGAGGATGATATCAATACTTTTTATAAAAATATAGAATACACACCGATTCCTATAGAAAGCGCTGCACAGCGTACTGTAAAAAAAGAGCTGAATCCGATTATTCAATTTGTTGATGAGAAACAAGAGAACCTGATCCATTGTATTCTTCATCTCCGTAGAATAGAAACGATTCATGAAGGTCTGCGTTGGTATGACATCAAACGTTACGGTATTGAGATTTCACATAATAGAGAAGGATTGAGTCCTGATATACTGACCAAAAATGACCTCAGAAGGGCATTCCAATTACCTCAGGACGTAATTAATGCAGGTTTGGATGCTAATCCCAGAAACTAATAAAAAATAAGAGTATGAAAAAGATAAAAGTATTTATATTATTAGCACTAGCACTGGCTGCAGTGTCTTGCAGTGAAGAAGACTTGGACTCCAAAAGTATTTTTGATACTTCTTCTCCGGAACGTAATGCTTTTGAAACATGGATTTTGAATAACTATACCGAACCATACAATATTGACCTGAAGTACAGGTTTGAAGACATAGAATCAGACATGAAGTATAATGTGACACCGGCTGCTTATGATAAATCGGTGGCATTAGCCAAATTGGTGAAATATTTGTGGATTGAAGCCTATGAAGAGCTGGTAGGTCAGGAATTCGTAGCGACTTATTGTCCTAAAGTATTGCATTTTGTCGGTTCACCGGAATATGAGAAGTCGGGTGGATCCATGGTTTTGGGAACAGCAGAAGGTGGTCTGAAGATCACACTCTTCAATGTTAATGGTCTGAATCCGGAAAATCCAGATGCAGAAACGTTAAATGAATGGTATTTCAAAACTATGCACCATGAATTTGCACATATCTTGCACCAAACCAAAAATTATTCAACAGATTTCAATACAATATCCGCAGGTAAGTATACCGGACCGGGATGGATGAACATTACAGACCAAGAGGCTAGACAAATGGGCTTTGTTTCCAATTATGCCAGTACGGAAACTCAGGAAGATTTTGTGGAGACAATAGCTATTTATGTGACTTACACCAATGCACAATGGCAAAGTATCTTGAATGAAGCCGGTGAGGCAGGTGCTGCTATCATCCTTCAGAAATTTGAAATGGTAAAAGAATATCTGGCGGAATCTTGGGGAATTGATATAGATATGCTGCATAACATTGTCCAAGAGCGTGAAGAAAACATTGGTGATCTGGATTTAGGAACCCTTTAATATTGAAATAGAATATGAAAAAATATATTTATCTCTTTTTCTTGACTTTTTCTTTTCTTTTTGTGGCATGTTCACCGGAAGCGGAAGATATTTTTGGTGAAAACGCAGCAACCAGAATAGAAGAGAGGTTGGCAGCGGACAAGGCTGTATTGGTTGGAGCTCAGAACGGCTGGTTGATGGAATATTATCCGGCCAGTGGACAAATCTATGGAGGTTATAATGTATTGGCTCTTTTCGGTGAAGATGGCAAGGTGACGGTATCTGCAGATATTACAGGTGATGCTACTGCTAAAGCTACAAGTACTTACAGAATGAAAGAGCAAGCAGGCCCTACATTGAGTTTTGATACTTATAATGAAATTTTCCACATATTCTCTGACCCTAAAAACGACCTGGGGATAGGTACGGCTGGAAAAGGAATGGAAGGTGATTATGAATTCACTATTATGGAGGCAACTGCCGAAAAAGTGGTGCTGAAGGGGAAAAAAACAGGAAATAAAATTATCATGACTCCATTCAATGAAAGCTGGGAGGACTACCTGAACAGCATTATTGAAATGGATGGAAAGATATCAAGACTCGCCCAGTTCACCTATACTGATGGAGGTTTTACTGCCTCAGTGAAACAATCTTATCGAACTTTCACTGTTACATATCAGGAAAATGGGGAAGATAAGAATGTAGCAGTTCCATATATAATGACTCCTACAGGATTGAGATTTATGACGGCACTGGAATTGAATGGAAAAAAAATAGAGACCTTGGAATTTCAAGATGTAGGAGATGATGGACAACTTGTATCAGGAGATGTGATTTTAACACCTAAATTCCCCTTGGCTTATTTCTTTACCAATGGCGAATGGTTCTTCTCATATAAAAATCTGGGTAAATTAGGGCAAACATATTGGTCATCTGTTAAGAAGCAAGTTCTGGATCCTTATGGTATAGATTTGAACATGGCATTCCTCACTCCCTATTCAAACTCAGAAATGGTGTTTTATTGGATGTGTGAAGGATTTGATGATGGCATGTTATTATTCAATGTAACTACATTAGGTGATAATCAAGTTAAGATAGTCTTTGCTTTGAGTGGTAATCAAGTCGGAATAGATTTCTATCAACAATTGGGTTGGAATCTTATGATTTATCCGTTCTCTAAAGGCACAACAGGAGTTACATTCAATTTATCAGCAGATGATGAAAAGAATCCTTCTGTCATTACAATGACTGATACATCTAATTCTTCAAATGTTATAAAAGTCTTTAAAGAGGTGATTTCTGATCCATTTAATAATTGAAATAGTCATCTTTGAGCCTTTGGCCCATTGAATTTTAAATAAAGTGTTATTGAGAGGGTATATCGTGAGATATGCCCTCTCAACTTATATAACAATTAATGATATATTACTCCAGTTCTTAATACTTCTTTTTGAAGTCATAATATAAAGGGTATAAAAATAAAAATTGAGCATGTACAAGTTGATTATAAATGAAGATAAATATTCTATTACTCATTTTTTTGTGATATGAATACTTATTTTTATAATAACAGGAATGATTCATATCTTTAAATGATATGTATTGTAAAAATAACAACATAAGCAAAACTTACTTATCACATATAATCCATAAATAGAATTTTTATAGAAAAATGTTATTTATTTGGACATTTATGTTTTGTGAGAAACTCGTAGTAGTCGTTTAATACTACTTTTTCAACCATTATCTATGCTTTAATTTTCTGATAATCAAATATTAACTCAGGAAATACGGTATTATATAGGTAGATATTAATCTATGCCATATTATTTATACACCATATTATCAGGTATTTATCCTGTGGTTATAATCCTTCATATAGTCCCATTAAGAATCTATCATCCTTATAATCAATAATATAAAACAGGATAAGTTCTGCGAAAACATTGCAAATATCTTACATTGGCATGCAAACGCAGGAGGTGGCTATAAAGTCGACTGTGAAAGTTTTTATGAAGTCAGACGCTGAAATGCTTGATGAAGTAATGGTAGTTGCCTATGGTACAGCAAAGAAATCTGCATTTACAGGTTCAGCATCTGTGATAAAGTCTGAAACTCTGGAGAAACGCCAGGTTTCAAATATATCAAATGCTCTTTCCGGAACAGTATCAGGCGTACAGACACAAAGTACAAATGGACAGCCGGGAGAAAAAGCCACAGTACGTATTCGTGGTATTGGTTCCATGTATGCCAGCAATAATCCGTTGTATGTAGTAGATGGTATTCCGTACGAGGGCGACATTTCTGCTGTCAACTCACAAGATATTGAGTCAATGACAGTACTGAAAGATGCAGCGGCAGCAGCTTTGTATGGTGCCCGTGGTGCTAATGGCGTTATCTTGGTTACAACTAAAAAAGGAAAAACCGGAGAGACACTGGTATCATTGGATGCACGTTGGGGAGCTAACTCGCGCTTAGTGAAGAACTATGATGTACTGCAAAACGCAGCTACTTACATGGAAACTGCATACTCTGCCATATATAATGGCTATGTCTATAATAGTAAATATACGGCTGAGAGAGCCTATCAACAGGCTAATGCTGATTTGATTCCAGGTTTAGGATATCAGATTTACAATGTACCCAATGGTCAGAACCTGATAGGTCGGGATGGCAAACTGAATCCATATGCAACGCTGGGCTATAGTGACGGTGATTACTATTATACACCAGATAACTGGTCGGATGAAATGTTTGAAAGCAATATGCGTCAGGAATACAATCTGAGCGTATCTGGTGGTACCGATAAATTGAGTTATTATTTTTCTGCTGCTTATCTTGCTGATGACGGTATTATTGAGAACTCTGGTTTCGAACGTATTTCTAGTCGTATAAACGTGGATTATCAAGCTAAGAAATGGCTGAAGTTCGGTGTAAATTTAAGCTATGCAAATGTAAAAAGCCGCTATCCTGGAGATCAGGACACAGATGCGGCCACTTCATCGGGTAATGCCTTTTTTGTAGGTAACTTCATTGCCCCCATTTATCCAATGTATGTTCGTAATGCTGAAGGCCAGATTATGCATGACGCTAATACCGGTTATCGGATATATGATTATGGAGATGGTGAAAGTACAAACTTCACTCGTAACTTTATGAGTATGTCTAACCCGATGAGTAGCTTTCTCTATGACACGGAAGAATATTTAATGGATATCCTGAATGGGAAATGGTATGCCAAAGTAGACATTCTGGATGGTCTGTCTTTGACTGCTTCTTTAGGTTTGCATGTGGATAATACGCGTTTGCATATTGTAGGCAACAAGTATTATGGCCAGTCTGCATCCCAAAACGGCTCTGTGCAACAGTACTCATCACGTACGTATTCTCTGGACCAGCAATACTTGCTGACTTATAAAAAAGCATTTGATCTGCATCACATTGATGTTTTGGCCGGATATGAGAGTATGGATTATAATACTGAATCTCATTATATTCTGGGTTACAACATGTATAGTGATAAGAACTGGACTGCCTCAAATGTAATCGACCGTAAAAATGGTTCCGGAAGCTACAATGAATATGCTACTATCGGTATCATCACACGCGCCAGCTATGATTTCGATGAAAAGTACTATGCAAGTGTTTCTTATCGTCGTGATGCTTCTTCGCGTTTCCATCCGGATAATCGCTGGGGTAACTTTTGGAGTGTGAGTGCTGCATGGGATATGGCTAAGGAGAACTTTATTTCTCATATTGACTGGATTAATATGCTGAAATTGAAAGCTTCTTTCGGACAACAAGGTAACGATAATCTTCTTTATAAAGGATACACAAACTATTATCCTTACCAAGATCAATTTACTGTAAGCGGCTCGGAGGGAGTATTCTCTGACGGTGTACTTTTCTATAAAGGAAATAAAGATATCACTTGGGAAACATCCAATTCATTCAATGTTGGTGTGGACTTTGCTCTTCTGAAAGGACGCGTTGATGGTACCATCGAATATTTCAATCGCCAGACGAAAGATATGTTGTATTACAAGCCGGTAGCTATGTCCAATGGTTATACACAGTTCCCGATGAATATCGGTTCAGTGCGTAACTCAGGTATTGAAATTGAATTGAACTACACTCCAATCCAGACTAACAATTTCAAATGGATCATCAATTGGAACGGAACTATGATGAAAAATAAGATTCTTGAATTACACCCTGACTTGAAAGGGGAAATGATTAATGGATCTTATATCTATCGTGAAGGTGAATCTTTATACCAGTTCTATTTGACGAAATATGCAGGTGTAGACCATGAAAGTGGTGAAGCGCAGTATTGGGCTAAAGATACTGACGGAGCAGAGTATAAAACCAGTGACTGGTCGGCTGCTTATAACACAAACCGCCAGGCCAGCGGTGATCTTCTCCCCACTATTTATGGAGGTATCGGTACTGCATTGGATTTTTACGGTTTCGATTTTTCTATCCAGTGTGCTTATCAGTTAGGTGGCAAGATATATGATAGTGGTTATCAGGTGTTGATGCATGGCGGTGGCTCACATGACCTTGGTTATAACTGGCACAAAGATATACTGAATGCCTGGACATCCGAAAATGCAAATTCTAATATACCGCGTATAGATGCAATCGATAAATATACCAATTCTAGTTCAGATCGTTGGTTAACAAGTTCTGACTATTTCGCTATCAATAACATTACATTAGGTTATACACTACCTAAAAGATGGTTGAGAAATTTGGGTATCGGTAGCCTGCGTGTTTATGGTGCAGCTGATAATGTGGCTCTTTTCTCTGCCCGCAGAGGACTTGATCCACGTATGAGCTATACGACTGCCTCAACAGACCGCTACACTCCTATACGTACCATTTCTGGTGGCCTGAAAGTAACATTCTGATAAATGGTTGAATTTTATAAAAAAGAAAGAATATGAAAAGAATATATAAAATAACGCAAGTTGCTCTATTCGGTGCATTAGTAGTCGGATGTACTGACTTGGATACTGCCCCACTAAGTTCGACTATTACAGCCGACCAAAAAGAGGATGTGGTCGCTGCTGACCCTTCTAAAATTGAAGCTAGCGTAACTGCTATTACAGCTAACTTTACACAATATGCTAAAATTTATACCGAAGATGACAACGTACATAGTGATATAGGTTATCCTACTATTATGTTAGCTACCGATTCAAGGACTACGGATTTTGTAGCTGATATAACAGGCTACAATTGGTATTCTGAATCAGCCGATTATAGCGATTGTTTAAGTACGAGTACGGCTACTATCGAATTTTGGGGTACGCTTTACAACCAAATTTATACAGCCAACGCTGTTATTGGTACTGTAGATAATGAAACGTCAGACCCTACTCTGCAATTTTATCTGGCACAGGCATTGTCCATCCGTGCGTTCGATTATTTCACGTTGGTGCAGTTGTATCAGTTCAATTACAAGGGACATGAAGATGCTCCAGGAGTGCCCATTATCACTCCCGAGAATGCAGAAGAGGTAGCAGCAAATGGCTGTGCCCGCTCTACAGTAAAGGAAACCTATGAATTCATTTTGGGTGATTTGAATAAGGCTATTGAGCTATTGGCTAACACAAAGAAAACCCGTTCCGACAAGCGTTATGTCAGTCTTGATGTTGCTTATGGTATACGTGCCCGTGTTCACCTGACTATGCACAATTATGCAGATGCATTGAAAGATGCAGAAGCTGCACTTGCCAGCACATCTTCTATTCCATATAGTAGCACAGCGGTGAGCAAGCCAACCTTCATTGATATTGAAGATGCTTCATGGATGTGGGGCATCTTAATTACGGATAAAGACCGTGTAAGTACTACTGGTATTTGTAATTTCCCATCTCACATGGGGTCACTGAATTACGGCTACGCCTCTGTGGGGGGATGGCGCAGAATCAGTCCAAAACTCTACAACCAGATTCCTGAAAGTGATGTACGTAAAGGATGGTTCTTGGATGACACAGGTGTATCTGTTAATCTACCGGCAGCAGCGCAGGCTTATATTACTAAAAAAGGTGCTCCGGTTTATACGCAAGTGAAATATGGGCCAATGAACAACGAATGGGGATCAAATAACAATGCAACTGATGTGATTTTGATGCGTGTAGAGGAAATGTATTTAATTAAAGCAGAAGCACAAGCCATGAACAATGATGTAAGCGGCGGTGTGAATACACTCAATTCATTTGTAAATACCTATCGTGATCCATCTTATAAATGTACAGCTACAACGAGCGAAGCTGTGCAAGAGGCTGTTTGGCATCAACGTCGTATCGAATTCTGGGGTGAAGGTTTAGCCTATTTTGATATTATGCGTCTGAATAAAGGTGTTAATCGCTTGGGATGCGGATTTCCCAAAACTGCGGTATTTAACATTGCGGCAGGTGATCCGGTCCAGATTTACAGTATCCCCAATAAAGAGGTACAATACAATCCATTGCTGGAAAACAATCCGTTGGTATCTGCTCCAACTCCAATACCTGATGAAGAATAAGTTAACTATAAAAAGGATAGAATATGAAATATATCAATAAAATATTTAGCCTGTTTGCTATCGCATTGATGGCTGTGGCTTGTGATCCGGATGCGGAAAGTTATACTCCGGGAGGATTAGAGGAGGGCAACCAAGGTATTTGTTTTGCAGGTAATTATACCCAAACAGTAGAAGTTGAACCTGGAGTTACTTCTTTTATCCTCACACTAAAACGTTCTGTAACTGATGTAGCTGGTTCTGTGGATATAAAGGTCTTGAATAACGAAGAGAATATATTTACATGCCCTTCTACAGTATTATTTGCTGCCGGAGAGGCAACTACGACATTGACTGTGGAGACTCCATCAGCGACAGCAGGGATTCTTTATAATCTAAAGCTGGCTGTGAGTGGCGATAATGTAAGTAAATACATTAGCGGATACAATGAGATTTCTGTAAATTTCAGTATCATTAAATGGGAACCAATCGGCACTGGTTATTATTTAGACGGTACTATATCTACTTTCTTTGGCGTTGATCCTTCCATGCCGATGGCTGTAAAATTGGAACGGGCAGAAACGGCTACCAGCGTTCGTTTCCGCTTTGACAGTCCGTTTGCACGTGTAGCGACAGCAATGGATGAGTATGGTGGCTACGATGGTTATCCTTTTAATGAGGAAAGTGATGTGGTGCCGGGTAAATATCTCTTTACTATTGATGTAACCAGCCAGGGAGCGGCATTGTCACCAGTTGACTTAGGTATGGCCTGGTCATATGGAATGTTCTCTATCGGCTCTGTATATGGAAATCTGTCAACAAATATTGCAACATATCCATTGGGGATTTATAATGAAAAAGCCAACTGCATTACTTTCCCTGCCAACTCCTTGTATATTAAGATGGCAGATTATAAAGAAGGCGCTGCCTCACCTTGTGCTAATCCTTCATATCTGTACTTAAGTGGGGATGCTTATTTGGAGTCTTTAGAGGCTACTAAATAACGAATTAGTAAATAGTAGACTATAAAGTTCCATTCTTCCATTTGTTCAATGGTAAATGGAAGAACGGAACTTTTATAATTTTCTTGGAACTCAAGAGCTACGATATTTTATATTAATTATTGTATACTCATATTTGACCGAGTGTTTTCTCGATAAAGTGTTTTTAAAGACTGCTCATTAGGAAATGTGCGGTCTTTTTCTTTCATTCTCTCTTCTTTAGCCATTGCAGGTCAATTATATATTTCATATAGATCAATAATGACTCAAAAGGAATATTTTATTTCGATCCAATCTCTTATTATTTATCGAAATAATACAATTTGCATTATACTTAACTATGCATACTACTTTTATGAAAAAAACGGACTTCACAAAGACTTCAGATTGTGTATATGAACTATAAATTAAGCCTCATTAATAATTTAATTATTTCATACATTTATAAATAGAACAAAACCCATAGTACTAATTTTGGAACTTTATTCTGTTTTCACTTTCGAATTAATGATCTTATAATTAAATGATTACGTATTAAATAAAGGGCAATCAGGGTAGATACAAACACATACTACCGTTTTTTATATATCTCATAATCAATATGTTGATAAATAATCGTTGTACATAACATGGTTCTGATCTAAATTTATTTCGCTGATTATTAGAGTCTTATACACTACTTAGTTCTGCGAAAACGTTACAAATCTCTTACATTGGAATGCAAATTCAAGAAGTTGCTATTGCACCACGCGTGAAGGTTACAATGAAAGCAGATACAGAGATGTTGGATGAAGTATTGGTTGTAGCCTTCGGTACAGCTAAGAAATCAGCATTTACAGGTTCAGCTTCGGTAGTTAACACTGAAGAACTATCCAAACGCATCACAACGAATGTAACTGATGCTTTGATTGGTTCCGTAGCTGGATTACAAATGCGTGGTGGTTCAGGTGCCCCAGGTGATACGAGTGGCAAAATCAATATTCGCGGAATTGCTTCTATGTATGCTGCAACAGATCCGTTGGTGATTGTCGACGGTGCTCCTTATCCTGCTAGTCTCTCTAACATTCCACAAGGTGACATTGAGTCTGTTTCTGTATTGAAGGATGCTGCTTCGGCTGCCCTTTACGGCGCACGTGGTGCTGCAGGCGTTATAATTGTTACTACTAAAAAGGGTAAGACACAAAATGCAGTTATCAATGTAGATATGAAGTGGGGCGTAAACTCTCGTTCGGTTCAAGATTACGATGTAATTACAGATCCGGGAAAGTATTACGAAGCCTACTACTCTCAAATTTACAATAATTATTTCTATGGCCAGGGTATGAGTGCGACAAATGCCAATCAGTCTGCTAATAACAAGATGTTAAGCGAACTGGGATATAATGTATATACAGTTCCCGATGGTGAACAATTGATTGGCGCAGATGGTAAGTTGAATCCGAAGGCCACACTGGGGCGCAAACATACATATAATGGAACAGACTACTACATGCAACCTGATAACTGGAGCGATTTGGCTTACAAGAACGCATTACGTCAAGAATACAATGTAAGTATCAACGGTGGTTCTGACCGTTCTTCTTTCTATGCTAGTTTGGGATATCTAAACGAAGATGGTGTTATCGATAATTCTGGTTACGACCGCGTAACCGCTCGTGTTAAGGCTGATTATCAGGCTAAGAAATGGCTGAAAATTGGTGCCAATGTGGGCTATATACATTCTAATCGCAATTCTAATCCCAATATGGATACTTCTTTAGGAGCCAGCAATTTGATGTACTATACTTCTATGATGGCCCCTATCTATCCAGCGTATGTTCGTGTGTTGGACGAATCAGGTAAACCGGTTATCAAGACAGATGAATACGGTCATAAAGCCTACGACTATGGTGTTGCACTCACTAACTATGGAGTAGGCCGTCCGTTCGGGCAAACAGGTAACCCACTGGGATCGAATGCCTATAATAAGGTAACTTATATTGGTGACCAGTTGAATGGAACTTTTACTGCTGATGTCAATATCTCCAATTTCTTAAAAGCAAATGCAACTAGCACAGTGACTTGGGGACAAACAAATAAATCTGATTATGAAAATCCCTATTATGGTTCTAAACAAGGTGTAAATGGAGAAATCTTCAAAAGCGCCACTACTGCATTGAGAACTAACCATGTACAGTCATTGACCTATTTTCAGGATTTCAATAAGCACAGTGTAAGTGTCATGGTTGGTCATGAGTATTATAAGACAAAAACGACATATCTGGATGCTACAGCAAATGGTGGTTTTTCACCAGCTATACCTGAAATCAATGCGTTTGCTACCAAGAAGGATTCTCACTCTTACACTACTGAGTATAATGTAGAAGGTTATTTCGGCAGTGCTCAGTATAATTATGCTGAAAAGTATTATGCTTCTGCTTCTTTCCGTCGTGATGCCTCTTCTTATTTCGCAAAAGAAAACCGATGGGGCAATTTCTGGTCAGTGGGTGCAGCTTGGATTATATCTAAGGAAAACTTCATGATCAATTATGCATCATGGCTCGATATGTTAAAACTAAAATTTTCTGTAGGGCAGCAAGGCAATGATAATATTGGTAGCTATGCTTATACTGATTTGTACTCTTTATCGAAAGCTGATGAGACTACAATGTCGCCTGTATTTTATCGTATGGGTAATCCTGATATAACTTGGGAAACAACTACTAATATCAACGTTGGTATTGAGTTCAGTCTCTGGAAAGGTCGTTTGGCGGGTAATTTAGATGTTTATACCAAGAAAACAAGTGATTTGTTGTTCTGGCTGTCTGTTCCAGAATCTGCTGGTTCACGTGGTTACTACGGCAATGTGGGTGATATTCGTAATATGGGCGTTGAATTAGCTTTGACTGGTGCAATAATCCGCACCAAAGACATTGATTGGAGTGTGTCAGCTAATATATCTCATAATAAAACGAAGATTCTTAAACTGCCTGAGTCAAAGATTGCAGAAACTGGTGGTTTCATCGAATCAAATACTCCAAGAACCTATCAGAACTGGTTTGAAGAAGGTGGTTCTCTCTACAATGCTTTCCTGCCTAAATATGCAGGGGTTAATGAGAAAGGTGAGGCTATTTACTGGATTGATGATGCCCTGAAAGGTGCAACTAACCGCCCAGGTAAAGAGCTTTCACGTACTACAACCAGTATCAACGAAGCTTCGAAGTATGCATTAGGTTCTACACTTCCTAAAGCTTTTGGCGGCTTTAGTACTACCTTACGTATCTGTGATTTCGATGCTTCCGCTTCTTTCGATTATCAGATTGGAGGTAAAGTAATGGATCTCCAATACAAGCGGTTGATGACTCCTAGCACCACTGCATCAGATGCCGGTTACAATATTCACAAAGATTATGCTAAATCATGGACTCCGAATAATACTACCAGTAATATTCCTCGTTGGCAGTATGGCGACCAATATACTACTGGTATGTCCGATCGCTTTCTAACCAGTGCCAGTTATCTGAATTTTCAATCATTTACCGTAGGCTATACATTGCCTGAGAATTTGATTAAGAATGTTGCAAAAATCCGTGTTTATGTAGCAGGTGAAAATCTTTGTTTTTGGTCAGCCCGTAAAGGGTTAGATCCTCGTTATTCTTATGATGGAAATGAATCCGTCAGTGTTTACTCTCCTGTACGTAATATCTCAGGTGGAGTGCAATTCACATTCTAACTTTAAAAGAGAAATAAGATGAGAAAAATATTACTATCATTGATGATGGTTGCCCTCTTGTTAATTACGGCAACTAGTTGTATCGAAGAGTTCGAACCCCAGAGCTCCACAGTGACTGGTGACCAGGCAGCCAATGCACCAGGGGCGTACAATAACTTTGTAAATGCAATCACGTCTTCCTTAGTAGGTACATTTGCTTATGGCAATGATTCTGGTACCCAATACGATTATGGCTATCCTGCTTTTTATTTGTTTCGTGACTTAATGGGACAAGATATGGTTACTGTCTATTCAAATTGGTATAGTAATTGGTATGAGTGCGGTGTAGGTCTGGGACCTCAGTATGCTGCATGCCAGCTTCCATGGACTTATTATTATAGTTGGATCAAAAATTGTAATACAGTTCTTTCACTGGCTGGCTCAACACCCGATGCTGATAAAGTGACCGGTGCAGGCATCGCCCATGCTATGCGTGCAATGTTCTATATGGATTTAGCACGTATGTATGCCCCCAAGACGTATGGTATTGATAAAGAAGCAGAAACTGTACCTATTGTAACCGAAGCGACTACTCTTAGTGAGTTGGCCTACAATCCTCGCGCTACGAATGAGAAAATGTGGGAGTTTATTATTTCTGACCTTGATAAAGCAGAAGAATACTTAGCTAACTATAAACGCGAGAATGTTTATACTCCTGACCAGTCTGTAGTTTATGGATTGAAAGCTCGTGCCTATCTGGTAATGGAAAACTGGGCAAATGCAGAAAAATATGCAAAATTGGCTCAGAATGGTTATACAATGATGACTGAAAGCCAATATACTGATCGTGAAACTGGATTCAATACTCCTAATTCATCTTGGATGATGGGACTCACTTATAAGAAAGATGATCCGAACATTTTGGAAAATGATGGGGACTCGTCTTGGGGATCTACCATGTGCCTCGAGATTAATCCAACCACTTCTGGTTGTGGCTATGCTGCAAACTATGGCCAACAGATTGTGATGGACCGCCATTTGTATGAAACGATGCCGCAAACTGATTTTCGTAGGAAATGTTTCGTTGACTTTGCTCTGGATGAAGTGAGTAAGGCAGAAACACTGGAAGGATTAAAGGCTTATACAGACCATCCAGATTGGATATATAATGCCGGACAAGTGAATTATAAAGCAGTGGGTGGACTTCCATTGAAGTTCCGTACAATCGGAGGTGAAGAGGGGCGTAATAACCAGTATATAGGTTTTGTTGTAGCTGTCCCCATGATGCGTGTTGAGGAGATGTATTTGATTGAAGCTGAGGCCGCAGGTATGCAGAATGAATCTAATGGCATTGCCTTATTGACCACATTTGCCAAATCACGTGATGTATCTTATGAATATGGCAAGCACAGTGAAGCGTATGGAAATTCAACCACTTCTACCTTCCAAAACGAAATTTGGTGGCAGCGCCGTGTTGAGTTTTGGGGAGAAGGACTGGCTACTTTTGATATTAAACGTCTCAATAAAGGTATTATCCGTAGCTATGAAAAGACCAATCATTTAGAATCCAGGCGCTGGAATACCAGCACTCCTCCTGATTGGATGAACTGGTGTATCATTCAGACTGAAACTAACAATAATTATTCTTGTACAAACAATCCTACACCCATTCAGCCTTCTTCAGACTCTGAAGAGTATAAATGGTAATGGGATTAACATATTAAAGATGAAGAATATGAAAATATATATATATAATTTATTCATGGCGCTTCTCGCTGTTACTATTGTGACTTCATGTACAGACGAAGAAGGTACAGAACCGGGAAATGATTCTACCCCAATAGTAACTGTTTATCAGTATAAAGCAAGTCGGCCTAATAACCCCGACAACGATATTATACTCAGATTTGCTGCAAACAGCAAGACAACTGAAGCGTACTATCTGGTTGAGCAGACAGTAGACAAAGATGCCCATATAGCCTCTATGGGTAAAAATGCCTATATTGACTATGTTGTTTCAAATGGCATTAAAGTCAATGACATTTCCGGCGCATCAAACGTTGATGTTGTATTGACTGATTTATATGGCGAATATACCATTACTGCTGTAGCTGTAGGTAAAGATAGTAAAACATCTACAGATATCACTTTTTCAGGTCTTGCTTGGACTGATGTGGTTACTGGCACATACTATTTCTTTAACGCTGAAAAGCTTGGTATATCAGCTTCTAATCCTACTGTTTTACAAGTTTGTACTACTGATGCTAATCTATATCGTTTCAAGGATGTGTTTGGCACTGGTTATCACTTAAAGATTAACCTAATAGACTATAAAGGTAGTGATACAGGAGGAGAATATCAGTTCTTCAGGGTTCCTGCGACTGACACACCATATATTTTTGGTAACTATGGCACTGTAAATGTCCGTGACATAGGCTATTTTCAGAATAACGATGCTTTTGTGACCGAAGGTGGCTATGAAAGTGGTATGTATTCAAATTACAATTGCTTCATTTACGTGCAGTATTATGTATCAGCAGGCAATCTTGGTTATGATTATGATGAATTTATTGCAGATTAATCAGAACATATGATAACAATAGAATCCCAGCTATTAATTTAGCTGAGTGTTTTTAATAAAGTGTTTTAGAGGACCGTTCACTGAGAAGTGAGCGGTCTTTCTATGTTTGCCTGGCATAAACGAACTGTTTTAGAGTGTAAATTCCAAATAAGTCTTAATAGTGGGAATTGCTAGTCAATGACAAAGGTGCCCTGCACAGAGAAGAATTTGAAGGAAGTTTTCGACAAATTCTCAGCTCTACATACAAAGACTGAATATTAGGTTGCGAGAGAATAAGCTTGCATAACAAATAAAGTCCTATAGCTATCCGAATCTGCATGTAGTATATCCAGAGAGCGTTGAGATGAAAGCAGTTACTCTTAACAGGGAAGATCTCATAGGCATGTATTCGTTATAGGTGTGGTTGAAACAAGACTTGTCGTAAGAAGTATTGGCGTATATCAGTTCATCCTACAACTCAGGAAGCTTTGTCTTATGAATACGGACTACCTTACTTTTGCGATGCACTACCATTCTGTGCTTAAGAATTGTTGAACAGCATGTACGATGATGTGAGAGCTCAAAACAAGAATTAAGCTCGTTTCTCTTATTCAATATGTCCTCAATTAGTAATAGAAACTACTTAAAAAAGACTTGACCATAATAATCAATTATAAGTTTGCAATATGATATATAACTTTGTTCTATTTCTCTTTTTCTATTTAGTCTTCTCGGAATCACACTATGTAATTATAAAATAGGATAAATATTTATTTCAACTATTTACTATTTTTTATTCATGTGATCGCTATCATGTGTTATAGATCAACTTCTGGAATGTTTTTAATTATTCCATACATTTATATTTATGCTTGAACCAATAGTACTAGTTTAAGAACCTGTTTTTATAGATGATTACATAATAATATTCTTATTATTAAGTGTTTAGTATAGAAATATAGGATAATTCCGGTAGATATAAATATATATTGTCGTTTTTTACATCTCTTATTATCAGCTATTTATAAATTATTATCACCTTGTATAAAGTTCCTTGATTATGATTACAACGCTGATATTCAGCAATATAATAATGGATTAGTTCTGCGAAGACGTTGCAAATCTCGTATATTGGTATGCAAACACAAGAAGTTGCGATTAAATCTCACGTAAAAGTAACAATGAAATCTGATAGTGAGATACTTGAAGAAGTAATGGTGGTTGCTTATGGTACTGCAAAGAAGTCAGCATTTACAGGTTCGGCAAGTGTTGTCTCATCTGATCAGATTGGTAAGATTCAGACTTCCAATGTAGCTAATGCATTGACTGGTAAAGTTTCTGGTGTACAGCTAAACACTACTTCTGGACAACCGGGAGCTACAACACCAACGATTCGTGTACGTGGTATTAGTTCAATCAATGCAGGAAAAGACCCCTTGATTGTATTGGATGGTATACCGTATGATGGTGACCTCAATAATATAAGCTCTCAGGATATTGAGTCAATGACTGTATTGAAAGATGCCGCTTCAAGTGCTCTGTATGGTGCACGTGGTGCTAATGGTGTGATTATCATTACTACTAAAAAAGGTAATGCCGGACAAGCCAAAATTACAGTCGATGCAAAATGGGGATCTAACTCTCGTGCTACTCAGGATTATAATTATGTTACTAGCCCTGCTAAATATTATGAAATGTATTATGGCGCTCTGAAGAACTACTTTACGAATACCCAAGGAATGGATTCAAATGCGGCTCATATTATGGCTAATCAAAATCTGACTGCAAATAATGCCTACGGTTTGGGATATAATGTTTATAACGTACCTACAGGGCAGTATATGATTGGCGAAAATGGTAAATTGAATCCGAATGCAACATTAGGTAACCTTGTTAGTTATCAAGGACAAAACTATCTGTTGTTGCCAGATGATTGGACAGATGCTGCTTATAAGAATGGTTTGCGTCAGGAATACACAGTGACAGCAACAGCTGGTAGCGATAAGTCTTCTTTCTATGCTTCTTTCAACTATTTGGATAATGAAGGTATCGCCAATAATTCTGACTATGAACGTCTGACTGGTCGTATGAAAGCTGATTATCAAATTAAAGATTGGTTGAAAGTGGGAGCAAACATGGCTTATACGCATTATGAATCTAATCAGTTGGGTGATGATGGTAGTTCCAATTCCTCTGGTAATGTATTTGCTTTAACTCAGATGGCTCCGATTTATCCGCTATACCTGCGTGATGGAAATGGCGTAATAATGAAAGATGCTAATGGAATCACACGTTATGACTATGGTGATGGCTCTAACGCTGGTAATAGCCGTCCTTACTTGGGACAAAGTAATGCCTTATCCAGCAGCATTTTGGATAAGATGAATGCTGAGGGTAATGCAATTAGCGCTGTAGGCTTTTTCGAGGTACGTTTCTTGAAAGATTTCAAATTTAGTTCTACCAACAGTGTATATGTAGATGAAATGCGTCAGACTAATGTTACGAATCCCTACTATGGTCAATACGCTTCCTCTAATGGTATTGCATATAAATACCATACTCGTCAGCTATCATATAACTATCAGCAATTATTAAACTATAAAAAGAGCTTTGGTTCCCATAATATAGAAGCGATGTTGGGACATGAGTCTTATCGTTATAAATACTATTATTTATATGCTTCAAAATCTAACATGTTCGATCCGAATAACCCGGAATTGATTGGTGCTATCTTGGATGGTTCTGCTAACTCTTATACAAAAGACTATAACACAGAAGGTTATTTTGGCCGTATACAATATGATTTTAATGAAAAATACTTTGTATCTGGTTCTTATCGTCGTGATGCTTCTTCTCGTTTCCATCCGGACAATCGTTGGGGTAACTTCTGGTCATTAGGAGGTGCTTGGTTAATTTCTAAAGAGGATTTCTTTAATGTAGAATGGATTGATGAGTTAAAATTAAAAGCATCTTATGGTTCGCAAGGTAATGATAATATCGGTGACTACCGTTATATAACTACTTATGAGATTGTAAATGCAAACGGTAACCCGGCGGCTGTTCCTTATGCTATGGGTAACAAGGATATTACCTGGGAAACAAATGGTAACTTCAATGTTGGTATTGACTTTGCAGTTCTCAAAAATCGCTTAAGTGGTACTGTAGAATATTTCAATCGCAAGACTTCTGATATGTTGTTTTCATTCCCTCTTCCTCCTACAATGGGCTTTACTTCTTATTATTCCAATGTGGGTGATATGCGTAATACGGGTGTTGAATTAGAATTAGAGGGTACGCCAATCAAGACCAATGATATGAAATGGACGATTAGCTTAAACTTTACTCATTACAAGAATAAGATTACGTATTTGTCAGAAAAGTCTAAAACGTTGAAAGTAGATGGAGTATCCGGTTATTCCAGCGGTAGCTTCTTCTACGGTGAAGGTGAACCTTTATATACTTATTATCTGTATAAATATGCCGGTGTTAATGAAAAAGGAGAATCTCTGTTCTATAAAGATATAAAAGATAAAGATGGTAATGTAACCGGAGTTGAAACAACAACGAAGCCCAGTGAAGCAACACAGCATCTTTGCGGAACTGCATTGCCGGATATGTACGGCGGTTTTGGAACAAGTTTTGAATATAAAGGTATTGATTTCTCTATTGATTTTGCATATCAACTTGGTGGACAAGTTTATGATAGTGACTATGCTGCCTCAATGGGAATTAACAAGGGACATGCTTTCCATGTTGATTTGTTGAATGCCTGGACTCCGGAAAATACAAGTTCTAACATTCCTCGTTTCCAATATAATGACTCATATATGAATCAGAGTTCAGATCGTTTCTTGACTGATGCTTCTTATTTGAGCTTGCAGAATATTAATCTGGGTTATACTTTGCCATCACGAATCTGCCGTACTATGGGTATGGAAAAACTGCGCATCTATATGTCTTGTGATAATGTTTGGGTATGGTCTAAACGCCAAGGACTTGATCCACGCCAGAGTATTACAGGTAGTGTAACATCTGCTTATTATGCTCCAATGCGTACTATTTCGGGAGGTATCACACTTACATTCTAAACCAATTAGCAATTATTGAATATGAAAAATATATCTAAATTAATATTAGGGGTCTGTCTTTCTTCATCCGTTCTGATGACCGGATGTATTGAAGAAACGCTTCCTACCCAGGTGGCAACTGAAGACCAGTTAGGCTCGTCATCAAAAGCTACAGAAGCATTATTGTGGGCAATGCCTGCCTATTTTAATACATTCAGAGTATTACCCCAACGCCAGGACTATGACTGGGGATATGGTTCTATTATGCATATCCGTGATGTGATGACTGAAGATATGCCTATAGTATATAGTGGTAGTGGTTATGACTGGTATACCGGTTGGGAAATGAATAAAGCTCAAGGTGACAGTTACATGTATGCACAATTTCATTGGTGGTATTACTACAAGTTTGTACAGACGGCTAATAATATGATTGGTGCAGTAAATACAGAAACTGCTAATACCTTGCAATTAGGTTATTTAGGTGCTGGTCATGCATTCCGTGCATTGGCTTATCTGGATATGGCACAAATGTATGAATTTATGCCGGTTGAAGGTTTTTCTTCAGTGAACTCCAGCGGAAATGATGTATTGAACCTGACTGTGCCTATTGTGAAAGAAGGTATGACTGAAGCAGAAGCAAGAAATAACCCTCGCGTTACACGCCAAGTAATGGCTGAGTTTATTCTAGGGGATTTAAATAAAGCAGAAGAATATATTGTCAACTTAAAAATCACGACTAAGACACTGCCTCATCTGGATGTGGTATATGGTTTAAAGGCTCGTTACTATATGTGGCTGGGCGATTATGCCAATGCTAAGACTTATGCACGTAAAGCTATTGATGCAACGAGTGTTACTCCAATGACAGAAAATCAATGTCTAAGTACAACTAAAGGATTCAATGATCTTTCTTGTTGGATGTGGGGCTCACAACTAAAGGCTGAAGATGATCAGGTAAAGAGTGGTATTGCAACCTGGACTTCTTGGATGTCTAATGAAGCATCATATGGATATACTGGTGGAGAACCATTTTTAATGATTAATCGTACTATGTATGAAAGGATGAGCGATACGGATTTCCGCAAGAAAATCTGGAAAGCTCCTGCCGGTACTGCTCTGGAAGGAAAAACTCCATTTATAAATCAGGAAACAGGTGAAAAATTACCAGATTATGCATCTGTGAAGTTCCGTCCAAATGAAGGAAATACAAGTGTTAGTAATGTTGGTAATGCTGTTGCTTTCCCTATAATGCGTGTTGAAGAGATGTACTTTATCGAGGCTGAAGCTGCTGCCCATCTAAATGCTGTTGAAGGTAAACAGTTACTGGAAACATTCATGAAAAACTATCGTGATCCGAAATATGTATGTTCAAATAGTGATGTGGTTGAAGAAGTTGTATTTCAAAAACGTGTAGAACTATGGGGTGAAGGTTTGACATTCTATGATGTGAAGCGTCTGAATATGAGTGTTACTCGTGGTTACCCGGATACAAACTTCTATGACACTGCTCGTTTGAATACTAAGGGACGTCCGGCATGGATGAATATGAGTATCGTAAGACAAGAAAGCGATAATAACGAAGCACTGGTTGGTTTTGGTAATCCAGATCCTACAGACTTTTATAAACCTTGGATTAGCGAGTAAAACAGCTTTGAGTTTTAAATAAACTTGATTATAAATAAATTTACTAAAAATAGTTAGTATGAAAAAACTAAATACATATCTGCTGGTGCTGATGGGTGTATTTGCACTTACTTGGAGTGCATGTACCGACTCATACGATTATGACCCGGCAGAAGAAATTGCTGGTGCACAGGTCTATTTCTCGACCGCTATGCCGTCACAGGTTAATTTGGCTAAAAACGCAACTTCGTTCGATGTTACAGTAAGCCGTATAAATACTACTGAGGCTCTAACGGTAAATCTAACCGCAACAGATAAATCAGGCCTTTTTACAATTCCTACTACTGCAAATTTTGCAGCTGGCGCTGAAACTATAAAACTGTCAATCGGTTACGATCCTGATAAACTTGAATACGACGATTTTAAAGCAATCACTATTGCAATTGCAGATGCTAACCTTACAACACCTTATGGAACTTCCACTTATTCATTTAAAGCGGGTATTCCAGCACCGTGGACTTCGTTAGGTAATGCAATTTTCTCTGATGCTTTCTTATTTGAGAAAACTTATCAGGTAGAGCTACAACAAAACGATCTTGATCCTACGATGTATCGTTTGGTTGATCCGTATTCACAAGGCTTAGAAGCTGAGGGACTTTCAACTCATGGTGATCAATCACCTTATCTGACATTCCAGATTCTAAAGGCGGGCGATATGATCAATAAAGTCAAAATAACAACTGATGGTTTAGTACATTTTGATGCTTATTGTACAGGTTTCTATAATACTTCAAACGATTACAATAAGAATGTGGATGCGCATCATCCGTCAGATTTCACTAACTTTCAAGCTGAATCATTCTGGATGTATAGTACCGTTAAGGCTTATACGAAAGAGGGGAAACCTGCTATTGTTCAACTTGCTCCATACTACTATATGGATGGTCTTGGTGGTTGGGATCATTCTCAGGAGGACGGAGTTGTCAGAATTGCGTTCCCAGGAATTGTTCTTACTGATTATACTGCAGAGGTTGCTTATCTGGGACGTTATACAGATGTGTCCAATAAGAATTATGCCATTGCTAAAGTTACGCTTGGAGAAGATGTTGAATCTGCAAAGATAGCTTTGGTATCCGGTGAAGATATTGAAGCAGCTGCTAAAGGTATCATTGATGGTAGCATTAAGTCTGAGGAACTTACAGAGAGCGGTACTGTTACTCTTCCTTGTGATGAAGGTGGTGTTTACTCTTTTGTTGTTGTTACTTATGGTGGTGGTGAAGCTCAGGAAAATGCTTCTGCTACTTTCAATTTCTCTACAGGTGGAAGTCCGTTTGATGATTTGCTTCAAGGTACTTCAATTGATGATTATGTAGGCAATTGGCTTGTTCCGGCTGCGACATCTTCTGCATCTGGCAATTTAGCAGCTTCAGTTAAAAAAGCAGATAATCAAACCTTGGTTGTTAAAGGACTTTTGGGTGAGGAAGGCTATGACGATACTTTCTATTTGGATTATGATAAAGAAACTGGTTGGATTATTTTAGCTCCTCAGGATGTTGAACCGTATGATGGTTATGATGCAGTACTTGCATTGATCAATTCTTCTGCTGGAAAATTGACCACAAAAGAATATTTTATTGGTGGTTTGACGAAAGACGGAAAATTGACATTCTTGAATGCTGAGTCTAATACAGTTGAATGGGATTCATTTGGCTACTGTGCAATTACAGATAAAGGTGCAAGTTTATACTCACCATATTGTAAGTTGATATGGAGTCCTGTGAAGAAGCAATCAGCAGAAGTGAACACTAAATTGATGAAAGGATTTTCAATGCAGCCTTTACAGATGAATAAAAAATCGTTCTCCGCTGCAAAGAATATAAAGGTCGCTCAAACAATGGATGGCGTAATGGTTAAATGATAATGTTGAATAAACTTTTCTGGAGTATTGAGGCTCCTATGGAATAGTTCTATAAATGGGGGAATAAAAAGTGTTTCTATTAGAAGGCTTATTGTTCCCCCTCTTTTATTTATAGCGATTTAAAATATAAATTATTTTTAGAATATTGATACTAATATTTATGCCTATGAGAAAATTATTACTTTTATCTTGGCTACTCTTATGTAGTTTGATGGTCCGGGCGGCCCAGCGTTCTCCTGAAGAAGGACTCTCTATTGCACGCTCTTTCTTTATGCAATTCAACAATGCAACGACACGTAATGCTGCTGAAGTCCAGTTGGTTGCAGTTTCTAATGATTTGCTAAAATCTGCGTCTACCCGTAGTGTGGAAGGAACTGCTTTTTACATATACAATAATGGCCACTCAGCTTATGTCATTGTTTCTGGTGATGACCGTATGAAGCCTATCCTCGCCTATTCTGATAAGACTTGCTTCATGACAGAAAATTTGCCTACTAACCTTCTTGGTTGGCTAGAATATTATAACGCTGCTTATGAAAATATAGACAATGAAAAAAAAGCATCTATAGAACCTAAACTACTTACAAGAAAAAGTTTTCCTGCATCTGTATCTCCTTTATTAGGAGAAATAAACTGGAATCAGGATGCTCCATATAACGATGCTTGTCCAATTATTCAAGGACAACGTAGTGTTACTGGATGTGTGGCTACAGCAATGGCAATGATTTTAAAATATTACGAATATCCTGCAAAAGGGAAAGGTAACTATTCTTATACTTCCAATGGTGTCCGATATTCTTTTGATTATGAAAATACAACTTTCGACTGGAATGATATGTTGCCACAGTACATCAGTGGTAAATACTCTACAGAGCAAGCTAATGCTGTTGCACTATTAATGTACGCATGTGGTGTTTCTGTTGAAATGGAGTACTCTCCTTCCAGTTCCGGTGCTTATTCTTTTAAAGTAGGACAGGCTTTGATTGATTATTTCGGATATGATGAGAATCTTGGATATATATATCGTGAGTATTTTACTTCTGAGGAGTGGATGAACCTGATTAAGAAGGAAATTAGTGAAGGGCGACCGGTACTTTATAATGGGGCATCCAAAGATGTTGGACACGAATTTGTTTTTGATGGCTATGATACCCAAGATATGGTTCATGTCAATTGGGGTTGGGGTGGAGTTAATAATGGTTATTTCGAAGTAGCTTCTCTTGATCCGTCATCTCCGGGAATCGGCGGAGGAACGAATATAGGCGGTGGATTTATCTATCAACAGGGAATGATTACTGGATTTCAACCTCCTGTAGCAACATCAAGTTATACATCTCATTTCTACCTTTCGAAGTTGGAAGTTAGTAAAAATGAAGTTACCAAGGGGGAGAACTTTGATCTTACAATTACTGAGATGTATAACATGAGCACAACATTCAAGAATGGACAGTTGGGATTAATTGCTGAGAAAGATGGTAAACAGTCCGCTTTATGGAATATATCTTTGGGGAATGTTAAACCTAATTTTGGAACCAAAGGCCAAACCTTTTCAAACATAACTGTCCCCAGTACTTTAACTGACGGTACTTATGCATTGTATCTAGCAACCAAAGATTCACGTGAGACAGCTTGGAGTCGTGTACGTGGTAGTTATGGTTCTGAAACGCAATTTACACTCACTATATCTGGTAACAAATGTATTTTAGCTTTATTTGCTGGAAATTTGAACTTGAAAGAAGATTTAGATGGGAGTGTAGAGTCACTACATAATCTATATAGCGGTCGTAGAGGAGACTTCAAGATGTTGCTTTCCAATAAGAGTACAACGAGTGATTTTTATGGTTTAGCAGGTGTTCTGTTTATTACTGCCGATGAAGAGGCACAACTAATAAGCTTAGCCGGATATACCCAGTTAGAATTAAAACCAAGTGCCGAAAATAAAGAAATTAACATTTCTGGGAATTTAATATCTAACCTAACAGAAGCATCTAAAGGCATCCCAGCCGGGGATTATTTAATTTGTCCGGGAGTACAATGGGGAGAATATGTATATGGTATTGGAAAAGAATTGACTCCTGTCACTGTCAACAAAACCTCTGGAACATCTACCTTAATAGTGGAAAATGCACATTTAGAAGCAGATAAACTTCAAGTAGGAGAAAAACTTAAGTTATTGGCAGATTTGTCATTAAGTGGTACGGGTAATGTATATGATAAGACTTTGATGGCAGCAATCTTTGCTGTTGGCCAAGGTTCAACGTCTAACTTACACTATACAAATGTATTTGTAGAGAAAGGACAGACTGTTAATCTTGAAATGGAAATTGATCCGCAAATAGAGGAAGGAAACTATTATATCAATTTGTATAAACCTGAACTGCTGGGAGGATATGGAGGCGATCCACTGTGCAGACTTTATTTCTCTGTAGGACCTATAACCGGCATCGAAGATGAAATAACCTATAAAGATGGGATAATCATTTATCAACAACCGGTAGAAGATGTTCTTTATATTCGTACAAGCAATACTGCTCAAATGCTTTCTGTTTATAATCTATCTGGACAGGAGGTTATTAGGCAGAAAGAATCTGGAGATAAGAGAGAATACTCCGTTCCTGTTAGTGGATTGTCAGCCGGTTATTATATTGTAACTTTGCAGTCTGTCAATGGTAATACCTATAGAAGCAAGTTTATTAAGAAATAGGATATGCAATAAAAGAAATATGAAACTATTAAAAAGGCAAGATTTTTAATTTTAAGATTGTATTATTAGTAAATAATCTACACGTAAAATGCGAAGAATACTTTTATAAGATATTCTTCGCATTTTTGCATCAGAGTATTATGATTATAAGTAAATTATCTTACATAAAACAAGATTATAGCAACTTGAGGTTAATCCTAAATAATTCAGAAGTATAATAAACTTGTACCTATATTGCTGTTAATTAGATTTTTACTTTTCATAATAGTGTAATATTTGGTAGATCATATCAAGAATAAATGTAATGCAATAATATATATATATCTAATTATCAGTGTAATATATAGATACATCCTTCCTGACACACAGTTCTAGTTAAATGGTTATACAGCTGATATACAATGTTTTATTTTGGTTGTAGTCCTGCGAAGACTTTGCAGGTTTCGTATATTGGTATGCAGACACAAGAAGTGGCAATTAAACACAATCTAAAGATCGTGCTTAAGGCAGATGCTGCTATGCTTGATGAAGTAGTAGTAGTGGCTTATGGTGCTGCAAAAAAGAGCTCATTGACCGGTTCTGTTGAAATAGTAAAAGCTGATCAGTTATCCAAAGTACCGGTAAATAGTGTAGACCAGGCATTGCAAGGTAAAGCAGCAGGTGTGCAAGTAACTGCTGCAACTGGACGTCCAGGTGCCAGTGCTAATATTAAGATTCGTGGTACAAGTTCTATCTCAGCCGGTAGTGATCCACTATTCGTAATCGATGGTGTACCTGTTTCTTCTGCAGATTTTGCAGCACTAAACTCGAATGATATTGAATATATGTCTGTATTGAAGGACGCATCTGCAACCGCGATATACGGTTCCAGGGGTTCTAATGGTGTTATTCTTATCACAACCAAGAAAGGTCAAAGTGGTAAAACTACAATTGACTTAAAAGCTATCTTTGGAATTTCTACCAGAACCTTATCTGATAGTGATTTTACAATGATGAACGCACAGGAAAAACTGACTTATGAGCGTCAATTAGGCATTGGTCGCGGTTCATCAGGTGGAGCTAATGGTGGAGCAATGACTGATGCTGAAATTGCTGCTGCTCAGAACACAAACTGGGCTGATGAAATTTTCCGTACTGGTACTACACAATCTTATGAATTGAATGTGGCAGGAGGTACTGATGCAACTCGTTTCTATTTGTCAGGTCAATATTTTGATCAGGATGCTATAGTACCCGGTTCTTATCTTAGAAGAAGTACACTACGTGCCAATCTTGAGCATAAGATTAAAGATGTGGTGAAAATTGGTTTTAATTCTTCTGCTGGTATTTCCAAGGAAGGTTTATTGAGAACAGACCGTAATGCTTTAAATCCGTTCAACTACATATTTAATGCTAATCCTTATGATGCTCCTTATAACGAAGATGGTAGCTACAATACTGATATGAAGGTTGCTGGTAATCAAATTAATATCTTCGAGAATGTTGCTAATAATCCTTCAAGTTTAAGTAAACTTAAAATTATTGCAGCTTTCAATTTTGAATGGAAAATTTGGGATCAACTCAAGTATACAACGGTAGCGGGTATAGACTTTACCCAATATCAAAACTACCAATTTAATAAGCCCGAATCTCAGTTATCACAAATTTTAGGTTCGCCTTATGGATATCGCAACGATCGTATCCAGCAACGTTCTACTTGGGTATGGACAAACATGTTGAGTTATGACAAAACCTTTAATGAAGTTCATGCAATAAAAGCCGCTGCTGCAATGGAGGCTCAATCCAGCCATTACCGTACATTAACTGCCTCTGTTAGTGGCTTTGCTACTGGCAAATTGGATGCAATTTCCGTTGGAGCTACAGATAAAGATGTAGCAGGAAATACCACTGACTGGAGAATGCTTTCGTATCTGGCAACAGCTGGTTATACTTATGACAGTAAATACATTATTGATGCAGCTATTCGTTGGGACGGTTCTTCACGCTTTGGAGCAGATAACCAATATGGTATGTTCTGGGCTGTAGGTTTAGGTTGGAACATGGAACGTGAATCATTCTTGCAAGATGTAAGCTGGCTTACTCGTTTGAAAGTACGTGGCAGTGTAGGTACCAGTGGTAATAATAATATTGGTGATTATGCGGCACAAGGAGTATATGGTTATGGTAGCTATAATGGTGCATCAACTGCTTATCCTGCGCGCTTACCGAATCCTAATCTGTCTTGGGAAAAGAGTATGCAAGCATCTGTGGGTTTGGATGCATCTTTGTTCGACTCACGCTTAAACGTTACATTTGATGTTTATCAACGTAAAACAACCGATTTATTACTTTCAACTCGTTTGTCTATGACTTCAGGTTTTTCAAGTCGTATTGATAATGTTGGTGAATTAATGAATAAGGGATATGAATTTTCTATCAATGGTGACCTCATTAGAACAAATGATTGGAAACTAACTTTAAACGGAATGATTTCTCAAAATAAGAATGAAATCAAGAAGCTATACAAAGGAAATGATATTTCTATTGGTTGGAATAACTTGATTAAAGAAGGTTATCCTATCAATATCTACAAAATGGTACGTTGGGCTGGAGTAAATCCTGCTAATGGTGATGCGTTGTATTATACTGCAGATGGTAAAATTACCAATACATACAATTCAAATGACGCTGTCGTTTTGGATGGTAAGACTCCTGATCCGAAATATTTTGGTTCATTCGGTGCAAATCTTTCATATAAAGGATGGGAATTAGCCGCTGATTTTTATTTCTCTGGTGGAAACTATATTTATAATCATATCCGTTTCTTTACGGAAAGTGATGGAGCACAGTATGGTAATAATCAAGATAAAAGCATGCTGTATGATCAATGGAAAAATCCGGGAGATATAACCAATGTACCTAAACAAAGTATAAACAATAGCTCTTATCAATCTACCAGATATTTGGAAGATGCATCTTATTTGCGTTTGAGAAATTTGACCTTGGCATACACTTTCCCAAAACAATGGCTTAAGGTAGCCCATGTAGAGAAGTTACGACTTTTTGCACAAGGTTTGAATCTGTTTACTGTAACAGGATTTAAAGGACTTGACCCTGAGGTAGGTGATTCACCAGCAGGTACAGGTACAGGTGCCACAGGTGGTGTGCTTGACTTTAGCTACCCGGCTTCCAGAACAATCATGTTCGGTATTGAAATAGGTTTCTAATTATTTATGAATTTCAAAAAAAGACACTCGTATGAAATTAATTAAAAAAACAATAATACCAGCAGTTGCTCTTTTTAGTTTGTCATTGACCGGATGTTCTGGTTTCTTGGATACCACTCCTCATGATTCTCTAAATAGCGACAATGCACTAGAGTCTATACAAGACTTTGATAATACGACCAATAGTGTATATGAATCAATTCGGTCGGCATCTTATACTACAGAATTTATGTTGATGGTGCCGGATGTTATGTCTGATAATCTAACGTTGAATCGTGATGGACGCTTGATTTACAATGAGTTTGCCGATTTTAAATTTTATGCCGACACATATGGAGTGACAGGAATGTGGTCTGCTGCTTATAATGGTATTTTAGGTGCTAATGAAGTTATTACCCGTCTGGATGGCATGGAAACAGCTGAAGCAGACAAAAAATTAGCTGCCAACCTACTGGCCGAATGTCTTGCTTTACGTGGCATGATACATTTTGACTTGGTACGTTTATATGGTAGAAACTATCAGCAAGCTTCTGATAGCGATTTAGGAGTTACCTATAAAAAAGATACGGAAACCACTTTTCCGGCACGTAATACTGTGAAAGAAGTATATACATGGCTGGTGGAAGATTTGGAAAGAGCAAAAGGGTTGATGACTGATGATTATAATACTAAAATCAATTATCGATTGAATAAGAAATCTGTTTGTGCTATCCTGGCGCGCGTGTATCTGACGATGGGTGAGAATCAATTGGCTGTAACAAATGCAACAGCGGCTATTGCAGGTGATGGTTCTGATATGGCAGATACTCAAGGTTTCAGTAAAGTATATACTACCAGTATGGCAGTTCCTGAAGTCTTATTCCGCATAGCACTTAAATCAGATGATGGAATTTTGCCTGGTAACAGCTGGGGACAGGGTGCTACAACCAGTTATGTAGGTAATTATTCTGTTTCTTGCGGATTAAGAGAACTGTATTCAACAACTGACTGTCGTAATTCTGTTATCAAAATGGTTACCAGCGAAAGTGGTGATTGTAATATGGTATGGAAGTGGGCTAATGGTGGTGCTTCTGCCGGTCTGGTTGATATTCCTCTTATACGTACTGCAGAAATGTACTTGGCCCGTGCAGAAGCTAATTACAATTTGAAGCAATATGCTCCTGCTTTGGCAGACTTGAATATTGTACGCTCAAAACGTTATTCAGATTATGAAGAAGGTAATGAAAGTGGTGAGAGCCTGGAAAAAGCAATCCAATTACAAAGACGTTTAGAATTGGCATTTGAGGGGCACCGCTTCTTTGACCTGAAACGTAGACATGAAGATGTAGAACGTGACGGTTTAGGTTTCCTAGCAGATGGTACTGGTGCTCCCGCTGGTGCTCAGGAAGTATCAGCTGATAGTCCTTACTATCTCTTACCTATTCCACAAAGTGAAATAGATGCTAATGAGAATATGGTTCAAAACAAGTATTAATTTCTAAAAACGGAAACAAATGAAAAAATTGACATATTTAATATTGGCTGCCGGATTGTTGTTTGCTTTTGCCGCATGCGATGATAACGAACCGCAATCGTTCAGAGCGGCAGACTCTAATGCAAGCTTTCCGACTACGACAGCTTCTGTAGACGAGAATGCTACCGAACCGCTCGAAATTCCCCTTGCTTTAGCAGGGATTAAAGGCAGTGGAAAGGTAATAGTAACCCTTACGGCTTCTTCTGAAGGAGAAAGTAATCCAGCTATTGAAGGGACTGACTTTGTTATTGAAAACAAAGAAATAGTTTTCGAAGATGGTTGTGGAATACAAAATGTAATTGTACGACCGATAGATAATGATATTTTTACCGGAAAGAAAACTTTCAGAATTATAATCTCAGCAACATCTCCTAAATTATTGGAATCTGCACAGAATAGTGTTCTTGTTACGATTGTCGATGATGAACATCCATGGGCAGCTATAATCGGAACCCATAATATGACCGGTATTTCTGCTTTCGATGAAGTTACTCCGGTTAGTGTTCCGGCTTTAATTACTGCTTCTGATGAAGATACTAACGTATTGAATGTGGACTTTGGTTATGGAACTCTTGCAAAGATGAGTGTGGAAGAAGTTGATGGTGAAATTGTAGTTACAATGAAAGATAACCAATACATAGGTCCGATGCCTAAACCTACAGGTGCATGGAATCGGTACTTCAGAGCTACCCACGTAGAAGGCGAAGACTTGTATACCATGGGGGCTTTAGTCGGAATCTTTGATAATGGAGTGATCACATTTGAATATGGATTTGGATTCCAGGCAATTCATCCGACCACAGGTGCATCTGGTGGCTTCTTTACCTTACTAATGGATGGCGTTATATCTACGAAAGTAAATTAAATCCTTCCCTATAGTCATTTAAAATAAGGTCACCTATTGTTAGGGTGACCTTATTTTGTTTAAAATCAATGATATGATAAAGAAAAGATTACTCTTGATTTGTTTCTGGTGCAACATCTTCTGCTGGATGTATGCTGCTCCTTTTAGCTTTCTTGAAACAACAGTTACTCAACCTGATGGAAGTCAATTAACGCTATACGCTTCAGGGGATGAGTTTTACCATTGGGTGCATGACAAAGATGGTTATACTGTATTGCAAGGAGAAGATGGTTACTGCTATTATGCCGAAAAAAATGATATGGGAGAATTGATTCCTTCACCGTTTTTAGTAGGAAAAACATCGATAACTGATACGAAGCTCAAACCTTGGTTGAAAATTTCCAAAGAAAAATATGATGTTCGTCGTGAACGTTTGCAACCTTTATCACGGACAAGGGGAATGTTTCAACCTCAATACGCTTCTCATAAAAAACCTCTGAATAATATTGTAATATTTATATCTTTTCAGGATGCTACTACTTTCTCAAAAAAGAGAAGTGTATACGACAGTCGTTTTAACAGTACTACCTCTTCTACAGGTTCTCTTAAAGATTATTACTTAGAAGTTTCTTATGATAATTTGACTATCCAGTCTCATTTCTTTCCACATGCTGATTTAGAAGCTAATAATGTAGGATATGTAGATTTTCATAACAGAGGTTTCTACCGGGCTTATAATGCAACGACTAATCCGGATGGATATAAAACTAGTGAAGAGTCTACAATGAGAGAACATAATCTTGTTCAGAATGCAGTTGATGCAATGAGAAGTATTATTGAACAAGAGTTTACTCCAGATGAAATAGATAATGATAATGACGGATATGTTGATAATATCTGTTTTGTTATTCAGGGAAATAGTGACGGATGGAGTGATCTATTATGGGCACATCGTTGGTCACTTTATACAAAAGAATGCTATATACATGGCAAGCGTGTAATGGATTATGTTTTTCAACCGGAAAACCAAGTAACCGTTAATACCCTCTGCCATGAAATGTTTCATGCCTTAGGGGCTCCGGACTTATATCATTATAGTGAAGAAAGTAAAAGTCTAGACCCTGTTGGTGCTTGGGATTTAATGAATAGTGGCTGGTGCCATATGGGAGCCTACATGAAGTGGATGTATGCAGGTAAAAGTTGGATTACTGAAATTCCGGAAATTACGACTACCGGTAGATATTCATTAGTTCCCCTTTCTCAAGGTCCGGATAACTCTTGTTACAAAATAAATTCATCCAATGCGAATGAATACTATGTTTTGGAATATAGAAAGAAAGAAGGAAAATACGAAAAGAACATTCCAAGATCCGGTTTATTAATTTATAGAATCAATACAACTGTATCTAATGGTAACCGGAATGGTCCTCCTGATGAGGTCTATATCTATCGCCCTTATGGTTCCTTAGTTGAAAATGGTTTTCTAGATGAAGCTGCTTATCAAACAAACGCTGGAGCAGTTATGACGGATAAAACTTATCCGAAACCTTTCTTATCTGATGATAGTGATGGAGGATTACGTATCACAAACTTAGTTGTTGAGAATGATAAACTTAGTTTTGATATTAATATCACTACTACAGGTGTTGAATCAGAACAAGAAACAAGTTCTTTCAAAATATATCTGGAAAGCAAAACGTTAATAATTCATTCCAATGAGTTAATTAAGGATATCGTTATTACAGACCTCTCTGGAAGAGGTGTTATGAAATGGGATAATATAACTCAACCAATATCATTGCAACAGCTTTCTTCTGGAGTCTATATTGTTTCTGTTACTTTAGCTAATGATACGACGTATCAACAAAAAATCATTTTAAAATAATAATAGTATGGCGTCTATTTCTAATAAGATAATTGTATTGTGCTGCTGCTTTGTAAGCACTACTTTTGTTTGGGGGCAAAATGGTAAACATTTTGTTTTTCCCGAATATCAAGAAGGGCAGATTGTTTATAAAAACAAGAAAGTTAACAAAGTAGAGTTGAATTATAACAAGGCAACTGAAGAAATGGTCTATACTGGTTCTGACGGTAAGAAAATGGCTCTTCATCCTATTGACCAAATTGATACTATCTATTTTGAAAAGAGGAGTTTTATTCCTTCAGGAAATAGTTTTGAAGAAGTTTTATTGTCAGGAAAGTATCCTTTGTATGCATCCTATCACTGTCGTTTGAGTATTGGTGCTCAAAATATTGGTTATGGTAGTTCTTCTACAACGGCTATTGATAATATTTCCTCTCTTAATACGGGTGGAGAAATGTATCAGTTGAAATTACCAGAAAATTATAAAGTGGAACCATATACTATATACACCATAGAAATAAATGGAAAACGTGAGCGTTTTAGGAGAATAAAAGAAGTTATAAAAATATTCCCTGAACGAAAGAAAGAAATCATGAATTTTCAGAAAAAGAATAAGTTGAAGAATGATAACGAGGGGATTATCCAGTTAATTCAATATATTTCTTCTCTGTGATTTAGTTGGTTCTGATAGAAATAGTGGACTTTACAATAAATAAATTATACATAAAGCGGGAGGCATATTCTAAATGATATGCTTCCCGTTTTTGTTTTGGATTACAGCTATATAGATAATTATTTTCCAACAATATGCTATATAAAAGACTTTTAGTTGTAATTTAATAATGCAAATCACAATTAAATATCTATTTATATGTCTAATAATTAGTAAGTTAGATTTATTATTAGGATATATGTGGTAGATCATTATGATAATTATATTAATATATATGTCTTATAATCAATACAATAGTATATGCAAATATTCGATTTATGGGTTCTTCTCGTTTTGGTAAATCGCTTATAATTAGATTAATAGCTATATTGTAGTCCTGCGAAGACTTTGCAGATTTCGTACATTGGAATGCAAGCACAAGAAGTGGGTATTAAACCTACTGTGAAGGTTATTATGAAGTCTGATGCTGAGATGCTTGACGAAGTAATGGTGGTTGCTTATGGTACCGCAAAAAAATCTCAGTTTACGGGATCTGCTTCTACTATTAAAGCGGATAAAATAGCAGAGCGTCAGGTTTCCAATATATCGAATGCACTTTCGGGACAGGTAGCCGGTGTACAGACTACAAGTGGCAATGGACAGCCGGGTACAGGCTCTACTGTACGTATTCGTGGTGTTGGTTCTTTGTCTGCAAGTAACAATCCGTTGTATGTAGTGGATGGCGTTCCTTATGATGGTGATATTTCAGCTATCAACTCACAGGATATTGAGAGCTTGACGGTATTAAAGGATGCTGCTTCTAATGCATTGTATGGTGCACGTGGTGCCAATGGTGTAATCTTGGTGACTACCAAAAAAGGAGCTACAGGAAAAGCAACTGTAAATCTGGATGCTAAGTGGGGTACTAACCGTCGCGGTGTGTCTAACTATGATGTTATGACTTCTTCTCAGGAATATGTGGAGAACTACTACACTGCAATGTTGAATGGCTATGCTGGTGGAGATCCCAATAGAGTATTGTCTAATGGAATGACTGGTAATCAGTATATTAATTCATTACTGTTTTCTAAGGATGGTTTGGGATACCCTGTTTACACAGTACCTAATGGTGAGGGATATATAGGTGTAGACGGTAAGCTTAATCCGAATGCCACACTGGGTCGGGTGTATGGAGATTACTATATTACTCCTGATAACTGGGAAAAAGAATTGCTTGATAATGGCAACTTGCGTCAGGAATATAACGTAAATATTAGCGGTTCTACTGAAAAAATGAACTATTATATGTCAGCCGGTTATTTGGATGACAGCGGTCTTATTCCAGGTTCATCATTCTCACGCCTTTCATTCCGCCTGAAAGCTGATTATCAAGTGAAAGAATGGTTAAAAGTAGGTGCGAATGTTGCTTACTCTAATATTGTGAGTCGTTATCCTGATGAACAAACTACTTCCGGAAGTTCTACTAACTTATTTTATATAACTAATAACATTGCTCCTATCTACCCTTTGTATATCCGCAATGCGGATGGAAGCATCAAGAAAGACTCTCGCGGCTTTACGATGTATGATTATGGTAATGGTATGTATACAGATGGTACTACTGCATTGAATCGTCCGTTCCTTTCTCAATCTAATCCGGCATCTGCTTTGCAGTTGGATAAGAATGAGTATAATATGGATATCTTGAGTGGACGTGCTTTTGTAGAAGTATCTATTATTGAAGGATTGAAAGCAACTGCTAATTGGGGTATGGATCTGGATAATACGCGTTACAATGAATTGATCAATCCTTACTATGGACAGTATGCTGGTAATACCGGTGGTGTAGTAGGCGTTTCTCACAGTCGTGTATTCAGTATTAACCAACAGTATTTATTGACTTATAAGAAGAACTTCGGTGATCATAACATTGATTTACTGGCCGGTTTTGAATCTTATGATTATAAAAATCAATCATTGTCCGGTAGCAAACAAAAAGTCTACAACCCGACTATTGTAGAATTGAATAATGCTATTAATACTCCGAGTACAAACTCCAGTACTGCTAATTATGCTACAGCAGGTTTCTTGTTCCGTGCTCAATATGACTATCTGGAAAAATACTTTGCAAGTGCTTCTTTCCGTCGCGATGCTTCTTCACGTTTCCATCCGGATAACCGCTGGGGTAACTTCTGGTCTGTCGGTTTAGGTTGGCTAATGAACAAAGAATCATTCCTGCAGAATGTATCTTGGATTGATATGTTGAAGTTCAAAATCAGTTATGGTGCACAGGGTAATGACAATATTGGTAATTACTATGCTTATCTGGATCAATATACGGTTTCTAACAGTAATAATGATTTTGCCTTGGCTCTTTCTTATAAAGGTAATAAAGATATCACTTGGGAAACTTCTCACAGTTTCAATACAGGCTTTGACTTCGAGTTTTTTAAAGGACGTTTGAGCGGTACTGTTGAATACTTCAGTCGTAAAACTACCGATATGTTGTACAATAAGCCAATGAACGCTTCTGCCGGTTATGCCAGTATTCCAATGAATGTGGGTTCTATGACTAATAAAGGTGTTGAGTTAGATTTGAACGGATTATTGATTGATACAAATGATTTGACCTGGCGCTTGAATTTTAACTTGACTCATTTCAAAAACACCATTAATGAATTGGATCCTTCATTGAATGGTGAGATGATCAGTGGTAGCTATATTTATCGTGAGGGTGAATCCAGATATCAATTCTATCTGCGTAAGTATGCAGGTGTAGATGAAAATGGAGTTGCGCAATACTACAAGGATATTACGGATGCGGAAGGCAATGTAACCGGACAAGAAAAAACTACGGATGCTCCGAATGCTACCCGTTATGCAACCGGCGATATTTTGCCGAAAGTATATGGTGGTTTCGGAACGAGCTTGAATGCGTATGGATTTGATTTCTCTATCTCTTTTGCTTATCAGCTGGGTGGACGCATGTACGACAATGGCTATGCATCTTTGATGAATTCAGGTACCGATCCTGGTCAAAACTGGCATAAGGATATCTTGAAAGCTTGGACTGCTGATAATAAAGGCTCTAATATTCCTCGTTTGAGTGCAACGGACCAGTATGCCAACTATTTGTCTGATCGTTTCCTTACTAAGTCTGACTATTTGAGTATCAATAGCATAACTGTGGGATATACTTTGCCAAAAAGCTGGGTGCGTTCATTGAACATTAGTTCATTGCGTGTTTATATGTCAGCTGACAATGTTGCTCTGTTCAGTAAGCGTAAAGGTTTCGACCCTCGTCAGAGCTATACAACTGCCAGTGCAGACGTATATTCTCCTATCCGTGCTATTTCGGGTGGTTTATCACTTTCATTTTAATCTAAAACAAATATAGAATTATGAAGATTAATAAATATATATTACTGCTTTCTGCAACCATGGTGGTGGCTTCTTGTGATCTCGATAAGTTCCCTGAAGGAAGTACCGTGACACAAGACCAGAAAAATGAGGTGGTTGAGTTGTTGCCAGACCGTATTTCTTCTGAACTGAACGGTTTGAAAACTGGTCTTTATTCTCATACAAACTTGTTGACCGATTATAATAACCACATGGACTATGGTTTTCCGGCAGCTTGTATGATTTATGAAACAGCCGGACAGGATTTGTTGACTTTGAATGACCAGACCGGTTATAATAAGTTTATCAGTTCTCAACGCTTATTAGACAGAAACATTACATCTACATTTAATGCTTTTCTGTGGAAGCTATATTATAAGCACATGAAAACTGCTAATGATATTCTTAAAGCTATTCCAGCAGATGCGACAGATGCTGCTTTAAAGAAGTATCGTGGTCAGTCATTGGCCTCACGTGCTTTCGATTATTTGCAGCTTATTCAGACTTATCAGTTGACTTACATCGGTCACGAAACTGCTAATGGTGTACCTTTGGTATTGGAAACAACCTCTGATACTGAGTTAATGAATAATCCGCGTGCAAGTGTACAACAGGTATATAGCCGCATTATGGAAGATCTGGATGAGGCCATTACTTTGTTGACCGGTGCCTCTGCACGTGCCGATAAAGCTGAAATATCAGTAGAAGTAGCCTATGGTTTGCGTGCCCGTGCCAACTTGTTGATGGGTAAGTGGTCAGCAGCAGCTTCTGATGCAGCTAAAGCTTATGGTACTTCTGCCCCTTATTCTGTTGCAGATGTAAGCCAACCGACTTTCTACAATGCTACAGATAATTCATGGATCTGGGGTATCGTAGTGACTACGGAAGATTATCTGGCAAAAACCGGTATTGTGAACTGGCCTTCTAATCTTTGTTCACTGACGGGCATGGGATATACAACGGCTGCCAGTGCTACCGACGTAGCTTACCGTCTCATCAACAAGAATTTGTGGGCTAAGATACCGGAAACGGATGTACGTAAGGGCTGGTGGGTAGATGAAGATCTGCACTCGCCTGTTCTGGATAATGGACTTGGTGAAGACTATGCTTACTATTGGGCAAACGGTATGTTTAATGGTGGAACTTTCCCCAGTAAATTTTCTCCTTATACAAATGTGAAGTTTGGTCCTGACAATGGAACTTTTGCAGATACGGACAATGCACAAGACTGGCCTTTGATGCGTGTTGAAGAAATGAAATTGATTGAAGCAGAAGCTCTTGGACGGGATAACTTAGCTGTAGGTAAACAGAAATTGGAAGAGTTCGTAAGACAATATCGTGATCCGTCTTATACTTGCACAGCAGGTTCTTTGGATGCATTTATCGATGAAGTTTGGTTCCAACGTCGTGTTGAACTTTGGGGTGAAGGTTTTGCATTATTTGATATCTTGCGTTTAAAGAAACCTATTATCCGTCAAGGAGCTAACTATCCTATCAACAGTACATTTGCTGAAATTGCTGCTGAAGCTCCTATCATGATTTACCGTATTCCTGAAGCTGAAACATCAGTGAACAGTGCTATTACAGAGGCTGACAATAATCCTGCTGCAATGGCTCCAACTCCGGTGAACTAATAAGTAAATAGAAAAAGGGAAGGGTGTATTCGAATCTGCGGATACACCCTTGTTTTTTATTGATATACAAAATAGTAGATGAAAATATTTGCAAAGTAGCGAATTTCAGTAACTTTGCAATTTCCTTTTAATTATTCTAATAAATGATGCCTATGAAGAAATTACTACTCCTGTCTTTAGTTCTTCTGTGTAGCTTAACAGCATGGACGGCCCAGCGCTCTCCGGAAGAAGCTCTTTCTATTGCCCGTTCCTTCTTTATGCAGTCATCCGGGGCTGTAACCCGTAATGCTGGTGATATTCATTTGGTGGCAGTTTCCAATGATTTGCTGAAATCTGTATCTACCCGTAGTGTGGAAGGAACAGCTTTTTATATTTATAACTATGAGCAGTCTGCCTATGTCATAGTATCCGGTGATGACCGTATGAAGCCTGTGTTGGGTTATTCGGATAATGGGAGTTTCATAACTGAAAACTTACCGGTAAATATACTTGGGTGGTTGGAATTATATAATGCCGCCTATGCTGAACTGGGTAATGGCGAAAAAGCGGTTACTGAACCTAAATTACTTACTAAAACAAGTTTTCCGGCATCTGTATCTCCTTTACTGGGAAGTATATGTTGGGATCAAAGTGCACCGTACAATAATAACTGTCCCCTTTATCAGGGAGAACGCTGTGTGACGGGATGTGTAGCTACGGCAATGGCTATGATTTTAAAATATCATGAATACCCAGTAAAAGGAAAAGGTACTCATTCTTATAAAGCTCCTAATGGAATTGAATGTTCTTTTGATTACGGAAATACTACCTTTGACTGGAATAATATGCTTCCACAATATTCTGGAACTTATGCTGCCGAACAGGCTGACGCTGTTGCTCAATTAATGTTGGCCTGCGGTGTAGCGGTTGATATGCAATATTCACCTTACAGTTCCGGAGCTTATTCATATCAGGTAGGCCAAACATTAATTGACTACTTTGGGTATGATGGTAATTTGGGGTTGGTATATCGTCAATATTTTACTTCTGCCGAATGGATGAATCTGATTAAATCAGAAATAAACGAGAAACGTCCTATCTACTATTTTGGCTCATCGGATGATGGAGGACATGCGTTTGTCTTTGATGGTTATGATACTCAGGATATGGTTCATGTCAATTGGGGATGGAGTGGAATGAATAATGGCTACTTCGAAGTTGCTTCCTTAAATCCAGATTCTCCCGGTATTGGTGGTGGGAGTAATCTAGGAGGAGGATTTACGAGAGGCCAAGGGATGTATCTGGGGATACAACCACCTACTTCTTCTTCAAACTTTACTTCTCATTTTTATATGACGGAGTTGGAAGCAAACAAAACAGAAGTAGTTAAAGGCGAAGCTTTTAAACTGGAAATTACAGGGTTTACCAATATGAGTATGGTCTGGAAAAATGGTGATTTGGCGGTGATAGCCGAAAGGGATGGTCAACAATCAGTATTAGGCCAGGATGCTTTGAAAATGGAAATAAATACGTTTGATGCCTATAATTTCTCTTTTTCTGGTTTGACAATACCTAATAACTTTGCTGATGGAACTTATTCCGTATATGTAGCTACCAAAGATGAACGCGAAGCAACATGGAGTCGTGTGCGTGGCTACGTAGGTTCTGAAACGCAACTCATTCTTGTAGTAAGTGGTAATAAATGTACTTTGACTCCGTTCAGTGGTAATCTTGATCTTGAAAAGGATATTGAGGTAGGCGTGGAATTAGTACATAGTTTATATAGCGGTCTCAAGGGAGATTTCAAAATGTTGGTTTCTAATAAAAGTACATCAGATGAATATTATGGTTTAGTGGGGATTGCGCTTTTTACTGCAGATGAAACTCCGCGCTTTGTTGCGATAGTTGGTGATGCACAAGTAGAAGTGAAACCGGGTACGATTAATAGAGAACTGGTCATATCCGGAGACTTAGTCGTTAGTGATAACTCTGTTCTTTCAAAAATCCCTGCTGGAGAGTATTATGTTCGTCCCTGTATAGATTGGGGAGTAAGTACGTATGTTATCGGAGAATTAACTCCGGTCACCATAAAGGAGGTGCGTGGAACCGCAGATTTGAAAGTCAGTCAGCCACATTTGGAGAAGGAACAACTTCAAGTAGGTGAGACCCTGAAATTTCTGGCTGATCTGTCACTGTCTGGTGATGGAAACGTATATACTGGAACATTGACAGCAGCAATTTTCGAGAATGCTATAGGTTACGCATACAGTGTACACTATCAGAATGTATTTGTGGAGGCGGACCAGACGAAAAATCTTGTAATGGAAATTCCTCTGAGTCTAGGTGAAGGAAGACATGCTGTTTGTTTGTATAAATCAGGTACTAATGGAGACTTAGTGACAATTAGCACTCTCTACTTTTCTGTAGGACCAGCTACCGGTATTGAGGATGAAGTAGCCGATGAGGATGGATTAGTTATCTATCAGCAACCAGTAGACGAGATTCTTAATATCCGTACTTCTAATGCTGTCCAAATGATCTCTGTCTATAATCTGTCCGGACAACAGATGATACAGCAAAAAGAGCCCGGAGATAAAAAAGAGTATTCTATACCAGTAAAAGGGTTGACCGCAGGTTACTATATTGTAGTATTACAGTCGGCTGATGGTAAGGTATACAAGAGCAAGTTTATGAAACGTTAGACTATATATTTATAGTATGGAGGGCGAGGCTATTCTATTAACTTAGGATGGCCTTGTTTTTTATATTCTAATGAACGATTTTCACTCTAAAACGTTCATTTGCGATAGGATCATCAAAAAAAGTATTCAAAATCATCTGACGAACCATATATTTCAGTAATTTTGTCTTTCTAATGAACAACAAGATAGTGATTTGTGTCATTCGTTGAGGTGCTACTAAAATAACTAACCCCTAACTATATGAGGTGTACACTACTCTTTCTATTTATTCTTCTTACAAGTCGGCTTCTTGCTGATAATGTAACAGCAGAGCAGGCTCATGCTTTAGCTGCCGATTTCCTTAAAACGAATGTTCAAACCCGTAACACTTCTGCATCACCACAGCTGCAATTAGTTTGGGATGGAGAAGATTTGAGTACTCGTAGCACAGGGAGTCTTCCGGCTTTCTATGTTTTTAATAATACCGATCGGAAAGGCTTTGTTATTATTGCCGGAGATGATGTGGCTATGCCCGTATTGGGGTATTCTTTTACGGATAACTTTGTGGTAGATGGGATGCCTTCTAATCTGAAAAGTTGGATGAATGGGTTGAGAGAGCAGATCAATAGAGCCAGAGAGACAGGACTGAATGCTTCCGATGTTGTATCCAAAGCATGGAGAGGGGTGTCGGACATGACTACGGGAGACGTGGTGAAGCAATATGAAACGGCAAAGTGGGATCAAATCAGTCCCTATAACTTCCTTTGTCCTGAAATTAATCGCATTCGAACTGTAACAGGTTGTGTTGCAACGGCTGTAGCTATACTTATGAGATATTATCAATGGCCGGATGTGGGTACGGGAACTCTTCCGACTTACAATTATACAGCACATATAAATGGAAGAGAAATTTCCCAGACAGTGCCAGAAAGGACATTAGGCAATACTTATGCGTGGAATAATATGCCACTTGAATATGATTGGAATTCTTCAGAAGTCACCGAAAATGAAGTTGCAACTTTGATGTACGATTGTGGTGTTATGGCTCAGGCTGAGTTCAATATAGCTTCTGCCGGTGGTACCGGTGCTGCTACATTAACAGCAGTTCGTGGATTGGCTGAGTATATGAAGTACGATAAAAGTATGTTGTGTCTTCGTCGCGAATGGTACTCGGATACAGAGTGGATACAAATGTTGGAAAATGAAATAATGACAGTAGGTCCTGTGCTTTATGGTGGAGCTACTCTTAGTAATGAAGGGCATCAGTTTATACTGGATGCATACACAACAGAGAATTATTTCAGAGTAAATTGGGGATGGAGTGGGCATAGCAATGGTTTCTTTCTGATTTCCGCTTTAAATCCGAATGATCAGGGGGCAGGCGGTAGCACTGGCGGTGGTTTCATTGTGAATCAAGATGCTTTGTTTGGGCTAAAGCCGGCAAAAGGAAATTCAAACTATCAGACTTTGTTGGGGATGCTTGCTGGAAAAACTGGCAGTGGAGAATCTTACTCCGGTTTGATAACTTCTGAAACTCAGTTTAATGTAAATACTAATTTTACTGTGAAATGCGGCTTTTTCTGGAATCTCGGATTAATTCCGTTTTCTGGAAAAGTAGCTTTAGCTATAGTTGATAAGAATCAGAATATTAGAGAACTTATATCAGGTACTTCATCTATTTCAAGCATGAAGACATATGGTGGTATGGCCTTTACGTTCCCTTGTAAAATCTCATTGTCTTCACAACCCGGAGATCGTATTGTTGCAGTCTACAAAGGAACAAATGATACTGATTGGAAAATTGTTCGTGGTGGTCCTGACACTACGAATGAGATTATCGTTAAGGCCGATCCTACTCCAATAATCGAGACCGAACAAGAAACTCAGTTTACTGTTTATTGTGATAAGCAACAAGGAACTGTGATTGCTCATTTGCCGGAGAATTCCCATACGTTGAATATATATGATGTAAATGGACGTTTATTGAGACAAATATTGTCTGAAGGAAAAGAAACTATAACTTTCTCTTGTCGGGAATATCCTACGGGAGTGTATATATTGCAGGTTATAACAGATAAGGGAAGTCAACAATGTAAGTTTTTAAAATGAAAAAAGAAATTAATATTGTAATAGCGGCTTTACTTGTACTATTGGCAGGTTGTCGCTCTGCGAAAAAAGAAACAACGGTTACATCGGATATGCAAAAGATAGAAATGAATTCTATGGCGATTACTCCACAACTGACAGGTGGTAGTCCAGCCTCTACTTCACCAATAGTCTATGTCTATAAGACAAAGGCTGATTATTTACATCGGGTACCGGTTCTAATGGATGAGGCTCGTACACGTATCTTGTCCTATCCCGCACCCGGGGATTTGAAAATGGGTAATGGATTACGTCTGCCTACTGTTTTGGATAAAGGCTACTTGCTGGATAATAAAGGAATAGGTCCTAATGTGGCTTTTCTTACCTATACATATGAAGAGTATAGCCAGTTGCCCACAGCACCTTCCATGGACGATTTGATGTCACATATTCTTGATAAATATCCTTTATTGGAAATACATGCATGTGGTCGTCGTGCTGATTATAAAGACATTGTTCCAGAATTAAATGAGAAAATAGCAGAAGGAATTCTGCAAAAATAATTATATTTGTCGCCCAATATTTAATAAATAGGTATAGTAAATGAAAGAATTTGTAATCTCCGAAGTACAGGCAGAAACGGCGGTATTAGTTGGTCTCATCACGAAAATGCAGGATGAGCGTAAGACGAATGAATACCTCGATGAACTGGAATTCTTGGCTGAGACAGCCGGGGCGGAAGTAGTGAAACGATTTACTCAGAAGCTGGATCAGGCACATTCTGTGACCTACGTCGGAAAGGGTAAACTGGAAGAAATAAAAGAATATATCCGGAGCGAAGAGGAAGCCGAACGGGAAATCGGTATGGTGATTTTCGATGATGAACTCTCCGCGAAACAAATACGTAATATTGAAGCGGAGTTGAAGATCAAGATATTAGATCGTACTTCGCTTATTCTCGACATATTTGCCATGCGTGCACAGACAGCTAATGCAAAGACGCAGGTGGAACTGGCACAGTATAAATACATGCTTCCCCGCTTGCAACGTTTGTGGACCCACTTGGAACGTCAGGGTGGTGGTTCCGGCGCCGGTGGTGGTAAAGGTTCCGTGGGACTTCGTGGTCCGGGCGAAACGCAGTTGGAAATGGACCGTCGTATCATCTTGAACCGTATGTCATTGCTGAAAGAGCGCTTGGCGGAGATTGATAAGCAAAAGTCGACTCAGCGGAAGAACCGCGGGCGCATGATTCGTGCGGCATTAGTGGGATATACCAATGTGGGTAAATCTACATTGATGAATCTGCTGGCTAAGAGTGAAGTCTTTGCAGAAAACAAGCTGTTTGCGACATTGGATACTACGGTGCGCAAGGTGATTATTGATAATCTGCCGTTCTTGCTTTCAGATACGGTTGGTTTCATCCGTAAGTTGCCGACAGACTTGGTCGATTCTTTTAAATCAACTCTGGACGAAGTGCGCGAGGCGGATTTGCTGTTGCACATTGTGGATATTTCACATCCTGATTTTGAAGAACAAATAGAAGTAGTCAATAAAACTCTGGCAGATATCGGTGCATCCGGTAAGCCTATAATACTTGTTTTTAATAAAATAGACGCTTACACCTATGTGGAGAAAGCGGCTGACGACCTTACCCCCAGAACAAAGGAAAACTTGACACTCGAGGAACTGATGAAGACTTGGATGGCAAAGATGGAGGATAATTGCCTCTTTATCTCTGCCCGTGAGAAGATCAATTTAGAGGAACTGAAGAGCGTAGTTTATGCGCGTGTAAAAGAATTGCATGTACAGAAGTACCCTTATAACGATTTTCTTTATCAGACCTACGAAGAAGAGTTATGAATTGAGAATTATGAATTATGAATTATGAATTACTGTGCAGCATCATAGCACAGCTCATTCATGATTCATAATTCATAATTCATAATTATCTTATGCTTATGGATTACAGACATTTAACCGAAGACGAGATACTTCGGTTGAAAAGCCAGTCGTGTCTGGCAGATGATTGGGGGAAAGTAACGGTAGCGGAAGACTTTGTTACCGAATTTGTGCATCATACCCGGTTTTCGGGAAATGTACGTTTAGGTGTGTTTCAATCAGAATTCACATTACCGGGAGGAATCAAGAAACACTCCGGCCTGCGCCATGTGACGCTACACAATGTCTCTGTAGGAGATAACTGTTGCATAGAGAATATCCAGAATTACATTGCTAATTATGAAATCGGGCATGATACATTTATTGAGAATGTGGATATTATCCTGGTAGATGGTTTGAGTAAATTTGGCAATGGGGTAGAGGTGTCCGTGCTGAATGAAACAGGTGGGCGAGAGGTACTTATCAATGATAAACTTTCTGCGCACCAAGCCTATATCCTGGCGCTTTACCGTCACCGTCCGGAACTGATTTGCCGGATGAAGGCTATTACTGATTTTTATTCCAATAAGCATGCTTCTGCAATAGGTAGCATTGGCAACCATGTCATGATACTCAATACAGGGTCTATCAAGAACGTGCGTATTGGAGATTACTGTCACATTTGTGGGACGTGTCGTCTTTTTAATGGAAGCATCAATAGTAATGAAGAAGCACCGGTACATCTTGGTCATGGGGTTATCTGTGATGATTTTATCATCTCATCCGGTTCGCATATAGATGATGGGGCGATGTTAAGCCGCTGTTTCATAGGACAGGCTTGTCGTTTGGGACATAATTATTCGGCATCGGAATCTCTCTTTTTCAGCAATTGTCAAGGAGAAAACGGTGAAGCATGTGCCATTTTTGCCGGACCTTTCACGGTGACGCATCATAAATCCACTTTATTGATTGCCGGTATGTTTTCATTTATGAATGCCGGTTCCGGATCTAACCAAAGTAACCATATGTATAAGTTAGGTCCTATTCACCAGGGAACTTTGGAGCGTGGTGCTAAGACTACTTCCGACTCTTATATCCTATGGCCTGCCCGTGTGGGAGCTTTTTCATTGGTGATGGGACGCCACGTCAATCATTCCGATACATCCAATCTGCCTTTTTCCTATCTGATAGAACAGAATAATACCACTTATCTTGTGCCGGGCGTTAACTTGAGGAGTGTCGGAACCATCCGTGATGCGCAGAAATGGCCGAAGCGTGACGGACGTACTGATACTAATAAGTTGGATTTCATCAATTACAACTTGCTCAGCCCTTATACCGTACAAAAGATGTTCAAAGGGCGAGAGACTTTGCAGAATCTGCGCCATGCTTCCGGAGAACTTTCTGATATTTATTCTTTCCATAGTGCTAAAATCCGTAATTCAGCGTTAGTGAAGGGGATAAAGTTCTATGAGATAGCTATTCATAAATTCCTTGGTAACTCTGTAATCAAGCGTCTGGAAGGTATTGATTTTAAGAGTAACGAAGAAATACGTGCCCGTCTGAAACCTGATACGGTAATAGGTAGTGGTGAGTGGGTAGATATTTCCGGATTGATAGCTCCGAAGAGCGAGATAGATGCTTTAATCAATGATATAGAGTGTGGTAAAGTGGACCGTCTGAAGTCGATTAATGAGGAATTCGAGAAGATGCATCAGAACTACTATACTTACGAATGGACTTGGGCTTATGAGAAGTTAGAAGAGTTCTATGGTATCAAGCCTGAGAATATTACGACAGCAGATATTATCCGTATTGTAGAAAAGTGGAAAGAAGCTGTAGTTGGGCTGGACCGTATGGTGTACGATGATGCTAAGAAAGAATTCTCACTGGCCTCCATGACGGGCTTTGGTGCCGACGGTTCGCGTGCAGAGAAAGAAATGGACTTTGAACAGGTGCGTGGAGATTTCGAAAGTAATCCGTTTGTCACTGCTGTGCTGAAGCATATAGAAGATAAGACGGCATTGGGTGACGAATTGATAGATCGTATGCAGCAAGTAGCATCATTTTACTCTAATTAAAGAAATATTTCAATAATAGTTCTTACCTTTGTGCTACGATTCATTAATTTAATTTACGAGTAATTATGGCAACAACACCTCCGTTCCACTATCAACCTATGTTCGAGCATGGGGAAGATAAGACTGAGTATTATCTGCTTACAAAAGACTATGTATCCGTAAGCGAGTTTGAAGGAAATCCCATTCTGAAGATTGAAAAGGAAGGTCTTACAGCAATGGCTAATACGGCTTTCCGCGATGTGTCATTCATGTTGCGCCGTTCGCACAATGAGCAAGTTGCTAAGATTCTGCGCGACCCAGAAGCAAGTGATAATGACAAATATGTAGCACTAACTTTCCTGCGTAATGCAGAAGTAGCCTCCAAAGGTGTGCTTCCTTTCTGCCAGGATACCGGTACGGCTATTGTTCATGGTGAAAAGGGACAACAGGTATGGACCGGATATTGCGATGAAGAAGCACTTTCATTGGGCGTCTACAAAACATATACTGAAGAAAACCTGCGCTACTCTCAGAATGCTCCGTTGAATATGTACGACGAGGTGAATACAAAATGTAACCTGCCCGCACAGATTGATATCGAAGCTACCGAAGGCATGGAATATAAATTCCTCTGTGTGACTAAAGGGGGTGGTTCGGCAAATAAGACTTATCTCTATCAGGAAACAAAGGCAATCCTGAATCCCGGTACATTGGTTCCTTTCCTTGTTGAGAAGATGAAAACCCTGGGTACAGCTGCTTGTCCTCCTTATCATATTGCTTTCGTCATTGGTGGTACTTCTGCTGAGAAGAACCTGTTGACCGTGAAGTTGGCATCTACTCACTACTACGATGAATTACCAACTACCGGTAATGAATACGGTCGTGCTTTCCGCGATGTAGAACTTGAAAAAGAAGTACTGAAGGAAGCTCACAAGATTGGTCTTGGTGCACAGTTTGGCGGTAAATATCTGGCTCACGATGTACGTATCATTCGTTTGCCTCGTCATGGTGCTTCTTGTCCGGTAGGTTTGGGCGTTTCTTGCTCTGCCGACCGCAACATCAAGTGTAAGATCAATAAGGATGGTATCTGGATTGAAAAGCTTGACAGCAATCCGGGTGAACTTATTCCGGAAGAAATGCGTCATGCAGGCGAAGGTGCCGTCGTTAAGATAAACCTGAACCAACCGATGGCAGATATTCTGAAAGAACTGACTAAATATCCGGTAGCCACCCGCTTGTCACTGAACGGTACGATTATCGTGGGACGTGATATTGCTCATGCTAAGCTGAAAGAACGTCTGGATCGTGGCGAAGACTTGCCACAATATATCAAGGATCATCCTATTTATTATGCCGGTCCTGCTAAAACTCCCGCCGGAATGTCTTGTGGCTCTATGGGCCCCACTACTGCGGGACGTATGGACTCGTATGTAGAGTTGTTCCAGAGTCATGGTGGCAGTATGGTTATGCTTGCTAAGGGTAACCGTAGCCAGCAGGTGACGGATGCTTGTAAGAAATACGGTGGTTTCTATCTCGGTTCTATCGGTGGTCCTGCTGCTATCCTGGCACAGAACAATATCAAGAGTATCGAATGCGTGGAATATCCCGAACTCGGCATGGAAGCTATCTGGAAGATTGAAGTAGAAGACTTCCCGGCATTTATCCTGGTAGATGATAAAGGCAACGATTTCTTTAAGCAACTGAAACCATGGAATTGCAGTAAGTAAAAGATATTTTTTCTATCAATTAAGTGAAAGCTGTCCCGAAGAAGTTTATCAACTCCTTGGGACAGCTTTCTCTGTTTATTCTCACCTTGGTGAGTATCTATTCTCTATTAAGTGAGTATTTATTCTCAATACGCTGAGTATCGCTTCTCTATTTGATGAGCATTTTTTCTCACTATGGTGAGAAAAATGAGGATACTAATACCTATCTTTACGCCTTCAAAGTCAGATTAATCTTATTGATAATATGGAAACTACTACCTGCATTTCTCCGAAGGCGGATTCTCGTGTTGTTTGGCTGGATGTCGTACGACTAATAGCGATGTTTACCGTGGTTTGTTGTCATTGCACAGACCCTTTTAATTTCTATCCGGGAACGGCTCCCAATATTGAAGACATCAAGTTCTGGGGAGCTATTTATGGGGCAGTATTACGGCCATGCGTACCCCTATTCGTGATGATAACAGGGGCTTTGCTGCTTCCGGTGCGTGGTGATGCATCCGTATTCTATAAGAAACGCATTCCGCGTGTGTTCTTTCCTTTCCTTATCTGGTCGGTGATTTACAATCTTTTCCCTTGGATTACCGGATTGCTGGGAGTAGAGCCGCGGGTGATTCTCGACTTCTTCCCGTATTCGGGTGAAGAAGTGATGCGACAGTCTCTGGCTGTCAGTATGGGATATATTGCAGAGTTCCCCTTTAATTTTTCCATTCTTGACGTGCACATGTGGTACATTTATTTGTTGATTGGACTTTATCTGTATTTACCGATATTCTCCGCCTGGGTAGAGAAAGCTTCAGAGAGGGCTAAACTCTGGTTCTTGGCTGCATGGGGAGTGACACTGCTTATACCTTATTATAATGAGTTTGTAGCGCAATATCTGTGGGGAACTTGTTCATGGAATTCATTCGGTATGCTTTATTATTTTGCAGGTTTCAATGGATACCTGCTTCTGGGACATTACTTGCGGAATCATGACTGGACGGGACAGCAGTCTGTGTTAATCGGTATTCCTATGTTTGTGGTGGGTTATGCGGTTACTTTCTTTGGGTTCCGTCACATGACGGCGTTACCTGAGTTTACAGATGAAATGTTGGAATTGTTCTTTACCTATTGTTCACTGAATGTAGTGATGATGACCATTCCTGTATTTATGTGGGCAAAGAAGGTGAATATCCGTTCGGAGAGGATAGTAAAAGCATTATCCAATCTGACGCTTTGTGGTTTTGGAGTTTATATGATACACTACTTCTTCACCGGTCCGTCAGTGGTATTGATGCGGGCGGCAGGTGTTCCGTTGTGTTTGCAGATACCTGTCGCCGCAGTGGTTGCATTTGGTGTCTCTTGGTTCCTGGTGGCAATGGCATACCGTTGCTTCGGGAAGAAGACAAAATGGGTAATGGGATAGTCTTGGAAGACTATCCTATTCAAGGTTCTTCTTCATAGTCAGGCGGTTTTCACCGTCCAAACGCTGGTACGATACTTCATTCATGATGCTTCGTATGAGGAATATACCCAGTCCGCCTATGGCACGCTCTTCAATGGGGATAGTAATGTCCGCATCAGGAGCGTTGGTAGGGTCGAAGGAGAGACCTTTGTCTGTCAATAAGAAAATTAGCTGTCCATCTGTCATGCTGGCTTTCAACCGGATTTCCTGATGCTCTTCCAATGGATAGGCATACATGATAACGTTACTGACAGCTTCTTCCAGAGCCAGGTTGATATGCATGGTTGTTTCCGGTGATAGAGACAATTCAGAACAGAGTTCTTCTACAAAGGTTGCCAATGCTGTAATTTCATCCAGTTCGTTGGTTATTCGAATCTCTTTTTCCATGATATTATACTTTTGTTATGTTAGGTTCGTAATGAATTAATAGGATGGTCATGTCGTCACTTGCTTCCGCCTCTTGTACATGAGATGCGATGGAGCGAATCACAGTATCTACTACAATGCGTATATCGCAAGAGGCGAGTGGAGCCAAAGTAGATAACAGGCGGTCTTCCCCATACAGTTCTTTGGAAGTATTCTCGGCTTCAGTTACTCCATCTGTGTAGAGGAAGAGCCGGGAACCTTTCTCAAGAATAATTTCTTCGTCGGTGTATTCCATATCTTCGAGTATTCCGACGAAGAGCTGTATCTTTGATTGCAGCAAAGTCGATTTTCCATCAACTCCAATTATGACAGGCGGATTATGCCCGGCATTGCAGAATCGCAGGCTTCCGGTTTTCAAATCCAATATACCGATAATGAGTGTGATGAACATGTTTGCTTCATTGTTTTCGGCAATGGAGTGATTCATCTTAGTCATAATTTCGGCAGGTGAAGTTACCTGTTGGGCGAGAGTACGGAATAAGCTGCGGGCAATGGCCATGAACAATGAAGCGGGAACGCCTTTACCCGATACGTCACCAATGACGAAATAGAGCCGGTCGCCATCGATGAAGAAATCATAGAGGTCGCCACCCACTTCTTTGGCGGGATGCAGTATGGCGTGCAAGTCTACATCGTCCCGTTCGGGGTATGGCGGGAATATTTTGGGGATCATTCCCATTTGTATTTCACGCGCTATGGATAGTTCGCTTTCGATGCGCTCCTTGGATGCTGTGGTGGTGCGTAGTTCCGAAACATATCCCGATAGCGAGTGTTGCATGTAGACTAATGAGTCGTGCAAATCCTTTATCTCGTCTTTTGAATGTACTTCGGGTATCTCTACATCGAAACGTCCCGTTGCAATGGAGCGAGCTGATTCGGAGAACTTTTTAAGAGGGCGCACCAGTCTGTATATGATCTGATATATCAGTGGAAGCAGTACCAACATTCCTATCAGGAATACATAGATAATGCGGTGTGAGGTCCGATCCAGACTATGAAGAATCACTTCGCCGGGACAGACAGTACATATAGACCAGCCGCAATTGGGTATGGCTGTATACAAAGCGTATGAACTTTGTTTCGCACTGTCGAACTGTACTGTGCCGGTAAGTCCGTCCAGCATGTTGTGCCCAATTTCTTCTTCCTTGTTGTCATTATTACTAAGCGCTACGGAAAAGATTGTTTCGTTCATTATCTTTTCCCGGTCAGGATGGGTGAGGAAACTACCGTTCCGGCTAAGCAAGAAGGTATAACTGGATTGGTAAGGCTTCAACTCATTTACCATATCGGTGAAACGGGACAGGGAAATGTTGGCGGTGAATATGGCGTACACTTCTCCTTGCTGGTTGCAAAGGGGAAGTGAGTATGTACTCATAATCGTGTTTCCGCCTCCCGTATCATAGTAAGGTTCACTCCAATAACTCTTTTTCAATAGTTTGGGTATCAGATACCAGTCCATACAAGGATAATCATAGTCTGCCCCGCCCAGTTTCAGAAAGTTTATGACCTCTTCCTCTCCTTCATTGATGCTGAAGGCATAGGGCATGAAGTATTTCCCTTTCTCTTTATAATATTCGGGAATGAAGGCGATACCGCTTCCCACGATCAGACTGTTATTTTTCACAATAGCTGTGAGAATGTCACGTAACGAATCGGGAGTGCTCAAGTTCTTTTCCACAATCCAAACGGATTGTTTGAGGGTTGCTTCTACAATCTGTAGCTCTCCGCTGATTTGCGTAGCCGTGTTCTGGAGTAATCCGTGTGCATGGTCAATGGCATCTTCCGTTATCTGCTTCCGGCTGTAATTGTAGAATAGCATCATGATGCAGATGAAAACTACCAGCGTAAACGACAACACGTAGATACTTAGCTTGGTAGCAAATGAAGGAGAAGAAATATGTTTCATGTGAATGATTGTATAATTAAGGTATATGAGAGGATGTTCACTTTACAAAATCTTCATAACGGATACTGGTTTTGTTTAAGTTTCTTGGTGCCAGTATCTGTACAGCACGTTCAAAGCCCTCCCGGCTGAGGCGATAAGTACGTTGTCCGCTTTTTCTGTCTATTTGCAGGCGGAGTACTTCTTCCAGCATTTTGCGTTGATGGTAACGGTTGGTACCTACATTGCCTCGTTTCACTTCTTCCATAACCATGTCGAGGGCTTCTTCCTGATGTTCATTGGCCCATGCCCAACCGCGTATGCTGGCTTTGGCCAGTTTATGGACGATTTCCGGATATTGATTATAAAAATCCTCTGTCACATATAACCCGTCTTCGGGTAGGTTGTATCCGTAGTCCGCAAAACGTGCGGAGTATATTGAATCGACATTCATGCCATACTCCGTTAATTCGAGGTATTCATTATAGCTTCCTACCAGACAAGGATCAGCGGCTCCGGAAAGGAATATGTTGACTCCGCTGTTGAATCGTATCCATCCGGTTTGTTGTAAACCGTAATGTTCTGCCAGTCTGTCCAGTAACTTCTGACTTAAGTGATTCCATACGGCAATCTTCCGGTTGTGTAACGATTCCGGGCCTTTTATGGGAGAATGGCTGATGAGCATCAGGCTGTTCTCTTGGGAAGTTTGCATAATATTCACTATACGTGCGCCATTCAGCCACTCCATAAAGGCATATGAAAGGTTCATGATTACCACCGGGGCACGCCCTTTTTCCATAAACGAAAAAGAACTTTCCGAGATGGCAGGGTGTTGTACGCGTACGTCAATTCCTTCTTCTTTATAAAAACCCAGTTTGTCTGCTACGTAGTAACCGGCAAATTGTGCTTGGGCAGTCCATTTCGGAGTGAGTGTAATGCCTTGTGCCTGTACCTTGCATGGAGTAAGTGACAAGGTTAATAAAATAGTGCTGAAAATAAATATTTTCATCATGATTATTATCGGATATTAAAGAGAGAAGTGCAGCCAGTCATTTCAAAAATATTCTTGATTTCCGGCTTCATGGCTTCAATAATAAGGCTTCCACGGTTTTTCTGTACACTCTTTTGTAGAATCAGGAAACAACGTAAGCCGGAACTGCTGATGTAAGACATCTGCTCACAATTGATGATAATATTGGGATTTACTTCTTGTAACAAGGGTTGTATAGCCATGCTGAAATCACGGGCATTGGCAGTATCCAGCCGGCCTTTTATATCCAGCACGATGATGCCGTCCACTCTACAAATATTTGTATCAAGCAGGGCATCCGGTTTAAAGTCTATATCCAGCCGCTTAACTAAAGTCAGTAGGTTTTGAGTGCCAATAGTCCGGTAATTCACTTCGTCCATTGTGCGGTGAATAAGGAAATGGCCTAAACCTTTGGTTAGCTGTTCTTCAAGCGATGGCTTTACGTCCGGGTTGCTTTTCTGGAATGGGTCGACTGCGACTCCTTCATCTGTAATCTGAAAAGTCAGTTTTCCGGGAGTGATGTTTGCTTGCAGTAGAATTTCACCTAATTTGTCGTCCGGATAGGCATTTTGGATGATATTAGCTATGATCTCTTCAATGGCGAGGTTTATGCTCATCGCAATTTCCGATGGGATGTTTAGCGATACTCCTAACTCTTCCATAAATTGGGAAATGCGACTGATTTCATTCAACTTGTTGTTGATAATAATTTCCTTTTCCATATTCTTTTGTTGATGTATTATGATAATGTGTATAGTAGTTTGGTAAAACCATGCAAATATCATTTTTTCCATCTACAATGAATCACTTTATACGTTTAAAAGCGTCCCACTTTGGCAGGAATAGCCAGAATGGTACTTGATACTATCTGAAAGTGGTACTAAAAAGATTGTATATCTTGCTCATTAGTTGAGAAGTTTTATATCTTTGCGCCGGATTAAAATACAATGCAAACAAATTCTTGTAAATAAAAAGCAAAATAAAAAATGACCAGTGTAATAATGTTATTTATTGAGCTATTGCTCGATATTGTCGGTCTTCTTACAGGAGGAAGTATCTGGAAGCGTTCATCGGAAAGAGGTATTCAGCGGGCTTGGGGAATGTTGGCTACTACCTTGTCGCTTCTTCTACTTTGTGATAATATAGAATGGATGTGGCTTTTCAGTCGGGGAGTAGAAGATATACCCCGTTTCGTAGAGGTACCTATGGATCACCTCTCTATCTGGCATATTGTTCGTGTGATATTCTTTTTCCAGCTCTTTTCTCTTTTTCCCATTGCTTCATTGCAACCGGGATGGATGTCGTTGACGAGGATTGTCAATTACTGTATTCCCATATTGCTGATTGTTTGCATTGCTTGCTGTTATCAGCTTTTCAACGGGCATTATACCTTGCTGAAATCCTTTGCAGATATCTGGAGAAATTTAGGTGAACAGGATGTTATAGTCAGATTGATTCTGTTTGTTATCAGTGTGCTGACACCTTCCCTGAATTTTCTTCTTCCTTATTTGAAGCGATGGATACCTGTACGGCGTAAACAGAGTAGGGGGATGTATATTTATATGGGATGTTTTGGACTTATCATGTCCGGCTATATTTGGCTGATGTTGAGAACCAGCGGCTTATGCTTCAATCTTTTCGGCTATTTTGTTATATTGCCGACTATTTGTTTGAATGTACTTTATTTGCGCAATGACAATCCGCTCTCTTTGCCTCCGCTGCCGGCAGATGATTTAAGTCCTAAAGAGATAGATGCTATAAAAGAAATTGAGGTATCGGCTGTAGTACTTGAGCTCAGTGAGAAATTACAGGTGCTTATGAAAGAGCGTACTCCTTTCACCAATCCTCAATACTCGTTGCAGGATATATTAACAGATGTGGGAACTAACGAGCATCGGTTTAATAAGGCTTTACGCTACAATGGTTTTTCTGGTTTCCGGGATTACATCAATTTTAATCGTCTGCAATACTTTAAGGAACAGGCTACTTTACGGAAAGAGCTGACAGTGAAGGAGCTTATGTTTATGAGTGGATTTACTTCCCGTTCCAGTTTCTATCGTTATTTTGCCAGTATAGAGAAGATCTCTCCAAGTGAGTATATAGACAGGCTTCAGCAAGAAGGAAAAACCCTTCCCCATAGGGAAGGGTAGTGCAGGGGCTCTATTGTATCTTATTCTTTTTCTTCCATTGCTCGTATTTCTTGAATACTTTCAGTCCATCACTGTTATACCAGCTATAACCGTTCCGGCGTTCGTATCCTATTTCAGAGATATTGAACTTCTTTACTCCGTCACGGTCACTGAAGAAGGGTTGATTGTTTTCTAATGTATAGAAGCGTGCCCATAAAGGAGGACAGTCGGTACATGCAACCATGCGATAGTCTTTCTTGCCTTCATCATTCGTGAAGAATTCTTTCTTTAGTCCTTCTATTTTGGAAGCTTTGAACCATTCAATCGCATTTTCTATGCATGTGATGACTTCTTGTGAAGGGTTGGGCAGGGACATTAATAAAATGACGATTTCGTCAGACTCTTGCCCACTCAGGGAAGGTAACTCATAAGCGCGTGCTTTGGCGGGAGCGAGGGTATGTTCATCATGCTGCGCACACCATACAGTCGGTTTGCCATTCAGTACTACCTGAGTTTTTAAAATACATTCTACACCTTTGTCGAAAGCGGCACGGGCACGGTCACAGATACTGTCGGGAACATAGGTGTAGGGCTCTTTCTTTTCATATACTTCACGCAGCAACTCCATGACATTTACCATCGCGTTGTCATTGTAGGTGATATGTGTATAGTAACCTTTAGGGCGGGGCCAGAATTGAGGCCAACCACCATTGGGATATTGTGCTTTGAGAATGTAGCGAATACCATCCAGTGCCCCATCTTTGTATTTCTCAATATGGGTGGCCAGGTACAAGCGTGAGAGATATTGTATCTCTGTGCTGGTAGCATCATTATCTATTGTACTTTCGTTTACTTCGTCTTTAGAGGCAAGTACATCTTCTAACTCCTGTTGAGTAAGTTCGGCAGGCATATAAATGTTTTTGGGCCAACCTCCGGTAGTTTGCTGGTAAAGTAAAACGTTGTCGCCAATGCGGATGGCTTCGTCGGTTTTAAAGAATTCGTCGTTGAGTTTGGGGGCCATCTTTACCCAAGTCTTGTACGGCATTTTTTCTTTGTAGTTTACGGTTTCTTGTGCAAATAGGTTTGTCAGGCAGATCAGAGCCAGGCAACACAGGCAAATCTTTTTCATGATCATTGTTTTTTATAGTTCTATGATGGCAAAAGTAGAGGAAAAAAACTTGCCTGATGGGGAATAATTGTTCTATTCCAGGTATTTTGTTACCTTCCCACTGATTTGCAACAAGGAAATCTCACAAACTTTCGTATTGTATTCCGCAGAAAGGATTCTTTCCTCCGCATCCAGAAGACTCTTTTGTGCTTCACGCATCTCGATACCGGAAAGGTTTCCCAACATATAGCGTTCCATGGCAATCTCGTGATTTTCCTTAGCGGCTACAAGGTTCTGACGTTCCAGGTTTAGCATTTGCAGGTTATTCTGGTAGGCTTGCCACAAATTACTCAGGTCGGCACGCAATGCCTGTTCCAGTTGCTCCCGTTCCAGTCGGGCATTCTGAATGGCAATACGCGCATTGTTACGTTCCCGGCGGCGATTCCCGTCGAACAGGTTGAAGCCAATAGTCAGACCAAAGTTTGCTCCGAGATTACCACGCTGGATATTGGTAGCAACATCATATTTATTGAAAGTATAGCCATACCCCCCGTTCAGCTTCAGATAAGGGTAGTCGCGGGAGCAAACCTTCTTGTAATCCAGTTGTGCAAGTGTATTGTTTTGATGGGCTCTCAGCAGGGAGGCATTCGTTTGCAGGGTAGCATTCCAAAGCTCTTCAAAGTTCAGACTGCCGTCTACATTGATAAGGCTATCCTGGACAACAATCGGTTGGTCCACATCTTCATTTGCCATCAGTTCGTTCAGTTGGATACGGGAGGTATGCAATAACTCTTGCTGCTTCATGTACTGGGCACTGTCGGCATTGAAGTCCACTTTTGCCTGTTGGTAATCCAGACGGGAGAAGTTACCGATGTGATAACGCTCCTCTACGATACGTAAGCGTTCTTTGGATAGAGATACGGCGTAGCGGAAATTATTCAGGCGGATTTTATGTTGCAGGTAGTTGTAATATTCCGCTGCAATATTGGCTATCAAATCTTCTACGGCAATACGGGTGTTTGTTTCACCTTGTCGTTCCAGTTCCTTCAACCGTTGGTAGTTGGCAGTGATGTTGAAACCGTCAAAGATAGTCCAATTCAGATTGAGACCTACATTCATGGCCTGGTCGAATACACCATTCTCTTTGAGGTGTTCTCCGGTGGCACGCACTTTACTGTCAGTGTTATCAACAGTTCCTTTATAACTTGCTGACAGGTCAAGTGTCGGCAGATAGCCGGCGTTGCCCAATGTTGCATTGTTCTTGGAGACTTGTTCCTCATTGCGGGTAATGCGCAACGAGTAATTGTTTTGAAGTCCGTTTTCCAGACAGGATTTCAGTGTATAAGATTGAGGCATCTGCGCCTGCAAAGCAAGCGAGGTGCAACAAATCGTTATGAGGGATAAAATCGTACGTTTCATGATTTCTTTAACTTACTGCGGTTAGTGGATATATAGCTATATATGGCAGGTACGATGTACATGGTCAGGAATGTGGATACCAACATACCTCCCACTACGGCCGTACCCATGGCAATACGCTGATTACAACCTTCACCCGAAGCGAATGCCAGCGGTATCAGTCCCAGAATGGTAGAGGCACTGGTCATCAGAATAGGGCGCAGACGTTGTAGTGATGCATCTTTGATGGCTTCCATCTTGTCTTCTCCGGCTTCTTGCTTCTGATTGGCAAATTCTACAATGAGGATACCGTTTTTCGCTACCAGACCAATCAGCATAATGATACCGATCTGGCTGAAGATATTCATTGTAATGTCGCCGAAATACATGAATATCAAGGCACCTGCAATGGCCAAAGGCACGGTAAGCATGATAATCAGCGGGTCCTTGAAACTCTCGAACTGAGCTGCCAGAATCAGGTAAATCAGCAAGATGGCCAGTACGAAAGCAAACATCAAACTGGAAGAGCTCTCCCGATATTCTTTAGAGTCTCCGGTCAATGCAGTACGGAATGTATCGTCCAGTGTTTCCTTGGCTATTTTATCCATTTCATCCAATCCCTGTCCGATAGTCTTTCCATCGGCAAGTCCGGCGGAAATGGTGGCGGAAACGAAACGATTGTAACGGTATAACTGCGGTGGAGCAATACCACCGGTCAGTTCAATCAGGTTGTCCAACTGCACCATCTCTCCTTTGTCACTACGGATATAGATACCTTTCAGGTCGGCAGGTTTATTACGCTGTTGACGGTTGATCTCTCCTAATATCTCATATTGCTTTCCGTTCATATAGAAGTAACCCATACGCTGACCGCTCAATCCGTACTGTAAGGTTTGTGCAATGTTGCGTGTACTTACTCCCATGATACTTGCTTTATCACGGTTGATGTTGATACGTGCTTCTGGCTTACTGAATTTCAGGTTTACATCAGCCATCTGGAATACCGGATTTTCATAAACTTTGGCCATGAATTCCGGTAGCACCTCTTGTAATTTCTCAATATTGGTAGCCTGTAGTACGTATTGCACCGGCATACCTCCACGACGTCCACCGAAAGAGGAAGACTGTTGTACGAAAGAGCGTGCCATCGTCTTCTTTTGTACCGCCCGGGAGATTTGCTCTGCTACTTCCATCTGTGTGTAATCACGATCCTTCATGTCTTTCAATGTGATACGCACATTACCGCTACCGCTTGATACACGCGCAGTAACAGACTCTGCATCCGGAAGTATGGAATCTACCAGCTGGTTGATGTCTTCTGTGTAATCCCGTATATATTCATACGTCACACCCTCAGCTCCACGCGTGTTGATGCTGATTTGCGAACGGTCTTCAAGGGGGGCCATTTCTGCGGGGATAGCATTCCAAAGGAATACAATGATAAATAAAGTACCTAATACAAGAGGCATGGCCAACCAGCGTTTGTGCAAGAAGATCTCCAACGACCGGCTATATATGCGGTTCATTCCTTCAAAGAACGGTTCGGTTTTTATATAGAACCAGTTTTTCTTTTCTTGTTTCACCAGCAATTTGGTGGCAAGCATAGGTGTGAAAGTCAACGCAGCAAACGAAGAGATGATTACCGAACCGGATACCACAATACTGAATTCACGGAAAAGCCGTCCTGTCATACCATCCATAAATACAATGGGGAAGAATACGGCCACCAATGTGATAGTGGTAGAGATTACGGCGAAGAAAATCTCTTTAGCACCTTCGATACCAGCTTCTTTGGGGGGCATTCCACGCTCAATGCGGACATAGATATTCTCCGTCATAACGATAGCATCATCCACTACAAGCCCCACTGCTAATACTACCGCCAACATGGAAAGCACATTGATGGAGAATCCTGCCAGGTACATCACGAAAAATGCACCGATAAGCGAAACCGGAATTACGATACAAGGTACCAGTGTAACGCGCCAGTCACGCAGGAAGAGGAAAATAATAATGATAACGAGGATAAATGCGACATATACGGTTTCCTTTACTTCGTCAATGGAAGCACGGATAAACTTGGTGTTATCAAAACCGTAAGAATATTGCACGTCTTCAGGAAGGTCTTTCTTCATCTGTTTCATGCGTTCGTAGACAGCATCGGCAATTTTAATATGATTGGCACCCGGCTGCGGAATCACAACGATACCCACCATAGGCACCCCATTCATCTTCATGTAGCTTTTTATATCCGCCGGACCTAATTCTGCCCGTCCGATATCACTGAAGCGAACAATACGGTTATTATCTTCCCGCAGGATCAGGTTGTTAAACTCTTCTGCCGTATGCATCAGTCCTAACGTACGGATGGTAAGCTCCACCGTATTACCCTCAATACTTCCGGACGGGAGTTCTACATTTTCTTTATCTACTGCATTTTTAACGTCGATAGGAGTAATGCCATAACCTGACATCTTGATCGGATCTAACCACAGACGCATGGAATAACGCTTTTCTCCCCAAATACTAACGCTACTAACGTCTGAAATAGTCTGCAATTGTTCTTTTACAGTGAGGTCGGCAATTTCACTCAATTCCAACAGAGAACGTTTATCACTTTGCAATGCAACCATCAGGATAGGCATAGCATCTGCATCTGCTTTTGATACCGTAGGCGGGTCACAGTCACGGGGCAGGTAGCGTTGAGCCCGTGAAACTTTATCACGCACGTCGTTTGCAGCAGTTTCCAGATCGACGGAAAGTTCGAATTCTACCGTAATACGGGATGAACCTTGCTGGCTGACGCTGGACAAGGAACGGATACCCGGAATACCATTGATATTTTGTTCCAGTGGTTCGGTAATCTGGTTTTCAATAACATCGGCATTTGCACCCGGGTAGGAGCAAGATACCGAAATGATAGGATTGTCCACGGACGGATATTCGCGAACGCCGAGGTAGCTGTACCCGATAATTCCGAAAAGCAGGATGATAAGGGTAAGCACCGTGGAAAGTACCGGGCGCCGTATACTGAGTTCAGATATATTCATAAGGCATCCGGTTTAATAAATGTTATCCAAAGTTACAGGGAGTCCTGTACGGAGTTGTAATGTTCCTGAAACTATAATCGTGTCCCCTTCCTGCAAACCTTGTAATACTTGGGTTTCGGCTTCCGTACGTATACCGGCTTGTATTTCTACAGGCTGGGCCTTTCCCGATTTATAAAGGAATATCTTATCCTTACCCATCTCCGGAACAATCGCTTCGGATGGAACGGCAAGGGCATCCTGAATTTCGTTTTTACTTAAACGGATGTCCGCATAACGTCCCGGCATCACATGACCGTTGGCATTGGGATAAAGGGCACGTAAAGTCAACGTATGGGTGTTTTGATCCATTCTGGATTCCCGGGCATAAACTTTAGCGTGGAAAGTCTCGAGCTTACCTTCAAGTCCGAAGTTTACTCCTGCACCGATTTTTACATCATTAGCGTAGCGTTCGGGAACGGAGAATTCTACCTTCAGCGGAGATACTTTAGTAAGTTTAGCTACAATGGTTGTAGGAGAGGCATAAGTTCCTACACTGACCTGGCGTAAACCAATCACACCGTCGAATGGTGCACGAAGCTCGGTTTGTGCAATGTTTGCCTCTATCAGATCTATGTCTGCATTCAGGGTTGCCAGTTCAGTTTTCACCTGTTCATAGGCTTCTTTACTGACTGCATCTCTTTCCAACAGAGCGTTTTGGCGGAATACGCGGTCTTCTGCTAATTTCAGTTGGGCAACAAGACGTTGCAACTGTGCTTGTAAAGGCCGGTCGTTTACTTTAGCCAGCAATTGTCCTTTTTTTACTTGGCTGCCCTCCTCGAAATTAATTTCTATAATTTTACCGGAAGTTTCGAAAGAAAGATCTACCTCTTCATCAGGCAACAAGCTACCACTGATTTTTATTTCATCTTTCAGCAGTTGAGGTTTTATGATCTTTGCGTTTACATTCAGTATTCTCTTATTATTGCGGTTAGTGCTCATAACTTTGTCTGCAGCCGCCAATTCTTTGTTCTCCTTAGGGAGTTGAGAATAAATACCCCCACCTATCAATCCGGCACCGATAAAAATGATGATGCCCCATTTAACTTTCTTATTCATGTATCAGTATTAGTATTACGTCAGATTATGTCAGCATGAATTTGGACATTTAGAGAACAGGAAGGTTTAATATGAGAAGCGTTAAAAAAGGTGATAAAGTGATAACATAACAATATTATCGTATGTGATTGTGATAGGAGGATAAGATGATTGACTGATAAAACGTTATCACATTGCCACTTTATCGCCCTATTACTTATTTTAATATGCTGCCCGGTATTTTCCTTCCTCCTTGTCTTCCAACATATTGAGGTAAGAGCTATAGCGTGACTCGCTGATATAATGTTCTTTTACAGCTTCCCGTACGGCGCAACCCGGTTCCTGGCGGTGAGTGCAGTTGCCATAACGACAGTCTGCAGAGAATTTGAATATCTCCGGGAAATAGTGCCCTATCTCTTCTTCTTCCATATCGAATGTGCCGAAACCTTTGATACCCGGTGTGTCGATAATATATCCGTCTCCCGGAACGGGAAACATTTCAGAGAAGGTAGTGGTGTGCATACCTTTATTATGATAGGTGGAAATCTCACCGGTTTTTACGTCTTGTTCAGGCAATATCGCATTGATGAGGGTTGACTTTCCCACACCGGAATGTCCGGAGAAAAGTGTTACCCGGCCTTTTAATTCTTCCTGAATTTGTTCTATGCCCTCACCCGTTTTGGCCGAAACTTTAAAACAGGGATAACCGATGGTAGTATAGAGATTGATAAGTCCGTCCAGATAGTGAAGCTCATCTTCATCATAAGCATCTATTTTATTAAAGATTAGCTTAACGGGTACGCGGTATGCTTCAGCAGAAGCCAGAAAACGGTCGATAAAAGTTGTGGAGGTTTCCGGATAATTGACCGTAACAATAAGCATGCTTTGGTCAAGGTTGGCAGCAAGAATATGCGATTGTTTAGAAAGATTGGAAGCTCTTCGGATAATGTAGTTTTTCCGGTCTTCTATTTCGCTGATGAAAGCAGTTCCTTCCGGATTCAAGATAATTTGCACATAATCTCCCACAGCTACCGGATTGGTACTGCGTATACCTTTGAGACGGAAGTTACCTTTGATTTTACACTCCACACATTTCCCCTCGTCGGTCTTTACCAAATACCAACTACCTGTATTTTTTATTACCAGTCCCTTCAATTTAGTTGAGAGTTGAGAGTTGAGAGTTGAGAGTTGAATATGTGAGTAACTCTCAACTTTCAACTCTCAACTCTCAACTGAATAATTATACGGTCATAATTTCTTTATCTTTTGCAGCCAGCATATCATCGATCTGTTTGATATACTTATCGTGAATCTTTTGCAATTTTTCTTCACCACCCTTTTGTGCATCTTCTGCCAGACCGTCTTTAACGGATTTCTTCAAAGCATCGATAGCATCACGGCGAGCATTACGCACACTCACTTTAGCAGTTTCACCTTCACCTTTACATTGTTTGGCGAGTTGTCTACGACGTTCTTCTGTCAGCGGCGGAATACCGATACGGATAATCTCGCCGTTATTTTCGGGCATAATGCCGAGACTGGAGTCAATGATTGCTTTTTCAATTACCCGGAACATGCTTTTATCCCACGGTTTGATAGCGATACTACGGGCATCCGGAGTATTTACGGCAGCTACATTGTTGATAGGAACCATGCTTCCGTAAGAATCCACACGGATACCGTCCAGCAAACGAACGTCTGCCTTTCCGGCGCGGATGTGAGCCAATGCTTCTTCCAGATACATAACGGCCATATCCATTTTCTCTTGCGCTTCATCTAAGATGTCTTTTACGTCTCTCATATTCTTCGGTTTTTGGAATTGTACTTTAATTGAAACTTTGCAAATATAATTATTTTCACCACAGAGCACACTGATATACAGAGTTTTTTCAGAGAAAATTAGTTGTGTACCAGTGTTCCGATCTCTTCTCCTTGCATTACTTTTTTCAGATTGCCTACTGTGTCCATGTCAAATACTATGATTGGCAGATTGTTTTCTTTACACATGCAGGTGGCAGTGAGGTCCATAACTTTCAGGCCACGTTTCAGAACTTCATCGTAAGTGATCTCGTCAAATTTAGTGGCAGTAGGGTCCTTCTCCGGATCAGCAGTATAGATGCCATCTACGCGTGTGCCTTTCAACATAACGTCGGCTTCAATTTCAATGCCACGCAGAGAAGAGCCTGTGTCGGTAGTAAAGAACGGATTGCCTGTTCCGGCAGACATGATAACTACTTCGCCTGCTTCCATAGATTCGATAGCTTTCCATTTATTGTAAAACTCACCGATAGGTTCCATGCGTACGGCTGTCAGTACACGCGTCTTTACACCGGCGGCTACCAGGGCAGAGCTTAATGCCAGGCTGTTGATTACCGTAGCGAGCATTCCCATTTGATCTCCTTTCACGCGGTCGAAACCTTTGTTTGCGCCACTCAATCCGCGGAAGATATTACCACCACCAATGACGATACCTATCTGAACGCCCAACTCATGGATTTCCTTGATTTGTGCTGCATATTCGGCAAGGCGCTTTTCGTCAATGCCATATTGTTTTTCGCCCATCAGGCTCTCACCACTGAGCTTTAACAGAACTCTTTTATACTTTGCCATTATGATATTACATTTAGTTTTTGCAAATATACGCTTTCTGTCTGTAATGATTAACTTTGGTACAAAATTTTTCTACTTAAAACTGCCTGCATGATGCCGCGCAGAGATAAGTAGACGATGAAAGCCAGCCAAAGGGCATGATTTCCCATCCACTCGTGTAAGGAGTAATAAACGAGGAAGAAACTGGCTGAGGCGGCCAGCATTGCATAAAACATTTGCCGGGTGGCAGTGGCTCCGATAAATATTCCGTCCCATAGGAAAGCGGCGAAGCCTGCAAGTGGGATAGCCAATACCCAATAAAAGTAATTTCCGGCTTCCCGGATGACAGAAACTTCATTGGTGAGCAGACCCAGGAATGCCTTGCCACCAAAGAAATAAAGTAATGTAAAACCCATAGAAAGTCCGATTCCCCAGATAAAGAGCTGGCGAACGGTACGGTGCAATGCCGGACGGTTGTCCGCACCGATATATTTACCAACCAACGCTTCACCTGAATAAGCAAAGCCATCCATTATATAAGAAAAGAGAGTAAATAGCTGCATTAGCAAAGTGTTGACTGCCAATACAACTTCTCCTTGTGCTGCTCCGGCGGAGGTAAAAAACAGCGTGACAATAACCAGGCAGAGAGTCCGTAGGAAAATGTCCCGGTTCACCTGAAAGAAACGTAGCATAGCTTCTTTTTTCAATATTTCCTGCCAGGCAATGCGTTCTTTCAATTTGCCATAATATCGCCTCCATAATAATAATGCCATAAAGAATCCCGCATATTGGGCTGTAAGTGTCCCCAAGGCTACCCCGGCAACTTTCATATGGAACAAATAGACAAAGCAAAGGCTTGCAGCGATGTTCACAATGTTTTGTGTAATGGCAATGTACATTGGGAAACGCGAATTCTGCATACCAATGAACCAACCGGCAAAACCGTAAAGTCCCAGCATGGCAGGAGCTCCCCAAATGCAGATTTGGAAATAGAGTGTAGCCAATTGTTCTACTTCCTCTGTAGTTTGTATAAAAGTAAATGCCAGTTTACGGATGGGATATTGTAAAGCCACCAGAATAATGGCAATGAGCAATCCTACTCCAACGGATCGTAACAAAAGTCGGGTAACTTCGTCCATATCGTGTTTGCCGTATGCTTGTGACGTCATTCCGCTGGTTCCCATCCTTAAGAATCCAAAGATCCAGTAGATGATGTTGAATAGCATTCCGCCCACGGCAATAGCTCCGATATACGCTGCAGATCCCAGATGGCCTACGATTGTCACATCAATCAGTCCCAGTAGTGGAACTGTGATATTCGAAATGATCGAAGGCACAGCTATCTGAAGTATTCTTTTATTGATAATATTCGGAGTTTGAGCAATCATTTTAAAGCACTGATTTGTTCTATTTACCGACAAAGGTACTCTTTTTGCCGTAAATGGTAAAAAGGCATTCGATAATAACAATTTTTATAATACATAATGTTTTAAAAATGAGTATATTTGCGGAAACAAAAACTAGGTAATATTAATAAGCGATGAGAACCTTAACCTTACTATTTTCATTCATGGTTGCTTTCCCTTTTGTGCTCTCAGCACAATCAGCCGGGGAGTTGCTTCAAAAGGTGTCTGCTGCCTTATCTGAGGGGCAGGATGACTATGCGGTGAGTCTATTTCGCCAGTCGGTAAAGGCTGGGGCAGATCAGACTGAGATGTTTTATTGGACTCAGGTGGAAAAAAACAGCGCTGTAGCTCCGCGTTTGGTAAATGAGTTGGCCACCTATTATAAACGTAAGCGGAATTATGATAAAGCTTATTTATTTTATAGAGAATTTCTGCAGTATCATTCAGACGATGTTCCTGCTCTTGTATCGTGTGCCGAAATGGAGATGATGCGGGGTAAAGAAAAAGATGCTGTAAAAACTTATGAGAAGGTATTGATACTTGATGCCAATAATTTGCAAGCTAATATTTTTCTGGGAAATTATTTCTATTTACAGGCAGAACGTGAAAAGAAGAAGTTGGAAGATGATTATAAGAAGATAACTTCTCCTACACGAATGCAATATGCCCGTTATCGTAATGGGCTTTCTGATGTCTATTCTAACGGCTATTCCAAGGCAAAAGATTATTTGCAGCGGGTGTTGCAGCTGTTCCCTTCGACGGAGGCAGGAAATACACTTGAAAAGATAAAGAAATTGGAAATGGAGATTAAATAATAGAAATAACTTTATTTTGAGACGATTCTTTCTAGTAATGTTTTATTTGACAATATGACAGATGCATATCCCTTCATTCCTTTTTGTATGAAGGGATTTTCTTTTAGTATGATGATAAATGAGAAATAGTTTTTCTTGTTATCTGTTACAACTTCCGATGAAACATATGATATGGTTCCATGTTGATAGCCACATTCTCTGGTATTAAAACCTTCTAATTCTATTTCAACGCTCATGTCTTTTTTAACTTGTGTAACGAAGGTATAGGGTAGCAAACCTTTGGCATATATATACTTATTGTCACTTTCTTCCATTATGACTTCTCCTTCAAGTATTTCTGGATATGGAATAAATGCAGCGGCAACCAATAGTAATGCCACAATTGTCCCCATAATGCCAATTCCACTGCGTATTAATATCGGAGGTATTTGCCCAATGATTTTTCGTACTTGTTCACTTCTGAGTTCTACGTTTTCCATAATTCTATTTTTTTATTTACTTACCTAACTCTAATTGATTTTTTACAAGGTTGTAATAAGCTTTTTTATTAGCAACCAGTTCTTGATGTACTCCGGTTTCTATGATCTTTCCTTTATCTATTACTACTATTTGGTCTGCATTTTTTACGGTACTTAGACGGTGGGCTACAACGACGACAGTTTTTCCTTTATAAAAGTCCAGTAGATTTTCGACGATTACTCGTTCATTATTTGCATCTAGTGCATTGGTGGCCTCATCTAGAAAGATGTATTGTGGATTTTTATATACAGCACGTGCTATCAGTATTCGTTGCTTTTGTCCTTGACTTAATCCTACGCCATCTTGTCCAATGAGGGTGTTGTATTTTAACGGTAGGTGTCTGACGTACTCATCTATGTTGGCGATTCGTGCTGCTTCGGCTAATCGCTTCTTATCTATTTCTTCGTCGTTCACTGCGATGTTTCGGGCTATGGATTCGGAGAAAATTACTCCATCCTGCATTACGACCCCACATTGCTTGCGCCACCATTTCATATTGAATCGTTCGATATTGGTTGTTCCGATATTGATTTCTCCGTCCAGCACATGATAGTATCCTAACAACAACTTTATAATAGTTGTCTTTCCGCTTCCACTAGTACCGACGATGGCGGTCACTTTTCCTTCAAGAACGATGAAATCCACTCCATCCAGGATTTTGTAGGGTGCATGTGAATCATATTTGAAGTCTACATTTTTTAATCTTAGGCTTTTGTCTTTGCTTTGAAATTCAATGAATGCATCTGGATTACTTTCCTCATTCTCCATTTCGTGAATCTCATTGATACGTTCCAAGCTGATTTTTACATCTTGCAGCGAGTAGATAAAACTCATCAGTTGCTCAATGGGTGCATTCAGTTGCCCGATGATATATTGTACAGCAAGCATCATACCTAACGTCATTTGTCCACTTATCACGGCTGTTGCCGCTACTACGGTAATTATAATGTTCTTTATCTCGTTGATGAGGATACTGCCTGCTTCTTGTGTCTGCTGCAGTTTCAGAGTCCTCATATTGGCATCGAAAAGTTCGGCTTGTACGTCTTCCCATTCCCAACGACGGCGTTGTTCACAGTCTTGTAGCTTAATCTCTTGCATAGCTGTGATGAGTTGATAAGTCTTATTGCTGTTTTTGGCTTGTTTTTCGAAGTAGAAGTAGTCTATCTGTTTTCTACGTTTTAGGAAGAGGGTGATCCAGATGGAGTAGGAGATACTACCCGCAAGAAAGATGCAGAATATTAGTAAATTATAGCATAGTAATACAAATCCGAAAACAATAAAACTGAGTAATGAAAACATGACACTGAGTGTTTGTGTGGTGAGGAATTTTTCCACTCGATTATGATCACTCATTCGTTGCAACAAGTCGCCCATCAATTTGGTGTCAAAAAAAGACATTGGAAGTTTCAATAGTTTGATGAAGAAATCACTCACTAATGATATGTTTATTCTCATGCTAATGTGCAGCAATATCCATCGGCGAATGAAATCGACGGCTGTGCGGCTGACAGTTAACATGAGTTGTCCTATCAATATCAGATAGATAAAGTTGAGATTTTGATGTTTGATGCCAACATCTACAATGGCTTGTGTAAGGAAAGGGAAGATAAGTTGTAAAATGCAGCCAATCAATAAACCAAGGATGATTTGGCCGAAGTAGTGGCGGTATTGACGGAAGTAATTGAAGAGGAAAGAGAAGGAACTTTTTTCACTCTTATGCTCTTCTTGTTTTTCATAGAAAGAAGAGGTTGGTTGAACGCAGAGCGTTACGCCTTTCTCTTCTCCATTGGATAGGGTACTAATCCAATATTTTTTTAATTCCTGTTCAGTATAAGTGACCAATCCTTTTCCAGGGTCAGCAATATAATATTTATTTTTCTTTAATCGATATAGTACGACAAAATGATTCTGTTTCCAGTGTAAAATACATGGTAAAGATATTGTGGCAAGTTCTTCTATTGGCATTTTTCCTGCGTCGGCATTTAGACCTAATATATTCAGGGTTTTACTAATCCCCAATAAAGATACACCTTCTGATGTAGCTGGGCAATATTTAGATAAAATATCCAAATTGTAATCTTTACCATAATATTTGCAAATCATCTGAATGCAGGTTATACCACATTGCATGCTGTCATGCTGTTTAAAGCACTGGAAAGTTTTCATATTATTTCTTCAAATATACACTAACGAAAAATTCTCTTCCTCGAATCATGCGGGTATAGCCTACACTGCTCAGATCATTGTATATGGTATATGCATAGTTTTTCTTGTTGAAAAGATTGGAAACCGTTGCTGAAAGTTCCATGTGGCTGTTCAGATTATAGGATAATTTGCCGTCTGCTAGTATCATACTCTTGAATTGTTTCCTAGCTATTTCATTCCGATAATATTCACCTGTCCCTTGTATGTTCCATCTTTTACAGAAAGATGCTGTTAGTGATAAGGCATGTTCCCACTGGTTGAGCCGTTGCTGAAACTGATTGTCTATTTTTAAGTGGTTTTGACTGTAACTCAAGCGGTATTGCCAATTTAGAACCTGTCCGATGCGTCCATTCAAACGTCCAGCTACACTATAGTTTTCTTGTGTATAGCTAGTAGGTATTCCTTCGGATAACATCGTGCGGTTATTATTGCGAAAGATAACATTTAGTCCGGCTGTTCCTTTCAAAAAATCAACATTGTAGCTTATTGTTCCGAACGCTGTCCATGTGTCACTCCGGGAGGGCGTTTTACGATAACTGCGAAGGACATAATCGCCAATGAATTCTTGTTCCGACAAATATTCCTGACTGTTCCACGATTTCATTACCATGATGTTGGCAAACAATCCAAGCATGGGCTGTTTGAAGTTTAGGGAGGTTGAAAGTGATTTACTTTCAGAGGTGGAGTAAAAGTCCATGCCTTTTGTCAGGGTACGGTAGTCAGTCAATATCAGCCCATTGTATAGTGAGTGTAAATCACATTCTTTAGGAGTGATTCGTCCGCGCAATAGGGCATAGAGATATGGGGAAATATACCATTTGATACGTAAGGAAGGTGATGCCATCCAATCATTCTCATTTTTTATCTGGTGAGAGAACAAGTAACGGTAGTATCGGATAGGGCTCTCTAATGTAAATTCTACCCGGTGGTATTGGTATTCCAGTTTGGGCGTAACATAAAGTTGGATGTTATTGGTGCCCCATCTCTGAATGTTTGTACCCAATGAGTCGGGCACTCCTGACAGCTGACTGTCAAGAGTACGGAACTGCGCTTTTGCACCTCCTTCCAAAGAAAGTGTCATACCTTGGAAATGAAAACCATAGGTTACTTGTTCGTGCGAAAAGAAAGAGTACTCGTCCGTTTTCTGCTTACTTGTCCCGTTGCGGATTACGGTCAGTTTTTGAGGTAAGGTGTTCCACACGTTGATACTATTGAAAGTGATGAGATGATTGCCCCATCGCTTTATCAATTTGAAGTCATTGCTTATTTTCCGGTTTGGCAGAGAAGCGTGCTGTAGGTTGGTAAGACTTCCGGCGGTAGCCAACTCCACATCATTCCATTCAATATCCGTTTTCAGGCTGTTTTGCAGGTAGAATGTCTCTTTGTTTCCTTCAATACTCACTTGGGCAGTTAATTTATGGCTATGTTCCACCGATTGCTGTTCTTCCGTTATCAGACGATTTCCTTCCGGCAGGTAGTAGGTGGTAAGGGCAGAAGTCTGTCCCGTATTGCGTTGGTTGAGGTAATTCATTTGTGCGCGGCATTCCCAGTCTTGCTTTATCGCCCATAAGTTGCTGGAAGAGAATAGGTGCGAACGACTGAATAATGTCCGTTTCTCTTCCAAATTAGGTGTCCGGAGGCCGCTTATCTGGATATAATCGGCAATATCGTTTTCTTTAGCTGTGTAATTATTTACTTCCTTCTCTAAACTCTTTCCGATATTATTACTTTTATAGAGGGTAATGTTTTGGGTTCTTTGTTTCATCCTCATCATGAATAGTTCTGCCATCCATAAACCGCTTTGTGGCTGTTCCGATATACCTCCTGCTGCTAAGGCGTTAATTATCCATTTAGCTCTAGCCTTCTCTTTCAAGCGAAGGTTTACTGCTGCTTGCGATGAGAAACTGACTCCTTGTAATACGCGAATGGGTTGGTGGTCTTCTATGATTTCCACAGAACCTACATCATCGGGAGAAATACCATTAGTGGCGATGCCATATTTCCCTTCCAACAAATCTTTCCCTTCTATATAGAACTTGTTGATAGCTGTTCCGTTATAGGTAATTTCGCCGCTTTTTGCAACGTCTATGCCAGGCATTTTCTGTAATACATCACCTATCGTTTTGTCTTGTATATCCTTGAAACTGGCCACATTGTAAATTAGTGTATCTCCTTGTTCTCTTATTTTTTGTGCTTTTACTGTTACCTCTTTCAGGTGCGTGACAGCTACCTCCATCTCTACCCTGAATTTGTTAACATTCCTCTTTAGTTCCATTGTCTGCGGCTTATATCCCAATAAGGATAGATGCAGTAAGCAATTTTCGTAATCAGTTTCCTTTATAGGCATTGAAAACTCACCCTCAATGCTTGTTTGTGTGTATCGGATGATGTTTGAAGTGGTTTTGCTTTTCATGACAATCAACACATTGGACAATGGAGTTTGATCCGCTTTGTCCGATACATGTCCGATTATGGTATTTTGAGAAAAAGCATAATCAAGGCAGAAAATGAGGAGCATGAATAGTAATAATATGAGGCGTTTCATGTATTAGAGGTATTTAGGACATTTATAATATCATGATCATATATCATATAGTATAAATCGTTTAAGGTATATTCTTGTGGAAGCCGTATGTTGTTTATAAAAATAGTTGGGTACTCTTTTATTCCTATTTCTTTGGCATAGGATATGTGCTTTTCTAATATCAGTTCGGCATTTTTGTTAATTCTGTATTTTGATAGTTTCTTGAATATTGGGGTCTGGTCATGATTATACCATTGTTTTATAGCATTTAGGAATTGTGTCTTATTTGAAATGAATAAAGCTATAAAATACAACTCTACTATATAGCGCCTATTGTTTTCTGTGTTTTGATCAGTTCCGGCAAAATAGATTTTCCATTGTACTTTCTTATTATGAATGAATAGGAACATGTTCTTGACAATTTCTGTGCAATGGGGACAATGAGGACTAATCCAGGTTGTAATAGTTAAGGGGGCATTGGGGTCTCCAATACTAAGTCCATATTCATCTTGACGTATTACTGTTGCTTTATTAATGAATAAATTGAATACAGAAGGTGTGCGATGTATTCTTAAAGAATGTATTTTCTGTTCGATGTATTGGCTTTTAGTTGTGGAGTACTTCTTTAATAAAATGACAACTAATAGTATTAGTGGAAAGAAATACGAGATTTGAAAAAATGGTGTTATAGTATTTGTAAAACTAAAATCTTCTTTGATAAAGAAAAGACAGGCTTGCAATATTATAATAGAATCTAACGAAAGGCATAGAATACACCATTTCTTTATATAAAGTTGAACGGATAGGGAATATAAGATGAAAGGAAAGCTAATGATAAGTATTGCTGAATATGTTTCACTTGTGTTGATATTAAATGGATTATATAAAAGGGAAAAAGAAAAAAATAATGCTGTTCCGAAATATGTTAGTCCTAAATCAGCTAAAGTAATATTACCGAAACGTGAAAATTTTGAATGTGCTACACTGTCACAATCAATATGCTTTCCCACTTTACATATTTTATTTAATACTGTTCCACGCTTTCCTTTTTCATGTGCAAATATGATATATGAGCTATAAAGACCTATGATATTTAAAGCAACAATTGCTAAATTAGTAATATTGAAAAAAGGGATAGCAAATAAGCAAAGTAAAGTTATATAAATATATATGCATCTTCTGTTTATACTAATCTCTTTATCTGTACTATATAGAATAATACCATCCCATTTTTTTAGAAAAGTGTCAATGCTCTCTTTGTAGAAACGAGAATTTGCTGTATTATACCATAGAATATTATTACTGACTATTTCTTTTATGAGAATTATATTGTCTGTTGTTTGACCTTTCAGATGAGCCAAGAATGGCTTGTTTAACATTGCAATGTCTTCAAATTTTGCCTTTACGACATTACATTCTATTTCAATAGAATGGAGAGTACGATATAAGCTCAACATTGTCGGATATGCAGGAGATGATTCCAATAAGATTTGCACATCTTCTTTGTGAATGCTACTTTTGTAAAGCTTGCTGTAGCAATAGAGCGTATCTGTCAAGTTACATTTGTTAGACATCATGATGAGTCGTATTTCTAGTGATAATCAGTTTCTTCAAAGTCGTAATTGCGATGTTTTAGTGCTTTCTTTTCTTCAGAACGTTTCAATCCGTACATTGTACTCATTCTTTCGGTCGGATCGGTATGTAACTCTTTGTAACGGGTCTCTAAATATTTTTTTCGGGTAGTTTTTGCCCAGTCATGTCCATAGAAGTCATAAATGCCTACTGGTTGTATTCCTTTGCTTACTAAGCTTGTAGCAGTGAAACTATAGTCTTTGTCTTTGTCATAAGCTTCTAAAATCAGTCCTGGTAATCCACATAGTTTCCACGGTCCTTCACTGATAGGAATGTCAAAAGTGAACCAAGCATACCAGACTCGTCCACGATAATGACTAATGGCTAGTTGGCAGGAATATTCCAATATTACTTTAGTGGAATCTTTTAGTGCCCATTGTGGTTTTTCCCACTCTTCCTCATAGGTCCAATTCATCAGAGCGAAATGATTGAATACTGTCACCTTGTTTTCTGGAAAATTCTTATAAACATACTCATGGAAAACCCCGCTTGGACTTTTTCCTCCGGTTTTTCTTGAGTATTCTATAAACATCATGGCTCTTTTTTTTCTGTCTGTTCCTAACGAATCCCACCGCAATTCTCTTGGGGAATAGAACATGCTACTGTTTTGCCCGATTCGGAGTCTTGCAGGTTCTGCTTTATAGTCATTTTTCCTATCTAATGTGTCAGTTACTACACGTTTGTAATATTCACATTCTAACACTGCAGGCTCAATAACTTCTACTTTCTGTGCATATAATATGTGAGTTGTTAAACTGCAGATAAAAAAGATGATGTATTTTACTTTCATTTGGAATCTAAATCTATTTATATGAAAATGATATTTCTAAAATCCAATGCATAATGGACTATAATTAACCACAGGGAGCACAACAAATTGTATGAATTGAACTGTAATATTTGAATTATCAGTTTGTATTATACAAGTTGACGTGCTCTCTGGGTGAAAAACATGAACTTTTACAAACATGCATTGTCAAAAGCTTCATTCCAGCCATCCCAATCATAGTCAGGATCATTTCCATGAGCATTTCCTTCTGCAATGACTAAGTCGCATGCACTCAGTTCCATTAATTTACCTCCCATAATGGCAAGCATTTCTTTTTCAGTAATCTTTTCCATAATTTAAATTTTTAGTGGAGTCTATTGATCGTTTTTTCGCAAGAGTAAGTGACTCCGTTTTCTTATCTCTTGGAGGCTCTCTTGTACATTAGATATCGTCTTAATTGGAAAAACATCCATAAAAAGAATCATTTCCTATTTTAAGTTCCAATATATAGCCATCTTTTAGTAAATCAAATACCTCAAACGTGTGGCATCGTGAATTTACTATACTGGTATTAGAATATATTACATTGTCGGATTGATCTTTTATAACAATCGACACATTCTCTATTGTCATGTTTGAATAAATGCGTATTATATTCTCGTCATAAGTAGCCGTAGGCTCTACTGACAAGGAGCGTTTGTCTTTTATCCGATCGCTAGCATTATCTTTGCATAACTGTATAGTTATCTCCTTCGCCAAGCAATTCATATAAAACAAAGAACTGATAAGTATAAAAAGCAATCGTTTCATAGCTTTTAGCTTTTAGTAATTATTTAATGAGTACAAAAAAAGTGATTTTAGGGTTTTAATCAAAGTATGAGAGTGTGCAAAACAGTGTGCATATTTTCTTTTTGTGTGCAAAATAGTGTGCATTTTAGTTGTAAATATCTTATAATGAGTGTATAAAGTCATCCCAGTCTTTAGGACTTCCTTTTTTGCGGAAAACTTTTTCGTAAAGTCTTCTGCGGGTAGAAGTGATGGCTTCTTTACTGTGGGCGGTAAGTTTAGCGATATCTATGGGAGATTTATTTATCTTTATTAGCAGGCAAATGTGATACTCATGTTCATTCAGTTTGCAGAGCTTACATATATTCTCGGTGAAATCTTTATAAATAGCGTTTATGGTTTCTTCAAGTTCTTTCCAATCCTTGTTTGAAAGCAGATTTTTACTTACTTTAGTTGTATTGAGTTGTTTCTGAATGTATTTGTATATTTCAGATTCGAAAAGGACAGAACCGGCCTGTTTGCGTCTGGTTAACTCTATTTCTGCCTGTCTGTTTGCGCAAAGTGTCATTTCTATTTGTTCTTCTAGTTGTAGTTTTAAAGCATTGTTTGCTAGACTGGCTTCCTGTAATTTTTGCTCCAACACTTCTATTTTTCGTTTGTTTTCTTCTATGAACTGATCACTTTTTCGGTATTGTTCATCCCTCAGTTGTTCAAGTTTCTCCAGTTGAGTTTTTAGTTGCAAGTTTTTCCGTCTAGCATACTGCAGGTAGGCAAACAATAAAACAAGGGCAAAGAGGCTGATTAAGCTGATGATGATGATGAGATTCTGCTTTTGTTTATTTTGTGCTGTCAATTGCTTGTTTGCTTTCTCGCGTAGTTGATAATTATAGAGAGAGTTTAACTTGCGGATGGTTTCTGTATCAGTGATTTTTTGGATAGAATCTGTACATTGTATAAATTGGCGAAGGTGCAATAAAGCTTTTTGAGGATTGTTGTTGTCAATGGCTATTTGTGCTAAACCCTTATGTGCCGATTGTTTGGCATAAATGGTACCACATTGCAGTAATTGTTTATAATAATAGATAGCGGAATCTATATCCCCCATTTTGTGGTATAACTCTGAAGCAATAGAGAAAATGCCACTTTTACTGGGAATATCTATACTGTCTAATGAAGGCTGCAGAGCTTGCCGAGCTAAATCATATTTACCCAACTCTGTGTAGAGACTTGCTATTTGGCTTTTTACCAGAGCCATGAGCACATAATCTTTATGAAAGTCGGCTAGATCATAAGCTTTACGAAAATAATATAAGGAACTGTCATTTTGGTCAACACATCGGTATGCATCGGCTATATCTTTCAAATTGAATACCATGCCTATACTATCTTTTAATGCTATGTCGCATTTTTGTGCTTCCTTGAACATTTTCAATGCTTCATCATAAGTCTTTTGATATAGAAACAGTGTCCCCATCTGGCTACATATCTTGCTTTTCAGTTGGTAGTTTGCATTTTGGGGTAGGGCTTCTATTGCTTTCTCAAAGTAATCCAATGCTTGCGGCGCATCTTCCAAATCCCGATATACGCGTCCTGCATAGTAGTAAGCTTCCGGCAAATGCTCTTCATCTTCTTGCTTTATATAATAATGTAGTACGGGAAGTATCAAGCTGTCTGAAGTATGGCGTATATATGCTTTGTCGTTTGCTTTGATGCAGAGTAATCGATAATACATTTGCGTAGACTCTGATTCAGTCTTTATGTTGTCTTCCAGTGTTTTTAATAGAGCAATAGCACTATCCGGCTGTGTGCTTGCCAAACTATCCGCTACAATCAGTGATTGCGGGTTAGGTTTTCTGTCACATGCATAGAAGCATAGCAGCAGGCAGGTTAGTAGTATGAATCGTGTGTTTGTTTTCATACCTACAAAGATAGTGTTTCTTTGGAAAATATTTTATTTTCTTGGCGATAATGTATTCTATTTTTGTGGCTGAATAATAAATCAGTGGTAGGTAGGTGAGAGATCCATAATGCTTTAAACATATTATTCTACATTTATTTCAAAAAAGTTCAGCCCATTCATTTCAGAGTAAAAGCTTCAATAGTAATTGAGAAATACATAGGGGGGCATTTGACTTTGCCCTGCTTGTTTGGTGTCTTAGTAGTAAGTCTGATTGGATGTTAACCTTGGTCAACAGGCTCGTTAATGACGGTCAACAAGCCGATCAACCAAGGTTAACAAGCCTGTTGACCAAGGTTGGTGTCCAATCATTGACTATGCCTGTAAACGGTTTACACTCTCTAATAATCTCTTCCTGATTCATTGTACAGAAACCTGAAAGTCTTCCTGGTTTGCTTTACATTACTTCTTGATTCTTCCTGTTTTACTTTACAGTCTTTTCAAAGAGTTCCTGCTTTGCTATACACCGCTATAATGTTTGACAAATAGTTGTATATAAGTACTTTCATTGTTTCAAAGTTAAATAAATACGATTAAATTACCAACTACATATTATGAAAAACACCGCGGCGGTCTGCCTGCGCGGCTGGAGGCGCGAAGCCTCCAAAGAGCGCAACATGCAGTCTTCTCATTTCTGCGGGCGTTTTCATCCCATTGCTCATGTGTGGGCGTTTATTGTTGTAGAAATCAACGATTCCTTCCATAATGCTCTGCGCCTGCTGCATATCTTTGGGACGTTTCATTTTGTAGAGCCACTCCTGCTTGATGATACCGTTCATCCTTTCAGCTATGGCATTATCCGTTGGATTTCCATCCTCTGTCATGCTGATGGAGGCGCCCACTTCCTTGAGTCTTTCCACATACAGGTTACAGCAGTACTGTGAACCACGGTCCGAATGATGTATGAGTGAGCGCAGGTCCAGTCCCTGTTCCCGAGCGCTGTCGATAGCATCATTCAAGGCGGAAAGGGTATGGGAAGCCAAAAGGCTGTCAGAGAGCTTCCAACCGACAATCTCATGAGTGAAAGCATCGGTCAGCAGGTGCAGATAACAAACACCCTCATCCGTATCGATGTAGGTGATGTCCGCTACCCATAGTTCACCGGGAGTCATGGGCCTGAAACCTTTAATAAGGTTCTTGTACTTACGATAGTTGTGGTTGGAGTTAGTCGTATGTCGGCGCCGTAAGGGGGCAAGCATAAGATGTTTGCGGTGCATAAGTTCGTAAAAACGGTCACGCCCGAGCATCCTTGAACCGAAAATGTCACGCAGAATCAAAAATAGCTTGTAAGCGCCAATTCCAGGAGCTTGAGAACGTAGCTGCGCCACTACTTCGACGATTTGGGACTCCAAAAGAGAACGTTCCATGAATTTCTCACGGCTTATACAATAATAGCCTTCACGAGTCTTGCCAAACAGTCCGCTCAGGCAACGGACAGACAAATCCGAATGCCTGAGACGAAGGCTGTCTACTGCTTGGCGCCAACTTTTTTTAATAAGTCGATACCATATTCTTCACGACCGATCTTCAGTAACTCTGAAAGAGCCTCATTGCGAAGTTCTGAATACTCCAAAGCTTTACGAAGACGGGATATCTCAGCTTGGAGAGACTCAGCACTAGTCAAGGCTTTCAAATCTTCTTCTGTACGTTTCTTACGCATTGATCTCAGTTTGGTTAATAACTCTTCGGACAAAGATAGGGATTCCGGATGATTTTCAAAAAGATTCTTCCAACGACAGAGGCTGCCCCGATTGATGCCGTAACGAAAACTGGTTACAGATAAGGACTCACCACTTGAGTAATGAGAGCTTAGAACCTCAAATTGAAAAGAGGGATCATAAGCTGAACGATTGATTACTTTTTTCTGTTTCATATTACACCGTTTTTAGTTAAATAGGTGTAAACCATTTCTGTATTAAGTCATAATGCTTGATGTGAAATAAATAGATGCATCGTTCTGATACGGATTGACTGCGATTCAACTTTTAAGTGAGACATCTTCTTCTCCATTCCGAGGGAGAACAACCATATCGGTTTTTAAAAGCTTTGTGAAATGCAGAAGGGCTGTTGAAGCCTGTATTATAACAGATGTCTTCTATTTCTGCATTCGAATCTCTTAAAAGCATTTCTGCTTTTTCGATACGAAGTGACGTAAGGTATTGAAGGAAACTACATCCATATTCTTGATTGAAATATCTATTTAAATAGGTGGAATTGACTGCCACTTTTTGAGCAAACTGCTCCAATTTTATTTTTTGATCATAAATGAATTCTGGTGTTTGTAATAGTTGGTTTATTTCATCGATCTTTTGAGGAGTCAAGTATACTTTGGAGTTTTTCTTACCATTTATGAGCACCTCTTTTTCTACGACATCTTTTTCTGATTTGCTTTCTAGTTGTTGATTTAGGGTATTCACTGGGAACGGTGATGATGTTTCCCGATAAATACGTAGCTTGAGCTTTTGTTTTACGAATTGGTGTAAGAGAGAATTATAAAAGATATATCCACTTAATACGCCAATACAAAGGTTGTATAAAAGATTGCAGATATATGAAGAAGTGAACATATTCAATAAGAACATGAAGAAGAACCCTGATATTAGGATGCTTTTTCTTTGAATATCGGAAGCTGATTTTAGGAATATACAGTCTGTTTCATTCATATTTCGCAAGAGTAATACGTAAATGAAAGTCTGTGTGATCCCTGTTATTATACACGTTAAACGGAAAAGTGTCCACCAAGCCGGGAACGATGATAGAATTTCAGCCCAACTGTAAGTTAAGCGATCTGCCACCGGACTTAAAACTGACATCAATATGTAACAACACGATAAGACCATCGAGGGTAACATATGTTTCCACCATTGTAGCTTTTGGGGAAATATTCCGGTAATACGGAAGCGGATAAAGAAATAGAGTAAAGGAGGGAGAAAAGTCAGTCCCCAACAGTATAGGGTGGGTAAGAGGGATGTTCTCTGAAGCAGGAAGAAATTTTCGTATAATGTGCTATATGACGTTAATCCCCAGTATATTAGTAGGATTGGTGCTAATAATATGCTCAAATCCTTTTTATGCTTGTTTCTCCAAATCAGAGAGATAGAAGCAAGACCTAGTACAGCCCAAGTCAGCAGAAAAGTACAAATAAGTAATGTCTTTAATATGAAAAATGGCATGATATTGTTGTTCTGTTGCTTGCAAATGTACACACAAAAGTCCGAAAAGAGTGATTTTATTCTGCATTTTTTTAAAGTTTGGTAATGAAATGTTGGTAGAAAATTGTTTCCTTTGCCCCCCTAATCTGAGGGTTACTATATAACGCTCGTTAGGTATGTAAATTACCATCTTGGGTTGTACAAATGAATAATTGTTACAGGGGCTATATATTAATTGCTTTTTGGGTTTGTTCGCTGGCGGTATATGGACAGACTGAAATGCAGGCTATAGATACTCTTCGCAACATCCGGTTACAGGAGGTGATTGTTACTGCTACTCAATCAAATGCTCCGGGAACACGTTCTGTCATTGGGCAGGATGCTATTCGTCATATACAGGCTACTGATCTTTCTGTCTTATCTCAATTACTACCCGGTGTTCTTGTCCGCAATCCGGATCTGAATGCTCCGGCTGCCTTTACCATCCGCAGTGCAACTTATGAAAATACGACTAATGCTTTAGGGACAGCCATAGTGGTGGATGGACTCCGCATGAATAATAATGCCAATATGCAGCAAATGGGACTTGAAGGTAGGGGAAGCCTCTTTAATAGCACGGTGTTATCCGGTTTCGACGTGCGTTCCTTGTCTCCATCTTCTGTGGAGTCGATTGAGGTGATACGTGGTGTTCCTGCGGCACGTTATGGAGATGTGACCAGTGGGGTTGTTCTGGTTAAGTCGAAAGCTGGGATACAACCTCTTACCATCGGTATTCGTCTGACAGCTACAGAGAAACTTGCTTCTGTGGGGAAGGGCATTGCGATCAGTAATAATGGGGGAACTCTCTATTTAGGAGCAGATTATGCACTTTCAAATCAATCGCCTCAAGTCTTTGAAGAATCTTTTCAAAGATTTGGAATCCAGGCGGCTTATGCGAAGGATTTCCGGTCGGCTACTTTGCGTCTTAATATGCGTGGTTATTGGATGAAGGACAATGATAAAAGAGGGCAGAATACAGTGGATGGTGAATTTCGGAAATATCTGGATCAAAACATATCTTTTTCTGCTAACGGACAGTGGAATTTGAATCGTTCCTGGATTTCCAATCTTGAATATCAGCTAGGGTTTACGTATGGGAGCCAGAAGAATGAATCCAGTACATATTATTCGGGAACACAGCAAGTCACTACCTATACCGCACAGGCAGGTGAACATGCCGGAGTGTTCTTGCCTCCCCATTATTTCTCTCAGTTATCCGTTGAAGGCAAGCCATTGAGCGGAGATGTATCGTTGACTGCCAATCACAGAAAAACGATGGGTGAGAACATCAGTAACCATTTGCAACTGGGACTTCATGCTGAAGTGGAAGGGAATCGTGGAAAAGGAATAAGTTTCGATCCTCTTCGTCCTCCCTTGGAAATGCTCAGAGTGCGGACAAGGTCTTATCGGGATATACCTTTATTATATAAGTATTCTGCTTTTGCTGAAAATCACTTTATTCTCCGTTATGGGAAGATGCGGACCGAAGTGCAGGCGGGAGTACGTTTTACTCAGTTGCCGACTCAGCGTCTACAACGGAGCTCTTCTGTTGATCCGCGTATCAATCTTTCCCAGATATTTATTGATAGGACAGATGATGTTTTTCTAAGTCGTTTCAGTGTACGTCTGGGGTGGGGATTGATGCATAAGATGCCTGTACTTGCTTATTTGTATCCCGATAAATCGTATACGGATATGAATTGCTTTACGTACAATGATGCTGAGAATAATCAGCGTCTGACCGTCATGCATACATTTATAACTGACCGTAATTTTAACTCCGACTTACGTTTGCCTGTTAATCAGAAGTTTGAAATAGGGGTGAATTTCCGGATAGGAGGTGTTACTGCAGATGTGGTATGGTTTAAGGAACATCTCAAAAATGGCTATTGCACCTCCCAACTTGCCGAACCTTTTTCCTATCGCCGCTATTCCCCTTTGATCAGTAAAGGAGAACAACCGGAATTGACGGATGAGGGTGTCATGAATGATGGTGAACTTCTTCCATATACTTTGAATACTACGTTTGCTACCTATTTATCACCCCAGAATGGTATAGAACAGGAGAAACAAGGTGTTGAGTATACCATTGGTCCGATTCATTCAAAGACGCTGCGTTCTTCATTTTACATAAGTGGCGGATATCTGGATGTATGTGAAAAGAATACGGCACTTTCTGCCTTGCATCCCCAGATAGAAGTGAATGGAAAAGCTTACCCTTATGTAGGTATTTATGAAACAGGGCCTTCTGTTGCGAATACTCAAATCTGGCAACAATTGAATAGCCGGTTTCAGTGTGTTACTCAAATTCCCAGAATTGGTTTGATCACGAGCTTAACGCTTCAGGCTGTGTGGATGGATAAACAACAGCGGGGAATGGAGAGCCGGTTTAATAACCCTGTGCACACGGACAGTAATAATCAGAAGTGCCTGAATCCGGTTTATTATATAGACGGAGAGGGAAACCAGCATCCTTTCACGCCAGAAATGGCGACGGATGAACGTTTTGCTGATTTAGTGATCAGGGCGAATACAACTACCGCTTTTCTGAAGGACTCGTATAAACCTTATTTCTTGTTGAATCTTCGGGTTACTAAAGAGATAGGACGTCATGTTTCGGTTGCTTTTTGTGCTAATAACCTGCTGCAATCCAATCCGAAACGATATCGGCGGAGTATACAGAAATATGCAGTTGTGAATCCGGATTTATATTATGGTGCGGAAATTAGTATCCGCTTTTAAAATTAGTATTTGTATTAAATTTTAGATATTGAATGAGAATGAAATATTATGTATTGTTTTTCTTCGTGTTATTCCTATGTGCTTGTACCGGGGATGAGAATAGTTCTTCATGCTCTGTGAGTGTCCAACTACTTTCTCCTACGGATGAAGTGACCTTGCCTTTTGAAGAGATGGAGGTGGTATTGACAAATAAGGATCAAGGTACGGTTTATACCTCTTCATGTGGTTCTGATGGAGTAGCTCTGTTTAATGTGGAATATGGATATTATACAGTTGCCGTACATTATCAATCTGCTTCCGGAATTATTTTCAGTGGAAGATTGGAATCTTTGTCGTTATTGCCCGAACAGGGTGAAGAAGTGATGAAAGTCCAGTTGCAACTGGCTCGTTCTAAAATAAATGCGTTGGTCATTAAAGAGATTTATTATGTGGGTTGTAAAGGAGAGTTGGGAGCAGATTATCAGGCTGACCAATATGTTACACTCTATAATAACTCTGATGAGACTGTATATCTGGATGGATTGTGTCTGGCTTTGGTGGATCCGATGCCAGGTATTGTATCTCCTTGGGTGAAATATACGGATATGAAACGGATTCCCGTTGCTGATATGACCTGGCAATTTCCGGGTAGCGGTAAGGAGTATCCTTTATTGCCCGGAGCGGAAACTACCATTGCAACGAATGCTGTAGATCATACCGGAGGCGAATATCAGCATGCTAATTCAGTTGATTTATCTAAAATTGACTGGGGATTCTGGCATGTAAGTTTGAGCAAACAGAGCATAGCACCCGGTGTGAAACCATTGAACCTGCTTTTAAATCTTAACTCGACCGCATGGATGTATTCATTTCCGGTAGTTGGCCCCACATTCATGATATTTGGATTTGAAGGCATTAGTGCAGAGGAATATATAAATAATCCATTGAACAGGGAAAATAGGCCCCAAGCTTCGAATAAGACTAAATTCTATTTGATGATTCCGAAAGAGTGGGTGATTGATTGTGTGGAGTGCGTGGAAAATGAAGCCAAGCTTGCCAATAAGCGTGTGCCTAATGAACTGAACCATGAACCTGTGTATATTCCGGAAGGAGATTATTCCGGGAAATCGTTGATACGTAAAAGTGCAGCATCAACCAACGGGCATTTCATTTATCAGGATACGAACAATGCGGCAGAGGACTTTATCGTATCCGAACCGTCTTTGAAAAAATAAGCAAGCAACTATGCGGAGTACATTATTTATTTTATGGCTTCTGTCGGCGATTCCCGTATATGCGCAGTCTGATTCATTGCATATCTATTCTATGCAAGAGGTTTATCAGCAGAATAATTGGCTGACAGGAGCTAATCCGGTAGGAATGTCATTCAACCGTTTCCGCTCGTTCTCTGTGGCGGAAGTGGGGTATAGGTTTGAAGATGGAAACTTTGGTAATGTCAGTTTGCCCGCTTCATCCAATAAGTATGCGGTGTTTGGTGAATCTTACCAGACTATAGGTAATGTCTCTTTATATGGAAAAATAGGATATGTGAATAACCGGAAGCAAGAGGTGAATTGGAATGGGATGACCGGTGACTGCTGGCGTGGAATAAATCTTTGTGACTCAGTGAGTGGCGATCAGCGTTCGGAACAATACCAACTGTCCGGTGCATTTTCATTACCCGTTTCTTCGCATTGGCTGATTGGTTCGAGGTTCGATTATTTAGTTGACCTGAATGCCAAGGATACAGATCCCCGGAATGAAAACCAGTGGATGGAGTGGAAAATAACTCCCGGAGTTGGTTATGAGTGTGGAAGTCATCGTTTGGGTGCTTCCATATTTTATGGCAATCGTAAAGAAACGGTGGACTATCAGAATATAGGTACTCATACGGCATATCCTTTCTTTGTTTCTTATCCGTTAGGGTACTTTAAAACTTTGCCTAAAGGAGAAAATATAAAATGGTATTATTCTGCACAGGAGTTCGGAGGATTCTTACAAGAAGAGGGAGTTTATGGATGCTTCCGGCTATTTCAACAGATAGGAGGGAACCTTGTCAGACAAAATATAGTAAGTGACCGTATACAAAACAAGAAAGAAGGTGAAACAGATGGCTGGAAACTGGATTATAAAGGTATAGGTTCATTAGTTTCTCCATTGAATCGCCATGAATGGAGTTGGAAAGTTTTGTTTGACAAGTCGGATAGTTATGATCTTTTGCAGCAGCAGGAAGAGAACATGGGTACATGGCATTCTTTGGGGAAGGTTCTTCGTTCTACTTCCCGTATTAATGAATATGGGTTGACTTATGGTTACTATCGACTTTATAATGAGTGGAATAGTCGTTATTCTATCGTTTCGGGAATTGACTTTAAGCAGACAAAAAGTCAATTGCTTTTTTATCCGGCTGAATATACGCAAACTGTGCACCGTTTTACTGCATATTCTACATTTACTCGGAATTTCTTATTATCTAATGCCCGAATTGATTTAGCTATTGGGGCAGAGTACGGTAAAGGAGGTGGAACTATGATAGCTGAAAAACAGTTGCAATCAGGACAGAATACGCCCGCAATCAAATTATGGCAGAATATGGATCGGTTGGAGCAGGAGTACAATTACTTAACAGAGCTCAGATGGGCATTATATTTGTCTCTAACTTATACTCATACCGTTTCTTTTACTTGGTTTGCCCAATTGACGGCGGGGTATGAAAATGCTTCTAAAAATCTTTTTAATTCAAATAAGGAAAATATTTCTGTACAAATAGGATTGTTTTTCTAAATAGATTCCGTAGTTTTGAAGCGACTAACTAAAAAAACAATAGAATTATGGAAAAAAAAGAAATTTTGGATAATCAGAAATCAGATCCGAGACCTGTTGGTAGATGGATTATTTACATTGACAAGTGTACGGGATGTGGTGAGTGTGTGGATGCATGCAGTTTAGGACTTCTTTACATAGAAAAAGAGAAAGTTAAAATGAAAGAAGAAAGATATTGCAGTCAATGTGGAGATTGTGCCAGTGCTTGTGCATTTAGGGCAATAACTTTTGTATAATTCTACCATATGAAAAATTTCTATCTATTTCTTTTTTTATTCTTATGCGGTGCTTGTTCAAACCTTGGTAATAAAGATGCCTTAGATACAGAATTGTCAAAGGTACCGATATTATCATCTTCTTTTGATTCTTTATTATCTGAAGTAGAATATTTACCTATTAGGGATAGGATTGAATGTATAATTAAAATATCGCATAAAAATGAAGAAGAAATAGATGGAGTAAAAAAACAAGAGCGACTTTTAATGAAGGTTTTACCTTTTACTTCTGGTAGAAAAAGGAAAGAAGTTCTAATTCAATTAGTGAGAACCTGTAGTAGTTTGGATAGATTTGGTGTTTCTGGCGCTTATTCTAAGGGGCTTAAATGGATAGAAATGTTAGAAACCAATCATTCACTTTCACAAGAAGAAGAGTGGCAAGTAAATGAGATGAAAGCATTATTGCTTAACAGATCAGGTTATCAAGAAGATTTTCTTCCTGTTTGGTATAGATTATTGAAACAGTATCGTGAGGCTGATAAACCGGAAGATGTAGGTAAGTGTCTTCTAACTATAGCGAGTCATTTTGTGATGTTGGAAGATTATGAAAATGCCTTGTTACTATATAAGGAGGCATACCAGTTGGCCTTGGAACATAAATTCATGGAGCTACAACAAACCTCTGGCATTATGTTGATAAAATATTTATGTGGGGCAGGATATTATTCGGAATCATTGGATTATTATAAAAGAATTAATCCAGAAATAGCGTTTAATCCTTCAATACAAAATGAAGTTGTAAAAAGCTATATGGAACTTAATAAACCTGATAGTGCACGCATGTATTTAGTAGAAAGATTATTGGTAGAAAAGGGGAATAAATTTGTTCTAAACTGTATGATGGCCGAAACTTATATTCCTGAAGAGCAAGATGATTCCGCTTTTTTGTTTTTGGATAGGGCTATGACATCTTATAAAGAAAAGACTAAGAATTATCAAAGAAAAAGTAAAGAAGCTACATTACTTCCTCACTGTTTTTTATCTCCTTGTTATTTATTTGCCGATTTATTGTGGAAAAAAGGTAAGATTCAACAAGCGAATCAATATTATACGATTGTTGAACCTCTAATGAAAGAAATAGTCAAGACTTCCATGCAAATGGAGCTACAAATAAAAGCCCTTACCAATTTTAGTTCTTTCTGCCGTGAAACTAAGCAATATGAAAAGGCTCTGGATTTATTATCTCGACGAGATTCTGTTCTGCAAACGTATTTGGAATTTAAAGCGAAGAACGATAAAAAAAATTATGCAGAACGTTTAAAGATTCAGGAATTGAAGCATGAGCTTAATGAGAGTGAAGATGTAAATAGAATAAATACACATGTGGCTGCAATTTGTATTTTTCTCTTGGTAATTTCTGTAGCAGCTACATTCAAGTCCATATCTATGTACCGTAAGTTGAAGAAACAAGGTGCTGTAAATTATAGACTTCAAGGAATGATTAAGAAATGCGATGAAGGAGATATGCCTAAATCACATTCTGTATCTATGGATCAATATGAACTTTTATTCTGGCAAGCCTTACATAAAGTTCGTGATGAACAATACTTCCTTAAAAGTGACCTTACGATAGAGACGTTGGCTGATGTACTGAATACGAATCGTTCTTATTTATCGGTTAGCATCAATAGATTCTGTGATAAAGGCTTCAGTGTTTGGCTGAATAATTTCCGTATTCAGCATGCCGAACAACTGATGAGAGAAAATCCTTCAATTGCCCTTAAAGATTTGCCGGAGCAGTGTGGTTATGCAACCACTGGTACTTTTGTTCGAAACTTTAAGAGGTGTCATAACATGAGTCCAAGTGAATTTATGAATAAACTTCTCATTGAACAAACACTTCCTAAAGTAGAGAAGACTTTTCAGTAAATTGATTATCTTTGAGCACACTAAATGATTCATAACTTAATTATTCTATATCAATGAAAACAACTATTTTATTACCGGTAATCAGTCTTTTCTTATTCCTTGCATCTTGTACGAATCCCAATGATAAGAAAGTAAATGATCAAACTTCCGAATCCTCTGAAAGTGGTGTAACCTCTACTGATTGGCAATCTCGTTACGATAAACTTGAAGCCTCCGATTTGCCCGACAATGTGATTCAACTGATCGGTAAAGAATGGATGCTTGTAACGGCAGGTGATGAAAGTTCCTATAATACAATGACTGCCAGTTGGGGTGGTATGGGATACATTTGGGAACGTCCTTCTACCTTTATTTTTATACGTGATACCCGCTATACTTATCAATTCCTCCAACAGCATGAGAGTTTCACCCTCAGCTTCTTTAATGAAAAATATCGCAATGCCTTGCGTATATGCGGTACAATGTCAGGAAGGAATACGGATAAGGTGAAAGAGACCGGACTTACTCCTCTAGAAACTCCTTCAGGATCAATGAGCTTTGAAGAAGCACGAATGATTATTGAGTGCAAAAAGATGTTTGTTCAGGAGTTGGACTATGCCAGCCTGACCGAACCTTATAAATCAAAAATCATGGAAGAAGCTTATAAAAACGAACCTTCCAAACATCAAATGTTTATCTCAGAAATCGTCAATATTTGGATTAAGAAATAATATTCAACGAAATTTTGGTCAATTATTCCTTTTCATTGGTAAAAGACCAAAGTGTTTTTGGCCAATTCTTGGAATTCATAGTCTTTTCTGTATATTTGCGCCCGCATTTTCTTAAGTATCACTTATATATAATTGTCCCTATAATCAGAATTTACTAAACTAGGTAGAGTTTATGGAGAAAATAAACGCAGTAATTACAGGAGTCGGAGGATATGTACCCGATTATATCCTAACCAATGATGAAATTTCTAAAATGGTCGATACCACCGATGAATGGATTATGGGGCGTATAGGCATAAAGGAAAGACGTATTTTGCATGAAGAGGGACTGGGTACTTCGTATATGGCCCGCAAAGCTGCCAAACAGTTAATGCAACGTACGAATTCTCAACCGGATGAAATTGATCTGGTGATTGTCGCTACTACCACTCCTGACTATCGTTTACCTTCTACAGCCTCCATCTTGTGTGAGCGACTGGGATTAATGCGTGCTTTTGCTTTTGATGTACAGGCGGTTTGCAGCGGTTTCCTGTATGCACTGGAGACGGGAGCAAACTTTATTCGCTCGGGAAACTACAAGAAGATTATCGTGGTAGGGGCTGAGAAAATGTCTTCAATCATAGATTATACCGATCGTGCCACTTGTCCCATTTTTGGTGATGGTGCGGCAGCCTTCATGCTGGAACCTACTACAGAAGATTTAGGTGTAATGGACTCAGTGCTGAGAACGGATGGTAAGGGACTGCCTTTCCTACATATTAAAGCAGGTGGCTCTGTATGTACTCCTTCGTATTATACGCTGGATAATCACATGCATTACATTTATCAGGAAGGGCGTACGGTTTTCAAATATGCCGTAGCCAATATGGCTAATGCTTGTGAAGCTGTCATTGAAAGAAAACATTTAAGTAAAGACGATATTGACTGGGTAATTCCACACCAGGCCAACCAGCGCATTATCACTGCTGTAACGCAACGCTTGGAGATTCCAACCGAGAAAGTGATGGTTAATATAGAGCGTTATGGTAATACGAGTGCCGCCACACTTCCGCTTTGTATCTGGGATTTTGAAGATAAGCTAAAGAAAGGCGATAATCTCATCTTTACAGCATTTGGGGCAGGGTTTGCCTGGGGTGCTATTTATGTAAAGTGGGGATATGACGGAAAAAAGGGATAGTAGCCCGGGTTACTATTCCCTATAACTTTTCTTATTATAACAACCCGGATATACAAATAGTTTATCCCATCATCTTTTGCCAAACCTTCATTTTATTTCTTTTTTTGAGTATCATATATATTGAAGTTATTATAAAATATTATCTTTGTGGGGAATCATTGCATGACAACACATTGTTAACCATACAATAACTTAAAAAACAACCAACGTATGAATCATGAGCTATCGATGAGCGCCAACCAGCTGGTGGCTGCTCTTCAAAAACCGGCTTCCGAATTTACGAAAGCAGACATTATTTCTTATATCAAGGAGAACGATATTCGCATGGTGAACTTCATGTATCCCGCAGCAGACGGGCGACTGAAAACATTGAATTTTGTCATTAACGACGCTGCTTACCTTGATGCCATACTGACTTGTGGTGAACGTGTAGACGGATCAAGCCTTTTCCCATTTATTGAAGCGGGCAGTAGCGACTTGTATGTAGTTCCGCGTTTTTGCACAGCCTTTATCGATCCTTTTGCTGAAACTACAACACTTTCCATGCTTTGCTCTTACTTCAATAAAGATGGCGAACTTCTGGAAAGTTCACCGGAATATACGTTGCGTAAAGCTTGCAAAGCCTTTACTGACGTAACCGGAATGGAATTCCAGGCTATGGGTGAATTGGAATATTATGTGATATCAGAAGATAGTGGACTGTTCCCTGCCACTGATCAACGTGGCTATCATGAATCTGCTCCTTATGCCAAGTTCAATGATTTCCGTACCGACTGTATGCTGCATATTGCAAAGGCGGGCGGACAGATCAAATACGGGCATTCCGAGGTAGGTAACTTCACGCTTGACGGTAAAATCTATGAGCAGAATGAAATTGAATTCCTGCCGGTACGTGCCGACTTGGCTGCCGATCAGTTGATGATTGCGAAATGGGTTATCCGTAATCTGGCTTATCAATATGGATATGACATTACGTTTGCTCCGAAAATTACAGCCGGAAAGGCCGGTTCAGGATTGCATATCCATATGCGTATTATGAAAGACGGTCAAAACCAGATGTTGAAAGATGGTGTACTTTCTGAAACTGCCCGTAAGGCTATTGCGGGAATGATGGAGCTTGCACCTTCCATTACAGCTTTCGGTAATACGAATCCTACTTCTTATTTCCGTTTGGTGCCGCATCAGGAAGCTCCGACAAATATTTGTTGGGGTGACCGTAACCGTTCCGTATTGGTACGTGTTCCGCTGGGATGGTCGGCAAAGACAGATATGTGTATGCTGGCTAATCCGTTGGAAGCTCCCAGCCACTATGATACTACACAGAAACAAACTGTGGAAATGCGCTCTCCGGACGGTTCTGCCGATTTGTACCAACTGATAGCCGGATTGGCCGTAGCATGTCGTCATGGTTTTGAAATTGAAAATGCTTTGGAGATTGCAGAAAAGACCTATGTGAATGTGAATATTCATAAGAAGGAAAATGAGGATAAGCTGAAACAATTGGCTCAACTCCCTGATAGCTGTGCCGCTTCTGCCGATTGCCTGGAAAAACAGCGTGCTATTTTCGAACAGTATCATGTATTTAGTCCTGCAATGGTCGATGGAATTATCAGTAAATTGCGTTCCTATGAAGATCGTACCTTACGTAGTGAAGTACGTGACAATCAGGAGGAAATGCTAAAACTGGTTAATAAGTATTTCCATTGCGGATAAAGCATAATTTGTAGACAAAGAGTTAGGGTAGTGTCTTTAGTATTATCCATAATAAAGTAGGAGAGTGTATCAAAACTGAATAAAAGAACGCGAATTACACAAATTACGCAAATAACAAATCCGATAAGCTTTGACTATCAGAAGTATAAAAAAACATTATTTGTGTAATTCGTGTATTTGTGTTCTAATCTTTATTTTGACACACCCGCTCCGTTTTTTATATAGAGTTTTTGTGTTTCTGTTTTTACTTAATATACACTTGCCGATTGAATAACTATCTTTTCTAACAGCTCCTGCATTTTCCCTATAACCGGTTTTTTATCAAGACCGTATTCTGCACCCATCACTCTCATTTGCGGGAAAGTACTCCATACACTACCGTTCTTGTCTTCCCAGACAGATATCTTCAGTGGTAATTCAATGGAGATGCTGGGATTTTCCTGCATTAATTGGGTTCCCACTTTGGGTGAACCGAAAACGATAACCTGGTTCGGACGAAGTTCAAGACCTACCTCTTCAGCATTTTTGCCATGGTCGAATTTAGCGAATACAGGTATCCCCATAGCCTTCAGAGTCTGTTCGATGCGGGTCATTGTTTCTGCTACGCTGAACTGGCTTTCGTAGGTATAGAGCAGGTTATCATTGGCACCTGTTCCCATCTTGTTGCTATCGAAGGCAGCAGCAATTTTGCGTCCCAGGTTTGTCAGGTCAACCCCTTCTTTATTGGCAAGCAGAGTTACGCATACCAGTTCCGATGCATCCGTAAAGCGGCTTAGGAAAGCTGAATGTCCCGATACGCTTCCTTTTATATCCATCAGACCTTTGTGATTGTAGAACTGCCAACCGGCTATCGCAGAAACAACCTTTCCATTTGCCAGTTTTGTAGGCTTATAGATCATGTCCCGGTTTCCCGGTTTAGCTATCAGTACACCTCCGGCAAGGCCGATGTCCCAATGGCTGACATTTTCGGCAGATGCCCATATATCAGAAAAACCTTTCATTGAGGTGGGGCTGATAACAGGGGCGGTAACTAATTTTCCATCCTTTTCTATATATCCTGTAGTCGTCTCTGACGGGTTGATGTAGTCTTTATCTTTCTTGAAAGTCTGGTGTACGTTAGCAGTCGTTGTAACATCTTCTTGCTTTACGCTGGCTAAATCCTCTCCGAAATAGGTCTGTTGCAGACCGAGGTAATCTATCTGATACTTCTTCACGAAGTTGTGATACGACATCTTGCTTATTTTCTCAATAATAGAAGTCAGCAACAGGACGTTTGTAGCACTCTGCTTTACGTCTGTACCCGGTTCAAAAGCCAGTGGAATAGTTTCTACCGTTTTTATCAGTTGTTCGGGTTGGTAATCGGCAGATACGTTGAAGCCCTTTTGCGAACGGTAGTCGGCAATGCCCGAACTATGTTGCATCAGCTGGAGGATACTGATATTTTTCCAGTTCTCCGGAATATCCTTAAAATACTTGCCAATAGTATCGTTCAGGTCCAGTTTGCCTTTCTCATATAACTGCATGATGGCTACTGCTGTGAAGCCTTGCGAAATAGGACCGATGGGCCAGAGTGTTTTTGCAGCTGCCAGATTCCCTTTTTCGAAATCTGTTACTCCGTAGCCCACTACACGCGGGATGTAAGGTGCCTGCACAATGGCGAGGGTCATACCCGGTATGCCTTGTTCTTCCATGAACTCGTAAATCATTTGGTCGATAGCTTTTCCCTGATAGGCTACATGCACATTGCCTCTGCCTTCCTGCGGCAGTTGATTTTCATACTTTTTCATAATTGTTCCTCCGTCTTGTGCTAAAATCGTTCCCGAAATCAGCAAACCTGCTAATGTTATTAATTTCTGTTTCATATTATTTTTCGTTAGAGTTTTATTCTTGTTTTCTGGTGTTGCAAAGGTAGGCGGTTCCATTGGGGTGGAAGATAACGATATCACACGTATAGTTTGCAATTATTCCCGATTGCAGGGTATTCCTGCTTTTTCATGAAAGAATAGTGACCCGGGTGAAACAATATCCCCAAAAGGGCTTGCTTTTCCAGTTGATTTTAATAGATTTGTTGTTTACTCAATAAATTGATTATAAAACAGGGCTTTATGACATCAAATGTGAAATCTTTAGTCTATAAAATGAATATAGTGGTTGACTGTAAAGATGCAGGAGTTTTAGCAGAATTTTACAGTAAACTGCTGGGGTGGGAGCTGACACATCAACGTGCGAATGGTTGGGCGGCTATCACTTCTCCATCCGGTATGGTGATGGCGTTTCAGGAGATTGAAGAGTACCAGCCACCTGTATGGCCTTGGAAAGAAGATAAGCAAGGACAAATGCTTCATCTTGATTTCTATGTGGAAAATCTGGAGGAGGCTGTGGCTTATGCCATTCAGTTGGGAGCCCGGCAGGCAGATGAGCAGTACTTCAGGACTTCACGAACGATGTTTGATCCGGCAGGACATCCTTTCTGCCTTGATACGGAAGAGGCTGAATAAATACACAAAACAGTTACTGAACAATAAAGAATATACCATGTCCGAAATTGCGAACTATTTCCTTTATAGAAATGCCGAAGGCGAAACCGGTTTATCCGCTAACAGCATTGACGACCTGAATCTGGATGACTTGTTTGCCGAAATTGATTATTGTCATTCCAGTATAGGCAGGCAGTATTTGTATTATCTTCTGCTATCGGATAAAACCTCCGGCATGGAAAAGCAGGAAGCACTTCTGTCTTCATTGGCAACTCATACGGAGTTGCGTACTCTTTTAAGCAATGCACTGAAAGAACTGGATAAACCGGATGCTTATTCCATCGTATCCATTCTGGAAAATGATAATACAGGGATTGGTGCCAAGGAGATGGTTCTTATTAATATCTGTCGGTTTCTGCCTTTGCTGTTTCTGGCTCTGATGCTGCTCACTCATTCGGGAGTGTTTCTTACTTTATTTGTCTTTTCATTCGTGGCAAATGCAGTGTTGCACTATCGTAATAAGGCGAAAATCCAGAGATACTTTTTCTCTATACCTCAGCTTCTGAAGATGATAAGGCAGGCGGGAAAGCTGGCGCAGAATAAGGAGTTTATCTCTGTAGATCCTTCTATCACGACTGACTTGAAAGCTGTGGAAGGTCTGAAGAAGTATATCTCTTATTTCCGTTTCAACCTCAGTCTGGATAATGACATGGCTATTCTATTTTATATGGCAGCGGAATTAATCCGGGTATTCTTTCTCCACGAAGCGTATGCGGTAGGCAGAACTTTTCATCTGTTGAAGGAGAAGGCGACGGCTATTCACAATGTTTACCGCTTCATCGGTTTTCTGGATTCTATTTTGTCTGTTGCTATCTTGAGGGAGGAGCTACCTTATTACTGTCTGCCGGGAGATAACAGGGCAGGGGAGCGATTGCGTACACAGGCTGTGTATCATCCTCTGATAGAAAACTGTATTCCGAACGATATGGTGCTTCATGAGAAATCGGCATTGATAACCGGTTCGAATATGGCAGGTAAGACCTGTTTCATGCGTACGATAGGAGTGAATCTGTTGGCAGCGAAAACACTTCATACTTGTTTCGCAGAAGTCTTTGAGATAAATACCGGAATTTCTCTTCTGTCCTCCATTCACCAGGGAGATAACCTAATGGAAAATAAGAGTTACTTTATGCAGGAAGTGACGACTATCAAAGATTTCGTAGATGAAAGCGGTCATGGGAACCATCTCTTCCTGCTCGATGAATTGTTCAGAGGAACCAATACCAAGGAGCGGATAGCGATTTCGAAAGCTGTGCTTTCCTGGTTGGTGAAAAGTGATAATCTGGTATTTGTATCTACGCACGATCTGGAACTGGCCGATATGCTGGAAGATGAATACGAATTATACTATTTCAGCGAGTCGGTGAAAGACGGTATCCTGTCATTTGATTACAAACTGAAACGCGGAGTTGCGACCGAGCATAATGCAATTAAGATATTGGAGATTTGCGATTATCCGGCTTCGTTGGTGAGTGAGGCTCATTCAATCACAAGTATATAATGAAAAACAGAGAGAGTGTAGGTATGATATCCCGCCTCCCTCTGTTTTGCAATAATGAACAGATTGATTACTTCTTAGCTTCATCAGCCATAGAGTGCACTTTGCCTTTGATGTCATTGGCTTTTTCAGCAATAACAGATGTTTCATTGGCTACTCTGTCAGCAACTTTTTCTCCGGCATACAATGCCTTTTCTTTAGCAGATTCGATCAGGCATTCGGTATGTCCTTCAATTCTGTGCAGGGCATCGAATACTTCTGCTTTCATTTTTTTTGCTCTTGCACTGCGGGCAAAGCCATAAGCCAGTGCTCCAAAGATTGAACCTATTCCAAGGCCAATCAAAAAGTGAGAATCTTTACATGTCATAATTAAACAGGTTTAATGGTTAAAAACTAAATTAATGTTCTATTTTGGTCAGAGAACAGAGTGCACAAGGCATTAGTTCAACGGGGAGGGAAAGAATTACTACTATTTCACAATTTATGAGAATCAGGAGTTGAATTAACTCTTTCTTGTAGGGTTATGAATATAATTTTAGGCGCGGATTACGCGGATTACACGGATTCTTTTCCTGTAATATAGTGCGATAGCGCAGCCATTAATCCGTGTAATCCGCGTAATCCGCGCCTAAATCATTATCAGCATTTAGTTCATTACTTTCCCGTTATGGGTAAAACGATGATCCAGTATGATAAATATTCTGTAAATCGGTGGTAAATGTTTACAAAGTAAGATCTCCTTGAGATCAATCGTATACATAGGGTATCTCAGTATGATACTTAGGGTACCTCAATATGATACTTAGGGTGTCTCAGTCATATACTATGATACCATTATTATAATATGTCTGATAATCAACTGTTTATGAAGTATTTCTTTAGCGTTGATAAATTGTGACAAATGCCCTGTTTAAAATGATGAATTATTTCCTTTTATATCGTTATAAATCAAATTTAATACCAGATTCGTATAATTTATAAATATTCTCTTGTCGGATTCCTTTAGCTTTATCTTTGGCGCTCATAAACATTACTACTGCACGTACGTTCTGTGGTACAAGCAGTTTTTTGAATCATGTAATTAAAATCAATGCTTTATGAATGTAGAAAGAAAAAATGCGAAAGATGACTTACGGCTCTACATACCGGAAGTCATCGGGATGCTGAAGCGGGAAGGAAAGTTCCCGGCAATGCATGTTTATGCTTGCACGCTGCGTTCCTATGAGAAGTTTTGTGCAGAGGAAAGGCATCCGAAAAACGCCACTGCTTCCCTGTCCATGCAGGAGATTTTCACCCCTGAGAGGCTGAAAGAGTATGAGGGCTGGTTGGCTGGACAACAGTCCAGTCCGAATACGATCTCCACTTATATGCGTACATTGCAGGCGGTATACAATCGTTGGATGTCACCGGGCATAGAGGGGTACAATCCGGTGCTGTTCAAGGATGTTTATACGAAAGTGGAGTCGCGTACCAAGCGGGCGCTGACGGCAGAGCAGATGGAGCAACTCAGGAATACGGACTTTAGTGTGCTGACACTGCGTCAACAGCAAGTGCTCACCTACTTCTTGCTGATGTTCATGTTGCGCGGTATGCCGTTCATTGATCTAGCACACTTGCGGAAGTCGGATTTGAGAAATAGGCGCATCACTTACCGTCGGCACAAGACGGGGAAACTGATGGTGGTGGATGTGCCGCCCGATGCGATGAGGCTGTTGCAGAAGTACAGGGACAAGACGGATTCGGAATATTTGTTCCCGTTGCTGCATGGTGGCTTGTTCATGGAGGAACATCACCACCGTTATCAAGAAACATTACGGCACTTCAACCGGGAGTTGGCGCGGTTGATGAAGCAGTTATTGCCCGGTGTTTCCGTAAGTTCGTACACCGCACGCCATACATGGGCTACACTTGCTTATCATAGTGGTGTACCTGTGGGACTGATAAGCCAGTCGTTGGGGCACTCGTCTATTCGGGTGACGATGACTTATCTGAAACCGTTTGATGCGGAGGTGATAGACAGAATAAACAGGCAAGTGATTTCCTTGGTGAAGAAAAGTAAAAAAAAGAAAGATGGCAGATTTAATATGCTGTATGGCACTTCGTTGAGGTGAAATTACTTGCATAGTAACGGCAAATAGCAGCTACAAAGTTGCGTCTTTTTTGACAGAAAAGCAAACAAACCCTAACAAAATATGAATAAATCTTATATCGGACAGCAAAAACAATATTAAAATTAGTCCCTAATACATACAGCTTTCGATTTTTTATCCCAGCAGGCAAAAGGAATCGTGTTTCCGCTTTATCCTTTGAAAGTGGAATGCTTCTTTACGTACCTTATTATCAGGAAAACTTCTTTTTACCATAAAATGATACCGTCTGAAAACGCCTTTCCGGTCTGCATCAAATGGTAGCTTGCCGTTACTATGCAAGTAATTCCAACAAACGCATTAATTATACTGTTTATGAAGAATATAGAACTTCCCATCAAAAGAGGAGACCGTGTGTGGGTGAAGGTTTATAATGAACGAAATGGCTCATTCACTTCGCGTATGGCGGAGGTTATATCTATATTGCAAATGTATGTTTCCGGGGCAGATGTACCGTATGTAGCATTGCGTTATCTGGACGACCGCAGCTATGGATGTATTCCTTATGAACAAGTCACCGAAGTCTGCGACGAGTCTTTTTCTGAATAATGACACTGTAGTTTTGTTGATACTAATAGCCCTGCTTTCTTCATCCGCCAGTATCGTCTGACAAAGAAGAAAAGCAGGGCTTTCTTTTATAACCAACCCGAAAACTTTCTGATATACCAGTTCTTTACCAATTGAGTCAGCACGCAATAGGAGAGCAGAATACCCACCAGCCACGGGAAGTAACTCAATGGAAGCGCCTGCAAACCAATGGATGCTCCGAAAGATGTGAACGGTATCACAATTCCTATAACCATCACCAAAGTAGTCATACCGATTACGGGCCAAGTGGCACGGCTCTGTATGAACGGAATTTTCCGTGTACGTATCATGTGTACAATCAGAGTTTGCGAAAGCAGCCCCTCAATAAACCATCCTGATTGAAACAACGACTGGTGTTCCGGATTGTTACAGCCAAACACATGCCACATCACCAGATACGTGACAATATCAAATATGGAACTGATGGGTCCGATATAAATCATAAAACGTTTCAGGTCTGATGCATCCCATCTGCGTGGCTTTCTCAGAAATTCCGGGTCCATGCGGTCGAACGGAATGGTAGTCTGCGAGATATCATACAGTAGATTCTGGATGAGCAGATGAATCGGCATCATCGGCAAGAACGGCAGAAACGCACTGGCAAACATGACACTGAACATGTTACCGAAGTTTGAACTTGCCGTCATCTTGATGTACTTATTGATATTCCCGAAAGTCTTCCGGCCTTCCAGTACTCCGTCTTCCAGTACCATCAGGTCTTTTTCCAGCAGGATAATATCGGCACTTTCCTTGGCGATGTCCACGGCAGAATCTACCGAAATGCCAATATCCGATTGCCGTAAGGCGGCAGCGTCATTGATACCGTCTCCCAGAAATCCTACGGTATTCTCCTGTTCCTGTAAGATGGAAATAATCTGTGTTTTTTGCAGAGGCGTCAATTTGGAAAAGCAGGTAGTGGTCTTTACACGCTCTTTCAAAGTAGCCTCATCCATATTCTCAATATCCGGTCCGATCAATGAATAACTTGTGTCGATACCGACTTGCCGACCTATGGCTTTCACTACAATATCATTATCCCCCGATAAGATTTTAACTTCCACACCATACTCATGTAGTTGCTTAATAGCTTCTGCCGCAGATGGTTTCGGGGGATCAAGAAAAGCCAGGAAGCCAATCAGAACCATTTCCTTTTCATCACTTACGGAGAAATTACCCACCTTTTCTATATAGCTTTTCTGAGCAACGGCCAGTACTCTCATTCCTTTCCGGTTCATTTCTTCGCTGATCTTTTGGGCTTTAACCTTCAGTTCATCCGTCAGAGATTGCACTTCTCCATTGAATTCAGTGTGCGAACAGATACTGAGCATCTCTTCCACGGCGCCTTTGGTGATGATCTGGCGTTTCCCTTGTTTGTCTTCTATCACTACGGACATTCTCCGGCGGATGAAATCGAACGGTATCTCGTCCACTTTGGTGTAGGCATCCTTCAGATGTTCCAGCTTCAGTTCCTTTACATGCGAGAGGATGGCTTTGTCCATCAGATTCTTTAACCCGGTCTGGAAATAGCTGTTGAAGTAGGCGTGACGCAATATCCGTTTGCTTTCGTCATTGCTGCCATCGGCATTGATGTACTTTTCCAGAACAATCTTGTCGCACGTCAACGTACCCGTTTTATCGGTGCAAAGAATATTCATCGCACCGAAGTTCTGGATGGCATTCAGATTCTTGACAATCGTTTTTTTCTTCGACATGGACAGAGCACCTTTAGAGAGGTTGGCGGTTACAATCATCGGAAGCATCTCGGGCGTAAGTCCCACGGCTACCGAAATGGCGAAGATGAAAGCTTCGAACCAATCCCCCTTCGTAAACCCGTTGATGAAGAAGACGAACGGAACCATGACCAGCATAAAACGGATGAGCAGCAGGCTTACTTTACTGATTCCCCTGTCGAAAGCAGTAGTGGCGCGGTGTCCCGTGAGGTTGCGGGCGATAGTACCGAGGAAAGTCCTGTTGCCGGTTTCAAACACGACACCTTTGGCAGCACCACTGATAACGGTGGAACCCATGTAGCAGATATTATCCAGTTCTACGATGCTACCTTTCCGGTATTGCTTTTCCTTTACTTCCGGAAACTTCTCTATCGGTTCCGACTCCCCGGTCAGGGAAGCCTGGCTGATGAACAAGTCCTTGGATTCGATGATGCGCAGGTCTGCCGGAATCATGTCTCCGGCTGCCAGGAAGACGATGTCTCCCGGAACCAGTTCCGTGATATCCAGTTCTTCCTCACCACTTCCGGCACGCTTCACGAGACAGGTATTCTTTACCATTTTCATTAGCGAGTCTGTGGCTTCGTTGGCTTTCCATTCCTGCCAGAAGCGCAGGATGGCACTACACACCACCATGACGGCGATGATGACGACTCCCGTCCATTCCTGTTCTCCCGGCTCTGCCATGAGTACATCGATGACGAGTGATATGACTGCCAATCCGGTCAGCACTCCTATAAACGGATTGATGAAAGTTTTAATGAATACGATGAACGGATTCTTCTTTTGTTCGTGAACCACTTCGTTCTTTCCATACGTAAGTTGGCGGTCTTCAACTTCTGCTCTTGTCAACCCGAGCCTTGTCGTTTGCAGGTATGAATAAACGGATTTTGCCGGTTGTGTGGCAGTCAGGAATACTTTCTCGGAGTTGAGTGCATACTGAGGCTGTTGTAACTTTTTCTTCCACTTCATAATCTCTTTCCTTTTTTTGAAGTTACTAATTGCGTTTCTATTTCACGGCGCAAAAGTAAGAACGGCTTCGTGGAGAAGCCGTTAGAGATTTATTAGAGTGGTATTAGAAAACCATTAGAGAAATCAGATATGCGGGAGTTTAACGACGTAAGTGGTCCCTTCACCCGGATGTGAGAAGACGGATATTTCCCCTTTATGCAGGCTCAGTATCTTTTGTGCCAAAGTCATGCCGATGCCGTAGCCGGATGCCACATCTTTGTTTTCGCCACGGTAGAAGAGTTGGAACAAGTTCTCTTTGTCCTTGTCCGACATGCCCACACCGTCGTCCGAAAGGCGGATGATGGACCATTCTTCCCAGAAAGAAATCTGGATAAAAGAAGTTTGGTTCCGGGAGTACTTGCAATTGTTTTCGATAAGGTTTACGAATGCTGTTGTAAGCAGGTAACTATTACCGATCATTGTGAGCACCTTGTCGTCTTCGGCTTCCTGCTCGAATACGAGTTCCACATGGAAATCGGGGTGCGCCCTCAAGACAAGTTCCCTTGCATCGAGCAACAGCTCGTCCAGACGGATTTCTTCTCTTTTGATCTGTTCCGGTTCATAATCCGCTTTGGCAAGGTTCAGTAATCCGTCGATGAGTTTAATCACTCTTTGCGAATCCTGCAACGCGTTGTGGATGGCGTTTTGGTATTGTTCGGGACTTCGTTCTTTCTGTACGGCAAGATCAAGTTCGGCAGAAAGCGCAGCCATGGGGGTACGCAGTTCGTGCGACACGTTGCTGACAAACATCTTCTGCGAGTTGAATGACTTTTCCAGTCTGTCGAGCAAGGCATTGAAGGTAAGGCTCAGTTCGCCTAATTCGTCTTTCTCATTCTTGACGGGCAGGCGTTTGTTGATTCGTGAGGCGGTTATGTTCTCCGCTTCTTTCACGATGCTTCTGATGGGTGCCAATGCGCTCCGGGCAAGGAGGTAGCCTACAATAATCAGCACGGTCAGTCCGCTGAATAGTAATAGGGCGAGTGTTTCTTTCAGGATTTCCCGTTTGGCATATCCGTAGCCGTCATAAGCGGCGGCGGTAACGATGTAATCCTTACCTTCGAAAGTATAGATGATGCCTACTCCCTGGTAATCTCCGATGTAGAAGTCTATTTCTTTCTTCTGGAGGATGCGCTCTATCATTTCCGGAGTTTCCTTTATGATGTCGTTTTGCAAGGCATCGTGGTATAACATCCGGAAATCGGTGTCGTAGACGGCTACTTCTACTTCGTCGATAAACTTTTTATTGTTCAGGTAAATGGATTGCATGGTTTCGGCATCCACCTGGTTGTTCAGAAACAGATGTGCCTTGGTGATGGCTTCGCTTTTCAGATTCCGGAAAAAGGCATTGCTGCGCGAGTGCTCACTGACGTAGTAGATGGCAGTGATAAATACCAGGAACACGGCGGCTGTGATACAGGTGTACCGCAGGGTTAAGGCTGTTCTGATCTTCATAGTTTATCCGTCAGTATAAAGCCCATACCGGCTTTGGTATGGATCAGTTTGGTGTCGAAATCCTTGTCTATCTTTTTGCGGAGATAGTTGATGTATACGTCGATAAAGTTGGTCCCGGTATCGAAATGGGTATTCCAAACCTTTTCGGCTATCTCTATACGGCTGAGAACCCGCTCTGCATTCTCGGCCATGTAGAGTAACAGATTATATTCTTTGGGTGAAAGTTTGATGGAAGTGCCGTTTCGGGTAACATTCTTTCCTTGTAGGTCGATGTACAGGTCGGAATATCTGATCTCCCGGGGCTGCGGTGCGGCTGCTTCAGTATTACGTTTCAGCAGTACCCTGATTCTTGCATAGAGTTCGCGAAAATCGAAAGGTTTCACCATGTAGTCATCGGCTCCTGCATCGAATCCATCCAGTTTATCATCTGTAGAGCCTAAGGCTGTCAGCATCAGGATAGGGATGCCTGGATTCGTTTTGCGGATTTCTTTACATAGCTCAAAACCATCCATCTTGGGCAGGATAATATCAGAAATCACCAGGTCGAAAGTATGGGCACGGAAGAGACGTAGTCCCATGACACCATCGTAAGCTACCATGGTTTGATAACCATTCTCTTCCAATCCATTCTTGAGCAGGCTGGCTACTCTTGGTTCGTCTTCAATAATCAATATCGTATGCATGGTCCGTATTTTTTATAGATTCCAGTTGTTTTTGTTTGAGACCATACAAATATAGAGATTATTTGTGAGTTTCTCTTTTCTTACTCTTTTAATAAAGGCAACTGGTTCAGCATATTCCTGATTTTAATAGCGATACGTGGCATTGGTTCGGCTATGGTCAATCCTACCAGGTCATATTCGGAAGCAATGTCGTTGATCACACGGACTACTTCCTCAGTTTTCATCCCATCCGGTTCAACGCCGACGCCTGCTATCATGTCGGCAGGATCTATCACGTCCAGGTCAAAGTGGATGACAACCTTGGAAGTTCCGGTACTTTTCAGCCATTTCATAATGGAGGAACTGTTGTCCGCTGTTTCTTTCGGTGCCAGACCTTTTATGCCCAGTTCCTTTTGCCGTTCCTGCATGCCTTTGTCCCATGAACGCAGTCCTACGATTAATGCTTTGGAAGTGTCAAACTTACCGGGCAGTAAGTTCATAATCTCTTCGTCACCCATTCCCAAGCAAGCGGTGAGGGCCATGGCATGATACCCTTTGTAATCATCATAAGGCAGGTTGATGTCCGGATGCGCATCTATCCAGACTATGGCTACATCGTTCGGGTATCGGGCAGCCAGATAAGTGAACGGAACAACGCTGACCGAACATTCTCCGCCCAGGATGATAATCCGGTCCGGTTTGTTTTCGTTAAGTATATCGAGTGCAGCCTTGCTTTGTTTGACAATCATGTTACGGGAGTTGATACCTTTTTCCGTTGCTCTGTCGTTTATATTGAGAGATACCGGAACTTCCACGGTTTTCTGATTGCTGTCCGGAGCCAGCAGGTTCAGTAACTGGGCACCTAAATAATAACCTCTGGAAGAGTCTTCTGCCGGAATATCCGGCATCCAGTGATCTACAATTCCGCCTTGCCATTGCGGATAAATCAGGCGGAGAGGGGTGGTTTCTTTCTTCATATCTTTACTTTTTACGGGTGGTTTTTTTAGTCGAATGGTACCTTCCAGTTTTCATCCTGATAGGCGGCGAAACACATGGCTATCTGTTCTTTATTGTTCTTTTCTTCGGCTAATGCAGGTATCTCGTCCAGAGAGAAATAGTTGCTTTCGGTAGTCTCTATATTGCTCTGAAAACTTCCTCCTGTTACTTCGCAAAGAACAAAGGCTTTGCAGACATTGTATGCATAAGGAGGCACGTTGTGCAGGTTTCTATCCTGCAAAGCAATCAGGCGTACGGCTTTTACATCCAGTCCGGCTTCTTCTTTGACTTCTTTCTCCGTATTGGTTTTGATGCTTTGGTTGACGTCTACCCAGCCACCGGGCATAGACCATACACCGGCTTTTTCCTTTACCAGGAGTATTTTCCCGTCTTTAAAGATGGCGGCACGAGTATCCAGTTTAGGTGTTTGGAAACCGGTTTCATTGCAGAATAATTCTTTTACTTTCTCTATCGGCAGATCGCTTTGATGGCTCATAATCTCTGCCGATATTTCCCGGATACGTTCAAAACGCTCGATGTCGAAGGGATCGCGGGAGTAGGTCAGTCCTGCCTGAGCTATGAATTGTAATTCCTTGGCCCATTCGAGCCAGCGGGGATCAGTGTTCTTATTCATTGGATATCTGAGTTTAAAGTATCATATACAATTTTAGATATACTGGCGATGATAGCTGCATTATCTGCATCGGTTTCCTGCGACTCCATGACGAAGACAGCTATATAATATTTCTGTCCGTTGGGCAGGATAACAAAACCTGCATCATTATCAGCAATCTTTATCCCTTCCGGAGTCCGGTCGGAAGAGCCTGTCTTATGGCCTACGATTACGTCGGCAGGCAACTGGCCTTTCAGCTTATCTTTGCCGGTAGAAGTTTCCTGCATGGTTGCTTGAAGGAAGTCTTTGTATTGAGTTGCAAACAGGGGTTGCTTGTCGGCTATATTCAATAGTCTGACTACTTCTTCCGGAGTACTCCAGTTCAGATAGGCATCTCCGGAGGTATGCATGAGAGTTTCTGTTGCCGCAAGATTACAATCCTTTATTCCTAACGATTTCACATACTCATTTACTTGGTCTATGCCGCCGACATATTCTATAAGGATATCACATGTATTGTTATCGCTTTTCGAAATGGTGTATTTTAGCAACTCTCCGAGAGAAATTGTAATATCCTGATCAGGAAACTCATCTCTTAACGGACTGTATGTATCAGGCTTCAGTTGAGAAGACTTCACTTCGATAAGGCTGTCTAAGCCGATGTGATCTTTATCCATCTTATCCAGAACAGCCAGTCCCACATGAAACTTGAAGACGCTTAACAGGGGAAAATGGATTTGATTATTATAAACGGCTACAATCTCATCATTGGCGAGTACGGCAACGCCTACCGTAGCTTTCTTATCTTTCAGAAAGGAATCTATTTGTTGCTCTATCTTCTGCTTCGGGGTGCGGTTGGTGGTATTGCATGCACTGAATAAGATTGCCAGCGCCATACAACTTAAAAAGAATTTTGCTTTCATACGTGAATTATAAAGGATTAATAATATCAGATGGTAATCAATTTCTCATTAGTTTTTATAGTTGTTAATTTTTGGGTGATTCAGGAGTTAGTATCAATTCATAATCAAACACGTCCAGCCAGCGATCGAATTTCAATCCGACTTTCTCAAAGTGGGAAACTTGCTTAAAACCAAGTTTCTGATGCAGGGAATTACTGGCTTCGTTGCCTTCCGTGATGCAGGCTATCAATGCGTGATAACCTCTGTGACGGCATTCGTTAATCAACGTCTGCATGAGTTGTTTTCCTATTCCTTTGCCTTGATATTCGGATGCCAAATAAACGGTTGTTTCCAGCGTATGCCTGTAAGCCGCTCTTTCTTTCCAGGCATGGGCATAACAGTACCCGGCAATTTTACCTTCCGTTTCATAAACGAAGTAAGGAAAGTGTGATACTATTCCGGTTATGCGTGAACGCATTTCCTCTTCGCGTACAGGTTCTGTTTCAAATGTAATCACACTGTGTGCGACATACTCGTTGTAAATGGCTGTAATGCTTCCGGTATCTTCCGGCCTTACTTCTCTTATCATAACAAGTGCAATTCTTTAGCAATCCGGCAAGCTTCAATAGAATTGTTTACCTGAAGTTTCTCCAGGATATTTTGCCGGTGCCGGTTTACGGTGTTTATACTAATGGATAATGTCTGGGCAATGTCCTTACTCATTTTTCCCTTATTTATCAATTGCAGGATTTCTTTTTCCCGGTCTGACAACAGGTCGTTGCAATTCTGCTTTTCCAGTTCGAGGGTTTGCCCGTCTGCCGAGTTAAGAATGGTGCAACTTAACGACGTATCCATTGAAAAGTTATAAAGGCATAAGGATAACCATACACTTCCGTTTGAGTGGCTCGCTATATAAAACATTCTGTGCAAGATGTGTACATACCTGCCCGAATGATCGCGCATGCGCATATTGTGTATAAGGTAGTAGTCCGGGCGTTTCTTTTCCGGGACACTTTTCAGGAAGTGGAAGAAGCGGAGTTCCTGCAAATGCTTTTCCTGTAAGTCGTCCGGATGAATGCGGCTGAATATCTCTTCTTCCCATATCGACTGAATGGTCTTGGCGGTATTTCGTTCTGCCAGTCCCAGTTTCTCGGCTACTCCGCCGTAATAAATATAACTAATATTGGCTTTCATATCGCTCAACACTGCTATGGCATTTTCAGTCTGTGCATATATGGAAGCTATATGTTTGCACTCATTCAGGCGTTCCGTCTGTTTCTGTTCCTCGGTGAACGCTTGTTTCAGTAGCTCTTTCTTCAGTTTATTTACGATGTCCATACGGTATGGAGATGGAAAAATGGTTATTAATCAGTATTGCCGACTTATCTGTAAGCCTTTACCTTTGCAAAGGTAATGAAAACTAATGGTTATTTATTTTAAGTGCAATAAATTATGGAGAGTGAAAAAGCAAAAGCGAAAGCCGGGAAATTGTATGATGCCAATAATGATATAGAGCTTGTGTCGGAGAGGGAAGCTTGCAAAGAAGTATGTTATGAACTGAATAGCTTGCGCCCTTCACAGAAGAAGGAACGGGAGAGCATTATCCGCCGACTGCTCGGTAAGACCGGAAAATCGTTCTTGATAGAACAACCGTTTTATTGTGATTACGGATATAATATCGAAATAGGGGAGAACTTCTATTCGAATGTGAATTGCGTTATTCTGGATGGAGCTAAAGTTACATTTGGCGATAATGTTTTTGTGGCTCCGAACTGTGGTTTCTATACTGCCGGACATGCCTTGGATGCGGAACAGAGAATCCAGGGACTTGAATATGCCTATCCTATCACTATCGGAAATAATGTGTGGATTGGTGCCCAGGTCTGTGTGTTGCCGGGAGTGACGATTGGTGACAATACGATTATTGGTGCCGGAAGTGTGGTTACAAAAAGTATTCCTGCCAATGTGCTGGCTGTCGGTAATCCTTGCCGGGTGCTACGTACGATCACCGAAGCGGACAGGGCTAAATATATATCAGAATAATAATTCATTAAAATAACACGAGAAATGAAAAAGTTACTTTTTAGTCTGTTGATGATGATTGGGGTACAAGCCTCTTTTGCTCAGACATTGGAAAAAATGCAGTGGTTCAACGAACCTGAACAGTGGGAAATAAAGGATAAAAGTCTTTCGATGTTTGTCACTCCGCAGAGTGATTATTGGCGTATCTCTCATTATGGCTTTACTGTGGATGACGCCCCTTTCTATTATGCAATGTATGGCGGTGAATTTGAAGTTAAAGTGAAAGTGACTGGCGATTATAAGGCACGCTTTGACCAGGCGGGACTGATGTTGCGCATCGATCATGAAAACTACATCAAAGCAGGCATTGAGTTTGTAGACGGAAAATTCAATCTGAGTACAGTAGTGACTCACAAGACCAGTGACTGGAGCGTAATCACGTTGGATAAACCTATTCCTTATATTTGGATTAAAGCTGTCCGCAGGCTGGATGCCGTTGAAATCTTCTATTCGTTCGATGACAAGACTTATACGATGATGCGGAATGCATGGTTGCAGGATAATATTCCGGTGAAGGTCGGATTCATGGCTGCCTGTCCCGACGGAGGCGGGTTTAATGTTAAGTTTGAAAACTTCAAGGTAAAGCACCTGCCTGATATGCGCAGGTTGGAATGGTTGAAAAAGAATGCAGAATAAATAGGGTTAGTTCAATTAAGTTTGGTAAAAAGACAAATGCCGGCAAAAAAGAAGAGTGATTCTTTATTTGCCGGCATTTATTCTGTTTTGAAATTTAAAGAAATTATTTTCTGAAATAGCCTTGTTTAATATCCTATGGTGAAGCGCTCCTTGTGGTGCTTCTTCTGTTCCAATTCGTCTACCATTGCCACGGCATAGTCTTCAACGGAGATATTGCTGTCTCCATTTACATCTACCACTAAGTCATCTTTTCCGATACGGAACTTTCCGGTACGTTCTCCCGGTGTCATATTGGCGGCAGGAGAGAGGAATATCCAGTCAATATCGTTTTCCTTACGAAGTGTATTCAGATAAAACTCTCCGAGGGATTTGATTCCGGGCAACAGTTTGGCTGGAACATCGTCAGCATCCATCACCATCTTTCCGGGAGCATAGAACAGGGTTCCGGCACCGCCCACAATAAGTAGACGCTCAACACCGGCCTTCTTCACACTATCCACTATCAGCGGATAGTTCTTCAGTGTTTCTTCGTATATATTGGGATTCTTCCAGCCGGGGTTATAAGCGCTGATGACGGCGTCTTTACCTTTGCTGGCTTCAATCAGAACATCGGTATCGGTTACATCTGCCTGGACTACTTTCAGGTTCGGATTGCTGGCGGTCACCTTGGCCGGGTCGCGTACAATGGCAGTTACTTTGTGGCCTCTGTTCAGCAATTCATTCAGGATGGCGGTTCCTACAAAACCGCTGGCTCCTATGAGTACTACATTTTTCATATTGGTTCGTTGTTTATATTTATATATTAAACTATTTATCTTCAATAAAAGTTTGATAGTGATTGCTCTTTTTGAGAATGTTTAATAACTTATCCTCTTGTCAATCTGTTTAATCTCCGGGATACAAGAAATTATTCTTGAAAGTACTAAAAATTAATCTTACAACAGTTGTGCTTCTTTCTTACAGCAGCTATTGTAAGAAAGAAGCGCAACTGTTGTAAGAAAGAATAATATTTGTTGTAAGAATAATAATCTGCATAAACAGAGTTAGTTTCTTGCGAATAGGATTTTAGTTCTATGTAATTACAGAAATAATTTATAATAAGTTGTCAATGGGCTCTTTGCAACCCGGTTGCATTTCCTATTCCTTACCTTTGTACCAACTAAAAAACTAAGAAGATTATGGAGAGTAAATGTCAGTGTTGTTGTTCACATACTCATTCGCAGAGCAAAGAAAAAGAGAAATCTATCATTAAGAAGTGGTGGGCTCCGGTGTTGTCCGGTATCTTCTTTCTGTTGGGTATTATCTTCCAGCATCAGGAATGGACGTGGTTCGCTAATCCGGTTATCGAGTTTCTTTGGTTTCTTATAGGCTTCCTGCCTGTCGGACTGCCTGTGATGCGCGAAGCTTGGGAGAGTATTTTGCAAAAAGACTGGTTCAATGAGTTTTCGCTGATGGCATTGGCTTCCCTTGGAGCTTTCTATATCGGAGAATATCCGGAAGCACTGGCAGTAATGCTACTCTATTCCATCGGAGAGATGTTGCAGGATAAGGCTGTGAACCAGGCATCCCGTAATATCAAGGATTTGCTGGATGTACGTCCCGAACAGGTAGATGTGTACCGAAAGGGGATACTAAGTACTGTTTCCCCCCGTGAGGTAAATGTAGGAGAAGTGATCGAAGTGAAGCCCGGCGAACGGGTTCCCTTGGATGGTAGCCTGCAAAATCCTTATGCCGTCTTCGATACTTCGGCACTGACGGGGGAGAGTATGCCGCGTAATGTCTCCGAAGGAGGCGAGGTGCTTGCCGGTATGATTGTCAGCGGACAGGTAGTGCGCATACAAGTGACGAAACCTTATGATCATAGCACTCTGGCACGTATTCTTACTTTAGTTCAGGATGCGGCGGAACGGAAAGCACCGGCGGAACTTTTTATCCGGAAGTTTGCCCGTATCTATACACCGATTGTAGTCCTGTTGGCTTTTCTTATCGTTGCTCTTCCTGCACTTGTTGCGGCTGTGCATCCGGCATTTGACTATGTGTTCAATGACTGGCTCTATCGGGGACTGGTATTTCTGGTGATATCCTGTCCTTGTGCATTGGTTATCAGTATCCCATTGGGCTATTTTGGCGGAATAGGAGCGGCTTCGCGTACAGGTATCCTGTTTAAAGGAAGTAATTATCTGGATGCCATAACCCGTATCAATGCAGTTGTATTCGATAAGACAGGTACGTTGACTACTGGTAGTTTCCGTGTGACGTCCATACAGGCAACAGATATCCCCGAAGATGAATTACTGAGTTTAGTGGCATCTGTAGAAAAGAAAAGTACCCATCCTGTGGCACAAGCCATTGTTCACTATGCTTCCGGACGTGGTGTGAAACCTGCGGTTGTGACTTCTCTGAATGAATTGGCCGGATACGGTCTGGAAGCTGAGGTGGAACACCATCAGGTACTTGTCGGTAATATCCGTTTATTGACTGACCGTCAGATAGCTGTACCCGAAGAACTTGCGGATTGTGTAGCTACGGTAGTGGTCTGTGCCGTGGATGGGAAGTATGCCGGACAACTGCTACTTTCAGACACTCTGAAAGAGGATGCGGTAGATGCTATTAAAAAATTAAAGGCTTTAAAAATAGATAATATTCAAATGTTATCCGGGGATAAACAAGAGATTGTTAATATCTTTGCAAAGGAATTGGGAATTGACAAAGCCTACGGCGACTTATTGCCGGAAGATAAGGCCGTTCATTTGGAACAACTCAATTCTGTTCCGGGTATGTCTGTCGCATTTGTCGGAGATGGTATGAACGATGCTCCTGTATTGGCTCTCAGTGATGTAGGTATTGCCATGGGAGGGTTAGGTTCGGACGCTGCCATCGAAAGCGCGGATGTCGTTATTCAGACTGATCAGCCATCCAAAGTTGCAACCGCTATCTCTATAGGGCGGGCAACACGACGGATAGTGATGCAAAATATAGTAGGTGCTATTACGGTGAAGGTGTTGGTGTTGCTGGCGGGTGCCTGCGGATTTGCCACCCTTTGGGCGGCAGTGTTTGCTGACGTCGGCGTAGCTTTGTTGGTGGTGCTGAATTCAGTCCGTATATTGAGAAAGAAGTTTTAAGAAATATGGAAGAAATATATTTGCATAAATTGTCCCTGCGGGATATAAAGCCTACGGCCATGCGGCTGCTGATTCTCCGTACTATGATGGAGATGAAGCGGGCCGTGTCCGTGACTGATCTGGAGGACAAACTCGACACGGTTGATAAATCTACTATCTTCCGGACATTAACCCTGTTTCTTTCCCATCACCTGATACATGGAGTGGACGATGGAAGCGGTTCGCTGAAATATGCGGTTTGCGAAGATTGCTGTATGTGCACGGTGGAAGACCAGCACATGCATTTCTATTGTGAGCAGTGCCACAAGACGTACTGCATTCGAAGTGTGCATGCTCCGACGGTCAACCTTCCGGAAGGGTTTATGCAGACCGGTATAAATTACGTTATCAAGGGTATTTGCGCAGACTGTGCAGTCCACCAGAAAATAGACACAGAAGAATAAGAAAGATATTATGAGGCATTTCTACTACTTGTGCTTCCTTTTATTGGGATTCTTGTCCCTACCTGTCCGGGCAGGGGAGGCTAATCGTGAGCCAGAACAATATACCAGGGAGTATATTATGAAAGATTACATGACGGAACCCGACCGCACCTTGCAGTTGCTGGATGAAGCTGAAGCAAACAGTGCAATGCCTCTGAATATCGTTGACGAACTGCGCAGTGTGGTTTATCGCAATATGTACAGAAATAAATCCGCTCTTCATTATGCCCGCAGGGCTTATGTCAGTGATTCTCTGTCACACGATGACCCTTCGCATTTGTTGAGGATGACGGTAGCCATGGCTGAACTGTCTCATCTGCTAAGTGAATATAAGGAAAGCATGCGTTATGCCGTTCAGGGTGTGGAACTGGCGCGTGAGCTTAAGGATATACAGTCCGAATGTAAGTTATTATTTTGCATGGGGGAGAACAAAAGAATGCTTTCCTTCAAAGAAGAGGGGTATCAGTTCTTTGATCAGGCCATTGACTTGCTCGATAATTCTAAAAATGAAGAATATGAGACGATGCTTTCCTATTTTTATGGAGTAAAGATGGGCTATCTGATTGCTGATAAGCGATCAAACGATGCTTTAGAAATAGGTCTGCAACGTGAAAAGCTGCTTGACAAGATGAGTAAACAACCGGAAATTCGTGCGGACCTATTGGATCTGCAATTTGCGTATGTATATTCCAAGTTGGCCTATCTCTTCCAATTAACGGGAGACCGGGAGCGTGCGGCTGCTTATTATAAGAAATATCAGTCGACAAATGCTTCTTCTACTCCTGATGGTAAATTTGATTCCACTCCCTATTTATTGCTTTTGGGAGAATACCAGGCCGTATTGGATAATTGTCGTGATTTTAAGGAAGTGATGCGTGAGCAGGATACATTGAATAGTCAGTATCTCACTATCTTGAATCTGGAAATACTAGCCAATACTAAATTAGAGAACTATAAAACGGTTATAAATCTTCAAAGGGTGATCGCTGCAATAAAAGATAGCATTTATCAGCGGGAAAAACAGAATGCTGCACTGGAACTGGATACGCTCTACGAGCTGAATGAGAAAGAAGCTCGTATTGCAGAGCAGGCGTTTCAGTTGAAGATACGTAACATTACGTTGATATGCATTCTGAGTGGTGCGTTGTTGGCATTGTTCTTTTTGTGGAGACTCTGGCATCAGAACTGTGTAATCAGAAATAAGAATAAAGCACTGGTAAGGCGTATTAATGAACAATTTTCCATGCAGGAGGAAATGGACCGCTCGCAACTGGGCGTAGAGAAAGATATTTCTTTTCCAGAGAAAGTGGAAGACGAATCCGGTGATAACGAAGAGCAGGATAAACAGATGAACAAAATGATTTTCGAGAAGTTGGATTACATCATAAAACGGGATAAATTGTACCTTTCTCCCGATTTGTCGAGGGAAGAGCTGACCAGAATTGTCCGTATGAATAATACCCGTTTTGCCAAGATGATAAAGGAGAATACGGATACTAACCTGAGTGGATATATCAATAACCTGCGCTTGAATTATGCGATACATTTAATGAAGGAACAGCCCGATTATACTTTGCGTGCGATAGCTGAATCATCGGGTATCAATAGCATGCCCACATTCCATCAGTTGTTTAAGGGAAGAACGGGAATGACTCCTTCGGAATTTAAGAATGCTCAAAAGGATATGAGTGTTTAATGTGTTGTGTATTAGGTATATAATACTTTTCTTAATAACTTTTGGTACTATTTTTAATAACCATATAAAATATATTTCAAGGCTTATCTGAGAATTGAGTTCCTTTGTGGTTCAATTATAAGGATAACCTGAATTATGATGTATATTTTATATTTAATAACTCTGTTTGCCTTCATTGCTTCACTGATAGCGGCAGTCTATTATTTCCGAAAATATAATAAACTTCGCAATCGTCTTTCAGGGATATCTATTGATGGTAAACAGGAATTGATGAAGCCCTATAATCTCTTGATCCAGGAATTGGAGGAAAAGCAGCAGCAATTGAAACAGCAGAATCTCCAACATCATTTGCTGGTGAAGGCAATTAATCTGAAACTATGGAAGTGGGATTTGAAGCGTAAAGAGATTATTTGGGAAGGAAACCTGGAGAAAGGGGAGCAGGGAACTGTAGTAGTAGATGTGGATGAGCACCTGTCGCATGTATTGCCGGAATACAGAAAAAGAATCTATGAAGCGATAGATGGATTGGAGAAAGGTTGTTCCAAGCTTATCGATGAAGAGTTCTTATACCAGAATGCGGACAATACTTTATCTTGGAGAAATATCTATGGTATCGTATATGAGTATGATGAGGACGGAAAACCTGCTATTCTGATTGGAGGTACCCAGATTATTGACGAGAGGAAAAAGCTGGAAAGCGATTTGCGGAAAGCGAAAGACAAAGCAGAGGAAGCCAATCGACTGAAGACGGCTTTCCTGGCAAATATGAGTCACGAGATCCGTACTCCTTTGAATGCTATTGTTGGTTTCTCCAGCATATTGGCGGATACTGAGGATATAGCGGAAAAGAAAGAATTTTGTAATCTGATCAATCACAACAATGCGCTTCTACTGAAAATAGTGGATGATATTCTTGATATTTCAAAGATAGAGGCGGGGTATATAGATCTGCATCCCACGTGGTTTTGTCTGTCTGACTTGATAGTGGAAAGTGCTACCGAGTACAGGATGAAAGCAGCCGGAAGACTGGATATCCGTATTCATAAACCGGGACAGGGCTATATGGCTGAACTGGATACAAAGCGTGTGAAACAGATATTGAATAACTTCTTGTCCAATGCTTTGAAGCATACTCAGGAAGGGTATATTGATATTACTTATGGCGTTACAGAACAAGGTATTGAGATAAAGGTAACGGATACCGGATGTGGTATTCCGCAGGATAAATTGCCTGTTATTTTTGAACGTTTTGAAAAAGTGGACTCTTTTACACAAGGAGTTGGGTTAGGGTTGCCTATATGTAAGTCCATTGCGGAATGTATGGGTGGATCTATTGGGTTGACTTCGGAAGTAGGTGTAGGCACAACTGTTTGGGTTACATTACCTTGTAGTACTGCACCTACTCCCAAGTTATACAAGGAGAAGTTAATCGATAACTTCTATTCCTAATCCTGTAAGCAACCCTTCCAGTCCGTAGCGGGAGAACTTTGCTTTTTTCAGACGGTTGGCAGCAGGATTTAAAGTATAATTGCGTGCAGTAGTGAAATCTGCTTTCTCCAGGTTGGTATGATGGAAAGAAGCATAACAGAGGTCGCAATCTTTAAATACTGCATTGGAAAGGTCGGTTTCCATAAAGTCTGTGTTTTGCAAATCGCACCCTATAAAACGGGTTCCTTTTAGTTTCATCTCAGTAAAAAGGGCGTAGGACAACAGACAATTATGGAATTCCATAGACAAGCCGAAGCGGTTGCTGAGGCTGAAGTTGATGCCTGTCATTTTGCAATCGGTGAACAGGACATCCAACCAAGAGGTATTACTGGTTTTTACTAATGAAAGGTTGCACTCTTTGAATGTACATTTTTCGAATATAACTCTTCCGATAGGCTTATCTGAAAAGTTACATTTGTCAAATGTACATTCATAATAATTTGTTTCCAGTTCCTCGATGGAGAAATCTACTTTTTTTATGGTCTTGTCTTCCATTTATCTTTTCAGTTAATTCATTGCTTTGAATACGGGTTCCGGCTTCTGTATCTCCGATTCGAAACCAAACCAATAGCCTTGATTGGTTTCCTCGTTGACAGGCAGGAAACAAAGGCGGAGATTCTCTTTGTATTGGCCATACAGTACTTGCCAGTTCTCCGGGGGAACCTGCCGTTTGGTCTTTACCTTTTCTGCCGGAAGTTTTTTCAGTGACATGCCGGCCTCTATCCAAGCAATGCTGGCTTCTAACTGATATTCCGGATAGTTGTGCTTACAGAATTCATACAGGATAAGTCCTCGTTTTTCCAGACTCATCGGTTGGTCTATCAAACCTATTTGTATCAGGTGTTCCAGGAACCGATACAGGAATTTTTCTTCTTTCAGAATGAGTTTACGGGTAATGGATTGCCAGGCTGGAGTATTATAAAATCCATCCAGCAGGCGGGAGAGCTGACGGGCTGTTTGCAATTCACTTACATTGATCTCGCGGGTTTGAAGCACTTCATAGGGGGGGAGGGGAGAATATTGGATGCCCAATTCTTCCGCTCTTCTACGCATTTCCGTACCGGGGAGTAATTTGAGAGACTCCAGTTGTATTTCTCCTGCACCGTATGCTGCCAGAACACGGATATCTTCGAATATTTCTGAAAGATGGTAGAGTGGGAGTCCTGCTATTAAATCGGCATGTGTTTCCATATTGGGGAGAGAACACAAGAATTTCAGACCTTCCAATGCGTCTGTCAGCTTTCCCATCCTCCGGCTTTTTTCGAGTACAGGTTCACGCAGGCTTTGTATGCCTGCTTCCAGGTGTAACAAACCTTCGGGCAAGTGTTTCAATTCTTCTTTCAGTTCTTCGGAAAGAAGTGCAGGGTGTATTTCCAGATGGAAGCGTATATCAGGGTGGTATTCAAGAAAAAGCTCAAGCAGTTCTTTTGCCCGGCGGGTATTGTAATTGAAAGTACGGTCGAGTACACGCACGTTTTTAATACCATGTTGATGAATGATTTGGAGTCGTTCGCGAATAGCTTCTATGGAAAGTGTACGTACAGGCTTTTCACCTCCGCTGACGCAGAATGCACAGGTGTTGAAACAACCTCGTGTCGTTTCCAGTTGTACGAACGGTTTGCTCCAATTAAAGAAGCGGCTTTTTTCGGGAGGTATGAGATCAGAGAATTTCAGTACACGTGCTATTCCGTTGTCTCTGTACTGCCCGTTGGAGTCGAGATAACAGAGTCCGGGAATTGTATTCCACTTTTCCTGTTCGTGCCGGCATGCGAGCCATTGTGGGAACACCTCTTCTCCTTCTCCTCTGAATACACAGCTGACATAAAGGTTCTTATGCAGGAAATATTCATTGTCTCCCAAATACTCAGGACCACCTAATACAATGCAGCATTGTGGCAGGAGTGCTTTTACTCTTGAAAGGATGTGAAGCAATTGCTCATGGTTGAAGAGCCAGGTTGTAGCGGCAAGTATGTCAGGTTGGCGATGGTAGACTTCATTGACAGTCAGACCTACATTCTCATTAATAGTGGCTGATACGATATCCCATTCTATGGATGTATCATCAGCAATCTGGGCATGCAGTGCCGGAAGTGCCAGGGAAGAATGTGCGTATGAACTGTTGAGGTCAAGCCAGAGTAACTTCATTTTATATAGGGTTGGGTTTACAAAAACAGTTGCAAAGATAATGAATGTATTCCTATCTGCCTCTTTTCTGCCTGCCCAATCCTTTGCTTTATCGGTTTACGGTATGCTCTTTTAGCTTGCTTTAGGTCCGACAACGGATATTCTGACGCATTCGCTGGGAACTAATGTTAGTAATTCATCCAGGAACTCACGACTGCACTCCAACAAGGTTTCCTGCATCATTTCTTCTTTAGAGGTAGCGAAGAAGTGAAACAGGTTATCAGAATCAGGAAGTTTCTTTACTGAATAGATTATATCCGTTGATTTCTCATTGTATGCTTGCGCCAAATCATCAGCTCTTGCCCAGAATTGAGTTGCTTTGTCACCACCGATTTCTACGACTGCAATTAATTTCTCGTTTATTTCCATAATCATTTATTTTTAGTTGTACATGTTGTCATACTAATATCAGGGGTATATTGATTAATACTCCGTAATAATATCCGCAAATCGAGCGCCAGCAAACAGAAAATAAACGTAGGATTATCTACTTTCAACTTTTTTAAACTAAGAGACTGTTTGTTGTACACCTGATAATTCCGAATATTAAAATAACAATTGAGCCTTTTTTATGGTTTCGGGTATTTACTTTTTTTACAGAAACATGGGTATACAGGTGCCTGAATTTATACTAACTTTGCAGTGCTTTTAACGAGTTAATAATAAAATCATTTTTAAGATGAGAACACTTCAAGAAGAATTAAAGTGTATGCGCGAAGGGCTTCATTACAATGCTCATACTCCTGAAATGTATGCCTATCGGGCTGAAGTAAAAAAGAAGCTGCATCAGTTGAATGTGACTGAATATCATACCTCTAAAATGCCGGAGGTTACCCGTTCACTTTTCCCGAATTCTGCTCCGGATTTTTTTGTGGAACCACCCTTTTATTGCGATTATGGAGATGGTATATATGCAGCTGAAGGAGTTTTTATCAATTTTGGTGCTGTTATTTTGGATGGTGCAAAAGTAACTATTGGCCGGAAAACATTGATTGCTCCGGGAGTACATATTTATACGGCGCAACATCCGCTTGATGCTGACGAAAGGGATGCCTATGAGAATTGTCTGCCGGTAACCATTGGTGAACGCTGCTGGATTGGCGGTCATGCGACAATTTGCCCGGGAGTGACTATTGGCGACCGTTGTGTAATCGGTGCGGGTTCAGTGGTTACGCATGATATTCCGGCAGACTCGTTGGCTGTAGGAAATCCTGCTAAAGTGATACGTAAATTGAATCAGAAGTAATCCTGTTATTGGGGGTGTTGTTTGAAATATCTGAAAAGCAAATCCATCAATTCTCTCTTTTTGACGGGTTTTGTCATGAAATGATTGCATCCTGCGGCTAATGCATTCTCTCTGTCGGAGTCGAAAGCATTAGCGGTAAGAGCGATAATAGGGGTAGTTTGGTTAAATTCCCTGATGAGGGAAGTTGCTTCCAGTCCATTCATTACCGGCATCCGCATATCCATAAAGACGATGTCAAAGGTTTGGGCTTTGATTTTCTCGATAGCTTCTACTCCGGTTATGGCGCGGGTTAGTTGATTGTCTTTAAGAAGTTTCTTGATTAACAGGTAATTGCTGTCATTATCTTCCGCTATCAGAATATTCAGATCTTTAATCTTTACTGAGGAATCTGCTGGAAGGTGTTCTGTACTTTTGTTATTTAAGTCCTCGTCTGCAACCTCTGATTTTTCGACATATTCGACATCGGTATATCCGATGTACCAGAACTCAGAACCTACATTGGCTTTGGACTTAAAGCCTACTTCTCCGCCTGTAGCATCGGCAATAGCTTTACAGATAGAAAGTCCTAAGCCGGTTCCTTGGGCAAAAGTATCTAATTTCTCGAAACGGCTGAAGATACGGTTCTTTTTCTCCTCCGGTATTCCGATGCCACTATCCTTTACATAGATTCTTACCTGTCCGGGCATACATTCGTATCCCATCACAATTTCACCTTGTGGTGTATACTTAATGGCATTCGTAGCAAAGTTCGTGAATATCTGCATAAAGCGATATTTGTCGAAATTCGCCACACATTTGGTATATGGATTGATGAGTTTGAGGGTAACTTTGGGGTTTTTAATCCGTTGCTGGAAGGACCGGTATAATTCATCGCAAAGCTGGCACAAATTCAGTTTCTGACGATTGATATCAATGGAGCCGACTTCAATTTTTGACAGATCGAGAATGTCTCCGATTAATTTCAGGAGTATCTCACTGTTGGTTTCAATCAGTTGTTTATATTCAAATTTTTCTTTCGTATCATCTGTTTCGGTCAGCAATTCAGAGAATCCTACAATTGCATTGAGTGGAGTACGGATTTCATGACTCATGTTAGCGAGGAATGTAGATTTCAATTTGTCTGCTTCTTCTGCTTTGTTTTTGGCTGTAATCAAATTTTGCTGATATATAATGTCTTCGGTAATATCCCGTTGAATAAATGTGATGACCCCTACATTGCCTGCTTCATCTTCTACTGCACTGTAGGTAAAGCTGGAGTAACTATAATCTGTTGCATTGTTTTCCAGAACTCTTAATATAATTCTGTTTTCCGGGAGCTTCTGTTTATGAGCAACTGCTTCCAGTAATGCCATGAATTTATTTCTGTCGTCAGGATGGATGCTCTCATATATGGATTGCAATGATCTTTTCTCAATATTCTCGATGTGGACATCGAATTTACAAAACAGACCTTCCTTTATATTGTAGTTCCATGAGGATAGCTTCCCAGCATTCAAGGCTAATGATAACTCCTTTTGTGTTGCTTTTATCTTCTTGTAACTTTCAATGATTTCCCGCTCTTGTGCTTTCTTTACGGTGATATCTTCGCAGGCTAATAAATAGCCTTGACGATTTCCTTCGGGATCGCGCATGATAGTTACTTTGGTAACAAAGTATTTTTTGATTCCTTTGATGGGTGTTTCGTAGAAGTTTTCACAAAGATCGAAATCATAATCAGTTTCAAAAGAGACGTTCAACCCCTGCTTTAGGAGAGCTTTATCTTCTGCCGTGATGTTAGGGTCATCGAAGATATTAATATTATAAATATCCTTCATGGTTACACCGAACATTTTTAGTGTGGTGCCATTGGCGTATTTCAGATATCCATCTTTGTCATATACGCCGAGCCCTAAAGGTATGTATTCAGGAATGAGCGACAGAAGTTCATTTTCCATGTTTATTATTGCACCTATGATGTTTTATAACGTGGTGCAAATGTATGCAAATTCCCGGAACTTTATGATTATCGTGGTTAATATTTGTTGGAAGCTGGTCGGAATAGTAAACTTTAACATAGAGGATAGGAAGGTGTTATAAACAAAAAATCCTGCAAGTCATAAACTTACAGGATCTTTTGGGGTGACTGATGGGACTCGAACCCACGACATTCAGAACCACAATCTGACGCTCTAACCAACTGAACTACAGTCACCATGTTTGCGTCATTTCTCAAACGCGGTGCAAAGATAGGTATTATCTTTGATACTGCAAATATTTGGCGAAATATTTTATTGAAATCTGCATTATTTTTTATTCTCCTTAATTCCTACATTGTGCTGTTGGAGGAGCTTTCGGGAGTTTTTGACGAAGATATTCAGATGGTTACGTGCAGCTTCCGGGAGCTTTGAAATAGATGTGGAATCTGTAGGATAAAGCACATAATTTTTTTCTTTGGTGAGATTGGGACGTGCTGTCCATACCAAATTATATTCGCAACGTTGTACTCGAACTTGTGTGGAGGTAGATGTTGTGGTGTCTCTTTCTAATTCTAATGTGAAAATAAGTCCTCCGTCAGTATTTACTTTACTCATATTGGAGATGAAATTCCCTAAAGAATATACTACAGCGTGTTGTGCTCCGGTAATGCTATCGGTGCGTAGTTCCATCGGTTGTATAACATGAGGATGGCTACCGATGATATGGGTAACGCCCTGTTCCAATAACCAATCAGCCAACTGTCGTTGTTCGCGACTAGGTAGCGATTGGTATTCGTTTCCCCAATGCATACAGGCAATGATAACATCAGGTTGCCATGTTCGTGCTGTATCGATATCCTGTAACATGATTTTCTTATCAATATAGTTCACTATGTTGGGATAGGATGGCTTAACTCCATTGGTATCATAGGTATAGTTCAGAAGGGCAATTCGAAAACCGTTTTTGTGAATGAGCAATGGGTATCGTTGACGGCGTTCTTCTTCATTTCTATAAGTTCCGGTGTAGAGGATACGTAAGGAATCTAACATTAGGATTGTACGTTCCAAACCTTTTTTACCGCGGTCGAGACAGTGATTGTTAGCAGTTAACAGAACATTGAAACCGGCCTCTTTAATGGCATATAAATATTCATCAGGTGCACAGAAAGCCGGATAACCACTATAAGGTTTTCCACCGATAGGTACTTCTAAATTGCCGATAGCGATGTCCGCTCCACTGATTTGCTCTTTTACGAGAGAGAAACAGGGAGAGTAGTCATAAGTCCCTTTATCTGTACGCGCAGCGTCAAGCTGGGCTTGGTGTTGCATCAGATCACCTACAAATAATAGAGTGATTTTTGCAGGGGGGATTGTATCGACGACTTCAGATACCACCCGTTCTTGTGCTACACTAGAGCATGATATGAAAAATAGGCCGAGTGTGAAAGGAAATATTTTCCTCATAATTATTTGCAAGATTAAAGTTCTTTTTGAAGAATACTTTCTATCTCTTCAGCAGTGGGGTTTACAGCAAGAATAATTCCATGAGTGTCAATAAGGAAAGTTCCTCCCGCCGCATTGGGTATACGATACTTCATCCATATTTGGTTGGTATCGTTCAGTTCGATCAGATTCAACCAAGGGTAACCGTCTTTTTGGATAGCTCTTTTCATATCTGCATCGCTTCCTTGTTCCCGTGCTACTCCTATAACAGTAAATCCTTTATCTTTAAATTTTTCATATATAGGAATAATCTGCTTAGAATTTACACGACATGGACCACACCAGGAAGCCCACAAATCAATTAATGCTATTTTCCCCTTAATGTGTTCTGAAACCTTTATTTTTTTTCCATTGAGATCGGGAGCTGAAAAATCAATATAAGGGTTTCCTACTTTAGGTTGTCCGTTTTCAATCAGTATTTTCATCTCCTTGCTATAAGGATGTTCAGGATAACGAGAAGCAAAGATATTCTGATAGATACTTAGATATGGACTGATGTCTTCGCCTTTTCGTGCTATTGCTATTTTACTTGTTAGAACATATAGCCCAATTAGGGAGGGTTGCTGCTTAATATGTTCTATAGTCCATTGATTCATTTTTTGATTTAGCTGTTTGATTTCTTCCAGAAGAACTTTAGCATCTTCGGTATATGCCTCTCCACTTTCTTCAAGACGGTCTCTTTCTCTATAGATTTTATTTCGTTCTTCAACATTATCTTTGACCTGTTCCATATTTTTCCAAAGAGTTTGTAATGCCTCGCTTTCGAAGCGGTTTTCTTTATATAGTTTATCAATTTGGGCATACAGAGAGTCGAAATTGAATTTATTGTTTCTTTCAGTTTCCAGTTGCTGTAATTCGCAAGTTAATGGATTTTCAGTACGTGTCACTCCAGGTTTTCCGGTGCTTGCCGGATATAGAGTGAAAGATACAGGTCCATTTTCAGCAAAGAAGAAAGCAGGCATCCAACTACCGTTAATCATATCATTCCAGATAAAAACTTCATAAACCTCTTCTTGATCAGTATAGAAATCGTATTCAAATACTCCGTTGCGTATGGGAATAGATAACCAAGGAGCACTGCTGGGGTTCTTATGAGCTTTTATCAATACGAGCCGGCTGGATTGTGGACTATCAACCACTTCGCCTGAAATATGACAATGAATTTTTCCTTCTTTTTCCTGTGTATTAAGACTAATACCTTTAATTTGAAAATCTCTTTCATTACTACTTTCCATGAAATCAACAGTTTCTTCCTGAGGATCAAGAGGAGGAAATTGCAGAGTGAAAGTTACATTACCTGAAGTTGGCATATAGATTTCTTTATCCAATTCGAAACCTTGTGAGCGGATGAGGGAGTAATTTTTTCCGGTTTGATTTCCGTAAAGTGACAGGCTTGAAGCCAAACGAATCCAATAGTTCGGACGCGAATAAGCATCCATGTACAAAATGGTGGCTGTATCATTACGTTCAATCCGACTGATTTCCAGTGCTTCACTATTCCTATTTTGATAAATGGGGTAGTCGATTGTGAAGTTCTGTGCTGAGGAATATAGAACGTATGTAAGGAAAAGTAAGCATGCAATGGTTCTCAGTAGTGTGTTCATAGGTATTATTAGGTAAAATAAATACCGAAAAAAGGCTCCACAATCATGGTCTGCCTTTTTCGGTATTTAGGATTTTTATTATTAGTAAATTGCTTTCTTACCAGCCAGCAATGTATTTTTCATCAAAGAAACAATAGTCATAGGGCCTACACCACCCGGAACAGGAGTGATAAAGGAGCATTTCGGAGCAACTTCGTCAAATTTTACATCACCAGTCAGTTTAAATCCTGATTTCTTGGTGGCATCCGGCACGCGTGTAGTGCCTACATCAATCACTACAGCTCCTTCTTTCACCATTTCTTCTTTTACAAAGTTAGGTTGTCCCAGTGCGGCGATGATGATGTCAGCTTCTTGACACTCTTTTACGAGATCTCTACTGCGGCTATGACATACAGTTACAGTTGCATCTCCCGGATAGGCTTTTTGCATCATTAAAGCAGCCATTGGTTTGCCGACAATGTTACTACGTCCCAATACTACGCACTTCTTACCGGAAGTCTCTATCTGGTAGCGTTTTAACAGTTCTAGGATTCCGTTGGGAGTTGCTGATACATAGCAAGGCAATCCAATGGACATGCGTCCTACATTGATGGGATGGAAACCATCTACGTCTTTGCGATAATCAATGGTCTCAATCACTTTCTGCTCGGAGATGTGCTTGGGTAATGGAAGTTGTACAATGAACCCGTCTACATCTGCATCTTCGTTTAGTTCACGTACTTTAGCAAGAAGTTCTTCTTCCGTCACATCTGCTTCGTAACGAATGAGACTGGATTTGAATCCGCAAACTTCGCATGCTTTTACTTTTGCAGCAACATACGTTTCACTACCACCATCGTGGCCTACGAGAATTGCTGCAAGATGAGGACGTTTGCCACCTTTCGCCACAATTTCTGCTACTTCTGCAGCAATCTCCTGTTTTACTTGTTCCGAAATTGCTTTTCCGTCAATTAGTGTCATATCAGTATTTTTATTATTTCATCTTAGGCATCATTTTACCCATCTTGCTACCTGTTACCATCTTCATCATCTTACGAGTTTGATCGAATTGTTTTAACAAGCGGTTTACTTCCTGAATATTCGTACCACTACCTTTAGCAATACGTTGTCTGCGTGAACCGTTCAGAAGGGCCGGATTACTACGTTCTGCAGGGGTCATAGAATAAATAATAGCTTCAATACTCTTGAAAGCATTGTCGTCAATATCGATGTCCTTTATAGCCTTACCTACACCCGGAATCATAGAAGCCAGATCTTTCAGGTTACCCATCTTTTTGATTTGCGCTATCTGACTTAAGAAGTCATTGAAGTCGAACTGGTTCTTGGCAATCTTCTTTTGCAGGCGTTTAGCTTCTTCTTCGTCATATTGCTCTTGAGCACGTTCCACCAATGAAACAATATCACCCATACCGAGGATACGGTCTGACATACGTGAAGGGTGGAATTGGTCAATGGCATCCAGCTTCTCACCTGTACCCACAAATTTGATCGGCTTGTTTACTACTGAACGGATAGAAAGAGCGGCACCACCCCGGGTATCACCATCCAACTTAGTCAGTACAACACCGTTAAAATCAAGACGTTCGTTAAACTCTTTTGCTGTGTTTACAGCATCCTGGCCGGTCATAGAGTCTACAACAAAAAGAATTTCGTTCGGATTGATTGCTTTTTTAATAGCAGCAATCTCATTCATCATCTCTTCGTCCACAGCCAGACGTCCGGCGGTATCGACGATTACAACATCATATCCTTTGGCTTTTGCTTCCTGAATTGCATTTTCTGCAATTTTCACCGGATTCTTACTATCCGGTTCAGAGTACATTGGAACTCCTATTTGCTCTGCTAATACGCGCAATTGTTCGATAGCGGCAGGGCGGTATACGTCACAAGCCACCAATAACGGTTTCTTGTTCTTTTTCGTTTTTAGCATTCGTGCCAACTTACCGGAGAAAGTAGTCTTACCGGAGCCTTGCAGACCAGACATTAAGATGACAGCAGGTTTTCCTTCCAAATCAATTTCTGCAGTTTCGCCACCCATTAATTGAGTCAACTCGTCGTGCACGATCTTCACCATTAATTGACTGGGCTTTACGGCTGTCAATACGTTTTGTCCCAATGCCTTTTCCTTAACTGTATCTGTAAAAGTTTTGGCTACTTTGTAGTTAACGTCGGCGTCTAACAGTGCTTTGCGCACATCTTTCAGGGTTTCCGCAACATTGATTTCGGTGATTTTTCCTTCACCTTTCAGAATTTTAAACGACCTTTCCAGTCTTTCGCTTAAATTATCGAACATGATGATATAATTACTATTTATAAATTACAAATTACTCTTATTGAGGCGCAAAAGTACAAAAAATCCCTGTATCTACCTTCTTTTGAGGCAAGAATATTATTCAGTTGAGGTAGCAGGATAGGTGAAAAGAATAGTCGGTCCTTCCTTACCGTCATGAATTACCTGATAAGTACCGCCGAAGTGTTTCAGTAATAAAAGGTTGACATCGTTACGCAAAGCAGAGTCCTGATTGGCATAATTGAGGTCTGCCAATGGAGAGTTCGTAACTTTGAAGCATAATATTTCTCCATTTTTATCTAAAGTGAATTGGAGATCACGTTCTTCTTTGAAAGATGGAGAGGGGCAAGTAAGAATACTGACGATGAGTTGCATCATCCGGTTTGTATCAGTATAAACAATATACTCGTCAATGTCACTGTAGAAATGAATATGCAAAGTTGGATTTTGCATTTGTGCCATTCCTACGGAATCCTTGCAAAGTTGTACAATGTCATAGTCACTTAATTGGAACTTCATCATACCAGCCTCCAGACGGGATAGATCAAGAACATTGTTTACCAGACGCATTAATTGTTCAGTGTTTTGTTGAATGATGTCCGCATATTCTTTACGGGTAGGTTCGTCAATTTCCACTTCGTTTGCAATGATTTGCGAGAAACCTAATACTCCGTTCAGAGGAACCCGGATGGCATGACTCATGTTGGACAAGAAACGGTTTTTCATTTCATTGGCCCGCTCTGTTTGACGTGTGGCTTTCTGGGTCTCTTTTTTTGAAATTTTCAATGCTTTTCGTATCCGGTTGATGCGGAGCATATAAGTGATACATAGCACAAGTATGATTCCAAGGCTCAGGAGAATACTGGTTTGTACACGATTCCTGAGTTTTCCGCGTTCCCATACTAGTTGGTTAAGATGGTATATTTCTTTGATTTCTTCCAATTGCTTGGCTGATATGGCAGCAGTCAATGAATCTTGAATGTGATTAGATTTTTCGTATAGTGGTAATGCTTCTGCATATTGACCCATTTCCAGCAGGATGTCAGCTTTGCGGGATAATTGTTTGGCGTACTCCGTTAATGCCGATTTAGATTGTTGCATATATATCAGAGCAGAATCCATGTGTACTAATGCATTTTGATATTTTTTAGTGTAGTGATAGTATTTGGCATAGGCATCATGATACATGGTTATGTAAGGGAGATAACTTTGCGGGGTTATGAAATCTTGTGCCTTCTCTATATAATATTGTGCAGAGTCGGTTTTTCCTATACCTGTATAGTAGTAGGACTGGAATACTGTTGAAAATAGGTAGAGGTTGAAATAAGACTCATACATGTCAGGGTCCCAGGCTAACATTTCCTCCATTAGCTGCTTGTTTTCATCTAAATATACTTTCAGGCTTTTATAATCATTTTGGTCATTGCTGAACATAATCAGTTGTCCCAAAACATTGACTTGCGTACTGCTTGTCTTTTGCTCGGAAGCATATTTATGTGCCTTACGTAGCGCTTCTCCTTCTTCTTTCTTGCGATTGGTTTCATGATAGGCACTTGCCAGACATGAATATGCAGCTATGCATCCATCTATATTATCCAACTCTTCTGCTATCTTGAGCATTTCCAATGCTTCATTGATGGCATATTCATATTTTTCGCTATAAATATAGGTATATATAAGCAGTTTTTGTGCGTTGAAGTACAAACGATAGTATTTCATGCGTTCAGCAATGGGTTTTACATAATCAACCAATTTACTGACGCTGTCTATTTTCTCTTTATTATAGTAATATAGAATTTTAAAATAGGTACTGCTGCAGATGTATTTAGCATTTTTTTGACGCTGCGCTTCGTTGAACATTTCTTCTGCATATTCTATATAATGCGGAGAATTCTGCTCCGTAAGCACAAGCTTTTCGAGTAGTTTTAGTCTGGTAGTGTCATGTGGAAGTGTTTGCAACTCTGTTATAAGACTATCGGTAACAGGTGACCGTTTGATTGGTCTGTTTGCAAATATGAAAAAGAATTGTAGTAAAAGAACTACTATAAATAAGAGACGTTTCATTCTGATACCTCCTTTCTGCTAGTTGAGACAATAGGATGGGTAAACAGGAAACGGGAACCATTCTTGTATTCGGGGTCAATCCATATTTTCCCACCGAAACGTTCCACAATCAGTTGGCAAATGGAAAGTCCCAATCCACTACCTTGCGCATTTTCATTCAGTTTTTCGAAACGATTGAATATTGTACCCTGCTTTTCCGGAGCTATGCCGCAACCTGTATCTGATACAGCAAACAGAGCAACTTCTTCTGACTGTTTTTCTAATGAGAGAGTAATACTTCCTTCTGTGGTAAATTTGGTGGCATTAATCAGTAAGTTGATTAGTAATTGTTGAAGACGTGCTTCATCTGTATAGATTTCCAAGTTCTCTAAAGAAGTTTGGAACAGTACAGAAGCGGATGTTTGCTTTATCTTTTCTACCGTATCCACTACATTCCGGCATATAGCTACAGCATTATTGTTAGCGAAAAGAAATTGCATTTTTCCGATTTCCAGACTAGAAAGATCTACAACATCATCTATTAGTTTCAACAGTAAATCTGAATTCTGCTGAATGATTTCATTGCATTGTTGCCGGGTACTGATATCAATATTTGCATCCGTCAGAATAGCAGAGAAGCCGGACAAAGCATTTAGAGGCGTGCGTATTTCATGGCTCATATTCGACAGAAAAACGCTCTTGGTGCGGATGGAATTTTCTGCAATTTGCCGTGCTTTTTCCAGTTTCAGCTTGGATGCTATCAGTCGTTTGTTGATCTTACGGATGTAGAGTACCGATGCAATGGATATGCTTAAAATAAGGATACACCCCATGATGGAATAAAACAATAACCGGTTCCGTTCGTTTTGATTATCCATTTCAAGACGGTCTACCTGATATATGGTTCGCAGCAGATTAATTTGCGAGGAGTAGTTGCGTGCATTGATAGAATCTCGTGCAGCATTGATATCTTGAAATATTTCGCATGCCTCTTTGGCTCTTCCACGTTTGGTATACAGTCGTGCCAATGAATTCTTCATTTTCAGATATCTGTTGTAGACATTGGCGCTACTGGTACTAACGGTCAGTTCATTATATAATTTTATGGCTTGCTCGTCATCTTCGACTTGCTTGGCATATTCGGCTTGGATATATTTCAAAATAGAACTGTGAAAAAAGAAAGGATAATACTCATACCATTCTTCTGCTTCCTGAATATATTCCCGAGCTTGTTCCAGGTTATTAGTATGAAGATAATAGTAGGCTTGAAAGATATTTTCTATGAAGCGGCTATGTCGATAGTCTTTTACTTGTTCTATCTGTTCCAAATAGTCTTTAGCTTCATTCAATCGTCCCAGTCTGATAAGCGTGGGGATTAATTGGATAAGTACTTTTTCCTGTAATTTTTCGGAGTCTGCAATTTTATATAGCTTCTGCATGGCTATTTCATATTCCTCGATAGCTTCATTAGTCATGTTGGCATTGAGGTAAATATCGCCGATGGCATAATGTGATATGGCTATTCCTATATCATATTTCATTAAGGTGGCTTGCTGTAGCATGGCATTTGCTTTTTCCAATGCTTCATTGATGTGCCCATCAGATACAAGTGCATAAGCAGCCATTTGCTGCATGAGGAACATGTGTTTATAATCCTCCTTGTTGCGAAATACGTCAACAAGTTCGTCTTCCCACTGGATGATATCATGTAATCTGACTTCTTGAGAATAGGCCAGATTATTATCCATCAGATACTCCATTAGGTGTATACGCTCATCTACCAAATCCAGATTTGCCGATTGGATGTAGGAAGTACTGTAAAATAGCATCAACAAAAATAGTATGATCGTTTTACTGAGCCTCACCTGATTAATTAAATGTTTATATAATGAAATCTGATTACTTGCGACAAAAATAAATAAAAAGGGCGAGATATCCGAAAATGTCTCGCCCTTTTTGTATATATAATCCTATTTATTGTTGATTTTGTTTTTTTAGCTGTGGTTTTAGCTATTCATGCTCATTAGGAACTCGTCATTATCTTTGGTTTTTTCCATGCGGTCTTTCACAAAGTCCATAGCTTCAATCGGATTCATGTCAGCCAGATATTTGCGGAGTATCCACATACGATCCAACGTTTGCTTGTCTTGCAGCAAGTCGTCACGACGGGTGCTGGAAGCAACAATATTGACAGCTGGGAAGATGCGTTTGTTAGACAGGTTGCGGTCGAGCTGCAATTCCATGTTACCTGTACCCTTGAATTCTTCGAAGATAACTTCATCCATCTTGGAACCTGTATCAATCAAGGCAGTAGCAAGAATAGTGAGCGAACCACCGTTTTCAATATTACGGGCAGCTCCGAAGAAGCGTTTGGGCTTATGAAGTGCATTGGCGTCCACACCACCGGAAAGTACTTTACCGGAAGCCGGAGATACTGTATTGTAAGCACGTGCCAAACGTGTAATTGAATCCAGGAAGATCACTACGTCATGACCGCATTCTACCAGTCTTTTGGCTTTTTCCAGCACAATACCGGCGATTTTTACGTGGCGTTCGGCAGGTTCGTCAAAAGTGGAAGCAATGACCTCAGCATTTACGGTGCGTGCCATGTCGGTTACTTCTTCCGGGCGTTCGTCGATAAGTAACATAATCATGTAGACTTCCGGATGATTTGCTGCGATAGCATTGGCTATATCTTTCATCAAGATGGTCTTACCGGTTTTAGGTTGTGCCACGATCAATGCACGCTGGCCTTTACCGATAGGAGCAAAGAGGTCTACTACACGAGCAGACATAGAGTCTGAATAGCCACCTTTGCACAATCTGAATTTTTCGTCGGGGAATAATGGCGTGAGATGCTCAAATGGTACGCGGTCACGTACGAAAGCCGGGTCACGTCCATTGATTTTTCCCACTTTTACTAATGGGAAATATTTCTCACCTTCTTTAGGAGGACGGATTACACCCTCTACAACATCACCGGTTTTCAGACCAAACAGTTTGATTTGAGATTGAGATACATAAATATCATCCGGTGAAGAAAGGTAATTATAGTCGGAAGAACGAAGGAATCCGTAACCATCCTGCATGATTTCCAGTACGCCTGTACCGGTCAGGATATCGTCAAATTCGTATACTTTTTCACGTTCAACTACAGGTCTGCGTTCGGGGACAGGAGAATAATTCTCATTGTTGGCATTCGGTTGTGCCGGACGCTGCTGTTGTACGGGACGTGGGTTGTTGTTCCGGTTGTTATTATTGTTGTTGTTATTATTGTAAGGGGTATTATTATTGTTGTCTCGGGGACGAAGGCGTGGACGTTGATTGGCAGGAACAGATTCAACTACAGGAACTGCGGGTGTTTCAGCTTTAGTTGCTTCAAACTTACCGAGAAGTTCAGAAGGCAGTTCTACTTTCTCGGTCGGAAGGTCTTCGATAGGGATGAAGTCATCTTCGGGTTCTGACAGGATAGGGCTGTCTTCCACTACGACTTTCTTGATAACTTTAGGCGCTTCTGTTTCAAAATTCAATTCGGGCTCAGCTTTCTTAGGCTCTTCCTTCTTTGCAACAGGTACGGGTGCGGGTATGGGAGCTTTTTCTTCTACCTTAGCTTTACGCGGACGTCCCGGTTTACGCTTCGTTGAGTTAGGCGTTTCAGCTTTTTCAGGAGCTGCTGTAGCTGCTACAGCTACTTCTTTTTCCGCTACCGGCGCTTTAGGTGCCTCTGCTACCGGTGCTTTTACTGCTTCTGCTACCGGTTGTACTTTAGCGGCTGCTACTGAAGCTTCAGCTTTTGCCTTAGTGAGATCGCCGTTTTTGTTGGCGGTAAAGACTTTGTCAGTACTCTCTTTTTTTACGGTTACGCGGGTACGTTTCTGTTGTCTGTCCACTTTACGCTCTTCTTTCAGCTTTTCAGCAGCAACCTTTTTGGTAGCACCTGCGATGGCTTGTTCATCAAGTATCTTGTAAACAAGTTCTTCTTTTTTTAGTGAGTCTGTCTTTTTAATACCCAGTTCTTGGGCAATAGATTGAAGTTCCGACAAATTTTTGTCGTTCAATTGAATGATATTATACATACAGTATATATGTGAATGGTTTAAAATTTCTTTTGTTATTGGACAGATATGTTCACACGGCTGCGGTTGTCGTCACAAGCAACGTGGCAAATATACCTTTATTTAATATAATGATTATGGGATATTTATTATTGAACCGGAAAACTGTTAGCTACCCGCACTTAGGAGTTTACAGAATGTTTCAACGGCGCAAAGGTAATAAATATTTTTGGTTTCATAAACAATTCGTCTTTTTTTTAATTTTAAAACTTTATCTTTGCTTGATAAACCAAGAAAAAGCGCATATATTTATGGATATAAACGAAGTTCATTTCATCTATTTTTCGCCTACTCGTACATCTAAACAAGTTGGTGAGGCAATTGTTCGCGGAACAGGACTAACAAATGTTGTTACTACGAATTTAACACTGCATGCTGCTGAGGTAGATATTCCGGAGAATACACTGACTCTTATTGCTGTGCCGGTGTATGGCGGCAAGGTAGCTCCTTTGGCTATGGAGCGGTTGCAGAGCATTCGTGCATCGGGATCTCCGGTTGTGCTGGTAGTAGTTTATGGTAACCGCGCGTATGAAAAGGCTTTGATAGAATTGGATGCATTTGCTTCTGCCCAGGGTTTCAAAGTTATTGCCGGGGCTACTTTTGTGGGAGAACATTCATATAGTACAGAACAAAATCCAATAGCCCCAGGGCGTCCGGATGCAAATGATTTGCAATATGCGGAGGAATTTGGTGCGAAGATATGGACGAAAATAAATGCTGCCGTTGATATGGAACACTTGTATCCGGTAGATGTGAACCGTATTCAGCGCCCGCGCCAGCCTTTTCTGCCTTTGTTCAAGTTTCTGCGCCGGGTGATAAAGTTGCGTAAAAGTGGTGTTCCTTTGCCGCGTGTACCGGAAGTGAATGCGGAACTTTGCACGCATTGTGGTGTTTGCGCTGTACATTGTCCTTCGGGAGCTATTCTGAAAGGTGACGAATGTAATACGATTGCCGAAAAGTGCATAAAGTGTTGCGCATGCGTCAAAGGATGTTCGTTCAAGGCGCGGACGTATGATACCCCGTTTGCTTCATTGCTTTCAGACTGCTTTGTGCGGCAGAAAGAGGACCGGATTATTTTATAGCTTTAATCCTACATGCAATAAACTCCTTTCATTCAGAATTTCTACAGAATTCTCCGATACATTTGTGTCTGTATTTAAAATTAGGAACTATGAAATTATTGATAGTAGAGGATGAACATGAATTGTCCGACAGTATTGTGAGCTTTCTGTGTCGGGAAGATTATCTGTGCGAACAAGCCTTTTCCTTTGCTGAGGCTGCCATGAAGGTAGAACTCTACGAATATGACTGTATCTTGCTGGATTTAATGCTTCCCGGAGGAAATGGATTGGATGTGCTGCGAAAAATAAAAAGTACATCGCCTCAGACGGGAGTCATCATTGTGTCGGCAAAGGATTCTTTAGACGATAAAGTGGCGGGACTGAAGATCGGTGCGGACGATTATTTAGCCAAGCCTTTTCATCTGCCGGAATTGAGTATGCGTATTTTTGCTTTGTTGAGGAGGAAATGTTTTACGAACAGCAACACTTTACAGAATGGTCCGATAAGTATTGATTTGCTTGGTAAGGTAGTTAGTGTCGGAACTGTCACACTCGATTTGACCAAAACAGAATATGAACTTCTGTTATTCCTCATTGAAAACCGTCGTCGTGTTGTTTCTAAGAGCGCATTGGCCGAACATCTTAGCGGGGACATGGCGGATATGATGAATGACTTTAACTTCGTCTATGCCCACATCAAAAACTTAAAAGCGAAAATGGCGGATGTGGGTATGGCAGATTGCATTAAAACATATTATGGAACCGGATATAAATGGGCTATAGAATCATGAAAAGTCTTTTGAATAAAACACTATCGCAATTCCTTGTCTGTACGGTGGCAATCTTTATACTGACCACTCCCTTGTTTTTCCTGCTCACCAAGTATTTCTATGCGGAGGATATGATAGACATTATCGAGGCGGTGCAATTGGGGACGTCTATTCCACACATTGACTTAGAACGGGATATTATGGTGGGAATGATGCTTCAGTTCCTGCTTATTTTTCTGGTTCTCAGCCTTGCTTTGTTTATTATGATGCGTTTCATTACACATCGCCTGTGGTTGCCGTTTGATGACACGTTGCAGAAGACAGAACAGTTCAACTTGGCGCAAAGTGCAGTGCCTCAGTTTCAGAAAACCGAAATAAAAGAATTTGCCCGGCTCAACAATTCGTTGGCAGAGCTGATGCAGAAAGATAAGGAGATTTATCGTATACAGAAAGAGTTTACCGAGAATGCTTCGCATGAACTCCAAACACCTATATCTATTATTCGCAGCAAACTGGACTTGTTGATGCAGGAAGAACTGGACGAGCGATCAATGAGTCTTGTTTCCGATCTTTACGATCTCAACACCCGGATGGAACATTTGAATCGCAATTTACTGCTTTTGGCAAAAATAGAGAATTCACAGTACACAGAGATGGAGGAGGTCGATTTAGGCAGCTTTATTCGTGAGGCAACGCCTACTTACAATGTTCTGCACAGTGATTTGAACATTTCATTTCTTGACCAGCGTACGTGCCATGCTGTGCACAATGTGAACACAATTCTGTTAAGTTGCCTGCTGAATAACCTTGTTGTCAATGCCATTCGCCATACTGCTGCAATGGATGGAGAGATTAGACTTTTGCTTTGTGATAACTGTTTTACGGTCAGTAATCCGGCGGATGGGGTATCTCTCGATGCCCATACACTTTTTCAGCGTTTCAGTTCTGATGATGCAAAGACGTCTGGGAATGGACTTGGACTTTCTATTGTAAAAGCCATTTGCGACTACCATAATTGGAGAGTAGAATACACTTTCAAAAAGAATCGCCATGTGTTTACAGTACATTTTAGGTAATTTGTTGGCGAAATTATTTCAAAGCCGGTGTAGTCCATGAACTAAAACAAAATCCGAATAACAATATATATTATTACAACTAATGTATACGTAAGGAATAGTCGTATACTGAACCTAATTCAGTCGTATAGTGAATGCCATTCAGTCGTATACTGAATAGGGTTCAGTCGTATACTGAATGTATCCATCTAATTTATACCCCTCCCCAAATGAATAAATTCCGTCAACGTCTTTTTGATAATCAGTTGACGTATCCTAAAAAATCTCCTCAAAAAGATTGCCTTCCCCGATAAAATTCAAAATGTCTTCTAATTTGCCTTTTACTTTTGCCTCAGAATTTTGAGATAAAAGAAAGAAAAGGTATGAAAAGATTTGTTTTAGGCATCGTGGTCATTTGTTGGATTACGATTGTATTCGCTGCAGGAAATGGCAGTAAAGTGACAGGAATCTTAAGTGGTAAAACGAATAAAGCACCGGTGGAGTTTGCCACGATAGCTTTGTACGAGGCAACAACAAAAAAACTTGTGACGGGAGCTATGACAGATTCTACCGGATGCTTTCATCTGGAAGATGTGCCAACGGGTCGTTATTATCTGGTGGGTAGTTATGTCGGTTATGGTGAAACACAATCTGAAATGTTCACTGTGGGTAATGGTAATCAGACGGTTGATGTCGGTGTATTGTGGATTGACGATAAAGGTCAGGTGCTGAATGAGGTGGTGGTAGCCGGGCGAAAATCCACTTTTGTGCCCAAACTGGATCGTAAGGTATTTAATGTCGGACAGGATTTGATGAGTTCGGCAGGCTCGGCAAGCGATTTGATGCAGAATATTCCTTCGGTGGAGGTGGATTTGGAAGGTACGGTCAGCCTGCGTGGTAATGAGAATGTGACTATCCTCATTAATGGAAAACCATCCGCACTGATGAGTGGCAGGACACGGACTGATGCTCTGAATCAACTTGCCGCAAACAGTATCGAACGTATCGAGGTAATTACTAATCCTTCGGCAGAGTATAAACCCGATGGTGTGAGCGGTATTATCAACATCGTATTGAAAAAGGAGAGCAAGGCGGGGCTGAATGGCACTTTGACGGCGAATACCGGTAACCACGACCGTTACAATGCCGGAGTGAATTTGAATTACGGCATCAATGGGGTGAATTTCTTTGGCGGTTATGCTTTCCGGCAAGATCGCTATGACCGTAGTATTTTTGACAATCGTACATCGCCCACGGAATACATTAAGCAGACGACTCTCGGCACAGGTCGTCCCGTGTCGCACACATTACGACTTGGAATGGGAGCAAACCTTTCGACTCATGATGTCATGGAAATTTCGGGAAGCTATAATCGCCGTCATTTCCTGCGAAGTGAGCGTATAGAATCTGTTACGGAAGATATAAATCATCATTTGGAAGATTTTTATTTTCGCAATCGCAGGGCTGATGCCAGGGAGAATATGTGGGAAGGAAACTTTCTCTACACCCACACCTATGGAAAGGGAAATGAATGGAGCGTGAACTATACTTATTCTTCCGAAAGTGAAGACGAACAGAATGAATATTCTACCATGCAAATGGAGAATGACACCAAAGATAATGAGTGGGTATGGGATGCCAATTATCTGCATATCGGAAAAGTGCATTGGCAGCATCATTTGTCGGAACGGACAAAACTCTCGGCAGGTTATGAACTGGAAGCGCTTCGTGCCGAACAAAATTACCATGTGGAAAATTGGGACGGAGCATCTTTCATTCCTGATTTTGACCGCACAAGTGATTTTACCCATCATCGCACCCTTCATTCTCTCTTCGCTACTTTAGAAATGAATCCGGGAGAGTGGAGTCTTATGGCCGGACTGCGTGGAGAATATGCTGATATCCGGAACAATCTGTATTCTCTTGACAGCATCACGAGGCAGCACTATACCAATATTTATCCTACGTTGCATGCCTCCCGCAAACTGAATGAGCACAATGAACTCCAACTAAGCTATAGCCTTCGTGTGAACCGTCCGGAAGGTAGTGATATGAATCCATTTGCCGAGCGTATCAATCCACTCAGTCTTTCGGCGGGTAATCCTGATTTGAAACCGGAAAAGATACATTCGGTGGAGGCGGGATGGCTGTGGCACAATGATACAAATGCATCGTTGATGACTACAGTCTATTATCGCTATCTTACCAATCAGATTACCGAAGTATCACGCTACATAGACGGTGGCGTACTGCTGACTACTAAAGAGAATTTGGATCAGAGTCACAATGCAGGATTGGAGCTGATCTGGAGTTATTCTATCAATCGTTGGCTCTCTTTTAACTGGAATGCAAACGGATATTTCAATCAGATCAATGCAGAAAAGTTGGGCTTTTCACGACACAGGAATACTTTCTCATGGAGCACGTTGTTCAATGCCAACTTCATGCCGTTCAAACATTATATGATGCAGCTCAATGCGCGTTATCGTTCTGCCACACTGGTGCCGCAAGGTCGTAGGGATGCCGATTATTGTATCAATCTGGGTATGAAGTATGATATTCCGAGTATCAATCTTTCCGTATTGGCTTCGGTTACCGATTTGTTTGATACCTATCGGAAGTCGTATACGCTTGATACACCCGAATTGAAACAGAAGGTAGAAAAACGCCGTAATCCCCGTATTTTCTATATCGGCGTTTCTTATACATTTGGTGGAAACAAGAGCAAAAAACACACAGCGAAGTTAGAATATGATGAGAGTATGTAAAATCCTTATATTGCTTGTACTTTGTGCATTTGCAGTAATCGGACAAGCACAGGAGGATTCTGTCAAAATGGATACGGTTCGGGTAATGGATAATAATCCATACCGTTTCCGCATCCGGCAGGTCATTTTACCTGCAACTTTGATTGGAGTGGGGATTATCGGGTTGGAAAGCCATTGGCTGCAATATCAGAACCGGGAGTTACGCGACGAGCTACGGGAAAACATTGACAGTAAATTTACGGTTGATGATTTTTCGCAGTATGCTCCGATGCTTGCTGTTTATGGCTTGAATTTGTGTGGTGTAAAAGGAAGGCATAGCTTTACGGATCGTACCATAATCCTTGCTACTGCCTATGCGCTAATGGGTATCACGGTAAACACTTTTAAAATGACAGCCAGTGTAGAGCGTCCTGATGGAAGTAGCCGTAACTCCTTCCCGTCGGGGCATACTGCAACCGCTTTTATGGGTGCGGAGTTTTTGCGTAAGGAATATTGGGACGTTTCTCCATGGATAGGTGTTGCCGGGTATGCAGTAGCTGCCGGTACAGGCTTCTTTCGTATGTATAACAATCGTCATTGGCTGACAGATGTGCTTACCGGAGCCGGAATCGGAATACTGAGTACTCAGGCGGCTTATTGGCTTTATCCAACTATTACAAAGACTTTCTTCCGTAAGCGGTATAAGAATATATTTATTTCTCCTTATTTCTCAAAAGAAGAAAAAGGAGTAAGTTGTCATATCGCTTTCTAAAGGATACTCGTTGCAATTAATAAGGAATAAACTTCAGAATAATAACTTTCTGTGTTTGGTCGTCTATTCTGAAACGATTATCAGTACGTTCGCCTATCAGCCAAATGATATGGGAGCCACTGCAAAGCACCCATTGTTGTTCTTTGCGGGAAAGGGAGAATTTCCGATCAGTAAGGTAATCGCTAACCTTTTTTCGCCCAGTCATACCAAAGGGAACGAATGTGTCGCCTTGTCGGCAGTGTCTGACTGTGAGAGGTTGTTTTAGTTTGTCTGCATCGAAGCAAGCAGTATTTCGGTCACGGGGAATGATGAAATCATCTGTGACTTCTAATTCATCCATTGTCAAACGGAAGGGTAGGGCAGGATTATCTGGAGAAAAGACTGTTGAAGCATCTTCTGAATAGACCGGTTCTATCAGCAGAAGCTCCCGGTCTTTAATCACACGCCATTCTCTGCTAAGGAATATTTTTCCCGGTTGTCCGTTCAGGGAGGTGAAAATATCTTTGATTTGTGCACCGTTAAATCCTAATGGAGATAAGATCTCAAATAATAAAGTTTCCGGTGCGGGTTCTTGGAGCAAAGCACTGATCAGGATACCTTGTTCGGTTTGCACTTTCTGCTTCCCTTCTTCTATACCTTTCTTATATAAGAGAGCTGCATCATTCAGATGTTCTGAGGTGCGGAGAAGGCTTTCTTTTACGGAGGGATTGATTTCCTGCATTAGGGGCAATAGGTTGAGGCGTATCTTGTTGCGTGTATATTCATCTTGCAGGTTGGTGCTGTCCGTTACGTAAGGTTGCCCGATTTCTTGTAGGTATCCGGTTATTTCTTTCCGGTCGAGGCATAACAAAGGGCGGACAATGTTTCCGTTTTTGGGACGGATACCCAATAGTCCGTTGATGCCTGTTCCACGGATAAGGTTGAGCAGGAGAGTTTCTACACTATCATCTTTATGATGGGCCACGGCGATAACGTCGGCTCCTTGTTGTAGACGGAGCTGTTCAAACCAAGCATAACGTAATTCCCGCGCTGCCATTTCAATGGATATGTGGCGCTTTTCCGCTTCTTTCGTAGTTTGGAAATGTTGGACATGTAACGGAACTTCCAGCTGCAAGCATAGTTCGCGGACAAACATTTCATCTCGAACCGACTCATCTCCCCGCAGATGGAAATTGCAATGTGCCGCCTCGCAGGTGTACCCCATATCAAGAAGTAGACGCAACAAAGCTACTGAGTCCGCTCCGCCACTCAGTGTTACCAGTATTTTGTCTTCTCGTGTGAAAAGCTTCTCCTGGTCAATGTATTGCGCTATTTTCTTTTTATTCATAATGGTGCAAAGATAATATTAACGGATTGAATTCTTTCTAATTCTTCGGAACAAAGTGGAGAATAGAGAATATTTCTCCTTATTTAAAAACAATCTAAATAATTTGTAGGCTAAATACAAATCATTTATCTTTGCATCCAAATTAAAGAAAGAGAGAAGACTATGCGTTTATCCGAATTAAAAACTGGAGAAAAAGGTGTAATCGTTAAAGTACTGGGGCATGGCGGTTTCCGCAAACGAATTGTAGAAATGGGCTTTATTAAAGGCAAGACTGTAGAGGTTTTGTTGAATGCCCCGCTGAAAGACCCAATAAAATACAAAGTAATGGGGTATGAAATTTCTTTGCGTCGCCAGGAGGCAGGGATGATTGAAATACTCAGCGAACATGAGGCGAAAGAGCAAGTGACAAAACCGGACTATCATCCAGGAATGAGTGAAGATATTTATCCGGGTGAAGAAGAACTGAAACGTATCGCCCTTGGTAAACGCCGCACCATTAATGTTGCATTAGTGGGTAATCCAAATTGTGGAAAAACTTCTCTGTTTAATATTGCTTCCGGTTCACACGAACATGTTGGTAACTACAGTGGCGTTACAGTGGATGCTAAGGAAGGTCATTTTAATTTCCAAGGTTATCATTTCCGTATAGTCGATTTGCCGGGTACATATTCGTTATCAGCATATAGTCCTGAAGAAATGTATGTTCGTCATCATATTATTGATGAAACTCCGGACATTGTTATCAATGTGGTGGATTCATCTAATTTGGAACGTAATCTGTACCTCACCACCCAATTGATTGACATGAACGTACGTATGGTGATGGCTCTCAATATGTACGATGAATTGGAAGCCAGTGGCAACACGCTGGATTACATGAAACTGAGTGAACTCTTTGGTGTCCCTATGGTTCCTACCGTTTCACGTACGGGCAAAGGTATCGAAGATCTTTTTCATGTTGTCATCAGCATTTACGAAGGTGCCGACTTCCTCGATCAGAAAGGCAAGGTACGTACCGAAGTGTTGAATGACCTGCGCGAATGGCATCGCGAGTATGTGCCCGGCTATACCGGTGGGGCTCATAAAGAGGAAGAGGTGCGTCATCATGGATTCTATCGTCATATTCACATTAATCACGGTCCCGAACTGGAACGTAGCATTGAAGAGGTGAAACGGGTGATTAGTGAGAATGAGGGTATCCGTCATAAGTATTCCACTCGCTTTCTTGCCATCAAACTTCTGGAGAATGATCCGGATTTGGAAACGCTGACTAAAACTTTACCCAATGGCAAAGAAATCATAGCTGTTCGTGATCAGGAAAGTCGCCGTATCCGAGACGTGCTGAATGAGGATTGCGATCAGGCTATCACCGATGCAAAATATGGTTTTATATCCGGTGCACTGAAAGAAACCTTTGTGGATAATCACTTGGATAAAGAGCATACTACACGCGTGATAGATTCCATTGTAACACATCGTGTGTGGGGATTCCCCATTTTCTTCCTGTTCATGTATCTCATGTTCGAAGGGACGTTCGTGCTTGGCGAATACCCGATGATGGGTATCGAATGGCTGGTAGAAACCCTCGGTAACTTTATACATGCCAATATGGCGGACGGACCTTTGAAAGATCTATTGGTAGATGGTATTGTAGGTGGTGTTGGTGGTGTGATTGTCTTCCTGCCGAACATTCTTATTCTTTATTTTTGTATATCGTTGATGGAAGACTCCGGTTATATGGCGCGTGCTGCATTTATCATGGATAAGATTATGCATAAGATGGGGTTGCATGGTAAATCCTTCATTCCTCTGATTATGGGTTTCGGATGTAATGTACCTGCTATTATGGCTTCGCGCACTATTGAGAACCGTAAAAGCCGACTTATTACCATGCTCGTCAATCCGTTGATGTCATGTAGTGCCCGCCTGCCTATTTATTTGTTGCTGGTAGGTGCATTTTTTCCGAACAATGGTAGTTTGATACTGTTATTAATATATTCAATAGGTATCTTGTTGGCGGTATTGCTGGCGCGTTTATTCAGCCGTTTCCTTGTGAAGGGGGATGATACTCCGTTCGTAATGGAGCTTCCGCCTTATCGTTTACCGACAGCAAAAGCTATTTTCCGTCACACGTGGGAGAAGGGTGCACAATATCTTCGTAAAATGGGAGGTATTATAATGATAGCTTCCATCGTAATATGGGCATTGGGATATTATCCTGACCATGATGCGTATGAAACGGTTGCCGAACAGCAGGAGAATTCCTACATCGGACAGATAGGAAAGGCTATGGAGCCGGTGATTGCACCTTTGGGCTTTGACTGGAAACTTGGTATCGGTATACTTTCAGGTGTGGGTGCTAAGGAATTAGTGGTAAGTACATTGGGTGTGCTTTATACGAATGACGCTGAAGCGGATGCTGTAAGTCTTGCCGAACGTATTCCGATTACACCGTTGGTAGCTTTCTGTTATATGGTGTTTGTATTGATCTATTTCCCATGTATAGCTACGATTGTAGCAATCAAGCAAGAATCCGGTAGCTGGAAATGGGCATTATTTACGGCAGTGTATACCACGCTGCTTGCGTGGGTAATGGCATTTGCCATTTATAGAATAGGAGGATTATTTGTATGATGAATTGGCAACAATGGGTAGTTGCAATCCTGTTACTGTTGTGTATTGTCCGGATCGGATGGGGAATTTATGTTTTTTTCCGCCGGACAAAAGAAAATGGTAATCCATGTGCAAATTGCGTAACCGGTTGTGACTTAAAGCGATTGATGGATGAGAAGCGTGCAGAGTGTAGTGCGACGAAAAAAGAAAAGAAGAAAAATTGCTGCGGATAGTTGGAGTTTTCAAAAAATGTACTACCTTTGCAACCGCAAATGAGAAAAGACTGGTTCCTTGGATGAGTGGCTTAGTCAGCGGTCTGCAAAACCGTGTACGGCGGTTCGAATCCGCCAGGAACCTCAAAACGAACAAAATGCCCCGAGTAGAAATACTCGGGGCATTTGTTGTTTATTGACCTTCAGTAACTTAGCTACCCTGCCATTTGGGTGGAAAATCGTGCGAGTGTAGACCGATTGTAGTCCGCCTAAAACGATACGATTGTAGCACATGAAAAGTATTAATTTTAGGTTTTTCCCTATCAATAATTATAGAATTCACCAGTTAGTTCTCATTTTCCCATATTACTTTTGTTACAAACCAAAAGAAATACGCCATGAAAAAGATTCTATGTATCCTATTTACAGTTCAGTTTGTTTTAGCTCCCCATATAACGAAGAGCTATAGTGTTAATTCTATCGAGGATAGTTACGAATATTCGATAGTCAATCAAGAAAAGAAAACAGTCAAAAAAGACATTTTAGGCAATACGATTATTGAAGATAATAATGGTAATAAGATTACGATTAAAAAAGATATTCTGGGAAATACTATTATCGAAGACAATAACGGTCATAAGAAAACTATAAAAGAAGATATTCTGGGAAATATTATTATTGAAGGTAATAATGGCGATAAGATTACAATCAAAAAAGACATTTTAGGAAATATTACTATTGAAAACAATAATGGTAATAAGAAAACTATTAAAGAAGATATTTTAGGGAATACTATTATCGAGGACAATAACGGCCATAAGAAAACGATCAAAGAAGATATTTTTGGCAATACCATTATTGAAGACAATAAAGGGCACAAGCAGATTATCAAAAAGGATATATTCGGAAATTCCACTATCGAAGACTATTAAGTAGACATTCTTTTTCATCCTGTTTCCCCTTTCGGAAAAAAGTATCCATGAATCTTAATTGTTCATGGATACCATTCCGTTCGCGTGGCTGAATATTCCTTTATCAATCAGCAATTGTATAGTCTGTTCCGTTACCATATCTAGATTAGTTCCTTTCCTACTGAAACCAAGAAGTTGGGAAGTCAGCCGTTTCAGGTCTTCAGTCGGCATGGATATCTGTTGCTCTATGGCATAGCGGGCAGCACTCATTACTTCTAGGATTGGAATATCCAGAATATCGCGTTTGGAGTTGATGCGGTAAAAGTCGCAGTCTTTAGCTTTCTCTTCATCTTCCCAGTAAATTATAGTATCTCCCGATAAAGGGTCTTTATATGCATCTTCAAGAAGACTGTCGATAAATACCTGTAAACGGGTGGTAACTCTTGTTAGATTCCAAATTCGTAATATCCTTTTATATAGCAGAGTATTTGTTATAGGTTGTTCAATCTTGACTATTTGTTGAAGTTGTTTTTTAACCTGATAAGAGGAAGCCATTACGGTATCAATATCTGTACTGTAGCCTATATCGGGCAAGTCAGCAAATATATACTCTCTTTCTCGATTGTTCACTAACTCTACAACAGGCTCATTCTCTATACTGAATGTTTTCAGAACATTATTCTCTATCGGAAGAGGAGGCTGTTCTTCTACTTTTGTGTTTTTTAAATCTTCCAGCTTTTTGATAATGCGCTCCACGACGTTCTCCTTATGTTCAAACCAGTCGACGGACCATACACGCATTACATTCCAATGGAGCATCTGCAAAACATTCGGTTGTACTATTTCACGGTCCCTTGTAGTCTTGGTTTCATAATAGTTTCTGCCGTCACACAATATCCCCAGAATATATGTATCCGGTTGCAATGGATTGACAATCGCTAAATCCACCTTAAAGTTTGACCGCCCTACCAGAGTGTCTACTTTATAACCGCGCTGAGTAAGTTCCTGTGCAATTAAAGTAATAAGATTACTTTGTTGCAGGTTCTGTAGTTGGATGGCCGGAACAGGTGAGGTGCCGCGTTCTGCAAATTCAAGGAACCTCTTTAAGCCTTCCACACCTTTGGACTTTGTACGTTTCAAATCTATTTGTTCGGAGCGTAAGGTTGAGAAGATAATCATTTCATAACGTGCACGCGATACGGCTACATTCAGGCGACGTTCGCCACCTTGATTATTCAATGGTCCGAAATTCATAGATACATTGCCATTCCTGTCCGGACCGTATCCTATAGAGAAAAGAATAATATCCCGTTCATCACCTTGCACATTCTCCAGATTCTTGATGAAAATAGGTTCATTACTTTGGAAAGCTTTTTCTTCCAATTCAGGATATTTGTTCAGCTCCTCAATGAGCATATCTTCTATCAGGTTTTGCTGTACTTGGCTGAAAGATACGACGCCTATGCTTTTTTCAGGAACTTCAGGTGTACGTAGCCGGTTCAGTATTTCTTTCACAATGGCTTCCGCTTCGGCATGATTGCTGCGTGTACGTCCTTTATCATACGTACCATCTACCTGAATTAAGCGTACTTTTGAAACTCTGTCATCCACAGAAGGAAAAGTATATAGCTTTCCATTGTAATACTGGGAATTACTGAAAGCAATCAGACTTTCGTGTTTGCTCCGATAGTGCCAGGTCAGGTAGCGAGATGGAATGGATAACGAGATGCAATCATCCAGAATGCTCTCCATATCGTCAAATTCAGCTTCTTCCTCGTCTACTTGTGAAGAGGAGAAGAAACTTGTCGGAGGCATTTGCTTGGGATCACCTACTACGACTAATGCGTTGCCGCGGGCTATTGCACCGACTGCCTCGCTGGTAGGCATCTGTGATGCTTCGTCGAAAATAACAAGATCGAACTTCTCTGCATCCAGATCGATATACTGAGCCACTGATATCGGACTCATCAACATGCATGGACATAGCTTGGGCAACAGAGTTGGTATCTGGTCTATAATTCTCCGGATAGATGTGCCGCGTCCTCCATTTGAAATGTTCCTTTTTAGAATTCCTATTTCGGAACTGGAGGCGGCTTCCATTGTCAGTGATGGTATTTTGGCTGCTAATCTACAGTATAGTTCTTTTTTACTCAACTCCTGAAAATCTATAGTCAGTTGTTTGTATTTACTGATCATTTCCTCAAATAGCAACCCGTTGAAAAGACGTAAAGTTTCGTCTGCATCAACGGTCTTTAGAGCTAATTGGTGATAAACGCCCTTCATATACGCATCAGAAGCTTCCGATCCGCTTTTATGTTTATCTGTTATATAGTTGATAACTACGGTTAAATGCAGAGACTCCAATTCTCTCTTACGGATGCACCATTGGCCCCAGTCTTTAATCTTATTGAAGTGAGTTAACCAACTATTTAGAAGAACCGGTAGTTTCATTTCAAGATTATTATCCGGCAGTTGTATGTAGCATAAACCTTTTATTTCATAGAGAACCGTATTCAACTCGTTGGATGTATCGATTAATTGCCTGAATGTATTTTCATTAGACTGCTGGAATGTGTTCCAGTCAGTACTAATTTTATTTGCAAATTGATTCAGAACTTCTGCAAATGGCTGTTGAATGATTGCTGCATATTCCGATAAAGTGTTGTAAATCATCGGAAGATTCTTAAGTATAGAATCAATATCATCCCATTTCTCTTTCTTCTTTCTTCCTAAGAAGCCGAAAGAAGATGATAATTCGGAAGATTGCTCCTGAATGATCTTATTATTCTTTTGATAAGCATTTAGCTTTTCTAACAGGCTTGGTATTTGTGCTGCCTGCAAATTCATATTGTAAAGTCTGAGCTTTTTCAGATAAGAACGTTTGGCAAAGAATTTAGGTAAGAACCATTTCAATTCGATAGCTTTCCATTCTTGTTGGAGGGCAAATGCATTTTCTTCCAGAATTTGGGGCGCATAGTCTTTACCCAGTTCAGCTTGTAACTGATCTCGCTTACGACCGGACAGGACAATATCTTTCCATTCTTCTATCAAGTCGGTATTACCACCCATTTCCAATAACGTTTTATTCAGATATGGGATGGATAGAAGCTGGTTACTTATCTTGCCCATCCAGTTGATTCCATCCCAATTATCAGGTATCGAGATTCCCAGACTATTTGAAAGCAACTTTCTATTAGCGGTAATCGAGGTGAATAAATTTATAAAGCGCCTGATTCCGGCTTGTAGTTTCTGAGAACTTTCTATGGAAGTATCGTATGGCTCCAGTCCCTTTAATGGGTGGTCTTGCGGATGCCCTGTTATCTGAAAAACTGTATCCAATTCCTGGATCTTTTCGCAAAAGTCTGTCAGTTGATTTTTGGTAATAGAGGGAAACAGAGAAAAGTCGATAGACAATTCATCTCCCTGTATCGATAAGTAGTTTGTAATGCAATCATAAAGAGAAAAGCCGGAAGCATGGGGATGATGCAACGCTTCCATATAATCGATTAATTTCTTTCTACGTTCGAATAATTGCTTTGAAGTACTTTCAAACTCGGCTGGAGACTGAATGTGAATGACTTCTATAGCCTTCTGAAGCTGAGCCAGAAAATGAGATTTAGTGACCTTATTAGAATGTAGTTCCAGACAGAACGGATCTAATCCTATCTTAGTCAGACGGTTTTGTACTACAGAAAGTGCCGCCATCTTTTCTGCTACAAACAGCACGCGTTTTCCTTTGTACAGGGCATTGGCTATCATATTGGTAATGGTCTGTGATTTACCGGTTCCCGGAGGGCCATGCAATATGAAGCTCTTTCCTTCTCCTGATTCAATAACGGCTTCCAACTGCGAAGAATCGACATCGACAGGAATGGCAAAATGGAGAGGTTCAAGATTTTTGTCTATTTCTCTGGCGTCAATCTCCGGAGTCGTATCCTGCCATTGAATACGATTTTCCATCAGACTGGCTATAATGGCATTCTTTTTCAATTTGTCTGCATTAGTATGAATATCGTTCCACATGACAAACTTGTTGAATGAGAATAGCCCCAACATTGATTCTTCTACTACATCCCAACCTTTCATATTACGAATGCAGGTACGAATCGTAGCGAATATCTTTTTCACGTCTACGCCACTATCATCTTTTGGCAACGGATTCAACCCGGAAAGATGAACGCTGAACTGTTGTTTCAATAGTTCGACGAGCGTTATGTTCAATATAATTTCTTCGTCTCTGGTGCGGATGATATATCCGCTTGAACCTCCACGACGCAGAATGTCTACCGGTAACAGTAAGATAGGAGCAAAGCGTGGTTTCACACTCTTAGGAGACTCGTACCACTTCAGGATTCCTAAAACAAGGAACAGTGAATTGGCACCATTTTCTTCGATGGCGGTTCGCGATGTACGGTATACAAATTTGAGTGAGTTTTGAAGTTCGCTTTCGGTCAGATAAGAACGAAGTTTTTTGTTTCTCAGCTCGCTGATTACTAATTCTTCCAAATTCTCTTTCCATAAAGAAGAATCATAGAGACCAGTCTCACCAGGTTCTATTTTACTTTTAGAGGGACTGGGTAATATCTGGTAGTTTTCTCCGGCTTGCAGATGATCTTCCAGATGGTCAATTTCGAAAGATATGAATGGTATAACCCTTCTGCCAAGTCGGATGTTGATCAGATTATTACGTAGAGAAAAGTCCAGCAGTTTTCTTTCCCAAATAATCTGCTTGGTTATTTCATCCTTACTGTCCTCGAGTTTTATTTCATACCGGTCCAGTTGGTGTATTCTTTGGGTTACATTCTCATGCTCTATTCCGCTGTTTTCTATTTGCCATTCACCGTTATGGTTTATGCGTTGCGGCAATGGACGGATTTTATCCAGTCTGCATCTATATATATCGATAAACAACTCGAACCTGTTTTCTTCTTTGAGTTCTCTCTGAGCCATTGCGGCGGCTTCTTCAAATGAAATGTTTTGTGAAGATGCCAGTGCAGTTGTCTCTACTAATACAATGTCGCTGATACCATTTGCACTTCCTTTGAGTAGAAAGGAGGCATCATCGCCTACGGTTTGATGATAAATATCTTCTGTAAGCCATGCGCCTACCAATATATGTCCTTTCAACAAGACTAAAAGAGGATGAATGCCATTTGCTTCCAGACAGGAAGCATAGAGTAAAGTCAGGTCTATACATGTACCCAGCTTGCTGGTGAGTACATTATCTACCAAGCGGATACGCTGCCCCGAAGTTTCAAAGCTGGCCGGAACCGTAGAATATATTAAAGACTCAGACCGGAGAGCTTCATAAATAGCAGCTACCTGTGCACGCACTCGGTTGGGGTTCTGTGTCTGATACTCGTCTAGGGCAGAGTTTCCGGTCCACTTTTCGAGGAATTGTGAGGCTTTTACACTAATTCTTGAAAGTATAGGGTGATTGGGAGTCACAAATGTCGCTAAGAGTTCGGGCATGATCCTGGAACCGGTCCACTGATCGTATGCCATCAGTTTGATGGGAAATGTTTGCTGATGAGCTATTTCTCCGGAAATCGTAATAGTCAGATGAAAGCTAGTATCAATGCCTTCTGTGAGTTCGATTAGTTTTTCACTTTCAGGTGATATCTCCAGGTTGTTGATTTGTATGTTCTGTCCAGGTGGAATTATCTCAAGAATACTTTCTGAGTATTTAATAAGTTCACCGTCTATGGATACTTTGATGTTATTCCAGTCGGCTTCATCACTGTTCATGAGTTCGCAGAAATTGCATGAGGGCACATGGTTGTGTATCATTGCATAATTAATACATGGTAGGTATTCCAGATGGACTGTCCCATTGAAGATGCCTGTAATAGTGTTGTCGTTTCCCATTATTGTTATAGAATTTAACTGATGAAAGACGTAATTTTATAATAGCATTCCCGGATTCAAAGTTATAAATATAATGTTAATAATCTAGCTTTTATTTATAATTTAGTGAGATTTTTGTCGCTTATTTAGTTCAAAATGGATTCACCCTATTGTCTATTGTACTGATTTTTGTGATATTTGCAACGCTTTAGAACAAAAGACTCTATTGAATTGTTTAATAACAGACAAATTTTATATCTATATGTATATTACTCTCATTATTTTATTTCTTTCTGCGATATTCTTTATGAGTGGCAAAGTGCGTTCGGATTTAGTCGCGCTTTGTGCTTTGGTGTTACTAATTATATTCGGCATTCTGACCCCGGAAGAAGCATTGACTGGCTTCTCTAACTCCGTTGTTATAATGATGATAGGATTGTTCGTTGTGGGCGGTGCTATCTTTCAGACGGGATTGGCAAAGATGATAAGTAGTCGTATCCTGAAGTTAGCTGGTGACAGTGAGTTGAAACTTTTCGTTCTTATTGTATTGGTAACTGCTTTTATCGGTGCTTTTGTCAGCAATACCGGAACAGTAGCTTTGATGCTTCCCATTGTAGTCAGTATGGCTATGGGGACGCAGATCAATGTCAGTCGCCTGTTGATGCCTCTTGCGTTTGCCAGTAGTATGGGAGGTATGATGACACTTATCGGTACACCGCCGAACCTTGTAATTCAGGAAGCATTAACCTCTGCAGGATATACACCTCTTACATTTTTCTCGTTTACTCCTGTAGGTTTGGTTTGTGTAGCTGTCGGATTGATAATTTTAATTCCATTGAGCAAGATTTTCCTGACTAAGAAAGGTGATAAGGATCGTAAGGGTAAAAAGAACAAATCGCTGAAAGAATTGGCGGGAGAGTACCAATTGTTTCAGAATTTGTGTCGGGTACGAGTAGAGGGTAGATCACCTTTAACCGGAAAGACCATACAGGAGCTGAGTATTCCACAGCGTTATAATGTGGGTATAATGGAGGTTCGCCGTCAGTCATCCTCTTCGCGTCGTCATTTCTTTAAGACGATGAGTCAGGAAATGGCTGCTGCTGATACCATTATTCAGGAGAATGATATTTTGTATGTATTGGGTGATTTTACGAATGTAGAGCGCTTTGCTGAAGAAAATACATTGAAGTTGCTGGATACGCATGATGCGGAAGGTACTGTAGAATCAAAGAGTGATGAACTTGAATTCACAGAAATTGGTATTGCCGAAATTGTATTGATGCCTGCTTCTAATCTGGTCAATAAGCCGGTAAAGGATTCTGGTTTCAGAGAGAAATATGGTGTGAATATTCTGGGTATCCAACGCAAACGTCAGTATATTCTTCAGAATCTGAAGGATGAAAAGATGCATTCGGGAGATGTGCTGTTGGTGCAGGGAACATGGGAGAATATAGCGCGTTTGAGTGAAGATCCGTCCGATTGGGTAGTACTGGGACAACCGCTAGCTGAGGCTGCCAAAGTAACATTGAATCATAAAGCACCTGTTGCTGCCATTATCATGTTGGGAATGGTGGTAATGATGATGTTCGACTTCATCCCTATTGCTCCGGTAACGGCAGTAATGATTGCAGGTCTGCTGATGGTACTAACCGGCTGTTTCCGGAATGTAGAAGCAGCATATAAAACCATTAACTGGGAAAGTATCGTATTGATTGCCGCAATGATGCCCATGTCACTGGCATTGGAAAAGACCGGAGCATCCAATTTGGTATCTCAATCATTAGTCAACGGATTAGGTAGTTACGGACCTTATATATTGTTGGCGGGTATCTATTTCACAACTTCATTGATGACAATGTTTATCAGTAATACGGCTACGGCTGTACTTCTGGCGCCGATTGCCCTCCAGGCCGCCATACAGTTGGATTTGAGTCCATATCCATTCCTGTTTGCCGTAACCGTAGCTGCCAGCATGTGTTTTGCTTCTCCGTTCTCTACTCCGCCTAACGCATTGGTGATGCCTGCGGGACGTTATACATTCATGGATTATGTTAAAGTTGGTTTGCCTTTACAGATAATTATGGGAATTGTGATGATCTTTGTACTTCCGTTATTGTTCCCGTTTTGAGAATAACTTAAAAGTATAAGATCGATGAAAGTAGTAAAGAGTTTGATGTTTATCCTGTTTGTCCTTTGTAGTTTATCGGGCAAAGCACAGGAAGTAGTTGCCGATAGCACCGGCTACATTGTAAGAGTAGGGGAGATGGCTCCCAACTTTACCATTACCTTGACAGACGGTAAGAAAGTTACCCTTTCCGAACTCCGTGGAAAAGTGGTGATGTTACAGTTCACTGCCAGTTGGTGTGGTGTATGTCGTAAAGAAATGCCTTTCATAGAAAAGGATATCTGGTTGAAGCATAAAGATAATTCTGCATTTGCCCTTATCGGCATAGACCGTGATGAACCGTTGGACAAAGTGATTGCATTCGGTAAATCGACTGGTGTTACTTATCCTTTGGGCTTAGACCCGGGTGCAGATATTTTTGCCAAATATGCGCTTCGCAATGCCGGAATTACCCGCAATGTACTGATTGATAAAGATGGGCGCATCGTAATGCTGACCCGCCTGTACAATGAGGAGGAATTTGCTGCATTAACGAAGAAGATAGACGAAATGTTGTCAAAGAAATAATAATCAGAAAGTCCGGGTTGACCTTATTTTAAGGTCAACTTGGCTAAATAATCGTAGTGCTTTCCTTCTTTTACCAACTCCGCTTGGAAACCATTTTCGGCTGCATAAAGACTGAGTGTCTGGAAATCAATGTAAAGCCAGTCGAATGACTCTCCCAGGATATCCCTATATTGCATCTGGAAATCTACTTCTCCATAATAGTCGCCTGCCAGGTCGATCACAAAACTTCCGTCTTCTTCTTCAAACAGATAGCGCAAGTCGCTGGAGTCCATAAAGATACAGCCACCGGGTTGTAGCAATTGCTTCATCCTTTTGAAGAAGGCAGGCAGATTTTCCAGTTTGCCGATGATTCCCGAACCGTTCATCAACATTAATATCGTGTCGTATGTCTCATGGAAATGCTCATCGAACAGATTGAGCAATGTGGCATGCCGTACGCCGCGTTGTTGCATTACTTCTACTGAAAGCGGCGAAATATCAATGGCATGTACCTCTTTGCCTGCTTCCTGCAAGGCAAGGCTATGGCAACCGCTTCCGGCTCCTACATCCAGAATCTTTCCCGTAGCCATTTGCAGTGCAGTACGTTCCAAAAGAGGCATTTGCTTTTCTGTACGAAACAATTCCTTTACCGGAATTTCATCCTCATCGAATTGTGAAGAAAAAACACGCAGCCGTTCGGCCTTGTGTTGTTTATTATAGTCGGCAATAGCAGCACCCATTGGGTCTTTATCAGCAGTAAGCAGCGTAGTGTTCATTCTATTCAATCTTTAAAAGTTGTCGGCAAAGATACGAAAAATGCAGTCTATTAGTAGAAAAAAGCTATCTTTGTAGCGTACATATGACGGGGATCGTATATATACTTCTTATTGAAACTATGTAATTTCAAGTAAATGAAAACAAAACTTTTGGGTTTGATACTGTTCTGGGGACTATTCGCTTGTAGCGTAACTGCCTCTGACAGCATTTCATTGAGGCAAAAGGCACAGCATGCAACAGAAGAGGGGAATTATGAGGAAGCCTATCAAACTTATCAAAAGTTGAGCAATCAGTATGATTCTATCTACCAACATGTTTATGGCAAAGAAATTGAGGACTTACGTGCTACTTACCAGATAGACGAGCTTGAGTTGAAGAATAAAGAACAGGCCAACCGTCTGCTCTCTTACTTCATCGGGATAGCTTTGCTTCTAAGCTCTGTCGTTTTAATCTGTTTCTTTTTCTTCAGACGGCAGAATAAACGACTCACCATTTCCCGAAAGAAACTGGAGGAGGCCAGAATCATGGCCGAGGAGTCAGTGAAGAATAAAAGCCTTTTCCTTTCCAATATGAGTCATGAGGTCAGAACGCCATTGAATGCACTTGCCGGATTTTCGAGCATTCTGAGTATGGATGGCATTGATGATGATACCATCCGGGAGTGTGATGATATTATCCGGCTGAACTCAGACTTATTGTTGAAACTAATTAACGATGTGGTGGATATTTCCTGTATAGACCTTGAACACATGGAATTCCACCTTGCTTCTTGTGATGCCGTTGCTTTATGCAAATACGTGGTGCAGACGATGGAAAAGATAAAGCATACGCAAGCAGATATTTTGTTTACTTCGAACTTAGACTCGTTGGTGATAGATACTGATTCTTCCCGTTTACAGCAAGTCCTGATAAACCTGATTGTAAATGCTTCCAAGTTCACAAAGCAGGGCAAAATAACCCTGAGCCTGGAACGAAAAGGAGAAGAAGCCTGCTTTGCCGTAACAGATACCGGTTGCGGTATTGCTCCGGAACTTCACTCCCGTTTATTCGGAAGATTTGAGAAGTTGGACGAAAAAGCGCAGGGAACCGGATTGGGATTATCTATCTGCCGGCTTATTATCAAACGTCTGGGCGGTGATATTTCTATAGACCCTTCATATACGGATGGAGCACGCTTCGTCTTTACCCATCCCTTGGGAGAAAGGAGTGAAGTATGAGGCGAAGATTCTATATTCTACTGATATTATTAGGTTCTGTGCTGCATGTTTCAGCCGGACTGACTTCTGAAGAGCAAACTTTGCGCGACAGCATCTTCAACGTATATCATAGTATGCCGGCAGATACGATGCGCGTAGAGTATCTGAAGAGCATGTATCAACAGAACATCAGGGCAGACTGGTCCATTGAACTTGCTGATTCGGCCCTGCAAGCAGCAAGAGTTTTGGGTAACGGACGTCTTGAATTGATGTTATGCCATGAGGCATTCCGTTATTCGCAATATCGTGGAGATTTGCAGGAAATGGAACGGCGGTTGGCAGTTCTAAAAGAATGCTGTTATCGTCAGAAATCCTATGAATATTACTTTTCCGCCTGGGAGGCAGTACTTGATTTACAATGTTCCAGAGGAAATATTGAATATGCCATTTTGCAGGCTAAACAGATGAAAGCAGATGCTGAAGAGTTGGGATATGAAAAAGGAATATGTACTTCTTATATTGCTTTAGGTTCCGCTTACGGGTACTCGGAACAGTATGCAGAAGGAGCTGAGGCCTACAAAGAGGCATTGAAATGCCCTACAATAAGCACTCGTGAGAAATTAGATACCTATTGGGGATTGAGTGGTTGTTATATCGGACTGAAAGACGAAGAAAATGCTGTTATCATCTTAAATCAGGAGAAAGAGATACTGGAAAAGCTTGCGGGTGCCAAACCTACGAACTATCCTTTGTACCGGGATCGTTTATTGGACAACCAATTGCGTTTCTGCCAGCTCTATGCGAAAATAAAGGAGATTCCTAAGTTGAAATCTCATCTTTTGATAGCGAAGAAGCATTATACTGAAAACGTTTTCCTGCCTTATTATTTTCAGTATCATCTTTCATGGGCCGATTATTACCACCTGGTTCAGGATTGGGATGCTTGTTTCCCTGAACTGGATTTAGTGTTGGAACGTAGTAAAGGTATGCAACCTTGGTATGAGCAGAATGTCCGGAAGACGAAAGCTCAATACTTATGGGATGCCGGAAGACAGGAAGATGCTCTGGAGGCTTATAAAGAGATAGTCCAGATAGGAGATTCTCTTATACAGTATTTCCGGGAACAACAGACTGAAACTGTACAGAGTAACTACAGGATCAAAAAGGAGTTGATGAAGCAGGCGGAGAATGAGAATAAGGTAAGATGGCTTACTTTCGCTTCGGCTATGGTACTCTTTATTATAATATTGGTATTTACTGTCCGTACCCTGTATTTCCGCTCTTTGCTGAGGAAAGACGAAGCCGAAACGCGTGCGGCAAGCGAACTTGCCCGGAAAGCCAATCACATGAAGGATATATTTTTAAAGAATATAGTCGATGATATAAAGGTGCCTCTGGATAGTGTTGTCCATCTCTCCAAACTCTTATCGGTAGAAAGGGATACGCTTTCTATTGAGCAGAGAACAGAGTATTCATCCAGTATTACTGTGAATGCAGAAAGGCTGATAACACTGGTAAACAATGTGCTTGATTTATCACGTCTGGAATCGGGAATGATGCGCTTTGACGTACAGTCGTATGATGTCGTGCAACTCTGTCGGGATGCGGTTTATATGGCGGGTATGCAGGAGGGAAATCTCGCTACGGTTTCTTTTGAACACGATGTGGAGTCGTTGATGCTCTGCATTGACAGCAGCAGGTTCCATAAACTGATGACCTCTATGTTTACGGCGAAAGATGCTGTTACTATTCATTGTAAGCTGATCGTAACGGGTGGTGAGCAAGAGATTAAATTGGTGGTTACCGGAAGTCCGTTGTCTGCATCATCACCGGATAGATTACGCCAGATACAGCATGATATCAACCGTCTGTTCATTGAGATCTTCCACGGTAGTTATACGATTGAAAGTGAGAAAGCCTGTATCACAGTCTGTTTCCCATTGGCATAATGAATAGGATTGTATCCTATAGATGTCAGAAAAGTGTTGGAAAATGCTTATCTTTGTCCCCCAGGCTTATAATATAATAATAGAATCGAATATATGAGTATAGAAGATGCAATAATGGGAGGTATCGTCTTTAAAGGAAAAAAAGACAAGCCCAAGGAAGATGGAAAGTTAAAGACTAAAGCCAAGAAGAAATCGTATATTACTGGAAAACATGGTTCCGGTGCTGCCAAGATGAAGGCGGACATACGAAAGAAAAGGGCGAATCGTCATAAATAATAGAAAGTGATAGGGTGGTAAAGTGATAAGGTGATAAGGGAATGTATGCTCATCGCTTTATCACCTTATCACCCTATCACTTTATACTCTATTTTGCCGGAAGTACTTCTATCCAGTAATCATCCGGGTCATGGATGAAGTACAATCCCATAGCTGTATTTTCAAAGCATACCCAGCCCATGTCTTTGTGATATTGGTGAATAGCTTCATAATCACCGGCAACGCGGAAGCATAGATGGCTTTCATTCTCTCCAAGTTCATAAGCTTGCGGATGATCTTTCAGGCAAGTCAGTTCCAGTAAGAAACCAGTACTGTTGTCTGTCAGGTAAACCAGCGTGAAAGAGCCGTTCGAGGCTTCTTTACGGTGATGTTCTTTCAATCCCAATGCTTTTTCATAGAAAGCAATACTACGTTCCAGATCGGTGACGTTGATATTAAAATGATCGAATTTAGCTTTTATTTCCACGTTGTTTAATTATAAATTGTGAATAATGAATGATGAATTGCTATGCAGTATAATAGCGCACCCAATTCATCATTCATTATTTATCATTAATCATTATTTTACGAATGCCTTTAGAATTTCGCCTACATACATGCGTGGCTGACCTTCCATAGGAGCCTGTGAAGGCATCTTCTTACATTCCAGAACAACTGAAGGTTCTGTTTGGTTTGCCGGATAAAAACGAACGGTATAAGTTTCAGCAGCTTCCATCTGTTCGTAAGGTTGATCAGGTGAAAGGAAACTGAAGATAACAGGCTTACCTGAAGATTTGCCCAATGAACCGCCTGCATTAGCTGTCATCATGGTCATATTGAAAGCATCTGTACCAATTACAAGTACTAATTTGCCTGCACCCATTTGGATAGCATTCGTCGGCAGTTGATCCGGAGCTACTTCTTTATAGCCGGGCACTGTACCAGAAGCAACAGGAGTGGCCGGAGTAAGCGGGGTAGCGGGTACAACGGTTACTTTGGTTGTTTCAGCCGGAGTTTTCACTTCTACTTCAGCTTTAGGAGCAATCACTATCGGACCTGAGCTAACAGCGCTCTTTTCCTCTTTCTTAGCTTCCGGTTGCTCTGTTTCGGCTGCTTTCTTGGCAGTACTTGCACTAAGAGCTTCTGCTGCTCCAAGAGCAAGGTCATCTACAAAGTTGACTGTTTTTCTGCGCCATTTGGCAAGTCCGCGCACCAATTTGGTTTGAGCCTTATTCAGTGCATATTTGTCTACGATCCATTCCTCTGCCGTATACTTCTCTTTTCCTTCACGGTAATTGAAACGAATCTTTTCAACTTCCATTGTACACTTCTCGGGGGCACAAACCACGGACAGTTGGTAGAGTATCTTTGTACGGTCCAGTGAGAGTGCACTTGAACTGAATACAATCCATTCTTCTCCCGTACCTACTATTTGTCCTTCTTCCGGGTTCGTATAGACTACGCGGCTGTTATTCTCATTCTTTTTCAGCCGTGCTTCCATCCATTTCTGCATGCGGTTGAAGATCTCTTCCTGAGACATGCCGGGAATACTGAATTCTTTGGTAAATACAACTTTTCCATCTACTTCGGGTACTGCGCCCGCCAGATACTTGCTGTCATCATCGTCTTTGTCCTTGTCTTTTTGAGCATGTACTGCAACAGGCAGACAAATGCATAAGAGTACAAAAAGGAGGTGTGTCAAATTTTTCATAATGCGTATGTTTTATTGATTAATATCAAAACTTTCACCACGGTGGGTTATGGACAAGAAACGGCAACCTTTACTTTCGGCAAACTCCCGGAAAGCATTTCCGCCTTTGTATTCCTCGCTGAAGTGCATAGGTACAAAGATAGCAGTTTTTATCCGTTCCACGAATTGTTCCGCACCTCTCATATAATCTTTTCCGATGCGGTTGTCCACTGGAAACATGGCTACATCTACCGATAGGGCGGTTTGCTGAAGGTATTTCACTTCGGCAAGGAAGTCACCTTCCGCTTTCCGGATTTCCTGCGGAGTGGATTCTTCGCTCCAATGCCAGTTATTCAAGTCTCCGGCATGGAAGAGCCGGACACCTTGCAGGTCAATGAGAAAAGAGATACCTACATCCGTGGAACCGAATGCTTCGATACGGATATTCGGGTCTTCGTACACATCCCCTTTATTTATATAGGTGGCATCCTCGCGCGTGGCACGACGATGTTTCAGGATGTCCTTGGAGAAGATATAGTGAATATCCGGGCGTTCGGCTTTCCATAAAAGAACTTCGCGATTAAAGTGGTCGGGGTGAAAATGAGAAGAGAGCACATATAGTTCTCCGGGTCTTCCCAACAGATAGTCATGAACGATCCCTTTATTATATTCCGTTTCAGAGGAATCTTTATAGTAATCGATAATGACCGTCACTCCGTCCGCTTCAATCGCGAAGCCGCTATGGTAAATGTAATCAAGTTTCATGCACGGGTTAATTTATAGCGCAATATTACGAAAAACGCTACACAAACCTTTGGTTTTTGCTGTTATTTTTATCTAAAAGACTTACATCGGCACTTCCATCAGCAGAATGTGCGAGTCTTTTAGGGTTTCCAACTCAAAGCTGTGGGTATCGTATACGCCCATACCGTCACGGCGTGAAAGTACGGTATCATCCACCTTCACCTCACCTTCAATCACGAAGATATACACACCTGCGTGAGATTGGTGCATGTGATAGCCGATTTTCTTTCCCGCCTCTATTTCTCCGATGGAGAACCATGTCTGTTGCAACATCTTGGCAGGGGCATCGCCATCCGGCGAAACGATCAGTGCCAGTTCATTCTTCCGCAAGAACGGACGGATGTCGTAATCCTGATAGGCGGGCGGTGTATTCAGCTTCTCCGGCATTACCCAGATTTGCAGGAATTCTACCGGTTCGGTATCGCTGCCGTTCATTTCACTGTGATAAATACCGGTACCGGCACTCATGGTTTGTATGTCTCCTATGGTGATGGTACGGCTGTTCTTATTACTGTCACCATGTTTCAGCTTTCCTTTCAGGGGAATGGAGATAATTTCCATGTTCTTATGCGGGTGGGTACCGAAGCCTTTACCAGCTTCCACACGGTCGTCGTTCAATACGCGCAATGCACCGAAATTCATGCGGCGGGGATTGTAATATGTATCGAAACTGAATGTATGGTGGCTGTCGAGCCAATCATATAGAGCACGTCCACGGCTTTCCGCTTTGTCTATTACTTTTTTCATTATTTATTCCTTTCTTTAAATGTTTGATATACATAAATAACAAACTGACTATGAAAATGTTTATAGTCGAATGTTAGCATTTATTTATTGATTGCCTTTATTGTTAATTCTGAATTTTTACTTCATTCTCCGATACCTTTCCACTTTTGAAGTCTTTGATGTTCTGCAGGGTGGTGGTGGCAATGTTCTCCAGTGCTTCGCGGGTGAAGAAGGCTTGGTGCGAAGTTACAATCACGTTGTTGAAAGAGAGCAGGCGTGCCAGTACATCATCATCAATGATGCGGTCGGACTGATCTTCATAGAAATATTCGCTTTCTTCTTCGTATACATCCAGTCCGGCGGAACCGATTTTCTTGTTCTTCAGTCCTTCTATCAATGCATTGGTATGTATCAGTTGTCCGCGTCCGGTATTGATAATCATTACGCCGTCTTTCATCTTGCTGATGGAGTAGTCGTTAATGAGGTATTTGGTTTGTTCCGTAAGCGGACAGTGCAGGGAAATGATATCCGAACTATGATAGAGTTCATCGAGTGTGGTATATACCACCTGGTGTTCGCGGGCAAAGTTATAGTCAGGATATAGGTCATATGCCAGTATGTTCATGCCGAAACCTCGCAAAATCATAATCAGTTTCTTGGCAATCTTTCCGGTACCGATAATGCCGGCTGTCTTTCCATACATGTCAAAGCCGAGCAATCCGTGGAGAGAGAAATTACCGTCACGGGTACGCCAGGTAGCACGGGGAATTTTCCGGTTCAGCGATAGCATAAGGGCAACGGTGTATTCTGCTACGGCATACGGAGAGTAGGCAGGTACGCGTACTACTGTTATGCCACATTCTGCGGCGGCTTTCAGGTCTACATTATTATATCCGGCACAACGCAGTGCCAGTAGTTTGACACCATTATCAGCCATCATGCGGAGCACTTCCGCATCTGCGGTGTCATTCACAAATATGCAGACAGCGTCTACACCCTGTGTCAGTATCACGTTGTGTTTGTTCAGATGACCTTTATAATAACGAAGTTCAAAATCGTACTCTTTATTCTTCTCATTGAACGAAGCCTCGTCGTAGGGCTTGGTGCCGAAAAAAGCAATTGTATATGCCATAGTTTATGGAGTTTTTTTAGAATGTTCCTATTATCTAAAGATAACACACGTATGGCTGATAAGGTTCAGAAAGAAGGATAAATGATGCTTTGCGGACCTCATTTGCCGAATATTCTTTTTTATCATCAAAATATGACCTACATCGGCTTTGAGTATAACTTATTTATGCTACCTTTGGCAGGCAGTATATCATCAACGCCATTGATGACTACTATCAATGGTATTGATGATAGGCATCATCGGCATTGATGGCATACTCACTCCCGGATTCATCTTTATTGCGTCCGGGACTGAAGATAGATACATCCTAAAGAGAGGAGGAATTGATATGGCTTTCTATAAAAAGCAGAAATTGAATGGGAAATGGTATTTAAGGGCGGTAACCAAAGGACGCCCTGCCACCACGGATGATGTAGCGGAAAAACTGTCGTTCATGTCTACGGTGACTCCCGGAGATACCTATGCGGTGCTTGTAAATCTGGGTGAAGTATTGGGAGATTTGCTGAGTGAAGGACGGTCGGTGCGGCTGAAAGGTGTGGGAACATTCTTTCTTTCTTGTCAGTCGTCGAGCCGAGGCGTGGATACGCCCGAAGAAGTGAGCCCGAAATTAATCACTGCTGTGAAAGTGCGCTTCATTCCCGAATATGCTCGTGAACAGAATAATCAAGTGACTAAACGTACGCTCATTTCCTCTAAATTGATATGGGTGGATACGGACGAAACGGTAGAATGATTCTTGTTTTGGTTTTTTCGTTTCATTAGAAACAGTTTCTACTTTCAATTAATTGTTTCCCTGATATGACATTTTTGCACAAAAAGCTTTCGTGCGTGCAATATTGTTGTAACTTTGCGCCCGCTAACAATTAAAAAAGATTTAGATGAGAAAATTTTCGTTGATTAGCCTTATGTTGCTAATCGTTTCAACTTCAACTTTTGCAGGAGGTCTCCTTACGAATACAAATCAGCATGCCGCTTTTCTTCGTATGCTATCCCGCGGTGCTACCACTGAAATAGACGCTGCTTTGTCCAATCCGGCAGGTTTGGCCTTTTTGCCCAATGACGGTTTTCACATGTCTTTGAGCATTCAAAGTGCTTTCCAAACAAGGAATATCGATGCTTCGTGCGAAGGTCTGGGGCTGAATAAGTATTATGAGGGTAAGGCATCTGCGCCTGTCATTCCCAGTTTGTTTGCCGCTTATAAGATGGGTGACTGGACGATTTCCGGCTTTTTCGGTATTACCGGTGGCGGAGGAAAGGCTTCGTTTGACGACGGTCTTCCCATGTTCGATGCTATGGTGATAGGCGGATTGGGAGCCCAAAGCATTCCGAGCAATGCCTATTCGTTGAATAGTTACATGGATGGCAAGCAGTTCATCTACTCTGTACAGTTGGGTTTGACTTATAAGATAACGGAATGGCTTTCTGCTTTTGCGGGTGGTCGTATGAACTACTTTACCGGTGGCTATCAGGGTGCATTGAATGCTAGTGCCGCCATCAATTTGCCTTTGCCTACCGGAGGAACGATACCTGCCGGTACAGAACTTATCGGCATCGACTTGGATTGCAGTCAGACCGGATGGGGATTTACTCCGGTTATCGGCCTGGATGCCAAGTGGGGCAAGCTGAATATTGGTGCAAAGTATGAGTTCATGACTAACCTGAATATTGAAAATTCCACTAAAGCAAACTCGCTTCGTATGATTGGTGCTGCTGAAAGTGAATTGGCTGATTACAAGCATGGTGTGAATACTCCGAATGATATCCCTTCCATGCTTTCTATAGCTGCTTCTTATGAGTTTCTTCCGGTATTGCGTGCATCTGTAGAATACCACTTTTTTGATGATAAAAGTGCAGGAATGGCCGGTGGCAAGCAGGAGTATCTGACGAAGGGAACAAACGAATATCTGGCCGGTATTGAGTGGGATGTAACTAAACATTTGACTTTGAGTTGTGGAGGTCAGATCACAGACTATGGATTGTCTGACAATTACCAGAGTGATACCAGTTTCTCTTGTGATTCTTATACTCTGGGTTTTGGTGCCAAGTTGAATTTAACTGAAAGAGCTGCCCTGAACGTTGGTTACATGTGGACTACCTACGAAGATTATACTAAAAAATCTCAGAACTATAATAATACCGGATTGAGCGGTACAAATATCTATAGCCGTACAAACAAGGTGTTTGGTGCTAGTATCAACTACAGATTCTGATTTCATAATTACTTTATATATAGCAGAAGCCGTCTCAAACATTGTTTTGAGGCGGCTTCCTTGATTATGTATCTGATTTAGAAAGAATATTGCACCAACAAATTCATCCGGTTGGCATGATGCGTTGAATTATTGAAATCTGTACGCCAGCCGCGAAGGTATTCAGCACCTACTTGCATATTCGGAGTAACATTCCAGAATACATTGGTTACGAGATATTGTCCGTAACGATAACTACTGGGTTGATCGTTGGGATAACCGTTCTCCGAATACAATCTGGACATACTGTAAGTAGTGGACACAAACACTTTCGGGCAGATGTTATACTGTGCCCCGGCAAACCAGCCCAGCATAGGCAATGCCTGCATCTTTCCTTCTTTTTCGGGATTGGGAACGATGTCCACATTCAGATTGCTTATGTCATTCAGATATTGTCCGATACCTTTTCCATAAGTAGCCTGTCCGAAGATTTCCCATTTCTTACTGAGATTGAATGAGGTAGATGCCTGTATACCCCATCCGGTAACATCGGATGCATGATCGCTGAGCGTACTGGTGTAGGTCATACTGCGAACGAGGCCACCTACACGAAGATGACTGTTAGCTCCCCAACCATATTGGGCGTAAGCGGTGAAGTCCGGCATGCGTTGTTGGGCTACGCTGAATTGGTCGTTTGTAGTACCATCTACGCTGGGAACCTCTATGGATGCATGGAAACGCCAGTTCTTCAGGCCTTTGTAAGTGTAAGCCAGTTGAGTGGCACGATAGAAAGTAGCACCGTTAGGGCCTTGGAAGTCGACAGTGGAAGGCATCGCAGCCAAATCCATGAAACCACCGTAAGTATAACCTACAGTAAAGTTCAGGAACGACATATAAGCATTTCTCAACTGGAATGCTTTGTCCCCACCACGGAAGTTACCGGCAGTGTACACTACGAAATCACCCAGCAGCTTAGTGTGTCCTACAAGTTTCAGGAAGATAGTGGAAGTACTTGCATCCATCTGAAACTGGTTCTTTACTTTACTGGCATTCGGAATGTAGGCCGGGATGAAATCCATATTATCTACAATGCCGCCAAAGTCATACTCGGCAGTGGCACGCACATAGCCTCCGATACCGAGGGCGAATTTTCCTTTTTTATCCATCAATAGGAAGCGGGGGGCCTGTGGGTCGTGAATGTATCTGAACTGTGATTCGTTCATGATACGGACGATCTCGTCGCCTGCTTTGTCGATGGTAACCATGACGATGCCGTTAGATGCTTCGTCGTCAATAATCACTTTTTCTTGTGCTCTGGCCATAGACGGAACGAGACCGGTGGCGCACAGCAGAAACATTACTTTAAAGATTGTCTTCATTATTAAGTTAGGTTTTGGTGAATGCCCATTGAACAACCTAAATGAAAAAAGGTTGAGTAGGAGAATGACGAATATGCTATCTTTTGATTGATTTGTAGCGGAGGTTCTCCGTTTCTTTGCCGAAATAGGCTTTTTGCAATTCATGGGCATCATAGGTCTCGGCTGTATTGTAAAGTTCTGGTATATTATAAGACTTGAACGTATTCAGATAAGCTTCCGGATTTTCTTGTGGAAGAAGAAACGCTTTACTTACGTTTCCATCTTGGGATACATGGGCAAAGTAAGGACGCCCATATACCCGGTCGTCTCGTTTGGAGGCGAAAGCTATCCATTGGGAATTACTGCTCCAGGAATGATAGGAATCAGAGTACCGTCCGTTTGTTTCTTCCATTTTATCAATCTTTCCGGTAGAAAGCTCCAGCATCCAGAGGTCTGTTTCCGGATGCCAGATGGGGAAAGTACCATAATCGGATACGGAGAACAGCAGGTATTTGCCGTCCGGTGAGCATTTGGGAAAACTTACGGATTTCCCTTCGGATGAAGCTCTGAAGACTTCGTGAATACTATCACCCAATTGTCCGGTTTGAGGATTAAAGGAGATGGAGTAGAGATCATAGCGCATATGACGGGTACTGTCCGGCTGAGGGATATAGGGTGCCCGGCAGAAGTAGATGGTATGGTTGTCAGCAGAGAAACAAGGGAAGGTTTCCTGATATTCCGTTCCGCTGATACCGGGGTTATCGGTAACCGTTCCCTGTTCAAAATCTATCAGGATAAGATCACTGCATTTATCGAAAACTTCCAGACGTTCGGTGCGATAACTGTGCAGAATGGGGATAATTTCGGCTGTGGTGAATATGCCGAAACGCCCGTCCTGGGAAATCTCTCCATAGACAGCACCGGCTGTATGATCTGTTTTGGTGTTGATTTTCCGTAATTGCCCGTCACGACTATAAATTGTACCTCCCTTACTGCCACGCACATGCATAAATGTAGTGGGATTGGCTGCACGGTTGGATGTATGGCAATTGATACAGCTACGATCTGTAATATTATTATCGGCCAGAAGGCGGGTGTCGAAATTTTCAAGGTTACGTTCGCAAACTTGCAGCATGTTCCATATCTCATAAGCCGGCTCTATCAGGCGGTAGCTGAGATATCGGTCTATGCTGTCGGGTGAGATGTACCAGTAGAAATCTTTGTAATGTATTTTTTGTTGCGAGATATGGGTATAGACAGACACAGACAGTGTATCCCCTTTTTCATCCGCAAGCATCTTTTTCCATTTCTTTATGGGGAACTGAAGCCTGTAGGACTGGCTGTCGAATTGATACTCTTTCTTTCCCCGGATAATAACGGAGAGGTTTGCCGCACCTTCCAGTTGGAAGTTCAGCGGAGCGATGTTGCAGGGTACGGTGATATCTGTATAGTCAGGAAACAGGAGCGGCTGTTCGGGACAGTCGGTGTAATCCTGAAGTGAACGTTTTCCACAGGAGAAAAGCGTCAGGGTTACAATGAACAGGATGATAGCTCTTTTCATGGTTTCAGTTGTGCATAATAGTAATAGAACCAATATGTTTTTCCGAATAACTTTTCCAAAGCCCGCCCGTCTCCTTTGGCATCTTCGTATATGGAGAGGTATTGCAGACAGTCTTTGTAAACTTTAGCAGAGATGCGATAATGCTTCAGTTGTTCCTGCGGGTTTTCTTTCTCATTCATACATGCTATCAATGCTTCCTGATAGAGACGGGATGGAAGCGAACCGAATGTCGGATAATAGTAACGGTCATAATCCTTCTTGAAAAGCTGCAGATCTTTATTCAATAGGTGGAAGCATAAGAGGTAGTCGGCAGCCATCTTGTTTTGAGGATTACTTTCGATTAAATTAACCAGTGAAGTACGCCATTGATTGGCGGAGAACAACGTGTCTTGTTGCGGAAGCATCCGACGTTTATGGGCCCAGTAAGGGATGGAATCACATTGACCGGATTTAATAAGTTCCAATCGTTCCCTTGCCCAGCTCCGGTGCAAGGAAGTATGGGACAACATGCGTAGATACTTCTGGGCAACTGAATAATCTTCGTTGATAATGGCAATTTCCGCCAGTTTCCGTACCATGCGCGAAGAACGCTGATGCGGGGTAAATGTCATAGCAAGCATGGCAGAGTGCTGGGCTTGTGCCATGTCACCGCATTCCATGAGGGCATCGGGACTTGCCATGGCGTATATATAGCCTGTTGATTCGTTGATTTGCAGTAAAAGTCCATGGAAAGCTGGCTGATAATGTAGCATTAGTTCATCGCAGAGCTTGTCTTGGCGGGCATAAGCGAGATTGATATAGTAGGCACTGAGATAGGTTGGGTAGGAGTTATCCTCGTTGAGCCGGATTATCTTATCCCAGTGTCCGAAGTAGGCTTCGGATGAAAAGGCGAGTGTTTTTTCTTCGGAGGCGTTGTATGCCTTGGTTATGGTAATTGTACCCAGGGTAAGGACTGTAAATAGTGCAATCCATTGCTTATACTGCCGGGAAATAAAAACCGGCAGGAGGGAGAGTAACAGAAAACCTTCTGTCAGGAGGAATACAAAAGGTTGACGCAGCATGTAGCCGCTTATCAATGGATAGAAGTATGATTGGCGGGGAGTTAAAAAATAGAAATAACTACCTCCGATAGGTATGAGGAGGGAGATGAGTAACAGGAAGAAGGATAACTTGTAATTGTTGAAGTGCTTGCACTCATAAACTGTGGCTAAAATGACATATGCAAAGAAGTGTGCTCCTACGGTGCAATAGAGGATGGTAAGCATAACTACGTGGAGTATTCCCCTCGTCCGTGTTGGTGCGCTCAATGTTGACAGTAGGAATGCCCAGATGCTGCACATCAGTCCAAGTGACATGGAAAGGGGATATTCCAAATGGCAGGATAACGCCCATTCGGCAACTATGGGCAGTAATGCCCAGAGGGATACATGGCTGGTGATGCCGGTCTTACCTAATGCTATCCGGAATCCCAGCCAGGTGAACACAAAAGTGAGGGTTAATATGCTGCTTCCTCCACCTGTCCACAGGAAAAACTGAGTAAGATAATCGCCACAGATTTCGGTCAGGAATGCCGGTTTCTGTAAGTACGTTTGTAGAAAGTCCGGTTGGAGTACGCATAATGTTATCTGTTCTTTATAGTGCAGATGATATGGATAGAAGTAAAAGAAGAATATCCAACAGGCTATAAAGAATAGGGAGACAAAGATATTATCTATTCGTTTTCTCATGGTTCGGGTTTCCATTTTTCTATTCCAAGTCTTTTTAAATCATTGGCTTGCTGTTCATTGAACATGTGCTCAAGCGTCATGAATAAGTATCCTCCTAACGGATTCAGATTCTGTTTAATGAAACAGAACGTAGAGTCACCAAAACGTTCGTAGATGCTATCCCTTTGTTTCTTCAGGATTGCTGTAATGGCATTGTCTTTCTTATTTTTATTGATTTTCTGCGATAGTAAGGCCGCTTTTTCACCGGCAGATTCCATTTGTTCTTTCCAGTGTTGTAGTTGGTTATTGAGTGGAGTGCCGGTACCGGAACTATTCATACCCATGTTGGCATGCAGCGTTCCTTCTTCTGCCACAACGAGCAGACGTTGTATAGGTGCATTTGCTCGCCTGCTGATAACAATATCGTAAATAGCGGAATCTGCCGGAATGGAAAAGGAAAAAGTTCCGTTTACAATATAGGCAGAATCTACTGTTTCCGGAGTGGGATGGGGGCGTGGAACCAAATATATGATTTGCCCGTTATATTCCGAAGATACCACTCCTTCGATATTCATCATTTTTTTCGTTATCGGCTGACAACTGCTGATGCAAAATAGTAAGATAAGATAAAAGAAATGTTTATTCATATCGGTCTGTCTTTTCTGTTATCTTTAGAAAAAGGAGGTTGCTCCATTTATATATTTTTCACTCATGAATGAAGATCGCAAAATCATCCGGTGGGTGGAACAACCTCCTGTATCCGTGTTAAGTTAGAGTATTACAAGTTTGCTTTGGCCCATGCTGTAATCAGTTTGTTTTCATTGGAGTTCCAAGCTTCCTTATAAAGGTCGCGTACCACATCGAGCCACTTAATGCTGCGGGTCTCTTTAGAATCACTTGTTCCTACATCAACGGTGCCGCCGTATGCTTTATAATCTTCACGCAGGGTACCGCAAATACGGGCATAGGTCCCGGTATATGTGTTCAGGTCATTGTTGGTTACCTTAACATCGTAGTTGAGTTGATCGTCCGTGCAACTGTAATTTCCCGGATGGGCAGAATCTTCGGTAGCCCACTTGGAACGGTCTGCTGCATACACGGTGACCCCGTCCTTGAAGAGATAAGGATAATATCCTGAGTTGTCCATATCTTCATATACAATGCCGCATACCGGGAACTGAGCTCCTGATTGTAATTGTATATGTTTCAGTACCGCTGCCATCGCATCCGTATCGGTGTCACCTTTTGCTTTCCATACGGCAGTTGCAATCCAGGTTGCAAGTTTTTCGGCTGTAGGATTGAGCATGTATACCTTGCCTTTTTTCTGAACGCCGGTTTGTACATCCTTGCCGGTTGAGTACTCGTAGAGCTTAACTGGGTATCCTTCGTAATTAGGATAGGTCGTGGTTTCCTCTATCAGTGTTCCCGCCATATATTGACCGGTGCTGATTATCTTGTCGCAACTGGTGACGAGTGCTTTGTAACCATCCGAATTGTTTATGAAGTCATGTAATTGGGCGTCTTTGTCTTCCTGCATTACGGCATTCCAGAGTGCATTGCGCAGTGTTCCCTGGTTATCATCACCATCGTAGTCCCAGAACATCATACCTTTCATGCCTAATCCTAAAAGCCATGTACCTTTTGCGGCAATACTTCGGGGATTGTCATAACCACAGTAGAATATTCCGCTCTTAGTAACGTATGGAACACTGCCTTCTTCATCCCAATTATCAATGGCATAGCCTTCGCCCGCACTTAAGTCGACAATGTCTCTGTAATTGATAGAACCACCGGAGTTGAAATGTGCTCTTCCATAGAATGGAATACCCAGGACTAATTTATTGGCAGGTACACCGGCACTCAGATATTCGTTAACAGAGCGCTGGCAATCCCAGGTGGCACTTGGTTTATTCAATGGTGATTGATGACCGGGGGCGCCCACTAAGTCGTATGTCATAATGTTGACGAAGTCCACATAGGGGTCTACAGCTTTCACATCGATATACTTCCATCCTGCTCCTTGCGGTTGCTTGTTCTTGCAATACCCGGCGTAGGTCAGTAAAGTGGAACTTGATAGAGTTTCGCGCAGATCTTTCATTAACAGAGTGAAATTCTCTACGTCAACCAACGGGTCGTAGGCGTTACTGCCGAAAGTCATGCCGGGAAATTCCCAGTCAATATCGATACCGTCTATGCCTTCCTGCTGAACGAACTTCTTGCAATCCTGGGCGAATTGTTTGCGCATTTCGGGGCTCTTTGCCAGGGCGGAGAAACCTCCGTCCTGGGAATTACCCGAATTAGAGACACTATTTGTAAAAGAGAGTAATATCTTTAAATTGCTATTTCTTTCTTTTAACTTCTTCACCTGATTGAAACGTTCCTTGTCACCTTGCAAGTCAAACTTCTGATAGACATTGTTCTTAACATAAAGTTCGGCGAAAGCATAATTGATATGCGTCATGTAAGTGGGGTCAGGAAGCATTGTGCCATAGTAGGTCACATAACCTAATGCGACGCGTCCATTTACTCTATCTGCCATGTTGTTCACTTCCGGAGGCCCAAAACTGGGTACACCGGTTATGTAGTCGTCATCGTGACAGGAACTTAGTCCTAATATAATAGCTATTACAATAAATATAATCTTTTTCATAAGGCATTATTCTTTGGATTCATAATATACATACCAACCATAGTCGTCCCAGTCACCTCCACCTGTGTATTTCTGCGGGTGATACAGAGTGATATATTCATCAGTCAATGTAAGTATCCAGAATACATTGTTTTTTCCCTTACTTTGGCCGAGGTCATCATAATTGCTTCCGATAACGGGGATATTGGTGGTAAGTCTGCCTTGAACCAATTCTTCCGGTTGTTCATGGTCGAAGTTAAACGTTCCTTCGTTCACTAATTTACCACTTTTGTCATAGGTCTTCAACTTAGTATCTTGTATTTCGAATACTATTCTCTGATCTCCTGCTTGTGCAAGATTTGCTGATCCCCACCATGCAAAATTAGATTCAGGAGTATATCCTGCACTGGTGTATTTCCATCCGCCATGTGCTCCCATGTTGCAGACCGATCCCCACTTTACTTCGCGGAATCCCCATGCTTTGGTTGCATCGGCATCTGCTTTGTCTTTGGCTCCGGTAAAAAGGCCCATCCATTCGTCAAACACATTGGTGACTGTCACGGTAAAGATATCACTGGTTACAATCTTTCCGTTGGAGAGTGCTTCATAGTAGATTTCATAAGTTCCGTTGGCACCATATATGATCGTATCATTATCGCTGCCGGTAATCTTTGTGCCGACTCCATAGTGCCAGATACCTCCCAATTCAGGACGGTTGTTTTTGAGTACTACATATTGATCTCCTTCTACAGCGTCATCCTGGTTGGGAATAGGCTGGGTAACGGATAATATGTTATTCAGCTCTTCCTTGCTGATAGGATCTCCGGCATTAGTAATATATTTATCACGTAAGGATTCATCTTCCATAGGGTCGCAGGCTGTGACTATAGCCATTGCTGCGAATAATAATAGTATTGCTTTTAATGTTTTCATATCATTGAGATTTTAAATGGCATTACATTTTTGTCCAATCACTGAATTGTGCATCAGGTCCCCAGCCCGGATTTTGCTCGAGTACACCATTGGAACGGTCTATTTCTATTTGAGGTATAGGCCAGTAACCTTGGGTTTGCTGTAGACGCTTCTTATAATCATACTTGACCATAGGCGTAAGAGCGGCGGCATTGATAACCTCAAAGCCTGTCTGGCGGTTTAGCGCATTTCCTGCTTCTTCCAGACTTGGACCGGACCAGCGGAGCAGATCCCACCAACGGATGGATTCGAAAGCAAATTCCCAACGACGTTCCTGTTTAAGTGCATCCAGCGTGTATGAGATAGGAGCCAAGTGGGAACGTTGACGTACTCTGTTCAAACCGGTTGCATCTCCTTTCAATTCGGAATGCATCAGCAGTACATCGGCAAAGCGGATGTGGATAAGATCGGTAATATTCAGTAACTGCGGGGAAGTCTGGCTGGATATGCCCGGATGTAATGTTTTTCCAAAAGCTTCGAGTACTCCGTTGCTATTATATGCATTGATATTGATGTATTTCTTGTTGAAATATCCGGTTTGCTCGTAATAGCGGTAAGAAACGGTATATGCGGGTTCCGAATCATCTAAACGGAAGTCTGCCAAAACATTTCCTTCATTGTTGGGGTCCATAGCCTTGTATGACCAAATAGAACCGGAAATACGCGGGTCTTCAGTATATCCATCCAGGAATGTTTGTTGTTTAGACCACTCTTTCCAGTCCTGAACCATACTGGGAGATACCGGGCCTGCGCCCCAACCAAAGTTGAACGGATAACTTTCTTCTTTCCAGTCAGCATCGTCACCGGAAGGGGAGTAGAACATTGCACACGTATTGGCAAACCATGTGTAGGTCCATGTGGAGGTTAGGTTGTGCTTGTTGGCAAAGAGTGTTTCGATAGAAGAATTGCCATCCCAAGCGAGTTTATGCTTCACTGCGTATGCATATTGCTTCTTGGAGCTGGTGCTGTTAGTGGCAGAGTTCGTATAACCCCATAGATTGCGTTGATCGGAAATTAGGTTGTGTCCGGAATGGTCTATGCAGTCTTCCAACCAACTGATGACTTGTTCTTTTGTGATTTCGCCTTCAGGTGTCAGAGGTAAAGTCTTCTTGTCATAACGTCCGGTATAGAACAGGAATACTCGCGCTGCAAGTGCTTCGGCTGCATACTTGGTAGCATGACCTGCCATGGCATTCCCGGCCGGATATATCTGGTTAGGCATCATCTCAATTGCATTCTTTATATCAGAGGCAATCAAGGCATATACTTCGTCAACGGATGCTCGCGGGAGGTTTACAGCTTCAATCGTGGTACGAAGGGGAACGCCGCCGAATATCTTTACTAATTCATAGTAGGTCCATGCCCGGAGGAAATAAGCTTCGCCAAAGTGACGTAAACGTTCAGATTCACTTGACCAGCTTTTTACGTTATCAAGCGTGTTAATCGTGTTGTTGGCACGATTGATGAGTTGATAACAACGGTCCCAGATACCAAGTCTGCTGTTCAAGCTTCCTTGATAAAGCAAGAAGTTTGTGGCGCAATTACCGGAATAAGAGAGATTACCGCCTAAGCAATCATCACTGGCCAATTGGGCTGTATAGTATTCTGAAGATGTTTCAGGATCTTCAAACAATAACTTTGCATAGATAGACGTCAACATTTGGTTGGCATCTTTCTCCGTTTCCGGAAAGTTCTCTGTTGTTTTATCTGTAAGTAACTCAGTGTCAAGGAAATTTTCACATGACGTGAGTATGAAAAGTGCAGATAGTATATATATTAGTTTTTTCATATTTTCATATTATTAGAATTTGACATTTAAACCGAGCATACATGTGCGGGCTTCCGGATAGTATCCTAAATCTATGCCCTGTACCCAACCAAAATCACTACCATAACCGATTTCGGGATCCATACCTGAATATCCGGTAAAGGTGTATAAGTTCTGGACTGTAGCATAAAGTCTGAGCTGCTGCAGAGGGATTTTCTTGAAAATCTTCTTGATATCAACTCCGATAGTGATATTCTTGATTTTGAGATAATCTCCATTCTCTACATAAATATCGGAAACTTTAGACCAATTACTTCCACCAGTGCTTGCCAGGCGTGGTAACTTGTTAGAAGTTCCTTCTCCGTGCCAACGTTCCAGGATGTCTGTGGTAAAGTTCTGCAATGGAGAACTGGCATAATCCCGGTAGCATTTAAGTATTTGCTGGCCGAAGGCTCCATAAGTCGTAACCGATAGGTCAATCATTTTCCAGCTGACATTGAAAGAGAATCCAAGTGTCATGTCCGGGTGAGGATTACCAATTTCTGTACGGTCATTCGAGTCAATGATTCCATTCTTATCAATATCTGCCCAGATCACATCTCCCGGTTGTGTTTGAGCACCATTTTCTTTAGCACCTTTATATTCGTCTATTTGTTTTTGGTTCTGGAAAATACCAAGACTCTTGTAGCCATAAAAATATCCTAAAGGTTTTCCAACTTCTCCGCGTGCACATTCGTCAGATGCATTCCATAAATTGCCCGACGGTCCATGGAGGATACCATCTTCATTGGGAAGTTCGGTAATTCTGTTTTTATTGAATGCCGGAGCCAGATTGATACCATAATTCCAGTCCTTACCTATGTTATCGTTCCAGTGGAGGCCGATTTCAAATCCGGTATTCCGAATAACTCCACCATTGATGGCAGCCGGACTTGAACCGAATGAATAGAGTACGGGTGGGGTAATAAGCCAGTCTTTGGTTAACCTTTTATACCAATCGAATTCGAGTGCCAGACGACCATTGAAGAATCGTGCATCGAGGCCTATGTTGAGCTGTTCCTGGGTTTCCCATGAAAGATCCGGATTAGTCAGCTTATATGCGTAGGAACCAATAGAAACCTGATCCATGGAGTCGCCGAATGAATAACCTCCATTACCGTTGTTGGCAGTGATACGTGAAATGTATTCAAAGGTGTTTACGGCGTTATTACCATTCTGTCCCCAGGATGCACGCAGTTTTAAGAAATCCAGCCAATTGAGCTCTGGCATGAAACTTTCGTTTGTAACGACCCAACCTGCCGAGAAAGACGGGAAATATCCCCATCGATGGTCGCGGGCAAAAATAGAAGAACCATCCGCACGCATAATGGCGGTTGCCATGTACTTTTCTTTATAGTTGTAGTTTATACGACCAAAGAAGGAAGCCATTTGACCGGCTGCACCGGGAGCTCCTGTTAAAGTTTTAATTTTATTTTTATCATCGTACTTTATGTTGCTCAGATATGCATGTTTAAAGTCTGAGAATTCAGAACCTTCTGCATTGGCACTCATGGAGTCACCCATTCCGTATTTTTCAAGACTCTGCCCGATTACTGCGTCAAAATGATGGTCTTTAAGAGTGAAATTATAGCTGGCTGTATTTTCCCAGGACCAGCGGTGGTTGAGTGACATGGACTGAGTTACCCTGTCTTCTTGTGTCGTCAGGCTTTGACTTAGCGGGCGATAGCTGGGGATATAAGAACGATAACTTGAAGCTGACAAGATGTATCCGAACTGTGATTTGATTCGTAAATTCTTGATTGGTTGCAGCTCTGCATAAAAACTGGATTGTAAGTAATGGCTTTTGCTTAAGGCATGACTTGTGTAGTAATCCATATAAGCTATTGGATTTGTGGTGTTTTCCCCATATCCTTCTTCTTGTGCATCATCGTATAAGTAGTACTCTCCTTTGCTGTTATAGGCATGCATCAATGGGGGAGTAGTTAACATATCACGTGTACCATTCCAGTAAATGCCAGTGGTGGCAAAAGAACCTGCAGTCTGCTGGTACTTGTAATTAAGAGTCTGCCCAATTTTGAGGACATCAAGGTTCCCTATCTTTTTGACAATATGATTAGAGTTGATACGTGCATTGTATCTGTCCATACTGGCAATGCGACCGGGGGCTCCCATAGTAGCTTCCTGATTGAAGTAGGTAAAACCGATAGAGAAGTTGGAACGTTCTGTACCTCCGGTGAAGTTCAATGAATGGCTTTGGATAGGAGCATCATTATTTAAGATCTCTTTTATCCAGTTGGTACCATTCCAGGTTCCTTCCTGAATAGCTTTATAATCGGCTGCCGGTAACCATTTCTCCCAGTTCAGAAGTGAAGTACCATCCATCATGTGCATTTCATCTTCTATCATCATATATTCCTTAGCATTCAGCAGGGTGGCGATTTTAGGAAGATTCTGAATACCATAATAACCATCGTAAGTAACCTCAAAGTTACCTGTTTTGCCTTGCTTGGTAGTGATGAGAATAACGCCATTGGCGGCACGTGAACCATAGATAGCAGCAGATGCGGCATCTTTTAGTACATCGATAGATTCAACGTCGGCAGGACTTAGACCATCTATGCTGCCGTTGACTACTCCATCTACTACATATAAAGGAGAAAAATTACCATTGGTTCCGAGACCGCGGATATTGACTTTAAATCCCTGTCCGAGGAAACCGCCGTTTGATGTGATATTTATACCAGGTGCCTGACTTTGCAGACCGCCCAGAACATCCGTTGTATTTAGCTTTGCGATATCAGTACCTTTCACTTGTACCGTAGCTCCGGTAACCAATTTCTTTTTCTGAACTCCATAGCCAACTACTACTACCTCTTCCAGTAATTCGGAATCTTCTGTCAGCGTGATTTCCATCTTGGGTGTTGCTTTTACTTCCAGTGTCTTATATCCGACGAAAGAGATTACCAAAGTAGCACCTCTTTTCACGGTAAGAGAGAATTTACCATCTATATTGGTAATAATACCATTGTTTGTTCCTTTTTCCAGAACACTTGCTCCGATAACAGGTTCGCCTGTCTGATCTGTTACCGTACCATTGATGACTTGCGATTGTAGCTGTTCTGCAACTTCAGATAAACCTTCTGAATTAGTACCGATTGCCAGGGCGGTATTGCTTCCTATTAGTAAAGCTACAATGGCAATAGTGGTGAGGAATTTGTAATGTAGTGTTCCTCGTTCGCGATTTTCATTCATGATTTGATGATTTTTGTTTAAAGCTAAATTGGAATATTAAATAAACTAGATAGAAAATGAGATGGACAATAGAATGTCTGGGTGCATTGTTTCCTTTTTCATAAGCATTTGTTTTTCTTAGGTTGATATTATAAATTAAGGTGTTGTAGCATTCTGAATCAGAAGTTATTTTATGTCTTGTCTGATCTTGCTACTCCAAATATAATTCGTATTTTCATTACTTAAAATAAATGGCGAACTATATTAATAACTGTTATATGTCGTTTTATTTGCTTAAGAAACTTGCGTGAATAAAATATTGATTTAGATGCAACTTGCTTGCATATTTGAAAAATATGTTATTCTGGTGCTATATGTTTTATAATCACGTTGTTATGTTGGATATTGTGCTGTTTTATGTTCGTATATTTCTTTGTTTTAGTTTTGTTTTTAAAGTTCGTTAACTAATTTTGCCCTTCAAATTGAAATGAATGATGGGATGAATGGGCTATGCTTTTCTCTGCTTTTAGTTAAAAAGTATAATGTTTACTCATTGGAGGAGTTAGCGGATCAGTGATTCTTTTCGCTTAATTATTAGAGGTGTTACTGTTTCATCTTAATAGTACCCGGTCTATACCAAGCCCGTACCAAGTCCGTACCAAGCCCGTACCAACTTCGTGTCTGGTCCGTCTGTATAGATACGGAGCAAACACGGACTTGGCACGGTTCGAATATTAAAGCGAATGTATTTATTCCGGAAATAAGGAATGTTTGTCTGTTTTAGAAACTTATCGTATCTTTGCACCCGGATTAAAATGTAAGATGCCGTGAATAGCGGTCGTGTATTCTAGAACACCACGTAAAAAACAGGATTTATGAAGCAAAAAGTATCTGTACCTTTTATGCTGCTGGGTATTTTATTTAATGTTTGCCTGATTGCAGCTAATCTTCTTGAAACCAAGGTTATTCAGGTTTTTGGTATAACCGTTACAGCCGGATTATTGGTTTTTCCTATTTCTTATATTATAAACGATTGCATTGCTGAGGTGTGGGGCTTCCGTAAAGTACGTCTTATTATCTGGAGTGGTTTTGCCATGAACTTCTTTGTGGTAATGCTTGGCTTGATAGCCGTTGCACTACCGGCTGCACCGTTTTGGGAAGGAGAAGCCCATTTCAATTTTGTTTTTGGGATGGCACCGCGTATTGTTGTAGCAAGTCTGACCGCGTTTTTGGTAGGTTCATTTCTCAACGCTTATGTCATGAGCCGTATGAAAGTGGCAAGTGGTGGACGAAACTTTTCTGCCCGTGCTATTTGGTCGACAATAGTAGGGGAGACGGCGGATTCTATTATATTCTTCCCAGTAGCTTTTGGTGGCATTATTGCCTGGCGTGAATTGCTTGTAATGATGTGTATTCAGATCGTATTGAAATCCTTGTATGAAGTATTGATTCTTCCGGTCACTATCCGTGTAGTAGCAGCTATTAAACGGATAGACGGTAGCGATGTGTATGATGAGGATATTTCCTATAATGTATTGAAAATCAAAGATATTTAAAATAGCGTGAATAAAGAAGTTGCATTAGTCGTTTTTAGTGGTGGACAAGATTCTACTACTTGTCTGTTTTGGGCAAAACGTAAATTCAGAAAAGTGGTTGCCCTGAGCTTTTTGTACGGACAGAAACATGAGAAGGAAGTGGAACTGGCACGGGAAATAGCTCGTGATGCCGATGTGGAGTTTGAAGTAATGGATGTATCGTTCATCGGTAAGTTGGGACATAATTCTTTGACGGATACTACCATGGTAATGGATCAGGAAAAGCCGACGGATAGTTTTCCTAATACGTTTGTACCGGGGCGCAATTTATTCTTCTTAAGTATTGCTGCCGTGTATGCTCGTGAACATGACATCAATCATATTGTGACGGGAGTGTCGCAAACTGACTTTAGTGGATATCCCGATTGCCGGGATGCCTTTATCAAATCGCTCAATGTGACCTTGAACCTGGCTATGGATGAACAGTTTGTAATTCATACTCCGCTGATGTGGATCGATAAAGCTGAAACCTGGGCATTGGCAGATAAATTGGGAGTACTTGACTTGATACGCAATAAAACCCTGACTTGTTATAATGGTATTCCGGGGGATGGCTGCGGACATTGTCCAGCATGTAAGTTACGCCGTGAAGGATTAGAGAAGTATTTAAGTCATAAATGCTAAAACTTTATATTATGAGTGAATTGAAAGACCAATTATCCCTTTTGGGAAGAAAGACTGAATATAAACAGGATTATGCACCTGAAGTATTGGAGGCTTTTGATAATAAGCATCCGGGAAATGATTACTGGGTACGTTTCAATTGTCCGGAGTTTACCAGTTTGTGTCCCATAACAGGGCAGCCGGATTTTGCGGAGATCCGTATCAGCTATATTCCTGATATTAAGATGGTGGAAAGCAAGAGTCTGAAACTTTACCTTTTCAGCTTTCGCAATCATGGTGCTTTCCACGAAGATTGTGTGAATATTATAATGAAAGACTTGATTCTACTAATGAATCCTAAATATATTGAGGTTACAGGCATTTTTACTCCACGCGGTGGTATTTCTATTTATCCTTATGCTAATTATGGGCGTCCGGATACGAAGTATGAACACATGGCGGAACATCGGTTGATGAATAGAGAATAAAACAGCAATGGGAGTGAATAAGCAACACTCCCATTGCTGTTTATTGAATTATTTTTTAATGATTATCAGTTCAGCAGCTTTTAAGATTTCTTTTCCTCCAATATTTTCTTTGATGCAAACCACTTCTACACTGTCTTCCAACAATACTCCGCATACTTTATCCCTATTGGCATCCATTGTACTGATATTGACTGTATCTCCTTTGCCGGTTATCAAGGTAATGTTATTCATAGTAGCGTCATATATTATTCCGTTGATAATATGGAATTTAGATGCTTGTTTACAAGCGGCAATGCTTCCTATTGCAAGTGAGCAAACAAATAAGTAGGTTAACCTTTTCATAATATATAATTTTGTGATTGTTATTGAATACAAATGTAAATGTTTTTCTTACATGAATTTGATTTCCTAAGGAAAAAATTGCCATTTTTGAACAAAAGCGATTCTTGACTTGTTAGTCTAAAAGACTAATTGCGAAATCATGAGAATACTTCTGTATATAAAGTGCCTTTTGTGTATCTTCTTATTATATTTCTCTTCTTCGGTATCGGCTGAGGATAAAAAAGAGATTTCCGGTACGGATTTGCTGATTATCAGTAGTTATGTATCGGGTGCTCCATGGAGTCAGACCATCATTTCACATATCATGCAAAAAGAGTATGACCGGAGAGATGTGAGTATGAAAGTAGAGTATATGAATATTCTGACAATAGAAACCCCTGAGATACTGAATCAATATAAAGAAAATCTTTTTTCAACTTATGGCAATAATCCACCTAAAGCAGTATTGATGCTGGGAAATGCTCCTTTGATATTACGGGATGAAATACGTAAACATTGGGGAGATATATCTTTGATAGTATGTGCTGAGAGCAGGTATATTGGACCCGATTCCACTTATATGTATAATCAGGTTGTTCCACAAAAAGATCGCATTTACCTGAATGATTTGCGTAAAGAGTATAATATGACCTTTCTGGGTGCGCGTGCTTTTATTCCCGAAAGTGTCCAGTTGATGCGTCGTATGATTCCGGCAATGAAGAGTCTGCTGTTGATTGGTGATCAGACTGACCGGGATATTGATTATGATCAGCAACTTTCTGAATTGATTAAGACGGAATATCCGGATCTTGATTATAAGTTTCTGTCGGCTGGTACATGGAGCCCGGATCAGTTGCTGGATACACTGCGACAAGTGGTTCCGGAGGAAACAGGTATTCTATTTGCTTCATGGTTCCACAAACGAATGTTTGCGGGTAATATGCTTATGATGGCAAACTCTTATAAGGTGATTGCCAATTCTACATTGCCTTGTCCGTTTTTTGCATTATCTTCTTCTATTTCAAGTATTGAAGAAGATGGGACTATAATAGGAGGGTGTGTATATGATATGAACCTGTACTGTGAGGAAATTGTGAAGATGATTAATGCTGTAGCTGATGGCAAGCAAGCGTGGGATATTCCATATTATAATCCGAAGCCCATGGTTCTTTTTAACTATCCTTACATGGTGGATTTTGGCTTGTCTCCTAAAAACTGTCCTCCGGGGACGGTTTATTTGAATGCTCCTCCTACCTTCCTCGAAAAGTACCAGTCTGCCTTGGTAGTAGGCAGTATTGTTTTATTGTTAGTTGTTCTCTTTTTCCAACTTCGGCGAAATAAGATTCTGGAACGACTTCAGTTGGTTGAACAGAATCAACGCTTCACTCACTCCAAAATGGCTATGGCATTGGAGGTTGTTGATTTACTACCCTGGCAATGGGATTTACGGACGGATGAAATCACATATAGTTCTTACAAACCGATAGAACAGGGTAAAAAAGAAGTTTCGGAAATGACCTATACGACCGATATTAGCGACTATCTCACTTTTGTTTGTGAAGAAGACAGAGAACGTATCCGACAAATATTTAAAGATGTACGCGCTAATAAAGTTGCTAGAATTAAAGAAGAATATCGTGTCCATCGTCCGGGTAAAACGTACGATTCGGAAGACTGGATGGAAGCACGTGCTTTTGTTGAACAATATGATGAAAAGGGAAACCCTTTGATCGTGGTGGGGTCATCATTGTTTATTACGGAGCGTAAGGCGGCAGAGCGTGAACTGATTGCTGCCAAAGAGCGTGCGGAAGAGTCCAACCGTCTGAAATCTGCCTTTCTTGCTAATATCAGTCATGAAATCCGCACTCCGTTGAATGCAATTATTGGCTTCTCCAGTATATTGGCTATGACTGAAGATGAAGAAGAGAAGAAGGAGTATGTCAGCATCATAGAGAAGAATAATGGAATCTTGCTGCAACTTATCAATGATGTTCTGGACTTATCCAAGATTGAGGCCGGAGTTCTTGATTTGTATTATTCGGAATTTGGATTAAATGGAGTGCTAGCAACCTTGAAGGGAGTTGTTGAGTCTCGTTTGCAGGATGGGGTTGATCTGATTTTTGAGCCGGGGATGCCGGATGATTATGTTGTTTATTCAGAGAAAAACAGACTTCAACAATTGGTTTTGAACTTCCTGACTAATGCTTGTAAATTTACATCGACCGGCAGCATCTGCTATGGCTATGAAGTGCGTGAAAAAGACATCTATTATTATGTAACTGATACGGGAACTGGTATTCCGGAAGATAAACTCCATCTTATATTCGAACGTTTCATCAAGTTGGATAGCTTTAAGCAGGGCACTGGTTTAGGTTTGCCTATTTGCCAGCTCATTATTCAGAATATGGGAGGCGAAATCGGAGTGAATTCTAAATTGGGAGAAGGTTCTACATTTTGGTTTACGCTTCCCCTCAAACCAAAACAGTAAGAGGGGATAGCGTTGCTTCTATATGACAGCTTTATTTTCAATTAAGTTCTTCAATCGAACCAAGGCTTCGATATAATAATAGTCTGCATAAATGATGGCGGCATCTATTTCTGAATTATTCGGTAAGTGTCCGGTGGAGTGGAGGAGGAATGCCGGCTTGCTTTTGCCGCATTGATACTTGTCCGAACTCAGGCTTGCCAACATTTTTATAGCGGCATCCTTATATTCATCCCCTTTTTTACCGGGCAGATATGTGGAGAGTTCCAGCAATGCGGATGCGGTTACACTTGCAGCGGAGGCATCACGTGGGACATTCGGGATATTGGGGTCATCAAAATCCCAGTAAGGCACATAGTCTTCCGGTAATCTTTCCAAATATACATCTGTTACTTTCTGTACGAAATCCAGATACCGCGGATCTAACGTTTCCCGGTAAACTATTGTATATCCATAGATAGCCCACGCCTGTCCGCGTGCCCACATGGTATTGTCTGCATATCCCTGATGTGTAACTCCTTTTATGAAGTCGCCCGTCAAAGTATCATAGACAGCGACATGATAGGAAGTGTAGTCGGGACGGAACTGATATTTCATAGTCTTATCGGCGTGCGACACGGCTATATCTGCCAGATATGGATTTCCTCCGTTCTTGGCAGCCCAGAAAAGCATTTCCAGGTTTATCATATTATCCATGATAGTATTGTGTCCACCGAACATTTCTATATTGCGTGGCCATGAAAGTATAGTACCTGCACGAGGTCTGAACAAAGTTGCCAGTGAATCTGCTGTGTCCAGAATCACTTGTTTGTATTCCGGGTTATGTGTCAACCGATATCCATTGCCATAGCTGCAAAAGATCAGAAAACCCAGGTCATGGTCGTATGCCGGAATCTGTGACAGGAACTTCAACGGTTCGGTGAATTTCTCTGCTTCCTCCTTTATGGCTGCTTTACCGGTATATTCGTAATCATACCATAAAACTCCCGGCCAGAAGCCACTGCACCATTCATCCTTTGTTGCTTTTCGGCAATGCCAGGTGTTGAGGCTGTCCATGATGTTACGGGGCATCATCGAGTAGTCGATAGTACCTTCTGCCGCTTTTAGTTCTGTTAAAGTGCGTTGTACCTGGGCGTCACAGTAATCCAGCGCCTCATATACATCCACATCCATTCCTTTCTCGGGCATGTTGCAAGCTGTAAACATGCACAGGCATGCACCGAACAGTAGTTCTTTTGTTTTCATATAATCAGTCTTTTTATTTATCTATGTGAAACCAGTCGGCATCTACCCATCCCCGTTCCTTACCATAAGGAGTGGTACTGAATAGCCCTACTTTGGCACCTATCCATTTTCCCTGACGGGCTGTGAAAGGTATACCTATTGCTTTATATTTCTTACCATCCAGGCTGTAATAGAAGTGGCAGATACCGCCTTTTTCTATTTTTACGCGTAGATAGATGTCTCTTTCGTAGTTGGGTAACAACCCTGCTTCGTACTTTCTGCTGACAGGTAATTCTGCCAGGCGAGTAACTGTTTCGGGTGTCTTTTGCTCTGCATCTTTGCAGGTCACTTGCTTCAGTATAAATTTATCGCACTCTTTCTCTACTCCGAGGTAGCAATAGTCCCAGCCCATCACAATCAATCCGGATTGCTGTCCGTCCATTTTGGCGGAAACTTTTAGTTTGGTAGTTGCTGTGAACTCTTCTGCCATGAATTTCTGCAATAAAAGGTTCGGTACTTCCCAGAAATTCACAAAGTTCTTGGAGAGAATATGTCCGTAAATACGGATGAATCCCAGGTCGGAAGTATATCCGAATGTATCCTGATAATTGGCATGCCATTCCCATTGTAGTCCTAACTGGCGGGTATTGAACTCGTCGCTGTCCGCAGGTGTTTCTACCGGGTAATTCTTGCCTACATTGGGCTTTTTATAACGGGTTACGGGTTCGCCACAACCATCGCCGTCCTTATCTTCTCCAATTACAGGCCAGTCGTTTACCCACTTCATCGGATTCAGGTGAACGACACGCCCGTACATGGCTTTATCCTGAAAGTGAACGAACCAGGATTCCCCTGTCTGTGTATCAACCCATGCACCTTGATGAGGACCATTGATGTCGGTAGAACCTTGTGCCATGACAATCTTCTTTTCATAAGGGCCGTATATATTCCGTGAACGCAATACTAACTGCCATCCGGTTGCCACTCCTCCTGCCGGAGCAAAAATGTAGTAGTAGCCGTTCCGCTTATAGAGTTTGGGGCCTTCAATTGTATGGTTGATTCCATCATTACCATCAAAGACCAGTACCGAACCACTGATCACTTTTGTTCCTTCTGCATTCATCTCACAAATTGTGATAACACTGTTCAGTGCGGCACGACTTCCTGCCCATGCGTGTACCAGATATACTTTTCCATCTTCATCCCATAGTGGAGCAGGGTCTATCATGCCACGACCGACTTTTACCAATATCGGTTTCTCCCATTCTCCGGCCGGATCTTTGGTCTTTACCATGAAGATGCCATGATCCGGATCTCCCCAATAGATATAAAACTCTCCATTATGATGGCGGATGGATGGTGCCCAAACACCTTTTCCATGCTGGGGAGCATTGAAGAACTCGATGGGTTCTATCTGTTTCAACGCATAGCCTGCATATTTCCAGTTAACCAAGTCTTTGGAATGGAGAATGGGTAAACCAGGAGCACATCCGAAGCTGGAAGCCGTCATATAAAAATCTTCACCTGCCGCGCAGACATCCGGATCGGAATAATCGGCATGCAGCACCGGATTGATGTATGTACCATCCTTCTGGTCAGATACCCAGGCTTTGGATACATATTGGGCTTCCGCCTGCCAACAGGCAGCGCATAGCAATGTCGTAAGCAGAAATATCTTTTTCATCTTTTTATTTACCTTTTTAAATATCCTGAAAACAAAGATTTTACCTATACAAACTCTTACCTTTATCTACTGAAAATAATCTTAATGCGTTATTTGCCTATTAATACGAGCGAATCTGTTTATTCACTCAATGGAATATCATATTTTATAATCTTTCTCCTTTGTACCTTTTATACTTCTTCATTTCCTGCCTGTCTATAGGTACCAGTCGTATGGCAGCCCCACCACTGGGTTTCAGCTGGAACTTCATGGTTTGTGAAGCATTGACAAGCAGATAAGTACATTTTACCTGTGTACTTGTTTTTATCTTTTCTCCTCCATCCGTATAGATGCAGGCGAGGTAATTCTTTTCTTTATCGAGGAACGTGAGAGGAATTTCTTCTTCAGAACCTTCATTGTTGGTCATTGCTGCAACAAACCATTCCTGACCTTTCCGGCGTGCCATTGTTATGTTTTTGCCGGGAGCGCCATCCAATACTTTCGTATCGTCGAATACGGTTTGCAAGTTCTCAAACCATTCTATTTCCGGTTCTCCGTGATAGAACGATGGTTTGTCATACCAGAAGATAGTTTGCAGAGGGCTGTAGAACACGAGGGATGCTGCCAGTTGATGAGCATGAGTTGTTTTCAGCCGTTTGTCGAAATAACAGATCGTATAGTCGGCTGCACCGTTTATCATACGAGTGAAGGGGAGCGTGACATTATGAGTTGCATCGGGAAATTCTTCGTTTCCACAAATGCCTTCCTGAGTTAATAAATTCGGATAAGTACGGCTGAAACCTGAAGGGCGATATTCATCATGGATATTCATCAGCAGATGATTTTCTGCCGCCAAGCGAACCATGTCGTGCATCCAGGTTGCCCAGCGATGGCTGGCGTATTGTACGAAACCGGATTTCACTCCGACAATTCCCCATTCGCGAAGCAATGGGAAAAGTTCACGCATTTGCTTCATGAGTGCATGCTGGTTTACGTACACCCAGATACCAACTCCTTTTTCCTTACCATAAGCTATTACACGGGGCATATCCAGTTTGGCAACCACTTTTGTGGCATCCCCGTCATGTGAAGTACAGGGCATATACCATTGCCAGTCGAAAAGCATATACGGGATATTGTGTGCTGCACAGAAATCGATGGTTGCAATGGCTCCTTGAGTTGTGATGCTGGTTTCACGCATAATTTTGCCAGGCTTCACCCATGCGGCGGCATTAGCAATTTCACACGGCGGATTCAAATTTTGGATGATATCATTGTGTTCCAGCAATTCACCCGGTTTGTCGGCTGCCATGACTATCTTCCAGGGAGTGGCATAATAAGTCACCACATCCACGGGGCTATACATTACAGAAGTCAGTGTGTTCTTCTTGTCTGTGGAGGCAAGGTACTTGGTCAAACACCAATCGTCTACGTCGGCATCTGCCAGTGCGGCCCATTTGCCATTCGGGAGTTCCAGAGTAAGGGCACGTTCTACCGGATGTTTGATATCATCAATGTTCAGGTATTCGAAGAAAGCTTGTGCCCATTGTTCGGTCCATGCTTTTGTACCTGCCGGTAAGGTATATTCTGTGAGATCACCTACTACTTTATGAAAGATAGCCTTCGGGTGTTCCGGGAAGAAATAGCGGAAAGCCACTCCTTCATTATAGGCACGCACTTCAATATTGAGCCGGTAGCCGGAGTTATCTTTTTTGGAGAGATAAAGGGTGCCGGTCCGGTAATGATCGCGTATATTGCTACGTTCACCGTAAAGTGGCTGCCAGGTGATGTCTGTTTCGGGTTGGTAAGTCACAGAGTCCACTTCCAGATTGTCCATCCAGCAGGCAGGCTGTTTTAGGTTTCGTGCTCCCAGAGCCATTTCCCATATCCGGTTGTCCAGTTCCAGTCCGGCACGTGATTCATTGACTATGGGTTGTGATTTGTAATCTACCCGATAACAAAGTTCGTTTACCGCAGGTGAAACCTGCTTCTGGTAAAATGCTATTTCATGTGTTCCGTCAGGAGATGCCAGCTTTAGTTCCTTGCTGTTGTCTGCAAAGAGGGAAGGAGCGAGAGCTAACATAATAATTGCTGAGCCGATAGTCTTCATATCTTCGTATTTATTGTTTTTATATAAATACGATTTGGGATATGAGGATACTCAATGTATTCTATCTTTTTAGGGAAATAATGTTCGAGACAGTTTGTGAAATGACAGGACTTCCATAAAATGACGAGAAGCCATCTTCTTTTTGTGAACTTCCCTGTACATGGGCTATAAAGAATCCGTATACCCGGTCTTGTTTATTGATCCATGGATAGGCGCCGGCCCAACCCGGTGAACTGATCTGATAGGCTTCTCCTGTTGCTTCATCAATAAGTTCCCGCCATTCTCCCAAACCATATATGCCAGTATGATATTTTTTCAGCGCACGTTCCACGTATTCACCCGGGTGAACTTCCGCATTTCCCACCTGGTCTGCCTGCATTTCATGTATGGTTTCGGGTTTCAGTATTTGCTTTTCTTTAAATACGCCATTGTGGTAGATCATATCAAGAAAACGCATGTAGTCGTGCAAAGTGGTACAGAGACCTCCACCCAACATGGGAGCGTGTCCGCCATCTGTATTCACAGGCGTGAAGTGAGAGTTTTTCATCCCTAAAGGTTGGGCTATTAATTCCTGAAATAATTCCTCGAATTCTTTATTCATAGCTTTTTCTGCCATCCGGCCTGCTATCTGCATGGCAAGTCCGCCATATTCAAAGCGGGTACCATGAGTGAAAACCGTGTCAAGCGGAAGAATCTCCATGATTGCTGAATCCAGATGATTGTAATTGTCTACGCGTGGTTCCGGTAGATAAGGGCGGATGCCCGATGTGTGCGAAAGCAGTTGGCGTAAAGTAATTATTCCTTTTATGTCGTTTTTAAATTCAGGAATCCATTTCTTTACACTATCATTCCAGTCTAGTTCGGTGCAGTCTACCACTGCCCCGATTACTGCGGCGGCTATCCATTTTCCGGCAGAGGCTACATAGACTTTTGTGTCAGGGGTAAAATCTTTGTAGTTTTTCTGAAAGATAATGCTATCGTCTCTGACTACACAGATTGAGGCTCCCGGATAGTATCCCTTATTCATCCATGAGGTGATAATAGAGTCAAGCGGTGTAAAATCATAAGCCGCCTGCCGGTTATCGGCAGGACGGCATGATGTGAATGACAGATAAATACCTATGAGAGAAACTATAATAATAATTTGTTTCATTTCTATTTTTCTATTAAGTCCCAGTATACTACGTAGCATTGGTGATGTAAGTCATACAGTGGCTTTAAAACATTGCCCTGTGATGTTTTAAATATCAGTTCCTCGCCTGTACGCTGTAAACTGTGTCCGGGGTGTTTCTGGTCTATTTGTAAGGTGGTATTCAGCTCAGCCGGAATATGATAATTGTAAGTATAGTAATCATTATATAATGCCGGATCAGAGAATGGTGCCGGAGCTTGCATACCTTCTGTTCCCGATTCGCCGGCCAATACCAGCGGTCCGTATAGCAAAGCTCCCTTTTGTGGATTGTCTGGCGTTGTTTCCAGTTGCAGGCTCATCGGATAATTAGCTTCAATGCGATCACCGTCTTTCCATTGGCGGGTTACGGCAATGTATGATCCCGGTTTCTGTTTTACCGATACTTTTTTTCCATTGACGTTTACTTTCACATTTTTACTCCATGATGGATAGCGCAGATAAATCGTAGTAGTGACAGGTTTGTCCGTTTGGATGGTCAATGCAGTGTTCTCTGCTGCAGGGAAAGCTGTTTCCTGGCGCAGAGTTATTCCTTTCGCTTTCCAGTTTACTTCTGACGGGATAAAGAGGTTTACGTAGATTCCCTGATCATTGTGATAATAGATAGCTTCTCCATATTTAGCATGGTTTTCGAAGCCGCTGCCTACACAACACCAGAAGGAATTCTCCTGGGTACTATAAACTTTGTGCGAGCCGGAGAGCAAAGGCAGGAAATAGGATACCATTCCCGTTTCAGGATCTTGTTGCCCAAGGATATGATTATAGAGTGCACGTTCGTAATAATCGGCAACTTTGGCATCTCCTGTCCAGCAAAACAGGTGACGACTGAGTTTCAGCATATTGTACGTACAACAAGTCTCACCGGTATATCCGGTCAGATGTTTGGATAATTGTTGTGGATCGAAATAATGCTCTTTATCACTGCTGCATCCCGGCGCAAAGGTATGGTGGTCTATCATGGTATGCCAGAAAAAATCAGTCAGTTTCCGACTGTCGTTATCCTGTGTCAACTCATAGTTGCGTGCTTCGGCAAGAACTTTTGGAATAAAGGTATTCGTGTGCTTTGTTCCTAAATCATCGCGTTGTTCTTTCAATGGATCGATAACATCATTATGATAGAAGAATTCAGCAAGCCATTGATAATGCTCGTCGCCGGTGATGGCATACAGATTATAGAAAGATTCGTTCACACCGCCGAATTCATTCCGTATCATTCTTTTCCGGGTGGGTTCATCCAGCGGTTTAAGTTTATTATAAGCCCAGTCGCCCATGCGGGTAACTACTTCCAATGCCTGTTTGTTATCTGTATAGAGGTATTGGTCTATCAATCCGGAGAAGAGCTTGTGCAATGTATACCAGGGTGCCCATACACTCGTCCCACGTATATTCCGGTTGATTAATTCTTCCGGATATGCACTGAGATACCCGTTTCCCAAAGCTGCCTGTACTTCTGCCAGACCTGTAACAAGACTGTCGCCTTTCAGCTTGAATATTTCACTTCCGGTAGATGCGTACATGAGCGCATAAGCTGATAGTAAATGGCCTGTTGTATGTCCGCGCAGTTCGCAGTCCAGTGATTCCCAGCCACCCAGTTTCTTTACGGTCATATATCCACCTTCACGTCCGGCAAATACTCCGGCGTTGTTGCGGAAACTGTGTAGCAAACGATTGGTTGCTATAGAAGTCATCCAAACAGAATCACGCATCATATTGTCGCGGAAGCGGCTTGGTAATAAACGCACGTCTTTTAAGTCGAAACTCTCTACCTGTATCGGTGCTATCGTTACTTTCTTCATTTTTCCGGTATGCTGTCCGGGATAAACGGATTGAGCGGAAAGACCGGTTGATAGAGCCGCACAGATTGTCATTAGGATTAAACTCTTATTTCTCATAACTTCTTTCTTTATATATACGAAGGGGAGGGATGTATTACTCAAAACTCGTTGGAAGAATTAATTCATAGTCCGTCCGAAAGGAATTAAATAATCATTGGTTTGTGAGTTTTGTTGTGTTTTATTGATATTAAATGGCTGTTTTATAAACGACTGATTATCAGATGTCTTATAGTAGCGGTATCTCAGTATACGATTGAGGTAGGCTAAGTATAGGACTGAGGTACCCTAAGTATAGGACTGAGATACCCTAAGTATACGACTGAGCTTATAGATGTTTCCTTTTGTAAATATTTGCCATCTATACATGGCGATATTTGTTGGTTAGATTAAAAGTTCATTGCTTGATATACCCATTCGTAATGTAGATGAGATACTGCAGAAAATCTCTTTTACTGTACTCAAGGTTCAAACGGACAAACTTATAAAACAAACGTTCTATATTTTATAGCTTTTATCTGCATTGCGTGAATTTATTGTTTCAGAAATTCACGCAATGCAGCATTAAATGCTTCAGGTTGTTCCATGTTCAGTATGTGCCCACAGTCTTCTAATATTTTCAATTTCCCATTTGGCAGATATTTTAGAATTTCAGGTTGATTGGAATAGCGGTTGTTGGGTGATTGGCCTTCTACAATTAGAGTCGGCACTGTCGGATGATTCTTCTTTATTACTTCATAAGCATCCAGTCCTGCAACTACCCGTACTTCTTTGTGTAATGGCTGCCAAGCATCCCAATCATCAATCATTTCCCATAAAGGCTGACGCATTCTTTCTTTCCGGGTGCCTCCCGAACTCATCAGTCCTTCAAACCATTCACGTTTCATGACGTCGACTCCTTTCACTTTTAGGGCCGCAATTTCTTGGTCCCGTTTCTGAGCTTCTTCTTTGGTCATAGGTTGGCTCGGCCCTTTTGACTTACGTATATTTCCACTGGCAAGGAAAGCTGATGCCATGCGTTCGGGAAACCAGCCTAACATATCGGCACCAATGAAACCGCCTAACGACAAGCCAACTATGTGTGCTTTCCGGATATGGAGAGAATCCATCAGTGTCACTAAGTCTTGCACATGGGTAAACTGATAATCTTCGGTCTGGGAGGAAGAAGCACCATATCCTCGTAAGTCGTAACGAATCACACGGTATTCTTTGGCAAATTCAGCGAATTGTTCATCCCACATTCTGTGATCCAGTGAATGACCATGTACAAAAATTACAGGCTCTCCGCTTCCAGCTTCCTCATAATAGAGTGAACCATTACCGACATCAATGCGACCAGATTTGAATTCAGCCATCCCGCCCGATTTCAAGATGTAGAAACTACGTTCCACCGGTTCAGCCGTCTGTACTTTGCCTGCAATGCCATATTGCCAGGCAACTACCGTTACTTTTACCGGGTATTTACTGCTGGGTGGGATAGGAGTGAATACAATTTGATCTCCTTCTATTTCAGCCGGACCTTCTTTGATGTAGTAAGAGACGGGCAGTCCGCAATCACTCGTGGCTTTTAAAGATAAAGAACCGCTTCCCGCTTTCACATCGGGCAATCCTGGAAATAATATATATTGCTTTTGTCCTTCCGTATTCCGGTAAGGGATGCGGATACTGACCTCCTGAACAGCACTTTTATACTTCCGGTCTCCTGCTTGGCTTGCCAACAGGCATATATCACTGGTACGACGCGGATTATTCATGCCCATTCGATAGAAAGATACCATAAATGTGGTGTCATTTACTTTTTTCACAGGTCCGCAGATACGACTGATTATCGGTGTTGCATCTGCATGTTCATCAGATAGTTGGGTTCTCAGGGAATCCGTACATACGGCTTTCAGGTGGAAAGTGATTCCATCGGCTTCCGGATTGAAGCGGGGCTGTACACGTACATGCTGCTTCTTGTCGTATGTCAGTAAGTTGCCGTTTTGCTCAAAACCCAGATACTGTTGTTGCTTTCCGCGGCTTTGCGTATATCGTGCTTCAGTCGCTTCCGCTATTTCACGGTCAAAATACCAGAAAGCATCATGAGGATCACCTTTATATTGTGAATAGGGGGCGGCTTTGACTCGCTTCTTCTGATCGGGATGCCAGCGTTCTGCCAGCCAGCCTTTGGCTGGGTTTACCGGATTCAGTTTTACTTTACCGTCTTTCGTTACTTCATCCGTCAGTCGTTGATTGATAGCTTTTTCCAGAAATAGAGCAATGTATGCGGTTGTTTCATCTGCCACATCGAAATGTCCCCGTCCTGCGTCACACAGAAATGAGATGCAACTTTCAGGATACATCATGCGGAAGGCCAGTGCCGGATTTACCCGGGCTTCCCACCATTCATATTCTCCTTCAATCATCAGTCCGGGAATTCCATCTATATTACGGGTACGTCCCCATTCCAGGTTCTCACGCCCGTAGCCGGTAAGATTCGTACGCGGAGCATCGCCGTGCAGGGAAATGATAGCCAAAGTGCGTTCCGGATTCCATGCTGCAAAGTTCCAGGGATAGGTAGCCATAGCCGAATGGCCTATGGGAACGATGGGGACATTTTTCAGTTCGCTATATCCGCTGACGTCTGCCAGGTCGACCATCATTTTCTCAAATATCTGTTGTGTGCCTTTCGATACATCCCATTGCTGATCGATGCCGGGTGTTATCCATACAAAGCCGATTCCCAGCTTCTGCATCTTTTCGCGGAAAAGGGGATTATCAAAAAGAGTTTCTTCGCTCATATTGTGTTGTCCTACAATAATTGCTTTTATCTGCATACAGTCAGCGGGTATCCACAAGAAAGCCGTAGGATTCCGGTTCGTTTCATTGGAGACGAATCCGTCAAGGGTCACAGACCATTGCCATTCCCCTGCCCGCAAACAGGGAGAGAAGAGCAGCAAGAGGATGATTGGAAAAAGCAGTCTATATCTATTCATGTTTTTTTGTTTTTTACAGTATTAATACGAACGAGGAATAAGCTTCACTCAAAAATAAGGGATTTAAAACAATGATTCCACAAATCTTATAAGATTTATGGAATTGAATCCATAAAAATCAAAAGATTTGTGGAATCAGCCTGTTTTTGTTATATTTCGGTGAGCCTTAGTATTCGTTAATAATCTTTTATTTAGAGGCTTCTTTCAGTTGTTCCGTCAACTTATCCATATCTTCCGGGCTGGCTGCCGATGGGAATTGTAGTTCTCCTTCTTTATTGACAATGGCATAATGCGGGATTGACAACATACCGTTCCGCCCGAACTTCTCATAAATTTCCATTTTGAAAGCCTCGTTGATGATGACATGCTCTCCTTTTAAGTTATAGTGCCCTGTCATTTTTTTCCAGAGTTCAGCTTTCTGGGGAGTATCGATGGAAACATACAATAACACGATATCATTTTCAGCAGCATATTTCTGCAAAGGTTTGAGGTGTGCAAACGATGCACGACAAGGACCGCACCAGGTAGCCCATACATCGATAAAGATCACTTTACCCGGGTATAAGTCAGTAATTTCCTTAAAGGTGCGTACACTGTCTGTATTCAATATATGAATATCTTTCGGAAGTTCGGCTTCATTGAACGCTTTGTTCCTTTGTATCGCTGTTTCTAATTTCGGCATTAGCACGCTTTTAGGATATAATGTCTTGAATTCCTCATACAATGCAGGAATACCAGTTGCAAAATACTCACGGCTTTCATCTTCCAGAATGAGAAGTCCCATTGCAGCCTCCTGTACCCGGCCTTGCAGATTTGTTTTATACCAATCGAATAACAGTTGATTGCGTTCATTGTCATCATTCGTGCGCCTTTCATGTTGCATGAAAATATCTATGCCTGCCATATTCGATACGACATCTGCAAATGCAGGAGAGAATACGCTTTCAGCCTGACCGACGTTTGCAAAATCCAACATCTGGGCGTAAGCGTCGTCCCATTCCTTCTTGAGCGTTTCGGAACCTCTCCGGTAGTTACCGAAATACTGATTCATATATGCCATCAAAGCCTGTATACGTATATCTTGTATGGCTCTCTGTCTGAGCTGATCGTCCACTTCTGCCACTTCGTTTTCTAATGTAGTAGCGTAGTCTGTCAGCTTTTGATATACGGATGAGGCAACCGTGTCCTTGCCGACGTTAAAGATATCTCCCCGGCGTGCACGTAGATTAAATACGTTTTCATTCAGATCAGCCAGTTTCTTGAGTATTTCATTTTCTTTCGTCAAGCCGTCAACCGGGTTTAGTTCATTGGATTTGGAAGCATCGATATCGAGCGTCTGTTTTCCCGGAGCAAGATAGATACTACCTAAGTTTCGCTCACCATATAGAAAAAGAGTCAGCTTTTCGTTCCCGTTTACAGGTAAGGTAATCTGATACGTACTGTCGGCATTTAAACGTAAAGTATCAATCTTGTTCGGTAAGTAAATGCCATCTGTAGTGATATTATATACAATGGGAGCGCCGGATGTATTCGTTACTTTGCCTTCTAAAGTAATATTCTTCTGGGTACATCCGCTCAGGAGCATAGTGGTTGTTATGCCGCCAAGGCATAAAGATTTGATGAATTCCATTATTTGTTTTTCATTTGGTTTATAATCTGAGACGCTAAAATAGTGATAAGGTTACATCGGGACAATTATTTTCTGTTATTTCTCCGTGATTGTTCATTTTATCTTAATCCCTTTTATAAAATCATTGGTTACTATTCCTTTCAAGTCCTTCATCCGTTCTCCATTGATTACTACATTTTCAAACGTCACGTTTTGCACGGTTCGTTCTTTGTCCAGTCCTTGAATCAACGATGGATTTTCTCCTATGCCTGTATATGTAATATTTCTGAAAGTAATGCCTTCAATGCCGCTTCCCGGCTGTTTATCATATTTCTCGTTGAAACGTACTTTTACATAAAACAGTCGTCCTTCCTGAATATTCTCTACCCGGATATCTTCGAAGAGAATATTACGAACCTGATTCTTATCACCACAATCTACTGTCATGCAACCTTGATAAATCGGGTCATCCTCGTCATGTTCCAGGATGTCGATGTTACGGAAAGTCAGATTCTCTATCACTTCTCCTGTCGGTGAGTCCGGATCGCCATGACCGCCTACATTGATGGGATGTGCCACATCTGCCCAAAGAATAGAATTTTGCACGGTAATATCAGATGAACCTCCCCACCAGTTCCAGCGGTGATTGTACAAAGCAATGCAATCGTCCGAATTGCGCATAAAGACATTGTCGATAAGTACCTGACGGCAGCACATCATATCTATACCGTCACTCCATCCTTTACAACTGAAGGACTTCAGATTTTTAATCGTAATTCCTGTGGAACCACCTCCAAATACGGTATAATGGTCCGGATTCACTACTGTAATGCCATCTATCCATATATTTTTGGAATCAGTGATTTCAATGCCCCGTACAGCGTGGTCTATGATTCCCCGTCCGATGATGCGGACATTCTCGGCTTTGTCTACCACGAGTTTTGCCTTGACCACAGCTCCGGGGGCCAGATATACGGTTGTATTACTTGGTATCCTTATCTGATTGTTGGGTAAGTCTTTGGGGCGGTGTGTGCCCGGACCGAAATACATTACTCCTTTAGTTTCTTTTTCATATTTTTCAGTCTCCATCGGGTTGGCAAAAAGATGCAGGTTGTGCAGTCGGTCACCATTAAACTCAATGGATAGATATTGTGGCTTTTCCAGAGTGAAAAGAATGGCGTTTTGTATCTGCTTGTATTCAATACCTTTACTCAAAGGGCGTATGGCTACTTCGCGCACAGTGCCATTGTTCTTCTTCACCATTACTTCTACGGGACTTCCCATATCAAATTGCACCATGGAAGCATCCTGCACTTTGTCCATATCTACCTGTACGTTGTATTCGAACAAATCTTTCCATTCGCCGCCGGGGATGCGTACGCGTACGGTATAGTCATCATTGTGCGGCATCCCGGTACTCAGTGTACCGGGATAAGTCACTAGTTGTGCCTGTATGGACAAGCAGAAGAAGGCTGATAAGATAGTTGTAATAAATTTCATTGTATAATCGTTTTTTGAATAATTTTCTTCATATCTTGATTAAGATACGAATTAAGGTAAAATATTACTCAATATATAGAAATTCATCATTTTCATTGAATCACTACTTTATTTTGCACCGGTGTCATGATGAATGTAAATTCATAATCACCATACGGTAACATGAACTCCGGTTCTGGAAGTGCACTCCAACTGTCTATGCAAGCCAGTCCCATCTGGGCTTTATCAATCAATACATTTGTCAGATCGGCTTTTTCTACTTCCTCAGAGTGTCCTTGTTGTTTTTCCAAACCTTCGTCCAGTGATTCGATTGTGTAGTGCAAAGCAGAAGCTGAAAAAGGAGCGTCAGCTACGAACTGCAATCCATTTCCACTTATATTCAACTGTCTCCACCAGCGGATATCCGTTTTTGTGCCATTTTCTTGCGGACGGATATAAGGAGAGAATTGCTCATCAACAGTTTGATTGTAAATGCCTAAATCCGTACAATGATTACGATTACTATAGTTTTCCATTGGACCACGGCCATAATAGGAAATATTTTCAAATGACCTCGGCATAACCAGTTGCATGCCGAAGCGGAACATATTGGAAACGTTGGCCGCCTTGTCCGTTATCATTTTTTGGTTTACCTGAACCGCTCCTTGGTTATTGATGGTATAAGTGATATACAGTTTAGCAGAAACCTGTTTCATCTCATATTCTGCTGAAATAACCGCTTGATTGTCTACAATGTTATTTTTCAGTGATATGAGTTTGATATCCGGATTCTTCCATGCACTATATTTCAGTTGCAATTTTGCTCCATAATCATTGTCGGTAGGTGCCCGCCAGAAATTCGGGGTAAGTGCGGCACCGTCTTTAATCATGTCCAGACCGTTGACAATGTATTTATCCATATAGCCGGTAGATCTCTTGAATCTGATAAGGAAGTTCTCACCTTTTACAATCCAGTGGCGGATATTCGTATCGTTTACCTGAGGTGTGATTACGGGGATATAGTTTTCAGTAACATTCTTCAGCTTCATTTCAGGAGTTTTGTATGGATGTAACACTAATTGGTCTTTGGCAACTATGTGGCCGACAGGGATCAAGCCTTCGCGATCTTTTTGTCGGTATCTGACATTCAATAACCATTCTCCGTTCTCATCGGTTTCTCCCAGCTTGAGAATGAGAGATACTGTTTGCAATGGGGCTACATTCAGTTTTTCTATACGTCCGCTACGTATGGCTCTGCCGTTGTTCAGCACTTCCCATTCCATATAATAGGCAGACAGATCACGGAAGAAATTCTCATTGTAAATATTGATTTCACCTTTTGACAGATCCCCCGGAGTGGTCCAGATGTTCTGATAGAAATATCCCACTTCATATACATGCGGATTGGGGATGCGGTCCGGATTGAGTAAACCGTTGTCGCTATAGTTGTCGTCACCGGTTTTAATCGTATCGAAATCACCATCATAACCATAGATCATTTTGCCACTTTTGCCTGTCCAGTGGGGTGACTGATCTATTAGATCCCAAATAAATCCACCTTGGAATTTCGGGTATTTACGGATAAGATCCCAATATATTTTAAAGTCACCTAATGCATTTCCCATTGCGTGAGCATATTCACACATGATCATAGGTTTCTGTTTACTTTCGTCTTCACAATAACTGATGCACTTGGAGTAAACGGGATACATCGGGCAATAAACGTCAGTGTTGCTTCCTGTGTCATAGGCTTGTTCAAAATGCACGAAGCGACTGGGGTCTTCTGCTCTCACCCATTGATAACATGCTTCAAAGTTCGGTCCATCGCCACATTCATTTCCCAATGACCAGAAGATAATGCTCGGATGATTGAAGTTGCGTTGTACATTACGTTGATTACGTTCCAGATGTGCTTTCCTATATGAATCCACTCTTGCCAATGAAGTCTCTTTGAATCCCATTCCATGTGATTCCAGGTTAGCTTCAGCCACTACATACAAACCATATTTGTCACACAACTCATACCAGAAACTGTCGTCCGGATAATGGCAGGTACGAACGGCATTTATATTGAACATTTTCATTAATTGAATATCCTGAATCATACGTTCCCGAGAGATAACATATCCGCCGTCCGGGTCCATTTCGTGACGGTTGGCTCCTTTAATAAGTATTGGTTGTCCATTTACCCAGAGTTGTGCATTCTTCATTTCTATCTTGCGGAAGCCTACTTTTATGGGAACAACTTCTGTGATTTCTCCATTTTCTTTCAGAGTAGCCCGAAGCGTATAGAGATAGGGAGTTTCCGCACTCCATTTATGGGGATTTTCAAGTTTCATAATGGTAGATATATTGCCGTTACCTTTTACTTCGGTTGCTGTCACGGTCTTGCCTTTTGCATCAAGCAGTTCCAGAGTTACCAGGTTATTTCCTTTTAGATTCAGATCAATAGCCAGTGTACCGTTTTTGTATTGACTATCTAAATCCGGGGTTACACGTAGGTCTTCAATACGTTTTTTATTGCGTGAATAGAGATAGCAATCGCGTGCAACACCATGATACCGGAAGAAGTCCTGATCTTCCAGATAACTGCCGTCGCACCAGCGGAATACCTGAAACGCTATGAGATTTTTCTGTCCCGGTTTCAGGTAAGAAGTTAGATTGAACTCAGCTTCCAGCTTGCTGTCTTCACTATAACCGACAAACTTTCCATTCACCCATAAATAGATGTTTGAAGAAACCGAACCGAAATGCGCAATGATATCTTTACCTTTCCAATCAGACGGAACGATTATTTCCCGACGATAGGAACCTACATGGTTGTTCTCCACAGGTACTACGGGCGGATTATTCTTACACCAGCCTTTCCATAATTTCCAGTCGAAACCTACTCCCGAATAGAGTGGAACATCATATCCGTTCAATTCCCACATTGCCGGAATAGGCAGATCATCCCATCCTTTGTCATTATACCCTATCTTCCAGAAATCAGTCGGACGAGCGTCCGAGTCTTTTACCCAACGAAATTTCCAGATACCGTTTAAAGTCATAAAGTTGGCGGATTTTTCTTTTACGGCTTCTGTCGCTGCTTCAGTGCTTTCATAAGCAAAGAAGTTGGTATGCATCGGAGCACGGTTTACGGCATTGATTTCCGGGTCTTGCCATTCTTTGAAAGTTTGTGCATCCATTGTTGTTAAACTGATTAGAAAGAATCCGATTAAAAAAAGTATTTTCATGATAATTCAGTATATATTAATAAATGGTTTACTTTTCATTTAGCAGTTATTCTTATTACAGTAAATGAATATTGTGGCATTTTATAAGAGAATTTTTCTCCGATGGCAAGGTTTCCATTTACAGGTATGGCTGTTTTAGACCTTATATCACCGGTGAGTATGCTGGTTGATGCTATCGGGTTGTATCCCTGAAGTGAAGGCAGATATAAATTAGTGTTGACGCTGATAGGCAACAGATTGACCAATTTTATAATAATGTCACCTGTTTTTGATTCACGTATCACCGATTGCCCTATGCGAAGATTCACCTTGCGATCTTGTTGATCGGTATTTAGTTCAGCGGGAATATATTCGTCACCACTATTTTGCCCAAACATTCTTTGAGTATAATAGCTTGCTGTAGGGTGGACTTCAGAGTTATTGAAGTATATAAGGTCCGGATTCCAATGAATATGTCCTTCTTTAGCGAGTAAGGGAGCATAACTTGTCATACATACAATATCTCCATTTCGCTCCAGGTTGGTCATGTGGAGGGCTTCGGCAAGGGCACTCTCTAAGCTTGTTTGTGAATGGCTATAACTGCGTGCCGCCCATTCACCGAGATAAACTTTCGACTTTGAACGATCATAGTGGTCGTAAAAGTTCTGGTTATAAATATACCATCCGGTTGGACGATAACAGTGCTCGTCAACAATCGGTACCTGCAATTCTGTGGCGTACTTCCATCCTTCTTCGTAGTCTATTCCCTTAATATCAGGACCGGCAGTGCCTATGATAGTGATGTCAGGATAATACTCTTTTACTACATCATATATCATTTTAAATCTGATTTTAAATTCTTCAGAGATCATATCTTCATTACCCAGGCCGATATACTTCAGATTAAAGGGTGCAGGATGTCCGGCATCAGCACGTATTTTGGCCCACTTTGATGTTCGGGGATTTCCATTTGCCCATTCTATTAAATCAAGTACATCTTGTATGTACTGTGGCATTTTATCCATAGGAATTCCACCTTGTTGCCCTTCTGAAAAAAGTTCTGGTAGGTCCGATTTCATTTTACCACTTTCAATTAGAGACTTGTGCAACAGACCGGAGTTTTGGCAACTTACACCTGCTGCAATAATAGGTAGAGGTTCTGCTCCGACATCTTCACAAAACTGGAAATATTCGAAATAACCCAGTCCACGTGTCTGATGATAATGCCAGATATTGGGCAGATGTCGGCGTTCGTGGAGTGGTCCGACAGAGCCTTTCCAGTCATACATATTATCAAGTCCGTCACCGTGTGCAAGGCATCCACCGGGGAAACGGATAAAGCGGGGCTGAAGATCAGCTATAAGCTGTGCAAGGTCACGACGAAGCCCGTTTTTACGCCCTTTGAATGTATTCTGTGGGAAAAGAGAAATCATGTCGAGTGCATAAGTACCTGTTTGCAAAGGCATTATTTCGAGTCGGGCATCAGTATCATCAGCAGTAGCAATAAGTGTACATGTCTGCTGTTTCCAATCTTTTGCATTGAGACTGATTTTGTTTTGGGCTATGATATCTCCGTTTTTAGATACTATTCTTACTTCTGCAAATTCTTTCTTTGCGCTAGAATGAATAGAAGATACGAAAAGAGAGAAGTCATATTTTTCTCCTTTTTTCATATATATGCCGTCGAATCCTGAATTTATGAGAGTTCCGCCAACCTGTGTCACATCAAGTACTGCATAAAACTTGTTATTAGGATGTATCGGTTTTATATCTGTAATAGTAAGTGAGGCGCCACTGCTTGTACTCCAGGCGTAATCATGTGTCCAGTTCTTTTCTCGTGCAAAACTGTCTTCACAGTATTCAAAATCTCTGTTTTGTATCAATTCGGCATAGAGTCCTCCATCGGCAGCATGACTTAAATCTTCGAAGAAGACCCCAATGAGCATGTCAGATATAGGTTTGGCTTTTGATATATCGGTTTTTATATCTACGTTGACAGGTTGGAGATTCAGAAAGCGTGCGTTGTCATGTTCGGCCCGTTCATTGTATTCCGCATTCTTAAAATCTTCATATTGGAAATGATTTATTACAGCCTGCATTTCATTATAGCCTATTTTCACTATGGGAGAGTGCTTTGTGGCTATTTGTTTTTTCTTTTCAAAATATCTCTGCCTTTCCCATGTGATGAGATTTTCACTCTTTGCTTGAGCGTAAATCTGTCCGCTTTTGCTTATTTGCCACGTGGCAAGATATTCACCATCGGCAGTACGTTCAATGCAAGGGTTGATCATTGTCTTCCATGATCCCCAGTCACTTCTGATCACAGTACGTCCGTCACACAACATTTCCCAGTTTTCTCCATCTGAACTCCATTTAAGTTTCATACCCGAACGTCCTGTATTATGTGTTTCTGCAAACGGCATAATATATACGGAGTCTGGTTCCTCGGCCATTGCTGATGTCACCATAGCAGCAATGGCTATAGACACAATAATTAGTTTTGGTTTCATATTATTGGGGGGGTGAATTATTACAATGTAGGGGTTATTCTTTTTATCTTGCCATCCTCATCAAATTCCATTTTATCAATGCACACTTCTCTGTGGAACCCGGCTTTTCTGCCCATTGTTACGGCATCCGGAAACTTGAATCGATGGTAAACAATCCGCCATTCATCTTTACCCGGCAATTGCATAACTGAATGATGTCCGGTAGCAAAGATTCCCTGATCCGGTTTCTTGCAAAGGATAACCTGGCTTTCGGACGGCTCAATAGGTCCGACCGGAGATTTGGAACGTACATAACGCACTTCATAATCCACACTTCTCGTGTCGTTTTTCGACCATGTGAAATAGTAATACCCATCTCTATAGAATACATGAGCGGCCTCGCTGTAATAAGTGTCGTTCTTTATCAACAACCGTGTTGTATTGGGTTTTACGGATATCATATCATCATTCAGTTCACATACAGCCATGTAATAATTTCCCCAGTACAGATAAGTCTTGCCACTGACAGGATCGGTAAAGACATCCGGGTCTATATTCTGTCCTCTGGTCATACCCTTGGGGCGTTCTTTATCAATCAGAGGTTTTCCGGAATCTACAAAAGGTCCGGTCGGATGATCGGCGATTGCTACTCCGATTTGTTGCTCGGCTGTATAATAGTAATAATATTTGTAACTGCCGTCCTCCTGTTTCTTTTCAATGATACAGGGAGCCCATGCATTCTTTTGGGCCCATGATACATTCTTCAGATCAAGGATAACTCCTTCTTCTTTCCAGTTTAGAAGGTCATCGGAAGAAAAAGCCTTGAATAGCGTACTGCCCCAGTTCAGTATCCCGTCGGTAGTCGGATAGATATAATATTTTCCGGTTTTCTTCGAATACATCACTTCCGGATCTGCATAGAATCCCGGAAATACCGGATTTTTCTTTATGGATGCCGTAGAGACATATTTCCTTTTGTTCTGTTTCCAGTACTCCTCTAATCTTTCCACTTCCTCTGCTGTCAAATGGATGACTGCACCATGCTTGGGCGATGTAAAGTTAGTCGTTTCCATCACCCCTTCATTGAAACGTCCCAGATTTTTAAAGTTAACAAAGTCTGAAGTCTCGATGAAAGCGAAGTTGTGCGGATTGACGCTGTACACATCATACATCAGTACCCATTTGTCTTCTCCGATACGCTTCCAAACATTGGGAGCTTCACAGGCTTTGGGCTCTAAATCATACCAACGGGGATCGAATGTATAATCGCCGTTAGCTATATTCGAAACCGCATGCTTTATACCTGCTTCTCCGTCATGGGCTACGTAAAATAAGTGATATTGATCACCTATTTTCGTGATGTCTCCATCAATTGCCGAAACTTTTTCGTTGGGATATTCAAATAAAGTCCGTGGCAATGTCTCAATGGTGTCGAATTCATCATTCACATATACATAGTATAGTTTATTCGGTTCGTTCCTGAAGCGCATTGTGAAATAAATCATCAGTTTTCCTTTCTTCTCGTCAAAAGTTATTTCGGGCGCCCAGGCACAACCTATTTCACTAAGTCCTGCCGACATCTGGTCGAAGCATATGTTTGTACGTTTCCAGTTTATCAGGTCCCATGACTTCATCAATACCAGTCCGCGGTTATTTCCCCAGCCGTACTTTCCGTCCCGTTCCCATTGGGTTTCCCGGTAGCCGTCCCTTTGGGCAAAGACATGTAAGTCCGTCATAGCCATGTAGAAAGCTCCATCCGGTCCACGATAAATATGTGGGTCACGAATCCCCCTTTGATAGGCAATCGTATCTCCGGCAATTACGGGTTCACCATCATTCAAGGCGGTGAAGTTATATCCGTCATGGCTCACAGCCATATATAGACCATGTGTCTCGTCTTTATGGAAAACCATCAGATACGCACTCATATCTTTTTCTTCCGGAATGGCATTCCTGTAGCGGAATTTCCTGAATCCCGCATTTCCTTTGCCGGCGGAAAGCAATCCGATGCGCAACGCATAGAAGCCTTTATAATTGTTATGATGCAGTTGGGAGACATCTATATTCTCGGCTAAAGTGTTCCATTCTTTACCGTCTTTGCTGACCATAACCCGCATGATGTTTCCCTGATTTTGAATTTTGGCAAAGAAGCGTTTGCCTATCTTGTTGGGAAGTCCGAAGCTCTTTTCTGCATTTTGATGGATGGTAAAGCTTTTTCCGTCAGAGGTGATTCCGGCGTAAGCTTTTTCATTGTAATAGAGAATCAGACCGGCTGTATTTCCATTTCCTGTGTTTACCTCCACCTGTGTTTCATAATTCTTGTCTTCAACGGTAGCCAGCAGAAGGCGGGCATCGGCGGGAGTTTTTCCTTTAGCATTCATCCACAGTGTTTGCTGTTTGAATTTCAGGGATTGGGGAGCATATTCTTTCCAGAATGTCCATTGCAGTCCGAGATCCGGCCCATTGAAATCGTCAGATAATTCTAAACCATGTTTGATTTTCTGTTTGGGAGTGATCGGGGTAGCTGTCGACTTGGTGCGATACCAGCCATCCTGTGTCCATTCAATTGGTTCGATAAGCGTGGAACGTCCCAGAGTGTGATACCCTTTTGCATACGCATGATATACAATCCACCAGTTACCGTTTACATCGTCAATCAGTGTACCGTGTCCCTTCGACCACCAGTTATCCGTTGCACTGTAAGTATGTATCACCGGATTATAAGGAGAATTTTCCCACGGCCCTGTGACATTTTTCGAACGGGCGGAGACCACCATGTGGCTAGTTGCTGGACCTGCTGTTCCTCCTTGGGCGGAAGTCATGTAATAGTAGCCGTTCCGATAATTCAGTTTGGGCGATTCCAGACACATACATTCCGTATCCCATCCTTTTGGGTATATCCAACCCTCGTATACTTGTTTTTTTTCTCCGATGGTGCCCAATCCGTCATTTGTAAGCTGAATCACTTCTCCTTCGTTCACATATAAGTAGCGGTTTCCGTTCTCATCGACAATGTGCCCTGGATCTATGCCATGTACTTTCAGGTCGGTCGGTTTGCTCCACGGACCTTTGATGTCATTGGCCCAGATCACCCAGTTGGTACCTCCTGCGGGATAATAAATGTAGTATTTCCCTTTATATTTCAACAGATCGGGAGCCATGGCAGAACCCTCGTATTCCGGCATTACCCGACATACGGGTTCCCAGTTCATTAAATCCCGAGAGTGCCAGATCAGGAATCCCGGTGCATAATAAAAGGGTGAATGAGTCATGTAATAATCTTCCCCATCGCGCATGATGGAGGGGTCAGGATAATCGCCCGGCAAGATTGCTTTTGGATATTCCTGTGCATCCGTCCGGGTTATCAACAAGGTCAGAAAAACAAAGAATAAAAGTTGTTTCATGATATTTATATTTATGTTACGTTTGAATCCGGAGTTACCTTACGCTTATTTTGCGCTCCTTATTTTGTTAATACGAATAAGAATAAATTGCACTCATTCCAATTTGAAATTATGCCGCTATAATTCGTTTTACCTGAAGGAAAGTGTATCTTTGATACTATAAATGTGGGTAGGAGGATGAGTGTTATGCTTATTTTGTTCGTACTACATTGAAAACATCCATGATAAATACTATGATGAAAAAGATATTATTGATAGTGGCATATAGCCTGATTGTTTTATATGTATCTGCCCAAAGCACATTGCCCGAAAGATATGTACCGTATATTGTAGATGCAATTTATACATCGGACGATCATGTTCGAACCAGTGGAAAAGGAGAATCTCTCACTTACCGGATGAAAACGGATACCGTTCCGCAATTGTTAGTTGTGCAGTATTCCGGTGAGAATAAGCCCGGAAAAGGGGAGAATTTCTTATTTAATATATCTGTCAATGGTACCCTCTTGTATACTGAAGGGCTCAATCGTAACCGGCACGGACTATTTGAAGTGGTATATCCCATTCCGGCGGAAGCATTGAAGAACGGAAATTCTGCACTTGTCCGCTTTGAAGCGTATGATCAGTCGGCATCTATAGGCGAGATTTATGCAGTTGCCATTGTCCGCCAAAAGCTGAAAACCGGTTTATTTGCTGATAAACAGAATTGGCAAGGGCTTACAAACGATTGGACTTGTGCTTCCGACGACACTTTTATCTATACGGAGCCTGATGGCCCCCAACATCCATATACTGACAATTCCGTGATCGACCTGATGTCTTATTATGGTCTTGAACTTAATCTGAAGTTATCCGGCACAAACGATATACCCGTTGAAATACTTGTTTCAAGTAATGCCCTGAAGTTCGGAGAACCGGAGAAAATAGACAATCCGTTTGATACCCGTAAAATCCGGTTAACCTTACAAAATCAAAAGAATGGTGCCGGCAGATTATTTATTCCTTTTTCTGTCTTTGATACTCCGAAAGCCTCACAGAGCACTATACGGCGGATTAAATCCATTGCTGTTCGTCTTTTCGGAAAGCATGGCGGTAAAGTGAAATTACTTTCTACCCGTCTGATAGAAGGAAACTCGGTGAAAGTAGTAGCCGACTCTTATTCCAAATCGGGAGAAGCCGGAGAAACAGTTGTCTATCCGGTATGGATTACTAATTGTGAATCAAAATCACAAACAGTTTCTTTTTCTATCCCTAAATATGGTTGGGAAGCTTTTCCGGTTACAGTAGAACCGGCACAAATAGAGTTGGCACCGGGTGAGAAACGGAAAGTGGAATTACAGGTGGTGGTACCGCCGGGTATTCCCGCCGGAGGCCGTGAAAAGCAGGTACTACAGATTTTACCTTCTGCCAATCCTGCTGCTGTGCAGACATCAACGTTTACCACTTTGCGCAGTATGCCGCATCCGTTTACAATCCATACGATGGAAGGATGGGAAGAAGTTCGCGCGAAAGCGGAAAAATATGACTGGGCTATGGAGCGCAAAAAACGTTATGTGCAGGATGCAGAACGTTGGGGAGTGCCTTCACGTCCTCCTTATGCTGCTAACAGTGACGGTATTCCTTATTTATGTGCGACCACTCATGAGTACGGTCTGATGAATAATGCCATTGCATGGCAGTTGACGCGTAAAACGGAATTTGCCCATAAGGTAAAGCAATTCCTGCTGATGATCAGTGATTATCAGACCGGTTTCCCGCTAACCCGGAAAGCTTCCAACCAGGCAAGTGTACAGGAAGGGCACTTCTTTCAGCATCTGGCGCAGGCTTATGATCTGATTATGGATGCCAATATCATGAACAAACAGGAAAAGGCTCAGATAGAATATACTTTCCGGCTTTATATCGACCAATATCTGCGCTACAAATCAACGGGCGGAGCTAACTGGGCGGTTTCCCAACTGACGGGAGTCTTTTTCTGCGCTTTAGCCATACAGGATTTCAACCTGGTGGACGAAGTGCTTTACGCACCTTCCTGCCTGATGGATAAGTTCCGCACTTATACAATGCCCGATGGATGGTGGTATGAGTGCACGGTCAGCTATAATCTTTGGGTCGCGAGCGAATATATACAAATAGGGTTGGCATTGAATCCTTTCGGATATTCCCTGCTGACGGAGAAATTCCCCGTTGATTATAACCTCACTCCAGAGTATGAGAAAGTCGGGGCCAATGAACGTGAAGAGAGCCGTAATCTTCATCATGGACACAGTTCCCGTATTCGCGGCCCCATTCACCAACCTTATGTCACTATCAAAATGATGTCGGATGCCCTTTTGCCTTTCCTCGATTATCGGGGCTGGATATTCGGAATCAATGACGCCACTGAACGTGAAGTGGGTGGCGACAGTTTTGAGATGGCGTACTATGCTTTCCGTGATCCGCGCTATGCTGCTTTCATACGGATGTCTCCCGGGCGGAATGATTTGATCTATGGTGTACCCGAGTTGCCCGAGGTGGAGCCGGGAGATGTCCGGGGAGCTTATGCTGACAATGCAGGAGCATTAATGTTGCGTTCCACCCAGCAGGAGCCGCGCGAAAAGATACAGGCTGTTTTGAAATATGGAACACACGGTGGTTATCACGGACATTTTGATCGTACTGCCATGCTTTCACTGATGCGTTATGGGCGTAGTTTCTACAATCCGGAGATGGTGTGGTATAGCTATGCTCCTTATATGTATAATTTCTATGTACAGAGCAGTATCTCCAAAAACATGGTTACTGTTGATTTGAAGCAACAGGAAACAGATGACAGTAAGCGTAGCCTGTTCTATACAGGTGATTTATTTCAGGCCGGTTGTGTGGAAGGAATTGCCGCATGGAGTTATCCAGCTTATGGCGGACTGCGGCACAGTATGCGTGGACCGAGGGATTTCAAAGAGAAAACAGAGTGGGAAGCCCGTTATTTCCCCGTACCCGAAAAGCATCCCGGATTCGGAGTGCTGACAGGATTTACCGAACCTGTCTTTCAACGCAGACTGATGGTTGTGACGGACGATTATGTAGTTCTTGCAGATTATGACAAAAGTACAGAGAACAAGCAACATCGTTTCGATCTTCTTTTCCAGATAAAAGGCTTGTTAGGATTGTCCGCCGATAAGAAAGAGTTCATTTCCCATCAGGCACAATTGGATACCGATGCCCTGAGTGCCGCACCGTTAGTAACTGATATCAATCAATATTCCGTAACCGGAACTCTGAAAGCCAGTTTCCTGACCAAATTCGGTCCCGAAGCTGATAACCGGGGAACACGTATGTACGGTGAGTCGGGTAATCTCTACATGGATATTTATAATGCTTGGCCTAATATCCAACGGATTGCTTATACCGGACGTGCTCCCGAAGATCACGGAACGCAGCGCAACCTGAAGTACATGGTAGAGGGAGATGGTAAACTACTTGCCGAAGGCAGCTTCGGTGCCTGGATTCTGGGTGAAGGAAAGGTGGATGTGGATATTACGGGTATCCGGAAATTAACACTGTCTTCCGCCACTCAACATGCCAACCGCTCTAAAACTCTGTTCTGGGCAGAAGCTGTCTTGGAAACGAAAGACGGTAAACAAATCCGTCTTGCTGATCTTCCGGTTGTCAAGAACAACGTACAGGATAATCCTTTTGGGAATACTAAAGACTATGCCGATGGTCGTATCAATATCAGTGGAGAGAACTACAGTTGGGGGCTTCCTGCCGAACCTGTGAATGCAGGTTTTGAAACGCCTGCCCAATATACCTTTGATCTGGATGGACTTCAGGCTATCCGCCTGAAAACAGTTATCGGCGGAGATTATCCTCTGGGTGATGAGGCTGAAAGGCGTATTACTTTCGGGGTACGTATGGACGCTGCTCAGGTCCGTTATCTGACTGTCATAGAGCCCTTTGAGAAAGAGAATAGTGTACATTCTGTATTTGCTCCTTCGGCGGACGAGCTGATTGTGATACTGAAAGACGGCAGGGAACAACGGCTTTACTTTTCAGGAATGGAAGAGGAGGGAGGTGCACCTACTGTAAGGATGGAGGAATGGAAAGAAGGGGTACTGTTGCGTAAAGAACGTACAGGCTGTAATTGAAAAAAAAGAATACGGAGCTCATCGCGGGCTCCGTATTCACGAGATGAAAAGGATTGGAAAAAACGGGTATGTATATATTGGTTAGATGAGGGTCTTATTCTTTTTTATGATAAAGAAGTGATAAAGAAAAGGCCAAATTCCCCCTTTCCCGGATATCTTATTCTCATAATCTTTCATCATTTTCTCATGAATTTCAAGGATTTCATGTGTATAATTCATCATTTTCTCTAAGTTCTCTCCCAGTTCTGTTTCCCGTCGGGCGTGCTTATGAATTTCCTCTAATAAATCATCGTTGACTTTTTCCAGACGGGCTTTTTCTTGATAAAGCCAATTCAAATGCTCTTTTCGCACTCGTTCCATCATGGTATCATCAGGATAAGATTTTAGTGAATTAAATTCGAGAGCTTTGTCAAGTTCGTCAGTATCTATCAGTGGGTCATTGTCTTCATAAGGTTCTGTGCCTATAGAAGAGCATGTCAGATAACGTAACCTAATCCATTCCCGGATTTGCTCTTTCGGTATGCCGTATTTCTCAGCTACTGACTTTGTAGATAATCAATTAGCCATATAGTGTTTGATTATAAGTTTAAAATCATTCCCTATACGGCTATAATGGCTTTATTATAAAGGTACGGGGGCATTACTCTATCCCTAAGGTCAGGTATGTAGCGCACCCTTAACGCAGGAAGAATAAGCCCGTACCAATAACTGATACAGGCTACGCTCATCCGGTCGTTAGATACAAATCGCTACATTTTAACCTAACCGAAGGAGGACATGATATATGTTAAAATATCATCATGTCAAATAGTTCAGTTGCAAAGATACGCCTTTTTTCACATTTAACAACGAAATCATGGATTTGTTTCTCCATTTTGCGTAACTTTTTATTCAGTAACGCTTAAAAAATAACTTGGTACATAAGCAAGTGCGGCGAGTAAGTGCATAAATGATAATTTATTAGTGATTAATGTTTAGTGATAAGTGATTAGTGCCATGCGGAATAATTGCGTAGCCCACTAATCATTTATCACTAAACATTAATCACTACGAAGCTCCGCTTCGATAAATTATCATTTATGTACCAACTTATTTTTTAAGCGTTACTTTGTCTTTTGAGTTTTTTTGCGATTTATCGGTAACTTCGTATCGCGCTCAATGACATCGAAAGGAATTTCGCTCTGCTTGATGGCAAAAAGTGACTTGATAACATCTTTTCTCATAGCCTTTCCTTTTATTTAGGACAAAAAATGAAAATCTTTCCTGAATGAAAGGAAATACTCGATGTTTTTTTTGTTTTCTTGGAAAAACGGCATAAAAGCGTCTATTTTCCTTGGATAAGTGGCGTAATTGTACTAATTTCGTCTTGGAAAAACGGCAAGCGGGTGCTTTTGTCGTTTAGGATAAACTGTAGAAGCCATGCTGAAAAGAAAGATTGACCATTACATTAAGCGTTATTATGAGACCACTCGTAATGCTTTGCTGATTACCGGCGCGCGTCAAATCGGTAAAACTTATTCTATCCGGCAATTTGGAAAGTCGTTCAAGAGTTTTGTTGAGATAAATTTTATAGATAATCCTGAAGCTGTAGACGTTTTCAAAGGTGCAAAGGGTAGTGCGGATATACTATTTCGTCTGTCGGCCATGACTACAATTCCACTGATTAAAGGTGAAACACTCATATTTTTCGATGAGGTACAGAAGTGTCCTGAGATGGTTACAGCCATCAAATTCTTAGTAGATGAGGGTTCGTATCGTTATATTTTGAGTGGATCATTGCTTGGTGTAGAGCTGAAGGATTTGCGTTCGGAACCTGTGGGATATATGGGAATCAAAGATATGTATCCCCTCGATTTCGAGGAGTTTATTTCGTGTGTGGGCATTAATGATAAAATAATCGACTCTCTGCGTAATGCTTGGGAAAGTCGCGTGGCAGTGGATGAGTTTGTCCACTCTAAAATCATGGAATTGTTCCGCTTGTATCTGGTTGTGGGCGGTATGCCTGCTGCCGTGAGCAAATATATCGAGAGTAATAATTTGCAAGCAGTAATGGCTGTGCAGCAGGATATCATTCGTTTGTATAAGCGTGACATTGCTCAATATGATCCTGATAACAAACTTTATATAGAAGAGATTTTTAATCTCATTCCGCCTGAACTCGATGCCAAGAATAAACGGTTTATCTTGAAAAAGCTCAACGAGAATGCCAAGTTTGAACGTTATCAGAACAGTTTTCTTTGGTTGAAAAATGCGGGTGTTGCATTATCTGTTTATAATGTGGAAGAACCTAAGATACCCTTATTGCTTGCTCGCTCACGCAATCTGTTCAAACTTTTTCAGAACGATATAGGTTTGCTCGCCGCTCAATACGCCGAAGGTATTCAGTTGCGAATTATCAGGGGGGAGAAGAATATTAATTTTGGTTCCGTATACGAGAATGCGGTTGCTCAGGAATTGGTGGCGCATGGTATAGATCCCTATTATTATAACAATAAGAAGCGAGGCGAACTGGACTTTGTCATCGAACTTGATGGTAAAGTATTACCCATCGAGGTGAAGTCGGGAAAGGATTATGAGGTGCATCGTGCTCTGTCTAATATCATGGATTGTAAAGAGTATGATCTTTCCGAGGCTGTAGTGTTCTGTAATGATAATCTGCGAGTGGAGGGCAAATTAGTGTATGCTCCCGTTTACATGGTGATGTTCCTTGAAAAGAATAATGTGGCGCCAACTTATTACAAGGTCGATTTGTCGATGTTACAATAACCTCATTTTTCCTTTGGTTTTGATCTAAAATAACCCTGTTTTTCCTTTGGCTTTAGACTTTATTCAGTACTTTTGTATTGAATATTAAATGTTTGTCTATGTTTCAACGATTAGCTCTTACAGCCCTTCATCGGTGGGGCGAAAAGGAAGGACGGAAACCTTTGGTTTTGAGAGGTGCGAGGCAAGTGGGAAAAACTACGTTAGTGAAGCTCTTTGCCCGAGAGTTTGATGTCTTTATTGAATTAAATCTGGAAGAGAAGGAAAATGCGCGCCTGTTTGCCGGGGAAGTATCGTTTGATGATTTGCTGGCAGGTATCTATGCCAAGGCAGGTGTCAGGATGGAAAATAAACGAACTCTTATCTTTATTGATGAGATTCAAAATGAACCGGAAGCGGTCAGGTCTTTACGCTATTTTTATGAGAAACGTCCTGATCTTCATGTGATAGCCGCCGGGTCATTGTTGGAGAGTCTGGTGGGGAACCATATTTCTTTCCCTGTAGGGCGTGTGGAATATATGGCTTTGCATCCATGTACCTTTACCGAATTTCTGGGTGCATTGGGCGAAAACGTTTTAGTGGAACAAATAGAACGATTGACGGTTCCACAGTCGGTGCATAGCTATGTGATGGACTTATTCAGGAAATATATGATTGTGGGCGGATTACCCGAAGCGGTGGCGAACTATGCGAAGTACAAGGATTGGGTAAGGCTGAATGATATTTTTAATTCGTTGATAGCTGGTTATAAAGATGATATTGAAAAGTATGCAAAAAAGAACAAAGAACAAGATATACTCCGTTACATCTTAAATTACGGTTGGGGATTGGCGGGACAACGCTTTCAGTTTGCCAAATTCGCAGGTTCTTCCTACAAGTCGTCCGAGATGGGGGATGCCTTTAGGATTTTGGAGAAAACGCTTTTACTGGAACTTGTTTATCCTTTAATTTCCACCTCGTTTCCTATTCTTCCGGATTTAAAGAGAAGTCCTAAGCTGTTGTGGTTAGATACGGGATTGGTCAATTATGTGGCGGAAATGCAGGAACGCCTATTGTTCACTTCTGCAACAGACGAACTGTGGAATGGAGACATAGCCGAACAAGTGGTGGGGCAAGAATTGTTGGGGGCATCTGTTACATTTGGTACTAAACGAATGTTTTGGGTACGCGATGCCCGTAATTCGCAGGCGGAGGTTGATTTCGTTTATAAGTTCAAGTCCCGTTTATTACCGATAGAAGTGAAAACGGGAGATAATTCCCGATTGCGCTCTCTGCATCAATTTATGGAAGAGTCGAAAGAGAATATTGCCATACGTTTGTGGAACGGAACGTTTTGCTCGGATGAAATACGGTTACCTTCCGGGAAACAATATACGTTGTATAACCTTCCATTTTATTATGCAGGGCAGTTTGAAAGTTTCCTGAATGATAAAGTGGAGTAGGAGTTGAAATTTTAATAATTATTCTCAAAAGACTGCTTTTCATCCTTGCTTCCGTTGCAGCTCTATCATCACTTCATCTACCACGTAGAGGTCGCCCATAAGATATAAGCCGGAAGTTTCGTCATGCAGGTGTTCGCAAGTGTCACTTTCATAGAAGATGTCGAAAGCACGTTCCGGTTCTATATTGAGACGCTTTGCCAGTAGTACGGAAATCCGTCCTATACGATTCCATAGAATAATGTCTCGTACGGTGATATCATCATTTATTGAGGGTTCTTGCTTTGGAGTATTAGGGATGTTGTTCATGGTTGGCCTCCTTTCTGGCGAGCTTCGTTGTTGAGGAATTCGCAGCCTATATAATGCAGGCATTCGTCCGTGAGGGACTGGTTGAGCAGACATATTTGATTATTAGGTTGATGCTGTGCCAGTCGTCCGATGGCAGTATTGATATCCATAAGTCCGAGCATATAGAGCTGCACAGTATCTACCACACGGTTGTCCGCTACTCCCCCTTCTATGTAATCGTATTCTTGCCATAAGGACTCCCCTGAACGGCATCCTACAATGAAGTCAAGCCATTGTCGGTCGTAGGCTTCGAAGCGTAGGCAGCGATAAGTCGCATGGATACGATCAGTGTCCAGCTCGTAGATGTTGAGCCATTGTGGTAGGTGGGCGTTGACAGGGCGTACAGCCCAACTAACAGCTTGCTCCCGTAAGTTAGTAACATAAAATCCTCGCCCGAAATCAAGATTAGAACGTCCGGCGTTACAAAGAGGCTGACTGACGGGGCATGTGGCTCCGTGATAGACGGTTAGCATGGTTTGTTTTCTTTTGGTTCGATACCTTGTTGCGCCTCAAGACGTTGAACTGCCTTCACAATGTCCTGTGTGACGTATTCACGACTTTGTGTATGTAGCGGATCCAACTGATGGGCTATCTGTTGGATCAGTCCTATACGCTTCATTCGCTGGTACATTTCCCGGGCTGTACATCCCAGCCGCTTAGCGGCACATTCTACGCAGAGGGCGGCAAAGGCGAGGCGACTTTCGGTTTCGGTGAATTCAAAATTTCGTTCCATACGTATATTTCCCTTTCTGTTCTAAAACAACAGCAAAGATAGTACGGTAGAAAGCGAAAGCCAAGTATTTAAGCAAGTTATTCTGCATTTATTGCAAAAAAGTTCAGCCCATTCATATAAGAGTAAAAGCTTCAATAGTAATTGAGAGGTTGGCAATGAAAAGATTTTCGATAGTTGTCAGCACTCCAGCACTAAGACAGCTAATGTGCAATAAAACAAATGGTTGTCTTGTGATGACAACCATTGTTACCAGTGCTGACAAACTGTTTATCAGCACTGTTTTTCCGACATATTTACGCATTTTCTGATTTAATCTCCTGGGATTCACCACGTACATACACTTTATGCGAACCACGCCCAATTGTGCTCAAATATCCCTTTTCCACAAGCAAATTGAGGTCATTCAGCGCTTTATTCTTCAAAAGTCCTGTGATACTGCTGTAATCTTTGCGTGTAATGAAGGGATGCGTCTCCAAAAACACCAGTAAACGGCGGTAACGCTCGGCACCGCCAAGCTCCGCACTCTTACGAAAACCATATTTGGCACGCTCCACAAAACCGGCGCACCGCTTGCGGAAATCGGGCGATACGCGGAAATGCACTTTGCCGAAAAAGATAGTCTGCGCGTGGATCTCTTTCGGGTCCATCACCGGACGCCCCTTCAGGCCCGCCGAGAAGTATCCCATATTCCCCAACTGAACATGATGTCCTTCGGATAAATAAAACGATACCCGATCCTCTATTGCTGCCAACAAACCATTGATGTCACCGGGACTGAAACTGGACATTCGGGAAATGTCACTAACCAAACGCTCTGTGTCAATCGTACCTTTATTCACGATGCGTGGATACAAAGGTTGCAATTCGCCGTCACCCTTCGGGTTAGGTCGTCTTTGGAAATCATACTGTGCTGCCATTGTTTTTTGTTTCTGTTTAAAGGGTTAATACTGTTCTTCCCAAGTGATTGAAAGCTACAACAAGGCAGAAAAATGTGCAGATAGTCTGTCGTTTTTGTACTTTTGGCTTAGGATAAATGTTCTTATGCTTAGTCTAAAACTTCGTCTTGCAATTGCGGGTTGTCCGGTGGGCAGTTGCAGGCTGTTCAGTTCCCATATCGAAACCGTCGGGTCCGCAATTGCAGGATGAAATTTTAGACTAAGCAAAGATACGAAATAAATAAGGTAAAAGCAAGTATTCTCTTAAGTATTCGTTAATTTTTCTCATGCATTTAGGAGGGTAATCTTTAAGGATGAATAGAATAACAAAAGGCATTTATAATTTGTTTGCAGCGTATATTATGCGTACCTTGCAGCCGCTAAGGAACAACCCTTATTGCTCAATTATTTCAAAAACATATACTGATGAAAATAACTCTTATCAGAGAAAGCCGGGAGAGTGGAAAAGAAACCCTCAGCACCTGCGAAGCTGACGCATGGATAGACCGGATAAAAACAGAAACCAAAGAGGAACACGTCACAAGATTGCGCTCTATGCTCCTTTATACGAATCCTGACAGCGGAGGATACTACGAACACATTGACAAGTTGCCGCGCATTTATCCCTCCGTGGAATTCGGAAGAAGCAGAAACAACGGGCGAAAACTGAAACACTACAACGGCATAGTGATGTTGGAGGTAAACCATCTGGCCGGATTGTCCGAAGTGGAGCTGGTGAAACGGCAGGCGGCTTTGTTACCACAAACCTGGGCAGCTTTTGCCGGAAGTAGCGGACGAAGTGTGAAAATCTGGGTGAAATTCGCCCTGCCGGACGGGAATTTGCCGGTGAAAGTAGAAAATATGGAATCTTTTCACGCACATGCCTACCGCATGGCCGTGCAATGTTACCAGCCCATATTGCCGTTTCCCCTCACGCTGCGAGAGCCTTCTATGACACAAAGCTGCCGCATGACAGTGGATGCATATCCCTACTTCAACCGGCAAGCCATCCCTTTCTGCCTTGAACAGCCCTTCGGTATGCCCGGTGAAGAGACTTTCCGGCAACGCCAATTGACGGAAAAGAACCCATTGTTAAGACTGAAACCGGGTTACGAAACCTCGCAGACCTTCACATTATTATTTGAAACAACCCTCAGCAAAGCACTGAATGAAATGGAAGAATGGAAACGAGGCGATGACTTGCAGCAACTGCTGGTGTGTCTGGCAGAACATTGCTTCAAGGCAGGCATACCGGAGGAAGAGACTGTACGCCAAGTCATGATACACTATTTCAAGCAGGCGGACGAACAAACCGTGCGGACAACTGTCCACAACCTCTATCAGGAGTGTAAGGGGTTCGGCAAAAAGAAATCTCTGACACCGGAACAGGCTATCGCCTTCCAACTGAACGAATTTATGGAACGCAGATACGAATTCCGCTTCAACGCTTTGACGAACGACCTGGAATACCGGCAACGGGACTCCATTCATTTTTATTTCAAACCCGTAGACCAACGCGTAAAAAACAGCATAGCCATGGATGCCCTGCAAGAAGGTATCCGTGTGTGGGACAGGGATGTGAACAGGTATTTATCCTCTAATCGCGTACCGCTTTATAATCCGGTGGAAGACTATCTCTGCAACCTGAGCCGTTGGGACGGAAAAGACCGCATTCGCGCGCTGGCCGACCTTGTGCCCTGCAACAATCCTCATTGGAGGGAACTTTTCTACCGTTGGTTCCTGAATATGGTGGCTCATTGGAGGGGGCTCGATAAGTTGCATTCCAACAGTACATCTCCCCTATTGGTAGGTGCGCAGGGTTTTCGGAAATCCACCTATTGCCGCATCATTCTTCCACCCGAACTCCGTTTCGGCTACACCGACAGCCTGGACTTCAAAAGCAAACGGGATGCAGAACTATACTTAGGGCGCTTTATGCTGATCAACATCGATGAATTCGACCAGGTCAGTATCAATCAGCAGGGATTTCTGAAGCATTTATTGCAAAAGCCTGTTGCCAACCTGCGCAAACCGTATGGCAGCAGCATACAGGAAATGCGGCGATATGCCTCGTTCATCGGGACAAGCAATCAGAAAGACTTGCTGACCGATCCGAGCGGCAGCCGCCGTTTCATCTGTATAGAAGTGACGGCACCGATTGATACAAACGTAACCATCAACTACCGCCAACTCTATGCACAGGCGATGGAAGCCATCGTAAAGGGCGAACGTTATTGGTTTGATGATGCCGATGAAGCTATTTTGCGTGAAGCGAACCGGGAATTCGAGCAAATGAGTCCGGTTGAGCAGTTATTCCATTGTTATTTTCGTTCACCGGAGAAGGGAGAAGAAGGCGAATACTTGTCCCCCATGCAAATATTGGAACATCTACGGAGTAAGAGTAGGGATATAAAGCTGACAGCTAGCAATGTAAATCACTTCGGAAGAATATTACGAAAGAACAACCTGGAATATAAGCGAACTTGCAAGGGTATTGTATATCGGGTGGAAAAGTTATAATAATTTATTTTTTAGTGTGACGACAAACGGTTTGTCGTCACTTATCACAACGGTTGCCATTATACGGCAATCGTTTCTGTTTCAATAGAATAAATGGAGTTGTGCTGAAGTGCTGACAAACTATGCAAACTTATTATTGAAAAACCTGAGGGAGCCACAGGGCTTGATAATTCCTCCCTTCCTTTTTCATCGATAAAAAGCTTCTGTTAGTCGATTTTTCTATTTATGGATTAAACTATATCCCGGGAATATTGTCATAGATACGTGTTTCATAAATAAAATGGAATTAACTCACTTTTAAATGAATAGAATTATGAAGAAGCAAATTTTAAGTTTGGCCCTTGCCCTGTTTCTGGGAACGGCTGTGGGTATGGCACAGGAAAACAGAGGCGAACGTCCTGATCCGTCAAAACGCATCGAACAGATGGTAACTGATCTGGGACTGAATGAAACTCAGGCTAAAGAGTTTAAGGCAGTAATGGAGGAGATGAGACCAAACAGAGATGCTTCGGGCGAAAGACCTTCACGCGAGGAAATGGAGAAGAAGCGTAATGAGGCAGATGCGAAACTCAAAAAGATTCTGACGGACGAACAGTATAAAAAGTATCAGAACATGAGGCCTCAGAGAGGACAGAGAAGAGGGAAATAATCTTCTATAAGATATTCTTCATCCGCAGATGACGCGGATGAAGAATATAGGTTATTTACTGAATGTAACCTCTTCTGTATGCTCACCCACAAAGATACGTGCCATATCTCCAGTTTTATACCATTTAGGTTTCTCGGGCATATCATCGTAAATCACTTCACCGTTTATCGTCAGGTTTTCGAAACGAATGTTTTTCACTTTCCGTTCTTTGTCATAGCCGATAATCATGGAGACTTCCGCATCCTTTCCCGTATAAGAAATGTCTTTGAACAGGATATTCTCAATGCCTCTGCCGGGTGCCTTGCAATATTTTTCGTTGAAGAAGATACGGAGATTGACCAGTTGTCCTTGTCTGAAGTCTTCTATCCGGATATTTTCAAAGCGTACGTTCCGTATCAGGTTGTTGTCTCCGGCGTTGATGGCAAGACAGCCCTGATAATCCAGTTGCTTTTCTTTATGATCCAATATATCTATATTGATATAATTCAGGTTTTCCAGAATCTCAGGATTTTCCACATTTCCATGGATACCGATGAAGATGGGGTGAGCTACATCTGCCCAGAGAGTAGAGTTCTGCATAGTGATGTTTTTGCAACCACCGGTAAAGCCCATACGGGTGCCGTAGACCGTAGTGCAATCGTCCGAATTACGACAGAATACGCCATCGAACAATATATTGTTACTGGCAAAAACATTCAGTCCGTCGCCCCAGCCATAGGAACTGATAACTTTTAAATTGCGTATCGTTATGCTGTCCGAGCCTCCGGTGGGACATTGCGTTGTGATCAGACCTTCTACCAATACATTTTTGGAATGGACGATACGAATTCCCGCCCAGCGTTCCGGAAGGACCAGCCCTCTGCCCAGTATCTTCACATCTTGTGCATCGACCACTTGAATACGCCCTTTTATGACTGCTCCCCCTGCCACGTAAACGGTTTTTCCGGATGGAACATTCAGAGTGTCACCGGGTAAATGGTGCACTCCCGGTCCAAAGTAAATCAGATTACGGTCTTTAAGTTTTCTGGGTTTGTTTTCGTCTATCGGATTGGCAAAAAGATGGAGATTGTGGAAGATATCTCCATTGACTTCTACCGATAGATTGCGTGGACGATTCAACTTAAAGGTCATGGTATTGTTGGTTATTGTAGGAGTGATTCCATAGGAGAGAGGACGTACTCTGCCACTTTGAATCGCTCCGTGATTGAAAGTAACTGATACCTCGACCTCACCTGAAAAGTCGAAATAACTCATTGAAGCTCTTTCTACATGATGTTTGATATTCCGCACTTCATCTACTTTGACAAGGTATGTGTCAACCGGTTTCCAGTCTTTTCCTGTTTCCCGTACTTTCACTGTGAAATCATTCATTAAATCAGCCCCCTCCGGTGCCGGATAGGTGACTAACCGGTTCTGCGAGTTTGCATAGTGGATGGTGCTTAATAAAACACCTGTGATAACTATAAATTTGCTCAGTTTCATTTTTATGGTATTCTCAGTGAGATTAGCTCTTATGGTAATAGCCTGCAATATACATTTTAAAATGTAATATTGCAGGCTGATGATTTTTTATCTTATTTTTTACTGATGCTGGTCAACAGAATCATATAATGCTTTTTACTTGCATCCGTATCGGCAGGACGATAATCGGTAATCTGTCCGATACCGGCAAATACAACATCTGTTACGTCTCCCAAGGCTTTAACCTTTGCCGCATCTTCTTCGCGGTCAACAATAAATACGCATGGAGTTATTCCCCATTCGGTGGCTGCGCCTTCCACGTATTCGGTCAAGACGTAATAGGTACCGTCATAAGTGACTTTAGCTGTACGTTTCGCAACTTGTACGAATTCATCTGCTGTGATATTAGGTTCGCCGGCTTCGTCATCACTGCATGCTGTAAACAGTAATGGTAGCAACAACATTCCAAGAATAAATTTTATAGTTTTCATTGTTCAATACATTTTAGTTATTATTCATATTTACCATCCCGGATTTTGTTTCAATTGCGGATTCAAACGAATCTGTACCAAAGGAATGGGAGACAGATAATCGCGCTGGCTGAAAAGCAGGTTGCCTGCCAGTGTAGCAATGGAACGTCCATAGTCGGGATCATTGGGGCCGCTTCCTTGATAGATGCCGTAGAGCAACGGATATTTTTCAGGATAATAACAGGGTTCGCCAAAGTAAGTGGCATCATTTGCTTTTTCTGTTTCGTAAGCCGTGCCAAGAATATGACGACCCAATTTCTGGCCTCTGAGGTTGATGTGTGCAATACCCCAGCGCTTCAGATCGTCAGAACGGAAACCTTCGCCAAAGAGCTCACAGGCACGTTCGCGACGAATTTCATCGAGCATATTCATCTTTTTGCAGATTGTTTTTCCCGTAGCGTGATCAAACCAGCCGGCATCCCATACATTGGCGATCAAGGCATTGGTGAGTGGAGCTACGCGGGCACGGGCACGGTTCTTATTAATGGATTTATTCAGATCCTCATCGGAAATGGTTCCGCCGTTCAATTCGCAAGTTGCTTCCGCATAAATCAAGTGCACTTCGGCCAGACGGATGAGCGGATAATCGGCAGATTCGGTATTTTGTGGTCTGTTGGCACCTTCGATCAGGAACTTACGGCTACCGTATGTGGCGGCTGTGGCATTTGTACGAAGAGTAGGCTTGAATATTCCGCAAGGACTGCCATATGCAGGATCTGAACCATCATACACTTCGTTATTTTTCGGGAACAGTGCTTCCGGATAAGGATTTCCGGTTTGCGTCAATTGGCGGCCATCTTCCGGACGACTGCTCCAGATGGTACGGTCAGGTATGGACATACAGCAACTGATGAAACGGTAGTCGCGATTGCGGAACTCACCTACAAATGTATCATAGCCGGCGAATTCAGGATTGTTTTGAGCATCGGACATATTGCCTGTATAGCTGATACGGATAGGTAGTCCGTTGCGGCATGGGAAAGACTCACCGAACGAAGCACTGATGTCCGTAGCCTGCCAGGTGATAACCGTATGAGATAAGTTAATACCTATGCGTGCTAAATTGTAGTCAAACTTCTGACTAAAAATGAATTCTTTATTTGTACTTTTACCTTTTCCCTTGAAGTTGGGAATGTTGCCATCTCCGTCGTCAATATTGAATAAATAGAAATAACTCAAAGAGTCGCATTCATTCCAAAGTTGGAAAGTACCGGATTCGGCTTCTTTAATTACTTCACCGGACAGTCGTTTGGCTTCGGTCAACATCTTCTCTATTGAGTAATATCCTTCGGGTTTTGCTGTACCGGCACCTACGTTACTGCCGTCTCCGTCTAAATCATAGTCGATGCTGGGAACATATTTCTCCCAGGTGGCTTCATAAAGTAATACTCTTGCCAGAAATGCTTGTGCGGCTTCCTGACTAACTTTGCCTTTGGCATTTTCTGCAATGGTGCTTTCTTTAGGCAGCATCGGGATAGCTTTCTCCAGATCGGAAATTATGAAGTGGGCTACTTCATAACGACTCTTGCGAGGACCGAATAATACATTTCCGTCTGTTACATCCAATACACGGTCTACAATAGGTACGCCACCGAACACTCTTAGCAGATAGAAGTGCTGCCATGCGCGGAAGAAATAGGCAGTACCTACAGACTGGGCAATGCCGCTGGGATCTCCTGAGTATTCTTCAGCTTTCTGCAAGAGGATATTGCAGGTGCGGATATGTCCATAAGGTTTGTCCCATTGGAAATTGCTTTCAGGTGCCGAGCCGCCTCCGTTAGAACCTAATCCTGAAATATCGAGCCCACGGTCCATGTTGCCGTAATTGGCTTTATTCTCATAGTTTTTCCATCCCTCTGTATTATAGAGTGCATTGGCGGCCTGTTCAAATTGCTGGGGAGTTTTGAAAACAATAGCTTCTGTTCCCTTATCCAGTGGCTCTTTATCAAGAAAATCACTGCATGAAGCTAATGGAAGTGCCATTGCGGACACTAATAGTATATTCTTTATTATCGTTTTCATATTCTGTAATTATATAAGTTTGTTTTTAGAATGTAACGTCTATACCGAAAGTCAGCAAGCGGCTGAATGGGAATGTCGTATTACCTCCTTCACCATTTTCCGGGTCATAACCATCTTTGATTTTTGTCCATTCCCACAAGTCATCACCAGAGAAGTAGACTCTTAGTTTGTTGAGGCCGGCTTTGGCAATCCATTGCTTAGGCAGTGAGTAACCTACAACGAGAGATTTCAAACGTATATATCTGTTTTTCTGTACACTGGCATCAATGTTATTATAGTTGAACTTGTTGAAGTTTTGATTACGGGACAGGATCGGATATTCAGCATTCGTATGATCGGGTGCCCATGTTTTCCCCATGAATGTATAATTCTGTCTTACGTAGTTTACGACAAACGGTGCATACACACTTCCACCTCTTAAAATAACCTGTTTGCCAACTCCCTGGAAGAAAGCGGAAACATCAATACCTTTCCATTCTAAACCGGCTTTAAATCCGAATGTCAGACGCGGAGATGTTTCACCTGCATAGTAAATGTCTTTGTTTGTAATGGCACCGTCACCATCCAAATCTACGTACCTGCGAGCTCCCGGGCGAAGACGTTCCAGATTGGTTTCTGACGGAGCCGGAAGAATATTACCGGCTTTAGGACCTGTATGATCTGCATTCCAATAAAACATTTCATAAAATGCATCCACTTCTTCCTGAGTCTGGAAAAGACCGTCTGTCTGATAAACATAAATCGCATTCAACGGTTTGCCGACTAAACGTTTTGAGTTATAACCTGGCTGAGGTATTTCTTCATTATTGGGCAATGTGAGGAGTTTTGTCCAGGCGTCGGAAAGAGAACCGCCGATATTGTATTTCACTTGCCCGATCTGGTCATTCCAATTCAAGGCTATTTCCCAACCTTTGGCACGTAATTTTCCGTCATTCAACTTCGGTGCTCCGGCACCCAGCACTGCCGGATAGGATGTTGTGATAAACATACCGTCATTGGTCTTTATAAAATATTCCATTGTAGCTCTCAGCCGGTTGTTGAGGACTGCTACGTCCATACCGATATTATGGCTGTTTAGAGTTTCCCAGGTACGGTCGGCAGAACGCATACCATCTACCCAAAGTGAAGTATGCTGTGTAGGGGTGATTCCGAAAAGAGCTGTTCCCGTCTTGATTTCTGAGAAACGTTCGTAATTGCTGATTCCTTCTACACTGCCTGTTTTACCGTAGTTATAACGGACTTTTAAATCGCTCAGCCAAGGAATATCTTTCAGGAAGTTCTCACGTGAGAGTCTCCAGAATCCGGAAACAGAATAGAAATTCTGCCAACGCTGTGATTTGTCCAGTTTGGAAGAACCGTCCCGGCGCCCTAATACTTCGACTGAATATTTGTCATCATAGATATAGTTCAGACGTCCCATATAGGATACGAATCCCCAGGAACCCTGTCCGCCTTCTGCTGTGTTATTGTCGCCTGTAATCCACACATTTAAGTCCGTTAAACCGGAGCCCGGATACATGGGCCCCATGTTGCGTGCAGCAACTACTTTCTTGGATGTTTCTTGTTCAGCAGTCATACCGATCATGGCGGAAATACTGTGTATATTTGCAAATGTCCGTTCATAATTGGCAAAGCCACCCAAAGTAACATTTTCCCATTTTTCGACGCTTTCGTTTAACGAACCCGGACCGTTTTTGCTACCGTTTACCGTACCGATCCAATCATAATAGGTTACCTCATTCTTTACCTCTGTCTTATTCCTTTGTGCCAACTTGTAGTTGCCGGATGCTACCAGGGATAATCCTTTTACCCATTTCGACAAATCAAGTGTGATCTTCATGTCTCCACGGAAGGTAGTCAGTGAATTGTCGATACGACCACCATACAGAAGACCTCCGATCGGATTACGGCTACCACTGAATGTATCATAAGGATCACCATTCATATTGAGTATAGGCCAGAGCCAAGGGTCCATCCAGCCGGTACCTACATCGGTAGAGGGGGTGGAAATATCACGCTTTTCATAAGCCATGCTCGTGGAGAATTTTAACAGTTCATTGGCTTGGTAATCAGCATTCAGGCGTGCACTATATTTCTTTTCGCCATCGTCCGCCACTTTTAGTTGTGACTGGCTGTCTGAAAAACCCAATGAAGCGTAATAATTGAATTTGTCATCTGCTCCGGAAATTGTTACCGTATGTTTATGCGAAGTGGCCTGACCATACAGGTAATCTTCCATATAAACATTGGGATCCCAGCGTTTGATTTTACTTCCATCCGCTATTGTAACCACTTTTCCTGCTCTGAGTGCATCAAACAGGTTTGAACCACCATACGACATGATTGCACCTGTATTAGGATCGATAATCGTCGGATCATCTTCCCACTTGCCTGTTTCCGGATTCCAGGCAGTAGCTTTTCCACCACCAAGAATCCAATAATTTACATTTTGATAGGTCTGGCGTGGATCTAGCATTCCCGGAGTACCGTAATTGGCATCCCAGTATTGTGCTTCAAAGAACATGTCCAGCCATTGTCTGTTATCGGTGAGGGGAGGCTGAATACCATTTGTAGTACGGCTGATAGAACCGCTATAAGCTATTTGCGCCTTACCTTTCTTACCGCGTTTAGTCGTTACCAGCACGACTCCTGCCGCTGAACGGGCACCGTAGATAGCAGCGGAAGCATCTTTCAGAACGGAGATATTCTCAATGTCATTAGGGTTCATAGCATTCAGTTCGTCCAAAGAACCGGACATACCATCAATGATGATCAGCGGACTGGAGTTACCGTTGATGGATATATCACCACGTATTTTCATGGCTGCATTTTCACTACCTGGACGGCTGGAAGTACGGGTGATCACCAAACCCGGAACTTCACCCTGCAAGGCAACTGTAGCATTGGAGATACCTTTGTTGGCAAACGCTTCTTCACCTTTAATCTGGGTAATAGCGGAGGTTAATGATGCCTTTTTCTGTGTTCCATAACCCACGACCACTACTTCGTCCAATAATTCAGAATCTTCCTGTAGTGTGACATTGATAGTAGTTTTATTTGTTATAGGAATTTCCTGAGTTTTGTAGCCGACGAAGGAAACAACCAATGTGCCTTTGGCATTATTTAAAATGAAATTACCGTCTATATCGGTTATTACACCATTCGTTGTACCTTTTATGGTAACGTTTGCACCAATAACAGGCTCTCCGGTGTTATCAATGACTGTACCACGTATGGTCCGTCCGTCTTGTTGTACTTCCTGCGTAATTTGTACGGCTGCATTGATATTATCTGTGAGAGATAACGTCGTCAGGCATAGAGCTGCCGCAAATATAAATTTCTTTCTCATATCATAAAATTTAATGTTTTCAGTATTAGATTTATTTTTCCGGGCTGAACACATTCACCTCGGAAATCATCACGAAATTGCTTGAACCTTTATCACTTTCAGCAAAAGAAACTTTGACATAACGGGCTGTAGCAGGTGATGGGAAACGGAATAATTGAGGGGTATCTGTATTCGGATCAAATGAATAATGTCCTTGTTCTTCCCAACCCCAGCTGTCCGGTTTATTTTTATCTACAGCTGCTGCATTGGAACAAGTGTAGAAAGTTTGTCCCTTATGAGTTCCGTTGTTTCCAAGACGTCTTCTGATGTCCATATGACTGATCTGGTAATCCTTTCCCATGTCAATAATAAAGAAGTGCGGATAAGCTGATGACGTTTTCCATGCAGTGTGCCAGAAAGTGGCGGGATCATTATCAAGCATGGTTATTACACGTCCGTTAACGGCGCCTTCACCTACCGTTTCTTGCGAACTATAACCAATTGTGCCATCGTTGGAGGAATCATTGTAATCAGGAAATTTCCAATCTGCTTTGGGTAATTTCTCCATAGTGCCTACCGCTACTTCGAAGGGGAACACTTCGGAAGCATTCTCTTCCGCATCTTGTGTAGTGACATTGATAACACAATCTTCACCCGAGAAGTAATTCACTGTTTCGTAAGTAAGAGGTACAAAACGTTTCTCCTTACTGCCGGCAGCAGCCAAAATTTTGGTACTTCCGGTTTTCGAAGGTGTACTTTTCGAATAATAGTCGAGCACTACATAAACCGGAGCTACTGATTCGTTATTCCAGCTTACGTTTACCCCTCCCGGTTGAGTTTCGATTTCTACGGTTTCGGCCACTACGGCAAAAGCAGGTGTATCAGGTTCGGCTGTTACTTCTACAGCACCTTTGTTGTTACCTTTGACGGAGCAGGAAAAGATGGAGAATGTAACCGGATCTGTATTGGCAAAACCACTGACTGTTGCTTTGGCAACCCCATTGTCTGCATTTTCCTTAGAAATGAGCTGGTATTTTTTCTCACCTTTCGAAGTTGTGTATTCTATTTTAGTATACATAAAACTTTCATTAGTAGGATTGGTCCATGTCAGGTACACTTCACCGGGGCCGGCTTCTGTTTTCACATTTGTAACTTTCTCCGGAGCTGCATTGTTAACTGAAATTCTACCTTCCACATCATCTCCACAGGAGCTGAATATGGCAGATAAAGAGAATAAAATCACCGTAGAGAAAAGGGCTTTCCTTAACGGAAACTTTAGAAAATCTTTCTTCATAAACTATAAATTTAAAATTAACACTATTGTATATTATCTAATTAGATACATTGCTTGATGAATTCGCGTATCTCTCTGCGGCTGACGAATAGGTGATTCTCGACCGTACGGGGGGAAATGCTTAATTCAGTGGATATTTCGGAGATTGACTTTTCATCAAAACGACTCATTACATATATTTTTTTGCGTTGAGCGGTGAGAGTTTCCAATTTATGTCTCTCCAGAAGGGATAGTTCTTTGGCGATTACATGGCTTTCCGTTTCGTTCGTATAAGTAACTGCATGATCGTACAGATAAGAAGTAATTTCTTGTTTCTTATAGTAGCGGCGCAGATAATCGGTTAGTAAATTACGGGCTATCGTGAAAATGAAGAATTTCACAGTATCCGGACGAAGCATTTGTTTATAGTCAATAAGACGCAGAAATACATCCTGAGATAAGTCCTTTGCTGTTTCCCAATTATTAATCCTATAATTAATATAAGAACATACCGAATTATAATGTTCTTTGTAGGAACTGGTGATGAGGCAGGGCGATGTTACTTTTATGTCTTCCATGCTTTCGATTTTTGGTTTCACATTTTTCTGTTTATAGTATTTCTTTTGTCAAGAAGTACAATGCAAAAATAGATAACTGTAAACAGAGTAAAAACTAAAAAAACATGGAATCTGTATCAAACTTATGGAAGATACTATTTGAATATAATATTATTGATTATCAGGTTGATATGTCGGTATCACAAATGAGTGATACCGACCGGAAATAGAAAGGAGAGTTATTCTTTATCGTATTGCTGAATATATTCGTTGGGGGTTGTACCTGTAAACTTCTTGAAGGCACGGAAAAAAGAAGCTTTTGACTTGAAACCGCATTTCTCGGCTAAGGTTACCAGCGTATATTTTTTATGTTGTCCTTCACTGATGGCCTGCTTAAATTTCTCAACACGGTAACTATTGACGAAATCGTAATATCCCATTTTGAGATAGTGGGTGAATACAGCGGACAGGAGGTAAGTGGGATAGCCAATGGCGGCAGCAACATCTGATTGTTTTAAATCGACATTCAGATAGGGCTGCTGATCCTGCATATATTTCTTTAATGTATGAATGACGTCTCCGGCTTCTTCATCACTTAGTTTCACGTAGCTTTCAGTAGATGATGCCGGAATCTTAGTTTCTGGCTGGTCGAGATTTACCGATTCAACCGGTGTCGTAGCACTCACTATAGTTTTTCTTTTTCTGAATACGAAGATGAATATTGCTATCAGCAAGATTCCTGTAATAGTAGCGTAAGTTAACCATGACCGATCTTGCTTGATGCTGAATGACACACGGTTAACGGATTCCAGATCTAGAAATTTACGAATCTGAAAAACATAGTTGCCCGCCGGCAGATTAAAATAAGAAACCTTATCTTCATTTGCCAGTTCTATCCAGATAGAATCTTTTCCTTCCAGCATATACTCATATTTAATGAGTTCCGGACTTTCATATCCTAAGGATGTAAACCGGAAAGTTATGGTATTTTCATTGGATTTTAGTTTAATAACAGAATCGGCACTTAGTTTATAATCATTGGCATACAGTTTACCATTTACCTGCATTTCCGTAATTCGTATTGGTGAGGGAGTAAACTCTGCTAATGGATTTACCATAAAAAGCCCTTTTATGCCACATACCCATAATAACCCGTTCTTGTCTTTTGAGATGGGCGGCCCTGCATTGGCGGCAAGATCATTTATAGCTGGAAAGAAAGTAAAACGATCCAGTTTCTCATTGACCCGCAGTAGACCATCCCATTGTCCCAGCCAATAATATCCCTGATCGTCTTGTACGATACTGGGGCAAATCGGTGAGAGATACCGGAAATGATTTAATGATTTATCGGATATGAAAAGGCGGTTGTTTAGCTGGCCAAAAAAGAGTGTACCGTCTCTTCCTTCATATATATAACGGATAGCTTCTTTTCTGAAAGCTTCGGGCAGAATATTTTGGGTACATTTACCTGTGCTATCCAGAATGGCCAATCCTTTATCTGTACCCACCCAAAAGCGTTTGGATGAATCCTGATAAATGCCGTATACAATATTACCTGGCATATTACTGTTCGATGCATTATATTCTTTTACAGTTTGAGTTTGTTTGTCATAAGAATAGAGGCCGTCGGAAGTTGCCAGCCATAATTTATTGTTTTCATCTTCCAGAAACATGAAGATATCATTCGATACGCAGGTACGTGTCAGAGGTGTTTCATTGAATGTGCCTGTCCGAGGATCAAAAGCAGATAGACCACCGGCACAGGTCCCGATTAAAATCTCACCTCCATATTCATAAAAAGAGAATATGAGATTGGAACGCAGTTTACCACTCTTGTCATTCTGAACATTTACATAGTGTATTTTTTCGTTCTGTTCGTTTACGTAATAGAAACCTTCGCGTGTGCCGATGAAGCGATAGTCTTTTGTGGAGAGATGGCTGCGTATCGAGATGTCTTTTGATTTGAAGAGTCCTTTGTCGTATCGCCTGAAAGCCTCGTTTCTTTTTCTTAATAAATTCAGTCCCAGATAATAGCCTGTTCCGCACCATACATCTCCTTGGGATAGTAATATAGAAGATATATTATTGGACAGGAGATCTTGTCCCGGTTCTGTTCCGCAAATGGCAGAGTATATGCTTTTCCCATTGGTCAGTGACAGCAGGTAAATGCCTTGTCCGGAAGTGGCAACTCCTAAAATTCCTTTTTCATAAGTGAGGTTTGTTACTGGAACTTTAATGTCGTTCCAATAAGGAGCAAACGTTTGATGCAGTAGGTCAAAAGTTAAAAGACCTCCTTTTTCCGTACCGATATATAATTTATCTTTTACTTTAATGAAACATTTGAATTGTCCACAAGAGGAGAGGGAGGAAGAATATTGCTTAAGTGCTCCGGATTTGGCATCACAAAGAACAATTCCATTGGTAGTCAGTAGCCAGACAGAATTAGGACTTTGTACTACGATATCCAGAATCCGATTATTTATGGAAAGAATGTTTTTTTCGTTGATCATGATATGCCGTAATTCTTTCCCGTCATAAATATAGAGACCGTTCACTGTTCCTATGTAAAGCCGATTCTCTTCATCTTTTGCTAATTTCTGAACAGAGAAATTTATTTCTTTGGCAAACATTCGCTCTAAAGTGAAATTATTGTGATTCATGTGCCAAAGTCCTTGCACTGTACCTACCCAAAAATCATGTTTGTGGTTTTCTATGAGTGCATTAACCAAAAAAGGGGAAGGGGTTATTCCTTCTTGCTTTTCCGTAAAATGATAGGGTAAGGTGTATTGTCCGTTTATTCGTTCAACGGTAAGCCCCGTACCGATCCAGATGAATCCATCTGAATCTTTATAAATGCAGTTGACACGAGTGTCTTCAAATTTGCATGTCGTTCCTTCGTTTCCGATACTATATATTGTGTAATTAGCATCTGACGCGAAGATATGGAATACTCCAATAAAAAATATTAAGAAGACTAATATGTGTTTTCTTAAGGCCATAGGCATTTTTTTTCTTTGTGGTATGCAAATTTAGTAAAAAAATGTATCTGTTAATGTCTATAAATGAAAAATATCTGTTTGAGGAGGTTATGTAGTTCTTGCGGTCTACCTAAATGAGCATAAAAAAACAGAGTAGTTTCGAAAATTTGAAACTACCCTGTTTTTTTATCAATCCTAATATGGAATTATTCGCGATACAGCATTAATGTTCCCCAACCCAATTGGTCGAAAGCGCCACTGTTTGTGCCGTAACGGCTTCCACCGTCCACACCACCTTCGGGACGCATTTTGTCAGCAGCCATCTTGGCGTACTTGTAGCCACTGCCCAACTTCTTCACTTTGGCGTAGTGATTGAAGAGAATTTCCCATCCCGGACGGAGGTTGCCACGGCCATTATCATCAGCTACGGCTGTATGTATGGCACCGTGGTTCTTGTCGGCGCAACTGCAATCAACGCAATATTCATAGCGGTTGAACGGCATCTGCTCTTTGGTTGCTAGCCAGGAACCGGCAGCATTCAGTTGGTCAGAGCCATTACGTAGATTGAAGAGAGCAGTATATTCACCCATTTTCATTATTGCGTTATCTTTTGCAGCAAAGAAGTCGAGTTGGGTCACTGTTGGATTACACTGTAAGAGGGTGTAGGCCATTTGACAAAGATTAGCTGTTACAGCTATTGACATCATGGCGTGGCCCTGGTCACGGCCGCTCTCCTGGTTTTGGGCTATCTCTTCACCGCTACCCAGAGGATCGGAGAAGGTGCCCTGAATGAGTTTGCCAATATATCCGTTGCCTACTCCATTGTAGAAGTAGTTCACCACAAAGTTCACCATTTCGTCGTCTTCATTCAGGATTCCGATGGCGAAGTAAGAACACATATTTACCAAATCCCAATTAGACCAGTAGTGATCGCTGCAAGTACCTTGATGGCGCTTCATGAAATCCAGGTTTTTAGGAGCAAATACATCTTTCATCCATTTCTTAAAGGCGGTCAAATCGTTGGCTGCCCAACCGCTATAGGTTGACATTATTTCACCTGCATTGGCAAAAGTATAACCTTGTGCACCTGCGGCAAGCATGTGGTTGGAGTCGTTTGAAGTTACCTCCTTGCAGACCTTTGCCCAAGCATTCAGGATTTTGATGGAAGTATCGGCATACTTGGTATCGCCAGTCAGTTTCCATAATAATGATAGCTGATAGGCAGCGGCGGCATCGCGCATTGCATTGTTGCTGTTTTCAGTAGTCCCTGTTCCGGTAGCATCACCACGCACTATCTTTTCGGTAGGTGAAGGGGTGTAAGTAACATTTGTAAACTGACTGCTCTTCAGCAGATTGAATTCATCCTTTACTGCCTGTGGTGCGCTTCCGTTATCGAGCATTGTCTTCACACGTGTAAAGTCGGCCTCGTTGAACATGGCGCAAGGGTGAGTATAGGTGTATTTGGCGACCACTTCTTCATAAGGCATCTCCCAACTGTCGATATCTGTCGTTCCGTCTTCGATTTCACTGGAACAGGCTGTGAAGCCTGTTATCAGTGAGAGACCTAATGCGAATATTAAATTCTTTTTCATTGTGAGTATTCTTTAGAGTTATATTTTAGTTTCCGGCTGATATTTCAGCTTCAGCAAAGGCTTTTGCTTCGGCTATGCTCTTGAATGTGCGAATCCAGTAAACCGTATATTGACCGGTAGGCAGGTTCTCATTGTAAATGTCTGCTACCTTGATCTGGAAAGTATTGGCTTCTACCATACCATTGCCTAATGCCGCATTAATTGATGGTATATCATAATATATCAGATTCGTATTGTCACTCAGAAGTTCTCCTACATGAGCTTTGTTGATATTTCCGGATTTAGTGACTAGATCTAATGTGTAAGCACCACCTTGCCCGATTCCTTTTCCGCCGACAGGCAATGTGGAACGCATGGCAAGTATCGGATAGTTGGAGAAATCAAGGTTTATGGGGACATTTTTGAAACTCAAGTCCGCACGTCTCATAGTGGCGTTTTGAGCACCGGCTGTAACCACCATTTTACCATTTTCTATCACATAGCTTGAATAATTCTGTCCGATTTTCCAGCCATCGAAATTATTCTGGCCATCCCAAATGACCCAACCGCTTTCTACGGTTACAGATACGGAAGCCGTCTGACCTGTTGCCTTACAAGTTGCCGTAATAGTAGCAGTTCCGAAACCCTTCGGTGTTACAATACCCAAATCTACCGTAGCAATGTTTTCGTCACTTGAAGTCCAGTCTACTGAACCTGTGGTAGCGTTGGCCGGTGTGTAAGCAACATCCAGCTGAACCGGGCCGCGAGAGATACAAAGCGGTTCTGTCAAAGCAGAGATAGAGACACTTTCTACCGGAATGTACTCTTTGATATTCAGTTCATAAGAAGCAGATACACCACTACGGTCGTGTGTGTAAGCTGTAATGATTGCCTTGCCAGGCGTCAGACAGTTTACCAGACCATTTTCTGATACTGTAGCGATGCTTGAGTTACTGCTTGCCCATGTCAGATAAGAATAGGTATGATTAGCCGGAAGGATGGATGCCTCCAACTGAATTCGGTCTGTCTCATAAATATCTTCTCCCTCTTTCGGATTGACCAACGTCATATCGGTAGCCTTTATGATTTCGGGTATTACATTGACCGTTACTGAGGCTGATGGACCGAAACCTATAGCGGGAGTCACACTAATGATGGCCGTACCTTCGGCTATACCGGTAATAGTACCTTGCTGCGAAACTTTGGCAACAGTTTCATCGGTTGACTTCCAGATAATGGAACGATCTTCCAGTTCTTCGGGAGCATCAATCGCAAAAACAATAGTAGAGTCCATGCCAATGGCAAGCGGCAGGTTTTCACTGACTTTAAACGTGATGCCGTTAATCAGTTTGGCTTCGGGCATGGCAGGAGTAAATTCTTGATCCTTATCACATGCAGTCAGAGTCATGCAGGCCGCCAGCATCCCAATGGATGCCCGGCTCAAGCCTTGATATATAGAATTTCTATTCTTCATGTTGTTATCTTCTTTTTATGAATGAAAAACATTGATTTATTCTCCCCAACCCGGGTTCTGTTTCAGGTTCGGGTTCAACTGCAACTGGTCGGTAGGTAATGGGTAAAGATAGTGCTTATCTTCCCATTTACGTCCTGACTCCAGGATGATGAAACCGTCGCTGTTTCTTTCATTGGTAACGCCCGGCCATTTGTTCTGAAACTCTGTACCTGTCCATCTGATACCCAGAAAATCTTGCGGCATTTCCGTTTCAGCTGTCTTCCAACGTTTCAGGTCGTCTATACGGAAACCTTCGTTGAATAATTCAATGGTACGTTCGCGGCGAATTTCAGTTCTCATATCCAGATCATGAGTGCTGGCAAATGCATTGGTTAGTTTAGGCATTTTGGCGTTGATGCGGCAACGAACCAAGTTGAGAGAGAGATTCAGATCCTCATCAGAGATAGCTCCATCCCGTTCGAATACGGCTTCTGCATAGTTCAACAGAACTTCTGCATAGCGGATGATGGGGTAGTCGTAGCTTTCATAGGTATCGTTCACATAGCGTTCGCAAGCCCACTTCTGATTGTTATAACCACTTCCTCCGGTGGGTACCAATCCTTTGATGGAAGCTGAGGCGCGGTCAACGGCATCACCTGTCCAGTTAACGCGTGAATTCAGGTTACTCCAAAAATATTCATAAGGTTTGCAGAGGGTATAAATCATACGGTTATCTCTGTTCAGGTATTCGTCCAAAATCTTCAGGTCTCCTTTATATACTTCCGATTTTTCAATGGGGAGTCCATCCTGGCAGAGATACATTGCAGCAAATTTGTGAGAGATCATTTGGGCATTTGCCAAACACTCTTTTGTGATATTTACACCGATAGGAGCCAACGCTTCGTCATGACGGCGGGAGAAAATATACTCCGTATTGGCGCTTTTCTGTAATCCGGCAGGGTTACACTTCGTATCTTCCAGGATAAACATATACTTCTGTGCACTGTCGCCTAAGATAGCAGGTGCAAACAGTGAGAAGTTTTTAGTGTTGATCACTTCCTTTGCTACATTTGCCGCAATGTCCAACAAGTCTTTGCCACGAGCTGTGTTACCACGGAACTTTTGCCATGTACCTTCGTAGAGTGCTACACGGGAAAGCATTGCCCAGGCACCTTCGCGACCTACACGTCCTTTTTCCACTGTGGAAGTGACAGGAAGTAATTCGGCGGCATCTTTCAGATCCTGAATGATGAGGTCGGCTACTTCGCTGCGGTCGTTGCGTGCTGCTTGCATTTCGGGAGCAGTAACATCAATCGGTGTAGTGACTACTATGACATTTCCAAAAAGCTGTAACAGGTCAAAGTAGCAGTAAGCGCGGAAAAACTTGGCTTCACCGATATATTGTGCGATGTCGCTCTGATTTGCAAAACTCTCTGCTTTCTGTAAGAGGATATTTGTACGACGGATGCGATTGTAAGCATCGGTGTAGTTGCCGTCGGAAGCCGGTATGCTGTTGGTTCCGTTAGCGAATACATTCTTACTGCCTTTATCCATGATAAGGTCAGAACGCTTATCGGAGTGGGGGGCATCGTAGACGCTGTTTTTAAAATCGCGTGTCCAGCCATAGAACTGATTGGAGAATAACTTGAAGTCTGTAGCAGTCTGCCAATAGTTACCATCGGCAATCTGGTCTTTCGGATCCAGGTCGAGACAGGAATGTAACATACATCCTATTGCCAGTATCAAAATAGATTTAATTGTATATTTTTTCATTTTTGTCTTCAATTAAAAGGTTAAATTCAATCCAAAAGTTACAGTGCGCAGGAAAGGATATCGCTTGGAGTTGTCCACTTTACGATTTGCTTCCGGATCCCATCCATCATTAATTTTGCTGTGTTCCCACAAATCGCTACCTGTTACATATACGCGCGCCTTACTTAATATTTTTGTTTTGGCAAGCAGAGAAGCCGGAAGTGAATAACCCAGAGTTACATTTTTCAAGCGCAAATATGCTCCGTCTTCTACCGACCATGAAGAGCATTGGTAGTTGTAGTTGTTAAGTTCGGACTGGTTGGTCAGCGCAGGGAAGAATGCACCCGGATTATCCGGAGACCATGTGTTGCCTATGTGCTGATCGCTCGTGTTCAGATAAACGGCACGCATCGGAATCCTCCATGTACTTTCCTCACGCCAGATAGTACGTTTGCCTGCTCCCTGGAAAACGATGGCAAGGTCAAAACCATTCCACTCCAGACCTGCATTGATAGAGAATTGTACTTTAGGATCGTCTGTACCCAGATATACCAAATCTTCTTCTGTCAGTTTGCCATCCTTATTCACATCTTCGAACATGTTATCGCCAAGGCGCAGATTGTTGAGTGTACCGATGGTACTGGTGTTTTTGTACTTATCCACATACTTTTTCAGTTGTTCTTCTGTCTGGATCTTGCCACAGTAACGGAGACCGAATACAGAATTCAGAGGATATCCTTCACGGTCGGAGCGTACACCTGCTTTGATGGCTCCACTGCCACCGTTATCCACTAATTCGTTGGTGGTGTAGGTAAAAGTACCGCCGATATGATAGTTTACTTTTCCAATCTTATCCGACCAGTTGATCATACCTTCCCAACCGTGTGCCTTGAATGCACCGTAGTTTGCCGTGGGAGCTTTGTCACCCAGAATACCCGGGTAGATTACGTCGATCAACATATTGTCACTCTTCTTCCAGAAGATTTCTGCCGTACCCGTCAGGCGGTTGCGCAAGAATCCGAAATCAAGACCAATATTGTAGTTATGGATGCGTTCCCATGTACGGTCGGTACTCGGCAACTTACCGTTAGTATCTACATAAGAGATTTTTCCATTACCTATCAATGCACCGCCACTGGGGGTGAAGTTGTATAACTGTGCACCGTCATAGCGGTCAACGCCACTCTGATTACCTACGCTACCGTAAGAAGCTCTCAGCTTTAGTTCGTCTACAAATGACAGGTTCTTCATGAATGCTTCTTCTGAAATTCTCCATCCGGCAGAAGTACCCCAATAGAATACCCAACGGTTTTCGGGCTGGAATTTGGAAGAACCGTCGTAACGTCCCTGTGCTTCCAACATGTATTTAGAACGATAATTGTAGTTGATACGACCAAAGTAAGACATTACTGCCTCTTGCCATTTGGTTGATTTGTCGTCACCGTTCTTCAGGTAAACAACATCTTTTGTGCTATTAGGAATTTCCAATGAGGGCAGTATACCTTCTGTATAGAGGAAAGTGCCTTCATACTCTTTTAGGTTATATTGCGATCCCACCATCACTTTTACATCGTGAACATCGGCAAAGATATGCGACCAGTCGATGTGTCCGGACAATGAGTAAAAGTCGGTACGTGAATTGGATTTGGAATACGAGCTCTTGTCTTCGGTCGGATTGCTACGAACCACGCGGTCACCTGCATAGTTATACCAATCAATAGCTTTACTTTGTTTATCACGGATGGCTGTCGATGTATTATAACCGGCCGTTACTGAAGCAGTCAGATCTTTCAGGATGGAGTATCTGAATGTCTCGCTGATGTTGATAGCAGATACTTTCAGTTTGTTGTCACCACCCAATTCACAATACCAGTTGGGTGCGCCCCATGTTCCCCATGCATAAGGCTTGCCATTAGCAGTAGCAGATGGGAAACCCGGTTGCTGTGAGTTGGTGGTCAGTGCCGAACCAATCTGTGTAGGTGCCACTTGATCCTGACGGTTGTAGGCTATCACTGACTCAATAGAAGCGCGGTTGGACAGTTTAAAGGTATTTGTCAAGCGCAGATTATAACGATTATTATTGTTGTTACCCCACTTCAAGTTACTGTCATCATACATATAGCCTAAAGACAAACGGTATTTTGAGGCATCCGAACCACCAGCTATAGCAAGTTCGTGTTGCGTGGAAGCAGCTGTTCCCCACATGATATCCTGCCAGTTGGTATCGAAAAATACAAAGTCTGCTACGTCTGTGAAGGCATTACCAAAGGGATTTGTTGTATGGTCAAGATTGATATACTGATTTTTATACGCCAATGCTAGTTTTGCATAACGCATCCAGGTATCATCGTCACCGTAACCGTCATTGGTACGTGCATCTATCACGGAGGAAGCCCATTGTTCCAGACTCATCAGATGAGGAGACAGACCGATAAACTTACTTGTTACCGAACCGCTATAGTCTACCTGCACTTTGCCTGCCTGGGCTTTCTTGGTAGTTACCAATACTACACCACCAGCAGCTTTGCTACCGTAGATGGAAGCTGAAGCATCTTTCAAGAAGTTGATAGACTCAATATCAGAGGGATTCAACAAACGCAATTCGTTTACGCTTTCATATTCCACGCCATCGATAATGACTAATGGACTGGTAGTGTTTTTTGAAACTGCACCGCGCAGACTCATATTCCAGCTTTCATCGCCCGGGGCTGTAGAATTACGCGTGATAATGACACCGGGAACCTGTCCTTGCAATGCCTGTACAGGACTGGACATTGTTCCTTTATTCTCTAACATCTTCTGATTCACCACTGTTACCGAACCGGTCATTGTAGCTTTTTTTTGTGTGCCGTAACCCACAACTACCACTTCGTCCAGCATTTCCGAATCTTCTGCCAGAACCACTTTCAGATTGGTTTCATTTCCTTTTACCACAATCTCCTGTGACTTATAGCCTATAAATGAAACCACTAAAGTACCTTTTGCATTACTCAGACTGAAATTACCGTCAATGTCGGTAATGCAACCGTTCGTGGTGCCTTTCACCATAATGTTGGCACCAATGATGGGTTCACCGGTAGCATCCACTACGGTACCTTTTACTGTACCGGCCTGCATAATGGCTTGTACCTCATTTACATTGGCAAAAGCCTGCTGCGGGCTACCTACACAGAGCGCAGATGCCATTGCTGCTGAGAATAAAATTCTTTTCGATGAGAATTTCAGAAATTCATTCTTCATAATTTATAAATTTAAAATTAACACTATTATTTCTATTGTACTCTAATTAGATACATTGTTTCATATATTCACGTATTTCTTTCCGGCTGATAAACAAATGGTTTTCGACCGTACGGCGTGAAAGGTTCAATTTGGCGGAAATTTCCGATGAGGATTTATCTTCAAAACGGCTCATGATATAAATCTTTCTGCGTTGTTCCGGAAGAGTGCGCAATTTGCGCTTCTCACAAGCCAGTAAATCATTGGCAACAATCTGGTTTTCCGTTTCATTGGTACAGGTCGTTGCATGATCATATATATAAGATGTTATTTCTTGCTTCTTATAGTGACGGCGCAGGTAATCGTTCACCAGATTACGGGATATGGTGTAAATGAAAAACTTTACGGTATCCGGACGGAGCATTTGCTTATAGTCCATTAAACGCAGAAATACATCTTGGGCTATGTCTTCAGCTTCCTCTTTATTGTTTATCCTATAACATATATAGAGATAGACGGAGCGGTGGTAACTCGTATAAGAGTCAGCTATCAATTGAACGGATGTCATCTTTTTGTTTTCCATGCTTCAGACTTTGGTTACGTTTTACGTTAGCTTTACGATTGCAAATATAAAAGGTAAAAAACGGAAAACAATTTTTTATAGTGCTTAACAAATCTCATCTCATTAACTTAGACTGAAAACTAATTAATTTGCTGTAATATAGTGACTTAAGAATTTGAGACTCGTAGTATCAACTAATAATTTGAGACTCCGGAGGTAAGTTGGACAGAATATTCTTGCTGTTTATTGCAATAAAAATGCACTTATCTTTCGATATTCTGAAAGATAAGTGCAGAAAATGATGGAGTATATCTTAAATGCTATAGATTATTCGTCGTTATTCTTTCCGATGCTCCGGATATATTCATTGGGAGTGATGCCGGTAGTCTTCTTGAAATAGCGGAAGAAGGAGGCGCGTGAGCTAAAACCACAGAGTTCGGCAAGTGCTCCCAGTGTATATTTGGAATATTCGTCTTCGTTGATAAGACGCTTGAACTCCTCAATACGGTAATCATTGATGTAATCGTAATAATTACGGTTCAGATGTTGATTGAACAGATAAGATAAAGTATGTGCTGACCTGCCGAGCATGGTTGCCAGATCGGCAATTTTCAGATCCGGGTTCGTATATGGCTTATCACGATGCATCAGAGCCTCCAGCTTTTCTGTCAGGCGCTGACATTCTTCCGTGCTTATCTTATTGGTCTTATATTTCAATTCTACTGTCTTTTCTTGCTTTTCGGGTTCTTGCACATCTTCCGGAAGCTGGATTTGAATATTTTTCGTTTGCCTTGCTTTTCTTTTCCGCTGATAGTAAATATAGCCGATAAAAGCTAAAGCAATGGAAACGGCGATGATGCTCCACGTTTCTACAGGATAGGCAATGTGGACGGCGGTACGTACTTCAGAATCTGGATTTCCGATATAACGTAGCTTGAAAAGATAGTTTCCGGATGACAAATCATAATAAGTAATTTCCGACTTTCCGGTCAATATCTGCCAGTCCTCATCTTCACCTTCCAATTTGTATTCATAAGTCATATAAGCCGGTTCGGTATAGGTAAAACCGGAGAAGTGAAATGTCAGGTTGTTTTGGGAGGATTCAAGTTGTATTTCAGGGACTTTCCCACTCTCAACAACAGGATGAAGCGATTTCTTTCCGTTGACGTAAATATCTGTAATCGTCAGCGGATAAGTGTATCTTTTCATCTGATTATTTTGCTTGAAGTTCATATAAATCAGCCCTTTGGAATTTCCCATCCATATATTTCCCTGTTGATCCTGTACGGGAGGGCACAGTGTGAAAATAGAACTGGGAATACCATCAATGAAATTATAAGGAATAAAAGTTTCTTTCTTGTCGTAGCGGTAGAGTCCGTTATTGGTTCCTATCCAGAGCCATTTTTCGTCATCTTCCAGAATAAACATACCATCTTTTCCTTCCAGTTGTGTATCAGGTTGTAGCCTTCTGAAACGGCTCATGGAGAGATCGGATATACACATACTTCCTTTGTCCGGCAGGAAATAAAGATTATGGTCGGAGTCTTCATATACAACTCTGATCTTTTCTTTATGAATAAAGTTTTCCGGGAAGATGTCGGTTTTCAGACTTTCAGAAGAAGGGTCCCAGATGCACATGCCATTCTCTGTACAAATCCATCCTTTATGTGTGGAGTCGAAATAGATTTCGTAAACATTCCCTTCGGGTAATTTGGAGTTGGCACTGGTATATTGCTTGATTCTTTTCCCATCCTTATAACAATAGAGGCCCATTGAGGTACCTATCCACAATTGGTCTTTGTTATCCGCTTTTATACTGAAAATCTGTCCCCGCATGAAAGGTTGCGGTTCATTAGGTTCGAAGTCGTGAATAGTAAGATCAGCAGGATTGAATATGTACATACCCCCGCCATAGGTTCCGATATAATATTTATCCTGAAATTTATAGATACAGAAGATCATACTGGAACGCAATTCAGGAGATTTAAAGTTTTTGAAGCGTCGTTGCTCTTCGTTTATGTAGAATAGGCCGTCGCGGGAGCCGACTAATTTCTCATGCTCGGTAATTGCAATACTGCGTACAGGCATATCTTTGGAGTCAAAATACGGGAGATAACTGTAAGTAGAGAAAAGTCCGCTCTGGTACAGACTGTAATCCAATCCCAGTTGATAGAAACCTATCCAGATAAGCCCGTCACGATCCACTAAAAGGGAGTACACGGAGTTGGAACGGATACTTTCGTCTTTTCCCGGTTCGTGGCGCAAAGAGCGTAGAACTTTCATTTGTTTGGTAGAAATGAAATGTACTCCATTTCCATCCGTACCCACATACAACATATCTTTACCATCACCGGACAGCGAAGATATCACATTGCATCCTACATCGATGAAGGGCCTGAACTTATGTGTTTGTGTATCGAAGCTGATAATACCTTGACCCATCGTACCCAGATAAAGTACGTTGCCGATGCGGGTGATATTGTTGTAAGAGCAAAAATGTTTGTCTTCTACTATATTATGATAAGGGACGATTTTCTTGTCGGCAAGTGTCAGGGAATAAAGTCCGTCGTTGGTGGCTATCCAGAGAATGCCATCCTCACTAAGACTTAGTCCGGTGATGATATTAGAGGCTGAAAGGACATTGGGATCTATGAGCTTTTGTTCCAGGTTCCCGTTTTTATAGATAAACAGACCGGCCTCACTTCCTATATATAAAGTACCTTTCCCATCAGGTAGGAGCGTCCGGACGCCATAGTGTAAAGTTTCAGCAGCAATCGGTTCGAGAATATCTTTTTCGGTATTTACCCGCCAAAGTCCCATGCCGTTTCCCATCCATATCTGGTTGCCTTCCATTTCGGCGATAGCATTGACCCGCTTGATTTTTTCATTCGCTCCGGAAATCAGGAAATGTTTCAGACGTGTGCCGTCAAAACGTTCCAAAGAATTACCGGTACCTATCCAAACATAGCCAATGGAGTCTTTATAAAGTGCATTTACTACTAAGTCGGAAAGTCCTTCGGTGACGGACAGTCCCCGGAAGACAGAGGGGAGTGAATAGCCCGGAAGGAAGCCAAACAGCAGGAATAGCAGGATGATATATTTCGATATGTTTTTCACGATATGGTATCTTTCGTTTCTATACATTATGTTTCTGTACAGCAAATATAAGGAAAAAGAACGAAAATATTCGGGTTTAGGATGATTATTCGGCAGTCGAAGAGTCTTTGCTGACTTATTGGCTTGCGGACAGGGTACGGATCAGATACGGAGATGATATGGATTTGATGCTATTGTTTTCACTTCAATTCCATTTCCGCTGTATTGGCTTTTAGTTTATACGTCTTCTTTTTGATACTGATGGAGCAATCGGCGGATGCAGTGTAGTACCATGCCCCTTTCTTGAATTCCAGTAATATCTCTGCGGGAGTTTCCGCCTTGATAACTACATTCGGGGTACTTAGCAAAGTTCCATGTCCTAAAAAGAAGGTGCAATCATCGCCCTTTTTATTTCCCCATAAAGCATAGGTGGCTTGTGCACTCATTTTTCCACTGGTGCAGATATCCGTGGGGTTATCTGATGATAGGATATAATCTATACGTCCATCTTTCTGTACAACACATATGCTGGTGGCACTGTTTTCCGTTTTACTTTTTACTTCGGGGAAACTTACTTTGGTAATGCAGCCGGGTTCTTTTACAGATGAAGGCTCATAGACAGCGACGAATGGTCGGTTCCAGGCTTCTCCTTTCTGGCGGGCTACAAATGTCAGGGTAGGCTGTTCTTTTATATTATATGGCATCCCCGGGGTACGGCTCAAACCTTCCGTCATGGGAGACAAGGCGGTGAAAACTTCCCGGTCTGTTTCTCCTTTCATCCACAAGTTCATTGAAATGTCATCCTTGTCGGGCATGGTAATGGTAAATGTAGCTTTTATGTCTTTGTCGGTAGTAGCTGACCTTTTATCATAGATATAAGAATAAGCATAAAGGTGAGCACCGGCAAAGGCCAGTTCTTCGGTGGGTTGCAAATTCAAGTCTGTACCGTCTGTGCCTGTCAGTGTTAGGGTTTGCCCCAGATTATGATAGAAATAATCATGCATTTTATCACCACCACGTTCTTTCCGGCTGCGGAAGATATCTATATAGTAACCGGTTTCCGGACCGGTAGTGACGATACTCATCATGCGGGTCTGGTCGGCACGGCTTTCCGGTTCACGGAAAGAAACATCGCTATAGGTTACGGAAGTGAAAGCTTTTCCCGGTTCGGAAGAAACAGGGAAACTGGATTTAAGATCAAAGGAGTGATTACTTTTCATAACCGGGTAACTGGAAATGCCATCCACGCAAACCGTGTTATGACTGGGAAATTGAGAGTAATATTCCAGATAATCCAGTCCGCTGTATAAGTAAAGGCCGATTCCGGCATCGGGAGCCAGAACATATCCCTTACCATAAAGTTCCATGGATATGCCATTGGCGTGCATGTGGTTTCCTTCACTGGCATTCAGAGATATCATAAGGCTGTTACGGGGATTCATTCCGTTTCGTTGTACCAACCAGGAAACGTTCGGTGCATAGAAGAAGGGAGAAACATATTGTTCTATTTTTCCAGCTTCGATATTGGGATTCAGTTCCAATGGCTTTTCATCAAAGAAAGAATTGATAGAAACGGGGACACTTTTTTTATTGTCTTTGGTTTTTCCCGCATCAGGATGGAAGCATTTCAGCATGGCAGTGAAATATTCTTCTTGCTCTTTCTTTCCGTTGTGCTGTGCGTTTCGTATCATGCGGGATATAGGATTGGTGTTCAGATATCCCGGGTGGGTATCGCCGAAACCACAGATCATCCGGTTGGGGAACAAATATTGCGGAGTAGCGACTACCGCTTTAGAGAGAACCGGCATTGCTTTCACCAGGTCATAATTCAGATTCCGGTCGAAGAGAGTAGCAAAACTGGTGTAGTCATTCAGTACTACATTGCTGTATCCGGGACATTCGGCCCAGATACCTGTCTTCGGATCGAAGCCATAATCGGCTAATTTGTTCAGACTCCATTGGCGGATACTGGAACGGTTGAGTACATAATCAATGTAATATTCGCGCCCTTTACCATCGGCATATTGCTTATTGTTTTCCAGTATCATACCGATATTCATGACATAGCGAGCCTGCATCAGGTTCCAGTTGTTGTGAGGAACACCATTTGCAATGATATTGTCCGCCCATTTCTTGAAAGCTCCTGCGTATATATCCATCTTGTCGGTATGCCGGGTATTCAGGTAGTCATATAGGAAATCGTAAAGGGGAACGATATCATAAAGAATATCTTCGTGGATAACCTCGAAAGAACTCATTCCTACCAGCGTTTGCTGATGGCCGTGGTTGAGGTCGATAGGAACATTCCGGTAATAGATACCGGTCATATAGGTATCGAATACTCCGGCGGCAAGTTTTGCATATTTTTCTTCTCCGGTAAGCCAGTAAAGGAAGGCGGCATCACGGGCGATACCCATGATTTCACGGTTCAGGCTTTCGATGTTACGGCCGGTTTTAGAAGGATGTACACTCTCCATAGGACGGCCGGGCAGGGCATTGTTACAGAATGTCACATTTCCTTCAGCATCATCATCGTATGGCACTACATCTTCCAGACGGGGACGTCCGTGGGTGGCGAATGTGCCACGCGTACCGGTATAGCGAACGGTGGGTGCCGGTGCTTTTTCGCCTCCGGCATGGTCGAAGGTTTCACCTTTTATATATACATCCGTAGCATGAGACTTCCAATACATGGCAAGGCGCGAAAGTAACCAGTCCGGTTGGGCGTCTGTCAGGTTAGCATAAAGATCGGTTCGCCTTTTCAATTTCTCAAATACGTCTTTTGCCCAATCTTCTTTTTCTATCAGATTCAGGGTTTCACTCTTACCGTTGCTATCTGTCAGGTAACGCGGATGGCTATTCGGCAATTGCTGTTGGAAGGCGATTTTCACCTCCTGAGCTTGTAATATCCCTGAAAAGAGAAGACATATCAATAAACTAAGTACTTTCATATTCTATCAATAACATTAGGTGTTTAAAGAATATACGGATGAGGGTGGATAATCACTCAACTGAATTCTTCAAAGATAGCGCAAGACTGTGTAAAATATGTAATCATTATTACACTTTTTTAAAAATAAAGCCCCTACTTTTGTGAAAAATACTATTTCCTATGAAGAAATTGTCATTTATAAACAGGTTTTTACCTTCGTACAAATGGAAAGTGGTTGCGATAATAATCTGCGGTGTTGTGGTAGGTGGGGGAGGCTTGTTCATGTATTTGCTGCGGGCGCATACCTACTTGGGGGATGAGCCATCGGCGTGCGTGAACTGTCATATTATGGCACCTTACTATGCTACATGGTTCCACAGTTCACATAGTCGGGATGCCACTTGTAATGATTGTCATGTTCCTCATGAGAATGCCGTTAAGAAATGGACATTCAAAGGGATGGACGGTATGAAGCATGTAGCTGCTTTTTTGACAAAGAGCGAGCCGCAGGTTATCAGGGCGCATGAAGCCAGTTCAGAGGTGATTATGAACAACTGTATTCGTTGCCATACGCAGTTGAATACGGAGTTTGTGAAAACCGGAAAAATAGATTATATGATGTCTCAGGTAGGCGGGGGTAAGGCATGCTGGGATTGTCACCGGGATGTGCCGCATGGTGGAAGCAATTCGTTGTCATCTACTCCCAATGCACTGGTACCTTATCCCGAATCGCCCGTTCCGGACTGGCTGCAAAAGATGCTTAAGAAATAATGAAATAAAATCAATATACTTATGGAAAAGAAATTGAAGTCATGGCAAGGCTGGCTGCTGTTCGGTGGTTCGATGGTAGTCGTGTTTGTATTAGGATTATGTGTTTCCGCACTGATGGAGAGGCGGGCGGAATTAGAAAGCGTGTTCAATAACCGCAGGACTGTTATTACAGGCATTGAAGCCCGTAATGAAGTGTTCAAAAGTGATTTCCCCCGTGAATATCAGACTTGGACGGAAACAGCGAAGACGGATTTCCAGAGTGAATTCAACGGAAACATTGCAGTCGATGTACTGGAGCAACGTCCTGAAATGGTAGTTCTGTGGGCAGGATATGCTTTCTCAAAGGACTATTCGACTCCGCGTGGCCATATGCATGCGATAGAGGATATTACGGCAAGTCTTCGTACGGGTGCACCTGCTACTCCCGAAGATGGCCCGCAACCGTCTACCTGCTGGACATGTAAGAGTCCGGATGTTCCCCGTATGATGGAGACTATCGGTGTGGATGCATTCTATAATAATAAGTGGGGAGCAATGGGTGATGAGATTGTAAATCCTATCGGATGTGCCGATTGCCACGAACCGGAAAATATGAACCTGCACATTAGCCGTCCGGCATTGATCGAGGCTTTTGCACGCCAGGGTAAGGATATTACGAAAGCTACTCCGCAGGAAATGCGCTCGCTGGTTTGTGCGCAGTGCCACGTGGAATATTACTTCAAAGGTGATGGTAAGTACCTGACTTTCCCTTGGGATAAAGGATTTACTGTGGAAGATATGGAGGCTTATTATGATAATGAAGGTTTCTATGACTATATTCATAAACTGAGCCGTGCTCCGATATTGAAAGCGCAGCATCCTGATTATGAAATCTGTCAGATGGGTATTCACGGTCAGAGAGGTGTGTCATGTGCAGATTGCCACATGCCTTATAAGAGCGAAGGTGGTGTGAAATTCAGCGATCACCATATTCAAAGCCCGCTGGCGATGATAGACCGCACTTGTCAGACTTGCCACCGCGAAAGTGAAGAAACACTGCGTAACAATGTGTACGAACGTCAACGTAAGGCTAACGAAATACGTAACCGTTTGGAACAGGAACTCGCTAAGGCTCATATCGAGGCAAAGTTTGCATGGGACAAGGGGGCTACGGAAGATCAGATGAAAGATGTACTTGCCCTTATCCGTCAGGCGCAGTGGCGTTGGGATTTCGGTGTGGCTTCTCACGGTGGTTCTTTCCATGCTCCGCAGGAAATCCAACGTATCCTTTCACATGGACTGGATAAGGCTATGCAGGCTCGTCTGGCTGTATCAAGAGTATTGGCTAAGCATGGTTTTACGGATGATGTGCCGATGCCGGATATTTCAACCAAAGAGAAAGCACAACAATACATTGGTCTCGACATGGATGCGGAAAGAGCTGCTAAAGAGAAATTCTTGAAAACAACTGTACCTGCGTGGCTGGAAAAAGCGAAAGCTAACGGTCGCCTGGCCCAGAAATAAAACAGAGATATGTGGATCAGACCGTGGGGATTTAAAGAAGGATGCCTGATAGGCGCAGGATTGTTGGTGACAGGATGGCTGCTACAGATTACAATTGGTGAAATAGATTGGAGTCTGTTTGCCTATCCGGTGAACATCATTGTTCTGGTTTTATATATAGCCGGAATAGTTGCCATGCATTGCCTGCGCAAACGTGTCTATTTCTTCGGTTGGATGAGTCATTATACATCAGCTGTCTCTTCTCTTTTATGGGTGGCGGGCATTACGGTGGTGATGGGACTTATCCGTCAGCTCCCTTCCGGCCCATGCCGTGCAAGCCTACGGCATCGAACGGGTGGTGATGGGACTTATCCGTCAGCTCCCTTCCGGTCATCCGGCAGATATGCTTGGCTTTTCGCGAATGCTTTCAGCATGGCCTTTTGTATTGCTTTATATCTGGATGGTGACTGTGCTGGGGTTGACTACACTTCGTGCCGGATTTCCATTCAGATGGAAGAAGCTTGCTTTCCTTTTGAATCATGCCGGGCTGTTCGTTGCCCTGATTACGGCAACCTTGGGAAATGCCGATATGCAGCGGCTGAAAATGACTACCCGGATAGATAATGCCGAATGGCGTGCAATGGATGAGCACGGTAAATTGATAGAACTTCCGCTGGCCATTGAACTGAAAGACTTCACGATTGACGAGTATCCTCCGAAACTGATGTTGATTGATAATGAAACAGGACATACATTGCCTGAGAAAGCACCGGAACATTTGTTGCTGGAAGAAGGTGTAACGGATGGGCAACTGTCCGATTGGCTGGTGACTATCCGGCAAACGATTCCCTGGGCGGCTTCTGTGGCTACGGAAGATACGGTGAAGTTTACCGAATTCCATTCGATGGGAGCCACGTATGCCGTTTATTTGCAGGCTATCAATCAAAAGACGAAAGCAGCAAAGGAGGGCTGGGTAAGTTGTGGTAGTTTTATTTTCCCATATAAAGCATTGCGTCTGGATTCGTTGACAAGCCTTATCATGCCGGAACGCGAGCCGCAGCGTTTTGCATCTACAGTGAAAGTTTACACGGAAGACGGCAAACAGGTGGAAGATACGATTGCAGTGAACCATCCTCTGAATGTGGCCGGATGGAATATTTATCAATTGAGTTATGATGATACGAAAGGGCGCTGGAGCGATATCAGTGTGTTCGAACTGGTACGTGATCCGTGGCTGCCTGCTGTCTATACGGGTATTATCATGATGGTGCTGGGAGCTATCTGTCTGTTTGTTAACGCACAAAAAAGAAAAGAGGAGGATGCTGAATGACGTGGGATTATTTTGTACCGTTTTCAATTGCCGCCCTGCACTTCTGGGGATTCGGTGCCTTTGCCGCCTGGCGCGGAAGAAAACCGTATGTTGTTGGCGGGCTTACCTTGATAGGACTTGCTATCTTCTTTTGCTTTATTGTGGGAATGTGGATTTCTCTGGAGCGTCCGCCTATGCGGACCATGGGAGAGACGCGCCTGTGGTACTCTTTCTTTCTTCCACTGGCAGGACTCATCACATACAGCCGTTGGAGGTATAAGTGGATACTCAGTTTCAGTTTTATTCTGTCACTGGTATTTATCTGCATCAATATCTTCAAACCGGAAATACATAACAAAACTTTGATGCCGGCTTTGCAAAGCCCGTGGTTTACGCCGCATGTCATCGTATATATGTTTGCCTATGCTATGCTGGGTGCGGCCACCGTGATGGCTATTTATCTGCTTTGGTTCAAGAAGAAGCCGATTGACAGCCGGGAGATGGACCTATGCGATAATCTGACTTATGTAGGATTGGCATTCATGACATTAGGCATGCTGTCGGGGGCTGTATGGGCAAAAGAGGCGTGGGGACATTACTGGTCGTGGGACCCGAAAGAGACATGGGCGGTCGCTACGTGGTTCTCCTATCTGATTTATATACATTTCCGCCTTGGAAAACCTTTGTTACACCGTAAGGCCTTAATTTTACTTCTGATATCATTTGTTTTGCTGCAAATGTGCTGGTACGGCATAAACTATCTGCCCTCTGCACAGGGAGTCAGCATTCATACGTATAATTTAAACTGATAATCATTATGAAAACTACTTATTGGGCAATGCTTCTCATGCTTTTGCCAAGCATGGCGTATACGCAAACAATAGAAAAAGAGAATGAATTTACAATGTCCATCCAGATCAGACCTCGTGCAGAATATCGTAATGGTGCTCTGATGCCCCGTAACGAAGGAGAGGAACCTGCGGGATTCATCAATAACCGTGCACGCCTTTCTATGGAGTACAAGCGTTCTGATTTGCAAATGAAAATCTCGGCTCAGCATGTGGGGGTATGGGGACAAGATCCGCAGATTGACAAGAATGGACGTTTCATCATGAATGAGGCATGGGCTAAACTGAATTTCGGTAAAAACTTCTTTGCACAATTAGGTCGTCAGACCCTTTCGTACGATGACGAACGCATTCTGGGCGGACTGGATTGGAACATAGCCGGACGCTATCATGATGCATTGAAACTGGGTTATATCGATCCCAACAACCAATTGCATTTGATCCTCGCTTTCAACCAGAATGACGAGACTAAGATAGGCGGTACCTATTACGTGCAGACCGGAGCACAGCCTTACAAGAATATGCAGACATTCTGGTATCACTATAAATCCGATTATACTCCCTTTGATGCATCCTTACTATTCATGAATCTGGGATTGGAGACCGGAGATGCGGCAACAAAAGAATCCCATACCCGCTATCTGCAAACGATGGGTACTTATATTACTTATAAGGATAATGGCTGGAATGTGGACGGTGCTTTCTACTACCAGATGGGGAAGAACCTGAATGCAGAAAAGGTATCTGCCTTTATGGCAAGCCTGCAGGCCGCTTATGCCATTGACAAGACCTGGACAGTAGTGGCAAGTGCCGATTATCTAAGCGGAGACAGCGGTGACAGTGACAAGTACAAGGCATTCAATGTTCTGTATGGCACACATCACAAGTTCTACGGAGCTATGGATTATTTCTACGCATCTGACTTTAAAAACGGATATGCTCCCGGGTTGTTTGACAAACGTCTGGGTGTACGTTTCCGTGCTTCCGATAAGGTGGATATGGACTTGAACTACCACCATTTCTCAACAGCGGCGAAATTGCCGAATCTGAAGAAAGCATTAGGTTCGGAAGTCGATTACCAGATTAACTGGTCGGTGATGAAAGATGTGAAACTCTCTGCCGGATATTCCTTCATGCGCGGAACGGAAACCATGGATGTCGTGAAAGGTGGTAATCACAAAAGCTGGCAAGACTGGGGATGGGTTTCAGTAAATATCAATCCGAGAGTATTGTTTGTGAAGTGGTAAAGATAGATAAAAGAGAATACGTATGGGGAGCTTCCTCATACGTATTTTTCTAATGATGGTTCGTCCAGAACACGGACTGTCTTTCCGTCCATCTCTATAATTCCTTCCTTTATCGTTTTATTAATTTCCTTCGATAGTGCAGGGCGGGTTACATTCAGATATTCGGCAAGGGTTGCCTGATTGTGAATGATATTGACTGTTGAAGAATTCTTTTTCTTGTGTTCCAACAAGTAGACAACGAAACGTTCACGCACTGTTTTTCGTGATAGGGTTTTCAGCCGGGATACTGTGCAGACATTACAATTGCCCGTGATGCAAAGAAAGTTGTGTAATATTTTAGGTTCCTCGCTGATAAGCTTAAACATGGACTCTTTACTGGCGGTGAGCAGGGTACTGTCTTCCATGGCGGTAAAGGTTGCCGGCAGCACTCCGTCTGAACTGAATAAATGAGGAGTGGCGAATGCACGTGCCGCAACGATATATTCTATCATGACTTCATTTCCCAGTCCGTCAATAATATCTACCCGTAGTTTCCCTTCTAACAATACATATAACTTCTTGCAGAGTGTCCCCTGGGTGGCAATGATATCTTTTTTGTCGACCGAGTACAGGGAGATATCCAACCTGTCGAGCAATGAATGCTTGATGTTAAGGGGAAGGTCACGAAACAGCGGAATCTGGAAAAGTAATTCCTGATGTTTGTCGGTTAATGTTATTTTCCTCATTATATTAGGTAGTTGGTTGTACAAAGATACGATGAAAAAGTAGAATTAAAAGTATTTCTTCGAATTCTCCTCGTCAATAAACATTTCTTTTCCTTCTATTTGTATGCAGCCCTCATTGCTCAGTTCAGATATAGCACGTGCCAGTGACGGACGGGCCACTCCAAGTATATGTGCCACTTCCTGTTGGGAACCGATGCCTCCATGCATCTTTACATAATTGAGCAATCTGGATTTCAGGCTTTGTAAGGCAAACTCGTTCAGTTTCTTGGATAGAAACAAGCTTCGGTCGGAAATCAACTTCAGGAAATTCTGCATGATGATCGGGTACTGGTGCATGAACTCCAGAAAAGCATCCTTATTCAGAATCAATACTTCCGAGGTTTCCAGGGTTTCGATATTCACCGGGAAACGGTTTTCGGAGGCGAAGATGAAAGCCGGTGCAAGGAGTTTCGGAGCACGGAGAGTCTCTATGGTGAGTTGTTTTCCTTCTGCACTGACCATTTGCGTACGTACTGTTCCATTGCACAGAATATATAGAGAACGGTAAATATCTCCCTGCATGGCGATAAACTCTCCCGGTTTATAAGATTTAAGGGTATGTTGGTGCAATAGAACGAACTTTAACAGCGTTTCTTCTGTTATGCCTCGAAATAATGGCATTTGTAATAATATATGTGGTTCCATTCTTTTTTAAGTTTTTTGTGATTGGGTGTAACATACGTGACAATTTACCTGCCATAAACTCTCCATCTTTGCACAAAGATAATGCAAATCGAACGCAGAACTTTCATGCCTGCATGAAAAAGTTATGCTGAGATGCAGCTTATCTTCTTAAAAGAGAAGGAATATATATTTTATAACTAAATAAAAAGAATAAGATGATGGAAGCTAAAATGTTTTGTTATCAGTGCCAGGAGACAATGAAAGGCACCGGTTGTATCTTGAAAGGTGTGTGTGGAAAAGAAAGTCATACGGCAAAGGCAATGGATTTGCTGATGTTCGTGGTACGTGGAATATCAGTCGTTACCGATGAGTTCCGTAACGCTGGACATTCTGTAGCTGCCGAAGTGAACCGTTTTGTTGTGGATGCCTTATTCTGTACCATTACAAATGCCAACTTCGATGATGAAAGCATTCTGAACAGGGTGGATAAAGGTATGGTATTGCGTAACCGTTTAATAGAAGAAGCCAAAGAAAAAGGTATTTCCTTGCCTGAAATTGACGAATTGCAATGGCAGGGCGGACGTGATGAGTATGCTTCCAAGGCGGAAAGCGTGGGTGTGTTGCGTGAGCCCGACATAGATCTGCGTTCCCTGAAAGAATTGATGACCTATGGTCTGAAAGGTATGGCGGCATATCTGGAACATGCCATGCGTCTGGGATATGACGATGCTTCTATCCATACTTTTATGCAACATGCTTTGGCCGCCACTGCCACAAAATCACTTCCGGCAGGCGAATGGGTGAAGATGGTGCTCCAGACCGGAGAATACGGTGTGAAGACTATGGCTTTACTGGATAAAGCAAATACCGAACGCTATGGCAATCCGGAAATGACAAAAGTAAATATCGGAGTAGGGAAGCGTCCGGGTATCCTGATAAGCGGCCACGACCTGAAAGATATGGAAGAACTATTGAAGCAAACCGAAGGTACAGGAGTCGACGTGTACACACATAGCGAAATGCTACCTGCTCACTATTATCCTGCTTTCAAGAAGTATTCCCACTTCGTAGGCAACTATGGAAATGCCTGGTGGAAGCAGCGTGAAGAGTTCACCACCTTCAATGGCCCTATCCTGTTTACAACGAACTGTATCGTCCCCCCGTTGGCAAATGCTGAATATAAAGAACGTATGTTCACAACAAACTCCACCGGATATTCCGGTTGCAAGTACATTCAGGCAGATGCCGAAGGCAGAAAAGACTTCTCCGAAATTATCGAGATAGCCAAGCAATGCCAGCCGCCTACGGAAATAGAACGTGGAGAAATCATCGGTGGTTTTGCCCATAATCAGGTGTTGCAACTGGCAGATAAAGTGGTGGATGCCGTGAAGAGCGGTGCTATTCGTCGCTTTGTGGTTATGGCAGGTTGCGACGGACGTATGAAGGGACGTGATTATTATACCGAATTTGCCAAGGCATTGCCTAAAGATACAGTCATCCTGACAGCAGGTTGTGCCAAGTATCGTTACAATAAGTTGCCTCTGGGAGATATCAACGGCATCCCACGTGTATTGGATGCAGGACAGTGCAACGACAGCTATTCACTGGCAGTCATTGCAATGAAACTGAAAGAAGTGTTCGAGCTGAATGATATCAACGAACTCCCGATTGTGTATAACATTGCCTGGTACGAGCAGAAAGCCGTTATCGTACTGCTGGCCTTGTTGAGTCTGGGTGTGAAGAAAATCCATTTGGGGCCTACGCTGCCGGCCTTCCTGTCGCCCAATGTGGCAAAGGTCTTGGTAGATACTTTCCAAATAGGTACCATCAGTGATGTGGAAGATGACTTGAAGATGTTCCAATTATCATAAGACTGAAAAAACTCCGGTAATAGCTACTGCTGTGCCGGAGTTTTTATTATTAATAAATAGTGAGATTTATGAAAACAAAAGATGTAGAAACGGATGCGGGAAGTACGGATTTGGCTTCCTACATACTTGCTGTGACCGAACAGCTGAAACGTGAACGAAAGTTTGCGGCGGCGCATGGTTATGTGTCTGCACTGCATTCCTTCCAAGATTTTGCGGGTGGCAGGGGCACACCACTGCCTATGGATGAAGTGTTCACCCCTATGCGGCTGAAAGCCTATGAGGAGTGGCTGATGCAAAAGAAAAAGAGACCCTTGAAGGTGAACAGTGTGACCAGTTACATGAGTTCACTGCGGGCTGTGTACAACCGCTGGATGCCTGTAGGCACACCGGGACACAACCCACAGCTGTTTGCCGGTGTACATACACGGGTGGTGTCTCAAACCAAACGTGCGCTGCGTGGATGGCAGATGGAAAAGTTGTTGAGAGCAGAGAACGATGACCTGACCAGAGAAGAAAGAAGGGCTTTGGCATATTTCCGCCTGATGTTTCTGTGCAGGGGGATACCGTTTATCGACCTTGCCCATTTGCGCAGGCAGGATTTGCAGGGTCAATATCTGGTCTATCTCCGTCATAAGACTCAGAAACCGATGCGGGTGAAACTGTCTCCCGAAGCCTTGCGCCTACTACGAGGGCTCGGACAGAAGACTAACCCCTCATCTCCCTACCTGTTGCCAATCCTGGATGCAGAGATACAGGACGGTTGGGAACAATATCTTTCTTACCAGATTGCTTTACGTAACTTTAACCGGACATTAAAGCAAGCTGTAAAACGGATGCTTCCAGGCGTACCGGTAAGTTCCTACACTGCCCGCCATACTTGGGCTACGCTGGCTTACCACATGGGGCAGTCCATTGGTATTATCAGCCAATCACTGGGACACTCGTCCATCCGGGTAACGGAAACTTACCTCAAACCTTTTGAGAATGAACGTATCGATGAAGTAAATAGACAACTCATCGCAGCTGTGAAAAAAGGTAAATGGAAGAGGAGTATGCTTTACAGTATATTGTAAGACACGAAGTTGAGACGAAATTACTTACCAAGTAACGGCAGTAATCGCTTGCAAATATCCACTTATTTTCACAAATAAACAAGGATATATTAATAAAACTTTAAATATAATTCTTTCAAGACGGAATCACGATGATCTAAAACAGGAAAAACACATATTATCTTCTTATTTCTACTACGGCAGGTATACGAATTGCACCCTCCACTTTCAGCTTAGAAGCGGAACCATCAACTATTTTACTTTTAGCTCAGAAAAGTCTTTTTTTTATCCTAAGCGATGCGCTTGGAAATCGCTTTTTCCGCATGCATCGGATAGTAGTTTGAAATTACTTGGTAAGTAATTTCAGGACTTCTGTTTTTTGAAATCCGATAAATGATAATTAATGAAATGTATATATAGTGTAGCACGCTTTAACCGTTTGTTGTTGTGCTGTTTGTGGGATTGCGGTGTCTGGTTGTAGCGACAGCTGCGACGCCGCAATTTACCAAACGGAGCGAACGGCCCTGAATCACTTGCAACTCGTCACCTATATAGTTTATCATAAATATATTAACCCTAAAATAAAAGAGATTATGTCAGAAGAAATCAGGTATCAAATCAACGGCCAACTGGCGGATAACACCGTGACCGTGGACAACAAAGAGGATTTGATCCTCGTCCCCGTCTCCAACGGCAGTGCCGACGAGGAACGTATCATTGCCGAAATGAAAGCGGAAGACTCCGGCCTGCGGGAAGAAACTATCCGCCACGTCTTCGACCTGGAGAAGCGCGTCACCAAACGCCTGCTGATGAGTGGTGTCAGTGTGAACACTGGTTTGTATTATGCCTCGGTCAGTTTCCATGGTGTGATCGAGAGCTCCGCCTGGAATCCGGCAAAGAACTCTATCGTGGTAAACTTCAACGTGGGTGCCGACCTTCGCGAAGCCATCAAAAATACGGTGGTGAACATTATCGGTGCAAAAGGCAGTGCCATGTATATTGCAGGCGTTCAGGATACATCCACCCGTGCATTGGATTCCAGTGCCACAGCCGGACGTGCTTTCACCCTGAAGGGTGCATTGCTGAAAGTGACTGGTACCGACGACTCTGTAGGCATCATCTTGACTGACTCAAAAGGTACGATAACAAAAATCACCGAAGACTTGTGGGTATTGAACGAACCTTCGCGCCTCAGTTTCATCATCCCCAGCGGATTGGATAAAGGCACGTATGAACTGAAGGTGACGACACAATACAGTAGAAACACTCTGTTGAAAGTACCGCGCAGCGTTATAAAAACGATTTATATCGGCACGGCACCTACCGGCGGTGGAAGTGGAGGTGACGGAGGGATAGAGGAAGATCCGCTCGGATGATCCGTAGGTATTACTGGTGACGGTGTTGCACCCGAGCGAGTGACGGTGTTTCACCTGATCGGGTGATGGTGCTTCACCTGAACGGGTGACGATGCTTCACCCAATTTACATCTCAATCAACTGTGATAATGATTACTTAGGAGAGAGAACATACATTTTACATATCATAATAAAAAAACGAACGCAACATGAAAAGAAAATCGATTTTCACCTTGTCTTTATTGCTGGTCACGTTAGCCTTTACATCATGCGAGAAAAGTGTGTATGATGCAGACAAACAACCGCAAAAAGAAAAAACAGTAGCCGACCTGATCGTCCCGAGCGGGTTTGACTGGAAAATGACCAAGAATGCACAGTGCGAAATCACAACTCAAAGTGCATCGGATGTTTCAGTATACTCCGATAAGGAATGTACCGAAAATACAATGTTGGCAACTCTACAGACAAACGACGGAACCCTAACGATTCCTCTGAGCCTGCCTGCCAATTCTAAAGAGGCTTACCTGCAATACGAAACGGTAAATGGCAAGAAAATGGTTTTGGCAGCTGCTGCTGACAAGGACAATGTGGTTCATTTCACGCTTCCCCAGGACAGTAAACCGAGTCCTGAGACAAGGGCGGAAAGCACAACCAGAGGAAGAGGCAGTATCTGTTACCCTAATAGCGGCTGGGGTACTGTCATGTTCGAAGACCAATTTCCGAGTTTAGGAGATTACGATTTCAATGATTTTGTTCTTGGCTACAGGGTGCAAATTCCATTCAAATCCGATGGACATAAGTCAGTGATTGACGAAGCCATACAACTCGGTATTGAGTTGAGGGCTATGGGAGGCTCTTTCTCTTATACTCCATGTTTAAGATTGAAGAACCTGATGGCAAAGGATGTTGACGAGATTGAAGTATATCAGCGCTTTAATACATCCGTTGAAGAAGTAAACTGGTTTGCTGGTCCTGATGGTGAAGTCATTATGGACTTCAGTAATTTGGTTTCGGCAACTTCAAAGCCTTCCGGTAGTACCTTCTTTAATACGGACAAAGAATATCTTGTTACGGAACTTCCGCAATTGAATATTGCTATTTACTTGGACGACGATGATGTAGATGTAAATTCAGCAGACTTTGAAAGTATCGACTTTTATCTGGCAAAAGCCAATCATGGCACCGAAATCCATTTAGGAGGATACAAACCGGTATACGATACATATCCCAGTGACAACTCCGATTTGGGAACGGATTATTATTATAACAATAAAGGCTTGATTTGGGGCTTGAGTGTTCCGGCTCCTATAGCTCATGTAATTGAGAAAGGAAATTTCCTTGATGCTTATAAAGACTTTGCCGCCTGGGTGATGAGTGGCGGTCAGGATAAAGCAAATTGGTATAACGGAGAGAAGAATAACGAACTCTTGATAAAAACTCAATAAAATTAGAACCAGTTTTTAGAGTAGAACGGCACATATCCTGTATGGTAACTGAGGGATATGTGCCGTTCGTTAATTCGTAGCTACAACTTTCCCTTTCTTCTTTTGTTCATTCGAAAGGAATAGACTACATTTGCATGGAGTCCCCGTTTATGAATTTAAATATAGAGTGATATGGAACCGATTAAACAAGTACCTTATGGAGTATCTGACTTTGTAGCAGTAGTAGAGCAGAACTTGTATTACGTGGATAAGACTATGTATTTGCCGTTGCTCGAACAGCAACCTCGTAATTTGTTCTTTATCCGTCCGCGCCGTTTTGGGAAGAGCATTTTTCTGAATATGCTTCGCGCTTATTATGACAGTTCACAGAAAGCGAAATTTGAAAAACGTTTCGGCAATCTTTGGATTGGGCAGAATCCTACACCGTTGCAAGGGCGCTATCAGGTACTTTTCCTTGATTTCTCTAAAGCGGGCGCCGGGATAGAGAATTTGGAAGCCAACTTTAACCTTTATTGTTGCCGTCAATTGGATGGATTCATGGCGACTTATGAGGATGCTTACTCCGAACGTATCGTTGAAAACTTCTTTGCCTCTCAGTCGGCAGCTGATAAGTTGAGTATGATTGAAGTGGAAGCCACCCGTCAGGGCTATCCGCTCTATTTGATTGTAGACGAATATGACAATTTCACCAATGTGGTGCTCAACGAAAAGGGAAATGATTTATATCATGCCATTACGCATGCCAGCGGTTTTTATCGGGAGATATTCAAGAAGTTCAAGGGCATGTTCGAACGTATTTTTATGATGGGGGTAAGTCCCGTTACATTGGATGACTTGACGAGTGGTTTCAATATAGGTTGGAATATCAGCACCGATTATCAATTCAATATGATGCTGGGTTTCAGCGAAAGTGATGTCCGTGAGATGTTTCAGTATTATAAGGATGCCGGACAACTAAAGGGAGATGTCGAGGCGATGATAGCTGAGATGAAGCCGTGGTATGACAATTACTGTTTTGCAAAAGAGAGCTTGACGCGTGATCCGAAGATGTTCAACTGTGATATGGTGTTTTATTATTTGCGTAACTATATGAATCTGGATAAAGCCCCTGAGCAGATGATTGACCCCAATACCCGTACGGATTACAACAAGATGAAGAAGCTCATTCAGCTGGATCATCTGGATGGTGATCGTAAAGGGGTGCTCCGGAAGATTACCGAAGAGGGGGAGATTGTTGCAAATCTGATAACAACTTTCCCTGCCAGTCAGATTACAGATCCGGATATGTTTCCCAGTCTGTTGTTCTACTATGGTATGTTGACCATTACAGCAACACGGGGAGAACGCTTGGTACTAAGTATTCCCAATAACAATGTGCGTAAGCAATATTACGAGTATCTTCTGGAAGATTATCAGGCAAAGAATAAGGAATATATCAATTTAAATAATTTGAGGGATTTGTACTATGACATGTCTTATGACGGTAAATGGCGCGAAGCCCTTGAATTCATTGCCCATGCCTACAAGGACAATTCTTCTGTACGCAGTATGATTGAGGGCGAACGAAATATACAAGGCTTCTTTACCGCCTATCTTAGTGTGAATGCGTATTATCTGGTTGCTCCTGAAGTGGAATTGAACCATGGCTTTTGCGATATGTTTTTGATGCCCGACCTGCAACGCTATAGCGGGGTGGCGCACAGTTATATTCTGGAACTGAAATATCTGCCATCGAAAGAGTATGAAACAAAAGCTCCTGCCCAGTGGCAGGAAGCTGTTGATCAGATACATCGTTATGCTGAGGCCCCGAGGGTACAACAACTCATTCAAGGCACAAGATTGCATTGTATAGTAATGCAATTCAGCGGATGGGAATTGGCAAGGATGGAGGAGGTATAGAAAACCTCCTCTATCTCTTTCTTACAACTTCCACCCCAATGTCTTTTCCTGTATATTCCATAGCTTGGCGTATAGCCCCTTATTATCGAGTAGCTCCTGATGCTTACCTTGTTCGGCAATGCGTCCTTCCTCCAATACTATGATGTTATCTGCATTCTTGATCGTCTTCAGGCGATGGGCAATCACGATTACCGTGCGTCCTGCAATCAGGGTATTGATGGCACGCTGTACTTCCACTTCATTTTCCGGATCGAGTGAAGCCGTTGCTTCATCCAGAAGTACTACGGGAGCTTCTTTCAATATAGCCCGTGCAATGGAAATGCGCTGCTTCTCTCCACCGGATAAGGTACAACCGCCTTCACCGACCTGCGTATCATATCCTTTGGGCAATCGCATGATGAAATCGTGGCAACATGCTTTGCGGGCCGCCGCCTCTATTTCTTCGTCCGTAGCGTCGGTTTTGCCGAAACGGATATTGTTGCGAATGGTATCCTGAAACAGATACACATCCTGGAATACCATTGAGATATGACTCATCAACGATTCCGGTTCCAGGGTTTTCATATCTACTCCATTAAATAAAACCTGCCCCTGTTGCGGATCGTAAAAGCGTGCGCATAGTTTCAGCATGGTACTTTTTCCACTGCCCGAAGGACCTACCAGAGCGGTGAGTGTATTCTTACGCAATGTTACCGATACATCATGCAGTACCTGTTTTTTCTGATAGCCGAATGATACGTGATAGAAAGTAATATCACCGCTTTCCGGAGCCTCTTTACTACCTTGCATTTCCGGTTCGTTCATCAGCGTCAGGATGCGTCCCCCGGCAATGGAGAAATATCGGAATTCTGCAAAGTTGGTCAGTGCCGAAGTCAGCGGATCGAAGACGCGGGAACCGACAACGAGGAACATAACGAATGTGAGCAGGGATAAATCTCCTCCTATCAATAAGTATGTTCCGCAAAGTATCATCAACGTCAGACCTGCCCGTATCAACGTTACAGAAAGCAGTATGAACGGGCCGAGCAATGCTTCCTGGCGGATACAGGCACGGCGCAGTTCGGCAAAGGCATTCTTCAGACGGACAAACTTGTCGCCCAGCAGATTATATGCTTTCATTACCCGTATTCCCTGCAAGTACTCTTCCAAGCGATTGCCTGCATTGATTTTGGCAGCAATCTGTTTGCCGCTCAGTTTGTATTGCAGGTAAGTACTGCCCAGCAATATTCCTACGGCAAGTGGCAGGGCTATAAACATGGCAACGGCCATTCGCCAATCTATCCATAGCAAGCCGAGGAAGGCAAGTACAGGCATCACCAGTGCACCCATCAATTGGGGCAGATGATGCGAAATACCTGTTTCCGCCATGGTAAAGTCTGTAATCAGCATGGACGAAAGATCACCCGGATCGCGGCGTGAGAGGAAACCCAATGAGAGTTTCCGCAAATGCTCTGCCAGGCTGACACGTCCTGCGGCACTCATTTCATAGGCACCCCGGAAATTGGCACGGTAAGAAGCCCTTTCGGCCAATGCCATGACAAATACATACACTACAAGCAGGATAAAAATAGTCCAGAGCCGTTGAGTGTCCAGCGGCATTCCGCTGCCATCGAAAGCGCGGAATATCACGTTGATCGCTTCGATGGACAGGCAGAACGGGATAATATTTATCAGGTTGGCAAGCATCGTGTAGCCCACAGGTTTGCGAAGGCGTTCGGTGTGCCCTATCGTAATATTTTCTATTGCATTCATTCTTTTACCTCCTTCTTACTGTTTAGTTCCCAGCGGAACGCATCCGTATAAGCGTCCCACATATTCTTATATAATCCTTCCGTTTTACTTAATATCTCGTGTTTCCCATGCTGTACGAGCTTTCCTTCGTTCAATACGATGATTTGCTGTGCCGAAATGATGGACGAGAGACGGTGCGCAATGATGATAACCGTCTTATTCTGGATCAGATGTTGCAAAGCCTGCTGCATCTTATATTCATTTTCGGGATCGGCAAAAGCAGTCGCCTCGTCCAGCACCAGGATAGGGGCATTTTTCAGGATGGCCCTTGCCACACAGACACGTTGCGACTCGCCACCGGAAAGGTAGACGCCCTCATCTCCGATACGGGTTTCATAACCTTGCGGAAGGCTTTCTATAAATTCATGGCACTGTGCGGCTTTTGCGGCAGCTATCACTTCCTCGCGTCCTGCACCGGAGTTTCCTACCCGGATATTCTCATAGAGGGTATCAAAGAAAAGGAAACTATCCTGGAAAACAAAGGAAACAATGTCCATCAACTTTTCGGTGGGAATATCTTTGATGTTGACTCCTCCGATCCGTATTTCGCCTTCCGCTACATCCCAGAAGCGGGGAATCAGATTGGCTACTGTCGATTTTCCTGAACCCGAAGGGCCTACGAGTGCCGTAATTTCACCTTGGCGTGCTGTGAAGGTGATGTCGCGCAGCGCTTCGGTACGGGTTGTCTCCGCTTTATTCTCATAAGTGAAACTAACCTTGAGGAATTCAATGTCATAACCGGCGGGTACTTGCGGTGTTTGTGCTTCCGATACGGGCGGCTCGGCAAAGATACGATCGATACGTTCTACGCCCTCGTCTATTTCCCGTGTGCCCGATCCGAGGTACATCAGTTTATAAATAGGGGAGGCTACTCCGGGCCCCATAATAATAAAGAATAGATAGACAGCGGCTAGTGCCAAATTTTGTGGCTCATGACTCAGTAATAGTAGACCTATCGGCAGAATAAACGTAATGAGTGAGTTCAGTAATATGGTGAAGACCATCATACCGGGTTCGTATGTATCGCATACTTTCAGTGCATATTCCTTATACGCCTCAATCTCACTGTTGAAACGGCGGAATGACCGGACGCTCTGACCGAAGATTTTCACGACCGGCATGCCGCGTACATATTGTACGGCTGAGGCGCTCATTCGTTCCTGTGTATCAAAGTAGATTTTAGTAAACTCCTGTGCCTTTTTCCCGAAGAAGTTGGCAAATTGTAATCCTATACTCAATGCGATACAAAATAGACAGACCGCTGCCATCCAGCCATTCAGGGAGAAGAAGATAATAAACATCAGAGTGACCGTAGCCAATACATTCACAAGGTCGGGGATGGTATGGGCAATGAAGTTCTCAATCTTTTCTACATTCTGTTCCATAATTTTCTTGATGCTTCCGGTAGATGTACCGTTCAGGTATCCTAACGATAAGCGTCCAATGTGTTCCGATAGCTTGATACGCAGTCCGTATAGGATACGGAAAGCTGCTACATGTGAGGCCATCAGTGCCGCATAAAGTAGCAATAATCCTCCGATCAGTCCGAAGAAGGCAAACCATCCCCAGTATATCAGTATTCCGCTATCTATCTTTTCTAAATCACTGGCGTGAAGCAGTAACTCCTGCAATACGCGGTATACCGACCAGTAGGGAACCAACATGCATGTAGCGCTTCCTGCCGACAAAATACCGGCTAGGATCAGCAACCCTTTCCGCTCGCCTGCAATCTCAAACAGGCGGGCGATTCCTTTTTTCTTTTTCAGTTTCTCTTTCATAATCTATCATACTTTTAAAAACGAACAATATTCAGATTCGTTCAAAAAAAGAGAGAGCTTATATTTTCATAAGCTCTCTCCAACCAGTTACTTCGAATGTGATGTATTCTGTGACTATCTGTTCCAAATCTTCTATCCCGACTCGGTGCATGATCAATTCCTCAAACATGGTGAACATCCATGCCGTGTGCAGGTGGATAGAAAAGTCGGTTACATTGATATTCATTTGCGGATGTTTTTCTTTCATATCTCTGAAGTACTCTTTCACAAGTGATGTGGAGCGTTCGGTGAAGTTCTCCTTGAAGTTTTCCAGTGAAGAACCCTGTGCATGGAAAAATAGCAATACCAACAATTTGCGATGCTTTTGTATCAATGTCATGTACTCTTCTATCACATATCGTAGGTATTCTGTGGAATACATCTCCATGATATCTGCTCCATAACGCCCGTGATGTTCGTGCAGCATCCTTTCGAATGCACTGATTACAGGCCGTACCACCGTACAGAAAATATCATCCTTACTTTTGAAATAGTTATAGATATTGCTCAACCCTACCTGTGCTTCTTGTGCAATTTCGCGCATGGAAGCCTTCGGAAAGCCGTTTTCGAGGAATACCTTTTCGGCAGCTTTCAAAATTTCTTTTTGTATGTCATCTTTAGGGTATTGCATAAGTTTTATTTCTCGACTGCAAAGTAGGGGAGAATCCGCGTTTTCTGAAATACCCATTAATGATGGTTTTTTGTTAGATTTTTATAAAAATCACAATTATTGGGTATTGCCAAGGTCGCTGAAAGCATGCAACTTTGCGCGTATAATCTAACTATAAACTGCTATATGGTGAAACTAACCAATCATAAAAGGGCAATTGACAGACCTTTAAGTTGTAAGAGATGGGGAATAATAGCTATTATTATTCTTTTTGCAGGTAGCTTATCTTTTTTACTGTACTCTTACTTTTCTCATGACGTTGATAATCCTCAGTGTAACTGTTTGCTATGTATGCTTAATCATGTTCCTGAAGAGGGAGAGTACATTTATAACCGCTATTTGATATTTATTAGTTTTATCTGGATTGCTGTGATCTTTGCGGCTGTCTTTTTAGTGAATTACTGCTTTGTAAAAAAGAACAAAAAGAAATAGTGTTCGTTTAAGTACCTACTTGTTATTATTTTTAATAACACAATACTCATATTTGGGTATTGCCCGCCTTTTTAACTCCCTCTACCTTTGCGCCAACAAAATTTAAGATAAAAGATGAGAAAATTAACTTGCTTATTCGCCTTAGGTTTCTTGCTTTTTAACAATACTTTACGGGCTAATGAACCTGAAAAAGTAACCTCAACAGAAGAGGTATCTGAAACTACGGCAAAGAAAGAGAGAATAAAACAGGTAACAAAAGATGACGACTACGAAAAGTTCCGTTTCGGTGGATACGGAGAAATGGTAGCAAAGTTTATGAATTACGGAACGAATCGTTTCTATGGTGGGGTCGATAACAGTGATCACCGCAATACCATTGCGATTCCTCGTTTTGTGTTGGCTTTTGACTACAAGTTTAATTCCAAGTGGATACTGGGTGCTGAAATAGAGTTTGAAGCAGGAGGTGTAGGTATTGAAACTGAACTTGAGAATTCAGAAAACGGTGAGTATGAAACAGAAATGGAAAAGGGTGGAGAAGTCGCTCTTGAGCAATTTCACATTACTCGTCTGATACATTCGGCTTTCAATGTTCGTGCTGGTCATTTGATTGTACCTATGGGATTGACCAATGCACACCATGAGCCTATCAATTTCTTTGGAACATCTCGTCCTGAGGGTGAAACCACAATTATTCCTTCTACCTGGCATGAGACAGGATTGGAATTCTTCGGCTCTTTTGGTAAAGGATATGCGCGTTTTGATTATCAGGCAATGATTGTTGCCGGCTTGAATGCTGATGGCTTCGGTCGCGATAATTGGGTTGCCGGTGGTAAGCAGGGGCTCTTTGAACAAGATAACTTTACTTCGCCTGCTTATGTAGCACGTCTGGACTATAAAGGGGTACCGGGACTGCGTGTAGGTGCTGCCTTTTACTATTGTAATGACGTGACAGCCAATGCTGATAAGAATTATAAGTATAGCAGCGTAGGTCGCTCATCAGTGAAAATCTACTCTGCCGATGCACAGTATAAAAATAAATATGTTACCGCTCGTGGTAATATCATTTATGGTGATTTAGAGAATTCTTCCAAGATCAGCAAGGTTACTCTTTCCAATAACTCCAATTATTATCACGGTGCTATGCGTAATGTAGCTAAGAATGCCCTGTGCTATGGCTTGGAGGCTGGTCTCAACCTGAGTGCTTTCTTCTCACAGAAGAAATGTCCGGTTATTTATCCTTATGCCCGTTATGAATACTACAACCCGCAGGAAGAGGCAGAAGGTTCTGCTACAATGGAGAAACGCTGTCAGGTAAGCAAATGGACGGCAGGAGTTAACTGGTTTGCATTGCCGAATCTGGTTGTGAAAGCCGATTATACTACCCGTCATATTGGTACGAACAAGGTATTTGGATCGACTAAATATAACAATGAAAATGAATTTGCTATCGGCATAGCTTATGTCGGTTGGTTTACCAAGAGATAGTTCAAATAGGTATTTATAATTAATTTAATGTTTAAGTAATATGAAAAAGTTTTTTTACTTGTCGGCTCTTTCATTGGGCATGATGTGTTCCATTACGGCTTGTAGTGATGATGACACTACGACTATAGACGCTAAAAATCTTGACTATACGGCAGAGAATGCAAGTAGTTGGGGAAATTACATGCGAGTAGTTGCACAATTGTTGGTGAATGATGCTACTGCTCTTTATGATGACTGGGCGGTTAAATACAACGAAGGTGGAAGTTATGCAGATTTCTTTAAGAATCAAGATGCTTTGACGAGCGTTGAGCAGTTGATTGATGGCTGTGTAGACATTGCCAATGAAGTAGGTACTGCCAAAATTGGTGACCCTTACGATCTTTTCATACATAATAATGAAGAAAAGGCTTTGTATGCTGTAGAGTCATGGTACAGCTGGCATTCTCGTGAAGACTATCGTAACAATATCTATTCTATTCGTAATGCTTATTTCGGAACACGTACAGGTGTTGTTAGCGAGTCATCTCTCTCAAAAGCAGTAGCTGCAGTAAATGCTAATCTTGATACTGAAGTGAAAAAAGCGATTGATGATGCAGCAGCAGCAATTTGGGCTATCCCGAGTCCTTTTCGCAACAATATCAATAGCCCGGAAGCAGTAAGTGCTATGGAAGCTTGTGCCACTTTGGAGGGAGTACTCAAGGGAAGTTTGAAGAATTGTATCGAAAGTATTGATAAAACAGTGTTGGCTGAAGTCGTAAGAAATTATGTGGATGTAGTTGTATTACCTACTTACTCTGATTTGAAAGCGGGAAATCAGGCTCTTTTCGATGCTGTTGAAACATTCCGTACTTCTCCCAGCAATGCTAACTTCAAGGCTTGTGCTACAGCATGGCTTGCTGCTCGTACACCGTGGGAAACCAGTGAGGCATTCCTTTTCGGTCCGGTTGCCGACAAAGGTCTTGACCCCAATATGGATAGCTGGCCGCTCGACCAGGATGGTATCGTACAGATCCTGACTTCCGGTAATTACTCTAACCTGAACTGGGATGGAGACTATGATGAAGAAGATGACAAAATTGCCGGTGCGCAAGCATTGCGTGGTTACCACACTTTGGAGTATCTGATCTTCAAAGATGGTGAGGCCCGTACCATTCAGTAAGATTTTTACTTGTTAGAAATAAGATTTTGCGGAAACAGCGGGATAATGAATATTCTGTTGCTTCCGCAACATCTGCGTTAAAAAGATAAATGTTAGTTACGTATTTTGCAATAATAATTCAATAACGAATGAATGGCTTATTAAAATACTCATTTCCAATCTGTTTTTCGCTTCTGGCGCTGTTTGCCTGCGAAAATGATGGAATTGATGTGGATGATATAGAAGTACCTGCCGGCTTTGCCCTCTCTGCCGGTACTGCTACCAACTTCCTGACTTCCTCTTATGCTTATGACAGGTCTGCTGACTGGATAACAGGGGCATACGATAAACGTTTCACCCGTGGTGACAAATTGTATGATGATATCCGCACCAGTAGTAATGGAATAGGGGGAGGACTGGGACCGGTTTATGCCGGTTATTCTTGTGGTAGCTGTCACCGAAATGCCGGACGTACGCAACCTACTTTATGGAGCGAAGGTGGTTCCGGCAGTTCCGGCTTTTCGTCTATGTTGGTTTATATTAGTCGTAAGAATGGAGCTTTCTTTCAGGATTATGGACGTGTGCTTCATGATCAGGCTATTTATGGCGTGAAGCCCGAGGGAAAACTGAAAGTGGAATATACCTATGAGACTTTCCAATTCCCTGATGGTGAGACGTATGAACTCTGCAAACCTAATTATTCTATTTATGAATGGTATGCGGACAGCATTAAACCCGAAGACCTGTTCTGTACAGTGCGTATTCCTTTGCGCCACGTAGGTATGGGACAAATGATGGCGCTTGATCCCACTGAAATTGAAGCTTTGGCTGCTAAAAGCAATTATCCGGAATATGGTATCAGTGGCCGTTGCAACTACATCTCCGAGAGAGGAGTGAGAAGTTTAGGCTTGTCCGGTAATAAAGCGCAGCATGCCGACCTGACAGTGGAACTTGGTTTCTCCAGCGATATGGGAGTTACGAACAGCCGCTATCCCGAAGAAATCTGTGAAGGGCAGGCACAAGTAAATCAAGGCAGTATGATGGGACTTTCTTATGCCCAATTGGATGTATCTACAGAAGAGATGGAGAATGTAGACCTCTACATGCAGAGCCTTAGTGTTCCGGCACGCCGCAATGTGAATAATGAACAAGTGATCAAGGGTGAGCAGAATTTTTATAAGGCGAAGTGCCATCTCTGCCATGTAACCACCTTGCACACAAAACCACGTGGTTCTGTACTGTTGAACGGAACCCGCCTTCCTTGGCTGGGTAGTCAGACAATTCATCCATATTCGGACTTCCTGCTTCATGACATGGGCTCTGAAATCATGGGCGTAGGACTGAATGATAACTATGTAAGCGGTTTGGCCCGTGGCAACGAATGGCGTACGACTCCGCTTTGGGGTATCGGATTGCAGGAAACTGTGAATGGTCATACTTACTTCCTGCACGATGGGCGCGCCCGCAACTATGTTGAGGCTATCATGTGGCACGGTGGTGAGGGTGAAGCATCGAAGAACCTCTTCAAAAAGATGAGTAAAGAAGATCGTGATGCTTTGGTCGCATTCTTGAAATCATTATAAAACAAATAACGAACAATAAAACCAATAAGTATTATACAAGCAATTATGAAGAAATTAATTTTAATGGTTGTAATGGCTGCCCTTTCGTTGGCTGCTATGGCACAGCATGAAGAAGATACAGAAAACGGTGTAGTGTCACTCGCCGGAAGAGAGGGATTTACGATAGAAACCAAGAAGGGAGACTTTGTATTCAAGCCCTACCTGTTGGTACAGACTTGTGCAAATTTCAATTGGTATGATGATGAAGGTTTGGATAAAGCGTACAATCAGGATAATGTAGCTAATTCCGGTTTCTCAATTCCCTATGCTGTATTGGGCTTCACCGGTAAAGCTTTTGGTAAAGTAGCCTTTAATCTTTCTATCAATGCGGCTGCCAGTGGGGGAGCATTGCTTCAACAAGCATGGTTCGATGTACAACTTAAAAAACAGTTTGCCGTGCGTGTCGGTAAATTCAAAACACCTTTCTCGCATGCTTATCTGACGACGTTGGGCGAAACATTGTTGCCGCAGTTGCCGGTATCGTTGACTTCTGCCGTCATTCTGCCTTATTCTTTGAATGCGGTAACGCCTAATATCGGTACCGGTTTTGACCTCGGTGTTGAAATTCACGGATTGGTAGCTGATAAATTTGGCTATGAAGTAGGTTTATTCAATGGCACCGGTTCTTCTGTAAATACAGCTACAAAAACTTTGAGTGATGATTGGCATATCCCTTCTTTACTGTATGCGGGACGCTTTACTTATATGCCTAAAGGTGTGATGCCGTCCACTCAAGGTAATCCCAACCGTTTGAATGAAGATAAGATCATGTTCGGAGTATCGGCTTCAATCAATGTGGAAAGTGAGAATGAAAGTACCAATGATACCCGTGTGGGAGTGGAATTTGCCATGTTAAAGAACAAACTATATCTGGGTGCCGAAGCATATTATATGAATGTAGGTTTCACGGATCGCCAGAAGATCAATGAAAGCTACAATTATTTGGGTGGTTATGTACAGGGCGGTTACTTTGTAGCTCCCCGTTTGCAGGCTGCCTTGCGTTATGACTTCTTTAACCGTAATGGCACGGGTGATGACGGATTTTTGAATATGCCGGCTGTGGGTATGAATTATTTCTTTAAGGGTTGTAACCTGAAACTCCAGGCTATGTACCAGTATATTGCCCGTACGGGTCACGATACACAGCTCGACCGCGATAATGATAATTTAGGTCTGGCCACTCATTCTGCAACAGTAATGCTGCAATATACTTTCTAAAAAACAGGAAAGGGTGGGTATGAAGAACTATATATTATTCTTTCTTGCTATCTTTACGCTGACAGCTTTTTATTCATGTGATGATGGAAGAATCTATGAGAAGGAGGTCAATATACAGCGTGGTGGACGTGCTATGAAGTTGACAGGTCGTTTCAGTGGCATCAGCAATTGGACGGACGATTATAGTGTCGTTGTGGCAGGCTTCAATGATAAAAGTGAATACGCCGTTATAACGAAATCACTGCCAGTCAATGTAGCCGACGGAACAGATATCGTTATGACACTGGGAGGTATCAGTGATGATGTGAAATCACTCAAATTGTGTGTTATCAGTCGTTTGCGTGAATGCATTGTTGAATTTAAGACGATGGAAGATGAAGAACTCACAGCTATCACAGATACCATATTAATGGATGTGGGAACACTGGACGTGGGTATGTTCAGTTCTATCCAGTCACAGGTTTTCGATAAAAGATGTGTAGCATGCCATGGGCAGACCGGTTCTGCATCAGGTAATTTATTTCTGACGGAGGGTAAGAGTTATCATGCGTTGGTCAACCAGCCGGCGCATAAGAATAGTGATATACTATTGGTGAAGTCTGGCAGTGCAGAAGAGAGTTTTCTACATCTGGTCTTGAACAGGGCTGGTGATACGAGTATGAACCATACCGATATGCTGTCAGAAGATGAGCAACCCTTATTGAAACTGATAGATAATTGGATAAACGAAGGTATTTTTTTGAATAACGAGTAAACGATATTGGAAATGAACAACAAAAAACAACAAACTAACCAATCAGAGAATACATTAACCGAGATTTTTAAATATGAAGTAAAAGAAGGCGTTTCAGAGTTTCATGTAATGATTCACTCTACCCGGCCGGAAGATACTTATGAGGAACAATTAAATGCAGTAGCCAATGCCTACAACGATTTGCTTGCAGGTGAATTGAAAGGTGCCATGGCTGTGTTTAAACGTTATTTCCTGAGTGATACCGCCAATCAGGCTGACCTCCTGCTGGCTATCACTACCGAAAGTTCCGACTGTGCTCTTTCCGTGGTAGAGCAACCCCCTTTGGATGGGACGAAAATAGCTTTGTGGGCTTATTTACAGACCAATGTGCAGACACAAGTGGTGCACAACGGACTATTTGAAGTAAAGCACAATGCGTATCGCCACCTGTGGGGAGGCAGTGTTTTCAATCGTGCTGCTAATTCTGAATACCAGACCCGTTTGTTGCTGAATGACTACGTGATGCAGCTTATGGAACAAGGATGTAAATTGGCGAATAACTGTATCCGTACCTGGTTCTTCGTACAGAATGTGGATGTGAATTATGTCGGTGTGGTAAAGGCACGTAATGAGGTTTTTGTTACTCAGAATCTGACGGAAAAAACACACTATATTGCCAGTACAGGTATCGGTGGACGTCATGCTGATCCTAAGGTATTGGTACAAATGGATACCTATGCTGTGGCAGGCTTAAAGCCGGAACAGATACACTTCCTTTATGCTCCTACGCATCTGAATCCTACTTATGAGTATGGTGTCAGCTTTGAACGCGGAACGTATGTCGATTACGGTGACCGGCGTCAAGTGTTTATTTCAGGTACGGCAAGTATCAACAATAAAGGGGAAATAGTATACCCCGGCGACATCCGCAGGCAGACGGAACGGATGTGGGAAAATGTAGAAGCCTTGCTGAAAGAGGCTGAGTGCACATTTGATGATTTGGGACATATGATTGTTTACTTGCGTGACATTGCAGACTATGCAGTTGTGAAGAGTATGTATGACAAGCGTTTTCCAGATACTCCTAAAGTATTTGTACATGCGCCTGTATGCCGTCCCGGATGGTTGATTGAAATGGAATGTATGGGAGTTAAGGCTTTGAAGAATAAGGAATATGCACCTTTTTAATTTGAAGAAAAGTCTCGTCTTCTTATATATCTGTCTGGTGGCTTTGCTCGCTGCGGTGACCTTTGTGGAGCATGTACATGGAACAGAGTTTGTAGAAAAGTATGTTTATCATACAGTTTGGTTTTGTTGTTTGTGGGGAGTACTTGCCGCATTGGCAGTTGCCGTGTTGGTTAAGCGGCAGTTGTGGCGGCGTCTCCCGACATTGTTGTTGCATGGCTCCTTCCTCGTTATCTTGGTGGGAGCCATGATTACATTTTCATACAGCAAAAAAGGATATATGCATCTCACAGTAGGTACTGAGGTGGGAACTTTCATAGACCAAGACAGTAAGCGGGTAATCGAACTACCGTTCACCCTATGTTTAGACAGTTTTCGGGTGGAGTATTATCCGGGGACGGATGCTCCGGCAGATTACGTCAGCTATATTCGGGATGCGGAACCTGTTTCCATGAATCGTATCCTCTCTCGTCAGGGGTATCGCTTTTACCAGTCTTCTTTTGATGATGATAAAGAGGGGAGTTGGTTGTCGGTGAATTATGACCCGTGGGGAATAGGGATTACGTATGCAGGATATATTTTGCTGGGTATCTCCATGTTGTGGATGCTTGTCGGTCGCAGTGGGGAATTCCGTAGATTGCTCAGGCATCCGTTGCTTCGAAAAGGGGGAATGTTTGTGTGGTTGCTCATGGTTACGGGAGCGGCGATGCAAGCTGAAAACAGAAGTCTTCCGGCACTTGCACTCAGACAGGCGGATAGTCTGGCATCCAAACAAGTGATTTATCATGATCGCGTAGTACCTTTTAATACCCTTGCACGAGACTTTGTATTGAAACTGACCGGGAAATCTTCTTATGGTGGCATGACACCCGAACAGGTTGTCGGAGGTTGGTTACTTCGTCCGGAGGTTTGGCAGAATGAACCGATGATCTATATAAAGAGTGTGGAACTTCGTCATTTACTCCGATTACCTTCTTCTTATGCCCGTCTTACTGATTTGTTTGATGGGCAAAACTATCGCTTGCAGGAGTTTTGGAAAGGCGGACAAAAGCCACACATGAAAATGACTTCGTTGGAAAAGGCTATCATGGAAACGGACGAAAAGGTAGGATTGATACTGATGCTACGGAGTGGAACACTTATCCGTCCTTTACCGGAAGATGGGAGTATAAAACCACTGTCTGACGTAAAGGTGCAGGCTGAAATATTGTACAATCGCATTCCATTCAGCAAACTGTTGTTTATGTTCAATTTGACTGTAGGGATGCTGGCATTTTTCTATCTGCTTTATTGCAGCATGCATCGTTCGGCAGGTAAGGCATGGAGCGTTTTTACAGTTGCACTTTATGCGGCATTCCTTTTTCAACTCTTTGGCTACTGTTTGCGGTGGTATATTGGCGGGCGTATTCCACTGAGCAATGGATATGAAACCATGCAGTTTATGGCACTGTCTACACTTCTGCTTGCATGCATATTCCGGCGTCGCTTCTCTTTTACGTTGCCTTTTGGATTGCTCATTTCGGGTTTTGCCTTGTTGGTAGCTTATCTTGGGCAGAACAATCCTCAGATTACTCCTTTGATGCCTGTGTTGCTGTCTCCCTGGTTAAGTATCCATGTTTCTCTGATTATGGTATCTTATGCATTGTTTGCCTTTATGATGCTAAATGGATTACTGGCATTCTGCATAGGAGGCTGGCGAAAAAAGGCAATCGATTCGGAGATTCAGGAACAGCGTAAGGTCCGTGTGGAGCAATTGATGCTTTTCAGTCGGTTGATGCTCTATCCGGCAGTATTTTGTCTGGGGGCGGGAATTTTTATTGGTGCTGTGTGGGCGAATGTTTCATGGGGTCGTTATTGGGCCTGGGACCCGAAAGAAGTCTGGGCTTTGATCACCTTTTTAATCTATGGTGCGGCATTCCACGGACCATCGCTTGCCGTCTTCCGGCAACCCCGGTTCTTCCATGCTTATATGGTGTTGGCTTTCTTTACGGTGCTGATGACTTACTTCGGAGTAAATTATCTACTGGGCGGTATGCATAGCTATGCCTGATTATCTTTCTATTTTCGGATGATATAATAAAAATGCCTACGGAATCCGTAGGCATTTTTTACAAAAACAACTAACTAAACACATGCAAAGTTAATCAAGCGCACCGGACTTTTCTTTCACAGTACCGTTCGCATTGCGCACATATATCATAACCTAACATTGCCCCGAGTATGAAATCTTCTTCGGGAGACAGCTTGTTCAGTGGCTGCCTTACCAAAAGACGGATTGCTTCGATACATTCCTTGCGCCCAAAGAAAAGATTGATCCTACCGTTTCCTACCGGCTGGATAACATAGCTTATCTTTTGGTCTGTCAGGCGTTTCACGGCAAAAGCTTCATACTTCTTGTTTGTAGTATAAAGTACCATCTGGCGTACTCCTTTCTTAAATTCGTAGATGTGGTTCAGGAATACTTTCAATTCTACCGGGTTAATGTCAGATATTGTCATAAGGCTATGGAATAAGAGAAAATTATGCCAAGTGATTTTTTATGTCGCTCACCCAAGTGTTGATACGTTCTTCCGTCTTATCACTTTCGTTGATGTCATCAAGAGCGAGTCCGACAAACATACCGTCGATGACGGCAATAGAGGAGGAGAAAGAATAATCTTTTGCAGATACCTTACCAACGATGGTACAACCGGAATCCTTGATATCTTCGTATATGATACCCATGCCATCGCAGAATGTATCGCAATAAGACTCAGCATCACCACAACCGAACAGGGCAATTGTTTTTTCTTTCAGGTCTGATTCTTTCAACACTTTAACGCCATCATACCAGTCATCCTGCAATTCACCGTCACCCCAGGTGGAAGTTCCTAAAAGAAGAACTTCGTATTCTTTTACCATGTCGGCATTCATTTTGCTGACATCGATTACATCAGATGCGGGAACACCAAGTTTAGAAGCGATTGTTTCGGCAATGCCTTGTGTAGTTCCGGTTGAGGAACCATAAAATATTCCTATTTTCTTCATACTATAAAATGGTTTAATTTGTACGGTTGCAAAGTAACGGCATCAGAGGGGTTTATGAAATACCCACAAATAATGAAATGTTTCTTTGTAGCTAACCACTTATAGGTATGATGGGTGGGGTCAGGTATTTGCTTTACGGTTTTTCTTCAAATCAGGCAAAAACCAGGTAACCAATCCGAGTAATGGCATATAAGCGCAGACATTATAAACAGCTTCGATGCCGAACTTATCCGCCATATTTCCCAATACAGCCGAGGCAATACCTGCCACTCCGAAAGCAAATCCGAAGAATAATCCGGAGATCAGTCCCAGTTTACTGGGTAATAATTCCTGCGCATATAACAGGATGGCGGGGAAAGCAGATGAAAGAATCAGGCCGACACAGAAACTCATAATAATTGTGGCAAGCAAGCCTACATGAGGCATCAGCATACTGAAAGGTGCGGCACCAAGGATGGAACCCCAGATGACATACTTTCTTCCGATGCGGTCTCCGATAGGACCGCCCATCAGTGTACCGATGGCTGTAGCCACAAGAAACACAAAGAGGTAAAGCTGGGAGTCCTGCACACTTACTCCGAATTTATCAATCAGATAGAAAGTGTAATAGCTGCTTAAGCTTGCCATATAAATATATTTGGAGAAGATAAGTATCAGCAGAATAGAAATGGAAAGAATCGTTTTTCCCATAGGCAAAGGCATCTGCATATGAGGTTGCAGGGAAATATGATCACGTTTCATCCGGGTAATGTATCCTTTGTACCATTTGCCGACAGGTATCATTACCATGATTGCTATCACTGATAAAATTGCGAATAATGCGATGTTGTGCCTGCCATAAGGTGCTACAATTAAAGCTACCAGTAACGGACCCAATGATCCTCCCAGGTTTCCACCCACCTGAAACAGGGATTGTGCCAATCCTCTTCTGCCTCCGGAGGCGAGCGAAGTGATGCGGGATGCTTCCGGGTGAAGTACGGAAGAACCTATACCTATGGTGAATACTGAGAACAATACCCAATAAAGATTCGTGGAAAAGGCCAGATTCAACATCCCCGTCATAGTGAACAACATACCCATCGGTAGTGTCCAGGCAAACGGGCGCTTATCAAAAAATAATCCGAATACGGGTTGGAATACCGATGCGGACATCTGATAAACCAGCGTAATCAATCCGATTTGTGCAAAACTCAACGTCAAGTCCTCTTTGAAAAGCGGATATGTGGCGGTTATGACGGATTGCAATAAGTCGTTCAGACAATGGGAAATACTTAATGCGATCAATATCGGATAAGCTATCGAGCTTACCGGGCGTTGTGTATTCTGTTGCATGATGGTTGCGTCTCTAATGTAAATCGGGCGCAAAGGTACAAAATAAAATGATTAATACGGATGAGTAAACCAAAAGCATGAACCTTCGCCTTCGGTTGATTCCACTCCGATTTTTCCTCCCATCTGCGATACTAAACTTTTGCAGATGGAAAGTCCGAGACCGGTACCCTGTACAAAGGTATTGAGTTTCACAAACCGTTCGAATATGCTGTCGATTTTTTCTTTGGGAATCCCGACGCCTGTATCACGTACATAGAATTTAATTTCATGGGGGGCTGTCTGTTCATATCCCAAAGCTATAGTGCCTTGCTTTGTAAACTTCAATGCATTGTTTATGAAATTGGTTATGACCTGCATGAATCGATTCTTGTCTGTATAAATATGACAATCGGGCATACATTTCTCGAAGACCAGGTCCACAGTTTCCGGTACTTTCATCTCCATCGATTTGATGATTTTCATGCAGCTTTCGTTTACATCCAGATCGGAACGTACGAAGTCGAATGTTCCGGATTCTATCTTCGAAAGATCGAGAATATCAGAAACCAGTTGCAGAAGCAATTCATTGTTTGTTTCTACTATTTTGATATATTCCTGGCGTTCTTCCCTGTCGTCTGTTTCTGCCAGCAGACTGGAAAAACCAACGATAGAGTTGAGCGGAGTACGTATTTCATGGCTCATGTTGGCAAGGAAAGCAGACTTCAAACGATCCAGTTCTTCGGCTTTGTCACGGGCAATGATCAGCTTCTGTTCTGTCTCTTTCAAGGGGGTAATATCATAGTTGATACACAGCATTTCAATAACTCCATCCTGAGGACGATAATCTCTGACCATTACGTTTATACTGGTCCACGAATATTTTTCGTTACCTCTGTTGACGCGTACTTCTTTACTTAAACTTGTGGCTTTCCCTTCTTTAACCTGACCTACAAATTGTTTCAGGACAGCGCAATCTTCCGGGTGCACATGAGAATATACTCCGATAACCTGAGGCATGGGAGTGTTTTCTTTTTCACCTAAATTCCGATACCATGTATCCTGGGCATACCCGTCTCTTGTCATTACATTAAAATGAGCAAAACCCACTTTGGCATAGTCGCCTATCAGGAGGAATAGATTTTCAAACTCTTGTATTTTGGTGTATGCACTGGTGGTTTCTGTTGTATCTATATTGATAAACAGGTAATTGCTGAATTGATTCTGCGAATCGTAAAGCAGAGCCACTTTGGTTTGAAGATTGATAACATCTTTTCTTCGACTTGTGACGTATCGGTCGATCTTTGAGAAATCATAATTGATCGAGAAGTCCACATTCTCTTTGGCACGTAATTTTTCTTTCACGTCTTCGGGAATATTGGGATTCTCAAACAGTGATACCCCCAGTGCTTCTTTCATATCCGCCAAGCCGAATATTTCAAGTTCTTTATCATTCATATCTACCAGATACCCGTCTTTGTCGTAAAGCTCGATACCTACCGGCAGATTCTTATAAATATTACGAAGAATTTTCTCACTGTGATCCAATGCGCGGCGATCCTCTTTAGCCTGAAGTTCCGCTTTACGTAATTGGAGGCAAATGCTGATGATGTTTCCTAAAGAAGAAAACCATTGATGGTCGATGTTACTCCAGCTGCGGTGTGTTCTGACCATATCGATACCCATATATCCCCATACCTTATCTTTGGATAGGAGAGGGACTGCCATTACTGATTTGATGTCTTGCATCTCCAGGGTATCACGGTAAATCTTTGCTTCGGGTGGCATATCATCCAATGTATTCAGAATGATTGATCTCTTTTCTGAGATTTGGCGATCCCACCAGAGAGAATCATCCCAAGGTACATTCTGTAAGAAATCCAGTTCCTGGGATATTCCTTCGGCTGTTGCTTCGTAAATACAACTTTGTACTTTATGTTCCCTGTCTATTTCGATTATATAGGTGCGGTCCCCTTTGGTTTGTTTAAGGAGATCATTTAATATTTTATTGATAATCTGCGTAATATCATCTGACTGCAGAAAAGCAAGCAATGAATAAGAAAGGCTGTTTTGTTGATAAAGCAGGCTGTTTACCTGAAGGGAGTCAGTGCTTTCACTCATTTCTCCGGTCTGCTTTTCTATGCATTGCAGATATCCTATCATATTTCTGTAACCTTCTTCGTCCGGTTGTTTGAAGCTGATTTTAGAATACACCCATATATCCCCATTTTTTGCCCGGATGGGGAACATCTGCTCATAGGTTTCTATGTTTGTGAGCGAAAAGTATTCATTCCTGAGTCGCCTCCGATGATCCTCCCGTATTCTTCCGTGAAAATCTTCGAAACTGATCCGGTCGCTTTCAAGTCCGAGTAAGTCAATTATAAAGTCTGAACAAATATATTGGCGATTCTTCAGGTCCGATTCCCACCAACCCATTTTAGCCATTTGCGCAATCTGGCGATATTTCTCACAGTCAATATTTGGCTTCTCTTTCATACATCTTTTTGCTCCTGTTTTCTATTCTTTATTAAAATCTCAGTGGGCAAATATAGAGATAACTTTTATATTTTGAGGGTTTTGTTGTCAAAAGAATGCTTTTTACTGTCGGAATCGATAGGTAATATCATCCATTTTGTCCTGTGTAATCTTGTAAAGCCGCTGGTTGGTATGTTCGGACTTCAGGCCGCCGCGACTTTCCATATAGGGCCCGAGTTTGATATATTGGAAATTCTGTATAGGGAATTCTGCAGGTAATTCCGGTTTTCCGGAATACCAGCCTACTTTCACCGGAGCGATCTGCTGCCTTTGTAGGAAATCTGCGAAATATGCTACATCATAAGGATCCGCATCTCCGCCCATAAAGCAAACACACGTAACAGCCTTTCCATACTTTTGCAAAAGTATGGAAAGGTTTTCTTCTGTCAATGGCTCTCCGACATTTTGTTGGAGATAAGGACTGTGGCAACCTTTGCACCTGTTCGGGCAATTGGACAGGTTGATTGCCAATGTCACTTCATCCGGTATCTCCTGGAAAACAATGTCGTAATCAGTGTACTTCAGCATAATATCTTCGGGCAGCCTCCTTTTGCCGGGCTTGAGAGAAATTGCTGATTCGCTTCATATAGCCGATGACGCGGGTCAGATAGTCCACGTTTTGGCTATGACATTCCGGACACTCTTTCAAGTATCTTTTGTCAATGTGGTTGCATTCGTTGCAAACCGTGTTAGGTATATTGAAAGTAAAGTAATTGCAGCCCTCAGTGGCGGCTACCCGAAGTAATTGTCTGTATTGCTTTTTGCTTAGATGTTCTTCCAAATTCATATGGAGTGCCGAACCACCCGTTAGATGCTCTATATACCTGTGTCCATGCATACGGAACTTATCAATGACGTTCAGCGACTCATCCTCTACAATGTAGAAATAGCTGTTATAGCACTCGCGGAATGTCTGGAAACCGGCTTCTTTGTCCCATTTGGCATGTTTCACACCTACATTTTCAGCCGGTATCATTTCGCAGTTAAAGAGTATATCTTTCGTGCGGTATTTCTTATTGTATTTTTCAACTATTCCCAAAATTTCCTGTACAAAAGCTTCATATTTAGGATTATCGTTGATTTCAATACCCATGAATTGAGCAGCTTCCACCAGCCCGTTTACACCGATTGTCAGGTATTGGCGTCCCATATTGATGTATCCGGCATCGAACAAGGGGAGCATGCCTTTGCTTTGCAGATTCTTTAAATTCTCATTATAGGCCAACTGTACTTTGTGTACCAGATCTACTACCTCTTCAAGGAAGAAATGATAAAGCAATCCGGATTTTACAGCGTGCTGGATACAACGGTTCAGGTTGATAGTCAACACACTTTTTGAACCGGTAGATACACCGCCAGCTCCCAAGGTATAGCTGAATCCATTATCCTGTATTTCATTACGCAACCGGCAGCAACTACTCAGTGAGTCGGCATTATCACTCATGTATGTAAAGAAAGAGTGTCCTTCCGCATACATTTCAGCAGTGAAGTTACCATATTCTTTATCCAGAACATCTCCGTCTTTGGTCAGCAATGCCATTGTCTCCACGGGAAAGGTAAGAACGGCTTTGGTACGTTCCTTATTGAACCATTTCATAAAACGCTTTTGCAACCAGCTCAATGATTCCCAATGGGGAGCGTTTCCGTCAGGGAAGACGAAATGTTCGAAAAGACTATTGAAATAGTACTGATCATAGTAAGCCACATTCCAGAATACTGCCTGGAAATTCCGGGCACCCGTAGGCTGATTGATGGAGTACACGATTTGCTCGAAACAATCAGTAATTATTTTATCTATGGTCCTTTGTTTGGTGGAAAGGTCAGCAAGCTGTTCCGGATGTTTGTAGTAATCCTCTCCGAATTCTTTTTCTATGAAATAATTCATATACATCAGAAACTCTGGTGTGGCGCAGGCACCGCTGAGCATGCTCGATACGATGAATACCATATTGATAAATCCTCCACAGAAAGACTTTAGATTGGTGGGGGCGGTGGAGTTACCTCCTATGGATGCGGTTCCGCTTATCAGCCACGGATACATGGTGATACTTGCACAATAATTGGCAAGATTGGTCTCATCATTTTTGTATATGAAGTGTTGATTCAGCAAGTCAATATAGCGGTCTGAAAGTTCTTTGCCATACATATCTTTTAGGCGGTCGGTCAGCAAACGGCGGTTCAGGCGGATAAAGTTCGATTTGGGGAGTTCACCTATCAGAGTGGCTATGTTTTTATTCTCTACATTGGCATTAGCATCATACTTGCTACCGGTGGCGGGGTTGGATGCATCACAGTAGTCCATCAGGAAACGGAGCTTGTCACGTACCTCCCGGTCTTCCAGATGCTTTTGTCTATATAGCATGAATGCTTTGGCCACACTGTAATAATGTTCGGCCATCAAGGCTACCTCTACCTGATTCTGAATATCTTCCACGCTGGTTCCATCACTGATACTCACGCGGCTGAGTATATTGGTGATGACGTCTTGCGTGGCAAAACTACCTACCGATAAAAAGGCTTTACTAATTGCATTCTTGATCTTATCAAGTGAAAATGCTTCTTTCTTCCCATCTCTTTTGACGATGAATGTCTCCGAATTGATCATACCTGTAATTTAAGATTTAACAAACTATTCTTTTTTGTTTAGCTGTGCAAACATACGGGCATGCGAGAAGATAGAGTAATAAAATGAATCTTGAAGGATACGTTCTATTGCTTTTTCACCCGAAAGCCTGAATGTTTGTGGATGTCGGCAGGTCTTCTGACTTGTTTCCGTTGTGGCGCCTTCCCGGTCTTTACAGGACCAGTGGCTCAAGAATGCCACAATCTTTTCTCCGGAATAAATGGGGAGATGAAACTTACAGCTACGGGGATAGTCCCTGATTTTCACAGGATTCCCTTTTAATCCCGTTTCACGTTTGCAGTGATTCGGAAACCGTTATCGCTGACAAAGTTAGAAATAAAATCTATAATCCAACAGATGATAGGAAAAAATATTCCCGGCTTACATTTTTTGTTTTAAAAGATATGTTCAATGATAATTTCCACTATCTTTACCCCGAATTGGTTTCGGATGAACTATTCCATCATTCGGATTAAAAGGGAATCGGGTGTAAATCCCGGACAGTCCCGCTGCTGTGAAGCTCCATAACTTTCTGATAAATACTTTAGCCACTGGCTGTGAATTAGAGGTCGGGAAGGAATCAGAAAGGGAGTCAGTCAGAAGACCTGCCATTCGTTAAAGGTTGTTTCTACTCGTGGGATTAGGGAAACAGTACGAAAATATAATTGTTTTAATTTAATTAATGCGAAAGGGATGCCTATGGAGAAGGTATGTCCGTGTTGTGGTGCGACCTTTGAGTGTATGCACGATCAGATTTTGTAGCACGAAGCGGATGCCATTCACCCCGGATATGGCTTTTTATCTGAGAATGCTGATTTTGCCCGCCGCTGTAAGGAAGAGGGTATTATTTTATCGGTCCTTCTGCCGAAACAATGGAAGCGATGGGAGATAAAATCTCGGCCCGTAAACACATGATTGCTGCCGGTGTACCGGTAGTTCCCGGTACGGAAGAGCCGTTGCAAAGTGCTGAAGAGACTGTGCGGTGTGTAATAGAATAGGGTATCCTGTGATGCTGAATATGATAAAATTATATATGCTTTAATTTATGGAACTATTGAAAAACCTTTTTGAAGGATATCCGGATCTTTGGGGTGGAGGAGTAGCTCATTCCGTCCTGATCCTTTCGCTTGTGATAGCATTTGGTATCATGCTGGCAAAAATCAAAGTTGCAGGAGTTTCATTGGGTATCACGTGGATACTTTTTGTAGGTATCGTGTTCGGACATTTTAATATGACTCTGAATGAACATTTGCTTCATTTTATGAAGGAATTCGGATTGATATTGTTTGTTTACTCCATTGGTTTGCAGGTGGGACCCGGTTTTTTCTCTGCCTTTAAGAAGGGGGGACTTACTTTGAATCTGCTTGCCATGCTGGTTGTTTTTTTAGGAGTAGTCATTACTATAATATTGCATTTTGTTACAGGTACTCCTATCACTACCATGGTCGGCATTCTTTCCGGTGCAGTGACCAATACACCTGGTCTTGGAGCTGCCCAACAGGCAAACAGTGATCTGAATGGTATAGATGCACCTGAGATAGCATTGGGATATGCAGTTGCTTATCCGCTGGGTGTGGTCGGTATAATCTTGTCTTTAATAGCTCTGAAATATATCTTACGTATCAATACTAAGACAGAAGAGGCGGAAGCTGAACGTGGTTTGGGACATATACAGGAACTCACAGTGCGTCCTATTTCGTTTGAAATTCGTAATGAAGCTATCGATGGGAAAAAGATAAAAGATATACGTCCGTTGATGAACCGCGATTTTGTGATTTCGCGCGTGCAGTATAATGACGGACAAAAAATAGAGTTGGTAAATTCTGATACGGTATTGCATCTGCGTGATAAAATTTTGGTTATCTCTACTCCTAAAGATATTGAAGCAATTAGTGTCTTCTTCGGTAAGCAGATTGATATGCAATGGGAACAGCTGGACAAAAAACTGATTTCCCGTCGTATTCTGATAACAAAACCGGAACTGAATGGAAAGATGCTTTCCCAGTTGAAGATACGTAATAATTTCGGAGCCAGTATCACACGCGTGAATCGTTCGGGAGTGGATCTGGTTGCTGCACCGCAATTGCAATTGCAGATGGGGGACCGTGTCACTATTGTGGGTAGCGAGTTGGCAGTCAGTCATGCAGAAAAAGTACTGGGAAATTCAATGAAACGTTTGGATCATCCCAATCTGATTCCTATATTCTTGGGCATAGCATTGGGATGCATCCTGGGTAGTACACCTTTCGTATTTCCGGGTATTCCACAGCCTGTAAAGTTAGGATTGGCGGGTGGCTAATGATCTAACCTCGTGTGATGCTCCTGCGGTGGGATATGCCACTGTTTATCCGCTCACCATGTTTTTACGTGTGCTTACTGCACAAATACTGATACTTGCATTAGCTTAATTCCTAAACTTTAATTGAATCAAACATTTTCTCTTTTAGCTTGTTCTTTACTCCCCGTAAGATTATCTTTGCGGGGAGTTTTTTATGTGAAAGAAAAATGTAGTAACCAAGATGTATACAAATAAAGTAAAGAAAATAGCAGCGGTTCATGACCTTTCAGGTATGGGACGCGTATCTCTTACAGTGGTAATTCCTATTTTGTCTTCGATGGGCTTTCAGGTTTGTCCTTTACCTACGGCTGTCCTTTCCAGTCATACACAATATCCGGAGTTTTCCATTCTCGACTTGACGGATGAAATGCCCAGGATCATTGCTGAATGGAAAAAGCTGGATATACAGTTTGATGCTTTTTATACAGGTTATTTAGGCTCTCCCCGACAGATACAGATCGTTTCGGATTTTATAGATGATTTCCGCCAGCCGGACGGTTTGGTAGTGGTTGACCCGGTATTGGGAGATAACGGTCGGCTATATACTAATTTTGATGAATCGATGATCCGGGAGATGCGTCATCTGGCAGCAAAAGCCGATGTGATAACCCCGAATCTGACCGAGCTTTTTTATCTGATGGATAAACCTTATAAAGCGGATAATACGGATGAAGAACTGAAATCCTATCTTCGGCTTTTGTCCGATGCCGGACCTCAGGTAGTTATTATTACAAGCGTCCCTGTCCATGGAGAAAGCCATAAGACTTCGGTATATGCCTACAATCGGGTAGGAGATCGTTATTGGAAAATAACCTGTCCCTATCTTCCTGCCCACTATCCGGGAACGGGGGATACCTTTACGAGCGTCATCACCGGAGCCTTATTGCAAGGTGACAGCCTTCCTATTGCCCTGGACCGTGCCACGCAATTTATCCTTCAGGGTATCCGTGCCACTTTTGGCTATGAGTACGATAACCGGGAGGGAATTCTGCTTGAAAAGGTATTGCACAATCTGGATATGCCTATCCAGAGCGCCAGTTATGAGTTGATTTAAAATGTAGTTATGTTGCCCGTTGGCGGAATTAATTTCTTTCTTTCGGGTTTTGAGAGAAAGTTGACAAGGGGACGAGTTGACAAGGGGACAAGGTTCCATGCGGCATAGAAGCATTGCGCAGCCCCTTGTTCCCTGGTCAACTTGTCAACTCGTTAACTTGTTTCCTTCCTTTCTGCACGGAAGTGAATCTTTTAATAAGATGGGAACTTCTGCCGGTTCTTTTGCCACTCGTATGCCTGCTGCCGTGAGTGCTGCAATTTTCTCTTCGGCAGAACCGGAATTACCGGAAATGATTGCTCCTGCATGCCCCATTTGCTTTCCCGGAGGCGCCGATTGCCCGGCAATAAAAGCGACAACAGGTTTTGTCACATGCTTCTGTATATATTCTGCTGCCAGTTCTTCTGCATTGCCACCAATCTCACCGATCATAACGATAGCTTCCGTATCCTTATCATTCTGGAACATTTCCAGCAGTTCACGAAAATACAGACCTACCACGGGATCACCTCCCATACCAATAGCAGTGGACTGCCCCATGCCATTGACAGTGAGATGGTAAACGATTTCATAAGTTAAAGTTCCGCTACGGCTGATCACTCCGATATTTCCTTTTTTGAAAACATTGCCGGGAAGAATACCCGCCAGACTTTTCTCCGGTGAAATTAAACCGGGGCAATTGGGGCCGATCAGCATTGCTCCCTTTAATTGGGTGAAGCGGTAAGCCTTGATCACGTCCAGAGTAGGGATACCTTCGGAGATACAAATAATCAGTTTGATTCCGGCATCTGCAGCTTCCATGATGGCATCTGCCGCATGGTTGGCGGGGACGAATATAATGGAAGCGTTGGCCTGCGTTTTCTCTATAGCTTCGTACATGGTGTTGAATACAGGAAGTCCGTCTACAGTACTGCCTCCTTTACCCGGAGAGGTTCCACCTACTACATGCGTACCGTATTCTTTCATTTTAGCAGCATGAAAATGTCCGTCCCTGCCCGTAATACCTTGTACCAACAAGCGGGTCGATTTATCGATGAGTATGCTCATAATATTTCTCCTTTCACTGATTTTACTGCCATCAGGGTAGCTTCATTCATAGTTTCCGCTACCTGAAAACGGTTACTGTCTTTTAATAGTTTTCTGCCGATATTCTCATTGGTTCCCGTCAGTCTTACAATGATGGGTATTTCCGTTTGCAGCTGATCAAAAGCCTGTATTAATCCTATCGCTACATCGTCACAACGGGTGATCCCGCCGAATATATTGATGAAGACAGCTTTTACTTTCGAGTCATTCAGTAATAACTTCATGGCTTCAATAACCTTTACAGGGTTTGAACTGCCGCCGATATCCAGAAAGTTGGCCGGTGAACCGCCGTAAAGCTTAATCATATCCATTGTAGTCATTGCCAGTCCGGCTCCGTTTACCATGCAACCTATATTTCCATCCATGCGTACATAGCTGAATCCTCTTTCCTTGGCCGTGGCTTCCAGTTCTTCTTCCGGAGTCAGTTCAAAAAGTGCATGTATATCGGGATGGCGGTAGAGTGCATTATCATCGAATACCATTTTGGCATCGATGGCCAGAAGTGTACCTTGGGTTGTCAATACTAACGGATTGATTTCTGTCAGTGAAGCATCACTTTCCATAAAGGCTTTATAGAGATCCTGCAGGATGGAGGTCATGCGCTTGGCTTGCTCTGGTTGTTCAAAAAGTGCGAAGGCAAAACGTTGTGCCAGATATTTGGGGAGTCCAATCAGCGGATCGATAAGATAACGGGTGATTTTTTCCGGTGTTTTCCGGGCTACTTCTTCAATATCTATTCCTCCTGCCGCACTTATGATAAGTACGACTGAACGTGCATTGCGGTCAATGGCAAAGCTGACATAATATTCAGCTGCGATTTCCACAGCTTCACTGACTAAAATCCGGGTAACGGGAAATCCCTTGATGGTCATATTCAGGATTTCCTGAGCATGTTGTCTTACAAGTTCCTCACTGTTTGCCAATTTTACGCCTCCGGTCTTTCCACGTCCTCCGGTCAGTACCTGAGCCTTGATAGCTACTCGGTCCGTGCCTAATTGCCGGAAAGCTTTGACTGCTTCATCGGGTGTATTACATAACACATGCCGTTCTACCGGAATTTCATACCGGGAGAAAATTTCCTTTGCTTGGTATTCATGTACTTTCATGGATTATGGATTAAAGTTTCTATCTCATCTAAACAAATAATGGAGCTAAAAAGTTGTTGAATAAGTGATTAAGGAGATAAATAAGAGATAAAGAGGTAATGAACTACCAGGAGTTTTACCTCCCGATAGTTCTGATAAAAACTTCCTGCTCTCATAGTCTATTTCATGCAGGAATTCAGTCCGAATACGCCTGCCAGGGCAGATGCTACGGCGATTACTACTTTGATGATCACACTCCAGGTTGAACTTGATTTTTTCTCCATGTGACAGTAATTTAGTGATTAGTGATTTAGTGATTAGTGATTAGCAATAGCGCAGACTTTCATTCTTAATTTCTAAAGGCTGCGCCTTTATACCCTATCCCAGCGGATCATCCTCTATGCCTCCGTCACCTCCTGAATTTCCACCTCCACCGGTGTTTCCTCCATCGTCTCCTCCCGGTGTGGATGTTTTGGAAATATCCACGGTGGTCTGTCCTGCCTTCTGTGCCTTGAGCACGGCGCGTGTGGCAGCGCGGGTAGGGACCGGTGAGAACTCCATACCGGCGAAGATGTTTTTCAAATCTTCTCCGGGGATAAACTGAATATTTACTCCGGTAATATTGGCAGTCGAGAATTTCTCTGCCGTTTCCGCTCCCCGGCTGGTTATCTGTAATCGGAATTTCCCCAGGTCTCCGAAGTCTACCTGTTCTCCTGCCCGCAGGCCGTCAATCATATTCTCGACGGTAGCGATGATAACGGCAGTCACGTCCGCCCTGCTGGCGGTGGTCTGCGATGATACTCTCTTGGCGAGTGCTTTTAGTGATAACTCTTGCGAAACCTGCGCTTTCGCATACGCTTTTTTGGCCTCTTCCAGATTCATTGGATTGCCCATCATTGCAATACTGTAATTCAATGCCATAGTTGTGAATTATGAATTAAAAATTAAAAAATGAAGGATGAAATTCACCCGGGTAAGTTCAGTGGAATACTGTGCTTCCCGTGGTGAACAAAACAAAGGTACGATGTGCTGAGGGGTGAATAATGAAAGGGCTTATTCCTTCATGAAACTGCATGATAAAGAGTGAAAAGTATTTGTCTAAGATGAGTTGTATGTAATATAAAATGCTT
>NZ_QRZF01000030.1 GCF_003464595.1 Bacteroides intestinalis
TGACGAAGAATGTAGCGAGTGGTATTTATCATATGGGTGATGACGAAACCCTATCTACAAATGAATTAATTGCTCTCATGTGTGAGGCTATGGGTAAAACACCTCACATCTGGAAGATGAACCGGAAGATGATGGAAGGTTGTGCAGGCTTAGGAACTTTACTTCATCTGCCGCTGAATACTGAACGTTTGCGGAAACTGACAGAGAATTATGTGGTGAGTAATGAGAAGATTAAAGCAGCACTTGGCATTGAACAAATGCCTGTTCGTGCTGCTAATGGGATTATGAAAACGATAAAATCGTTTTCAAATTAAGAATTAATAATTAAAAATTAAAGGGGCAAGTACGGTTATGTATTACCTGATTATATTGGTTCTGCTATTTCTGGCAGAACTTTTTTATTTTAGAATAGCTGATAAGTACAATATCATCGATAAGCCTAATGAGAGAAGTTCCCATACCCGGATTACTTTGCGTGGTGGCGGAATCATTTTCTATTTTGGTGCTTTGGCTTATTTCTTGAGTAATGAATGGGAATATCCCTGGTTCATGTTGGCATTGACCCTAATTACCTTTATCAGTTTTGTGGATGACATTCGTTCCACTTCTCAAGGCTTTCGGTTAGTGTTTCACTTTACCGCTATGGCTTTGATGTTTTACCAATGGGATCTATTTTCTCTTTCATGGTGGTGGATAATTATTGCATTGATAGTTTGCACAGGTATTATTAATGCTTATAATTTCATGGATGGTATCAACGGCATTACCGGTGGCTATTCATTGGTTATTCTAGGTGCATTAGCTTATATAAATTCTAAGATAATCACTTTTGTTGAACCCGCTTTGATTTATACCGTCCTTTGCTCTGTATTCGTATTTTGTTTCTTTAATTTCCGTAAAAAGGCGAAGTGCTTTGCCGGTGATGTCGGTTCTGTGAGTATCGCCTTTATTCTTCTTTTTCTGATAGGGAGACTCATTATTAAAACAGAAGATTTCAGCTGGATTATCCTGTTGTCCGTTTATGGTGTCGATAGCGTTCTTACTATCATTCATCGCTTGATGCTTCATGAAAACATTGGTTTACCTCATCGCAAACATATGTATCAGTTGATGGCGAACGAATTGAAGATGCCTCATGTTGTGGTTTCGTTGATTTATATGGTGGTACAAGCAATAATAATAATTGGATATATAGGATGTTTAAACTATGGTTATATATTCTTGCTGGGTGTAATTTTATTGCTTAGCTTTATCTATATATGGTTTATGAAGAAGTACTTTATCTTACATCAAAAGGTTTAATATCAATTGATTATATATTAATGTCAGAAAACAGCTCCCTGTGGGCTGTTTTCTTTGTTTATATCTGGCAATATCTTCACAGAACACTTACGGATAAAAATATTATAAATTCTGAAAGCGGGCAGTAAGAATATAGTTTGATGAACTATGTCTTACTGCCCGCTGTATTATTATAGTTTAAATTCTACAACTATTTTTCTATTCTTATAACTTTATTGTATATTTGCCGAAACAATTCTATATTCACTGAATGGGCTTATTTAGGAAAATAATATATAGCTTTCTGCTTTTCTTACTGATATCCCACATTGGGCTTTCATCGGCCTTTGCGGTGACTGGAGAACACCCGGTATTGATTATCAGTTCGTATAATCCGGACGCACGACAAACTTCTGGAAATATTTACGATTTTATGGAAGAATTTGAGCGACTGGGAGGAAAGGCTCCGATAGCTCTGGAAAACATGAACTGCAAAAGTTTCTCTGAAGCTCCTTTATGGAAAAATAAAATGGAGGAACTTCTTGCTAAATACCGGGGAAAACGTTCGCCTGTACTACTTGTGCTGATTGGTCAGGAGGCTTGGACAGCTTATTTATCACAAGCAGATTCCATACGTGGAAATGTTCCGGTGCTGGCTGCACTGGCAAGCCGTAATGCCATTATTCTTCCGGATGATTCAGTCGATCTGAAAACATGGATGCCTAATGCAGTGGATTTCTTTAATGACTTCCCTAATTCTTCAGTGAAAGCCGGATTCGTTTATGAATATGATGTAGAAGCCAATATTAATCTGATAAAGAAGTTGTATCCGAAAACCAGGAATATTGCTTTTGTTTCCGATAATAGTTATGGAGGTGTTTCTCTGCAGGCACATGTAGTGGAAGAGATGAAAAAACACCCGGAACTGAACCTTATTCTGCTGGACGGACGAACGAATACGATTTATACCATAAGCGATAAATTACATGAATTGCCTCCCAATACAGCATTGTTACTGGGTACCTGGCGCGTAGATATGTATGACGGATACTTTATGCGCAATGCGACTTATACGATGATGGAGGCTGCCGGTGATGTTCCTACTTTTTCTATAACTTCTGTAGGTATAGGCTATTGGGCCGTAGGTGGAGTGATCCCTTCTTACCGGGCATTGGGTAAGGATATGGCGCATCAGGCAGTTCGTTTGTTGCAGGGACCGGACAGCGACCGGGTGGAAGTAGAGGTAATTCCGAATAAGGTGCAGATGGATAGCAAGATTGTGAAAGATAAGCGTTTGGATCTGTCTTTCATTCATCAGCCTATAGAAATGGTCAATGAAAATCCATCGTTTTACGAACAATATAAATATCATATCTGGACCGTTGGTACTATCTTGGTCGTATTGCTGAGTGGATTGTTTATTTCTCTGTACTTCTACTATCATACCAAGAAACTGAAAGATGAACTGGAAGAGTCGGAGAGTGCTTTGAGAGAAGCGAAAGACCGTGCGGAAGAGTCAAGCCGTCTGAAGAGTGCTTTCCTTGCTAATATGAGCCATGAAATCCGTACGCCGTTGAATGCGATTGTAGGATTCTCCGATGTATTGGCTTCAGGAGGTACTTCGGTGGATGAACAGCAGGGATATGTCGATATTATTAAAACAAATTCGGACTTATTGCTTCGCCTGATCAATGATATTCTGGATGTTTCGCGTCTGGAGGCAGATAGGGTTACGTTTACAATTGAGAAGTGTGATGTAGTACCACTGTGTCAGCAGGTATTAGCTTCCGTCAGTCAGGCTCGTAAGTCGGAAAATAAGTATATTTTTGAATGTGATCGTGAGAGTGTGGATTTGCGGACGGATACCCAGCGTTTGCAACAGGTTATTATAAACTTACTCTCCAATGCCGATAAGTTCACCAGAAACGGTAAGATCACATTAAAGCTGGAAGTAGATGAAGAGAAGAGAGTAGCTACTTTTTCTGTATCAGATACCGGTACAGGTATTCCGTTGGAAAAACAGAAACTGGTATTTGAACGGTTTGAGAAACTGAATGAGTATGTGCAAGGCACAGGATTGGGCTTATCTATCTGTAAACTGACTGTAGAGAAGTGGGGAGGAGAGATCTGGGTAGATCCCGGATATACAGATGGAGCAAGATTCGTATTTACGCATCCATTTGAGATAGAACAACCAAATAAATAATTACTATGAAGAGATTTTACTTTTTCTTAGGGTGGATATTCTTCCTGACAGGAGCCGTGTTGGCTCAGGATAAAATAGTAAAGCTGAAAATTATAGAAACCAGCGATATACATGGTAACTATTATCCTTATGACTTTATACTTCGACATGAGGCAGGGGGAAGTCTGGCGCGTGTGTATGAGTTTGTTCAGAAGGAACGTGAGACTTATAAGGATAACCTGCTGTTATTGGATAATGGAGATATTCTGCAAGGTCAGCCTTGTGCTTACTATTATAATTATATTGATACCATTTCTCCGCATCTGGCTGCCGAAGTATTGAATTACATGAAGTATAATACCGGTAACATGGGAAATCATGATGTAGAAACGGGACGTGCTGTGTTCGACCGTTGGGCAGATGATTGCAAATTCCCTGTTTTAGGTGCTAATATCATTGATACGGCTACGGGGAAAACGCACTTCAAGCCTTATGAAGTATTGGAACGGGATGGTGTTAAGATTGTAGTGCTGGGAATGATTACTCCTGCTATTCCTGTGTGGTTGTCGGAAAACTTGTGGAAAGGTCTGCGCTTTGATGATATGGAAGAGACAGCCCGCAAATGGATGAAGATTATCCGTGAAAAAGAGAATCCGGATTTAGTAATCGGAATTTTCCATGCCGGACAAGATGCTCTGTTGATGGGAGGTAAATATCGTGAGAATGCTTCACTGGAAGTGGCCCGTAACGTTCCTGGTTTTGATATTGTTTTGATGGGACACGATCATGCCCGTGAGTTGAAGAAGATTAAAAATGTAGCGGGAGACTCTGTACTGATTATGAACCCTGCAAGCAAGGGAGTGGTTGTGGCGAATGCAGATGTTACTTTGAAATTGCGTAAGGGAAAAGTAGCCGAGAAACATATCGACGGAGTGCTGACTGAAATGAAGAACTATACTGCAAATAAGGATTTTATGACTCATTTTGCTCCACAATTTAGTGATGTTCAGAATTTTGTGTCCAAGAAGATAGGTAGTTTCACTGAAACGATTTCTACACGCCCTGCCTATTTCGGCTCTTCGGCTTTTATTGATCTAATCCATATGTTGCAACTTGAAATCACGAATGCGGAAATTTCTTTTGCTGCTCCTCTGTCGTATGATACCAAGATCAGCAAGGGTGATGTATTTGTAAGCGATATGTTCAATCTGTATAAGTATGAAAATATGCTTTATACTATGAAATTGTCCGGTAAGGAGATAAAAGATGCATTGGAGATGTCATATGCTTTATGGACAAACCAGATGAAATCTCCTGATGACCATTTGTTGCTGCTTCGTGAGAAGCGTCGTGAAGGAGCAACGGATCGTGCTTCATTCAAGAACTTCAGTTTCAATTTTGATTCGGCTGCCGGTATCATTTATACGGTGGATGTAACGAAATCCAAGGGAGAAAAGGTGACTATAACCAGTATGGCGGATGGAACTCCTTTCTCTTTGGATAAAATGTATAAAGTAGCACTGAATTCCTACCGTGGTAATGGTGGAGGAGAATTATTGACTAAAGGCTCCGGTATTTCTCAGGATGAATTGAAAGACCGTATCCTGTTCTCTACAGATAAAGACTTGCGTTATTACCTGATGCAATATATAGAGAAGAAAGGTGTGATTGAACCACATGCGTTGGGGCAATGGAAGTTTATTCCGGAAGAATGGGTGGAGCCTGCAGCTAAACGGGATTATGAGTACTTGTTTGGAAAAGTGGAAAAATAATCACTATCTTTGCAGTCGCAATTTTTAATAGACTGTAGGGACGTGAATAAAAAGATAAAGAGAATTATAGGGGCTGTATGCTTGTTGGTGCTGTTTGTGGCATATCAGACAAGTATTACAGCCTTTACTCATGTCCATTACGTCAATGGAGTGCTGATTACCCACTCGCATCCATTTCACGGTAAGCACACGCACTCTAAAAGTGAACTTGTCGTTATAGGTCGTTTGTCAACTTTCCAATCTCCGGAGGTTGATGTATATGAAGAACTGCACCCCATGCGGATACTTCTGGCTGTGCTGGAAGCAGAAAAACTAATATCCCTGGTGAAGGGAGAGTCGGGGCAGATCGTTTCTCTTCGTGCTCCGCCGGCGCTCGCGGCATAAATGATCCTTTATTTAATTTTTCAATACATACATTTTTGAGCGCAAATTAATGAAAAAACATATACTTGCGTTGGTGCTTACTATGGTTTGCATCAGCCTCTATGCCGTAAATCCTATAAAGGAAGGCAACATGATTTCCGGTCACGTGATAGTGAAAGGAACAGAAGAAAATATACCCTATGCAACTATATTAATCAAAGAAAGCGGTCAGGGAACAGTCTCTAATGAAGAAGGGCAGTTCGAATTCCGTAAACTTCCTGTCGGGAAATACACGCTTCGCGTATCAGCAGTAGGTTATAAGACGCAGGAAAAAGAGGTAACTGTCAGTAAAGACTTCACTGCAGTCATACATTTCCAGATGCAGGAAGAGAGTTTCATGACGGATGAGGTAGTGGTATCTGCCAATCGTAATGAAGTGAGCCGTAAGGAAGCTCCGGTAGTTGTCAATGTGATGAGTGCCAAGCTCTTTGAAATGGTCAATTCTACAGATTTGGCAAAAACACTGAACTACCAGTCTGGTCTGCGTGTGGAGAACAATTGTCAGAACTGTGGTTTTCCACAAGTACGTATCAATGGCCTGGAAGGTCCCTATTCTCAGATATTAATAAATAGTCGTCCTATCATCAGTGCCCTCAGCGGAGTATATGGACTGGAACAGATTCCCGTGAATATGATAGAGCGTGTGGAGGTAGTGCGTGGCGGTGGTTCTGCTCTGTTCGGGGCGAATGCGGTAGGCGGTACTATCAATATCATTACTAAAGACCCTATCAGTAACTCTTTCCAGGTATCGAGCATGTTTTCGTGCATGGATGGAAAATCGTGGGAACAATATATGGGTGGTAACGTCTCCCTGGTTGCAAAAGATAACTCTTACGGTATAGCCCTGTATGAAAGCTATCGTAACCGTAACCCTTATGACCGTGATGATGATGGTTTCTCCGAACTTGGTAAACTGAATATGAATACTTTCGGTTTCCGTGCTTACTATCGCCCTACGCACTTCAGTCGTATCAATCTGGAATACCATACTACTAATGAGTTCCGTCGTGGTGGTAATAAATTTGATCTGCAACCGCATGAGTCGGATATTACGGAGCAAACCAAGCACATTATTAATAGTGGTGGTGCCAGCTACGATTTATTCTGGCGTGAATATAAGCATAAGATTTCTCTTTATGGTTCTATTCAGCATACGGATAGAAACAGTTATTATGGAGCGCAACAGGACATGAATGCTTATGGTAAGACGGATGATCTGACCTGGGTAGCCGGTGGCATGTATGTAGGCAATATGAACAACTGTTTCTTTGCTCCTGCTACTTTTACCGGTGGCCTTGAATATCAGAATAACTCCCTGCATGATGTTATGACTGGTTATCATCGTGATATGAAGCAGGATGTACGCATAGCCAGTGCCTTTGTTCAGAATGAATGGAAGATGCGTCAACTCACTATGCTGGTGGGTGCCCGCCTCGATAAGCACAACCTGATAGACAAGTTGATTTTCAGCCCGCGTATCAATTTCCTTTATAAACCGACTGAGGATTTCCAGGCACGTTTGACGTATTCTACCGGTTTCCGTGCACCGCAAGCTTATGATGAAGATTTGCATGTGACAGCTGTAGGTGGTGAAGGAGTTCAGATTAAATTGGCTGATAACCTCCGTGAAGAGCGTTCCAATAGTTATAGTGGTTCTGTGGACTGGAGTACACATCTCGGACATTGGCAAGCGAATATTTTGTTGGAAGGTTTTTATACTGATCTACGCCATGTGTTCGTATTGGAAGATATCGGTAAGGATGATAACGGTGATGAGATCAAAGAACGTCGTAATGGTAGTGGTGCACGGGTATATGGTGTCAATCTGGATGCCAAGCTGGCCCATGGCAAAGAAGCACAGTTCCAGTTAGGTTTTACAGCACAACGCAGCCGTTATACGGATGCCGAAGTCTGGACCAAAGTGAATGGTGAAGAATTAACTACCAAACGCATGATGCGTACACCGGATTATTATGGCTATTTCACTTTCTCTTCCGCACCGTTGAAGAATTTCGATTTCTCTTTGTCAGGTATCTATACCGGAAAGATGATCGTTCCTCACTATGCTCCGGTGGATGCCCCGGAAGGTGCGTTTTGCAATATTGAGAAAGACCGTATGGAGAATACTCCTGATTTCTTTGATCTTAATCTGAAGTTAAATTATACCTTTGTTTTGCGTGATCACATCAAGTTGCAACTCAATGCCGGTGTACAGAATATCTTCAACAGCTTCCAGAAAGACCTGGATAAAGGTGAGTTCCGTGATTCCGGTTATTTTTACGGACCAACGCAACCAAGGACATTCTTTATCGGCTTTAAATTTATGAATTAGGCTGAGGTCTAAATTTAATATTGCAAGTGTTTGCAAAATTATTGCATGGGCTTATGAATTTATTGCAAGAGCATAATTTCATAAGCCCTTTCTAGTAGAAATGTTCCCTTTTTCTTTTTTTTAGGATATTTCGGACGGTTTTCAGCGAAATATTGCTTAAGTTTGCCACGCAAATAAGAAAGGGAGATGAAAAATATAAAGAACGTAGATATTGCAACTATTCGCCGTTTTCCGGCAATGGATTTTATTGGGAATGATTTTGCCATATTCGACAATATAGGAGATATCCCTTTGTTCGGTTATCCTACACGCCTGAATGCGTCTTGTCTGACACTCTGTATGAAAGGGCATTGCAAGATACGTATCAATCTGAAAGAATATGAACTTACCGAAGGTGTTCTTGTGGTTACTTTGCCCGAACAGATTTTGCAGCAGGTGGAGCGTTCGGATGATTTCACCGGTGTTTTTATAGTTGTCTCCGGTCAGTTTATAGATGATGTGCTCCCCACGGTACAGCAGTTATTCCCTCTGTTTTTTATGATTAAAGAGCAGCCCTGTGTGCGCCTCAATCCGGAACAAATGGAGGCTGTGCAGGAGTATTATTCTTTCCTCCAAAAGAAGGTAAAACTGAAAGACAATCCTTTCCGTAAAGAGATTACTCAGGGATTGATACTGTCTCTTTTCTATGAGATATATAGCATCTATCAAGGCAATGAACCTACTGTCAGAAAAGTAAAAAGCAGGAAAGAGGATCTTTTTGAACGTTTTGTCCGTGCAATTACAGAGTCGTACAAACAGGAACGCAGTGTTGCCTATTATGCCGACAAAATGTTCCTGACAGCCAAGCATCTTTCTACAGCAGTAAAAGAAGTCAGTGGAAAGACTGCCGGAGAGTGGATAGACAGTCTTGTTATTCTGGAGGCTAAAGCTTTGTTGAAATCTTCCGAAATGAGTATTCAGGAAATCTCCGATGAACTGCATTTTGCCAACCAGTCTTTCTTTGGCAAATATTTCAAGCATCACACCGGAATGTCTCCGAAAGAATATCGTAAGCAATAGTACACAGTGTCGGAATATTCTTTATTTTTGCAGGTATCAAATACCCCCAAAAATAAGAAAACATGGAAAAAAGAGAAATTGACCTTGCTGTTTCCTGCTATGGAAAAGTGAAGGATGTGAAGTATGATGCCGTTATACTTCCCTGGGGCGCAACAGAGCCTCATAACTTACATCTTCCGTATCTCACCGATTGCATTTTGCCCCATGACATTGCTGTAGACGCTGCTACGCTGGCACTGGAACGTTCCGGTGTGCGTTGTATGGTGATGCCTCCTGTTCCATTCGGTGCCCACAACCCCGGGCAGCGTGAACTTCCCTTCTGCATACATACCCGTTATGCCACCCAACAGGCTATTTTGGAAGATATTGTCGCTTCTCTTTATGCTCAGGGTATGCGTAAACTGATTATTGTCAGTGGACATGGCGGGAATAATTTCAAAGGTATGATACGCGACCTTGCCTTTAGCTATCCGGACTTCCTGATTATTGCTACCGACTGGTTTAGCCTCGTTCCCACGAAAGGTTATTTTGAAGCTGAAATAGATGACCATGCCGGTGAGCAGGAAACTTCCGTAATGATGCACTATCATCCGGAGCTGGTAAATCTGAATGAGGCAGGTGATGGGGATTCTAAGCCTTTTGCTATTTCTTCATTGAACGAAAAGGTGGGTTGGGCACCGCGCCATTGGGATAAAGCTACAGTGGATAGTGGGGTAGGGAACCCCAAGAAAGCTTCGGCTGAGAAAGGTGAACGCTATGTGAAACCTATTATCGAAAAGCTTGCCAAGCTCTTCACGGAAGTAGGGCAGGGTGAACTTTACTAAGTAAAATAAAATGGGCGGTCCGGTAAGAAATACTTTTCTTAACTGAACCGCCTTGTTGCTTATACTGAGATGAAAAGCTTACTTATCTATTGACATTAGCCATTTACCATCTCTTTTCACCATCGATTGCGTACCTTCTTGTGTTTCTCCGTTTCCGTAGGTTTGCTTTATTTTTACAGTTGCTGTGTTTCCATCTTCCGATATTTCTTCCGATAGAATCTCAATACTTTTCAGTCCACCCATTTTTTCATACTCTTTGCCCACTTTATCTCTCAGTAAGGCAACAAATCCTGCTTTTTGCTCTTTCAGTTTATCAGCAGTTTCGCTGTCACCCAAAGCAATACCATCTACAAACTTTTCATAGTCACCTTTGATAAGATAGTTGCTATACTTCTTCATCGCATCTCCCGGACTACTGGAAGAGGAGCAAGCTGCCATCATAAACATAGCCATAACCATCAGACTAAAATAAAATACCTTTTTCATACGCTTTTTTTTAAATGATTAATGTGTATTTAAAAATAGTATATCAAACAGAGGCGCTTACTCTGTGCAATATCGTTAGGCAGGAGATAATCTCCTTTGAATCCCGGAATATTCACGTGACTGATACGTCCCTCAGGCAAGTCTATTCCTTGTTTTTTGTATACGAAATCAACCAGTTCTGTACAGTACATTCGCGTTGTATCTGCCAGGTTATAATCATGGTCGAATAATACATGGGCATGATATAACCGTTCTGCCCGTACTGCTGCTCTGTATGCGCTTGCAGAATCCTCCGCTATACGCATAATGGCCCCGTTAATAGCTTTTCTTTCTTCAAAAAACACTTCAACAGTTTCCATTTTTACACGATCCGGGTCGTCTTTGAAATCCGGTTCGCCGGGCACAGCATGTATCACATACCATTGTCCGTCTTTCTTCTTCAGGATGCCGGTATGCGAATACGTTCCTTCACGGTCTGCAGCCAGCACTACTCTACTTGTAATCCCTGTTCCTCTTCTGAAAGCTATGTCTCCATCCCGAAATAATTCCTGTGGCAATTGCAGCAGGCGGGTCTTTTTATCAGGACTTCCCTGGCATCCCGCCAGTATAAGTGTGAACAACAGCGTTATTTTTAGTAGTGCTACGTGTGGCTTCGTTTCCATTAATACAAATATATGAATAAGTTTGCATTACTACATGTTTTTTAAATGAATTTTGTGGAGTGAACGAAAAAAGAGGTAACAACCTCTATACGTTGTTACCTCCTTTTTTAATTTATACCCTAAAAACTAATCTCTTTCCTTATAAAAACTAATTCTATTTCTCTTTTGATGGCGCAAAGTTAGAGAGTTCTTGGGGAATATGATTTGATATAAATCAAAAAAATGTAGATTCATATTGGCTTTTTTACAGTATGCCCGAGCGTACCCGGCTGAGGGTTTCGGGCGTCATCAGCAAATAAGATGCGATATGTGATAATGGTGCCCGTTTGATGACCTCCGGATGGGTATGTATCAGCATATTGTAGCGTTCGCGTGCTGTTTCGAACCGCCAGGAGTCAGCTTTTACTTGAGATACGATGAGTGAATACTCCAGTATCTTACGGTAGAACATATTGATTTCCCAGGAGATTTCCGTCAATCTCATGAATTTGTCGTAGGGGAGGAGGTATACTGTGCAAGGTTCCAGAGCTTCTGCCATCAGGCGGGTAGGTTCTTGCTTCAATGTACTTTCTATGCAGATGATGACACAGCCTTCGTAGGAAAAGTGCTCGGTGACGTCTTTACCGTTTTTGTAATAGAACTGGCGCATCATGCCTTTACCCACAAACACCATGTGGTGGCAGACTTGCCCTTCCTTGAATAAGAGTTCACCCTTTTCCAGCTCTTTGCGGATCAGAATATCTTCTATCAGTTTTCTACCCTCAGGTGCCATACCCGGATAACGGGAGTTCACAGTGGCATTAACTGTTTCTTTTAATAGTGTATCCATAATTGTTCGCTGGTATTTATAACCGTTTCCGGGCACAAAGGTACGAAAGATTTGATTTAAATCAAATCTTAACAAACCCTTTTGTCATCCACTTCATGCTATACCAGCGTCGCACGAAGATGGCTCCCCGGATATTTTCATCCAATAGGAAAGCAACCCACATGCCACAGATACCCCATTCCAAAGGAATACCGAAGATGTATCCCAGTCCGACGGCAATGCTCCACTGAACCACCAGTCCGACGTAGAACGGATAGTTGACATCGCCGGCTGCACGCAGGGCGTTCGTGGCAAAAATATTGATAGGGCGTCCGATTTCGAGAATAACGTCGATGATGAGGATGGTGGTACCCAGCCGGATGATCTCTTCGTTGGAGGTCAGCCAGTGGAAAATGGTGTTTCCAAAGACTGCCAGAACCGTGGAAAGTATGACGGTGATCATTACGGATTTCTTCATCACGTATTTTCCCATAAGGAAGGCAGCATGAGGTTTTCCCTCTCCGATGAGGTGACCGATACAGATGGCGCCTCCTTGTGCCATGGCAATGCTGAAGAGGTAGGCGAACATGATAATGTTGACGCAGTAGGTACGGGTGGCCAGTGCTTCGACGCCCAGCATGTTGATGAAAAAGGTAATCACTACTTGCGATGAACTGTAAGAGAGTTGCTCTCCGGCAGAGGGCAGGCCTACTTTCATCAGGTTCTTCAGCTCGGGCCACGGGAATGGACGGAAATAAGCGACAGGGAAACGGTGGATATGCTTGCGGAACAGGATAATGAATAGTAGTACCATGGAAACTCCGCGGCTGAAAGCTGTGGAAATGGCAGCACCTTCTACACCAAGTTCCGGGAAGCCGAAGCGACCGAAGATAAGGGAGTAGTTACCTATGATATTAAGTATGTTGACAACGACGGTTACCAGCATTGGGTAGATGGCTTTGTTGGCACTGCGTAGGGAAGCAGACAGGGTTAGGGAGATAGCTTGAAAGAAAGCGAAGGCACCCACGATGCGCATATAGTCCATACCGTCTGTCATCAGTTCGGGAGTGAGTCCCATGAGGCGTAGTATCGGTCCGGCACAGGAAAAAAGGAATAAGCTGACAGAGATGCCGATCACTATATTCACAAGGATGGATACGCCGACTACCTGAACTACTTTCTTCTGCAGGCGTGCACCGAGGTATTGGGAGCAAAGAACAGAGGTGCCAAGGTTGATAACCTCGAATATAAGGAAAGTAAGCATGATGATCTGGTTGACCACTCCTACGGCGGCAACGCTACTATCTGAGTGGCGGCTCAACATAATAGTATCTACAGCACCCAGCATCATGATGAGCAGGGTCTCTATAAATATAGGGGCAGCGAGTTTGGCAAGTCGCTTTTTTAAGCTTTCCTGATGTATCATTTCGTATGTGTTTGAAATCCGGTGATGAAAAACCGCGCAAAGGTACGGAATGGGAGGGAGGGAAGAATTGATATGAGTCAAATAAATTATTTTTTTTCCGACCTTTGCTTTTGACTTTTAACAGATTACCTCTTTTCCTGAAAAAAGTCAGAAAAAAATATGATGGAAAGATTTGCATAGTCCAAAAGTTTCCCATACATTTGCACCGCATTTGAGAAACAATGCAGGTTTAAGGAAGTGTGGGTGAGTGGCTGAAACCACCAGTTTGCTAAACTGACGTACGGGTAACTGTACCGGGGGTTCGAATCCCCCCGCTTCCGCAAACAGCCGGTGGATTCGTCTAACGGTTAGGACACATGCCTCTCACGCATGTAATACGAGTTCGATTCTCGTATCCACTACGGAAATTTTTAATGCACTCTTAGCTCAGCTGGTAGAGCAATTGACTCTTAATCAATGGGTCCAGGGTTCGAGTCCCTGAGGGTGTACGAAGAATAAGAAGACTGCTCCCGAAAAGAATGAAATATTTCATTCTTTTCGGGAGCAGTCTTCTTTTATGCCTATCGGGCAACAGTTTTGTTCAGGAAAATACGTTTTGCAATAAAAATTTTGACTTGATTTGATTTTATCTGATTTTTATTAATATTTTTGCAGCGCATATCAACAAAGTAATTCACGTATCTTAATAGGAAAGAGTATGGTTGTCATGCTTGGTGCAAAATTTTGCAATGGAATCGTTACAAAACTACGATTGTTATTTATTGTTTGTTTGTTACCTGTAGTGTTTACAGTGGCACAAACAGATAGAGAGAAGAACCGAGATTATATCTTAGTTATCAATACATATACGGAGGGCTCCGCCTGGAGCAATTATTGGCTTTCACAAGCCACCGATTACGTGAGAGAATCTTCTAATCTCTCTATTTATGCCGAACATATGAATATGCTGGATGTGAAAGACAGTGTTGCTTTGGAAAAACTCAGTAAGGGGATATTTGCGAAATATAGTGCCCATCCTCCACGTATATTGCTGCTGTTGGGAAACTCACCATTAATGATGCTCGATGATTTCAGAGCCAACTGGGGGGATATTCCCATTGTACTTTGTGCTGAGAGAGATTATACAGGACCCAAAGAGGCTTACCTTAAAAAGCAAGTCATTCCGGTTGCCGATCGTATTTCGATTGCAAGTCTGGCTCAGGCTAATAATATGACCTTTCTGTATGCCGATTTGTTTGTTCCGAAAAATGTGAAAATGATGTTCAGGATGATACCGGGAATGAAAAAGTTTATATTCATTGGTGATCAGCGGTATGTTAATCAGGAGAATGATGCTGAAATACAGGAAGTACTGGCGAAGAACTATCCGCAAGTAGAATATCAGTTTTTCTCACCTAAGGATATGTCTGTAAACCAGTTGCTTGACTCGCTGAACTCTATCGATCCGAAAACAACAGGGGTACTTTTCGGTTCCTGGTTCTTTAAGCCTACAATGGAAGAAGGGAACACGTCCTTAGTGACAAACTCTTATCGGATTATTGCTACGACTTCCGCTCCTTTGTTTGCCCTGAAAATGGATGCAATGGATGATGAAGCCGGTATGTTGGGAGGATATAGTTATGATGGCGATCACTTTAAGGAGGTACTGACACAAACATTGAAAGCAATAATTAATGGTAAACAAGCGCGTGATATTCCTTTTTATTTGCCTTCGGACGGGGAGCCTGTGTTTAATTACAAGGTGATGCTTCAAAAGGATATGCCTTTGTCGCTATGTCCTGCTGATACTCTGTTTATAAACAAACCGCCTACTTTTTGGGAGCAATATAAATATGTAGTCTGGATACTTATCTTTATCTTTATTACCGCTTTCTTTCTGTACCGCATGTATATGTTCGATCGGTATAAGAGGTTGCAGCAGAAAGAGATAGAAACGATGGCTAAGTATAAGAACCTGATTGGCTGTATGCCCATCATTTACATGCAGGAAGAGGTGGTGAGGAATGAAGCCGGGGCGGTTGTCGACCTGATCTACCGGAATGTAAATACTACATTCGAGAAGTATTTCCTTCCTAAAGAAAAAGTTATTGACAGAAAAGCGAGTGAGGTTTTCCCGGAGTCGTTGTTTGAATTCTTGCCTTTCATACAGGTAGCGTTGAGTGAAAATAAAACCATTACGTTTCCGTATTATTCCAAGAGGATAGACACCTTTTATGATGTAGTGTTGAGTAGAACCAATGCTGATGACGTGATAGACGTGTTCTGCCTTGACAGCACCGAACTGCACAAGGCACAGCAGAAACTGAGCTCTACTAATAATAAACTTGCGATGGCGCTGGATGTAGCCAGTATTGTGCCATGGAAGTGGGACCTGACTAATAAAACCATCCTTTGCGATATCAATCGCCCGATTGAGCTAAGTATGGAAGGAGGGGATGTGACTGAGGAACAACTGGCTGTGCCTGACGATCAATACTTTCAGAAAATATTTAAAGAAGATCGTGAAAGGGTGAGACAGGCTTATCAGGACTTATTGGAAGGGCGTTCGGAGAAAGTGAAAGAAGAATACAGGGTAGTGAGTATTGAGAACCATATACATAAGATAGAATGGGTGGAAGCACAGGCAGCCGTTGAAAAACGTGATGAAAACGGAAAGCCGTTGGCGTTGGTAGGGTCGTCGCTTATCATTACCAATCGCAAGAAGATGGAGCTGGAACTGATTACGGCAAAAGACCGGGCTGAAGAGTCGAACCGGCTAAAATCAGCTTTCCTGGCCAATATGAGCCATGAAATACGTACGCCGTTGAATGCCATCGTCGGGTTTTCGGGTATCCTGGCATCTACGGAAGAAGAACAAGAAAAACAGGAATATGTAAATATCATTGAGAATAACAATACTTTATTGTTGCAATTAATCAGTGATATCCTGGATTTGTCGAAGATAGAAGCAGGAGCGCTCGAATTTACGTACTCCAACATTGAATTGAACCATCTGCTGAAGGATTTGAGGGATACATTGCAATTAAGGATAAAAACGGATGCTGTGCAGTTGGAATTCGTTTCGCCAATGGAGGTATGCCATGTCCGTACAGAGAAAAACCGAATTTCGCAGCTATTTATTAATTTGGTGACCAATGCTATCAAGTTTACAATGGAAGGGAGTATTCGCTTTGGCTATGAGCTTCATGGAAAAGAACTCTATTGCTACGTTTCAGATACAGGAATCGGTATTCCAAAGGACAAGCAGGAAAATATCTTCGGACGTTTCGTGAAGCTGAATAGCTTCGCCCAAGGAACGGGGTTGGGATTGTCTATTTGCCATACACTGGTTGAACATATGGGCGGGCATATAGGAGTGGAATCGGAAGAAGGGCATGGCTCAACTTTCTGGTTTACGCTTCCGTATGAAGAGGCTATGACAGTGGAAGAAACTCCGGAACCTCAGTATCAGCCTATTGTTGTAGAAAAAGATAAGTTGACCATATTGATTGCAGAAGATAATGATAGCAACTACAAGCTGTTTATGTCAGTTCTGAAAAATGACTATAAACTGATTCATGCCTGGGATGGACGGGAGGCGGTAGAGATGTTTAAAACATACGAGCCGCAAATGATCTTGATGGACATTAATATGCCGGTAATGGACGGCTATGAGGCCACAAAGGAGATACGGAAATATTCGGCAAGGGTTCCGATTATTGCTATCACAGCTTTTGCCTATGCTTCGGATGAACAACGGGTAATGGAAAGCGGCTTTGATGGCTATATGCCAAAACCTATCAATGCACGGCTGCTGAAGACGCAGATAGGAAGCATTATGAAAAAAAGAATCTTATTATTGTAGAAGTTCTTTTCCTCTTCACCTAACAAGCGTGCTGTTTAACGTATACAGCCGCTTTTTTTGTGTGTTATTATTTCCTTTCTCCGGGAAATACTTCCTATCTTTGCGGACTGAAATCAATAAAACGTAAAAACATTGGATTGGTTATACAGTTTATTCATTGAACACTCCGCCCTGCAGGCGGTTGTGGTACTCTCGCTGATCTCTGCTATTGGTTTGGGACTGGGAAAGATACATATCTGCGGTATATCGTTGGGAGTGACGTTCGTATTCTTTGCAGGTATCCTTGCCGGGCATTTCGGATTGTCCATAGACCCGCAGATGCTGAACTATGCGGAAAGCTTCGGTCTGGTGATATTCGTATATGCACTGGGACTGCAGGTCGGTCCGGGCTTCTTCAGTTCGTTCCGCACAGGCGGTGTACAATTGAATATGCTGGCAGTAGGCGTGGTGTTGATCGGTACGCTGATGACACTGCTGGGAAGTTATGGGTTGGGAGTCTCTCTGCCGGATATGGTAGGTATCCTTTGCGGAGCAACAACGAACACACCGGCTCTGGGTGCTGCACAGCAAACGCTGAAACAGATGGGAATCGAAGCGAATACTCCGGCTCTGGGGTGTGCGGTGGCATATCCGATAGGAGTAGTGGGAGTTATTCTCGGTATTCTGATGATACGTAAGGCGCTGGTACGTAAGGCTGATTTAGAAGTCAAGGAGAAAGACGATGTGAATAAACCCTATATTGTTGCATTCCAGGTGCACAATCCGGCAATCTTTAATATGAGTGTGAAGGATATAGCTCAGTTGAGTTATCCTAAGTTTGTGATCTCCCGTTTGTGGCGGGATGGGAATGTCAGCATCCCCACTTCTGAAAAAGTGATTAAAGAAGGCGACCGCTTGCTTGTTATCACTTCAGAAAGAAATGTTCCTGCCTTGACTGTATTGTTCGGTGAGCAAGAAAACACGGACTGGAACAAGGAAGATATTGACTGGAATGCCATTGATAGCCAGTTGATCTCCCAGCGTATCGTGGTGACACGTCCGGAACTGAATGGAAAGAAACTCGGTTCACTCCATTTACGTAATCATTATGGTATCAATATCAGTCGCGTCTATCGTAGCGGGGTGCTGCTGCTGGCTACGGCGGAACTTACCTTGCAATTGGGCGACCGGTTGACGGTAGTGGGTGAGGCCGCTGCTATACAGAATGTAGAAAAGGTGTTGGGAAATGCAGTGAAGAGCTTGAAGGAACCTAATCTGGTGGCTGTATTCGTGGGTATTGTCCTTGGTCTTGCCTTAGGAGCGATACCTATTGCCATACCCGGTGTCAGCACTCCTGTAAAGCTGGGTCTGGCGGGTGGACCGATAATCGTAGGTATTCTTATCGGTACTTTCGGACCACGCATGCATATGGTGACTTATACAACCCGTAGCGCAAACCTGATGCTACGTGCCTTGGGCTTGTCACTCTATCTGGCCTGTCTGGGACTGGATGCGGGAGCTCATTTCTTTGATACGGTATTCCGTCCGGAAGGGTTGTTGTGGATAGCTATCGGCTGTGCACTAACCGTGGTTCCTGTGTTGATAATGGGAGTCATTGCTTTCCGTTGGATGAAGGTCGATTTCGGTTCGGTAGCCGGAATGCTGTGCGGAAGTATGGCGAATCCAATGGCTTTGAATTATGTTAATGATACCATTCCCGGTGATAATCCTTCAGTTTCTTATGCTACGGTTTATCCCTTGTGCATGTTCCTGCGTGTGATTATCGCCCAAGTGCTGCTGATGTTCTTCTTAAGTTGAGAGTGGAGAGTTGAGGATTGGGAACGTAGAGTTGAGGATTGGAAACATAGAGTTGAGGTTTGAAATGAAGACACAAGCCCATATATAATTTGTAATTTGTAAATTCTAATTAGATATCATGAGTAATATTACCCCTGAAAGCATCATGAGCGACTTGCGTTATTTGCAGTTGCTGTCACGCAGTTTTCCGACGATTGCGGATGCCAGTACAGAAATTATTAACCTGGAAGCTATTCTGAACCTCCCGAAAGGGACAGAGCATTTCCTGACCGATATTCATGGTGAATATGAAGCTTTTCAACATGTGTTGAAGAATGCTTCGGGAGCGGTGAAGCGGAAAGTGAATGAAATCTTCGGGCATACTTTGCGTGAGAGTGAAAAGAAAGAAATATGTACTCTGATTTATTATCCCGAAGAAAAGTTGCAGTTGATCAAAGAGCAGGAAGCCGATCTGGATGACTGGTATCTGATTACACTGAATCAATTGGTGAAGGTATGCCAGAATGTTTCTTCTAAATATACACGCTCTAAAGTGCGTAAGGCACTTCCGGCTGAATTCTCGTACATTATTCAGGAATTGCTGCATGAATCGAGCGTAGAGCCAAACAAACATGCCTATATTAATGTAATTATCAGCACTATCATTTCCACCAAGCGTTCGGATGATTTCATCATTGCAATGTGTAATCTCATTCAGAGGTTAACGATTGACTCTCTGCATATTGTAGGTGATATTTACGACCGTGGTCCGGGAGCACACATCATTATGGATACGCTTTGTGATTATCACAATTTTGATATTCAATGGGGAAATCATGATATTCTGTGGATGGGAGCAGCTTCCGGTAATGATGCCTGTATTGCCAATGTGATCCGTATGTCGATGCGTTATGCCAACCTGGCTACACTGGAGGACGGATATGGCATTAACCTGTTGCCACTTGCCACGTTTGCCATGGATACGTATGCGGATGATCCCTGTACAATCTTCGCTCCGAAGATGAACTTTGTGGACAGCAACTACAATGAGAAGACTTTACGGCTGATTACGCAGATGCATAAGGCGATTACGGTGATACAGTTCAAGCTGGAAGCAGAGATTATAGACCGTCGTCCGGAGTTCGGTATGCAGAACCGGAAGTTACTGGATAAGGTTGATTTTGAGAGAGGTGTCTTTGTATATGAAGGAAAAGAATATCCATTGCGCGATACAAACTTCCCGACCATAGATCCGGCTGATCCATACCGTCTGTCTGATGAGGAACGGGAGTTGATAGATAAAATCCATGCTTCGTTCATGAATAGTGAGAAGTTGAAGAAACATATGCGTTGCTTGTTTACATATGGAGGAATGTATCTGGTTTGTAACAGTAATTTGCTGTACCATGCTTCCATGCCTTTGAATGAGGATGGTAGTTTCAAACATGTCCGTATTGGAAAGAAGGAGTATTGGGGCAGGAAACTATTGTGCAAGACAGACCAGTTGATCCGTACGGCTTACTTCGATGAAGACGGTACGGAGGAGAAGAGTTTTGCACTGGATTATGTGTGGTATATGTGGTGTGGTCCGGATGCTCCATCGTTTGACAAAGATAAGATGGCGACTTTTGAACGCTATTTCATTGGAGAAAAAGAATTAGCTAAAGAGACGAAAGGATATTACTATACTCTACGTAATCGTGCTGATATTTGTGAACGCATCCTTGCAGAGTTCGAAGTCACGGGACCTCATTCACACATCATTAATGGTCATGTACCTGTGAAGATCATCAAGGGTGAAAAACCGATAAAAGCAGATGGTAAGTTGTTGGTGATTGATGGCGGGTTCTCCAAGGCATATCAACCGGAAACAGGCATTGCCGGATATACGTTGGTATATCATTCACATGGCTTGCAGTTGGTACAACATGAACCGTTCCAAAGCCGTCAGAAGGCTATAGAAGAAGGTCAGGACATCAAGTCTAATATCTTTGTCGTAGAGTTCAATTCACAACGTATGATGGTGAAAGATACGGATCAAGGAAAAATACTGGTGACACAGATACAAGACTTGAAGAAGTTGCTGGTGGCGTATAGGACGGGACTTATAAAGGAAAAGTGATTTTAGTATTTAAACAACACCACTCCTCCTTCCACAATCACTCCTTTATCGTAAGTGACCCCTTTGTTATAGTAGCGGCTGCCACCGTAACCACCTGTGACGAATACGCCTAAACGGTCGTTTAAACGATATTCCAGGTTGACACGTGCCTGGAGAGCGTAAAGGCGTGCAGGGAAGCCATAGTCTTTGTTCTTGAAGTTTTCGATGTGCTGGAAGCCCAAGTCACCGCTGATAAATAATTGCTTGTATAGGGGGAGCTCAAGACCTGCGCGATAGAAGAGAGAGGCCGAAAACTTATCGCTGAAATCCAGATAATGCGTACCACCGCCTAAGATGGTATAGAACAGATTGTTCTTGAAACGAGCACCTACATTCAGTTTTGTAGCATTGCCTCCGAAAAGCATTAACTGCACTTTAGTATCCGGATTGGCATTGACCAGACCTAACTGGAAACCGTCGAAACTATTCTTATAATAGTTGACTAATCCAATCTGTACACCTTTTCCTTTTCCGGCAAAATTGAAAGGGGCAACTTGTGCTCCTGTGAAGTGTTCACCTACCACATTACCCAGACCGGATATCTGTAAACCTTGCATGTTTTCTCCTGTGATGTTGCCCAAACCGCTGATTTGTACGCCTCGCAGATTTTCGCCTACAATGTTCAGCAAGCCGGAAGCAGTGATACCAATGAAATCTTCGCCTGAAATGTTGGCTAATCCTGCAATATGTGCTCCCGAAGAATTCTCTCCGGCAATGTTCAGCAAGCCACCAATGAGAACACCACTGGCATTGTCTCCTACAATATTGGTAAGTCCAGAGAATATAACACCTTGTGCATGATTTCCTGTGATACCGACTAAACCGGACAAGGATACACCACAGAGATTATCTCCGTTCACATTACTGATACCTGCTATCTGAACACCGCGCATGCTGCCTCCTACCAGGTTGGCAAGACCTGTAACCTGTACACCGTTCATGTCACGGTATACCACACTGCCCAGTAGGTTGATACCTACGCCGTTCAGACGGTTCATAGAAGAGAATAGACCGAGGTTGAAACAAGTACTTCCTACAGTATCAGTCTGTTGTGTGGACATATTCTTCCACAGGGAGAGATTGATGCCGACAGGTTCTCTGTTTTTCTTGGTTGTTTCAGTCGATTTGTTGTCTGTAGTCTGTGCAGAAAGTGTTCCTGCAACCATCAGTAATGCAATAATAGATGGAAATAATCTTCTCATTGATTTTAATCTTTAATTTCATCCGGCCAGGGCGCTAAGTTACCGGTTGCACGGAGCGTAGGACGCTGTGCATCTACCGACCGAAGGTAGTTACTTAATTTCTGTGCTAATTTCTTTACAATGCGTGGGTTTTCCATTGCCACGTCGTTTTTCTCGCTGATATCAGCGGGGACATTGAATAGTTCACGCTTACCGTCTGCAAAGTAGTAGACGAGTTTCCAGTCACCGGAACGAATGGAGCAAGTTGCTCCGATACCCGGTCCCGAAGGTCCCCAGCTATGAGGATAGTGCCAATAGATATCGCGGTCTTTTACCTTCCCTTTTCCCGTCAGCAATGGCATGAAGCTGATGCCGTCCCGTTGTTGTACGGTGGTATATTTTTGAATACCTGCTATTTCGAGGATGGTAGGATAAAAGTCTTCAATCATAAGATAATCTCCGCACTTCGTGTCCGGAGCCACTACACCAGGCCAGCTTACGATCATTGGCTCGCGGATACCTCCTTCATAGGCGGAACCTTTTCCACTGTTGAGCGGATAGTTCTGAGTATGGAGTTCTCCGGCGCGGGTATGTGCGGCCAGTCCGCCATTGTCGGACATGAAAAGGATTACGGTATTGTCTGTTAGCTGGTTACGTTCCAGATAATCCATCAGGTCTCCCAGGCTCTTGTCCATGCCTTCGATGAGGGTGGCATAAGCTGCTTCTACAGGAGGAAGCCCTTTATCCAGATATTTCTGGTAAAAACGATAATCGGGTTGTATGGGAGTATGGATGGCATAATGAGCCATGTATAGGAAAAATGGTTTATCCTTTTGCTGTGCCTTATCCAAAGCTTTTATGGCCTCTAATGTAAGTGCTTCGCTGAGGAAAGTATCCGTGCCATGATATTGCTCCAATCCGGGAACAGCAGCTAACGGACTTTTGCCATCCGGCTTATTCCCAAAATTATTTTTGCCGTAATAACTGGCAGGTGATCCGGCTGCATGTCCGGCTATATTCACTTCGAACCCCATTGTCAGCGGATCGGCTCCGGGTGTATCATTTGCTCCGAAATGGGCTTTACCGCAATGTATGGTCTGGTAGCCGTTATCTTTAAGTACCTGTGCCAACGTAGTCACTTGGGTAGTACGTTCAATTCCCGGTTCCTGGCAAATACCGTTTATATTCCATTCGGGATAGGTCATCACTGAGTCGGGTTGTTCGTGAGTGGTATTTTTACGTAATGTCCAACTGGTTACGCGATGACGGGCTGCATTCATTCCTGTGAAAAGGCTGACACGGGTAGGGGAACTGATACTACAGGCATACGCTTGTGTGAACATCTTGCCTTGTGTTGCCAGACGTTCCATGTTCGGTGTGTGGTAAGTATCGTTGTAGTGTGTCCGTTGAGTCCAGAAGGGCAGAGAAGTATCCTGCCATCCCATGTCATCAACCAGAAACAAAACAATGTTCGGACGTTGCTTTTCTTTCGGCACCCCTTTTTCCGGAGATGCTGCAATCGCTTCTCCTGCCATGCCCCACATGGGAATCATAGCAGCCGATATTAATAATTCGCTTTTCATTTGAGATAATACTTTAATAAAGGTTAGTCGGTTAATTACAATCTTATCCCTTCGCTTCCTGGTATAAGAATCGTTTAATGGAGCGTTTTGGAGTTTTCTCAAATTCTTCGGGATAGATTTTCATTTTGAATATCTGGCTGTATGCAGGCAACATGGTGTTTAGCGTGGCACGGTTTTCTTCCATGACCCGTTCTATATCTGCGGTAGTCAGACCGTGTGCAAAGGCATCGTCGAAGTCCGGATATACCAGTCCGACAAGCTTTTCATTCTGCTGCACGATAATACTTTCGGCAACGTACGGCATGTTATTCAACTTATCTTCTATTTCTTCGGGGTAGATATTTTGTCCACTGGAACCGAGCAACATATTCTTGCTGCGTCCTTTAATGGTAATATTCCCTTCGGCGTCCATCAGTGCAAGGTCGCCTGTATGCAGCCAACCGTCAGCGTCGATTGCTTCGCGTGTGGCTTCTTCATTTTTATAGTATCCAAGCATAACATTCGGTCCGCGGCATACGATTTCCCCCGGTATATTTTCCGGATCGGAAGAAAGAACCTTCACTTCCATACGCGGAACTGCCTTACCGCAGGAACCCGGTTTGAAGCGTGACCAGTCTTCGTAACAGATGATCGGACCACATTCCGTCATCCCATAACCTACCGTGTAGGGGAATTCTATCATGTGCAGGAATTGTTCTACTTCCTGATTGAAAGCGGCACCGCCTACGATGACTTCAGCGAAACGTCCGCCGAAAGCACTGACTACTCCTTCGCGTACAGTTGCTTTAATCTTGTCATTGATGATGGGAACTTTCAGCAATAGCTTCATGGTGGGTGTTTCCAGTTTTGGAAGCACGTTCTTCTTAATGATCTTTTCTATAATGAGCGGTACAGCCACTACAAGGTGGGGCTTCACTTCCGAGAATGCCTGGAAAATGATTTTGGGGCTTGGCATGCGGGTTAGGAAGTAGATCTGACATCCTGCCGAGAACTCGTACAGGAATTCGAATGCCAACCCGTACATGTGTGCCATTGGCAACATGGAGATAATCTTGTCTCCGGCTTTCAATGGCAATACTTCGAATGCGAATGCCGTATTGGACCACAGGCTGCGGTAGGGCAGCATTACCCCCTTGGAATAACTCGTCGTTCCGGAAGTATAGTTGATGACTGCCAGTTCTTCGGGCTGATCTTTATGATATTCAATGTGTTCTTTACGGAAATTCTTGGGGTATTTCTTGCCGAACAGTTCGTTCAGATGTTCACGGGCGTAATCCAGTTTCTGTGTACGTGAGATGAGAATGGAGAAGTCCGTCATCAGAATGATGCCTTCCAGGATAGTCATGGCAGATTCGTTGAGGTTTTCCCATACCTGATCACCCACAAAGAGTAATTTGGCTTCGGAGTGATTGACAATGTTGTGTACATTGTCCGCTTTGAACTCATGAAGGATAGGAACTGCAACCGCTCCGTAGGTAAGTGTGGCAAGGAAGGTGACTCCCCAGTGTGAACTATTACGTCCACAGATGGCTATCTTATCGCCTTTTTTAATACCGCTTGCTTCGAAGATTAAATGTACTTTCTCTATTTTGCGGGCTACATCTTTGTATTGTAGGGTAGCGCCATTATAATCTGTCAGGGCATCAAGGTCCCAATTCTCTTTAATACTATTCTCAATGTAGGCGATAAAGCTTTGTTCCATGATATTATATATTGCACATTTATTTGAAATTTGTGCAAATATAAGGCTTTATCAAAAGAAAGCAAATTTTTAGCTAAAAAAAGCGGGATATGTATATAATTTAGCCCTGGCATATTAAAATATGGCCAGGGCTATTGAAATATTTACGATTTTAAATACCAATGATAGATGCGTTGTACGCCTTCTTCTATTTCTACTTTGTGGTGCCAACCCAGAGAATGTAGTTTTGAAGGGTCGGTCAGCTTACGCATGGTGCCGTCCGGTTTGCTGCTATCGAAACTCAGTTGGCCTTTGTAGCCTACAGTAGAAACAATCAGTTCGGCAAGGTTGCGGATGGAGATTTCTTTACCTGTACCTATATTGATGTGGCAGTTACGAATGTCCTTATCGCCTGGTTTATAGGTGTCTTTGAAGTCTACATGTTCCATGACGAATACACTGGCATCTGCCATTTCTTCGCTCCAAAGGAATTCGCGAAGCGGTGTACCGGTACCCCAAAGTTTCACTTCATTGTCACTGATACCATATTTAGCAAGAATGGTGAGAATATCCTCTTTGCTGTCGGTTCCGTCAATGCCTTCTACGGGACGGAGATCCAGGTCTTTGCGTATGGCATCCCAATCACCTTGTTTCAAACAGTGGGCAAGGTGTATCTTGCGAATCATGGCAGGAAGTACATGACTGCGTTCCAGATCGAAATTATCGTTTGGGCCATAGAGGTTGGTAGGCATTACAGCAATATAATTCGTACCGTATTGCAGGTTGAAGCTTTCGCACATTTTCAGTCCGGCAATCTTAGCTATGGCATAGGGTTCATTGGTGTATTCCAGGGGAGAGGTCAGAAGTACTTCTTCTTTCATGGGTTGTTCGGCATCGCGTGGATAGATGCAGGTGCTGCCCAGGAAGAGGAGTTTCTTTACATTGTGGCGGAAGCTTTCTCCGATGACGTTCTGTTGTATTTGCAGGTTCTTGTAGATGAAATCAGCACGATAGATGCTGTTTGCCATGATACCGCCTACGAAAGCGGCAGCAAGGAATACATATTCAGGTTGTTCTTCATCAAAGAATCTACGAACGGCAACGGCGTCCAGCAAGTCGACTTCTTTGTGGGTTTTGCCAATAAGATTGGTATATCCTTTATCTTGCAGGTTCTTCCAGATTGCAGAACCTACCAGGCCACGATGACCTGCTACGTAGATTTTTGCGTTTTTGTCTAACATTATATATTTAAGTTTTATGTATTAATTCTCTTGTGATCTCAGATACAGCTTTCTCACAAACTTCATGTCATGCGTTGCCATAATCTTCACGAGATTTTCAAAGCTAGTTTGTCTTGGGTTCCAGCCCAAAAGTGTTTTGGCTTTGGTAGGATCACCCAGCAATTGTTCAACTTCGGCAGGACGGAAGTATTTTGAATCTACTTCTACAATGATTTTGCCTGTCTTCACATCAATGCCTTTTTCTTCGACACCTTCACCTTCCCAACGCAGTTCAATACCTACTTCTTTGAAGGCGAGTGTGGCAAACTCACGAACAGTATGCATTTCTCCTGTGGCAATCACGAAATCTTCCGGTGTATCATGCTGAAGAATGAGCCACATACACTCTACATAATCTTTCGCATATCCCCAGTCACGGCGTGCATCCAGATTACCTAAATACAATTTATCCTGAAAACCTTGTGCTATGCGTGCAGCAGCCAGCGTAATCTTGCGGGTTACAAATGTCTCACCTCTGCGTTCACTTTCATGATTGAAAAGGATGCCGTTTACGGCAAACATTCCATAACTTTCGCGGTAGTTTTTGGTGATCCAGAAACCATATTGTTTGGCTACTCCGTACGGGCTACGGGGATAGAAAGGCGTTGTTTCCGTTTGAGGAACTTCCTGTACTTTTCCGTAGAGTTCCGAAGTAGATGCCTGGTAAATCTTTGTTTTTTTCTCCATGCCCAGAATGCGGACAGCTTCCAGCATACGGAGTGTACCAATGGCGTCCGCTTCAGCTGTGTATTCCGGTACATCAAAAGATACCTTTACATGACTTTGTGCGGCAAGGTTATAGATTTCATCCGGCTGTACCTGCTGAATGATCCGAATGAGCGAACTGCTATCCGTCATATCGCCGTAATGCAGGTTGATAGTACGTTTCTGTTTCATGTCGCGCACCCATTCGTCGAAGTACAAGTGTTCGATACGTCCTGTATTGAATGAGGATGAACGGCGGAGAATACCGTGAACTTCATATCCTTTTTGTAATAAGAATTCGGCAAGAAACGAACCGTCCTGACCTGTTATTCCGGAGATTAGAGCTGTTTTCATATTGTAGGCTTCGTTATAAATTGATTTTAAGAGGACAAAATTCGTTGTTTTTTACGAGAAAACAAAACTTTTTTCATTTATATATCTTATCCACTACCAATGCAATCGCCCCGTCTCCCGTCACATTACAGGCAGTACCGAAGCTATCCATCGCAATGTAGAGTGCAATCATCAGTGCTTGTGCCGATTCATCGAAACCAAGCATGGACTGTAATATACCCAAAGATGCCATGATAGCACCACCAGGAACTCCGGGAGCCGCTATCATGGTAATTCCCAGCATGAAAATAAAACCGGCAAATAACGGAAAGTCGAAAGGTATGCTTTGCATCATCATCAAGGCAAGGGCACAGGCAACTATCTTGAGTGTACTTCCGGATAGATGTATCGTAGCACAAAGTGGAATCACAAAACCTGCTATATCAGATGATACTCCATTTTTCTTAGTCTGTTCCAATGTGACAGGAATAGTGGCAGCAGAAGACTGTGTGCCTAAGGCGGTGAAATAGGCAGGCAGCATCCGTCCCAATAATTTGAAAGGATTCTTACGGACGAATAGTGCGGCAATGCAATACTGGAACACTAACAGGAAGATATGCAGCAGGAAGATCACGCCGATTATCTTTATGAATACCATTAATACGGAGAATACCTGACCCGAATGTGTCATATTAAGGAATATACCGAATATGTAAATAGGGAGCAACGGCAGAATGACTGCACTGATCATGCGGACAATAATATCCTGGAAGTCGCGGGCAGCATTTTTCAACGTATCATTTTTTAGTTGAGCAAGTCCAAGTCCTAATGTGAAAGCCAATACCAAGGCTGTCATAACATTCATCAACGGAGGTATGGCTACTGAAAAGAAAGGTAGTATACCTTGCGCTTCACTGACTTTTTCTAATGGAACTCCCGGTTCTATCAGGTGGGGAAATACAGTTACACCGGTAAAGTAAGACAAGAAACCGGAAAACAAGGTTGTCCCGTAAGCAATCAGTGCTGTAATTAATAATAGTTTTCCGGCACCTTTACCAATATCGGCAATTGCCACTGTCACCAACCCTACAATAATAAGTGGTATGGAGAAGTTCAGGAATTCACTGAAAATACCGTTGAACGTAACGAAAAAGCGTACTATACCTCCGGGAAGAAAATTACCCAGAAGAATACCCAATGCTATGGCTATTATGATACGTGGCAGTAGTCCGATATGTAGTTTTTTCATAAATCTGTATTTAAGTTTTTCAGGTGAAATGTAGTCATGTTTGCAAAAGTACGATTTTTATTCGAAATTCATACGAACAAATGCCCTTGGCATATTGTTTCCATTTCAATGAAACAATAACAAAAAAAATGCAAGTTATGACCAAAAAAGAACAAAGGACAGACATCGGCTTAATTGGACTTGCCGTAATGGGGGAGAATCTAGCCTTGAACATGGCAGATAAGGGATGGCACGTATCCGTGTATAATCGAACCGTTCCGGGAGTAGAAGAAGGCGTGGTAGAACGCTTTACCAATGGCCGTGCCAAAGGAAAGACTATTGAAGGATATACTGAAATACCCGACTTTGTGGAGTCCATTTCTACACCGCGCAAAATAATGATGATGGTTCGTGCGGGTAATGCGGTAGATGAGTTGATGGAACAGCTTTTTCCGTATCTTTCTCCGGGAGATATACTAATAGATGGTGGAAATTCAAATTATGAAGATACCAATCGCCGTGTGGCATTGGCCGAACAAAAAGGTTTTCGTTTTGTCGGAGCAGGTGTTTCCGGCGGAGAAGAAGGAGCGCTGAATGGTGCTTCTATTATGCCGGGTGGTTCTGTTACTGCCTGGGATGAAGTGAAACCCATTCTGCAAAGTATCGCTGCACGTGCTGCTGATGGTACTCCTTGCTGTGACTGGATTGGCCCGGCCGGTTCGGGACACTTTGTCAAGATGATACATAATGGTATCGAATATGGCGATATGCAGCTCATTGCCGAAGCCTACTGGGTGATGAAGAATCTATTGCAACTGGACAATGAAGAAATGGCTTCTGTATTTGCTCATTGGAATGAGGGTAAATTGCGCAGTTATCTGATAGAAATCACTGCCAACATTTTACGTCATAAAGATAAGGCAGGCGGGTACCTGATTGATAAAATCTTGGATACTGCCGGACAGAAAGGTACCGGCAAATGGTCTGTTATCAATGCCATGGAACTGGGAATGCCTTTAGGACTGATTGCTACGGCTGTTTTTGAGCGTAGCCTTTCGGCACAGAAAAATCTGCGTGAAGCGGCTTCCAAGCAATTTGTTTGCCAGCGTTCACAAGTGGTATATAATAAACCGGAACTGGTGAAGGATATTTATTCAGCCTTGTATGCTTCCAAACTGGTATCTTATGCACAAGGTTTTGCCGTATTGCAAAAAGCATCCGAAACTTTCGGTTGGGATCTCGATCTGGCATCCATTGCCCGTATGTGGCGTGGTGGTTGTATTATCCGCAGCATATTCCTGAATGACATAGCTGCTGCTTTTGAAGCATCGCAGAAGCCGAAGCATTTGCTGCTTGCTCCTTATTTCCGGGAAGAAATTAAAGAGTTGCTTTCGGGTTGGAAGCATCTTGTAGCTCATGCAATGAAAGAAGAACTGCCTGTTCCTGCTTTCTCTTCTGCACTGAATTATTTCTATTCACTGGTATCTGCGAAGTTACCTGCCAATATGATTCAGGCACAACGCGATTACTTTGGTGCGCATACTTTTGAACGTACTGACGAACTTCGCGGGCAATTCTTCCATGAGAACTGGACCGGACATGGCGGAGATACAAAATCGGGTACTTATAATGTGTAGTCACTAACTACTAATCACTAACCACTAATCACTAAATTAAATGAGTAAATTTGTAATGATCATATTTGGCGCTTCGGGTGACCTGACGAAGCGCAAACTTATGCCGGCACTCTACTCTCTATATAAGGATAATCGGTTGCCGGAAGAGTTTAGCATTTTAGGCATTGGGCGCACAGACTACGCGGATGATACTTACCGTGACTATATATTGAATGAGCTGGAACATTTTGTCACTCCCGTTGAAGTAGGGATGAAGGAGTTTTGTACTCATTTACATTATCTCAGCATAGACCCTGCTAAAGAAGAAGGTTACGAAATGTTGGGCAAGCGTTTACAGGAAATCACGGGTGAGAAAGCTCCGGATAATTTGCTGTTCTATCTTGCTACACCTCCTTCGCTTTATGGAGTTATTCCCCTGCATCTGAAAAAAGCCGGATTGAATCGTAAACATACCCGTATCATCGTTGAGAAACCTTTCGGTTACGACTTGAAGTCGGCACAAGAACTAAACAAAATATACGCTTCCGTCTTTGAGGAGCACCAGATTTATCGTATCGATCATTTTCTCGGTAAGGAAACAGCTCAAAATATTCTTGCTTTCCGTTTTGCCAACGGCATCTTCGAACCGCTGTGGAATCGTAATTATATCGATTATGTGGAAGTTACGGCAGTCGAGAATCTGGGTATTGAACAGCGTGGCGGTTTCTATGATGGAACAGGAGCTTTGCGGGATATGGTGCAGAACCATCTTATCCAGTTGGTAGCTCTTACTGCTATGGAACCTCCTGCAGTTTTTACGGCTGACAATTTCCGTAATGAGGTGGTGAAAGTCTATGAATCCTTGAAACCTCTGACGGATGAAGATTTGAATGAACATATAGTCCGCGGGCAATATACGGCTTCCGGTTCTAAAAAGGGCTACCGTGAAGAAAAGAACGTTCCTGCCGACTCGCGCACTGAAACTTACATCGCCATGAAAATCGGCATCGATAACTGGCGTTGGAGTGGTGTACCTTTCTACATCCGCACAGGAAAGCAGATGCCTACGAAGGTGACGGAGATTGTAGTGCATTTCCGTGAGACACCGCATCAGATGTTTCATTGCCATGGCGGACACTGTCCGCGGGCTAATAAACTTATCCTCCGCTTGCAACCCAATGAGGGCATCGTGCTGAAGTTTGGTATGAAAGTGCCCGGTCCGGGATTCGATGTGAAGCAGGTGATGATGGATTTCAGTTACGACCAATTGGGCGGAAAGGCTACAGGCGATGCTTATGCCCGCCTGATAGAAGATTGTATTCAGGGTGATCCGACCCTTTTCACTCGTAGTGATGCTGTCGAAGCTTCCTGGCGTTTCTTCGATCCGGTATTGCGCTATTGGAACGAATATCCGGATGCACCTCTCTATGGCTATCCCGTCGGAACCTGGGGACCTCTGGAGAGTGAAGCTATGATGCACGAACATGGTGCTGACTGGACCAATCCGTGTAAAAACCTAACGAACACTGATCAATATTGTGAGTTATGAAAACTTATATCTATAGTACAGCTGTTGAAACGGCACGCGCTCTTATCAAACACATCATAAGTCTGATGGAGGCGGAGCCGGAAAAGATTTTCCACATAGCATTCAGCGGAGGCAGTACACCTTCGCTCATGTTCGATTTGTGGGCGGATGAGTTCAAGGATGCCACTCCCTGGTTGCGTATGCGCATCTATTGGGTGGATGAACGTTGTGTACCTGCCGAAGATTCGGAAAGTAATTATGGCACTATGCGCCGTTTGTTGTTGGATAAGGTTCATATGCCGGAGGAATACATTTTTCCTATCGACGGTAGCAATCGTCCCGACGATGAGGCGAAGCGTTATTCCAGTGTAGTGCGTTGCCATGCTTCTCTTTGGCATGGATTCCCGGCTCTCGACATCGTGTTGCTCGGTGCTGGCGAAGACGGACATACCTCGTCTATTTTTCCCGGACAGGAGCATTTACTTTCTTCCTTTCATCCGTATGAAGTGAGTGTGAATCCTTACAATGGTCAGAAACGTATTGCTATGACCGGCTGTTTATTATTCAATGCTAAGCAACTGATTTTCTTCGTTACAGGCAGAAATAAAGCTAATGTTGTGCAAGATATTTTGGACTCGGGTGATACCGGTCCGGCTGCCTATGTAGCTCATCACGCATGGAATGTAGAGGTATTTATGGATGAGTTGGCAAAACCTTAACCCATCCATAAAAACAATTATTGAGAGAGCGATTTATTAGTTGGATGTCCCGCTTTCAAGGATGCTGACGATGGAGAACAGCGTGAAGCAGATGCCACCTAATCCGGCCAATACACGTGCAGGAACAAAGTAAACATCATTTAGTGTTGCCATCTCAAACATAAAAGCAGATAAGAAGAGACAGGCTAGTGCAGTGAGTACTGGAATAAGCGGGATGCGGTTCGCTAGTTTGAAAACATTCCGCCAGATAACTGCCAACAGGATCACTTTACTGGAAATGCTGTAACAAACTAAACCTAGACCTATCATTATATATCCAATGGAGGACTTATCAGGATCAATGTCAGTCAGTATCCAAAGTCCCCAGAGGATACTAAGTGTACCCATTACCAATACAAGGACAGGCCACCATTTTCGTTCCGAACCGGCATAAGTATTCCGTATCTGTCGTGAAATGGTAGCTACAAGCGCCACTAAGCTGGTGCATATGCAAGCTAATCCTGCCATAACATGTCCGGCTACGAAATAAGCGATATGAGTACTGCTTTGTCCTAACAACCAGAAAGTCCACACCCATGTGATCACAGCAAAGATGACTGCAAGAATGATCAGTGCATCTCCTTGTGCGGACGAGAAAGCTTTTGCCGGTACAGTATGATCCGTTCGTTTTGAGTTTTGCGGGATGAGAGTGAAACGGGTGGATGCTGTGGCAGTGGTAGCTACACAGGCAGTGATAAATGCTACTCCGCAGATGACGTGTCCTGCTACGAAATGAGCGGCAGTAGTACCGTCATTTATATAAGTCATTCCACCGATGAAACATACTATTGCGGCCAGATAACCGAGAATGGGCAATACGTATTTTGCCGCAGTGCTGTATGTGTGGATAAGCTGCCGGATGATAGTAGCTGCTGTAGCAAACAGTGCGATGCATATCATTCCTAATGAAAACACTACGGGTCCGGCAACAAATCGGTTTACGTCCGTCCCCATGTCGAGCACAAAGGCTCCGTAACCGAAGCAGAAAAGGGCCATCAGCAGTGGGATAGCCCTGAAAAGGATACTAATACCGTAATTCATAACTGTTATCGTTTTTAAGTTTCTCCTTCCAACAGCATTTCTTGCGGTTTGTTTTCATTTTTAATATTTATTTATTTCCGGTAGATAGTCTCCCGGTTCTTTTAAGAACTTTGTAGTCTGTACTTTTGTTAGTATTCATACTTACTAACAACTTAATATCAGATAATAATGTGTAAGACAAATGTGTTTTTAATCACCGCGCTTGTGATTATATTCTCAGTAATACCTCAAAAACGTGTAAGCGCTTGTACACGTGTAGTTTATCAAGGAAACAAAGATATGGTGATAACAGGCCGTACCATGGACTGGAAAGAAGATACCCGTAGTAATATCTGGATTTTCCCGCGAGGCATGGAGCGTAATGGAGAAGTGGGAAAGGACCCGATGCGTTGGAAATCTAAATATGGTAGTGTGGTTACTTCGGCTTATGATATATGTAGCACTGATGGCATGAATGAAAAAGGACTCGTTGCTAATTTATTATGGTTGGCAGAATCGTCTTATCCTCAATGGAATGGTGAAAAACCGGCTTTGTCCATAGCTGCCTGGGTACAATATATGCTTGATAATTTTGCAACGGTGAATGAAGCGGTTTCCGAAATAGAAAAGAATACCTTCGATGTGGTATCGGATATGATGCCTGACGGTACACGTATGGCTACTCTTCATCTTTCCATTTCAGATGCTACGGGTGATAATGCTATCTTTGAATATATAGATGGAAAGCTGAATATACATCATAGCAGGTCCTATCAGGTGATGACCAATTCACCCGTTTTCGATCAGCAATTGGCACTTGATGATTATTGGAAGACTATTGGTGGAACGACCTTCTTACCCGGCACTAACCGGGCTGCCGACCGTTTTGTGAGGGCTTCATTCTATATTAATGCAATTCCTAAGACCGAGGATGCACGTACAGCACTGGCCAGTGTTTTCAGTGTGATACGTAATACTTCTGTTCCTTTTGGCATTAGTACTCCTGATCAGCCGAACATATCTTCAACGCGTTGGAGAACAGTTTCCGATCAAAAGGATAAAGTTTATTACTTTGAGTCTACTTTATATCCCAATGTATTCTGGGTTGACTTTAAAGATGTGGATTTTTCAGAGAAAGCACCTGTCAAGAAGTTGAACCTCCTTGATGGTAAGACGTATGCGGGAAATACTGCTAAAGAGTTTGTTACTACCAAGCCTTTCCAGTTCTTAGGGATAAAATAATTCAAAAAGAACAAAAAGAAAATGCACCCCTGACTAAAGGTGCATTTTCGCAAAACAAACGCCTAATTTTTATCTTCCCAGACTATTTAGACTATTAACAACGAAGACAAATTAAGTGATTAAATAAAAAAGTATTCTCATTTAATTTTCAGTTGTTATTAATAAAAGTCCTTATCTATATTAATAAAAGTGTCAGGAGTATGTAAATCAACTATTTGATACTTTGCTTGAGGTGGGTATTGTGGAAAACAAAAAGCACTTCCTGTCGTTCGCTTACGGAGGAAGTGCTTCACACAAAAACTAAACTAGACTTAACTAAACTATTCTATTGGGGGAAGTTTCACAACTTCCTTTATCTGTTCGATGCAAAGGTAAAAAAACATTTTTTAATATGCAATAGGAAATTATGTTTTGTCGACGGATTCGGATATTTTATCGACAAATGAATGTTATATTCTAACTCCTTTTATCCAGGAATGCCTGAAATACCTGTTTATAACTATCGCTGACGGGGATATACGTTTTATCGAACACAATTCGTCCGCGGTCAATAACTCTTATTTTTTCTTTCTGGACAATATAAGATCTGTGAACCCGCATGAAACGGGAAGCTGGTAATAATTCCTCCATTGATTTCATGCTCATAAGGGATAATATAGCCCGGGTACTATCCTCTGTATAAATCTTAACATAATCTTTCAAACCCTCCACATAAAGTATCTTTTTAAGCTCTATTTGCACTAGCTTATAGTCGCTTTTTACAAATATGCTTTCAATTTCTTCTTTAGGTTGCTGTAACAGCTCAAACCATTGCACTGCTTTATTGGCTGCCTGCAAAAAATCTACGTAGGAGATTGGTTTTAACAGATAATCCAGGGCATTTACTTTATAACCATTGATAGCGTATTGCTCAAAAGCGGTACTAAATACGATGCGGGTATGCGGATCTACCATTTTAGAGAACTCGAGGCCATTAAGTTCTGGCATTTGTATATCGAGGAAAAGCAAGTCAACTCGCTTCTCTGGTAGCTCTTTCATAGCCTGTACGGCACTGGAATACTTTCCGTTCAATGTCAGGAACGGGGTCTTATTGACGTAGCTTTCCAATAGGTCTAAAGCTAACGGTTCGTCGTCTACTATGGCACAAGTCAAGTTCATAATGTTGAATATTTAGGGTGATAGAGCTATAACCCTATCACCAATATTGATTTATATTCTTTCCCGTCGTCACTCACTCCCTGCTTCCATTCATACCGACCGGGATAGGTCAGTTCCAGACGTTTCCGTACCTGCTCCAGCCCTATACCACTTCCACTTTTATCAGCTTGGCTTTTGGGATGGTAGCTGTTGGTTATTTCACAGCACACCTGACCGGGACTTTCGCTGAAATGGATGCGGATAAAGCTGGGCTCAGTAGGGGAGATGCCATGTTTGAAGGCATTCTCTATGAGGGAGATGAAAATGAGTGGGGCTATTTCCGTACGGCTATCGGCACGGACATCGATTTGGGTCTCTACGGTCACGTTGGAGGCAAGACGGATACGCATCAGCTCGATATAGTTGCGGATGAAGTCCATTTCTTTGCCCAAGGCAACAAAATTTTGTTGGTTATCGTAGAGAACATGGCGCAAAAGACGACTCAACTCCTGGACAGCAGCTTGTGCTTTATCGCTATCGAAAGCGATAAGGGCATAGATATTGTTCAGGGTATTGAGCAGGAAGTGCGGATTCAGTTGATTACGCAAGTTTTTCAATTCAGCTTCTGTACGGCTTTTCTCTGCTTCCCGACGGGCAGCCTCCACTTTTACCCAGCGACCACTCATGCGGATTGCAGCCGCCAGACCAACAGTGAGAACCATTGAGAATACGTCGCGCAGGATAAATATCCAACTGGGAGGTCCGGGACGTTTGGGGGGAGTAGACTTCACATAGGTATGGAAGATGAAATCCTGCCAGAAGTGTACACCAGTAGCGGTGCAAAGTATAAGCAGGAGGTTCAGTAAGACATACTGTTTAATTCGTCCCTCAAACAGAAAGCGTGGAATAAAGAAGCAGTAGTTTATATAAAACACGATAAGGAACGATATCGGAACTGCACTGCCATGACGCAGGTAGTCCACCCAGCTAACCGTGAATCCACTGCGGTTCATCAGCAGAAATGGGAAAGCAAAAACAATGCCCCATCCGATGATATGAATGAGGACTTCTACAATCCGGCGTGTTTTGGGTTCTTGCATAATCATGTTACAAAAATAGGTATTTTAATTTTGAATTATGAATTATGAATTATGAATTTCACTGCACCGTCTGCTGCATAGCCATTCATAATTCATAATTTATCATTCATAATTCTCTTACTCGTATCTGATTGCCTCTATCGGATCCAGATCAGCTGCTTTCTTAGCCGGATACCAGCCGAAGAATACACCGGTGACGGTACACACAGCAAAGGAGAGGAATACACTCCATGCCTGGATGTAGATGGGCCAGTGGGCTACGTTCTTCACAATGAATGAGGCACCGCAGCCGATGACGACTCCAATGATACCACCTGTAATACTAATAAGGATGGCCTCAATCAGGAATTGTGAAAGAATATCCACACCACGTGCTCCTACGGACATACGCAGACCGATTTCACGGGTACGTTCGGTTACACTGACATACATAATGTTCATGATGCCGATACCACCTACTACCAGAGAAATACCGGCAATACATGCCAAAAGTGTGGTCATCAAGTCAGTGGTAGAATTTAGCATCGTACTGAGTTCCTGCTGGCTACGGATGGTGAAGTCATCGTCATCACTTTCTTTCAGCTTGTGATTACGGCGCAGGATGGTGGTAATTTCGTCCGTGGCATAATCTGTCATGTCTTCGGAGAGGGCAGAGGCAAAGATACCTTGAAGATAGGTAACGGCCAGCATACGTTTCATTACGGTGGTGTAGGGGGCCAGCACGATTTCATCCTGGTCCATACCCATGGAGTTGTATCCTTTCGCTTTGAGCACACCTACTACACGTAGGGGAACCTGATTGAAGCGGATAATATGCCCGATAGGGTCCTGTCCGCTAGGGAAGAGGTTGTCTACAATAGTCTTACCTATGATACAGACTTTTGCTGCATTCTGAATGTCGGCTTCGGTGAACATTTCACCGCTTTCCACACTTAACTGGCGAATATCGAGGTATTCGGTACCTACGCCATTTACGGAGGCAGGATAGTTATTGTTTCCGGCAATAAGCTGTCCGCTGGACGATACGTTGGGACTGACAGCTGCCAGGAAGTTAGTCTCATCCCGTAGTGCTTCGTAATCGGTCAGTTTCAAAGTCTGCATGGAAGAAGCATCTTGACGGACACCACCACGCATATCACCGCCCGGGTGAATCATGATCATGTTCGAGCCCATTTCCGATATCTGTGCCTGGATACTTTTCTTCGAACCCTGTCCGATGGCAAGCATGGTGATGACGGAGGCCACACCAATGATGATACCCAGCATGGTGAGGAAGGCGCGAAGCTTGTTGTTGGCAAGGGCGCGGAGGGCTATTTTGAAAAGGTTTGTTCCGTTCATAATTTATATTTCTTAGTCTTCATCATTTTTCGGCAGTGCTGCCAATGCCGCTGCTGCCGAGAGAATTTTCGTATTCACCGTGTCTTCCGTCACGTGCCCGTCACGCAGACGAATGTTCCGACTGCTGTACTGGGCTATTTCGGGATTATGGGTAACGAATATAATGGTGCGTCCTTCGGCATGTAGTTTTTGGAAAAGAACCAATATCTCAAAAGAAGTACGCGTGTCCAGATTACCTGTTGCCTCATCGGCAAGGATTACGGCAGGGTTGTTTACCAAGGCACGGGCAATGGCTACACGTTGCATCTGTCCACCCGACATCTGGTTCGATTTGTGTTCCAGACGGTCGCCCAGTCCTACGGCTTGCAGGGCTTCTATGGCCCGGCGTCTGCGTTCGGCTGCTGAGACGGAAGCATTATACATCAAAGGTAATTCCACATTTTCCACGGCAGTCGTCTTTGCCAGCAAATTATAGCTTTGGAATACGAAACCGATTTTCCGGTTTCGTAATATGGCGCGTTGAGGCTTGCTCATGGTACGTACGGATATACCGTCCAGCAAGTATTCTCCACTGGTGGGAGTATCGAGGCAACCCAGGGTATTCAACAGTGTCGATTTACCGGAACCGGACGTGCCCATGATGGTGACGAACTCTCCTTCGGCAATGGAAAAGGAGATGCCACGCAGGGCATGCACCGTTTCCTCGCCCACCTGGAAATCACGCCGGATGTTTTGCAATTCTATGACTGTTTTACTCATAATATGATTACTTATTATTTTTCTTCTTATTGTTTCCCGGAGGGCCAGGCATGAAAGGACTTCTTTCTCCACTTTCCTGTCCTTCGGCTACAGCTGCCTGTTCGCCGCCTGTACTGATTACTGCATCTGCTACGACTTGCGTATTTTCATTGATGCCACCTGTAATTTCCGTCATAATTCCGTTAGAGATACCGATGCTGACCGGATGCGCAGTAAATGTATCTCCTTCACGGGTCCATACCTTATGCTCTCCTTCGCAGTCCTTGATTACGGCATCCTTGCCTACCAATGGAACTGCCGGTGTAAAGCGTAAAGCCTTTGAAGGAACACTCAGTACTCCTTGTTTATCCAGTGTATAGATAGTAATGTTTGCTGTCAATCTCGGTTTCAATTTCAAATCCGGGTTATGGGCGGAGATCACTACTTCATAAGTTACCACAGTGGTAGATGTAGTGGTACTGCTTGAACTGCTGGTTGCTCCAAGACGGATTTGTGTAACTTTACCTTCGAATACATCATTCGGATAAGCATCTACTGTAAAGCTCACGCGTTGTCCTTCTTCCACATCGCCTATGTCGGCTTCATCTACATCGGCCACTACTTGCATTTGTGTCAAGTCTGCAGCAATGGTGAAGAGGGTCGGAGTTTCGAAGCCGGAAGCTACTGTCTGTCCTTCTTCCACATCACGGCTGATAACAACGCCGTCGATAGGAGAAGTGATGGTGGCGTACGACAAGTTACGTTCTGCCTTGGCAAGAGATGCCTTACTACTGTCATAGGCACTTTTGGCTTTCTGGTAGTTGTAGAGGCTTTGCTCGTAATCCGTATCGCTGATGAGTTGCTTCTCGTGCAGACCTTTGTTGCGTTCGTAATTCTTCTGTTGATATTCATATTCGGCTTTGGCACCATCATAGGTTGCCTTTTGTGAAGCAAGCTCGCTTTGCAGGGTCACTTTATCCATTTCGGCAATGAGTTGCCCTTTGGTCACTACCGAATTATAATCTGCATACAGTTTATCAATGATACCACTGACCTGTGTACCTACTTCCACTTCGGTCACAGGTTCGATGGTACCTGTGGCAGTCACAGAGTTGGAAATGTCGCTACGACTTACGGTAGCCGTCTCGTATACCACTTTCCGTTTTTTGGCATCTCCGCCAAATATCCAGATAGCTATGCCGGCCACAATGATGATGCCGACCGCTACGATGATAATTTTTTTCTTACTCATATCGTTTCTTTTATTTATCACTAATCACTCTATCGCTAATCACTAATCACTTATAATTGTATTCCTTCTCCCTGGTAGAATCGCAATAACTGTGCATTCAATATAGCCATATATTTGGCTTGCAATGTTTCCTGTTGCGCATTGAGCAGGTTATTCTTCTCTGTCAGCAGTTCTACTGTATTCTTCATGCCCAGGTTGAACTGCTCTTGAATGAGATCGTAACTTGTCTGTGTACTACGTAGTTTCTCGGCAGCTGCGACATATTGTTGTTGTGCACTATTGGCATCTAACCATAAACTTTCAATAGTCTTGTACAATGTCTTCTGCTGATCCTGTAAGTCCAGTTCGCTGGTCTGTTTTTGCAGGCGGGCTTTCTGTACCGCACTTTTGGTTTGACGGTTGTTGAAGATAGGAATGCTCACGGTCAGACCTAATGAGTTGTTCCAGTTATTCTTCACCTGTTCGGAGAAGGAGAAATCATTGCCGTTGGCGTTCGTTGTACCGATACCGGCACTGAGGCTCAGTGTAGGGATATATCCTGCTTTGGCAATACTGATATCCAAATCGGAAGCCTGTACATTCAGCTTGCCCGATTCTATCTCAGGACGGAAAGTGAGAGCAGCTCGATACACATCTGTTTTGGTGGGCAGGGGTGTCAGCACATTTTCATCACCTAAGGCAGGCAGATAGAGATTCATTTCACTTTCACCATCCAATTCCAGAAGTTGTTTCAGTTGTAATTTGTAATCTTGCAAGGTGGCTTGTGCCGTCACTAACTGATATTTATCAGTGCTGACCTGTGATTCTAACTGTGCGAGGTCGCTCTTGGCGATACTTCCGGCCTCCAGCAACTGCTGTCCGCGATCACGTTCGGCCTGGCTGACGGCAAGAGTGTTCTCATTCACTTTAACAGCTTCGGCAGCATAGAGTATCTGCACATATATTTGTGCAATGCTCTCTTCGATAGAATTTTCACTTTCGGCTACATTGAGTTCGGCAATGCGGTTGTTCAGTTTCTGCTGCTTGATGGTGTTCAGGCGCTTGCTGCCATTGTAGAGGGTCCAACTGGCATCAATACCATAGCTACCGTTGTACGACGTCTTACTGGTGCTACTGGTGATGTTGTCACCATCGATAATCGTATTCGTCTCGCTGTTGGGGCGGTTTACGATACGTTGGCTGACACTTGCTGACAAACTGGGAAACAGGGCTGCTTTCGCAGTTTTCACATCCACTTCGGCGCTTTCCGCACTGATACGGTTACGCTTCAGGGTGATGTTGTGTTGCAGGGCATAGTCAATGCAGGTTTGCAAGTCCCACTGAGAGGGGAGTGCCGCATCGTCTTGCGATGAAGTACTTTGTACTGTGATTTCCTGCGCTGCAGTGGGAGTCACATCCTGTGCCTGCAGTGTCGTGCTGCCGACACAGGCGCTTGCCACACTGAGTGTTATCACTGTCAATCTTCTTACGTTTCTCATATCTTCGTTATACTATATTGTTTTACGATTGCGAAGATACGGTGTCGTAAAATGCCCTGCAAAATAGATAGACGGTTCGGAATTTTTCGACGCCGGAATGCTTTTTTGTGTCGATAACTAACTTTTTGCCCTTTTATTTGTTATTTAAAATATAAAAGTTTTATATTTGTAATGATTATAATTTCTCTATTATGAAGAATACAATCCAGAAAATCTGGCGGTTTTACGTCGATGGATTCCGAGGTATGACGTTCGGGAAAACTCTGTGGCTCATTATTCTGGTGAAACTGTTCATCATGTTTTTCATATTGCGTATATTCTTCTTCCCCAATTATCTGAACTCGTCTGCGGTAGGCGAAGATAAGGAGGAGTATGTGAGTAGGGAGCTTATTGACCGTGCGCTTAATATTGTAAATCACTTATAACTTCATAATTAATAACTTGATTTCTTATGCTTGAACACATCGACACTTCTCTGATTGACTGGTCGAGGGCGCAATTCGCACTGACAGCCATCTATCACTGGATTTTTGTGCCGCTCACATTGGGGCTGGCAGTCATCATGGGTATCATGGAGACCATGTATTATCGTACGGGGGATGAGTTTTGGAAACGCACCGCCAAGTTTTGGATGAAACTATTCGGCATCAACTTTGCCATAGGAGTAGCCACGGGTCTGATTCTCGAATTTGAGTTCGGAACCAACTGGAGTAACTACAGTTGGTTTGTGGGCGACATCTTCGGAGCACCGCTTGCCATCGAGGGAATCCTGGCTTTCTTTATGGAGGCTACCTTTATTGCGGTCATGTTTTTCGGCTGGGATAAAGTGAGTAAAAAGTTCCATCTGGCATCTACCTGGCTGACAGGACTGGGTGCGACAATCTCTGCCTGGTGGATACTTGTGGCAAATGCATGGATGCAGAATCCGGTAGGGATGGAGTTCAATCCTGATACGGGAAGAAATGAAATGGTGGATTTCTGGGCAGTAGCATTATCACCTACAGCGGTAAATAAGTTCTTCCATACCGTGTTGTCCGGTTGGGTACTGGGTGCTGTATTTGTGGTGGGTGTTGCCTGCTGGTTCCTGCTAAAGAAGCGGGATAAGAAATTTGCATTGTCAAGCATAAAGATAGCTGCCTGGGTAGGTTTGGCTTCGGCCGTGCTTTCTGCGTGGACCGGTGATGGTTCGGGCTATCAGGTGGCACAAACGCAGCCGATGAAATTGGCAGCAATGGAAGGTTATTACAAGGGACAGCAAGGGGCCGGATTGGTAGCAATTGGTATGCTGAACCCTGAAAAGAAGACATACAATGACGGACAGGATCCTTTCCTGTTCAGGATGGAGATACCAAAGATGCTCTCTTTGCTTGCTGAAAGAAAGATGGATGCGTTTGTACCCGGTATTGCAGATCTGCTGGAGGGCGGATACGAATTGAAAGATGGTACCAAAGCACTTTCTGCAGAAGAGAAGATAGAGCGTGGAAAGATAGCGATTGGTGCATTTGAGGCTTATCGTGATGCCAAGTCGGCAGGTAACGAGGAAGATGCGAAAGTAGCAGCCAAAACGTTGAAAGAAAATGTAGCTTATTTCGGTTATGGATATATTAAAGATGTGAATGATCTGGTACCTAATGTACCGTTGACATTCTATGCGTTCCGTGTGATGGTAATGCTGGGCGGTTACTTTATATTATTCTTTATTGTAATACTGTTCCTGGCGTATAAGCGTGATTTGTCGAAGATGAAGTGGATGCATTGGGTGGCATTGCTGACCATTCCGTTGGGCTATCTGGCCGGACAAGCCGGATGGGTAGTTGCAGAGTGCGGGCGTCAGCCGTGGACCATACAGGATATGTTGCCTGTGAATGCGGCTATCTCTAAGCTGGATGTCGGTTCCGTACAAGCTACATTCTTTATCTTCCTGGTGCTGTTTACTATTATGCTGATAGCAGAAATCGGTATTATGTTGAAGGCAATAAAGAAAGGACCGGAGAATAATTAATAATTAAAAATTAAAAATTAAAAATTAAAGTTCATGTCTTACATATTTCTACAACAATATTGGTGGTTCGTGGTATCATTGCTGGGGGCCCTTCTTGTATTCCTGCTGTTTGTGCAGGGAGGTAATTCGCTTATCTTCTGTCTGGGTAAGACGGAAGAACACCGGAAGATGATGATTAACTCCACAGGACGAAAATGGGAGTTTACATTTACGACGTTGGTTACGTTTGGTGGTGCGTTTTTTGCATCGTTTCCGTTGTTTTACAGTACGAGTTTCGGTGGTGCATACTGGTTGTGGATGATTATCCTGTTCAGCTTTGTGTTGCAGGCTGTCAGTTACGAATTTCAGAGCAAGGCGGGGAATTTGTTAGGAAAGAATACATATCGCATTTTTCTGGTGATTAACGGTGTAGTAGGGCCGGTGCTGCTGGGAGGTGCAGTAGCTACGTTCTTTACAGGTTCGGAGTTTTATGTCAATAAAGCCAACATTACGAATACGGTGATGCCCGTTATCAGTCAGTGGGCAAATGGCTGGCACGGACTGGATGCATTGACTAATCCGTGGAATGTAGTGCTGGGATTGGCTGTGTTTTTCCTTTCACGCATTCTGGGTGCTCTGTATTTTATTAATAATATTGATGATAAAGATTTGGTGGCACGTAGCCGTCGTTCCCTGATAGGAAATTCGGTGTTGTTCCTGGTATTCTTTTTGTCATTCGTTATCCGTACACTGTTGGCGGATGGATATGCTGTGAAACCGGAAACGGGAGAAATCTTCATGGAGCCTTATAAGTATCTGACGAACTTTATTGAAATGCCGGTGGTGTTGGTGCTTTTCCTTATTGGGGTGGTACTGGTGCTTTTTGGTATTGGGAAGAGTTTGTTGAAGCCTAAATTTGATAAGGGTATTTGGTTTACAGGTATCGGTACGGTGCTTGCAGTGTTGGCATTACTGCTTGTTGCGGGCTACAATAATACGGCTTATTATCCTTCTACAAGTGATTTGCAAAGTTCACTGACGCTGGCAAACAGTTGTTCCAGTGAGTTTACATTGAGGGTGATGTTCTATGTTTCTTTCTTGGTTCCGTTTGTGCTTGCGTATATCTTCTATGCTTGGAGGAGCATTGATATACATAAGATCGATGAGAAAGAGATGAAGGACGGAGGGCATTCGTACTAAGACTATTGATTTATTTGTTCTATATAAGTCATTGTTTTGTTCAGGATTAATGAATATGACTTAATACAGAAATGGTTTACACCTATTTAACTAAAAACGGT
>NZ_QRZF01000031.1:0-244 GCF_003464595.1 Bacteroides intestinalis
TCCTTTTACCGTTTGTCCCGGCAGTCCGTTGCTAACCCGTTCCCCCCCTGTCACTTGTGGCAGGGAGATAGGAATACGGTTTTGCAAGCAAAACCGTATGGTTTGTTTTACTTTCCGTACTGCCCTTTTCCTTGTTTTCTGCCTCCCCTAATGTGCTTTTTTCATAGCTCCATCTGAGATCCTTTGTTTTTGAACGGCAAATTTATTTCGGTGGATGGATACGAAAGAGTTCCGGTCTTCGCCC
>NZ_QRZF01000031.1:254-37658 GCF_003464595.1 Bacteroides intestinalis
GAGTTCCGGTCTTCGCCCCTTTGTCCCGAAAAAAATAACGCCGGACGGCTTCGCTGTCCCCAACATTTTTTGTCGTCCAAAACTTTTCTTAATCCCTCCTTCCTTATTGTTGTGTGCCGTAAAAAAAAGGCTCATAAACTCAGATGGGGCATGAAAGCTCAAAAAAAAAGTCGGCAGAAAGAAAAGGCCATCCCGGAAAGGGGTTTTAAAAAAAGGTCTTTAAATCTAGCTGAAGCATAAAATTAGAAGTTTAACAAACTAAGTAGCAGAAGTATATGCAAATCATTCAATTTGTTTTTTCGGTCATCATCGCTCTTTGTGCAGTGGCTATGTTTGTCGGAGCGGTAATAACGCCAAGTCCGATAAAGGTTGTGTCGGTTACGTTGTTGGCTCTTATTTGCCTATTCTCCTTGTTTCTCGTGAAATTGGCTTATTGTGAAATGAAATCTAAAAATGATATACTATGAAAGTGTCAGAACAATTTAAAAGTACCATCAAGGCATACCTTGATAATATGGCAGCGGTGGATAGTCTGTTTGCTCCAGTCTATCAAAAACCTACAAAGAATATAGATAATTGCATTACCTATATTTTAAACCAAGTGAAGAAAAGCGGTTGCTGTGGTTTTAGTGATGATGAAATTTTTGGTATGGCGTTGCACTATTATCAGGAAGATAATATTGAGGTGGGTAGCCCATTGAAATGTAATGTAGTCGTAAATCATCATGTTGAATTGTCAGAGGAAGAAAAGAAAGCGGCTCGTGAGGCTGCTATCAAAAAATTGCAGGAGGAAGAATTGGCAAAGTTGAAGAAGCGTCAACAAGCTAAACGTGAGAACAACACCGAAGTACAAACCCAGTTAACTCTTTTTTGATATGAAACCCAAGACAAAATTACAAATGGAAATCGTGAATGGGAGCAGGAAGTTAGCTCCCGTTTCAGAGGCTCAAAAGCGTTATGCCTATAAACATTGCTTTGTGCATTATTTCAAGCGTGATGCAAAGGGGAATTGCTTTTGTTTGGATTGTGGGCATACATGGCGGGATAAGGAAGATAAGAAAAACTGTAAATGTCCTCATTGCGGTATGAACCTGAAATTGGAGAATAGCAGGAAAAGGACGGCTGTATATAAAGAATATTTTTGTGTGATTACTACATACAAGCAATATCAAGTTATCCGTTTTTTTATGGTGGACTGCCGGCTGAAAAAAGGGTCTCCGGCTAATTACTTTATAATTGAGGCGGTACAGTGTTGGATGAATAAAGAGGGCAAGACAGAAACGCTGTCTTTGCTGCGGGGCATGTCTATATTTTATTACGATGCATGGATATATGGAAGTTCTTTGGAATTGCGTAAGCGGAATGTGCATCATGACCGTATTTATGATATTTGCCCGGCAGTTATCTATCCGAGAATGAAAGTGATACCCGAACTTACGAGGAATGGATTTAAGGGTGCCTTTTATGATATTTGTCCGAGTTCCTTCTTTATGACATTATTAACTGATAATCGGATGGAGATATTATATAAGGCAGGGCAAATGAATTTGTTCTTGAGATTTTTAGAGAGAAAATACGGTATAGATAAGTATTGGACGTATGTAAAAATCTGTTTAAGACATGACTATGTGATACATGATGCGGACTTGTGGCTGGACTATGTGGATATGCTGATAGAAAATAAATTGGATGCGAGAAATCCTCATTATTTGTGTCCGTTGAATGTAGAAGAAGCGCATGATTGGGTGATGGGGAAATGTAAGAAAAAATATTCTGAAAAGGATGAAAAAGACTATATTGCTGCCAAATCACGTTTCTTTAATCTTTCGTTTGCGGATGGAAATATTATGGTTCGGGTATTGGAAAGCCTTTCGGACTTTTACAAAGAGGGAAAGTTGCTGCATCATTGTGTATTCAGCAACGCCTATTATAAGAGAGAAGATTCGTTGATAATGTCGGCAACGGTGGATGGAAGGCGCATGGAAACGGTGGAGTTTTCACTTAGCAGGATGGAGGTGTGCCAGTGTCGTGGAAAGTCTAACCAATTATCAGCCTATCATGACCGGATTCTGAATTTGGTACGGGATAATATACCGTTGATAAGGGAAAGGATGGTAGTGTAATGAATAGCCCACACATCTAAATGTGTGGGAGTTCTTTTTTGGAAGACGCCCAAAAAAGAACCCCAAAAAACGTTGTCGCTACACATCGTTACGCTCGGATTATTTGCTTGTCGGCTTTAGTTTGCCGATACATTTTTCCATGTCGGGGGACAATAGGAAAGAAGCCGTCTTTTTCTGCTGCACCCCTGAGTGTGGCTGGACGATGGCATACCTGCATTTTAATATCTTGCCGATAACTTCCGTACTGTCACGGTGCAGGTACATGGCTTTCATGGCATCCGTTGCTTTCAGGCTTTTTTCGGCTTCCATATAGGCGGAAAAGGACGGTTTGAATAAGGCACGGGGACTTTCCGCTTTCTGTATGACAGCGGATAATTGTGCGCTTTTGTTGTTCAGGTAGCACAGGCTGTCCGATACGGTGACGTCTTCTGTTTCCAACACTTCCAGTAGTTCGAACTTTAAATCCGTCCAGGTGCCGTGAGAATCTGTCTGAACCCATTCCGCAATGGCCTTCTCATAGCCGGGTTTGCTGCATGAGGAAAAGGCAATGAGCAGCATACAAAAAAATAAATGCTTGATATTCATATTGATCTGATTTTATAGGTTGTCGTATTATGTGATGGAGCAAATCTATGAGGTTACTGGCCGTCCTCCGTGGAGGAACAGATGCCACACGAGATTTTCAGATCATCGTTCCAATCCTTGTTTTCCGAAAGTTCGACGTTCTTCAGTTTCCGTACCTTGTTGCGGAGTTCATCGTTACTCAGGCTCTCGACATCAGTCGTATCGCCATGAAAGTAACGATGCAGCCATAGAGTGTACTTGTGCCCTTGTTTGTCGTTGTCAAAGATGCTCCGGAGCTCCTTTACCTGGTTCTTGTCAAGAATCAGGCGTAATAGCCTCATTTGTCCTTCCGTGAATGTCCCTTCCGTAGATACATATACAAGATTGAGGTCGTTTCCGGAATGGCGTAATTGATAGTGGGAGATACAGTCTATAAATGACTCCCCAATGTAGAGAATGTCTATCGGGCGGCTTTTGTCATGGTTGCTGGTCGCCAGACAGTCGAACTTGCCACCGATAATCCCTTTGAATGTTTCATTTCGTTGAGAAATGGCTTGCACACCGTTTTCATTGTACATCTTGATGCACACGTTGCGGTAAACACTCCCTTTGTTCTTTACCTCACGGATAAAGAAAGTGTCTTTGAAGAACCGGCTTTCAATGCTTTCTTTCAGGATACCTCTTTTCTGGAGATAATTGCCCTTGTAGGGTTGTAGCTGGCTCAAGTAGAATTGAAGTTCGTCCGCTCTCATGCTTGTGTTACCTACTTCATACCGGCTTTTTTCGGGTGTCGTGATGCGGTTGGTGTTGATGTAGTTCTGAAGGATCTCCCCCACCTCGCGCAAGGACGGCATTTTTCCGGTTGTTTCAAATAGATGTTCCTGCATCAGATCCATGATACTGCGGCCACGCACGCTGTCACTATGCACGTCCCAATAGGTGTATTGGTTCTGCGAGTTCCGCTTGATGACGATGGTATGCGTTCCGTTGCTCATTTTGGGACAGGAGTTGGAAGAGCCTTCCACGATTTTCCATCCTAGTTCCAGCAGGAAATCGGGCAGAGAAATGGTTGTTTTTATCTGATTGAAATCGACTTTCATAACGTTGACTGGATTAGTTGAATCTCATTTTATCTGAGCTTAGATTATAAATGAGAAAGATTATCTTTCATAAAGATAAGAAATATCATCTAAATATGGAAGAGAAAGTATATGTTTTTTGATTCGTCTGCATTTTTATTTCAAGGTACTGTAAACCAAATCAACAGTAGTGTCTATACCGGGAACGGCCTCCAACTGTTTGCTCTGGTTGAATACGCTTTCCCCGTCTTTTTTTATCTGCATGGTGATGATAGCACTCTCTTTTGAATAGAGAATGCCTTGCACGGTAATTTGGCTGACAGGCTTTTCCGTGCTGTATTCCGCTTTATCGGTGAAACTCTCATCTACGGAAGCTGCGGAGGTACCGGTGCGTTCGTTCCTGAATCTCACGCCGTCAAGATTATATATATGCACACTGCCTTTGGGTGAGGAACCGGTTACGGCTACGGTGATGTGATACATGCCGGCTTTGTCTGTTTCCGATTGGATTTCCTCTTTGTTGCATGAAGCGGCCAATAAGCAGGCTGCCGCTAATAATGAATGAATTTTTCTCATGGTAGGATTCTTTTGTTGAATGTTATCGGATGATTTTTTGTTCTGTCTTGTGTGTCCCGGTTGGCGGAACTGCTGACTTTTCTTTTAATTTGTCCTCTATCTTTTTGAGGATGGCGTTGACATCTTCAATGATTTTGATGTAGTTCTGCTGGATAATCTCTTCCAGGATTTCCAGTTCCATCTCTTCTTTGCCGTTGCCCAGTTTGACCGGTAAGGAGAAACGGGGTATCTCCTTCTCTTCAAAACGGCACATATCCATCTGCACGCTGAAGAATGGCGGCTTGCCTCCGGCAATCTTGCCAATGAAGTGTCCGGCTGCTTGTCCGGCAATGTCCCTTGCCTTTAAGACTTTTTCTTTTTGCAGGCTCTCCGTGACACTGTTATTGCCACCGGCTTGGTGTGAATAAGATTCTTGCGCTTCTTTCTTCTCCCCAAGCAAGTTCTCGATGTCTTTGGCGGTCTTCTCATTTCCGGTCATACCGTAAGCCTGCGTTCCGCAGGAGGCTTTCAGGATGTTGGCACTTTTCTCTCCATAGTCCCTGACCGCTTGGTTGAAGTCCTGAACGGCGAGAATGGTAGCGACATTGTGCTTCCGGGCGGTTCCGATGAAAGTGTCAATGCCTTGCAACAGGATGGTCGGAAATTCATCTACCATGAATATGCTGGTCGCTTTGCCGGGATTGTTCATCTGTGACATCAAGACGCTGCCGATGCAGGAAATAGCAGGGGAAACGGCTTCCTTGATGGTGGGCGCATTGCCTACGCATAACAGCGTTGGGTGTTCCTTGTTGGTTATATCCAAAGAGAACTCTTCTTCGGGAAGTGGCGACAACACCCAGAAGATGTATTTGTTGTTCAGGAGTACCAACGGAGTCTGTGCGGATGATACGGCTCCGGCTGTCTGCTGTTGTGCACCCAGTTTCCAGGCGGTCAGCATGGAGGACATGTTCAATGCGATTTCAGGATCTTCCGACAGCCAGTGGAATACTAGGTTGCTGTCAGAAAGGGCAAGGGCTATCACATGGGGCAGCGTACAGATACCAAGCTTCCTTTCCTTGAAACATTTATAGGCGATTGAATAGACGTAGTTGATGGCATTGTTGGCCCAAAAGTCGGTCTTTTCCTTCCAGCTTGCTTCCAGATTCTTCATCAGTGTCATGATGATATTGCGGATGAATAGCGATTCGTTTCCCTTTGACATGTATTGCGGAGAAAGTACGTTCACCCTGACCGTGCGTGACATATCCACAAAGTTGATATAGGCGAAACGGGGTGTTTCCATCCCCTTGTTCCGGAAATGTTCGATGCTTCCGTATGCGATACGTGAGAGGATGGGTGACTTGTCCTTGGTGGGATCACCCTCCCAATCGTACACGAATCCGGCATAGTTGCGCTCGGCGCACTGGTAGATGATTCCCTTGATCCAGCTCTCTGATTTACCGCTTCCCGGACCGCCGTCGATATAGACATTCTGCTGCGGCTTATGGATGACCAGCGGCCCGGAGGCGGTTTCAAAGCGGAAGTAGAAAGCCGATTCTTCCCGGCTTAACCCGAAAATGCTATCATCGGATTGGGCATGACGCCGGATGAAATAAGGCAGAGTCTTGATGACAAGCAGCGTGTACGCTACGAATAGAATGGGAAATACAAATAGGTTATACCACGCTGATAACCGGCTGAATCCGACAACCAGCATGGATGCCGTAACCAGTGTCATACTGGTGTAAACCCATTTCTTGTTTTCGTCTTTCACTTTGCCAACCGGAAAGAGAAAAGCGAGGCCTCCGATCAGGATAACGTAGAGAAACCGGAATAGGATATCCTTCTCCATCAGCCTTTCCCACATGGCCGGATTACGTAGTGGAGCGTATAATCCCGTAACGATAGCCCACTGAAACAGTACGGCTGTCCCGATGAGCGTGGATAGCAGGATCAGGATGAATGACAGGTCTTTCTTCTCTCTTTCCATGGCCGTTGCTGTTATTGGGGTTGTCCGGATGCCGTTCCGTCACCGCTCTCTTTTTTCTCTGCCTTTCCCAGTAACTCAATGCGTGAGACGGTCAGGCTGACGGATGGGATGTGGCTACCGTCATCCTTCTGGAATACATCGGCATACACATCGCCGCAGACATATACCTGTGTCCCTTTTTTCAGATACTCAAAGACTTTACTCTCGTAATTCACGAAACAGCATACCCATAGGGTCTGTTCCTCGTTGTTCACGTTCTTGTACTTGGTGGATACATGGAAGTTGAATCCTTTTCCGTTCTTGTTCTGCCGGGCATCCGCACCGACATAACCGATAATTTGTCCTGTAAACATAATGATGGTTTTTAAAAGTTTATAATCCGAGCTGTGGCTCATTCATATTTTTCATGGCTGGCTCCGCTTCCATGGAAGGCAGCGAAATGCCGAAAGTGCTGTGTAGCGTTTCAAGGTTGTCGGCTGTAGGATGGTTTGCCGCAACACTTTCCAATAACCGTGATGAAGGGGTAAAACCTTCGTTTTTCATCTGCTCCAATACCGGACGGTTGTCTTGCAGGACGGCCTGCGTGAACCGTTCCTCCGGTGTGAGGTACTGTTCCATCCGTGCGGTATGTTCCTGAATCATATTGCTGGCTTTTCCTACATCGGCAAGGATGTTGTAGATGAATTTGGGATCTTCTTTCAAGGCTCCCAGCCAGTTTTTTAGATACATGGCATTTTCTTCCCGGATATGGGTGGATATTCCCAGGCTTTGCCCGACGGTAGCGGAGGTGAGTTCGGCAACCAGTTCCTCTTTGGCATATTGCTTGTCTCCGAAAATCACGCCTTTTTCCCGGTTCAGATGCTCAGGTTCTCCAGTCGAGTGCGCCATCTCATGCAGTAGTGTGGAGTAGAAATTCTCTCCGTCCTTAAACTGCCCCTTCAGGGGTACGACGATATGGTTATCTTCTCCCCTTGCATGGTAAGCACTATTTCCTTCCTTGGAATAAATGGGGCAGATCCATTGCTGTTCCCGTACCATCGCATCAATCAGAGGCACGGTGAGCATCCCTTGCTCGTCCTTGATGGCCGGTATCTTGAATTGCTCCTTCAATGCTTCCCATTTCTCCGGTTTCGTTTCCTGAAGATTGGTCTGCTGTACGTTGAACACATTGTATGTCTTCAGAAACGGCGTGACCTTATATTCCTGCTGCTCGTTTTTATCCAGGTTCTTATATACGTCGAAAGGTATTTTCTTTCCGTTCTTGTCTCTTACTGAGAAATTCCAGTAAATGACTGGGAATGACTTTTCTCCTTTCAGTATGTTAAGGCCGTTGTCTTTGGCTTGCATGAAGGTCATATAGACCGGCAGGCTGTACTGCTCTTTTTCCGAAAGTAGAAACAACATGAAGGAATTTACTCCGTTGTAGGTTCTTCCCTCGATATTTTGCGGAAGTCCCCCACCCTTTATCCCGAACCAAGGCTTTTGCCAGTTGTCTTCCACCTGCTTTATCTTTTCGATCATCAGTTCGGCGAAACGCTGTAATGCTTTATCACTTGCTGTATCCATGATTTATTGGTATAGATTTCTGTTCTCGTAATCAAGCAGCCATTCTCTGGCCGTTTGGTTGTTTGTCTCTTGCTGCTTGGCAGCCATCTCTTCTTGATAGGCTTGTGCAAGCTCTTCCTGTGCAAGTAGAAACTCTAAGTCACTGATTTCTCCTGCAATGTTTTTCTGTACTAATTCATCGTAATCCATAATTCCTGATTTTTTAGGTTATAAGTCATTGAAAGCCCGGTTGATGGTGCTGGCTATCGGACGGGCCATTTCCTTGCTGTTGTCGGGTTTGGGTGTGCTGGCCAGTTTGACATCTCCCAGTGTCTTTGTGCTGCCTTCCATCCCGAAAATCTTTTGTACGGCTATCAGTGTGTTGGCTTGCACACCCGTTTCACGCATCCGGGTAAGGTCTTCTTGAGTGAGCCGGTACCCTTCTTTCTGTATCTCTTGGATGACATGAAAGTTGTCGGTCTGTGCGGCATCCAACAGACGTGCGGCCTGCCTTTCATGTTCGCCCTGTTCTTCCGGCTTGGTGCCGAACAGCTGGATGACTTCATGGGTTTGCCTTTCATCCAGACCGTGTTCCTTACCGATTCCTTTGATAAACTCTTCACTGGGTTTATATCCTTCCTCTTTGAGCTTCCCGATTTTTTCAAAGTCATGTTTGCCCACCGCTTCCTTAAACTCGGCTTCCATATTGCGCCCCTCTTCGTGTTTTTGCTCTTTTGCAGCTTCTATGTTGGCCGCATGGGCTTCCAGTTTGGGGGTCATGGCCTTGATCAGCTCTTGTGCCTTGCCGGGAGTGATACTCTGTATGTTCTGTATCATGACTCCTTTCCTGTCATCCGTCAGTTGGATGTCGGCAATGAAGTAGCCTTCCGGACTGTGCAGCAGCTTGTTCTCCAGTGCATGGCCGTTGGCGAGCAGGTATTTGTCGGCTTTGGTTAACTTGTAGCCGCCATATTCGCTGGTCTGCCCGATGATGTCGGGAATCTTGATTTCCTGGTTGGTGCGCAGGATGACGGAGTTCAGATCCCGGTCAACTTGCAGCAGGATGTCCTTCTTATTTACGGTGATGGGTACGATGTCACCGGCAAGCAGCTGTTCTTTCTCTTTCTTGCCCAACTTCTTTCCCAGCACCTTGTCCGGGATAACCAACGCCTCTTTGCGGTAGAATACGGAGATTCCGTCATCGTTGAAACGGAGCTTCCCCGGTTTGCCGTGTATCTCCATCAAATCAGACATGACACCCTTTTCCAGCTTGGTGCCTTTCCCGTCGAGGATGTTCCCTTGCTTGTAGGCGTATTCATAGAGCGACTGTCCGGTGTAGCATACCTTCAGGCGATGGTCGATGACGGTAAAGCCGTCCTTGTCATGTCCCTTCAGGTTCTCCCACCGCTTGATGCTGATGCCATCCTTCTCCAGCTCGGCGACATATTTAGGATCATTGGCACGTTCCTTGTCAAAAAGGGCGGATACACGTTCTTTTGATTGGTCACGAAGGCTTTCATCGTACTTTGCTCCGGCTTTTTCCCTGATTTCGCTTACGCTCATGCTCAGCTCTTCCCCGTCTTTGCGGAACCGGAAATATCCGTCCCGGTATTCGGTCTGATAGCCCAGTGATTCGGCGATGCCGCCGAACTGTCCCACGTTGTCGAACATATAGGTGTCTAATGCTTCTCTCAGTTTCATGGCTGTGGCTTGTATAAGGGTTCTGCGGAAAGGATGTATTCGTTCAACACGGCCAGCTTGATGTGCCGCCCGCCGTTTCGCTCGTAAATCTCGATCTCGAATACCTTATCATCGGGTATCGTGAATTTGTCGAAACCAAGTATCAGCCGGTTCCGGCTCTTGCCCTTGATTTTCGTATCAAAATCTTTCTGATAGATAGGTTCGATGGTCGTTTCTTGCTGGATGGCGTTCTTGCTCTTCTTTTGGTCACGCTGGAAACATTTGACAAACTCGATGTCGTAGTCGATGTATGATTTGTTTTTCAGGTCAAAGATGAAAAACATGAAGTCCTCATGCACATACAGATTGGCCATTGACAACTCAAACTTGTTCTCGATGACCCCCAGGCTGTAGATGTTGCGCTTCTTGGTGCGCAGCTCTTGGATGCATCTTTCCATTTCCTCGCTGTTCACATCCACATGGGCGGTATATTTGCGCTGGTCATCAAAATTGTAGGTGAATACGGAGGTATTGCCCCGTTTGATGGTGATGTGGTAAGTGTTCATGGCCTTATCCACCACAAACAGGTTGGAATATGCCACGGCATCTTTGGCGGTTGATACTTTCAACTGGTTGTTGTAGGCGGCCAGAGTGAAGGACACCTCGTTGCCGGGCGTTCCGTAAGCGATGTCCTCCGGAAAGAAGAACTCGGCCAGATGGAGGTCGCTGACTTCTGCCTGATAGTCATGGTGCTGCCATTTCCCGTTGTCCTCGTAAATGTTCGGGTACGAATCCGTGCCGCCTTCGGGAAGGTAGCGGATGTGATAGGTGTAAACGCTTCCGTCGATGCAGACTACGGTCAGGTTGGTCTCTTCGGTGAATCCTTCCGCTTGCGCCGAGAGCCTGACGATATGGGGCGCCTCTTCTACCCGGCTGGCCATGACAAGCTCCTGTTCGCCGATGGCGATATCAGATACTTGCACAGGAAATACCAGGTGTTTCACACAGTCGAAAGAGATAAAGATGTCTTTTTGGCTGATGGCTTGTTTCCGGGGAGTGCCGTTTTCCTGAGCGAAGAGCGGCAGACTGCACACAAAGCAGTAAAACAGTAGATAAATATATTTCTTCATGTTGTCGATATGTTAAACGGTTCTTGAAAAAAAGGCGGTGAATACGGTAATGCCCCATAGAAGAAGCAGGGTAATGCCGAAAGAAACGGTCAGCGGACGGATTTCTTTAAAGGCTCGTCCGTTCCGGCGTGATACGTAGATCCGATAGCCGAAAAAGACCGCTGACAGCGCAAGCAGGTAATTGAGAATGTCTATCATAATTTGTCTATCAATGTTTGAAGGGGATGATTTTTCTTGTTCGTTTTCTCTTGTTCCATTTGCTCATAGAGCTTCTGTAACTCCGCTTGCACGGCTTGCCTACGCAACTTCGATTCCTGACTCTCTTCTTGGATATACATTTCGTAGTTGGACTTGAGATGTACCTTCACTTGTGAGAGGCTCATGTTCAAGATTTGCTTGGCTACCTGGGTGGTGGCGTTGACTACGCTGGTCACTTCGCTGGCCATCGTGCCGATGGAAGAGAGCGGCATGTCAATGTTCTGTACAAGACCTTGTTCCATACGCTTGGCTGCACTGGCTTTCAGGTTATTGGGCAGGTTCAAACCTTCCATGGCATCATTGTCGAAGACAACCACCGATACGGGATTGAGGTTGTCTCCTACCTTCAGGTTGCTGACTACCACATCGAGGCGGTTGGCTCCCAAAGTGGCGATACCGTAAAACAGCGTGTTGGCCGGTATCTTCATGCCGGATAGGGTTACGTCCTGAAGCAACCGCATCCGTACCGTACTGCCCGTGACTACGGTCTGGTCGCCGTGGATGCAAGCCCTGAAGAGGTTGCTGTTTCCCGGTGCGGAGGTCGGTTGGCGGCGTACCCGCTTGCCGTTTTCGGCATGGTAGATCGGGCCTTTTTGCATCAGGCTGTCGGCGGATGGATGGCCGGAAGGGTTGGCAGCGGCTTTCTCCGTTTTTCCCTCTTGGTCATAATTGACAATCCGTTCATACATGCGCTTGCGGTATTTGTCGGATTCTTCCAGTTCCTTGCGGATGCGTGAGTTCTTCTTGGCTTCCCGGATAATCTCGTTGAGCGCCTGCTCGTCCTCCAGTCCGTCCAGTTGGCTTTCCAGCTGATGAGAGAAGCGTCCGTTCCGGCCACCTCCGTATTCTGCCATGACTTCGCTGTACGGATCGTTCTGCATACGGCGGATGCGCTCCAGTGTGGCACGGTCATACCGCTCCTGCTGGTTTTGCAGCTCGAAGTAAAAATCAGATCCTTTGACCTGAGACTCTTTCAGGATGCGTGCCTTCTCCTGCTCTTCCAGTTTGTCCTGCTTATAGGCTTCCATCTTGTCGTTCACCTTGTCGGCCATTTCCGACTGTGGTTCCAAAAAGGCTTGCGAGGCGGCCTGTCTGTCACTCCCTGACGGCACGTTCCCGTCCTCACGGATGAAGAATACATAAAGGAAGAGGATGCCCAGGATTACCGGGATGGCCATCAACAGCTTGTTCTTGTCTTTGATAAGTTTATTCGGTTCCATGGTCGGTTGGTTTAGAGGTTTCTGACTGGTTTTCATTCTTGCCCGGAGAAGCTGCCTGCGATGTGTTGGTGCCGTTGCTTTCCACGGGTTCGGAATAGCGGACAATCCAATCTTCTATCTTGGCTCCGTGCGCATTTTCCTCGCTGCGGGACAGCATATCATAGATGGTGAACTCCGCTTCGATATTACGTGAGATGCTTCCCCGTGCCCGGTACCCGGTCTGCGTGAAGATTATCTTTCCGGAAACGGGTATCGTTTGTGTGTTAATCTCTACATCCTTGATGCGTACCCCGTAACGGATATTCTTTTGTATGAGTGAGTTCAGCATATTCACATCGTTGTACTCGTTCAACAGCTCCTTCCCCTTGTTGCCTATGAGGTTGAGCGCAAGCGAAATGTTCTTCTCGTAGCTGCTCTCGTCAAAGGCATACCAGTGGGTTACGAAGGTCTTTACATGGTTCATGTATTCGTATTGCCGCATATCGCTGGCAGACAGGCTGCTTGCCTCATAGACTTCTCCCTGCCTGTCGATGACGAGAGCCTGGCCGTATGCTTTTTCTATTTTGTTGATAAGGAAGATGATACTGCTGGCAAAAGCGATAGTCAGAATGATGCAGTACCCGGCTGAAAGCCGGATAGTCAGCTTGACCGCATCATCTGCTCCTTTGAATTTCATCAGATTCATAGTTCTATTTTTTATTGTTGTCGTTTATGAAACTTGCCCCGATAGAGGCGGCACCGCCTACGTTGGTCAGCTTGCCGCCTGCCGCTGCGCCTCCCATCAGGGCGATGGTGGCCGCCGTGGTGACGATTGACACGGTTTTCGAAATGATTTTCCCGGCATCGCTGTGTCCTACGATTTTGGAGGATAGCCAGAAACAGCTGCAATAAGCACCAATCAGGGCGAGATCCATTCCTAAATATTGTATCTGCTGCGTAGCTGCGTCCACCATGTCGGCACTTTCCGTATAGATGGCCTTGAAGGTCTGCCATATGATTTGGTTCAGAATATTGATGACGGTGAATACCATACAGGCGGAGCAGAGCGTACCGAACCAGATACTCAACTGTTTCTGAAAGACCGGCAACATGCTTACGGCAAAGACAAACGGGCCGAGAATGACCAGTAGCTTGACAATGACCACGCCGATACCCAAGATGACTACTTGTATGATTCCTACCAATAGGGCGGAAATGCCATGAAGCACAAGGGTGGCGAGGTTGGCGGGGTTGAGCAGCTGCACAATCTTCTCCACGCTGGAGCGTACACCGGTCATTTCGTCCTCTTCCATCTTTTTATCCAGTTCGTGCTGCATGGCGCCGGTGCTGTCTTCTCCGGCTGCTACCTCCGACTGGAGGCTGTGTTTGTCGTATTCGGCAATCATCTCTCCTTGTTCGATGGCTGATTGTGCCATGAACTGGGCAAATTCCTGCGCACGCTCGGAGGTCAGCGAGGTGGCTTCGTTGATTACTTCCATCGTGCCTACGATGGTTTGGGCGATGGGGGTGTATATGCTTAGGCAGAAGAACAGTACCAGGCAACGGGCGATTTCCATCATGTCGGGAAATTTGTCCTCATTCGGGCTTAACAGCTGGCTGGCTCCGTGATAGAGATAGTTGTATGCTAGGTTGCAGATAAAGCAGATGACACCAACACCGAAGGCGATGACTGTCATTTGCGAAACGAGTTCCATCGTCAGACCGTCCGTGATCTGAAGTCCCCAGAGAAAATTATCTTGATTCATAACGCTTTAATTGGTGTGTCGTGTGAAAGCGGCCAACCGTCCCTGGTAATAGGTCTTCCGGTTATGCCCCTTCATGGATTTGTAAATGACCGTGGAACGCACGGATTCGTTAAACTCACGCATCTCTTCGGCGGCTTTTTCCACCGATTCCTTCACCTGCTCGATAAAGGACATGCGCCCTTCCGAGTTCATCGAGAAGTAACTGGTCACGGTGGCCACCTTGAACAGCAGGTCGGTACTCAGGCTCAGATTGACGGTCACACGCTGAAAGTTGAGAAATTTCAGGCAGTGGTAATTCGATCCTACGTTCAGGTAAAAGCTGTAGTCGCTGCTCAGGCAGGCTACGTCGTCCAGCAGGTCGGCAAGCTCTTTCAATGATTTGAGTTCCTTCAACTGGTCGATCTTTTGCAGGCCGAGCCGCAGTTCCTGGGCATCGATCATTTCATTGATTTGTGTAACCCATTTCTTGACATTGGCGATCCATTCCGTTGAGTTCAGCAGGGTGTGGCCGGGATCATGCACGACGAACTGGGCATGAACACTGCCGGTTCCCATCAGCCCTATCGAGGCGGCAAGTCCGAGTATGAGAATGATTCTTTTCATGACGGTTATTTGTTGGTGATGAATAATAGGGTGAATATGACACATACCAGCCAGGCTGTCAGATAGCTCTTGGCATTTTCCTTTTTCGTGGCGAGTGCCCATACCACGAAAATGAGCGCAACGCCCAAAAGTGCGGCGGCAATGCTTCCGGCAAGATTGTATGCGCTGCCGTTGAAGTCGGTTGACCAGCCTAGAAGGGCGGTCAGCCCTTGGGTGGCGTCATCCATACTTTTTCCTCCTTTCCTCCAGATAGCGGTTGATGGCCGTATAGGTCGAGCCGCTTTCGTTGAACAACTGCTTCAGTCGTACTACTGTCGCCTGGCGCGAATCGAAGGCTACGGCGGCGAAGTCGGACACCTCGTTGCGGAAGATGAAGGCATCGTTCGACATCTTGATGAAAAACTCTCTCCAGCGTTCCGTGCGCTGCAACGACTCGATCATATAGGCCTCTTCGTCCGTGATGGAAAGCACGGCTTTCACTTCCGGCAGGTTCTGCCGGTGTTCTGAATGGTCGAGGATAATCTTGGTCGCGCAGTTGATGATGATGGAGTCCTTGATACTGGACGGCATGTTTTTCAAAAACAGGATGTTCTGTGCGGCCAGCGTGATGCTTCCCTCCTTTTTACGGAAGGTTCGGTACAGGTAGGCGATGAAGTCTCCGAATTTCTCGTCTTGCAGGAAGTCGAGTGCTTCGTCGATGATTAGCTCTTTGGCAAACCCCTGGCGTTTCTTGATTTTATCCACGATCATTTGCAGGGTGATGATGGCAACGAGTGGAAAGTACTCTTTCTTAGAGGCATCTTCCATATCGAAGGCTATCAGCCGGTCATGCACGATATCCACGTTCTCGGTAGCGTTCAGCAGGAATGACAGCTCTCCGTCCGTATAGGGTTCCAGTAAAAGCAACAGCTCCTCTATCTCGAATTTCTGTTTCTCAAACTCGGTCATCCGTTTGCTGAACACTTCCTTCAGATAAGCCCGGTAAGTTATCAGCGTCGGGAAGATACGCTCATGCTTCTCTCCTATTGAAGAATTGTTCACATAGTCGTAAAATCCGATGACGGATTTCCTGAGAATGGCGTTTTCGGCAGGCAGCATGGGTTCACGTACCTTCCAAATGTAGCTGATAATGGCGACGATGGTCTTTATCTGGTCATCGGCAGACTCGGCATCCGTGGTGTCGATGTACAGGTATTTGCCGTTCTTGTCACGGTCACACAAGAAGGGGTTGAACGCAAATTTCTTCTGCTCGGTAGAGTCGAAGTATTTGCCCCGGTTCAAGGCTATCATCGAGCGGTAAGAGCCGCCGATGTCAATGATCATCACATCCCGGCCCAGCTCATAGCTTTGCAGGATGTAATTGTTCAGCCAGAAAGATTTACCGGAACCGGACGGGCCGATAACGATGCGGTTCTTGTTGTTCAGCGCCGGATAATCCCAGAGGTTTATCTTGGCGGGAGTACCGAAACGGTCATGGTAGATATGCCCTTTCTCGTCCGAAAGGTACATCCCCTCTTTTTGCAGATAGCAGATGGCCTGCTTGGTCGTGTTGACGAAGCCCCGGTAATTGGCCCTGGCATTGCCGGGTATGTTGCAGAAGAACAGGTTGCACAGCTCGGCGTTCTCCACATAGCACGAACTTTGGTTCATAAAGCTGAAGCCTTGCTGTACCAGTGCGGTTTTCCGCATGAGCGAGGTGCGGTCTGTATCGTTCAGCACGACATTGAAGGCGGTATAGGCGGTCTGGTAGTCGAACTGGGTAATCTCATCGCAGAAGGCTGCCTGCTCGCGTTGCTTCTCTGCCGCCGGAGGGTAGAAGTTGGTGATGTAGTTCAGCGCGTCTTTCTCCGCACCGATGGCCGTTACGGTGGCATCTGGATCGGTTATCTCTATCACGATGTTTACGATGTGGTTGAACGGCAGGCCAAGTCCTACGGGGTACAGCATCGAGCATTTGCTCCGTATGCTGTCCGGTATCTCTATGTTTCCCCCGTATGCCTTCGACTTGCCGGTGTGCGGCACGGCCAGTTCCTGAAGATGCTCGCCTTCGTTGGTCAGCGAAAGGATGGAAACGTGCTGCTGCCCTATTTTCATGCTTCCGCTTTCACTGACAGCCATAGGGTTGACGCTCTTCTGCGTGGCATCGTTTTCCGGTGTCTCGTAAGAGAGGTTGACGTAGTCGTAGATGGCGTTGTTCAGTTCCGTATCATCCATCTTGCGTATCTCAAACTGCTGGATGGACGACAAACCGTTCTCAAAGTTCATCAGAAAGGCTTCCATTTCTGTCAGCCGTTGCTGATATTCCTTATAAGGTTGCTTGAACGGGTAGTGCAGCTTTCGCATCAGCGAGGTGCCCGATGCGCTTTTGCGTATCTTACCGTTTCGGCTGCCGTTCGTGAACGTCACATACAGGTTGGTGTAACTGTTCAGTATCTCCTTGCCGTTGAAATGACGGTTGTTCTCCGCTATCAGGGCATTGGAAGAGTATTCTGCATGATGGTATCGCCCCGTATAGTAGAAATTCTGCTGATGGATGACCGTGCCTGCCGGAAGCAGCTTCAAAAGAGCCTCCAACCGCTCATGGATGTATTGCGCCTCGCTTTCCGACAAGGTGAACACTTCGGGCAGAAGCAGCCGGTAGCCGACGGTGATGTCACCGTTCCCGTTGATGACGGCGTTCTCCGTGATGGTCTGGATAGGCAAGACACTTTCCAGATCCACGGATTTGTCCTTCACCTCTATCTCTGTCTGCCGGATATACAGCAGAGCAATCAGCAGGCACAGCGCACAGATTAGCAGGGATATGAGTATGATGATTCCTATCATGGTTGCTGTTTTAGGATGAATTTGAAAATCTGCCGTTTGTCCGTTATCTGCCGGGGGGTGGCGTTCTTGATCCGGAGGCCGGTCAGGTAGTCCGGGTTACCGGCCTTGTGTTCCTTTTTCAAGGTTTGGAACAGCAGACCGGATAGAAACAGAATGGCGGAAATGATTCCGATGATGAGTATCGGGTGCAGCTGCTTGAATATGCTCACGATGATGATGATGGCCGTCAGCAGCATGAAGATGGCGAACTGTCCCGATGACAGACCGAAGAACTTGATCGGCTTGTTGATTTTACGCATGGTTCTCATGGCTCTTCGTTTTTAGATAATCAGGAAGGCTACCATGATGACTACCACGGCGATGATCCAGCCGAGCAGGTATTCCTTGGCATGGGGATTGTTCGTGGCAAGCGAATAGATGACAAAGACCAGAGCGATGCCGAGTACCGCCGCCAAAATGTATTTGGCTACGTCCAGAATGGTGTCCGCACCCTCTTTGGCTTTGTCTGTCACTTCGGATAGGCTGTTAATCTTCAGGCCGCTTTGTGCCTCCGCCACTTGTGCCGTTCCCAACAGCGTGAAGAATATGAGAAAGGTGAAGATAACCTTTCCATAGCGGTTAATGACTTGGTTCGCTTTTTCTCTTACATTTTCGATTGCTTTCATTTTGTTCCTATTTTTTAATTAAACATGAATCGTTTTCAGTCTCTCCCATTGCACATCCTTATACTTGATGGATATGGGCTCTTCTTTCGGCTGTTCCGGCAGTGGTTTGCCTGAGTAGTAGTAGGCTCTTCCATGCAGGTACATATCGGCTATCTCGGCAGCCAATTCCTCTTCTTCCAGCTCAGGCTGAAATACCACGCAGATGACCGGACAGGCTCTCTCCTGCCCTTCCTTGCGCACCGCCTCCCTTATCGGCTTCTCTTTCTCCTTTCCGGAAGAAAGTGCTTTCTTCTTTTTCCGAAAGTAAAAGTGAAGCGTGACACAGGCGAGTATGGCAACCAGTATCAAATCCACTACGTTCATAAGAGTTGCCAGATAATGAGCCAAGTGACCAATGCCGTGATATAGGTGATGATGGCCTCTTTGGTGCGCTCGTGGTTGCTTATCAGCTTTTTAAGTACCGCTAGTCCGGCACATAGAAAGCCTACCCCTATCAGCATGGCGCCTATTTCACGGTATAAGGAGATCAGGCCGGATACATTTGTATCGGCTAACAATATGATAATAAGCATGGTGATATGATTTGTCGGTTAGTAGAGCAGTATCTTTATTCCTACGTTCCAGACAGTGTTCCACTTGTCAATGGATAGGGGATTCCAATGTTGTTGTATGCGGGCAAGCAATGCCGTTCGGGGCAGGATGAATACTTCCAGTTCCGTTTCCAGTTTCGGGCCGATGATGAAGTTGTATTCCTTATCGGGGTGGCGGACGTATTCTGTACCGATGAATCCTCCCAGGCCGATGCCCCAGTAAACGGATTTCAGGTTGCAGGCCAGGGTTCTGTAATAACCGCCGTCCACAAAAAAGTCCTTACCCTTGTCATGTATCGTTTCGGGAATCGTTTCTTCCGGGTTCAAGGTAGAGACTTGCGGTAGGTTGGCTGTATATTCGTAAGGTTTCTCAAAATAGCTAAACCCGGCTTTCCAATAGCTTGTCCGGTTGATGTATCTGGAAAAGGACAGGTTGTAATAGTTGCCTGCATTGCCGAACAGGTTAGTGCCGTAGTTCAATTCAAGTGCCGGGATGTTCTCATAATGGCGTTGCGCAAAAGCGCTTACGGTGCATAACAGCAGGCTAAGGCTGATAGCAGTCAGTCTGATGTGTTCCATGGGAATTACTCTTTAGGTTATTAATGTTATATATTTTTCTATTTGTCTCATACGGTGTTTCCAATTTACGCGGATTCCTGTCGGCAGAACCGAATCAAGGTGCTTATCGCGTTGTTTTCGCTCCAAACATATAGATTATATACGGGAGGACAAATTTTATGAAGGGCTTTTAAAGGGCCTTTCGTGTTTATTTAATGTGCATTAAAAAATACATGTGCCGTAAACCGGCAGGTGTGGAATAATTCTACAGAAAAAAGCCGAATAGGATTAGTTGTGTAAAACTGTCCTGCCCGGCTTATAGGGTTTGGTTTATATGCGCTTTCGGATGTTGCTCAATGCTTGTGGCGTGATGCCGATATAACTTGCTATGTCTTTTAAGGGTATTGAACGTAACAGCCATTTTTCATTGGCCAAAAGCGCTTTGTAACGCGCTTCGGCATCCAGTGTGTAAAACTCCTCTTCCCTTATTATTTTGCGGTTGATGGATCTTACCAAATGTATTCTGGCCAGCTTGTTGAAATTGATGGATAACTCATATAGCTGATGAAGATCTTTTTTGGGCAATCTCCAGATCTTGCATGGCTCCAATGCCTTGATATTGTAGTGGGCATGGTGTTCTTCATGTGAAAGGAAAAAATTGATGAACTCTTTGGCTTGGATAAACCGTGCTGAAATCTCTCTATTCTCTTTGTCCGGAAACCATAACCGGACGATGCCGGATTCCAGATAATAGAGGTAGCATACTTCCTCGCCCCTGGTGACGAGGTGTTCTCCCTTTTTGATATGGATAAGCTCGAAATGAGCATCAAGATACGCCTTTTCTTCGTCTGTCATCCGCACGTGAAGATGGGCGCCCATTACCATGAGCGTCTCATCTATCAGGGTGGCAATTGTTTGAACCATTGAATTTGTTTTATGTTTATATAAGGGTACGGAAACGTACCCTCTAACATGGACGTGGCGTTCCAACAACAAAGGCACGCCCCGTACCAGTTTCATACTGGTACAGGCATGCGCCTGTTGTTGTTAATTCCTTAACGATAGATGCCACTCTTTTGTTAGACAGACGGACGTATGTAAAAAGCGGGCTGCCAATTTTCTGACAATCCGCTGCAAAGATACTATTTTATGGTTTTTGTTCCAACTTTTAGGGATTTAAGTTGACGGCAAGGTCTTCTGGACGAATGCCTACTACCTTTATATAGATATCCCGGTAGATGTTCTCCTTAATCTCCTTGTCCTCTTCAGAATAAAGCCATGCGGTAAATTCATGATAATATTCGCCGGTTCCCAATTTAAAGAAATCCTTATATTGATAATGTCTGCTCACGGGAATGCCTTTCTTGTTTAACAAGAAGCATGATTTAAGCGCATCGTGATATTGCGAGGTCAGTATCGCCTTTATCTTTTCGTCGAAATATTCCAATGTTTCCTGGTCAAAGAAAAACTGTACGGTGTAGGGCCACTTCTCCCCTTTTCCTTTGATGTACTGGTATTGGAATTTGGTTCTCTCCAGCTTTTTGTTGATACCGTTTAAGATGCTGGTCACCTTCTTCTTCCGGTCATGGTTGTCCTTTACCGTTACATCAAATTCCTTGGCAAGTTGGTCAACCGTAACGGTGAAATAAGGTGCTTGTCCTTGGTCAATCTTATACTTGATCAGGTAAATCATTTTCGCCAGGTTCAGATAAAACTTGCGGTAGCCTTTGCGGTTGGGCAGGTTACGGTAGTCTTTCAGTTCCAGCAGATTGTATTCGGTAAGCAAAGTATTCATCAGATCTTTGCTCAGATGCACGTTGTAATTCCGCTTGGTGCGCTTTTTCGTGCCGAAGTTATCCTTTATCTCAAAGCGGTCCAGTATTTGAATGAACTTATATTGCGTCTTGCCGTTCATGGCGTATGCTACACTGAGGTTGGATGTCCCTAAACGGTATAACGCCGCTTCAAAGGTGTTCTCTATCGGATGCTCTATCTTTTGGCCGTTCTGTTCGGTGATATATACCGGACGTTGGTTGCTGAACAGGAAATCAAGCTGCTTCTCGGTCAGTTTTCGTTGCAACTTGGTTCGTTCATACCCCATGACCTCACAAAAATCGTTGATGGAGAACCAGCAGTCGCCGAACAGATCTTTCATTTGTGAAGATGCCACGTAAATGATAATGTCAGACATGACAGTGCCGCCTGCATCAAATAGAACTTCCAATACTTTCGTGTTGGAAGACTCGCTGAGAGTCCTGGGGACTCTGCTCAACTCTTTTTGTGTATTACTTTCCTTCATAGGCGGACACTTGTTGTTTACTGATGCAAAGATACGTTTTTTTACGGAGATAGTGAATCTAACTCCCTATAAATGAAGATTCCAAAGCATTTTTTTCGTGCTGTTTCTTGATTTAGTTGTGTAAAAGTGTCCCGACTACGGCTGTTTCCGATCCCCCAGTTGTGTAAAAGTGTCCCGAATGGCCGGTTTAGTTGTGCAGAAGTGTCCCGGATTCCTGATTTAGTTGTGTAAAAGTGTCCCGAATGCAGATTCTAGTTGTGTAAAAGTATCCCGACTTTCCTGTTCAGTTGTGCAGAAGTGTCCCGAATAGTCGGTTAGTTGTGCAGAAGTGTCCCGGTTACGAGAAGATGCCAGTAAGTGCTAACTTGCAATAATATAGTTGATTATACGGAAAACCTCCCTTATTAGTTGTGTAAAAGTGTCCCACAAATACTTAAATCCCTAAAAACCTAAATAAAACGAAGAAATGATTTTGTTACCGTATTCTTACTTTCGGAAAAAATTTTGAGGTGGAAACAAGTAGAGGTTTGAATTCTTTAACATATTGTCCAGGATAATAGGCAAAGGGATTTTTCCGCAGTTGTGTAAAAGTGTCCCGGTTCAATGCCGGCCTTCACTAAAACGGTGTGCAAAAATAACGCCTGCCCGACGGATGCAGTCGAACAGGCGTATATATTTTTCCGAAAGTAGAATCAGATGCTCATATACTTCTTCAGTATCGCTTGAATCTCCTTGTTATGGCTGGTCAATATGTCTTCAAGAATGTTGTTTGCGATGTTGTGCATTCCTAATCCAGTGGCCATAGCAATCTGCTTCAGCTTTCTGTGGGTTTCGCTGGATATCCGGATTACTTCGGTGTTCTTTAATTTTCGCTCTTCCAGATATTCCGAGAATTTTTTTCCGCAGACTTTGCTTTCTTCTGTTTTTGGAGAAGACTGCACGGAAGGTTTGGATTCCGGCTTTTCCATTTGTTCCGGCTGAGGTTCTTGGACGGTTTCTTTGACTGGAGCCGATTCTTTCACCTCTTCATGGATGGGGTGCTCAATCGCAGGTTGGGGGATAGTGCTTTCCGCAACACTTCCGATCTGCTGGATTTCCTGCTCTTTCTTACTGGCGCTTTGCAGCAAGAGTTTTCTCATGGCGGCTGATGATGTCCTTTCTTTGTTGGTTGCCATAGCTTTATTCTCCTATATGGTTACAGATTAATTCCAATACCTCTTCACAGAAAGCATCACAGGGATGATGGTACGCTTTACTCAGCGTACTTAAATTGCGTTGATAGTCAACCCTTGAATCCTTGATGTAGTTTTGCATCAACTCGAAAGGCAAGGTTTTTTTATTTTTCAAAATTTCTTTGAACTCCAGCACATTCGGAAGAACACGGTTCATAACACCACGCACGGTAGTCTTTTTACCAATCTTTCGACGGCTTTCGATAATCCCTTCATAGATGTTATAGTAAAAGGTCAATGTAGGTCTTAAATCGGTCTGGTTCGGTTCGAAGGGAATGATGATCACGTCAACGAAGTGCAGCGTTTCAACTACACCGTTTTGTTTCAGGTTACCCGGAAAATCGACAAGTATAATGTCGTAATTGTCCTGAAGGAAATCCAGTTGGTTGATGAACTCTGAGGAAGAGATATTGATAACCTCATATTCTTCTTCCTTTTTCATGATTCCGTCCTCGGCTTCGTCCTCACGTAATTTTCCGATAGTGTTCTGCATGTCGTCGATATCCACCACGGCAATGGATAAGCCCCCCTCTTCGTTTGACTGCGAATGAATATAACCTGCAAACAAAGCTGTCAGCGTAGACTTCCCTACCCCGCCCTTGGGATTCTCAAAAGCTACGACTACTCCTGGTAATATTTGTCCCATAATGTACGTTTTTAAGTATGTGCGCAAATATATAAATAATAAATTAAATAATTGCATACTTTTATAATTAATTTATTATACACTTTTTTACTTAATTGTATAAGTAATTACATATATAAATATAAATATAAATATGTACATACTTAATCTTATAATTAAGTATGTATGTTCATACTTTGTAATAATATAATTAGTAATTATGTATTTTGTAACTAATGGCTTTCCGTTCGCCTGTTACAATGTGCGTAGTTACTTTGTAACAAAGTGAGCGGTTAATCTGGATTAAGAAATCAAGACTTTTGTCTGGTTTTGTTTCACAGCTGAGTATTATTGTATATCTTTGCTAATGCAAGGTATGTTTTTGTGGGTACAAAAAACCTTGCGACAGCCGAGCTGCCGACCAATGTTCGTTACACTCACATACTCTGTATATATGAAAGAGAATCGAGATATAAGTATAAAGATCCGCTTGACGGAAGCCGAGAAAGAACAGCTTCTTCAACGTTCAAAGGAAGAGGGAAAATCCCTTTCTTCCTTTATCAGAGAGTCTGCCTTGAAAGGCAGAAGCATATCGAAAACCGATGTGCAAATGATATATGAACTTCGTAAAATAGGAGCCAATATCAACCAGCTTGCCAAACATATCAATACGCTTCCGTCCGATGAAAATATATTGTATTCATTGGATCGGATTAACCAATACCTTTCGGATGTAGAAACCATTAACCGGAAATTGTTATGATAGCCGAGATACAACCTTCTTTCTCATCCCACCTGTCCATGAGCCGGAAAATTGAATACCAGCTTTCCAAGGTCAAGGAAGGAAACGGAAAAGTGCTTTACACCTCCACTGGTGACGAACTGGCCGCCATGCCAGCCTACATGAAACTTATCTCCCAGTTGAATGACCGGGTGAAACTACCTTATGCGGAATTTATTCTGAGCCTCTATCCGGGAGAAAGCCTTTCCGATGAACAGTGGCTTTCTCTTGCCGGGGAATATATCGAGAGGATGGGGTACGGAAAGTCCTGTTATGCCGTTGTCCTAAATACCGACAAGGCACACAGCCATGTGCATGTGCTGCTGACCACAATTGATGAAGAAGGCAAAAGCATTCCTTCCGGAAATAATTACAGCCGTTCCGAAAAGATCTCAAGGGAACTGGAGCAGAAGTACGGTCTGTTGCCTTTGGAAAGGGAAGGAGGCAAGAGAACCACGTTGGGAGAGGCGCAATACCGTAACTATTATTTCGATGCGGCCTTGAAGAAAGCCATGCGTAGTTATAATTACAAGGATAAGGTATCGGCTGTCCTGGAACAATCCGATACATACCGGTCTTTGAATAAACCCTTGCAAGAAATAAAATTGGCCAATGAAGAATGGCGTGTCCTATTGGGGGATGAAAGCTATGACAACCTTTTCGCATTGCTGGAAAAAGGAGGTTTTTTCAACCCCTTGTTCAAGGATGAACTGTTACAACAGCTTGACCGCATCTACTCTTTTTCCGAAAGTACATCCGATTTCCGAAGGAACCTGGAACAAGAAGGATTGTATATGCGTCTGGTCACCAAGAAGGACAAATCCTATTATGTCTATGGCATCAAGGATTCAGGCTTTTACCTGAAGGACGTTTCACTTCCTCAGAAATATCGTTTTGGTAATATTCGTTTTGATGGCCGGGGCATGAGCGCCGATGAACAGAAGCATTATCTCTATGACCATGTGTTTAAGGCATTGAACGCTTCTTTAGGCTATGAGGATTTTAAGAAAAGGTTGGCGGAAGAATCGATCCGTGTGACGGAACATGTAAACAGCAAAGGCGCATACGGGATTTCCTTTTATATGGAAAACGTGGAAAATGCTCATGTCTTTAAAGGTGCGGATCTTTCCCGTAAGCTCACTTATCAGAATATCCAGAAGCATTTCGATGGTGTGGCTGTCGGTCTCTCGCCACATATCGATAGGGTAGGGGAGTTCCGTGAGCGGGTGGATCGTGAGGCTTTCTATATGCAGGGTGGGGGAGTTATGGCCATTCCGGAACTTGACATTACCGGCAGCGGGAAGAAGTCGCAAGAGGATGATCTCATACCGTCCAAAAAGAAACGGAAACGCAAGAGTGGTCCCGATTTCTCATTATGATGAATACTAACTTAATATATTTGCTTTATGAATTATCAGACCGTTTTACAGAATTATCATCCCACTGAACAGGGGGATTTCATGTTGAGATATGAGATAGGTGGCCGGGGATATGTCGTTTACTCACCGGAGAAGGATGCGTTGTCTTGTATTGAATTACATGGCTTTTCCGAGCTTACTCCTTGGCAATTGGCTTTTGTTCTTTCCTTGGATATGCAGCAGATGAAAGAACAGGACGAGCTTTCTCTCTTCGTATGTTGTAAGCGAGAAAAGCTCTTGTCTTATCTTTTCGATGTGGAGGAAAGCGAAACCGTCTTGAAGACAAAGCACGTGTCCGGTTGGCAGGGCTATCTGATGATGGATATCCATAAGCCGGACAGGGTACGGAACGTGTTCCAGTTCCATCCGGAAACGAAAGAAGCCCGTTTGGTCTTTGATAACCGTTTATGTGTCGCTTCCCTTCGTGAGAAAGAAAAAGGAAAGCTCATCCATCTCTGTTGGAGTCCTTCTGTCTTTGCTGCCATCGATAAGGGAGGAGAGCGTACCGCACCGGCTTATCTGTTGGCTTCTGATGCTGCCTTGTTGCATGGGTATGCCATGAAACAGATTGCGGAATGCTTTGCCGGTACACCGGTTGAAGAACGGGTTATCGGTATTCATGTAGGGGATAATGTCTATGAGGCCTTGTCTTTTGTGTGCTATTACGTCCGTAACGTGCAGGATGAATATTTGGTTATTCCTGAGCGGAAAGATGGGATGGTGATTCTTGAAACCCCGAAATGGAATCCGATACGCCAGGCTAACTTCGTGGCTTCACTGAACAAGATGGCGGTTGACCAGGCGAAGAAACGCTATCCGGAAATGGAGGTTCCGAATGAACGGCCATTCACGTGCCTCTCTTTTGCCCGGAAGTCTTTCGTCTATTTCCCGGATCTGAAGGTGTATCAGGAGGTGTTCTTGAAGATGTATTTGGGGTTGGTGAGGTTACAGGAGGTGCATTTGCTGGGGTAAGGAACAATTGCAGTGCTGCTTATAAAATAGTGGCACTACTATTGTTAGAGTACTTCTATCATTCCTTTGGTTACGGCATCGGCCAGTAGTCTTTTTACAATCCTGCCACTGGGAGGATTGGTTATCCCAAGCGTTATCTCAACCCTGTTTGATAGAGGATGATAGTGCAGGTATTGGAGGATTTTCATACAGGTACAATTCGCATTGATAAAAATGAAAGCGTCACCGTCCCGTACATTCTTTCCCATCTGGTTGGTCACGATGCCGCTAAGCGTATAAAAACTCTTACGCATGTCTGTCGGATACGGGTAAAGATAATATCTGTTGGATTCATTCAAAGAAAACATAGGCTAACGGTTTGAATTCAAAAATATCAGGGTTTGCAATACCTCCGGTGACAAAGGGCTGTTCAAGCGGACTGTAACGCCATTGGGATAGGAGATCTCACATAGCGGCTGGGGAATTGGCGACGGGCTGACCGGAGGGGCAGACAGCAGGGATTTCTCCTTATGGGGAAGACTGACCTGGCCCTTACTGTTTACCTTTACCGGGATAAAGCCGCCTTTGCGCAACAGCTTGGAACGCCACTCGTAGAAACGTTTGGGACGAATACATTCATTCGAACAAAAATCCATAACTGACAGTCCGCTCGACTTGAAACGGGAATAAATAGATTCAAAATCTTCCATGGTCCATTGATGTGACATAACAATTGAGCTTTTTTACTTTGATTACAAAAGTAATATCACATTTTTAGAATGAAAGGGGGAGTTTATCGAATGCTTACATTTTTTTGTTTAATTAATATTATATTCTCCAAAATAAATGTTTTGGCGTATTATATGTTTAATAACCAATAAATTAGATAACTGTTTGATTTTGATTATAGTTGGATTTATATTGATATGGCGAAATACTTGGCTATTATATATCAATGTGAATAATGTTGGATTTTATTCTTCTTTTATTTCCGTACTGCCCTTTTCCTTGTTTTCTGCCTCCCCTAATGTACGTTTTTTCATAGCCCCGTCTGAGAGCCTTTGTTTTTGAACGGCAAATTTATTTCGGTGGATGGATACGAAAGAGTTCCGGTCTTCGCCCTTTGTACCGAAAAAAATAACGCCGGACGGCTTCGCTGTCCCCAACATTTTTTGTCGTCCAAAACTTTTCTCAATCCCTCCTTCCTTCTTGTTGTGTGCCGTAAAAAAAAGGCTTATAAACTCAGATGGGGCATGAAAGCTCAAAAAAAAAGTCGGCAGAAAGAAAAGGTCATCCCGGAAAGGGGTTTTAAAAAAAGGTCTTTAAATCTAGCTGAAGCATAAAATTAGAAGTTTAACCCTTTAAAAATGTGACATATGATTACAGTGACGGAACAACTAAAGAATGTGTTTGAAGCCAACCCTTTGTACTCAAAAGAGGGGCAGGGGCTTAATGCGGAAGTCATCGCAAGGTTTTTCCTTCCTTTTTCTTCGGTGGTATGGTTGGTAACGGAAGCCGAACAGCAGGAAGACGGTGACTGGCTTTTTTTCGGTTATTGCCATATTCAAGAATGGGAATGGGGTTATGTGCTTCTTTCTCAAATTCAAGAGGTGAATGTTCGTGGGTTGACCGTGCAGCTGGATAAAGGACTGAAAACCGGTATAACGGTAAAAGCTTGCCTGAATTGATTAGAGAATAAACGGAGAGGGAACAACCCCTTTCCGCTTTCCAACCGGAATATTGAACTTAAAAACGGAAGTTATGGTTTACGAGACGAATTGCACGGAAATAACACAGGACAAATGGCGTGAGCTGATGAAGTACGGTAGAAAATGCTCCTATCGGCTGCTTACGGCGAGAATCAAGCGGGAATTGCCGGAATTATACCATGCGCTGGCTCTCCAGTTCTATAATCCTTATGCGGAACAGTGCAGGCAGACACCCACACATTATATATTGGTTCATTCGGCCATTGAATATTTTATCAGAAAACAATAAAGGACAAATGGTTATGAAAACAAAAAAGGTTGATAAAAAGAAAACGCTGGCTTATGCGGTGGCATTTTACTTTACGGATGTTTCCGTAAAGTTCATGATGGGGAATGCGATGTATGAGTATGTACATACCGTTTATGACAGGCGGTATGATAACGGTGGCTTTAATACGCTTGCCGTAGTCTATAATTACAAGAGGATGAAGTACGAGGTATTGGTCGTATCGGACGAGAAGGTAGGTGATAAGGAGATTCATATATTATAAGTTTCACAAACAGGGCTTTTGCCATATAAAAACGGCTTTTGAGATGAAAAAGTTATCGGCTTATACGGTTGCATCCAACTGCACCGACTTGACGGATATACGTGACGGCATCGCTGAAATACATGAAGCGATGAAGACTTGCGTTGAATCCGGGAAACATATCCCTTCATTCTATGTTTCCCGGTTGGCCAAACTGGAAACTAAAAAGAAGAAACTGGAGAAACGGACGCAGGTACACATGACCGTCACCATCCGTTTCTTTATAGATGATGATACCCTTACAATGGCAGTCAGGCATTGCCTTTTCTTCAAGCTGGAACCGACTCGGCAGAATGTGATGAAAGCCATCCGTGATGCGGTTCTTAATAACGGACGTTCCATTCTTGACTTTCCGGAAGCATGGGGAGAAGATCTTATGGATGTGTCTTTCTTTGATGTGGAGAATGCCATGAAGAAGCTGCGTTCCTCATTCGGCCTATAAACTTCATTGCATATTTTTCCGAAAGTAAAGTAACCGTTGGATTTTTGGCCAGCGGTTCTTTTTTCAAAAAAGAACCAAAAACTTTGAATACAATCTTTTTTCATCTTCTAACTTATGTATTCGGAAAAAATTCCATGGCATTCAGAAAAGGGATGATAGCGGTTTGGGGATTATAGGGTAGATTTGTGGGGTAAGCTTACAGAGACAGTTTTTATAGGCAGGTTCCGAAAAGCCTTTGAGAGAGTAGGAGAACATGAGTTATAATATATGGCTATAAGTATAAATGATAGACAATTGATTACACAATTTATTACTAATACTCAGAATTTGAATGTTAATTTACCTACAAATGGTGGAGGGTGTGCTAATTTAGTTAGAGGAATTATAGAACAGGCAACAGGAAAAAGAATTTCAGTTAATCCTTTTGGAGCTTCTTTAGAAAGTATGATACAAAAAATAAATACCTATCATGATTTAGCTAAATGTAATAATGGAGATATATTATATTTTGTGCATCTTCCTAATGCTGCTGTAAATTTACATCAAACTATTCATTATGCAATTTTTTGTAATGTTAATAATGCTGGTGTACAGAAAAATGTTATTGGGATAAATGGATTAGCAGATCTTTCTTTTTCTCCCACAGCTTATCATGGTGTTGTAGCATCTGTAATATCTCCGGGTAATTTTAATGGAGTAGGGCAGGTGATATATGATACTGTAGCATTCCCTAATATTCTTGGTGAATTGTATGTTATTGATTATGAATTGATATAGGAATAAGTTTCTTCGTTATTTTATGGCGTACAGTAGTATAGAAATAGAAAAAAACTGAAAATTGAATAGTAAATTTGTTTGCTCCATGTTACGTTTATTACCGCTTGTAATCGGGCTTTGCGCAGACTTTATGTCCTGAAGGCTTTTTAGTACCCCTTCCATTTGGAAGATTTTGACAGCAGCGATGAAGGTGGTGGAGGATATATCCGGCTGGAGGCTTTTCAGTGTGTTCTCCGATGGCTGATATCCTCTCATCTTCAGTTCCAGAATGGTATTGAAGTCATCATTTCGCATAGCCTTCATGAAAGCCTCCTCTTGTTCGTTGGCAATGTCCGGATTTGGATCGTATGCAGTTGCTTGCCGAACAAGAACAGACTTTTTATTAATGTAATAGTGTCGCTATTCGTCTGTTTTTATCTTCTAGCTAAAGGCAGTAACAACCGTTCCACAAGTTCTTTCTTGTTCTCAACGGGCATCTTGTTTCTGCCTTTGGCAATGACTTCAGCAGCCAAATCGCTTTTACGCCCGGCAATGTATTTCTGTCGCTTTCCGTTTATGAAGGCCTCGATACGGAAATCATGCCGGGTGTTTTCGATGATGTTGATTTCTGATACCAAAAAGCCATCCTCTGTCTCGTAGGGTTCGACAATGGTGGGCAGGTAGTGTTTCATGGTTTTCCCTATGATCGGAGATACCAAACCGGAAAGATGCTCTTCGATGCGGTCTTTCCAATAGTCATCGATTTGATGATTGGTGGCATAATCGTAAAAATGGCTGATGGCAAGGCTGACTTCTTCGATTATCCTTTTCGCATTCTTTATTCCGTTCTGTTTGGCAAATTGCATCAGGTCATCTTCCGTGATGTCGTTATCTTTTCCTGCAATGCTCATGGAGTGTGCGTTTTCGTATGCCGCACCGTCCAAATTGGTGGTGAATGTCATGTCGTAGGCTGGGGTGATGTGCCATGTGCCGTTTCTTTCCATCAGGAAAGAGAAATTCTTGATGTGGTCATCCACATTGCCGCCCATGATATTGAATACCGTCCTACGGTAGAGTTCGGACTGTTCGCTTGCCGGGATGTTCAGTTTTCGGCAGACTTCAAACAAATCCTCATAGCTCGTTGCATCCGGATTCATGGCAGCAAGTGTCTGTGTATGTATCTTCTCTCCGTTTATCCTATCGTAACGCTCCGTCAGGAAGTGATGTTTTCCATCAATTTGAATGAGTCGGGAAGGCATCATCGTAATCCCGGCTTCCTTTGCCATCTCATAATATACCATTTCCATTTGCGTGAACGGAAAATCGTCCCCTTCTGCAAACTTCAATATGTAGTAGGTATAGCCCTCCGGTAAAGGGACTTGGCCGGAACGTATATCATGTGTCGTTTCATTGATGGCGATGATGGCTTTCGGGTGCTGCCCTCCGGCTGATGTACCTATCTCATAGATACTTTGCAGTTGCAGTGCTTCGTCATCTTGCACGGATATTTCCTCCCGTTCCTCAAAGATACGGCGTGCCAGTTGGTATAAACTCTCTATCTGGAGAGTGGAAGAGGATTCCAATCCAGGAGTGGCCGGGATGAACTCAAAGGCTCCCATTCCCCGTTTCCCGATGAAAGACAGTTTATCTACCGGTGTGAGTTTGCGCTTGGGGATATGGTTTTGTGCCGCCCATTGGTCGAAGACCATGTTACCCCACCGATCAGGCAATGAATCTGCCAAAAACGGTGGGAGACCTTGATAAGTCTTTTCTTTGTTTCCGAGTATGGGCATACCCTTTGCCGCCGGTCCTTTGACAGAAGCGGTCAGTGGGGCGATTTCCACTCCTTTCTTGATGAAATCCGGATGATAGTTGAAGACGGCTCTTTTGTTTCTTTCGTCCCAATAGAGCTTTCCGACTTCTTCTCCCCATAACATAACACTCACAACATTATTTTCCATGTCTTATCCTTTTCGGCTTTTTATTCATTATTCGTTCCATTGTATAGGCTGAAACAGGTATTTCCGGCATCAGATCATCCATCTGTTCCAGACAGTCCACTACTCGTAACAGGGCAAGAAAGTTGCCCATATTGATGTTATAGGCCTTCCCGTTCTCAAACTGGCGTAAGGTGATAAGGCTGACACCGGCTTTCTCGGCAGCCTCTTTTTGGGTGAGCCTATAGGTTAGCCTGTATTCCTTAAATCGTCTGCCCAGTTCCACTATGATTTCCGGATTGGCCATGGCTTGGGTGATGTGATTCGTTGTCATTTTACAAAGGTAAATATATTAATTGTTAAATCAAAATATGATATATAACAATTAATATATTTACTGTTATATTGAATTGTGCGCGATGTAGTTTGTGTGCTAATCCCCCAATTCCATGCTACGCTTATTGCCGCCTATAATCGGGCTTTGCACAGGCTTTATGTCCTGAAGGCTTTTTAGCATCCCTTCCATTTGGAAGATTTTGGCGGCAGCGATGAAGGTGGTGGCGGATACATCCGGCTGGAGGCTTTTCAGTGTGTTCTCCGATGGCTGATATCCTCTCATCTTCAGTTCCAGAATGGTATTGAAGTCATCATTTCGCATAGCCTTCATGAAAGCCTGCTCTTGTTCGTTGGCAATGTCCGGCATTTGGATGGTATGCAGTTGCTTGCCGAACAAGAGCAGGTTTTTTCCGATAAAATCGGCGTGTTCCGGCTTGACCCCGCAATCCTTGGCAGTCTCATGCCAATACGATACGGTTTCCTGTACCTTTTCGATAATCTGTTTGTGTTTCCGGATACCCATGTTCTCACCTACCTTTTGCAGATCTTCCATCGTGAAATTGTCTTGTTTGCCGTTGAGTGACAGTTGGTGGCGGTTCGTCCATTTGCCGCCCGGTGTGTATGAGTAGCAGAGGTCGTATGCCGGGGCCAGTTTCCATTTCCCTTGTCTATCCATCAGGAAAGAGAAGTTCTTGCTATGGTCATCATGGTTACGGCTCATGACGTTGAACACCATTCTTCGGTATAGTTCCTCCTGATCTGGATAAGGGAGGTTCATCTGCCGCATGATACGGAATATCTCTTCGTATGAATGGCGTTGGTCACGGTCATAGTGGGCAAGCCCGGCCAATGTCTGTACATGGATTTTCTCTCCGTCTTTCATACGGTCAAAACGGCGTGTCATAAAGTGATATGACTCTTTTTCCTGAAGTAACCGGCATTCCATCATATCGATACCGCAGGCTTTTGCCATCCGGTGATAGGCATATTCGATATTTCCTATTCCTTGTGGATTGTCCGTTATCTGCGTGTGTTCGCTGTATTTGCCGCCATCAAATTTCAACAGCCAATATCCGAATCCTTCAGGAGCTTTTACCTGTCCGGAGCGTACCTCTCCGGTAATATCGTTGTAGGCGATGATGGCCTTGGGCTTGGCACCTCCGGCAGATGTTCCCACTTTCAGTATATCCAGAATGTTTCTTCCTTCCTGGCGCAGTTGGACCTGAAAAGCCATTCTGTCCGTGAATACGGATTTGGCAAGCTCCGTCAGTTCCTCGATATGGAGCACTGATGATTCGTTCATGCCGTTGATTGGCGAGGACGGCTCAAACTCCAGTGCGCCCATGCCACGTTTGCCTACATAGCAAAGCCTGTCTAAAGGGGTAATCTCTTCTCCGGACAATCCCTTGCTGGCAAACCATTCATTGATGATCTGGTTTCCGAAAGTGTCCGGCAGTGAATCGGCAAACAGGCCGGGCAACCCCTTGAAACAGTCGGTACGGTTTTCAAGGAACCGGTAGGGGGTGTTCCTGTACTGGCTGATGGGCATGATGATGGGAGAAATGTCAAGACCGGAGCGGATGAACTTCCGTTCATAGTCGAACAAGGCGGCATTGCTTTCCTTTTCCCAATAGAGAGAGCCTACGCTTTCTCCCCATAGCTTTACATCTACTATCAAATCATTCATGGTTATCTTGTTTTAAATGGCGTACACGGTAGCGTTTCTTTCCTTGCAGTTTTTTGAGCTCTATCGGGCTGACCCGGATTTCCGGTACCAGTTGCTCCAGGTTCTCCAGCAGGCCGAGCGAGCGGAGTACGCTGATGAACAACAGCAGCGATACCGATTTGCCCTTCTCGATGTTCGCAACGGTCAAGGGGCTTACACCGGAAGCCGTTGCCAGTTCTTCCTGCGTGATATGCTGCCTGATACGTGTCTCTTTGATGCGCTGGCCGATTCTCATCAGCACAGCTGGATTGCTCATTTCATTCCACATGGTTGTTCCTTTTTTGCAAATATACAAATAATCCATGTAAATATATAGATTAACTTGAATATATGATGTTAATCTATATGAATACAATGATTATAGTTGCTTTATCGGCTGTTTTTTTCTTTGAACTAGGATGAAAACTGACTAAAATCACAATGTGTTGTGAATATGAAAGAGCTAGGAAAGATGATTAAAGAGTGCAGGAAGAGTTTGAAGGTCAATCAGCTGGAACTTCTCCGAACTGGCGGGCGTGGGCATCAATACGCTGGTGGCCATCGAGCGTGGAGAAGGCAATCCTAAATTGGCTACTGCTTTCCATTGGAGTTGATTAAAGTGCGGAAAAATGTATAAGATTGCTTCTATTATCTGTTTATTTTAGTATATTTGTGCTTTAAATAAGTGCGGATAAATGTATTATACGCTGTTTTTACATGTATAAAAATGCTGTTTGTAGATGAAAAGATTTGTTTTGCAACAACTTATAGAATGGAAAAACCGTGAGGATAGAAAACCTCTGATTTTAAATGGTGCCCGACAAGTTGGGAAAACATGGCTGCTCCATGAGTTTGCCAAACTTGAATACAAAAAAGAGGCTTATGTGGTATGCCGTAAGAATAACCTTGCACGCCAGCTTTTTTCTCAGGATTTCAATGTTGACAGAATTTTACGGGGGCTGCGTGCGATGACTTCCGTTGACATTACTCCGGGTGATACGCTTATTATCCTTGATGAGATACAAGATATCCCGGAAGCACTGGAATCTTTGAAGTATTTTAAAGAGGAGGTTCCGGAGTATCATATAGCTGTGGCAGGTTCACTTTTGGGGATATCCCTTCATCAGGATGTGTCTTATCCCGTAGGGAAGGTAAATGTCATCAATATATTTCCTATGAACTTTGAAGAGTTTCTTGTCGCCAAGGGAGAAGAAGAAGCTTGTAAATTGCTTATGAGTGGGGATTTTGAAACGATAAGCCTCCTGCATGACAAATATACGGATCTCCTTCGGCAATATTATTATGTAGGTGGTATGCCGGAAGTTGTACTCAAATATGTAGAAACGGATTCCTTGCTGGAAGTCAGAAGAATACAGTCGGAGATTTTGCAAGGCTATGATCTTGACTTCTCAAAACATGCGCCCAAAGAACAGGTTCCGCGTGTCCGAATGGTATGGAACAGCATTCCTTCCCAATTATTTAAAGAAAACAAGAAATTCATTTACGGAGCTTTGCGAAAAGGTGCCAGAGCCAATGATTTTGAGATGGCCATTCAATGGCTTGTAAATGCCGGGTTGTTGTATAAAGTGCCTCGATGTACCAAACCGGAGCTTCCGCTTGATATTTATGAAGACCTGTCGGCTTTCAAACTCTATATGGTTGATTTGGGGCTTATGGGTGCTATGGTCAAGACAGATCCGGCCCAAGTCTTGATTAAAAACGACATATTTAAGGAATACAAGGGAGGAATGACTGAACAGTATGTATTGCAGCAGATGAAAAGTAAGGGCGTGTCACCGATTTATTACCATAACACAGACAATTCGCGTCTTGAGTTGGATTTTGTTATTCAACGTAATGCCCAAATGGTGCCGATAGAAGTGAAGGCCGAAGGGAATGTCCGGGCCAATTCGTTGACAGCATTACTGGGAAAAAGACCGGAATTGCATGCGGAGAGATTTTCTATGTTGCCTTATAAAGTACAGGGTAATCTTACAAATTTTCCGCTATATGCAATATAGGTGTATCCTTTTCCCATGCCGGTCATACCGTTAGAACTGATTGATAAGTATGATGCGTATGTTGGCCGGTATGTCTATCTTTGTGGCAATGAAAACAGAGAGAGGATTGATTTACGCCTTGTTTTCCGGGACGGAAAGGAGATTGGCACGGATGATCTGAATCTGTATTATAATTGATGTGACGGCTTGGATGTCCCCCGGATGAATGTTCGGGGGATTCTTTTTCTTTTGGGCGTTCCTGTGGGACGGTCAGGCTTTCCGTTGCAAGTCCTCGCCTAAAGGCTGTGGGCTTTACTCTGCAATCCCTAACGCATGGCTGAAAAGTCCTCTTGCCGGTGTTCTTCTTCATACAGCCTCATGCGTTCTTGTAATGCTTCTTTTAAATTGTCGCTTTTTTTCAGTCCGAGTTTGGCACGTATGTTCGCTCGTTGGCTGGTTATGTTTCCGCTACTCCGATGTAATAATTCGCATATTTGGCTGACGGTCTTGTCTTGCAGTATTAAACGGCAGATGTTTAATTCGGACGGGGATAAATAGGGATATATTCTCCTGATCGTATCAAGTTTACTTTTTTCCTTTTTCTGGTGTGCGGCAAGGGCTGTAAAAAGATTTTCTTTGGATTGTTCCCCTATTATGCTTAACAGGGAGCTTGTCTTTTCTTCCGGGTTATTCTCGCTTAACAACTCGGCGAACGCGAATAGTTCTTCCTTTTTCATTTGGAGACGTTTCAAAAGCATTTCCTCTTCCTCTTTTAGCAAGTTGCTACTTTTTAGCAAGCTGCTGATATTACTGTGTAAGGATCTTCCTAATAAGGGGATCATGGTGTATATGATGATGACCAAAGGCAGATAACTGTATAGGAACGGTTCGTCGGTGATAAGTGTGCAGATTGTATAGGAAGCTATGGTAAGGGAGGACAATAGGATGGAGATATTACTCATATAGGCACAGATGGAAAGCATGGTAAATAAGAGAGAGATACTAATGTTACTCATTATCAATGCTCTTTGATAACTATATTCATATCCGCTACATATTGAGCAATAAATTATCTCGATAAAAATTTCGATATGTATGGCTATCAGTATAATGGAAAAGGTCGTGGTCAGATTTACTCTCTTTTTAAAATAAGCGAGAGTGCACATAATGATAAACAGGAATAATACGCTGTTAATATAATAAAACTGTTCATTGGGAAATGGAACTGAATATATGTATATGGGTGCGCATAAGGCCAGCATGAGCAGGGATAGATGAAAGACACGTTTTTGTTGATACGTTATTATCATTTCTCTTTCTTTTTTGTCGTAAGTTTGAGTTTTTATTGAACTTAGAAAAGTAGCGGCTTTTGTGCTGATTTTCATGTGTTTTATTGTTTTAAGTGTTATTAAGTATAATGTTTCCTGCAAAAATAACTGTTTTTTTTTTTTCTGATTCTCCGCAAACACACCTAATATTTTTAGTATATTAG
>NZ_QRZF01000032.1 GCF_003464595.1 Bacteroides intestinalis
TCACCGGTCCCTACCCGCGCTGCCACACGCGCCGTGCTCAAGGCACAAAAGGCAGGACAGACCACCGTGGATATTTCCAAAACACCCGCACCGGGAGGAGGCGATGGCGGAAACGCCGGTGGAGGTGGAAATTCAGGAGGAGACGGAGGCATAGAGGACGATCCGCTGGGATAGGGTCTAAAGGCGCAGCCTTTAGAAATTAATAATGAAAGGCTGCGCTATTGCTAATTACTAATCACTAAATTACTGTCACATGGAGAAAAAATCAAGTTCAACCTGGAGTGTGATCATCAAAGTAGTAATCGCCGTAGCATCTGCCCTGGCAGGCGTATTCGGACTGAATTCCTGCATGAAATAGACTATGAGAGCAGGAAGTTTTTATCAGAACTATCGGGAGGTAAAACTCCTGGTAGTTCATTGTTCAGCAACACGCTGTGACAAGAATTTCTCCGTAGAAGCTCTTCGAAGATGTCATTTGGCAAGGGGCTTTGCAAGCATCGGATATCATTTCTACATCACACGTGACGGTGAAGTGCACATCTGTCGTCCGGTTCACCAGATCGGAGCACATGCTACAGGATGGAATGACAAGAGCATCGGCATCTGCTACGAAGGCGGACTGGATGAACGCGGCCGACCGGCAGATACAAGGACGTATGCCCAGAAATGTTCCCTACTCGATTTACTGCGACAACTGAAAACAGATTATCCGCAAGCTAGCATATTGGGACATTATCAGCTTAGTAATTCCATACACAAGGCGTGTCCGTGCTTCGATGCGAAAGGACAGTATCGGGGGCTTTAGGCTTGTTGAAAATCAAAGAATATACGCATTATGAAGGTGGAATAATCCGCCTTCATTTTTTATGCGGCAAGATCTCACAGAAACAATCTTCCCTATCTAAATTGTATACCTAAATAGCTATATAAATATTTTGTAGATTCTACAGTTTATACTTTACAAATAATCTTGCACCAAGCCCTTTTAAAGGTTGGCTAATTATTTCATAGGGATACCGATCGCCTAAAGTTTTCATAGCATTACAAACAGTAGGCAAAGCCTGATACATCCTTAAATCAGAATGAATATCACCAGACTGCAATATTAATTCTTTAAATCCCATTTCTTTAGCACATTCAAGACGTTTTTTTATATAGTCTCGCACTTCATTTATTGATGGATTTTTGGTTGTATATTTTTCATCAGTAGGCTTTTTTATTGGAAAAACAGCCCACCTATCTTCTGGTTGCAAATCAAAATCTTCGCCAAATATTAGCGTATAGATAATCATATCTTGTTTTCCTATATTGGTAATTCTAAGCAAAGGCATACCATTCACAAGTTTGTTATAGCAGTTCTTACTGGACACTTTCAATTTGTTCCATGCTATCTCGCTGTCAGTAGTGCCTTTTATCTCATACTCATATATTTGATCACCTATTTCAGCACACAAATCGACATATTTACTTGATGAAAAATCTATATTTCTAAATTTTTGCTTTAAATAAGCTTTTGCTACCTCAACAGCAAATTTACCGACATCACTGTTTTTTCCCATATTAGGATATAGCCCCTTTAAACGAGTTAACTCTTCTTCCGATATGCAAAAATGTTCTTGTTCCATAATATTTTATTTTTTGTATCAAAAGTAGTTTTTTTCTCATACAAAACCTCTTTCATTTGCAACTTTAACACAATATTTTAAAACAATAATTAATATAATCATTCTCTCAGTTCTAAATACGCCCTATTTTTCGTATATCAAACAATTGCGTTCCCATATAAGCGCTCCAAATCTTTCTTACATACTTAACAATTAATTCTTTTTGGTCCATATTTATAATCATATAATTTAATATGTTTATACTATTTAAAATATCAAATATTTTTCGTTTCTTTGTGCCATTGAAGGCTTGATAATAAAATACTATTTACATAAACACCAGTACAACAATTTGGGGTAAATTTATTTTCTATATCAACTTACCTAATAATATTAAGTCCTCTTTAGTAAAAACTAATATTAAATCCCACATGGGTAACTTATGATAATAAACTAAATAATTAATGCACATGAAAAAGATTTTGTTTTTAATGGAAATACTGCCTATAATACTATTTTCCGCCTGTTCGGACAGTGATGAATTCGATTTTGATGATATAGATGATAGTTCAAAACAGAGAACTGTTTATTACGATGGAACCTATTATATCCCATACACTACAGATAATTATGCCTATAAGTTTTCCGAAGATGGCACTATGATATGGAAAAATGAAATTCAGTATCCTGCAAATGTAATCACTGAGAGTTATGGTGAAAAAACTGAATTAGAATATAAAAGAAGACCGAGTATAGCATTGTTTAGGAAAAACTACGCTTTACACTTTATGCCGAGCACCAACACAACAGCCCAAGTTGTAAGATACACATATATTTATATATACACCCCAGATGGAAAACTTGTAAAACAAATAACGTATGACGAGAACGCTAGTATTTATTCATGGACAAATGATGTAATTTTAGTATCCAAAGATTCTCGTAAAACATATTGGGTAAGTTCAACTGGTGACGAATCAGAATTTGAGCATAAAGATGATATAGTCTTTTATAATACTTATATTCCAATCAGTAATATTGGCTATGTAACATTTCAGTCAACAAATTTTCTTATTGGCAATTTTCAAAAAGGGAACAACACGTCCGTTTTATATGAGTTCATGTATCAAAAATACAAAAAAGATTTCCAATACGAAATTATTAGTGCAAAAGTTCAAGAACCAGACGTCATTGTAGACATAAATGTAAAAATGAAAAATAACGAAGAATATAATCATACTCTTAGAATCAATTACACAACCTTTGAATGTGAAGAAATAGATTAATATTTTGTTATGCGACAGGAAACTTTGCGACCTTATCAGTCCCTTGGTATCAGTTAAAGACGTTGTAACTATGTTGCAAGAAAATGGTTTTGTCCCAAAGAGTCAGAGAGGTAGTCACATGAAGTTTGAAAAAGATGATAAAGTGGTTATTGCAAACATAGGAGGTTAATATGAAGACAGTAGAAGTGATTGTAGAGCATGCAGGAAAGAATTTGAGTGCTTATATCGAAGGAGCTCCAGTTATTACAGTGGGCAATGATATGAGAGAAATAGAAGAAAATATAAAGGAAGCAATCGAATTGTATCTGGAAGATAATTCTAATCCTTGCGAATTACTATCTGGAGAGTTTGAATTAAAGTTCAAAATAGATGCTGCAACTTTTATCAACTATTACAGCAGCATCTTTACCAAGGCTGCTTTGAGCCGTAATACAGGAATAAATGAACGTCAGTTGTGGCATTATGCAACAGGAGTTCATAAACCTCGTAAACAACAGTTGGAGAAGATTCAAAAAGGAATTCAATCTTTGTCAAAAGAATTGTCAGCTATCAATCTTTTGTAAAATAGCAATATTAAGAGATTTGGATAGATTAATTAAAAAAGCTTTCTTTGTATAATGAAGTAAGTTTCTTACATCAAATCTTAATAAAAAATAGATTTATGGCAAACATGAAAACTCCCGGTGTATACATCGTTGAAAAAAATGCCTTTCCGAATTCAGTAGTAGAGGTTCCCACTTCAATTCCTGTTTTTATAGGCATCACTGAAAAGGCTTCAAATGGAAAGGAAGACTTAAAAGGTAAACCATGGAAAATTTCCTCTATGGCGGAATATATAAACTATTTCGGTCAAGGTCCCGAAGAAAAGTTTATCCTAAGTATTAAAAAGTCGAATAGCACTATTGCAAACAGCCTGTTTACGTACGAGGAAGAGTATACCGAAACTGACGCGACAACCACAAAGTATGTATTTACAGCTCAGAGAAAGAAACACTTCACTCTCTACTATCAGATGTTGATGTTCTTTGCTAATGGAGGCGGTACTTGCTATGTTCTTTCAGCAGGAAACTATAAAGACAACCAACTGCTGAACAAGAATATGATGAGCAATGCGATCAACGCTCTTGAAAAAGAGCGGGAAATAACAATGGTTGTGATCCCCGAAGCAGTGTATTCTCCGGATTGTGCAAATATTCAAATGATGGTTCTGAATCATTGCAGTAAAATGCAGAATCGTTTTGCTATTCTTGATGTTCAAGCCAAAAGTTCGGAGAATCAGACTATGATGGAGCAAGTAGAAGAGTTCCAGACCAATATCGGCAACAATGGCCTGTCATATGGAGCAGCCTACTATCCATGGCTTGAGACAACAATACTGGGAGATAAAGATATTACAGCCGATATGTTTTCTTGGTCTGCTGACAGTGAGCTTGATTTCAAGGCATTCTTTCCCAAAGATTCCGACATTTTGAATTATGCAAATGCAACAATTGATGAAATCATAAAGAGCCAAGAAACGCCGGATAATAAAAAGAATGAATTTCATCAAGTTTTATTGCAAAACTGGAGCATATATCAGTCAATGATAAAGACTGTGAAAGCATCCCTGAATTTACTGCCACCTTCCGCAGCCATGGCAGGTATCTACACCATGGTAGATAATACGCGCGGTGTATGGAAAGCACCTGCAAATGTTTCAGTCAATTACGTTAACAGACCGGAGATAAACATCAATAACAGGGAACAAGAGGATCTAAATGTACCTGCAAATGGCAAGGCAATTAATGCAATACGTTCCTTTATCGGCGAAGGCATAAAAGTCTGGGGCGCCCGTACATTGGATAGCAATTCACTGGATTGGAGATATATCAACGTGCGTCGTACCATGATTTTCCTGGAAGAATCCGTCAAAAATGCAGCTCATGCCTATATATTCGAACCTAATGATGCAAATACCTGGTTGAATATTAAATATATGATTGAGAACTTCCTGCGTGGAGTATGGAAAAGAGGCGGTCTGGCAGGAGCCACTCCCGAAGATGCATTCAGTGTACATGTCGGATTGGGTGACACGATGACACCGGAAGATGTATTGGAAGGTATAATGCGTGTTACAGTATTAGTAGCAATCTCCCGCCCTGCAGAATTTATTGAAATAACATTCCAGCAACAAATGCAGAAGAGCTAGCTAAATTTAGTTAAGGCACTATCCACTATTTACATAGAATTGTGGGTAGTGCCTATAAAAAAGTTCCTTCAAGCCTTCTTTCACTTGTTCAGGCGCTGCATCATTATACAATTAAAGGATCAGGTGTTGAGTAAGTCTTTTCTTTTGAACTATTGACCAATTCACTCATTATTTTCTCCTTTTATCATAGTTAATAACATCTTGAAACGTTCAACTGCATGTAATGCGTGGGGGACATTAGCCGGCATAATGATTATCTCACCTGCCTTCAGTCTGTGAGGGATACCTCCGACATGTATTTCAACTTCCCCATCAAGAATTTGTACCAGAGCATCAAAAGGTGCTGTATGTTCACTTAACCCCTGTTCTTTATCAAAAGAGAATAGAGTTACATTTCCTGCCTGATTTTTAATAATCTGTTTACTAACTATTCCACCACTGGCATAGTCTACCTCTCCAGCGATATTAAATACTGTTGCATACGCAAATGTTGTATTAGTTTTCATATCTCATTTATTTTTTTAAATTGATTAATGCAAATTTAGTGCTATTCTAAGATAGAATTTGTAACAAATGTTACAAGGTATCACAAATATCCTTATCTACTATCATGTTGCAAAAACAAATTCACTATATAAAGTCTATTTGGAGCATGCGATAACTCTTTCTCATTATTTAAATATCAATAATTCAATGTACCATTTTTGTACACATAGAAAATTTCACTATCTTTGTATCAATTAAAACCAATGCAATCATGTTAATAGTAAGTAGCAGAGAATTCAGAGATAACCAAAAGAAATATTTCGATTCGGTTGATAATGGAGAACAGGTAATTGTTCAAAGAGGCAAGGATCGTTCTTATAAGCTTGTTCCCGTGACAAGTAGTGATGTTTGTATGACAGAGGAAGAGTTCTACGAAAAGATAGATCGCTCTATTCAGCAAGCTAAAGAAGGTAAGGTATTAAGAGTATCAACTAATGATGATCTTAAAAAATTGCTTGATTTATGATCGAATATGAACTGGAGTTTACCCAAGAGGCACTGAATGATATTCAGAAACATAAGAAAAGTGGTAATAAGCCATTATTAAAGAAACTTGAGAAACTTCTTCTGGAATTGAAGCAACATCCTTCTACTGGTACCGGGCAGGTTGAAATGCTGAAACATTACAAAGAGGAAACCTGGTCACGAAGAATAAATGATGAACACCGGCTTGTTTATCGTATCAAAGACGATATAGTAGTAGTGCTTGTATTATCTGCATATGGGCATTATAAATAGAAATATCCAAGTAATATTTAACGATTGTCATAATATTTTTTGCATTGCAAAAATTGCCCCCAGATTTGACCCAAAATGGGGGAGTTTATTGTCCTCAAGTGTACTTTATTACATAAAAGCAAACAAGAATTATATATAAAATGAGGGAGTTACATCACCGTAACTCCCTCATTTTCAAAAGAGCGGCAAACGAGGCTCGAACTCGCGACCCTCAGCTTGGGAAGCTGATGCTCTACCAACTGAGCTACTGCCGCATTGCTTTCTTTAAAAGACGATGCAAAGGTAAAAGAAGTTTTTTTATATTCAAAAATAAAAATGTACTTTTACAGCCACAAAAGTGAAAAATCCATGAAACGAATCATACTTATCACCGGAGGAGCACGTTCCGGTAAAAGTAGCCATGCGGAAAAATTGGCACTAAGCCTCTCTCCTAACCCCGTTTACCTTGCTACTGCACGCATCTGGGATGAAGAGTTCCGGCAACGCGTCATCCGCCATCAGCAAAGACGTGGACCGGAATGGACAAATATCGAAGAAGAAAAACAGCTAAGCCGTCATCAATTATCCGGGCGAACTGTACTGATAGACTGCGTAACCCTATGGTGTACAAACTTCTTTTTTGATGTGAATGCAGATACTGACAGTGCCCTGGAAGCTGCCAAGGAAGAATTCGATCGCTTTACAAAGCAAGATGCCACCTTTATCTTTGTCACCAATGAAATTGGCATGGGAGCTACTTCGGATAATGAAATCCAGCGCAAATTTACAGATATGCAAGGATGGATGAACCAATACATTGCCGAGCATGCGGATGAAGTATGGCTGATGGTATCAGGGATAGAGGTGAAGGTGAAATGAGAGAGCAATAGAGTAGTAAAGTGATAGAGTGATAAAACGATAAACAGATGAAAACATTTAAAATCGTACGACCGGACGAGAGTATCCGCCCGGCATTGATTGATAAAATCAATAATTTAACTAAACCGAAAGGTTCATTGGGTACTCTTGAAGAGTTGGCCTTACAGATAGGCTGGATACAACAGACGCTGTCTCCCACCCTGCAACATCCGCAAAATATTATTTTTGCTGCCGATCATGGCATAGTAGAAGAAAAGGTCAGCCTTTCCCCAAAAGAAATTACCTGGCAACAGATCAGTAATTTCCTACATGGAGGTGCAGGAGTGAACTTCCTATGCCGCCAACATGGATTTACCCTGAAAATAGTAGATGCCGGTGTAGATTATGATTTACCATACGACAAGGGTATTATCAATATGAAAGTACGGAAAAGTACGCGAAACTATCTGCATGAGGCAGCCATGACGGAAGAAGAAATGGAGCTTTGCCTGGAACGCGGTGCAGAAGTGGTACGCCGCTGCCATGAAGAAGGAAGTAATGTGCTCAGTTTTGGAGAAATGGGTATAGGGAATACCTCTTCTTCGTCCATGTGGATGACCTGTTTCACCGGAATACCTTTAGAACAATGTGTAGGAGCAGGTAGCGGACTGGATAATGCCGGCATTCGCCATAAATACGAAGTGCTGAAACAATCGTTAGATCATTATAAAGGAGACGGATCACCGCGTGATATCATCCGTTACTTCGGTGGACTGGAAATGGTTATGGCAGTAGGTGCCATGCTACAGGCAGCCGAATTAGGCATGATTATCCTGGTAGATGGTTTCATCATGACGAACTGCATTCTGGCTGCTGCCAAACTGTATCCCGAGGTTATGAATTACGCCATCTTTGGTCATTGTGGAGATGAAACCGGACATAAATTGTTGCTCGACAACATGGAAGTAAAACCGCTGCTGAATCTTGGATTGCGTCTGGGCGAAGGAACAGGTGCTATTTGCGCCTATCCTATTGTAGAATCCGCCATCCGGATGATTAATGAAATGGATAACTTTGCACATGCATCCATAACAAAGTATTTTTAACGATATGAAAATCCTCGCAGCACTCATATTTTTCACGCGCCTCCCTTTCTGGAGGATCAAAGAAGTCCCGGCAAAGTATTTCAAGCGCATCGTTCCCTACTGGCCATTGGCCGGATGGTTGACGGGCGGTATCATGGTCGGTGTTCTATGGGTGACTGCTCAGGTGCTGCCCGTATCTATCGCATGGCTGCTTGCTATCCTATCTCGTCTGCTCATCACTGGTTGCCTGCACGAAGATGGACTGGCCGACTTTTTCGACGGCTTCGGTGGAGGAACAACCAAAGAGCGCACACTTGCCATCATGAAAGACTCTCAGATAGGAAGCTATGGAGTCATAGGATTGATAGGTTATTTCCTATTATTGTTTCTACTCTTGGAAAATCTACCGTTAAAGTTAATCTGCGCTCTTGTCATTTGCGGCGATTGCTGGTCTAAATTCTGTGCATCTCAAATTATCAACTATTTGCCTTATGCACGAAAAGAGGAAGACAGCAAGGCGAAAGTTGTGTACGACCGTATGACCTGGCAAGAATTGCTGACTGGGTTCATCTGTGGACTTTTACCCATCGTATTATTCCTGCCGATAGATTTCTGGCCTGTTACAATTTGCCCGATTCTCACATTTATCTTCCTGTACCGATTGATGAAACGTCGTCTTCAAGGTTATACGGGAGACTGCTGCGGAGCTGCATTCCTGCTTTGTGAACTATCATTCTATCTGGGTGCTGCTATCTTGCTATATGCACATATCAGGTACGGTAATCCTGACTTTATCAATGCTTATTTAAAATAATCATCCTATGGAAGTTACATTTATCAGACACACTTCAGTCGCCGTCCCTCCCGGAGTATGTTACGGACAATCAGATGTTCTTTTGCGTGACAGTTTCGAACAAGAAGCCGCCATTACTTCTGAGAATCTGAAAGCTTACCGTCCGCAAGGCAGGGATTTCGATCATATATATACCAGTCCTTTATCCCGTTGTGTACGCCTCACGACCTATTGTGGATACCCCGATGCCGAACGTGATAAGCGACTTATGGAAATAAACTTCGGAGATTGGGAAATGCAGAAATTTGATGAAATAAGTGATCCGAGACTGAAAGAGTGGTATGCCGATTATATGAATGTACCTGCAACAAACGGAGAATCATTCGCCATGCAATATCAACGTGTTGCCAGTTTCCTAGACGAGCTGAAAGAAAAAGAGTACGCACAAGTTGCCATCTTCGCACATGGTGGCGTGCTGATTTGTGCACAACTCTATGCAGGAACCATCAAACCGGAAGAGGCATTCAGTGCCCTGACACCTTATGGAGGAATCATTCATCTGAAAATCTAATTACCCGTTTTCGGCCATGTGAAGATGACCAGCGGTCCTTCATGTGTATCCGACTGTACCTTGTAAATGCCTCCGAAAGCATGGATAAAATGCGCATTGATTTCATGACGAATCAAAGTCGTTTTATTTTCAAAGCGTGACTTGGCAAGAGGCGTACCGATTATTTTAAAGGTTATGATACCTTTTTCTTTATCATAACGAATGCGAACAACAATGTTATACGAATTTTTATCGTTCTCTGCAGGCACCAGCAGACTGGAAAGCAATGTAGAGAACCAGTTTTCATCCGTACATATCATCTGACTCTGGATATTCGTATCTAATCGGATAGCCAAACGTCCGTTCCCTACCTGTCTGGCAAAATCAACTCCGTTGCGACACAGTGACATGACTTCACATTCTTCACGTTTATATTTTGTTTTACCGGATTCCAAACGGGAAAGTTCCAGAATGCTATTGACATACTTCAGCAGATTTTCTGCATTCTCCTGTATCATCTTGCCATATTCCACTTTGGCTTCGGGAGCCAGTTCTTTTGACTCTGTTAATAGCTCGGCAAAACCTACCACTACATTTAACGGAGTACGTATATCATGGCTAATCTCTGATTGCAGACGATCTTTAGTGACATTGTCCGCTTCTGCCTGCATCGCCGCATCTGCGGTTACTTTCTCCGCTACGGCTATTTTCCGGGACAGATAGCGCGTATATAGATAAAATAGAAGCATCAAAACCAATAGAGTCATCAAGAATAAGAAGCCTCGTTTATAATTGGTATCTTTTATTTTCTGCTTTTCCAGCAAAAGATCATCAATATGATAAATCTCCTTCACCTGTTGCAGCTGGTTGGCCGAGAAAGCATTGTCCAGTGAATCTTGTGCTGCAATCAGATAACAGCGTGTTTCAATAGCTCCGTCGATATCACCTTTGCTAACCTGAGCAGATGCTTTATAATTAATGAGTGTGGCAAATGTAGATACATAATGATTTAACACTATAGGTGTTACTTCATCAATCAAAGCAATACTCTTATCATAGTCTTTCGCGCGGGAATAATATTGTAATTGTACAAGCTGGACATTCAACCAGAATACAGGGTCCACATGATCTTCCAATAATGCTTTTGCTTTGTCTATATGTTCTTGCGCCTCGGCCATCTTTTTACGATTCATAAAGTGAAGTACATATTTTACCTCGCAGTCAATTCTCAAATTGCTCCAATTCTTACGTGTTTCGGGTTCGCAGGAGACAATATCCTGCAAAGTTTCATCCATCTGCGCCAGATAAGGACGCTTCAAACTATCCTGACCTGCATTGCCATATACCTGGGCAATGCGTGAAAGAATATCAATGCGCAAGAAGGGTTTAGTTTGAGGTGTAAAATTCTGATAGGCTTTCAAGAGAACCTTCAGAGCTTCATCACTTCTACTGGATACATTATAAGCACATCCCAGACTATTATAAGCTGCAATTTCCCCATTATTGGAATGATGTTTCAAGGATTCCTGCAAAGTTTCTTTAGCCACGTATATGGCCTTTTCTATCTGCCTTTTCGAAGCTAATGCGCGACTGATAGCAGCTTTCTGTTCCAGATAATAGTCATAAGTGCCCACTTCGGGAACATAACTTTTCAGTTTATCCACCCAGTATGCCAAACTATCCGGTTCATGCAATTTATCATAGCAGGCAGCAAGGTAATAAGCTCCCAGATTTTCATAAGACACATTCTTTTGCGCACAAGCTTCTTGATACAAAGCTACAGAAAAAGGCTTATTATAAGGTGCATACTGGTGCCTATAAACGATATCACGCAGATATTCAAGTTTGTCGGGCGTACTCGGCATAGCCTGTGCCACTTTCAGAATACTATCCTGATACTGCTGCGCATTGGCATCTTCCGCCTGCAACGTGTAAGCATGTCCATACAAAAAACAAAGCAATATGATTATAGTATGTTTCATAAAGCGGTATCCTCCATTTTAGATTGAAACTTCAACGGATGTGTAAAGCAGAAACGTGCACCTTGTGTATAGTTAGAGTCTACCCACAACCGTCCCTTCATGTAAGTAACAATCAGTTTACAAATAGAAAGTCCCAAGCCGCTTCCCTGTGCAAAGTCATTCAGCTTTTCAAAACGTTCAAAAATCAGATCCTGCTTTTCAAGCGGAATGCCACATCCTGTATCGGTGACGGAAAAGAAAGCTGTATTACGATCGGACATTTCCAGCTTCAGTACAATGGAACCTTCTTTGGTAAATTTAGTGGCATTCACCAATAAGTTAATCAAAACCTGACGCAGCCGGGCATCATCCGTATCCATTACTAAATCGGAAAGTTCAGTATCGAAGCGTAACTCCACTTCAAGCTTGCGGGAAGCAGATACTGTTTCCACCACTTCTTTACATAACTTCACTGCATCATACGGACGTATGTTGAATGTGATATTATCATTTTCAAAATCAGAAAAATCAAGGATGTCATTAATCAATTTCAATAACTGGAAAGAATTGACTTTGATGATTTCACAGAATTCTTTGCGGGAATCTTCATCAAAAGAATCATCGTCTGATGACAATACAGCGGAGAATCCTACTATGGCATTAAGTGGCGTACGCACTTCATGGCTCATATTGGAGAGGAACATATTTTTCTTTTTTATAGCCCGTTCTGCCTTCTGTATCATACATTCCTGTGAACGTTTCGACTCCTTCAAACGGAATATTTTTTCCCAACTGAAATAAAGGAAAAGAAACAAAGCAAGCGTACAGATAATAATGCCACCCAGATAAAAGCGATATGAAAACAACCGGTCTTGCTCATTTTGATAAGTCAACTGGTCTGCCTGGAAATGGGTAGTCAACTGGTCGATTTCCTTAGGGTAGTTTTTCTCGAAAGATGATTTTATGTACGAAAAGACTGCACCATACTGTACGTAGGCTTCTTCTTTCCGTCCCATCTTTACAAGCAGATTCGCCTTATTCATCATCGTTTCTTTATACAGACTGCTGTTTATTTTAGCATAATCCGTATGAAAGAATGTATCATAAGCTTCCAGAGCTTTCTCATATTCACCTTTTTTCTCCCAATACAAGGCATCTGCTATCAAAAGATGTTGCAGGATGCCAGGAACCAGTTCTTCACGCAGCGGTTCCACTTCATCCAGATGTTGGCGGGCTATTTTTACTGAGCCGTTCAGTAGTTGGCAATAGGCATTGAAGATATGACGGACTGCCTGTTCCTGTACAGATAGCTTCTCCGCCGGATAACGATTCAGACGGGTCATGAAGCGAGCAGCCTGAGCATAATTCCGGATACGTAAATTGTATTCTACTAATTCTACCAACAACATACGGATGTGTATATCTTCACCATGTAACCGGTCGAACAGTTCCAAAGCTTGTGCATAAGTGTCACCGGCTTCTTTTATACGTCCTGTATAAGAATAAACTTCCCCCATAGCATTTAGGGCAAGAGCCATCCCCAGATGATCGGACCATACACTTGCCTTAGAATACATCTGTTCACTTTGTGCAATAGCAAAACGGATTTCTCCCCGAAAGAGAAATGATTTAATAATAACACGCTCTAACTCAAAATAAGTTTTGTATTGTTTGCTTGCTTCCAGATAGTCGAGTATACTGTCTGTAGGAATCATATCACTCTCTTCTTTGGTGAGATAATCGAATCCCATACTGGTATGAAAGGAGTATATTATTTTATCCTGTATATTGTATTTATCCTCGTGAGGTGCATTCTCTCCTGCAGATAGAGAAAAAAAGCCCCCAAAGCATACGATATGAAGAAGCAGATATTTCAGTAAGTTTCTCATGAAGTTTGTTTGTTTCGTGCTGTGTGGTGTTTGTGTTGTCATTCACCGCATACGTTGGCAAATATATTCAATATTTTCCGAAAAGCAAAAAATTGTGAATACCTAAATGAAAAAAGAGACCAAAGTAATCGTTATTATCAGGATTATTATCATTATTCCTTCTGCACGACGATTGACACTAACTGCAATTTTCATATCTTCTGTAGTCAGGAGGCGACCATTACTTCCAATATAAGGCTTCCATACTTCCTCACCAAAATAATTATGCGGGCCTCCGAAACGGCAATTCAGAATGCCGGCAAGAGCAGCTTCAGGATACCCGGAATTAGGGCTGGCGTGCTGATTACCATACATACCGACAAATTTTAATAGATTCCAGAATCCACCGCGTGGAAAAGCAAGTATCATAAGGAAAGCTGTCAGACGAGCAGGTATGTAATTAGCAACATCATCCAAACGGGCAGCAAAACAACCAAAGTCCCGGTAACGTTCGTTACGATACCCAATCATAGAATCGAGGGTATTCACCATCTTATAGGCAAGCATACCGGGGACACCCAACAGCATATACCAGAATAAAGGCGCGATCACTCCGTCACTCAGATTCTCTGCAAGAGTTTCAAGAGCAGCAGTACGTACTTCTTGGGCAGAAAGTTCCGAAGTATCACGGCCGACAATGCGGGCTACCTGCTTTCTTCCTTCTTCTAACGAACGGTCTACAGCTTCGAATACCATACGGACTTCACGAACAAGTGTAGTGCCCGCCAAACAGAAAAAGATGGCAAGTATCTGCAACGTCAGAAATCCCCCCGGAGAAGATGATGCTACCCAACGAAACAAGTAGGAAGCAACAAAATAGATAGCAAGAACGAGAACGATAGCAGCAAGTGCACCTTTCAACTTTCGGTTCTGTCCTTTATTCAACAGATGTTCAGAAAATGAGATCATCTTTCCGAATGCGATGACGGGATGGGGCAACCAAGCAGGGTCACCAAGCCAGCGATCGAGCAGCCAGGCGGCGAGTAAAGGCAAGCTAAGAGTAAAAACGGTGCCCAGAATGATGAGAATTTCTTCCATATGCATTATATTGTCCTACCACCTCCCCCTACGGGTACTTACCCCTTCTTAACTCCCCCGTTAGTCGGGGGAGGACAACCTCCCGAGAGGAGGAGAATGAGAATGATATTACTGTTATTAATAAGTTTCAAACCACTGTCCTACCGCCTGTACAAGGCGGTCATTCTCCTCCGGTGTCTGAGTAGCAATACGGAAAAAGCGTTCATCCAGACCTTCAAAGTTAGAAGCGTCCCGAATGAGAATACCATATTCATTAGCAAGATAATCCTTCAATGCGGAAGCTTTACCAAAACGAAGGTGAACCAACATAAAATGAGTTTCCGTAGTCCATACCTCAAGACCACCTGTCTGTTCCAATGCATTGCGTAAACGAGCTGTCTCCTGCAAATAAGCAGATATATTCAATGGATTAGGAACGTCATATTCAAGCAAATAAAGACCGGCTTCAATAGCCAGTTGATTTACCGACCAGGGCATGCGGTGGGTACGCAAACGGCTAAGCAAACCTTCATGAGCAGTTATATAACCCAGACGCAAACCGGGAACTGCGTAACGCTTCGTCATAGAATGAAGCAACAGGACATTTGAAAAATAGGCAGCTTCAACCGGTGAAAACAGAGGTTGCAGAGTAAAAAACTCATAAGACTGGTCAATTACAAAGCAAACTTGTGGATTATGTTCTATTAAATCTTTCAGATACTCTTTTTCTATTACAGCACCTGTAGGATTGTTAGGATTACAAAGCCAAAACATGCGGATGTCAGGTGGCAAGAGATAATTATCTTCAGCCGTAGGAAGTTTATACATCGATGTTACCCGATGCCCATGCATACGGCAAGCATCTGCATACTCACTAAATGTAGGCTGAAAAATAGCGGTATTAGTACCCCTAAATGTTTGCGCTATCAGGTAAATGGCTTCCGTGGCACCATTCGTTACACAAACGGAAGCGGAAGGAAGATGGTGTTTCTCTGCCAAACGACCTTCCAATGTATAAGGCTCCGGTTCGGGATAAGAAGAAATTCCACTGATACGATGGCAAAGATGTTCCTGAAGGCCGGACAAATCCACACGGCCATATACATTGGAACTAAAATTAACCTCTATCGGGCGTTGATATTTATATGAATCGTCTCCGTGTCCTTCAATCATGAGTGGTCAGTATTTGGTAGATAAGCGGCAGATTAATGTGACGACGCACATGATCGGCGAGTTTATCATATTGTTCTTCTTTGAATTGTTGATAATCAAAAGCCGTTCCGGCATCAGCGAGCTTATCTGCAAAAGGTTCGAGAAGGAAGTCTATAAACGCAGGGTTGTCGAGGATGCCATGGATATAGGTTCCCATACAAGTACGGTTGACATAATAACCATCCGTCCGACCGTCTTCCAAAAGATTCAGCGGGGAAACCGGAGCATCATGGGTAGGAATGGTAGTGCCCATGTGAATTTCATAACCGGTCAATTGACTATTGACAGTTGACAATTGACAATTGGCTGCACTGGAAGTGCTATCAATTGCCAATTGAAACCGGACTTGTCGGGTAACTTTCTCTCCCGTCATATGGGTGCTGACAGGCAGAAGCCCCAGCCCGGGCAAACGCTCTATTTCTCCTTCTACATGATCGGGGTCGCAAACTTCCTGCCCCATCAGTTGATAACCACCGCAGATACCCATGACAGTAGCACCTTCACGGTGTGCCCGGATGACGGCTTGTGCTACACCGTTACGGCGCAGTTCATGCAAGTCGGCAAGCGTACTTTTACTACCTGGCAACAGAATGATGTCAGCTTTAGCTATTTCATCGGTATTATTAGTATAAAAAAGATGAACACGCGGATCGCGTTCGAGAACATTAAAATCAGTGAAGTTACTGAGATGCCGCAGGAGAATGACGGCGATGTTGACTTTGCCTTGTTCCGCCTGTACAGATTTCGTGGCGAGAGCCAGGGAGTCTTCTTCTTCAATATAAATATCGCGATAGTAAGGTACCACTCCTACCACGGGTATGCCACAAAGATCTTCGAGCATCTTGATTCCCGGTTCGAAAAGACGAATATCTCCACGGAATTTATTGATAAGGATACCTTTAATACGTTCCCTTTCATGAGGACGAAGCAGCATCAACGAGCCATAGACACTGGCAAAGACTCCGCCTCGATCAATATCTCCTACAAGGATTACATCTGCTCCGGCATGTAGAGCCATAGGCAGATTCACCAAATCTGTATCCCGGAGATTTATTTCTGAAATACTTCCGGCACCTTCCAATACAATAGGATTATAACGAGTGGCGAGACGGTCATAGGCAGAGCAGACTTCACGACGGAGTTCTTCGCGCCCTTCAACGCGGAAATAGTCGTAAGCATCGCGGTTGCCGATAGGGCGTCCATTGAGCACCACTTGTGAGGTATGGTCAGAGGAGGGTTTCAACAACAGCGGGTTCATATCTGTATGGCAGGGTACACCCGCAGCTTCGGCTTGGACAGCCTGTGCACGGCCTATTTCCAACCCCTCAGGAGTAGCATAGGAATTAAGTGCCATATTTTGTGCCTTAAACGGTGCCGGATGATAACCATCCTGACGGAAGATGCGGCAAAAGGCAGCGGCTATAATGCTTTTTCCTACATCGCTGCCAGTTCCGGCAAACATAACTGGATGAAGTTTCTTCATATATTTTTTTTTAGCGGAAACAAAATAACTTTTCTTGAATCTATAGCGGCAGATAGCAGTACTCCAACAGTATAGCATATCATATCCGACCAGAGAAAATCCAACGCTCGTTTTTCACACCGCAATATTTTTTAGGATGCAAATTTATAAAATTTAATGGATAGCCGGTACAAATTCCCCATACAGAAATGATTTTTCAGTAAAATGACAGCTAAATTGAACAATAGAAAAAGAAGAGTGTTTGAGATAAACTAACCTAAACCAACAACTTGACGTATGAAACAAATTTTATTTATCGTTCTGTTGGGAGCGAACATATCTGTGTCGGCACAAACGAACCTCTCCCTCAGCTACGACGACGCTTTACAAATGTTGCAGAAAGGCAATCAAAGCCTCAAGATCGCCGACAAAGGCATTGAAGCCGCCCGCACAGAACGGGACAAGCTCAATGCTCTGTGGTATCCCAGCCTGCAGGGAGCCGGTACCTACGTCCATATGTCCGAAAAGATAGAAGTTAAGCAACCTCTATCCCAATTCACCGACCCCGCAAAGGATTTTGTACATGACATCATCCCCGACGACCAGTTCATCAGCGGGATACTGGACCAGATAGGCGCCCATACCCTCGTCTTCCCCCTCGCCCCCCGCAACCTCACCACCGTGGGTCTGACGGCCGAGTGGATCGTCTTCTCCGGTGGTAAACGTGTACGAGCCAGCAAAATCGGAAACCGGATGATTGACCTCGCCCGTGAAAACCGTGCTCAAACTGACGCTACCCAACGAACCCTGCTTGCCGAAAGTTATTATGGCCTCAGCCTTGCACGCCAGGTCGCAGCCGTACGCCAGGATACCTATAATGGTCTGAGGCAGCATTACGAAAATGCTCTCAAACTGGAAGCTGCCGGAATGATTGATAAAGCCGGACGCCTCTTTGCCCAAGTCAATATGGACGAAGCACAAAGGGCACTGGAAGCAGCACAGAAAGAAGTCACCGTGGTAGAAAGCGCCCTATGCACCCTGCTCAATCTGGAAGACAGTTGTAAGATTGAGCCTACCTCCCCTCTGTTCATCAACTCCACGCTTCCGCTCAAAGAAGAATTCGTGCAAACCATGCGTGCCGGCAACCCCATGCTGAACCAGCTATCCATTCAGCAGAGTATCGCCAAGCAGCAGCTACGGATAGACCAAAGCGGTTATCTGCCGGACATCGCCCTCTTCGGTAAACAAACACTATATGCCCACGGCATACAAAGTAACCTTGTTCCGCGTACAATGGTTGGCGTAGGCTTTACCTGGAATCTTTTCGACGGGCTGGCACGTGAGAAACGCATCCGCCAGTCACGAATTGCCGAGCAAACTCTTGCATTGGGCAAAGATAAAGCACAGGATGACCTTTCAGTAGGTATAGATAAACTGTACACCGGATTACAAAAAGCCCAGGACAACGTACGCGCACTGAACTCGACCATTGCCCTGAGTGAAGAACTTGTACGTATCCGCAAGAAATCCTTTGCAGAAGGTATGGCAACCAGTACCGAGGTAGTGGATGCCGAGACCATGCTGGCTACCGTTAAAGTAGCCCGTCTGGCCGCTTATTACGAATACGATGTAACACTCATGAATCTACTGGCTCTCTGTGGTACACCGGAACAATTCGGAAAATATTCATTAAGAGTTGACGAGGGGGGAAGTTGACAAGGGGACAAGGACCATGCGGTATAATAGCGCAGCTATATATTGCGTAGCCCCTCGTCCCCTTGTCAACTTGTCCCCTTGTCAACTATAAATTTATAACAATATGGAACTATCAAAAAAAAGCATCAGCACCGCATTTGTCATCATATTGGCAATCACCATACTTGTCTCTATCCTGGGAATGGTCCTTATGAGTCATCAGCCCCTCGTTCTTCAGGGACAAATAGAAACCACGGAAATCCGTATCAGTGGTAAATTACCGGGACGAGTAGATTCATTTCTTGTCCGTGAAGGAGACTGGGTAAAGGCAGGCGATACACTTGTCGTCATCAACAGTCCGACGATAGAAGCCAAATACAGGCAAGTAAATGCCCTCGAGCAAGTAGCCCAGGAACAGAACAAGAAAATCGACGCCGGTACACGCCGACAGATCATCGCCACCGCCCAGCAGCTCTGGAACAAAACCAAGAGTGACCTGACCCTGGCACAAACAACTTACGGGCGCATCCTGACACTTTATAAAGACAGTGTCGTCACCTCCCAGCGGAAAGACGAAGTAGAGGCCATGTACCGTGCCGCACAAGCTGCCGAACGCGCCGCTTACGAACAATACCAAATGGCAGTAGACGGAGCACAAAGCGAAGACCGCGCATCGGCACGCAGCATGGTAGATGCTGCACGCAGTACAGTAGATGAAGTATCCGCCCTCCTTGTCGATGCACGTCTGACAGCACCGGAGGCGGGACAGATTTCAACTATATTTCCCAAGCGTGGAGAGCTTGTTGCACCAGGCACACCTATCATGAACCTTGTCGTTATGAATGACGCTCATGTTGTACTCAATGTACGCGAAGACCTGATGCCACTGTTCAAGATGGACGGTATATTCCACGCAGATGTCCCTGCCATCGGCCGGAAGAACGTAGAATTCCGTATTTATTATATCAGTCCGCTGGGTAGCTTCGCCACCTGGAAATCAACCAAACAGACGGGAAGCTATGATATGCAGACCTTTGAAATACATGCCCGTCCCACGCAAACAGTAGAAGGATTGCGTCCGGGAATGTCAGTACTGCTTACTATTAATGATTAACCGATAATCTGTGTGAATGATGAAAAGTCCGTTATACAATGTACTCCACCGCGAACTTCGCCGTATGACCTCCCGCAGGTTATACCTCGGCGTATGCCTCGTACTGCCCCTATTCTGCTTATTCTTCATGGCAACCATTTTCGGTAGCGGACAAATGGAGAACATTCCTATTGGCATCGTCGATCAGGACAATACTGCCACATCCCGGCAAATCGCACGAAATATATCTGCCGTACCTACTTTCAGCGTCACACGGCATTTTACCGACGAAGCCGCCGCCCGGCAAGCCGTGCAACGCAAAGAAATATATGGTTACCTGTCTATTCCTACCGGCTTTGAACAGCATGCTACAACAGGAATGGATGCCACACTTTCTTACTACTACCATTATGCTCTCCTCTCCGTGGGTAGCGAGTTGATGGCAGCTTTCGAAACCGCGCTGGCACCTGTCGCTCTCTCTCCCATTGCCATGGAAGCTATATCTTTAGGACTCAACCAGGAACAGATAACCACATTCCTCCTACCTGTACAAGCCAGTATGCATCCTCTGTATAATCCCGACCTGGATTATTCTGTTTATCTGAGCCAACCTTTTTTCTATGTCCTGTTCCAGATACTTATTCTGTTGATGACAGTATATGCCATTGGCAGCGAAATCAAGTTCAATACAGCACAGGAATGGCTGACCACAGCACGAGGGAATATTCTGACTGCCGTCATCGGTAAACTATTGCCTTATACATTCATCTTCTCAGTAATCGGTATATTGGCAAACTATATCCTTTATGGAGTAGTACACATTCCTTTCCACGGTAGCCTGCTGATGATGAACCTCATGACACTGATCTTTATCATCGCCACGCAAGCACTCGCAGTGTTTATATTTTCCATCTTCCCACGGATAGCATACATTATCAGTATCGTATCCATGATCGGTTCATTAGGCGCTACTCTTTCGGGTGTCACCTTCCCCGTAACAAGTATGTATCCTCCGGTACACGCAGCATCCTATCTGTTTCCCGTCCGGCACTTCACTGAAATCTCACAGTCGATGATTTATTTCGATTCGGGTTTCGGGTATTACTGGCAATCAGCAGCTATACTTTTGCTTTTTCCACTACTGGCATTATTGATACTGCCGAGATTGAGGCACTGGATTTTGAAAGATACAGTAGAAGAAGATTCAGCCCCTATCCACAGTACGGCATATTCCCCCTCAATAGCCACTATCATTTTCAGGGAATGGCGTGCCATCAGCACCAATGCAGCAATCCTCCTGGTATTAATAGGCGGAATCTTTGCTTACGGTCTTCTCTATAACCTGATGTATGCTCCCAACCTTGTACGGAAAACCCCGGTTGCAGTTGTCGACAATTCTCATTCGGCTCTCAGCCGCGAATATATCCGGTTACTCAATGCCACTCCACAGGCCTCAGTCTACGCACTGACACCCAATTATCTTGAAGCAAAAGAGTGGCTGAAGCAGAGCAAAGTAGACGGTATTCTATATCTTCCTGCCGATTTCGACGCCCGCGTCGGCCGTGGAGAGCAATCGGTCTTTAGTGTTTATGCCGCAACGGATGCTTTCCTGAATTTCAAGAATCTGCAAGAGGCTTCTTCCCGCGTGATGCTTGCCGTAAACGATGCACACCGTGCAGAGGGTGCCGTATTCTTGCCACCACAGGGATTACTGGCAGTAGCCTCATCCGCACCTGTCAATGTGTCGGGTACAGCCTTATATAATTATACCGAAGGATATGGTTCATATCTTATTCCGGCAGTTATGATTATCATTATCTTTCAGACATTACTGATGGTAATAGGAATGGTGACGGGAGAAGAGGCAGAACGAAACAGACGCCCTATCTTCCCGAAGCAATCTCAATTCTCCTCCTCCCGGGAGGTTGTTCTCCCCCGACTAACGGGGGAGTTAAGAAGGGGTAAGTACCCGAAGGGGGAGGTGGTAGGTAAGCACAAAAACCTTACTTGGCGCCAAGCATTATATAATGTTTCCGGAAGAACCTTCGTTTACGTTATGCTTTATTTCATCTTTGCCTTATTCTTATTAGGCTTACTCCCCCATTTTTTCAGTATCCCTAATATTGGAAACGGCAGAGACATTATCACAATGATAATTCCCTTCCTGATAGGAACGAGTTTCTTCGGACTGGCTGCATCACGTTACTTCACGGACTCAGAAGCACCTTTACTGATGATCGCCTTCTTCTCCGTAGGCTATATCTTCCTGTCCGGCGTCTCTTACCCGCTTGAACTGATGCCATGGTATTGGCAGGCAGCACACTACGTAGTTCCGGCAGCACCTGCCGTGCTTGCCTTCGTCAAACTGAATTCAATGGGAGGAGATATGGCAGATATCCGTCCGGAAATGATAACCCTGTGGGTACAAGTGGTAGTGTACTTCTTGTTGAGTTTATGGGTATTCAAGAATAAACATTATCGTTTTCGTTTATAAGCAAATGATTGCCACCGTTCCTCATCCCATCCCTGGCGTTGCATTTCCATACGGGCCATAACAAAGAACAGGTCGGAAAGTCGATTGATAAAACGCAATATATCTTCCGGTACAGGATCTTCCCGATTCAGCGTCCAAAGCCTGCGTTCGGCACGACGAGCTACGGCACGGGCAAACTGTAATTGAGCCGACACTTGCGTTCCACCCGGTAACAGGAAATAGCCATTATCTTCAAGCTGAAGCATCATTGCGTCCATAGCCTGTTCGCACTGCACTGTCATTTCCACAGCATGAAGTTCGTTGGGATTGCCACTACCCGGTCTCTCCGGATCTGCATCCCGTAAGCCGGAAGGGGTTGCAACATGGCTCATCACCACCATCAACTCACGTTGTATATCATGGAGTAATTCCTGCCATGCATCTTTCACCGGAAGCAACGACCTGACAATTCCTATCACCGTATTCAGTTCATCAATGCAACCATTGGCTTCAATGCGGATATCATCTTTCGGAACACGCTCTCCACCGTGGATGCCTGTCATTCCTTTATCTCCTGTTTTAGTATAAATCCTTCTCATAAATTACAGGTATATCTTACATTATTTCACTCTCCCGGAACTTGTTCGAATAATGACCAAATTCCCGTTTCTCCCCAATACAAATGCGTATAACTCGCTATCAGATTTTTATAACAAAACACGGCTGTATTCACGGGGTGTCCTTTAGCATTATAAACTTGTACAGCCGAAGCAAGCTTCTCATCCTGCTCAATGATCTGCGAATAATGAAACTCATGTCCACGCAGCTTCACCCCACGAAAATCAAAGCTTCTATACCCCATTGCCAAACGCATATCATCCTTGCAAGCGGAAACTTTCATAGGTAATGCATCTACCATTTTGAAAGCTGTATAGGGATCTTTGCACATCACCAGTTCCGAAGCCAGATACATCATACCGCCACATTCAGCAATTGTTTTTCCTCCCCGCTCAATATGAGCCTTGACTGAATCTATTACACGGGGGGCTGCACTCAATTGAAGCGCACGATTTTCCGGATAACCTCCGGGCAGATAGAGCAAATCCACATTATCCGGTACTACCGCACTGTTATCTTCCGGATCGAAGAAAGTAACCGTACCAAACTGATTCAGGTAATCAAGATGTTCAGCATAGATAAAGGAGAAACTTTCCTTATTGCGTGCCACCCATATATTTCCGGATAGAGAGACATTCTTTTTGACTTCTGTGGTGACATCCACCCCCCGGCGTGTGATCTGCAACAAGAGATCCAAGTTCAATTGTGCGTCTAGCTGCTTCAGCAGTGTCTCAGTGATACCATCTTCATCTTTACGACTGAAATCCAGTCCCAAGTGCCTGCTTTCCTCTTTCAAAGCATCGAATTTCCGCAAGCAACCCAAACAAGGTACATTCAGATCATCGCAAATCTCACGCAACATTTCCTCATGACGGTCGCTCCCTGCCTGATTGAAGATAACGCCTGCGACTTCCACTTGCGGATCAAAATCCAAATAACCTTTAATCATAGCGGCCAGTGAATAAGCGGCCGATTTAGCATTTACCACCAACACAACAGGAAGATTCAAAATCTTTGCAATCTCTGCTGATGAACCTTTACTACGGTCGTATCCGTCGAACATGCCCATCATACCTTCTACGATACAGACATCCGCATCTTTGGCATGTGAAACATACACTTCATGCATATGTTGTTCGGAAGCCATAAAAGGGTCCAGATTGTAAGACGGAATTCCGCAAGCTTTTTCATGATACTTCGTGTCGATATAATCCGGCCCGCACTTATAGGGCTGTACACGTAGTTTTTTCTGCGTCAATAACGTCATCAACAATCGGCTGACAGTGGTTTTTCCAGTGCCCGAAGTAGGCGCCGCTATCAGAAATTGGGGAATATATCTTATCATGCATACTTGAGTTAACGAGTTAACAAGTTAACAAGATACAAGGGCAAAAGCCTTGTCAACTCGTATCTGAAATCCTTGTCAACTAAATTTCTTTCCCGCAAAGGTAGTATATATTCCCTAAAACTCTTACCTTAGCTGCCCAAATAAAAGTAAATTACTATGATTACTGAAGAACTCAAGAAATTATATTGTACGTATACCGGACACGAGCCGGAAGCTATTGAAGAACTTCCTTCATCCGGCTCCAACCGTCGTTACTTCCGCCTTACGGGCACCCCTACCCTTATCGGTGTCAGCGGGACTTCCCTCGAAGAGAATCAGGCTTTCCTCTATATGGCAGACCACTTCCGCAAGAAAGGACTGCCCGTGCCACAAGTCGTAGCAAAGAGTGATAACGATGCATTTTATCTGCAGGAAGACCTGGGAGACACTCTCCTGTTCAATGCCATCGAAAAAGGGCGTAAGACCAGTGTTTTTGATGAAGAAGAAAAGCAGCTTCTGCGCAAGACAATGCGCCTGTTGCCTGCCATACAGTTCTCCGGTGCAGACGGAATGGATTTCTCATACTGTTACCCACAGTCGGAATTCAACAGCCGCAGTATCTTATGGGACTTGAATTACTTCAAATATTGTTTCCTGAAAGCTACCGGAATGGAGTTTCAGGAAGACCGCCTGGAAGATGATTTCCAGAAGATGGCGGACGTATTGATGCGCAGTAGTTCGGCTACATTCATGTATCGTGATTTCCAGAGCCGGAACGTTATGATTAAAGAAGGTGAACCATGGCTCATCGACTTCCAAGGCGGACGCAAGGGGCCTGTTTATTATGATGTGGCTTCCTTCCTGTGGCAAGCCAAGGCCAATTATCCTGAGAGCCTTCGCAAAGAGCTTTTAAAGGAATACTTGGACTCCCTGTGTAAATACCAGCCTGTGGACGAGAAATATTTCTATGCTCAATTACGCCATTTCGTATTGTTCCGTACCATGCAAGTGCTGGGTGCTTATGGCTTCCGTGGCTATTTCGAGAAGAAACCCCATTTCATCCAAAGCGTCCCCTTCGCTATTGAAAACCTGCGACAGCTATTGCAGGAACCCTATCCCGAATATCCGTACCTCTGTCATGTGCTGAAAGAACTTACTGAGCTGAAACAATTTACTGACGACCTCCAGAAGCGCCGCCTTGTAGTAAAGGTCACCAGTTTTGCATATAAAAAAGGTATTCCTGAGGATTCCAGTGGCAACGGTGGTGGCTTTGTATTCGACTGCCGTGCCGTAAACAACCCCGGTAAGTACGACCGTTATAAACCCTTCACCGGACTGGATGAACCTGTTATCCGCTTCCTGGAAGATGATGGAGAAATAACCACGTTCCTCGAACATGTATACGGTCTGGTAGATGCTTCCGTGAAACGATATATGGAACGCGGATTTACAAACCTTTCCATTTGTTTCGGATGCACAGGTGGACAACACCGCTCGGTTTATTCAGCACAACACCTGGCAGAACATCTGAACCAGAAATTCGGAGTACAGGTAAATCTGATGCACAGGGAACAGAATATTGAACAGACTTTTAAAGCGAAAAACTAAAGAATAGTAGTCTATTTTTCCTCATTCCTACTGTTCCGTTTCCTGTCAAGTCCGTACCTGCTCCGTATCTATACAGACGGACTTGGTACGGCCCAGACAGGGACTTGATACGGAGCAGATAGGTAGAGGATAAGAATATTGGTCTAAACTTCCGATAATTCAAGAAATAAAAAGAATGAAAGCAATGATATTTGCCGCAGGCCTCGGCACCCGCCTGCGCCCACTGACAGACAATATGCCCAAGGCACTTGTCTCCGTAGCAGGCAAAACGATGCTGGAGCGTGTCATCTTAAAACTAAAAGATGCCGGCTTCCATGATATCACCATAAACATCCACCATTTTGGAAGTCAGATTATAGACTTCCTTCGTGCAAACCAGAACTTCGGCGTGGATATTCATATCAGTGACGAACGGGGTGAACTGCTGGATACCGGTGGTGGTATTAAAAAAGCCCGTCCTCTGCTGGAGAGCAACGAGCCTTTTCTTATACATAATGCCGATATCCTGACAGACCTGGATCTCAATGCTTTCTACCACCACCATCTGGAAAGTGATGCAGATGCCACTCTGCTCACGAATCACCGGAAAACATCCCGCTATCTATTGATGGATCAAGATAACCGCCTTTGTGGTTGGACGAATCTTTCTACAGGCGAAGTACTCCCCAAAGAACTCGATTATCCCAGCGATCATTATCAGTTGCAAGCCTTTGGTTGCGTCCATGTTCTTTCTCCCTCTATTTTCCGTTATATGGAAGATGAACGCTGGACAGGGAAATTTTCCATTATTCCGTTTTATGTGGATATCTGCCCGAAAGCACGCATTCAAGGATTTCCTATAGACAGCGAAAACTGGTTTGATGTGGGCAAGCCAGAGACACTGGCAAAGGCAGAAGCCTATTATGCGTCTTTATAAAACAGGTTTCATCTTCACCAACTGCCCCTGGGCATCAAATAAGTATTCGTAATTGAAAGAACCGTAAATACGATACTCCCAGCGGGCACTTTTCTCAAAACGGCGACTGTCATCCAGGATGGTCGCCTGATAGTCGGTCTCCAGTTCATGAATGAACTCTTTAGATTCCGGGGCCTGGTATCTATAAGTGGGGACAATTACACGTATATCGGGATATTGCTCTCGCAGATTTTTGATTTCTGTACGAACAGCATCTTTTTCATTGGGCTTCAGAAAAAAGAGTAAACACACAGGATGTCCCTGCCCTGCAATGTCCGAAAAGAGCAAACTGTCTTTCTCTGCATACTCCACTTGTTTGAAGTCAATAAAATGATCTCCCGGCTTCAGGCTACGGGTAGCATCCAGCATCCGTTTCAGTCCTATCAATACAGATGTACTGTCGCGCATTTGTGAAGGAGTTTTCTGATACAATGTCTCCAGTTCATCCGGATAGATCGCTGCCCAACGATCAAACACCATCCATCCAATTGCGTTCCGGGCATTGTCGAATACAAATTGCCGCGTAGCTTCCAGCGGAAAATCATCTTCATGCCAAAGTTTCCAAAGACGTACGTTTTGTGAATGGGGATTGGTACTTTTATCCGGTACAGGCATTGTCGGTGGGACTACATTTGTCAACGTCAGTTTTCCTCTTTCTGGATAAAAGAAATTCATGCTACCGGGATGCTCCATTCCATAGATATGCAACGTATCTTCTTTTCCGGAAAATGAAACTTCTCCGTTTCTGATAATAGCGAAGTCCAAGGGAGCTTTCCCATAATCACGGTCACCCGTCATACGGTCGGCACCATATCGCCACAGGTAGACCGTATCTCCTTCGTAAGCGCCCAGTCCGGTGCAATGCACAGTAAAAGTCTGTTCTTGCGATTGGCAACTGATGAGTCCCAGAAACAAAGAGTAAAATATCCATTGATTGATTTTCATAAAGCCCAGATAGATTGAGTAAACAAACACATTGCACAAAAGAACAATCTTTTCAGTAAAGATGCAAGCAAAAAAGACAATATATAAAAGCATTTGTTAATGAAATATCCATATATTTGTGACATAACATTAAAAAGACTGACAATGAAACGACGGAGATTAGGACTATGGGCATGTTTCTGCTTTTGTGCAGCCACCACCCTTATGGGACAAAACAAGGTGAAAACTACTGCCGAAAAGGTAATGCTGTTCATTGACGGCGCCCAAGTGACGCGTACCAAACAAGTAGATATTCCGGCAGGAAATTCAACGCTCATCTTTACCGGATTATCCCCTTATATGGATGCACAAAGTATGCAGGTCAGTGCCAAGGGAAAAATCACCGTTACGGCAGTCAACCGACAATACAACTATATAGACAGCCTTGCCGTCAGCGAAAAACAACAAAGCCTGCAAAAGGAACTTAAAAAAATAGAGAAACAGCAGAAAGAACAGAATGCCGAGCTTGGACTTATCAATGCCGAATATGAAATGCTGAAAACAAATTGCTCCGTCAGCAATAAGAATACCGCTACTTCTCTGGCCACTATCAAAGAAGTGAATCAATATTACTCCGGGCAGCTGAAAGCTCTGAAAACAAAAGAACTGGCTATCAATGAACAGATAGCCGAACTTGCCATCAAACAGGGACAACTGAACTCTGAACTGGCACAACTAAGCGGTAAATCTCTAACCCCTATGAGTGAAATTATGGTCAATGTAAATGCGCCGGCAGCTTGCAAAGCTACATTCACTCTGAACTATTATGTAAAAAATGCCGGTTGGTTCCCCTCCTATGATGTTCGTTCCGGTAGCCTGGCCGAGCCTATCTCCATCGTTTACAAAGCCAATATCTTTCAGAATACCAAGGAAGAGTGGAAGAACGTAGAATTATCCCTTTCCTCCTCTAATCCTTCCACCGGAAGCGTGGCCCCCACTCTGTCTACTTACTGGTTGGATTACGGGCTTGCAGCACCACGCTACAATTTGAATCTCAATGGAAACACTGTTTCAGGAGTCGTTCTTGACAATGAACGTATGCCCGTAATAGGTGCTACCGTTACCATTCCGGGGACTACGATAGGAGCCATCACCGACATAAGCGGTAAGTATTCCATAACTATTCCCAATGGACAAAACAAACTTCAATTTTCATATATTGGCTATCAGACTCAGACCAGAGATATACAAGGAAGTATTATGAATGTTACCCTTCAGGAAGATACACAGATGTTGGATGAAGTAGTGGTAGTAGGTTACGGCGCTGAAAGGAAATCTCTTATGGCAGGTGCTGTCTCCGGTCTTAAGGTAAACCATAAAAAAGATATTCAATACGAAGAAGAGGCCAGCATGGCCCTCGACGTTGAACAAAACCAGGGACAGATGGGCTACGAATTTGAAATAAAAGTGCCCTACACCATTCCTTCTGATAACAAGCCTGTAGTTGCTGAAATCGGTCATTACGAATTACCCGCTTCCTATACTTACCAAAGTACTCCGAAGATAGATAAAGATGCTTTCCTGATTGCCCAGGTAACCGATTGGGAAAAGCTAAACTTACTTGAAGGCGAAGCAAATGTTTACTTTGAGAATACTTTCATTGGCAAGTCCATTATGAATGTCACCCAACAGAACGACACACTATCTTTCTCTTTAGGTCGTGATAAACGTATCATGATACAGCGTACGAAAGAGAACGAATATACCTCACGCAAGTTTATGGGTTCCAATCAGACGCAATCCATTGCATGGAAACTTTCTGTCCGCAATACGCGTCCAGAACCTATCAATCTTACGCTTTACGACCAACTGCCTGTATCACGCAACAATAACATTACCGTAACAGCAGAAGAAATCAGCGGCGGCAGTCTGGATGAAGCGAAAGGCATCATCACCTGGCAAATAACCTTACAGCCCGGCGAACAACGTGATTTAGCTTTACGTTATAAAGTGAAGTACCCTAAAGGGCGAAACTTAATAATAGAATAACACTTTTTCTTATAATCCAAAGACAAGTTGATAGACCATCTGCTCCATACAGGCAGATGGTCTATGCAACAGATTATTCTGCTGCCGCTTCTTTCATAACTTTCAGCAATGATAGCGAGTTTGTAAAAGGTACATCCGTAGCCAAATCCCAGCTCATGACGCCACGCATATTCTGTTGGCGGGCATAGCGGGTCTTTATCTTGATATTAGTCTGCCCATCAAACAGATACTCTTTACCATTATATGTCACAGTATTCTGATCAGGACTGGTAATCAGATTACCATTAACGAAAGAGCTATAGGCCTGTGTAGCAGACTTATCACTGGTAGCTCCAATAAACGGAAGTCCGGCAACGATCTTCTCATTCGGAATACCACCGTTGCTGATTACAGTCTGCAGATCAATCTTATACTGTTCCACCGGATAGCGGTCGGGAGAAGGACCATAACATTGTATGGAAATCCAATCCATCTTGGATATTGCCTCTGCTGATATTTTATAATATAGCGGGTGTAAAGTCGGAGAAATGATACGGCTTCCTGTTCCGTCTTTCAAAGCTATAAGCGCATTGCTTACATTCGTGAAATCAGCATCCGATGCAGGCCATTCAAAATCAATATCTGCGCCATCGATGTCATATTTATCCATTACACTCTTCATATTCCGTACGAAATCAGTAATAGAGGCTGAATTAGCACACATATTCTTCCAGTTTCCTCCGGCTACTCCCAAACGGAACAGAATTTTCTTACCGCCCAGTTTTGCACGGATATCTTTCATTATTTCCACCCACGTTTGTGAATCTTTTCCTTTATCAGATGCATCGTCATATTTCCAATAAGCTAATGTCTTTGTCGCATTCCAGTCACCTTTGAAAGTTAGTTCCTTGTCTTTATAAGCGGCAGGATTACCAAAACCAATTCCTGAGAAAAAGGTTTCATCCAGTTTTCCTTTAAAATTAGTACCTAATAGTGTGGAAGCGCGGAAAGGAAGAGTCCCGGTATTGGATATAGCATCCGCTGTTTTAGTAGCATCAATGGATAGAGTGATGGCTTTGGAAGCATAAGATACACCTACATAATGCCAGGCTCCAATTTCTAATCCTGTAGCAGTTAAATCAGAAACGACTGTCCCTACGGTAAATTTCAATTTCTCCGGTGTATCCCCCAGTTGCAACGAGACCGTATTCTCTCCAACCGTTTTACTGAACACCACAGCATCCGGCGTCCACTCATCAATATACATCCAGGTAGCAAAGGTGAAAGCTCCCATTGCTCCGGTCGCATTGTTCATCAAATGAGGCCCGGCATTCATTTCTCCTGTTCCGTCAAATGAAATCACGCCGCTACGTCCAGCAAAAGACTCCAGATGAGTCACTCCACCCGTAAACGTAGCATTATTCTCCGGAGTCTCAAAGTACAATGTTCCGTCTCCATAGGGTTGGACTACCATATATATAAGATCATTGCATGCTAACATACTTTCAGTAGAAATGTCTCCTTTCTGATAAAAATTTCCACGGATATACGAGCTTACAATGAAAGGTTTGTCTCCATCTACTTCCGGTGTTTCAAAATCAGCATCAATAGAACAAGTCACTTGTACTGAAGAAGTGTTTTCCACAGGACAAATCAGATTGGTTTTATAATTGGTAGTGAAAGGCACATAGTCTACTTTTAAACTTTTGAGTGCTTCTCCCGTAGCATTATCTGATGCGAAGAAATCCAGGTTTACATCATACAGGATACTTCCCTCCTGATAACTGGCTCCGTCAGCCAATGGATGCGTAAACAGATAATCGAAAATCAATACTTGATTGGCATCCGCTGATAAGGTTTTAGCCGAAAGAATCTGTTCGGAAGCAGTTCCTGTTATATCACCTTTAGTGACATCATAGGCAGTATATACCGAAGGATACGTAACCTTGGCACTTTGTACACCTGCATAACTGCCTTTTACGTTCATTAGAGCAAACGGACGTTTCAAGGTCATTGTCACTTGCAAAGCAGAGGAGGTTACATCAGCAGCCTTCGCACAAAAAGCATCCCGTGCCGGAGTATTCAGTACCCATTTTTCTTTCATGATACTGACATTCTGCAAAGATTGTGTGTTATAGAACTCATCTTCCACGCTTGTCAGTGTGGAGTTGTCTGTCCCACTACTAACGAAATCGGCCCAGGCAACCAAAGTAAACGTTTCATCAGTAGCCAAATCTAAATTAAAGTCGGGGGTAGTTTGTGGAATGCGCTGTATCAGAGTCAATGTACCGTCCGCCTCGTTCTGTTTATAGATTCCCAAAACATAACGCAGATGATATCCGTCGACTGCCGGAAGTGCAGAAACTCCACGGGTAGTGACTGCATCCATTGATAAACGTACACTTACATTTTGTTTGTAATCGATGGCACTCTCTGCATCTTTACAACCCATTAACCATAGAGAAAAGAATACATACCACAATAAGAATTTGATTTTCATGTTGTTAAATTTAAAGATTAATTAATTATTATATCGATCTCTCCTGTTATCTCTCCGTCAATAATATTGCTCTCTCCCAAGTCTGCCATTTCCACATGTTTAGTGATGTGCCGGGCAGCTTCCAACGAAAATGAAATGGAGGGGGCATGATATACAATTCCTCCTTTGGAATTACCTATCGTTATTCCCATATCCAGGGAACTGGTCTTGCCTTTATTCATGAACAGGCAATCCGATGCAACAATATATTTATCCCTTTCTTTCTGTATCCCGTCATATCTCATGGTGGGATTTGCCAGAGAAGCAACACAACGCCCGGACAGAACATCATAAGCGATAGGCAGGTAACCTTTATAAGTCAATATAGCGGTCATTCTCTCATCAAGACTCTCCTCCTTCAGATCAGTAGTCAGTGTATAAGAAGACAGTGGAGAATAAAAATCCAGATTACAAATTTGCTCTATCGGACTATCCGGGAATATTGTTAAAGGCAGAACGGCTGCATAGGCTTTCTTATCCATACCAGCCACTTCGCTTTTCATACGTACAGACCTTAAATTTTCTGTAATATAGTATGGAGAGTCTTCTGTTATCCGATAATCTATCCATGCCAGAAGATAGTGTTCTCCAGAGGGCAGATTCAGCTCAAGTAAAGGATATTTCATGTCTTTTATTGATCTGGCGGCTGTTGTTTCTATGAAAAAAGAGTGCTGTTGGACTTCTACATTATTTCGAATAACAGAAACAATGCAATGAGGAAGGACATCGGTATTATCATTCTCAAAAAGTGAATCGATGATTCCATTTACAACGACTTTATAGGATTGATCCGGATCATATATACCTTCATCTTTTTGATGGCAGGACACCAATAACAGAATGAAAATATATCCGCACATATTACGTATCTTCATAGTTTTACTAATATAGAATAGGGCTAACAATAAATTCATGGAGACAAAATTAGAGGGCTATCTGCTTACAGAATGTACAATAATCACTATTTTTACATCCAAAAATCGCTATTTAAGGCATTTTCAATATAAAATGTATTCAGGAAAGAAATAACATAACAGTGTATTACTTATAATAAATATTAATTCATATAATATTAATATAGGTCACATGCATCCTTTTCATTTTTTGATTGTTTATTCTAACAAAAGAAAGAAAGAAGTTATGAAAAAGATTATCGTATTATTGATGTTGGTTTTCATAGGTGCATCTACAACAATCTATGCACAGGAAAGTAAAAGTGAAAGTCGTCGTGCTGAACGTAAAGCACAACGTGATGCAGAAAAAGCTCGGGAGAAAATAGAAGAAGAACGAGCATACACTGATGCAGTACAAGCCATAAAGGAGAGAAAGTTTGTATTGGAAGCGGATCGTGTGACATTCAAAAGAGGCCGTAGTGCTTTTGTTACATCCAATACCAATTTTATCCTTTTAAATGGTGACCGGGCATCCGTACAGATTGCTTTTAACGGTGCCTTTGCTGGTCCTAATGGAATTGGAGGTGTTACAGTGGATGGCACTGTAGGTGAAGTAAAAACCACCACCGACAAAAAAGGGAATGTAACTTGCAATTTTAGTGTGACAGGTGTAGGAATCTCAGCACAAGTCTCTATCAGGCTCACTCATGGCCGCAACAATGTATCTGCCACAGTAAATCCTAATTTCAACTCGAATAGATTAACACTGGACGGTAAACTCGTTCCATTGTCCGAGTCGAATATATTTAAAGGACGGTCGTTCTAATTATTGTAATTGAACACTTGCGGCTGCGAGAGCCTGCGCTTGTACAAGTGAACGTTCACACTTGTACA
>NZ_QRZF01000033.1 GCF_003464595.1 Bacteroides intestinalis
CCTGAACTTGTGAACAGTGCTAACAGTATCTTTGATACTTATCTTACGAACGGTTTCTCTCCTGCCGGTTTTTTCAATGAGGTTGTACATTATAATCGTGATTTTAAGGAGCCTAATCTTAGTATCCGCCGCCAATCGGAAGGTGTGTATGCCATTCTTAATTATCTGGATTACGAGAAGCAACACAAGCGTAAACATCCCGAATGGGAAAAACGTCTGAAGGTTATCCTGGACAGTTTCCTTCGTCTTCAGAATGCTGACGGTAGCTTCCCCCGTAAGTTCAAGGATGATTTCTCTATTGTAGACGGTACCGGTGGTAGTACTCCTTCGGCTACTTTGCCTCTGGTAATGGCCTACAAGTATTTCAAGGACAAGCGTTACCTGGAGAGTGCCAAGCGTACTGTAAATTATCTGGAGAATGAACTTATCTCCAAATCCGATTATTTCTCTTCTACTTTGGATGCTAATTGTGAGGATAAGGAAGCTTCCCTTTATGCTGCTACTGCCACTTATTACCTTGCTCTGGTTACTAAAGGTGCGGAGCGTTCCCACTATGCCGCACTTTGTAAGAAGGCTGCTTATTTTGCCTTATCCTGGTATTATACCTGGGATGTTCCCTTTGCCGAAGGTCAGATGTTGGGTGATATCGGTTTGAAGACCCGTGGTTGGGGTAATGTTTCGGTTGAGAATAACCATATTGATGTATTTATCTTCGAATTTGCTGATGTGTTGCATTGGCTTTCTAAGGAGTACAATGAGCCCCGTTTCTCTGACTTTGCTGAGGTTATTTCCACTTCCATGCGTCAACTGCTTCCTTATGAGGGTCATATGTGTGGTGTTGCCAAAGTCGGTTATTACCCTGAGGTTGTCCAACACACTAACTGGGATTACGGTCGTAACGGCAAGGGATATTATAACGATATCTTTGCTCCGGGCTGGACGGTTGCTTCGCTGTGGGAGCTATTTTCACCAGGACGTGCAGAACAATTTTTAATTAAAAAATAAAGCATAAACATTATAAGCGATATGAATAAAATTATGATTATTTTAGCAGGATTTGTGCTATTAGCATCAGCCTGTACAAGTAAGCAGGTCAGTGAAAAGACTGCTTCAGGGTTGAATCCGGCTGATTTCCGTATGGAAGTGGATGGTAAACAGACAGACCTGTTTGTACTAAAGAATAAAAATGGTATGGAAGTTTGTATTACAAACTTTGGTGGACGTATTGTATCAGTAATGGTACCGGATAAAGATGAAGTTATGCGTGATGTTGTATTAGGACTCGATTCTATTCAGGACTACGTGAAACTTCCTACGAATTTTGGTGCTACCATCGGACGTTATGGTAATCGCATTAACCAGGGTAAGATTACCATAGACGGTGTAGAATATCAATTGCCACGGAATAACTATGGCCACTGCCTACATGGTGGTTCTAAAGGCTTTGACTTCCGGGTTTTCAATGCACATCAGCTGAGTGATCAAGTTTTGGAATTGAGCTATTTATCAAAAGATGGTGAAGAGGGATTTCCGGGTAATTTGACTTGTAAGGTCACTTTCTCACTGACAGATGATAATGCCATCGATATTCGTTATAGTGCCGAAACGGATCGTACTACGGTTGTTAACCTGACTAATCATTCATATTTCAATCTGGATGGTGATCCTTCCAAAGACAACTCGGACTATCTACTGACCATTAATGCTGATGCATATACTCCTGTGGACAGTACTTTTATGACTACCGGTGAGATTGCTCCTGTAGAAAATACAGACATGGATTTCCGTCAACCCACGGCCATCGGAGCACGCATTAATAATGATTTTATTCAATTGAAGTATGGTAAAGGTTACGATCATAACTGGGTACTCAATACAAAAGGGGATATTTCTCAGAAATGTGCTACTCTCGAATCTCCTAAGACTGGTATCGTACTCGATGTTTACACGAACGAACCGGGAATTCAGATTTATGCCGGCAACTTCCTTGATGGTACGGTAAAGGGAAAAAAAGGCATCGTATATGGTCATCGTGCTTCCGTTTGTTTGGAAACTCAGAAATATCCCGATACTCCTAATAAACCGGAATGGCCGTCAGCATTATTGAAACCGGGAGAGAAATATGATAGCCATTGCATATATAAATTTTCCGTAAGAAAATGATAAGGCAACTGGGTAAATTAATTATTCATTTAAAGACTATAAGAATTATGAAGAGAGATTATCGTTTCATTTATCTATTTGTTGTGGCTGTATTTGTAATGACAAGTACCATCACCGCACAAGATTATTTCAGTAATTTCCCTGTAAGAGCAAATCCCAAAATCGTAGGGAAAAAGGTAAGTAGCCGCCTGATGGAGACCAAACACCAACTTTATGGAGACAGAGGTATACATTATGCTGAAGTCTGCACTTGGTATGGAGCGCTCCGGTTCGCCGAAATGACGAATGACAAGGAACTTACCAAGAAGTTGAGAGAGCGTTTTGAGTTGTTGTTCCATCTGGAGAAAGACTTGCTTCCTCCTCCGATTCATGTAGACCAGAATATGTTTGGTTGCCTACCTCTGAAACTGTATCGCATGACGAAGGACGAGCGCTATAAAGAACTGGGATTACCGTATGCCGATACGCAGTGGATTCTTCCTGAGAAGGCAAACGATGAAGAACGTAAATGGCATAAGAAAGGATACTCTTGGCAGACCCGCCTTTGGATTGATGATATGTATATGATTACCATCGTGCAGGCCGAAGCCTATCACGTAACGGGAGATAAAAAATACATCAACCGTGCTGCCAAGGAAATGGTGCTTTATCTGGATGAGATTCAGCGTGAGAACGGTCTCTTTTATCATGCGCCCGATGTGCCCTTTTATTGGGGACGTGGCGATGGCTGGATGGCTGTGGGTATGACAGAATTGCTTTTCAACCTTCCTGAAAACGATCCCAACCGTCAACGCATCCTCAAAGGATATCGCTTGATGATGGAGAACCTGAAGAAATATGTGAATGAAGACGGACTTTGGAACCAGTTGATTGACGAAAAGGACTGCTGGACAGAAACTTCCGGTTCGGCAATGTTTACGTATGCCATGATTTTGGGTGTGAAGAACGGATGGTTGGATAAGGATGAATATGGACCGATTGCCCGCCGTGCATGGTTGGGGCTTTGCAACTATCTTGATGATAACAATGACTTGATGGAAGTTTGCATCGGTACAGGCAAGAAGAACAGCCACCAGTATTATCTGGATCGTCCCCGCATTACAGGTGATTATCATGGACAAGCTCCCATCATATGGTGTGCTTATGCATTGCTGAACGAATAAGATATTCTATTCTTCATAGCCGGCTGAAAAAGCTGCTTTAATTTATATACTTCATAATCTCTTTATTGGGATTATGAAGTATATGTGTTATTTTTACCTGGGTATTAATAAAAAGCTTATTTTCGCATATGTTTAAAGTGGCTTGAAAGGGGAAATTATTCGTTTGCGGAACTTATGCTTAAAATAGATAGTTATGAATTTAAGAAAGTATCTCTTTTCAGGAGTTATCCTTCAGGGGGTGGGTTTGTCTTTGTACGCTCAGACAGATAAGCCCAATATTGTGGTGATAATGACAGATCAGCAGCGTGCGGATTTGTGTGGGCGTGAAGGGTTTCCGATGGAAATCACTCCGTACGTTGATGAATTGGCGCACCAGAATGCCTGGTTTGATAAAGCATATACGGTTATGCCTGCCAGCAGCCCTGCACGTTGTTCTATGTTTACAGGCCGTTTTCCCAGTGCTACTCATGTGCGTACGAATCACAATGTACGCGATATACACTATGCAAAAGATTTGGTGACTGTTTTGAAGGAGAACCATTATAAGACTGCTTTGGTGGGTAAAAATCATGGTTATTTGAGTTCGAAAGATATGGATTTCTGGTCTGAATATTCTCACTGGGGAAAGAATAAACCGGTGACGGAGGGAGAACGTGCCGTTTCCGAATTCTTTAAAGAGTCTGTCGGGCAGTGTCTGGAGCCTTCGCCTATACCTGTCAAGGACCAACAGCCTACAAGAATAGTGGATGAGGCTATAGAATGGATCGATAGCCAGAAGGATAATCCGTTCTTTGTCTGGGTTTCATTTCCCGAACCACATAATCCCTATCAAGTCTGTGAGCCTTATTACTCGATGTTTGCGCCGGATAAGCTTCCACCAGTGAAGACTTCACGCCAGGATGCATTGAAGAAAGGAGAGAAGTACCAGATACTGGCAGAACTGGAAGATGCTTCTTGTCCTGATCTTGAGAAAGATCTACCTCGATTAAGGGGAAATTATATGGGAATGATTCGCCTTATAGATGATCAGATAAAGCGACTGATTGAGGATTTGAAAGAAAAAGGACTTTTTGAGAAAACAATCATTGTAGTTCTGTCTGACCATGGTGATTATTGCGGTGAATACGGCCTAATTCGTAAAGGAGCAGGCTTGTCCGAATCCCTGACCCGTATACCAATGGTTTGGGCCGGTTATCAGATAAAGAAACAGGCTAAAGCGATAGATGCGCATGTTTCATTGGCAGATCTTTTCCCTACTTTTTGTACGGCTATAGGGGATTCTATACCTGTAGGTGTGCAGGGACGGAGTTTGTGGCCGATGCTGACAGGCAAGAAATACCCGAAAGAGGAGTTTTCAAGTGTAGTTGTGCAGTTGGGCTTCGGTGGTGAAGATGTGCCTTTGGATGATAAACTGACTTTTGAGCAGGAAGGTGCGCTGGGGCATGATAAAGTGGCTCGTTTTGACGAATTGAATACCTGGACTCAGAGTGGAACTTCCCGAATGGTGCGTATGGGCGACTGGAAACTGGTCATGAACAGTTATGGAAGGGGAGAACTGTATAATCTGAAGAAAGACCCGTATGAAATTAATAACCTGTTTGGAAACTCAAAGTTTGTAAATAAGCAGAATGAGTTGTTGACAAAACTGTTGGCTTGGGAATTGCGTTTGCAGGATCCATTGCCACTGCCTCGACATCGTTATCATTTTAAACGGAATCCTTATAATTATCACTTTTCCGAGTGATTCATGACAGGATCCCACACGGTAACTCCATTTACACGCCGAGGTAAAGGTCGTTACATGCCGAGGTAAAGAGCGTTACAATAAGGGGTAAAGGCCGTTACATGCGGCGGTAAATGCTTTTACATTTTGCGGTAAACAGTTGGTAAATGCTATTCGCTGATTATCAGCAAACTAATAAACGTTCATCAGCAATCTTTAATCCATTGTACCAATTATAAATCAAATTCGACTTCTGATTTGCATTAGTTATAAAGCAAACATATTTATTGGGTTTTGTAAGGCTTACCTCTGTTTTGGTTACCTGGGCTATTGATAAGATGAAGATCATATAAAGTGAAAGACTTCGATGAAATGGGCTATTTTCATCGAAGTCTTTTCATAAACAACGGTTTCCTGCATTTTTTTAAAGTATTAAAGAGACGAATTTTTTATTTATTGAAGTATTTCTGCTATCGTTTGTCATCAGATTGAGCTATATTTGACGTACGAATCTATCAAAAAACACAAAAATGAGGAAGAGAATAATAGCCCTTATTAGTTTTCTTTGTTATATTGTTTGTTGGACACAAGCAGCAGACGAACATTACTATTTCAAAAATCTTAGCATTAAGGATGGATTATCCCAAACTACAGTCAATGCGATCATGCAGGATAAAAAGGGATTTATGTGGTTCGGTACTAAGGGGGGACTGAGTAGATATGACGGTATGTCGTTTCGGAATTTCAAGCGCGATATGAACGACAATCATAGTTTGGGGAACAATTTCGTAACTTGTCTTTATGAAGATAATAAAGGGAATATCTGGGTTGGTACGGATGCCGGAGTGTATATCTATTATCCTGACCGGGAAATTTTTATTCCTTTTAATCTGTTAAGTAGAGAAAATACCCAGATAGATAGAACTGTTTCTGCAATTTCGGGAGATAAGGAAGGACGGGTTTGGATAGCTGTTGAAACACAAGGGCTATTTTGCTATGAGCCACAAAAAGAACAGCTTCACAACTATACACTAAACAGTTTCTCAGCCAATGTTCAGAGTGTAACTTCTGATAATAGTGGGACTATTTGGGTTGGATTCTACGGCAGTGGTTTGTTCTATTCTAAGGATAATTTAAAAACACTTCATCCTTATCTTTCCCCGAAGGATGGTGAAGAGGTTTTTAAAGATGACGTCATTATGAAGATTGTGCCGGGAGCCTATAATTGTATCTATATCAGTTCCATAAGAAAAGGGGTTCAGGAATTGAACCTTACTTCCGGTAATTTGCGGAGTTTATTGCTGATGGATGAAACTGGTGAAATGGTATATAGCCGGGATTTGCTCGTCAATTCGGATAATGAATTGTGGATTGGTACAGAATCGGGAGTCTATATCTATAATCTTCGTACAGATAAGTATGTGCACTTGTATAGTTCTAAAGATGATCCTTATTCTTTGTCTGATAATGCTGTTTATTCGCTATGTGAAGATAGGGAAGGTGGTATCTGGGTAGGTTCATATTTTGGAGGAGTAGACTATTATCCAAAGTCTTACACCTATTTTGAGAAGTATTATCCGAAAGATGGGGATAATAATTTGCATGGTAAGCGAGTACGTGAGTTCTGCGAGGACAATAAAGGGATATTATGGATTGGTACTGAGGATGGCGGTTTGAATCGTTTTGATCCGAAGACAAAAACATTTTCTTTCTTTGCACCCAGTTCTGGGTTTACCAATATTCATGGCTTATGTATGGTCGGTGATAAGTTGTGGGTTGGAACATTTTCTAAAGGACTGAAAATCGTAGATACCAATACCGGGAATATCTTGAAAACTTATCAGAAAAATGCTTCCCCCCGTTCATTGATAGACAATAGCATTTTTGCTATTTGCAGAACAACAACAGGAGATATTTATCTGGGAACCATGTTCGGGCTGTTGAGGTATAATGAACAGACAGATGATTTTGACAGAATAGAGGAGTTGGCCGGTAGGTTTGTATATGATATAAAAGAGGATTCGGGTGGTAATTTGTGGTTAGCTACCTATGTGGATGGTGCCTATTGTTACAATGTTAATGAAAAGAAATGGAAGAACTATGTACATAATGAAAGTAATAAAGAGAGTCTTCCTTATGACAAAGTTTTGAGTATTTTTGAAGATTCACATCGGCAAATCTGGTTGACCACACAAGGGGGAGGATTCTGCTTGTTCCATCCCGAAACGGAGACTTTTACTAGCTATAATTCATCCAATGGCCTGCCTAATGATGTGGTTTATCAAATTGTAGAGGATGCAGAAGGACTATTCTGGCTGACAACGAATAGCGGGTTAGTACGCTTTAATCCCGAAACAAAACAGGTAAAGGGTTATACAACGGCCAATGGCTTGCTTGGTGATCAATTTAACTACCGTTCCAGTTACAAGGATGAAACGGGCGCTATTTATTTGGGTAGCATTGATGGTTTCGTGGTATTTAATCCCAAAACATTTACTGAGAATAAAAGCTTGCCACCGGTAGTGATTACAGATTTCATGCTGTTCAATAAAGAAGTCCGTGCAGATGAAGTGAATACTCCTCTTGAAAAGAGCATCACTTTCTCGGATAGTATCACTCTTCAGGCTAATCAAAATTCATTTTCTTTCCGTATTGCAGCTCTTGGATATCAGGTGCCGAAAATGAATAAGCTGATGTATAGATTGGATGGTTTTGATAAAGACTGGATCACAGTGGGCGAAAGTCCTATTGTCACCTATTCCAATTTGTGGCATGGTGATTATGTGTTCCGCGTGAAAGCGTCTAATAGTGATGGTATTTGGGGACCTGAAGAACATTTGCTATATATTCATATTCTTCCTCCTTTTTATCTTTCGTTCTGGGCATATTGCATTTATATATTGTTGTTTATTGTCGGTTCTGTATATGCCTTTTGGTATTTCAGGCAGCGTAGCAGCAGACTGCATCGCCGTCAACTCGAGAAGTTTGAGCAGGAAAAAGAACGCGAGATCTATAACGCTAAAATAGATTTCTTTACCAATGTGGCACATGAAATCCGGACTCCGCTGACGTTGATTAAAGGGCCTTTGGAGAATATTCTTTTGAAAAAGCATTTGGATCCGGAGACTCACGAGGATCTGAATATTATGCAACATAATACGGAAAGATTACTGAACCTTACAAATCAGCTCCTGGACTTCAGGAAAGTAGAAAGTCAGGGTTATAGCTTGAACTTTACTAAATGTGATATTACCAATATCCTGAAAGAAACTTATATGCGTTTTAGTTCTCTTTCACGTCAGAAAGGTCTTGACTTTAATCTGGAGTTGCCCGAAGAAAATTTCTGTGCCCATGTGAATCGTGAAGCATTTACGAAGATTATCAGTAATCTTTTGAATAATGGGATGAAGTATGCCGATAGCTATATGCATATTAAGTTGGAAGTAGATGTAGAGACACAGGCATTTTATGTGGTGACAAAGAATGACGGAGTCATTATTCCCGATGAAATGAAAGAGGAGATTTTTCAGCCTTTTGTTCGTTTCAGTCAGAAGGAGGAAGGAAAGCTTGCTACAGGTGCGGGTATTGGCTTAGCTCTTTCCCGTTCTCTGGCAGAGCTCCATCGTGGAACCCTGGTTATGGCTCCGGGTGAAGATGCCAATGTTTTTGTCCTGACACTTCCTATCATTCAGGATACGGTGATTACTTTAGACTCTGATATGGAGAACATGGATGCAGAGTTACAAACAGAAGCATCTGGTGAGCAATATTCGGATGATAAATCGGAGGGAAAACAATCAAAAGAAAGCAAGCATATGGTTTTGGTTGTAGAAGATAACCCGGAAATGCTCGCTTTCATCGAACGTCAGTTGTCATCTCAATATGCTGTAGTTACGGCAACTAATGGTAGAGAGGCCTTGGAAGCATTGGATAGTAATTTTGTGAATCTGGTGGTGAGTGATGTTGTCATGCCATTAATGGATGGTTTTGAATTGTGCAAGACAATAAAGTCAAATGTGGGTTATAGCCATATTCCTGTTATACTCCTGACGGCTAAGACTAATATTCAGTCTAAGATTGAGGGTATGGAATTAGGGGCGGACTCGTATATTGAGAAACCTTTTTCACCGGAATATCTTTTGGCTGTAGTTTCTAATCTGATAAACAATCGGGAGAAGCTTCGCCGGGATTTTGCCAAATCTCCTTTTGTTGCAGTTAATACAATGGCGCTGACCAAGGCTGATGAAGAATTTATCAAGAAACTGAATGAGATTATTCTTTCTAATTTGTCGAATCAGGAGTTTAGTATGGACGATATGGCAGAGAGTCTGAATATGAGCCGTTCCAGCTTCTATCGTAAAATGAAAGGGGTATTGGATTTGAGTCCGAACGAATATCTGCGTATAGAACGTTTGAAACGAGCTGCCCAGTTATTAAAAGAAGGTGAAAGTCGTATTAATGAAATCTGCTATATGGTAGGGTTTAATTCTTCTTCATATTTCTCTAAATGTTTCCTGAAACAATTTGGAGTACTTCCAAAGGATTTTGCCGGATAAGGGGGGATAGTGCTTTTATTGGGAATAAAATTGTGACTTTTATGCGATTTTGAGATGTTTTTTCTATTTATTGGAATACTTCTTCTCTATTGAGAAGATGCTGCGTGCTATCTTTGTAACCATCTCGTAAGAGGTATACCATGATAACAATTATGTATTTCTTAATGTCTAATAAATAAAGAATTAACCTTATGTGTAAGAAGTCGTTATTATTACTGTTTTTGCTTCCTTTTCAGTTGGTGTTTGCCCAGACAAGTTTGTTGACCGATTTTCCTGAAGGATATACTCCCAAAGAAGTAGGTAAACGTCTGGCATATCATTTTGTAGATGGAAAGCATATGCTTCATATCGGAAAATGGATTAGCTATCCGGAAACTTTTACCTGGAATGGAGGATTGAAATTTGCCGCACTCACCAATGACCAAGAGCTTGTGAAGCTTTTACAGAATAGATTTGAACTCCTGTTTACAACGGAAAAAGCTCTGTTACCTATCAAGAATCATGTGGATGTGAATATGTTTGGCAGTTTGCCTCTGGAACTGTATAAGATAACAAAAGATCAACGTTATCTGGATTTGGGTCTTCCTTATGCCGATACTCAATGGCAACTTCCTGAAAATGCAAAACCCAAAGAAAAAGAATGGGATCAGAAAGGATATTCCTGGCAAACTCGTTTGTGGATTGATGATATGTATATGATTACGATTGTACAGACTCAGGCTTATAGAGTTACTGGTGATCGTAAATATATAGACCGTGCTGCCAGAGAAATGGTGATGTATCTGGATGAATTGCAATGTCCGAATGGTCTTTTCTATCATGCACCGGATGTTCCTTTCTATTGGGGTAGAGGTAATGGTTGGATGGCTGCCGGTATGGCAGAGTTGTTGAGTAGTTTGCCCGAAGATAGTGAATACCGTCCACGCATTCTGCATGGCTATCGCACTATGATGAAAAGCCTGAAAAAGTATCAGTCTTCCAATGGTTTGTGGCACCAGTTGTTGGATCATCCTGATTGCTGGATTGAAACCTCGGGGTCTGCCATGTTCACTTTCGCTTTCATTAAGGGCGTGAAGAATGGCTGGTTGGATGCTAAAGAATATGCTCCTGCTGCCCGCAAGGCATGGATGGCTATGGTGAAGTACATAGATGAGAACAACAATGTAAAATCAGTTTGCGAGGGCACCAACAAAAAGAACGATAAGCAATACTACTATGATCGTAAACAAAATGTAGGCGATTATCATGGACAAGCTCCTTACCTTTGGTGTGCTGTTGCGCTTTTAGAAGAATAATTTCCTGTTATTTTAGTAATCTTATATCGAAACCTTATTTATACTTATAAAATGAATATAAGCAGTTGGGCTAAAGCCCTTACCTTTGTTTTACTGTTGTTTTCCTATTCGACAGTAGTAACCGGACAAACGCAAGTAAATGATGCCAGAGGTTCTGAACGTATCTGGCTTGACTCGGATATTACCCATAATGGAGGTTATCAGTGGAAAATGATGAAGGCGGGAGACGTGACGGACTCTGGAGAGAAAGTTTCTTTGTCTGATTATCCGACAACAAACTGGTTGCCTGCCATTGTACCCGGTACAGTTCTGAATTCATTGGTACACAACCAAAAATATCCTGAACCTTATTATGGTATCAATAATAAAATCGAATCTAAATTAATACCGGATATCTCTGAAACCGGACGTGATTTCTATACCTATTGGTTCAGGACTGAATTTACAGTTCCTAAATCATTTGAAGGCAAGCATGTCTGGTTACAACTGGATGGTATTAACTATCGTGCTGAGGTATGGGTGAATGGAAACCTGCTAAGCACGATTAAGGGCATGTTTTTGCAGGATTATATTGATGTGACCAGCTTTGTAAAGATAGACAAGAGCAATGCATTAGCTATAAAAGTATATCCGGTGGATGTTCCGGGCAGTGCTAAACCAAAATCCTGGGGAGCGGTAGGTGAATTCCATAATGGTGGAAACGGAAACATTGGATTGAATACTACCATGCTGATGACTGTGGGGTGGGACTTCACTTTTATGGATGGCATTCGTGACCGTAATACAGGAATCTGGAAGAATATTTCTCTCTATTCTACTGGTAAAGTAGCATTGCGTCATCCTTTCGTGAAATCAGAATTACGTAAACCCGGTTACGACCAGGCACGCGAATTTGTGTCGGTGGAAGTTGTGAATCCGACAACTGGTTTTAACCCTATTAATTGCACGGTGAAGGGTGAGATTCTTGGTGAAAATATAACTTTCGAGAAAAAAGTTAAAGTTATGCGTGGAGAAGAGAAAGTTTTGTCTTTCTCTCCGGAAGAGTTCCCACAATTAGTGATTAATTCCCCCCGTTTATGGTGGCCTGTGAATAAAGGGCCTCAGAACTTGTATGAGCTGAAAATGACCGTATCCATCGATGGAGTTGTGTGTGATTCGGTAAAAACGAAGTTTGGTATTCGTGAAATTACTTCTGATACGAATACACCTGATAAGTCACGTGTCTTCTATGTAAATGGTAAACGTCTCTTTATCCGTGGAACGAATTGGATACCGGAGGCTATGCTGAGAACTTCCGATGAGCGTACTTATGCTGAATTAAGATATAGTCTCCAGTCAGGTGTCAACCTTTTACGTATGTGGGGAGGTGGAATTGCCGAATCTGACTATTTCTTCCAGTTGTGTGACGAGATGGGGCTATTGGTATGGCAGGAATTCTGGATGACAGGTGATACACGGCATCCACATGATAAGGGCAACTATCTGAATAATGTGGAGTCTACTGTGAAACGTATCCGTAATCATCCTTCCCTGGCTTATTATGTAGCCTCCAATGAAAGTACTGAGGTTACCGGTACCCCTGAATTATTGAATAAACTGGATGGTACGCGAGGTTATCAGATGCAGTCCGAATGTGACGGAGTACATGACGGAAGTCCTTACAAGCAAGTGAATCCGATGCAGCACTATGAAAATACGGCATCTCCGCGTGGAAGCCGTGTCGATGGTTTCAATCCTGAATATGGTGCTCCTACACTTCCCACAGTGGAAATCCTTCGTGAGATGATGGATGAGAAAGATCTTTGGCCTATCAATAAGGAAGTGTGGGATTATCTGGATGGAAATGGTTTCCACTTGATGACTACCATGTATACTGATCTGGTAAATAACTATGGAAAGTCATCTTCCATTGATGAGTTTGCCCAAAAAGGACAACTGCTGGGTGCTATGAATTCTAAAAGTATCTGGGAAGTATGGAACTATAATAAATTGGATTACGGTGATCGATTCTGTTCCGGACTTTTGTTCTGGTATCATAACTGTTCCATGCGTCAGGTTTCTTCCCGTATGTGGGATTGGTCTTTGGAGCCCACAGCTTCGTTGTATCATACAGCCAATTCACTGGAACCGCTGCATGCTCAGTTTGATTATCTGAAAAATACAGTGTCCGTGGTGAACGATTACTATCGTGCCTTTACTGGTTATAAGGTGATAGCTCAGGTATATGATATAAATAGCAAAAAGGTTTTTGAAGAGTCTGTTTCTGTTGATTTGCCGGAAGATGGAGTTGCTAACGATGTGCTGACGATTCGTTTTCCTGAAAACATCTCTCAGGTTCACTTCATCAAATTAGTGTTGAAAGATGAAAAAGGCAAAGATGTTTCTTCCAACTTCTATTGGAGATCCAATGATAAGTATGAAGGCAGTAAGACCTTGACCGGTCCTACATCATCAGGCTTCGAAGATTTGAGTAAGTTGAAAGCAGCCAAAGTGAAGCTTTCCTACAAAACACGTCAGGCAGATGGACGCTATTTTGTAGATATTGCGATGAAGAATACGTCTAATGGCATTGCCTTCTTCAATCAATTGCAATTTCTCAATTCCAAGATGAGTCCGATACGTCCGTCATTCTATTCAGATAACTTCTTCTCTTTGATCCCGGGTGAAAAGAAAACAGTCACCATCGAAACAGGGGAAGAGAAGCTGGCTGATGGGGCTGTTCTGGTGTTGAAAGGCTGGAATATAGATACTCAGAAGTATAAACTTCCGTGATAAAACGGTAACTTTACCAATGTAAAACAAAGAAATAAAATGAAACTAAAATTAATAATGGGTCTGATAGGAGTGCTGTCGCTTAGTAGTTTTTCTACTCTGCCTTCTTCAGATGATACCGATAAGAAACCACAAGAGAGTTGGGTGGTTGGACCATTCCTGCGTCCTGAGGGAGTTAACCCTGTATTGGTACCACAACCTACCTCTTTCCATTGCCCGATGCGAAAAGAACAGGTGAAGTGGGAGGAAAGTGATATTTTCAATCCTGCTGCCACCGTGAAAGACGGAAAGATTGTTGTGCTCTACCGTGCCGAAGATAATTCAGCGCAAGGTATAGGTAAAAGAACTTCCCGTATCGGTTATGCCGAGAGTGTGGATGGAGTGACTATGAAGAGACTGGACAGTCCGGTACTTTTCCCCGGTGGAGATGAATTTGAAAGCATCGAATGTCCGGGTGGTTGTGAAGACCCGCGGGTAGCAATGACCGAAGATGGACTGTATGTAATGCTTTATACGGCATGGAACCGGAAGACTCCCCGTCTTGCTGTGGCAACTTCCAAGGATCTGAAGAACTGGACTAAGCATGGCCTTGCTTTTGAAAAGGCATATGACGGTCGTTTTGCCAGAATAGCAACGAAGTCAGCTTCTATTCTTACGAAGGTGAAAGGTGGGAAGCTGGTTATCGATAAAGTGGATGGTAAGTACTTCATGTATTGGGGAGAATATGCCGTACATGCAGCTACTTCCGATAACCTGACGGACTGGTATCCCGTACTGGATGAGAACAATGAATTATTGAAGATAGCCAAGCCGCGTAATGGATACTTTGATAGTCAGATGACTGAATGTGGTCCTCCTGCCATCCGTACCAAACAAGGTATTGTATTGATGTATAATGGTAAGAATGACAAAAAGAGAGGTGATGCCAACTATCCGGCAGGCGCTTACTGTGCAGGTCAACTTCTGCTCGATTCCAAAGATCCTTATAAAGTATTGGGCCGCTTGGACAAACCTTTCTTCATGCCTGAAGCTCCTTTTGAGAAGAGCGGACAGTATAAAGACGGAACCGTTTTTATCGAAGGATTGGCTTATTATAAGAAGAAGCTATATCTTTATTACGGCTGTGCAGACTCGAAGGTGGCAGTAGCTGTATGTGATGATATAAAAGGATTATTGAAGGTAAAATAGCGGTATCAGATACCTCAGTGAGTGTGAATTATTATAGTTTTAACAGATAGAACCCAAATTGTTATGTACAAGAAAGTATTTACATTGTTATTATTATTACTTCCTTTCCAGTTATTAATTGCTCAGAAGAGTCTTCTGAAGAATTTCCCTGAAGGGTATACCCCCGATGAAATCGGCCGACGCATTTCCTATCGTTTTGTAACCGAGAAACATGCATTACATGCCGGAAAATGGATTGGTTATCCCGAAACCTTCTATTGGAACGGTTCTCTTAAATATGCGGCAGCAGCTAAAGATAAAGCACTTATCAAGCTTTTGCAAGCCCGGTTTGAGCATTTGTTTACTACTGAAAAGGCATTGTTGCCTATCAAGAATCATGTCGATCTGAATATGTTCGGTAGCTTGCCTCTGGAACTTTATTGGGTAACAAAGGATGAACGTTATAAGGAAGTGGGATTACCTTATGCTGATACTCAATGGGAAGTTCCCGAAGATGCAAAGCCTGATGAGAAAGCATGGGCGGAGAAAGGCTATTCATGGCAAACACGCCTCTGGATTGACGATATGTACATGATTACTATTGTGCAGACGCATGCCTACAAAGTGACCAATGATAGCAAATATATAGATCGTGCAGCCAAAGAAATGGTGATGTATCTGGATGAATTACAACGTCCCAACGGTCTCTTCTATCATGCACCGGATGTGCCCTTCTACTGGGGACGCGGAAACGGATGGATGGCAGCAGGTATGGCAGAGTTACTTCGCTATTTACCCAAGAATCACAAAGACCGTCCCCGCATCATGGAAGGTTACCTGACTATGATGAAGAGTCTGAAGGAATATCAGAATCCGGAAGGATTGTGGAACCAGTTGTTGGATGATCCTGAATGCTGGACTGAAACATCAGGTTCTGCTATGTTTACTTTTGCTTTTATTACGGGTGTAAAGAACGGTTGGCTGGATGCTAAAGAGTATGCGCCCGCAGCTCGCAAGGCATGGATGGCTTTAGTGAATTATCTGACCGAGAAGAATCAGGTAAGAGAGATTTGTGTAGGTACCAATAAGAAGAACGACAAACAATACTATTACGACCGTCCGCGTCGTACCGGTGATTTTCATGCACAAGGTCCTTACCTTTGGTGTGTAGTTGCCTTGATGGAGAAATAATTCATAATTATCGATAAAGCATGAGAATTTTTAAATGTATTTTATTAGGAGGCATGTTGCTGCTGAGTTCCTCGGCAGCACTGGCTCAGGTTTCGCTATCACAGAATAGTAGCGGATCCAACGTGTTTAGTCTCGTTGGCAAGAAGGATAAAGCCTGCGTGTACTATGACGCAAAAGATTTTGAAGTTGTAAAGACTACGGCAGGACTATTTGCAAATGATGTGAAAGAGGTGAGTGGACAGCTTTTGGGCGTTGCTACTACCAAAGAAGCGCCTCAAAAGAACTGTATTATCATCGGTACCTTGGGGCATAATGAGTGGATCGACCAAATGGTTGCAAAGAAGAAACTGGATGTAGAACCTTTGAAGAATCGTTGGGAAAGCTATCTGGTACAGCTTGTGCGCAATCCGCTTCCGGGTGTGGACAAGGCGTTGGTAATTGTAGGTAGCGACCGCAGAGGTACTGCTTACGGGCTGCTTTCTGTATCGAGAACTATTGGTGTGTCTCCCTGGTACTGGTGGGCGGATGCTCCTATCATAAAGAAAGACCAGTTACACCTGAAAGTAGACAAGTATATTTCTAAAGAGCCTACAGTGAAGTACAGAGGTATCTTCATCAATGACGAAGACTGGGGACTTTACCGTTGGTCAAGAGATAACTTTGAGAAAGAATTGGGCAATTTCGGTCCCCGGACTTATGCCAAGGTTTGTGAGCTTTTGCTTCGTCTTCAGGCTAACTATTTGTGTCCGGCTATGCACGATGCATCTATGGCATTCCACCGCATTCCTGAGAATAGAGTGGTTGCAGACCGCTTTGCTATCCTAATGGGAGCTTCCCACTGCGAACCGCTATTGTTTAATACGGCAAGTGAATGGAAACGCGATAAGATGGGCGAATGGGATTACATCAATAATAAAAAAGGTGTAGACAGTGTGCTCAATGTCCGTGTGAAGGAATGCGCTCCTTTTGAAAATGTATATACGCTGGCATTGCGCGGACTGCATGACAGAGCCATGAACGCAAGCAATGATATGGGTGATAGAAAAGATATGCTTCAGGAAGCTCTGATGGCGCAAAGACAGATGTTGATCGATGCAATCGGTAAACCGGGAGAAGAAATTCCCCAGGCATTTACTCCTTACAAAGAGGTACTGGACGTATATGATGAAGGTCTGGAACTTCCGGATGATGTAACTATCATTTGGCCGGATGATAACTACGGTTATATGAAACGTCTGAGCAGCCCGAAAGAACAGAAACGTTCGGGGCGTTCGGGTGTATATTACCACTCTTCTTATCTTGGCAAGCCTCACGATCACCTTTGGATGAATACGGTTTCTCCTACATTGATGTACGAAGAACTTCGTAAAGCCTACGATGCAACAGCCGACCGCATCTGGTTGCTGAATGCAGGTGACATTAAGTCATGTGAATTTGCAGTGGATTACTTTCTGACAATGGCTTTCGATATTGATGCTTTCAACTTTGAAAGAGCAGCCAATTATCGTACAGAATGGTTGTGTGGTATGTTGGGCGACCAATACCGTAACGAATATCAGGATGTAGTCAATTCTTTCTATAAGCTGGCTTTTGCACGTAAACCCGAATTCATGGGATGGGGCTACCAGTGGACGACTGATAAGCATGGAAAAGAACGGAATACGGATACGGATTTCTCACTGACCAACTATCGTGAAGTAGACAACCGTCTGAGCGAATATCGCCGTATTGGAGGTATCGTAGAGAATATTCTGAATAATATGTCCGATGAGAAACAGAAAGCATGTTTCTATCAGTCATTATATTATCCGGTCAAGGGATGCGAACTGTTGAACAGAATGGTACTGGACGGACAAAGAAACCGTTGGTATGCTATTCAGCAAAGAGCATCGGCTAAGAATTTGGAGAAATCAGCAAAAGCTTGTTATGACAGTCTGGAAGTTATAACCAAAGGCTATAACTCACTGCTCGACGGTAAATGGAATCATGTGATGACCATGAAGCAAGGATTTGCGGCTGCTTATTTTGAACTTCCGAAGTTGAGAGATGTTGAACTGGCTCCTGCAGCCTCTCTGGGTGTAATGGCCGAGGGTGAGGCTGTGTTGAAAGGTCTGCAAAGCTTCCATTCATTGCCATGTTTCAATACTTACCTGCGCCAATCTTACTATGTAGATGTATTCAATAAAGGTGCTACTCCGTTGAAATGGAAAACATCTGTAACAAACGATTGGATTTTGGTAAACAAGAAGTCCGGAGAGACAGCTACCGAAGAGCGTATCGAAGTTTCCATCGACTGGACAAAGGTTCCGGCTGGTGAGAGAATTCTTGGTACATTGGATATTATGTCCGACCGTGGTGAGAAAGAAAGTGTTTATATCTCCGTCTTTAATCCTACATCTCCTTCATTGGCCGAAATGGACACTCTGTTTGTAGAGAACAATGGGTATGTTGCGATGGATGCGGCAAGTTTCCACCGTAAAGTAGAGAATGATGATATTAAGATGATTGTGATTCCGAACCTGGGATTTGAGAATACAGCTGTTCAGTTGGGTAATCCTATGGCAAAGGCACAGCGTACGGCAGGACGTAATACACCGCGTCTGGAATATGATTTCTATACTTTTGAACAGGGATCGGTAGATGTTTACACCTATGTACTTCCTACCTTCCCCATAAGCAAGGATAGAGGATATGCCGGACATGAAGCAACCAACGTTGAGACCAAATATGGCGTATGTATCGATGAAGGTCCGGTTATGACTCCGTCTACTTCTTCCTTTGAATATGCTCAGATCTGGTATGAGAGCGTATTGAAGAATTGCAGAATCAATAAGACGACCCTTCATATAGACAAGCCGGGCAAGCATACAGTGAAAATCATCTGTGGAGATGCCGGAACCGTTTTGCAGAAGGTTGTATTGGACTTTGGTGGTATGAAGCGTTCTTATATGGGACCGCAACCTACCAGAAAGGAATAAAAGAGTGATAAGGTGGTAGAGTGATAGAGTGATGAGGTGATAAAGTGGCTGCGCTATATATTACAGGGCGTTATCCCGCTATCACCTTATCACTCTACCACTCTATCACCCTATCCCCCCTACCACCTTATCACATTTTGTTCATAACCCGATAAAAATGAATCAATCTATGCTTTTTGTGCGTAATTTTTATTTCTTGTCTTGTCACCTTTTCTACTCCCTCTCAGATACCTTCTGGATGGGGGTACAATGAGTCAGGGACTGAATGGCATTCAGTCAGTGAGTGAAAGGCATTCAGTCCCTGACTGAATCAGATTCATTCAACGAGTCGGAAAAGTAGCTGCAGGAAAAGAAGAAACTTACGAATTTTTTGTAAGTATAATTGTTAACTGATGAAATATACGATGAATCATTATTTAACCCCTGATTCACATAAATATCAATATTACTATGATGAAAAAGTTAATACTTGCCTTTTGTATGTTACAAGGTATCTTGTTATCGTTGGGAGCTCAGGATATGCATCAGAACATAGCATATGCTGACAACAATGTGCGCTTTACGGTTATCTCAGATGGAACACTCCGTTTGGAGTATGCTCCAGACGGTAAATTTGTGGATAACAAATCTTTTGTTGCGGTGAACCGCCTCTATCCGGATGTAGACTACAAGCTAAAGTCAAAAGGGGCGTGGATTGAAATAACGACTTCTAAGATGAGGATGCGTTATAAAAAAGACAGTGGTCAGTTTACCGGAGATAATCTGGTAATTGAAGCGGTGAAAGGGGCATTTCCATTCACTTGGAAGCCCGGAATGCAGCAAAAAGGAAATCTGAAAGGCACTTACCGCACTCTGGACGGAATGGATGGTGAAACGCAAACTCAAACCTGGGTAGCTGATACCAAGAAAGGGGAACAGCTGAAATTGGAAGATGGTTTGCTGGCTACCGACGGTTGGTCTTTTATTGATGATTCACAAGGACTTCTGTTCGATAACGATCCGGATTGGGAGTGGGCGAAAGAACGTCCCGCCAATGGAGGACAGGACTGGTATTTCATGGCTTATGGGCATGATTACAAGCAAGCTCTGAAAGACTACACTCTCTTTGCAGGTAAGATGCCGTTGCCTCCCCGTTATGCGTTTGGCTATTGGTGGTCGCGCTATTGGTTGTATTCTGATAAAGAGTTCCGTAATCTGATTGATAATTTTAATACTTATCAGATTCCTTTGGATGTGTTGGTGGTAGATATGGACTGGCATTATACTGAGAAAGGTAAGGGAGGCTGGACCGGCTGGACTTGGAACAGGGATTTATTTCCGAATCCCCAAGGTTTCCTGAAATATCTGAAGCAGAATGACCTGAAAATTACTCTCAATCTGCATCCGGCAGACGGAGTGGCTGCATACGAAGAAAACTATACGGAGATGGCGAAAGACATGGGTGTCGATCCTGAGACAAAGAAGACGATCCCCTGGGTTAATTCCGATAAAAAGTTCATCCGGAATATGTTTAAGAATATACTGGGTCCGATGGAGAAAGATGGCGTAGATTTCTGGTGGTTGGACTGGCAACAGGGAATGTTTGATCCGAAGATGAAGAATCTGAGTAATACATGGTGGATCAATTACGCATTCTTTAGTGATATGGAAAAGCGCCGGGAGACTCGCCCGATGCTGTATCACCGTTGGGGAGGATTAGGAAACCATCGTTATCAGGTAGGCTTTTCCGGTGATGCGGTGATCTCCTGGAAATCATTGGACTTTCAGCCTTATTTCAATTCTACTGCCTCTAATGTGTTGTATGGCTATTGGAGCCATGACTTAGGAGGACATATCGGTAGTCAGATAGATCCCGAAATGTACACCCGCTGGTTACAATTCGGAGCATTAAGTCCGATTATGCGTACGCACTCTCAGAAAGGGGCGAAATTGAATAAAGAGCCTTGGGTGTTCAACAAGGAGTATTGTGACATCATTCGTGAAACGATTCGCCAACGCTATGTGATGGCTCCTTATATCTATACGATGGCCCGCAAGGGGTATGATGACGGAATTTCACTCTGCCGCCCCATGTATTATGATTATCCGGAAAATAAGGAAGCCTATGAGTTCCGGAATGAATACATGTTCGGAGATGATGTGTTGGTTGCGCCGGTCACTGCTCCGATAGAGAATGGTTATGCACAGGTTCGTGTATGGTTGCCGGAAGGTGAATGGTACGAATGGCATACAGGTGCTCTGTTGAAAGGAAATCAGATTGTGGAACGCTCTTTTGCTGTTGATGAATACCCCATTTATATAAAGGCAGGTGCCATATTGCCCATGTATCTGGATAATGTAATGAACCTGAATGGTAATGACGAAGAGGTGGCAGTGACAGTTTTTCCTGGTGGTGGCGATACTGCTGAGTTCAAGTTGTACGAAGATAATGGTAATGATAAGAATTATGCATCCGAATATGCTGTGACTAAGTTGAGTTCTGTCCGCAATGGTAATGAACAAACACTTGTTATAGGTAAACGTGAGGGTGCTTATAAGGATATGCCCCTTGCCCGCTCGTTTAAGGTGAAGGTGCTTTCTTCTTACATTCCCCAGTCTGTTATGGTGAATGGGCATCCGGCTAAATACCGGTACTCAGGTGAAGATTTTGCCCTTTTAATCGATATTCCAGCTCAGGCTTGCGATCAGGAAAAGGTGGTTAAGATTGTTTATCCATCTGAAAAGGTCGATATGAACGGACTTCTTGGAGCCTCCCGAAGAATTGCGAAGAGTATGGAACAACTGAAATATCGTAATTCGTACATTGTCTTTAAAGAAGAGTTCGGTAAAATGGGAAGTTTGAGTGAAGCTGTGACCTATGCCCCGTCCGAAATGCCCGCTTTGATCGCTGATTTCTGGAAAAGTTATAATGAACTGCCAGCAGTGTTGGAACGACAAGAACTGAAGAGTGATCTTGTGACATGGTTTTTGCAATCTGTTTGTTGGAGTAAGCAATAAATAATAGATAGATGAAACGATATTTGATGACATTTTTGGTCGCTTTCATGGCTTTTCACTGTATGGGGGCTTCGCCCTCTCAGGCAGACAGCCATGATATAGCGTCCTTACATGCATGGGGACCTTATTCCAAACGCTATGCAGGCATCTCGCACATACTTGATATGAGTAAAGGAATACGTTTTGATTTCTCCGTGATGCCCGGATATTACCGGAATCGCCAGTTGGTGCCGCATGTCCTGTTTGAATCGTCTTACTATCCATGGGAGATAAACCCGGAAGTGAATCGTATCACTTACAGGTATGAATTGGAATGGAAAGACAAGGTTTATACGGATGTCACTTATTACGTGTTGGATGATAACCGTACGCTGGTCGGAATACATTGTGTCAACAATACGGGAATGCCTCAGAATCTGGTCCTGAACCAGATGGCTTATATAGACTATCCTGAGACGTATCCGCAGGTAACTGCTACAGGAGCATCGCGGCTGAAATGGTATAATGCCATTGATTATACGGAGAATGAACCTGTTCGGAAATCGCCTCAATACAGACTGGTATATGATGGATGGCAGCGGAATGAAGAACGTAGTGCTTCGTCTCTCGATGGTTCGATTCTGGGGAGAGGCTTCGGTAGGAGCAAAGGTGACCGCCTGAGCTATCGGGTGAATATCTTTCCGGGTCAGGAAAACGGAGCCATAGGACTCCGGTTCAAGGTAAAGAAAGGGGAGAATGCTGCACTACAGTTGAAAGGACTGGTAGAACAAGCTGTTACTCTGAGGGGTACGGGAGAATTCTCTTTTGTATCAGTTCCTTATCAGAATAAGAAGGCGGGAGAATACAAACTGGAACTTATTTCGGGTAGTACCGTTGAAATCGGTCTGGATGGGTTCTTTATAGGGAATGCGGATGATATCAGCAATGTAAATGTAGTCCGTGCACCGATACCTTTTACTCCTGCAATGGAAGTAGGTAAAAACAAGAAAGACTTCATCCTGAAGTACAAAGACTGTGAAAACTATTATGGAGTAGCTTGGAACTATCAGCATTCGGAAGTTCGGGAAATACTGAACGGTGAGCTGGAATCTTTCTTTCGCAGAAAAGTGCACGATCATGTATCGTCAAGACTGATTGGCGACAGGAACTGGCATTATGCCAATGCTTTTTTGAGACCTGTTGTACTGGAACCTAACTCGGCACAGACTATTTATATGTTGGTATGTACTGGAAATAAGGAATTGGTACAACAGGAATTGCAGGATTTCCATTCGACTCCGGATAAACTGATTGCACAGGTTAAATCTACAGAAGATGCAAAGCCTGAAGACAAAGTGTTACCGGGCGGAGAGAAGTATCTTCTGGGAAATCGTTTACTACAAGCCTCGCTTTTATCGAATATCGTATATCCGGTTTATACACAGAAAGAGTATATCAGGCATTTCACACCGGGCAAGAACTGGAATAGTCTTTATACCTGGGATTCCGGATTCATCGCATTGGGACTGATTGATGTGGACCCGGCCAAGGCTTTCGAATGCATCAAGGCCTATACAACTCCGGTAGGGAGTGAATCGGCTTTTATTCATCATGGCACTCCACTGCCTATCCAGATGTATGCTTACGCTGATTTGTGGAACAATAGCCTGTCACGTGAGACCTTGGAATTCTTATATCCCCGACTGAAACAGTTCTTTAACTTTATGGTCGGAAACGATCCTTACTCTACTACCCGAATGAAAGGTTCCGGTCTGCTTCGTACCTGGGATTATTTCTATAATTCCGGTGGATGGGACGATTATCCGCCCCAGCATGCACGTGGGGGGAATAAACTGGTAACTCCTGTAGTTACTTCAGCTTATTATCTGCGGGCTGCGAAGATACTGCGCCTGGCGGCAAAGGAGTTAGGACTGAAAAAGGATATGAAGGAGTATGAACAGGTAATCAAACGACTGTCGAATGCTTTGCAAACCTACTCTTGGGACGAAGAAAGCGGATATTTTGGATATGTACTCCATGACTCCTTGGAGAACGCGAAAGAAATCTTACGGTATAAAGACCAGTCGAACTTCAACAAGGGGCTGGATGGAGTGACTCCTCTGACGGCAGGTATCTGTTCTCCGGCTCAGGTAGATCGGCTGGTGGGACATTTGTTTTCTCCTGATGAGTTATGGACAAAAGTCGGCATTTCAACGGTAGACCAGTCTGCACCTTATTATAAAGTAGATGGGTATTGGAATGGTGCCGTATGGTTTCCCCATCAGTGGGTGATGTGGAAAACTCTTTTAGATTTGGGTAAGGGAGAAGAAGCCTATCGGGTGGCACATACAGCCCTGGATAATTGGGAAAAGGAATGTGAAGCAAGCTATTTTACGTTCGAGCATTTCATTATCTCTTCGGGAAGAGGAGCAGGGTGGCACCAGTTCTCCGGACTTTCATCACCTATTTTAAACTGGTTTGCTGCCTACTATAAGCCGGGTAAAGTTTCTACCGGCTTTGAGGTATGGATTACGAAGAGCGAGTTCAATGGCAATTGCTCCGGATATAAGGCTGATATTTCTTTTGACGATTCGACAAAGGCCCATGAGCGTTGTATGATTGTCTGCATGGATGCAGGATATAAGTATGAAGTATTGTTCAATGGTAAGTCTGTTAAATCCAGATCTGAGCATTCCGGAATGTTAGAAATCACATTACCGGCTACTAATAAAACCGGTGAACTTATAATTCGGGCTCTTAATTAGAGTTATTCATAAGAGCATTATTTTCTTTCATATTCAACATTAACCTCTGTGAGGTATAAGATGCCCATTTCGCACACGGTGAAATGGGCATTTTGTGTTATCAGATTAAAACAGATCGATACATTTCATTACAAATGAAACTTTGCAAAATAAGATATTTGTCTCATTACTGATAATTTTGTATCTACCACCGTTTTATAGCCTTCTGACTGCGAGAATGAGACGTTTTTTCTCTTTTTAGAGATAACTTTACCACCCGTTCTCTAATTGATTCTCTACTTTTGTCCTGCTTTGAAGCACAAGGCAGTCTTTCAATTTTTTTAAAATTTAATATTATGAAGCAAAAGATTTTAAGATTCTTTTCTGATGCAAGGGTTAGGATGGTACTCCTCTTCCTGATTTCTACAGTTTATGTTCAAGCCCAGTCGGGCAGAATCGTTACGGGTGTTGTTAAAGATGCTACGGGCGAGACAGTTATTGGAGTAAACGTTACTGTGAAAGGTAATGCTGCTTTGGGAACAATTACCGATTTAGACGGTAAGTATTCATTGAACATTCCCGCGCAAAAGTCTACTTTGGTATTCTCATTCATTGGTTATCAAACCATAGAAAAAACAATTGATGCCAACACAAGAACTCTGAATGTCACCATGGCTGAAGATTCTAAGTTGCTGGATGAAGTTGTTGTAGTAGGTTATGGTACAATGAAGAGAAAGGATGTAACAGGTGCTGTGGCACACATTGGCGAGGAAGTGACGAAGAATAGAGCTGCAACGAATGCTCTCGATTTCTTGGTTGGTACTGTTCCCGGTGTACACATCACTCCTTCTACTAATGCAGCTGGTGGTGCTTCCGGACTCCTGATCCGTGGTAAGCAGTCATTGAAAGCCAGTACTTCTCCTTTGATCGTTTTGGATGGTGTTATATTTTACGGAAGTATTGATGATATTAATCCGAATGATATAGAAAGTATGGATATCCTGAAGGACGCCAGCTCTACTGCTGTTTACGGTTCTAAAGGTTCGGCGGGTGTTATTCTTATCAACACTAAAAAGGGTTCTACTGAAAAACCGATTATTAATGTAAGTACAAAGATCGGTGTGGCGCAAGCTACCTTTATGCCTCAAATGCCTACTGCAGAACAGTACATGCAGAGACGTTCTGACTACTACAAAACAATCGACTATTTTAAGCCGGGTGAACAACAAAAAGGTTTAGGATATTATGATAATCCTGATAACTTGCCTGATGGTGTTTCTCGTGAGCAATGGGCTGGTTATGATAATTCTTTCTCCGGTGACTACATTGAAACCTGGATGCAACGTCTGGAATTCAATCCTATTGAAGTTACTAACTACAAGGCTGGCAAATTCGTTGACTGGATGGACCTTGTTTACCAGAATGGTTTGAGACAAGATTACAGTGCATCTGTTTCCGGTAAGACAGCAAGAACCAATTATTATGTAGCATTGGGTTATACTAACAATGATGGTATCGTTGTCGGTGATCAGTTCCGTGCTTCAAGATCACGTGTGAACTTGGATACTGAAATTACAAAATGGTTGAATATCGGTTTGAATGCACAGTTCGTTCATAAAGGTACGGATAACATTTCAGCGGATACCGGTGCAGCTAAAGCAGCCAGCCCCTTCGGTGATGTTTATGAGGCTGACGGAAGTATCAAAGTTAGACCTTGGGATGATAACCGTATTGCTAACCCGTTGCTGAACCGTTCGGTAGACGATAAGTATTACAGAACTCAGAATTTTAATTCAAGTGTTTATGGTAAGTTGACTCTCCCGTTTGGATTTACATGGCAGACTACTTTCAACATACGCTATGGTTGGAGAAAAGACTATTATTTTGATTCTGATATCAAACCGGGTGTAGTAGCTGGTGGTAAAGCAAAACGTGAAGACTACTCTGACTACGAGTGGAGTATCGACAATATGCTGAAATGGAATCGTACTTTTGCTAAAATTCATAACTTTGACTTCACTTTTGTATATACTGCTGAAAAATACCAGAACTGGAAGAGCACAGGAAATAATGAAGGTTTCCAACCTAATGGTACGCTGAGCTATCATGCTATTCAGTCAGGTATCACTCCTACTGTCAGCTCAAATGATGAAATGCAAACAGGTAATGGTTTGTTGTGGCGTTTGAACTATTCATTGATGGATCGTTATTTGTTGACCGGTTCTGTACGTCGTGATGGTTTCTCTGCATTTGGACAGAACAATCCTTATGGTGTATTCTCTACAGTTGCTGCCGGATGGCGTATTTCAGAAGAAAAGTTCCTGAAAGATGTAAAATGGATTGATAACCTGAAACTGCGTCTCTCTTGGGGACAGACTGGTAACCGTGACATCGGTCGTTATGCAGCCTTTTCAAGATTGACAATTACCAACGTTATCCAGAATAGTGTAAACTATAAAGGTGTATATCCTTCTGGTTTGGCCAACAGAGACCTGAAATGGGAAACTACTACCGGTCTCAATTTTGGTGTTGACTTCGGATTGTTCAACAACAGACTGTCCGGTTCGGTAGAACTTTATAAGAACAAAACAAACGACTTGTTGATGGACCGTGCTATGCCTGAGATCTCAGGATATGGTTCAATCGCTTCTAACTTGGGAGAGATTGGTAACAAGGGTGCTGAGTTGACTCTGTCAAGTATAAATATTAATACTCCTAATGTACGTTGGGGTACTACATTTACTTATTCTACTAATAAGAACGAAATCAAGCACCTGTATGGTGATATGATTGATGTATTGGATGCAGATGGTAATGTGATCGGTCAACGTGAGGATGATGACGTTCAGAATGGCTGGTATATCGGACATGCTATCGATGAAATCTACGATTATAAGTGGATTGGCGTATGGCAACTGGGTGAAGAACTGGAAGCTGCAAAATATGGTAAGCAACCGGGTGACCCGAAATTGCTGGACGTTAACAATGACGGTAAGATCAATACAGATGATAAGCTTTGGTTAGGTACAAAAACTCCGAAACATCGTATGACTCTGAGCAGTAACCTGACTCTGTTCAAATGTATCGACTTCTCTTTTGTACTGCGTGGAGAGTTTGGCTGGATGGATATCGACAACTTGCCGAGAAATGAAACAAACCGTTTCTACAATACTTCAAACTCTGTTTGGACTGAGTACTGGACACCGTGGAATCCGAATAGCAAATATGCCCGTCTGGGTGCAAACGTTGATAGCCCGGGTGTGAATATCTACGAAAAGAGAAACTATGTGAGAATGCAGAATATGGCATTGTCTTATTCATTCCCGAAGAAGTTGATCAATAAGTTCATGATCGATAACCTGAGATTCAGTATCAATGTGGACAATGCATTCGTTATCTCTAAATGGAGAACATCTGATCCTCTGACTAAAGCCATTACTCCGCGTATCTGGACATTTGGCGTGAACATTACCTTGTAATCTGATAGAACGAATAATTAAATAAAGATATTCAAATGAAAACAAAGAAATATATACTAAAAGGCCTGGCCACTTGCTTGGTAGCAGCCGGTCTCTCAGCCTGTGTTGATCTTGAACCCAAAGCGATGTCGTTTCTGACGCCGGAGAACACTTTTGTGGATAAAGCGGGTTTGGAAACCATGCTTCGCCTTTGCCGTAAGCAGATGAATTTTGAATGGTTCGGAGATGCATTCAACTCCGGAAACTGTGAAACCTATTCTGTATATGAATATGCCTGGTCTGACCTGGCTGTAATGGGTGGTCCTGAGACGAAGGAAATCCATAACATGGTGACTCAGTTGACTCCTACAACTAATATGTACCTGCACTTGCGTTACTGGGTTTTCGGATGGAATGGCATTAAATATGCCAATACGGTAATTACCCGTGCTCCTGAAGCTTCGGATATGGCTTCGGAAGAAGACCGGAATGCTTGTTTGGCAGAAGGATATTTCCACCGTGCTTACTGGTATTATTTGTTGGTAAACCAATTTGGCGATATACCTTGGATCAATGAAGAAATTACCGGAGCAAAACTGGACTTTAATACTGTTTCTCGTAAGACCATTCTGGCAAATATCAAGAAAGATATGGAATATGCCGTACAATGGTTACCTCAGGAAGTGATTCGTGGTGCTGTGAGCAGAGCTGCAGGTGAGCACTTACTGGCTAAGATTTGTCTGGCTACCGGTGATTTCCAACAGGCAGTAGACGCAACTACCCGATGCATCAACAATTACGGATTACGTCTGATGACTGAGCGTTTCGGTATCAATATGGATGATAAAACCAAAGATGTATACAATGACCTGTTCCAGGAAGAGAATATCAGCCTTGTTGAAAACAAAGAGGGTATCATGATCGGTCAGGAAATCTATGGTTTGGATGGATGTTCCTCTCCGAGTGGTTCAAAACGTAAACGTAACTTCGTGCCGCAATGGCATGCAGGAAGTAAGATGAAGACACCGGACGGTAAGAATGGAACAACCGATGCTTCCGGAATCTACGACGGATATGAACAATTGGAAGAACTGGGTAGAGGTCTTGCTAAGATACGTCCTACTAACTATGCTCAGTATTCATTGTGGAGCAATTGTGGTGATGATATGCGTCATAACTCTAATAACTGGTTTGATAAATCACGTATCACTTACAATTTGCCGGCTTCAAAGGGTGGCAGTGCTACTTATTTCGGCCAACCGGTAAATCCTGCTTATTGTTCAGATACCATGCGTTGCTACTTCTCTTTCCCGATCGTAAAGGTTTTGGTTGACAAAGATGATCCGAATGCCGGAGGTAAAGTGCCTGTAGGTGGTTTCACTGACCAGTACATCTTCCGTCTTGCAGAAACTTATCTGAACAGGGCTGAAGCATATTGGTGGTTAGGAAAGAATGATCTGGCTACTGCTGATGTGAATACAATCCGTCGTCGTGTAAATGCTCCGGAATTTTCGTCAGTTACATTGGAAGATATCCTGGATGAAAGAGCCAGAGAGTTGTTCCTGGAAGATCATCGTAAGACAGAACTGACCCGTATCGCTTTCCTGAAAGCTGAAAAGGGTGTAGATGGATATTCTCTCAATAATTTTTCAGAGAAGAACTGGTATTATGACCGTGTTATGGAGAAGAACAACTTCTTTGCAGAAGAATATTATTATTCAACGAATGCTTTCATCATGAAACCGTACCATGTGTTGTGGCCGATTCCGCGTAATGCCATAGAATCCAATACACAAGGTCGCATTAACCAGAATTATGGTTATGATGGTTATGAAGATAATATTCCGGTAGAAGAACTTGAACAAAGATATAAATAAGTAGAATACAATGAGAAGTAAGTATATTTTGTTTGCCTTGGCTCTGACAGGAGCCTTGGCATCCTGCTCGGACGATGATAATAAAGGAAATGCAAATTATAAGAATCCTTATTCTAATCCGCTGACAGATTACAGTGTAGGTGACCCTACCATCTGGAAAGAAAATGATCATTCATTTTATGTATATGCCACCAATACATCTGTGATTCGTAAGTCGCAAGATTTGATTCATTGGACAGATGGCGGCCCGATGTTCGCAAAGAAACCTACATTCGTTACAGAATCAGGTGCAGCTGTCTGGGCGCCGGATATCGAAAAGGTTGGTGATAAATTTATCCTGTATTATGCTATGTCTGCCATGGGTAAACCTGCAACTGCCGGTATCGGTATTGCTTCTGCAGATTCTCCCGAAGGCCCTTTTACTCTGGATATCTCTGTTGATGGAAAAGGAAAGCTGTTCACTTCAAGTGAAATTGATGTAAGAAACTCTATCGACCCTTGCTTCTTCGAGGATAATGGACAGAAATGGCTGGTTTGGGGTAGTTTCAACGGTTTGTATGCAGTAAAGCTGAATGCTGACGGAACGAGAGTATATCCTGATATTGCAACTGCTAAGAAAGAAAGAGTACAGGTTGCGGGTACTGCTTTTGAAGCACCTTACATCCATAAGCGTGGTGATTATTACTATATGTTTGCATCTGTAGGTTCATGTTGTAACTCAATGTTGAGTACGTATACTACTGTTGTCGGACGTTCTACTTCTTTCTTAGGCCCGTACGTGAATAAGAATGGAGAATCAATGCTTGATAATAAATATGAAGTTCTTATCAGAGCTAATGATCGCTTTGTAGGACCGGGTCATAACTCGGAGATTGTGACAGACAGTGAAGGTACTGAGTGGATATTATATCACAGTTACGACAGACACACCCCAAGTAAAGGACGCTATTTGATGATTGACCGGATTGTTTGGGAGAATGATTGGCCAGTAATTGCTGGTAATAGTCCATCTACCGAAGCAGAAGCACCGGTTTGTAAATAGTAATAGTGAATATATGCAGAAAATATTGTTAATAGGAGCCTTTTTCGCCATAAGCTGTTTGCTTATGGCGAAAAAGCCCGTCAAGAGCTATCAGAATCCGGTTATAAACTATAGTTTGCCTGATCCTTCTATTATCAAAGGGGAGGATGGTTACTATTACTTGTATGCCACCGAAGATATTCGAAACTTGCCTATTCATCGTTCGAAAGACTTGGTGGAGTGGGAGTATGTGGGTACTGCTTTTACTAAAAGCACCCGTCCGAATTTTGAACCCAAAGGAGGATTATGGGCTCCTGATATCAATAAAATAGGTGATAAATACGTGCTTTATTATTCCATGTCCGTTTGGGGAGGCGAGTGGACTTGTGGCATCGGATGTGCTATTGCCGATAAGCCTGAAGGCCCCTTCAAAGATCATGGAAAAATGTTCCGTAGCAATGAAATCAATGTGCAGAATTCTATTGATCCTTTCTATATAGAGGATGGAGGAAAGAAATATCTCTTCTGGGGTAGCTTCCGTGGAATTTATGGTATTGAACTGTCGGATGACGGACTTTCTATAAAGAAAGGTGCTAAACTCCGTCAGGTAGCAGGAACAGCCTATGAAGGAACATATATTCATAAAAAAGATGGCTATTATTATTTCTTTGCATCCATAGGTACTTGTTGTGAAGGATTAAAGAGCACTTATACTACAGTTGTAGGTCGTTCGAAGAAGCTTTTTGGACCTTATGTTGATAAGAGTGGTAAGAAGATGCTGGATAACCACCATGAAGTATTAATTCATAAGAATGATGCTTTTGTAGGTACCGGGCATAATTCAGAGATTGTAACGGATAAAGCAGGTAATGACTGGATGTTCTATCATGCGGTGAGTACTAAAAATCCCGGAGGTCGTGTGCTGATGATGGATAAGGTTAGCTGGAAAGACGGATGGCCATCAGTGGCCGGCAATTCTCCGTCGATAGAAGCCGAAAGACCTGAAATGTAAAATAGTAAAATGAAGATTGAATATGAGGTTAAAAAGATTGTTTTTAGGGATAATGCTTTCTGCGGGCATTGTAAATATAGGAGCAGCAAATTATACTCCTGAGAATGTTTCCGTTTCTTTAAAAGTTCCGGGTAATGACGCCCAACACTATTCACTGACACTTCA
>NZ_QRZF01000034.1 GCF_003464595.1 Bacteroides intestinalis
TGATTCGCTTTCAAAATAGTATCTTTGTAGGATAAGCAACAGCTCATCACCAGCAGTAGACTGTACTACAAGCATTTACAGTAGAAACTCGAATATAAAAAACAGATGCTGTTGTAATAGAAAATCCCGTTTAATAGCGGGATTTTTTAATTCTAAAATAATTCAAGTTGTTGCCCTGGAGTATTTATTTCCTGCACTTTCTTACCATAAAAGAGTTCGATAGCACCAAACTGCTTATCAGTTATACACATAATTCCCACTTTTCCAAGTTCCGGTAAAAATGACCTAACCCGCTTCATATGTACTTCCGCATTTTCACTACTACCACAATGACGCACATAAATCGAAAACTGGAACATTGTGAAACCATCTTTCTGAAGATTTTTCCTAAAATCAATATACGCCTTTTTCTCTTTCTTTGTTTCAGTAGGCAAATCGAAAAAAACCAATAGCCACATAATACGATATTCACTAAAACGATCCATCACATCTCAGGATAGGCAATACGACGCACCTCTCCACTAAAACATTTATAAAGTGAAGCAGTTGTTTGAGATACAGCAACCATTAAAGGGCTCCTCTTACCATCAATCCTAACTTCCAAAGTAGGAATACCCAATAATTGTATTTTCAACTCTTTTGTCAATTCCTCATACCTCATCCCACTTCTCACTATACCAAAAACCAATTCATCTACATAAGGACGATAAGGTTCCATTATATCATCTGCCAGACAGTAAGCATTATAACGATTATGGTGATGAATACCTAAAGTCGGCAAAAGTCCACTTGTAACCAAAGCTCTTGCAACAACTGCACGCAAAATAGCATATCCATAATTTAACAGATTATTAGGCGGAATTCCCTCACGCTCTCTTGTAAATCCATCAATATTGGAAAACAAGTTTTTCCAATAGAAAGCTGCTGCACGAGCTTCCAAATTATCAGAATCTCCACTCTTTACATCTGCAGCCCATATACGCATGCATTTCATTTCTTCACCTATACACTTCCGCAAAGCAGTAGCTTGATTCTCTATTTTTGCACGGATAGTCTGCTGCCAAAGCTGTTTTTTTAATGGAAGAGATGCCTCCAACTGCTGGCGAAAACGCTCATTCTGAGTTGTGTTTCCATACAAAGGAAGCATCAATCCCACCGGCATGCTTTTGCTATCACAAGTTATCACAGCAGAATTATTTTCAAGCAACGCTTCCAAGACTCCTGAAGTAATAGTTATTTGTTTATTATCCAATACCACAACTCCGATATCTTCTACTGGTTTTGTCACTTCCGTTTGTTCTTTGAAAGCGCTAGGTAGAGACTCATTCTTCACAACTTCTGGCAACTTAATCACTAGCTGTGCATTACGTAAAGAGAGATAAACCGGATTCCCGAAATAAAGAGTTTTTTTTATCATAAGTTTTTCCTTCCACCTATACTTATTATATTTCCAATCTTATCAACCTTGACTGGAACGCAAATAGATTTTATCATTTCCCCATCCCATGATTTTTCAGCTTTATTATTAGCTCCTAATTCAAGAGTTGAAACGATCGGATTAGCTACCGTATGAGGTACAAAAAAGCATTGTGGACCGGACGAAGAAACCATTTTATAGATTCTTCTACTATCTATTTCAGGGGATATGTTACCTGACTCACACTCCTCTACCGTAGGTATATATACCAAATCATTGGGTGATAACGTAAACAATAATCGGTCTCCCTTAGCATTCATCTCTGGTACGGGAGTCCATCTCATTTTCAGACGTTCTATAACAATATTCAATGGAATGGTTTCATAGACCCGATCACCGGAAGATGTCTGGTAAACAGCAAAGAATAAGTTCGTTCCTTTGGCAGCTTCTACATATTTAGAACGCTTATTAGCCACACTACCTACATTGAATTTATTGCCTTTTGGTTCATAAACGCGTACTCTATAGATAGGTTGATGTAACTTGCCATCATTCAAAACAGTTAAGTTTTTATTCATCTCACTGATACCATCCGGTGAAAATGCTAATGCTGGATTATCATCATTATTAGACAAATGCTTCAGAAGTATTTTTTGTATACCAGTATCTGTCACAGCTTCTTTGATTTTTTTCATATTAAAGCTAGCATCCAAAGGTTTACACACTGCCACCAAAGGTTCGGAAGTATTGTCTGTAAAATAATAAACAGGAACTTTCGATAAATTCAAATTCTTCCACAAATAGATGTTCTCCTTAAAATATCTCTCAATACCTTTCTTATCATATTTATATGACATGAGTTCGAGAACCTTCTTTTTCATCTTTTTATCTACAATCATAGATGGAGCATCAAGTGCAACCGACAATCGAGCCTCTTTTACTCTTCTCAAGTTGACACTTCCAAAGGCTGTATCCTTATGCATAGGTTTGCGGATTGCAAGATTATCTCCATGCACCTGCTTCTTCAATACCTTTATTCCATGTTCATCGAAACACTGATAAGTATTGGACGACTTGTTTATAACCCGCAGATTTTGCTTGAAACCCACAATAATATGCTCTAATGATTTCCGAGCATCCTGAGTAAATGTATCCCATGGCTTTTTAATACTCCATATATAATCCCCCTTATCATTCGTTTTCTTTTTATCACATAATTGTCGCTGTAAATCTGTCCGGGAGACTTTAGAATTTTTGCTTGCCGACTCATTACTCAAATAATTTACGTGATTTCGTGTAGCGCAAGCTATTATAATTGCATCCATTGCATGATGACGATGGTCGATACGCTTCTTGTTAAAACCTTTTTGGTATTCAAGCGGCATTGCTGTCTGGAAAACCCTCTTACCTGCTTTATCTTCCCACCCACCAAACTGACAACTATCAGTCAAATGGTTCAATCGGTCAAAACGAGGATACACTATCTGATTCCATACATCATTCATACCCCAATCTCTTTTGAGCCTATCGGTAACGGTCCCTGTACAAACAACCATATTTTTGGAAATATCTTCCTGTTCATACTCACCATCCTTATCTTTTTCACGAACAATATTAGATAATAGCCTCTTTACTAACTTACTGATATACCGACTATCATTCAACTGGCGTTCAATAAACTTTTCTGGAATTTCATCCATGAGCAACTTCTTCATCTTATTTCTCGACTTGGCATAATGTTCCTTAACGAATGTCTCATAAGCCTCAACAGAAAATATTTGAATATGCTCAGAAAGTTTTCTCCCGTGATGCTCCTTTATGAACTCATATCCTAAAAGATTATCTTTCAGTTTATTCACTGCCGATTCACATATTACTTTATTACTAAATGAATCGTCAAAATAACGTGCTTGCGGTATAATATGTTCTATCTCATAAGCCGGTGTAAACAATTGTCCCAAAGGAATCACATTTCCTGTATAGGGCGAACGATATCGCTGTTCTAACCATAATTTATACCGTAAGAACTCTGAACGAGTCGGCTGCCTCATAACATCAAATTTCTTCAAAAAAACGGCAATATCATCCGGTAACTCTTCCACGCTATTCAACACCCCATCCTCATATATACGCAACAATTCCTGCTGACTGGGTGAATAAGGGCGTACATTTTCCACTCCAAATTCCGGGTTCATAAACTCAATCAACAAAGCTTTAATGCGCAGGTTGGCATTTTCATTTGCCTGTATCTGCTCGGAGATTTGTTTACGTTTCTCTGATGAGTTTTTTATCTCACGCCCCAGTTCCACATGTATCTCGTCAATCCGCCCAACCTTTTTCCAAATGTCACGAACGGTACGCAATGTCTCCAAAACCACCTGTTCGACTATCGGATTACGCAATGAATGTTGTTTAAAATTCCTCAAATAAATATCTATATCCTCGGGAGATTCCCATTTTGTAGTCTCTTTCGCTTCTGAATGTCTGTTATATACTATATAGCAAGCAAGCCATAACGGAAGTCCCCTGAAATCATTCAATGTTGAAAGATTGGCACATTTTTCTCTGACTTGTTTACATATAGATTCGTCAAATTCCCCATTTATAATTTTCTTTATGCGTTCAGCCGTCTTATCATCAATAGCCGTGTCAGCCCAATACTTCCCTCTTCGCATTAATGGCAAAAGTTTCTTGATAGCTTTTGCCGAATAGGCTCCATACTCTTTTTTAAACGGCGGACATTTACAGAAGACTTCTACAAAACGATTCGGTAAATTATATTTAGTCGCAAACTTTGTCAATGCTTTAACGATTTCTTGCTTATCTTCGACTGAATAAAGAATATGCCACAACGCCTCTTCTCTTCCTCCCTCTTCCGATAAAAAACTGGTTGATATTTCTGATTTTTCTAGCAGGGACAAAATTAAAGAGTGAGTTTCATTACATGGATAAGATTTATCTTCTACATAATTCCAACGATATTGTTCTGCTACTTTCTTAATACCAAATGCAGGATTAGCAAGAAAAGACTTCTGATCTATTTTCCCCTTATCATTTAACCACTCAAACAAAGCAACATAATCGGCCTCTGTTTTAAGGAAATCGACAGTAACATCTACATCTGTTTGTAGCCTCCCATCTACTTCTTTTTCTCTTTTATAGATACGGATATTATCAATGAATTGCCATAAGCGAAACTCTTGAAAAAGTGGCTGAGTCTTAGCAATACATTTAATGGAAGCTCGTTTTATTTCTCCGGTTTCCTTATCTACATATTGATTCTCCTCATAGGGACAATTGTCAATCAATGATTTTTTAGTCTTTAAAGGACGCTGATAAAATAAAATATCATCTATAAATAAGTAAACGAAATCCCGATTAGCAATATTTCTTTTATGAACTTCATTATTCGGATAGAGTGCCTCAACACATCTTTTAAATATATCGTTGTCCTGAAGTTCGGAATGGAAGGATATTTGCTTCAACAGAATAGCTCGCAATTCTTCTTTATAATATTTACGTTCAACAGTCCGTATCAGTTGTCCCTTTATTTTCTGACCAGGATTGTGCAACAGGGTATCATAAATATAAGTTCCGATTGTTTTGTTACTTTTAGTAATATCAGCTTCCGTTTTTTTCTTTATCAACGTCCAATCTCCTTCTTTAGGTATACTGAAAGAGCGTTTTACACTTCCATCCTTCCCTAATTTCGGAGTACCATCTTCATTCAAATCTGTAGTTACAATAAATTCTTTCACCATTCCTTCCCACTTAAGAGGAACAGCACTTGTTCTACGGTAAATCCAACCATTCTCCAAATGAACATTATACCATGTTTCCTTTCCTTTTTTTTCGTCAGTCGCTTCAACTCGAACTACCTGCAAAGCACAATACTCCTTTAACTTATTAGATGACTCTTCCTCATCTTCGCCACGCAACTGATAATAACCACGTTTCTGATTAAAATTCAAAAGAATCCATGCCAATTCCTCCTTTGATATTTTTTCTGTTAACGCTTTCTTACGTAAATAATAGATAGTCCAATCATAGGGAACTTTTTTACTATCAGCTACCCACTCTGGTTGATAGTGAGAGAAATCAGCTAACATGGCCTGAAACGAATTCTGAAAAAGGAACACCCATTGTCCCATTTCATTCTTCTTCCATGGAAGCTTAGGCTCAACATCCGGCTTAAATTTACCAGGATGATGATCAAAATCTATTTCGTTTGCATAGTGTTCGGGCAGGAATCCAAGTATTTTCAACACTTTATGCAGCCTTTCGCGTCGCAACAAGCCACGTTCACGAAGTCGGCGTATGCCTCTGAATGTTGTTCTTTCAGAAGTTTGAGATTTAGTTACTCCTTTATCAAAGTCACCTAATGTTGCAGCATCCATTGGTATAATACGACTACCAGACAGTTCTATTAACCTATTTTCATTCTGTCCTTCACCTACAGAAGTCACCACTGCCCAACCGATACTATTTGTACCTAAATCTAATCCCAGTATTTTTTTCATTTTATTATTATTTTATTATGCATTCTCACAAAGTTAATAAAAAAAGAATATAAAACCACGATTTATCAAAATATTGTCTATATTTGTAGCATACTATTTGAAGCGAATCACAATAAGGATTATTCCGTTGTGAAAACACTTAGGTTGCCCTCGTCCTTTTACGGGGGCTTTTTTATTATCATAGATTCTTAGTTTAGTCTCTTTCTTTTATTTTTCATTCCGCCTAATAGTGAAACTTTTATATCTGACAGCTTTATATCTATTCTAATTCTAAAACCTTTAAATTCGAAGAAATTCGAAGAAATTCATAGTATATGAAATTATTTGATTTATATTTTGGCAAAAATGCAACCTTCATTGATGTATATTCTAATAGTGATAAATATATATCATTAAGGAAATAGAAAAGCTAAATTCCATATTAAAATACTTATTTGAAGCGAATCACAGCTCACTATAGAATATGATACCAGTACTTTACTTAGAATTTAGCAATTTTAGACGTAACAACGATAGATAATTATTTTAATACTTAGTGTGAATATAATAATAAAGCTGACAAACAGCAATTTAGGTAGAAGAAAGGAAAGATCTCATTACCACTACTAAGCTATTCATCCAATGAAGCAAATCACAATAAGGACCATTCCGTTGTGAAAACATTAGGTTCCCTCGTCCTCAACGGGGGATTTTTTTTATCTTTGCATTCGCAAAAACAATTATCCAATGATAGACCAACCTACCATAGACAGAATTCTGGATGCCGCACAGATTGTAGACATTGTATCGGACTTCGTTACGTTGCGCAAGCGAGGTGTGAATTATGTAGGCTTGTGTCCGTTCCATGATGACAAGACGCCATCATTTTATGTATCGCCTTCCAAAGGGTTGTGCAAATGCTTTTCCTGCGGTAAGGGTGGCAATGCGGTGCACTTCATAATGGAGCACGAGCAGATGAGCTACCCTGAAGCTCTGAAATATCTGGCAAAGAAATACGGTATCGAAATCAAGGAGCGCGAACTGTCTAGTGAAGAGAAGCTGATGCAGAGCGAACGTGAAAGTTTGTTCATTGTGAATAACTTTGCACGTGATTACTTCCAAAATATACTTAAAAACCATGTGGACGGACGTAGCATTGGTATGGCATACTTCCGCAATCGTGGTTTCCGGGATGATATCATCGAAAAGTTCCAGTTAGGCTATTGCACCGAAAGTCACGATGCCATGGCTCAGGAAGCCATAAAGAAGGGATTCAAGAAAGAATATCTTGTCAAGACAGGGCTTTGTTACGAAACGGACGATCACCGCCTGCGTGACCGCTTTTGGGGACGTGTCATTTTTCCGGTGCACACACTTTCCGGTAAGGTGGTCGCTTTCGGCGGGCGCGTGCTTAGCAGTGCGACGAAGGGAGTCAAAGTTAAATATGTCAACTCTCCCGAATCGGAAATCTATCATAAGAGTAGTGAGTTGTATGGCATTTATTTTGCCAAACAGGCTATTGTGAAACAAGACCGTTGCTTCCTGGTGGAAGGATACACGGACGTTATTTCCATGCACCAGTCAGGTGTGGAGAATGTGGTAGCTTCTTCGGGTACGGCACTGACTCCGGGACAAATTAAGCTCATTCACCGCTTCACCAATAACATTACGGTACTCTATGACGGTGACGTGGCAGGTATCAAGGCTTCTCTCCGTGGTATCGACATGCTGCTGGAAGAAGGAATGAATATCAAGGTTTGCCTACTTCCCGATGGGGAAGATCCGGACTCCTTCGCACGCAAGCACAACGCTACAGAATTCCAGAAATTCATACAAGATAATGAAACTGACTTTATACGCTTCAAAACAAATCTTTTACTGGAAGATGCCGGAAAAGATCCCATCAAGCGTGCTGAGTTAATCGGCAATCTTGTACAAAGTATATCTATTATTCCTGAAGCAATTGTCCGCGATGTATATATTAAAGAATGTAGCCAGCTGCTTCGTATAGAAGACAAACTGCTGGTTTCGGAAGTTGCCAAACGACGCGAAACGCAGGCTGAGAAGCAGGCGGAACAAAGAAACCGGGAAACAAGAAAGAATAATGCAGCCCGCGACGCTGCACAAGCACCGCTTCCCGACGGAATGCAACCACCCTACCCTGAAGACATGCCTCCTTATCCCATGGATGGAGAAATGCCTGACGGTGGTGCACCGCTTCCACCGGAAGCTGCCGAATACGTATCTTATATCCCACAGGAGGGAAAAGAAGGACAGGAATTCTACAAATACGAGCGCCTTATCCTGCAAATGGTAGTACGCTACGGAGAGAAAATATTGTGCAACGTTCCCGATGAGGAAGGGAAAGAAATTCCCATCACGGTAACGGAATACATAGTCAATGACTTAAAGGAGGATGAACTGGCTTTCCACAACCCGCTGCACAGGCAAATGTTGATAGAAGCGGCAGAGCATATACATAATGAAGGGTTCACCGCAGAACGGTATTTCCTGGCACATCCCGACCCAATTATCAGTAAGCTAAGTACAGAGTTGATTGCCGACCGCTACCAACTGAGTAAGTATCATTCCAAAGCCCAAAGGTTGGTGACCGATGAGGAACGCCTATTCGAATTGGTACCTACGCTCATGATTAATTTCAAGTTCGCCATCATCAGTGAAGAAATGAAACACATGATGTATGCCTTGCAAGATCCTGCCGTAGCCAATGATGAAGAACAATGCACCTCTATCATGAAACGCTACTCAGAACTGCGTGAGATCAAAAGTATTATGGCCAAACGGTTGGGAGACAGAGTTGTACTCGGTTAAATCACCTTACTCTTAATGAGAACGATAATTTCCCCATGCAGAAACGACAGTTTCCCCTAATGAGAACGACGGTTTCTCCTAAAGGGAACGCGCGTTTCCTTTAATGGGAACAACAGTTTTCCTTCATGGAACTGTAGTTTCCTTTCATGAAATAACGTACGGAATTGTTATGTGAATGAATTCTGGCGAATGAGGTTCATAAACTCTTCACGAGTCTTTGCCTGATTGAAAGCACCTGTAAAATCGGAAGTGGTCGTTATGGAATTTTGCTTTTCAACCCCACGCATCTGCATACACATGTGCTTGGCTTCCACAACCACCATTACACCCAGAGGATTCAGTGTTTCCTGGATGCATTCTTTAATCTGGAGCGTCATGCGTTCCTGCACCTGAAGGCGATGGGAAAAGATATCCACTACACGGGCAATTTTGCTCAGCCCTGTAATGTAACCGTTGGGGATATAAGCCACGTGTGCTTTTCCGTAGAACGGAAGCATGTGGTGTTCGCAAAGTGAGAAGAAATCAATGTCTTTCACAATCACCATCTGGCTGTATTCTTCCTTAAACTTGGCAGAGCGGAGCACTTCATGCGGGTCCATGAAATAGCCTTTTGTCAAACTCAGCATAGCCTTTGCTACACGTTCGGGGGTTTTCAGTAGTCCTTCGCGTTCGGCATCTTCGCCCAATAAAGTTATAATACGCTGATAGTGTTCTTTCAGTTCATCCAGTGCAGGAGATACGATTTCTTCTTTTCCTAACATGAGTAAGTTTTTATAAGGGGATGTTTATCTGCTCTTTCACAATAGAAACTTCTTTGAATACGCCTGTAGCACGCAACTGGCGCATCATGGCATCTGCTTCTTCAATACTGCGGAAGTCTCCTACACGGCACAGCCAGCGGGGAGAGTTGAAAGAGGTATAAACAGAAAGTTCCGGGAAATATTCTTTGATTCGTGAGCCCACAGCGTGAGCTTCGTTCTTGGCTCTACTGGTATTGTTTCCGGCATACACCTGTACACGAAAACCCTGACTTTTAAGCACTCTGTTCTCCGTTCCGTTGGGGATATATTCCTGACCTATCAAGGCCTCGATGCGGGCATCCTGATGGATGGTTACCTTACCCTGTCCCGGCACATTGCGTTCCAAACTCTTCACAATGTTATTCTGCGCCGAAGCAAAAGCGGCGAAAGCAAAGCATGCAATTAAAAGTAAACCAAGCTTCTTCATAATGAATAATATAATAATAGACGGTTGATAATATGATTATAGAGACTGATAACCGACAACCGGCACTTCACCGGTTATCAATTATCAGTCTTCCATTATCTATTAATTAAAAGCATCAATGATACCTTTGAAGTCTGCTACCTTCAGAGCTGCACCACCGATCAAGCCACCATCAACGTCAGGATTAGCGAACAATTCCTTAGCGTTAGACGGTTTAGCGCTACCACCGTAAAGGATAGAACAGTTGTCAGCAACTTCCTTACCGTACTTGTCAGCAACTAATGAACGGATGAAAGCATGGATTTCCTGAGCCTGGTCGGGAGTAGCGGTTTTACCTGTACCGATAGCCCAAACCGGTTCGTAAGCCAATACGATCTTAGAGAAATCTTCAGCAGACAGAGAGAATACAGAAGCCAACTGAGCAGCAACTACTTCATTCTGCTTGTTAGCTTCGCGCTCTTCCAGCACTTCACCGATACAGAAGATCGGAGTCAGGCCGTTAGCCAAAGCCAATTTTACTTTTTCTTCCAGGATGGCAACTGTTTCGCCGTAGTAAGCACGACGTTCTGAGTGACCCAGGATTACATATTTAGCGCCTGTAGAAGCAACCATAGCAGCTGAAACTTCACCAGTGTAAGCACCTGATTCTTTATCAGCACAGTTTTCAGCACCTACGCCAATCTTAGCGGGGTCTACCAACGGAGTAACCGATGCCAGGTGAATAAAAGGAGTACAGATGATTACATCACAGTTAGGCTTTTCGTTAGCCAATACTTCATTCAGTTCTTTTGCAAGAGCAATACCCTCCTGAAGGGTTTTGTTCATTTTCCAGTTTCCTGCAACAATGTTTTTTCTCATTTTGTTTTTTATTTATTAAAAGGGTTAATGTATTTTTGATTTATAATTTGTGGTTTATGGCTGAGGAAGCTCTTGCTTATCACTCATCACTCCATCGCTAATCACTTTATTTTTCGCTCTCTTCCTTTCCCTGCGCTTCACAACCAGGATGTCCACGCCGATAACCATCAGCAACGGAATAATAAACCACAAAAGAACGTAACCAATCGTGCGCAAATCACTTTCTTGTTTCTGCTGACCGAGTTCCAGTTTATCCAGACTATCCGTCAACACGTATTCATCCGGCAAGCTGTTATCACTCCACTTATTCAGAATGACACCATCCTTTATCAGCATCAGTCCGGGATTGGAACGAATAATGGTCTTCAAAGTGATGTCGTCCATCTGGCAGAAAGGATATTCTGCACCGGTCTTGTCACGCCACAACTCTATTTGTTCCTCCGGCGAAGAAGTCAGGGCATAAAAGCCGTACCCATGCTCCACACTATAATCATAGATCTCGTTAATAAGGTCTATATTGCTATCGTCAGCATTTTCAATACGATGAGCTACTAACAGGAATGTATATCCCTTATCTGATAAAATACTATCGGTCAGATCCTCTCCGGTTTCCAGACTTACAATAGAGAAGTCGTGAATCGGAGGCTCGTATCCTTTTTCCTTCAACACCGTACGTGTTTCAACAAACGTCCATGTGCTATCCGGGTAATTATCCAGTGTAAATTCCTGCTTTTTTCCATCTTTCTCCAGAATGAACTTGCTCTCAAACACACTGGGTTTTGCTCCTTCGGGTATTTCCATGCCTTCTTTGATATTCTTTCCGATCTTGTAAGGACGGAAATCCAGAATAGGCAGATTATCCAAGCAATAGAACGAAAGCACAAACACAAAAAAGAACGTATACATGGAAACCATCCATGCCATTTTCGCCGTAATAAAGCGGATGATTTGTTTTCCACCTTTGAAGACAGATACGGCTGCAATAAACAATACCACATTCTTGCCGAACGTTTCCCAATTTGTCAACACCCATGCATCACCGAAACAACCACAATCGGACACCGGATTCGCTAATGCCAGATACAGTGTCAGCGGTGTCATCACGATCATCAGCAACAATGCTAGAGTCGTAGCAAACCGCCGCCGTATACCGAAGAACAAGAATACTCCCACGGAGAATTCCAACGCCGACAATACGATGGCAAACAGTAGTTGCAAATATGTAGGAAACCACGCGGCCATTCCGAAAGCCGTCAGATAATCCTGAATCTTATAAAAAGAGCCTAACGGATCGACAGCCTTCACAAAGCCGGAAAAGATAAATACCACCGCCAGTAAAAAGCGGCAAACATTCACCCAGCTCTTCCAGATTATATGTTTCTGCTTAGTCTCCAAATTCAATCTTAATCAAACCGAATACGGAATAATTAATCATGTCCATATAATTAGCATCCACTCCTTCCGAAACCAAAGTCTGTCCTGACAGGCTTTCAATCTGTTTCGTACGGTAGATTTTCATCAATATCAGATCAGTGTATGAACTGACACGCATGCTGCGCCATGCCTCATCGTAATCATGATTCTTAGCAAGCATCAGATCCAATGAAGTTTTAGCATATTTGTCATACAACGCCATTGCTTCTTCATTCGTGATATCGGCTGATTCCGCATATCCCAGTTCCAACTGTATCAATCCGACAATACCATAGTTGACTATCGCAATGAACTCGGAACGTATTCCTTCGTCCACCAACGTCACTCCTTTGGTTTCAATACTCCTGATACGATTGGCTTTAATGAATATCTGGTCAGTCACGGAAGCCGGACGGAGAATACGCCATGCCGGACCGTAATCATGTAGTTTCTTGGAGAACAAATCACGACAGATGGCAATGACATGCTCAAATTGTTGTTTGGTATCTTTCATTTCCTTACAAATTGGTTGCAAAGGTAGGAATAATTAAAGAAAAAAGAAAAGAGGGCACTCTAAATTATATTAAAGTGCCCTCTTCTTTATGGGTTTATTGATATCTTACGAACAACGTAATACCTGTCCCGGACGTAAGATTGTTTTCCGTGTAATGCGATTCAACTGACAGAGCTTGTCAATAGATACTCCCTGACGGGATGCAATCTTAGACAATGTATCGCCACTCTTCACTTTATAGAACAAACCTTCACCGGAAGCCATGCTGCGAGCAGTTCCTTTTGAAGTCTTGGTCTTAGTAAAAGTATAATGATCAGCAACAACGTCTTGCTTTTCAAAGTCAAACATTAAAGCGGGGTCGATAGGAATTCCCAGGAAACGGGTTTCAAAGTGAAGATGCGAACCGGTAGAACGTCCCGTATTGCCACCTAAAGCGATAGGTTCTCCGGCTTTAACCAATTGATTAATTTCCACGATCTGTTTGGACAAGTGTCCGTAAACAGTTTCCAGTCCATTGTCATGACGAATAACGATATACTTACCATAGCCACGGCGTCCCTGATTCTTTACTACGCGTACTTTACCATCGAAAGCAGCTCGAATCGTATCACCGATGAATACTTTAACATCCAAGCCATAGTGCATTCTGCGTCTTCTGGGACGATAGCCAAATACATCGGTAATCTTCGTATGCGTGGTAGGCATACAGAAACCTGTCAGGTCCACTTTATAGCTTTCAGGAACGATAGCATCGCCATAAGCTTGTACATACTCATTGTTCCAAGTCGGATATAGACTTAGACCTGGATAAGCAGATTGTTCAGCACGTATCTGTTTCTGTAAAGCCAACGAGTCAACGCTCTTTAGTTTCCTGTCGATGGGGGCTTGTCGGGCAATCAAATCCTGAGAAAAAGAATTCAGGCTGACCATTGCCGTCGCAGCTATTAGGATCGTTTTAATGCAATTGAAATTCATTCCGTTTCGTCATTCTTTTAAAAAATTCTCCCAAAGGTAGTATTTCTTCTCTAAATGAAAAGGCTGTTCTTAACTATTTTTTCGGTAAGGGACTAAAAGGTACATATCAAATCACCTCCTAACTCCCTGTATATCGGCAAGATAAGGACTTATATGTTTTACAACATAAAAATGCAAATAAAGTGTATGTTTAACCGTTATTCAACTAATGGAAGCCCAGTTAACGTTAGTTTTCCGAAGTGCCTTTAGCTGGCGCCACAGGATTTCATTCTCCGGACGAATACCGGTAGGATCAGCATCCACCACTTCTTCAGCAACATTGCGCACATATTGCAGTAGCTGTCCGTCACGTGCTATATCGGCAATTTTCAGGTCGAAGGCAATACCACTTTGCTGTGTGCCTTCCAAATCACCGGGACCTCGTAGCTTCAGATCGGCTTCAGCTATTTCAAAGCCGTCATTTGTCCGTACCATAATTTCCAGGCGCTTGCGGGTTTCCTCGACCAACTTATATCCGGTCACTAAAATACAATAAGACTGTTCTGCTCCACGACCTACACGACCACGCAACTGATGGAGCTGTGACAAACCGAAGCGCTCTGCATTCTCAATAATCATCACGGAAGCATTCGGTACATTTACGCCTACCTCAATCACAGTAGTCGCTACCATTATCTGTGCTTCGCCCGAAACAAAAAGCTGCATCTGCGCATCCTTCTCAGCCGCTTTCATCTTGCCATGTACTTTGCAGACTTTACAATCCGGAAATTCCTCACAAATATGAAGGTAGCCTTCTTCCAGGTTCTTCAAGTCGATTTTCTCACTTTCCTTAATCAAAGGATATACAATATATACCTGTCTGCCCTCTGCAATCTGCCTATGGACGGATTGGTACAAGCTTACACGGTGCGCATCATATTTATGAATGGTCACAATAGGTTTACGTCCCGGCGGCAGTTCATCAATGACGGAAACATCGAGATCACCGTATAATGTCATGGCCAGCGTACGCGGAATAGGGGTAGCTGTCATGACTAGCACATGGGGGGGCTGTGCATTCTTAGTCCATAAACGTGCGCGTTGTGCCACACCGAAACGGTGCTGTTCATCTATCACGACCAGCCCCAGTGAAGAGAAATTCACGGTATCCTCTATCACGGCATGCGTACCGATCAGTATTCGTACATCTCCTGTCAACAGACCGGTGAGAATGGCTTCCCGCTTTTTTCCTTTCACAGAACCGGTTAGCAATTCCACACGTATATCCATTCCGTACAACAACTCGCGGATTGTTTCAAAATGCTGGTTAGCCAGAATCTCGGTAGGCGCCATCATACAAGCCTGGTAACCGTTATCCAACGCTATCAGCATACTCATCAGTGCCACCAACGTTTTTCCACTACCTACATCCCCTTGCAACAGACGGTTCATTTGCTTACCGCTCCCCACATCCCGGCGTATTTCTTTCAGTACACGCTTCTGGGCACCTGTCAGTTCGAAAGGCAGATTCTTGGCATAGAAAGTATTGAATATCTCTCCTACCGTTTCAAATACATATCCACGGTATTTCCGTTGCCTGTCTTTGGCATAGCGGAGAATATTCAACTGTACATAAAAAAGTTCTTCAAACTTCAAGCGATATTGCGCTTTACGAAGCAATTCCGGATTTGCCGGAAAATGAATATTCACCAAAGCTTCCGTCAGTGGCATCAAATGATGTTTTGTTAATATAGCAGGAGAAAGCGTTTCGGGCAGCGGTTCGCGGAGTTGCTGCACTACGGCGCTCATCATCTTCTCAATTGCATGAGAATTGAGGGAACTCCGTTTCATTTTCTCCGTTGTATTATAATAAGGTTGCAATCCCATTGTCGAGAGCTTCAGTTCCGAAGCATTATCGATATCCGGATGAGCAATATTGATCCGTCCGTTGAAGACGCTGGGTTTACCAAATACAATATATTCCTGATGTACCTTATACTTACCGACGAGAAATTTAATTCCCTGAAACCAGACTAAATCCACAATCCCCGTACCATCCGAGAAATGGGCAATCAGACGGCGCTGCCTACCTTCTCCAATCGTCTCAAAGCCCAGGATTTCGCCTTTCAACTGGATATAAGGCATCGTACCGTCTATCTCATGGATATAATAGATACGGCTACGGTCTACATATTTATAGGGGAAATAATACAATAAGTCGTGAAGGGAATAGATATTCAATTCCTTATTGAGCACTGAGGCGCGTTGCGGCCCTACACCCGACAGGTATTTTATGTCACGAGAAGCTAAATCAAACATGAATCCAACAAAGCAGCGGCTATTTTCAAATCAAAGGGAGTCGTAATTTTAATGTTTTCCCGATTACCTACCGCGAGGTATACAGATACTCCCATCGCTTCCACTACCGAAGCGTCGTCCGTAAAGAAAGAAGTATAAGGTTGTTCATAGGCCTGTTTCAGTAAATCGGCATCAAACACCTGGGGGGTCTGTACCAATTTATACTCATCCCGGCTGACGGTCACACTTTCTTCTCCTTTAAGATGGCGTACAGTCTCCACCACATCTATCACGGGAATCACCGCCTTTTTTTCGGCAGCCAATTCATAACAACGGGCTATGACTTCCCGGGAAACAAACGGGCGTACCCCATCATGGACACCAACCAATCCCGGAGTGGTTACGTGAGCCAATCCGTTCTTTACCGAATGGAAGCGGGTTTCACCTCCGTCCGCCACTGTATGCGGCAAAGAAAAAGAATGCTCCGCACATAGCTCTGTCCAATAAGACTGCTGGCTATGCGGGAGCACTAATATTATATGTATCTCCGGATTGTAGGCATAAAAGGCTTCCAAAGTACGCATCAAAACAGGTTTTCCACCTATAGGCAGAAACTGTTTGGGAAGTTCGCCTCCCATGCGCAACCCTTTACCACCGGCAACTATCAGAGCATACTCCATCAATTAAAAATTAAAAATGAAAGTTAGATGACGCACATTGCCTCTTTCAATTCCTGTACCTTCTCTTTTCCGAGCATCATATCTACAACCGTCAGAGCGAATTCCATCGCAGCACCCGGTCCTTTTCCGGTAATGATGTTACCGTCTCTTTCCACCGGAGCACCTGTACATTCAGCACCTTCCAGGTATTGCTCGAAGCCGGGATAGCAAGTTGCCTTGCGGCCTTTCAGCAAGCCAAGCTTACCCAATATCATAGGAGCGGCACAAATGGCAGCAATCGGTTTATTCTTTTCAGCAAAATCCAAGACCAGTTTCCGAAGTTCCGGGCACTTCTCCAAAGTAGCAGCTCCGGGCATTCCACCGGGTAAAAGAACTAAATCTGCGTCATAGAAATCACAGTTCACTACATTCTTATCGCAAAGCACCGGTACATCATGTGCACCTGTTACTATCTCATCGGGAGTCACCGTTATCATTTCCACGTTCAGCCCTGCACGTCTCATTACATCCACAGAGGTGAAAGCTTCCACTTCTTCAAATCCGTCTGCAAAAAAAACATAAACTGTACCCATAATTGTTCTCCTTATTATTTTAGTTTAAAGTAATATGTTATCGTTCCTGTCTGGTTATTCAAACCGCTTACAGCATTGAAACGCGCTTTCTTAGCAGCATCTTCAGCTGCCTTCCGCAAGGCAGAATTTATGGTATTGGTCTTCCGGTCAATACTGGTAGCAATAACATGTCCTGCCGGATTTACAGTAATAGAAACCACCACAATCCCTTCATCCTGCACATTATATGCCGGACGCGGCAAACCACCTTGTCCTATAGAACGTCCGCCGAGGTCAAAAGTTCCATAACCTCCCGTTCCGCTCGACGCACCTTCCGGCGCATTTCCGGTGGGACTTCCTTGGATACCTGTTCCCTCAGTCGTACCTTTGCTTCCCATTTGTGCTCCTTTTCCGAAGGCACCTGCCACCCTCTTACGGGCAGCCTCTTCCGCCTCCCTGCGTTCCCGCTCGGCTTTAGCTTCTGCCAACTTCCGGGCTTCTTCCGCTTTCTCGGCTTCCGTCTTCTCCGGTTTTTCCGGCTTCTTCTTTACTTCTTCCTTTTTTTTAGGTTCTGCTTTGGGCTTGATAACAACGGTTTCTTCATCCTCCTGGGTAAGCATCTCCTGTTCTACCGTCTCCTGCACTTTAGGGGCAACGGTTTCAGGCATCACATCCACTTTCACCAGGGAGGGATCAGCACTTCCAAATGCATTGGGCACTTCACCCAGCATTACCGGCATACCGTCTTCATCCTGCTGCTCCGGCAAAACGAAGCCAACCAGTATCAACAGGAGAATGAACGCTACATGTACCAGCAGCGCACCTACCATTCCTATATATTTGCCTTTCTTCTTCGGATCCACCATTGCCATTTACTATTTAACCATTTACAATGTACAATTTACCCATCGTACATTTATTTCCCTTCAGGCGGGCGTGTAGCCAGCACCATCTTGAACTTATTCTCATTGGCAATATTCAGCACTTTCACGATTTCCCGGTAAGGCACAGCTTCATCAGCATAAAGCGCCACATACATTTCCGGTTCTTTCGCAGCGCACGATTGCAGGAAAGGAGTCAATTCTTCCAAAGAAATCGCCTGCTCCTTATCATTTCCAAACGCCGCGTAAAAATTCAGATCCTTATCTATAATCACTCGCGTCAAGGGCTTAGCCGACGTCTGCTGTTTTCCCTGCGGAAGCAACACTTTAATAGCGTTCGGCGAAACAACCGTAGACGTGATCATAAAAAAGATCAGCAACAGGAAGATGACGTCCGTCATGGATGCCATACTGAAATTGGGCGATATTTTAGCTCTACGTTGTAGCACGCTTAGTTCAATTATTAATTATTAATTACTAATTATTAATTATTTAGGAAGCGGGTTCATTCAAGAGGTCCATGAATGCCATGGTTTTAGCCTCCATCTTATTCACCACGCCGTCTACCAGAGTCACGAGATAGTTATAGGCAAACATTGCAATAATACCCACGATCAAACCACCTACCGTAGTGATCATAGCCTCGTAGATACCGCCCGAAAGCAATGTGATATCGATGTTGTTACCTGCATTGGCCATTTCGTAGAAAGCACGCACCATACCGGTCACCGTACCAAGGAAACCAATCATCGGCGCACCTCCGGAGATGGTTGCCATAATCGTCAATCCTTTTTCCAGTTTCGCTACCTCAATGTTTCCCACATTCTCAATCGCAGCCTGCACATCATTCACCGGACGTCCCAAACGGCTGATACCTTTCTCAATCATACGGGCAGCCGGAGTATTTACGCTGCGGCAATAAGCTATGGCGGCTTTTATTTCTCCATCCAGGATATAATCCTTTATCTTATCCATGAACATCGGATCCTCTTTGCCGGCTTTCCTAATCACATAGTTGCGTTCGAACAAGATGTAGAAACAAAGGATGGACAGCAATCCAAGAACGATCATAATCCAACCACCCTTGACAGCCATGCTCCATAAGTTCATCTCTTCAGGACCAGCTACCGGAGTTAATACCGGATTGGCGCCCGCAATAGAATCGGTCAGCGCCGGAGCCACTTGGGCTAATAACAACATTGCATTCATCAACGAAGACAGTTTTTATATTCCTGAATGGTACGTTCCAATCCCAGATACAGAGCATCGCTTATCAGCGAGTGTCCGATAGAGACTTCATCCATCCATGGAATGTTTTGATATAAATAATTCAGATTCACCAAACTCAGGTCATGTCCGGCATTCAGACCCAGCCCCAGACTACGTGCCACTTTAGCGGCCTCTACAAAAGGAGCAACGGCAGCTTCCTTATTCTGCGGATAAGCGGTCGCATAGGGTTCGGTATAGAGTTCCACCCGGTCGGCACCAGCTTTGGCAGCATACTCTATCATCTCCGCATCCGCCGATACAAATACAGAAGTACGGATGCCTGCATCATTAAATGTTTCGAGTACTTCGGTCAGAAATTTCAGATTCTGCTTGGTATCCCAGCCTGCATTAGAAGTCAGCTGAGTCGGACTATCCGGAACCAGAGTCACCTGATGCGGCTTCACTTTCAATACCAGATCAATAAATTCGGGGGCGGGATATCCTTCGATATTAAATTCAGTACGAAGCAACGGGCGAAGATCATACACATCCCTCTGGCGTATATGACGTTCATCAGGGCGTGGATGTACGGTAATTCCTTCCGCACCAAAGCTTTCACAATCCAGTGCTACTTTCACCACATTAGGGACATCCCCTCCACGCGCATTACGCAACGTCGCAATCTTGTTTATGTTTACACTTAATCTAGTCATAATTCGGATCATAGTTTGCCGCAAATGTACAAATAATAGCGATACATTGGCAGCGTTCTGAGAAAAAAACACCATATTTGCATTTCATTAAGAAAGTACAGACGATGAAATTTGCCATATTTGGAAATACTTACCAAGCAAAAAAATCAACACATGCGGAAACTTTATTCCGCTTGTTGGAGCGGCGTAATGCCCAGCTTTGCATTTGCAGGGAGTTCTATAACTTCCTGACTTCCGACCTGCACATGACTATCGCTTCCGCCGAACTCTTCGACGGAGACGATTTTACAGCAGATATGGTCATCAGTATCGGGGGCGACGGTACGTTCCTGAAAGCAGCCAGCCGGGTAGGCAAAAAGAATATTCCCATTCTGGGTATCAATACCGGCCGCCTCGGTTTCCTGGCAGACATTTCTCCGGAAGAGATGGAAGAGACTTTCGATGAGATTTATAATAACCACTACAAGGTGGAAGAACGTAGCGTGTTGCAATTACATTGTGATGACAAAAAATTGATGGAATCGCCTTATGCACTCAATGAAATTGCTGTATTGAAACGTGATAGTTCTTCAATGATCAGCATTCATACTGCTATCAACGGTGCCCATCTCACCACTTATCAGGCTGACGGATTAGTGGTATCCACCCCTACCGGTTCCACGGCTTATTCGCTGAGTGTCGGTGGTCCGGTTATCGTGCCCCATAGCAAAACGATTGCTATCACTCCGGTGGCTCCGCATAGTCTGAATGTCCGACCTATCGTTATTTGTGATGATTGGAAAATCACTCTTGACGTAGAAAGCCGCAGCCACAGTTTCCTGGTTGCCATCGACGGTCGTAGTGAATCCTGCAAAGAAACAACCCGTCTGCGAATCTCACGGGCTGATTACAGCATTAAGGTAATCAAGCGCTTCAATCATGTGTTCTTTGATACGCTTCGCAATAAATTGATGTGGGGGGCGGATGTAAGATAAATATCATTATCAGACTACTTCTGAGATTGAATATATAGCAAAATTAAGGGGTTGATTCTTGATGGAATCAACCCCTATTAATTTATTTATGAAAAAGGTTTTCCCAATTAGAGAGCACCTACTTCTTTCAATGCAGCGTTAGTTCCGTGAACAGCCTTAGCGCTGGCAGCAAATTTTTCTTTTTCGTCAGCAGTCAGTTCCAATGCAACGATTTTTTCAATACCGTTTTTGCCCAAGATAACGGGAACACCGATACAAAGATCAGATTCACCATATTCACCTTCCAGCAATACAGAGCAAGGAATCATCTTCTTCTGGTTGTGGATAATAGACTCAACTACATAAGCTCCTGCTGCACCCGGTGCATACCATGCAGAAGTACCCAGCAACTTAGTCAGAGTTGCACCACCTACCATAGTAGAAGCAACAACTTCGTTCAATTTTTCTTCGCTCAACAGAGTGCTAACCGGCTGTCCTTTGTATGTAGCCAAGCGAGCCAAAGGAATCATAGTTGTATCACCATGACCACCGATTACCATACCTTCTACTTCGTTTGCATTGCAACCCAAAGCCTGAGACAGGAAGTATTTGAAACGAGAGCTATCCAAAGCACCCCCCATACCGATAACACGGTTCTTAGGAAGACCCAGAGATTTCAATGCCAGATAAGTCATTGTATCCATCGGATTAGAAATAACTACAAGGATAGCGTTGGGAGAATATTTCAATGCATTTTCAGCAACTGTTTTCACGATACCGGCATTTACACCGATCAACTCTTCACGAGTCATACCCGGCTTACGGGGAATACCTGATGTAATAACGATAACGTCAGAATTTGCAGTCTTCTCATAGTCATTGGTACAGCCTACAATGGTGGTATCAAAACCCAACAATTGAGCAGTCTGCATCATATCCATTGCCTTACCTTCTGAAACGCCTTCTTTAACATCCAGCATTACCACTTCGTCAGCCACTTCATTAAAGGCCAACACATTAGCGCATGTAGCACCTACGTTACCTGCACCTACTACGGTTACTTTTGACATAATCTTCAATTTTTTGTTTATATGTGTAATAAAGTTGCGACAAAAGTACAACGACATTCGTAATTAAGGAAATTTTTCCGTAATAATTTTAGTTAAATACTCTATCCGATGTGCAACATCTTAAAGGCAGGCAACAACCAACGACGTAAAAAACGTAGCCGATACCACCATTCCGCTTTCTTCAACCAGCGTGTATCCCGGCAATCCTGCACTGTTCCGTCAGGGCGATAGATCGTTCTCAATATTCCGATAATATCCTCCCGCTTCACCCGTTCTATACGAAACACATTTCCATCTCCCAGCATCAGATACTCATCCTTTTCACGCCCTATATACCGGTGAATCATATACCGCCCTTCCCATTGATAGAAAGGGCAGCACCAGGCAGGCAATTCACGCTCTGGAGGACAAGGAACCACTTCCACCTGGTCTACTCCTCCCCTGATAAAAGGATACATGCTTTGCCCGTCAATCAGAAGTCTCACCGTTTGCCCTTGTTTTAAAGCCTCAGCCACTCCGGCAAAAAAGTCATTGGATACCGTTATTTTTCGCATGCTCCGAAAATAGTTTCACAAGAAAGACGAGCCGCCGCCGCATCAGGAAGACAAGACAGATGATAAACCGGCACGTTCGAAAGTAAGTTACTCAAAGTCCCACTGATAGAGTCATACAATGCATCATCATAGGCAAAACAAGGAGGACATGAAGGGTGTAAAGCTCCATAGCCCTGAGCTGTATTTAGCCGTTCTATTTTATTAAATGGAGCTTGCGATAACCGTACACAAGCTGCTAACGGATAACTCTCATTTTTGTAACAAGGTGTCTTTCCACTCCATGGGCTACCATATACCCATGGTTTTCCGTCTATAATACGAAGGATAGGACTATCATCGTTCAGCAGAACAGCCCCCTCTATGTTTTCGCGCCACAAACGGGTGTGCGTACTTTTCCCTGTACCACTCTCTCCCAGAAAGAGCACAGCTTTACCTTGATAGCAAATGGTACTGGTATGAATAGCCACCGTTCCGAGAGGAGCAGCAGCCACTCCATACGCAATCCAGCAGGCAAAGCGTAGTAATATAGGAGCAAAGTTGCCCGTAAAATAAGCAATACGGGCATCTTGTATCATCCACATACTCAATGGTTCAGCATCCGGGAAGGTCATATCAAAAACATACCCGTCGGTATAACGTCCAAAACGGCTGACAATGCCGTCTATTTCACTACGATAGTACACTTGTTCAAACACCGGCACCTGGTTGGGAGTTGCTATAAACCGACAAAGCGGCTCACCGCCGGATTTAGTTTTAAATACCGGGAAACCAGGCAGTGCTTCTATCGCTTGTATCAACTTACCTCCTTCTACCCGGATACGATGCCCTGCAATTAAATAATCCTGTATCATCTTCTTTATTTTTCTTTAGTATATATATTTCCACTATCCAGATCGAATATCCGGTCGCAAAAAGCCAGTGAACTTTCTCGATGAGCTATGACAATCAATGTCAGTTCCCGGTGTTGTCGTGAAAGTATTTCCAAAGCATGATTAATTTCCTGTTCCGTTTTGTTATCCAGAGCAGAAGTGGCTTCATCAAAGAACAGTACTTCAGCTTCTTTGTAGAGTGCCCGTGCAATGCCGATTCGTTGTTTCTGCCCGCCGGACAACCGACTGCCGTATTCGCCCAGTGGTGTATCCAATCCTTGTGGTAATTCATCCACCCATTCTTTGAGTTGTACTTGTTCCAAAACCTGTATCATTTTCGTCCGGTCAACCTTTGGTTGTCCCAGTGCTATATTGTCAGCAAGCGTCCCTTCTATGATAAATATCTCCTGCGGCACATACCCTACCAGTTTGTGCCACTCGCTTCGGTTGGCAGAAGTCAGCTTCTTCCCATCGATAAGTATCCCGCCGGATGTAGGTGGGAGGAACCCAAGCATCAGATTAAAAAGAGTCGATTTTCCTGAACCACTTGCTCCGCGCACACCGATACGTTCACCACGACCGACAACCAGATCTAAGCCACCGAAAAGAGTATGTCCATCGGGAAATGCGAATTCCAGCCCATGCAATTCGAGGGTATGTTTGAATTCAAAAGGAGGCTCACTTGGCAGATTTTCTTGTAATCCATTGTCCATAACGGCTATACCCTCTTTCACCACCGTTATAGTATGCGAAGCATTTTGAAGTGTTACCCAACTGTTCAATACAGCTCTCACCGCAGGGATTAGCCTGAAAGCTGCCACTGCAAACACACCGCTCACCAATCCCAGGTCACCACTTCCAGTGCCAATCAATAAAGCCAATCCGGCCACTACAGCTACTTCCGAGAGGAAAGACGGAAAAAGTTGGTACACTTCCATGCGCAGACGATTATGAACAATAACTTCCATTGCCTGATCGAAAGAAGCAAGCGAGGTATGGAAAGCCCGGGCTATCTCCAGTTCTGCATATCCACGGTAAGCTTCCACTACCGTACGGCTCTGCTTGCGACGTGCTTCCAATTCTTCCATGCCATAACGGCGCAGGCGTTTCCGTACCAAACCCACATACAGACCGGCCAGAGGTAGAAAAGACGCACAAAGCAAAAATCCGGCAAGCGGTTCCCAGATGACAAGCGCCGTCACCATCAGCAGCACCAGCACTGCCTCTCCCGCCATGCGAAAGACCGGAGCCAATACACATGAACTGAACATATAGCAAACATAGTTTACCTCATGTCCCAACTGCACACTGCTCTTCCCTTTCAGGAAAAGCAATCCGCGATGATAATAATTGGCAAACATCCGTCTACTGAATTCCCGATATATCTTCAACTGATAGCGACTTTGCACACGTGTCAGGAATACCACCAAGGTATTCTTCAGTAATACAAACAGTAATACGGCACCACACAATACCAGCATCATGCCCCGTCCGTCATCCTGTTTTACCACTACCAGTAATATCGGTATCAGTGCTGCCACCCCTGCAAAATCGAGGATGGCGCGTAACAATACCGAAAAGGCCACCCATATACCCCGCTTGCGTTGCCCCTCAGGTAACAATTGAATTATTTCTTTAATCATCAGCTACCATTTGATTATATCCGTCTTCCGACGTCTTTCTTTTTCTTCTTATGTCTCTTAAAAAGCCTTCCACAAAATCTTTCGCAAACAAAATCCAGCCTATGCTTCCTGAACCCGCCAAAAAGATACACCCTACAAGGATTACCATTTTTCGAGGCTTCGAGGGACTAAGTGGAACCTGTACCGGCTGGATCACTGCATATACGGGAATTTCCCTCTCGACCTTTGCCTTGGCGATTTGCACTTGCTGTTCCGTCTGATTGTAGGTAGCCTGAGCCAAGTCCATTTCATTTCGCAACTTCGCCCGCTCAGCGCGAGAAGTCAATTTCACCAGCCCTTGGTTAACATCCGCATACCGGGTATATCTTTTCTGTGCCTCATAATATTCTGTCTGTGCTTCCTTGCGAAGTTTTTCCGCATATTCCAACATCCGGCGTGCCTTGCTTGTCCTATATTCTGTTATGTATTCCTTCAGTCGTGCTCGCACGGTATCGGCCACCGTAGCTGCAACTAGCGGGTCTTGCATAGTAACAAATATAGTTATGGTTCTTTTCTTTTTGTCTACTCCGATATTGATTCTGGAAGAAATGGCCCCAGCCATACCTGCCTCTTCGCGAGTCAGGCGGAAAACATCTATCTTAGATTTTACCTTTGCCACTTCTGGCTTCTCACTGAACAGAGAAATAGTCCAGCCTATCAACTTAGATGGCGCCGATGTAATGACACTCCACCACGGTCTTCTCTGGCGTTCTTTCAGATATCGGGAAAGAGGCATTATGGTGCTGTCTTTCTGCTCATGTACTTTAATATCAAAAAGCTGAATAAGAAATGGTGTAGAATTGACAATGGAAGGATATAAGGATGGATAAATAGCATCCCGTTCAGTAGTTGTAGAAGAAGTCCCTATATCAATATCCGCCATATCAACCAGTGCACTTATACCTGAGGAAGAACTTCTGCGGGTACGTTCCGGAACAATAAGAGTACTTGCTGTATATTCCTTAGGAGTGCCGAGAAGTATAATCATCCCTATAGCAGCACCAATGCCACATGCTTTAAATAGCTGCTTTCTAAAGGTCCAGACTTTCCGGATTACTACCGGTGCAGTCCATGCCTGCTTCCAAGGATATTGCGTCATATTTTCTTTATTTGATGTACCACTATTTATTGGCATTGATTACATATTTTACAATTAAAGATGTCGCATATAAGGCAAACTAACAAAAAGAGCCGCAAGGCTTTTATGGCTCTGCGGCTCCCTTTTAACAGGTTACTTTTTCACTTTGGAAAGTGAATTAATCTTATACAAAACTGATAATGGAAGCATTACCCTTGAAAGTGCCGCTAGGCTTATTATTAGGTAAAGACACTTGACCGGCAGCAGTATTTCCGCTCAAAGAAGAAACGGTACCCCAGTTATTAAACGAAATTAGAGTCTTAATCCCGAATATTCCCGCTGTTGTAATGTCTTCAGTATCACCCTTAACATTCAATGTTGCACTTGCTACTGTAGCAGAACCCACATTTGCTGTAGCAAAGTACATTGCTGCACCAGCTTCTACATTCACAGTTCCCAAGATTTCAGCAGTTTTATCATTACCACTTGCTGCTGCATTAAATGAAACATCTTCACCAACAGCCAGAGTAGCACCTTCTTCCACAATTAAGTTTCCTTCAATTACAAGCGAACCTCCTGTAGAATTAGAGATAGACGAGGTACCTTCTACTACGACATCTTTACTTAAAGCTACTTTGATATCCAAAGTTGCACCTTTCAACGTCAATCCAGTAATAGTCATTTGAGAAGGAACTGCAATAACCTTAGTATCGTCAGCACCGGCAGAACCTTCTAAGCTCCATCCACTACCGTTCAGTGTGATGTTTGTAACGCCTACGCCTGCTGCATCTGCAGCCGCATACTCTCCTTTGTTATTCACGGATGTAGTTACTACAGCAGCTCCAGAGAATTGATAATTAGCAGTACCTCCAGATTGCGTTGTAGCAAATGTCTTCACATCTTTTACATCTACTGTACCGTTAGTGATAGTAGCAGAATTATTACTTTTACTATCTTTCTCTATAATAACTTTACCATTATCATTAGTTACATCCGCACTTAATGTACCAAAATTGTCAATAATACCATTTGCATTAACAATAGCAGCAGTAGCAGAAATAGTACCCTCAGCATTATTCTTAATAGTGCCAGTATTAGTGATAGCTGCGCTACCAGAGATAGTACCGTCATTTGTGATAGTGCCCTCATTTTCAGAAGCATAGTTGACTACCAATTCGCCCTTAACATTGATATCGCCGACTTTATTGTTTAAAGCAACAGTTTCAATCGTCAAAACTTTGTCTTTTGCAATATTGATAGTGCCTTTAATTTCTTCTCCATCGTCACCATTAGTAACGCCTCCAGACAAGCTTACACTCTTACTGGCTACATTCATTGTACCATTGTTTGCAATAGCTATCGTCTGATCTGCATTCACATTTAAAGTACCATTGTTCATAATACTTCCGAATGCAACAGCAGCATCCAAAGTTAAAGTAGCACCAGCTTTCACGCCTAATGTAATGTTACTTGCAGTAAATTTGGCTGCACTCTTTTCAGTCATAACATAGTCATTAGTAAGAGTCAAGGTCTTTGAACCTATAATATTCAAAGGAAATGCCGGTAAAGTAGAAACTTCAACATCAGCATTCAATTCGAATTCAACAGTCTCACCAATATATGCAATAGAATGGCTATTCACAAAATCTACAGCATGCGACCAATCATCAGCAGAAGCGATAGGGAAACTTTTAGGAAGAGTTACATTACCACTACCATCCGAGAAGTCCAAATCTGCAGCAATTCCCTGAATATTATCTTCTAAAGTTAAGTCTCTGCTACTAGGTTTATCAATATTTCTCGTATAAGTACCTTCACTAGTCTCCACTGTTAATGTCAATCCTCCATTATAAGTACCCTTCGGAGCCAAGAGATAAAGAACGGTAGGCTCTGTGGTAGACAATGATAAGTCACCATCTATACTTAAAGTAACGGGACCACTTTTCTCTTCAGCAGAAACTCCTGTTTGATCATAAATGGTAGAAATTGCAGCATTGCTAGCATTAAGAATCAAATCATTTACTTCTTCTTTGGCTGTGGTCATTTCGTCTTCCACAAGCATTCCGTCTGCTCCAGGAATTACTACGTTCGCTTTACCAGATCCTGCAATCACACCCAAGTTAGCATGTGCTTTCTTTACAAAACCTGCAGCAGATCCAGTTTTGGTATTCAATGTAATTTTTTCCAACTTAGGAGTCACCCCATCAGGGAAATTTTCAGAGTTGACAGTTACTCTCACCAAAGTATAGAGATTAACGAAGCTTAGATTCAAGTTATAAGTCTGAGCATCTACGAGACCTACCCCACTTGCGAGATTAACGATTGGAGCAATCATTTTCATCCGACTGACAGCTTGCTGAATGGCAGTCTTTGTGTCTTCTACTTTATAAGTCTGAGCAGGTACGCTTAAATCCAAATATCCACGATCAAGGATGTCAGTATATCCATAATAGAACAGATAATGTCCCTGAGAAATGGGTGATTTACCATTGAAGCTTGAAGTTTCTGCTGAAGTTAGTGCTGAAAACGCATAATTAGATGGCACTTTATGATCAGTATTAATAGTACCCAAAGTAGTACCATCAGCCACAGCAGCACCAATCATATCCACGTCTTTCTCCCAAACGAATTTATAGTTTTCATTAATACCCAGTCTAGTGTCTGCTGTCCAGACAGTCGGTTTCTTTACGTTAAGAGTTACATCGATCGTGCCACGGGCTTCCAAAGAGGGAACTTCGTTGACAAAATCTTCGTTAGAACAAGCTGCGAATGCCATCGGTATACATAACGCAGCTAAATAATGTTTCGTTCTCATTTCAATTTTAATTAATAGTTATACTTTCTTTCATTTTTTGCTCTATGGCTTTGTAAGTTACCAGTCCTCACCGTCTCCCTCACCTACACCACCAGCCGAAGAGCCGCTGCCTTCAAATCCTTTTTCCACAACAACTTCCAGAACTTCTATTTCCGGAGCTTCATACTTCATTTCCTTTTCTACTTTCATAACTACAAAATTTAATTGTTAATAATATCAATATGTTATTCTTATCATTCTATGATTGAATTCATCTCTGAAAAGCCCTATAGTTTCTCATATACATAGGTATAGCAAACCGCCTTTTCAGCCTGCAAAGTAAGAAACAAATTTCCTAAATATGCTCACATTGTATATCGCTGATTATCTGCATATTATCTATAAGATACTAACTAAAAAGCAAGAAAATAAGAATCTATCTAAAGCAGCGGAATATAATCTATAAATTTGATGCACAACAAATTAGGTAATCAACTATAAGTTGTAAGTTTAAGTAATATATGTATATTGACACTGTTTTTTAGCACCTTATTTTAATAAACAATATAATAGTAACCACTTCATTTTCAAATAAAAAAAGATTTGTAGAATCAGAAAATTCTTATCGTATAGAATAAAAATGACACCATTCTCAGACACCAGAGACAAGAAATAAATTTATAGCTAAATAGCTTTCCGAAGAATAACCTCCATTATATCTATGTCCCTATTTATATAATACTTCAACCCACCGATAAACAACTTTATTATATGTCCTCATTTTGCTATTCCGAACACTTCAGATACCACATTCTATAATTTAAATTATTAATAGCTCAATAGAAATTAGTACTTTTGTATTCTAATTATAAAGCTATGAGCAGATTAGAAGAGTTATATAACGAATGGATTTCTCTTCAGCCATTGAAGGAGGAAGACCAAATGCGATTGAACCAAAAATTCATGCTGGAATTTAATTATAATTCCAATCACATCGAAGGTAACACCCTTACTTATGGCCAAACAGAAATGTTATTAATGTTCGGTAAGGTAGTGGATGAGGCCAATATGAAGGACTTGGAGGAAATGAAAGCCCACAATGTCGGTCTAAAAATGATGCAAACAGAGGCTTTAGAAAAAGAATATCCACTGACGGAAACCTTTATTCGCCAACTCCACCGCACGCTTTTGCGGGAAGACTATACAGTCTATCGTCAGATGTCTGATGGTAGTACGACATCATACACAGTTCATGCCGGACAATATAAAACTCGTCCTAATTCTGTTATAACTGTAACAGGAGAACGGTTTGAATATGCCTCACCTGAAGAAACTCCGATTTTAATGAGTGATTTAATTCAATGGTATAATGAAGCAGAAAATCAAAATAAGTTATCTCCCGTTGAATTGGCAGCCGTTTTTCACTATCGTTATATCCGCATTCACCCATTTGAAGATGGTAATGGTCGCATCGCCCGGTTGATGGTTAACTATATCTTTTTAAGGCATAACTATCCGATGATTGTTGTTCGAAGCAAGACCAAGGATATTTATTTGAAAACGCTCAATAAGTGTGACCATTCTGTGGGCTCCATACCCACAGATGGAGCACATGCATCCCTTGCTCAGATCAAGCCATTCACCGAGTATATCGAGAAACTTGTTATTGATGAAATAACTAATAATATAAAGTTTATCAGTGAAAAAGCAGAAAGTGTATGGTGGTATAATGGAGCATTTGTAACCTTCAGAAGTGAGAATACAATTAAGCTTCTGAATTTAATGACAAATTCACCTGATATTACAGTTCGTGAAATTGCCGAAGCATTGAATATCAATAAATCTGCTGTTCAAAAGCAAATTAAGACATTGCAGAATAAGGAATATATAATACGTGTAGGTGGTAAAAAGGGCCATTGGCATGTAGCTATAGTTTGTACCACCCCAAAAGGTGGTACAAAGAAATAAGGTGGTACACTATCTATACTATTCGTGTCGTTCTGAAGGTAAGCAACAATCATTCGGAATATATTTTCATTCCCCAATATCAGGTATTCATTTCCTTCACGACCGATATAACGATGAACCATATACTGCCTTCCCATTGATAGAAAGAGCAGTACCAGGCAGGTCTCGGAAGAACAAGACCGTTTCACAAGAAAGACGAGCCGCCGCCGCATCAGGAAGACAAGACAAATGATAAACCGGTACGGTTGAAAGTAGTTTACTCAAAGTCCCACTGATAGAGTCATACAATGCATCATCATAGGCAAAACAAGGAGGGCATGAAGGGTGTAAAGCTCCATAGCCCTGAGCTACATTTAGCCGTTCTATTTTATTAAATGGAGCTTGCGACAATCGTACACAGGCTGCTAACGGATAACTCTCATTCTTGTAGCAAGGCGTCTTTCCACTCCATGGGCTACCATATACCCATGGTTTCCCGTCTATGATGCGAAGAATAGGACTGTCATCATTCAGCAGAACAGCCCCCTCTATGTTTTCGCGCCACAAACGGGTGTGCGTACTTTTCCCTGTACCACTCTCTCCCAGAAAGAGCACAGCTTTACCTTGATAGCAAATGGTACTGGTATGAATAGCCACCGTTCCGAGAGGAGCAGCAGCCACTCCATACGCAATCCAGCAGGCAAAGCGTAGTAATATAGGAGCAAAGTTGCCCGTAAA
>NZ_QRZF01000035.1 GCF_003464595.1 Bacteroides intestinalis
GACTAGTAATTGCGAATATAACAGGTGCATAAACGGATAATCAGAATAAATTAGTAACACTTAAAAGAATAACGATTATGAAGAAGATTTTATCTATTCTCGTATTGGCTATCGTGGCCGTTCAGTTCGCTTTTGCAGGTGATGTGATTACCAAAGACGCAAAGGAGCTCCCTTTGAATGCGCGTAACTTTATCAATCAGTATTTCAGTAAACCGCAGATCTCATACATCAAGATAGACAGTGAATTCTTATCTAAGAAGTATGAAGTGACTTTGACTGACCGTACAGAGATTGATTTCGACAAGAAAGGTAACTGGACGGAAGTAGATTGCAAGAAAGGTGCTGTACCTGCCGCCCTTATCCCTGTTTCCATTAAGGATTACGTGAAAAAGAATTTCCCGAATGAAATTATCACCAAGATAGAACGTAAAGGTACAGGTATAGAAGTAGAGCTTGCTAATGATTTCTCATTGAAATTTAATAAAAAAGGACAATTCGTCAGTATGGATGATTAATGGAGGGGAAAGAGATGAAGACAAGATTTTTAATGTTAGCGATGATGATGTGTGTGGCTGCTGTTACGTTCAGTGCATGCAGTGACGACGATGATGATGATAAAAGCATTAATGTTCCTGAGTCTGTGGTACAAGCCCTGAAACAGAAGTATCCGAGTGCGACAGGAATAGAATGGGAACAAAAAGGAGCCTATTTTGTGGCCGATTGCTGGTTGGATGGAAAAGAATCAAATATATGGTTTGATCCCAATGCCAATTGGCTGATGACGGAATCGGAAATATTCTGGAATGATGTTCCTGAAGCTGTACAGACTGCATTTGGTAGTGGAGAATATGCAAACTGGGTACAAGATGATTATTATTTCCTGCTGTATCCATTGCAGCCCATGCAATATGTGATTGAAGTAAAACAGGGAAATCAGAAGTATCAGTTATTCTACTCGGAAGATGGAGGACTGATGAATACGGTGAATGTGACGGGAAAGGATGATACGATTTATCCACCGGTAAATTAGTGATTAGGGGTTAGTGATAAGTGATTAGTGGGCTGCGCCATGTACTGCAAGAATACTAATCACTTATCACTAACCCCTAATCACTAATCACTATTCTCCCATTGGGCGATAGTCCTTGGCTAATCCGCCTTCGCTGGTTTCTTTGTAGAGTGATGGCAAATCGTTTCCGGTTTCTTTCATTACTTCTACAACTTTGTCGAAGGATACACGATGCATGCCATCAGTAAAAGAAGAATAAAGGTTGGCATCCAGTGCGCGGGCGGCAGCGTATGCATTGCGTTCGATGCAAGGTATTTGAACTAATCCGCATACCGGGTCGCAAGTCATGCCGAGGTGATGTTCCAGCCCCATTTCGGCTGCATACTCTATTTGTGCAGGGCTACCACCGAATAATTGGTTGGCAGCAGCTGAGGCCATGGCACAGGCTACACCTACTTCTCCCTGACATCCTACTTCTGCTCCAGAAATGGATGCATTGGTTTTTACGATATTTCCTACAAGACCGGCTGTGGCAAGCGCACGAAGAATTCGGGTGTCACTGAAATCACGGCTTTTAGCAAGATGATATAATACTGCCGGCATCACACCGCAAGAACCGCAGGTGGGTGCGGTAACAATTGTTCCCCCTGAGGCGTTCTCTTCACTTACAGCAAGGGCATAGGAAAATACCAACCCGCGAGATTGTAAAGACTGCTTGTATCCGCTGGCACGTATGTAATAAGTAGAGGCTTTGCGGCGTAAGTTCAATGGACCGGGCAGTACACCTTCTTGCTCCAATCCGCGGCGAACGGCTGCTTGCATGGTTTTCCATACTTCTTGCAGGTAATCCCATATATCTTCTTCCTCACACTCCTTGACGTACTCCCAGTAACTTCTTCCGGTCTTTTCGCACCATTGTAGGATCTCTATCATGTGATTCATACCATAGATATCCGGGGTATTGACAGAAGATGCACCATCATTTTCTTCAGCCAGTGCACCACCGCCTACACTGAATACTGTCCATGCATCAGTCTCTTTTCCCGAAGCATCCAATGAAACGAATTTCATGCCATTGGGATGGAAAGGTAGAAATATTTTGGGTTCCCAAATAATTTCTACCGGAGCGGCTGGCTGCAGGGTGTCGGTAATGGCTATGTTAGTCATGTGTCCCTTTCCTGTGGCAGCAAGGCTACCGTATAAAGTCACTTTAAATGAGGAAGCTTCCGGATGTTTTTCCAGAAAGATCTCAGCAGCTTTGCGGGGCCCCATTGTATGGCTGCTTGATGGCCCTGTACCGATGCGGTAGAGTTCTTTGATTGATTTCATAATTATTTTATTTATAGGTCAACGACTGTGATTCCTACACCACCAAACTGCACATGTTCGTCGGCAAAATGCTTGATGCCGGGAACTGTTTGCAGGTATTGCCGGATAAGGGTACGCAAGATACCTGTGCCTGTTCCGTGAAGGATACGTACGCGTGACATACCTACAAGGATAGCATCATCAATAAAGTAGGTTACTGCCTGTAGAGCTTCGTCACCACGCATGCCGCGTACATCGATGTCTTGCTTGAAGTGCAATTTCTTTTCGTACATGCTGTCCTGGGTTTGATTGCTGACAAAAGTACTCTTAGTAGAGGTGTCCACCTTTTGTGGGGCGGAATTTGTGCGTTCCAAACGTTCCAGCTTAACAGTGGTTTTGATACTGCCAAAAGCAATAATGGCATTTTTGCCATTTACCTCCAATACTTCGCCCACCGAGCTCTGGCCCTTTATCTTTACCATAGCTCCCGGGGTAATGCTTGCCAGGCGCTCAGCTTCCTGTTTGGCTTTTTGGGCAGCCAGTTCCTGGGCTGAAGGACTGTTGTTTGTATCTTTATTTTTCTTTTCTTTTTTTCGGTTCTGCTTTTCCTGCAATTTTTGCATTTTGAGGGCTATCTTCTCCTCTTGTTCTTTAGAGGCAAGAGCTTCCATCGATTCACGGAACTCGGTCAGTTCCTGACGTGCCTGGCGGGTTTTCTCTTTTTCAGCCTGTGCTTCCTTAATGGTGCGGATGGTGTTTTCAATCCGTGCATTGGCTTCCTGTACCAGCTGTTCTGCTTCCTCTTTAGCTTTACGGATAATCTCTTTGCGGGATTTCTGCAGGTCTTCCATTTCTGCCTGATAGCGGGAGATGGTATCTTCCATATGCTTTTCACGCTGGCGGATAGTCTGACGTTTGCCTTCCCAGTATCGTTTATCGCGTACAATATCTTGCAGATACTTATCGGCATTAATATATTCGCTACCCACAATTTCGGATGCATCTGCAATCACATCTTCCGGAAGACCGATCTTCCGGGCTATCTCTACGGCAAATGAACTTCCGGGATTACCTATCTGAAGTTGGAAAAGTGCCTGCATCAGGTGGCGGTCGTACAACATGGCTCCATTCACTACTCCTTCATGGTCTTCGGCAAAGTGCTTCAGATTCTGGTAGTGAGTAGTAATAACACCGAACGTCAGCTTTTGGTTGAAACGTTTCAGTACGGCTTCGGCGATGGCACCACCAATTTGTGGTTCGGTTCCACCACCAAATTCATCTATAAGGATGAGACTGCGTTCATTGCAATTCTTCATCATTATCTTCATGTTGGTGAGATGTGAAGAGTAAGTACTCAGATCATCTTCAATGGACTGTTCGTCACCTATATCGATGAATATACTGCTGAAGATACCGGTATGGCTACGTTCGTGCATAGGAACGAGCATACCACATTGCAACATATATTGTAACAATCCCACTGTCTTGAGGCAAACAGACTTACCACCCGCATTGGGACCGGATATAATAAGGATACGCTGCTTTTCAGTCAATTCAATATCGAGCGGAACTACTTTCTTACCGTGTTTGGCAAGGGAAAGTTGCAGCAATGGGTGTACAGCCATAGTCCAATCCAGTAACTGCGTATTTTCCAATGCAGGTTTTATACCTGATATTTGTAGGGAGAATAAGCTCTTGGCACGGATAAAGTCTATCTCTGCAAGGAATTCATATGACTGCAATACATCGGGAATGGAAGGGCGCAACAGGTTAGAGAATTCTACCAGGATACGGATAATTTCCCTACGCTCATCTCCTTCCAGTTCGCGGATACGGTTATTGGCCTCTACTACTTCGGCAGGTTCTATAAATACGGTTTTTCCGCTTGCTGATTCGTCATGTACGATACCTTTAATCTTTCGTTTTAATCCCGGAGCAACCGGAATTACCAGACGGCCGTCACGCATGGTCGGGGTAACGTCTTTATCTACTACACCTTCCGACTGGGCATTGCGTAAGATGCTGTTCAGAGAACGGGATATGCTGTTCATGGTGCTCGCCAATTCACGACGAATACGTGCCAGCTCGGAAGAAGCATTATCTTTTATCTTTCCATAAGGTGAAAGTATATTATTTATTTTCTGAATCAGTTGCGGAAATGCCAATATATCCTTGGCGAGATTCCGGAGGCAAGGGTAGGGGGAGTCTTCTCCTTCTATGTCATCCTTTTCTAAAAAACGCACGATGTCCCGTATCGTTTCCAACGAACGGCGCAGGTCGAAAAGTTCCTGCTCATCCAGGTACATTCCCTCTATGCGTATTCGTTTCAGTGACGGACGGACGTCGAAAAAATACTGTGCGGGGAAGTTATCTTCCTCCTGTATGATGCGTACGAATTCTGTAACGAGGTTCAGGCGTTCCTCCACTTCTTCAAAATGGTCGGAGAACGTCATATCGGCTACGCGTTCGGCACCTAATGTGCTGAGGCATTTTTCGCTCAACAACTGGCGTATTTGGTCGAAACCTATTTTAGGTTCAAAGTTCTGTGGATATATCATGTCGCAAAAGTACGATTAATTCGTGAAAAAAATGGCAGGAAGTTTGTAGATTTAAAAATGATTTGTACCTTTGCACCGCTTTAAACGAAAAGCCTTCCTTATAAGGGAGTTTTGGAGAGGTGGCAGAGTGGTCGATTGCGGCGGTCTTGAAAACCGTTGTACTGCGAGGTACCCGGGGTTCGAATCCCTGTCTCTCCGCTGAAAGCAGCTAAATAACGGCTGCTTTTTTATTGGAAAATACTTGTCGAAATATACAAGGAGAGGTGCTCGAGTGGTTGAAGAGGCACGCCTGGAAAGCGTGTATACCCCTAAAGGGTATCCGGGGTTCGAATCCCCGTCTCTCCGCAGGTTGAGAAGCCATTTTCTCATTTCTTTCTACTACTTTCCCTTATCTGCAAATTTGTCGGAATAATCACTTGTCTGACTGTTTTATCCCCTTTGATTTGATCTATAAGTAATTGACAAGCCGTTTCTCCCATTTTATAAGTCTGGTGTGATACAGCTGATAATTTCGGTTCTACATAATTGGCATGTTGTTCATCCGTATATCCGATGATGGCTATATCTTCGGGGATACGAAGTCTATGTTCTTTAATAACCTCTATGGCGGCAAAAGCTAATGTATCATTCATGGCAAGGATGGCATCAGGTGGTTGCGGGAGAGATAATAAAGTTTCCGTAGCTATTTTGCCTTCCTCATAATCTATCTTCCGGCAGATTACCAGTTCTTTTTCGATAGGAATGTGATTGTCGCGCAGAGCTTCCAAATAACCATGCTTTCGTTTGGTTACGATATCCAAATGATTGGCTCCTCCGATAAAAGCTACCCGCTTGCTGCCGGTATCCAATAAATGTTGGGTAGCCATTTGTGCAGATTGCACACCATCTGCTACTACCGACGAAAACTGGTCGGTCAGGCAAACGCGGTCGAATAGGATGAGTGGCATATTAATGTCCTTTAAGGCGGCAAGATGTGAATAGTCTTTTGTTTCCTGAGACAGGCAGGCGATAATGCCTTCTACTCGCATATTTACCAGATTTTCGATATTCCTTTTCTCGTATTCGTATGCTTCATGTGAAGTGGTAATAATAACAAAATATCCGTTAGCTACTGCCATGTTTTCTATTCCGTTCAGGATGGATGCGAAGAAATGGGTAACGATATCCGGCACAACGACTCCGATGATACGCGGAGTGTTTTTTCGCAGACTCATGGCAAAAGGATTGGGACGGTAATTCATCTCTTTTGCCAGTTTTTTGACTTTAGTACGAAGTTCACTGCTGATTTCCGGACTGTCTTTTAGTGCCCTGGATACAGTGGGAATGGATACGCCCAATGCTTTGGCGAGATCTTTGAGTGAAGTATGTTTCTGGTATTCCATTTTAAAGTCTGCTATTAGATTCACTTACAAAGAAAGCATATTCCCTGATAAAAGATGGTATGAAAGGATGTTTTTTTTACGTAAACCATTACGTGTTGTTTTTATACTTTGCATGCTGTCCTGAAATTATTCTTGCCCTATTTTTGCCCTATCTAAAAACTTTTAAATTTAATTGATATGCAATACCATGAAATCGGAAAGACAGGGATGAAAGTGTCATCTCTCAGCTTTGGAGCTTCTTCTTTGGGAGGAGTTTTCCATGATATTAAAGAGAAAGAAGGAATTGAGTCTGTGTTTACTGCCATCGAAGCAGGTATGAATTTTATAGATGTTTCTCCTTATTATGGGCACTATAAAGCTGAAACTGTTTTAGGGAAAGCTTTGAAAGATGTTCCGCGTGACCGATACTATCTCTCTACTAAAGTGGGACGTTATGGAAAAGATGGGGTCAATACCTGGGATTATTCTGCAAAACGCGCAGTAGAGAGTGTGTATGAGAGTATGGAGCGTCTGAACATTGACTTTATCGATCTGATAAATGTACATGATATTGAGTTTGCCGATCTGAATCAGATTGTAAATGAAACATTACCGGCATTAGTCGGCTTGCGCGAGAAAGGCATTGTTGGGCATGTGGGGATCACCGACTTGCAACTCGAAAACCTGAAATGGGTGATTGATCACTCGCCGAGTGGTACGGTAGAATCGATCCTTAATTTCTGCCATTATTGTTTGTGCGATGATAAACTGATTGATTTTCTTGATTATTTTGAATCGAAAGGAGTAGGAGTGATCAACGCTTCTCCGCTTTCAATGGGATTATTGAGCGAGCGTGGCGTTCCTGAATGGCATCCGGCTCCTGAATCACTGGTGGAGGCTTGCCGTAAAGCAATGGAACACTGTAAGGTAAAGAACTATCCTATAGAAAAACTGGCTATGCAATTTTCTGTAAGTAATCCACGAATTGCGACCACTTTGTTCAGTACTGCTAATCCGCTGAATGTAAAGAAGAACGTATCCTTTATAGAAGAACCGATTGACTGGGAATTGGTACGTGAAGTACGGGAGATTATTGGAGAACAGCAACGTGTAAGTTGGGCTAATTCTTAAAAAATAGCTGTCTATATGGACTATACAATAATTGATGCGCATGCCCATTTATGGTTACGGCAAGATACAGTGGTAGATGACCTACCCATTCGTACGTTGGATAACGGACGTTCGTTGTTTATGGGAGAAATCCGTCAGATGGTTCCTCCCTTTATGGTGGACGGGGTGAACAGTGCAGAAGTTTTCCTGTCGAACATGGACTATGCACAAGTATCTGCTGCCGTCATTACGCAAGAATTTATAGACGGTATTCAGAATGAATATCTGGCAGAGGTTGTTTCCCGTTATCCCGGTCGTTTCTTTGTTTGCGGAATGTGTGAGTTTCGTAAACCCGGGTTTCTGGCACAGGCAAAAAAACTGATTGCAAGAGGTTTTAAAGCTATTAAGATCCCGGCTCAACGTCTGTTGCTTAGAGAAGGACGGGTGATGCTGAATAGTGAAGAAATGATGCAGATGTTCCATTATATGGAAGAACGGGATGTGATGCTTTCTATTGACTTGGCGGACGGAGCAACGCAAATTCCCGAGATGCAGGAGGTCATTCAGGAATGTCCCCGGCTGAGAATTGCTATCGGGCATTTCGGAATGGTGACACGTCCGGATTGGAAAGAACAGATACGGTTAGCCCTACATCCCAATGTGATGATTGAATCCGGAGGAATCACCTGGCTTTTCAATGATGAATTCTATCCCTTTAGGGGAGCAGTAAAAGCTATATGGGAAGCTGCCGAACTGGTCGGGATGGAGAAACTGATGTGGGGATCGGATTACCCGCGTACCATTACAGCAATCACTTACAAGATGTCATATGATTTTATAGTGAAATCACCCGATTTGCAGGAAGATGAGAAAAGGTTATTCCTCGGAGAGAATGCCCGGAAATTCTATGGATTTACTGATCTTCCCATATTGCCATATATCAAAAACATGTCTGAATAAGAAGATAATAATACCATGAAAAAAAATACTTATACGATACCTTTGGCCCTGGTCTTCTGCCTTTTTTTCCTTTGGGCAATTAGTAGTAATCTGCTTCCTACAATGATACGGCAGTTGATGAAAACTTGTGAATTAAACACTTTTGAGGCGTCATTTACAGAAACTGCTTATTGGCTTGCTTACTTCATTTTTCCGATCCCGATAGCTATGTTCATGAAGCGTTATAGCTATAAAGCGGGCATTATTTTCGGTTTATTGTTGGCGGCATTGGGAGGTTTGCTCTTTTTTCCGGCTGCCATGCTGAAAGCCTATTGGGCCTACCTCTGCATATTCTTTATCATTGCTACCGGTATGTGTTTCCTGGAGACTGCCGCCAATCCGTATGTTACCGTTTTAGGTGCACCCGAAACAGCACCGCGACGGCTGAATCTGGCGCAATCTTTCAACGGACTCGGAGCCTTTATTTCTGCTATGTTTCTGAGTAAACTGATTCTGAGCGGTACGCATTATACACGTGATACATTGCCTGTAGATTATCCGGGTGGCTGGCAGGCTTATATACAGGTAGAGACGGATGCCATGAAGTTTCCCTATTTGATGCTGGCTTTATTGCTGATTATCATAGCTGTGGTATTCGTATTTTCCAAGTTGCCGCAGATAGGAGATGAAAGTAAGACTACTTCTTCCGGTTCAAAGAAAGAAAAGCTGATTGATTTTGGTGTGCTGAAACATTCGCACTTGCGTTGGGGGGTGATTGCGCAGTTCTTTTATAATGGCGGACAGACAGCGATCAACAGTTTGTTCCTTGTCTATTGCTGTTCTTATGCAGGACTTCCGGAAGAAACCGCAACAACTTTCTTCGGACTTTATATGCTTGCTTTCCTTGTAGGACGCTGGATTGGTACAGGATTGATGGTGAAGTTTCGTCCGCAGGATATGTTATTGGTTTATTCCTTAATGAATATTCTTTTGTGCGGAGTGGTAATGGTTTGGGGAGGTATGGTAGGACTTTATGCCATGCTGGCTATCTCTTTCTTTATGTCTATCATGTATCCTACCCAGTTCTCTCTGGCTTTGAAGGGATTGGGCGACCAGACAAAAAGTGGTTCGGCTTTTCTCGTGATGGCTATTGTCGGCAATGCATGTCTCCCTCAACTGACGGCTTATTTCATGCACGCCAATGAGCACATCTATTATGCAGCTTACTGTGTGCCGATGACTTGCTTTATTTTCTGTGCCTACTATGGCTGGAAAGGTTATAAAGTCATTGATTAAACAATTAATTTCAAATATATAAAATGAAAGCAGTTCAAATAGTCAATCCCTCTGAAATGAAGGTGGTTGAACTTGAAAGACCGGTGGTTGGTGCCGGTGAGGTGTTGGTGAGAATTAAATATGTAGGTTTTTGTGGTTCCGATTTGAACACCTTCCTGGGACGCAATCCGATGGTGAAGTTACCTGTAGTGCCGGGGCATGAAGTGGGCGCGGTAATTGAAGAAATAGGTTCGGATGTTCCGGTTGGTTTCGAGAAAGGAATGAATGTGACTCTGAATCCATATACTAATTGTGGCAAATGTGCTTCGTGCCGTAATGGTCGTGTCAATGCCTGCGAACATAATGAAACATTAGGAGTGCAGCGGAATGGTGTGATGTGTGAGTATGCTGTATTGCCTTGGACTAAAATAATTCCGGCAGGTGACATCTCTCCCCGTGATTGTGCTCTGATTGAGCCGATGAGTGTGGGATTTCATGCTGTCTCACGCGGTCAGGTGATTGACAATGAATATGTGATGGTCATCGGGTGTGGTATGATTGGTATAGGTGCTATTGTACGTGCTGCACTTAGAGGTGCCGTTGTTATTGCTGTGGATTTGGATGATGAGAAGTTGGAGTTGGCTCGGAGAATGGGAGCCTCTTATACAGTAAATTCTAAGACAGAAAGTGTACATAGCCGGATACAAGAGATTACGGAAGGTTTTGGGGCTGATGTTGTGATTGAAGCAGTCGGTAGTCCTGTGACTTATGTAATGGCTGTCGATGAAGTTGCTTTCTCAGGCCGTGTAGTCTGCATTGGCTATGCAAAAAGTGAAGTCGCTTTTCAGACCAAGTATTTTGTTCAGAAAGAATTGGATATACGAGGCTCCAGAAATGCATTACCGGCCGACTTTCGTGCGGTAATCAACTATATGAAGGCGGGTACTTGTCCGGTAGAAGAACTAATCACGAAAGTAGCAGTACCCGAAAATGCATTGGAAGCAATGACGGAGTGGGTAGCTAATCCGGGAAAGGTATTCCGTATTCTGGTACAGCTATAAATGTAAAAGAGGGTACATCCACTTTAGGAATGTACCCTCTTCGTCTTCAATAGGTCATAGTTTAGGTTGATATCTTTTCGTTTAACTTGATCTGCTATTTTTTCAAATCCACCGTATAAGTTTGTTTTCCATCGTAAATCGTATTCACGATAATTTTTAATCCCTTCTTTCCTACCAGTTGATTGGCTATCTCTTTCAATCTGAATGATACAACTCCCCAACCCAGTGTGCGTGGCTCATCATCATAAGCATTGTGGCGGAATTCCAAGGTGACATAATCATTTTCTGGAGCAGATGCTTCGTCTGTTTGATTGATAACCAGATTCAACATGTGTTTTTTACTGCTATTATTGTTGTGGAAGAATTGGTGTTCTATATTTAGGTAATTTCCTGTAATCCACAACTCGACGACATTAATATGGTCATTACCAATACTGTCGGCAGTCTCCTCAGTCAGCGGAATGATATCTTTCGTCAAAATGTCTTCTATCTGAATCAGTTTTACATTATACTTATATCCCGGAATACTTTCTTCCAACGGAAGAAAATGAATGAAGACGCGTTGGTCATCATTCACAGTATAATTATGTATATATGTTGTATCGCTGGGATACATCTTCTCACCGTCATCCAGATTAAAATAGTATTCCTTATCTTCAATAACCTTTATGGTACCGATTGTAAAAAGAGTACCATTAGAAGTGTCATCAGCATCACTCAGACAAGACTGTAACATCGGTACCGCTAAAAATGTAAGTAGAAGTATTACCGAATAAAATCTCAGCTTTTTCATCAATTGCATGTTTTTGGAGTTAATCTTATTTTTTTCCATGTATTTAAGAAATGCGTGATGAGGGGAAATACTGCACATATGACTGTTAAAGAAACAAAAGAATTAATTTTTTGTTCGCTACGTGCAGTATTTCTATCTTTGCTGCATTTATAAGGTAAACGCGTGTCAAAGGAAAGAATGGAAGAACAGGAACTGGCAGGACGATGCAGGCAAGGGGACAACCTTGCCAGGAAAGAACTGTACGAGCGCTATGCTGGGCGAATGCTCAGCGTGTGCCTCCGTTATGCGGGCGACCGTGAAACGGCAGAAGACCTGATGCACGACGGTTTCCTGAAACTCTTCGATTCTTTTGATAAATTCACTTGGCGGGGTGATGGTTCCTTGCGGGCGTGGATGGAGCGTGTTATGGTGAATACGGCGCTGCAATACTTGCGCAAGAATGATGTAATAAACCAGTCGGAAGGATTGGATAACGTACCCGAAACGTACGAAGAACCCGATGCTTCGGCAGTGGATACTATTCCTCAGAAGGTGCTGATGCAGTTTATCAGTGAATTGCCTGTTGGTTATCGCACCGTATTCAACTTGTATATATTTGAAGATAAATCTCATAGGGAAATTGCCCAGATGCTGGGAATTAATGAGAAATCATCAGCTTCGCAGCTGACGCGTGCCAAAGCTACTTTGGCTACTAAAGTGCGGGAGTGGATGAAAAACAATGCTTAAAGGAAAGGACGTATGATGAAAGATGATGAATTGTGGTTGAAAAAGATAAAGGAACGGTTGGATGATTACTCCGAGCCGCTACCTGATGCCGGCTGGGAGCGATTGGAGAAGGCATTGCCGACTTCTGCACCCATGTCTGTTGTCGGGACTAAGAAAAAGATTCTGTTCCGCCGTTGGGCGATGACGGCTGCGGCGGTTGCGCTGGTGGCTGTGTCGTCCGTCAGTCTTTGGTTGCTGCAAAGTCCGGTAGTGGACGATGTGCGTCGTGCGGCTGAACCGGCTTTAGCGGCTATACCTGATGTGCTGCCTGAACCTGCAGAGCCGGATGTGCAGGGAGAAGAACCGGAGTCTGTTATCAGAAGAGTGATTGAACAGGAAAGCTCTCGTCAAGCTCTTGTGGCACAACATTTGGAAACAGAAAAGAATATATCGGAAGTGGGTGCACAGATACAGGAAAAAGACACTGAAGTGCTCACAGAAAAGGCGAATGGAGACGATGTCGTTCCATCAAACTCTTCTTCAACTTCTAAAGAAAAGGAGCGCGAGGTATACCGTCCTTCCAGTAGAGACAAACTGCATTTGCCGACCGAAAAGAAATCTTCTACGAAAAATAAAGGTTGGTCGATTGGTATGTCTGTTGGAAATACAGGAGCACTTGCCATGAATACAATGGGAAATGATATGCAGGCCGGTCCTAATTCCAGTCCGATGTTTAGTGATAAGTTGGACTTGCCGGATGTATCTAACGGCGTTCTGAATATTCCTGATGGACAAGAACTTGTTTTTGAAGGTGGTGTACCTTATTTGCGGAAAAATGTGCGTCAGGTTAAGGATATCAAGCATAAGCAACCGCTCAGTTTTGGTGTATCGGTGCGGAAAGCATTGCCGAAAAACTTCTCGGTGGAAACCGGTGTGACTTATACGATGCTGTCGTCTGAGATAACTTACGAAAACAGTTCGGAAAAGACAGATCAGAAACTGCACTATATCGGTATTCCGGTGCGTGCGAACTGGAGTTTCGTTAATGATAAACGTTTCACGGTGTATGTATCTGCCGGTGGTGCAATAGAGAAGTGTGTCTATGGTAAGGTAGGAAGTGAAAAGGAAACAGTGAAGCCTGTGCAACTTTCGGTAATGGGTGCGGTAGGTGCCCAATATAATATTAGTAATAGAGTGGGCATATATGTAGAGCCAGGTGTTTCCTATTTCTTTGACGATGGCTCTCCGATAGAGACTATACGAAAGGAAAATCCGACGAACTTTACGTTGCAGGCAGGTATCCGTCTGACTTACTAAGAGAAGTTGAGAGTTGAGAATGGAGAGTTGAGAGTGGCTGCGCTATCACGCTGCATAGTAACTCTAACTCTCCATTCTCAACTCTCAACTCAATTAACTATCACCGTTTCGAAGTATTCCTTAAATAGCTTTTCTGCACATTCCAGTTGTTCGGGAGTGTTTTCTTTTACCTCTTTCAATTGGTAATCCCATCCCATGGCTTCGTACTTGTGCACGCCCAGACGATGATAAGGAAGAATTTCTACCCGCTGTATACTTTTATATTGGCCGAGATGTTCGCCCAAACTGCGAATGTCTTCCTCAAAATCACTATATCCCGGTACTAATACATAGCGTAGCCAGAAAGGCCGGTTCTGTTCCTCCAGCCAAGCTGCCGTATGCAAAGTTTTTGTATTGCTGCATCCGGTCAGCTTCTTATGGCGTTCGGGATTGAATTCTTTGAGATCCAGCAGCACTAAATCCGTTAGGCTCAATAGTTCTTCTACTTTTTCATTCCAGATGCCACCATTGGTATCCAGGCAGATATGAATGCCGTTTGCTTTCAAATCTTTGAACAAAGGTATAAGCGCTTCGGCCTGTAATGTAGGCTCACCACCCGAGAATGTGATGCCACCCTTTTTCCCGAAAAAAGCTTTCTGGCTGATAGCCATTTGCAGAATTTCTTCCGGTGGGGTAGGTGTTCCCCCCTTTGCATCTATCGTATCCGGGTTGGCACAATACAAACAGCGGAACGGACAGCCTTGTAGGAAAACGACGAGCCGGAGACCCGGCCCGTCGAATGTTCCCATACTTTCGTAGGAGTGTACGTTTATCATATTACATTCTTTCGTGGAAACTACGGCTAATAACCTCTAACTGATGCTCGCGGCTCAGCTTCACGAAGTTTACAGCATAGCCGGAAACACGAATTGTGAGTTGCGGATACTTCTCCGGATGCTCCATGGCATCTTCCAGCATTTCACGGTTCAACACGTTTACGTTCAAGTGGTGTGCACCTTTAGTAAAGTAACCGTCCATCATTGTTACCAGGTTTTCAACACGGTCTTCCGGTGTCGGGCCAAGAGATTTCGGAACGATAGAGAATGTATTACTGATACCGTCCTGTGAGTCGCGATAACGCAACTTGGCAACGGAACTCAGTGATGCGATGGCACCGTTCTTATCGCGTCCGTGCATCGGGTTGGCACCCGGGGCGAAAGCTACACCCTTGGCACGTCCGTCAGGAGTAGCACCTGTTTTCTTACCATACATTACATTAGAAGTGATCGTCAGCAATGAAAGGGTAGGACGGGCATTCTTGTAAACGGGCAACTTTTTCAGTTCTTCGCTGAAATAATATACCAAGTCTACCCCAAGGTGGTCCACACGGTCGTCATTATTACCGAAACATGGGAATGTACCGTCGATATCGAAACCTTCCGTCAAGCCGATGTCGTTGCGGCGGACTGTAACCTTTGCATTCTTGATGGCCGACAGTGAGTCGATGGCAATGGAAAGACCTGCTACACCATAAGCCAGATTAATGCGTGGATTCGTATCGATAAATGCCATCTGAGCCTTTTCGTAATAATACTTATCGTGCATGAAGTGGATGATGTTCATTGCCTCATTGTAGACACGGGCAATTTCGGTCAGCACTTTCTTGTAGTTCGACATTACTTCCTCAAACTTCAATGTTTCACCGGTCAATACGGGAATACCCTTTACCATGACAGTACCGGTATTTTCGCAACGTCCACCGTTGATGGCAAGCAACAAGGCTTTTGCCAGGTTGGCACGTGCCCCGAAGAACTGTATCTGCTTGCCGATAGCCTGATAGGATACACAACATGCGATACCATAGTCGTCGCAGTTACGTACTTCGCGCATCAGGTTATCATTTTCGTATTGGATGGAGCTGGTATCTACGGATACTTGTGCGCAGAATTCCTTGAAGCCTTCAGGGAGTTCAGGTCCCCAAAGTATAGTCAGGTTCGGTTCGGGAGAAGGACCGAGGTTATACAGTGTTTGCAGGAAGCGGAAGGAAGTCTTTGTTACCTTCACACGTCCGTCGTTGAAACGTCCACCAATGGCTTCCGTTACCCAAGTCGGGTCTCCGGCAAAGATATCGTTGTATGACTGCATACGCAGATGGCGCACCATGCGGAGTTTGATAACGAACTGGTCGATCAGCTCCTGGGCAAATGTTTCATTGATTTTACCATGTGCCAGATCATATTCAATAAAGATGTCGAGGAACGAAGAAACGTTACCCAGAGACATGGCTGCACCGTCTTGTTCTTTTACAGCGGCCAGATAAGCCATGTATACCCATTGTACGGCTTCCTGTGCGGAAGTAGCCGGACGACTGAGATCGAGTCCGTAATATTCACCCATTATCTTAATATCTTTCAAAGCCTTGATCTGCTCTGCCACTTCTTCACGCAGGCGAATGCGGTCATCAGTCATCGGACCGGTCAGATTGTGCAAATCTTCCATTTTGGCTTCGATGAGGCGGTCGATACCGTAAAGGGCCAGACGACGGTAGTCACCGATGATACGTCCGCGGGCATAGTTATCGGGAAGTCCGGTGAGGAAACCCAATGAACGGAATGAGCGGATCTCTTCAGTATATACGTCAAATACACCGTCATTGTGTGTCTTGCGATAATGGGTAAAGATATCCTTAACTTTATCATCTATTTCTACACCGTTTTCGCGGCAAGCTTTAGTTACTACATTGATGCCACCAAACGGTTTGATAGCGCGTTTCAATAGCTCATCTGTCTGCAAACCAACGATAAGTTCATTCTCCTTATCTATATAGCCGGCCTGATGTGAAGTAATAGTTGATACAGTGTGAGGGTCGAGAGAACGTACTCCGTTGTTAGCTCTTTCTTCTTCGAGTGCTTTGAGGCAAAGCTCCCAAATATGTTTGGTACGTTCGGTAGGTCCTTGCAGGAAAGAAGCGTCTCCAGTATAAGGCGCGATGTTTTTACTCACGAAATCACTGACATTGATTTCTTTGCTCCAAAGCCCGTCGATAAAGGTTTTGTTCAATTCCATAATATTCATTTTGTTAGTGGGTAATGGTTGTTATCCTAATAAGGACTGCAAAATTACTATCTTTTTTCCACATAACAGTGCATAAATAGTCGGTTTTTATGTTGTACGACATAAAATAACTATTGTTAGGTATGGGAGTTGGCAGTTAAGGTCGTTTTTTTGTGCTTATTATCTGCACTCTTTTACTCATTTATTGGTAAATGGCAGGTTAATAGCGGGACTAATATCATTTGCTGATTGAAAATGGAAATGTTTACAAAAATAAATGGGTTGCGATAAAATTTTGTACTGATTATCATATACTTATAAGAAGATGATTTTCTGTAGACAAGAAGTTAAGAGTTTGTTGACAGGAAATTAACTTCTTGCCAGCAGGAAGTTGATTTCTTGTTGACAGCATGTTTTATGCTTTCCTGTTATTTTACAATATATCTATGGAGTATTTCAAGTATAGACTCTCCGTAAAATGAATTACGTTTATAAAATATCGTAGAAATAATATTTTTGTGCCGAAATATTTGTGATATCAAAAAAGAATAGTAATTTTGCATCGCTTTAAGAGAAAAGCACTTCTTGAAAGAGGAGTTTGGAGAGGTGGCAGAGTGGTCGATTGCGGCGGTCTTGAAAACCGTTGTACTGCGAGGTACCCGGGGTTCGAATCCCTGTCTCTCCGCAATAAGCATTGAATTTCAATGATTTATAGGAATAACACCCGATTTTACACCCAAGAATGTAAAATCGGGTGTTTTTTGTTTTATTTAAGATTTAATACTTCACTGGCCCATAGTTGGGTATAATTATAAATCATTTCTTGGAAAACATATGAAATATTAGTATTTTTGAAAATAAAAACGATATGGAATATGAGGTTAAATATAAGCTGAATGGAACCGTTGGTGTTTATTATATAAACTTTTCTAATAATAATCTGCAAATGCGGGATATTAAGTATTCTATAAAAGTAGAATTGGCTAAGTATTTAAAATGTAATATAGAAATGGATAAATTGGAGATACTTTCCATAAATAAAATATCATAAGTTATGCAAAGCAACACAATCATTTGTAATAGAGACAAATTCTCGTTGTATTCTCATTTTTATAAGTCAATGGGGTTTCAAGTCACATTCATAAATGGATATTTTGGAAATAAGGGTGTTTTGCGCGTGTTTACATTTCAAAACTTCTGTAAATATTATGATAATGAGATATATAACATTAGTCTTGGATTGAAGGAGAATATACTTTGGGCGATATTTGAATGTCAAAAAGACTGTTCACCTATATTTAAAATTGATATAGTAAAAAATGGTGTAAATAGAATTTACGAGGCAATTAATTTGTCAAGTGGTATGGATGATGAAACTGATAGTGTTGCTACGGCTTTACCGTTTAGTAATTATTTCTGTTTTAGAAATTCTGCCCGTATAAAGGCTAATAAGTTTGAAGATTGGGATTGGTGGACTGATGCGGTTATTTGTGAATATAAAGATGTAGTTGCAAATAAGATAAGCTATCAAATACTTCATTTAGATGAACTGGATTTGATAAAAACAGAAAATACAGACTTTACATTGTCACAATATGATTTTGTTCAACAATTTAAAAGACCTATTACTTATTTTAGAAAAAGAAAGCACATAACGAATTGTTACAATAATATTGAATGGAAATCTTATTTTTGGAATTCCGCGACAGGTATTGGTGTCCTTTCTGGTGCTAATTCGTATAGGTGCATTGATATTGATGGCTGTTCTTCTACTGAATTTGTAAAACAGGTCTTATTATCTTTGGGCATTAAAGGCATATATGATTGGGTTATTAGTACTGGAAGTAATAATGGTTTTCATGTTTGGATAAAGGTGGAAGAATTGCCTTCTAACTTACTAATGAATAGCCACGCAGAGAAGCTTTTTAAAAATGCAGGTTTTATTGTTTTTGAGCCAAATGAAAAATATAAAAACGTTTTTAAACGAATAGAATTGAGATGGAAATGTCATGTAATAATGCCACCTTCTTTGTCTGGATATGGTTTCAATTATAATTTTATTGGTGGATTACCTCAAAATGATCCACAGACGATATCTTCTTCGGTCTTATTATCATCTTTGCAAGAATTTGGCTATAATACAGCATTAAATTATGAAGAAATAATCCATTGTAAAGTGACAAATATAGGACCTAGTGTCAGACGCTATGATTTATATCAGACAGTAATCCTTGTTTTGGATATTGAAACAACAGGACTGGCACAAGATTTGAACGTGTCTTTTGATAATATAGATAACTGGCCGTACGTAGTTCAAATAAGTTATCAAATCTTTTCAGGTTATGATAATGATATATTGAAGGAGTCTGATTATATATTGAAACCAGATTGCTTCACAATTCCTGATGCTTCTGTTTCTATTCATGGAATTACTAATGATAGGGCACAGGAAGAAGGATGGGATAGACGAGATTTTTATAGATATTTCGTGGAGCAGCTAAAAGCTGTTCATTATATAGTAGTTCATAATGCGGATTTTGATATAAATGTTCTTAAATGTGAGCTCTTGCGTTATACAGAGTTGTCAAAGGATGATATAAATCTACTGTTTTATGGAATATGTATTATTTGTACGATGAAGGCTACTGTAGATGTGTGTAAAATTGAAAGTAATATGGCTGATAGAAAGTACAAATACCCTTCTTTAAAGGAATTGTACAATTACTTATTTCACAAAGATTTTGATAATATGCATAATTCCTTGTATGACGTAAGAGCTACGGCAGAATGTTTTTGGGAATTATCTCAAAGAGGAATTATTAAATACTGTAAAAATTCTCCGATTCAATTAAATTTTGTTTCAGAAAATAAATATTGTTGTCAATGTGGCGGTTTGTTGGAATCGTCTTATTGTAACTTCCCTAAATGGGATTGGGAGTTTACATTGCAATGTAAAAATTGTGGTTTGTTTTATGTGGCAGGCTATCGAACGGATGATGAATTGTATTTTTAGAAGTGTTGTTATGTGTTATATCTACTATGTTTACACGTAGGAAATAAAAGTGCAATTCATTAACAATCAGAATTGCACTTTTATTTTCTGATTTAAACAATTATAATTTGAATCCCCTGCTTTTTCTTGGTTCTTCTGCTGATATTCGTAAACTTGGCCGTAACTTATCAAACTGCTCTTTGAACCACTCTCCAATCGGCTGTCTGTTTATGGTCAGCATAAGTTTACCGCTATCGGCTGGATTTTTCTCCACCTTGAAAATATCGTTTTTGATGTCAATTTTTCGTCTATGTTCCTCGGAATAAATCTTACCATTGCATCTGATGGCTTCTTTCTTTGTCAAAAGACAATCTATCATATCTTTGGTAAACCCAATGACAGCGCATAGTCTTTCCATTCTCAACATTTCTCTAAACATCGGAAACCACTTGAATGCCTTTTCAAGCAGAGTGTTCAGCCGTGATATTTCTCTGTCTTTAGCTTCAAGTTCTTGACTGTGTATTCCTTGAAGATTGCGTATCTGTTTGTCATGTTGCTCTTGCATTTCCTGCATTTGGATTTTGAGGTTGTCAATACCTTTATCACGTTTGGCAACCTCTTGATGCAAATCTTCGTTGGTTCGCTCCAATTCTTTCAACTTTCCACTTCCGAAAAGAGAACCGACACCGCTTGCTATGGCAGTGGCCGCATCGGTGGCTACGCTTTTGAGTTTGTCCGTACGTATCTCTGATTTTACTTGTCTGAGTTCCTGTTCGGCAAGATTTATCTGTTGTTCCTTGCGTCGTTTGGTTTCATCAATACGTTGCAGTTCGGCTTTCTGCTTTTCGATGATGAAATCATTTCGTTCCAAATGTTCCTTGCCTGTCTCGGATTTAGATTGTCCACGTTGCATGGAGAGTATGTCAGAAGCCAAAGTTTGCATTTCTATCATATCATTGTCATTGAGCTTTTGGCTCTTGCCTGTGTCGTGGTTCATCCAGTCGAATACGATGTGTGCGTGGTAATTCGGTTTGAACCATTTTTCACCTACTTGGAAACTTTCCTTGTCCTCTGCATCAGGCTGTCCGTTCAGCCAATGCCCTTCATCTTTGTGCAGAAAGATTTGAAGCGGAGTGATGCCCCAACGTCTTTGGCATTCCTCGCTAAATTTCTTCACGTCTACCAATGTGGTGTCCGGTTTGATGAGCAACACACCCTCACGGATGGGCGAGCATCCTGCCACTTTTATGATTTTCCCGTTCTTCCCTTTGCGTTCACGCTCTTTCTCCTGCATGGCACGACCTGTCTTTTCCTTTACTATTTGTTTAATGTTGTCGTAGTGCGTCTGCAAATTCGAATTGCCGAATTCTGGGTTTACCCACTGCTCGTTGTCGGCAGAGAGTTCGGACACAATGTAGATTTTGGATTCACCGATATTACGCATATATTCGGCAGTCCTTCGATTGTGAGCCTCACTTGATTTGGTGTTGCAAGGCTTGATATGTATGCTTGATTTTGTTGCCATAGTTATTCTGTTTTCATTGTATAATAGATTACTTTGTTTGCTTTCGCAGAGGGGTTCTTAGGGGTGTAACCCATAAGCGGAGTTTCCAAAGAGAAGGTCACTCTTTGGTCTGGGTTCTCAGGGGAGAAACGCCCTGAGGGGTCATTAGGGCAAAGCCCTAATCCTCTCGGGAGAGCCCACAACTACGAAAGCGAAGCGTGTAGTTATAGTGGGCTATAACCGAAAGCCGTTTTTCTTTTTCGGTGGCCGGCTGTGCGTCTCTTTTGCAGACTGGGCTTGCCTCTTTCTTTCAGTCTGTTTCTGTAAGTATTCGTTCAAGTCCTTGCATCCGCTGTAGGTCTGCGAAGCATCACGGATGTATAAGTCCCTGCCGTATTCCACACGTATTTGTTGGAGTGCTTCCATCCCTGCACGGTCATTGTCAAAGAAACAATGGATGCGCTCGTAGCTCCCCAAAGGATAGAGAGCTTTGGAAACATTGGCTACGGAATTCAGCACCATATAATCTTGCCTGTCCAGTTCGGGATATTTCGGGCAATTCTCCAATCTCAAAGTAAGGAATGAAAGATAGTCCATAAACCCCTCGAACACATAACACGTTTCCCTCGCTGTTCCCGGCTGTTTGATATGGGAAATCTCTTTCGGGGCAATACAGCCTTTAAAATATCGGTTGCGGATTTCATACCCACCCGACACGTTGGGAAAGGCGATGGCAAAGTACTGTTTGCCGTTGTTGATAAAGTGCGCTTCACTGCATTCTCTTTTCGCCAGTACAATGTTTATTCCCCTCTCCTGCAAATAGGTGAGCAGGGCAGGAGAAGAAAGCGGTACAATTTCCAGTTGTTGAAAACTTGGCTCGGAAGATGACTGCTTGCCAAAAGAAAAAGATATGGGACGAATACGGGGTGTCTGCTCTTCGATTCTTTGCAGGAGATATGGCACATGGTCGGAACAATAAAGTTCCTGTGTCAGTGCGATGATATTCCCACCCTTGCCGAGTGCAAAATCATACCATTGGTTACGCTCTGTATTCACCTTGAACGAGGCTTCCGTTTCTTCCCTTAGCGGTGACTTGTACCACAGGTTTATGCCCTGTTGTTTGACTGGAGAAAAGCCCAAACTGTGCAGATAATCCGCTATTTTGATTTGTCTCGCTGTCTGTATATCCATAAAATGATAGGTTTGATGATAATTGAATTGGTTCATTTCTCTTTTCGCCCGTACCTCTTTATGAAGTACGGTCTTTATAATCACTTCACTTTATTTTCGTATATATAGAGTACGGTAATAAAGTGAAGTGGTTTTGCCACATTCCGCAACCACTTCGCTTTATCCCTAATATATAGACCCTCGGAATAAAGTGAAGTGATTGTAAGGTGTGGGCTAATAGTGGAAGTCGGGCATGAACGTGTACTTCCTGCCGTTCTCCTGCACTATCATCCGTTTGTTGCGAAGCATGATGATGAGCGGTACCGCCTTTTGATGGTTCAGCTTTACACCTATTGACGTGTAGCTTTTGATTAAAGCATCTTCCAGCTCCTTGTAGCCGTATTCCTTTTTCAGTCCGAAAACTGTTTCCAGCGCGATGCGGTGCTGCTGTTCGGTGATATGCCTGTAAGGATCGAACTTTTCCTCTTCCGGTCTTCCCGGTTTCTTGGCTTCGGGCTTGTACCCCTCCATGAGTTCGGGCAGGGCGTTGTCGTTGATACGGAATGCGAAAGGCTCGAAATCCATTGCCCGTATGTGCATGGCTGAAACATTGCTTATATCTCCATTGTTCTTGTCCTTTTCCACAAGGAGTACGGTTTCTGCCTTGTTGTTCAGTTCAGTACCGATATGTCCCCTCGCGTTCTCATCCCCCTTGTTCTGGTGGAGTATCGTGTGGATATGTATCTGCCTGTCGTCCGTCCACTGCATCAGTTTGGATATGATGCGTGTCGATTCTCCGGGACTGTTGATGTCATATACCATGTCACGGATGCCGTCTATGATTACAAGGGCTATGTCAGGCGTATTGTAGATAGCCTGCTCTACAATTCTGATACGCTGTTCGGGCGTGTATTTCCTCAAAGCGAGAAATTCCAGATGCTCATTGTCCCTGTCATAGGGAAGCCTGGCCATCCGTAAAATACGCTTCATGACTTTCAGGCAATGATAAGGGCTCTGTTCCGTGTCCACATAAAGGATTTTCCGTTTGTCTTCCGGAAGTTCTGCCACATATCGCAATGCCGTACCGTTCTTCAATGCGGCGGCTACGATAGCCGACACATTGAACGTCTTTTTACTTTTGGCTTTGCCGATGGATGCGCTGAAATTCCCCAATGTCCCTATGACGGAACCATGTACTTTGAGAATTTCCGGTGCTTTCTCGTAACTTTTCGACAGGCTCAAACGTGAGGCTTGCCAAAGGATTACGGCTTCTTCTGCCGATATTTCCTTGTTGTCTTTCATATAATCCATAAGTACACCTCCAGTTATTTTCGTCCTCCGGTTTTCTTTCCGGCCAGTTCAAGGGCAAGTTCCGCATCAACGATAATCTTGCGCCCTATTTGCGTAATGGCTTTGTCAATCTTTCCGCTTTTCTTTATACGGTTGGCGGTGGGCAGACTGCACCCGAACAGTTTGGCAATGCCAAGTATTCCGTACACATACTTTCTTTCTGTGTCCGTGACGGGCTGCGGTTGCGCTTCCGTTTGGTTGGAAGCGTGCTTGCTTAGGAATATGAACTCTTCGCCTGTCATCTGCCAGACGGGTTTTAATAATAACTCTTGAAGATTTGTCATCGTCCAATCTATTTAGTCGTTTAACAATCAGCCCTGCGCACTGGCTGTTATTTCTGTTCTCGAACGATGCAAAATTAGGTATGGCTGTAAGTGGTAAGGATGTGGATGATATAAATAGGATGTTGTGCTATCTCATTAAATATCAGACAATAAAAATACCACTCAAAAATTATTTTGAGTGGTAAAAGTGGAACTTTCGTGAAACATCAATGGATATCACTGATTAGCAGAAAGAGTTGTGTTTGTTTATGAATCTTTTTAATATGTGGTCAATCAGGATTATGTTTGAATCTAATATTTAAAATTTCTCTCATTTTGTTTATTTGTTCTTGCGTTGCTTTGCCTAATTCTTTTCTTGGAATTTTCAATCTGCGCATCTTGTTCTTAATGATTCTAATTAATGTTTTTTCCCATTTGGGACTAATGCCAGTATCAGGAATTTCTATTATAATATGGTCACTCACTTGAGAAACTTTTTCGCCTTTATGCCCATACGCGATTCTTAGGCCTTTTGATTGAAAAATGGCATCAATAATAGAATAATGATTCTTCAAAGAGAATACAATGCTAAAATTATAATCTATAGGTTTATAGAATCTTATATTTAAGATCCATCTATCGACATTAAATAATGATGACAATGTTCCACCCCACTGAACTTCAACATCTCCCATTGATATATTGGAATGTAATTTAATGATTTCTTTTATATAATCATCTTCTTTAGAACTGATTACTATAGAAGGTATTAATCGCCCATCTGCGTAATCTCGACTTGCAAATAACCCTTCTTCATTGATATTATATATTGGTGTTGATATTTTTTTAATCATCATAATGAATCTCTTTAATTAACAAACTTTCCGCTTTAGATACGTTATTCTCTACATCTTGAACAATTATTCTATATTTCTCAATGCGTCTATTTTTAAAAATTTCTGGAATTTGAAAAATAACCCAACCATATTTTATATCCTTGGGTTCTAGTTGAATATTGTTATCATATTTTTCAATTTGAGAGTGGTGTTTTTTATGGAATAAGTTTTTATCATATGATAATTTTATAGTTCTTATAATACCGTTCTCTTTGTAATCTATTTCTAATTTGGGTAGAACTGTATTTCTATAAGAAGATTTGTTTTTTACCGTAATACAAAATACAGCATGTGTGTGTTTTGAGGAATTATATGATATTCTATAACAATTCTCTATATAAACAGAGAAATTTGGCTTTTTGGATATAAAATCTTCTTTATCCATCCTATGCTTTTGATTTGAAATTATTATTTGTCTCATTGTGATAAAAAGTGTAATAATTCCTATAATTGCGCCTATTATTACATTGTTTTCTTGTATTAATTCTAACATAAGTTTAACGATATAAATAATACTACTTATTTTAATTAAATATGCTTTCCATTTCTTTGGCGAATTTTTGGTTGCTGTCACTCGGAAAATCAGAAACGGGTTCTTTGTATTTTGACCGATAATAACTCTCGTCAATATCCAACAGTTTTAATATTTGGCTCCTCCATTCATCCCTGTATTGCTTGGATAGTTTCTCGCTCATCAGGAATATCAGATAACACACCCGTATCTTTTCCCTTGCCTTGATTTTTAGTTTGTTCTTGCAGGGGTACAAGTTTATATTGGCATAGAAGTCCGCTATGGTAATGGCTTCGAACTGTTCCCCGACACAGGTTTCATAAATAGGCGAAAGCGGCTTCATGTCAAAATATTCATGCTGTTTCTCCGGTGTATTCTGTACTTCTTCTTGCGCATTTTGCTCGACTGATTCCTCTGGTCGTTTTTCTTCCACATCATCAGGAAGGTATTTTTTCAGGACTTCCATAAAAAGAAGGCTTAGGCGGTAAACATCACCGGAAAGGTTTTCCGTATATTGAAAAGCCTCTTTCCTGTCTTGCTTTTGCAGTTCATAGAGTTTGTCCAATGCCTTCTTTTCTTTGTCGTATTCAGCCTTGCAACGTTCATACTCCTTCTCAGCCAGTATTTCTTCTTCATTCGTATGAGGTCTAAAACCAATGAAATCATATCTATGGTATGCATCATTCAAAGGCTCATGCAATTTAGTTGTAATCTCCAACTGGTCTTTTATTGCAGAATTATGCCTGTCTATGTATTGGAAACATACACGTTTTACGGTGTCATCACTTAGTGGTCTTGTCTCATAAGCCCGTATATTCTTTTCTATTTCGATTTTCAGACTATTGAGAATCAATGTGTATTGTTCTTTCTGCTTGTCAAGTATCAGTTCAAGGATAGCGGATTCAAAAGCCTTTGTATCATTGTGCTGCCTGTAAAAATCGGTGATGAATTTTTGCTTGTCAAAAGAAAATGCATAATTGGTTATCCAATCATTATATATCCTGTTGAGTTCTCCGTATAGGGGAATTAGTTTGTTTATTTCTCCTGCCATAGATTTCAATTTTGGGGATTATTGTCCTTGTCAAGGAAAGATGCCAGTTCTTCTTCTACCTCTTCCACGCTTGGCAAAGCTGATTTCAAGTTTTCGGGTATAGCCTTGCTCAACTGGTAATCACTGATACCTATCGGCTGGTCGTAGCCTGTCAAAGCGTATTGTGCCACAACCTCGTCTTTTCCCTTGCACAGCAACAGCCCGATAGTCTTGTTGTCATTTTCTCCCCTCAGTTTGTCATCCACCACATTGATGTAGAAATTCAATTGTCCTGCATACTCCGGTTTGAATGGGGTTGCTTTCAATTCCACTACGATATATGCGTGTAGGGGAATGGAATATAGAATAAGGTCGGCAAAGAAATCGCTGTTGCCTATTTGAAAATGCTTTTGCCGGGCGACAAAGGCAAAACCATTGCCCATTTCCAACAAATAACGGGTAACGTGCTTTACCAACTGTTCTTCTATGTCTCTTTCGTCTTCCTTTTCTTTCGCTCCTGCCAAATCGAAGATATACGGGTCTTTCAACAGGTAATTGGCAAGGTCGCTTTGTGGTGCCGGAAGTGTGGCTGTAAAATTGTTTACCTTGTTGCTGCTGATTTGTCTGTTATATAAGTTGGTTTCAATTTGTATTTTAAGAATATTGCTGCTCCAGCCCATTTCTACCGATTGCTTCATATACCAATATCCTATGCCTAACGGTAATGCTCCGTCAAGTATGACCATTTGGCTTGCCCAGTTTATTTTGGCAACAGGGGAGGTCAGGAAAACTTTTTCTATCTCCCTAATCTCCATCCTGTAAATGGCAGAAACTGTTTTCTCCACGTCCTGAATTTGCGCAGGAGCCTCCTGCGTAAATTCTAAAGACTGGCAATCAACAGATTGTATTTGCGCAGTAAGTTCCTGCGTAAATCGTCCGTTATTTAGTTTCAATACTTCATCTGTAACATTCTGTATGCTTGGAACAGATAGTCTTGCATCCGTGTCAATGAAACTTCGTAGCACGTTCAGCGGATATGACCGTGCGAATTGGCACATATAAGTAAGGTTACGTTCCGAATAGCCTTTCTTTTCAGGATAATTGAATCGGATAGCCTTTGCCAGTTGCTTGATGATTTTGCTTCCCCAGCCTTGTAAGTTCTGATGATACAGGATATAGTTGCCCATTTTCCAGTAATGGAATAGCATTTGCGCATTGGCTGCGGTAATCAGCCGGACTTGCGCTTGTTCTATTTCCGAACCGACAGCATGAACAAATGCGTCAAAGTTCGTTCTTTCTATATGATGTTCTTTGTTGTTTTCCATGTTTCAATGTTTATTGTTGTCGCAAATATAATTCAAATAGTGGATAATTTATGAAACTGATTGATACTTTTATAGTTGGTTAAACTTGTTCATGGCATTTGCCTTAATATCATCCGCTATGTCAATATAAGGTTTCATGGCTTTATAGTCGCTATGCCCCGTCCATTTCATTACTACCTGTGCCGGAATACCGAGAGCCAGCGCATTGCAAATAAATGTTCTTCTTCCTGCATGGGTGCTTAGCAATGCGTATTTCGGGGTGACTTCATCTATACGTTCATTTCCTTTATAATAAGTCTCCCGTACAGGCCCATTGATTTCAGCCAGTTCCCCCAATTCTTTCAAATAATCATTCATCTTTTGGTTACTGATGACGGGCAGTACCATATGGTTTTCAAAATGAACTTCCTTGTATTTTTCAAGTATGGCTTTGCTGTGGTCGTTAAGTTCAATTATCAGACTGTCTGCCGTTTTGACTGTGGTAACTTCGATATGGTCGGGTTTCACATCGCTTCTTTTCAGGTTACGAACATCTGAATATCGCAGACTTGTGAAGCAACAGAACAGAAAAACGTCCCTGACACGTTCCAGATATTGTTTGTCTTTTGGTATCTGGTAATCTTTCAGTCTGTTCAATTCGTCCCAAGTCAGGAATATCACCTTTTTAGAGGTGGTTTTCAATTTGGGTTTGAAAGTATCGTATGCCATGTTCTGATGATGCCCTTTTTTGAAGCTCCAGCGCAGAAACCATTTGAGGAATCCCATCTGTTTGCCGATGGTGCTGTTCCTCATATCCTTTTTGTCACGCAGGAAATTCACATACTCGTTCAAGCCGAACTCATTGAAGTATTCAAAGGTTACATCTTCCTTGAACTCTTTGAGGTGGTTTTTCACTGCTGAGAATTTCTCGTAGGTGGATGCCGTCCAATTATTCTGATTGCCACACTCCTTTACAAATTCATCGAATACCTCCCAAAAGCTTATCTGTGTTTCTTCCTGCTGCTCTTCGTTGGCATCTTTCATCCGCAGGTTGAACGCATCCTTTAGCTGTTGGGTGGTTGGCATGGCTTCCTGTACCTCAAATTCCTTGAATACGTTTTGAATCTCGGCATAGTATTTCAGCAAGTCCGCATTGATTTCGGATGCGCTTTGCTTTAGTTTGTTGGTGCATCCGTTCTTTACCCGTTGTTTGTCGGCATCCCATTTGGCTACATCAATCCGATAGCCTGTTGTAAACTCGATGCGTTGGCTTGCATATATGACACGCATACGGATGGGTACGTTCTCCACGATTGGCACTCCGTTCTTTTTCCGGCTTTCCAATGCAAAAATGATGTTACGTTTGATATTCATAATTGGGTGCGTTTGAAATTCTACACCCAAATATACACCCAATATTCGGAATAGCAAAAGGCATTTAGAAAGATTTAGATTTACCCTATACTTTGGATAGTATATGATTATCAGTGATTTGCAATTTTATGATATTTCTTGAAAGTATAGGTTCAAGAGCCTGTCTCTCCGCTATAAAGAATTGCAAAGTAAAAAATCCCTGTAAATTATGTTTTACAGGGATTTTTTATTTTTGATGTATAGCATAAGCATATCAAAGCATTCTTAAAAAAATGATCTTTGAGGACTTTTTCATCAATGATACGAGCCCTATAATATATTGTATTAATTTTAATCTGATTCTCCGCAAACACACCTAATATTTTTAGTATATTAGC
>NZ_QRZF01000036.1 GCF_003464595.1 Bacteroides intestinalis
AGAAATGCTCACAGCCGATTTCAAGGACAAACGCAACTGTTTCAATATCTCGGAAGGAAGTATTATCCCCTTGCTGTTTCCAATCTGAATAATGTTTGTTACCATAATGTTATAACTTTAAAATTGATTATCACAACACAAATATAGACAAAGTTATAACAATACCAAAAGAAAAGCCAACTTTTTTCCATTTTCACCGATAACCCGGCCAACGGCTGCACTCGTCGGGAGGCTAGTGCCCCCCTTGCCGTGCGGCGCTCCCCGACCTATGATTCTTATCATGTCTTGTGTCCTTTTCTCCGCTTCTAACAAACAAATCTGCATAAAATATAGATTTGCGTTTCCATTTGAATTTTAGTTATTTGATACCCTAACTATGAATAGCAAACAGATAACTGATTTTTAAAACAGCAGAATGTTTCTGTTTTATTAAAATAAAAAGGGAACAAATTTTTAAGGTAATACTTACGGAAAAAACAGACTTTATAACGTTTCTTTTTCGTACATTTGCAACAATATAATAAAAGCGAAACATATAATGGAGAAGCAAGGAGAAATCATACTATACCAACCGGATGAAGCTGTAAGGTTGGAAGTACGTTTAGAAGATGAAACCGTTTGGCTCACACAAGCGCAGATAGCAGAACTTTTTCAACGTGACAGAACCGTTATTACCAAACATATAAATAATGTTTTTAAGGAAAAGGAATTGGAAGAGAAAAGCAATGTGCATTTTTTGCACATTGCTAATTCCGATAAGCCTGTCAAGTTCTTTAGTCTAGACGTAATAATTTCAGTTGGATACAGAGTTAAAAGCGTAAGAGGTACGCAATTCAGGCAATGGGCAAATAAAATTTTAAAAGAATATTTATTGAAAGGTTATTCTATAAACCAACGGCTCAATGACATGGAATATAGAATGAACAATAGATTCTTCCAAATAGAGAAAACCATTGCTGAACATGATGCAAAGATAGACTTCTTTGTACGCACCTCATTGCCTCCGGTGGAAGGTATATTCTTTGACGGTCAGATATTCGATGCGTATAAGTTTGCTACAGATTTAATAAAGTCTGCCAAATGCTCACTTGTGCTTATCGACAACTATGTAGATGAATCCGTGTTACTCATGTTGAGCAAACGAAACAGTGGAGTATCAGCTACTATTTATACACAAAATAAACGCACAGCTCCAACTTGATTTAAACAAACACAATGACCAATATCCTCCCATTGAAGCTAGAACCTACAAAAGTAGTCATGACCGCTTCTTAATCATTGATAATACGGAAGTATATCATATTGGGGCATCGCTAAAGGATTTGGGCAAGAAAATGTTTGCTTTCTCCAAACTGGAACTTCCTGCCCATACGATAATTGATGTATTATGAAATAAGCTAATCACCCATGCGAGAAGCGGAAGAGAATATAAAATTCAAGATGGAAATTGACGTATTGGTTCCCATTCCACGTACTGTCACCCGTGATTTCACCAGTTTGAAGCACCTGCGTCAATGGCAGAAACGGAATGACATCGATGGTTCTCTTTACTGTTTTGCACACCGGGAATACCTGCTCAACGAAAAGGGAGAATGGGAACAATTTACCGTTATCGGCAAACAGGTAGTGACTATCGGAGAACTGGAAAGGCTTCTTTTGGCAATGAAGCAAAAGGGGTTCAACCAATACAGCCGTGAGGAATATGAAGAATTAATGTCTTCATATTTGAAAAAGTGAAGAATTAAAACCTTCATTACACATTTAAATACGAAAACAGGATGAAAATAGGATATGCCCGTGTTTCCACCAAGGAACAACATCTGGATATGCAACTGGAAGCGTTGAAGGCTGCCGGATGCGAGAAAATCTTCTCTGAGAAAATGACCGGACGTCAACAAAACCGCCCGGAACTGGATGCCTGCCTGAGCTTTCTCCGGGAAGGCGACACACTTGTCGTATATAAGCTGGACCGGCTTGGCCGTTCGCTGAAGAATATCCTTACGCTATTGGAAGATTTCAAGAATAGGGGCATCCAATTCACCTCACTGCAAGACAACATCAGTACGGAAGGCGCAATCGGCCAACTGATGAACAACATTCTCGGTGCTTTCGCTCAGTTTGAAAGAGACCTTATCTATGAGAGAACCCAAGAAGGCAGAAGAATCGCCAAGGAAAAAGGTGTCAAATTCGGCAGAAAGACACTTATCAACAAAAACAACATCGCCAAGCAGAAAAGCTGCATCCAACTCTATGAATCCGGAACGCCGGTAAGGGAGATACAGAAAATATTAAACATAGGCAGTAGCGGAACAGTATATCGCCTATTAAGAAGGAATGGAATTGCGCTGAAATCCGAGAACAAAAATAACAAATAACGAATAAACCTCTGCCCATCCTTCAAAGATGATTCTCAAAGATCGTCTGCAATTCCACCTCTCAGCAAGATTATAGGAAAGTCCCCTTCACGGGGACTGATTTTTTTTAATTTTAATACAATAACTCCATGCACTCCTGTACCGCTTTTTCCAATGCTTCTTCCAAACAACAAAAAGCGTCCGCATTACTTTCGGAGTCATACAACACATAATCTCCAGCCCTCACAACCACATGCCAGACCGCCACGTTTTGTTCTGTTTGAAACGTATATTCACGAGTCTGTATCATCCATTGGATACATGCTGCCAGTGTCGGGCACTCGCACATATACATCGGGGTATTCCTTCCCTCAATATCGGTGCGTAGCCTATCCTGTTTGTCATACCAATACTCACAAGGCACGTAATAGTATAATTCCTTCATCATAAGAGCTGTGTCGCTATTAACCAATCTCTCTTTGTTGATTTGTGTAATCAAATTTTCCATATTAGCATTATTTAAGTTGAACATCTGATTTATTCTTCAGCTAGATTCAAGACCTTTTCATTTTTTGTATCGGGAAGGTCTTTGGTCAGCCGACCTTTTTTTTGATGTCATTCCCCATCTGAGTTCTGAGCCTTTTTTCGGCATATCAAGGTCTGGATTGCAAGCAATAAGCCAAGTTTCACTTATGGAAAATGTCGGGAAGACACTTCTTCATCGTTATTTTCCATACAGTAAAGGCGCATGGCCGTAACTTGCCATTTGCGGAATCCCGAAACCTTTGCCGAGCAAAAAGCCGGACTCGGATCGGAGGAAAGAAGCCGGGGGAGGCAGCCCACAGAAAGGGCAATCCGATACAATCAAGAAATTAACCTGCTATACCCTTGTGCGAGTGAAATAATCCATCATAGACACTACATACCTAAGTAGTGGTATCAATACACCGATCACATATATCATAGCGTAGCCCAAAAGGACAAAAGGTAATGTTTTACGATAAAGACATGCAACAGCGAGCAATATAAACGAAAAAGAAAAGCCATAAACCCCATATTGAAAACCGGGTATCAACTCATAAACAGGTACGGGTTCCGGATGAAGCATGGCTCCGGCCACAATAGAATAAAGGCTGGTCAATAATATAAGCAGCGTATATAAGCAACTCTTAAGAATCCTGGGATCATTCCTTTTACAATAGAGAATCGTTCGGATATCACTTCTAAGAAACTCAATGCCCAGTAAGAGAGCCACCATAACGCCTGTATCAAAAGTAGAAAATACATTCATTCCGATCACCTTTGGCGCGAAGATATGTATTTATTCTGAAAAGCCACGTCTTTGCGTATTTTACGATGTCGCATCCGATAGTCCGGGAAGCATTTTTTTGGTTCTTTTTTGGGGTGACTGCCAAAAAAGAACCCCGAAGCCGAAATCCCGGGCAGACGGGATTTCTCCCGTCCACCTTACCTATTTTGCAATCTTCCCTCGTCCGCATAGCTATAATAGTTATTGCCTGCCACAATCACATGGTCAACCAAACGGATGTCTAATGTTTCAGCGGCTTTTTTAACTGCTTCCGTCAAGCGGTCATCCGCACTGCTGGGCTTGCGTGCTCCTGATGGGTGGTTATGTACCATGATAAAAGATACGGCGTTATAATACAATGCCTGCTTCATGATAACCCGTATATCCACAGGGGCGGTATTTATCCCGCCGCATGAGATACGGACTTTACGGATGAGTTTGGACGAACTGTTCAGCAACAGCACCCACATCTCTTCAGTAGCTATATCGCACAAAACAGGATGCATCATTTTATAAACATTATTGCTGGATAAAAGCGCAGGACTTTCAACTTGCCCTTCTTTCAGCCGTTTATATAGCTCAATCGCCGCATAAGCGACTTTTTTACGGCTGGGTGTTAGTGTTTCCAGTACATCAGACAAGCACAATCCTTCTATTTCCATCTGTTCATACTTATATTCTTCACGTTTCAGTTTCTCACTGTTCGTCAAGGTATAAATCAACTCGCTGTTTTCCATCACCCGATAAACGTCATTCACTTCAAATACGGTTCTCTTCGTTTTCATACTGCCAAAAATTAAAAGATTAATACTCGCAAACATCGCTTGTCGCCCCAACCATAAATTTTTCCTCAACTGATTGGGAACAGTGCATTGAAGAGAAAGCGGGAAAGACGGATCAGAACGGGATTGAACTGGTAAATACTACCTCCCGGAATGGGAGGATGGAGATTTGGCTTTTCAATATCGGGCGTTCCGGCCACGCCTACCTTCGCAATGTTCCTATCAGTTCAGGAAAAAATCATCATACCTCTCTTCCGGCATAGCCGGAGCGTAGAGCGTTAGGGATAGCAGGGAAAAGCCTGGAGGGTAACGAGGACTTGCAACGAATAGCCCGGTCAGAAGGGAACGCCCTGAAAAACTAATTCGGATACAGAAGATGAACAGAACCGCCTTCCAATCATATAAAAAAACGTGAAAATCAACACATACTTCCGAAAAATCTTTTTCCGAAAGTACGTATAGGGCATGTGAAGGGAAAATTTATTTTCCCAGTCATTTCTATGTTATCGCTTTGGGGATATTTAAAGGGGTTAGGAGTTTAGGTCTTTATTATGTATTTTGGTGGATGGTTTTACACAGCCGATACCTTTTATTTAAAAATTTCTCTCTTTTATTTCACTGATATACCGACATATAAAAAAAACAGGGATTACCTATTCCCTTCATTAACGGGTGGACGGTTTTACACAGCTGACAAGTGAAACCGGACGCTTTTACACAACTAAAGCAAAAGGAGTGGACGGTTCTACACAACTAGAAGCAACAAACGGGACACTTCTACACAACTAAAACAGGCAAAGCGGATGACTCCACACATCTAATCACCCCAATAGGGACACTTCTACACAACTAATTCTATAAAAAACCGTGAAACGTGGACGGTTCTACACAGCTGGATCGTCCATGTTCACCGCCCCGTCCGTCTCCGGAGATATGAACTCTTCAGGAGCAGGAGCAACTTCCGTTCCATTGGCACTCTCCAACTCTTCCTGTGCCCATCCTTCCGGAAACCTGCCGAATACAGCCACGAAATCACTGATATATATCTGTTTCTTCTTTTCTACGCTTTCCGGGGAGTTTGCCCATAAAAGGAACTCTTTATACAGTCCGGCATCTTCCTCCACCTCTTTGATCTTCTTCCTCCTGACAGCCATATCCGTGTCCGGGTAGGCAATCTCGACATACAGCCCAAGCAGGTTCTTATAGAATTTCTTCACCACGACAGCATATTGTCCTTCATCAAAATAGTGCAGCGTATGCCTAGGAAACGAGAACAACACGGTATATGCCCATCTCTCATGATCGCCTTTCACAAAAGAGAAATTGAAATTGGTATATTTCAGGTAAGTATTCATCTTTTTCAGTATCGAGGCGACCTTCTTTTTCCGGTCTTTGGGTTCGGCAATCTCTATGCCGAGCTTTTTAGCCAGCTGATCGACTGTCAGCACATAAAAAGGAGCCTCATTCTTGGTGGTCTTATACTTGATCAGGTAAACCATCTTGGAAAGTTCCAGATAGAAATAGCGGTAACGGCTGGGCAGGCTACGGTAATCCTGAAGTTCCAAGAGGTTATAGAGCGAGAACATGAAATTCTTTATCTCCGGGCTTACCACTGCCGAGTACAGCCTTTTCGTTGACTTCTTCGTCTTGAAATCGGTCATTATGTCGAAACGTTTCAAGATCTGCACGAAATTATAGGATGTACGGCCATCCTCGCCAATGGTCGGATAGCAGAGGTTCTCCAATCCCAGTTTATAGAGAGCCGCCTCAAAAACCGTCTCGATAGGATGGCTGATTCTCTGTCCTGCCGTGTCGGTACATACATATTCCGGCTGCATATTCTTTCCGAACATGGCCGCGAGCTGCCGGCTATCCAGCTTGCGCTGCAAGTTGGTACGGTCATACCCCATCTTACGGCAGAAGTCTTCTACGGAGAACCAGGAAGTCCCGAACAAGTCTTTGAGGTGATAGCTGCCCAGGTATATGATCAGATCGAGCATGACATTTCCACCGGCCTCATACAACCGTTCAATCAGCACGGAATTATAGCTTTCCCCAAGCACCCTAGGGACACGAATCAGTTCTTTTGCCATGATAATACTTACAAAATCAATCCTTTCTCTGTTTTCATTGCCACAAAGATAGGCATACCGGCCAACATACGCGTCATAATTATCAATCAGTTTTAACGGTATGACCGGTATGGGAAAAGGAGAAGTACTTTCCTGAAGAATGCTTTATCCGCCCTTCATCAGAAAGAAAGCATCTTACACCTGTACCCCATAGACATCCTATATTACTTTTTCAGTTCTTCCGATAAAAAGGAACGGTCTATCAATACTTGCACCAATGGTTTCTCTTTGACAAACTCATCAAGCTCACGCTTTATCAATTTATTGCCCAACCCTATGCGTCGTCCAAATTCCTCGAAATCCTTCCGCCCTACCTGATGAGCAATTTGACTCCACATTGTCATCTGTAATCGACTCAACCCTCGGTCTAAGGTGTAGATCGTTAGGTTATCAGTACAGCGAAATCATCCGTTCTCTCATGAGTATCTACTTCTGTGGTGGCTCATGTATTGAGGATGTCACTACTCATTTGATGAACCATCTCTCGCTTCATCCGACACTTCATACTTGTAGTTCTGATACTATCCTCAGAGCGATAAAGGAACTGACGCAAGAAAACATCTCATACACATCAGATACGGGTAAGAACTACGATTTCAACACGGCTGACACTCTCAATACTTTACTGCTCAATTGTATGTTTGCATCTGACCAACTGAAAGAGGGTGAGAAGTATGATGCAAAGCCTACATACAAGAAGTTCTCTGGTTATCGCCCTGGCGTGGCGGTTATTGGTGACTTGATTGTTGGCATTGAGAATAGCGATGGTAACACAAAAGTTCCATTTCATGGCACGTTTTCTCGCCATGGCAGAGCTTAAGTAAACTTAGCTCTGCTCATCTGGCTTAACGAAAACCTTCGTTTTCATCAGAAGGACACGCTGAAGAGGTTCTTTGAGAGATTTGAACAGAACAGGCTCACTATCAATCGTTTCAGAGCTGATTGCGGATCATGTTCCGAGGAAATCGTGGAGGAAATAGAGAAACACTGCAAGTCCTTCTATATCCGCACTAACCGCTGCAGTTCGCTCTACAATGACATATTTGCTCTCAGAGGCTGGAAGACTGAGGAAATCAATGGCATTGAGTTTGAATTGAACTCTATCCTTGTTGAGAAGTGGAAGGGTAAAGCATACCGACTTGTGATTCAAAGACAGAAACGGATGGATGGTGTGCAGGATCTTTGGGAAGGAGAATACACATACCGTTGTATCCTGACTAACGACTATGAATCTTCCGTAAGAGAAATTGTCGAGTTCTATAACCTTCGTGGAGGAAAGGAACGTATCTTTGATGATATGAACAATGGTTTCGGGTGGGACAGATTGCCCAAATCCTTCATGGCCGAGAACACTGTGTTCCTTCTTCTTACAGCACTTATCCGTAACTTCTACAAGGCCATTATCCAAAGACTTGACGTAAAGAGGTTCGGACTCAATGCAACAAGTCGCATAAAAGCGTTTGTCTTCAGGTTTATCTCTGTACCAGCCAAGTGGATCAGGACATCAAGGCGGTATGTGCTGAATATCTATACCTGTAACAATGCTTACGCAGATATTTTTCAGACTGATTTTGGATAACGCCTACAACTTATGGGTATGATACTGCGTATTGTCTCAAGTCGCATTGTGGGGTAAGGGGATGTTGTAGGCAGAAGTGGGTGTTTCTGCCTCAATTTATCTGATAATTCAGTAATGAGAGGACGTGTACACGCAAGAAGGACGTTGAAGGGCTTAGTTGCGGATTTGAGGCAGGTAAGAAAATACAAAGAATTAACAGCAACCGAGAAACTGAAATACCGTATCGCAGTGAAAATGACGGCAGCCGACTACTTCCGCCTGCTGACACGATCGCATGAGGCGGGCGTATCACCAAGCGAGTACATGAGGGAATGTTTCCGTAACGGTCATGTGAAAGAACGGCTGTCGGAGGAACATGCCGGATACATCCGCCAACTCTGCGGCATGGCTAACAATCTCAACCAGCTTGCGCGTAAGGCAAACGCCGGAGGCTTCCACGATGAACGGTGGGACTGCAAGGTGGCAGTGGCAAGGATTCATGAACTTATAACCAAGATAGGGATATGATGGCGAAAATCGTAAAAGGAAGCGACTTCAAGGGTGCGGTGGATTACATCATCGACAAGAAGAAGGATACGCAGATAGTAGCAAGCGAAGGCTTGTTTATGGAAAATCTGGAAACTATCGCCATGAGTTTCAATGCCCAGTCACGGATGAACGATAAGGTGACAAAACCTGTCGGACATATCGCGTTGAGTTTTTCCAAAGAGGATGAGTTACGGCTGACGAACCGTATCATGGCAGGCATCGCGCTTGAATATATGGAACGGATGGGAATCAAGAATACGCAGTTCTTCATCGCCCAGCATTTCGACAAGGAGCATCCGCACGTGCATATTGCTTTCAACCGCATAGACAACAACGGCAATACCATATCGGACAGGCACGAGCGTCTGCGCAGTACCCGCATCTGCAAGGAATTGACCTTGAAATACGGCTTGCATATGGCTGGCGGAAAGGACAATGTCAAACGCAACCGCCTGAAAGAGCCAGACAGGACGAAATATGCGCTTTACGACATCATCAAAATGGAAGTCGGCAGATGCGGCAACTGGAACGTGCTTATCGCCAACCTGAAACGGCAGGGAGTGGAAGTACATTTCAAGCATAAGGGGCAGACCAGCGAGGTGCAGGGTGTTGTATTCTCCATGAATGGCTACCATTTCAACGGCTCCAAAGTGGACAGGCGTTTCAGTTATTCCAAGATTGACGCGGCTTTGCAGCACAACAGATGCAGGGAACGTATGGGAATAACAGCCGGAATATATGAAACGGCTACACCAAGCGCACCGTCCGGCACGGCACAAAGCGAGTTGTTCAACGGCTCTTGGGGATTGCTAAAAAGCAGTGGCTCATCTTATAACACTGCTGATGCGGAAGCCAATCAGGAAATGGTGGATATACTTCGCAGAAGGAAGAAAGTTAAGCGCAAGAGAGGTGTTGGGTTCTAATATTCTGTACTAATCCAATTCTCACGACACTTGCGCTCTATATTCATTCGGAGTGTAACCTACCTCTTTCTTGAACAGTCGGGTAAAATGTTGCGGGTACTGAAAACCGAGATTATAGGCGATTTCATTAACGGTGTCGTCTGTAGATGCAAGTTCCGTCTTGGCTATTTCAATAGACTTGTCATGAATGAAATGCAGGGCGGTTGAACCTGTTTCTTTTTTCAATAAATCACTGAAATAGTTGGGCGAGAGGCAGAGCTTGTCTGCACAATACTGTACAGTGGGCAAGCCTATCCGTTTAGCAGCCCCATCATGGAAGTATTCGTCAAGCAACCGCTCAAATCTTGCGAGGATGTCTCGGTTTTGGTTGTCGCGTGTGATGAACTGACGGTCATAGAAACGTGTGCAGTAATCAAGGAACGTCTTGATGCTGTCTGTGATGAGGTTCTTGCTGTGACGGTGTATCGGATGGTTCAATTCATATTGAATCTTGTGGAAGCAATCCATGATGATTTGCCGTTCTTCCACACTAAGGTGCAATGCCTCGTTTGTCTCGTAGGAAAAGAACGAATATTCACGCATTATCCGCCCGAGAGGTGTATTCCGCAGCAGGTCGGGATGGAACATAAGCAGGTAGCCATCTGGTTGGAACTGCATGCCGTCATCTTCCGCACCGAACACCTGTCCGGGCGCGATAAATATCAGTGTGCATAATTATTCCTAAGTCTGTGAAACCGGAACGCATGAAGCAGAATCTCGACATATTAGACTTCACCCTGTCGGCCGACGACATGGCACGGATAAAGACGCTGGATACCGACAAGCCTTTCTTACTCGGCTCGCACGAAGATCCAGAAATCGTAAAATGGTTCATGCAGTACAAAAACGCCTGAACATCAACAACCATATTTCGATAGCCGCTATCGACTATATTAAGAAGTTATTCGTATATGCCTTTATTGTAATCCGTCATGTACTGAGTAAATGTTTTGCCTGTTTGCTGTTTGAAGAAGCGCATGAGATGGCTCGGATCAGAGAAATTGAAATCATCCGCCATTTCACTGACAGTGCGGTTGGAGAATAGCAATTCGTTCTTCAGTTCCTCAAGCAGACGTTGTTTTATCAAATGGGTAGCTGATACTCCGAATTGGGCTTTTACTGAGTTATTGAGTGTGATGCGACTGACATGAAGCATGTCTGCATATTCCTGCACCCGCTGGTGGGTGCGGATATTCTGTTCCAACAAGTCCTTGAACCGAAAAGCGAAATTGTTTTTAGCAATTTCAGCGGGCAAGCAATAGGCGGCAGCGTATGTACGATTGATAATCAGCAAAAGATAATATAGTAAGGAAACAATGATATTGTACGTATCGGACACTGGATTCATCAGCTCATACTTAATCTTTCCGAGCAGCCGCATATATTCCTTCATTTCGTCATGTGTGGCATTGATGTAAGGCGGCGTATCTGTCTGGTAACAATACAAAAGGCGAAAAACGAAGAACTTGTCGGCGATAAAAGTACGCATGAAATCTTCGCGGAATATAAGGAACGTGTAATCCAACGCCGTCTCATCTACATGCCACTCTTGTTGCTGATGGGGTGAAAGCAGGAGAACCATGCCGTCGCGCAGTTCAATCTTGCGGAAGTTCAGTAGCAAATATCCGTTTGCCTTACGGAAAAAGTAGAAGCTGAAGAAGTCTGTCTTAAACCGCTTGTTTTCTGTCAGCACAAGTCCGATGTCCTTGTTTATGGCAGTATTGATGTAAAAATCCACGCCGCAGCGTGTCTTGTTGAACGGTACGCTGACCAGTCGATCAGGGTTGATTATCTCGTCCATATCCTTGTCGTTTTTGCAAAGATAATAATTTCATTTATCAAAATGGCATAATTACCGTTTTTTCAGGCATAGATGTTTCGCCGGATTCTTCCGAACTTTGCACCCGTAATCAATAACAAGACATATAGTCATGAAAAAGACATCCACAGTACAATTGGTGCGCAATGCCACCTTGAAAATCAGGTATGCGGGACACACCATGCTAATTGACCCCGTTTTAGCCGACAAAGGCACTTTGATATCGGCCCTCGGTGTGAATAAAACACCGAGGGTACACCTCACCATTCCTATTCAGGATATTATCGGAGGCGTGGACATGGTGCTCCTGACCCACAATCACATCGACCATTACGAGCCGAGTGTCCCCACACATTTGCCCAAAGAAATTCCTTTCTACGTTCAGCCCCAGGACGCGGACGCCATCAGAAACGACGGATTTACAAATGTGATACCCATCGAAGAAATAAAAACAATAGACGGCATATCCATTTACCGCACGACCGGACATCATGGTTTCGGGCAGATCGGGCAGATGATGGGACCTGTATCAGGTTATGTGCTAAAAGCCGAGGGCTTCCCGACCGTTTATATAATGGGTGACTGCCGATGGGAAGCATGTATCCGAGACACCGTGGAACGGTTCAATCCTGACTATATCGTGGTAAACTCCGGAGGTGCAATCTTTCCCGAATTTTCCAAAACGGACGGTCCTATCATCCCCGACGAGAACGAAGTGATGCAGATACTTGACGAATTGCCTTCGCATATCAAGCTGATAGCCGTACACATGGATGCCATCGACCATTGCCAGACCACCCGTGCAATTCTGCGCAATGAGGCAACGCATCACGAAGCCGACATGAGCCGGCTGATTATCCCGGAGGACGGAGAAACAGTTGTGTTATGAGTGTCTGCATTAAATCCCTGATAAAAAACATGAACATAGTGGTAGGGTGCACTATAGGATGCCCTTACTGCTATGCCCGTAACAACTGCCGCCGTTTCCACATTACCGACGACTTTTCCGTGCCTGAATACATGGAACGAAAACTGCGCATCATCGATACGTCCCGTCCTCATGTGTGGCTCATGACAGGAATGAGCGATTTCTCCGATTGGAAGCCTGAATGGAACGCAGAAATTTTCGAGCGGATCAGCAGCAATCCCCAGCACGCCTATATCTTTCTGACGAAGCGCCCTGACAAAATCAGTTTCTCCTCTGACGACGAGAACGTATGGATGGGCGTGACCGTCACGCGCAGTTCCGAGAAAAGGAGGATTGATGATTTGAAAAAGAATATCAAAGCACGACACTACCATGTCACGTTTGAACCTCTCTTCGATGATATCGGCGAGATTGATTTCGAGGGAATTGACTGGATTGTCATAGGCACAGAGACCGGAAACCGAAAAGGAAAGTCATATTCGCGCCCCGAATGGGTGCTTAGCATTGCAGAACAGGCAAAGGCTCATGGCATACCGGTGTTCATGAAAGAGGATTTGCTGCCGATTATGGGCGACGAAAGAATGATTCAGGAATTGCCGGAACAATTTACCAGACGAATACAATGAATATGGATACAATAAAGGAAATAGATGTAAAGAGTGTAATGACCAAATCCTCTCTGCCGGTGGGAGGATATTCGGTCAACCCTTATGTAGGGTGTCCCCACGCCTGCAGGTATTGCTACGCATCGTTCATGAAACGGTTCACCGGGCACACCGAGCCGTGGGGTACGTTTTTAGATGTAAAAAACTGGAAGCCGATAACGAATCCTCATAAATACGACGGTGAACGTGTTGTAATAGGGTCTGTGACGGACGGTTACAATCCGTATGAAGAAGAATTCCACCGTACCCGAAGGCTGCTCGAAGAGCTGCGAGGAAGCGATGCCGAGATTATGATATGCACAAAGTCCGATCTTGTCCTTCGCGATCTCGACCTGTTGAAGAGTTTTCCCAAAGTGACTGTGTCATGGTCTGTCAATACGCTCGACGAGCAGTTCTGCGCAGATATGGACAACGCCGTAAGCATTGAACGCCGTCTGAAAGCGATGCGTCAGACATACGAGGCAGGTATCCGCACCGTATGCTTCGTCTCGCCCATATTCCCCAGAATAACAGACGTAAAGGCAATAATAGAGGAGGTAAAAGATTATGCTGATTTAATCTGGCTTGAAAACCTGAATTTACGCGGGCAGTTCAAAGGCGGGATAATGACGTATATCCGTGAGAAGTATCCTGACCTCATACCGCTTTACGAGGAAATTTACAATAAAAAAAGGCTTGAATACTGGCAGGCATTGGAGCAGGACATTTCAAATTACGCCAAGGAGCAGGGCTTCCCGTATCGTATAAACGATCTGCCATACGGACGCTCGGAAAAAGGCAAACCTGTCATCGTAAACTACTTCTACCACGAAAAAATACGATTGACAAAATGAGGCTATGCCGGACTGATGCAGAAAAGTTGTAGCGCGGATAAAAGCACCATGTATGTGGATAATATCCGGCAATCTTCCGAGCGTATGCGGGAGATGCTCAACACGCTGCTGGATTTCTTCCGTCTGGACAACGGCAAGGAGCAACCCAACCTTTCCCCTTGCAGGATTTCCGCAATCACGCATATTCTTGAAACGGAGTTCATGCCCATTGCCATGAACAAGGGGCTGACTTTGATAGTGGAGAGCCACACCGATGCGGTGGTTTTGACCGACAAGGAACGTATCCTGCAAATCGGCAACAACTTGTTGTCAAACGCCATCAAGTTCACGGATAACGGTAGTGTATCATTGGCAGCGGATTATGATAACGGTTTGCTGAAACTTATCGTTGAAGATACCGGTACGGGCATGACCGAAGATGAGCAACAACGAGTATTCGGTGCATTTGAACGTCTTTCAAATGCCGCCGCAAAAGACGGCTTCGGATTAGGCTTCCTGCAACCAGCCGTTATCCAACAGCCGGGTTAAATGCGTCCTCCCTATCTCGGCCGTCCCTTGCAGGACGACACAGCGGTCTTTCTCCTGGAGCTTTCTTAATTCCTCCAGTGAAGCCGCCATTTTCTCCGCCATTGTTGCCATAACCGTTTTTATTTAGATTCTGATTATTTTCGTGCAAATACTCGTTTTTAGACACGTGTAAATACTCGTTTTTAATTATGTGCATTTACTCGTATTTGTTGCAAAAATACAATATTTGTTCCGATAATCAGCTACTAATGAAGTCTTTTTTTACTTGTTGTATCGTTGAAACGGCCTTTCCCGTGAGCTTCGCCACGTTCCGGATCGAGTAGCCTTTCTTTAACAAGGCGATCGCCTCCCGGTATTCCTCTTTCCTCTGTTCGGCCGTTTTCCGGCTTCCCGGCTTCCGTCCCAGCCTGCCCCCTTTCTGGATGTACAACTCCCGTCCGCTATTAAGGCGGTCGATGATCCCCTGGCGTTCGATTGCGGCCAGTTCCCCCAATAGGGTAGTGATCAGAGAGGACAAGGGGTTTACCGTCTTGTCCGGCCGTAACGTTTCCAGGTTCAGGTTTTGAATATACACGCATATTTTATGCGTGTGCAGCGTATCGAGTGACTTTAGGATCTCCAGGGTTGAACGCCCCAGGCGTGAGATCTCGGTCAGCAACAACATATCCACCCGGTTCTGCGGATCTGTGCAGTATTCCAGGCAACGGCTTAAAACCGGGCGTTCGATATTGGCCTTTCGTCCGCTTATCTTTTCCTCAAAGACCGCCGTCACCTCGTACCCCCGTCCGGCTGCGAACCTCTCCAGATCGACAACCTGCCGTTCGGTCGATTGCCTGGCCGACTGCGAGCTTACACGTGAATAAATAACCACATTCATCCCTTTTGCTTTTGTTCTTCCTTATCTATTGTTTTAATCACCTTATCCACCTCTTTCAAGGAGGCATTATTTCCGGATCTATCCAAAAAAGAAATTCGCTAATTAACCTATAATTACTATCTTTGCATTGTAATGCTTGGTAAAGCCTCTGTTATCAAAACACGTAACCAAGTCAAGGATATACCCGTTCATCAAGAACGGGTTTTTCTTTTGCGACAGCCCATTCATAAGACAAAGGATATTATAACAGGTCAGTAATCACAGCCGCCGGAATATCCAGCTTTGAGAAAGCGAACATCTTTTTCCCCAGATCCTTTAACGAGGCTCCGATATGGTACACGTCCGTTTCATCAACGATCAGGAAACGGTCGTGACTGTCCCGGTACGTCCTGATGTCGATAGGTGGGTACTGGCTGTTATGCCTGTCAAGATCAAGTTGGAGTTGCTGCGTGATACGCTGGGTGTAAATGGTGGCCGAGACACCGACGCTGCGTTTACTCAACATGAGCAAGACCGTTTCGTCCACATAGTTGTCGATAAGCACGATCGAACGCCTGGCCGACTTTACCAGATCGGTAGCGAACTTGTACGCATCGAAAATCTGGCCGTTATAAAAAATGCCTTCGACCGGGGGCAAGGCAGTACGCACAAAAAAATCTATCTTCTCGGTATGTTGAGCGACAGTCCTTTCAAGTTCTGACAAACGTTTATTAATGGAATACCCTTTTAAAAGATAGTCCTTTAAAACCTTATTCGCCCATTGCCTAAATAAAATACCTCTTTTACTATTGACACGAAACCCAATGGATATGATCGCATCCAAATTGTAATAAGTCAGATTGCGCATCACTTGCCGTTTGCCTTCCTGTCGAACTGTTCGGAAATCCCGAACAGTTGAACTTTCCTCTAATTCTTTCTGATCATATATGTTTTTTATATGCTCGCTTATATTTGCTTTGCTGGATTGAAAAAGATCCACAATTTGCGCCTGTGTCAGCCAAACGGTTTCATCTTCCAGCCTCACTTCCAACTTGACCGCTTCATCCGGCTGGTATAATATGATTTCTCCCTGTTCCATTACTTATTTACCTTTTCTTAATTCATCAAGCCTCTGCATCGCACCGCTGAACTTCTCACTAAACATCATATCATCGGGCAAAACAAACCAGGTGGGAATACCTCTCGACTGTGGATTACCTATACATTCATCTTGCCCGTTCTGTTTGCGGTAATCGTCCCATTCACTATAAGCGATGTTCCAACGAATACCTAATTTATAGGTATTTTCCCATTTAATAATAGCCAGTGAATAGGCCGGATCATCTTTGCCGTCATAAATCACTTCTACAACTTCAACCATCCCTTTAGGGGAATTTATAAACTTCGGATTTTTATACGAATAAGTGCTCATGTCTTTTATTTTTTATTTATAGCACACAAAGATACTCAAAAACAAATATATACATATATACATACGTATGATTAACGTATAAAAACATTTATGGTTATTCTAATCTTTGATTAATTCCGGTACAGAAACAAAACGTACCGAAAGGTGGAAACCGGATTTATTTCGGTACGCTTCCCCGATCGGCACAAAAAACACGCAAAAAACGAAAAATACTACTTTTAGTATTTTAGTATATTAGTTTTTGACTATATTTGCGGACATGACAACCATTTAAAAAACTGAATTTATGAGCAAAGCAAAAGTAATCTCCGTATTGAATCACAAAGGGGGAGTAGGAAAGACTACAACCACGATCAACCTGGGCGGCGCGTTACGTCAAAAAGGGTACAAGGTTCTTTTGATCGACCTTGACGGACAAGCCAACCTGACTGAATCGCTGGGCTTCTCTGCGGAGCTTCCCCAAACGATCTACGGCGCGATGAAAGGCGAATACGACCTGCCGATCTACGAGCATAAGGACGGCCTTAGCGTTGTTCCCTCCTGCCTGGATCTCTCGGCCGTTGAAACGGAGTTAATCAACGAGGCCGGGCGGGAACTTATCTTAGCCCACCTTATCAAGGGCCAAAAGGAAAAATTCGATTATATCCTGATCGACTGCCCCCCCTCGCTGTCGCTGCTCACGCTTAACGCACTGACGGCCTCGGATCGGTTGATTATCCCGGTTCAGGCTCAATTCCTGGCAATGCGTGGAATGGCCAAACTTATGCAGGTCGTCCACAAGGTGCAGCAACGTTTGAACTCGGATCTTTCGATCGCCGGGGTCCTGATAACCCAGTACGACGGAAGAAAGAACCTGAACAAGAGCGTTTCGGAACTGGTACAGGAAACATTCCAGGGCAAAGTGTTCAGCACCCATATACGCAACTCCATTGCGCTGGCCGAAGCCCCGACACAAGGGCAGGATATTTTTCACTATGCCCCCAAATCTGCCGGGGCAGAGGACTACGAAAAGGTATGTAACGAACTGCTAACAGAAATAAAGTAACCATATGGCAAAGAAGAACGATTTAAAAAACAGTATGTCGGCCGGGCTGACCGGGGGATTAGACAGCCTGATCCAATCCACGGCCGGGCAAAAAGAGGCTCAAAAGCCGAAGAAAGCGAAAACCGTGCATTGTAATTTTGTCATGGACGAAACCTATCACCAGAACTTAAAGCTGATCGCGATCCGCAAAGGCGATTCGCTAAAATCGGTATTGCAAGAGGCTATATCTGACTACTTGGATAAAAACAGTTCCCTGCTATAACAGCGTATCGGGAATATACAGGGCAAACACTCCACAAAAGAAATTCTCCAGGAAAAAGGTACGCAAAAAGCACCCCTACACATCAAAAAGTATATTGAAAATGCGATTCCCTATAAAGAACCCGTTGGCAGGATTAATCTTGCGTATGTTTAACCTGCCAACGGGTACGATATTAATAAACGTTTGGATTAAGGTTGGGGTTGGACGTTTACGTCTTTATCTGCATCAACCCAGCCTGTTGTCTCTGCATTAAACTGGATCGGATTCAACACAGCCACTCCCTGATCAGTATAACCACCACCGAAAATCAACGTGTAGATATGACGCTTGCCCGCTACCCATGTATCTCCGAACGGAACATAAATTGTTCCGTAACTATCTGCTGAACCCAACAGATAACCTCCGGACTGCTGGATTTTGCAGGTGATCGACAGGTAACATTGATGCGCACCGTCGGCTTTTATCTTGGTATTGGTGGCTTCTTCGGAAACTTTCCATGCTGTCAGCTTCTGTGGTATATTCAGCATAGGAGTTTTTTCGGAAATATCGGTAGCTGTGGTATTACTATTGACCTCGATGGATTTGCCTTGCACTACGGTAATAAAACCTCCTCCTGTAGAGCTTTCAGGCCAATCACCCACAGCCCAACTTCCCGTTCCATCGGCTGTCGCAGGCAATGTGTAGACGCCGCCCATTTTTACATTAAAAATCTTGATGTCCTTTATATTCACCTGCATGTTATCGTATTCGGTCTTTGCTTTGAATACGACCTGTGACAGAATATGCTTGAAGTTAAATTTCACTACTCCGTTGTTCTTGTCTTTTGTCTGGCCTTTGGCTATGGCATACATCACGTCGTAGTTTTCATGAGCATTGATACCAGATCCATACTCATCGGAGCAGGAATAAGTTATCTTTTGAGTATCCTTGGTGGCTTCCCACATATAACTCCACTGCATGGCTTCATCAACCGTTCCGGGATTGAATGCGTAAAAGTCCAAAGCCTCGGTAGGCCAATAACGAAGGTCGCTCGCATTTTTATAATCCCACTTACCATTATTGTACACGATATTCACTCCGTCATGTCCAAAATCCGTGTCTACCTTTCCCATGAAGGCAGTACCATCCGCCGTAAAAGCGAACACGTCGAAATCGGTGTTCTTCAAGTTGGTGTTGGTAGTAGGGGTAGCCCTCGTTTCCGCCGCATTACTTAACACGTTAAAACCAATCGCATTCCGTGAGGAGGTTTCCACATTCGCAATCTCCTCGTCTGAGCAACCCATGAGTAGAGCTCCAAAGATTGCCCAAAGCATTACTGTACTTTTTTTCATAAATAAAAATAAATCAAATTGATACATATAATTAATAAACTCATATTACAACACTATATCCATATTCACATCATCCCAATCATCAACGTCCACATCAAATCCCGCACCGTCACTTCCCGGCTCGGATGGAACCTCATAATCAAAATTCAACACCAGATGCACATCACCGACATGCCCCACTACCGGGACATCATGCACTTGGCCGCTCACGTCCTGTTCCAATACAGACATGCTGCCTGAACGGTTCTTGAGATACAACCGGAAAACATTGGGCTCTCCTTCAAGTGCGGAATGTCCAAACGTATAGAATCCGCCTATAATCTGATTCCGTGAAACCATTCCATCAAAGAGCAGGCTCTCCGAAAGACCGGCGGGCAAACTGTCGGCGGACATGTTAAGCGAGCCGGACATGCCGGAAAGAGCGGCCCGCAAATCCGCCACCCTATCCAGTCCCCGAAGACCGTTCACCTCATACGTGTAGTGACATACCATGTTTACGGGAGTCAGCCGTACTATCTCCGCGCTTCCTCCCGGAATGTCCTTGAGGATAACTTCGTCTATATGGTCGCCACACAGCCAAGGTGGGGTGACAGCCATTGTCCGGTTATCCGGCGACTGCACATCACGCGTATCGGCAGTAAAAAGCGTGTAACTGCCGTTTTCTTTCCAAACCATCCCGTCGGTATCGTAGTTGAAGCAAATTACCCGGTAATCATTCTCGGGAAGCTCCACTTCCCCATCCTCTCCTCCGGGGAAATCAAATATCCACGTGTTGCTTTCATCGTCGGTCGGATAAAATACGACCCTCATGCCTTCAGGCTTGTCATGATTAGAAATCTTGGTCCAGTCGAATATTACCCGCACCGTGGCAAAGTGCGGATGATCGTAACATAAATCCTTATGCTCACAAGCCGTCAGTCCTATCCATAAAAATATGAACACCAGACTAAAGCGTATCCGTATCACTGCCTGCCTCCTTTCTTCCGGCTATAATTCCCCCGCCCGATCAACCACACCAAAGAGATACCCGCCTTGGTCGGGCCGAACCAGCGGCGGTTTTTAGTGGTCTGCCATACATAGTGACCGTCCAAAGGGATGTACTCCTTGTACGATCCTCCAAGGTAGCCGATTCCCAACGTGAAATCCACATTGAACCGATGTCCCACAGGTAACGAGTAGCCGTAAGCCACGCCTCCCCCGTAACTCCATTTATCCCCCAAGTAACCTTTCCCACCCAATTCGAAATCATAGGTGACGATCTGCCCGTACAATCCGACATGATGCCCGGAAAACGGTTTTTCCACCGCTCTCCGACCGAACCAGCGGCGCAACTCCACATCTCCCCCATAGATACGCCAATAATTATGCTTCCGATCACTTTTCCACCAGGCATACATCCAATTCCCGGCCACAGACCAGTTCTTCCCCAAACAGAACTCAACCCCGATGTCAGGTATCAAAACAGCGTCATAAAGCAAGTTTGTTTTCACCGCCATGCAAAACGGCCGTTTCTTTACCGGAGCTATGACGGTAACGGTATCACGGATGCACAACGTATCACGTGTATGTATATATACCGTATCTCTGACGGGATTTATCGGATCACTATCATAGCATATTTTCACCATCGACGAACGAAGTTTCGGAAAATGGAATTTATACAAATATGAGTATGGCCTCCCCCCTTTCAGTCTTTTCAGTTCTCCCCCCCAATAAGGGCTGTCCTGGTTTTCCAAACGTACGATCTTCTCCAACAAACGAAGGACATCCTCCCTCTCCGGAACATTCACATCCGCTCTCACCATCGTTATAAGTCCGTTCCAGTCGCTTCCCGAAAAATGAAAATCCCTCTCCAATACCGGAATCTTTATATAAGGTGATATATACCGCCACAAAACCTCTGCTCGTTTTTCAGACAGCCTTCCATTCAACAGCCCCCCTCCTTCCGGGGAAGCTCCTCCTATTATTTGAATTTTCCTGATAAGACGGACGGAGTCGTTCAATGCGGAACAGATTTTAGCAAACCGCTCCATCTCGTTCCCATTGTCAAGTAAACATGTATCTATATTTACCTTTCCTTGATGAAAATAGATCCTTACCGAATCACGCTTCTCCTGAGCGGATATTTCTCCGCTTATACTCAACACGAGCACGAACAATACACATTTAATATAAAAAAACATCTTTTCGTCATTTAATCATTTGTTAATATGACAATCCAAACCCAGGCTTTTACACCCCCTGAATTTCAACCGCTAAAGATATGCACTTATAAACCAACCTCCAAAGCAAAAAACAAGTATTTTAAACTTATAAATACTTAAAAAGACAACCACACAACAGCTACAACACTTACCACAGCAGCCAATCACGCTTACACAACAATTAAAAACACTTAACATCATAAAGAAAAGTACTTAAACATACAAAAAAAAAAAAAAAAATCTGATTATCCGTTTATGCACCTGTTATATTCGCAATTACTAGTC
>NZ_QRZF01000037.1:0-14937 GCF_003464595.1 Bacteroides intestinalis
GCCCGTGCAATACCAATTCTTTGTTTTTGACCACCGGACAATCGGCTACCGTATTCGCCTAATGGTGTGTCCAATCCTTGTGGTAATTCATCTACCCATTCCTTCAGTTGCACTTGTTCCAGAACCTGCATCACCTTCATCCGGTCAACTTGCGATTGCCCAAGTGCAATGTTATCCGCAAGCGTCCCTTCTATAATAAATATTTCCTGCGGTACGTACCCCACCAGCTTATGCCACTCACTTCGGTTAGTAGAAGTCAGTTTCCTGCCATCTATAAGTATCTCGCCGGAAGTAGGTGGGAAGAAGCCGAGCATCAGGTTAAAGAGGGTTGATTTGCCAGTTCCACTTGCTCCCCGTATTCCGATACGTTCACCGCAACTAATATTTAGATTCAAACCATTGAACAACATGTCTCCGTCAGGAAAAGCGAAACCGAGTCCGCGTAATTCAAGTGTATACTTAAATGTAAACGATGTACCTTCCGATGCACCCTCTTCCTGCCGCCGACCGCCTTGCACATCTTGCTGTGGTTCATTGTTGATGCCTTCTTCCACCACCGCTATGGTATGCGAAGCGTTCTGTAGTGTCACCCAACTGTTCAATAGGTTTCTTACGGCAGGAATCAGTCTGAAAGCAGCTACTGCAAATACACCGCTCACCAATCCCAGGTCACCGCTTCCCGTACCAATCAGCAATGCCAGTCCCACTACCACCGCCACTTCCGAGAGGAAGGACGGAAAAAGTTGGTACACTTCTGTGCGCAGACGGTTACGGACAATAAATTCCAGACCTTGGTCAAAAGAAGTAAGCGAAGTATGAAAGGCTTGTGCAATTTCCAATTCCGCATATCCCCGGAAAGCCTCCACCACTGTGCGGCTCTGCTTGCGGCGTGCTTCCAATTCCTCCATGCCGTAACGGCGCAGACGCTTCCGTACCAAACCCACATACAGAGCGGCCAGAGGAAAAAAGGAAGCACAAAGCAAAAATCCGGCAAGCGGTTCCCAGACGACAAGAGCCGATACCATCAACAGTACCAGCACTGCTTCTCCCGCCATACGAAAGACCGGAGCCAGCACACACAAACTGAATGTATAACAAACATAGTTTACCTCGTGTCCCAGTTGTACGCTACTCTTCCTTTTCAGGAAAAGCAGTCCGCGATGATAGTAATTGGCAAACATCCGGCGACTGAATTCACGATAGATTTCCAGTTGATAACTGCTTTGTACACGTGCCAGGAGCGTAACCAAAGCATTCTTCAATAAAACAAATAGCAATACGGCACCGCACAACGTCAGCATCCTTCCCCGTCCGCCATCCTGCTTTACCACTACCAGCAATATAGGTATCAGTGCCGCTACTCCTGCAAAATCGAGAATAGCACGCAGCAATACCGAAAAAGCCACCCAAATGCTTCGTTTACGTTGCCTTTCCGGCAACATCTGAAATATTCTTTTAATCATCTGTCATTCACCTGCTTGCTTTCTCTCGCTTACAATCTGTTCTTTTCTGTCTTATCTTTCTTATAAAGTCCTTCGCAAACAATACCCAGCCTACACTTCCTGCTCCGGTCAGCAAGACACACTCTAAAAGTATTAACATCTTCCGGGGTTTTGACGGAGCGAGGGGAACTATCGCAGGCTGGATAACCGCCAATACGGGAATTACCTTTTCGACTTTTGCCTGAGCAGCCTGTACTTGCAACTCCGTCCGATTGTAAGTGGACAAAGCCAGCTTCATTTCATTCTGTAACCTTGCCAACTCTGCACGCGAAGCCAGCTTCGCCAGTCCCCGGTTGGCATCTGCATACCGGGTATATTTCTCTTGGGCGGCGTAATACTCTGCCTGTGCTTCTTTACGGAGCTCCTCGTTATATTTCAGGATTTTGCGTGCCTTGCCCGTCCTGTATGCCGTTACGTACTCCTTCAGGTGTGCCAGCACGGTGTCTGCCACGATGGTGGCCACCAGTGGGTCTTGCATGGTGACGGATAATGTAATGGTCCGCCTCCTATTCCCACTCTTTTTATTTATATCAATACCGATCCTTGAAGCGATGGCCCCCGCCATACCTGCTTCTTCACGGGTCAATCGGAAAATATCAATTTCCCGGGATACTTTTTCCGTTTGCGACTTCTCACTTAACAGAGACATACCCCAACCCATCAACCTGGATGGCGCTGATGTGACGACACTCCACCACGGACTTTTCTGTCGTTCTTTCAGATACTGCGAGAGGGTTATTGCAGTACTATCTTTCTGCTCACGGACCTCGACATTGAAAAGCCGCACAAGAAATGGCGTAGACTTGATGATGTCGGGATATAAAAGTGAGAAAATGGCATCCCTCTCAGTAGTGGAGGAAGATTTCATGTCAATGCCGGCCATATCTGATAGCTCACTTATACCTGAAGAGGAGCTTCTGCGCGAATTTTCCGGTACAATGAAGACGCTGGCCGTATATTCCTTAGGAACTCCGGAACCTATAACAATCCCTACTATAGCTCCAATGGCACAGGCTATAAGAATCAATTTCCGGCAATTCCATAATTTCTTTGCCAGTTCCAGCAAATTGATTTCTTGTTCTTGCACGGATTGTCTCACACTTTCTTCGTTTGTTATATTGCTCATTTTCAAGCTATAATTATCACACGATGAATTCATTATCTCAACCATGCTGAATTACTTTATACATCATAAAGAAAGGGGGTATGCCATGATGACATCCCCCTAAGCTTCAATTCTATTCAGGTTTCAATAAATTAAACCCTCTACCTTATAGGAATTATACTCCCCAATAAATAAGACATATCTTATCTATAATTTTCCCAATCAATATACTTTAACGATTGATTCAAAAGTAGCTTGGTAATATTTATCACCTGATTTCCATGTAAGTTTCTTACCGTCTACACCAGTCTGATCTCTAGATACAAAAAGGTTGTAACCCAATGAAGTATTAGTATTTACTATAATAGGATCATTTTCAGTACCTGTTTCAGCCCCCAGAGAAGCATGGAATGCATTTCCGGCAATATCTGTCACTACTTGGTTAAACATTATTACGGCCTTAGATGCAAGTCCTGTCAATGCACCTTCTTTGATAGCTGTTACCTTCTTCAAATTCACGGTAGCCAAAGTGCTTGCTCCATTAAACACATTCTTTTCAAGTGTAGTAACGTCATCAATAACTACAGAAGTTAATGTAGCAACATCTTGGAATGCTCCTTCTCCGATAGTTGTGATTCCTGTAAAATCGAATGCAGTGATTGCAGTTCCTTTGAAAGCTTCTTTACCAATTTTAGTAATCGTATTTTCAAAGTCAATGGCAGCAGTCAAGTTTGTACAGCCAGAGAAAGCCTCGTCACCTACAGAGGTTATCTTATTAAGATTCTTGATGGTAAAACCAGTAGTACCGGCATTCTTGAAAGCACCTGCTCCAATAGCTGTATTTTCTTGCAAGATAACGTTTAATAGATTTACTTTACCAGCCAAACTAATACCTGTATTTCCACCAATAGCACTAACTCCGGAAAGGTCGATATGAGTCAATGCTGTTCCACTCAATAGCTGGGCACGAATCATAGCTTTACTCCAATCATAGCTGGGTAACAATACTTTAGTCCATGCATTATCCATTTTATAACCAAAGGGTTGGTCTGAAAGCGAAGTCAGTGCAGGAGCATCAATCAATGTCAGATTTACTCCGGCAAAAGCATTGTCACCAATAGTAGTCAAAGCAGACGTTTTATTTCCCTCGTCATCAGTAGTACCAATAATTAAACTTTCGGTGCCACATCCAATTGTCGTGATATTCGCAGCTCCTTCAAATGCACTTTCACCGATCGTTTCAACCTTCGGGAAATTGAAATTAGTAATCGTAGTATTACTCTTGTAAGCACCTGCCGGAACAGAAGTTACTTCCGGACCATTCAATGTAGCAAGGCCAGCAAGAGAGGTAATAACCGGAGCTGTAGTAGCTTTTGTCAAGGTCAATTCAGTGATAGAGCTACCTTTAGTTACATTCTCCAGATTAGTGCCCAAATCAGCAGCAGGATTGGCCAGTGTCAAAGTTGCGATTCCTGTATATTTATCTTTCAATTCTGCAAGCTGAGCAGCTGACAATGAAACATTAGAAGTGAAAGTTGTAATAGTTGATGGAGCTTTATTCCCACTATTAGGTATATTTTCAGAGGCATCTAATGCAGGCATATTCTTATTAACAATCATAGTATTACCTAAAACAACATAATCCTGTGCTGTGAGGTCAAGCTCTATTGTATAGAAATTATTGGCTGTCCACGACTTGCTGGATGATTTATCTAAAGTAATATCTCCATTCTCAAACTCAAACTTAACAGTATAGTCTTCCGAAGAAGAACGGTCTACAGGAAGAATTTGCATGAAAGCGTAGTAATCATCACTCCATCCAAGACCGCTACCACTACTATTTAGAGTTAGCTTCGCTGTCTTTACTCCAGTTCCACCAGAAAGTTCCCATTTTCCATCCACTTTTTTAGCAATATCCACCTTTCCATTGGCATCATTCCAAGCGATATCATTTGTAGTCAATGTAACTTCAATACTCACTAATTTTCCATAAGTATCAACGTCATATCCTTTGGTATTGAATACCAAACCGGCAAAAGCACGTTCGAAAGATAGGTTCAAGCTTTCACCTACAGCCAATTCGTTAGAATTTATATCTTCTATAGGGTCAGCTACCATTACAAAGTTACCAAATGGAGCTTTTTCGCTTGGCTGATCTTGAGTATCGAAGGCAGCTACCGCCAAACTCATTGTTTCTACATTTGAGATAGCAGATGCGTAAGTCAAATCCGCGTCTACTAGAGGAGTTTTATTTGTACGGAACACTCGGAAAGCAGCATCTGTGCCGCTTTTAAAAGTCAAAAGACTCGCGGGTTCTTTGGCTGTAAAGTAACCGGCTCTACCCGTGCGCGTAGCTTTATATGTAGCAACAGCAGCACCTAAATTTGTAGAGGCAACATTTTGATCTGTACCTCTTGTCGCACCACTAACTCCATTCCAGAGAGTCGCATCACCAGCACCATTCTTTTCTACACCAAAATAAGCAATAGAGATTTCGTCGACCTCAGCATTCCAATAAGACTTAAATTTACCATCTGCTGGATCTTTATTAATGTCACCACGTGTAACGGCATCATCAACGATACCAAAAGTAATACCTTCACTTTCTGCTTTAGGTATTGTAATGTCAAGCAATTCCTCGTTGGCGCAACTGGCAAAAATGAGAGCCGCACTGGCCAGTGTGAATAATTCTTTTTTCATTTCTTTTTTTATTTAATTAAATAATTTCTTTGTAGCTTCAGCATACTAATTCCTTCTTCAAGAATTAAAGCTTTAACTGTTGGCTATGCATCTTCTGTATTGCCATCGTTAAAATCTCCGCTTGCTGCGAATCCTTTTTCTACAACCACTTCCAAAATATCCACTTCGGGAGCTTCATACTTCATTTCCTTTTCTACTTTCATAATCATAAATTTAATTGTTAGTAATATTAAAAATTCTCTTTATTTATTAGTTACATCTGTTCATTTCAGTCAATCTATCTACCTAACAATCAAGATTACTACTCAACAATAACCTGACTATTCTTCATATAAATTAGGTATAGTAAAACCTCCTTTCAGCCTGCAAAGTAAGAAACAAATTTCCTAAATATATTTTTAGTGTATTTCGTTGAATATCTGGATACTAATAATAAGTAAGAGGAGAAAATAGGGAAGGAATAGAATTTCCGGGAAATAGTATTAAACGATGTATAGGTTTAGTAATTAAGTAGTTGTGCCATTGATAGTTAATGGCAGTCCAAACTATTTATATATATTGGCACTTTATTCTGGCACCATATTATATAGCAATATAATATGGTAACATGCTTATTATCAAAACATAACGAGGTGGCCAAACGAGAAAACCCCTATTGCTACAAATGGAGTTAGCACCATTATCAGACACCGGCAATAAAAATCTTATTTACAGCTAAGTAAATAATTCCTTCGGTGACTCTTGGAGAGAAGACTCTCGATAATAATCAACTAACGCATGAAGGGAACCAAACCGTACCTGGACCGAGTCAAGTCCATACCAAATCCGTACTTGCTCCGTATAAAAGTACCTCTACATGGAGCTGGTACGGACTTGACATGGACTTGGTACGGAGCAAGACATACACATGTATGTGTAAAAGGGCACTCTTTTTCTTAAGACTCTAAGCTAGGATAGCTTTTTCTTTTTTCAGTAACCGGACGAAATCAGTCATCAGTTCTTTACTCGATGCTCTCATATAGCGCTGAAATGCTTGGAAAGAACGATGTCCGGAAAGCGACATCACGTAGTTAATCGGATAGCCACGTTTATAAAGATTGGTCACACAACTTCTTCTGGCCGTATGGAAGCTTATCAATTCGTATTTCGGAATTGTCACTATGGTAGTTTCTCCACCACGGTACTCCTTACGGCTAACAGCCTCATTAATACCGCATCGCGCAGCAAGAACCTTAATGATTTTGTTGGCCTTCACCTTATCTATAACCGGAAAGCCAATCTGCTGATAGTGTTCAATCAGTGGCGCTATTTCCTTCAATATCGGAATTTCAACCAGCTCTTTCGTCTTTTTCTGGTAGAGCGATATTACTCCCTTCCGTACGGTTGCTTTATTCAACTGCTGTATATCACTAATCCTTAATGCTGTATAACAGGCAATAATAAAAGCATCCCTTACCTCACGCTCCTGGTCACTCTCTGTCTTTGCCAAAGAAAGCTTCTGGATCTCCTTCTCTTGCAGATAAATCTGTTCACTCGAATCAGCAGGCAGTGTAGTCTGAACTTTCAAGAAATAGTTGTTGGTTGTCATCTCGCTGTCATAAGCACGATGCAACAGATTCTTGATTACTTTCAGCGTATTGATGATTGTATTCTGAGTATAATGCTTTCCGGTTTTCCCATAACTGTACCCGTAAAGGTAGTTGGTGAAATCCACAAAGAACTTTTTATTGAAGTCGTCGAACGAACCGATCGGCACTTTCCGTTGCTTGTCGTAATCTTCCAGACGCCCTAATGCAGTGAGGTAGGTAGCCTTGGTACTTTCGATGCCACGCTTCCCTTTGCGATTTACATTCTTTTCATACTCGCCAACCAATCTTCTCAGACAAGCAATAGGATTTTGCAAAAGTTGTTCCTTCTGCAGGTTTTTATCAACGATTTGCCGGACAACAGCAGCCGACAAGTACTCGCCTTTCATAGCGAGTTGTTCGTCCATTTCGCATAAAGACGTTACTAAATTATCAATTTGTTCATTAATATATTTCAACCGAAGCCTCTCCCGTATGTTCAAGCCTCCATTCTGATAGCATCGATATGTTTCATGGTTCCAATACTGTGGCTCTACACGGAGTTTGGTATAAACCCTGATTCTCCGTTTATTGATAGTTGTCACAAGCATTATTTGCGTCAGTTTATTCTTTTCACTGACCTGCTTTAGATTGAATCTAATTTTCATTTCTTTTTCTTCCTTTCAGTTTAGTGGTAATTGTTCCATAATTATCAAGATTATAGTGATATATAAACAAAGAGTGCCCATCTTATTTTCAATAAGAATATATAAGAAAGCTATAAAAAAGTTTGTATTTATGCATTTTCGTTGAAAAGCATAAAAAAAAAGCTTTATTTTGTTTGCAGATGTCAATAAAATATCTACCTTTGGCTCGCAAAAGCATGTAGAATAGAGATGTGTTTTCACGATAAAGGAGAATTTGCCATATTTTTACCCGAAAAGATAAAAAAATAACGAATTCTTTTGAATTTAGGAAATTTGTTTTTGGTGTTTTCTCATGATACATAGAGCTTAAGAGGTCTATATCACGCCTATTCGGTAAGAGAATTTCTCTTCAATGTTAACCTCAGGTATATATACAAAGAATGCATCTGCTATTTTCAATACAAAAAAGAGTGTACCAAAACAGAATAATTTAATTTATCTGATTATAATACTATCTCATTATATGCAATGAGTTATAGCAAATTATTAATATTTCTCCGGTAAATGTAACAGGAAAGAACTATCCTATGATTCCACAGTTACTCAAAGCATCCACCCACTTTTGGGTATCAACTAAGGCTTGATCTTTGGATATGCCGTAATGATTCATTAATACCTCTGCAGCATCTTCCAAAGAAAATTCTCTTCCTTGCAATTCTTTCCAAAGAAGCAGTGCTGTATTATTAAGTGAAATTACTTTAGTCATATCAGACTGGGACTTTCCTTGCTCGACGATCAGGTTCTCACCTGCAATCTCCCGAACTTTATAATTCTCTTTAATTTTCATAGTGACAAACGTTAAATTAGTGTTTCAAGAAATGCAAAGGTAAACATTCTCTTGAAAATTATATACTATAATATAAAAAAAGAGTCTATAACAGATTTAATTGTTTTTTATCAGTGATTATCTTCCATCTATTAAGGTGGCAATCTCTCTTTATGCGAGTATTAATTCGTCCCCTTATAGCGGGACGCAATGTTCCTTATAAGGGAACGCAATGTTCTCCATAAGGGGACGCAATGTACTCCATAAGGGGACGAATTAATATTCGCTAATTCAGCACCAAGTTATTACGAGGGAGGGAGGTGGTATAGCTACATGGCTTCACTGAGTGTGTTCGATGGTTCTTTGTAAATGCATTTCTTGTTGTTAGTGCCTAAAAATGGTGTCATTACTATTAAAAAAAGTGAGTTTCTTATCATTTATAAAATCCGTTTCTTATTGAAAATAAGAGAATTACTATCGTGTGCTCTTATTCTATAAGGTGCAAGAAAGAGGTGTCAATATATGCAGAGGACTAAAATAGAATGTTTCCTACTAAATATGTAATAAGCTGTGTGCTAATATATTGAATCATTCTTTTTGATTATAACAAATTCTTTTCTTTTTATTTAAAAAGATTTCTCCTAAGCACATAACAATCATATTATCAATACAATATCACTCAAATATATTTAGGAAATTTGTTTCTTACTTTGCAGGCTGAAAGGAGCTTTTACTGAGCTTTTTTATAGAAATATTTGCAGGATTGTAAGAACGGTCTTGATTCTTTTAATAGTAAAAGAGGTGCATTACTAGTTAATAATGAAGATACATTTTAATATTACTAACAATTTAAATTTTATGATTATGAAAGTAGAAAAGGAAATGAAGTATGAAGCTCCGGAAGTGGAAGTTCTGGAGGTAGAAGTAGAATTAGGTTTCGCTGCTTCTGGCATTGAAGGTCCTGGGATAGGTGGAGACGACGGTGACTTTAGTGGTGGTGACGACTAAATAAAAGTTGTTGAATCTAGGCGAACGTATATCAATTAATGTATTTAAAATTTAAACTAATTGCAATGAAAACAAAACATTTATTAATGGCTTGTGCGCTGCCTGCTTTATTTGCAGCATGTAGCCAGGAAGAGGCTCTGGTGAACGTAGAACCGGAAGTACAATACAAAGGGAAACCGTTGGAGAACGTCACTTTATCCTTTAATAAGGAAACAAATGCCGCAACCAGAATGGTAAATGACGGTTGGAATTTAAAGTGGAAGGCAGGAGACCAAGTTGGGCTAGTTTGGGTGAATGCACCGGAAATCCAACAACAATTTACTGGCGGGAAAGAATATGATCCGACTGTACTTCCAAATACTGCATTTTGGGCAAGCAATACCCGTATGACTTGCAACGATCCTGACAATAATATTTTTGGAATGCAGGATGGTCAGGTATTAGAAGGCCAATACTTTGCTTACTATCCTTATTCTGACAGATATAAAGTAGATGGTAAGTTTGGCTTGAGTGTTGATGCAATACAACCGCAGGGAAGTACGGACTTGACCCAGCCGACAGAGGTACTGTCTTATGTTGTGGACAATATGCCGTGGGTGTCAAGAAGAGTAGATGAGCAAACTGAAGAAACAAACAAAAATGCTACTTACATTTATCCGTTGCAAAATGAAGAGGCCGGCATGTCGAAAGCTATTAATATGGAGATGTTTCGTTTTGCCAACATGTTGGATGCTCGTGTGACCTTTAAAGCAGGTTCGCAGACAATCATAAATCCTGAAAAGGTACAGATTGAAAGCGTTGACCTGATAGTGACAACCCAAAATGAAGGTTGGGCTGTAGACAAAATTGCGACTTCCGGCCTGTTTGACATGAGTAAGATCAAAAGACGTAATAATGGTGCATATGATGAATTTGGTATTCCATCGTTGAGCGGTACTTCCAAATACGCATTGCCTACGACAGAAACTCAGGAGGGGCTGTTTGTCAATGATAATAAAGTTTCAAGCATCACTACTATTATCGAACAACCTGTGGCTAAATCTACTGGTCGCGTAAATTTCCTGTTGATGCCTTACACAGAAAAAAACAGCTATTTTACGAAAGAGTACTATAAATTGGCTTTGGTTATCCATACTAACTATGGTGTTGCGACAGTTGAAGAAAGCGACTGGTATAAAAGTAAAGAAAGCGATCCTACTGGTATGCTCGTTTTAGGTCCTAATGCAATAGAGAGTGACAAATTTGTCAAGATCAGCGATATTGAAGCATTCTATGCAGGTGGATGGGCTGCAAGAACAGGAGCATTCTGTACTCGTTTTATAGAAGTTAATGTAGATGATTTGGAATTTGAAACCAACTGTATTAAAACTCAGGACGATTTGCTTGCTACCATCGGACGTATCAATAGCAGAAATGTAACGAATAAGCGCTTTGATCTCTGTGTTGACGGTAATGACGCTAACAATGTTTTGGAATTGACTGATTTCGACTGGTCTGCTGAAAGTGATAACGAAGCTATCAAAACATTCATTACTGCAGGCAATACATTACGTTTGAAGGAACACTCAGATAAACAAGTGACTATCAAATTTAATGGTAATAACAAGATTGGCGCTGGTCAGTTGACTAATCTTTCTAACAAAATAGATATAGTAGTTTCAGAAAATGCTGTTCTGGATGTAAACGCTGATTTCACAACAGGTATTTTTGCAACAGAGCAAAACTCCATTCTGAACGTTAACGGTGCAAAATTGACTACTGGTGTTGCAACTTTGAGCGGAAGCACTAACATTTTAGTTACGAATGAAGAAGCTGGTGAATTGAATGTTGTAAGCAAGAGTGAGAACAAGGGTACTATGGAAGTTAAGGGTATCCTAAGCTTCAAGGGTAATGCTGTCGTAAGTAATACAGGCACTATCAACTTATACTATACTGCTCAGTTGACGGGTGTTGCCGGCCAAGTAGCAACATTGAACAACAGCAATGTTATCAACTATTACTATGCTAAGAGTGGAGACAAGAAAAATGTCAATATTACTAACGTAGAGGGTGGTCAATTCATTGCTGAGTACAATAATGGTATTGTTCCTGGGACAGGTGACAATGAAAAGAAGGCAGATTTCATGAAGAACGCCAATTCTTATGGTGTAACTCACTATATCATTTCTAAGGCTTCTGATGCCAACTCTGAAGCTTGGAGCTTGCCCAATGCTACTAAGATCACAGTAAAGCAAGGTGTTACATTGACATTTAACCCGACTAAGGCTTCTACTATGGGACTTACAGCATCGAAAGCTCTGTTGTACTTCGAAGGTGATAATGAATTAGCTTCTACAGGTGACTATACTAGCTATGCAAAAGTTGCAGTGAAAGACATCACCTTGGCATATGGTACAAAATTGACGAATAATGTAGAAGTTGTCTTGACTGGCAATTTCCAGGCAGAAGTTGACGGTAACAATTCCACAACCTACACTGTAGACAATAAGGGGTATATTTATGGTGGTACCCGCGTTAGCCAGTCTGGTACAATTACTTGGTTGGGTAAGGAATACGGAGTCAAGAAGTAATATACCTTTGAATTAAAGAAGAATGAGTCTATTCATTCTTCTTTAAAAGGAAAAACTGACTGGATAGGATTATATAATCTGAATGTTTAATTTTCGCTTGTCAAGACATTCGTCTTGGCAAGCGTTTTTTTTCAGAAGAAGTTCCGAGTGAAACTAAGATGAATAGCAATACTATAAACGAGAGGAAAGATATGAGACCACCATCTTCTCAAGAACAGGAGATTAATCTGTTGGAACTGGTAAAGAAAGTCTGGGACTCGCGGAAATTGATTTTGAGAATGTGTGGCATTGGAGCTGTTGTTGGGTTAGTTATAGGTTTCAGCACTCCTAAGGAATATACAGCAAGTACCCTTATTGCCCCGGAAAGCAGAAGGGCTTATCCGGGTAAAAGTGCATTGGTAGATATGGAAGATGACAATCTGAGTTCATCAATCACAGGTGAAAAAGATGCCATTTTTCCGGTTTTATATCCGGAAATCATCAATTCGACGCCGTTTCTTATACGGCTTTTCGACATCAAGGTACGCGAACAGAAAGATAGTGTTTCGATTCCTCTTTCACAGTATCTAAAAGAACGTCAGAAAGCACCATGGTGGAGAATTATTACTTCAGCTCCGTTCAAACTGACTGGATGGATCGTATCTCTATTCAAAGATGAGTCAAATGAAGATAGCGGGCAAGCAGGGACAAAGACGGGTATAAACCCTTTTCGGCTGACTCGCAAAGAAGCAGGCATGGCAGGTGCTATCGCTTCGAGAATCAACATCGGGGTGGACAAAAAGAAAAGAACTATAACTATATTTGTCACCATGCAAGATCCGTTAGTTGCTGCTACTGTGGCAGATACCGTACGAGTATACTTGAAAGAATATATAACGGAATACAGGACAGGTAAAGCACGCAAGTTCCTGAAATATACAAAAGAACTTCGTAAAGAGGCACAGGAGGAATATTACAGTGCACAGGAGAAATATACCCGGTATGCGGATGTTAACCGAGGGTTAGTGAAGTTAGCCTCACGCGCTGAACTGGTAAGGTTACGGAATGAAATGAAGCTGGCTCAAACTACCTACAATCAGACGGAGCAACTGGTTCAGGCAGCTATGGCAAGAGTGGAAAAGATAAGGCCTGTTTATGCGGTTATCCAGCCGGTAGTAGTTCCACTTAAACCCTCTAAACCCAGGAAGATGACGATTCTTGTGATGTATGTCTTTTTGAGTGGTGCAGGAAGTTTGGTCTGGGTATTGTTTGCAAAAGGCTTCCTTAAAGATCTAAAAAAGAGAAGAGTAGCAGATGGTTAGAAATATTGTTCGATTGTTGTCAGAAAAGCAACGCAGGCGTGGTGTATGGGTAGTTTTCTCTGTATTAGCACGTGCCATACTCGACTTTGCAGGAATAGCGGCACTGGTGCCAATATTATTAATAGTGGTAAAGCAAGATGGCGGTCGGAGTATGATGCTGGCAATATGCGGTGTCGTATTACTGTTTGTATTGCTAAAGAACACCTTAGTTATGCTTCTGGCACATGTACAAAGCTGTTATCAGTTGGAAATATATCGGGAGTTTAGTACCCGTATGTTTGCCAATTATTATCATCGAGGGCTACTCTATTTAAAAGGAAAAAGCAGTGTACGGCTTGGGCATGAGGTGAATCATGTATGTTATATGTTCAGTCTATGCGTATTGGCCCCTGTTTTCCGTATAGCAGGAGAAGCGGTACTGATATTGTTAATAGTATTGGCACTTATCATCTGGAAACCATATGCTGGTTGTTTGCTCTGTGGAGCGTTCCTGTTCTTATCGGTATTGTATATCTGTTTAGTTAAGAAACGTCTGCGACGTTACGGTATGGAGGAATTGGAAGCACGTCGCAAGCAGAGCCGTACGGTAGTGGAAGCCTTTCGTGGATATGCAGAACTGGAAATTGCCCAGGCTTTTTATACTTCTCTTGCTTCCTTCAATCAAGGCCTGGATTCTATTATTGGGAACCGTTTGCGTATGGAAGTGTACCAACTTTTTCCATCTTTCCTTTCTGAAGTAGCCATAGTGATCGGACTGGCATTGCTGATTGGTACGGGAAGTGGTGACCTGGGATTGATAAGCGGTGTGTTTGCAGTAGCGGCTTTCAGACTAATTCCTGCAGTGAGATCCGTATTGAATAGTTGGGTAACGCTTCAAAATGCTTCGCATACCATAACGGTGGTGGAAGAGGGTATTACTGTTATAAGCGACGGACTACCCAAAAACTTATCAAATGAATCTCTTTTAGAATTTACCCATACCTTTGAATTGCGTGGATTGGAATTTGCATTTCCCGATGGACATACACTTTTCAGTGGTTTAGATCTGGTTGTCAGTCGTGGTGAACGTATCGGCATACGGGGAGCAAGTGGAACTGGCAAATCAACTCTCTTTAACCTGATGCTCGGCTTTTTCCCACCTACATCCGGCGAGATACTTATAGATGGCAGAAAGCTGACCTCTACCAACCGAAGTGAGTGGCATAAACTGGTGGGATATGTACCGCAGGAGATATTTATTATAGAAGGTACACTCGCTGATAATATAGCACTTGGGCAACCGCAGGTTGACCGAACAAAAGTAATGCAGGTTCTGGAGCAAGTGCAACTGAAGGAATGGCTAGATGAATTACCACAAGGATTAGACACCCCGTTAGGTGAATATGGCAGTCGGCTGTCTGGTGGTCAGAAACAACGGATTGGCATTGCACGGGCACTTTACAAGGAAGCTGAAGTACTATTCTTTGATGAAGCCACTTCTGCTCTGGACAACAAGACGGAAAAGGAAATTAATCATGCTCTGGAAACACTCTCCTTGCGGCACCGTGAACTGACATTGATTGTCATAGCCCACCGTGAAAGTTCGTTGGCTTTCTGCGACCGGATATTCGATCTTGATACATGCGATATAGTATATAACAATAAGGAATAAAAGAAATGGAACAAGATTATTTAATAGCCGGACATCGTATCCGGGTGGAAGGTGAGAGGCTG
>NZ_QRZF01000037.1:14947-16141 GCF_003464595.1 Bacteroides intestinalis
TGAGAGGCTGGTACAGGCGATAGATGCATTAACAGGCTTTACCCCCTTTAAAATAATGGCAGATGGAGAGCCTCTTTGTCACTTTGTAGAGTCTACCACAGAAGCACCTTTATTTGAAACGGTGTTATATACGAATGAAATAGATGGCATTGTCAGCCACTTCGGCCAATATCGCAATGGCTTTCTCTTTGTAATGCTGCCTCCTGAAGGTGGAACACTTGAGCTTTGGCTGAGCGAAGATAAGCAGGTGGTGAATTTCAAGGGAAATTATAACCTGCGGCTGCTTCGATTTGCATGCTGGATTGCTTATGGAGTGGCTACAGCACCTTTCAAAACGGTAGCAATCCATACCAGTACTATTGTGTGTGAGGGCAAGGCTATTCTTTTCCTCGGAGAAAGCGGCACGGGTAAGAGTACCCACACCCGTTTGTGGCGCGAAAACATACAAGGTGCTGTTCTGCTGAATGATGACAGTCCTATTCTTCGCATCATAGACGGAGAACCATGGATATATGGTAGTCCATGGAGTGGAAAAACACCTTGCTACAAGAATGAAAGTTATCCGTTAGCGGCTTGTGTACGATTGTCGCAAGCCCCTTACAATCAAATTAAGAGGCTCAGTGTGGCTCAAGGATACGGCGCGTTGCATCCTTCGTGTCCGCCTGACTTTGCTTACAGCGATGAATTGTATGATTACATCAGTGATACTTTGAGCTCCCTGCTTTCTGCGGTACCGGTTTATCATCTGGCTTGTCTGCCTGATGCTGATGCAGCGCACCTTTCTCATGATACGATCTTCGGAGTATGTGGTAAATAACGGTATCCGATTGTAACTATTTAAAGGTCTTCGTAGAATTTGCAATCATTTTTATTACCTTTGCTTTGTGCAATATTAAAAGCAGGCAGTTATGAAAGCATTACCTTATGGAATATCGGACTTCCCCCGTATCAGGTGCGAGGATTACTACTATGTGGACAAGAGCCGTTTCATCGAAATACTGGAACGGCAACCTCCCTACTTATTTTTGATTCGCCCCCGCAGATTCGGTAAGTCACTGTTTCTGGCCATGTTGGAGGCGTACTACAGCATCGACTATGCCGGTAGATTTGAAGAACTGTTTGGAGAACTATATATCGGGCAACATCCGACAAAGCGGCATAACAGCTACATGGTTTTGCGATTCAATTTCTCTG
>NZ_QRZF01000038.1 GCF_003464595.1 Bacteroides intestinalis
GGACATGGTCATGGTCATGGTGGTGATTTGAATGCCGGTGGTGGTATCTTTGAATAATAATTCATAGTCAAAAAGATAGCGCAATAAAAAAATGAAAAGAAAGCAATGATGAGGTATATATTAGGAAAAGTAATCCTTATTGGTTTATTGCTGTGTTGTCCTCTCTTGCTTTCGGCTCAATTGACGTATGGTACCACCGGTTTGTTGCATGCACCTTCGGCAGAGATGCAACGGGATAAGACGGTAATGATTGGTGGTAACTTTTTGAATCAGGAGATAACTCCTCCTACATGGTACTATCATACGTACAATTATTTCTTGAATGTAACCATATTCCCCTGGTTGGAGGTGGCATATACATGCACCCTCTTTAAAGCGGAAGCTTTAGGCTTAAAGCCTTATGGTTACTCTGGATTTACAAATCAGGACAGATATTTTTCTGTCCGACTGCGAGCTTTGAAAGAAGGACAATTCTGGAAGTATATGCCGGCGGTGGTAGTAGGAACTTCGGATCCTTATACTGAATCCGGTGACGGACAGATATCGTCTGTTGATGGCAACGGTTATTTTTGTCGTTTCTATATTGCAGCGACCAAACATATTCCCGTAGGAACTGAAGAGATAGGGGTACATCTCTCTTATCTTTTTAACCATCGCAACGATTACCCTTTAAACGGGCCGGCTGTAGGCATTACCTACAACCCCTCTTTTCATCCGCAGTTGCGAGTAATCGCAGAGTATGATTCAAAAGATTTTGCGTTGGGTGCCACCTATTTGCTTTTCAACCATTTGCATGCGCAGGTAGAATTGCAAAAAATGAAATACTTTACCGGCGGACTTACTTACAAGATTTATCTGAAGTAAGCGAGTGGTCGGAGCAAATAATTAAAAGAGTTGAATTACAAAAAATTTAAAAACAATGAAAAGTAAATTAGTAATATTATCTTTGATGTTGGCTGGTGCTACTGTTGCAACAGCTCAAACAAAAGAGAAATTCGTCAGCGAAAAGGCCGGAGATAATATCTTCGTGAGCGTGACTGGTGGAGTTTCTTTGGTAAATTCGGGTAAGAGTGAAGGTAAATTTGGAGACCCGGCTCCCCATATTACCGTGTCTCTTGGTAAGTGGTTTACTCCGGTTTGGGGTGTGCGCGCTCAGGGTGGCTTGTGGAAAGCTAACTTCAACACACAATGGTCTGAAGGTACTTATGCTGCTGACGGTAGCATGGTAGGTTCAAAGGTAAACAATGACAAGAACGTAGGTCAGATTCGTCTGGACGGTTTGTTCAATCTTTCAAATGCAATCGGTGGATACAATCCTAACCGTATATTTACCTTGTCTGTATTCGCTGGTCCCGGTCTGACTATCGCTAAGGGTGCAAGCTCTTTCGAAATCGCAGAGAACCAGGCAGGTACAGCTTGGCATAAAGTTCGCCCCGCAGGTGCTGATGACAAGACAGGTGCTTACATCAACGGTTCTGCAGGTTTGCTGGGTAAATTCAATGTAAACAACTACCTTGATATTGATATCGAAGCTCGTGGTGAATTAGCTTCTTCTTATCTGGGCTATCTGTCATCTTCAAGAACTGTTGGTGGCATTTATGTTGGTGCAGGTCTTACTTATACTTTCGGTGGCAAGAAGTTTATCTCTTGTGGCGCAAAGGTTGACCAGGATGCTATCAACGCAGAAATCAACAGATACAGAAGCGAACTGGCTCAGGCTCAGGCTGACCTGGCTAATGCAAAGAATGCTTTGGCTAACGTTAAACCTGTAACTAAGGAAGTTGTGAAGGAAGTTGAAGTTGCTGGTCCGCGTGCTGTCTTCTTCAAGATCGGTAGTGCTCGTATCGATGATTACGGTTTGGTTAACATCGAGTTGGCTGCTAAGATCCTGAAGGCTAACCCGGATAAGAAGTACAAGGTTGCAGGTTATGCTGACAAGGCTACAGGTAGCGCTTCTTGGAACCAGAAGTTGTCTGAAAAACGTGCTCAGGCTGTTTATGACGCATTGATTAAAGAAGGCGTTAACAAAGATCAGCTCGAACTCGTAGGATTCGGTGGTACAGCTAACATGTTCGGTAAGAACTATCTAAACCGTGTAGTAATTCTGGAATAAAAACAATAATTCTGGAAAAAGGATAAGATTAGAGGTGAAACTCTATAAAGAAGAAAAGGTGTCTGATTGTTGTCGGATACCTTTTTTGTTATAAAGGAATCAAATAATATTAGATCGATAATGAAAATATTAATGTAATAATATTAGGATAAAAAGATGAATTTCTAATAGCTTACATAAATTACTCTTGAAGATCGAATACTATATAGTTAAATAATTAAATATTTATTTAGATAAAGTGCCTAGTGTGGTAAGGAAGTCCAGAAGAATAAGGTCTCGCTTACATGAAAATAGCTATTAATATATCAAAATCTCATTTTTTATAAGATGTATCTTTGCTGTTGATTATTAGATCGTTATTGTATTGTGTCCTATGAATTGATTTCTTCTGAAAATTAATATAAAAAGCCATGTTTGGTAATAATATAGTATAATGCATGCTTTGAACTTCTACTCTAATGGCCAGTTTATAGTCAATAGTGCTTTTAAAGTAAAGCGGAATAATTGGAATGTGCAGCTATATTTAGCATGAGTTAGACTCCCTTTTTTGTTATTATGCCGGTAGATGGAGGTAAATATCAAATTTTAATCGTAATTTTGTAGCCCATTATGAGTAGAATATTAGCTATTGATTACGGTAAAAAGCGTACGGGAATAGCTGTCAGCGATACATTGCAAATGATTGCTAACGGACTGACCACTGTGCCTACGCATGAGCTGCTGGCATTCATCCTTGATTATGTAGGAAAAGAACCGGTGGAACGTATTCTTGTAGGCTTGCCTAAACAGATGAATAATGAGGCTTCGGAAAATATGAAACGTATAGAACCTTTTGTCCGTTTGTTGAAGAAAAAGTTACCGGAAATGCCTGTTGAGTATGTTGACGAGCGCTTTACATCCGTTTTGGCACATCGCACTATGCGGGAGGCCGGGCTGAAGAAGAAAGATCGCCAGAATAAGGCTTTGGTGGACGAAATCAGTGCAACTATTATTCTGCAAAGCTATTTGGAAAATAAACGTTTTATATTATAATAAGGTATATATACTTATATATATTGATTTAGTAATTTGTAACTTAGAGAAAGAATGATTTTACCCATTTATGTATACGGTCAGCCCGTATTGAGAAAAGTGGCGGAAGATATTGCTCCCGACTATCCAAATTTGAAAGAGTTAATTGCGAATATGTTCGAAACGATGGATAATGCTGAAGGTGTAGGGCTTGCAGCACCGCAAGTAGGATTGCCTGTTCGTGTTGTAGTCGTTGATCTGGATGTATTATCAGAAGATTATCCTGAATATAAAGGTTTCCGGAAAGCATATATCAACCCCCATATCCTGGAAGTATCAGGTGAAGAAGTGTCTATGGAAGAAGGATGCCTGAGCCTTCCGGGTATTCATGAAGCTGTGAAGCGTGGTAATAAAATCCATGTAACGTATATGGATGAGGATATGGTAGAGCATGACGAAATTGTTGAGGGCTACCTGGCACGTGTGATGCAACATGAATTTGACCATTTAGAAGGAAAGATGTTTATTGATCATTTGTCTCCCTTGCGTAAGCAAATGATTAAGGGAAGACTGAATGCGATGCTAAAGGGAAAAGCCCATTGCACGTATAAAGTCAAGACTGTGAAATAAGCTAATCTTATAATAAGGTATAAAAGGCTCAAAAAATATAAAAAGTCTTCCGTTAATCCCGCCAAGTAAATGAAAAGCATTAAATTTGTTTCGTTTACAAGCATTTATAAGACAAGATGATAAAAAAGATACTGACGGCTTTCCTGTTGCTTCCTACGTTGCTGTGTGCGCAGATCAATACGGAGCGAGTGATGACAATCGCACGCAACGCGTTGTATTTTGAAGACTATGTGCTTTCTATCCAGTATTTCAACCAGGTAATTAACGCTAAGCCTTATTTATATGAGCCTTACTTCTTTCGCGGTTTGGCAAAAATCAATTTGGATGATTTCCAAGGTGCGGAAGCGGATTGCGATGCGGCTATCGATCGTAATCCTTTTGTAGTAGGTGCCTATCAGATACGTGGATTGGCACGTATCCGGCAGAATAATTATAACGGTGCTATTGAAGATTATCAGACAGCTCTGAAATATGATCCGGAGAATCTTGTTCTGTGGCATAATCTTTCTCTTTGCCATATGCAGAAAGAGGATTATGATGCGGCTAAAGAGGATTTGGGGAAATTGCTGAAGATAGCTCCCAGGTACACGCGTGCTTATCTGATGCGTGGCGAAGTGTCGTTGAAGCAAAAGGATACTATACAGGCTCTGAATGACTTTGAAACGGCAATTGATATGGACCGTTATGATCCTGATGGATGGAGCGCACGCGCTATTGTCCGTTTGCAACAGGGAAAGTATACAGATGCCGAAAGTGACTTGGATCAGGCTATTCATCTGAGTGCGAAGAATGCTGGTAATTATATCAATCGTGCATTGGCGCGTTTCCATCAGAATAATCTGAGAGGCGCCATGAGTGATTATGATCTGGCATTGGACATCGATCCGAATAACTTCCTGGGGCATTATAACCGTGGTTTGCTCCGTGCACAGGTAGGTGACGATAACCGGGCACTTGAAGACTTTGATTTTGTTCTGAAGGTAGAACCGGATAATATGATGGCAACTTTCAACCGTGGTTTGCTGCGTGCACAGACGGGTGATTATCGTGGTGCTATCAGTGACTATTCGAAGGTGATTGACGAATATCCTAATTTTATGGCTGGGTACTATCAGCGTGCCGAAGCTCGTAAGAAGATCGGTGATCGTAAAGGTGCCGAAGAGGATGAATTCAAAATCATGAAGATGCAGATAGACAAGCGTAACGGGGTTACGACAAGCGATAAGGACGTTGCGGACAATAATCAGGATAATGAGGATACGAGCAAGACGCGTAAGAAATCCGATAAGAATATGGAGAATTACCGGAAAATCGTGATTGCTGATGACTCGGAAGAAGACCAGAAATATAAGAGCGACTACCGCGGTCGTGTTCAAGACCGGAACGTAGCCGTTAAGATGGAACCGATGTATGCATTGACATATTATGAGAAATCGAGTGAGGTGAAGCGCATTGTTCATTTCCATAAATATATTGAGGAGTTGAATCATGAGAAAATATTCCCGAAACCGTTGCGTATTACTAATATGGAAGCTCCGTTGACGGAAGAACAGGTGAAATTTCATTTTGCTCTGATCGATACCCATACTTCGGATATCGTATCCAATGATAAGGATGCCAAGAAACGTTTTCTGCGCGGACTTGATTTCTATCTGGTTCAGGACTTTGCCAGTTCTATAGATGACTTTACGCAGTCCATTTTGCTGGATGATAAATTCTTTCCGGCTTACTTTATGCGCTCGTTGGTGCGTTATAAGCAATTGGAATATAAGAAGGCGGAAGCCGGTTTGACCGAAGGTGTTCCCGGAGCTTCTGTTGACAGTAAGAATCAAGCGGAAGTAACCGCCTTGGATTATGATATTGTGAGAAAAGATTTGGATCATGTCATCCAATTGGCACCTGATTTTGTTTACGGATATTATAATCGTGCCAATGTGCTGTCTCTGTTGAAGGATTACCGTGGAGCATTGGTAGATTATGACAAGGCAATCGAACTGAATAAAGACTTTGCCGAAGCTTATTTCAACCGTGGTCTGACTCATATCTTCCTGGGTAATAATAAGCAGGGTATTACAGACCTGAGTAAAGCAGGAGAATTGGGTATTGTTTCTGCTTACAATATTATTAAGCGGTTTACCAATACTCGTGAATAACATTTTTTTGCTAAAAAATAAAATATCAAAAAGAATTAGCTATTTTTGCGTTCTGAAAATTGAAATATACACAACATTATGATAAAAATTACATTTCCAGACGGCTCCGTACGCGAGTATAATGACGGAGTAACGGGACTGCAAATTGCAGAAAGTATCAGCTCTCGCCTGGCACAGGAAGTGCTGGCATGTGGCGTGAACGGTGAGATTTATGATTTGGGGCGTCCTATCAACGAGGATGCTGAGTTTGTTCTCTATAAATGGGAAGACGAGCAAGGTAAGCATGCATTCTGGCATACCAGTGCTCACTTGTTGGCTGAAGCCTTACAGGAATTATATCCGGGTATTCAGTTCGGTATTGGTCCTGCCATTGAAAACGGTTTCTACTATGATGTGGATCCGGGTGAGGCTACTATTAAAGAATCTGACCTTCCGGCGATTGAGGCTAAAATGGCAGAACTGGTAGCAAAGAAAGAAGCTGTTGTGAGAGAAAGTATTTCAAAAGCGGATGCATTGACAAAATTCGGTGATCGTGGAGAAACTTATAAATGTGAATTGATCTCTGAATTGGAAGATGGTCACATTACTACTTATACGCAAGGTGCTTTTACGGATTTGTGCCGTGGCCCGCACTTGATGACTACTGCGCCGATTAAGGCTATCAAATTGATGTCGGTAGCCGGTGCTTACTGGCGTGGACATGAAGACCGCAAGATGATGACGCGTATCTACGGTATTACTTTCCCGAAGAAAAAGATGCTGGATGAATATCTGGTTGTTCTGGAAGAAGCCAAGAAACGTGACCATCGCAAAATCGGTAAGGAAATGGATTTGTTCATGTTCTCTGATACAGTAGGTAAAGGCTTGCCTATGTGGTTGCCGAAAGGTACTGCATTGCGTCTGCGTCTGCAGGAATTCCTGCGCCGTATTCAGGCACGTTACGATTATCAGGAGGTTATTACTCCGCCGATTGGTAACAAGCTGCTGTATATAACTTCCGGTCACTATGCTAAATATGGTAAGGATTCATTCCAACCTATTCATACACCCGAAGAAGGAGAGGAGTACTTCCTGAAACCGATGAACTGTCCTCACCACTGTATGATTTATAAGAATTCCCCGCGTTCATATAAGGATCTGCCTTTGCGCTTGGCTGAATTCGGTACGGTTTGCCGTTATGAGCAAAGTGGTGAATTGCACGGATTGACACGTGTACGTAGCTTTACACAGGATGATGCACATATTTTCTGCCGTCCCGACCAGGTGAAAGATGAATTCCTGCGCGTGATGGACATTATTTCTATTGTGTTCCGTTCTATGGACTTTGCCAATGTGGAAGCACAGATTTCCTTGCGTGACAAAGTGAACCGTGAGAAATACATCGGTAGCGACGAAAACTGGGAAAGAGCTGAACAGTCTATCATCGAGGCTTGTGAAGAAAAAGGCTTGACTGCAAGAATTGAATATGGTGAGGCGGCTTTCTATGGCCCGAAGCTGGACTTCATGGTAAAAGATGCTATCGGTCGCCGTTGGCAGTTGGGCACCATTCAGGTGGATTATAACTTGCCGGAACGATTTGAGCTGGAATATACCGGTGCTGATAACCAAAAACATCGTCCGGTGATGATACACCGTGCACCATTCGGTTCAATGGAGCGTTTCGTTGCTGTGCTTATCGAGCATACGGCAGGTAAGTTCCCGTTGTGGCTGACACCTGAGCAGGTAGCTATTTTGCCTATCAGTGAGAAGTTTAATGATTATGCACAGGAAGTGAAAAAGTTCCTGAAGCAATATGATATCCGTGCAATTGTGGATGAACGCAATGAGAAGATAGGACGTAAGATTCGTGATAATGAATTGAAGCGTATTCCTTACATGCTGATTGTGGGTGAAAAAGAAGCAGAAAACAGAGAAGTTTCTGTCCGCAAGCAAGGGGAAGGCGATAAAGGCACTATGAAATTTGAAGAATTTGCTAAAATTTTGAACGAAGAAGTTCAGAATATGATAAATAAATGGTAACTTTGCGCCCACTTGTGAAAGCATAGCATAAATGATGTTCTAAAGATAGCTTTTACCTAACATAAAAAAATAATAATTTGGGAGTAGTAAATAAGAAACAAACTGGAAATAGAGGTTATTTAATGAAAAATGACAGCTTAAAAGGGCAATACCGGATTAACGAACAAATCCGTGCCAAAGAAGTCCGCATAGTGGGCGATGAAGTAGAACCCAACGTATATCCGATAGCCCAGGCATTGAAGCTTGCCGAAGAGCGTGAGGTGGATCTCGTGGAAATCTCTCCAAACGCACAACCCCCTGTTTGTCGTGTCATCGATTACTCTAAATTTCTTTATCAGTTAAAGAAGCGTCAGAAAGAACAGAAGGCGAAACAGGTGAAGGTAAACGTGAAGGAGATTCGTTTCGGTCCTCAGACTGATGATCACGATTATAACTTCAAGTTGAAGCATGCTAAAGGCTTTTTGGAAGAAGGTGATAAAGTAAAGGCTTATGTGTTCTTTAAAGGTCGTTCCATCTTGTTTAAAGAGCAAGGAGAAGTGTTGTTGCTTCGTTTTGCCAATGACTTGGAAGACTATGCAAAAGTAGATCAGATGCCAGTACTGGAAGGAAAGAGAATGACTATTCAGCTTTCTCCGAAGAAAAAAGAAGTGCCTAAGAAGCCTGTTGCACCGAAATCTGCAGATGCTCCGAAAGCAGCTCCGGCTGAATCAGAAGAATAAAAGAAATGAGTAACGCCACAGGTATAGTGCGTTGCCATATAATTTAAATAATTTAAAAATAAGTAAGATGCCAAAGATGAAGACTAACTCCGGTTCTAAAAAGAGATTTACTCTTACCGGAACAGGTAAAATCAAAAGAAAGCACGCTTTTCACAGTCACATTTTGACTAAGAAAACTAAGAAGCAAAAAAGAAACTTGTGCCATTCAACTACAGTTGACGTGACGAACGTAAGCCAAGTTAAGGAACTCTTAGCAATGAAGTAAAAAGCGTACAAAGTATTTTAAAGTATTAACCGAATGCATTAGCTTTAAGTCCGTTGCGTGAAGTAATGGCGCTAACATTCAAAAATTAGTAAAACTATGCCAAGATCAGTAAATCACGTTGCTTCAAGAGCAAGAAGAAAGAAAATTTTGAAATTAACCAGAGGTTACTTTGGTGCAAGAAAGAACGTATGGACCGTTGCCAAGAATACTTGGGAGAAAGGTTTGACTTATGCGTTCCGCGACCGTAAGAACAAGAAAAGAAACTTCCGCGCTTTGTGGATTCAGCGTATCAACGCTGCAGCTCGTTTGGAAGGTATGTCTTATTCTAAGCTGATGGGTGCTTTGCACAAAGCAGGTATCGAAATCAACCGTAAAGTTTTGGCTGATTTAGCGATGAACCATCCGGAAGCTTTCAAGGCTATCGTAGCTAAAGCAAAGGCTGCTTAAGTTTATTTAGCAAATAGTTTACAAAGTGCTGATTACGAACGAGTAATCGGCACTTTTTGCTTATAATAGGGAGAATATAATATAAAATGTCCTGTATGGAGGAAACAAAATCAGGTTTTTCCTTGTTTCTTTGACAGAAACTTACTACATTTGTTGTAGAAAATATAGCCGCATTGATTGGATCGGGAAACTCATCAAACTATTATGAAATACCGAGACAAGCTTCGCTTCTCGATGGCGGGCCACGCCCTTCGGGGTAACTTTGAGTCGGTGGATTACAAAGAGGACGAGCGCTCAAATCATGTCATTCGGAGTTTCATCACATCATCGGTGCGGCTTTTTTATAAAGAGGGAACGGTAATCTTGGTTGGTTACCGTTCCTTTTTCTTTGTACTTTCTTTAATCCAAAGATTTCCGCTTAGCCTCTATTAAGCGGTGTCGTAACTCAAATATTGTCAATAGCAGATTTATGTATTATTAATAGAAGTAGGTTAGGAGGCTGCTTTGAGGTAGTGATATGCAATAAAAGGACTTTCGTTTCTTTTGCCAGTGTTTGTTGGGGCAAATGCTACATCTCAGTGCTCTCAATGCCACACCTTAACAGGATAAATGCCACAGGTTGCAGACAGCGAAGTGTGGAGTTAAAGATGATGGACTGTGGCATTGTGCTTGTATAGGTGTGGGCTTGCACTTGTGCAAGTGTAAGCTGACGGTTATATAAGCGTAAGCTTTTGGGGCCTGCTGCATGAGGGGCTAAAAAAAACGGAGAAGCAAAAGCTTCCCCGTTTCTATATGATGCGAAATATAATTCAGTGAAATAGTATCTATAAATGGACAGTACAAAGATACTGTATCAAAAAGGCGATGTCAAGTATTCCACTGATTATTTTGAAAAAAGGCTGTTTTTATTGGTTTTGTCGCAAATCTTTTACTCTGACGGCTTTTCCTTCGCTTTGGGGTAATGAACCTTTCTTCACGAGTTTCAACCTGGGGGTAACAAGTATTTCGTCTTTTAGTTGACGGGTAATATCTTTACGTACCTTCTCCAGTTCAATGTAATTATCAGTAGAAAGATCGCTGAGTTCTACCTCTACAATCATTTCGTCCTGGTTGTTTACGGTTTCTAAGGTAATAAGATAATTGCTACCTAATTGTGGGAACTGTACCAATACTTTTTCAACTTGCATTGGGAAGATATTTACTCCCTTAATGATAAACATATCATCGCTGCGCCCCTTGATACGGTCGATGCGGAGGTGTGTACGTCCGCAAGGACATTCTCCGGGAAGAATACGGGTAAGGTCACGGGTACGATAACGTATAAGCGGCATCATTTCGCGATCAAGAGTGGTCAATACCAACTCACCGATTTCTCCATCCGGAACGGGTTCTCCTGTTTCAGGATCAATTATTTCGACGAGGTAGCAATCTTCCCAGAAATGCATGCCGTTTTGTTCCTGACATTCAAAAGCAACGCCAGGGCCATTCATTTCTGTCATACCGAAGCTATTATAGGCTTTAACACCTAACATGCGTTCGATTTTCTTGCGCTGTTCGTCTGTATGGGGTTCTGCTCCGATAACAAGTGTTTTTAAACTGGTACTTGTCGGATCAATTCCTTCTTCCTGAATAACTTCTGCCAGGCGAATGGCATAACTGGGGATGGCATGGAGTGCGGTAGTCTTGAAATCTTTGATAAACTTGATCTGGCGTTTACTGTTTCCGGCTGCTGCAGGAACAGTCAGTGCGCCTAGGCGTTCAGCACCGTATTGGAAGCCTAATCCTCCGGTGAACATACCATAGCCCGAACTGTTCTGGAAAACATCTGTTTTACGTATTCCTACAGTGTACAAGCAGCGTGCTACCAGGTTGGCCCAAGAGTCCAAGTCGTGTTGTGAATGGACGATGACGGTAGGAGTACCGGTGGTTCCACTTGATGAATGAATACGCACACCATCTTCCTGCATATTACCTGATACCATGCCGAATGGATAGCAGGCACGCATATCGGATTTCGTGGTAAAAGGTATTTTCCGTATATCATCCAGGCTTTGGATGTCATCAGCTGTGATATTATATTCTTGAAATACTTTTTTATAGTACGGTGAATTAGCCGCAATCTTTATCGTTTTTTTGAGTCGTTGAAGTTGCAATTCCTGCAACTTCTCACGACTCATGGTTTCTATTTCTTCTTCCCAGTATTTGTTATTCATGGTGGTGTATTTTTGAGGGATCTTACATTAATTTCTCAGCAATTTCCTTTCCGGCTGCGAGTGCTTTAAGATTCATTTCCACTATGGCCTCGCCTTTACGTTCGAAGATTTCGCGGATACTGGTCTGTATTTTCTCGTAATCGATGCCGAGGAATGGGGTGGTAGCTCCCAGTAAAACAATATTTGCTACACGGATGGAACCAATTTCTTTGGCTACTTTGTCTACATTAAGAATGATCTTGTGAGGTAGCTTATCTAATTCCGCTCTTACGTCAGCTTCTGCCGGATAGTTGGGGATATTAATAAACGGTGTTTCGTTAGTCACCAGCCAGCCCTCAGGACTCAAATAAGGAAGATAACGTAATCCTTCCATCGGCTCAAGTGAGATGATCAGATCGCATTTACCGGAAGGGATAAGATCGGAAGCGATAGGCTGATCGCTTATGCGCAAATTGGATTGTACATCGCCGCCACGTTGGCTCATGCCATGTACTTCCGCTTGTTTCATATATAGTCCGTCTTTAAGGGCGGCTTTACCGATTACAGTGGCGATAGAGAGGATACCTTGTCCGCCTACGCCGGAAAGTATAATATCTTTTTTCATGGTTTTACTTGTTTCGTTTTTTACGTGCTAAGGTTTGAATACATTCTCTGCGTGGAATGATAACTGATACACCGCGATATTCGATTTCTTCACGGATAATCTGCTTCATCTCTTCATAATTCTTTTTCAAGGGAACTACTACACGGATATGTTCGGGGGCTACGCCAATACCGGTACAGATCGCTTCAATACGTCCTGTTCCGGCCGAATCCTGGCCACCTGTCATTGCAGTCGTTTCATTGTCTGAAATAACAATGGTAACATTTGCATTCTCATTGACGCAATCCAAAAGTCCTGTCATGCCGGAATGCGTGAAGGTGGAGTCGCCAATCACTGCTACTGCTGGATGAAGTCCGCCATCCGAAGCTCCTTTAGCCATGGTAATAGATGCACCCATATCTACACATGAGTTGATAGCATTAAATGGTGCATTGGCTCCTAAAGTATAACAGCCGATATCACTGAATACTTTATGTGTCGGATATTCTTCTTTCAAAACCTGGGTGAGCGTAGTGTACATATCACGATGGCCACAACCTTCACATAGTGCAGGTGGACGCATTTCTACGAGCGAAGGAATACCAAACTCTGACTTGTTTTCTTTTCCCACAGCACGTGCCACCTTATCCGGATTTAATTCACCGTCTTGTGATAATGTGCCATCTAAGCGTCCTTTTACTTTTACGCCGATACCAAGATAGCCTTTCAGTTGTTTTTCTACGAAAGGTTGTCCGTCTTCCAATACCAGAATCTCATCACAGGTTTCTACCAATTGCAGGAGCTGTTTCTTGGGTAATGGGTATTGCCCAATCTTCAATACGGGGTATTCGCAACCATCAGGATAGTTTTCCATCAGATAATTGTAGCCGATTCCACACGCTATGATACCTAATTTCTTATTAGGACCATCGGTATACTTATTATAAGAAGAGTTTTCAGATGCTTCAATAAATTCGGCTTGACGTTCTAATAAAACCTTATAGCGCTTGCGGGCGTTACCTGGCAACAAGATGAACTGGCGAGGGTCTTCACTGAATGACATTTGGTTTTGGGGTTGTTGCGGTTTTTGTTCTACACCGGAACGGGAGTGTGCCAGGCGGGTGACCATACGCATCAATACCGGTTCGCCAATCTTTTCAGAAAATGCGAATCCATTGTAAACCATATCATATGCTTCCTGCTGATTGCTTGGTTCGTACATGGGGATCAATGAGAAATCACCATAAAAACGACTGTCTTGTTCATTCTGTGAGGAGTGCATGCTGGGGTCATCCGCAGCTACTACAATTAATCCACCTTTTACACCTGTAACAGCTGAATTGATAAAACAGTCGGCAGCTACGTTCATGCCTACATGTTTCATGCAGACTAATGCTCGTTTACCGACAAATGACATACCTAATGCAGCTTCCATAGCTGTCTTCTCATTGGAGGCCCAACGGCTATGGATATTCTGTTCAGCCGTAATAGGCGCCATTTGAATGTATTCTGTAATTTCTGTGGAAGGAGTACCGGGGTAGGCGTAAACACCTGAGAGTCCGGCATCTAATGCAGCTTGTGCAATGGCTTCATCGCCAAGTAAGAGTTGCTTGCTCATATCTGATTATTTTAATGTTAGTCATGATTATTAAAAAAGGAAATAATCTGCGTTTTTCACTCGCAAATATAGGCTTTTGCTTTTATTTTATCATGATTTTACTTGAAAATCTTTCTTTCGTTTAAAGCATTCCAATATTTTCTGGCATTTTTCATGTGATCAGCATAATTGGAAGCAAAATTGTGAGTACCTGAGAAATCTTCTTTAGCACACATGTAAATGTAGTCGTGCTTGGCATAGTTCAGTACTGCATCGATACCTATAGGTGAAGGTATACGTATGGGACCCGGAGGCAGGCCTGCATTTAAATATGTATTGTAGGGTGAGTTGACATTCAAATGTTCATTGGTTATTCTTCTTAAACCAAAGTCCTGGAGGGCAAACTTTATTGTTGGATCTGCCTGCAATGGCATACCTTTGTGTAAACGGTTAATATAGAGTCCGGCAACCATTGGTTTTTCCTCGTTGTTGTTGGTTTCCTCTTCAACAATAGAGGCCAGGGTAGAAACTTCTTCCGGTGTCATTCCGATAGATTCAGCTTTAGCCAATCGTTGCTGGTTCCAGAATTTTTCATGTTCTTTCTGCATACGCTCGAAAAATTCGTCTACGCTCATATCCCAGTAAACCTGGTATGTTTCCGGAATGAACAGACTGGACATTGTTTCTTTTTTATATCTCATCCGCTTCTGGAATATAGTGTCATTCATTACAGTGGCAATTTCTGTAGAGTCGATCATTAACTGCTTACCAATGCTGCGGGCAAGTCTGTCTAAAGTGCGTACGTTGCTAACAGTAAGATTGATAGGTTCCTGATATCCCCGGTATAAACGACTGAAGACATGATACACATTTTCTCCCGGGCGGATGGCATAGCGTCCGGTGTGGATAGACGAATCATAATTGCGCCATCGGGTCATCCAAAGAAAACCTGTGAAACTTTTCGGGTGTCCCTGTACTTTTACTTTATTATATATGGAGTCTATTGTATCGTCTTTGTCGATATAAATATAAGTAGTCTTTTGGGGATGAAATTGTGGGTAGAATATATAATAATAGAATGTTCCGGTACAAGCTACGCCCATAAGGAACAGGATTACCAATCCTCCTATGAGAATTTTTTTTGTCTTCTTTTTCATCTGTTTCTGAAGTTGTTTTAGTCTGGCAAAGGTAAGAAGAATCTATGAAATAAAAAAAGAGATGCATAAGCATCTCTCTCTTTCTGAGCCGCTAGCCAGACTTGAACTGGCGACCTACGCGTTACGAATTTTTGTTTATTTGCAAAAATCTTGCTTGTAGGCGGTTGAGGCTTAATTGATTATATTCCTTTGTCTTTTTGTCTATTTTATCAAGATACTGTTATTTCCACTGTTCCACCGTTGTGGGAGTGCCTTGGGTTAATAATTATGTTTATTTAGTCAAAGATTCTATTATACACTCTCTGTTAATCTTATCCAGTTCTTCTAAAAATTTAGAAGTGGCACTTCTCCTGATTATGTAATGGTTACTACCTGATAACATAAGCATTTCCATCGCCGTTGTAGGTTTTATGACACTATAAAGTTTACTGATTCTTTCTTCTGATATTTCATCATATTTTCCTGCATATCGATTTATCTCATCTAACCGTTTTCTGTATTTCTTAGTAGCCCCAGCGTACATAAGATATTCTCCTCCTTCCATCTCAAACAAACTGTATCTATCTGAATCGATTGGATTTACTATTTTGACACCGCTTTCGATGCTGCCTTCTATGTGTCTATTCCCTAATACTAGTCCTCCATATTGTGCGTCTTTTATGCCGTATATTTGTTTCCAAGAATCTATTTGGAATTTGCTCAATATAACTGTTTTATCTGATTCTCCGCAAACACACCTAATATTTTTAGTATATTAGC
>NZ_QRZF01000039.1 GCF_003464595.1 Bacteroides intestinalis
AGGAAGAGATTATTAGAGAGTGTAAACCGTTTACAGGCATAGTCATTATTCTACTGAAGGCCAGAGATATATCTCTTTATCCTTAGGAACAGTCGAGTGTTGACCTAGGTTAACAAGCCGATCAACCTTGGTTGACGAGTCGATTAACCTTGGTTGATAGGCTTGTTAGCCAAGGTCATCCCCCAATAAGACTTATTGGAAAACTCAACACACACAGGGCAAGAAACAAATGATCCCCTGTTTGTTTTCTAATCACTATTGGAGCTTTTACCGCAAAACATATGGCTAAATATTGTTTAGCACACACTTCATATCATCAAAAAAAGGTTGAAATCGTAAAAACAGAAAGATTTATTCAGAATAAATATCCTGAATTTCAACTACTTAAAATAATTATTTTAGTTTACTGATTTTAGTATTTAGATTTCCCAACTTCCAACTATTTTTGCCTGTGTTCATCCGAGGAAACAATAATATAAGCCAACGAATATTTCCGGATAATCGTTATGAAGAAATGGCTGCATTAGCCATTTTATAAAACAGCTAAAAACAAACTGAAAATCAATATACAATAATCAACAAATACAATATTAATTTTTATTCTTATGAGAAATGAAAAAATAGACATGAGTAGGGAATCGGATGCTTTCCGTATCTCCCAAGAAGGAATGTATATTATTACAGGTACCAATTCAAGACATGGAATAACAGTATCTGCCGGAGTACATGCAACAATTGTTCTACAAGATGCTAACTTATGTGATCTGGAAAACATGGGTGTTGCATTCCATATTGCAGAAGACTGTCATATCACGGTAATTCTTGAAGGAAACAATATGCTACACAGTGGCCGTGAAATGGCTGCAATCCAATCAAGAAAGAATTCCATCCTGATTATTAAAGGCGATGGGAAATTAATTGCATACGGTGGAGAAGGTGCAGCTGGTATAGGATGCGGGTATGCTACCGAATGTGGTGACATTATTATCGAAAGTGGAACGATAGAAGCCTATGCGGGTTATCAGCACGAGACTTCCTGGCGCGCGGGATCTGCAGGAATAGGCGGTGCCGGTCAATATGCAGGTCGAAAAAGCAAATGTGGAAACATAACTATTACAGGAGGAAAAATCATAGCTAAACGCGACAAAGGGAACTGGGATATTGGTCCGGGCGATGAAGGAACTTGTGGTAGTGTAAAAGTAGATAAGAATGTAATAGCTCCCGGAATGCATGTATATGGTTCTGCAGCTTCAGAACCAACCCATACTCCAATTTCTACTCCTCATTTGGGTACAGAACAATATGGAGATTTGAAACACATACCTATACCAAATGCAGGATTGGTCATTCTCTTCCCATTTCTACCAATGCTTTTTATGAGGCTTAATATGTTAAGCCAAGACCGCAGGAGTTTCAATAGTAACGAATCAAAAGTACGAGCTATATTCATTTTACAACGCCTTATAGCAAATGAAGACAAGGAGTATGATGAAAAAGATCTGTTCCTCAATCGTTTGTTAATAAATTACCCCTCCAACGAATCACTCCCTAAAAGACTGGAACTTAATCAAAATGAACTTAGCACAATAGATTCTCTATTGGAAGCAGCAAAGGCAAACTGGGAAAAAATGAGGAATACCTCAATGAGAGGTTTTCAAGAAGCTTTTTTGAGAAGAGCGGGATTTATAGAAAAGACTGAAAGGGAATGGGTTCTAACTGTAGAAGAACGTGCATTCGATATATTATTGGATAGCATTCCTTGGTCATACAAACTCATACGGTTACCATGGATGGAAAATATACTCAAGGTTAACTGGAGATAAACTCCTGCTCTGACAACAGTTCAGAAATTCACTTTTACATTTAAATAATCAGTATAGAAGACCTTTATCTTCTATACTGATTAAAAATTTTATGCAATTGTTATTGAAGAATCCAAATAAACATCCTGAATGGTATTCAATAATTGAACACCCTCTTCCATTGGCTTTTGGAATGCTTTCCGTCCGCTGATCAATCCCATTCCACCGGCACGTTTATTGATAACCGCCGTAACAACAGCATCACGCAAATCTGATTCTCCATGAGATTCACCACCGGAATTAATCAAACCGACACGCCCCATATAACCATTAGCAACCTGGTAGCGACAAAGGTCGATAGGATGTGAAGTTGCGAGTTCAGAATACATTCTTTCATCCGTTTTACCAAAGTGAATAGCTGTGAATCCGCCATTATTGGAAGGAAGTTTTTGCTTTACAATATCAGCCTTGATGGTCACTCCGATGTGGTTGGCCTGTCCGGTAAGGTCGGCTGCCGCATGATAATCAGTGCCATCCTTCTTAAAATCATTGTTTCTGAGATAACACCAGAGAATGGTTGCCATACCTAACTCATGAGCATATTCAAAAGCTTGTGATATCTCAATAATCTGACGACGACTTTGCTCCGAACCGAAATAGATAGTAGCGCCAACAGCTACCGCACCCATATTCCATGCTTCCTTCACAGTTCCAAACATCACCTGATCGTAAGAGTTTGGATAAGTCAGCAGTTCATTATGGTTCAGTTTTACAACGAAAGGTATTTTATGGGCATATTTGCGGGCAACAGCCCCTAATATACCAAATGTGGATGCAACTGCATTACAGCCTCCTTCGATTGCCAGTTTCACTATATTTTCAGGATCAAAATAGATCGGATTAGGAGCGAATGATGCTCCGGCTGTATGTTCTATATCCTGGTCGACCGGCAGAATGGATACATACCCGGTATTCGCCAAGCGTCCATGCCCGTACAAAGCCTGCAAGCTATTAAGGGTACGTACATTTCTGTCAGAATCCACCCAGATTTTATCAATCACATCAGGTCCAGGAACATGAATTAATTTCTTATCTATTGTCTTACACGTATGGTTCAGGTAATATTCTGCCTGTTGTCCCAACAAATCAACTGTTTTACTCATAATATATTCGTTTTTAATTTAGAATCATACTAAATAAACAGTTTTCCTTTGTCGATTGTTTATTAGTTTTCTGGGAAAACCATAAGCATAATATGAATTATCGGTGATATTTTCCTTTATCTTTTACCAGTATCACCTTTAACTGCGGATCGAAGAGCATCTCGCGTCCAATGGAAGACAACAAAAGTTGCAACTGACTACTCCGATGTTCCCAAGTTAATAGGTCTATGGAACGATTCAAACTTTCCTTTATCTCAGTATACCAGCATCCGGGAAAGGACAGGGCACTAACAACCTTTTTATCTGCAATTTCCTGCAAGCCCTTAATAAAGCACTTCAATTCTTTTTTACTTAAATCATCCGGATCATCGTAAGGTACATAAAACGAAGTATAATAACCACTTTGTGTGAATACTTCCAAAGCTTTCCAACTCTGTCCTTCTATAATCAGCCGATCTTTCTCTATCTGAAAAGATTCTACTAATCTGTCCAAACTTGAAAATGCCATTATTCTATTCTCAGGAGTCAGATTCTTTATATCCAACCACATTTTTCCTTCTTTCTTTCTCATATAAGAAAAATAGGATGCCAGGCCCAGGTAGAAAGTAGTATCAGCATCATGTGTTACATCAAATTTACGACTCTCACGAAAGACGAGATCAACTTCTATATTCGGATAAATCATATGCTTCTCATATAACTTCTCCATCGAATTACAACGATGGAGCCAGATCTTATCCGGATAGCGGCCTATCTCCCGGAATCCCATAAAGAGGATACACATCAATGTCAATACGATTCCCACCACAAGATGAATTGTTTTCATAATCAGTTTCGATAAAAAAATATTTGAAATAAGTTTTTATAGCCCTGTTTGGGTAATGATATTGCCTGTTTGTAATGACAAATATAAGATTTTTTATTCAGATAAAAGAATAGAAATAGACTAATCGCCTGTTTCTTTCTGTAAAAATGGTACTTTAATCCGTAATTTATCTAATTACAAATACCATTAACTGCCATATCTTTGCAACAAAAATAAATTAAAGCAATAAATTGAAATATAGAACATTTAAAATAATAGATTGAAACATGAAAAAAGTACTTGTAATATCCGGTCATACAGACCTTGCTACTTCAGTAGCTAACAAAACGATCCTTAACACAATTAGCCAGCGTCTTCCTGAAGCAGAAATAGTAAAGCTCGACACTCTTTATCCCAACTTCAGAATCAATGTCGATGCAGAGCAACAACGTTTATTGAAAGCCGACATCATCGTGTTGCAGTTTCCAATCTTTTGGTACAGCGCCCCTTCCATACTGGAACGCTGGATGGAAGAAACATTCCGACATGGCTTCTCTCATGGTAGTACCGGCGACAAACTGAAAGGCAAAAAACTGATACTCTCATTTACCACTGGTGCCCCACAAGAAATGTATTCTCACGAAGGGGCAATGGGGTATACGATTGATGAGCTTCTACCCTGCTATAAAGCCACATGTAATCTTTGTCAAATGGAATTTGCCGGATATATCTATACTGGCGGTGTAAGTTACGGCACACGTACAACCCCAGAATTGATAGAACGGCAAAAGGTAAAATCTGTAGAACATGCCGAAAGATTGATCAGATTGATGGAAACACTTTGATTACGGAAAAAATATGATTTTTTTCTTCATCATTTTTTGTTGCTGAACTTTCCGAAACGCAAATGTTATTAGACTGCAAATGAAATAAAGTTCATTCATTTTGGTGGATATTTAACCAATATTTTATAATTTTGCAGATGTGTTTTTGAATCTTTTGCGAGAAATATGAAAATATCTTTAAACATTAGACGAATTTTTCTTTTTACTGTCCTTTTCATCAGTAGTTCCGTAAGCAGGTGTCAGATTTATAAGTACATAGGACTGGAAAACGGCCTGAGCAACCAGAAAATATATTATATCCAAAAAGACCGAAGGGGATACATGTGGTTCCTAACCCAAGAAGGGGTAGACCGTTATGACGGAAAACAGATCAAGCATTACAATTTTTCAGACGACAGCATGAAGCTGGACTCACGAATTGCTTTGAACTGGCTCTATATGGACAGCGGGAATATATTATGGGTAATCGGCCAGAAAGGTCGTATTTTCAGATATGATTCACAGCATGATAAATTCGAACTGGCCTACGTACATCCGGAACTGATCAGAAATAAATCACAAGCATTTCTAAATTACGGTTATCTGGACAAGAGTGACCGCATCTGGTTATGTTATAAAGATAGTATTACATGGTATGATATCCGTACCGGAACGACTTTGCATATGCCGACACCAGTCAATGGTGAAATAGCTGCCATTGAACAGACGGATGACAACCATTTCTTTATCGGTACAGGGAGTGGGCTGTTTCATACCGGAATAGAAAAGGGGAAACTGAATATAATGCCTAATAAAGTGGTGGAAGGTATCGGCACATCAGTACATGCACTCTATTACCATGCTGTTTCAAAACAACTGTTTGTGGGAAACTATAAAGAGGGAATACTTATATATGACGTAGGGAAAACAGGAAAAATCATCCCTTGTCAATCGCCCAATAATGTAGAGATAAACCGGATCGTTGCTTTGGATGCCCATGAACTTCTAGTAGCCACGGGTGGGAAAGGTGTATATAAACTGGATATGAATACATACATGAGTGAGCCCTATATAACAGCTGATTATAATAGTTATAACGGGATGAACGGAAACAATATCAATGATATTTATGTAGATGAGGAAGAACGCATCTGGCTTGCCAATTATCCTACCGGTATTACCATCCGTAACAACCGCTATGGAAGTTACGACCTGATAAGGCATTCCCTTGGCAACAGTCTTTCACTGGTGAACGATCAGGTTCATGATGTACTGGAGGACAGTGACGGTGACCTCTGGTTTGCGACCAGTAACGGTATTAGTCTTTATCAGACCGACACAAAAGAATGGCGCTCATTCCTCAGTTCCTTTGATCCGGTACCGGATAATGAAAATCACATCTTTTTGGCACTGTGTGAAGCCGCTCCCGGAGTGATATGGGCCGGCGGTTTTATGCCAGGCATTTGCAAAATAGAAAAGAGGAAAGGATTTAAGATTAGCCACATTTCTCCTGCTGCTATTGCAGGAGTACGTCCCGACCAATATATATTTGACATTAAAAAAGATTCGGCCGGTGACGTCTGGTCCGGCGGATATCATCATTTGAAGCGCATCAATCTTGAGACAAAAAGTGTGCGTCTATATCCGGGAGTAAACTCCATCACTACCATTCAGGAAAAGGACACCCGGCAGATGTGGATTGGTACAAGAATGGGGCTCTACCAGCTTGACAAGGAATCAGGAGTTTATCAGTATGTTGACCTGCCCATTGAATCTCCCTATATATGCGCTCTGTACCAGAGAAACGACGGCATTCTATATATCGGTACCCGTGGAGCTGGATTGCTTGTATATGACATTAATAAAAAGAAGTTCATCCATCAGTACCGTACAGACAATTGTGCGCTGATTTCCGACAATATCTATACAATTCTTCCGCGTCAGGACGAGAGCCTCCTTATGGGTACGGAAAACGGAATTACCATTTATTCACCTAGAGAACACTCCTTCCGCAATTGGACGCGGGAACAAGGATTGATGAGTGTCAATTTCAATACCGGTTCTGCTACAACCTATAGCAAAAATACACTTGTTTTTGGTGGAAATGACGGGGCTGTCAGATTTCCGATAGACATACAGATACCGGAACCACATTACTCACGTCTATTACTACGCGATTTTATGATAGCCTATCATCCTGTTTATCCGGGCGATGACGGTTCTCCGCTGGAAAAGGATATTGACGAGACTGACCGACTGGAACTGGCCTACGGACAAAACTCCTTTTCTCTTGATGTAGCTTCCATTAATTATGATTATCCTTCCAACATTCTTTATTCATGGAAGATTGACGGTTTTCATAAAGAGTGGAGCCGTCCGAGTCTGGACAATCGAATTGTTGTAAGGAATCTGCCTCCCGGCAGTTATACATTACAGATTCGTGCCATATCCAATGAGGAAAAGTACAAAACCTATGAAACAAGGAGCATTCAGATTGTCATAACACCTCCGGCATGGGCCAGTGTATGGGCCATGGTTGGATATGCAATCCTACTGGTGTTGGTTATGGTTATTATATTCCGTATCATCATACTGCACAGACAGAAGAAAGTCTCGGATGAAAAGACACGATTCTTCATTAATACCGCCCATGATATACGTACTCCGCTTACATTAATAAAAGCTCCGCTGGAGGAAGTCATAGAAAACCGTATGGTGGAGGACCAGGCATTGCGGCATATAAATATGGCTCTTAAAAATGTGAATGCATTGCTTCAGCTGGCGACCAACCTGATAAATTTCGAACGGGTAGACGTCTACTCTTCCAACCTTTATGTTGCTGAATATGAATTGAACTCCTATATGGATAATGTATGTGCTACTTTCCGTAAATATGCCGAGATGAAACATATCAGGTTTGTTTACGAAAGCAATTTTGACTATCTGAATGTGTGGTTTGACAGTGACAAGATGGGATCTATTCTGAAGAATATTCTCTCAAATGCATTAAAGTATACACCCGAAAGTGGTAGCGTACGCATTTACGCCTGTGAGGAAGGAAACTCCTGGAGCATCGAAGTGAAAGATACCGGAATCGGCATTCCCTCATGCGAACAGAAGAAATTATTTAGGAATTGTTTCCGGGGTAGTAATGTCATTAACTTGAAAGTGACAGGTAGCGGAATCGGTCTGATGCTGGTATACAAACTGGTCAAGTTACATAAAGGCAGGATTCATATTCAAAGTACTGAGCATGAAGGCACTTGCGTGCAGGTAACTTTCCCGAAAGGGAACAGCCACCTACATAAAGCAAAATTCATCTCGCCCAAGACACCGAATGAATGTTCGGAGACTATCGTATCTGGTGGCACTTCAGGGTTACTATCCATGGAAATATCCCAAGTAAATGGCTCTTTACAACGTATCCTGATAGTAGAGGACAATGATGATCTGCGCAATTATCTTATTGATATGTTCAAAACGGGTTATAATGTCCAGTCCTGCCCGAATGGAAAGGAGGCACTTGTCATAATACGGGAGTTTGACCCGGATCTCGTCATATCCGATATAATGATGCCCGAAATGGGTGGAGATGAACTCTGCTCAGTTATAAAAGGTGATCTTGAAATATCTCATATTCCGGTCATTTTGCTGACTGCACTGGGAGATGAAAAAAATATGCTCGAAGGGCTGGAAATCGGAGCGGATGCCTACATCACCAAACCTTTCAGTGTGGGTATACTCAAGGCAACGGTCAAAAACATACTTGCAAATCGTGCTTTGCTCCGTCAGGTTTATAACAGCATTGAAGATAGAGAACAGACTCTTCCAGTCAATTGCACCAATACCTTGGATTGGAAATTCATAGCCTCTGTCAAGGAATGCATAGAGAATAACATGGGAAATTCGGACTTCAATGTAGACATGCTTAGTAGTCAGCATCACATGAGCCGTACAAGTTTCTTCAACAAATTAAAGGCATTGACCGGTTACGCTCCAGCTGATTATATCCGGATGATACGTTTGCAACATGCCGCACAATTGCTAAAACAAGGCGAACATACGGTAACAGAGATTGCTGATATGGTTGGATTCTCGGATGCAAAATACTTCCGAGAAGTATTTAAGAAATATTACAATGTAAGTCCAAGCAAATTTAATACAAAATCAGAAAACTGATAGTCAATAAAGTTGGTTACTCAACTGTTGAGCAGCTGACAAAAAAGGCATTAACTACCGAAGAGAATCATCGTAATAGCCGGAAAAAGATTCCAACTATTACGATGATAAAGAACGACGTTACCAGCATCTTTTTAGACACTGTAATGAATATCTGATCACAGTTTATTACAACAATAGGTTCTTTATCACTCATCCATTACTTGAAATATAAAAAAATACATTTCAGAGCACACACTCAATATTAAAATTACTGATTATCCGTTTATGCACCTGTTATATTCGCAATTACTAGTC
>NZ_QRZF01000004.1:0-509849 GCF_003464595.1 Bacteroides intestinalis
TACGCTCTTCATATTCCACACGTAAACAACTGTGACACTGCAACAAGCACTCCATTGCGCAATTCAAGTCTTCATTCTCTTTCTCAAAACAACATGGAAACCTTTACCACAAAAATACTTTACCTTCCAAATAGGGCTTTTTTAGCCATAATCGTACTATTTGAAAACTGTTTATTTATGATATGATAACATATCGAATGCAAACAATGTTTTTAAAACTCAAAAACGATAGCGCAATGCTTCGTCATAAACCCGCATTTTTCCAACGTTCTTCGCGAAGCGATATTATCAGCGGCACAACCCGCAATGGGAGTATATCCCGCTTTCAAGCATGTTTCCTTCAGATGTGAAATAATGAGCGTAGCATACCCTTGCCTGCGAAATGCCGGATTCACCCACATTCCTACATCAAAAATTTCTTTGTCCGGAAGGACACGGATAAGATATCCACACCCCAGAAGTACTCCATCCTTTTCGTACATAAGTATCATCCGATGCGAAACAGTATAATTCAATTCTTCTGGAGACTCATACAAATCACTGTCATGGGTGAGCAATAACGGAATATCTATTTCTTTTGCTTTACGGACAGTAACTTCCTCAGGCAAAGACATCACTATTTCTTCTGTGAAGAAACGGAATAGATAACCACCTATTTTACTGGACTGACCAAATGCATGGCAGCAAGCCATAAATAAATCATCAAAAGACTTACAGAAAGCACTCTTAATCTGAAACTCTTCCAGCACTCTTCCGAATATTTCTTCCTTCCGGGAAAACAATTTATCAGGCAAATAAAACTCAATCAAATCGCCTTCTTCCGACCGAATGAAATATCCTACTACTCTCCCATCTTGTTCGATACAAAAACACCCCCCTTTTGCAACAAGCCACTCGCAATGCAATTCCTGAGGATAACGCAAAGAGTCCAGATACTGATTCCTCAGATTTAGAAGAGACGCCAGTGATACAGCTTTAAATTCAATCATAATTCCGTTTTTGCTAAAGATACGAAAACTTTCCGGATACGAAACATCACTTTACCAAGTCAATATAATCTCCATATCCTTCCGCCTTCATTTTATCTTTAGGAATAAAGCGCAACGAAGCGCTGTTAATGCAATAGCGTAAACCACCTTTATCCGCCGGACCGTCTGTAAAGACATGTCCTAAGTGGGCATCGCCTGCAGCACTCCGAACCTCTGTACGCACCATGCCATGAGATGTATCCATTTTCTCTTGAATAAGTTTACGGTCAATCGGCTTTGAGAAACTGGGCCAACCACAACCGGAATCAAACTTATCGGTTGAAACAAACAAAGGCTCACCCGTAGTGATGTCTACATAAATGCCGGGACGGTGTTCATCCCAATAATCATTATGAAAAGCCGGCTCGGTTGCATTCTTTTGAGTCACGGCATATTGTTCCGGAGTAAGTTTGGAACGTAAGACCGCATCATCCGGTTTACTATAAGCGGGGGCAGATTTCTTCGGCATTTTAGCCTTACGCGCCAAGTCGAATAACTCAGGATGAATATGGCAGTACCCACCCGGATTTTTATCCAAATAATCCTGATGATAATCTTCTGCCGGATAAAAGTTCTCCAAAGGCTTTATTTCTACTGCCAGCGGACGGGTATAAGTTGCAGCCAAACGGCGTACCGTTTCCTGAATGACCGATAAATCTGCCGGATCGGTATAATAGATACCTGTACGATATTGAGTACCCCTATCGTTACCTTGCTTGTTTACACTGGTAGGATCGATGGTTTTGAAATAAAGATCTATAAGAAAAGGCAGGTCCACTTTCACAGGATCATACTGTACCTTCACGGTTTCTGCAAAATCCGTAGTTCCGGTACATACCTGTTTATAAGTCGGATTGGCAATATTGCCGTTTGCATAACCTACTTGCGTTGCCTCTACGCCATCAATCAGTTTCAGAAAGTGTTCGGTTCCCCAGAAACAGCCTCCTGCCAAATAAATTTCCTTAGTTGATTTCATATCTTCAGCTCTCCAACAAATCTTATATTATTGATATATTGAGTATATAACAATCAAACCGGTAGGATAGTTGAACGCAGGAAACTACAAAATAACATTACCCGTACTCTCTTCTATAAGAGAGGTACGATCCGGCTCATAATTTATTTCTGCCTTACGGGCCTGCGAATGCTGAAACTGCCGGGCCACTTTAAACTCCTTTCCGTCTTTCAGTAAAAAAGAGCCTGTTTGTTTGAACCAGAAGCCTACATTGGCATCTATGCATTGGCGACGAATCTCCAAAACCCAGTCATAATCGCATACACGGGCCTCCCTTCCGGATTCTCCTCCGGCCACAACCTGCTCAACCCATTCACCTAACTCTCCCCTGAAATCTATCCGACTGAGAAGAGGTTCGCAAATAATGATTTTATGCTTTATGGGAGCTGCCTTATAAATAGGCAGGCGATAGTCAATCCGATCCTGATTCTCCATCGTACAACAGATCGTTACATTATCATATCCTTCTCCCCAATCAGGAGGTAAACAATCCTTCAACCGGTCAATGCGTTTAGTGATAAAAAGGAAATGAAGATCTTGCCTCAACCGCATCATCTCCCATGCTTCAGGACGCCACACATCGGCATCTTCTACCAGAAAATCAGAAGTAAAACAAGTATAGACCAGATTACCGGAAGGTATCTTATAAGTTTTGTTTTTCTTTAGTTGTACGGGCAGATTGAACTTTTCCGTCTTTGTTACAACAGAACTATCCTTACCATATTTACCATCCGTACGATAAACATAGCAATGCTGACACCCTGTACTAAACTTATGACAGCCGTGCCAAGGATTCCACATCGACGTCTTTACACCTATTCGCAACATCTGCTTTTATCACTTTTTTCATGTTCTACTCGTGTACCATCACCCGTGGGTATGTTACTTTCACAAAAGTATGCATTGTCCTTATTCCAAGTGGTATTTGAGTTCTTTTTTATGGAACTTTTACATGAGCTTATGAAAAGAAATCGTATTTTTGAGACGGAATAAAATGAAAAAAGGGTAAAGCCATGAATATTGAAGAATATCGGGAATATTGTTTAAGTATCAAAGGAGCAACAGAAAGTTTCCCCTTTGGCGAAAATACCCTTGTCTACAAAATCATGGACAAGATGTTCACTTTTGCTCCATTAAATCCTAAAGAAGGGCGCTTTTGGGCAGACACAAAGTGCGACCCCACTAAGTCGACAGAGTTAATGGAGTTATATAATGGCATTACATTCGGTCCGTTTTCCGACAAGAAACACTGGATTACCATCTATCTGGAGAGCGATGTACCGGATAGTCTGATAAAGGAATTAATCAATCACTCTATAGAGGAAGTAATCAAGAAATTACCTAAAAAGAAACAGCAGGAGTATTGCAATACATTAGAATAGAGAGAAAAAATGAAGAAACTTCTCTTATATCCGAATCGTAATTAAATGCGCTTATTCCAATTCTCCCTTTTCAGATACAGATAAGAGAGCAACAGCAACATGCCCCCATAAATATATTCGCTGGTCCATGCAACAGCCACATCCACTTTCAGATACATAACCATGATAACAACATAAACGACATAAACTGAAATAGTTATCAGCATAATCCTCATGGAGCGGTTTGTATTTCCTGTTCCGGAAACAGCATTGAACAATACTAATCCGGGAGCTGAAAGGAAATACCCCAGTAACATGATGTACGTAGTGGGTAATGCTGCTTGCACCAACTCCTGACTATTGGTATATATCTGCAATAACACGGTAGGGAACAGGGCAGACAGCAATAGAAACGGGATACCTATCATATAAGTTAAACGTATGGCACGTTTACAGGCAAGCCAGATTTCACTCTTCTCTTCACCCCTTCCCAGCAAGTTGCTCACCATGGAGCTTGCAGTATCGGCAAACGCAAAAATAACCATGAAGAAACACGTATTGATGCTCCGCATGATATTAGCTATGGCCAAAGATCGTTCTCCCAAATGCTCTATGGCTATAAAAAACAAAAAACACTGAGACGGGAACAGTATAGACTGAAGCATAGTCCAGCAGGAAATATTCCAAATCCGTTTAAATTCCGCCAGTTTGAAACTGAACTGTTGAAACAATGCATATTTCTTCTTATCTACTTTGAACCAGGTATATGCCACATAAAACAATAGAGAAACCAACTCCGCCAGTGAAGAACCGATTGCTGCACCTGCAATACCTAAAGCCGGGAAACCGAATTTTCCGAATATCAGAATGTAATTGAAAATAATATTACTGAGCACCATCACTATAGAGTTGAGCGTCAGAGTACGTGTCTCCGTAATACCAATATAGAACGCGCGAAACAGGATTGCAATAAAAGAGAAGAAAAGCCCGTACCTTCTCCATTCCAGATAAGAAGCGGCAGCAGTATATACCTGATCGGAAGATATCAAACGACCAAGAATATGTGTTGTGATAAAATCGCACAAGAAAAACATGACGGTAGCCAATGCCAGCAGGAAAAAAGCGCCCTGTATAAAAACTCCACCTATTTCACTATACTTCTGTTCGCCATTTCTACGAGCTATCAGAATCTGTACACCAATACTGAATCCGAAGCCAAGCATATAAATAGCCATATAAAGAACGCCTGCCAATGCAGATGCTCCTAATTCGACTTCACCTACGTGGCCTAAAAAAGCTGTATCCGTAACATTTATCATGTGCTCCATCAGCAGGCTGATAAGAATGGGATACGCAATTATCCAAATTTGCTTATAACTGAAATTCATATATAAAGGATAGAAAGAAAAAGAGGATATACTGCATTGGAGTATATCCTCTTTCCCAATATCAGAAGCTAAACTTCTCTAACTTCATGGAAGCCAATTCCTGTATTTTGGGGACCAATGTAACAAAATGTTCTGCTTTTTCATGAGCAGACAGCGATTCCGCATCTTCCCAGGTTTCGCAAATCATCAGGACATCATTACGGGTAGCGCTTTCGAAAATATCATAGGCAATACAACCTTTGTCTTTCAAAGAAGATGCCACCAGCTCTTTTGCAACTTCCAACACCGCAGCACGGTTACTTTCACTTACTTGAATAAAAACATTCAGTCTAATCATAATTTGTATAATTTAAAAGTGTGCTGCAAATGTAAACAGAAAAATCAGAAATGCTGATTATTTATCTGCATAAATACCGACGCGATTTCCCTCCGTATCAACAAAGACAGCGAAATATCCCCTACCTTCTGCCTCAATCTTTGTTCTGGGAATAACGACTTTCCCGCCTTTTTTCAAAATTGTTTCAAGAGTAGGCTCAATCTCATCTACATTGAAATGAATAAGTACTCCTTTTTCAGAAGGAAGGAAATCAGAAGCATAAGAAACTGCTCCGACAAATTCATCCTCTTCAGTGAAAAATGCCATCTTCTCTTCCTCACATTCGCAAGTCGGAAGTTTCATATTCAACACGGTTTCATAAAAATCGATTGCCCGACGGAAATCAGCAGCAGGAATTTCAAAAAATGCAATTAGTTTTTTCATTTTGTTTTCTTTTTATGGTTATTACTATGCCTTTGCAAAGACAATGCAAAAATAGGGCAAGCTGGCAACCTTCAATAGAAGAAAACAGACATCTTTAAAGAGTGGAAAAATAATCGGAGACAGGAGCACAGACAGATAGGTATTCGGCAGGGGTATAGCCGGAGAAGAGTTTAAACTCCTTGATCATGTGAGATTGATCGGAGAAGCCACACTCATAAGCTACCTGGGCAAAAGGCAACGCCGGATCTTGTTGCAAAGTATAAAGAGCACGCTGCATGCGCACAATACGAAGGAATTCTTTAGGAGTAGTGCCTATATAATCAGCAAATATACGGCCAAACTGCTTGGAACTGAGGCAGGCTACATCAGAAAGCCGTAATGTGCTGACCTGTGGATGGAGGTTTATTTCACTCAAAACCGTAGAAAGTCTTTTCAGATTGTATTCGGAACAGGAAACCAAACGATGGAAGAAAAAGTCTTCAATCAAGTGGATACATTGGTCATTATCCGGAGTATCCACGATTCTCCGGGATAAATCAGAGAGTTCCGTATCTTCCACTTCATCCGTAGAGATATTCTGTCCGAAGAAAAGATGCAGCGGGATTCGCAGGAAAGTCTTTGCCGCATAGGGCTGGAAAACCACTGTTATCATTTCAATCATTCCCGTCGACATAACGTCGGAAAAGCCGAAAGACTGACCGCAAATAAAAGATTGTGGTTGTAATTGTGAATTTTGCAATGATACTAATTGCCTACCCTTATGAAATACCAATTGCATACAGCCAACAGGCAATGTCCGTTCCGACACAGGAGTAAAAGCATCATCCCGTAATATCCAATAATAACGGATATAAGGAGCCAATGCAGGAGCAGGTTTTACGATACGAAAAGTTTGCATACGACAAATATATGATATATCTCATGAATTGCCGCAAAAGTAGACAAAAGGAATGGGGAGAAATAGTAAAAAAGGGACATTCCCTACTTATTATTCACCCCATAGCCAAACAAAGCAAAATCACCGTAACAGGGATCATCCGGAAAGACTTCCGCTAATGCGGCAGTTATCCTTTGTGCATTTTTCAAGGAAAAAGTTTCCGTCTCGGTAAGTTCCAACAATCGGGCTACACGACAGACATGCGTATCCAAAGGGATGATTAAATCCCTGCAATCAAAACTTTCCCAAATTCCAAAGTCAACTTCCGGTCCTTTACGTATCATCCAGCGGAGAAACATATTCAGCTTCTTCTGAGGACTGCGAGAAGATACTTCCAGAAAAGCACAGAGTTTCTCTATTGGTAGTCCGGAATACACTTGGAGCGCCTCTTCCAAACTTTCAAAACGGGAATAAGCAGCATACAAGCGTTCAAAGTAAGAATAAAAATCGGCATACGAAAGCATGCGGTAGAAGCTACGTTTTTCCTCAGCAGGAAAATCTTTCTCCCAACGACGGGAAAGTACATATTGATAAGGAGACGCCCCCATACAATCGTGTAATTCATCAGCTTTCTTCAGAATCTGCTTGCGATTGCCAAAACTCATAATAGCAGTCAGCAGACCGCTGATTTCTATATCCTGTTTCTGCCGGTAACGATGCGGGAATTGTACCGGATCATTTTGAATAAAATCCGCACAATGATAGGTCTTTGCCCACTCCTGTAGTTTCTTTTTTATATCTTTGGTCATTTCTTTAAAATCATGGGGGGTACAAAGATATTGAATTTATAGCAACTTTGGACAAGTCCCCTATTCTATTTACCCTTATTTTTGCATCGTGAAATTCAAAGAAGAACTTATGGAACATAGCAAGAAGACCACGCGTGAAGAGTATCAGAAATGCGTAAATGCAGTAGTAGATTACATCAACCTCCATCTTGGAGAAGAGATTGATCTGAAATCGTTGGCCAAGATTTCTCATTTCTCTCCGTTCTACTTCCATCGCATCATGAAAGCATTTCTGGGCGAGCCGATCGGGACGTTCATAGTCCGGACACGAACAGAATCTGCCGCCCGCCTGTTGCGTTACTCGGATTTGCCTATTGCAGATATCGCTTATCGCATCGGCTATTCCTCACCATCGTCACTGTCGAAAGTATTCAAGCAGTTCTATGGAATTTCACCTAATGAGTATCGTAACAATAAAAACTTTGTAATTATGAAACCAGCAATTATCAGACCCGATTTAGAGTTAAAGAAAGAAATAAGAGAAGTGCCTGCCAGAAATGTAATTTATATCCGCCTGTTCGGAGACTATAAAATGAATGATTACGGAGGCACATGGATGCGTTTGTTCCAATTCATCAAAGAAGAAAAACTGCCGATGGGTGATATGGCCCCTTATTGCATGTACCACGATGATCCCAAAGTGACGCCTGCCGACAAGTTGCGTACCGATGTTTGCATGGTGATGCCTGTAACCGTAACTCCCAAAGGGGATGTCGGCTTCAAGCAATTGCCTGCCGGACGTTATGCAGTGTTTACCTACAAAGGATCTTATGAGTATCTGCAAAGTGTATACGACACGATTTACGGAAAGTTCATTCCCGAAATGGAATGTACGATGAGAGACGAGTCGAGTGCCGAGCGTTATCTGAATGATCCGTGCAATACGAAACCGGAGGATTTGTTGACAGAAATCTTCATTCCAGTAGAATAATCATCTTATATATTGCGGGCAAATAGTCTTTGTCCGCAATATATAACTATTACTTTATCTCTCTTTTCATCGGCACATACTTCAGTCCATTCGTAATCTGCGGTTACTGTTCGCAACAAAGATATCAAATTTCTGGAAATGATGATTAAGACATTCCCATTATTCCATCCGGAAACACTATCTTTGTACAGGACATTTAACTAACCCAACTTTATTCAAAGATATGGAAAGACTTATCGACAAATATCTTCCGGCAGATTATCATGATACATTCATTGTGAAAGCCCAAAAGCCTGCAGAACAGATAATTCCCAAAGAACTAATCAAAAAAATATTCAATCACTCCCCGGCGTGGCTCAATTTTTTAATGAAGGTCAGGAATATTCTGGTAAAACCTTTGGGGCTTGAAACCGGAAAAGTGTTGAAAACAGAAGATTGTATAATAGAAGATACGGAAAATGAGGCTATCATGAGGAAAGATGATAAGCACTTATTGTTTTATGTCTCCATTGCCAAGATAGGAAACGACCTGATAGATATAACAACCGTGGTTCAATATCATAATGCATTAGGAAAGGCTTATTTCTTCTTTATTAAGCCTTTCCATAAAATGATTGTGCCACGTGTAGCGAAAGAACTTATATAATACCCAATCCGTAGCTACTGATTTCCTCAAAGTCCTCATCAGCATATGAGTTCTTCTGACGGGCATCTTGTACTATTTTCAGAAATCCTTCTGTTTTAGACAGGAAATCCTTGAATTTCTCTGATTCTTCCTCGTGTCCTTTTACTACCGGTAGTTTCTCTGCCGCATCCAGCTGAAGTCGCAGTTCCATAATCTTTAAATCCAGGCGGGATTTATCTTCAACATGCTTACGGGCATACAAATTGATAATGCTCTGCATAGTCGTACTCATGCTTTTCATTGCAATGATCTGCTCTTTCACAGGATTTTCTGCCAGAAGAACCCGCTGGGCATTTGAAGCAATCGGGCTCAATATATCAAATATATTCTGCTTACATTCAGACATTACCACGCTCAATTCATAATTATCATTCAGCAAATCGACCATCCCCTCGGTCTTTTTTTCTTTCAGAAGAGACAAGTATTTATTGAAATTAGCATAGAACTGGTTTCTCGACTGAAAAAGCTCCGCATAATTCTGTATCAGGTTCTGTCTGACATCTGCACCGAAGCATTCACCCGGTAGCATCACCTCCGCAGAATCTTTTTTCGAAATGACGGGAGACATGATGTATGAAAACATGGGGACTTCCGTCTTTTGTTCCATATAACCCAATACTGCATTTACATCCCTCTCCTTTACCACATTTTTCAACAGAGCCAATGAGGCGTCGTAATATTTCATCACCTGCCCTGCATCTGCTATTTCTTCAGGAGTATAAGTCACCGTTTCTTTCTTGCTACCTACACATGAGGCAAGCATCAGGACGCTTACCCATACACTTAAAACTAATAAATTCTTTCCCATAAGATTTTTATTTTAAAGTGAACACCAACCAGATTTAACCGGCATTGTGCTAATAACAATATAAAAGCGATTTTGCTCTCAATTATAGTTTTTTCACCTTTGCAATTTGTACTTTTGCACCGGATTTCAAATTCGATCTATAATTTCAATCAGAACTATGGACAACATAAAAGGTTATATATACGCGGCAGCTTCTTCTTCAACATTTGGATTGGCACCTTTTTTCACCATATCCCTGCTATCCTCAGGTTTTTCTTCTTTCGAAGTATTAGCCTATCGGTGGGGAGTCGCATCATTTACACTAATCATATTCGGCATCTTTTTAGGTGAAACATTCTGTATCAACCGGAAGGATTTCGGAACAGTGTTCATATTGAGTCTTTTCCGTGCCGCAACCTCATTGAGCCTGGTCATCGCATACCAGCACATAGCCAGCGGAGTAGCATCAACCATCCACTTCATGTATCCATTGGCTGTTGCCCTCGCCATGATGTTCTTCTTCCGGGAAAAAAAGTCATTCTCAATTCTATTTGCTGTAGTGATTTCGCTGATAGGAGCAGCATTGCTATCATCGGGAGAGATTGACTTTAAAGGAGGCAATACAACCATAGGATTGACCGCTGCTATATGCTCCGTTTTCTTTTACGGCGGATACATTATCGGAGTACGCAAAAGCCGTGCTGTAAACATTCCATCTACAGCACTGACTGCCTATGTTATGGGGCTGGGAGCCTTATTCTTTATTATAGGAGGATGTCTGACGAGCGGCATCCGCCTGACCACAGACGGATATGCATGGCTGAATATTCTCGGATTGGCACTGCCCGCAACAGCCATTTCAAATATAACTTTGGTAAAGGCTATTAAACATATCGGACCCACTCTAACCTCCATCTTCGGAGCCTTGGAACCACTTACTGCCGTAGCCATCGGATGCTGGGTATTCAAAGAAAATTTCACGGTGCACAGTGCTTTAGGCATTCTACTGATACTGTCAGCAGTGACGGTAGTGGTGTGGCATGAAAAGAAAACAGAAAGAAAATAAGGATTATTTGCTCTTCTTATAATCAGTAATGAAACCTTCCATCATCCACTTCGCTAACGCCTGACGATTGGAACTCATAACAAACCGGCGCTGGTCGAAAGTATTCTGAATATTACCCAACTCTACAAACACTCCAGCAGGACTGGAATTGGCCAGCACATACAAATTGCGTGGGCTGACAGTTCCCGAAAAGCCACGGTTAGGTTGGTGGCGGTCGTATTTAGATTCGAAAGTATTCTTCATTGTAGTTGCCAACCGTTTACCATTCACACTTTTGGGAGCATGATAGAAGAATACATCCGTCTGGTGACTTTTACTACGGCTATCTACATGCAAGAAGATGGAACGGCAATACGTATAACTCTTGCGGTCTTTCTGATAAAGCGCATTTATTTTCTCACAACGCTGGCGAAGGCGGGCAACCTGGTTCAGAGGAATAGGAGCACCCATACAAGTTTCACGCTTACTATTATTAAGGTATTGATCGTCACGGATACCGTCTTTGGCATCCTGAATAATAATATAAACTTTAGCGCCTTCCTCCATCAGATTCCGGGCAAGACGGAGAGCGACATCATAGGCATATTCATCCTCATGCAGTTCCACGCTTCCTATCCTGCCAATAGCACCGGGATCAGGGCCACCATGCCCACTCACCACGTAGAAACACGCACCTTTGAGGCGGTTTCCCGTCACTTTAACTTCAGCAAGACTTTTTCCGAAAAGAGGTTCACGAATTGTTTTGTTGCCGGAACGGGCAGAAGAATTTGAAGCAGAAGAGTTTGAAGCAGATGAATTGGATGAAGCAGCCGTATTGCCACTCCCCTTTTTCAGAGGTGGAAGCAAATATTTCACTCCCAGCCGCAACTCCTCTTTACCTCGCAATTGTTTCTTATTCAGTTCCAGGAACTCCTGATAGTACGCTTTTCCGGTACGCCCGTTACGCTGTAGAAAACCAGATATCCCCTCACCGCTTTTCGGCGTAGCCCGCTCTTCCTGGGCCAACGCTTCGTAAGAGAATGACATGCAAAAAAGCAAAATAAGAAAGCAAAATAACTGTTTCATTTTCCATTTATTCATCTTGCGGACAAAAATACAATTATTTTCCCTACTTTTGCGTCCACAAATGCGTTAATTGATAAAAAACTATAAAAACAAATAGCATTATGGCAAAGCAATTTAAACCGGAAACCCTCTGCGTACAAGCAGGATGGACTCCTAAGAAGGGCGAGCCCCGTGTACTCCCCATTTATCAAAGCACCACTTTCAAATATGAAACCAGCGAGCAAATGGCACGCCTCTTTGATCTTGAAGAGAGCGGTTATTTCTATACTCGCTTGCAAAACCCTACCAACGACGCTGTTGCCGCCAAGATAGCTGCTCTTGAAGGCGGTGTTGCCGGTATGCTGACGTCCAGCGGACAAGCTGCCAATTTCTATGCTATATTTAATATCTGCCAGGCAGGCGATCACTTCGTTTGTTCGTCCGCTATCTATGGCGGTACATTCAATCTCTTCGGGGTGACTATGAAGAAATTGGGTATCGAAGTTACTTTCGTTAGTCCGGATGCCAGCGAAGAAGAAATCTCCGCAGCTTTCCGCCCGAATACGAAAGCATTGTTCGGTGAAACCATTTCCAACCCGTCACTGGAAGTATTGGATATTGAAAAATTTGCCCGCATTGCCCATAGTCACGGTGTACCTTTGATTGTAGACAACACCTTCCCGACTCCTATCAACTGCCGCCCGTTTGAATGGGGTGCTGATATCGTAGTACACTCTACGACCAAATATATGGATGGTCATGCCACCAGCGTAGGTGGTTGTATTGTAGACAGCGGCAAGTTCGACTGGGATGCACACGCTGACAAATTCCCCGGACTGTGCACACCGGATGAGTCATACCACGGACTGACTTATACAAAAGCTTTCGGTAAGATGGCTTATATCACTAAGGCTACTGCCCAGTTGATGCGTGACCTCGGCAGCATCCAGTCTCCGCAAAACTCTTTCCTGCTGAATCTCGGTCTGGAAACTCTGCACCTACGCATGCCGCAGCACTGCAAAAATGCACAGGCAGTTGCCGAATACCTTTCTAAAAATGATAAAGTAGCTTGGGTGAACTATTGTGGTCTTCCCGGCAATAAATACTATGAGTTGGCACAGAAGTATATGCCGAACGGTTCTTGCGGGGTTATCTCCTTCGGATTGAAAGGGGGTCGCGAGATTTCTATCAAGTTCATGGACTCACTAAAGTTGGCTGCCATCGTGACCCACGTTGCCGATGCTCGTACCTGCGTGCTGCATCCGGCCAGCCATACACACCGCCAATTGTCGGACGAACAATTACTGGAAGCCGGAGTACGTCCCGACTTGATTCGTTTCTCTGTAGGCATTGAGAATGCAGACGATATCATCGCAGATATTGAGCAGGCTCTGAACGCATAATTTCATAAAGTACCTATAAAACAAATAATATATCCCCGTCTCCGCAACCGGAGTACGGGGATTTTCTTATCTTTGCGCCCAGTAAACATTTAATAAAGAAAGATTTATGAAACGTACAAAATTAGCTGCATCCTTTCTGTTGGTCGCAACTCTATTCCTGACGGGATGTGTGACCAAGAAGGAATTTGTGAATCTTCAAACAGATTATAACAAACTGAAAGACGAAAAGTCTGCTCTCGACAAGTCATATCAGGACGCACAAATCCAGCTTGCCGAATACCGCACACAATCTAAAAGTTTGGAGGATCGTCTAAGCGAAGCCCGAAAAAATAATCAGGAATTGCGTAACAGTTACGCTACCCTGCAAGGATCGCTCGACAAGAGCCTCCAGCAGAACTCACAAGGCAATATCAACATCTCTAAACTGGTAGATGAAATAAATGCCTCCAACCGCTACATCAAGCAATTAGTGGATGCCAAGAGCAAGTCGGACTCACTGAACGTTATGCTGACCAACAATCTGACCCGCTCCCTGAGCCGCGAGGAATTGAAAGAAGTAGATGTGAAAGTACTGAAAGGTGTGGTTTACATCTCTTTAGCAGACAATATGCTCTACAAGAGCGGCAGTTACGAAATCAACGAACGCGCCGGCGAAACGTTGAGCAAGATTGCCAAGATTATCACCGACTACAAAGATTACGAAGTACTCGTAGAGGGTAATACGGACAACGTGCCCATCTCACGTACCAATATCCGCAATAACTGGGATTTGAGTGCCTTACGTGCCTCATCTGTAGTACAAGAATTGCAGAATAAATATGGTGTTGACCCTAAACGCCTTTCTGCTGCCGGACGTGGTGAGTACAATCCTATCACAGACAATGATTCCGAACTGGGCAAACAACGCAACCGCCGTACACAAATCATTGTTACACCTCGACTCGACCAGTTCCTGGAGTTGATAGATAAGGCTCCGGAAGCTGAAGGAGAAAAAGAAGGAGAATAAGGACATTGATATATAATTAAAAGAATAACAGAATCATTTAGTTTTTTAAATGATTCTGTTATTCTTTTATAGCTTTATGTTCTCCCACAAAATCATCAATAAAACTGCGCATATTCTTCGGAATATCGTACAAATACTTTCTTAAACTACGTTGCCCTATACAAAAGTTGTTTTGATTGTTCTACATCTTCTATAAAAAAGGGCTTGGATGGTTGTATAACCCTTTTACTCTTAATTAGTTATATTCCTAACCACCCTAAACTCACACTTTCCTGTTCCAAGCAATCCCGCTCCGTCCGTTCCCTCCACTACACCTATGAACTCGGTATTAATATCCGAGCAATAGAATGAAATAGTCGCTTCGCCTTTCTCGTCAGTATCAATAGAAGGTTGCCACAGTAGAGTATTCCGGGCATCCGGCGTAGATAGCTGCATATCTATTTCATCCGGCTGGTAGAACTCACGGGCAGCATAGTAACCTTTGGTGCGGTAAAGGTTATTCATGTGCAATAACTCTTCTTCCGAATAGGTTTCACCATGATAAGTAACTAATTGTTCATCTTCAACAGAAAAAGCGTTACCACCTAAATGCTTAAATTTAACTATATAATATTTTTCCCCCTCAATCGGCTTGCTTCTTTTATCAGCGGAAATACTGCACGGCTTCCAGTATGGATGTGCATCATATCCCGGTTTGTAGTTCTGCAAATAACCACACCCACAGACATAAGCACTTCCTAAATTTGCTTGTGCCAAACTATCCAATCTCCCCATGAACTTATCGCGGAACGGTTTGCGAGCTTTTCGGGTAACAACCACTTCATCCAGTAGGATTGTGCTGTCATTGCTCACCACCGGCATATCAAGAACCTGCTGCTTTATTGCTTGCGATAAATCCATGATCGGATAACAGGACGGCTTGTTTTTTCTGATACTGTCTATCAGCGGAAAATAATCTGTTATTTCCAGTTTCGGTTTAAACTCTTTTGATAACATCGGTTTCAGATACACATATCCCCCTCGAATCTCCTTCATCATATTTGTACCGACTTTGAAGCATCCCGTCAAATCAGCCCAGACAAACGCCGAGTTTCCTTTCGCACCCGACACCTGAATCAGTTGCTCCGTGCTTTGTGTTTCCTTGCTTTTCTTCTTGTTTTTTACCGTTTGAGTACCCGATATTTCATCCGTCAGGAATATCCCGCCATGATATGGTGAACGTCCAAACCTCCACACATACCGCCTCCAACCTTGTGTCAACAGCAATAAGTCCATTGCTTCCATCCGGTCTTTATTCTCTTCATTGAAATAATAAGCCGGATTATGGATAATCCCCCGTATCTGGGAGGTAAGATAGCAATGCGTAAGGATATTTGCAGGATCAGCCGGATTCACATATGTTTTGTCGAATACGCTGATACCCAGATTTGCCTGCATCGGCTTGCCATCATCATCCGTCACCTTTATTTTCAGCGTAGCCTTTTCACGAAGTACATAATTGTCCTTATCCAGTTCGATACTGATATTCAGTCTCTTTTCCGGGTGAACATATACCAAACGTTCCGCTATGGGCTGCATTGTACCGTCAAACAATGTAAATTCCGCAATCCCCTGATATGGAAATTCCATTGCAGGAATCTTTATTCTCAGGCTATTCTTCAACTTCCCTTTTGCCACGCAGCAGACTACTCCCCGCATTTGCCCCAACAGATAAACGTCCTGTTCAGGTAACCCTTCTGTTTGGGAAATCACAAACTCCATCCGTTCCTTATTGTGCTTCAATAACTGGAATGACATACCTTGTGAATAAATCTCTGGTAGAGAGTAACTCTTTCCATCTTTCAGTTCTATCCGGTAATTCCTGCCGACGGAAGGAGTAAAAGATAAGAGCCCCATCCCGTCATGGCTGCTTTTGAACGTTGTGGCAGGATTTTCATCTATATACAACGTTCCTTCCACATCTACCGGATAACCGTTGCCGTCCGTTGCCTTAAAAGCCAAACGGGAAGGTAACCCGGCAACCAAATTTCCACCTTCGGGAAAAAGGTCGAATCTCAATTCCCTTTTTTTTCTTTTCTCCGCTTGTCCGCTGTCATGGGCGATATTCTTAACCACCTTGATATTTCGTGCCACCAGCATTTCCGTCGTGTCATTGAAAAACGAGTGCCGGGTATATGCTTCCAGAGAAAAATTCCCTTCCACCAGCTTTTCATCCATGTACACGTGACCGTCCGCAATCCCGTTCTCGATAGGATATTTCTCCCGCCATACCACACTGTCTTTAGCGTCCATCATTTGCAGGTACAGCGTTTTGCTGCGGTCAGACAATCCGAAAGACTGCGCATCCAGCCCGTAGGCTTTGAACCACAAATCTTCCCCTGTTTCATAGATACCCTTGTTTGTTTGCAGATACACAAGTTCCGACGGATGCCCCGCCAATCCTTCGCTTACAGACGTGAACAGCATATCTACATTATTTTGGGCAAACAAAATCTGTGTGCAACAAAGAATGAGCAATACTAAAAAAAAATGATATATTCTTTTCATGGTTGTAATCTTATCATTGACTTAAATTCGACAAACATAACTTTAGACTTATATAATGCTAATAGCCTTAACGTGTCGGTCTATCCTTTGAAACAACTTTTATCAATTCGTATTTAAGATTACTGCCGTCCATTGGCGGATTAGCCAATATTATTTTCTTTACTTCAAGCACATATTCATATCCTTTCTCATATTCGAATCCATCTATTCCGCTAAAGGGAATAACAGCCCAGTCCATATTTTCCTTTTCTCTAACCTTCATTCCTTCTTTTTTAATATCGAGATCATAAACAGGAAAATACTCGCCTGTTTCCGCAGAAACATACATTTTTATGTTTTCAATCTTATCCTTAGTTTCATCGTCATTTAGGCATGAAGTCATACAAACCATGCAGAAAGAAAAAAACAATACAACTTTAAACGACGCCCTTAGTTTCATAATTTTATTTATTTAGTCGATATGATAGCTCCCTTTCAGATATGAACACCCGTTAGCAATCATTCTATAAAATAGCTAATGGTTGAATGTCTGATAGCATCGCAAATATATGAAAAAAACTTTTTCTAATGATCATTAGAAAAAGTTTTTTTTCCCACATACTAAATATAAATCAAAGGGTTATTTAATGCAGGTATTGAATAGAAGAAATCTCATCGAACAAGCAGACTGTATGTATATTGTAAGTTTTCTAATAATTTTTGAGTATCAAGTCCCACTGTAAAAGACATTTCAAAAGCCAATCCCCAATATATCTGCCGAAATATGGATGCAGTCTTCTCAACATCCACACCCGAATATATCTCTCCTGTTTCTTTAGCATTTGTAATAATCTGTCGCCATAAATCATATTCCTTTTCAAACATTTCATTGATTTTTGCATCAAACTCCGGATAATATCGGCTTGCTTGTATCAAGAAATGATAGTTATTGCGTGAGCATTCCTGCAAAGTCAGATTATCATCACAAAATACCCTCAGCTTTTTCATAGTTTGCTCTATACCTTCTACATATTGTACTATAAAGTCTTTCAGTGTGGTTGCAGTTACTTTAAATTTATTTTCGGGACTATGTGTTTGTAATACGAACTTATCCACAACAGCCTTGAATATAGCTTCTTTATTCGGATAATAGTAAGACATACCTGCCCCCGTCATTCCCGTTACTTGGGCTAACTTTGTGAAACTTGCTTTCTCATAATTCATGCACATAAACAAGCGGAAGGCATCTTGCAAAAATTTCTCTTGATTGAATTTCATATAGCAATAATAATGATTTTCTAAGGCGAAGATAGTTAAAAAATAAAAGTAACTATCCAATCATACACTTTTTATGCAATTCTGGACAGTTGTATTATCCTACTTTTTTGCCCTATAAATCATTTGATTAACATCACATCCTCAATCTCTTTTTTCCGTTCTTGCCAGATAGCGGAGAAAGAATTATCAGCATTTAGTTCAATTCTACACCATTTCAAATTAATCCTGTCAATAAGTACTATTTAATAGTTTTTATTGCACACAGACTTACACTTTATCACATTTATTCCTACCTTTGCGGCAAAATTATAACTTTTAACTAACAACTCATAATCAACTACCATGGCTAAGATAACTAAAGAAGCTGCCTTGCTGTATCACTCACAAGGCAAACCAGGTAAGATAGAAGTAGTGCCTACCAAGCCCTACAGTACCCAAACCGATCTTTCGCTTGCTTACTCTCCCGGTGTGGCGGAGCCGTGCCTCGAAATAGAAAAGAATCCGCAGGATGCTTATAAATATACAGCGAAAGGAAACTTGGTTGCTGTAATCTCCAACGGTACTGCCGTACTCGGTCTTGGCGACATAGGTGCGTTGAGCGGTAAGCCCGTAATGGAAGGTAAAGGACTTCTGTTCAAGATTTATGCCGGCATCGACGTATTCGATATTGAAGTAAACGAAAAAGATCCCGAAAAATTCATCGAAGCTGTAAAGGCCATTGCTCCTACCTTCGGTGGCATCAACCTGGAAGATATCAAAGCACCTGAGTGCTTCGAAATAGAACGTCGTTTGAAAGAAGAGCTCGATATCCCTGTGATGCACGATGACCAGCATGGTACGGCCATCATCTCCAGTGCCGGACTTGTGAACGCTTTGCAGGTAGCAGGCAAGAAAATCGAAGATGTAAAAATCGTTGTGAATGGTGCCGGTGCATCTGCCGTATCTTGTACAAAACTGTATGTTTCACTGGGTGCCCGCCTGGAAAACATCGTGATGCTGGATAGTAAAGGTGTAATCAGCAAAGCACGTACCGATCTCAACGAACAGAAACGTTACTTCGCTACCGACCGCACAGATATCCACACTTTGGAAGAAGCCATCAAAGGTGCCGACGTATTCCTGGGATTATCCAAAGGAAACGTTCTGTCGCAGGACATGGTACGCAGCATGGCTCCGTCTCCTATCGTTTTCGCACTGGCCAATCCTACACCGGAAATCTCTTATGAAGATGCCATGTCAGCACGTCCCGATGTACTGATGGCAACCGGACGGTCGGACTATCCGAACCAAATTAATAATGTAATCGGTTTCCCCTATATCTTCCGCGGTGCCTTGGATACTCAGGCCAAAGCCATCAACGAAGAAATGAAGATTGCCGCCGTACATGCCATTGCCAACTTGGCAAAACAGCCTGTACCCGATGTTGTGAACGAGGCTTATCATGTTAACAACTTTAGTTTCGGTCCGGAATACTTCATCCCGAAACCAGTTGACCCGCGTCTTATCACTGAAGTTTCCTGCGCCGTAGCCAAGGCTGCTATGGAAAGCGGTGTAGCCCGTAAAAACATTGAAGACTGGGATGCTTACTGCGTACAGCTACGCGAACTGATGGGTTACGAAAGCAAACTGACCCGCCAGCTTTACGACACCGCCCGTCGCAATCCGCAACGCGTGGTATTTGCCGAAGGTTCTCACCCCAATATGCTGAAAGCCGCTGTAGAAGCCAAAGCCGAAGGTATCTGTCATCCAATTGTATTAGGTAACGATGAAACCATCGAAAAACTGGCAAAAGAACTCGACCTCAGCCTGGAAGGCATCGAAATCGTCAACCTGCGCCATCCGAACGAAGCCTCACGCCGTGAACGCTACGCCCGCATTCTTTCCGAAAAGCGCGCCCGTCAAGGTGCTACCTACGAGGAAGCCAACGATAAGATGTTCGAACGCAATTACTTCGGTATGATGATGGTGGAAACAGGCGATGCAGATGCATTTATCACCGGTCTTTATACCAAATACAGCAATACGATCAAAGTTGCCAAAGAAGTTATCGGCATACAACCGCAATACAAGCATTTCGGTACGATGCACATCCTGAACTCCAAGAAAGGTACCTACTTCCTGGCTGATACACTAATCAACCGTCATCCCAATGCCGAAACATTGATTGACATAGCCAAACTGTCAGAGCATACCGTACGTTTCTTCAACCATACTCCGGTAATGGCCATGTTAAGTTACTCCAACTTCGGTGCAGACACCGAAGGTAGTCCGGTAAGTGTACACGAAGCCGTGGAATATATGCAGCAGAACTATCCTGATCTTGCCATTGACGGTGAAATGCAGGTGAACTTTGCCATGGACCGCAAGATGCGTGACGCCAAGTATCCATTCACCCGTCTGAAAGGTAAAGATGTGAATACCCTTGTATTCCCGAACCTCAGCTCTGCCAACTCTGCATACAAACTGTTGCAAGCTATGAATACGGAAATGGAGCTAATCGGCCCGATACAAATGGGATTGAATAAGCCTATCCACTTCACCGACTTCGAAAGCTCCGTACGCGACATTGTGAACATCACCGCAGTAGCAGTCATCGACGCCATCGTGGATAAAAAGAAAGCTGGTAAATGAGACGCCCGTTATCGAAATCACAAAGTGTTTGCATAGTGTTGCTTTGGGCAGCACTTTGCTACATAGTCCTAACAACTGCCGAACGAATTGACGGTCCAGTCATCATGACACTTGTCATTTCGGCAGCGTTAGTATTCATTCCGGTAATAAAATCATTAAAGAGAGGATAAATAATATCTTTTTATTCCTTTTTGCGGGATAAAACAATATTTTTGTTGTTTTATCCCGCATTTTCTTTATAAATTGTTTGTTTGTCTCATTTTTATGTGTACTTTTGCAACCGCAACAGAGAAAAAACAATCTAAAGAATACTTTGTTAAGACAATTATATTTAGTAGCAACCAATAAAAGAAATAGATTATGAATGCAGCTAAGGTATTAGAAGATTTGAAAAGACGGTTCCCCAACGAACCAGAGTATCATCAAGCAGTGGAAGAAGTACTTTCTACAATTGAAGAAGAGTACAACAAACACCCGGAATTTGACAAAGTCAATCTAATTGAGCGTCTTTGCATCCCCGATCGTGTTTATCAATTCCGCGTGACTTGGATGGACGATAAGGGTAACATCCAGACAAACATGGGTTATCGCGTTCAACACAACAACGCTATCGGTCCGTACAAAGGTGGTATCCGTTTCCACGCATCTGTGAACCTCTCAATCCTGAAGTTCCTCGCATTCGAACAAACCTTCAAAAACTCTCTGACTACTCTGCCTATGGGTGGTGGTAAAGGTGGTTCCGACTTCTCTCCGCGTGGCAAGTCTAATGCTGAAGTAATGCGTTTCGTACAAGCATTCATGCTGGAACTGTGGCGTCATATTGGTCCTGAGACTGACGTTCCTGCCGGTGACATCGGTGTAGGTGGTCGTGAAGTAGGTTTCATGTTCGGTATGTACAAGAAGCTGACTCATGAATTCACAGGTACATTCACTGGCAAAGGTCGCGAATTCGGTGGTTCACTGATTCGTCCTGAGGCTACAGGTTACGGTAACATCTACTTCCTGATGGAAATGCTGAAATCTAAAGGTACTGACCTGAAAGGCAAGACTTGCCTGATCTCCGGTTCTGGTAACGTAGCTCAATACACTGCTGAAAAAGTATTGGAACTGGGTGGTAAAGTACTCACCATGTCTGACTCTGACGGTTATGTTTACGACCCGGCAGGTATCGACCGCGAAAAACTGGACTACATCATGGAACTGAAGAATCTCTACCGTGGACGTATCCGCGAGTATGCAGAACAATATCCGGGTGTGAAATATGTAGAAGGAGCTAAGCCTTGGGGTGAAAAAGCTGACATCGCTCTGCCTTCTGCAACTCAGAATGAACTGAACGGTGACCACGCTCGCCAATTAGTTGCCAATGGTGTAATGGCAGTATCCGAAGGTGCTAACATGCCTTCTACTCCGGAAGCTATCAAAGTATTCCAGGATGCCAAGATTCTGTATGCTCCGGGTAAGGCAGCCAATGCAGGTGGTGTATCAGTATCCGGTCTGGAAATGACTCAAAACTCTATCAAACTGAGCTGGAGCGCAGAAGAAGTAGACGAGAAACTGAAGAGCATCATGAAGAACATTCACGAAGCTTGCGTACAGTATGGTACTGAAGCTGACGGTTATGTGAACTACGTGAAGGGCGCTAACGTTGCCGGATTCATGAAGGTAGCGAAAGCAATGATGGCACAAGGTATTGTGTAAGAAGCTATAGTTGTTATATATGAATAAAGGCGGAAAGTTCTTATGACTTTCCGCCTTTATTGCATTTAATGAAATCGCACGAGCGATTTATATTTTACCTATTGAGAACTTGCCATTTACAATTTTACAACAAAGCGATATTGCATATCTTCATCAAACCACATTGTAAAATTCGTGCCCCACACATTATTATGAAGACAAAACTGCACACCGTCTCCAGCATTAGGCAACTTATTATTAAAATCCAATAAAGAACTATTTCCAAACATAGCCAAAGGTGCATCCAAGGAACCGACTGACATTGTTGCACCATCAATCGTTTTCAATTGTACACCATTAATACAAGCATGCATTTTTCTGTTTCCACGACTTTCTACATCTCGGAAATTAACGATGCCTCCCATTTTATCTATAGTCCAATCTCCTTTTCTCACAACCGGAGCAAATGAGAACCAAGAAGCTTCAGGCAATCTATACGCCTGTTTACCAAACCATTTCAATGTAGCCTGTATTTCCTTTGTGTCATTCGGGAAAGTTAATTCAACATAAATTTCTGCCGGACTCCCTCCCACTATTTGCCCTTTATCATCGAGAACACTCATTTTCAATAATACAGATGTTCCTAATTTATCTTCTTTATAATGAGCTGAAACCAGAGTAGGATTCCATATTTTCGACACCAAATTCAACTTTTCTAATCCGGGTTTGCCAAAATCCTCTAACGCCCACTGTACTTTTTTAATAAGATATTGATTCAAGAACCTTTCATAATCCGTATTTGAGAATGTTTGATAAGAATACAGGAATAACGGATGCTCCCCATTAGCCCAATTTTGACCGCTTTTCTTATCTCTCAAATAAATAATTGAACCATTGGAAGGACTTATCTTAATTTCATAATATTTCGTTTTAACTATCTTACTAAAATCCTTCAACTCTGAATAGCCGGAGACAGAAGACAAAGAAGGTTTCAATGATCTCAAAATACTCCAAGCATCCTTTTTCTCTTTTAAAGGTAGATTATCAATAGCACGGTTAATATATCTTCTCTTTTCATTCCATGATTGCTCCATTTGTTTAAAATTAGACTTTAAACGTGCAGCTTTAAAATCAGCAGGAAGATATATATCCCAATCTTTCAGATAGACCTTTACATCTCTTCCCCAAGTATGTTCAGCCACCATCAACAAAGGCAATCCAAAAGAGAGATCCTGTTCGTCACCAAATGCAAATTTCCCTTCATTTATCCATTTCAGTCTCAAACGGGAAAGAGCACGAAAATCAGACACTAATGCTGGATCACTACCCACACCGTGAATCCAAGTGTCACCCAGTTCTTTCGTTATGACAGGAAGAGTACTTTCTATTTTCAACGTTTCATACGCAACATCATTCAATGTAGATGTTACAACCTCAGCATTCGGATATTTTTCGTGTAACTCCTTATAAATAGATTTAATTTGTGCAAGAGAATGAGGTCCATGATTATCATTTGTAAAACGAATATCTACCATAACATCTGTTCCCGGCAGAACAATCTGGTTACCATATCCCTGTTGGTACATCACAATGACACTTGTTCCGTCAGGAGCTTGCCATCTGAATAAAGGAGGCACATCGGGAGCAGTACTAGCAGAATTTACCCCAATATGCAAAAATTTAATTCCATTTCTTGCTAAAATAGGAACAATAGAACGTGTATGCCCAGGGACGTCAGTCATTTTTGCAGAAATCGTATTCTTGCCAAAGCGTTTATCCAGTTGTTTGGATATCTGAATACCAAGTTCATACAATGAAGGATCGGCCAGTTCTGTATGTGTAGAAAAAGGCAAAGCATGCCAAGTTATATCTCCATTTTTTATAGCCTTTTCCATTCTCTTTACCATAACAGTATCCGATTGTTTCAAAAACTCATATATCAACCATGAACCGGTAGTCCATAAATAACGCTCACTTGCTCCACCTTGTCGAAGTGATTCTGTTAAAGACAAAGTTCTGGGAATAAAATCATCCATATAGGTTTTAATCACAGAATCCCCAAAATTCGTAAAACCAACATCAAGATGCGTTTTAAATATCAAATGTATTTTTTTTATGGAGCCTGGATTAACAGAATCACTTTTCAATATTGGCTTTGCAGATATTTCAGCCCCCAATAAGATGCCAATCATCAAAAAGAATAAATATCTAACTCTTACTTTCATAATTTATCATTTCATTTAAATCAACTTATTTACTTCACATTAATCTTTACTGTCTTAACACCATGGTATGAACTCTTTGCCCGCAAAGTTATAATACCGGATGAATTTTGCTTAGACCTAATCCAGACAGCACCACATCCACCATTCTCAGACAAATCAAAGGGATTATCACCTACTATCTCCCCAGGTCCATCAATACAAAACTCCACCAATCCATCGCCATACGGTCTAAGTGAACCATATTTATCAGTAATTCCAAATACCACTCTGGTTGCATCAATACCATCACCAGCTATTTCATCATCATCTGCTTGCAACAAGAAATCATTCCATTTGACATCTGAAGAATAACGCTTTTCTATTACTTTCATTCCTTTAATATAGCCTTCTAAACGCAACTCTCCGGGCTTAACATCTCCATCAAACTCAAGGTCAACAAAAAAGGGAGGATACTTGACATTAGGCAGTTTTGAATTATCCGGATTCAGAGTTGCATAAAGCCCGCCATCAATATATAATCTTAATTGTTCACAATTAGAGAAAATGACAGCTTCCTTACCTGGTCCATTCGGTGACTTTTCAGAAAAGCTCCAATAGAAGTTAGGTTCCAAAGTAACTCTCTCTTTCGGGTTACATTGCGCCAGATAGAAAGAAGCACCCAGTTTAGGAATACGGAACACATCAGCAATACCAGGTGTTTTAACTGTTTTGAATGCATTAATCAAACTTCCATAATCAAAAGCACACCACGCTACAACGCCACTATTACGCTTTGTAGCTGCTGACTTACTGTGCGCCTCAGCATGCCTAAGCGCTTGCGATTCCAATGTTTCCAAATCCACCTGCCGACTATAATAGCAATTAAAATCTTTAAGTGCTGCATAATTGAATTGCCCTACTGCTTCAGCCAACATATACGGATAACCTGGTGTAGGCTCATGAATACCCACACTGCCATCAGGATCTGCATGATAATCATCATAAGCAAACACATCTTGACTCCAGTCTTTTTCCCATGTCTTTCGTGTACCAGAGGTCATTGAACCGGAAGTAGGACGAGTATCATCTAATTTACTGGCAAGAGCACGTGTCTCTTTATACAATTCAATATCACTTTTAGATTCGTTGACGCGTGTTCCCCAAATAATGATTGATGGATGGTTTCTATCTCTGATAATCATTTCTTCCACATCGCGTACAAGCAATTTTTTCCATTCTTTATCTCCGATATATCCCCAGCCTGGAATTTCATCCCAAACCAATAATCCGAGTTCATCACAAGCATCTAAAAATGCTTCTGTTTGCGGATAGTGAGAACAGCGAACTATGTTACAATTATAATCATTTTTCAGTATCTCCGCATCTCTACGCATAACTCTATCAGGCATGGCATATCCCACATAAGGATATAGCTCATGTCTATTCAAACCAAACAGTTGAAGTCTTTTTCCATTTAGATAAAACCCATCCAATTTGAATTCAGCAGAGCGAAATCCAATTCTTGTTTTGCTACTATGTACCGCTTTTCCATTGTCATGCAAAGTAACAAATACATCATACAATTTAGGATTATCAATATCCCACAATATTATATTACTGAGATTAGAGAGAGTTACAGATGTTTCTACATTCCCCTTCTTTACATTGATATCTTTTGTTCCTTCTGAAATAACACGCCCCTTATCTTCCAATCTTACTTTCAATGTTAACCGACTCCTTACAGACTTCACTGCATCAAGCATACACAATACATTCATTTTTCGCGAGGACTTTAGAACTTCTTCTGTTTTACAGAAAACATTCTTAATATAAGTTTGAGGAACTATTTTCAGATATACCGAACGATGAATGCCTCCCGGTTCCAAATAATCGATACGTTTGGGCCCCATTGATGCACCTTGAGGCGGAACATTGCTCCATCTTGAATCAACCGCAACTGTCAAAATATTCTCCTCCTTCACCAAAGAAGTAATATCATACTCAAAGGGAAGATATCCGCCTAAATGGGTTTTCAACTTATGACCATTAATACAAGGAGTCGCCCCAACCATAACTCCATCAAAATGAAGAATCACTCGTGAACCATTTTCAATTTGTGGTAATGAAAAATGCTTGCGATATCCATATACTTTCTGCCAAGAGTCCACATTCCAGTTTTGCCAAGACAATTCGCTAACACAATGCGGTATAGTAATTTTCTCAAAATTAGAATCATCAAAATTAGAGTCGAAATACTCTGTTTGAAATTCACCGCCAAACAGCCAATCTTGATTCAATGAAATTGTACACGACTTCTTTGTAGAAATATTATCAGCATAACTATTTATCGAAAACAAATACAAAGAGATAACGAACAAGCCATATATACAGTTACGTAATTGATGTAATAGCCCTTTGTCTATATATGGTTTTCTAAAGTTTATTCTCATATAATTATTAGTAATTAAAAGATTACTTCATTGATATTTTTACAATTAGTGCAGAAGTTGCATTAACTTCAAATGTCATATTACCGACACTATGCGAATCCCATTTTCCATTCCAATCTTCAGAATTGCTAATTGCAACACCCCCCAAAGTGACTTTCCTTGATGCCGGATTATTTTCAGGCGAAGTCAACGTTAAAGTTTCAATTTTCTGTACTGTTGCACCCAGATTAATTGTAACCTTTGCTTTTTCAGCATTACTCCCATACTCTTTATTAATCATTGTGACATAAATATCTTTACCATTTCTTACTGCATAAGCTGTTACATTCAAAGCCTCATTTTTATCCACAGCTATCGGCTGAATCCGTCCGTTTCCACTTAGATTGAAAGCTGCAATGCCATATCCTACTGGGTTTACCAATAAATCTCCCGTCACATCATTCATTGTAATAGGTGCATTCAACACCCATTGTTTATTATGGAAGTTTACACCTACACATTTATGTTCAGACCACCAATGCATATAATCCAATGCAAATAGTGCTGTCGCAAAACAATTACTTCCACCATCACATCCGCTACTAAAGCTATTAGACTCTGCCAGACGATAAGAGAAACCTTCATCAAGAATCGGTTTCAACGTCGCATTATACAAAGTAGGATATTCATTATCAACCCACGATGAAGAAAGCATTTTATTTATCATTTGTTTGGAAGTAAGTCCCAATGCTACCACATCCTGACCAACATAATTATGCTGCGACAATTTTGAAATAAGCCCGGTACTCTTCAAATCCTTTGCAAAATTTACAGTCCAGGACGAACCATTGTAGTCAGTATCCTTTGCACCTGTAACCGGATAGTTAGAACCGGTATTCGGGCCCGTGAATTTAGCTCCAGGTATTACTTCTGTTATTGCTTCTGCAAATTTTTTCCATTTATCACGATAAGTAGGATAATCTGTGATTTCCGGATCCTCTTTATGATAGGAATTCCAATCAGGCTCATTTCCCACAGAAAAACAATCAATGTATTCTTTGTATTTTCCCCAGATATATTTCGCAAGTTCTACATTATGTGCCATATCCCCATTCAGCAGACGAAAAGAATAGACTATTTTCACACCACTCTTTTTTGCAAAGGAAAACAGCTCATCAATATCTTTATAAGTGGGCTCTGTCTGATTTATATCTACCGAGCCACCTCCTACTCTTAAATGCTTCAATCCTAAATTTTTAAAAATTTGTAAAGTTTGTACATTGTCTCCACTAAAGAAATAACCGTTATAATGTGCATTATTTATTCTAACACTACCTGTTTCAACACTTAATCCACTGAAATCCTCAGGAATCAAATCACCTGTTAAAGCAGTATTGATATTTATCTCCATTTCAGAAGTAGAGTCGTCATTATTATTGCCCTCACCTCCTTGATTGTTATCCGAATTACTACATGCAAACATGGGTAGCATGCAAAATAAGATAATGGACAGCAATTTCTTAAAAGAATTTATTTTCATCATTTTATCTATTAAGGGTTTATATTTTATTGATATTTATTTTGCCTATGCGCTATCTTTAATATCCAGGATTTTGGACAATCAATGGATTAATTTGTATTTCCGACATAGGAATAGGCATCAATTCGCTTTTTCCTACAACAAAATTTTCAGCGCCTCCATCTCCGTGTTCTTCAAATACTTCTTTGATATTCTTCGTACCTAAAATATTACCATTCCATCTTAATAAGTCAAAATAACGATTCATTTCGCACGCTAACTCTATCACTCTTTGATGTTCAATTTCAACTAACAAATCATTTTCTGATATATTCGTTGGTAAATCTGATAGTTCAGCACGATTACGAACCATATTTACATAAGGTATGGCTTCATCCAGTCTATTCAATCTACATAAGCATTCTGCCTGTAGCAACAAAATATCAGAATAGCGCAATAATCGTTGATTTTTGCCGGAATTATTTTTAATTTTATCATTAAGCACTTCCCATTCAGCATATTTGCCAAATCCTAAAGCTTTTGAATTTTTACCAAACCAGCTTTCATAAGATTTACCATAATATTTCATCTTCGTATTAGGGAATATGATTGTGGTATATAACCTAGGATCATATTCACCATCAACGGTTAACTCTTTTTTCATTTCACTAAAGAGCCAATCTGTAGGCCAATACATATACCAGCCTCCCACTTTTGACATAGCTTCTCGTTTATTATCGCTTGTGGACAAATCTTTTCCATCTACTTTAGCATTCGAGAACGGAATCTCCAATAATATTTCCTTATTAAAGTCTTTCGATTCCAAGAATACCTCTTGAAATGTAGGCATCAGACTATAAGTCTTAGATTGTACAATTTGTTCAAGCGCATCTGATGCTTTTTGCCATTGCTTTTGAAACATTCTCACCTTAGCCAGATAACCTAAAGCAGCCCCACGCGTAGCACGTCCTAAATCACTGGCCGGATAAATAGCAGGCAAAGCTAAAGATGCATCTTCAAAATCTTTTGCTATCTGTTCCAAAACTAACTCGGGATTAGCCTGAGGCTGGTTATATTCATCCTTTGATTCAATAATATCAATTATAAGTGGAATATTTTTAAATTCCATATACAACGTAAAATAGAAATATCCACGCAAGAATTTCGCTTCTCCAATATAGCGTTCTTTCAGAGTTTCGTCCATATTAATTCTCGGCACATAGTGAATTACCTGATTGGCATAATAAATACCCTTGAAATTCTGATTCCATGCTGTAGAACAAGTAGTGTTCGCATCTGAAAGCAAGAAAGTATCAAATTGCGAATAATTTGCATTGGAAGCTGTACCTTGTACATCATCACCACGCCATGCCATCGGAATAAATCTATGAAAGTATTGATCTCTAAAAGAGGAATACACAGCCGTCAGATTTGCTTTCGCATCTTCCGCCGTCTGCCAAAAACTATCTTTTGTAAGGGCATTAGGGTTATCCTGATCTAACAGGGATAAACTACAACTGCTCATAGAAAATAATGCAGAAACCAGTAGCACTGCCATTTTTATATTATTCTTTTTCATATCTGTAAATTTCATATAGTCTATACTAAATTATATTGTTTCTCCGATTAAACCGTTTCCTCATTAAAAGCGGAGAGTAAAACCACAAGTTACATTTTTCGCAAGCGGATAGATACTCTGATCAAGGCCTGCATTCAACAATCCACTAGATGTATAGCTCGGATCGTAGCCATCATACCCTGTTATAGTAAAAAGATTATTAGCACTTAGATATACTCTCAATGAATTCAGTCCTATCTTTTTAATCAACCCAGTCGGGAAAGTATATCCCACCTGGAGTGTTTTCACTCTCAAATAAGAAGCATCACTCAAAAAACGGGTTGAAGGATCGGTATTATGGTTCGGATCGGTCAAAATCAATCGAGGAATATTAGTATTTGTATTTTCCGGAGTCCAAGCATTAAGTAAATCTTTACTCAAATTGAAGTCGGTTGTACTGTTGTGTAAACGGTGCGTGTTAGCATCGAACATCTTATTACCATAAGTTCCTTGCAAAAATATAGTGAAATCAAAATCTTTATAACTGCCCGAGAAGTTAAGGCCATAAGAAAAATCAGGGAAAGGACTTCCGCTAAAAATTGCATCGGAACCATTTATAACTCCATCTTTATTAGCATCTAAATACTTAATATCACCAGGTGTAGCATTAGGCTGAATTAGTTTACCTTCTTCATCTTTATAATTATCAATTTCCTCTTGCGATTGGAAAATTCCCAATGAATGTTTCAAAAAGAACGAACCAATAGGATAATCTTCACGAGCGCCTGTAATAGATTGATTGGAACTATTAAGTTTATCACCATATAAAGTTTCTCCGGTCGTACCCATCTTCAATACTTTATTGCTGACTGTTGACAAGTTAGCCGATATATTGTATTGGAAATCGTGTGAAGATGAAGAATGGTAAGAAGCATTAAATTCAAAACCTTTATTACGCATCTTGCCCGTGTTAGTTATAGGAGAGCCACCGCCAATTGAAGGAGCAATAGGAACACCCATCAATAACTTATCTGTCTTATTATAAAAATAATTGGCTGTCAATGATATACAATCAAGAAGATTAGCATCAAAACCTATGTTAGTACTCTTTGTTCTTTCCCATTGTATGTTGGTATCTGTATAGCCATTAATTGAAGCACCTCTAATAAAATCAGAACCATTTCCAAACAGATATCCTAAGTTAGTGGCATATCCGCCGGTAGCGATATATGCATAGTTACCTCCGGGTTGATTTCCCAAAACGCCATAACTTGCACGGATTTTCAAATCATTTACAACGGAACGAATAGATTCAAAGAAAGATTCCGAACTAACTCTCCAAGCTACTGAAAATGAAGGGAAAGTACCCCATCTATTATTCTTCGCAAAACGAGAAGAACCGTCCCGACGCACATTAGCAGTCAGATAGTACTTACTCTTATAGTTATATAAGAATCTTGCAAGTACAGAAATCATATCCCACTCTCCGGCACCGCCGGTAGCATTAATACCATATTTTGTAGAAGCATCAATTACTTTAATCCAATTATTAGGAAATCCTTCGGCCGAACCGCCTAGATTTCTTGACTTATCTCTTTCGAATGTATAACCCAAAAGAGCGTCAAATGAATGACCTGCAACCACTTTCTTATACATCAAAGTATTTTCTACAATCAAATGAGCGGTTTCAGAACGAGTTTCACTCAATGTAGCACGTTCTTTTTGCACATTGGTCGACATATAATATGAAGGAGTATAACTATAGCTATGTCCCCACCAATTCTTATAGCCAACATTGATTTTATAATTGAAATCTTTGAGGAAATTCACTTGCGCATAAACATCAAAATTTAGATTAGCATTGATATTATGATTATCCACCAATTTAGCCATGCCATATACATTGGTTCCTTGATTGGCTATTTCTGACGGTACACCACCGAAACCGCACTCGTTCTCTGAATCATACAAAGGAATGATAGGTTGTGCCACCAATAGCCCTTGTATTAACCAATCGGGAACTGAATTTTTCTTGAATTTAGTGAAGCCGATATTCTCACCAAAAGTAAACGCTCCCTTCTTCTGCTGTCCCGCATAACTTAAAACGAACTTTTGATATTTTGAAGTTACAGCAATACCTTGTTGGTCAATAAATGAGCCAGACAATCGATAAGTTGAGTTGTCATTACCACCTGAAATACTTAAATAAGTATTGATAAGAGGAGCAGCAGCATAAAATTCATCTTGAAAATCAGTACCCTTACCCAATGAAGCTGGGTCGGACAAACAATCATAAATCGGCTTACCAGCAGCTTGTCGAGCAGCATTATTAAGAATGGCATATTCTTCAGCATTTGCAATATCCATTTTCTTTCCTGGCATCTGCATAGTAAGCGAAGTATTGAATTCTACATTGACTTTTCCGGCTTTTCCCTTTTTGGTTGTTACGATAATTACTCCATTGGCGGCTCTTGAACCATAAATTGCTGCTGAGGCGGCATCTTTCAAAACCTGCAATGATTCAATATCACCAGAGTTAACATCATTCAAATTTCCCGGAGCTCCATCAATTATAACCAACGGTTCGCTATCAGAAAATGAACTGATACCACGGATTCTAATATTAACACCAGCACCCGGAGCACCTGATGAAGTCGTAACACTGACACCCGGAGTTGTTCCCTCCAACGCATTGGCAACATTCGGTAAAACTGAGCCAGCCTTCACTTGATTTACATCTACAACTGAAATAGAACTGCTCAAATCACTTTTCTTTTGTTGGCCATATCCAACAACAATAACTTCTTCTAAGTTCTGAGAGTCTTCCTCCAATGTCACCATCATCTGATTTTTAGCCTTAATTACTTGTGGCTTATAACCAATATACGAAAACAACAATGATGAAGAAGCTGATACATTAATCGTAAAATTTCCATCAATATCCGTCACTGTTCCCGCAACCGTTTCATTAGCATTTTTTACCTGCACTGTAACACCAATCAATGGTTCACCCTTCAAATCGACTACCCTTCCCTTACAAACCGTATTTCTATCTTGCTGGAGAGAATAAACGGCATCTTCCGAAACAACAGCCTTAGCATTAACAAACGGAACAGCCATAAGACCTGTTGTTAAAGCAAAAAACAAAGACAAAACTCTATCTACGAAAAAATGGTTTCGCATAGAAAGATTAAACTTAAAATTTTTCATTATGTATTAGTTTTAAAAATATTATTTAATAGTGAATGCACAATATGTAAGGTACGCGACACAAAGAAACACAATAAAAACTCCTGCCGTTATTCCAATGTTAGCGATAGAGAAGCCAATAGCTGGTGTCACAATTCCTCCTCCTGCAATTGCAGTTATCAGCAAACCTGAAATTTGATTTGCCTTATCCGGCCTTTTTTTCAAGGCTACAGAATAAATTATCGGGAATACAGAGGAAGCAAAAAAGCCGACAGCTCCAATAAGAACCAAGTCCATCACATCCGAAACTATAAATATCAACAAAAGCAAAGACACACCACACGCTACAATATTAACCTTAAAATATTTTATTTCATCAACCTTCGCCAACATGAAGGCTCCCAACAAAGCACCTATCGTTCTACACAAGAAATACACTTGAGGAGCAAATTTGACTTGTGCTTCCGTCCAGCCAAATCGGATAGTCATAAGCTTAGAACTTATATAATTAGTAGCCACATCTACACCTACAATAAAGAAAATACCCAAGAACAGTAGTAGAATCATCTTATTACTTAATAGCGAAAAAGTATCCTTCACTGAAATACGATCTTCTATTCTATCTTCCCTTGGTATTGGTGTAAACATCAGCCATACGGCAGACAATAAAGTAATAGCACCCAATATCGGAAAGCAATAATACCACTTATCCTCACTAAAGCGTGACACTGTAAACAATACTATTTCAGGACCAAGAAGAGATGAAATGGCTTTTACAACTTGTCCTGCCGTGAGGCTGCTAGTCAACATGTTGCCACTTCTTATAACATTGTTCAATAACGGATTCAACGAGACTTGCAATATAGCATTACCGATTCCAAGTAAAGCATAGGCAGTAACACTAGTCATACTGTTATAAGAGAAAAGCGGCAAAAACATACCAACTATGGTTATCGCCATACTTAAAAGGACTGTGTTTTTCCGTCCCCATTGATTCATTTTATTTCCTATTGGAATTCCAAGAAATAGAAACCAAATAAAAACCATTGACGGAACAAATCCTGTCAATGCCGGAGACCAGCCAAACATACGTTGCACGTAATCCGATGATATTCCAACTATATCACAAAAGCCCATTACGAAGAACCCTAAAAGCACCGGTAATGACAATAATAATGATTTTTGATTTTTCATATGTTGAATATAATATAGTATAATCTAAACATGATTTAATTCAAAAACAGGAAGCCCCGTCCAGCTTATGAAGGGCAAATGCATAAGCCCCCAGAGAAATGGCTTGACTAGCTCCAATATGAGATAAGATAATCCCCGTTTTCTTCTTAGAAAAATAAGTGACTTCCCTCTTACTATCAGGAACTATGACCGTTTCATACTCTCTTTTCAAAAACGACTCAAGATCAGCCTTTTCGTCCAGATAATATGTTTCCATTTGTACCATTGGAAAAGACAAGCCCGAGAACGAATGTAATCGCTTTTTAAATGTAGCCATCAAAGATGGCATTATATACTTCGCTGCTCCAGAAAGACCTCCACCAATAACAACCACACCATCTATCAAAAACAAAGCGTAAGTAAGAGCATTTGCAACCGCAATTCCAAGAGAAGCAAAACTTTCAGCAGCAGCTTCGCTATCACCTTCTATTTTGCGTTCGGCAATGTCAAATATAGCCTTAGGAGTCAAGTCCCGATTATCCTTAGATAGTTCTTTATAAACCCTTTGCACGGCACGTATGCTTACACTTTCTTCAATAATCATATCATCGAAGAAACAATTGCGAAATCCGAACAAATCACCACCACAACTATTATCACCTACAAGGAGTTCTTTATTTATAACAATACCACACCCAAAACCAGTGCCCAAAGTTATTCCAATAAGATTTTTATAGTGCTTAACATTACCTGCTTGTTCTAACATTCCATTAATTTCAGGTAATGCTCCGGCTAACGCTTCACCATAGGCAAAAAGATTTCCATCATTATTTATGAAAGTAGGAATTCCCAATTTCTCTTCTAAATAGGGTCCCAAAGCAACACCACCATTGAATGCAGGAAAATTATGCAAATTTCCTAAAACTCCATTTTCATAATCCGCTGGTCCAGGGAAAGCAAAACTTATAGCTACAGGCTCCTCTGTCAGCATCTCTTTCACTTTACTAAAACCCGCAAGCAATACAGACAAACATTTTTCCAAGTCATCCGGTATCGCTAACAAGCATACGGGTTCCACAACAGGTACACAACCTTTTATTGCCGAAAAAACGAAGTTTGTTCCCCCAGCATCCAAGGTCATCACTACTCTTTCATCATGTTTATACATATAATATCAGATTTAAATTAGACTATCCTCTTTTCAAAATCTCACATAAGCCTTAATTGTTCCGCACTCCAATCCTAAAGACTTGCCATAAGGAGCAATTGTATATTCGCCCACACTTGCCGGAATTATAAACGTTTCAGCATAATGCACTATAAAAGGCTTGAAAGCATTTGTTGGGCTTTCGATTATAGCTTCTTCACCTTCCACCAAATTCAAGACATTCACACTGCCACCTGTATGATGTGTAACTGACTTAGAGAACCAATGACGGCGCGTCTCAATAAATTCATTCGGATGCAGTCCCGTGCGTTCCTCTCTCCAACCATCACCATCCCCCACTTGAATAAAATGATTCGCCAGATGTTCATTCACATATTCCGTATTACGTTGCCAATCTATCACACATTTTCCTCTTTCCACATTAATTGGGCGCGGTTGTCCATCCAACCCCAAGCGTTGCCAATCCCAAAGTTTAAAAGTAAACAAATTAGGAGTGGAACTAATTTCCAATACAAGTGCTTCTGAACCGGAGCAATGTATTGTACCTCCGGGAATCAAATAATGATCATGTTTCTGAGCCGGTAACTTATTCACATACTTCTCTGCATCGAAAAACTGCTTTCCTTTTTGTGCTTCACGCAAATCATGAATCATTTCGCGCTTATTGATACCAGTTTTCAAGCCAAGATAAACAGATGCCCCTTCTTTAGCATCCAACAAATAATAGCTTTCATCTTGAGTATAATACATACCGAAATTCTCGCGGATAAACTGCGTGGTAGGATGCACTTGCAAGCTCAGGTTTCCACCGCCTACTGTATCCAAAAAGTCAAAACGAATAGGAAAATCCTTACCGAAGCGAGCTTCCACCGGTTCTCCCAGCAATTCTTTGGATTTCAAAAGTACCAAATCTACAGAAGGTAATTCAAAACGAATACCATTAACCTCCAAATACAGGCTATTTTCTTCGGGCACACAGTCGAAGCACCAGCCATAATTTTCTTTCTCAGGATTTAAGCCACACACCTCCTTCATCCATTGCCCCCCCCAAGGAGCCGGATCAAAGAAAGGAACTACACGGAAAGGAGTTTTAACCGTTTCTTCTATTCCATTAAAAAACGTCTCTTTATCAATCAACTTCGGTTTATCAGCAATATGAGTATCCAACCAAAAATCCACCTGATAAAACAAACCTTCTTTATACTTATCAAGAATCCTCCAATCATTGAAGTATCCTCTTTTATATTGCAATGATACAGCATCCGCACGATTGTCCACACCTAAAGCTTTAACTTTGTGTGCACGAAAGCGTTGTTGTATTTCCCAACGAGCCATATCCACATAAACCAATGTAGCATCAGCAGAAGCTAACATAGCAGCACCTGCTCCCGCAACAATCACTTTTCCTGCTGCGGCTGCCATTTGCTTACGGGCTGCCTCCAACTTCTCTACATCGAAATAGTCACTCAAAGTTAGGTTCGTAACATAGCCAAAAAGGATGTCATCCGTCATAAAGCGTTCCGTCATTACCTTAATCTCTTCTTCCGACTTCATTAAGTCACGCGTATTAATTAATAAGGTAGGGGACAACAACTCTAATTCATTCATTACCTCTTCCTCATTCACTCCTGCATAGAACTCAACAAGTAAAACCACCTTGACCTCTAAACACTCCGCTAACAAGACATGAATATCATCCCATCCTTGAAGAATTGTTCCCGAAATTTTGGTAGAAGGAAATCTGTCGTAATTAACTTTTCTCATAATTATAGATACTTTTCTGTTTTAATATGTATGAACATATAATAGTTTGTGCAAATATACACGTTTATATTTAAAATAAAAGGATATTTGGATTTTTTTCTAAAAAAAAGAATTACCTTTGCATTATCAAAGAATGAAAGAACAAGAAATGAGCATGAAATTAGATCCAAATTCAGAAAAACCACTTCATATTCAAGCTGAAGAAGTTCTAAGAAAACTTATTGAATCAGAAGAGTACAAGAACGGGAAGTTACTTCCAAATGAGGTTTTATTGTCTGAACAATTAAACATATCAAGAAACACTCTTCGTCAAGCCATCAATAAACTTGTTTTTGAAGGACTGCTTGTTAGAAAAAAAGGCCATGGTACAAGGGTAGTAAAAAAAGGTATTGTAGGAGGTGTCAAAAACTGGCTAAGCTTCTCACAAGAGATGAAAATGCTGGGAATTGAAATCAAAAACTTCGAATTGCATGTCAGTTTCAAAAAACCTTCCGAAGAAATATGCACCTTCTTCGAAATAGATTCTGACAAGGGAACTAAATGCATGGTATTGGAAAGAGTACGAGGCAATAAAGAATACCCATTTGTTTCCTTCATTTCTTATTTCAATCCAAATATTCCACTGACAGGCGATGAAGATTTTACCCAACCTCTTTACGGAATGCTCGAAAACAAATATAATATCATAGTAAAAACCAGCAAAGAAGAAGTTACTGCACGTTTGGCGGGAGAATTTATCGCAGAAAAACTGGATATAAAATCCAGCGACCCTATATTAATAAGGAAAAGATTTGTTTATGATATCAATGGAATACCTATAGAATACAATATAGGCTATTATCGAGCAGACAGCTTCACCTATACTATAGAAGCCGAAAGATAAAAATATACACAAGTACTTATCATGACCTTTACGAAACACCAAATTCCAGCGGTGAAAACAAAGGAGCTACTCCATACACGCGTCCTGCCATGCAGAAAAAGGATATACATGCCGAGTCCGTACGCTTGAAATGGTAAAGTTCCGCCCCAGTAAAACCTTTAAAAAGTACGTGAAACATCAAATGGAACTGGAGCGAATAGACAAAAAGGCCTCGTAGACCGCCGGATGGAGGAAGTAACGAACATCTTTCCCTTCCTCCATCGCCCGGCGAATAAAGGTAGAACTGATTTCAAAAGTAGGAGAAGAAGCTACTTTTACATTCTCCGAAAGGGAATCGGAAGAAACCGGATAATCGGGACGGGGATATACGAGAATATGATTTTCAGCAAGAATACGTTCCGACTGATACCAGCGGGGAAAAAGCGCCCAATTGTCCGAACCAATAATCAAATGAAATTCCCGGTCGGGATAGGTTTCTTTCAGTTTATCCAGTGTATGGATGGTATAGGACGGACGGGGCAGATTAAACTCAATATCAGAAGCTTTAAACTTGGGATACCCCGCAATGGCAAGTTGAACCAACTTCAAACGGAAGGTATCATCCATCAATTCATCTTCTTCCTTCAACGGATTATGCGGGGTTACGAGAAACCACACTTCATCCAGCCCTTCATATTCGCAAAGATAATTGGCAAGGGCAAGATGTCCGATGTGAACCGGATTGAAGGAGCCGCTGAAGATACCCGTTTTCATTCTTTTGTTTTCATACGTTTCCAGCAAGTATAAACATTGATGCAACTTGAAAGCAATACTAATGTCATACCAAGAACGATTGTCCATTGGCTATAATACAACGCCATCAGACCTGACACCAAAGATATAAGTGCCAGGAGTGTGTTGAGAATCAACAATGACTTGTTCTGTTTAGGAGAAACAGGTTTCGGCTGATACATGACAGACCTTATTATTTCGATAAAAACTCTGTAATTACCTGCAAAGCTTCCGCCTTCGCCTGCTCCAAATCATCATTTACAATGACTTTATCGAACTTAGGTGCAAACGTCAGTTCATATTCCGCCTTAGCAACGCGGGCTTCTATCACTTCGGGAGCATCCGTTCCACGTCCTACCAGACGTTTACGAAGTTCCTCTACCGAAGGAGGCTGAATGAACACCGACAGAGCACGGTCGCCATAAAACTTTTTTATATTGCAGCCACCTACAACGTCCACATCAAAAACCACATTTTGTCCGGCAGCCAACTGAGCTTCTACCTGAGACTTCAATGTACCGTAGTAACGGTCTTTATACACTTCTTCATATTCCAGAAACTCGTCATTGGCAATGCGGGTACGGAATTCTTCGGGAGAAAGAAAGAAGTACTCCACTCCATGCTGTTCTGTTCCGCGTGGCGGACGACTGGTAGCAGAACAAGAAAAAGCCAGATTCAGGTTCTGCTCCAACAAATAGTTGATAATGGTTGATTTCCCTGACCCGGAAGGGGCTGAGAATATAATAAGTTTAGCCATATTGAAATAGTAATTACATCACGTTCAATACCTGTTCTTTGATTTGTTCCAGCTCATCCTTCATCTGCACTACAATCTTCTGCATCTCAGCATGATTGGACTTGCTTCCCAACGTATTGATTTCACGTCCCATTTCCTGGGCAATGAAACCCAATTTTTTACCTTGCCCGCTTCCATCCTCCATAGTATTAATGAAGTATTTCAAGTGGTTGCTCAGGCGTTGTTTTTCTTCGTTTATATCCAGTTTCTCAATGTAATAGATGAGTTCCTGTTCCAGACGGTTCTTGTCATAGTCCACGCTGATGGTCTTTTCCAAAGCATCCGTGATGCGTTCTTTGATTTTCTCTACACGCTCTTTTTCATACGGATCAACAGAAGTCAGCAACTTGGCAATATTAGAAATCTTTTCGCGGAACTTCTTCTCTAAAGCCGCGCCTTCCTGTATACGGAAATCAACCAGATTTTGGATAGCCTGAAGCACAGTGGCATGAACAGCTTTCCATTCTTCCTCGCTCAGTTCCTGAATATCGTTCTTTGTCATCACGTCCGGCATGCGGAGCAAAGTAGAGAACCAATCTTCGGGTGCAGGGATACCGGTAGTTTCGGAGATGGTGCGAATCCGCTCGTAATACGCCACTACCACATCCTGGTTAATGGGAGTAATAAGTTCACAGGCATCTTTTTTATCAATCCACAGACTGAAATCCACTTTACCACGTTCCAGTGCCTTAGCAATTTCGTTACGGATTTCTATTTCTTTTTCCCGGTAGAGGGGAGCGATGCGGGTTGACAGATCCATCGCTTTACTATTGAGCGATTTGATTTCTACATTGATTTTCTTATCGGACAGTTCAGCGGTCGCTTTACCGTATCCGGTCATGGATTGTATCATAAGATTCTTTAGTTTTCCGCAAAATTACATGAATATTTTCATTAGTGAAAATTATTCAAGAAATAAGTGATGTGTTTATCGCTTACTCTTTACTCCAAATACGTGTGTTCAAGTTTAGTTCATCTACAATTTCCAGTAAGGATTGGAGCACTGCAAAGTCCGATTTAAGGATGCTCATATCGTTCAAAGAACTCCACACATCTGCTTCAAACCGGTTCTTTGAATCCGGAATGGCGACCAGAATCGTAGAATTCCGGAAACTGATGGTAACTCCTTTCTTGAAATTGCTGTCCAACTTCAACATTCTTTCCATCATGGAAGGGGTAATCAGATAGCGGGCCTCAATCTGGTTCGTGGAAAAGACATCAAAGACTTTTTCAAAATCGGGATTTTCCATTTTCACTCTCGAAGCTCCCATCTTAATCTTGAAAAAGCTGTCCCGCAAAACGGTCGTTTCTCCCTGAAATTCTTTATGAAAGTCAGCAATGAAAAGAAATCCTTTGAAAATATCTTCCCAATAATACTGCACTCCATTCTTGGTAGAACGAGCCCTGCGCTCTTCAGCATGTACTTCCGAACAGATAAAGCTGGTTTTATCCAGACATCCTTCTATCAAATCTTCGGCATGATAACGGTCGGGAGAAGTAAACAGTCCGCTATTTCTAAAAAGATCCTCACTCACTCCGTCATTCGGAGAATAGGTCGCATTCGGACAAAAGGCATGGATTATTTCATCTACCACTTCTTCTTTATAAAAAGAGGAGAATATTTTCGACTTATTATTGATACAAGTAATAAAGATGATTACAGAAATAACAACAATAACTATCGGACCAAAGATCCCTTCCAATTTAAGTATTAGCAAAGCAATCACTCCTACTACCAGAAAAATAGCAGCATAAATCAAACCCTCTGAACGTCCTTTTCTCAGGAGTTCCTTACGCTTATTTTCCAGAACTTGCAATGTGGGGGCCAGCTTCTGCGCCAGAGAGTCAAAATCTACATAATCCATTGCCGGCTATTTTATGAATTGAATAAGTTTTTTACATCCGGAGTTGCACGTTCTGCTTCCGGAATTGTCAGCACCGCTTTTCTTGTAAAGCCAAACATACCTGCCAACAGATTTGTAGGGAAAGTCTGGACGGCATTATTGTAATCGGTTACAGAAGCATTGTAAGTGCGGCGGGCAGCAGCCAACTGTTCTTCCGTTTCATTGAGCGAACGCTGCAATTGCAGGAAATTTTCAGAAGCTTTTAGTTCGGGATAGTTCTCCGCCACTGCAAAGAATTGAGTGCGCACTTTAGAAAACATTTTGTCAAAGTCCGCCTTTTCGCTGCCATTAAGAGAAGCATAAGTCTTGTTGCGCATTTCCGTTATTGCAGCAAATGTATCAGCTTCATGCTTGGCATATTGCTGAACGGTTGCAACCAGATTGGGGATCAAATCGAAGCGACGTTTCAACATGACATCGATAGTGGAAAAAGCATTTTCTATCTGATTTCTCTTTCTCACCAATGAGTTGTACATCGAAATCACCACCAAAATAAAAAGTACAATAATAATAGCTACAATCATAATTACAGATACAACGACCTCCTTGTGCCGGTTATTTTATGTTAATGAATTCAGTATTTATTCCTAAAATCAGATAGCAAAGATAGAAATAATCTAAAAACCTGCCAATTATGCCGCAAGAAAGATACCGAACCCTTTTTGGATTCGCTTGTGTATCTGAAAATAAACCTGTAAATTTGCCACAATTAAACTAACAAAAGACTATGTCGTGTATCTTGCATATTGAAACGTCCACCTCGGCATGCTCCGTTGCTGTGAGTGAAGATGGACAAAATGTATTTAACAAAGAAGATCTGAACGGCCCGTCTCATGCCGCTCTGCTGGGAGTATTTATAGACGAAGCGCTGTCGTTTGCCGACAGTCATGCCATGCCGATTGATGCAGTGGCGGTGAGTTGCGGACCGGGTTCTTACACCGGACTACGCATCGGCGTATCTATGGCGAAAGGGGTTTGTTACGGACGTAATATTCCGCTGATCGGTCTTCCGACATTGAAGGTGCAATGCGTGCCGGTATTGCTTTATCATGATGAATTGCCCGAAGACGCATTGCTATGCCCGATGATCGATGCACGCCGCATGGAGGTATATGCTGCTATCTACGACCGTGCCCTGAAGCCTGTGCGCGACATAGCCGCTGACATTGTAGACGAAAACTCTTATACGGAATTTCTGGATCAACATCCCGTCTATTTCTTTGGAGACGGGGCAGCCAAGTGCAAAGAAAAAATAACTCATCCCAATGCGCACTTCATTGACGATATTCGCCCGCTGGCAAAGATGATGTTCCCACTTGCAGAAAAAGCAATAGCCGAAAACGACTTTAAGGATGTAGCTTATTTTGAACCATTCTACCTGAAAGAGTTTGTAGCTTCCCAACCGAAAAAACTTTTATAATATATGCAATATAACACTCAACAAAAGCGGATGCCTTTGCCGGAATACGGACGCAGCATCCAAAACATGGTTGACCACGCGTTGACAATCGAAGACCGCGCTGAACGCCAACGTTGCGCAAACACCATTATCAACATCATGGGTAATATGTTCCCGCATCTGCGTGATGTACCCGATTTTAAACATAAATTATGGGATCATCTGGCTATCATGTCCGACTTCAAACTGGACATTGATTATCCTTATGAAATTATCCGCAAAGATAATTTGAATACCCGTCCGGAAGTGATCCCCTATCCCAGTACAAAAATTCGTTACCGCCACTACGGCCGTACACTGGAAGTATTGATAAAGAAAGCAATTGACTTCCCCGAAGGAGATGAAAAGCAAAACCTGATAGCCCTGATCTGCAACCACATGAAGAAAGACTACATGACCTGGAACAAGGATACGGTAGACGACCGCAAAATTGCAGAAGATCTTAATGAATATTCGGGTGGCAAATTGCAGATGACGGATGACATCATCAAACTGATGGCTGAACGTATCAATCAGAACTACCGTCCGAAAGTAAACAATCAGAATAACCGGAGAGATAACCGGAATAATAAGAGAAAGTACTAATAGATTTATGATTTCAGATTTATGATTTATAAGCGGCAGATCCGTTCATAAATCATAAATTATAAATCATAAGTCATAAATCCCAATTTATGGCATCATTCGTAATTGAAGGAGGACACAGATTATCCGGCGAGATCCATCCGCAAGGCGCAAAAAACGAGGTATTGCAGATTATCTGCGCCACGCTGCTGACAGCCGAAGAGGTGACCGTACATAATATTCCGGACATACTGGACGTCAACAATCTCATTCAACTGATGCGTGATATGGGCGTTACGGTATCCAGAAAAGGGCTTGATAGGTATTGTTTCAAAGCTGAAAAGCTGGATTTGAGTTATCTGGAAAGTGATGAATTCCTGAAGAAATGTTCCAGTCTGCGAGGTTCGGTTATGTTAATCGGCCCGATGGTGGCACGCTTTCATAAAGCGATGATATCAAAACCGGGTGGTGACAAGATAGGACGCAGACGTCTAGATACTCACTTTATCGGTATACAGAATCTGGGTGCAGATTTTTCGTACAACGCAGAACGCGAAGCGTATGAGATTTCAGCTTGCGAACTGAAAGGCACCTACATGTTGCTGGACGAAGCTTCGGTTACCGGAACTGCCAACATCGTGATGGCAGCGGTACTGGCCAAAGGAACAACCACTATTTACAATGCTGCCTGCGAACCGTATCTGCAACAACTATGCAAGATGCTGAACCGCATGGGCGCCAAGATACAAGGCATTGCCTCCAATCTATTGACCATTGAAGGAGTGGACGAACTACACGGTACCGAACATACAATACTTCCCGATATGATTGAAGTCGGCAGTTTTATCGGTATGGCAGCCATGACGCAAAGTGAGCTCACCATCAAGAATGTTTCTTATGAAAACTTGGGCATCATCCCTGAAAGTTTCCGCCGTCTGGGCATCAAACTGGAACAACGGGGAGACGATATCTATGTACCTGCACAGGAAACGTATCAGATAGAGTCGTTCATAGATGGTTCTATCATGACTATTGCCGATGCTCCCTGGCCGGGACTGACGCCGGACTTGCTGAGTGTAATGCTCGTAGTTGCCACTCAGGCAAAAGGCAGCGTGCTTATCCATCAGAAGATGTTCGAGAGCCGCCTGTTCTTCGTGGACAAACTGATAGATATGGGAGCACAGATTATTCTTTGTGACCCTCACCGTGCCGTTGTCATTGGCCATAACCATGCCATGCGTCTGCGAGGCGGAAATATGACTTCACCTGATATTCGTGCCGGTATTGCATTGCTGATTGCCGCCATGAGTGCGGAAGGAAGCAGCCGTATCCACAACATTGAGCAAATAGACCGGGGGTATCAGGATATCGAAAGACGCCTGAATGCTATCGGAGCAAGAATTACGAGAATATGATATGGGATGGTGGAAGATGATTAAGAATGGTAGGATGATAAGATGATAAAAAGAGAAGATGTATATAAGATAGGAGTATTCAACAAACCGCACGGCATTCACGGTGAGTTGTCATTTACATTCACCGATGACATTTTTGACCGGGTGGAAGCTGAATACCTAATCTGCCTGTTGGATGGTATTTTCGTACCTTTCTTCCTGGAGGAATACCGTTTCCGCTCCGACTCCACTGCATTGGTAAAGCTGGAAGGAGTAGACACGGCGGAACGTGCACGGATGTTCACCAACGTGGAAGTTTATTTTCCCGCCAAACATGCCGAAGATGCCGGACCGGGAGAACTGACCTGGGATTTCTTCGTAGGTTTCCGCGTGGAAGAAGTTAACCACGGAGACCTAGGAGAAGTAACAGAGGTGGATACTGCAACCATCAACACCTTGTTTGTTGTTGATCATCAGGGAGAAGAGTTACTGATTCCTGCACAAGAAGAATTCATCCAGAACATTGACCAAAAGCACAAAGTAATCACTATGGATTTACCCGAAGGATTACTGGCTTTGGATGAAACAGAGGAAGTGTAAACAAGTGATTAGTGATAGAGTGATAAGTGATTAGCGCGTATGGTGAAAAAGAAACGACATAAAGCATTCTGGAGTAATATCAAATTCAAATATAAGCTGACTATCATCAACGAGAATACACTCGAAGAAGTAGTCGGTCTCCGTGTATCCAAGTTAAACGGCATCTCGGTATTACTTTCTGTGCTGACTGTTTTGTTTCTGGTTGCCTCAGTTATCATTGCTTTCACTCCGTTGCGTAACTACTTGCCGGGATATATGAACAGTGAGATCCGTGCCCAAGTGGTAGAGAATGCTTTACGAGTAGATTCACTTCAACAGTTGGTAGATCGCCAGAATTTGTATATCATGAATATACAGGATATTTTCAGTGGAACCATACGGGTAGATACTGTGCACAATATGGACTCACTGACTACTGTACGCGAAGATTCGTTGATGGAACGCACACAGCGGGAAGCGGAGTTCCGGAAACAATATGAAGAAACAGAAAAATATAATCTGACAAGCATTACAGCCCGCCCGGACATAGAAGGATTGATATTTTATCGTCCCACGCGAGGCATGATTACAGACAAATTTGATGCTGACAGAAAACATTACGGTACGGATATCGCCGCCAATCCCGGAGAGAGCGTACTTGCTACGCTGGATGGTACAGTTATCTTGAGTACTTATACGGCCGAAACAGGATATGTGATAGAAGTACAACATAATCAAGATTTTATATCCGTATATAAGCATTGCAGTTCCTTATTGAAACGTGAAGGAGACACTGTACAGGCCGGAGAGGCTATTGCCTTGGTAGGAAACAGCGGACAACTGACAACCGGTCCTCACCTGCACTTTGAGTTATGGCACAAAGGACGGGCGGTGAATCCGGAACAATATATTGTATTTTAAGTGATAGATAAATGAAAAAACAAATTGCTATACTCGGTTCTACCGGTTCCATAGGTACGCAGGCATTACAGGTGATTGAAGAACAATCCGACCAGTACGAAGCGTATGTGCTGACCGCCAACAACCGTGTAGAAGAACTTATTGCTCAGGCTCGGAAATTCAAGCCTGAAGCGGTAGTTATAGCCAACGAAACGAAATATGCCCAACTGAAAGAAGCCCTTGCCGACCTGCCTATCAAAGTATATGCAGGAACGGATGCTATCTGCCAGATTGTGGAAGACTCGGAAATTGACATCGTACTGACTGCGATGGTAGGTTATGCCGGACTGAAACCAACCATGAATGCTATTCGTGCCCGTAAACCCATCGCTCTTGCCAACAAGGAGACGCTTGTTGTGGCAGGTGAGCTGATTAACGATATGGCACGCCTATCCGGTACACCTATATTACCGGTAGATTCCGAACATTCAGCCGTTTTCCAATGTTTAGCGGGGGAACTCGGTAATCCAATAGAGAAGGTGATCCTTACGGCATCCGGTGGTCCGTTCCGCAATTGCACAATGGAACAACTGGCTACGGTAACCAAAGCCCAAGCCTTGAAACATCCTAATTGGGATATGGGGGCGAAGATCACGATTGATTCCGCTTCAATGATGAACAAAGGGTTCGAGGTGATAGAAGCAAAATGGTTATTCGGTGTACGTCCGGATCAGATTGAAGTGGTAGTACATCCGCAATCTATTATACATTCGATGGTGCAGTTTGAAGACGGTGCAGTAAAGGCACAATTGGGTATGCCGGATATGCGTCTGCCTATTCAGTATGCATTCTCTTATCCGCAACGCCTGAAGGCTTCATTTCCCCGGTTGGATTTCAAGATGTGCACAAACCTGACATTCGAACAACCGGATACGACTCGTTTCCGTAATCTGGCTTTGGCTTACGAAGCTTTGCATAAAGGTGGAAATATGCCTTGTATCGTGAATGCAGCCAATGAAGTGGTAGTTGCCGCTTTCCTGCGGGATGAGATTTCATTCCTCGGCATGAGTGATGTGATAGAGAAAGCAATGTCTATCGTATCGTTTGTGGCAAAACCGGAATATGAAGACTATGTAGCTACGGATGCGATGACACGCCGTATTGCACAAGAGTTGATAAAATAAAAATAGTACAGGTATTAAAGTATCTCAACTCCCTTCTTCCTCGGAGAAGAATAAGAATAGTAAATAGTAGTTAATAGTAAAATAGAAAAATTATTAGATGGAAACATTTTTGATTCGTGCCCTGCAACTCATTATGAGCCTTTCGTTGCTCGTTATCGTTCATGAGGGAGGGCACTTCCTCTTCGCCCGTCTTTTCAAGACACGGGTAGAAAAGTTTTGTTTGTTCTTCGACCCTTGGTTTACCCTGTTCAAGTTCAAGCCGAAAAATAGTGATACGGAATATGGTATTGGTTGGCTGCCGTTAGGTGGTTATGTAAAGATAGCAGGTATGATAGATGAGTCTATGGATACCGAACAGATGCAACAGCCAATACAACCGTGGGAGTTCCGGGCCAAACCGGCATGGCAACGGTTGTTAATCATGGTAGGTGGTGTATTGTTCAATTTCATATTGGCATTATTCATCTATTCTATGATACTTTTTACTTGGGGAGATGAATACGTACCGGTACAAAAAGCCCCGTTGGGTATGGAATTCAACGAAACGGCAAAAGCTATCGGTTTCCGTGACGGTGACGTACTTATATCTGCTGATGGTGTACCCTTTGAACGTTACGGTGGTGACATGCTGACAAGCGTTGTCGATGCCCGCCAGGTAACAGTACGCCGCGATGGGCAAGAGGTATCCGTTTATATTCCTGAGAATTTTATGGAGCGTCTGCTGGCTGACAGTGTACGTTTTGCCTCATTCCGCTATCCGTATGTTATTGATAGTATTTGTGCCAACCGTCCTGCTGCCCTTGCCGGACTGCAAGCAGGTGACAGTATTATGCAATTGGACGGAAAGAACATTGCTTATTTCGATTTCAAAGAAGAGATGTTACGCCGTCAGAAAGCGGATTCAGCTTCTCATTATATCACATTGACTTATGCACGTGCCGGAGTGATAGATACCATAACTTTTGCTACAGATTCAATCTATGAGATAGGTGCAGTGGTACGTACGGCAACCAATCAGTTACTGCCGGTTGTAAAGAAAGAATATAGTTTTCTGGCCTCTTTCCCCGCTGGTGCAGCATTGGGAGTACAAACTCTGAAAGGCTATGTAGGACAGATGAAATATCTCTTCTCTAAAGAAGGTGCCAAGCAATTGGGTGGCTTCGGAACTATCGGAAGCATCTTCCCTGCTACATGGGATTGGCATCAGTTCTGGTACATGACAGCGTTCCTTTCTATTATCCTCGCCTTCATGAATATTCTGCCTATTCCGGCACTGGATGGCGGACATGTACTATTCCTTATTTATGAGATTGTGGCTCGTCGCAAACCAAGTGATAAGTTTATGGAACGTGCGCAAATGGTGGGCATGTTCCTACTATTCGGATTGCTGCTTTGGGCAAACTTTAATGATATTCTGCGGTTCCTGTTCTAAGAGAACTTAACCACAGATGTAAACTGCATCAAAATAAAACTGACAATTTTATTTTGATGCAGTTCTTTTATATAGAATTTATTACTATCTTTGTCTATATCAAGACTATATAATCTAAAACTAAACACAAATATCAATATCATGAACAAGCTAATCTACCTATTATTTATTATTACATTTATATCTTGTAATAAGTCAGATGATTCTCCTGTCAGTGAATTTGCAGGTAACTATAAAATAGTTTCCATAATCTCCGAAAAAGCAGTAGACATGAACAATGATGGTATTGTATCAAATGATGTCTATTTAGAAATAATATCTCCTTACCACCTGAATAGTACCAAAATTATTGAAGATTATTACTCATTTGACTTCTATTATGCAGAAATGCGCCCTTTAAAATATCAGACGAACAATGCTCAGTTTGCAAATTTCAGTATTCCTTGCCAACACATAGAGTATACCTCCGATGGCTCTCCTTTTCTGGCATTCTATCTTCAGGAATTTATATTTTATACGTATGAGTTTACTGATGGCGACGAAGTGATTCTGACTTCTGATAGCGATCATGATAAACAATTTGGCTGTATCAATTCGATGAAAAGGACTGGAAAAGATACTTTCGTATTAAATATGAATATGAACTTATTCGACTTCAAAACGGAGAAATGGATAGATGCACCTATACAAATTGCTTATCAAAAAATACCTGATAAAGAATAAATATATAACCAGAAAAGAGAACTTTAGATTTACCTCAATAAAAAAGGATGACCAATATTACCTTGGCCATCCTTTTCTATATAATCGTATTTTCTTACACTAAGTGTCCGATCCACTCTTCACGATCTCCCGGCAGAAGATCAATAACCGGAACCTCTACCATAGTGTAACAACCTGGTTGTTGACGCATGGAAGCGCGAGCTACACAAACCAATACCTGAGCAGTAAGTGCAGGGTTATTAATGCGCATATTGAACTCAAACAATTGATTCTGAGTTTTACCGGAAACACCTTTACGAGTGAGGTTTACACCATGTCCCATGTCAAGCAAAGCATCTACGCTGGGAACTAATTTCACATGTGTCTCGTCATTCACAAAGTATGGATCTGCCTTGATGGCAGCAGCTACTTTATCAAACTCATAACCGTCTTTCAATTCAATGTAAACCATACGGCGGTGAATACCAGTTCCGGTAGGAATAGTCATGGAGAGAGCAGCCTTTACACCATCAATAGCTTTTACAGCTACTGTATGTCCCATACTCATTCCAGGACCAAAGTTTGTATAAGTAATTCCTTTCGGAGCAATAGCTTCCAACAGGGTACGTACGATAGAATCGCTTCCCGGATCCCAACCTGCAGAAATAATAGAAACTGCATTATGCTCTTTTGCAGAAGCAGACAGTGTGCGACGCAAATCTACAATACCGGTATGAATATCGAAGCTGTCAACCGTATTGATGCCAAGTGCAAGGATTTCTTTGGCATAAGTCTCTACACTGCGGGTTGGTGTACAAAGAATTGCAACATCAACGCCTTCCAATTCCTTGATATTCTTTACAACAGGGTATTCACTCAGTTCTGCGGGACGGTTTTCAGCTCCAGCACGGCGTACTACACCGGCAATTTCAAAGTCGGGAGCCGCTTGCAACGCTTCGAGCACGTATTGCCCGATATTGCCATAGCCAACAATGGCTGCTCTTACTTTTTTCATTCTTTTATTGAATTTATTTATCAGTTTTCTATTTTATCGGCACAAAAGTAATCATTTTCATTCAATTTAACCACAAAACGATTCAGTGTTCCACAGAGTTTTTTCTTTATTAAGACTTCTTTCAAACTTATGTACCTTCAATGACTTATCACTCTAAAACAATTTCCAAAGGAAAAAGTTCCCCGAAACTCTTCTGAGTCTGTAATGAAGAAACACAATATTCCTCGCTCGCGCGCGTTATAGTAAGTATTATGATAGAATACATCAGAGGCGGACTTGCCGAGCTCAGCCCGGCAACCGCAGTTATCGACTGTAACGGATTGGGATATGCCGTTAATATTTCATTAAATACGTATGCCGCCATCCAAGGCAAAAAAGAGTGTAAACTGTATATCTACGAGGCTATACGTGAGGATGCATACATCCTCTACGGCTTTGCAGATAAACAAGAGCGTGAATTATTCTTGTTGCTGATTTCCGTTTCGGGCATTGGCGGTAATACTGCACGAATGATACTTTCAGCACTTTCACCGGCAGAACTGGTGAATGTTATCAGTACTGAAAATGCCAATTTACTGAAGACAGTGAAAGGTATCGGATTAAAAACAGCCCAACGGGTGATTGTGGATTTGAAAGATAAAATCAAGACAGGTGCAGCAAGTGCAGGAAGTACGATAGGAAGTCTTGGCGGAATGTTATCTGCTGCTAATGCACAGGTGCAGGAAGAAGCCATTGCTGCATTGACAATGTTGGGATTTGCACAAGCACCATCACAAAAGGTAGTTTTGGCAATATTGAAAGAAGAGCCGGATGCACCGGTAGAGCAGGTTATTAAGTTGGCGCTGAAAAGACTTTAGTAAATGATAAGTGGCACAAGCAAAGGTTACCTGCCTGTTAATGTTCTCCGTTTAGTTTCACCTTGACTGAGTTATTCTCAAGCCTATGAGAATGTTTTCTCACAGGCTTGAGAATAAAATCTCACAGGTGTGAGAAAACATTCTCCCTACGGTGAGAATAAAAGAATTATTCTACCGAAAGATAAAAACATGAAGTCTCCTCGTATACGACATATCATCTGGTTATTGCTGCTGTGGTTCATGCCTGGCAGCTTTGTCGTTATGGGACAGAATGTAAATGGGGAGAGTGCACAAGAAGCAGAAAATGTACAGGATACAATAGCTCCGCGATATTCCGTTCGCAAGACCGTGCCGGGTACACTAAAAGACCTTTCTCCCCACCCTGCCGACCTGCAATCACCCATGAACCTGCGAACCGAGGCAGAATATGATGCAAAAACAGACAGATACTACATACGCACAAAATTAGGGAATACCGAAATCGGTGTACCGATGGTACTGACCCCCGAAGAATATCTGGATTGGACGTTGAAACAATCCATGCAATCTTATTATCGCCAAAAGAACGGAGAACAAATCGGCAAAGGAAAAGAGGCTTTTGACTTTATGGATATGAAGTTCAACCTTGGTCCGGCAGAGAAATTGTTCGGCCCCGGTGGGGTACAGATACGTACACAAGGTAATGCAGAGCTCAGCTTCGGCATGACGTACAAAAATGTGAAGAACCCCTCACTTCCGGAAAGTCAACGCAAAACACTCGGTTTTGACTTTGACGAAAAAATTAATATCAACGTCAATGGAAAAGTAGGTGACAAGGTGAATATGAATATGAACTACAACACCGATGCAACCTTTGATTTTGACACCAAACGGCTGAAACTGAAATATGAGGGAAAAGAAGATGAAATCATCAAACTGATTGAAGCCGGTAATGTGAGCATGTCCACCAATAACTCACTAATACGCGGGGCATCCGCACTGTTCGGTATTCGCACAGACCTGCAATTTGGCAAACTAAAGCTACAGGCTGTTATCAGCCAGCAAGAGAGTGAAGCCAAAACAGTGACAAGCCGCGGTGGTGCACAAACCACAACTTTCGACTTCTCCGCAGATAATTACGAAGAAAATCGTCACTTTTTTCTAGCCCATTATTTCCGGGATACTTATGACAAAAACCTGACCCAACTTCCAAACATCCTTTCGGGAGTTACAATTAACCGAATTGAAGTATGGGTAACCAATAAACGAAATAACTATGATAATCCCCGCAATATTGTAGCATTAACAGACCTCGGGGAAGCCTTTCATATTGGTAACAACACAGCTTGGCAAGGAACAGGAAATCCATCCAACCCTACTTCCAATGTCAATGCACCCACCAACAATGCCAATACCCTTTATGCGCAGATGACCAGTACCTATGCTGCTGCCCGCGACATCAGCCAAGTAAGCAACACCATGAACAATATTCCCGGTGTAGAGGGAGGTATGGATTATGAGAAGATTGAAAGTGCCCGGCTTCTCACTTCTTCGGAATATACTTTGAACAGTAAGCTAGGTTATATTTCACTAAAACAAACCCTGCAACCGGATGAAGTGTTGGCAGTCGCTTTTGAATACACACTGGGGGGACGGAGTTATCAGGTAGGTGAATTTTCTTCTGACATCAAAGAGACAGGACAAAGCTTATTTGTTAAACTATTGAAGAATACGGCTAACTCTCCCGATGCCGCCTGCTGGGATCTGATGATGAAAAACGTCTATAGCCTCAATGCCTACTCTGTTCAAAAGGAGAAGTTCCAGTTGAATATCACCTACCAAAGTGATACGACAGGTGTGTATCTACGTTATATTCCCGAAGGCAAGATTGCCAAAATGCCTCTATTACGCGTCATGAATCTCGACCGCCTCAATAGCCAGAATCAAACAGGTGCAGACGGTTTCTTCGACTTTGTAGAAGGCTATACTGTAACTGCTGCAGACGGACGTATTTATTTTCCGGTTGTAGAACCTTTCGGCAGTCATTTGCGAAAAGCAATCGGCAATGATGCACTGGCAGATAAATACGTATTTCAGGAACTCTATGACTCTACCCGTACTGTTGCCAGGCAAACTGCGGAGAAGAATAAATACCGATTGACGGGAGAATACCGTGCCTCCAATGCAAATGAAATACGATTGGGAGCCATGAATGTTCCGCAAGGGTCGGTACGTGTAACAGCTGGTGGTATGACGCTCGTTGAGAATTCCGACTACACAGTAGATTACACATTGGGAATAGTTACCATCCTCAACCAAAGCATCATAGATGCCGGCACAGCCATCAGTGTAAATCTGGAAAGCAACACACTTTACAGCATGCAGCGCAAAACGATGATGGGACTAAACTTCACTTATGATTTCTCGCAAAACTTCTCTTTCGGAGGAAGCATCATGCACCTCAGCGAAAAACCGCTGACGAGCAAAGTTGCAATGGGCGACGAACCCCTCTCCAACACTTTATGGGGGGTAAATGCCTCATGGAAGAAAGAGAGTCAATGGCTGACAAATATGATAGATAAGTTACCTTTTGTCAATGCCACCGTCCCCAGTAGTATCAATCTGGGTGTGGAATTCGCCCACCTCATTCCGGGACATGCCAAAGGACTGCAACAAAACGCTTCGTACATCGATGACTTTGAAAGCACGCAAAGTGGTATCGACCTCCGCCAGCCCTCATACTGGATGCTGGCAAGCACTCCCTACAGCCCTTCCGCCTCTGCCCTCTTTCCCGAAGCATCACTCAGTAATGATATAAACTATGGAAAAAATCGGGCATTACTGGCATGGTATCATATTGACGGACTTTTTACCCGACGCAATTCTTCGCTGACACCGACACACATCAAAAATGATCTCAACCAACTTAGTAATCACTACGTGCGCGAAGTATATGAACAAGAACTTTTTCCTAATAAGGAAACCCCTTATCAGGAGTCAGCCTCTATGAATGTACTGAACCTGGCATATTACCCGCAGGAACGGGGACCCTATAATCTCGATACGGATATGAATTCGGATGGTACTCTGCGTAATCCGGAGAAACGCTGGGGAGGTATGATGCGCAAATTGGATACAAGTGACTTTGAAGCTGCAAATATCGAGTATGTTTCATTCTGGCTACTCGATCCTTTCATCTATGCAGAAGATGGTACGCTTATTAAAAATACGACTTCTACCGCCCGCGGAGGTGACCTTTATATCAATCTTGGAGAAGTATCCGAAGATATATTGAAAGACGGCAAGAAATTTTTTGAAAATGGTCTGCCCATTGATGGAGATATGACAAAAACCGAAGAAACCGTCTGGGGACGTGTCCCCAGGGACCGTAGCGTAGTGTATGCCTTCGATAATACTTCCGGTGCACGCCGCCGCCAGGATGTCGGTCTGAACGGACTCTCCACAGAAGACGAACGTACTTTCTCCACGTATCAGAAATATCTGGAACGAGTACAAGGCATCGTTAATGCCGAAGCTTACCAGAAGTTATACAATGACCCGGCTGGTGACACTTATCACTATTTCCGGGGCAGTGATTACGACCGGGAGGAACGTAGTATCCTGGATCGTTACAAATACTACAACAATACCGAAGGCAACTCCACAGCCAGTGAAGACTCCCCGGAGCGATATGACATATCCTCAAAAACCGTGCCCGATGTAGAAGATATCAATCAGGACAATACACTGAACGAGACTGAGAAATATTTCCAATATCGTGTCCGCCTTGCTCCCACCGATCTGAAAGTAGGGCAAAACTATATCACCGACAAAAGAACAGTCAGCGTCCGCCTGCGCAACGGACAAACAGAAGAAGTGACCTGGTATCAGTTCAAAGTACCTGTACGCAGTGGCGAGGCAGTGGGAAGCATTAAAGATTTTAAATCCATCCGCTTCATGCGTATGTTCCTGACCGGATTTGAGAAACCCGTTGTACTACGCTTCGCCACACTCGAATTAGTACGTGGTGAATGGCGTACCTATACCGATGCCTTGAACAACACACAGCAAGGTGCTTCTACCACCAGTTCCGCTACATTGGATGTATCTGCCGTCAACATCGAAGAAAACGGTGACCGCACCCCGGTAAACTATGTGATGCCTCCGGGTATTTCCCGCGTCATCGATCCCGGACAACCGCAACTCCGTCAACAGAATGAACAAGCCATGAGCTTGAAGCTGGAAAAGTTGGCTCCCGGTGATGCCCGTGCCGTCTACAAAAATACCGGTATGGATATGAGGCAGTACAAACGTCTGCAAATGTTTGCCCATGCCGAAGCCTTACCCGATCTCAGTACTGACCCACAAGACGGTGAACTCTCCGTATTTATCCGTCTCGGTTCAGACTATCGTAGCAATTATTATGAATACGAAATTCCACTCACACTCACTCCCCACGGAGAATATAATGGAAGCACCGCTGCCGGTTGCCTTGCCGTCTGGCCTAAGTCAAATAATCTGGATATCGACCTCGGTGTGCTGACCAATGCAAAAAAGACGCGCAATCGCCTGAAGAATATTTCAAATAGTGGTGTAACCTATGCCAAAGTCTATTCCGAATACGATCCGGATAAGCCTGCTAACAAAATAAGTGTAATTGGTAATCCGTCGTTGGCAGAGGTAAAGACCCTGATGATCGGAGTTCGCAATAATTCTCGTACTGTCAAGTCGGCAGAAATCTGGGTAAACGAACTGCGTCTCACTGAATTCAATGAAGAAGGTGGTTGGGCTGCACAGGGCAATCTCAATGTGCAACTCTCTGATATAGGTAGCATCAATCTGGCCGGACACATGGAAACAGCCGGTTTCGGCGGATTGGAACAAAGTGTCAGTGAACGCCGTCTGGATGACTACTATCAATACAGCTTCACTACTACATTCGACCTTGGACGCTTCTTTCCCAAGAAAGCCAAACTGACTGCGCCCATTTATTTCTCCTACTCCAAAGAAGCCACCACGCCCAAGTACAATCCACTGGACAAAGATATGTTGTTGGATGATGCACTTGATGCCTGCACCACCGATTGGGAACGCGACTCACTGATGAATATAGCCCGTGAAATTACTACCTACCGTAATTTCAGCCTCAGCAATGCACGGCTGGGTATCACCAGTAAGAATCCCATGCCATACGATCCGGGAAACTTTACTTTCAGCTACTCCCGTTCCCTGCGTCATAATCAAGGCAGTACTACCGCCTATGAAAATGAAACAGACTGGCGTGCTGCTATGACTTATAACTACGCTCCCATATACCGTCCATGGGAACCTTTCAAAAGCATGGAAAACAAGTCTCCCTGGATGCGTTTTATTAAGGAACTCAATCTGAATTGGCTACCTCAAAGTATATCATTCAATACCGACATGACACGCCATTACTACGAACTGCAACTCCGTGACCTGGAAGCATTGACCTCCGGAACATCCGTGGGCAATGGAGACATCAGTATCGAAAGTATTCCAATCTCTGTAGCCAAAGAATTTCTCTGGAACCGTGACTTTGCCCTGCGCTGGGACCTGACAAAAAGCCTTCGCTTCAATTTCACCTCTGCTACCCACGCTGAAATTGTAGAGCCCTACGGCGTAGTGAATAAAGACCTTTATCCCGACGAATACACAGCCTGGAAGGATACTGTCCGCCGTAGCCTGCTCTCACTCGGCCGTCCCATCGACTTCCAGCAGACATTCAATGCTACCTATAAACTCCCATTTGATAAATTCCCCGCCACTGACTGGATCAGTGCAGATCTCCGCTTTGCTTCTTCCTATAACTGGGATCGTGGTGTCTCTTTATCCGAAGGCATAGAAATGGGAAATACTGTCAGCAACCAACGAAGTATCGATGTAAATTCCCGTTTCAATCTTGAAGCGTTATATAACAAGATCCCCTATCTGAAGCAAGTGAACCGTCGTTTCTCTGCCTCGTATCGCAAACCGACATCCCCCAAAGAACAGAAGCCACGTCGCTACGATAAAGAAATACAACTACGTGCAGATACCACCCTCACGATACAGCACAATATGAACTCCCGTCGTCCCAAAGTCAGTGCACTTACAGTCGACGGGCGTCGTTATCTTGTAAATTATAAAGTCCTAAGTGCCAATTCCCTCCGTATCGATACAAAAGATACGGCACGCATTAAACTTACGATCATTCCCGGGCCCAATCCGGAAGATGGCTGGTGGTATAAATTCGGGCAACATACCGCCCGCTTCGCTATGAGCGTGCGCAATTTCAGCTTTACGTACAAGAATACATATGCCATGACCCTTCCCGGCTTCCGTCCTGAAGTCGGTGACATGTTCGGACAAAAAAAACATGGTGGCTTCCTTGCTCCGGGAATAGATTTTGCTTTTGGTCTTACCGGAGATGGCTACATTGACCGTGCCCTACAAAACGATTGGCTTGTTTGTAATGACTCCATTGTCAGTCCGGCCAGCAGCAATGCTCTGGAAGACTTGCAACTACGTATTTCCCTGGAACCGATACGTGATCTCAAAATAGACCTCACTGCAAATCGTACCCGTAACCGCAGTCGCGAAATGCAATATATGTTCGCAGGCATGCCGGATACCCGCAGTGGCAATTTCTCTATGAGCATCATTTCTATCGGAAGTTCTTTCGAACGACACAGTGCCGGAGATGGCTACCGTTCCGGTACTTTCGAACGCTTCCGTCGCAACCTCGATGTTATCCGGGATCGTGTGGAAACTCAGTTCATTGGCGCACAATACCCACAAGGCAGCACCTTTGCCGGTAAGACATTCGATCCAGCCAACGGTACTATCAGCAAACATTCACCGGACGTAATGATACCTGCTTTCCTTGCCGCCTATACCGGAAGGAACGCCCGGAACTCAGCCCTCGACTTCTTCCCCAGCCTATTCTCCATGATGCCGAACTGGCGCATTACCTATACCGGACTCACCAAGATAGCCTGGTTCAAAAAGAATTTCCGCAGCGTCAATCTGAATCACGCCTACCGGAGCACATATAGTGTCGGCAGCTACAATACTTTCCAAAGTTTCATGAGCTATATGGGCGATCTTGGTTTTGTAGAAGATGTACAAACGGGAAATCCCATTCCTTCATCCCGTTTCGATATCAGCATGGTATCCATCAATGAGCAATTCTCTCCCCTCATTGGTATGGACGCCACTCTTAAAAATGGACTTACCGCCAAGGTAGAATATAAAACCAGCCGTATTCTGAATCTTAGTATGAGTGCCTGCCAACTGGTAGAAACAGCCTCACGTGACTTTGTAATCGGTTTGGGATACAAGATTGTAAACTTCAACTTATTCAGCCGCCGCAATGTAAAGGACAGTAAAAATCGTGTCAGCCATGATCTTGCTCTTCGCACCGACATATCATTCCGTAACCAGTCGGCCCTTTGCCGTGATATCCAACAAGGATTTGCCCAGGCTACCAATGGAAACAAAGCCCTTAAAATATCCTGTTCTGCAGACTACACCCTAAGTCGCCTCCTAACTTTACGCCTCTACTACGATCGCCAGCAAAATACCCCATTGATATCTTCCAGTTCGTACCCGGTTGTCAGTGCCGACTTCGGTTTCAGTATGAAATTCTCACTGACTCGGTAAATATATCCGACGGTAGGGGCACAAGTTCGAGGGAAAGCCCTATCTTTGTCCAATATAAAGTAAAACAACATGAAACAATCAAGAATTTACATGAAGCGTTGGTTAGCAGCTAACGAACGCAGTAAACAAGTTCCGACCGACACCTGGTATTTGCACTTCGCCAGTCAACTACTTCTTTTGATCGATCAATCTCCATTATACTGTAAAAAATCTGAAACGGAAAGAGTAGATGCTGCCATTTCATTAACTCTCTACTTCCAAGACTGCATAGCCCAATCAGGTGGGTGGAAAGAGTTTTCAGATGCATACTATGGACTGTATAAATCTTATCTGCCCTTCTATACGCTGACGGATGCATATACTCCTGATGAGATCAACGTAGAGGACTTGTCATTTGTACAATGGACACTCTTTTCCCGGTATGCCATTTTTGAGGAAGACGAAGTTATCGTCCAAAACCCTCATAACCCCGATTTATTGGCACTCAGCCAGGAAGCATATGATCTAATGGATGCTTCATTCGAAGAAGCACCTATTTGCGACGAACCTTCTTCTCCTATTTGGGTGATGGGATTGGATTTACTAGAAATGCCTCAAGTGCCATTACCCGAAATTAAACCGGGAATGCAACTCAAGAAAGATGTAGAAAATTGTCTGGCATACAGTAAAGGAGAACCACTATTGTATTTCTCTGCATATGACGAGCTATGTAAATTCTTTATAGAAGAACTGAAGTGGGAAAATAAAAATGAAAGCCTGCTACCCGAATTAAAAAATGAAAGAAACTTCGTAATCTATGCCAACGCCAAAGGTATGCTGATTGCCCCGAATGTTTCCTATTGTTTCTGCGATCCGCATAATCCAACATACAATGCAGCAAATGCTGCTGATAGAGGATTCAAATTATTCACTTATCCGGGAGCTTGTCCCTTCGATCTTGTAAAATATGGTATGGCTAAAGGATTGTTCCCTGATCTGCAACTCCCTTTCCCCGGTGGAAAAGAAGTATTGCATGATAACTGGGATTTCATTGCGCGGTACTTCTTGTGTGAATATTACGAAGGAGAATGAGAGTAATTACGAGTTATGAATTATGAATGGGCTGCGCAATCATAATTCATAATTCATAATTCATAATTATCCTACATTTCTATAATCTCTTCCTTGCACAGCGTCAATTTCTCTACCCCGTCCGCTGTTACTACCCAGGAATTCTCGATACCCAATGGACCGATACCTGGTAATACAATTTTCGGTTCGAGCGCAAATACCATGCCCGGTTCCAACTCCTGCTTCATACGTGGAGCAAGTACAGGAGCTTCATTGATTTCCAAACCAATGCCATGACCTATAAACTTCGCTTTCTGTCCGGCTCCCATAAAGTAATCAGCAAACCCGGCTTTAGTAACCATATCGATGGCTGTATTATAAAGATCTTCGCACACAGTCCCTGGTTTTGCTTTTTCTGTTACAGCTTCCTGTATTTCCAAGCAAGTTTGATGGGCAGCATAAGCTCTCTCCGGCAACTTACCAATAGAGAACACACGGCTCATATCACCCATATATCCATTGAAGTTTCCACCCATATCCACCATGAGACTCTGTCCGGGTTGCAACATTGCACCATTCGCACCAATAGGTATAGACGGATCAAGTCCTTCACCCCCTAAAGCAAAATCATAAGGTGCAGGAGCAGTAGCATTATCACCAGCCAACAGACTTCCCATAAATATCTCCATACTCTGACCAAAAGTCCGGAAAATCCCCAGACAACCTTCCAGGCGCATCAGACGTTCTATCTCAATAGACAACTGGCGGTCTGTCATTCCCGGTTGATACACCGAAGGAATTTGCTCATAAGCTTTTGTATGGGCAGCACCCGACCGACGGAACATCTCAATCTCAATATTCGTCTTGATACTGCGTGCCTTACGAATAATAGGTGTACCATTCACAACCGTCGCTTCCGGAAAGCAAGCTGCCAGACGGGTATATTCAGTATACGACAGTTCATCTCCCTCCAACATTAACTTCACAGGCAGGGGTAGTCCGCACTCCTTCAGTAATTCAGGTAACTGTTCCGGCTTACGGATAGGATGAATATGTTCCCCTTCAATATTATTAGGACGCTTGATAAATAAACGTGCCGGAGCATTCAGAGGCAGATAGAGATAACCGCTGACAACACGTCCATACGTATAGATTAAATTTACATTGCAAGTGATAAGAGCGGCATCAATCTCTTGTTGAGCCATCAAGGCGCGTATTTTATCGCGTCTCAGTTTCAATTCAGGTTGTAACATCTCTTTGTTATTTATAATTTCGAGATGCAAAGGTAAGAAAAAAACAGTGATTAGTGGTGAGTGATTAGTGATTAATACATAGCGCCCATACCCTGCACAGCATTAATCACTAATCACTCACCACCAATCACTATAAAAAAAGTACTGCCCTACGCCTTCACAGGCAGGGGCAGCACAAACCACAAATACAAATACAACTAAACAAAGTTTTCCTTTAAATAATTCCCTGACCCATCATAGCGTGAGCCACCTTCATGAAGCCTGCAATATTAGCTCCCTTCACGTAGTTGATGTAACCGTCAGGTTCTGTCCCATATTTTACGCATTGTGCATGAATGCCGTGCATAATTGCGTGCAGTTTCTCGTCCACTTCGGCAGCACTCCAACTGAGATGCATGGCGTTCTGTGACATTTCCAATCCGGAAGTAGCAACACCACCGGCATTGACAGCTTTACCCGGAGCATACATAATCTTATGTTCAATGAACAAATCGATTGCTTCCGGCGTACAGCCCATATTTGAGATTTCTCCTACACACATCACTTTATTTTCAATCAACTGACGGGCATCATCACCATTCAGTTCATTTTGCGTAGCACAAGGCAGTGCAATATCAGCTTTCACTTCCCAAGGACGTTTGCCGGCAACAAATGTAGAACCGGGGAATTCGTCTGCATACGGAGCCACGATGTCGTTGCCCGATGAACGGAGTTCAAGCATATAATCTATCTTTTCGCCACTGATACCATTCGGATCATAAATATATCCGTCCGGTCCGGAGATAGTAACTACTTTTGCGCCCAATTCGGTTGCTTTGGTAGCAGCACCCCAAGCCACATTTCCGAAACCGGAAACAGCAACGGTCTTACCCTTTATATCAATGCCTTTAGTCTCTAACATCTGGTTCACGAAGTACAATCCGCCGAAACCTGTAGCTTCAGGACGAATCAGAGAACCGCCAAATTCCAAACCTTTTCCGGTAAATGTACCGGTAAATTCACGCGTTAGCTTCTTATACATACCGAACATATAGCCCACTTCACGACCACCGACACCGATATCACCGGCTGGTACATCCATATCCGGACCAAGATGACGCCACAATTCCAGCATGAAAGCCTGGCAGAATCTCATAATTTCACCATCGCTCTTACCGCGTGGAGAGAAGTCGGAACCACCTTTACCACCACCCATAGGCAAAGTAGTCAGTGCATTTTTAAACGTCTGTTCAAATCCTAAGAATTTCAGGATAGAAAGATTTACAGAAGCATGGAAACGAATGCCGCCTTTGTACGGGCCAATGGCATTGTTGAATTGCACACGATAGCCAAGGTTGGTTTGTACATCACCTTTGTCGTCCACCCAAGTAACACGGAACGTAAAGATACGGTCGGGTTCAACCAAGCGTTCTATGATTTTAGCTTTCTCGAACTCTGGATGCTGGTTATAGATATCTTCGATGGAAAGAAGTACTTCCTTTACGGCTTGAAGATATTCAGACTCGCCGGGATGCTTTGCCTCTAAAGAGGACATAATTCGTTCGATATTCATAATATTACGTTTTAAAAGGTTTATCCTTTCGTGATTTCAAGGTTATTCGAACAAAGTGTCAACGAATAACACTGCAAATATAGGAATTCTTTTGGATTCACCTATACTTTTCAGCATTATTTTGATTAAAGAATGATAAAATGTCAAATAAGTAGTGATTAATCACTAATCACTACTTATCAAACTTCATTCCCATATTATACATGATAAAGGCGTAGGTGTCAGCCTGTTCTTCAAGCACCTTACTCATTGGCTTACCTGCACCATGTCCGGCTTTGCTTTCAATACGGATAAGCGTAGGATTCGTTCCGTCATTACATTCCTGCAGGGTAGCAGCGAATTTAAATGAGTGGGCAGGAACTACACGGTCATCATGATCGGCAGTAATAACCATCGTTGCAGGATATTGGGTACCGGGTTTCAGGTTGTGCAGTGGAGAGTAGCCTTTCAGGTACTCGAACATTTCCTTGCTGTCCTCGCTTGTACCGTAATCGCTTGCCCAGTTCCATCCGATAGTGAACTTATGATAACGCAACATATCCATTACACCTACCTGCGGAATAGCTACACGGAACAGATCAGGACGTTGTGTCATACAGGCTCCTACCAGCAAACCACCATTGGAACCGCCTACTATGGCAATTTTATCTTTATTAGTATATTTATTACCTATAAGATATTCAGCAGCCGAAATAAAATCATCAAATACATTTTGCTTCTGCATCTTAGTACCTGCTATGTGCCAGTCTTCACCATACTCGCCACCCCCACGCAGGTTAACCTGTGCATAGATACCTCCATTTTCTAGGAACGGAATACGGGATGTAGAGAAGCCCGGATTAAGGCTGATATTGAAACCACCGTAACCATAAAGGAACACGGGATTCTTGCCATCCTTCTTGAGATCCTTCTTATAAGTCAGGAACATCGGTATCTTCGTTCCGTCTTTGCTGGGATAGAATACTTGTTCTGTCACAAACTCGTCAGAATTAAAGTCAACCTTCGGAGCACGGAAAATCTCGTAGGTATTCGCATCCATATCATATTTATAAGTAGCACCGGGTATGGTAAATGAAGTAAATCCGAAGAAACATTCCTTATCATCCTTGTCTCCAGTGAAACCTACAGAGCCAAGTGAAGGCAATTCTATTTCCAGTATTTCCTTACCGTCCAGTCCATATACATAGGCATGGTTGGCTGCATCTTTATCATACGTCAGGAACAGTTTTCCACCTATCACACCTGCATCCGAAAGTACATTTTCACTCTCCGGAACCAGTTCCGTCCAGTCTTTCAAGGCAGGCTTATTGATATCTGCTATCATCAGACGGTACTTGGGTGCATCGTAGTTTGTAAACATATAAATCTTATCTCCTATCACTTCCATCGGAGCATAGCTATAATCCATATCCGTAGCCATTGTCACAAACGGAGCATTAGGTTTACGCAGGTCTTTCATATACAAAGCATTTCCGCGCCCGTCACCGCTCTCATACAGAAACAGGACAGTTTCATCCTCATTTACACTGGCAGTATAGAAACGCTTGGGGTATGCAGGATTCTGATAGATCAGTTGATCCTGTGACTGCGGCGTACCCATCTTATGATAATAAATTTTATGATTCTCATTTACGTTAGAAAATTCCTTCCCTTTCACCGGAGCATCATAAGCACTGTAATAGAAGCCATCTCCTTGCCAGGTAGCTCCCGTAAACTTCGCCCATTCGATATGATCATCCAGCAGTTTACCGGTTTCCGTATCCATCACATAGATTTCACGCCAATCCGATCCACTGCGTGATATGGTATATGCTGTATATTTTCCATTATTCGAGAAAGAAATACCCGATAAGGCTACTGTACCATCGTCCGAGAGTTTGTTAGGATCGAGGAATACACGTGGTTCACCATCCAAGCTATCTTGTACATACAGTACGCTTTGGTTCTGCAAACCGTCATTCTTATAGAAGTAATACTTGCCGTGTTTCTTGAATGGTGTACCAATCTTTTCATAATTAGCCACATCCGTCAGTCGCTTCAGCAAAGCATCGCGGAAAGGTATCTTAGACAAATAGTCGTTCGTTACTTTGTTCTGAGCTTCCACCCATGCAGCAGTTGCAGCGGAAGTGTCATTCTCCAGCCAACGATACGGGTCGGGAACTTCCGTTCCAAAATAAACATCTACAGTATCCACCTTCGCGGTTTCAGGATACGTAAGCTTCTGTTGTTGTTGTGCACATGACATCATGATGATACCGGTTGCGAATAAAGTTACTTTTTTCATATTATACATATATAAGAGTATGATTGTTCTCTCTTTCTTAAAATGATTGCAAAAAATATTTCATTAAGTTTAGGCGTTAAAATTACAAAAACAACCAATAGCAAACAAGGATTTTTCCCATTATTATACTTCAAATAGCATTTCCTGTCAGCTTCATTTTTTTTTTAATTGTTTGTTTGTCTTTACAAATGAGAACTTCTATTCATGATTTTCACAATACCTACTCCTTACTTACTCCTTACCTACTCCCTACCTACTCCTTACCTACTCCTAATTATAGGACAAGGAGAAGGTAGGTATCAGGTCAGTCTAAGCCTGGTAGTACATACGTAGAAGTGCTGGTCGCAATTCCCAAAGGAAAGTTTGTCTTTTTACTTTCCAAAGGAGTTTAAATATCATCAACCAAAGTAGATATTCTATCATTTCTTTGCATTTTGATGGCTTTTAAAGGTTTTATGGCTATTATCAAACCTCCTTTTGCCAAATAATCGCTAATCTTGCATCAGAAACCAAAGGTTAACTAAATCATGAGAAAGAAATCATTCATATTATTCCTATTACTCATAAGTCATGTTTCCCTATTCAGTCAAAATGTTCTGACTGGAGACGCCTTACTGGAAAAGCAAATTTATGAAACTGGATTCATTCATGCCCCGCTACCTTTGGACACTTCCCGTTCTTTCGAAGAAAATGCGTTGAAAAAAGAGGTGTTATCCAGTCAACCGCTTACAGAAACAGACAGTACAAACGGATGGACCCATTCCGGAGCAGGCAGTATGGCTTTCTCTAATGAGAAATCCGTATCCGGCAAAGGTAGTATTCGTCTGACTTTTCCAACCGATACAGGAAGAAGAACAGTCGGTTCTCCTTCCGACCCAGACTATGCAACTTATGGAAATAGCGGTATCATCTATCATGTCAATGGGCAAAATTGGGAGAAATATAACAGAATCGTTTTTTCCATCTATCCGGATTGTGATGGTGCACGTGTAGTCAACATGAATCTGACCTTCACAAACGATAATTCTACAGCCAAGGAAGGATACAATCACCCCAGTGGCTCCCACCTCATCAATCTGGTTAATAAAACATGGAATCACTGTTTTCTTGATATAGACGAATATCAACGGGATAAAGTAATGTCTATTCGTTTCGACACAGCTCTAAAAGGGAAAGACCGGACCACAGGTGATTCTGCCATTTATTACATTGACAATATCCAATTACAGCAAATCAAAGCCCCCGGAAAAGTAAGCGGATGGACTCCGGCAGAAGATGCCATCATCTATTCTACAACAGGATATACAACCAACAGTCAGAAAACCGCTCTCGTTCATAGTTTATGGTGTAATCAGCAGACCGCATTCCTACTGATAAACTCTGCCACTAAAGAGGTGGCATATGAAGGTGCATTGCAACGAAAACAAACCACCATCGGAGAATTCGGAGTTATTGACTTCACTGCCTTCAATCAACCGGGAGATTACCAACTGAAAGTAGGTAAAATCCTGACTCCAACATTCCGGATAAACGAAAAGCTATGGGATAATTCCCTTTGGAGAGTATTGAATTTCTTATTCTGCCAACGCTGCGGGCATCCCGTTCCCGGCAAACACGCGGCTTGCCACACGGATTTATTCTCCAAACATGATGGAAAAAGTATTTCTTATTCAGGGGGATGGCATGATGCAGGCGACTTATCACAACAGACGTTACAAACCGGAGACGTGACCTTTGCCCTGCTGGAAGCATACAATCGGCTCAAAACCCAAAATACTCCATTGGCTGCCCGCTTGCTGGAAGAAGCGGAATGGGGAATTGAATTTATTCTGAAAAATCGCTATGGGGACGGATATCGTGCCAGCAGTATGGGATTACTCATCTGGCAGGACGGTATACTGAATACAAAGGATGACATCCATTCTGTACGTGTTCAGAATATGGCATTCGACAACTTCCTGTATGCAGGATACGAAGCATATGCCGCAATGACCATAGACCGGGACCCGATGCTGCAAGAACATTTGTGGAAAATAGCGGAAGAAGACTTTTCTTTTGCCATAGAAAAATTCCGGAAAGATGGTTTCGACTCATTCAAGCAGATGTATGAACATAGTTACAATACCTCCGAGAGCCAATATATGGCAACTATATCTTGGTCTGCCAGCATGCTCTACAAGCTGACGGGAAAGTCTTGTTATGCAGAAACGGCTGCAGAAGCCATCCGGTATGTGCTCGACTGCCAGCGTATGGAACCTTTAAAAGATAAAGATAAGACCCGTGGTTTTTTCTATCGGAATCCATCACGGAAATCCATTGTGCACTATATCCATCAATCGCGTGAACAGATTTACATGCAGGCCATGACGTTGCTTTGCGAAACACAACAACAGCATCCTGATTATCAGAAATGGGTAAATTCCATACAACTCTATGGCAATTATCTGAAAAGTTTAATGAAATATACCCAGCCTTACGGAATGATCCCGAGTGGAGTATATCATGCAGAAGAGTATAAAGATTCTACGAGCTTTTACGCCCTTCACCTCTTTCCGCCATCCAATGCACAAGATCTGTACACAGAGCAAGTGAAACGGGGAGTCAAGCTCGACAAGGAGCATTACCTGAAACGTTTCCCGGTATGGTTCAGCATTTTCAACGGCAATACAGCTATACACCTCTCTACCGGAAAGTCCGCTGCCATTTGCGGCAATTTCCTTAAAGATGAAGAATTGCTCGGTATCGGTCGGGAACAGCTCTACTGGACAGTCGGGAAGAATCCATTCGGTCAATCCCTGATATATGGCGAAGGATACAACTATCCGCAGATGAACAGTTTCTCCTCCGGAGAGATGACCGGCGAAATGCCTGTCGGCATCCGTACATTGGGCAATGATGATATTCCTTACTGGCCGCAGACCAACAACGCATGTTATAAAGAAGTATGGGTAACATCGGCAGGAAAATGGCTATCACTGATTGCTGAATACGAATAAAAAAGTTATTAACTATATAAATTATGAATGCTATGAGAAGTATTAGATTCTATCTTATTCTATTGTTTGCTATCTGTACATTTGCGGTAAACGCTCAGGCTCCCCAAGGGTATCCGGCTAATTATGCCAATGGTCCCCGCTTCAAGGCACTGGTTTACTATACTCAACATGCAGAAGAGGCACACTATCAATTCTCCTTGCAGGCGGTAGAGTTCTTCAAAAAACTGAATTACGGTGACGGTTTTGTACTGGATATCACCATGGATCTGTCTCAATATAGTTACGAACAGCTGAAAGAATATAGCGTAGTGGTTATGCTCGATGGCTATCCCAATACAAAAGCCGAACGCGATGCTTTTGAAAAATACATGGAAAACGGAGGCGGCTGGGTAGGCTTCCATGTAGCCGCCTATAACGACAAGCACACAAATTGGCCTTGGTTTGTAGATTTTCTGGGTGGCGGGGTTTTCTATTGCAATAACTGGCCCCCTCAACCTGTACTGGTTGAAGTTGACAATGAAGAACACCCCGTCACCAGAAATTTACCCACTTCTTTTGTGGCTCCGTCAAGTGAGTGGTATCAATGGAACCCCAGTCCAAGAACCAACAAAAACGTAGAAGTACTTCTTTCCATTTCCCCTAAAAACTATCCGTTGGGCATAAAGGACGTGGTTAACTTCGGTGATTTCCCCATTGTATGGACCAACACCAAGTACAGAATGATCTATCTGAACATGGGTCATGGCGACGAAGAATTCATTGATGCCACACAAAACCTTTTGTTTGTAAACGCCTTCCGTTGGGTAGTCAGCACTGATAAGAAGGGAGACCCGTTCAAGAAATAACAATCTGCAAATACCCGATACTGGCAGTATATCTTATCAATGGTTCTCCATACTGATGGTCATTGGCTTTTTCCTTATATGGAATGTATACCCTCATACCGAAGGTGCTGGGAAATATGTGTTCAGAGGGATGAAAGTCCTTGGCATTATTCTATTAGCATTCCTCGTTATATATAAAGATGTACATGGCTCTCCATTTCAACAAGGTTGGTGGGACATCTTAGGACTGATCCGCTGGACCTATGCCGTATGTGCTGTCATTTATCTGTTTACCCGGGAGAGTCTTTGCAAAAATATACTCTCTCATCATTGTTATAATTGCCGGACTACTGGCTAAGGTTAAAATAAAACTGAAAATATAATCCGAACAATTACAGAATATGAAAAGAAACAAACTCCCCGGAATTATACTCCTTGCATGCTGTACTCTGCTTGCTGGTATGCAAGCAAATGCGAAGGATATAGAAGTTCAAAACGGAAACATCATCCTGGACTTCAGTACAAAAATCGCATCGCAAACTTCTGCCGGAAAATATACCATAAAACGATCTACCGGAAAATTCAGCGAATACCAGACGATTGGTAGCACGTCTTCAACAACATTTACTGATAAAAAAGTCAAAGGGAATCCCCATGATTATTATTATCAGATAACAGACAGGGAAGGTAAACTCCTGGCCTCAATGGCTATGGATACCGAAGTATTCGGCGACTATGTATACATATATAGTGATACGGACCGTAAAGTGGACGTAGGGAATGAGATTAATGCCATTCATGAACAAATGTTCGGCAAGGAGTTCAGTCCCAACCGCTATGCCCTCTTATTCAAAGCCGGTGATTATAAGGAAGCGGGATTACTGAAAGTTCCGTTCTATGTACATCTGGCAGGATTAGGAAAAACACCGTTTGATGTGGAAGTTTCCAATATACACACCCCTCCCCATCTTAGTAATGGAAACGGTACATGTACCTTCTGGCGTTCTACAGAAAACTTGTCCGTTATAGGACCAGCAACCTATGACGAAGAGGAAACTTTCAAATGGGCCGTATCGCAGGCAGCACCTATTCGCCGCATCTACTCGCAGCGCGTTGTGCGTAATCAGTGGGAAAACGGATGGGTAAGCGGCGGATTCACCGCAGACTGCTATTTTGAAGCTGCCGCAGGTTCTAAAAACCAACAACAATGGTACACCCGCAATTCCTTCCTGAATAAAGGACGTGGGGAGTTCGAAGAAATCAAATACAACTACTGTTTCCAGGGCGTTGAACTGGGTTCGGAAGTAGATACAAATACCTATCAGAACAATTGGGACAAGGGAGGTAATGTAACTTTTATCCCCACCACCCCAATCATACGCGAAAAGCCATTCTTGTTTATCGGCGACGACGGAAGATACAAAGTATTCCGTCCGGCACTGAAACACGAACACAAAGGAGTCTCCTACAGCCGCACTGACATGGGCGAAGGTGAAAGTCTGGATTTACTGAATGAATTTTATGTAGTGAAACCGGGTACCTCGGCCGAATACATGAATAAACAACTCGCAGCGGGCAAACATCTGCTTATAACTCCCGGCATGTACGAGCTTTCAGAACCACTCCATGTCACCCGCCCCAACACCATTATATTGGGAATCGGATGGGCGACTCTGATTCCGGGAGAAAAGAATTCCGATACGGCAATTCTGGTAGAAGATGTAGACGGGGTAACGATTGCCTCTCTGATGTTTGATGCGCATTACACTTCCAATACCCTGATTCAGGTTGGTACGGAGAAAACAGCTCAAAGACATATACAAAATCCTATTCTGCTCACCGACCTGTTTTTCCGGATAGGCGGATTCCGTCCGGCAAAGGTACACGTAGACCGTGCAGTAGAACTAAACAGCAATGACGTGATTGGCGACCATTTCTGGATATGGAGGGCAGATCATGGTGTTCGTGGCAGTGTAGGCTGGGAAATCAATACCACCCGAAACGGTCTGGTAGTAAACGGCGACCATGTCACCATTTACGGCTTATTCAACGAGCACTTCCAGGAATATCAGACTTACTGGACAGGAGAACATGGACGAACTTACTTTTATCAATGCGAAACGCCCTATGATGCTCCCTCACAGGAATACTATATGAGCGAAAACGGCACACGCGCCGGATATGCCGCATATAAAGTAGCTGATAACGTGAATACTCACGAAGCTTTTGCCTTCGGCATTTATGATGTACTACATAACGAAATAATGATTGAGAATTCAATAGAAGTACCCGATAAAACCGGTATAAGAATGTATCACATGTGCAACAACACCCTTTCGGGAGGAGGCGCCAAAGGTTTCAACTATATATTGAATGGCATAGGAAAAAGTACCTATAAGACGCACCACGATTACAGGGCATATATAGATGAATTCATAGGAAAACGATAACAGAACAGCAAAGATTCCTCTCTCACTCGCATTGTTGTCATAGCCAATAAACTTTTTGTCAAATCTAACTGACAACTATATATACATATCAGTAGATGCTTTAAAAGGAATGATGTTTTCAGGTGAAAAATGAGGCTGTCTAACAACTAAAAAGTTAGATAGTCTCTTTTTTTTGTAAAATCCTCTTCTATTGCCTATAAAGTTTGTTTAGCCTGCATCATTCATAGTCGGAAATTAGAAGGAGTTATCGGGAGTTATCAGCCTACAAGTCGGTTCTAACTCCTTGAAATAGAAGAGGTGTGACTATGAATTATATAGGTTAGGCGGTATGTTTTTGGGGGAATGATGTATTTTGTACTTTCCTTGATAGCTTTTAAACCTATGCGACATTAAAATGCAAATATAAGCGTTTTTTTAAACCTCAAATGTCATTTTTTCACCCACCATTGGAAAGAAATCTACATACATTTGTGAAAATTCTAACACTAATGATTTTAACACTTAATGATTTTATTTAATTTTAATGCTATGGGAAAGTTATGCAGATTACATCTCCTTTTGTTGGCTTTGTTGCTACCGGGAGTGTCCTTCGCACAAAATCTTTTTAAAGTGCAAGGTTGTGTTACTGACGAGCAGAACGAGCCACTTATCGGGGCTACCGTGCAGACTATAGACAAGTCGAAAGGCACGATAACAGATAGCAGTGGCAACTATGTTTTGTCGGGAGTTCCCAAGGGTTCAACCTTGGTGTTTTCGTATGTCGGCTACAAGTCAAAAGAAGCAAAGGCAACATCGACTTCTCTTAATGTTGTTTTGGAATCGGATGATGAGATGCTCGATGAAGTGGTTGTCATCGGCTATGGCCAGCAACGTAAGGTGACGCTGACGGGTTCTGTCTCCAACGTGGGTGGTAAGGAACTTCTCAAATCGCCAGCCGCATCGCTTGGTAACACCCTTTCGGGTAAACTCCCAGGTCTCCAGTCGGTGCAGTACACCGGTGTTCCTGGTGCCGATGACCCTGTCATCCGCATCCGTGGTGTCGGTTCGTTCAACAGCGCCGAACCTCTTGTGCTTGTCGATGGTGTCGAGCGTGAGTTCAGCCAAATAGACCCGAACGAGGTGCAGGACATTTCTATTCTTAAGGATGCTTCCGCTACGGCCGTCTTTGGTGTACGTGGTGCCAACGGCGTTATTCTCGTTACAACTCGTCGCGGCGAGATAGGCAAGCCCACCATCACACTGACAGCTTCAGTAGGTCTTCAGCAGATTTCTAAATTCCTTGAGCCGGCAAACTCCTACGAGTATGCAACGGCTTACAATCATGCTCAGGAAGTGGAAGGAGTAGCCGAGGACGGATGGAAGTTCTCGAAGGAAGCTATACAGCACTGGAAGGACATGGATATGCCCACCGTTTATCCAAGCACCAACTGGTTCAAGTACTTGATGGACGACCATGCATGGCAGGAACAATATAATATTAATGTATCGGGTGGTACTGAACGTGCCCGCTATTTCGTTTCTGTCGGCATGCTCAATCAGGACGGTCTTTTCAAAACCTTCGACCAAGGTGATGACGCAAACTTCAAATACCGCCGTTACAACTTCCGTGCCAACCTCGATGTAGATTTCTCTAAGCTGAGTACGCTTTCTATCGGCATCGGTGGACGCATTGGCAGACGAAACTCTATCGGTAATGGTGAGTATAACGGTCAGTCAGGTGTTTTTGGTGTTGAGGGCCTTCTCAACAATGGTACACCAATGTCAGGCTACGGGCTTGATAGTGAGGGACGTCGTATTATTTCCGATCCTAATCTCGTTGGCGCAGTTGGCTCCGATGGTCTCGGCCTTATCTACGAGCAGGGCTATACTACTCAGCGTCAGAGTGTTGTAAACCTCGATCTTCAGTACAAGCTCAAGCTCGACTTTATCACCAAGGGGCTTGATTTCCGTATCAAGGGTTCTTACAACTCTGACTATACACAGCAGAAAGCGCGTACTACCGGCGGTGGTATCAGCTACAAGGCCACCATCGCTAAGGGTGAATACGAGGAAGACGGTTCTCCAAAGATTGTTTATGTCCGTCAGGGTGACTCATGGCCTCTTGGCTATGAGGAGTCCAAATGGGGCGGTAGAAACTGGTATGCAGAGGCGAGCCTCAACTATACCCGCAAGTTCGGTGACCACAATTTCGGTGCGCTCGTTCTTTATAATGAATCTAAAAACTACTATCCTGGTGGCGTCTACAATTCTATCCCCCGTGGTTATGTAGGTATGGTAGGCCGTATCACCTACGACTACCAGACTAAGTATATGGTAGACCTCAACATGGGCTATAACGGCTCAGAGAATTTCGCAAAAGGTAAGCGCTTTGGCTTTTTCCCTTCTGCTTCTCTCGGCTGGATAATCTCTTCTGAAAAATTCTGGGAGCCTATCCGTAATGTTGTTTCCTATTTCAAACTTCGCGGTTCTATCGGTAAGGTAGGTAATGACCAGGGTGTCGGGCGTTTCCTCTATCTGCCTGGCACATGGCAGTTTTACACCAACGACAATGGTAAAGGTGGTGCATGGTGGACCAACGACCGTACAGGTAACTTCGGTACCAACAACGGTGTGTTCATGCCTGGCGCACGCGAATCCAGCAACGGTAACCCCGATGTTACTTGGGAAACAGCCACCAAGCAGAACTATGGTGCCGATGTACACTTCTTTGGATCTCGCTTGAGTCTCGGTGTCGACTTCTTCTGGGAAGATCGCAAGAACATCCTCATTTCCAACGAAACAACCATCGCAGGTATTTCCGCTCTCAAACCCAACTCCATCAACTTCGGCCGTGTCAAGAACCATGGTTATGAAATTACCCTACGCTGGGCCGACCAGATAGGTAAAGTAAACTACTCGATAGCTCCTACATTCGCTTTCGCACGCAACAAGGTTGTGGAAATGGCAGAAGTGAAGAAAGAATTCCCACACATGTACCACACCGGTCATCCTGTAGGTCAGCCTTTCGGCTACGACTTCTTTGAGTTCTATGTTCCTGGTGAAACCGAACAGCGCTACAAGGAAGTTTACGGTGTTGACATGCCAGACCAGCAGATTACATTGCGTCCTGGTGACAGCGTATTCGTTGACCTCACAGGTGATGGTAAGGTGGATGCTAACGATGTACATGCTATCGGCTACAGCGATATTCCTGAGTATACTGGTAGCATAAACGCAACGCTCAACTGGAAAGGTCTCGACTTCTCCATGACTTGGGTAGGTGCCACCCACGTTAACCGTCAGCTCAGTTCTTTCTATACTCCAGCCTTCGGTACTGGTAACCAGTCAATGCTCAACAAATGGGTCTATGACAATTCTTGGACCGAGAATAACTCCGGTGCCAGCCTGCCACGTATCTCTCTTGAGAAATCGGCACGCGAGCATAACGGTTCACTTTCAGACCCATGGATGGTCGATGCATCGTATATCCGTCTGAAGAACCTTGAGATTGGTTATTCGTTCCGTATACCCGGTGTGCCCATCAACAACATCCGTGTTTATGCCAATGGTTATAACCTCCTTACTTTCACAAGCTTCAAGGCCAATGACCCAGAGGCACAAGCAGGCTATGGTAGCACACGTTATCCTATGACTCGTGTTTACAACTTCGGTATCAACTTAAACTTCTAACATTCAAGACTATGAATCTTATAGAAAAAATAAAAACTGCTACTATTATATGTGTAGCCGGTGCCATGATAGGGATGGGATCGCTGAGCTCTTGTGTCGATGATATCAACATCGGAAATGGCTTCCTCGACAAGCAGCCAGGTGTCGATGTGACCGTAGACTCCATCTTTGTCAAGGGAGAGAATGCAAAACGTTTCCTCTGGCACATGTACGGTGCCATGCACAACCCTTTCACCTATACAGGTGCAGTATGGTATTCCCACCCCGATGCCCTTACCGATATTTGCCAGTCGTACTGCGGATGGCACAATCTCGGAAAGTACTACGGTGGTGACCTTACCGAGACCGATCAGGATAACGGCGGTCTCGTCAAGTTCCCCTTCATCGCCAACGGTGACGGCAATGGTCGTGCAGGCATCTGGCGTACCATCCGTGAGGGTTGGATTTTCATCGAGAACATCGATCGAGTTCCCGACTTGAGCGAATCAGAGAAGAGCCAGCTCCGTGGTGAGGTATATGTCATCATGGCATCGCGCTATCTCGATGCTTTCCGCAACTTCGGAGGTCTTCCAAAAGTTGACCGCTCATTCATGGCTACTGATGTTGTAGATGGCAAGCGCATGAGCGTAATCGAGACAGCAGAGTTCATCGACGGACTTATTCAGGGCGCCATCAACGAACCGGGTCTTCCTTTCTTTGTGCAGGATCAGGCCACCAACTCTGGACGTCTGACCAAAGGCTCAGCCTATGGTCTGCGTGTAAGGCTGTGGAACTTCGTGGCTTCACCTCTGTTTAACAGTGACAAACCTTATCTTGAATTCACTCGCAACGAGGAGAATCAGGACCTCAACCAGGTATGGGTTGGCGGTTACAAGCCCGAACTTTGGCAGAAAGCGCTGAAGGCTTGTGAGGATTTCTTCCAAGCCAATAGCGCCAACGGCAACTATTTCGCCCTTGTACAGCCCACCGGTAACAGTGAGCAAGACTATTGCAACGCTTTCCGTACCGCCTACTGGTTCCGTGGCAACAGCGAGAAGGTGATTGAAGTTCATGCCGGTCTAGGTACAAACGCTTGGAATGGTGACTGGAATGTAGAAGGTATGGATGAGTTCGGTATGGCTCTCTTCACCCTCGAATATATGGAAATGTTTGGTATGGCAGACGGTCGTAACTTCCCTTACGACAATGTGTTCAATACCGATAACCCCAACAACGTAGACATCTTTGTCAATCGCGATCCACGTCTCTACGAGACAATGGTGGTGAATCGCAACAATCTTGTCGAGCAATATCAGGGGCTTTCGAGTACCGAGCTGTGGCAAGGTGGCAATGTAGACCAGACCTTCAATCCTGCTGTTACCGACAATCCATGGTCTACCCGTATGAAACTGTTCAAGTATCTCCGCGATAACGGCTATGCAGCATACCATCCGACCAACTTTGCTTATCTGCGTATGGCTGACATTCACCTTTGCTATGCTGAGGCACTCGCACAGACAGGCAATCTGCCGAAAGCCTGCGATGAAATGAATAAGGTGCGCGCACGCGTAGGTCTTGGCAAGATAGAGGTAATGAACCCGGGGCTCAACCTAACCAGCAACAAGGACAACTTCATTGAGCAACTCCTTAAGGAACGTGCCTGTGAATTCGGTTATGAAGACTCCCGCTGGTATGACCTCATCCGCTACAAGAGATCCGACATATTCAAGAAACAGGTACACCAGTTGCGTGTATGGCGCAAGGATGCCAACGGCAACAAGATGAATCCTGCCGACTACAATGACGACACGAGTCTCGAACCCGGTGAACCCTGGCCGAACTGTATCTATGAGAAGATACCTTGTACCAACAATACCCGCGTATGGTGGAATACTGAAAACCAGACGAGCAAGTGGACCGACAAATGGTATCTCGCGCCTATTTCACGTGATGAGATCAACAAGGGCTATGGTCTGAACCAGAACCCCGGTTGGTAATCCAGATTTTAAAAATCAATAAGACTTATAAAATATGAATATAAATAGAATGTTGATGCTTGCGACTACCGTTGTCTCTCTTACGGCAAATGCGCAGGTAAAACTCAGCGATAAGAATGCAAATGCCTATGATTTGGGTTACGGCGTGGAAATAAGCAATTTCCTCAGCACTGCTTCCGCAACCACAATCACAGGTGAAGAATTGCAGCAGACTTCGGCAACGAACCTTGCCCAAGCCCTCTATGGACGTCTACCAGGCCTCACGGCTCTATCGCAAGGCGGCTTCTCGGGCGACGAAAATAAGGGTGCCTCGTTTAATATTCGTGGCTATCACACACTTAACGATAAAAGCATTCTCATCCTCGTCGATGGCTACGAGCGTCCCATCGACCGCCTCAGTGTAGAGGAAGTGGAGAGCGTTACTATCCTCAAGGATGCTGCTGCTACGGCACTTCTTGGTCATGAGGGTATCAATGGTGCTATACTTGTGAAGACAAAACGTGGCGTTGAAGGCAAGACACACGTCAAGGTGAACTACAGCCATAAGTTCCAGTTCGACCCTGAATTCGCAGACATGGTAGATGGTTACGGATATGCCAATGCTTTCAACCGTGCTCGTCACAACGACGGACTCTCTGCCGCATACACCGAGCAGGAGCTTAACCTCTTCAAAGACGGTTCTGATCCGTACTTCTACCCTAACGTGAACTGGCGCGACCTTACTTTCAAGAACAGTGCCGAGGAAGACCATGCATACGTTTCGGTGTACGGAGGTACGAACAAGGTGAAATACTACACCCATATTGATTATACCGATGTACGCGGTGCTTTCAAGGACACCAAGCAGCCAGACTACAATACGCAGTTGCGCCAGTCGAAGGCCAATATCCGTGCCAACCTCGACTTCAACATCACCAACACAACTCTCATGTCGGTGAACCTCTTCGGTATGTTCCAAGAGACCAAGCGCCCCTCCGACATCGGCGCTGATGATGCTACAGCTGCTATCTACAACCTGCCGGCAAGTGCTTTCCCCTACAAGACCTCAACAGGTATCTGGGGAGGTAACGAGGCATACGGTGATGCCAACCCCATTGCCAAGATTCAGGAGTCTGGTTTCTACAAGACCCATCAACGTCAGCTATGGGTAGATGCCAAGCTGTCTCAAAAACTCGATTTCTTGCTCAATGGTCTGAACGTATTTGTCAGTGCCGGCTATGCCAATTCGTCGATTTACGCGGAAAATTCACACAAGGCACACCAGTATGGCTACGAGCGCTACACCGGCACCATTGGCGACAAGAACAACGTAGCTCTGAACACATTCGGTAACAAAGAGACCAACCTCACCTTCAACAACTGGAATGCCGGTCAGTGGTGGAAAGCAAAGGCCAGTGTAGGTATCAATTACAAACGTTCGTTCTTCGACAACGACCACTTCAATGCTACCGTTGTTTACGACAATAGTGGTGTTAGCACTGATGGACGTGGAAACACCTTCTATCGTCAGAACATCATGGGAGTCTTCCACTACGATTTTCAGAACCGCTACGTTGCCGACCTTGTGCTTGCAGGTAACGGAGCCAGCCGTACCTATCCTTCTAAGTGGGCATTCTCACCCACACTGTCGCTCGGCTGGATTTACGCTGACAACAACGATGATCTGCTCAACTACGGTAAACTGCGTGCATCGGCTGGTATCCAGCATACCGACTATATGCCTACCTATGGCATGTGGCTTCCCACATGGGATGTTTCGCACGGTTATGTGATTATTGGCAACAACTACGATGCTAAATGGGGCGCATCGCTTGGCTCCTTCCCAACTACCGATTTCTCGCAGGAGACATCTACGAGCTTCAACCTTGGTACTGACCTTCGTCTGGCAAATGCTCTTGATATCTCAGTTGATGCTTTCTACCAGCTTCGCAGCCATATCATGCTCTCTGCAAGCTCCGAGAATTCATCGGTGGCTGGTATACAGTCGTCATACAACGATGTTGGCGAAGTTAAGAGTTACGGTTTTGAGGTAAGTGCCAAGTATGTGAAGAAAATCACTTCCGACCTCAATCTCAACTTGGGTGCCAACTTGTCGTGGGCACGCAATGAGGTGAGCAAGTATATCGGCATACCGACCTATCCGCTGAGCGACCCTGTAGGCCACCGTGTAAACGAGGCATGGGGACTCAAGTCGGCAGGCTTTTTCAAGGATCAGGCCGACATCAACTCCAGCTACCGTCAGGAATACTCTACCGTAAGCCCTGGTGACATCAAATACCAAGACCTCAACGGTGACCAGATAATCAACGAGTTCGATGTTACCAGTCTCAATGGTGCTACTGACATCCCTGAGCTCAACTACGCCTTCAATGTCGGTGTAGAATATAAAGGTTTCGGTCTAAACGCATGGTTCCAGGGCACTGGCAACTACATGAAGTATCTTCCGTCAGCAATATGGGGTGGCATGGCCGACAACGGCAACCTTTCAGTGGACTACTACAATAATTGCTGGGATGTGGCTGGCAGCAACGCCCTCTACCCGCGTCTGACCACTCTAAACAACAGCAACAACAGCCAGAAAAGCAACGTATGGTACAAGCCTGTTCACTTCTTGAAGATGCGCAACATCGAGGTTTACTATAAAGTGCCTGCAACGGTGCTCTCGAAACTCTCTCTTACCGCAGCCAAGGTGTTTATTCAGGGTGAGAACCTTCTTTCCTTCGACAACATCGACGCTATGGATGCTGAGGTACTTTCGACAGCATATCCCATGTTCAAGGGTGTTAACATAGGTGTCACATTAACTTTCTAATAAAAGATACATTTATGAACAAGATAACATATGCTCTTTTAGGTATGGCGGCAGTAGTCTTTGTAGGCTGTGCCGACCTAGATTACAACGAAGCTTCGAATCGTGACGAGGACTGGACCTACAACAGCCCCCTCAATGGTGTCAAGGCTCTTGTATACGATGTCTACGCACAAATGCCGAGCGAATTCAAGGACGATTCCTACGGTAATGGCGCCCTGATAGCCAGTGCTACAGACGAGTCTGAGTTTGCACTTTCCTTCTCACCCATCCACAAGTATTTCAACGGTGGTTGGACTCCTTCGAATCCTTTTTCCACCACATGGGATAGGTCATACCGTGCCATCACTCAGGTACACATGTACCTTGAGCGCATCCACAAGATAGACTTGTCAGATTATAAATATGATCCCGACTACCAGACCATGGTGCAGCAGTTTGAGATATTCCCTTACGAGTTGCGTTTCCTCCGTACCTATTTCTACTTCGAGTTGGTACGTGCCTACGGCGATGTGCCTTTGGTGACCACAACCCTCACCAATGAGCAGGCCAACAGCGTGGAACGCACTCCAGCCAAGGATGTGTTCAAGTTCATCATCAACGAATTGGATGCCGTGGCTGAATATCTGCCCGTGTCGTATAATGACATTCCTGGTCAGGAAATTGGTCGTGCCACCCGTGGTGCTGCTCTTGCACTGAAGGCACGCGTACTTCTTTATCAGGCTTCACCCTTGTTTAATACAGAGAACAACAAGGAGCTTTGGAAAGAGGCCGCTGCTGCCAGCAAGGTCATCATCGATAATGCACAGCGCTGGGGCTACAAACTCAGCGAGTATGCCAAACTATGGGGGCACGATACATTCACCAATTCTGAATTTATCTTCGTTCTTGGCACCCAGGCAAGCAACACCTTCGAGCAGTACAATTATCCTGTGGGTGTGGAGAACGGAAACTCCGGCAACTGCCCTACACAGGCACTGGTGGACGCATACGAATATCAGGCCGATGGCAAGACATTCAAGGAGAAACATCCTGGAGATGTTGATGTGACTACTGAGAATCCATACGATGGTCTTGACCCACGTTTCGAACTCACTGTAGTGAAGAACGGCGATCTCTGGCCATCTAACACAACTCAGCAGATTGCCATTGAGACGTATCAGAGCGGCTTCAACGGTGCTCCTAAGTACGGCGCAACTCCCACGGGCTACTACTTAAAGAAGTTTGTGGACGGCAACTGTGTCACCACAGCCAACAACCAGACTACAACACGCCACAACTGGATTGTGATGCGTCTGGCCGAGGTTTACCTCAACTATGCAGAGGCTATGTACAACTACTACGGCAATGCTGACGAACAGGGCGATTTTGGCATGTCAGCCAACGAGGCTATCAATGTGCTTCGTAACCGTCCTGACATCATGATGCCTGAATTCCAAGGAAACAATGGTTTCGAAGAGCGCTACATGCGTGAGCGTATGGTAGAGCTTGCTTTCGAAGGTCAGCGCTTCTGGGATGTACGTCGCTGGAAGAAGGGGGCCGAGTTCTTCAAGAATGTTGATGTGGCAGACTTCAAACTAAATGGAAACGGCAACTTGATTCTCAATCGAGTTACTAAGACTCGCCAGTGGGACGAGAAGTACAACCTGTATCCGATTCCGCAGTCTGAAATTCAGAAGAACGGCAATCTGAAGCAGAACCCCAATTGGTAAAACTGATTCAATGAAATTTCAAACGAATAAGATTTATGAAAAAACATATTATATATCTTCTGATCTTAGGATTCGCTTTGCTGTCGAACATGACACTGACCTCGTGCAGCGATGGTGATGTGGCGAATGCCAACGATGTGCTAATGGTGAATGCTGTCCTGCCTACAAAAGTTATGGAAGGACAGGTTGTCACCATCACTGGTACGGGTCTTGAGAAGACCATTTCCGTTGTGTTCCCTGGCAATGTCTCTGTGAACAACATTACCAAAATAGGCAACGGTTATATCTCTGTAATAACTCCTGCCGGCGTTTCTGCAGAGGGGGGAACAGTAACAATAGAAGCCAACGGCGAATCGGCAGAGTCAGTCATGACGCTGACTGTCGGCAAGCCCGAGCCTTTGCGCGTGGCTCCTCTTGACAAGGAAATAAAAATCAACGAATGTGTGGAGGTGTACGGCAACGACCTCGAATTTATCACCAAGGCTTATTTCCCCGGTGAAGACGGCAAGGACATTGTTGTAGATGCAAGCAACTTTAAGCGCAAAGCTACCGGTTCTCTCTACATCTATTCGCCAATGGGTATAAAAGCCGGACCTGCCCAAGTTAGCCTCGAAGACTGCAGCGGCAAGAAATATACTTTGCCAGAGGTAACGCTGTCTGACGAGGTTGCAGGTGGCAGCGAAGGAGGTGAAGGATATGCTTCAATCTGGGAAGGCGAATACACTACTGGCTGGTGGTGGTATCTCCCAGCATCTGAGCTTGACCTCTCGGCAATAACGCCAGAAGCCGGCCAAACTATTAAGTTCACATTCACTCACCATGATGCTCCTCAGACTTTCTGTCTGTGCGATGGTTGGTGGGGTGCTCCTTTCATCCGCGATGGCGGTGAAAGCGGTAACAACATCGTTCTTGCCGCTGGTGAGGACTTCCTGGAATTCAAAATCTCGGAAGGTATGGCGGCAACAATGAATGGTACTGAAACCGCTCTCATCATTGGCGGTGACATAACAATCACCAAGATTCAGATTAAGACAGATTAAACTCTATACAAAGAAGTTATAGCCTGATATCTGTAAACATTTCAAGTCTGCCGGAGAGCTAAAGTTCTTCGGCAGACTTTTTGGCATTTACTTGTGTTTTGCTGTTTCTTCGCCTGAAGGCTTTGGAGCAACAAACAGTAGTATAGTCTACGGAGACTGCAGGCGAAGAGGAGTACTACAAGCAAAACAGGTGCAATTCGATACATTTCGTATCAAAATAAAGAGAAGAAGCGGGAAAATAAGCAGGTTTTGAGAGGGTAGGTTTATGTAGATATTCGGCATTAACAGTAAGACAATCAAATGAATGTCCCATTAAAAAAGGGTGTAGGCAATTTTTGCCTACACCCTTTTTTAATTGCTTTCACCACAGCTATAATGCCTATGAACAGGGAGATATAGAGTATGAATGTATGAGTATATGCAAAAACATGCATAAACTACAGGTAGAATTTATTTCTTCAAAGTCCAGCGGATAGCATTGCTAAGCATCATCGTGAAGTCGTCCGACTGGAAGAGCTTCGGACTATGCCCCATCTGGAAATAAACATTCCGGGCAGCCTTGCCTTCGTTCACCCACACTACCGGATGGTCGCCCATCTTGACAGCGGAAGCGGGTGTATAAGTGGACTCGTCCACATGTGCCAAGACGCGAACATTGGGACGGGGAGACTTGTCGTACGTATACCACTCGTCATCCTGAACCACAAAAGAAGCGTCGACGCCTTTCATTATCGGATGTTCCTTGTCTTCCACAATCACTGTACCATCGGCAAGCGGAGCGATATAGTTCTGGAAACGAATGCCGCCCATGAAATCGGAGAACCATTGCCACAGAGGATAACCGTCAAAGTCTCCCAGCAAAGTAGCATGATGGAAACCAATCCAACCACCACGACCTTCGTTAATGTAGTTGATGAAATTCTGCTCTGCTTCCTTCGGCCAGGTATAAGGCGGGAAGTCCAACTGAATGACTAAATCCGTACCCTCCAGCACTTCCTTCTGAGCCAGGAGACGGGTGTTGTTCAATATCTGTATCTGCAGATTCTGTACCTTGCTCTCATCCACCAGCCACTTCACTGCCGCATCCGAGAAAGGTTTATGCTGGCCTTGGCTTTCGGTAAGTACCAGTACACGGTAAGTTCTGTCATAGAAAGGTTTCTGTTCTATCAATCCTTCGTAGACCGTACGACGCAAATCGCCTTGCTCGTTGTCACCGTCATAGTCCCAATACATGCCGCCCAGTAGTTTCTGCTTCAGGATATACTGGCATTTTATGGCCAACGAACGGGGATTTTCATAACCGAAGACAAGCTTTCCTGCTTTATTGGCCAAATAGGGAACCTTGGCTACCTCATCCCAGCATTCACGATACTCTTTGGTATGGCCTACCTTGTTGAAATCCTGAAAGTTAGGATATCCATCGCCACCACGGCCATAGAAAGGCATGCCCATCACTAACTTAGAAGCAGGCACACCGGCTTTGAGGTGAGCCTCAACGGCGGCATCAGCGGTCATCCAGCCACTGTTCTCCGAACGATACAAAGCTGCATGATGTTTGGGAGCATTCCCCATATCATAGGACATGATATTGACAAAATCAATATAGGGAAGAATCGCTTTAAAATCTATATACTCTGCAGAAGCTACCGTAGCAAGAGTCAGCAACTTCTTCTTTCCTATCTCTTTCCGTATATCCCTCATCAGTAATGTGAAGTTCTTTGTATCATCCGGTGAAGCAGAAATATTGGCTGCTGCACTGGTAGGGTATTCCCAGTCAATATCAATGCCATCGAGACCGAACTCCTTCACTACACGCTTGCAATCCTTTGCAAAAGCCAAGCGATACTTATCATTGGCAGCCATTTCACTGAACCGGCCGCTTCCCCATCCACCGATAGAAAGCATTATTTTCAGTTCTGGTTTCTGCGCCTTCAGTGCAACAATCTCACGAAGACGGTTCTCATTTGCAATACCAACCCCATTGAAGGTTTCACTGACATGCCCGAATGCATAGTTAATATGCGTCATATATTGCGGGTCCGGCATGATACTACTCCAGGAAGTCACATAAGCTACAATAACTTTTGTATCCGAAGAAGCCATACGCAACTCTCCTGCTTTACTACTACACGACAACAATACCGCCAATGCAGTCAGAATCATTAATCTCATTCTTTTCATAATATTATTATAATAGTTAATCAGCTGTTTGACGAACACGAGAACCTATCAATGCATAATACAGCATAAATACTTCTCCCAAAATTACAATAAACCAAGACCATCTCCAACTTTCCAGCAAGTCAGCGAAGACACCTTGCAACAAAGGCAGGATGGCACCTCCCACTACCCCTATCATGAATACCCCGGAAGCCACCGAAGTATATTTACCCAAATGGGCCACAGACAATGTGAAGATAGCTCCCCACATGATGGAATGGAAAAGTCCGACTGCTGTCAGTAACCAGGGATTATTAAAGATGATAGCCAGCAAAGCCAACACACCTGCCGATATGGTAGTTACGGTCAGTTGCACACGAGGGGAAACTTTGCTCAACGAACTTCCTACCAGTCGTCCGATCAGCATACCACCCCAATAGAGTGTGGCCAACAAGGCAGGTGAAGGACAATTCCGCTCAATGGCATATAAATTGATATTCGCACCAATGCAAACCTCAACACCCACATAACAAAAGATAGCGCAAACTCCCAATGTCAAGTGACGGAATGACCATACACTTTTCTCCAACTTCTCCCCTTTCTCTACCCGTGTACCCTGTATATCCGGCAAAGATAGCCTCATCAATAAGAAAACAACCACAGCTATAGTTACCATCAATGCAAAGAAAGGCATCATCAACTGACTGATTTGAATATCTTCCATAGCCAGGCCACCAAACACAATACCGGTCACGAAATAAGGGGCAATCGTAGTACCCACAGAGTTTGCCGTCCCCCCAATAGCCAAACGCTGGATGGCTTGTGTCCCTTTCACACGGCAAGCGGTAAGATAAGGATTAATAACGACCTGCAAAATCGTGGCCGAAGCACCCACAACAAATGATCCTAATAGAAATATAAAGAATCCTATGGGAATAATACTCTCTCCCATTCTGATATCAGCATCAGGAAATTGAACGGTAAAATAAGATGAAGCAAAAAAGAGTCCCAGACCGATAATCATTACCCAAAGTCCACGGATCAAGGTTCCTTTATAGCCATACTTGCTAATCCAGGATGAACCTATACTCCCACAAATAGGGTAAGCAAGGAACCACGAGAAAGTAATCAGAGTTGCAAATGTATTCTTCAGATTACCTACTTTCATAAGAAACGTTTCCTTCAACGGCCCCTGAAACTGAGTATTGGCAGTTGTCAGGAAGCCCACAATAAGGAACAGGAAGACCATTGTAAGAAACGGTCCCATGTAATTGATTTGTTTTTCTTGGTGTGTCATCATGTAGTATTAGTAAATGATTATTTTTCAGATAACTTAGCTGCAGAAGCAACATCCAGCAGAAACTCACAATCCGGATGCAATTGAAGGACAGAGGCTGGAACATCAGACGTGACAGGTCCTTCTAGCATTTGTTTCACGACCTCAGCTTTGTTACTGCCTTTGGCCACCAGTACAATCCGGCGTGCCTGCATGATATTTTTTATCCCCAGAGTTACCCCTCCCAGTTCCTTCTCCGGCGGGGTGTGGGTTTCTCTACGAATGCGTTCTTCCAATTCCGGATTCATCTTAGTAACCCACGCATCTCCTCCCAAAGGGGAATGAGGTTGATTGAAACCTAAATGTCCGTTCTCTCCCAAACCCAGAATCAGTAAGTCAATGCCTCCACGCTTGGCTATTTCTTCTTGAAATGCCCTGCAAGCTTTCCCAAAATCATCTGAAACCGTTGGCAACATCAGGAAGTTCTCATCTATAATACCCAATGCATCTATAATTTCCGTTTTCAGCATCGTATAACATGCCCCGGCATATTCACGCGGCACGTTCACCACTTCATCCAATCCGAAGAACGTGACCGCAGAGGTATTGAAAGGATAACGGGAATATATTTCTCCAACCATCCGGTGCAGATTTCCGGTCGTACGTCCTGTCGAAAGCCCGATAACAGCTTCCGGTTTATTTAGAATTTCACCAATAATCTGCCATGCAGCGATGCAATCAAATTCTTTTTCGCTCTTTGCTATAGTTATTTTCATGACTCCACTTTCTTATCACTAATCATTAATCACTAATCACCAATCACTATTTACATATTCATGGCCACAGCACCTGCACCCAGTAAACCTATGAATTCCGGATTCAACTTTGTGATAACAACACCATTGCTCACAAAACGCATAGTGGTCGGATTCAGCAATTTCATTATCTTCGCATGAATATATCCGTCTGCCACTACACCGCCACCTAAAACGATTGTCTCCGGATCTGTTACCCGCACCAGGTTCATTACAAGATTCGCTAATGCTTCGGAAGCATTCTCCACCAGTTTCACACATAGAGGATCACCTTTACGACTCAATGCAAAAATCTCACTGACAGGTATCCGTTCCCCTTTGTCGGCAGGAATGTGTAAATCCGTGGTATAATCTTTCTGAAGTATTCTTGCACAACGGTCGAAACCAATACCGGAAGCTATAGCCTCCACACAATCCACCCTTCCACAAGTACATTTGATTCCTACATTGACTCCTACCCGCACATGTCCCACTTCACCGGCATTGAAATGGCTACCGCGTATCTGCCTGCCGTTCACAACCGTGCCGACCGCAATACCCGTTCCTATATTTAAATAGATGAAGTTTTTGGATATTTGCCCGAAGCCCCACACACGTTCGGCACGTGTGGCACTTTTCACATCATTGTCTATATGGCAGGGAATGCCATAAATATCCGCTAATTCCTTAGCCAAAGCAATAGGTTGCGTTCTGCTGGGATCTATCTGCAACCAGATACCCTGATTAGGATCTACCCGTCCGATCAATCCCACTCCCATGCCCAAAGGTTTCTTATCATACCATCCTACGGTTTTGATATAATCATCCAGTGATAGTTTGATAATATCCAGCGCTGCTTGTTGGTTAAAATATCCGGAGTCATATTTTTTGTACCTCAAGATATTGCCGCGACTATCAATTTCGCCAATCAGTAATTTAGTTCCGCCCAAATCCAGGCCTAAATACGTTTCCATTTTTTATCTGCATTTTTAGAAGGTTACTATTGACCACAATATTACGCACAATCAAGGAAACGAAAGTTGATTCTTTAACAAAAAAGGTTCGCTACTTATCCACTTAGGTTTAAATACAGTTTTTATACTCTAAAATTTGCTGGGACTCGTACCAAACTGCTTTTTAAAGCACGTACTGAAATATTTAGGGTCTGAGAAACCAACCATGCATGCCACTTCTCCGACTGAGTATTTCTGCGAAAGCAAAAGCTCTTTCGACTTATTCAACCGGACAATGCGGATAAAATCATTCGGGCCTTGCCCTGTCAAAGTTTTTATCTTATTATAAACGGATGTACGACTCATGCCTAACGCACGGCAGAAGTCATTGATTGAGAATTCCGGATTGGTCATATTCTCATCGATGGCTGCCATGGCACTATCCAGGAACTCTTTATCCAATTGGCTGCTGTAATCTATTTCGTTGACAGGTATATCCGAGGAGAGCACGGTATCCCTGAGATGCTGTCTGTTCTGAAGTATATTACGAAGCCTTACTTTCAATACGGACAAGTCAAAGGGTTTAATGATATAATCATTCGCCCCGGATTCCAATCCTAATATGATATTCTCCCTCTCACAAAGGGCGGTCAACAGAATGACAGGAATATGACTGGTCTCAACAGAAGATTTCAAGATCCGGCACAGCTCATCCCCCTGGATTACAGGCATTATGATATCCGAAATAATAATATCCGGATTGATTTCCCTCGCCATATCCAATGCCTTTCCTCCATCGGGTACACTGATTACCTTATATTCGGAAGACAAACTGTCCGTCAGATACTCACGCATATCTTTATCATCCTCGGCCAGCAACAGAATATTTTTATCCGTCTGGTCATCCTCCTCCTGAGATGAAACATCGGGAGACGTTACTTCCGGTAAATCCTCCTTCGCCACAACCACCATACCCGATCGCAGTTTCTTGGGAAATGTAACAGTGAACGTAGTCCCTTTATTCTCTATACTGCTGAATTCTATCTTACCATGATGTTGCTTGATAATGCGGGAAGTAATCATCAGGCCAATGCCGATGCCCTGTTCCTGAGAGTCTACCACATTCTTGGCACGATAATACTCATTAAAGATATTCTTCTGTTCTTCTGCAGGAATACCGACTCCTGTATCCCTTACTTCAACAATCCATTTGTTTTTAGTCTGTCTCACTACAATACCTATGGAACCTTTCTCTGTATACTTCAAAGCATTAGAAAGCAGATTATCCATTATATGATCCATCTTGCTCTTGTCCAGCCATACCTCAGACATCTCCGGTTCTACCTCCAGATAAAGCTCTATCTCCTTTTGGACTGCAGCCATACGGAAAGCAGACAATCTATCTTCCATGTACGCCTTTACATTATATAATGCCACTTCAAGATGTTCCGGGTGTGCTTCCACCTTTTGCAATTCCAGCAACTGAGTAATCATCGAAAAAAGCTTCTCTGCATTCTTCACTGCAATTGCCAATTTCTTCTTACTCTCCTCAGGCAAGTCACCCCGTTCTTCAAGTTCACTCAACGGAGCTTTTATCAACGTTACGGGAGTGCGTATATCATGGGCAATCCCTATAAACGAATGAATCCGTTCCCTGATTTTATTCTCCCGCACCCTTTGCCGTCTGAACTGGAAGAAGAAATAACCTAATATCACAAGCAAAATCAGATAGATCGCTATGGCCCACCAGGATGCCCAAAGCGGATGATCGATAGAAATTTCTACCGAACGTTCGCCAACCTGTTGCTGGGTATATTTATCGAATGCACGCAATTCAAAAGTATATTTTCCGGGAGGAAGATCCATATAGCCCACACTTTGAGCCACATCCCTGTGATGCCACTGCCGCTCATGGTCTTTCAGCCTGTATTCATACCTGATTTTATGTGGAGAAACAAAATTGATAGCCGAAAAAGAGATAGAGAAAGAATTCTGATTGTATTTCAGTTTCAGAGACTTGGTATCATTGATACCCGCCGTCAATGGCGAACCGGCTGCTCCTGCTTTTACCGACTCATAAGGTAATTTAAAGTCTGTGAATATCAATTCGACCGGTGCACTTTTGGAAAAGTCAAAAGAGGGTGTAAAGAAAAGAGCTCCTTCCGCTGTACCAAATGCCAGATGTCCGTCTTTTGTCTTCAAGGAAGCATTCGAATTATAATACCCCCAGCCGATATTTAAAAGATCATTGCCATTGATAACCATATCTTCAACCAGATTCAGACAATATAACTCCTTCTCCGTACTGAACCAAATATGTCCGTTACTATCTTCGGCCACACTATTAATAGAGTTGGAGACAAGCCCATCCGCAGTTGTATAAATACGGGAACGGTCATTCTCCGGATTAAAACGAATCAACCCTTCTCCGTCCGTAAGCAACCAGATGTCACCGGAGGATGAACGCAGCAGGCAACGGACAGGATAATGCAAAGTAATATCACCAAACTTCTGCTGCCACTTGATTTCCCCCGTAGATTTGTCGAAGAAACCCAGACCGTCACAGCCGGCTACCAGCAATGTATTCTTGTCACCATACTTTATATCCCCTACACAATCAATCGGATAATAGGTATAAACATCGGTACGCCTGTTATACCGCGTGAAATGACCTTCAATACCTCCGAACCAGATATAATCACCCTCTGAGTAAATAGCATAAATATAGTCGGTAGAGATGCCACTATCAGCCTGTTTATTCCGTCTCGGCATTTTCCGGACTTCACCGGATTTCTTTTGAATACGATATAATCCGATTCCATAACCACCTGCCCATATATTTCCCTCATTATCTTCACAAAGAGCCAACACTACAGACGAATAAGCAAAACCTTTCCCATTCAGAAAATGCATCCATTGCTTTGATTTCACCCGGTACACACTGATTCCGTCATTGGTGCCATACCAATAATCACCTTCTGAGTCTTGTAGCATTACATTTACATGATCGGATACCAATGAAGAAGGATTATTCCGTTCGTGCCTGATCCAACGGACATCGGGTACATTAGGGTCCAGATAGCTGATACCATTCGTACAGGTACTTACCCAGATACCTCCATATTCATCTACGCAGATGTCCGAAACGGTATTACCATTCAGGCTTCTTTCATCGTCTTCATCCGTTATATAATGCTCCGTCAATGTTTCATTAGCAGCATCGATCCTGAAGACACCTGCACCGTCTGCTCCTATCAGAATAGAGTGGTCTCCATCATGGGCAAAAACCCGGACAGGTATACCCGGAATAAAGGAATCGAGAGATTTTACCTGTTTCGTGGCCAAATCAATAACAAATGCACTGTTAGAAAAAGTTCCCACATATAATTTAGTACCGTAGAGGAATAAAGCCTCTATACGAGCCTCCACAGGAATATCCACCTTCTCTTTTGATAATTGGCAGGTCGTTCCCGCTCTCTCCATTTTATAGACTTCCGTATTGGTTCCTACGAAAAAGGTGTTCTCCGCTGATTTAATAATGCAATTGGTCCATTCACCTATCAGGCCTGCCGGAGACAAAACGTTATCGGTTCTGTTCCAATAATACACTCCTGTGGATGTAGACAGCCACAATCCCCCATTCTCTTCAAACTCTATGCCATTCAAGACCGGAAAGGATATGGACTGCGACAAATCCACCTGTAGTTCAAAGCAATCCTTCAATTTGTCATACCTGTATATTCTGCCATTCCGCAGGGCAATCCAGAGATTTCCCTCCTTATCTATCTCCATCACCGTGAACGACAATATATGATCCTTGGAGTCTATCGTCTCATTTAGCTTATAGTGCCTTATCTCGTTCCCGTCATAACGGTCCACTCCCATATGGGTATAAGCCCAGACAAATCCCGTTGAATCCTTGCATATCTGATAAACCTGTCGGCTACTCAACCCCTCCCTTACATTCAGATGGAGGAAAGAACCCGCAAACAAGCTGGTATATAACGAAATAAATAGTAATAAAATAAATGTGCGCTTTATCATAATAAAGATGTCTTTCATAATACTCACTTTTAGCAGCTGCAATAATACAGACAAATATATTAAGATTGGTTGATAAACTATCCAAATAGGTTTGTTTTCTATCCGAATTACATAAAGCTCTTTGATTTTTATCAGAGGTCGGAAGAAAATAGTTTGAACAGATATCCTTCTTTTTTGTCATACATAGCATATATTTCTATAAATTGATAAGAAAACTATGGCGACTGTAAAAGTAAAATTCAGAAAATCATCGGTGGAAGGCAAAGCCGGCACCATCTATTATCAGCTATGCCACAGGCAAAGCAACAGGCAGATAAACACCCGAATGCATGTACTTCCCCATTGGTGGGATGCAGAAAAAGAAACATTCATAGCTGAAGCGGACAACAATGGGTTGTCGGCCCGCTACCAAAAGCAAATAGAAAAAGACTTGCTGTGTATCCGTCGGATTCTATGCGAATGGGACGGAGAAGGAAAAGACTACACTTTAGCGGATGTCATTGACCGCTTTCGTACTTTGAATGAAAACGGAGACACAGTGCTGTCTTGTTTGGCAACCCTGATCGATGAGCTTAAAAACGATGGTCGGTGGGGAAATGCCCGCAATCTCCAACGGGCATTGAATAGCTTCTCCGCCTTTCTGGGAGGCTTAGACAGACCACTCAAACTGGTAGATGAAAGACTTGTCATGGAGTATGAACAATGGCTCCGGACACGAAAAGTGAGCAAAAACAGCAGTTCTTTTTATATGCGGACTTTGCGCTCTGCTTATAATAAGGTGATAAGCCGGAATCAAATGGAACAAACATTTCCTTTTCGGAATGTTTATACCGGTGTGGAGCGTACCCGCAAACGTGCCGTACCCGAAGCTATTATGGTTCGTTTACAAAAACTGGACCTGACACATTCTGCTCCGCTTGCCTTTTCTCGCGACATGTTTATTTTCAGTTATTGCACCCGTGGAATGGCTTTTGTAGATATTGCCTATCTGAAAAAGGAGGATATAAGTGGAGGAATACTTAGTTATGTCCGCCATAAAACGGGACAACGTCTCACTGTTCGAATAGAACCTCTTATTGAGGATATTATCGAGCGCTACAAGCCATTTGTCCACAACAGTCCCTACCTTTTTCCAATCATTACGTCCAATGATCCGGAAGAGGCTTTCCGACAATATCAGACGGCGCTGGGCTATCACAACCGGAAATTGAAGAAACTGGGAAAGTTGACAGGAGAAAATCTACATCTCTCTTCTTATACCGCAAGGCATAGCTGGGCGACGGTTGCACGTAAACACAACATACCGTTGTCTGTCATAAGTGCAGGTATGGGACACACTTCCGAGAAGACCACGCTCATATACTTAGATTCTGTAGAAAATTCACTGATAGACAAGGCTAATGAAGAAATTTTAGAGGCGTTATGTCGTAACGTTTCTAAGTAAGAAACCTTAAAATTACGGCGCAAAGATATAACAAATAAAAGAATAAAACAACATAATGCTATAAATATTTGTTTATATTTTACTCTCAAAACAAGTATAAAATACTGATTTCTAACACAATAAATAACTACTTATAAAAAGAAGAAATGAATAGATATTTAAAACAGATGCTAATATAGAACTCGATAGATATATTCTAAAAAAATTATCCAGACATCGTACCGAATCTACAAAACCTAAAAAATAGGATAAAAAGATATTTTTTATCCTACAGGAATTCAACGCCTTAAAACGTCGTGCCGTTTCTTACTTAGAAACGGTACAATTACAGGGTTACGGATACCTTCTCCTGGGTCAGGAGAAGTTCCGAATTCCAAAAATCGACAGACAAAACGAAGAATTGGATTAACCTTGCTTGCTGCGCATCAGAGTTGCTTTAAAGATCAAAAACACTCAGATACGCAGGAATGGAAGGAATATCTTTTAGGTGAGATACGACAAATATGGAAGAGGTATCTTCAATTATGCATTGGTATGCATTCAAAGTCTTTTACAATAAGGTATTTGAGATAGAAGACTCGCTGAATAAAGACAAAATCGAGACCTATATTCCTTGTGAAACAATCCTTGTGGAACGTGGCGAAGTGAAAAAGTACGTGCGTAAACCGATCATTTCCTCTCTTCTGTTCTTCTATTCCACAGAGAAACAAGCACTGGCGTTACAGCAGAAGCTGACAGACCGGGTTCTCCTATATACCCGTCTTGTCAATTGGCAAAAGCTGCCAATAGCTATTCCTGAACGGGAAATGAAAATTTTCATGCTTGTCACTTCCTCCGGAGAAAAAGGGCTGGACTATTTCGGTGACGTCCCCATGGAGTACAGCACCGGCGAACGGGTACTTGTCACGGACGGTCCATTTAAGGGAGCAGAAGGCTGCATACACCGTATCAAAGGAAACCGTCGCCTGATAGTGGCAATACAAGGTGTGTGCGCGGTGGCAACTGCCTATATTCCCCAATGCTTTCTCAGGAAGATATAAATCAATACATTTTAACAAGCTCTCACCCAATCAAATCCTTCAGAAATGACAACCTGCTATTTTGAAACTTTGGCGGCATTCGCCGTCAGCTGCCTGCTCAGTGCAATGATAATTCCCAAAATATCGCTGATAGCCTACAGGCGGCGGCTCTTTGATCCATTGAGCGACCGAAAGTTGCATACGACGCACATTCCCCGCTTAGGGGGAATCGCTTTTTTTCCGTGTATCATTATGCCTATTTCGCTCGTCATCGCCTGCCACAATCTCTGTACGGACAGCAATTTGCTCACTTGGAAACAATCCACCTGCCTGCTCACCCTATTCAGTTGCCTCTTCATGCTCTATCTGATGGGGATGAGAGACGACCTGATAGGGATGCGCTACCGCGCCAAGTTTATCATCCAGACACTTTGCAGCCTTTTACTGGTAGCCTCCGGCTTTTGTTTCGACAACCTCTACGGACTGTTTGGAATTCACGAGTTGCCCCATTATGTGGGGATACCGTTCACTGTCTTTATCATTGTCTATATCATGAATGCAATTAATCTTATAGACGGCATCGATGGTCTGGCTTCCGGATTGAGCATGATAGCCTTCTTCGCTTTCGGTTGCATGTTCGTCTGTCTGAGCTGGTGGTTATATGCTTTCATCGCCTTTGCGGCTTTGGGTGCACTGATACCATTTTTCTATTATAATATGTTCGGGAAGCCCCGTCGCGGACGGAAAGTGTTCATGGGAGATACCGGCTCATTGACCATCGGCCTGTTGCTGGCTGTAATGGCCATTCATCTCAGTATGTCCGATCCCGCCAAGGAAGAACTTTTTCCCGGTGCTATCGTGACGGCTTTCTCCTTCCTGCTGGTACCGATGCTGGACGTAGTCCGGGTAGTGCTCCACCGCCTGCGCAACCATCAGCCTCCGTTTCTCCCCGACAAAAATCATATCCACCATAAATTCATAGCCTTGGGTATGTCGCAACATCAGGCACTCTGCTTCATCCTGAGCATCGCCTGTCTTTTTATTATTGCCAATACACTTTTAGCCTCTTACCTGTCCGTCACCGTACTGTTTCTGCTGGACGTAGCGGTATGGACAGCGATGCACTTCTACATCACAGCAAAAATTACAAAAAAACACCCAAGAAATTAATACTTCATACCTTATATTTCATATTTCTATTTTATACTAAAATCAAAACATGAAAAATCATCTTTTATACTTGCTATTTTCGTTGGCGTTGCTCTCATCGTGCAACACATCGAAAGAGATAATCTACTTTCAGGACGTGGAGGTAAACAGCCCCCAAGCAGTGGCCCCACCTCAGGATATCACCGTTCAACCCAAGGATCAGATATCCATCATAGTGTCGAGCAAGGACCCCGAACTGGCGGCTTTGTTCAATCTGACGCGCGTACAGCAGAGAGTAGGTTCCACAGGATTGAACAACAATAACAACAACGGAGAAATTTCCGGATATACGCTTGATGACAAAGGCGCCATCGACTTTCCCGTATTGGGAAGCCTCACTGTGGCGGGTATGACCCGGAGCCAGATTGCCGCATTGGTAAAACAAAAACTGAAAGAAGAGAACCTGGTGAACGACCCGGTGGTCACCGTGGAGTTTATGAACCTCAGCTTTTCCGTCCTGGGTGAAGTGAAGACTCCCGGGAAATACAGTATCTCGAAAGATTATATAACCTTACTGGAAGCTATCAGCATGGCCGGTGACCTAACCATCTACGGCAAGCGGGATGCCATCTTCGTGATTCGTGAAGAAAAAGGCGAACGGGTGACGCACTGGGTGGATCTCCGCTCCTGCGATTTATTCAAATCTCCCGTTTATTACCTGAAGCAGAACGATGTGGTATATGTGCAGCCCAACAAAGTACGTGCCGGACAATCCACACTGAATGAAAACAGCGTGAAGAGCGTAGGATTATGGATTAGCATTGGATCATTCCTCACTTCCTTAGGTGTATTGCTGTTTAAATAATTACTTATTATTATGGTTGAAAAGAAAACGCCTGCCGGCAAACCCGCCGATGACTTTATACGGATACAGGACCTGTGGAGCATGTTTGTTCCCAAGTGGTATTGGTTTGCCGTCTGCCTGTTCATTACCCTGGCTATAGCGGTGTTGTACCTGCTGAGTACCCCACCCATTTACACCCGTACCGCTGCCATTCTCGTCAAGGACAACTCCAAAAGTAGTTCTTCGACCAGCTCAATGAGCGACTTTTCCGATTTGGGCATCTTCAAGTCCAATACCAACATCAACAACGAGTTGCTGACATTAAAATCGCCCACACTGATGACCGAGGTAGTCAGCCGTCTGGGATTGAACGAAACCTTTACCGTCCGCAGGGGATTGAAGAAGGTCGATTTGTACAAAGCGGCCCCGTTCACCGTCACATTCCGCGACCAACCGGAGGCCCCCTTGAGTTTCACGATCGAATTCTCCTCTAAAGACACGTTTACCATTTCCGATCTTAAAGTGTCGGATGAAAGTACCGGAGAAACTTTCTCCGCGCAAATGGGCGACTCCATACGGACTTCTGCCGGAACTATGATTCTGCATCCTGCGCAAAAAAACGCCAACGCTTTCATAGACACACCTATCCAGTATGTCCGGGGAAGCGTAAGTGCCGCCGCCGACACCTATGCCAACACGCTGGTTGCCGAATTGGGCAGTGACGACGCCACCATCATCAACCTCAGCATCAGCGACGCCTCCATCCGGAAAGCGGAAGACCTACTGAATACCCTGATCGAAGTCTATAACGAGAACTGGATTCAAGACAAAAACCAGATTGCCGTCAGCACCTCGCAGTTCATCAGCGACCGTCTGGGAGTGATAGAGAACGAACTGGGTCATGTGGACGAAAATATCGCCGGATACAAGAGCGAGCATTTACTGCCCGATGTGCAGGCGGCATCCAGCCTCTACATGGCGCAGTCCGCTGAGAATAACAAAGAGCTGTCGGCACTGAACAACCAGCTCTCCACCGCCCAATATATACGCAGAGAACTGAATACGAAACAGTTGAACCAAACGTTACCCACCAATTCAGGCATCGTCAGCGCCAACATAGAAACGCAGATCAGCGAATATAACAATCTGGTGCTGGATCGCAACCGATTGATAGCCAACAGTAGCGAAAAAAATCCGTTGGTAAAGAACATGGCGAGTTCCCTGCAAAGTATGCAGCGTACCATCATCCAGTCGGTCGACAATCTGATCGTCTCGCTGAATACCCAAATCCGTAGCCTCCGCCGGGTAGAAGACGCCACCACCACCCGACTGGCATCCAACCCGAACCAGGCAAAGTATCTGCTGTCTGTGGAACGTCAGCAAAAGGTTAAGGAGGAGCTTTATCTCTACCTGCTCCAAAAACGTGAGGAAAACGAACTCTCACAAGCATTTACCGCCTACAACACCCGTCTGATTACCGCTCCGCGCGGCAGTATGTTTCCTACTGCTCCCCGCAAGATGAATATCCTGTTGGTGGCATTTGCCGTGGGGCTACTGGTTCCGGCAGTAATCATTTTCATGAAGGAGAATATGAATACCAAAGTGCGCGGTCGCAAGGACCTGCAAAATCTGAGCATACCGTTCATTGGCGAGATTCCCCAATACTCCGGCACAAAGAAAAAATGGTGGGAGCTCAAGCACCGGAGGCGGCAAGACCTGAAAACCGTAGTGGTGAATGAAGGCAACCGCAACATCATCAACGAGGCATTCCGCGTGCTGCGTTCCAACATGGATTTCATGATAAACAAGGACAGCAACCAACATGTCTTCGTACTGACCTCATTCAATCCCGGCAGTGGAAAAAGTTTTCTGGCCATAAACATAGCCATGAGCTTCGCCATCAAAAAGAAGAAAGTTTTGGTCATTGACGGAGACCTCCGGCACAGAACCGCCTCTTCTTATGTCGATTCTCCAGACAAGGGATTAAGCAATTACCTGAACAATCAGGTTGAGAATTGGAAGGAAATCATAGTTCCCTACAAGGAATACGCAAACCTGCACATCCTACCCATCGGGACAGTACCTCCCAACCCAACAGAACTGTTGGAAAACAACAAGTTGGCTACGCTGATAGCGGCATTGAGACCGGAATATGATTATATCTTCATAGACTGTCCCCCTGTCGACATCGTGGCCGACGCGCAAATCATCGAAAAATGGGCGGACCGCACCATCTTTATAGTCCGTTCCGGCTTGCTGGACCGATCCATGCTTCCCGAACTGGAAAATATGTATACCGAAAAACGATTTAAAAACCTCTCCATGATACTGAACGGAACGGAAGGGGCCGGAGGACGTTACGGATATCGCTACGGGTACCATTACGGTTATGCTTCCTATTATGGAGATAAAGAAAAATAAGATTCATGTGGCCATTTTCTAAATCCCAGTCCATTGCGGAAAGCGGCATCCTTTGCGAAATGACCGACTCCCACTCTCACATATTGCCCGGGGTGGATGACGGCGTGAAGACAATGGACGAGTCGCTTCAGATTCTTGCGGAGATAAAACGCCAAGGCGTCCGCAAGGTGTGGCTTACTCCCCATATCATGGAGGATATACCCAATACCACCGCCGGACTGAAAGAAAGATTCCAAGAATTGAAAGAAAAATTCCGGAAGCCGGAAGATGCTTATTGCGGCACGGTGGAACTGAACCTGGCCGCCGAATACATGATGGACAACCTTTTTGAGGAGCGTCTGGAGACCGACGATCTACTTTTACTCTGCGAAGGCTACAGGCAGTATCTGCTGGTGGAAACGTCCTGTTTCAATCCGCCCATGAACTTGCTATCTGTCCTGAAACGCATTCAAGCGAAAGGTTACCGGCCCTTGCTGGCACACCCCGAACGTTACCTGTATATGAACATGCCCGATTACCGCGCATTAAAGCACGAGGGAATCGCCTTTCAGCTGAACCTTCCGGCAATTACGGGAATGTACGGCCTGCATGCACAAAAAAAGGCCGCATCCCTGCTCAAAGCAGGGATGTACGACCTGACAGGAACCGATATGCACGCTTCGAAGCATTTCAAAGAATGGCTCGGAACACGGATTGACAGTCGAGACAGGGACATGCTTTGGGCACACTTCCCGGCATATCACGATGGCCTCTGAGCTGCGCCTCCGGAAAGAGTTTCAGTAACTTCGTCAGAAGCTGTTCCAAATGTTCAAACTGCTCCTGAGTGAACGTATTAGCGGGATGCCCTTCCGCGTCCAGTCCGCCTTCGTAGCATACTCCGATAGAACACCGGTTGAAGGGACGGCAATGTGCCCCCACCTCGAGCAATCGACGATGCTGACTGACCGTACCATCGCGACGGACATAAAAATGATAACCGATAGTACGAAACCCACGGGTACGATGGTCACGCAAGAGTTGTTCCACAGTATAGTCACAGTTGCAGCGAGTAGCAGAACAGTGCAGAATAATGTAGCGTACCGAATCGACAGCGTCCATCATCAGCCCGCCCTCTACCCGAGTGAGGAGTTCGCGCTCATCGCGCACCTCCTCCTCACCTACAGTCATAGGAAATGTTTCCTGTATCATGGCAGCAGACATTCGATGGCAGTTGAACAACTGGTGACACCCAGTGCTGTGAGTGCCGCAATGGCTGCCTGGATGATAGCTTTTAGCAAAGACACCCAAGTAATTTTATTCTTTGTTTCAGACATGATGAGATTTATGATTTAATTATTAATTCTTTAATTTCTAAGGCCTCAGGCCTTAGAAATTATCCCAGCGGATCATCTTCAATTCCGCCATCGCCTCCGTTTCCGCCTCCCTCGCCTTCGTCCACGTCGCCCGGATCGGAGGAGGTGACTTGCTTGATGACGTTTCCGTCCTTATCGTAACAGGTGATGTTGATGGAGGTATCCTTCAACTCCTGTTTGATGGTGGTACTGGGGGTGAAGATGACTTTGCGGGTGGTGATGAGTCCCGTACCTACGTCTTCTACTTTAGACACCGAGGCGGCTTGGAGGCCGAAGCGCATGGTACCCAGTCCGGGTACGGCTACGGAATGACCCTCTGTGGCCCATGCCCTGATTACATCACCGATAGCCTCCCAAGCGGCATTGATGCTTCCCTTCGGGATTCCCGAGCGGATAGCAGCTTCGGATATGACTTTTTCCTGTTTCAACGTGCTGTAGATTTCTGCCTGCATGATGAAGCGATACTGCCCTTTTGAGGGGCCCACCGTCAATTTGGTCTGACGGGCTTTTACTTTGATTCCCATAATCTCAATAAATTTAATTAATAATGATTCTCAATGTAGTTAAGTAGTAAGCAATTACTACTTAACTATTTCAAAAACTCCGGGCAAAGATATGGCTGACCGGAAACCGACTTATGGGTTTCGATGGATTCCGATGGGTTTCACCATTACGGGTCGCCCAAGTGCCGGATGATTAGCGATACTTGACGGGAAGTAAGCAACTTCTGCGAACGATGATAACCGACTGCTTCCAGCTCCTCCATCAGGGGTGGACAATCGTGAACCCAGCGCATCAGACGGTTGGTAGCCACTGCGACAGTTGAATCCGGAAAATAGAGAAGGGCCAGTTCGCTCTTCTTCATGGAGACGGGGTGAAAGGAGTTATTCAAAATGAAAGAATTAAAAAATTAAAGGATTGATGAGAGAAAAATAGAGGGGAATTAGTATCCAAGTGGGGAATATTTTTTTCCCAGTTGGGAAAAAAAATCTTGCAATCTTGCAAATCTTGCAGGGGGCCCTCACACCCACACACACGCATATACGTGCGTGAGGCAAATGGAATTCACATTCCGAAGGATTCTTCACTTGAACCTGTATTCTCCCCGACCGGCTTTCAGCAGCTGACCTTTATCGGTCATACGTTTCAGCAGTGAGTCGAGCGTACCGGGAGATATCCCAAACCGGGTACTTGCCTGAAGGGCCTGGCTGCGAGTGAAGCAGAGAGGCAGTCCATCCAGAAACGTCTCCTGTGACACTTTCTGTGGCTGTACAGAGTCCGTCGACGGAAGAAGTGAAAGGATATGACACGAATGCAGATAGAGAGGCTCCGCGAGCGACAGCACGGCATGAAAGTCATCGCCGCCCACGGTGAGTTCGAACTGCGAAACCACTCCATCCTGCACGTTCTCTTGCGGAACATGAGGCGAAGGCGATAGCCCCGGACAAGCCAGCAAGACTTTTATCATGTCATCCGTAGGCTTTTCAGCAGCAGTCGGGTCGATGCCGTCCGTTGCCATCAGCAAGGCGTCGAGCGAGCGCATCAATGCTACGATGCCGATGATACGGCAGATGTTGATGGCAATACGTGCCACTGCGCTTTTCATGTGGTCGCCATGAACCACGCCTGCACGGCCGAATACGCTTGAGAGGTGAGCGTTGAACTCGTCTTTCTGTTCTTCGGTGAGCTTCAGGCTTATACCGCTTACCGCAGCCGTCAGGGCATCGAGCAGTCGTTTCCAACGCTCCCCCCAGAGGGTGAACATACGGTCATAGTCGGTTCCGGACTGATCGAACTGATCCACCCACTCATGAATGGGAGGCATACAGTAGAACACTTGGCGCGAAAAGAGGCCATTCTCTGCCGAGGGGATGAGCGGCTTCACCTGGGCTGGCGTTCCACTGATCAATACGCTGAGATATGATTTATTACATTCCCGATATTCGTGGTTGGTACGGCGATTGTAGGCCAGCCGCTCATGATCGAAACTCTTGCGCAACGTGTCGCTCCAGTGCCCGTAATCCGTGCCGATGGCTGTACTCACGGTATCGGCTTCGGTCTCGCATATCAGTCCCGCTCCATCGGCGTCCATCAGGTTCTCCAGCATACCGGCTCCTGAGTTGTCTCCCGCAATGAGGAACATCTTCATGCAAGGCTGTTCGGGTTCGGGGATATTTACCTTCTCCTTGCCCAGCACGTCCCATTGCGCTTTCTCGCGCCGGTAGATTTTCATCTTTTCGCTGTACGCTGCCATAAGCGAGTCGTGCAGGGGTTCCGCCAGCCGGCGCACCCACGTCAGCGCGCCTTTTCCGGAAGCGGGCGGGGCAATGACAAAAGTTTGCAGACACGGATATTTGCTTTTTCGCCCGTAAGTAAAGCTCAGCAGCTTGTTGAGGGTAGCTCCGAATACGGTCAGCGCTCCCAGCAGCAGAATGTCCCTTTGGGCGGGTGAGTCTCCGCAGTCTATCACTCGTTGCAGAAAGAGCGGCCACCTGTATTCCACGAAACAGGGCAGTGAGACAGACGTTTCTGCGGGAACTGTTATCACGGTATCTTCGGTGCTTTGCGGTTGTTTCTGTTCTGTGTTTCCGCCTTTCCCTCGTGCGCACGTGTGTGTGGGTGTGAAGGGGGCCTGCAAGTTTTGCAAGTTTGCAAGTTTCTTATCGAAACGTATGCCTGCCAGTTGGGCCAGATGGAACACTGTTCCCAGGGAATTGCCTCCCCGTCCGTTCTGCAGAGCGTGGTCGTAGAGTTTGTCGGCCTCGTCATGCCGGTACTTATCGGAGAGGCGACAAAGGCGATGGAAGAAACTACGTCCTTCCTCTCCGCAACTGTTGGCCACAGCAAAAGCCAGTGGCATGTATTCCTGATAAGTGGGGGCAATATTGGCTCCGCCCTGTTCTACGGCAATGGTCAATTGCTCGATAATGTCAAGTTCGTTCACGATAAAAGTTGTGATTTTAATTATTTTTTAATTTGCATTCCGCATCGTATGCCAAGAAACAGGCTCTCGACATATCGGCGTTGGCAGCGTCGGCCTTTAGTCCGTGTCGCCATTCCAGATAGTCCCAGGCAGTGTGCAGGGCATTGTCAAACGAGTTTTCGAGCGTATCAGTGAAGGTGAGGCGGTAGGGCACAAAGAGTTTCACCCCTTTGGCGCCGGGGCTTACAAAGGCAAGATCCGGTTGCAGCACTTCGTCGGCAAAAAGGCGGTCGCGCCACATCATGGCTTCTTCGATAGAAGCAAGATGGTCAATGTCTATCACAAAGGCTCCGGATGGCACCACGATGCACTGCTCCCGACAGTACGAAAAGACGCCTGCAGGTGTGACGTAAGGCAGTAACGTTTGCTTTTTTTTACGGAAATCCTTATCATTTTCCGTAGTGGACCTTACTATTTGTGTCAGTTCCTTCAGATGGGGATCGGAAGAGATGTAGGCATGAAGCCCCGCTATGCTGCATACTCCGGCAGGCACTTTATTGGTGATGGGAGCATTGAAAAAAGACATAATAGATTCTTTCATAACACGATTATATTTATTACATTTATGTCAACAAAGATACGGTGAATAACCCATCCATTCCACTACATCAAAAGGCATTTATAAACTGTTTACATTCATTGAATACTCGTTGATAATACATTGAAAATGTTTAAAGAAAATGGAGATAAATAATACAAATATGAACGACAAACCGGAAATAGAGATAAAGATATTCGGCGGCACGAACATGATAGCCCCCGCGGCTACTGCCGCCGTTCAGCACTTTTACGGCGATCAGTTTGCCGAGGTCGCCATCCGTCCCGAAGGAACCGAGGACATTGAAAGCCTGAATGATGACGAGTGCCATCTCTTCACCTACGTGCCCGACGTGAAAAAAGTGCATGAGTACACCCGGCTTCTGGGCGAATGTACCACCGCCCATGATCTGGCGGGTGTGGTAAGCATCATGCTCAGCGAATCCCTCGTGGGCAAGGACACGGTGGTGAAAGGCGCCTTCATCGAGGTTCTTCTTCCTTTTGCCTCCCGGCTGACGTCGGGTGCAAAGGTGGATAATGTGAGGCAACAGATTAATAATATGCTGATGAGGAGAGGAAGGGGAGGAAAATAAAAGAAATCGGTTTAAAGTATGAAATTGACCCATGATGAAGCTCTGAAAAAGTTAAAAAAAACTATGACGGCTATCATTTTATCAGGCATTACATTACCGCCAAAAATGTAACAATGCACAAAAAACCACCTCTGTTTATGTATGATATCTCTGCTTGTAGCTTTGGCATTTATCTTTTACAAGAGTTTATTCTCAGAATATTATTTTACCACACCTCGTTTTCCATTGTTATATCCCAGTATGCATTGCTATGGGTAACAACGCTTATTACATTATTCTTATCTTATGCGCTGACTTCATTGACAAGAAAAGCAAAATGTGGGAGAATGCTGGTATAATAGCGTAATCAATATATAGATATATGAACATTTTGTTTTTACTGAAATATTATAAGATTGGTGGTGTTGAGACCGTTACGCACGTCTTGGCCAATAAATTCCAGTCTGAATATCATAATTGCACTATCTTTTGTTTATCTCATTCAAGAGATACAATTTTCCCATCTTTAAGAAAAGATGTCACCTTGATATTTTCACAGGAAACATCGAACAAGGAAGTAATTAAAGAGTTGAGATATATACTATTAGAGAAACATATTGATATTGTAATTAATCAAAGTGGTCATTTGATGTCTGTAATGCGGTTGTTGGAAATGGCTAAAGAGGGGTTAAGCATTAAAACGATATCTATCTATCATAATATGCCCAATTTACCCTCCTCTAAATCGACTAAATCAAGTCTTTCAATCGGACATGTCAGATTTCTTATCCAGCAACTCAAATCAAGATATGGAATGCGCTATATATATAAGCATAGCGATTTGTTTTGTCTCTTATCAAAATCATTTGTTAATCGCTTTTCTTCATATACGAAATGCAAAGAACTGTCAAAATTAAGAGTAATACCCAATCCTATAACAATAGCTACATCATCCATGCCTTTGAAAAAGGAAAAAGAAGTGATTTATGTCGGGAGGGTTGATACTCAACAAAAAAGAGCAAAACGATTAATTAAAGTATGGGCTTTATTGGAAAAAGCATTTCCTGAATGGAAATTCTCTATTGTTGGTGACGGATCAGCTTTAGATGATTTAAAAAAAGAGGTTCACAGATTAGATTTAAAGAGGGTTTGTTTTACAGGATTTTGCAATCCTTTGGATTATTATAAAAGAGCTTCTCTGTTATTATTGACATCCGAATACGAGGGCTTCCCATTAGTCCTTCTTGAAGCTATGACAAATTATTGCATACCAGTTGTTTACGGAAGTTTCCCGAGTGTATATGATATAATAGATTCTGGTAAAGATGGTATTATTGTGCCATATTGTAAAGATGGATTTAGAGCTATTGAAATGGCCAATGAATTGAAGACTTTGATGGCTAATGAAGCGAAAATATCAGAAATGGCCCATGCCGCAAGCACAAAAAGCGAACAGTTTACCGTTGATGCAATTTATCAGTTGTGGATGAAAGTATTTAATGGATTGAAGTTATGATGGAGGCTGTAACTATTGTAATACCAGTGTACAATGCAGAAAAGTTTATCGCTTCAACGATAAATAGTGTGCAGAAGCAGACATATACTAATTGGTCATTACTTATTGTGAATGATGGTTCGACAGATAATACTGTACATATCTTGAATGATTATGCTCAAATAGATTCACGTATTCATTACACAACTATAGCCAATACAGGCTCAGCCCATGTGCCTCGTTTGACCGGTATATGCAAGGTATCTTCCCAATGGGTATGTATCATTGATGCTGACGATTATATTGAGGAAAACTATTTGGATAAGATGCTAAAAACAGCTCTGCGATTTCAGGCGGATATAGTATGCCCTCAGATGTATTACATAAGTGGAAAGAGCATCTTGCGAAAAGTGCCCAATAACCAAAAGCCTCTTCCTGTTTCAATGACAGGGAAAGAAGCTGCTTTATTGACTTTCAAGAATGGATTAGGCTCTTTAATACCGATGACCAATGGTTTACTTATAAATAAGGAAAGCTTTGAACCAGATTTCTTTGTTGAAGAGATAAACAGGAAGCAACATGGAGTTTACAGAGATGAAGTATTTGCATTATATGAATTCATAACCAGTAGAACAGTAGCATTATCGACTGCTATTTATTACTATCATAAAAATGAGGAAAGTGTAACTCATGTTCTTTCTGTAAAATCATACGATAAATTGTTATCCGACATAGATTTTAAATCGTTGGTATATAATTCATTTTCGGATAAGACGATACGGAATAGCATGGATAAACGTTTCTTGGATTTACTGTTTCACCGTAGAATTAAATATTTACAAGAAAAATCCAGTTTCGATAAAAAACAGCGAAAGAAAATTGAGGCGATGTTTAAGCAATCCTATCAGGCATTGAATAAGAAAGCCCAATATTCTATCCTGAAATCCATACTATTTGTAATTGGTGGATTTAATGTGTTTAAATTGTCCACATTAGCAATTTACCTTATAAAACATCGAAAATAACATCTTTTAAACAACCCTCTATATGTCTCAATCCCAGAAGAAAGCGATACTTTGGAATACAATAGGCAAATTATCTTCTCAGGCATTAAGCATTGTTGTCAGCTTAATTGTAGCAAGGTTACTTTTGCCTTCAGACTATGGTCTAATTGCCATCCTGACTGTTTTTATCGCCATAGCCGAAGCTTTATTGGATAGTGGATTTGAAAACGCATTGGTGCAAAAATCGGATAGAACAAACGTTGATTTTTCTACCGTTTTCTACTTTAATGTTACGGTATCCGCAACTCTGTATTTAATTTTATTTTTTGCGGCTATACCAATCTCTCATTTTTATAATGAACCTCAATTAATAGAAGTTACAAGGATTTATGCATTAATTGTTATTATCCAAGGATTGGCTATCGTACAACGTACAAAATTGATGATTTCACTTCGCTTTAAAGAGTTTACTCAAATTAATCTAATAGCAGTCTGCATAAGCGGTTTTTTAGGAATTACGTTGGCATGGCATGGTATGGGGGTTTACGCCTTGCTGTGTCAGAACATATCCATGCAATTGCTATGCACAATGGGCTTATGGTTTAAAGTAAAGTGGAAACCGGATTTAGTTTTCTCTACGGATTCATTCAAGCAACTTTTTTCATTTGGTTCTAAGCTATTGATTAGCGGAATGATGCATAGAATTTACACGAATTTATATTCGCTGATAATCGGTAAGTTCTATGCCGTGGCTGATGTGGGCTTTTTCACAAAAGCCAATTCATTGTCGAAACTGCCTTCGGTGCAATTTACGACTATCATAACACAAGTCTCTTATCCGGCTTTATGTGATTTGCAGAACGATGATGAAAAGCTGAAAAAACAGTTCTATAAATATCTGCGTTTGAACTGTTTTGTGGTTTTCCCGGCTATGGTTATTCTTGCATCCATTTCCAAACCACTTATTTCCGTGGTATTGACAGAGAGATGGCTTGATATGGTTCCCTACATGCAAATACTTTGTATCGCTTATATGTTTGAGCCCATACAGCGATTTAATTGGTATATATTAAATGTAAAAGGACGTTCTGATTTATCTTTGAGCTCTGAAGTAATAAAGAAATCCATTGCTATATTTTTGTTAATTATCGCTCTCCAATTCGGAGTTATTTACATATGCTACAGCATTTTATTGTATTCCATAATAGATATTGTCATCACCATTTATTTTGTAAAAAAGGTATTGCCTTGGGGATATTGGGATGAATTCAAACAAATATATCCATACCTTATAGCTTCTGTTATTTCCGGTGTTGAGATATTGCTTATTAATAGTATGGTAAGTAATTGTTGGACTCAGCTCGTTGTCGGAATATTGGGAGTCGTTACATATTGGCTTATATGCAGATTGTATAAATGCAGAGAATGCAATATTATTTATGAAATCAAACATTTAAAATCATGAATATTGTTTGTGGAATTGATGACAAATTTGTCATGCCATGTGGTGTATTGATGACATCTATCTTTGAAAACAACAAAGGAATAGATATTACTTTCTATATTCTTACCCAAGGACTACTGCCTTGCAATGTCAACAAACTGAAAGAATTAGCCAATCGTTATCAACAGAAGTTGTCGATTGTAATAGTAAGTCAAGAAACTCTAAAGGGCTGTCCCACTGCAGCACACATTTCCATTGCGAGTTATAACAGAATATTGGCTTCTGATATTTTGCCTGCCGATCTGGATAAATGTCTCTATTTGGATGCAGATATGATTGTAAACGGGCCAATTATAGATTTGTATAATACAGATTTAGGAAATGCGGCAATTGGTGCTGTCATAGACCAGTCTTGTGATGACATTCGGCATTATAATAGGCTTGGTTTAGATTCGGATAAAGGATATTTTAATGCAGGTTTATTATTGATTAACCTAAACCTCTGGAAGAAAGAAAAATTGTCCCCAAAAATACTTGAATACATAGATACCCATACGGGCGATTTGTTATTCCATGATCAAGATGCATTAAATGGAGTACTGCAAAATTCAAAAATATTTCTTCCAATGAAATATAATATGCAATTCTCTTTTCTATATAAAACGCCTTTTATAGCCAAACATCGCTGGAATGAGATGCATGACGCAGCTGAAAATCCAGTGATTATACACTATACCAATAAGATAAAGCCGTGGCATCGAGATTGTATTCATCCTTATAAAGAGATATGGAAGTCATATTATTCCAAAACAACATGGGGGAAGAATAACTTGAAAGCATACTCGTTAGGAGGATATTTAAAGCTGAAGCTCAAACGAGTATTAGCGAGTTTGAAAATCAGGAAAACAGTTCCTCCTGCCATGCTGAGGAGTGAATTCTACAAATACTACAGATAAATCATGAAGACCGACATAACCGAAGTAAGCACTTCTATAGTTGTCAGTTGGCTAAGATTCCCAATGGCAGTTTTGGTAGTTTATATTCATCTTACACCACAACAAAATCCCATCTTTACTCCCATTTCAGGCATTGACTGGACAAGGTTAAATTTTGACAATATTTACTCAATATTAGGAGTAACGATAAATAATATTGCAGCAGTGGCTGTGCCATTTTTCTTTTTCTCTTCGGGATACTATTTCTTTTACCGCACAGAGTTTAGCAAAGAAATATATGTCCGGAAAATAAAGAAAAGGGCCAAGACTCTATTGATTCCATATATTCTATGGAATATCATAGCAGTCCTATGCCGCTATTTACATGGCTTATGGCAAAGTCAGATTTTGAATGTAGCATTGACAGAGAAACATTCGTTGAGTCTTGAAGATATTTACTCTTTACCTAATTGGGTATCATATATGTGGAATCATTTCACTATTTCAAATACAAATGGAATAGACCTTTTAGGCTTGAGCGGCAGTTTTACAGCCCCTGCTGATTTGCCATTATGGTTTTTACGTGATTTAATAGTCTTATCCGTGCTTACACCTTTAATTTATTTTGCCATCAAGCGCGGAAAGTATGCCTTTCTAATAGTCTTATGGATAGCGTATATTCTAAATATTGAAACGTTGGCAGGCATAAATATAATAGGTCTGTTCTTTTTTAGCTTTGGAGCATATCTGTCTATTAATAAAAAAGATCTTTTAGATACTTTCTTGAAATATAGGTCTGAAGGTATAATAGCTCTTATTATTCTATTGCCGATGCTTCTATTTATGAACGGAACGAAATTTGAAATGGCATTTAATCATATCTACTGTACTGTTGGCATAATTGCTGTTGTCGCATTGGCTTATAAAATGTCAAATAAAAAATCTCTTAGAAACTTCTTCCTCAAAAAATCGAACCGTAGTTTTTTTATATACGCTCTTCATACGCTACCCATAATTATTACTTCTCCTTTAGGGTTTGGTACTAATTTGCTAACTAAAACATTTAACAGTCTTTGCAATTCGGGAGGGGAGGGTATTTTAACATACCTAATAGCACCAATCATCGGTGTTGTGATATGCTTATTCTGTTTTAGTTTTCTCAATCGTTTTTTTCCTAAAGCATTGTATTATCTAACAGGAGGAAGAGATTAACTACATTCGTATTCAAATAAATGAGCACAACTGATATAAAAACATCGAATACTAATCTATTTGTGGAAAAATGGGTATCTGTTGGTATATGGGTATTAATTATCTTTGTATATTTACCAGTTCCTGTCTTTTTGCGAACGATACTGGTTATTCCTCTTTTATTTCTATCTCTTTATGATATGAATGAAGTAACGAGAGGTTTTGCTTTGCTATCTTTTACGGCACCAGCACTGGGTACGCTTTTTTATGTGTTACATATTCCCATCACTGCTTATTTTATATGTTTGGTTATGGGTATCTATTTTTTAAGACAAGAATTCTATTTTACGCGAGATGACATTGGCGTTTTGAATAAATATCTTTTTCTTATCATTGTATTTATAGCCTTTTTCTTATTAGGACCACAACACCCCTATAGTATATCCAAAATCATAAATATTATCATTATCGGTTTGATTTCTTTGGTTTACTGGAGGGCATTCATACAGTCTCCATACATCGAGCGGATCAAATTGAGCAAATACTTATGCGTTATAGGCCTATTTTATTTGGCTATAGCATTCGATTTCTTTCATTTCCCTCAGCCATCTAACTTGCTGGATTTTAATTTTTTCCGGAATTCTTTTGTCCTTCTCAAGAAAGAGACAGCAATGCCATTTTCCTATCATTCAATAGGCATTCCGGCAATGATGGGGGTTGCCCTGTTATTTAGTACAAAAGATTTAAAGGATGTCGTATCAAAACAAAATCTCTCTCTATTTATATCGTTGCTGATTGTCTTGCTACTTGCACAAGCAAGGCAAGCCATTTTTGGGAGTGTGATTATTGTAATCATACGCGTTCTTATCGACTCGACAATTCAGTTGCAGAGAAAGATTAATTATATTCTATTTGCAATCATAGTATCAATTTCTATCATCAGTTTTACCAAGTCGGATGCTGTAAACAGTTCTATGGAGGCTGCCACTTTCAGCAAAAGTCTAAATAGAGACTACGATGATGCTTACAAAATTATTAAGAATGATTTTGCCTTAGGCAAAGGATTAGGCGGATTTAGTACTAACGGAAAGAGGGCATATCCACACAATCTGTTTTTAGAGTTGCTATGCGAAACTGGATTTGTAGGAACCATCATGATTCTATATATCGTTTTTCTTCCTCTCATCCTAAATGTAAGGCGTGTTAGTCTGATGTCAAATGCAAATTTTTATGTACTCCCATTAATATGCGCTGTGTTCATTAAGTCAATGATGAGTTCTGATCTTACTGAGAGTGTTGAACTACTGACGGCAGTGTTTTTTTTAGTTGAGTATAAAGATTCTTATTTTTAATATTTATGGCACAACAAATTATATATGTAGCTTCCGGTGATGTTTCGGTTTATGAGTCACAAGTATTAGAATTGTTGGCTTACTACCAGAAGAAAGGAGTAAAAGTATTTCTGTTACAAGGGTACATGAATGATAATCAAAGAAACAGTATTGAGTACAAGTTATCGAAATACTCCATTCCTGTGTATTGGGTAAAATCTTATTCCGTTTATCCAATCTTTCAATGCCAAGCGATTGTTCAATTCTACCATGGTTTAATAAAAATACCCAACTACAAAGAATCTACGATACACATTCGCAGTGAATATAACGGATTCTTATTTAAGAAGTTACTTTGCAAATATAATCTTAATATTCCTCTTTTAATTGACATAAGAGGTGTCGTATTCGAGGAAATAAAATATAAGATGGGGCGAAGTATGGGCTTGAGAAAATGGTTGTTTATGATTCAGAAAAACTATCTACGCCGATGCTATCAATTCCTTTTTTCTGAGGATAATATGCCTATCTGTATATCTTCTGTTTCAAATAAGATTAATGAATATATCCAGAACCATTATCCAAATTGTAGATATAAGCTATATTTTCACCCAAATATCGCAGGAAAACACTTCGTTTACGATGAATTAAAACGTGTTTCAATTCGGGCAAAATACGGTATAGCCAAAAATGAAGTATTGGCTATATGTGCTACTGGAGGAAATTCACTTTGGCAACAAGATTTTCGCGTAATCAAACACTTGTTAAACTTGGGCATTAAGGTCATTAATCTTTCTCGTAACGATTATGGTATTTCCGATTGTATAACTACTACCGTTCCCTTTGCAGAAATGCCTGATATGTTGTCAGCAGCCGATATCGCTGTATTATGGAGAGAAGATGATTTTATCAATCAATCAGCATCTCCATCAAAATTCAGTGAATTTGCCTCTATGGGATTATATGTGATACATAACGGTACGGTACAAGTTGCAACGGATTATATACAATTCTCAAACAATGGTTGTATCGTGAAAAATGCAGGTGACATATCAGTATCAATTATTGATACTGTAAAACTATTGAACAGAGTCGAAAGTATCAAATCCGGCAAATCCGCATTTGGCGTAGAAGCCATTGGAATTTCATATTTGAACTGTTTAGGCTTTTGATTTTTTTCAAATAGTAGCAGATGATATTCAATTCTTTCTCCTTTTGTCCGGTAATAGCAGCTTACGTTGGAGTGACAACTATGAACAGCTTTGTTCTCCAAATATATAAAAATAAGTTGTCTTCTAAACCGCATGAATATGTTGACAGCAATACTGCAAAGGTGGCGCATATCCCCTTCACGCAATTCAAGGTTGGAGGAGCAATCAATCACTATTCAGTTGTAACTCCAACGATGCCTTTTAACAGTAGAGAAATATATTAACATAAATAATTTGTTGATTATGAAAATTCTAATAAATACCCCCTCCTTAAAATTATTAGGTGGAGTGGCCAATCATTATTTAGGGTTACGTCAATTCTGGACGGAAGATGTGAAATATAATACCGTAGGCCGACGTAGTAGCAAAAGAGGAAACGGAAAATACTGGCTGCCTTGGGATATTGTGAAATTCATTTTCAGATTACTTACGTTCTGCCCCGATGTGGTACTTTTAAATAGTTCTCTTGGATCAAGTGCCCTGAAAAGAGATTTTATATTTTCCAAAATTTCAAGAGGCTTAGGATTTAAAGTTACAATTTTTGTCCATGGTTTCGACTTAGACTATGCTGCACAAATAAACAAAGGATGGGTAGTCAAAAATTTTAATAAAGCTTCATTAATCCTTTTGCTTGCAGAATCATTCAGGAAAACGATGCAAAGTTGGGGCGTTAAAACTCCAATTCGCCTAACGACAACAAAGGTTGATGACGCTTTACTTGAAAGATATAATCCGAATCAGGACAGAGAGTTTAGAAATAAAAATATATTATTCTTATCTAGAATAGAAAAAGCAAAAGGTGTATATGAAGCCGTAGATACTTTTGCTTTATTAAAACCAAAATTCAAAGATCTCACTCTCACCTTCGTTGGTTCTGGCTCTGAATCGGAGGCACTAAAAGAATATACTAAAACAAAAGGATTATCCGATATCCACTTCACCGGAAGATTAGACGGAGAAGCACTGAGAAAAGAATACAAAAATGCATTATTATTATTATTAATAACACATGGCGAGGGCATGCCTACTGTTGTTCTTGAAGCGATGGCATTTGGACTGCCAATATTTACACGCAAGGTTGGTGGCCTTGTTGACTTTTTCGAGAACGAAAAAATGGGCTTTATTTCAGAGTCTTTAGAACCAAAAGATTTTGCTGATGCCATGGTACCATATCTGGAGAATAAAGATTTAGCTAAAACAGTATCACTCTATAATGCTAAATATGCAAAAGACCACTTTATGGCATCAAGTGTTGCTAAGCAGATAGAAAATACATTAAAGGAATATATAAAGTAATGAAATTTTCAAGGATTAAGAAACTGTTTTTTCTTCATTTGCAGCATTTGCCAATGAAGTCAAGAGGGTGGAGGCCAATGGTCTGCAAACTGGGAGGGGTGAAAATTATTGATTATAAAAATACTTTTATCGGTGAAGAAGTCTTATTTGACACCAATTATCCACAAGATATTATCATTGAAAAAGGTGTCCGGTTGACTGTCGGAGTTAAGATAGTAACACATTTTATGAACCCTACTACAGGTAGTTACGACCGTGGAAAGGTACATATTTGTAAAGGCGCTTATCTGGGCATGTGTACAATGGTGGTTAAGCCAGTTACGATTGGTGAGAATGCCATCATTGGCGCAGGTTCTGTTGTTACTAAAGATATACCGGCCAATGAAGTATGGGCTGGAAATCCTGCTCGTTTTATCAAAAAAAGATAATAATTATACTAAACCCATATTTTTCTACAGAATTTCCCGGTGATATTATTTACACCACATACCATTTTTACCGAAAATAATACAAGGTCTTATTTTTGTACTTTACAATTCCCAAATTACAACCGACACTAAAATCGGCAAAAGAATTTATTTTGTATGTAAAGGAATAAGCACTGTCTTGATTCCAAGAACGGAAATTAGTGATAATTGCAGGTTGGGACTACGATTCTCCACAGTACGAAAATTTCCATATAAAAATGTACCTAAAATAGGCAACAACGTATTTAATAGTCATATGTCAATAATAGAAAAAACAGACGAAATGATTGCAGCAGTGGAGAATTGGCTTCAATCACAAAATTACAGTTTTATAGAATGCAATCACGTTCCTGACCGTCTTTTTGGCAAGAACCCCAAATTTAACGCATTGCTTCGTACTTTCTTTAGATTGTTTCCTTACAATTTTAGGAATATGACCAGACCAGAATCCGGATTATATCCTTTGACTCCACAATGTCTGGTAGCAATGTTAAAAGCTTTTGCAATAAGCAATAATCTGGAGGTAATTACCAAATTATATCAGCGTATCTTGACATTACGTTCCCCACAAACCAAAAAATTTGCATTAAAACAAGGAATAAGAATAGCTATTAATTTATATGAGAATTCGGCGGACGATCCAACACCATTGAATACAGTATGGTTTGGGCAATTCCTGTTAGACGAACATTCCGGCATATTCAAAGAAACAGAAAAAAAAGAGTTGTTGCTCTCAATAGCAGCTTACTTGACTGAGGAATTGGGATACGCAGACCATAAAGAGCAAGGAGTGTATTTTTATTATGGGCCTACCTTGAAAAAGGAGGTCTATAATGCCAGTGCCATCATCAGTGCGTTTTTGATAAGATTAGGGATAAAGTATAAAATAAATGAGTATATAGAATTAGGAAAAAGGGGGATTAGATATATCTGCAACAAGCAAAATAAAGATGGAAGCTGGTTCTATGCCGGAAAGCCCGAGCGTTCCACTATCGACTGTTTCCATCAGTCCTATATTTTGCAGGCCATTTGTTCTGTAAAGGATTATCTTCCTTTCGATACTGTCGAAGTGATAACAAAAGGTACTGCATTCTATAAGACACTGTTCGTTGAGGAAGGAGGCTATCTGCATCCTGTGCGTTATGACAAACGATATACGCCGCATAACACCTGGCTATTCGTGAAAGTGGACGGACGTGATGTTGCCGAAGCACTGGTGTTCTTTACTTTATACACATCGGAAAAAGAGATGGTAAATCGATTACTTCGATATGCTTACGACAAATTTTATGATAAGAAAAGAGGATATATGATACCGGAACGGTTTGTTTATGGGAAAAACAGAATTCCGTATATCGAATTTCAGGCTTGGTTTCTACATGCCTTTTTAATAGTAAAACATTATGGACAAAATAAGGGTGATATCGGTTTATCCTAATTTTGCCAATCATGGCGGAGCACAGGACGTGGCTTTGCAATTGGCAGAAAAGCTGAATGAAGGAACGGAACCTATTGTCTTGACAGAAACCTGTTTTGCGGATATTGTACCCGATTATAGGGAAAGGGCAAGATTCATGCCGTTTAGTTGGCGGTCGGTTCATAATCTGGCTGACGGGCATACCGTATTTCTTTCGCATCATCGGAAAAGTACATCGCTATTAATGCTTTTCAGTCTCTTATCTGGCAAAAAAACATATGTTTTACACGTGGCTCACAACACATTTACGAATTTGAGGTGTCTCAGTTCCTTTCCGAAAAGGATTGTGGCCGTATCCAATGGCGTAAAAGAGAATTTGATGAGCTATTTTCGCGTGCCGGAAGAGCGGATTACTGTCATATTCAATGGTAAAGAAGACTGCCGGAACAATCAGAACGTAAAGACTGACAATCGGGAAATACATATCTTATTGCCCGGAAGAATATGCGGTGTGAAACAGCAGGTAGATATAGTAAGGATGACTCGTGACAAATTGCTGCCTCACATCCATATTTATTTTGCTGGAGCAGGTGAAGAAGTAGAATTGCTGAAAAAAGAAATAGAGGGCGAGACACAGTATCATTATGTAGGTTTCCTGAATATGACAGAGAATCTGAACAGATATGACTATGTATGTCTGTTTTCAAAGAATGAAGGATTAGGTTTGTCTCTAATCGAAGGATTGATGTTTGGCAAGCCGCTGATAACAAATGATTTGCCAGCCGTGCTCGATGTGAATAAAGCCGGAGAGACCGGTTTCGTTTTTCCAAATTTCACAGCACTTGTAAAGGGTTTGAATGAACTGCCTATGCCGGATAGCGAAGCGTATCAACATTTGTCATGCAATGCCAGATTACGTTATGAACGCTTTTTTACTGAAGGAAATATGATTATACAATATAAACGAATCATAGAACAAGAAATAAGACAAATTACTCCCCCAATTAACACTATTCAATAAAAAAATCACAGATATGCTGCCTGACGTGATAGATTCTTTCCTGTCGTTGAAGAGCTATTGCGAACGGGAGCATTTCAAGGGATGGGATTCGTATGCCGGACTGAATTCCCGTTTATTTCAAGCCATTCCTTTTCTGAAGAAGTCGGCCCTGTGCCGGTTGGTGGTGAGAACAGACAGGGCAAGGAAGCCTATTTCTATTACCAACTGAAACCGGGCATCAGTTCCAAGATTCCGTATATGCGCTGGAGTAATGCGTTTATGTTCAATGCACTAAGTCATTACCTGCTTAACCAATAAATAACCAAATATATCTTTTATGTATAAAGTCTCATTGAACGGGGTCGAAATTTTCCCTTTCGCCTCTGAAGAGCAGTTGTTGCATTATGTGGACACACATAAAGGTATCCTTGTGGCCATCAATGCCGAAAAGATACTGCACGCCACGGAACAGACACGTGCCATCATCAACCGGAACATCGGATATTGTGACGGAGCGGGTGTGCAGATGGCTTTGAAACAAAAAGGATACGAGAGTGCATGCAAGGTTCCCGGATGTGAACTATGGCTGAAAATTGTAGCCTGTTTCTACCGGGAAAAAACATTCTATCTGGTAGGCAGCAAGCCGCAGGTGATAGAGGAAACTATAGACAAGCTCTGCCATGAATACAAAGGTATTCGTATTGTAGGTTATCGTGACGGATATATCAAGACTGAGGAGAAGAAACAACAGCTGATAGCCGACATTGCGGAAAAGAAGCCCGATGTGGTGTTCGTGGCGATGGGCTCTCCCAAGCAGGAACTGCTGATGGAAGAAATACAGCAGAAGCACCGCGCCATTTTCCAAGGATTGGGTGGCAGCTTCGATGTGTATACCGGACACGTGCAACGTGCGCCGAAATGGTGGGTGGATCATAATATTGAGTTTGCCTACCGGCTAATAAAGGAACCGAAAAGAATCAAGCGTCAGATCTACCTGGTGAAGTATGCCTGGTGGCTGATGGCTAAAAAACTATAAGTAAATAAAGATGAAGAAAGTAATGTTGGTCTTCGGTACCCGTCCGGAGGCAATCAAGATGGCTCCGCTGGTGAAAGAATTCCAGAAGCAGTCGGAACGGGTGGAGACTGTGGTATGCGTGACCGGACAACACCGGGAGATGCTTGACCAAGTGCTGGAGATATTTGACATCAAGCCTGATTATGATTTGAACATTATGAAGCAAGGGCAAGACCTCTATGATGTGACGGCTCGTGTGCTGACGGGTATGCGTGACGTGCTGAAAGAAGCACAACCTGATGTGGTACTGGTGCATGGTGATACCACCACTTCCACGGCTTCTGCCTTGGCGGCGTTCTATCAGCAGATTCCGGTGGCGCATATTGAAGCGGGACTGCGTACACATAACATATATAGTCCGTGGCCGGAAGAGATGAACCGACTGATCACGGGGCGTATCGCTACGTATCACTTTTCACCAACCCCATTGAGTCGTCAGAACCTCTTGGATGAAGGGGTAAAAACGGAACAAATTCATGTGACGGGTAATACCGTAATTGATGCGCTCTACTGGGTGGTGGAGAAAATAAAGAGCAACAAGGCAATGGATAATGAACTGGAAAGTGTACTAAGCAAAGCAGGTTATGATGTGAACCGTTTGAACAATGGTAAGAAGTTGGTGCTGATTACCGGCCATCGCCGCGAGAACTTTGGGAACGGTTTCATTAATATGTGTACAGCCATCAATGATTTGACAGAGAAGTACCCAAATGTGGACTTTGTATATCCGATGCACTTGAATCCTAATGTGCGCAAGCCAATACATGAGGTGTTTGGTGAGGACTTATCAGACTTGGGCAATATGTTCTTCATTGAACCATTAGAGTATCTGAGCTTTGTGTATCTGATGGAAAAATCGACCATCGTACTGACCGATAGCGGTGGCATCCAAGAGGAAGCTCCGGGATTAGGCAAGCCTGTATTGGTGATGCGTGACACGACGGAACGCCCCGAGGCTTTGGACGCAGGTACGGTGAAACTGGTAGGTACGGATTATGATAAGATTGTAAGTGAAGTGTCATCTTTGATTGATGATGAAACCGCTTACGAGAAAATGAGCAAGGCGGTGAACCCTTATGGTGACGGACTGGCTTGTAGAAGAATTGTGGAAATTATAACAAAATAAAAATAAGGTATGAAAGCTTGTTTTATGGGCTTGGGCTATATTGGTTTGCCCACAGCCATCATTGCCGCCAAGCACGGCATTCAGATTACGGGTGTTGACATCAACCCCAAAGTAGTGGAAATGACAAATGCAGGACGTCTGCACATCATTGAACCGGGTATTGAAGAGATGCTGAAAGAGGTGGTGGCCTCGGGGATGCTGAAAGCATCGACTACTCCTGAAACCGCTGATGCCTACTTCATGGTGGTGCCCACTCCGTTTAAGGGCAATCATGAACCGGATGTGAGCTACGTAGAAGCTGCTACACGTGCGGTGCTTCCGTTCTTGAAAGAGGGCGACTTGTATGTGATTGAATCAACTTCGCCGGTAGGTACTACTGAGGTGATGGCAAATATCATCTTTGCTGAGCGACCAGAGTTGAAGGATAAAATCTACATCGCATACTGCCCAGAGCGTATTTTGCCAGGAAATGTGATTTATGAATTGGTACACAATGACCGGGTGATTGGCGGTATGAATGAGGCTTCAACCGATAAAGCGATAGAGTTCTATGCCCGGTTTGTACAAGGTACTCTACACAAGACCAATGCCCGCACGGCGGAGATGTGTAAACTGACTGAGAATTCCAGTCGTGACGTGCAGATTGCTTTCGCCAACGAACTTTCCATCATTTGCGACAAGGCTGGTATCAATGTATGGGAGCTGATTAATCTTGCCAACAAGCACCCGCGCGTGAACATCCTTCAACCGGGTTGCGGTGTAGGTGGTCATTGTATTGCGGTGGATCCTTATTTCATTACTTCGGACTTCCCCGCCGAGAGCAAGTTGATTGCCAATGCACGCGAAATTAACAATTACAAGGCCTTCTGGTGTGCAGAGCGTGTGAAGAATGCCATGCTGGAGTTTGAACTGAAGAACCATCGTAAGCCTACTGTGGCTATGATGGGACTGGCTTTTAAACCGAATATCGATGACTTGCGCGAAAGTCCGTCGAAGTATATCACGACCAAAGTGATGCAGAGCTGTAACAATGCTAATATCCTTGTGGTGGAGCCAAATGTGAAGGAACACAACGTGTTTAAACTGACCGACTACCGCGAGGCATACAATAAAGCTGACATCGTGGCGTTCCTCACTGCGCACAACGAGTTTAAGACATTGGAGTGGAGTTGCGACAAGGTGATATTGGACTTCTGCGGAATATTCAAGAAGTGAGAGAGCTATAGAAATGCCCGAAGGTAAAATGAAGACAAGACAGGTAGGAATGGTGCTATGGATAGCTATCTTGCTGTTTATGGTGGCATCCTCACTCTATGCACAAAAAGCTTCCACTCTGGTACAGTCGAAAGTGGAAATATTTACCGGAGCGGAGTTACACTACCGCGACTTGTTCTACGGAAAGATTTACGAAGTGCTGGTGAACTTCACTCCGGGAGTGAAATGGAACATGGGCAGGCAGTGGATGTTGGCGGGACAGGCTATCATCCCAGTATATAACGACTATGGAAGCCGATACAAGAAGGTGAGGCTGAACATGGCGGTTCTTTCCAAGGAATGGGACTGGAACAGAAAGCAGTTCTTGAAGATGAGTGGCGGTCTGTTCGGTATGGAGCGTTATGGCTTGGATGTGAAGTGGATGTATCCCGTGAACCACTGGTTAGCACTGGATGCGCAAGTGGGACTGACGGGCTTCTGCTCTATGGCTGCGGGCTGGGAATGCAGCAAGATGACGCGCGTAAGCGGATGGGCTGGTGTAAGAGTTTACTTGGAAAAGGTGAATACGGAAATGCGACTGAAGGGTGGCAGATTTATATATGAAGACTATGGCATGTATGCCGAGGCAATGCGGCACTTTAAGCATTGTACGGTGGGTGTGTATGCACAGTATAGCGACCAATGGAAAGAAAATGGTGGATTCAAGGTGGTGATGATGATTCCACCCTACAAGCGTAAGACTCGCAAGGTGCAGGTGCGCCCGGCATCGAATTTCAGACTAACCTACAACATACAAGGACAAGGCTATGCGGTGAAAACATACAATACCGACCCGGAAGAGAACGAACGTGAAGGCTGGTTTGACCGTGAACGGTTAGACTGGGGTGCGAATACGATGCACCCAGACTTTGTGATAAAGAAGAAAGGAGGGCGTGAATGATGCTAAGCACAAAATCAGTAATGAGACATATCCTTTTTCTGCTTTTCGTAGGAATGTCTTCTTTGGCTTTCGCCCAGCAATACACCGGAATGAGCGGACTTATCCATGTGCCTACTGCGGATATGAATGATATGGGGGAAGCACGTATAGGCGGACATTTTTTGAACAAAGAATTTGTGCCTAATGAAGCGTTTGCCTTTCGCGGAAGCAAGTATCATACAAACACCCATTATCTGAGTATAACTCCTTTTTCTTGGATAGAGCTGGCATATACCTGTACACTGATGAAGGGATATAAGAACAATGAGGACTTGGATGATTATGGCTATTACCATAAAGATCGTTATTTCTCCATCAAAGTGCAACCCATCAGGGAACATGAAGGCAAGTGGTGGCCAAGCATTGCTATCGGTAGCAACGACCCTGTTACTACTAGCAATAAAAAGGATAGGACAGATCTACCGGAAAAGAATCGAAATCAGATATTCGCCAACTTCTACATTGCCGCCACCAAACATTTCTCTCTACAAAATCAAGTTGTAGGCATCCATCTGGCTTACCGCAAATGGAAGCGCAACTACAATAGCAAGTGGAACGGACCTGTTGGTGGCATCACTTTTCAACCTTCTTTCCAAAAAAACTTGCGCCTGATAGCAGAATATACCGGTAATGAGGTAAATGTAGGCTTTGACTGGAAGTTGTGGAAGCATCTGCTGCTACAATCTTCCTTACAGGACGGAAGATATTTTACCGGAGGCATCTGCTTCTGCATGAATCTATTGTGATAGTTATTTATTTTTCATCATCAATAACATTAAACTTTTATTTTATGGGAAAATTTGTAAAGAAAGGAGCTTTCATGCTCCTTGTTGCCTTCCTCGCTTTAGGTATGGCAAATTGTAAAGACGATGATCCGGACTACGAGAACGTAACGCCGCCGGAAGTGCCCGTTACCAACAGTATCAGCGGTGTGATTACAGGTGTCAGTGGAGAAGGTATCAATGGAGCTACCGTCACAATGGACGGAACCACCACTTTAAAAACCGCTGCCGACGGAACATATGCCTTTGAAGACGTCAAAGCAGGAAGTCACACTCTGAAAGCGGAAGCCAACGGCAAAATTGCCAAAGAAGAGAGTGTGAGCGTGGAAAACAGTGAAAAGGGAAGCATTGTCCTCTGGAATGCCACTCTTGCCAATGAAGGCATAACCATAACCACCAAAGAAGACGTTGCGGGTGAAGCCAAAGTGGAGACCGAAACCGTGAAAGGTAATGAGAAGGCAAAAATTGAGATTACCGTAACAGTGCCGGAGAATGCCGTATCAGACAAGACCGCGACTATTACACTAACTCCGATTTATAGTGTAGACGATGCCGCTAAATCCAGATCTACACGGGCGAGTGAAGAATCCGTACTTCTGGTAGGAACAAACCTGAAGTGCTCTAATGCATCAGCCACCCTTGCTACACCGATGACCCTGACATACAATGTGGATGCTGAGATAACAGGCAGCGTTTCTGCCAAGAAGCTGGTCAACGGTTTATGGGTAAATGCTCCGTTTGAAGTTAATGAAGGAACTATTTCCGTGACAGCAGACTCTTTCACATCCTACTCCCTGTTCCTGAACGCAAGTATTACAACCAAGACATCCAGCGAAGTTTTAACATTCAATCCAAACACTTTTGACAATTTGTATGGTAGCGGCGATATGGCTGTAGGCACTTCTTCTTATCAATATAAGGTGGGTACGGAAATTACCTCCTCCGGAACAACCAAACTTACCGCATATCTGATTGAAATTCTGGCCCGTCTGGCAGGCGCAAGCGTTACAACAATTGAGAAAAACTATCCTATCAATGTAACTTTATCCATAGGAACAGCACTGAGCATCAGTGGTACACAGTCTGCAACCACTTATACGGTTTCTGCACTGAAACGCTCAGTTTCGGGCAAGAAATATGGAAATATTTCAGTCACAACCAGAGCCTACAACCGCCAACATACGGGTGGCAGCAACTGATGAAATAAATTTCTCTTATCAACCTGGATTAAAGCCAATCACCTCATCGTGGTTGGCTTTTTTTTATTACTTTTGTCCATCCAAACCAATAATTCGTGATAGGCCATGCTCAGCAAGCTTAAATTAAACCAGCTTTATTTTAAAGATACGCAGTTCGCCAACCTGATGACGCGCCGCATTTTCAACATTCTTCTGATAGCCAACCCCTATGATGCTTTCATGCTGGAAGACGACGGACGTATAGATGAAAAAATCTTTAACGAATACACATCGCTCTCCCTGCGCTATCCACCACGTTTTACCCAGGCATCCACCTGTGAAGAAGCGTTGGCACAACTTTCCACCGTACCGTTCGACCTCATCATCTGCATGCCGGGTACGGGAGATAACGACAGTTTCGATGTAGCACGCCACATCAAGGGCCTGTACGAGCATATCCCCATGGTGATACTGACTCCTTTCAGTCACGGCATCACCAAGCGTATTGCCAATGAAGACCTGAGCCCCTTCGAATATATCTTCTGTTGGCTGGGAAATACCGATTTGCTGGTGTCTATCATCAAACTGATAGAGGATAAAATGAACCTGGAACACGATGTAAACGAAGTCGGTGTACAAGTGATTCTGGTAGTGGAAGATGGTATCCGGTTCTACTCATCCATCTTGCCCAACCTGTATAAATTCGTACTGAAACAAAGCCAGGAATTCAGTACCGAAGCATTGAATGCCCACCAACGGACACTGCGTATGCGTGGACGTCCGAAGATCGTGCTGGCGCGTACCTATGAAGAAGCTACCGGTATCTACGAGAAATACAAGAATAATATATTAGGAGTGATTACCGATGTTCGCTTCCCGCGTGTGGAACGTGGCGAAAAGGATGGACTGGCAGGTATCAAGCTGTGCGCCGCCATCCGTAAGGAAGATCCGTTCGTGCCGCTCATCATCCAGTCGTCCGAATCGGAAAATGCACTGTATGCATCCAAATACGGTGCCGCCTTCATCGACAAGAACTCCAAGAAGATGGATGTGGACCTGCGCCGCATCGTATCGGACAACTTCGGTTTCGGCGATTTCATTTTCCGCAATCCCGATACGCTGGAAGAGATAGCCCGCGTAAAGAATCTGAAAGAATTGCAGAATATCCTCTTTGCCGTACCTGCAGAGTCGTTCCTCTACCATATCAGCCGTAACCACGTCAGCCGCTGGCTCTACTCACGCGCCATGTTCCCGGTGGCAGAGTTCCTGAAACCTATCACTTGGAACAGCCTGCAAGACGTGGATGCCCACCGCAAGATCATCTTCGAAGCCATCGTAAAATACCGCAAGATGAAGAACCAGGGTGTGGTAGCTGTGTTCAAGCGTGACCGCTTCGACCGTTACTCCAACTTTGCCCGTATCGGCGATGGTTCATTGGGAGGCAAAGGTCGTGGATTGGCTTTTATTGACAACATGGTGAAGCATCATCCCGAATTTGAAGAGTTCGATAATGCCCGCGTTGCCATCCCTAAGACAGTGGTACTCTGTACCGATGTCTTCGACGAGTTCATGGAGACAAACAACCTGTATCAGGTAGCCCTCTCCGATGCTGATGACGACTTAATCCTGCGCTACTTCCTGAAAGCCAAACTACCCGATCGGTTGGTGGAAGACTTCTTCACCTTCTTCGATGTAGTGAAGTCACCGCTTGCCATCCGCTCGTCTTCCTTGCTCGAAGATTCGCACTATCAGCCCTTCGCCGGAATCTATAATACTTATATGATTCCGTATCTGGATGATAAATACGAAATGCTCCGGATGCTGTCCGACGCCATCAAAGGTGTATATGCTTCGGTCTATTTCCGCGATAGCAAGGCGTATATGCAGGCCACAAGCAATGTCATCGACCAGGAAAAGATGGCTGTCATCCTGCAAGAGGTAGTCGGCAACCAATATGGCGACCGTTATTATCCCAGTATGTCCGGCGTGGCACGTTCACTCAACTATTACCCCATCGGTGATGAAAAGGCCGAAGAAGGTACAGTAAACCTCGCCCTCGGTCTTGGCAAGTACATCGTAGACGGTGGCATGACGCTCCGTTTCTCTCCCTATCATCCGCATCAGATTCTGCAAACCAGCGAAATGGAGATAGCCCTGAAAGAGACGCAAACCCGTTTCTACGCCCTCGACCTGCGCAATGCCGGACACGATTTCTCTATGGACGATGGCTTTAACCTGCTGAAACTACACGTGAAAGAGGCGGAAAAGGATGGAGCACTGAACTACATAGCCTCCACCTACGACCCTTACGACCAGATTATCCGCGACGGTCTTTATCCCGGTGGGCGCAAGGTAATCACTTTCGCCAACATCCTGCAACATGATGTTTTCCCGTTGGCACGTATCCTGCAACTGGTATTGAAGTACGGTGAGCAGGAAATGCGCCGCCCCGTCGAGATAGAGTTTGCCGCCACCATGAGCCGCGAACAAGATAAATCGGGCACTTTCTACTTGTTGCAAATACGTCCTATCGTAGACACCAAAGAAATGCTGGACGAAGACCTCACCGCCATACCGGATGAGAAAACCCTACTCCGCTCCAACAACTCGCTGGGTCATGGCATTATGAATGATATCTATGACGTCGTCTACGTGAAGACGGATGACTACAGTGCATCGCACAATCAGGAGATTGCCTGGGAGATAGAGAAGCTGAACCAGCAATTCCTGGACGAAGGGCGAAACTATGTCCTCGTCGGTCCCGGACGCTGGGGAAGTAGTGACACCTGGCTTGGCATCCCCGTGAAGTGGCCGCACATCAGCGCCGCCCGCGTCATTGTGGAAGCCGGACTGACGAATTACCGTGTAGACCCCAGTCAGGGAACCCATTTCTTCCAGAACCTAACGTCATTCGGCGTAGGGTATTTCACCATCAATGCATTTATGAACGACGGTGTATACAACCAGGAATTCCTGAATGCCCAACCTGCCGTGCACGAGACGAAATACCTGCGGCACGTACATTTCGAACAACCTGTAACAGTAAAGATGGATGGCAAGAAGAAGCTGGGAGTAGTACTGATGCCCGAAGAATAATTTCTGTTCTCATTCAAAGAGAATATGATTAGTGATGGACATTCAGTTCTATCACCACCACCTCGCTGGGGGCAAACATGCGGATATTCTTATTGGAAGTCCCCAGACCATTGGTAATAATCATCGGTATTCCTTGGGAATTGCGCTTCAGTCCGCCACGAAACCGCTGTCCGTAGTGCGAAGGAAGAATGGGAGCATAAAGCCCGAACAGCGTCACCTGCCCACCGTGTGTATGTCCAGCGAGGACAAGGTCGGTATTCGTTATGGCAACATCCTCGGCATAGTCGGGCGTATGCGTCAGCAGAATCACGAAATCATCAGGTGAAAGGGCGAGCGTAGGAGATACACCATTCTTCTGCAGATCGAAAGGATTGCGAACGCCGGCTATCAGAATCTCCGCCCCGTCCCGCTTCAGTGTATCCACGCGGTGCTCCAGCAAATGAATGTTGTGTGCCTCCAGTTGGCGCACAATGTCGGCGTAGCAAGCCTCATAGTCGTTGTTGCCCAGCACCACGTAAGTACCCATCGGCACCTTCACCGCAGCCAGGGCGGAGATGACGGGCGCCACATACTCACATCCCTCGTGCAGGTCGCCACCCACCAGCAGCACGTCTGCCCGCTGGTCATTGAGCAAGCGGACCAAGTTCTCAAGACCCTTCTCCTTGAAAAGACTCTTGTAGTGCAAATCCGAAATGAAAGCAATGCGGAAACCGTCGAAAGCGGCAGGCACGTCGGGGTGGCTGAACTGGTACGTCCGCACCCGGCTGATGCCCCGGTAGCCGGAACCTGCCTTTGAAGAGGTTATTTCTGTATCGACGAGTCGGATACTGTCCGCTGCCGAAGTCTCCGGCGGCAGAGAAGGAAGCACGTACTGGTTCGATCTACAAGAAGAGAGAAACAGTACTCCAAGAATCACATAGAGGAATTTCTTCATCATATACAAGCAGTATTTTCTTCATAACACAGACACAAAGATAGGCATTTTCAGTATCTTTGTTGCAAGAATCGGTAAACAAGCATTCACCCTAAACTAAAAACGGAATATGAAAGAGATTAAACTGAATTCACCTTATGCCTGGTTTCTCGCCGCCCGTCCCAAGACCTTGACGGGAGCCATCATCCCCGTACTGCTGGGTAGTGCCCTGGCTTTCAGCGACGGAGAGTTCAAGACCCTGCCCGCCCTGCTGTGCGCCCTCTTCGCCTGCGGCATGCAAATTGCCGCAAATTTCATCAATGACCTTTTCGACTTTCAGAAAGGCACCGACCGTAAAGATCGTCTGGGTCCGCCACGTGCTTGCGCCGAAGGCTGGATTACTCCGGGAGCCATGAAACTTGGCATCGGCTGCGCATTGCTGCTGTCGTGCCTGGCAGGACTGGCACTGCTCTTCACCGTCTGGGGACAACTGCCCCACGGAGGCTGGGAACTGGTGGCACTGGGAGTAGTATGTATCCTGTTTGCCTTCCTCTACACCACGCTGCTCTCCTATCTGGGCTGGGGCGATGTGCTGGTGCTGGTCTTCTTCGGCTTCGTGCCCGTATGCGGCACCTACTACGTGCAAGCCTACACGCTGAATATGGACGTGTTGGTACTGTCGCTCGTCAGCGGTCTGGCCATAGACACCCTGCTGATGGTGAACAACTATCGCGACCGCGAGCAAGATACCGTGAGTGGCAAGTGCACGCTAGTGGTGCGCTATGGCCGGAAGTTCGGTGAAAATATGTATTTGGGGCTGGGCATTGCCGCCACGCTGCTCTGTCTCTGGTTTGTAAATACCGGCCGACTGACGCTGATCGAGTTTATCTGGGCCCCCTGCGTCTACCTCTGCATGCACGCCCTGACGTGGCGCAAGATGGTGAACATCCGCAGTGGTAAAGGGCTGAACCGTATCCTGGGCGAGACTTCACGCAACATGCTATTTCTGGGCATACTGCTGGCCGTAGCACTGGCTGCATAAACGCAGCAGGCATCCGGATTCATCCCATGAGACAAAAAAAATCATCCCGTGAGGCGAAAAATTCCGTCTCACGGGATAAAAAAAATCATCTCATGAGACTATTTAAGATCGTCTCATGAGATGAAATTATCATCTTTTACCGTACATCTTCTCGTAATAGTGCTGGTAGTCGCCGCTGGTTACTTCTTCCACCCACGCCTGGTTATTCAGATACCACTCAATGGTCTTCACGATACCGTCTTCGAACTTCGTTTCGGGATACCAGCCCAGAGCAGCGGTAATCTTTGCCGGGTCGATGGCATAGCGCTGGTCATGACCGAGACGGTCCTTCACGAAAGTAATCAGGTCTTCATTAATCCAGCTGATGTCAATCTGGCCATCTTCGCCTTTCGTCTTCTTCTTCAGGACTTCGCGATATTCGGGCTTCTCCGTCATCAGGCGGTGGATGGTGGCAATAGTCAGCTTCACGATTTCAAGGTTGGTCTTTTCGTTATGGCCACCTACGTTGTACACTTCACCTTCCACACCTTCGCGAACCACCAGGTCGATAGCTTTGCAATGGTCTTCCACATAAAGCCAGTCGCGCACATTGCTGCCGTCACCGTAGACAGGAAGTTTCTTTCCTTCCAAAATATTCTTGATAATAAGCGGGATCAGCTTTTCAGGGAAGTGATACGGGCCGTAGTTATTGGAACAGCGGGTAATGGTCACCGGCATTTTATAGGTATCATGGTAAGCCATAACCACCATGTCGGCGCTGGTCTTGGAAGCACTGTACGGACTATGCGGACAAAGCGGGGTTTGCTCCGTGAAGTAGCCGTCGGCACCCAACGAACCGTACACTTCATCCGTAGACACCTGATGGTAGCGCACACCCTTGCGCCAGGTAGGATAGCCATTCTCATCCTTACCCGTCACCCAGGCACGGCGGGCTGCATCCAGCAGGTTCTGCGTACCCAGAATATTAGTAACCAGGAAGAGCTGCGGGTTCTCAATGCTGCGGTCTACGTGACTCTCGGCAGCAAAGTTCACCACGTAGTCGAATTTAAATTTGGCAAACAGTTCGTCGGCAAGTATCCGGTCGCAGATGTCACCTTTTACAAAGAAACAGCGTTCGTCATCAATGTCTTTAGCGATGGTTCCAAGGTTTCCGGCATAGGTTAAAGCATCAAGTATCACAAGCTGCACGTCATCATGCTTTGCCAGGATGTACTTGATATAGTTCGCGCCGATAAATCCGGCAGCACCGGTTACAAGATAAGTCTTCATGTACTTAATTTTTAATTATCAATTATTAATTGTTCATCGGTGGGAGTTGGCGAGTTCCATCAGGTAGGTGCCATATTCCGTTTTGCCAAGTTGTTCACCAAGACGGTAAAGCTGGTCGGCATCTATCCAACCCTTACGCCAGGCTATCTCTTCGATGCAGCTGACGCGGAAGCCCTGACGGTTCTGTATGGTAGCCACAAAGTTGCTTGCTTCCAGCAGGCTGTCACAGTTTCCGGTATCGAGCCATGCAAAACCACGACCGAAGATTTCGACTTTCAACGTGCCCTCGTCCAGATACAGACGATTCAAATCCGTAATTTCATATTCGCCACGGGCGGAAGGTTTCAGGGCGGCAGCCTTGGCAGTAACGGTAGAGTCGTAGAAATACAGACCGGGCACTGCATAGTTGCTCTTGGGCTGTGCAGGTTTCTCTTCGAGGGAAATCGCTTTTCCGTCGGCATCAAATTCCACCACACCATAAGCACGAGGGTCCTTCACATAATATCCGAAGATGCATGCACCTTTTTCAATGGAGGCAGCACGTTTCAGCATGGCAGAGAAGCCCTGTCCGTAGAACATGTTATCACCCAGAATGAGACATCCCGGCTCACCGTTCAGAAACTCGGCCCCCAGCACGAAAGCCTGAGCCAGTCCGTTAGGCTGCTCTTGTATCTTATAAGCAAAGGACATTCCAAGCTCTTCACCCGTACCCAGCAATTCGCGAAACATGGGCAAGTCACGTGGAGTGGAGATAATCAGCACTTCGCGTATCCCCGCCAACATAAGCGTGGAAAGCGGATAATAAATCATTGGCTTGTCATAAACCGGCATAATCTGCTTGGAAATAGCCTTAGATAAGGGGTAAAGACGGGTGGCGCTACCACCGGCAAGAATAATTCCTTTCATATTTCAGTTCTTTTTTCGGTTGATACAAATATAGAATAAAATAAGAAGGAGGACAACGCCCCACGGCTCTCGGTGATCTATTCAGGCTACAAAGATAATGCAAACGGAATGCAGTACAAAATAATTTAAATTATTTTTAGGAGCTTTCTCACCCTGCGAGTTCTATCACTTCAAGATCCTTGAACACCCCATTGTCCACAATAAAGCGTACCATGGTACGTACTTTATGGAATCCGGAGATACCTGCAGCACCGGGATTGATGTGCAGCATATCGAGCGTTTTGTCATACTTTACCTTTAGTATATGGGAGTGTCCACTGATGAAAAGCTTAGGCGGACGCACCAGGATACTGCCCCGTATGGAAGGATCATAATTACCGGGATAACCGCCGATATGCTTTATCAATACCTCGGCACCATCGACCGTGAAACGGTTGATTTGCGGATAGACCTGACGGATGTCTTGCCCGTCGATGTTACCATACACGGCACGGAAAGGCCGGAATGCCTCCAGCTTCCGGGCCACCTCCAGCGAGCCGATGTCACCGGCATGCCAGATTTCGTCACACGTCTCGAAATATTGCAGATATTTTTCATCCCAATAGCCGTGTGTATCGGATAATAAACCAACTTTTGTCATCTTTCTTTTGTTTATCTGTGCAAAGGTAACTATATTTGGGCAAATCTTGATGAAACCATGGAAAACCAATATCAATATTTTAAACGGGACATCAGTTGGCTGTCATTCAACTACCGTGTCCTGCTGGAAGCGGAAGATGATACTCTTCCACTATATGAACGCATTAACTTTATATCCATTTATTCTTCCAACCTGGAAGAATTCTACAAAATACGCGTTGCCGACCATAAGGCAATAGCTACCGGTGCCGCGCAAAGTGACGAGGAAACAGTACAATCGACCATCGAACTGGTAGACGCAATCAATCTTGAAGTGAACCGCCAGATGGAGGACCGTATCCGCATCTATGAACAGAAAATACTTCCTGCCCTGAAGAAAAACCATATCATCTTTTATCAGAGCCGCAACGTAGAACCGTTTCATCGTGACTTTGTACGGCGCTTTTTCCGGGAAGAAATCTTCCCTTTCCTGCAGCCCGTACCTGTTTCCAAAGATAAGGTAATCTCTTTCCTGAGAGATAACCGCCTGTATCTGGCCGTACGCCTGTTTCCGAAAGGGAAGGAGGTAACAAGGGAAAAAGTTGACAAGGAGACAAGGGAAGAAGGAGACAAGGGAGAATCTCCTTGTCAACTCTCCCCTCAGTACTTTGTGATGAAGCAGCCCTACAGCAAAGTACCCCGTTTCATCGAACTGCCCAAAGTGGGGAACAACTATTACCTGATGTTCATCGAAGATATCATCAAGGCCAATCTGGATGTGATCTTTCCCGGTTATGATGTGGACAGCAGTTATTGTATCAAGATTTCGCGCGATGCGGATATACTGATAGACGATGCCGCCAATACTTCCGAAATCATAGAACAGGTGAAGACCAAGGTGAAAAAGCGCAAGATAGGAGATGTCTGCCGCTTTGTGTACGACCGTGCCATGCCGCAGGACTTCCTCGACTACCTGATAGACGCTTTCCATATTGACCGCCGTGAACTGGTTCCGGGTGATAAACACCTGAACCTGGAAGACTTGCGGCATCTGCCCAATCCGAATCCGAATATCCATCCCATCCGGAAACCGCAACCGATGAAGCTGACATGCCTCAACGAACGGGAGTCCATTTTCCAATATGTAGAGAAGAAGGATCTGTTATTACATTACCCTTACCACTCCTTCGAGCACTTCATCCACTTCCTGTACGAGGCGGTGCACGAACCTACCGTACGCGAAATCATGGTAACCCAATACCGGGTGGCGGAAAACTCCGCTGTTATCAATACCCTGATAGCTGCCGCCCAGAATGGGAAGAAAGTCACGGTCTTCGTGGAACTGAAAGCCCGCTTCGATGAAGAGAACAACCTTACCACCGCCGAAATGATGAAAGCATCGGGTATCAATATTATATATAGTATACCCAAATTGAAAGTACATGCCAAAGTCGCCCTCGTCCTGCGCCGTGACAAAGAGGATAAGAAACTGACCAGCTATGCGTACATCAGCACCGGGAATTTCAATGAAAAGACTGCCACACTGTATGCCGACAGCGGACTGTTCACCTGCAATCCCATCATCGTCAACGACCTTCACAATCTGTTCCGCACCTTGCGGGGGAAAGAGAATCCTGTATTCCACCGGTTACTGGTGGCACGCTTCAACCTTATACCGGAACTGAACCGCCTCATCGATCATGAAATACAACTGGCAAGGAAAGGTAAGGAAGGCCGGATCATTCTTAAAATGAACGCGCTGCAGGACCCCACCATGATAGACCGCCTGTATGAAGCCTCACAGGCCGGTGTGGAAATAGACCTGATCGTACGCGGCATTTGCTGCCTGATACCGGGACAAGAATACAGTCGTAACATTCGTGTAACACGTATTGTGGATACATTTCTGGAACATGCCCGTATATGGTACTTCGGTAATGGTGGCAATCCGAAGCTCTTCCTCGGTTCACCGGACTGGATGCGGCGTAACCTGTACCGCCGCATTGAAGCCATCACTCCTATATTGGACCCCGATGCCAAGCAGGAGCTGATAGATATGCTTTCCATCCAGCTTTCGGACAAGCGCAAGGCCTGTTTCGTAGATGAAAACCTACATAACTGCTGGAAATCGGCCCATCCGCAGAAAGAAAAAGTACGTTCGCAGTATACCTTTTATGAATACTTGAAAGAGAAACTTGAATAACATTGTAACATTTCTGTAATATGTATGACACTTCTCTGCAACACGGTTTCCGTTCCTTTGCAGCCAGAAATAAAATACATCATTATGGAAACTATTTATCTATGCATTGTCATCTTCCTGTTCGTCCTTGCGGTGTTCGACCTCATCGTGGGCGTCAGTAATGATGCGGTCAATTTCTTGAATTCCGCTGTCGGAGCAAAGGCAGCTTCTTTCAAAACCATGCTTTTTATTGCCGGAGTGGGCGTATTCATCGGGGCAGCAATGTCCAACGGCATGATGGACATTGCCCGGCACGGCATCTACCAACCACAACATTTCTATTTTGCCGAGATCATGTGTATCCTGCTGGCAGTCATGTTAACCGATGTTGTGCTGCTGGATGTCTTCAATACTATGGGGATGCCTACTTCCACTACAGTATCCATGGTATTCGAGTTACTGGGTGGTACCTTTGCCCTGGCACTTATCAAAGCGCACAGTAATGATGCAATCGGCTTGGGCGATCTGATTAATACGGACAAAGCCCTATCCGTTATCATGGGTATTTTCCTTTCCGTAGCCATCGCCTTCTTCTTCGGTATGCTGGTACAATGGCTGGCACGTGTCATCTTCACTTTCAACTATACCAAAAAGATGAAGTACAGCATCGGAATCTTCGGTGGTATCGCCGCCACTTCCATCATTTACTTCATGCTCATCAAAGGATTAAAAGACAGTTCATTCATGACAGCTGATAACAAGCATTGGATACAGGACAACACTGGAATGCTTATCAGCTGTTTCTTTATATTCTTCACCATACTGATGCAAGTGCTTCACTGGTTGAAGGTAAATGTTTTCAAAGTTGTTGTGTTATTGGGTACCTTCGCCCTTGCCCTCGCCTTTGCCGGCAATGACCTGGTCAACTTTATCGGTGTACCTCTTGCCGGATATTCTTCATTTATAGATTATACAGCCAATGGAGCAGGTGCAGGACCGGACGGCTTCCTGATGACTTCGCTTCTCGGTCCGGCTAAAACACCCTGGTACTTCCTCTTCGGTGCAGGTGCCATCATGGTTTACGCCCTTTGCACTTCTAAAAAAGCGCATAACGTTATTAAGACTTCCGTTGATCTCTCCCGCCAGGATGAAGGTGAAGAAAACTTCGGTAGTACCCCTATCGCCCGTACCCTGGTAAGATTTAGCCTTACATTATCCAATGGTATCTCCAAAATAATGCCTGAACGCAGCAAACGGTGGCTCGATACCCGTTTCCGCAAAGATGAAGCTATCATCGCAGACGGTGGCGCATTCGACCTGGTACGCGCTTCGGTAAACCTTGTATTGGCAGGCTTGCTCATTGCACTGGGTACTTCACTGAAACTTCCTCTTTCTACTACTTACGTAACTTTCATGGTTGCCATGGGTACCTCTCTCGCCGACCGTGCCTGGGGACGTGACACCGCCGTATTCCGTATAACAGGTGTGCTGAGCGTTATCGGTGGCTGGTTCATTACGGCCGGTGCTGCATTTACCATCTGTTTCTTTGTTGCTCTGATTATCCATTTCGGCGGCACGGTTGCCATCGTTGCCCTGATTGGCCTGGCGGTATTCTCTCTGATCCGCAGTCAGGTGATGTACAAGAAACGCAAAGCTAAAGAAAAAGGTAACGAAACCATCAAGCAACTGATGCAGAGTAGCAGTAACGAAGAAATTCTGGAACTGCTGCGTAAACATACCCGTGAAGAGTTAGTAAAGATACTGGCGTTTACCGAAGAAAACCTAGAACGTACCGTAACCGCATTCTTACACGAGAACCTGCGCGGATTACGTCGTTCCATGGGGTCTGTGAAATTTGAGAAACAACTCATCAAGCAAATGAAACGTACCGGCACTCTTGCCATGTGCCGCCTGGATAACAATACAGTATTGGAGAAAGGGCTTTACTATTATCAAGGCAACGATTTTGCCAGCGAACTGGTATATAGCATCGGACGCCTCTGCGAACCGTGCCTCGAACATATCGATAATAACTTCAAACCGCTGGATGCCATTCAGAAAGGAGAATTCTCTGATGTAACGGAAGACATCGTCTACTTGTTACAAGTCTGCCGCCATAAGATGGAGAATAATGATTATGAAGATTTTGAGAATGAACTCCGGAAAGCGAATGACCTGAACGGACAGCTATCGCACCTGAAACGGGAAGAATTGCAACGCATTCAGAGCCAGTCCGGCAGTATCAAAGTCAGCATGGTATACCTGACTATGATACAGGAAGCACAAAATGTTGTTACTTACACTATTAACCTGATGAAGGTAAGCCGTAAGTTCCAACTGGCTGAATAACAGAATATCAATTTCAGACATAACGAAATGAGCCCTGCAACGTTAGTTTTGCAGGGCTCATTTTATTTTTATCAACTCAGAAGTTAAGGACGTTTTAATCCCATTTTTGCTGCCCGTTCCATCATAAAAGCCCGTGCTGCTTCGTATTCATTGGGAATCACTCCATCCAGAATAGCATCTTTAATGGCACTTTTCAAAGCCCCTACTTCCCGGCAGGGTTCCAGATTGAAAGTTTCCATAATCTCCTCTCCACTGACAGGCGGCTGAAAATTGCGGACGCGGTCACGCTCTTCAAGGTCTTTCAATTTCTGGCGTACCAACTGGAAGTTATTCAGGAATCGCTGCTTACGCTCCATGTTTTTAGAAGTAATGTCAGCTTCACACAATGTCATCAAATCATCAATATCATCTCCGGCTTCAAAAAGAAGGCGACGCACAGCAGAATCGGTCACCACATCGTCTGCTATCACGATAGGACGCATATGCAGACTCACCAACTTCTGTACATACTTCATCTTTTCATTCATCGGCAACTTCATCTTCCGGAAAATCTCAGGAACCATCTTCTCACCAATGAAGTTATGATTATGGAAAGTCCAACCTGCACGAGGTTCCCAACGTTTAGTAGCGGGTTTGGCTATATCATGCAGCAGTGCAGCCCATCGTAACCAAAGATTATCCGTTTTACGACTGATGTTATCAAGTACTTCCAATGTGTGATAGAAATTGTCCTTATGTGCCCGCCCATTACGTGTTTCCACACCTTGAAGGGCAGCCAGTTCCGGAAAAATAAGGGACAACAAACCGGAACGATCCAGGTCTATAAACCCTTTAGAGGGAACCGGAGAAAGTATTATCTTATTAAGTTCGTCGGCAATACGCTCCTTGGAGATAATGGATATACGCCCACAGTTACGGCACAAAGACTCAAATGTAGTATCATCAATATAAAAGTTCAGCTGGGTGGCAAAACGGATACACCGCATCATGCGCAACGGGTCATCGCTGAACGTGATATCCGGGTCAAGAGGAGTACGGATCGTCTTCTCTTTCAGGTCTTCTATACCACCGAAGGGGTCTACCAATTCTCCGAACCGGCTCTGATTCAGGCAGACAGCCAATGCATTGATCGTAAAATCCCGCCGATTCTGGTCATCTTCCAATGTACCGTCTTCAACGATGGGCTTACGGGAATCGCGTTGATAAGACTCCTTGCGTGCACCAACAAATTCCACTTCTATACCACGGTATTTTACCTGTGCGGTACCAAAATTCTTAAACAGGGCTACGTGTGCTCCACGTCCCAGGTGTTTACCCAACGCTTCGGCCATCTCTATACCACTACCTACTACTACAACATCAATATCCTTAGAAGGGCGTTGCAGGAAAATATCGCGCACATATCCACCGACTACATAACATTCCAATCCTAATTCATCTGCTGTCTCGGATATCCGTTTGAATATATCGTCGCTGAAATGCTGTTTCAGTTCTTCTGCCGTCAATTCTATCATACTATACTTTTTAAAATAATTATTTAGTTTTCATCGGAGAAAGCATCCCTGTTTTTGGTCTATATTCCCAGCTTCTCCTCTCCCAATCCTTATCTGAACCCTATCATCTCCGTAGTAGCTCCGTGTCTATACACTTGGACTTGGTATGGAGTTGGTACGGACTTAATACGGAGTTGGTACGGCCCGGATATTAGATTGTTCTAAATTTCCGATATTTCCGGAAAACTAAAATACTATTTATATATTTTCAGAGTGCAAAGATACGGATATTATTTCTAATTTTGTCCTCACTAACAGAACAACAGTAATTATGAAGAAAGTGACACTTCTTGCGTGCCTCTGCTGCACGCTCTTATCTTGTGAGAATGTAGAGAAGAAAGCAAGTGAGAAACTGCAAACAGCCCGCGCAGCCTTCGAACGGGGAGACTTTAGCGAAGCGAAAATGCAAATAGACAGCATTAAGATACTATATCCCAAGGCTTTTGAAGCCCGTCGGGAGGGCATTGGATTAATGCAGCAGGTGGAACTGAAGGAGCAGGAAAAAACACTTGTTTACCTGGATAGCCTACTTCAACAAAAACAAGGAGAACTGGATGCCCTGAAGGGTAAATTCACTCTTGAAAAAGATGCAGAATACCAGAAGATAGGTAACTATCTGCATCCATCACAGGTAATAGAAAAGAACCTGCACCGTTCATACCTCCGTTTTCAGGTAAACGAAACCGGGCAAATGAGCATGACTTCCATTTATTGCGGTCCCAGCAATATTCACCATATAAGTGTAAAAGTAGTCGCTCCTGATGGCAGTTTTGCTGAGACTCCTGCTTCCAAGGATAGTTATGAGACCACCGATTTGGGAGAGAAAATAGAAAAGGCGGACTTCAAAATGGGAGAAGATGGTAATGTAATGGGATTCCTCTACTTGAATAAGGACAAGAATATCAAAGTGAACTATCAGGGCGAACGCCCCTACTCCACCACGATGACTCCGGCAGACCGCCAGGCATTGGCAGGGGTTTATGAACTGGCACAGATACTTTCATCCATCACTCAGATAAAGAAAGAAATGGAAGAGGCGAATCTGAAGGTAGAGTTCGTGAAACGGAAGATGCAGGAAAGAGAAAACAAGGAAATGGAATAAAGAATTTCCGAATTTTATAACATAAAGCGGAACAACCTCTTACGAAGTTGTTCCGCTTTCTATTATATTATAAATAAAATCCTTAAAGGGTTTCTTATACTTACCACTGTAATTGCGGCAGGAACTTGCTCAGGCAAGTACGCAATGCACTCAACGTAATGGGTTTCACCAATACTTCCGAGGCACCGGCAGCCATTGCATTTTCACGGTCGGCCGTAAAAGCATAGGCAGTCTGCATAATGATAGGAAGTTCTTTCTCTTCTTCGCGGATAATTTTAGTCGCTTCCAGACCATTCATGATAGGCATTTTGATATCCATAAGGATAGCAGCTGTCTTTCCACGGTTCTCTTTGAACAGATTAACCATCTCTTCACCGTTCTTTGCCCACAATATCTCGCATTTCTTGCCAATAATAGCTTTTATCAGTTTAAAGTTGCTATCATCGTCTTCCGCTACCAGTATCAGCGGACGGTAATCTTCTGACAAATTCCCTGTTTCCATGACCAATGTATTTTTGTTTAATGAGGCAAAGATATAAAAAATAATATAAATGTACTATCTTTGTGCCTCAATTTAAAAATAGAGTATGATTTCAATAGACGGACTGGCCGTAGAATTTGGCGGCACCACCTTATTCAGTGATATCTCCTTCGTTATTAATGAGAAAGACCGCATCGCCCTGATGGGAAAAAACGGAGCGGGGAAAAGTACCTTACTGAAAATTCTGGCAGGAGTACGCCAACCTACCCGGGGCAAAATTTCAGCACCCAAAGACAGTGTAATCGCTTATCTGCCGCAGCACCTGATGACGGAAGACGGACGGACTGTGTTTCAGGAAACAGCACAGGCTTTTTCGCATCTGCATGAGATGGAAGCAGAAATAGAACGCCTCAACAAGGAGTTGGAAACTCGTACCGACTACGAAAGCGACAGTTATATGGAACTGATTGAAACAGTTTCTGCCCTGAGTGAGAAATTCTACTCCATCGACTCCACCAACTATGAGGAAGATGTGGAAAAAGCTTTGTTAGGACTCGGCTTCACGCGCGAAGATTTCGACCGCCAGACCAGTGACTTCAGCGGCGGATGGCGTATGCGCATCGAACTTGCCAAGTTGCTGCTGCAGAAACCGGATGTGTTGTTACTGGATGAGCCTACCAATCACCTCGATATTGAAAGTATCCAGTGGCTGGAAGATTTCCTCATCAATAATGGTAAGGCTGTCATCGTCATCAGCCACGACCGCAAATTTGTGGATAACATCACTACCCGTACTATTGAAGTGACAATGGGACGGATTTATGACTATAAAGTAAATTATTCCAAATATCTGGAACTCCGCAAAGACCGTCGCGAACAACAGCAAAAGGCGTATGACGAACAGCAGAAGTTTATAGCCGAAACCAAGGAATTCATCGAACGCTTCAAAGGCACTTATTCCAAAACTCTGCAAGTGCAGAGCCGCGTAAAGATGCTGGAGAAACTGGAACTTCTGGAAGTGGATGAAGAAGATACTTCGGCATTGCGATTGAAATTCCCGCCATCACCACGCTCGGGTAACTATCCTGTAACCATGGAAAACGTAGGTAAAACCTATGGTGACCATGTAGTATTCAAGAATGCTACGCTGACTGTGGAACGGGGAGACAAATTAGCCTTTGTCGGTAAGAACGGTGAGGGTAAGTCTACGCTGGTGAAGTGTATCATGAAAGAGATTGAGCACGATGGTACACTGACGCTCGGGCACAATGTACAGATCGGTTATTTTGCACAGAACCAGGCGTCTATGTTGGATGAGAACCTTACGGTATTCCAGACGATTGACGATGTGGCAAAAGGAGAAATACGTAACAAGATACGCGACTTGCTGGGTGCTTTTATGTTTGGCGGCCCTGAACAATCCATGAAAAAGGTGAAAGTGCTTTCCGGTGGAGAACGTACGCGACTTGCTATGATTAAGTTACTGCTGGAACCAGTGAACCTGTTGATTCTGGATGAGCCGACGAACCACCTGGACATGAAAACTAAAGATATCCTGAAGCAAGCTTTACTGGATTTTGACGGTACACTGATCGTTGTAAGCCACGACCGTGACTTCCTGGACGGACTGGTTACGAAGGTCTATGAATTCGGCAACAAGCAAGTGAAAGAACACCTGAGTGGCATCTACGAATTCCTGGAAAAGAAGAAAATGGAGTCGCTCCGCGAACTGGAAAGGTAAACGTTCCTTAACAGGGCTTCTGCAACTTTTCTTGCGTCATATTGTTTTATTTTCATAAACCTCTAACTACGAGAATAATGAAGCGATATGACGCAATAATAATAGGATTTGGCAAAGGTGGGAAATTACTGGCAGCCGAATTAGCCAACCGCAACTGGAAAGTGGCGGTTATAGAACGTTCCCCTGAAATGTATGGTGGAACTTGTATAAACGTAGGATGTATCCCTACTAAAACCATGATACACGAAGCAGAGTTTGCTGAACGTATCTATCAGGACGACTATATAAAACAATCCAAGTTATATTCCCTTGCCCTGAAACGCAAAGATAAGTTGGTCACGTTCCTACGGGAGAAGAATGTCGAGAATCTGACAGGTAACCCTAATATCACATTGTATGACGGAACCGCTTCTTTTGTATGCGAAGATACGGTGAAAGTAACTCTTACACCCGGAAAGGATGAAGAGTCTTTCGAACTGGAAGGAAAAGAAATATTTATCAATACCGGTTCTACACCTATCCTGCCGGATATAGACGGATTAAGAGATAGTAAATATGTATATACCAGTGATACACTGCTTCATGCAGATGTTCTTCCCCAACATTTACTAATCATAGGCAGTGGTGCCATCGGACTGGAATTCGCAACCATGTATGCCGGATTCGGCAGTAAGGTCACTATCCTGGAAGCCGGTAAACGTTTTCTGCCGAAAGCAGACCGGGAGATTGCCGAATACATGCAGGAAAGTTTAAAAAGGAAAAATATAGAGATACGCCTGAATGCCCGTGTGCAGTCATTGCATGATACAGCAGACGGTATTACAGCCGCCTATACGGATGCCTCGGACGGTACACCCTATTTTCTGGAAGGAGATGCCCTGCTCATTGCAACAGGCCGTAAACCGATGATGGATGATCTGCATCTGGAAAAAGCCAGAGTGCAAATCAATGCACAGGGAGCAATAGTTGTAAATGAACAATTACGCACTACTGTACCACATATCTGGGCTTTGGGAGATGTGAGAGGTGGAGAAATGTATGATTACCTTTCCATCGATGACTCCCGCATTATCCTGAACCATTTATTCGGTAACAAGGAACGCTCTATCGACGACCGCAATCCTGTGCCTTACGCCATCTTCACAGATCCCCCGATGGCACATATCGGTCTGACAGAGGAAGATGCTGTGAAACGGGGTTATCCCATCAAGATTTCACGTTTGCCAGCCTCAGCTATTCCGCGGGCACGTACTTTGCAGAATATGGATGGAATGCTAAAAGCTATCGTAAATACGGATACAGAGAAAATTCTGGGCTGTTCCCTTTTCTGTATAAATGCACCGGAGCTTATCAATCTGGTAGCATTTGCCATAAAGACCGGACAGAAATCTTCTGCTTTACGTAACTTTATATTCACCCATCCCAGTATGAGTGAAGGTTTAAATGGATTATTCAAGGCTTTTTAATAACTAACATTTGGTAATTAAGTCGTTAACCTCTATCTTTGTCCGCAATTAGAAAATTAAGATGCAGAAGAAACGGTATATAACATTTTTCCTAATGTTCATCAGCATGGTTATGCTGGTAGTACCGGTTATTCCTCACCACCACCACAACAACGGGTTGATATGCATGAAGAATGATATAGCTCCCGATTGTTGCGGACAACAACACAACTCGGATAACGAACATTGCTGTTGCGATACGGGATGTGTAACGACTCATTTCTTCCAGCAAACTCCCAGTTCGGACAATGGATGGGCACATCCGGACTTTCCGCTGGTTATTACACTGTTTTCCGAACCACTCCTCAGATTATTAGTCCTGCCCGAAGAAAGCGGGCAAAGACAGGACTGCATATATCAGGAGTCACTTCATGGCACGTATCTTACACGTGCCACAGGACTTCGCGCACCTCCGTGTGTTCTTACTTTATCGTAAAGTCTGCAACTTTATTGCAGGCTTTTATCTCTAATTTTGCACACAGATAAAAGTAAGAACATAAAAATATCATCATGAAAAAAATTCTTTTTATGGGAGTCATGGGTCTATTCCTATTGGGTTCCTGCAATAGTAAATCCGGCGACGGACACGAAGGTCATAATCATGAAACAGAAAAGCATGAGCACGAAGGTTGTGATCATGATCATGAGGGCGAAGACCACAATCACGAAGGTGACGAACACAACCACGATGGACATGACCACGGTGAAGTAGCAGCAGCCGGACATAGTGACGAAATCATTCTGCCGCCCGCCAAGGCGCAGGCTGCCGGAGTAAAATCCAATGTTGTAGAACCGGGAATTTTCCATCAAGTTATAAAAACCAGCGGCCAGGTAATGGCAGCACAAGGAGACGAAAGCGTTGCTGTAGCAACAGTGGCAGGTGTAGTAACTTTCCGTGGAAAAGTTATCGAGGGCATGAGTGTCAGCAAAGGTACACCGCTGGTTATATTGTCTTCTAAAAATATGGCGGATGGTGACCCTGTAGAACGGGCACGCATCGCTTATGAAGTATCCAAAAAAGAATACGAGCGTATGAAATCCCTTGTAGGAAATAAGATTGTTTCTGAAAAGGATTTCGCTCAGGCTGAACAAGCGTATGAGAATGCACGTATCAGCTACGAAGCCGTAGCCAAAAACAGTTCGGCAAGCGGACAAGCCGTGGTTTCCCCCATCAGCGGATATGTAAAAAGCCTGTTAGTGAAAGAAGGCGATTACGTAGCGGTGGGACAACCGTTAGTCAGCATTACGCAAAACCGCAAATTATTCTTGCGTGCTGACGTTTCAGAGAAATATTACCAATATCTTCGTACTATCGGTTCTGCTAACTTCTGCACTCCTTACAATAATAAGGTATACACATTGAAAGACTTAGACGGACGTCTTCTCTCCTATGGCAAGGCTTCGGGCGGAGACGGTGGATATTATGTACCTGTAACCTTTGAATTTGACAACAAAGGTGATATCATCCCCGGTTCGTTTGTAGAAATCTTCTTATTGTCTTCCCCTATAGAAAATGTAATATCCCTGCCCCATTCAGCATTGACTGAAGAGCAAGGCAGTTTCTTTGTCTACCTGCAACTGGATGAAGAAGGATATAAGAAACAACTCGTCACTCTTGGAGCCGATAACGGTGAAAGCGTACAAATTCTCTCAGGTGTAAAAGCAGGAGACCGCGTGGTAACCGAAGGAGCTTATCAGGTGAAACTGGCAAGCGCTACAAATGCGATACCGGCACACAGTCACGAACACTAAAGATTATGATGAATGATAAATTATGAATTATGAATTGACCGCGCCATCACGCCGTGAGGTAATTCATAATTAATAATTCATAATTAATAATTAAATCACATGTTAAACAAGATTATACATTTCTCACTTCATAACCGCATCCTGGTGCTTGTGGCCTCGGTGTTGTTACTGATAGGCGGAACTTACACCGCCATGCACACGGAAGTGGACGTATTTCCAGATCTCAATGCACCTACGGTTGTCATCATGACTGAGGCAAACGGTATGGCGGCAGAAGAAGTGGAACAACTCGTCACATTTCCTGTTGAAACAGCAGTGAACGGTGCAACAGGTGTGCGCCGCGTACGTTCTTCATCTACCAATGGATTTTCAGTAGTATGGGTAGAATTCGATTGGGATACGGATATTTATCTGGCCCGACAGATTGTAAGCGAGAAGCTGGCTGTTGTAAGCGAAAGCTTACCTACCGGTGTAGGTAAACCAACACTGGGTCCACAATCGTCCATTCTGGGCGAGATGCTGATTATCGGTCTGACTGCCGACTCTACCTCTATGCTTGACCTGCGTACAATAGCTGACTGGACCATCCGTCCACGCTTACTCTCTACAGGCGGTGTGGCACAGGTAGCGGTACTGGGTGGTGATATAAAGGAATATCAGATACAATTAGATCCGGAACGGATGCGGCATTACGGCGTTACGTTGAATGAGATTATGACCGTGACCCGTGAAATGAATCTGAACGCAAACGGTGGTGTGCTATATGAATATGGCAACGAATACATTGTACGTGGAGTACTTTCTACCGATCGGGTAGATCAACTGGCACGTGCTGTGGTACGTGGTGGAACCGCTTCGGGCAGTGCTCCTATTCTGTTGGAAGACATTGCAGACGTACACATCGGAGCAAAATTACCCAAACTGGGTACAGCATCGGAACGGGGTAAAGCTGCCGTATTGTTGACTGTAACCAAGCAGCCGGCCACCAGCACGTTGGAATTAACGGATAAACTGGAAGCATCCCTGAAAGATTTACAGAAAAATCTGCCACCGGATGTAAAGGTCAGCACAGATATTTTCCGACAAAGTCGCTTTATCGAAAGCTCCATCGGAAACGTACAGAAGTCCTTGTTCGAAGGAGGTATCTTCGTGGTGATTGTACTATTCCTGTTCCTTGCAAATGTACGTACAACAGTGATCTCATTGGTTACACTACCACTTTCATTGATTACTTCACTGGTGACGCTGCATTATATGGGATTCACAATCAACACAATGAGTCTCGGTGGTCTTGCCATCGCTATCGGTTCGTTAGTGGATGATGCCATTGTGGACGTGGAAAACGTATATAAACGACTCCACGAAAACAAGTTGAAACCTGTGGAAGAACGACTTTCCATATTGGAAGTGGTATTCAACGCATCGAAAGAAGTACGTATGCCTATCCTGAACTCTACGCTGATTATCGTAGTTAGTTTCGTGCCGTTATTCTTCCTCACAGGTATGGAAGGCCGCATGCTGGTTCCGCTGGGTATTGCGTTTATTGTAGCATTGGCTGCTTCTACGGTAGTGGCACTGACGGTTACACCGGTACTTTGCTCTTATCTTTTGGGAAAAGACAAGAAGAAGGAAGAGAAAGAAAGCAGTGACTCGTATGTAGCACGTAAAATGAAACAATGGTATGGCGCTGCACTGGCTTTCGTACTGGGACATAAGAAGATTGTATTGGGCAGTACTATCGGTTTGTTCGTAGTAGCCTTGGTATGTTTCTTCACATTAGGCCGTTCGTTCCTGCCACCTTTCAACGAAGGTTCGTTTACTATCAACATATCTTCTTTGCCGGGTATCTCGCTGGAAGAAAGTGACAAGATGGGACATCGTGCAGAGGAATTGCTACTCAGTATTCCTGAAATACAAACCGTTGCCCGCAAGACCGGACGTGCCGAACTGGACGAACATGCACTTGGAGTGAATGTTTCCGAAATAGAAGCTCCGTTCGAACTGAAAGACCGTTCACGTAGTGAAATGGTTGCTGAAGTACGTGAGAAGTTGGGTACTATCGTAGGAGCAAACATAGAAATCGGACAACCTATCAGTCATCGTATCGATGCTATGCTTAGCGGTACGAAAGCAAACATTGCTATTAAACTGTTTGGTGATGACCTGAACCGCATGTTTACTTTGGGTAATGAAATCAAAGGTGCCATCCAGGATATCCCGGGCATTGCCGACCTGAATGTGGAGCAACAAATAGAACGTCCTCAGCTTATCATTTCGCCCAAGCGGGAAATGTTGGCTAAGTTTGGTATCTCATTACCGGAATTCTCTGAGTTCGTGAATGTCTGCCTTGCAGGCGAAACCGTATCACAGGTTTACGAACAAGGCAAAAGTTTTGACCTCACTGTACGTGTACGTGATGACCTTCGCGACGAAATGGAGAAGATACGCAACTTGATGATAGATACCAGCGACGGAAAGAAAATACCATTGAACTACATCGCCGAAGTGCGTTCTGCAATGGGACCGAATACTATCAGCCGCGAGAACGTGAAACGTAAAATTGTGATCTCTGCCAATGTTGCCGACCGTGATTTGCGCAGTGTGGTGAATGACATTCAGGCTCGCGTGGACAAAGACATCAAGTTACCGGAAGGATATCACCTGGAATATGGCGGTCAGTTTGAAAGTGAACAGGCGGCAAGCCGCACCTTATTACTCACATCGCTGATGAGTATTGCAGTGATCTTCTTACTGCTTTATCATGAATTCCGCAGTGTCAAAGAGAGTGCAATTATACTTATCAACCTGCCATTGGCATTGATTGGTGGTGTGTTTGCCTTGCTGATGACAACCGGAGAGGTGAGTATTCCGGCTATTATCGGGTTCATTTCACTATTCGGTATCGCTACCCGAAACGGTATGCTGCTGATCAGCCACTACAATCATTTACAACAGGAAGAGGGAATGAATGTGTACGACAGCGTGATTCGTGGTTCAATGGACCGTTTGAATCCGATTCTGATGACAGCATTGTCTTCTGCTCTTGCACTTATTCCGCTGGCACTGGGAGGTGATTTGCCGGGTAATGAAATTCAAAGCCCGATGGCTAAAGTTATCCTTGGCGGTCTTTTAACTTCCACCTTCTTGAACGGTTTCATCATTCCGATTGTTTATCTGATGATGCACCCCCAAAAACAACCATTAACAATATCAAACAATGAAACGAATTCTTATATTTAGTTTTATCACTTTTTTCCTATATGCGGAAATGCGTGCCCAGTCGGTCGACATAGACGAAGTGCTGCACCGCATTGAAGCGAACAATAAGGAGCTGCAGGCCAATGCGCAACTTATCACTTCACAGAAATTGGAAAACAAATCAGAGAACAATTTGCCTGATCCCACTCTCTCGTATGCCCATTTATGGGGTTCGGAAGATAAGAGTGAGACGATAGGTGAACTTGTTGTTTCCCAAAGCTTTGATTTCCCTACCTTATATGCCACACGCGGAAAAGTAAACCGACTAAAAACCGGTGCGCTTGATGCACAGTCTGCCGCTTTCCGTCAACAATTGCTGTTGCAGGCTAAGGAGCTTTGTTTCGATATCATCATGTTACAGCATCAGCAAGTGATTCTGGATGAGCGTATGAAACAGGCTGAGGAACTCTCCGCATACTACAAGAAGCGTCTGGAAACAGGTGATGCCAATGTATTGGAAACAAACAAGATCAATCTGGAATTACTGAATGTACGTACAGAGTTCCGTGCTAATCAGACTGCACTTGATAATGCCTGGAAATCCCTCCTTGCACTCAATGGAGACCAGTCTTTGCAAGACAATGAACTGAGCAGTTTCCGCTCCATCAATGATTATCCGTTGCCGCTTCTTCCTAACAACTATGAACAGTTACGTTCGGAAGTGCTGGCAGCCGATCAGACTTTGCTGTCATTGAGTAGTGAAAGTGCTGCTGCCCGCAAACAGATTTCTGCAAGCAAGCAAGGCTGGTTGCCTAAATTGGAACTGGGATATCGCCGTAATACTGAATCCGGTACTCCGTTCAATGGGATTGTAGTGGGTTTTTCTTTCCCACTGTTTGAGAACCGCAATAAGGTGAAGATAGCCAAAGCACAATCTCTGAATCTCGATTATCAGAAAGAGAACGCTACTTTCCAAGCTGAAGCGACCTTAGCAAAACTGTACAGTGAAGCACAATCATTGCAAACCTCCATACAGGAATATAGGGAAGCATTCAGTTCACAACAAGATCTTGCATTGCTGAAACAAGCCCTTACAGGTGGACAGATCAGCGTGATAGAATATTTTGTAGAAGTTTCTGTGATTTATCAAAGCAAGCAGAATCTGCTTACTTTGGAAAATCAGTATCAGAAGGTGATGGCGCAGATATACAAGAGTAAACTGTAAGAATATATTCTTGCATTATAAAAGTAAAACGAAGAATCAATTCCTTCAATTGTTAGAGTTGATTCTTCGCTTTCTTTATGAATAGCATAATAAATTATAGTTTCGTAATCTTTCCCATAAAGAGTATGGCTCCCGTACTTTTTTCCTTAATCATAAAAGCAAAAGGACGATTCACTAAGAAGGGAATGGGAGAAGAAGGACCGACAGAATTTTCGAACATTCCTCCCACTGTAACCGCAGCGGCTTCGGTACCTTCCTCATCTACATTTATATAAGTAAACTGTTGTAGAAGACCAATATATAACTCTGCATCGGATATATTGGTAAACTTTGCTTTATTGGGATCAAAAGCATCCTTCATCCCCATAGTTATCATGTCCTCTTCCAGCTTTTTGTCATATTCTACTTTAAAACGAGGAAGTTTAACTTGTAACTCTTTTCCTGTCATATTCTTACTCCACTGTTTCCAATTCTCATAATTCAGGCTGGATAAACTTTCATCCAAGATCTTATCTCCGGATGGTAACAATATCACCATACTAAAAGCTTCGTTACCATAGGGTAATTCTGCAATAGAGAAATCATCAGTCTGAGTGTAATTGAATGTTGCGGTCTGGTTCATCATAGCTACTTTCTGTTGATCGCCGTCAGTATTGGTAAAGTTCTCTTGTCCAGTAGCCGACTTATCAAACTGGCTTTTCCAGATACCTTTAAAATAAAGTGCATTAATCAGATACATACGAGCATCCACAGGCATTTCCTGAATAACCTCCTTTATACAATTATTAGTCTGATTCGCGCACCATTGGTTTATCACATCTTTGGCTGTCGGAGATGTAAAATCAAGTTCCTGTACTTGGGCATCGTACATTTTCTTATTCACATCAATAAAAGAGTCGTAAACCTTAAAACCTTCCTTTATCCAAATAGAATTGGCTATTCCGAGTTGGGTAGTATTATCCAGATCCAATAAAACTGAAGTTAATTTTTGATTATAGTTATTCAGCTCATCAAGAGAGAAAGTAGTAGCAGGGAAGCCTAATACATCCTGCATCTCGGCAAGCGTATTATCAGTGGCCCCATTCGTAATCATGGATAAGCAAAGGGATGCACTCAATGGAGATACAAAAACATTAGGTTTCTCCTTTTCGGTACTGCACACCTGATAGAAGAAACGGAAAGCAAAGTCTGTACCTTTGTCCATTAAATCTTGCTCTGCACGGGTGAGATTGATGTCTTTACGTGGTTTAGGTTCAGGTTGAGAAGGGGTCTCATCATTCTGACAGGCTGCGAGGATACCGAGTAGGCTTAGCGCAACAATAGTTTTCTTTAGCATAAGCATTATAGTATTAGTTTTCTATTAAGTTACTCTGTTAGAATAAATGCATAAATTTATGAAATACTGCATCCTATAATAAATAAAACATAAATCTTTTCTATCTTTGCCCCTCGGTTTTGTTGGAGTATGCTTTTCAGTATGCTTCATGAAAAGGGAATTGGGTGTAACTCCCAAACAGTCCCGCTGCTGTGAACTCAAAGTCAAAGATTTACCAAACACCTATGCCACTGCCGGTATTCGCACGGTGGGAAGGCGGTAAATCAGGAGTAAGTCAGAAGACCTGCAAAACCTATCATTCCTTATGTCTTCGAGGAAAGGACATGAGATGTATATAGTTTTTATAGCATTTTGTTTATGATAAGAGATAATCTATGTCGGTATGCCCGGCTACGGTTTTATTTGTCTTGCTTTGTATGTTGGCTTTGTGTCAGCCTGCAAGCACAACAAGTGGGAGACTCCATTACTGGAAAAGTGCATGCCATTCCGGAAGTGAGGATAAAAGGGCGGCGTGTGCCACCGGCTCTCTCAGCAACCGCCCCGCTCCAACAGATGAAGAAAACAGATATGGAACGTTTGGGAGTATCGGATGTGGCCGATGCAGTTCGTCATTTCTCGGGAGTCAGCGTTAAGGATTATGGTGGAATTGGTGGATTAAAGACTGTTTCTGTACGCAGTTTGGGAGCACAACACACAGCGGTCAGCTATGATGGAGTAACTGTCAGTGATTGTCAGTCAGGTCAGGTAGATATCTCCCGTTTCTCGTTAGACAATGTTTCTGAACTGGCACTCAGCATTGGTCAGAGTGATAATATTTACCAGACAGCGAAGATGTTCGCCTCTGCCGGTGCTTTAAGTATCGAAACTGCACGTCCGGATTTCAGTGATAGACCTTTCCAGTTGCTTGCAAATATGAAAACCGGTTCTTACGGGCTTGCTAATCCTTCTCTATTTTATGCTCAGAAATTAAGTAACCGTTTCAGTCTTTCTGCCTATGCTGATTATTTACGGGCTGACGGTAACTATCCTTTCAAAATGTGGAATGGGAATAAACTGATTGACTCTAAACGAAACAATAGTGATATAGAGACTTATCGGGCAGAATTAAATTTGTTTGTAACTCTGAATGAGAAACAGGATTTGAAAGCCAAAGTTTATCTCTTTGATTCGGAAAGAGGGTTACCCGGCGGAGTGATTTATGACAATCCATATGCTGCCGAAAGACTATATGACCGTAATTACTTCGGCCAATTGAAGTATGAGAACCGATTCTCTGAGAAATGGAAGCTACAAGCAAGTGGAAAATTTAACTTCAGCTGGAACCGGGACTATAATAATGAATCTTCCGGTATTACAGACAATCGTTTCCGCCAGACTGAGACTTACTTATCCGCGACCTTATGGAGCGAACCAGTGAAAGGGTTATCTTTCTCATTAGCACAGGATTTCGCCTATAACTATTTGTCAACGACTTTACAGAACAATCAATATCCGGAACGTTTCACCTATTTAACAGCAATAGCCACACACTATAAAAGCAACCGATTTTCTGCTACCGCTTCCCTGCTGAATACTTATATTACAGAGAATGTACGGACAGGAAAAGCTGCTGCAGACCGTAAACGCCTTTCCCCCGCTGTCAGCCTGTCGTGGAAACCTTTTGATTTTGGTCTACGTTTCAGAGCTTCATACAAAGATATCTTCCGTACGCCGACATTCAATGATTTGTATTATCTGGTAATTGGCAACCATAATTTAAAGCCTGAAATTACCCGACAATTCAATGTAGGTATAACGTGGAGTTCTACTTCATTGGAATTTATCGACTATCTAAGCCTTTCAGTAGATGCTTATTATAATCGGGTGAAAGATAAAATCGTAGCAGTACCCACTATGTTTATCTGGAAGATGATGAATTTAGGTAAAGTCGAAACCATTGGTACGGACATTAACCTAGCAATTGAAAAAGAATTAGCAGAACATTATAAGTTATATCTCACAGGAACTTACAACTTCATGCAAGCGGAAGATATTACCGACCGTAATTCTAAAATATGGCGGAATCAGATTATATATACTCCGAAACATTCAGGTTCAGGAAGTCTGACTTTTGAGAACCCATATGTCAACCTGACTTATAACATAATGTACGCTTCGGAACGCTATTCGATTGCCCAAAACATTCCGGAAAATCGTATTAAATCTTACACTGACCACAGTATATCACTCTCGCATACCTTTAAATGGAAGAAGCAGTCTCTACGCATACAGCTGGATGCCTTGAACCTGAGTGATAAGAACTACGAAATAGTCCGCTTCTACCCGATGCCCGGACGCAACTACAAAGTAACAATCAACTATAAATTATAAACTAAAAACAGAAACTATGAAGAAGTATTGGTATAAAACCGCCATGCTGGTTATGGCATTAGGAGCATTTACCGCATGTAGTGATGATGACGGACCAAAAATTCCGGAAGGACCTATAGCGCCTGTTAATGGAGCATATGTTATTAATACAGGAAACTGGGGAGAGAATAATGGTACTATACAATGGTATGACAGGGATCTAAAGACAGTTAGTGCAGACTTGTTTGCAGCTGCCAACGGAGCAGGTATCGGCGATGCACAAGACTTGTGTATATACGGTTCTAAAATCTATATCACATGTACCAATTCTGCCAAGATTGAAGTGGTAAACAGAGCTGACTTTACCCGCATCCAGACTTTGGCTCTCTCTAATGGCGTACAACCCATCAATCCACGATACATGACAGCTACCGGAGGAAATGTTTATTTCACCGCATATGATGGCACCGTATCACGCTTGGACACCACGAGCCTCTCCATCACCGGAAAGATAGAAATAGGAGATCATCCGGAAGCATTGACTTCTGCAAATGGAAAACTTTATGTAAATCTGTCAAACTATAACGGAGATGGCACCGGCAAATACGTGGCAGTTGTCGATATCGCTACTTTCAAGAAGACAAAAAACATAGAAGTACTTCTCAATCCTTATGATGTTTGTACAACCGGAGAAGACGGAAAGGTATATTTCATTTCATGTGGAGATTTCAGTGGAAATCCAGCTCAGACCTTGCAATGCATCGACCCGCAAACAGATCAAGTTACGGAAATATGTCCGGCCAGCAAAATGGCAATGAAGGATAACAAGATTTACATCATTTATGCAGAATATTACGAAAATGCTGCTCCTAAAAGCATTTCTGTATATGACATGAATACCAAACAAACTACGCAGTTTGCCAACTACAGCGATTTCTCCAATCCTGGTAATATTGTAGTCGACCCGGCTACAGGAGATGTAATTATCATCGATCAACCTTTCTCTGTTCTCAACGACATATATGTTTATGGTAGTGACGGCGTACTCAAAAAGAAATTGGAAACCGGATACTATACCACTAATATGCGCTTTGTAACTGAATAACAGCATGAAACAAATTTCTTTCTTTCTAACCCTTTGGGTGACAGTGTTACTTCTTTCCGCCTGTGGCGGAAAGAACAGCACTGCTTCCGGTTCTGCACAAGGAGACACCATCCCGCTGCACTACTCCTCTAATCTTTCTCTGATAGATTACGAAGATTACATCGTTGCGCAGCTACGCAATCCCTGGGATACAGCAAAGATACTACACACCTATGTATTAGTAGACAAAAACCAGCCGTTACCCCAAGAACTGCCTCAAGGCACCCTTGTCCGAACTCCACTTAGTAAAGCCATCATTTACTCATCCGTTCATTGCAGCTTGCTGAAAGACTTTGGTGCTTTGAATAGCATCGGTGGCGTATGCGACTTGAAGTATATCAAACTACCGGAAATAGAGGAGGGATGTCGAAACGGAACCATCGCTGATGTAGGTGATGGAATGAATCCCAATATTGAGAAAATCATAGACTTGCATCCCGATGCCATCCTCCTTTCTCCTTTTGAAAACAGCGGTGGATACGGACGCGTAGAGAAACTGAATGTACCCATCATTGAATGTGCCGACTATATGGAAACCTCTTCATTGGGACGTGCCGAATGGATACGTTTCTACGGTTTATTATTTGGCAAGAAAACAGAAGCAGATGCTATGTTTGCTGCGGTAGAAAGAAACTATAAGGATTTGCAAGAATTAGTAAAGCCTATCTCTTTTGCCCCCTCCGTGATGTGTGATCTGAAAACAAGCTCTACCTGGTACACTCCGGGTGGTAACAGTACCATCGCCAAACTATACTCTGATGCAGGTGCCAACTATATTTTCAGAGAAGATACACATAGCGGCTCACTCCCCTATCCTTTCGAAGTTATCTTTGAGAAAGGTCAACAAACGGATTTCTGGCTGATACGCTACAATCAACCCGTAGATAAAACATACGGAGAACTTGAAAAAGAGTTTGCCCCTTATGCAGGTTTCCGTCCCTTCAAAGAACGGAATATCTACGGATGCAATACTAACCGGGTTCCTTTTTATGAAGAAACACCTTTCCATCCGGACTGGTTATTGAAAGATTTAATTAAGATATTTCATCCTTCACTGTTGGAGGGGTATGAACTGAGATATTACAATAAATTAGCAGAGTAAAATCTGCGTTCTATTTCAGAATGAAAGCAAAAGGATATATATATGGTATAGCACTGTCGGTCCTCATTCTCGTATTGATGGCTGCCAATCTCTGGTTCGGTTCAATCAATATCCCCGCCGGAGCAGTGTGGAATACCCTCACAGGAAATGAAGTAGAAAAAGCCAGCTGGACTTTTATCATCTGGGAGTCTCGCTTGCCACAAGCCGTCACGGCACTACTATGTGGTGCCGCACTCGCAGCTTCGGGACTAATGCTGCAAACGGCATTCAACAACCCACTGGCAGGTCCGTCCATCCTGGGTATTAACTCAGGGGCAAGCCTTGGCGTCGCATTGGTGATGCTGGCCGGTGGAGGAAGCATTGCTACAGGGGTATTCACCTTATCCGGTTTCTTCTCCGTGATACTCGGTGCCTTCATCGGGTCGATGGTGGTAATGGGACTTATCCTCTTCTTTTCTACACTGATAAAAAGCAATATCATGCTGCTGATTACAGGTATCATGATCGGTTATATCACTTCGTCCGCTATTTCATTGCTCAACTTCTTTGCGACTGCCGAAGGGGTACATTCTTATATGATATGGGGCATGGGAAACTTTGGAGGGGTCTCGTTGCAACAACTCCCCTATTTCTCTATTTTCTGTCTGGCAGGTTTGTTACTTTCCATCTTGCTTATCAAACCTCTGAATGCCCTGCTACTGGGTACGCGCTATGCTGAAAACTTAGGAGTAAACATCCGTCGCACAAGAAATCTGCTACTGATTGCTACCGGACTACTGACAGCTGTCACCACTGCTTTCTGCGGACCTGTTGCTTTCATCGGTCTGGCCGTTCCTCATATCTCCCGCCTGATGTTGGGCACGTCCAATCATAATTCACTGCTTCCCGTCACTTTGCTGACAGGTGGTGTGATTGCTTTGCTCTGCAATCTGATCTGCATTCTTCCGGGCGAAGCAGGTATTATTCCTCTCAATGCGGTAACCCCAGTACTGGGTGCGCCTGTTATCATTTATGTCATTGTCAACCAACGTAAAATACAATACTTCAACTGATGGAGAAAGCTGTTATCACCGCAAGCGATTTATGCATCGGCTACCGCCAAGGAAAGCAAGAGAAACGGATACATGAGCATCTCTCCTTCCGGCTCTACCCAGGAGAACTGACTTGTCTGCTGGGAGCTAACGGAACCGGCAAATCAACTCTGCTCCGCACTTTGGCTGCTTCACAACCAGTGCTGTCGGGAGAATTACTTGTACAGGAAAAGCCTTTGTCAGCCTATTCCGAGAAAGAACGTTCACGTACCATTGGCGTAGTACTAACAGACAAAACACAGGCAGGCGGACTGACTGTATATGAGTTGGTAGCCTTAGGACGACAACCTCATACGGGCTTCTTCGGAAGACTGAGCAAAACGGATCATTCTATCATTGAAGAAGCTCTGGAAGCCGTAAGCATCAGCCATAAATCCCACAGTTATACCGCAGAGCTATCAGATGGGGAACGGCAAAAGGTCATGATTGCCAAGGCATTGGTACAAGAGTGTCCGCTCATTCTGCTGGATGAACCGACAGCGTTCCTGGATGTAGTAAGTCGCATCGAAATTATGACGTTGCTTCATCGTCTGGCAGTAGAACAAAAGAAAGCAATTCTGCTGTCCACTCATGATATAGAACAGGCATTGGTACTGGCAGATAAACTTTGGTTACTTTCCAAAGAAAACGGACTGCAATGCGGAGTAACAGAAGATATGATTCTGAGTCACCGGATGGACGGCCTGTTCTCCCGTAACGATATCCGGTTTGATTATGCGCACGGGGTATATTATCCCAGAGTGGACAGCCACCGCCGTATCAGTGTAGAAGCCAATGATGAAGTATTGCTGCACTGGACAACAAACGCACTCAATCGTCATGGATACGCTTGTCATCCTGTTTCTTCACCGGAAACCAACGAATCACCGCGTTTGCAGGTTTTAGCTGCCGACCACTTCATATTACACACAGAGGAACAGAACGAATATCATTCTTTTGAACAGTTGCTTGCAAACATCTGATTAAGATTTCAGTAGCATCAGTATCTCATCCGGCAAGTATCCGCTCCGGATGCGCCACTCCTGCGGGTAAAGGTTATTAGCCCGGTTACCGATATTCTTCACAAAGCCCAGAGGAACATCCTTATACGTCAACAGCACATAACCACGTGGAGCAGTGCCGGAAAGTACAATGGCTTCCTTACGCAAATAAGCAATAGCCTGTTCATAAGAGATCTCTTCACGGGGAAAAGCATCGGAAACCTGTACAGTACTCATGGCAAGAGCATGATTGGGAATCAAGTCTTTTCCTTTCACTTCGGCAAGGGTAACACCTGCCTGAACAACACGAAGCGATTGTTGGAGGACGGATAATTCGGATATATATTCTTTAGGGAAAGCTGTAATATTCATTCCATTTGCAGAAACTTCATAGTCCTCTGCCGAAAGGAGCCAGGCACGTGCAGCCAATAATTGTTCCTTAGATGCTCCGGCGTTAACTTTAGAGCTACCCGTTTTTTTCTTTCCTTGTGAAGAAACGGATTTGTAGCGGATTTGTGTTTCCTCTCCTTCCGGTTTACGAAGCACGGCAAGGAAAAAGCCTTCACCCTTTGTACGGTGAGGCAGGAAACGATATACAGGAAAATCTTCACCTGCAAGCAAGTTTCCGGTAATGTTCCACGCTACCGGAGCATCTACAGGAAGTATCTCTGCACCGAATTCATCGTGCATCCAACGGATATTCTCTTCATCTTCCTTCGTGTTATACGTACAAGTGCTATAGACAAGCAACCCACCGGGTTTCAGACTGGGCCATATATCAGAGATGATACGTCGCTGGCGTTGCCAGCAGATTTCCACATTCTCCGGACTCCACTCGCTGACGGCAACAGGATCTTTACGGAACATGCCTTCACCGGAACAGGGTACATCGGTCAGGATAACATCGAAGAAGTCTTCCAGACCGGCGAAGTCTGCCGGATCATTATTGGTCACCACGACACCCGGATGCCCCCACTTCGTCAGATTCTCCGCCAGGATTTGCGAACGGTTACGAATCACTTCGTTTGCTACCAGCAGGCTACCCTCGGGCAGTACACTGCAAGCATGAGTAGATTTCCCGCCGGGAGCAGCGCAAAGGTCAAGCATTACGGAAGGTGTTTCGCCGATATATTGCTTTAGTGCCTGCTCCACAAACATGGAAGATGCTTCCTGTACATAATAACATCCGGCATGAAACAACGGATCAAAGGTAAACGTCAATCGACGGTCGAGATAGTAACCTGTTGCCGACCAAGGCACACGGTCGGAAGAGGCATGAAAAAGACTGAATGAAGAACCGGGTAGTTTTTCTTCATTCAGTCGGATGCTTACGGGCTGTTCGTCATTCAAGGCATCAGCCAGTTTGTTATATTCTTCATCTCCCAAGAGGGGACGGGTACGGTCTGCAAAAGATACGGGTAAGTCCATGTGCCAAATTGTTTTATGTCCGCAAAGGTAATGCAAATCGAATGCATAACTTTCATGCTTGCATAAAAAAGTTATGCTGAGATGTAGCTTATCTTCTTCAAAGGAACATAAAAAGGCAATACAAGACAAACCCGCCGGGCACTAAAAACTAAGCTTGACGCCCGCAAAGTAGGAACGGGGCGCTCCCGGGCCATAAATGTAACCGGAATCACGAGTGGCTCCTTTATCAAAATCTTTCTGATAAGAGTTGAATATATTTTGTACTCCTACGTTGAATTGCAGGCACATGCCGGAGAAATCTATATCATAAGCGACTTTGGCACCCAGTTCAAAGAAATCCGGGCTTTTCACCAATAAGTCTGCCGTACCATCTACTTCGGACATCAGGTGAGGCACATACATTCGCCCGGTATAATTACCGTTCAAGGCCACCGACAATGCCTTTGTGGGATTGAAAGTGGCAGTAAAATAGCCATAAACATCGGGGGTACGCAATATCCGGTCGCTATATCGTTCTTTGTCAGACAGGTGCTCTTTGTCTGCGCTCCACTCCTCGGGAGAGTCGTACAGACTGCGTTGCACGGTCAGTCCCGCCTGCAACTGGATTTTATCACGCCAGGCAATCTTTCCTTCCAATGTACCGCCATATACTTTTGCACCGGAACCGTTGACACGGGTTTGTATCAGATATCCGCTACCGTTCGGATCTTCTACCGGTGCTGTCAGTACAAACGGATCGGAGAGTTTCGTAAAGAAACCTTCTACTAACAGATTTGCCTGAAAGTCACCGAAATAGTGATACCAGTCCATCGAAGCATTCACGCTGCGCGAACGTTCCTCTTTCAGATCTTTGGCACGGACGATGGAAATCAATTCGCCTCCCACGTTGCTAATATGCAGGTCTTCGTCGAAAGCCTGCGGAGCACGAAAACCTTCGGCATAACTGAAACGGATATTTATATCTTGTGTAGGATTGTAGCGGATATTGGCACGAGGACTGAAGATGGCTTTATTCATAATACTGTTCTTATCCAGACGTCCGCCTATCAGGAAACTCCATTGCTCACTTTTCCATTCATTCTGCGCGTAGGCACTTGCTATGTTCACTATTTGCTTCAAGGGATCGGGCGTATACTTATCAATCAACTGTTGCAGACGGTCTCCTGTTGCAGTAGGATCTTCCGCCAGGGCAGCATCGCGGTATTTTTGCATGTCTGTTGCCTTGTCATCCAGATTATCATGATTAAATTCCACACCCCCCGTCAAGTCGGAAGGCATGAAGAAGAGCTTATCAAAATGATAGATATACTGAGCACCCAATACGCCGGTAAAGTCTGTGGTATGCCCATAGGCACTGTAATAACTGTCGCGCACGATATGCTGGGCAGAGGCATAAGCATTGAACGAATGTTTCTGATCCTTGGAAAAGGCACTGAATTTCAATCCGCCCGTATTGATGGAATGTTCAATCTGTTCCACCAGTCCGGGCTTGCCGGAACCATTCAGATTGGCATCTTCGGCAATGTGAGGTGGCAGATCAAAGCGGTTACCACCACGACGAAACTCTTCCATGTGATGATATTCCAGATTCAGTTTGGAATAGGGGCTCAATCTATAATAAGCGTTTACGCCTACTGTCTGGTTCTTCAACTTGGGCAATTCGGAGAAGCCGTCCCCATTGGAATCCCATGCCGAACGCTGGCGGTTCTGCCCGTAGATGTAGGCTCCCATTTTGTTATCCGAAGACACAAGGGAAAGGTTGAGCGTGGTATTATTATCAAACGAACCGGAGCCATTGAAATTGGAGATGGAGTGGGCAAACGAACCGGAGTTGCGGAGAGGTTCTTTCGTAATGATATTCACCGTTCCGGCAATGGCGGAAGAACCGAATAGGGCCGAGCCACCTCCACGCACCACTTCCACACGCTCTATCATGTTGGCGGGAATTTGTTCCAGACCGTAGACACCTGCCAATGCAGAGAAGATAGGGCGGGAATCGATCAATATCTGTGTATATTTTCCGTCCATACCATTGATACGTACCTGAGAGTAACCACAATTCTGGCAATCATTTTCTACACGTACACCCGGCTGGAATACGAGTCCCTGTGATAAGGTGTGCGAATTGGTCATATCGAATAGTTTCGGTGTAACGACTTTTACCAAGGTAGGTGCCAGTCGGCGGGCAGTTTCATTACGATTGGCTGTAACAACTACGCCATCCAGAGCTACCATGTCTTCTTCCAGTTCGAAGTTTTCTTCCAGTGTCTTGCCTCGTTTCAGGGTTACTTTTCGTTCTTGTGGCTTATAACCTACGGCACTGACGGAGAGTATGAACTCACCTTCCGGAAGGTTCTTCAAAAAGTAGTGTCCGGTGCCATCAGTCATGGTTCCAATAGTGGTCCCTTTCAGGGCTACTGTCATATAAGGAAGGTGTTCTCCTGTTTTTTTCTCTAGTACGTGGCCGATGATATTGGCATCGGATTTATTTAAATCAATGGCATAAACGGTGTGGGAGAGCAATGTACACATTACTCCCACCACGAAAAAGATATATTTTTTCATGTAGTTCTAATTTTTAATGGATTTTAATAAAGGGGGGATTCCTATTGTCAATGAACTACAGGTGGTGCACGCAAGCTGATGCCGCAACGAACTCGCACGCACTTGATATGTTCCACAGCCGGAACACTCAGTACACGCAATAAAACAAGGAGAGCCGATGCGACAAAAAGAATAGCAGGCAGAGAAGAAGCTACAAAAGAAGAAAGGAAGAATATCGTTTCAACCTGTGCTTCGGTATGGCTATGTTCACCTTTGAAGGGATGGGAATGCACAATAATTACCCCATTTACCACATGCGAGTGAGTAAACAGCGTAATTCCCCCTAAATATGCAATAAATAATAAAGGAAGGAACCATTTCAGTATATTCCGTAACTTCTCCAAAAGCGTTTTTAATATAAGTTTGCGAAAGTAACACTAATTACAATAAGAAGCAACCGGATTTAGGTGTTTTAACCGGATATGGAGTAAAATACCTATAACTGATGAGTACAAGAAGTCCGATATTACATTGGCATTAAGCAAAGCAGACTCATATTGGAAAAGGAAGGAATAAAAGAGTGATAGGGTGATAAAGTGATAAAGTGGCTGCGCTATATATCGCAGGGATTTGTCAGAATTTATCAATAGCAACATGAACTTTTGTAACTTTCTGATTATCAGCATTGTTAAACCATGCCCTATTCAGTATACGACTGAACTCTATTAAGTATACGACTGAATGGCATTCACTATACGACTGAATTAGGTTCAGTATACGACTATTTTAGGAACATATATCATTTGTAAACAATATACACCACTATCCTGTTTTTTAGTTCATAACCCGAAAGAAATGAATACTTAATATCCCCCACCTTGCATAAACCTACAATATCCGGCAAATAATTTCAGATAATACTGATTTTCTAAAAAAAATATCGTCTCTTTGCAACTTTCTAACTAACATGATACGTCTAACACACAAAGAAACAATAAAAGATAAAACAAAATATGATTATGAAACGAATAATTTTAGCACTCGTCGCCGCCATGACATTATGCTCACTGGTACAGGCAAGCAACAGAACGGTTACAGAAAACGACAGTCTGGGGAACAAAAAACGTGTAATTGAACTGCGCGATACTACCATCGACGGAAAGACTGTAACCGATACGCTCAGCATCATGACCTACGAAGGCAGTAGTTCAGACAGCAAAAGCGATAAGGGATGGAAACACCACAACAGCAGTGGTTGGGACTGGGGCTTCGACTTAGACGGCAAAACCTCTGAAACCATTATTTCAGTGACTGCCATCGTCTTCATCTTCGGTTTGCCGCTACTCATCGTCTTTACAGTATTCTTCTTCAACTACAAGAATCGAAAAGCCAAATACCGCCTTGCAGAGCAAGCACTCTCCAGTGGTCAACAATTGCCTGAAGACTTCTTCAAGAATGCGGAGAAAACAGAAGATATCCGTACCAAAGGCATCAAGAACATCTTTATCGGTGTCGGATTATTCATCTTCCTCTGGGCCATCACCGAGAACTTCGGAGTAGGCTGTGTCGGACTACTGATCATGTTCACCGGATTCGGACAATTAGTAATCTACTATACGCAAGACTCTAATAAAAAGAACAATCGGGATAGATGAGCCAACTCAATGACATATCGTTAGTCGCACAGGTCGTGGTGTTTCGCAACACCAGGGCCTTCGACCAGTTAGTGAAGAAGTACCAGTCGCCCGTGCGACGGTTCTTCCTCAACTTAACTTGCGGCGACAACGAATTGAGTGACGACCTGGCGCAGGACACATTTATCAAAGCCTACACCAACCTGGCTTCATTCAAAAACCTGTCCAATTTCTCCACCTGGCTTTACCGTATTGCATATAATGTATTTTATGATTATCTTCGCAGTCGGAAGGATACAGCCGACCTCGACACCCGGGAAGTGGATACTCACTGGAATACCAGTCAGGATGACGTAGGACAACAAATGGACGTTTACCAAGCACTGGCGACACTAAAAGAAATGGAACGAACTTGCATCACCTTGTTCTACATGGAAGATCAGAGCATCGAAAAAATTGCAGGTATCACGGGATGCCCGGCGGGAACAGTCAAAAGCCACCTCTCGCGGGCAAAAGAAAAAATGGCTACCTACTTAAAACAAAATGGTTATGACGGAAACAACTGATGATAAACTTTTGCAGCAATTCTTCTCTGACAATCGGAAAGAGATGGAAGATAACGGCTTCAGCCGTCGCGTGATGCACCACCTACCCGACCGGTATTACCGGATTTCGCAGTTGTGGAGCTTGTTCTGCTTTACACTTGCCGTGGTGTTGTTCTTTGTTCTCGATGGTTTGCAACTGGTGCTGGGAGCTTTGCGCGAGACTTTCACCAGTGCCGTAGAAAGCGGTGCAGCGGAACTTGATCCTAAATCACTGATCATAGCGGCAATAGTACTTGTCTACTTAGGATATCGCAAGATTTGTTCTTTAGCATAAAGTTCACTTATCCCTTGCAATAAATCCGTTTGCCCTTACAATAATTTTAGTTAGTCCTTATCTGCTTTTTGCAGGTCAAGGGCTAATTTTTTTTAACTGAGCAAACATTTCTCACCAATAAATTGTATCTTTGTCGACTCAATTAGAAAACTAACTAAGCGTAAGAAGTTTTGAGAAGAATATTATTCATCATATTATCATCTGCATTATTTTTTATAGGAAATATTCACGCGCAAGTTGCTACCAGTGACTCGCTCGTGATGCATTATCTACAACAACAAGGTATTCCGGTCACCGCCAACAATGAAGTAAAGCTACTGATGAGCGGACGGGAGAAGTTTCTTGACCTCTTCGAAGAAATACGCCACGCCAAACATCACATCCATCTGGAATACTTCAATTTCCGCAATGACTCCATTGCCAATGCCCTGTTCGACCTGCTCGCTGTAAAAGTGCAGGAAGGTGTGGAAGTCCGTGCCCTCTTCGATGCTTTCGGCAATTGGTCGAATAATAAGCCGCTAAAGAAGCACCATCTGAAAGCAATCCGTGACCGAGGTATTGAAATTGTGAAATTCGATCCGATTACCTTCCCGTGGATCAATCATGCCATGCACCGCGACCACCGGAAGATTGTAGTAATTGACGGGAAAATAGGATATACCGGTGGTATGAACATCGCCGACTATTACATCACCGGGCGGCCTAAAATAGGTCAATGGCACGATATGCACATGCGCATCGAAGGAGATGCAGTACGTTATCTGCAAGGCATTTTCCTCACTATGTGGAACCAGGAGACTAAACAGCACATCGGTGGACCAGTTTACTTTCCGGACATACCGCAACTGCCCGACAGTATATCTGAAGAAATAGCAATAGTAGACCGTACACCACGGGAGACTCCCCGTTCTATCAGTCACGCCTATGCAGCATCCATTGCAGCGGCGCAACACAGTATACAGATTGTGAATCCTTACTTTGTACCAACCAAATCCATCCGGCAAGCCATCAAGCATGCATTAAAGAAAGGTACTGAAGTTGAAATCATGATACCTTCTGTTTCTGATATTCCTTTTACACCGGAAGCGTCTTTCTACATTGTGCACAAACTGATGAAGAAAGGAGCAAAAGTTTATCTCTTCAACGGAGGTTTCCACCACTCCAAGATTATGATGGTGGACCAGAACTTCTGTACTGTAGGCACAGCCAATCTGAATAGCCGTAGCCTGCGCTATGACTTCGAAACAAACGCATTTATTTTCGATCCCACCGTCACTCATCAGTTGAATGATATGTTTGAACGGGACAAAAAGAATAGTACGCTATTGACTCCCGAAGTTTGGAAGAAACGTTCCGGATGGAAGAAGTTTGTAGGTTGGGTGGGTAACCTGATGACACCATTCCTTTAATTAGAAATAATTTATGCTATCTGCCGAAGTTTAATTACCTTTGGCGAGGCTAAAAAGATGGCCACTTTTGTTGTTTATAATTCGTAATCTGCAATCATGAAACAATATTTAGACTTGCTCAATCGGGTATTAACCGAAGGCGTACACAAGGAAGACCGTACCGGAACCGGTACTATCAGCGTATTCGGACATCAAATGCGCTTTAATATGGACGAAGGCTTTCCCTGCCTCACTACCAAAAAACTACATCTCAAATCAATTATATATGAATTGCTATGGTTCCTGAATGGAGATACCAATGCCAAGTATCTGCAAGATCATGGCGTTCGTATCTGGAACGAATGGGCGGATGAGAATGGTGAGTTAGGACATATTTACGGTTATCAATGGCGCTCCTGGCCTGATTATAAAGGTGGTTCCATCGACCAGATCAGTGAGGCTGTAGAAACAATTCTTCATAATCCGGATTCCCGACGCATCATTGTCAGTGCTTGGAATGTGGGGGATCTTGACAATATGAATCTCCCTCCTTGCCATGCGTTCTTTCAATTCTATGTGGCAAATGGACGGTTAAGCCTTCAACTCTATCAACGTAGTGCGGACATTTTTCTTGGTGTGCCTTTCAATATTGCGTCTTATGCTCTACTGTTGCAGATGATGGCACAGGTAACCGGATTGAAGGCAGGAGACTTCATTCACACGCTTGGTGATGCGCATATTTATCTGAATCATCTGGAGCAGGTGAAACTACAACTTTCCCGTGAACCACGCCCATTGCCACAAATGAAAATAAACCCGGACGTGAAGAGTATCTTTGATTTCCAATATGAAGATTTCGAATTGGTAAATTACGACCCGCATCCGCATATTGCCGGTAAAGTTTCTGTTTAACAAATCATAAATCCAATCATGGTTAGTATCATCGCCGCCGTAGACCGCAACTTAGGGATCGGCTTTCAAAATAAACTGTTATTCTGGCTTCCCAATGATTTGAAGCGTTTCAAGGCATTAACCACTGGAAACACAATAATCATGGGAAGAAAAACATTTGAATCCCTGCCTAAAGGTGCACTGCCCAATCGTAGGAACGTAGTACTTTCATCCAATCCTGCAACTCTGTGCCCCGGCGCAGAAGTATTTCCCACTCTCGAAGCAGCTTTGCAGAGCTGTCAACCGGAGGAACAAGTATATATTATTGGCGGTGCAAGTGTTTATAAGCAGGCAATGCCATTGGCTGATATGCTTTGTCTGACAGAAATCGCTGCCGAAGCACCTCAGGTAGATGCTTATTTCCCGGCTGTGGATCTTGCGATATGGCATGAAAAAAGCAGGGAATCTCATCTTGTTGACGAGAAACATCCCTGCTCCTATGCATTTGTGGATTATATCCGTAAGTAATCCTAATCTTCATCGACCTCCACCATGATCGGCATCTGCCGCTTAATGGCTTCATGGAAAGATATCAGTGTTTCAGTGCGCGCTAACCCCAATGGCTGTAATTTATCATGGATAATGCTCAGCAAATGGTGGTTATTACGTGCGTAAAGTTTGATAAACATATCATATTTACCTGTCGTAAAGTGGCATTCCACAATTTCCGGAATAGCTTCAAGCGCCTTTGTCACTGCGTCAAATGATTCCGGATCTTTCAGGTAAATGCCAATATAGGCACAAGTTTCATAACCGATCTTTTCCGGATCAATAACGTATTCCGATCCTTTTAAGATACCTAAATTCGTCAGTTTTTGTATGCGTTGATGTATGGCTGCGCCGGAAACATTACAAGCTCTTGCCACTTCCAGAAAAGGAATACGGGCATTATCTGCAATCAATTTCAGTATTTGCTCGTCTAAAGTATCCAATTGATGATGTCCCATTTCTTAATTTATGATTAATAAATAACGATTGCTTTACCGTATTCTCATACAGTAATATGCAAAGTTAGCAAAATCTTTCCCAATTAAAATACGATTTATTACTTTTCTTGCTAAAAAATGAATAAACCCACACTCGGCATTATTTTCTCATACAAGCATAAAAGTTCTGCGCTTAATTTGCATTATCTTTAAAGAAGATAAGCTGCATCTCGGCATAACTTTTTCATGCAAGCATGAAAGTTCTGCGCTCAATTTGCATTATCTTTGCCTATAACTATAAAATAAGATTGTTATGAAAAAATATCTTGTACTTGCATTATGCTTGCTGATACTAACAGTAGGCCATGCGCAAAACTACACTGAGTATTTTGCCGATAAGACATTGCGTGTTGATTATATCTTTACTGGAGACGCTTCTTCCCAGAATGTTTGTCTGGATGAACTATCCGTACTTCCATCATGGGCCGGAAGACGCCATCATTTGGCCGAACTACCTTTGCAAGGTAACGGACAAATTATCATGAAGGATTTGGAAAGCGGAAAGACAATCTATACGACTTCTTTTTCTTCTCTCTTTCAAGAATGGCTGGAAACAGATGAAGCTAAGGTCATCAGCAAAGGATTTGAAAATACATTCTTACTCCCCTACCCACTCCGCCCTGTGGAAATAGAAATAACACTGTTAAGTCCGAGAAAAGAAGTGCGCACACGTCTGAAACACACTGTTCGCCCGGATGATGTACTTATTCATCAAAAAGGAACTGCACATATCACTCCGCATAAATACCTGTTAAAAAGTGGTGAAACTGACAAGTGCATCGATGTAGCCATCCTTGCCGAAGGATATATGCCTGCCGAGATGGAGGTATTCTATCAGGATGCAGAAATCGCCTGTAAGAGTCTATTTTCACACGAACCATTCAAGAGTATGAAAGATCGCTTCAATATCGTAGCAGTTGCCAGTCCTTCTGATGACAGTGGTGTAAGTGTCCCCCGCTTAGGAGAATGGAAGCATACGGCTTTTAACTCGCATTTCAGCACATTCTATTCTGATCGTTACCTGACTACCCGCCGTGTCAAATCCATACACGATGCTTTAGCCGGAATACCTTATGAACACATTATTATTCTCGCCAATACTGAAGAATATGGTGGTGGCGGTATCTATAATGCATATACTTTGACCACTGCACACCATCCGATGTTCCGCCCTGTAGTTGTGCATGAATTTGGGCACAGCTTCGGAGGATTGGCCGATGAATATTTCTACGATGATGACGTTATGACAGATACTTACCCATTGGATACAGAACCTTGGGAACAAAACATAAGTACTCGTGTAGATTTTGCTTCAAAATGGGAAGATATGCTTGTCAAAGGTACTCCTGTCCCTACTCCTGTCAACGAACAGGCAAAGTATCCGGTAGGAGTGTATGAAGGAGGTGGATATTCTGCCAAAGGGATATTCCGTCCTGCTGATAACTGCCGCATGCGTACCAATGAACATCCTACATTTTGTCCGGTATGCCAACGAGCATTGCAAAGACTAATTGATTTTTATACAAAATAATAAGAGAACTAAACTTTAAAGACCACATTATGATCAGACTTCAACGTATCAGCACCGCTGATGGATTTTTGTATGAGTACATGGAACAGTTGATAACCGCTGCCTTCCCACCGGAAGAACACCGACCGTTAGAGGAGCTGCGCCTGTACACCGATAGCAGACCTCACTTCTATAACAATATTATTTTCCATCATGATACTCCTGTAGGATTCATTACCTATTGGAATTTCGGCAAATTCTACTATGTCGAACATTTCGCCGTAGATCCAGCCCAGCGTAATGGCGGACATGGAAAGAAGGTTTTAAACCATTTATGCCAGTTGCTTCAACACCCTATTGTCCTGGAAGTGGAAATACCGGAAGAAGAAATGGCCCAAAGACGTATTAATTTCTATAAGCGCCAAGGATTCGTGCTCTGGGAAAAACCATATCTTCAACCTCCATACAGACCTACAGATGGATATCTTCCTATGTTGCTTATGGTCCATGGAGATTTAGAGTGTGAAAGGGATTTTGAAACAGTAAAAGACTCTATATACAGAGAAGTATATAATGTAAAGGGATAAAAAATAAAGGGTGCCTATTTTGAATAAGCACCCTTTATTTTTTTATAGTTTGATTAACTTTTTACTGACGCGGTTGCGCAGAATAGTTAAGTTTCAATGCATAAGCTTTACGAAGAGCTTCTTTGATATCTGTTACGATACCCATTTTCGTATCTTGGTCAACTTTCAAAGAAACAGTCATCTGAGGCTGATCTTCCTCCTTCATACTGGCACGTTCACCAATAATGTAGTCCTGAATTTCAGCAACTTCAGCATAGCTATCATTCAATTGGATACGGCTTTCATTACCTAGTTTCTTACGAAACTCAGCTGTAGGTTTTCCTACATAGATAAACGTAACCAAAGATTTCTTTTCCAGTTTTTCCAATTCTGTAGCTTGCGGAACCTTAAACTCAACCTTTAATGTTACCTCACGCATCGTTGTTACAATCATAAAGAAGAACAACAGAGTAAAGATAAGGTCAGGTAGAGAAGAAGTATTCAACGCAGGCATTTCGCGTTTACCAGTCTTATTAAATTTTCCCATTACTTCTTTTCTCCGTACTTTTTAGGTTCTGCCTCAGAAATCTTCTGAGGATATACATCACGAATTGCTTTTTGTTGGTCTTCGTCCAAAGCAGCATAATTCTTACCAAACTTTTCCTGAGCCAATTCTTCTCTCAACTCATTATAAGCAGCTACCAGTTCATTCTGAACCGCCAAATATGCCTTATAGGAAGATCCACGGTCGCAACGCAAAGAAACTACATGCTTTTCCGTAACCTGCATAGTGCCAAAGAAAGGTATCTCTTTTGCATGCTTTTCCGGTTTGGTTTCATCATTATACGGGTTAGCAATAAATTCTTTTGCCCTATCTCTCAATTGATCTACATTGATGTACTCTCCATTGGCCATGAGTTGGTCATTCATGTTCAAGAAGACTGTCATCACGTTACGCTCCTTAACCTTATCTGAATCATCATTCTTCTGGTCTTGTTCAGGCGGCGGCGGCAAACGTCTTGCCAAACCACGGTCCGTATCCATAGAAGTCGTAATCAAGAAGAAGATCAACAATAGGAAAGCGATATCCGCTGTAGAACTTGAGTTTATATCAGGAACTTTTCTTTTTCCTTTTGCCATTGTAATTACTCCATTAGACTGAGTTTCCTCAATCGATTATGATAATTTCTTTTTAATACTACTGAAAAGCATTGCAAGAACAGTTGCTCCCAGTAAGAAATAAATAGTATACAAGAACATATCAGTTACCTTCAGCCAGAACGGAACATTATCAGTTCCACTATAGCCTGGGATATTCATTTGTTCACCACTACCCATAGACCATGCAACAATCATTACAACAACCAGTAAAATAACACCGATTAATGATTTCAGTGCTCTTACAGGGTTATCTTTCAATGCGCTACCAAATTGCAGGATGAATGCAACTACCATCGCAACAACAGTCAAAGCAAACAAACCATACATTAAGTACAACAGACTTTCTGTCTGGGCAGGCTGCCACATTTCGGGATCAACACCCGCCAATACTGCATCGCCCTGAGCATCTCCACCGAAGTAGAATATGCCCAATACTACTAAAATAGCGGCGAACAAAACATACAGTACGTAATATGATACTCTATATGATAATTTAGCCATTTCTCTTATTTTTTGTATTTCAAGTTATATTTGATAACCATGTCCAACAGAGTGATAGAAGAATCTTCCATTTCGCTGGTCAGAGCCTCGATCTTAGACAGGATATAGTTGTAGAATACCTGCAGAATCAAAGCAACGATCAAACCGAAGATAGTTGTAATCAAGGCAACTTTCATACCACCTGCTACAACCGTCGGAGAGATATCACCTACTTGTTGGATCTTATCAAATGCTTGCACCATACCGATTACAGTACCCAAGAATCCCAAAGACGGAGCCATTGCGATGAACAGTGTGATCCAAGAGCAACCTTTTTCCAAGTAACCAGCTTGTACACCACCGTAAGATACTACTGACTTCTCAACTACGTCAAGACCTTGATCAATTCTCAATAAGCCTTGGTAATAGATAGAAGCGATAGGACCTCTTGTACTACGTGCGATGTCTTTAGCAGCTTCTACGTCGCCTTTTTCCAAAGCAGCTTCAATAGCAGCCAAGAATTTCTTTGTGTTGATTTCAGCCAAGCTCAGATAAATGATACGCTCGATACAGAATGCAAGACCGATAACCAAAGCGATAGCAACCAAACTCATGAAAGATGCAGTACCTTCAATAAATTTAGTTTTGATTTCCTTGTGAATACCACCTTCTTCTGCCTCTACAGTAGCATCACCAGCAGGAGCTGCTTGAGCTGCAGGAGCAGCTTGTTCTGTTTGTTCAGCTGCAGGAGCATCTTGAGCCTGAGCAAGTTGAGTTGAGCCAAATGTTAAGACTCCCATCACAGCAACAATTGCAAATAACTTTTTCATTGTGTGTCTAATTTTTAAGATTAATTAATTAAATTGTTTATTATATTCATTTACTATTTTTGTTTTCTTCTTTCATACTGCGGAGAGACGGGGATTCGAACCCCGGATACCCTTTAGAGGTATACACGCTTTCCAGGCGTGCCTCTTCAACCACTCGAGCATCTCTCCAATAGACGCCTCTTTCAAAAACGGCTGCAAATTACAAAAAAAATGCGAACCACAAGCGTTTTCAGCTACAAATGTATTCTTTTTTTCGTTCTTGCCCTTCATTCTCTCCGTTTTATCTTTAATAAAATCTCAAAATTAATAAACTTTAAAATCTTTACGATGTTATTTGAGCATTCCAAACACTTTTAAAGCATTTTCGGAAGTTACGCTTCCAACAGCCTCCGGAGACATCCGGTAGATATCAGAAACCTTCATTAAAGTATCCTTCACATAGGCACTTTCATTTCTCTTACCACGATTTGGAACCGGAGTAAGATAAGGGGAATCCGTTTCAAGAACAATCTTATTCAAAGATATTTTAGTCAAAACTTCCGGAAGGTGCGACTTTTTAAAAGTGACCACACCATTAATTCCAATTAGAAAATCTGAAAACTCCAGAATTCGGACAGCTTCCTCATAAGTCCCCGTAAAGCTATGAAAGATTCCTTTCAAAGAAGTATTTTTGTAAGGTTCCAGCACCTTATATATATAATCAAAGGCATCCCGGCAATGAATGACAACAGGAAGATCATATTCCAAAGCCCAATTAATCTGTTTATCTAATACAATTTGCTGTTCCTTCAGAAAAGTTTTATCCCAATAAAGGTCCATACCAATCTCCCCTATTGCAATATACTTATTGGAAGACTTAAGTTCACGAGCCACAATCTCCAGCTCTTTTTCATAACCAGCATCGACAGAAGTAGGATGCAGGCCTATCATAGGAAAGCAGTAACCTTTATAGGTATTACATGCAGACAACATTGAGTCGATTGTCGTACTGTCAATATTAGGCATAAAGATATGAGTGATTCCTGCAGAACGGGCACGCTCAATAACCTGTGGCAAATCTTCTGAAAATTCTTCTAAAAAAAGATGGGAATGTGTATCTATCAATCTCATTCGTTTACTTCTTCTTTTCGTTTTTCACCAGTACGGTAATAATAAACTAAACCGTAATCACGGCACAAATCCAAACGTTTCTCATTTGGAGAAACATCTTCAAACTTCTTTTCCACTTGATTCCAAATATCCAAAATCAATTCATCTGCTGTAGCTCGCATAGCAGAAAGAGACTCTAAACTACGCGCAGTCAAAGTCTGCAGATTTTTTTGTCGGTCATAGCTATCTGTAAAGATATCATAATGCACCCTAACCTTGGCAATTGTGGGATTATATATAGGAATACCACCCTGCGAAGTTCTTTTAGCTTCTCCGTCTATGATTTTTCGTCCCCATTCTACCAATGCTGTTTCCGTTGATAAGTCCGGAACATTTGTGCTATCTCCCGGCAGACCATAATATGCTTTATGGGCAGCACGCACTTCCGAACGTATTACCGCTAAATTCAAGACCTGAATAAAATGAGAAACATACAAACGCGCCATCTTTACATTAGCCTGATGTTTATGACCAGCCTGCGACTGACGCTCAAAACATTGCAAATAATAAGACTGGGCTGCTTCAAATCTTGTCAAAAAATTCCGGGCCTCTGTCAACGTCTTCAGAGAAACTGCCAAATCATAAAGGTTCTGGACATCAGTTTTTGCAACCACTGCTTTCAGTGCCCGTATTCTCGCCTGATCTGTATTTGGTAATCTTCTATAAGGCATAATTCTAAAAAGACACTATTAAACCTCTCTATGCATCAAATTCTCTATTATCCTTTTAAGTTCTTCTTTCTTTTCTTCTGCAACACTGACAGCTGCCAGACTTTCCATCGCACGATTACTATACTCCAACATTTGATTCTCGCAGATGGCTTTTACGCCAATCTGATTATAGAGTTCCGTCACAGCAGCAATTTTTTCAGCAGGCTGAAAGTTTTCTGCAAGAATCCAGTGATTCAATTGGCTACGTTGGCTCGCATCAGCATGTTCAAGCGCCTTAATCAACATATAAGTTTTTTTATTGCAAAGGATATCTCCACCAATATTTTTTCCAAAGACTTTGGCATTACCATAAACATCCAAAAGATCATCTTTCAGTTGGAAAGCAACTCCTATTTGCATTCCAAAATCATACAAACGGTCTGCATCTTCTGCTGAAGCACCTCCCAAACGGGCACCGATTCGCAAACTTGCAGCTAATAAAACTGCTGTTTTCAGACGAATCATTTCCAGATATTCTTCCGCCGCGACATCATTTCTCTGCTCGAACTCCATATCCATTTGCTGACCTTCACATATTTCAAGGGCTGTTAGACTAAAAAGATCCATGACTTCCTTCAAAAAGGATGGAGAACATTCTGCCATAAATTGATAAGCTAAAATCAACATTGCATCGCCCGAAAGAATCGCGGTATTATCATTCCAGACTTTGTGGACCGTTTCTTTGCCTCTACGACGATCGGCACGATCCATCAAATCATCGTGAAGAAGGGTATAATTATGATAAACTTCGATACCTGTAGCAGGAGCATAGATGCGAGTTACATCTTCCTGATACAAATTATAAGCCATCAACATTAATACCGGACGAATTCGCTTTCCACCCATAGACAGAACATATTCCACCGGAGCATACAATCCCTTTGGAGTACGCGTAAACTGTAAATCAGTAATATGAGAATTAAATTTTTCGAGAAGCTCAGAAGCTGTAAACATAGTGATTATAAATTAAGGAGAATAGGAAGAATAAAAAGAGGCTGCTTTATCGGCAGCCTCTTTATTTATATAGATAACGTATTACTGCAATCTGAACATTACAGGCACTGTATATTTAACGCGTACAGGTTTACCGCGCTGCATACCGGGTTTCCACTTCGGCATAGTACCAATTACACGGAGTGCTTCTTTATCCAAATACGGGTCAACACCTCTTATGACTTTAGCGTCTACAATACTACCGTCCTTATTAACAACGAACTGTACTGTTACACGACCTTGAGTACCGTTTTCCTGTGCAATAGTAGGATATTTGATGTTCTTGCTCAAGAATTGCATCAAACCAGCCATACCACCATTCGGGAATTCAGGCATTTGTTCTACAACCTCAAAAATGGTTTGTTCTTCCGGTTCTTCTTCAACAACAGTTACAGGTACATACTTTACCTCTACTGCCTGACCTGTTTCTTCAGAAGAAGCAATAACTGTTTCTTCCACATCAGCATCATCAGCTACGATTTCCAACGTTTCGTTAATCGGAGCTACTTCTGGAGGAGGAGGAGCTACTTTTTCTTCCTGCTCAGTGATAGGAACCATTTCTTCTTCAAAATAGAGATCAGTAAGGGCCTGGCTCGTATCGATCTTGATATCGCGCTTTGTCCATTCAAATGCTATAAACATAAAAGCCAGCACAATAACATAACCAATAAGCATCCAAGTCGATTTTTTGTTCTCCAAATCTGCTTTAGGTGTTTTCTTAATTTCCATAATTATAATATTATTTTAACGTGTTTCTCATTTTGGGCAAATATAGTACTTTTTCTGCAAAACGTTCATCCGTACTATCTTTTTTAAGACAATATGCACCCATTTTTGTTTTTTTTATCCTTCAAAAAGCACACCTGCGCTTTTGTGCCACAAATGTAACGAGATATTTTAAAAATACCGTATCTTTGGCAATAATTTTAAATGAAATGTTGAAAAAGTCTTTTATTACGGTGCTACTACTACTGATTTTCTCCGTTTTACGTGCGCAAGACGGGACCAGCGCCTTTCAATTTTTAAAGCTTCCTTTTTCTGCCCACGCATCGGCATTGGGTGGAGAAAACATTTCTATTATAGAAGACGATTTAACTATGGCTGTCCAAAATCCCGCCCTTCTTTCGTGTGTAGCGGATAAAACTCTCAACCTGAATTATATGCTTTATATGGATGGTGTCAATGTTGGAGGAGCCGCATTTGCACGTACAGCAGGCGAGCGTTCCACCTGGGCGGTAACCGCTCAATATGTAGATTACGGAGAGTTAAAAGAAACCACCGAAGAAAATATAGAAATCGGCACTTTCTCTGCCAAAGATATTTCCATATCGGGCATTTATACCTATGATTTAAGTGATTATTGGAGTGGTGGTGTCCGCACAAACTTTATTTATTCTCATTATGATAAATACTCTTCATTCGCAATCGGCGTTGATTTGGGATTGAATTACTATCATCAGGAGTCAGACTTTTCCGCTTCACTTGTTGCACGCAATTTGGGAGGACAACTGAAAGCTTTCGAAGAACGGCATGAAAAGCTACCCGTCGACGTACAACTTGGTTTTAGCAAACGATTGGCACATGCTCCTTTCAGGCTCTCATTTACTCTACATGACCTGACACACTGGAGTACATCAGCCACAGCAGCAAACAATTTTGGAAAGAAATTGTTAAATCATATCGCCCTTGGCATTGATTTCCTCCCAACCAGCAATTTTTACCTGGCAGCCGGATATAACTTCCGCCGTGGAGAAGAAATGAAAATAAACGGCTCCAGCCATTGGGCGGGTTTTACTTGTGGCACAGGTATTCAGTTGAAACGGCTGAAATTGGGGATAGCATACGCTAAATATCATGTGAGTTCATCCTCACTTATACTTAATTTGTCATATACCTTATAATATATAAAATAGTATAACTCAAAATGAAAAAGATAACTATCGCAATCGACGGTTTTTCCTCCTGTGGAAAAAGTACCATGGCAAAAGATCTTGCCCGTGAAATAGGTTACATATACATAGACAGTGGCGCCATGTATCGTGCAGTCACTTTATACAGTATAGAAAATGGCATCTTTAAAGGAAATGAGATTGATACGGAAAGACTTCAGAAAGAAATCGGTAATATTCATATTTCATTTCAACTAAATCCGTCGACCGGACGTCCGGACACCTATCTGAACGGAGTAAATGTAGAAAATAAAATCCGTAGTATGGAAGTTTCTTCTCGCGTCAGCCCTATCGCAACTTTAGGCTTTGTACGCGAAGCAATGGTGGCACAACAACAGGTAATGGGTAATTCCAAAGGTATTGTCATGGATGGACGTGATATTGGAACTACGGTTTTTCCCGATGCAGAACTAAAAATATTTGTAACTGCCACCCCCGAGATCCGCGCACAACGTCGTTATGACGAATTGAAAGCCAAAGGACAAGAAGCCAGTTTTGATGAAATACTTGAGAACGTAAAGCAACGGGATTATATTGATCAGAATCGTGAAGTAAGCCCACTTCGCAAAGCAGACGACGCATTGCTGTTAGATAACACAACCATGACTATTTCTCAACAAAAAGAATGGTTACAAAAGCAATTCGATAAGACCATTAAGGGATAAAGGAAAAAGGGTGTAGCCTTATGCCTCAAAGGGTGTAGCCATCCAAAGCAAAGGGCGTAGTCATCCGAAGGAAAGGGTGTAGCCTTTCCGATGACCTATTTACAATCTCTATATCAACATATTATATTATGGTAAAAGTAGAAATAGATGAGGGATCCGGCTTCTGCTTCGGTGTAGTCACTGCAATAAATAAAGCTGAAGAAGAACTAACCAATGGCGGTACTTTGTATTGTCTGGGAGATATCGTGCACAATAGCCGTGAAGTGGAGCGCTTGAAAGAGATGGGTCTCATCACTATCAATCATGATGACTTTAATCATTTGCACGATGCCAAAGTTTTGTTGCGTGCCCACGGAGAACCACCCGAAACTTATGAAATCGCACGTCGCAACAATATTGAAATCATTGATGCCACTTGTCCGGTAGTGCTCCGCTTGCAAAAGAAAATAAAACAAGAGTATACTCAGAAAGATACCGAGGACAAGCAAATCGTTATTTATGGAAAAACCGGTCATGCGGAAGTCCTTGGTTTAGTGGGACAAACTACCGGAGAAGCAATCGTCATAGAGAAACTGGAAGAAGCTAAAAAACTGGATCTCACCAAGAGCATCCGTTTATATTCGCAGACAACAAAGTCATTGGACGAATTCCAGAAAATCGTAGAATACATCAAGGAGCATATCTCGCCTGATGTCACATTCGAATATTATGATACCATCTGCCGGCAAGTAGCCAATCGTATTCCGAACATACGGAAATTTGCCGCTTCGCACGATCTGGTATTCTTTGTAAGTGGCAAGAAAAGTTCCAATGGGAAAATGTTGTTCAGCGAATGCAAAAAAGTCAACCCTAATTCCCACTTGATAGACAGTGCTGAAGAGATAGACAGTTCTCTGCTGACTGGAGCTTCCTCTATCGGAGTATGCGGAGCAACCTCCACTCCCAAATGGCTAATGGAAGAAATTTCAAAGGCCATTCAATCACGACTTACAGGACAATAAGTCACCGTTTTGAAACAACAAATTAACGTTAAATATGAATCACGCCCTCAGCTTTTTGCTATCTTTGCCGAGCGAAAATAGGCTGTGTTTCGGCAAAATCAAAAAACATTTTGCTTTTGCTCTCAACTTGCACTATTTTTGCGGTGATTATTTAAACCAAACTAAAAGATTGTTATGGGAACAGTTAAGTGCATAGGTATTTTGACATCCGGTGGTGATGCACCGGGAATGAACGCTGCTATTCGTGCGGTAACACGTGCTGCTATTTACAACGGATTACAAGTAAAAGGTATATATAGAGGTTACAGAGGTCTGGTAACCGGTGAAATCAAAGAATTCAAAAGCCAGAACGTAAGTAATATTATACAATTAGGTGGTACTATCCTGAAAACTGCTCGTTGCCAGGAGTTCACTACTCCTGAAGGACGTCAGATTGCATATGATAATATGAAAAAGGAAGGTATTGATGCCTTGGTTATCATTGGTGGTGACGGTTCATTGACGGGTGCACGTATTTTCGCACAAGAGTTTGATGTACCTTGTATCGGATTACCCGGTACTATCGACAATGACCTGTACGGAACAGATACGACTATCGGTTACGATACAGCTTTGAATACCATTCTGGATGCAGTGGATAAAATCCGCGATACGGCAACTTCTCACGAACGTTTGTTCTTTGTGGAAGTAATGGGACGTGATGCCGGTTTCCTGGCTTTGAATGGTGCTATTGCCTCAGGTGCAGAGGCCGCTATCATTCCGGAGTTCAGTACGGAAGTCGATCAACTGGAAGAATTCATCAAAAACGGTTTCCGCAAATCCAAAAACAGTAGTATTGTAATTGTTGCGGAAAGTGAACTGACAGGTGGAGCCATGCACTTTGCAGAGCGTGTAAAGAATGAATATCCTCAATACGATGTACGTGTTACCATCCTTGGCCACTTGCAGCGCGGTGGAAGCCCTACAGCTCACGATCGTATCCTTGCCAGCCGACTCGGTGCAGCAGCTATCGATGCCATCATGGATGGACAACGTAATGTAATGGTTGGTATCGAGCATGATGAAGTAGTATACGTTCCTTTCACAAAAGCTATCAAGAATGATAAGCCAATCAAGAAAGACTTGGTAAATGTATTGAGAGAACTCTCTATTTAAATAGGATATAGTGAAATATAAAAAGGCGCGGATGAATTTCATCCGCGCCTTTTTCATTATAGCCATTTTGCTACAATTTCTTCTGTCTTATCCCATAGTTCCTTCATCTGTACATGGTGAAAGAATTTCTCTGAGAGCTGTTTAGGATGGCAACTTACATTCAATGTTCCGGTACGTTTTCCCGCATCCTCATCCAGCAACAGACTGATGGCTGTTGCTGCTCCTTGGCGAGGCGTACGTATGAAAGGCCGGAAAAAGATATCCGTCAACGGATCAAACCACATATGCATCGTAATGATTTTGGTGGAAACAATACCCGGATCAGCAGCATTGACAACAATTCCTTTTCCTTCCACCTTCTCCGATAGAGCTATTGTAAACAAAGTTAATGCCAATTTCGTATTACTATAAATCGGAATACGCCAGAAAGCACCTTTCTTTCCACGCAAAAAGAAGTCAGGAAAATCCAGTCTACCGATGGCATAAGTACAAGACACCATATTTACAATCCGGCTTCCCTCTTCCATCAATGGTAACAATTTACGAGTCAATAGATAGGGAGCTACATAATTGACACTCACTGTACGTTCCAATCCATCTTCGGTAATATGACGTTTCGTTTCCATAGTACCGGCATTGTTCATTAACAAGGTGATAGCTTCTCCACGCTGAAGAAGTTCATTGGCAAAAGAAGCCGTAGAAGATAAAGAAGCAAGATTGACCGGTACTATTTCCAATGCTATATTTCCTGTTTCCCGCATTATTAACTGACGTTTCTCTTCTGCGATTTCTGGATCACGACACGCCATAATGACTTTATATCCGGCGGCAGCAACAGCGCGTGTAATCTCCATTCCCATACCGCCATCTGCTCCAGTTATAACTGCAAGTTTCTGTTTCATTATCCTTTTGCTTCTATTTTTGTAATTTCCCGCTTCAAGCCGGCCGGAAGTTCTTCATTCAAATGCTGATGACATGCCATTTCAATGGAATACATCCGTGCAATACAATAATTACTATGTTTACAATTACAACGTGCTTTCTCTTCTTCACGCATGCGGTTCACAAAACCCGGTTCATTAAGCAGGGCACGCGCCATCTGCACAGCTTCAAAACCATCATTCAGTACCTCATCTATTTTTTCACGCGAAACTAAACCACCTACATATACCAATGGCATCTTAATTCCTGCTCGGAACTTCATCGCATCTTCCAAGAAATAAGCCTCCTTGAAAGGAACGGTCGGTATCATCCACTTTCCTACCATTCGCACTCCATACTTCAGCCACCAGCAATTCATATAATGAGTCATAGTACGGATAGGCATCCGACCACACATCACATACATAGGAGCCTTACTAACAAAGCCCCCACTTAATACTAATGCATGAGCTCCTGATTGCTCCAGGCGTTTTGCCACCTGCATAGTCTCATCCATTTCCATCCCGCCACGGAAACCATCACGCATATTCATTTTTACCAATACAGCCATGTCCGTTCCGGCAGCTTTCATCACCTCCTCCATTACCATATCCATAAAACGCATCCGATTTTCCAAAGAGCCACCAAAGCAATCCTTACGGCGATTCGTATAAGGAGAAAGGAACTGAGAAATCAAATATCCATGTCCGGCATGTATTTCAACAGCATCAAAGCCAGCCTCACGGGCCAGATTCACAGCACGGCCGTATGCACGTGCCATCTCCGGCAATTCCTCTTTTTTCAAGCCACGAACAAAAGTAGGTGAGTAAAGATTGAAACCGGTGGAAGCTCCGACAGGAGTAACACCACAGATACTTTTATGCGACATATTGCCACAATGTCCCAACTGGATAGCTACTGCTGCACCTTCGGCATGTACAGCATCAGTCAGTTCTTTTAATCCGGGGATAATTTCAGGCCGCATCCACAATTGGCGGTCGAACGACAAACCACTTTGAGTGACAGCTGCATAGGCCACAGTAGTCATTCCAACACCCCCAGCCGCAACTGAACGGTGATAGTCAAGCAACATTTGCGAAGGGGCATTACCCGGACACATACTTTCAAATGCCGCCGAACGGATAGTACGATTCCGTAAAGTCAGCGGACCAAAAGTTACAGGAGTAAATAACTTGCTCATGAGTATTATTTATGATTTGTGATTTATAAGTGAGAGATTAATAGAGGAACGGAAAAACACGTTTCCGGTTTCCCACCGCATCTCCAAACTCTTCTTTATAGCGATGCCAGATGGCATTGGCACGAGGAACCAGGTTAGCCACTGTCCACCACAGGAAAACCAGTCCGGAGAGCGACCAGGTCAATATAGCCCATCCTGCCCATTCTATAATTTCACCAAAGTAATTGGCAGAGGTGACATAACGATACATCCCCTGCGATGGAAGGTAATGCCGCGTATCTCCCGGTTTACGAAGATGGCGGATTACATAATCCGAATACCAGTTGATTCCCATTCCGGTAAAGAATAGCAATGCTCCAATAATAAACTGAGGAGTCATCAGCCACTCCGGTGTATAAAGAGTTTCAGGAGCCAGATAAAAAAGCCATTCTCCTTGCATAAAGCCATTCAGGAGGTTGAACAGCATTCCCATCATCATAATGGCAAGCGGCATACGGCTCTTTCCCTTCAGCAGGAAAGGAAACACAAAGGCGCGCTGGAAATAATGCAATTGGAATAAGAGAAAGAAAATCAGGGGAGCAATTGAATTATATAGTGCTGAATTCCACCAAAGTAACAACATTACAATAAACACAGGTGCTTCCATCAGCATCCACGCCAATTTATTATTAATGGAAATGCCCCAAGATGCAGTGCGGAACATTCCATATCCCGCTTTGACAAAATAAAGTGCGATAAAAACAAACAGTGCGATGATGCTCATTGCACCGAGAAATAGCTGAAAAGTCCCTTGTTCCATACTTGTTTCGATTTAAGTACGGGCAAAGATATATAAAAAGGAGGAAAAAGAAAACTTCCTCCCCTTAATTAGTTTACAAAGACGTTAGCGAATTATTTCAAAAACAATGAATTTTAAAATCAAAGTGACAAGTTAGTGGTTTACGTCAGAAATGAGTACAAAGTTACTTACAAAAGAAAATAGAACGAGACATAGTTGTATACTTAGGGTATCTCAGTATCATACTTAGGGTACCTCAGTATCATACTTAGGGTACCTCAGTCGTATACTGAGATAGGGTTATTATACGCCCCTAATAGTCAACTAGTTACAAAACCACTTTTAGCATCAATAAATCAGAACAAACAGTTTAGAAAAAATGGTCTCATTACTATACGGTTTTGAGGGAAAGTTGACGAGTTAACAAGTTGACAAGGGGACAAGGTTCCATGCGGCACAGAAGCATTGCGCAGCCCCTTGTTCCCTTGTCAACTCGTCAACTGGTTTCCTTCCTTTCTTTTCCGTTTTACTCCTATTTATCGCTTCTTAATAGGTACATAAACCGTATCTTCGAGTACATTTTTGTATGCCGGACGAATGATACGCTTACCTTCAAAGTTCAATTCTTCATTACGGTGTGCACACCAGCCAACGATACGAGCCATGGCAAACAACGGCGTAAAGATTTCCTGTGGTAACCCAATCATTTCATAAACAAAGCCTGAATAGAAATCAACGTTGCTCGATACCGTCTTTCCATTGTTCTTCACGCGACCGAAGGTTTCGATAGCACGTTCCTCCAAGAGCTCAAGGAAAGCAAATTCGCGCTCTTTACCTTTTTCCCGGGCAAGATCACGAGCCAGTTCTTTCAGTAAGATAGCACGTGGATCGGAAATCGTATAAACAGCATGTCCGATACCATAAATCAATCCGGTCTTGTTATAAACTTCCTTATTCAGCATACGGGTAAAGTAAGTGTCGATCTCATCCACACTTGTCCAGTCCTGAATATTCTCCTGTAAATGATGGAACATATCAGCCACCTGAATATTTGCACCGCCATGAAGCGGGCCTTTCAACGAACCGATACCTGCGGCAATGGATGAGTATGTATCCGTTCCGGTAGAAGAAGTAACACGAACCGTGAAAGTGGAGTTATTACCACCACCATGCTCAGCCTGAAGCACCAACAAAAGGTCGAGCGTACGAGCATCCAGTTGTGTATAATTACGTTTCAGTATATAGAGGAAATTCTCGGCAATAGAAAGATTTTCCTGCGGATGGCGAATATGCAATGAACGACCGAAAGTGGCATGGCGCAACATATTATATGCATAAGCAATAATGGTCGGGAACTTGGAAATCAATTCTATGCTCTGGCGCATCAGGTTGTCGCGGGAAGTATCATCGGCAGCAGGGTCAAAACGATACATCTCAAGTACACTACGTGCCAGGATATTCATAATATTATTTCCTTCCAGTTCGATAATATTCATCTTGGTTTTCTGCTCCAACGGCATATTATCATTAATCAGTTCACGGAAAGAAGCCAACTCCTCCTTATCGGGCAAATTACCGGACAGTAACAGATAAGCCACTTCTTCAAATCCGAAACGCTTCTCTTTAACAAAAGCATGAACAATATCCTCTACATCATAACCACGGTAGAACAACTTGCCCGGGATAGGTTTCAAGCCACCGCCCGGAACACGTTCATAACCCACTACATTACCAATTCTGGTGAGCCCGACCAACACACCCGTACCGTCTTCATTGCGCAAACCGCGCTTCACATCAAATTTGGAGAATAATTCGGTATCAATCCGAACCGCTTCCTTCATATCCTCGGAAAGCTTATAAACTAAATATTCCTTCTTCATTTTCGTATCGTTTTAATCGTTAGTATTATTTTTCAATTCTTTCCACTATCTCCCGGGTAAAGGCAGAAGTGGACAAAGAGACACCGCCGGGCATGAAGCGCGCCAGATCAGCGGTAGCACGGGCATCAAGGAAACTTTGTTCCAGGGCATGTTCTATCAAGGAAGCAGATTCTTTCCAACCAAAGTATTCGAGCATCATTACGGCAGACAGAATGATGGAACAGGGATTCACAATATCTTTGCCTGCAATATTCGGTGCTGTACCATGGGTGGCTTCAAAGATAGCATGTCCGGTCTGGTAGTTGATATTTGCTCCGGGAGCAATACCGATACCGCCCACCATGGCAGCCAACTGATCGGAAACATAATCTCCATTCAGATTAAGGGTAGCAATCACAGAGTATTCTTCAGGAATCAATAATGTATTTTGCAGGAAAGCATCCGCAATGCAATCTTTTATCACCAGCTTTCCGTCAGCCAATGCTTCTCCAAACTCACGTTCAGCCAACTCATAGCCCCACTTTTTGAAACCGCCTTCGGTAAACTTCATAATATTTCCCTTGTGTACCAATGTCACGGAAGGCAGATTATTCTCAAGTGCATACCGGCAGGCAGCCCGCACCAATCGTTCCGTTCCTTCTTTTGAAACAGGTTTCACACCGAAAGAAGATGTCTTGGGGAACCGTACTTTCTTCACCCCCATTTCATCGTGCAGAAACTTATAGAACTTCTCTGCCTCCGGTGTACCGGCTTCCCACTCGATACCTGCATAAATATCTTCCGTATTTTCACGGAATACACACATGTTCACCTTCTCCGGATGACGAACCGGAGAGTGAATGCCCTGAAACCAGCGAACCGGCCGCAGGCATACATACAAGTCCAGTGTCTGGCGTAATGCCACGTTTAGTGAACGGATACCACCACCGACAGGTGTCGTCAGCGGACCTTTGATACCCACTTTATAATCGCGGAAAGCTTCCATCGTTTCGTCAGGTAACCACAGGCCGCACTTTTCAAAAGCCCGTTCGCCTGCCCACACTTCCATCCATTCAATCTGCCGCCCGCCGCTATATGCCTTCTGCACGGCAGCATTTACAATAGCTTGCATAGAAGGAGTAATTTCAACTCCTACCCCATCACCGGTAATAAAAGGTACTGTAATTTTATCCATCTTTCTATCTTGCATTAAGAGCAGAACCGGCACGGAACCAGCCTATCTGCTGTTCATTATACGTATGTTGAGCTTCGAAGCTATCCTTCGTACCATCTTCGTGGTGAAGGACAATCTTAAGATTACGGCCGGGAGCAAAGTCCATCAATCCGATTACCGAGATTAAATCATGTTCCTGAATCTTATCATAATCGGCTTTATCCACAAAAGTCAATGCCAGCATACCTTGTTTCTTTAGATTCGTTTCGTGGATACGGGCAAAACTCTTTGCCAGGATCACACGGACATTCAGGAAACGGGGCTCCATAGCGGCATGTTCACGACTGGAACCTTCACCATAGTTTTCTTCGGCTACTACAATGGAAGAAATCCCTTCGGACTTATACATCTTTGCCGTACCGGAAACCGGACCGTACGTATTAGTCGAACGATTCCAGACCCTGTTAGTTTCTCCATTGAAAGCATTCACAGCACCCATCAGCATATTGTCTGAGATATTCTCCAGATGTCCACGGAAACGAAGCCACGGACCTGCCATCGAGATATGATCGGTAGTACATTTACCCTGTGCCTTAATCAGCAATGGCATATTAAGCAAATCAGTTCCTTCCCAGGCAGGGAATGGTTGTAGCAATTGGAGTCGTTGCGAATGAGGGTTCACATTGATTTCCGTCTTCTCACAGCCGGGAGCCATATACCCTTCACTACCTTCGGCAAATCCTTTCGGCGGCAATTCTTCACCCACAGGTTCGGATAGTTTTACTTTTTCACCTTCACGATTCACCAATACATCTGTCAGCGGGTTGAAACAAAGGTCTCCGGCAATCGTCAGTGCCATCGTCAATTCGGGGGAAGCGACAAAGGCATACGTATTCGGATTACCGTCTGCACGTTTGGCAAAATTACGGTTGAAAGAGGTTACGATAGAATTCTTGCGAGTAGGGTTATCTGTCTCACGTTTCCACTGACCAATACAGGGACCACAGGCGTTTGCCATAATTGTAGCACCGACTTTCTCAAAAGTACCTATCATTCCATCCCGCTCTGCCGTAGCACGTATCCGTTCGGAACCGGGATTCACAATCAGGGGAGCGGCTACTTTCAGGTGCTTCTCTTCAACCTGGTGGGCCAGGGAAACGGCACGACTTAAATCCTGATAGGATGAATTGGTGCATGAACCTATCAATCCGACTTCCATCTTGCGCGGATAACCGTTAACCAATACTTTTTCTGCAAACTCAGAAATAGGCGTAGCGGCATCTGGAGTAAAAGGACCATTAATATAAGGTTCCAGCCTGGAAAGGTCAATCTCAATTACCCGATCGTAATATTTCTCCGGGGCAATCATGATGTCGGCATCTGCACGAAGGTCACCTGCTACAGAATCAGCCATTTCTGCCACTTCCTCTCTTCCGGTAGCCATCAGATAAGTAGCCATACGATCATCATAAGGGAAAAGTGATGTGGTGGCACCGACTTCGGCACCCATATTACAAATAGTTGCCTTACCGGTAGCGGACAAAGAAGCTGTGCCCGGTCCAAAATATTCAATGATTGCATTTGTACCGCCTTTAACCGTCAGGATACCTGCCAACTTCAGAATCACATCTTTTGGAGCTGCCCAACCGTTCAGTTCACCTTTCAGATGTACACCAATCAAACGAGGCATTTTCAATTCCCATTCCATGCCGGTCATCACATCCACCGCATCGGCACCACCGACACCGATGGCAACCATACCCAAACCACCTGCATTGGGTGTATGAGAGTCAGTTCCTACCATCATTCCACCGGGAAAGGCATAATTTTCCAATACTACCTGATGAATAATACCCGCACCCGGCTGCCAGAAACCGATACCATATCGGGAAGAAACATCACGCAAGAAGTCGTATACTTCTTCGTTTGTCTTGGTAGCAGTGGCAATATCTTCCCGGGCTCCTCTATAGGCCTGTATCAGATGGTCGCAATGTACTGTCGAAGGTACGGCAACTTGTTCGCGACCTGCATTCATAAATTGTAGCAATGCCATTTGTGCGGTTGCATCCTGCATTGCTACACGGTCAGGACGGAAGTTTACATAATCCTCTCCCCTTTTGTAGTCTTTGATCCCCTTCTCATCAAACAGATGAGTATACAAAATCTTTTCTGCTAATGTCAGCGGACGTTGCAGTACTGCCCGCACATGTTCCATTTTCCCCTTATAAGAAGCATAAAAGGCCTTTAACATAGTTACGTCATACACCATAATCACATTTATTTTTTAGTTTTCCAATATTGTAAAGATTACAAATTAATATAATAAACAAACTAAAATCGTTAAAGGTTTAACAAATTAAAGCTTTTCTTCGTGCAAAAGCGAAGAATGATTACCTTTGCGAAAAAACTATGCGATTAGTGATTAGAGGTTAGTGATTAGTGATTAGCACCATGCGGAATATAGCGCAGCCCACTAATCACTTATCACCAATCACTAAACACTTATTATATATGAGCAATAACCTCCTTTCTCCAACCGACCATCTTCAGCGACAAGAACTCCTCCTGCGCATGGAATATGAATTCGAAAAAGAAGAATTCAAAAGGCAGACCGAAACCATGGGTATCGCCCGCAAGGTGAAACGGGGACTCTGTTGGTATCCTGCCACTCCCGGACGAAGTTACTACAATTCACTGAATCAATTAGTAATAGAAATTACACATGCGGAAGATACTGATATAGAACATAATTTCGAATTCGGGCGTCCCGTCTGTTTTTTCCGTAAAGGATACGACGAAAAGATTACATATTTCAACTCCATCGGTACCATTAGCTATGCCAACGAAACACGCATGGTTGTTGTGATGCCTGGTGCAGGTGCTATACTGGAAGTGCAATCTGCCGAAAACCTCGGAGTGCAGCTTTATTTTGATGAAACGTCCTACCGCACTATGTTCGAAGCCCTCTCCGACGTAATTCGCGCCAAGGGCAATCGATTGGCAGAATTGAGAGATATTATGCTGGGAACTTTAAAACCCGGATTTCGTGAACTCTACCCTGTTCGTTTCCCCTGGCTGAATTCTACACAGGAAAATGCAGTGAATAAAGTGTTGTACTCCCGCGATGTTTCTATTGTACACGGGCCTCCGGGAACAGGGAAAACAACTACTCTCGTAGAAGCTATCTATGAAACATTACACCGCGAACCGCAAGTACTGGTTTGCGCCCAAAGTAATACAGCTGTCGACTGGATCAGTGAAAAACTCGTAGATCGTGGTGTGAATGTTCTGCGCATTGGTAATCCTACCCGAGTAAACGACAAAATGCTTTCTTTCACTTATGAGCGCCGTTTCGAAGGGCATCCGGCCTATTCTGAACTATGGAGTATCCGCAAAGCCATGCGTGAAATGGGCGGCAAGCATCGAGGCAGCTATGAGGAGCGTGAAAGCGCCCGCAACCGTATGAGCCGCCTGCGTGATCGTGCCACACAGCTGGAAATACAAATCAATGCCGATCTTTTCGACAATGCCCATGTTATAGCCTCCACTCTTGTCAGCAGCAATCACCGCGTACTGAACGGGCGCCGCTTCGGTACACTCTTTATTGATGAAGCCGCCCAAGCCTTAGAGGCCGCTTGCTGGATAGCCATCCGCAAGGCCGACCGTGTAGTACTGGCAGGTGATCATTGCCAGCTTCCACCTACTATAAAATGTTACGAAGCTGCCCGTGGAGGATTGGAATGTACATTAATGGAAAGAGTCGTTGCCAATAAACCCAGCACCGTTTCTCTATTGAAAGTACAATACCGTATGCATGAGGAAATCATGAAATTTCCTTCCCAATGGTTTTACAATGGAGAACTACAAGCAGCTCCTGAGATACGATACCGCGGCATTCTCGACTGGGATACTCCTATCAGTTGGATAGATACTTCAGAAATGGATTTCAAGGAAGAATTCATAGGAGAAACGTTCGGGCGTATCAATAAAGCAGAAGCTGATTTACTTCTTCAGGAATTAAAAGCTTATATTAGCCGGATCGGTGGAAAGCGTGTCTTAGAAGAACGGATCGATTTCGGTATCATCTCTCCTTACAAAGCCCAGGTACAGTACCTCCGCAATAAGATTAAAGCAAGCAGTTCACTTAAACCTTACCGAAGTCTACTCACAGTCAACACAGTAGATGGGTTTCAGGGACAGGAACGTGATGTCATTTTCATCAGCCTTGTGCGTGCCAATGAAGAGGGACAGATCGGTTTCCTGAATGATTTACGAAGAATGAACGTCGCCATCACCCGTGCCCGCATGAAATTGGTGATATTGGGAGAAGCTGCAACTTTAGCACATCATGCTTTTTATCGTAAATTTCTAGAATATACAGGTACTATAAAACCATAAAAAGAGCGCGGGCTTATGAATTTCATATAGCCCGCGCAAAATAAGAGAGAAGAACTACTTGTTAATCTACATTGGCTTATTTCGCTCCTTTACCTGTTTTATACCAATCTTGATTCGTTGTACCCTTAGATTTAGCCCAGTTAGCAAATGCCGGGTATTGTCCTTCCAGATCAATTCTATAAGTTTCATCAGCCGGAACAAAACCTGTAATAGGTATATTGATAGCAAATGGATACTGACCACCATCTTTAGAACCTACATAATATGCATTATCTTTCGTCATCAACGATGCGTCAGCAGCAGAAGTCATATCAGCCAGTGGCAAATGTACCTCTACTCTGTTTTCTGTGGTATATTGTTTAGTGATGATATACGGATTAAAGTCACTGGCTACATCGGTCTGCGACAGATTCAATCCTGTCAAATCACGTTCAATCTGATAAACCGTACCCTCAGCAATCTCTTTTGCACTGGTTTCAATAACAAATGAATTCGTTGCAATCTCAGCTTTCACCCCTGCAGGTAAAGTCATTTTCCCCAGTTTTTTATACTGGCAAGCAAAGAAGTTATTATTGGTAGCACTACCTTTTTTCTGAACAGCTTTAAAGGTTTCTACAGACTTAGTGGCTTTGTTGTTTGCATCAAAAGTAATGTTACGATTATATTCGATCATTACGTCATTCAAGTCATAATCACCACCACCGGGCCAGATATCTTCGAAAGCAAGAGTACCGCTTAATGGGAGGACACCCGGTTCCGGGGTAGGATCAGTAGGAGGTACTGGTTCCAAATCACTACCGCCTAAGTCTTTAGAAGTGGTAACAGCAAACAGCAAATCCTTATAATCATCCGGAGCTTGACTTGATTTTACATAGTCTTCAATACCAATGATACGCATTTTAGATTTTTCGTCATATACAGATATAAAACGACGATCAGTTCCAGTATCGTCAGACATGCAAGCATTGCGATATCCACTATAATAGGAAGAGCTACTATACCCAAAGTCATCCAACTGATTTACATACCCACTAGCATAGGGGGCACTAAAGCTACTACCTCCAAAGCCATTACTAATTAAAAACCAGCCAATAGTATATCCTTCAGGGAATAACTCTGACTGATTACCATCTTTATCAAAATACAACAACTTTGCCGTTTGTCCTGCTTTCAGAGTCATTGTACTTTGCTCATCTCCACCACTCGAATTTGGGAAAACAAGATATTTTTTCATCTTGTAGAAGCTCTCGGGAGTTATAGTTTGACCTGTGGGATAATAATAATAACCGAATGAATTCAAATATGCAGCAGCCTCGCCCATGAATGATACACTTACAGTCGAACCACCTGCAGGAATCTTTAGATTTATCTGATCAGGATTTCTTAACAACTTAGCATTTCCACAAGCACCACTAACTTTATTGGCTTCATCATTATTGTAAGCCACCAAAAAATTATCAACTCTTGCACTGACCACACCAATAGCTTCATTAGCTGCTCCTACCTTATCTGGTCGTGTCAAATAACCACCCAAAGTAGGGATGCCATTTCCATTCCATGTAGTTAATGAATATACATTATCATACCTATCAGTACCCGATAACCCATGCGTCAACTTGAATGGAACCTTATCATCATTTATGACCCCATTAGTAGCACGTGTTCCTGGCGCACTCTTCGTAACATCATACGTATACCCGCTTGCCGAAGCTTCCAATTTCACACAAGTCGGCAAACCGAACAAGCCTGTATAGAGATATGCCTCTTTTACAGCTGTAGGAATATTCATTTTGCCTTCATACTTTCCATTAATGTCGGTATACGCCACAAAAATAGGTGAGATTCCCTCCTTCTTTGTCCTGCGATCCTCCATAGGATTCTGATCATACACCTCAATAACGGCTCGATAGCCTGGTGCATCATAGTTTACATTTAACTGTACATCCCCCGTCAAAGCGAAATCAAAGTAATCTTCTTTTGGTGGTAGTTTGCCATCATCGTCGTTACCTGGATTATAAACGTCCTTGTCGCATCCTGTTACAATCCCCATCAACATCAGTGCATAGAGACCTGTAACCAAACTGTTTCTTTTAATCCGTTTCATATTATTGTAAGTTATAAAATTGATATCGTTACAAACATACAACTTATTTTGTCATAATGATCAAATATACAAGTTTATTTTTCAGGATAAATCATCCAATTAACAACTCTTATAGAATCATAAATAATCAATATAGTACTTTCGTAATCTATTTTTAATCGGCATATAACTTGTATATATAGATTCATTTATTGATTATACAATATTTATTTAACATTTATAAACTACTGCAAATATATTGTACTGTCATCGATATTTTACAAACATGCAAATATTGATAAATCAAAAAATAGTTCCTCGATCAGTTGATTGAATTATGTAATCTAATATTATTTTTAAGACTAAATCCACTTATTTAAAGAAAGAACTCAAAAATGAAACCATTGAATAATGCAATTCTATAAACACAAAAAAACTACGCAACTTCCATGCATTGTACACGAAGCTGCGTAGTTTCTTATAATAACTTTAAAAAGGATTTTCCTACTTATACCAATCCTTACATTCGCTACCATTGAAGCTAATCCATTTCGCGAAATTAGGATAGCATTTATCCACACTCTGAGTTTCACTATTGGTTTGTTGTTTATCAAATGCACTTCACATCTGTTATCTTCGGTATTATCATGAACCATAATAAACAAATTATAAGGAGATATACCAAAGGTTTCATGGTCTATAGAAGTGCCCAACTTATTCTTAATCTTATAATTTTCTGTTTTCGTATTGTTACCCGTAACAGAAAGCGCATTGAAGAATACATTGATCGTTGCTTTAGAAAGGTCTTTGTCTATTCCTTGATTGATATCAGCCACCGGATTTTCCACAATACTATTTTCAACAAATACAATTTTCAGCATTCATAAATCAACTATCATTCAAAACAAGAAAAATCTATCTTTCAATTATAAACGATTACACGCTTTTTGTCAATAGCAGATTTATAAAGTATTAACAGAACAAGAAGAGTTTAGCCCATCCATTCTATCTTTCGCAAAACAGATGATGCGTTTACCTACATTATATCGTTTGTTTTACCTCAACAAATAGTGTGTTTTGAATGATTACATCATATGTTTTGCACCAAAAGAGGATACGTTTTCAGTAATTTCATACCTTATTATATAAAAAGAGAGGGGCAACTTACGTTACTCCTCCCATTGTCTTCTTCCCGAACTTAAATCAGGATTACGGTTACAAATATACTACATTGAAACACCGAAATCAAGTATTCGGGCATTTTTATTCTTATCCCCAAGAAGGATTAGTTATTTTCCGGACGCAACTGACGAACCGTAACAGCAGTCTGCCACATTTCGCTTTCACGCAACTGACGAAGTTCTTCGTTCAGTTTCTCACGATAATCAGGTTGAGAATTGCTGTCGATAGAGATCTGAGCCTCATTACCAGACTTAACGCTTGCATACAATTGTTGTACTACCGGCTTGATAGCATCATGGAACGGAGTCATCCAGTCCAGAGCACCGCGTTGTGCAGTAGTTGAACAATTAGCATACATCCAGTCCATACCATTCTTAGCGAACAACGGCATCAATGACTGAGTCAATTCCTCTACTGTTTCATTGAATGCTTCTGACGGAGTATGACCGTTTTCGCGCAACACTTCGTACTGAGCCAACAGCAAACCTTGGATAGCACCCATCAATGAACCACGCTCACCTGTCAGGTCAGAAGTAGCTTCACGTTGGAAAGTAGTTTCGAACAAATATCCTGAACCTACACCGATACCCAATGCGATGGTACGATCCATAGCTTTACCCGTAGCATCCTGATAGATAGCGTAAGAAGAGTTCAAACCACGACCTTCAAGGAACATTGTACGCAATGAAGTACCCGAACCTTTAGGAGCTACCATGATTACGTCGATATCTTTCTGAGGAACTACACCTGTACGGTCGCTCCAAGTGATAGCAAAACCATGAGAGAAGTAAAGAGCTTTTCCCGGAGTCAGGTAAGGTTTGATAGTAGGCCATACAGACATTACGGCTGCATCAGACAACAAGCACATAATGATAGTACCTTTCTCACAAGCCTCCTCAATGCCAAACAGTGTTTCACCCGGTACCCATCCGTCAGCTATTGCTTTCTCATAAGTCTTACCCGGACGCTGTCCAACGATTACGTTGAAACCGTTATCACGCAGGTTGCATGCCTGTCCCGGTCCCTGTACACCATAACCGATCACTGCAATTGTCTCATCTTTCAAAACTTCACGTGCTTTTTCCAAAGGAAATTCTTCGCGGGTCATTACATTCTCAGTAACACCGCCAAAATTCAATTGTGCCATTTTCTTTTTTAGTTTTTTATTTGTGGCTTGCGCCAACTAATGATTAATAAAATTATTTCTCTGTAAATATTACTTTTGAACGGCAAACGACTTCGCTGCCATTCTTTTTCACTTCAATATCGAAAGTCCCATCTTCCAGCTCATCTTTATAGAGTGTAAGTTCGTCGCCGTAATAACTTTCGGCTACGTAAGCCATTTCAAAACGACGGATACGCTTTTCCTTATACATCTCTATCGGAAACAAGTCCATGATATGTTCGATGTAGCGGATACTATTCACGTGTCCGTTGATGTCGATATCGCTGTATTTAGCTTTCAGGGTAGCTACCGGCTCGGTGGAAGTCACTTTAATGCGTGAGGGTTTCTCGATAGGGCAAGGTTCATCGCACACATAATCTACAATGCTACCTCCGTGCAATGCCAGCAAATCGGCAGGCTTGCGGGTATTGAGGTTAATCATAGCCCATATGGAACGCGCATAACCAATCTTCTTTCCATCTTTGTCCAATAGGGCAAAGTTACGGTCGGTGAAGAGGCGATATACATTCTCCACCCAAGTCCAGATGGTAAAGTCCTCATATTGATAAGGCATTTCATCCAGTTCGATGGCAAGGCGCGAGAGCACCCATGTGTAATTGTCTTCATTCAACGTAGCGATACCGAATCCACGGTCGCTGGCATGGAAACCGGCGCAATTCAGCAAATGGTTTCCCAGTACGCCCATAGTAAGACGCCCGGTAAAGTCCACATGAAAAGGCTCAGCTACAAACTGATATTTTCCTATCTTACTACTATTCTCACTCATTGTTTTGCTCCTTTTCTTTTTTCAAGCGATATTTCGTTTCACGATCGGCAAGGTATTCGTTCACACGTTCGAAGCAGCTTGTGGTGATAGCCACACGTCCCGAACGGACAAACTGAAGTACACAGTCGAGGGCACGCAACTCGTCATAAAGGTTGGTGATTTCTTCACCCATACCATTCTTCTCTACGATAGCAAACACAGCATTCACCTCTACGATACGTGCATTATACTTACGGATCACTTTCGATACTTCCGGTTTTTCTTCCAGTATCGGGGTTGTTATCTTATACAATGCAATTTCGTGCTGATAAATCTCATCATCCGTAAAGTAGTGCGCTTGCAGCACATCAATCTTCTTGGTGATTTGCTTGGTTACTTTCTCAATGGTGTCTTTATCCGTCCATGCAGTAATGGTGTACTTATGTACGCCCTTGATGGACGAAGCCGATACATTCAGGCTCTCGATATTGATCTGGCGACGGGTAAACACTGCGGTTACCTGGTTCAGCAAACCGGCGAAGTTCTCCGAATGAACGATTATCGTATATAATGTCTTATCCATACTAAATTAAGAATTAAGAACGAAGAATAAAATTAGCATTCCAACAACATCTGGTTTACCGAACCACCCGGAGGTGTCATCGGCAATACATTGCCTTCTTCCATAACGCAGGCTTCCAACAGGAACGGACCATCCGTAGCAAGCATTTCCTCTATTGCACCTTTCAGCTCTTCACGTGTCATTACACGGCGCGAAGGAATGTCGTAGGCAGAAGCTATCTTCATATAATCCGGATTCAGCATCGGAGTAAACGAATAGCGACGATTGAAGAACATCGCTTGCCACTGGCGTACATTACCCAGGAAGTTATTATTCAGCAAGATCATCTTAACAGGAGCCTTCTGTTCCATAATGGTTCCCATCTCCTGAATGTTCATTTGCAGACCACCATCACCCATAAATACACATACAGTGCGGTCGGGAGCTCCGAAAGTAGCACCGATTGCTGCGGGAAGTCCGAAGCCCATTGTACCCAACCCACCGGAAGTTACAATGCTACGTTCCTTACTATACTTAAAGTAACGGGCAGACATCATCTGATTCTGACCAACATCAGTAACCAATACAGCTTCATGATTCGTTGTCTCACTTACGGCACGGATCACTTCTCCCATACTCAAAGATTTACTTGCCGGATGCAATTCAGGACGGATCACTTTTTCTTCCTCTACTTTCTCGTAAGGCAAGAAACTATCCAACCATTCCTGGTGAGTAGCAGGTTTCAGAAGTGCCGTAACGGCAGCAAGGGTTTCCTTGCAATCGCCCAATACGGCAATGTCCGTCTTTACATTCTTATCTATCTCAGCAGGGTCTATATCGAAATGAATGATTTTCGCCTGTTTGGCATACGTATCCAACTTTCCGGTTACACGGTCGTCAAAGCGCATACCTACGGCGATAAGTACATCGCACTTATTCGTATTGATATTCGGTCCCAAGTTACCGTGCATCCCCAGCATACCTTTATTTAAAGGATGTGCAGTAGGCAAAGCAGAGAGTCCCAACAGTGTACAACCGGCAGGTATTCCGGCTTTTTCTATGAAAGCGCGTAGTTCCTGTTGTGCATCACCTAACTCAACACCCTGTCCTACCAATACCAATGGACGTTCAGCGCTATTGATCAGTTCAGCAGCCTGGCTCACAGCCTCTTCATCCATTTCGGGAACAGGCTGGTAACTACGGATGTAATCCAACTTGGCAGGAGCATATTCACTTTTCTCTACTTGTGCATTCTTGGCAAAGTCCAATACTACAGGACCGGGACGACCGCTTTTTGCAACATAGAAAGCGCGGGCTACAGCCCAAGGCACATCTTCGGCACTACGAATCTGATAGCTCCACTTCGTGATAGGCTGCGTAATACCTACCAGGTCAACTTCCTGGAAAGCATCCGTCCCAAGGAATCCCGTACCTACCTGACCGGCAATTACTACCAAAGGGGTACTGTCTATCATTGCATCTGCGATACCTGTTATCGTATTCGTCGCTCCGGGACCACTCGTCACCAGGCAGACACCTACTTCGCCTGATACGCGGGCAAAACCTTGCGCGGCATGAGTAGCACCCTGTTCGTGTCGAACCAAGATGTGGTTCAATGTCTTCCGATGGTCGTATAAAGCGTCAAATACCGGCATGATGGAGCCACCCGGATATCCGAAAATGGTCTTTACTCCCTGATGTTCCAAGGAACGCATCAATGCTTCAGCGCCTGTTATTATATCTTTCATCTCTTCTATTTTCAAGTTAAACTCTCAATTCTCAACTCTCCACTCTCAACTAAATCAGTCTCACTGCACCCTTATCGGCAGAACTTACCATGCTGGCATATGCCTTCAGGCTCTTTGAGACTTCGCGTTGACGGGTGACGGGAGTCATCGGGCGGGCTGCCAGTTCCTCATCCGTCAGTTTGACGTTGATAGCACGTCCGGGAATATCAATCTCGATGATGTCACCATCCTGAATCTTACCGATATTACCTCCAGCAGCCGCTTCGGGAGAAATATGTCCGATACTCAATCCTGACGTACCGCCACTGAAACGGCCGTCCGTAATCAGTGCACATTCCTTGCCCAGATGGCGCGATTTGATATAAGAAGTCGGATAGAGCATTTCCTGCATACCGGGACCGCCTTTCGGGCCTTCGTGTGTAATGACCACAACATCACCGCTGACCACTTTCCCAGCAAGGATGCCATCGCAAGCAGCGTCTTGTGAATCGAACACTTTAGCAGGACCCGTAAATTTCCAGATGCTTTCATCCACACCTGCCGTTTTCACTACACAACCATCCTGAGCAATATTACCTTTCAGTACTGCCAGACCACCGTCTTTGCTATAAGCATGTTCCAGATCGCGAATGCAACCTCCGGCACGGTCAGTATCCAATTCTTTATAATAGACATCCTGCGAACCCAGTACCAGATTGAACTTTCCGGCAGCAGCGCTCTTATATTTCTTCACAGCTTCTTCGCAAACATTCGGGCTGGTAATACCGTATTTGTCGATTACATCCGCCAGCGTCATACCGTCTACACGCTTTACGTTCGTATCGACTAATCCGCCTTTGGCAAGCTCGCTCATGATAGCGATGATGCCTCCGGCACGATTTACGTCTTGAATGTGATACTTCTGAGTATTCGGGGCAACCTTACACAGACAGGGAGTCTTACGTGACAGCATATCGATGTCATCCATACTGAAATCTGCCTCTGCCTCGTGCGCTACAGCCAAGAGGTGAAGCACTGTGTTGGTAGAACCACCCATCGCAATATCCAGCGTCATGGCATTCAAAAAAGCCTGACGGGTAGCGATGCTACGGGGAAGCACACTGTCATCCCCATCTTCATAATATTTATAAGCATTTTCAACAATCAGTTTGGCAGCATCCTTGAACAGTTGCGTGCGATTGGCATGAGTAGCTACAATCGTACCATTACCCGGCAATGCCAGTCCGATAGCTTCGTTCAGACAGTTCATCGAGTTAGCGGTAAACATACCGGAACAACAACCACAAGAAGGACAAGCATGTTGTTCTATCTGAGCCACATCGGCATCACTTACACTTTCATCAGCCGACTTAATCATAGCATCGATCAAATCCAGATGCTGACCGTTCCATTCGCCGGCTTCCATCGGTCCGCCTGAAACGAATACAGTAGGGATATTAAGGCGCATTGCTGCCATCAACATACCCGGAGTAATCTTGTCGCAGTTACTGATGCAAACCATCGCATCCGCTTTATGCGCATTCACCATATACTCTACGCTGTCGGCAATGATGTCACGTGAAGGAAGCGAATAAAGCATTCCATCATGTCCCATCGCAATACCATCGTCAATGGCAATCGTGTTGAATTCGGCAGCAAAACATCCCAGCTTCTCAATCTCAGCTTTCACCTGTTGTCCGATTTCGTGCAGATGCACATGTCCCGGGACAAACTGTGTAAATGAGTTGACAATTGCGATAATAGGTTTTCCTAATTGCTCTTTCTTCATGCCATTTGCCATCCACAACGCACGAGCCCCTGCCATACGGCGGCCTTGCGTGCTGAACGAACTGCGTAATTGGTGTTTCATCTTCAAATCTCCTTTTAATTAAAAAGCCTTCCTCACATATGGTGAGAAAGGCTCCTAAATTGATATCTTAACGTACGAATACATACACAACCTTTCTCACGCTCTTGATTCCAGGACCACGACGCGAATAATATGCAGGACTGCCAGGTTAATAGATGTATGTAAGTTCATAACTTTATTTACTTTACTGTTTTCGTTAATCGTGCTGCAAAGGTAAGGGCTTTTTTATAAACTCCAAACAATTTGAAGAAAAAAATGAGATTATTATGATTAATCGTAAGAAAACCCCGCATTAAAATCTTATTTTATCACTTATTCAAGGCAAATCTGAGTAATTCGCTACCATGAACAGGAATTATTCAAGAGGGTTCGAAGCATTTAATAATCTGAAAATTACAAGAGCTTACTCATTCGCCAACTAAATTATTCGTATCTTTGTCCTTTCCAAAAAGAAAAAACAGGAATTACTAACTTAAAACAGTAGGAATATATCAATGGAAACAGTAGAAAACAAGTACATTACCGTAGCTTATAAATTATACGCTATAGAAGATGGTGAAAAAGATTTCACCGAAGAAGCCACCGCAGAACACCCTTTCCAATTCATTTCCGGTCTGGGTCTGACTTTAGAGTCTTTCGAAGATCAGGTGAAAAGTCTGAAAGCAGGTGATAAGTTTGATTTCACAATCGCTTGTGCAGATGCTTACGGTGACTTTGACGAAGAACATGTAATCGACCTTCCGAAGCAAATCTTTGAAGTAGATGGTAAATTCGATAACGAACGTATTGTAGCCGGTAACGTAGTGCCTTTGATGACCTCTGAAGGTCAGCGTATCAACGGAACCGTACAAGAAATAAAAGCAGACGTAGTGGTAATGGATATGAATCACCCCTTGGCAGGTTGCGACCTGAACTTTGTAGGTGAAGTAATAGAAAGCCGCCCGGCAACCAATGAAGAATTAGCTGAAATCGCTCGTATGATGAGCGGTGGTGGATGTAGTTGCGGTTGCGATAGCTGTGGTGACGATTGCGGCGACGGATGCGGCGATCACGATCACCAGGGATGCGGATGCGGATGCAATCATTAAGATAGTGATTAACGGTAAGTGATTAGTGATTAGCATGCTACGCTATTATGCTGCACAGTTTCCAATCACTAATCACTCACCACTAATCACTATTTCCCCGTCATTATCTCCAGTACCAATTTATCCGTTTCATTCATTCCTTTCGACCCTATCTTGGTCAGATTACGGATACTTTGATCCACATCTTCATCAATAATACCTTCTACAGAAGTTACACAACGGTTTTCCATAGCCATGATGGCAGAAAGAACAGCGGTAGATACACCGGTGGTTACTTTTAACGCACAGCTGGGCTTCGCACCGTCACAAATCATACCCGTAAGGTTGGCTATCATATTCTGAACGGCATAAGCCACTTGATCGTAAGTTCCCCCCATCAACCAGGTAATACCGCAACTGGAACCTGTAGCAGCAACCACACAGCCGCATAAAGCAGACAAACGTCCCAAACTTTGTTTAATGTAGATCACCGTCAGATGGCTCAACATCAGAGCACGTATCAGTTCTTCTTCTGATTTATCATTTTCTTCAGCGAAGACAAGTACAGGCAAAGTAGCAGATATACCTTGATTCCCACTGCCGGAATTGCTCATTACCGGAATCATAGCCCCTGCCATACGAGCATCACAGGCACCTGATGTATAAGACAAGATATGTGAGAAGACACTATCTCCCATCACTTTATGTTCATAAGTGCCACGCAACATTTTACCCAGACCATGGCCATAATTGCCTTCAAAAGAACGTTCGGCAGCCGCCTTATTCAAGCGGGCTGTTTCAAGAATAAAGCTGATCTCATCCAGCGGAGTATTCAGAGCAAAATCATAAACTTTACGTAAAGTCAGTTCCAGGCATTCTTCTTCTTTTTCACAACTTGCCGTATGTTGTTTCTGAAATTGAACTTCTCCGTTACGTTCTATATATATAAAGGTGGTATGTCCTCCGGCAATCACAGCTGTTGCTTTATCATCTCCGGCCTCACAGCATACTTCAATATATAATTTCTCTTCAATATTCTCTTTCAACGAAATATGAATGCGCTTTTCCTCAATGAAACGTTTCCCCTCTCCCACTACATCAGGCGTACTGTCTTTTAACACCTCCAACTGATATTCTGATTTTCCTATCAGCGCTCCCAAGGCAATAGCAATGGGTAAGCCAATCATTCCGGTACCCGGAATGCCCACTCCCATAGCGTTTTTTAGAATATTAGCACTTAGCAACACATTTATTCTTTCCGGTTTTGTCTCCAGTGTTTCTGTTGCTTTAGCTACGCACAATGCCACTGCAATGGGTTCTGTACACCCAATAGCCGGCACCACTTCCTGATGTATCAGGTCGATTATCCGTTTTCTCTCCGTTTCCGTTATCATTATTTCACTGATTTTAATGGACACAAATTTAGAAAAAATGTTTTTAATACGTGCGCAAAGTCTTCTATTTCAAAAAAGAAACTTAACTTTGCGCCCGAGTTTTACATTATTAATAACCAAAAACTGAATTAAATGAAGATTAAAACGCTAACCTCGTGTTTCTTTTTGGCATTTGCCATATCTTCTTGTATACAAGACGAAGCGCTTAATTCTGAAGCGGCCATTGATGGTTGTACGGGTGCAGATGTGCAGCTGGCCAATATTAATGCGAATGAAAAAATAGTCGATGTATATGTACATAAAGGTGCAGACCTCACTAAACAAGAACTAAAATTTACTCTACCGGAAGGAGCTACCATCAAACCCAACAATAGCAGAGACGGAGATACCGGAGATTTCTATAACTTCAGTGAAGAGGGTAATTCACGCTCATTTACAGTAACATCTGAAAATGGTGAATTCAAGCCCACTTATACCATAAATATTAAACCAACAGAACTGCCAACAGTTTATCACTTTGAGGACTTACTGGTTGCGGAAAACACTCCCTATCATATCCTCTACGAATTTGCTCCAAGTACTTCACAGGGAATATCAAAGGTACTACAATGGTCCAGTGGAAATCCAGGCTTTGCGCTAACAGGAATGGCCAAGAGTCCTATCGATTATCCTACCGTACGATCAGAGAATGGATACAGTGGCAAATGTGTCAAATTAGAAACCAGAGATACCGGCAGTTTCGGTTCAATGGTAAAGATGTATATTGCTGCCGGTAATCTGTTCATTGGTAATTTTGATGTAACCAAAGCATTGGCAGGACAAGAAGGTGCTCTCAAAGCAACCACTTTCGGTTTTCAATTCTATAAGCATCCTAAAACATTAAAAGGATATTATAAATACAAAGCCGGTCCTGTTTATACAGAAAACAATCAACCACAAAGTGGTGTAAAGGATAGATTCGATATCTATGCCATTATGTATGAAGCTGATGATAACTCATTCATGCTGGATGGTACCAATGCCAAAACTTCCAATAAGCTTGTATATCTGGCACAGATAAAAGCAGATGCAGCTGTAGAAACAGATCAATGGACCGAATTTAGTTTACCGTTCGAACCCCAAAATAACAAGTCTATTGATGAGCAAAAGCTTCAAAATGGGAAATACAAACTTGGCATCATTTTCTCTTCCAGTATAGATGGTGACCGCTTCAAAGGTGCAGTAGGTAGCACACTTTATATAGACGAAGTAGAATTGATTTGTGAGGACTAAAAACGAAAATAATTATGAAGAAATATAACGTTATTTTTATAGCATTCCTGCTGGCTATAGTGGGAAGCATATCTGTAAAAGCGCAGGAAGATAGAACTCACAGTATCACCCAATCCTACCTCCGTGGATGGGAATATTCTTTAAAAGCAGGATTCAGTATTGGTGGCACTGCCCCCCTACCATTACCTGAAGAAATACGTAAAATAGATAGCTATGTCCCCAGCATGACGATCTCTATCGAAGGAAATGCAACAAAATGGCTCGATGAAAAAAAATTATGGGGATTAACTTTGGGATTACGTCTGGAAACTAAGAATATGACAACAGAAGCTACCGTCAAAAACTATGGTATGAAGATTATCAATACTAATGGCGGTGAGTTGGAAGGTCTGTGGACTGGAGGCGTAAAAACCAAAGTAAAGAACTCCTATCTTACTGTCCCTGTCCTTGCTAACTATAAGGTCAGCAAACGCTGGAAACTCGTAGCCGGACCTTATTTTTCTTATTTACTGGAAGGGGATTTCTCCGGTCATGTCTACGAAGGACACCTCCGTACTCCTGATGCAACAGGCTCACGTGTAGACTTTAGTGGAGAAAGTGTTGCAACCTATGATTTCTCTGATGATCTTCGCAAGTTTCAATGGGGTATACAATTCGGTGGAGAATGGAAGGCTTTCAAACATCTGAATGTCTATGCTGACTTAACTTGGGGCTTGAATGATATCTTCAAGAAAGACTTCAATACTATTAGCTTTGCCATGTATCCTATTTATCTGAATGTAGGATTTGGATATTCATTCTAAAAAGGATTTAGAACTTATTTCAATAAGAGAAAGCCAGAACTCAATCCCATGATTGTTTCTGGCTTTCTCTTTCAAATTCTGTTTATATTCTCCAAGTATTTCAAAACCATCTATAAATTAAGGTACTATTCACCGCACCTTTGAAAACAGCTCCTTGCTTGAGGAATGGATGATTTATCCACAATATCTATGTTCCCCTGAACATTCTTTTTATCAGAGCCATCTACATAGTTGTCTCCAGAAGGATATTTATGAACCTCCTTAAAGTTCAAAAGCTTCTTCTCATAAGGAGATACCAGATTCTATAGAATTTAACAGGTATTGCGCACAAAGTCTCGAAAGCGCTAGTATATAAAATACCTGAAGTCATGGCAGAAGTCAACCCAAAGCTCACGTTTTTGTATACACAGTTATCAACTTGGAGGAAAACCACCACAACCGTCCTTTTCTTCTACAACAAAGGAACTGCAGGGTAACAATGATCGATGCAACAATTGCAACTATCGGCTTTAAAGCTTTCAAATCATCCTCTTCAGCAGCAGCGTTCACTTCAAAAGTAATTGCCATTTCCCAACCACAGCAAAACAAAAGAGGATGTACTCATTAGTACATCCTCTTTTGTTTATTATAATATACGTTTGCCGAACTATTTAGTACCGGTAAAGTTAACAGCTATATCCATAGACATAAAAGAAGGGATGTTTATTACAACCGTAACCTTATTTCCTTCAATCGTACCACTAAGATCCACAGGGATCTTTCCTAAAGTAGGACCTAGCCAAACAGCAACTCCTTCTTTATCACCGGCAGTAATCTGCAATTCAGGAATCGATTTTGAAAAAGTGTACTTATTACCTCCAACTGAAACCAAATCTACATTTTCAATATTGATATTTCCAATGCCAGTAGCAATACCACCCATCTGCAACATAAAGTTCTTTAGTAAAAAAGAAAACTTATTATCAGAGCTTCCTTTGATCAATTGAACACTTTCCTTAGACGTAATGGGATCTTGCGCTCCTGCTTGAGTCGTAAGTACCACACTTAAATTTCCAGAGTACGTTCCATACGGTTCCACTTTATTATCATCGTCATCATCACTTCCACATGAAGTGAACAAACTCATCGCACATACAAGTGCAAACAAATAAAACAGATTTTTCTTCATAACAAATAATATTTGGTTAATAACTCGCATATAGAAAATTAGCGCTATATCTTTAGAAAGTCACTTCCAAGTCATCTAAAAGAAGTACACTGCCTGGAGCACCGCTAAACTTGTCTCCATCTTTACTTGAAGAGCAAACAATCGCTAACTTATACTTCTTAGTCGAATCAAACGTCTTGTTATCAAGGAACTTAAATGAAACGTTAAAATCAGTATATTGCGCCTGTGCCTTACCATCTACAGAAGCTATCGCTACAATCTTATCTGATGTCAGCAAATTGGTTCCATCCAAATATTCGAATGCATAACTATCTACTTCATATAGGACCGCATTCATAGCTGGAAGATCTGTCTTTGTTTTATCTTCAACAACCTCATTAGCTTTATCCGCAGGCTGCGCACAATAGTAATAAGTAGTTCCCGGAGTATATTTATAAGAGCCCTTAAACGCTACCGGTTGCTTAAAACAAGGATAACCAAATAAAGTACTCTTCAGCGTATTTGATATATTCACTTTAAATGAACCTGTGAAAAGACTACCTGAAGTCACAACAGGAATTGCAGGTATAAATCCTCCCATTCCAGCTTGCCCGGTTGTATTTAAAGTTTCCAGACGAGCAGCCTTTCCCGATTTTGCATCATCTGACTGAGTCACCGCATATGGAGCTTCAGGGCCATATAATGCTGGATATAATTTAATCCATGCTACACCTTCATTAGAGGTAGCCCAACCATTAGCAGGTTCCTCATATATTCTATATTGGGCACCCGTTTCATTTTTTGTTTCCCAAGAATTCAAATCACTCTTAAAATCAAATGAAGTCAATTTTTGATATGTCACAGTATAAGTTCTTTTTGACTTTCCGCTCTCTGCCTGCACAACAAACTTTTGCCCTGTTGTGAAGTCAACCGGAGTTCCTGCCACATATTCCTGGTTATTTAGAGTTATTTTTGCACCAGCAGAAATTTCAAATTGCGGAACTAAGCTTTTCAGTTGATCCTCTGTAGCTTCGGGTTTAACAAAGAACACAACACTTCCAGCTGTAGTTGTAATGTCTCCAAATTCAGGTTGTACAACAACAACACTGTTGTCTATCGTCATCTTTTCAATAGCGTAACCTGTCAGTTTCTTCGCTCCGGTGTATACGTAAACAGCTTTCGTTTCTCCTTGAGTAACAGTCATATTCAACGTCAAAACACCATCCACAAACTTACCAGACAATTCCAGTTCTGCATCTCCATAAGTCTTGTGTGTCAACGTTTGTTTCACTGTACCAATAGATGTATCACCATCCGCACCTACCAATAGATTGGCGGAAGCAATGCTAATACTTCTCGTTACAGTTTTGTCATTCGCATAACAACTAAGGCTGAAAGATTTTATGCCAATTTTATTGAAACCAACATAAGTCACTTCAATTCCATCAACAGGATATTTCGCTTCAATGTCTACACCAGTAACTGTCAACTCCGTGCGTGCATACCAAGCAGCAACTTCCATCGCATAATCCTTAACCTCTTTACTGGTTCTCTCTCCATTAAAAGTCACATCAATATTCTGCTTTAATTCCGCCGCATAAACAACGATATGCAGATCAGCTGTTTCACCTGTTATTACACCTGTAACTTTTACCTGCAATTCTTTTAATTCCGGATGGTTAATCACAACATTGGTCTCTTTCAGTTCTACTTTAGACTGATCTCCCGCTAAAGTTATACCCGGTACTACAATATCTCCAACAGCTATCGTAGCATCTCCTATTGTAATCGCAAAATCTTTTAATTCCAATTTAACAGAAGCTTCTCCATCTTCCGTTACATATATTTGTTGCGTTGATTGTCCTACTTGAAAACCATCCAATGTCACAACCAAATCTCCCAAATACGTACCGGATATTTCTGCAATCAAAGTTTTTGGATCTACATTATAGTCATCATCATCATTACATGAAATCAGAAAAGTGCAAGATAGAGCAAATACGAATAAATAAAATAAATTTTTCTTCATAATTTTGTTGTTTAGTTAATATAAGTCTTACTGACGAAGGCCATCAATGTCCTATTTTCACATCACTAAATTTAAGTTTGCAAAAAAACAGCTTTTTAAACACATACAAAAGGTCTATTTCACTTAATTGATGTCCTGTTTTTAAGAATTTCACATTTATCATTAATTAATGAAACATTTGGTTACCCCATTCGGTTCAAAAACAACCTATAAAATAAAAAACTATTTATCGAATTATTAGTAAAGCAATACCCTATAAAAAAATTAAGGATATTCTTTCGAATATCCTTAATCCCAATACATATAAAGTTTTTGAACTAGTTTCTCACTAAATCCAAGCCTAAATTAAAGCTTGTTGTTACTTTCCAATATGATCCAATCAACTGAATCATAAATCCAGCGGCCTGCGCCTCTTCCGGTACTACGCCACCCTCAACCAATGCATTCCAAAGTATCATCAAATCATTTGTCCACTGCGGATCTCCCCAATCATCCACCTCACCTGTATCACGAAGTGTAAACAGATTATCAAATGCACTCTTATCCAAATAAATATAAGTATGCCCATTGTCAGCAATTCTAATATTCATAGGAATTCCATCTTTAGCCCAACTTGCAATCTGGCTAATAGTAGCATTCTGTAAACCACTCAGATCAACATTCAAAATTCCCCCAAGCAATGTTTTAACAGTAGCCGGATCTCCATTCAAAACAGTTTCTATAATACTAGTCAGACCACTTGCATCACTTCCGGTAGCTGCTGTTATGATAGCAGGAATATTTAGCTTTACAACAAATTTCCCATTATTCTCGCTCCAGTATGCCAGTTCCTTAGGAGAGGTAGTAAAGCCACCTGTCGCAAAATCAGCTTTCACACTACTTGCTGTTGGAAAAGCACCTGTAATGAAAATCGACATTATCGTAGTAGGATCCATTGCTATTTCCGGACCAGCCACATAGTCGGCAATAATGTTACCGCTTTTATCTAATGTAATTGAATTCAAAGCCTGGGGTAAAATAGAGCCACCCAAATACCGGAATAAAGCAGCAAGTATTGATGGATAATCGTCATCACCAGTATATTGCCAATCCGAATACAACGCACCTGTCATAGGCCAATTGGAAATTGTCTCATCTTTGGTCCATTCATAATCTGCTGTCGTGTAATCCGCCATTTTATAAGTTCCAGCCCAAGGGCTTACTTCTTCATCATCATCACTACAAGCAGTGAACAGACTCATTGAACAAATCAATGCAAACAAATAAAATAAATTCTTCTTCATATTGTTCTCCTTTAATTAATAATAGCTCCCCGTCACCGGGTAGTCATGTTCCTTTTAAATTTAATAAGATTTCGGGGTGCAAAATAACAGTTTTTTAAGATATTAGACAAGGTCTATTCTAAAACTGGTATGTTCTTTTTTTAAGCATTGGAGAGTAAATTACCGCCTTTCGATTCACTTAAAAAGAAAGCAAACACTTGCGGCTGTGAAAGGTAATGATTGCAGGTCCGTTGATCAACACTTGCGCAAGTGTAAGCCTTCGCAGCCGCAAGTGTTTTTTCAGAAACAACCAACTGAAATGAGACAGTCTACGCGGCATTTGTTTCCCAGTATGAAACAAACAGTTTCATTACTTGAAACAGAATGTTTCTCAGTGTGAAACAACTTGTTTCATACCGGGAAACAATTCATTTCATGCTTTGAAACAAATCGTTTGCCCTGGGAAAAGAACTCATCATTCCATAAAAAATATAATATTTCTCCCTTTTCATAAGAAAAATCCATAACTATTTGTTATCTTTATGCAACCAAAAGCTTTTATTCAAAGGATTTGGCATGAATAAACCTTATACATAAACCATTAAAGCAAAAGATTATGTTCAACTCATTCGGCAACATTCTCCGCCTTACCAGCTTTGGGGAGTCACATGGTAAAGGCATCGGAGGCGTCATAGATGGATTTCCCGCGGGCATCCGCATTGACATGGATTTCGTGCAAGCGGAACTGGATCGTCGCCGTCCCGGACAGTCTCTTATTACTACGGCCCGGAAAGAAGGCGATAAAGTAGAATTCCTTTCAGGTATCTTTGAAGGCAAATCAACAGGATGTCCCATTGGATTCATTGTATGGAATGAAAATCAACATTCCAGTGATTATGATAACATGAAAGAGGTATACCGTCCTTCGCATGCTGACTATACTTATAAGGTAAAATATGGTATCCGTGATTACCGTGGCGGTGGCCGTTCATCAGCACGCGAAACCATTTCCCGCGTAGTGGCAGGTGCCCTTGCCAAACAGGCACTCCGTCAACTGGGGGTGAAAATCACAGCATATACCTCGCAAGTAGGTCCAATCCGTCTGGAAGAAAACTATACTGCTTATGATCTTGATTTAATAGAAACGAATCCAGTACGCTGCCCGGATCCAGTAAAGGCAAAAGAGATGGAGGAGCTTATTTTCAAGACCAAAGGAGAAGGTGATACCATTGGCGGCGTAGTGACCTGTGTCATCAAAGGATGCCCCATCGGATTAGGCCAACCCGTATTCGGTAAGTTACATGCTGCTCTTGCTTCCGGTATGCTCAGCATCAATGCAGCTAAAGCATTTGAATACGGTGACGGATTTAAAGGTCTGAAACAAAAAGGCTCGGAACAAAACGATGTATTCTTCAATAACTGCGGACGCATTGAAACGAAAACCAACCATTCCGGTGGTATCCAAGGCGGTATCAGTAACGGACAAGACATCTTCTTCCGGGTTGCCTTTAAACCGGTAGCCACTGTATTGATGGAGCAACATACAGTCAATATAGATGGTATAGATACAACATTGAAAGCTCGCGGTCGTCATGATCCATGCGTATTGCCACGCGCAGTGCCTATAGTAGAAGCTATGGCTGCCTTGACAATACTGGACTTCTATCTGATTGACCGTACTACACAATTATAGAAGTGGCAGGGTGATAGGATAATAAAGTGATAAGGTGATAGGGTGATAAAGTGACATTATCCTATTACCCTATCACCTTATCACTCTATCACTCTATCACTTTATCACCTTATCATATATATTTATGAACGAAATACAGAAATACATTTCAGAGAATGAATCGAAGATGCTGGAAGACTTGTTCAGCCTCATCCGTATCCCAAGTATCAGTGCAAAACCTGAACACCATGACGACATGTTGGCTTGTGCAGAACGCTGGGCACAACTATTGCTTGAAGCAGGTGCAGACGAAGCACTGGTAATGCCATCGAAAGGCAATCCGATTGTTTTCGGACAAAAGATAGTAGACCCGGCAGCAAAGACAGTTTTGGTATATGCACATTATGATGTAATGCCGGCAGAACCATTGGAACTATGGAAAAGTAATCCCTTTGAACCGGAAATCCGCGATGGGCACATTTGGGCCCGTGGTGCCGATGACGATAAAGGGCAATCATTCATTCAGGTAAAGGCATTCGAATATCTGGTGAAACATGGCATGCTAAAGAACAATGTCAAATTCATCTTTGAAGGTGAAGAAGAAATCGGTTCACCCAGTCTGGAAGCTTTCTGTGAGGAGCATAAAGAATTATTAAAAGCAGATATTATTCTGGTATCGGATACCAGTATGTTGGGTGCCGACCTGCCCTCACTGACTACAGGCCTTCGCGGATTGGCATACTGGGAAATTGAAGTAACCGGACCTAACCGTGACTTACACTCAGGACATTTCGGAGGTGCCGTTGCCAATCCCATTAATGTATTATGCGGAATGATTGCCAAAGTAGTAGATGCTGATGGATGTATCACAGTGCCCGGTTTCTACGATGATGTGGAAGAAGTTCCACAAGCAGAACGTGACATGATCGCCCATATTCCTTTCAATGAAGAAAAGTATAAAGCAGCCATTGGTGTAAAAGAGCTATTCGGAGAAAAAGGATACAGCACTCTGGAGCGCAACAGTTGCCGTCCCTCTTTCGACGTTTGTGGCATTTGGGGCGGATATACTGGCGAAGGTTCCAAGACAGTACTTCCGTCAAAAGCTACAGCTAAGGTATCTTGTCGCCTGGTTCCCCATCAGGATCATCACAAGATTTCCCAAATGTTCGCTGATTATATCCTAAGCATTGCTCCGGACACCGTACAGGTAAAAGTGACACCCATGCATGGAGGACAAGGCTATGTATGTCCAATCAGCCTTCCAGCCTATCAGGCCGCCGAGAAAGGTTTTGAAAAAGCATTCGGGAAGAAACCACTTGCGGTACGCCGGGGAGGAAGTATTCCTATCATCTCCACATTCGAGCAAGTACTTGGAATCAAGACTGTACTTATGGGATTCGGACTGGAATCAAATGCTATCCATTCACCGAATGAGAACTTCCCATTGGATATTTTCCGAAAAGGAATCGAAGCAGTCGTTGAATTTCATTTAAAGTATTAGCTTGTACCTCGTAACTCATTGATACGTGGTTCGCAGCACTTTAAATTCTGTGCGACGATTAATAGCATTACAAATCTCCTGCTGTTCCAGTGGGAGATTTTTTATAAACTCTTCTGTCAATACATCTCCCACCTTCAGGAAAGGTGCAGATTTCAGAGTGAAATTAGTGACTGTCTTAGGCTGTTGTTCCCCATACCCTTTCGGTGTGAGACGTTCCGAATCAATGCCGCCTTTAATAAGATAACGTACTACAGATTCTGCACGACGTTGCGAAAGACGGAGATTATAATCATCATTCCCTTTATAATCGCAATGTGCGGCGAGTTCGATAGTAACATTCGGATTATCATTCAATAATTGTATCAACTCATCCAAAGCTACCGTAGATTCCGGAGTCAGATCAGCCCGGTCAAACTCATAGAAGATATTCTCTATCAGTACAGGACGGGTAATGGAAGATAAAGGAAACTCAAGTTCATAATGACGATCCTCATTAACATCTTCCGTCATCAACTCCTCTTTGTCATTCAGATAACCACGACAAGAGGCAAGCAAGGCATAACGGCACCCCGGTGTGAGTTCCTGAATAAAAGTACCATCTTTCTTTACATTGATCTTCATATAAGTACCATCCTCTCCCACTAAAGTGACCAGTGCATCGGAAAGTGCATCTCCCTCTTTATCATAAACTAATCCTTTCAAGATATGATGTACCTCCGGAAGCTCAAAACTGTAAATGTGATCCCATCCACGGGCATCTCCCCGATTTGAAGAAAAAAAGCCCCGATTGGGCGCACCCGGTTCGAACGTCATACCAAAATCATCACTTTGTGAATTTATCGGAGATTTCATATTCTCAATATGCCAACGTCCCGTCAGGCTATCCGGCACAGCACGAAAGATATCCAAGCCACCCATGCCGGGATGTCCGGTGGAGGAGAAATACAGGGTACCATCCGGTGCAAAAGAGGGAAACATTTCATCACCGGAAGTATTAATTTCAGGTCCCAGGTTATCGACATAACCGAAACCATCACGAGTCACGTTGATACGCCATAAATCCAACCCTCCCTGTCCACCTGGCATATCAGATACGAAATATAGATAATCACCTGCAGGAGATAATGCAGGGTGGGCAACAGAAGAAAGGGTATCATTCAGGATTGCACACTTCTGAGGACTCCCCCACTCCGCCCCGGCACGTTGAGAAACATATATCTCTGCATAAGCCGGTGCATTGGGCAATGTCCGGCAACGAGTGAAATACATCGTTTTACCATCTGCCGAAAAAGAACAAGCCCCTTCTTCAAATTCACTATTTACTTCCGAAGCAAGCGGTTCAGGCTTTTGCCATTGCTTCTTTTCATTTCGCTTGGAGTGGAATATATCAGCACTTTTCATGCCGGTAATGCCATTCAGATCGGCACCTTTGGCTTCGTTACGGGTAGAAGTTAAATATAGGATATCAGGATCATTGCCCGCATACATGGGAGAATAATCACTACGACGGGAAACAAGAATAGGAATGCGCTTTACAATATGACGGGTAGGATTTTTTTTCCACTCCTGCGCCAAAGAACAAGAAGTGACTCCTATATGCGCCAGGGAATCTTTACGCCCTTTTATATCAGACTGATTCTGTGCATAAGCAAGATAATTTTCATAATAAGGTATGGCAGCAGCATATTCGCCATTCTTACGAAGCATCTCCGCCAGATAAAAATGAGAAAGAGTATCCGAATAGCGATAACGGACGGCATTCATATAGGCAGCTTTAGCCTTCAACGTGTAATTGATACGGCGGTAGCAGTCACCTTGTTTGTAGGCAAGCACACCTCGTTGCGAACGATCTTTAGGAGGGGTACGGGTATAGGCCGTTTTGTAATGGCGGGCAGCATCAAAGTATTCTCCACGGGCATAACTTTGCTCTGCCTGACGCAGACTCCGTCCCACTCCGCAAGAAGTGAGAAATAAGATAGCACAAAGAAGAAATAAAAGCAGTTTATATAATTTCATGCCTCACAAGTTATCATTCATATAAACTGAAAAGTCGGCTGATTATTGTATGACCATCATTTATTCAAATGGTTTACGGAAAGTACATCCGTTCTTCCACTCCGAGCAACCATAAGCCGTTTTCCCCTTGATCACGGTTCCTTTGCCACACAATGGGCAGGTCTGCCCCTCAATAGATTGTATTTGAGAAGTGTCAGCAACATTTGTTTCCACAACCTTTTTGCGTGGTTTACTTTGGCGTTTAGGTTTGGTAGAATCTTTTTCTTTTGTCGCCTTTCCACCTTGTTTCTTACTATCACCGGATGCTTCCTCCACCGCCTGCACAATAGTAATATGACGATTGCTATTATCTGAAAGCACACTCATCACAACCTCTGAAACCATCTGTTTTAGTTCCTCAAGGAATTGTGCAGCACTAAAGGTTTTCTTCTCAATCTTACGGAGTTTATTTTCCCAAAGTCCCGTCAGTTCGGCAGATTTCAATAGCTCTTCATGGATAATCTGGATAAGCTCGACTCCTGTAGGTGTAGCTATCAGGTTCTTTTTCTCTTTGCGGATATAGTTACGTTTAAATAAAGTCTCAATAATAGCGGCACGTGTGGATGGTCGACCGATTCCATTCTCCTTCAAAGCATCCCGCAATTCATCGTTATCCACCAACTTACCTGCTGTTTCCATAGCACGCAGTAAAGTAGCTTCAGTATAAGGACGGGGAGGCTGTGTCCATTTCTCATATAAATCGGGTACATGAGGACCACTTTCACCTTTCACAAAAGCAGGCAATACATTTTCTTCATCCCCCGGATCTTTTTCTTCCTGTGACTGTGCACCCGGAGTTCCGAATATCACTCTCCAACCCGGTTCCAAAATCTGCTTTCCGGTAGTCTTGAATTCTATTTCTTCCACTGCACCCAGTACGGTAGTAGTAGCAAACTTACAATCAGGATAGAATACTGCTATGAACCTACGGGCTATCAAGTCGAATACACGGCGCTCCATGTCTGTCAGGTTCTGCGGATATTGCCCGGTAGGAATAATGGCATGGTGATCTGTTACCTTTGAATTATCGAATACCTTCTTTGATTTCAATAAAGTGGTCCCATCCAAAGGTGTTGTAAATGTTGCATAATCACGCAAACCCTTCAAGATACCCGGACATTTTGGATAAATGTCATCACTCAGAAAGGTGGTATCTACACGAGGATAGGTAGCCACTTTCTTTTCATATAATGACTGGATGATCTTCAAAGTCTCATCGGCAGAATAAGCAAACTTCTTATTACATTCCACCTGTAAAGAAGTCAAGTCAAACAAACGGGGCGGAGCTTCTTTCCCTTCTTTCTTGGTTACATCGGTAATCGTAAAAGGAGAATTCCTGATTTGTTCCAGCAGTGCCATACCCTGTTCCTGGTTGGCAATAGGATCGATTCCTTTATTTTCTTCTTCCTTTTTAGGTTTCTTCCCGGCAGCAATCGCCTCTTTATTCTTTTCAGCTTCCAGAACCAATTCTTCTTCGCTCTTCCTGATGATAGCAGAGAATGTCGTATCCCGATACACTGTCTTCAATTCCCAATACTGCTTGGGCACAAAGTTCTCTATTTCTAACTGCCGGTTTACAATCAGTGCCAGTGTAGGTGTCTGCACACGACCGATAGAAAGTACCTGCTTGTTCTGCCCATACTTCATAGTATAAAGACGTGTGGCATTCATTCCCAATAGCCAGTCGCCTATTGCTCGACTTAATCCTGCTTCATAAAGCGGTTGGAATTCTTTCTGATCTTTCAATTTGGCAAAACCTTCCCGAATGGCTTCTTCCGTCAAAGATGAAATCCACAAACGCTTTACCGGACAGTGTGCACCGGCTTTCTGCATCACCCAACGCTGAATTAACTCTCCTTCCTGCCCGGCATCACCACAGTTTATGATCATGTCGGCTTTCTGCATAAGAGTCTCTATCGTATGGAATTGCTTTTCATAGGTAGGGTTACTGATCAGTTTTATTCCGAAACGCGGCGGTATCATGGGCAAACTTCCTAAGCTCCATGATTTCCAGTTCGGGGTATATTCGTGCGGTTCCTTAAGTGTACAGAGGTGACCGAATGTCCAGGTCACCTGGTATCCGTTTCCTTCGATATAGCCGTCTCTTCTATCTTTCGCTCCTAATACATCAGCAATATCACGTGCCACAGAGGGCTTTTCGGCAATACAAACTATCATTCATTATTCTTTTAGCGGAGCAAAGGTACAAAAAAGGGAGGAATGATAAAAGAATTGGCATTGAGATATTCTTTATCTTCCAATATAAGACCATATCACATTTTTAAAGTAACAAAATAAGAGAATCAGACTCCATAAGCCCCATTCGCCTCACTTTCAACAAAACCCAAAGAGTTTTCAACAATATTAGAATCAATATACCCAGAAATCTAAAATCATTAAACAAATCTAAATGAGAAATACCTTTTTTATGCATACTTTTACAAATAAAAATTCAGCATCTTATTACATCAAGAAATAAAATTATGAGGAAAATGTCATATCAAATACTTATTTCCACTGCACGTTCTGCACATGTTTTATTTTCAGCCTATCTATTGGTCTTTCCCCGATTATTCATATCTTTGTTTCACAATGTTTCTCTATAAATTTAATTATGACAAGACTTTGCGTATACCTCATTTTCTTTTTCTCAGCATTTCCAATATATGCTCAGTTCTCAAACACAATAAACTTTGTCCACATTGGACTTGAGCAAGGATTATCACAAAGTACGATACTTGACATTGTACAAGATGATCGAGGAAATATGTGGTTTGCCACCTACGATGGTCTAAACAAATATGACGGATATACTTTTACCGTATATCAGCACAATGAGAATTATACAGCCAGCATATCAGGAGATATTATACGAACTCTCAAAATAGATAGTCAAAAAAGGCTTTGGGCGGGAACCGAAGAAGGACTTTCGCTCTATGCTTCGGGCAGAGATCATTTTGTGAACTTCTATCCAATTAAAGATGAACATATACCGATTATTGATATTGAAGATATTAATTCAGAAGAACTTCTTATATGTACAGAAAAAGGGATATTTCTTTTTAACACAGAAAGTCATACATTCAGCGTTGATAAACTTCCAACATCTTTAGTATCACTTTCCGCCACATGTCTCAAAAGAGAAGGAGATAATGTCTACATCGGCACCCCACGACAAGGTGTATTTATTTACTCCATATCCGGCAACACATTAAAATCTGTTCCTATTCCACAACTAAGAGGAACGGAAATATTAGCTATTTTGCAACAATCTTCTACTCGTCTATGGGTAGCAACAGAAGGTAAAGGACTTTTCCGCATCAATCCACAGACATTAGCAACCAACATATATCGTAAAAGAGGAGAACATCAACTCAGTTCTGATTATGTACGTGTACTTGCCACTGATCAGCAAAATCAATTATGGGTAGGAACTTTTACCGCGCTCAATATTTACAACGAAGAAAAAGATACTTTCACCACCTATGACCGAGATCTACAAAAACAAACAAGTTTATCACAAACCTCCGTTCGAAGTATCTTTATGGACTCTCAAGGAGGCATGTGGGTTGGCACTTACTTTGGAGGTCTGAACTACTATCACCCTCTCAAAAGTTGTTTCCAAAACATACGATATATGTCTGAACGGAACTCGCTAAACGATAATGTAATCACATGCATCATAGAAGATAAACAAAAAGGGCTATGGATAGGTACTAACGGCGGAGGAGTGAACCACTACAACAAAGAAACAAACACCTTTACCCATTACACTCAAAAAGAAGGATTAGGATCAAATGATATAAAAACAATCTATATAGACGAAACTAAAAATTTAGTTTATATTGGTACACATGCCGGAGGGATTAGTATCCTGCACCGCCATTCCAAACGCATTGAAACGTACAATTCCAATATAAAACACGCATATTCCATAGTGCCAGCCAACAACGGAGACCTTTGGATAAGTACACTTGATTCTATTGTACGCTTTAATCCACATAAGAAGACATTCATAACTTATGCCACTGACCAAGACAAAAAGGCAATAAAGACGAATCATATTACTACTATTTTCCGCGACAGTGAACAGCGCTTGTGGCTCTGCGGTGAAAAAGGGATTAGTACCTATATTGAAATCGGAGACGAGCTAAAGAGTATTTTATTATTGCCTGAAGGTTCTTCGATCAATCATAATTTTATCAACAGTATATACGAATCTCACAATGGTCTTTTCTGGATAAGCACCCGAAGTGGTCTATACCGTTATGATATAAATAAGAAAGAATTCAAGCAATACACTACAGCCAACGGACTTCCCAACAATATAGTGCACGGGGTTCTGGAAGACTCTTATGGAGAACTCTGGATAAGTACTAACAAAGGATTGAGTCGCTTCCAACCGCAAACAGAAAAAATCAGGAATTATACAGATAACGACGGATTGCAGAGTAACCAATTCACTAATAATTCTTTCTGCCATACTGAAAATGGAGAAATGTATTTCGGAGGAATTAACGGTATTACTACTTTTCATCCAGATCAATTAATGGATAACCCCTATACTCCACCGGTTGTCATCAAGCGATTACGACTTTTCAATAAAACAGTCCTTCCCGGTGACGATTCCGGTATACTACAAAAAAATATCAATATCACAGAAAGCATTACATTAACAGCTGCCCAATCAGTGTTTTCGCTGGAATTCGTTGTTTCAAATTATATTTCCGGCAATCATAACACATTTGCATACAAATTGGATGGATACGATAAAGAATGGTATTACTCAGATATTTTGCGTACAGCCTCCTACTCAAATCTGCCACACGGCACTTATCGCTTTCTTGTCAAAGCGTCCAACAACAACGGAAAATGGAATGAGAAACCAACCGAACTGGAAATTATAATTCTACCTGTATGGTATAAAACATGGTGGGCTATCTTACTATTTGGATTTGTTCTTATAATGATTTTCACTTTCATCTTTCGATATTTCTGGATGCGAAAAAATATGAAGATGCAACTCCAAATGGAACGCATGGACAAAGAGAAACAAAAGGAAGTAAACGAAATGAAGCTACGTTTCTTTATCAACATCTCACACGAGTTACGTACTCCACTCACCCTAATCCTTGCTCCTCTACAAGAAATTATGGATAAGGTGAGCGACCGCTGGATACATAAACAGCTAGAACATATACAACGAAACACGAATCGATTGCTGCACCTAGTAAACCAACTAATGGATTACCGACGTGCTGAATTAGGCGTATTTAACCTTAAAGTTAAATACAATATTATTCACCAAACTATTGAAGAGAGTTTTCTCTTTTACAAGAAAATGGCTCAATATAAAAAAATAGACTATAACTTCTACTCTGAAGTAGAAGGACAAAACATCCTCTGTGACCCCAGTTATCTGGAACTGATAACCAACAATCTGCTTTCCAATGCTTTTAAATACACTGGGGAAGGAAAAAGCATCATTATAACACTGAAAGAGGAGAATGATATGTTATTACTTCAGGTGAAAGACACTGGAAGTGGTATACCTAACGACAAACAAGGACGAATTTTTGAACGTTTCTACCAAGTAGATAACGAACATCTGGGCAGCGGTATTGGCTTATCCTTAGTACAGCGATTAGTAGATTTGCATCATGGAAGGATTGAACTGGAAAGCCAAGAGGGTGTTGGGAGTGTCTTTTCTGTATTTTTACCAACAGACGAGTCTGTCTATAAACCTGAAGAAAAAGCCACAAAACAAGAAACTGAAGTTCATACAACCAACAATCAAGATATGTACATTACAGATACAGGAGACATACAAGAAAAAGAAGACATAACTGAGACAAATAAAAATAATAAAGAAAGCATATTGATCGTGGAGGACAATATCGATATTCTACAATACTTGAGCGACGAGTTAGGTAAAAATTACCAAATCCTAAAAGCTCAAAATGGAGAAGAAGCAATAGCTATAATAAAAGAACAAGAAGTAGACCTTGTCTTGACCGATATAATGATGCCCGTCATGGATGGAATACAACTATGTAAACTCATTAAACAAAATTTGCGCACTTGCCATATCCTCGTCATTATTCTTTCTGCTAAGACTGATTTTAAAGAGCAATTGGAAGGTTTACAAGTAGGAGCAGATGACTATATCCCCAAACCGTTTTCGTTAGTTATGATTACGACTAAAATAAAGAATTTATTCCGAACACGGCACCGCGCTATAGAATATTACTCCAAATCTTTAGAAATCGAACCCGAAAAAATAGCACTCAATCCATTAGACGAAGATTTATTAAAAAAGGCGGTTGAAGTTATGGAAAAGCACATGGATGATGCCGAATTTACAACAGACGAATTCGCCCGTGAGATGTGTATGAGTCGTTCCAACCTTCACCTTAAAATGAAGGCATTGACTGGTGAATCGACCAATGAATTTATTCGCAAGATGCGATTCAATTATGCTTGCAAATTGCTAAAAGAAGGGAAATATACAGTGTCTGAAATTAGTAGCATGGTTGGTTACGTACCTTCCTACTTTGCTACAAGTTTCAAGAAATATTTTGGTTGCCTGCCATCAGAATATGGGAAAAACGGCAAAAGCAATCACAGCCAAACCTAAAAAAGAAATTGAAAATCTACTTCATTTTTCCACTTAAATAGCCTGTTTACAGGCTATTTAAGTATATATTACACAAAAACGAAAGCTACTTCAACAAAAATAAAAGCATTCTATACAATACCTCAAGTCGTTTCTACAAGAGCAAAGCGAATATAAAAAAACAACCCCTACCTTTACATCAAACAAAAAAGCAGGAATAATGAAAAGCATTAATAATAACTCCATTTAAATGATACAATGAAAAAACTATTAACCTTATTAACCGGGATCAGTTTATCACTTATTGTGAATGGTCAAAACAATTTGGTCACTAAAGAGCAAACTTTTATTCACGAAACCTCCAAAGAATACGAATGGCCTACAGATCCATCCGTATTAGAGAAGATAGAAAAGTGGCAAGATTCAAAGTTTGGCATTATGTTCCACTGGGGAATATATTCGGTTCCCGGCATTGCAGAATCATGGGCATTATGTTCAGAAGACCGATGGTTTACTGACCGTCGCAGAGAGGCACGTCCAGGAAGTACCTATTGTGAATTTAAGAAATGGTATTGGGGACTATCTGAATCCTTCAAACCAAGCCGTTTTGAGCCAACCGAATGGGCTACATTTATGAAGAAAGTCGGATTCAGATATTTGATTTTCACTACCAAGCACCATGATGGTTTCTGTATGTTCGACTCCAAATATACAGACTATACTGTCACTAAAGGACCTTATAAAAAAGGAAAATACAGCAATATTACCTACCATGTCTTTGAAGCTTTTCGCAAATCAGACTTCATGATTGGAGCTTATTTCTCAAAACCGGACTGGCACAATGAAAATTATTGGGATCCGTTTTTTGCAACCCCTACGCGCAATCCCAATTACGATCTTAAGAAATACCCTGAAAAATGGGCTAAATATCAAGAATATACTGCTAATCAGATTGATGAGTTGATGTCTGACTACGGTAGAATCGATATTCTTTGGTTAGACGGCGGATGGGTAAGAAAACCTCAACAAGATATTAAGTTAGATGAAATAGTACATAATGCCCGCAAAAAACAACCGGGATTAATAACTGTTGACAGAACTATTCCCGGCAGAAATGAGAATTACCAAACTCCAGAACAAGCAATTCCGCAAGAACAGCAAAATTTCCCATGGGAAAGTTGCATAACATTCAGCAATACCTGGGGATGGAATCCTAATCCAAAATACAAAACTTCAGAATGGGTAATAAACACTCTGGCAGAAGTGGTTGCCAAAGGGGGATGCCTTCTATTGAATGTAGGTCCTGATGGAGAAGGCAATATCGATGACATCGTATATCAACGCTTAGAAAAAGTTGGCGAATGGCTCCATAAGAATGGTACAGCCATCTATGATACGCGTACAACACCTAACTATCATTTCGGTAACATATGGTTTACAGCCAATAAAAATGGAAAAACGTTGTATGCAATCTACGCACTCCCTGAAAATGAAAAGCTCCCCGCATATATCGAATGGGAAGGTAATATCCCCACCGGTAAAATCACGCTGTTGCAAAACGGAAAACAAATGAAATATACCTGTAGAAACGGAAAAACAAGAATCACTCTACCCAAAGGAATAAAAGAAGAATCATTGGTTTTCCGCTTCAATAAGGCTCAATAAAAGATAACACTAATTTCTAATACATAAGCTAACACTAAAAAATTATGGACAAAAGAAGATTTTACGCAAAACGAATGCTCATGCTTTCGTTACTAACTTGCGCTTGTTGCCTTCCGGTACAAACTAAGGCAAATGATGCACTAGCATCAACAGGACGGAACTCTATTGAGAGCATCTTGCAAAACAGAAGAATTTCAGGTGTTGTAAAAGACAGCCAAGGCCCTATAACCGGTGCTAATGTTTCTATTAAAGGAACCACGATTGGAGCTATTACCGACATAAACGGTAAGTTTAGTTTTGATGCACCGCCCAAAGGAGTTCTCGTTATTTCATTCATCGGGTACATAACGCAAGAAGTATCTGTAGAGGGTAAAAATGAATTCTCTGTTATTTTAAAAGAAGATACAGAAATGCTGGATGAAGTAGTCGTAACAGGATATATCGCACAGAAAAAAGTGAATTTAACCGGTGCCATATCTTCCGTTAATGGTGAAGAATTGACTAAAATCACAGCAACCAGTTCTGCACAAGCATTGCAAGGGAAACTACCAGGCGTGCAAATCACAGCGGGAGACGGTGCTCCCGGATCTGCATCCAAAATTCAAGTGCGCGGTATAGGCTCAGTCATGTCAGGAACACAACCATTGGTTATCGTTGATGGCTTTGAAGGTACATTGGATAACATTGCCATGGGAGATATCGAAACCATATCGGTTCTGAAAGATGCGGCATCAGCAGCTATTTACGGTTCAAAAGCTGCCAACGGTGTTATCCTCATCACCACTAAAAGAGGCAAAACAGGAGCTATGCAGGTAGAAGTTTCCGCTGAATATGGCTGGCAAAGCGTTTCTCACATGCCAGATGTGCTAAATGCTACAGAAATGGCAATAAAGCAGAATGAAGAAGCCATATGGAGCAATCAGACTCTGCCCTGGAGTGGTAACCACGCACCTGAAACTCTCGGCAAAGGCTTCAACTGGTGGGATTATGCTTATAAGAATGATGCTCCTATACAAAACTACTATCTTTCCATGAAAGGTGGTACTGAAAAGGCAAAATATGCTATCTCAGCCGGATATATCAAACAAGAAGGAGTCATTCATCTGACAGATTATGACCGTTTCAATTTCCGTTCTAATTTTGATTATGCCTTCAATAAGAAATTTAAAATAGGAGTCAACATAGAAGCCAGTATTGCCAATAATGATAGCCGTGAGGATATCTATCATTATTCTAAAAACGCTTTACTCATGCATCCGAGCGTTCCACAATATATGCCTGATGGTTCATACGGACTGCCCCTTCGCAGTCTGCCCGGACAGTATGATGCATCACAAGCAATGCCTTTGTCCATGATGTATCTCAGCGATCCAAACTATGTAAGAATGATTGAAGGTAATACTTTCACCACGCGGGCAAACTTTTTTCTGGAATGGGAAATTCTAAAAGGATTGAAATTTAAATCTGTTTATAATCAACAGTATATATGGAGCAAAAAGAATTATTGGCACTCAAGCTATACAGTGTATGATTATGAAACCCCTGAAAGCATTTATGCCACTGAAACTAATGCTGAAGCTACCAGCAACTATTCAGACAGTCAAAAATGGGAGATACAAGAGCTGCTTACTTATAACAAAGTATTTGCAAAAAAACATACTTTAGGAGTGCTTGTCGGATTTACAGCAGAAAAGGCTAAATCAGGGGATCTTTCCGGTAAGAAAACAGGTTTTCCCGGCAACGAGTTGCATGTAATTGATGCCGGCAACACCATTGATTATTTAAATGGTAACATGACAGAGAATGCCGTAGTTTCTCTTTTTGGACAGGTGAATTATGACTATATGGGTAAATATCTCTTCCAGGCTAATATCCGGAGAGATGGTTCATCAGTATTTGCACCGGGAAACCAATGGGGTACGTTCCCCTCTGTATCAGTCGGATGGCGCATCAGTGAAGAAGAGTTTATGAAAGATTTTTCTTGGCTAAACAATTTAAAGTTAAGGGTAGGTTACGGTACACTGGGAAATGCCAATATCAAGTCGTTTGCATGGGTAAGTAGTTACAAATTGACTGACCGTTACCCTTTAGGAACCCCAAATGCGATATCCCCTGCTTATTACCAGACAGACATGAGCAATAAGGATATCAAATGGGAAAGCACTACCACTACCAATATAGGCGTTGATGCAACAGTATTGAACAATAGGCTGAACTTTACATTTGACTGGTATGACAAACGTACAAAAGACATGCTGTTTACTGCTACCATACCTTATTCTACAGGATATTTAAATGGCCCCGTCATCAATGTTGGTGAAGTAATGAATCGCGGATGGGAAATCAGCGCAAGTTGGAATGACAATATTAAGAAATTCCATTATGGCATATCTATCAACCTTGCACACAATAAAAATGAAGTAACAAATATGGGAGGTGTAGCTCCATTCCAAATAGAAAATGATCTTTGGATTAAAGAAGGGTATCCTATCAATTCTTATTTTGGCTATAAAACAATAGGCATTTATCAAAACTGGGATGAAGTTAATAACAGTGTAAAACCGAATGGCGACATTCGTCCGGGTAACTATATCATCCAAAACACCAATAATGATGACAAAATAGATACAGAAGACAAAACCTTCCTTGGTAGCCGTGACCCAAAATTAGTATATGGAATTAACCTGACGGCAGAATGGCAAGGCATCGACCTGTCTGTAGCAACGAGTGGAGAATCAAAAAAATGTGTCTATTATGACAACAGCTATGGTGGAATCAGCCCCAGATTCTGTAACATCTATAAAGAATATTTCGACAATCGTACCATTGTTGGAGAAGATGGCAATGTTACTGTTTCCGGCAAATATCCTGCAATGACAGGCCTCGGCACCAACGCCCCGGAAGGACACAAAAAGGTATTGCAGAATACCAGTTTCTTCCGCATAAAGAATATTCAGATAGGCTATACTTTACCCCAAAGTTTTACACAGAAGATGAGAATTAGCAACCTGCGCATTTTCTTTAATGCAGTAAATCCCTTCTTGTTTACCAAATATATAGGATTCGATCCGGAAACCACCAATACCCAACAAGATGGCACTGTGAGATACTATCCGGTAAGTAAATCTGTATCAATGGGACTTTCATTGAAATTTTAATGTAAATCATCTCCAAACATAAAAATATAGAGAAATATGAAAAAGATATATTTATTAATAGGAATAGTAGCAAGCATATTCTTGTCTTCTTGCGAAGATTTCCTGACAACTTATCCTCAGAATCAATTGACTGCAGGTACATTCTTCAAAACTGATGATGATTTTGCAGCAGCAGCCAATGGCATGTATTCGGTCATGACCGGATATCCCTCAGAGTTTTTTCCGATGATAGATGGAATTACTCCTTTTGCAGGAGAAACGGCAACCAGTCGTTGCGGTGTGTTCAATCCATACAACGGACGCCTCCCGATGGTTTCTTCCAGCCTGGATTTTACCCGCCAGTGTTGGCAAAACATGTACAAAGGAATCGCATGCGCCAACAATATTCTTACTAATACAGAAAAGCCTGCTAACGTTAGCCAGCAGGTGTTCGATAGAACATTGGGAGAAGCTTACTTTATACGTGGATATGCTTATTTCACTTTGGTTACTTTATTTGGAGATGTACCCTTATTCACAGAACCACAGGTTAGTTATGACCAAGTTTTAAAGCCCAGAACTCCAAAGTCAGAAGTCATCACTCAGATTATTGCAGATTTTGAGAAGGCAAAACAACTGCTGCCCTCTGTTAAAGAGTATCGCGGCACAGCTAACTTGGGACGCGCTTCCAAAGGTGCTGCTCAAGCATTTTTAGGAAAAGTATACGTATATGAAGAAAGATGGGCAGATGCCCAAAAAGAGTTTGCAGCATTGGTTGATGTACAGAATCCCGATTATGACTTAACTCCTCATTATTATGATCAATTCTGGCCAGATGGTGAAAATGGAATAGAATCCATTTATGAAATTCAATATGATCCATCTCGCCCTGCTGCCACGGGACAATATGCAATGAATCGCTTCATGGACTTTATAAATCCACCTGCCGAAGCGAATATGAATTTCACAGGAGGATTTGGTTATCTGGAACCAACTGAATATTACTGTGACTTATTTGAGACTCTTAATGGATACAAAGTAGCCAGCACATATATTGACCGTACAGATGCTACTCCCGGTCCTATATTCAATTACAACTATGAATCAAAGGATCCGCAATTTAATGCCACTGCACCTTACGAAATCAGAGATCCTCGTTTAAAATACACAGTTTGGTATGAAGATTCCCCTACCGTTGATGAGTTTATACAGAAGACGGGACAGAACAACGCAAACTTTAAGAGCAGATATTCTAAAACCAGTAATCATTGTGTAGTAAAGTACATCGTTGGGAAACTTGGAGGAAAGGGTGGTTATAGCCCAATGAATATGATTGTGATGCGCTATGCAGATGTTCTTTTACTATATGCAGAAACCTGTATACATGAAAATGATTTGTCCAAAGCTGTTTCATTAATCAACAGAGTAAGGAATAGGGTTAAAATGCCGTCTGTTGAACAAATCGGTACTGTTCAAGGCGTAGATATTGCAGGTAATAAAGAAAATCTAATGAAATATCTACAACAGGAACGCTTTCGTGAATTAGGTTTCGAGTGGGGACATATGATGTTTGATATGGCACGTTGGGACATTCTGGTTAGTGAACTGAAAGAATACTGGACACCTGGGCGTGATGGTTGGCCGGCATTTTCCAACATCGCACTTCAATTTACGAAAGATTGTTACTTATTCCCGATTCCGGAGCAAGAAATGACTTCTAATCCGCTATTAAAACAGAATCCGGGATATTAAATCCTTTTGATGCTTTTATGAGAATACATGAGAGGAATATTTTGCAGTATTATATTCAATTTATTCCTCTCTCTTTCATCTCATAAGAAGATAGATATATTCATTATAAACACTAACTTCATATATACAATGAAAAAGCTGCCTACCATAATACTCTGCTTTTATCTGTGTTTTTTTACCAATACGGTATGGGCACAATCACTGAATGAAGATGCATTTACTTTGCTGGACTTAAGCTACCCGGGATTGGAAAAGGTAAACCAACTATATAATGAAGGAAACAAGGAAGATGCTGCAAAAGCTCTTCTAAAATATTACCAGAATCGCAAAAAAATAATTAATCCCACCATTAACCTTGATAGCATTACCATCAGCAAACAAGAGCAAGAATGGGCAGACGAAGCATTGAAGCATACATTTTATGTACATGATGGTTACCGACCCTTCAATTATGGGAAAGACATCAATTGGCAATACTGGCCGGTGAAAGATAATGAACTGCGCTGGCAATTGCACCGCCATAAGTGGTTTATTCCCATGGGAAAAGCATATTATTTAAGTAAAGACGAAAAATATGCCAAAGAATGGGTTTATCAATATAGAGATTGGGTTCGAAAGAATCCCTTACTCGAAATTGATGCACAAGAGTATGAGATACTAAACCATAGTAAGATCAAAGGTGTGGCAGAGAATGTGCGATTTGCCTGGCGTCCATTAGAGACAAGCCACCGTCTGGCAGACCAGATCAATCAATTTACACTCTTTCTTTCATCACCTTCATTTACAGCAGACTTTCTAACAGAGTTTCTCGTGAACTACCGGCGTCACGCCTTTCATGTGCTTCACAACTATTCAGCAGAAGGAAACCATCTATTATTCGAAGCGCAACGCATGATTTATGCAGGTGTCTTCTTCCCCGAATTTAAAGAAGCTGTTTCATGGAGAGAAAGTGGTATCAAGATTCTGAATAGGGAAATAGAAAAACAAGTATATGAGGATGGAAGTCAGTATGAGCTAGACTTGGGCTACCATGCCGCTTGTATTGATATATTTCAAAAAGCATTATTCATGGCAGAGTCCAATGGATTTCACAATGAATTTCCACAATCATATATCAAGACTGTAGAGAGAATGATTGTATTTTTTCTGAATCTTAATTTCCCTGATTATACGTACCCATGCTTCAGCGATGCCAGCCGGAATAACACATGGGGCAGATTCTGGAATTGGGCTAAATTATTTCCTGACAATGAACAAATACGCTATTTTGCTACACTGGGAAAAGAAGGCAAAGCACCGGATAATTTATCGAAAGGCTTCCTAACGTCCGGTTTCTTTACATTTCGTAATGGGTGGAATAAAGATGCCACAATAATGATAATAAAAGCTGGTCCAAAGGGAGAATGGCATTGTCAACCCGATAATGGCACTTTCGAACTGTGGTTTAACGGCAAGAACCTGTTTCCGGATTCAGGCTCATACGTATATGGCGGTGACAAAGAAGTAGCGAAACTCCGCAATTGGTTTCGACAGACAGCCGTACATAACACACTGACGTTAAACAACAAGGATTTAGAGACTACCCAGTCCGTAACCAAGCAGTGGAAAGCAGATGGTGATATACAAGTACTGGTAACAGAGAATCCAAGTTATAAGGAACTTAAGCATCGGCGTTTCATCTTTTGTATAGATGCTTCTTACTTCGTTATTGTAGATGAGGCTATAGGTACAGCGCAAGGAACCATAAATCTGCACTATCAACTCTGTGACGGAAAAATAAACGTTGATTCTCAAAATAAAAAATTAGCCACCGCCTACGAGGGTAATAGCAATGTAGTGTTGCAGTGTTTCGCAAATAAAGAAATAAAGATGGAAGAGGAAGAAGGTTGGTACTCCACATCCTATCGCCATCGTACTAAGCGCCCTGCCTTTGCCTTTAATGTTGAAAAAACAAGTGAAGAAACAGTGAGTTATATAACTGTAATATATCCAGTCAAAGATATAAATAAGAAAGTTGATATTTCAGCTAAGCTTCAAGAAAAAACAAGAAACTGTGTAGAACTTGAAGTGAAAATAAATGGTAAAAAGAAAACACTGAAATGTCAGCTACAAGAGTGAAGGGTAAAACGGTAAAGCAATACTAAAATGGGAAGGAAAATCATCATTTATTTGTTTCTGCTATGCTTTGTCAGAACAAATTACGCATACTCACAGGCGCAATATTTTGTGTCTCCCAATGGAAAAGATACAGGAAAAGGAGACATCGATTCTCCCTTTCTAAGTATAGAAAAAGCGAAGCAAGAGTCACGCAAGCAAAATGGGACTACAACCATTTACCTGCGTGAAGGTGTATACCGGTTAGAACAACCACTCGTTTTAACTTCCGAAGATGGAAATGAAGAAAAGCAACTTATAATTTGTGCATATCCTGAAGAAAAAGTAATTATTACAAGCGGAGTAACTCTTCATCCCAACTGGGAATATTATAAGAAAAATATTATGAAATCCTCTGTTAAGGAATCGGTGATAATGGATCAGCTATTTGTCAATGGCAGCTATCGCCCAATGGCGCGATACCCTAATTTTGACTCTACTGCAATCAGGTTTAACGGCACCTCAGCTCAAGCAACCTCCACTGAAAGAATAAAAAAGTGGAAGACCCCCAAGGGGGGATATCTGCATGTCATGCATACATCAGACTGGGGAGATATTCATTATCAAATTGTTGGAAAGAACAAGAATAATACACTGCAACTGGAAGGAGGCTGGCAGAACAACCGTCCCTCTGCCGGACATGTACAGAATCGGATGGTAGAAAATATATTTGAAGAACTGGATGTGCCGGGAGAATGGTATTATGACAAAGAAAATAGAATACTCTATTATTATCCCATGCCTGATGAGAATATGGAAGAGATTACTTTAGAAACACCCCAACTGAAGCATCTGGTTGAATTGAGAGGCAGTAAGGAAAGACCGGTACAGAATATTACTATAAGGGATATTGAGTTTACCCAAACCACTCGAACTTTTATGGAGCCTTACGAGCCCTTGTTGCGCTCGGACTGGGCTATATATCGGGGAGGCAGTATTCTATTAGAGGGCAGTGAAAACTGCAGAATACAAGATTGTAATTTTTATAATTTGGGAGGTAACGCAATATTCTTCTCTGATTATAACTACCAATCTTGTGTCACTGGTTGTCATTTGTCTCAAATAGGCGCCAGCGGAATCTGTTTCGTAGGTGATCCTGAAGCCGTGCGTTCTCCTTCATTCAGATATGAAGAATCCGTGACTATACCACAGATTGATCGTATCACCGGTTCTAAGACAGAGAATTATCCAACAGAATGTTTAGTCTATGACAATTTGATTCATCATATAGGGCTTTACGAAAAACAAGTTGCCGGAGTTCAGTTGTCAATGTGCAGTTCCATCACTATAAGTCACAACAGTATCTACCACACCCCACGTGCAGGTATCAATATTAGCGAAGGTACTTGGGGAGGGCATATTATCGAGTATAATGATGTTTTCAACACTGTAAGAGAAACAGGTGATCACGGTTCGCTCAACTCCTGGGGAAGAGACCGCTTTTGGAGAAGCAATCGTTCCCAAATGGACAGCTTGGTTGCAGCAGAGCCTGACATCATCCTCCTTGACGCTAAAAAAGAAAATATAATACGATACAACCGATTCAGATGTGACCGTGGTTGGGATATTGATCTGGATGATGGTTCCAGTAATTATCATATCTATAATAATCTTTGCTTAAGTGGAGGGATAAAGTTAAGAGAAGGCTTTTATCGAGTTGTGGAAAACAATATAATAGTGAATAATACATTCCATCCACATGTATGGTTTAAAAACAGCGGTGATGTATTTGTCAGAAATCTGATAATGCGTCCTTATCGTCCTATCAGAGTTTCTGATTGGGGAGCAGAGACAGATTACAATTTATTTACTGACAGCCTGTCATATCAGGAGGCAATTAGAAATCATACAGACAAACATTCTGTTGTTTATCCCGTGACATTCAAAAATGCCCTCATTGGTGACTTCAGTATTGTGGAGATTTCAAAGATAACTCCTTTATGTGGTTTCAAGAACTTTGAGATGGATAAGTTCGGAGTGGTTTCTCCTAATTTAAAACAACTGGCTAAACACCCCCAAATGCCCCTCCCGACTATTTATGCGCATAAAGCTAAAAACATAGTCACTAAAAGCTGGTCAGGATTGTCTTTGAAAGAACTGGATTCGGAAGAAGAACGTTCCGCTACTGGAATGGATTCTAAGCGAGGTGTATATGTCATTGCTGTTGATGCATTGGAAAGTCCATTACGTGACTTTATACAACCTAATGACGTGATTCTTTCATTGGCAGGAAATGATATTCACACATTGGCGGATATGATAAAATACACTAAACAGGCTGATTTTACCAAAGTAGTGGAAATTATCATTTTCCGAGATCAAAAGGATAAACAGATATTAATCCCTGCAAACGTAGTCTATCAATCAGAAGATTAAGCATTATAGTAATAATCATTTATAATTCAATTTTTAGTATGAAAATAAACAGATCAATTATAGCTGCCCTATTATTGGGGCTCGTCAGTTGTCAAAAGAAAACAGATATGAATCAAGAATCATGGGTAAAAGAAGCTTTAGATGTTGCTTCCTATCAATTGGAATTGACGGCAAATGAGCTTGCTGACTCTGCAAAGCTTCCCAGATCTGTATGGGCGGGATACAATATCGCCTTTCTTACCAACCAATTGGAACGAAGTCCCGATTCATTCCAAAAAGCTCTTTTACCTAATCCATCTGTTGAAATAACTAATAAAAGGCATCTGACCGATATCTACGATTGGACCAGCGGTTTTTTCCCCGGGAGCCTATGGTACGCCTATGAGATGACAAAAAATGAAAAGTTAAAAGAACAAGCTATCCAATATACTAACTTGCTGAACCCGATAAGAAGTTTCAAAGATACGCATGATTTAGGTTTCATGATCAATTGCAGTTTCGGCAATGCTCTCCGTCTGGCTCCTAATGACAGCATCAGAAGCATAATCGTGGAAACAGCAGATAATCTCCGCGCACGTTTCAATCCAGAAATTGGCTGTATCCGCTCGTGGGACTTCGGACACTGGAATTTTCCGGTTATCATTGATAACATGATGAACTTAGATTTATTGTTTAATGCAACCCGGCTGACTGGTGACAGTATTTATTACAAAACAGCTGTTAAACATGCCCAGACCACTATGAAACATCATTTCCGTCCGGATTATACCTCTTATCATGTCATCAGTTACAACAGTGATGGCACAGTGGAAAGTAAAGGTACTTATCAAGGTAAAAACGATGGTTCTGCCTGGTCGCGCGGACAAGCTTGGGCAGTATATGGCTACACTTCATGTTATCGCGAAACAAAAGATACTGCTTTCCTTCAAGAAGCTACAAACATAGCGGATATGATTATGAAAAGAGTAACTACCGACGACTGCATTCCATATTGGGACTATGACGCACCGGTAGGTAAAAGCACTCCGAGAGATGCCTCGGCAGCAGCCATCACAGCCTCAGCATTACTTGAACTCAGCACCTTGGCTCCGGAAGGAAAGAAATACTTCGACTATGCCGAAACCATTCTGAAGAATCTTTCCAGTGATAAATATTTGGCAGTGAAAGACAGCAACCAAGGATTTGTACTGATGCACTCCACCGGTTCACTTCCTCATGGCTCGGAAATAGATGTGCCGCTGAACTATGCAGACTACTATTATCTGGAAGCTTTACAGAGATATAAGAATCTAACGAAGTAATCAGATTGTTTGACAGGGTAAATCCGTTACTGATGTATGATATGGAAGTAACGGATTTTTTATTTATAAAAGATAATCCTGATATATCAGTCAAACATACTTTATAAAAACAAGTCATAATATCACAGAAAATGCACTATGCCAAAGTTTTTGTCCGCACCACGGAAGCACTATCAGTGCGTCAGGAACATTCCGCTATGGGCTGATAGGCAGTTGGGGAATCAGACGATATTATCAGAAACGGAAAGGAGAAACTTTACTCTCGCCTGCCGAACAACAAAAAGTGATGGCACTGGCCAGGAAATTGGGCTTGCAACAAAAAGAACATTTCGATAGCTATGTAGAAGAATATAACTGGTAACAAGGTTTCTGCTATCTATCATACAACGGACCGCCAGCTATATCTCACAAACAAACAGCCGTTCCCCGGCAGGTGAATGAATTTCACCTTACGAGGACACGGCTGTTTCATTTCATGGTAACAACCCTCACCCCACACGGTAACTTCATTTACACGCCGAGGTAAAAGTCGTTACATACCGAGGTAAAGAGCGTTACAATAAGCGGTAAATGTCGTTACATCCTGCGGTAAATGCTTTTACATTACCAAAAAAACATTTGGTAAATACAACACATTGATAATCAATATAAAGACTAAAAACAAACAATTTATAATTCTCATCAACCAAACGTGAAATCACACTCCGGTCAAGGCTTTTATTCTTTAAAGAACAGTTTCTTCCGCAACACATTCGTACCATCACTGACCACCACAATATAGAACCCGCCTTGCATACCGGATAATTGCAAGGAATTAGTATTCACTTGCTGTGATAATACGCGTCGTCCCGACAAATCAATGATTTCAACCTGATTGTCTACATCGCTTTTCAATCCACTCCAAGCCAACTGACCGTCATAATAATAAATCTCTCCGGCTGATTCGGCAACCTCCAGTGATATACTTGTAGGGGTATCATTCACTAGTGCCGCATAGAGTTCGTGGATAGACCAATATCCACCCTTCGTCCCGGTCTGGGTAATTTTGAAGTGTGTTGCCGTCTCTTCCGGAAAACCGATAATCAGTACAGAAGTACCGTTTTTCCCTTCAGCTACAAGTTTCCAGTCAGCGTTAGCGCCATTCTTCACATACAGTTCATAACCGGCAGGACCGTCACCGGGACTTTTTGAAGAATCCAGGATTATTCTGTTCAACTTATTAGCTGCATTCATATTCACAGTAACCATCTGACCGGCTTTTTGTGACTGTCCTGTATCCCATCGGGTGGATACATTATTGTCAATGGCATTACGGGCATTCCCATTGTTCACATTGGCAGTGATGCTCCATTTAGTGCGGCTCAACAAGGCATCGGTAGCCTCAAAAACAGGTGTAAGCGTGAGATTGCAATCCCACTCACCCATCAACTTAATCCTCCACGATTCTATGTCGAGGACACTGGCACCAACGAATGCCTGCTTCTCATGACTTGAGTTAGCAATACTAGCGTCAGACTTCATATTTACTACCGCATTGTGCATCTTGGCCTTTCCAGTTGATTTAGGCAAATAGAAATGATAAACGTTACCGGTAGTCGAAAAATTGACCAGATTCAATACCAAGTTCCCATTATTAATAACAGTCGAATGTTTAGGTCCTCCCCAAAGATCTATGCCATAAAACTCAGCATTTCCTGTAAATGTTTCACCCAAAGTAATGTAACGGGTATCAGGGAAAGCGGTACTCTTTGCTTCAAGAGCAACCAACTGCGTGTTCACCAGCGGAAAACCTGCACTGCCCAGCGCATTGAACATGGCAGCATTCATCGAACCATCTATACCAAGCCCAAGTACCTTTCCAGAAGCAGCCCTGCCTGCACCGGACTTATCGAACACAATACCCTCGTATCCTCCGTAATGAAAATCATTGTAAAGAATCTCATCTGTACAATCTTCCACTGTAATAAAACGAAGTTCCTTCATATTCTGATCGTATGCCTTACCATTATCAGCATCGGCATTATTAGACCAAGATCCAAATTTTGTTTCAGCACCACAAGCATATACAATGGTGTTGAACTGCATGTTATTAACCATACCGCCTTGCGAACCTCCGCCTATACGAATCACATTCTTGAAAGCATGCCCTGCCAGATAGTCCACATAATGGTTATCGCACTTATTACTGAACAAATCCAGTCCGTTCCAGGCTGCACGTATGCCGACGTTGACAATATAGATATCTTTCCCCTTCCCCTGAATGGTGTACGGATACTGTGCCATCGCAGGCAACATGGAAGAGAGTTGTTCAGGATAATTAATGGATATTCCACGAACACCACTACCGGCTTCAAGTTTCAAGAATGATTCTCCAGAAGGCTGTCCTTTACCGGCATATACTTCAAAAATGGTTCCGTGCCCACGAGGAATGCTCCCGAAATCGGCTGCACCACGCAGTTCTACCCCGGTAGGCACAGTAAGAGTCCCGAGCATCTTATACCGCCCGCCGGGAAGATAGACAATACCACCCCCATCAGCTTTGGCTTTATCCAGGGCACTTTGTATAGCTGCAGTAGCATCTTTCGCACTGTTAAGGCCATTACGGATCGCATTTTGGATACTCTGCGTATTCGTAGAAGCATTGAAAGGCACAACGAAAGGTTCAATGCCGAAATCAAGGACATTATAAAGCGCCACACGGGCAGGTTTTGTTTCAGGTACACGCAAGTCAGGAAATTCCGGCAGTTTGTTCCTCTCCGTCAGAGCAGTGTGATCTATATGACATTCAAACAGCGAATTATTTAGAACATCTGCTTTCTTTGCAAAACGGTTACCCTTAAGAATGCAGCGTGCATCCGATCCTATGAAAACTTGCGGGGTACTATTATTGAAGTCGCAATCCGAAGCGACAAAATCACCTGACATACTATTCACCGCTCCCCCTTTCACAGTACATTGCTCCATCATCAAACGAGAAGAAGAACCGGATTCCATAAGTACAGCATTCTCACGAGCGGATATTTCACATCCGTAAAACTGAACAGGTCCGTCGGCAGAAGATACAACGATACCATTTTCACAATTCTCCATCTCTACGCGAGTAAACATAATGCCGGAGGAAGAACTACCATCAACATGAATACCGGTCTGGCAGTCTTTCAGATGAAAGCTGTAATTATGACCGTTCGGATTGCCGTCACCGGACATGCTATTTCCGGTCTTAAAACCACAATTATATCCTTCGACATCGACGAAACAGGTGTAAGACCAGTCATTACGACGCATTGTTATACCTACCCCATTTTGGTAGATCCAATCAGTGAAGGCGGAACCTGCTTTCGGTGCCCCTTCAAGCCCTGAACCTGCCCAATAATCAGGAGAAAAGTATATCTGCTCAAAACGACCGACGTCAGCTATGTTATCAATCTCAATACCACGGCTCAGTGGGGTTCCATATACATCATAGATATTAGGGCAACCGCCACCGTTCTTTCTGGAAAGGATAATGCCGCTGTAAGAATTTACCAATGTTACATGACGGACATTACAATATTCATTACCCCATACACCATCACGTCCGTAAAGCACTGTCGGCGGATAAGGCTTTATATGATCCGGATCTTGGTGTGGATACCAAATGGAGAGGTAGGTCAAGGCAGTGGAAGGCTCCATGGTAATGAAAGATTTCGACTCAAGTTCATCTCCCCCGGCATTGTCTACCATCAGAATGGTTCCCTGTATGGCTACTCCTTTGGTCGGCCGTTTCCATTCGCCACGCAGCGTCACACCTGTAGGAATATAAAGTTTTCCGGTAATACGGTAACGGCCGGCAGGAGCAAAAAGCACACCGCCACGCCTGTTCTCACCCAGTTTATTAAGTGCTGTTTGGAAAATACTCCACGAGTCTTTCATTCCGGTAGGATCTGCCCCAAAGTCAGCTACAACGTCATACGTTGCCACACCGATGTCATCTGCCGGATAATCATCCGATGCGATTAATTTCCATTCACCAGGCTTATCATTTGATTGTGCCTGTACACTTACAGCTAATAAAGCTGAGATAAAAAGAAGTAATAATTTTTTCATGCAATATCAATTATTAGATTACGGATATCAAAGAAATGATGCCGCAAATATCCACCGGAGTGGTTAAAGAAAAGATTAATATGACATTAAAAACCAACTAATTTTATCTCTATATACTTAAAATACGAGAGGCAGGATATTAATATAATACCCTGCCTCTCTAAAATTATATGAATGAAAGATTTATTCTTCGTCCATCAAGATTTCCAGAATCTGACAAGCAGCTTTGGCAACCGGAGTACCGGGACCAAAAATAGCAGCTACACCGGCTTTATACAAGAAATCATAGTCCTGTGCAGGAATTACACCACCTGCAATTACGATGATATCCTCACGACCCAGCTTCTTCAGTTCTTCAATGATCTGCGGAACCAGTGTCTTGTGTCCGGCAGCCAATGAAGATACGCCCACTACGTGAACGTCATTTTCAACAGCTTCGCGGGCAGCTTCGGCAGGCGTCTGGAACAACGGTCCCATATCCACGTCGAAACCACAGTCGGCATATCCGGTCGCAACTACTTTGGCGCCACGGTCGTGACCGTCCTGACCCATTTTGGCAACCATAATACGGGGCTGACGTCCCTCTTTCTTCGCAAACTTCTCGGCCAATTCGCAAGCACGCTTGAAGTCGCTGTCATTCTTACTTTCTGATGAATACACGCCTGATATAGTTCTGATTATTGCCTTATAACGTCCTACAATCTTTTCGCAAGCATAAGAGATTTCTCCCAACGTAGCGCGAACACGGGCAGCTTCTACTGCCAGCTCCAGCAAATTGCCTTCCTTGGTTTCCACGCATTTGGTAATAGCTTCCAATGCTTTCTGCACTTCAGCCTCATTTCTTCCTTCTTTCAAGCGCTTCAGGTTCTCAATCTGTTCCAGACGAACAGCCGTATTGTCGATTTCGAGGATATCAATCGGAGCTTCTTTCTCCAGACGATATTTATTCACACCAACAATAGTCTGAGAACCGGAGTCGATACGAGCCTGTGTACGTGCAGCAGCTTCTTCGATGCGCATCTTAGGAATACCGGTTTCGATAGCCTTTGCCATACCACCCAGTTTTTCTACTTCCTGAATAAGCTCCCAAGCCTTGTGAGCCAAGTCATTTGTCAGAGACTCTACATAATAAGAACCTCCCCATGGGTCAACGTTCTTACAGATATAAGTTTCTTCCTGAATATAAATCTGAGTATTACGTGCGATACGGGCAGAGAAGTCTGTCGGCAATGCGATAGCCTCATCAAGAGCGTTGGTATGCAGAGACTGGGTATGTCCCAAAGCTGCAGCCATAGCCTCGATACAAGTACGGCCTACATTATTGAACGGATCCTGTTCAGTCAACGACCAGCCGGAAGTCTGGGAGTGCGTACGCAAAGCCAGTGATTTCGGATTCTTCGGATTGAACTGTTTCACGATCTTTGCCCAAAGCATACGAGCCGCACGCATTTTGGCAATTTCCATAAAGTGGTTGGTACCGATAGCCCAGAAGAAAGACAAACGCGGAGCAAAAGCATCGATGTCAATACCTGCTGCTGTTCCGGCACGAAGATATTCCAAACCGTCAGCCAGCGTATAAGCCAACTCAATGTCTGCCGTAGCACCGGCTTCCTGCATATGGTAACCGGAGATAGAAATAGAGTTAAACTTCGGCATTTTCTGAGAAGTATATTCGAAGATATCGGATATAATCTTCATAGAGAATGCAGGCGGATAAATATAGGTATTACGCACCATGAATTCTTTCAGGATGTCATTCTGGATAGTACCTGCCATTTCTTCCAATTTAGCACCTTGTTCCAGACCGGCATTGATATAGAATGCCAGAATTGGAAGAACAGCACCATTCATAGTCATGGACACAGACATCTTGTTCAAAGGAATACCATCGAAAAGAACCTTCATATTCTCCAGTGAGCAGATAGATACACCGGCCTTACCTACATCACCTACCACACGTTCATGGTCAGGGTCGTAGCCACGGTGTGTAGCCAAGTCGAAGGCTACAGACAAACCTTTCTGTCCGGAAGCCAGATTACGACGGTAGAATGCATTTGATTCTTCAGCTGTAGAGAATCCGGCATACTGACGGATTGTCCAGGGGCGTAGTGTGTACATCACTGAGTACGGGCCACGCAGATAAGGAGGCAGACCGGCAGCATAGCCCAAATGTTCCATGCCTTCCAGGTCTTCTTTTGTATAAACAGGCTTCACTTCAATGTGTTCCGGCGTTTTCCAATCAGCATGGATGCCGTTAGCCTTTTGCCACTCAGCACCGTTAGCGGGCTTGAATGCGGCATATATATCTAAGTTTTTAAAATCTTTTCTCATCTTCTTTTTTAGTTGACGAGGATTTAGGTGACAAGTTGACAAGGCTTCCCTTTGTCCCTTTGTTCCCTTGTCCCCTTGTTAACTCAATAATTTAGCGTTGTATTCCTTTAATGTTTCCAGTACGTTGACACGAACATGGATGAAATTCTCGATACCGGCAGCTTTCAGCTCGTCCATATTGGCAGGAGCACCGGCTACGATAAACATAGCACGACCATTCAGAGCCTTGAAAGCCGGAACAGCGTATTCTGCATATTCATCATCACTGGAACAAAGCACCACGATATCAGCTTTAGCAGCCATCGCAGCTTCCACACCTGCTTCTACAGTCGGGAAGCCCAGGTTATCAACAACCTCATATCCGGCACAAGCCAGGAAGTTACAAGAGTACTGAGCACGTGCCTGACGCATAGCCAGATTACCGATAGTCAGCATAAAAGCTTTCGGACGCTTGCCTGAAGCTTCTGTTTCGAGGCGCAATGCTTCGAATTCACTGGCAGCACGGTCAAAGTTGAGTGTAGCCACATCTTTTTCACAAGTATCATGACCACCGCAGCAACAAGTAGCTTCCAGCGGTTTCTTCTCACCTGCCTTCTCATTAAAGTTCGGGAACTGATTCGTACCCAGCAACACTTCGCGACGTTGAGCAACAGCTTTATGACGAGTCTTGTTACTTTCGTTCACAGCAGCCTGTACCGTACCAGCTTTTACAGCAGCATAGAAACCACCTTCCTCTTCAACAGCCAGGAAAAGTTCCCAAGCTTGTTTTGCAATGGATACAGTCAGATTTTCAATATAGTAAGAACCGGCAGCAGGGTCAATCACCTTATCGAAGTGAGACTCCTCTTTCAGCAGCAATTGCTGGTTGCGGGCCATACGTTCCGAAAATTCATTCGGAGCATCATAAGTCTTATCGAACGGAGTTACTGTCATTGAATCCACACCTGCCAGTGCAGCACTCATAGCCTCTGTCTGCGTACGCAACAGGTTTACATGAGCATCAAATAAAGTAAGATTGAACGTAGAAGTCTCAGCATGTATGCGCATTTTGGCAGCACATTGAGCATCGGCATCATAAGAAGCTACGATGTTTGCCCACAACATACGGGCAGCACGGAACTTAGCAATCTCAAGGAAGTAATTAGAGCTGATACCAAAGTTGAATTTAATCTTCTTGGCAACAAGAGCAGCAGGAACTCCCGCTTCTGTCAGCTGATTCATATATTCATTACCCCAAGCTAGAGCATAACCCAATTCCTGGGAAATGTATGCTCCGGCATTGTTCAGCGTCAAAGCTGTCACATTCAGTACACGGTAGTTCGGCAGAGCAGTAGTTGCTTCAATCAGAGCTTTGGCTGTTTGCACCATATCACCCTTTTCTTTGCCTTTTGCCAGCATCTTGTCGAAGAAATCATAACCGATGGAACCCTGCAACTTCGCCAGGTCATAACCTTTCTTCTGGAAGTAAGCCACCAAAAGTTCTGCAAGTCCTACCACATGTCCCTGACAAGTATAGAAATTCAGCTCTACACACTCAGCGCAGATTCCTTCGAGCAAAGTCTCGATGTATTCGGCATTGAGTTCTTTTGCCTTTACACGGAAAGCCAGTGAATCGATACCTTTATTCAGGATATCCAGCGCTTTTGCATTGGCTTCCTTGGGGCATTCCACTTTAATTTCCTGGCGAACAAGCCACTCGTTGTTGTCTTTCTTGGTACCTCTGAGATAGGGGAATTCACCGGGAAGTGCATCCATCGTTTTCAGTTCCTCGAGGTCTTCCATGCGATAGAAAGGTTTTACCTTGAATCCTTCGTTTGTTTTCCAAACGAGTTTCTTCTCAAAATCAGCACCTTTCAGGTCAGCTACTACTTTCTCCATCCACTGTTCGGTTGTGGTGGGAGCAAAGTCCGAGAAGAGTTTTTCTTTACTGTCTGCCATAGTTTATTTTATAATTAAAAAGATAATTAGTAATCTCTTCATTTACCTATTTGTATAAAATAGGACTTGCAAATATACTCAATAACTTAATAACACAAGGTTTTTTAAGTAAAATTCGCATGGAGAAATGACATTCTGCAAGTATGATTTTCGTATGTGTATGCATGATTGCAAAGTACACCTTACATTTTAGAGTATAAACTAATATTCCTGCATACTACCTAATTATCTTCTAACACCTCTACCTATACCCCAAAAGAAAAACTCCAGCAAACCCTTTGCCACATCCCTTTTAATGCCTACCTTTGCGCGAAAATTCAATAAGTAAATAAAAAAGTTAGACAAAAGTAACTATGGATTGGTTAGAGAGTTTGTTATGGGACCCTGCCTCCGTCGCCCATATCGTATGCTTGTATGCATTCGTAATATCTGTCGGCGTGCTTTTGGGTAAGATTAAATTTTTCGGGATATCATTGGGTGTCACATTTGTACTCTTCACTGGTATTCTGATGGGACATTTCGGTTTTACGGGTGAGACACACATTTTGCACTTCATCCGCGAATTCGGATTAATTTTATTTGTATTCTGTATCGGTCTACAAGTAGGGCCGTCGTTCTTCTCCTCTTTTAAGAAAGGTGGAATGACACTGAACATGCTTGCAGTAGGTATTGTGGTACTGAATATTGCAGTAGCTCTGGGTATTTATTTCATCGACGGGGGAATCGATCTTCCCATGATGGTAGGTATTCTCTACGGTGCTGTTACCAATACTCCGGGTTTGGGTGCCGCACAGGAAGCCTTGAATCAGTTGAACTACACGGGCGATCCTATCGCACTGGGATATGCCTGCGCTTACCCGCTTGGTGTTGTCGGTATCATTGGTTCCATCATTGCCATCCGCTACATCTGCCGGGTGAACCTGAAAAAAGAAGAAGATGAACTGGCCGTTCAGACTTCTGATATGAAGCACATGCCCCACATGTTGCACCTGGAAGTCCGCAACGAATCTATTGACGGAAAAAAACTCATCCAGATCAAAGAGTTTATGGGACGTCCTTTTGTATGCTCACGTATCCGTCACGAGGGACATGTCAGCATCCCCAACCAAGATACGGAATTTCATATCGGCGACCAGGTATTTATTGTATGTTCCGAAGAAGATGCTGAAGCAGTAACCGCTTTCATCGGTAAAGAAATTCAGGTGGACTGGGAAAAACAAGACATGCCGATGGTTTCACGCCGTATATTGGTGACAAAATCCGAAATCAATGGTAAAAAATTAGGTAGCCTCCATTTCCGTAGTATGTACGGAGTAAACGTAACCCGTATCAACCGTTCCGGTATGGACTTGTTTGCTGATCCGAACCTGATACTACAGGTAGGTGACCGTGTAATGGTCGTTGGCCAGCAAGATGCCGTAGAGCGTGTTGCTGGAGTACTGGGTAATCAACTGAAACGTCTGGATACGCCTAATATTGTGACTATCTTCGTGGGTATCTTCCTGGGTATCCTGTTGGGTAGTCTTCCTATCGCTTTCCCGGGTATACCGACTCCGGTCAAACTCGGTCTGGCAGGTGGTCCGCTGGTAGTGGCTATTCTTATCGGCCGCTTCGGCCATAAGCTGAAACTGGTGACTTATACAACCATGAGTGCCAACCTGATGCTGCGTGAAATCGGTATCGTACTCTTCCTTGCCAGCGTAGGCATCGAAGCCGGTGCTCACTTCGTAGAAACAGTGGTAGAAGGTTCCGGTTTGCTTTATGTAGGCTATGGTTTCCTGATCACTGTTATTCCTTTGCTGATTATCGGTATGATTGCCCGCTTCTACTGCAAAGTGAATTACTTTACCCTGATGGGATTGATTGCCGGTAGCAACACAGACCCTCCTGCATTAGCTTATGCTAACCAGGCATCCGGCAATGATGCTCCGGCAGTAGGTTACTCTACTGTTTATCCGTTGACAATGTTCCTGCGTATTCTGGCAGGCCAGATGATATTGTTGACAATGATGTAATGTCAGATGATATAAAAGAAAAGAGGGACTACGCAGTTGTAATCTCTCTTTTTTTTGTTCTGTTTTTCCCCTTCATATTACCAAAACCGTATCTTCTCCGTACTTGCTCCGTGTCTATACACTTGGACTTGGTATGGAGTTGGTATGGACCAGATACGGAGAGGGTATGGCCCGGGTTATAAATTGTTCCGTTTCACTTTATTTTAAGTTTCACAAAATCTTCTATAAAATCGATAGTCTTTTCAATCCCCAGCACAGAAGAGTCAATGCACAGATGATAGGTTGCCGCAGCTCCCCACGTCTTGTAGCTATAATAGTTATAATATTCCGAACGTTTTTTATCAGCCTTATTCATCATATTTTCTGCTTCTTCTTCTGTAACATGATGTGAAGCGCACAGACGGGCAACGCGTGCTTCATGCGAAGCGGAAATAAAGATATTGGCACAACGGGGATGATCACGCAGGATATAATCGGCACAACGGCCTACAAAAAGACAGGATTTCTCTGCGGCTAACTGGCGGATTACATCGCTCTGCACCTTGAAAAGTGCATCGTTACTGAGGCAATTCTGAGTTGGTAAAGCACCATCTCCCACAAAAGGGAAACGCATACCAAAGAGTCCGCCGATAATCCCTTGCGAGGCGCGTTCATCGGCCTTCTCAAAGAACTCACGACACAGACCGCTTTCCTTGGAAGCCAGAGTTATTAACTCCTTGTCATAGAAATCGATACCCAGACGGGCTGCCAACTTCTCCCCTATCTCCTTTCCGCCACTTCCCAATTGGCGACCGATGTTCACAACGAATTTCTTATTCATAGCTTCAATCTAAATATTGGTTTACTAATAGCAAAAGTAAGGATTTATAGGAAAGAAACAAAAAAATAATCTATACTAATTTTCCGGCTATAACTAACTTTATCACGAACCGCATGTTTTTCACTCTATCCTTCGCCTCTTTTAAATTTACGGAACTGCCCAACCAGCATCACCATTGCCACCAAGCTGGCAAGTAAATCGGAAACCGGCATACTATACCAAACACCGGCCGCACCGAAAAAATGAGGCAGGATTATCAGCGCCGGAAGCAAGAAAAGCATCTGACGGGTAAGAGACAAAAAGATAGCTTTACTCGCCATCCCGATACTCTGAAAGAAATTCGACGTCACCATCTGGAAACCGATTATCGGGAAGAACATCACTACCACACGCAGTCCACGTGCCGAAATAGCTATCAATTCTTCGTCAGAAGTAAATATGGAAACCACCAAATCGGGTATAATCATCCCCATCAGGAAACCGGATGTGGTGACAACCGTAGCAAAAATTATAGTCAGTTTCAACACCCGCGAGACACGAGCATATTGCTGCGCACCAAAGTTATATCCGGCAATAGGCTGCATGCCCTGATTCAATCCCATCACGATCATTACGAATATAAACACCAAGCGGTTAACAATGCCGAATGCACCGATAGACAAGTCTCCACCGTAACGCTTCAGCCCCTGATTAATGACAATTACAATAAAGCACGCTGCCAGATTCATCAGGAAAGGAGACATACCGATAGTAAGCGAATCCATCACAATCTTACGGCGCAGGCGGAATATGCCGCGATGGAAATGGAGCAGTTCGTCTTTGTTGCTGAATATCTTGAATTGCCACAGCAGCGAAATAACCTGCGCAATGATGGTGGCAATAGCAGCTCCACGGATACCCCAGCCGAAACCGTAAATAAATAAAGGGTCAAGTATCGTATTGATGACTACTGTAGCGATAGTGGCGTACATTGCCTTTTGCGGATGTCCGGAAGAACGTAGGACAGCATTTAAGCCAAGATAAAGATGGGTGACAACATTGCCCAGCAAAATAATCTGCATGTATTCACGGGCGTACTTCACCGTTTCATCGCTACCGCCAAAGAAGTAAAGGATAGGATCGAGGAATATCATCGTTACGACCGTAAATGTCAATCCCAGCACGATATTCAGCACCAGTACATTACCCAAGATCCGTTGGGCTGTATCGTAATCTTTTTGTCCCAGTTTAACCGATACCAATGTGGAAGCTCCCACTCCTACCAACGAACCGAATGCAGCAGCAAGATTCATCAGGGGAAAAGTAAGCGCCAATCCCGAAATAGCCATTGTGCCTACTCCGTGACCGATAAAAATGCTATCCACCATATTATATAAAGAAGATGCCGTCATGGCGATAATCGCCGGTACGGCATATTGCATCAGTAGCTTTCCAATCTTTTCTGTTCCCAACGCTGTGGGTGCCTTTTGTCCTGTCATAATACCTATTTCCTTTATTTTGGGGTGCAAAGGTACTGATTTTCCCATAAGCAAACAAGAAAAGGAGAACAAAGAGATTATCGCTACTTCAAAGAGAAATTCATTCACTCCATTGAGAATGTACACGTTGACTTTAAACTTTTCCTAATTCTCCCCTTCTTCATGCCATTATATGAAAAATGTTTCGTATTTTTGCTCCCAAATTGTGTTAATGTACAACGAAATGAATGTATTAGAACTAAGTGAACAGGAAATCATTCGACGTAATAGTATGAATGAACTTCGCGCGATGGGCATCGAACCCTATCCCGCTGCAGAGTATGTAACCAATGCTTTCTCTACAGATATAAAAGCGGAATTTAAAGATGACGCAGAACCTCGCAAGGTATCCGTAGCCGGACGTATGATGACGCGCCGGGTAATGGGTAAGGCTTCGTTCGTTGAATTGCAGGACTCCAAAGGTCGCATTCAGGTGTATATCACTCGCGACGATATCTGTCCGGGAGAAGACAAGGAACTCTACAATACTGTATTTAAACGCCTGCTCGACTTAGGCGACTTCATTGGAATCGAAGGTTTTGTTTTCCGTACTCAGATGGGCGAAATCAGTATCCACGCCCAGAAGTTGACCGTACTGGCAAAATCCATCAAGCCACTGCCTATCGTAAAATACAAAGACGGTATAGCTTATGACTCTTTTGAAGATCCAGAACTGCGTTATCGCCAACGTTACGTCGACCTTATTGTAAACGACGGCGTAAAAGATACATTCTTAAAACGTGCCACTGTCATTAAGACCATGCGTGCCGTACTGGATGAAGCCGGCTATACCGAAGTGGAAACTCCCATTCTGCAATCTATAGCAGGTGGAGCAAGTGCCCGCCCGTTCATTACCCACCACAACTCACTGAATATCGACCTGTATCTGCGTATCGCTACCGAGCTTTACCTGAAACGTCTGATTGTAGGTGGTTTTGAGGGTGTTTATGAAATCGGCAAGAACTTCCGTAACGAAGGTATGGACAAGAACCATAATCCGGAGTTCACCTGTATGGAGCTTTACGTACAATATAAGGATTACAATTGGATGATGAATTTTACCGAAAAATTGCTGGAACGTATCTGCATTGCTGTAAATGGCAGCGAAGAGACTACCATCGACGGTAAGACTATCAGTTTCAAGGCACCATACCGCCGCTTGCCTATCCTGGATGCTATCAAGGAGAAAACCGGTTACGACCTCAATGGCAAGAGTGAAGAAGAAATCCGCCAGATCTGTAAAGAGCTGAAGATGGAGATTGATGACACCATGGGCAAGGGTAAGCTGATAGATGAAATATTCGGTGAATTCTGTGAAGGAACCTTCATCCAACCGACATTCATCACTGACTATCCTGTTGAAATGAGTCCGTTGACCAAGATGCACCGTAGCAAACCGGGTCTGACTGAACGTTTTGAGTTGATGGTGAATGGTAAGGAACTTGCCAATGCTTACAGTGAGTTGAATGATCCCATCGATCAGGAAGAACGTTTCAAAGATCAGTTACGCCTGAGCGAAAAGGGTGACGATGAAGCAATGTTCATCGACCAGGATTTCCTGCGTGCCCTGCAGTTCGGTATGCCTCCTACATCTGGTATCGGTATAGGTATCGACCGTCTTACTATGCTGATGACAGGTAAATCATACATTCAGGAAGTGCTGTTCTTCCCGCAAATGCGTCCCGAGAAGGTTATCCCAAAAGATGCTCCTGCCAAATATATGGAACTGGGCATTGCCGAAGACTGGGTACCCGTTATCCAGAAAGCCGGCTACAACACAATAGAAGACATGAAAGGTGTAAATCCGCAAAAGTTGCATCAGGACATTTGCGGTATCAACAAGAAATACAAATTGGAACTGACCAACCCGTCTGTAAATGACGTTGCTGATTGGATCAGCAAAATTAAAAATTAAAGAATTAAAAATTAAATAAGTGAGATTAAAGATCGAACGGGGGAAAGGAACTTCTTTCCTTTTCCCCTTTTAATTTTTAATTATTAATTATTAATTTCGATATGAAACTACCCGGAAAGATAGCCATAATGGGCGGAGGAAGCTGGGCTACAGCCATTGCAAAAATGGTACTTGCTCAGGCTGAGTCGATTAACTGGTATATGCGACGAGATGATCGTATTACTGATTTTAAACGACTGGGCCATAACCCTGCCTACCTGACGGGCGTCAAATTTGACATGAAGCGTATCAATTTTTCCTCTAACATCAACGATGTAGTGAAAGAGTCTGATACGCTGATATTTGTCACCCCTTCCCCTTATCTCAAAGCTCACTTAAAGAAACTGAAAACGCGGATACGGGATAAATTCATCATCACTGCTATTAAAGGAATCGTACCCGATGACAATCTGATCGTATCGGAGTACTTCACAAAAGAATATGGCGTTCCACCTGAAAATATTGCTGTATTGGCAGGTCCCTGCCATGCGGAAGAAGTAGCCCTGGAACGTCTCTCTTATCTCACCATTGCTTGCCCTGACACAGATAAAGCATGTACCATCGCCCGTCGTCTGGCCAGTTCATTCATTAAAACATCTGTCAGCAATGACGTAGCCGGTATAGAATACAGTTCTGTACTGAAAAACGTGTACGCCATTGCCGCAGGTATTTGCAGTGGTCTGAAATATGGTGATAACTTCCAGGCAGTATTGATATCCAATGCCGTACAGGAAATGAATCGTTTTCTGCAAACTGTACATCCGTTAAACAGAAACGTGAATGATTCTGTTTATTTAGGTGACTTGCTGGTGACAGGATATTCTAATTTCAGCCGTAACCGTACATTTGGTACAATGATCGGTAAGGGATACTCTGTGAAAAGTGCGCAGATAGAAATGGAGATGATTGCCGAAGGATACTACGGTACAAAGTGTATCAAGGAAATCAACAAACATCACCATGTCAATATGCCGATACTGGATGCTGTCTATAACATCTTGTACGAACGTATTTCACCGATGATAGAGATCAAGTTGCTGACTGACTCGCTCAGATAGAAGTATAATAAACAACATACAATAAACATCTTTTAAACCAAAAGTAACTCAATTCCCCCTTTCCCATGAGAAAGGGATGAGAGGAGAGGCTTTTAAAACCTAGAATAATATGATTAGTTTGAACATCGAAAAGACTTTTGGATTTATCTCCAAAGCATCTGTTGCTGCTTACGAAGCTCAGGTAAAGGCTGCGCAGGAAGCATTGGAAAACGGTACCGGAAAAGGAAATGACTTCCTGGGCTGGTTGCACCTCCCTTCATCTATCAGTCAAGAGCATCTGGCCGACCTGAAAGCTACTGCACAGGTTATGCGCGACAATTGCGATGTAGTAATCGTTGCCGGTATCGGCGGAAGCTACCTCGGCGCACGTGCAGTTATCGAGGCTTTATCAAACAGTTTCACCTGGTTACAGGAAAAGAAAACTGCGCCTGTCATGATCTATGCAGGACACAATATCAGCGAAGATTATTTATATGAACTGACTGAATTCCTGAAAGACAAGAAATTCGGTGTCATCAATATCTCCAAATCAGGAACTACTACCGAAACAGCTCTTGCTTTCCGCCTGCTGAAAAAGCAATGCGAAGACCAACGCGGTAAGGATATGGCAAAGAAAGTAATCGTTGCCATCACGGATGCAAAGAAAGGCGCTGCTCGCATTACAGCCGATAAAGAAGGTTACAAATCATTCATCATCCCCGATAACGTAGGAGGACGTTTCTCCGTACTGACTCCGGTAGGTTTGTTGCCGATTGCAATAGCTGGCTTCGACATCGAAAAATTGGTCGCTGGTGCTGCGGATATGGAAAAGGCTTGCGGAGTAAATGTTCCGTTTGCAGAAAACTTGGCTGCACAATATGCTGCTACTCGTAACGAGTTGTACAAGAATGGCAAGAAGATTGAAATTCTTGTGAACTTCTGTCCGAAACTACATTATGTAAGCGAATGGTGGAAACAACTTTACGGAGAATCGGAAGGTAAGGAAAATAAAGGTATTTTCCCGGCTGCTGTAGACTTCTCTACTGACCTGCACTCCATGGGACAATGGATTCAGGAAGGCGAACGCACTATCTTTGAAACTGTAATCTCTGTAGAGAAAGTAGACCACAAATTGGAAGTACCTTCTGATGAAGCAAACCTGGACGGCCTGAACTTCCTGGCAGGTAAGCGTGTGGACGAAGTAAACAAGATGGCCGAACTGGGTACTCAGTTGGCTCACGTAGACGGTGGTGTGCCTAATATGCGTATCATTATCGAGAAACTGGACGAATATAACATCGGTCAGTTGCTTTATTTCTTTGAAATCGGTTGTGGTATCAGCGGTTATCTGCTGGGCGTTAATCCATTTAACCAACCGGGTGTAGAAGCATACAAGAAGAATATGTTCGCGCTGCTGAACAAACCGGGATACGAAGAAGAGTCAAAAGCTATCCAGGCAAAACTCTAAAAAGGAGTAAGCTAAACACAGATAGACGGGGTGTGAATGATTAAACTCATTCGCACCTCGTTTTTTTATTGTATCTTTGCAGCCACAAAACAATAGGTATTATGTTTCAAGAAGCTATCGCCCGTTATCTTCAATCCAGCGGGCATTTACAAATTCAATTGAAATCTGTCCTTTTTGATATGGACGGTGTATTGTTCAACTCTATGCCTTACCATGCCGATGCCTGGCATAAGGTTATGGAACGCCATGGCCTCCATCTGAGCCGTGAAGAAGCTTATCTGCATGAGGGGAGAACCGGAGCTGCTACCATAAATATCGTTTATCAGCGGCAATACGGTAAAGATGCCACCCCTGAAATGATAAAGAGTATATATGCAGAAAAGAGCGCTGAGTTCAACAGTAATCCCGAACCGGAGCGTATGCCCGGCGCATGGGAAGTACTGCAAAAAATAGAAGCAGACGGACTGGTTCCTATGGTAGTTACCGGTTCCGGACAACATTCATTGTTAGATCGGTTGTCACACAACTTCCCCGGCATGTTTCACCGTGAATTGATGGTAACCGCCTTTGATGTAAAATACGGCAAGCCGCATCCGGAACCCTATCTGATGGCTCTGCAGAAAGGAGGAGTAAAACCCAATGAGGCTATCGTGGTGGAAAATGCACCTATGGGCGTACAAGCTGGTGTAGCCGCAGGTATATTCACTGTAGCCGTCAACACAGGTCCTATTGATGGGCAAGTATTATTAGATGCGGGAGCAAATATACTATTCCCGTCTATGCAGGCATTTTGTGATAATTGGGAGAAATTACGTGAAGCATTCGGACAAATAAACCGGACACTTTGATATTTTGAGAAAAGAAGAAAATCATTTCAGTAGCTCTGCAATTTTTTTCTTCAAGTTTAATTTTATGATTTCTTCCGGCTTTAACTCCAGCTCTATCAGGACCTTAGCAGTCGACACTTTGTAGGCTTCGTCTTTTTTATCATAATTTATCTGTTCCTTACTAATAGAATATAATAGAGCAAAATCATAATCCAAAGCCTTTGACACGTTATAGAGAGTATCTGTATCAATGCTTTTTCGTGTCAACATATAATCAACACTTTGAGGCTTAACTTGCAGTCTTCTTGCAAGTTCCGCCTTCGTCACTTGCTTTTCAACCATGACATTTTTTATAATTTCACCTATGTATATATTGGGCTTTTCCATTTTAATGAAGGTACGATTTATAATTTAGACCTAAAGGACGAAAAACAATATTTCATCTGTTTACAGATTCTATTTTATTCATAAATTGTTTGTTTAATCAGATATATTTTGATACTTTTGTCACAAAATCATATAAACATTTAACAGCCATGACGTTATTGATCCTTATACTTATAGCCATTCCTATCTGTATTTTGATAATTTTATTATGGATATACAATGACTATCGCAAATACAAAAAACGGCACAGTTTCCTATTTTTGCTTTTTTGGACTTTACCAGCCACTATGCAAGCCCAATATGTAGACAAAGACTGTTGCATAAGCTTTAAATGGCATGAAAACCAACAAGGTAAACTGGAATGTATAAACGGAAATCTCACCTATGAGTTCATCCCTAATGAAAGTTTCTGGAAAATAGTTATCCGGAATAATTCATCTGAAACTGCACAAGTCAATTGGAATAATGCACAATTCATCATCAACGGACGTGCCTCTGGACTGCTACTTTACCCGGTATCAGAATCTTCTCCCGCAAAAGAGATAATAAACGGTAATAGTGAAATTAGTGAAACCTGTACGGCAAGTATTCTGATAGAAGGTACAAAAAGTAAAAAGATATATAACCCAAAAGACATTCGAAAAGGTAATAAGATAACGGTCAGCATAATTCTTCCTATAGCCATTGCTAACAAACCTCAATTCTTCACAACCTTCGATTTCATAATTAAGCAAACCTACTAATCATGACACTTCAAGACATAAAAGAACATCTCAACGAAACGCGGAACTGGTACATCGTACTAACATCACCCCGGAAAGAAAGAAAAATAAGGGAGAGTTTGAATAATAAAGATATCATAACCTATCTCCCTACCACTTATGTACAATATAAATGGAAGGAAAAGATAAGAAAAATACAGATTCCAACTATCAACAGGTGCATATTCATTTATGCCACTGATTCGGAAGTAAAGACACTGAAAGTGGCATACTCAATACTTCCATTGGAAATGATAAAAATGGCAGATTAACATGTTATATAAGAAAGAGGGGATACTTTAAATAGTATCCCCTCTTTCTTATATAGTGACCCGGGTGGGACTCAAACCCACGACCTTCAGAACCGGAATCTGACGCTCTATTCACTAAGCTACCAGGCCTCAAATGCGGGGGCAAAAGTATAAAAAATCCGGGCATATTCCTAATGATTTATCTTTTTTTACTGCAAAGACTTCAAAATAAGAATGTTATTTTGAGAGCAACAAGTAGTTAATAAGAAACAATTTGATAACAAATTCGCCCAAAACCGATGCAAATATAAATATTATACCTATATTTGCCGGACAAAAACATAGTATACACTTATGAGTTATCTAATAAAACCAGAAGGGTACAAACCCTTATTGGACTTAAAACAAACAGAATTAGGAATCAAACAGATTAAAGAGTTCTTTCAGTTGAACCTTTCATCGGAATTACGTTTGCGTCGCGTCACCGCCCCGCTTTTTGTATTAAAAGGAATGGGTATCAATGATGACCTGAACGGAGTGGAACGTGCCGTATCATTCCCTATCAAAGATTTGGGAGACGCACAAGCTGAAGTTGTACATTCACTTGCCAAATGGAAACGACTGACATTGGCAGACTATAATATAGAACCCGGATATGGCATCTATACGGATATGAATGCCATACGCTCAGATGAAGAATTGGGAAACTTACATTCACTCTATGTAGACCAATGGGACTGGGAACGTGTTATCACTGCTGAGAACCGGAATGTGGATTTCCTAAAAGAAATAGTAACCCGCATTTATGCCGCCATGATCCGCACAGAATATATGGTGTATGAGATGTATCCGGAAATCAAGCCTTGCCTGCCTCAAAAGCTACACTTCATTCACGCTGAAGAATTGCGCCAACTCTATCCGGACCTGGAACCCAAATGCCGCGAACATGCTATTACCAAAAAGTATGGTGCAGTATTCATTATCGGTATCGGTTGTAAGTTAAGTGACGGAGAGAAGCACGATGGACGTGCCCCTGACTACGATGACTATACTTCAGAAGGTCTGAATGGCCTCCCCGGACTGAACGGTGACCTTTTGCTATGGGATGATGTACTCCAACGCAGTATCGAGCTCTCATCCATGGGTATCCGTGTAGACAAGGAAGCCTTGCAACGCCAATTAAAACAGGAAGGGGAAGAGAAACGTCTGGAACTTTACTTTCACAAGCGTTTGATGAGTGATACATTGCCTCTGTCCATAGGTGGCGGTATAGGGCAATCACGCCTTTGTATGTTCTATCTTCGCAAAGCACATATCGGTGAAATTCAAGCCAGTATCTGGCCGGAAGATATGCGTCAGGAATGTAAGGAACATAATATATATCTGATTTAACATCCCCTGAATAACAGGAAAAGGCAGAGATCTTTTGATTTCTGCCTTTTTGTTTATCGAAATAAAAACAGTGTCCTGCCACCGGAACCGGATAAAAATAGTATCTTAGCGTCCGAAACTTTTAACACACAAAATTATGAACGTTCAAATAGAAGAAAGCTGGAAAGCACGTTTGGAACCGGAATTCGAAAAGGACTATTTCCGCACACTAACTAATTTTGTACGGGAAGAATATAGCCAGTATCCGATATATCCTCCGGGAAAGTTGATATTCAATGCTTTCAATCTTTGCCCATTCGACAAAGTGAAAGTAGTCATTATCGGTCAGGATCCTTATCATGGTCCCGGACAGGCTCATGGACTATGTTTTTCCGTCAACGATGGGGTTCGTTTTCCCCCTTCACTAATTAATATATTCAAAGAAATTAAGGATGATATCGGCACTGATGCGCCCAACACAGGCAATCTGACCCGCTGGGCCGAGCAGGGAGTTCTGCTCCTGAATGCTACACTGACCGTTCGTGCCCATCAGGCAGGTTCTCACCAAAACCGCGGTTGGGAAACATTTACTGATGCAGCCATACGTGTTCTTGCCGAACAACGGGAGCACCTTGTTTTTATTCTCTGGGGATCATATGCGCAACGTAAAGGCGCATTTATTGATCGTAGCAAGCACATGGTACTGACATCTGCGCACCCCTCCCCTCTATCAGCCTATAATGGTTTCTTTGGAAACAAGCATTTCAGCAGAGCGAATGCTTACTTAAAGGAACATGGGGAACAGGAAATTGCTTGGTAAGAAAGGATCTTAAACTCTCTTAGTACCATTTGATATTCGTCTGAGTCTGACTCTTTTTGTCATATTTCAAGTCTTGTAAAATGCTCGCATTCGCGCGAATCACAAAACTATAATACTTCCATGTGCCAAAAGGAGAAAGGCTTGCAGACATACTGAAACAGTGCAGGTCACGCGTTATATTGAAAGAGGTCTGCACAATCTTCTTAACATTAAAGTCATAACCGGAGTTGAAGCTGACAGCCCATTTATTAGAGATTTTAACATTACCATTGATATTGAGGGCATTCAAGCTAAATTTATACGGATAGCGCATACTCTCTCTATTGATGGGTTTGGAGTTATCTTCCGTAATATTAAAACCTGTACTCAGATTTATAGACCAAGGCATCTTAAACTCTTGATAGCCATCACTATCTACAGCAGCTTTCTCTTTCTTCCGCTTTGTAGGAGTACCCGACTCAGAATCATCAGTTTCGTCATCTTCACTATCTGTATCAGTCTGTCCATTTCCCTTGCCATCATCATCCGCCTTCTCTCCGGTAAAGAACGCTTTCCATTTCTTCCACGTGTCATTATTAAGCGTGTAACTGAAAGAAGTTCCGTATCCCTGAAAACGTCCGAAACGCCCATAAGACCACTCTGTACGATTACTCGTTATTACATTACCATTCTTATCAAAGTCGTAAGCATAGGTAGCAAAGACTGAACTCATACTGAAGGTATAGCTCTTACTCAATTTCAAACGCAGATTCAGGGTAAGATTACTCCATGGGCGTACCTGAGCAGCCGTATTGTATGAGATGCTGGCACCCAATTCATCAATCAAACTCACCTTACGTATAGAGTCGTTCTTATCCCTATATTTCATTTCCAGGTTATTGGAAATCTGGAATGAAATATTTCCCGACCTACCTTGTCCCGGCACACCAAACATCTGATCGGCATATGGAGAGTAAACAACGGTATCCTGTGTTCCGTCAGCATTGGGTTTAAGATAAGTATCATAGTAACCATAACGGGAAGAACCAAAGTCCGGCGATGCACTGATACTGATAGAAGGAGTGATGACATGACGAATCTGTATCTCTTTCTTCTTCATGAACAAAGGCTTATACATACCATAAATCTTTGTATTGACACCCAGGCTCGCACTGTAATTATATACCCGGTGAAAACCGTAGACTGTATCAGTATTCACAACCTGCCCACTGGTACCTGAATTCGGATCCCAGTCCTTCATCACCTTACGGGTGTACCAACGCTCCGTATAGCTAACAGACGGGGTTACATTAAAGTATTTGAATAACGTAAATGTTGCACTGACAGGTATCTCATGTTTCATACCATTCTTCCAGTCCTTGATCAGATTAGACTTGAACAGAAGGTTATCTTTTGTAGTAATACTGTTAGAAAGGCGTCCGCTATAACGAACAGAGATCTTCTCATACCACTTCTCATTTCCTACTGCATTCTTCCGTTTAAAAGGGAAAATGGTGCTCAGGGTAATGTTCAGGTCCGGTAAAGTCACGGCAATAGATGAGTCTTTCATATTCTGTGCAATGTTACCGGTAGCTGCTATAGAAAGCTTCTGATCGGGAAAGTTACGCGAGTAGCTGACACTGGATGTTTTAGTATTTTGTGTCATAGCCTGCGAGTTATACATATTACCGATATTGGTACGCTCGTAACTACTGGAAGAAAAGTTCACACTGGCCGAGAATGAAGAGTTAGGATTAGCCTTCGGATCCTGGCGGTGCGACCATACAACTTTAAAATCTTTTGCCACCATATAGTCTTCCAAGCCCTTGTCACCCGTCTTAGTCACCTGATAACTGGCCTGAAACAGACCTGAGAATTTATAACGGACATTGTAATTAGTTTCTGCATTCAGCGCCCATGAACCTTTCGTGAAAATATCCCCCCTTAACTTTAAGTCCATCTTATCGCTAATGGCAAAGTAGTAACCACCATCCGTCAGACCAAAGCCACGAGTGGAGTCATCCATATAGCTCGGCATTATGAAACCGGACGAATAGCTGCTGGAGAAAGGAAAGAAGAAAAAAGGAACGGCAAGAGGCAACGGGACATCTTCAATTACCAGATATGCAGGTCCCGTCACAACATTTTTCTTGGGACGCACCTTGGCATAAGTCATCTGCATATAGAAGTGAGGATGATCATGGTTGTCACAAGTGGTATAACGACCGCTTTTCATGTACAACTCATCATTCATACCTTTCTTGGCATTATTACCGGTAACATATCCCTCACCCTGCTGGCTGACTACATTACTAATAAGCCCTTTCTTACTTTTAAAATTATACCGTATCGTATTTGTTTCATAAGGTGTATCTCCATCTTTGAAGACGGGTCTTCCCTTTATCACCTTTAACGAATCTTCCACACCATGAGCAAAGACCGTACTACTGTCCATATTCATGGTTATCACTTCAGCGGCCAGCTCTATATTTTGGTAATTCACTTTGCCATCGCCATACAAGTTGGCCACACCACCTTGTGTAAACACAATGGAGTCATTAGCTTCATAAATAACCGGAGCATCCAGCGGTTGCTTCTTCTTGGCAGGCTGCAACTGAATCGTATCGTTTTGCAGCGTATCTCCTCTCAACAGGGTATCTCCCTCTTGCACACCTCCTATATTAAAGGTATCAGTCCGCTCGATTCCTGTAGGAACAGTCCTTCCACGCCGACGTTGCGAAAAGGCCTCGTCAGGGAGCAGGAGTAAGACTAGTAGTAGTATGAATGATATGAATGTATTTGCTTTCAATGGCGTAATCAACTAATAGTTTCCGCTTGAAGGGGCAAAAGTACGTAAATTATACGGATAATCTCCCTTTTTAAAGAAATTTAGAATGCTACAAGAACTGTTCGCACCAATGGTCAAAACGTTCCAGACCTGCATTACCGAAATTAGAGATACTTTTCCGAGCCTTCTCTACCGTTTTTTCCCGTTCCAGATGGGTTTTGGAATAAAACTTATCGGCAAAGCAAATTACTTGCTCTTCCATACTCACCGGAAGCATATCCCGATGAGGTACAGGCAAGTTTTGTGCAACAATATCGTCCAGAGAGAGTCCTGCACCCGTATGTCTTTCACATACCAGCGCATGACGGGGATACCCTTCCCGGCGCATCAAATCAGCTCCCAGATAACCATGACAGATATAAGGCTGATTACCAAAACAGAAGATACCCGGAGCATCAGTCAGAAAAATGCCAATATCATGAAGCATACCCGCTTCATATAAAAAGTCTTTATCCAAGTTAAGTTCCGGATGACCGTCTGCAATGCAGAGAGCCTTTTCAGCTACCAGACGGCTATGCACCAATAAGATATGCTTCCGCTCATTATCTTCCGGATAATATGCATCAATCAATTCTATCGGATTCATTTTTCACTGAATTTATAAATCAATACCTTATCGCGTAAATCACAGCTGCGATAAGGAGTAAGATAGATTTCCTCCAACCGATATTTATCTGAATACTCTTTCAGGAAGTCCTCCTTAGTTCGTTCGGAAAGCATCACATATCCCGTTCCGGAAAGACCGGAAGTAAAATTCCTCATCCGATCATTCAGATAGTAATTAGTGCAATAAAAACGAATCAGCCGTGTAGTGTACGAATACATGACCCCGTCCTGCACATAAGTATTTACTTCTTCTGCCAGACGCTTGTCTGATTTCGTAGACAGTACCGTAGGCTGATAAACACCGTCTAAGGAAACAAACAGGCACAAGATACAACCGGCTATACTATATAATAATGAACGGGAATCCGCCTTTTTTGCCAATGCAATCAACATACAGACACCTGCAATTGGCGGCAAAGCCACAAGCAGCCATTTAGAGAATGACAAATCCACATTTTCCAATGCATTCATGAATCCTACGTTTTCCATGGCATGCTTTCCCGTTCCCCAAACACTATCAGGAATCAGTCCGAGACGCACCACAGCAAACGTTATCGTGAGCAACAAAGCCAGCGAAGCAAAGATATAAGCCGAAATTTTAAAGACTTTCGCTCCCCGCTGTACCAAAGCCAGCAGATACTCGGCTATCAACACCGCCATAAAGGGGTAGATAGGAAGCAGATAAACACTTCTTTTACTCTTAGGAATACAATAGAACACAAAGATAAAGAGTATAACTACCCATGTGAATAATTGCAAAGGCGATTGTGAACGGAATTTATTCCAGGCTTTCTTTATACGTTCACCGAAAGATGAACCTTCAGGCAATAAGCTCATATTTTTCCATTTCAAACCAAAGAGAGAAATCAACAGTACTAAAGTCCAAGGTATCCATCCCCAAATAATGGTCAGGAAATTATACCATAGCGGATTTTCATGCGAATCATAAGACATCTTACCCATGAAACGACCTGTATTTTCTTCCAGCATTAAATCTATAAAAGATTGGCCTCCCTGTACATAAGCCACACTAATCCAAGCAGCATATGGAATCAGGGAAAGTATTCCTATCACAAATAACCGGAAAAATGTTTTCCAGAAAGGACGTCTGCGCAATAATTGGTAGAGACCGATACTGACACAAGGGAAAATGGAACCTACCGGCCCCTTGGTCAACGTAGCGCAGCCCATCAATAAAATAGCCAGCCATGGAATTCCGCGACATTCTTTCTCATCCCAGCGGAACAACAGACATAATGAGATGACAATAAGTGATACCTGCACCATATCTACACGGCAAGCTACCGCTGCCCGGTGTACTTCAAAAGATGAGAGAAGAAGGATAGAAGCAAGAAAAGCCGTCTTCACACCCTTACGCTTTGCTATAAAAGAAAAAAACACCAGCTGCATAGCCAGAAATGCAAGAGCAGACGGTAGACGGGACGAATATTCCGTCACTCCCCCCAGAAGCGATGACACAGTAGCAATTGCCCAATAAAAGAAAGGAGGTTTATAAGCTATATCAGTTCCATAATTTACCGGAAGTATCCAATTGCCGCTCTCCAGCATAGAGAATGCGACGATAGCCTCACGCGGTTCTCCTTTAGAATAAAATATAGTTTCTCCCAGAAAAGGGAGTATCACAAGCACACTGAGCAGTGCTATAAACCAGAATGCTTTCTTCCTATCATCTGACATATATTTCTGTTTTTAATGATTTCTGGGCGCAAAAGTACAAATTATTCTGCAACAATCCCTAACTTTGCCATCTCAATTCAATGAATATGAAGAGACTGAAACAACTACCAGCATTTGTACGTTTCATTATGGTAGGCATCTTTGCTACCGCCTTGCACTATGGAATATATATTATACTCCAGCAAATCATCAATGTCAACATAGCCTACAGCATAGGTTACGTACTCAGTTTCATTGCCAATTTTTACCTGACAGCCTTTTTCACTTTCAGAAAAAAGCCTTCCTGGAAAAAGGCTTTTGGGTTTGGCGGAGCACATCTGATCAATTATCTTCTACATATGAGTTTATTGAATCTATTCCTCTGGCTCGGAATATCGAAGCCATTTGCACCTATACCGGTATTCGCCATCGGTATTCCGGTAAACTTCTTGCTGGTTAGATTCGTTTTCAAATACAAAGGAAAATAATTTGCTTTTCTCCCGATTTCTTACGAATATTGCAAAAAGAACTATTGATTATGAAAGAAGCTCCAGTACTTGCTATCGTAGTACCTTGTTATAAGGAAGAAGCTGTTTTACACGAAACACATAAACGGCTCAGCCAGTTGCTCGATCGGCTGACAACTGAAGGGCGTATATCTCCCAGAAGCTATATACTGTACGTAAACGATGGCAGTACAGACCGTACCTGGGAAATCATCAAGGAGTTCTATAAAAACACGTCGTATGCCTGCGGGCTGAACCTGGCTGGAAATGTGGGGCATCAAAACGCACTTATGGCCGGACTGAATGCTGTAAAGGAACGTTGCGATGCAGCTATTTCCATTGATGCCGACTTGCAGGATGACGTCAATGTCATCCCCGAGATGGTGGAACGCTATATGGAAGGCAATGATATTGTTTATGGTGTACGACGTGAACGCAAGACTGATACTTTCTTCAAACGCACCACCGCCCTCGCTTTCTATCGACTGATGAAAACGATGGGGGCTAAATCGGTCTACAATCATGCAGATTATCGGTTAATGAGTAGCCGTGCCATCCAGCAACTCTGTCGCTTCCGCGAACGTAACCTTTACCTTCGCGGCTTGGTGCCTCTCATTGGTTATCAAACTGCCTGCGTTTATTATAATCGTGACAAACGTTTCGCTGGAGAGTCGAAATATCCTTTTAAAAAGATGCTGAATTTTGCCATTGACGGAATTACGTCTTTTTCAGTCAAGCCTGTACGCATGATATTCTGGCTGGGGTGTATTTTCCTTTTAATAGCTCTCTGCGTCACTATCTGGACCCTACGTGCATATTTTCTTCACGATACTGTACCCGGCTGGTCATCCCTGATGATTTCCCTTTGGTTAGTAGGTGGTACTATACTCGTATCCCTGGGAATTGTAGGCGAGTACATCGGAAAGATCTACATTGAAGTAAAAGATCGTCCACGCTACAACGAGGAGGAATTATTATTACGCTAAAAGAGAAAAGGATTATTTGTCTCTGTACTTCAATGGAGAGACTCCTGTATGCCTACGGAAGAAACGGCAAAAAGTAGCCAGATTATCAAAACCTAATGATATACCTATCTCTTTTATGGTAGCACTGGTAGATTTCAGCTGCGTTTTTGCATCTATAATAATAAGGTAGTCTATCACATCCAAAGCAGTCATATTGGTACAACTCTTAATATTACGGCACAAATTCTCCTTCGAAGTCCCTAATTCTTTTGCATAGAATGAGATTCCTCGTTCTGTTCTATAATGTATCGCAACCAATTTAAGAAATTGACGGCTCATCCTGACATTTTTTGGGGATTTAGCCCATCTCTCTTCCAAATTATCCTGATAATACATTGCAATACTCGTATGAATACAAGCACCCAACATACTTCTCAATACCTCTTTATTATTATAGATTTCCGGAACTTCGCGTATCATTTTCCATAACGATATGGAGCGTAGCATATAAAGTTCCAAATTCTCAGATATACGTTTAACAGGCTCCTCAAAGATAATAAACAGATAATCAAATGCTTTTTTAAAAAACTCCACCTCATGCATTATCTTCGGAGAAAAGCCAGCATATGAAAAACAAAGATCTGGTGAAACGTTATGAATCTGTAGAAAAGAGTTATCCAGCAAAGTGATGTAATCATTCTCGCGAACAATATATTTTCCATAATTTAATGTAACCTCCATACTTCCTTTCATACATACCACAAAGATAGTTCCCTTTACATGATAAGGATTCTCCAAATACTCCTGCAAATCATCTGCCGAAACATTTTCCCTAGCTACAATATCTTCCGATATTTCAAAAAGAAGTCTACTTTCTTCCATCATAATTTTTTCTAGTAAATTTCCACAAAAGTACATTTAATCCGGGCAAATGCACATTCACTCCATTCTTTCAATAACCCCTTTAGAGTTAAAGTTTGTCAACATATCAACAATTGAACATTTTCGCGAATATCCGTATTCCTTTTTTGCTCACCTTTTTTGGTTTTGGTCGAATTAAGAAAGAACTTTGTAGCATTAATCAAGTTATGGGATATTAAGATTTATATTATCTTAATACAAGTAAAGAAAAGGGAACGTCATTTGGTCAGTAGCATCGATCTTATATATTCCTACTTTTCTTTTAAAAGGAGCAAACACAAAGATTTTCTGGCCCTGCGATATCTAATAAAAAGCACTTAAGATATCGCAACAGCACAACGCATCAACATAGAGAGCGAGGTAAGAATTACACAACAACCTCAAGATTGCTTGATAAGGACACCCCCCTACCGGTTAAAGGTATATTATCTGAAACGGTAGGGGGATATCCAAGGTAATCTCCCCCTTTGAGAATGCTAAACGTTTTTAGGGCACAGATTGTTTTTTCTTTTCTTCCATAGTTGCCAGCTATTAATCAAATTTTGCCAGAGAACATAAGATCCCGGTCCTACAGAAGATAAAGGATTCAAATATGTATAAGCCATCCAAATGGCAAGAACGGTATTCTTCTGTCCCAAAGCCTGCCCACCACTGATCCGATCATTATAATGTCCACCGATTCTTTTACCCAAAAAGAATTGCAGACAGCAAGTAATCAGTCCTGCAAGAGCGATCAGGATTTCAACAGAAACCGGTGCATCGCTATTTACCAATGAACGGATTGTCTGTCCAGATACGATGGCAAGCGCCACACCCCACAGATAAAAAGCAAGATCATGGAAACCTAACAAGAAATGATGTACACGCGGCATAAATAGTCGTAGGAACCATGCCAGGAAAAAAGGGAAAAGCAATAAAGGAAAGACTTTACTAAGAATCTTCAAAAAGGCTGCAAAGAAAGTCATATCAGCATGAGGTTCCACCAATGGAAAGACTAATGGGACTGCCACTGCTGCCAACAAATTAGATAATAGCGTATAGGTAGTCAATGTAGACGCACTGCCTCCCAACTTCCCGGTAATAACAGCCGCCGCCGTAGCCGTTGGACAAATGAGACAAACCATAGCTCCTTCAAACACTTCCTTGTAAACTTCCGGCATTGGACAACATACCAGCAAAGCAGCAAGTGCCAGGCAAGACAATGTTTGAATTAACAGCAACCAGCCATGCCATGCTTTAGGTTTCAATTCTTTCAGATTCTCCACCTTACAAAAGGTCAGTAGTAGCTGGGCAAATATCAGCAGAGGCGTTATGTACGCAATCAAATCACTGATATATGGTTTGGTAGGCGCCAAGAAAGGGACATTCGCAAGGATGAAGTACCCCAAAGTACCTGAAAGCATTGCCATCGGCAACGTCCAGTTCTTAAGAAAACGAACTAACATACCTTTTTCTATTTAATTTGCGGGTGCAAAGTTAGTCCCTTTTAAAGAAATCTATCACAAATCCGGGAGAAAAGTGACAAAACTTCACACAATGCATCAGTTTTCTATAAATTTCCACTACATTTGCAACGGCTTTTAGTATGGAACTCTATAAACGATACATATTATATATAAGTATTTGCTTCGGGCTGTTCATCTCTCCTTTTTGTAGCATCAGCATCGAAGCAAAAGATTTCGTTGTCGTTATTGACGCCGGACACGGCGGGCATGATCCTGGTGCTTTAGGAAAGTTCTCCAAAGAAAAGACCATCAATCTAAACGTTGCCCTCAAATTGGGAAAACAAATAAAGAGGAACTGTCCGGACGTAAAAGTGGTATATACTCGCGAACGGGATGTCTTTATTCCTCTTGGTCGACGTGCGGATATTGCCAATAACGCTAAAGCGGACCTGTTCATTTCCATTCATACCAATTCTGTGGCAGGCAGCAAAACTGCCAAAGGTGCCTCTACATGGACACTTGGTTTAGCCAAGTCGGACGCCAACTTGGAAGTAGCCAAGCGAGAGAACTCCGTGATTTTATACGAAAGTGATTACAAAACACGTTATGCAGGATTTAATCCGAATTCTGCAGAATCGTACATCATCTTTGAATTCATGCAAGACAAATACATGTCTCAAAGTGTGCATCTGGCTTCACTGGTACAAAAGGAATTCCGCCATACCTGTAAACGTGCAGACCGTGGTGTGCACCAGGCTGGTTTTCTGGTCCTCAAAGCCAGTGCCATGCCCAGTATCCTGGTAGAACTCGGTTTTATATCCAACCCGGAAGAGGAACGTTATCTAAACTCGGAAGCCGGAAGTACTACATTGGCAAACGGAATCTTCCGCGCTTTCCTGTCCTATAAACGTGAGCACGAAATACGTATGACAGGAAGTAGCCGTACCATATTACCGGAAGAAACAGATGCCGGCAATGTAGAGGAATCAGATACTACCAACGAAAAGACTGAGGAATCTCCCGAAATCCCCCAAAAACCAGCGGCAGCCACCCCCAATACTACCAGAACGAAACAAAATGCAGGAAAAGTTACCGAATCGCAAACCGATTCCGGCAGTCCAGTGTTTAAAATACAAATACTCACCTCTTCACGTCCTATCGCAGCCAATGATAAAAGACTGAAAGGCTTGAAAGGTGTGGAACATTTCCAGGAAGGTGGACTTTATAAATATACATACGGTTCATCAACAGACTATAACAAGGTAGTACGTACCAAACGTGAAATAACGCCCAAATTTAAGGACGCTTTTATCATCGCTTTTAAGAATGGTAAGAAGATAAACGTTCAAACGGCTATCGAGGAGTTCAAAAAGAAAAAGAAATAAATAATAAGACTATAACATCATGATGAAGTATCTTACGAAAGAAGTTAGAATAGGAATAGCGGGTATTGTTGCCCTCTGCATATTAGTATACGGTATTAATTACCTGAAAGGTATCCACATGTTTAAGCCTACCAACTATTTCTATGTCAAATTCCAGAATATTAATGGATTAACCAAATCAAGCCCGGTCTTCGCCGACGGCTTCCGTGTAGGTATTGTACGCGATCTTTATTATGACTACGCACAATCCGGAAAAGTCATAGCAGAAATCGATGTAGATCCGGAATTGCGCATACCGAAAGGTAGCACTGCCGAACTGACTGCCGAACTCATGGGAGGCGTAAAAATGAACCTATTGCTGGCAAATAATCCTCGCGAAAAGTACCAGACAGGCGATACCTTACAAGGCAGCGTCAACAACGGCGTCATGGATCAGGTCGCTACAATCATGCCACAAGTGGAGAAAATGCTTCCCAAACTGGACTCAATTCTTGCTTCACTAAATACAATACTTGGAGATCCGGCAATTCCGGGTACACTACATAGTCTGCAAAACACAATGGCGAACATGGAAGTTACCAGCCGACAATTACAAGCTATCATGAGTAAAGATATTCCTCAACTTACTCAAAAATTGAATACCATCGGCGATAACTTTATCATTGTCAGCAATAATCTGAAAGAAATAGATTATGCCGCTGCGTTTGCCAGCATAGACTCTACACTAGCTAATGTAAAAATGATTACAGACCAGTTAGGCCGAAAAGACAATACGATTGGTTTATTATTAAACGACCCCTCACTCTACAACAATCTGAATGCTACAACAGCCAATGCAGCCAGCCTTCTTGAAGACTTGAAATCACACCCCAAAAGGTACGTTCATTTCTCCTTGTTCGGCAAAAAAGATAAGTAGGGAAAAACTTATTAAATAGAATAAGTCTAAATAACAAGAGCAAGCTGATTTGAGAGGAAAAGCCGCGGTAAGTCCGTGTAGAAACTAAAAGATTCCCTTCCATACAATCCTTCAGGAAGTTTAAAAACCTGTTATTTACTTGCATATTATTCTATAATACAGATACTTATAAAAATGCAATAGCCCTCAAAAGGGGCTATTTACATGTAAATAGATAAGTGATTGAAAGTAAAGAGCTTATTACTTTTAACAGAAAAACAAGAAAAAACACATTTGTTTTTCTCAAATAAGATTGCGAATTTTGCAAGCGTAGAAGTTTTGCTTAATTAATAAATGTATTTAAAGCCGTTATGAGTGAATTAAATCATGTCGGGCTATGGAACCGCTGCCTTGAAATCATCAGAGACAATGTTCCGGAGCAGACATACAAAACATGGTTTCTCCCCATCATACCTTTAAAATATGAGGACAAGACGCTGGTTGTACAGGTACCCAGCCAGTTCTTTTATGAGTTTTTGGAGGACAAGTTTGTTGACTTGTTGCGTAAAACTCTATATAAAGTTATTGGTGATGGTACCAAGTTATTGTATAATGTAATGGTGGATAAGAGTTCACGTACTACCGTTAATCTCGAATCTACTCCCCGCACCATTATTCCACAGAAAAAGGTAATCGGCAAAGAAATACCGCAAGCGCCTATTGCAGATTTAGATCCGCATCTGAATCCTGAATACAACTTCGAAACATTTATTGAAGGCTATAGCAACAAACTTTCACGCAGCGTAGCAGAAGCTGTCGCTCAGAATCCGGCAAAAACAATTTTCAATCCGCTGTTTTTCTATGGAGCGTCAGGTGTAGGAAAGACTCACCTTGCAAATGCTATCGGCACAAAAATTAAGGAACTTTATCCGGATAAGAGAGTATTATATGTATCGGCACATTTGTTCCAGGTACAATATACTGACTCTGTACGTAACAATACAACAAACGACTTCATCAACTTCTACCAATCAATCGATATATTGATTATTGATGATATTCAAGAATTTGCCGGTGTTACCAAAACACAGAATACATTCTTCCACATCTTTAATCACTTACATCAAAACGGCAAACAGCTTATCCTGACTTCGGACCGTGCTCCCGTATTGCTACAAGGTATGGAAGAACGACTCATCACCCGTTTCAAATGGGGTATGGTAGCTGAACTGGAAAGACCGACTGTAGAATTGCGCAAGAACATCCTTCGTAATAAGATACACCGTGACGGATTACAATTCCCTCCGGAAGTAATTGATTATATCGCAGAAAATGTAGGCGACAGTGTGCGTGACCTGGAAGGTATCGTCATTTCCATCATGGCACATTCTACTATATATAATAAGGAAATTGACCTGGAACTGGCACAACGCATTGTACGGAAGGTAGTGAAAAGTGAAAGTAAAGCGGTTACCATTGATGACATCATCAATGTGGTATGCAAGCATTTCTCACTGGACACTGCTACAATCCATACCAAATCACGGAAACGCGAAGTTGTACAGGCACGCCAGATAGCTATGTTCCTTGCCAAGTCCTACACGGATTTCTCTACGGCCAAGATAGGTACATTGATAGGGCACAAAGATCACGCAACCGTGTTGCATGCCTGCAAAACCATTAAAGAATTACGGGAAGTGGACAAAGCTTTCCGCGCAGAAATAGATGATATTCAAGCATCATTAAAAAAGCAGGGTTAAAAACCCTGCTTTTTTATTACTTTCCAAAGATTCTCCGACATTACTTCGTTATCTTCTTTCTTATAACGTACATCCGTAAAGACTTGCGCCAAAGTTTCTTTGTTGTTTTCAAGAATAAACTGCTTATTTTCAGGCAAAGACTCCTTATAAGCATACAGACGATCTATATCTTCAGGGGTATAATCATGATACGTCTCCTCATGTACAATAGCTTCCAATGGCAATCGATCTACCTGTGCAGGTTCCTCGGCAGGCCAGCCCACCGTCACTGTTGTAATAGGAAATACCAATTCTGGTAACTCCAGGGCTTCGATTATCATTTGAGGATTGTAAGTCGTCGTACCCAGATAGCATATGCCTAATCCTTTTTCTTCCGCAGCCACACAAAAAGTCTGTGCTGCCAGCAGGGCATCTACAGAACCGGTTACGAACCACTCTAAGTTATTATACCCGGGAGTTGCTTTTCGCTGCTCGCACCATTTAGTGAAACGGCGCAGGTCTATACAAAATGTCAAAACCACAGGCGCAGTTTTCACCATCGGCTGATTGAAATGAGCCGGTGCCAGCTTAGCTTTCCTCTCTGCATCACGCGTTACAATTACACTATACACCTGCATATTCCCGACTGTAGAGGCCCGGAACGCAGACTCAAGCAAATCATTTAACAAATCAGAAGAAATATCTTTCTGCTGATATTTGCGGATTGTTCTTCTCTGTTTTAGGATTTCCATTCTTTTATTTTTTTGCAAATATAGAAAAAGAATAGCAGATTGTTGTCAAAGAACGAGTTTAATGTTTATCCATGTTTTCTAAAATCGATTAGCCTACTCAACCAAAGCATAAAAACAATTTTCTTTTTTGGAAACTTTTTGTTCATACAATAATGCTAATATTTTATAAATCAGCAAACTATTATTCAGAAATGGAAATCTCACAGCCTGTTCATAATTTATTCTATTTTTATTTTGCTATAATAAAAAACATTCTTAGCTTTGCAATCACATTTGTTAATGATAGGTATTACTTCTACACTCTTACTTATTAAAAAATAAATCTAAGGAAAAAAGCATCGTGGAAAAACAAACTTATTCTTACGAGGAAGCCTATGAAGAATCTTTACGATATTTTCAGGGCGACGAGTTAGCTGCGCGTGTTTGGGTAAACAAGTACGCAGTAAAGGACTCTTTCGGAAATATTTACGAGAAGTCTCCGAAAGACATGCATTGGAGAATAGCCAATGAAGTAGCCCGTATCGAGGCTAAATACTCTAATCCATTAAGTGCAGAGGAACTATTCGATCTGCTCGACCACTTCAAGTACATCGTTCCGCAGGGAAGCCCGATGACCGGAATTGGTAACAACTATCAGGTAGCTTCTTTGTCTAACTGCTTCGTGATCGGAGTAGATGGAGAGGCGGATTCTTATGGTGCCATCTTCAAAATAGACGAAGAACAAGTACAACTCATGAAGCGCCGTGGTGGTGTAGGACACGATTTGTCGCACATCCGCCCGAAAGGTTCTCCGGTGAAAAATTCGGCCTTAACCTCTACCGGCCTGGTGCCATTCATGGAGCGTTACTCCAATTCTACGCGTGAAGTTGCTCAGGACGGACGACGTGGCGCACTGATGCTGAGTGTATCTATCAAACATCCCGATTCAGAGGCATTCATCGATGCTAAAATGACGGAAGGTAAAGTTACAGGTGCCAATGTATCTGTGAAACTGGACGATGCATTTATGACCGCTGCTATCACAGGTACTCCATATATTCAACAATATCCAGTCAATGCTGCTGAACCAACAGTACAAAAGGAAATCAATGCAACCAATTTGTGGAAGAAGATCGTTCACAATGCATGGAAATCGGCAGAACCGGGTGTATTGTTCTGGGATACCATAATAAAAGAATCCGTACCCGATTGCTATGCAGATTTGGGATATCGCACAGTTTCCACCAATCCATGCGGTGAAATCCCTTTGTGCCCGTATGATTCCTGCCGTTTGCTGGCTATCAATCTTTATTCTTATGTAGTAAATCCTTTCAAACCGGATGCATACTTTGACTTTGAATTGTTCCAGAAACATGTAGCGTTGGCTCAACGCATTATGGACGATATCATCGATCTGGAATTGGAGAAGATAGAACGCATCATGGAAAAGATTGATGCTGACCCCGAAAGCGAAGATGTGAGACATACAGAACGTGTATTGTGGGACAAGATTTATAAGAAGAGCGGACAAGGACGCCGTACCGGTGTAGGTATTACTGCCGAAGGTGATATGCTTGCTGCACTGGGATTGCGTTACGGTACGGAAGAAGCTACCGAATTCTCTGAAAAAGTACACAAGACCGTTGCCCTGAGTGCTTACCGTTCATCGGTAGAAATGGCAAAAGAACGTGGCGCATTCGAAATTTACGATACCGAACGTGAAAAGAATAATCCGTTCATCAATCGTTTGCGCGAAGCAGATCCCCAGTTGTATGAGGATATGAAGAAATACGGCCGCCGCAATATTGCCTGCCTCACCATTGCACCGACGGGAACCACCAGTCTGATGACTCAGACTACCTCAGGTATTGAGCCTGTATTCTTGCCCGTATACAAACGTCGTCGTAAAGTAAATCCGAACGATACTAATGTACACGTAGACTTCGTGGATGAAACCGGAGATGCTTTTGAAGAATATATTGTCTTCCACCCCAAGTTTGTTACATGGATGGAAGCGCAAGGACACAATCCTTCTAAACGTTACACACAAGAAGAGATCGACGTATTGGTTGAGCAATCACCTTATTATAAAGCAACCTCAAACGACGTAGACTGGCTGATGAAAGTCAAGATGCAGGGACGTATCCAGAAATGGGTAGACCACTCCATCAGTGTGACCATCAACCTGCCGAACGATGTGGATGAAGACCTGGTAAACCGCCTGTATGTAGAGGCATGGAAATCCGGTTGTAAAGGTTGTACGGTTTATCGTGACGGTTCACGTTCGGGCGTACTCATTTCTGCCAAGAGCGATAAGAAAGAAGAAATGCCTCCTTGCAAACCGCCTACGGTAGTAGAAACCCGCCCGTCAGTTCTGGATGCCGACATCGTACGTTTCCAGAATAATAAAGAAAAGTGGGTGGCATTCGTCGGTCTGCTGGACGGACATCCTTACGAAATCTTCACCGGTCTTCAGGATGACGATGAAGGCATTATTCTGCCGAAGAACGTTACTTCCGGACACATTATTAAGAAGGTGGACAAGGACGGTAGCAAGCGTTACGACTTCCAGTTCCAGAACAAACGCGGATATAAAGTCACCATTGAAGGTCTGTCCGAAAAGTTCAACAAGGAATACTGGAACTACGCCAAACTAATCTCCGGAGTATTGCGTTATCGTATGCCTATCGAACAGGTTATCAAGCTGGTCGGCTCTTTGCAACTGGACAGCGAAAGCATCAATACCTGGAAGAACGGTGTGGAACGCGCATTGAAGAAATACATAACGGACGGCACAGAAGCCAAAGGCAAGAAATGTCCGAACTGCGGCAACGAAACACTTGTATATCAGGAAGGTTGCCTCATTTGTACCACTTGCGGAGCTTCACGTTGCGGATAAAAACAGATCTGCGAAATGCAAGCACAAACGTTTGCATAGGAATTTAAAAAACTTAGATAGCGGTAGCTGCTTGATTATGCGGAATAATGTCTATACTTGCATAGTCAATGCAGCTATTACTAAATCTAATATTATATGATACTATCTTTTCATATCGAGTACCGCACAAGTTGGGGTGAAGAGGTCAGAGTCTTAGGATCTATTCTTGAACTGGGTAACAATCAGCCTGGTAAAGCCATACCTTTACAAACAGTGGATGGCATTCACTGGACTTTAGATGCGGACATTCAAGCGCCTGAAAACGGCATCGTACAATACAGTTATCACATTTATCGCGACGGCAAAGATACACGTACGGAGTGGAACAGCCTTCCTCGCACGCTCTATGTATCGGCTGACAAGAAGAAAGTCTACCGCCTGCAAGACTGCTGGAAGAATCTGCCAGAACAGCAATACTTCTACACGTCTGCTTTCACGGAGTCCCTGCTTGCACATCCCGAACGTAACGCCGCTCCAAAGAGCCACAAGAAAGGATTATTGATCAAGGCGTATGCTCCATGCATCGACAATGATCACTGTCTGGGCATTTGCGGCAACCAGAAAGTTCTGGGAGATTGGGATGCGGATAAAGCCGTTCTGATGAGCGACGCCAACTTCCCGGAATGGCAGGTTGAAGTAGACGCCTCGAAAATCAGCTTCCCGCTGGAGTATAAATTCATCCTTTATAATAAGAAAGAGCGTCGTGCCGTGGCATGGGAAAACAACCCCAACCGCTACATGGCCGATCCGCAGATAGGTGCTAACGAAACACTGGTGATCGGTGACCGTTACGTTTACTTCGCCCTACCCGACTGGAAAGGAGCCGGAGTAGCCGTGCCCATCTTCTCGCTGCGCTCCGAAAAGAGCTTCGGCGTAGGTGACTTTGGCGACCTGAAACAAATGATAGACTGGGCTGTACTTACCCGCCAGAAAGCCGTACAGATATTACCTATCAACGACACCACCATGACACATACATGGACGGATTCTTATCCGTACAACAGCATATCCATTTATGCGTTCCACCCCATGTATGCCGATCTGAAACAGATGGGTACGTTGAAGGACAAAAAGGCAATGGCAGAATTCAATAAACGGCAGAAAGAGCTGAATGCTTTGCCTACCGTAGACTATGAAGCAGTAAACCAGACAAAATGGGAGTTCTTCCGCCTGATATACAAACAGGAAGGTGAACAAGTTCTGGCATCCGATGCCTTCCGGAAGTTCTTCGAGAACAACAAAGAATGGTTACAGCCATACGCTGTGTTCAGCTATCTGCGCGATGCCTACAAGACACCCAACTTCCGCGAATGGCCGAAATTCACAGAATACAAAGCAGAAGAAATAGAAAAGTTATGCCAGCCGGAATCTGCCGACTATCCGCATATCGCCATCTACTTCTTCATCCAGTTCCACCTGCACCTGCAACTGCTGGCTGCAACGGAACACGCACGAGCCAATGGTGTAGTACTGAAAGGTGACATTCCTATCGGTATCAGCCGCAACAGCGTTGAAGCGTGGACAGAACCCTACTACTTCAACCTGAACGGACAAGCGGGTGCACCACCCGATGACTTCTCCGTGAACGGTCAGAACTGGGGCTTCCCTACTTACAACTGGGACGTAATGGAGAAAGACGGTTATTCCTGGTGGATGAAGCGTTTCCGCAAGATGTCGGAATACTTCGACGCCTACCGTATCGACCACATCCTGGGCTTCTTCCGCATTTGGGAAATCCCGATGCATGCCGTACATGGACTGCTGGGCCAGTTTGTTCCCGCCCTGCCGATGACGCGCGAAGAAATAGAGGGCTACGGAATGGCATTCCGCGAAGATTTCTTCACGAAACCCTATATCCATGAATACTTCCTCGGACAAATGTTCGGCCCGCATACTGATTATGTAAAGCAGACCTTCATAGAGCCTACGGAAACATGGGAAATATATCGCATGCGTCCCGAGTTCGACACACAGCGCAAAGTAGAGGCTTACTTTGCCGGAAAGACGGACGAAGACAGCATCTGGATACGCGATGGCCTGTACGCATTAATCAGTGACGTACTGTTTGTGCCCGACCGTGAAGACCCGAACAAATTCCATCCGCGCATCGGCGTACAACACGATTACATCTACCGTGCTCTGAATGATTGGGAGAAGGCGGCATTCAATCGTTTGTACGATCAGTATTACTATCATCGCCACAACGAGTTCTGGCGCGAACAAGCCATGAAGAAGTTGCCGCAACTGACGCAATCCACCCGTATGCTGGTATGCGGTGAAGACCTCGGTATGATCCCCGACTGTGTGGCTTGGGTGATGAACGACCTGCGCATCCTTAGTCTGGAGATACAACGCATGCCGAAAGATCCTTCACAGGAATTCGGACATCCGGACTGGTATCCGTACCGCTCGGTTTGCACCATCTCTACGCATGATATGTCTACGCTGCGCGGCTGGTGGGAAGAAGATTTCCAACAAACGCAACGGTACTACAACACCATGCTGGGACACTACGGCGCCGCACCTGCCGTTGCCACTCCGGAACTTTGCGAACAAGTGGTACGCAACCACCTTTACAGCAACTCTATCCTGTGCATCCTCTCCTTGCAGGACTGGATGGCTATGGACGGAAAATGGCGCAACCCCAATGTACAGGAAGAGCGCATCAACGTGCCTGCCAACCCCAGACATTACTGGCGCTACCGTATGCACCTGACGCTGGAACAACTGATGAAAGCGGATAGCCTGAACGAGAAGATCAAAGGACTGATAGAACAGACCGGACGAAAAGGATAATATTCAGGCAACACCTCAGTGCTTTAATTATCAGCGCATTGCATTTACATTTCATTTACGCCATGATGTAAAAGCATTTACCGCTGGATGTAACGACCTTTACCGCTTATTGTAACGCTCTTTACCTCCTATTGTAAACGCTTTTACCTCGGCATGTAAATGGAGTTACCATTTGAGGTAAACAAGATAACAATGAAAGGAAACAGCCGTGTCCTCGTAAGGTGAAATACATTCACCTGCCGAGGGCACGGCTGTTTGTTCGTAAGATGTGATTACCTGTTCGCAGGATGACAGGACACAGAAACTTAGTTACCAGTTATATTCCTCTACATAACTATCGAAATACTCCCCTTTTTGCAGGCCCAGTTTCTTGGCCAAGGCAATTACTTCTTGTTGTTCTGCAGGCGACAGCAGCGTTTCTCCTTTCCGCTTCTGATAATATTTTCTGATTCCCCATCGACCAATCAGCCCGTAGCGGAAGGTTCCTGATACGCTGACTGCCAGAGCTTCCGTAGTACACACGAAACCTTTGGCATAGTTCACTTTCTTGTTGGAACGGTAATACTCACATTTCCCCGCCATAGCCTCAATCGTTTTCGGATTCAGCGTAGGCAGAAAAGTAATGTTTGCCGGAGCATGAGAGTATGCAATCCGGCGTAAACAAGTGTCGGCATGAGAACAATCTGCTGCTGCGCACAGACCAAAGTTATGGGGCACTTTTGAATAATCAAATGTTTCTTTTTCCATTATATTTATAAGATTAATGATTGAAGGGCAAAGGTACAACATATATTACAGACTGGTACGATTTTCTTCAGATACAAATATACCTGTTTTCTTTGTTTACTGGGCAGTTATTCTTATTTTTGTCATTAACCTAATATTCCATTGATATGAACAGTTATATATTCCTTGATAACGTCCGTTTCTTTGCCTACCACGGTGTAGGTCAGCAAGAGCGGGAAGTAGGTAATGAATTTGTCATTAACCTGAAATTGAAAGTCGATATTGCGCGTGCAGCCGAGACTGACGATGTGACACATACCGTCAGCTATGCCGATGTATACGAAAATGTGAAAGCTGAGATGGAGATACCTTCTAAATTGCTGGAACATGTTTGCGGACGTATCGTAAAGCGCCTGTTTCGCACTTTCCCCACCGTAAAAGCTATTGAACTGAAACTCGCTAAACGCAATCCGCCCATGGGAGCCGATTTGGATGCGGCAGGGGTGGAAGTACAATGCGAAAGAGTTTAACCCCCTTCTACTGAATTTCTAAATTATTCCTTTTTCTATTCTTTCAGTCCTCAACAAACACTCTACTCAGTAGTGTTTGCAGAGAACTGAAAGGGTTCTTCAACTTTACCCTCCGACTTATCCCCCGGTATTCACCTCTATTTTTACAATCTCTTCTATTCCCCTTCCCGACTTTATATACCTCTGCCCTGTATCGCCCTACTGATGAGGGATACAGAAAGAAAAGTAAAATAGATACAGATTTTAGAATGAGCCAAAGGTCTATTTAATAAATAATTATTTATACCTTTGCTGTCAACAAAATAACCGACCCAATGGTAAACTTAAAGATTACAACAGCATTATTTACTGTTTTACTACTACTATTTTCTTGTTCACACAAAAGCGAAACAGAAACATTACTCTCATATGCCGATACACTCATAGAAGAATATCCCGACAGTGCACTCCGGTCATTGGACTTATCACCGGAAGAAATAGAAGGACTTTCCGACAAAGAATGCGCACGCTATGCATTGCTCCTTGCACGTGCCACGGACAAGTGCAAGCTCTCTTTGCTACCTTGCGACTCACTGCTGAACGTAGCATTAGATTATTATGACGATGACGAGAAAGAAAAAGCGGTAGCGTTGCTCTATAAAGGCAGACTGGCTGTTGAGATGGAAGAAGCAGAAGAAGCAACCACTTGTTTCCAAAAGGGATTAACCATCATACAAGATTTCCCGAAAGAACTTAAGACAAAGAATTTACTTCTCAGTTCATTGGGAAATATCTATTTTGATGCCGGATATTATGATAAATCCATGGAAATATACCAAACTATGTATGAATGTTGTACTACAGATCTGGAAAAATCAATAGCATTGAACAATATCAGTACATATTATTGCTTAATAGAGGACAAAGACTCTACCTTAATGTTACAGCGCGAAGCACTAAATTATGCTATCGCTTCGGGAGATTCTCTACAGATTGCAATGTCTAAACACAATTTAAGTCTGGAATTTGATAGTTTTGACGAACTTGATTCCGCCTTATATTACGAAAAAATGGCCCTCAAAGAACTGCCTCAGAAGGAAAATCATGGAAACTCTTACTTCAATCTCGGAGATTTACTTTTAAAAACAGGTAAAAATAAAGACTCTGCTCTTTACTATTTAACCAAAGCTTTAGATGACGTATCCATTGAAAGTAAAGCTTCATGCCTTAAAAGTTTATATAATCTTGAAAAAGAAAACGGAGATTACAAGACAGCAAATACCTATTTAGAAGAACATTCTGCTATCATAGACTCATTATTTTACATGGAACAGTCAACTGAAATACAGCAACTGATTTATGAATATAATACTAAAATGAGGGTAAGAGAGGAACAACTAAAAGGAAAGCGCACCATACACCGCACTATTGTAGGATTTGTTTCGATTTGCTTTCTCATTATACTTGCTTACCAAAACTATATAAACCGGAAAAAACGTATTCAACTCCAATACAAACAATCGTTAGAGCAAACACAGAATAAGTTATCATCTTTAGAAACTACCATTGAAAACAATCAGCTAATGATTACCTTATTAAAGCAGGAACAGAACAATTTAAAGCAAGAACATGAAAACAAAGAACAGCAAATAGAAGAAAGGGAGCAAACCATAGCTCGTTTAAAAGAAGAGAAACAGCAGTTACTCAATTGGCTATTTGCCCAAAGCAACATTTACCAAAGAGTGATTACTCTATCCAAACAAACCAGTTCGAATAAAAAACAAATGAAAGCTTTAACCACTACGGAACAGGAACAACTAAAAAAAACAATATTCGGAATATACCAAAGTTATATATCTTTCCTCCACATTGAATATCCCAGGCTAACGGAAGATGATCAATTGCTCCTTTGCCTACAGGAAACTTCACTTAGCCCATTAGCCATTGCAATTTGTTTTGGCTATACCGATACGCACCCTCTCAATCAGAAAAAATACAAAATGAAAGAGAGAATGAGTAGAGAAGAAAGCAAAGTGTGACTAACACATTTGTTACCCATCTATTTATCAACACATTACATTTCTATAGTATGACTGCGAAAATGCATTCATGATAATTGTTTGCCCTAACTTTGCAACCGTAAACAATTAAATAAATATAGAAATGAAAACAAGAGTATTATTTATTCTATTATCGGTATTATTCATTATACCAGTAAATGCAATCCCCCACAAAAGGCATCGACACAAAGTAAATGCTAAAATTATTAGTTCAAATTATAAAGTGAATACCCGCAGCCCCTTATTTTTTAACCTGACTGCCGATGAAGTAGACGACAACCTAACTATTACTTTCCAATCTGTCTTAGAAGAAACTGATATCACTGTAACTGATAAGAATGGGAACATAATCGCTTCTGAATTAAATTCCTCCATTTATGAAGGAAAAACAGTAAACATCTATGCTCCAGAATCGGATATCTATACTATAGAGATAACCTCTCCTATCATAGACGTAACAGCAGAAATCACACTAAACGAGATTTAACTAACTATTTTATTAACATCAAAACAATTTAAAATTATGAAGAAATTATTATTTCTAACGGCTATTGCATTAGCCGCCATTTCATGCCAAGATGAAGAAAACAGCTTACCAATTGACAATTCTTCTTCACAACCCCAAAAATTTCAAGTAGTACAGATTACTGACCAAGGAGAAATTATCCCAACGGATAATAGTAAGACAAGAAGTTCTATACAAGGAGAAACCGCTTTACAATTTGCCTCAGAAGCTGATTATCAATTGTCTTTAAAAGAAATCAACGACATGCAATCCTGTAACAGATTAGCTTATGTAGACGCCAACGATTTCATTTCACTGCAGGAACTTGCCGTGAAAGCAGATGAGGAATTAGAAGAAATTGCAAACACGGCAACCAGCGAATCTGATTTTACAACCAAATACTCACAATATGTAGAGAAATATAAGGGATTATTGGTTACTAACAAGTATGATAATGAAGATTTATCACTTTATGTACCCGACGGTGATAATGTTTCTACTTACCTTGTAAACAGTAATCGTAAAGTAGTTATCGGACATGAAATTAAGAAAATTTCTCTTTCCGATGATATGAGTGAATCAGACAAAGCTGTATACGCTTATCTCCCAGTTCCCGGCGAGACAAATCACTTCAATTTTCAAAATTTCATTGAAGACAAGAAAAAAACAACAGGTAGAGTGGAACTAAATAGTTCAAGTGAAATAATTGTCCATGTAGGCTGCCAAAAGAAAACGTGGCATGGTTGGAAAAGAGATAATCACAGAGATGTGTATTTTCAATTATCTGCATCTCCAATGTACTTTACTTTACCTAATGCCGCAGGAGATCCTTATAATCTTGACTTCGTACGTTTCCATGCATTCCAAAATGATGGAGATATTGACTGGAGTGTAGGTGGCTTGAAGCCCGGAGCTACTTCTTTATCAGGGAAAATATCTGTATGGACAGACATAACTGCCAATACATCAGAACAAGTATCATACACAAATGTATTTGCAAGATATGTAGGTAAGTATGGTACTTATGGGACCTATACGCTACCCAAATTAGAGGGTGGTTCATACGGAGGAGATTTCACACTAGCATTTATAAGATAATTATGAAAAGATTTACATTATTTCTACTATTAGCACTATACCTATCACTACAAGTCTCCGCACAAGTAAGATTTGGTGTAGATGCAGGGATGAACCTGACACACTTCAAAAGTAGCAGCAATCACAAGGCTCAAAAAGTAGGTGGCATGGGGGCAGGATTCCAAATTGGAGGAACTGTGGATTATGAGTTTAAAAGACATTGGATGCTGATGTCAGGAGCCTCATTCATGCAGACCCAAAGCAAAATGGAAATGTCATATGGTATGCTTCCCCGTTTCCCGGATGCTAAGATTAAACTGAACCATATTGTTATCCCGTTAAAGGTGGGATACAATATTCAAATAAATAAGAAATTAAGTTTGATTCCTTCAATCGGAGTATATGGGTCGTATAACTTTAGTGCCGGCAAATGTCCATTGGAAATACATTCTCCAACTGATGGCAAGATGATACATGAGAAGTGGAATCCTATGGAAGGATATTCTGCTAAATTCCCTATCGGCAATTCACCTGGCTACTATTCTTTTGTAGACCTTGATGCTCTCCGTCATTGGACTTATGGAGGAATTGCAGGGCTAAAAGCCATTATCAGCAAACATTATACAGTCTCTTTCCAATACAATGAAGCCATTAAACAAATACAGGGTCAGTGTAGTATAAGAGATTATGGCTATCAGCTTTCTGTAGGATATATATTCTAAATCAAAACACATAATCCTTATATAAAGAAAAGGTGTGGAAATCTTCCGTCCGGAAGTCTTCCACACCTTTTTTATTCATATCAGAGTTATTGCCTCTTTCATTTCTTTTTCTTCCGCTTTTTCGCAGATTCCACTGCCTCGGCAACCACCGGTTTGTTTTCAAAGCGCTTGGTGTATCCGGTATAATCCGGAACTGTACGTTCGTACATAGGATCTACAAACAACGGACTTGAAATAATATGATCTGCCGTACTACGGTTGCAGCAGAAAACGATATTCTCCACACCGGCCAAACGAGTCAATGCTTTTACATCCGTATCATGCGGCTGCAACGTCATCGGATCAGTGAAGAAGAAAAGGTAATCAATTTCACCGTCCACAATGCGGGAACCCATTTGCTGGTCACCGCCCAAAGGACCGGATTTCAGAATGGTAAAGTCCCACTCAACATCGGGATGCTTTTCCTTAAGAGCCTCAAGGATAAGAGTTCCTGTAGTACCTGTACAGTAGAACTTGTGCCCCATAAGCAATTCGGAGTTCCAGAGAACCCACTCAATAAGATCTTTCTTCATGGCATCGTGCGCCACCAGTCCAATCTTTCTAACTAATTTTTTCATAAGTCAATACCGTTTTAAAATAAACAATCGGTAAAAAGAAAAAGCTATAATTGCGAGAAAAATTTCTTTCCACGTAAATAATACTGCGCCAAGATACTGCTTTTTGTCCATTCCGGTATCACAGAAAGGGAAGTTTTTTTCAGGTTTTCTTCGCGTGCAGCAGTGAAAGAAGGACGTAACCAACTATATTCACGGCGTGCACGAAGTACAGCCAATGCATTGGGGAACTGAAGTTTAAGGGCAAAGTTAAATGCAGCCACATAGTCGAGGACAGCACGGATACGCATCACCGAAGACAAATCTTCCGAAGGCAGGTTCTTGTAAAGCATGACAAGATTATTACGAAAGTTGAGATAAGTCTTTCGGGGATTTTCTTTCTTTAAAGTAGCACCGCCTACATGATAAACCACACTTTGCGGCACACATACAATCTGCCTGCCACGTGCACGAAGTCTCCAGCACAAGTCAATCTCTTCCATGTGGGCAAAGAATCGTCCGTCCAGCCCTCCGGCCTCACGATAATCTTTCAGGCGGATAAACAAGGCTGCACCCGTCGCCCAAAATACAGGAATAATGGTATCGTATTGCCCTTTGTCCTCCTCTACCACGCCCATAATCCGCCCACGACAGAACGGATAGCCGTAACGATCGAGAAAGCCACCTGCCGCACCTGCATACTCAAACTTCTCCTTCTGCCGCCAACTCCGTATCTTCGGCTGGCAAGCTGCTGCCTCAGGATGTGCCTCCATATAATCAGCCAATGGCTGAAGCCAATGCTCCGTCACTTCCACATCCGAATTGAGAAGTACCACATACTCAGCATCCACTTCCTGCAAAGCCATGTTATAACCATCGGCAAAACCCTGGTTTTCTTCCAGCAGTATCAATCGGACAGTAGGAAACTCCCGGCAAAGCATCTCAACAGATGCATCCGTTGAACCATTATCAGCAACATACACCACAGCACCGTCTGCTTCGGAAAAGCGTACCACGGAGGGAAGAAATGAGCGGAGCATTTCACACCCGTTCCAGTTTAATATTACAACTGCTATCTTATCCATTTTGCTTCTCCAGTTCTTCACGTTTCAGTTTCCAACGCTTATGAGACCAGAACCAATAGGCAGGAGCACGACGAATCGTTTGTTCCAGACGGCGTACGAAAAGTTCGGTTATCTCCCCTTCAGCAGTCTGTTTAGGGGTTTCGGTTAACAAATCGAAGTAGGCTTTGCAATGTCCTCTGCCCTGCCTCTCCAATTCACAATAAAATACAGGGTAATTCATCATCCTGGCAATACGTTCACCTCCATCCATAAATACGGTTTCCTGGTTCAGGAAAGTAGTCCAGTGGTGAGCTTCGTTACGATTAGGCGATTGATCGGTAATCAAACCAACCACTACATGCTTCCCTTCACGGCGCAACCGGATCACTTCGCGGGCAGTAGAGTGCTTCGGCACATTATAACCACCATGCCGGGCACGGATAAGCTTAAACATTTCGTCCACATACTTATTTCGCAAGGGTTTATACACCTGTAGCGGCACATCTTCCGGCTTCATGAAAGCTCCCATTGCTGTCAACCACTCAAAGTTGGCATAATGGGGAATGAGCACAACAATGCCTCCATGTTTTTCGAGCATGGCAAGATATTCTTCTGTGTTACCATACTCCATACGCCGGGAAAGGTCTTCGAATGACATACGCATCATCTTGATTTCTTCCAGCATATAATCGCAGATGTAGTGATAAAACTCACGCTCAATCTCACGAAGTTCGGCCTGAGACTTTTCCGGAAAAGAATTCTTTAGGTTTTTACGGACCACTCCGCGACGGTAATGCACCACATGGCGCATCAGGAGATAGAGTCCGTCGGACAATATATAGAGTGCCCGGAAAGGAAGCAAAGCCAGCAGCCACATACCTGCGTAAGTCAGCCAGTAGATAAGTTTCGATTTCATACTTTTCTTATACCTTATTATAATAGTAAAGTTCCCTGCAACGCTGTCCCATCTTCATTGAAATCGCCCAAGCGTACAGATACCACTTGATTGTCCAGTGTATCATTATGGGGAACCTCTACCCGGATATAGTTAGCCGTAAAGCCATGCATCGGTGCACCCGGCTTGGAGCGTTCCAGCAATACCGGCATAGTTTGTCCGATATGGCGGGCATAGAATGCATGCGTCTTTTCATCCGAAAGTTCCAAAAGGCGCTGACTGCGACGGTGCTTTTCCTCCGGAGTTACCACATGGTCTATCTTCAAAGCCTGTGTACCCGGCCGTTCGGAATAGCTGAACACGTGAAGTTGGGTCACATCCAGACTCTTAATAAATTCATAAGCCTGCTCAAAGTATTCATCCGTTTCACCCCGCGTACCCACTATGACATCCACACCAATAAAAGCGTCGGGCATCACTTCTTTCACTCTCTGCACTTTAGAAGCGAAGAGTTCCGTATCATACCGACGACGCATCAGTTTTAAAACGTCATCACTGCCAGACTGCAATGGAATATGGAAGTGAGGCATAAAACTGCGAGAATGCGAAACAAACTCTATGATCTCATCAGTCAGCAAATTAGGTTCTATGGAAGAGATGCGATAACGTTCAATACCTTCTACCTCATCCAGTGCCTTCACCAAGTCGAAAAAAGTCTCTCCGGTACTCTTGCCGAAATCGCCAATGTTAACGCCGGTCAACACAATCTCCTTTCCCCCTTCGGCTGCAGCCTGACGCGCCTGTTCTACCATAGAGGCAATCGTTCCGTTGCGGCTCCGTCCGCGAGCAAAAGGAATGGTGCAATAGGAACAATAATAATCGCAACCATCCTGTACTTTCAGAAAATAGCGGGTACGATCTCCCCGTGAGCAGGACGGCGCAAACGAATGGATATCTTTCAACGCTGAAGCATACGCCTCTCCCGACTCATTTTTCTGTAAATCGCCAAGATATTGAAGTAAGTCCTTTTTCTGTTCGGCACCAAGCACTACATCCACGCCTTCAATCTTTGCAACGGTTTCAGGCTTCAACTGGGCATAACATCCGGTCACAACCACGAAAGCGCCCGGATGTTGCTTCACCAAACGATGAATAGCCTGGCGGCATTTCTTATCTGCCACCTCCGTCACCGAGCAAGTGTTCACTACACAGATGTCTGCTTTCTCTCCCTTACGTGCCGTACGCACGCCTGCTTCCCGCAAAATCTTACCGATAGTAGAGGTTTCCGAAAAGTTCAACTTACACCCTAACGTATAGTAAACCGCTGTCTTATTTTGAAATATATTGGTATCAATCATATCTATTCTAAACACATTTCTGCCACAAAGTTACATATAATTCTTAGAATTTTCCTACTTTTGCACAAATCATCAATTTTCGTGCAATGATACAAGAGAACTTTATCAAACTCTACGAGCAGAGTTTCCGTGAGAACTGGGACCTTCCTTGCTACACCGATTATGGTGAAGACGAGAGTTATTCCTATGGACAAGTAGCACAAGAGATAGCTAAATTGCACTTGCTATTCAAACATTGCAGCCTGCGCCGGGGCGATAAAATAGCTGTTATCGGCAAAAACAATTCCCGTTGGTGCATTGCTTATATGGCAACCATCACTTATGGAGCCATCGTTGTGCCCATCCTTCAAGATTTTAATCCGAACGATGTACATCATATCGTCACCCACTCCGAATCTGTTTTTCTCTTTACCAGCGATTCCATTTGGGATCATCTGGAAGAAGAACGCCTGACCGGACTGCGTGCCGTGTTCTCCCTTTCTGATTTCCGCTGCCTCCACCAGCGTGACGGTGAAACAATCAACCGTTTCCTCAAACATCTGGACGACGAAATGCATGAAACTTATCCGAAAGGTTTCCGCCGGGAAGACGTGCAATATACAACCCTCTCTAATGATAAGGTGATGCTGCTGAACTATACTTCGGGCACCACCGGTTTCAGCAAAGGTGTTATGCTGACAGGAAACAATCTGGCAGGAAATGTCACTTTCGGTATACGCACCGAGCTATTAAAGAAAGGAGATAAAGTATTATCTTTCTTACCTTTAGCCCATGCCTACGGTTGTGCCTTCGACTTCCTCACGGCCACCGCTGTGGGAACCCATGTCACACTTCTGGGAAAAGTCCCCTCCCCCAAGATCCTGATGAAAGCTTTCGAGGAGGTAAAACCCAATCTTATCATTACCGTACCGCTTGTTATCGAGAAAATCTACAAAAATGTTATCCAACCCGCCATCAATAAGAGAACTATGAGGTGGGCGCTCAGCATTCCTTTGCTCGACGGACAAATCTACGGGCAAATCCGTAAAAAACTGGTAGATGCCCTGGGCGGACGCTTCAAAGAAATCATTATCGGCGGGGCTGCCATGAACCCGGAAGTGGAAGAGTTTTTCCACCGCATCAAGTTTCCATTCACTATCGGTTACGGTATGACAGAATGTGCACCATTGATCAGCTACGCTCCCTGGAACGAATTCGTCCCGACTTCTTCCGGTCGTGTACTCGACATCATGGAAGCCCGGATTTATAAAGAAAATCCGGAAGCTGAAATTGGTGAAATACAAGTGCGAGGCGAAAATGTAATGGCGGGGTACTATAAAAATCCGGAAGCAACGAAGGAAGTTTTCACCGAAGACGGCTGGTTGCGTACCGGCGATCTGGGAAAGCTGGACGAAAATAATAATCTCTATATCCGTGGCCGCAGCAAGACCATGATTCTCAGTTCCAGCGGACAGAATATTTTCCCCGAGGAAATCGAAGCACGTCTCAACAATCTGCCATTCGTTCTGGAAAGTCTGATCATCGAGCGTAATAAGAAGCTGGTCGCTTTGGTTTATGCAGATTATGAAGCGCTGGATTCCCTTGGTCTGAACCAAACGGAAAATATCAAAACCATTATGGATGAGAATCTGAAAAACCTGAATAACAGTGTGGCCAGTTACGAAAAAGTAAGCCAGATACAGCTATATCCTAACGAATTTGAGAAAACTCCCAAAAGGAGTATCAAGCGCTACTTATATAACAGTATTGCAGAAGATTAGTATGTTATTAAACATACAAAAAGTCGTCAAAAGAGGCTAACCTCCAAAAAAAACATAAAAAAAGTTGGGATTTGGAGAACAACCTATCAAAAAAGTACATACCTTTGCAACGTTTTAATAAAGCAATTGATTGTATTACGTTTTTTAAAAAGCAAAGAAAATGAAAAAATTAGTTTTGATGGCTGTAGCTATCGTAGCAGTATCTTTCGCATCTTGTGGTAACAAACAAGCTGACGCTGAAAAAGCAACAGCAGATTCTATCCGTATTGCTGACTCAATCGCAGCAGTAGAAGAAGCAGCTGCAGCAGCAGCTGAGGCAGCAGCCGCAGCAGCAGATACTGTAGCAGTAGATAGCGCAGCAGTTGTAGCTGAATAATTTCAGAACAACACACTGAGAGAATTGAAAGTCTGACGTGCGAAAGCACGAACAGACTTTTTTTATGCCCATTTGCACCACTCTAAAGATACTCAGTGATTCACCACATTTCTTATTTGATTATTTCAGAAAATCCTTATCTTTGCTAATCTCCATATTATACTAATATTATGAAAAAGAAACTGATAGAAAAAATTAAGCGATCAGCTATCAAAGGAAGATTAGGTGATTTCATCTGCAATTTCATCGCAGTCGTACTGGGTATTGCAATCACTTTCGTGGGAAGTGATATGATTCAGGAGCACAATAAGAAAAAAGAGGTGGCACAGGCCCTGCAGTTGGTCAAAAGTGAATTACTTATCAACCGGGAAACAATAGAAGAGATGATGAAAATGGAAATATTCAACAAAGAAGGTGCATGCTACCTGCTTCAATACAAAGACAAAATGAATGAAGCATCCTCCGACTCTCTGAATTACTACGGCTATTTCCCATTCCAATCAAAAGATTTTCTTCCGGTCACCGATGCTATGGAAATGCTCAGAGCTTCTTCTGTCATGCAAAATATTAAAAACAAAGAGCTTGCTGTCGAAATCATCCAGGCCTATGCCGTAATAAAAAATGCACATCTTTTTTATGAAGGATTCTCCAAAGCAAAAGAGACAGCGGTAGAGAAATGCGTCAGTCAGCAAGAATTTAGAAAAATTTCTAATGAGAATAAGTCACTAAGAGAAATCTTGGAATTCACCATCCACCTCCCAGAAGGGTTTGCTGCCATGCGGCAAATCTCTTTTGTACATGATGACCCGCATCTCACATACAGCCACTACATGGAACTAATTGATAAAACAATTACTTTTATTGATAAAGAATACAATTAGAACTAACCAGTAATAAATAAAAAAGCCCGGCCTCCTTTCGGAAACCAGGCTTCTTTTATATAGGAAGTTTTTAAATTATGCTTCTTCAGCAACAACTTCGAAAGGAATCTCTACAGAAACTTCCTTGTGCAGCTTAACGATAGCTTTGTACTGGCCAACTTCTTTCACAGCGTCTTTTACAACGATGATCTTACGGTCAATTTCATGACCTAACTTAGCCAATTCTTCTGCAATCTGGATGTTACCAACAGAACCGAAGATAGTACCGGTTGAGCTAACTTTAGTAGCGATCTTCAAAGATACGCCTTCCAATTTAGCTGCCAATGCTTCAGCATCCTTCTTGATTTTTTCCAATTTGTGAGCACGTTGCTTCAAATCTTCAGCCAACATTTTCTTTGCAGCAGGAGAAGCAATCACAGCTTTACCTGTCGGGATGAGGTAGTTACGACCATAACCAGACTTAACAGTTACGATATCGTTCTTATAACCCAAGTTTACAATGTCTTCTTTCAATATAATTTCCATACTTTCCTCCTCCTATTATTTCATCATGTCAGTTACATAAGGCAGCAATGCCAAGTGACGGGCTCTCTTTACAGCTTGAGCTACACGACGTTGGAACTTCAAAGAAGTACCGGTGATGCGACGCGGAAGGATCTTACCTTGCTCATTCAAGAATTTCTTCAAGAATTCGGGATCCTTATAGTCGATATACTTAATACCACTCTTTTTGAAACGGCAGTATTTTTTCTTCTTAACGTCCACTGACGGCGGAGTTAAATATCTGATTTCTGATTGAACTTGTGCCATGATTAATCCTCCTTTTTAGTTGATTTAACACTTCTTCTCTTCGCAGCGTATTCAGCAGCGTACTTGTCTTGTCTGAAAGTCAAGAAACGGATAACGCGCTCATCACGACGGAAGTTAAGCTCTAACTTGTCAATTACAGTAGGTTCTGCATTGAACTCAATCAGCTGATAGAAACCAGTTGACTTCTTCTGGATAGGATATGCCAGTTTTTTCAGTCCCCAGTTTTCCTCATTTACGATCTCAGCACCTTCAGCAGTAAGGATGCCTTTGAATTTTTCTACCGCTTCCTTCATCTGAACATCAGACAAAACGGGAGTTAAAATGAAAACGGTTTCGTATTGATTCATACTTGTTTAATTAATGAATTAATAATTCGTTTAAAAATTTGCGGTGCAAAGGTAGGGATTTTATTTTGATCTACAAACATTTAATGTTTTTTTGTGCCGCGAGGATAGGATTTATCATGGAAGTGACTTACCTTTGCAAAGTTGTTTAAACAATAATTTCATGATCGAGCAATTTAACTTTGACATCCGGCTTATCTTTGCCATACTGAATGGTAAAGTTTCCGCCGCAATCAACCGAAAACTGTCCCGTAACTTCCGCCAGAACGGTTTGGAGATTACTCCGGAGCAGTGGACCGTCCTTATCTTTTTGTGGGAAAAAGATGGAGTGACGCAACAAGAGTTGTGTAATGCAACTTTTAAGGACAAACCCAGTATGACGCGCCTGATAGATAATATGGAGCGCCAACATTTAGTGGTTCGTATCTCTGATAAGAAAGATCGCCGCACCAATCTGATTCACCTCACCAAAGACGGAAAGGAACTGGAAGAACAAGCACGGGTGATTGCCAACCAAACCCTAAAAGAGGCATTACATGGCATCACCGTGGAAGAACTGCGCATAAGTCAGGAAGTATTAAGAAAAATATTTTTTAATACGAAAGATTAGTGCAAAATACAGCGAAAGAATTAGTATAAACGGCTTATGGAAAGCCTGCAAAACCAACTATTTACCCTCAATAATAGTTTTTTTGCAAAAATAATTTCGCTTGTTAAAGAATTATGCTTTTCTTTGTGACAAGAATATAATAATCTATTAAAATACACACACATGAAAGGTTTATTAAAAAATCTGGGCTTGATATTAGTCTTGGTAGGAGCTGTAATTTTGGTTTCATGCTCCTTTACCGGTAATGTTAACAACAATACCCTTTTAGGTACTTCAGCTGTTTTGATGGTACTGGGATTGATTTCATACATTATTATCAATAAGAAATTGGCAGACTAATCATCGGAAAAGAATAAAAAGGGCGGTTACTTTTATAAAGTACCCGCCCTTTTTGTTTTGTGAAGAGCAAGAAGCTATTAAGCTTCCGGCTCCGGTGTAATCAGTTTGTATCCTTTTCCGTGGATATTGATGATTTCAATAGAAGGATCTTCTTTCAAATGCTTACGCAACTTCGTGATGTACACGTCCATACTACGGGCATTGAAATAGTTGTCATCAATCCAGATAGTCTTCAAAGCAAAGTCACGCTGCAGGATTTCATTAGCATGAGCGCAGAGCAATCCCAATAGTTCAGACTCTTTCGTAGTCAGCTTCGTTTGCTTTTCAGGTGTAGACAAAATCTGTTTCTGTGTATCGAAAGTGAACATACCAATCTTGTAGATATTGCTCTCTTTGTTCTTCTTTCCACGTACACGTCTCAGGATAGCTTCAATTCTGAATGTCAACTCTTCCATACTGAATGGCTTGGTGATATAATCATCCGCACCGATCTTAAAGCCTTCCAGAATATCTTCTTTCAGTGTCTTTGCAGTCAGGAAGATGATAGGAATTTCGGCATTTGCAGCACGTACTTCCTGAGCCAGTGTGAAACCATCTTTCTTTGGCATCATTACGTCAAACACACACAAGTCATATTTATTCTTCAGAAAAGCTTTGTATCCAGCTTCGCCGTCGGGATATAACTCGGCAGAATAACCTTTCGCCTGTAAATATTCTCTTAAAAGCATGCCAAGATTTTCATCATCTTCGCACAATAAAATACGCAGTTTCTCGTCCATATCATTAATTTTTAAGTAAAGGTAATGCAATAATAAATTTAGTTCCAACGTTTAGTTCACTCTCTGCCCGGATGGTTCCCTTGTGATCTGTTATGATCTTCTTCACATAAGAAAGTCCTAATCCGAAGCCCTTCACATCGTGCAGATTACCTGTATGCACGCGGTAGAACTTTTCAAATATCTTTTTCAAATTCTCTTTTTTAATACCTATACCGTTATCCTGGATAGAAATCATCAGCTTACCCGGTTCATTCCAGGTCTTCACTTTCAATTCCAAATCCGCATCCGGTCTCTTATACTTCACCGCATTATCCATCAGATTGAAAATCACATTCGTAAGATGCATTTCATCTGCAAATATATCCGGGTCTGTTGCGTTCAGTTCCGACTCTATATTACCGTTATAACGCTCCACCTTTAAGGTGAATGTGTTGATAACACCTGTAATCAATTCATTGGCATCCAGTTCCTTCATTTTCAAGGTAGCCTTCTGCTTGTCGAACATCGACATCTGAAGAACCTTTTCTACCTGGAACCTCAATCGTTTCGTCTCATCATTGATGACCGTCGATATATGCTGGAACATAGCAGGCGATTTTCCCACTGCGGGGTCTTTCAACATCTGCGCTGCCAGCGATATCGTCGATATCGGTGTTTTGAATTCATGCGTCATATTATTGATAAAGTCATTCTTCATCTCCGTCAGTTTCTTTTGGCGGAACACGATATAAATCGTGAAGATGAATGTTATCAGCAATACAAAGGTGAATATCATCGACGGTATCATAAAGTTGACTGAGTCGAAAATATAATCCCTTTTACCCGGGAAATGTATCTTTACGATACTCATACGGGCAGGTGGATCATTCAGGAACAAAGGTTGGGAATAAGAATACTCATTACCTTCATCCACATAGTCCGAACAGCGATATACTTCCCGCCCATCCCGGTCAATCACTTTAAAGTGATAAGCCAGATCAATTCCGTTATCTACCAAACCCGACTTTAAGTACTGATCCAGATTCTTAAAGTTGATGCGCTCCTCTATTGGTTTGTCACTTGCTGTATATACCATCTGCCAAGCCACTTCATCCAACAAGTTACGCTGGTATACATAACGATTCTTCACGAAATCGACATGCGAACGAGCTGTTTTGGGTATCGTTTTGGCACCATGCTTACGCGAAATCATGGCTCGCGGCAACTCTGACGGATTATTTGTTATCGTCTGTAGTTCTATAGCTGAATACTGAGAACCATCTGGCGATGTAGCCGTAAACCGCTGTGTCTGCACCACTGCTTTACCCTGCGCAGTCAATTCCCACGCTCTCTTTTCTGCCTCGGAGATGTCCTCCCTTAACCAACGGTCAACCTCCGCGGACTCCACTTCTTTGGAAGCTGCCATCAGGCCACGCTTCACCGATTCATCAAATTGCTCGTTACGCATCTTTACCATCTTCTCTATGTAGCTGATTTGCAGGTACAAGAGACTGAGGAAAGATAACCCCATAACGACGCCTAATATCCATATTGTTGACTTCTTCATAGTCACAAAATTAACACTCCCTAATTAACACTCCTAACACATTAACCTGATTTAACCGCAAGTTCTCGTAAATTAACCGAAAAGTGTTTTTTAAGTTGCATTACGAGCATTATAACAAATAGGAGTCTCTTTGGTTTGCAAATTTAATAAAAAATTAATCATTCACATTCACATTTGCACATGTTCTTAATCAGTGTTAATAAAAAAGCCATTACCCCTCGTTCTGAGGGAGTAACGGCTTTAACAAATTATAAAAACAGACGAAGTGAAGTCTTTTATTCTTCAGCTTGCTTAGCTTCGAACTCCTTAACCAACTTATCTTGTACATCACTTGGAACAAGTTCGTAGCTGGCAAATTTCATGATAAATGAAGCACGTCCTCCTGTCAAAGAACTCAAAGCTGTGGAGTAAGATGACATTTCTTTCAAAGGTACTTTAGCACTCAGCTTTTCATAACCAGCCTCACTACTCATACCCATAATCATGGCTCGGCGTCCCTGTAAGTCACCCATTACATCACCCATTCTATCCGACGGAACAAATACTTCCACATCATAGATAGGTTCAAGAATCTTCGGACCTGCATTCTTGAATGCTTCACTAAATGCATTACGGCCAGCCAGCATGAAGGAAATTTCATTGGAGTCTACCGGGTGCATCTTACCATCATACACGATTACACGCACATCACGAGCATATGAACCTGTCAACGGTCCTTGTTCCATGCGAGCCATGATACCTTTCAAGATAGCAGGCAAGAAACGTGCATCGATAGAACCACCCACGATACTATTAACAAATACCAGTTTACCGCCCCATTCCAATGGAACTTCTTCAGTACCTTTCACATTGATCTTGAATTCCTGTCCACCGAACTTATAAGTATCGGGCACCGGCATACCTTCGTAGTAAGGCTCTACAATCAAATGTACTTCACCAAACTGGCCTGCACCACCCGATTGCTTTTTATGGCGATAGTCTGCACGAGCCGCCTTCGTAATAGTTTCACGATACGGGATTCTCGGCTCTTCATACTTGATTTGCAATTTTTCATTATTTTCCAAACGCCACTTCAACGTACGCAAGTGGAACTCACCCTGTCCGTGAACAATAGTCTGGCGCAACTCTTTGGACTGCTCTATCACCCAAGTCGGATCTTCCTCACGCATGCGGTTAAGGATAACCATCATTTTCTCCGTATCGGATTCATTCAGAGGTTTGATAGCACGAGAGTATTTAGAATTCGGATACTTAACAAAATTGAAACGGTTTTCAGTGCCTTTACCATTCAGAGTATTTCCGGTATGCACATCTTTCAATTTCACGGTACAGCCAATATCACCGGCTACCATTTCTTCTACCTTGATACGGTTAGCACCCGCACAGGCATATATTTGGGCGATACGTTCTTTTGAGCCACGGTCAGCATTCGTAAAGTCTTCACCTTCGTGCACTTTACCGCTCATAACCTTGAAGTACTGAACATCACCAATATGAGGTTCAACAGCGGTCTTAAAGAAATAAAGAGAAGTAGGTCCATTCGGATCCGGGGTTACAACTTCACCACGAGTATTATGTACAGGAGGCATTTCGTCTACAAACGGAACCACATTACCCAGGAATTCCATCAAACGGCGCACACCCATATCTTTACCTGCACAAACACAGAATACGGGGAACATGCCACGTGAAGCCAGTCCCTTACGGATACCTTCACGCATTTCATCTTCCGTCAGAGATTCTTGTTCAAAGAATTTCTCCATCAGGCTTTCATCGTGTTCTGCAGCAGCTTCCACCAATGCTTTGTGCAATTCGGTTGCTTTGTCCATTTCCTCTGCAGGAACATCTTCAATGGTGGGTGCACCACCTTCGGGACCCCACGAATATTTTTTCATCAGAAGTACATCAATCAACGAATTGAAGTTCGGTCCGGTAGCCAACGGATATTGCACGGGAACTACCTTCGAACCATAAGCAGACTTCAACTGCTCCAGTACCATATCATAATCACACTTCTCATGGTCAAGCTGATTCACCAGGAAAATCACCGGTTTACCTAACTTTTCTGTATATCGGAAATGATTTTGGGTACCCACCTCAGGACCATATTGGCCATTCAGAAGTAATATTGCAGTATCGGTAACATTGAGTGCTGTCATGGCAGCTCCAACAAAGTCATCACTTCCCGGACAGTCTATAATATTAAGTTTCTTACCGTTCCACTCCACATGGAAAACGGTGGAAAACACAGAATAGCCATATTCTTGCTCCACCGGGAAGTAATCGCTGACTGTATTCTTGGCAGTAATTCTGCCGCGACGTTTTATAATACCACTCTCAAAGAGCAGCGCTTCTGTGAGAGTGGTTTTACCCGAGCCATCATTGCCAAGCAGGGCAATGTTCTTAATTTCATTCGTCTGATATACTTTCATGATATATAAGATTTAAAATGAATAACTCAGTATGCCTTCGCATACCCTTAATTTTTAGTGAGGCGCAAATTATGAATTTATCAAAAGAAAAGCAATAAATCGATAGTGTTACTAAACTATGTTATGTAACACATCACTACTAACAGAAAGATTTTCTTAACTTTACAGCAAAATCATTAACCCCCAAACTTACAATGAAAGAACTACTATCATCTATTGTACTGCTCATTCTCCTGTCATTTACCGGATGTCAATCCGGAAGTTCATCTCACAAACAACGACCACTTATCGGCCTATCTTGTTCACATCCCAGTGACTATTCGTCTGCACGAACGACTTATACCGAATCAGTCATACAAGCCGGAGGCATTCCAATACTTATACCAGTCACAACAGACAGTATAGTCCTGGCAGATATCATCGGTCGGCTGGACGGGATTATTTTAATCGGGGGAGCGGATATACATCCTTCTTATTATAATGAAGAACCTATCGAACAACTGGGAGAGGTAGATTCACTGCGTGATGTTTATGATATTTCCCTTATCCGCTTTGCAGCGCAACGTGGTGTACCCATGTTGGGAATCTGCCGGGGCGAACAATTAATCAATGTAGCATTCGGTGGCACACTCTATCAGGATATTCCAGCCCAGCATCCGGATACTACCGTGCGACATAATCAGGAAGAACCGAGTAGTGTACCCACTCATGCAGTCAACTTGCTTCCCGATTCTGAAATGGCACGGATAACAGGAGAGACACAACTATTTACCAATACCCACCATCATCAGGCCGTCAAGCAGGTAGCACCCGGTTTCCGAATTACGGCATGGGCCACAGACAGTATTCCCGAAGCCATTGAAAACATTGAAGGAAAGCCCATCTGGGGAGTACAATTCCACCCGGAAGCATTAATGGTAGCCGGTGATAGCATATCTGCCAGATTCTTCTATTTCCTGATCGATAAAGCAATCACATTCCGGAAAAGCAAATAATAGTTTTATCCATTACCGGACATATTCAACTCCCTGTCAAGTCCGTACCAACTCCGTATCTATACGCTTGGACTTGGTACGGAGTTGGTACGGACTTGACAGGGAGTTGGTAGGGAGCAGGTCATATTCCGGTAATTCTTTAGTGATTTCTTATATATAAAATATATAGGTACGCGCGTGTATCATATATAATCCAACTTAATCACAATCACCCTTATATCCTGATCTTCCTTATCCGTAGCTATCTTTGCAATATGCCAGTCGGACGGGAAGAACAAGAAAAACTCACCGGGAACAGAGTCGATAAAGGTAGTTTTTTCCGGATCAAAATCATAGTGAATAACATCTTTTTTCTCACTATATTCGCAATTAGCCTTTGAAGACTCATGATCCAGCAATGCAAAACGTTCCGTTCCTTTCACCACATACTGCAAATCTATATGTTTCCGGTGTGATTCGGATGTCCGCTTCTCTAACGGTTCATTCTTACTATCTTCAACAGAAACCACAAGTGACGTTCCTTCTATTGGATGTTTTCCCTTCTCGATAGTAGTCAGGTCGTGCGACGCCAACCAGCGAAAAGCCGCCTTCCATTGTTCCGGATTCGCTTCGTACTGCGCTTTGAATTCCGCTAAATTCGTGGAAGAATGAGGCTTCGCCTTCAAACCTTCACTCCAGACTTTCGATTTTACCCATTTTTCAGGCGAGATACTTTTTACTTTCTTGCCACTTTGAGCAGAGACAGACAGACAAACCGCAAGCATACAGGCAGTTGCCAATAACCATTGTAAGTGTTTCATGTTAATGTTTTCTATAATTTCGTTTACTGACTACAAAGATATAAATTATAAATCGTATAAAATTGAAACATCTGTCTACCTATATTGAATTATTTGTGGAACATTAAATGATAAGTCGTTCTTATCTTTGCAACAGAAATTAATTCGTAAACTAACAATAAACCATTCAAATCATGAGAAACATTTTCTGGAGTATGACATTAGTTGTTGCCTGTTTGTTTGGAGCTGCTACAGCGCAAGCCCAAAAACAAGTAACCACCAACAATGCCATCGTGCCGGGTGAAGTATGGAACGACACCGACGGTAACCCCATCAATGCACATGGCGGCGGTATCCTCTACCATGAAGGAACGTACTACTGGTACGGTGAGTACAAAAAAGGTAAAACCATCCTGCCCGAATGGGCTACATGGGAGTGTTACCGCACGGATGTAACCGGCGTGAGCTGCTATTCATCCAAAGACCTTCTGAACTGGAAGTTCGAAGGCATCGTGCTTCCCGCAGTGAAGGACGACCAAGGTCACGACCTGCACACCAGCAAGGTACTGGAACGTCCGAAGGTGATTTATAACCCCAAAACCAAGAAATTCGTGATGTGGGCACATGTGGAAAGTGCCGACTACAGCAAGGCATGCGCCGGAGTAGCCATCAGTGACTCCCCTACCGGAGAATTCACCTATCTGGGCAGTTTCCGCCCCAACGGTGCCATGAGCCGCGACCAAACCGTATTCGTAGACGATGATGGCCGTGCCTACCACTTTTATTCGTCAGAAAACAATGCAACGCTGTACATCAGCGAATTGACTGACGATTATCAAAGACCGAGCGGACGCTATACCCGTAACTTCGTCAAGGAAAGCCGCGAAGCTCCCGCCGTCTTCAAGCGTAACGGAAAATACTACATGCTCTCTTCCGGCTGTACCGGTTGGGATCCCAATCAGGCTGAACTGGCAGTAGCAGACTCCATTATGGGTGAATGGAAAACAATCGGCAACCCTTGTACCGGAACAGATGCCGACAAGACATTCTATGCTCAAAGCACTTACGTGCAGAAAATTATGGGCAAGAAAGACATGTACATTGCCATGTTCGACCGCTGGAATAAGAAAGACCTGGAAAACTCACGTTATGTATGGCTTCCATTCTCCTTCGAAGGTGATAAAATCACCATTCCCTGGCGTGACAAATGGAACTTCGACAGCTTTGCCGACCAAGGTCGTTTTGAAGCCGGCAAAGGAACTTTCCTGCTGAATGGCAAACCATTTGTGGTTAAAGCCGCCGAACTGCACTACCCACGCATCCCGAAACCTTATTGGGACCAACGCATCAAGTTGTGCAAAGCACTGGGTATGAATACCGTCTGCCTCTATGTATTCTGGAACTCTCACGAACCGCAACCCGGCGTATATGACTTTACGGAGCAAAACGACCTGGCCGAGTTCTGCCGTCTGTGCCAGCAAAATGATATGTATGTCATCCTTCGCCCCGGACCATATGTTTGCGCCGAGTGGGAAATGGGTGGTCTGCCATGGTGGCTGCTTAAGAAAAAGGATGTACGTCTGCGCGAATCCGATCCTTACTTCATTGAGCGTGTAGCTCTGTTCGAAGAAGCCGTAGCCAAGCAAGTGAAAGACCTGACGATTGCCAATGGCGGTCCCATCATCATGGTTCAGGTAGAAAACGAATATGGATCTTACGGAGAAGATAAGGGTTATGTATCCCAAATCAGAGACATCGTACGTGCCAACTTCGGAAATGACATCGCCCTGTTCCAATGCGACTGGGCCTCTAACTTCACCCTGAACGGACTCGATGATCTGATCTGGACCATGAACTTCGGTACAGGTGCCAACGTCGACCAGCAATTTGCCAAACTGAAACAACTTCGTCCCAACAGCCCGCTGATGTGTTCTGAATTCTGGAGCGGTTGGTTCGACAAATGGGGTGCCAACCACGAAACCCGTCCTGCCGCTGATATGATCAAAGGTATCGACGATATGTTATCGAGAGGCATTTCATTCAGCCTGTATATGACACATGGAGGTACGAACTGGGGACACTGGGCAGGCGCCAACTCTCCCGGCTTTGCACCCGATGTGACGTCTTACGATTATGATGCACCTATCAGTGAATCCGGTCAGACAACTCCTAAGTATTGGGCGTTGAGAGAAGCCATGGCGAAATACATGGATGGTGAGAAACAGGCGAAAGTACCTGCACTGATCAAACCTATCAGCATCCCTGCTTTCAGATTCACAGAAATGGCACCATTGTTCGAGAACCTGCCCGCAGCAAAGAAGGATGAAAACATCCGTACCATGGAAGAATATAACCAGGGCTTCGGAAGCATCCTCTACCGCACTACCCTGCCTGAATTGAAATCGCCCGCTACCCTCACAGTGAACGATGCGCACGACTATGCACAGGTATTCGTAGACGGGAAATACATCGGCAAACTCGACAGAAGAAACGGTGAAAAGCAATTGGTACTCCCCGCCTGCGTCAAAGGTTCCAGACTTGATATTCTGGTAGAGGCCATGGGTCGCATCAACTTCGGTCGTGCCATCAAAGACTTCAAAGGAATCACGAAAAACGTAGAACTTTCTATGGACATCAACGGATATCCTTTCGTTTGCGACCTGAAGAACTGGGAAGTTTTCAACATTGAAGATACCTATGAATTCTATCAGGGCATGAAGTTCCAGCCGATAGAGTCATTGACAGACCGTCTCGGACAACGTATTCCGGGTGTTTACCGTGCTAAATTCCAGGTGAAGAAACCAAGCGATACTTTCCTGAACTTCGAAACATGGGGCAAAGGACTGGTTTATGTGAACGGTTATGCATTAGGCCGTATCTGGGAGATCGGTCCTCAGCAGACTCTTTATGTACCGGGATGCTGGTTGAAGAAAGGTGAGAATGAAATCGTAGTTTTCGATATTGTAGGCCCTAAAGAAGCTAAGTCCGAAGGTTTAAGTGAACCGCTCCTTGACCAGCTGCTTGTACAGAAACCTTTGACACATCGCAATGAAGGCGAGAACTTGAACTTGTCAGGTGAAAAACCTGTATTCACGGGAAGTTTCAAACCGGGTAACGGCTGGCAGGAAGTTAAATTCAACAAACCTGTTACCGGACGCTATGTTTGCATTGAAGCATTAAACTCACAGGATGGAAAAGACCTGGCTTGTATTGCCGAAATGTATTTCTTGGACAAGGATGGTAGCCGTCTGTCCCGCGAGCCTTGGATTGTGAAGTATGCCGACAGCGAAGACGTAGCTCACGTCAACCGCTCTGCCGACAAGACTTTCGACCTTCAGGAATCCACCTATTGGAGCACAGAGAAAGGTAGTCCTTATCCGCATACAATTGTAATCGATCTGGGCGCCAGTCATGCATTGACAGGTTTCCAATGCTTGCCCCGAATGGAAAGTGAAGTACCGGGAGGCATCAAGGATTTCAAGATTTATGTGAAGGGGGAAAACTTCAAATACTAATCTGAATTTCTATAAACAAAAGAGACGGTTACTATCATAAAGATGATAACCGTCTCTTTCGTTGGTATATATTACTCAAAGAAAATTCATCCTATTGAAAATCATCACTGTACGATTGTTGTTTCAGGTCCAAGATAAGAGCGTTTCATCCCTCCCATATCTATTACAACCTTTTGTATAATCATACCAGGATCAGAACATATTAACTTCAGCGTATGCTTACCCGGCTTATCTATGTTTAAAGTTACAGCATTTACTGTACTGTTGCGATACACATTTTCTCTCCACTCGCCTGAATATTCTTTTGCATTGTTCGAAGCATACTTCAGCAGACCATCATCTATCATTACACCAAAACAAGTGCCATGTTCCAAGTTAATAGGGAAAACAGGCAAAGCATAAGTATAGACTGTTACTGAACCGGCATTAAAGGTATAAAAATCATATTCCACTTTAGCAGCCTTCTTTGAACGACGCGGATTTTGGACAGGTTTTGTAGGTTCTCCTAATCGTATACACTGATTTTCATATCCCAATCCCTCTATAACTTTCATCTTTATATCCTCATTCTCCACTTTTCTATGATATTTTCCCGGATTAATAGATACGCATCCATTATCTTCCACATACCATCCCTTCAACTCGCTGACTGAAGGAAAAGCAGGATTAAAAACTGGTAAATAAATCTTTTCCACATTGTCACCGGATACGACCTCTATTTCGCCTGTGATCCTTTCTCCTACCGGAACTTTATCCCAGTCAACAGATACAATAATTCGTTCTTGCAGTAAAGTAGTTCCGCTGTATCTGCTAAGTTTAATCCAAGAATCTGAAGCCTTAGCGTTCCACCTAAATTCTTGATTTCCTATATTATATAATTCTATAAATAAGTTTTTCCGTGTATAAGGATTTACACAAGGAAGCACATTCAACGTAGTCTTTCCCAAGAAACAATCCTGTCCCGGAAGAAATATTCTCATTTCTGCTTGCTGAGGTAACTTTATGGTCATTACAGGAGGCATTTTTTGATAAGTAGCAGTCCAGCCAGGTGCCAAGGCCATCATATGGTCCCATTTACCATCAAGCAAGGAGTTATACTGATTGGTATAATAATCTATACTATCATGATAAGCTTTAGTCATATCGGCTAAATAGTTAGTCGCTGCACGCCCCTGACGCGCATACCATCTATTTTGTTGTGCAGTCAGCATTTTCTTGTTCATAAGTGCCGCTCCTTTTACAGGATAGAAAACCAGTTCGTAAAAAGCTGCTTTATAAGATTCAGGCAAGGCATTCCATATTTTTTCACTTTTATCAGAAATACGGTCATATTCTTGCATTCTTCCTTCTGCCTCATTATAATTCGCAAAAGAAAAGTCTGTATCCGTCACCCTTTCATGGGAATGTTCATTATTCCATTCATATCCCCATCCCATTGCCTCCGGCTTGTGCTGAAAGCCCAAATGATAATAACTACTCAAGATGTCATTCATATCTTCCCTGTACTTCTCACCAAAAATGGAAGCCAGAAAGTCTACCTGATGATTGTTTATATTATCAAAATTAAATTTATTGATATCCCAGGCCATATCCAGAAACGTTTTCATTCCCAATTCACCCGGTTTGATATCTCCCACATTCAATAACCAATAACGTTTTGCTCCGGTATCATAAGCCTTTCGCATCTCTTCAAACATCAATGCAGGAGGGGTCGTATTTAACCATAAATAATCATGCGGTTCACCTAAGTATGAAATATGATAATATACGCCCGATCCTCCTTTACGTTTTTTCTCTTCCTCATTATTCAAACGCTTAATATAGCCAAAATTATCATCTGGCCAAACCAACATTATATCTTCAGGTAATCTTAATCCCCTCTCATAAATATCAAGTACTTCTTTATAGGGAACAAAAATCTGAGGGATAGAATCAAGAGAAGCATCTATATGTTTTTTCAAAATACTTCTCTGATCAGCAATAACTTCTTCCACCAAACTGACTTCTTTATCTTTAGGCACACCTACAAGTCCGGAATCATGAATACCACGCATAGCAATCGTGTAGATATTCTCATACGGGGCATTTTCAGAAACCCGCTGATCAAGTATCTTATTAATTCCTTCTTTGTTGGTCATATAATTCCACTCTCCCATCGTTTTCTTATCCCACTCCGTCACATTATTAAATAATAATGGTTCACAGTGAGAAGAGCTCATTATAATTCCATAACTATCTGCAACCAATTTGTTTTCAGGATATTTATTAAAAGCTCCCGAAGAAGGATGCATCGCAGGGGCAAGTACATTGCCTTTCATTCGGAGAATCAGTTCACACACCTTGGCATAAGTTTTAGGCCCGATATCTCCCAGTTCTTTATCAAACGTTTTTCCAGCCCATGGGGTTATTCCCCAGCCTTCATCATTAATAAAGATACCTCTGTACTGAACAGACGGAGCCTGAGAAATGTAGTTTACACTCTCAACATATAGTTGAGACTTTTTTTTCACAGGAACGTCGGCCCACCAATATAAAGGGGATACTCCCATAGCCTCCGACAGTGTGAATACACCATAAGCTGTACCACGTCTGTCACATCCAGCTATCACAAGTACTTTTTTCACTCCTTTGACAGGAGCTTCAATTGTTTTAATAACAAACTGTTCCCAGCCTCCACTAATAGCAGAGACATCCAATTGCCCCTCTATCACCAATTGATCAATAAAAGCGTTATGTCCCACTGTCCCCACAACAACAGCATACTCGGAAGAAACTTTTTTTGAAGAAACAGCTATCTTCTTATTAGTCACTCGCTTTATATCCTCTGCCAGAAGACAAGCTGTTTTTTCTACTACGTTATAATCCCGGGCATCATAATAAATCACCACTTTATGTGAAGTCACTAACGGGAAGGCTGTCCCACTTCCGGTTTCCTTAACATTAATCTGTCCCCAGGACAGTACCGGAAGAAGCATCGACATGAATATTAACCAAAATCTCCTCATAACATAAACTTTATTCTAATTACTATTTATTGTGTGTCTGCATTAGCAGACACACAATGACTAAAAACAATATAACTTTTACCCCTAATACCTAATCGTATTTTTATCACCTTTATTCATATCCGGGATTTTGTTCTAATACCGCCCCTCTATTAGCTTCAATTTCTTTATAAGGTATTGGCCATAACTCATAATGTTTTTCCATTTCCTTGGCATAGTAAGGATTACATTTCATCACGCGGTCATAGAGTTTTCCCATTCTCATCAACGTTATCCGACGCCTTTCTTCTACACCCAACTCTCTCATTCTCTCATCCAGAATATAATCCAGTGTAACCTGAGATGACAATACAGGTTTGGCATGAGCTCTGTCGCGAATAACATTAATATCAGCCGCTGCTTTATCTTTATCATTCAAGCCCAAATAGGCCTCAGCACGCAACAAATATGTTTCGGCAAGTCTGAACATATATTGGTCCGTATATGTAGCACCGGCTCCACTATTCAGCGCATAGGTCTTGGCATTGGAATACAACCCTTCCGGATGATTATATGGAGTAGTACACTTAGACTGATAAGCATATAGCGAACGGGATGGAACCGTAACCCCTACCGGTGGATTCTGAGTATCAATAGTATCCCCATACAGCTTGGCATACTCTTTATTATGAACAGCAAATTTTCTCACAAAATTATGATTCGCATTTCTCATGTCTCCATAAAAATCATCTTTCCATATCTCATCACTGAAATATTGGGTAGAAATGCCCCAACCAATACCACGCCCTCCGGTATAGTCACCAATCGGCCAGCTGAAGGGATTCATTCCATGAGCTTTCACATCACGAACCATCGGAGCATGATGTCTCTCCAAAGTATATGTCTGATCTTTAGCAGTCAAAGAGCCACTTCCACCAGGAGTATCCGTCTCAATCTGAATGACCCAGATTCCTTCTGTATTTCCGGAGCCTCTATTTTGATTATTCTTCCGGAACAAATCCCAATATACATCTCCCGGCACTTCATTGGATCTGGAGCCAAAACGGGTATACATTAATCCTGTAGCCGGATCATCAATAACCGTTGTTGCTGCATCCACTGCTTTCTGATATTGTTCTGTTGCCAGATAAAGTTCTGAAAGCAAATGATACGCTGCCGCATTAGATACTTCCCCATCCTGCACACTGGATAAACTGGGCAAATGAGTTGCCGCAAATTCTACATCTGCAATTGCCTGCTTCAATACATCTTCCTTGGATGCCCGGACATAATCAAACTTGGGCTCAACGACTTCCGTTAATAAAAGAGGCACTCCACCATACAAATATGCCAATGTCCTGTAGGCAAATCCTCTAAAAAAACGAGCTTTGGCTTCAGCAACCGTCTTTTGTTCTTCTGATACTTCAGAAACAGGCAGACGGTCAATAATGGTATTGGCCGTTGATATGGTATGATAAAGCAATGACCAATGTACAGATGCGATACTACCGGTTGAATGATACGCTGAAATCATATTGGAATGCCGTTCCGTACCATTTGGCTCTCCATCATATATGATGTCCGTACCATAAAGGTAATCCATCGGACGGAGTTCATCCCTACTATAAAATTCTCTTCTTATCAGGTAATAGAGATTATTTACCGAACAATCAATATCTTCTTGTGTCAGAAAAGAATTGGTTGCACTCATAAAGTCCAAAGGTTTCTCATCCAAAAAAGAGCTGCTACACGAACCCAACACAGTTGAAAGCAGTAATGCAATAGTATATATTTTTATTTTCATAATAAATCAGTTTAATAAGTAAGACTAACGCCGAAAGAAAAACTTCTCATTACCGGTCTCCCCCCGTAGGTACTACCTGCTTCCGGATCCCAACCATGCCATTTCGTAAAAGTCAGCAGGTTTTTCCCACTGAAAAACAGATCAATATCACTTAAACCTACCTTATTCGTGACAGATTTCGGAAATGCATAAGACAATGAAATATCCTGCAAGCGTACAAAACTTCGGTCTTCATATACCGTAGGAGTAATCTTAGGAGTGCTTATAGAACGCGCATAAACAGCATCCGGATTTCGCGGTGACCAGTAATCCCACGCACTGATACGATTCCAGCGAAGATTATTCTGATCTCTGACCAACGAAGAAGAATTAGCAGCCAAATAACCATTCTTCCCTCCCTGAATAGAATTAATAAAGAAGCTAAGTGTGAAGTTCTTATACTCCAACGTATTCATAATACCAAATCGGTAAGCCGGATCTCCTTTACCTAAGATAACACGGTCTTCAGGGGTTATTTCTCCTTCTCCAGTCATATCCACAATGCGATAATTACCCGGATGAAAACCGGTAGGGATGTCATCATCCAACTGATAAATACCATCTACTACATATCCATATACCGCAGAAATCGGCTGACCTATAAACAAATTACTGGATATGTTATCATCCTCTACACCATCTCCGTTATTATCTTCTCCTGTCAAGGTGATGATTTTATTGGAGTTTGTAGAAAAATTAAGTGAAGTGGTCCATTTAAAATTAGAAGTTTGTATATTCTTCGAAGTGAGAATAAATTCAAAGCCCTTATTTCTGATTTTTCCAAGATTGGATGCAATCTTCGAAAAACCCGTTATATCAGGCAAAGCCACATCATACAACAAGTCTTTCGTTGTTGTCGAATAATATTCCACAGAACCAGTTAACCTTTGTCCCAATATGGTAAAATCAAGCCCTAAGTTTATTCCAGCTGTCTTTTCCCACTTCAGATTATTATTTCCCAAAGCAGAAATTTCCTGTCCGATAACGGGCTTTCCACCATCACCAAAAACATATCTGATCTCGGAAGCAACGGTAGACAAGGATTTATATCTGCTGGTTTGGTTTCCACTGATACCATATCCCCCTCGTAATTTCAGATAATCAATCCAAGGTACTTTAAAAAAAGATTCTTCAGAAATAATCCACCCTAAAGCTAAGGAAGGAAAAGTGGCATACTTATTATTTGCCGCGAACCCCGAAAAGCCATCTCTACGTACTGTACCCGTTATCAAATACCGATCCATCAAACGATAACTGACCCTAGCCATCTGATAACAAAGAGCTTCTCTCCAGGCATCCGAATATACATAGCGTGTAGTTGCCTGCTCCAAGCTATTATAGCCTAATGTCAGGCGAGTAAATCCTTGTCCCAAAGCCTTTGTATAATTATATTTTCGTTCTGAAGCTCCATATAGCAATGTGGCATCAATATGATGGTCACCAAATGTAGCATTGTAAGCCAAAATATTATCTATCGTATAATCATAGTAACCAGTATGCTCCTTATAAGCCTCCCCTTGCAGATTATACCCATACTGGCTAGCCTGAAAATGATTATCAACCCTATAGTTATTACCAAAATTCAACCGATATACTAATCCTTTGAGAGGTAACTTTATTTCGGATGATATATTACCGAAAAAATAATTATGTCGTTCGTAATCATCAATATCCGACCCCATAAAAGGATTAGTATCCAGAGTATTAAAAGGATATGGCTTTATATCCCCATTTTCATCATAAGGCTCAATTAATGGAGATTGTGTTATCAGATTCCATAAACCCGGCTCTGCACCATCTTGATTCACAAATGCACCGAAAGTTTGAATTCCTATCTTCCACCAAGGAGCTACTTCCGCATTCAGATTCATACGAACGCTATTTCTCTTAAAATCATCATTCACGATAAATCCACGTTGATCTGTATTGGAATACGAAAGCATATAGTTGACGGATTTACTACCACCGGATATACTAAAACGGTTTTCAAACAAATGTCCACTTTGTGTCCCCTCATCCCACCAACTATAATTATAAGGACTGACATTTCCATTTTCATCTCTTAGTGGAGCATCCGGTAATTTAGACGCAAGATCAAAATCCGGATTAGGAGTAGTATAATCGGGCCCCATGAAAGCCTCCGTATAATAGAAGTCTCTGATATTATCCAGATACTCTTCACGGTTCATCGGACGATATTTGTGAGTTGGGTTAGAAAACGTATAACTACTAGAAAAACTGATTTTGGGCTTTCCTTCCACACCTTTCTTGGTGGTAATAAGAACTACCCCATTGGCTGCTTGTGCACCGTAAACAGCTGTAGAGCTCGCATCTTTCAGGATATCAATAGATTCTATATCGTCAGGATTTATAGACGATAACGAGCTTGTATAAATGATTCCGTCCAGAATAACCAAAACATCTTTATTGCCTCCTAAAGTATTCGTACCACGGATAGACATTGAAGGAGTGCTTCCCGAACTGGTTACTTGTCCAATATTAAGTCCTGGTACATTTCCCTGCAAGGATTGCAAAACATTTGAATTGGGAGACCTTTTCAACGTTTTAATATCTGCACGTATAACAGCACCCGTTAAGTCTGCTTTGCGCTGTGTTCCATACCCAACTACAACCACCTCATCTAATGCTTTTACGTCTTCTATCAAACAAACATCAATAACAGTCCGATTTTTCACTGGAACTTCTTGGGTAATAAAACCTATATAAGAAACAACTAAAATATCATTCGGAGCAGCTTGAAGGTGATAGTTACCATCTATATCTGTTATAGTACCGGCATCCTTACCCTTTACTTTTACATTAACGCCAATGATTGATTCACCAGATGTATCCGTTATTTGCCCTTTAATATTTAAAGTTTGCGCAAAGCCGGACATTGAGAAGAAAAATAAGAAAATCCAAATAAAAAAATGTTTCATAAACAATAGTGATTTAAAATTAACTACTAAAAACAACTTATTCATTATGTTTTTCAGCTAATGAAATTAAAAACTCTGTAACTCTTATGTGATTCTCATAGGCTATTATTTTAAGATTAAACATAACAAGAGAATTCTCTCACTGAAAAATTTCATTGGACAAATGTAAATTCACATCAGAATCCCAAGCATCTGTATAATTCAAAATACCACCGTTATTTTTTCAGTGACAGGATTGTGAGCGACTTTTGAAAGAATTGCGACTGCCATTGTACTTATTAATGCTGATTTTTGTATCTATTTGAGATTAAGTACTAATTATGAAGATGAAACAAAGCGAGCTATTTAAGGTAATCCTTTTATTTGCATTAGCGACTTACCCAATAGGAGGTTTCTGCCAGCAAATTCCAACTATTAATCTAGTAATGAAAGATGGGCTATCCAGTAACTATGTAACGGATATTACTCAGGATAAATATGGTTTCACATGGTTTGCTACCAGATATGGCCTTAACAGATTTGACGGAGATAAATTTACTGTATATTTAAAGAAGCCCAATCAGGAATTGCTTAATAGTAACGATATTAATAGAATTGCAACGGATACTATTAATAATAAGGTATGGATTGCAAACAGATGGATGGGAGTGAATGTCTTTGATTGTGCAACACAACAATTCTCATCATTTCTTCACGATAAAAATTGTCCGGAAACGCTAATATCAAATGAAATCAAAGATATTCTGGTCACTTCCAATGGCGATGTATGGATTGCTACGAATAAAGGATTAGATTTATACGACTCTGGCAATTCACAGTTTATACACTATAATACATCAACAGTTCCTAATTTTCCTTCAGATGACATTATGACATTGTCTGAAGGCAGTAATGGTGATTTATATATCGGACATACTCATAATGGCTTCACTATTTTCTCGCCAGAAAACAAAACTTTAAAAAATTTCATGCCTTCACCTCAAAATAAGAATTCACTTCCCGGCAACACCGTATATTCTATATTTGTCGATGCCAATTCAAAAATCTGGATTGCAACCAACAGAGGATTATCACTTTTCGATCCCTTCAGAGAAACATTCCGCAATTTTAAGGATATCAATGGAATGCATCATACGATGCAAGGAGTTGTTAATTGTGTCTATAAAACCAGCGATGGTCAGATATGGGTGGGCACGATATCTGACCTTTGCTATTTTGACTCCAAAGATACAGACCTGATTTTATCCGGAAAGAAAAACATTAATCACATGTTTATACAAGATATCTATTGGGGTATCTCAAACCCAACTGTTTACAGTATCTTCGAAGACTCCTTTAAAAATGTGTGGATAGGTTCAAACGGAGGAGGAGCCAGTTTTATCAGCAGCACCTCTTCTTTCTTTCATAGCTGGAAAATTAATAAAATTCCAGGAGTTATAAATGGATTGAATGACAAAGAAGTATTGACAATATGCGTTGCCGACAATGGGGATATATGGATGGGGACCGATGGAGGAGGAATCAATGTCAACAAAGATGGCAAAAACTACAGATTTTATTCCCATGATACAGGAGAAATAACATCAAATGCTTATTATTCTTCATTAAAAGATTCCAATGGAGATTTATGGTTTGGAGATGTAGAAATCGATATTTTTTTAAGCAAAGAGAATAGATTTATTCATTATACTCCTTTGAGAAACAACTCAGTAATTCGTTGTCTTTTTGAGGATAACCAAAGAAATATATGGATCGGAAACAGTAGCGGACTAGAAATTTATAACTTAACAACTAAGAAAAAAGAGCTTCTCAATAAAGAAAACAGTCAGTTATTAACCAATGAAATAAGAGCTATTTCACAAGATAAAAACGGAAACATATGGATTGGAACTCTCAATAAAGGAATTACCATATACAATTCGAAACACAAGACAATGAAACATATAAATGAACATACCATATTCGAAGAATGTGCAATCAATCAAATATTCAGAGATTCTAAAAATAGAATTTGGGTTGCGACTACAGAAGGGTTAGTGTTATTTCCTAATGAACAGTTAGATACTTATCAAGTATTCAACACCTTAAATGGGTTAGCGTGTAATCTAGTTTGCTCAATTGAAGAGGATTCAGAAAACAATATTTGGCTAAGCACTCATTCTGGTATCAGCTGCTTTTTAGATTCAGAAAAGAGATTCCTAAATTATGATCATAAAAACGGTACCTTATTTGGTACATATATGAATAATTCTGTTGGAAAGACTCAAGATGGAGCCATTTACTTTGGCAGCATCAATGGGGTATGCTACTTTTATCCTAACGACAGACCTTCGAATATAATTCTTCCTCCAGTAATATTTACAGAATTCAAAGTCTATGGTAGAAATCCCCGAGAAGATGCATTTGACATATCGATACCTATGGCAGATGGGAAAGTTACACTTAATTATAATCAGAATATATTCAACATAACTTTCAATGTTATGAATAAATCCCTGCAAGGGAGAGTTGAGTATGCTTATAAACTGGAAGGATTAGAGAAGAATTGGATAAATGTAGGTGAAGAGAACCAAGTCGCATTTCGTAATATCCCTCACCGAAACTATAAATTACATATCAAAGCCCGTTATAAGAATCAAGAGTGGCAAAATAATTATTCAACCCTAATCATTAATATCAATCCTCCGTTTTGGCTCAGTTGGTGGGCTAAGTTTATATATGTAGCAGTTATTGCCACAATTGCATTATCCACAATTAAATCTTACAAAAAGCGTTTACAGTTACGCAGTTCATTATCTCTTGAAAAAGAAAAAATCCAAAAGCAACAAGAGCTAAATGAAGAGCGATTGAGATTTTATACAAATATCACTCATGAATTAAAAACTCCATTAACATTAATACTCGGACCACTTGAAGATTTACAATGCGATTCAAGGATTCAGGAAGAACATATGAAAAAGATTTCTCTTATTCATAAAAGTACAATCCGCCTACTAAATTTGGTCACACAAATATTAGAGTTTCGTAAAACAGAAACTCAAAATAAGAAATTGTGTGTTATGAAAGAAAATATTGCTGAAAAGATTCAGGAAATTGGTTTCAAATATAAAGAACTAAACAGAAATGCCGACATCACGTTTGATATCATAACAGATACAGACAAGACACAAATCTATTTTGATCAGGAAGTTATTTCTATGATTGTTGATAATCTTTTGTCCAATGCATTCAAATATACATATAAAGGAAATATCACGCTTACTTTACGGTCCATAATAGCTAATGATATCGAATATATAGAAATTGAGATAGCCGATACAGGTATCGGAATACCTAAAGAGGATATTTCACGTATATTCGAACGGTACTATCAAACTAATTTAAGAAAAAACATCCCCGGATTCGGTATAGGACTTGCTTTAGTGAAAAATCTGGTGGATTTACATGAAGGAATAATTCTGGTGCATAGTGAACCTAATGTAGGATCATCTTTCCGCATCCGACTGATAGCCAATAATTCGTACCCCAATGCCATACATATTAATACTAATCTCAGAGAGTCCATAGATGAGGAAAAGTTAAATAAACCCATTGTTTTAGTTGTAGAAGATGAAGGAGATATCCGTGATTACATCGCTGAAGCCTTGATGAGTTCTTACGATGTTCTCGTCGCAGAAAATGGAGAGCAAGGATGCCAGACGGCTTTCACAAGTATTCCTGATGTAATTATCAGTGATATCATGATGCCTATAAAAGATGGAATTGAATTATGCAAAGAAATAAAAAACAATATTGCAACCAGTCATATACCTGTAATACTGCTAACTGCGAAAGACACATTGCAAGACAAAACAGAAGGGTATGATGCCGGTGCTGACTCGTATGTAACAAAACCATTTAGCGCATCTTTACTTAAAAGCAGAGTAGCCAATCTATTAGAAGGAAGAAAGAAAATTGCATCTTTGATTTCCTCCAGCACTCATTTAAAACAATCCATCATCAAAGAATCATTAAATAAGATAGACAATGAATTCATTGAAAAAATAACAAAAATCATAGAAGAGAACCTGATGGATGAAAAAATAGATGTACCCACAATAGCTCAAGAACTATCCATGAGTTACTCTTCTCTCTACAGGAAAGTAAAAGCCTTGACAGGAATGTCCACAGGAGAATTTATCCGCAAACTAAGACTTAGGAAAGCAGAGCAGTTATTGCTCTCAGGTAAGTACAATATTTCAGAAATAGCTCATCAGGTTGGCCTAAACTCCGTATCTTATTTCAGAGAATGTTTCAAAGAAGAATATGGAATGTCTCCATCAGAATATATAAAGCAGTTGAAATAAATAAGAATCTCCCCTAAGCTCATTTCTTAGGGGAGATTCCATCTTAAAACATTTGTAATTATTAATAAAGTATCACCTGATCCAGCACCACTCCTTCATCCAAAGCCGTAATAACCAGCTTATGAGAAGCCTGTTTATTGATCGGTAAAGTCACTTTCCGAATAGCCTGATTGCGCAATACATTCTCTTTCCATTCTTCACTGCGTCCTTTCGTCTCATAAGATACCGTTTGCGGAACGGCCTCATCTACAGATATAGCGAAACGAAGCTGTTTCTCATCCAGTGGATGACTTGGCAATAGCCTGATCTCAACTTCAACAGAATCTTTTCCATAATCATCAAAAGCGAAGGTCAGAGAGGAACCTTTACGGATACCTGCCGCTTTTCTTTCATATCCTAAGCCCTCGTACGGAACAGGTTTCCCATATGTACATTCCATAGCATTCCATTTGCAGAGTATTTTCCGGTCTGTCACCATAGGTTCGGTAGCGGTAGTATGCTCTACACGCTTGAATACCGGCAACTTACGGGGTTGAAAATCCATCATACGGTTCCATTTGCCATTCTGCAATGAATTATACTGCTGCGTCAAGGATGCAATGCTGTCAAAAGCAGCATCACTTTGTTTCCAGTCAGCCTTAGAGTGACGAGCAAGCTGGGCAGTCAGAATTTTCCGGTTCATTTGTGCAGCGGCCTGCACCGGATATTTCACAAGCTGGAAATAAGCATCCTGCCTGTCCGCCGGAATGTTACTCTCCATTCTCTCGACAACATCGGACAAGACGGTATAAGATCTCAGACGCTCACTAATGGTTTGCTCGCTCCAAGGCAGATCTTTAATCACCTTGTATTTCGGATCGCGCTCTTCTTCACGCGTATTTCCCATAAATTCGGGCTTACGGATGTAGGATAGCTGGTAATGTGCTTCCATGGCAGGCAACAGTTCCTCGGCACAATTACTTCCAAATTCCCGCTCCAACCAAGATTTCAGATGGGCAGTGACTCCTATTTCGTTCACTTCATCGATGTTCCACGCCATATCCAGAAAAAGTTCTATCTGATATTCCGCAGGCTTGATATCACCCACATTCAATACCCACATCTTCTGAATGCCACGGTCGTAAGCCAACTTCATTTGTTGATGGAGTAGATAAGGGCTGAAAGTTCCCAACCAAAGATAATCGTGAGGACGGCCCCAGTAAGATACATGGTAATAAATACCGTTGCCTCCTTTACGGGCACGCTCTTCCGCCGTCGGGAAGTGACGGATATACCCGTAATTATCATCACACCAGATCAACGTTACATCATCAGGCACCTGTAAGCCGGCATTATAAATATCCAACACCTCTTTATAAGGAATAAATGCTTGCGGAATAGTTGTAACATCTTTATTGACATACTTCTGCAAGAGTCCGCGCTGGTCTTTAAGCACACGTTCCAATACAGCCTTCTGTTCTGCTACGGTTTTGGCTCCCTGCATCTGTCCGTCGTGCACACCACGCATACCCAAAGTATAGATATTACCTTGTTGAGCAACCTCTTTCACCCGGTCTTCCCAGAATTTATAAACAGACGCACTATTATTCACATAGTCATAATCACCCTGACCGCGACGGCGCCACTCACCGGCAGCGCTACACACCATCGGTTCACAATGCGATGAACCTATAAAAATACCATATTCTTCCGCAACTTTCCTGTTGCCTTCCGTCAAGAAGAAAGGCAAAGTACATTCGTGCATCGCAGGCCAATAGGTATTGGCACGTAAACGCAGTAACAGTTCAAAAATACGTGCATTCGTCTTCGGACCGATATGTCCTTTTACATCCGACGGTTCATACGTCTGACTACTCCAAGGCATCAATCCCCAGTCTTCGTCATTGATAAATATACCCCGATATTCCACGGAAGGAGATTGCAATGTCTGATACTCTGCCGGCAACATAAAAGAAATCTTCTTCTCCGATGTTACATCCGCCCACCATTCCCAGGGAGATACACCTATCAGGCGAGATAATTCCATGATACCATAAGCCGTACCATGCGAATCACTACCTGCTACCAGCAATTTTCCATCCGGCAGAACCTGCAAAAGGAAAGCCTGTTTCTTGCCTATCAAAGCACTTACGTCCGCACTCACAGCTTTCAGCAACGGGCTTTTTCCAACCGTACCTACTATGATATTCCCTTGCCGGGCATCTACGGCGGCAGATGCTGAAAATACCGATTGATAATCACGTATGAACAGTTTCAATGCGGTTTGCACTACCTTCTCTTCCGCATTATCACAAGCCAACTTGACCGGTTGGTCGGAGCGCAGACTAAACTGTGCACAACAAATCTGTGTCACCCAAAGAAAAACTAAACCTATAAATCCCTTCTTCATATATTTCAATTTATTTTTCAAAGCTATATTCTATACATTTCTTCAAAAACTGATTTTAATGCTTCCTCCATAAGGGTTAAAATCAAATATCATTTTATCGTCCTGCTCCCGGACAGACAGTTCTTTCCCATTCTGCAAAACTTTTACTCCACTCTTTCCTTTCTTATCAACCACCATTGTCAAAGGTTCGCCAAATAACTCCTGATTCAATGCCAAACGTGGGCTGACCATCCAATGGGATTTTTTCTTCGTCACATCCAGTTGGATATTATTCCGTTCCTTAACGTAGGCAGCCACTTTACGGAAAGTGCCCACCCATATATCATCTTCCTGCGCCTTCACCCGTTTGAAATGTTCCCACAATATATCCGGAGAAGTAAAAGCATCATAACCCACCGAAATACCATGAATCATCGTGACTCCCCAGTCGCCTGCAATGATAAGTTCCTTCACCCATTTATCCAGTGACTCAACTGTTGACTTTGATTTCTCACCACCTATAGCATATTGCTTCGTACGTGTACCTATTCTATCTTTTGAAGCAATCCGTAACACATCTTCATTATAAGAATTAAACGGATAACAGAAAGTCAGCGGTCTTTCACCTATTTCAGCCTGAAGAATACTATCATTCCGGTCAACTTCCACTTGCACTTCTTTCAGACTCATATTTTTCAGATTGGCATGCGACCAACTGTGACTGGATATTTCATGCCCTTTACCGGCCATTTCCTTCATTTGCACCCAAGTCATACGTGTTTTACCTTGCTGTTCCGCCACATTCTCTATCCCTTTTCCCCATATCCAGAAAGTACCCTTGAAACCTACTTTTTCCATTTCCGGGAAAACAAGCGTATAGTGTTCTTCTAGACCGTCATCGTAAGTATAGCTGATAGCACATTTCTTATTATCCTTATAATCGGCCACATACACTTCAGGATCATGCTGCTGTACATACGGTGCCAGTGCCGGAACAACCTTAGCAACAGCTTCCATAGCAATGCCAGCCACTACCTTTCCGCCATAAATATTCAAATGCGTATTGTCTATTTTTCCTTTCGGACAAAAATCATAAATCCCCGCAGGCACCCACATAAAGAGGCTTTTTGATTTTTCTACGCCCATATCTACCACCAGGTCATGCGTCAGTTTATTCAGATCGACAAAAGGCACGTCCATTTCTTCAGCTACCCGGCGGGGAGAATTCAGATACTCGCCGTGCGTATCCACAAGCACATTTCCTTCCACCTCATAACTTCCTTTAGGCTCCGTCACCCCTTCAGGAGGAAAGTTTCTCCGCACAATGGAATTAAACAGTACAGGATAAGCCCCCTTTTCGCGGGTTTCTCTTACGAAACGACGCAGGTTATCATCGAAGGTAGTTCCCGGATCGGTATGCAGTTTTTCGGAAGCTTTCTCATCATTATGTCCGAACTGAATAAACACATAATCTCCCTTTTTCAATTTGGCAAGCACCGCATCCCAACGCCCTTCATTGATGAAACTCAATGAACTCCGTCCATTCATGGCATGATTGTCCACTGCGACATCCTCCGTCAGAAAACAGGGAAGCATCTGCCCCCAACCACGTTCCAGGTTACCGTTCTTCAGGCTTTTGTTAGCCATAGTAGAATCGCCTATCATAAAGATGGTGATAACGTCTTTCTTTTCCGTTATAAAGGCTGAAAAGAGTAATATCGCACAGAGTGCAAACAGTAGTTTTATTTTCAGATTTTTCATACTAAGAAATTTTCAGTAAAAATAAGTAAGTTCATAGATACGGCGTATGGAGCTACGTACAATTAGATGTATTATCGTACATAAAGAAGTACAATTTTTCTATAATCCCTTATTGACCAACAGATAATAGACTAACGCCCAGTCCTGATCATTCGCATAAGGATCGTAAAATTCCGCCTTCACACCGTCAATCTTATAGGGGTACATATAAGCACAAGACGCCTTCCCATCTTCGAAGAAAAGACAGAGATTATTCCTCACTACATTTTCCGCACGTTTCTGATAAGAGCTATCACCGGTACATAACGCATAGTAATAATACACCGCACCGGTTATCGTACTCCAATAATGGGGAAAAGTATCGCCAAACAGTTCACGTTTGCCAAACCAATGGCCATCCCAATGACGAATCGCAACTTCATTCAGATGGTAGCTGGGTTGGAAACCATTGAATGCTTCCAATACAGGCATTTGCCGTTTCACTTCATCCAGATATTTCTGACTACCTGTCTCCAGATAGAGCTGTGCAAGGAACTGAATGGCAGGAGCTACAATGCTTTGCTCATAATTTACTTCATGCGCAGGGTAATTCAAACCATTCTTTACAAACACATCACCTGTCTTTATAAAATCGTTCCGCAAATCCGTGTATTCTGTCTTCATTCCGGCTTCTTTCAGGCTTTGCAGTCCCAACCGAACAGGAATACCTATTGCATAAAAGCCATAACCAAACTGCTGGAACATAGATTTCAGAGTCTTATAGCCATCAGTCACAAATTGTTTGTCGCCAGTTACTTTATACATCTGAAAATAGAGTTCTGCCACCCACATATAATTATACCCACGGTTGCGATTCTTCTGGTCTACACTCGAATAGGTTACGTAATTATCCGTTTGCAGTTTCCGACGTACAAAATCAGCGTACCTCAAAAGAGATTGCTTTAATTCCGGGTCTTTAGTCAGCAAATACTGTTTTACCAGTAATACCCCCATGCCCAGACGTTCCGCGCCTTCATCGCGATCCACCGGATTACAGTTTGGCGTATCATTCAGATAAATGCTATCACCTTCATTATCATAAACCATATAAGCCCCATTACGCAAATCAGACGGATTGTTCATCTGTTGACGAGTACGAATAAAATCGACACGTTTTCGGATTAAATCAGCCGTATTGCTGATGACCAGACAGTCTGCATGAGTTTGCTTATTTCCATTGTAATAGAAATCAAAACGTACCTCACCAGCCTGTTTCATCGGTACTTCTACGAAACAAAGATTCCCTTCCTGCTTTACGGGGACAGGTACTCCATTCATTTTAGCGGTACACGCTTTCAAAGGTTCCAGACTCCGGCATTCCACACGGGCTTTCTCTCCTTTCTCAAATACATATTTATTGCAAGATACAAGTACACTCCCTTTTTCCAGAAGCTTACGGCGGAAATCATCATTCCCATTGTGAGCAAAAATATGCCACTCTAATGAATAGCTTTCTCCCGGCTTCAACAATAAATCCGGCAGATCCAATGCAGTGATACCTCTTGTTTGTGAGTTTGCCTTTTTACGTCCACGTTCCCAGATTTCATAGTTTCTGATAGCTCCGTTCGTCACCACCAGTCCCAGATGGGGAGTAAAATCTCCCATACGGATAGCATTGACATAGGCAGCACTTCCACCTTTCCAAATATGCGTATGAGCACGGGAATTAATGCATTGTTGTGCATCCGGATAATTATCATTGAAAGGAGTATAGATAGCCACATCATATAAAGACACAGGTTCTTCTCCTTCATTGGTAAAAGAATACCCCTCTATTAAATCACCTTGAACCAGTTTCCGCCTTACTTGAACACAAATATCATTCTCACGATACATCACATCCATACCGTCAGCACTAATATTAACAGGAGTTTTCCATTCTCTTTTTATGCTTTCCCGCCCTTTAGTTATGGTAAAATAGCCCAATCCCCAGCCATAGTTTTCTTTCACCCAAGCATATTGAGTACCATCAACCTTGACGAGCCAATTCATATCACGTTCATCTCCTTTTATTTTCAGCTCACTTATTGCTCCGGTTGAAGAATTAACTTTCAACTCAACAGGGAGATTTTCAGCAGATGAAAAAACAGATGTAGTTAAAGGACAAAAAAGAAAAAAAACACCAAGCAGCATTATACTCATGCTGCTTGATTTTAAATTAGATGTTTCCATAGATTAATCGTTTTTACTAATTCAATTGATACATTTCTATCTGATCAATCACTACTCCTTCATCAAGTGCTTTTATAGTCAAATTGTGCTTCTTCCTCTTTTTAACCGGAAGAACCACTCGTCTGATAGCCTGATTGCGCAAAACATTCTCTTTCCATTCCTCACTACGTCCCTGAGTTTCGTAAGAAACTGTCTGAGCATTCTTTTTATCTATCGAAACAGAAAAGCGTAACTGTCCTCCATGTATAGGATGATTTGGCAATAACCGGATTTCAACTTCTACAGAATCACCGGGACATTCGCCAAAATCAAAAGACAATTCTTTGTTCTTTTCAAGCATTACAGCCTTTTCTTCATAACCAAGTCCCTCACAAGACACTGCATCACCTGCCGAATATTCCGCTCCATTCCATTTATATAAACCCGGGGAATCCTCTAACATAGGTGTTTCGACCGATGATCTGTCTACCGGCTCAAATACTGGCAATCTGCGCGGCTGATGATCCATCATACGGTGCCACTTACCATTATTACGTATACCTATATTATATATGCGGGTCAGCGAAGCAATACTATCATAAGCAGCATCACTTTTATTCCAGTTCATCTCCCCATGACGGGCAAACTGTGCATAAAGCATTTTCTTATTCATTTCAGCAGTAGCCTGTACCGGGTATTTTATCAATTGGAAATAAGCATCCTGTCTATCCTGTTGAATTCGTGAAGCCAACTTTTCCACTTTGTCCGAAATGACATGATAATCTTCAAGACGCTTATTGATGTACGACCTACTCCAAGGCATATCTTTCACAATCCGGTATGCATTCGTATGGTATTCTTCTTCACGGGTATTTCCCATAAATTCCGGTTTACGGATATAGGACAAACGATAATGTTCCATCATAACCGGCAAGAGGTCTTCACCTATAGCTTCTCCAAACTCACGCTTCAGAAAATTACATAAATGACCAGACACACCTTCTTCGATAACCTGATCGATATTCCATGCCATATCCAAGAATAGCTCTGTCTGATACTCTATCGGCTTGATATCTCCTACATTCAATATCCATATTTTTTGTATGCCACGATCATAAGCCTCTTTCATCTGTTGATATAGCAAAGCCGGACTAAACGTTCCTAACCAAAGGTAATCGTGTGGACGCCCCCAATATGAAACATGGTAATAAACTCCATTTCCTCCTTTACGAGTACGCTCTACTTCCGTCGGAAAATGCTTTATATAGCCATAATTATCATCACACCACATGAGTGTTACATCTTCAGGAACTTCCAGCCCGGCACGATAAATATCGAGCACTTCTTTATAAGGGATAAAAACTTGTGGAATAGCCTCAACATCTTTATTCACATATTTTCGTAATAAATCACGTTGATCTTTCAACACACGTTCCAACACAGCTTTCTGTTCTTCCACTGTTTTAGCACCTTGCATCTGTCCATCATGCACACCACGCATGCCAACCGTATATAAAATTTCCTGCTCCGAAACTTCCTTAAGCCGTTCTTCCCAAAAATGGCATACCGAACTGCTATTTTTCACATAGTCGTAATCACCTTTTCCTCTTCGGTTCCACTCACCGGCAGTACTACAAGCCATAGGTTCACAATGAGACCCACCTATATAAATACCAAACTTTTCTGCAGCTTCCCTATTTCCGGGAGTGAGGAAAAATGGAACCGAACATTCGTGCATGGCAGGCCAGTATGTATTAGCTCGCAGACGGAGCAACAATTCAAAAATACGTTCATTTGTTTGTGGCCCTATGCGTCCGGGTTTATACCACGGCTCATAATTCAAACTACTCCAAGGCATCAATCCCCAATCTTCATCATTAATAAAGATACCACGGTATTCTACCGAAGGAGACTGCACCATCTTATAATCGGCAGCTAAGTGAAAAGCCTCTTTCTTCTCAGGTGTTACGTCTGCCCACCATTCCCAAGGAGATACTCCTATCAAACGGGACAATTCCATTATACCATAGGCAGTGCCAGGTGAATCACTTCCTGCAACCAACAACCTTCCACCCGGCAATGCTGATATGAGAAAAGCCTGATTCTTACTCTTTAAATCTGATATATCTACTCCGGTAGCGGCTATTAAAGGACTTTTATCAACTGTACCTACAATAATTCCGCCATGGTTAACACTAATAGTAGCAGGAGCAGAAAATACAGTTTCATAATCACGTGCAAACAACTGTAAAGCAGTTTGTACCACCTTCTCTTCCGTATTATCACAAGCCACTGTTACCGATTGACCAGAACGGAGACTGAATTGTGCACTACAAATCTGCGTAACCCCAAGAAACAATAAGCCTAAAATACCTATCTTCATATATTGTATTTTTTTCAAAAGTAATAAATATCATCTATAGTCACAAAAGTATTGTCACTTCCATAGATTGTTTTTGATTTATCCGTCCACACAGGTTTTATACCTGTTACTTCAACCAACAATGTATAATTACCTTTCTCCATTTCCGGTGTCATAATACGGATTGCCTTTTCTGAATATTTGCTATAAAAATCCACCAACGAAGAATATACTGTATCCTTCTTCGCATTCAATACACTCACCCGGGCATATCCGCTATGGCTATCAGATTTCCCGACAACTGCTACATGAGTCCCTCTGAAAGATACAGCTAATACACTGCCTTTTGCATTTGAAACAAAACATCCTCTGTTTTCAGTCCAGCCCACAGCAGGTTTTATGTTTTTCATAGATACCTGCTTACCTTTACGAAGTATATCCACCGGCTTCAAGGTATTAAGGTCCCAACACTGCCAATACTCAGGAATAGATAACTTTGTCCCATTAACTTGCATCGGCATCCAAACGTATGTAGCGGCTGAAGCTTGATGAGGATATGACCATCTATCTCCCATAAACATAGGTACGATATCATTCCCCCGCTTCAAGGGAAAAACGAAAGTGCTCTGAGAATTATAAGTCAAAGTTCCTTCCGGACAGAACAAGCCTTGCTTTGTCCAAGGCCCTTCTATTTTCGGGGCCGTGAAATAAAAGTTATCATTCTTCTCCCAACTGGTCAGATTAGAATAAAGCATATAATAAATGCCGTCTTTCTTGAACATAGCAGGTGATTCACCTGAGCCTTTCACATGCGCAACCTCCATCTCTATTGATCGGTAATTATCACTCAACCGATATATCGGTCCATGATGAATCAGCAAATATCCTTTGCCATCCGTATCTTGAAAAGTTCCCATATCCCAACGCTGAACAGGTTTTCCTTGATAAAGTAACGGTCCCTGCAACTGATATTCGCCATTAATGGTTTTACAGGTGGCATACCCGATATAAGGGTCTTTGTATCCCATATCATCAGCATGCATAAACATTACAAACTCACCGGTAGAAGGGCATTTCATTACTTTCACACGTTCACCTACACGATTAGGCCCTAATATGCCATCCGGTTGCACGGTCAGGACTACCCGCTCGAACTTCCAGTTAACCAAGTCATCCGAAGAGTAGCAAGAAAATCCCGGAAAAGCATTGCTTTCATCTGATTTCCACTCACCAAACAGATAATACCTCCCCTTTTCTTCTACAATGCAAGCACCATGCGCATTGACAATATTGCCATGATCATCAAACCACGGCATGCCATTTCGAATAACCTTCTCCACATTTTGGGCAAAGCAATATATCCCCTCTCCTATTCCTCCAATGAGGAGCCACACTAATAATACATATTTCATATACCTTATCAATTTCTTAAAAAATAAAAACTAATATCTATTCACGCCATTACACAAGTTGAAATCAAACAGAGTTTCATCATCAGTCTGCTTTACCAACCAATCTACTTCTGTTACATAAAGAATGTATAAATAAGAGGGAATATAGAAACTCCCTCTTAAATTATATGGAAAAACAATCTTACTTGTCTGTCATTTACTTTTCTGCTGCCATATCCGCAGTTGTAGGCCAATATGGATTCTGATAAATCGGAGAAGTTTCAATATTCTTACCATCAGTAGATGTTATTTGGAACTGATCAATACGAATCGGATCAAGATAATGAGCCATTTTCCAAACAAAACCCTCATAGGCTAACTGGTTAGCAGTTTTACGATATGGAAGCAGATATTCGCTATCGTTGGGTGAAGACACATTTGCTTTGTCAGTGCCATAGACAAGTGTAGTATTACCTTTTGAGTCATCATACCAACGTTCCATAGGTGTATTCCAAAGATGCATACCTCCGGGAACATAAGGCGTAACCGTCATCTGATCCATTGCTCTCCACCGACATAAGTCCATCCAGCGAAGACCTTCGGATATATATTCGCAGCGACGTTCACGGCGAATATTATACAAAGTCTTATCTGTCAAAATCTTCCCTGCCGAATAAGCTCCCCAATCATTCTCAGCTTCCTTATTCAAATCAGTAGCAGCAATAGTAGCATCAATATTATCACTAACTAAAGCACGGCGACGAAGAAGTTGCCAATATTCACGGGCTGTATTATCTAAAGTCTGATTACGTTCATAGCTGGCTTCCATATAATTCAATAAGGCTTCAGAAGCACGATAGATAGGGATACCGAGGAAACACTTGTTCTGAACCAGATATTTACTATCCCAAGCTCCACCTTTACGCAGTGCATAACCGGTAGTATAGGCGTACTGTGAAGCTCCATCTGTAATCTTGGGATATGGTTCATCCAACCAAATATTAGTAAGTCCTGTCACACTTTCAATCAATACATTCTTTTGTCCCGGCTCTTTCAGAAAAATAGTCAAGCGACTATCACGATTAGTACGCACATCGGCAATCGTTTTATCACCCATATAATAACCATCACCATCTGCATAGGTACCATGCGCATAAACTGGCAAGCCATCCTCCATAAGAAAATTCTGTACAAAAGCACGCGTCACACCAACTCCCCAGTTACCTTCATCTGCTGCTAAAGCAATATCATGTCCACTTCCCAGTCCTTGTACATATTGACGCCACATCAACACCTCTTTTACACCCGACAAATCTTCCTGACCAAACATAGCAAAGTAAGGATTCTCTGTTGTTGCTAAATCTTGCTTCACAATACCTGTATTTTCAGTCAAGCTAGATTTATACTTTTCTGCCACTTCTTTAGAAGCACTCATAGCCTCTTCAAAAAACCAATTGATTTCATTATCAATACTTCCACTCGGATACTGATAATTGGCATTATATTCTTTCGTCTTACCCGGCCAACCTTCTCCATTGGGAACAAACGCTGAGCCCTTGAAATATTTCAGCCAGGTAGCCTCGAACAATGCTACACGCGATTTGAGCAACAAAGCTACATCACGATTGATACGTGTAGTTTGAAAATCTTTTCCATCCATCAAAATAGCAGCTTTATCTAGATCAGAAAGAATAAAACGTGCAACCTCATTACGCGGCGAACGCTTAGCAGCATCAGTCAGTATTTCCATATTATCCGTTAAAGGATCAGTTACGATAGGATAGTCACCAAATGCCTGGTAACGCTTAAAGTACTCCAATGCACGCAAAGTATACAACTCACCTATATAATGACGAATACTTTTCAAATCACCCGAGATAGTATTGCCTGATCCGTTTAAATCTTCACCAAAACGTGGCAAAACATTCGCAAAAAAGAAATTTAAATGATAGATATTGGTAAAAGACCAATCACCAGAAGAATTAGGAACTCTCCATTCACCCGTACAAAAATAGCTAGGTGCGCTCTGGGAAATCTGATTATCTGTACCTTTATCATTTGCATAAAAGCCATAAGAATTTCCAGAGTTTCCAGGTAAGATACTGGAATAATACTTATCAGCATATGCTTGTAAGTGTGAGACATCTGTAAAAAAAGTTTCAGGTGCAAGTTCTGAAGTTGGTTCCCTATCAAGGAAATCATCACATGATATCATTGCACTACTCAAAGCTGTAGCTATCAATGCTAAAAATATATTTTTTGTTTTCATGATTTTATTATCAAATTAAAAGGTTACACTTAAACCAAATGACCAAGTGGAAGATAAGGGGTACGCGTTACCACCCCAACCACCAACACAGGTTTCAGGATCAAAGATTGAAGATAAAGAGGTAAATGTCAACAGATTCTCACCTGACACAAATACGCGACAATTGGAAATACCTACTTTTTCAACTACAGACTTCGGTAATGAATAACCTAACTGTAGATTCTTCAAACGCATATATCCTGCATTTTGCATATAACGACTTTGTTTTTCTTGATTTTTAGCTCCAAAGCTCGTTTTATCAGAATCTTTCGAAGTGATAGGACGTGGATAATATGAATCTAAGTTAACTGGTAATTCATAACCTGCCAACCCTATCGGCTGATCCCGAAAATAATCATTATGCTGTTCCAGACCAATAGTATACCATTTAGAATAGCCACCACGAACACCCCAGAAATAAGATGACTCACCCGGCCAAAAGTCATGTTTCAAAACACCTTGCAGGAAGCAACGGAAATCAAATCCCTTATAGTTGGCTGTCAAGTCAATACCATAAAAGTAGTGAGGATTACTGTCACCCAAAATCTTTAAATCGCCATGATCATCCCATGTACTTGCACCTTTACTTATTTTGCCATCACCATTCAGATCCTTATACATGATGTCACCTGCTGCCCACTGTGAACCGATGGCGTCTTGTCCGCCTTTAGGCAATGAAGCAATATGGTTATCCATCTCTTCCTGAGTTTTGGCAATGCCTACTGTTTCAAAACCCCAAATAAGTCCTGTCTTTTTGCCAGCCATGTATGTGCTGATAGAACCAGTCTTGTTACCGGGATAACTGTCGATATAGGTAACCTGATCGGAAAGTGACACAGTTACACCATAATTCAATCCATTATTCAAACGGTCCTTCCAGGAAAGGGAAACTTCCCAACCTCTGGTCTGAAGGTCACAATTGTTTGTATTAGGAACTTCAATACCCAATGTATTAGGCATTTGGTTAGCCGGTCCCACCATATTCTTAGTGTAGCGGACAAAATAATCAGCAGAACCTGTCAAACGATTATTAAGTAATCCCCAATCCAGACCGATGTCCCATGTGCGAACGGTTTCCCACGTCAGAGCCTCACTAATCAAGCCACCCACCGAAGCAGTATTAGGTTGCATGCCATTCTGTATCCAGGCACCATTTGCAGCACCTAAAGACATCACACGATAAGTAGGATAATATGAGCTTGTATTCTGGTTACCCAGCTGACCGTAAGAGAAACGTAACTTCAACTGATCAACAACACTGGTAGCCGGAGCGAAAAACTTCTCTTGTGCAATATTCCAACCTGCCGAGAAAGAAGGGGATAGTTGCCAGCGACTGCCGCGGCGGAAGCGGGAAGTACCATCATAACGCATATTAACTTCCAACAGATAGCGGCCCATGAAATCATAATTTAAACGACCGAAGAAACCGGCTGTGGCCCATTCTCTTGAATAACCATTCACCCCTGTCGTCTTCTCTTCACCTTTACCGCTCAATCCGGATGTCAGATTGAACTCCCAGAAGTCTTCATCCTCTACATACAATCCGTATTTGGTAACGTCGAAATAATGCAGTTTGAACTCTTCTGCCTGGAAACCACCCATGAACTTGAAGTTATGTTTATCTGCGAAAGTATGAGTATACGAGCTATAAACATTCAGATTCAGATAATTTTCTTTCTGATCGTTTTCTTTTAAACTTGAATCTTTGTTCGTTACTATTTTATCCCCCTTCGGGTCGTAATTGTAAGCAGGAAGTGTAGCCGCTTTAGTGCTCTCTTCTTTAATACTATAATTGAACTCTACATTTGTAATCCAATTTTTGACAGGCTCTATGATAAAGGCAGCCTGATGATAATGACGATCCGTCTGTTGAGTTCTTTGTCCACCTTCTGCCAATGCACGAGGATTGTCATGATTGATATGACCGTTTTGGTCGTAAATAGGCATATTCGGCCAGTTTGAGCGCCCCAACCCATCATAATAGCTATCTGTAAAACTCGTTGGTCTACAAATATCATTGCGAGTAAAGCGGGTAGAATAGTTGAATTTTAACCACTTTGTCAATGTTCCATTAATTTTTGCTGTCGTATTGAAACGCTGCAAATTTTCTTTTCCGAAGTTGAGAAGTCCTCCCTGATCCAAATAATTGAACGAAGCGTAGTAAGACATCTTTTCGCTACCACCTGTGACACTGATGTTGTGTTCCTGAGAAAACACATGATCTTTATACATGGCATCCCAGATATCTGTATTAGCATATCCCTGAGTCCAACGGTCTTGCCAGGCAGTCTCACTTTTAGCATCCAACCCTACTTCTCCATTCGTAAACTTTCCATTCTGGAAGTCAATCATCTTCTGCATCGTTTCATCCGAATATGCACCTTTAACACCTTGATTGGCATCCGCATAATTCATCATGACGGCAAACGAATAAGAGTCCATTGACTTCGGCATATTGATAGGACTGGAGACACGGAAGCTATTATTATAGTTAACAGACACTTTACCTTCCTTTCCTCTCTTAGTAGTAACCAAAATTACACCGAACGGTGCACGCGAACCATAAATACTGGAAGCGGCAGCATCTTTCAATACAGAAATATTCTCTATATCCTGCGGGTTGACAGTATTAATATCTCCCACCATACCATCAATTAAAATCAATGGAGAGCTATTGGAACCAGAACCGATAGTACCTGTACCACGAACAGATATATTCATATCCTTTTCCAACTGTCCGGAACTAGTGGTAATCTTCAGGCCCGGTACTAAACCCTGCAAAGCCTGAGTTGCAGAAGTTACCGGACGCGATTCTATTTCTTTGGCAGTAGCAATACCTACGGAACCGGTCAGGTTCACCTTCTTCTGCGTACCGAAACCTACTACTACAACTTCTTCCAGCATCTCGGTATCTTCTTTCAGGGTAACATCCAGTATTTTCCCTGCCACAACCGGAATTTCCTGAGTTTTAAAACCAATATAAGAGATAACAAGCGTGGCACCCTGATTTACGGAAAGCGAGAAATTACCATTAACATCAGTAATAATTCCGTTTGAGGTTCCTTTCTCCTGAATGCTGGCACCGATAACAGGTTCGCCCATTGCATCTTTCACCACACCTGAAACTTTGATTTGTTGTTGAACCACTTCCAGATTAGTCTCATTGCCCTCGGCCATCACTGCCAGCGGACACCCGGTAATGAAACTACTACAAAGTAGCAAGGCTGCAAGCGCCTTCCGATTGTTTCTAAATGAATCTGATTTCATTGTTTTTCGTTTTAATATGAATATAAGGTTAATAATCCCTGCGTTACTTTTTTGAAAAGATAACGATGCAAATGTAAGATTGACTTGCTGAAAAAGGAGAGACAGACAGATCAAATAGAAGGGTAAATTGTTCATTGACCTATTTCTCTTGTTTCTTTGGCCTATCTGTCCATGGTCTCCTCTTTCATTCTTTCATTGTGATATCTAATATATAAGGTTGGAATACGCCCTCTGTTTCCACTTTCACTCTCAATACTCCGGGAACACGCGCCGATTGTACAATCAAGAGTGCCCGCCCGAAGAAAGTTTTCAGCTTATTGCTTCCGAACGGAATGTCTCTGCGCATATCTCCGTTGTCCAATGCCAACAATCGTCCTTCTCCTTCCAACTGCACTGTTAGGTTACGGTCGTCCATCTGGACAAAACGTCCGTCTTCATCGCATAATTTGATTTCTATATGCGAAAGGTCCTGCCCGTCAGCCTTCAGTATCGTCTTATCGGCTATAAGTTTAAATGCTGAAGTTTTCTTAGTGGTAACAAGACTATCCCGGCAGACTTCCACTCCATTCTTATAGCCGATAGCTAAAACTTTACCCGGACGATAAGGTTGATTCCAGACAATCGTATTATTCGGATAATCCTTTGTGCTCCGTACCCCAAAATCCATAGTTCGTTTGGCATGTGGAGCAATTAGCCGGACGGAGTCACAATTAGTCATTGTACGATATTCCAATACCCGGTCATCCATATACGGCAAGTTCAGGTTATCCACCATCAAAGGATACTGCCAATGATCCTTTCCCGGATCTATATTGAGCGAGTTATCAACAATAGCCAATTTCAAAACAGGTTCATCATTCCAGACTGCACGATGATAGGCAGCAACCGGTTTCTCTACCATACACATATCGAACGGACAACTTGCCCACCCCTTACTGGGCCAGCCTACAGATTCACCCAAATAGTCTACACCCGCCCAGATAAACGAACCTAAGATGAAATCGTTATCTTTCACATAGTTCCATGAATTATATGGTATATAGTCACGTGAAGAGGTCGGATGTGCAGCCGTATAATAAGGATAAACCTCACTTCCCAACATCAACCGCTTAGGATACGTGAGATGGTCTTGCAGCATTCTGGTCTCCTGATAGTTATACCCGACGATATCAAAGACCTCACAGAACTGGTTCTGTGAATTGGGTGCCATAGCTACCATAACCGGACGCGTAGGTTCTAACTGATGAACAAAGTCCTGCATCATCCGGCCCCGCTTTATCCCTTCATCCGTCTTCAGGAAAGCTTCCCGAGTTTCATTGCCTATACTCCAGATTATGATGGAAGGATGATTCCGATCCCTTATTATCATGTCCGCCAGGTCACGCTGCCACCATTCATCAAACAACTTACCATAATACAGGCTGCCTGTTTTCCAGGCATCGAATGCCTCATCAATAACTAAAAGTCCAAGTGTATCGCATATTTCAAGGAATTCCGGTGCCGGAGGGTTATGGCTGCAACGCACTGCATTACATCCGAATTCTTTCAGAATGCTGAGACGGCGCTCAAAAGCACGATCAGGTATGGCAGTTCCCAGTCCACCGGCATCCTGATGCAGATTCACGCCTTTAAACTTCATAGGCTGCCCATTCAGTTTAAATCCTTCTGTACTGCTAAATTCAAGGGTACGGATGCCGAACGGAGTTTGATAAGTATCTACTGTCTTTCCCTTCTTCTTTATCATAGTACGCACAAAGTAACGATAAGGATCGTCTACCGACCAACAGCGTGGATTATCCACCACCAGATATTGTTCGACGTCCATTGTGTCATTAGCCGGAATGTGCAGGGAAGTCGTAGTTTCCAATTTCTTACCTTTCATCTTAATGGGTTGTCCCTGCTTATTCACCAACAGTTGCAACACTTGTACACTTTCATCCTGAGTAGTCTTGTTAACTACACTGGTACGTATCCGTACTTTTGCTTCATCCTTGTTTATTTCCGGGGTAGTGACATAAGTTCCCCAAGTCGTTACGTGTACCGGTTCAGTCACCTGCAACCAGGCATGACGGTAAATACCCGATCCGGTATACCATCGCGAAGCATCCGTATGATTCACATGTACTGTTATCAAGTTATCCTCACCATACTTCAAGTACGAAGAAATATCATATTCAAAGCTGGTATATCCATAAGCGTGAAATCCAACTTTCTCTCCATTTACATATACAGTTGACTGATAATATATACCGTCGAAAACAATGGAAACCGCTTTGCCTTTATAAGATAAGGGGATATGAAACTCTTTCTTGTACAGCCCCACCCCTCCGGATTTGAAGCCGTTTTCCGGTTTTGCCTCTCTATCAAAAGGCAAGTGTACACACCAGTCATGTGGCAGCTGGACCGCTTCCCATTTCCATGCGGAAGGTGTAAATCCCGGTTTCAAAGCATCTGGTTCGTCTCCCAGATGAAACCACCAGTCAAAATCAAAATTGATACGTTGCCGATTGGCCATAGTGTATGAACCCGGCAAAAATACAAATACTAAAAGTATTATAACCTCCCTACTGATCATTCTTTGTTTTACCATAAAAGTGTTCTTTAATTATAAAGTTAATAAAGGATGTTCTCATAGGCAAAAATACCCGATTTTACTTTAAAGAACAGGAAGTAATCGGGCAGATACCATTGGCAAATAGTTCATCATGGATAAATAAAGGCAAACCAGTTTCTCCAATTCATGGAATGCCATATTTACCCTTGTTTAATGATCAATCTGTCCCTATCGACATACTCTTACCAGCTTTATCTTTGCAATCAGACACTTAATTATTAAAAGTATAATTTACTAATTTAAAATATAACTATTATGAAAAAGCACTATGCGGTATATCATTTATACCTTGTAAGTTTTGTATGTCTCCTGTTTATTTCCTGCAGCTCTCCAAAGGTATCTTACAATGAGATTAAAGTGGCTGCCCCTTTCCCCATGGAACCGATCAGAGAATGTATCTTTCCTGAGAAAGATTACTCCATAGCGGATTACGGTGCCATCGAAGGAGGGAAACATATGAACACAGAAGCTATCAGTAAAGCTATCGAAGCTTGCAATAAAGCCGGTGGAGGGCGTGTGGTCATTCCTGCCGGTGAATGGCTGACAGGTCCCATACATTTCAAAAGCAATGTAAACCTCCACCTGGAAAAAGATGCAGTAGTCCGCTTCACGGATAATCCGGAAGATTACCTGCCGGCAGTAATGACCTCATGGGAAGGGATGGAATGTTACAACTACTCACCACTCGTCTATGCCTTTGAATGTGAAAATATAGCCATCACCGGAGAAGGAATGCTAAAGCCCCACATGGATTTGTGGAAAGTATGGTAAACGTCCGCAACCTGAATGTGAAAGCCCATGGCCACAACAGTGATGGCATCGACTTAGAAATGACCCGCAACTTCCTGATAGAGAATTGCACATTCAATCAAGGAGATGATGCCGTTGTTATAAAAGCCGGAAGAAACCGCGATGCATGGCGTCTGAATACTCCTACCGAGAATATCGTGATACGCAATTGCATCATTCAGGATGGACAAACATTACTTGGAGTCGGCAGCGAAATATCCGGCGGTATCCGTAATATCTACATGCACGACTGTACTGCCCCTAACTCTGTCCACCGTCTTTTCTTTATAAAGACCAACCATCGCCGGGGTGCCTTTGTAGAGAACATTTATATGGAGAACATAAAGACGGGAGGCACGCTGAGAGTTTTTGAAATAGATACGGATGTTCTGTATCAATGGAGAGATCTGGTTCCCACCTATGAAGAACGCATCACTCGTATCGAAGGTATCCACATGAATAACATCACTTGCGAATCTGCAAAGATGATTTATGAAATGAGAGGAGATAAAAAACTACCGGTAAAAGACATCGAGCTCAAAAACATACATGTGGGTTACATCGCCGACAGCGTAAACCGGGTGGAAAATATTGAGAATATAATCACGGAAAATATCACCTACGGCAGTATAGATACTACCTTACTGAAGGAATTGGACAGATACATTACTAATAAATAATTCTCTCAGAGTTACCCCTATTAAAAAGGTGTTACCCGTCGCCAGGTAACACCTTTTTAATTACTCTCTATTCTCAATACAACTTTATTCTTCCATAAACTGAAGTTCAGCCACATGTCCGGCGCCATCCCATCTGGACTCCAAACGAATCACATTACCTGTTCCAGGTTTAAGTTCGGCAGCAACTTCCACATACTGATATGTATCCCACGAACCGGTAGAAGGCAATCGGAGGCGTTTCTGCACTCCATTCACTATCAGGTTGGGAGTAGCGACTTGCGACTTCCCATTGGCATAACGCAATCTGATAGTTTTCTGTCCTCCATTCTTTCCATCCACATCTTTCCAGATAGCATATCCACCTGCCAACGGAAAGTTCAGATAACCAGCTCCGGTGAAACCGATGCAATTTTCCGCATCAGCTTCCAACACCACACCCCCACCAAACTCCATGTGCTCCGCAGGACAAACCACAGATGGCATCGGTTGCGCAGCACGAACCAAACGAACAGTTTGACAAATTCCCGCATCCAACGTAACAATGTGTTTCCGCTTATCCGTCTGGAAATCAACAGCACCTTCGTCCACCCAATTATTATGAGCGTCAAAGTATCCCTTACTTGCAGATAGGATATTCAGAGAATCAGGCCAGGAGAAAACCCCACCCTTAGAAGTAGCCAGCACTATCTCACTGCCGCTACGAAGGATGCTAACCGCCTGTGAGTTAATATATCCCGGAGTAAAGGAGATACCTTCGACTCCTACGGTAGGCATCAGCGAATCACCTTTCCAGTTATGCACAAAAAGACCGTATCTGCTGGCATTCACCGCTATATCCGCCATGACACTATTCAGCATTTTATTAACCAACTTCACATCTTCCAGATAGATACCACGAGGTGCGAAACCGTCTTTCTCATCCTGTACAAAAATTCCCAAGTCGTCCGAGCCGCACAGTTCATAGTAATCAAAAGCATTATTACCGGACAAAGCAGCAAGGTGCAACTGAGCTATATTGGGTACACGAGCCCCTATCTCCATAATCATACGAAAATTCTTTCCCATATAAGGCACATTGGTACGTGTACTTTCCGCAAAACTGTCTTCCGTCTGGAAATGGTGGCGGTATGTATCGATACCTACAAAGTCTATATAAGTACCGGTTGTTGAACGCATTTGTTCATTCGTATAAAGTATGGAGTAGAGATCGACATACGTACAGTTCATTCGTGTCCATACCGAGTAAGGGGATTCTTTTACAGCCCGTCCCAATTCGCTCATATATTCTACAATAGTGGATGACGGAAAACTGCGTACTTCATTGTTTAGTTGCACACCGATCAAGGTATGTCTGGCTCCGTTCTCCGCATCCCAGCGGGCGATATGCTCCATGACTTTTCCTAAAACATAGGCCTCACGGGCACATAGCTTCTTATCATTCAAGTCTAAGGTATAGTCTGAGATATCACGCCGGATTGTAAATTCACTGGTAGTTTCTTTAGAACTACCTGCCGTAGAGAAAGACTGGAAATCACCGGCTTTCGGAGAGTGCATCACATAATCGGGAGTTCGCAATTGGTCGGGCTTCAGCCATTGTACATGTCCACCGCTGTTCTGCCCGAACCAAAGTATTTCTACCTTAAAATTATATTTCTGTGCCAGTCCCATGTAGAGATCCAGGGTGGTCCAGTCAAATTTGTCTTTAGCCGGTTCCACTTCCACCCAATGAATGGGGATGGAAAGGGTATTGAATCCCAGTGCGGCAGTTTCTTTAATTAATCTTTCGCAGGTGGCTATATCCCAATTCCAACGGTAGCGCAATTTGTCGAAACGCACCTGTACATTGGTCATATAGAAAGGTTTGTCGTCCACTCTCAGCACATACTTCTGTGAACCGTTGAGTGAAGTGTCTACATAAGAAATTACTTTCTTCTGAGAGTTTTTCCCCTTGCCTGTAATGGCAGAAGGAAGTAAGAGCGCCATACATAATAAAATAACAGACTTCATACAAATTGTAGTTCTGTTTACGAAAAGGTTCGTTTTCATGATACTTCTACTGATTTTAAATGATAAAAGACTTATTAAATTACAATACTCCCATACCAAAAGGAGACAGACAAAAGTACGGGTTTGACTTCGGAACAAGCAGTGAGATATCGGGAGAAGAGAAGGGTGAAAATGGTCAATATGCAATCAAGTTGTCCCATGTTAATGAAAAAGTTCTCTTCTCTTCATCAGAAAGTTCCTAATAATGCAGAGGAAAGTTTGCGGCGTCGAATAAAAAGTTATAAATTGCAGATTCATTTATATATTCGTAATCTACAAATATGAATTCGTAAATTACATTTTTATATTCGCAGACTATGAATATACTTTTTTATTAACTTTGACAGGTTTTGTATAAAGAGAAAATAAGTTTTATACGAATAGAGAGCAGATTTCTTCCCTATACAGAGCAAACAGGAAACATATAACTACTAAATAAATCTATTTATGGCTGAATATGAAATGCAGGAGATGAACCTGCCAAACAAAGACGGGAAGCGCATACTCTATCCCCGCCTCGTACAATCCGGACAAGCAAGTACGGATTACATCACAAAGATACTGTCCGAAAAGAGTTCATTTACCAGAGGTGACATCAAAGGTCTGCTACAGGAACTGGCCGATGAACTGGCTTACCAAATGGGACAAGGGAAATCGGTAAAGTTGGATGGAATAGGAACCTTTGTTCCCTCACTGGCTCTGCGCATAGACAAAGAACGGGAAACCGGAGAAGCAGATAGCACCCGACGAAATGCAAGAAGCATCGTAGTAGGCAGCATCAACTTCAGAGCAGAGAAATCATTGATTCACAATACCAATTATAACTGTGATCTGGAACGTTCGCAACAGAAATTCCGCCGTTCCTCGCAGAAATATACACCGGAAGAACGCCTGGAACAGGCAAAGCAATATCTTACCGGACATCCTTATATGACGGTCAGGAATTATGTCCAGCTAACAGGGTTGCGCCCCACTACTGCCTCTGTAGAGTTAAGGAAATGGGCCGAGAATCCGGAAAGTGGTATTACAACTTCCGGACGAGGCACACATAAGGTATATATACAAAGGTAAATTCGTCAAACAGCAGGGACAAATTGGGCAAAACGCCTGTTTGGAATAGCTGTAACGCGAATTTATTGTATTTTTGTTGCAAAGACAAATTCATAACCAAACTGATTATGGAACGACATTCATCCCTATTGATTCTATTGTTTTTGTTGCTTTTTACAACAAGCGGCACGGCGCAGCCTTACATATTACAACACCTAAGTATAGAAGACGGGTTATCGAATAATTATGTCCAGGACATTGCGCAAGATAAACGGGGATGTATCTGGATTGCAACCGTACTGGGACTGAACCGGTTCGACGGACTTAAGTTCACCACTTACAAAAGTACTAATTCCAAATTGGGAAATGATGCGCTGAATACGCTACTCTACAATGAAGAAGAAGATGAATTATGGATAGGAAGTAACAGCGGATTGTATATACTCGATTGCTCTACAGAGCAATTCAGAAGATGCATACCCTCAGAAGATATTGCAATCAACAATGTCTCATACTTGGCTCCTGCTTCTGATGGCGGAATATGGATTGTTGGTCACACAGGCCAAATAATACACTATAACAAAAAGGATGAGAAATACACCTCATTATCAGATCGGATCAAAGGGGAACTAAAACCGTCAAGCTGGTGCGCTTTCGATGACGGAGAAAGGCATCTGTACATAGGACACGCACAAGGTGGATTGAGTATCATTGATTTGGAAAACAAAACAATCCGCAACCTCTCACATATACCAGAGAACCCCAATAGCCTGCCCGGAAACAGCGTTTATACAATCTATAAAGACCATCTGGAGAATATCTGGGTGGGCACAAATCAAGGACTCGGATTACTGAACCCAAAGACAGATGAATTTACCATCTTCAAACACGAGTCCAATAATCCACATTCATTGATAGCCGACCATATATATGACATCAAGGAAATGGAAGATGGCACCTTATGGATAGCCAGTGACATCGGCGGAATCAGTATACTCGACTTGCATAACATCACTTTCAAATCTCCCCAAAACGTACAGTTCTATAACATCACTGCAACGATGGATAAACATGGACTTTCATCAGGAAATATACGAAGCCTGTTGCAAGACAAGTTTGGCAATATATGGATAGGTAATTATAGCAGCGGAGTGGACTTTATCAGTCATACCCAACCTATATTCCATGTACTTCCCTACACCACCCAAGGTAAAAACAAACAGACAAACAAACCTGTCTGGGGACTACTTCAGGACAGTGAAGGAGAGATATGGCTGGGGGGAGAAAATGAGGCAGTTGTATTTAAAGACAATAAACAACTGAAAAGTTTCGACATCACGAAATATTTATCCAGACCTTACGGGCAAGTATTCTCTCTTTCAGAATATAGTCCAGGCATTTTTTTACTTGGAATATACGATGACGGTCTGCTGAAGCTTGACACTAAAAGCAATCGGATAGAGCGAATCAAACTCGATATGAACAACATAGATATTCTTTCCTTCTTCAAAGACATTGACGGAACAATATGGGTAGGTGCCGAATACGGCATATACACCTATAAAGACGGAGTCATACGGAAAGAGGAAGATATAATCCGACAATTATCCGATAAATCCATATACGGTATTTTGCGCGACCGACAGGGAAAGCTATGGATAGGTTCCTATGGTGGCAGAATAACGATATTCGACCGGGATTATAAGGCAGTTACGCGGTTGGACCACAACAATGGGTTTAAAACCAACGGAATCAATTCTCTCTTTATGGATGCGCAAGGCGGTGTCTGGGCAGCAACCCGTAAAGGTATTGGTTATATAAAAGATACCAGTAAACCGGAAGAATTTGAACTCTATGGTTACAGCCACGGGCTTGAAGATACTTTCGTACGCAGCATCCAGGAAGATTTACAAGGAAATATCTGGATCAGTACCAACAATGGCATTTCTTTATGGAACAAGCAAAAACTGCAATTTGAAAACTATGATTACCGGGACGGGATACCGATGGGAAATTTCATAGAAGGTTCGGCCTGCTGCACACCGGACGGTACTCTCTACTTCGCCTCACTGAACGGTGTCTGTTACTTCAATCCGCAAAGCCTGACTACGGACCGCCAAGTAGCCCCTGTACAGATCATGGAATGCAGGCACCTCAATAACCAGATAGAAAGTCGCCGGGCGGAAGCATTGATTCCAATTACAAACGGGCACATTGACTTACCATATGACCAAAATTCTTTCCGAATCACATTTTCCATATCGGACTATTCACAAAGTGGACAGGTAGAGTATGCATATCTGATAGAAGGCTTGGAGAATACATGGACCAATACTTTAGGCGAGAGCCAGATTACATTCCGCAACATTTCTCCCGGTGAATATACCTTTAAGGTAAAGGCACGTTTGAGAAATCAGGAATGGGACGACAATCATGTGGCAACATTGAAAGTATACATCCATCCGCCACTATGGTTGACGTGGTATGCAAAGATTTTCTACATCCTGCTGGTATTGCTGGGCATCTACAGTTGGTTCCGTTTCTACAAACGCAAGTTGCTGTTGGAAAGCTCACTCGAACTGGAGAAGAAGAAGAGCCAGAACGAACAGGAACTCAATAACGAACGCCTGCGCTTCTATACCAATATTACGCATGAACTACGCACACCGCTGACATTGATACTCGGACCGTTGGAAGATCTGATTAATGATCCGAAAATACCAGCTTTCTACGGTAATAAGATTAAGGTCATTCACAGCAGTGCACTACGATTGTTGAACCTTATCAATCAGATACTGGAATTCCGCAAGACAGAAACGCAAAACCGGAAACTGACCGTAGCGAAAGGGAACCTGAGTAGCTTGGTGACAGAAACAGGACTGCGCTATAAAGAACTGAACAGGAATGAGAAAGTGAAGTTCCGCATCAATATTGCAGCAAAAGATGCAAAGATTTATTTCGATACCGATGTCATTTCCACCATATTGAACAATCTGCTGAGTAATGCGATAAAATATACCTCAGAAGGAGAAATCAACCTGATCCTGCGTTCAGCCGATGATGGAGGAAATCAGTATACGGAAATCATCGTAAGCGATACCGGATATGGCATAGATGCTGAGGCACTTCCTCATATCTTCGACCGTTACTATCAGGCAAAGGGGAAACATCAGGCATCCGGTACGGGCATAGGACTTGCTTTAGTAAAGTCGCTTGCCGACCTGCACGAAGGAACACTCCAAGTGGAAAGTGAAATAGGTAAAGGAACGACTTTCACTTTCCGTCTTCTGACTGAAAACACGTACCCGAATGCGCTGCACAGAGAGGAAAAGGAAACGCTCGCACAGGAAGAGACAGAAATCGCGGAAACGGTGGAAGAAGAAAAAGAAGAGACTGATACCCGCCCTGTAGTACTGGTAGTGGAAGATAATGACGATATACGCGAATATATTGCCACTTCATTCAGCAGTAACTACCGCATCTTGACAGCAACGAACGGTAAGGAGGGCTTAGAGCAAGCGCAGAAATATATTCCGGACATCATCATCAGCGACATCATGATGCCGGAAATGGACGGCATCGAACTCTGCAAGCTGGTGAAGGAAGATATACGCACCAGCCATATCCCCGTCATTCTGCTCACAGCCAAAGATTCCATCCAGGATAAAGAAGAAGGATACGAAAGTGGTGCAGACTCCTATCTGACCAAGCCCTTTAGTGCCAAACTGTTGAACAGCCGTGTACACAACCTGCTGGAATCCCGCAAAAAGCTGGCACTTATAGTAGCCAACCGCACCAAAGAGTTGAAACCAGAACAACAGGAAGAAACCATCAAACTAAATAAGCTGGATGAAGAATTCCTGACCAAATTCACCACCATCGTAGAGGAAAATATAGACATGGAAAAGATGGACATGTCCTTCATGATGGAAAAAATGAACATGAGTCATTCCACACTCTACCGGAAGATCAAGAGCCTGACCGGAATGTCAGGCAATGAACTCATCCGGAAAATCAGACTGAAAAACAGTTTGCGGTTACTGATGGAAGAAGGGCATAATATTTCAGAAGCAGCCTATGCAAGCGGCTTCAATGACCTTGGATATTTCCGCTCCTGCTTCAGGGAGGAATATGGAATGGCACCATCAGAATATATCAGGTTACGGAAATCGCAAGACTAACGCCCCGTAGCCTGCAAATATTCGCACTTCTTCACCTCATACCGGGCATAAGACTCCACATAGCGGTCCTTACTTTGCTGGAAAAGCGTTTGGGCATCCAGTAAGTCATTCATCGTACAGGTTCCGGCCTTGTAGTAGTCCGTATTCAGGCGAAGATTCTCCATGGCCTGTTCAATGGATCGCATGGATATTTGCATCTGTTTATAAGCATCCGTCAGGTCGTTCCAATTCTGTTGCATACGGAGGATAAGCAGTTCGCTCTGGTCCGTAAGCTGATTCTCGGCATTGCGTACCTGGAGTTCCTGTTTCCGCACGTCATGCGAACCGCCCCACCAACCGGATAAAGGAATTGAAACTGTGGCAAAACCCATCCAGAAAGGGTGGTCTTTATCCATCAGATTGTCATACATATATCCACCGCCAATGGCAACGGTAGGCAGATATTTGCCAACGGTTATGCGGCGTTGCAGCTTATTGGCTTTGAGGTTCTGCTGCAACAAGTGATATTCATTGGTCAGAACCAGAGAGGACTCAGGGTTCCTGTAAAGTCCCTGCGGATGTTCCGGCAAGACTTCGCCAGCGACAGGAGGAACATCCACAATTCCGGAATCTTCTCCTATATACTGTGCCAGCACTTGTTGTGAAAGCGTCAACGCATTCTCAATCTGGCTGCGACTGCTCTCTATCTCGTTCTGCCGCAACTGTACCTGGAGCAGATCATTGCGCGTTGTCACTCCGGCATTTACCGAAGCTTCGACATCTTTCAGCAGATTAGCCAACTGTGCCTCGACCACGGTAATGGTCTGCAACTTCTCTTTCAACATCACAACCTGCCAGTAATAGTTCTCAGTAGTAAGTTTCACTTCATTTTCCGACTGGTTATATTGCAACCGGTTAACCTGAATGTTTACCTTCGCCAACTTATTACCGTTTACAATCTGCCCTCCCGTGAAAAGCGGCATCGAGGCCGATACGCCCCCTACCACTCCTTTCTTCATAAGTGACATTTGCATTCCAGGTCCCATGTCCAACTGGAGTAATCCTTTGTCGGCCATAAATCCCGTACCTGTCGCACTCAAAGAAAGGAAATACTTGGTGAATGCTTCCTGACTGCCTTGTTTGGCTATTTCCAGATTATTGCCGGCATTCTTTATCCGCACATTGTTTTCAAGAGCCCGTTGCAGGCATTCGTCCAGAGTATACACACGCTGGGCAGAAACCGGAACCAACTGTGTGAAACCTACTAACAAAAGAAATATATATCGATTCAATCCCTGTTTCATAATGCTGTATCTATTGATTGTTTTACTCATTTTCCATTTTCTCCATAGCTATGCGCTTACGTGTAGAGCCACTGAACATGAACCAATAGCAGACCGGAAGCACTGTAAGCAAAAATACCATTGTGATGAGTGTGCCGTAACAGATAACGGTTCCCATTGGCATCCACAGTCCGCTGCCTCCCAATATCATCGGGATGACACCCATGGATGCAGCTGCCGAAGTAAGGAAGATGGGACGCATACGACGACGGGCCGAATGATAAATGGCATCGCGTACACCCAACTTTTCCGTTTTCCGTAATTCTTCAGCGTAGTCTATCATGATAATACCGTTACGCACAATGATACCCATCAGGCTAACAACGCCCAGAATACTGGTTACGCCGAAGTCCACGCCCTGCACAAGTACTCCTACAGCCGTTCCAAACACGCAAAGGGCCATACAGGCAAAGATGAGCAAGGCAATATTGACATTACGGAAATGGATCAGCAAGATAAAGTAGATAATAGCGGCAGCAATCAGCAATCCGGCCAGAATGGGAGGCAGTTTCTCTTCACTATCTTCCAGGTCACCACCATAAGTCAGGGTTACATCAGGAGAAAATGAAAGATTCGCTACTGCTTTCTGTACTTTGCCGGTTACGTCCATACCATTCTCACCGCGCTGAAGGTCTGCCATGACAGTAATCGTATAAATGCCGTTGCGACGTACAATCTGACCGTTCTCCCATGCCGGAACCACATCGGCCACTTGTCGCAAAGGTACATTCGCCAGTCCTCCGGCAACAGGTATGAGTTCGTCTTCCAAATCACAACTGTTGGCCGAATCTGCCTGGGAGTTCTTCAACTTGACAGAAATATCGTAATCACCTTCCCAAACGGTTGCCACGGGGATACCACTGCCGTAACGCATGGCAAGGGTGGTTTCCAGCATTACATTACTGATGCCCAACCGGGTGGCTTCATCCTCTTTCAGTACAATGCGGGTAGTGGCAAGCGGATCATTAAAGTTAGTGCTTACCAATACCAGTTCGGGCATGGAGCGCAACAGTGCCGTCACCTTGTCGGCTTCACGACGTAATGTGTCGATATTCTCACCGCTGAGGCGTACTTCAACAGGGTACGTCGCTTCGTTATAGCTCAGTTGCTTAAAGCGTACCAAGGCTTCCGGGAAGTAATCGGTATACTTAGGCGCATATTCATTCAGTAGGTCTTCCGTCGCTTGATTGCTTACCGTATTGACAATGAATTGTGCAAAATTAGTCCCGGCTATCTGCGGAGCGTAGGCTGTCTGGAAACGTGGAGAAGCACACCCCACAAAGGATGCCACAGACACTACACGCGAATCATTGCGCAGGATATGCTCCAGGCTGTCGGCTATTTGGCCGGTCTTCTCTACAGCGGTTCCCGTAGGCAGGGAAATTTCCACAGCAAACTGGTTGCGTTCCGCTATCGGCATCAATCTTTGCGGCAGTTTACCCATCAGGACGATGCCTATGATAATAGAAAGAAGACCTAAAGCCATCGTCATACGGGGCCAGGTGAAACAGAGATCCAGTAATTTATTATAGTATTTCTGCAAGGTATCGAGAAAGGAAAATTTCTTTTTTCCATTCTTATTTGTTGCGCTCTCCATCGGTTTGCGAATGAAATAGAATTGCATGAACGGCACCAGCAATGCAGCCACTAACAAGGATACTCCCAACACGATGCTGATGGCCCAAGGGAAACTAACCAGAAAATCCTGTATCTGTCCTGTTGTTGTGATAAGGAAGGGGAAAAAGGTGATGCTGATGGCACACGTCGCCGAAAATATCGATTTAAAGAAATGCGTGGCACTCTGTATCGAAGCATGCCAGCGCGACACACCTTCACCCAACTTTTCCAGATAGCTATCGATAATGACGATTGAGTTATCCACAATCATCCCCAAGGTTACAATAAGAGCCGCCAAAGTCACGGTATTCAGTTCGATATCAAAGGCATGAAACAATCCCAGTGATATGAATATTGTAATAGGTATAGTGGAAGCGGCTACCAGTGCCACACGCATAGGCAACAGGAGCATCACCACTATAATCACCGCTATAATGGCAACCAACAGTTCGTGCAGGAAATTATCCACACTATCTCCTACGACCTGGCTCTGATCGGTGATACAGAAAAGGTTGACATCCGACGGTAATGACGGTTGGAACTCTGCAATCGTCCGGTTTATCTCCTCTCCCATTTGAACGATGTTCTTGCCTTTCTTCATCTCTATACTTAGCAAAAGGCATTTTTTACCATTGTTAGTGATATAGCTGTCGGGAGCAGGATATTCTTTTACCACACGGGCCACGTCCTTCAGACGAATGTTATTTCCCATCGGATCAGTATAAACAATTTGTTCCTGCACATCGCGTACCGTATTCAATGACTTAGCCACATAGACAGGCTGAACATATACAGGATTCTTCACCCGACCGCCCGAAGTAGTGAAACCTTTCGTAAAAAGGGTAACGGCGAGTGTCTGTTCAGTCAGCCCGTATTGCGAAAGTTTATGGGTATCCAGGTATATGGAGATCTGTTCCTTTTGCATTCCGCTTACCGTCATACGGCCGATGCTGTTGATACGGCGCAGGCGGTCTTGCAGGGCATCTATATAGTCGTCCAGTTCACGATAGGTCTTGTCCACGCTTTCCATAGTGATGAGCAAGGCGGAAGTATCGCCAAAATCATCCATCACCTGTACAGCCAGTACATTCTTGGGCAATTGCGCCTTGAAAGTGGAAACACCGTGCTTGAACTTGCTCCAGAATTCATCTTTGTTATTCAGCTCGTCATTGAGTTGTACTTGAATGTAGACAATGCCATCGCGGCTCATGGAGAAAGTCTTATCTTTCTTCACTTCTTTATAGCTGAAAATATAATTTTCCAAGGGTTTGGCTACCTGTTCCACCATTTCCTCTGCCGTGTTGCCCGGAGCTACTGCCACTACAATACCCTGACGGATTGTGAAGTCTGGAAATTCATTCTTGCGCATATTCGGCAAACTGTAAATTCCAAAAGCAACAAGGCAACACACAACGAGAATTATAATCTGGCGATAGTGCATCGCCCATTCTACTGCGTTACGTTTCTTATTCATTATCTTATATTTTGTCGGTGATGTGACTAATATTTTGATTGTTCCTCATTATATAGAATAGTCATAAAACTACGGATGTATTCTCACATACCTTCTGCTGTCCTTCCACAATGATTTCCTCACTCTCCTCCAAACCGGACAGCACAACGACTCCTTCACTTGTAAATCCTCCGCATTGGATAATGCGTTTACTGGCTTTTCCTCCGGCATTCACCCAGACGAAGGAACGGTTCTGTTCGTCCAGTTGGACAATGTGGGCAGGAATAACATGAAGTGTTCCCATCCCCGTACCGGACAAGACCGCTTCCACCACCATACCCGGCATCAACTCTTTATCAGCATCATCCACCCGTATCTTGACATCGTATGAGCGTGAAAGCGGATTGGCTACAATTCCTTTCTCTGTTACTGTTCCCGCGAAGACACGCCCGTTCAAGGCAGAGACGGTAATCGTTGCTTTTTGTCCCGTGGCAATGGCGGCAATCTCTGTCTCCGGAACGGCAATCTTCACTTTCAGCTGATTGGCTGTCACTAATTTGACCACCGGTAAGCCCGGCATTATATTCTGCCCTACCTCTGCCATCTTTTCCGATATGATTCCACTGAAGGGCGCATAGAGTTTGCAATCGTCCAGATTCTTGCGCGCCACTTCTTCAATTGACTTTGCCTGTTGCAACTTACTCTGCACTTCCACCCACTTTATCTCGGGAAGGCTTCCTTTATCATACAATTCCTTCATTCTCCGATAGGCATCTTCCGCTTGCTCCAGTGAGGCTTTGGCAGCATCATAGCTGCTCTGCATGGCAAGCGGATCGACCGTAGCAATAAGTTGGCCTTTCGCTACCCGGTCACCCAAACCCACATGTACCGTTTTCACCGTTCCCATAATCGAAAAGCTAAGCGAAGTGCTGTTCGCTTCTTCCACCGTACCGGAAAAACGTTCCGTTCCATCTATCTCAGAAGAAGAAACTCGTAAAACTTTCACCTTTACCGGACTCATAGTAGTCTGTTTGTCTCCATTATTCTGGCAACTCGTCAGGCCAAATAATAGCAATAGCACCGTTACATTACAAAGTTGTCTCATACTTTTTTCCATTTTTAGTTCATTATTTCCGGTGCAAAGGAAAATGATTTATCAAAAGGGCTTAATTTCCATATTACCACAGAAGTGTTCTATTTTTCAAAACAAATATCAAATAAGCTAAATAGGACACTATTCTGGAAATATCTATTATCTACATCTACCGGATATTCTGTTTATTTGCAACCAAAAAGAAATATAGTGTATGGAGGCAAAACTGAGATCAGGATGTTTGGATGATGTCTTGGTAAAAAAGATATCTGTATATAATGACAGCCGCATAGCTATCATTGATGAATTGCAAAGTTTAAATATAGAACAGGCTGTAAAAGTTGAGGCATACATCATCTTGTTGTGCGTAAAAGGAAAAGGTTCACTCTATATCAATGGAGAATCGCGAATGATACACGTGAACGATTTGTTCATTTGCCATCCTAATATCATATTGGAAAATAGTATGATAAGTATTGATTTTGAATGCCGTTGCATCTGTCTGTCATCGGAGTACATGAAGCAATTACTCCTCATAGCAGGTGAAAGCTGGGACTTGAAAATGTTCATTGAGAAAATCCCCATTCTTTCACTGAATGCAGAAGAGGCAGAGTTGTTTTGCCAATACTATTCCCTGTTGCGTTCTAAAATGCTGGGCACTCCCTGCAAACATCAAAAGGAACTGATCGACTCTCTGATCCAAGCATTTCTTTATGAGTTTCATGATGCACTGGAACGCTTCATCAAGCTGAAACCACCGACATTCACCTCGGGCGAAAACTTATTTAAGGAGTTCATCAGTCTCTTGTCTTCATCATACCCCAAAGAACGCATGATTGGATTCTACGCTAACCAACTGTATGTTACTCCTAAGTACTTATCGGCAGTCTGCAAAGAAGTCAGTGGACAGACGGCTTCCGAACTCATCACTCAATACATGGTGAAAGATATTTTGTATCTGTTGAGAAACTCTCAGAAGAGTATTAAAGAAATAGCCAATGAACTGAATTTCCCCAATCTGTCTTTTTTTGGAAAGTACGTAAAACAGCATTTGGGTATGTCGCCTAAACAGTACAGGGAATCTTCATATGGTTAATATAAAAGGGCAATCTTCTTGATTCGAAGATTGCCCTCTCTTATAAATACTACCTACTGAAAACTGTGACTTAAAAAACTACCCTTTGTTTATTAATACCAATCTTATGTTAATCTATAACCTATTGTCGATGTTGCAAAGATAGGGTGAAATTTCTATTCAGTAGTAGCACAATTGTTTCATAAAAGGTGATAAATCAGTCAATTTTCAGTTTATCTCCCGATAAATCGACTTTAAACAGGTGTGGAATACGAATATATCGCCCATTCACATCTTTATGACTATGAACCGACATCATCCACTCACCATCCAAAGTACGGAACAACATTCCATGTCCGAAGTTAGGCGGAGTGATTGGTTCTTTCTCTTGTATCCAGGGGCCATCCAGAGTTCCGCTTTCGGAATAGGCAACGCCTTGTGTATAGTCCTGGAATACCCAGCTTGTCCATATCATACCTAACCGGCCCGTACCTGTGCGGAAAAGCCATGGTCCGTCGGTTACACGATTGGGCAATACTTTGTCCTCCATCTTTTCGCGGCTCCAGGGAGAGTCACTGGCACGGAAAAGAATCTTTCCTTTACCGATGGAACCGCTTAAATCGGGTTTTAATTCGATCTTTTCCATCGTACCGTTCCAGTTTTGCAGCCATTCGTGGCAATAAATCATATAAGGTTTGCCGTCATTGTCCACCCAGAATGTGCCATCAAGGGTAGGCATATTCTCGGGCAGGTAAGTGGGGTCTTTCATAGGTTTATAAGGGCCATCCGGTTTATCACTGACCAGGATGTGGCTGGCACGACGGGGGATGACGTTTCCTTTTACGGTATCAATCTTGATGGCGTTATTCGTAAAAGTGGCGAAATAGTAATATTTTCCGTTGTATTCGTGCAGTTCGGCTGCCCAAATTTCGGGTTTAGGGCCCATCCAGGAGTTAGGATCAGTTTCTGCTACACGATAAGGGCCTTCCCAACGGGCAAGGTCTTTGCTTTTCCAGAGGAGGCCGCCAGTACCGGTCATGTAATAAGTGGAGGTTTTCTTATCGGCCAGTATGCAAGGGTCACTCAGGTGGATGGAATCGAGAGGGATGTTGGTACGGAAGCGGTTTGGGACTTTCTGCTGGGCAGATACAAGGACAGAACACAAGGAGAATAAAAGGAGTAATAGTTCTCTTTTCTTCATGCTATAATAATAATGAGTATAATTAAAGAGTATCTCAATTCCCCTCCTCCTGGGAGGAGGAAAATTGAGATAGATTTACTTATTCAATTTCTATACCGTGTTGTACCGGAGTAAGAATGAACGTAAATTCATAGTCACCATAAGGCAACTGATATTGTGGCAACGGCCATGCACCCCAACTGTTCACACATCCTAAGCCCATCTGAGCCTTGTCGATGCAGAGATTTGTCAGGTTAGCCTCTTTCACTTCGGGAGAGTGGTTCTGGGCCTTCTCCCAACCATCGTCCAAAGACTCGATAGTATAGTGCAGGGCTGATGCAGAGAACGGAGCGTCAGCTACAATCTGCAAACCGCGTCCGGCATCATTCAGTTGCTTCCACCAGCGGATATCAGTCTTCGTACCTGTTTCCTGCGGACGGATATAAGAATAGAATTGTTCATCTACACTTTGGCGATACAATCCCAGATCTGTACAATGATTGCGGTCACTGTAGTTCTCTACCGGGCCACGGCCATAATATTCTACAGTTTCAAAAGTCTTGGGCATCTGCATCTGCATACCGAAACGGAACATATGAGAAACTTTAGCCTCCGGATCGGCAGTCATCTTCTGAGTCACTTTTACAGCACCCTTGTTATTGATTACATAAGTAAGATCCAGTTTGGCAGAAACATTCTTCATTTCGTATTCTGCACGTACCACAGTCTGATTGTCTACTGTTTCCCATTTGAAGGAAGTCAGCTTCAGACCTGGGTTCTTCCAGGCAGCGAATTTCTGTTGCAAACCTGCACCGAAATCATTGTCTGTAGGTGCACGCCAGAAGTTAGGTGCCAGTTCGGCATCTTCGTTCATCAATTCCGTGCCTGCTACGTTGTAGCGATTCAGGTAACCGGTATGTTTGTTGAATTCCAAACGGAAGTTATCACCGTTGATAATCAAATAACGCCAGTCGTTTTCCTGGATTTGAGGAGCAATGGTGGGAGTGTTCACAACTTCCACATTCTTCAAGTCCATGGCAGGAGCCTTGTAGGGGTTCAGTACAAGTTGGTCTTTGGCTACGGCATATCCGGCAGGGAGCAAGCCTTCGCGATTCTTCAGACGATAAGTTACATTCAGCAACCATTCTTTGCATTCGCAGGTTTTGCCGATGTTCAATTTCACTTTGGCAGTCTGCTGCGGAGCTACGTTGAGGTCTTCTACACGACCGGTACGAATTACTTTACCGTTAGCAAGCAATTGCCAATCCAGATAGTAGGCGGAAAGGTCACGGAAGAAGTTTTCGTTGTACACGTTCACTTCGCCGTTCTTCAGGTCAGCGGGAGTTGTCCAGATGTTCTGATAATAGTAACCCACTTCGTACATGTGCGGATTGGGAATACGGTCGGGGCTGATCAGACCATTATCACAGAAGTTCTTGTCCGAACCGTCGTAACGGTTGAAGTCACCGCCATAAGCGTAGATAGTTACACCGTCTTTACCTTTCCAACGAACGGACTGGTCTACGAAGTCCCAGATAAAACCGCCTTGCAGGTTGGGGTATTTACGGATCAGATCCCAATATTCTTTGAAACCACCCTGTGAGTTACCCATAGCGTGGGCATATTCACACTGGATAAGAGGCTTCTTGGCATCTGTACGTTGACCATATTTTTCCATGTGCTTGTAATCAGCATACATGGGGCAGTCGATGTCGGTAAATTCGTTTCCGTGTGCCTGTTCGTATTGTACGGCACGGCTGGAGTCTTCGTTCTTGATCCAACGGTAGCAAGCTTCAAAATTAGGTCCGAAACCGGCTTCGTTACCCAATGACCAGAAAATGATACTGGGATGGTTGAAGCCGCGTTGTACATTGCGCTGGTTACGTTCCATGTGAGCCTTGGCATAGTCGGTGCGTTTTGCCAGTGTCTTTTCACGATAACCCATACCGTGTGATTCGATATTAGCCTCAGCCACTACATACAGACCGTATTGGTCGCAAAGGTCGTACCACAGGTTATCATCAGGATAGTGACAGGTACGCACAGCGTTGATATTGAATTTCTTCATGACCTGGATATCCTGGATCATGCGTTCGGGAGATACGACATAACCACCATCCGGATCAATTTCATGACGGTCGGCACCTTTGAAGAGAACGGCCTGGCCGTTTACTAATATCTGGTCACCTTTCAATTCGATCTTACGGAAGCCTACCTTTACGGGGATTACTTCGTTGCTGCCTTGCAAAGTGGCACGCAGTGTATAGAGGTAAGGAGTTTCGGCTGTCCATTTATGCGGATTTTCCACATTCATCAGAATGGTACCGCTACCTTTGGCTGTTTCCGTAGCTACTGCCTTGCCGGCAGCATCGAGTAATTCCAGGTTCACATTACCGCTGCCTTTCAGATCGAGCGTCACACGCAGGGAACCATTTTTGTATGCCTCGTCCAGATCCGGAGTGATACGGATATCCTGAATACGTTTCTTGTTGCGGGCATAGAGGTAGCAATCACGTCCCACACCACTGTAACGGAAGAAGTCCTGGTCTTCCAGGTAGGTTCCATCACACCAGCGGAATACCTGGAAAGCGATGAGATTCGTTTGTCCGGGCTTCAAATAAGGAGTCAGGTCGAATTCAGCTTCGAGCTTGCTGTCTTCGCTATAGCCTACATAACGGCCGTTTACCCAGAGATACATGTTGGAGGTTACAGAACCGAAATGAGCGATAATGTCTTTCCCTTTCCAGTCGGCGGGAACAATGATTTCACGACGGTAAGAACCTACATGATTGTTCTCTGTAGGAACTTCAGGAGGGTTGTTCTGGAACTGATTACGCCAGGCATAGCCGGTGTTTACATAAATAGGATCGCCATAACCGTTCAATTCCCACACTGCGGGAACTTGCAGATTATTCCAACCACGGTCATTGAAACCTACTTTCCAGAAGTCGGTAGGACGCTGGTCGGCATTGCGTACCCAAGAGAATTTCCAGGTACCGTTCAAAGTCATGTAATTAGTAGATTGGGCTTTCTTGCCTTGCATGGCGGCATCTGCCGATTCATAGGCAAAGTAATTAGTGTGCATGGGAGCACGGTTCACGGCATTGATTTCCGGATCAAGCCACTCTTTAAAGGACTGTGCATTTGCAGTCAGAGCCAGGGCTGCAAAGAGTCCGGTAATAAGATGTTTCTTCATGGATATAAAATTATTATGTTTGTAGCGGTACGAAGAATATTTTCTGCATACCGCTACAAAGATAGGATGAATGAACTTTTTTTAGGGTGAATAATAGTTCAAAAAAGGGGGAATAGAGTTCAAAGAGCTACAAGCTACTGTAATCTATACACTCCAAACGAACGTGGTTCAAGTTTCAGTTTCAGAGATTGCCCTTCTACCTGCACCGGACGTACACGGGGAACAATCGCTTCCTGATCCAGCGTATTTACAGTGCGCCAATTGTCGTTCTGTAAGTAAGTGCAGGAACCGGCAACCAACTGACGTTTCTTCAAACCATTGAAATCGATCTGAACATCGGCAGGCTTACTACTTGCATTCACCAGTTTCAGAATGATTTCTCCGGTAGGTGCATTCAGTGCAGCTGTTGCATAGAGGCTGTCCTGCCCCGCTACTGCTTTGCCATCCATCTTCAGGCTGAGCACATCGGTACCGGCATTCATGCCGTACATCTGCTGAACGTAATAGTTCGGTGTGCGCATCATGCGCAGGTTATCGAACCAAATCAAGTCCGGATTCCACTGCCAAGCGTCTACGTGAGCAAACAACGGCGCATAAGTAGCCAGATGGACAACATCCGCATTCCGTTCCAATCCCGTCATAAAGGCAGCTTCGGAAAGGGCGGCGAGGAAGTTGTTATCCTTCTTCGTGGAATGATCGTGTGAAGCATATTCTCCGGCAAAAACCTTCGGACCTTTACGGTCGTAATTGTCATAGCGTGACGCATTGCCAAAGAACCAATCAGGATTCATGTAGTAGTGTTCGTCCACCAGGTCTACACCGATACGCTTCATTTCGGGCCAGAGATAATCGAATTTATCACCGCTGGCACTCGGGCCGGAGCTACCTACAACCTTCACATTAGGGTATTTCGCACGGATGGCTTTTGTGAAAGCTTCGAGGCGTTCTACATAAACCTTGTCCCACTGTTCATTGCCGATACCGATCATCTTCAGATTGAAGGGTTCGGGATGTCCCATATCGGCACGCACCTTTCCCCACTTGGAAGTAACAGGGCCGTTGGCAAATTCAATCAGGTCGAGTGCATCCTGTATGTACGGATCAAGTTCATCCATCGGAACCACTTCATTGCTTTCGTACTGGCAGGAGAGTCCGCAGCTGATTACCGGAAGAGGTTCTGCACCGAGGTCTTCGCTCAACAGGAAGTATTCAAAGTAACCAAGTCCCAAAGTCTGGAAATAGTCAGGGAAGGCTTTATGTTTGAAGGTGTAGTTCCAGCGGTTTTCATTCAGAGGGCGGTTTTCAACAGGACCTACGGAATTCTTCCACTGGTAACGGGTTTCAAGACTGTTACCCTCAATGATACAACCACCGGGGAAACGGAATACGCCCGGGTTAAGGTCATAAAGGGCTTGTGCGAGGTCGGCACGCAGGCCATTCTCACGTCCTTTCCAAGTATTCACAGGGAACAGGGAGATATGATCCATATCCACCGTGCCCTGTGTTTCGAGGACGATACGCAGGCGGGCATGAGCGTCTGTGAAAGGAGATTTCAACACCGCCGTCAGCTTTTGCCAGTTATTGCCGCTGACTTCGATTTCTTTCTTCAACAGATTCTGTGCATTAGAGTTGACAAGCTCGATGGAGAGCTTCATCGGCTTCGCATCCGGTGTGCGGGCATAAACGGAGAAACGGTATTCTTCGCCTTGCTTCACACCAATACCGCGATAACCTTCATTATCCAGTCCGGCACGCAGCAGACGACCGTCGTTCACTACACGTACATAGTGAGGATTGCGGTCAAAACAAGGATTTGCATCCTGAACGGTTACATTACCGAAAGGCACCCAACCCACGAAAGGTTGTGGGAATTCAAAAGAACGGTTCTTTACCAGTTCGGCATACAGACCGCCATCGGCACCGAAGTTGATATCTTCGAAAAAGATGCCATACATTTCAGGTTGTATCTTTGCCGTCGGTTTAGAAACGTCGACGGTCATCACATGTTGTTGTGCCTGCACACTCAGTGCTCCAACAATCATCAGGAAAAATAAAAATCTTTTCATATTATATTCATTTCTAACGATTCAATTCTATTCGATAAATACATCTTTCATCTCCTCTCTGTACAGAAGATATAACTACAGCCTCCACCTGATGCTCACACACCACAGAAAACATACGTTCTGCAAATCCCTCAGAGCAATAGCACATGGCAGGAAGAAGCTTATCCGTATCTTTATTTATTAGCGGGCATACACAAAAAGGTTTCGATTCATCAGCAATAAGCACCTTTTCATTTTCTTCAAAGTGACATTTCCAACCCCACTCTTTCTCTATGAAAGAAATAAAGTCTTTTAATCGCCCTTTAAAGGGTGCCAGCATAGCCTCCGCTTTCATTTGATTAAAATGAGCTATCGAAGCTGACTTTATCAATAAACGAAGTTGTGATTCTTCTTGAGTTGCACTCAGATTTGTTAGAAGCTCTGCAATCCATACTTTTGCCATATCATTTGTATCAGAAGCCTCTTCTGTATCTTCCAAAGCCGGAGTATTCCCTCCGAGAAGGCGTCCAAACCCACAGAAGCATAAAGCACCTAAACAGGAGGTTTTCACAAAACGCCTTCTCGATGTTTCCATATCAGATATCATTATTTTTTCTTTTCAATATTCTGATGGATACGTATCACTGTAAACGAATAAGCCGGCATTGAGTAAGAAAAGTCATCTCCTTCTACCTTGAAATCAGAAGAAGCGGGTTTAGCTCCTCTGTCTTTCGGATCACCTGTCAATATCGTTTTTGTAGCCGAAGGATTTACCAAAGTAGCTCCGTCCAACTTCACCTGGGAAGAAACTTCCACCGGAAGCATATTCACTAACTTCACGATATAATCTCCGGTATTAGCGTCTTTCACGACTGATACTCCGACACGCTTCTTCACGGCATCCCAACCATTATTCAGTTTTACCGTAGAAGACAGGTATTCGGTACCAGCATTCTGACCATACATCTGTTGAGTATAGTAGCCTACTGTGGGTCTCACTTCCGTATTATTGAAATAGATCAAGTCCGGATTCCATTGTGTATGACCATCTTTAGCCAACAACGGAGCATAGGAAGTCATTTCTACCACGTCACCGTTACGTTCTACGGCAGTCAGATAGAGAGCTTCGGCAAGCGCAGTTTCTACATTATTGGGGCGTCCCGGCAAGTGGGCGGCGTATTCTCCCAAGTAAACTTTCGCTTTGCTACGGTCGTAATGATCGTAATATTCCTGGTTATGGATCATCCAACCCGGTTCTACATAGTAGTGCTCGTCTACCATCGGTACACCCAATTCGGTAGCAAGGTCCCAACCTATTTCATAATCCGTACCTTCGTAGAACGGACCGGTAGTACCAATCACGGTAACTTCAGGATGTTTTGCTTTTACTGCATCGAATATCATCTTAAAGCGTTCCACGAAGACAGGTGTAATCATGTCCTCATTGCCGATACCGATAAACTTCAGATTGAACGGTTTCGGATGTCCGGCTTCCGCACGCTTCTTGCCCCACACGGTTTTGCGGGCATCTCCGTTGGCATATTCTATCAGGTCGAGAACATCTTGAATGTATTGATCCATTTCTTCCATCGGAATACCACCCTGCTGTCCCATACAAGTCAGTTCATCCTTGGAATGGTGAGCGCAGGTACCAGAGTTCTGACAAGGTACACCGGCTGCAAGCACAGGTACGGGTTCCGCACCCATATCTTCACAGAACAAGAAGTATTCGTGGTATCCCAGACCGCGTGTCTGATGGTATCCCCAAAGGTTACGGAGCGGCTTGCGGGCTTCCAACGGACCGATAGAGCCTTTCCAATCATAAATATTATCTATTCCATCGCCATGAGCCACACAACCACCGGGGAAACGTACGAAACGGGGATGCAGGTCGGCAAGCGTTTGTGCCAAATCAGCACGAAGTCCGTTCTTACGACCTTTGAAGGTCTTTTGCGGGAAGAGGGAAATCATATCCAGCGCATACTTGCTGACAGCCTGGGGAACAATGGACAGAGATGCAGCCGCCGCATCGCTTGTGGCTGTCAGGACTGCTTTCTGTTGTTTCCAATCTTTAGATGTTACATTTACGGCAGTTTGTCCTATAATTGTTCCATCTTTATCAACCAAGTTCACAAGTACCTTACCTCCTTTACCCTCAAGCACTTTACCAAAGAGTGAGAAGTCATATTTTTCGCCTTTCTTCAAGGCTATGCCATCGAAACCAGCATTCACCAATGCAGTTTGTTCAGCTGCACTCACATCGAAGACGGCATAATGGGAGTTATTAGGATGAATAGGATTCTCCGTTGCAATGCTCAATGTAGCATCACTGCCCTGAACACTCCAGGAGTGAGTACTATTCCAGTTCTGATCGTTACCACGGTCGGTCGGGGTATATTCAAAGTCGCGGTTCTGAACCAGTTCGGCATACAAACCACCGTCAGCTCCATAGTTGATATCCTCAAAGAAAATACCAATCAGATGCTTGCTGATTTCTTTTGCCTGACCTGCATTTACCTGGATAGTAGCCTCTACAGGCTTGAGGTTGGCAAAACGTACAGGGTCTTGCTCGGTACGTTCGGCATTCAGTGACTGGCGGTATTTCTTATGTTCGGCATAGCGGATGATCTGCTGCACGGTAGTATAGGGAACTTCCTGCACCCAGCCTTCTTCTTCGGAACCATTCACCAACACCTTCTTCTGAGTGGTGGGATACACATCTTTGGGCTCATACTTGCTACGTTCTTCGGGAGAGAAATAACTCTGTGCTTCCCACTTCTGCAAGTCGGGAGAGGTTACATAGGCAAGTGCCTTACCGGTATTCGTAGCTTCCCAGATGCAATGCCATTTGCCATCGGCACGGGTTTGCATCAAATGGGGCTTGAACATAGTCTTTGCCCGTCCCCACGGACCGAAGTCGGAATTCACATAGGCAAATCCATCGGCCACGCTAAACCACTTCTCTCCGTCGGGACTCCAGGCAAACTTCAGGCCGCTGCGTCCATCACGGTTCGAATAGGAAAAGAGGTACACCTGATTCGGTTCATTCGTCACGCCCTCCACCTTTGCCTGCACAGGGAAGACAAAAGACAGAAGTAAACATACACTTAAAAATCTAATCAATCTGTTCATGGTATTATTTATCGGGTTATTTGTTTTTCCAATACTTTCTCAGCTTCTCAGCCTCTTTCTTAGTGATGTGGATTACTGCTCCATGTTTCGGTGAAGAAAAGTTAGTCGCCTTCATCACGCCCTCGTTGAAGTGTCCCAGATCTTTGAAATTCACAAAGTCAGTGGTTTCACTGAAACCGAAATTATGAGGATTGATACCATAGATGTCATACATTACCACCCATTTGTCTTCGCCAATGCGCTTCCACATGTTAGGAGCTTCGCAGGCTTTCGGTTCCGGGTCTACCCATTCCGGCAGATAAGCATATCCACGGTTGATATATTTCGAAACAGCTTGTTTGATACCCGGTGTTCCGTCGTGAGCTACGTAGAACATGTGATACTTATCACCTACTTTCGTGATATCGGCATCGATAGCTGATTTGGTAGCATCAGGATATTGGAACAATAAGTGGGGTTCTGTTTCCAGACCGTCGAAGTCTTCGTTTACATAAGCATAGTACAGCATATTCCGTGCATTGCCCATGCGCATGGTGAAGTAGATCATTATTCTGCCTGCATGTTCATCGTAGACCAGTTCAGGTGCCCAGGCACAACCGATCTCATCATATCCGGGGAAAGTCTTGTCAATACGAACCACATGGTGTGTCCAGTTTACAAGGTCTTTTGATTTCATCAGGACAAAACCACGGTTGTTGCCCCAGCCATATTTGGCTCCGTCACGCTCCCACTCGGTGTTGCGCAGACCTTTCTGCTGGGCAAAGATATGCAGGTCGGTCATGGCAATGTAGAAAGTACCATCCGGTGCACGATAGATATGCGGGTCACGGATACCTTTCTGTTCGGCAATCGTATCACCGGCGATAATGGGCTGACCGTTATTTACATCCGTAAATGTATATCCGTCATCGCTGACTGCAAAATATAAACTATGTGTATCGTCTTTGAAATAGGTAAACAGATAAGCCCCCATTTCCTTCTCATTCGTTTTCCAGTCCTGAACCAGTACAGCGCCACCTTGCGGTTGGAGGGTCAGTTGAAGTTTGCCGTCAGCTTTCAGTTTCAGAGTTTGCAACTGGGGTTGCAGTTCTTTATCATCATTATAAAATGAGAGAGTCTCTCCTGCCAGCATAGGTAATTCGAGTTTCAACTTCAGTACTTCTTTTGTACCGTTAACGGCAACTACATACCACTGTTTGCCGTGACGACGTGCAATGACTGCATATTTTCCGGGATAACCATCAATAAAACGTGTTTCATCCCACGTAGTAGGCACTTGTTTCATAAAGTCCAAACAAACTTGAGGGGCATCTGTCAGATTGTTGGGTGCCAAAGCATAATTCTGAATAGGATTCTGGAATAACACAGCCGTTGACAACTGGAATACATCCGTCGTGCGACGGGTAGTTCCACCATTGTTCCCCCGGTTCAAACGCTTGTTCAAGAAAGTACCGCCAAATTCCATACAGCCTACCGAATTACGGATAAAAGGATGCAGACAGGCATTGAAAGCCTCTTCATCACAGTAGTGCTGGTTGAAAATCAGATTCTCGGAAGCCAGTACCGCTTCGCTGCCTACATAGTTGGGATACATCCGCTCCCATCCGCGAGGCACTGTACAGCCGTGGAAGATTACCATCAGACCATGATCGTCAGCATCGCTCAGAATACCTTCGTACAAACGCATGGTTTCCTGTTTGTCTCCACCGAAGAAATCGACTTTAATACCTTTCACACCCTGCTCCTGAAGCCATTTCATTTCACGCTTGCGGATAATCGGATCATCCATCATGTTGACGGGCCCTTGCTCGATATCATTCCAGTAGCCGCTTGAACTGTACCACAAGAATACATCCACTCCCTTACCTTGTGCATAGTCGATGAGGGATTCCATACGCTTATGGCCGATCTTCGTATCCCACCAGTTATCAATCAATACATATTCATAGCCCATTGCAGCAGCCAGATCAACATAACGCACCTGGTCATCATAATTGATACTGCCGTCCTGCCAGAGTATCCAGCTCCAGGTACCACGTCCCATCTGATAATCATGTTCCGTCTCATACAACGGTTCCACAACATCCCAGATAACAGTGGTTTCTACAATAGGTTTCAATGTTTCACCTACCGTAATCGTACGCCAAGGGGTAGAACCCGGTAAAGCGAAAGCGGGGGCAACTGTTCCGTTACCATTATTCTCTTCAGCCATCGGGAAAGCTACCGTATACAGATTTCCTTCTGTTACATCGCTCAGGCGCGAACCGCAATAGCGGCTGTCTACTCCTGTCTCACTGACAAGCACCCAGCCATTATCTCCTACGCGGAACAGGCAGGGGAAAGTATATCCGTGTCCGTATTGTGAACGGACATCCATCGGAGCATCTGCCTTATATTCTTCTTCATAACTCGGTTTTGTCCGCTTCCAGCCTATCATAGCGTCACTTTGCGGACACATGAAGGTAGTAGTCTGTTCAGGAAAACGGAAGCCGGTTGCTTCGCTGTTCACAACAAGGCTTCCCCGTTCGCCCTGGCGGGGCAACGTATAGCGGAAAGCAACGTCATTATTGCTCACACGGAAGATTACGTCCATCTTCTGCCCTTTTGCATTGGCAAAAGCACATACCAATTCATTGGCCTGATAGCGTATCTTGGAAGCTTTGATACGCGATTGCGTGTAAACGGTATCAATTTTCCTTTCTTTATGCCCGGTCAGTTTCATTGCTTTCGCGAAATCTCCCACATTGGTCTCCAGACCCAACGGAGATGATTCCAACATCTGTTTTCCGTTATAGGTGAGAGAATACGATGCTTCCTTCCCTTCCGGGCACGAAACTGTTAGTTGTAATTTACCGTCAGGTCCGCTGACGGTTACATTCTGTGCTGTCAGCGGCAAGGCTACCGCCATACATAAAAAAGCTAATCCCTTCAGTTTGTTTCTCATGATCAAATAATGTTTCTCTGGTATTTTAATAGTCATATAATTAAAGGGTTGGCACTACCGGCTTAATGGTTCCGTCCGCATTGAATTCCATGCGATCAATGCACACCTCGCGGTGCACACCCGGACCATCTTTCAGGAAGTTCTTATTAATACGATGGTAAACGATATACCACTCATCCGTACCCGGAATTTGTAGCACTGCATTGTGTGCAGGACCGTAGATTTGTTTCTCCGGATTCTGAATCAGCACAATCGGATCTTTAGCTACCTCGATAGGTCCCAGCGGCGATTTAGATGTACCGTAAGCCACATGATAGTTGGGTGAACCGGTGTCATCTACCGACCACATAAAATAATAAAGTCCGTTACGGTAAAATACATAAGGAGCTTCGCGGAATGCATAATCCTGCAAGGTTCCTCCTTCGGGAGTCATTACCGTAAGTGTTTTCTTCTTGATGGAGATCATATCTTTATTCAGTTCGGCGCCGGCCATGTAGCCATTACCCCAATACAGATAGGGTTTACCGGATACGGGATCAGTGAAGACATCCACGTCTATCTGCTGTCCGCGTCCTACAGGGGAGTCTGTAATGATGGGCTGTCCCAGATCGGTAAACGGTCCGGTAGGTGAGTCGGCCATTGCTACGCCGATTTGCTTTCCTCCGCCTTTGGCAGGATTACCGCTATAATAAAAGAAGTACTTGTATTCTCCCTTGATGAGTTTTTCTTCAATACACGGTGCCCAGGCATTTCCATTCGCCCAAGGTACCTGTTCGGATTTCAAATCCAACATAACGCCTTCATAGTTCCAGTTCTTCAGGTCGGTTGAAGAGAAAACAGTGAAGTACCATCCGCCCCAGCCGGGTTGTCCGTCTGTTGTGGAATAGATATAATACTTCTTTGTCTTGTTTGAATATAAGATTTCAGGGTCGGCATGGAATCCGGGCAATACAGGGTTGTTCGGTATTGCACCCAATTCGGCAGGCTTGCCCCATTTATCTGTGATGCGGATCAATTCATCGCGCGTGATAGGAATAATCGTTCCATGGCGGGGATGGAAATTCATCTTCACTTCACTGTCTATCACTTTGAAGTTCTTCAGATCGGTAGTTTCCGTAAACTGATATTTGCCTTTCATGTATACATCATACATTAATATATACTTATCCTGATTTATCAGTTTAAATGTGCCGGCGCCTTCTACAGCCTCTTTTGTTTGCTGCTTGTAGTCCGGTGCTTCTTCCCATTGGCCGGAAGTCAGTGAACGGGTGGTTGCCACTTTAATACCGTTTCCATGTCCCTCTGTCTTATAGAACAGGTGGAAAACGCCGTCTTTATAGACAATATCCCCGTCGATACATGATTTCTTATTCTCCGGAATGAAGAGTGGCTTCGGTTCACCAATCAGATCTGTAAAGTCATCATTGGCATATGCATAGTAGATGATATCGGCTCCACCGGCATACTGCATAGACCAGTACACCATATATTTTCCGGCTTCAGGATCAAAAACCGTCTGCGGTGCCCAAACACGTTTCAGCTTTTCCTGTCCTTTATAACGTTTCTGCATATTGATGATGGAATGCGTCCAGTTTACAAGGTCATTGGACTTCAGCAGCACCATTGCACGGTTCGAATCCCAACCATTGTCAGATACCATATCTGTCACCACCATATAAAAGGTATGACCGTCCTGGCTTCTCAGGATATGCGGGTCGCGCACACCACCGGTCGAACTGATTACTTTTGAATCAAGAACGGGCTTGCCGTCATTCAGTGCCCAATATGTATATCCGTCCATACTTACGGCATAACATACAGCTTCTTCACTGATGTGGTTACCTGTAAAGTAGGTAAACAAATAAGCCACATAATCTTTTTCAACGATAGGATGTTGTTGGGAAAAAGAAGGCAATGTCATTGCCAACATTAAACTAATAGCAACTGCAAAATGTCTCATAGTGTTCCTCATAAAATTCACGTTAGTTATTGGGTGTCAAAAATACACATAAAAAAGGGAATATACTACCACGAATCATGCAAAAAGGGAATAATTTTGTGTCATTTCATTAAAAAACAAAGATTTACCCACTTATCTATAACAAAAATGGAGTTTGCCGGCAAAACAAACTCCATTTCGTATTTCAATTAAAAACGAATGTTCAATCCAAGAAACGTACCATTTCACAAGCAGCCAATAAGAATGCTCCCACTCCAAAATTGGCAGTCGAATTGGCATCTACTACCTGACCCGGAATTGCCTTTTCTCCGATAGGTTGCACATAACCGATACGTCCATCCGGTTGCAAAGCAACAGTCGTCAGATACTTCCAGGCTTTTTCTACTACAGGCTGATAAGTAGCCTTATCCAAAAAGCCGTTATTCATACCCCATAGCAGGCCATAGGTAAAGAAAGCAGTACCACTGGTTTCCGGTCCGGGTGCATGTTCCGGATCAAGCAGGCTGCGTGTCCAGTATCCTTCCGGTTGCTGACAGGCAGCTACAGCTTTTGCCATTGTCTGGAAACGATCTATATATTCCTGGCGGTATTTATCTGTTTCAGGTAAATCCTTCAATACTTTAGCCAGTGCTGCAAGCACCCAGCCGTCTCCGCGTGCCCAAAAGTCTTTCTTGCCGTTCGCACTCTTATGTTTGGGATAGATATATTTCCCGTCACGGTAATATAGAGCATCTTCGGAATCATACATCAAGCTATCGGCAAATACCCAATATTCATGCAATTTTTCCAGATAAAGCGGATTACCGGTTATCTTATATAGTTTAGTCATAACGGGCATCACCATATAGAGTCCATCGGCCCACCACCAATAATCGTTCTTATCCGTACTCATCTGATATTCCATCACTTCGCGGGCACGAACTATTTTCTGCGAATCCGGCTCCAGGTTATATAAGTCGGCATAGGTCTGAAAGCAAGTCTGATAGTCACCAAAAAGTACGTAATCATCACTTTCACCGTAACTATACTTCCACTCAGCCTTATTGTCCGATTTGGCTCCTTTCCATTCATTATGTTCGGCCCATGCTTTGGAGTAGTCCATGAACTTCGAATCACCGGTAAGGAAGAATGCCTCCATATTACCTGTATGATAGGCGGCATTGTCCCAGAATGAACGTCCATGCTTCGGATTCTTTTCCTGCCAATAGTTATTCACTTTATAAATGATATCCACAACTTCTTTAGCCTCATCTTTCGGAGCGGCACAAGCAGACAGTCCACTCAAACAGAAAGCTAAAAGTATCACATTTCCCAAAAACGTTTTCATATATTTTTCTTTTTTTACTTAATTACTATACCATTCGTTATTATTCATAAAGGAAGACAAATTCATATCTACTGAGTACCTCCTTGGATTTGTGTCCCGGAGTGAACCCTATTCAATCGTATACTGAATGCCATTCAGTCGTATACTTAACCCTATTCAGTCGTATACTCATTATCCCCCCTCCCAGAAGGTATTCTGAGTAAGGATTAAAGGGAGTCTGTCACTATAGTAAATTATACGTATACAAAATCAATTATTCACTTCCAGCACATATACCGGCTGAGGAGCAAATTCAACCATACGTTCACCATCACCTTGTTTAGTATGCTGCACAAAAAGATGGAGCCGGCGTTTCTGCTTCCACAGTTCCGTGTCATGTGAGGGTTCCCAGGCGTCTACTGCAAAGTCTGTCAGGTCCGTAAAGGTCCATTTGCCAGTTCCCACAGCCTGAGCATGTGCCATCGACACTCTACTTCCCCGTTCTTCATCACGGAAGATGTAGAATATCTCACCACCTTCCACTACAATACGCGGACGGGCAATTGGAATCATCTTGGTGCCACCGCCTTTCAGAGAAAAAGGAGTATGACGATCGGAAACCTGGCGGTTCTGCCACATTTGTCCATCGTACCACACAATACGGTATTGCGGAACATCACTATCAGGATCGCGCCAATACGTGGCAATGTAAGGATTACCACTTGCATCCGCACTCATACTGGTCTGGTTGATGAGTTCTGAGTTTTGTGGAATGCGGCAGGCATACTCTGCATTATTGTAACGAATAGGCAAATCATATTTCTTGCCATTCGCCTTATACCACGTCACACCGTTATCATAGGAGCGGGCATAACAAAGATCATGATTAGTCTCCACATGCCATGTTTCGCGCCATACCCACGACAGGTGTATGGTTCCCTGCTCATCTACATAAAGTTGCCAATAGGCATTCCGCTGGTCTTCACCATCTATCAGAACATCTTGTACGCGATACCACTTTTTCTCTTTCACAGAATAGCGGTTCATCACCAGATTTCCCCTGCCGGAAGAACCGGAACGATAAACAAACAACAGATCGCCTCCATTCAACGGATAGAACTCCGGATAAGTCACATTTCCCTCATCCACTCCGGTCATAGGCTCTTTATCACCCAGCTCCAGAGTATACGGAGCAGTGCTGCGACAATAATTCAGTTTATGTCCGTGATGGTCAAATGACAGATGCAAATAACCATCTCCGTCCAGCATCATACTGATTATATTATGGGCATCCTTTACATTTCCCTTGTATTGTGTCCGTTGTAACGTCCATTGGTCAGAGTCCAACTTCCGTTTGCCGAGCACCAGATAACCGTCCCCGTCATAATAACTTATATACTGTTCATCTCCTTGTGTCACAAGCGAGTTGTTTCTGAATACAGTCGTATTGACCGACGTTTGGCTATATCCGTTCCCCACTTCCACAAGCCGGGACTGTTGTGCCCGGAGAGCGGAAAATATCAGGAGAATCAGAAAGAAAAAAAGAATGCGTTTATTCATAATTATTATTCGTAATATGCGTGATCTTTCGGGAAATCTTCTCCTCCCCATGCTTTCTTTGATGTCCAGGGCTGTGGTGCATCTGTCCAGAAGGGATCATCAGCAGCCAAACCTAATGGCAAGAAAGCAAGCGAAGCCAGATAAAGACTACCATTATTGGTATACCAGTCTGAAATATTGGGTTGAGAACCATTAAAGCCTAATGTCAGATAACCTTCCGCATTGAAATTGCGGTTATCACCGAACATGCGTTGAATAACAGCCGTCATTGCCGCACGCACCTGTCCGGCAGGCAATTCTTTCGGTAGCCAGCCACGTAATGACAACAAGGCAAGCGGCTGTAGTACACCGGTACGATAAGTAATTGAACGACCAAATACGGGGAAAGCACCTTCGGGAGAAACAAAGCGTTCCAATATCATACCGAAACGCTGCATACGCTTCAAAGCTTTCGGGAAGTTTCCGCCTTTCACATTCCAGATGTTTCTTTTTCCTCCATCCGTCATCACGTCAAGGCATTCCACATACATGGGGTGAAGCACAAAACTGTTATAATAGTCAAATGCAAAATCTTCTCCGTCACTGTACCAACCATCGCCCACATACCACTCGTCTACTTTACGTAAAGCAGAAGTTATACGATAGTAATCGGTTTGGGCACCTGCCTTTTTCAGGAAGCATTCAACAGTTGAAGAGAATAACAACCAATTCGTATATGGGGGATCTACCCGGCGTAATTGTTGGAATTCAGCAATATATCGCTGCTTTGTCAAATCATCCAATGGAACCCATAAGGCATCATATCCACGCAAAAAGCTTTCAGCTATATAAGCAGCATCTACGAGAGGTTGTCCTTCCTTGCGCCATAGCAGGTAATCTTTACTTTCCGGGTCCACTGATTGGGCATAACTCTTCAATGCCCACTCACGCAATTGTTTGCGCTGCTGACCTTCTGCCGTGTCATCATCAGGCAATGACAACCACGGAGCCAGTCCGGCCATCAACCTGCCGAAGCATTCCATATAAGTCACTCGTTTATCACGGCCATCCCATGTAGGACTTAACTCTACCAGCATATTTTCCTGCAATTTACCTTCGCTCATATTGCTCAGTACAGGTGCAGCCATCTGATAGAGAATGCCTGTCCATAATTCACGATCAGTCTTTACTTTTTCAGGTTTCTTTTTAGCCGATACATTAAGAGGTATCAGCAATGCTACGGTCAATAGTAGCCAAAGATATTTTCTTGTTTTCATGATATTCTATATAAGTTGTTTTTCATTGTTGCAAATATATCCGTTTCATAAGAAAACGAACTACTACAAATATTGCAAAAGAGGATATTTATCGGTCATTTCCGTTATAAAATGCATAGTTTTCAGGAAAATCTGGTCTTTTCCATCTTTTCTATTGCTTCTGATATACCCGTACATAGTCTATTTCATAGCGCATGGGGATTCCTTTATCATCAATTTCTCCACCGTTTATGCCACCAAGAGCCAAGTTCAACAAAAGATATTGAGACTTGCGGAAAGGATTTGTTCTCATCCCAATCGTTCCGTTTATAGTTTCGCTCAAAGGTATTTCATTCAGTAATTCATCATCCAGATAGAGTTTAATTGCAGTTTCATCCCAATCCATACGCCAGACATGAAATTTATCTGCCCATTGGGGATCTTTATCCGTAAAATGAGTAAAAGGGATTGCTTTACTTTTCCATTTTGCACTCCATTGCCGGTCAGTTCCCCAGGCAGCATTTGCCAGAATATGCGGTTCACCTTTAATACGATAGTATTCCATGATGTCAATTTCACCACACGAAGGCCACTCCATACCGCTGCCCAATGTCCAGATAGCAGGCCATGCCCCTCCACTTACAGGAATCTTGGCGCGAACTTCAAATCTGCCATAAAGAAATTCTTTCTTACCGGACGTAGTGATGCACGAGGAAGTGTACTCGATAAACTCCCGCTTCTTCCGCCAGTCGTTACTTCCGGGTTCGTACCATGGATTTCTACGTCCTTCCTCTTTTCGCACTTCGATAATCAGCTTTCCATCCTTGCAGTAAGCATTGCCTTCCTGATACCACTGGGCTTCTTCATTACGTGCAAAACCATTATCATAACTCCACACAGCCGTATCCGGAAGACCGTCTGCGTTGAACTCATCACTCCACACTAATTGCCACTCCGATTGGCCGGACAGACCTACCGGAATAAGCAAAAATAGCAGGAACAGACTTCTTGTTACTATTTTCATTCAAGTTCACATTTTACAGATTTATACTACCGATTCTTATAGAAGATACGAATATAAGAAATTTACCACTTATCCAACCATTCAATAAACGGAATTCCTTTTTCATCAAATCGGATAGGCAACCAGATATAACGTGAATCTTCCAAACTGCTTGGGCGCCACATGTCCGCCATAAACATGTATCCACCATCTTTTAATGGCAATATATAGGTACTTTGTCCGCCAAAAGTAATACTCGCATTTTTCCCTACACAAGGATTGGGTAACTGAGACCACTCTCCTAAAATGGAAGAAGCAGTCATAAGCCTGGCTTCGTTAGGTTTCCAACCAGTACATCCTGACGCTACCATCCAATAAGTCCCATCTTTCTTGAATATAGCCGGTGCTTCGTTGTGTCCACCGGGAAATATACGGATATATTTTCCTGTATGGCTAAGATAGTCATCGGACAATTCTGCAATTTGAAGCGTTAAATTCTCCTCAGAAGAATAAATATGATAAGCTTTATCGTCCTCATCAACAAACAAAGTCATATCACGAGACATCTGTCCACTTTCCAAATCACGTTTCACAAACATTCCTTTGTTTATTGCTTCACGCCACTCCGGAGTCCACCATTCATACTCATTCGGGTTCCATGTGAGCTTCTGTTCCTCCAGCGTCATGTTCATCGGATAAACGCCCGGATTTATACGTCCGGAACGGATAAACGTGTAAGGCCCTACCGGGGTATCACTTATGGCAACTCCTGCACGTGCAGGTCCATATCCCTTTCCTTTCAGTTCCAGATGAAACCACATGACGAACTTCCCGGTCTTTTGATTATAGATTACTTTGGGCCGTTCAATGATACAACCTTTTTCTATATCACTTCCAACTTCATCAGATACAGCTAAAGCCACGCCTTCATACTTCCAGTTACGTAAATCCGCAGACGAGTAACATGTTACCCCTACTTGAGTTGTAAAACCAGAGGAAGGTCGATGTTCTCCATACCAGTAATATTTTCCCTTATGGAAAATAATACCACCACCATGGGCATTAATTACATTTCCATCCGTATCTTTCCAAACTTCACCGGAAACAATATCTTGGTTACCTATTGAATTTATCTGTCCCCAAAGAACTGTCTGGAAAAACAAGCAAAGAAATAAATAAAGCCCTATTACTTTTATTTTCTTACTCATACTTCTTACCTTTAAAGAAAAGGCGAGGCTAACCTTTCACGAGGAAAGGTTGCCTCGCCTAACTAAGAACAAAACCTACCGAAAACTAAAAGTATCTTTTAATTTGTCTTCTCTTCATCAGCTACAGCTTCCTCCCAGTTAGTAAACATCGGCACTGAAGCATCGTAACCATCATAACCATAGTTCTGACGAAGTGTAGCACCGATATTAGCTGTAATAGCCGAATTAGGTACAGGCCAGAACATATTATGCTTACTAACCTGATAATTAAATTGTTTTCCAGAGAATATCGGACCATTATTGAAAAGACTGTAACGTGTACAACGTTTGTACCAATAACTACCACCACTCAGATCAGTACCGGTTTGTTTATCCCAAGTGGACAAATCGTAAGTTTCACCCCACTCATCAGGCTGACCACTACGAGCCAAACACCAAGAAATACGAGTCAATTCAGGTTGACGCCATTCTTCCAGATAGAGTTCACGAGCACGTTCGTCAGTAATATCACCGATGGTAACCGTAGTAAACATCTTCTTAGCATTAGCGCGACGACGAACAGCATTTACATCATCGGCTGCACCTGTTGTGTTGCCTTGATAGAATTTAGCCTCCGCACGAAGTAGATAAGTCTCTGCAAGACGGAATAAATAGAGATCACCGTTAGAACAAGCATTACCTTTTGTTGCGCCATTGAACTGATTGGCACCCATATTTTCTTCAGCAGCAGCATCTTTAATGTAAACCTTATACAAAGGAGTAGGATACCAACTGCGAATCGTATCAAGACAGAGTAACTCTCCTTTTTTCACACTACTTTTACCATCTTCACTCGTCCAGTCTTCCGGCGCATAAAGCGTCATGTTCTGACCATAGAATGCTGATGATGGATTATTATACTTAAGGTCTTCCATTTCCACCCAGTTACCCACAGCACGATTGTGGCGCAAGTCTTGCGTATCTTCCTCTCCGTCATAGCGCCAAATAGTCTGGTTGTAGTGGCGGGAAGTACGGAAACAACCGATACCACGTCCCAATGCACGTACCCAATCTAACTCTTCATTATACTTGCCATCAGTACGTGAATAGTTGTATGTAGGGGCACTTAGCTTATGCGGATCCATGATAACACTATTGGACCAGTGTACACACATAGCGCGCATTAGCGGATAATTTATCCAGCTCTGACTATGAAAGTTCAAGATAGGCATAATGGTCTCCTTGTTTTCAGCAATAGACACATTTTCACCACGATGAAGGTCCCAAACCACATTGCGTTCTACAGGCCAAGTAGTACTATTACCTGTAACCAGCGAACCAAACGGAGCATCCATCAACTTCAAACCATGATTATTGATCAAGTCAGTAGCCATATCTTCCGCCTTCTTATACTCACCCGTTACAAGATAACATTTGATAAGTAGTTGCATACAAGCTTCCTGATTCACCGTACCCATATAAGGCATATCTTTTTGAGCCGGCACATTTTGAACGGCAAACTCCAAATCGTGTACCAACATCTGGAAAATAGCCTCCTTGCTTGTAGATTTATAGTTTTGCTTAGGTACCTCGATAATCTTTGTCACCAAGGGAATGTCACCGAATAATAATGCCTGATGATAGTAGCCATAAGCGCGGTGAAAATAAGCACGTCCTTTGTATTCGTTACGTACTTTTTCATCCAAGCTCTGCACTTGGTCTACATATGAAAGCACAGTATTGGCAAATTTAATACTGGTCCACCCGCGGTCCCAGAAACGGCTCATTGCATTCTCGTCACCACCACCTTTCATACCGCTGGTCGGTGTAATCTTATTGGCGAAATCGTCCATAAAAAAGCCCGCATCCGTCTTTGCATACAAACCTATATCAGTCATAAAATAGAGTGAAGCAATCGGAAGTACGTTTCCGTTACCATCCATCAACATTTCCTTAAGTCCCAGATCGCACATAGCCATTGCCGAACGCAGACCTGATTCTGTAGTATACGTATTTCCCGGATTATAGAATGATAAGGGATCTTGTTCCAGGAAGCTGTCCGAACAGCTTGCCAGCATGGCTGCCGAAGCCAAAACCATACATCCCTTTACTAATTTATTCATCTTTTTCATATTGTCTTTCAGTTATTAGAGTGTTATATTCAAGCCAAAATTAAAGGTACGAGTAGCCAAGCCACCTGTTTCAGGATCACCATATTCCCAACCGGAGATGGTACACACATTTTTTACGCTTGCAGTCACACGAACCTTATCAATCATATATTTCTTCGTCCATCTCTGAGGCAACGTGTAGCCAACGGTAATATCATCCAAACGAACAAAGTTACGGTTGTAAAGTTTGTCCACCCCGGAAGCCAAACCTGTATTAGGACCTACAGCATTCAGACGGCAGTAATCATTAGTAGGGTTGTCGGGCGTCCAATATTCTTTCGTTGGCATATTGAAGCCGTTAAGTACCTGTGATCCACCGTTATCCTGATTCAGCCAGTAACCATTTGTACTCTTATGCCCCATATAAGAATAAAGTGAGAATGAGAAAGTCAAATCCTTCCACAAAGTGAATTCATTACGTATATTCCAATAAATGGGGGGAGTCGTGGTTCCAAGATAAGTTTTGTCGTTATCGTTGTAAACAGGCACACGTGTGCCGTCTTCCAGAATCTTATCGTCTTCCGTATAGCGGTTCACTACTTTCGGATCACCCGGTTTCTGACCTACCAAAGCTGCAGCAGCAATGTCCTCAGGATTATTCTGCCAAACACCGTCAGTTTCGTAATACCAGATGGTGCCAATAGGCTGTCCGATGTACCAATTGTTAGAAGTATCGTCACGTTCCACGCCGTTTTCATCATAGTCGTAATAGATGTGGTTGATACGGTTCTTGTTAATGGAGAAACCAGCAGAAGTATTCCATGTAAAGTCTTTAGTCTCGATATTAGTAGAGTTCAAGGCTATTTCAAAACCCTGGTTCTGCACTTCACCCAAGTTGGTGGTGATAGTACTGAAACCGGAGAAACTCGGCAGACGTTGCCCCATAATCATGTCAGTAGTCTTCTTGAAATAGTAGTCAAGGCTACCGGTCAAACGGCCACCCAATACAGAGAAATCCACTCCGGCATTCCAGGCTTTCGTCGTTTCCCATTGCAGATTAGGAGCAGCCAGACGGTCCATATACAAAGGATTAATTACTGTTGAAGTTCCGTTGTTAACATAAACCATACCAGTACCCCCCAAGTTCAGGTTAGCCAACGTTTTGTATACGTCACCAAAATCACGGTTACCATTGGTACCCCAAGACAAACGCAACTTTAACATATCCAGCCACTTCTCAGCACCTTTCATAAATTTCTCGTTCGAAACAGTCCAACCTAAACCTACCGAACCAAAGTTACCCCAAGGATTCTTGGCTCCGAAGCCTGCATAACCATCGCGACGGAACGTACCGGTAAACATATAGCGGTCATTGTAGCTATAGAACAAACGACCCAGATAAGAAGCAGCTGTATAGTGCGTATCATTAGTAGAGAAAGAACTCTGCTCCTTATTAGCACCACCAGTATAATGGAAACCCAGTGCATCACTCGGTGTAATGTTACGGGCATTGATTTTGTCATTCCAAGTACGATGTTCTTCGGCTTCTTGCACCAAAGTCACTGTAAAATGATGAGTATCAGCGAAAGTACGGTCCCAAGTAATAGTATTATTCAAGTTCCAGTCAAAGTTCTTGGACCATTCACGGTTCACACCACGGCTGGATGCCGAAGCATCAGGTAGGTCAGCCGACATAAAATAACGGTCGTAGAACCACTGATAACGCGGAGCGATGTTAAACTGATAAGTGAAACCCAGAGGCAATGTAATCTTGGCATTGAAAATAGTGTTTAACACTGTATATCCTTTTTCCAAATCATAGTATTGACGGTCGAAGTAGTAGTTGTAACCACCGTTAGTGGGCAATCCACTCATAGGATATTGCTGATAACCACCTTTTTCGTCATACATAGAAGCATAAGGAGAGTTACGCAACATATTAGCATCCCAATAGTTACTACCCAATGATACTTGGATATCACCGTCAGAGCGATCCTGGAAGTTCACATTCGCACCAATCTCCAACCAGTCAGTAATCTTAGCACTAATCTTCATGTTCGAACGGAATGCATGATATTCATTACCTTGTACGGCACCTTCATTATCCATGTAACCAACAGACAAATAATAGTTAATCCTATCAGTAGCACCTGAAATACTGGCGTTGTAATCTTGATTGATACCAGTACGGAAAGTAGCATCATACCAGTCAAAAGTATTGCCGGACAAGAAATTATTGAATACCAGCGGAGAAACATCCAACGTCAGACGACGTGCAAATAAGCTAAGTGCGGATTCACCATCAGAAGGTCCGAAACCACTTACACCAGCAGCGGATGCCCAAGCATCTTGCTCTGCAGCTGTCATATTCGCGGGATTGTCATAATAACCTTGCGGATAAGCAGCACTCATATTGCCACTTCCATCTTTTGCCATCACATTGTAGTAGCCATAAAGTCCGTTTTCACCTTGTCCATAAGTATTCACCATCTTATACCAGTCCTGACGATAACGCAGGTAACCGCTAGCACTGTAATAATCACGATAAGCAGATTTCTTATTGACAGCCAAGTTAGCACTTACGTTGATGACCGGCTTGCCTTGTTTACCTTTCTTAGTAGTAATGATAATAACACCGGCAGCAGCTTTGGCACCATAAATAGCAGCAGAAGAAGCATCTTTCAATACGTCAATCTGACCGATATCATCCGGATTGATTTCTGAGAGTTCACCATAGAAAGCCATACCATCCAGTACAATCATCGGTTTGGCATCCGTACCCAATGAGTTCTTACCACGCAATGAAATAGATGCATCGCTACCTTTTGCAGAAGCATCGTAACCAATCTGCAAACCAGGAGTACCACGTAACACATCTTGTACAGATGCAGGATTCGAGTCAGCTATTTTACTGGGATTGATCTGTACAACCGATCCTGTAAGGTCTTTCTTACGCATCGTACCGTAACCAACTACCACTACCTCATCCAGCATCTCAGTGTCCTCTTGCAACGTCACTTTCACTGTTCTCTGTCCCTTCAAAGGAATTTCTACTGTTTTGTAGCCCACAAAACTTATTACCAGCGTAGCATTCTGTTTTACTTTCAAAGAGAAATTACCATCAATATCGGTAATACATCCATTGGAAGGTACGCCTTTTTCAACCACACTGGCGCCAATTACAGGACCCATTGTGTCCTCCACTGTACCAGTTACCGTAACATTAGGATTTTGAGCGCTCAGATACGAGACGTTCATCATAAGAGCCATACAGATCATTAAGGTAGAGAGTACCTTATTCAATCTTGCCCCTGAGGAAATCTTTAGTTTTTCCATCGTATGAATTTTAAGATTAAAAAATAACTTAACACACTATGTGATAATAGAGCTGCATGCTTAGCTCCAGAATCACATTGCAAATCTATGGACATTCACAGAGCAAAGCCCTTACAAATGTTCCATTCATGTTTAGTTTTGGTGCATGAAACAAAATCCTACATAAGTTGGAACATTCTTCAACATATTATGTAGGATACAAAAAACATTAACAGGATATTTCTTATTCTCCCTCAATAGTTCCACCCGAAGTGAAACGTTCCATATACTCGGAGGGCTGCATACCGATTTCTTTTTTGAAACTACTACTGAAGTAACGCGGGTCATTATATCCCACTGCATACGCCAATTCTGAAATGCGGATGTGTTTCTTTTCTTCCATGATTCGGCAAGCTGCTTTCATACGTATATTACGGATGAATGAAACATAAGTCAACCCGGTTAGTGACTTCAATTTGCGGAAGAAGGTGGACTTGGTGGTATGCATCTCTTCCAAAAAACGGGTCTGATCAAAGTTCGGATCATCCAAATGGCGATTCACACAGTCAATGGCACGTTGCAGGAAATCTTCGTCAATGCTGGTATAATTCAATTCTTTTGCTTCGAACACCAGCTGCTTCTTGAAGTCTTTCATCACACGCTCACGAGATTTGAGTAAGTTACCAATACGTGCATGAAGTATGCTCAGGTTAAACGGCTTTGCAATAAATGCGTCCGCACCCGATTCATAGGCTTCTACACGATCTTCTTCTTTACTCTTCGCAGTGAGTAAAATTAGAGGTATATGGGAAGTATCAAAATTACCTTTTACTGCTTTACAAAACTCAATGCCGTCCATTACCGGCATCATTACATCCGAAACGATCAAGTCAATATCAGCAGATTCTACCACTTCAAGAGCTTCTTTGCCATCAGTTGCGGTACAGATATCATATTCAGTACCGAGCAATTTCACCATCAATGCCAATAGATCTTCATTATCTTCTACTAATAATAAAGTATGCTTTTTCTCCGGCATATTATCCTTGCCTGATACATTTTCTTCTGATGCAGTATCCAAAATTATAGCTTCTTCCTGAGTAGATATAACTTCATCCAACGTTGAAACAGTAACACTCGTTTCATCTATTTCTTCTTCAGAATAAGCCGAACGCTGAATAGGAAACTCTACTTTGAAAGCTGTTCCTTTACCTTCTTCACTTTCTACAGTAATCGTACCATGATGGAGAGCAATCAAGTCGCGTACCAGTGACAAGCCTATTCCTGTCCCTATCGTATTGAATTTCCGGTAATCTCCTTCATAAAAACGCTTGAATAAGTTTTTCTGTGATTCTTCCGGAATGCCGGGCCCATTATCTTTAACCACCAGACAAGCCAACCCGTTCGTTCCATCATGACTCAATTCAATCGCCACTTTACCACCGGGCTTATTGTATTTAGAAGCATTAGAAAACAAATTATACAGAATCTTATCCAGTTTATCCGAATCGAAGAAAGCCAGATACCGTTCCGAATCATTCTGAATCGTAAAATGAATGTCTTTTTTCTTCATTAAAGGTCGGAAACTGTCAAGGCTCCGACGTACAAACTGTACCAGATCTCCCTGAGATACTTTCAACTTCAGGTTACCTGTCTCCGCTTTCCTGAATTCCAGGATTTGCTGCAGCAAGCGTATCAAACGATTTATATTATGCGTCATCACAGTATACTGTTCCTTATAAACCGGAGCTGTCTGCTTCAATTCATCAACAGAAGCAGAAATAATAGTTAACGGAGTCAGAAGTTCATGTGTAATATTCGTAAAGAACTGCAATTTAGCATGATTAATTTCCTCAGCCTTAGCCTGTTCCATCTCACGCAAATGAAGTGCATTACGTAAACGGATACGGTTGCGAACAATCCGGAAAATATAACAGGAAATACCAATAAATACTAATATATATAAGGTATAAGCCCACCAGGTTTTCCAAGGTGGAGGAAGAATGGTAACTTTCACCGTTTGTACATTCTCGTCCCAGATACCATTGGAATTTGAAGACTTTACATGGAAAGTGTAAGTACCGGGCATCAGGTTATTATAATAAGCAAAACGTTTGGAAGCATCCGTGTACTGCCATCCCACATCGAATCCGTCCAGTCTATAGGCATACTGGTTTCTCTCCGGATTGGCATACTCCATGGCAGAGAACTCAAAGCTAAAGTTATTTTGTTTGTAATCCAAAACAATCTCATCTGTGAACCCGGGTGATAAATCAGAGATTTCCGCACGCTCTTCATCAGACAAGGAAGTCCACGACTGATTAAACACTTTAATATTAGTAATCACGACCGGAGAAGAAAAGACTTGTTCATCCTGTTCATCCGGATAAAAGCTATTGTATCCCCGATGTCCGCCAAAAAACAATTCACCATCCGGAGCTTCACATGACGCCCCTCTATTAAACAGATTATCCTGCAGACCATCTGAAGTGGTATAAAGACGGTATGTTACATTCTGCAAATCCTTTGGCACAGTAAGCTTCAATAATCCTGCATTTGTTCCCAACCAAAGATCCCCTTTCTTATCACTCTGAATACTGGTTACTGCATCTCCCGGCAGATTCCACAACTTATGTACCGGTAAGAATCGATCTTCTACGGCGTCATACAAACTTAAGCCACTTCCCCCGGTTCCAACCCAGATACGCCCCTCAATATCCTTATATATGCAATCTGCATAATTACTGTTCAGTTTCCCATTAACTACAGAATAAGCCGAAAGCGTATATCCATTTAACGAGTGTCCACTACCCTGGATACGAACCACTCCATGCGTATTAGATGCCATCCACATTTCACCATTACCCCCCTCGGTTAGTTGCATAGCAACCATATCCTGTATGGCAACTCCTCCTACTTTCAAAGAATCAATCCGTACCGGGGTACCATCCGCTGCACGCATCGACACTCCTCCCCTCGTAGCAAACCAAAGGTTTTGCTTAGAGTCTTCATAAATATCATAAATACAAGAATTACACATCCACGGAGCATTTCCCGAATTATGTGCCTTCACACGCTTGCCGACAGGGGCCTGTTTATCAAGCTCGTAGGCTCCTCCATTGTACACACCAATCCAAATATGACCGGTAGTAGGAGATTGCATAATAGACATTACCGTTGAAATTCCCTCATATGACATAAAATCGGGCATCTGATTATAGTGAATAAATTTTCCAGTCTGGCGGTCCTTCACCCCAAAACCGTAAGTACTGATCCCCATCCAAAGCTGTCCATCATCATCCAACAAAAGACTACGCACCGAATTACTTTTCAACATCCGTTTAGTTTCGGTTAGGCGGTCCAGATTAAATTTCGCTTTACGGGTATTCACCATATTCACCCCACCTCCAATCATACCAACCCACATGATGCCTTGCCGGTCACGCAATAACGAAGCAACCTCACTACTGGTTATTGTATTTTCCGATTCACCAGAATAACAATTCTCAAACCCGGAAAAAGAGATCGGTCCATTCTGTAAGGGAAGAATACTCAAACCACTACGCGTTCCTACCCATAAAGAATGGGTATTCACATCTTCTGAAATAGCATAGATAAGATTATCTGAAATAGTATAAGGCTGCTTTTCATTATGGGTAAATGTAGTCCAAGTAGTTCTCTCCGGATCATAAGCATTATGCAGTAAATGCAAACCCGATCCCCATGTACCAACCCATATATTCTTGTAACTATCCTGAAACACGACATGGGCGGAGTTTCCAGAATTCATCCTCGGATATTTCCAATATTTACCGGTTTTCTTTTCATAACGATACAATCCACCATTCCAGGTACCAATCCAGATATCTCCTCTATCATCTTCAAATAAAGATTTTACAGTATTCCTTGGAAAAACGCCCCCGGTATTACTTGCATCATAAACCAAAAAAGTATCATCATTTTCCTGATACTCAAAAAGTCCCGCTTCCGTGGCAAACAGAATACGTTGATCACTCGTTACCAATATTTGTGATATACCTGTACTTGACAATTCTGCATTTTCTATCTTACGAACTTCTCCAGTTCGTTTATCCAATACATTCAACCCACTATAAGTTCCAATCCATAATCTATGGCAAGAATCCTCCGCTACACAAAATATGTTGTTACTGGACAACAGATCCGGGCAATAAAGATTCGATTTATAAGTAGTAATAGAATAACCATCATACTGAAAAAGTCCGTTACGGGTAGATATCCAGATATAGCCGTCCCGGTCTTGATAGACCGATTGCACATCTTTACTGGACAAGGTATTCAATATAGATGAAGACCTAAATGCCAAAGAATTATGTTGGGGCATTATCACTGCCTGACACATCAAAGGGAAAAATATTCCAAAGCAAAAAATGAAACTCCAGATTCTATCTTTCATAGTTAGCATTAGATTTCAATATAATTAATAACTGCAGGCAAATATACGTAAATATATATAAAAGTATCTTATCCATTGGTAATTTTTTATTTCAATCATTCCACAATGAGCCATACCTGAGATATACTTGCTCCGTATCAACTCCGTACTTTCTCCGTCCAGAGGTACTTCTGAGTGGAGAATGTACGGAGCAAGTACGGTCCGGATACGGTGCAGGTAAGGAGTGAATAGGGGCAAAAAGAATGGATTTGGTCTAAAATTCGCCCTTTTTGACCTTAAAATGGTCATTTACATAGCATGGAAAGTGTTTTCTTTGCAAAGAGAAATAAATAAGAATATTCTTACCATGTAATACACACGCTATGATGAAAATTGCCTTTTCTAAAATGCCCAAGGGACTATTACTGTTTGTTTTTTTAGTATCTCTAAACGCAAACGCATCCTTATCACAAGCTAAAAATGATTCCGTATTTCATTTAGTTAAACCGGATTATCAGTTGAGTCCACTGACGGGCATGACTCGCCAACATTGGATGGATGCAGCAACCTATTTATTGGACGGAGCATTCAGCTACATCCACACATTGGATGATCCGATGCGTTTCCCCAAACAACCGGGAAAAAGCTATCCAACGGATGGAAAGTTCAACAAGACAGAAAATCTGGAAGGACTTTGCCGCACTATGTTTGTAGCAATTCCTCTATTAAAAGAAAATCCGGATTTGGTATTAAATGGAATCAAGGTAGGAGATTATTACCGGCAACAGTTGTGCAATATGAGTGATCCGTCGAAGTCCGGATATATTCAACATCTCAAAGGTGGACCAAGCCAGACGCTTGTTGAGTTTGGAGCACTTGCCCTGTCACTTACCGTAATGCCCGAAATTATCTGGGAACCATTGACTCAAAAGGAGAAAGACGATCTTGCTGCATTAATGCTTAGTTATGGCAACGGACCTACAATCGGTTCTAACTGGCGCTTCTTCAATATATTCGTCATGTCTTTCTTCAAAAACCAGGGTTATGAAGTCAAAGATGGTTATATAGATGAATTGCTACAAAAATCACTGGCACAATATCGTGGATATGGATGGTATAATGATAGCCCAGCCTATGACTATTATAGTATGTGGGCTTTCCAGATGTATGGCATGATTTGGGCACACTATTACGGTGAGAAATTTAATCCTGAAGCTGGACGTCAGTTTGTTAGCAACTTCCGTGATTTGGTTCCTAACTATCCTTATATGTTTGCTGAGGATGGTAAAATGAATATGTATGGACGCAGTATTACGTACCGTATAGCTGCCGCTGTACCTTTCCCACTGATGGGGTGGCTCAATGATCCATCTATCAACTATGGTTGGATGCGCCGCATTGCTTCTTCCACCCTGCTTCAATTCCTTGAAAATCCAGCATTGATGGAAGACCGGGTACCCACGCTGGGATTCTACGGAGCTTTTGAGCCTGCCGTACAGATTTATAGTTGCCGTGGCAGCGTTTACTGGATGGGAAAAGCATTTCTTGGATTATTATTGCCTGCTGATAATCCATTTTGGACGGCTGTCGAGAATAACGGAGCTTGGGAAAAAGAGTTTCAACCCGGCAAGGTGTACAATAAGTTCATGGAAGGCTCTAATACTTTGGTGACTAACTATCCCAATAGTGGCACTTCGGAAATACGTGCATGGTGTCATGAAGCAGTAGCAAAAGACTGGCAGAAATTCCGTTCTACCGAGAATTATAATAAACTGTCTTACAACACGGCATTTCCCTGGATGGCAGACAGTCCAGATGGCAAGGTATCTATGAACTATGCTGTACTGAATGCCAAACAAGAATGGGAAGTACTACGCCTCTACACCTTCAAGAAGTTTGAAGATGGAATTTATTACCGGGATGCAGAACTTGAAACAAACCCGGAAATCAAATTCCGCCTGGCAGATATTCCACTTCCTAACGGCATACTGCGTGTAGACAAAGTTTCTTTCCCAATTACGACAGAATTACGTTATGGACACTATTCATTACCGGAATTAGAAAGTCCCATTGTTACAAAGGAACAAAAGGCTGGAGGATACACTGCCTACTGCATGGATAATGGTGTCTATCAAACAGGGCTTATCAATCTCCAGGGTTGGTCGGAAGTGGAATTTGTACAGACAGAAGGACTACATCCGCTAAGTAATAAATGTTCTGTAATCAATGCAGCCACAACTCATTCCGGTGATAAAGTCTTTATCACACTGCAATTATGGAAAAAGAGTGGCAAGCCATTTACTAAAAAGGAACTGACACCTGTAAAGTCCTTCAAACAGACCGGAGACAGTATAACCATTTATTTCTCTGACGGAACGGTAAAGACGGTTTCTCTCTCCTGATGTAAGTTTCGGAAGGAATAGTTATCTTTGCCACCAAAGTAAGAACAACAGAAGTTCTTCTACAGAAACAATATAATTATGGCAGGCATCTACATACATATCCCCTTCTGCAAGACACGTTGCATTTATTGCGATTTCTATTCCACTACACGTTCGGAATTGAAATCGCAATATATCCGTGCCCTTTGCCGGGAGTTGACGGAACGCAAGGAATATCTGAAAGGGGAAGCTGTTGAAACCATTTATTTCGGTGGAGGTACACCGTCACAGTTATCGGAGGAAGACTTTAAGGAGGTTTTCAAAACGATTGAGCAGGTTTACGGAACGAGGGAAGTAACAGAAATAACTCTTGAAGCAAATCCCGATGACCTTACGGAAGAATATACCCAAATGCTACGTACCCTACCGTTCAACCGCATCAGCATGGGAATACAAACTTTCGATGATGCAACACTGCAATTATTGAATAGACGACACAATGCCACACAAGCAATAGAAGCAGTAAAACGCTGTCGACAAGCAGGTTTTCAAAATATTAGCATCGATCTGATTTATGGTTTGCCCGGAGAAACTGACCAACGCTGGGCACAGGATTTACAGCAAGCAGTCAGCCTTAACGTGGAACATATTTCCGCTTATCATCTGATTTACGAGGAAGATACACCTCTATACAAAATGTTGCAACAGCACTCTGTATCTCAAGTGGATGAGGACAGTAGCCTGAACTTCTTCTCCACGTTAATAGACACCCTTTCTGCCGCTGGATACGAACACTACGAAATATCCAATTTCTGCAAACCGGGAATGTACTCCCGACACAATACTTCTTATTGGCAAGGTATCTCTTATCTGGGATGCGGCCCGTCCGCACATTCCTTTGATGGAGGCTCACGCGAATGGAATGTAGCCTCACTAAATCAGTATCTTTCATCAGTAGAACAAGGGCAACGCCAGCACGAAACAGAACAACTGGACACACGAACCCGCTACAATGAATACATCATCACAGGTCTGCGCACAATGTGGGGAATATCCACTAAAGAGCTAAAAAAGAAGTTTGGCGACCGACTTTGGAAATATTGTTTGGAACAAGCCAAACCTTATCTGGAAAATGGGAAATTAGAGTTGCATAACGATCGGTTAAAGCTAACCAGAGAGGGCATTTTCGTCTCAGACGGTATCATGAGCGACCTCTTAGAAATAGAATAGTTACACATACAATATGCCCGGTCCTGATATATTTCAAGACCGGGCAAGTTAACAAAACAAACCCTTTTTACAGAGAAATAGTATACTCCAATCCTTTATCAGGAGCCACTATAAAATTCGTCACTTCAAAATTCATATCTCCTCCTTTGATACCATTATCAAATCCGATACGGACACTATAGCGTGTATGCGGCTTCAGCGTCATATCCCGAAAATAGACCAGAGAAGTATCATGTGCCGTCTTTTTCAGTTTCAGGACTAAATCCGTAGTATTGGTTATAGAGAGCGTCACTCCTTTCTCATTACGGCTGATTTCTTCTATTTTCACGCATTTTTCAAAGAATGGACGGAGCAGGTCTTCACGTCCAATCACCAACTCTCGATAATAAGCAGCAGTGCGACGATTGTCCAATGCTTCACGGATGCCTTTCAAGGAACGTTCTTTCGCAAAGACGAATGTCATGGTACGATGCTCATCTTTAGAGAAATCATAATCAGTCTGAATGGGTTGATGGATATCAGAAGTACCAATCATTGTCAGATTCTTATCCAAACACCATTGAATGGCTTCGGGCATATACAGAGGGCCATTTGCTACTTCAATGCCATGCATACAACCTTCATTATAGAGTTCTGTGTGCTCGGGCCACCACTTAGTAGTATCCGGTTGCTGGGCAGCCCATCCGGGATGATTCCAGAAGATAAATGCTCCCTGCCTTTTGGCTTCATTGAAAGCGTCTTTATACTCTTTTTGTTCCAATGGATTGGAGTCAGCCAGAAAAATGGCATTAAAGTGTCCGGGAGCCATCGGACGAGTAATCTCGCTACCTCTGATTAAAAATATCCCCAGCTTTTCAGCCTGCTTCTGACAAAGATCGAACGAACGGTTATGATCTGCCACAACATCTTTTTTATGAGGACGATATTCGATGTGTTCTGTCAGAGAAATAGCATCCAATCCTTCGCGGTAAGCCTCATCTACACGTACCGTAGGCCAAACCAGACCATCAGAGAAAACAGTGTGCATATGGAAATCGCACTTCAAAGTAGTGTATCCATCTAAATCGGGAACCTGAATTTCATTCCGGCGTTGCGCCTGTACATTCATCAGGCAGGTTGCCAAAAGGAACGCACTTACTAATACTTTCTTTACTTTCATGTTATCTATTTATTTTTATCATTAAAGTTACTATTACCAACCTGGGTTTTGAGGCAATAAAGCCGGATTTATCTGGGTAGCCGTCAACGGTATCGGACGCAAGTATTTCTTATCATCCCATTTACGTCCCTGGCTAAAGCCAAATTCAATATATCCGTGGTCACCTTCGGACAAACGATTGGTTTTACCAATTACCACATATTGCACGCCTTTAATCTTCTCATCGGCTGGCGGCTCTTTATCCACCACAGCTACGTCTTTTATACCATCACCGTTCAGGTCATACGCTTCGCCTTTCTGGGGAATATAAATACCTTGCCATATATTTTCAATCAGGTCTCCCTGTTTCCAACGCATGATATCATCATAGCGAACTCCTTCAAAAGCCAACTCCACACCACGTTCACGACGTACTTCCAGCACCCATTTATCCGTTGTTTGATTTTTAAAGTAAGCGGCTACATACGGGTCATAGGTTGCAGGGATCTTCCCTTCCACTCCGGCACGTTCGCGTAGTGGTTTGACCGTAGCATTCCACACCGTTTCATCACATTCTCCTAATTCCGCTTTCGCTTCTGCATAATTCAGCAATACTTCCGCATAACGAAAAATAGGAATAGAATTATTGGCCGTAGCCTTCCCTACATGCACATCATCATCTATAGCCCATTTGATAAGCTGATAACCGGTGGATGTCATAGAGAAATTAGGTGCATCCGGCTTCACCGTACCACTGATTTTTCGCTGATAAGACGGTGAAATAACTGTTTGCATCAAGCGACAATCACGATTCTGGAATTCATCCATATACTGCATGGTAGCATAATCCGTACGGTCGGTGAAACGATTACCATCGCGCATCAGATACATATTCACAAAAGGCCGTACCAACGACCAGTTTGCACCGAATGAGGCTGAGAATAGTTTCCAAGTAATGGAATGCATACGCAAATCTTTTTTGAAGGCAATACCCCAGATTACTTCCGTTGTATTCAGTTCTTCCGAAGTAAACAGAGAACGATACTGTGTCTCCAGATCTCCCGTATTCAGTAATTTATAGGGACCTTTTGTCATCAGTTCTTCGGATGCGGCAATAGAAGCACGCAGGAACTTTTCAGCCGAGTTTTGCAGTCCTAACTCCGCATGATATTTACGATAGGTACCTTCAAACAGACAGATACGGGATTTGAGTGCTAATGCCACCCATTTCGTTATCAATGTGCTACTTTCTGTCAAGGTCTTATCCGTGGAACAATTGGTACAGGCAAAATCGAGATCTTCCAATATCTTATCCATAACGACCTCACGCTTATCACGTGGTTTATATAGTTCATCTCTATTATCCACATCCAATGTCGTTTCATACCAGGGTACATCACCGAACGTTCTGATCATACCATAATAGAAATAAGCACGCCAAAAACGTCCCACACCCTCATTATGTAAATAAATGGCATCTGTTACTTTGCCTTTAGCATTAGGCAGATTATCGAGAAAATAATTAATTTGTCGCAGATCTCCCCAGTCACCGGTTCCCCAACCACCTTGTTGGGTATCATCCCACGTATCACCGATCAGAAAGGTAGTGGACGAACGGGTTGCGCAAAAGTCTGCATACTGGTCACCACCCCAGGCTATTGTTTCTTCACTGGGCAGGAAACTTTGCAGAAAACCGTTTGTATAAAGCCGTAAGTCCGACTCCGACTCCAGAAAGCCTTCGGAAGAAAAACTGTTCTCGGGTTCACAATTCAAAAAACTATCACAAGAGGTCAGAGCCAAAGCATACAGACCTATCAACCAATATTTTTTCATACTCATCTTCTGTGTTAAAAGGTTACATTAATACCGATTGTATAACTGCTCAAAATAGGATAACCATATCCGTCTCCATCAGTATTGGCAGTAGAACGGAAATCTGCATCACCGGCACTGATACCTTCGGGATCGTACATCTTGGTATGCTTGTTCAGTGGTGTCCATGTCAACAGGTTCTCACCGGCAAGGTAAATCTTCAAATCCTGCAAGTGCAGTTTATCGCAAAACTTCTTATTAAAAGTATAATCTATCTGAAGATTCTTCAGACGGACATAAGCTATATTCTGTAAATAGCGGTCATTGGCCTGGATACCCAACGCCTTTGTAGAACCATTTGCCAGATAGCCACGGTAACGGGGCCAATAAGCATCAGTGTTCTGGTTTTCTTCTGTCCATACATTATTTCCGGTATGCTCCTTCAGCATATAGCTGTAAGGACGGTCATATTGCCCCCAGAAGAAAGCTGACTCGCGATGCGGATACCAGTTTCGCTTGCCTACACCCTGAAAGAAAGCACTGATACCAATACCATTCCAATTGGCACTCAAATTGAGACCGAACTGATAGCGAGGCGTAGTATTTCCGATAACCTTCAGGTCACCGTGATCATCCAATGTATTCTGACCATTATCCACCGTACCGCTCTTATCGAGATCGGCAAATTTCAAATCACCCGGTTTCAGAATATTCGTAGCGGATACTTTTAGTTTGGACTGGTCTGCATGAGCATCTATTTCAGCCTGATCTTTAAATAATCCTTCGATATGATATCCCCAGATAGTACCGATCTCCTGTCCCTCATAATAAGTGGAGAGTAGTTTCGTAGGATTATTGAATTTAGTAACCCAGGTACGACTATCCCACAACATAGCTTTTACACTGTAATTAAATGGCTTATTAGCCAGTGTAAAGTTGTCACGCCACATGACCGAAAGTTCCCAGCCCTTGGTTTTCATCTCCGCATTGTTACCTTTAGGCGTAGCGGCTCCCAGTACGGCAGGCAAGGTAGGACCTACTGTATACATATCCGTTGTATAGCGTTGATAGTAGTCGAACACCATCGACAAACGGTTAGACAGCATATCGACATCCAGACCAATATCATAAGTTGTCGATTTCTCCCAAGTCAGACTGTTGGGAACGATATTCGGAGTAGTGGCATACGTCTGCAATGCATCACCCAGAATAACAGATGTTTTCTTAATGGGAATTGTAGAAAGATAGAGGTAAGGGCTTACATTACCGTTGCCCAGGCTACCGACGGAAGCACGGACTTTCAAGTTATCCAGCCAATTGCGGGTAGATTTCATAAAAGGCTCTTCAGAAATACGCCAGCCCAGTGATCCGGAAGGGAAGAACCCCCACTGCTGATTCTCAGGAAACTTGGAAGAGGCATCATAACGTCCACTTACTTCTGCCAGGTAACGACTCTTATAATTGTAGTTCAGACGATAGAGGAAACCTACATAAGCCCACTCATTTCCGCCTTGTCCCGTAGTATAATAATCACCATCCATAAGAGCAAAACTCGGTTTAGTGGCACTAATCAGACCACGGCGGTAAGTTTGTATCGTTTTATAATCCTGGTGCTCAAGATTCCAGCCCAACAGTACATTCAGATAATGATTGGAATTAGAAAATTTAGGAATATAGTTACCGGTAATATTGCTTGAGAGATATTCCTTGTTATAATCCATATTTTCCAGAGAACTGAATGTGTTACGGGTTCCCATTATTTCCGGTCCCGTATAGTAATTGTACTGGTTCTCGGCTCTTAGACGGGTGGACTTGCTGCTGTAATAAGTAAAGTCACCTTTGAAGATCAATTGCTGTTTTATAGGTGTATACGTTAAGGTCGTCGTATTGCGTACATCCAGTTTATTGTCCTTTTGCCAGGAAGTCCCTTCTACAAAACCTGCCCATCCGATATATACGGCTGCCTCGGTCCAAGTACCGTCAGGGTTCTTCTCCATAGTCACCGGATATCCCTGATGTTGTGCCTGACGGGTTATATTCTGACGGTCGTACATCACCATGGGCTGGTGGGAACGGAAAATCATGACATCCGTATTATTCTCCAACAAAAGAGATTTATTGATTTGTATTTCTCCTTTTGAACGGATATTATACTGCGTATACTTTTCGTCTCCGGCATTGTAAATGCCATCCTGATTGTAGTAGCGTCCTGACACATAATACCGGGCACGCTCATTTCCCCCACTAATGCTGACATTATGTTCAGTGGAATAGTTCTGATCTTTATAAATAATATCCAGCCAGTTGGTATTACCAAAGTATTCATATTCCCCCTTATCATTGACACGCACTTTATCCAGAGAAGGATCGGCATCGCGTCTTACCAATTCATTATACCAGTCGGTAGAGTACTTAAATACATTATTGATACCTCCCGGAGGCGCCTCCTGACCTTCCAGATAAGCCGTATACCAGCCATCGGTCCACTGCAAACCATTACTAACGATACCATCTTCTGTCTTCACCGTACGCTGATGCATGGAGAAACTTCCGTTATAATTGATTTTCGTCTTTCCGGCAGTAGCGTTCTTGGTAGTTACCAATATCACTCCGAAAGCACCACGCGCACCATAGATAGCAGCCGAAGAAGCGTCCTTCAGTACAGATACACTTTCCACATCTGCGGGATTCACCGAGTTGAGATCCCCCTCCACCCCGTTTATCAACACAAGGGCACTACCACCCGCACCAATACTTCCTGTTCCACGAAGATTGATGGATGGCGTACGCGAAGGTTTACCGTCACTGAATGTAATGTTCAGTCCCGGTACCATGCCTTGCAACGAACGGGAAATGTTACTATTGCTGCGCTCTGCAATCTGCTTGCTATCAATCTGGTCCACAGCACCCACCAGATTTACTTTCTTTGCCGTACCGTAACCTACGACCACCACTTCCTGCAACTGTTGCGCATCTTCCTTAAGTACAATCTGCATTTGCTGGTCATCTTTTACCAGTACCTCTGTTTCTGAGTATCCGATATAACTCAGTAACAGTTTTTTCCCTTTCTCTACATCCAAGACAAAATGTCCGTTTACATCAGTGATTGTTCCCGACTTTCCGTCTTTGATTCTCACCGTAACGCCGGCCAGCGGTTCTCCTGAGGCATCTTTTACCACACCTTTCAGTGGAACAAGATTAGCAGCAAGTAACATCCCTCCCCCTAAAACAAAGGTGAGGGCAACGGCAAAACGCCTGCTTACCAAACTCCATTCTAAAAAACATCTTTTTACTTTCATACTGTTCTATTGATAAAATAAATCAAGAATCCTTTCGGGGTGCAAAGATGGGGGCTACAGATTTCAACTACGCTACAAGAAAGTGAAGTTAGGATGTCAGAGAAATGATGGATATTTGGATTGAAACTCTTACCTTTGTCCATTAATTACATGAAAAGACAATATGACAGAACAGGAAGTCAGAAGATATCTACGGAAAATGAGCGAGCAGGACTCCCAGTCTGCTTTCCGGGAATTCTATGATATGACGTACGATCGCCTGTTCCGCATTGCTTACTACTATACCCATCACGAAGAATGGTCACAAGAGATCGTACTCGATGTTTTCATGAAACTTTGGGAACATCGTAAACAGCTGTTAGATGTAACCAATATCGAAGATTACTGTTTCATACTCGTGAAAAATGCTTCTCTCAACTATATAGAAAAAGAGGAACGCCGCCCTACCCTATCAGCTGAAGTTTTACAAGAACCAGCAGACCAGGATGTATCTCCCGAAGATACTCTTATCAGCGAAGAACTGTTTGCCCGTTATGTAAAAGCCCTCGACCGATTACCGGAACGTTGCCGGGAAGTTTTTATCCTGATTCGCGAAGAAAAACAGACATACGCACAGGTAGCAGAGAAGCTCGACATCAGTACAAAAACGGTGGATGCACAATTACAGAAAGCAACGAGCAGGCTAAAAGAGATGTTATTGAAATAGTTCATTATACAGGATATCCCCTTCTGTATGCTATTCTACAGCCATAAATGACAGATTTTACAGGTATATGTACGATTATTCATGGTACTTTATTTCTTGTTGGCTACTTTTGCTACCTAATAAAAGTGAATTCATATAAATCAATTCATTTTTTTATTCTAATATTCTAATTACTTTTGTTTGCCATTTATTAATAATCTTGGAATCTATATGAAACACACAATTTTATTAGCCCTCATATCCCTGATTACTCTCATTCCTAACGCCTACGGTGAAATAGAACTCCGGGCCAAGCAAATGAGAACTACCGATGGACTTCCCAGTAACTCTATCCGTAATATATACCAAGACAGTAAAGGATTCCTATGGTTAGGTACCCTGAACGGGCTTAGTCGCTACGATGGTAATTCGTTTCTTAACTTCCAACCGGAAATTAATGCCAACGGACGCATTTCATTGATAGATAACCGAATCAACAGAGTGATAGAGGATCAGAACGGCTTCCTCTGGATAGGTACAGGCCCTGAATTATATAGCTGTTATGACTTGCAGAAAAGCCGTTTTGTGGATTTCACCGGAAGTGGAGAATATGAGCAAAATTATGCCTATTCATTATTTGCCTCTAACGGAGACATATGGCTATACCACAAAGCAAATGGTGCACGACACATTATAACTAAAAGTGACCGAACCATGACCTCCGTAGAATTTAAAACCGAACGTGGAAATCTGCCGGATAATAGAGTTCAATTTATAACGGAAGATGAAGCCGGCCGTATTTGGATTGGTACGATGCGTGGGCTTGCATTCATTTCTAAAGGAGATTTTAACATAATAGACAGGAAAAACAATTTTGTAGCTGCCATAACACACGAACGGGATATATTCTTCCTGACGGATGACGGCTATATATATTGGTATAATACCACCTCTGGAAAACTATCCAAATCAGCAGAACTTCCTGCCGGAAAAATACGTTCCAACTGTAAATTCGCATTTAAAAATCAATGGATTATTTTCACTTCCACGGGTACATACAATTATGATTTCAACTCTCATAAGGTGACAACTGATCCCAAACTGAACATCAAAGAAGGTATTGTATTCAATGATAACCGTGGTAACTATTGGGTATTCAATCATACTGGGAAAATCTACTATATTCTTTCAGAAACAGGAGAAACAAAAGAACTACAACTAATACCCAAAGATAAATTAAGCTATATTGATAATGAACGTTATCATATAGTACATGACTCCCGAGGAATAATTTGGATTTCAACTTACGGCAATGGTTTATTCGCCTACAAGCCATCTGAAGATAAATTAGAGCACTTCGTTTCTAATACAAAAGATTCTCCCATCGGTTCGGACTTCCTATTGACCATTATGGAGGACAAGGCGGGAGCTATTTGGGTAAGTTCCGAACATTCCGGATTATCACGCATCACAATATCCAATGAAGGGATAACCCGCATCTATCCGGAGTCTCCGGATCTCTTCGACCGTTCGAATACCATTCGAATGTTGAGTCGGACGGACGATGGAAATATATGGATAGGAACTCGAAAAGGAGGATTATATAATTATGATATTCATTTAAAACCTCAATATAATAATCAGTACCTCCATTCCAATGTTTATTTTATTACTGAGGATGATCGTGGAAAACTTTGGATGGGAACCCGAGGAGAAGGATTAAAAATAGGAGATACATGGTATAAAAATATTCCTTCCGATCCATCATCATTAGCAAACGATCATATTTTCTCTATTTATCGTGATAAAAAGGACCGTATGTGGATAGGTACATTTGGAGGAGGCTTGGATCTGGCCGAACCGACAGCCGATGGCAAGTATAAATTCCGCCATTTTTTCCAGCAAAAGTATGGATTAAAAATGGTAAGAGACCTGTTAGAAGATGAAAACGGTATGATATGGATGGGTACCAGCGAAGGATTTTGCATTTTCCACCCGGACTCGCTGATTGCCAATAGTGACAATTATCATTTATTCAATAACGTAAATGGTAAATTCTGTTCTAATGAAATCAGATGTCTGTTCCGTGATAGTAAAGGAAGGATATGGGTAGGAACTTCCGGGGCTGGGATCAATCAATGTACTCCTACAGATAACTATAACTCTCTGGAATATGAACACTACGGAATACCGGAAGGGCTGGTAAATAATGTGGTAATGTCTATCGAAGAAGACAACCAGGGAAAACTATGGGTAGCAACAGAATATGGTATTTCCAAATTCACTCCCGAAAACCATTCGTTTGAGAATTACTTCTTCTCCTCCTATACACTGGGAAATGTTTATACGGATAATTGTTCATGTAAGGGAGCAGATGGGAAACTTCTTTTCGGAACAAATTATGGTTTAACAGTTATCGACCCGAAGAAGATGCTGGGAAATGAAGCTTTCTCCCCCATTGTCTTTACCAATTTAAAAATCAATGGTATCCAGATGAGTCCCGAAATGAAAGATTCTCCCTTGGCAGAACAATCTTTGGCGTATTCTGATAAAATCACTTTAAAATATTTTCAAAACTCTTTTATTCTAGACTTCTCCACTTTCGATTATTCGGACAATGGACAGACTAAATATCGATATTGGTTAGAGAACTACGATAAAGGATGGAGTGACCCTTCTTCATCAAGTTCTGCGGCTTTCAAATATCTCAATCCCGGTACTTATACTCTTCATGTGAAATCTTGTAATGGAGCCGGCATCTGGAATAACGACGAAACTATTTTAAAGATAGTTATTGTCCCTCCATTCTGGAAAAGTAGCTGGGCCATGTTAGGATATGTCATTCTAATCATAGTAGCCTTGTTTTTTGCCTATCGCATTGCCAGCAATTTCAATCAATTACGCAACCGCATCCATGTAGAGGAGCAACTGACAGAGTACAAATTAGTATTCTTCACCAATATTTCCCACGAATTCCGTACTCCGCTCACATTGATTCAAGGCGCATTGGAGAAGATACAGCGCATTGGCAATATTCCGAATGAGCTGACCTCTCCATTGCATATAATGAATAAAAACACCCAGCGTATGCTGAGACTTATCAACCAGTTACTGGAATTCCGAAAAATGCAGAATAATAAGTTAGCATTGTCACTGGAAGAAACTGATGTTATCGGCTTCCTTTATGAAATATTTCTCAGTTTCGGTGATGTAGCAGAACAGAAAAATATGAAATTCCTTTTCAAGCCATCCCTGCCATCTTATAAGATGTTCATCGATAAAGGAAACCTGGATAAAGTGACTTACAATTTATTATCGAATGCTTTCAAATACACCCCCGCCAATGGTACCATCATTTTTTCCATACAGGTAAATGAGGCAAAGAAAACTATACACATCCAAGTTTCTGATACAGGAGTTGGCATTCCCAAAGAAAAACAACATGAGCTATTCAAACGCTTTATGCAAAGCAGTTTCTCAGGTGACAGCATCGGAGTTGGATTACATCTTACACATGAATTGGTACAAGTGCATAAAGGCACCATCGAATATAATGATAATGAAGGGGGAGGCTCTATTTTCACAGTTTGTCTTCCTACCGACAAGACTGTTTATACAGAGAAAGATTTCCTTATTCCCGGCAATGTGCTTTTAAAAGAGATGAATGAACAAACACCCGTTTTGAGTGAACGTACTCCAGCCACTTTAGAATCTCCTCAACCAGCAATTCCTCTGAATAAACGAAAAGTGCTGATTATTGAAGATGATAATGACATTCGTGAACTGTTGAAAGAAGAAATTGGCACTTACTTTGAAGTAGAGGTGGCAGTAGATGGAACATCCGGCTTTGAAAAAGCCCGTACTTATGATGCCGACTTAATCATTTGTGATGTTCTGATGCCTGGAATGAGTGGGTTTGAAGTTACTAAAAGATTGAAATCGGACTTTGCAACCAGCCATATTCCTATCATTTTATTAACAGCACTCAGTTCGCCGGAGAAACAACTGGAAGGAATTGAATCCGGTGCAGATGCTTATATATCCAAACCATTCAGTATTAAATTCCTGCTGGCACGGGCATTCCGCCTTATAGAACAACGGGAAAAACTCCGCGAGAAGTTCTCCAACGAACCAGGTATTATACATGCAGCCATGTATTCCACCGATCGTGATAAAGAATTTACCGACCGTCTGGACATCGTATTAAAAGCCAATATTTCGCGTTCTGACTTCTCAGTAGAAGAGTTTGCCCAGCTTATGAAACTGGGACGTACGGTCTTTTATAAAAAGATACGGGGTATAACCGGATACTCACCCAACGAATATTTACGCATCATGCGTATGAAAAAAGCAGCGGAATTATTGTTATCGGAAGAACACCTTACGGTAGCAGAAGTGGCTTACAAAGTCGGCATAAATGATCCGTTCTATTTTAGTAAATGCTTTAAAGGTCAGTTTGGCATATCACCTTCTGTATATCAAAAGGGAGGTGAAAAGACTCGGGAAGAACCGGAATAAATTACAATATTGCATGTATCCGTATTATTTTACTGAAAAACAATACAGATTTCGGCCTATTTTTGTGCTCTTAATAACCAATACATTTTATTCCTATGAAAAGTATGAGACTCATTTACGTCCTCTTTTTTATTTCCATGTCCTTTGCTCTAAAAGGACAGGAGATTCCTAAGTACTACGACAACCCGGTACTGTCGGGATTCAATCCTGACCCTTCAATTTGTAGGGTAAATAATGACTATTACATGGTCACTTCTTCCTTCACCTGGTACCCCGGAATCCCCATTTATCATAGCAAAGACCTTGTAAATTGGGAAGTTATAGGACATGCCATTGATCGTCCCGACATGATAGACATGAATGGGTTGAATGATAACGATGGCATCTGGGCAGTTACTATACGTTATCATAACGGAATTTTCTATCTGATCACCACTGCTCATAAAAACGGAGAAAATTTCTACATAACTGCCACTGATCCCAAAGGACCATGGTCTGCCCCTGTATGGCTGAAAGATGCAGCAGGAATTGATCCTTCCTTATTCTGGGATGATGATGGCAGATGTTACTATACAGGTAATTTCTGGGATTTCAAAAAATCATGGCCTGCACAATGTGCTGTATGGATGCAGGAATTAGACCTTTCCCAAGGAAAACTCGTCGGTGAACGGAAAATATTAACTTACGGACATGCCAATAATGCAACGTATGCCGAAGGCCCCCATATTTATAAAATTGACGGAAAGTATCTCTTATTGATGGCAGAGGGAGGTTCAAGTTATCATCATGCCATAACCGCACACCATAGCAAATCATTATGGGGACCTTATGTAGCAGCTAAAGTCAATCCGGTACTCACTCACCGACACTTGGGCAGCAAGTGCCCTCTGCAAGCTTTGGGACATGCCGACCTTGTGCAAACTCAAAAAGGAGAATGGTATTCGGTTTTTCTGGGAAAAAGAATGCTAAATGAGTATAATCCCCTTGCAAGGGAAACCTTTATGTGTAAAGTAGAGTTCGAAGATTTCACTCCGATTTTCAATCCGGGGATGGGCATGATACTGCCTAAGCAGGAAAGACCGGACCTTCCGTGGACACCTGTTAAAGCTAAACCGGCGCGGGACAATTTTGATTCTCCCACTCTTAGTTCAGAGTGGTACTTCGTAAGGATACCTAAAAAGGCATTCCATAATCTGGCAAACGGTCAACTGACTTTGACATTACAACCAGAAATAGTAGATAGCCTGGTAAATTCAGCTATGATTATACAGAAAACCAAGCATCATCAATTCAAGGCAACTACCCTGCTGAATTTTCAGACAAAGAAAGATAATGAACAGGCTGGATTGATTCTTTACCGAACTGCCAACGGATATTACAGTCTGCTGAAAGATAAGTCCGGCATTGTTTTAATAAAGAAACACCTTGAAAAAAAAGAGATCATCGAGCATATCCCATACAACAAACAAGAGGTGTTTTTATCTGTAGCAGTTAATGGTACAGAAATACAGTTCAGCTTTGGAGAGACTCAGGAGCATATGATAAATATTGGCAGTATTCAGAATGTAGCACCTTTATCAGATAACAAATTCAATAAATTCAACGGTACCGGTGTTGGAGTATATGCTACGAGCAATGGGAAACAATCTCGAAATAAAGCTCTCTATGATTGGTTTGAATATATTTCAGACAATAATTAAAAGGCACATAAAAAGAAAAAATTGCAATAAATTTCTGAAATATCCACCTTATGAGATAAAAAGAATGGTCTCGTGAGATGGATATTTTTATATCACGAGACCATTTTCATTAGTTTATTTTCGGCTTCAATTCATCCGGAGATCCTTTTGTATATGATTTCACATCACCTGCCACTTTTTTAAATAAATCACTGATCCGTTCCGGCTCTATTGTATACATCGGACGGAAATGATCAGAATTCATATAATCCAGAATCGCTTTATGCATCTGTCTGGCAACAATACGCTCGTCAGTATTTGTAGTAAGATCCATGGTAGTCATTATCAATTTGCCATTGAGCACTTTAGCTTCAAACAACATACCAATCTTCCGGCTTAGGAACCAAGTGTCTATGCTCTGGATTGTAGGTTGAAAATCGGCAGGAAAGTCAGTGAACTGCATCACTTGGGCACGATTCAATAGTTCCCACCACTGCAAATTACTATGATATTCCGTTGGAAACTCACGGAACAAAGGGTGCTTGGGATTTACCAGAATGCCTGTAGTATGCGGAGGACGCATTTTAAACCAGGATGTATTCCAAAAAACAGGTGTGAACATCTGAGACACCTCTTTCCCATAACTGACTTTACCGGCAGCAAGTATTAAGACTTTTCCTCCATTTTGCAAGATATCTAAAGCCTTAGTATCTAACGTATCCGTAGTATAAACATCTTTCTGCACCAGTTCCACCTCTTTGGGATATACCCAGAAATTCCAATCATTTACAGCTTCAGTACCCTCAATACGAACTTCCAGATTTAATTCTGTCGGCTTCTTTATCTCCCCAAGAGGAAATTCGATATGCCCCAAAGCGTGAAGATTACCGATAGGAATGTCCTTATTCCCTAACGTATTGCGAGTATAGACTTTACCGTACACATCCTTTATGGTATACGTCACTGGAGCATGTTTTAAGGCTTTCTCACCGAAATGAGCAATTTCAATATCAGCAACGAATGCCTCATCATTCGTATATACAAACTTGTCCGTACGCATCAATGGTACAGTGGGTGAGCAGAAACGCCTCCATTCTTGTGCATTAATATATCCTTTCTCTTCAAAGAAAACATCAAGTACTCCTACAAGTGCCGTCCCCTGTCCTGAATAATCATTCAAGGCCAGCAATTGGAATCCTGCATAATCAGGAGTACGCAGTGTCTTTTCTATCTCATACTTATAACATAACGCTTGCAATTTACCCGATGCCATCATAAAACAATGCGCTTGTTCTCCCATCTGGTTATCGTTCAGAATATCACGGAATATTTCAAAATTCCTGGCTTTGTTCACTCCGGTATATTTCCGTATCTCGTTAAAGTTAGGGAATACACACCACTGCCCTGTCTCATGTGATACATACGGCTGACTCACTGTATCAATGCGACTCTGCATGTGATAGTCATCGTTAGTTTGCGGACGCTTCTGCCTCCAGGTAAGTCCACGAGCACCAGCCTTCACATGATATTGGTTACGGGGCTGCCATTGCCATCCGCCACCAACAGATGCTCCTGTATATACTCTACGCGGATCTGTATTCTCCCAATAATCCACGAATTTGGTAACCCAGTCCACCCAACGTCCGCTCGGCTCATTTCCACATGCCAACATACAATAAGAAGCATAATTACCATAAGCTTTGGTCAGTGCTATGGTTTCGTCCATTAAATATTTATCGATTGGTTGACCTAATCCCAGTTTCGGACCATGGTTAGGCCAACTCGGACCTTCAGGCTGCAAATAGAATCCCACAAGGTCGGCAGCTATGAAAGCAGCTTCAGGAGGACAGAAAGAATGAAACCGCATATGATTCAATCCATAACTACGACAAATACGAAAAACTCTTTCCCAACTTTCCACATCCATAGGTGCATAACCTGTCAAAGGGAAATCGCAGTTCTCTACTGTTCCGCGTAACATCGTTTTACGACCGTTTACATAGAACCATTTACCTTTAATCTCAAAACTGCGCATACCAAACTGAATCTCTTTTACTTCTTTCTCTTTCCCTTTGCCAGTACTGATTTCAGCCGTCAGTTTATACAATGCCGGATTAAATTCATCCCAAAGCAACATATCATCTCCCATAGGTAAAACAATCTCTTGCTCCGCGATGCCATTCATCACTTTTACATCGTGGGTAACAGTCGGAAGTACATGACACTGTTCCGTATTAAAGCTTCTGGCTGACAGCTTCACCTGAGCAATTGCAGTACCTTTATCCGAGGATTTTATCAGAAGTTTCACTCTTGCCACCTTTTGCTCCGGTTCCGGATATACCTGAATATCTTCTAAATAAATCTTCGGAGTAGTCTGCAAACAGATACGCCCTACTATTCCATTCCAGTTTCCCTGCGTCTGGTCGGTGATACTGTGTGAATCAGGTCCTACATTTATATCTTTGATACGGTTATCTATCCGGATAGCTATCTTGCATTTACCAGGACTCATAAACTGTGTTACATCATATACATGCGCCACACATAAACTATTCTGCATTCCTACTTTATGACCATTCACCCAAACAGTAGACTCGATATGCGGACGTTCCAGAAACAGCACAATACGGTCTTTCTTCCAATCTTTAGGAAGATTAATTTCTTTTTGGTACCACGCTACTCCTACATAATGTTTATCAGGAGTTAAGAAAAAGGGTAGTTTCACATTTCCTTCTCTGCGATACTTCTCCATATACGGATTGTAATAATAGGAACTGTCATAAAGACTACCGGTCCACTGAGTACGAATCGTTACATCATCTCCCTTTAATCTTTCGGGCATTGAACCGGGTAACTCAATCACATCTTTTAGTGCTTGATTAAACCACTTTTCTTTCTCTCCTATATCCTGCCTGTCTATTTCAAAATTCCAGTCTCCGGATAAATCAATTGTCTTCTGCGCTCCCATCTGAAGAACGGATAGAAGCGACAGCATAATTAATAGTATTTTTCTCATAATTAGTATATTATTATTTATACGAAAAGAGAGCGGCTTCACAGTCGCTCTTCTTTCTTGATTGAATTCAATCTCTACCTTACATAACTTTTGTTTAAAATATATCCTTTATTCCCAACCCGGATTCTGTGTCAGATTTGGATTTTTCGATCTTTCTGACTGAGGAATTGGAAACAAATACATCTTGTCATCCCATTGGCGTGATACATTCTTGCGCATGTATGTAATGTTTCCATCGGCTTCCTTTATCAGCTTCATTTCCACAATATTCTTGAAATATTTGTCAGCCTCTTTCCAACGACGAACATCCCAGAAACGATGACCTTCGAAAGCCAGTTCAACAAAGCGTTCGTTACACAACTTAGTCCAGAATGTATTGGCATCCATTCCTTGTTCAAACTCCGGCATACCGGCACGTTGGCGTGTCTTGCTGGCAGCAGCACGAGCCGACATCGGGAAATCCATGCTGGTAATATCTGCACCACCCAGATACTTGAACACAGCTTCTGCATAATTCAAATAAAATTCGCCCAGACGGAAAGTCAGCCAAGTATGGCGAGACTCCTTAAACTTGCTGTTGCTGGCCAATGAAATGGCACCGTTACAAAGTTTTTTGAGGTAATAGCCTGTCGGTGTGGCGCCAGTTAAAGGCTCACCATTGATACCCCCCTGGAATGTTTCAATCTTGGCGGCACCGGAATAAGTAGGCCACTGATCACCGTTTACAGCTACCGTAGCCGCCAGACGCGGATCGCGATCCTGATAAGGATTCTTCTCATCATATCCCGAACCGTCTTCAGCGATAGATTTACCGTTGAGCATATCGTAAGCATCGACTAAATTCTGAGTAGGACAGTTTCCCCCCTTACCACCTTCAATGCCCACAGGGTAATTGTTGGTTTCCACTAAGTTGTCACCGGATGAACTTTTATAATAACGGCGACCGTAGAGGATTTCCTTCATAATGCCGGGCGTATTGAAACTTCCTGCATCCCACAAATCCGCATAGTTGGCAGTAAGACCTTTGCCACGTTTATCAGCAGCATCGAGCAACTCTTTGGCATACAAAGCTGCCATATAATAGCGCTCCTTGTCACCACTTGGATTGAACAGCGGGCTGGCCCAATACAAGGCAGCACGGGCTTTCAATGCAAGCACGGCAAGTCGGTCCGCGCGACCAGTCTCTTCCGTACCTGTGGAAAATTCTCCCAGATTACTGTAATCTTCGATAATCAATGGTTGGATTTCCGTACATTCATCTATGATGAACTTAAAGATTTCATCTGCCGAAGTCCGTTCTATCGAATTGACTTCTTCTGCCGTGATTTGTTTGGTCACCAAAGGTACATCACCATATTGGCGAACCAAGCAGAAGTAGAAGTAAGCACGCATAAAACGGCTTTCATACTTGTAGTTCTCATAACGGTGAAGTTGGGCGGCATAGTCGTTGTTCAGCTTCAGTTCATCGAATGACAAGCCCTGCAATTCGTAAATCACGTGGTTGCAAGTACTGATGCCTTTATACATGCTACTCCAGACTGACGCTTTCGCATTGGTAGGGCTCCAAGCTCCATTGTAGAAGTGCTCGATACCATTGCCCCCAAGACTGTACTCACTTTCGTCTGTAGCAGACGCCTGCATGGCGCCCGATGAGTAGTTACCGAAGTCATAGTCCACGGTATTGTAGATGTCGGTCATGAATCCACCTACATTACCGAAGTTCTGTGTTATATAGTCCTTGTCGAAGATGTTGTACTCATTGTAATTCATCTGATCAGAACATGAAGCCAAGCATCCGGCTGCACATACGACAAAGACAGATTTCCATATTTTATTGATCATAATTCTAATGTATTAATTCGTTCATAAAATTAAAACGTAACACTCAGACCCAACGCAACGCTTTTCGTCATAGGATTGATTCCATATGCTTCGGGGTCGTTCTCATCTATATGGTCGAAACTGAAGAGGTCAATGCCACGTACATACAATTTAGCGGCGTTTACAATTTTCGTCTTTTTCAGCCAAGAAGCGGGCAACTTGTAGTACACTTCCAGATTACGCAACTTGAGAAATGAGCGGTCGGCCAACCACAGAGTCGATGTCTGGTAGTTGTTGGCATTGCTTTGGCTGCTCAGACGCGGGAATTTGGCATTCTGATTCTGCGGTGTCCAACGATTGTCGTAAGCATATTGAGAGATATTAGTGTTGTTTATCAACGGCCAATACATGCTCTTGGTGTCGAGAACGGCACTGTAATTGCCTGTCCCCTGGAACATGGCATAAAATCCGATTCCTTTCCACTCCGCACCCAAATGCAGGCTGTAGTATATTTCCGGGCAAGTGGTGCTGTAGCCGATAGCCACTTTATCGTTGGCATCGATGATGTTGTCGCCATTCACGTCGCGATACTTTATATCACCGGGCTTCACCGTAGAGAAATTCTGTGTGGGACTTGCAGCGATGTCTGCTTCATCCTTGAAGAAACCGATAGCTTCCAATCCGTAGAGTTGTTCGTAAGGATTTCCCGTCTGGACAAGATTCGCATATTGGCGGGGCTCTTCCAGCATTTCCTTGATTTCGTTTTTATTCAACGAGAAGTTACCGCCGACATTAAATTCCACTTGGCCGAGCTTTTTGCTATAATCAAGACCAACTTCTATACCCTTACTATCCACGATACCTGCATTTTCATACGGAGGATCCATACCGAAAATTTCCGAGTACTTGCCTTCCGAAGTCACCCAAATGTTTGTACGGTGTTCTTTCCAAAGGTCAAGAGTCACATCCAAACATCCGAAAAGTTTCGCATCCACCCCTACATTGTATTTATAGGCCTTTTCATGGCTCGGATTGGTTGTAGCTACCCGTTCGAGGTAGGAACGTCCGAAACTAGAGTTCCAACCGCTGTCGAAAGGATAAGTACCTCCCGAAGTGCCATACTGCTGGGCATAGTATGACCAAACTTCATCACCCGGTAAGTTGTCCACATTGATGATACCTGCCGATGCACGCAGTTTCAGGAAATTCACCCATTTCACATTTTCCATGAACTTTTCTTTGGAGATGACCCATGCGGCCGACAAAGTGGGCGAAAAAGCCCATTTGGTACCGGGAGCCAAACGGCTACTGCCACTTTCTACCAAAGCGAGGTCAACGAAATAACGGTTCAAGTAACCATAGTGCGACCACCAGGTAATGTTCTGACGATTCACCGTGTTGTTGATGCCATTCGGGTCGTTATTCTCATAGTCCCACTTCAACTGGCTGTAGATGCTGTGGTCACCGAATGTCCGCTGATAGTTAAATCCCACATCGAAATGGAGTAGACGGTCAAATTCATTAGTTTTCGCATCTGTTCCCATTTCACTATCCTTTCCATAAATTTCACTCTTTACAGTAGGCTCGGAAGCACCGTCCGCCCATGTAGGCGCATTGACACTGTAGACATACTCTTTGCTATGGTCTTCATAGATATTTGCTATATTGTCATAACTGATGCGCACGAACGCATTCAATCCTTTTGTCAGGCCGGAAAGATCCTGAGTCAGCTTCATGTCGGCAAAAAGCGAGCGAGTATGATTTTTGTAATAAGCGGCGCCGACACTCTGTGCTACAGGATTTTGTGTACCTGCCCATGTGTCGCTACCTCCCCAAACACCGTTCTTATCCCTGATGGGGAATGCGGCAGAGGGCACTGTGTAAACCAAGTCCCAAAGGTCAGCCTGCGCACCCGGTCTTGATGTTTCCTGCAATACGCCCAACAAATTCACCTGCAGATCGGTTGTCTTGGTCAGGTCGATATCCATATTCATGCGTAAGTTGCCTTTTACGTATTTGTCCTGTGTGGAATAGCCTTCATTTGCACCCGGTTCTTTCACAAATCCCTTGTTGGAAATCAAATCCAGCATGGTAAAGTAACGAAATTTTTCGCCGCCACCGCGGAATTCGATGTTATACTTATTGGTCATCGCATTGTCGCGGAACGTTTCATCCACCCAGTTCACGTTCGGATAGAGATAAGGCATGGTTCCATCGCGCAAAGCATTGAGCTCTTGATTGCTGTAACGCCCTGTCATACCATCGTTGATACGGGCTTCGTTGACGGCCAATCCATACGTATAGGCATCTACGAATTTGGGTTTGTTGGCAAGCGAAGTAAACAAATGATCGTATGTCACCTTGACGCTGCGCGTGTTATACTTACCACGCTTAGTCACGATATTGATTGCTCCATTGATTCCCTTATATCCATAGAGGGCGACTGCTGCCGCATCTTTCAGAACGATGACGCTTTCCACTTCTTCGGGAGCAATGCTTACAATGTCTCGCTGGATACCGTCGATCATGACCAACGGCGAGTTCTTGCCGTTCAATGTTTGCAGTCCGCGTATATAGAAAGTAGGATTCACATCTGCATAACGACCACTGCTCTGCAACGATATCAAGCCATTGCCCTGACCAATAATGGAGTTGCCGATATTCTTGGCACTACGACGGTCGGTAGTTTCGGAACTAATGACCGACACGGAACCAGTAGTCTCCTCACGGGTCAGCAATCGCTCGGCACCTACATCGATGGTCTGGCCTACAAACTTGTCGGTCTGCTCTTCGTTTGATTCCTGTGCCGTCGTCGGCAGGCACAAACCTGCAAAGAGCGATAACACAATTATATATTTTTTATTCATAACGTATTATTTTACTTTATACCTTTTGATTGTTCATTATTAAAGAGGTTACCATCCGGCATTCTGTACCAAACCGTAATTCTTATTCACTTCCGTAATAGGGAACGGTTGCAAGTACCACTTCGGATCAAAACCTGACCACCAAATACGGGAACCGGTAGTGATTTGGAAGCGTTCGAAGTCGAAATGTGACGGTTCGTAGAAGTTAGGATCGTCTTCCGCCAAGCCTTTGTTGAAAGACTTATTGTACCACTGGTCTTCGGAACGTACCCAACCATTACCATTCTTCACCAAACGATAAATGCGCAAGCCGTGAAGCGGACGTTCCAACAAGTCGGCACGCTTATAACGGATCAAGTCGAAGTAGCGTTCGTTTTGGAAAGCCAGATCGCAAGCACGTTCACGCATGATTTCCGCCAGCAGATTTTCTTTGTTAGATGTCAGGTTCTTGTCAGGATTGCATTCCACCAGTCCTTTCAGACCCACACGAGCACGTACGGCATCCACGTAACCGATGGCATCCGTAAAACTACCTCCGGTCTGAACGATGGCCTCTGCGTATGTCAAGTAGATATCGCTCAACATGATGGCATTCCACTGCGGAAACTTCCTGTCCATGACACTACCTACCAGATATTTCAGCATGCGGTAACCGGTGGCATATATACCTGAATTGGTTTTCGGATCTTTATTGGCATTGGTGCCACCTACCCAAGTCTCCCAGTTATTACCGCTGGCACGTCCGTCACCCCAGTTCACGGCTTGGCGTGCACCGTTTACCACTGCGGTTTCATACAGACGAGGATCGCGGGTATAGCGGATATTCTGCAACTGTTGTTTGCCTTTCACGGTATCGCCTTGAATGAACATATTGTCCAATCGGCCTTCTTTCTCCGCTTTTTCCCAATCGAACGGAGTACCGTCTGCCCAAGGAAACATCTCGATGTATTCTTGCGTAGGACAATAGGCGTAACGAGAATTGGTTTTGCTACCATCTACCGCAGAGCCAAAGCCCAAATTGAACCAACCATAATCATTACCATTGGCATTTTTACTACGGCGGACACTATGTAGAATTTCAGTACTGTTTTCCAGAATGTAGCCGCTACGATAGGCATATCGATAATCTTCCTGTGTATTTCCGGACGGTTTTATCAACTGATAATGTCCCTGGCTGTTCATTTGTGTAAAGAAATCATCGCATGCGCCCTTCAGTTTCGTCCACAGTTCAGGTTTGCTGCCACCATACCAAGTGCAGGTATCAGCTTCCAGAGCATATTTGCCTTGATAATAAGGTTGTGAATCATTGAACAAAGGAGACGCGGCGAAAGCCAGCACCTTACATTTCAGTGCCATAGCACCTGCCAAAGTCCAGTGACCGGTCTCCGACTGTGCTTCCGCACCGGTGTAAGCCCACGGCAATGCTTTGTTGGCGATTGCTGTATCCAGCAGTTCCAGCATGAAGTTCACGGTCGATTCAACACTGCGACGGGGCAGGTCATAACTGCTTTCGGCACCGGTGAACGACTGGCGGATAATAGGCAGACCGCCGTACCAACGGAAAGCGATAAAGTAAGTATAAGCCATCAGACATCTTGCTTCGTCGACTATACGGGCTTTCTCGGCATCGCTCATGTCGGGCACTTCATTAATGCGTTCAATCAGAATCCAGCAGTGACGTACATTCTCCCAGATAAATTCGTTCGTATAAGGATAAATATTACCGTTCTTGTTTCCGTCAATAGCCGAAGTCAGCGAACCGCCATAGTATTTGGAAAACACAGTGGTATTGTTGAAGAAAATATGAAAGTCATCCCCCAACGCATCGGGCATTCCTTTCCAATAGTTCTGGCACTGCGGAGCAGCGTTCGTGGAATTAGTGGGCAGATTGTAATACTGTGTAGCGTAAACACTTGCCAAGAAGTTACGGGTATATTCCGGATTGGAAAATACCTCATCGGCAGTCACCGTACCACCCGGAGCCTTTTCCAGAAATGAGTTTCCGAACTTTATTTCATCCGTACAAGAAACCATTCCGAGAGTAGCCACAGCTGCTACACCTATGATATGTTTGATATTCAGTTTCATTTTTGCTTAAAAATTAAGTTTTAGACTAATGGTATAAGTACGTTGAAGCGGGTATGAGGGCGAACTGCTGGCACGTGTTTCGGGGTCACCCCAAATGTAAGGAGTAAAGGTCAGCAGATTGTAACCGCTCAATGCCACTTGGGCACGATCCAATCCAATCTTCCTGAAGAAAGGAAGTTTCATGTTATAAGCAAGCATAATCGTCTTCAAACGCAGATATTTCGCATCTTTCTCATAAAGAGCGCAATCCTGATAGTTGTTGGTAGATCCGTTGGTCCAAGTGGCGCGCGGATATTCATAATGCTGCCCCGGTCTGTCGGGATTCCATGTATTCTCAACATGATATTTCAACAAGCCGCCACGGTCTTTCGTCGTACGGTCCAGGAATGGATAGCGGAACACGTCGCTGATGACACGCGATACGTCCCAAGAACCCGTCCACTGCATGTTAAATTCGAAATCTTTCCATGCAAAACCGGCATTCAGACCGGCAATGTATTGCGGGTCGTCGGTATAACCCAACTCACGGGTCTTATCGTCTTCATTGATTATGCCGTTACCGTCCAAGTCCACAAACACGGCATCACCGTCTTTTAAGTCAACGAGCTGTTCCGGGAAAGGCTTACCGAATTTTTCTTCGTACAAACGAGGCGTGTCTTCGTCATAGAAACGGAAGAATTTGTACATATAGCGCGAACCGATCCGGTGTCCCTTCTCATACTGGTAAGCATTGGTATAGGGAGCTTCCTTCTTTTCGATAATCTCATTCTGGTTGTGAGAGAGGTTCAGCGTAGCCCAATAGCGGAAGTTGTCGTTCACCTTGTGATTCCAGTTCAAGGAGACTTCCCATCCCCAGCTGTCTACCACACCCAAATTGGCGTAAGGCGGCTGGAAGCCTACGATGGCGGGTGCAGTGTAGTCTTTCAGCAGGATGTCCGTACGGTGTTCCTTATAGTAGTCGAAAGTGGCACGCAGACGGTCGTTCCATAAGTTGACATCGATACCGTAATTTTGTTTAAATGCCTTTTCCCAAGTCAACTCCGGGTTGTTCTTGTTGTTCACATCCTCATAATAAGCCGGGAACAGTACTGAGTTTTCTACACCGAAGTTATAGGCATAACCGCCACGGGTAGCCATCTTATCACTATACAGAAAGGGGTCGGCCAGATACATGAAGCGCGAACCACCCACTTTGTCGTTACCTACCAAACCCCATGAAGCACGGAGCTTCAAGAAAGAGATGGCTTTTTTCAAGGGCTTGAAAAAGTTTTCCTCGCTGACCACCCAACCGATAGAACCTGCCGGGAATACACCGAAACGGCGGTCTGGGTGGAAGTTTTCGGAACCATTATAACCTACATTGAATTCGGTTATATAACGATTCTTGTAGTCGTAAGTGACACGCCCCACCAGACCTACATATCCGCGCGGAATGTCCGAATAACTGTCGGGATAGTAATTCTTGCTCTGATTATAGAGCACCAATGCACCTACCGAATGATCGCCGAAAGTGCGATTGTAGTTCAACTGTGCCTCGAAATACCAGTCGCGCGCCTTTCCGGTATCTTCACTGTAACTGACGGGAGTATTTTCGCCTTCTTTACGATAAAGGAGACTGCCATCACTCTGAATAACAGGAAAATAGGTAGCACGCCCCACAGTACCTCCCTTGGTCACGTTGAACATATTGTTATACGAACCTTTGAGCTTAAATGCAAGGCCTTTGGTGATGAAGTCCAATTTCTGATCTAATGCAAGATCTAACTGCAACTTGTTATTATTGTAATGGTAATAACCACCGGTACCTCCACTGCTGTAATAATTCATGGCACCGCCTCCTACAAAAGGCAAGGTCAGTCCATCGCTATAATCGGTGGTAGTGGCGACATTCTTTCCGTCAACGATACCCGGACTGCTGAAAGGAGTGGCCTGCAACATACTCATAATCATACCGGAAGCGCCCTGACTGGTACGGGGCTTCTGTGCATTGTCTACCGAACCAGCTAAGTTGAACGACAAAGTGGTAGTCTTACTCACATCCAAGTCAAGGTTGGTACGATAGTTGAAACGCTGATAGCGGTAGTCGTAATGGAAATCGTCAAATTCGGTAAACAGACCACCTTGTGTCATGAAACCGGCAGAAACAAAGTAGCGCATGGTCTTGGTACCACCACTGATGTTGACATTATGCTTGGATTGCATGGTAACATCTTTCATGATGTAATCGACCCAACGCGTACTCGGAAAGCGGATGGGGTCGCTGCCGTCCTTGAATTTCTGAAGCACTCCATCCGAGAACATCGGAGTGAACGTCTCACCGGCAGAGAAGTCAAAGTCATTCCTCTGCATCTGGTTGAAGAAAGACCCGTATTCATAACTGTTTGCCTGCTCTAAGAGGCGAGTCGGAGTCAACGCAGAAAAAGAGGTGTTGATGTCAATTTTGGCCTGTCCTTCTCTACCTCGCTTGGTAGTAATCAATACTACACCGTTGGCACCGCGTACACCGAATACGGCCGTAGCCGAGGCATCTTTCAGCACAGTGATGTTTTCGATGTCTTCAGGGTCAATGTCCGCCATGGAACGTTCCACGCCATCCACCTGAATCAACGGAGCGGAATCTGCCCAAGTACCCTGACCACGTACGAAAATCGTGGCAGCATCCGAACCCGGCTCACCCGAATACTGTACGGTAGTCACACCGGAAAGCTGACCTGCCAACACGTTGTTTACGGAAGATACCGGCGTACGAACCAAATCATCCGATTTCACACTCGAAAGCGCACCGGTCACCGTTACTTTCTTTTGTACGCCATAGGCTACTACTTCCACTTCGGCAAGCATTTCGGAATCTTCCAATAAAATGATTTTCATATTCCCGGCAGTCGCTTTCAATACCTTGGTCTTATAACCAATGTATGAAATCTTAATGTTAGTACCCACCGGGACATCCAATTTAAAATTCCCATCAAGATCGGTTATCACTCCAACCTTACCGTCTTCCGACAAGACATTAGCTCCAATGATAGTTTCTCCATTACCATCTACCACAACGCCTTGAATACCCTTCTGCTGTGCATAGAGATTCACGGAAAGCACCGATAGAAATGTAATGAAGAAAAATTGCCTGAACTCATGCAGGTAACCAAACAGTTTGTTTTTTCTTCTGTTTTTCATGCATTCTTTTTTTAAGTTAACGATAGTGTTTTTAATTCTCAAATAATAAATGTGCTGCAAATATAACTACACATATAATTCCAAATAATGTGAAATTGTACAAAAGCATGTAATAATGGACACCCGAATAGAATGCCACCATTACATCGTCTATTTGCCCAATATTTCCATATTCTTGCACAAATTTCCATCAAAATTACAGAGTCCTTAAAAGGAATCATTGGCAAATACTATCCATCCCTGTACGATTTTGAAGAAAATGATTATTAATCATTCATAATGAAATTAACTCCCGGTAACTAATACTACCTCTACTATTACCACCATTTAATAATGTAGCTATAAACACTAATTCGTCCCCTTATAAGGAACATTGCGTTCCCTTATGGAGGGACGCAATGTTCCTTATAAGGGGACGCAATGTTCTCCATGGAGGGACGAATTAGTATTTACCAAAAGAAAGGTTACTACTTTACCTTTGAGGATTAGTATTTATAATCAGTACCAATAAACGCAACCTGCTCAAAATCTTTCAGATTATGACGTATAATCCAATCAATATAAGTCATAAACATCCAGGCAGTATATTGATATCCGGCTGCATTAAGATGACCTCCCATGAAGTATTTGGTACGGAAATCATCTTCTTTACTATACGACGGTGCATATTTATATAAATCTATCACATATACATTTTTAAAGATATCGGCCATCCGGCGCACCACTTCATTGTATGCCTCATTAGTGGATTCCTCTTTAGGACGTGTAACAACAAATATCTTCGCATCAGGCTGTATACTCTGGATACGTTGTATGATTCCGGCATAACATCCTGTATAAGTCTGGGCATTTTTGGTATAATCATTTTTATTTATATCCGACTCCACATTACCAACCGGATGTTTCTTGTACGTATCGTTCACTCCTAAAGCAATAATATATGCCTGTTTAGGTTCTGCCTTAGCATCTATGTTGTTATTCCTATTTTTAGGATTATTCCAGAAACGCTCTATCCATCCCCTCGCCGTTTCTCCACCCTGTGAATAATTATCTCCTTTCGCTCCGGTTGCATAGCAAATGAATTGTCCCCAGGAATATTCATATAGATCAGCATATCCTTTACTTCCATCTGATTTATGATATTCATGTTCTCCACTACATAGAGAATCGCCTATAAATCCCCAAGAACGAAATATGGAGCAGAAACCCGGTTGCTGCAAAACTACGGCAATCGGATTTTCAAGAGTACCATTTCCATCTTCATTATTCGAAGCATAACCTAAGACTGTCCCTGTGAATAGGAGCGTAACAACGATTCCTGACACCAATAATATTGGTTTAGCAATGTTTTTCATATAGTTCATTCTTATAATTTATTCGTTATAATACAATTCTTTAAAAACATAATTACATCAAATTACATGAAAGTATCACGCTTATTGAACCAAGCGAAGTGGAGTTAACGTTACAACACCACAAAGTCCGGACCGCTTCGGTTCCCAATTCTCCGCAGAAAATTTACCGTCCTTTCCTACATTCTCCTTCCGCCTTGCATTAAAGTTGGTATTATAGAATTTTCTCCACTCAATACCCTTTTTATCAAGATCGGCTATGCGGTTAGCCATCAGATTTGAAACCCTAATTTTAAGTTTACTATCCTCTTTCAGAAGATTTCCGGGAATTTCAATACTATAAGGAGCACTGATAAGAGTTCCGATGTATGTATCATCCACATAAACAGAGGCACTTTCATGCACTTCTTCCACACTTAAAAGCCAAACTGGAGCTTGAGCAGGTAATGCAGGAATTTGTGTTACATATTCTGCAGTGCCGGAAAACACTTCGTACTCAGGACCACAAGTAGTCCAGGATTCAAGCTGTCGAACCGTTTTTGAAGCAGGTAATTCCGGACCGCCTTTCACAAAAGTCAGCGTCCAGTCACCCATAACGCCCACCGGATCTCCATTTTCTTCATAATAAGGATAAAATTCTCCATTTGCCTTCCCTTGGAAAGTCTCTATAACCAAAGACTCATCAGGTTTCATCTGAATATAGATTTCATGTTTACCCCCATCTTCCTTCACCTTTGCATAACCTGCTACACCACTCATCGGATTATATAAGGCAGCAGAACGATAATCTACATTAAGTGTAATCCACCCGTCAAATGCTTCTTTTGCAGGATTCTTAATAAAATAATAAAAATCACCATTATCCTTTATGCGACGGATACATTGTAAACCGGAAGCTACAATCTTCTCCGGCCTTACTTCTGCTTTATCCACTAATGCAGATAAGTCATCAGACAAAACAATCTTTCCTTTCCCATAAGAAGCCATACGTACATTACCTTGCCCGGTAAACGACAGTTGTTCTTTAAGATCATTCAATCGTTTTTCGGCCTTCTCCATATCAGATAGTCCGGGAACACCCGTTGGAAGAATTTTATGGAATAATATTGTAGCCCCATCATTGGCCAGATTCATCAGTTTTTCGAATGTCTCCGCAGGGATCAGATGAGTTTCAGGTACAACAATTGTTTGATAATCATTTCCACCTGTAGATAAAACCGTCTTTTTATAAGTTACATCAAGCAATTGCTTATCTGATATGGCATCCCATGAATAACCGTTTTCCGTAAAGAAATCCCCACATTCTTTCATTGACAATTCATTGAAAAGATGACCGGAATCGAAATGGCTCAACAGACCTCTTTTCCTAGGGACAGACCATAAATCGGCAATAGAAAAATAAAGTAGAATATCATTAGAGGGTTTACCAGCCTGCAAGAAACTTTGTGCCCGGGATACATATTGGTTTATCGTTCCAAAATCTTCCCAGAAACTATTAGCCGGAGTAAAATGTACGGCAGCATAGAAAAGCCATCCGGGCCACATGGCATCCTGAGGAGAATATGCAGTGCCGTGATAAAATATGTGATTGACTCCAGCTAACAAGAATTTGTCAACATTCGACTTCACCATCCCCAAAGTAGATTCAAAATGCTCACTCAACCATGTACACGTTTCCGAAGAAACCAATTTCTTGCCTGTGACATGTGCCACCGAAGACGCACTTTTCAGATTTACAATATCATTTCCCTCTATTTCCGGGACATCACTTGCCGCATATAAATCGAGCACATTAGCAGGAGAACCATGTGCTTGATTTCGGATTCCCTTTCCTTGCCTGGCTGCCCATTGTTGCCAGTTTTTGGTATACTTATCAAGCAAGAGTTCGCTGATAGTCATACGATAATCATACAATATTCTGCTATTCATCTCCGATGTATCCAATCCAAGCAAAGCCGGCAAATATTCTTTCAGATCATATCCCTGGAACTTCTGAAACTCCGCAAAGAATTCAGGCGTCCAGTTAGATTCTCCCGAAGCATCATCCACTTCATACGAGTCATTAAAATAATACCTCAAATAGCTTAAATCTTTTCCTTTAAAAGCTTCATCAAACTTATTCAAATAAGTCTTTAATGCATCTTCTGAAAAATGATCTATCACCAGTCCTTCTCCACCCGGGCCGGAACGTTCTACCATTTTCCCATGATCACCCTGAAATAGCGCACAAATCATCCATTCACCTTCGGGAGCAGTCCATACAAGCTTACCTTCAATTACTTTATCAGTCAGATCTATGACCTCCTTGAAGCCGTTCTCTGAGATTCTATTAGCCGTTACTACCAGTAGCGGAAGCTCTTTTTCATAACGAACCTGATCAAAAGCATATTCCTGGCGTGGTTGATTGGCTGCTAAGGGAAATTTCACGTCTGTAGTTTGCAGTTTCCTATTACTTTGCATACGCACTAATGGCTGTTGCTTATAAGAAATCACATCTGTTAGTGTTTGTCCGCCTTTCAATCTATACACTTTTGAACTCATATTTTTGGAAGCCTTACTCTCATCAATCCAGGGACCTCCGAAAGGCCATCCCGAAGCATTAGCAAGATCCACTCCCAACCCTAACCGCTTCGCTTCCCGAAGAGTATAAGTGAAATGTTCGACCCATTCAGGAGACAAATACTCTACAAACTGATCTTCAGTTCCACGAACCCCATATATAGGAGTTATTTCAACTCCACCAAGTCCAGCCTTCTGATATGCTTCGAGTGCAACATTCAAATCTTTTTCATTAACGGCACTCCCCATCCACCACCAACGAGTCCACGGTTTCATCTCCGGTGTAATTGTCGGCCATTCTACTTGTGGTTTCTGCACCTTACTACAACTACACAAACTGACCGCTACTAACAATACAGTAGCTGACTTGATGATTCTTTTATTGAGTCCAAACATATCTAAGACGGTTTAAATGATTACTTTATTAATTCCGGGATAATTCCTTTAAAACATAATTTCAGCCAAACACTTATACATTTCCCTACCCAAATGCTCCGCCGATTTTTTATTAAAATGAAGTCGGTCGTTCAATAGCTCCGCATCAGACATATCTATCAGATAAGCATTTGAATCTTCCTCTGCCAGGCGGCGCATACCTGCTTCCACCTCACTGCTGTAGGATTTATTACTTCTGGCAACTGTGCCGAATATAAAGGGAAGCTTCGAATAATCCTTGCCTGTTTTCTGACTTAAATGTGTGCGTACATAAGTGACTACAGCCTTCAGATTATCATAATAATCTTTTCCCTTACGCTGATCACTCTCTCCCTGATGCCAGAGAAAAGCATCTATTTGATACCCTTCTTCCAACTTCGAAAGAGTTTGATCAATGCAAATATCTATTTCCTGAATAAATGACAATAATAACGATCTTCCTCCTTTAGATGTCGATTCTGTTTGAGATAACCATTCAGGATTTGCCGACCAATATCTTCCTTTTGCAGAATCATAGTTAGGGGCAATAGAAGTTCCGCCAACTGCCCATTTAATCACATAAAATTTTTCTTTTAATAACTGTTCCAGCCAATAATAAGTCACAGCGTCATAGGCCCATAGGGCATTTCGCTCACTTCGCGCAGCCCGGGGCCAAAAAGGGATAAATTTTCCGTCCGGATCATTCTGTGCAATCCGGCAATAAGGATATGCCCCTTCAGAATACTCTACAGTATCTTTTGCCAATGCTTTAATATAGTCTGGTAAGTCTTTATTTGAGGTCCGTCCGTCAGTATTCGACTGACCGGCTGTAATAATTACATGGACCGGCTTGGATGCAGCCATATAACAGCTACTTACAGCAAAAATAAGAGAGAAAATAAGATGTTTCATCACTTGCTTCATTAGATTTTCATTTTCGTTTGTACTTCACTTTCTCAAAAAAAACTTTAAGTTTTCAATCAAGTTTCAAGCTTGCCAATTATTTCATAATAGACATCTTTTTCATGGTTTTACTTATTTAAGATTTACTTCTATCACACCTCCATAAGGATTAAAGTCGAAAACGGCTTTATCTATATGAAGTTGCACAGGCAGTTTCTTCCCGTCTTGTCTGACGGAAATCTTTTTTATATGCTTTCCTCTAATAACCAGCGTCAGTGGTTCTATAAATAGCTCCTTATCCAAAGTCAATCCCGGAGTAATTCTCAAATGATTCTTTTCGCACACAATATCCAACTGAGTTACTCCCTTTTCTTCAACATAAGCCGCCACTTCACGGAATGTCCCAACCCAGATTTTATCTTCCTTTGCCTTGACCTGATCTAAATGATCCCAAAAGCGTTGTGGATCACGAAAAGCGTCATAACCATAGGTCAGGCCATGTGTCATACCTACGCCCCAATCATTGGTTTCTATTAAAGTATTTACCCAGGCCTCCAGATTCTGAGGAGTAGATTTGCTACCGATAGAACGTTGTTTGGTTCTTGTACCTACCCGGTTCTGAACTGCAATCTTCTTAGCCTCTTCTTTCTTATTGTTATTAGGATATACAAAAGTACGGGGCATGACTCCTGTATTGGCAAATATGGCACTATCGTTTTTATAAATATCCTCTCTGATTTCCTCTAATGGAAATCGGGCAAAATTCTTATGTTTCCAACCATGATTTGATATCTCATGTCCTCTGTCCAATAAGTCTTTCACTTGCGACCAGCTCATCCTTGTGGTATCTGTAGTTAGTCCACCATCGCTATTAATCTTAGAACCATTAATAGCAAATGTCCCTCGGAATCCCCTTTTTTCAAACTGAGGAGCAACCAATGAATATTGTTCTGCCAAGCCGTCGTCGAATGTATAACTGATAGCACAAGCCTTATCACCTTTATACGGAGCAATAGCCAAAGTATAGTGTTTTTTAAAAGCAGTCTGGACAACAAGAGTGTCTTGTCCACTCATATGGTAATGAATTATCCCCTTCTTTGTGAAAGTTATCTGTTTGGCATTTACCGGCATCCAAATACCCAGTGCAATCAAGAGCACGAATAGCTGTCTCATATCTTCTATTTTTCAATAATATTAAAATGTATCGCAAACTTAGCACCATTTAAAAAAAGAGGCAATGTAAAAACAGACAAAAACATAGAAAATCGTGTTTTTCATCAAATCCCAGTACTTCCACCCCCTACTGAAACACACTTGCTCCGTACCAACACCGTACTTTCTCCGTGTAGAGGTACCTCTGAGTGGAGAATGTACGGAGCAAGTACGGTTCGGATACGGTCCAGGTATGAACAAGGTATAAATGCCATACGAAAACAAATATTACATGCATCTGTACATACCTCTATATAACAAATGATGCAAATGCCCTACTTTAGCGGTGAATTTTTCAGTAGAATTCATAGAGATCAGATGACAATTAATAATCAATACTTTAATTATATGAAAAGAAGATATACCTTTTCCCTACTCTTGTCTGGAGCGCTTCTTTTTTCGTGTGCACACCCCCGACTGGATACTGATAACTTTGAATGGGGAAAAATCCCTCAACAACCGGATTTCTCCTGGGCAGAGAATGTAGGTAGCCGGCAATTACCGGATAGTAGTACAGTGGTATCCGCTAACTCCTTCGGTGCTGTTGCCGATAGTACGGTTCTTAGTACAGATGCCATTCAAAAAGCAATAGACAGTTGCGCACTCTCCGGAGGAGGAACCGTTACGCTGCAACCGGGTTATTATCTGACAGGAGCACTTTTTGTCAAAAGCGGGGTTAATCTGCAAATAAGTAAAGGCGTGACCCTGATAGCCTGTTCTGATATTCATTGTTATCCGGAATTCCGCTCACGCATTGCAGGTATTGAAATGGTATGGCCCGCAGCAGTAATAAATATCATCGGCGAAGAGAAAGCATCTGTCAGTGGCGAAGGGACTCTGGATTGCCGGGGTAAGATATTTTGGGATAAATACTGGGCTATGCGGAAAGAATATGAAGCCAAAGGTTTACGCTGGATTGTGGATTACGACTGTAAGCGTGTCCGCGGTATCCTCGTTGAAAACAGTTCGGACGTCACTCTAAGTAATTTTACATTGATGCGTACCGGTTTTTGGGGATGCCAGATTTTATACTCTGACCACTGTACAGTAGACGGATTAATTATTAATAACAATATTGGCGGACGTGGACCCAGTACGGATGGCATCGATATCGATTCATCCACAAATATCTTGATAGAAAACTGTGAAATAGACTGTAACGATGATAATATATGCCTGAAGGCGGGTAGAGATGCTGACGGTTTACGCGTGAACCGTCCTACAGAAAATGTAGTGATACGCAATTGTATCGCTCACAAAGGTGGAGGATTGATTACATGCGGCAGCGAAACTTCCGGCAGCATACGCAATGTACTGGCTCACGACCTCAAAGCCATGGGAACTTCGGTTATATTACAACTGAAAAGTGCCACAACCCGTGGTGGAACCATCGAGAATATTTTTGTAACCCGGGTAGAAGCCGAAAATAACCGCAGAGTTCTTGGAGCCGAGCCTAACTGGAATCCTAAATACAGCTATAGTACACTGCCTGAAGAGTATAAAGGTAAAGAAATACCGGAACATTGGCAAACGATGCTCACCCCGGTAGATCCCCCAGAGAAGGGCTATCCTCATTTCCGTAACATATACTTATCCCATGTCAAAACAACCTATGTACGGGAATTCATTTCCGCCTCCGGTGAAAATGACTCATTACGCCTGGAAAATTTCTATCTGCATGCTATTGAAGCACAGGCTCAGAAGGCAGGAATGATCCGTTTTACACGGAATTTCAACGCGACAGAAATAAAGCTCTCAGTACCGGAACCTCATTCTATGCTGTTAGAGGAAAATGAACAGAGTAATATCCGGATAGAATATGTAAAGACTATCAGCAATCAAAATACTGTTGAGAATCAAGCTAATTAAAGTATAGCCTCTTTATATCGTATGGCTCTTGCTGGATAATACATGATCCAACAAGAGCCATAATCATATATCCCCCCCTCTTCCACACATTAACACATTTTAGTTTTATTCCTATAGGGAGTTCTTTTTCCGCCCCTGTCTTTAATTATGAACTATAAACTAAACTAAATTAAAACAGTATGAAACAACTTTGTAAAAAAATGGCGGGAGCTGCAGCTATTCTCTTCATCCTTGCCGCATGCAGTGAGAACAATTCCAATTATCCCGAAGAGTATGTAGGCTTTGACAAGACTACCAAGAATTATTCATTCGACAGAAGTAAAGATGTTGAAGAGTTCGACATTAAAATTATCGCCGCAGAGAAGAAAAAAGAAGATCGGGAAGTCCTTATCAACGGAGTAAGTATGCCAGGACAAACTGTCGTATTCAGCATCGAGGATAAAAAGGTTATTATTCCTGCAAAAAAGAAATCTGCCAATCTGCGTGTGAAGATCTATCCCAAGAAAATTAAAAATAAAGCAGAGTTTCGTATAGTCTGTATCCCGCAGGACAAGGAAGCAAAAAGAACACAAATCACGGTCTACCTGGAACCCAAATAACCTGAACCTGACTTTCACTATAATAAATAACTCAAGTTTCGCAAGCTCAACTTTCGCAGTCAACAAGGCTTCAGTTGACAAGGGAACAAGGCAAGAATGTCAGACTTTTCATGAGAATACGATAGGTGAGAATTGTTTGTGAGACTATCTCCCTTGTCACCTTGTCAACTGAAACCTTGTTAACTAATAAGTTGAGCTTGCGAAACTTAAATAAATAACGAGAATGAATCAGCAAAAGATCCAATTTCTCAAATAAAAAAGGATTTAGCGTAGGGAGTTTTTTCATTTTAACTGTCTTTATAGGAAAGAAAGATGAAGAACATGGAACAAGATTTTGAAAAAATACTCAATAAACTCGTAGCCTCCACCCGTTCGCCGAGAGGAAAATTTTCCAAAGCTAACAGTTGGATACTTCTTGAAAAACGGTTACCACGTCTGCAACGCCGCATCCTTTCATTGCGCACTATGGCGAGTGCAGCCGCCGTTGCCGTGCTTTGCGTACTGGGATGGTGGGCATACTATATGTTCGCCCCGGTACCATTGCAAACCGTATCCACGCTGGCAGAAACACGTAGTATAACGCTACCCGACCAAACAGAAATAGTACTGAACCGCTATTCAACTCTGACTTACCCCGAACGGTTCAGAGGAAAAGACCGGAAAGTACAGTTGCAGGGTGAAGCTTACTTCGAAGTCAGTAAAGATGCGGCACACCCTTTCAAGGTGGAGGCCGAAGCGGTTATAGTACAAGTTTTGGGTACTCATTTCAATATCGAAGCCTATCCCGAAGATGCGCAAGTTAAAACAACGTTACTGGAAGGTTCTGTAGCTGTCAGCCTCATCGGTAAAGAAGAAGAAAGCCTGGTACTCTCACCTAACGAAAGTGCCATTTACAATAAGGATAAAAAGAGCTTAACTTTACACACCGAAAAGGATGCATCGGAAGAGATTGCCTGGAGAAACGGAACACTGCTTTTTAAAAGTATTCCCCTGCAGGAGATTGTCCGGCAACTTTCCAATGCTTTTCATACGGACATCCGTATAGAAGATACTGATTTGCAGAACTACCACATGACGGCTACTTTTTCCGATGGTGAAACATTGGAAGAAATCCTTTCTTTGCTTTGTCGCAACCAAAAGTTTGGATACACAAAAACTAATGACACTATAACGATCACACAAAAATTAAACTAGAATGAAATCCTCTATCTGCTCACCCCGCACCATCAGGAAATTATTCCTGGTGGGAGCGGTTCTCCTCTCGACCTGTACTCTACAAAGTACGCTCGTATTTGCCACTTGTGTTTTACAGGCCAACCCTTCACAAACGCGTTTTAGTATTAAACTACAAAATGCTACGTTGGAAGAGTTTGTGAAACAAATGGAACAAAAAACAGGTTACAGCTTCATCTATGGAGAAGAAGTACGCTTGAATAGCCGTATCACATTGGCTGTCCGCGATCTCACTATCAATGAAATCCTGCGGAAGGCTTTTGAAATGCAGCCTATAGGCTTCGAAATATCAGGAAAACATATTTTGCTACATAAGCGGCCCATGCCGCAGAAAACCGTAAGCCGACGGTTCACGATCAGCGGATACGTGACGGACGGAGCGTCTTCCGAGACGCTGATTGGTGCCAATGTTCTCGATAGTCGTCAGCGTGTGGGCACTGCCACCAATCCTTTCGGTTTCTATACCCTCACCTTACCTGAGGGAGATGCAGAATTAAGTTTTTCGTATTTAGGGTACGAAACACGGCACAGTTCGTTCCCGCTAAACCAAGACACCGTGCTCAATATTCGCCTGAACACTAATAACGAACTGGCGGAAGTGATCATACTTTCGGATAAAAAGGAAGCTGGTATCCAAGCCACCGCCATGGGTGCACATGAGATTCCCATGGCACAAATACAACATACACCCGCTGTACTGGGGGAGGCTGATATATTGAAAACCATCCAGCTAATGCCAGGCGTACAGGCAGGAACCGAAGGCTTCTCCGGTTTATATGTACGTGGTGGAGGACCGGATCAGAACTTGATATTGCTGGACGGTATTCCTATATATAATGCCGACCACCTATTGGGTGTTTTCTCTATCTTCACACCCGAAGCTGTGAAAAAGGTTACACTGTTCAAGAGTTCTTTTCCGGCACGCTATGGCGGACGTCTTTCGTCTATTGTAGATGTGCGTACCAACGACGGGGATATGAAGCGTTATCATGGCGCACTGAGCATAGGTACACTCACTGATAAAATACATTTGGAAGGACCTATTATCAAAGATCGCACTTCTTTTTCGCTTAGCGGACGTGGTACGCATACTGCTTTTTTATCTAACTTATTCACAAGTGATGGAGAAAGTTACAATTATTACTTTTATGATCTCAATGCCAAGGTCAATCATAAATTCAGTGACCGTAGTCGCCTTTTCCTTGGTTTCTACCACGGAAAAGATCATTATCATTTCAGCCTCAAAGAAGACTATACATACGGCGATGAAGGATCAGAGACTTATCAGAAGAATAATTATAATGATAAAACGAGCCTGAACTGGGGAAATACCATTGTATCAGGACGTTGGAACTATGTATTCAACAATAAACTATTCAGTAATACTACTATAGCTTTCAATAGCTATCGAATGCAGTTACGCAGCAAATCTATAGAACATCGTATCATTAGCAAAGAGCAATATGGTTTTCAGTACCATTCGGATTATCGTTCGGGGATCCGTGACTGGAGTTTTCGGACAGATTTCGACTACACCCCTATTCCTGCACACCACATAAAGTTTGGTGTGGAATACTTATACCATACCTTCCGTCCCGAAACAACTACCTCGAAAATGAAGGAAGAAGAAAACGGAGAAATAGGACAAGATACTTTATATCACGGAATTTCAAACAGCTATCTGCATGGACATGAAGTTTCAATCTACGCAGAGGATAATTTCGACATTGGAAGTCGCACCAGCATAAATGCAGGAGTTCACTTTTCCCTATTTAACACACAGGGTAAGAATTACTTTTCAGCACAACCACGAGTTTCCGTCCGTTATCGATTCGATCATGACTTCTCTGTAAAAGCATCTTTCTCTCAGATGGCACAGTATGTACATCAATTGTCATCTACTCCTCTTGCCATGCCTACAGATCTTTGGGTACCTATCACTAAAAATATACGCCCTATGTTTTCCAATCAATACTCCATAGGTGGATATTATACAGGAATCCCTGGTTGGGAGTTCTCAGTAGAAGGCTACTACAAGCAAATGCGTAATGTACTGGAATATCAGAATGGTGTTTCATTCTTCGGAAGTTCTACTAACTGGGAAGATAAAGTGGAAATGGGTAAAGGGCGTTCAATGGGAATAGAATTCATGGCGCAGAAAACAATGGGTAAAACCACCGGATGGCTGGCATATACTCTGGCAAAAGCGGACCGTCAGTTCAAAGAAGGTGGCATCAACAATGGTGAACGTTTTCCTTATAAATATGACCGTAGACATAATATAAGTCTTTCCCTTAACCATAAATTCAACAAACGGATTGATGTCGGCGCTTCTTGGGTGTTTAACAGTGGAGGAACAGCTACCATACCGGAACAACAAACCGTTATCATCAAACCTGATGGTAGCATCACACAGGCCAATTATATCTCCAGACGTAATAATTATCGTCTGCCTTCCAGTCATCGCCTGAACCTTGGTATAAACTTCAATAAGAAAACGAAGCATGGCATGCGCATCTGGAACATTAGCATTTACAATGCTTATAATGCAATGAACCCAACATTAATCTATACCAAACAACGAAACAGTGATTATTATATGGATAAATATTATGAAAATCAGTACCATAATAATAAATTTTGGTACCAGAGTGATGATGGGAATATGTACGAAGCTTATGACAAAACAAAAATTGTTATCAAAAAGCTGACTTTATTGCCAATCATTCCATCTGTTACCTATACTTATAAATTTTAAGAAGAACAGTTATACTATAAATTCAGACGAAAATGAAAACAAGAAAATTTTTCTTATACCTTATTATATATGTAGGTATCAATCTCTTCGCCTCTTGTGAGAATGAGATCCCCTACACCCCACCATATCGTGAACCGCAACTCATTATGAATGCCCTTCTCGATGCCGGTGAGCATGAGAATTTCGTCTTTCTTAGTGTAAGTGGTATAGAGGGTATCTCACATGTTGAAACTGCCAGCCTTACTCTTTACATCAATGGACAACTTGCCGAAACTCCCGAAGAACTACCTCCATTGAAGCCTATCGGTAGTCTGGATGTAGTTTATGATCCAGACGCACCTCTCAATAATCTTCCTGAAATTGCAAAGCGAAAGAAGTATCGTATCACCACGACTCTGAATCCTGGAGATAACATTCGTCTGGAAGCTATAGCAGAAAACGGGAAATACCATGCAACAGCAGAAGTGACTGTCCCTTACCCTGTAAATACGATTCAGGTGGATACATGCCTCGCCAGACTCAAAGAATACAATGGTTGGAATACTTACCGCCAATTTAAAATCACCTTGCAAGATCGTCCCAATGAAAAGAATCATTATCGGCTGGACATACGAAATGACATCACCGTTTACGGGCAATATAACAACTATAAAGACACCATTGTCTACTCACGGTATACAGATTTGATAAATCGGGAAGATATCATATTAACAGATGGAAAGCCCAGTAATAGTGAAGATTACGAAGATGATCCGTTCGGTAGTTACATTGAAAACAAATACAATGTTTTCACAGATGGACGCTTTTCCGGCAGTACCTGTACACTGAAAGTTTACACCCAGCTTTATAATAATGATTATTCAGGACTTTATAACGTCACTCGCCGCTCCAAAAGCATCACTGTCCGCCTGCTCAGTATCAGTGAAGCAGAATTTCGCTATCTGAAAGCTTTAAACTATCTGGAATCAGACAACTATGAGGAAGCACTCATGGAACCTGTTATCATACCAAGCAATGTAAAAGGCGGTCTCGGATTTGTAGGAATCAGTTCGGAAACAAGAATGACAATGCAGCTGCCTGATGAGATTATTGACAATGAAAACTTACCACCATATACTCAATAAGATTATACCATGAAGCATTATATTCTTCTCTTGTTAATAGCCGTGTCTTTCTGTTCCTGCCGAAGTTCGCGCAGCATGCAGAAAGAATTGAATGGCATGCGTAGCAATCTTTTCTATGAGCTTATTTCGCAAGAATATACCGGCAAAGTCAAAGACAGCATCTATCTGGATTTTATAGATTACTCCAACACTGATTATTACAGCACTATCAAGCGGAAAGGTGGTTTCTTCATTCCACTGATTATCTTTAATAGACAACAGGATCGCTTCCGCACACGGCTGGGTGAGCATTCTCTCAGCCAACTTTATCGTGAATTCCTCACGGATGCATTATTAACCGAATGTAATAGTAGTACCTGCTTCCAATTAATAGATAACAAAGACAATCAAGTTCCCGCTGACTCTGTTTACCGCCTGGAGGTAAAAGTCAGGCAGAATGAAACAATTGGTGGTGTTGTTTTAAATGAAAGCGGATTTATTTGGTTCGAAGGTGGTTACATAACCTTGCAAAGCGCTCGTTACCGCCCGGCACAAACTCAACTTTCCATTTCTATACGTTTTTCGCACCATGGCAATTGCTTGCTAGACAAAACCTACAATGTCAAGCATAAGCAGTCTCGCAGAGATCGGAGCTATGAAGATTCCTATGCCGCCAATCAAGGCTGCCTGGATGATATGGCAGAATGTCTGTCACTTGCCACCCGGGAAATTGTTGAAGAAATCAGCCAGGAGCTGAATTTACTCATGTCCGCCCGATAGCCTATTATACATTCCACGCAAAGCATCCACTATCATTCTGATCGACCGTGTACGATAACCATATTACATTCATATTACAAAAAAGACCTCAAACAATCAAAATAACATCATATAATTGATCTATATCAAAAAATAGTCATCTAAACAGTACTTTCTTTCTTTTTCGTTTTTGTGTTATAAAACATATTTCTATATTTGCACAGGTAAAAAGAAAAAGCTAAGCGCTTAGAGCTGTTTTCAATAGGTATTAGATTTTTAGAGTTAGAATTGTTTTTAGGTATAACAAATTAAAAGTAGGTATTATGAAACGTTTAGGATTAACATTAATGGCAGCAGTCTGCCTGACTGCTACGACATTTGCAGCAGGAAATCAACCTACAACTGCAAAATGGGATGGTAACATCAACGTAACCAAGTTGAGTAAATATTTGAATTTATCCGCTGACCAGCATGAAGAAGTAGCAAACATTTGCGATTACTTCTCTACACAGATGGAACGCGCTACAACTGCCAAGAAGGATCAGAAAAAGAAACTTCACAATGCAGTTTATGGAAACTTGAAGTTGATGAGAAAAGCACTGACTGACAAACAATATGCTGAATATGCAAGAGTATTGAATGTCACTTTGCAGAACAAGGGTATCGAAATGAAATAATTTCACGTCGATAATTAGGAATATCCTTTTTGATTAATAAATAAATTGTAAAAGAGGGCGCTGAACATTACGTTTAGCGCCCTCTTTCCTTTGTCAACACTATCTAAGTGCCGACTCCCTAACCAATATAATTTCATTTACAAACAATATCTGTCTTGTAGTTCCTTCTTATGCTTTCTTGAGACTAAAAGTTCTGTTATCTTATCAAAAGGAGGATACAATATACATTTGTTATCTTTAATAATCATCAGATAATCAATATTAATAATATAAGACTGATGTATCTGGACAAAACAAGGCGAGTACTGAATTATCTGTTCAGCAGTCATTCCACGGCGCAAGACCAACGGCGGCTGATTATTAAGCACCACTTCCCACTGCCTGCGATCGGAACAATACCGGAAAAAACCAATTTCAGCAGAACGCAATGCACGCATATCATTTGTCGGAGTAAATACAATGAACGTTTGTCCACTATTCAGTGGCATTCTCATAGGTAATGCCGCTTTTTGTCTCGCCTCAGCCTGTTTCACAAAACGTGCCAATATATCTTTCAATTCTTGCTCTTCGAAAGGTTTTAATAAATAGTCAAACGCAGATTCACGAATGGCCTGTATCATATATTTGTCGTAAGCTGTATAAAAAACAACCCGCATATTCCACGAAACATCATCCCGAATATCCTCCAGCAGTTCCATACCCGTCATATCCGGCATTTCCACATCCAGAAAAAGCAAATCAGGTTGTATCTTAGCAATCACTTTTTTGGCTTGCTTACCATTCCGGGCTGTCTTTTCCAAAGAAAAACGCACATCTTTACTTAACTCGAAAGTCAAATTCTCGAGTGCTACATCATCATCGTCAACTATTATAACTTTATATCTATTCATGTCTATTTCATGTATCTTTTGACGAATGTAGAGATTATATTGTTTTCAGGCAAAACCCTCAAAGTGATTTTATAGATTATCCGGTGATTATTCGTCCTATCCTTGCTAAAAACGAGATTAAACATTATTATTTAATCCTATAATCATACTTATCCGGCAGTAGGAAAGTGACTTCACATCCAATTTCACCATTGGATAAAGAAACATTATGTATAGCTACATCTATTGTTTCCTTATTTTTCATATTCAATATCTGAATTGTTTGCATAATAACTTTCATACCTGTACCAGTTCCCCTGTTCCGGCTATTTGGACGATAACCTCCACCATTATCCCTGATTTGAATAGAGATTCCATTGGCTTGGCGAGCAATAATAATCCACAAATTTCTTTCTCCTTCCTTCTCTTTCAGAGCATGCTTCACCGCATTTTCTACAGGAATCTGTATCAACATAGAAGGCAGCTGAACTTGCTCAGGATTCACACCTTCACCAATCTCTATCATCGGATGGAAAGTTATCCCTAATGAGCGACGCTCCAAATCGATATAGGTTTTCACAAAATCCAGTTCTTCTGCTAAAGTGACACATAATTGCTCAGCCAGTTCCAAATTACGCCGCATCAGTTTGACCAAGGAAGATAGTTCCTGCTTCTCTTCCGCTTTCCTTCCTGCCATTTCCTGATTAAGCACATTAAAGATGAAATGAGGAGATAAGCGGTTACGGATATTTTCCAAACGAAGTGAAGAAACTGTACGACGGTTTTGAGCTAACAATAACGCACGCTTCTTCTTACTGTACAGATAGACAAAAACAACCACCAGTAAGGTAATAGTGGTAAGGGCAATCCATAAGGTCTCCATCTGCCGAAGTTCAAGAACTTCATTCTCCTTTTCCCGGATAAAAACTTTCTGCGCCATCACTGTAGAATCCTGCTGGTAACGCAAGGCCAGATCAGCCGTACGCATCTCTACACGCTCATTACGGATAGAATCATCCATCCGATTATTTTCTTTCAAATAAAAATATGCCTTCCGATAATCTCCCGTTTCTTCATAATATTGCTGCAGATACTTATTGCGTATATTCACCATATCCGGATCAATATCCGGTGAAGTTATGCTTTCTGATAAAATACGCCAAGCTTTAGGCAAGTCTTTCTGAATCAGTGCCAATTCTATTTTCTGTGTATCAATATAATAAAGTGCAGTTGTTATTCCTGTTTTCTCAAAAAAAAGTTGGCACTTGTTGATATATTTAGCTGCAGAATCGGGTTCATCCACTTGCAAGAAGCAATCTCCCAAATTCAACCAACCCAAGTTCAACTCGAAAACCATATCGGGATAACCTTCAACAAGATCAGTTACTTTTCGGAAATAATCGATAGCCGTTTCATAATCTCCCCGATAATAATAAGAAGTCCCGCGGTTGTTCAGATAGAAATGCTTCTCAAAAGGCAACATGTCCTCATAGCTTCTGGCCGCAAGATTATAATAATAATCACATTGCTCAAAATCACGCAAAGCCACATATATCTGTGCTAGTCCATAATAAATCGGCGGTTTCTTTGTAGAAGTGATATTTAGTGAATCGCACAATAACAGTGCTCTCCTGTACCATGCCGCTCCCACGTCCAATTTACCTAAACGGTTAGTAGCATCAGCCAGATTCATCAGAATATCAGGTACAACTTCTATTTTAGTGCCATGCATCCGCAGTTCATAAGCTTTTCGGAAATAAACTTCTGCAGAATCCATATGCCCTGTACGCGCATAGATATTCCCCTTCATATTAAAACAATCAGACTGTAAATCTGCCAATTGCGGAGAGAAGGGCTGTCTTTCTGTGAAATCTTCGATTTGTTGTATTAAGAGCCGGGCAGAATCCATATCAGAAGACATCATACAAGTCTTAGAAGCCACAATCAGATAGTTATAACGTACCAGACTGTCTTTAATTTCTTGCATTTTTTGCAATGCTTGTGTACGTACTTTCCGAGGAGCAATAGATACGGAATCTCCATTTGCTGTGAAAAATGCTTCGAATGCTTGCATCTCATCTTGTTCTATTTTTTGTTTGTGAGGTGTACAAGCCGCCAAGACAACAAATGCTATTACTACAATGCATAGTAGTCTTTCAATCCACATTATTTTCCACATAGTACGAGAATTAGCAATTTATTCGCACAAACATACTGTTTTTTGATGATATACAATAGTAGTTTATTAAATTTTCCGGAAAAATTATCGCATTTATAACTTGAACTCAGGTCTCAATAAAAGTTAGTTTCATTTTACCCTCACTACCACCACTCTTGAAATAGATCGGTGATATTTAGAATATTAAGTATGAGTGAGAGTAAAAAATAGCGTGAGAGTAGAAGGCTTACTCTCACGCCCGATTTTTACATTTTTACGCTTTATCCTCCTCTGTTACAAGATAATATCCTATATACGGTGTATATATCAAACGCACCCGTAATCTATGTTTTTTTGTTTTTTTCCCGCATAAACGGCAGATATACCCATTGTAGTCGACTTCATTATGACGCGAGCTTACGAAGACACGACCTTACAGTATAACTTTGTTAACTCCACATGGTAACTCCATTTACATGCCGAAGTAAAGGCATTTACACCCTTAGGTAAAGGGCGTTACAATAGGAGGTAAAGGGCGTTACATCCTTCGGTAAATGCTTTTACCACGCCATGCAAATGCAATGTAAATGCAATACACTGATAATTAACCCACTAACGAAACAGAAAAGGTTCATCCTCATTACTGTTCTTTTCCATGGTTCATAGATAATACTATACGAGATTTTTTGCCAGTCAATTGCTTTATTTGAAGTTCCGCAAGCTTTGTAAAAAGCTTAAGATAGTTTTTTATGGGTGCATCTGGAAAACAAAGAGTATCTGATCTTATTTATAAAATTATATAAAAACAGGAAATATCTTACTTACAATAAGTTAAGAGCTTGTCAACAAGAAGTTAACTCTTTGTAAGCAAGAAGTTAATTCCTTGTCGACAAAGAGTTGAACTTCCATAAGAGACTAATTATCAGACACAAGAGCATAAGATATAGAAGTCATCTGTATGCGATATTATTACTGTAAACTCAAGAAACCAGTTTCAGACTCTAAGCTAATCCGTCTTTTCAACCCTAACTCTTAATAAAACTGTCAGAATAATCCTCTTTTTAACCAGAATAAGACATCTTTTCGGCAGAATAAGAGTATCTGAACAAATTGTTGTTTGCACATAAAGTATTATTACTTTATTTTTGAACAAATATAGTATAGCTCTTATATCATAATACAAAAGACGTTAAATAACAGGTAACAGCTAAATTATTGGAGCCGTACTACCTTCTAATTTAACAAAGAAGGAAAGAATATGGAAACACAATTAATAATAGGCCCCCTTGTAGGAGCAATCATCGGACTCATCACAAATGGCATTGCCATAAAGATGATATTCAGACCATTATATGCTAAATATTTATGGGGATGGAAATTGCCATTTACCCCCGGTTTGATTCCTAAAGAAAAAGGTAGGATGGCAAAATCTATAATCTCTTCATAAGAAAGTCATCATTCGATAAACAAACTCAATATACTTTTTACAAATAAATCTATAGATATTATGAAATACCCCAAAGGAATTTGCAATAAAATAGAAATATCATCCCTCTCATTACCTCAGCTCATTAAATTACTAAAACAGCAAAATACTTTTGCTGAACATGAATTTGTCCGTCGTATCTCCAACAATGCAAAGCAGGAAGTTCAATACTTTCTAAATGAATACTCTATACCTATGCTTAACAGCATTGGAAAAGATATCCATGCAGATGTCACTATAGATACATCAGGCCGAGTTTTATATTATCAAAGTCTAATAGCACCGTATTATTTCTTTATCTCAGCCCAAAACCTCGAATGGCATAAGTTATGCTTGTTTAAGAATAAGGATGATGCAAGCCTCGCCTCATATCTATCTTGTATAACTTCTCGCTTCTTCCGTAAGGAAAAGATGAAAGAAGATAATAACAGCTTAAATAAAAATTCCATTTCTGTGCAAGAAAATGAAGACGTAGCTATTCTATTAGAACAGAGGGAAGATATTGATGAAACAATTGATCCCACTCTTTTATCACTTGCATTAAAGGCCAAAGACAGGTTACCAGATGAACGAGACCGTAAAGTAATAGAGCTTCTCATTATGGATGATACTGATACACTTGATGCATTTGAAGAACTGTCAGCTTATATTGTACCAAAAAAATCACCACCTATTAAGGATTGGGACAATAAACGAAAACAAAATGCAGTTTCCCTACTCAAACTAAGGGCAAAAGAGCACTTAAGAATTGAATTTCAAAAACTATTAAAAGAAGAAAAAATATGAGAACATATTTTATTACCGATGCAGAACTTATTGCCTACATAGAAGGCAGGCTATCACGATCTGAGAGAAAGTTTCTCTATTCTCGACTGCGTGCTAACAATGAGCTGGAACTTTTAGCAACTATAGAACGCAGTTACCTTGCGCTTAATAAAGATATGGTTGATGAACTTCTTGGAGAAGACACTTTCTATGATGAAAAGTCAACAGCAAAAGACTCATTCACTATAGCGGCAAGTAAAATCGATCCAACCAAAGATTTCAGATAAAAAGACCACCAATAACTGAAAGAAAATACAGAGTTGAGACTCTATATAAATAAACAAATTAATTTACTCATTAAAAAAAGAATTATTATGAATGTAGATTTCAACAAACAGCAGTTCCAGCAAATGATGGACAGAGCGTATCAATTTGGGAGTAACCGCCCAAGTGGAATGACCCAAGATGAATATTGCCAACAATATATCATTGACCATCTTCCCAATATAAGTCAGAGTGAAGCACAAGAAATTATTGCAAAGATAAAAATTGGCATTGATACTTTCAACCGCGGCATTGACACTTTTGCAACAGAAGATGGATTTAATCACCAAGCAGCAATTACATCTCTTATTAAAGGAAAAAGCCAACAAGAATGCTTCGATCTTTTAGTGAACATCCTCCTTGTAGCACGTGTTTCCAAAATTGATCCATCAGAACTCAACACACTTACAGACGAGCAACTCAAAAGTCTTCGTGAACAGATTATATCCGGACGCGAAATAGCAGATGACACCATTGCAGTGCTCCAACAAGAAGCTATTATTGCCATGGAAGAAATGAACATTCTCGGAGCAAATATCCCCGAAAGTATTGAAAATGCGACTGGAGACATCACAGAATTACGTAAGTTTCTCGCGGACAGTGACAACACACTTTACACCGCCGTTTTGACTTATATCGATAGCCGTAACGGTAAAATAAACGAACTCAGCGAGTCAACGCCTGAAAACATCGGTATGACAGTTGCCGCCGGTATTCAAGAAGCTAAAGTTACCACACAATTGCAAGACAACATTATTGATCTTCCCACTTGGGCCAAATGGATTAAAATAATTGGTGGGGTATTACTCTGGGGAACACTTCTTCTCAGCGGTATCTTTCTTGCGTTTTTCGGTATTATGCCTTTATGTATGCTAATCTTCAATTGGCTCGGAGCCGGCACATTCGCAACAATTATCGCCCTAGCTGTCGCTCTTTATGGCTCTTTTGAAGTTTCCGAATTCATCCAAAAATATCTCATAGAACCAACTATTAATAAAGCGGGCGAACTTTATGACAAACTCATTCAATGGATCGAAAAGAAACGTCAAGATAACCCTGCAACAATGGAGGCTGTACAAAATCTTGAAACTTCTGATGCAAATATTATGGAAACCGAATCAGGCACAAATGTACAACCGCAAGTGGTCCTTGAATAATAACCATGCGTAACTATTGAGGGTAATTCTATACCCTCAATAGTTAGTTCTTACATAATAACTTAAGCAAAATGGAACCTATAACACTAGCACTCCTGGCAGTTGGAGTCTCAGTCACTTATATTATAAAAGTGGCAATAAAGAATTATAATACAGCACAACAGCTTCGAGATATTATAAACAAACATACCAATTATATTGACGCAACTTATGAGCCACATGGTAATGATTTACAAATGGCAGCAGCTTGTACAGAATCCCTAAACAGGAATTTTAAAGGAGAAGATATCCTTTCATGCTGGAATAAGATGTCAATTGACGAACGTAAACAAAAAGTAATAACACTTACTAAAGAAGCTGCTTCTATCATGGGAGTCGAAGTTAACAATATTGTTTTCGATGAATCTACAACACGCTATGGATCTTATAGTCCAAATGGTACTATTTGTTTTAGCGAACCTTTTTTAGCATGCGACAGCCAAGGAGAAATAATACGCACCATCTATCATGAATTGAAACATGGAACCCAAGAGAAAGCAATCCAAGCGGGAACAAATAATCCGTACGGCTACGATACGCCAACACTGGTCGTTTGGGTAGAAAATAATCTCAAATATGAAAATGGTGACCAAGATTTTCTGTTTTATTACGGACAACAAATCGAAGTTGATGCTCGCGGATTTGCCCAATCAGTATTCCAAGGATAATACATTCAATTGTATATAAACAACTATATAATAAAATTATGCGACCCTTATTCAAGAAACTATACATCTATTTGAAAAGTAGTAACCCCAATGTATCAATTCGTAGTTTTTTAAACATCTACGTCGAAGTATTGGGAACATGCCAATCCACCAAAGAAGCTATTGAAGATTGGCTTGACACAGGAAAATTACCTAATAACGAGGTAAGGATAAAAGATAATCTACTCACCATAACAGTAGAAAGTCTAGTGAAGGATATGAAGATGAGCCCATTGCGAGCTTTACTAACAATTGATACTATTGCGCGTAGACCAGATGCATCAGCAGACATACTGAATGCCTGGCTACATCGTCCTGTTGTATCAGAAAGCATTGAAGAGTACCGAAAAAAAGTTGATCCTGAGATTCTTAAAATGGCAGATGAATTAATGGCAAAGGAAGAAGAAGAATATAGATCTCAGAATTCTGAAATAATGGAAGCTATTGATAAGTTATCAAAACAAGAGTAAAATATGAATCCAAAACACTATCTCCTTTCACAGCAAGGAGGACTAACAGAGGAACTAAAAAAAACACTGTTGGCCGAGATTCCTATTGTGTTTATTATTACAGATCAATTAGGACTTGTACATGAAGTTATATACAAATCACATCGTCTTATTGCACCGGTAAGTCGCAAACCAATGAAAGTTGACAAAGTCAACACTTCACAAAATGGGACTTCTGTCGTTCTCATGTCTGCAGACAAGACAAAAAAGCCTCAAAATCTTTTTGCAAAAATTCCAATAGAAGTGAATGAAGACACAGGCGAAGTTAAGACAGATATAGAAGTTCCTTCACTTTTCCTCCAATTCCTTCCTGCCGGAGCACAAGATGCCGGAAATCCTAACACCAAAATCTGGCAGGATATCTACAAAGGGTTACAAAATCTCACCAGAGTTTCTAATGGCTTTGGCTACGAAGATATGGACTATTTAACAGTATCCGCACTCCGTCACTCTATGGCAATTATTGTCACCCCTCAGATACCATCTATTCCGGCTGACTTAAAGCCTTACAGCAAAGTCATTTGGCTTGAAGCTATGAAAGAAGATGAAATTACAGACCTCATTGCACAATTAATCAAAAAGCACGACGATAAAGAGATTGACCGTACAGGAAAAGAAATGAATTTTCTGGTACGACAGCTAAAAGGACTTTCTGTAATTAAAATAGAACAAATATTTCGTCGGTTAAAATTAGAGATCGGGCAAACCACACGTAAAAACCTCATTGAAGAATACAAGAAAGAGTTCGAAAAAATCATCACTGATGAAAAAGCCGCACTGATTCGCACATCACCTATTCTTGAATATGTCAAACTTGGAAAAAAGCAAGAAGCAGCTGGCATGAAACGTTTTGACAATTGGTTAACAGAAGTAAAACCACTAATTCTAAACTATGAACAAGCTCTCACGGAAGCGAGAATCAGTGCTCCTAAAGGAGTTTTACTTTCCGGCATACCCGGTTCTGGCAAATCTCTTATGTCCAAGACTATTGCTCGTAGTTTGGGGTTACCCCTAATCCAGTTAGATATGGGTAAACTTCAATCAAAATATGTCGGTGAATCTGAACATAATCTTGAAGAAGCACTACACCTTGTTGAAGCCATGTCACCTTGTGTGCTTTGGATTGATGAAATTGAAAAAAACTTCGCCGGTGTTTCCGGAGGTGCCGGTGATGGAGGAGTAACAAAACGTATGTTTGGAAAGTTTCTAACTTGGATGCAAGAGAAAGACGAGCACGGTGTCTGTTGCTTCATTGTTGCCACCTCAAATGATGTCTCATCCCTTCCACCGGAGCTTTTTCGCAATGGACGTTTCGACCGGAAATATTTCTCATATATGCCATCAGCAGAAGAATGCCAAGCAATATTCAATGGAATTGTTTGTGGACAAGAAGCTGCTTATGCCGAAGATCATGCAACAGGACACCTTTTTGCTGAAGAAATTCTGAAAAAAGAATACTTTGCTCCTTTTCTTGATAACCTCATACTTGAACGGTATGATAAAGATTCAGGTCACATCAAACCTAACAATAAGTTTGTCACCGGAGCTGACATAGAAGCAATTATAGAAGGAGCAAAGAGGCGTATATACCATTCCGGAACTAAATCGACTGTTGTATTCACTCGCAAAGCTTTTAACGAAGCTCTGAAAGAGACAATTTCCGAAACTCGAACCTATGGAGAAACCAATCTGCTTGATATGGTCAAATGTTTTGTTCAACTCTGCAAAGATAATTTCAGCTGTGTCGGAGAAAAAGAGGTCATTCCCTTTAGCACTGTTGATTTATTTACAGATAAAGAAGATGAGCATTTTTGCTGGAACACCAATTATCTATCTTCACTCTGCAAATATGATGAGCAACTCTACACATGTACAGGACTCGTCATTACAAAACGCTGGAAAGATGTTTGTCCCCGCTAATTAAAAATAATAAATATGAAACTACAAGGTGTTATCATACTTCGAATTGAAGACTTTCGAGAGTTTTTCCACTTTCCGGATTTTTGGAATTCACGCTTTGCATTTGCAAAATATTGGAAAGACAATAATCATCGTATAGCATTTTCCGATGACAGAAAAATTTGCCAAATGCTAGATATCATCATCAGTTGGATTGAAGGAAAAGACTTAAGTTCATATAAAGTGGAAGACAAATGCCTGAGAACAAATAGTAACACGAATTTTGTTCTTTGGAACTATGATCATAGAATCACCAAACTTCCTGAACATAATATGCAAATAGGAGTTGCCGCATTAATGATTATCATAGAAGACAACCCGAAAGCTATTGACAGCATCTTTACCTATCTATTTGCTGAAGAAGGCATATCGGATGTAGACTGGTCGAAACCGGTCAATATAGTACATGCCGGTGAATGTCACACTATTGAACGATACAAAAAAGAAGACAAGGGTAACCTTCGGAATGTTCTTATTGCCAATTGTTCAGAAAACGGTGAACCTGCTATTATAGAAATAAAAGGATCTGAATCAGTATCCATTGAACCCGGTGACTTTTCACGTCTCTTGATGATTGGTAATAAAGCCGTAGGTTTTTTAACTAACCAAGAAGGATTTAAGGTCGATACATCCTCATATGCTTCAATGACTCCCGATGGACAACCTGCTATAAGCTTCGTGTCATGTCTGAATGGAGGCTATGCCTACGTTACAGATTACGGTAAGGTAAAGTGTACACTCCAGGAAATAAATCTTCGAGATGTTTCATTTCTGAAGGGGGAGCAAGCTGTTCATGTAGGCGTCAAATGCAATGGTCGCGAAGGATTCGTGCTCACTTCATACCGACGATTATTTATTTTCGACGCAAAAAGCCTCACGCAAGGCCCTATCATGCAAACGGATGTCGTTTTCGCTCAATATGACCGGACTGACACTCTAAAGATTAAAACATTAAATTACTAAATAATAAATAATATGAAACAAAGTAAATCAGAACTTGAAGCATTATTAAATACAAATGCCTCAGTTGAAGCTATTCAAGACAACGCTCGTCAAATCATTTTTGACAACATTAATTTACACGGGCTAACTCCGTCACAGAAACAGGCAATAGAAGCTATTTGCCACAAAGTAACTATTCCTTTGTCAATGGGTATTAAAATGCCCTATCTGCCTATTGTTTCATCACAAGAAAAGACAAGGATATTTTCTCCTATTTATAATCTCGCAATTTCGATATTAATTGCATTATCAGGTGTTCTTATTTATTTTGAAATCTTATCTTTAAACATATCACTCCTTATTACAGTTCTTGCAATTTACCTTGCTGTCAGTTCTTTCAAGCTACACCAGATATCTGAAAAAGAAAAGGAACAAAAAGAAGAAAAAGCAGTTGAACCTACCCTCCATATTACAACAAACATTACCGAAATAGAAAACCTTATTAATGAGCAGATTACAAGTATCAACCAAGTCATCGCAATCATAAAGGGTTCAAACAAAGGTGATGACCCATTAATGGACTCTCATTTAGAAATTCTCAAATGGATGCAGCGCCTTTACAACAATGCAGTACGATTGGAAAAAATTGGCACCGAACGTTTCAGAGAAGACATAAGCTATATTTTGGACTTTTTTGATTATGATCTTATTATTTATTCCCCTGAAGAAAGTGAGAACTTCAATGTGGAACATATCAAAATGGAAGTATCAGAACCTAACACAGTATCCCCGGCTATTTTCCATCGTAAAGAAGAGGGAAGAGAGATTGTTCTGAAAGGAAAAGTTTTTCTACCAGAAGTTTAGAACAGTAGCCTCAATAAGGCTACCAATAAAACAGTCCCCATATCCCTAAACTAAATAATTCTACTATTATACTCTAACACATTAAACAACTATTTAATCATGGAAGAAGAAAAACAGTATTGCGTATGCATTGATTTTGGTCACGGAGAAACAACAGCCTCATATATTGATCTCACAGCTACCTACCCGGAAAATAAAGAAGGTGCTTATGATGTACCTAAACTCAATATTCTAAAAGGGAGTACTGACGAAGCACGCAAGGTCGAAACTGTTATTTGTCGAGGAGAAGACGGTCAATGGAAATTTGCCACCGACCAAGAAGACTTTGCCCGTCCGGATCTCGCCATGCAGTTCAAGGCCGAAGTTAACAAAATGGAAGAAGACGACAAGGAGCATTATAAAGCTTTTATTAATCTCGTTTTCAAGGCTATTATTGCCAACAATAATAGCCTGCATTTCGATGAGAACAATCCGCAAGACCGCAACTTCGATTTATGTATTGCCTGTCCTTCAGCGTGGGGTGAAGACGATAAAAATGGGCATAACTCCGTCATTGAAGATTATAAAAATTTCTTTTTAGAGGCTCTACCAATTAATGAGATCAAATTTATCATTCGAGAAAGTGATGCTGCCTTCTTTAAATTCATTCACCTAACCAAACAAAATCCTAATCTAAAAATTCTTGTTATAGATTTAGGTTCAAGCACTATCGACTTCACTTATTACCCTCATAATGAAAACAATAAATATCCACAAGGCGCAGCAAATGGAGCCAGTCGTGTAGAACGTGCTATTCAAGATTGGTGCACAGAAACACAAGATACATATAAAAAAGCAAAATCTGTTATCCCAGCTGTCTTGGAGGAAACAGACAACAAGAAAATAAACTGGGAAATGTCAGTACGACATTACATCAAGGAGCAAAAAGAAGTTTTTTACACAAAAAGCCAGAATAAAATGGGCTTAAATCTTCAAACTAGCAGAGTAGTAGGAGACATACTTACTGATAAAATTGAGACTAAGTATGATTGCTTGGATATTCTCTACCATTGTAATATTAATAAAGAATTTTTAGACGATCCGATTCTAACTGATTATCGTTCTGATTTAAAAGACGATCTCAAAAGGCTGCACAATAGCGGCGTGGCACCGGAAATGATTTTGTTAACAGGCGGTGCATCACGTATGCCGTGGATTAAAGATCTTGTAGAAGATGTTTTTCAAGGAACGGAAGTATTTTGTGACAATAATCCATCTTATGTAGTCTCTGATGGGATTGCCTTGTATGCTTACGCAGATAGTAAGTTCCGCAAAATGCTTGAGGAAATGGAGACCACCATCAAAAACGAACTCACGGATGATATACTCGTTGAGTTCATTGAAGACGCTGTTAATGATGCATTCAAGGAAGTGCAATTACCACCTATATTAAAAATATGCGATGATTTTATTGAAGGGAAGTTCACAACATTAAGAGCTCTTCTCAACAAAGTAGAGCAACACAATAATAGTATTATTGGAGCTAATGCAACTCAAATCAACACGCAAGTTTCCAACAAAGTTCACGCAAAACTCGACAATATGATATCAGGTAAAATAAACAAAATCTTCCAAGAATGTTTTCATACAAAGTCTTCTATCTCATTTCAACTCAATTGGAATAAGGTAGACTTTTCAAGTGCTCCCATAGATAATGATTATGATGCAAGAATAATCTATGAGATTGGTGATGCGCTATTCTGTCAAGGCATATTTGGTGGCACGCTTAAATATGATAGAGAACGTGATTGGAACGAACGTAAACAATTTGGCGAAAACTTCCGTAAATGTCAAGAAGGTGCAACGTTTAGGCTGTCAGAGCCTATCAGATTGTCTACATTAGCTGCATGCAATAGCTCGATAAATCAAACACTCAACACTGTAAAAACAAAGGGGCTCTTCTGGATTTACTAACATATATGCTGTTTCTATAACATTTAGGAGTGGAAAACAAAGTACATCTTTTCCACTCCTAACTTTAATATGAAGCAAACATTTAGATACAACAACAATTCTACACTGACATTTATCAATGTAAACTATACTCAAACATTTTATCAATAAATTACTCTAAGATGGAAAAACAATATTGCGTATGCAAAAGTAAGCAATGAATTAAGATAAATAACCTTTTGCCTCAGATTTCATATCATACTGCAATAGGAGCATAAATCTCAAGTCTCCTTTTCTCACCATAACTCCCAATAGTTATTTTTCTTTTTAGTTGCAAGATTTCTCTGTATGTCTACTCTATATAAATAAATAACAAAAAGAACTATTATGAGAAAGAAAACGATTATCAACTACCCTCTATTATGGGAAAAGCTTGGCGAGTATGCCAGAAAAGCAGGAAGAGCAGGTGCACGTCCTTTACTCTTATTGTATTATGTAATGAAGAGTCCTGATACTCCGAAAACAGACAAGCTACTCATTGCATCTGCAATCTCCTACTTAGTGCTCCCCATTGATTTAATTTCGGCTAAACGCCTACCCATTATCGGCTGGATAGACGAAGTAGTATCACTAACCATTGCCTATCAAAAAGTATGCAAATACATTACTCCCGAAATCGAATCGGAAGTAAATAACGTTCTGGAACGATGGTTTCCCGAATGTAAATATGAACTAATATCATAGAACTCTATAATAGAAAGGAAACAATCATGGAAACAACAGCATTGAAACCCTTAAGAATCCATCTGCAAGAATTCTTAGAAAGCGTTGGCGCAGATTATCAATGTGACGAAGAAAATCACTTCTATGCTTTTGGTATGACAAGCAATGGAATGAACTTAAAAGCCTTCATTCTGTACAACGAAGAAAACGACTGGATAAGATGCCACATTCCTATGCCAGCCAAAGTTCCGGAAGAAAAAAGAACTGCTGCTATACTTCTTCTGAACAAAATGAATCATGAGGCACCCGGAATATGCCTCAATTTGGATGAGGAAGATGGAGAAATTGTATCTACGATGATGGTTAATACAGATAACGGTGCTATCAACTACTCTATCATAAATGCCATGATCCAAACTTGTTATAACGCAGTTGATACCTGCATACCGAAAATTATGCGAATAATATACCAGCAACCGGAAGATATGTTATTGCAAATCTCCAGTAAACAAATTAATAACAGCATAGCAAATTAAAAAGAACAATATTATGGATGAGAAAACACAAAAAGACAGAATACGTGGTTCATTAATAGGTGGAGCCATAGGTGACGCTTTAGGGTATCCTGTAGAATTTATAGATTCGTATACAGGTATTCAAAGAAGATATGGAGATGCAGGAATTACCCGTCTTGACGTTAGACAATGGTGGAAGAACGAAGATAATTCTACCGGGAAAGCTTGGATTTCTGATGATACACAGATGACCTTGTTTACAGCCTGTGGTATATTAAATGCAAAAGAAAAAGGGAGTGCTCCTATACCCAGCATTTGTGAAGCTTATATAGAATGGTATTACACTCAATTAGGTAGGAGGAGTAAGCGCTTCAATGAATGCTGGATCGGGGATATTCCGGAATTAAACCAGCGCAGGGCACCCGGCAATACCTGCCTCACTGCTCTTTCTGATATTATTGCGGGAAAAAGCCCTCACAATAACAGCAAAGGATGTGGCGGAGTTATGCGCATAGCTCCCATCCCTTTATATGGCCTAGCCCAAGGAAGAATATCTAATATAGATGCACTTGACCGTCTTGCAGCAGATACAGCAGAACTTACTCATCAGCATCCATTAGGTTTTATTCCTGCAGTTCTTATTTCCCATCTCATTTATCGTCTGGCAACCGACGAACATCCGGAAAAGGAAACATTCAAGGAGTATATCAGGGAAGGACTAGAATCCACACAGCGGATGTTTTCCAACCATGCCGAAGAAGTTGAAAAATTTGTTTCTTTGGTAAAGAAGGCTATTCTTTTATCAGACATTTCAACTGATGATGTACGTACCATCGAAGACGAATTAGGGGGAGGTTGGGTCGCTGAAGAAACTGTTGCTATAGCCATCTACTGTACTTTAACCCATTTCGAGAACTTTGAAAAAGCCATGATCGCAGCTGTGAATCATGCAGGTGACAGCGATTCTACGGGGGCTGTAACTGGTAACTTGTTAGGTGCAACTATTGGTTACGATGCGATACCCCAATTCTATAAAGATGACCTGGAACTGCATGATGTAGTATTGCATATCGCTGACGACCTGTATCACGGTAAAACAACACCTAAATAAAAGCAATGAACATCTATAATGAAAGCCAATAATTCAGTAAGAGAAGTATGAGACACAAGAAAAAATCCTTCATGGCAGATTATAGTATTATTAATGGAAAATATTTTTTCTGTTATGATGCTAGTAACGGTTCATGTTTTGGTAACGATTCAAAGCAAACATATATCATTAAGGATATTGATGCAAAGACTTTATTTACCACTCTTGGAATTAAGGATGAGAGTGGTTTGAAATGGGCTCTTGACAGATTGCCCGATGCGGATAATGATATTACCCGATTGAAAGAATTCTGTGATGAGAACTGTATTTCCTATTATTATAAAATGGAGGATTAAAAATGAAACGAGCAATCATTTTATTTTGGCATGGACTAACCGGCATTCTGACCGGTATTGCCAATTGGATTACAGTAGTTTTAGGAATGAAAGATAACTCGAAGTATGGAAAACTCCTGCGCCGTATTGTCGGCACCTGTTTCACTTTATTCGTAATTTTATGCACTGTTGCTGCGACTTGTAGCTTCTTTGAAACACTATGTAACCGCTATGATATTACATTTGCTGATACCCCGAAAGAAGTCTATACGCAATATCTTTCACGCAATGCAACTTTCTGCCGTGATAGTTATTACGAAAAGGGATATGTCATCGACCGCAATGACAACAAGACACTGAAAAATATTCAGTGGATAGCTAAACCTCTGGGTAATGATTCGCTAATATGTTATAGTGATGGGAAACGGCGTGGATACTTCAATATGTTTACTGGGAAAGCAGCCATAAAACCCCGATATGATCATGCGTGGATATTCTCTGATGGATTAGCTTCAGTTGATGATAATGGTTGGATAAAATTTATCGATCCGGCCGGTAAAGTGATTATTGACAATCATCAACCCTATATTCCAGGTATGGAAGGATATGTGTTCCATAATGGATTTTGTGTGGTACATAATGAGTGTAGAGACAAAGTAGGACTGATAGACCTAACTGGCAAGTGGGTTTTAGAACCGCAATATTTCTCTATCCAACAATATGGCACGTTATTGATAGTAAATAACGGTATAGAAGAAACAGTAATGGACACTAAGTTAAATACTATCATCCCTTACGATAAAGCAAGTTACTGGATCCATGACGGTATTATCTTTAGCACGATGCAGGATCACACGATGCGTCAATATGATCTGCAAGGCAATCTCATAGACGACTTCTACATCAGCCATGTAGAGAAAATCACCTATCCTACAAATGAATTGCGCTATGGCACCACAAAGAATTACGATGATAATGGCAAAATAATAAGTGAAACGGAAGATAACGAACCAACCAATATGCAAGCAATCGCCAGATGTATGTGTTATCAGGCAGAACAAGGATGGTACGGCCTGATGTCGCCGGATGGTCGAATCATTACACCTCCTTCATATAGTACCATCACTGCTGTAGGAGCAGATCTATATCTCTGTGAATCTCAGAATGATTACGGCGTGCTACTGAATGGCAAAGGAGAACGGGTAAAATAACAATATTATTCATAAAGACTATGGAACAAGATTACGAAAAACTGATAAAAGAACGTGTAGAAAATCTTTTCCACACAATGGAGCAACGGGTTACCCCAAAAGAAATGGAGCAAATTAAAGCAGCTTATCAGCTGGCTCATGAAGCTCACAAAGGGCAGACGCGCAAAACAGGAGAACCCTATATCATTCATCCGATAGCAGTGGCCCGTATCGTTGCAGAAGAACTTATGCTGGGAGCAAATCCTGTGATTGCTGCTTTCTTACACGATGTGGTAGAAGACACACCACATACCGTAGAAGACATTGAGAAACAATTCGGTGAAGATGTCGCTTTCTTAGTACGTGTGGTGACCAAACAGAAGAAAGAACACTACGAAATGTCCAAACAACTGGATAATTTCAAACAGATGCTCGATTCTGTACATTATGACATACGTGCCATCCTGATAAAACTAGCGGACCGCTTGCATAATATGCGTACACTCGACAGCATGAAGCCTGATAAACAAATGAAGATAGCAGGTGAAACTGATTATTTCTATGCCCCTTTAGCTAATCGCCTAGGCTTGTACGAGATAAAAACAGAACTGGAAAATCTCAGTTTCCGTTTCCGTTGTCCGCATGAATATGCACAGTTCATAGAACTGCTTCAACAAGACAAAAGCGATAATCATACCGATCTAAAATCTTTCACTGATAAGATAGGAAGTATTCTTCAGAAGCATAATATTCAAGCAAAGATAGAGGTACAATATAGAATGCCCTATAGTCTTTGGCATAAGATAAATCAATCCCATAAGGACTTCAAGCACCTGGATCATAGGCATTTCATCCAGATCATTTTTCCCGATGACTTAGAAGCATCGGAAAAGAACATATGCTTAAAAATCTACTCACTATTGACAGATATATTCAAAGAAAAACCGGGTAGTATTGCCAACTATGTGGATTCTCCGAAAGAGAACGGCTATCAAAGTTTTCATGTAAAATTACTGTCCGAACACGGCGTCTGGGAAGAAATACATATCAGCAGCGAACGGATGATTTATAATTCACAGTTTGGCTGTGTAGCCAGCCGTTCAGAAAGCAATATAAAGAAGTGGATCGAAAAGTTCAAGTTCGTTTTACAAGACATTGCTTATCACAGTCAAGATGGCTGGTTCATCGAAAATGTCGTTTCATCTTTTTATAATGATGACATTATGGTCTTTACTCCCAAGGGGCAAGCAGTTATTCTACCACAACATGCCACGGCTTTGGACTTCGCCTTTGAAATACACAGCCGGTTAGGAGAACATGCCCAATATGCCCGTATCAATGGAAAATTATGCTCTATCAAGACCGTACTTCACCGTGGGGATTGTGTAGAAGTTGGAGCAAACGAACAAACACATCCACAGCCGGATTGGATCAATCACGTCTTAACTTATAAGGCAAAACGTTATTTGCGCACTTATCTGTATCGGATGAAAAAGATACCATATCAACGTTGCCCCTACTGTCACCCACTCCCGGGAGATGAAGTCATCGGATTTACAGAAAATGACAAATCAGTAACCATTCATAAACGTGATTGCCCCACAGCTATCCGTTTGGCTTCACAGAAGGGTGATTCCATTGTATCCATCGAATTCAAAGAAGACAATGATATTCTGTATCCGGTACGAATTCATATCAAGGCAATAGACCGCTATCATCTGTTAAGTGACCTGATTGACTGCATCACCAATAAACTAAAGCTTTCTATTGAAAGTTTACACACCACCACAACAGACGAAATAGTGGACTGTTTCATTAATTTTTCGGTCCACTCATTCAATGAGTTACAAATTATTATCAGTCACATCAATCGCATAAAGGGAGTGGATGAAGTACAAAGAGAAGAACTAAAATGAATATTATCATCTTATTCTTCCCACTCAATCCAATTATAAAACCATATAGTCATAAAAACGGCCGTTTATCCAATTTTTATTTATTATATAATTTTGATATAACGAATAGTTCTTTTAACTTTGCGACAACAGATATAAGTAATCATTAACAGTAACCCACAATTTACGAAGCACAATGAGAAAGCTTTTACTTCTGGGGATTTGCATCTCTTTTCTTCTCCCCACAGTTATGCAAGCGCAATACATGCGCTCATCTTACTTTATGGAAGGTAGCAGTACCCGCATGCAGTTGAATCCGGCAATGCAACCCAAGCGTGGCTATGTCAATTTACCTGTAATAGGTTCATTAGCAGCCGAGGTATCCTCCAACTCTCTGGGTATCCAGGATGTTATTGACGTCTTTGACTCTGACGGAGAGTTTTACAACAATGATAAGTTCTACAACCGTCTGAAAGGAATGAATGAGCTGAACATCAATCTCAATACGGATGTCATCTCTTTCGGATTCTATAGAGGCAAAGGATTCTGGTCATTCAATGTAGGAGCACGTGTAGATGTGGATGCAACTATTCCTAAAACCATGTTCGAATATCTGCGTGCCATAGATACAGAAGATTTTACTTGGGGAAGTAGCAGAACCTTTAATATCCAGAATGAGAAATTACGTCTGAACTCTTATATAGAGGTGGGGGCAGGTTATTCACGTGCTATAAACGACCGTCTGACCATAGGTGGTAAAGCCAAACTATTGTTAGGTGCCGGAAACCTGAATTTAAAAATCAACCAACTTTATATATCAGGCAAAGAAGCAGGCCTAGACTCCGAATTTCAACTAAAATCAGATGCCTATCTGGAAGCCTCTGCTAAAGGTCTGGACTTGGAAGAAGAAAATGGATACATCACGGATCTGGACTATAATAATTTCGGTATCAGTGGATACGGAGCAGGCTTAGATCTGGGAGCAAGCTATCAGGTTATGAAAAACCTTACGTTCTCTGCTGCCATCCTCGACTTAGGTTTTATCTCTTGGGGTAAATCAAGCACCCAGATAGCCGAATCAAACAAAGATATCGCTATTGATAAAGATAATTACAGTGAATCTACTGATGTACTGGACTTTGAATTGTACGGTTTGCAGAAGAAAGAGAATAAATCCCGCACCACTTCCTTATCCCCGACTATGGTTTTAGGAGGAGAATACGGATTCCTGAATAATAAACTGGGAGTAGGATTATTATCAACTACCCGCTTCGGTCAGTTAAAGACATATTCCGAATTGACTTTATCCGCCAACTATCGTCCGAACACTTTAATCAACGCTACATTAAGTTACTCCATGCTTCAAGGTGGTGAAACATTCGGCTTTGCTTTCAAGGTAGGTCCTTTGATGCTGGGTACTGACTATATGTTCTTCGGAAATAACTCCAAACATGTAAATGCTTTCATCGGACTTTCTATTCCTTTGGGAAGAAAGAAGATATAAGAGCTACAAAGCTACGAGCTACAAGTACGAGTGCCTTTCGGAATGAAAGCGCAGCTACTTGTAGCTTGTAGCTCGTAACCCCGTAACTATTTTATCGTCACCATCGTCGCTCCAAAACCATATTCCTGGAAAGAAGCATCCTGATGCCGGAAATTCGGATATTTACGTTTCAGCTCTTCCAGCAATGCTTTGCGCAACACGCCATCACCCTTACCGTGAATAAAAACAATGCGCTGTTCACGTTTATTCTTATATTGCTCCAAAACTTCTCGGAATTTGTCCAACTGGTAATTCAATATTTCACTGTTACTCATCCCTTTAGTATCGTCCAGCAATTCTCCGATATGTAAATCAATCTCGATGATACCATTTTGTCCACCGCGCTTCACAATTGGCTGAGACTTTGGTTTATCTTCAGTTTTCTTTTGCAGCAAAGCAGATTGTAAATCTTCAGCTGATACATACACCTGTTTGGTGGGAACATCATCTTTCACTATATCATAAATCAGTGCAGGTGTCTCAAAGAATTCTGATTCCTGGAATGTGTGTAGTTTATAGAACTTCACCGTATCTATGCGAAGTTCCACACTGACTGCCGGCTTCAAAGCAAAAGAACGATCCTCTTTAAAAGCAATGAACTGTACTGCAACATGTTCACGGTCATTCAGTTCCACCTTCTCAAATTCTTCCAGCAGCAACTTCGTATTCGGCTCTACTATTCCATTGGAACGGACATTCCATGCTTTTCCTTCTGCACAGAGGTAAGTGTAATACAGATAGTAATTGCTATCATTCACCAGATAAGATTCGAAAGGAGTAGTACTGACAGCCTTAATATCTTCCGGTACAAAAGCCAGAAAAACATTTAGAATATCTCCCCCACGCATTTCCGGCTGACGGTAAACAGATACCTGCGGCTTGGACAAGCGCTGCACTTCACTATCTTCCTGAACCGGGTGAGAAATAGAAGAACGTACCGGCTTTTCCTCCGCTTTCTTCGGAGCTGCCTTCGGCACCGGCCGGGTCATATTATAATCATCCGTATCAATTACTACGCACTCACGCATGGGCATCGGAATATCAAAGCCATCGGCATCTTCCACCAATACAATATCTTTCCCCCTGAATCCTTTCACGATTCCTCCGCCGATTTCATTGAGGAAACGTACTTTATCACCAATTTTCATCATATCATTTACAATTTAGCTATTTACAATTTATGATTGGAGTTGCTTAAACAAACAATCGTTCTACAAAGATACGGTAACTCAATAAAAAAAGATAGAAAAAAGACGATAAATATCCGTACCTTTGCAGCCCGTAAAGAAGTTTATCATGAAAGAAGATCCAAAACATATCCGTATCAGCGAATTCAATTATCCATTACCGGATGAGCGCATTGCCAAATTTCCTCTGCCGGTGCGCGATCAGTCCAAACTCCTGGTCTACCGTCACGGCGAAGTTTCCGAAGATCACTTCACTTCACTTCCATCCTATCTGCCGGCAGGAAGTCTGATGATATTCAATAATACGAAAGTGATACAGGCACGACTGCACTTCCGCAAAGACACCGGTGCTCTGATTGAAGTATTTTGCCTGGAACCCATTGAACCAAACGACTATGTCCTCAATTTCCAGCAAACCGAACACGCTGCCTGGCTCTGCATGATCGGTAATCTGAAGAAATGGAAAGAAGGCACGCTAAAACGGGAAATGACCGTAAAAGGGCAACCGATAACTCTGACTGCCACTCGTGGTGAATGTCATGGCACCAGTCATTGGGTTGATTTCCGTTGGGATAATCCGGAGATTACTTTTGCTGATATTCTTGAAGTATTCGGAGAACTCCCCATTCCGCCATACTTGAACCGGGATACTCAGGAAAGCGACAAGGAAACCTATCAGACTGTTTATTCTAAAATAAAAGGCTCCGTAGCTGCTCCTACTGCCGGACTACACTTTACCCCCCGTGTACTGGATGCTCTGAAAGAAAAAGGTATTGATCTCGAAGAACTGACATTGCACGTAGGTGCAGGTACTTTCAAACCCGTTAAAAGTGAAGAGATTGAAGGGCACGAAATGCATACGGAATATATTTCCGTGTCACGCGGAACCATTGAAAAGCTGATAGCACACGATGGAAAAGCAATTGCAGTAGGTACTACTTCAGTAAGAACACTGGAAAGCCTCTACCATATCGGCGTTACTCTACTAAAAAATCCGGATGCCACAGAAGAAGAACTTCACGTCTGCCAATGGCAACCTTATGAAACAGCTGAAGAAACTGCAAATATTACATCTGTAAAAGCTCTGCAAGCTATACTCGACTATCTGAACCATCACAATATGGAAGCCTTGCACACCAGCACGCAGATCATTATCGCACCGGGATACGACTACAAGATTGTATGTGCCATGGTCACTAATTTCCATCAACCACAAAGTACATTGCTATTGCTTGTCTCGGCTTTTGTAAAAGGTAACTGGCGCAAGATATATGACTTCGCATTAGGTCATGACTTCCGTTTTCTGAGTTATGGAGATTCTTCATTATTAATACCGTAATCATAGCTGGTACATATAAGGCCCAAAAATATCTATTATGAACGACGAACTAACATTAATTGAAAATAAGATTTACGAAGTACGTGGAACTAAAGTCATGCTGGATTTTGACTTGGCGGAACTTTATGGAATAGAAACAAGAACATTAAAGCAAGCTGTAAGACGAAATATTGAGCGATTTCCTGAAGACTTTATGTTTACGCTGACTAAAGAAGAAGCTAATAATCTGATACACATAGGGGTATCACAAAATGTGATACCCCCCGAATATAATATTGGTGCTACAAGTGTATTTGCCTTTACAGAAAATGGTGTATCTATGCTTTCATCTGTCCTGCGCAGCCCGCTTGCTATTCAAATCAACATCAACATAATGCGAGCATTTACGCGAATGCATCAACTTATTTTTGCATACAAAGAAAATAATCTTTCCGTAAAAGATGAATTGGAACAAATAAAACAACAACTTGCCGAAATAGCCGAAGATTTAGAAAGTAATGAACGAGATCACGAAAGTCTCTTCAACGCCATAGCAGAAATATCTCTCAAACTACAACTTAACCAATCCAATCCCGGACGCATTGCCGTGAAAGGATTTAAAAATGATTCACAACAATGAACAGCGATAATAGCCAAGAAATGTTTCCTATCGTCGACGAACAGGGAAATATCACAGGTGCCGCTACACGTGGCGAATGCCACAGTGGTAGCAAACTCTTGCATCCGGTCATTCACCTTCACGTTTTTAATTCCAAAGGCGAACTGTATATGCAGAAACGTCCCGAATGGAAAGATATCCAGCCGGGAAAGTGGGATACTTCGGTAGGAGGACATGTAGACCTGGGTGAAAGTGTAGAAATGGCGTTGAAGCGCGAAGTACGCGAAGAGTTAGGCATCACCGACTTTACTCCCGAAACTATTACGAGTTACGTCTTTGAATCTGCACGCGAAAAAGAGCTTGTCTTTGTACACAAAACGGTTTACGACGGCGAGATACAACCAAGCGATGAATTGGACGATGGTCGTTTCTGGACCATAGAGGAGATTAAAGAAAATATGGGGAAAGGTGTGTTTACACCGAACTTTGAGGGGGAGATAGAGAAAGTAATCGAACCACTTTAACCTTGATACTAACTGTAATTATGCAGAACTTTATCAAAGCATCTATTTAAAATAATCCCATTAATCTGCAACTTCTAATACAAAAAATCCCCTAAACACTTGACATCGCCTCCTCGATGTCGTATATTTGTATCGGTAAATCTATTTAAGATTCAATTTTAAATTAGCATAAACGGAGAGGCATCGCTTCTCCGTTCTTTTTTTATCTCTACTGCTCCCATTTGAAATGCCACATGTCAGTTTCCCGAATGCCGCACCTCAGTAATCCGAATACCACACCTTAACAATCTAAATGCAAGCCATTTCACCTGTTGAGGTGTGGTATTCGGATTACTGAGGTACGACATTTCGGTTATTCAGCCCTGCGAAACGGATAATGCAATTGAGGCAAACAGATGATGCGTTTGAGGTAAACAGACGGTCTGTTCCGAAAGCAAAAACGGGAGGTTTAAACCTCCCGTCTGTTAATCTTATATAAATCTGCTCTTGACAAAAAAGCAAAGTTACACCGTCATTCCTTGAACAAATCGTCCAAAAGCACCTGGCTCTGAACACAACCGGAATACATATTCTCTTTTAACCCGTAAGTGGTGACAAAAGTCAGCATCAACGACTTTCGTGTATTTGTTTCTTCTCGAAAAGCGGCAATCTTGTTTCTTAACTTTTCTTCATAGCCTTTGTCTATCGCAAACACCGTAGAGTAATATTTCATCTCACAGAGATTTACAGTTTCATCCTTACGATCAATTACCAAGTCTATCTGTGCCCCTTTATCTACAGTAGAACTACTCCATGAACAAACCAACGTCTGCACACCGGCTATTCCGAGTGCCGCCTTTATCTGCCGCACATGGTCCAGACAAAGCATCTCGAAGGCATAACCGCTCCAAGAGGCATGTAGTGGAGTGTTCTGCGAAGTAGTCCAGAAATGTTCATCGCGATAACGATTGGTACGTATGAAGCGAAAGTAAAATAAAGTATAGAAGTCCACCAATTGAAACAAAGCATCTCGCTGCAACCTTCCTGTCGGGCTCATCCTCGGCTTTCCGAAAGGTTCATACCGGCGAATAAAACCACAACTCTCCAATTCTTCAAGGGCTATGCTGAAAGCCCCGTTATTGGTCAGTCCTGTAACCCTGAGCAATTCTTTACGATTCAGTCCTTTAGCCTTCGTGGCAAGTGCAGTTACTATCTGTATATGCAAACCAGCATTCTTGAACAAGGCACGATAGAGGTTTTCAAATTCATCGGACAGCTCTGCTCCACTTTCAAAAAACAACCGGTCAATATTCTGCGCCAAACTGCGGTCTTTCCGCATAAAAGAAAGATAATAAGGAATGCCGCCCAGCACCATATAACACTCTGCAATGTCTCGATGGGAATAAGAGAAACCATTCGCCATGAAGTACTGCTCACATTCATTAAGCACAAAAGGTTCAATAATCATCCGGTGCGTAATGCGGTTGTGCAAACCACCGCGATTCTTTATCAACTTGTTTATCATCCATGAAGTGGCAGAACCGCAAACAATCAACTTCACATCCGTGCGAACGGCTGCCCAGCTATTCCAGAAATTCTCAAGTGCACTGACAAACCCCGATTTAGGCGTGTCCATCCACGGCAGTTCGTCTATAAAGATCACCTTCGGCCCATCGGGTAATGTCTCCAGATAACGGGCAAGTTCATAAAAAGCCAAGATCCAGCTTTCGGGTACAGACAAGGTAGGCGATCTTTTATGCCTTTGAAGAGCAATGCCGAAGTTCGTCAACTGCTCTTTCATACTTGCATTATCCATCCCTGTTACATAAAAAGCAAAGTTGTCCGCTGCCATCTGACGGATAAGAAATGTTTTTCCTACACGACGACGACCATAGACCGCTACAAATTCCGACTTATTGGAACTGATGTATTCCCTCAAGGCTTCCAATTCCTTTTTACGTCCTATCAACTTTACGTTCATCGGTCTTTCCTCCATTTATAACTTGCGCAAACATAACAAAAAACACCCGTTTACGCAAATTATAAACTTATAATCTGCGCAAACACCGATTTTCACCCCCGTTTGCGCAAATTATGATTCCATCGGCTACGTTAATCAGAAAAAAGTCCCGCCTTTCTCTTCTGGAAAAGCGGGACTTGTCATTATCGTTTAATTCAGCTTACTTCGCTAAATCTTCAATCACCTTCATTATCTTCTGACCGATTTCTTCTGCCGCTTCTGCTGTAGACGCTTCACTATACACGCGGATAATCGGCTCGGTGTTACTTTTACGCAAGTGTACCCACTTATCGGCAAAGTCTATTTTCACACCATCAATGTCATTGATTTCTTCATCCTTATAAATTTCTTTCACCTTAGCCAGAATAGCATCCACATCCGTTTCTGGAGTCAGATCTACGCGATTCTTTGCCATGAAGTAAGCAGGATAAGTTGCACGAAGCTCGCTCACCTTCTTGCCTTCATGTGCCAGATGGCTCAGGAACAAGGCAATACCAACCAGCGCATCACGTCCGTAGTGACTTTCCGGATAAATGACTCCGCCATTACCTTCGCCACCAATTACGGCACCCACTTCTTTCATCTTGGTGGTAACGTTTACTTCGCCTACGGCAGAAGCAAAATATTCCTTGCCATACTTGCGGGTTACATCACGCAAAGCACGTGTAGAACTCAAGTTAGAAACTGTATTACCCGGAGTATGCTTCAACACATAATCGGCTACACTCACCAGCGTGTATTCTTCGCCATACATTTTTCCATCTTCGCAAATCATTGCCAAGCGGTCTACGTCAGGGTCAACTACGAAAGCCACATCAGCCTTGCCACCTTTCATCAGGTCCATAATGTCACCCAGATTCTTTTCAAGTGGTTCGGGATTATGTTGGAAATCACCGGTCGGTTCGCAATAGAGTTTCTCTACATGCTGTACACCCAATTGTTCCAGTAACTCAGGCAGAATAATACCACCCACAGAGTTCACACAGTCAATAGCCACGCGGAAGTTCGCCTTTCTGATAGCTTCTACATCTACCAGACTAAGCGCCAACACACTGTCTATATGTTTTTGATTGTAAGTCAGATCCTTGCGATATGATCCCAGATGATCTACATCAGCAAAGTCAAATTCTTCAGCCTCGGCAATGCGGAGTACTTCGTTACCTTCGGCAGCATTCAGAAATTCGCCGCGTTCATTCAACAATTTCAGGGCATTCCATTGTTTCGGATTGTGCGAAGCAGTCAGGATAATACCACCACTGGCGCCTTCCATAGTTACGGCCAATTCAGTGGTCGGTGTAGAAGCCAGATCGATGTCCACTACATCCCATCCCATACCCATCAGGGTACCTACTACTACATTCTTTACCATTTCACCCGAAATACGGGCGTCGCGTCCTACTACAATTTTGTTGCTTTTTACCGTGCACGTTTTGCGAATAAGTGTGGCATACGCTGATGTGAATTTCACAATGTCAAGCGGATTCAAGCCCACACCGGCTCCTCCGCCAATAGTTCCGCGGATTCCAGAGATAGATTTGATTAGAGTCATTAGGTTAATGATTTAAAGATTGTTGGTTATATACTATAATTACCTATAGATTTGGTATTTACGGATATCATAGTAATAAGGGTATACGGACTGCATAGCTGTGCTGTGTCCCATCTTTGAAGGAACGATCAGTCTGACGTGTGCCATGTCACGTACATAGGTCAACGGCACCAACCAGCCTGCGGGAACAGAAGTTCCATAATAAGAATACATCAATCCTTGAGTAAACTGACCGGCAATGGAAGAACTCGTTACCCGGTAATTAAATTCATCCACTACTTCCGCAAATCCTAAGTTAGACATTGTCGTATCTCCTTGAATGAGGCCGTATTCCATGAAACGTACCAATATTTGGTCGTTCGCTTTTACTGTATCAGCAGGATTTTTAGAGCCTTTATCCCGTATTTGCATATATACGCCGCTGGCAAGTTGCACATATTCATTCTTTAGTGTATCCGTAGTCGAGTCGTTTCTGTAAAACTCCGTTTGGGATATAACCTTAATATTATTGTCCTTTATAAATGCTTTGATGGCATCTTTTTCCTCCTCCAGCATTTCTGCATAAGTCTTGGTGTTATCACAAGCCTGGAAAGCCAGACCACATGCCAGCAAAGACAAAAAGAATAATGTAAGTTTCTTCATTATCTGTTATTTAGTAATTCCGTACAAAAGTATTCGATTTCGTTGAAAGTTGAAAGCTCTACGAGGAAAGTTCGTATCTTTTAACCTTTGTGCCCCTCTTTTTTTATCCTTTCGCATTCAATAAAGGCTTGAATTTCTCTAAAGCACGTTCCAGGACTTTCTTTGCTTCCTCCAGCGTACCATAAAATTCACCACCGGAAGCATTCAGATGTCCGCCTCCATTGAAGAATTCAGCAGCTAATTGATTGCAAGGAAATGTACCCACAGAACGCAATGAAACCTTAATCATCGGCTTCTCCGTGTCTTCACGCAGGAAGCAAGAGAAAACCACGTCTTTTATACTCAAAGGAATATTTACAAATCCCTCGCTGTCTCCCCGGATATAATTGAAACGTCCCTGCTCATTTTTTGTCAATGAGATCAAGGCAGAATGATAATCGGGATAAACCTGCATATTTGAAAGCACATACCCCATCAGTCGCAAGCGACTTTCAGAGTAAGTATTATAAACTTTCCGGTAAATGTCATCCTTATCGATACCCTTGGAAAGTAATTCACTGATGATAAAATAAATCTCCCGGTTATTGGAGTTATAAGTAAATCCACCCGTATCGGTCATCATACCGGTATAGATGCACTCTGCTCCTTCTTTGGTTATTTCATTGAAATACCCCATGCGGCATATCAAGCGGAATACAAGCTCCGAAGTAGAAGAAATATTGGGGTGTGAAATTGTGATATCACAAAAATCTTCGGGATACAGATGATGGTCTACCAAAATCTTCTTCCCTTTTGCTGCCTTTATTGCATCCGCCATTGCATCAATACGACTCAAAGCATTGAAATCCAGACAACAGATTATTTCAGCCTCAGCAATCAGCTTATCGGCAAATTCTTTGTAGCGGTCATAGAGTAATACATCTTTGCTACCCGGCATCCATCGCAGAAAGTCGGGGAAAGCATTCGGCACAATGACATTTACCGTTTTATCTTGTGAATTCAGGAAGTGCCACAATCCCAATGAAGAGCCTATGGCATCGCCATCCGGCGCTACATGGGCTACAATTACAATTCTCTCCGCATGCCCCATCCATCTGGCAAAACGATCTATTTTGGCTTGTTCTATTACTTTTGTTAACATTTGATTATTTACGATTAGACGATTTACGATTGAACGATTAAAGTTACTTCCATCGTTCATACTAATTGAATGGGCAAAAGTACGAAAAAGTTCGGGAGTTGGCGGAAAGTAGCAAAGGTTTTATTTAGTCTTCGTATTCTACTATCTTCCTTAACGGGGCTAATAAACGTTCCAATACATTTCTGTCTGCCAATATAATGTCTGCCGTGCCTTTCAATTCACGTAAAGTCGGAAGGGTTTTACCATAATTCGTGTGCAAACCTTCCGGCAATACTATTTCCACTACATAAAGTCCATCTTCCGTCGGAGCCGGAGAGATACTTTCCACCTTTCCTCTCACATAGCCAAACTCTTGATCGGGGTAATTATCCATACGGATATGCACTTTCTGTCCTACTTGCACCTTTCCCGAACCTTGTAAAGGGAGTTTGGCTTTACCAACCACTTTCGACTCTTCGGAAGGCTGAACCACAAAAACAGTCTCACCCGACTGTACATTCTGATTGCGGCTCCAAACTGTCATAAAAGTTATCTTACCGCAAATAGGACTACTAAACAGATAGTTCTGTGCCCACGAACTCAGTTGTGCCTGAAGCTGCTCAATTGCATTTTTCAATTCAAGCCTGCGGTTCTGTTCCTCATCATAAGCCTGTTTACCCAAGTCCAGCAAGTTTTCCTCCTGTTGTTTTAACTGCATTTCAGCCTGCAGCAAACTCATGCCGGAAGTTTCTCTGGTACGTAAACTCTGTAAATAACGGCTGCCCGACTCTTCAAATTCTGCCACAATCATTGCATTTCTCGCATACAAAATGGAATCCCGGTCGTACATACTCTGCGCCAGTTCCATTTCTTTTTCGGTCAGTGTATGTTCACGCTCCACCAAGTTAAGATAAGAGCGTTGCCCAGCCAGTTGTTTCTTTCCTGCATCCATCTTCTTTGCATAATAATCTTGCTGGATAAAGCGAACATAATCTGAAAGAGCAATCATAAATGAAGCATATGCAGACTGCAATTCTCCCAACTGCAAACGCTTACCTATAAAATATTCAGCCCCTTTCGCCGGTTCATAACCTGCTATTCCCCACTCTTTCATACGGTCTGTCAGCCATAGTACATCTTCCGTAACAGAAGCATTCTGAATGACTCCCAAATGTTCGCCTGCCCTCACCGTATCGCCATTGTGTACATATAAAGTATCTATTTTACCCATAGAACGTGCCAATATAAAAGCTGGAGGTTCCTCAGTGGTCAGTGTCACTTCCGCCTGCAAAACATCCGGATATTTAAAAATCCAGCCCCCTGCCAGTAAAGCTAACAGAATAATGAACAGCACAGTTATCCCCCATCTCACCACCCAAGGTGAAATGTGATTCATCACTTCCTGCACTTCCTCGCTGCGCAGTTCTATCTCTTTATATTTCTTCTCCTCTTCCACTATCTTAAATTACCAATTTCTAATTACCCAGCTCCAATTGATTCTTTACCAACTGGTAATATAAACCCTTCCGTTCCGCCAATTCCTTGTGGGTTCCCTCTTCGGCTATTTTGCCTTTATCCAGTACTATGATATTATCTGCATCTCTCACCGTACTCAGCCGGTGAGCCACAACAACAACTGTTTTCCCTTTATAAAATACATGCAAATGCTCCATTATCTCGCGCTCATTATTCGCATCCAGTGCATTGGTAGCTTCATCAAAAAACAGATAATCCGGATTCTTATACACCGCACGGGCTATCAAAATACGCTGTCTCTGCCCTTGGCTGATGCCATTTCCTTCCATACCGATTTTAGTATTGTATCCCAACGGTAAGGAATCTATAAAGTCACGAATATTGGCAATGGTCACCGCATGTCTCAAACGTTCAATATCAATCTGCTCCTCACCTACCGCAATATTCTGTGCAATTGTCTCGGAGAATATAAAACCATCCTGCATCACAGACCCGGTTCGGGCACGCCATAAATGTGGATTAATGTTCTCTAACGGAGTATCCTGTATCTTTATCGCTCCTTTATTGGGAGTATAAAAGCCAAGCATCAATTTTATCAAAGTTGTTTTACCACTACCACTTGCCCCTACAATCGCCGTCACTTTATGCTGAGGGATATTGAAAGAAACATCATCCAGTACATAATCTCTGTTTGCACCGTCATAACTGAATGAAACATTCTCTAGCCGTATATCTCCTTTTTCCGGTAACACTGTAAGTTTTGACGAAATATCCTGTTCCTCGTCTTTCCGTCCATGTATCTCGTTCAGACGCTCCAAACTAATTTTGGCATCCTGAAATTGCTGTGCAAAACCAATAAAAGAAGATACCGGAGAACTCAACTGACCGATAATATAGGTCAGAGACATCATCATACCCAACGTCATCTGTCCATCTATTACAGCTTTTGCCGCAATAAAGGAAATCACAATGTTGGTAGTTTGATTAAAGAATATGGAACCCACTTGCTGAATTTGTCCCAGTGCCAAACCTTTTATGCTAATTTTGAACAGTTTCACCTGTATACGTTCCCACTGCCAGCGTTTCTGAGTCTCACAGTTATTTAGTTTGATTTCCTGCATAGCAGTTACAATTTGTATCAGGTTGCTTTGTTCGCCTGCCGCTTGTGCAAAACGGCGTATATCCAATTCCCGCCGATACTTCATAAAAACGAGTATCCAACACACATACAAAGTGTTGCCCAATAAGAAGATACCTAACACTGTCAAATTATAATAAGCAAGTACAAAGCCAAAAATAAAGAAATTAACAAAGGAAAAGAGTGTGGTAATGGATGACCCTGTCAGGAATGTTTTGATACGTTCATGATCACCGATACGTTGCATAATATCACCTACCATTTTTGAGTCAAAGAAGTGCAATGGCAATTTCATTAGCTTAGCCAGAAAATCAGATATTAAAGAAATAGTAATACGTGTGTTAACATGTAATAGTATCCAACTGCGAATAAACTCTACCGAAAGTTGCGAAACAGAAATTATGATTTGTGCTATCAGTACCAGAATGATAAAATTCAAATTGCTATCACGGATACCTACGTCCACCAATGATTGCGTCAGAAAAGGGAGAATCAATTGCAACAAGCTGACTGTTAGCATCCCCAATATCAACTGTATCAATTGTTTTTTATAAGGGGTGAGATATCTCAGAAAGAAAAGCAATCCTCTTTCCCTAATTTCCGGTTCATCCTCACGATGATAAAAGTCCGGTCCGGGTTCCAATATCAATGCAGTACCGACATCTTCCCCCTCTGTCCTTGTCGACAGCCAGCACTTCTTAAATTCCTGTTCATTATAAGTCACCATCTGCTTTCCGGGATCAGCAATCTGAAACCAATATTCCCCTTTTCTTTTTTTAATGCCATAGCAAACTACAAAATGGTTTTGATCCCAATGTAAGATGCAAGGTAACGGTACATCCGTAATAAATTGTTCAAATGATACATAAACTCCTGACGTCCGAAAACCAATAGCCTCTCCCGCATCACTAATCCCCAATAATGATACTCCTTCACGGGATATAAATGAGCGTGCACGCAATGTCTGTAATGAATAGCTTTTACCATAGTATTTAGCAATCATCCGCAAACAGGTAGGACCACAATCCATTGCATCCGCCTGATGATAATATGGGAACGAGTGTTTCATTTATTCAGCCTTATTAATACCAAAATAGGATTATCCTCATCCTCATATGATAAATTCCCCAAAGAATCTTTCATATCATCCGGTAACTCATTTACCTTTGCTCCCATCAAAAGATATTCGCGCCCATCTATTCGTTCATAAGCAAAAAAGTGATTCAAAAGCGACAACTTACTTTTCGGCACTACATGTGAATCATCCAATTTATAAGTTTTCTTTTCCTTTTTATCATAATAAGATAAAAAGACTTGTGCACTGACATGCCTCATTGTATTCCAACGAAGTAATAAAAAATGATCAGCATCAACGAGAGCCGTACATATTCTCCGGTCATCATCAGGAACTTCAAAATTGTCAGTATCCAACAAACGAAACTTTCCTTTGTCCCATAGATAAGCTATCTCTGTTTCCATCCCATTAACATGAAAAACGGTATCATTAAAAAGATCCCAATATACAAACGAATCTTTATCTTTTACATTAACACCAAATAACCCATACGAAGCTGCATAATCAGCTCCAAGTTGAATCTCATTACTACGCCGATATGTCTTCATCTGTCCCTTAGTATCCGTAATTATCCAAAATAAAGACTTACGCGTCTCACCTCCCAAACAATTTCGATAAAAAAAATATATCAATCCATTTCTATAGTACATTTGTATAGGATATAGACCATCATCGGGAAGTTCTACTGAAAAGGAATTCAGAAACTCTCCATCAAAATTATAAACTATAAGCTTCCTTGGTAAACTGTAGACATATATTCTTTCATTCTCTTTATCCATTGCTATAGCTTTATAATTGGTATACTCTTGGGGAGCACCTCCGACGCGACCTATTTTCTGTAGAAAAGTTCCTTGTCTACTATATTTTAAAATTCCTTCACTAGTATCAAAAAACATACAGTCATCATCAATCAAAAAATGTCTTCCTATTCCCTTAATCAGTATGGACGTATCTAAAGGAATATACATAACTGTATCTACAAATTCAGAAATACTGATGAACTCAGAAATATGTTCTTTCGGATCAAGAATCAAATACGGGCTTTTCTCACTCTTAAAACAAGATAAAAGGAGAAGACTTAAAAACAAACTGTATATACATACTTTCATAATGTCAGTGATTTATCAGTGGTAAGATTTATCCTACCACTGATATTATATTAATTAGTGACAAGAAGCCAAAGCTTCAGTTCCTTCCGATTCTCTTTGAATCGTAATTAACAATTCTGCACCACTTGCACTATAGGCGCATACCACACCTTTACTTGTTACATCGCTACCCACATAGATAGTAGTGCAAGTGTAAAGTTTTTCACCTGAAGCACAAAGATTTGAAACTGCTGCACCGCCATGAATCTGCTTCATTTCTGCAACATCTAAAACTCGTTTCATAAGCATAAAATTTTAAGTATTACCGTATGAATTATAATAATGGTTAGCTATTCCATTACTGTTACTGCCCTACGATATTCCACAGTAACATTTATATATCAATTGATATTTAAATCTCCAAAATGTCTCATATCTTCAACTTTATAACTATCCGGCAATTGATAACCATTTATTAAAACAGTAGGAGTTGCTGTCAATCTGTTTTCAAATTGCCATTCTTTATGTTTACTCAGCTCACGATTAACTTCCACAGACTCCAAGTCATAATCAAACGTTAGTATATAAGTCTCTCCCAGATATTTCTTTCCAGCGAACCAATCATTATAAATTGCTTCAGCTCTCTCATGATTCTCTTGTTGATAAACGGCAAGAAGAAATCGGGCACTCTTTTCAAGTTCCTTATTAAAGGAAGAAAAGATATACTGAACACAAACCTTATCTCCCATTTCCTTCAACAACGCACCAATGCGCTTATGCATCTGCGCACATGGATTACAATGAGGATTAGTCAAGAGCGTAATACGCAACTTTGCTTGTGGACATCCCCAGACTATTTGAGAAATAGCTGGATTTACGTCATAATGAGGTTGTAACTCCAATTGAGAAAGAAAAACACTATCTGACGCTTTCAGATTATTCAATTCATACTTCACATTCTCCAACTGTTCCGAACGAAACCAACGTTCTGACAACAGATGTAAAGACAAGAAAGGAAGTAAATAAAGTATTGCCACAGATAGCATATCTTGCATCTCAAAAGTTGGTAGTCGCCATTGCCCAAACACATTCACAATAGCCGTCATCCACAAAAGCAATAACACAGACAGGCATAACGGACACCATTGTTTAGCAACTTTATACTGATACCAGACACTCCAACCTGTATAAGGCAAAGCTAATAAGTTGACAAGCATTAAATAGGGCATCCATTGAGGGTAAAATACCACCAAAGTAAGACTCGAAATAAAATAGCCGAGCCCTATTTCACTCCAACTAAACATCCCCCATAATTTTGCAGCATCAGATTCTAACACACTGTTACAGTCACCTTGTTTAAACAGTGAACAAATTTTATCTGTATACTCACTCTGTATTTTGCCTTGTTTCAATAACAACAGAAAGCTTACACCAACACCTGCCAGATTAATAAACAATAAGAAGCCACCTGTTATAGAAGAGAGTAAATGATGCTCCCAACTCCCCAAGCCCAATAAAATAACTAAAATCATAATTACGCCTATTTTCTGAACAGAATTAAAAAATGCAGTTTTCCGGTGCTTCTCATATTCTGGTTCTCTTGAAGATTCTCCCGGTTCAGCAACAAGTGCGATACCTGACCATAGCTTTTTAAATTCATCTACGGATACAGATATTTCTTTCTCGCGCCAAACATAATCGACTCCCTGATCAGACATTTGCTTTACTACCACAAAATCATTACTGACATGCGCCACAAAAGGAGAAGCTAATTCTCTTAAGTCTTTATCCTCCACCTGTATTCCTGCATTTTCTATCTTATATACAGATAGCATATCTGACAAACCATATAAGTTATAACGATGCGGATGTTCTGCAAAAAGTTTATCGGCATAGCTTCTGGTAAAAGGAATATGTAACTCATGCAAATAGGTTGATAATAGTGTTTTCATGTATTCAATGATTTATAGATTTTCATTCATCTTTCAATCGAATCAAGACTAATACCGGATTACCTTCCTCGTCATTTTCATCTATCCCCCAACGTAATGCACCCGGAATATTATATAAATCTTTAGACTTCATTTCAAATAGTATATATTCACGGCCCTTATATTGCATATAAGTCGACAAATTAATGGGCAATCTAACATTAGAATTTTTCTCTGAAATATATAAATTATCAAAACGATAGATTTGTTTTGTCTTTCTATCATATAAAGTCATACTTTTTTTAGATAAATCAGAAACATCCATACTTGTCCAAAAAATCCACAAGAACCTCTTTGTATCAAACAGGTTGAGAGAAAACAACCTCTTATTGCCCAAAGAATCATAGTCTGACTCTCGAACACGATAATTATCTTTTTTCCACAGATAGGCCGTATTCACTTTCTCTGAATTCACATAAAATATAGTATCATTAAATAAATCCCAAAATATAAATGAATCACTATACGTTTGATTAGCAGACAAATTATTGTAAAGCTTATAAGATGTCTGTCTCACTTTTTCTTGTGAAGCCCGACGAATAGAAAGAATCGTCCCATTAGTTGTAGCAATCACCCAAAATAAAGGTTTATAATTATCTCTATCTCCACCCAACCCATTCGTATAAAAGAAATACAAACATCCATCATAATAATATAGGTGTTTAGGATAATTCCCATCCTCCGGCATATCAATATGATAACGATTCAATAAGATTCCATCAAAAGAATAAACAAGGATAGTTTTGGGACGACTATATACAAAAAGGCAACAGTTATCATTATCAACAGCGATATTCGGATATTGACAATATTCTTTAGGGCCTTCTCCTATTTCCCCTATCTTTTGCAGAAATTTTCCATTCCAGTCATATTTCAACAATCCCTGTTTAGTATTAAAGAATAAATAATTATCTGTAATGCAGTGATAGTCACCTCCAAGAGAAGGAATCAAAACAGAATCATCTATCTGAACATAAAATATCGTATCCACAATGTGCCTATAAGCCTCTTCTGAAGAAATTACTGTACCAGTAGGTTCTATCGCATAAATCCATGATTCAGAATGTCGTTCTGAACAAGCATATAATAGAAATAATATTATCAGTATAGGATAGCGCATTTCAAATCAAAATATAATATAGAAAATGTGGCAAAAGAAAATATTTACTTTTACCACATCCTTGAAATTACCGGCAATCTGCAAGTATTCCTAATTCCACCATTTCAGGTGCCATTCTTCTATAGTTATTCAATATCTTCTCCGAAGCAACAAAATTATTTTTTGCACAAACTTTACCATTTGAAGAAGCACCATTTCCAAAAGAGGTCGTACATGAATACAAATATTCATCTGGAGCACATAAACTAGAAACTACGCCTCCGCCACGCACCTGCTTCATTTCCGAGACATTCAAAATCTTTTTCATAAGCATTCAATTTTAAGTAAAACAATAAAGAAAAGTCTCCGCCCTATCCATCATAACAGCCAGCTACTCCGTTACAATTAATGCTATACGGTATCAGCATCAAAGTTGAAATGTAGCTAACATCCCGACTTGAAATGTAGCAAAGTTAGACAGGATACTACACTTAAACAAGAAAAGATACAGGACAAAAAATAAATAGATTATAACACTAAGAATCAATATATTATCCCAAGAATTAAAGCAAAAAGAAGAGCATCAACCGGACAAGACATTCTCCTTATTCTCCACAATTTCCATATAAAATCATCAAAAGCATCACTGTTAGCCAACAAAATTTACTCTTCATACGTTACTTCAACGTCTCAACAGCATCGGCAGCCACATTAGAAACCAATATTATTTTTTCTTCAGCCGAATCCTTATCAATACGTTATTACCTTCTTCATCTATACTCTCAGCTTGCTTTCGTATCTTAGGATCATCAGAAGTTAGCCAAGCATCCAACAATTTATAAGTAGGATAGCCACATTCCAAATATTCACGACCATCCATCACATAATAATTATAAGGAAAAACAGAAGGAAGCCCCCATAAGTCATCGGTGATTCCTTCCGAGTTAAACAACTTCCCGGATGCTTTATCATAAAAACAATAATTCCATTTATTCTTCCTTATATCATAGGGACGCCATATACATAAATAATAATTAACTGTTTCAAAAATGGTAGATATTATCATAGATTGATTACATTCTTCCTTTTCTACTTTGGCAGGAGTCAATCGTTTATCCCACTCACCCCATACTGCAAAAGCTTCTTCTCCCTTTTCTGAAACTCGATAGATAGTATCGCTATATTGATTCCAGACTAGCATGGTGTCACCAAACAGTCCTATATGATCAGATGGAAAACTAAGATAATTACCCGAAGCAAAATGTAAACTTTCATCCAATTTAGAATATAATAAATTCCCTATTGTATCTGTTATTGCATACATATAGGGTAGTGATTCATCGTCGACATCTATACTATAATAGAAATAGAGCTTATCCTTCAAACAATAGAATTTCCATGCCATTTTTTTAGGAAGCTGAAGAGAATGTTTATTAAGGAAATTACCTTCATAAGAAAAAGATAATAGCGTAGAGGTGTCCATACAGTAAACATAAATAATCCTGTCTGTTTCATTTATCGCCATATTATAAAATCTTCTGTATTCACCCGGCCCTTGCCCTATAGCCCCTATCCTGTTCATAAAATGCCCTTCTTTATCATACCTCAATACTCCTTGCTCCGTTCCAGCCAAGAAAAAAGATGAAGCATGTACAATTCGGGCTCCCTTATAATCGATAGAGCCGGGCTGAATGATTGTCATCTCATCGGCTATATCAGACATTTTCATCTCTCTCTTTATGAAATCATCATAATTCCAAACAACCAGACCGGTATCTGAATAGCTGTGGCATGAACACAAAAAGAGGCATATAATACAAATAATCTTTATCATACCTTATCGGATGTAAACAACATGATATCGTGTTAAAACACTACAACACAACATCATATGATAGATATTTCTTTCTCACACTAAACATAATCGACTCCCCGACCAGACATTTGCCTTACTACTACAAAATCATTACTGACATGCGCCACAAAAAGAGAAGCTAATTCTTTTAAGTCTTTTTCCTCCACCTGTATTCCGGCATTTTCTATCTTATACACAGATAGCATATCTGACAAACCATATAAGTTATAACGACGTGAATGTTCTGCAAACAGTTTATCGGCATAGCTTCTGGTAAAAGGAATATGTAACTCACGCAAGTAGGTTGATAAAAGTGTTTTCATACATTCAATGATTTATAGATTTTTATTCATCTTTCAATCGAATCATTATCATGACTAAATTACCCTCAGAATCGATATTCTCTCTTTGCAATATTTCTTCCGGTAATTCATATGGTTCAATCTTTCCTATCATATAATCTCTATTAGCTCTTTGAGAGTATGAAAATACCCATTTTAAAGGAATATTTATTTGAGTATTTAAATCATCCAGAAGTTTCTTTGTCCCCATAAATATTTGCATTTTTTTATCGTAGAAACCAAAAGAAGAGAAAGTTTTAAAGCCAGCATCAATCCACTTAAAAAACAAGAATCTTTTTGTCTCAGCAAACATCGTAAAAACCATCATATCTTCACTTATGTCTTCATTCAATGCAGACACACGATGTTTCCCCCGTTCCCACAAAAAAGCAAGTGTAACACTCTGTTCCGTAAATCGAAAAATAGTATCATTAAACAGATTATAATATAACAAAGAATTATTAGAAGAAGAACCACAATAAGTTCCACATGCATACCCATTCTTTAACACAGGCTCCCCATGCTTTTGTTTAATTTCTAAACTTTGCCCACAAGTATCTGTTATCACCCAATAATAGGGATCAGACAAACCTGACATTGATGGATAAAAGAAATAGCACTTGTTACCAAGAATGCGCATCATCATTGGATAGCCATAAGTATCATCTGGTAAATCATAATAAACACGATTCTGAAACACCCCATCATAAGAATAATTAATCATCACTTTTTCCGGTATACTATAAACACGAATCCGCTTATTACAAGTATCAACTGCCATTAATTTATTTCTATTATACTCCATTGGGGCCTGTCCTATTCCTCCTATTTTCATAAGAAACTCTCCGGTATATGAATACTTCAAAACACCTTCTGTTACGCTAACAAAAAAAAACTATCAGTAAAACAGGGATTCCCATAGCTTGACAATAGAAACCTATTATCAAGTTGTATCAAAAAAACACTATCTGCAAACTCTGATACAGGTATCTCAGTTAGCAATTCATCAATCGGCTTTATTTCCAGAAGTTCCGTACTTTGCTGATGATTGCAACCAAGAAACAAAAGAGTTACTATTAACAAGAAAAGTTGTTTCATTGTATATCATATTAAAAATATGGGTTCCATTTCCACTTTTCCTTAAAGCATAGAACCCATATTCATTATTAAAAAATACTATTGATACAATAAATTTTATTATTATCATTGTACCACATGATATAAATATTTTTATAGTAAAACGTCGTTTTTCAAATTAAAATAAGAAAAACAAAAGTCTCTCAAAATACAGTAGAATGATAGTTCAATTTATTGCATCAGTACTAATTTAAAGTATCAAAAACATTGAGGAGTAGCAGCAATTTGCGCTTCATCCATATATTTCTTTATTATTGCAACATTAGCAGCCGCAGCACTTTTAGCACAAACTGAACCTGTACTAATAGCCCCTCCTTCAAAAGAGGTTCTACAAAAATACAGTTGTTCACCTTCACCGCACATGCTGGAAGGTTGTGCCCCTCCGCGCACCTGCTTCATTTCCGAGACATTTAAAATCTTTTTCATAAGCATTCAATTTTAAGTAAAACAATAGAGAAAAGACTCCGCCCTATCCATCATAACAGCCAGCTACTCCATTATGATCAAAGCCTTACGGTATCAGCATCAAAGTTGAAATGCAGCTAACATCTCCACTTGGAATATAACAAAGGTAGGCAGGATGCTACACTTAAACAAGAAAAGATACCGGACAAAAAACAAATAGATTATAATATTAAAAATCAATATATTAACCCCAAAACTAAAGCAAAAAGAAGAGCCTCAACCGGACAAAACATTCCCCTTATTCTCTACAATTTCCGTATAAAGTCATCAAAAGCATCACCGCCGGACAACAAAAACTTACCCTTCATACGTTGCTTTGACTTCGCAATAGCATCTGCGGTCACATTAGTAACAGTAGCAATCATGGCATTAGTGAACCCGGCACGGATAAGATAACAGATCCTCCGTTCCTGCATGCCAAGTTTATAATCATCCAGTTTTGCCGATATATCACCATAAAGGGTATCGATTATAGCAAATATCTCCATCCACTCCTCATCCGATTTCACCAATCCATATAGCGGCTGGCAACGCAACTGACATAACTGGCTCAATGCAAGTGTACGTTCAACAGGCAATAACGAATGAATTTCCTGATATTCTTTCAGTTGTTTTGTATAGGATATATTCAGTTTCTGCAAACAAGAGTTCAGTTCATCCTTATCCTTTTGCCGGACTGACAATCTTTCTATCTGTTGGGACAACTCTTTATTCTCTTGCAATAATTGCTCCCGTTCTTCTTCCGATTCCACCCTTCCTTCATCCAATTGTTTCTCATTCTCTTTCAGGCGGGCAAGCAAACTTTCGATACGCCTCTGAACATTCCGTTTATATAAATGGAAAGACACAAAACCAATTACAACCAAAAACATTGCTCCAAAGCCGATAGACAACAACCATACCTTACGGCTCAGCAACTCGTTTCTAATCCTCTGGTTTTCATTCTTCAGAACTTCATTATTGTATTTCTCCTTTATATCACGATCCAATTCCTGCTGATCTTCATTCATCTGACACCAAGCCATATAAAGTTCCTGATATTCTGAAGCGAACCGGCGATAATCTTTTATCTCAAACTCTTCACTTTGTAATGCACTCAGACTCCGCTTCCTTCCATTCATAAAATCCTCCTTTATCAGGAACATCCCTATTATAGAAGAGCGTCGCATCGGAAGTTCGTCCGTTGCCGATCTTCTACGATATTGAAGCATTTGCCGTTTAGCCTCTTCCCAATCTTCCACATTTTGACATATAACAGATAATTCGGTAGAAATATCCATAAATAAGATGGGATCGAAGTCAGCTACAACCTCTTGCGCCTGCAAGTAACAATATAAAGCACTATCCGGACGGGAAGACAAAAGATGGGCACGCCCCATATTTCGTAAAGCATTGGCATAAGACCCTGTCAAAGACTTCTGTTTGAATAACCCGGCTGCTTGCGAAAAGTAGTGCAACGCATCCTCAGAGTGTCCCCCATTTAAGCCTCGACGACCATAATAGCAATAAATGAAAGCCTTCAACGACGGGCTTTGTACTGTGTCGGCAGCTCTTAAAGTCGTAGTGCGACGAACAGAAACTTCCCTTTCAGGGTACTGACAAGATGCTGCAAGTACAGTCATCCCGAAAAGAAATAACAAGCAAAACAGCCGTTCCCGTAGCAATAGCAGTTTCAATATAATATGCATAGGTTATTATTCATGTATGATGCTACAAATATACTGATTTTCATAAACATCATCCATTTCAAACTTACATTTCTGCCAGTATGTTTTAGTATTTCTGTAGATGAATTCCCTTTAAACCTTATGCAGTTTTGATTTGAGTATCTTCTTTCTCGGTAGACAAAATACCGGTAAAAAGAAGAAAATACCGATAATAGACATGATTAACCCACCGATAGTACCCGACGCCAATGGAAACCAGAAAGCCTCTTTGTCCGTCCCGACCATAAAAGGTATGAAGCCCAAAATCGTGGAAACTACAGTAAGGAAAATAGGTAATATTTTGGCATTCCATGCCTTGGTATAAGCACGAAGCATGGAAAGACGCGGAAAGCGGCGGCGAATACTGTTATACTCATTCAAAATATAAATACTGGCATTCACGGTAATACCACAAAGCAATACAAAGGATGCAAAACCTCCCTGGTCGAAATTCAGGCGGAACCAGTAGAATGTGAGGAATACACCGATATAAGATACCGGAATGACGAAAATGATAGCTAAAGGTTGTTTTAACGAATTGAACAGCACACTCGTCGTAAAGAAAATAATAGCAATCACAACCAACAGCAACAAGTATTGCTTATTATCTTTCTTGTTCCATGCCCACGATTGGCTATCCGACTCGGCTGTATATCCCATTGGAAGCAGCTTATTAAACTCTTCCAAGTCCCGCTTCTGTATCTTATTACCTTGTTCGTACGAACCGATATATTCATATTGCAGACAAAGGCGATATTGTTGGTTTTCTTTAGCTATCTGCTGCGGCATCTGCCCCTTTTCCACCGTAGCCAATTCGGAAAGCTTATAGTGCTTTCCATCATCCGCACCATACGGGAAGAACTGCATAGCCCACACATCATAATCACGTGATTGACGTGAAGAAAGTTTCACACTTTCCGTGCCACTTTCCGTCATAACCGAACCCACCTGCATGTTCTTACCGAATATCGGCTGAATAGCTGCAAACAGGTGTTGTGCATCAATTTCTTCCTGCGCCATGCGCTCCTTATTCAGGTTGAAATAGAATTCCTGGTAATCATCCTTCCACCAAGAGAATTCCGATTTGATAAATACCTCTTTAATGCGCCGGTGCGAAAGCAATACTTCTTTCAACTTATCGGCCCATGCGTAGAGTTCATCATAATTGTACCCGTACATCTTGATACGATAAGAACCTGCGCTTTCACGAACGTCATTACTGAATCCCTGATCTTGCAAGCCATATACATCCCAGCTACCGCCACCCAGTTCAGAAACTTTACCTATCAGATTTGCTTTCAGTGTATACGGAAAACCGCTATGCTGATATTCTTTCTTAAAATAAATCTGAATATTCCCTCTACGTGCATTATACACAGAAGTATGAAACTGCTTGATCTCCTTAAAACCACTAAGATAAGTCTCTACACGCTTCACCAATGTATTCATTTGCTCCAGCGTACTTCCATTTGGCAAGTTGGCATTGGCATAAAGCACAACTTCCTCATTACGACTAAAATAACTACCTTCGTACACTTTCTGAACGAACAGCCGTAAGCTTCCGCCTAAAGCCTTATCCACTATAGGTTTCACTTTTTCCTTATAGGTAGAAGAGCCCAATGTCTTATTATACCTTTCCTCCCATTTACCTTCTCCTTCCAACTTCTCAGGAAGAAGGAAGACCGGCAATCCGAACCCCAGCAGCAGCACAATGCACACCGCCACCCGCCAACGGAGAAGAAAACGAATAAGCACCTGATAGAAATGGGTAAAATAAACAGTCAACCTGCGAATACGTATATGTCGGCGCATCCATTGCTTCGCATTCTGCAACCACTGATAAGGACGAAATAACATTCGCCTGTTTTTGTGCCGCGAGGTCTTATTTGAAGATTTCTTCACCAGGCCAATTTTTTCAATCATAGCCGGTACAAAGAAAAGAGCAACAAAAAGAGAAACTGCCAGGTTAATAATCACTACAGCAGCAAAATCCTGCAAATTCAACCGGATCTTCTCGTCCAGGAAGAAGATAATGACCAAAGCTCCCATCGTGGTCAAAGTAGCTGCAAGCACGGACATAAAAGCTTTCAGATTCCGTCGGTGCAAGATATGGTCAGTCATAACGATAGTGCTGTCTATCACGAGATTTAAGGACACAGTAATCCCTGCCAATGAATACAATTGCATCTCCAGACCGAACATATAGTAGAAAATAACTGCAACGGCAATGTTTATTGCCAAACTGGTGACTATGAGAAGCAGATATTTCAGATTCAATGTGATAATCCAGACAAACACCAGCAAAATAAGCACCGTCAATCCGGTACGGAAATAAATTTTATTAAGTTCCTCACGAATATATTCCGTAGCATCATAACTGGTATGCACCTCATAGCCGGGAGGCAATGTCAGACGTATGTCTTCCATTTCTGCCATTACTTCATTGCTCAGTTGCAACTGATTGGCAGTTTCCACCGCTGTAATCGACATATAAATGGAATTCAGACCATTGATCCGATAATAACTTTGAGGTTCTTCTTCCACGTGAGCTACCTTTACGAGTTCATCTAAGTGGATGATTTTTCCGTCAGAAGCCGTCACAGTGATATCCGAAGGGTCGAACTGCCCACTGACTCCATCGGGCACCAATACCAGACGTATCCATTGTTTGCCTTCGGGTGTATCCATGTTGTGTGTACCCAGAAATTCCTTGTTATAGTGTAACTGGATGGCCTGCCGGATATCCGAGATACTGACACCCAATATCCGTAATTGTTCACTGTCATACTCCAACCGCCATTCCATCGGAGTAGCACCGCTTAAATCAATTTTATATATACCTCGTAGTTGAGCCAACCGGGGTTTGATATGCTCTTCCGCATATTGCTGTATCAGTATAGGCGTGGATGGCGCATTCAGTGTAAACGAAAGAAACGGGCGTGATGCATTCTCATCGGGTACTTTCATATCGATGTACGGATAGCTCACTCCGGAAGGTAATTGCGACCACGTCTGTCGAATGATTGTGGAAGCTTCAAAACGTACTGCATCTACATCAGCGTGTTTATCCAGATCCACTGTTATATAACCATAACCGTTGCCGGAAGTAGAATACATGGCCTTTACCCCTTTGATACGGGCCAACATGGATTCCAGCTTGCTCGTCGCCTCCATCTCCACCACCCGCGACGAAGTGCCCGGCATGCTGAAGCGCACCGTGAAGCCCGGCAATGTGCGCGATGGATTCAGCTTGACCGGAAGCATCGGAACCAGAGCCAAACCCACCAGTGCCAGATAGACAAAGGTGACGATGAGGGTGAAAGGGGAGAGGCGTTGCATAATTAAAAATTAATAATTAAAAATTAAAAAACACGATCAACGCAGGATTAATGGCTGTAGTCGAACTTATCGGAGAGGGAGAAGCCGCTGGCAAAATCATGCAAGGTCAGTTTACGGATCTTGTAGTAGTTCAGCCAGTAGTTCTTCAGGGCCGATATATAATTGCGCTGAGCCTCTTGCTGGCGGTTCAATGACAGGGTGAGGCTGCTGATGTCAGCTTTCCCGATGATGAAACGCTGGCGGGTTTCATTATATGCCAGGATAGAAAGGTCAAGAGCTTCCTCGGCACTCGTCACCAAATCTTGCTGGACATTGAAATCGCTTACAGTCATAATGACTTCTTCTTCAATACTGATTTCGCTCTGGCGGGAAGAAGTCTTTATCACATTCAGGTTATTACGAGCCATATTGTATTTACCCTTGCGCACCCCCCAGTCTACTAAAGGAATAGAAACACTGACAGAAACCATTTCCTGTTGCATAGGGCGGTTGTAGGCTTCACCAAACTTCTCTGCCACCTGATTGAAACCAACACTGGCATTGATACTGGCATTGAAGCGGGATTCTTTTCTGGTTTTGTCTACACTCTGTTCAGCCTCCAATACATCCTGACGCAAACCCAGAAAATTAGGGTTGTTTGTACGCGCAGCATCCAAAGCCGCATCTACCGGAATAGTCAGTTCTCCGGGACGACTGGGAAGAACAAGCCGTATCTCTGTATTCTTTTCCAAATTAAGGAAAGAGGCCAATGAGAACATAGCACGCTTCAATGAACTTTCTGCATTTTGCAAAGTATTACGGGCATTCACAACGTCCAGTTTCAGTGTCAGTAGGTCTGCACGACTGATAGAGGCAATCTTCAGGCGTTGCATGCCGATGCGATAAAGCGTATCGGAAGAAGCAACATTTTCTTTTGCCAGATCATATTCGGCCTGCGCCATAGCTAGTTCAAAGAAGTAGGTAGTGGCCTGTTCGGAAACCTGTTCGGCATTATAAATATACTCTTTCTTTATCTTTTCATATTTCAACGGTTCTATTTTCCGTTCCCAACGGAAAGGATTATAGCCTACCAGACTTTGTGAATAACCTACACGTATAGGAACACTGGTATACTGGGTATAACTATTAGAACCAAAGCTACGCATATACCCCAACTCTGTATCCAGATAGAACGTACCACCCGTCAAGTCAAAATTCTGCTTAATGGCCAGATTACCATAAGCATAGAAAGATTGTTGACTACGGTAAATATCCAAGTCCTGTTCAGAGTCATAACGTTTTGTGATGTCACGGTTGTATTGTGCAGGGGTCATATTCAGAGTCAAGCTCGGCAAACGGTTTGCCTTATAAGTGCGGTACGCCCAATAACCGGACAGGTACATATTTTTGGTACGGAAAGCTTCCAGCGAACTGTCGTTTGCCATGGTGATGGTTCGCTGCAAATCCAGCGTTATCTGCTGCTGCGCAATGGCAGGAAGCGTCAGAGAAAGTCCGAATAGAATTATCAAACTAAGTTTCTTCATTGTATCAAGCTTTTTTGTTCCGGTAAATAAACCAATATATCAAAGGAATAATGAACAGGCTGACCAGCGTACCGATAAACATCGCCCCAATCATAGCAATGGAAAGCGGTTTCTGCAATTCCGATCCCATATCGAAAGAGAACAGCAACGGCACCATGGCAAAGATAGTGGTCAGTGAGGTCATAATGATGGGACGCAACCTGCGCCTTCCCGCCTCATGGATGGCTTCCAGAAGCGGCATCCCCGTCTTACGCAATTCATTGATCGCATCAAGTTTCAAGATAGAGTCATTGATAATGATACCGCACGTTACGATTAAGCCGATAGCAGACATCAGATTCAGCGTATGTCCACATATCCACAACAGTACCAAGGCAAATGCTACGTCTATTGGTATTTCAAGCAGTACGACAAGCGGTTGCACAAAACTCTCGAACTGTGCCGCCAGAATAAAATACATCAACAGAATGGAAATAAACAGAATGACTACCAGCTCATCCAACATCTTGCGATTGGAGAAGAAACTCCCTGAGAAAGCTGTATCCCAATCTCCGGTAACATCCGCAACTTCTTTCACTTGCTGCATCAGTGGTTCTGCTTTTTGCACCTCGTAGAAGCGGAAAGGAACGTACTCTCCGTTGCGTCCTGCAGTTATGGCCTTCAAGTCTTCCGCCGTCACCACCGATACCAGTTCACGCAAAGGCAGATATTCAACACCGTCCTTGTCCGCCCGTGTCTGCACCAGTGTCTCCTGCAAAATAGTATTCACGGTCTGCTCCTCTCCTACAATACTGATCGGAAGATATTGCTGATAAGAGTGAAGAGTCGCCACACTGTTCTCTTTGAAAGCAGTCTTCAGTACGCGATACAGCTCATCATACGAAACATTATACAGTAATAGTCTTTCCTTATTAATGCGGATATTCAACTGATTTTCAAAAGCAATACCTGTAGGTGCATATCCCGTGCGAGCTATAAATTCATTCTCCAGACCACGCAATTCATCAGCAGTCGGCACTTTTTCCTTATTGCGGGAATAGAGTTCAGCCACAATATCAGCTTCTCCCGTCACAAACAGTTTCTCAAATACCGTTTCAGGAGGCGAGAAAGAGACAACAGCCAATGGATACTCTGACTTGAGCAAGCGATAGACCTTTTCCTGTAAAGGAGGTATCTCCGATGAATTCTTTGTTTTGAAATAGAATTCAGCTTCCGAAGAGGATAGTGCTTGTTCCCGGTTCAGGAGATAGTCTTGTTGTCCGATAGCAGCAGTTTGTTCTACTGTCTCTTCTCTCAATGTACCAAACAGAGCGTCTACTCTGTGGCGGTTCTCGTCCACATGGATATTCTCATTCCATTCCACACGGGCTATCAATTCGTTCTGATCTATCTCAGGCATACGCTCCTTGCCAATGAAATAGAACATAAATACGCACAAAGGAACGGAGATAATGCAGAATATTACACTGGCTGTCTTATGAGCAAATATAAAATCGACTCCTGCATCGTAGAAACGGTCGAGCGTATGCTCCTTAATAGGATTATTAATGTGGATGCGCGAGAACCATGACTTACGCAAACCCGTGCGGTATACCAACATATAGAGCACCGGCAACAGCATGATACCTGTAAAATAAGATACCATCAATCCGACCGTTACAGAAAAAGCCTGGTCATAGAAGATAGCTCCGGCAATACCACTCATGAAAATCAACGGCACGAATACCGCTATCGTAGTCAATGAGGAACTGAGCATAGGCGTAACCACCTCACTGGTACCTGCAATACATGCACGCCTCAACGAATACCCCCGCTCCCGGTATTGCGAAATATTCTCAGTTACAATAATGGAACTGTCAATCATCATACCCAACGCCAGAATCAGTCCGGAAAGGGATATGATATTCAAAGACATCTTGAACAGATAAAAGAAGAGGAAACAGATTACAATGGAAACCACCATACTCAACCCGATGATGAACGGTGATTTGACATCCCCCAGAAAGAGGACAGCTACAATACAGATAAAGAGGAAACCCAACGAAAGGTTCTGTTGTAAATTGGAGATGGTATAATCCAGCAATTCCGTCTGGTTGCGGCTGACACTGAACTCGATATCCGGATATACATTTTGAAAATAATCCATAGTGCCGCCGATAGCCTCCTTCATGTCATCCATATTCTCGTCTGCCTGCTTGATAATGGCCAGTGTCACTGCCCGTTTACCATTGCTCATAGAGATTCCTTTTTCCTTAACGGAAACAACGCCGATCTCACAAAATTCCTCCAGGCGGATAATACGGCCTTCTTTATTAATAAGGATATTTTTCACATCATCTTCCGTGCGCAGCAAAGTAGAGAATTTGATATTGTATTCATAATATCCGTCACGTACGGTCATACTACCCGGTTCCACATTATTCTGCGCAAGTGCTGTTTCTACATCCTGAATGGAAAGTCCCAGAACTGCAAGTTTATTTTTATCCGGTACAATCTGTAATTGCCGTTCCACCAAGCCGGTGACATCCACCATTGCTACTTCTGTCAGTTGCTCGATGCGACGCTTAATAACATTTTCAGCAAACTCACACAAGTCAAGAAATGCCCTTTCGTCGGTTTGTCCGTAAGCACTGTCATTCTTTAAAGTGAGGTTAAGGTAAAATACCGGAATATCAGTAGCACTTGCCTTCACTACTTTAGGGCGTTCAGTATCCTTAGGCAGGTAGTTCATGGCAGCATCGATCTTCTCGTTCACCTCTATAAAAGCCAGGTCGGTATTCGTGCCAAAATCAAAACTCAGGCGGATAAGTCCTGCCCCATCCCGCGCTTCACTGTCCATGTCTTTCAGGCGTGCCACCTGAATCAGCTGTTGCCGCAACGGTTTTACTACAGTATTCTCCAACTCACGGGCTGAAGTATTCTGCGCCGAGATTTGTACTGTAATCTCCGGAATGGCAATGTCCGGCAACAAAGATACCGGCAACGTGAAATACGTCACCAGACCGACAATAAAACATGCGGTAAACGCCATTAATACGGCAATGGGCCGATGTACCAGAAACTTAACCATCCCCCTTTAATTATTAATTTTTAATTATCACCGGTGCCTCATGAGCCAGGTTTACATTACCCGTCACAATCACCACGTCTCCTTCATGCACCTCATCCTCCACAATGGTATAATTCTCTGAATTCTCCAATACTGTCTGCACGTAATTCCATTTGGCTTTATTATCTTTCAACGTGAAGACCACTTGCTTACCGGAACGCAGCACCACGGAACTCTTAGGAATTACCAACTGTTCGCCAAGCGAGCGGTGCACATTCACCCGAATATTCATGCCATTAAACAGTTTGCCCTGTCCGCTGACAATGGCTTTCACCTTTACCATACCTTTGTCATCCACCAGGGGATTTATTTCCGAAATACGGCCCTCATATTTCGCGGAAGGATCGGCATAAGGAGTCACAACGACTTTATCTCCACTCTTAATAAGGGGAAGTTCACTCTCCAATACAGTAAAATCTGCTTCCATGCCCTGTGTACCGATAATGGAACAGAAGGTATCGGAAGTATTAGCAGCATTGTATGGTTTAGAAAAAAGATTAGCTACCACTCCATCGAAAGGAGCAACCAACGTGGCATGCTCTTCTTCATATTTAGCCAGTTCATATTGGGAAAGGGTTTGATCATAACCGCTCTTTACTCGTGCTAATTGCATAATATCATCGGGCACTTTGGCTGTAGCATCTGCCGCATATCCCTGACCAATCAATACATCCTGCAATTCCAATTTCGCTTTCTCCAAAGCATCCTTGGTTTGAGCGGTCTTATTCTTTAAACGGAATTTATCCAGTTCTGCCAGTTTTTGTCCTTTATGCACCCGGTCACCGTTTTTCACATAAATCTGTGCCACGATCCCCGAACTTTCAAAACGCAAATCTGCCATTCCTCCGGCCACAACCTTACCGTTACTTACCAGTTCATGGTTGAACGTTTGCCGTTTTAAGGTCGTCACTGTCACTTCATTTTTCTCATCCGGCAATACGGTTGCCACTCCTTCGTCGGCAGCTTCTTCTTTTTTCGCACCGGAGCATGCTGCCAGTACAAATAGTGCCAGGCAGAGCAAAAGCCGATAGTTCTGTGTCTTTATCATTCGATATTAGTTTTTCCGTTTACACTTAATGTATGCAAAATTAGTCGTTTTCCTGTTACGAACCATTATAGGTATATGGACAAAAACAGATAGCTCTTAAACTATTATTTTTCTAATTATCAAAGAAATACATTTTTGCCCACCCCAAAAGGGGTGGACAAGAATACATGCCATTTTTTATTTGGGTACTGTAATAGCGACTATCGGATTGGAATCATCCGTCAATTCTTTCAGTACTGAGAGCTTGTCATTTTCCGCTGCTTCGGGATTTTCTTCCAGCCATTCCAATACAGTGCCGGAGTCTATAATCATTCCATATTCTCCCTTCATGCTACATGCTTTAGGACGAAAAGTCATAAATCCGTTCAGGTCATCCGTTATACCATCTGCTTCGGCATACATACGGGTAGTCTTTGCTTTCCGGTCATAAATACCATTGAATGTCTTGGGATCTGAATACAATCCCTGGATACACTGGAAGAAGACATTATCTTTTGTTTCAAAAATACAACCTACCAACAAGCGATTTTCATTGTCTTTAGAATCGGTACGCGCCTCTGCTCCCCAATGCCATTTACCGGTAGCGAATGCAATATAAGGAACCAGACCATTCCTTTCTACGGTATAGATCGTATCATTAAAACTCTCTTTAAACCGTACTTTTCCATCACTCTTCCATAAGAAGGGAATACCTGTAATACTTGCCGAATTCTCCCCACCTTTAAAGTTACTCAAAACAATAGCCGCATTGCCTTGCTTGATCACACTGATGCTGGCAATATCCTGCACGCCCTTTTCCGGCAATATCGGAAATAGACTGGGAACCGTATCCACCTGTTCGCCCGCCTCGTTGAAAAATAGCAGCGAACGGGCATTGTATCCCATAGCCAGATTATTATAATGTCCGATCACCAATGAATCTGTAAAACAGAAATCTCCCGGTGAGGCCGGAGGGGTAGGAATAGTCAGTTTACCGCGATACTTTCCCTGCATATCATACTTTTGCAAAGTAGCAGGGCGACGCATAAAGTAAAGCAGTCCGTCCACATCATTATACGTAGGTGCCGGTCCTGAATATGCCTCCGGATCTTCTCCCACATGACCAACCTTAGTTAAGAACTTGCCTGTTTCCTTATCAAACAAAAAACAGTTTTTTCCTGAAACAACTGCAATTTGCTTATCCAGCAATAGAATATTAGGACTTCCACCTATCAAGCATGAATCAGTAGTTTCCAACAAAACATAACGCACATCACTTCCCAATTCCGAAAGTTTCAACTCAGCAGGCTTCTCCATAGCACCTGCCACATCAATCGAGTATAATCCATCTGCAGAGGATTGCGGAGTACCGGTACAAGCAGCCATCAGGCAAACCAGACCTGCGGCGTATAACCATCCTTTTTTCATAATTCTTAGTGTGTTTTCAAATTCAACATTTATAACATCTCCGCAAATAAACTAATATTTTTAGTTTCAAAACTAAATTTTATCGTTAAAGAACTAAAAAGTCCAATTAAAAGAGGGATTCAAAAGGAATGGCCACTACTTCTTTATAAAGAATAGAGGCACACACCCCACTGCATAACAAACAATGTCCCACCATGAGAATGACGTACCCAATACTACTTTTGCCAATGTACAATCTTGTAATCCCAGTACAGTAATAAGTTGAAGGTACTGCAACACTTCAATGCAACAAGCAAACAGGAATATCCACAATGGTAGTCCGCGCAAAGGTTCAGTGATAAATATACGCACAAAGCAGTATATCAGTATCACTACCAACACGTCACCCATATAGGGACGTATAAATGCATCGCGAACAAAAAGAGCTATTAGCGTTTCAACAATAAACAGTCCGATAAAACAGATGGCATAAAACCAACGGCTGCCAATAAATGTAGTATTCTCAGTATTCATAAATTCTTTTGTCGTAATAATGCCTGTAAAAATATCATTTATTTTCTTACAACTTCTACTTTCGGATGAGAAATGTGAATGAAATTTTGTAGCAAGTTAATGATTCATCGATTCCTAAAAGGAAGTCTGCTCCCCACTTGAACAATACCCGGGACATACTTGCTCCGTACCAACTCCACTCAGAGGTACCTCTACACGGAGAAAACACGGAGTTGATACGGAGCAAGTGTATTTCAGATAAGAAGAGGGCTATGCAACCTATCGGAAGAATAATCTTTCCGACAAATTCAGCACATCTAAGCAAATGACTGCAAACGGACGCAAAAATCACAAATATGAAGATAAACGCTAAAATCGTTAGGTGAAAGAGAAAGTTTTTCTATACCTTTACGACATTATGAAAATAAAGAATTAAAAAACACGATAGCATGGGAATCATCAATCAAGGCATTTTGGGAGGCTTTTCCGGCAAAGTGGGGCCAATAGTAGGATGCCACTGGAAGTCAAAATATTATATACGTGCACATGCTGCCAAAGTCAGCAATCCACGTACAAAGAAACAACAGGAACAGCGGGGTAAATTTGCAACAGCATTCAGCTTTCTAAAACTAATCAAACCATTTATACGTATCGGTTTCAAAGAGTTTGCGGAAAAGAAATCAGCATTTAATGCTGCCATGTCTTATATGCTGAAGAGAGCAGTAGTAGGCGATGGGAATGAAATCATTATTGACTTTAACCGGGTACTGATATCCACGGGAAGCCTGATGCCTGTATTTGAGAGTAAAGCTACTGTATCTGACAATAAAATGATTTTCAATTGGAAAGATAACAGTGGCATGGGGAATGCAGAGGGCACAGACATAGCCATGGTACTGGTGTACAACAAAGATAAAGAAGAGGCTGTATATGACACTGAAGCCGGTCTTCGCCAAGACCAAAGTACCCAACTGGCACTTCCGACCAATTGGCAGGACGATGAACTGGTAGCATATCTCAGTTTTCGTAGTGCCGACGGTTATAGTGTGGCTAATAGTGTACGCGTATCAATCTCAATAGTTGAGGTATCAGAAAGAGATTATTCATCGCTCAGTCGTCTTTATTCTATTGGAATACGAAAAAATGACTCAGACTCTCTACAAACGAATACAAAGTGCTCCCCTCTCTTTCAAAGAGACACAAGGAATAGCCAAACGGAAGCAATCCTCTTTGAGGATGTCACCACGATAATCAGAAAGGGAAGTATCCAGAATAACAGCCCTGATACGAAACAAGGTAGTTAATTCCTTGATGCGCCCTTTATAGCCTTTAGAAATATATAGATAATCAATAGATAAAGGATGGCTCGAAATTTTATTCCGCCAGCGGGCATCGTGAAGCAAGCAAATCCGCTTGCCGCCATAAGAAACAATATGGTTATGGAAAGCAAAACCGGAGGTAGCGTAATCACCGGTTAATACTTCGGGAGCGGAAAGACGCTGATGATTCCAATTCGGAGAAAGCGCACGATACAAACGGGACACATCCGGTAAGCTATCGGCACAGGCCAACCAGGACTTCCCGTTAGCGGCAAGGCAATGAACAGCAGGACAGTTACGCACATTATAAAAGGCAATACTGCACTGAGGTACAGACAAACTAACCAAAATTGCATGATAAGTAGTAAGAAGAAGCAAACAACACAAAGAAAAATAGATACTACGGGAGGTACGAACAGAAAAACTCCTGAACAGAGACAAAAGAAAAATATAAAACAGCATTATTTCCCAACATTCCGTCCAGAGTCCATCAATGGAAGACACGGGAAATTGTTCTATACGGCGTAGAACATTATTCTGGCTACTTAGTAATATATTGACAACAGATGCAAATCCTTGCTGTAGAAAAGGGAAAGGAGTAAGAATAAGCATAAAAACAGCAGAATATAAAATCAACGTTACCATAGGAATTACCCACAAGTTCGTTAGCAGAAAATGAGTTGAGAAACGGGAGAAATAAAGAATAACCAAAGGAGCCGTACCAATTTGCGCAGCAATAGAAACTGTCAGCAGGCCCCAAATGTAACGAGGAATACGATGTCGTACGGAAAGTAAATTATAAAGTTTGGGTTGAATGAGTAAGATAGAAGCTACTGCAACAAAAGATAATTGAAAACCGACATCAAACAACCAAAGCGGATTATAAAGCAGCATCAGAAAAGCAGTAGCAGCCAGAGTATTCAGTGTTAACGGTTTCTCCGGCTGCAGACTGGATATCGCTAACAAAGAAAACATGATAACAGAACGTACCACAGAAGAAGACAGTCCCGTTAGGAAGGCAAATCCCCATAAAAAAAGAATAATCAGAAAAAGGCCGAAAGACTTAAAGTAACTCCAACGCTTCCATATAAGAGACAAAAGAAAAAAGAGTAAAGCATACAAAAAACCGATATGGAGCCCCGAAAGAGCCAGCACATGACTGGCACCTGTTATTGAATAAGTCTCCCGGATGTCTTCACTCAGGTTTTCTTTGTCTCCAACAGTGAGGGCGGAAAGTACAGCCAGATTATCTCCCTGAAAACCTAAATGATGATAGAGTCCCACCACTTTTTTCTGATAATCCGAAGCTATCTGACGGAGAGTACGAGAAGCATCATGTCCCACTATCCGCCAATGTCCGGCAGGGATATAAGCCGTACCAGTACCATCTTTACGGACAAGATAACGTATATAATCGAATTCATCAGGATTGCCATTATTAACCGGGGGAGTAAGTCGGGTGTGCACCCACAATCTATCTCCCCGGCTCAATGAAGCAGTAGTAGAATCCTTCGGGAAATAGAACAAGAAAGTATGCTCATGATCACTTCTCTGCACAGCTCCTTTTTCCACTCTCCCTTCTAACTGAACCCGACATAAAAGACTTTTTTCCTTCACTTCCGGCTGTTCACTGATAACTGCCTGGTAGACTGCTGCATCACCTGAAAAAGGAAAATCCATACGATGTAAATGTTCCCCTGATATGCCGGCACCCAAACCAAAGCAACAAAGAAATACAGAAAGACCATACAACCAATGAATTCGATATTTACCGGAAAGAAAATAAGCGAGAAGGAGTAAAAGGAAACCTGTCAAACAAATCCATACAGGAGAAAACGTGGAAAACAAATAAGATGTCTCTTCGGGAATATTTAAGGAAAGCTCTGCACGCTGATGGAAGAAGTATGCATCTCCGCATATAATACCACCTGTCAACGGCATCAAAAGTCGTAAGAAAGGATGCCGCTGCAGGGTGTTGTTTATCAACTGAATGTAAAGTTAGAGTTCTTTTAACGAATGTATCATCCCTTCGGGATCAGGAGCGGCAAAGACCGCATTTCCTGCAACCAGTGCATCAGCACCGGCAGCCACCAGACGGGCACCTGTTTCCAGGTTCACACCGCCATCCACCTCGATCAGCGCTTTTGAACCGGTACTATCTATCAGAGCACGCAATTCACGTACTTTCTCAATGGTATGTTCTATGAATTGCTGTCCGCCAAAGCCGGGATTTACACTCATCAGCAGCACCATATATACATCCTGGATAATATCTTTCAGCATAGCTACAGGAGTAGCAGGATTCAGCGTGACAGCTGGTTGCATACCAGCTTCACGTATTTGTTGCACTACCCGGTGCAGGTGCGGACATGCTTCGAAATGCACGTTCATGGTGTGTGCCCCCAACGCTTTCACTTCATGAATGAATTTCTCGGGTTGTACTATCATCAGATGTACATCCAAAGGCTTCTTTGAAATCTTTGCCACGTACTTCAATACGGGAAAGCCGAAAGATATATTGGGAACGAACACACCGTCCATAACATCAATATGTACCCAGTCGGCTTCACTGCGGTTCAGCATTTCCAGGTCCTTTGCCAGATAAGCGAAATCTGCGGACAGGATTGAAGGAGCTATGATTGGTTTCATAATACACTACATTTTACAGATTATATATAGATATAACGTACAAATGTAGACAAAAGATTTCATTCATCCTAATATTATCCCCTGCAAGCCTTGCGGAAGCTGAGATACAGCCCGGTAATTACGGGCCAGGCTACGAAGAAAATCTAAAGTTTTCTCGGAAGGTTGCGGACGTTCACCGGATATTGTATCATCGGATGTACGCGGTTTTACGGATGAAGAAGAAAAAGAAGGAGTAGTTTTTTTATCCATAGGCTTATTGAATTAGTTATAATCAAAATTACAAACTGCTATAAAAAATGCAGGAGTAACTCTGTATGTTATAGAACGGGAGAAAGAGAGAAATAGTATACAATAAGCTGTAAAAAACGTAAAGAAAATATATAATTTAGCCCAAGGCAATACTAAAGCACTGCGCTTGGGCTATAAGCTTGATTGTAATGAGGAGATTTATTTTGCTTTGGCTAAGCCGAATGAGAAAGTTGCTGCAGGAAGTTCAATAGGTTCACCATTCACTTTCACACCAGTTACCTGAAGTTTGAAAGCCAATTTGCTGCCGGCATAAATAAAGCTACCTGCTTCGGGTGCTGCAATTGTCACTTCTACTTTCATGTCCGGAGTTTCTCCTTCACCTTCGCCCTCACCTTTAGTAGGTTCTACAGTCGGAAGGTTGAATTCGATAATCAACGGTTCGGGAGCAAATGTCATGCTAATAGCTGTCTTGTCATCATTGAAAGCAGGGGTGTACTTTACTTTATAATTCACGTCACCCACAGCCTCGATGATTCCGGGAGCAGCTTCTTCAGGCACAATGGCCTTAATCAAATCTTCTACCGGGAACTTTTCGAATGATACATTCTCATTGGTTACTTCTGCGGTTACATCCGTACCTTCGGGAGCTTCTTCACCTTCTTCTGCAGTCGGTACCGGAGCCACTACTTGCAGTTTACCGGTATAATCACCTACTACATCTGTCAATACGGGATCGTTAGGTTTAGGTTCATTGTCATCATCGCAAGATGTGAAAGTAGTTATCAAACCAAGGGTCATTACAAGAAACACGAAACGCTTTAAACAATGTACTTTTTTCATTACTTTAATAAGTTTAGTCTAGTAAATAATAAAATTAATAATTCACATAATTAAGGTTGTACGTACATTAGGTTAAACGGGCACATGTCATAAATACTGCACCCGGAAAAAAGAAAAATTCATTAAAGTATGTATATTTTAGTCTATCGTCAACACGATTCCATGCTTCTCCGCCATCCGTCTCAGGTTTAAAATAGCATAACGCATCCGCCCCAAAGAAGTATTGATACTGACTCCAGTCATCTCGGCTATCTCCTTGAAACTGAGGTCTTGATAAAAACGCATATGTACAACTTCACGTTGTTCGTCCGGCAAGTGTTTTATCAGACGACGCACATCTGAGAGGATCTGATGGTTTACGATTTCAGATTCAACCGTCCCTTCGGATAAACGGATATTATTTAGTAAATTCCGTTCTTCCTCATCACAGGATACCAGATTCTCCTGTTTTTCCTGACGAAAACAGTCGATAATAAGATTATGGGCAATACGGGTCAACCAAGCAGGAAATTTGCCATTTTCATTGTAACGCCCTTGCTGAATAGTGACAATAGCTTTTGTGAAAGTTTCCTGGAATATATCTTCCGCCAGTTCTTCATTACGTACCGTGTAATAGATATACGCATAAAGACGGTCCTTATAACGGTTCAACAGGATATCGAATGCCTCGTTATTACCTTGTGCATAAAGGGCTACCAACGTTTCGTCAGCAGCATTTGTTTGCTTTTTCATTACGTGTGTTTTTAGATTTCAGCGTAATGTATTCCGATAGGCATTCAATGTTTAGTAGTTAATAATACGCAAAGAAAGGAAATTTTTGGGAAAGGAACAAAAATATAAGCAATTATTAAGTGACAAGCTACAAGCTACGAGCTACAAGTTGTTGCGCTATCACTCTGCATAACACTTGTAGCTCGTAGCTTGTTACTTGTAGCCTGTAGCTTGTAGCCCGTAACTATTTCATTCTGAATTCTTCGGTCAACCGGAAGCCACGCAGAAGTTCATCTGTCTTCAGGCGTTTCTTGCCTGGAAGCTGCAAGGCATGTATATCGATAAAACCATCTGTCGCAGCCACATGGATATAAGTTTTGCCATCTGTCAGCAAAGTACCGGGAACTAACTCATGGGACTTAAATATCTTTTTCGTCTCAAATATCTTCATAACTACCGCTTCTCCATCGGGTTGAACCAATTCTGACCAGGCTGCCGGATAAGGAGACAAACCACGGATAAAATCATAAATACGTTTGATAGGTTGATTCCAATCGATGCGACATGTATCTTTAAATATCTTCGGTGCCGGACGCAACTCACCTACAACCGCCATTTCTTCCTGTGGAATAGGTTTCACTGCATCATTCAGGATTGCATCTACCGTTTCAGTTACCAGTTTTCCACCAAGCATCATCAGTTTATCGTGCACAATGCCTACATCATCTGTATCTGCGATAGGAATACGCACTTGCTGAATCACTTCGCCTGTATCAATCTCATGACGCAGGAAAAAAGTCGTGATCCCCGTTTCTGTATCACCATTGATAACTGCCCAATTAATGGGAGCGGCTCCCCGATATTGGGGCAAAAGAGAAGCATGAAGATTGAAAGTTCCCAAACGTGGCATATTCCATACCACCTCGGGCAACATACGGAAAGCAACCACTATCTGCAAATCGGCTTTCCACTCACGCAGAGCTTCGACAAAAGCCTCATCTTTCAGTTTTTCCGGCTGCAATAAAGGAAGATTCTGTTCCAGTGCATATTGCTTCACAGGAGAGAACTGAAGTTTATGTCCCCTACCCGCCGGTTTATCAGGCATGGTGATGACTCCTACTACATTATATCCACCTTCTACCAAACAACGCAAGGACTCCACTGCAAAATCCGGAGTACCCATGTAAACAATCCGTAAATCTTCTTTCTTCATCATATAAAAACTTTTTAATCTTCAGAGAAATGTACCAATACCTGACGGTATGAGTTGAATATCTTAGACTTGGAGACAAATCCCAAATAATGTCCTTCTTCATCTACTACAGGAAGGTTCCATGCTTTCGTATCATCAAACGTACGCATCACCTGCTCCATGCTATCCGTATCATACAGACGTGCGGGGATAGCCGTCATCAGTTTCCCTACTGTGAAACGATGATATAGTTCCTGTCTGAACATGATATTCCGGATATCGTCTAAGGTGACAATTCCAATTAGTATCCCACTCTTATCCGTTACAGGGAATATATTACGCCGTGAAGCCGAAATAGCCTTCACCAACTCACCCAAATCCATTTCAGGATGAACCACAACAAAATCTTTCTCCACGACATTCTCTACTTTCATCAGGGTAAGTACCGCTTTATCCTTATGATGGGTTAGCAATTCTCCCTTTTTGGCCAAACGCATGGAATAAATACTATGAGGTTCGAAAACTATAATCGTCAGATATGAACTGGCAGCTACAATCATCAGCGGCAGGAAAAGATCATATCCTCCCGTCAGCTCGGCTATCAGGAAGACTCCGGTCAGCGGGGCATGCATGACACCACTCATCACCCCTGCCATACCCATCAAGGCAAAATTCTTTTCGGGTAAATAGTACGAGAAATCAAACTTATTGCTGAAAAAGGCGAAGACGAAGCCTGCAATACAACCCAGATACAAAGAAGGTGCAAAAATACCACCGCAACCTCCACCACCGTTTGTGGCACTAGACGCAAACACCTTAAACAAGATAATCAGCATCAGATAAAGCAGTAGCAAATTACCGTGTCCATAAAAGAATGAGTTGTTCATGACTGTGTCCCAATCCGCATTGGAAGTACCGTTCAGCAATAATTCAATGGTGTCGTAACCTTCACCATAGAGCGGCGGAAAAAGAAATATCAGGATACTCAGCATAATACCACCTAAAGCCAGTTTCTGGTAAGGGCCTTTCAGTTTGCCGAAAACACCTTCTACAGAATTCATGGCACGGGTAAAGTAGAGTGAAACCAGTCCGCAGAAAATACCCAGCATAATAACGTAAGGAATGCGCTCCATCTCGAATGCCTGATCTAGATGGAACTTAAACATTGCTTCCGTTCCGGTAGTGATATAAGAAACCGTTGCAGCTGTCACCGCAGAAATCAGCAACGGAAGCAGAGAGGTCATAGTCAGGTCTATCATAAGCACTTCCAGCGTAAACACTAATCCTGCAATAGGCGCCTTGAAAATACCTGCAATGGCACCGGCAGCACCACAACCCACCAAAAGCATCAAAGTACGGTGCTCCATTTTGAAGACACTTCCCAGATTGGAACCAATAGCAGAACCTGTCAGTACAATAGGTGCCTCCGCTCCTACCGAACCACCAAAACCAATGGTTATGGAACTGGCAATCACAGACGACCATGTATTGTGTCGCTTAATCCGCCCTTGCCGACGGGAAATGGCATAAAGGATTTTTGTAACTCCATGACTGATGTCATCCTTCACGACATAACGTACAAACAAGCCTGCCAGAAAAATTCCCACTACCGGATAAACCAAATAAAGGTAGTTGGCCTCCGTTGTATTGAAATTATTCGTCAGGAAATTTTGTATCCAGTGTATCAACATCTTCAGTATCAAAGCTGTAACAGCCGTAAAAATACCTACCAGAAAACTGAGTATCAGGATAAACTGTTTTTCCTTTATATTCTTTTCACGCCATAAAAGGAAACGCTGAAACAAACTTCTCTTCTCTTTTTCCATATACCTATATTTACCATTCTAAACGAAATAAAGAATTTACTCTCATATCTATTTAATAAGAGAGAAAATTCTTCGACAAGCTCAGAGCATAAGTGAACTTATAGAGATAAGACCAACAATAGCTTATAGCCCGTTATCTTATTCCCGAATAATTTTTATAACTCCACCTTTATCCAGTTTTATAATGCTGGATGGTTTCGGATGTCCTATTTCTTCTTGTCGATAGCCTACCACGTAGTCGACCATGGACTTAAGTTCTTCTGTGATCTCACTATAATTTGCCGGTGAAGGTTGCCCGCTGATATTAGCTGACGTAGAAACAATCGCCTTACGAAACTGTTGACAGAGACGTTTTGAGAATTCTTCATTCGTCACCCGGATACCTACACTGCCATCTTCGGCAATCAGGTTGGATGCCAGGTTTCGTGCACCGGAATAAATGATTGTCAGCGGTTTGTCTGCCACCTCAATCAAATCCCAGGCTACTTCCGGCACATCCTGCACATAGAAGTCCACCTTTACAGGAGAATCGACCAACACAAGCATCGCTTTACTGTCCGAACGCTGCTTTATCTGATACACTCGCCGCACAGCTTCTTCGTTGGTAGCGTCACAACCTATGCCCCAAATGGTGTCGGTGGGGTACAGAATGACTCCGCCTTCGTTCATCACTTGACAGGCTTTTTTAATATCTTCTATCATTTCTTGGTGTATAAATACAGTGATTAACACGCAAAAGTACTATTTTTGCACGGATTAATAGAAAAGTTTAAGAGAAAACAATGGAAGAAATTCAATTTAACCACACCCTGCCCATACAACTACGATTTAATGATGTCGATAAGTTCGGCCACGTGAATAATACGGTTTATTTCTCTTTCTATGATTTGGGAAAAACCGAGTACTTTGCTTCCGTATGCCCGGACGTCGATTGGGAGAAAGACGGCATTGTCGTCGTACATATAGAAGCGAACTTTCTTGCACAGATTTATGGCTCGGATCATATCGCTGTACAAACAGCCGTTACTGAAATCGGCACCAAAAGTTTTCATCTCGCACAGCGGGTGATTGATACGGAAACACAGGAGGTCAAGTGCATATGCACCTCCATTATGGTAGCTTTCAATCTTGAGAAGCATGAATCTAAACCTCTGGAGGAAGAATGGATTCGGGCAATCTGTAAATACGAAGGAAGGGATTTAAGAAAGAAAAAATAAAAAAAATAGAATACAAGAAGTCCCCTTCTACTGCACCATTCCTTTATACATAAGGACTGCATGTGAAGGGGATTTCTTATACATAGCGACAAACTCCTGTTTTCTAATAAAACACTATTAGTCAATCCCATACAAATCATTAATTTGGATAACACAAATATATTGTATAGTTTTGTTGTACGCATACTGCATATGACATAAAAGCGACTAATATTATGAAAAAACAAAAACTTTCCTTTTCCACACTGCTGCAAGCCGGTTGTTCTGCCATTTTATTTATCAGTTGCCTACTGCCTTGGCTAAACATCACATCACCACAAGAGTCTTTAAGAGGAGAATTCAGTCTTATCAATATGCCTGTACAAACAGTGAGTGATACAGGAATAATGACTAACACATTCCCACCGGCAGGTTCAATTTTCGACTATTACCGAATAGTGCTCTATGTTATTCTCTTCTTTATCTTCATCAACATATTTATTCAACTCATAAAAAAGATTCCCCTTTTTACATGTTACTCATGTCTGCTTCCAACATGTTTCAGCTATCTCTTTTGGGCAAGAGTAGCAGACTGTGGAAATTATCTTGAATGTGCAGGAATCGGCCTTTATCTGACTAACATTTTTGGTACAATTGCCATTGCAGCCGCATGGACGGATCTTGGAAGAAATTATGAAATCCATAGAAAATTGTTCAGTTTCTGTTGGAAATGGAGTATGCTATGCTTCGTGCTTCCAATCATTCTAATTCCCCTTTCCGGTTTTCTTAGAATTCAGACTTTCGATATTCATATAATCCAGCAAATAGTATTCGCATTTACTACCGTTTGCTTCATTATCTGGGCAATAGGAATCATGCAAATACCATTTTTAATATATGCAAAAATCGTAAATCAAATATCAAAACAAAAAAATCATCAAGTGAGACACTTTTGATTAAAGAGTCATTAAATCATTCACTTTGTATAACCATAGAGTTAACCCCACACGGTAACTCCATTTACACACCGAGGTAAAGGTCGTTACATACCGAGGTAAATGGCGTTACAATAAGGGGTAAAGACCGTTACATGCGGCAGTAAATGCTTTTACATCTTGAAGCAAACAACAGGTAAATGTTATCAATTGATTATCAACAAACTATAAAATCTCATCAGTAATATTTAATTTAGTTCTATACAGATATGAATACACAGGCAATAATCGACATATTGCTACAGTAAGTTTAATACTCGTTACAGCCTTAATCTGCCTCTTTTTTTATAAATTTGCCCCCATTATGGAACAGCAACAATCATCTTTCAAAGAAAAGGAACGTACAGATCTACGCGAACCGCAGCACTTCAAGGTGATCATCTATAACGATGACTTCACCACGATGGAGTTTGTCGTCAAGATACTTACTACCATATTCTTTAAATCGGCAGCAGAAGCAGAAACGCTGATGCTACAGGTACACAAGAGTCAATCAGCAGTGGTAGGCATCTATACATACGACATTGCACAATCGAAAGTACAGAAAGCCACCCGTATGGCACGCGAAGAGAATTTTCCACTCCGGCTCACCGTTGTGCCGGAAGAAGAATAAGAATTAGGAGAAGATTATGGATATACAAAATACAGTGCATGTGAACAGCGCATTCACCTATGCACAAAAAAAGGCAATATCTTATCGCCATGAATTTATCACACCTGAGCATTTGCTGAGTGCATTTCTGGAACAGAGTCCCTTTGCCAATGCTTTAAATATGTGTTTCTGTGATGCCCAGGAACTTGCTTTCTCTTTAGAGAATTATTTCACGGAAGAACTGGAAAGCGTTCCCGCAGACATGGATTATGAACTGGAAGTTTCAACCCAGCTCAACGAGTTGATACAACATGCCTATCTGATGATAGACTATTCAAGTGCTGAAGCATTGAACGTCCCCCATTTAGTGCAAAGCATGCTTCAGCTCAAAGACTCCTGGGCATGCCATATTCTGAAAGAAGCTCTTGAAGAAGAACTACCCGAATTTATCAGCCAACTCATCTCCCGATATGAAGAAGTGGAGGAAGAAGACGATCTGCAAACCTCTCCACAGGAAAAAAGCGAACCCTGGCGAAACTTTGTAACTTGTCTGAATGACTGTCTGCAAGACCACAATCCACTCATCGGACGGGAAGCTGAACTGGAACGAACCATCCAGGTACTCTGTCGCAAAGAGAAAAACAATCCGTTGCATGTAGGCGAACCGGGCGTTGGCAAAACCTCCCTCGCTTACGGACTCGCTGCCCGCATCGAAGCACGTGAGGTCCCCGAACGACTCCTCGACTGCCGTATCTACGAACTGGATTTAGGTACTCTACTGGCAGGTACGCAATACCGGGGTGACTTTGAAAAACGCCTGAAAACCATTATGGAAGGTGTCCGTAATGAAGGACGTGCCATCATCTATATCGACGAGATACACAATCTGATAGGTGCCGGACGTACAGGAGACGGTTCCATGGATGCATCCAACATGCTGAAACCTTATCTGGAAAGCGGAGACATCCGTTTCATCGGCTCTACCACTTACGAGGAATACAACCGTTACTTTGCCCGCAGCAAGGGATTGGTGCGTCGCTTCCAACAAATAGATATACTTGAACCAAGCATTGAGGAAACCATCCATATTGTAGAAGGACTAAAAGAAAAATATGAAAAATTTCATGGAGTAACCTATCATCCTGATGTAATCCCTTACGCCGTCAAAGCGAGTGTCCGCTACATCAGCGACCGCTTTCTGCCCGACAAGGCTATCGACCTGGTGGATGAAGCAGGAGCTTACCGCGAAATTCACCCTATACCTTCCGGAGAGCAAATTGTAGACAAGACATTGATAACCGATGTACTCGCCCGTATCTGCAAAGTAGATGCACTCGCCATGAAAGAAGAAGATACCACCTCACTGGAAACTTTGCATGCACGTATCAGTGCCAAAATTTACGGCCAGGAAGAGGCAGTGCGCCAAGTGGTGGAAGCCGTACAAATGTCCAAAGCCGGACTGCTGGATGAAAACAAACCGCTGGCAAGCCTGCTCTTCGTCGGTCCTACCGGAGTAGGTAAAACCGAAGTAGCCAAAGTGCTGGCCTCCGAACTGGGTATTTCCCTGCAACGTTTCGATATGAGCGAATATACCGAAAAGCATACCGTAGCCAAATTAATCGGTTCACCCGCCGGATATGTAGGCTATGAAGACGGTGGTTTATTAACCGATGCCATTCGCAAAACTCCCAACTGCGTACTGCTGCTTGATGAAATTGAGAAAGCCCATCCCGATGTATTCAATATTCTGCTACAAGTAATGGACTATGCTGTTCTTACGGATAATAAAGGACGAAAAGCCGACTGCCGCCACGTTGTACTTATCATGACTTCAAATGCCGGTGCACAATTTGCCCGTCAGGCATCTATCGGATTCAGCAGTCAGATTACAGCCGGGGAAGCCATGTTGAAACAGGTCAAGAAGACCTTCAAGCCGGAGTTTATCAACCGTCTGTCCGCTACTGTCGTTTTCCACGATATGAGTCGGGAAATGGCCTCACTGATCCTCGACAAGAAGCTTGGGGAACTGAGCAGCAAGCTTGCCGCACGCCAGATAGAGATGGAACTGAGCCCGGAAGCCCGCAACTGGTTATTGCAACGTGGATTCCTGCCCGAATATGGCGCCCGCGAAATGGACCGTGTGATAGCTTCGCATCTGAAACCACTCCTGATGCGTGAAATCTTATTCGGTTCCTTAAAATCCGGTGGTAAAACTTGCATACAGGCAGACAAAGATCAATTAGTCTTACAACTTTCAACAAAGTGATACTATGGTCTTTGCACTAACTGACGAAATTACATTTCCCGATCCGCACTACGGCGATCCGGACGGATTGCTGGCAGTAGGCGGTGACCTGTCGACCGACCGCCTCATCCTGGCTTACTCCAACGGGATATTCCCCTGGTACACTTTTCAGGAGGGAATGATACAATGGTGGTGCCCGCTGGAACGCTTCGTCATTTTCCCCGACGAAATCCATATCTCCCACTCCATGCGAACGCTCATAAACAAAGGGAAGTACGATGTCACTATCAATCAGGCTTTCGATGAAGTCATCCGTAAGTGCGGAGAACTGAGGATGGATATGGAAGGCGCCTGGCTCGGTCCGGAGATGATAGAGGCTTACACACTTCTGCATGAACAGGGCTTTGCCGCCAGCGTGGAAATATGGGAAGGGGAACAGTTAGTAGGCGGACTCTATGGAGTCACCTTGGGGCGCTGCTTTTTCGGTGAAAGTATGTTTTCACTGGTTCCCAGTGCATCCAAGTTAGCCCTCATCCACTTGGCACAATTCTTCGGAGAGCATGGCGGAGTACTGATAGACTGCCAGTTCGAAACTCCCCATCTGAAATCGATGGGAGGAAGATATATCAGCTACGAAGAATATATGGAGTTTCTGCAATCATAACTACCTTCGCTGGTCACACCAGCGTAAATTGCAAATGTTCATCCGTACTGCGTCCTTCATCGTATGCGAAGCCCTCCCACGTAAATGCTTTCAAGTCTTCGGGATTTTCAATGCGATTTTTAATAATATAGCGTAGCATTTCTCCGCGGCACATCTTGGCATATATCACAATTGTCTTTAGCTGCCCGCCTTTCCATACCTGGAATTCGGGAGTAATGACACGGACTTCTTCTTCTACTCGCTTCCAGTCGAACAGATCTCTCATCTCACCACTGGCAAGATTAACGAGTATGCCACCCTGACGTTTGATATCCGCTATAAAATAATCCGTCAGCAAAGGTTTCCAGTAATCAAACATAGTCATCCCTCCCCTTTCGGGCAGGCGTATATCTCCTTCCATACGATAAGGCTTTATCCCGTCCAACGGACGAAGCAGTCCGTACAGAAAGGAAGTGATGCGCATGTGTTCTTGAGCGTAACGAAAATCATCTTCGGAAAAATCTTTCGGTACTATACGTTTGAACACCGCACCGGTATAGGCACAGATAGCGGGCATTGCAGAATTTGCCTCCGAAAAGAAATCCTGATAGCGCAGATAATTCTCAGCGGCAATCTTGGAATTTATACGTAACAGACGTTCCAGGTCAGCAGCTGAAAATTGCCCCATATCCAAGGCATTCTGTACTGCTTCCGCCTGAAAGTACGGAACAGTTATTTCAGGGACTCCTACAGATGTGCGTGCCGTCATCGTTTTGGCACAAGAGATGAATGTCAACATATCACGTTCAAAGTTTTTTAGGAAACAAAGATAATACAAATCGAATGTAGAACTTTCATGCTCGCATGAAAAAGTTTTGCGCAAAGTTTTTCCGCATAACCTTCCTCTGTTTCCATACTTTTTCGTACTTTTACGCCTTGTTGGAAAAATACAGGCTTTTCCCGAGAGAAACGAAACCTCTTCCAACCACGAGACTGAAAAAAGGAAAAAACAATATATAAAATGACTCACAAATGGAATTATCAACCCATTACACCCGAACAGGCAGAGACAAGCCAAAAGTTGGCCCAAGAATTAGGGATTAGCCCGATTCTTGGCGGATTATTGGTGCAGCGGGGAATAACGAAGGCACAGGATGCCAAGAAGTTTTTCCGCCCGCAGTTGCCCGACTTGCACGACCCATTCCTGATGAAAGACATGGATGTGGCCGTGGAGCGCCTTAATAAGGCAATGGGAAAGAAAGAGCGTATTCTGATTTATGGTGATTATGATGTAGACGGCACTACCGCAGTGGCACTGGTCTACAAGTTTATTCAACAGTTCTATTCGAACATTGACTATTACATCCCCGACCGCTACAACGAAGGTTACGGGGTATCTACCAAAGGGGTAGACTATGCCGCAGAAACCGGTGTAGGATTGATTATCGTACTGGATTGCGGCATCAAAGCTGTAGAGGAGATAACCTATGCCAAAGAAAAAGGCATTGACTTTATCATCTGCGACCACCATGTGCCCGACGATGTACTTCCACCTGCCGCCGCTATCCTGAACGCCAAGCGTTTAGATAATACGTATCCTTACGAGCACCTTTCCGGTTGCGGCGTAGGCTTCAAATTCATGCAGGCATTTGCCATCAGTAATGGCATCGAGTTCCATCACCTCATTCCACTGCTCGACCTGGTTGCCGTAAGTATCGCTTCGGACATTGTTCCCATCATGGGAGAAAACCGGATACTTGCTTTCCACGGATTGAAACAGTTGAACAGTAATCCCAGCGTAGGTTTGAAAGCGATTATCGACGTATGCGGATTGACAGAAAAGGATATTACCGTCAGCGACATCGTGTTCAAGATAGGCCCGCGCATCAATGCCTCCGGACGTATTCAGAACGGAAAAGAAGCCGTCGACCTGCTGACTGAGAAGGATTTCTCCATGGCTTTGGAAAAAGCCAATCAAATCAATCAATACAATGAAACCCGGAAAGATCTCGATAAGACCATGACCGAGGAAGCCAACCAGATTGTAGCTGATCTGGAAGGACTTGCCGAACGCCGTTCTATCGTGCTATACAACGAAGATTGGCACAAAGGTGTTATCGGTATCGTTGCCTCCCGCCTGACGGAAATTTATTATCGCCCCGCAGTAGTGCTGACCCGTACGGACGATATGGCAACAGGTTCCGCCCGTTCCGTATCCGGTTTTGACGTGTATAAGGCGATTGAATATTGCCGTGATCTGCTGGAAAATTTCGGTGGTCATACCTATGCAGCCGGTCTTTCGATGAAAGTGGAGAATGTTCCCGCCTTTACCAAACGCTTCGAGGAATTCGTTTCACAGAACATCCTACCGGAACAGACAAGTGCGGTCATAAATATCGATGCAGAGATAGATTTCAGGGATATTTCTCCGAAATTCTTTAATGACCTGAAGAAATTCAATCCTTATGGTCCGGATAATCCGAAACCGATATTCTGTACACATAATGTCTATGATTACGGTACCAGTAAAGTAGTGGGGCGTGATCAGGAGCATATCAAGCTGGAACTGGTAGACAACAAATCGAATAATGTAATGAACGGCATCGCCTTCGGACAAAGTTCGCATGTACGTTTCATCAAAACCAAGCGTTCGTTTGATATCTGCTACACCATTGAAGAGAATACCCATAAACGGGGCGAGGTACAGTTGCAGATAGAGGATATTCAACCTAATTAGTTGGAGAAGTTGAGAGTTGAGAATGGAGAGTTGAGAGTTACCATACGGTTTGACTACTCACTTTCCACCTTCAACTCTCAACTTCCCATAATACCACACCCTATGACTGCGCAGCCTAACTCTCAACTCTCCATTCTCAACTCTCAACTTCTCAAAGAGTACTGGGGATATGATAACTTCCGGGGCATACAGGAAGATATCATCAATAGCATTGGCGAAGGCAAAGACACCCTGGGGCTGATGCCTACGGGCGGCGGAAAGTCCATCACATTTCAGGTGCCTGCACTTGCCAAAGAGGGGCTTTGCATAGTTATTACTCCCCTGATTTCTCTGATGAAAGACCAAGTACAGAACTTGAAAAAAAGAGGAATCAAAGCACTTGCCATCTACTCCGGAATGTCCCGGCAAGAGATTATCGTCACGCTGGAAAACTGTATTTTCGGCAATTATAAATTCCTGTATATATCGCCCGAACGGTTGGATACGGAAATCTTCCGCACCAAGCTACGGAAAATGAACGTCAGCATGATAACCGTTGACGAAAGCCATTGCATTTCACAATGGGGATATGATTTCCGTCCTGCCTATCTGAAGATAGCCGAAATACGTGATCTCCTACCCGGTGTCCCTGTGCTGGCACTGACTGCAACCGCTACTCCGGAAGTCGTGAAGGACATCCAGGCGCGGCTGTGCTTCCGGCAGGAAAATGTTTTCCGCATGAGTTTTGAACGGAAGAACCTTGCCTACATAGTCCGCAAAACAGAAAATAAGACCGGAGAACTTCTTCACATCCTACGCCGTATGCCGGGTAGTGCCATTATTTACGTACGCAATCGTCGGCGAACCAAAGAAATCACCGAACTTTTAATTAACGAAGAGATTACCGCCGACTTCTACCATGCCGGTCTGGATGATGCCACCAAGGATATACGTCAGCATCGCTGGCAGACAGGAGAAAGCCGTGTAATGGTTGCCACCAATGCTTTCGGCATGGGTATCGACAAACCCGATGTACGTATCGTAATCCACCTCGATTTACCGGACTCTCCCGAAGCTTATTTCCAGGAAGCAGGACGTGCAGGACGTGACGGCAACAAAGCGTATGCCGTAATACTCTATGCCAAATCGGACAAAGTCACCCTTCATAAACGTATCCCGGACACCTTTCCGGAGAAAGACTATATCAAACAGGTGTATGAACATCTGCAATATTATTACCAGATGGCAATGGGAGACGGTTTGGGATGTGTCAGAGAATTCAATCTGGAAGACTTTTGCCGGAAATTCAAATACTTCCCTGTACCTGCCGACAGTGCATTGAAGATTCTGACGCAAGCAGGATACCTGGAATATACCGACGAACAGGACAATGCCTCCCGTCTTTACTTCACCGTCCGCCGTGATGAACTGTATAAATTACGCGAACTGGGAGAGGACATGGACAAACTTATTCAAATCGTTCTGCGCTCTTACACCGGAGTATTCACGGATTACACCTTTATCAACGAGAATTCACTTGCGGTACGTAGCGGATTAACGCGACAACGGGTGTACGACTTGCTGATACGTCTATCCAAGATGCGTGTCATCGACTATATTCCACATAAAAAGACACCTTATATCATATACACGCGCGAACGCGTAGACAGGCAACATCTGCAAATCTCCCGCAGTATATACGAGGAGCGTAAGGAACGTTATGAAGCCCGCATTCAGGCAATGGTAGATTATGTAACGACCGAAACCGTTTGTCGCAGCCGTATGCTTCTACGCTATTTCGGAGAGAAGAATGAACATAACTGTGGAATATGCGATGTCTGCCTCAGCCACCGTGCCGAGACTCCCGAGCTTTCCTCCCAACAAATAAAAGAAGAAATTAAAGAATTGCTTCGCAAACAACCTCTGACACCTGCCGATATTGCCTCACAGATAGAAGCAGATAAAGAAATCATCTCTCAATGCATCCGCGAATTGCTGGAAGATGAAGATCTGAAAGCGGAGAACGGCATCATAAGCCTGAAGGCATAAGAAAGGGCGTACAGTGAATTGCACGCCCTTCTTCTTATTATATCAAAATATTATTCCGCTACCGCCGGTTTCTCAATACCTTCACTGGTTGCACGTTCTTCCATACGTTGGATACGGGCATCCAAATCAGGATGAGTAGAGAACAATTGATTCAGCTTACTACTTTTCTGCGCACCGGCTTCTTCCTGCAATTTCTTCAGCTTTTGGAAAGATAAAGCCATTGCCCAGGGATTCTTACCATGACTTTTCAGGAATTCATATCCATAGTCATCAGCACTTCTCTCCTGCTTCTGTGAATATGTAGAGTTTACCAGAGCCTCACCCAGATCACCCAACTGAGAATCAGACAACTTAGCTGCCGTACCACCTTGTGAAGAAATACCATCCTTCAAAGCTGAAGTCAGCAATGCCGTACGAAACCCATTCTTAGAGTCCTTGTGTGCCACGTGACCTACTTCATGTCCGATTACACCCAGCAATTCATCATCCGTCATGATATCCATCAAAGACGAGAAAATGCGCACACTACCGTCAGCACAAGCAAATGCATTGACATCTATCACATAATAAACTTTGAAGTTCAAAGGAATTCCCTCTACATCCGTCAAGCCTTCAGTCAGCTTTTTCAGACGAATTGTATACTCATTATCGTCGGCACATACCTGATTGTGTTTATCCATCCAGTCGATATACTCTTTTACATATTCTGCCATCTGAGCGTCAGTCAGAGTAACAGCTTTAACAGCTTTAGCCGCACCTTTCAGTGCTTTTACATTAAACTGAGCCATTGCAGGCATTGTCACGGCCATACATAACATAAAGAAGGCCCACTTCATGAAAATCTTTTTCATTCTTGTGTTTTTAATTTAGAAATGATGATTAATTAATATAATTGGTAAATGTGTCGCAAAAGAACAAATTTTAAATGATACCATCAATAATAACACGGATGTTTTTTCTTTTTAGACGGAGTTCTTGGTATGGAAACAAGATTTTTATGTAAGTTTGCAAAAAGAATAAAAACAAAACACCTAAGAAATACAGATTATGGGATTCTTTAAATCTTTCTTCTCCGGCAAACAAGAGAAACCGGAAACTGAGAAACAGAAAAACGATCAAAAGAACTTCGAGATATTCAAGTATGACGGCATGCGTGCACAACGCATGGGGCGTCCCGATTATGCAATCAAATGCTTCACGGAAGCCCTCGCCCTTCAGGAAGACTTTGAAACCATGAGCTATCTGAGCCAGGTTTACATTCAAACCAATGCCCTCAGCGAAGCGCATGAACTGCTGGAACGCATGGCAAAACAGGAACCGGACCACACCTCCACTTTCCTCACCCTTGCCAACGTATGCTACCTGCAAGAAGACTATCAGGCAATGGCAGACGCCGCACAAAAAGCTATTGAAATAGAAGAAGGAAATGCCATGGCACACTATCTTCTGGGTAGAGCCAAGCAAGGTATGGACGACGGTATCATGAGCATTGCCCATCTCACCAAAGCCATTGTACTGAAAGACGACTTCACCGAAGCCCGCCTGCTGCGTGCCGAAGCCTTAATCAAGATGCAGCAATACAAGGAAGCTACCGAAGATATCGACGCTATACTCTCCCAAGATCCCGATGAAGAAGCTGCATTACTACTCCGCGGTAAAGTGAAAGAAGCAGCAGGACAGCAGGAAGAAGCCGAAACCGATTATCGCTATGTAACAGAATTGAATCCATTCAACGAACAGGCTTTTCTTTGCCTGGGACAACTTTATATCGTCCAGAAGAAGTATCCCGAAGCTATCGCACTCTTTGACGAAGCCATCGAACTGAACCCTAATTTCGCACAAGCCTATCATGAACGCGGTCGCGCCAAGTTGCTAAATGGTGACACGGCAGGCTCTGCAGAAGATATGAAGAAAGGATTGGAGTTGAACCCTAAAGAAATCCAAGGAATCAGCGGACAATACGACAATCAGCCAAGACAAACGGACGTTTTAGGATTGTAGCGCCATGAAAAGCGGCCTCTTTATACTCATTGTATGCCTTCTTTTTCCTACCTACGTCTGTGCAGACACTTCTAAACATGCATTAGAAGAAAACAGGAAATTGCTTCACTCTTTAGATAGCCTGCTGGAACAGCAGGATCTATTTGTCAGAGTAAAAGAGGAGCGCATCAAGCAACTGAAAATGCAGTATAGCCGGGTCAAAGATGTAAAGGAACTCTATGCCATGAATAGAATGGTCTATTTGGAGTATCGGGTTTATGATGCGGATTCCGCCCTGCATTACATCAACAAGAACATACAACTGGCACAACAGACCGACAACCGTACCTGGGAAGTGGTCTCTTTGCTCGAACAATCATTTGTCCTCACCTCCTCCGGACTACTGACCGAAGCCTTGAAAGCCGTCAGTGACATTCAACCGGAAGAATTACCCCAAAATCTCCGTTCCGAGTATTTTGGCAGGTTATGTACACTCTATTCCCGCCTGCGAGATTACTCCAGTGAGAACTCCCAACTGTCGGAACATTACAATAATCTCCAAAAGGCTTTCCGAGACTCGGTATACCTCACAGCCACTCCCGACGAATTGCGCTACTGGAATTGCCGGGCATGGCTCTACCTGGGAACCCCGGAAATAGAGCCCGTCAAACAGGCATTTGAGGAAAACAAGCAAACATTGTCTAACGACAGCCGCAAGTATTCCATAGCTACCTATAATCTCTCCGCCATTTACCGGAGCGAAAACAACGAGAGCAAATATCTGGAGAACCTCATTCTTTCGGCTATGGCAGACATCCGGTCTGTCAACGGAGATATCGGCTCTTTGCAGGAAATAGCGGAATACCTATTTAAGCATGGAGAAATAGACCGCGCCTATAACTACATCCTCTATTGTTCTCAAAAAGCCATGCTTTTCCACAACCGGGTACGAATAGTCAAAATGTCTCATTTGCAAAACCAAATCTACAAAGCGTACCAGGAACAGAGCCGCACACAGCAAAAGCGCCTTCAAGCCTCCCTGATTGCCGTCAGTTTCTTATTCCTCGTACTGATCGGCGCCTTCCTGTTCATCCGCAAGCAAATGCGCCGGCTAAAAGAAGCCAACTTGAAGTTAGACAGTACAAACCAGAAGCTGTCCGTCAATATGGATGCCCTCTCTACAGCACATCAACGTCTGGAAGAAGTAAACATGCAACTGAAAGACTTGAATACGCAATTACAGGAAGTCAACGACCAGTTGCGGGAATCTAATTACGTAAAAGAAGAATATATCGGCTATGTATTCAACATCTGCTCCACCTATATCAGCAAGCTGGAAGAGTTTCGCAAGAACATCAACCGGAAACTGAAAGTAGGCCAGATAGAAGATGTAAAAGCAATGACGGACTCTTCCGCAACAGCCTCCAACGAACTGAAAGAGTTCTACCAGAATTTCGATACCATCTTCCTGCATCTCTATCCCGATTTTGTAGGTGACTTCAACGCCTTACTGCTACCCGAAGAGCGCATCGAACTGAAAGAAGGCGAACTACTTAATACCGAACTGCGCATACATGCCTTGATAAGACTCGGCATCACAGACAGCGTGAAGATAGCGGACTTCCTCCATTGTTCCGCACAAACGGTTTATAACAACCGGCTCCGCACCCGGAATAAATCCATTATCCCGAAAGAAGATTTTATAAATGCAGTGAAAAAGCTCGGAAAATACAAAGCGTAAGCCCTGCTCTCTACTACCGATTCCACTTAAAGAGTTTACTTCCGAGCCTCTCATTTTCAGAAAACAACACTAATAATCAAACACTTATCAGTTTTAACAGTTTACTTCGCCTGTTTACCTCGCAGAGTAAGCAACCCTTATTGCGCATACCTTTGCCACAGAGATCCAAACTAAAAACTTATGTTAACTATTAAACGAATCATGAAGAACAAAAGAAAAGAAAAACGCTCATGCAGACTCATTCTTGCCTGCTGCGCTTTGTTACTGTTCATTTCGGTAAATGCATTTGCACAACAGCAAGTCACTGTTACCGGAAACGTGAAAGATGAAAAGGGAGAACCCATCATCGGAGCTAATGTCATTGTAAAAGGCACTGGTACAGGAAGTGTCACCAATGTAGAAGGAGACTTTTCATTGGCGAATATACAGAATGGCGCCACTCTTGAAATCTCTTTTATCGGCTATCTGAACCAGGATGTGAAAGTCAACGGCACGAAACCCGTCAGCATTATCCTGAAGGAAGACACTAAGATGCTGGATGAGGTAGTAGTGGTAGGTTATGGTGTGCAGCGCAAGTCGGATATGACAGGTGCAGTTGCTTCCGTAAATACCAAAACACTGGAGAATCGCCCGCAGACCAACATCATCCAATCTTTGCAAGGTGCTGTACCGGGCCTGAATATCTCAGTGACCGGAACCAATGCGGAAGGCTCTTCCACCAAGACCCGTATCCGCGGCGAGAACTCCATCACGGCAGACAACAAACCACTGGTTATTCTGGACGGTATCCCCTTTGATGGTCCCTGGTCCGAAATCAATCCGAACGACATCGAATCCATTGAAGTATTGAAAGATGCTTCTTCGGCTGCCATCTACGGTGCACGCGGTTCGAACGGTGTCATCCTCATCAGCTCCAAGAGAGGTGAAAAAGGCAAACTGACCGTATCCTACGACACCTACATCACCATTGACAATCCCATCAACTTCCCCAACCTCATGAATGGAGCAGAATTCTGGAAGTATAAGACGGAAGCATTGAAAGATGCCAACACCACCCCGCCCACTGAAAGCAATCCCGAACCGTGGATGGGATCTATGACCGCTACAGAATTGCGTATGCACGAAGCCGGCATGGATACCGACTGGCTGGACCTGGCAACTCGCACCGGTTTCAAGCAGCAGCACAATATCTCTTTCCGTGGTGGCGTCAATAAGACCAACTATTTTGTCTCACTGAACTATACCGATGTGAAAGGTACTGCCATAGGCAACCAATTCAAACGCTACAACATCCGTTTCAACCTTGATCAGGAGTTCACTTCCTGGTTTAAGTTCTCTACCAGCACCCAGTTGGGACGCTACGACCGAAGTGGCAGCAGTGCTTCTTTCTCCAGAGCATTCCGCATGAATCCCCTGGCAGAAGCTTATGACGAAGAAGGCAACATCCGTTCCGCCGCCTGGGAAGATTCCAGCGAAGCTTTCTCTGTAAACCCTTTAAGTAGCCTCAACAACAAGAGCAACGACATACGCTCTAAAGTCATCACCAACAACGTGGTAGAAATAAAGTTGCCGTTCGTCCCCGGACTCAGCTATAAGCTCAATACCGGCTATACGTACCAGAACAGTAGCTGGAAACAGTACCAGGGAATGGATACTTACTACGGCGCACGCTCCAACGGTATTCTGAACACCGACGACTGGCATTCACAAGAGTGGATTCTGGAAAACATCATCACTTATACCCGTGAATTCGGCAAGCACCGCATCTTCTTCACCGGTCTGTATTCTGCACAAAGCTACGAGAAAGAAGGCAACGGAATGGAAGGCAAAGACTTTCCGAACGACGTGATGTACTATTACCAGATTTCCAAAGCCGCCACCATGTCCGGCAGTTCCAGCTATACCAAGCAAAACCACATCTCTCAGATGGCACGTCTGAACTACTCATACGACAGCCGTTACTTGTTGACACTGACTGCACGCCGTGACGGTTACTCCGCATTCGGCAACCAATCCAAGTTCGGTGTATTCCCTTCCATGGCTATCGGCTGGAACATTTCCAATGAACATTTCTTCCAGGCAAGCCCATTGGCTAAAGTGGTGAGCAACCTGAAATACCGCCTGTCATGGGGTAAGAACGGTAACGAAGCGGTAGGCGCCTACACTACATTGCCTGACCTTTCCACCTTCAATTATCTGAAAGATGACCATACCCCAAACTACGGTTTCTATCCTTCCAAGCTGGCTTCTCCTTCGCTGGGATGGGAAACTACACAATCCATCAATACCGGTATCGACTTCCAACTGTGGAACGGACGTATCCAGGGAACATTCGACATGTACTGGTCGAAGACAAGCGACCTGTTGCTGAACCGCTCCATCCCCACCATCAACGGTACGGGAAACATTACCGAGAATATCGGTGAGACCAAGAACCGCGGTTTAGAGTTGCAGATTACTTCCAACAACATTGCCAAGAAAGATTTCGACTGGTCCACTACCTTCAACCTATCTCACTACAAAACAAAGATCGTGAATGTAGGTCTCTACGATGCCAACGGCAACCCCATGGATGACATTGGTTCCAGATGGTTCATCGGTCAGCCCATCAGCGTGAACTACGACTACCGCTTCATCGGTATCTGGCAGATCACCGATCCGTCCAATCCGAACGGACAGCAAGACCCGAACTATCGCTACTCCATCCCCGGATATATGAAGTACCATGACAAGGACGGTGTGAACGACATCACCCCGGCAGACAAGGAAATCATCGGCTCGGCAATTCCTAAAGTAACAATGGGTATGACGAATACTTTCCGCTACAAGAATGTCAGTCTGAGCGTATTCCTCAATGCCCAACTGGGACAGACAGCCAATAACTGGCTTTACGACGTATCTCACAACTCCTATCGCCAGAACCGCCTCATGGTAGACTTCTGGACACCGGAGAACCCTACCAACAAGTACCCGAAGAACTCACTGGATACTTCTGTAAACCCGATGAGCGCAGGTTTCTACGAAAAGACCGACTTCCTCCGTGTGCAGGATGTCACGCTGGCCTACCGTGTTCCCCAGCGTTGGTTAAAGAAGATTTCCCTGAACCGCCTCGAAGTATATATGAACATCAAGAACCTGGCAACCTGGACAAGCTGGACCGGCCTCGACCCGGAATTTATCAGCGACCAACAGTCCACTCCGCAGGTACGTTCATTCACATTCGGTCTGAAACTTGATTTATAAACCGCTAAAACAAAGAGAAACAGTATGAAAAAGCTAAAATATACACTGATAGCACTACTCGTGCTCTGCATGACCGGATGCAATGAATCCAGCTTCCTGGAAGAAGATCCGCGTGCTTCACTCTACCCTGAAAATCTGTTAGTAGATTACAGCGGGTTCCAATCCATGGTAACCAGCCTCTACGGAATGATGCGTAACGAATACCGCCGTGCCGATGCACTCGGTGGCGGTCTGCCGCTCGTTCTGCACTCTGCATGGGGTTGCGGTGTGGACAATTCATGGAGTAATAACTCACACAGCGACTTTAAATACATGTACTATCCGTCGCAAATCAACCAGACGGACTTGCAGATATTCCAAAACATCTTCCAATGGTGTTACCGCATCATCAACACGGCAAACATGGTGATTTCACGTGCCGAAGGCAGTGGCATCGACTGGAAAGGAACCGAAACCGAAGCTGCCGCCCACAAGAATAAAATCATCGCACAGGCCCGCTTCTTCCGCGCATGGGCTTACCGCCATCTGACGTATTCATTCGGTGCCGTACCTTTGTCCACCGAAGAAATTACAGGTATGAACTACCGTAACGACTGGGAGCGCAACTCCGTAGAATCCATCCGTGAAGTCATGGAACAGGACTTTGCTTTCGCCATGAACAATTTACCGTTGCGTGAAGAAAGCAACAGCAAGATTTCAGGAGCCATGGCACGCCATTATCTGGGTGAACTATATCTGGCAATGGACCAGCCCTCCAAGGCAGTCGAAGTTTTGAAGCCACTGGCAGAAGGTTCCGAATACAGTTTGATAACCAACCGTTTCGGCAAGAACTCCGCCAATCCGGGCTGTCCGTTCATCGACGTATTCCGCACACCGATGTATGCGGACGGAAACACGGAGGTTTTATACGCTTTTGTCAACACGGAACCGGAAAACAGTGCTTTCGGTACAGCCGAGGTTTATATGAAGAGTACATATAAGAACTATTACTCCAACGACGGCGTCATCAACAAGAGCAACAAGTACGATCCCGACTATACAAGCGGTGCAGCCACTTGGCCTCAGGTGTTCTGGATAAACAACGGTGGTAAAGGTGCCGGACGTTGCGTGCCTTCAAGGGGTGCTTTCCGTCTCTACAACTATAAAGATCAGGGAACTCAGGACGACCGTGTATCCGATTATGCAGTGGTATGGACTATTAACGAGAAGGGTGCCGACGGCAAGATTACGGAATTCCTTAACAACGGTAAGATGGTGGTAGACACCACTGTAACCGCCGCTATGCTGGATGATAATAAGACAACCATCAAGAAGTATAACTGGCCCACTACCCGCAAATGGGATTACGTGGCACCGTTACTGGCAAATGGTGACAAGGATGGATGTTATCAGGATATTGTTTATCTCCGCCTCGCCGACACGTACTTGCTTTATGCGGAAGCCTTGCTGAAAAACAACCAGGCAGGTGAAGCCATCAAATGGATTAATAAGGTGCGCAATCGTTCCAATGCAGTCAGCATCACAGAAGCTGAACTCACCGCAGGAGGCGTAGATTTCATTCTGGACGAACGTAGCCGTGAACTTCTTTCCGAAGAAGAACGCCGCCACACCCTGATTCGCGTAAGTCAGGAGAAAGGTGGAGATGAACGTGATGTGAACAATTACTTCAAACGTCGTATGCGGCAGTTGAATGAGATTGCAGGACGCGAGGCACGAGGCATGAATTCGTATGATACGCCTGTGTTGTTCCCGATTCCGCAAGAGTTCATTGATTCCAATACAGGTCGCCAGTTGGAGAATAATCCGGGGTACTTATAGAAGAATGGTACGGAAATGAACGAAATGATAATTTAGCGGGCTGCCGCCATGAATTAAAAGAGTTGCCATAGCTTGCATTCGATAAGAATTAAATAAATTCGGACATCTGATACAAACGGGAGAAGACCTAAATGAGTGTCGTTGACACTTAGCACAAGTATCCCTGACACTTAGCACAAGTATGCCCGATACTTAGCACAAGTATCAGTGACATTTAGCACAAGTCTCCTACCCCCTTCAGAATAGTCTATAGAGCATGTATTACTTAGAAAGCAGAACATATGGCATTTCTCTTAATTCTTTACGTTTTTAACTTTGCGTTATGCGCCCCTAAATTATCATTTGATTCATCCTCCTCCTTATCCCCAAGAAAAATCAATCCCCCAAAAAACAATTTATAACCCAGAACCAACCAGATTATGTCAGTCGTAGCCTTCCTCCTCTGTATATTGGTGACCACCGTCACCGCTATTTACCTCTACCGGAAACTGAACCCGCAAGGAGTTTTGATGCTGGCCGGACTTGTGATGTTGACATTCGCCCTCATTCTCAATGTCCAACCCATCATTCCGGATAAATCCACCGGCAGCGTTGTTTTCGATTTGGTGAAAGTGGTGGAAGAAACATTCATCGGCAACCTGTCCCGCGCAGGACTGATGATTATGACCATCGGCGGCTATGTAGCCTTTATGAATCACATAAAAGCCACCAATGCCCTGGTGCACATCTCCATGAAACCGTTGGGTTTCTTTCGCCGTTATCCCTATCTGGCAGCTACCGTCACCATTCCCATCGGCCAGTTGCTCTTTATCACTACCCCCTCGGCAGCCGGATTAGGACTCTTGCTTGTCGCTTCCGTTTACCCCGTCCTCATCGGATTGGGAGTAAGCCGCCTCACCGCATTATCCGTCATTGCCGCCGCAACGCTGTTCGACCAGGGCCCCGGCTCGGCAAATACAGCCCTTGCCGCCGAACTTATTGACCAGACCAACGTAGCTTATTTCATTACCCACCAACTCCCATTGGTTATCCCTACCACCTTGGTAGTCATGACCCTGTTTTACTTCAACAATAGGTATTTCGATAAAAAAGAAGCCGCCAGGCAGAGTACGGAAAATAGCGAAACAGCAGAAGTCCCGCAGACCTCTGCCAAACCGGATATTCCATTGATATTCGCCATGCTTCCCATACTTCCGCTTGCGCTTCTCATTGTATTTTCGCCCTATGTGGGTCTGTTCCAGCCTCCCATAACGCTCAATACAACGACCGCCATGCTATTTTCCCTCTTTGTCTCACTCGTATTCGTAGGTTGCCACACACGCAATATACGGAAAACCTTTGACGCCTTCTCCAGCTTCTGGAAAGGGATGGGAAATGTCTTCGGAAGTGTCGTGACACTGATTGTTGCCTCCGAGATATTCTCCAAAGGACTGATTAGCCTCGGCTTCATCGACTCACTGGTAGATTACTCCACGCATATAGGACTTTCCGGCATTGCCATCGCAGCAGTCTTCGCCCTGATAATCTTCTGTGCGGCCATGCTGATGGGAAGCGGAAACGCGGCTTTCTTCTCGTTCGGCCCGTTGCTGCCCGGAATTGCCGGACAGTTGGGTATGCCTGCCTATTCTCTCGTGCTTCCCTTGCAGTTATCCGCCAGCATGGGGCGTGCCGCATCTCCCATAGCGGGAATCATTGTCGCCATTGCCGGTGTGGCGGGTGTATCGCCCATTGAACTGGCAAAGAGAAACACCCTGCCCCTTATAGGCAGCATCCTGTTCCTGATAGCTTATCATTTCATAACACTATAAAACAACTCCGAATCATGTTCACACTCATTAAAAATGCAAACTTATACTCTCCGGAGCATCTCGGCATGAACGACGTTCTACTGGCAGATGACAAAATAGCCCTCATAGACCGGAAGATAGAATTGACCGGTATTCCGTTGAATACCATAGACGCCGGCGGGTGTGCCGTCACCCCCGGCTTTATCGACCAGCACGTCCACATCACCGGTGGCGGCGGACAAACCGGCTATGCTTCCTTAGTCCCCGACGTCTCCATGAGCGAACTAGTGGCTTGTGGAACCACCACCGTGGTAGGGCTACTCGGCACGGACGGTTTCGTAAAAGAACTGACCACCCTTTACGCCAAAACCAAAGCCCTGGAAGACGATGGCCTCAGTGCCTACATGCTTACCAGTTTCTACGGATTGCCTCCCAAAACACTGATGTCCTGCGTAGCCGACGATCTCATCTTCATCGACAAAGTGATCGGTTGCAAACTCGCCATGAGTGACGACCGCAGCGCTTTCCCCACCGAACTGGAGATACTGCGCCTCATCAACCAGGTACGCCTCGGCGGTTTCACTTCCGGCAAAGGAGGTATCCTGCATATTCATCTGGGAGCCTTGCCCGACGGTATCGCCCCGTTGCTGGATATCGCCCGCAAGTATCCCACGCTGATTTCCTACCTCTCGCCCACCCACTTGATACGCACGGAAGCCTTATTCCGGCAAGCCGTAGAATTTGCCTGCATGGGTGGTATGGTAGATTTCTCCACCGGAGGAACCAAATTCGACGCTCCCCACCGCTGCGTCATGAAAGCCCTCGAAGCCCACGTGCCCCTCGACCGCATCACCTTCTCCAGTGACGGCCGTGGCGGAGTGCGCCGCACCAATCCCGAAACAGGAGAAACGACCTATCGACCCGCTCCCCTGCACCTCAACTTGCAGGAGATGACATTGCTCGTAAAAGAAGGCCTTCTGCCTCTGGAACAGGCGCTGACCCTTATCACCAGCAATCCGGCACGCAACCTCAAACTGCGCACCAAAGGCAGAATAGCCGCCGGTTTCGATGCCGACCTTTGTTTTCTTGATTCCGAACTTCAACTGACGCACGTCATAGCATGCGGCAAACTCGTCCTAAAAGACAAGGAAGTCATTAAAAAAGGGAGGTATGAAGAATGAAAAGATTAATTCTACTTCTTGCTATTGTCTTTCTGGGCACCGGACTCCGTGCCGCCTCCGTGCTTCCTGTAGGTGAGGGCAAGTTCACCTACAAAGACTATCCCCCCTTTGCCGACCGTCCGGTAGATGTGCACTACTACATTCCGGCTTCGGGCGATGTGCGCCGTATGCCCATTGTTTTTGTCTTCGAAGGTGCCGACCGCGGTTACACTTATCTACTCAAAGCCTGGAAGCAGGAGGCAGAGAAGCATAAATTCATGGTCTTCATTCCTCACTTCGATTTGGAAAGGTTTCCTTTACCCGATTATCAGGAAATCGGTGTCATGGACGACAAGGATCATACGATACGTCCGGCTGAAAAGCGAACTCCGGCACTGGTTGATAAAATCTTCGAGTACGTCCGCCAATCTTCAGGTAGTGAACGGAAAGGATATATGATTTACGGTCACTCAGCCGGAGGGCAGTTTGTGCAGCGTTTCATGCTTTTCCATGACAGCCCGTATGTGGAGAAAGCTGTTATCGGCAGTCCGGGATGGTACACTTTCCCCGATGCTTCGCAAGATTTTCCCTACGGAGTACGCAACATTCCGTATGTCACCCCCGAAACAATCAGGAAGTATCTTGCCAAACCGATTATCCTCCAACTGGCTACGGGAGATACCATCCGTGAATCATATTTAAGGAAGACTCCCGAAGCCGAAGCACAGGGATGCAACCGTTACGAGCGCGGCAATCAGTTCTACCAATACCTCCACCGGATAGCAGCCGAACACAACTGGCCTTGCAACTGGCAGAAAATAGAAGAACAAGGCATCGGACACCACTCCACCGGAATGGGCAGACGTGCCGTTCCTGTCATGTTGGGAGACTCTCTCCGTGCGCTGTTCATAGGTAACAGTTACACACAATACAACCGTTTAGTCCGACAAGTGCAGGCCCTTGCCGCCTCCACCGGTCACAAGCTTTCTGTAAAATTAGTGGAACACGGCGGCTGGACATTGAAGAAACATGCCGCCAACCCTGAAACCCTGGATGCCATTCGTGAAGGAAACTGGGATTTCGTCATCCTGCAAGACCAAAGTAAAGCGCCTGCCCGCGAAAAGGAATGGGTGCGGGAAAATGTGTACAAGCCTGCCCATTCCCTCGACAGCCTGCGCCGCCTCTACAATCCGAAAGGAAAAACCGTCTTCTACATGACCTGGGGACACGACATCGACACGTATGCCGAAATGCAGCAACGACTGGCTGAAAGTTATTTGGAGATGACCGCACAACTGAATGCTTGGTGTGCCCCCGTCGGCATAGCCTGGAAGCGTGTCCGCACGGAAAATCCAAGCATCACGCTTTACAATAACGATCACAGCCACCCTTCCCGACAGGGTTCTTATCTTGTCGCCAATGTATTCTGTAGCGTATTTTTTCAGAAACCCTATACAGGTACTTATTATGCCGGACTACCCGAAGAGGAAGCACTCTATCTGCAACGCATTGCACAAGAAACCGTATTCAGCAACCCTTCTCTCTGGAATATCCAGCCCACGGTACAACCGGAAGAGGTAGCCCGCCGTTTCTATCCCGAACCAGAGCAGCAATATTCCACTCCCACCCTCGGCAAACCGCTTGAAGAAGGTCTGGCTTCCTTGTTCGAGATAAACAGGTATTTGAAGGATTTAGCCGACAGGCATCCCGATAAGGTTACGCTGTCCGATATAGGAAAGACTCCACAGGGCAGGGATATCCCCGTACTCTATTTCGGAACTCCCAACGAGAAAAAGAAAATAAGAGTCTGGATACAAGCAGGACTGCACGGCAACGAACCTGCCGGGCCGGAAGCAACCTGTATGCTTGTCGATTATTTACTGAATACACCCGAAGGTGCCGAACTGTTGAAAAAGGTGTCTCTTGCGCTTGTACCTGTAGCCAATACGGATGGTTATGCCATGCAAAGCCGTAAATCGGGCAATGGCTATGATTTGAACCGGGATCAAAGTAAACTTGCCGATCCGGTGACTCTTCTTCTTAAAAAAGCGTACAAGAAATGGAACCCCGAAATAGCGCTGGACATCCACGAATTCAATCCTTTCCGCAAGGAGTTTGAATTGCTGCGGGGTACTAAAGCAGCTACGGCCGCCGATGTCCTTTTCCTACCCAGCGGGCATTTGAATATCCCTGCCGGAATACGTACACTTTCCAACGGCTTATTCCGTGAAGAAGCAGAGAAAGCATTGGAGGCTAACGGTTCTCATTCAGGCTTTTACTTTACACCCAATGTCAGGAATGATAGTTTGTATGCAATGAAAGATGCTAAGAGTCCACAATCTAGTTCCACGTTTCAGGGACTCACCAATGCGGTATCTCTATTCATAGAAATCCGTGGAATAGGATTGGGAAGAGCGTGTTTTACCCGTCGTGCAGAATGTGGTTTTCTGGTATCCCGCAGTCTTTTGGAAACAGCGGCTCTTCATTCAAAAGAAGTAAGAAGTGGGATACGAAAGGCAGCGAAAGAGACTTGCAGCGGAAAGAGTGATATATCCGTCACTTTTCAATCTGCACGGACAGAGCTTCCCGTTACTTTTATTGACCTTGCTAAGAACGAACGTTTTACGGAGCCTCTGCCTACTTTCGATGCGCTTCAACTGAAAGCTGAGTTAGTACGCAAACGTCCCAAAGCATATATTCTGCCGGATACCTGCCAGATGCAAGCAGAAAAATTGCGGGCTTTAGGAATAGAGGTAGAAGAGATAGGAAAACCCTTCACCGCCACTGTAGAGAAGTATATGGTTACCGGATACAAGAAAGCTACTAAGGAATGGGAAAAGATTTATCCGGTCACAGTATCTACACGGATGGTAAAGGAAAAGAAGAGCTTCCCGGCAGGTTGTTTCATCATTCGTCTTTCACAGAAAAATGCGAACCTTGCGGTAACGCTGTTAGAACCGGAGTCCGTGAATGGCTTTGTCAATTTCGAGGTGGTTCATACGAAGTTGGGGAAAGAGCTGCCGATATACAGGAAAAACTAAAGAGTTACTGATAGACAGGGAAAGCTCCTGACCCCGTATTCTTTTATAAGACCGGAAAAATCCGGCATACCCGCTCCCCGATTTCCAGGAACTTTTCCTATCTTTGTAGTGTTGTTGCATTTATCCCGACAATTATGATGTACATGGAAGGAGTTAAACGAATACCTTACGGTGTGTCCAACTTTGTGGATGTCATTGAACAGAACCAGTATTATGTGGACAAGACGATGTACCTGCCTTTGTTGGAGGATCAGCCCAGTAACTTGTTCCTCATCCGTCCCCGGCGTTTCGGCAAGAGTATCTTCTTGAGCATGATGAGTGCATACTATGACATTGCCCGGAAGAATGATTTCGAACGTCTTTTCGGCAACCTTTGGATAGGTAGTCACCCCACCCGTTTGCAGGGGACGTATCAAATCATGTCGTTCGACTTCTCACGGGTAGGAGGTAGCAGGGAACAATTGGAAGTGAATTTTCAGATTTACTGCACCGGAGAGCTGAACATCTTCATGAACAAATACCATGACTTCTATTCCGACCACATCCGAGCTCAGTTCGAAGCAGCTCCCACCTTCGAGGCCAAGCTGCAAGTGATACTGGGAGAAGCCCACCTACGCAATTATCCCCTCTATCTCATCGTCGATGAGTACGACAACTTCACTAATGTGGTACTGAACGAGCATAGCGAAAACGTTTATCACACCCTCACCCATGCCGACGTTTTTTACCGTAATGCTTTCAAAAAGTTCAAGGGTACTTCCGACCGCATCCTTATGATGGGCGTCAGCCCCGTCACACTGGACGACCTGACAAGCGGCTTTAATATTGGCTGGAACATTAGTACCAAACAGCAATTCAACACCATGCTGGGATTCTCCGAAACGGATGTACGCCAGATGTTCCAATATTACAAGGATTGCGAACAACTAAAGGGTGACATCGACGAAATGATAACTGAGATAAAGCCGTGGTATGACAATTATTGCTTCTCTAAAGAGAGCCTGAACCGTGACCCGAAGATGTTCAACTGCGACATGGTGCTTTATTATCTGAGACAGAAAATAGACTTGGGATACTCTCCCAAGCAGATGATTGATCCCAATACCCGCACGGACTACAGCAAGATGAAAAAACTCCTCAACCTCGACCATCTGGACGGTGACCGTAAAGGCGTCATCCGCCGTATCGCGGAAGAAGGACAGATTGTAGCAGACTTAGCCCTCTCCTTTCCCGCCAAGGACCTGGTTAACCCGGAACTGTTCACCAGCCTACTGTTCTACTACGGTATGCTTACCATCATCGGTACCCGTGGCGACCGTCTCATTCTGGGCATCCCTAATAATAATGTACGTAAACAATACTACGATTATATGCTGGAGCAATATCAGAATAAGGAGCGCATCAGCCTGAACGACCTGAAGAACCTGTACGATAACATGGCCTTCGACGGTGACTGGCGTCCTGCCATGGAGAAGATTGCCTACGATTACAAAGAGAATTCCTCCGTACGCAGTCTGATTGAAGGCGAGCGTAACATTCAGGGCTTCTTCCAAGCCTATCTCAGCATCAATTCCTATTACCTTACTGCGCCCGAAGTAGAGTTGAACCACGGCTTTTGTGATTTGTTCCTGATGCCTGACCTACAACGCTATCCCGAAGTGGAACACAGCTACATTCTGGAGTTAAAATATCTTCCTGCCAAGGACTATGACGCCAAAGGCGAAGCCCAGTGGAAGGATGCCGTAGCACAAATTCACCGCTATGCCGAAGGCCCTAAGGTACAGTTGATGTGCCAAGGGACAACGCTGCATTGCATCGTGATGCAGTTCTCCGGATGGGAGTTGGCACGAGTAGAAGAGGTGTGACTATGTAGTGAATTATTTCAGTCCTTCCAATGCCTCACCAACCACACCAAATCCCTTACCGTCTCTTGAATCCTCCACCACAGTACTTTCAGCCTTGGAGGTCGGTGCATTGGCAAATACAGCCTCCACAAACCACTTTCCAGATCGAGGATAAAATACACTTTCCCACGGCACATCACATAAAGAAAATCACCTTTCACAAAGGCACTGTACACGGAATCAAGCGGTAATTTACATCCGCATTTTTCTTCCGGAAAGTCTTTACAGGGAGGTTCCAGCTTGATGCTGGCATAGTCGGAGTCGAGCGTAAAACCATATTTTATACTTAATGGGTAGAGCACTTCCCATATCTCGTGTTTCCTCTGTTCTACCATGCAGCGGATGGCCTCTGTTATCATTTCATCCTTCGGGGTATTCATGTCTTCTTCGGATTTTAAATATTAAAATCGCCCTCATCCCCCTTATACAAAAAGAAGTCGGACGTATAGTTCATATTTATCCAAGGAGAGGTACTGGTATACCCACAGAACCAATAAATACGCTTGCACGCCCGACCCTATATGGTCTGCGTGAAACATCTTTATTGAAGTTCTGTTTCTTGACTTAAATAAAATTACCAGTTTTCTCCTTGTCAAAAATAGCTTCAACACGCCGCATTTCTCTTCGGCTAATGCAAAGATAGATGAATTGCAGGGAATAGCCAAAAGGAAGAATGCTTTTTTATGGGATCAGAAAAAGAATAATACATTAACAGAATTCTTCCCTTGTTTAAATTCGTAATAACCACTCTGCATTTGCAACAATATCTCAAACTTTTGAGACAGAACTAATAAAGCCCTTTCCATCTAACAGCTAATTTTGTACATAATAACCAAGTAAAATCAAACCCCAAACATCATATCATGAAAAACCTCACCTATCTCGGATTATTATCCGTTCCCTTCTGCCTTGGACAGCATGTGTCTGCACAAACCGCAGAACAAGCAAAGTCAGCATCCCAGCAAAAGCCGAACATCATTTTCATCCTCGCCGACGACATGGGCTATGGAGATGTCTCCGCCTACAACAAAGACTCGCATATCCAAACCCGCCACATCGACCAGATGGCCGCCAACGGCGTAATGTTCACCG
>NZ_QRZF01000004.1:509859-516018 GCF_003464595.1 Bacteroides intestinalis
ATGTTCACCGATGCTCATTCCTGTTCAGCCGTCAGCACCCCCACCCGCTATGGCATCCTCACAGGACGCTACAACTGGCGTTCCAGCCTCAAAAGCGGTGTACTCTACGGCTACTCCCGCCCTATCATCCCCACCACCCGCAGCACCATGGCATCCATGCTGAAAGCAAACGGATATACCACCGCCTGCATTGGCAAATGGCATTTAGGCTGGAACTGGGGCACAAAACCGGGACATGAGAAACCCGGCGCCAACGCCCTCAACGACGAAGACGTGGACTACTCCAAACCCATCACCAACGGTCCTGCCGACTTAGGCTTCGACTATTTCTACGGCTTCTGCGGCTCCCTCGACATGGCCCCCTATGTATATATAGAAAACCGCCAGCCCACCACCACGCAAATAGGCACCGTACCCGCAGGAAAGAAACCGGGCTTCTGGCGTGCAGGCGCCATAGCCAACGACTTCAACCACCAGGACTGTCTGCCCAACCTGACCCACCGCGCAGTAGACTATATCAACCGTCACGCGCAAGACGAACGCCCCTTCTTCCTCTATCTACCCCTGCCCGCCCCTCATACCCCCATCCTGCCCGCCGAAGCCTTCAAAGGAAAAACCGGACTGGGTGATTACGGCGACTTCGTCCTGATGGTGGACAATGTAGTGGGACAAGTGCGCGAAGCCCTGCGACGCAACGGCATAGACTCCAATACCATCGTAGTCTTCACCACCGACAACGGTTGCTCTCCCGCCGGAGGTATCCCCGAAATGGCAGCTAAAGGGCATCATGCCAACTACATCTGGCGAGGCATGAAAGCCGATCTCTTCGACGGCGGTCACCGCGTACCCACCATCGTAGAATGGGCCAACGGTGCAGGCCGAGGCACCTGTGCGCAAACCATCTGCCTCAACGACTTCTACGCTTCTTTTGCCGCCCTCAACCATTATCCCCTGAAAGATAACGAAGCGGAAGACAGTTACAACATTCTTCCCCTCATCCGGAATCCGCACCACATGCCAACCATCCGTGAAGCCACCGTGCACCACTCCATCCGCGGAGAGTTTGCCATCCGTAAAGGAGACTGGAAACTGTTGTGTTCCCCCAGTTCCGGCGGTTGGAGCTATCCCAAGCCAGGCGTGGACAAGGAAGCCATTGCCCAGCTCCCACCGATACAACTCTATAATATGAAAGACGATCCCACCGAAAGCAAAAATGTCTATCAGGAACATCCCGAAATAGTCAGCGAACTGAAAGACCTGTTGCAAAAGTACATCCGCGAAGGCCGGAGCACTCCGGGAAAAGCACAGTCCAACGATGCCGTGAACAAATGGGAGCAAATCAAGGGAATCATGCACGACGATTGATGGATTTCCGGCAGAAAAAGACAACCGGAAGCACTCGTCTGAAAGCTAATTTTGAAGAAGAAATAAAAAAAATATCATTTTTTGCTTGCATATAAGAGAAAAGTATTACTTTTGCCACGAAATTAAAAACAAAAAGAAAACGAAAGTATGAATTTGTTTACTTATACATATTACTTCTTTTTTTACTTTTACTTTAGCCAGAAAGTAGAGCGGGAGTTTGTATGTGTCAAGTGACAGTGATGCTTAAGAACTGAATAGAGAACTAAAGTAATATACTTAATCCCGCTCCATTGTATGGAAGCGGGATTTTTTATTTTAAAGAAACAGTATGAAAAGAATAGCCATTCAAGGAACATTAGGGTCGTATCACGACATTGCCGCACACAAGTACTTCGAAGGAGAAGAAATAGAGTTAATCTGTTGCGCTACTTTTGAGGACGTGTTTGCAGCCGTGAAGAAAGACAGCAAGACCATAGGAATGTTGGCAATAGAGAATACCATTGCAGGTAGCCTGTTGCACAACAACGAGTTGCTGCGGCAGAGCGGAACACAAATCATAGGCGAATACAAACTACGCATTTCACACAGCTTTGTCTGCCTGCCCGATGAGGACTGGAACGATCTGACGGAAGTCAACTCCCACCCCATCGCACTGATGCAATGCCGCGAGTTCCTTGCCCAGCACCCGAAAATGAAAGTAGTGGAAGCGGAAGACACCGCCCTCAGCGCCGAAATCATCAAGCGGGAAAATCTGAAAGGACACGCCGCCATCTGTTCCAAGGCCGCTGCCGAGCGTTACGGCATGAAGGTGTTACAGGAAGGCATCGAAACAAACAAGCACAACTTCACCCGTTTTCTGGTAGTTGCCGATCCTTGGCAAGTAGACGAAATACGCCGCCATCCACACCCGGAAACCAACAAGGCAAGCATGGTATTCACACTGCCCCACACGGAAGGGAGCCTCTCGCAAGTACTGTCCATTCTTTCGTTCTACAGCATCAACCTGACCAAGATACAGTCACTGCCCATCATCGGGCGGGAATGGGAATACCAATTTTACGTAGACGTTGTTTTCGACAACCTACTGAGATATAAACAATCCATCGCGGCCATCACACCGCTAACCAAAGAACTTAAAATATTAGGCGAATATGCAGACGGAAAATCAAACATCTAAGATCAAGCCCGCCGACCGGTTGGCCAGCGTGAGCGAATACTACTTCTCCAAGAAGTTGAAAGAGGTGGCACAAATGAATGCCGAAGGAAAAGACGTAATCAGCCTCGGAATCGGCAGCCCTGATATGCCTCCCTCGGAAGCAACCATACAGACCCTGTGCCGCGAAGCACAAAACCCTGACGGACACGGTTATATGCCTTATGTCGGCATCCCCGAACTTCGCCGCAGCTTTGCCGCCTGGTATAAGAAATGGTACGGCGTGGAGCTGAATCCTAATACTGAGATACAGCCGCTCATCGGCTCGAAAGAAGGTATCCTGCACGTCACACTGGCCTTCGTCAATCCGGGCGAACAGGTATTGGTTCCCAATCCGGGCTACCCCACTTATACCTCATTGAGCAAGATACTGGGCGCGGAAGTCATCAACTACAACTTGAAAGAGGAAAACGGCTGGATGCCCGACTTCGACGAACTGGAAAAGATGGACATGAGCCGCGTAAAGCTGATGTGGACCAACTATCCGAACATGCCGACCGGAACTAACGCCACCCCGGAACTTTATGCAAAACTGGTGGACTTTGCACGCCGCAAGGACATCGTGATTGTAAACGATAACCCGTACAGCTTCATCCTGAACGACCGCCCCCTCAGCATCCTCAATGTACCGGGCGCCAAAGAGTGTTGCATCGAGTTCAACTCCATGAGCAAGAGCCACAATATGCCGGGCTGGCGTATCGGTATGCTGGCAAGCAACGCCGACTTTGTGCAATGGATCCTGAAAGTGAAGAGCAACATCGACAGTGGTATGTTCCGCGCCATGCAACTGGCAGCCGCCAACGCTCTGGAAGCCGAACAGGAATGGTACGACGGAAATAACAAGAACTACCGCAACCGCCGCCATCTGGCAGGGGAAATCATGCACGCACTGGGATGTACATACGATGAAAAACAGGTAGGTATGTTCCTCTGGGGAAAAATTCCCGATAGCTGTGCCGACGTTGAAGAACTGACTGAAAAGGTGTTGCACAACGCACGCGTGTTCATCACACCGGGATTTATCTTCGGAAGTAACGGAAAACGGTATATCCGCATCTCGCTTTGCTGCAAAGATCATAAATTGGAAGAGGCATTGAAGCGCATCAGGGAGATGAAGTAATATATTTACAAAAAAGAAGTCCTGTAGCACAAGTCACTCACCGTTTTAAAAAACGAGGCCTGTATTTATTAACACGTTCGAAAGGCTTTATCGACGGGGGTTACAGAGGGTTCAGAAGACACTGAGAAATATCTATACAATAAAAATATAATTGAACAAAAATAAAAGAATATGGAACTTGAATTAGAATCGATTTTGCTGCCGGGCGTTGAGGACAAACGTCCCATGGTAATTGCAGGTCCTTGCAGCGCCGAGACAGAAGAACAAGTAATGTGCACCGCCAAGCAACTGGCCGAAAAAGGAATGAAGATATTCCGTGCCGGAATCTGGAAACCGCGTACCAAACCGGGTGGTTTCGAAGGTGTAGGCGTAGACGGTCTGGCATGGCTGAAAGAGGTGAAAAAAGAAACCGGAATGTACGTTTCTACCGAAGTAGCCACTTCGAAGCATGTATACGAGTGTCTGAAAGCAGGTATCGATATCCTTTGGATTGGCGCACGCACCACTGCCAACCCGTTTGCCATGCAGGAAATTGCCGATGCACTGAAGGGGGTGGATATTCCTGTGTTTGTGAAGAATCCGGTAAACCCGGATCTGGAACTCTGGATCGGTGCCCTGGAACGTATCAACAATGCCGGTCTGAAACGTCTGGCAGCCATCCACCGCGGTTTCAGCAGTTACGACAAGAAGTTGTACCGCAATCTGCCGCAATGGCATATCCCCATCGAGTTGCGTCGTCGCATCCCGAACCTGCCGATCATCTGCGATCCCAGCCATATCGGTGGTAAGCGCGAACTCATCGCACCGCTTTGCCAGCAGGCTATGGACCTCGGTTTCAACGGTCTGATTATCGAAAGCCACTGCAACCCCGACTGTGCATGGAGTGATGCTTCGCAGCAAGTGACTCCGGATGTACTGGATTACATCCTGAACTTACTCGTCATCCGTAAAGAGACACAGACCACGGAAAATCTCAGTGAACTGCGTAAGCAGATTGACGAGTGCGACAACAACCTGATGCAGGAACTTGCCAAGCGTATGCGTGTGGCACGTGAAATCGGTACGTTCAAGAAAGAACACGATATGACGATTCTGCAAACGGGACGTTACAATGAAATTCTGGACAAACGCGGTTCTCAAGGTGTGCTTCTGGGCGTGGATTCGGAATTTATCAAGAAGGTATTCGAGCTGATACACGAGGAGAGTGTGAGGCAACAAATGGAAATTATAAACAAGTGATTAGCGACTGGTGATAAGTGATTAATGGCTACGCTATCTTTCACTTATCACTAATCATTAATACCTAAACACTAAATTTATGCGTATTTTAATACTCGGAGCCGGCAAGATGGGCTCTTTCTTTACAGATATTCTAAGTTTCCAACATGAAACGGCAGTGTTCGACGTGAATCCGCACCAGTTGCGTTTTGTCTACAACACGTATCGTTTCACCACGTTGGAAGAGATAAAGGACTTCGAACCGGAGTTGGTAATCAATGCCGCCACGGTGAGATATACGCTGGACGCATTCCGCAAGGTGCTGCCTGTGCTGCCCAAGGATTGTATCATCAGTGATATCGCCTCGGTGAAGACGGGATTGAAGAAATTCTATGAGGAAAGTGGTTTCCGTTATGTATCGTCGCATCCGATGTTTGGCCCTACGTTTGCCAGCCTCAGCAATCTGAGCAGCGAGAATGCTATCATCATCAGTGAAGGTGACCACCTGGGAAAAATTTTCTTCAAGGACCTTTACCAGACGCTCCGCCTCAATATCTTCGAATATACTTTCGACGAGCATGATGAGACGGTAGCTTATTCTCTGTCTATTCCTTTCGTCTCTACGTTTGTTTTTGCAGCGGTGATGAAGCACCAGGAGGCTCCGGGTACTACGTTCAAGAAGCATATGGCTATTGCCAAGGGTTTGCTGAGTGAGGATGATTACTTGCTTCAGGAAATTCTCTTTAATCCGCGCACTCCCTCGCAAGTGGAAAATATTCGTCTGGAGCTAAAGAATTTGCTGGAAATTATCAGTACGAAAGATGCGGAAGGGATGAAGCAGTATCTGACGAAGATTAGGGAGAAGATAAAATAGATAGGTGAGATTAAGGGATTGAAGAGAGGAGGGGTACGGAAAAGGAAGTGGGGCTTCTCTCTTCAATTCGTTAATAAAGAGAGGGGATGATATTTAGGATTAGGTAGGGATATGCTTGTAATGTAGGATAAATAATAGTAGATGCAAAATATCAGCTAAAGCCGGATATGGTTATGATTCACTTAAAAAAATAGTATCTTTGTAGGATAAGCAACAGCTATTCTGGGTGAAATAGCATATATGGGTTAGCTGTGATTCGCTTTCAAAATAGTATCGTTGTAGGATAAGCAACAGCATCAACACATTAACACATTACAGGGTCTATGCTGTGATTCGCTTTCAAAATAGTATCTTTGTAGGATAAGCAAC
>NZ_QRZF01000040.1 GCF_003464595.1 Bacteroides intestinalis
CAAAAAAAAAGTCGGCAGAAAGAAAAGGCCATCCCGGAAAGGGGTTTAAAAAAAGGTCTTTAAATCTAGCTGAAGCATAAGTTTAATTTTAATAGATAAAAGACTATGGCACATCAGAGTAAATATCCTAGTTTAGACAGACAATGGCATAAGATGATGTTTTCTTTCTTTGAGTATCTTCCTATGCAATATCGGCAGGCAACGGAAAGAGAATGGCAAATTCGTAAGATGATATGGAGTTTTAAGGATGGAAAAGCTTATTTGAATATAGCTTGGATGATAGCGAATAAGTTACATCAAGTTTTTGGTGATGATGTTAAGAATATTGTTTTTGCTTGTGTTCCGGCTTCTTCCGCTGATAAGAATGAACTTCGTTATAAGGGGTTTGCTTCGGCTGTGTGTAAGTTTTCAGGTGCTATCAATGCGTATGAACATATACGTGTCAGTGGAGATCGTTTGGCTATTCACGAGAAATTTGACAGCAAGTCGCTTCAAAAAGTACAAGTGATAGAATTTGACAAGGACTTTTTTCGGGGTAAGAAAATCTTGGTATTTGACGATATTTTAACAAAAGGGTTTTCGTATGCTCGTTTCGCATGTCAGTTGGAAAAAATAGGAGGTGAGGTTTTGGGAGGTTTCTTTTTAGGTAAAACAGTTGTCCGTATGTTATAAGATGAAAGAAAAAGAGAGTTATATAGAGAAGCAGAAGGATATCTTTGGAGATACTACTTGGTTCACTTATCGTTATGAGGTGAATGGAATGGTGTATGAAACTTCGGCAGGTTCGTTGGATATATGTAGAAAGGCACGTGATAAATGGATGAAAATGATGTCCGTTGCTTTTACCGGTCATAGAACGATACGAACAAATAAATATGCTTTGTCCGTATCGTTGAATGAAGAGGTACGTTTCTGCTATGAGAATGGAATCCGTTTTTTCTATATTGGTTGTGCGGTTGGATTTGACATGATGGCTGCTCATACCGTACTTGAACAAAGGAAACAATATCCCGATATGGTTTTGGTGGCGGTTGTTCCTTATGTCGGGCAAGATGTGTATTTCAACAAAGAGGACAAACAGAGGTATGCTGATATTTTGCGCCAAGCCGACAAGGTGGTAGTTCTATCCGAATATTATTATGCCCAATGCTATGCCCACCGTAATGATTACATGATTTCACACGCCTGTAGGCTGATTGCCTATTGGGATGGAAAATCTGCCGGAGGAACTTCTTATACGTTTAACAAGGCACAAAAAAAGAAATTGGTGATATACAATCTGTTTTGATTCAGATTGTATATCGTTGTTTTCCAGCGGTATGATCAAACGTGGCGATGTCATACTGTCTGGTTGCTGTAAGTGCTAATACTTCCGATGCAAAAGAGAAAGACACAATAAATATGAAAAGCAATGATAGATGAATTTTACTTAATTGTTTTACCTTTGTAAAACATTAGTGTCCCATTAAAATTGGGACGAATTAAAAATTAAATAAACTTGGCCCATTTGGTCCGAATCGTTCTTTGTCATTTTGAAATTTAGTTTTATCAAAGAGGTCTCTCAGATGAGTCTTATCAGTCAATGAGATGCTCAGTATTTGTAACACTTCATATGTACTTCTGTTCAGTTGCATATCGTGTTGAATGATTGCCACCAAACAGTAAGCGCATATAGCAGCATATATCTGTATTCGAACAGCATTCTCTGTAGTTCCCCAAAATCTTTTGATTTTAAGGTGCTGCTTGAGCCATTTGAAAAACAGCTCTACCTGCCAGCGATTTTTATAAAGTTCAGCAACTTGAAGCGCAGATATATGCATCGCATTGGTTATGAATGTAAATTCTCGTTCTTGTTCTTCATCCCAATATTTAACCAATCTAAGTGGCTCTGGATAATATTGTTTAGGATAGAATCCTGTCAGAAATACACTTGCGTCTGAAAGCACATTCTTAGGCAGCCTACGTTTCCATTGGATGGATTTGTACCCGAGATTCTTTTTTGCTCTGACAACAAAGTAGGCTTCAATTTGATGAATTTTATACAGTATTTTGAAGTTGTTATAACCGCGGTCAAAGATGTAATAAGAGCTTGGTTCATAAGGAATTTCAATCATAACTTTAGAATCGTGTACGGATGCTTCCGTGATATGAAAGAATGCAGGAATCTGTGTTTCCACATCATATAATGTATGCACTTTGATACCACCTTTCTTTTTGCGGAATTTTGCCCACCAAAAGACTGAAAGGCACAGGTCAATAGTAGTCGAATCGAAAGCATAAACGTTACCGCCAAGTTTGAAAATATGATTAGCACACTTTTGTCGTGCTTCGCTAACCAGGTAGTAAGCATATTCTTCAAAGATGTGATAGTCTCTATCTTGATTTGCTCTTGCCAGCGATGACTTTGATACATTTTTACCCATTCCTAAATGATAACATTTGGAATGATGAGCTTCAAGAGCAACTATCAAATCTCGCAGACTTTCACGATTAGAAAGTTGACCAAACATCAAAGCAAGTAGTTGATTCCAGCAGGTGAAGTGCTTCACATATTTATCACCATCATACTTGGTGACTATGCGGTTAAACTTACTTCGATTCAGAAATGAAGCCAATTGAGCGAAAACGTATTTGTCTTGGAACATATGCCATCGGATTAATCTGATGCAAAGCTACAAATTCAAGTCCGTTCGCTCGGAAAATCGCTGTAACTAACTAAATTTCAAATATTTCAAAGAACTCTTTTAGATTTTAATGGGACAACAATGTTTGTAAAAGGTAAAACAATATGCGTTTTTCAGATACAGAGAACAATATGACCTTTTGCATAGGTGTGTGTTGGTTAGGAACTCCAAATATGGAGTCGTTGCAGAAAATAATGATGAACTTTAATATTATTGATAAGGATGGAAACAATGGAAGCTAATGAACTGATGCGATATGCCTATGAATTACTGCAAGGGCATTCGAATGAAGAATGTGCCCGAATATTAAGAGAAGTGGTGGCCGAGTGTCAGGTGTGTATAAAGAACTGTGAAGAAGGTGTTTTCGAAAATATGCTAAAGTAATAACAACAAGAATATGGAAATTACTCATAAAAATCAAGGAGAACTTGACTCAACCATGCTCCCATTCGTGATGAGAGAGCTGGTAGAACTGGTCATGAAGAAAAAGGCATTGCCTTTAGGCGATGCACTGTATTATATATATTCTTCCAAGTTGTATAAATCTTTGCTGGATAAGAGTACCAAGTTATGGTATTCAAGTACATTGTCGCTTTATGAAACATTGGAGAAGGAAAAAACAGAAGAAAAACGACGGTATAACGGTGACACGAAGATCCTGCTTTTCAAGATGTTCTGCATTGAGAATTATAGGGAGGAAAAGAAACAAAGTGCGGAAGAAACCTTGTTGTTGTTTTCGGACTATGGGGTTTTTGATTTTTTGGATGAGACTTTTGAAATGCTTCATACCCAAGACCCCGAATATATATTAGATACTATAACGACTTATATCAATAAAAGAAAATGAGACTATTTCATGGATCTACAGTTACCGTGAAACGCCCTAATATACAGAAAGGACGGAAGGCTACGGACTTTGGGAAGGGATTTTATACGACAACCAACTTTGAACAAGCAAAAAAATGGGCTTTGTTGAAGAAGAACAGGGAACAGAGCGAAAAAGCAATCGTCTCTGTTTATGAAGTTCCCGATGATATTCTTGATAGGGAATATCCGGTTCTTCGGTTTATGGGTGCGACAAAAGAATGGCTGGAGTTTGTTGTCAACAACCGCAGAGGAAGAGAAAACGGTGACTATGACCTAATAATGGGGCCTGTCGCAAATGACCAGTTATATGCGACAATTCGGCTTTATGAACAGAGAGTTGTTACGGCTGAAGCCGCTATTGAGATGCTGAAAGCGCATAAGTTGTTCAATCAGCTTTCATTTCATACGGTAACAGTCGCTTTGTTGTTGAAGTTTGTTGAATCAATTGAAGTGGGGTAAAGAATATGTGAAGTGAAAATAGGGGGAAGTTTATCCCCCAATGGTAAGGTTGTTTTTTGCGTCCACTTAGTTTTTTCCCACCCACCCTTTCAGCGGAGTGACTGCCCGGCAGTCTGTTGCTTACCCATATGTCCTAGCCTTTTAGGGCTGTAGATAGGTAGTTGGATATTTCGCTGCCAAATCGGCAGTCCGCTTCAATCGTTTGCTTGCTTTTCTCCGAGTGGAGCCTTTCTGCTTTTCCGGTGGTGTAATCTTCTTTTATTGGAAACAGGTGTAGTGGCTGTATGCCTGTGTGGTTATGTTCTCCCGCAGAATCCGCAAGTCAGTTCTTCCGTTGCAGCTTTTCATTTTATCGTGCAGTCACTTTTTTCGATACGTGGAATATGATATGCTTCATTCTTCGGCTTCATTTTTTTAAAAGGAATTGCAGATGTTTCTTCCGGTGTGTCGATAGGCGGCTGACCATCTTTTCGGGATGTGCCATGCTTGCTGTCTAACCGGTTGTTTTTTGCATCCTTTCCAAACCTGTTACTGATTTTCAAGTTTTGTCTTTTTCATATCATTTTTTAGGGAAGTCAAATCATTTTCCGTTGCAAATATAGATTGTTGCTAACCCCTTTTACGGGGATAAGGGGACGATTCACAAACACCACGTTGTTATTCGTCTGAAATCTTCCTTTTTTTGCCTTGCACAAAAAGCGTATTTAACCCGAATTATTCGTTGCCATCTTCACCAATAAAAAAGTTACAAATCTTCCTTTTTCCGGCCAGCATAAAAAGAGTATTTATATCTTTTTTCATGGTGTCCCCCAAAGCCAACAATCAGTTATTGCACTGTAAAATTGATTAATTAACTTCTAAAAAATCAGAGATATGAAAAAGATTGAAAATTCATTCGCAGTAACAGGCAGGATTTGTAGGGATGCAGAAATCCATTTATTCGAAATAGTAAAGGTTGCACACTTCTCTATTGTGGTCAGTCGCATAGGCAAGATAAATGAAGAAAAAACATTTGTTTCCTCTGTTATGAAAGTTGAAGCCTGGAGTAAGATGGAAGACCGCTATGCTTTTTGGATACTGCAAAAAGATGTACTGATTACCGTTGAAGGCTACTTTAAGCCGGAAGAATGGACGGATTCTAAAAGTGGGGAGAAACGTAACCGCATTGTGATGGTAGCTACTAAGTTCTACCCGACTCCGGAAAAATAAGAACCCCCGGACTAAAAAGAAAAAGCAATCAAACGATTGAAGCGGCACAAGGTCGCTTCAATCGTTTGCTAATGCGGCAGAAGATTATAAAAAAAGTGTTTCTTAATTTGGTGATTTTCAGATTTATCGGTATTTTTGTATCAAAAAAGATACCTAAATATGTTTTTCTATGAAAAGATTATATGATACATATACAATATACGAATTTTCAGATGAATGTATTGTAAAGGAAATCTGCAAGAGAGTTAAGTCTATAAGACTTAGCTGCTGTTTTTCCCAGCAAGAATTTGCGGATAAGGCAGGAGTATCTATCGTTACTATTAAGAGAATAGAATCTTGTAAAGTAAGTGATATTGCCCTAAGTACATTGCTTAAGATTTTGCGTATAAGTGGAACTCTTGAAGGCGTTGTCGGTTTGGTTCCGGAACTTCCAGACTCCCCTTTCCTAATCAATGAAAAAACAGGTAAAAGAATACAAAGAATTAACGGTAAACGTAAGATGGTATGAAGAAAGAGCCGATTATAGTGAATGTATATCTGTGGGGGACTTGCATTGGCAAATTGAATTGGGACTTTGAAAAGCATTGTTCTGTATTCCAATTTACGGATGAATATAGGAAACAAGATTATGATATATGCCCTTCCACACACCCTAAGAGAACCCCTTTGTTTGCGTCTTTCTATGGGAATAAAGATAAATTATATCAAGGGCTTCCGGAATTTCTTGCAGATGCGCTTCCTGACAAATGGGGGGCTTCCCTATTTGACCAATGGCTCACGGATAATAATATAAAGGTTACGGAATCATTGCCTCTATTGAAGCTCTCTTATATTGGCAAGAGGGCTATGGGAGCATTGGAATTTGAACCGGAATTTAATGATGATGCCATCCATGAGTCAGTAAATATGTCATCATTGGCAACTTTGGCTTCTAAAATATATAATGATCGAGATGCTGCTGTCATATCACCGGAGGATAGCCTCACGATGAAAAAGTTGATATATCTTGGAACTTCTGCCGGTGGCATGCGCCCGAAGGCAGTGATTGCCTATAATCTCGAAACGGAAGAGTTTCGTTCCGGCCAGGTGGATTTGCCTGAAAATTTTAAGCAGTATATCATCAAATTTAAAGAAGCAGATGACTCTCCTACCACAGAGATAGAAATGGTATATAGCGAAATGGCAAAGGCGGCGGGAATCAACATGATGCCATGCTTCCTGAAAGAAATTGATGGAAGAAATCATTTCGTAACGGAAAGATTTGATCGTAAGAATGGAGAAAAGCTCTTTAGTCAGACCCTTGCGGCCATTATGCCGGGTGCAGATGATTATATGAAGCTGTGTTGGATAGCAGAGACTCTGAAACTTCCCCAGGAAGACAAAGATCAGATATTTATCAGAATGGTATTTAATTATGTCGCAGGTATATCCGATGATCATAATAAGAACATATCGTTTATCATGGATAAGGCAGGGGTATGGCGTTTATCACCTGCATATGATGTAATGTTCACGGCAAATACATGGGAAAATTCTTCAGCACACATTCATTCGATGGGCGTGATGGGCAAAAGGTCTGCCTTGACTACAAGTGATTTCGTCAACTTTGCCGAGGATTTTGTAGAGGAGCCCGAAAAGAAGATATTACAGGTGTTCGATGCTGTAAGCAAATTTCAATCGTTATGCGCCACGTATGGCATAGATAAGGCTATATTTGATAAAATCCAACATGTATTGGATGGATTGGTCACTGATGATTTGGATTTGCTGCAATTAACTTAAAGAACAGTAGATGGTGATAGTTGCTCCAGTCTTTTCTGGAACGGCTTTCTTTTCTTTTGAGATCTTTATACCCCTATTTGTTATTTTGGAGAAAGTCACATGTTTCCCACCCACCCTTTCAGCGGAGTGACTGTCCCCGTTTCAGGATTTCTCATAGTCACTCGCAGGCTCCGTGATTGTGTGAAATCCAGGAATGGGGAAGGCAAAGGAGAGAGGCATATCCGGTCTGCTTTCGGAGCTTCGGCCACATCGAGACAACCTCTTTCCGGCGGCTATGCCACTCTCCTTTTATTTGCCCGGCAGTCTGTTGCTTACCCATATGCCCCAGCCTTTTAGGGCTGTATATAGGTAGTCGGATATTTCGCCGCTAAATCGGCAGTCCGCTTCAATCGTTTGCTTGCTTTTCTCCGAGTGGATGCCTTTCTGTTTTTCCGGTTGTATAATCTTCTTTTTCCGGAAACAGTTGTAGTGGCTGTATGCCTGTATGGTTATGTTCTCCCCGCAGAATCCGCAAGTCTGTTCTTCCGTTGCAGCCTTTCATTTTATCGTGCAGTCACTTTTTTCGATACGTGGAATATTGTATGCTTCATTCTTCGGCTTCATTTTTTTAAAAGGAATTGCAGAGGTTTCTTCCGGTGTGTCGATAGGCGGCTGACCATATTTTCGGAATGTGCCATGCTTGCTGTCTGACCGGTTGTTTTTTGCATCCTTTCCAAACCTGTTGCTGATTTTCAAGTTTTGTCTTTTTCATATCATTTTTTAGGGAAGTCA
>NZ_QRZF01000041.1 GCF_003464595.1 Bacteroides intestinalis
ATATTTCGCTCAAAATCATCAAAATAGTAACGTTTACCTGCGGCAAACGGAAGCGTGGAAGAAGAAATAATAAGTGTACTATAATGGCGTAAGTGGTCGGTACCATATTTATGTACGGTGAATAAATAATCCCTGCCTATACTGATATTTTACAGTAAGAGACAGGGATATTTCAAATGGGCGGATTAAAAATCCGAATATTCAAAACAGTCGGATAACATATCCGATTGAACGAAGATTAGCAGATTTAAAATTCTAATATCCAATTCAGTTAGATTATATATCTTGGCTGGATGAACATTTTTCCAACATAGCAAAATCTATCGACCTTTTCTTAAAGAATCAAGAGTTGCTTTTGCAGACAAACTTATTATAGGTTCTGAAGAATGAGATAAGTTCACTAAATTTTTCCAAGCTAATTTAGGGGATATTTCCAAACAGAAGATAGAAGCCCACAGCATAACATTCTCATTTTTATTATCTAAGAATGACTCAAAAACATTTATGCAATCAAGTTCTTTAGCTTGTTTATGTAATAACTGTATTTTTTTATGAAAGCGATTAGCCTTCTTACCTTCTCCTTCTGCAAAAGCACAACTCTGTTCTATTGCAAATTTTTCAAAATCAACTTTTATTTTTTCTAAGGTTTCCATCCAAATCTTTTTAATGTTTCTACTCCAAATTTATATTGTTCATTATAACTCAATGTTTTTACATAATCTCTAACTAGCATATTCTGTCCAGGGCGGTGCCATACTCATTGCACGAGGAAATAAATAATCCCTGCCTCTACCGTTTCATTGTAAGAGGCAGAGATAATTCATGTTAACAACCTGATTAGCAAATTACAATTTTAAATCATCAAGACAGTTTAAAATATCCTCTTCTGAGTGAAAAAAGGTTTTCAAAAAAGACTCCATATCATGCAAGTACACATCAGCATCTTTCACAGTAGTATTATCGCCTTGCGTCGCATTCAATATTTCTAATGGTAACCAATAAGCATACCACTCTCTTACAAAGGACTCATTTTGAAAATCTCCCGCATCTAAAACGCTTTCCAGCCCATTAACAAGATCAGAATATCGAAAAATACCATTACGATAAAGTTCTATAAACTTAAACATATGGCATAAAAGCCTTAATTGATGTTCATTTAACATATCAATGTCCCAATTTTACTACTGTTATAACACGTGTACCTTGTGGATTAGTAACTACTTGAACGTTTTCAAAGGTTCGTACTACTTCGTTAATAGTTCTACCAGGTGTCACATTCCCATATTTAATCGCATTTTCTACAGCAGAAGGAGGTATGCCACGACTACCTAATTTCACTCCATCAAAAACAGTGCCTACCGGTTGCATTCTCTCTAAGGCATGACTAGTGTATTCTATACCATTAATAATAGTCCTACCATTGCTTGCAGCCGGCCAAAGGCTTGTACCAGTAGAAATCCCTCGAACTACAACCGCAGATGCACTCTTTCCTAAAAATTGAGAAAATCCTTTACCCCCCCAAGCTATGGCATCACTCAACAAAGCTCCTCCCAATTGCCAAGCACCTATTTCGACTATCGCTTCTCCTATCGGCCGTGCAATAGCATCCATCGAGCGGCTTCTGAGTGCATTACTCAATTCAGACTTAGACATTTCCGATAAAGGACTGTCTTTACCCAAGAATTGATTCTGTAACTTGTGACTGATATATATCAAATCAAAAGCCTTGACTGCCTGATTGGCTATGATTCCCGCATTCTGATAGGCATTAAAATAACGACCCTCACCCCACGGGAAAGAAACACTAGCACCAAGACGGGAATAACCATCTAAATCTTTGTCTCCTTCCTGCCAATATAAGTTACCATTTTGGTCTTCATACCAATCTTCCCCCGTCGGATCAACCCTGTTCACCGGATCACCTCCGCAATAAGTATAAGGATACGTACCCGGGTAGCTGCCCGCTTGCGGGTCAACACTAATAAACATACCTATCTTAGGATCGTAAATACGGGCATTCATATTGATAAGCCCGAACTCGTCGATATGCTCGTGACAGTATACCCATAACTGGTGATGCTGTTGGCAGAAGCAAGTTCCGAACTACTCAACACAACACCTGTCAGCGGATCACGACGATTACCCCAGGCATCATAAGAAAACTTCTGAACAATACCTCCACTGGTGTAAAGCGACATCAAAGAACCCAGACGATCGGTCAACACCCCGTAGCAGGTTTTACTACCACTTGAAGTACGGACTAAAGCAACCAAACGTCCATCGGCAAAGATATAATCTAAATCGGAAACAGCACCATTTCCTGTGTTAATATTTCGCTCAAAATCATCAAAATAGTAACGTTTACCTGCGGCAAAAGGAAGCGTGGAAGAAGAAACAGTCAGTGCACTATAATCGCGTAAATTGTCGGCTCCATATTCATACTCGCGGGTACAACCGGTGTGTACTATCGCAGAAGGGAGATTATTCTTATAGTAATTTACCTGTTGAAGAGCAGACGAGTATCCTGATATCGGAGTTATTGCCGATAGAGGAGCACCTGATGCATTGTAACTATAACTTCCGATATCCGACTTTGCCTTAATGGTACGTCCACTATTGTAAGACACAGTAACCGGAGTCTTTCCCGAAAGAGTAGAACTTAGCAGACATCCTTCCGCATCATAGGCAAAAGTTTCAGTAAGCCCGCTACCACCGAACTTTTCGATGCGTTGCGTCAGCAAGCCACCTCGGTTGTATTGATAACTGAAAGTAGCCAGAGAGTTACTGATACCTTTATACTTTCCTAACTGATCATAAGTATAAGTAGTTTGTTTATTTCCGCAATTCACATCGCTGGTCAACAATCCCTGATCATTATAACTTTTAGCTTCCCACAATTTGACGGAAGTTGCATTGTCAGTGATGGAAATAAGATTATGAGAAGCATCATAACCAAATTTCTGCACAAGACCCGACGGACTGGTATATGTAAGCAAACGTCCTTTACTGTCGTAGGTATAACTTTTAGTGAGTGCCTGATCCTTAATTGTCTTCACTTCTTTCTGTAATAATCCTGCAGTCGTATAGGTATAAGCAGATTGATGACCGGAGACCCCGTTATTTATCAATTGCCCTTTATTATTATAGGTATAAGACAACGTACGTTCTCCATCTGCCACACTGACAAGACGCCCCGCCAAATCATAAGTATAAGTCGTAACGTTATCATTCGCATCTCTCTTCGTAGCCAGTTCATCAAAACCATTATACGTATAAGTCGTAGTACCCGAAGCAGTGTTGCTGACACTGATACACAAGCCATAAGTGTTATAGGTAGAGGTCACCGGATAGCCGGGCGAACTTACCTTTACCACACGACCGGCTGCATCATAAGTATAAGTCGTGGTGCCTGTGGCGTCGCTCTGCGACACAATATTCCATTGAGCGTCATATACGAAGGTTTCCGTACTCTCTTTGTCCGTCACAGTACGGTGCGTTTCGGTCTGTTTGTTGTAAGTATGATAAACCTGTTTATTCAAAGTAGTTCCGTCTGCCGAATGATGGTCTTCCTGTGTCAGACGTTGGTAACCGTCGTAAGTATAATCTACGGTGGCAAGCAGGCTCAAAGTACCGTTGCCACACAACGTTTCCTCTTTTGTCAGCAGACCTGATGCATTGTAAATGCTGCGTAAATGCTTCCACTTATTGCCCGGTTGCAATTCGCTTTGTAGTGATATACGCCCGTAACAATCCACTGTTACCTCAGAGGATAATACTCCATCATAAAGTTTCTGTTGCCGATACAAACTTGCAGCAATTCCCGTTAAAGCATGGTTTGTCCAAGAATATCGATATTCCGTAGGCACTTGTTCGTGAGAAAAAGAATAGTTTTAGATATTAATCTTTAGAAAGTACACAAGTGCATATCAATGAGGGATTAACATAATCTGATTTATTTACATCAATAAATCAGAAAGAAAAAAAGAAAACTATCTGTTGATCGAAAGCAGTGCTTTCTTCCATCCGGAACATTGCTGTTATAAAAACAATTATTATCTTTGTGCTGTTGCTAAAAGCAGAAAGGAGTTTAACAAAAGATGAAACGCCCCGATATCCTCCACCACATCGCAGAAGCTATGCGGAGCATTGCCCCTACAGCCCAGACCATTGTCTATGGCTCGGAGGCCCGTGGAGACGCACGTCCCGATTCAGACATTGACCTACTTATTTTACTTGATGATCAGGAAGAACTTACTCCCGAAAGAGAACTTGAACTTCGCCGCCCTCTCTCTGAATTGGAAGCCCAAACCGGAGTAGCTATTAATGCACTTGTCGTTCTTCGTCGTGTATGGGAACAACTTATCAGCCCATTTACCATAAATGTAACTAGGGAAGGTATAGCATTATGAAACAGCAACTTGATTCCGAAACACGTGCCGCAATGGTTGATTACCGTTTGGAACGTGCACACAGCACCCTTGGAGAAGCAGATTTACTATATGGTGGCGGATATTTCAATGCCGCTGTTAATCGCTTATATTATGCTTGTTACTATGCTACTACCGCCCTTCTGTTAAGCCATCAAATAGAAGCCAGTACTCACAATGGCGTGAAAACACAGCTTTCCATGCACTTTGTTCGTAACAATCGCCTCAATTTAGAACACAGTACTACTTTCGGTTTGCTTTTTGACAAAAGACATAGCAGTGACTACAGCGATTTTGCCTATTGCGATGCCCCATTAGTAGATTTACTGCGTCCTCGAGCTGAAGCTTTCATCCTTGCTGTTGAAGCTTTGACAAGAGAAAAAAAAGACAAACCCGGCCAATAGGTATCTGTCATTTCTGAGAATAGAACAATTATAATTCGATTCTATCTCAGATCGAAAGTCAGAAAGAATTCAGTGAGGTCAAGGCTTACGGATAATGCAGAAGTATTCCCTTTTTTATTTCTTTTTCTACCTAATCTTATTACCTTTGTTGCCTAATACAGATTCATTCCACTTAAGTAGTCCGCAAAAGACACTATAGTACACCTTGCGAACCACTATAGTGGAACGAAAGGTATACTGTAGTAGAACGAAATAAAAGTAACGAATGAACCATATCCCTACAGGCAGCAGGATGAATCGGAATGCCTATATAAAACAATTATAATTATGAGCTTAAAATATGACCTTTACGAAACGCCCGACATACAGCAGACCGGCGAGCAACAACCGCTTCATCCCCGCGTAGTTTTCAAGGGAACCATCGGCCGGGAAGAATTTCTGGACCGCGTTCACAAATTCACAGGTTTGAGCCGCAGCCTGCTCGCAGGTGCCATGCAGTCTTTCCAAGATGAATTGAGAGATTTACTTGCCGACGGGTGGATTGTGGAAATGGGAGAGATGGGTTACTTCTCCGTATCCCTGCAGGGACCTCCTGCAATGAAGAAAAAGGACGTGCATGCACAATCCATCAAATTAAAAAACATCAATTACCGCCCGAACAGCCGGTTCAAGAAAGAGGTGCATTGGAAAATGAAACCGGAACGCGGTGAATCCTTTACCCGTCCCAACAGAGAAGAACGCGATACAGAGAAATGTCTGGAAATAATAAACAGTCATCTGGCAAAGTACCCTTGCCTCACCCGCGCCGACTACTGCCGACTGACGGGATGCGACAAGAAACTTGCCCTGAAAGAACTGAATGGCTTTATTGCCGACGGGCTTTTGATACGCTACGGAGCGGGAAAACAGGTGGTTTACGGAAAGGTGCAGCAGTAGTAACAGGAGCTGAATTGACTATTCTAGTATTTCCGCCAGAAAAGTTTTAACGTCCTTCCATGAATAATAAGGAGCAGTTTTATTCTTCAACGGCAACTCCACTTCATTCTCATTCAGCAACAGCTTCACCAGTATATCACTCTTCTTATCGCGATAGAAAATTAATTGTAGATTGGCTCCCATAGGAGAGACCCGATAATCTTGCCAGGCAAGATGGAATTTTTCCATATCCGTCTCCTGATTGCTACATCCTTCTATTTGCATCAAAGCAAGCAGACGGATGAGGTGGGTATCATGCCCGAAACGAAGATCTGCCGCAGGAGTGCCTTTCTTTATAGCAACATCCGCACTTTCCAGAATATTGCGCAACAAAGGCACAGCACAGCGAGGCATCAGACCGCCATTGAGCGGAGCAGCAGCATTACACACGTACATGCGGGCATTCACCGTCTTCCAAATACCTACCAACTCCTCATATTCAAAGATATCATAGAAGGACAAATCCAACTCTACATTCTGCATATCGGCAGCAATCCAATAGAGGCTGCGCATCATGGCATCCGGATCAGTTATCGCATCAGGTTTCACAAACAGGGAAGCCATCATGCGCCCGGTACGAACGTTCTTCTTTTCAAATTCCCTGAACCCACGTCTCCATGGAGCTTTCTCTGAAGAAAACTTCTCACCTTCAGGAGAAGTGTAAGCTATATAATCCATATACCGATGGTAAGCCCTACGCTCCACATGCAAGGCAGGATTCAGTTCTTTCAAGCGTTCCGTAAAATAGCTCATGCTCATAGCACAACGCAGAGAAGTGGACGAACGGGCGTCTATAAAAGCATCTTCCCGGAATACTTGCGGGAAATTGTGATACATGCGTTCAGCTATCTCACGATGTTGACGTTCGCCAAGGGGAGTAATACTTCCACTACATCCGCGGGCATCTTCCCAAACCTTGTGCAAACGCTGACGTACATCCATGCCAAGAGGAGTAAGCTCAGAACATTGATAAAGGGAATCAAAAACACAGATGACTTCCGTATAACGTTCATCCGCCGTCATCCAACGGGAGCCATGACGACCGTAGTGACTGATATAGAAAGGCTCATATCCCGCCGGAGCAGGGGTATGGACAGATGTAGGGGCAGGATAAGCATAATAAATACTTCCTGCCTGCTCCGGCGTCAATACGGACTGGGAACGAGCGGTGAAAGTACACAGTAAATACAATATAAAAATTATGCTTTGTCTCATCTTCGTAAAGAATTTAAGTTATCACTCTTTTATTCCTTTATCTGATTCTCCGCAAACACACCTAATATTTTTAGTATATTAGC
>NZ_QRZF01000042.1 GCF_003464595.1 Bacteroides intestinalis
GACTAGTAATTGCGAATATAACAGGTGCATAAACGGATAATCAGTAAAATATTAATCTCTTTCCATATATATATTTGCTATTCAAAATTACATACCCATTCCAAAACCCCGGCTTCTTTTCCTGGGCTGGTCGAGTTCTTCTTGTTGTTGCTTCTTCCGTTGCGGTACCTGGTCTATGTCCGGAACTTGGGAAATACTGTTCCCCTGTTGTTGGCTCTCTTCTCGGCCTTGTTCCTGGTGTGGTTCCTGAAGATCCCGGCTCCATTCGGCTTTCATCTTCTCAAGCCGTTCATGGTTCACACGTTCCGCCCACTCCTTTTTCTGGAAGATTTCTTTCGGGCTTCCGTTCTTCATGGTATTGAGATAATCGAAGGTCTGTTCCGGGGCCCGGTCATACCCTGTGCGCTTATCAAATGAAGATTCACACTTTCGGAAAAAATCTGTTCTGTCGAAACCGCCCTTCACGTTTCCGCAGTTCTTCTTCCCGGTGTGGTTGGTCTTTGGACTTAGCTTCCTGGTGTTGCTCCTGTCCTTCCGGCTGACGATGATATGTGCGTGCATGTCGTACCGGTCGGCTCCCTTCCTCTCAAAATGGATCTTTCCGTAATACTCGATATCCTCTTTGTTCAGGCCTTTTCCGAACCCTTCCGCATAGTGCTGCATCACATCATCACGGACATACTTTCTCATGGCTTCAGCCTGTTCCTTCTCGGTCTTGCCCATTTTCTCCAGTTCCCGGCTGGAAGGGCTTACCGTGATCACATAGAACTTCGCATCGCTCCGGCTTAATTTTGCCTTGTTGTTGTCTATCTTGAAGGTTACTTCCTGTGCGCTTATATAGTCACGTGAGTTATTGAAAAACGGCTGCACTTCCTGGCCGTTCTTCATGCGCTCCAGATCCTCATGCTGGAGGTAGGTCGTTACTCCTGTGCAGTTCCCTGTATTGGCATAGGTTCCGGAACCGCCACCCTGAATCTTTATGTTCATAGTCCCCTCCTTTCCTTTTCCCTCTCATAGACCTTGTTTATATCATCGAGCAACCCGGTCTTTCCTTTTGCATCGAGGAAGGAAACGATATGCTTATAGGCTTTAATCTGTGCCGTTTCGCTGGCTTCTATCCGCTTGAAGATTATATCCTGGTTCTTCCTGATAGTTGAATCTGCATCCCGCACCGCTTTTTCTGTCCGGTCTATGGCCTTGCCATTGTTGCCGGAACTGTTGATAATCTCGGCAAGCAGCTCCTTGTTATCCTTCAGGAACCGCCTGAACTTTTCTTCCGAAAGTAAGGATGAAAGGCTTATGGTTATCTGTGTGCTGGCTCCGGCCAGAGCTTCACAAGCCGGACGCACAAGATCCGTTTCCTGTTTCTTCAGGAATGCGAACACCTGGTCCATGCGCTTGATAAGCTTCTGCATTTCCTGTGCCGGGCTTTCATGCTCGACCGGGTTTATACCGTACTTCTCAAAGTAGTTTATGGCATGAGTAATATACTCCATTTTTGACACACTGTTTGCCTTGGCCAGACGGTCAAGTTTAGCAAAAGTGGTACGTTCTACCGCTACCGTTGTCTTACTGTCTTTTTCCATATAATTATAAGGCTTATTATAACGAATTAATATACTAACTAATTGGTTTACAAGATAGTATATTTATTCGTTATAACCAAATTATATTGGTATAATTTCCTAAATAGCTGATTTACAGCTAAAAACCCCGTAGGGCAAGAGGAAAAAACAGGGCTTGCCCGGTTTCCTCTTGCTGTTCTATCGAACACCCTCCCCAGCGCGAAATTAGCAAAGGGGACGGGGAGAGATAGAACCTATCCCACACACGTGAACACACACGAAAACCGCACACCTGGTACACAACAGAATTACCCAACAAAACCGCACAACAGGCCATGTCCGGAACACCACAAAAAACTCATCGGTCGGGGAGCGCCGCACGGCAAGGGGCGGGACCACCCGTCCCGACGAGTGCAGCCGTTTGCAGTGCAAATCAGTGTGCGGTTTTACTTGGATATCCGATATAAAATACCTAACTTTGATTCCGTAACGAAATCAAACAAAACAGACCTATGGAAAAGGAGCCAGGAAAAAAGACCGGGAAAGGTGGAGCCAGAGAAGGTTCCGGAAGAAAGGCTGTGTCCGGCATGTACACCAAGACCATGAGAGTGCCTACAGTAATGGAAGAAGAAGTGCTTTGCCTGATCGACATGTATTCGAATTGGATGAAGTCCGGGAAAATCGAAAAGGGTATGAAAAGGCGCACCACTCCGGAACAGAGAATGAGAGCTATCCGGTCAATACAGGAAATACTCGATTATGAGAAGCAGAGCCAGAAAATACACAAACAGGAAGAAGAGGATAAACGGCAGTTGTCTTTATTTTGATTCTGTCACAAATTCAAAATGATTGCAGTAAGTTCCGAAACGGCACATCCTGCAATCCTTCATTTGTCGTCATAATGCCCCCAGGCTGAAATGATGAACACAATTACGGTAGTCTCGTTGACCATATACCTGATACGGTTCTTCTTGTCCAGCTGTCTTGACCAGACACCCTCCAGGTATCTCAACTGTTCCGGATGCCCTGTACCTGTATATGGGTGTTCCCGGAGTTCATCAAGCAGCTTCTCCAGCTTCTTGAAAAGCTGCGGAGAGGATTTTCTCATTAACAGGACATGTTTTACCGCTTCTTTGGAAAATTCTATCTCATACATTGCCTTCGCCCTCTATACGGTTAAGAAAATCGTCCAGAGACTCATTCTTGGCCATTCTGAAGGTATTTCCGTTCCGGATATCTTCAATACCTCTCTGAATGGCCGCAAGTTCTTCTCTTGAAGGAAAATCGCCTTCCCTGACCGCACACACCATGATAGGTGCCGCATTGCGTCTAGAGATCAGGATCGTTTCCGTCTCTGCCATTTCGAAGTATTTCTTCTGGTTGGCACGAAATTCGCGTGTTGTAACAATCTGCATAGTTCTAATATATTGGTTTACACTGCAAAAATAGGGATAAAAATCAATAAAACAAAAGGTTTGTGTACTTATTTGTGTACACGCGCGGAAAGTTCGTACCTCAAAGAACGCTGCGCTGGCCTTTGCTTTGCTTTCACAAACATTCAAAAAGTCGTTTTTCACGGATTTGAAGGTTTAGAAGCCACATTCCGGCTAAAATTTTATGACTTGTTTTTAAGCATAGCTTATTATATGCTTATCAACTTTTAAAAAAACGGCTGTAACATATTGTTAAATAAGAAGTTACAAACAATAGTAACATTCTAAAAACGAGTTTTTGAATGCTAAAAACGAGTTTTTGAATGTTATTTATGGCTTTAAAAACGAGTTTTTGAATGTTTTCGTGGAGATACATTTTTGTATCTCGTTTTTAATTTTTATATTTGCGAGCATTCAATCTCTCGTTTTTAAAAAGTAAAGGTGTATGGCTATAAAAATAACAAACAAAGATGTGATACAGAGCTATTTAATGACTGTATCAAAGTACAACTTCTCAGTGTACGAAAAACGCATTCTGTACAGGCTTGTGGAAGCAATGCAATGTGAGATAGAAGGTAAAAAGCTTTATCCTGGACTTCGTATAGAAAAGACGCTATACGATGATAGAGTTGTTTTAATGCCCATTTCTGCGTTTTTAGCCAATGATGATGATGAAAACTACACCCGTGTCAAAAAAGCCCTGTTAGACCTTAGAAACAAATCTTTTGAGTTCGATGATGGACAAGTATGGAAGGTGATAGGCATCATCGAGAAACCACAATTCAATTACAAAAGAGGTTGGGTAAGATTTGAAATACAACCTGAAGTATATAATGCCGTACTTAATTTTTCAAAGGGCTTTAGGAAGTATGAACTTAAAACGGCCATGGAGTTTACAAGTCAGTACTCAATGCGTTTCTATGAGCTCATGAGCGGCCAAGAAAGACCTTTGATATACAGTATAGAAGACTTGAAAATCATGTTTGGTGTACAGGACAAATACAAAAGGAATCCCGATTTCATAAAATGGATTGTAAAACCAGCCAAAGAAGAATTGGATGCCAAAAGCCCTTATTCATTTGAATACAAAGTTCTGAAAGACGGTCGCTCTTTTCATTCACTGAAACTGTATCCAAAATACCAACCGGAACACAGGGATGAAGAACTCGAGAAGCACGAACTACAAAAACAGGTCAGCCTGGGCTGGGATCTGGACAGGCTTATCAGAAACTATCTAAAGCAAGAGCTTCTTTTCACAGACCAGGAAATAAGAAACAATATAGACCTTTTCAGGGTTGCTCAAAAGGAGCTTGATTTAATGCTGGAGCTTTCAACTCTGAAGGGAAAATCAAGGGATAAAAAGAACCCAAAAGGGTATATAATAAACGCACTGAGGGGAAAGGTAAAAGACAAGAAAATAATTTGATTCTGTAACATATTCAAAAAAAACATTATGAGAAAGATACTCTCCATTATTATCCTATCTATTATAATAGGCATCGAAATAAAAGCTCAAGTATTGTCAGTATCAGACACAATTCACGAATTAAGCTTTTTCTCTATAAGTCAAGTTTCAGGTGATACAATACATAGATCAAGTGCAAGATACTCACCGATGGATGAAGATGTAAACCAGAACTTCAGGAATCTTAGGATTGAAAAGGTTAAAGTTGAAAACAATATTTTTTATGTTCTCACATTTCAAAAAACTTCAGTTGTCAGTTACGATGCAAAATCATATGTAACATTAGCAATCGAGTTTGGAAGGAAAAACACAAGCCAACATGATGTGCTAAATGATAGTTATTACTTTGCTTTAACAGAATCTCAATATAATGAGATTAGAAATATTATTGCAGAAGGGAAAGGGAAAATAAAGAAAATTAAAAGTGATATCCAAGGAGAGCCTTATGTTGGTCCCAATTCCATAAAACATTGTTTAAAAAGCAGATATAAGGTAGAGCACACCTTTGCAATATCTGCATTTGGTAATGAGATAAAGTTTAGACTTCCAGAAACATATTATGGAATGAGGTTAACCAAAAAGCTCTTTAATAATAATCACTTTACTTGTAACAGAGAAGTTTTTGAAAAACTATTTAATAACCTACAATAGTACAAACATGAAAGAAGGAGACTTGATATTGGTATCTGCTGAAGCCACAGGCTTAGGGAAGCCAATGGAAGCCGTTATAGACAAGATTGAGATATTCATGGGACAAACCCTTGTAACAGTCACTTACACGCAACCTGACGCTTTATCTGGTTTCGGCGGTTGCTTTGTAGATGCACATATAATAAAGCGATAATATATTTTTCGTAGAATATGTATATTAATAAATATATTCTTTATATTTTTATTAGTAAATCATTGATATGCAAGAAAAAACAAATATACAAACATCAACATTAAGAGTACCTAAAAATATACTCGAAAAAATAAAAATATATTGCCGAAAAGCAGGAAAGCCTGTCGGTGAATGGGTTGAAACAGCCTGGAAATTCATAGAAAAGAACGACTTCGACATCTATGACAAAGAAACGACACCATTTCTTCCTGTTCCTCCAGACATCGAGAAGGAAAGGAACCAGGTAGAAGCCTTGTGTATGCTTATGAGTGAATTTATAACTGCACAGAAGCAAATACAGCTTCCGGCTCCAGAGCTTATCGCAAAGGCAGCTGAAGAGAAAGTACGTGCTGAAATGAAAGCTGAAGAACAGGCAAAAGATCTTCAGATCCTTCAGGAAGAAAACAACCGATTGCGTAACGAAATCAAAGTCCTTCAGGAATATAAGGAAAAAGCACACCGGGAACTTTGCCGGGTACGTGACGAACAGAGAACAATAGGGAAAATAAAAGTAAACACAGAACTATAATCCAGAATAATTTATATATACAAGTAAAAAAAAGAGTCTCTTTTATTTTATCATTTCTGAGACCGTAATTCAAACTGTGTCAATCCTTAACAAGACTGATTGCCTCAAATTTTACTTTCGGATAAATATCTGAAAATCAGATATGTATGAAGTAATATCGGACTAAATGAATGACAAGCTAAAGGGTTGACACAGTTCTATTTACGTACCCTCATTTCTTTATATTAATCGAATTTCACCTGCCAATTTTCATCCCGATAAGCAGAGAAACACATTTCTATTTGTTCCTTGTTATTCTTTTCTTCAGCTAATACTGGAAGCTCATCCAAACCGAAATAACGACTATCCACCGTTTCTATATTAGGTTGGAAACTCCCTCCTAAAACCTTACAGAGTACAAAAACTTTACATACATTATATGCATACGGAGGTTGGTTGTGTTTATTCCGGTCTTGCATGGCAATGATGCGCACCGCTTCCACATCCAATCCTGCTTCCTCCCGTACCTCCTTGACTGTATTTGATTTTATGGTTTGCATGACATCCACCCATCCGCCCGGCATAGACCATTTGCCGTTTTTTTCCTTTACTAACAGAATTTTATTGCCAGAAAAGATAGCTGCACGCGTATCCATTTTGGGAGTTTGGAAACCTGTTTCATTACAGAACAAATCTTGCACCCGTTCTAAAGGTAGACCGCTTTGTAAACTCATCATCTCTGCTGCTATTGCTCTGATACGTTCATACCGTTCCTTGTCAAAATCGTCTTTTGTATAAGTCAAACCAACCTGAGCCAAGAATTGAAGTTCTTTGGCCCATTCCAACCATTTCATATTACAATTATTATCCATTATAAAAAATATTTCTGATTCTCCGCAAACACACCTAATATTTTTAGTATATTAGCG
>NZ_QRZF01000043.1 GCF_003464595.1 Bacteroides intestinalis
ATGAAGAGCGGGTATGGTGGTTTGCTGAGCCGGTACTTCAAAGAGGCCGTAGGCTTCTTCAAGCAGCACATTCTGCTCTACGACAAGGGCCCGTCCTTGCTGAACGGCAGTGACGTACACCAGTATTTTGCTAACTTCACGGCTCCCGGCAGCCGTACCTCCGCCTTCCTGCATGCAGAGCTTTTGAAGCTGGAGGCTGCCGAGCAAAGCCATTCCCTCGACCCTTACCGCTTCGAGAAGCATATCGGCGGGCAACGCACCTACATGGGTTGTCCCATCCCCGATGAAGCACCTCCCCGCCCGGAAGAGAATGCTATCTGGAACGACCGGACGAAGCAATGGATTCTTCCCCGGCTTAGGAGCAAAGCGGCCTCGTGAAGCGACGAAATCCGTCTCACGGGACGGGATGACCTCGCCCCGTGGGGCGGAAAAAATCCTTCCACGGGACGAAAACAACGCCCTCATGAGGCGAAAATATGTTCTTTTGTTCTTCTGTCTAAAAAAAACTCCGTCAAATACACTACAATGAGAGATTTCCATTCCCTCGGCATCGACGTCAACCGACGCACTGCCGGCCACATCAAAACCACTTGTCCCCACTGCACAGAAACCCGCCATAACAAGCGTGACAAATCCCTTTCCGTCAATCTGGACGACGGTAAGTTCCTTTGCCACCACTGCGGCTGGAAAGGCTGTGTCCCCGACGAAACCGAACTTCGCGAACGCCGCCAAAGGGCGGAGTCGCGCAAACGGCAGCAAGTACCTCCCGCCCATTTTCGCCGCCCGACCTTCGCCCCCACTCGGCTGACACTTAGCGAAAAGACCGAACACTACCTCGTTTCCACCCGCTACCTGTCCCAGTCCGCCATCCGCGACCTGAGAATCACCGAACAGGAAGAATTTATGCCCCAGTCCGGCAAACTGGAGAACTGCATCTGCTTCAATTACTTCGAAAGCGGCGAATTGGTTAACACCAAATTCCGAAGCGGACAGAAGCATTTCAAAATGGTGAAGGATGCTGAACTTATCCCCTACAACATAGACTCCATACTGGACACACCCGAATGTATCATCACCGAGGGTGAACTGGATGCTGCCTCGTTCGTCACCATCGGCCGTCGGGATGTCGTATCCGTGCCCAGCGGTGCCAACAGTAACCTGACCTGGCTGGACCGTTTCATTCCCACTCACTTTGAAGATAAGAAAACCATTTATATCGCCGTGGACGAGGATTCCGCCGGCCTGAAACTGCGTGATGAGCTTCTCCGCCGCTTGGGAACGGAGCGTTGCCGGATTGTGCATTTTGGTCCGGGGTGCAAGGACGCCAATGAGCATCTGGCTCAATTTGGTGCCGGGAGTCTTGGTATCTGCATAGAGCAGGCTGAGGAAATCCCTTTGGAAGGAGTCTTCACTGCCGAAGAGCTCGCCGGGGAATTGCGTGCCCTCTACGAGAACGGCATGAGCAGTGGTGCCGATACCGGTTGGGAGAATTTCGATAAATATTGTACGCTCGAGCTTCAGCGTCTGCTGCTAATCAGCGGCCGTCCCGGTGACGGTAAGTCGGAATGGTTGGACGAGCTGGTAATGCGACTTTGCCTGCGCCACCAGTGGAAGGTTGCCTATTTCAGCCCCGAGAATATGCCCATCGTGTATCATCACCGTAAGTTGATTGAGAAGTTGACGGGCTTCGGCTTCAATCCCAGTGTCGGGATGACGGAGGAGCTTTACCAAAAGTCTGTGCAGTTCCTTACGGAAAATGTGTGCCACATCCTTCCGGGCGATGAGGATTATTCCATAGACACGATCCTGGAGAAAGCCCGTGGGTTGGTAGTGCGTAAGGGTATCCGTATCCTGGTTATCGACCCGCTGAACCGCATCGACCAGCGCCTCCCGCCGGGACAGACGGAGCTTCAATACCTGTCTTCACTGCTGAACAGTCTGAGCCGCTTTGCCACGCACTACCATTGCCTGGTCATCCTTGTAGCCCATCCGCGCAAGATGAACCGCAATCCGCTGACGGGTGTCACGCCCTGTGTGGGGATGTATGACATCTTCGGTTCCTCGGATTTTTATAACAAGGCCGATTTCGGTATCATCGTGGAACGTGACGATCAGAAAGGATTGGTGACGATACATGTTGAGAAGGTGAAGTTCAAGCATCTGGGTACTCCCGGCAATGCAACTTTCGTGTATAACATTGTAAACGGGCGCTACTCGCCTTGCGAAGAGGGGGCGGGTGATAGGCCCGGCCCCATAAATACGCAGTTTGACAATAAGGCGTGGATTTAATTTCTTTCGGTTTTGAGGGAAAGTTGACCAGTTAACAAGTTGACCAGGTGACAAGGTTCCATGCGGCACAGAAGCATTGCGCAGCCCCTTGTTCCCTTGTCAACTTGTCAACTGGTTTCCTTCCTTCCTTATCTTTTCCGTAATGAAGTAAATTATTGCTTTCCGGCACTTTTGCAACAGAAATAATGCTTACCTTTGTGGATAATTGGAAAGACGAAAAAACAGAAAGTCATGGAACAGAAAGACAGATATATACGTTTTGATTGGGCTGTTAAGCGTTTGCTTCGCAACAAGGCCAACTTTGGTGTGCTCGAAGGTTTCCTCACCGTATTACTGGGCGAGTCTATCCGCATCGTCGAGATATTGGAAAGCGAGGGCAATCAGCAACGTGAAAACGAGAAGTTCAACCGTGTGGATATCAAGGCGCGTAATAGCAAGGATGAAATCATCATCGTAGAGGTGCAGAACACGCGCGAAATATATTATTTGGAACGCATCCTCTTCGGCGTTGCCAAGGCCATCACGGAGCATATCGAACTGGGAGAACTTTACTCGGAAGTGAAGAAAGTGTACTCCGTCAGCATTCTCTATTTCGACATTGGCAAGGGAAACGATTACTTGTACCACGGTCAGAACTCCTTTGTAGGTGTACATACGGGCGATTTCCTTGAGGTTACCACCAAAGAGAAAGACGCTATCGTGCGCAAGCTTCCTGCCGAGATCTTCCCCGAATACTTCCTGATCCGGGTGAATGAGTTCAATAAAGTAGCCGTCACCCCGCTTGAGGAGTGGATAGAGTATCTGAAAACCGGCATTATCCGTCCCGATACGAAAGCTCCCGGACTGGAAGAAGCACGCCGCAAACTGATTTATTACAATATGGACAGGGCGGAACAATTGGCGTATGACGAACATATCAATGCCGTGATGATTCAGAACGATGTGCTGAGTACGGCGGCAGAGGAAGGCAGACAGGAAGGCAGACAGGAAGGCTGGCAGAAAGGTATGCAGGAAGGTAGGGAAGAAGGTATGCAGGAAGGCAGGAAAGAAGGTAGGGAAGAAGGCAGGGAAGAAAGAAACGTAGAGAATGCTCGAACAATGAAATCCTTGAATATTTCCTCCGAGGTTATCCATCAGGTGACGGGTTTATCTATCAAAGATATAGAAGGACTCTAAAAAAGAAGTAATAGGATTATGTATGTACTTTTCATTTGCATGGATTCTTTCGGAATATAGCGCAGCTACTTGTAGCTCGTAACTGATTCATACCCCGAAAGAAAAGAGCTAATTCAACTACAAATAATATCGGTTAATGAAGCACTCGGACTTCCAATTTAAGGTTCTCCCAACGCTTCTACGATGAGCCGTACCTGCTTCGGGGTGTACCTCCTTGCACTGCGGCTCATTCCTGTTTCCAAAAGTTTCTGTTCCAGTCCGGGTGCTTTCCGAATCCAAATGTTGAATTCCTTGACGGCGCTTGCCTGTTGTACGTTGTGGATATAGAGACAGGCGAGTTCGCCTTTTCCGTAACTACGGATGGGGAATACCTCTTCTGTAGAGAGGTTTGCATCAGATTTTGTCATAATTAAAGTTTAGGTTTATGGGTTTTAAATATGACGTAAAGTTACTGATTTTTCGTGAATAATACAACTCTTTAAGAGGGGAATATTATGATTTGTAGATACTTATGCCTACCCGGTCGATATGCTCTCTTAGAGCTTCGTTTGTGATGTGTTCGTAAATCACCACGTCTACGAAGTAAGGTAATAAAGACTCTTCAAAGGCGGTGAGCAGAGCGGATAATGTGTCTTTAGAAACCGGTCCTTTAACAGCAAGGTCGATGTCAGAACCGGGTTTAAAGTTTCCTTTAGCCCGCGAACCAAAAAGAATGGATTCCTGCACTTCAGCAAATTGTGAAAGAATATCTGTGATCCGCTTTCCGTTTGTTGCACTTATGCCATATTTATTCCAGTGAGTTTCATTCATCGGCTCTGGCTTTGAAATTAGTGTAGAATTCTTGCAGGATAAAGAAGTAGCGTTCGTAGATATCTCTGAGAACACGTACAATGATTTCATCATCATAGATGTGAACGCTCAGATTCCGGTCTGCCAATGCCTGTAACCAGTCTTCGGCATTTGTGATATATCCGCTTTGAAACCCTTGCCGGATTGTTTCGCGTGGAGAGCGCAAAAGAAATCCTTCCATTTCCAGATAATCTTTCAATGTTTTCCAGGCGAGTTCAAATGTATATTCGTATGTCTGTACAAGCCCGGATTGCAACAGGTCGTCATCGGGGGTAATCCGGACTATCTCTATTGCACGCGATAAACGATGGAATGCTTTCTCGTAATTTTGAAAACGTTGTTTCCATCGGATATCTTGATTATTGGTTTCTAAAATCTCCATCCTGTTATACTATTTAATCTGATAATGTCAATTACTACACAAATATAGTGCATTTGTTTCACCTTACAATAATTTATTATTGCTTTATTGTTCCCATTGCTTCCTCAACCGGACTGAACCGGAATTCCTTTCATCACCCTGTCGTACCTTTGTTTCACCGAATCGGAAAAGGAAGATCGCCGCGGGATTTTCTCTCTTTTCGCTTCAGGCGACAGGAACTTATTTTTTATAACTTAAACCTTTTTAATTTTATGGCAGTAATTGTAGAGCGCACCTTGCGCCACAGGAAAGTCGGGGATGCCTCGTCTCCTAAACTGAATTACCTGAAGCGTAAAGCTCGCACCTCCAGGTTGTATGACATCAAGCGCCTTTCCCAGGAAATCGAAGAAATGGGCGGCATGTCTGCCGAGGACGTGGAGCATGTAATGAAAGCTATCGTGCGTAACCTGAAACGTAAGTTGACAGACGGGGACAGTGTGAAACTGGATGGCTTCGGAGTGTTTTATACCACCTTTCATAGCGTGGGAACTGAGAAAGCCGAGGATTGTGTGGTGAAGAATATCGATAAGGTGAACATTCGTTTCCTCACGGATAGCAGTCTGAGACTGGTGAACGAGGCGAATGCCACCACTCGAAGTGCGCCCAATAATATTACCTTCCAGCTTTATAGCCCGAAAGACGAAGATGGCAGTTCTTCCGGTGGCAACTCCGGCGGTGGTGATTCCGGCGGTGACGGCGGGATTGAAGATGATCCGCTGGGATAGGATCCAAAGCCGGAGGCTTTGGAAATTAAAAATTAAAGAATTAAAGGCTGCGCAGCCTGCTTATCATTTATCACTAATCGCTAATCACTAAAAAACTCTCTTATGAAGAAAACGACTTGGGACAAGATTTTGAAAA
>NZ_QRZF01000044.1:0-2733 GCF_003464595.1 Bacteroides intestinalis
CATTCCGATGAAGGGGAGGGTGGGAAAGAATACTGCGTGAACGCAAATTAATGGGATTACCAGTAACTCCAAGCGTTTTTTGCTACTTTTTTGGGGTGCTTGCCAAAAAGTAGCGGACAGCAAAATACCCTCCCTTCCCTAATCCAAAAGAAGGGAGAATGTGCTTCATTGAAGGTATATAGGTTCCGTTCCCTGATTATAACAATACATAGTGTTATTTCTGAAACCATCAAAGCATATATGAAAATCATCGAAATCCTGTTCCGTGGCCAAACGAACCTTATCACTCAACAAAACCATGCATTGTTTATTGACAGATGTAGCCAAAGAGGTAGTACGTCCCGGCTTTATCTCCAATGCCACCACATAAGAAGTCCTTCGTGGATAGATATACCCAATAATTTCCTCATTGAGTACAACCAAACGAATAACATCTTCATTCAAAACGGGAATATTATTAATTTTGCCCATCATTGTTATAATATAAATCAGTTTATAATCATTAAAATACAATATCATTACAAATGATACCTATAATTTTTATAGGTAAACTTTTCCACCGAGACCACCTCATAAAGATAGTCTTCATGGCAAGAAGCCATTATACAGTTCTCACATTCAAGAATAGGATTTATAACTACACGGAATTTAATAGTGCCGTCCACCAGAACAAACTCCACCCGATTAAAGAACCCTTGTAGAGAATGCCCTTCCTTATCCATCAGACGCACTACTTCACCTGTAAAAACAGCCAATTCCTTAGCCTGCCATTTCGCTTTACGCAAACAACTGTTCGCCGCTTTGACGTTCTCATTCACCTCTTTTGTTCTTATTGCTTTCATACCAAAATCCTTTTTACATATTTATCTTGTCAAAAATCAAAAGTCAGCTGCGTAGCCCTTGCGTTGCTCTGAATCGACCTCTTCAATTCAGAATTATCCTCCATTGCATTTTCAAGTTTCCTAATAAAAGAAGTGTCACCTGCTTCCGTTATCTTTAAAATAGGCAACCATACTCCGGCTATCAGCTGTAAATCTATATGATAACTTCTCCAATGCTGCATTGTCAATGTATTCATCCATGCGACTTCACCGGGTACGCTATTCATCATCAGATTGACAACGGTCATCTTTACACAAATCAAATCTATATCCGAGCCATAACAAAAAAGCCTTCCTCCATCATTCTCTTCCGCACATTTTTTTACAGCGGAAAGTAGCATCCTGCCGGAACCACAGCACGAATCACAGACCGACTGTTTAGGTTTCAGCCTATTTCCCCCCATACATGCCATCAAATCAGCAACGTGTATCGGGGTAAAGAACTGTCCGTTATTCCCATGACTGACACACTCCATGAACATATCTCCCAAGACATCGCAAAATCCTTCCGAATATTCAGACACCCTATAAAACATTTGAACAAAAAGTTCCATTTCATATGGCTTATATCTTTTTTCCACTCTACGATAATCCTCCGCCAACATCCCGACAGACAAATAGTAAAGACAAACATCCAAAAAATCCCGAAAGGCTTCTTCATATCCCCGACTGAAAGCAAGCTTTTCATAAAGTTTCATTATCTCCTTTGGTATCATACTTTTCTGACTTCATTATTCACAACATTCTATATTCCTTGTGCCATAGATTTTATCAAAAGCCGCTTTTATCTCCGAGCGATATTTACAGTCCTTCTCAAAACAAAGTTGTTTTGTCCAAAAATCGAAATCAAAACCATCGGTATTATCAATCGTTACAGAAACATAATCAGTCATACCACTCTGACATACAACCGTATGCCGATTTACACAAAAGTGGTCATTTAAAGCAGTTTCTTTTCGGGTAATGCGTTCTACCATCTTATCTATCCACTTCATACTTATAATATTTTATGTAATTGCCCCATTCCAAGAGGCAGTTACGGTTATACTCATTAAAAATCGTTCTCGTTCAAAAACAGCACATCGCCTTTCATCACCATCCAATTAATCTCACTCAGATGATAGCCACAATGCCCACTCAAAAAAATCTCAATCTCTTCAGTGGTCTGCAATCTCCTGTCTGGGCTTATCACCGCAACATTACCGGAATTACAATCCAATACAGCCAGTTTCTCATAAGCCCACTCACCAAACTGGCAGAACTCGATAAAATTGGTATAGGTTATCCGTATGCTATTGTTTGCATCAAATTCAAGGGGTGACTTTGTAATGAATGAACCTGCATGATTCACCACCACAGAGGGGCTAATCTCTGCCAATGAAGATAAGCTGTCATCCCATCTAATCTCATAAAGGAAAAATCCTTTTGGCAATGAATTGCGGTCTATACGATAACTGGAAAAAAGACCGTCTATCGTTTCATTAATAACTAACTGTTCATAATCTCCTTCTAAATAGTGTACTCGTGACATAACTCGTTGTTTTTTGGGATTGTTAAACTTCTAATTTTATGCTTCAGCTAGATTTAAAGACCTTTTTTTAAAACCCCTTTCCGGGATGGCCTTTTCTTTCTGCCGACTTTTTTTTTGAGCTTTCATGCCCCATCTGAGTTTATGAGCCTTTTTTTTACGGCACACAACAATAAGGAAGGAGGGATTAAGAAAAGTTTTGGACGACAAAAAATGTTGGGGACAGCGAAGCCGTCCGGCGTTATTTTTTTCGGGACAAAGGGCGAAGACCGGAACTCTTTCGTATCCATCCACCGAAATAAATTTGCCGTTCAAAAACAAAGG
>NZ_QRZF01000044.1:2743-5519 GCF_003464595.1 Bacteroides intestinalis
AACAAAGGGTCTCAGATGGGGCTATGAAAAACGCACATTAAGGGAGGCAGAAAACTAGGAAAAGGGCAGTACGGAAAGTAAAACAAGCCATACGGTTTTGCCTGCAAAACCGTATTCCTATCTCCCTGCCACAAGTGGCAGGGGGGAACGGGTTAGCAACGGACTGCCGGGACAAACGGTAAAAGGACGGGGCTGCAATACGGAAGAAGGAGGTTGTTTCGGCAATGCCGAAGCTCCGGATGATGACCATTGCAATCCCGCCCACGTTTGGAACTTCTCTTTTCCGGTTTACCCGTAATCAGCCGCATAGCGGATGATTACGGGTAAACCGGGAATGAGAACAGTCATTCCGATGAAGGGGAGGGTGGGAAAGAATACTGCGTGAACGCAAAAACACAGTATGTCATCTTAAAACAATATCTTTAAAAAGTTTTTCAGAAGAAATGCTTACCAATATCCTAATAATTATTACTTTTGATAACATAATACAACGATATGGAAAAGAAAAAGATTACAATAGAGGTAGAACCAGCTACAGCCGTAGCTACCGTCGGTTTATTGCGTGGGATATTTCCCAGTATCATCGAACAACTGGAAAGGCAAGCCGCAACAAACGGCAGCCCCTTAAAATTCAATAAAGTAGAAAATATGCAAGAAGTATTGGATGAGATTTATGAAAAGTGCATTGCCGAAACGAACCTCCGGGAGTTTGCCCAGGCGCACTTAAATAGTGACGGATTACCTAACTGATACAGAAATACGGAATCTGCCAGCCATCCTTATTCCAAATAACAAATGGTACAGAATTACACACCTGTCATGTGGGATGACAAAGCATTTGCCTTTGTCCCCTACGAAGCATTCAGTGATTTGCCACATTATCCCAAAGAAAAATGTGAGCAAATTTGCAAAGAGCTGAACAGCCTTATAAGACTATGTACTTATAGGCCGAAAAAGGAAGATATTTATTTTCATCCGGTAAGTTATGTACGTCGTTCCGGAGGTTTCATAGTTACGGATAATCAGGCATCCTTTGAGAAATGCCCCTATCCTGCTTGCGCAGACCGTCATAGCTGCCAAAAAATATGTGATTTGATGAACCGTATCATTGAAGAGTCTTAATTATATAAAATACCATGGAACATCCAAACTCCAAATGCAGAATAGCACAAGCTGAATATTTAAGTCGGCTACCTGAAGAAGAACGGGAAAATAAGGCCAGAGATATTAGAATCGGAAACGCCAGCTATATTTACCACCAACAAGCGGTTCCAATCCAAGAAAACAGATTGATAATGTATTATAAAGAGTGGTTGGAAGGTCTTCCTCCCAACATTTCACGCCATATGAGAATGCTTGGATTTGAAGCATGTAAGACAATGATTCCGTTTACGAGATATGTGAACGAAAGAAACGATATTGGTATGCGTGACTGGATGCAAGAGCATCTTTCACCGAGTGACTTCAACTATTGGCAGGAACTTTCGAAAAAAGCAGGTTCGCCAACATTTTAATCCCATCCCGTTCAATACGCTGCCTGAAGAATAAAAGGTGCGTATTAAACGAGAATATTATTTAGCGTTTAGTCATCTCTTCCCGCACCAGTTCCGTTTCTGTCGGGGAGAGTTTCGGCAATTTGACAGTTGCCGGACTTTCTAACTGGTAAGCCTTCACCTCATTGATAAGCAGCTGCCAGTCAAAAAGAAATTCTTCGGAACAACCATGTTTACGATAAATTTCTTTTGCTGCTTCCAAAATCTCAGGAGCGCAAAAATCGTCTCCCTGAAAGACAACTGCCGGACGATCATTATTGATACAGTCTCTCAATAATCGTAACTGATCTTTCATTGTGTTTACCTATTATGCGTTCTGTTGTTTTACCATTTTCAAAAATTCGTCAGACGGTTTAAATGCCGGTATGTTATGAGCCGGAATAATCATAGTAGTATTCTTAGAGATATTCCGAGCTGTCTTTTGCGCTCTCTTCTTCACTATGAAACTACCGAATCCACGAAGATAGACATTTTCCTCCTTACCCAACGAAGTCTTTACCTCGTTCATGAATCCTTCCAAAACAGCAAGCACCGCTTTGCCGTCGATGCCGGTTCTGGCAGATATTTCCTTTACGATTTCCGATTTAGTCATTTCTTTATAATTTGAAAATTAGCGTGCAAAGATAATTAATCCAATGGATTATTTAAAGTCTGGCATCCGCAGCAAGCCCTGCCTTCGCCCAATGAAGTGTTAAATTGTTGCGTATGGGTCAAGTTCCTTAATCCGCTTACACAAATAATCAAAGCGTTTCTTGGTAAGCGGTGTGAGTGTATCGAGGTTCTTGCCATCGAAATTCTCTCCGAAAATAAGGTCGTCCACTCCTATGCCGTGATTGTAATTCTCGCGCACGCAATCACGCAGAATCCAAAGGTTATGCAGGTTCACCCAGTCGGCTGTAATGTTTCTGATTTTACTGAACAGCAGCGCAGCAGTGTAAAGGTAGTGTCCGCAATGGTTGTAGTCATGCAACACCAGCTTGCCCTGGTAATAGATGTCGAAATCCTTGTTTTCTTCATCTTCCTTTGTATCGCAGTAGAAGAATGGAATGTCTTTCAGACCGTCCCAATTAATATAAGTAGTTGGCTTCATAATATCTTTTTTGAATACGCTACATAACCTGTTATTTGCACACTTTCCATTATTCACAGAACATTTGATGAAACACTTCCTTCAGTCTTTTTATCTCACTGAAATTCAAATCTCCAATCTTTCTTTTCAGCCG
>NZ_QRZF01000045.1 GCF_003464595.1 Bacteroides intestinalis
AGAAATGCTCACAGCCGATTTCAAGGACAAACGCAACTGTTTCAATACTTCGGAAGGAAGTATTATCCCCTTGCTGTTTCCAATCTGAATAATATTCGTTACCATAATGTTATAACTTTATAATTGATTATCACGATACAAATATATGTAAAGTTATAACAATAACAAAAGGAAAAACAACTTTTTTCCATTTTCACCGAGAACCCTGTCAATGGCTGCACTCGTCGGGAGTGTTGGTGCACCCCCTTGCCGTGCAGCGCTCCCCGACCGATGATTTTTTATTGTGCCTTGTGTCCTTTTCCCTTTTGTCCGGCTTCTGTTCCCAAGCACATCCGGAACACATGGCAGAGCGCTTGCAAATCCCGTCCGGAAGGCTTACCTTTGCAAAAGGTTATAGCACACTATAACCCCTAAAGGGGTTGTGTGCGAGGGGTGTCCCCTCGACCCCGTGCGATGTGACGTTTCACGCCACATCTTCTAAACATACATACACACCTAAAACCTAAAGATATGGCAAAGACATGTATCAGAGTGGAAGCCTGCAATATAGGCAGCTCGGAACGTCACAACTTAAGAAGCAAGGAGCTCGACTACATCCGTCCGGAACTCACACACCGCAACGAACAGTGGGTAGAATGTTCCATTGCCGAAGTACACCGGGACATAACGGAAAAATACAAGGAAGCCACCGGACAAGGATTACAGAAGAAAGCTACCCCAATCCGGGAAGGGGTAATAGTAATCAGCGAGGAAACCACAATCCAGCAGCTTCAAGACTTGGCCGAAAAACTGGAAGAACGCTTTGGAGTGCACGCCTTCCAAATCTACACCCATAAGGATGAAGGCGCAAACGTATGGGACGGAAAGGAAGAAGCATGGAAACCGAACTATCATGCGCACATGATCTTTGACTGGACGGACGGCCATACAGGAAAAACTGTAAAGCTGAACAGACACGACATGGCGGAGATGCAGACTATAACAGCAGAGTGTCTCAACATGGAACGTGGAGTTTCTTCAGACAAGAAACACTTGTCGGCCATGCAATACAAAAACAAAATGGAAAAAGAGAAAGCTGAACAACTTCAAAAAGACATCGAGCAACTAAACAGGGCATACACTGCCGGAACCGAGAAAATCACCACAGTCCAAAAGGAACTTAGTACGGCACAAAAAGAGCTAAACAGCATGAAAACCGACATACACATCAACGAAGCCAAAGAAGCTGCCGCAAAAGCCGGAAAAACCGTATTTAATGCCGTTACAAGCGTCTTTAATGTAGGGGAAGTAAAACGACAAGCCAAAGAAATTGAAACCCTCAAAAAAGAAAATTATAACCTCTCATTCAAGAATCAAAATTTAGAAGGACAATTAAGAACCAACAACATCGAGATGCGAAGGGTACAGGAAACAACCGACAGACAGATAAAGGCAGAAGCATCCAAACTAAAACCCATAACTAACCTTTTTCCGGAAATGGAAAATGCACAGGAAAATATAGAGGAACTCCAAACTATGGGAATACAAAATAAAGATATCCGACAACTTCTTATTGGAAAGGAAATATACTACACTGGAAACCTTTACGATAAAGACAAGAGAAAATCATACCAAGTTAAAAACGTGAAAATAGATATCTCCAAAAGTCAGAATGGTATTACTACAATTTGGCTAAATAACATCCACTTTAAAAACTTTCTTAAAGAACTTTGGAATACACTACAAAAGACTTTAGATAACGGTAACTGGCTACACCGATAGAAAGACACTAAAAAGAATTGCACTTCTCTTTTTTGAGAAGTGCAATTCAAATTAAATCCCGTTCATTTTTTAACGACTAAAGGTGCAATTAGCTATAAAACCAAAAGAAGGAGTAGTACCTTTTCCTTTAAACTCCCATTTAAAACCTTGACCAGGTACATTTGCATCCCAATACGAAGTCCAAGTGAAAGTGTTACTCCATAACGGTCCAGTTCCACTAAAAGCAACACTTTCAGGTGTCGTTATATTATCATCCGGACTTGGTTTAGCATTAGGATTTAATACTTCAAAGAAATAATAATTATTCTGTATTGAAGCATTCAAATCAACTTGCATCTTTAAAGTACGACTGGAATCGTAAAAAACTCCGGTAGTGCTTTGAGAACCTCCATTAATACTCAAAGAAGGGAGAACAGCCCTCGTTTCCGTTACAACATCCCTAAATACTGAAAAATCAAAATTAGCATCCTCCTTCACCTTTTTAACCAAAGTCTTTCCATTTACAGAAAAAACAACATAAGCGGTATTAGGATTTGAAATAGCACTTGCCACTTGAGCATTTAAAACCTGCAGGTTATTCTTATATTTCTCAATACTCAAAGGACTAACTTTTTCTAAATCCTGCCAATCCGAACCTGTTACATAAGACAACGCCCTCGTTTTCTTATTCTCATTGAAATAGTATTCATTTGTAATCTCATTTACATCAACAAAACGAGATAAGACCTCCATATCAGATACAGAATCACTAACCACAGGTTCTATTACTTCATTATCATTACACGAACAAACACCCAAAACAGTCAGTAGACTGATGAACATAAACATTACTTTTTTCATAAATCCTCCTTTTTTAAAGTTAATAAATAAAGGTTTCGCCCAAAAATATAAAATTTCTCCTATTTTTGCATTGAATATTAAATATTTAACTATGAATAGAATAATACATATCTCTTTACTTATTTCAACAGTATCACTTTTTCTTATTTCAAACACCGGATGTGTTGAAAAACAAGGATACTACAACCATGGAGAAGAAAGCATAATCTCATTAATTTGTGATATTACATGGGCTGGTAAAAAAACAACAGACGAAAACGGCAGTGTCTGGCAAGGTACATACAAATTCAATAAAAACGGAACATATACCCGTACAAATATAGAAATCGACAAACAAGGAAATAAAAAAGAAGCCAATATCTACGGACAATGGTCATTCGGTGATCCAAGTTTCAGTACCATTTATTTTGGTGGAGAACATTACTGGGACATAGACGAGCTTACTAAAAACAAATTTTCCTTCTATGACAGAAGTGGAAAATTTGGCGATCCTTTCATGAATAGAGAATACATAGAACTCACACCATACCAAGAAAACAATACAACAAACTAACAACTACCCACTATTAGGAAAAATATCCTCATCTAAATAAATATCCTGCAAAAGTTCATCCTTCCGGGTGACCTTATAACAACACAATGCCTCCCCAGTTTCCATATTATACCAATCAGCCACCTTATCTTTCACAGACATATACCAAGTATAACAACCATCTTCAACATTCAATCCCTCAATATTAAGAACCAAATCCTCATCTCTAAAATCATTCAACGCTTCATCTCCGATCATGGTGCGGAACTGTCCGAAACTACTCATGCGCTGCATCCCATGCATGGCAGTATAAATCATATCCAAAGCCTTATAATTTATCTGAATCTTTTTTTTACCGTCACGACCTTTCGATTTTGAGACAGAAGCCTTTGAAGCATACTTAAAAACCTCTATCGCTGCATTTTCAAAATCCTCTATCTTCTTATATTTCTGAAAACGGGCATCAGCAACCGTACTACCATGCAATTTCTTCCATTGGGCTACTACATATTTTGCAGCTTCCAATGAATCAACAATAATATGAAAATGATAATGGAACGAAAACAAATCCTTTTTTACTACATGATAGGTACACTCCTTCTTAATCACCCCCGAAATACCAAGTGAACGAAACTTGTGTTTCGTCCTTATACCATCAGCCCACATCCGGTTACATCTACGCATGAAATCTCGCAATACCCTTGCATCATCGGTTACACAATTTTGCAAGGTAAGCGTCACAAAATAAAACTCTCTGCCTTCCGAAGCCAAATACTTCATAACCGGAAGGAACTTCTTTACATTTTGTGCCGTTTGAATACGCTGACAGATAGGACAAAAAGCCCGATGACAATAATGGGAATGCGCCTTACCTCCCTGCACAGTATAAACATTTGAACACACATGGGCATCCATATATGCTTTCATCAGCTTACTATCCGGATTCTTTTCCGAAAGTTTTCGAGTAAAATTATGGGATATGATTTTTACTTTAGCCTTTTTTTTAAGACTATCAGAACCGTTTTTTAACGGACTTTCTTTGCAGTTGGTTATATTTGTTCTATCTTTGCACATATGAAATTTTGATGTGGCTTTCGTTTGGTATCCGCCCCGCCAAGAACGAACACAAACGATTGCTAATTCTTAAAATACAAAGCCCGTTGGTTACTGCCTTCGGGCTTTCGTTTTTTCTCAGCCCAAAAGTAGGTAATTCATTCCAAACCGCCAAACATCATTCAAAAAACCTACATATAACAAGTCAAAAAGCATTTACCACGAAACTTTCTAGTTTATCTAGTATGGGGGCTCGCCCCCATTCCCCCGGCTGCGCAATTCTGACACAAATACACTACTAAATCCACAACAGACAAAGATACTTCCGGAAAAAAAACTATCTTTGCCGTACACAAAGACAACCCTTGCCGAGCGATACGGGAGAGTTGCAAAAAAAACACCGGAGTGAATTGACGGATATCCGACATCTCCGGTGGTATTTTTTTTCTTATCCCCCTCCCGTCCCCCAAAGGGGGAGCACACAAAGACAAGCCCTGCCTTCACTCAATGGAGTGTTAAATAGTTGCATATGGGTCAAGTTCCTTAATCCGCTTACACAAAAAATCAAAGCGTTTCTTTGTAAGTGGTGTAAGCGTATCGAGATTATCTCCATCGAAATTCTCCCCAAAAATAAGGTCGTTCATTCCTATGCCGTGATTGTAGTTCTCACGCACACAGTTGCGCAGCGTCCAAAGGTTACGCAGGTTTACCCAGTCTGCTGTGCGGCTCTTTACCCTGCGGAACAAGATAACGGCAGTCCGCAAATAGTGCCCCACATGGTCGTAATCGTGCAAGACACGTTTGCCCAAATAGTAAATATCCAAATCTTGTTTTTCTCTGTCCTCGACTACTTGACAGAGGAAGAATGGAATATCCTTCAGGTTATCCCATTCGATGTAGTCAGTTGGTTTCATAATGTCTTATTTGCATTTTTCTTTCCGTACTTTCCATTATTCACAGAACATTTGCTGAAACACTTCACGTAACCTTTTTATCTCACTGAAATTCAAATCTCCAATCTTTCTTTTCAGCCG
>NZ_QRZF01000046.1 GCF_003464595.1 Bacteroides intestinalis
TCACATAATATTTAGTTTCTTCAAGGAGTGCTTTGAGGAAGGGAAAGGCTTAGCTTTATAGAAAAGGTTTCAGCCTCAATAACAATGTAATAATCAGTGCGTTACTTTTTATTTTAGCCTTCTTATCTTCATTAAAATCTTCTTTTCTCCTTTTTCCATGTCTCCTTTTAGGAACTACTTTTTTCTCTCACATATTCATACTGATACATTTTCTCATCTCCCACCAAATAGCCTTCCTATGGCCATTATTCCTTGAATGTTAACGGATTTAACGAGATTTTATTACCTATAAAGTAACGGCTAAATAAGGTAGGTAATGTTAAATGAAATAAGCATTGTTAATTAGACTATTATTATTCTTTATTTTTTAAATTTATAAATTTAAAGTTTTTTTATTATGAACAAAAAATTTCTAAGTGCAATCCTGTTTGGAGCTTTGATGATAGGTTCTACAGGAACGTTCACGTCTTGTAAGGACTACGATGACGACATCAAGGACTTGCAGGGGCAGATTGATGCCAACAAAACTGCGATTGACAAGATCAATGATCTGATCTCTAGCGGTTCTGTTATTACAGGCGTTGATAAAACAGACAAAGGGGTTACTGTTACTCTGAGTAATGGCAACAAATTTGAATTGACTAATGGTACTAATGGTAATAAGGGAGAGGATGGAAAACCTGGCTCTGTTGTCACTATTGGTGAAAATGGCAACTGGTTCATTGACAACGTTGACACTGGCAAACCATCTAGAGGAGCACAAGGCGAACCAGGTGAAAGTGGTAGTGGCAAAGATGCACCTACTATTTATTATGAACCGGGTATAGCTGGTAGTGAAGATGGCTATTGGGTTAAAGTAACTATTGCTGGTGACAAAACCACAAGAGAAGTTACGGAAATCTCATGGGTAACCAAAAATGCAATCACTGTAGTTGAAACAGAAAGCCAATACATCATTAGAGGTTTGAAAGATGCTGATGGTAAAGAATATGGTGACCTTGCTTTGAATAAATACTCAGCATTGTTTGTATCTTCATTGACTTACATTCCTTCTACTATCAGTGACGAACTGGGAGACATTGCATTCTTGCCTGTAATTGGTACAGATTACAACTCTATAGGAACAAATCCTGTTTATGAATACAACTTAGCCAATAAAGCATTTGCAACAACGCTGGTTGACGGTTGGGCAGACTTCAATTATCAGGTAAATCCAGGTTCTGTAAGCCCTGATAATTATACCGTTACTGGATTCACAATGAAAAGTGCATGGTACAAGGCTATGACAAGAGCAGCAGCTGCTACTACACTGAATATTGGTGAAATCACTCCAAGTAAAACAGGAGCTTTGACTGTAAAAGCTAATGCAAAAGACTTCGCTTTGTATTCTACAGCTGTTAAATCAGAATGGAAGACTCCAAGTACATATGCTAATATCCCTGCTGGTGTCACTGAACATGACTTCAATAACCCTGCAGGCGTGGTTGAAGAGTCTCCTTACAGTGATGATATTTTGGCAGTAAATACTGCATCTCTTCGTGTTTCTAACAAGAATGAAGATGAAGCTAACATCAATGGCAGTTCTGTTGATGCTCCTTACGTAGCAGTTGCCAGAATGGTTGTTCCTCAGGAAGAAACATCTATTGCTTTGAATGTTACTAAATCATATATTGTAACTCCAGAAGCAGATAGAGCTGCTGCTGGTCAAAAAGCATTAGACACTCCTAATCTGAAAGAATTGTCTCAGATGTATACTAAAGCAGAAGCTAATGTACAATCTTATTTAGCAGCTATACCTGTTCTTTTGGATGTTCCTTTTGCTGGAACTACTAATTTGAATGAATATGTAAAGGGTATCGCTCGTGAATTCATGACATCTACTGGCTTCACATCTAAGAAGAGCCAATATTTGCTGGACAAAGATTTGAACTTTGATGCTCCTACTTTTGTATTCAGTGTGGAAAAATTCAATTTGGCTGAAGTAGACCAGTCTACCAGATATTTGAAACTGGAAAATGGTGTCGTTTCATTTGATCCGTCAGTAACTGCAGCTATCAATCGCGAACCAGTCGTTAAAGTTCAGATGTATATCGGCTCAACTCTGGTCATGACTAAGCTGTTGAAGATGAAGATTATTGATATGGTTCAAACTACATTGAACGTTCCTGCATTTGATTTGGGCGTTAAGACTATGGGATGCCATGACCTATTTGGCACAAATTCTGGCAGTTGGTGGGGATATCAACCTAATTTTGTTAATCCCAAGCCTTTCGTAATTGACGGTAAATTCTCTATAGACTTTGATCCTATTTTCAATAAATTGGGCATGAGTAAAGATCAATTTGTACAAACTTATACAGAGAATGGTGATATTAGTGAAGTTAAAGCTACATTAGATGGGGCTGCTTATGATTTCTGGGGTGCAAATTCTAAGATAGGTGTCGTTGTACCATTCATTAGTGGAAGTGCAACATCTGCAAATAATTATACTTATTATAGTGTAAGTAAAGATGCTACACCGGGTAAATATACAATTGAACTGAATTTTGTGACAGATATTAAGACGGTTCAGTACAAAAAAGTTGTAGTAACTGCTGCATTCGAAGTTAAATTACCGACTATCACTGCACCACGTACCACAATCTACTGGTCTGATGAGAATACTGCAGAATTGAATGTAAATGCTCCTGAAACAGCTTATATTCCTGCTGAATGTATCTTTATGTCAGAGTTGAACTCACTGTTCAAGACTACAAATAAAGTTCTTGACTTAACATTCAACCCGAATAAGCCGACTGTAGGTGACTATGATTGCGTACAGACTAAGTACAGATTTACTGCTGATACTAAGGTTCTGAAAGCCGATGGCTCAAGTGCTGGTGCTGTAACCTTTGATAAGACTACTGACGATCGTCTGATTGTTAAGGTAGGTGGTGTGGATGTGGCTAAGATTAGTTCTCCGTCAGCTACAGGTCAGACTATCGAATTGATTGAAAATGCTACAGTGAAAGCTCTGTTGAGCACTGGTGCATTGAAGATTACTAACCTTAACCTGATTGCAGAAGGCTTGTCTGAAGAAATTTTGGTTAAGAAGTTCGATGTAAACTTCTCAAGACCATTAACATTAGCAGAAGCTGCTGTTAAGAGTTTCAAGGATGCTCAAGACATGGGTGATGATCTGAAGTTAACTGATGTCATTGCTTTGACAGACTGGAGAAATAAAGCTGTTGTAATTGATGGTGCTAAGACTACCAATTTGGAAGAATTCTATGCTGTTCAATACTTCTCACCTGCAATGTTTGTTAATACTGGTGGTTTGTTGGATAACAGTAAGATCTATACTAACTTGAAGAAGAATGCCGCAGGTGATTATGCACCGGACAACTCGATTACAACTTTGGCTCAGGCTATGACAAACAAAGTTATGTTGCCTGATTATACCAAGTTGACAGTTAAGGGTACTACAACTGCTGCTTCTACTACAGATAGTGATTGGGTATTGAACTATAAGACTAACATGTCTACTTTGTTGGAAACTTACTACATGTGGGTTCCTGTAACCGTAACTTACAAGTGGGGTACAGTAACTGGATATGTTAAGATTGCAGTTGATCCGGTTAACTAATGATCTGATCTTTTCTTAGCAATTTAAATAAAGTGTGCCTTTCGGGGCACACTTCTTATTAAGAAAACAACTACTCTGTGAAGAATAGTCCTTTTTTTCACCATCGTGAAAAGTAAAATGTTGTTGTGTGAGGCTGTCCCCGGTGGGAGACAGCCTCACTCTTTTTATATGCGCTATCTGAAGTAAACGCATTTTTTTAGTCTTGCTTGCTTATCTAAAGGATTTGCCGAAGGAAATTACTTTTTGTTCAATAGAATAGGGGTAAGTCTGGTTAGTAAGCATTATCTTTGCAATCTAAGAAAGGAGACTAGAAGTATGACAAGTATGCAACGAATGACCGACGAACAACTGCGAATAATCTTCGCCGCCTCGTGTATCGAAGCTGCTGCCCGTCGCAAAGGTATATCCGCCACCGAGATGTACCGCCGCATGGCACGTATCGGCATGATAGAGGAGTACATCCTTCCCTATTATGACCTACTGCACACTCAAAGCCGTGAGTACATAACCGATACTACCCTCGAAACCTTGCACAACTGGGAAACAGCAGGAAAAACAATGAAAGGAGACAAATTATGAGTATCCTCGTATATCATGGTGCAGCCGACACCGTAAAAAATCCACTGGCATCCTATGGACGTCCTGATCTTGACTTCGGGCAAGGCTTCTACGTTACTACCCTCCGTAGCCAGGCCGAACGCTGGGCACAAATCGTCAATTTGCGTCTGTTGCGAGGTACTCCCTGTCTCAACATCTATGAGATAGATATGGAGCGTATCCGCCAAGCCTATCGCTGCCTTCATTTCGAGACCTATAATCGTGACTGGCTCGACTTCATCGTACACAGCCGCAAGGGACTGAGACCCTGGCAAGAATATGATTTCGTGGAAGGAGGTGTAGCAAACGATCGCGTAGTAGATACAGTGGAAAGTTATATAGCGGGAACTATGCCTGCTGAAATAGCTCTTGAACAGTTGGCGCAACATCAACCCAATAACCAGATGTGCCTGCTCAATCAGCACCTCATCGATGAATGCTTGCACTTCAAAGAATGTCTGCCCTTGAATATTTCACAGAAAGGAGGCAAGTTATGATAAGTGACCTCCTCCTCTGGAACAAAATAGGACGTATCATCGTGTTGCTTGGCGAACGCCTCAACGTTTCTTCTGAACGTGCTCTCGGTATCTTCTACGAGTCTGACACTTGTGAACGGTTGCATGACCCCGATACGGGGCTCTATTTAATGGGCGACTTATATATTGTAAACGACATAATTAGGGAACTGCAAGATAAGATGGGATAGGACGATAAAAAGTTTCCTCCCATTTGTTATTAAATAGACAGAGGCGATATTTTATGAATATTGCCTCTTTTTGTTTTTCCCCTAAAAATCTCTTTTTTGACCTCTCTATAAAGAGTGTAATTTCATATTCATGTTCATTTTATATATATTGCACGATGAAATTAT
>NZ_QRZF01000047.1:0-1405 GCF_003464595.1 Bacteroides intestinalis
GAGCGGGAAATACATGAGAATCTGAAAGAAGAATTGCATGAGCTGGCCACCGCACAAAAGATGACTTACGAGCAAGCTGCAGCCGAACTGAAAGAGTGTTACGATGGTTACCATTTCGTTGAGAATACGGAAGGCATCTATAATCCTTTCAGCGTGCTGAACACTTTCTATAAGATGAAGTTCGGTAGTTACTGGTTTGAGACAGGTACGCCTACCTATCTCGTGGAATTGTTGCAACGTAGTCATTACGATTTGGAACGTATGGCACACGTACAGACTGATGCCGATGTTCTGAATAGTATCTATGGTGATGAAGACCCCATTCCTATGATTTTTCAGAGTGGGTATCTCACCATAAAGGGCTATGACAAGGAGTTCGGCCTTTATCGTCTCGGCTTCCCAAATAGGGAGGTAGAAGAGGGTTTCATCAAGTTTTTGGTGCCTTTCTATACCCGGCTCAGTAAAGTAGAGGCTCCTTTTGAGATACAAAAGTTCGTGAAGGAGTTGCGTGCCGGAGACGTTGACTCTTTCTTCAGTCGTCTTCGCAGTTTCTTTGCGGATACCCCTTATGAGTTGGTGAGCGATCTTGAACTCCACTATCAGAATGTGCTTTTCATCATTTACAAACTGTTGGGGTTCTATGTCAATGCGGAGCGCCATACTTCGGACGGACGCATTGACCTGGTGTTGCAGACGGACAGCTTCATCTATGTGATGGAATTCAAGCTGGACGGCACCGCCGAAGAGGCCATGGAGCAGATTAACGAGAAAGGCTATGCACAGCCTTTCGAGAAGGATAGCCGTCAACTGTTCAAGATTGGCGTGAACTTCAGTAACAAGACGCGAAACATTGAGAAGTGGATTGTAGAGAAGCAAAGTTGATTTAGGAGGATATATCCGAAAAAAGATATTTGTCATTAAGTTTTCCGTCCCGCCCCGTGCACAGAAGTGCATGAGGCGGGACGGTTTGTTTTCCGATGTTCCGGATCGCCTGCATTGTATGCAGGAATGAAAAATAAAAACAGATGGTCTGTTTATGCAGAACAGACTATCTGTAACAGTGAAACGGATGGTCTGTTTGTCGTGAATAGACCGTCTGTTTTGGAGATAATGAACTATTTTATAAAATTGACATAAATATGAAACGAATGAAATTTGAAAGTATTTTTACTATGTTTTTAGGGCTGGTTGCACTTATGAGTGGGCTGGCCGGATGTGAGGATAAGATAACTGAGAGGGAAATTCCGGTGGATAATGAGAAACTGGTGACGGTGCCGCTGGCATTCGATTTCGCTCCCGAAACCGACGGATATGAAATAGCCTCGGGCTCGCCTCGGGCTCGCCTCGGGCTCGCCTCGGGCTCGCCTCGGGCTCGCCTCGGGCTCGCCTCGGGCTCGCGCTGAAG
>NZ_QRZF01000047.1:1423-4830 GCF_003464595.1 Bacteroides intestinalis
GCTGAAGGCGGTATAACCGCCTTCAGCGCGAGCCTGTGCCCCCAAGTATTAACCCGTGATGTTACCGAACTCACTCCGGATGCCTTATATAACCTGGAGATCAGACAGTACAACTCCGCAGGCACACACTTGGCAGGTACGACTTTTGCGCAAGCCACCATCGGCACAGCCCTGGATGTAACATTGCAGGCAAGTGACGATTGCCAACTGGTGATTGTGGCACGCGGAGACGGTAAAACAGTTAAAACTGAATTGGGAACCAGAACTTTACAGAAAGTGCAGGAAAATATAACCGCTGACTCGACAGTGATTAGCCGGATAGACCCGACGGACCAGTCAAGCATGAACAAGATGCCCTATGTACTTCATCTGAAACATGTGAAAGTGGTGCAGGAATCAGGCAAGTACATCATCCAGAGTATTGACGGAGCTTATGACGTCCGCCTCCGACTGAAACGTCTGGCAACCCGTCTTACAGTGAAATGGACCTATACCGTCAGTGATTTTGATATGAAGCAGATTTTGATTCAGAGCGTACCTTTGGGATATACCGTGGTAGATGCACCGGATGAAAACGACGGTACTTATCCGTCTCTTATCCAGCAATTCACTACGATTGAAGTTCCTTCGGTGGGCAACAGTGGCACTTATTCTTGCTGGATTCCTGCCAATGCGCGTGGTAATTCTGCTGCTGCTACTTCGGAGATTCTACGCACGAAAGCCAATGCACCCCAGGGAAGTGCTTTTGTGAATTTTGTGGCAGTGAACAAAACTGATATGAAGAAGAAATTGGACTATCGTGTTTATCTGGGTGGCAGGGAAGCATCGGATTTCAATGTTTTTGGTAACACCAATTACAATTATACCGTGAATTTCAATCATACAGGTATTCCTGTAGATGACGGACGCGTAACGTATATCGACCCTATACCGGCCTCCCAAAATAACAATAATCTTATCCCCACTGCCAATTGCTTCATGGTTGCACCGGGTGCTGCGTTCTGCTTCGATCCCTTTTCGTTTCAGCAGGGTGGGAACTCTGTAACGAATGACAAACTGGTGGAGTGGTGCAGTAGTTCCGGGATAAAATCCGTGAAATTGCTTTGGCAGACTAAGGAAAACGGTGATGTGGGCGATCCTGTGATGGGCATTGCCAACAGTGACGACGACCATACCAACATTGTGGATATAAAGCGTACGGACGGTTCATCCATAACACTGGTTCCCGCCAATGGAGTGGGGCAGTGTCTTATTTACTGTCGCGCAGCAGCCAATACATCCGGCGGAAGTGGTGTGATTGCCGCTTACGACGGAGAAAATGGTACGGGAAATATCCTTTGGAGTTGGCATGTGTGGGTGACGGATTATCATCCCGATGCCTCGGGAACCGAAACGGTGTTGACACCGGAGACGAAGCGGAAACTGAAACTGGTACCAGTCAGTTCTTCTGACGGTACTATTGCCGCTATTATGATGGATCGGAATCTGGGAGCATACGAGGCAGCGGTCAATGCCATTCCGAAAGATATGCTGACGATGTCCCGCAATAACGGCTTTCACTTTCAGAAGGGGCGCAAAGATCCCTTCCCAAGTAGCTATACAACTCAGAAACTACCGAGTGTCTATAAGTTTACACTCAGTGCGGACGCTCCACCCAAGCATATCATGAACAGGTATAAACCGGATGGTTTTCATGCGGTGGTCCCCAAATCCATTGGAAGCGGGGCGGTTTCACTGCAAACAGCTTATCGGAGTCCGGTTTCCATTGCTGGGAATGGGGGAACTCAATGGTGTACGGACAACCCTCTTCCTTTATGGGGCACTACCAAGACTATTCATGATCCATGTCCTGCCGGCTGGCGGGTTCCTCAGAAAAGCGAGCTTACTGTTCTGGTAAATCGTAATGCAACTGCGATTTCTACAAGTGCGCAAAATGATGGTGGAATATTGCTTAAATATGATGATACGGGCAATAAGTTTTATGTACGGTTCACCGGATATCCACCTGCGATATATCAATTGAACAATGTGGGAGTAGTGGGGTATGTCTCTGCAATAGAAAGCATGTCTGTATTCAAAGTAGATGGAATTAATGGTAATTCTAAACCGGAAATAAGTGGTTTACGAGATTATGACGCCCACACCACCCGTTGCGTACAGGAAAAAATAGAATAATATTCCGCTTCAGCGGTGATTGAACTGCCTGATGTAAATCAGGGTGCGGAAGACGCAGAAGTACAGATAAATACATGCTAAATTGTATTCATTTGCACTCTCTGCGTCTTCTGTGTTTTAAAATACAAATTAATAACTAATAAAAAGAAAAGTATGAATTTAATGACAAAAAAGCTATTGGAAGAACGGCTTGAACGTACCAAACAACGCTATGTCCGCCAACAGGAACGGATGGAAAATTTGTTGTGCAGTATGCAGAATAATGCAGAGAATATCAGACAAATAGAATACGTGTTGGCCATGATGGAACGTGTCAGGAAACAACGTCGCCGGCATCGCATTGTTTCACGTACAGAAGTGAAAGAATTCTTTATGTATGCTTCCCGTATTTACGATCGTATTCAGCACCGTATGCATATACAACACCTCAATTATACCTATTTCTGTTATGTCATCTGTTCTCGCTATTTGTTTGAAAGTTGTTTGCATATTCCGAACCGCCGCTTTGTCAGTCCGGCTACAGTGATTTCTTATTTTAAGAAAGAACGGGGAAGGTGATACTCAACTTGTGAGTATCGTATTTTTTGACTTTTTATTTCTTTGTAATTTTGCGCCCGATATTTTTAAAAGACGGATGCATAGTCCGTACTAATTAATTTTTTAATTATAATGAAAGAAAGAAATTTTGACTGGCTGCTTCAAGGCTGCCATCCTCTGTCCGAAGTGGCACAGGCGTATTATCCGTGTGAGTACAACAGTTCGTCCATCCGTTCGTTCCGAAAACATATTAAGGGGATACCGCAACTATATGCAGACTTGCTGGAGGCGGAGTACACTGATAAGGTCACCACACTGACCCCACTACAGATTGCGATAGTGATCCGGCATCTGGGCGTTCCCAATCAGGCGAAAGAGGAACTCGAAAAGCAGCCGTTTAGTTGAGAAGGAGACTGGCCTCAATCTCCGGAAATGCGAAGGATATATTTTAATATATCCTTCTTTTAGTTTCTTATATTATTTATTCATGTACGGTTGATTGTACGGATGTCTGTTTGCCGGAATGGGTAGGTGTCTAATAATCAGTCTACTATATCAACCGCAAACCTACTCAAAATAAGTTTGCTGTTTTTGTCCGAATATATTCACTTCTTTCGGGATATGAGTTAAATGATAATTCCAATATTAAGTAAATAGAGTATCTCAATTCCCCTCCTCCGTCGGAGGAGGGGTGC
>NZ_QRZF01000048.1 GCF_003464595.1 Bacteroides intestinalis
GAAACTTCGATCGCAGGATTCAAGTTAAAAAGTACTTGATATATCTGTGTTATGACCAAGTTTTTCAATTTCAGTTCTGGATATACCACAATATCAACCTTAAACAAAGAACTATTTTTTCTCTTTTTTTTTCTAATTTGCTTCCAGCTATCACCCAGATCGTAACTAACGTCCCAATCCCTGCGACTTGCTTCAGGGATACTATCACCTGTCATTGGTTCATAGTAAAGAGATATTTGAGGTATATTATTATCTAAAACGATTACCCGGCATGGCTTTTTATCCGGTAAACCCATCTTTTGAATGACATCTACAGCTTTGCCAATGCCTACTCCGTTTAGACGATATGCAGAATTTTGCAGTACGTATACACGTTCCTTGCCATCTTCCGTCCACCCAACATTCTCAAATCCCATCTCTACTAAAGTATTTACCGTACTTTCTCCTGTTTGGCAAAACCCTTTTAACGGAAGCAAACAGAATAAAAAGAACGCCGCACATCGTGCTATTGTTTTAGTAGTTAGACACTTTCTCATGTTAGAGTTTCTATACCTCATCTTTATTATTCATTTTTTGCATCTTTCACGACGCAAAATATGGTGCAAAAATAGACACAATTTTAATAATACCAAAGAATTTTACATGAAAAAATAAAATAATGTAGCATTTTCTGCATAAATCTTTTCTTGAAGGTTGTGTTCCTTATCAGTGAGCTTATGATGCATGATTAAGAGGTTACTAAATGACTAGTAAATACGATATTTAAGCGAGAAATATAACCATAAAAGTAATTCTAGTTATATACGTATTTTGTAGAAAACGAATTATTATTTGCCTGAAATAAGCTTAGTGGGGTTATAATGTCAAATTGTCGTTTTGTATTTTCTACAACAATATCCTTGGCTTGTTTGCAAATAAATCGGGGGATGATAGAGAAAAATGAATTCTCATGGAATATATGCGGCTTTAAAGGATTGAATTATTTCTTTATTGTGTTATATCTGATAGGTGTTTATTGTTAGACGTTTCTTTTTGCTTTTATTGTTGCATTTTTATGGATAAAATGATACTTTCTAAAATAGCTTGTTCTATGATGAGAAAGAAGTGAATATTATTAAATAACATGTTTAAATCATTCCTCATAGCATAAAATAGCTTTCATTTTAGGTAGGATTAACTTCTTGTCGACAAGAAGTTAACTCTTTGTTAGCAAGAAATTAACTTTTATTCAGCAAGGAGTTAACTCTTTGTTTACAAAGAAATGCTTTTTATATGCGTTTTTTAGTGAAAAAGATAGGGAATGTGCGCATGTTTATGCTGTTTGTGGTTGTGGTTTTCATTTTTTAGTTAATACTTCAAGGATTTGTGTGTAGGTGAATTAGTTGGTATCTAAACAAAATGGTCGCTTTTTAGGGTGATGTGTTACGTTATGTTAGGTATGAGGTCGATTGCTTTTTTCTTACTTTCATCCACTAATTTAGCATAAACCTGTGTGGTTTGTATATTGGTATGTCCCAGCAGTTTAGAAACAGTATATAAATCAACTCCCAACGTTAATAACATGGTTGCATGTGTATGGCGGGCGGTGTGAAATGTGATGTGCTTTTTGATGCCTGCTTGTTCTGCCCATCTGTGTAAAATCTCATTGGTTCTTCCCAAAGTTATCAATTTCTTAAAGATTTTGTCATTCTCTTTGGCGTCTTCCTGTCTGGGTAAGTGTTTTACCGCCTCCTTACTTAGAGGTAACGAAATGGCTTCTTTGGTCTTTTTCTGGATAATGTGTAACCATGAGTTCCCGTTTTCATCTGCTTCTATATCTCGCCATGTGAGTGCTATGATGTCGGAATGTCTCAGACCACAAAAACAACTGAAAAGAAAAGCTTTCCTTACTAATTCATTATAGAAAGGAGTTTGTGCCAATTTCTTCAATTCATCCATGGTGAGGTATTCTCTTTCTGTATGGTTTCTATGAGGCTTTTCTTCATTCTGGATTTTGTCCATAGGATTGGCTGACAGTAATTCTTCGGCCACTGCATAGTTTATGCAATACCGTAGCATTTTATAATAATATACTTGAGTATTAGCATGGAGCGACTTCTCTTTTTTGCTGTGAGCTTGTTTGGCTATTTTGAGATAATTCAAAAATCCTAAAATATATTCTTTGTTGATTCGGATAAGTTGGATATTATTGGGGTCATAACGTTTAAGGTGACAGATGACAGCATGCAAAGTAGTCCGACGTACTTTACCCTCAGATTTCTTTCCTGCTATCGCCTGTATATAATCGATTAATTTTATATTAGAGGTCTTATTGAATTTAAAGCCGTGACTTTGATTTTGTAATTCAATTATGCGTTGGGCTTTAATAGCATTTGCTAGCTTTAATGTCTCACTGTTACGAGTCTTGTCCGATTTGCTACTCTCCGGTATGATATATAATTTTAGGAATTCATATTTTCGTTTTCCTTCCATATATATATCGAGGTATATTGACTTACTCCCGTTAGTCAAGTGTTTTACCCTTATTTTAATTGGCTCTTTTATTTTTAGATCTTCTTTCATATTATCTTAGAATATTTATAGTAAAAAAAGTTACATTTTTATTCTAATAGTAACAAATAGGTAACAAAAAAGAGTTCCAATTGATTTAGTATTTGGAATTTATTCCGTTCTGTTGCCTCTTTTTATATTTAAATTATTGAATATTAGAAAAATAAACAAGAATTCCATCATTAATAATACAGTATAAATAGTAACAAATAAGCAACAAATATATAATATTAATGTATGAAAAAGAAACAATATAGACAAGTAATTAGATTGTTTATTATTATGTAATGTACTAAATAAGAGCTATATGTGTGAATTGTTTACTCAATATACATATTGTGATGATTTCCGGATAAAAAGCCATGTAGGATAATAGTTTTGGACAATAATGTACCTCAAATTTCTCTTTACTATGAACCGGTAATCGGTGATAGTGTTCCTGAAGCAAGTCGCAGGGATTGGGACGTTAGTTACGATCTGGGTGATAGCTGGAAGCAAATCAAGAAGGAAAAGAGAAAAAATAGTTCTTTGTTTAAGGTGGACATTGTAGTATACCCAGAACTGAAACTAAGAAATTTAGTCATAACGCAGATATATCAAGTACTTTTTAACTTGAATCCTGCGATCGAAGTTTCATTATGGAAAGGTATGAAGTTTATCGGGCAAGTTATTATACCTGTGTACAACGAATATGGAAGTTCCTACGAACAAGTGCGTCAGGGCTACATAGCCTTATCGCAATCAGTCAGGCTTCCCTATAATATCTTTCTGACGGCAACGATTGGAACATTCAATAATTACCGTTGGGGAGGAACTTTGGATGCAAAGTATATCTTTAAAGATGAACGGTTTTCTGTTGATGGACGTATTGGTTATACCGGACGCTCGCGCTTTGAAGACTGGCGTTGGAAAGTAAGCCCCTTGAAACGCTTTACGTGGAATATAGGGGGTAGTTTTTATTGGCCAGAGTATAATACATCGTTCTCTTTGAAGGTTGAGCAATACCTGCTAAGTGAAAAGGGTATTCGTTTTGATATGGTACGTAACTTTAGATATGTTTCTATTGGTTTTTACGGCATGAAAGTACAAAACGCAGGAAATAAAGGATATAATGGTGGTTTCCGCTTTCAGATAGCATTGCCACCATATAAATATAAAAGAAGAGGGTATATGCCCAGGGTAATGCCTTCTGAATATTTTGGAATGTCGTATAATGCGGGTAATGAACAATATTATGGACGTTCATTCAATCCGCGTGTAGACGACAATATGGCAACAGAAAATAGTTTTAACCCATATTTTATTAAATCAGAATTATTAAATTTTTAATTTTTTATTGAGATGAAAATGAAAAGTAAATTTTTTGGTTTTACCGCTAAGTTAGCGATGGCCATTTTAGCAGTCGGTACTATGTTTACAAGCTGCTATGATTCAGAAAACGGTGATGTGACAAAACCGTACGTAGCTCCGGATCCTGTATATACCATTTCTGGCACAGTTACTGATGCTTTAACGAATCAGATTCTTACAAGCGCAACTATTACTGTAAATGGAACTTCTGCAACTAATACAGATGGTACATATACTGTAAAAGGAAAAGCAGGTGAAAACATTGTCGTTGTTAGTGCTACAGGTTATGAGCCTGTGACTCGCAATGTAATTATTACAGCATTGGAGAAAGGTGAGGCTTCTACGACAGTTGTGAATGTTGCTTTGACTAAAGAGGGGACTATTAATATTAATGATGTCGAAATTACATATGATAGCACCCCTACTATAAAATCTGATGTTCTAAAAACAGAAGATAATCTGCAATTGGATTTGACAGCTGACGAGAATTCTGCAACTTTTGAACGTGTATTTAAGATCACTGTAGGTGCAGAATTGAATAAAGATCTTGCAATTTTATTTGCTGATGCTCCAAGTGGTTTGCTTGATTATGTAAAAAGTTATTTAGGCGCTATTGTTGGGCAGTTTGGTGAGAAAAAAGTTTTACCTGCTCCTTACACAATTGTTATTCCTCCCAACTACTGTGTAACCAGCGTTACTATTACATATAATGGAGTAGTAACTGATTATACTGTAAAATATGATAATAAGTCTTATAGCTTTACATTAACAGGATTGAAGTCTTATAGTTTCTCCACTCAATTCCTGCCGAATCATGGTTTTTCTCATAGTCATGGACATGGTCATGGTCATGGTGGTGATTTGAATGCCGGTGGTGGTAT
>NZ_QRZF01000049.1 GCF_003464595.1 Bacteroides intestinalis
ACACTTATATTTTATTGTGATATTTAATACTGCAAATGTAAATGTGTAAAAAGTCAAAATCAATCGTTCTTTGACATATTTGTATAAAAAGGATTTTATATCTTTGATCTCCTAATAATAAGATTAAATTTATGGGCTATATTCAACCTTTAGATCGTAATCAACTGACTCTTCCTGAGTCTTTAGATTCTTATATTTCTAGTGAGAACCCTGTTCGTCTAATAGATGGTTTTGTCGATCAGTTTATAAAATTACACCCTGATCTTTCAGCCTATAAAGGCAAGAGTCCTACGGGACGTTCAGCTTATAGCTTCGGAACCTTACTCAAACTCTATTTGTACGGCTATCTGAACAGCATAAGCTCTTCCCGTAAACTGGAACGTGAGACTTTGCGTAATATGGAGTTGATCTGGCTTTTGGGGAATCTCCATCCTGATCATAAGACCATTGCTGATTTCCGTTCCCGACAAACTTCGGGCATTCATGAGTGTTGCCTTGATTTCCGCCGTTTTTTGGTCAGTTCAGGTTATATTTCAGGCAAACTGGTAGCTGTTGACGGTAGTAAAATCAAAGCCAATGTTAATCGTGACGGTCTTACTCTGGATGGTATCAACCGGCAGTTAGCCTTATTGGACACCCGTTTAGAGAAATATTTGCATCAGCTTAATGAAAATGATCTGGTGGAAACCGCCCATGAACAATTATCCGAACTATCGGATGAACTCGGTGTAGAGAGTTCCCTACTGGAAAAGATAGCCCGTTTAAGCCAACAGGTTGAAGAGCTTCAGGCCGAAAAACAGCGTATGCTGGATGAAGGTTCTAAAAGGAGCTTTCCCGCTGATCCCGAATCTCGTCTGATGAAGACCCATAACGGCTTCGTTCCGGCTTACAATGTTCAATCTGTGATAGATTCCCAACACCATCTGATAGGTGCGATGCAGGTTACCGACCATCCGAATGACTTTGAAGATCTTCAACCTTCGATTCATGCCATGCAGGAAGAACTTCAAATAGAAGTATCCCAAGCCGTTGCCGATACAGGTTATGCCAATGAAGAACAAATCCTGGCACTTGAAGAGGATGGCAAAGAAATTGCCGTTCCTTTTAATGAAGGGGACCATTCTCCCAAAGAAGATCCGGAACACGGAATCTTTTTCACTTATGATGCGGTCAATGACTGCTATATATGCTCTCAGGAAAAGACGTTACCCATTAAAGACAGGCAGGTTCGTAAACATGGAAAACTTTATAGAAAGTATCAGGGAAGAGACTGCAAGCATTGTCCCCTGATAAAGTTCTGTACCCAATCTAAAAAAGGGCGGATAATCTACCGAAGGGCGGATGCGGAACCTATACGAGAGTACATGAAGAAGTGCAAGGGGATGAAATACAAAGCACTCATACAGTTACGAAAAACATTAGTAGAACATCCCTTCGGAACCATTAAATACTGGATGGGCCAAATTCCACTGTTGCTCAGAGGAAAAGAAAAGGTACAAGCTGAAATTGACTTGTATGCCACATGCTATAACCTGAAAAGGGTCACTAACATTCAAAGCATACAGGTGCTGTTACAACAAGTGCATGAATGGACTCTAAAATAGAAACCATAGCTGTCATTTACCAAAGGGCAAAATAGAAATAACAGAATCATGAGATAAAGATGATTTCCTTTTTAATACAATATGTCAAAGAACGATTGATTTTGACTTTTTACACAACCTCCAGGGAGGAGGAGAATTAAGATAGTATTGCTCAGCATTTGATTCATTTCTGTACAGTTATAAATAGACTTTCACTAACGAAACTTATTAGACTAATACGAACCTGTATCGGATGATTGCAACCAACCAAAACAAGCGGGAGACGGAAAACAGATTTCTTGTCATACTTTTGTGCTCGCTAACAAAAACAAAGATAAAAAATGGATAGAAATTTAGGAACAACAGGTTATGTTATGATACCACGAGCTTTACTTTTGAAAGCATTTGACGAACACCATGAAGCAAGTGGAGATATGGAAGCCTTTTTGAGGATACTGACATATGTCAATTATGCGGAAGCTGTAGTGAGGCGTATGAATACGAATGTGGTTTGTGCACGTGGAGAATCAGTTATTTCCTATAACCATTGGGCGGAAATTTTAGGATGGAGCCTTGGGCGAACCCGGCGCTACTTCATGAGACTGGTTGCCGAGGGTAGCATCGAACAAGTGAAAGGTGACTGTGCCAGTCATATCCGCATACCGGGCTACGACGTGTGGACAGGTAAAAGGCAAATCGGAAAAAAGGGTGATTCTGCCGTGGAGGAAAGCTTCGGCCAGTTCTGGAATGAATATCATGAAACCACCCGTATGGCCCGGCAGAATCGGGAAAGCGCCCTCAGGGAGTGGAAGAAATTATCGCAGAACGAACGGAAACAGGCTTTGGAACATATTGACGAGTATTTCTTTCATCTGCGCGATACGAAGTTTTGCAGGCAGGCGGCGAAGTATCTGGCAGATAAGTTGTTTCAGGACGAGTATGATAACTGAATGTGAGTGATAGATAATTGAAAAATCAGATGAAAGAAAAAGGTATTTTGAATCCGCAGGATGCCGAGCTGGAAGAGGCTGTGCTTGGCGCCTGCTTGGTGGAGAGTGAAGCTATCTCCCTGGTTGCTGATAAGTTGCGTCCCGAGATATTCTACAACGAGCAGAATCGGATGATTTTTGCTGTCATTCAGGCCATGTTTCGCGCCGGGAAGCAGATTGATATACTTACGGTGAAAAATGAACTGGCTTCGTGTGGTAATCTGGAGAAGGTGGGCGGTCCTTATACGTTGGTGCGGCTTGCTTCACGCGTAGCATCGGGGGCACATTTGGAATATCATGCGTGCATACTGCGTGAGATGTATGTCCGCCGTGAAGTGATTCTGGGTTCGTACAAACTACTGGCTGCGGCTTCCGACGAGTCCGTGGATATAGCAGATGTGCTGGCAGGCATACACGATTTGCTCGACCATCTTGAAGGAGAGATGGGAACCGCCGACCATCTCCGCACAATGAGTCAGTTGATGGAAGATACTCTGGCACAGGTAGAAGCACGCGTGGAAGGGAGCCGGAATGGTATTACCGGTATTCCTACCGGTTTTACGGACCTGGACAAGTTGACAGCGGGGTGGCAGCGGGGAGATCTGGATGTCATTGCTGCCCGCCCGGCTGCAGGAAAAACGGCCTTTGCATTGCATCTGGCCAGGGCTGCTGCAACAGCGGGACATTCGGTAGTGGTTTTCAGTTTGGAAATGCAGGGAGAGCGTTTGGGAGACCGTTGGCTGGTTGCTGCTACCGAAGATGTAGATGCCTCACACTTGCGCAGAGGGCAACTCGGTACAAGCGAATTGCGCCAGGTGCGTGAGGCTTCCTGCCAGCTTTCCCAGCTTCCCATCCGGGTGGAAGATAGTCCGGTGATCAGTATGGATCATGTACGCTCGGTGGCTCGTATGCTGAAAAGTAAGGGAGGATGCGATATGGTCATCGTGGATTACCTGCAACTTTGTGATATGAAGTCTGATCAGAACAATCGCAATCGTGAGCAGGAAGTGGCGCAAGCCACCCGTAAGGCCAAACTAATGGCTAAGGAACTGGATGTGCCGGTGTTGTTGCTCAGTCAGTTGAACCGTATGAGTGAAGGGCGTCCCGATTGCCGGCCTCTTTTGAGCGACTTGCGCGAGAGTGGTGCCATCGAGCAGGATGCAGATATGGTAATGTTGCTGTATCGTCCTGCCCTGCATGGTTTGAAAACGGAACATAAGAGTAAATATCCTTCTGACGGGCTTGGTGTGGTGATCGTTGCGAAACATAGGAATGGTGAAACGGGTGATGTTTATTTCGGACATAACCCCAGTCTGACAAAAATGGGGGATTATATTCCGCCTGATGAATGGTTGATGAAGCATGCGAAGTGATATGGTTCGAATCGGTTGAAAACGGTCATTGTTTGTTTAGAAATATTTAGTAATAAGCTTGACTTCCGCCCTCTGATGTTGTATCTTTGTATCATACTTGAAAGAGTAATAATAGCTTAAACCTTAACTTAATTTGTTTTACTTATGGATGTAACCGTAGAGCGCTATATGCGCAGAAAAAACGTGACTGATTCGGCGTCTCCCCAATTTTTCTATCTCCGTCAGAAACCCGGTACGTGCAAGACTGTGGATGTGGATACCCTTGCCGCCGCCATACAGAAAAGTTGTGCGATGACGAAAGGAGATGTGAAGCATGTGATTGAAGCTCTCGTAGAGGAGGTTCAGGAAAATCTGGCTAATGGGAACAAGGTGAAGTTGAACCTGTTTGGTACGTTTCACATGACATTTTGCTGTCCGGGAGTAGCTACTTCGGCAGAGTGTACCGTGAAGAATATCAAACGGGTGAATATCCGTTTTGTTCCGGACAAGGAGCTGAAGTTGGTAAATAACAGCCATGCCGTAACCAGAAGCCCTGCAAATGTAACATTCGCATTGGAAAAACCGGAAGATAAGGATGGCAGTTCTTCCGGTGGTAATTCCGGCGGTGGGGATTCCGGCGGTGACGGCGGGATTGAAGATGATCCGCTGGGATAAGATCCAAAGCCGGAGGCTTTAAAAATTAAAAATTAAAGGTTGCGCAGCCTGCTTATCATTTATCACTAATCGCTAATCACTAAAAAAACTCTCTTATGAAGAAAACGACTTGGGACAAGATTTTGAAAA
>NZ_QRZF01000005.1 GCF_003464595.1 Bacteroides intestinalis
GACTAGTAATTGCGAATATAACAGGTGCATAAACGGATAATCAGATTCCTTTATTTAAGTTTCGCAAGTGCTCAACTTATTAGTTAACAAGGTTTCAGTTGACAAGGGAACAAGGGAGATAGTCTCACAAACGATTCTCACCTATCGTATTTCATGAAAAGCCTGACACTCTTGCCTTGTTACCTTGTCAACTGAAACCTTGTCAACTGCGAAAGTTGAGCTTGCGAAACTTGAGTCCTTTATTTTCAGATTACGAACACCCTTCTGCCCAATTCCTTCAGCTGCCTGATCGGGACGTATATCTCCCCAGGTAACAGTACAATCATCTATCAGGATATCAGATGCCGTATCGATATAGAAGCCATACGTCTTATCGTGGATGAATCCTTCGCCTACGCACGGACGTTTATCATAAATGCCACCCTCATAGGCAGTACGTTTCTGCAACAGCAGGTCTACGTTTTCAAAGTAGATATGGTTCACCTTATCCTGTGTATCCCCGCCTACAAAAATACCGTTCTCGCTGGTACACTTGATATTTGTGAAATAAATACGGCTCACTTCTCCGCAACGTCCTTCGGTAGCTCCCTTCGGAAAGCGCCAACCGGCATCCTTATGATTACCTACGGCACGCGGATAAGAAGTCACGTAAATGGGTTCCGCTTTCCCCCACCAGACATCCGAGTAGAACATACAATCTACAATCATATTAGAGAAAATTACGTTGGTAACCGTTCCTTCATCCCGGTTCTGAATACCGATGCCGCGATTGCTATTCTTGATGATACAGTTATTGAACAGTACGTTATTAATCTTATCCATATTTTCCGAACCGATCTTGATGGCACAGGAACGGGAAACCATGGTACAGTTGGTCACCACAATATCTTCACACGAACCGTACTCCTCAAACTCGCGGCGATTCTTCAGGCAGATGCAGTCATCACCCGATTCTATATGGCAATTGGCAATGCGCACATTCCTGGAATGGTCTACATCGATACCGTCGCCGTTGCGTATCTTCAGATTGTTCAAAATAGAGATACCATCAATGGAGGCATCGTTGCAACCAATGAGATGGACCGTCCAATAGGCACTATTGCGGATGGTTACATCACGGATCACTGTCTTCTCTATATTGATAAGCGTCAGCACATGCGGACGGGGATCGAAGTCGGTCACCGGTTTCAGCTCGTAAGAATCTTCCAGTTCCTTACCCATAAAGGAGACACCGTTTCCATCTATAGCTCCTGTTCCGGTGATGGATACCTCTTTCAGGTCTTGACCATAAATCCACATCATACCTTCACCACGGTTATCGCGGAAAGCGCTCAGTGTATAGGCAGCCTCATCGGGATTGGCAAGCAGGCAGGAATTAGGTTCCAGGTGTAGTTCTACAAACGAGGCAAGATGGAAAGGACTGCACATGAAAGTACGCCCCGCCGGAACAAGTACCGTTCCGCCACCCGACTTGGAACACAGGTCGATAGCGGCTTGTATAGCTGCGGCATCATCGGTCACGCCGTCACCTTTGGCTCCGTAGTCCATAATATTGTAGACAGTTCCTCCAGTCTTCGGAGTGCTGCACGCCCCTAACAGCAAGATGCTGCATAGGGCAAACAAGAATGCTTTTACTCTCATTATATCTTTCTGATTAATGTTTGTCTGTCGATATCCTCTTACAGTCTTCATACCTGAAGGCCTCGTAATTGCTTCCCGGTGCCTTCTCTCCTTTCACGCGGATAAGGGAAAGATCATCGATTTCCCGGAACAGATAGGCACTCTCCCAAGTAGCCTCCGGCTTTTCCTTGTTCCAACGCACTTGGCAATCCACCAGTGACAATTCATCTATTCCATAAAACAGAAAACCGTTACGCGACCTTTTATCTACCGCATCTTCCGGTTCCATGAAAAGCTGTACATCGCGCAAGCGTATGGTCTTCATCCGGCTACTGAAACCTTCCATGCGAATCCCACTTTGTCCGCAGGCTGTTATATTGCTCAACGTTATATTTTCTATACTTCCGGCTGACGGAATGTCCCCTCTTTTCTGTATAGTGAACCAAACCGGATCGCCATTCCCCCACCAGAATGTTTCCTTGCGTACCGTATTTATAGTCAAGTTGGAGAAGATCACATTGCGTACATTCCCCCCATCGCGAAGAATGATGTTGAGTCCACGGTTTGCCCGGCTGATGGCACAATTTGATACGGTGATATACTCAAAGTCTGCATGAGACTCCGTCCCTATCTTCAACGCTGCTGATGAAGAGGTCAGAATGCAATTGCTTATTGTAATATAACGGCAAGATTGGGTTTTACCATTCTGCCGGGTTGTCTTCAGGCACAAGGCATCGTCACCGGTATCAATCCGGCAATTGGAAACCATTACATTGCTGCACCCGTCTATGTCCAACCCATCCGCATTAACTCCGTTATGGGAATTGGACTGGATATAGACACCGTCCACATACACCCGGTCGCACCATTGCAGATGCACCGACCAGAAAGAAGATTCAATCACTTGTATATCGCGGATATGAACATTGGTACATCCTGTAAAGTTGATAGCTCCCGGGCAAGGTGGAACCTTTCTGAACTTGCTTTGATAATCCACTCCGTAACGCCCGGCATTAACAATTTCCCGTGCAGTAATAGAATCTGTAACTTCCGTTTTCGGCTCCCTGCGGTATCCGGTACGCACGGCACGGCAATTCAACACTCCTTGTCCGGTGATTGAAATATCTCTGGCATTGACTGCCCCTATCAACATTTCAGCCTCAGCATTATCGGCTGCCCCCACTTTGCGGGCAAGATTACTGAAGTCTTCTATTCTCCGGCTGGCATAAATCGTAGCTCCTGCATCCAAATGCAGATTGACATAACTCTTCAACAAAACCGTACCGCTAAGATAGTTACCGGCAGGCACCCATACAGTACCTCCCCCGTGAGCAGCACAATCGTCTATCGCTTTTTGTATGGCTACAGTGGAAAGTTGCGTTGTATCGGATATGGCACCATAATCGGTAATATTATAAACCCGTTGCCCCCACGCAGCAGAGCCGCAAAGGAGTAATAAGAATAATAGAATGTGCTTAAAACATGCCATATCTTTCCCTTTCTTTTGTTAGTTATTTCATTACTTCCGGCGGACAGTTTTCTGCTCCCGCTCCCCATTCTTTATTCGGTTCATCCCCCATTACAAACTCCATCACACCACCGTTCACTATATCCTGATGGGTAATATAATTCCGTGTATAAGGCTTTCCGTTCAGTGTTGCCGACTGGATATAAATATTCTTCTGCGACGCATTACGGGCTTTCACGGTAAACGTATTTCCACTCTCAAGATTCAGCGTAAAGCTGGGGAATGAGGGGCTGGCAAGTATATAATACGGGGTACCGGGACATACCGGATAGAATCCCATAGCGGCAAACATATACCAGGCCGACATCTGTCCGGCATCATCATTACCGGAAAGTCCACCCGGTTCATTCAGATATTCCGTTTCCATAATATGCCGGACGGCACGTTGAGTTTTCCAAGGCTCGCCTGCATAATTGAACATATAGGCAACCTGATGACACGGCTCGTTTCCATGCCAGTAACGCTGTTCGCTGAACATGGAATCCAGTTTGGCTACATACTTATCCTTGCCTCCCATACAATCCATCAATCCGTACGGATCTTGCGGCACATACCAGGTATAATGGCAAGGAGCGCCCTCAGTAATGAAACGGGCGAAATTGAAAGCATTGGCATCATTCAGGAAAGTACCATCGGCATGACGTCCCTGGGCATATCCGGTACGGGGATCCATCACATTGCGATAATTGGCAGCACGCTGTATCAATGCCTGGTAATCATCTGTCTTACCCAGAGCTTTCGCCATCTGTGCAAGGGCAAAGTCATCATAAGCATATTCCAGGGTGCGCGACACTTGTTCTTTCGTGTGGAAAGCATCGGGTACACCGTCTTCAAGAGGAATATATCCATATTCCAGATAAGAAGTCAGGGCACGACGACCCATACCGTTTTTATATTCATCAGGGTTGGAAGGAGTTTCAAAAGCATTCTTACGCATTCCTTCATAAGCCTTGTCCACATCGAAATTACGAATACCCTTACAGTAGGCATCACTGATGGCGGAGATACAATGATCACCTATCATAGCGGCAGTATAGCTATTCCAGCAAGGAAAGATGGGTAACCAGCCGCCTTGCTCATATTTATGCACCAGAGATTGCATCATATCTCCGCCCTTGGTCGGGAAAAGCAGATTTATCATTGGATGCAGGGCACGGTAGGTATCCCACATGCTGTAATCTTCATAATACGTTTCTCCTTCAGGAAGTTGCCGTATCGGGGTTCCATTCGCAAAAGAGGGATAACGCCCATCCACATCATTGAATGTATGCGGCAGGAAAGAGGCACGATAGAAAGCACCGTAAAACATTTCCTTGTCTGCAAGCTGTTCGGTTTCTACATCAATGGCAGAGAGGTGCTTCTCCCAGATATGTCTCAAATCTGTACAAGTCTGACCGAAGTCCCAATGAGGGATTTCAGCCTTCAGGTTTTGCAAAACACCGTCCCGGTCGGTAAAGGAGGAAGCGGCTTTTACCAGCACTTCTTCGCCTTCAGCTACATCAAACTCTATATAAGCACCGATCTGTGCCGCATCACCTATCCGGGTGACACCTTGAGACAGGGAATCTCCCCTAAACACACCGTACCCCGTCAGCTTCTTTTGCAGCTGAACGATGAAATGTCCGCTATAGCCTGCCGGTTTTCCCCAGCCCTGATAAATGCGGTGAACGGGATTGTATCCGTAGATCTGATTGTTGAGGGTATCGATGCAGATGTATCCCTGACCTTCATCACTGTTGGGATTCACCACCAGATAACCTTTTCCTGCTTTTCCGTAGGTGAAACGGAAGATAGCGGAACGCGAACGGCCCGTCATTTCAGCAAAGATATTCTCATCCGGTAGAGAAACTCTATAATAGGCGGGAGTCGCCATTTCCTCGTCATGCGAGAAACGGGTGGAACGTGCTTCCGGCTGACAACGCAGTGTGCCGAAGAGGGGCATCAGGGTCATAGAACCGTAATCCTGCGTGCATCCGCCCACAATCCAATGGGAGTTACGGAAACCTTGCAACAAGGAATCTGCATAATAATAGGGAGCTATACATTTTTGTTCCGTATCACGCGTCTGTGCAGTCCAGAAGTTCATTCCGTTGGGTTCGAGTACTGCCGGAAGAGTTTGCCCGTATTCTTCCGTATCCCTGCCGAACAACCCGGCTGTATGGGTAGCACTGGGGGCAGTGCCGACGCGGGTGTCGATATAGGATAATCGCGACTCATCATCCGTTCCACAACGTCCGGTGCACGAAGTGGTACCCGGCAGCAAGGCAGCTGCCAATAATAGAGAGCAGTATGTGTAGATCGTTCGTTTCATGTTATATTTTTATATAGATTTTCTTTTTATACAGTGGATAGCCGCATGCTCCCATCAACAACGTGAAAGCAAGGGCGTAAACGGCAGATGCCAGATAAGGATCGGCTATCAATGAATGTATCCCTTCATAAATAACCGGTTTGCTTCCGGTGGCACCGATAACAATAGCCGCCACCTCACTGAGTACATAGAGAAACAACGGGTTGACTCCGAATATCTCAAAGAAGCGGCACCAGTTCTTCTTCTCTTTCATATCGATGAAGTAAATCAGTACGGCCTGAAGCATGGCAGCCAGTCCGCAAGTGACCAATACGAAGGTAGGCGACCAGATACGCTTATTCAACGGCAAAGCCTCCGCCAGCACAAAACCGCATGCCATCAGAATAAAGCCTGCCACAAACAGTTTCAGGGTTTTCTGTTCCAAAGCTTCCTTAGCCAGTATGATCCTCCCGCAACAAAAGCCAATCAATGTATGAGCAATAGCTGCGAGGGTGCTGGTAAGTCCTTCCGGATCTATCGGGCTTTTATGATAAAGATGGTCTGTACCCAATACATTCCGGTCTATGTTTGCCAGGATATTTGTGCTATCGGGGGTGTATCCGTTGCCAATACCGAGCAAGACGGTATATCCGATGATAAGGAAACCGATTATCCAGCCGATATACTTAGGCTTGACATACAGAGCTACGAAAGAAACGGCACAATAACATAAAGCGATACGTGGCAACACTCCCGTAAGCCGGAGATGGGCAAGGGGGAAGAAATCACCCTCACAGATAAAGTGAAACCAATGAATGGCCCAGCCGATGCATAGAATGACAAGAGTGCGTTTCAGTATCTTACGGATCACCGGGCCTGATGCCTGGAAATGGAACTTGCTCAGAGCAATGTAAGTGGAAATGCCCATGATGAACAGGAAGAACGGAAAGACCAGGTCGCAAAGCGTCAGCCCATTCCATACAGAATGCTGCAGGGAGTCGTAGGATAGCTTTCCACCGGAATTGTTGACGAGAATCATTCCGACAACGGTGATTCCACGCAACACGTCGAGAGACAAGAGGCGCTTCTTCTGCGGATAACCGGAAATTGGGGGGTGAATATTTTCCATCATCTGTAGGGCGTTAATCACTAACCACTAATCACTCATTCCCAAACACTTTCTCAAACACTTCTTTTGCCACATCCACACAGTTTCCTTCGGGAGCCGAACCATATGGATTCTTCGCCAATGTCCAGGGTTCTTCCATAGCGTAATAATCCAGCTTCACTTCGGGTTTACCATCCAGTTGGTCTTGGAGGGTTTGCCAATAAGCCGCCCAACGTTTATAGTAAAAATCGCGTAGAATGCCGTCCCATTCCTTATGAGCATAGTCGCGCAGACCGCCGTCGTCAGCACAAACACGATTGCCCCAAGTAGTTATCTGTACACGGGCATTCCATTCGTACAGGTCTTTTTCTTCGGGAGTAGTGCCCAACTTGCGTGCCTGCTCTATCCAGCGACCTACACGGAATTCACTGCGTGTACCCAACAATTTATCCTGCAACAGCAGTATATCCAGGAATTTCCGGGAGTCACGGGCAAAACTGCGTTTATCAAAGCTCTTGAAGTCGGCAATGGTACGGTTGTACACAATGCGTCCTTTATCCGAAAGAGACTGGCGAACCATGTCTACCAAGTCGTATTCGAAATTATTGTTACCACGGTATTTATCGGCTACCTCCAGCATCAGCCGGGCAGCTTCTTCCGTAACAGTAGGGTCGTAATAGTTCTTCATCTTCGACCAGCTCGATGCCTGGAAGTTATTCATCGAAGGACGTCCACAGAAGATGGATTCATGAGGGCCTTGCTGATTATTTCCGAAGGGGCAGTTATAAATGGTATTGGCAAGCAGGGTCCATGCCTGTTCTATCTTCTCGTCGCGCACGCCGTAACGGGCAAAGAGATAATCTTTCAACCATTCCTCTTTTGTGAATTTCTCCGGACGCCAAGGCAGTTCGCACATCAGTTCGAACATCATGGGGTTATTCTCTGAGCCTTCCATGGTGAGACCGATACCTTTCAGATGAGTTGCCAACGGATTGTTCTTCGTCAGATAGAAGTTGTTGAGCAACTGGTCCATGCGGCCGTGCAGACCGACATTGCCGCCGAAGTTGAGCAACATACAGAAAAGCCAGTCGTGCTGCTCATAACCTTTGTCGCGCTTCCAAATGGAAGGGATTCCCCACATAGGGCGACATTCGCTGAACAAGTCCAGTATCAGCAGATCTCCGTTCTGCATATTCTTTATCATTTCAGGGCGAGGATTCTCCGTCCAACCCTGTACTACCCAGGTGGCTTTCGGATTCACCTGCTTCATAGCCGTCATGATGGCCCGGCCGGCTGCATCGAAATCTACCGAAGCGGCATTTTCCGCTTCATGAAAGGGGTCCATAGAGTAATAATCGGCCTTGCCAAAAAGCTTCTCCTGCTCCCGGTAATACAAATCTGCTATCTCGGCAAAACGAGCATCAGTAGGCTGCAAGAAAGCCGGACGGGTAAAGCCATTCCACAGATCGGACTTGGTTAGGTTCAGTCCCAACTTCTCGTCAGCATCATGCGGAACCATTCCGGAATATCCCGGAAATACAGGTTTGATGCCATACTCACGCATGCGCTTCAATATTTTCTTCTGCAGAGCTTCCTGCTGTACGTACCAAGAGTCCGGATTGAGGCCGCCCCATCCTTCCAGATTATTCATGGCCCACCAAGCCAAGAAGGCGGGGCCGGCTATAAAGCTGTTTATTTCTTCTTTGGAATATCCCAGCTTTTGGAGCATATTGAACCAAATACACTCCTGCCCTACGGCGGCCAAAGGAAGATTGATGCCATGCAGGGCCATCCAGTCTATTTCTTTCTCCCAGCGCTCCCAATCCCAGAAAGCCATCGTATAAGAGTAGGTGCAATAGTTGAAATCATAACGAAGTGAGAGGGACGTTTCGTGACGTTCTTTCTGGGGAACAGCAGGAAGTACTTGGGGAAGCGATGCCTGCATGCCGTTCCATGATAGCTGGATACCGGCATAATATTTCAGATACCAGTTGATACCTGTCGCTATATTCACGTAGTTATTACCACGGACAACAACTTTACTACCTTTCTGATCCAGTTCAAAAAAGTCGTCCGTACCTTTATTGAGTTCAATAACAAATTTCTTAGATGCTCCCTTATCAATTCTTTCAAGCAGACCGTTGACGGGGTTGGCAGATAAATAAGTAGACAAACCTACTATTAACAAAATGACTAAACAGAGTTTGGTTTTCATGGTATTCATTACTTCTGGGTGATGTGCAAAAGTAAGCGTTTATTTTCTTATATAAGGAGAAAATAGAAAAGTTTGGGACGAATATAGTAAAGAATGAGACAGAAATACAAAGTGAGGAGTCTCTATTTCTTTCCCAGTTTCGAACTCGGTAAATACCCAAAGAATTCTTTAAAACACTTTGTGAAGTACTTCGGATCATTAAAACCTACAGCATAAGCTATCTCAGAAACATTGATGTCTCCAGGTCCTTCCTGTATCATTCGTTGCGCCACGTTCAGACGGTAATTCTTCATAAACTGTCCGATAGGTTGCCCTGTGAGGTCCTGCATTTTTTTGTTGACGAGCGTCTTGCTATATCCCATATCACGCACAAAACGTTCCAGGTTATATTCTGCATCGGCATAGTGCTCCTTCATCAGGTTGACGGCATTCGTAATGAATGTCTTGTCCCGCGACTCTTCCTTCACATGCAGCTCTTCCACATTGCTGCTGGATGAGAACATCTTCTTATACTTCTTCCGCAAATTCAGGATATTGCGAATACGAAGCCGGAGCACTTCTTCATCGAAAGGCTTACAGAGATACTCGTCCACGCCTATCTCGAAACTCTTTTTTTCCTGCACATCCGAGCGAAGTGCCGTAAGCATAAGGAACGGAATATGCGAAGTGGCCAGATTCTCCTTGATGCGGCGGGACAACTCCATACCATCCATCACAGGCATCATCAGGTCGCTAACTATTAAATCTATCGTATGCTTCTGAACTATTTCAAGAGCTTCCTGCCCGTCGCCTGCCTCAAACAAACGGTAATCGCCCACAAGCAACGTACGGATATACGAGCGCATATCCTTATTATCTTCCACAATCAAGATGGTCTCTTTCTTCTGTGTATCTTCCGGTTGTAAGGTATCCGGCAGGTACACAGTACCGGGATCTTCCACTATTTCTCCTCTTGTTTCCACTTGTTCACCGGGAACCAACGGCATCAACATACGGAACGAAGCCCCTCGCCCGGGATTATTACGGGCAAAAATTTCTCCCCCATGCAAGTATACAATCCGTTTACACAGGAAAAGACCGATACCCGTACCACTCTGCCCGTAAACCGGATATTTCGTACTCTTCTTAGATTGATAGAAACGGTCGAAAATCTTCTCCATGTCTTCCGCCACAATACCGTGTCCCGTATCACATACATTCATATAGAGCAACTTCTCTCCGCCTTCACCCTTAATGGTTGCCACAAATATATCAATGCGACCACCGTCGGGCGTAAACTTAATGGCATTCGAAACCAGATTAACCAGCACCTTACGCATATATCCGGGATCAATCATCAGGAAAGGATTCTCCAATCGGAAATAAGTGCATATATCAATCTGCCTCTCCTTTGCAAAAACCCTGAAAGGTATCAGCAACTCAGATAAGAACTCGACAAAATTCGAGGAGCGCTTATCCAACACCACTTTATCAATGTCCAGTTTCCGGAAGTCCATCAGTTCATTGACCAGGGAGAGCAGATACCGCGAATTCCGCTCGGCTATCTGTAACTGTGCCTTCACCGCCTCGTCCTGTGTCTCCTTCAGGGCATGCTCAATGGGACCGTGAATCAATGTAACCGGAGTACGGAACTCATGCGTGATATTTGTAAAGAAAGCAATCTTCTCTTCCGTAATCTCCCTCACGTGCTGGGCCATGGCTTCCAATTGCTTGTTTTGGACAGCCAGTTCCTGCGTACGCAGTTCCACTTCCTTTTCCAATCGTGCTTTCTGTTCACGATAGCTCCGGGTCTTGCGCTTATAGAATAAATAGATAGCAATGCAAATGGCTATGACAAGAAGTAGGTAGAACCAACCGGACTTATAAAAATAAGGTGTGATTCCGACTTCTATTTCAGTCGTTTCTTCCGACCAGCGCCCCAACTCATCCGTTGCGCGAACCTGCAATGTATAGTTTCCCGGCGGAACAGCCGTATACCGGGCCATGCCATCACCCGGCTGAGTTTCGTTCCATTCCTCCTCGTACCCCTGCAGACGATAAGCAAAACGGATACGGCTACTGTTTCCATAATTCTGCGTAGTAAAACCGATAGAGAAACGGTTCTCCCGTTCATGCAGGAAGATGCCGGAAGCAAGGGTGATGTTTTCTTTCAGATAACCACCACTGGAAGGATAAATCATATTTCCGCCAATGGCCAGGGAAGAAAGTTTCACATGCGAATCCGCAGGCTGCGAAGCCTCATCGTCAGGGTGGATGATAACCAGTCCGTCCAGGGTTGCCATATAGATGAAGTCATGCCGCTCCGAGTAATGGATACCGTTCCAATAAAACTGGGTAGCGGGCAAACCATCGGCCTGCGTATAGTTGCTGAATGTCATCGCCTGGATATTCAACCGGGACACTCCATCATTCGTAGTCAACCACAAGTTCCCCTGTCCGTCTTCCGCCATGCCGATAATTGTATTATTAGGCAGCCCGTGGCGCGTCGTATAGTTTCTGAACACAAAGTGATTATTCTTGTCGCTCGTCAACTGATACAGGCCGCTTCCGTTACCTCCCAGCCAGATGGTTCCGTTTTTGTCTTCCAGAATACTGTTGATCTTTTCCAGTTGAGTGGACTGCGGATTATCCAGTTTATATTTGAGGTACTTATAGTCAAAACGTTTATTCGACTTGGCAAAAGAAGCAAGGTCTACGATAAAGACACCTTGTGTAGTACCTACCCAGAGGCGTTTCTTACTGTCAATCAGTAAAGCATAGATAGCCTCAAACTCATTGTCAGACTGATCGAACAGTACACGAATGAAAGTATCCTTCCGTTTGTCGTAGAAGTGTACTCCTCGCGTGGAGCCGAACCATATTCCATGATTAATCACATCTTCGCAGGCACTGTTGATAAAGTCTCCTTCCAATTCAGGAATATTCTCACAAGTATAACGCTTGAAGGTACGGTTATTGGGGATATTCAGGTCGATCTCATTAATCCCCACACCCCAGGTATATGCCCACAGGCGGTTATCGGAATCTATCAGGACACCCATCAGGGTATTGTTGCTGACAGAGGTTATGTCATTGGGAGAAAAGAGGTGGTGGACGCAAGATTTACTATCTTCATTCCACTTCATCAGGCCGCGCTCTACCAAGGCTATCCAGAGGTTCCCGTCCTTGTCTTCATCCACCGCATTCACAGGCGTAGGGGCGTCGTTTTCTGTATCCGCACTCCCACACGTCCACAGTTTCGTCTGAAGCCGTTTCGGAGAGAGCAGGTTGATGCCACCGGTTTCAGTACCCAGCCAAATGGTCTCACCATCGGTAAACAGGCAGTTGATGGCATTACAGTTGATGGTAACTCCCCCTCGTTCACTGGTCTGACGAATGAATGAGAAAGTATCCGTGTCTTTATCATAGACATTCAGTCCGTTAAGGGTGGATACAATCAGGTGTCCCCGTTCCGTCAGTTTGATATCCGTTATATAAGCCTGGCTCAGCATCCCGGGGCGGTGGGTGGAGTAACGATAGCGTTTCAGACTTTGCCCGGCATGGTGGTATTTGAATAAGCCACGGTTAGAACCAATCCACAGCAAATCGCCGTCTACCTGCATACAGGAGATCCGCCAGTCTTCACTGAAAGAAACCAGGCTGTCAGACAGTTTCTCCACTTTCAGAAGATGTCCTTCATGCTTCGTGATGCGGCACACTTCATTGTCAATACCTGCACAAACTGTCCAACCCAGATCGGTGACAGCATGCACCGGAGAAGCACACTCACTCTCCAGATGATAGTAATTCTTTATAGATCCTTCAGCATCCAGTTCTATACACCACAAATCCTTGTTAGCGGAAATCCAGACATCACCCTGATTGTCTTTATAAACCGTACTTACGTTTTCATTCATCAACCTTCGTAGCGGACTGTCTGATGGAACAGGTAACTCCACCAAAGCATAAGTATCCAGGTTGAGAATGTCGATGCCACCCTCGGAGGCTATCCAAAGGCGTCGGAAGTTGTCTTCACAGACCTTATGAACAAAGTCGTTCTTGAGACATATCGGTTCCGTTTGAGTGCCATAGTTCAGGAATTGATAACCGTCATAGCGACCTATTCCGTAATGCGTAGCAACCCATACATATCCCTCGGAGTCCTTAAAGATATCACTCACAAAACTATAGGGTAACCCTGCAGTTTCAGTAATAAACTTAAAGTTGTACTGGCTGAAAAAGCGATCCATGCTTTCCGAAAAAAGCGGTGGAAGCTGCATCAGACAAATGAGGAATATCAGGATACGTCGCTTCATGTAAGTTACAAATTACGAATTACAAGTGACAAGCTACTTCTTTTCTATCCGGATACGGGCATCCACTGCAATCACATGTTTCTCCGTAGCCAAAAGCGGATTAATATCCATTTCTTTAATCTCCGTAGCAAAGCGTAGCAAAGTGGAGAGGCGTACGATAATCTCAGCAAACTTATCCTCATTCACCCCTTTCTGTCCGCGCGTTCCCTTGATAATCTTGTAAGCGCGGAGAGAATGGATCATAGAGTAAGCCTCTTCGTACGAAAGTGGTGCCAAACCGGAAGAAACGTCTTTAAGCACTTCCACAAAGATGCCACCCAAACCGCAAAGCACCACATGACCGAATTTAGCTTCATACTTGGCACCTACAAAAAGTTCCGTACCTGCCAGCATAGGTTGTACCAGTATCCCCGTCACTTCGGGAATTTGCATCATACGTTCAAATTCAAACGCCAGATGCTGTTCTCCTTTTATATTAAGCACTACGCCACCGACATCTGATTTATGAACAGGCCCCACAACCTTTGCCACCACAGGGAAACCTGTACGACGGGCAAAGGCCAGTATTTCGTCTTTATTAGAAGACACGAATTCTTCAACGATAGGAATACCGGCAGCATGAAGCAACGCCTGCACATAATGCGGTTGGATATACCCGTCTTCGGGAATAGAATCTATAATACGGCGAATACGCGGCACATCCACACCAAAGAGCTCGATCTCATTGGTAGCAGGACGGGGAGCATTCATGATACGTGACAAGGCTGTGCCCAGCGTCACTTCATCGGCAAAGTTCACATGACCTTTAGCAAGAAAAGCGGCAACTTCCGCTCCGGCGGTATTGATAGAAGGGAGAATGGGGAAGATAGGTTTACTGCAGGTCTGCATCTTCTCATGCAGCACATCGTACATTTCGAACATGGTAACCAGTCCCGGCGTACCGAAAATAGCCAAAACGGCATCTATCGTATCGAATTTCTCTTCGCAGTATTCCAGACAGAGCCGCAGATGATCGGGAGTTCCCGTAGCCAGGATATCAATCGGATTTCCTACAGCCGCACCGGGAAAGAGTTTTCCTTTCAGTTCATCTACAACCGGGCCTTCCAGTTTAGGGACATTCAGTCCGCCTTTACTCAAAGCATCGGTCAGCATCACTCCCGGACCTCCGGCATGAGTAATGATAGCGAAGTTCTTCCCTTTCAATTCCGGCAGGGTAAAGATACATCCCACTGTCGTCAGCTCTTCGCGTGAGTAGCAACGTACAATACCGGCTTTACGGAACAAAGCTTCCACTGCCGAGTCCGAACTGGCAATGGCTCCTGTATGCGAAGATGCCGCACGGCTTCCACTCTCGCTACTGCCAGCCTTGATAGCAGCAATCTTACAACCTTTCTTAATTAAAGAAGAAGCGTGGAACAACAGGCGGTCGGGATCACCGATACTTTCGATATAGAGTAATTTGATCTTAGAATCTTTGTCCGGTTGGAAGTTCTCGTCCATATATTGCAATACGTCTTCCACACCTATCTGCTTCGCATTTCCCACAGACCAAACGGAGTTGAACTGCAAACCTTTTGTTACGGCACTCTCCAGAATGAAAACGGCAGTCGCACCGGAACTGGATATCAAATCGACTCCTTGTGGATGCAGTTGCGGGATGGGTTGGCTGAACACACTATGATGCCAGGTATTCATCAGTCCAATGCAATTCGGTCCTATCAAGGAAGCTCCATACTTATTCACTGTTTCCAGAATACGGTCTTCCAGCAATGCACCCTCATGTGTCTCCTCACCAAACCCAGCGGAAAGGATGATAAACGCACGTACCTGCTTTTCAGCAGCAAGCACCTCCACAGCATCCGGGCACATCTGTGCCGGAATGGCAAGTATAGCCAAATCCGTATCGGGGATGTCCTTCACATCTGCATAAGCTGTTACACCTTGTACTTCTGTCTCTTTGGGGTTTACAGCACGGAGTTCTCCGGTATAGCCACCGTTAATAAGATTACGCAGGATGGCGCCTCCCGGCTTGTGCACATTATTGGATGCTCCCACCACTACAATACTGGCAGGACGAAGCAATTGGTTTGTTATCATAGTTTGTTCACTTTAAGTTCAGGATACAATGTGACAAATATACGTCTTTTTGTTCTATTAACGGAAGTTTATGCAAAAGTTTCATAAACCTATCTCTATTTAAAACTTTATAAGTATAAATAGAAGCCAAACATCATTCTAATAACCAATACTAAAATGATGGCAATCTGCAGGCAGACCTCCATCGATCTTTACTATTGGCTAATAATCCCCATCTACCAAAAACTCATTCGAAAATTACCTCTATAGCAGTGCATTCATACTAGACGAATTAATAAAAAGCTGCCTCTTCACAGAGCCAGCTTCTCAATTGTTTAACTAATAATTAATGAAACAGTACTGAATATACTGTCCATATCGTAATTATCCATCATTTATGAATATATATCATTAACTATTATTGATTTAAAAATCCCCCCAAATTATACTCATAAACGATAGTCTAATTCTACCATATATCAATAACCATAATTCTGATATGCTTTCTTCGCTGACTCATCTAATGGAATACCATTCTCATCAGTTAAAAGGTCAATAACAGTTTGTGCAAAAGGTTTAAATGTATGAAATGGCTTGTAAAAACCTCTACCATTTCCCGTCTGTCCTTCTCCATTAATCAGGTTATCTGATGTATCCCACAATCCTGTTAAAGAAGAAGCCATTTGTTCGTGATAAATCATACGGTCAGCTTGCCATCCTGAGTGATGCAGATTCTCGTAATAAATCATTTCATGATTCAATTCGCGAGCCAATTCATTTAACATAAAATTCACAAACCTATCTTCAGTTGTCTGTGCCGTTGCTGGATAATTCTCTAATTTGGATTGTTCCGAACTACCATCCCACCAAGTAGCATCAATCAACATATCATTGCTTGTATCTTTTTCCACACTATAAGGCCACAATTGTTCTTGAGCTGTTAGATTCTCATGTCCAGGTTGCAATCTGGCAAGGACTTCTGAACGTGTTTCACCAATTTTAAAAGCTGCACGAGCACGCACTTTGTTTATATCTTGTATAGCTGCTCCAAAATCTCCCTTCCGTCCGTAAGCTTCAGCACGTAATAAATATGTTTCTGCCAAACGGAATATAGGTATATCGCGTGTGCCACCCGAACCATTGTATGCACCACGATTTGGATCATCATATTTCAATGTTCCCGGACTTGAGGTTGTACTCTGTTTATCTAATCCCATATAAGAATTGGTATTATAAGAATACGTTCCGGAAGCTGTCTGGATAGGGACACGATAATAATATTTATTATCTTCTTTCATCCAACGGGCAAATACAACAAATGGTTGTGCCAAAGCTTCTTTAATATCTATGGCAGTTTCTTTAGTATTCTCAATATATCCGAAAGCCAAATCATTTTTTCCCATTTTATGTTCTCCGGCTACTGCTTTACGATTACCCCAAGATTCTCTGTTGTAGGTAGGCCAGATATTTTGGTTGAAATAATCAGCCATATCACTAGTCCATCTCACTGTAGCATTTCTGGAATCATCATACGCATAATAGTCTTCATTAGGTGCAGGCGTAGAAGTTGATGTCCCCCCTCGCAATCCTGTTTTAAATTCCAAGTGAAATGATTTCTGATATCTGGAATCAGCATGTTTATTTATATATAGATCATAACCAAAATCATTAGTAAGTCCAATATTAGCTACTTTTGTAGGTCCTTCCCAGAAATTATCAGGAATTCCCCATGCTGCATTTGCGTAGCCCGCTCCGAGATAAACTATAACCCGATTTCCATAACGCCCATTATCTGTTCCTGCCGGTCCATAAATACAAGTATGAATAATTTCCTTACTACTTTCGTTACTATAGTCATTTAGTGGATGTTTGAATAATGCTGCGTAGTTATCTTCCAATTCATAATAACCATGATTAATTACTTTACTTGCATAATAAATACAGGAATCCAAATCTGTACTTACACTACCTTTGTATAGTAGTCCCAAATATGATTTTTCATTCGAATTGTCAATTGTTCCATCAGCATTACGTCCATACTCGGCTGTTCCATATTTTGCTCCTTGGGCTCTCTGCAAATAGAGTTTTGCCAAGAAATGAGCAGCTGCTCCTTTCGTAGCCCTCCCATATTCATTGCCTAAATTTAATTCGGTGACATCTGGCAGATTATCATAGGCAAAACGTAAATCACCAATAATTAATTCATAGATTTCCTTAGAAGGCCGACGAACATAATGATAGTTTGAAGGTAATTCCTTAGTATATCCATCTGGAATGTATACATCGCCATATAATGTATTCAGTATATATATTACATAAGCTCTATTAAATAATACCTCTGAAAGCCTCAAATTTGCATACTTATTATCTGATACAAATTTCCCTTCTACTTCCTTATTGCGAATGGTAAGAATCGCACGGTTACAGTTATTAATAATAGGGTAATAGCCTAACAATGAATTTGACGAAAATTCACCACATAAGGCATTTGCCCAAGTTGCAATATTACCAGTTGATGCCCATAAGCCCGGTGTAAATAAGGCCTCATTAGCAGTTTTTATTGCAAAATTATCTGCACCATACAACATAGCCCTAGGTCCTTGATGATACTGTTTACTAACACGAACAGCATCATATGTTCCTACTATTAACTGTTCAAGGCCTTTCTCTGTATTAAAATAATCTTGTGTAATGGTACCTACCATCTTTTCATCCAGAAAACTATCCGTACAGGAAATCGTTCCTAATACAATTATCACATATAGAAAATATTTTTTCATCTTATTTATACAATTAATGTTTAAAAACCTATTCTCAATCCCAATACGAAACTACGTGTAAGAGCAGTGTTATTGGTTTGTCCACCAATATATTTATACTCACCATTTGAACGTCCACTGGCCTTCCATCCAGTCATATCATCTGGATTTATACCTTCTTTTACCAGATCTCCTCCGAATATAAATGGGTTTAATACCTGAGCATAAATGGAAGCACTCCCTATTCCTGCCTTTTTCAAGATATTTTCGGGAACCTGATAGGATAAAGCAATGTTACGAACAACAACCATATTGCCCTTTGTATAATTCATATAGGATGAATAATCTGTGAATGCAGTTCCTCCGCTTCGTGGCTGAGGATATCTTCCCTTCGGATTATCTTCACTCCAAACATCTGTTTCTCTACGAGCTCCATAAGTTTGCATCAGACCATAATATAAGCCTCCAAAACGACCATAGATAAAAGAGTTCAACTCCCAGTTTTTATATGTAAAGGTTGTGGTAAAACCACCCTCCCATTTGGGACGAAAGGCCCCCAAGAAATGATTATCATCATTATCTATTTTACCAAACCCATTATCCATATAAGTGATTTCTTGCTCTTGCCCATTTATAGTGATGGTTTTAGTTATAGAACCTTCTGTTCCTTTAGCTACTTCAATTAAAGGCTGATCAACAAGTTTAGCTTGTCCGGGCAACATCGTAATTCCATTCGCTTTATAGATAGCAAGTAATCTAGCATCTTCAGGAGTATTCTGCCACAAACGATCATATTTCTTTGTCCAGACTTCATCGCTTGGCTTACCGATAAACCATCCATTTGTGCGATCATCTGATTTTCCATCAGATAGTTCTACAATCTTTTCACGGTTTATCGAATAAGTAAAGTCCGTTTTCCAAGTAAAGTCTTTGGTACTTATGTTTATGGTAGAGAGTGTAAGTTCGAATCCCTTATTTTGGGTTTTTCCAATATTTGCAAGAATGGAAGTATAACCTGTCATCATTGGTATCGAACGGTTTAACAGTAAATCCGATGTTTTAGAAATATAGTATTCAAGACTACCAGTTATCCGATTATTCAGAAAACCAAAATCAAGACCAAAGTTAGCAGATGCTGTCTTTTCCCAACCTAACTGACTATTAGGAAGGATTACAGCTTTGGCTCCTACTGTATTTGTACTTATTGCCCCCTGTCCAAAAGGAATATTTGCATATGAGGAATCCATTGTCCCTCCTGTTTGGTATGGTTTGATAGAAGCATTTCCAGTTACTCCATAACCAATACGGAGCTTTAATTCATTCATCCAAACCACCCCTTTTAAAAAGTCTTCCTGACTTATTTTCCACGCCAACGCTGCAGAAGGAAAGAAATCCCATTTATTTCCTGTAGCCAAAACAGAAGCACCATCCCATCGGCCAGTAGCAGTCAGCAGATATTTATCCTTTAGGTTATAATTGAATCGTCCCATATACGAAGCGCGTTTCTGCTCTGTAAATCCTGAACCAAATGATCCTTGTGATATATCGGATTGTCCCATATTATACCAAAGTGAAGTTGGGAATTTAACTTCATACGCCCGTGCATTCAAAGACTCATTGCGATAGTATTCAGCCGACTGTAACAAAGTAAAGCCTAATGTATGAATCTTCTTAAATGTCTTGTTGACAAAAATAAGGTTTTCCAGCGTCCATGATAATTGTTGAGTATGTTTATTATATGCCACATTCGGATAAGATGCAGGAGCCCCAATAGGATTAGTAAACTCATTACTGTAATAACTACCATTACGTATATTACGATATTGAAAACCAAAATTCGTTCTCCACTTTAGCCAAGGTTGAATATCGGCTTCCACAAAGGAGTTTATCATCGCTGCATAATTACGGGTTTCATTTGTAGCTTCTTCAATATTGCGCAACACATTGTGGTGTGATGGTCCATTATCAACATACAAAATATTTCCTTCAGCATCGTACGCAGGTGCAAATGGCTCCAACCCAATCGCTACCCCATAAGAATCTTTCGATCCACTATTTCCTGAGTTGTCAATAATACCATAATTTTGTATAGAATGAGATCCATTAAAGCCAATCCCAGCTTTAAGCCAGTCTGTGGCATTCATTTCACCATTAATATTTATAGAATAGCGTTTATAATCTTGATCTTTCACTGCTGCCTGTTGATCTAGATAGGCCATAGACATATACAATCTAGATTTCTCCGTACCTGCTGAAAGTGAAATTTGATGATTCTGTGTAACAGCTGTACGTGTCACATAATCCTTCCAAGGTGTAGTAGGTATCTTTGATGAATCGTAAACAGGTACTTTACTTGCATACCCTAACACATTTATTTCATATTCAGTAGCATCTCTAAGTATAGGAGTACCATCAGCATTGAACTGAAACGCTGCATCAAAAGCAGATTTCATATAAGGATAATTAGATATCTGAAAATATTTGTCTCCGTCAACATCTGGATCTGGTGCATTACCATACTTCCCATTCGTATAATCACCTGCATTAATTGACGCCTGTCTTTTCCAATCAATCAACTCGCCTGCATTCATCCAATCTGTCATCGAATGAAGCTTGGAGAAAGTTACAGCACCATCATAATTGATACTTATCTTTCCCACTTTTCCTTTTTTCGTTGTGACCAAAATAACACCATTTGCCGCACGTGAACCATAGATAGCAGTGGCAGAAGCGTCTTTTAGGATTTCTAATGATTCAATATCATTCGGATTCACATCAGCAATAGACCCCGCTGACATCGGAATTCCATCAATAACATACAAAGGATCATTTTCTGCAGTTAATGAACGACTGCCACGAATAAGGATTTCTCCCAATTCTCCAGGACGATTATTCAATGAGATCTGAACCCCAGCAGCTTTTCCCTGCATAGCTTGTAACGCATTCTGAACAGGTCGCTCTTTGATTGTTTTTTCTGTTACACGTGTTAATGCTCCAGTAACATCGCTCTTTTTAACTGTACCATATCCAATAACAACCACTTCATCAAGTGTCTGTGAATCTTCTTGTAGAATAATTCGCATAGTTTTTTCTGGTTCAGCTTTGATTTCAAGAGACACATAACCGATATAACTGATTTGTATGGTAGCCCCTTTGGTGATATTATTCAGAGTAAAATGCCCATCAAGATCAGTAATTACTCCATTGGATGTACCTTTCATTATTACTGATGCGCCAATGATGGGTTCACCTAAAGCATCAGTCACTACACCCGTTACTGTTACATTCTGTTGAACTACTTGTATAGACATACCAGTAGCACTCAAGGGTTGTGGTGAGCCTATCAGTAAACCTGAGCAGAGTAAGATAAACAGGGGATTCCTGCTTCGGCTCTTTTTCAAAGAATTAGATGTCATAAGAATTAAATTAAAATTAATAGATTAATAATTAAAAGTCCATACTTTATTATGTATATTCATATTTAATGACACAAAAATAAAACCTAAAACAAATTATTCATTGTTCCAAGGTTGCAGGATATAAAACAAATGTTGCAATCTTATTTTTAGAGTTCTACATTATCAATCACCTCTCTTTTTGCAACGCTCGTTCTATATTCTGCAACCAAAGAAGTATGCCTATAAAACTCAAATTGCCAACCTTTGTATATGAATAATCACTGGATTCTAACGAGTTCCTTTCAATGCTTTATCGCGACCAACATCTATTCCCTTCCACGCCTTAAGATTAGTCCACTCTATATAAGGATCAGACCAAAAAGAGTGTTCAGATGACAATCCTAAGGGAAGAAAAACAACAGAACATAAATATAGACTTCCAGTATTTATATAACTTTCCGACATATTCATTTGACTCCCAGTAAACCCTACTTTCAACCATCCATCTTTATCAAAATTAGTACAAAATTCTAATTGCTGTTTAATAACAGCAGTCAAAGCACAACGTACTTGTGCGGCAGGAAGCTCATCTGGCAAAATATCCATTAGTGTAGTTTGAGATAGTGCATGGAAAACTCCAAATCGGTATACTATTGATCGTCCTACCACAGGATAAGTACCTTCGGGTGATATAAATCTCTCTAATTGTACCGCAAAACGTTGAAGTCTTTTCAGTTGAGCTTCAAAGTACACCGAACCATTCAGATTATGTTTTTTCAAGATCTTAAGCACATCTGTCAACATCGGGTGTATAACCAGACTATTATAATAATCTAGATGAAATTCCATTCCATCACCATACCAAGCGTCTCCTTTATACCATTCTTTACAAAAACGATTAACCCCGTAAAGCAATCTAGCTTCATCATATTCACCTGCAAATTCTAATAAAGTAGCTTCAATCACAGAAGCAAATAATAGCCAATTGCTTTCATACGGCTTAATAGAACGAGTTCTTTTTAATTCAGCAATAATTCGCCTTTTTGTCTCTATATCAAAATTATCCCATAATTGTTTAGGCGCCCGCAAAAGCCCCTGAGCCAAAAATGCCGCATCTACCAATGTTTGTGGATGCCGATTATCAAACGACAGATAATCACTGGAATTAGGATTGACAGCATTTTTAATCCCTGTAACTGTGAGATTTATATATTTAGCTCTCAATTTCCCTTCTTCTGTACTGTCGGGTCCCAACTCTAACCAAGGAGCTACTCCACAAACTGTTCTGCCAACAGCCTCCAAATATGACACTGTTTTTCTAAGCGAATCTGTAGACAATGACTCAAAAGGCATATTTTTTTTAAGACTACTATTACTAAGATTTGTTAAAACTGGATCTACGATCTTTATCATTGTCTCCACCCAATAAGCTCGATCTTCCGAAACAGAAAAAGTGTATGAGCATTCAGTACTACAAGCCGTAAAAAACGATACGACTATATATACAATTAGAATATTCCTAATTTTCATTTTGAAGTTTTTTAAGACGCAGTAAAGCTTCTACATAATAATAATCAGCATAAGTTAAAGGTACGTCTACTTCCGAATTCTTATTATAATTACCAGTACTATGCCTCAGTATAAAACCTCCATTAGTCCCTGGTTTTGCAAGATATGTAGAAGATGTCAACGAACGTATTTGCTCTTTCGCATATTCAAGATATTTCGGAGCCTCTATACTATTATCTAACTGACTTAATTCTATCAGTGCGGATGCTATTATAGCAGCAGCGGATGCATCTCGAACTGTATTAGGAATATCTGGTGCATTAAAATCCCAATAAGGGACTTTGTCTACAGGCATATTAGGATGGTTCATAATGAACGAAGCCACACCTCGTGCCTGTTCAAGATATTCAGATCTATTTGTCTCACGGTACATCATAGTATATCCATACAATCCCCAAGCTTGTCCCCTTGCCCAAGCCGAACTATCGGCATACCCTTGATGGGTATTCTTTGCATGAGGGATTCCAGTAATTGTATCATATGATACAACATGGTAACTACTATAATCGCTACGAAAATGGTTCTTTAATGTTGTTCTTGCATGGTTATCAGATATATTACGATAACTCTCATTTTGACTCTCCTTTGCCATGAACAATAAAAATTCAAGATTCATCATATTGTCAATAATAACAGGAAATTGCCATTCACTACTTGACTCCCATGATTTGATAGCCAAAACAGTTTTATCATAACGAGTAACAAGCGATTGTGCACCTGTTTTCATCACATCAAGATAATGAGAATTACCCGTAAGTCTATAACCGTTACCAAAACTACAATAAAGCATAAATCCGAGATCATGATTATTCGTTATTTTCTTTGCCTCTTCCACACGTTCTGTATACATCTCGGCATATTTCCTTATTTCATCCATGGGATTATTCTCATACAGATACCACAGTACACCGGGGAAAAAACCAGAAATCCAAGCTCTGTAAGAAGAAGTCTTTATTTCATTATCTTCATATGTGCGAGGCAGCTGTCCTTCTCTACGGGAAACTTCTTTAGCAAGAAACAAGGTTTGTTCAGTGGCCACTGTAAGTCCATATTCTATAACCTCAGAAAGAGGCTCCTGTTTAACATTACCACATGATATTAAAAGTATAGCCATACTTATAATACATAAAATTGGAATTTTCATTTTCAAATGTTTCAATTTGTAATTCAGAATCCAAATAAAATAATTGATATTTTTTTTCTCAGTCATAATCTTTAATAATATTACTCTCATTTAACTATAAATCTCATGTAAACTATTGCTTTTGTCCTCATTAAAGTGTAGGTTCTACTGGAAGTATTCTTCCATCTTTATCAAATTCCATTTTATCAATACAAATCTCACGATAATACCCTGCCATACGCCCCATTTTTACACCTTCAGGACGGGTAAATCTATGGTAAACGATATACCATTCATCTTTCCCTTGAATTTGAAGTACTGAATTATGTCCTGTAGCGTAGATCCCCTTATCAGGTCTTTTATGAAGTATAATGTTATGTTTGGGTGTATTTATTGGACCAATAGGCGATGTTGAAGTTCCATAACGAACCTGATAATCCTCACTACGAGTATCGTTTTCTGACCATAAAAAGTAATATAATCCATTGCGATAAAAAACATATAATCCTTCGCGAAAATAGGGTGGAGTAATTACTCTCAAGGTTTCTTTCTTATAAGAAACCATATCCTCGTTTAACTCAACTACAGCACAATATCCATTACCCCAATACAAATATTTTTTTCCAGAGATAGGATCATGAAATACATCAGGGTCTATTTCTGCCCCACGATTAATGCCTTCAGGTTTCCAATCGATAAGAGGTTTACCTAAATCAGTAAATGGACCTGTCGGTTCTTTAGCAGTTGCTACACCTATTTTTCCATCTCCTGTATAATAATAATAATAATTATATTCTTCCTTTTCTCCTTTCTTTTCAATAATACACGGTGCCCAAGCTTTTTTTTGAGCCCATAACACATCCTTTTTCAAATCAAGTATTACCCCCTCATCTTTCCAATCTTTCAGATTCTCAGATGAGAATACTTTAAAATAGTCTCCATCCCAATTTTTATGTCCATCACTGGTAGGATAAATGTAATACTTATTTGTTTTATGAGCATAAAGAATCTCAGGATCAGCATAATACCCATTTATAACAGGATTATTTCCATTGACAGGAGCCACTCCTTCTGTTGTCATAATAACACGTTTCATTGTACCATCCAGATTATAATGTAAACTATCTACACACACTGACCGTGTGTGAGGTGAACCGCCTCGCTGATGACTTCCATTGTGATAAAAAAAATACCACTGACCTTTAAATTCGACGATAGATTGATGATTGGTGCTGGAGTTTCCTGCAATTTCATTCAAGATGCCTTTGTATTCCCAAGGGCCTTCTATGTTGTCGGCCATGGCATAAGCTATTTTTTCTGGTAATCCGGATGCGTATGACAAATAATATTTATTATTATATTTATGAACCCATGACGCCTCCTCAAATTCAAAACCATCAAACAACACTTGTTTTATTTCTCCATCTATTTCTATCATATTATCTTTCAACTTTGCATAATAGCACTGTCCATTGCCCCAGAACAGCCATGCAACACCATTATCATCTACAAATACGGAAGGATCTATACATGCCCAACGATGTTTTGATGCAAAACAATCATCTTTTGTCAGTAATGGTTTCCCAATTGCATCTTTATATGGACCTTCAGGGCGGTCACTTACAGCTACTCCAATTCCTGAACCATCAGTACTAATATACCAATAATATTTACCATTTCTATTTATTACCTGTGCAGCATAGGCTCTACCTGTTTCATCCCATGTAAAATCAGATACTTTCAGTGGAATAGGATACTCAGTCCAATTTTTCAGATCGGTGGTTGAGAATACACGCCAATCTTTCAAAATCATCTTTTTATTTTTTTCTCCCACATCATGTCCAGTAAACAACCACAAAGTATCTCCAACCACCAAAGCTGCCGGATCAGGTGTAAATCGATGGGACACAATTGGGTTCCCATTTGATTGAAACATAAAAATACTATCAGATTGAGCTAATATTGAATTGTCCACACTTATCACAATAACTAAAAATATATAAGAAAATAATTTCATTTTTGCTTTCATTGTCTTAACTACTTTTTTGATTAATTAGAAGCCCCCCCATTTTTTTTTCAAACGATTAAGTTCTTTCTCAGTAATGCTGATAACACTTCCATGACGCGGATTAAAATCTTTTGTAAAAGATTCCTGTTTTGAAGTAAAATTATACAAATTAATAGAGCGTTGAAATTCATAACGTCCACTTGAATATAAGTCATACATAAGAATGTATTCATTAGAATTATTCAATTTGAATACACTAGAACCTTCTACATTTGTTCGGGAATCATGATATACATCCAAGTAATCAAAATATTCTGTCCATGGACCTTGTAAAGTTTTAGCCGTAGCTTGTTTTATCCCACTTTTAAACTGTTTCCCGTTTTCATCTTTTGAATTTCCTTTAAAAAAAAGGTGATAAGTATCATCTTTATAAACTATATCAGCATCTATTCCACCATCTTTCGGACTAAACATCAATACTGGTTCATTTTCAAACCCTGTAAAATCATTGTTTGCATAAGCACAATAGAAATCAAGTTTATCATTTTCATAATATTTAATCGTAAAATAAATCAGATATTTACCAACTACTGGATCATAAATAGTTTGTGGTGCCCACATCCATTTTGCATTGGAGAATTTTTCTGGATAAGCTTTAGACAAATCAATCGTAGACGATTCCCAATTGATCAAATCATCTGATTTTAACATCACAATTCCAGGATTTGCTCCCCAACCATTTTTTGCCGTTGACATATCCGTCATTACCATATAGAACATCCTCCCTTTTTCACCTCGTAAAATATGCGGATCTCTAATACCACCTGATTGCGATATATCATCCGAATTTAATATTGGTTCATTGTTATTCAAGGCTTTCCAGTTTACTGCATCATAACTTATGGCGAACCGAATTTGCTCCTGTTCCTTTCGCTCCCCTACAACACCTTCAAAATAAGCGAACAAATATCCTATATATCCATTCTTATCTTTATTTCCTTTTGCTGATAGTGATAATGAAATGGTAGTAAAAATAAATACTACAATAACTATTTGTTTGGGTTTATACATATATATTTATAGTTTATGAGTTTATACAGTCCGCTCGCATGTGGTCTGATAAATTAGGAAAAATATTGAAAAAATTTCCTATATTCTTTCCTGTCCACATCTCAACTACCTCATAAATGGTGTAATTATCACGTAACCACTTACATTGAAACTCGGTCGAGTAAATTTGATCAGCAGTAATACCATCAGTTCTTTTTATAGGAAGTCCCTTTTCGACTGCATATTTGGGAATTCCTCGCATAATATGTATTCCAAACTTCAGCCCTTTGCTATGAACATAATCGGCCAAACTCTTGAAACCTTTTCCTTGTATAGCCGAATGGAAACGGTTCTGTGCAAGCTGATAGCGTCCGTATTTGTCTAGAACATAGATAGGATTTTTTTGATTATAATTCGTTCCTTTTTCGTTTTCAACAAACCAGCGAATATCAACAACAATATATTCCCATCTATACTCCTTTAGTTTTTCTGCCATACAGTCAGAATTTTTCACTGCTGCCTCATCAACTTGTGTTCCATAACAATCCCAACTATTCCATCCCACAGGAGGAGTCTGTGCCCATTGTTTAAACTCTCCTTTGGAAAAGTAGTCTTCTTTTTGATTACCACACGCGCATAATAAACAAAAGAGTATCAGTATATAATACAAATTCATAAAATATCAATTAAAAAAATCGTTTAATATATATCTTCTTTATTCAAAGAATTATTAAAAAAAATCCTCTACTTATATAATATACCTATTCCACTTACCTACCCCATTTCTTCTTTAAATTTATATACTCCTCTTCTGTTATTCCAATGATACTACCATGACGTTTTCTCAATTTTCCGAAATCATATTGATCTCTTGTGTAAAGCTGCCATTTCGTACCAGTAGTATCCGAGATTTCTGTCGTTGTAATCGGAATATATCCAAGACCTGGTTTTTGATAATTATCAGAATAAAGTCCATATATATCTTCATCATTAAATTTAAAAAGCTGAGGACCTTCTATAAGCTTTCCTCTCAGCTCAACATTCGTATCTGCCCAATATTTCAAATATCCATTCATCCTTTTATGTAGATTAGTCAAATCTGAAATAGTCTTCCATTCTCCCAAAATATAATCTGCCTTTTCAATCGACATGAGCCCATCTGCTGAAACTCTATAGTATTTTCCGTCAGAAGCCTGAATCATACTTGTGTCAATAATATCTCCAGGAGTTCTGTCAATATAGATTTCTCCAGGGGTAAAATGTACAAAATCTCTTGTTCGTGAATAAAACACTTTATAACGTCTTCCCGACAGCGTTGCAGGATAATCTGGATATATTCTAGATGTCCAAAAAACTACATATTCCCCTGTCAATTCGTCAAAAATGGCTTCTGGTGCATACACACATCCCAAATGATATCCATTTTTTTCAATAAAAGCTCGTGCTCCCAAATCTGCGAGACGTGGTTCTGACCAATTTATGAGATCTGGAGATTCCCATACAACCATATATAAACTTCCTTTCTCTGTCTCAAAGCCTTGGGTTTGCACTCTTAAGTCTGTTGCAATAAGATAGAATTTATCTCCTTCATAAGAACGGATAATATAGGGATCTCTAACCCCCATATTCCCTACTGTTGATTCTAGAATAGGCTTTCCAGCATTCAAATCAGTAAAATGAAGTGGATCTTTCCCAACTGCAAAATAAATTTGTTCCTCTCTATTAGAAGGGAAAAAAGGAAAGATATAGGCATTTAACTTCTTTTTCTGAGGTTTAGCCTTTACTGTCACATGGAATATTTTAGTATCCTTCAGCCCATCTAAATTAATTGTTGCAGTCAAAACTACTTTTGTATCCCTCTCTTGCCGTATCACAATGCCTGCTGGAACAATCTTGTAAGCTTCAACGCCCATATTATTTAACAGAATATCTTTATCTGAGATCACTTTTGGATGGGAACTATTCCATACAATAGATGCTCCATCTTTTTCAGGCAATAAAGTTATATTCCCGCGGATATCATCTTCATTTGGAATAATTAAGGACGCTTTAATATTTTCCATTTTTACTTGTAAATTATTACTAAAAACAGGTGAAAATATTAGAAGAAAAAATATGGTACTATAGATAAATGTTTTCATGTTTAAAAGAACTAATTTTAAATAACATATACTGCGCCTCATTATAATATATAAATTATTTTATACTTATAAATCAAACTGTTATCTTTATATCTGAATTGTTTTTCTTTTTGGAGTTTTCATTGTCTGTCTATAAAGGCATCTTCCTCATACAAACATCTATTTTTGCACCTTCTCTATAAGATCCGAGCCAAGATAATAGCCTAAATGATTGGGAGAGTTATATCCCACATTCTGATGCATAGTACATCTATAATACAAATCATCACTCATCAAATAGGGAAATTTATATTCTGTCGGATACCATGTTGAGAAGATCATCAATTCTGTACTTCCCGGTAAAGGACGTTTATTAAATTCTATACCACTCGAATGTCTACGAGCTATAATTATTTCTTCACGCCAATCACCAAGTATATCTCCCATGAAAGCCACATTATTTTTGGAACCGTTTGCACAGGCAACATCAAAAGGAATCATAGAAAACACTTGCACATTTCCTCCATCGCGATTATACTGATTGACAGCTCTATTATCGAAAAGCTGACGATTAAGCGACCCAGTCCACCAGATAGGAAAGTTTACCATTGTTGCTTTCTCCGCACCTGTTGGATTACCATTAATATCATACACTATACGATCGTATACCCATGCTTCACAGCCAGGAGATTTGGGATCAATATCGGCAATCAAAGCTCTTCCTTCATCACCAGGTTCATCTCCTACCAATGCCCATATCTGCTCACCCGTATGTGCATCTCTTAATGAAGCTCTTGTCAAACCACTCTCATAACATTGGTAAACCTGCAATCCCGATCTGTTCGGATCGAATTTGCCGACATGAAGCATATCTCCATGCCCCAGTTTGGTGGTATATAAACCTTTTCCATCGTGATCAATAGCACATGCACCGTATGTAATTTCGTCGAAGCCATCACCATCTACATCAGCTACAGCCAGTTGATGATTACCTTGTCCAGCATAGTCCTTATAATATTTATTGTTAGCATCGGTGTCAAATCTCCATAATTTATCCATTTTCTTGCCTGCTCCGTTATATTCCCAAGCTTCCATTACTATTTTACCGTATGTACCTCGGCAAGCTACTACTTGCCATTTATTACCTGATTTAAGTTTGGCGCCCGCAAGTCTCAAACTATTAGCACGTTTAAAGTAATTATCACCCCATTCTTCGCTTGTTCCTATAGCTATATAGGGGGTTCGCGCAAGTTCACTACCTGTCATACCGTCTATGATAGATACAAATTCGGGAGCTTCGCGATTATAATAACCTGCTCTTGCATAGTTTACCTTATCATCACCATTAGTATCACCGATGTATTTACCATCACCAAAATAAGTTCCTTCAGACGTACGAATAGCGATTTCATCTTTCCCATCACCATCAAAATCTGCAGCAATAAACACACAGGCGTTATTGTGCGGAATATTTGTCCCAAACACCACTCTCCAAATAAATGATCCATTTAATTTGTAAGCTTCGAGTATAGCATAGCTTTGAGGTACAATCCCCTTTTCGTATCCATAGGCATGGCGTACAACTAATATTTCATAATCTCCATCACCGTCAAGGTCGGCTACACCACCATCATTAATGATGTATTCTGGCACATCATTGATACGCGTATCAGAAGCCGTTTCTCGAAGAAAGATAGATACATAAGGCCGTTTATTCTTTATCTGATCTACCGATATGGTATAAGTATCCAACACTTCATTACTTCCATGATAACAGAGTTTATACGTATTATCGCTCGAATAATCAATATAATTATCAGGTACCTGAAAGTTAGTGGAATTAATAATAGGCTGTTTATTCATTTTATCCCAACCCAAAAAACTCTTATAATACACATCAAAAGCAGTTTCAGCTGTATCATCAGGGAACATTCTCCAACTTAATAACAGTTTTGAATAACTACCTTTTAGTGTATCAATATTAGTCAATTGTCCCATACTTTCATCAGCGATAGAGCCCCACAGATGGCGTTTACGGTTTTCGATATCCGATTTGCAAGCTATAAAACACACAGGAAGGACAAAACTTAGACAATAAACCAATAGTTTCAATATTTTCTTCATTTTCATGTATCATTAAAGTTAATAATTTATCTATTCAGCGTTTCCAAGAACTCAACTTCCACAATCCGAAGCTCATTGTTTGTCTGATCCCCTCCTTTTGCTTTGAATAAATCCAGCTCTCCTGCTTTGGGTTCAACCACTTCAATAATTTGTCCAAAAGCATCAGCATCATGCGTCGCGCCTTTTAAACGTATGGTTATTGTTTTTGTCCTAATCGGCTTTACAAATAAATGCACATAGCCAAGGCTCCTTTCCGTATTACCACTCCAAATCAGCTTGTCTCCTGCAAAGATCTCCAACGGATAGGAACGCTGTCTCCATCCTGTAAGTTTAATACAAATGTCATCTATCTCTGCATATCGCTCTAATTGATATGTAATCCATGCCGTACTTAATCGCCCGTCATTTTTCCACTCACTAAGTTCATTATCATCATAACTATTAACAGTGGTTTCAGTATTTACTCCGGCAATAGCAGATTTCACTTTTACATCCACCTTTGTATCTTGATAAGATGGAGTTAATGGCGTTTCGCCTAGATCAAATCGGCTAGGAAGTTTCTCATTCGGGAAGAATGTACTAAGTCCGTTTCTTACTTCTACAGGTATGGAATTGAATGACACCTCTTGTGTTCCCAATCCTTTAGCCTGAGCTTTCAATGTGATTTTTCCAGCCACGTCAGTCATCCGTATCAACACTCTACTAATACCACATTCTACAGGCAATTCTTTAGCTAACACATAATTATCTTCAGCTTGGGCAATACCTCCCCGCCATTCCGCCGGACCTTGCAAATCAAATTTTATCATATCATTAGCAAGAGGACATCTATTTCCATTACTGTCCACAACTTCTACTTGTACTATCGCAATATCGGCTCCATCAGCATATATACCGTTGGGACCATGCATCAAAGTAAGTTTCAATCGTTGGGGTTCTCCTATAGTTGCAATTGAATAACTGCTAAGTTCTTTATTGTTTTCATCATAACTTACAGCTTTAATAACCCCTTTTTCCCACTGTATACTGTCAAATGTGAAAAGGAATTCATAATCACGTTTACCAAAACCTTTTGATTTACCATTAACGAATAACTCCACCTTATCCCCTGATGAAACAACATATACAGGTTTTATTACTTCAGGTGTGTAATTCCAATGCCCGATAATATAGGTACTTTCATTTTCTACATCTACCCAACCGTTCCACATTACTTTATGAGCAAAAAAGCCATCTTTCGGGATCCTTAGCGGATCAACAACACCACTACGTCGATAGTTTTCAGCCCCACGTCCATAGGTCTGTGTGTCAGAAAAAACGATCTTCGCCCCACCAGAATTAACACGTCTTCCTGTCCCTGGACGTTCACGGTAAAAATCATACCAACGGCGCACAAACTCAACAGTCAACATATCCTGATTTTGATTGTATGCACTAGCATCTGCATTTTTATGTAATGGTCCATCTCCTTGTTTATGGAAAGGATAACTGTATTCATCCCAATATTTACGCAAACCTTCATCTCGGCAATATTCTGTTTGTACCATAGGATGACATTCACTCTTATTTACATAAAGCATTTCGCCTCCATATTCCGACTCACGGATATCTAACATTTCACGTGAACCGATTGCCCGCCCTCCATAAGGGTCATATTTATCACGTATAGCAATCATTTCAATCATGTGCTCTCTACTGATTGACTCGTTTCCGGATTCATAAAATATAACACTTGGGTTATTTCGATAATAAATGATTACATCTCGCATCAACTCAGTACGCTGTTCCCAACGACGATCAAAGACATCTTTCTCCGCATCACCAGCAGGAAGCATCTGAAGTACTCCAACCCTATCACATGATTCCACATCTTGTTTCCAAGCGGCAACATGCATCCAACGAAATAGATTTGCATTATGCTCAATCATCAAACCATTAGAATAATCACTCATCCAAGGGGGAACAGACATACCTACTCCCGGCCATTCATTGCTGGTACGCTGTGCGTATCCTTTCATCTGAAGAACACGCTCGTTCAACCAAATCTTACCATTTGCAAACCGTGTTTTTCGGAATCCAGTTCTGGTAACAACTTCATCAATAACTTTATTATTTACAATCAACTTTGTCTTTACATTGTACAAATAGCCATATCCCCAACTCCAGAAATGCAATCCGGAAAAATCAGAAGATGCTTTCACAGTCACCGTTTGATTTGGTTGTATCACAACAGGTTCGCTATTAAAAGTACCAACTAATTTATTGTCATAATCATACACTTCTACTTCATAATTCACATTCATTACCTTATCGTGTTCATTGCGGATTTCCGACTCGGCATTGATGACAGCCTTACGACTTTTCACCTGTATGTCAGTAGCATAAATATAAACGCCTGTTGTTCGTAGGTTACTGTATAATGGAAATGTCTGATATAATTTATCAGTAATATGTAACCATACATTTTTAGGTATACCACCATAGTTGGCATTAAAATTTATATCATTCCATTGAAAACCACTACCTGTGCTTCTTTCCTTATAACGCCAATCGTTATCAACTCTTAATGCAATAACATTCTCTCCTTCGAAATTTAAGTAAGGTGTCAAATCAAACCCAAAAGCCATCACCCCATTCTCATGTAATCCTATATATTTACCATTAAGCCATAAATCAGCAGCTTGACGTACCCCTTCAAATTCAATAAATACTTTTTTTCCCTTAGCAGTTTTGGGTAATTTGAAATGCTTACGATACCAAGCAATAGTATCCGTCATATATTTAATGTTTACCTTATATGATTCGTCCTCATTAAAGGCACGAGGCAGAGTTATTTTCTCCCAATCCTTATCGAAATAATTGTTTTGCTCGGCTCCTTTAGAATCTCCAATATTCAATAGCCATTGCGAATTAAAATTGTATTTCTCTCTATTACTAGCTAACGCAGTTGTAGATACCAACATAAAAGCTAACAACAAATTTACTAATCTTTGCTTTCTCATACCTTACAATGTATATAATTATATTATTAAATAAATCTCCCAATATTATTCCGTCGATGAAATTATTCGAAAGCAAAGTAAGCGAATTGAAGTTTATGAGTATGGTTGTTTCGTTGCAAGATATACAACAACCGTTGCAAAAAGAAAAAATATTGATGACATAAATCGGCAAGAACGAAGTTGCAACATGCGTTCTATAAATTGCAACCACAGAACACCCAATAAGCTATAAAGAGGTCTACTTTTGTATTTTATAACACTAAAGTAGAATTTTTTAATTAAAAACTAATATTATTATGCGATTATTTTCATTCTTAAATTTTATCTTTCTATTTACAGTATCAATTTGCGCAGCTGATCCCTCGAAGGTATGGATTGCCGATCTAGGTAATGGCAACTATAAAAATCCAATCATTTATGCCGATTACTCCGATCCGGACATCTGTCGCGCCGATAAAGATTATTACATGACTGCTTCAAGTTTTAATTGTATACCAGGCTTACCGATACTCCATTCCAAAGATTTAGTTAATTGGACAATTATTGGACATGCCTTAGAATCCATCACTATGCCACCCAATCATTATGATATACCACGGCATGGGCGTGGGGTTTTTGCACCATCAATTCGCTATCACAACAACTATTTTTACATCTATTGGGGTGATCCGGATCTTGGTATCTTTATGGTACGTACTCAAAACCCTAAAGGAAAGTGGGAAGCCCCTGTTATGGTAAAAGAGGGACGTGGTTTCATCGACCCATGCCCACTATGGGATGACGATGGTAATGTATATTTAATACATGCTCTTGCGGGTAGTCGTGTAAGGCAGAGTTCTCTACTTATAGTTAATCGCTTATCATCAGACGGAGATAAAGTTATAGATGGTCAAGGACATGTAGTTTATTCGGGTCATGGAGAAAACCCTACTATTGAAGGACCAAAATTCTATAAGCATAATGGTTACTATTGGATATTTGCTCCAGCTGGAGGTGTTAAAAACGGTTGGCAACTTGCAATGCGTTCACGCAATATTTATGGCCCATATGAATCCCGTACTGTTATGGCTCGTGGTACAACCGATATAAATGGTCCTCATCAAGGAGGATGGGTAACCACTCCAGATGGAAAGGAAGATTGGTTTATTCATTTTCAGGACAAAGATGCGTATGGACGCATCATTCACTTACAGCCAATGAGCTGGAGAAAGGATGGCTGGCCCATTATTGGTATAGATAAAGCTGGTAAAGGGACAGGTGAACCTGTAACGACTTTCCGTAAACCTAATGTAGGTAAAAAATATCCAGTAATGACGCCACAAGAAAGCGATGAGTTTAATGAGCGAACACTCAGTCTTCAATGGCAATGGCATGCTAATCCTTATATATATTGGTATTATCCTGCCGGCGAAAAAGGCCATTTAAAACTTTTCTCAGTAGTACAAAATAACGATGAGTATAATAATATGATGGATTGTCCCAACTTGCTACTCCAAAAGTTCCCAGCCGAAGAGTTCTCTATAACCAGTAAAATGACATTTAATCCATCTAATAGAGCTATCGGCGAGCGCGGAGGGCTTATCGTTATGGGATATGATTATGCTATACTAGCATTTGAAAATACATCAAGTGGTATAATACTTTCTATGTCAGAATGTCTCGAAGCAGAAAAAAAGAATCCTGAGAAACTTATAGCTTCTCAAAAACTTGATTCTGCAAACCTAACCGTTTGGTTACGCATAGACGTTCATAGTGAAGGAGTATGTACTTTTTTTTACAGCTTAAACGGCAAGCATTTCCAACCAATCGGAGGAAAGTTTACTGCACGTAAAGGTGGTTGGATAGGTGCAAAAGTAGGGCTATTCTGTAATCGTCCGAAAATTTCTGGTGCCGGAGGCTGGTTAGAAGTGGATTACTTCAGAATTCAAAAATCAGAAAAATAATTCTGCGGTTTATTTCTAATTGAAATCCAAGCAAATCAAATAACCGGAAGTCTCCTTCCGGTTATTTTTGACCATATTGAGTAGGCAATACACCAAACATTTTCTTAAATGACTTTGTAAAATAGCTTGGTGTATTGAACCCAACAGCATAGGCTACTTCTACTACAGTCAATCCACCCTCCTTTAATAATTCGGCAGCTTTCTTCAACCTTATATTTTTAATAAAATCAGTAGGAGCTTGTCCTGTGATAGAGTGAATTTTACGATATAAATTTGACCGGCTCATTGCCATATCGCTACTTAAATCTTCAATAGAATATTCAGAATTATTAATGTTAGTTTCAATGAGTTCTAATGCCTTCTTTATCAATCGTTCATCCAACGAAGAAATAGTAATATCTTTGGGAGCTACTTCGATTTCATTTTTGAAAAGTTGTTGACGCTGTACCTTTTGTACCATCAGATTCTCTACTCTAGCCAATAAAATGTCCCAATGAAACGGCTTCGAAATATAAGCATCAGCTCCTTCCCTGTAACCTCTTTCTTCATTTTCTATATTGCTATTTGCTGTAAGAAGAATTACTGGAATATGCGATGTATTTATATTATTCTTAATCCTATGACAGAGCTCTATGCCATCTATCCCAGGCATCATTAAATCCGTAATGATAACGTCTGGTTCTTTCTCTACTGCCTTTTTTTCACCTTCTAAACCATTGGCAGCTTCATATACAGTATAAAATCGACTTAGTTCACCTTTTAGGTATGTACTGAATTCTACATTATCTTCCACTATCAATACTCTTTTTCTCAGATCGCCTAGTGGTTCAGTCATTGCAACTTTCTCTCGCTCTTTTTCCATCTCCATAGCTGTAATACTTGCATGCGGCTTCAAATCAGTCGAGATATAAACAGAGAAAATAGAACCTTTATATAATTCACTTTGCACATCAACAAACCCTCCGTGCATATCAACATATTCTTTCACAATATGTAAGCCAATACCACTTCCAATAATACCTTCTTGCCCGCCTACCTGATGAAAACGCTCAAAAATAGTAGATAATTCATTGACAGGAATACCTTTACCCGTATCTTCTACTGAAATAACAACATATTCCTGTTCCCGATTTCTTTTATAAATAGACAACGAAATGCACCCTCCTTCTTCTGTATACTTGAAAGCATTGGAAAGCAGATTATTTACTACCTTGCGCAGCTTATTGGCATCAAAGAATAAATAAAACGAACTAATATCTGTATGAAATTGGAAATCAATTTTTTTCTCTCTTGCAGCTAATTGAAAACTTTCATATATAGAGGAAATAAATTCACTAATATCCCCTTTAGTTAAAGAAAGTGTTTCGTGCCCCATTTCTATTTTTCTGAAATCGAGTAATTGATTAACCAAGCTCAATAAATCTTGAGCATTTTTATTTATTGATTCTAATTGTTGTTTAAGGTCTGCATTTGAAACCTTTCTTATAATAGTCTCTAATGGGGTTACGATAAGAGTTAAAGGTGTACGAAGTTCGTGGCTCACATTAGTAAAAAAACGGTATTTCATCTGCGACACCTGCTCATCCATTAACTTTTGCTGCTTAGCTTTTTGTAACCTAACATATCTCTGAATCATGAGAAGAACAGATACTAAAAAAATAAAGAGATATGAAGTATATGCCAACCATGTCTCATACCAGTCTGGCTGCCGTTGAATTTTAATAATTGTGGATTTCTGGGTCCAAAGTCCATTTTTATCTGTTGCCCTTACTTCCATTTCATAATTTCCTTTTGAAAGCCCTGCTAAATAAATACTATTTTGTCCCATAGGCAAATAGTTCCAAACACTGTCTTGTTTTTGGCGGAAAGCATAACAAATTTTATTGGTATTAAGCGGGTCAAAAGTGGAAAAGAAAAGTTCAACATTTCGCTCTTGAGGTTCCAGAATAATATTTTGACTATCTCTACCTAATATCTTCTGAATATTATTGATTTTAACAGAGGTTAAACTTATGGAGATTTTTTGTGATACTTTTTCAAGTGGAGTAATGCAGGGGAATGTCAGCACACCTCCCCTACCCCCAACATGCATCTCACCATTTTCACCCTTATGAAGTGATAAAAAATTATCCAACGAGATGAAAGGATCAGAACAAGAAATTGAGTTTGTAATCTGTTTTTCAGGATTATAAATAATAATTGTTTGATCAGTCAATATCCATATATTACCATAATCATCAGCTAAAAGGTCTATAATAGCATCACCTATCAGACTACAATCTTTTGTTTTAGATGTCAGCTCATTCTTAGTAGTATCATAACAATAGACATTTCCCTGTTGCGTCCCAACCCAAACCTTTTGATCAGGAGAAGTTGTTAAAACCACATAATTTTCTTTCGTAAGATATTTAAACTCTTTTCTACCGTCAACAATCTTCCAAAATCCTTCAGATTCTGTAGCGATGAATATACTTCCATCATCCAATGAAATAATATCATTTACAATGCCAGTATATTCATACACTTTTTCAAGTTGTTTTTGTTTTAATTCATATTTATATAAATGAAACGTCGTTCCAATCCACAAATTTCCATGCTTGTCATCATACAAAGTACGAATGCGTTCATGAGGTTCAATAGGAACCTTACATATCTCAGTTTCAATAAAACCTTTTTCTGTATACTGTATTAATATGACCTGTGATTCGAATACGGCAACATATACACCATCATAATCAACTGATTTTTCAAAGAAAAACGAAAAACTCCTATTATAGTTTTCATGCATTGCCAATTTATTATTTTTAGTATCATAAATATATAATCCAACTCTTTTCTGACGAACCCAATAATATTCTTTTTCATAGAAAAGTTCCATAGGGGAAGCATATATACCTATTTCTTTCTTAACCAAATCCATTGGATAACTCATTATTTTGTTCGGCAAATAAGAAATAACAAATGAATATGATTCAGGATAATTCCCTACAATCCACAGATTCCCATCTTGATCACATATAACACTGTTCAACATTCTTTTATCTTCAGAAAATAAACCTGAGATATCAACTGAATGCAACATATCGTTTACATCGATCTCATATGCATACAAATTATCATTTGCAGTTACCCAAAGGTGATGTTTCAAACTATCTTGGGCAATACAAGAAATTCTTTTTTTATCTGGATCAGCATATTGAGTAGTAGCTGATTGTGACACAAACATGCAATTGGTGTTTTTTTCTCGAGGATCAAATCGAACAATCCCATCTCCCCATGTGCCAATCCAATAAAATGGTGAAACAGCATCTTTCATCATCCATGTAACAGATGTTTTAAAAGGCCAAGGATATTGAACAAATTTATCATCTTGAGCATTGTATCTGAATAATCCTCCTTTCAATTGCGTCGCCCAAATTGTGCCTTCATTATCTTCACAAATACCGTTTACTTCTCTAGGAACGTCTTCACATTTTAATTCATATTTTCCCAACCTTTCACCAGACATATCATATCGAAATAAAAACTTCCCAGATGAGACCCAAACAGTTCCATCAGAAGTCCCTCTAACCATTTTTATAACCCATCCTTTTATTTCGCTATCAGGAAGAGAACTAATCTTATAATTGGTCTTATCAAGAATATACATCCCCCGTTTTGTACCAAACCAAATTTTTCCTTCTTTGTCTTCAGCAATACTTGTTACACTATTGTTTTCCAACAATCCAGGAGTATTAAAATCAGAACGGAACACTTTTATCTGATATGCATCGTCTCTACACAACCCTTCTTCTGTACCATACCACATATACCCTTCCGAGTCTTGGAATATACATAAAATATCTCTAGTCGGAAGCTGATTTATATTTGGAAGTTCAGTCATAATAACATCTTGTGCTCTATGAGGTAAAGCAAACAACATTAATAGAATGAACAAAACTGCTCTTGAATGTTTTTCAAAGTACATAACTGCTCTTTATTTATTTAAGACAAAGTAAGAAACTAACAATTATAAAAACAAAAAACTTTAGTTAATTTTTTAATTAGTAAAAACTCTTCCCTAAAAATCGTTATTGCTTCTAAAATGTTAATCACACTCAGATGAGTATATCCACATATTCTACTATAATCTCCTAAATATTTGATGATAATAAAGTTATTCAATCCTTCTAAGGTTTATAACCTCTATACGATATTATTAACAAATACCTAAAAAGAATGGATCTTAAATCATAAAATTTTCAATTCTATTGTACTCTGATTATTTCTATAACTTTTTCCCTCAATTAGGAAATAATGAAATAGCATTTTTATTAGATTAAATAAACTTAACGCACTAATCTCTTTGAATGACAAAACAGGAGATTACCGTTTTCATCACGAAGATGCATCCCGTTACCCTCGCAATAACGGAAGAAGGAACAATCGCCACAAGCATCTTTTTTCATCCAATCGCGGTTACGGAATGGCTGGAAGCGTTCTTCCCACACCTGCATAAAATTGTCCTGATAGATATTCCCTTGATGAAAATCACTCCGGATACTGGGACAAGCAGAGATAGAACCGTCTATCAGGATGGAACCGACGGTAACACCGGCATTACAAGCGAAGAAGCTATCGCGTACTTCTCCTTCGTACTTGCCGAGAAAGCCTTCGCAGCCATAACTCAGATGTATCTTTCCCTCCTTACGGGTTTCTTTAATGAAGTCCATAAGTCCGGTAAATTCTTCATCTGTTAGCTGGAACTCAGGGTGCGAAGCAGCACGGCCAACCGGGAAGATAGTAAACATCCGCCATTGGCGAACGCCTATTTTATAAAGAGATGTTTTTAATTCGTCCAGATAAGGGTAATTACGTCGGTTAACGCAAGTCACCACATCCCAGGTCAGTTCCGGTTCGTGCACCAGCATCTTTATGGCTTCCAAAGCATTGTGATGGCTTTCAGGATGCCCCCGCAACCAATTATGATCTTCGGCAAAACCATCCAGACTGATAGTTATGGAGTGTAATCCGGCAGCCATGAGACTTTGCAAGCGTTCCTTTGTCAGATAAAGTCCGTTGGAGACCATGCCCCACGGATAACCACGACGGTAGAGGGCCAGCCCGACTTTTTCCAGGTCTTCCCGCATCAGGGGTTCTCCACCAGTGATAATGATACTTACTTTATTGGGATTTACATAAGGAGTAATGGAATCGATAGTACGCAGAAAATCTTCGGCAGGCATATCTTCCACTGCCGCCATTCGTTTGCAGTCGCTTCCGCAATGCTTGCAGTGGAGATTACAACGCAAAGTGCACTCCCAGAAGAGCTGCTTCAGAGGGTGCAGTTCTTTCAGGTTATTCCAGATCTTCCGGTTTATTTCCAGAGCAAGCTGTTTACGTATTGAAAGATTATTCATTCTTTTTCTTCAGTACAAAATCTACTTCTTTAGTGTCACTGCCTTGATACCAGCCTTTGCCACCTGTCGGCTCCATTTTTATGTCAGTTGAGTCTGCTTTATAAATACCCGGTGAATCTTCACATACTAAGCGGTATTTACCATAGCCACCTGCCTGCTCATTTAAGAATCGGAACTCTCCATTCTCTTGAGTATACAGAGTATCAGTGTAATAAGCTCCCATCGGTTCTCCATCCGACGTAAGTTCCTTTACGATAACCCTTGCATCCTTTACAGGTTCGCGTAGTTCATCAAGTACCTTACCTTTAATCTCAAAACGACAATAAGGTGTTCCATATTCATCAGCCCCCGTCCCGTCACATGCATTAAAACCTAGTAAGACCAATACGCCGGACAATATCCGGTTGTAGAAATGTAACCATCGTTTCTTCTCTTCCTTCATTTTCATAGCATTTCTCATGTTCATTCTTAAATTAGATATCCTTTTTGTAAAATGCTGTTCTTTTAGAAATACTGCACCAAAGATAACTTTTTATCTGCAATAATTCAAAATAATTGTCAGTATTCCGTATAAAGATTTCATATCTTTGAAGCTTCATACCTAAAATAAAGTGTAAACAAGAAGAATTATGGACATCAGAAACAGAATACAACAACTATTAACCGCCATCAACCAAGGGGTTTACGAGAAGGATACTGAACTCAGCCTGTCACTATTGGCTGCATTGGCAGGCGAAAGTGTTCTCTTGCTGGGTCCTCCGGGAGTAGCCAAGTCCATGGTGGCGCGCAGACTGAAATCCGCCTTTAAGGGAGCAAAAGCTTTTGAATATCTGATGTCACGCTTTTCTACTCCCGATGAGATATTCGGCCCTATCAGCATCAACCGGCTGAAAGAGTTTGATAAATACGAACGTGCCATTGATGGGTATCTGCCTACGGCAAGCGTGGTGTTTCTGGATGAGATATGGAAAGCGGGACCTGCCATACAAAATTCATTGCTCACCGCCATCAACGAGAAAATCTATCGGAATGGCGATAGCGAAATTAAGCTACCACTAAAACTTCTGATTGCCGCCAGTAACGAGTTGCCTGCACACGGCGAAGGACTTGAGGCCCTGTGGGATCGGTTTCTGCTGCGTATCATCTGCACCTGTGTAAAGGACGAACAGACTTTTTACAACATGCTGCTCGATGACAACGATAAAGAAATAAACGTGCCTTCAGAACTGCAAATCAGTGAAAAAGAATATGCAGACTGGCGCGGACAGATCAACCGGATTTCACTATCTGCCGAGATTCTACAATACATTACTAACGTTCGCCACCAACTGAAACGGCTTCCACTGGATGATGAAGGCACTGCCCGAAACGTATATATAAGCGACCGTCGCTGGAAGAACATTGTGCAATTGCTGAAAGCCTCAGCTTTCATTAACGGACGTACAGAGGTCAACTCATCAGACCTGCTGCCCCTATACCATTGTTTGTGGAATGAAGCAGATGAATGTGAGCCGATTCATCAATTGGTCATCCGGGAACTATTCACCTCCTGCCTGGAAAAAATGGAAGAAATCACCGAAGCAATTAAAAGCGACATCCGAATCAGCCGGGTGCGCCAAGCTTTGGAAGACTTCAAGAACAACTGTTCCCCCTGGAATGAACTGGAAATTACAGACTACTTCTACTATCATGTAGAGGAACACGGAACAGGCCATACATACATCTTTGCCGTAGACTATCTGGCTCTGAAAGAACAGAAGAGAGAAAATGCACCTAAACAAGCTGTCATCTATCCCGATCCGTTGAATCCGGGACGCTCGATTATTCGCTGTTATCCGGGTGGAACGCCCTCATCATCTGCCTCCCAGCAACGGGTAAACCTGTACAGGGAAGGAACAGAATACCTGTTGATAGACGGTGTGCGATATCCGATGAGCCAAAGGAAAAAAGGAGAAAAAACACTCCCTACATCCGGCAAATCCTCCCAAAGTCTGTTCGACAAATTGCCTCAGATCACTCCCCGCAATTACCGGAACGAGTTGAATCAACTTTTCCAGCAACTATCAGCCCTCACCAGTTCCTTATGTACGGACAATCTGTTCGTCACACCGGCTGATAGAGAGTTAATCACCCGCTACTCGGACGAAGTATTAAAAAGACTGCGGAATGTAGAGATCGAAGAGGAAAAGTTACAATTCAATTTACAGCAATATGGCGGGGCTAATCAAAAAGAAGTATGACATTCACTTCTATACAAAGATAGTCGAGAAATTTGTGCAGACAGGAGAATGCGCCAAGACTCTATACGGCGAAACGGAAGATCCCTTGTTGCTCTATCTACTGGCCATCATGAACAATCCTTCCATCAGAGTTCTGGTGTTAAGCGATGAGGTTCGTGCACGCATATTCTATGACATCACCACGCAGTTTGTCTGGCAGTTTCTCGAACAAGAAAAGTTTCAGATGCAAAGAGCTCAATCCGAACTTGGAGAAATGGAAAGTGCCTTGAACTGGATTAAGGAGAAGCGGGACGGTTGGCAAGCTTTATTAAGAAAGATCAAAGACGATTATAAAGAAAATGCTTTCGACGAACCGTTCTACGAACACATGTTTGGGGACAAAGACAAGCAACATGACTCTACCGTTTGGGAGAAGATGCTGAAAGACTGGGAAGATTCTTTTCATCAGAAGCAACAAGAGCAGAAAGAGAAAAACCTGGATATCAAGAAGGACTTTCTGGAAAAGAAATTAAAAACCAGCCTGGATAAGATACCGGAATATCTGGAAGAGCACCAAGTGGATAAAGAAGAGTTCTATCAGGCATGGAGCATGATGAACGGGTTATGGAATACCATAGATTTTGAGAATATCCGGAAGATTGTAAAACTGCAAAAGGAATATCCCGAACTGCTGAAAGTAGCAAACCGCATGGGGCGAATAGCCGACGATGAGGGTAGCAAACAAGTATATGTGACGGAAGGCAGTGCCTACAAACTGGCTCACTCTCAAAAGAGTGACATTCTGGGTGTCACCATCGGCAACGACCTGAATGCCCTGCTCCCCTCGGAACTGCTATACTATGCAGACAATGAGCTGCAAGATGTCTTTATGCTGAAATACTTCACACAGAAACTGCAAACCTTCCGTTACAAATCGGAAATCATGCAACCCTCCAGACGTCTGGAAGTAAAACCGGCAGTCCTGAAAGGCCCTATGATTGTATGCCTCGACACCTCGGGCAGCATGACCGGAAAACCGGAGAAGATGGCTAATTCCCTACTGATAAAGCTCATAGAGATCGCAGAGCATCAAGACAGAGAATGTTTTCTGATTTCATTCTCCGTATCTACCAAAACCATTGATATACGACGCGACCGATTGAAACTAATGGAATTCTTCAGCCATCCCTTTAGTGGCGACACAGATGCCACCCAAATGCTGAAAGACACTTTCAGAATGCTTGACGAAAACCGTTATATGAATGCAGATGTCTTACTTATCAGCGATTATCGCATCCCTGAATGTAAGCCGGAATTATTAGAGCAAATGAGTATACACCGTGAGAAAGGTACTCGCTTTTACGGCCTGCAGATCGGCATTGCTCCAAACGAATGGACGGAGCATTTCGATCATATCTACCGAATAGAGTATCATGTAGACCGTAAGCACTAAAGCCAGTCCATCAGTTCCATCGGACTTTTCACTTGTTTCAGCCTGGGATGGGTAAATGTATCCACCACCTCATGCTGCCACATCACCTCAAAAGGAATGTGTACTCCGTATCCCCCAATGGAGAGCACCGGTTGAATATCAGATTTCAAAGAATTACCGATCATCAAAAATTCTTCCGGAGCGACTTGCAGGACTTGTAGCAGACGAGTATATTCTTTCTCGGTCTTATCAGACATTATTTCAATATGATCAAAATAAGGCATTAGCCCGGAACGCTGTAATTTACGCTCCTGATCCAGCAAATCACCTTTCGTTGCCACTACCAGACGATGCCCTCCTTGTTCTTTCAAAGCTTTCAGAGTTTCTTCCACACCAGGCAGCAATTCAATCGGCATCTGGAGCAAAGATTTACCTAAAAGAATAATTTGCTGTATCTTCTCTGCTGAAATCTTCTGTCCACTCATCCTCAAAGCCGTTTCAACCATTGAAATGGTAAATGCTTTGGCACCATACCCCAAACATTCCAGGTTCCCCATTTCTGTTTTAAACAACTCTGCCGAAATCTCTTCTGCGCCGCCGTAATCACTCAGTAATTCTGTATATTTTCGTTCTACCTCTTGAAAAAAAGGTTCGTTACTCCAAAGCGTGTCATCTGCATCGAAAGCTATGACCTTAATAGCATGTTTCATCTTCTCTATTTTTATAAATAGTATTATGCACTTTACGTTACATATTTTATGCCATGCAAAACACGGAATAAATATCGAGCAAAGCAAATGAGAAACTTTTTTTAACGCCTTTCTTTTCAAAAACGAACTCAAAAAGCGATACGGGACATACCTGAGATATACTTGCTCCGTACCAACCCCGTACTTTCTCCACTCAGAGGTACTTCTGACTGGAGAACGTACGGAGCAAGTACGGTTCTGATATAGTCCGGGTATGGTTCAAATATGATTTGGAGACAGTTCTAATAATACTTATATATATTTTAAAATATAGTTACATTATCATAAAGAAGTATTATTATCCTGTTTTTTATAAAAAGCTACCTATTTTTGTATAGGCTAAAGCATTAGCAACAAAATTACACACAAATATGAGACTTATTAAACTATCACGAATCATTACCTTTATGAAATCGGGATGCTATTCTTGCAATAACATACAAAACTCAATCTATGGAGCATCGCATTAAAGAATTAGACTATCTGAAAAGCATTCTTATCCTTCTAATGGTTGCTTTTCATCTGGTATATATAGGAGATAAATATCCTTATATAAAACAGATCGTATACACGTTCCACATGCCCGCTTTCCTAATCATATCCGGTTATTTGACTAATGTACAGAAAGATATCAGAAGCTTTATGAAAAAACTATTATGGATTTTCATTCCCTACCTGTGTATGGAGACAGGTTACGTACTAATGTCGCATATCTTACCCGTGAGAGAAAATGTACCGGAAATTAGTTCAAACATTTTATTGCATAAGATATTTATAAAGCCATTGGGTCCCTACTGGTATCTCCACACGCTTATTATCTGTAGTCTACTATATTACCTGACTTTCCGCTATACCCGCATGAAAACAATATCACAGGTAATATTATTTGGTCTTGGTCTATTCACAGTATCACGCTGGGGTGGAATTATAGTGTTTGCCAATGCCATTTACTTCCTTGCAGGGGTAATCATTAAACAAAGCAAATTATCATTTGTCCGTATCTTTCAGCCATCGCTTCTTGCCCTTGTCCCCATGATACTACTCTGCTGTTTTCCAGACAATCTGAACAGAGGGATACTGGCAGGTATCACTATTACTTATCTGGCTATCATTATATCACTATATGCACACAGTTATCTATCCAAGGAAATCAAACAATGCTCTTATTTTATAGGTAGAAATACTCTTGTCATATTTCTCTTCTCCCCTCTTTTCACAATATTGTGCAAGATGTTCCTATCTTTTTTATTCTTTGAGCCCACCGGAATACTTTTTATGATCATATCCGTTGCAATCACCGTAAGTGGATGTATAGTAATAGCATGGAGCATGGATAAACTACACTTTTCACGCTTCTTCTTTGGACAAAATGCAATATTAAATTAACAGCTACATAAATCTGACAGAACCTAAAAAGGAAATTTATATAATAGATATTATGCAAGAACGACAGAAAAATAGAAAATTATACTTTAATGAACTTTCGATAACAAGTAAGCGATACTACATCCCATATATATCAAAATACAAAAAGATTGAAAAGGGAATGAATGTTTTAGAAATAGGATGTGGGGATGGAGGCAATCTATTACCCTTTGCTGAACTGGGATGTAACACTACCGGGGTCGATTTATCGACAGGAAGAATAAAAGGTGCAATCCTCTTTTTTGAAGAAAGGCAAATAAAAGGAGATTTCATAGCTTCGGATATTTTCAAGTTGAAAGGGCTTGAACACAAATTCGATTTAATTATCTGCCATGACGTTATAGAACATATAAAGGACAAAGCTACATTCTTATCCAATCTTCCTAAATACATGAATCCCGAAGGTATTATCTTTATGTCGTTTCCTGCATGGCAAATGCCTTTTGGCGGACACCAACAGATATGTAAAAGCAAAATAATCTCGCACTTTCCTTTTATTCACCTGTTGCCAACTTTTATGTATAAAAGTATTTTAAAGATTGCCGGTGAAAATACAGGCTGCATAAAAGAGCTTATTTCTATAAAAGATACCAGGACTTCAATAGAGCTATTTGAAAGGTTAGTGCATAGGGAATCTATCAGAGTTATGGACAAACAGTTGTTCTTTATAAATCCTCATTATGAAATAAAATTCGGATTAAAACCTCGGAAATTACCTGCAATAATCGGTTTTATACCTTATGTAAGAAATCTATTTACGACATCATGCTTCTATATTCTTAAATAGAATTCCTTGTATTACTCATTCAGAGTAAACTGCCAGGCACAACAACAGCTGTTATCAGTGATATCCGGATAACAGCTGAGGCACTCGCATGTAATACGTTCATCTATTGCAGCTGCAAAACCACTATATTCAATGATACCTACTGATTTACAAGGATGATATTCCATTTGTTTACGCTTACGGGCGGTTTGCACATGACAGTCTAATGTGCGATACATCAAAGTCTTACCATCTTTTCCGAAAATAAGCTCATCATTGTTTATATTTGCATAGAAACGCAGCTGCAAGGCTTTTGCCAGCCCTTCCAGTCCTGCATGTTCCGGCAGTTCAAGAAACTGCTTGATTCTCCTTGCCTCTGTGATTGTAAAAACTCTCCATGCTTCCCTATCGTGATGCATGGCCTCATCCATTCCGTATTTTCGCTCTACCGATTGAAACCATACACCATCCATAGCCAACCAGTTTTTGGAATAGGCTTCGATGAGTTTTATAAGTTCTTCTTTAGTAAGGGAGTTTAAAAGAGTATTTTGTTTCATTATTAAAAGGCTCATATAAATAACTATCTCAAAGGCTGAATAACAGTGTTCCGTCATTACACTACATTTGCAAATGTATGAAATTAATCCAAAAATTAAATACGTATGCTTCTATTTTATGGTGACATACTCTGAAGTATTCGACAACTTCAGATTGGAAAGAACATATTACTTATCAATGAACGTCATTCTTATCGTGTAGCTTTCTTGTTTTCTACATAAGTCACTTCCGGACCTAGGTAAGAACGTTTCATGCCACCAAAATCAATCACCACTTTCTGGATAATCACCCCTGGGTTGGCACAAATTAATTTGAATGTATGTTTACCCGGTTTGTCAACTTGAAGCGTAGCTACACCTATAGCACTGTTACGGGCTACATTTCTGCGCCACTCACCTGAATATTCCCTCGATGCTGTCGACATCCATTGCACCATTCCTTCATCAATCATTACTCCATAACTGGTGTCATGTTTGGAATCTATCGGGAATAGGGGTAATGCATATACATATACTGTTGCATTTCCGGCATTGAATGTATAAAAGTCGTATTCGGCTTTGGGAGCCCTATTGGTGAACCATTTATTTTGGGAAGGTTTAGTCGCTTCTCCTAATTGTACACAATCATTCTCATAACCCAACCCTTTTACTGTTTTTATTTTGATATCGTCGTTTTCGTATTTACGATGGAAAAGCCCGGCATTTATGGAAACACAGCCATTATCTTCTATATACATGCCTCTCACTTCATCAATCGATGGAGTTTGTGGATTGAATACAGGAACAAATATCTTATCTGTTTTACCATTTGTCATGACCTCAATCTCTCCAATTATATTGTTACCATGAGGCACCTTATTCCAATCGATTGAAACTTTGATTCTTTCCTGTGTGGCTGTTTTCCCACTTAATTTACTTAGCTTTATCCAATTGGCATGAGTAGTTGCTTTCCAAATAAATGTTTTTTTCCCTTTGTTATAGATTTCAAAGAAGAAGTTTTTTTGGGTATATGGATTGACAGATGGGAGTACATTTACATTAGGCATGCCAAAGGTGTAATCTTGGCCGGGTATGAAGATTCCGACTTCTCCCTCTTCGGGTATATTTATTTGTTCGGTAGGCGCCATTTCGTGATAACTGGCATTCCAACCCGGACTTACTGCCATCATGTGCTTCCATTTGCCATTGAGTAGCGAATTGAACTTGTCGGTATAAATAGCAAGACTATCAAAATAGACTTTTGCTTCGTTTGCTACTGCATTGGTTGTGGCACGTCCCTGTCGGGCATACCAACGATTTTTCTGAGCTGTCAACATCTTCTTGTTCATCAGTGTAGCTCCTTTTACCGGATAGTGAACTAGCTCATAATAAGCAGGTTTATATTCTTCCGGTAATTGCTTCCATATCTTTTCGCTCTTATTTGCAATACGGTCGTACGCAGCCATTCGCTTTTCGGCTTCATCATAGTTTGCAAAAGAAAACTCTGTATCTATAATTCTTTCGCGTTCCAGATAGTTATTCCATTGGTATCCCCATCCCATTCCTTCAGGTTTGTGTTGGAACCCTAGCAGATAATAGTTATTGATAATATCAACAAGATCATCTCTGTATTTCTCTCCAAATATGGAAGTCAGAAAATCGGTGTGATGAGTATAGGCATTATCAAAGTTGAATTGTTCAATATCCCAAGCCATGTCAAGGAAAAATTTCATGCCAAGTTCTCCCGGTTTTATGTCTCCTACATTTAGTAACCAATAACGATTGGCTCCTGTATCATAAGCTTTTCGCATTTCTTCATAGATTAATGTAGCAGGAGTTGTGTTAATCCACAGATAATCGTGTGGCTCTCCACAATAAGAGATATGATAATATATACCAGATGCACCTTTACGTTTTTGTTCTTCCTTGTTACTCAGCCTTTTTATATAGCCGAAGTTATCATCAGGCCATACCAAAGTCACATCATCAGGCACTTTCAGACCTTTCTCATAAATGTCCAATACTTCTTTGTAGGGTACAAATTGTTGTGGAATGGATGTTATATCTTTATTAATATATTTTTTTAATATATTTCTTTGATCACTCAGTACCTCTTCTATTAAACTTACTTCTTTTTCTTTGGGTACCCCCACCAATCCGGCATCGTGAATACCCCGCATAGCTAATGTATAGAAGTTCTCGTATTGTCCATTCTCAGATATACGTTTATCCAATACTTTATTAATGCCTTCTTTATTGGTCATATAGTTCCACTCTCCCATGGTTTCACTAAACCATTCTGTGGTATTGTTAAATAACAAAGGTTCGCAATGTGCAGATGTCATGACAATAGCATAATTGTCAGCAACAATCTTATTATCGGGATATTTATTAAATGCACCTGATCCCGGATGCATGGCTGGTGCCAGCATATTGCCTTTCATTCGAAGAATGAGTTCACATATTTTTGCGTAAGTTTTAGGACCGATATCACCCAATGTTGGGTCGAATGTTTTGGCTGCCCAAGGCACAAGTCCCCATCCTTCGTCATTCAGGAAGATACCACGATATTTCACGGAAGGTTCTTTAGAAATATACTCGGCTGTTTCCAGATATATCGCCTTTTGCTTTTTTACAGGAACATCAGCCCACCAATATAAAGGAGATACTCCCATAGCTTCAGATAGAGTGAAGGTACCATAGGCTGTTCCACGTCTGTCACATCCTGCAATAATCAAAGCCTTGTCTACACCACTAAAAGGTTTTTCTACTACCTTAATAATATATTGTTCCCAACCGTTTTTTATGGCAGATATATCTATTTTATTACTTGCAACAAGTTTATCGATCCATTTATTATGTCCTAGAGTCCCTATTATAATAGGCTGTTTGGATTTAATAGATTTTGTAGTGAGCAGCTTCCCTTTTTGACCGCTTACCCTTTCTATATCCTCAGCTAAAAGTTGGGATACTATTTTAACTACTTCAAAATCGGAGTTATCTATGTATATTTCACTAGCATTCCCATTGGAATATATTGAAAATTCGTTACCTGTATGAGGCTTGTTGCTGATTTTAATCTGTGCAAAACCAAAAGTCGCATAACAGAGTAGTAAAATGGCGAGTAATTTTCTCATGATAAAGTCTATTTGTAGCGGCAAATTATTAGAACCTGCCGGCAATATAATATCACCGGCAGGTTGTCATCCTAATAAAACTTTTACCTTGTAATTAATTTAATATCTACTTTTCAGGCTCTACCACAGTTTCAAGAGGTGGTATATTGTTTTGTGAGCCTTGATACCCATAATTCTGATTGATAACATTCAGGTTGTTAGCATCTATTGCATCTTGTGGAATGGGCCAGTATACATGGTATGGTTTAATCTTATATGAATTTGTTCCGTGTGAAATTTCATTGCGATAGAAATTATTCTTTGCAATAACACGATCGTAATACCAATTTTTTTCATGCATCTTGTCCAAAGTATATCCATCCTGACCTAATGCAGCCTTGATATACGCAACACGAGTAAGTTCGCATTTACGTGGTTCTTCAAGATAGAGTTCACGGGCACGCTCATCAAAGATCTCATCTAATCCAACACTTTGATATAACGGAGCGTTTGCACGTTGGCGAATTTCATTAACATCTGCCAGAGCTTCAGATAGCTTATTCTGCCAATAATAGGCTTCAGCACGCAATAAATAAGTCTCGGCTAACCGGAAAACATACCAGTCAGTAAAACCACCTTTGGGCTCATTTCCTTTGTTAATTTCATCTTTGTCAACAAACACTTTGTAATATGGCCATGAGTAATAACATCTGATTGTGTCATGTCCTGTTATATACTCCGGTTGAATGGACTTCCGGAAATAAGCAGACTGAGGATTGGTATAGGTATAGTGTTTAGCATCATACCAGTTGAGCGAGTTATGTCTCATATCGTTGCCACAGTCTTTCCATAATTCATATTGATAATAATTCGTTGGACGTACAATACCGATTCCACGCCCCAATGAGTCCATTTGTACAATAGCATTTGCTTTACTGTATCCACCCATTCCATCTGGTGTTCTCACCTGTGGACCACTCCAATAAGGTGTGTACAGTCTCATCCTACATGAACCTTCGCTCGGGCTTACACTACCTTCACTACCAAACTGCTCCTGAACGGTAAGAATACCTTCAAGGTTTTCGCTAGCGGTAATGTTTTCCTCTTTGAACAGGTCATTAATAACATCGTGTATCTGATCATTTGCACGTATACCGAAACGGTTCTTCATTAATTTCAAACCATAATTTTCAATACATCGAGTAGCAGATTTTACAGCATCATCGAATCTGCGACATTGTAAATAGTATTTAGTAAGCAGATGTTCACCAGCTGCACGATTAATAGCACCGGCTGGCGCAGTCATTGGTAAATGTTCTACAGCAAATTCCAACTTCTCACAGAAATATTTTAGAATGGCCTCACGTGAGGTACTTTGTAAATCAATACGTGGCTCTTGGATTTCTTCAAGAATGAGAGGCACATCTCCAAACTGATTTACCAGGCGATAATACCAGTAGGCCAGATGAAAATATCCTTCAGCTAAAAGCTCATCCTTTTTTTCTTGTGAAGCTTCAATTTGTGGTATTCTGTTAATTACTAAGTTGGCATATTTAACACCACCCCATGCATGACTGAAATGTTTGTAAACACGCTGTTTACCTTTTATAAGAGTCGGAGTCAGCTGTGTTTCCAGGTTATGAAGTTCATAATCTTCAGGTGCACCTGAAATTGCCATATCAGAGAGTATATACTCTATTTGTGCAATTTGCTCGTCCTGATTACCATAATATTCGTTCTTCAATTGTCTACGACTAACTTGCAGAACTGTTTCAATTCCATTTACATCCTTAACTCCATTTTCGGGTGTGTAGAATGACAACGGTTCTGGTTCCAACCAGTCACTACAAGATGTGAGTCCGGTTATAAATGTTGCTAATAGGAATAATCTATATAAGTATTTCATATTTTCTATATTTAATAGGTTATAAAGTGAAATTAACTCCAAAAGTAAATGTCCGTGGTACTACATTATTAATTTCCGGGTCATAGTTCTTCCAATTAGTAATTACGAAGGCATTATCGACCATCATATTTACCCGAAGATCCTGAATACCCAAGCGTCTGATTAGTTGTTTGGGAACGGTATATGATATAGAGAAATCTTGTAAACGTAAGTAGTTTCTACTTTTCCAGTTACTAAATCCTACCGGTGCTGCAGCTGCTAAACGACAGTATTCATTGCTTGGGTTTTCAGGAGTCCAGTAATCACTTTTAGTCGTATTACCTCTGTGGAAGAAACGAATACCATTATTTTGCTGTCTGTTATCAGAACCATACCATCCGAGTTCACTTCTTAACAAGAAAGAGATATTCAGGCAGTTCCAAAGATCAAAGCTATTGCGTAAAGACAAGCGGTGTGTAGGTGATTTTCTACCTAACCATACTTTATCGTTCTTTGAGTCAATAACACCATCCCCATTTACATCGAGCAATTTGGCATCACCTGGACGAGAACCATATTTTGCAGCTTCGGCTTCCTCGCCTAATTGCCATACACCAATAAATTTATAATCGTAAATCTCATCAAGGCCATGTCCGATATACCAACCGTTTGTTTCGTCATCGGCTTCTCTTTGCCCAATAACCTTTCCTTCGTTATCAACCACATCGACCATGTCACCATACAGATGCTTGATTTTATTTTTGTTATGGGTATAGATAAGGGTACTGGTCCATGTGAATTTACCGGGAATGTTCATGTTGAGGCTGTTTAATGTGATTTCAACACCAGTATTTCCTAGTTCACCCATATTTGCCGCTACAGAATCATAACCAATGATATTGGGTAAACGGCGTGTTAATAGCAAGTCGTTTGTTTTAGTCTTATAGAAATCAATAATACCTGTAATACGATCGTTAAAAATACCGAAGTCAAGTCCGAAATTTAATGCAGTCGTTCTTTCCCATTTAAGATTTTTGTTACCTAGCCCACTTGGCACTAAGCCATTAACGAGATTACCACCGACAATATTCTTACGGGTACCTAAAGTTGCAAGAGCAGCATAACGGCCGAATTCACGGTTGCCGTTCTCTCCCCATGAAGCACGTAGTTTCAGGTGATTTAGAATATCATTCTTCATAAAATCTTCATCTGATATTCTCCACGCCAATGCTACAGCAGGAAATGTTGCATACGGATTGTTTGCTCCGAAAGCAGAGTAGCCGTCACGTCTTACAGATGCCGTCAAGTAATATCTGTCCATCAAATTGTAATTAATACGACCCAAAAATGCATTGGCTGTATGTACTTGGTCATCTGAAGAAATTTGTGGTTCGGAACCTGCACCCATATTATGGAAGCCAAGACTTGCATCCGGTTCGAACTTATTGTTGATCATATATGCTTTCCAGTCCTGGTACTTTTCTACGTTATATACAAAAGTCGCATCGAATTTGTGTATATCGGCAAAAGTCATATTCCAGTTAAGAATATTATCAACCATCCACTCATAAACGCTGTATTCCGTACGGGCAGCTCTACCACCGGGTCTGTCGCGAGCTTCAGGTGAATCTGCATAAAAATCTTTCAACCAACTGAAACGATTTTGAAAATTAGCTTGATAGCTAAAGCCAAATGGCAATTTTACTTTGGCAAATGTAGTTGCCATCAATGTTTGTTCTCTCACAAATTTTTCAGTATAATAATTCCACATGAAAGGATTAACAAACGTAGCATCATCATGTGGGAACCATTTGAACTTTCCTTCTTCATCATACATATCTCCATACGGGCTGTTATTATTAGCCTGTGTGAGGTCTGCAGGATTATTGTTTCTTCGTCTATTAGCAAATTGGCTGTTCACACCAACTGTCAGCCATTTGGTAATTTCAGTTTCCAAATTTACGCGTGTACGGAAGTTCTGATATTCGTCACCAACTAAATATCCTTCATTGTCTACATATCCCATAGAGAGGAAATAGTTCGTAAGTTTACTCTTTCCTGAAACGCTGACATTGTAGTCTTGTCTTAAACCTGTGCGCAGAGCCATATCTCGCCAATCTGTGATTTTGCCTGCTTTATAGTTTTTTACTTCTACATCTTGCAAGCCGATTCGGTTCAACCATGTACCAATATAATCACCGGTAAAGCCTGAATCATAGTTACCCCATTGGTCTTTATCTATACCAGATGGCAAATTGTCCGGGTGATCGTAGTAGCCGGTCGGGCGTGGACTGCTTGAGAAATAATCCTGAGTTTTATAATAATCGGCATGTACCTGCAGATACTCGCTTGGGCTGAATATATCTACTAAGTTGGTTGCTTCAGTGAAACCTATGCGTGTGCTGACATTAATTACAGGTTTTTCCGAAGCTCCCTTTTTGGTATTTACCATTATTACACCGGCAGCACCTCTGGCACCATAAATGGCCGATGAACTTGCGTCTTTTAATACATCTAATGATTCAATATCATTCGGATTGATGTCTGATAAACTACCATAATAAATAGAACCGTCCAACACAATCAATGGCTGAGTGTTGGCTTTCAATGAGTTCTCACCACGAATCAACATTTGTCCTCCTCCTTCAGAGGTATTTCCTATAGTAGTGTTAAAACCAGCAACACTACCACGCAGAAATTCAATGAAGTTTGTAACCGGTTTATTTTCTAAAACTTCTTTACCTACACGAGATACAGATCCGGTTAAATCTTTCTTTTTCATGGTACCGTAACCTACTACCACTACTTCATCAAGAAGTTCAGAGTCATCTTGCATTGTAATGGTGAGATAGTTCTCGTTTACAGCTAATTTTTTCTCTATCTGCGTATAGCCTATATATGAAAAAATCAAAGTTGCATTGGCTTCTACATTCAGGCTGAATTTTCCTTCAAGATCCGTGATAGTACCAATAGTTTCATTTCCTTTACAAATCACATTTACACCAATCAAGGGCTCTTTAGAAGAATCAACTACAGTCCCTTTAATTTCTCTTTTTTGTGCCCATAATGATACTGTGGAAAAGAAAAAGAGAATTAAAAACATACACCAGCGAGGATGTGACCTGAAAGTCTGGACGCTAAAATGTTTCATAAAATATTAAATTAAAAGTTTATAAATAAGTATAAAAGGTTGCAACACCTGCAAATGTATCGTGAATATTATTATTTGGATGATGATGTTTAGCCAAAAAAAAGTGTTATTGATTCAAGTGTGTTAATGTAAAGATTAAATAAAAGCGTTTTTCTGTCATTTTATAGCGATTATTTGTAAAGTGCCTTATTTAACATATAATTAATAGCTTCTAATCTGTTTTTCAACTATTTTTGTGTATAGGTTTTGTAGTAAATAAGTTAGTCTAATATAAACATGAAATACACAGTATTGATATTATTCCTGTCTTTGGCATTCTATTCAGAAGCTATATTTTCACAAGAACTTTCTTATAATATTAAACATTATAAGATAAATTCCGGACTTTCACAGAACACAGTAATGTCTATTTATCAGGATAGCAAAGGTTTTATATGGGCCGGTACTAAAAATGGTCTCAATAGGTTTGACGGATCTAACTTTAAAGTTTATCAGAGAGGGGACTTGCCAGGTGATCTCAAGAACAGTATCATTTTTTCTATTAAAGAAGATAAGACTAAAAGATTATGGATTGCCACAGATAAAGGTATCTCACTCTATGATCCTTTTACGGAAAGGTTTTCTACGTTTGATTTAAAAACGATTGAACAAGAAACTATTAGCGGGTATGTAAACGAAATTTTTATAGATCATCTGGATCGAGTGTGGATACGAAGCAATACAGGTTTATATATTTATATCGATAAAGAGAACAAATTATTTTGCTTAAATGAGAAATTCAGGTCATATGTCGGAACTTCTATCCCTAGTGCTTTCTACGTAGATGATAATGGTATAGCCTATATTTCCTTTCCGAAAATAGGGATATTGAAATATAACTTTGTTACCCAGGAAGTTGATTTATTAACCTCCTTCACTTACTCTCCTACGGCTATGTCTGAGTATAATGATTCTTACATGCTGGTAGGAACTTTAAACAGGGGACTTTACTTTGTAAATAAGATAACTGGTACAACTAAAAAAATACCTATATATAATCCTCGAAATTCAGATATATACGTACGAACAATAGAAAAAATATCCGATACAGAATATTGGGTGGGTACTGAGAGTGGCATTTATATTTTACAGGGTGAGCAAATACATCATTTGGCTCATGACCCCCATGATAATTTATCTCTTTCGGATAATTCTATATATTCTATTTTTAGGGATAGAGAAGGTAACGTATGGGTTGGAAGCTATTTTGGAGGGATGGATTATATTCTGGTGGAAAGCACTTATTTCAGAAATTACTACCCAAAAGTTGATCAAAATTCGATTAAAGGATATAAGGTTAGGGAATTTGTTAATGACAAAGAAGGAAATCTATGGATTGCAACAGAAGATAATGGGTTGAACTATTTTAATACCAAAACCAAACAGTTTACTCATATCTCCGAGAATAGTAAACCGTTATCTGTGACTTTTCCTAATATTCAGTCTTTAAACCTGGTAGATGATAAATTGTGGGTAGGAACATTCTCTAAAGGCTTTGATGTACTGGATTTAAAAACTGGACGTAGTAAGCATTATGAGAAGAAAGACAACGATTCTACTACGATACAAAACAATCATATTCTAGCTATTTATACTGACCGAAACGGTATTACCTGGATAGGTTCTTCAAGTGATATATATACATATGTTCCAGAGATTGATGGTGTGAAGAAGTTCGAAAAGATAAAACAGTCGTTTACTAGTGATATATTGGAAGATCATAATGGCAATATATGGTTCTCAACTTATAACAGAGGGGTCATCAGATACAATCCATATACAGATACTATTAAAGAGTTTACGTATGATGTAAATGATCCACATAGTATTTGCTACGATAGAATTACAGGTATTTTTCAGGACAGCAAATTACGTTTGTGGTTTTCTTCCGAAGATGGTGGATTTTGTCTATACCATCCTAAAGACGAAACTTTTACTCGGATAACAATGAAAGAAGGGCTGCCTAGTAATGTGGTTTATAAAATACTAGAAGACAACAATCAGCAACTATGGCTAAGTACTCTTGATGGGATTGTACATTTCGACCCTGAAACCATGTCGGTGAAAAAACAATATAATCTATCCAATGGTCTTGATAATGAACAATTTAATTACAATTCAGGAATCAAGGGCAAAGATGGTATTCTTTATTTCGGTAGTATTGATGGATTTATATCATTTAATCCTCAAGCGATAAAGGATAGCAAGAATAGATATTCAGTTGTACTGACGGATTTGTTTATTTATAATCAGAAAGTAAAAGTTGATACAACCACTTCTATACTGAAAATAGCTATGCCGTATACAGATGTTATAAACCTGAATTATGACCAGTCGACTTTCAGTCTCGGTTTTTCAGCATTAAATTACTCAATGAATGGGCAGGGTAAGTATGCATATCAACTTGAGGGGATTGACAAGAAATGGATGTATGCTGATAATATTACGCAAGTATCATATAATAGTATCCCTCCAGGGAGTTACACTTTCCGTATCAAGTATAGTATTGATGGTTATGATTGGGAAGGTGAAGAGACCATGCTGCATATTAATATCATACCTCCATTCTGGTCTACTATAGAAGCCTATATCGTATATGCAATTATCCTAATAGCTATCTTTTATATGCTGTTACATCATTATATTAAAGAAAGAAAGAAAAGAATGAAGAAGCAGCAAATAAGACAAGAGCATGAGAAGAAAGAAGAAATATATAAATTGAAGATAGATTTCTTTACGAATATAGCCCATGAGATACGTACACCTATTTCATTAATAAAAGCACCGTTAGATTGTATTATGCATGAAGACCTCTGTAAGGATGAAATGCATGAGAATCTGGGTATAATAGAAAAGAATACAGACAGGTTATTGGTATTGGTAAATCAGTTGCTTGATTTCAGGAAAGTAGAATCGAAAGCGTTTACTTTGAACTTTCAAGTGAAAAATGTATGCTCAATTGTGTACAATACGTATGTTCAGTTTATTGCTGCAGCAAAACATCGGGATATAATGATAACATTCGATTCTTTATCTGATCCTCTTTTTGCTCTAATTGATGAGGAAGTAATCACAAAAGTGTGTAGTAACCTGTTCAATAATGCTATTAAGTATTCTACAAGCTATGTAAAGATTGCCTTATCTGTTGATTGCGACTCTCAATGTTTCTGCATTACAGTAAGAAACGATGGCACACCTATACCTGTGGAGATGCGTCAACGTATTTTTGAGGCTTTTTTCCGAATTAACGATGGTAACCAAAATGTGACGCAGCCAGGTTCGGGTATTGGTCTTACGCTTGCTGCTTCTTTAGTACAACTGCATAATGGTAAATTGTATCTTGACGATAAAGCTGAGGACATATGTTTTGTCGTACAAATACCCATTAATATGTCTGCTGATATTTCTCAACCTGAATTGGATGAATGCGTTAGTAAAGTGGAGTATGAAGAAGATACACCTTTGTCGTCAGAAATACAGATCTCTGATCGAAAAATAGTGTTGGTTGTTGAAGACAATGAAGAATTACGCTCTTTCCTTAGTCGGCAACTTGGTAAATACTATGAAATAGTGGCAGTAAGCAATGGAGTGGAAGCATTGGCAGTACTTGACGAGAAAATTATTAATCTGATTGTATCAGATATTATGATGCCTCTTATGGATGGCTTGGAATTATGTAACTCTATAAAAAACGACCTTTCCACATGTCATATACCTGTTATTTTATTAACTGCGAAAACAGCATTGGATAATAAAATAGAAGGGCTAAAAAGTGGTGCAGATGCCTATATTGAAAAACCATTTTCAATGCCTTATCTGCTTGTGCAAATTAATAATTTACTGGAAAGCAGAATGAAGTTACGTCAGAATTTTGCAAATGATCCGTATGCCGCTATTGACTCTATAGCCCATAATAAAGCCGATGAAGATTTTCTTAATAAGATAACAGATATTATCCATCAAAACCTTAGTGATGAAAAATTTAGTATAGATGATCTCGCTATGGCAGTAACAATGAGCCGAAGTAGTCTACACAGGAAATTGAAAGGAATCACAGGGTTGACTCCTGGTGATTTCGTTCGGATCATACGATTGAAGAAGGCAGCGGAATTACTTAAGACGGGAGAATATCGTATAAATGAAATTTGTGTATTAATAGGAATGAATTCAATATCTCATTTCTCTAAAGTATTTTACAAACAATTTGGTGTATTACCTAAAGATTTTGCTAAGAAACATCCAAAGTAAGCCACTTCCTCAAACATGGCTCCATATTTGAGGAAGTGAAGAACTCTTGACTATTATTATTTTTTTAAAGTAATAACTGTATATGAATACTTAGGAAAAGTGTATTTTGCATTTTTCCTAGCAATATTAATTTTTGAGGGTTTAAATACAACATTATTCATATTTTCATAAGTGTTGTATTCAGTAAGTTCACAGTCACCTATAGTATAAATTTCCGCTTTGGGATTGAAACGGAAATCCCGGATATTCAGAATAGCCTGCCGTGGTTCATTGCTCATATTTGCTACGTAGATCGTCATTTCAGTTTTCTGTTCGTTGACTTTTGCAGTTATATCGAGTGCTTTGTCGCTACTTGTTGTTTGTACAACATTTGGCTTCCAGGTTTTCATCATCATTTCATCGATATGTGCTGAAGGTTGGAACCAAATCGTATCAGCAGTGTAATGGATACGGCCTTGGTCCCACATATAATGCAAACCATGGGGTTGAAAAGTATTTGCCGTACCCAGCATTCGGAAGCAATCACCGTAGCGTTGCAATGTATTCCAGTTGTGGGCATGGGCTAGACCACGGTCCCAGTCGCATCGGCTTCCGTTCTCCTCCATTGGATGTAGGTTTAATTTAAATCCAGGATAATCTTCTGCTAAATCCCTTTGAAGTACAATACCCATTTCCTCCTCAAACCATTCGGTTTCATCGGCAAAGTTGCGAGCACCGCTATAGTGGGGGTCCCATGCAAGTTTATCACCTTTGCCTTTAGAGATAAACCATCCAACCATTTCTGCAGCCAGATTATATGCCGGTATGCCTTTTTTGTAGCGATCACGACGAATATTAAGTGAAGTCATTATTGTCATTTCCGGGTCTACCTCCCAGGCAGCTTCAGCAAATTTCTTCATACATTCAACGTATCCGCTGGATATAAGACGTTCATTGTCTACTTGAATATATTTTAGATTATAAGGTTCTGGGTGACCGTGGCTGGCACGTAATGCTCCCCATTTTGTGTCAATTGAACCATTAACGTATTCTACAAAATCACGAATATCTTCATAGTTTTCATCCATGCTCATACCAATAATGGCAATGGCATCAATGGCCTCGGCAGCCTGTAGCATTTCAATAAAACCAAAACTATGTGTGGCATACAAGTTGAAGCCACTTCGCAATGTTACTCTTCTCTCATCAATTGGGCCTATCATCTTTTTCCAACGATATAGGTAGGTATCGGCACCAACATCTACCATTGAACCATTGTAGCGAAATACCTTGATTCCTTGTTTCTTCAATGCATCGGCAAATGTTTTACGAATGGGATAGCCTTTTACTCTTCCCCATTCTCCGGGTTGCAGAAAAGCAAATCCTAACTCGACTTTGCCCGGAGCTTTTAATGATATGCCAAAACTTCCGTTAATGGTATTGTTTTGTGGTATTAACTCAAATTCCACTTTTTCATATGTGCCATCCCCTTTGAGAGAATAAGGTTTTTCTGCCAGAACATTTCCGTGTTCATCTCTTAATGATAGATATACGGAAACTGGACTATCGGCTTTTATGCGGAGTACGCCATCATATGGTTTATTTCTGTCAAAACGAATTCCCATGCGGTAAAGACCATGGTTGGTTAAGCCAACCTCTCCGCTACCCTCGATAAATGAAATAGCTTGGTTTTGTCTACCTATATAGGCATTTCCGTTGCGTACTAGTTCGTAAGCATAGCCGGGATTACCAACTACCAATTTACTCCAATATTTGGAGATTTGCTCATTACCGTTAATCCTTTCGAGCATAATTTTCTGTATGTCACCTGGTAGAGAGTCGAATGTTAGGAAACGTCCGGGGAATTTCCAACCAGAAATTATGTGAGGCTCTCTGAACTTAGGAGAGTTATAGATATCTTTAGAATTAAAATCATATTTTTCGGTGAGGTTGTTCCAACTAATCCGGTGGTAAATATCAGATTGAGTGATTAAATGAGGGATTTTCCTTTCATCCAGAACAACATATATTTTAGAATAATCTCCTCGTTTCAGATTTAAGAAATCAACATCAATGTTTTCTTCAAACGCTTCCCCATGCAGCAATTGGCTGAATATACCTCCATTGGTTTGATTGTTGAGATCTTCAATATTTGTACCATTGAATAGCTTGGGTACAGTGGCAATCTGCTTACTCGCTTCTACGTTCAATTGGACCGGGCTTTGCTGTGCAAACATGCATCCTCCCATTAATAATCCGATAATGCTTAGTCTTAGTTTCTTTTTTTTCATGATAAAATTTGTTTTATAGACATCGCAAAGATAGTTCCTATCTCAGTCTCTGTGAATCAGCAGAAGTTCAAAAAAAGACGATTTTCTGTCAATTTGCGTGTTTCTGCGTATGTTGCATATACATAGTTGAAAAATGTTAGTTTAAATATGGATATCATCAATGGGAATGGAGCACAATATTATTCCGTTTACAACACTGATAAATATAAATTTCTGCCACATGTAGTTGGATATTTCATTGTCTTCTCTTTTTCTTTGAGTGGAAAACTGCTATCTTTGCACACCAAAATGCGCTCATAACAAAAGAGATACATATATCACAATGGAAAAGAAATTCAAACGCACTACCGTTACGTCGGCATTGCCCTACGCTAACGGACCGGTTCATATCGGACACCTGGCAGGAGTTTATGTACCCGCTGATATCTACGTTCGCTATCTGAGACTGAAAAAAGAAGATGTAATCTTTATCGGAGGTTCGGACGAGCACGGAGTACCCATCACCATACGCGCCAAGAAAGAAGGCGTGACGCCGCAGGATATAGTAGACCGTTACCATACGCTTATCAAAGAATCATTCAAAGAGTTCGGTATTTCATTCGATGTATACAGTCGTACGACTTCAAAAACTCACCATGACACTGCTTCGGAATTCTTCCGCAAGCTGTATGACAAAGGTGACTTCATCGAGAAAACCAGTATGCAATATTACGACGAGGAAGCCAAAACTTTCCTTGCCGACCGCTATATTACAGGCGAATGTCCCCACTGCCATGCAGAAGGTGCCTATGGCGACCAATGCGAGAAGTGCGGTACAAGTCTCAGCCCCACAGACCTGATTAATCCGAAAAGTGCCATCAGCGGAAGTAAGCCTGTAATGCGTGAAACAAAGCATTGGTATCTGCCGCTTGACCAACACGAAAGCTGGTTGCGCCAATGGATTTTGGAAGACCATAAAGAGTGGCGTCCCAACGTATACGGTCAATGCAAAAGCTGGCTTGACATGGGTTTGCAACCGCGTGCAGTAAGCCGTGACCTCGACTGGGGTATTCCGGTACCCGTAGAAGGTGCAGAAGGAAAAGTGTTATATGTATGGTTCGATGCCCCTATCGGTTACATCAGCAATACGAAAGAATTGTTGCCCGACACTTGGGAAACCTGGTGGAAAGACCCCGAAACACGTCTGATCCACTTTATCGGTAAAGATAATATCGTATTCCACTGTATCGTATTCCCTGCCATGCTGAAAGCGGAAGGTAGTTTCATCTTACCGGACAATGTACCGAGTAATGAATTCCTGAATCTGGAAGGTGATAAGATTTCTACTTCACGCAACTGGGCTGTATGGTTGCACGAATATCTGGCAGACTTCCCGGGCAAGCAAGATGTGCTTCGCTATGTACTGACTGCCAATGCACCTGAGACAAAAGACAATGACTTCACCTGGAAAGACTTCCAGGCACGCAATAACAATGAGTTAGTGGCTGTTTATGGTAACTTCGTGAACCGTGCTCTGCAACTCACCAAAAAGTATTTCGATGGTGTAGTGCCCGCTGCCGGTGAACTTACGGATTACGACCGCGAAACATTGAAAGAATTCTCTGACGTAAAAGCAGAAGTAGAAAAGTTACTGGATGTATTCAAGTTCCGCGATGCACAGAAGGAAGCCATGAACCTGGCCCGCATCGGAAACAAATACCTGGCAGATACCGAACCCTGGAAGATTGCCAAAACGGATATGGACCGCGTAGCCACTATCTTGAATATCTCCCTGCAACTGGTTGCCAATCTGGCCATTGCATTCGAACCGTTCCTGCCGTTCAGCAGCGAGAAATTGCGTAACATGCTGAACATGGACAGTTTTGACTGGGCTACTCTGGGCAGCACTAATCTATTGCCAGCAGGTCACCAATTAGCGACACCTGAACTACTGTTCGAAAAAATAGAGGACAGCGTTATCGAAGCACAGGTACAGAAGTTGCTCGATACAAAGAAGGCCAATGAGGAAGCCAGCTACAAAGCCAACCCCATCCGCCCGAACATTGAGTTCGATGACTTCATGAAACTGGATATTCGCGTAGGTACCGTATTGGAATGTCAGAAAGTTCCTAAAGCCGATAAATTGCTGCAATTCAAGATTGCCGATGGATTGGAGAACCGTACCATTGTCAGCGGTATTGCACAGCATTACAATCCGGAAGAGCTGGTAGGCAAGCAAGTATGCTTCATAGCCAACCTTGCACCGCGTAAGTTGAAAGGCATCGTCAGTGAAGGTATGATCCTTTCTGCCGAGAATTTTGACGGTTCACTCTCCGTGGTTACTACCATGAAAGAAGTGAAACCCGGTAGCGAAGTGAAGTAATTAATGGAAGCGTCACTCAAAGAGAAAACAGCAAAAGGATTATTCTGGGGCGGAATAGGCAACGGGGCCATGCAACTGCTAAACCTCGTCTTCGGCATATTCCTTGCCCGGTTGTTATCTACAACAGACTATGGCATGGTGGCCGTATTGACCATCTTCTCTGCCATGGCCGGAATTTTCTCGGAGAGTGGCTTCATTCTGGCACTTGTCAATAAGAAGGAGGTAAAACATGAAGATTACAATTCCGTATTCTGGTTCAACATCAGTATCGGTGCATCACTTTACCTCATACTTTTTCTTTGTGCCCCCTTTATCGCCGACTTCTACCATACACCCGAGCTTACCCGGCTGGCCCGTTTCCAATTTCTGAGTTTCTTCATCGGAAGTTTCGGTACTGCCCCCACGGCTTACTTTTTCCGTAATCTCATGGTAAAAGAGCGTAGTCAGATACAGATAGCCGCCATCCTCATTTCGGGTATTACAGGTGTCAGTTGTGCCTACCATGGCTGGGGATACTGGGGAATTGCCGTACAAACCGTTGTGTATGTCAGTACCAACACCATCTTACTTTGGATATTCTCTCCCTGGCGACCTACTTTTTCGTTCCGCTTTCACCCATTGCGGGAATTATTGCCTTTCAGCAGTAAATTACTCTTTACCTCGCTCTTCACTCATATCAATAACAACATCTTCTCTGCATTGCTGGGACGTTTCTACACCATCCAGCAAGCCGGTTACTACTCACAGGGAAGCAAATGGACAACAATGGGATATTCCACCATTTTCGGAATGATAAACAGTGTAGGGCAACCTGTGTTCAGAGAAGCCTCGGAAGATACGCAGCGTTTGCAAAACATATTCCGCAAGTTGATGCGCTTCACCGCCTTTGTCGGCTTCCCCGCTATGCTGGGGCTCGCCATTGTTTCGCAGGAACTGATTGTAATAAGCATCACAGAAAAATGGCTACCCTGTGTACCCGTCATGCAGATACTGTGCGTATGGGGGGCCTTCATGCCTATTTCAACTCTTTATTCCAACCTGATGAACAGTATCGGCCGGCCGAACATATACATGTGGAACACCATCGCACTGGGCATCTTCCAGCTATTATGCGTGTGGGGTAGTTACCCGTACGGACTGAATGTCATGCTGATAGTCTATACAGCAGCTAATATCTTCTGGCTACTTATCTGGCATTATTTTGCTCATAAACATATCGGAATTTCCCTGTTTAATACACTGAAGGATATAGCTCCCTACCTCATTATATCTGTAGCCGTAATGACTTTTACTTACTGGGTGGCAGGTTATGTGAAGAATATCTATCTCTCCTTATTAGTGAAAGTCGCTTTAGCCGCCTCACTCTACATATTCCTGATGTGGAGCCTGAAGTCGATCGTATTCAGGGAAAGCCTTCAATATCTGTTTAAAAAGAAAACCATACAATAATGACACTGCAAAATGTAACTGTAATCATCCCTGCGCACAACCGTCCCGAGCGCTTGCGCAGATTGCTCGACTACTATAGCCGCACAGATATCAAGATTCTTGTTCCCGACTCATCCGACCATCCGTTTGCCGATGCGGAGAAGTACCCGGACATCACTTATCTGCACCGCCCTAAACTGCATTTCCTGCTGAAGCTGAAAGAGGTGCTCCCCATGATTAGTACATCCTATGTACTTTATTGTGCTGATGATGATTTCGCTGTCCCTTCCGGCATTGCACAGATGGCTGCCTTTCTGGACGAACACCCTGATTACAGTACTGCACAGGGACATTACCTGACCTTCACTCCCCGTAAAGGGAAAATATCATTCTACCCTCGCTATATCCGCTACTTCGATAAACAAGTAACGGGCGAGACTCCCCGGGAAAGACTTTTGCAAGAGAAGAACATGTATGCCTCATTGCTCTACTCCGTCATCCGGACACGGGCTTTTCAAAGGATGTATGCAGCTTGTTTCAACCCGGATGGAAGCCTGCGCTTCCGCAACCTTTTCCTAGCGGAAGAGTTCTTTAACCACGCTGCGCTCATCTTCGGCAAATATGCCACACTGCCCTACTTCTACAGTGCCCGCGAGCATATTACAGGTTCCGCAGCCGAAACCACCGTACCTGTTTCAGTTATCAAAACTTCTCATAAATATCGGGAGGAATATCAAGGTTTCCTTCTGGCGTTATCAGAATTACTGGCAGCCCGGGAAGGTGACACGCTTGAAGATGCTTACTCCTTTATTTGCAGCATCAGCGACATGCCTAAAGACACTGCCGAAATCTCCGGCAAAAGGAAGATTATGGAGTTCACTCATAAACATCCCCTGTTACGTTGGGTAAACAGGCTGGCTAACTGGCGATATAATCAGAAAGGATTGAAAGCGGTACGAGGTATGCAAAGCTACCCCTGTACATTCTCCACACCGGAAAAAGAAGAAATTATCAAGGCAATTGAGCATTCTTAAAGACACGCAAAAATGACAAATAAAACTGTTTCCATTGTAATGTGCACTTACAATGGGGAGAGATATTTAAAAGAGCAATTAATGTCTCTCCTAAACCAAACTTACTCTCCCATAGAAATCATTATCCAAGATGACTTATCTACTGATAATACCCTTGAAATCATTCATAATTATCAGAAAAGATATCCTGGCACCATTCATTTGTTCCAGAATTCAAGGCGACTGGGATATAATCAGAATTTCCTGTCAGCCTACCAAAAGGCAAATGGATACTATATAGCCAGTGCCGATCAGGATGATATATGGGAAACGAACAAAATAGAAATCCTGGTCAGAGAGATCGGAGATTCCATGCTTATCTTTCACAATTCGGTGTTATTTAATCAAAAGAATCCGAATATGGGACTGCTGCACAAAAAGGATTGGGGAGAACATCCGCATCCCCTTAGTGTGCTTGTCAACCCTAAAGCATACGGGCATCAGATTCTTTTTCGTCGGGAAGTGCTTCCGCTTATCCATCAGTTCGAAACATATAATGTATCATATGACAGTCTCGTTTACACACTATGCAGCAGTATGGGAGATGTAAAATACATCAACCAGGTACTTGTACACTGGCGCAGGCACGAAAACGCAAGCACCTTTACGAGCAGACAGGCAAACAAGAATAAGTTGTATGGTTATTATACTGCATTATGTGCTTTGCACGACCACACGAAGCGTCAAATCAGCCGCGAGTATTTTCGTCTGTATCAACGAATTCAATTTAAATTTGAACCGGACCGCCAGGTAATTGCATGCATGAAAGCAGGAACCCTGTATGAGATAATCAGAGCCGGATTGATTTGTGTCCATTACAGAAACGAACTATTCCCGCAGAAAGACAAAGGAGTTCTCTGTATCTTAAAAAGTTTCTTCTTGCCTTTATTCTTTATTCGTGATTACGGATTAGGAATTATTCGTCCTTCGAAAGTACGACTCAACGCTCCAAGCAAGATGCAATAACCGACTGCAGTGCTCCATTATCTTGCAATATCTTTTCTACGAACTCACGGAAAGCGCCATGCCCACCGTGAGCAACCGTTACATATTTTACTTCCTGTTTCACATAGTCAGGAGTATTGCAAGGAGAGGCGCTAAAGCCTACTTTCCGCAGTAAAGGCAAGTCATTCAAATCATCACCGATAAAGGCAACCTCATCCAGTGTGATACCCAGTTCCCGGCAGACTTCTTCGGCCTGGGCGACTTTATCTTTCACGCCTATATAGCAATGGCTGATTTTCAGTTTATCCGCACGCTTCTGAACGATTTGTGAATTTTCTCCGGTCATAATGGCAACAGGTATGTTCAATTTATGCAGGAATATCACCCCCCAACCATCTTTCACTGAAAAACGTTTCATAACATCCCCCTCAGCAGTATAATACATTCCGCCATCGGTCCACACACCATCAATATCGGTAATCACTAATTTCGGCAACATAATTCAATAACAGTTAAATGATAGAACTCGGATAAATAATCTCATTACGGGGAATTTCTTTCAATACCTTATGCCCTACTACCTTCTCACGTTCGGCCCACTTAAAGCCATCGCCGGGACTTAACAAATGGATATCATCTTCAGTAATAATGTCTCCGGGATGCAACGTTTTATTCGTTGCAATAGAACGTTCCAGCTTCACTTTTGCCGAAGCCACAGAGGAGTCGACATACAATTCTTCTTTTCCCAGCCAGCGTTCGGCAATACGGATATCACGTATCATGCGGTTCACACCATCAGGTCCGAGCGAACCTTGCTGATCGGTTCCTTTCATGCGCCGGTCTATAGTAACATGCTTTTCGATGATCTCCGCACCCATACCTACAGCAACGATAGGGGCAGCAATACCAATGGTATGGTCTGAAAAACCAATACAGTATTGACCATAATGCTGTTTCAGATAAGAAATCGTCTTCAAATTCAGATTATCGGGCTGAGTAGGATATTGAGATACACAATGCAAGATAGAAATGTTATCATGATAGCGAGTGATAACTTCCAAAGCATCATCCAGTTCCTTCTTGCCTGCCATACCGGTAGACAGGATAATAGGTATCTTCGTTTCGGCCATTACTTCCAGCAACGGCAAGTTGGTAAGGTCACGGCTTGCCACTTTCAGGCGGTCGGGAGTGAAGAGCTTCAGCAAGGAGAGACAGCCTTTGGAACAAAGCGTTTCCACAAAATCGAGGCCTAAAGCCTTGGCATGCTTATAGACTTCCAGATGCTCTTCGTCCGTCAGTTCCAAGAAAGCGCGATGCTCGCCATAGGTGCGTCCGAAAGAATGGGGAGAATCATACGGACGGTTCATCTGCGAGTCCGTCAGTTCCTCATTCAGATCACGCTTGGTCAGTTTCACCGCATCCATCGGACGGAGTTCTATATTGAACACTTCTTCACGAACAGGGCGGGACACCAGGTCTACGATCAACTTGGCTATGTCGACGGAACCATTATGATTCTGTCCGATTTCTCCTATTATATAAGTACTCTTCATTGTTCTATCAAAATTAAGAGGGATGTAACAGAGTGACCTGTTATTTTTCGTTTTGGGCTATATTCTCCAACATCTTGGCACGGTATTCAGGGTGCGATGCTACTAATTGCAACAGGGCATGAACACTACGATCCGTCTTTTCATAGAAAGTAGCATAAAGCTCTTGTAGCAGGGTAAAGTCTTCCATCGTATCGAGGGTGAAACGAAGATCGAAACGGCCCTCCAACTCGGCAGGCAAAGGAAGCAGACGCACCTTGAACTTTTCGGGATGTGTATAAAGATAGATGGTGACATGCTCAATGTAGAGTTTCTCTTGTGTGGAAACTGCCGCACGACGCAGAGCATTGATCGTTGTCAGCTCGGAATATAAACCCAAGTGAGATTTAATAGTAGGACGCCCGTCAGCAAAGCCATAGGCGATATAATCTGCCGGACAAAAGGCATGTTCGGCAAAGAAAGTATTGAAAGTTTCGGGACGCAGAAAAGGATTATCCGAACAAACACGGATAAAGCGATCCACACCGAAGACTTCGGCAGCACGGATAAAACGATCGAGCACATTGTCCTCATCACCACGAAAACTGAGAATGCCTGCCTGATGGGCTACTTCGGCAAGTACATCATCCTGCGGACGGTTGGTAGTGGCAAGTATGATACACTTATCCGGACAAGCCTGTTTGATATTGGCTATCAGAATGTCGATAATGCGCTGTTCGCCATAGAAAGGGAGCAGTATCTTATTGTGCAACCGGGTGGAACCGGTACGTGCCTGAATAATTATTCCATCTTTCATAGTTTCATCCGTTTAAAAGCATCGATATAAGAGCCGGGAGTAACGTTGATTACCTCCTTACCCAATTTGCGGGCGTAGGCTTCGAGAATAAAGTAGGACTTGAAGGCTACATGCATGTGATAAAGAATCGTATAAAGTCGTGCACTGTTCAGATTCTCCTGCTTCACGGTGTCGGCCTGCGATTTGTTCTGGTCGTAGAAGTGCTTCTGGTGCATCAATACTACATTATCATCTGTTACTGTGATTTCCGGCAACCAAGAATGATCGGCACCTGCCAGATAAATCTTCCGGAATGGCAGACGCAAGCCCATGGCAATAGAAGGTATCAGCACATTGTGCGGACGGGGAACACCCCATCCTTTACGGAAAATCCAGTTACAGAAACTCTGAAAGCCTTCAACAGGCGTAGTGTTATAAATATAGAGTTTGATATGAGGATTAGCGGCCAATAAGGGTTGCCATTCTTTATCCTTCAGCGCACGGGCGGGAACAAAGAAATTCATATCCCAGGTAGTTTTCTCAGCCATTGTCTTGAAAAGCTGCACACGCTTCTCAGGAACAATCCAGAACAACGGATCGGCAATCAGATAAAGTTCAGGGCGGAGACGCTCGAACATAGGTGAGCTTACACAAAAGTTCACAGCCAGTAAAGTTTTTCCTTGTATGAAGTCCGCGGATTCTTCTACGGTACGGTTCAACGAAGGGCCGTTAGCCAATATCAGCAACTCATCCGGATTGCTGAAAGAAGACGGTAAACGTGTACCCCACTTGGACTGCAACAGAATCTTCACTATACTGAGAAAGCACTGCCAGAGCTGTTCCAACCATTTCAAACCTTTTTCTCCCATACTCGTTGTCAAATGATAATAAAACTTCCTCTGCAAAGATAGATACTTTCGCCTTTATTGGCTAAAAAAACCGCGAATTTGTGGATATAAAGCGGTAAAAGCTGTACTTTTGCCAAAACATTCCGCAACATGAGAGTACTTATTATCAATACGTCCGAGAAAACAGGCGGAGCCGCCATTGCTGCCAGACGCCTGATGGAGTCGCTCTATACAGCGGGAACAGACGTGAAGATGCTCGTCCTCCACAAGGAAAGCCAATCGGAACAGGTGATTTCAGTAGGTAAAAACTGGCAAAAGAAATGCACCTTCTTATGGGAAAGACTGGTTATCTGGACAAACAATCTCTTCAGCCGGAAAAACCTCTTTACCGTATCCATAGCCAACACCGGCTTCAATGTAACCAAACTACCCGTATTCCGGGAAGCTGATATCATACACCTCCACTGGATAAACCAGGGAATGCTTTCACTGGGAAACATACGGGAAATCATCGAATCGGGTAAGCCCATTGTCTGGACATTGCACGACATGTGGGAATGTACAGCCATCTGCCACCATGCCCATACCTGCAGCCTGTTCAAAAGCGAATGCGGAAACTGTCCCTTCCTGCGTTTCCCCGGCAAAAACGACCTGGCACACCGGACATTCAAGAAGAAGCAGAAACTGTTCAATGCCACCAATCGACTGAATATCGTTGCAGTCAGCAAATGGCTCTCCTCACAAGTACAGCAAAGCACTTTGCTCAAAGAGAAGCCGATATCCGTTATTCCCAACACGCTTTCACTTGCCGACTTCCGGATCATGGACAAGGAACTGTCCCGCAAAGAACTGTCCCTGCCCGACAAACATATCATTCTGTTCGGAGCCGCCCGTATCGACGATCCTATCAAAGGAGTGGAATACCTGATTCAGGCAATCCGGCTATTGATTGAAAAGAAAAAATTCCCGCAAGAGAAACTCCATCTGGCCTTATTCGGCAGAATCAAATACCCGGAGAAACTATTCAGCACCCTCCCCGTCAGCTACACCTACTTTGGACGAATAGGTGATACGGACAAACTCTCACAACTGTACTCCGCTGCAGACGTCACCGTATCCGCATCTTTTTACGAAACATTCGGTCAGACATTAATCGAGGCACAGGCCTGTGGCTGTATTCCCGTGTCTTTCGGCAATAGCGGACAGGCCGACATCATCCGTCACAAGGAGAATGGTTTCTTAGCCGATTACCTCTCCGCCGACAGTCTGGCGGAAGGTATCCGATGGGGAATAACCGAAGCCCGAGCCACCCTGTCGGAAGAAAACATGCGAAACGAAGTTTCCGAAAAATATTCCGGTGAAGTCGTTGCCAAGCAATATCTCGACCTCTACCAGAACTTAATCAGAAGAAAGGTAACACAATGAGAATACTACTTATTAATACTACAGAGAAGATAGGCGGTCCGGCTGTAGCCGCCAGCCGCCTGATGGAAGCCCTGAAGAATAACGGCATCAAAGCCAAACTACTGGTGCGCGACAAACAAACCGAACAGATCACCGTAGTAGAATTGCCCCACAACCTGCGCATGGTATGGAAATTCGTATGGGAACGAATCGTTATCTGGAAGGCTAATCACTTCAATAAAAGACATCTCTTTGCTGTAGACATAGCCAATACCGGTACGGATATCACCGCTTTGCCGGAATTCCAACAAGCAGACGTCATACATCTTCACTGGATCAACCAGGGAATGCTTTCTTTAAAGAACATCGAAAAGATTCTTGCTTCGGGCAAGCCTGTAGTCTGGACCATGCACGATATGTGGCCATGCACCGGTATCTGCCACTACTCCGGTGGATGCATGCATTACGAGGAAGAGTGCCATCATTGCCCTTTTATCCATAACGGAAGCAGAAAGAAAGATCTCTCCCACCGTATATTTCTTAAAAAACAGAAACTATACGAAGGACGCCACATCAATTTCGTGGCCTGTAGTCATTGGCTGGAAGAACGTGCCAGAAAAAGTGCCCTTTTCAGCGGACACGTCATTACGAATATCCCTAATCCCATCAACACCAACCTCTACAAGCCTCATAATAAAAAGGCTGCACGGGAGAAGTGTATGCTTCCGCAAGACAGTAAACTGATTCTGTTCGGTTCGGTGAAGATTATGGATACCCGTAAGGGGGTAGATTACATGATTAAGGCGTGCAAACTGCTGGCAGAGAAATATCCGGAGTTGAAAGAACAATTGGGCGTCGTGGTCTTCGGTAACCAGTCGCAACAAATACAGAACATGTTGCCTTTCAAGGTTTATCCGCTCGCTTTCGTCAGCAACGAACATCAGTTGGTAGATATCTACAATTCCGTAGACCTCTTCGTCACCCCATCCCTGGAAGAAAATCTACCGAACATGATTATGGAAGCCATGTCCTGCGGCATACCTTGCGTAGGTTTCAACGTAGGCGGCATACCGGAAATGATAGACCATCTGCACAACGGCTATGTGGCACAATATAAATCGGTTGAAGACTTCGCCAACGGCATCTACTGGATACTCACCGAACCGGAATACGCCACCCTCGCCGAACAAGCCTGCCGGAAAGCTGTTTCCAATTATTCGGAACGCGCCATTGCCAAGAGATACATTGACGTTTACAACAAAATAACCGGAAGACATGCATAATCGCCTTACGCCCAAGTTCAGCATCATCACCGTGACTTACAATGCCGAAGCCGTATTGGAAGACACGATACTAAGTGTAATCTCCCAAACCTACCACCACATAGAGTACATCATTATAGATGGTGCTTCCAAAGACCGCACCCTCTCCATTGCCGAAAGGTATCGTGACCGCATTACGCAGATCGTCAGCGAACCGGACAAGGGACTGTACGACGCCATGAACAAAGGCATCAACCTGGCAACCGGCGACTACCTCTGTTTCCTCAATGCCGGAGACAGTTTCCACGAAGATGACACCTTGCAGCAGATGGTACATACCCTGGGAATTGGTGAGCTGCCGGACGTAATTTATGGTGAAACGGCTCTGGTTGATAAAGAAAGGCACTTCCTCCGTATGCGCCGCCTCTCCGCTCCCGAAGTGCTGACGTGGAAGAGTTTCAAGCAAGGGATGCTTGTTTGTCATCAGGCTTTCTTCGCTAAACGAAACCTGGTTGTACCCTACGATATGCAATACCGCTTCTCTGCCGACTTTGATTGGTGCATCCGCATCATGAAAAAAGCACGGATGTTGCACAACACGCACCTCACGCTTATCGATTATCTGGAAGAAGGCATGACCACGCAGAATCAGAAAGCCTCCTTACGGGAGCGCTTCCGCATCATGGCGAAACATTACGGGCTGATAAGTACCGTAGCACATCATGCATGGTTTGTATTGCGGATAATATTAAAGAAGTAAAACTCAAAGTAAACCTCACACTTTCCACCTAATAACAGACGAGTTCTTGCCACCTAACTGGCAAAGTCGTGCCATTGCGGTGGCAAAACCCTGCCAGTTCGATGGCAAAGGTTTGCCAACGCGTTGGCAAAATATGGCAAAAGCTTCAGTCTATAGAACAACACAGGGAGTTAGTGAAGAATCTCTGTCTTCAGCTCTTTCACCCCTTCCGAAGCTCCTTTCTGAATGACATGTATCTGCCTCATCGAGTGCGTATCCACCGGTTTCGGATCAATCAGATATACCTCTGCCGTTCTCGGTACATAATTCAGCAAACCTGCTGCCGGATACACATTCATCGAAGTACCTATGATTACAAAGATATCCGCCTTTTCCACATAGCTGATAGCCGTTTCTATCTCCGGCACGGCTTCACCAAACCAGACTATAAACGGACGCAACTGAGAGCCATCACCTGCCTTGTCGCCCATCTTCACTTCATACTCTTCCGGTTTCAACTCTCTTACATAACGGGGATTATAAGGATCACGGCTCGAACAAACCTTTGTCAACTCACCATGCAAATGAATGACGTGCGTACTTCCCGCACGCTCGTGCAGATTGTCCACATTCTGCGTAACTACCGTCACATTAAAGTCTTTTTCCAACTCAGCAAGCCCTGTGTGTCCTGCATTCGGTTCCACATCCAGCAATTGTTTACGACGCTCGTTATAGAAGTTAATCACCAACTCCGGATCACGTACATACCCTTCGGCACTGGCAACCTGCATCACCGGATATTTATCCCACAGTCCGCCTGCATCACGAAACGTACTGATGCCACTCTCGGCACTCATTCCGGCACCGGACAAAATCACTAAATTCTTCTTCATTGCCAAATCTCCTTTCTATTTATCGCAGTTTCTTTCCTACAAAAATACAGAAGATTGCCGAAGTTGCCACAGATATAAGAAAATTTAAATCCTAAAAGCATAAATCATTCAAATAAAACCCTTACTTTTGCAACTTGTAATTTTGCAACTGATTGAAAGATACATCACTTTCAGTCTCAACCCAAAAGATATATGGATAAATTCAGTTACGCTATCGGCCTTGGAATAGGTCAAAATTTATTAAGCATGGGTGCAAAAGGCATCGAAGTAGATGACTTTGCACAAGCTATCAAAGACATATTAGAAGGAAACAAAACCGCTATCTCGCATGCAGAAGCCCGCGATATAGTGAACAAATACTTCGCCGAACTGGAAGAGAAAATGAATGCCGCCAGCATAGAACAAGGCAAACAATTCCTGGAAGAAAACAAGCAACGTCCGGGTGTTGTTACCCTGCCAAGCGGTTTGCAATACGAAGTCATCAACGAAGGCAACGTAGGCAAATATGCAAAAGCTACCGACCAGGTGAAATGTCACTACGAAGGTACACTGGTTGACGGAACTCTGTTCGACAGTTCTATCCAGCGCGGACAACCTGCCGTGTTCGGTGTAAACCAGGTAATCCCCGGTTGGGTAGAAGCTTTGCAGCTCATGCCCGAAGGCGCCAAATGGAAACTCTACATTCCTTCCGACCTGGCATACGGTGCACAAGGTGCAGGCGAAATGATACCGCCTCACAGCACACTGATCTTCGAAGTAGAATTACTTGAAATATTATCCCAAAAATAAAAAATAAACAGTAAAAGCAAAATGAAAAAAGTAACATTGATCATGGCTCTTGCAGTAGGCGCAGGTTTAGCTTCCTGTACTGCACAAAGCCCGAAAGCAAATCTGAAAACAGAAGTTGACTCATTGTCTTATGCCATCGGTATGGCTCGTACAGAAGGTTTAACTCAGTATCTGATGCAACAAGGTGTTGATACTACTCAGATGGCTGAATTCATCAAAGGTTTCAACGAAGGCGCTGCAAAGACCAGCGAAAAAGACCTCGCTTATATGACTGGTATGCAAATCGGTCAAATGGTAGGCAAACAATGGGTAGAAGGTTTCAACCAACAAATCTTCGGTAGCGACTCTACTCAGACTATCAGCCGCGAAAACATGCTGGCAGGTTTCATTGCAGGTATCACAGGTAAGACTGGCGTCATGACTAAAGAAGCTGCAACAACTTACATGCGCGAAGGTATGGAAAGCATCAAAGAAAAAGCTCTGGAAGTTAAGTATGCTGATAACAAAGCTGAAGGTGAAAAATTCCTCGCTGACAACAAAGGTAAAGAAGGTGTTGTAACTACTCCGAGCGGTCTGCAATACAAAATCATCACTAAAGGTACAGGTGAGATTCCTGCTGACACCAGCAAAGTGAAGGTAAACTACAAGGGTACTTTGATTGACGGTACTGAGTTCGACAGCTCTTACAAACGTAACGAGCCTGCAACTTTCCGTGCTAACCAAGTTATCAAAGGTTGGACAGAAGCCCTCACTATGATGCCTGTAGGTTCTAAGTGGGAACTTTATATTCCTCAGGATCTGGCTTACGGTGGCAGAGAAACTGGCGGTCAGATTCAACCGTTCTCTACTCTGATATTCGAAGTAGAACTCGTTAGCATCGAGAAATAAATATCGGCTGAAGATTTCTTCTTCACCCGCATGAACTTAGCGGACGAAACGGATGTAAACAAAAACATCTGCTTCGTCCGCTTCTTTTTTACTCTTTCCCTATTTTTTCCTCCATTTTTATAGAGAAATTAAAATAAAGTCCTATATTTGCTTACTATTTGATAAAAACAAGAACTTACATAAATTGATATTATGGAAAAAATAGACAATCTTGACCGGCAGATTCTGGAAATCATCTCTCAGAATGCCCGCATTCCTTTCAAAGATGTAGCTGCTGAGTGTGGCGTATCACGTGCTGCCATTCATCAACGTGTACAACGTTTGATTGATTTAGGCGTTATTGTCGGCTCCGGTTATCATGTGAACCCTAAATCTCTGGGATACAGAACCTGCACGTATGTAGGTATCAAGCTTGAGAAAGGTTCCATGTATAAATCAGTGGTTGCCGAAATGGAGAAGATACCAGAAATCGTGGAATGCCACTTCACCACAGGTCCTTATACGATGCTGACGAAGGTTTATGCACGTGATAATGAGCACCTGATGGACTTGCTGAATAACAAAATGCAGGAAATTCCGGGCGTAACCGCTACTGAAACATTGATTTCACTGGAGCAAAGCATCAAAAAGGAAATTCCCATTTGCCCGGAGAAATAACAGATAGTTTATGGAATTCTTAAACGAATATCATCTTTCGGGACTGTTCATCGGCATTTGTACTTTTCTTATCATCGGGTTGTTTCACCCTGTGGTAGTAAAGGCCGAGTACTATTGGGGTACCAAGTGCTGGTGGATTTTTCTTGTACTGGGCATCGGAGGCGTCGCTGCTTCACTTTGTGTAGAAAATATCCTGATTGCTTCCCTCTTAGGTGTATTTGCTTTTTCCTCGTTCTGGACGATCAAAGAAGTTTTCGAACAGGAAGACCGCGTAAAGAAAGGATGGTTCCCCAAGAACCCCAAACGTACGTATAAGTTCTAAAAACAAAGCAGCAAACAGTATATTTTACCCGAAAGGTTTGCATATTTCAACTGAATATACTATTTTTGTGCCCGCTATCCGATGAGGATAACACCGGACTTGTAGCTCAGTTGGTTAGAGCAACAGACTCATAATCTGGAGGTCCCTGGTTCAAGCCCAGGCTGGTCCACACTAAGAATAAGGTTGCAACTTCTACTAATTGCAACCTTATTCTTTTTATAAGTTTAAAGTGTTACAAACGCTTTTGCATAAAAGACTTTCCTTTCCGCACTAATTTCAACAAGCAAATGAGAGCTTTATTGATATTGATCTTATCTGGTACGATTCTACTTGGATGCAGTAAGCAGAAGCAATATAATACAAACAATCTGTCTGATGCGCTCTATGGTTTTGAACACATTCAAGATAGTGCCCGCACCAAAGTATGGTGGTTTCATGGAGAAACCGAAACAACCAAGGAGGGAATAACAGCTGACCTCGAAGCATTCAAAAAAGCGGGAGTGGGAGGCGTTGTGTACTACGATCAATCACATGGAAAAGCCGAAAATGCACTGCCCGGTTTTTCGGAAAAGTGGTGGGAAATGCTGAGGTTCTCAGCCGAAGAAGCTCAAAGATTAGGACTAACCTTCGAAATACATATTTCTAATGGGTTTGTAGCCGGTGGTCCGTGGATTACCAATGAAACAGGCATGAAAAGACTTGCTGCAAGCGAGCTTCTCATTGAAGGCGGACACCTCTTCGAAGGCAAACTTGAGGCGCCTGTCAACCAATATAACTTCTGCAAAGATGTGGCAGTATTAGCCTTCCCGGTAAATGAAGAAACCGGCACTTCCCGAACCGAAAAGATAAAAATATCATCTAACCTAACTGGGATCGACCTTAACAACATATTTGCTGCAAAACCTAAATCTCTAACCCAAATACCTGCCACCAAAGATGGAAGCGTATATATCAATATGGAATTTCCGGACGATTTTACAGCAAGAAGCATTAGCTACGAAGTACGTCCGCAAGGAAAAGCAACGACCAGTGCAACCAATATTCCCGGCCCTCCCGCCGAAACATTCGTAGGTACCGGTTATCGTATTCTTCCGGACCTGGGGCAACTGGAAGTATCCGAAGATGGCATAAACTACAAAACGGTTTGTAACTTAAAACCGATCTATCGTGCCCATGAAAGCTGGCGACAGAAAACAATCTCATTCAATGCAGTAAAAGGAAAATATTACAGGCTCAACCTTCACAGCTGGTGGGATGATGAAATGCGTAATCCCGACTTACAGATTGGAGCAGTAGTATTAAGCTCATCTGCCAGACTTGATCAATGGGAAGAAAAGGCCGGACTCTATGCCGAATACATCGAATGCAATAAGACTCCCGATTACTCAGCATCAGAAGTCATTAACTCCCAGCAAATAATCAATCTCACTGACAAAATGGATGCAAATGGCATCTTACGTTGGGATGCCCCCGACGGCAAATGGATGGTCATGCGCTTTGCATACGTACCGACAGGAGCTTCCATCAAACACGGAAGAAAAAACCTGATGGGAAGAGAATGCGATAAATTGTCTGCAACAGCAGTAAAACTGCAATGGGATAATTATGTAGCAAAAATTATAGATTCACTTAAGTGCACGAATAGCGGACACCTTTCAGGAATAGCAATGGACAGCCATGAAGCCGGTGCACAAAACTGGACTGATGATTTCATCGAACAATTTAAGCAACGGCAGGGATATGATCCTATGATTTACCTTCCTGCCATGATGGGATACATCGTTGATGGTGTGAAAGAGTCTGACAGTTTCCTCTTCGACGTAAGACGTAATATAGCCGACATGATATCGGACAATTACTATGGAACAATCGAAAAACTATGTAACAAAAACGGGCTCATATTCACCGCACAAGCCATTGGTAATGCTTTGTGTATAGCAGGAGACCCTATTCAGGCCAAGAGTAAAGTGAGTAAGCCACAGGGAGAGTTCTGGGGAATACACCCTGATGGCAATTATGATATTAAAGAGAGTTCTTCGGCTGCCCACCTTTACGGAAAGAAAATAGCCTCGGCAGAAGCATACACCGACGTCAAGTATAGTGCATCACTTGCCTATCTGAAATCTCTTGCCGACTATGCTTATGCCTTCGGCATCAACGAGTTTGTGATATGTGCATCTGCCTATCAGCCATGGCTGGATAAAATTCCCGGAAGTACCGGAGGAGGGAGACACTACGCCATTAACCGAAATAATACATGGTGGAAGTACAGCAGTCCTTTCTGGGACTTCCAGGCAAGAAACGCATATATCATGAGACAGGGCAAGTCTGCTATAGACTTATGTGTTTATCTTGGAGAAAACGCACCTGTGAAAATATTGACTTACAGACTTCCTGATATCCCGGGCGGATTTGACTTTGACGCTTTTACTACTCATGCCCTGCTCACGAGAATGAATGTGAGCGACGAAAAAATAACATTGCCCGACGGGATTAGTTATAAAATGATGATACTGCCAAGAAATGGTGACATCACCTTAAATGCATTGCAGAAAATCCACTCGTTGGTGAAAGGTGGAGCAAAGATTTATGGTTCCAGACCGGCACATTCCAATTCAGGAAAAGATATAGAAAAAGATACTGAGTATCAAAAACTGACAGATGAACTTTGGGGCGAAAATCCGGAAACATCGGGAAGTAAGCAGTTTGGGAAAGGGCATGTATATTGGGGGATGCCTTTGGCTGAAGCTATAGACCATGCTCACATTGTTCCTGACGTCAGAATGGAAAAAGGAAATACAAAAGAAGCTATGATTTATTTTGCCCATCGCCAACTGGCGGATGCCCATATCTATTTCATAGACAATCATAAAGAGGAAGCAGAAGATAACATTTTCACCTTTGCAGCGAAAGGAAAATATGCCCAATTATGGAACACAGTCACGGGAGAACGCTTTTCTCTTCCTGTTTTACAGACAAGTGACAAGACTACTTCTGTTAAACTCTATCTATATCCCCGTGAATCCTATTTTATCATACTCACTGATAGAGAAGAGCAACTGCCTGCTATATCATGGTTTAATCCGAAAGATGAAGTTCAAACTGTTGAAGGAGATTGGCTGGTATACTTTGACGAGAAATTGGGTGGACCAGGGTATACTAAATTTGAAACACTGGAAGACTGGACTACCAATGCCGACCCACGCATCAAATATTACTCAGGTACCGCTGTGTACAGAAAAAAGGTGACTATCGACGTTGCTAATGACAGAATTTACTTACAGCTCGGTAATCCGGGTTTTGTGGCACATGTATTTATCAATTCACAGGATGCCGGGATTGCATGGTGTTCACCCTGGAATATTGAAATTACGAAGTATTTAATTGACGGAGAAAACGATATCGAAATCCATGTAGCCAATTCACTTATGAACCGCATGATATATGATGCTTCACTAAAAGAAAATGAACGCATCACATACGCTTATCCCATGATTGCAAGCCCTGATGACAAACTGGAACCGTCGGGCTTGAAACAAGTAGAACTGATACGTAAAAGATAAATGTAGATTGTACGATACAACATTTATAATGATATAAAAAGGGCACCCAATTTTATTAGGTGCCTTTTATACCTATTGAAAATAAGAAACTGTTATTCCAAATACAATGGCTCCACCTCCGTCACATTATCATGGAACCACTCATCCAATTTTGCCTCTACTTTATCTTTAATCTGGGGAGTGATATATTTCTTTACCTTCTTATAAGCATAGACAGCAGCAAAACCTTTACCTACCATAAAGAGTTGTCCCAGAACATCCTCTATACTGGTAGGGAAGACGATGGCTACCAAAGCAAGCATTATATTGGTGCGCTCACTATCGGGAGTCGTATCGGCTGTCATTACATAATAAGCTGTAAGCACAGGACGACCTGTAGCACGACCTGCTTTCTTTATATACTCTTCTACTTTTGTACGGATATCATCCATGGATAAATTTACTTTCATAGCTCTTCTGTTTTTTATTTATCTATTAGACGCAGAAAGAGAGTCACAGGTTGCAAAAAAACATATCTTTTTTCATTAACGATACCCTAAAAGTCTATTTTTTAACTTTTAAAGCCTGGTATAGCTGCATTACTTCCTGTAATTCTTTCACCTTTTCAGGATATTCCAGATGGAGATTATTAGTTTCTCCAATATCCCGTTTTAAATTAAACAACTCAGGCACATCACCTTCCTTAAACTTACTATTTCCCGTTTTAGGCAAATAAACCCAATCTCCTTTACGTATTCCATGCACCTCACCACCTTTTACATAGACATACTCATCACGCAACCGCAAAGAAGGATTTTCCAAGAATGATGATATATCCACTCCATCAATCTTCTGCCTGAACGACCTGCAACCGGCATAATGCATTATTGTTGGGAATAGGTCAATACTGGCAATTATCGCATCACTGGTTATTCCTGCCGGGATAGTACCCTTCCAACGCAGAATACAAGGTACACGTACCCCGCCTTCATAATACGAGAATTTACCGCCACGTAACGGATCGGCAGAACCGCTATCTTCTTTATAACCTAACCACGGTCCATTATCAGATGCAAAAATAACCAACGTATTTTCCGCCAATCCTTGTTGATCCAGATAGTTGAGAAAGCGTCCGACATTCCAGTCTATTTCTTCCACAACATCTCCATAAAGCCCACGTTTACTCTTGCCTCTGAACTGCTCGGATGCGAATAAAGGAATATGGGGCATCGAAGGAGTAATGTAAACAAAGAAAGGTTTCTCTTTATTCTGCCCTACAAACTCAATCGCTTTATCAAAATAACGACGGGTAGTAGTAGACTGATCACAAGGATATTCTATGATTTCATCGCCTTCAAACAAAGGAGATACACTATTGAGTTTCTTTTTTATCGTCGCTCTGTTGGGAGCATTTCTCACAAAGTCCTGGTCCGCTTTAGCTTCAGACAGAGTATACCCATCTCTAAACACAGCATTAGAAGCAAATTTTTGAGAAGGACCGATATACATATCGTTACTATAAGGAATACCGAAGTATTTATCAAACCCCTGATCTGTGGGCAGATGACCTTTCAAGTCACCCAGATGCCATTTACCGAAACAACCTGTTGCATAACCTTGTTCTTTCAATGCTTCTGCCAAGGTAATCTCTTCGGAAGGCATACCTTCGGATTCCGGAAAGAATACTCCTTTCACTCCATTCCGGGTATTCAGCCGTCCCGTTAAAAGGCCCGCACGTGAGGCACTGGAGACAGAAGCAGATACATAGAAGTCTGTCAGTTTTAGCCCTTCCCTTGCCATCCCGTCTATTGCCGGGGTTTGTATCAACGGCGATCCGTAGCAACCAAGGTCCTGATATCCCTGATCATCGGTAAAGATGATAACAATATTAGGCTTGTGCTGAGCTTGCATAAGCCCGGCACAAGTCAACATAGGGAGAAAAACCAAAGCCCTACTCCGAAATAACATTACCTTCCGTAATTCCACTATCATTATAGGTATCCACACGATAATAATACTTCACGCCTTTAGTGAGAATATGCAGCAAAAGCTCAGTGGTTTCATTTCCCTTCACCTGAATACATTGGTTCAGAAAATCGGGCTGATAACCAAAGCGGACCAAATAACCGTCGGTACCGGATACTTTATTCCAGGCAAGCGAGGCGTATCTTTCATCTTCCTGGTTTCTTTTCACAGAAAGTTCTTTCACCTGTCCGGGCTTATCCGAATAACCGGAACCGAATACCCGCAAATCCAACAGTGCAAATTTACCTTCTTTGGGAGTATGCACATTCTCCACTTTCATATAAGAAGCTTCTACAGGTCCGGAGAGTTCCAGATATTCATGAGGAACCGCTGTTTTGTTTCCGGACTTATCAGCAAGCAGCTTCCAGGTATGCCCATCGTTCGAAGTATACAGTTTATAGGCATGATAGTCTGTCTCTTTGGGAGCCTCCGGATTTATATCCTGTTCGGCAAAGTTGATCTGAACAGAGTTTATCTGTACTTTCTTACCAAAGTTCATTACGAAATGCTCACCTGCATTACCGCTTTCTGCCGACCACCACGTCCTGACATTCTCATCTGCTGCTTTCTCCGGTTCAAAGCCCGGAAGCGAAGAAGAAGCCACACAAGCTTTATTGAAAGACTGAAGCATCCAACCGAAAGCAGAGATATCCTGCGGCTCAAACTTCTTCTGAGGCAATAGCATCGGATAATCACCCAATACGGTATGAGTTCTCATCCGCCCTTTCGCATCAAATGATACCGGGAACAATCCGATTCTTCTCTCAAATTCATCGTGGTTACCAATCCACATGGAAGTTGCCTGCCACCAATTACCATACTTATCTTTGAATACACAACTATGGCCTGCCCCACCAATAAAACCACCTACCTTCAACGAAACAGGATTGTAAGGCTGTTCAACAAAACCTCCATTCGCACTGTCACTCTCCATAACGATATCGCAATACCAGTTACAAATGGTTCCCGGTGTGGCATATTGCAGGTAATACTTATCATTGTTCTTCACAATCCAGGCACCCTCAGGGCAAGGTATCTTCTCGAACTTACCCATCCAGGCAGAAGCGTCGATTTCATCATACAGTTCTCTGCGCCCGAAGTGATAACCGGAAGTGCACTCTTTAACGTCCGTGATATATTCACGGAGCACCTTCTTCGTACCTTCTATTTCCTCAAAAGTCTCGGGATTCACTTCAAAGAAAGTGGTAGATTGTTCTGCACCCAGCCCATAATAGAAATAAAAACGCCCGTCATCAATGAACAGACAAGGATCGGCCATACGCCGTACCTCACCGCATTTTTCCCATTTTCCATTTTCCGGGTCAGCAGAGCGAATCACGTCTACTTTCTTCTTGGAACGGTCGCGGGTAAAGTTTATAAAATAGACATAATTATCATCCGCAGCTACAGCAGGTGCCACATAATGGTCAATATCAAGGGCAGATGCATGTATCTCCGGGTTAAAATAGACATCCTTCCATGTTATCAAGTCGTCGGATACACGATAACCGCCGATATCCATTGTAGTAAAGAGATAATATTTGTCTTTGAACAATACGATTACCGGATCGGCAGCCGTACGGGCTTTCTTCTCTCTCTTCTGGAAACATCCCCAGCCGTACTCCAGATTCATCGGATTACAAAACGTAGTCTGCTGTTCCGTTACCTGTTTGTTCTCCGCACAGGAGAAGAGAAAAAAAGACACCAATAAAAGGGATAATTTATTCTTCATGCCAATACTAAGGTTAATAGAACTTCCGGCTTATTTCTCTGCCGGAGCCTGTTCTGTTATTTTTTTAATTTCCTTCATCAATAAACCGTGTAAGCGTTCCTTCTCCGCTACATAAGCCGGATCATCAACCTTATCGGCCATTTCGCCAGGATCAGTCAGGATATCCATCAAAGACGCTTCCTTATCTCCACGCGTAAAGGCTGTATACTTATAACGTCCGTCATTAATCTGATAGCCTGAACTAGACTCTACGATAATATATTCACGGTCAATCTTATCCGTTTGCCCCGTCAGAACCGGTTTCAGTGACTTACCGGACAAGTTCTCCGGTACGGGAATTCCTGCCAGGTCGCATAGCGTAGGTACCAGATCAATTCCACTAGTCAGGCTTTTTGAGTCTACAACTCCTTTCTTCACTCCCGGACCGGAAATAATAAGCGGTGTACGGGTAGCTTCTTCAAACAAACGGCTTTTAAAAACAAGACCGTGAGACTGTCCCATCTCTCCATGATCTGAAGTAAAGACGACGATCGTATGATCTGCCAGACCGGAGTTTTCCAACGCAGTCAGGATACGCCCGATCTGTTGTTCCACATCTTCTACAAGCCGGCAGTACATCCAGCGATAAAAGTCCCACTGCCCTTCTGTCCAGTCACGGGAGCCGGAACCGATTTCCTTCATTTCGGCATATGTCCCGTTAGGTCCCACATTGGCAGGTACGGGAGGTATCTGTGCACGAAATTCTTCATCACTTAGTGTTTTACGCAAATCTATATACTTCTGCGTAGCAGCTATCTGATGAGGACGCAGCTCATCGGGAAATCTCGGATCAAAACCTGCCCCGTAACAAATATCATGAGGATTCATGAAAGAGAGATATAGGAAAAAAGGTTCATCCTGAGCCGGATTATAACCAGCAAAAAAGTTCTCGGCAAAATCAGCAGGCCCCTCGTAATAATCCGTACCATTCTGGGTAAAACCATACTCCTCCATGTGAGTCTTTCCACAATAAAAGCCCGGGTAACCGGAATAGGTTGTCTGATAGCCGGCATTACGGAAAAGATTCCCAACTGAATTTTCACGGGCAACAGGCAAGACTCTTAAAGTATCCGGCTTGGTGGAGTTATTTGTATAACCTATTTCACCGGCATAACGCCCCGTTGCCATTGCAAAACGTGACGGCATAGATACAGGATTTGCACAATAATTATGCTCAAACCTGACACCATTCTCTGCCAGACGGTCCAGTGAAGGGGTATTGACATAGCGATTGCCTGCGCAACTCAGCATATCATATCTCTGCTGGTCGGTCATGATGAAAAGGACATTCAATTTCTTTTCTTCAGCTTTCTGCACACAAGAGGAAGCAAACAATGAAATGCCACATCCATACAACACGACACTTGCTAATTTCTTCATAAGCAATTTTTCTTAGAATTCATCCTTATTTCTTCAAAGCCTTGTCCACATCCAGATCGACGCCTGCCCATCCCTTCTTGCAAGTCCAGTCTGCTGCAGGCGAAGCCCAAAACTCATCTGATTCCGGCAAACCGAGGGCTACAAACACGGCAGAGCACAAGTACAAGCTACCTGTTGAAATATAACTCTCTCCAATATGAGGCTGATAGCCGGCAAAGCCCACCCGCAGCCATCCTTCGGGGTTGAATGTTCCAGGAGCTTGTGTCTGCCGATTGATAATTGCTGTCAGTGCACATCTCACTTGTGCAGGTTTCACTCTTTCCGGAAGCAATTTCCGGTAAGCAACGTCGGACAAGGCATGGAAAGCCCCGAAACGGTAAGCCAATGAACGACCCACTATCGGGAAAGTCCCTTCGGGAGAAATCATTCTTTCCTGTTGCTCTGCATAGCGGGCATAGCGTTCGAGTTCAAGTTCGTAAGGTATGGCACCTTCTATCTGGTGTTTCTTCATCACACCCAGCACTTCCGCCATCATCGGGTGGATAACGAAACTGTTGTAATAGTCCAGATGGAATTCGGCCCCGTCACCGTACCAGCCATCTCCCTTATACCACTGCTCAAAGCGGTCACAGGCATATTTCACCCGGTCATACTCCCACTCGCCGGTAAATTCCTTTAAGGCAGCCTCCACCATTGCCGAGAAAAACAGCCAATTGGTTTCGGAAGGTTTTATTACTCTCGATGATTTGAGCTCCTTGATTACCCGTTCCTGAGTGGTCTTATCCAGTTTATCCCACAGTTGTGTACGGGCTCTCAGTAATCCATGAGCCAGGAAAGCTGCATCCACCAAGGGTTGACGTCCATTATTGAAGTTCAGGTAATCGGGCGATTCCGGATCAACTCCATTGGCAATCGACTTTAAAGCCAAATCGATGTACCGGGCACGCAGTTTACCCTCTATCGTATTGTCGGGTCCCAGTTCCAGCCAAGCCGAAATACCTGTAATCAGTCTGCCCAAAGCTTCCAGATGTGTCACTTCTCTTCTTTTCTGCATATCGGCGGCGATAGATTCAACCGGCATATTTTTACGAAGTTCACCTTTCGCCATATTCGCCAGCAACGGATAGGAGATACGATGGAGTGAACTCAACCAAGCGGAACGGTCCGGATTTTCAGAGAAAGCCGTAATCGTCTCAACTACGGGACGCCCTTCCAACAAATTCTTATAGCGAAGCAAAGCCTCTACAAAATAATAATCGGCATACGTCAATGGAGCATCTATCTCATACTGCTTTGCCATGAAACCAGTGCAATGCTTAATGATAAAATGATTGTTATCGCCCACTTTCCTGGCACGATAGGCCGGAGAAGCCAACGACTTTATTTGCTGTTCACCTATTGCAAGGAATTGCTTGCCCAGTTCGCCTTCTACATAAGTACTCAGCTCCACATAAGCCGACGCCATAATGGCACCGGCCGAAGCATCTCTATCAGCTTTCGGAATATCGGGAGTATCAAAGTCCCAATAAGGGATTTTATCTTTAGGCAAACGCGGGTGGTTCATAATGTACTTACCGACTTTTATAGCATGGTCCAGATACTCTTTCTTACCCGTCTGACGATACATCATGGTGAATCCATACAATCCCCATGCCTGTCCACGCGACCAGGCGGACTGGTCGCTTACCCCCTGATGTGTCACCTGGTTCAGCACCTTTCCTGTAATCGTATCATAGCTAACCACATGGTACGAACTGCCATCCGGACGGAAATGATTGATCATTGTACGGTCGGCATGAGATTTCGCTTTATTATAGTAAGAATTATCTCCCGTCATGGATGAGGCTACCGTAAAAAGCTCCAGATTCATCATGTTATCAATGATTACGGAGAACTGCCATTTCTTGCTGTTCCACGAGCGGGTGCAACCCGTCACCGGATGGAAGCGGGTGGATAAGGATTTGGCCGCAGTCTCTATCACTTCCCTGTAAGCTTCATTACGGGTAAGGCGGTAGCCATTGCCGAAACTGCAATTGATGATAAAACCAACATCGTGATTGCTGGTCGTATACTTCTGTTTTTCCACACGCAAAGTCATTTCCTCGGCGGCTGCCCTCACCTGCGGATCATTGCTATACTCATAACAATACCATAACGTACCGGGATAGAAACCACTTGTCCACCAACCGGAATCGCAGGTAATCATCTCTCCATCCTTCGCCGTTCTGGGCAATATGCCTTTCTGATCTTTCATCTCACCGAACATGGACATTGACTGTCTGACAGAGAAGTCGAGCGCATCCTCAACAACCTTTTTCATACCTTTTGTCACTGCCGATGCCGAAGAGGTGAATCCTGCCAACAGAACCAAACCTATAACTAAAACTTTCTTTCCGTTTCTCATCATCATCCTTTTAAAGGTTTATATTTATTTGTTTTATTTCTTAAAATACCGGTATTTCCCATTTGTCTTTACAAAAAGAGAGGAAAACAGGCTTTTGCCTTACAATGCATTTTATCCGGAAAGACAAAACAGGCCATCAGCGCCTCCCGTCTTTGAATATAAATGCGGCATATTGCATAATATACGTCCGTTATACATATTCTATGTACAGGAACTCTATATTCTGCAGATTGCATCTATAGTTCTGACGTATCAGATATATAGTTCCAACGCGTCAGATATATAGTTCCTGCACATTAGATATATAGTTTCTGTACCAAAGAAGCATATATTCTGCAAAAGCCTTATGGTCAAAGAGCCCGAACAAGCAATTTCCCGTTTTTTAGAGTTGTATGTATTTATATATCCAACTCATAATCTGACAAATATAGATTTTCATTCGCGAATTTACAAACCTCCTCTCCCCGGGCTGCAAAGCAGAGACTCCCGGGGCTTTAGAAATTCAAAATGTCAATCTGATAAATCTGTTTATTTATCAAAATACTCAATAAGGTTGTAAACATTGTAATTTACTTCCTTCATGAACTTACTCAGATAGGGATACATCTCGTAATAGTTGTCATAAACCCCTTTATTAGCGGGCTTACTGCTATTGTCCGTACCATCATCATCCTGATACTTGAACCAATGCCAGCCGACACAGTTCTTGGCTTCCAACAAACCCAAAGTGAAATGCTGGTATGCGTACGCCCTGTCATTCTGAGTAGGAACGGAGAATCCGGCACCCGACTGGTTGTTCAGGTCAGAATCTTCCACACCCTTTGTATAAAACTCAGTAACCATAAAGGGAGCATCCGCCCAATCTTCACCCCACTGCTTCACATAGGTAGTCAGCTCCGGGCTCCAACGGCTATAGTAATTGATAGAGATGATATCGCAATACTTACCCGCAGCCGCCACCACATGTTGTAGATATTTCGGTGTTCCATGCAGACGGGTTCCCAGGTACATCATTCCCGGATCAATCTCTTTAATGGCTTCCTTGACTCCCTTGTAATAGAGTTCGGCCAACCTGCCGGCAAACTCACTATTCAGGTTATCGGTAACACTTGTTGCATTCTTCTCTTCCATAAACTTCTTAGCTTCCAGGTAGGCGACATCTGTCCGGTCGGTCAGTTGCAAGAAGCGATCCAGTATTCTTGAATTCTGCGAAGAGAAGTTTATCTCATTATCCGAAAAGAAGCCCAATACATTCGCATCATTCAAATAAGACGCCATGGCCGAACGGATATAAGTCTTACAGAACTCCGCCCAATCACTGTACAACACAAGTCCCAGTTCATTATCGGAAGTATTTCCCGGATAAGCATGCCCGTTCTGCGATCTGAACTGGCTGAGGAAGCCGAACGAAGGTGCAAGAGTCATAGGTGCATTGGGATTGCTCTGGTTATGTGTCTGAATCTTGCTGTAAGTATTGGTACAGAAAGCACCGGTACCGTGGAAACCAATGGAAGCCAGTTCCGATTGTGTCTTCGACAACCACATATTATCATTACCAAAGCGCTTGTTCCAGGCTTCTTTATTACGCGAAGAAGAACCATACCTGAGGGAAGTCACACTTCTTTCATAGTGAGGATATCCTTCGGGATCGATAATCCACCAACGACCGTTGACTTTCTTCACATAAAAGCGTCCTGTGGCTTGTTGCTTGGCACCTGTGGTAAGGCTACCATATTTATTGGTGATAGCCTTATAGTCACTCTCTGTTTTTATGCTTGGTTTATACTCGCCCATATAAGCCACGATGCGGGTATTCGCTTCAGTCCAGCTGGCAACCGGTGGAAACTGGCTCGAATACTTCACCTTGATCGGGCGGTACGGTTTACCCAGAAGTGAAGGACTGTAAGCCTGCATCTCTCCGGGAGTCGGCAACCCCTCTATAATCTCATCATCGTCACCCTCGTCCAAAACAACGTCCGGCGGCATGAAGTTAGGATCTTTCACTTCATAGTCTACACATGAAGTCAACATAAACAGACACGCAAAGGATGCCGTTATATAAAATGATTTTATTTTCATGATATTTGCCTTTAAAGATTTTATTTGGAAACACTTCTCACACAACGAACATAACGTGCACTTCCGGTCTTGGCGTTATTGGTACTGACATATTTACCAAAACGTATATAGCAAGCTTTCTTACCGTCGGTAGTCTCCGTACTTGCCCAATAACTGTCACCATTCTCCGTATCTCCCATGGTATTCAGGATCACACCACCATGATCGGTGAATATTTTATCGAACGCAGCACGTGCAGCCTGTTCTTCCGCCGGGAGCTGACCGGGAAGCAGGCTCGAACTATGGTTTCCGTTGTAGGCATCATATAAAGCCACCAGTTCGTCTTTTGCCGGCCAATACCAGCCTTCACCTCTCTCCTTACAATATTGTATTGCCGGAATGTCTGCTGCATGTTCGCTCTGTGCTATGGTCTGCGTATTGGCATATCCATCTTCACCATCCGTTACACCAAAACCATCGGCAAATCCGTTTGTCCACTTCAGGCTCTCCCGCTTAAGGGACACGATCTTAGCTTTGGAAGGATCTGCCGGATCCACCCAGAACACAATACCGCCTTCAGCAAGTTCCGTATCTCCATCTTTCGTCACATACTCACCTATTGTGAAAGGTTCCACAGCTATAGCTTTCTGCTGGCTTACGGTAATGGTAGCCGTAGCCTGGCCTTCACCGGAACCGGCCACGACGGTCACAGTCGCCGTACGCGAACCATCCGTGGTATTCTCCGACAAAGCGGTGAATGTAATCTTGTTTTCTGCCTTGCTTACGGAAAGCCATGTGGAGCCATCACCTTCAATGGTTACCGTATACGAACTCTTATTCGTAGTTACGGTAGACTCTGCCGTAGCACCGGCTTCACTGGTCAGTCCAACCTGAGTAGGGGTAACGGTCAGTGTGGCAGGTTCTTCGGGGAACTTATAGTTACCTATCACTTTCATGGCACGTACGAAGCGGCTTGTACCCGTCTTGGCACCAAAGTCAAGTCCATACTTACCGAAACGGACGTATCTTGCTTTCTGCCCATCTTCACTTTCCGTACTTGCCCAGTAGCTTTCACCATTGCCCGTATCAGCCGCTGCATTTATAACCGCTCCACCCAAATCGGTCAGGTACTGGTCTAACATGGCACGGGCTGCCTTTTCCGTATCGCTGATACTGGCAGGCACTGCATTGGTGAATGCCGGGTCTTCATGCCCGATACCATTGTATGCGTCAAACAAATCGAGCAATTCATTGGATGCCGGTAAATACCAACCTTCTCCCAATGCTGTACACAAGGCGGCAGCATCATTAGGACCTGCATTTACAAACAGAGCTGTATTCGCCGGGCCGTCTACTGCCGACAGAGCGCCATGAGGCATGATAGATGCTTCATACGGATTGCCGCCCCAACGTTCCAGTGAGATAGCCTTTCCGGATTCCGGATCAGACGGGTCAACCCAGAATATCATACCGAGTCCGTCTTCTGTCACTTGTCCCACTTTCAAAGCCTTCTCTTCCGAAGCATCCTTATCTGATTGAGTCACTGTTACATCTACAGAGAACTCTCCGGAAACCAACTTCACGACAGTAGAACGCGGTTCACCAGTTTCATTGGCAGCCGTAGCTTTATAAATGGCACGTTTCGGATTCACATCTACCGAGAGCCAGTCTGCCGTATACTCGGCGGTAACCTCACCCTCCGTCGTATAAATAAGAGCCGTTGCAGAAGAACCTTCATTCTTCGATATATTTATAGTGGTTTGGTCATAATTAAATTCCGGCATGATACGCACTTCTCCACGCTCTTTACATGAAATCAGTATCATACTCAAAATCAATGAAACCAGAGTTAGTTTTTTCATATTATGATTCTGTTTTTAATTTATAATTTAAAGTCAACTCTCCTATTTCCACGGATCGCTCTGCGGGAAGTTCTCTGCTCCCATCAGGTCTATCTGCTTCTGTGGTATAGGCCATATTTCGTGTTTGCCTTTCACGAAGTAATCACGACACAAGGCATAGTCGGTATCCAGATACGGGTCTTCCGACTTCAAGTCGCCCGAGTGTTCACGAGCCCGGTCGTAGAGGAGTCCAAGACGTTTCAACAATGGCCAGCGTACTCCTTCGAAGTGCAGTTCACGGGCGTATTCATCCAGAATCATATCAAGGGTAAGCGGACCGTTCTCACGGGCATTACCTGCTCTGCTCCACGTCTTGTTATAGTATTCGATGGCTTCGGAACTCGAACCGCCGTCGCGATGGAAGTAAGCCTCACAACACATCAGGTAGGTCTCTGCCAGACGGTAAACGATCAGGTCCTTGAAACTGGAAGTCCTGTCAGGCTGTGTAGCATTGGTCCATTGATCAAAATGCTTCTTTGACATCGGATGCAGTTTCTCCAGGTATCCGGCAGAACTGCCATACAAATCGGCTGGTATCTCTTTGCCATAATTGGCATTAGTGGGATCATTGTAATAGAACTTGTGGATAAAGAGCTTTTCATAGCGGGTATCCTTTTCCTTATCATACAGACCGAACAAGTAAGTATTCGGATAAACACGTCCCCAACCGTAACCACCCTGGGCTGCTTCAAAGGTACATCCGGCATTAGACTGATAGCGGGTAGTGGTAATAATAGCAAGACGGTGTCCCATCAATGGAGTACCGCTTCCGCCACCTCCCAGGTTCTCTGAGAATTGGTAGGACCACAGCACTTCGGAGTTACGCAAGTCCGCTCCGCTGAAAACATCTTCCGTCTTCGGCATCAGGGAGTACATCGTGCCATCCCTGAAGATATCCTCACACTCTTTTATTGCTTTATCATAGTCCTTTTCCCACATGGCTACCTGCGCTCTCACATGTTTGGCAGCTGCCTTAGTGATACGGCCATAGTCCTTATTCGGGATATCCCAGGCAAGGGTGGCTATTGCATCTTCCAGGTCACCTTTGATCAGAGTGAATACTTCTTCCGTAGATGCCGGTTTATAGTCACGCACCAGATTATCTACCGTAGTAGGAAGTGTATTCAGATAGAGACGTTCAAAACGTTTCCATAGTTCAAAGTATGCATGTCCGCGGAAGAACTTAGCCTCAGCCCATGCCTTATGGACAACTTCGTCATCAAGCCCCAGGTTCTCGGCACTTACAATGATTTCATTGGCTTTGCCTATAATGGAATAATGGTGTGTCCAGAATGATTCGACATCCGCATTGTTAGGCAATAGCGTATTGAGACGGGCAATAGCTGCACTTGTTCCTGCACGGAACACCATGATGTCCGTGTTATAGTCGCACATATTTACGACGTACAGGTTACCTCCATCTCCATTGGCTATCTGTCTCTCCATATTGTATAATCCTATCACGGCGCGGCTCAGACCATCGGGAGTACCTATCAGATAGTTGTAAGTGATGTCCGTCTTCGATTCAGGATTAAGAAAGTCTTCACAGGAAGGCAACGTCGCAATTGCTGCAATTGCTAAAGCTGCTATATATAATCTTTTCTTCATTTTTTCGGTCTTTAATAATTAGAATGACAAATTTACTCCAAACACAAACTGTCTTGACTCAGGATATGCACCGGGAGTCAACTCCGGGCTATACGACAGGAAGTCTGTGAACGTAAGAAGATTCGTAGCGGTTGCATATACTCTTAACTTCTGAAGCTGGATTTTCTTAATCCAGGCGGTGGGGAATGTATATCCCAGTTGCAAAGTACGCAAACGGATGTAAGAGGCATCTTGTATAGCCAAGGCACTCTGATACGTCACATTCGAATTATGGGTAGGACGCGGGAAGTCGTTTGAAGGATTAAACGGAGTCCAGTAATTCACCTTCACACCGTTCAATTTTCCCTGCAATGAACCACCACTGTTTGATTCTGAGAGATAGGCGTTCTGAATCTTGCGTCCGGATACTCCATACCAATCCATAAAGAAGTCGAAGCCTTTCCATTTAAGACTTGTATTCAATGACAGGGTAAAGTCCGGGTCTTTGGAGATGGGGGTACGGTCATCTGCCGTAATCTTTCCGTCGCCATTCAGGTCTTTCACTTTCACGGAACCCGGTGCCACTGCATCCTGACGTTCCAGGACTTTGTCGGGTATACCGTCTCCATCCGTATCAATGGTCGGTTTCAAGGTATATGTCAGTTTACCATAGGCATCACGGGTAATATCAAAATCTGTGTATTGATAAATACCGTCCGGTTCATAATTGTAATATACATTGATAGGTTTACCTACAAACCAGTTGTTTCCGGGCTGGCTCAACGGTTTTCCGTTCTCATCCACCTGATCGTCAATCTTCACGATCTCATTGGAGTACTGGCTGAAGTTAGCTCCCAGACTCCATGTGAAATCCTTTGTACGGATAACGTCACCGCTAACACTGATATCAATACCACTCGACTTCGTTTCTCCCAGATTATCGAGCATCTTTTCGTAACCTAAGGCTGAATTCAATCCGCGATAAACAAGCAAATCGGTAGTCCGGGTTTTATAATACTCGATGGTACCCGACAGTCTGTTTCGGAACAAACCAAAGTCCAAGCCCATGTTGACGGTTCTGGATTGCTCCCACTTCAGGTTAGGATTGGTAAGTTCTGCTCCGGGAAGATAACCCATATATGAATTATCGCCAAACTCATATCTGAGTTGGTCAGTCAGACCAAGAGTCGTATAATTACCAATACCGTTCTGATTACCTACGATACCATAACTCAAGCGCAGTTTCAGATTATCGATCCAGGTTGCATTCTGGAGGAACTTCTCCTGATTCACACGCCATGCAAGGGCTACAGACGGGAATGTACCCCATTTGTTATTCTTTCCGAAACGACTGGAGCCGTCTCTTCTTACTGCAACATTCATAATATATCTATCCATCAGGATATAAGAAGCACGTCCCATGAAAGAAACCAGGTTATTCTCGGTAAAGGAACGTATGGGAGAACCTGTAAACTGGCCGTTTGCGATGAAGTTCCAATCCATATCCACCGGTAATTGGTCGGTAGCATAGCCCAACTGCTTTGTCTGCTTATGGTCTACGGACTGTACTGCGGTAATCGTCAGTTTGTGCTTCTGGTCTTTAATAGGGACATTGTATGTAAAGATGTTCTCAATCAGATAACTTCTGTCTTCCCTGTCGGTCAGTTTAGCCGTAGCTCCACCACCCGGATAATTCACTCCTTTTGCTTCGCCATCTTCCTGTTCTCTGTTATAGAGCGATGTATTCAGGCGGTAATTGAACCCTTTGAAAGGTTTCAGTTCCAGGAAAACATTCAAACGGTAACTATTGGTGGAAATCTCACGCTTATAGTTTTCCGCTCTATAGAACGGGTTGACATCATTATTAGAATTAATATAGCGTGAATAGCTACCATCTTCATTATAAATCTGTGCAATCGGAGTACGGGTAATAAACTCACTGAAACTACCGTCTTCACGATCGGATTTGGTAAGAGCATAAGACGAGTTTACACCAAGGCTGATCCACTTATTAATGTTATAATCCACATTCAGGCGAAAAGCCGCCTTCTGATAGCCGGAACCGGTGGCTACCATTCCGTCCTGATCGAAGTAATTGACACCGGCAGCCATCCGTATCTTATCATTTCCACCGCGCAACGTTACATCATGATTGTGATAAAGTGCATTCTTCAACATCTCTTTCTCCCAATCTATAAATTGTCCGCTTGCCCACACTTGCTGCATGACATCGTCTCCCAAAGCTTCGGCAATGGATATTTCGCGTGCATCAATCACACCTTTATCATTGGCTTTTGCTTCACGCCGCAACATTACATATTCTTCGGGTGAGTAGAAATCGAAGTTGCGCCATAAAGACTGTATACCTACATATCCGTTGTAACTTACCTCCATCTTACCTTGGCTACCACGTTTCGTTGTCACCAGGATAACACCATCGCTGGCACGGGCACCATAGATAGCCTGCGAAGCGGCATCTTTCAGAATCTCGATGGACTCGATGTTCTCCGCACTCAGCGTACTGAACTCTTCACTGTCTGAGATAGAACCATCGATAACATACAAAGGAGTATTGGATGCACTGATAGAACGGTTACCACGAACCGTAATATTAGGATTGGAACCCGGTCTTCCCGACGAACTTGTTACATTAACACCGGCCACGCGTCCACGAAGCATATCAGCTACGTTTCCTGCCGGGTAACTTTTCAGTTCATCCGTCTTAACCGAAGCAACAGAAGTAGCGACATCACTTTTCCGCTGATAGCCATAGCCCACGACTACAACTTCTTCCAGTTGCTTGGTATCCTCTACCATAACTACATTAATAACACCTTTATTACCTACCTTATGCTCCTGGTTCAGATAGCCGATATACGAAAACACGAGTGTAGAATTCGAAGGTACCTCAAGAGAATATTTACCGTTTATATCGGTAATCACACCAGTTGCAGAATCTTTCACGCGAACATTTACGCCAATCAACGGACCTTGCGTATCAGACACAACACCTGTTACCCGCACGTTCTGCGCATGTACATCGGCCATAATCAATAGAAATACAACCGATAAGATTAGTTTAAAACAACAGTTTTTCATTTAATACATTAGATTTATATATTACTAATAAAGGAACAAGACAAAATTCACAAAAAACACAGAATCGGAATCTAAAAATCATACGGAAAGAAAGCACAATCGTACGAACGAAATAAATCTTTTCCGCTTACCACACTATCAGAGCCGGTTTATTCACAGATTCTCTGGTTCCGAAGGAACTATTCTTATTATTATCAGAATCATCTCCCAATTGGCGGACTTCCCTGATCAACACAAATGTAATTTCCGGCTGCCGGCATTTCCGTATCAATGAAGTGACATCAAGTTGATGCCAGGATGCTGTTTCAGTCACAACTATCTCACCGGCTACATGTGCCGTATTACCTACATCGGTTACGCGCACCTGGTCTTTTTCCAGATTGGGGGCATTCTTCCAGTTCAGGGTACTTTCGTCCCAATTACTATTATCCAGCGCGTAGACATGGAAGCGATAGGGAGATTTGGTTGACGAACTGCCATACAGCCGGAGTATAGCGGCATTCATTTTCTCTTTATTCATACCCGACAAGTCGAACTTGAGATAGCTAACCTGATTGCCATTGGCTCGGGAAGCATTCATTTCTATATTTATCACTTTGGCTTTACCAAAGTTTTTCTCACTATTTGCCCCGGCCTTAACGGTTGCATCCGCCGTTGCCACCAGTGTACTTGCAGCATTGGAACAGATAGGAATGGTAAGGAGCATTACACTCTGGGCAGGAAGTTCAAACGAAAGCTGTCCTTCTTCTGAGGTTTCTTTTATCCAGACTACTTCACCATAAGCATTTGCACTTACTTCCTCGGCAATCACCTTGGTTCCTGCCGGAAGGTTCAGCGACTTCAGGTCCAGTGTGAGAGAGTTTGAAGAGAGTTTCCGTTGTACCAGCCATACATAATATCTCATTTCTTCCGGATTAAAGGAAGTTATCGCATCCACATCATTATCAGCAACCGACTTCACTGTATTTAGCAACGGACGTTCATCCTTAAATCCTTTAGCAAACAGGCGAACAACTTCACCCGTACGCTGAATGCCACTTATATCAAAAGAGGAAGGAATCTCTTTGACGGACTCCGCATCAAACAGTTTGATTTCCCTCACTTTGATACTCCCCTTATCCGTTGCAACAAAGCGGACTTTGGAAGTAGTTACAGGAGCATCGAACAGAAAAAAGGATTGCGCATAACGTGCATCTTTCTCAACGGTTTCTTTTATATCCGCCCATCCGGTACCGTCCCAATACTGCAAACGGAAATTTTTCACGCGGTCGGGAGCCGTATAAACTCCATATGCCGAACCCGTATAGACAACAGCCCCACCCAATGAAGTGCTTTTTCCCAGATTAATTTCCAGGTATTTCTCTGCATCCGTATCCGGAGACACCCACATGGAAGCATCTGTCTTATTACCATCGGTTATTACCTTCACCGCTACCGGGCGAGATGAAGTCAGGTCCATTGCTTTCTTACCCAATGCCACATTGGTATAGGCATCCTCCACAATCCGTTTGCCTTGCCAGATAAAGTGATGTCCTGACTTAATTCCACGTGGATATGTTCCGCTGGTAGTATTGGCAAACTTAAAAGCCCACATTCCGTACCCTTGATTGAACGTATTGTTTGTATATTCACCGGCCCACTCTGTGAACAAGGAAGGAGAATCCATCGTCTCTTCCTTATCGATCAGATATGCATTCATCCAACGCCCTGTTTCTGTATAAACGATCGGAAGCGGTTGTTTCAAAGGATGATTTTCCACTATAATCTTTCTTATATCAGAAACCTTGGACGCATAACCTGCTGCCGGAAGATTATAAGAATGGGTAGAGAATATATCCATCAAATCCCTGTCCGAAGGCAAGCCGCGATAGTCTATACGCAGATTCTTCACGACTTCGGCCCACCAGTTTGTATTGGAACCCGCTGTAACCGGACTCACAAAACGTGATTTCAGATTCTTCCCATACAGCCTGTTCACATCCTGCACGGCACAATAAACAGCATCCGAAACTATTTTCATGGCATCTACATACTGGGTGATCTTCATTGGTCCGGCATGGCGATGATTCGGTTCGTTGTGCATGGCATACATGGTTACATCCCCCGTCTTAGCCGCATAAAAAGCCAATGCATAGAAACGCTGCCACTGCTTCCATTTATTACTCCACGTTCCATCAAAATCGGTGGAATTTATCTGAAGAATAGCATCGATATTCAGACGTTTCAATTCTTTCAACGTGTATTCGAATACCATGGAATTGGTAGAGAAATGTGCTTCCCCACACTTCGCCAGGATAGGTTCCCATTGAATGAAACGGTTATGCTCCGGATTGTTTCGCAACTCATTCTTGCAGGACTCAAAAGCCTCCAATGTGGAAAGTTCTTTATCATTGAACACAACGGACTGAGGAATATAATCGTTCAGAGAAGTCCATACGCGCAAACTGTTCACATTAGAGTATTCAAGCCAACCGGAAACATTACTTCCGGGTAAATAATATCCTTGATTGTAAGCCACGTATTTCATGGACTTACCAATGATTTCTTTAGCCACCGTCACCTGCATTTCCTTTTCCAAAGGTTCCTGGGAAACTCTTGGAGCTTCACCTGTAGTAACAGGAATCGGCATACCCGCCTTCTCCTTACCGTATACTTCAAACTCATTAATACGGATCGGTTCACCATCGGTAGATACCAGACGAATCTGAAAAGTGAGCAGCTCCGGATGAAAGGTGAACTCAAGCTTATCCAACCTGTTCTCCGTGCATTCCGTATCCGGCAGGTCCGTCCAGTTGGCATCATCCCAGTATTGAATCTTAAAATTCTTCACCGACCAGAATCCCGGTGCTTTTCCTTTCTCCTGCTCTGTTTGTTCGGCATCCGGAATTCCTGTATAGATAACAACCCGGTTTATATTATAATATCTCTCGAGATTAATATCCAGTGTATGGGGTGGACGCGCACTTTTACCACTCATCCAGGTAGATTTACGCGAAACGATTCCATCCGTCACATTGGATGCCGGAAACTCTTCCTGCTGCGATGAGGCAGTGACCGGTTTGTGTAATGCTACATTGACATTATCTGCATGTAGCCCCAAAAAGGGCATGACAATAGCACCACAGACTAAAAATAGTTGTTTCTTCAAGCTCATAAATTATCTTTTAATGGGTATTTCTATTCTTTAGAGTAACAGGCTTTATAAGCCGCTTCAGCATATCTCCTACCAAGGATTATCTGACTGTCAGCACTAAAATGAGGGTCATTTTCATTGATCAGGGGCACCAATTCCCGGGATGACACACAATAGGAATAGGGAATATGCCGGGGAACCGTACGCAACATCTTATTAAATGCATCCGAAGTTCCATTCATCCGCCATTCGGCAATCTCTCCCACAATGACGGGGAGCTTTGTATCTCCCAGATCTTCCCGCAAATCGGCAACCAACTTTTGTAACTTCGCCATATACGCTTCCAGATTCCGGCTATCGGCTTCGCCCTGATGCCAGATAATCGCTTTCAACGTTCCGTACTTCATGGCCTGGCGTATACGTGACAAAGCTTCTCCATAATAATCATCCTTAGCTCCTTTCAACCATGAGTTTATGGAACTCCCCCCGCGTGCATTAACCACTAATCCAAGTTTGCGCCCCGTTTTATCTGCAATGGCCTTTGCAAAAGAATAGGCCGGGCCTACCCCTTGCAGATCTATTTGCTTGCGGATAGTAGAGTACTTATTTAAAGGATTCCTTGCAGGTTCCATATCACCGTTCGGAGTCAGCAAGTATACATCCTTTATACTGCTTTTATAGTTATCAGTAATATATCCCCGTCCTGCCATGTTGGACTGGCCAATGAAAAGGAACAGATCAAGCTGGGGTATCATCGGTTCAGGATTGACACATACGCCTTCCGTTTCCAACCTGTATTTATCCGTGCGGAAGGGAAGGGCGGGAAAACCTTCTTTATTAAAGAAATTCATATATCCACTATTCACCCAGAGATAACGGACATCTACAGGATTATTTACCTGATTGCTCTTTACACGTACCCGATTGTTATCAACAATCACTGCTTCAGCCGGATAAAACTGACCGTCTTTACCTGCAACCATAAATCCGGAAAGCGAGGAAGAACCGTCTTTGGCAATAATCCCTGTACCCGCATTCGCAAATTCCAGAAGTAAACTGCCGTCTCCGGTTTTCGTCTTCTTTCTAAATTCAGGCCCCTGATAGACGATCTTCTTACCATAAACTTTACCCAAAGCCAACTGTGCAAGGCGCCAGCCAACTGTATCTTTCACTATCGGATGAATATCTTTGGTATTTCCCTGGTCAAAAGCAACGGCCATACCTGTATTCTTCACATGCAGTGAGGTGAGGTATTGCGCTTCACGCAACTCATTCCAGTAACGGGTCTTTGTTTCAAATCGGGGTAACTGTACAAACAGGAAAGGAATATCTCCCTGCCCCCACGACGCCCTCCACTCCTTTATCATAGCGGGGAACAGTTTACGATATTGTGCTCCACGTGCTGTATTCGACTCTCCCTGATAGAAAATAAATCCTTTCAGAGTATATGGACTAACAACGTTCAACATCGTTTCGGATAAACCGACCGGACGACGAAAATTCCATTTTCCCATAGGTTCCGTAGGTTTACCTATGTATTGTTTCTTTTCTGCTGATAATTTGTTATACTCTGCCAGAGACTTAATATAACGGTCATATATTTTCTCGTACTCTCCAGGCTGATAAGCATCAGCAATACTATCATAACGCTCTATGACAGGGCGGAAGTCTTTATCGGACAACAGTAACTTCCGGCTCGTCCACGCCTCAACCGTCGTTCCTCCTACGGGTAATTGAATGATACCGATAGGAATATTCAAATCTTTATGCAGATTCTTCGCAAAGTAGTAAGCAACAGCTGCAAACTCCGGTGCTGTCTCAGGAGTACAAATCTTCCAGGATGTTTCAGGCACTTCGTGTTCCGGATAGTATTTTCTCGGTACTTTATAATAACGTATCTGAGGATAATCAGCCAAATCGATTTCCGTCTTCGCGTCCTTCACCCTGCGCAAAGCAAACTCCATATTTGACTGACCACCCGCCAGCCATACGTCACCTACGAAAACATCTCTAAAACTAACCTTATTATTACCATTTATGACTTCTAATTTATAAGGTCCTCCGGCTTCTCCGGTCCTTAATGTGACCATCCATTTTCCATCAACAGCCTTACTCTTCCGACTGTGTCCTTCAAACAACACTTCAACCTGCGAACCGTCTGCCGCTTTTCCCCAGATCTTCACGTTTGCATTACGTTGCAATACCATATGATCCGTAAAAACATCGGCAACCGTAAACCCGCCGTCAGCAAAAACAACGATGCTGGTCAGAAATAAAAATAAAGAAAATAAAATGCGTTTCATAGTTCAATTCGGTTTTAAAATGACTCTGCAAAGATGTCCGTTTACCGAGTGAAGACATATAACAATCGTTCTTTTATGAAGCAACTTTGTACAGTCGTGTTTAATACTGGCATTTTGCCATCGGATTGGCAACTATCAGAAATCTTATTCCGTATGATCCGGACGCCCTGTACTTAATATTGTTTTCAGCAATATCACCCGACGGTCTCCTTTCAGGGAAACTTTCATTCTATTCTTTATATGCGAGATATCTGTTTCGACACTTAATTGTTGCTTGGGTTGAAGCACATAGTTCCCTGTTGTTTTGTCATTGATGGTGATACTGATGTTAAGAGGCTCGTCCACAGGATTCTCCAATATGGTAATCATGGTTTTCTTCTTCCCGGACAATGTCATATAGAAATATCCTTCGCCACTGGTAGATGATTTACTGATCAACGGGCTTCCTCCTTTTGAAAAAGTGAATGGAGCCATAGGCCTTCTTCCATAAGGTACATATTGCACACCCGGTTTTGAATTCCACCCACCATAAGCACCGGCATACTGGTAACCATATTCATCAATCTTCACTTCATATCTGGGGTCATGCTCCTGTCCTTTTGGAATGATAGGAACAGTGTTTACCATCAGCCCATTACAAGGTGCGTTCACGATTCCCCGTTCGGAAGCATAGTCTCCCCAGATAATTGAGTCAGTCACTTCCACATACGGTTCATGCTGCTTGTCGACAGACATATAACGAAGCATATTGAAAAGGAGTTTATCAGCTACGGGGTCTACTCCACAATGATTAATCAAATCGAAACCAGACAACAGTATGGAGCCTTTACCCATAAACATCTCCGACAAGGCTGTCGCAGCCAAAGCACGGCTATAGTTGGCAAGGACGGCTACATTCTCCATCCCGGATTCACGAAGATCATATCCTTTGTCCACCGGATAAATGGCAGGAAAGCCTTTCTTCGATTCATCATAGGAGGTATAGTCGGACCAAAGGCGGAACTGCTTAGGGGTTAATCCGTTAAAAACCGGATGATACGGACGTTCAAGATTGATATTCATACCATCCGCATACGCCAGAGACGGTGAAAGATAAACCGGATCATTATTGCTGTCTTTCAGAAACTCCACGGAAGTTGGCAGCCACGATTGATTGAATGTTGCAGCATCCTGTTGCAGGCAAATAATGCGCCCACCCTTACTTACATATTCTTTCAACTGCTCTGACTGATTATTCAGTGAATCATCCCATGAATTCTTAGCCAGAATTAAGGTAGAATTCCGGGGTAATTCCTTAACCATACGTACCGCTTTTACAGGGTAACCGAGTTTTTGCAAACAGCTCAAGGTTTGCTCTCCTGCCGAAGAATCGTACACATAAATGGTTTTCTTCATCACCTCTGTACCCCGCCAGTCTTTTCCGGCTATGAACAGTTCACTCTCATTATAGGACACCTTACTGCCTTTCGACCAAATCTCACCTTTCAGCATATAGTCTCCCGAAGCCAGATTCTGAGGAATATCTATTGACAAAGGCCTTTTACAAGTGCCATAATAAGGAACAGATGGAAGATCGACCTCTCCCGCCAATACTTTCTCACCTTCCTTTTCAATCCACCACTGCAAATGAACTTCATCCAAATCATTGCCATAATCATCGTCATTGACAACATGGGCTACCACCGCAAGCTTACTCCCTGCATAAATCTGCGACTGCCAATTCTCCCAACTCAGCAATACAGGCTGATAGCTGATCTGATATTGCCAGGCTACAGGTTTCGGTTTCATCTCGGCAAAGGATTTTACTCCATCCCAGTTATGAAATATAATTGTAAAAGGCATGGTACCTGCCAGGCAGCTGTTTTGCCTTCTCAACCGACGGAATAATTCCGTTGCATTCTTCAGTACAAAAGCCTGATAGGTCATAGCTGCTCCGGCTTGTTCATCATCGGGCAGATGTCCTGTCCAACACTTCTGCGAACCCGGTTGTTTGGTTCTGGAGCAGAGGTTGAAACGCCCGTCTATTCCTGTATAGTTTCCTACACATTCGGTAAAAGTAATCGGTTGTACTCTTCCCGAATTTTGCCACATCGCCTTATCACGCATATTGAGATAAGTAAGGAAAGTATTATAATACCATCCCCAATACCTATGTACATCATAGATATCGCCCGAATGTCCCAGCCCATAACCGGTATTGCCTATATACAATCTGGTATCATCCCATTTCTTGAGTTCACTACACATCTTTGTCAAGAACTTCCGATACAGATCGCCCGTTTTACCTTCATAAGGCATTTCATTGGATAAAATATAGATGACTACGGAAGGATGGGGAGTGAACGGTCCCAGATCAATTTCCTTATAGGTTCTGAGTGACAGGTCAAAGTCTGTCGGTGGTGCAGTCTTGGTTGCATGTTTGGGACGACCATACCGACCGGCAAATATCATCATACCTTCTTCATCGCACACATCCATCCAATTCTGGTCATCGGGAATACGGATGATATTTATGTTCAGGCTCTTCATAAAGCGAACATAATCACGTGCAAAGTCTTTGCTTCTTTCCAGCTGTTCGGGTATTCCCCGCTCAGGCGGATTAATGGCATTACCCCGCAGATAGATAGGTTTATCATTCAAATAAAATACACCATCCCGCATCTCGAACTTTCTGAACCCAATCCGCTTATGAAAAGTTTCAGTACCCGCCTTTACTTCCAAGTCATAAAGTGCAGGATTAACAGGACTCCATAATTCAGGAGTCAATTGGTCTATTTTCCAGACCACCGTTGTATCCACTTTATTCTTAAAATAAAATTCTCCGGAATGGCTGCATAATATCGCCTTACTCCGGGCATGCGTAATTACAGCATCAAGGGACAAACTTTCGTTCGCCTCAGCAGACAACATTACTTCAATCCTGATATCCTTATCGGTAGTGACAGGAGTTATCTTATGAACCTTTGCCGCCAACAGAGACAACGGAAATAATGCACATAAAGCACACAATAATCTTGTTTTCATAGTATCAATTATAATAGTAAACTTATTCTTCTCCTTTCTGATATTGGGCGGGAGTCACCCCGAACAACTCCCTGAAACGTTTTATGAAATAGCTTGGGGAGTTGAAGCCAACTTCATATGCTATCTCCGAAACAGTCTTCGTATCCATCTGTTTCAGTAGCATCTGCGCCTTCTTCAATCTGATATTCAGAATGAAGTCATTGGGTGTCTGCCCTGTGATACCCTTAATCTTCAGGAAGAGTTTGGTACGGCCGGTATTCATGGCCTGGGCAAACATATTCACGTCAAAATCCGGATTATCCAGATTCTGTTCAATACACGCTACACATTGTTCCATGAACTGATGGTCTGCGCTATTCGTTGCCAGTATATCCACATTGTTATCCATTTGTTTTGCATATTTTTTCTGTAACAGCTTTCTGCTGTTTACCAGATTGTTACAACGCATAAACAAATGTTTCACATTAAAAGGTTTAGTCACATAGTCATCTGCGCCCATTTTTAACCCTTGCATTGTATATTCTTCGGCTGTCTGGGCCGTCAGTAATATCACAGGGATATGGGATGTTTCAAAATTACTCTTTATCTTCCTGCACATTTCTATACCGGACATCTTGGGCATCATGATATCGCTCAGTACAATATCGGGCTGTATTTCTTTTGTTTTTTCCAGTCCTTCTTCACCATCCTGCGCTTCGCAAACGGAATATACTTTGGAGAACAGACGGACCAGTAAGCCTCTGAGTTCTTCATTATCTTCAACAATCAGGATTTTACTCTTTGTATCTTCCGATTCATTAGCAGGATTCTCATCATCCACCACATCAGTCAGTGCCTTGTCACCATACATGGTCAATTCTGAAATGCATGATGAATCGATATCGGGAGTTGCCACTTTCTGTGAATCGGCAATGTGACTATCTCCCAAAGGCAATTCAACCACAAAAGTGGTTCCCTTTCCCTCCATGCTCCGCACACTGATTTTGCCTTTATGGGCTTCAATTATACTTTTAGCAAGTGCCAATCCTATGCCCGTACCTTTCTGGTTGTCTGTGCTGTCGACCTGATAAAAACGATCGAATATCTTATCCAAGCTCTTTTCGGCAATACCGATACCCGTATCTGAAATAAGAATAACCACACTATTTTCATATTCCTGTACTGATAAAGAGACTGTACCACCCAGAGATGTATATTTGAAAGCATTGGACAGCAAGTTATAAATCACCTTTTCAAGCTGTACCACATCAAACCAGACTTCCAGATTCCTATCCTTATTAAGAAATTCAAGATTAATCTGTTTACCCCGTGCATACTCCTTGAAAGACAGATAGATTTCATCCAGGAACGCATAAATATCCTGCTTGCTGTATTTGAACTTCTCGAAACCCTGTTCTTGTTTCCTGAAATCAAGAAGCTCGGTTATCAGGCGCTTCATACGTAATGTATTTCGATGGATATTCACCAGTTTATTGTACACTAACGGCTGAATATCATTCCTTTCCATCAGCATCTCCAACTGGCTCACAATCAATGTGAGCGGAGTACGGAATTCATGTGAAATATTGGTAAAGAAACGAAGTTTGGACTGGTTCAGTTCTTCTATCTGTTTCTTCTCTTTCTTCTCGTATTCAAGTGAAGCCCGCAACTTTAATTTGGAAGAATAGAAACTAACCACTATATAGACAGATACAATCAAAATAATAACGTAAATACAATATGCCCAGACCGATTTGTAGAAAGGTGGCTTCACCACAATATCAATTTCCTTAAAGATACTTTCCTTACCGGAATATTCCTCAGAGCTCTTTATCTTTAGCTTATACTTACCCGGATTCAGGTTGGTGTAAGTAATGCCTTTACGATAACCTGCACTCATCCAGTCTTTATCAAATCCCTCCAATTTATAGTAAATCCGGTTTCTCAGTACCGATACATAATTGGATAACGAGAAATTTATAGTGATGATGGAATGGTTATGATTCAGCGTAATTTGTGGCTGATACAAAATAGACTCAGAGAGAATATTGGAGTCATCATTCGGCAATATAACCTGGTTATTCACTTCCAATGAGGTGAAGTTAAGCTGATAGGGCTTTACATAAGAATTCAATTCTTTTTCAAAGAAAGAGATCATCATCTTGGGACCGGAAAGAAAGATCTCATTATCGCTGGCCACAAACAATCCGTAAGGGTTCAATGCCGTCATCGGAAAACCATTCTGTTTATTATAGTTATAAAAGCGCTGGTTCTCCATATCAAAACGTGAAAAGCCCTGATTACTGGCTATCAGGAGATAACCGGACAAAGACTCTTTTATATCGAGGATATAATCATTGATCAGGTCCGAATTGTGTGAGTTAAACGGTTTGAATGAATTGATATCCGGCTCATATAGGAATATACCATCTCCCGAAGAACCTGCCCAGATATTACCTTTCTTATCTTCAAAAAGTACATTTATCAGATTACTGCCTATAACCCGCTTCGAACTATTAGGAACGAAATACTCATCTTGTTTCCGGGTTTCAAGATTATATTTAACCAGTCCCAATGAATAGGAGAACCATAAATTATTGTTCCTGTCAAGAAGCATATCAATGATCTGTCTGTTATTGAGTCTACTATCTTTCAGTAGCTTTGTGCACTCTCCTGTTTGAGGATCGAATGATCCTATTCCGTTATGGGTTGCCAGTAAAAGATTCCCTTTATACGGAATAATTTTGCGAACTATATCGTTAATCAATGAATTCTCTTTCCCGGGAATATGCCTGTAGTTGGTAAATCTATGCGTTTTCAAGTCCAGCTTATCCAGTCCTCCCCGTAGTGTACCAATCCACAGAGTCTGGTTATCTTCATCTAAATGCAAGGATTGTACCGTATTGGATGCAAGAGAGTTCTTATTTATATCATACTTAAACTCTGCGAAGCTTCTTGTTTTTCGATCGAGATAGTTCACTCCACCACCTTCTGTTGCAATCCAGATACCACCTTTGGAATCTTCTCTCATTCGTCCGGCAAAAGGAGAGGTCAGCTTTCCTTGCTGAGATTCATCGGAATAATAATAGGTATAAATCTCATAGTCCGGATTAAACAGATTAACCCCGCCATAATAAGTGCCAATCCAGAAAGTTCCTTGCTGATCCTTCATCATACAGATGATGGAAGAATTACTCAAGCTATAGGGTTTATTATCTTCACTGTAATTGGTGAAAGTATTGGTAGTGACATCCAATCTATCCAAACCTTTAAAAGTCCCCACCCAATAGTTACCTAAGTTATCTTCAACCACACAACGGACGTAATTGCTGGAAAGTCCATTCTTATAAGGTGCATGCACATAGTTTGTTTTTCCACCGTTCCTGTCCAGTCGGAAAAGCCCGTCATCTTTGGTACCTACCCAAATATTCTTTTTGGAGTCTTCATAAATACAGGTTATATCCTTTGTTGGGAGATAATTAAGCCATTTCTTATTACTGTCCAGCATGTACAAGCCATTATTCATGGTTCCTACATATAGGTTTCCTTCATGGTCTTCGGTCACACAGGACATGCGTACATCCTCCAGGTGATAATAATATTCCAACCTATCTTCCGCACGGTTATAGGTGAATAAAGAGTCTCTGGTACAAGCCCACAGCCGAGAGTTACCGTAACTAATGGCCTGAATGTTATTATCGCGAATCGTATGAAAAATATTCTTCTTAATATCATATTCAACTACGGCATACTTGCAACGAATATAAATATGCCCATCCTTATCACCACAAATCGTACCTATATTATTATTATAAAGACTATGCTTATCATTCTCAATCGGGCGGAATATATAAAAATCGGTACCGTTATAACGGTTCAAACCATCTTTAGTACCTATCCAGATTATCCCGAATTCATCCTGATAAATAGATGTAACTGTTGGTTGCGAGATGCCATTTTCTACTCCGAATGTTTGAAAATGGATATCCTGTGCGAACAACAATCCGGGAATCAAAAATGAGAGCAGTAACAGCATCCGCAACACTATTATTGATAAGGGAGTCTTTTTCATCATCGTATACTTCAGTTATAAGGTTCCTTTTTTTATAGAAACAAAAATAGCGGAATCTATGTACAACCTATATAAAAATAGGACTAATCTGTGTCGATATCGTACGAAAGCCCTCCGAATTCACCGATTCATACCCGGAACTCATCGGCTTTTCTACCGGAAATCACCCGGAAGGGCTATACAGGGATGAATAATTCGCTTACCTTTGAGCCATCAACCCATAACAATGGAATATGAATCAATAACAATAGAAATAATGGAAAAGAAACAAAACTTCCCGTCTCATGCAGGCTTATCGGGCAAAGCACTGATAGCTTCGCTCTTCATCATCTCCGGAATATTACTGTTTGCCCGTAACGTAGGTTGGATTACGTATGACTTATTTAGCATAGTGGTATCCTGGCATAGTCTTCTCATTGTATTAGGTCTCTACACGATGACGCGCCGCCATTATCTGAGTGGTTCTATCCTCACCCTGATAGGCGTCTATTTCTTAGTTGGAGGATTATCGTGGTTACCGGAGAACTCACAGACCTTTGTCTGGCCTGTTGCACTGATTGTGGCAGGTATCCTGTTCTTTGTAAAATCCCGCCGTAGGGAACGCTGGATGAAAAGCCATATGAGTGGCCGTTATCAGGACTGGGCTAAAAGAAGAGGTGGACATATGCACATGAATATGGAAAACAATGAGCAACAATGCGAATCGGAAAACGGTTATCTGCGTTCCGACAATGCTTTTGGTTCTGTACGCCATGTCGTATTGGATGAATTGTTTAAAGGAGCCAGTATCCGGGCTTCATTCGGAGGGACTGTCATCGATCTGCGCCACACGCATCTTGCACCGGGAGAAACATATATTGATATCGACTGTACTTGTAGTGGAATAGAATTGTACATTCCTTCAGACTGGAATATTCTACTGCAATGCAATGCTTTTGCCGGCGGATGCGAGGATAAGCGTTGGCAGGGAGCGAATATTAATAAAGAAAGTACACTCATAATCCGTGGAAATATTTCCTTCGGTGGATTAGAGATTAAAGACTAATCCTATGAGAGCACATCCAATTATAGATTATCCTTATCGTTGGTTTCCGATGCTTGTGCTGGCATTGGTTCTGGCAATCATCCAGGCAACTCTGTTGTGGGGATATACCGGAGCCGACTGGCTACCTGCCATCATCGACGGAGTCACAACAATCGGATGGCTTGCGGCACTGGCATACCTGGCTTGGTTTGTAGTAGGCCAAGTATCCATTCTCCAGACAAATGTCATTACGGTTGTATCAGGAATATTGCTCTGGATTGCGGGCAGCTTCATGGTCTGCGACATTATGGTAAGAATTGCAGGAACACCTTATATTTCTTTTGCCTCTACCATACCTTTCAGGCTTCTGTTCGGCATACCGACATGGATAGCCATTATATTATGGTATCACCTGATAGTAGTGAAAACTCCGGAAGCACAAGAAGATGAATTCATTGTACCGCAAGCCACAAAAGAAAAAAAACCGGAAGTACAAGAGGAAACCATTGACCGCATTACTGTAAAGGACGGAGCACGAATACATATCATCAAAGTAGATGAACTTCTATATATCCAGGCGTGTGGAGATTATACGACTTTGATCACCCCCACAGGAGAGTACATCAAAGAGCAAACCATGAAGTATTTTGAAGGACATCTGCCAAGTGACAACTTTGTACGTATCCATCGTTCCACCATTGTAAACGTGACACAGATATCGCGGGTAGAACTATTCGGAAAAGAAACCTACCAGGTGTTATTGAAAAACGGAACCAAGTTGCGGGTTAGCCTGACGGGCTACCGGCTATTGAAAGAACGACTGGGAATATAAAGACCTAAACTATTCTATAAAGCAAAAGCGAAGAATCCGCCCCATTGTGGATTCTTCGCTTCTTTTTTAGCAGATAAGGTTATCTGATTATTTCTTCTTATCGTCTTTCTTTGGTTCATCCTTTTGGGCTTCCTGCTTATCTTCCTTTCCTTCCGGGTGGATGATTCCCTTTACGGTTTCACCAATAGGCAGTTTGTCCAGTACACCGAGGCTCGGAGCAACCGTCTTCACCAGCGAACTCAGGAAGTTGCTTGTACCTCCGTTTCCACCATCGAATACAGTAATGTTTCCTAAATTCATGTGTTCGAATGCTTTCACCTGTTCTCCGGCAATTTCTTTCCATTGATCTACCATCTTATACTGGATGGCAATAGCCGGATTAGATTCCGCCGCACGTACCATAGCCTCGAAACCTTCAGCTTCAGCAAGCAATGATTTCTTCTTACCTTCAGCCTCAGCTTCCAACTTCATCTGGATGGCTCTTGCTTCAGCCTCGGCCTGTGCCAGAGTTGCTTTTGCACGAGCTTCAGCCTCACGGGTAATCTTTTCGGCAACAGCATCAGCCTGAAGAATGGCTTCTTGCTTTGCAACTTCAGCAGGTACAATCTTTTCAGCCTTCAAAGAAGATTCCACTTTACGGGCTTTAGCCTCTTCCACTTCTTTTTGAGCTATTTCGCGGGCAGCCTGTACGGCAGCTTCCGAACGTGCTTCAGCTTCACCGGCCTGTTTGTCGGCATTGGCACGCGTTACAGCCAGCTCCGCATCAGATTGTGCCACGGCTTTCTGCGCCTCATTTCGTCCGATGGCAGCTTTCTTTCCCGCTTCCGCCTGCTTAATCTCCATGTCAGAATTCAGTTCAGCAATACGGCTTTCCTTTTCCGTATTAGCCTGCTCAATCCTGATATTTTTTTCAGCTTCAGCCTTTGCCACCTGCGACTCTTTTTCAGCGTTGGCAATAGCTACCTGCGAGATTCGATCCTTATCAGCATTAGCCACAGAGATTTCCTGCAATTTCTTAGTTTCGGCAATGGCAATATCCTGGTCTTTACGCGTTTCGGCAACTTTCGTCTCACGTTCCTTTATTTGATTGGCAATCTTGATGGCACCCAGTTTCTCCTGTTCCTCAATGTTTGCCTGAGCCTCATTCAGTGCCTTACTTTCAGCTTCCTTACCTAAGTTGACAATATAATTGGCAGCATCACGGATATCGCTGATGTTAATGTTCATCAAATACAAACCAAACTTGCGAAGTTCCGTATCGATGTTATCCTTTACTTTAGAAAGGAATTTATCGCGGTCGGAGTTCAGTTCTTCAATCGTCATATCAGCAATCACCAGACGCATCTGTCCGTACACAACATCCGTTATCAGATTCTGCTTATCATCAATCGTCAGTCCCAGCATACGTTCGGCAGCATTCTGCATAACCTCATGATCGGTACTGATAGCCACCGTAATCGTAGTCGGTACATCCACACGGATATTCTGGGCAGACAGTGCACCTGTCAGCTTACAGTCTATCTGCATCGGTTTCATGGACAGGAATTCATACCCCTGGATTATCGGCCACACAAATGCAGCACCACCATGATACAACTTGGCTGACTTCTTATCACCGCCCGTTTTACCATATACTACCAGTACTTCGTCACTTTTACATTTCCGGTAACGGGAAAGAATACCAATGAAGGTAAGTAAGATAACCGCCACGAGTATGGCGGCCATAATCATCATTTCTTGTGTCATAAATCTATGTTTTTGAGTTTTGTTTTATTGAATATATAGAGTTCCGTCCTTATAGCCCGTGATGATAGTTTTATCACCTGTCTGATAAGTCTTGTTCGTTTCAGATACTACATCTATCTCACGCATAGCTCCGTCGCGACTTGCCTGTACAGTAAATCTGCCATCTCCTTGCCCAAAGTAGATGGTACATTCACGGCCTACTAATTTTTCCGTCTTTTCCGTCTTATTCACCTGCTGTAACTGATAGGCTTTTTTATAAAGAAACCACACAGCGAAAACGAAAAACAGACCAATCAAAATGGCAATGGAATAACTCTGAATGTCAGTATTTCCAATCAGATACATGTACCATCCAAAACCGATACCGAAATGTGTCAGTCCCTTAAAAGACACCACGCTGCTGATGTCGGCATCCACGTCTGTATCCGCATCAATGTCTCCGAAGAAAATGGAAAGAATGAACTGTATCACAAAAATACCAGTTGTGACCACGGCGATAATCAGAAATATATTACTGCTCATAGGAATTTGAATTATTGTGGTTTACAATATATTTAGATATATTATTCCAAATATACACATTTGCAGAACATGCGCAAAGGAACGGTTCTCTATTTAACAAAATTTTCTTGAAAGAGAGACAACATTACACAAAGATATTTGTTATGTTTGCGGACGCTATGATGAAACATCTGCACTATATATTCCTGTTCATATGCCTCTCATTAGGAATGTCTGTCATTCTGCAAGAGGAACAGCCGGCACTTCGGATGATTACCGAAGCCTCGACAGATACTTCCGTCACCCCTACACAAACAGGATGTTTCATTTCAATGTCAGCAGATTGTTACTCAACCATTGCTCACCGCCCGTTCTTTAATGATGAAAACAATGAACGTAAAATCAACGGTATCCTCTTTCAGGAGAACTTTTATAATCAAGCTAATGCTCCATCGAAATTACTAAAACTTAAGATCCATCCGTCTGTAGGACAGATGCAACGTATATTCTCCACCCATTTACCGGTGGAACAAAATGCCAGCCTCTCTTTCACTCCCAGCGCTATCCGTTATTCTTACGGATATTACGTCTACGAGTTGAAGCATATTCTGATTTAAACCATCACTCTACTTGTTACTCCCCCCTTTACCGGAGGTATGCCATTGGCATGTCTTTGGCCAACCTATTGTTTATTCACATCTAAATTAATGCAAATCCTATGCTCGATTTATTAATAGCCACCCTCGAAATGATGGGGCTTACGTTCGTGATCGGCTTCTTCGTGGCTTTCATCATCAAAATGATTGCCGTTGCTGCCGACTCATTCGATTTTTACAGTTCGCACCAGAAAGAACTTCTTCGCCTGCGACGCCTGCGCAAGTTGCGCCAGAAGGTAGAACTCATGATACGGGATATCCCCATGGAAGAAGATGGACTCTACAACGATAAACGCGAAGAGTTCAGCCGCGGAGTCAACCGTGAACTTACCGACTACCGTGGATATTATCATGGAGTAAGCGCCGGAGTTTCCAACGCTAACCTGATGGATTACTACTATCCCGAAGATACGCACATGATGTATCTGAAGCAACAAGAAGAGATGTTATATCATAAGAACAAGAAACAGTCCGGAAAATCTACCGGTAAGACCAAATAAAAAATAGTATGGAAAATATAGATTTCGCGACCCTATTCCAAGGTTTTGGAACAATGATGGAAAGTGGCTATCTGCTTGCATCAGCCCGTGTGTTTTTAATCCTTTTAGGTTTGTTACTCATATATCTGGGTTGGAAAGGAGTACTTGAGCCTATGGTAATGATTCCGATGGGGCTGGGTATGGTTGCCATCAATTGTGGAACACTTTTCATACCGGACGGCACATTAGGCAACCTCTTTCTCGATCCGATGCTTTCGGATACGGACGACCTGATGAATACGATGCAGATAGACTTTTTGCAACCTGTCTATACACTGACGTTCAGCAACGGATTGATAGCTTGCTTTGTGTTTATGGGGATAGGCACGCTGCTGGATGTGGGCTTTCTGTTGCAGAAGCCTTTTGTCAGCCTTTTCCTGGCGCTGTGTGCGGAACTGGGAACTTTCCTGACTATACCCGTAGCTTCCGCCCTTGGACTGACATTGCAAGAAAGTGCCTCCGTGGCCATGGTGGGAGGTGCAGACGGGCCTATGGTGCTGTTTACATCGCTGGCGCTGGCCAAACATTTATTTGTACCTATCACAGTGGTAGCTTATCTGTATCTGGGACTGACGTATGGCGGCTACCCGTATCTGGTGAAGTTATTGGTTCCAAAACGCCTGCGTGCCATCAAGATGACTTCGAAGAAAGCTCCCAAGAACTACGATGCCAAGGTGAAACTGGCATTCTCGGCTGTGCTGTGTGCGGTGTTGTGCTTCTTGTTTCCGGTGGCTTCGCCGTTGTTCTTCTCTCTCTTCCTGGGAGTGGCGGTACGCGAATCGGGCATGAAGCATATTTATGATTTCGTCAGCGGCCCGCTGCTTTATGGCTCTACATTTATGTTGGGCGTATTGCTGGGCGTGCTTTGCGATGCGCACTTGCTGCTCGATCCGAAGATTCTGAAATTGCTAGTATTAGGTATAGTGGCACTGTTGCTTTCGGGTATCGGTGGTATTATGGGAGGATACATCATGTACTTCATTAAGAAAGGAAATTATAATCCGGTAATCGGAATCGCAGCTGTCAGTTGTGTGCCTACTACGGCAAAGGTAGCTCAAAAGTTGGTTAGTAAGGATAATCCTGACTCGTTTATTCTGGGGGATGCCTTGGGGGCAAATATCTCCGGGGTTATCACTTCGGCTATTATTACGGGTATTTATATTACAATCATTCCACATCTCTAAGGAAATTATAGAGTAAAGGTATACTGATTTAGGCGCGAAATCTGCAGATTCCGCGCCTATTATTATTATCTTTGGGCTGACAAACATCTTATACATATGAAAAAGCCGAATTTAAACCTGAAACGAGCGTCAATGCTGACCTCAACTCTCCTGTGCAGTGCCCTCCTCATAGCCGTCCCCCTGCGGAGGGAGCTGAACGAGGGTTGGAAGTTTAAACAAGCCAGACTGAACAACTGGTATCCTGCCACCGTGCCCGGTGTGGTACATACCGACCTGATGGACAACAAAATTATTGAAGACCCTTTCTTCCGCCTCAACGAACGCAGCATGCAATGGATTGATAAGGAAGACTGGATTTACCAGACTACTTTCCGGCTCACTCCCGAAATGATGGAAAAACAAAACATTGAACTCGTCTTCAAAGGACTGGATACGTATGCAGACGTATATCTGAACAATAAGAAGATACTGGAAGCCAACAATATGTTTCGCGAATGGAGAACAAACATAAAGCCAAATCTGGAACCTGGCGAAAACATATTGAAAATCTATTTCCATTCTCCCATCAAAGTAGATATTCCCAAATGGGATGCTCTCCCCTACCAATATGAAGCAAGCAACGACCAGTCTGAAAACGGCGGGGTATTCAATAAGAAAGTCAGCGTATTTGCCCGGAAGGCAGGCTATCATTACGGTTGGGACTGGGGGCCACGCTTGGTTACTTCCGGTATATGGCGCCCTGTGTACGTGGAGGCTTGGGACGATGCGAAACTCAATGATGTCTTCATCCGCCAACAGGAAGTGAACAAAAACCATGCAACCATTCTCGGAGAAATAGAAATCCTTGCGGACAAAGAGATAGAAAAGGCCAATATCAGCATTACCGAAGCTTCTTCCGGCAAAGTCCTGGCGGGACAAGTCGTTTCGCTCAAGAAGGGGATGAACAAGGTGTCGTTGCCTTTCTCCATCCGGAACCCGAAACTGTGGTGGAGCAACGGGCTGGGCAAAGCCCATTTGTACGATTTCCGCACGGACCTCACCATCGACAATCGTACGGCTGATACTGAAACTAAGAAAGTCGGCCTGCGCTCGCTTAAGATTATTAACCAACCGGATAAGGATGGAAAGACTTTTTATGTAGAACTGAACGGAGTTCCTGTCTTTGCCAAAGGCGCTAATTACATTCCACAGGATAACTTCCTGCCACGTGTCACGCGGGAACAGTATGAAAAGACTATCCTCGATGCAGCTAATGTCCACATGAATATGCTCCGCATCTGGGGAGGCGGTATCTATGAAGAAGATGTATTCTATGAACTTTGTGACCGCTACGGCATCCTTGTCTGGCAAGATTTCATGTTTGCATGCAGTCTTTATCCGGCTGAAGGGGAACTTTTGGAAAATATCCGTCAGGAAGCTATTGACAATGTAAAGCGACTCCGCAACCATGCCTGTATTGCCCTTTGGTGCGGCAATAACGAATGCAACGATGCCTGGTTCAATTGGGGCTGGCAGAAACGATATAAAAAACAGAATCCTGAATACGAACAGATCATCTGGAAGCAGTTCAACGACCAATACAATGTCACCCTTCCCCAAGTAGTCAAAGAATATGCTCCTGAAAGCTTTTATTGGCCTTCTTCCCCCTTTGCCCGCTATGATGGCGGCAGTGACGACCACAATGGTGACCGACATTATTGGGAAGTATGGCACGGCAAGAAGCCGATTGAGATGTACAATAAGGAACGGAGCCGTTTCTTCAGTGAATATGGCTTTCAGTCTTTCCCGGAGTTCGAATCGGTGAAACGCTATGCTCCATGTGAGGAAGATTGGAATATCTACTCGGAAGTTATGATGTCTCATCAGCGCGGTGGAGCCCATGCCAATGAACTGATTGAAACTTATCTGCTGAATGAATACCGCAAGTCGAGAGACTTCGAGGCTTTTCTTTATATGAATCATGTGCTGCAAGGCGATGCGATCAAAACAGCCATCGAAGCGCACCGCCGGGATATGCCTTATTGCATGGGTACGCTCTTCTGGCAGCATAACGATTGTTGGCCGGTAGCCTCTTGGGCAAGCCGCGACTATTATGGTCGCTGGAAGGCACAACATTACTTTACCCGCAAGGCTTACCGGGATATCCTTGTATCTCCCATAGCTGATGAGTCAGGGATATTGAAAGTCCAGGTGGTCTCCGACCGTCTCAAATCCTGTAGCGGGAAACTTGAAGTAAGTGTTATAAAGCTGACAGGTGAAGTTCTGAACCAGTATAATCGTAATGTAAAAATAGATGCTAACAGTAGCCGAACACTCTTCTCCATTCCACTGGAAGAAGCGCTGAACGGGGCACGCAAGGAAGATGTCTTTATTCATGCTGTCTTGTCGACGGATAAAGGAAAGAACGACTATGCCAATAACTACTTCCTGGTAAAACAAAAAGAAGTCAACTATCCGCACGCCATGATTACGAAGAGTATACAGCCCATCGAAGACGGTTTTGAAGTGACGCTCAATAGTGATAACTTTGCTCGTGCCGTATTCATTGCGACCGGAGATGTAAACAGTTCGTTCAGCGATAACTATTTCGATATACTTCCCGGAAGTTCTGTAAAAGTAAAAATCCACACCGGTTTACCGCAGAACGTACTCGAGAAGCAATTAAAGATCGTTTCGCTGAGTGATGAATATTGAGTATGAAAAACCCCTCCGAAGAATTGGCTTACTTCGGAGGGGTTCAATATTTTCTATGGTTATCGAGTTTCTTTCAAAGCAGCATCCAAATCTATGCCTAAGGCTTTAGCTACCCCTGTACCATAAGCCGGATCCGCTTTATAGCAATTACGCACGTGGCGTTGCTTTATAAAGAGTTCGGCATCACCCATGGCACGGGCAGTATTTTCGCACGTCAGTTGCTGATCCTCCGAAGACATCAGGCGGAAAAGATCACCCGGCTGGCTGAAGTAATCGTCATCATACTCACGTTCGTTATAGTTATAAACGTCACCATGAACTTTCAAAGGCGGTTCTTTCTTTTCGGGAGAATCCTGCCATTCGCCGTAGCTGTTGGGCTCGTAACTCTTGGCGCCTCCGTAGTTGCCATCCACACGCATAGCACCATCGCGGTGGTAAGCATGGAACGGACAGCGGGGTTTATTCACCGGAATCTGTTCCGCATTCACTCCAAGGCGGTAGCGCTGTGCATCACCGTAGGAGAAGAGACGTCCCTGCAACATCTTATCGGGAGAGAAACCGATACCTTCCACAATATTCTGCGGATTGAAAGCAGCCTGTTCTACCTCAGCGAAGTAATTCTCCGGATTACGATTCAGCTCCAGGATACCTACGTCCTGCAACGGAAAATCTTTGTGCGGCCATACTTTCGTAAGGTCAAAGGGGTTAATGCGATATTCGTCTGCCTGTTCTTCCGTCATCAGCTGAATTTGGAATTGCCATTTCGGGAAGTCACCCTTTTCGATGCTCTCGTACAAATCACGTTGATGCGATTCACGATCCTTTGCAATGATAGCTTCGGCTTCCTGGTCACTCAGGTTCTTGATGCCTTGCAGGGTACGTAGATGGAACTTCACCCAAATACGTTCGTTGGCAGCATTATAGAAACTATAAGTATGGCTACCGAAACCATGCATGTGACGATAAGAATAAGGAATACCACGAGGGCTCATGGTGATGGTCACCTGATGCAACGCCTCAGGTAGTAAGGTCCAGAAGTCCCAGTTATTGTTCGGGCTACGCATATTAGTGCGCGGGTCACGTTTCACGGCATGATTCAGATCGGGAAATTTCAACGGGTCACGCAAGAAGAATACAGGAGTATTATTTCCCACTAAATCCCAGTTACCTTCTTCCGTATAGAACTTCATGGCAAAACCACGGATATCACGCTCAGCATCCGCCGCTCCCCTCTCACCAGCCACGGTGGAGAAACGTACGAAGCACTCCGTCTTCTTGCCCACCTCACTGAAAATGGCGGCACGGGTGTACTTTGTGATGTCATGTGTCACGGTGAACGTACCATATGCGCCGGAACCTTTGGCATGCATACGTCTTTCGGGGATCACTTCACGATCGAAGTGTGCAAGTTTTTCCAGGAACCAGGGGTCTTGCATCATGATAGGACCACGTTGTCCTGCAGTTTGAGTGTTTTGATTGTCGGCGATCGGGCGCCCGTTAGCAGATGTGAGTTTTTTCTTTTCCATGGTATTTATTGTTTAGAGAACTAATATATGAAACAAATGTAAGGATTCTTAAGTTCACATCAAACAGATAAATTCTATCACCGGATAGACAAAATCTATGTATCCGTAGCAAACGACTCATTCAACGGAAATTCCTATCTTTGCAGGCAAAGCAAAAAGCATGAAGTACATATATTATTTTCTACTCTCCCTCTGGTTCATCCCCGCATCCGCCCAGAAAAGCGAAACAGCAAGATATCTGGAGAGCATCGGACTGGTGAACATCGCCGAAGCAGACAGCAGCATCGTCATAGACCTGATGTACACCCGCGCGGACAACTTCACCGGGAAAGTTCTCTACGAAGACCTGCACGAAGCCTATCTGCACCCCGACGCCCTAAAAGGCCTGCTCCGCGCACAGCAGGAACTGAAGAAACGCCACCCCGCCTACCGCCTCATCGTATACGACGCCGCCCGCCCCATGAGCGTTCAGCAGCAGATGTGGAACGTGGTGAAAGGCACCTCCAAGAACATCTACGTCTCCAACCCCGCACGCGGCGGCGGACTGCACAACTACGGCCTGGCAGTAGACATCAGCATACTGGATGCCGCCGGCCGCCCCCTGCCGATGGGTACGAAGGTAGACCACCTCGGTCCAGAAGCACATATCACCCATGAAGCCGCCCTGGTGCAAAGCGGAAAAATCACCAAGCAGGAACAGGCCAACCGGTTACTGCTGCGTAGCGTCATGCGCACCGCAGGCTTTCGCGCTTTGTCCAGCGAATGGTGGCATTTCAACTGGTGCAGCCGGCAGGAAGCCAAACAAAAATACAAGGTTATACCCTAAAGTTTCCCATATTCCTTTATATTTGTGCAGACAAACCGGGTAAGAACTTCATCTATAGAACTATGAAACAAGCTCTCAAACTTATACTCTCCACCCTGATGGGTGCATGCATCGGCTTCGGTGCAGTGGTGCTTTGCATTACATTCTTTACGGAAACCACCCTCAGTGAATTCTTCGGCAACATGGGGAATGTACAACTCAGCAGATTATTGCTCTCCTGTATCCTGTCGTTGATCTGCCTCATACTTGCTGTCTTCGTACAAATCATCCTGCACGAAGGCGGACATCTGATTTTCGGGCTTGCTACCGGCTACCGATTCGTCTCTTTCCGTGTGGGCAGCCTCACCCTGATAAAAGAAGGTGGAAAGTTCCGCTTCAAACGCTTCTCCATCTCCGGCACGGGCGGCCAATGCCTGCTCTCCCCACCGGATAAGCCTTATGAACAAATGCCTTACTTCTGGTACAATGCAGGTGGGGTACTGATGAATCTGCTGACGGGAATCATCGCACTTATTCTTTGGATTTCGTACCCTGAACTGCCGTTACCCCTGCATCTATTCCTCCTATTTTCCTTTATCTGCGGTCTCTTCCTGGCGCTGATGAACGGCATCCCATTGAAAATGTCGGGCATCACGAACGATGCCTACAACCTGATATTGATGCACCGCGACCTAAATACCCGGAAGTACCTGGCCCTGCAACTGTCCGTCAACGCTGAAGTCCAGAAAGGCATGAGACTGAAAGATATGCCGGACGAATGGTTCCCGAACGATGAAGTGACAGACTACAAGAATATCATGCAGGTTGCCGTAAAATTACTCTATATCTCGCGCTACGTCGACCGGAAAGAGTTCAAGACAGCACAGGTCCTTTTCAGCGAGATAGAGCAACACAAAGAAGAAATTGTAGGATTATACGTAAAAGAAATCGAGTGTGAACTCTTGTTCCTCGAACTGATAGGCGAACGCAGACAAGAAGAAGTGGAGCGACTTTATACAGACAGGACAAAGAGATACATCCAGCGATACAAGATCATGATGTCCTCCAAACAACGCCTGCTGTGTGCACTTGCCTTGTATTGGGAGAACCGGCCGGAGCGTGCGAAGGAGATTTATGAAAAGGTAGTCCGTAAGCGGGACAAGTATTTGCTGCAAGGTGAAGTCAACTCTGATCTGGATATCATGGAGACGATGCTTCGGGAAGCATAAATACAACTGTAAGTGAAGCCATTATTATTTTCTTTGCATTATTACTTTATAATAATTATCTTTGCATAATCATCATAAAGTAAAGAAGCCATGCCAATCATCCGAAACCCTTTTATTATAAACGGATACATATCCCCCGCCTATTTCTGTGACAGGAAAGCGGAGAGCGAGATACTTATCCGCCAAATGACTAATGGTAATAATATCGCGTTAATCTCAACGCGAAGAATGGGTAAGACAGGATTGATACGTCATTGTTTCCAGAGTAAAGAAATTCAAAAGATATATTACACATTCTTTGTTGACATATATGCGACCAAATCTCTACGTGAGTTTGTGTTTGCCCTTAGTAAAGAAATTATTGAGTCATTGAAATCCTCGGGCAAGAAAGCAATACAAACTTTTTGGGAAAGTATGAAGTCGCTGCAAGCCAGTCTGACATTCGACTTTAATGGTAACCCTTCATTCAATTTAGGCCTGGGAGACATCCAGTCTCCGGATGCTACATTGGATGAAATATTTCATTATCTGGAACAGGCAAACAAGCCCTGTATCGTAGCCATTGACGAATTCCAGCAAATTACCAATTATGCAGAAGACAATGTAGAAGCTACCCTGCGTACTTATGTGCAACATTGCAACAATGCCCATTTCATCTTTGCCGGAAGCCAGAGGCACATTATGGGTAATATATTCCTGACAGCATCACGTCCCTTTTATCAGAGCGTATCGATGATGCATCTGGAAAGCATTCCTTTAGAAGAATACATCAAATTTGCTCAGAAACATTTCAAAGAAGCAAATAAGACTATATCCAAAGAAGCTATCGAACAGATATACCAATATTTTGAAGGCATTACCTGGTATATGCAGAAAGTACTGCACACCCTTTATGACATGACACCCGTCAATCAGATTGCCGATATTTCGATGGTAGAGGAAGCCATCTGCCAAATCATAGGTTCATTTCAATATACCTATTCCGAAACCCTTTTCCGAATGCCCGAAAAACAAAAAGAATTGCTCATTGCCATAACCAAAGAAGGGAAAGCAAGTGCCATCACCTCCGGTGCATTCATCAAGAAATATAAATTGCCATCTTCCAGCTCCGTGCAATCGGCATTAAAAGGACTGTTGGAAAAGGATTTCGTCACGCAAGAGGCAGGAGCTTATCAGATTTACGACCGTTTCTTCGGATTATGGCTTCAAAGAAACTACTAAACGACAAGGTTTATGGAATTGAATGACGAAACCCTTCGTTTTATACACGAACATTGCAAGGATAATGTACGCAACCTGGCTCTGCAAGCACCGAAGTATCCCGGTGTGGATATGCCTGTTGCACTGACACAGATAGCAGGCAGACAGGCGGCGGCAGAGAAAATACCGTCCTGGTATGCAGAAGAAGGCATTCTATATCCCCGCCACCTATCGTTAGAACAATGTTCCTCGGAAGCTACAGCACGATACAAAGCATCTATCATTCCGGAGTCTTCCTCTGGCACACTGACCGACTTAACCGGAGGGTTCGGCATAGACTGTGCTTTTCTTTCTCCGAAATTCCATCACGTCACCTATGTGGAACGACAGGAAGCACTTTGTGAGATTGCTTCGCACAACTTTCAACTACTGGCTCTGAACCATATCCGGATAGAAAACAAAGACGCCATCCGGCATCTGCAAGAAATGTCTTCCGTCGACTGGATATTCATTGACCCCGCCCGTCGCAACGGACATGGCGGTAAGACCGTTGCCATTGCCGACTGTGAACCAAATGTAGCCGAACTGGAACCCCTACTGCTCGAAAAAGCACAGCACATCATGGTGAAACTCTCTCCTATGCTCGACTTATCTCTGGCCATTCAGGATTTAAATCACGTACAGGAAGCGCATATCATTTCTGTAAACAATGAATGCAAGGAACTCTTACTTATCTTAGGACACAACACTGTTGCCGCAGAGAATATTCCCATCCATTGCATCAATCTGCAAACGAAGGATGGGAGAAATACAGAGCCAACCGGACAGTTCTTCACTTTCACCCGCGAACAGGAACAATCAAGCCCCAATGAATATACCGGTACTTTAGATAAGTATCTGTATGAGCCCAATGCGCCCATCCTCAAAGCAGGGGCTTTCCGCAATGTAGCCTGTATATATAAGGTAAAGAAACTGCATCCTAACAGTCACCTCTATACTTCCGGTGAACCGATAAAGAACTTCCCCGGAAGAAGCTTCCGGATAACAGGTATATGTACATTGAATAAGAAAGAACTAAAAAGCGTATTAGGAGATCTGAAGAAAGCCAATATCACGGTTCGTAACTTTCCAAGTTCAGTAGCGGAACTCCGTAAACGTATCAAATTGAACGAAGGCGGAGAAGTTTATCTGTTCGCTACGACCTTGATTAATGAACAGAAAGTCCTGATCCGGTGTGAGAAGACAGAAATAAGGAACTAATACGATATGTTGCCGGAATTGCCCCTTCTGGACGGGGTATGAGGGAAAGTTGACGAGTTAACTGGTTTCCTTCCTTTCTTTCCCGTAACAGGCATTTTTTCGTTGAATGTAACCTCAGCAAAACAAGATGTAACATCCGAAGGAAATCTGTAACATAGGCTCAACTATCTGAAATACGATTCTCCCCTTAAATCCCCTTTTCTCCCTATTTTTGTAATCGTCATCCACAATGACGAAACAGAAGTCTATTAATAACTATAAAAACGCACTACTGTCATGAAAAAGAAACTTCAGTTGCTCACAGGAATCGGATGTCTTTGCTTGTGCTTCCTTTCCTGTTCACAACCTCCCTACAAGAACCCGGCACTAAGCCCGGAAGAGCGTGCCAATGATCTGGTAGGCCGACTCACACTGGAAGAGAAAGCCGCCCTGATGCAAAACACATCTCCCGCCATTCCCCGACTGGGCATAAAAGCCTATGACTGGTGGAACGAAGCCCTACACGGCGTAGGACGCGCCGGACTGGCAACCGTATTCCCGCAAGCCATCGGCATGGGAGCTTCTTTCAACAACGAATTACTTTACGACGTATTCACCGCAGTTTCGGACGAAGCACGCGCCAAAACCACCGAGTTCAGCAAAGAAGGAGGATTGAAGCGTTATCAGGGGTTGACCATGTGGACACCCAACATCAACATCTTCCGTGACGCGCGTTGGGGACGGGGGCAAGAAACCTACGGAGAAGACCCTTACCTCACCAGCCAGATGGGAGTAGCAGTCGTACGCGGACTGCAAGGTCCTGAAGGGGAGAAGTATGACAAGCTGCATGCCTGCGCCAAGCACTATGCCGTACACTCCGGTCCGGAATGGAACCGTCACAGTTTCAATGCCGAGAACATCGACCCGCGTGATCTTTGGGAAACCTATCTGCCTGCATTTAAAGACCTCGTTCAAAAAGCCCATGTCAAAGAAGTGATGTGTGCCTACAACCGTTTTGAAGGTGAACCCTGCTGTGGAAGTAACCGCCTGTTAATGCAAATCCTCCGCGATGAATGGGGATACAAAGAAATAGTAGTGTCGGATTGCTGGGCAATCAGCGACTTCTACAATAAGGGTGCTCATGAAACCGATCCCGACAAACAACATGCCTCAGCCAAGGCCGTACTCTCCGGAACAGATATAGAATGCGGAGATAGCTACGGATCACTGCCCGAAGCTGTAAAAGAAGGCCTGATTGACGAGAATCAAATAGATATCTCACTGAAGCGCCTGATGAAAGCCCGCTTTGAGCTGGGCGAAATGGACGAGCCCTCGCAAGTATCCTGGACACAGATTCCTTACAGTGTAGTAGATAGTAAGGAACATCGTGAACTGGCACTCCGCATGGCACGTGAAAGTCTTGTGTTATTGCAAAATAACCAAAATATACTGCCTCTGAACAAAAATATGAAAGTAGCGCTCGTAGGCCCCAACGCCAATGACTCCGTAATGCAATGGGGTAACTACAATGGCTTCCCCGGACATACCGTTACTCTACTGGAAGGTATCCGCGAGTACTTGCCCGAATCACAGATCATCTATGAACCCGGATGCGACCTTACCTCCGACGTCACTTTACAAAGCTTATTCCAGCAATGCAGCATGGATGGCAAACAAGGTTTCAGTGCCCAATACTGGAACAATACGAAACAGGAAGGAACACCGGATGCGACAAACTATATCAGCACTCCTTTCCACTTCATCACCACCGGTGCCACTACTTTTGCAGCCGGCATCAACTTGCAAGATTTCTCCGCCAGCTACGAATCAGTATTCCGCCCTGTTAAAAGTGAAGACATCGCCTTCCGCTTCCAGACTCAAGGTATAACGAAACTCTCCATTGACGGTAAGGAAGTGGCCACAGGTATGAACTTCAAGAATAAGACCAAAGTCCATACCCTCCAGGCAGAAGCCGGAAAAGAATATCATATCAAGATTGATTTTGCTTTCCGCAACCGTGATGCCGCACTCGATTTCGATATGGGACGCGAAGTTCCCGTCGACCTGAAACAAACTGTAAATAAGGTGAAAGAAGCAGATATCATCATTTTTGCCGGAGGTATATCCCCTGCAGTGGAAGGCGAAGAAATGCACGTCAACATCCCCGGTTTTAAGGGAGGCGACCGCGAAACCATCGAACTTCCATCTATCCAAAGCCGTCTGCTTGCCGAACTAAAGAAAGCTGGGAAGAAGATTGTATTTGTCAACTTCTCCGGTTCTGCCATTGCTCTGACTCCCGAAACAAAAACATGCGATGCCATCTTGCAGGCATGGTATCCCGGTCAGGCAGGTGGTACAGCCATTGCAAACGTGCTATTCGGAGATTATAATCCGGCTGGACGTCTTCCGGTGACTTTCTATAAAAGCACTAACCAATTGCCGGACTTCGAAGATTACTCCATGAAAGGACGCACTTACCGTTATATGACGGATGCTCCCCTCTTCCCCTTCGGACATGGATTGAGTTATACGACTTTCCAATATGGAAATGCTTCATTGAATACACCGGAAATCAAGGACGGAGAACAAGTCACTCTAACCATCCCTGTTAGCAACACGGGTAAATACGATGGTGAAGAAGTTGTACAGGTATATCTGCGCCGTCCGGGTGATAAGGAAGGACCGTCGCATGCACTCCGTGCCTTCAAACGCGTAGCGATAGCTAAAGGAACAACGAATCAGGTTACCATACCTCTGAGCAAAGAAAACTTTGAATGGTTCGATACGGGTACCAATACAATGCGACCGATAGAAGGTGAGTATGAAATACTGTATGGCGGTACATCAGAATTGAAACAGCTGAAATCCATTCCTGTCACTATCAAATAATGATTCTATTAAAGTTACTCCTATGAAGAACTTATTCTATCTTCTCCTCTGCCTCATCGCCGGTACATCGTGCAGCCAGGCAGACCCTACAAAGCCTTGGGATAAAGGTGCCTTTGAAACGCAAAAGTACCGGAATCTTTTCGCCGAGATGGGTTACAAACAGGCAGATATCGATGCCAAACTCCAATCCGTCTTCGACGGCGTATTCTACGGTCCGGACAAGGTTTACTTCGAAGTAGGTGATTCCATGGCATACATCAGCGACATCAAGAACCATGATGTCCGTACCGAAGGTATGTCTTACGGATTAATGATTGCTGTCCAGTTCGACCGTAAAGACATCTTCGACCGCCTTTGGCGATGGGGCACAAAGTACATGCAGCACCAGGACGGTCCGTTGAAAGGGTACTTCGCCTGGAGCTGCGAGACGGACGGTACCCGTAACTCCCAAGGCCCCGCCTCCGACGGAGAGCTTTACTATGTAACCGCCCTCATCTTCGCCTCCAACCGTTGGGGAAATGATACCGGTATCAACTACCTTGCCGAAGCCCGGAATATCCTGAACTGTTCCATGGAGAAAGATGGTACAGACCGCGTAATGCCTTTTATCAACGTAGAGCATAAGCTTATTACCTTCGTCCCCGACATACGGGGTGGCCTCTTCACCGATCCATCTTATCACGTACCCGCTTTCTATGAAGTATGGGCACGCTGGGCCGATGATGGCAGAGCCGACTTCTGGCGTGAATGTGCCGAACGCAGTCGTGAATACCTGCATAAAAGCATCCACCCCGTAACCGGTCTGAACCCCGATTACAACAACTATGACGGTAGCCTGCTGGGCAATAACCGCATTATTGGTGATGCTTTCCGCTTCGACTCCTGGCGTGTACCGATGAATATTGCTTTAGATTACTCCTGGGCATGTGCCGACAAAGAGTGGCAACAGGAATACGGCAATAAAATCCAGAACTTTCTCTACAGTCAGGGTATTGATACCTTCGTAGACCAGTACAACATAGACGGTACGCAGGTAAAAGATACCCTCAAAGCCGGAGAACACAAGGCGTTGAGACACTCTTTAGGCTTGATAGCCACTTCTGCCGCCGCCTCACTAATGTGCACTCACGAGAAAAGCCGTGAGTTCGTAGATAAGTTGTGGAACGCAAAACACGAACCGTATGAAGACGGATACTTCGATGCTTACTATGACGGACTGCTCCGCCTCTTCGCCTTCATGCACCTGAGCGGAAACTACCGCATCATCTTCCCTGAAAAGTAAACTTAGAGCATAACCCCAAAAAAAAGAAACAGTAGATTCAGGATTTACATCCTATTCTACTGTTTCTTCACTAATTAACTAATCCTAAAAACATCCTACCATATAATTGCAGAGATTTGGTAAAAAGATAGTTATTTCAGTTGAGGGAAACCGTCCCTCCAGATAATCTTTCGTTGTGAAAGGAACCAGGTTCTGCCAAAATCCTCATTGCCCTGATAGAAGAGGTAGGTCTGCCCGTCTTTATCTTTGAAGATATGGGGATGCCCCGATTCACAATAATTCCAGGCCCTCGGATCTCCATTCGCCAGGAAAGGTTTATTCGAAACTTTCCTCCAGTGGATACCATCTGTACTGGTTGCCAGTCCTATCTGCTGCGGACGGTTATTGTAAGCCCCTGCATAGAACATATATAGCGTACCATTCATCTCGACTACCGAAGGAGCCTCTATACAAGTTTCTTCCCACGGCCATTCGGGAACCAGGATGGCACGGTCACAGGCCTCCGTCCATGTTTCCCGATTGAAATTCGTACCTGCAGGAGCAGTAGCCACACCTACAATCTGTTTCACATAGTCGGGTGTACGGGTAGCATAATAAAGGAAATACTTTCCTTTCGCAAATATGACTTCCGCATCAATGGCCCGTCCGCAATTCCAGTCACCCGCTTTAGGGGCAAAAATAGGATTGGTAGCATTACGTGTGAAGTTCACGCCATCCACCGACCATGCATGACAGATCGCATCTTTCTTGTCATTACCATACGTTTGATAGAATAGATGGATCGTATCGTTACGCACCAGTGCACCCGGCGCACACAAGCCCTTAGCTTCATAGTCGGCAGCCGGAGACAAAGAACCGATAGGCTTCCATTGCGTCAGGTCCGTACTCTCTGCTATACCTATTCCCCAACCCGAGTTTCCCTTAGGAGGTACAGAGTAATACATCAGGTACTTTCCGTGGAATGGAATCACATGCGGATCTTTCGAGAAAGGCCAGCCTGTACGGGTAGTATCAGCAAACAACATCGGAGAGTCCTGATGTTTAGGCAGTACATTGTGCTTTATCGCCCAGTATTCCCACTCATTCCGCAACTTCTTCAGTACATCGGGATGCTGGGAAGCAAGATTATTTTTCTCCGTACGGTCTTTCACAATGTCGTAAAGCTCCCATTCCGTACCTGCTTCATCACGTATTGCTTTCCAGTTACCATAACGGATGGCACGATTGCCCTGATGCTCCCAATACATATATTCATGCAGGGAAGGCACTTTCTCCGTAATGGCGGGGAACAGACTGGTACCTACCAAAGGATGAATCTTATTTCCACCATGATAGGTTTCAGGATATGCAGCACCTGTTGCTTCCAGAACAGTAGGCATGATATCCGGCAGATAACCCGGAGTAGTACACAAATTGCCATGCCGGTTGCCCAGTTTCTTGTTCCAGGAGAAGATAAGAGGAGTGGATATACCACCTTCATAGGAACGGCATTTGTATTTCCGGAATGGAGTGTTCGAAGTTTGCGCCCAGGCTCTGCCATAGGACGGCATATTATTGCAGGCAGGATTATTAATATCTTCCTGCTTGCCGCCTCCCAATTCCAGATAAGGTTCGGCACAAGCGCCATTGTCTGCAAGGAACAGGATTAAGGTATTATCCAGTTGTTTGGTTTTCTTCAAGTAGTCGATCACCTTACCTACGTTGTAGTCCACACAGTGTACCTGTGCTGCATACACAGCCATGCGATAGGCGGATTCATCCTTTTCTTTCTCCGTCAGTTCATCCCAGGAACGGTTTTCCCATTCGGCGAAACCAACGTTCTTATCAATAATACCCATCTTCTGCATCCGGTTGTAACGCTCCTGGCGTATCTTATCCCAACCCTTGGAACGGTAAAGTTTGGTAAACTTCTGAATGTCTTCCTCTTTTGCCTGCAAGGGCCAATGCGGAGCATTGAAAGCCAGATACAGGAAGAACGGTTTGTCATCCTTCTGTTCACCAACAAACTGAAGGGCATGATCAGTGAAAGCATCCGTGGTATAGTAAGGGGCTTCAGGTGCAGGCAGATGTTCATTGTCCAGCGTCAGACCACGTCCACCTTCCGGACGTAAGTAACTGGCAGCGCCTGCCAGAATACCATAGAAGCGTTCGAAACCTCTCTGCAAAGGCCATTTCTCTTGCCCGTGCATACCCAAGTGCCACTTACCTGCCATATAGGTATGATAACCGTTTTCTTTCAGCACTTCGGCAATGGTGACACAATTACGATTCAGATAACCCTGATAACCTTCGGAACCCCAATCATTGATATCCCGTTGCGTTTCTTTCTTAAACGTTCCCGGGTCCTCGGACATCTGACCGATACCTGCCTGGTGTTGATAAAGTCCAGTCATCAGACTGGCACGCGCCGGACAAGAACGGGATGTATTATAGAACTGGGTAAAGCGAACCCCGGTAGATGCCAACTTATCGAGATTCGGGGTCATAATCTCACCCCCATAACAACCGATGTCGGAATAACCCATGTCGTCTACCAGAAAGATAACGACATTCGGCTTCTCTTGCGCCCAACAGAGGGGAGCAATCATTAATGGGGTTAAAGCAATAATACTCTTTCTCATAAAGCCTATATTTTGAAATTATTTTATGATAATCTGCAGGTTTTTTCCTGTAAATGATAACTCATAAGCCTGTTATTGTAAGATTCAGGCGTCTAAAATATAAATTATCACTTGCAATACCAAACATATAATACCCCAAAACCTCTACATTACTCCCCAAGAACTCTTTCCCTTATTCCTTTCAGCAAGATCTCCCTGAGACTTCATGCAAAAGACGGCATCTTTTGCATCAGCGGAATAAGGCATAAGAGCCAAAGGGTTACGGCTGAAACCTCTGCACCTCATCCGGTCCGGGCACAGCATATGCAGGGTCGATAGCGCGGATATAAACATCCCCGTCTTTCCCTGTCTTTATTTCCAGAGGAACAATCGTAGTCCCCTGCTCATTGATGGTCTGAGCAGTCTCACTTAAATCGCGATTCTGAATGCCTAATTTGGATACAGGTGCGATATTCCCGTTAAAGAATGCCGTGCACCACCATTGGCCCTTCTTATCCTGGAACGGAGTTCCATGTCCCAGGAAACGGCCGGCAAAACGACGTTCACTGTAAGGACCGGTTATCCGGTCGGCTGTGCAATAATACAGATTATAAGATCCCTTACGGGAATCATCCGTAGACCATGCCGTACCGAAAAGTACATACTTCTTTCCTATCTTCCGTATAGTTGCACCTTCGTGCCCGATGCTGCGGTCGGAAGGATCAATATGTACAGGCTTTGCTGCCAATCCCTGAAAATCCGGTTTCAGAGGGGCAATCTCGGTATTGCTCCACGTCAGATACCAAGTGCCATCGTCATCACGAAAAAGAGAAGGATCGTGCTTATCTCTCATATCATCTCCCATAGGGAAAGCGAAAGAATCATTCTTATCCGCATGATCGGCAATAATAAGATTGGCGCCATTACCTACAGGTTCGGGTGAGGTATGTACAAATACCCATTTGCCATCTACCCGGTACATCTCGGGAGCCCAAAGCAACCAGTTTTTCTTAGATTTATTCTGGAAAGCATCCGGGAATTGCCGGGCCCAGTATCCCTTTTCCAACGAAAAGGGTTCGCCCAGATATTCCCATTCAGCAAGATCCGGGCTACGCCATACGCGAATCTGATAACCGACTATACTTGGTTTCAAACCCATCTTCCGGGAAACATGGTCCAGTCCCAGATTATAGGGATCTCCGGCTTCACGGGTATCTCCATACGTAGGTGTGGTACCAGTCAGATAATAGAAACCATCCTCACACAAGTAAATATACGGGTCTCGTATCCACCCGTCTTTCAGATAGACTGCCCGGTTATGCTGCTTCACAGCTTTCCGGATTTCTTTCTTATCCTGGGCTTTCGCAAGAAACGATACGCCTATCAGGAGTATGAAGCAAAAGAATAATCGGTTTCTCATCATCAGGGTTTCTTTTTATCGGATGGATGTTACTTTGCAGAGGTTGCTACTGTTCCCGATGGTTTATTCAGGCGGGCCGTTGTAGGAAGCGGAGTTCCGAAATCGGGATAGTCGTTCTCGAGCCATACAAACTTCTGGGCACGTGGTGAACGGGTATCTCCAGCACCTTCAGGATCTACCTGTGTATCGCGTGCATGATACAGGATATACCATTCCGTACCATCGGGAGAGAGGAAGAAGCTGTTGTGTCCTGTACCGTATACGCCGTTCTCAGGTGACTGTTTGAATACAGGTTGCTGGGATTTGGACCATGACTTCGGGTCCAGCATATCACTGTCAGTGCTTACCGTCAGCATACCCAGAGCATAATACGGAGTCCATACCCCACTGGCGGAATAAGCTATATGAACATACTTACCTTTAGGACTCAACAGGGGTTGAGGACCTTCATTTACAAAGATATCGTAAGAAGGATTCCAGCCGTTCTCGTTCTTATGATGTCTTTCCCACTCCAATTCCGGTTTGGAAATCAGAACTCTCTCGGAGCCCAGTGTCCAGGGGTTCTCCATGCGGGCAATATAGATACACTGAGTTTCGGTATCCACACGGCGGGTTTGCCAACCGGACCATACCATATACAATTCACCTTTATTCTGGAATACAGAACCGTCGATAGCCCAGTTGTTATCCTTGTCCGTACTGATACGGCCTTTCATTACAAACTCTCCATCAAAAGGATCTCTGTTTACATTCTCCAATACATACATCTGGTGATTGTCCGTATTGCCATCATCGGCGGCATAATAGATATACCATTTGCCATCGATATTATGGATTTCAGGTGCCCAAAGATGGTATTTATTAGAAGGATCGGTAGGAATCCAGACAGTCTTCCGGGGAGCATTCTTCACATCGGTAACGTCTGTAGTCTTCCAGAGTACCAGACTATCTTGCACGGTATGCATATAGTAGTAAGTACCTTCATGGAACAGAGCCCAGGGATCAGGACCTTTCTGGAACAAAGGGTTCACATACGTAGTTGCCAGAGAATCAACCTCTGCCAATCCGTCCTTTTTCACTTTAGTATTTCCACATGAGGTTACAGAAAGTAATGCTGCGACTCCCAGCATCACAACAAAGCAATTCTTAATTTTCATATTTTATCATATTAGAGTTATTGACTATTTAGTTACCAGGCTCTGTATTTAGCCATCGGATTGGTCACATTCCAACGGAAATATTCGTATGCAGTATGAACGGATGCACGCTGAAAAGCAGGCATCTCATAAAGCAACCGTCCACCTTCACCTACCAATTCCACTTTAACCGTCTTCGAACGGTCTATCGCTTTCAGTACTTCAGGAAACACGAAGGTGCGCGTATCACGTTCCTCCACTGCTTTACCACCATCTGTTACGTCGGAATATTCTATCTCCAAAGGAAGTTCATACGTAATGTCGTCCAGAATAAACCGGATAAGATTCATCTTGAAAGGCTTTCCGGCAGGATATTTATAGTTGACCTTAAAGGCCGACTGGATATTATTCTCTTTACTTTCCTGATTATAGAAGGCGAGCATCACCGATGCACCGTTCGCCTCATAGTTATAAGGTCCATACCACACTTTGTGTGATACTCCCGGATAGAAAGTTTCAACTACCGGAAAATGGAATAAAGAATAGAGCTCCACTTTACCGGGCAGTAGTCTTACAGCATAATCCGGATCGGAATAAACCACAGCACCTCCCTGTTCATAATCTGCTTTCTTAAAATGTCTGTCCAGGTTCTTTTCTATTGCTGCACGCTTAGCATTATCCTGAGTATCATAAAACAGGGTAATGCCATAAATCACGCTGTCGCAGAACTGATAAGAAACTCCTGAAAAGATGCTTTTACTATAAAAAGGTCGTACAGTACTTTCTGCCATATTCTCATTTTGACCCGCCAATTCTATCTCCGAAGCAGTACTTAGTCGAAAGCCGAAAGGGATGACCTCACGTGCACCGTAATCTTCCAGATCGGGCAAGTTTAGCATCAAATTCTTCTGGTTATTGTAGAGGGTACTCAATAACCCGTACTGCCTCTCGGGAGCACCCTTCAGTTCAACGGTTTGCCCGGTAGCAGCCAAATATTCATCTACTTGTTTCAGACGGGGTTGTTGTGCAAAAACCTGAATGACACCAACCCACAATAGCATTGTTACGATATAATATTTCATAGCTTGTTCCTTTTTTATTCTTTTTCCAAACCTTGTGTACGCGCATAACGCTCTATCATCTCTTGCCGCTTTTCCCTCGGCCACTGTTCTATCACGTCGATATCCCACTCGCCGAAAGCATCCATAAAGCGGTGCATAGGTTCGAGGATGGAAGCTTGATTCCACGGAAGTTGTTGACGCACACTATGTCCACGATTGGATTGCGGGTTGAAGCATTCTGTAAGTAAACCTCTGTAACGGTATCTCATGTCTCCATCCAGATCCATAATGGAAAGAGTATTGTTTTGAATCAGCTTTGCCATTTCCAGGAAATGCGTATCTCCCGTCATGAGGTATAAGCGATAGTACTGGAAGGAAGAGAAAGCCAGTCCGTTGTCTATTGCAGAGTGTCCGGTAGCAATCAGGGTTTGCCCTACAATACTTACATCTTTTGGAAAATCAGTCAAAGTATCGTTAATAGCCATCGGTACATGATAAGCAAACATAAAGGTTTCCGTATAGCGGGCAGCCTGTATGGCGGCTTCCTTCCACTTGGCATCACCTGTAACGTCATAAAGTGCCAAAAAAGCATAAATAGCCATTTGTCCGGACTCACGGTCTTTTACATTGGGATTGTCAATAACTCCACCTACATAAAGGTAATCATGGTGGATAAAGTCATAACTAAATTCACCTGCTTTCAAGGCTGTATCCAGATAGCGTTTGTCCTGGGTAGCCGAGTAGAGTTCAATCAGGAAGCGGATGATATTAGTAGTTGTATATTTACTGTCATGAGTCGGTTTTCCGGTTCTCCAGTCATAACGGAGATAAAAGCTACCGTCCTTTTCCTGATTCCGTACCAGCCAATCAGCGTACTTTTTGCAATAGGAGAGCCATTCGGGTTTATTAATTCCATGCTTTTTCATGGTATTCCATGCACCCATCATACCTTCCATACCACCGGCAGCAACACGCATATAAGCTTCATAATCACGCCAGGTTGCTTTCCGATCTACATAGGCATCTGCCCAGGGACTTACAAGGCCACTTTCCTGTTGTGAGTTATTCACCCAGAAGTCAACAACTTCCGATGCTTTGCGTACATATTCCTGATTGTCAATTTCCAATCCTTTCCGCAAAAGGAAATAGGCATTTGAAATCTGGAAACCGATAAAGCCCATTTGATAGTTATAAGCACGGGCTATTCCATTAGGCAGATAGATGGAGAAAGGCCAGCCCGGTGCACCATTCAGATTCAGCAGGTAAGCATCAAGCACCTCAATGCTGGCTTCATAAGCATCTTTTACATCTACTTTATGTACGACAGGGGTATATTTATTCCACGCCTGTTTCCATACTGTTTCCACCAGTTCGGGGAAATCTTTTGTCTGGTTGAAACCGAAAGTCAGACTATATGTATGTTTCACTCCGGCTTTCACTGGATGACTGCGATAGGCAAAGCCTTTTCTTTTCTGTTCGGGGAAGCGGCCTACATAGGTGGTTTCGCCCTCAATTCCCGGGAAGACAAAAAGAATAGAGTGTGAATCGGTTTCTGTGAAACCCAGGCTACCGAATTGCATACGTTCATCCACAATACGGTTTACTCCATTTTCACCATAGAAAGTTTCAGGATCAGCATTCAGGTGTACCATGTCAATAGCTAATCCGGAAGCCTTCTCACGGGCAGATACCAATGGCAAGGGTAAACGGTCTTCGCGGAAATAAAAGTAATTATCGGTGTAGTCACTGGCAAGAGAACCACGTCTAAGACTCAGGTTGTTCCTGTACCAGATACCCGGAACAAAGAATTCAAAATCTTCAATCTGCGTTTTACGTTGCAGAGTCAATCCGAAATAAGAGTTGAAGTAGTTGTCTCCTTTTCCAATCTTTTCAATCGTTACCTCCCTATCCATACGGAAATGATTCTCTGTATCGGGGGTAAACACATCTTTTACATGAAATACGGTGCCATGAGATGACTTTAACTTTGCGATGCAAACCAACGACTCTTTTTCTTCCTTTACAGAAGAATAGTAACCGTTCAGCGTTTCCGCATTCACTTCCAATGTAACTACATAAGGAGCATTTAAACTCAAATAATGGGCGTTACCAGTTTGCAGGCTCAGGCGTTTTCCATCTTTGGCTACAGACAGGCTGGCATCACCACTTTGCAATGCATATGCTTTTTCTGCTGCCAGAGAAAACTGGATGGACGAGAGGAAACTGATGAGTATAAATAGATATTTCATGTTTCAGATATTATCAGGGATACAATAAATTTAAGTTGAAAAGACTCTGCCGGTTTATGCCGACAGAGTCTTTATATCAAAACATAGTGTTTACTCTACCGGCAAGTTTTCTATTTTCTGTATCGTTGAGAAGAGAAAATACTGATTCATTCCCTCCAACTCAATAGCTACACGATAGAAAGCATAAGTACGATAGTTATCTACGAAGTTCTCCTTCTTGCGATACTCGGACAATGGGATATATACCTGCAACGTAGTATCATCGATGTATTCCACATCGCTGCTACGTGTACACTTAATACCACTGTTAACCAAAGAACTTGTGCTCAGCCAGATACGAGTCTTTACAATCTTCGGAGCTGCTTTCACCGTATTAGTCATCTTCTCAATATTGAAAGTAGCAACGATATTGCCATTCTTCAATTCAGCTTTCAAATTCTTCAATTTGTAGTACGGACGCACTTCAAAGTCTCTTGTAACATTCGAGTTAAAATGATAGGCGATAGAATCATAGCCTTTACCTGCACCCCGTGATTCAAAATCAGGAAGTTCGAAAGGCAATGTTTCATTCACTAATGTCATTTTATAGTCCGCATCGAAGAAGAGCTGCTGGTAGTGTCCCTGATCGTCGACACGTATACCCGTACCGCCACCGTCTACTTTACCATAACCGCTCTGGAAGACTCTTAATAACCCTTTATTTGAGTCGAAAGGGAAGTTCTCACCGTCACACTTCAACTGGCCGCTGAAAACATAAGACGGAGCATCGTAATTATCATATTCGCAGGATGTCATAGTAAATCCTAATACGACAAATGCTGCTGCAATTATAGATTTTAGTTTCATTGTTTTTAAGCTTTAGTTGGTAAATTAATGATTAGGATTCTTCTCAATATTCGGGTTACCCTCGTTCATCGGATATGCATTATAATACATCTTGTTGTCGAAATACAGAATAGCATTATTTGCTCTGTTCTGAGCTTTCATTTTCCGATAAATCCACTTACCATCTTCGGGCGTGCCCGGAGCATAAATCTTATACGGCCACAATACGTAAATAGTAGCAGTTTTATTGGCCTGGTCGTTGTACCACACTTCATCGGCAACTCTCCAACGCTTCAAGTCTTCATAACGATGATCTTCGAATGCCAACTCTACACGTCTTTCGTTTACAATACGATTGAATGTCAGTTCGTTCTCAGTCAATTTGAACACATCGCCACCTGCACGCTGACGTATGCGATTGATATAATCTAATGCTATAGTTTTAGTAGAACGGCCATTGTAGCTGGCTACTCCCAGTTCATTCAGGTAGAAAGCAGCCTCAGCAGCATTCAACAAAGCTTCACCGAAACGGAACACTACATAAGGAACAGAACTAACACCATTTATCTCACTTCCAGTGGCAGTATCGACAAACTTTCTCAATAAGAAACCAGAATGAGATATATACCAGTTACTGCTACCATCATCTCCACGAAGAGGTCCATCTTCTCCGGTCACTTTCTGACCTTCGTATACCCGGCTATCAACTTCCTGCATGGAACGTGCGACTTCAAACTGATAACCATCAGCAGTAGGAATAGCCAAACCTGCCTGAAGATCAACAGAAGTACCTCTGAATGAGCTTCCCGGATACAAAACCGTACCCGCCAAGCGAGGATCACGTCCTGCAAAGATATCTTCCGGCTTATTATACAAATTGTATTTGTAAGTAGATGTATACACATTCATATCCTCGATTACTTCATCACCTACATAAGCATCCATCTCTTTCGCTTCGTGAGTGTTAAGCATTTCATAATCATTTACCAAATTCAAAACAGGATTAACTTGGCAACCTGCTTTATTATTCGAGGCACGCACTAATTTACGTGTAAGAGCACGTGTAGTAAAGTTATTCTTCACATTCACTCCATCATAGGCCTTACAGAAAATCAGTTCTGGATTATTTTCCGGTTTAGCAATAAATGCTTCGGCATAGTTGGTTGCTAAATCAGCTTGTTTCTGATAGAGTTGATAGCCCATAGCTTCCAGTTCGGCACAAGCATCGATACAAGCCTTCAGATAACCTTCCGCCTTACTTCTTTCAATACCCGTAGCACCACTTGACAAGTTCAAAGTTTTGGTAGCACTTTTATCATAGTTGTATGCCAAAGTTCCGGCGTACAGAGCTGCACGGCACTTCAGGGCCATAGCTGCACCTTTGGTGGCACGAGTTTTAACGCGGGAAGTTCCGAAATCGTCTTTTACTGCATCCATCTCACTGATGATAAAGTCGTAAATTTCAGATTCCTTATTTCTGGGCACAGCCAATGGCGTGGGATCTTCCATATATTCTGTTACCTCAGTAACCAAAGGAACACCGCCATACTGAACCACCATCTTGAAATAATTGTAAGCTCTAAAATAACGGGCTTCTGCTTGAAAATACTTCAACTTATCAGCGGGAATCGAACCGGTAGATACCGTATTCAAATTCCGGATATGAAGGTTTAATTCACGGATAAAAGCATAATCATAAAAGTTTCTGTAATCGGTCCCTACATTTCCTGCAAAAGCCCAATACTGACTGTTATTAGATGCTTCATCCCAACGAGTAAGATCATATGAATCTCCATCGGTACCAAAATCTTGCCAGTACTTCATGCGACCATACAAATTGGCGGCAATACTGTTAATACCGGTTTCCGATGTATAAGCCTGATTTTCGGTAAAAGACATCTTGTCCTCTTGTTCCAACCAACTGTCGCAAGAAGAGAAAAGCAATAAGCCTGATAATAATGCTATTGATAATCTATTTTTTTTCATGTTACATTCAATTAAAAGGTTACGTTTACTCCAACTGTGTACACTTTGTGTTGCGGATAGTCGAATCCGGTAACAGAAGAGATTTCAGGGTCGAAACCAAAGTCATTCAAGCTATCCCAGCAAAGCAGGTTAGAACCTTCAAAGTAAACTCTGAGCTTCTGTATCAAAGCTTTCTTTGTCCACTTAACCGGCAATGTATAACCTACCACTAAGTTACGCAGACGTAAATAGTTGATTTCCTTTGCATAAAAGTCATTCCAGTCTCTGATAGAAGGATTGTTGCTACGAACAGCGGGGAATTTACCACGTTTCCATGGAGATTTCGTATCGAAGATATCTTCGTGCTGCCAAGAATCCACTACATTGTATACATATCCCATTTGGTCAGTACCAATACCATACTTCACATGCCAGTCACCGATAAATGTATTCATGAAACCACCGGCAAAATCAGCTGCAAAGTCAATCCCTTTATATTCGAAGCCCAAGTTGATACCCATTGAAAGCAAGGGGTTCTTGTTGGCATTACCGCTATCCCAATCATAGTCGGTAGCTGCATAACCCAAAGGACGCTTATCGTAGTCATCAATCAAACCATCACCATTAACATCCTTGAAAATCAAGTCACCCGGACGCAGGTTCACGTTGTTAGCACCATCAATATTCACCGGATAGTTATCAATTTCTTCCTGAGTCTGGAACACACCGATAGTTTCCCACATCCATACAGCACCATTCTTCACATTAGACCAACGGTTAGCCTGTCCCCAACGGTATTGATCCCATCCGTTCAAGAAGACTTCACCATAGTTGTTAATTGTTTTCTGGCGAGCTAAAGTCAAGTTAACACCTACAAAATAATTGAAGTCATTAACGCGATCATTCCATTTCACCATACCATCAATACCACTAACCTGATCGGAGTTCAGATTCTGTCTCTGTACACTATAACCTGCCTCATACGGGTAGATAATATCAGTCGGGGTAGCAGGAATACCACTTCTTTTTCTCTTAAAGAAGTCCACTTCCAGTTTCAAGCGATCGTTCAGGAAACCCATATCGAAACCAACATTCATCATGGAAATCTTCATCCAAGAAAGTCCGGTTTGAGGAATTCCTTTGTAGGCAGTACCAGTAGTATAAGCATCTTGGCCATTACCCAAAGGATTACTGCTGATAATAGCTCCTCCATTGTTAAATGCATAGCCGGGCAAGTAGGCAAAATCCGGATAACTACTATTAAAGTTTTTAGCCATGTCATCACCCATTTCACCATAAGAAGCTCTCAACTTAATGCTGGAAATCCAATCAGCCACCTTAGAGTCTTTGTAAAATTCTTCTTCAGACAGACGCCATGCGCCGGAAACTGACGGGAAGAAGCCCCATTGATTACCAGGAAGGAAACGCCAGGAAGCATCATAACGACCGGCAAAATCAATGATATACTTTTCTTTATAAGAATAACCTGCACGGAAGATGAAACTGGCTGTAGTAATGGTACGTACTGAGTTACTTACAGTATTATTAGCATTCGTTGTAATATTTTCTACAAACGGATTTTCCACTGGACTCTGAGCCACAGTCAAATATTTCCGGTCTTCTTTAAAGAATTCAAAACCGGCGACAGCTGTCACATGATGATCCTTGGCAAAAATATGATCGTAATTCAAGGTAAACTGCCCCATCATTTCAACTTTATGATTTCTTACATCTCCACGATAAGTATCAGTTTTTGTAGATGCAACTTTGTACTCCTGTGTGGCAGGGTCATACCTATATTCATTCCAACTCTTCTCATTATCTGTCTGATGAAGGGTCTCGTAATAATAGGACAACAAACCTTTGGCAGTCAGTCCTGGAAGCGGTGTCTTATATTCCAAATTTGCACTAAGCTGAATAGTACGGAAGTCTTTCTGATGCTTACCTGCATTGTCAATTGTATAAGCAGCCATATTACGGGCACCATCATGGGTCGGGCTGATGTAATTCAGATAATCCGGATTATCATTAGCATAAGGACGCATGGTCGGAATCAAGTTGAAAATAGAGTTACGCATCTGGAAGTAGTCGTCACCACCCGGAAGTGCCGGATTGACATTCTGTTCTATCTTACCCAAAGTCTGAAAACCAACCTTTAACTTATCAGTCAATTGCATATTGAAGTTGGCCTGCAAGTTCGTACGGTTATAGTTATATTCCTTGAATACGGCATCCTGATCAATATGTCCTACTGAGATATAGTAATCGGTTTTCTCCGTACCACCGCTGATGTTAGCATTTACATAATACTGAGGAGCAGAATTGCTCACAAAGTTATCTTTCCAATCATAACCGCGATAATCTTCACCTGTAGCCGGATTATAATATCCAGTTCTCCATTTCTCCAAATCAGCTTTGGCATTGGCAATGTTATCAGCTCCTGTCAGGTTACCATCATTGGCTTGCTTCATGTAGTTACCCCATTTCCACTGGTAAGCGTTCAACAATTCGGGATACTTTGTCCATCCTTGCCAACCCATGTGAGCATTCAGGTTTATCTGAGGCTTCTGACCTTTTTTACCGGTTTTCGTAGTAATCAACACAACACCATTGGCAGCCTTCACACCATAAATAGCAGCGGCACCATCCTTTAGAATAGATACATTCTCAATATCGTGGATATCCAGTGCATTGAATGCAGTCTCGTCTTTCATAATACCATCAATAACATAGAGAGGAGTACCCATGTTACGAATCTCAAGGTTAGTCGAAGTTCCCGGTTGACCTGACTTCTGACGTGCCGTAATACCCGATACCTTACCTACCAAAGCATTGGCAGCCGACGTTGATGTAGAACGGGCCAAATCTTTATTGTTCACCGAACTTACTGCAGCAGCCACTGTAGCTTTCTTCTGAGTGGCATATCCCACTACCACAACTTCGTCAAGCAATTCTGTATCTTCCTTCAGTGTAACGTCCAGGTTTCGTTTTCCCTTTACGCTGATCTCCTGTGGTGCATAACCCACAAAAGAAACTGTCAGAACTGCATTAGTTCCTTTAACAGAAAGTGTAAACTTACCATCGACATCAGTAATCGTACCGTTGGTAGTTCCTTTCTCCATAATGTTTACTCCAGGCAAAGGTTCACCTGTAACATCTTTCACTATACCCGACACAGCAACATTTTGTGCCTGAAGCATTGCGGAAGACACTAGAACAACTAGCAACAAGAAGAAATTCTTCCTTCTATTACCAGCCGAGATTAACTCATTTAAAAAGTGCTTCATAAGTTATTATTTAAAATTAAACATAAATTAGTTTATCTGTATATTATTGAAAACCGAAAAATGAGAACTTATCTGAAAACTTATTATTTTACCTTAATGTGAATATTTTAGTATCATGCTTGTTTCAATGTTTTTTTTAACGCCCTCCTTTCTTGATCCTAAAAAGTGAATACTCATTTATTTTTATAAACTTTAAATGCTTTTTGTTCTCCTGAAACTAAACACACATTCAAAATATAAAACCCTGAAAACGTTCCATGCATCGGGAATGTGTATTCCTCATCTGTTACCTTCATATCTTCGGTCCATAACCGTCTTCCTGCCAAATCTGTAAGCTCTACCTTTGAAATATCTTCTTTACCTTTATTTACCAGAAAAAGCTGATCCCCTGAAACATATGCCGAAAGTGAATTTCCATCAATCGTCTCGATTCCGGTCTCCGGGTCCTGCCCATAATCGGAAGACTGATATTTCGAATATCTATTATTCAACTCCTCTACCTTGGACTTCGGCATAGCTTCTACTTCCTCCAGATCATAAGTACCAAAAGCATCCTTAAAACGAATCATCGGATCCAAATGAGCAGCAAAGTTCCACGTCAATGCTTCCATAATAGAATTCATTCTTCGCCCCGAACCATTGCTTACTCTTACTTGGAAAGCTTCTTGTTGTAAGCCTTCAGGTTGTCCGGGATAAAGTTCCTGTCCCAGGTTCATAGACTGTTTTGTATTGTGAGCACTGATACGTGCAACGTGGAGGTAGTGTTCTTTACCCGTCAACAGATACAGGCGATAGTACACAAATGAGGACCATGCAAAACCTAAATCCGTAGCTGAATGACCGATAGCTATAATATGTTGTCCGACAATACTTCTATCTTTAGGCCAATCTGTTTTTGCAGTCTGATCCTTTTCTACCGGTACTTCAAACATATAGCTCCAGCTTTCAGTATATGTAGCAGCTTGCTCTGCAGCAGCCAACCATTTCGGATCTTTTGTAAGGTCATAGATAGCAAGAAAACCATTGATAGCTTGCTGACCGGATTCACTGTCGATAGTCTGCGGATTGTCTACCACACAAGCCACATAGAGATATCTTTCATGAATATTAGCATAAGAAAACTCTGCAGCTTTCAAAGCAGCTGTTTTATAACGTTCATCATTGGTGGCGATGTAAAGCTCTACCAGATAACGAACAGCGCAAATAGTCAAAAATTTATTCTGATTACCTGCCGGATGTTTACCACCTACAACACTGAAAGGGTCATATTCCAGATAGTAACTACCATCCGCGTTCTGATTAGTCACCAGGAATTCACCAAACTTCTTACAGGCATTCAGCCATGAAGGGATATCTATTCCATTACGTTTGGCATAACACCATGCATTCAGTAATCCGGCCATTCCGTTACAAGCTTGACGCATAGAAGTCTTTGCCCAGTTGTCCCATGTACCCCATAGTGCAGCATAACGTGTTTTGGGGAGTCCTAAGTCTGTCAATCCTTGAGAAGCCCATAAATTCAGTACATTGTTTCCTCTTACCTTATATTCTTCATTACCGGTTTCTACACCTGCACGAAACAATGCATAGCCAGCTATAGGTTGTGAACCGACAAAACCGATTTCATAAGTGTCTCTGACTAAAGAGAAATCTGTCAATTTTACACTCCATGGGAATCCGGGACCTTTTATATCCTTATCAACTGAACTGTCCAGATAGTAATGATTAACAGTTTCAATCAATCCCCGATAAGCAGAATTCAGATTAACATCATAAATCTTTGGATTATAGAGATTGAAAGCCAGTTCCCAAGCTTCATTTACAGCATTAGCATAGTCGGAAGTTTTATCTATTTTGAAATAGACATTATAAGTATGCTTATCAAATCCTTTTGTTATGGGATGCATACGTCTGCCCATTCCTCCGGTACGCAAATCAGAACCCGGATAAGTAACTACAGCAGCAAAAGAGTCAGACTTCTTCCAATTGACAACACCCACACCACCAAACTGATAATCCGCATCGACTGTTACACCACGTGAATCGTTCAGTACAGTTTCACATTTTGAATCTTTATGTACTAAAGTGAAAGTCAATCCACTTTCTTTTTGACGCATCATCACCACCGGAAGAGGAATACGGTCTTCTCTATAAAGAAAACTCAAATCAGTAGCAACCGGAATGCCTGCAGGAATATTTCCATCTTTCTCAAAGTTACCTTTATACCAAACAGCAGGAATAAAGTATTCGCTATTCGCCAATACATCTTCCGGTGCAAACTGCAAGCCAAAAGAAGAAGAGAAGCCTTCATCATAAGGATTATCTCCCAACTCAGCAACTTTCACGTTGCGTTTCAGTTCAAACTCACCGTTTCCCTTCGCAGTATATACATCATTTATTTCAAAGAGGGTGGTGCGGGGAGTGGTAGTCAGGCGTGCCGTCAACTCTACTTTATCACCATCCTTTGTATAAGATGTATAAGTCGGATAGAAAGTATTCATCTTGACGTCAATCAGTAAAGCAGGATTCTGCTCTGTACCTGCATTAAATTCTTTGCCATAAGCAGAGAATGTAACACCATACGTGTTATCTTTCTGACGGGTAATATTCAGCGTTACTTCACCGGATGACAAAGTTGCTTCTTGTGAAAAAGCAAAAGAGCTATAGAGTAAGCAACTTAACAGGAAAAGAAGTTTTAGCGTTTTCATAATAGTACTTCGATTACAATGTAACATTCGTTTTGATGATGCAAATCTAACGGGAAATAAAATAAGAGGATATCCCTTGCGTACCAAAAAATTGCTCTAATTTGCCTATTTGCAAAATTGCCTCAAACAGCCTCCAGAAAGGGGAAAAGAGCAAAAGTGCTCTATTCTTCCAAAAAAATGCTGTTTCTGTTCAAAGAGTGATAATCGGAGGTCATGCTAGTGTATTTCGGTATAGAAACAAGGCATATAGATCCGCGTCGTCCGCGTGCCCATTGAATTCATTACCCGCTCAGAAAGGAAATAATTTATCATTTTAAACTGCTCATTTGCCTCAACTTCTTGACGTCGAAGGCGTGTTTTATAGATGACTGATTATCAGATGTGTTATAATGATAGGATCTCAGAATATGACTGAGGTATCCTATTTATACAACTGATCTCACAAATACCTTATTATATAAATATGTATCATACAGGATCATCGTTATGAACTAAAGCAAGAACCGAACCAAAGAGTATATATTATCTACAAACAATGCATACTTAAAGAATAGTCATATACCGAACCTAATTCAGTCGTATACTGAATGGCATTCAGTCCCATACTGAATAGGGTTCTGTCGTATACTGAATATCATCTGGCATATCATGATAATAACCAGGAAGTTGCAAAACGCCCTGCTACAATCAATAAACATCAACAAATTATTAAAATATCATTGCGCTTATGGGAAAGAAAGGAAGGAAACCAGTTGACGAGTTGACAAGGGAACAAGGGGCTGCGCAATGCTTCTGTGCCGCATGGAACCTTGTCCCCTTGTCAACTTGTTAACTTTCCCTCAAAACCCATCAGAAATAGATAAAAAGCACTTGTTTCCTACAGATTGGTCGAATGCTGTTGTTTTCTGAAAAATTAGCATCATTCCAAAAGGAAAGTTTCGCCTACATTTGCATCGAACTTAAATATATAATATCATGAATATGCGACGATTATTAATCTGCATTTGTGTGGCACTGACTGCCGCCATCTCCGCTACTGCTCAAAACAAAGTATGGAGTACAGAACAAGCCCAGAAATGGGGCAAAGAGAATCCCTGGTATTGCGGAGTAAACTACATTCCCGCCAATGCCATCAACTACACTGCCATGTGGGATAAAACTTCCTTCTCACCCGAAGTGATAGAAAAAGAAATGAAGTTAATGAAGAGCTTAGGTATGAATTGCGCGCGCGTAGTGATGCAATATGCGGTATATGAAGAAGACCCCGCATACTTCATACGTACACTCGACCGTTTTCTAAGTATCTGTGACAAGTACGGTGTAAAAGTAATGCCTATTTTCTTTGATGATTGTGCCTTCGGTGTCAATACAGACCCGACAGTAGGAAAACAACCCGAACCGCTGGAAGGCTGGTACGCCTGGGCCTGGTCTCCATCTCCCGGTTACTCAATGGTAGTAGATGAACGGACTCACGGTAAACTGGAAAAGTATGTAAAGGAAGTAATGAACCACTTCAAAAATGACCCGCGTATCTTTGTATGGGACTTATACAACGAGCCTACCAACACTACCATGCCGGAAAGAAGCTGGCCACTCCTCCGTAAAGTCTTCACATGGGCGCGTGAAGTGAATCCGAAGCAACCCATCACATCAGGACTCTGGAACGGAAACAAAGAGCTAAATGACTTCCTTGCATCAAACTCAGACATCATCACTTTCCACTGCTATGCTTCGAAAGAAGAAACTGAAAAAGTAATGAAAGAGCATCTTAAATTAGGTCGTCCTACCATCTGTACCGAGTGGATGAATCGTGTAGCCCACTCCACCATTCCGGAGATTCTTCCAATGTTGAAAGAAGCACATGTAGGCAGTATGATGTGGGGACTGGTAAATGGAAAAACGCAGACCCATCTATGCTGGGGACACCGTCCTGAACAATTGCCTTACACCGGAGTATGGCAACATGACATTTACAAGGGAGATTATACCCCGTATTCAGCTAAAGAAATTGAAATAATCAAGAAAACAACCAAGTAATCGCATGAAAACATTTCTATTAACCCTTGCGTTAACAGCCTCCACCTCTTTGTGGGCGCAAAGTGAACAGGCTGTCATAACCATTCAGGCAAACCAGCCCCGACAGACCATCAGTAAACACATTTACGGGCATTTTGCCGAACATCTGGGACGTTGTATCTATGATGGTTTCTGGGTAGATCCCAACATGAATGTACCCAAAGACGGACGTATCCGCATGGATATTGTCAACGCTTTGCGCGACATCAGCGTACCTAATCTCCGTTGGCCCGGTGGCTGTTACGCTGATGAATATCAATGGCGTGACGGTATTGGAGACCCAGCCAAACGTCCCGTAACACTCAACAGTCACTGGGGAGGTGTAACCGAGGATAACAGTTTCGGTACAGATGAATTCATGAAACTCTGTAAGTTACTTGGCTGCGAACCTTATCTTTCAGCCAATATGGGTACTTCAACCCCTAAAGACCTGCGCGACTGGATTGAATACCTCAACTTCAGTGGAAAAACCCACCTGACACAACTCCGCGAACAAAATGGCCATAAAGAGCCCTATGGAGTAAGTTTCTTCGGCATTGGAAATGAAAGCTGGGGATGTGGTGGTAATATGACTCCTGAATATTACGCTGAGCAATATCGTGTCTTCCAGGAATATGCACGTAATTATTCCAACCACCCCATTAAGAAAATAGCCTCCGGTCCCAACAGTGCCGATTACAACTGGATGGAAGTATGTCTGAAGAAAATACCGTCATATGCATTATGGGGCATTTCATTGCATTACTACACCATCGCTACGGGAAATTGGGGACAGAAAGGCTCTTCTACCCAGTTTGACGAGAAAGAATACTTTGGCGGAGTAAAAAATGCATTATACATGGAAACCTTAGTGAAGAACTACTCTGCCATGATGAATAAATATGATCCGGAAGAAAAAATAGCATTAGTCGTAGACGAATGGGGTATCTGGACAGATGTAGAGCCAGGCACCAATCCGGGCTTCCTGTATCAGCAGAACACCATGCGCGATGCCCTTATTGCCGCCTCTACCCTGAATATTTTCAATAATCATTCCAACCGGGTACGCATGGCCAATCTGGCGCAAGCTATCAATGTACTGCAAGCCTTGATCCTGACAGATAAGGAAAAGATGTTGCTGACTCCTACCTATCATATATTCAAGATGTATAAAGTACATCAGGAAGCCAACCTGTTAGAATCCAGTGTCAGCGTCAACGACTATCAATATGGTAATGAAAGTATTCCGGGAGTCAATGTCTCGGCATCTAAGGATGAAAACGGAAAGATCCATGTTTCTGTAGTAAACCTGAACCCTAAGAAAGCAGTACCCGCCAATGTCATTCTGAACGGCTACAATGCTAAACAAATAAAAGGAGAGATTTTGACGTCCGCTTCATACACAGATTATAACTCTTTCGATAAGCCCGACAAGATTGCAATGAAAGAATATAAAGACTTCAAAAAGGAAAGTAACGGCAATATCAGTATGAAACTGCCTCCATTAAGTATCGTAACATTAGAAATACAATAAGTTTTCAAATAAATAAGGATAGAAAGATTGTTTTTAAACTACGCAGGTCATTGAAAAGTTCTCTTTTTCAATGACCTGCGTTTCTTTTATCACTGCTTCACATGACTCTTGGCAAAGTCTTTCGGCAGCACCCCAAACTGTTTTTGGAAGCTCTTTGAGAAGTACGACAACGAGCGTATTCCCACAATCATACAGATTTCATTAATCCTGTACTCCCCTTCCAGCAACAACTCAGCAGCCTTTTTCAAGCGAATGATACGAATAAAGTCACCGGGAGTCAATTCCGTAATCCCCTTTAATTTCCGGTGCAGACTGGTACGGCTCATATTCACTTCCCGTGCCAAATCATCAATATTAAACGTATCATCATCCAGGTTCTGCCTGATAATTTCCGTCAGTTTATTCAGGAAGTCCTCATCCGCTTTATTCTGTGCCATACTATTGGTAGCAATATACGGACTATTAGCAAAGTTCTGCCGGAGTTTACTTCTGTTTTCCAGCAAATTTTTAATCTGAACCAATAGATGAGGCATTGCAAAAGGTTTCTCCATATACGCATCCGCCCCACTATTCAACCCTTCGATCTTATTGTTCAGTGTAGTCTTAGCCGTCAGCAGGATAATAGGGATATGACAGGTTTCAAGGTTTGATTTAATCTCATTACACAGTTCCAGTCCATCCTTCAACGGCATCATAATATCCGAAACAATGAGGTTTACAATATCTCCCTTGAGTACCTCCATCGCCTCCTCTCCATTATTGGCAGTGAGCACCTTGTAATATCTGCTCAACTGGACAGACAGGAAAGATTGGAGTTCTTCATTATCCTCAACCACCAGTATGGTTTCCTTAGCAGAAAAAGAATCTTCAAGCACCACAGTCGAAACTTTTTCTCCGTCAGCGATTGCATCTTCAATCAAAACATCTTCCTCGGCCTGTTGAGCATCAGCCGATGCATTGGTAGGTATTTCCACTACAAAGGAAGTATCTTCCGCCTCTTCATCCAGATACAACTGTCCGTTATGCAACTGCACCAACGAAGATGCCAACGTAAGTCCGATACCCGAACCCGGTTGCGTAGGATGAGCCCCTTTTATCTGGAAGAAAGCTTCGAAAATACGTTCCCGCATATCCGGTGGAATGGGCGTACCGTCATTCTTCACAGTAATCCGGAAAATGCGGCCATCCTCACTCACCGACAGTATAGCTTTAATGTATGTAGATGAATATTTAATAGCATTATTAAACAGATTACTGCACACCTTCGTTACCGCTTCTTCATCCACCAGTGCCATCACTGCATGATCGGGACATTCCAATATCATCTCCAGCTTCTTCCGCTTACCTGTCGGGACGAAGCGATTGAATGTATTAGCCACCAATACATTGATATTCCGTATCTTCAGAGACAATGTAAACGCTTTAGACTCTATCTTACGGAAATCCAGCAACTGATTCACCAACACCAACAACCGGTCTGTGTTCCGTTCCATTGTTATCAGGTTCTCTTTCGTTTCATGCTCATCCGGATGGGAGGTCAGAATATAATCGAGAGGCGCCTTAATCAATGTTATCGGAGTTCGTATCTCATGCGCAACATTCGTAAAGAAGTCTATTTTAGCCTTATATATTTCCTCTTTCTTCTGCTGTTCCTGATGAGCCATTTTCTCATCTACCTGCCTCTTCTTCTTCCGTACATAGAATCGGATGACACCGAAAGACATACCCAGAATCAGCAAGGTATACAGTGCGTAAGCCCAAGAGGTCCGCCACAGCGGAGGAATGATATTGATATTCACTACAGTATTCGTATCACTCCAATCATGGCCATCCCTCGAGTATTTGATATGAAGTATATAATCACCGGGAGGAATACTGTTATACGCTATTCTAAAGACATTGTCCACGTAATTCCATTTCTTATCAATCCCCTCCAGCATATAAGCATACTTCCCGTTTCCTTCGGTTGAATAATTCAATGCAGAGAAGCTGAAGCTGAAAGTAGCCTGGTCATAATTCAGGTTAATCGTATTTGCATACGGTATGGCCTTATCCAATACATGATCGGAAGTTCCTACCTGAACCTCCTGATTAAATATATAGAATCCTGTCAGGACAACGGAATACTTGTTTTCATTCGGATGGAAGTTCTTGGGATTGAAAGCTACAAAACCGTCTATACTGCCAAAATACAGTGTTCCATCTTCAGTCTTGATGCCGGAATTGTAATTGAACTGCTTACTCCGCAATCCATTAGGAAGATTATACAGTGCCTCAACACTCATCGTTTCAGGGTTGAAGTTCACCAACCCGTTACTGGTACTCAACCAGAAATGCTGATGATCATCTTCCAGAATCTTGTACACCACATTGCTGGGAAGTCCCTGCTTCGTAGTGATGCGCGTAAAGGTATCATCCGTCTCATTATAACGGCAGAATCCACCATCCTCGGATGCAAACCACAGGCGCTTTTTACTATCTTCAAAAACACAGGTAATCCGGTCGTAACAGAGGCTGTTAGGATTCTTTACATCATGGCGGAATCTCTTTATTTCCTTGGTATCCGGATTATACCTGACTACCCCGAGGTTATAAGTCGTGAACCAGATATCTCCGTTCTTATCCTCCAGGATATCGCTGATGAACATGCCATTCATAGGCATGAATACCTTGAAACCATCTATTTCGGGCACATACGTATAAAGTTCCGTAGTCGAACTCACCCAGGTAGTATTCCGGCTATCCGTATAAATGGCAAATATATCATTATTGAGGATCGAATTTGGGCGTCCATCCTTCTCGTAATGCCTGCAATGGTTTGTTTTTAAATCCAGCACATCTATTCCTTTAGTAAAGGTTCCGATCCATAACTTATCACCTACCAGATTCAGACATTGGATATTCGTAAAAGAAATATTCATCGGTTTAGTCTTATCGGATATATGTGTAAACAGCCCGGTATGGGTATCGTAGTAGTTCAACCCGTTATCTTCCGTGGCAATCCACAAATTACCCTTCCGGTCACTCACAAACTCCCTGACCCTGTAACCGCTAATAGAGTTTTTATAGGCAATGGGATAAAAGTTCTCAAAATAAGAATACTGCTTAGGAATATAGTCCACACCGCCGAAGTAACTTCCAACCCAAATACCTCCTTCCCTATCTTTAAAAAGGGCATAAATGGCATTATCAGAAATAGACAAATCATTATATGCTTCGTAAGTGATATGCTGAACTGAACCTCCTTTCAAGACGTAAATGCCACTTTCCGCACCTACCCAATACTCATCTTTTGAAATCTTTTCAATATGCCGCACATAAATATCAGAATTTCGCGACTCATCAATCCGGAGTTTCTTAGATTCTCCGGTCTCTTTATCAATAAGAAACAATCCTTTGTCCAGAGTACCCAGAAGTATATACTGTTCCTTGTAAGCACAAATAGCGGTAGGAGTATTGTCATTCCGCGCTAAAAAAGTTGTTTTATCCCCATCGATATCATATTTGATAACCCCTATATCGGGAAAGGCAAGATAAGCGGTTCCATCTTCATCCAAAAATAATGCCCGGGGAGCATAAGCTGTGTAAGGAGCAAACCTATCATGCATATTATAAAGTTTATCCTCCGATGGCTGGTAAATGAATAGTCCGTCACCGGCAAGTATCCATACCCTATCCGACTTATCAATATAAATCTTATTGATAAATCCGTCTACCCTTTCCTGCTTATCTGTTTGCTTATTGAAATTCGAGAAAGTCTCCGTAAAAGGATCATAAAGAGAAATCCCTTTATCCGTGGCTATCCACAAGGTTTTGTCCTTATCTTCAGTGATACAGTATATCATACTGTTCCGAAGTTCATTAATAGAGTCACCACGTTGGTAGACCTTAAAGTCATGCCCATCGAACCTGTTCAGACCGTTCTTGGTTCCCACCCAGATAAACCCTTTGCTGTCCTGAAACAAGCACATTACCGTATTATGTGACAAGCCAGAATTATTGTTATAATGTTTAATCTGTTGTGCCCAAAGGTTCCCCAAACAGAATATCCCCAAGAATAATATTAGTATAATCTTTCTCATAAGAATATGTTTTTCATATAGCTCGAACTACTGATGCAAATTTAGAAATTAAAATCAATTCCGGCATAAGAAGAGCATAGAATAAAGGCCAAAAGGCCCATTCTGGTCGAAAAACGCTAAAAATGGCAAAATAGTATCTTTTCAGCACCGCCTGCCCCTTCTCATTAATATATAGAATGAGTGAAAAGTGTCATTTTTTGGTGTTGTATAGCCAAGGCTTTGGGCTAATCTTCAGTATGTTTGCAGCAGGCAGAGTTAGATTTGTTAATCACTAAATTTATGTAGTTATGCAAAACTGTAAAACCAAAAGAGAAGTAATAAAAATGGTGCTGGATGGTCAAAAACCTCCTTATGTGCCTTGGTCTTTCAAATTTACGCAGGAGCCCAAAGAACAACTGCAAAAGTACTACGGTGTAGAAGATCTGGACGTAGTATTAGGTAACCATGTTCTTCAGTTAGGTAGCGATATCGGTTTCTTCGAATACCTGGGCAATGACCTGTATCAAGATGTATTTAAAGTAGTATGGGATCGTAGCATCGACAAAGACATCGGTGACGTAAAAAGTATCGTACTACCGGAACCTACCCTGGAGGGATATACATTCCCCGACCCGCTGGATCCCCGCTTCTTTGCAAACATCGAATCGGAAATAGCAGCCAAACCGGATATGTTCCGTTGTTTCCAGATCGGTTTCTCATTATACGAACGCGCATGGACCATGCGTGGCATGGAAAACCTGTTAATGGACTTCATTATCAATCCTGAGTTTGTTCACCAACTGCTGGACGCCATCTGCGACTATAACCTGGCACAAGTAGATAAGGCACTTGAATATGACATCGATGCCGTTTATTTTGGTGACGACTGGGGACAGCAAAAAGGTCTCATTATGGGATATGACATCTGGAAAGAATTTATATATCCCCGTCTGAAACGCATGTACGGTCATGTACGCGCTGCCGGAAAATATGTAATGATACATAGCTGCGGTGACGTGGACGAACTGTTCGACGACCTGGTTGACATCGGCCTGAACTCTTTCAATCCTTTCCAACCCGAAGTGATGGATGTATACGACATCTTGCCTCGTTACCGCGGACGCCTCGCATTCCATGGTGGATTATCCATGCAAAAGATACTTCCATTCGGAACCCGTGAGGAAGTAGTTGCCGAATCGGAACGACTGCTCGAACTGGGAAAAGAAGGTGGTTATATTTTCTCTCCTTCCCACTCGGTAGAAGGCGATACGCCATTTGAGAATATATTAGCATTTATCGAAGTTGCACAGAAACAATTAAAACAATAATACCATGAGCGATTTAATGAATTTAAAAGAGGCTATAGTCAACGGAAAACTGGAAGAAGCAAAAGCCATTGTCAACGAAGCCCTTGAGGCAGGAGTGGATGAACAAGAAATAATCAACAACTACCTTATCAAAGGAATGGAAGAAATAGGCGAACGTTTTGATCAGGGAAAAGCGTTTGTCCCGAACCTGCTGCTGGCAGCACGTGCCATGAAAGGTTGCCTTGAAATCCTGAAACCAAGATTAAAAGACGGATCAGGAGCTTCATTGGGAACATTGGTCATCGGAACAGTAAAAGGTGACCTGCACGACATCGGAAAGAATCTGGTAGCATCTATGCTCGAAGGCTGTGGCTTTGAAGTCATTAACTTAGGTGTAGACATCTCCGACTCACAATTCGTTGATGCCGTACGAAAGTATAATCCTCAGATCGTATGCTTATCAGCTCTGCTGACTACCACTATGAGTTATATGAAAGAGGTGATCGATACCTTGGCCAATGAAGGTTTGCGCCAAAAAGTGAAAGTACTGGTAGGAGGCGCTCCTGTAAGTGAAGAATTTGCCATGCAGATCGGAGCAGACGGATATAGTTCCAACGCCAACGGCGCAGTCATTTTAGCTAAAAGAATTTTGGGAAAATGCTAGAACAAAGGCAGATAAGAATACAAGACTTAGAAATCTCCGAAAAAGATATCTATCTGGCTATGGGGTACCGGGGAAATGTTCCCGACAGCTATGTGTGTGAACTCATAGCTGAAACATACTCCGAAATAGTACCCCTATGCCTCCCCCGGTATATGTACCGGATACAGGAAGCCAGACAGATATCCCGGCAGAAAATGGAAATCGAGGGTACCGAGTTTACCACAGGAGGCATTATCGGTTCTTATCTGCAAGGAATGACACAAGTATGCTTGTTTGTTGCAACGGCGGGAAAAGAGTATGACGCCTACCTGCATACTCTCAAAGCGCAAGATAACATTATAAAAGAATACATTGCCGATTCCATCGGAAGTGTCATTGCCGAAGCTTGTGGAATCTCGCTCGCTAAAGAATTAGAAACCGTTAGCGAGCTCTTCCATACGCTTCCCTATAGTCCGGGATACTGCGGATGGAACATCCGGGAACAGCAAAAGTTATTCTCATTCTTCCCGCCGGAACCTTGCGGAATAACCTTGTCGGATTCATTCCTCATGTCCCCGGTCAAGTCCATCAGCGGATTCATAGGCTTAGGCAGAGAGTTGCGCCCCCAGCCTTATCGTTGTGAAATATGCAACAATAAACAATGTTATAAAAGAAAGGAAAACAAGATATGAAAAATATGAAAGAATGGTGCCACAGCGTAATAGCTACTCCCGAAAGAATAGCTATCCCCATCATGACGCACCCCGGCATCGAACTCTGTGGTAAGACCGTAAAACAAGCTGTTACCAACGGAGAAACACACGCCGAAGCTATCTGCAAATTGAATGAAGTCTATCCGGCAGCTGCATCCACTGTTATCATGGACCTGACGGTTGAAGCAGAATGTTTCGGTTCGGAAATTGTATTTGCCGAAAATGAAGTGCCGAATGTCGTAGGCAGATTAGTCCACGATCATGCTTCCATCGTTGCCCTTCCGGTACCTTCCATCCAGTCCGGACGTATGCCCGAATACCTGAAAGCCAACAGATTGGCAGCAGAGAATATCACTGACAAACCTGTATTCGGTGGATGTATCGGCCCTTTCTCTTTGGCAGGACGATTGTACGATATGTCGGAAATGATGATGGCCCTCTATATGGAGCCCGACAGTATACGGCTTCTGCTCGAAAAATGCACAGAGTTCATTACCAATTATCTGCGTGCCATGAAAGAGACTGGAGTAAACGGAGTCATCATTGCCGAACCGGCAGCCGGATTAGTCTCCAATGAAGATTGCTCTTCATTCTCTTCGACTTACATCAGCCGCATTGTCGAAGAATTGCAAGATGATAACTTCATGATTGTGCTTCACAATTGCGGAAATACCGGCCATTGCACCGCCGCCATGGTTGAAACCAAGGCAGCCGGACTTCACTTTGGCAATAAGATAGACATGGTACAGGTACTACAGGAATGTCCCGAAGATATTCTGGTGATGGGAAACATCGATCCTGTAGGCATATTCAAGATGGCAACACCCGAGAAAGTCAAAAAAGAAACACTTGAACTGTTACAGAAGACAGGGAAATGGAAGAATTTCATATTATCATCAGGCTGCGATGTTCCGCCCGAAGTGCCGATGGAGAATATAGATGCCTTCTACCAAGCCTTGAACGAGTACAACCGTCAATAAAAAACATAACCCGTTCCTTCGAACGGAAAAATCTTATACCGGAAATGAAAAATATATCGCTGCTACTTCTTTTATCACTAACCATTCTTTCTTCAGCCTGCCAGTCAGAATCTGAGAAAACAGTGGTTGCCGACAAAGTCTCTATGGAAGCCCAACCGTTTCCTCTCTCCGATCTGAGGTTACTACCGGGAAGTCCTTTCAAACATGCCATGGACAAAAACGGTGAATGGCTGCTGGATTTAAGTGCCGACCGTTTACTGCATCGCTTCCGTCTCAATGCGGGTCTGACGCCCAAAGGAGAAATATACGGTGGCTGGGAAAGTCTGGGAGTCTCCGGACACACGCTTGGACACTACCTCTCAGCATGTGCCATGATGTATGCCGCCAGTGGTGACGAACGCTACAAGGAACGGGTAGATTATATCATAAAAGAGTTGGCAGAATGCCAGGATGCCCGTAAGACAGGCTATGTAGGTGGCATACCCAATGAAGATAAAATCTGGGCAGAAGTATCTTCCGGTGATATCCGTTCGCAAGGATTCGACCTGAATGGTGGCTGGGTGCCCTGGTACACGTTGCACAAACTATGGGCAGGGCTCATCGATGCCTACCGTTACGGCAACAATAACCAGGCCAAAGAAGTAGCTGTCAAACTATCTGACTGGGCTGTCAACAGTTTCGGAAGTCTGTCTGAAGAATCTTTCCAGAAAATGCTGGCATGCGAATTCGGAGGAATGAACGAATCGTTTGCCGACATGTACGCCATAACAGGCAACGAAAACTATCTGAAACTGGCTCGTCAGTTCTACCACAAAGCCATCCTCGACCCTTTGAAAGAACAACGGGATGAACTGGAAGGCAAGCACTCCAACACACAGGTACCCAAAATTATAGGAGAAGCCCGCCTGTACGAACTGACCGGTGATAAAGACATGCAAACCATAGCCACTTTCTACTGGGATCGCATTGTCAACCATCACAGCTACGTAAACGGTGGTAATAGCAATTATGAGCATTTAGGCAAACCGGACTGCCTGAACGACCGCTTGAGTCCGTTCACCTCGGAAACCTGTAACACCTACAATATGCTGAAACTCACCAAGCATTTATTTACCTGGGACCCGCAAGCCGCCTATATGGACTATTATGAACGTGCCTTGTACAACCATATACTCGCTTCACAAAATCCTGATGATGGTATGGTTTGTTACAGTGTTCCCCTGGAATCCGGTACAAAGAAAGAATTCAGCACTCGTTTCGACTCCTTCTGGTGTTGTGTAGCCAGTGGCATCGAAAACCATGTAAAGTATGCTGAAAGCGTCTTCTTCCAGTCTACTCAAGATGATGGATTATTCATCAATCTATTTATCCCGACTTCCCTGAACTGGAGAGAAAAAGGTATGAAGGTAAAACTGGAAACACAATTCCCGGCAGATCACCAGGTACGTATCACATTTGAGGGAAAATCCCAAAGGTTTCCTTTACACATCCGTTATCCCCGTTGGGCAACACAGGGAATCAAAGCAAGCCTGAACGGCAAGGAAGAAACAGTAACCGGCACTCCCGGCTCTTACTTCACCCTGAACGGTGAATGGGGAAAAGATACCGAATTAATACTGGACATCCCGATGGAACTCTACACCGTATCCATGCCCGACAACCCCAACAGAATGGGTATCTTCTACGGTCCTGTATTGCTTGCCGCACCCTTAGGAACAGAAGATTTACAGGCATATGAAATTCCCTGTTTCGCCTCTGACGCAGAGTCAATCATCAGTGCCATCCAGCCCGTCCCGGGCAAGCCTCTGGCTTTCACTGCCAACACTACTGCCAACGCCCAGCTCCCGTTGATGCCTTTCTATGCCATCCACGGTCAGAAGCATGCAGTTTATTTCGACAAGTTCTCTACACAAGAATGGACAAAGAAAGAAAAAGAATATCAGGCTCTGATCGAAAAACAGAAAGAACTGGAAGCCCGGACTACGGATCACCTCCGCATCGGTGAAATGCAACCCGAAAGAGACCATGACCTGCAAGCGGAAAATTCGAAAACAGGCGATGTCAGCGGAAATAAATACCGTGACGCCTTCAATGGTTGGTTCTCCTTCACTGTAAAAGTAGACCCGACCAAAGAAATGCAAATGCTCTGTTCCTATTGGGGAGCAGACAAGGATAAACGCAATTTCGACATCCTGATAGACGGCAAGAAATTTAAAACAATCAACTTGCAGGGCACGCACGGTCCGAAGGTTTTTGAAGAAGAGTATGCAATTCCACTCTCCTTTACCCAAGGGAAAGAAAAGATAACTGTACGCTTCCAATCACATCCTGACTGTCATGCGGGAGGCTTATTTGGATTCAGAATGCTGCAAAAGAGATAACAGGTACGTACTTACTCCTTACCTACTCCCTACCTACTCCTTACCTACTCCTTGCATATAGATAAGGAGAAGGTAGGAAGTAATCTAAGTTAAAAACAGGCTGAGTACAAAAGAGGAGTCGGATATTCTTCATTTAATGCTTAATGTTATGAATAAAAATAAAGAAAAAAACAACTTTTTATTTCCAATGGTGATTATGTCTATCCTGTTTTTCATGGTAGGCTTCATCACAACAATGAACAATTCGCTGATTGATTTTCTATCTTCCAGCAAGTGGATGCTTTCTTTCTCTGAGAAGCAATTAGTGAATACCGCGTTCTTCGGAGCTTATTTATTCTCCATACCCTTATCCTATCTGCTGAATAAGCTGGGGTACAAGGCTTCAGCCGTACTATCGCTGTTTGTGGTAGGCGTAGGGTTTATCCTGACTTATCCGGCAGTAAGCATGGGATACGTACCATTCCTGATCTCCATGTTCCTTGTGGCATCGGGCATAGCACTGTTACAAATCGTACTGAATCCTTATGTTCTGGCCTTAGGTTCGCCCAACGAGGCAGCCAGCCGCCTCAACCTGGTAGGCTTCTTCAACTCTGCAGCCACTGTTGCCGCTCCCATATTTGTAACCATGCTTATATCTGCCGAGACCATCAGCGAAACAGCCCCCGTTGAATCACGCCCGGATGCTACAAATGTGCAAATGCCGTTTTTAATTATTGCAGGGATCGCTTTTATTCTTTGCCTGCTACTCTATTTCCTGCATCTGCCCGAAATTAAGGAAGAACCGGCTGATAAGGCACACAGCAGCAGTAGCCCCTATAAATATCCGCACCTCATATTCGGTGCCATCGCCATATTCGTCTACATGGGTGTAGAAATCGGTATCCCAAGTTTCCTGCCCGATAGAATGAGAGCCTTAGGCATAGACTCAGTCAATCTGCTGGGTTACGAATTGAAAGGTACAGGCGTTTTGTCTATCTATTGGGGCGGATTGATGGTAGGGCGGTTATTCGGCTCCATCCTGTTGAGGAAAATAAAAGTGCGCACGGCTATGGTCTTCTGTTCAGGTATGGCTATGCTTTTCCTGATCGTCTCCTTGCTGATAAACAATGAAGCATCCATCATCCTGATGCTGCTCTGCGGCTTCTGCAACTCCATCATGTGGGGAAGCATCTTTAACCTGGCTTCCGAAGATTTGGGAGAACATACGAAACGGGCTTCCGGCATCATCTGCACATTTGCCATAGGCGGAGCTATTTTACCTCCGTTGATGGGAGCACTTCAGCAGAGCTTTGGAACGGATGCACTGACTATCGGTACATCGGCAGCACTGAGTTGCCTGATTATTTATTACTTGTACCTCATCCTGTTTACGGTAAAACTTTCCAGAATACGCCCACATAAGAAATAAAGTTCTATTAACAACCTGATAATTAACAATAAACTGATGAAAATAAAACTGTTAACCCTGACTGCCTGGACTGCATTAACCTTAATGCCTGTTGCAATACATGCCCAGTATCCCGGCCAGATTGAAGAAATGACAAAAGTGAAAGTCAATGTTCCTTTAAAGGCTTTGTCTTTCAACTATTCCGACGTCCGTTTATTGGACGGTCCTTTCAAACGTGCTATGGAAGTTGACCAGCGCTGGCTGAAAGAAGCCGATGTAAACCGCTTCCTGCACACCTTCCGCGTCACTGCCGGACTGGCTACAGGAGCGCAATCTTTAGGAGGTTGGGAGTCTTTGGATTGTGAGGTGCGCGGACATACTACCGGGCATCTTCTCAGTGCTCTCAGCATCATGTATGCATCTACCGGTGATGAACAATACCGTACCAAAGGAGCAGAGTTAGTAAAAGGACTGGCCGAATGCCAACAGACGCTAGGCAAAAGCGGTTATCTGAGTGCTTTCCCGGAGTACTTTATCGACCGGGCAATTAAAGAAGAAATAGTGTGGGCCCCCTTCTATACCTTGCATAAAGTATATGCCGGACTGCTCGACCAATACTGCCTCTGCGGCAACCAACAGGCTATGGACGTGCTTTTGGGAATGTGCGACTGGGCATACAACAAACTTAAGCCTTTGAATGAGGCACAACTCCAGGGCATGCTGAACAGTGAGTTTGGCGGAATGCCTGAAACGCTATACAATGTATATGCTATCACAGGAAACCCCAAGCACAAGGAATTGGCTACCCTATTTTATCATAACAGCATACTGGATCCTCTGGCAGCTCGGAAAGACAGTTTAGCCGGTATTCATGTAAATACCCAGGTTCCGAAGGTCATCGGTGAAGCACGCGGTTACGAACTGACCGGAAACTCACGAAGTGCTACGATTGCCAACTTCTTCTGGGAAGCTGTAGTCAAGGACCATACTTATGTGACAGGTGGAAACAGTGATAAAGAGATATTCAGTAAACCCGGTATCTTGTCCGACCAGCTGAGTGAAAATACCACAGAAACCTGCAATACCTACAATATGCTGAAACTGACACGCCACCTGTTCACCTGGGATGCTTTACCTACTTACGCAGACTACTATGAACGTGCGCTTTACAATCATATTCTCTCTTCACAAAACCCGGAAACAGGTGGCGTCACGTATTATCATACTCTCCATCCCGGAAGTTGCAAGAAGTTCCATTATCCTTTCCGCGACAACACCTGTTGCGTAGGTACCGGATACGAGAACCATGCCAAATACGGTGAAGCTATTTACTATAAAACGGCCGATCAAAACGGGCTTTATATCAACTTATTCATTGCTTCCGTACTGAACTGGAAGGAGAAAGAACTGACCATCCGTCAGGAGACGAAGTATCCGGATGAGGCTTCTACACAGATCATCATTGACTCGGCTCCGGAAACAGGAGTGCAAATGCCGGTCATGCTTCGCTATCCTTCCTGGGCCATCGACGGTGTGACCGTTAAAGTCAATGGCAAGAAACAGCATGTAAAGAAAGTACCCGGCAGCTATATCCGTATAAACCGTAACTGGTCTAAGGGAGATGTAATCACAATGGAAATGCCCATGTCACTGCATATAGAATACATGCCCGACACAAAGGAAATGGGTGCCATCTTATATGGTCCGATTGTACTGGCTGCCGAATTGGGTAAGACCGAGGACCCGGCTAAGAATCCCGAAGTGCCTGCATTGATTGGAGATTTCAAGAAAATAGACCGATGCATCCAGCCGGTTGACGGCAAACCGCTGACTTTCCGGACAGTAGGTATAGGACAGCCGGAAGATGTCATACTCAGCCCTCTCTTCCGCAATTATGGCCAGCACTATACGGTTTATTTCAAATTCACCGATAAAAAGTAAAGAATCAAAAGAATGATATACAAAAGCACTATTATGAAAAAACTATTTCTTCTTTTTCTGCTTGCGTATGCCTGCAACGCATTCGCACAAATAAAGATAACCGACCGGCAAAAATCGACCGCAGACTTTCCATTGCATGTCAACGGAAAGAGCTGCAATATCCAGATCGATGCTGCCGATTATGAAGTGGTAAACAAGGTGGCACATCTGTTCGCCGAAGATATCGAACGCGTGACAGGGGTAAAAGGCACGGTATCCACTTCTAAATCCGTCCAGGGAAAAGAAGCGGTTATCATCGGCACACTGGGACACAATAAGTTCATAGATGAACTGGTGAAGAAAAACAAGCTGAATGTTTCCTCCATTGAAAACGGATGGGAACAGTATGTTATCAAAGTCCTGGATAAACCTTTCAAAGGAGTGGACAGAGCTTTAATCATCGCAGGTTGCGACCGGCGCGGAACCGCTTACGGCACATTCGCCCTGTCCGAAGCAATGGGAGTATCTCCATTATACTGGTGGTCTGACGTACCTACTAAGAAGCAAAAAGCTTTATATCTGGAGACATCGGAATATATTTCCAAGGCACCTTCTATCAAGTATCGTGGTATATTCATCAATGATGAAGGTTGGGGTATCACTCCCTGGGCTGCCAAGACCTTTGAACCGGAACTCGGTGACATTGGTCCGAAAACTTATGCCAAAGTCTGTGAACTGATTCTTCGTATGAAAGGCAATATGCTGGCTCCTGCCATGCATCCGGGTTCCGGTGCTTTCAATAAATATCCCGAAAATAAGGTGGTGGCCGACAGCTATGGTATCGTAATGACTTCCTCCCACTGTGAGCCTTTACTTTTCAACAATGTAACAGAATGGTTCAAAGACTCTATGGGAGACTGGAACTACATAACCAATAAAGATGGCATTAATAAGGTGCTGGATAAACGTATATCAGAAAATGGCCCTTATGAGAATTTCTATACTCTGGCCATGCGTGGTATTCACGACAGCGGTTTAGTGGGAGTAACCAAGGATAACGAGGTAAAACTGATGGAAGAAGTGCTGAATGACCAACGGAATATACTGGCCAAACATATCAATCAGGACATCGATTCCATTCCACAACTATTCGTACCTTACAAAGAAGTGATGGATATCTATGAAAAGGGACTGAAAGTGCCCGATTATGTAACCCTGGTTTGGCCGGATGACAACTATGGTTATCTGAAAAGACTAAGCAACAAAAACGAACAGAAGCGCAAAGGCGGTTCGGGCGTTTATTACCATATCTCTTACTGTGGAGAACCCCATGATTATTTATGGATCAATACCACTACTCCCACACTTATTTATGAAGAGATGCGTAAAGCTTACGACACAGGTGCTACCCGTTACTGGTTACTGAATGTAGGTGATATCAAACCCGGCGAACTTGGCATGAAGTTCTTCCTGGATATGGCATGGGACGTGGAAAGCTTCAATTTTGAGAAGACTTACACATATGAAGCTGAATTTCTTGCAAGTATCTTCGGTTCTAAATATGAGAATGAACTGAGCGATATCTTCGAGACTTACTATCTCCTGGCATTCCAGCACAAACCGGAGTCTATGGGATGGGGATACGAATGGAACAACCACCATGACCGCGAACGGATCATCGATACAGACTTCTCTTTCATTAATTACAACGAAGCGGAAAATCGTATGGAAGAGTATGACCGCATTGCCGATAAGAGCGAAAAGATATGGAAAACGCTGCCCAAAGAATACAAGGCTGCTTACTACGAACTGGTTCACTATCCGGTGAAAGGTGCTGCACTGATGAATAAGAAGATGCTGGTGGCCCAGCAAAACCGCTGGTATGCACGCCAAGGACGCGCAGCAACCAATATGCTTGCCGATCAGGTAAAATCTTACCAGGACAGTCTGGATTACTATACAGATCAGTTCAACTCTCTGCTGAACGGCAAATGGAATCATATGATGTCCATTACTCCGGGCTGGACAGGAACTTACCAGAACATGCCTCCTATAGAGAATATCACCGTTGCAGGAGAAGCTGATATGCAGATATTCATTCCGGGACAGGATTGCACGTATGGCATGGGGGCAGTACACGCGCTACCCTGTGTGAATCCGTATACCAAGAACAACTCATTTATAGAACTGTACAATAGAGGCAGTAAACCTTTCAACTGGAAAGCTACGACTCAGGATAATTGGATTAAGCTAAACCGCACTACGGGCAAAGTAAACTTACAGGATAGAATCACAGTATCCGTGGATTGGAATAAGGTACCTCAAGGTGACGATGTTGTAGGTGTTATCGAGTTGACTTCCGGTAATCAGACAAAGAAAGTATTCGTCCCCGTCTTCAATCCGGCAAGCCCCACAGTTGAAGAACTGAAAGGAATGTATGTAGAAGACAACGGATGTGTTTCTATCAATGCCGGTAAATTCCACCGGAAAGTGGAAAATAGCGGTATAAAAATCAGAACTATCAAGGGATTGGGATACGAAAACGATTGTGTCCAATTGGGAGAAGCTACCCAGAATGTGCCCAATATGTGGTTCACTAACAAGAGCCCTAAAGCCGAATATGACTTCTATACATTCAATGGTGGCAATGCAACCGTACATGTTTATGCCCTACCCTTGTTCCCTATCGACTCCAAACACGATACCCGTTACGGTATCATGATTGATGACGGCATGGTACAATGGATGACTACTTCGGCTAAAGAATACTCCAGCCAATGGAGACTGAATGTGTTCCGTAACAGTGCCATCAGCACTATCAATGTAAATGTCGACAAGCCCGGCAAACACACCCTGAAGCTAATTTGTGCCGACCCGGGTATGATTATCCAGAAAGTAGTCATCGACTTCGGTGGAATGAAGCGCTCTTACTTAGGTCCTAACGTAACATACATAAAATAATAATAATTATGGAATTAAAGAAAATCTTGATTGCAGCCGTATTGGCTGCCGGCATGGCATTTCAGACAAATGCCGCAGATGTTCCGCGCAAGGAATATCCCCGCCCTCAGTTTGAACGGACGGCATGGGTGAATTTGAACGGTGAATGGGATTACACATTCGATTTTGCCAATTCGGGTATGGAGCAGGAGTATCACAAAGCTACTTCCTTCTCAGGAAAGATAACAGTACCTTTCTGTCCGGAAAGTAGTTTATCCGGTGTAGGACATAAGGACTTTATCAATCATATCTGGTATCACCGGGAGATAAGTATTCCGCAGGATTGGAGCGGCAAGAATGTATTGCTGAATTTCGGAGCAGTCTACTACAATTCGGAGATTTACATTGACGGAGCTTTGGCAGGACGCCACTTCGGTGGTAGTTCTTCTTTCAGCATCGATATCACCAAGTTGGTGACTCCGGGTAAGGTACACCACCTGGTAGTACGTGCATCCAGTGACTTGCGTTCGGGCATGCAAAGTGCCGGTAAGCAGAGCCTGCAATTTGGTTCTTACGGCTGTAACTATACCCGTACTACAGGTATCTGGCAGACTGTATGGATGGAAGCAGTCAATCCTTCCGGCTTAAAATCCGTACAAGCCGTTGCAGACGTCGATCAGGAACAATTGGTCGTATGGCCTACATTCTACAGTGATAGTAACAACAAGCTGAAAATTACATTGAAAGATGGTAATAAAATCGTTGCTGCTGCCACAGTGAAAGGTACTAACAGTTCTGTAGCCGTACTTCCGGTAAAGAAAGCCAAACTCTGGTCACCGGAATCACCTTTCCTATACGACATTACTTATCAGATGATCGATCCGGCAGGAAAGGTTATCGATGAAGTATCATCCTACATAGGTATGCGCAAAGTGCATATTGAAGGAAATAAGATTTATCTGAATAACAAACCTTACTATCAACGTCTGGTACTGGATCAGGGTTTCTATCCCGATGGCATCTGGACAGCTCCTACCGATGAAGCATTGAAACGCGACATCGAGTTATCAATGGCTGCCGGCTTCAACGGAGCACGCCTGCATCAGAAGGCATTCGAAGAACGCTTCTATTATTGGGCGGATAAACTGGGTTACATCACTTGGGGAGAGGCTCCAAGCTGGGGTATGGATGCCAATAACATAGAGGTGGCACGCAATTTCCTGGTTGAATGGTCGGAACTGGTACTTCGTGACCGGAACCATCCTTCTCTATTGATCTGGACACCGATGAATGAAGAATGGTGGCCTGATTTGGTTCAGTACCCACGTTTTACGACCGATTTATACAATCTGACGAAGTCACTCGACCCTACCCGCCCGGTGAACTATGCCAGCGGTGGTTGCCACATCAAGACAGATATATGGACTGTACACAACTATGAACAGGATCCTGCCAAGCTGAAAGATATCATCTACAAAGATGGTAAATTCTTCCAGGCTCCCAACTATAAGATTGGAGTACCTGCAGCCAATATTGGTTTCAACGGTTTACGCCAGAATGCAGTATATGACTTCCCCGTATATGATGGAAAAATGCCATATCTGATTGATGAAGTAGGGGGTATTAAATGGGTGAAAGACCAAGATAAGACTAACTCAAGCACACAATCATGGGGTTACGGCACACCGCCGAAGACTGAAAAGGAATTCCTGGAACGTCTGGAAGGTCAGATGAATGGCATTCTTGAATTGAAAGATCAAGTTTGGGGATATTGCTATACTCAGCTGACGGATGTAGAACAGGAACAAAACGGTATTTATTACTATGACCGTACTCCTAAGTTTGATACGAAACTTATTCACAGTATCTTCAGTAAGAATCCTGAAGATCTGGAAGGCACTTATACCAATCCGTTATGCAATTATGGTCCGGATCCCTGGGCTATCTGGCACGATGGTTCCTACTATTACATGCATACAATGGTCGACAGCCTTGTGTTGTGGAAGACGCAGGATGTAACCGACATTCGTAATGCAGAGAAGAAAACAATCTGGATTCCGACAGACCCGTCTAATAAGCATAATCTGTGGGCACCCGAGATTCACAATATTGATGGAAAGTGGTACATCTATTATGCAGCCGATGACGGTAACTCCGACAATCACCAGATGTATGTACTGGAAAATACAAACAAAGATCCGTTCAAGGGAGAGTTCGTGATGAAAGGCCGCATCAGTACAGATAAAGATAACAACTGGGCTATTGATGGATCAGTATTCGAAAACAAAGGCAAGTTATACATGGTTTGGTCCGGTTGGCAAACCCGTCGTGTGGATACCGAAACTCAATGTATCTACATTGCCGAGATGAAGAATCCCTGGACACTAGGTTCCGAAAGAGTCCTGATCTCTAAACCGGAACTGGAATGGGAACGCCACTACATTAACGAAACCGGTTGGAATCCTCCACACAAAGTATTTGTGAATGAAGGGCCTCAACCGTTGAAGAGCCCAAAGGGTAAATATATTCACGTTGCTTATTCGGCAAGCGGTGTATGGACTCCGTATTATGCCTTGGGCATGCTGACAGCAGATACGAATGCAGACTTGTTGGATCCGGCATCCTGGAAGAAAGCTCCCCAGCCTCTGTTCCGCCAGTCTCCTGAAAATGGAGTATATGGTACAGGACACAACAGCTTCTTCAAATCACCTGATGGCAAAGAATGGTATATCCTGTATCATGCTCGCGACACTCAGGTAGATCCTCCGGGTATGGGCGATACAAGATCTCCCCGTGCTCAGAAGATAGAATGGAAAGCTGACGATTACCCTGTATTAGGTACACCTTATCCAAAGACGATGCGGTTGAAAAAACCGTCAGGGACAAAGGTTAAATGATTAAACTGAAACTCTGAAATCAACAAACAATAATGAACAAAGCATCTTTATGGATAAGTTGCCTTGTGCTGTTTCTCCTTGCCGGCTGTACGAATGCCGGCAAGCAAGCAGCTGAGGAAGAAACAACTTTCACCAATCCGGTCATCTATGCTGATGTACCGGATGTTGACGTTATACGCGTAGGTAGTGATTACTATATGATTAGCACTACCGCACACATGTCACCCGGAGCGCCTATCATGCACTCCAAAGACATGGTTAACTGGAAAATCATCAGCTATGTGTTTGATGAACTCAAAGAGAGCCCATACAATGATCTGGAAGGCGGTAATATCTACAGCCGCGGACAATGGGCTGCTTCCTTACGCTATCACAACGGGCTTTTCTATGTATTCTTCGGTACAGGAAACAAATCCTACATTTATACAGCAAAAGATCCGGCAGGAAAATGGGAGCAGAAGCTTGTGATTGATGAGTATCTGCACGATGCTTCCATGTTGTTCGACGACGATGGACGCATTTATCTGGCTTATGGTGCACGCCACATCCGCATTATTGAATTCAATAAGGATTTGTCTGGAATCAATCCTAACGGCCTACAAGTAGAAGTCATCCCCGGCGAACCGAGAGGCTTGCTCGAAGGTACACACTTTTATAAATTCGACGGTAAATATTACCTCACTCTTATTTGGTGGCCGGAAGGCGGCATACGCACACAACTCTGCTTCCGTTCCGACAAAGTGGCCGGACCTTACGAGATGAAAACAATCCTTTCGGACGACCTCGGATATGCTAATCACGGTGTAGCACAAGGATGCTTCATCGATACAGAAGCAGGTGAATGGTATGCTATGTTGTTCCAGGACCACGAAGCCGTAGGCCGTGTGCCTGTGCTGATGCCTTGCCGCTGGGAAAATGGTTGGCCCATGCTGGGGGACGAAAATGGCAAAGTGCCTCCGGTTATGAAAGTACCCGTACAAGGACATGATGAAAAGACGGAACTGGTAGTCAGCGACAACTTCGACGAGGCTCCCAAGCTGGGACTGACCTGGCAATGGAATCATAATCCGGATAATTTGCTATGGACCCTCACCGAACGCCCGGGCTATCTGAGACTGAAAACCGGAAAGGTGGTAAAGAACCTCTTCGAAGCCCGCAACACACTGACGCAACGTACGGAGGGTCCCAAATGTAGTGGTGTCATCTCCTTAGACCTCACCTTCATGAACGATGGTGACCATGCAGGATTGGCAGCATTCTGTTCTGAACCGGGAATCCTCTCTGTTGTGAAAGAGTATGGGAAAAAGTATCTGGTGATGACCGACCGCAATGTAGAAAAAGCACGGCGTGAACTGAATCAGGATATTGTCTTTCTGAAAATGGAGTGTGATTTTACTACAGACTACGCTCAGTTCTCCTACAGTCTGGATGACACTAATTGGACTCCGATAGGCGACAAATTCCACATGATATTCAGTATGGCGCACTTCACTGGTAATAAATTCGCTATATTCAATTATGCCACGAAGGCTGCTGGTGGATATGTGGATGTTGATTTCTTCCGTTACAAAAAGCAATCTAATTAATAGAATATGAATAAACTGATGATTTTGGTATGTGCCATCCTGATGATTGGATGTACCGCAACAACAAAAGAAGAACTGACTGAATCCGGATTGAAGCGAAGCGATTTCCAGACAGAAGTCAATGGTGAAAAGACAGACCTGTTTGTGTTGAAGAACAAGAACAACATGGAAGTTTGTATCACTAATTTCGGAGGCCGTATTGTATCGGTCATGGTTCCCGATAAAGATGGTAACATGAAGGATGTGGTTTTGGGATTCGATTCTATACAGGACTATATCAAATATCCGTCTGACTTCGGAGCAAGCATTGGACGATATGCCAACCGCATCAACCAAGGACGCTTCACACTGGACGGTGTGGAGTACCAGTTGCCACAAAATAACTATGGCCATTGTCTGCATGGTGGGCCGAAAGGTTTCCAGTACCGTGTATACAAAGGGGTACAAAAGAACGATCAAGAGGTACAACTGACTTATCTGGCAAAGGACGGAGAAGAAGGATTTCCCGGCAATCTACAATGTACGGTTACTATGAAGTTGACGGATGATAACGCCATCGATATTCAATATGAAGCCGAAACGGATAAGCCGACTATTGTCAATATGACCAATCATTCTTACTTCAATCTGGATGGTGATCCCACAACTGACAACTCTGCCTATCTGTTGACACTGAACGCCGATAACTATACCCCGGTAGACAGCACTTTCATGACAACAGGCGAGATTGCAACGGTAGAAGGAACTCCCATGGATTTCAGAAAGCCTACAGCAATCGGTGCAAATATCAATCAGGAGTTTGAACAGCTGAAGAATGGAAACGGAATAGACCATAACTGGGTACTGAACACTCAAGGAGATGTAACTAAGGTATGTGCTACTCTTGAATCACCCAAAACCGGTATCGTTCTGGATGTTTATACCAATGAACCTGGCATACAGGTATATTGCGGAAACTTCCTGGATGGTACTCTGACCGGTAAGAAAGGCATTGTTTATAACTTCCGTGCAGCAGTTTGCCTGGAGACGGATAAATATCCCGATACGCCTAATAAGCCGGAATGGCCGTCGGCAGTGTTAAGACCGGGAGAAAAGTACCAAAGCCAATGCATCTATAAATTCTCGGTACATAAGTAATGCAAAGAGACCCAGTCTCTGTTATCCTGATAGAAAAGAAGAATCTGCTTTCCCTGTGTATGAAAAGGAAGCAGATTCTTCTTTTTGTTTCATAGAACAAAGTAATAAGCCCTCTCTCAAGTCAATGTAATATCAGGAAAAGTTTATGTAACCAATCCTTTTCAAATTGTAACACCAAGAAATGATACAGAAACGTACTTGCAAAGCTCCTTGCTTCAAAATCATTATTTTTGTCCAATAGAAGTAGTAATCATTAAATTAATAACAAGAACCATGAAAAAGAAATTATTAATGCTTGCCCTGCTCATCTGGACAACTCATATCGTTGCACAGAAGCAGGTACACATCAAAGACTGTTTTGATTTTGACTGGAAATTCACCTTAAGTGATAATCCTGAATATGCAAAACCTGATTATGCAGATGCCAGTTGGGAAGATATCCAGTTGCCACACGACTGGAACATCAAGCAAGAATTCGATATAAAGGCAGGCGGTTCCGCAGCCTATCTTCCGGAAGGGATCGGCTGGTACCGCAAAACATTCAAAGTTCCTTCTTCCTATCAGGGACGCCACGTATCCATCCTCTTCGATGGTATATTCCAGCAAAGTGATGTATACATAAACGGACAACACTTAGGATACCGTCCTTATGGCTTCTGCAGTATCGAATACGATATGACACCTTACATCCATTACGATAAGGAGAATACCATTGCTGTAAGAGTAAATACGACAGGCGGAAGACCACGCTGGTACTCGGGAGCTGGTATCTATCGTCACGTCTGGCTTCAGGCTGTGAATCCTGTGCATGTGGCGACTTATGGTACCTACATTACAATACCTGAAATCAATAATGAGAAAGCGGAAATACATATCGTGACAACTCTTTCCAATAAAACAGAAAAGGAACAAACAATAACAGTTCTGCAACGTGTATTTGATGCAACCGGCAGACAGGTTACGAAAAGTAACAGTTCCCAAATCGTGATAAATGCCGGAACCACAGCAGACCTGACACAGAATTTTTCATTGTCTTCTCCTCAACGTTGGAGTATCGAAGAACCCAATATGTACCAGATGGAAACCACCGTGAAAATCGGTAGTAAAGTAACTGACGTCTATACTACCCCGTTTGGCATCCGCACCTTCCGCTTCGACAAAGACGAGGGCTTTTTCCTCAATGATAAACATGTGAAGTTAAAAGGTATGTGCTTGCACCAGGATGCCGGAAGTCTGGGAACTGCCGTACCAGATCGTTCCTACGAACGTCGCCTCGAAATATTGAAAGAATACGGTTGCAATGCCATCCGCTGCGCCCATAACCAACCTTCACCCGAGTTTCTCGATATGTGTGACCGCATGGGCTTTGTAGTTATAGACGAAGCTTTTGACAAATGGAAATCAGGTTATTATGAAAAATATTTCGATGAATGGTGGCAAAAAGATATGACGGACATGATAGTACGTGATCGAAATCATCCCAGCATCATCCTTTGGAGTATTGGCAATGAGGTACAGGAAGCATGGGATAGCAGCAATACCGGAGTGGAGCGTGCTCGTATGCTACAAGACTTTGTACATAAACTCGAACCAAGCCGTCCGGCTACGCTGGCTGCCCAGAACGGACATCAGGAAGCTTTTGCCGGAGTGACCGATGTAATAGGCTACAACTATCTGGAAGCACGTATGTTATCTGACCGCCGTAAGTATCCGGAAAGAATATTCCTAATCTCAGAGGAGTTGCCTTACTTCAGAGGTGAAGAAGGCAGAATACGTAGTTATACGCCCCTAAATCCCTGGCAGATAGTAGCAGAAAATGATTTCGTGGCAGGAGGTTTCATCTGGTCTGGTGTAGATTATCTGGGTGAGGCGGGATGGCCCAGTAAAGGTTGGCCTAATGGTTTATTTGATATCTGCATGTTCGAGAAACCACGTGCAGCTTATCATCGCGCCATGTGGAATCCTGAGCCAATGGTTAGGATAGCTGTAGTAGATCCGTCACTCAACATTGATCACGGCAGAGACCTGTGGCAATGGCCTAAAATGGCTGCACATTGGAATTTCCCACAATCATATCGGGGAATGGTTATGGAGATACGTACTACCACCAACTGCGAAAGTATAGAACTGTATCTGGATGATAAACTAATGGGAAAACAGGAAACAGCCAACTTTACCAATAACACCATTGTATGGTATTTACCTTATAATCCGGGTAAACTGGAGGCTAAAGGTTATAACGGTGACAAAGAAGTAGCACACTATCAATTGGTAACGTCTAAGAATGCAGCCAACGCTATTATCAACGCCGACCGCACAAAGATAAAGGCTGACGGACAAGATCTTTCACATATCACTATCAATCTGATAGATTCAGATGGAAATCCGGTGCAGACAGATGATCGTAAAGTGACGGTAAAGATAGAAGGAGACGGTAAATTCCTCGGGATAGACAACGGGGACTTGCGTCGGCAAAAGTCATTCGCCGGCAATGAGTTGAATACTTACTTCGGAAAAGCACTGGTAGTTGTACAGTCTACCCGGAAAGCCGGAAAGATGAAAGTATATATGACTGTAGAAGGGATTGAAGAAAATTATATCATAGAAATCGATACAGACATCTAAGTAAAGAAATGCCGCTTTCCGTAAGTACGAGAAGCGGCATTTTACAAGCAACCTTCACAGGTTATGATCTATCTAATACCCATCAATATCCCGGATTCTGATAAGCAGCCTTTTCCTCTACTGTCATTTCCAAAGCATTTAGCTGCCCGGTAGGAATAGGACGCAAATAATGATTTGATTTTATATTACGAGTATAAGTGTGTTTTTGGTGGCTACCGGGTACACTCATTGTTCCGATAGGTTTACCATCATTCGTTCCGCTACCTATCTCATAAGTAGTAGCATATTCTATCAACTTCTGCGTACGAACTAAATCCAACCAACGCATACCTTCACCGAAGTATTCACGGCTGCGTTCATCAAGAATATAATTAATATCTATGGTAGCTGGTGTAAGACTGATCATTGTCGCACTATTATCCTCTTGCTTGGCTACGTTACCATTATTATCCCAACGCCACTTACCGGCACGAGCACGGATAATATTAATCAACCCCCTTGCACTTCCATCATTGGCATATGTTCCGGTAACAGTTTTCGTTGTAGCACCTTTCACAGCTGCCTCGGCTGCAACAAAGAACAATTCGGAGAAGTAGGCGATGTTGACAGGACGGGTAATACCCCCATTAGGTTCACCAAGTCCGTCACCATTGTTGGTGCGATAAGTACCCAGTTTCCAGAGATTCGGATACCTGCCACGGCTAATGTGGCTGGGAGCAATAACATAATCACTTCTTCCATTCATCACACCTGCTGCAACAGCACTGGCTTTGGCTGCACTGGAATCATAATTGATATCCCCTTCATTTGCCGGGTCTTCATCAAGGAATGTCAGGATAGCATCACCCGGATGTACTGCCAGACCATTGGCATTGTACAACGTATTATCACTCACACTGCCTTTTGTCCAGTTTCCACGGAAAGTAGTTACGAAAGTACCGTCGTAACGTGAGTCATTAGTTTTATCGGCAAAAGTATTCTGGAATACGCCAATCGGAGGAGCCATACAACTCCATGGACGACCATAAGCCTGAGCGGCTTCACGTTGCACGGACTCTACCTCTTTTGATGTACCGTCTGATAATTTCTGGGTACTCCGGATCAATGTATAATTCCATGTAGCAAACCATACGATCTGATTACCCGGGGCACCACCACCAAAATAAGAATGACTTTGTCCGTCATAGAATTCGCTACTCTCCGTATGATCAGCATAAAGCAGTACTTCAGCATTGCGGTCGTTGGAACCAAGATGTACATCATAGTAATAATCAAGCAGTTTAAACGGACCGGGGTTTTCAATACCCTCTACGGCCAAATTATATGCCTGCTGGAAATACCATGCTTTATCATGACCGTCAGGATCAGTTCTCGGACATTCGGGATAGGTAGGAATAGTGCTTTCAAGCCACCAACCATAAGTAAGATATGCTTTTGCCAACATAAGGCGTGCCAGAGTTTTGGTTGCACCTCCCGTTACACGTCCTGTTTCGGGTAAAAGTTCTATCGCCAACTTCAGGTCAGGGAATACGGCTTTTGTATATACCTCAGGAACTGTGTTACGTATGGAATAACGCATAGGAGTAGTATTGAACTTCAACTCACCCGAACCTAAATCCAAAGGTACTCCACCAAAAGTCTGCACCAGTTGGAAATAGTCAAAAGCGCGGAAGAAGCGAGCTTCGGCAATTAGCGCATCCGATACTCCGGCTTCAGCGCCATTTTCTATCACACCGCTTGCAGTATTGATATTAGGAAATGCAGCATTCCACAATGCATCCGAACGTACTGTATTCGCAGCATAATTGCCCACACCTTCCGTCAAGTCAATATCCTTGAAGTTATTGTCGGCACTCCACGCAAACGTATATTCATCGGTGGGCATCTGGCAAGCAGCATAATAATACTGTCCGTAGAATTGGCGCAAATGGGCATACATAGCTGTCAATCCACCCATCACACCTGTCTCGGTTTTGAAGAAAGTAGGGTCATAACTGCTACGTGGCTGTTCATTCAATATATCGGAACATCCTGTCAGGGAGAGCGAGAATAGTGCTGCACCCAAGATGAGTTTTGTATATAACTTTTTCATATTATATCTTTTTAGAGGGTTTAGAATGTTAAATTAAGACCTACCAGATAATTACGCGTTGAAGGCGAATTGGTACCTATAATCAGTAAGCGTGATTTAAGATTTCCAGTTACTGCCTGATTTTCGTTACCATAAGAGTTAGGTTCGGGGTCACAGCCGCTTTCATCATAGTAGGGCGAGAAGAAGACAAACGGATTTTGTACTGTAGCATAAACCCGGAGACTATTTATACCAAAGCGGTTTAGCCAATCCTTAGGAACATTGTATCCCAGTGTAATAGTACGTATCTTCAGATAAGAAGCATCAAAATAGCCCAGTGTACTGCCATACTTCGGATTATCACTCTGTTCTATTCCACCCGGTTTCGGATATTTGGCTCCCGTATTTTCCGGTGTCCAGTAATCGACCTTTACATTGCCACGTCGTCCTGTCATCATGTTTAGATAACCTGATGATGAATAAAGTGTACTGATAAGGGTACCGCCACTCTTGAATGCACCTACTATGCTCAGGTCAAAGTCTTTGTATGCCACGCGAGTATTGAAGCCACCCTGGAATTTTGGTTCCAATGAAATGATCTGCCTGTCATCGGGACCGATACTACGGGTAGGTTTACCATTGGCATCGTATTCACCGGTATATTTTACCTTAATCATACCTGCATTGCCACCCGGTTCCAGAATATCCATCAGTTCTTTTTCATTTTCCTGCCAAAGTCCGATTTTCTCATAATCATAAATTACATCAATGGGATGCCCCTTAAACCACCAATTAGTCTCATCTCGGTCAGCACCCGAAGCTAGTGATTTCAGCTTATTGCGGTTAGCATAGATATTGACACCCATATCCCAACTCCAGCCATTCACATTTTCCAGGATTACACCGTTAAGCGAGAGTTCGAAACCCTTATTTTGCGTAGACCCGATGTTTGCCATATAACTGCCTACACCGGCAGTAGAAGGTAAGTTTACACTAAGTAATACATCTTTAGTATCTTGTACATAGTACTCGAACGTACCATAAATGCGGTGATTCAAGAATGAGAAGTCCAGACCGTAGTTGTAAGTAGTGGAATATTCCCACCCCAAGTTAGTGTTAGGAAGTTCCGATACATAATAGCCGGTTGCATAAGTATCAGGACCGAAATTATACGGACGGGTAGAAAGAAGACCGAGAGTTTTATACGGATCAACAGACTGATTGGAAGTTTCTCCATATCCTACACGCAATTTCAGCTGGTCTACTATGGGAAGTAAATCTTTCCAAAAAGCTTCTTTAGCAATGTTCCATCCAAGAGAGATGGCTGGATACGTATGCCATTTGTGCCCTGGAGCCAAACGAGAGGAAGCATCAGCACGAAATGTGACACTTGCCATATACTTATCATCATACGAATACATAGCACGTCCCATCCATGACATCAGACCCGTTTGCTGATAAGCCTGATTACTCGGATTCACTGTAATTTCACCGTTAGCATGTCCCAAATTATAGTATTGGAAATAACCGGCAGGAATGTCTCTTGCTGAAACAGCCGATTTATTATAGGTAGTTTGCTCGGCAGAATACATGGCTACTGCATTCACCCGATGTTTTTTGGCAAAGGTGCGGTCATAAGTCACCAGGTTTTCAATCGTCCAGTTAGTAGTCAACGAATTACTGATGGAAGCAGAAGATGTTGTATTAGGATTCACTTCATTGATTCCTTGCCCTTTAAAAGAACCACCGTTACTCATACGAAAGTTCAAACCAAGATTGGCACGGTACTTTAAACCTTCTATACCGGGAATTTTCACCTCGCCATATACATTATTATAAGAACCGAATGCCTTATCTTCCTGAACCCAAAGGTCTTCTATCCCTTCAAGAACTTCTTTGGGGTAAATATACTGTTCGTCGGTAGCCATCTTGACGGTTCTTTTCCAAGTACCATCTTCATTTTTCGGATTCACAAGAGGGGATAAACTCAGTGTTCCGTACAATCCTATATTTCCACCCTCGGTAACATTATAGGTATTGTTAGTTACAAAGCCCACTTTAATATATTTGCCTACTTCCTGATCGAGAGAACCACGCAAAGAAAGACGGTTATACTGTTGTGTAGGTACCACACCTTCTTCATGATAGTAACCCAAGCCGAAACTGTAGTTGTTTGCCTTACCACCACCCGAAACGCTTACATCGTGACTGGAAACAATACCTGTCTGATAGAATAAATCCTGCCAGTTAGTATCCATATCATCCGATTCATCGATACCGTTAGTATATTTACCGGCAGCTTTACGAAGAGCTGCAAATTCCTTTCCATTCATCATCGGATATTCCTGAGCATCTTTAATACCAAAATATCCATTATAACTTATTTGCGCTTTCTGTTCAGTATAACCTTTATGAGTGGTTACCATAATTACACCGTTAGCACCGCGCGAACCATAAATGGCTGTAGACGAAGCATCTTTCAGAATATCGAGACTCTTGATGTCATTCGGATTAATATCAGATAACGAACCGGCAAATGGAATGCCATCCAATACTACCAACGGGTCGTTACTGGCATTGAGCGAACGCGTACCACGCACACGTATCTGCATGGAAGCACCCGGTCTTGAAGAGGTTTGCGACATATCTACACCGGCAACACGTCCTTGCAAAGCGGATGAAATGTTACCCGTCTGTACTGCCCGAAGGTCATCGCCACGCATAGAAGAAATAGAACCGGTAACATCAGAACGCTTTGCCGTACCGTAACCGATGACAACTACTTCTTCCAAAGTTTTTGAATCTTCCTGCAAGGTAATGTTCAATGGGGCAGTTCCTGCCTTTATTTCCTGTGTCACATATCCTATAAAGGAAATAACAAGCACAGCATCCTTTTTTACCTGTAACGTAAAATCTCCATCCAAACCGGTAATAATACCATTGGTAGTTCCTTTTTCTACAACACTGGCACCGATAACAGATTCACCGAGTGCGTCTTTCACAATGCCCTTCACTGTAACATTCTGTGAGAACGCACATAGTGGTATCAGGCATAACAATAATAATAGCCCTAAAGGCTTAAAATAATGATTGGTGCTTTTCATAAAACCATTAATTAAATTAGTGATACAAATTGTTGATTTAAGTCGAGTGGGGTCGTAAAATTGCTTTTTCATGTCTTCATATTATCGAAATTAAAAGTTAAACAATCCTATTATTTAAGGTATTACATGTATTCCTTTTTCAGATATGGCAAATGTAGATTATAAAGAAATGAAACCGCTGTCATGAGGTTACACAAATATAATATGAAGAGTACATAACTTTTCGCTACGTTACAAAACCTTATATATGGGTTACATTCTCATCGGAAAACAAGCAGAGAAACAATACTTTTACAGAAATCAGACTATTTGGAGGCACTTGTAAATCAGCAATTTTTATACTAAGTTTGTATTGCATATCTCATTCATCTAACACTATGAACAGTAAAATAATCAAGTACATCATCATTATACTATTGTTACCGGTAGTTCCGCTAAAAGCGACAGCACAAACGGGAATCTATTACTCTACCAACGGTCAACTCAGTAGTAGCCTCATCAATCAGCTATATCAAGACCAAAGAGGTTTTATCTGGATATCTACCGAATTCGGACTGAACAAGTTCGATGGTACTCACTTTACTCATTATAAACACATAGACAATGATTCAACTTCCCTGATTAATAATCATGTAAGAGGTGTTTTCGAAGACAGCTACCGAAATCTATGGATAAGATGTCTGGGAGGATTGATGCTATACCACCCAGAAACAGACGATTTTGAACTAATAAAAATAGAAGGAAAAGAAGGACGTCATGTAACAAATATCATGGAATTACATAATGGTGAAGTCTGGGGAATCACCACCGGAGATACTATTTTTCGTATAAACCTCACACAAAAAGGAATAGAACCTATTGATGAAATCAACCGGAAACTCCATTTAAAGAGTTTTAGTTCTATCTACGAAGATACACGAAGGAATCTCTGGTTTATATCAGAAACACAAGGGCTCCTTTGCTTTAACCCAAAATCTGAAGAGATACAACACTTCAAATATCCCGATATTCCAGATAACAACATATCGGCCATCAAAGAAGATCAAAACGGAAATCTCTTTATCGGAACACTAACCAAAGGATTATGTTTATACGACTGGGAAAAGAAGGTATTTCAGCCAATTCCATATGAGAATAAGCAAAATCTGCCTATCAAACATCTGGCCTTTACAGAAGGAAAACTATTGATAGGTACAGATGGAAAAGGTATAAAAGTCTACAATCCTGCAACCCACCAAATTGAAGATTATCCAGTTAATACCGCGCCATTCAACCTGGGCACGGCAAAGGTACATAGCATATTGCAAGACAAAGATAAAAACTTATGGCTGGGAATATTCCAAAAAGGTATTGTTTTCCTACCTGCACACAGGGAGCGATTTGAATACATTGGGCATAAGCTACTCCACAATAATCCGATAGGTACAGGATGCATCATGTCCATCTTCAAAGACAAAGATAACCACTTGTGGATAGGAGCAGACAACGAAGGTATCTTTGAGTTAGATACCAATTATAAACAGGTCAGACATTATTATCCCGGAGATACATCTAGTTCCATATCGAATACAATTACAAGTATTTTCCAGGATTCAGATGGCAATATCTGGTTAGGGGCATACGCCAAAGGTTTGGCTATGCTCAATAAAAAGACAGGTGAATGCAATTACATTACCCAGCTTCTGCACGAAAAGATTATGAATGTTATTGAAGACGGACAACGCAATCTGTATATTGCTACATTGGGGAGTGGCTTATATACTTACAATTTGGATACAAAAGAACTCCGGCAACACAATGTCCCGCGCCAAGAAGGGGTAGGACAACAGCCAAATGAGCTGAGTAATAACTGGGTAAACATCCTTCTTGCAGATCGTAAAGGATTAATATGGATAGGCGGTTATCAGGGAATATCATATTATGCCCCCAAGCAAGACAGTTTTAGTAGGACTAACCAGGTTATACCACGTAGCACAGGTTATAGTCTCCTCGAAGATAAAGAAGGAAATATCTGGGCAGGTACATCCAGTGGGCTGTATTGCATAGACAATAAGACACAAGAGGTACAAAGATATACCATAGAAGACGGGCTTCCCAATAACATTATTTGTGCAATTTGTGAAGATAGCCAGCAAAATATATGGGTTAGCACTTACAATGGCATAAGTAAGTTTGAAAGAAAAAGAGAATGCTTTATCAATTACTATGTAGGTGACGGACTACAAGGGAATGAATTTACTCACGGAGCCTTCTTTCAGGAGAAGAATGGTAAGATATACTTTGGAGGCAGCGATGGAATCACTTATTTCATGCCAGAGCAGATTATAGAACAACCGAGAAAGAATGATGTTTATATCACAGACTTCCTTATCTTTAATCAACCTATTAACAAGAATACCTTATCGGGTAATAAACCTATTATTTCAACCGCCGTAATCGATGCTAACATCTTCCGCCTCAGCCATCAGGACAACACATTCTGCATTGTTTTCTCCACATTAAGATATGATAACCCTCAGCAGATAAAATACCAATATAGAATTAAGGAGTTAGGAGAAGAATGGCAAACAACGGAAACAGGAAATAATCGAGTCACTTACAATAAACTTCCACATGGAAAATACACTTTCCAGGTATGCGCCATAGAACATGGTAATACATCGGAAATACGTACCATAAATATCGTTATTACTCCACCCTGGTATTTGTCCGGCTGGGCCTATCTTATTTATTCTATACTATTTATAATTATTGTGTTGGGCATCATTAAATACATCCTCAACCGTATCCGTCAACGACAGGAAACAACAGAGCGTAAGCATCAGGAAGAGATTAGTGAAGCTAAATTACAATTCTTCATAAATATCTCACATGAGATACGCACACCAATGACTTTAATCATCAATCCGATTGAAAAATTGCTATCAGAGAACCTTAACCCTGAACTTAACAAAACCTACTTGATGATTTACCGTAATTCCCAACGCATTCTGCGTCTGGTAAACCAGTTAATGGACATGCGGAAAATAGATAAGGGACAGATGTTCATGAAATTCAGAGAAACAGATATCGTAGGTTTCATCGAAGACTTAATCCTGACATTCGAGTACATCGCCAAACAAAAGAACATTCATCTGACATTCATCCATGAAGCCCCTTCATTAAAAGTCTGGATAGATATGAATAACTTCGACAAGATATTGATGAATCTGTTATCAAATGCATTCAAATATACCCCTAATAATGGAGAAATCAATATTACGCTGAAACAAGGCAACAGTAATGTTAATGGGGCACTCAAAGAGTATTTCGAGATCATAATAGAAGATACAGGCATCGGTTTGAAAGAGGACAAGATAGAGCGTATCTTCGACCGTTTCTATCAGATTAATAATGGTTCGGCATATAACAACCTCGGTACGGGAATAGGTCTTCACCTGACACACTCCCTAGTATCTCTTCATCATGGTACTATTACTGCAGAGAATCGCACAGATAGTAAAGGAAGCCGCTTCACCGTGCGCATGCCGTTAGGGAATTCACATCTGGAAGCAAGTGAACTGGAGAGTTTACCCCATATAGAAGAAAAAACTCATCTGTTATCTACTAAAGAAAGATTGGAATTTGAGACAGAAATAGCAGACATGGAAAAAGCAACAAGCAAGCCTAAAACCAAATTCAATCTACTGATTGTAGAAGACGAAAAGGAAATTCAGAATTATCTGGTTGAACAATTACAGGATCTCTACAAGATAACAACCTGTAATAACGGTAAAGAGGCATTCAATACAATTCTTTCTACCAAACCCGATCTGGTTATTAGTGACATTATGATGCCGGAAATGGACGGTATTACTTTATGCAAAAAGATAAAACAAAATATAAATATCAATCATGTGCCGGTCATCCTGCTTACAGCAAAAGGTAAACTGGAAGATTATGCGGAAGGTATGGATATCGGTGCCGATGCGTATATGGTAAAACCGTTCAATGTTGAAATCCTTAGAAAGACTATCAGCAATCTTATCACCAATCGAAAATTGCTCAGGAATAAATTCAGCGGTATGCAGCAGCAGGAAGAAAAACTGGAAGTTCTGAATATAAAACCTACGGATGAAATTCTGATGGAGAAAATCATGAAGATCATTAATGATAATCTGGCAGAACCTACATTGGATGTAGAAATGTTAGCTAAAAACGTTGGGCTGAGCCGGGTACATCTCTACCGGAAATTAAAAGAGCTGACTAATCTCAGTACCAGAGATTTCATCCGAAGCATTCGCATCCAGCAGGCAGCCAAGCTCCTAAAGAACAAAAAGATGAATATATCGGATATAGCCTATTCCGTTGGGTTCAATAATTTGTCGCATTTCTCCAACTCCTTTAAGGAACAGTTTGGTATGTCCCCTAAAGAGTATATGTTGAAGTATGGTGAATCGGAACCGGATTAATGGTAGGAGTTCCGATACTCCTGCGGGGTAAGTCCCGTTACCTTTTTGAATAAACGGTTAAAGTAGGAATAGTCATCAAAAGAAAGAGAAAAAGCCACGTTCTTTACAGACATCTCATCTGTTACCAGAATGAGTTGTGCCTTTTCTATTTTCTTCTGATTGATATATTTTGAAGGGGTCACACCAGTTTCTTTTTTGAATAAACGAATAAAATGATCTTTTGACAAACATGAATTCTCAGATAGAGTTGTCAGGTCTATAGCCTCATAGATATGTTTACGTATATAAAGAATAGCTTTCTCTATTCGATCGTCTTTTGTCTCCACTTTAACTTGCGCACGCTTTAGGAAATGTGCCAGTAACTGATATACAATACCACGTGATTCAACCTTATCACATAATGCACGCTGCTTGTTCTTCAGAAGATTCTCCACCAACGTTGAGTTATTATCATAAGTAGAAGGGTCCGATTTAGGCAAACTCATATGAGGATTTATCGCACACAGGCGTTGAAACAACGCAAGGTCCAAATCACCGGCAGGTATCTCTACCGGAAATTCCCACTCATCCAATAAATTTGTATCTGATTGATGCTCTTCATAAATATGCAGGTAGTAATGGCAGAAATAAGAATTGCATATATAGCTATGTATAGTAAAAGCCGGAATGAAATACAAATAATTTGGTTTCAGAATCTGTATACCTCCCGATAGTTGTATCTGAGCAGTACCTTCTGTTATATAGTACAGGCGCGTGAACGGACTATTGACGTTTTTCCAGTTCCAATCTGCATTGTGTACAGCCAAACCGACATTCAGCACCAAAGGGTGCAATTTATCAACCAATGAAGCCATAGTATATAGTATTTAGTAACTTGATAAAGGTAAGCGATTTTATTAAGTCTTCAAAACGGTTATCGATATTCTCTATATAAAAATCGTTATTATCCTACCATGAAAGGTGTTTTCTAACAAAATCATCGATATATTCCAATACAAGCACTTTTTAATCCTATCAAAGCTACTAATTAATCCATATCTTTGCAATGTACAATAGAAACAAAATTAATACCTATGAGAACCAAAATTTTATTAGCATCTTTAGCTCTTTCGATAGGAACATTATCTGCTCAAAACTATCAGGTTCCGGTATCGGAAAAAAACGAACCCATGATGAAAGGTAAATTCCAACCTACATGGAGTTCACTGGAGACTTATCAAGTTCCCGAATGGTTTAGAAATGCCAAGTTCGGGATCTGGGCACATTGGGGACCACAGTGTGTGGAAGGTTCGGGCGACTGGATGGCACGTTCCATGTATCTGGAAGGATCAGCGGAGTATAAGTATCATGTAGAACACTATGGGCATCCCTCTGAAGTGGGTTTCAAAGACATCATTCCTTTATTTAAAGCTGAAAAATGGAACCCGGACGCACTGGTTGCTTTCTATAAGAAGATAGGTGCACAGTATTTCTTCGCTTTAGGCAACCATCACGATAATTTCGATCTTTGGGACAGCAAATATCAGGCTTGGAACTCAAAGAATATGGGACCTAAACGCGATATTCTGGCAGAATGGGAACAAGCTGCACGAAAGTATGAACTTCCATTCGGTATCAGTTTCCATGCCGACCATGCCTGGACTTGGTACGAGCCCTCTCAACGTTATGATAGAAACGGCCCCAAAGCCGGTGTTCCTTACGACGGTACACTGACAAAAGCTGATGGCAAAGGTAAGTGGTGGGAAGGATACGATCCGCAGGAGCTGTATGCACAAAACCATCCGATGAGTAAAGGAAGTTGGGTAGACGGTATGATACATAGCCAATGGGCCTGGGGAAACGGAGCATCTTTACCAACTCAAGAATATTGTACTAATTTTTATGACCGCACGGTAGATGCTATCAATCGTTACAATCCTGATCTCATCTATTTTGATGTAACAGTAGTTCCATTCTACCCTATCAGCGATGCAGGATTGAAGATCGCAGCTCACTTCTACAATCATAATATGGCCACTCATAAAGGAAAACTGGAGGCTGTCATGCTGAGTAAGATATTGGATGAAAACCAGCGCAAAGCTATAGTCTGGGATGTAGAGCGCGGGGCACCCAATGAGATTATGGAGCAACCATGGCAATCTTGCTCATGCATTGGAGGATGGCATTACAATACATCTATTTATGAGAATAACTGGTATAAATCCGCAGCAGATGTTGTAAAACTATTAGTTGACATCGTAAGTAAAAATGGTAATCTGCTGCTCAGTGTTCCATTACGAGCTGATGGTACCTTTGATGAAAAGGAGGAGAAAATATTAAATGAATTTGGCGACTGGATGAACATTAACAAAGAAGCCATCCTGGATACTCGTCCTTGGGAAATATTCGGTGAAGGGCCGATCACTGAAGCAGATATCAAAATTAATGCACAAGGATTCAATGAAGGATCATATAGCAAAGCGACGGCACAGGAAATTCGCTTCACACAGACTAAGAAGGACTTATACGCTACAGTTCTGGCTTGGCCAACAGAAAAGCAAATACTCATCAAGTCATTGTCTGATGAAAGTAAATTATTCCCTGGTAAAATTAGCAGAGTGGAATTATTAGGTTATGGCAAAGTTCCATTCACACGTACAGACAAAGGATTACTTATAAATATGCCTGATAAACAGATTAATAAGATTGCTCCTGTATTCAAAATAAAGAAATAACTCACACTAAATAAAAAGATTGGTTTATCGGCTTTTTTAAGTCGATAAGCCTCAACTATACCTTAAAAAAACAATAATCAATTAAGAATTTATGAAAAACCAATTAACGTATGGACTTTTACAGTCAATGAAAATCAGACTGATTTTATTGATTTGTTGTTTGTCTGGCGCCACTTGGGCACAGACTCAGAGTAATATCAACGGGCTAATAACCGATTCATCCGGTGAACCGCTAATAGGTGTCAGCATTCAAGTAAAAGGCACTACACATGGTACTATTTCTGATTTAGATGGTAAATTCATGTTGTTAGCTAAAACTGGTGATATCCTTCGTATCAGTTACGTAGGTTATACTCCTCAAGAGATCAAGTTAACAGGTAACCAGCAATTACGTATCATAATGGAAGAAGATACAAAAAGGCTGGAAGAAGTCGTAGTTGTGGGATATGGCACCCAGAAGAAAGTAAACCTGACCGGATCAGTGTCTTCGATCACAGCAGACGAACTGGCCAATAAACCTGTTATGAGTACAGCTCAAGCATTGGCAGGTTTAGCACCAGGATTAAGTGTACTGCAAACTTCCGGCCGACCGGGAACAGGGGCTACAGTAAAAATACGTGGTACAGGTACTTTCTCAAATGCCGGAACAGACCCGTTAGTTCTGATTGATGGGCTATCAGGCAGTATTGATGACGTAGATCCTAATGATATTCAAAGCATCTCTTTCCTGAAAGATGCTGCTTCAGCTTCTATCTATGGTAACCGTGCAGCTAATGGTGTTATCTTAATTGAAACAAAGAAAGGGGTGCAAGGCAAGACTACAATTTCCTATAGTAACTCATTCGGTTGGCAACGCCCGACGGAACTACCGGATTTTCTTCCATCATGGGAATATGCAGAGTATTATAATATGGCCATGCATAATATGGGAAGACAAGATGCCTATCTCCCCGAACAGATACAAAAATTCCGGGACGGATCAGACCCGGACAATTACCCGAATGTCAACCATCTAAAATGGTTACTGGAGTCAGGATCAGGATTCCAACATCAACATAACATAAGCATACAAGGAGGTAATGCCACTACAAGTTATAATCTGTCAGTGGGATATCGCAATCAGGAAGGTATGACAGCCAGAACTTCAAATGAACGTATGACAGCCCTATTCTCGATGAAAAGTGAAATAGCAAAAGGACTTACCTTGAACTTAAACATCAACGCCTACAACAATAAATACAATGCGCCTAATGGCGAACCTCAAAGCATTGACGGTATGATAGGATATACGGTGCGTCAAGGCCCTATTTATGCGGGAAAGAAAACAGACGGAAGTTTCGGTTACCAGGACAATTATAGTCCGGAAGCATGGCTGGCCAGCGAATCCTTTATACAGAACATCAATCGAAACATTAGCGCTTCCGGACAGTTGAAATGGGATACCCCTGTAGAAGGACTCTCATTTATAGGAAAAGCCGGAGTTAATTATTGGACCAAGTATGATAAAGCATATCGTGCAGATACCTATTTTGATGAAACTAAAACAGTAGGTCCGGCTACATTGAATGTATGGACGGCTAACAATACATATACCACTTTTGAGGCATTAGCCACCTATGAGAAGCAAATAAAGAATCATAGTTTTAAGCTATTAGCCGGTACATCAGTAGAACAATCCGCCAACAGAGGTTTGGAAGGCTATAGAAATACATTCCCCAATAATTATCTCTATGAATTGGGATCAGGAGATAAATCAACAGCCACCAATAACAGTTCTTTAGAAGAATACGCATTACTATCCTTCTTCGGACGTATCAACTATTCATTTAAAGACCGTTATTTGTTGGAAGCAAATTTACGCTATGACGGTTCTTCACGCTTTGCAGACGGACACCGTTGGGGACTTTTCCCATCAGTATCCGCAGGATGGAGAGTTTCGGAAGAAGATTTCTGGAAAAATTCCGGTTTATCCAATATTTTTGATATTCTGAAGCTACGCGCATCTTATGGTGTATTGGGAAATCAAAATATTGGTGTATATCCTTACCAACAAACATATAATCTGGGACATGATTATCCTTTCGGTAATCCTGCGGCATTGCAATCAGGTGCTTACATGTCAGTTTACAATAACCCTGAAATCACATGGGAGAAAACAGCTATTACTGATATTGGACTGGATTTTAGTTTATTCAACGGTGCATTTAGCGGTACGGTAGATTACTTTTATAAATATACTTCAGATATTCTGGCACCAGTAGAAGTATCCAGCATCATGGGACGTTCAGTAGGACAATCCAATGTCGGAGCTGTATCGAATAAAGGTATCGAAGTGAATTTAACTTATAATGGACGAATCGGAAATAGCTTCCGTTTCAGTATTTCTCCCAATTTTACTTGGGTAAAAAATGCCGTTGAGAAGTTGGCCAATGGTGCCACAGAAGAAATCAACAACAACCGTATTGTTGGGCAACCTATCGGCATTATCTATGGATATGAAACAGATGGTTTATTTGTAGACCAAGCAGAAATAGATGCAGCCCCTGAACAATTAGTCGGCAAATCGAACTTGAAACCGGGATATGTGAAATACAAAGATATCAGCGGACCCAATGGTGTACCCGATGGCAAAGTAGATGCACAATATGACCGTACTGTATTAGGAAGCACAACCCCGAAGTTCTATTATGGCTTAAATCTATCTGCCTCTTATAAAGGTTTCGATTTCTCAGCTTTACTACAAGGCTTAGGGGGTCATAAGCGTCTGATAGGTTCTTACATGGCCTATGCATTCTATAATGGAGGACAAATACAGAGATGGCAGGCAGACAATTGCTGGACAGAAGCAAACCCTGATAAATGGGCTGAATATCCTCGCCTGGAAACTTTAAACATGAATAATACAAACCTCCAAACATCTGATTATTGGGTACGTAATGCCAGTTTTCTGCGTTTAAAGAATGTGCAAATAGGATATACTCTACCTAAAGTATGGACAAAGAAAGTCGGATTGGAGAATGTGCGCGTTTATATAAGTGGCCAGAACCTCTGCTCTTTCAACAGTTTCTATAAAGGGTGGGACCCCGAGAATGAAATAGGCACAGGAGATGCCCCATCGTATTATCCTATCAATAGCATTTATTCATTTGGATTTAATCTCAAGTTCTAAGTTAACCATTCAATACAGAATAATATGAAAAAGATATATCATACATCAGGCATTACAAAAGCCTGCTTATTAACTTTGGCACTATCATTCGGTACAATGAGTTGTACTGATTTATTAGATAAAGAACCTCCTTCAGCTATTTCCGATGGAAGTTTCTGGACCGGTGAAGGTGACGCAATGTTGGCACTAACAGGATGTTATCGCTTTCAAACGGGGTGGTCACATGACGACTTTGCTACTCCCCAAGGCTTACTTTACTTAGATTTCGCCGGAGGTAATGGTACTGAAAAAGAAAACTTTTCCACTCTAATGGCCAGTTCCAACACAGTAGCTACTAATAGCAATCTCTACTGGTTTTGGGCAAATGCTTATACTCAGATAGCAAAGTATAATACTTTTCTGGATAACATTGGGAACTGCCCAATGGATGATGTCAAAAAGGTAGCCTGGTCTTCTGAAGTAAAATGCCTCCGTGCTTATTTCCTATTTAATCTGGCTTTTTATTATAAAGATGTTCCTATGCCATTGACGACTTTATCAGTAGAAGAGGCAAACTCCATTTCACAAACTTCTCAAGCAGATGTATATACTCAAGTAGAAAATGACCTTAAAGATGCCATTGATATATTACCGCCAGAATATCCATCGGAGGAATATGGCCGTTTTACGCGTGGTGCTGCAAAAACACTTTTAAGCCGTCTTTACCTTGCTCAGGAGAGATGGGATGATGCAGCTAAGATATTAAAAGAGGTGATTGATTCGGAGATATACGAATTAGACCGTAGGAATGGTGAAGAAAGCTACGATAAACTCTTTCAAATAGGTGGTGAGTATAGTCCTGAAATGATATTTTGCATTATGGGAGTGAAAGATATGTATACGAACTCACGTTATCAATATCTGTATCCCGAAGCAGCTTATGGAGGATGGCATCAGTTTTCACCTTACAATGAATTGGTAAAAGAATACTTCTGTATAGATGGAAAGGATATCAAAACTTCGGAAGTTTATGACGAAAATGACCCTTATGTCAATCGTGATTTACGTCTGTACGCTTCTATATTCTTGCCACCGTTAGGAAGCTATTCCGGAACTAAATATAATGATATCATATATGACTGTTTTAAAGGTGCCAATACAGCGGATAGCTATAATAAATTCACCTTATTCAACGGATATTGTCCTAAGAAAGGATGCGATCCTTCTATTATTAATAATTTAGGTTCTACGCCTACCTATACTCCGATTATGCGCTATGCTGAGGTACTTTTAAGTTATCTGGAAGCATTGAATGAATCTCAACCAAGTGCCATAGATCAGAATATTCTAGACCTTACCATTAATGATATTCGTAATCGCGTAAAACTGACAGATATAAAAAAAGCAGATGTACCGACACAAGAACTCGTGCGCGAAGCTATCCGCAAAGAAAGACGTGTTGAATTAGCTTTTGAAGGTTTACGTTATTATGATGTATTACGTTGGGAAATTGCAGAAAAAGAATTAAATCATACATTTACAGGAGTTAAACTATCAGATGATCCCAATGCCCGTAATTACCGAGGGAGCGGAACTGCTGCTTCTCCTGTTGATGAGAATATGTATTATCAGTTTGAGAAGCGTACATGGTCATCTCACAATCGCTATTTCCCAATACCACAGAATGATTTGAATGTCAACAAAAACCTCAAACAGAACACAGGATACAATTAGTTTTCAAATTTACAGATAACTAAGTTATTAATAGGTATGGTTAAGTATCCGGAAAAAATCCGGATACTTAATTTAGTATAAGGGTTTTCTTAATGTAACAAGATTATGAAAGATAAAGGATACAAAATAAAAGAATATTATTGTCCCGTGAAGAGATATTGCCAGACCATGGATTTAAAAAATAATCCTGATTTAATTGCAATGTACAAGAAATGTCACAGCCAAGCAGAAGCTTGGCCGGAAATAAGGGAAGGCATTCGTTCAGTAGGCATTTTAGAAATGGAAATATATATAGCAGGGTCAAGGCTATTCATGATTGTAGAAACACCACTCGATTTTGATTGGAAAACTGCCATGGATAAATTATCTCACTTACCCAGACAAGCAGAGTGGGAAAATTATGTATCCAAATTCCAAGAGTGTGTCGCAGAAAGTACTTCGGCTGAAAAATGGAAATTAATGGAACGAATGTTTTATCTATACGAATAACAATATTCAAATCCTTTCATCCGGGTATTTAATCGTGCTATGAAAGTTTTTTATCCCTTTTATAACTTGTTTTTATACCTTCTGATTGATAGGGAAGACTTTACTTTGCCTTTTCTTAAAGTTGATCTAACCAGAAATTATTGCAATATTATGAAAATAAATATTTTTATTAGCTTAGTGCTTGGCATTCTGATTTCAGGACCAATAACAGCACAGACAGAAGTAAGCAATCCTTTCGGTAATGCTCTGATACCTGATATGATTGCAGATGCAAGTATTCAAGAAATCAACGGTATGTTTTACTGTTATGCCACTACCGACGGATATGGTCAGGGATTAGAAACTTCAGGGCCACCTGTTGTGTGGAAGTCAAAGGATTTTGTTCACTGGAGCTTTGAAGGTACTTGTTTCCCTTCTGCTATGAAAGAAAAATATTGGGCTCCAAGTAAAGCCGTCTTTGCCAATGGCAAGTATTATATATATCCCACCATCAATGGATATATGTATCCGGCTGTTTCTGATAACCCCGAGGGCCCGTTTAAGCTGGCTCGCGGAAAAGATGAGTTCCACAAGCCTTTCACATCTTCTACTTTATTGCAGACAAAAGATCCCGGTGGCATCGATGCCGAGGTTTTCATTGACGATGACGGTCAGGCTTATGTATTTTGGGGACGCCGTCATGTGGCTAAACTGGGCAAAGATATGATCACCGTAGACTCGGTTACACAAATTATTACTACTCCCCGGAAAGAATATTCCGAAGGCCCTATCTTCTTTAAAAGAAAAGGCATATACTATTACCTATATACCATTGGAGGAGATGAAAAATATCAATACGCCTATGTAATGAGTAAAGTTTCTCCTATGGGCCCCTTTGAATACCCGGAACAGGATATAGTCTCTACAACTGACTATGAAGAGGGCGTTTTTGGCCCGGGGCATGGCTGTGTCTTTCATCCAGATGGGACGGATGATTACTATTTCGCTTATCTGGAATTTGGTCGGCGCAGCACAAACCGGCAGACGTATGTAAACCGTCTGGAGTTCAATGAAGACGGCACAATCCGCCCCGTCCGACTTACTCTGAATGGAGTGGGTGCTTTGCGGAAAGTAAAACAGGAGAAAAAAATAAAGATAGATACTATCTACGCATCCAGTACAGAAGTTCCTCTACACATCAAGCCGATGAAAGACCCTTCATGCCGCCGTACCGAGTATTTCGTCCCGGCTTTTGCAATAGACAGTGCCAATGGCTCCCGTTGGATGGCTACCGACCAAGATAATGAGAGTTGGATTATTGCAGATTTAGGAATAGCTAAAAAGGTACATCACAGTGAAGTCTACTTTGTACGTCCCACAGCCGGACACGCCTATCTGCTTGAAGGATCTAGCGATGGAAAGGTATGGCAAGTCTGTGGAGGACATGAAGATATAAAAATGCAGTCACCACACATTGACACTCCGAATAAGAAATACCGCTATCTCCGAATAAAGATTTTAAAAGGAATCGCGGGAATCTGGGAATGGAATATTTATTAATCTAAATGGGAAATTATTATGAGATATCTGGTATCAATACTTTTTTGTACCTGCTTTAGCATTTACCTGTCGGGGCAGCAATCCATAGAGTGGGGCAACTGGAAAAGCTGGGGTGATCAGGGAGACGGAACTTACATGAACCCCATCATTCCATCAGATTACAGCGATATTGACTGCATCAGAGTAGATGAAGACTATTATGCCATATCCTCCACATTTCAATTCTCCCCGGGAATGACGCTTCTGCATTCCAAAGACCTTGTAAACTGGGAAATCTGTGGAAATATAATAGATGATCTGACACAAATAAGTGAAGATTTGCACTGGACCCGTATGAACCGTTATGGTCGGGGTGTATGGGCAGGAACGCTCCGGCATTATAACGGACGTTTTTATCTATTCTTCGGCACCCCCGACGAAGGCTACTTTATGACATCTGCTTCACGTGCCGAAGGCCCATGGGAGCCGCTGACACCGTTGCTTCCCGAACCCGGTTGGGATGATTGCACTGCAATGTGGGATGAGAATGGGAAAGCTTACTTTGTCGGCACTCATTTTGCCGACGGATATAAGACTTATCTATTTAAGATGTCCGAGGATGGGAAAAGCATTGATCGAAAATCTGCGAAACTCATTAATTCGGGTAGTGGCAGGGAAGCCAGTAAACTGATTAAGGTGAACGGCTGGTATTATCTGATTTTCAGCGAACATAAGCCAGGAGTAGGACGCTACGTCATGGCAAAACGTTCCAGAAAATTGGCAGGACCCTATAAGGAAGAAAAACAATTGGCATTACCCAGTTGTGAAGCCATGGAACCGAATCAGGGAGGCATTATTCTGGGAAAGGATAATAACTGGTATTTTCTTACCCATCATGGAACAGGAGATTGGAGCGGGCGAATTGTCAGTCTGTTACCTGTTACATGGGTAGAGGATTGGCCCATACTAGGTGAAGTGCTTCCTCAGAATATCGGTACAATGAAATGGGATGGAAAGATTCCTTTTAAACATACTGAGAAATTATATATCAAACGTAGTGATGATTTCGATGAGGACCGTCTTGCTCCGCAGTGGCAATGGAATTATCAACCAAGAAAAGATTACTTTTCCCTTACTGAACGTCCAGGCTGGTTGCGTCTGAAAGCCTATCGACCTTTGGATACTAATAATTTATTAAAAGCAGGCAATACACTCACGCAACGCACCTTTAGAAAACAGAATAACGATGTAACTATAAAAATGGATATTTCCAATATGCAGGATGGCCAGAAGAATGGACTCTGCCACTTCTCTTCCCAACACTCGGCCATTGGTGTAGTGAAAGAAGGAGATAGTTGTTATCTTGAATACAGAAAGAATGGCAATATAACGAAAGGAATTCATATTCGTTCCAAGTTTGTCTGGTTCAGAACAGAATGGGGCATGGATGGCAAGTCCCAATACTACTATAGTCTAGATGGTGATAATTTTCTGCCTTTTGGTGAGATGTACCAATTGACATGGGGAAACTACCGTGGTGACCGGATAGGAATCTATTGTTTTAATGATAAAAGAGAAGATGGTTTTGTAGATATAGATTATTGTCATTACAGATAATAACTGTCCCAAATGCAAAAATCTTGTTCTTAGATTATCAACTACCAGATTAACAAAAATAGTGTTGCGATAGAATAGCGTAACCGAAATGTATCATATTTGTTACCATTTCTTCAATTTGCCGCAAAAAGTATGAAACGCAATGTCTCTACTTTTGCGGCAAATTCATTAACGTATCATAACAAGTATGAAACACATTTTTAGAGTATTTGCGCTCTTATTCTTATTTACAACAGTCAGTAATCTGACAAGAGCTGACGAGAAAACAAACGTAGTAAAACAAGGCACTGTACGCGGTCGCATCATTGATGCTTCGAAACAAACCCTTCCGGGTGCCTCCATCTACATTGAAAAATTACATGCCGGGGTGACAAGCGACGTCAACGGCTTCTACACTTTCCCTAATCTGGAACCGGGAACTTACACCGTAAAAGTAAGTTATGTAGGCTACTCACCTGTAGAATTGAAAATAACGATTCCCGAAGGACGTACTTTAGAGAAAGACGTTATGTTGAACGAAGGAGTTGAACTTCAGGAAGTAGTAGTAGGTGGAGCCTTCCAGGGACAACGTCGCGCTATTAATTCACAGAAAAACAGTCTCGGTATCAAGAATGTGGTTTCTGCCGATCAGGTAGGTAAATTTCCGGACTCTAACATTGGAGATGCACTGAAACGTATTTCAGGTATCAATGTACAGTATGACCAGGGCGAAGCCCGCTTCGGACAAGTACGTGGAACAAGTGCAGATATGAGTTCCGTTACCATCAACGGCAACCGGGTTCCTTCTGCTGAAGGCGACACACGTAATGTACAGCTCGACCTGATTCCTGCGGATATGATACAGACCATTGAAGTAAATAAAGTCGTTACCCCGGATATGGATGCCGATGCTATCGGCGGTTCCATCAATTTAGTAACCAAGAATTCTCCTTATAAGCGTTTCATCAGTGCCACTGCCGGAACAGGTTACAACTGGATTAGCGATAAAGCACAGTTGAATTTAGGATTTACTTACGGCGACCGTTTCTTCAACGACAAACTGGGAATCATGCTTTCCGCTTCTTACCAGAACTCGCCTTCCGGTTCGGATGATGTTGAGTTCGTATGGGACAAGGATGTAGAAACCGGAGAACTCTGCATCACCGACTATCAGGTTCGTCAATACTACGTTACCCGCGAGCGTCAAAGTTATTCCGCCGCCCTCGACTGGGACATTAACGAAAACCACAAACTCACCTTCAAAGGTATCTTCAATAACCGCAATGACTGGGAAAACCGTTATCGTCTCACCGTAAAAGGTATCAATCTGGAAGAGGATGACAACGGTAACGAATACTGTTCTATCAATAACAAAGGTACCATGCGCGTGCAAACCAAAGGTGGTACGCCTGATAATCGCAACGCACGCTTGGAACGCCAACGCACCATGGACTTTACCCTCGGCGGTGAGCACCTTTTGGGCAAACTGGATACAAGATGGAGTGTCAACTATGCCAAAGCCAGCGAAGAACGTCCCAACGAACGTTACATCGACTATCAGTTGAAGAAACAGAAGTTCAATATGGACCTGAGCAATGAACGTAAACCACTGCTTACTCCACAAGAAGGTTCAACGATGTATCTGAATGATGATTTCAGTCTAAAAGAAGTGACCGAACAACAAGAAGACATTCAGGAGAAAGACTTTAAGTTCAAACTCGACTTCAGCCTGCCACTGACAAAAGGGGAATTTGGAAATCACCTGCGCTTTGGTGCCAAAGTAGTGCATAAGACTAAGGACAAGGAGATTGACTTCTACGAATATACCCCACTGGATGAAAAAGGTTTCGACAAAGCCAGCCTGGCTGCTGCAGTTGACCAGAACCGTGATGGTTACATTCCGGGAGATCAATATAAAGTAGGTAGCTTCGTTAGCAAAGAGTATTTGGGAGAACTTGACCTGAATAATACAAGTCTGTTCGAAAAGGATCAAGTGCAAGAGGAACTCGCCACCAATTTTAATGCTAAAGAAACCGTTGCAGCAGGCTATCTCCGTTTCGACCAGAAACTTGGCAAGAAATGGGATATGATGCTCGGACTACGTCTGGAAAATACACATGTGAAATATTCCGGCAGCCAGTTTGATGCAGACGAAGAAAAGACAACCCGTACACCCTACGAATCTGACAGTTACCTGAATGTACTTCCCTCCGTTCTGGTAAAGTATGATGTAAACGATGACTTCAAGGTACGTGCTTCATTCACTAACACTATTGCACGTCCCAAGTATTCCGCCCTGGCACCTAACATCACAATTAAACGCAGTGACAACGAAATTTCTCTCGGTAATCCGGGATTGAAACCGACACTTTCCTACAACTTCGACCTGAGTGGTGAATACTATTTCAAAAGTATCGGCCTCGTCAGTGCCGGTGTCTTCTACAAGAAGATCAACGACTTCATTGTAGACCAGACTTTGCGCAATTATAATTATAATGGAACTACTTATACCAAATTCAGTCAGCCGCGCAACTCCGGCAATGCCGATCTGCTGGGTGTGGAAGTAGCTTACCAGCGCGATTTCAGTTTCATCGCCCCGTCATTGAAATGCATCGGTTTCTACGGAACATACACCTATTCTTACTCCCGGGTAGATAACTTCAACTTCGAAGGACGCGAGAATGAAAGCGGTCTGCGCCTCCCGGGATCTCCGGAGCACACAGCCAATGCCTCTCTCTTCTTCGAAAAGTCAGGTCTGAGTATCCGCCTTTCTTACAACTATGCATCCGCATTCATCGACGAAATGGGCTCGGAAAAGTTCTATGACCGTTACTACGATGCTGTGAACTATATGGATGCCAATGCCAGCTATACCTTCGGCAAGAAACTGAAAACAACCTTTTATGCCGAAGCAAACAACCTGCTGAACCAACCTTTACGTTACTACCAAGGCACTAAGGACCGTACAATGCAAAGCGAACATTACGGCATTAAGGTAAATGCAGGCGTGAAAATCAATTTCTAACCGGCATAGCACCGAAGCAAAGTTTCCTTTTGGCGCAAAAACCGGTAAACCACTTAAGTAACAATCAAAAAAACATCATAATGAAAAAAGTATTATTTCTCCTTTTAGTTATCCTCTTCAGCAACTGGGCAACCGCACAGATAGCGGATTATTCCATATTCGACAAGAAATTCAATTTCTATGTAGCCAATGACCTCGGTCGTAATGGTTACTACGACCAGAAGCCCATAGCCGAGTTGATGGGAACCATGGCTGAGGAAATAGGCCCCGAATTCGTAGTTGCTACCGGAGATATACACCATTTCGAGGGTGTACGCAGCGTAAATGATCCGCTGTGGATGACAAACTATGAACTCATCTACTCCCACCCGGAACTGATGATTGACTGGTTTCCCGTACTTGGCAATCACGAGTATCGTGGTAACACACAAGCAGTATTAGATTACACCAACATCAGTCGCCGCTGGACCATGCCCGCCCGCTACTATACAAAAGCATTCGAGGACAAAGGAATCACTATCCGTATCGTCTGGATAGACACAGCACCCATGATGGACAAATACCGCAATAACTCCGCCACTTATCCCGACGCGTGCAAACAAGACTTGCAAAAACAACTCTCCTGGATTGATTCAGTGCTGACCAATGCCAAAGAAGACTGGATTATCGTAGCCGGACACCACCCCATCTATGCAGAGACTTCAAAAGACGACAGCGAACGCCTGGATATGCAGAAGCGACTCGACCCGATACTCCGTAAGCACAAAGTAGACATGTATATCTGCGGGCACATTCATAACTTCCAACATATCCGCATACCGGGAAGCAATATCGATTACGTTGTCAACTCAGCCGGCTCCCTTGCCCGCAAGGTGAAACCGACAGAAGGAACCGTATTCTGCAGTCCTGAACCGGGTTTCTCCGTAATATCTGCGGACAAAAAAACGCTGACGCTACGAATGATCGACAAAAAAGGAAACATACTGCATACCGTAACACGCAACTCACAGTAAGTTTTTCACAAAAATAAAAGGGTGTTCACTCTTGCTCATTAACCTGGCAGTTGAGTAAACACCCTCTTATTTATCTTTTCCTTTTTACTTTTCCAATGGAAAAATATCAATTGGCAGACTTCTGATAATTCTTATACCAATCTGTATATTCTTTACCATCCGATTCTACCCATTTCTCAAAATCAGGATATTCTTTATCTATCATTACTGTCTCCGTGACAGGAGTGAAAGTACCGGGTATCGAAATGGCAAACGGGTGTTTCCCATCCTTATTTACATAGTAAGCATCTGCCTCTTTACCTATCTGATCAGAATTTGCCAAGTTAGTAGCTTTAGACTTTGGCAAATGCACTTCAGTACGATTGTCTTTTCCAGCCCCCTCATAGTTCACAATGATATAAGGATTCAATACCGAGTTTCCAACTTTTAAGGCATCCTTCTTCATGGCACCAGCAGCAAATGTACGGGTAATCACAAACTTCTGATTTATCACATCCATAGCATTGGAGAAGAGAATAATAGAATTCGTTTGTGTTTCATCCACAGCACCGGACGGCAAAACGATTTCGCCACGTTGATCTGTAGCATACTGTACGGCAAACGCATTCCTGTTGGTAGCAGCATCATCCCTTTGTACAGGTTCGTAGGTTTCTTTCACCTCACTCACGTAATTGTCTTTATTGAAGGTAATAGAACGATGGTATTCTATGATAACATCATTCAGGTCATAGTCGCCTCCCGAAGGCCAGATATCCTCATAGGCAAAAGACAAATAAGTGTTCTCGGTTTCAGAGACTTCCGGTTCATCCGGATCCGGATCTATGACGGGACGGTCGGGATCAAAAATAGCTTCATTCGGATTAGCGTCAATGCAGAAGAGGACATCTTCATAGCTGGTGTCTCCACCGTCTTCTACGCCATAAACCACAGTACCACCCTCTGCTGTAAGAGAAATAAAGCGGGCTTGCTGACCTTCATAATTCTTATTCCATTCTTTATTGGAGTAAACAAAACTCTTTTTTGTATTTATGGCATCGTCAAGATCATCTTCACCACATTTAAAGCCGTTGGCAATAATAAAATAACCGATGGTATACCCTGCAGGAAACTTGGTGGAAAGGTGACCTTCATTATCTTGAAAAAGAAGCTGTACCCTCTGGTTCGTTTCCAAAGGAGCATTCTTTTTACCATAATCATAATAACCACCTGATTGTTGCCCTGCGTGTTTTTTTGAATAAGGTACATTACCTGTAATCGAAGCATTCGGGAAGATAACGATTTTCGTCACTCCACTGGGAGTATCAGGACATTCATTGGTCTTATAATAATAGTATCCCACTACGTTCTGATTCCAGCCGGATTCAGTTAAAAAAGTGAAGAACAGTTCGGCATCTGTCACGGTTACGGTTTGACCGTGTTCATCCTGATAAGTCTCTGCAATAGTAGTATTAACACGCTCAGTATCTCTCACATAATTTCTATTATCCAGATTACCGGGTTTAGTACTTTTACCTTTCCACAATGCCTTCTGTACGTTGTTGATAAACGACTGACCGAGATCACCCCCCTTCTTGTCAATCAGGCCATTGATATCTTTAGGCTTTCCATATTCATTGTCAATCTCCACCAAGGAATATACTTTCTGTGCACTATTGACTGTAACCAACCTCAGTTCTGACTCCGCCCGTGTAGCAGCTGCCGCCCGCGAAGTAGCGTCTGTCTCGTTCACCGTCACCTTTCCATTCTCCACATCCGCTTCCACACACATGGGCACACCCCAGGTAGGCGAGAAAACATACACAACTTTAGCAGCCGTAGGCAATTCCACATCGCCAACGAAACGTCCTTTTGCATCCGCAAATATCTTATAAACTGGTTCACCCTGAATAACGAACGAGCCTGTTTCATTGTAAGAGATTGGATCTTCTGTAAAGATCTCTATTAAGGCGTTACTGCCAATCTCTCCATAGTTGACCTCGAACGCCACATTGGTAGTTGTGGTAAAATCGAAGTATTCACTTTCCGGCTTTAATACGGTCGGATCCTTACCAGGATCATAAACATCTTTATCCATGCATCCTGCCAGTGCGAGCATAGCGAAACACGCACCCATTCCAAGTAATTGATTAACTCTCATCATTTGGTTTATGTTTGTAAAAAAATAGTAGGTTCTCGTTTTGTCTCACAAAGATATAAAATACAATAAATGTATCCAAATAATCAAGGACAAAGTTGCATTTATTATTCATAATATTTATTTTTAGGAAAAGAAACAGTGGAAAGGAGTCAATTTCGAGAGCTATTTTCTTTCTATAGATTTGAGTGGAAGTATAATATCAGACAAAAGAAGGAAGAATATCAGTAGAAAGCACTACATTTGTCGCATCAAAAATACAAACGCTATGAAGAACTTATCTCTCTTTCTGCTACTTTGCCTATTGTTTGCCGCATGCGCCAAAGATGAAGACAAAGAACCGATTCTGGTTACCGACATCGTAATGCCCACACAAGCCAGCTTCAAGCCCGGTGATCCGGTCACAATCAAAGCACAAGGTTTCCAACCCGATGATGACATTATGTTCGAAATCTATTGGCCACTCCCCGATGAACCTGCCTTGAAATATCAGGGATCTGCCCTTGGAGTAGCACCTGTTATGGTAGAGCAGACCGCTACAAGCATCACTTTCCTGGCGCCCGGCCACTATCCTGCTTCAACCACCAAGGTACGCCTGCGCCGTTCCGATGGCATCATGACGCTTGGTGAGATTGCTGTTACCAGCGGTGAAGCGCCCAAAGAATTCCAACTCTACGGCATTGTCAACTCTCATTCCAGCACGAGTTATGATAACTGTATCGAGCATGTAAACTTCACAGATACTCCCACAAACATCGTGAAACTGACAGAAGACCAGAAAGATTTCTCCTGCGTAGCAAATGTTCCTGAGAGTCAGAACCTCTGCGGAATACAGACTAAAGACGGAGTACGCCGCGTATTCAGCTACGATCTCTCCATGCGTTTCTGGCAAGATATGGGACTCGAGAATATATTGACTCTCTGCAACGGTCAAAGCTCCATAATAGCCGTAAGACAAATATCTGCCAATGAAATGATGCTGGCATCCATCGGATCATGGCCCTATACCCGCGACATAGACCAAACTCTGAATTACCGCTACGAACTACCTGCAGAGATAAAACCCGAAGCTCTGACACGCTATCCTGGCGTACAGGGTGGCAGTTATATACTGCTCTCGGCTGATAACGGCAACAACAGTTTCACACCCGTCGTACTGAACTTGAACCAGAGCAGTAGAAAAGTATATACCGGCGAACCGATAGAGGCTACCGCACTCATTCCCTTCTGGACAATAATCTCAGGAAAAGATACCGGAACTACCAAATACGTACGAACCGGTGGATATGCCGTAGTAAGAGCCGATGATGGCCAGACAGATCTGTGTCTTTGGAACCAGGCAACGATGAGCTTGGAAGAGCCTTTCGCCACATTCCCCAATTCGGCACGTTCAGTAACCATGCTTGCCCAAGATACAGAGACGATGAAAATCTATGTATTGTTTGACACTAACCGAGGCGGCAGACTGATTTACGCTTACGACTTAGTAAAGAAGGACTGGCAACGGGTTCCTGACAACTATCCTTATTCAGAAATAGTAATGGCACGGTAAAAGTTGATCTGATGGGGTTACTCATAAATGCCCCTATTATAGATAGTAAATATTTACAAAATAAAATATTGGTGAATTCTGTCGCATATTTAGGGTATATCAGTCGTATACTTAACGTATTTCAGTCGTATACTTAAATAGGTTAAGTATACGACTGAAATACCATCATTAAAACATGCCTTATAATCAGCCGTTTACAAAAACCGCTTTCGATATCAATAAATTAGAACAAATAGACTACTGAAAATGATAAATTAATTCATTTTCATACTGATTATTAAAGTACTAATATAAATTATTTCTTCCCCCGAAGATCATCCTTAGGTATTGTCGTCTCACTACCATCTCGCGTAGCAATGTAGTGGGGCGACATGATTTCTATACCTTCTTCATTAAACCGATCCTGAATATTCTGATGCAAATCAGAATAAACCTGTGCCAACTGATTGGCATCTTTAATGTATGCATTCACCTGATAGACCGGATAATAATCCTGAAGTGATGTTTCCAACACAAACGGACGCGGATCATCCACTACTCCGGGAGTATTCAGTGCCGCTTCAACCAAAAGTTGATGCGTCTTCCGCCAGGGAATATCATATCCGACACTTACTTCCGAATGAATAATCAACCCATAATCGCGTGCCGACTGACTGAAATTCACCGTATGCGAAGACATAATAAAGGCATTAGGAATCGTAACTACCTCATTCTTCGGCGTACGGATACGCGTCACCAACGGTGTCTTCTCAATCACATTTCCCGTCGTATCATTCAGCTTAATACGGTCACCCAACTTAAACGGACGCATATACGTGATAACCAGTCCTGCAATGATATTCCCGATTACCGTACTCGATCCCAACGAAACAATCAATCCGACAAAGACTGATATTCCCTGGAAGACACCCGATTTGGAGCCCGGCAGGTAGGGATAAATCATAGCAATCATAAATGCATAAAGCAGGAAACGCACTATGTGGAACGTTGGCATAGCCCAGTCGGCATAAAAGCCGCCTATCTTCAACCGCTCCGACTGTATTTCACTGGCAAGATAACGAACCAACCGCACCAGATATTTCACGGCAAGCCATATCACAAAGATGGTAAACAAGTTGGGAATATATTCCACTATACCCAGGAAGATACTTTTTATCGGATCCCAGATATACGAGAACAACTTATAAGCGAGATCTTTGGTTTGAGGGAATATAGCAAAAAGTAATGGCACCGTCAGAATCAACTGAAGCAGCATGACGGCATAGCGCAGCAGACTTGCCAGGAAGACAAGCAGGTTTACCTGCTTCTGCGTGTCCAGTAACTCATAATCCTGAATAGAAATAGGTTTTAGTTTAGTATCTTTCAGACGCTGAATACGTGCTTTCAGCTTATTGAACAGCCAGATAGTGAGCTTAAACAACAGGAATTGGCCTACAATTACAAGAATAAAATAAAGAATACGCTTACCAAGCTGCCACAAACTATGCTCATCCTTCATGACCTTCAGCTTGTCCACTATCACTTTCCGCTTGGCAGCCGCCAACTGGTCGCGTGAACAGCCTTCCCACAGACCATCCTGATCAATAAATGAAGCAAGGACTTTATTCCCGTACATCAGGTCGGTAACAATATCACTACTTTCCGTATAAACCGAGTCCGGCTGCAAATTAAATTGCTTACCCAGTTCCGTAATTGCCGCCGCATTCATTTCGGCACGCTGCTGGGGAGTGTGACCGCCACGCTTGGCAAACAGGTAATATAAGGTGTCACCTTCCACAACCACAGGAACACCCGGAGTCATTCTTCTGAGCGAATCAATACGTAACCGCTGTTTGGCCAGCTTCAAAGAGTCTGCTGCATCATATTTCAGCTTCATCTGCTCTATCTCCATCCTGAGATTGGCTTCATTCAGTCTCGCCACCTCCAAGTCCTGCCGCGCCTTCAACAGATATATCGAGTCGCTATCCGCCTTCAACGAGGTAGTAGTTACTGCTGAACTATCTTCACCCAGAATATCCCGAACTTTTTCCACCAACTGGGCAGATGCTCCGCCCACAGGCAGCAACAACAGCCAAAGACACAACGCACGAATTCCCTTCATATTAAAAGTCCTTAATCAGGTTACTTAAAATTATAAATTGTTTAACGCATCAAACATACGGAATGTTTTTCACTTATCATAAAAGGAATTAATTATATTTGCACAAAAACCAGCATTCTCATGGATATTCTTTTTCTGATTGGGGGACTTCTCCTCATTCTTTTAGGCGCTAATGGACTCACGGACGGAGCTGCATCCATAGCCAAACGTTTCCATATACCGTCCATCGTTATCGGACTTACTATTGTGGCTTTCGGAACATCCGCTCCGGAACTGACGGTCAGCATATCTTCCGCCCTGAAAGGCAGTGCAGACATTGCCATCGGTAATGTGGTAGGTAGCAACATCTTTAATACCTTGATGATTGTGGGCTGTACAGCACTCTTCGCCCCCATTGTCATCTCCCAAAATACATTACGCAAAGAAATACCTCTCTGCATCCTGTCTTCCATCGTGCTGTTGATTTGTGCCAATGATGTATTGCTGGACCATAATGCAGAAAACATTCTCAGCACTACAGATGGCTTGCTATTGCTCTGTTTCTTTATCATCTTTTTGGGATATACTTTTGCAATCGCCTTTCAGGGAAAGAAAGAAGGGGAAGCACCCGACGAAGAAATCAAGCAACTTCCCATGTGGCGGTCTGCCCTATATATAATAGGTGGACTGGCAGGGCTTATCATCGGCGGTAACTTCTTTGTGGACGGTGCCACAGGTATTGCCCGCAGCCTGGGAGTCAGCGAGTCCGTCATCGGACTGACGCTTGTGGCAGGTGGTACATCCCTACCCGAACTGGCTACCTCCATCGTAGCTGCTCTCAAAAAGAATCCTGAAATTGCTATCGGTAATGTAATCGGAAGCAATCTTTTCAACATTTTCTTTGTACTGGGATGTAGTGCTTCCATTACACCCCTACATCTGGCAGGCATCACTAATCTGGACCTGCTGGTACTGGTAGGTTCAAGTATTCTGCTTTGGATTTTCGGGCTTTTCTTTGCCAAACGGACCATTACCCGCATTGAGGGCAGCATACTGATACTTTGTTATATAGCTTATACTGTTGTACTTATTTATAATGTTTAAAGTGGTATTTTAAAGATTATCATGTATCTTTGTCCCCTCATTAGACATAAAATTATGGCAATAACAATCAAAAAAGCTTCCACAATGAAAGAATTGAAACGGTTCATCCGCTTCAATTACCGGCTATACAAAGGCAATCCTTACTCCGTCCCTGATCTTTACGACGACATGCTCAACACCTTCAACAAAAAGAAGAATGCGGCGTTTGAATTCTGCGAAGCAGAGTATTTTTTAGCTTACAAAGACAATCAGATCGTAGGACGTGTAGCTGCCATTATCAATCATAAAGCCAACCAGACCTGGGATAAAAAGAATGTCCGCTTCGGCTGGATCGATTTCATCGATGACCCCGAAGTTTCCGACGCATTGATCCGCACGGTCGAAGAATGGGGTAAAGAGCGAGGAATGACTCATATACAAGGCCCCTTGGGTTTCACAGACTTCGATGCGGAAGGCATGCTTGTCGAAGGTTTCGATCAACTCAGCACAATGGCTACCATCTATAACTACCCTTACTACCCGCAACACATGGAGCGCATGGGCTTTGAAAAAGATGCCGACTGGGTAGAATTTAAAATTTATATTCCGGATGCCATACCGGACAAACACAAACGTATCTCCGACCTCATTCAACGTAAGTATAATCTCAAAATCAAAAAATATACATCTGCGAAAAAGATTGCCCAAGATTACGGTCAGGCCATCTTTGAACTGATGAACGAAGCTTATAAACCCCTGTTCGGATATTCCGCCTTGTCACAACGACAGATCGACCAATACGTGAAGATGTACCTTCCTATTGTAGACCTGCGTATGGTGACACTTATCACGGATGCCGACGACCAACTGATTTGCGTAGGTATTTCCATGCCATCCTTGTCCGAAGCTTTGCAAAAAGCACACGGACGGTTATTGCCCTTCGGATGGTATTATCTGCTGAAGGCTCTCTTCATGAAACGCCGTGCCAAAATGTTGGATTTATTGCTCGTTGCAGTGAAGCCGGAGTACCAGAACAAGGGTGTTAACGCATTGTTATTTTCCGATTTAATTCCGGTTTATCAAAAATTAGGTTTTATATTTGCAGAGAGCAACCCTGAGCTGGAGATGAACGGCAAGGTACAAGCCCAATGGGAGTACTTTAAAACAGAGCAGCATAAACGGCGCAGGGCGTATATTAAGGAAATTAAATAAAAAGGGGACAAGGAGACAAGTTAACAAGGAAACAAGGGGTTGCACTATATTTGCACCATTATAAAGCAGACTCTTTCCCTCGTCAACTTGTCAACTGCAGACCTCGTCAACTAAATAAGAGTTTATGGAAGAAATCAACGGACTGATGCCCGAAGGCAATGTAGAATATACGGAAGACAACATTCGTCATCTTGACGATATGGAGCACATCCGTGTCCGTTCGGGTATGTATATCGGTCGTTTGGGCGACGGTACGCAAAACGACGACGGTATTTATGTATTGCTAAAAGAGGTAATGGACAACAGCATCGATGAATTCAAAATGGGTGCGGGTAAACGGATCGAGATAAACATTGAGGAGAATCTGCGTGTCAGCGTACGCGACTACGGTCGGGGGATTCCGCAAGGAAAGCTGATTGAGGCAGTAAGCAAACTCAATACCGGTGGTAAGTACGACAGCAAGGCTTTTAAAAAGAGCGTCGGACTGAACGGTGTAGGTATCAAGGCCGTAAATGCACTTAGCAACCGTTTCGAGGTACGCAGTTATCGTGAAGGCAAAGTCCGCATCGCCATTTTCGAAAAAGGTATTCTTCAGAGCGATGTCACAGAAGCCTGCAACGAAGAAAGCGGAACTTATATCTTCTTCGAACCGGATAGTACATTATTCCTGAACTATTCCTTCCAGGCTAATTTTGTGGAAATGCTATTGCGTAATTATACGTATCTGAATACAGGACTTTCAATTATTTACAATGGCCAGCGCATCATTTCACGCCACGGTCTGGAAGATTTGCTGAACGACAACATGACCGCACAGGGGTTATACAACATCATCCACCTGAAAGGGGAAGATATTGAAATAGCCTTCACACATACCAACCAATACGGCGAAGAATATTACTCTTTCGTCAATGGACAGCATACAACGCAAGGTGGTACACACCAAAGTGCGCTCAAAGAACATATTGCCCGCACCATCAAGGAATTTTATAACAAAAACCAGGAGTACGCCGATATCCGTAACGGTATCGTTGCCGCCATTGCCATTAACGTGGAAGAACCTCAATTCGAGGGACAGACAAAAACCAAACTCGGTTCGCCTTCCATGTCTCCGGGTGGTGTGAGCGTAAATAAATATGTAGGAGACTTCATCAAGACGGAAGTGGATAATTATCTCCACAAAAACCCGTTGGTTGCAGAAGTCATGCTGCAAAAGATACAGGACTCTGAAAAGGAACGCAAAGCGATTGCCGGTGTTACCAAGCTGGCTCGTGAACGTGCCAAGAAGGCCAACCTGCACAACCGTAAGTTGCGCGACTGCCGCTATCACCTCAACGACGGCAAGGGAAAAGACCAGGAGACCGAATCATGCATTTTCATTACCGAGGGTGACTCAGCAAGTGGTTCTATCACGAAAAGCCGTGACGTAAACACACAAGCAGTATTTAGCTTGCGTGGTAAGCCGTTGAACTCTTACGGGTTGACTAAAAAGGTGGTATATGAAAACGAAGAGTTCAACCTGCTACAGGCTGCCTTGAATATAGAAGATGGCATCGAGGGATTACGCTACAACAAGGTGATTGCTGCTACCGATGCCGATGTGGATGGCATGCACATCCGTCTGCTACTTATAACCTTCTTCCTGCAATTCTTCCCTGATCTGATAAAGAAGGGCCATGTATATATCTTGCAGACTCCGCTGTTCCGTGTACGTAATAAGAAGAAAACCCTTTACTGTTATACGGAAGAAGAACGTCAGAAAGCAGTTGCAGAGCTGGGACCGAATCCTGAAATCACCCGGTTTAAAGGTTTAGGAGAAATCTCACCCGATGAATTCCAGCACTTCATTGGCAAAGATATGCGTTTGGAGCAGGTAAGCCTGCGTAAGACGGACCTGGTAAAGGAACTGTTGGAGTTCTATATGGGTAAAAATACCATGGAACGACAAAACTTTATTATTAATAATCTGGTTATAGAAGAAGATTTGGCATCATGAGAAGAGCAATCTTTCCGGGAACATTCGACCCTTTCACTATCGGGCATTCCTCGATAGTGACCCGCGCACTGACTTTTATGGATGAAGTCATCATTGGAATTGGTATTAATGAAAATAAGAATACCTATTTCCCTATCGAGAAACGCGTGGCAATGATACAGAACTTCTACCGGAACGAACCCCGCATCAAAGTATACTCTTATGATTGCCTGACGATTGATTTTGCACAACAGGTAGATGCACAGTTTATCATCCGCGGCATCCGCACCGTGAAAGACTTTGAATACGAAGAAACCATTGCAGATATCAACCGCAAACTGGCAGGTATTGAAACGATCCTGCTCTTTACCGAGCCCGAGCTGACGTGTATCAGTTCGACCACTGTCCGTGAGTTGTTACAATTCGGCAAGGACATCAGCCAGTTCATTCCCGAAGGAATGGAGATTTAGTGATTAGTGAATTTAATGATTAGTGATTAGTAAAAAGAATAATGAAGAAACTCCTTATCTTTATAATATGTATATGTGGTAGCATGGCTTCCATGCAGGCACAAAATACGGGTAATGCGGCAACAATCCGCAAGTTACAAATGGCAGAATTTGCTATAGCCAACCTGTATGTAGACTCGGTAGACGAAAACAAACTGGTGGAAGAAGCCATTATCCGTATGTTGGCACAGCTCGATCCGCACTCCACATACAACAATGCCGAGGAAGTGAAGAAAATGAACGAGCCTCTGCAAGGTAATTTCGAAGGTATTGGTGTTCAATTTCAGATGATAGAAGATACTTTGCTGATTATACAGCCCGTGAGCAACGGACCGTCTGAAAAAGTAGGCATACTGGCAGGAGACCGTATTGTAGCTGTAAACGACAGTGCCATTGCAGGTGTTAAGATGTCCACAGAAGATATCATGACGCGCTTACGCGGTCCCAAAGACTCGGAAGTTAAACTCACCATCGTCCGCCGCGGAGTAGATGATCCTTTATATTTCACCGTAAAACGGGATAAAATTCCTATTCTCAGCCTGGATGCATCTTACATGATACAACCCAAGACAGGCTATATACGCATCAACCGCTTCGGAGCCACTACCGCCGAAGAGTTTACGGCAGCTCTTAAAGAGTTACAGAAACAGGGAATGAAGGACTTGATACTCGACCTGCAAGGTAATGGAGGCGGATACTTGAACGCTGCCATCGATCTTGCCAATGAGTTCTTGCAACAGAAAGAATTGATTGTATATACCGAAGGAAGAGCCGCCCAGCGCAGTAACTTCTATGCCAAAGGTACAGGTAACTTCAAAAACGGTCGCCTCGTTGTATTGGTAGATGAATACTCTGCTTCTGCCAGTGAAATCGTTACCGGTGCCATACAGGACTGGGACAGAGGAGTTGTTGTGGGCCGCCGTACTTTCGGTAAAGGCTTGGTACAGCGCCCCATCGACCTGCCCGACGGTTCCATGATACGCCTGACTATCGCCCGTTACTATACCCCTTCCGGACGTTGCATTCAAAAACCGTATGACCATACAGCTAATCTGGACAATCCCAGACTTCAAGGCGAGGATACCCAGGAGAAATACAATATGGATCTGATAGAGCGCTTCAACCGTGGAGAGATGATGCATGCTGACAGCATCCATTTCCCCGATTCACTGAAGAATTCTACAAAGAAACTGAAACGTACCGTTTATGGTGGCGGTGGTATCATGCCCGACTATTTCGTACCCATTGATACCACTCAATACACCGATTATCACCGGAATTTGGTTGCCAAAGGCGTTGTTATCAAAGCAACCACGAAATACATCGAAAGCCACCGGAAAGAATTACAGGAACAGTACAAGAAGTTCGATACTTTCAACAATAAGTTTGAGATAGACGAGCAGATGCTTGCAGACATACGCGCTGCTGCCGATAAAGAGAAGATCGAGTTCAATGAAGAACAATACAATAAATCGCTTCCGCTGATAAAAACACAGTTGAAGGCTCTGATTGCCCGTGACCTCTGGGATATGAACGAATACTTCCAGGTGATAAACACCACGAACAACAGTGTTCAACAGGCACTAAAAGTACTGAACGAAAAGATTTACGAGAAGAAACTACCGCTTTAATTACCGAATAACCACTTATTCAACCAGCGGTTCACATAGATATTTACTACCGCACATCCCGCTCCGATGACTGCACCTGCCAGTACATCGGACGGATAGTGCACGCCCTCATTCATACGGGACATCCCGACAGAACAAGCCCATAAAGCCGAAGGACCTATCACATACCATTTCGGATACTTCACGCAAAGCGAAGTTGCCAATGCAAAGGCTGTTGCCGTATGTCCGGATGGGAAAGAAGGACTGGTCTCATGACTATAAGCATGAACCCGGTCGGGATAACGATCGAACGGACGTTCACGGTCTATAAGATATTTCAAGCCGTAGGTCACCACAAAAGCACCGGCAACACTGGTACCTACATACACAGCATCCTTTAATAATTCACGGTCTTTTTTCACCCATGCAGCCAGTGCCATCGCCACAGGAACTCCAACGGCAATATAAGGTTCAGTACGAGAAATTATTTTATTATAATTGCGAATAAACTTACCATCCCAACTGTTTATTTTATGCAAGGTATTGATGTCCCAATTTTGTGCAGAAATACTGAGTACAACTAATGATGCAAAAAATACAAAAAAAATAGTTCTCTTCATGCAGTCTTTCTTATAGTTTGCAGCAAAGATAGGTGATTTTGTTAGAGTATTCACAAAAAAATTCTATCTTTGTTGCCATAATTTTAGTAATTCGTCCTATATTTCATGACAAAAGACACTCTTTGCACACGGCAGGTAGATTGCACTCTATGCCCGAAAATTTCTGATGGGACATTGGTACTTCGCCAACATCCCCAGGGGCAGCATTTCTCAGCGGAGAAGTGCACCCAGAACTGCATGATCTTTATGTTAAAGGGTGAATTGCTGATTAATAGTAACGAATATCCGGGCACTACGCTCCTAAGCAGACAGTGTGTATTACAAGCCATCGGCTCAAAAATGGAGTTATTGGCACTGACTGAAGTGGAATACATCGCCTATTGGTTCACGGAACTTCCACTTTTATGCGAAGACCGCTATAAAGAGATCCTGGAACGTTCCGAAGCTCCACTGATTTACACGCCGTTGCTGGCTAACGCAAAACTGGAACGACTGCTACATGATATCGCCGACTATTTTAAAGAACAACCTTCCGCTTGTGGGAAATATCTCGATATCAAGCGCCAGGAACTGGTTTACATTCTAACCTGTTATTATCCACTACGCCAGATAAGTACTTTTTTCTATCCTATCAGTACTTATACGGAAAGTTTCCATTATTTCATTATGCAAAACTACGACAAAGTGAAGAATGTGGAAGAATTTGCCCATTTAGGAGGATATACCACCACTACCTTTCGTCGTTTGTTTAAAAATATGTATAATGTTCCGGTGTACGAATGGATACTGGACAAGAAGCGTGAAGGTATTCTGAACGATCTGCAATTCACCAAGCAACGTATCTCTGTAATTAGCGCACGCTATGGTTTTGATTCCCTATCACACTTCGCTCATTTCTGTAAGGACTCCTTTGGGGATACCCCCCGTTCACTACGGAAACGCGCTGCCAGTGGAGAGAAAATCACTATTATAAAAGAAAAAAGTGACGACTCAGCAAGGGAACAAGGTGACGAGGAAGGGTAACCCTTTTCTCGTCACCTTGTTCCCTGACTGACTTGTCAACTTCTGTCTATTCTCCTAATTACGGAATTATTTCTTTAATTCCTTGTTTAATCAATGTTTTTCTTCTATTTTTGCGGGAAATTAGAGTAAGACCCTAAGTAAAAAGCAAATTTTCTAACTATTAAATAATTTAAATTCAATCATTTATGTGGTTAAGTAATTCATCTGTAGGAAGGAAAGTGGTGATGAGCGTTACCGGTATCGCCCTTGTCCTGTTTCTGACGTTTCACATGGCGATGAACCTGGTTGCATTAATCTCGGCAGAGGGATACAACATGGTTTGTGAGTTCCTGGGAGCAAACTGGTATGCCTTGGTGGCTACGGTAGGTCTGGCTGCCCTTTTCATCATTCACATCATCTACGCTTTCTGGCTGACAATGCAGAACCGCAAAGCGCGCGGTACAGAACGTTATGCCGTAGTTGATAAACCCAAAACAGTAGAATGGGCTTCTCAGAACATGCTCGTACTGGGTCTTATTGTAATCGTAGGTCTGGGCCTGCACCTGGTAAACTTCTGGGCAAAAATGCAACTTCCCGAGTTGATGCACAACATGGGTATGCAAACCGATGCTGCCACACTGGCATATGCAGCCAATGGTGTTCATCACATTGAAAACACATTTGGCAATCCGGTATACGTAGTGCTTTACCTCATTTGGCTGGGCGCACTGTGGTTCCACCTGACTCACGGTTTCTGGAGCTCTATGCAGTCTCTGGGCTGGAACAACAAGGTATGGATTAACCGTTGGAAATGTATCTCCAACATCTACTCTACTATCGTCGTTGTATGTTTCGCCTTGGTAGTTGTCGTATTCTTCGCAAAATCATTGTGCGGCGGTGCTTGCTAATTTGTAAATTGTAAACGATTAAAATGTAATAGCATTATGACTAAGATAGATTCAAAAATTCCGGAAGGACCAGTAGCAGAGAAATGGACCAACTATAAAGCTCACCAGAAATTAGTGAACCCAGCTAACAAGCGTCGCTTGGATATCATCGTAGTAGGTACAGGTTTAGCAGGTGCTTCTGCTGCCGCTTCACTCGGTGAAATGGGTTTCAGAGTATTCAACTTCTGTATTCAAGACTCTCCCCGACGTGCACACTCCATCGCTGCACAGGGTGGTATCAACGCTGCAAAGAATTACCAAAACGACGGTGACTCAGTTTACCGTTTGTTCTACGATACAGTAAAGGGCGGTGACTACCGTGCCCGCGAAGCTAACGTTTACCGTTTGGCTGAGGTTTCCAATAGCATTATCGACCAGTGTGTGGCACAAGGTGTTCCTTTCGCCCGCGAATACGGCGGTCTGCTGGATAACCGTTCTTTCGGTGGTGCTCAGGTATCACGTACGTTCTATGCCCGCGGTCAAACCGGACAGCAGTTATTGCTGGGTGCTTATTCAGCATTGAGCCGCCAGGTAAACGTAGGTACTGTAAAACTGTATACCCGCTATGAAATGCAGGACGTTGTTCTTATCGACGGACGTGCCCGCGGTATCATTGCTAAGAACCTCGTTACCGGTAAACTGGAACGTTTCGCTGCACACGCAGTAGTAATCGCTACCGGTGGTTACGGAAACGCATACTTCCTGTCTACCAATGCAATGACTTGTAACTGTACAGCTGCTGTTTCTTGCTACCGTAAGGGTGCTTGGATGGCTAATCCGGCTATGGTACAGATTCACCCCACTTGTATTCCTGTTCACGGCGACAAGCAGTCTAAGTTGACTTTGATGTCAGAGTCTCTGCGTAATGACGGCCGCATCTGGGTTCCGAAGAAGAAAGAAGATGCAGTGAAACTTCAGAAGGGTGAAATCAAGGGAAGCGATATCCCTGAAGAAGACCGTGACTATTACTTGGAACGCCGCTATCCGGCATTCGGAAACTTGGTTCCGCGTGACGTTGCCAGCCGTGCTGCAAAAGAGCGTTGCGATGCAGGTTTCGGTGTGAACAATACAGGCTTGGCAGTATTCCTCGACTTCTCTGAGGCTATCAGCCGTTTGGGTCTTGATATCGTTCTTCAACGTTATGGTAACCTCTTCGATATGTACGAAGAAATCACTGACGTGAATCCGGGCGAACTGGCAAAAGAAATTGCCGGTGTGAAATATTATAATCCGATGATGATTTATCCGGCTATCCACTATACAATGGGTGGTATCTGGGTTGACTACGAACTGATGACTTCTATCAAGGGTCTGTTCGCTATCGGCGAATGTAACTTCTCTGACCACGGTGCAAACCGCCTCGGTGCTTCCGCATTGATGCAGGGTCTGGCTGACGGTTACTATGTATTGCCTTACACTATTCAGAACTATCTGGCTGACCAGATCACAGTTCCCCGCTTCTCTACCGACCTGCCTGAATTTGCAGTAGCAGAGAAAGCAATCCAGGATAAAATCAACTGGATGATGAACATCAAGGGTAAGAAGTCTGTAGACTCTATCCACAAGGAACTGGGCCACGTAATGTGGGAATATGTAGGTATGGGCCGTACAGCAGAAGGTCTGAAGACCGGTATTGCCAAACTGAAAGAAATCCGCAAGGAATTCGAAAAAGACCTCTTCATTCCGGGAGATAAGGAAGGCATGAATGTAGAGTTGGATAAGGCTATCCGCTTGTACGACTTCATTATCATGGGTGAATTGGTTGCATACGATGCTCTAAACCGTAACGAAAGCTGCGGTGGTCACTTCCGTGAAGAATACCAGACTGAGGAAGGCGAAGCAAAACGTGATGATGAAAACTTCTTCTACGTTGCTTGCTGGGAATATCAAGGCTCCGACGAAAAAGCTCCTGAGTTGCTGAAAGAACCGTTGGTTTACGAAGCAATCAAGGTACAAACTCGTAACTATAAATCATAATTAGTTAACCAGGGGACGAGTTAACAAGGGAACAAGGCATGAGAAATCATAAAGATTTAATTGTTTGGCAAAAGAGTATGAAACTTGTAAAGGACTTATATCAAATAACTCAAGTATTTCCTAAAGAGGAAATCTACGGCATTACTTCGCAAATGCGCAGAGCTGCTGTTTCTATACCTTCAAATATAGCAGAAGGATATGGAAGAGGGCATGATAAAGAGCTTATTCAGTTTTTATATATATCTTTAGGTTCAGCTTCTGAGTTAGAGACCCAACTCATTATTTGTAATGACATACATTACTTATCTACTCAAAGCTTTGAAGAACTTAACAGCTTAAACAATGAAATCATACGTATGTTGTCATCACTTATTAATAAGCGGAACATTCTCCCTTGTTAACTGAAGCCTTGTCAACTCGTCAACTTAAAAATCAAAGAAAATGGATAAAAATATAAGTTTCACACTGAAAGTATGGCGTCAGAAAGGCCCAAAGGCAAAAGGCGCTTTTGAAACATACCAAATGAAAGATATCCCCGGTGACACTTCATTCCTTGAAATGCTGGATATCTTGAATGAGCAACTGATTTCTGAAGGTAATGAACCGGTTGTATTCGATCATGACTGCCGCGAAGGTATCTGCGGTATGTGTTCGCTCTACATCAACGGACATCCCCACGGTCCTGCAACGGGTGCTACTACCTGCCAGATTTACATGCGCCGTTTCAATGATGGCGACACTATCACTGTTGAACCTTGGCGTTCTGCCGGTTTCCCGGTTATCAAGGACTTGATGGTAGACCGCACAGCTTATGACAAGATCATGCAAGCAGGTGGTTATGTAAGTGTGCGTACAGGTTCTCCTCAGGATGCCAACGCTATCCTGATTCCGAAGCAGATTGCTGACGAAGCTATGGATGCTGCTGCTTGTATCGGTTGCGGTGCTTGTGTAGCTGCATGTAAGAATGGTTCTGCTATGTTGTTCGTTTCCGCAAAAGTTAGCCAGTTGAACTTGCTGCCGCAAGGTAAACCGGAGGCATTGCGCCGTGCAAAAGCTATGTTGAGCAAGATGGACGAACTCGGATTCGGTAACTGTACCAACACTCGCGCTTGCGAAGCTGAATGTCCGAAGAACATTTCTATCAGCAACATCGCTCGTTTGAACCGCGACTTTATCATCGCAAAACTGAAAGACTAATCAGCCCTTTCTACATTTGATTAATATCACCAGAACTCCTCTGCCGGGAAACCGACAGAGGAGTTTTTATATCATCTAACAATAAATACTTTCAGAGATTTCAAATGATATCCATTAACGATAGGATAACTGTAAAGCGGCTCCCCTTTCCTACTTCAGATTGCACCTCTATATGCCCGCACAGCCGTTCAATAATGACTTTACAAATAGAAAGTCCAAGTCCGCTTCCCTGTTCAAACTCATCGGTTTTATAAAAACGGTCAAAGATCATCATAAGTTCCTTCTCATCAATTCCTTTTCCCGTATCCTGCACATAGACACTAACTTTCCGATGCTCCTTATCCACACTACATCCCAATGTCACCGAACCACTACGGGTAAACTTATCCGCATTATTCAGGAAATTGGAAATAACCTGAATAAAACGCATACGATCTATCCTGACGGGCAAGGAAAGACTTTCATCCAGAACAAGATGAAACTGCAACGAGGGTTTGATTAGTGCCTGATAAGCCATATAAATCTCTTTCACAACCGTCGTCATATTCCATTCTTTTATTTCGAGATCCAGATTACCGGAATCCAGACGCGATATTTCCACTACGTCATTGACTAGTTTCAAAAGCAGTTCATTATTACGGTTGATAATCTCAAGCATAGCTTTCTTCTCTTCCGGTTCAATCTCATCGCCACCTTCGCCTACCAATAAATTAGTAAATCCGACAATAGCATTCAGCGGAGTACGGATTTCATGGCTCATATTATTCAGAAAAGATTGCTTCAATTCAGCATTTTCGGCCATCTGCTTAGCCTGAATGAGTTGTTCTTCACGCTCCACCTGTAGCTGAATATCCTGCATAACACCTGCCAGCATTATCCTCCCCTTGGCATCTTTCAGGCTGCGACACCGTAGTTCATACCAGCGATAATTTTCTTCACTGAAAGAGAAGCGTACACGCCGAACATGCATGTCCGTAGATTGATGCAATGTTTCGTACAATGAATTCAGTAGAGATACATCATCAGGATATGCATATTTCAAGAAATCGGTTCGCACAAACGTCCTCTGTTCCATTCCCACCAAACGAGTATAATTCTCATCAAATTCAATATTATCCCCCTGAATATCCCAAAGGGCAACTCGTCCTCCATCCATGGAAAGCGTCAACCGCTTATGAATTTCCTCAAGCATCTCCAGGTTCTTTCGTTCCTCACGCGAACGTCGACGGATGCGCAACCAACTGACCAATACCAGAATAAAAGCAAGGATAAACAATCCAGTCAGAAAATAAAGCTCATTCCGATACCGATCATAAAATGAGTAATTGATAATACGCACATCTTCAGGTACATTTTCCACATCAAAGTCTGCATAGGCTGAAAAGTAAGTCCAATCCAGTACATATTCCTTTTCCATATCCCTGATTTTCGGCATACCGATCTTCTCTTTATTCATCAGGCGAACAGAAAAATCGGCCGCAGTACGTGCAGAAATCTCATCAGTAGCCATATAACCACCCACAATTTTGGCATCCTCCCCAAATCCCTGACGGATACAACTGAAAGAGGGAATATTCAAAGCTTTAGTTATCGGGAGCGACATCTGATCAAATTTATCCAGCAGGAAAACCTCTTTCTCCTGCCCACTCTTTGATTTCTCCATGTCGACAAGCAAAGAGGTTCCTTTGGTATAACGGAAAGGACAAAGGCTTATGGTTATCTCATCTTTACCAACATGGCTACCCGCTCTTGCAGGCATCAAATTATAATGTTCAACCATTTCCTGTAATTCCTTATATTCAGGCTCTGCAGAGAAAGCAGACCCACAACCCAATAGCCGCATTTCCTTTCTATCGGCAAACCGGGTTAACAGATCAAACGATTTGCGCCCAAGAGGAGTCAGATCAATATTATAAATAACATCTATCCCGACCTGTGGCCGTAAAGATTTTATAAAATCGATATTACGTTGAAAGTCCGGTGCATCACGCAACACATAAACTTTCCTGCGCTCATATTCCTTTATAAGTTTTTCATCGGGAAAATGTACATTGCAAGCTACTACAGGGACAGAGGAAAGCAGGCGGTGACGGGTGGTAAATAAGGCAGATGCAGCCTGGTCGCCCACAGTAAGAATCAGTGCCACCGGCTTATCTTTAATAATCTCAAGATACGCCTCCATGTTTTTTATCCCTTCTTCCGGGGCTACTGTGTTGAAATCCAGATAAAATTTATCAAATATCGGCTCTATTCCCTGCTTTCTGAACTCCTGCCTCAGAAGCTCTTCAAAATTTCCATAGCAATCATAATAAGGAGAGGAAGAATACATAAGAGAAATTATTCTTTCTATCCGATGGTTGGCAGTATACCATCGTTTAAAATTGATCCCACATAAAAAAGCACATAGCAAGAGAATGAAGGCGAAAGCATATTTTAGTTTGTCGGTTTTCATTGCAAGACTAATATGCTAGCAAAAGTAATATAATCTATAAAAAAGGAGAGGTTTTATTCAAAAAATATTCAATCTTTTTTTTATTTTCTGTAACGTGTGGAAAAGAAGTGGGTTGATAAATAATAATATGGGTACGCGGACGACGCGGATGAAGACGGACGAACGCGGACTTTATAAGGCTGAAAGCCTCTCCTATTATGCAACCATTATCAGGGAACTACACTTTCTGTTTATTCTCAATAGGGTGAGAACTTTTTCTCTCTTTGTTGAGCAATAGCTCTCAACATAGTGAGAAAGTTTTCTCAATTAAGCGAGAAACAGTTCTCACTGTAATAAGCATTCATTAGACATTATGTACATATCATTTCCGCACGTTAGCTAACAAAGACAAAAGCGATATTTTAAATTTTCTTTATCAAAGTATTGTATACAAACGAAAACTCCCTAATTTTGTGACTGCTATAAAAGACTTAAGATGAACGTGCACAAAACCTGGATATTATTGCTATTCTTACTAATCCCGACTATTCTATTCGCTCAAAAAACAAGAACAGTCAAGGGAAAAGTGTGCACGGCGTCAGATACCCAAAAAGGGGAAGAACCCTTACCTTACGCAAGCATTGTTATTTTGGGAGGAAAAGATTCCACTTTCATAAAAGGAGCTGCAAGCGATACGGACGGACACTTCAACCTTCAGTTTACTACTCAGAAAGGAACACAATATCTACTCAAAGCTTCTTATACGGGCATGCAATCTGTCTTCCGAAAACTGGATGGCAATGCTTCAACCATTAATCTGGGCAGCATCCTGCTGGAGGAAGGCATCGAATTGGGAGAAGTGACTGTTAAAGCTCCAATACGCGAAATAGACCAGGTGGGAGATACCACCGTCATCAATGCAGCAGCTTATAAAACACCGGAAGGCTCCTATCTGGAGGCTCTGGTGAAACGTATTCCCGGAATGGAATATGACAGTGAAACCAAAACCCTGAAGTACAATGGACTGCCTATCAATGAAATCAACGTAAACGGTGAAGCCTTCTTTGCGGGCGACAACAAAATGGCACTGGAGAACCTCCCTGTAGAGTTAATCAGCAAGATAAAAGTATACGATAAGAAGAGCAAACTGGAAAAGCTGACAGGCGTCAGTACCGGAAAGGAAAACTATGTACTCGACTTGCAGACCAAAGCAGAATTCAACGGAACCCTTCTTTTATCTGGACAAGCCGGATATGGCAATAACAACAAAAAGGACTTCAACCTGCAAGGTAACTACTTCAAGAATAACGGAAACAACCTCTCCGTCATTGCCAATTCCGGTAATCTCAACATGAGAACCAGCTATAAAGACAACATACAGGAGAACGTTGCATTGAACTTTACCCAAAAGTACAATAAAAAACTGACTCTCAACGGGAATATGTCCTATCACCACAATAACCAAGGCAACGTATCCACATCCTACAATGAACAATACCTGACAAGCGGAAACAAATACCAATACTCTGCCGGCGACAATACGAACGGCAGCCGTAATATGAATGCGACATTGGGCTTAAACTGGCAGGTAGATAGCATGACCTTTGTTAATATCTACGGTAATTTCAATCTCACCCGTAATAATAGTGCCAATAATAACCGCCAGGGTACATTCAATGAAAACCCTCATCTGGATATCCTGGACCCTTTCAGTACCATCAGTGAAGTACCCGATGATCAAAAAATCAATGATATTTCTATGGGGTCGCTGACGAGAGGCAATCAACACCGGTCTTCCTTCCACGCAAATATCATGCGCCGGATCAATAAAAAAGGAACTTCCGTTGGACTGACAGCTCAATACAATGATAGTAAAAATGACAATAACAACTTCTCCGTATCGTCAACGACCTATTATCAACTGAAAAACAGTGCCGGAAACGACTCCATACTCTACCGCAACCAGTACTCATCGAACCTGTCGCCCAACCGTTCACAAGGCATCGGGGTAATGTTCACCCATCCTTTCACCAAGAAACTACGCTCACAGATCTCATATAATTTCAATTATAGCAAGCAGAAAAATGACCGCAATACATACGACCTGTCCGGCTTTATGGAAGAAGCGGAGGTGCAGCCCGGCTATCTGCCCGAAGGATATGAGACGAGTTACATCGACAGTCTGAGTAACCGAAGCCATAGCAGTACCCTGCAACACGGAATCAATCTGTTTCTTAACTACTCCGACACCACCTGGAATGTCAATGCCGGGATGTCCGTAAAACCCGAACGCCGTAGCCTGAACCAAAAAACAGGTTTACATAAAGCAGATACCACCCTTCGCTCTGTCGGTTTCCAGCCTATGTTGTTCGTCTCATGGCAGAAAAAGAAAAACAGGGTCATCCTGCACTATTATGGAAATACCTCGCAACCGTCATTATACGATCTGATCGCCCCCACCAACATCAGCGACCCGCTCAACATTACGCGAAGCAATCCCAATCTGAAGCCTACTTACAATCAATCCGTCCGACTGGAAGCACAGAATACGAAGCAAGGCATCTTTGCCACACTGAACTGGAACAACAGAATCAACAGCCAGACCCGCGCAGTGACCTACAACCAGCAGACAGGCGGGCGTGAAACCTATCCGGTCAATATCAACGGTAACTGGAACATGAACGGTGTACTTCGATATCAGAAGCGCATCAAAAGTTTTAGCCTGAATGCCAATGCCGGAGGCTCTTTTGCGCAAGATGTCAGCCTCATCAACGAAAACCAGACCGAACAACCGGAGCGTAGCACCACTCACAACACCGGGATAAACACTGATCTCCGCCTATCCTATCAGCCTAAATGGGGAAACTTCGACCTGAACGGAAGATGGAATTTTCAACATTCTGCCAACTCGCTTCTGGAAACAGATACTTACACCCGTAATTATGCTTTCGGAATAAACGCCTTTGCCGATTTACCAAAAAGTATACAGCTGAGAACCGATGCGAATTATTCTTTCCGAAACGGTACGAACATAAAGAAGGGGGAAGACGACCAATTTGTATGGAACGCAAGTATCACATGGCGTTTCCTGAAAAAGAAGCAAGCCGAAGTATCAGCCAACTGGGTGGATATACTCAGCCAACAAAAGAGTTATTACCGCAGCACTATGGCAGATGGCTTTTACGAGAGCCATACGCAACAGATAGGCAGTTACTTCATCGTCTCTGTGAAATACCGTTTTAACCAGCCTCTCCGCAAAAAGTCTGCGTCTCCTCAGTAGCAACAGATTGCACCGAACGAAGCCCGCGAGGGGAAGAACCAAAATACTTCTTACAGTAGTTAGAGAAATGAGGTAAAGATTCGAAACCATATTTATAGCAGATTTCGGAGATAGTGGCATCCGTATACCGAAGTTCATAAGCTATGCTCTCTCTGCGTTTCTCCATCATCCACTCATAAACAGGTTTATGGAACACAGAGTTGAAAATGCGCCGGAAGGTGGTAGTAGTGTAACCACCTAATTGGGCTAATTCTTCCACAGTCTTCACCTTCATATGGTTTTGTAAAACAAAATACTCAAAGCTGGACGTATATCTGGACAGTGAATGCACCAACATAGAGAGATCATAATCAGAATAATATTGTCCCAGAATAAAAGCAAGTTCTTTCCGTTTAAGAGAAAGCAATTCCCGGCAAATCTTCTCTTCTACCAAATAAGCTTTTGAAGCACTCAGAAAGAAATTCAATTCATTAGTAATTTTCAAAGGCGTGAATATGAGGGGAGGAGTTACACTTTTCATTATATATTTATAGCGTTCCTCGCAAAACAATTCAGGCTGATTGAAGCGGTAACAAACACATTCCACATCCGTCAGAGCAAGAATCTCATACTTTGAACCGATAGCCTGAAGAATAAACTCACCGGCATGCAGCACAGTACCTGCATACTCCTGACTGTTGACAAGAGCTTCTCCTTCTAACAGAAAAATCATGATATTCTCTTCGCATTTTTGGGCAGGAAGGTGGAAGCCTCTTGAATGAGAGGCATAAATGATAGCATTAGCCACAGCCTTAGGGCACTGCTGACACGATATGACCGCACCACATGCAGAGTAAGTTTGCATTGTAGATTGAATGTTTTTTGTTTGTTATTGTGCGGCAAAAATAAGAATATTATGGGAAGAAACAAAAAAATCCCCAAAGACTTTACAAAAGGGAAAGTCTTCGGGGATAATTCTTCAATCTATCATCCAATAATGCTATGGCAAGCGCAGTCTCTTATAACGACTTCGAAGAAGCCTTCTGAATCTTGAAAGTTGCAAGGTTCCCTTTGTGATCTGTAGGCCAAACACAGGAGGGGGTCAGGAACTTATCTTTGGAATCATTTTCTGTTATTATGCCTCTCACAACTGTTTCGGAAGGTCCTACCAATATGCAATTTTTCAATGAAAGAATCGAGTTCATCGGATAATAATAAATAAAATCAATCCGGTCACGTTCATCGGCTTCGGGTGCCCAAGCTAATTTTTCCAGTTTAGCTTCTTCTGCAAGCTTATTTCCTGCGGGAAATGTGAAGCCGGGATATCGAACAGGATTAGGATATTTTTCACGATAACTATCCTTGAATCCAGCTTCATGAAGCATCATAGAACAATCCCAATGAATGACAGCCCCATTGTGATCCCATAGATTTTTTGTGTCCGCCTGCCAGTCCAAATGGGAAGGCTCGTTGAAATCTCCTCCCATAATAACCGGACGTCCTTGTTTAATATCGGTTTGCACTTCTTCCACGAAAGCACGGATAGACTCATCTCTGAATGACAAACGATTGGCTTTCAGGACCTCGGACTCATCTGTTATAGGATTATCTATCTTTTTCCAGCTCGTGCCACTATATCCACGTGGCATATAACATTCATAATTCCGATAATCTAAATGGCAGGAATAAAAAGAAACCGGCTGCCCTTCGATTGTGGTTGTCATTTTCACCATAGCACGACTTTCATCACCCGGTACAATGCAGCATTTAGTCATGCTATCCGGTTTGAACTTACTTAAAATACCAATTGCCAGATCGAAAGTCTCTCCATAATAATGCTTTCCCCTTTTCTTCAATTCCTCTATCACGTGTGGTATAAACCGCTTTCCATCTCTGACTTCACATAGGAAAACTACATCTGCATCCATCTGATCCAATACATCAATAATTCCTTGATCTCCATTAGGCACTTTAGCACCTCCATGCCACAGGTTTAATTGAAAAACTGTAAATGCACTTTTTGCTTTTGCATTGCAGAGATTAACTGAACAAAACAGGCATAGTAATAACAATAGTAGATTCTTTTTCATTTCGTTAATGCATTCTATAACTTTGATAAATTATAAGTTTAGACAAAAGTAGTACATTCTTTGTGCATTCCAAGCTGTTTATGCTGTTTTTGAGCTCTCTTATCCGGCTAATTCTTTTATTACTTTATTTAGAAATATGGATACTTAGTTCCTGCATTCAAAAAGAAGACATATAAATAAAAAACTACGAGAAGAATCCCGTAGTTTTTTATTTATACAATCTTATGAATAGTGTTCATAAATACAATTTAACATTTAGCCAGCAGGAGTATTTTTATCTGTATTACCTTCTGTATCCCATCCATTAATCTTTTCAACATCCCATCCAATAGGAGTTGCACCATTGGTTAGAGTTAATGTATAGCGTATTCTATTATTGGCATTCCACACAATGCCAGATAATGAAATTTCCTTTCCCCCTTCAGGAGTCGAATAATACTCGACACCTTTTGCATCGACAATTTTATACTTAACTACTATTTTAGCATCACTCCCTAAGGTTTGAGGCAGTAACATTAGAGCTTCAGTACCTAGAGGAGCAGAATCACTACCAGTAACAGTATTATTTGCTTCTGTTTCATCTAAAGCACAAGCATATGTAAGCGGATTTGTTGCACTTCCCCAAGTTTCATCATAACTATATGTAGCTACACTCCCAATATTTTGAAGTGAGAGTTCTGTTACTATATAATTCAATTTATCTGTGGCATCACCTGCTTTTATTGAAAAATTCACTTGCGTTAAAATATGAGAAAAGACAAATGTCACAGTTTTAGTAGACTTTGTACCTGTAACTTTAGCCACCAGTAAATCTTCTTGTTCACTTGCTTTAGCAGAAACTGTATAGTTAGCTATAGTAGGATAATTATCTGTAGGAGTAACAGTCAACGCAGCTGAAGCCTTAGTAGAGGCATAAGCAAAAAATTGAACATTACCAGTACTTGGCCAATAATAAGTAGCACTTTTCCAAACAGAGTTACCGGTATCCCATGAAACTTTCTCATTCTCCATCAGAGATTTGTCAAGAGTTCCTGCACCCAAAGCCAACTCTCCTGTATTATAGGCATAGACATAAAATCCGTTTGTTTTTAATTTATCCAAGGTTACCTCTGTTGCCCTTGTACTTTTCCCAACTATACTACTAAAGTTAATCTCCGCCTTTTCACCAGCCTTCTCAATCTCTTCATTCTGTGAGCAACCTACGATTGCCAACGCAGCAACTGCTGTTAATAAAATCTTCTTCATAATCGTTTGTTTTATAAGTTAATATTTTAATTTATTTACTTTCAATTTACAGGTAATTCCACATCCGTCTCATCATCCCAATCTCCTACATCACCACCCATACCACCGCCTCCATCGGGAGGAACTTCCACATCATCCACTTCTATTTCTTCATCAATCGGTATTTCAATATCCGTTGCCGGATCTCCCCCTCCCTCTTCAGGAGGAGCAGGCGGAGGAGATGGAGTAGTTACAGCAGCTGTTATGTCAACCTTTACTTCCTGAACCGTATTATCGACTTTCACAAGTAGTAATTTCATCGTTACCTCGCTGCCTGAACGTGTACCTGCTGATTCTGACGTAAAAAAAGCAGAAAAGCTACCACGTATTACATCACCTCCTTTTCGGGCCTCTACATAAATTGGGGCAACACTTGCTGTACATGAGCCATTACTGATGTAATAAGAACCATTCATCCCGTCTACATTACAGATAATGCTTGCCACATTCTTCAATCCTTTCACCTTTATTTCAAAAGAATAGTTCTTGACCACCAGTTTCGGCTGAAACTCCATCAAAAGCATCTTCTCACTCTTTTCTATTCTCATATCTTTCACACTTACTACATACAAAGGGTCCGGTGACCACACCATCGCTTCACTGGTACTAAGCCCTGTACACGGTCCGGTGTAAGCCTCAATCGTCTCAAACGCCCCATCACCACGAATCAACACACTCTCCGTATTATAATTGTAAATCACCATGTCATAATATCCCGGTGGTACTTTCACCACTCCCCCCTCAACCGAGAGATAGCTCTCCACCTTTCTTCCTTCTTCGCTTTTCGGGTAGAAGATCACCCTCATTCCTTCGGGTAACTGCTCCGTCACCCCCTTCCAATTAAGCTTAATCTGTACTCCGCTGACAGGATAATCGTCCAGTATATCTCTAAACTCACATCCCGCTAAAAGTACCGATAGCCCCAATAGAAGCAAAAGAAACACACATTTTGTACACCGCATAGCTACCGCCTCCTTCCCTGAATGAGCCATACCAAAGAAACCTTGGCTTTCGTAGGCCCTATAAAATGATAGCGTCCGCTACTTGTCCATATCAAATCACTTTCGTAGGTAGTATATTTTCGGTATTCTGTTTCCAGATAGCCAATCCCCAGACTGAATTCAAGAGCCAGGTGCCGGGCCAGTCGATGACTGTAACCATAAGTCAGTCCAGAAGCTGCATAATAGTTTCCCCGATATCCTTTATCCTTATCAAACTGGAAGTCGTACACTCCCCCTTCAGCATATATTCCCAGAAAATGTCCTGTCAGCCGTTCACGATTCTTACGATTTCCAAGCCAGTAACGTACCTCAGCACCTCCCGAAAGAAGCTGGTAACAGAAGCCGCGCTTGTTGTTCGACCACCAAGGACATTTATATTCCATATTCAAAGACCACCGCTGCCCTACGGGCAATTCTACCTCCACATTCGGAGCCAAAGCTAAATCATAAAGTATATTGTTCTTCAACGCAATCACCGTTCTACGCGGGGTTTCCCTCTTGCTTTCTGCCTCAACATACGGAGAAAAAGTCATTAGTTCTATTTTTCCCTCCGGTAAAGCATCTACAGGCAATGCTAATGCAGCTATCGGCAAACTGACTTTCATCTCCCCTATCCGTTCTACCTTCCGGAATTGATGTTCCGACAAATAAGCGTAAGGTTTTCCACCATCCAAATAGCGCAACAGCTTTATCAGTTTTTCAAAGTTCCCGAAGTGTCGCCGGATCAACGCCAGCACTTCTTCTTTATCCGGCACCTGCGGATCATTCATTACCCATTGGTATATTTTGCTCCAGGTTTCCGGTTGTAACATTCGGTCCGTCGGGTTGCAAATATCCTTGTTCGCTGCTAATCTTTCAGCTCGCATCTCTGCTTTTCCTAATATCAAAAAAGAGAGTATTAAGAATATATATAAACCTACGCGAACCTTCATAACTTTGCTTTGTATTTGACAAATGTATATTTAAAAAATTGAAAGAAATACAATTATTATGACTCTTTTCAGGGGGTGGAAGCTTCTGTGAAACGAATGAAACAGATTTGCAACTTTGCAACATAAAAGAGGTCTCATGCTATTTGATAATCATTTAGCCACTATCATCCACTATATTGTCTCAAAAAGACAGTTCGTGTGCGAGAACAGTGAATATCCGTGAAAGAATTATAAAAGGAATATCAAACGGAAGCAAATATTTGGAGGAAACAGGGTGAGCACTTATATTTGCAATGTGATTTTTTTCATAGTATTAGATTTAAGGTTAACAAAGGTTGGAGTACAGCGGTACTCCTTTTTTTATACCCATACTTTCCGATACTACTCTTCTTCACCATACCAACTCCGTGTCAAGTCCATACCAAGTCCGTACCAAGTCCAAGTGTATAGACATGGAGCTAATACGGAGTAGACAGGGCTTTGACTATGTCCGAGGGATAAAGCAGACTAAAAATATCCCCTACTATTCCATTAATTCCGGAAATTATTAATAATATTGTAACCTGTTACGTAAGTACAAGGCATACCTTTGAGGCCTAAATCAATAATATATGATTGCAAACGAAAATAGAAGTGAATTGATACAATCACTGAAGGAGGGTTCTTTTTCTGCATTCGAGAAGTTGTACAACCTGTATAGCGGCAAGCTCTACAACTTTATGATGCGCCTTTCTTCCGGCAATCAATATATGGCCGAGGAGGTGGTACAGCAGACGTTTATTCGCCTGTGGGAAGTACGTGAGAAGGTTGACCCTACCGAAAATTTCGTTTCTTACCTCTGCACCATAGCCCGTAATCTGTCGATGAATATGTATCAGCACCAGACTGTGGAATACATCTATACCGAATACCTGTTGAAAAGCAATCCCGACCGGGACCATCAGACAGAAGAAAGCACAGACCTGCGCTTTCTGAACGACTATATAAATTCACTGGCCGAAGAATTGCCCCCTTCGCGCAAAAAAATCTTTTTGCTCAGTAAACGCCAAGGCTATACCAACAAGGAGATAGCCGAGAAGATGGGCATCTCGGAGAGTACGGTCGCCACACAACTTTCACTTGCCGTGAAATTCATGCGTGAGCAATTTACGAAGCATTACGATAAGCTGATTCTTGTCTTATGGGCCTTTTTTGTTAACAAAATGCAATAATACCCGGTATGTTTGGATACGAAAGCAAGGGTAACTGTATACTATTAAATAAGTAAGAAGATGGAGAAAGAATATTATAAGAACTTAGCCGAGAAATATTTCGCAGGAGACATTACCGAAGCGGAAATCAGCGAACTGGCCGGATGGATACGCAACAACGTGCAGCTGTCCGACTGGTGGGAAGAGGAATTCGAGAAATCCGATGCTGACATTCCTCTCGACCTACGCGACAAGATGTTCGCACGGATTAAGGCGGAAGTTCTCAATGAACCTGTCCGCACTCCTGATGTGAAGCCTACAGAACGTTCTCCGAGAAAAGCTCTTGTCCCCGTTTGGGCAAAATGGGCGACTATGATCTGCATTCCTATCTTCATCGCTTTCTTCACTTATAATATCCTGAGTATTTCCGACACTGGTCACCAGTCACCTTTCATTGTAAAAGCCGATAAAGGAGACAAAGCTACGGTAGTGCTACCTGATGGAACGGATGTTATCCTCAATTCAACTTCCCAACTCAGCTATCTAAGCGATTTCGGCAAAAACGAGCGCCGGGTACAACTGAACGGTGAAGGCTACTTTAAAGTAGCACACGATCCTCGCCATACCTTTATTGTACAGGCAGGCGAACTGGAAGTAAAAGTTCTCGGTACCGTGTTCAATGTCTGCGCTTATCAGGACGAACAAGATGTAACCGTAGTTCTAATGGAAGGAAAAGTCGGCGTACATACCCCTTCTTCCTCCCTAGTCATGAAACCCGGAGAGAAAATAAACTATAATAAATCCACCCATAAATTTACTACTGAGAAAGTCTATCCCGAAGATTATGTGACATGGACCAAAGGCAGCTTGTATTTCCAGAACGAATCTCTGGACAACATTATGAAAGCCCTTTCACGCGTTTATGATGTCACGATACACATCGACTCTCCTCGAATTGCAGAAGAGCGGTTTACCGGAACAATACCCGGTGGTGGTATACAGAATGCTCTGGATATTATAATGCTGACCTCCCCGTTCCGCTACGAAGTGAAGGACTCAGTCATTATATTAAAAGAGAAATAAATCCCATATTGTTAATGTGAGTTAAAAACTAAGAGTCGCTTGGACGGCAGTATAAAGGAACCTGTATACCTATCAAACCAACTTAATTTATTTGATATGAAAAACAGGAAAACCAAAAATCTAAGAACTATGCGGGCTCTTTGCCTCTCTCTGTTCTTGAGTGTATCACTGGGGCTTTTCTCGCAAATCACCGTCACCGTGGAAAATACTCCGCTACGTGCCGCACTGAAAAAGATAGAGCAGGTCAGTGATTACAAATTCTTCTACAACGAAAAGCTGACAGAGCTGGATCAGGCTGTCAGTTTCAGTGTAAGTAATGCCACTATTGCCCAGACGATGCAGAAAGTTCTGACGGGAAGGGAGCTTACTTACAAGATGGAAAAGGACAATGTAATAGTACTGTTGAAAAAAGAGTCTGTCAACCAGAAGACTAAAACTATTACGGGAATAATAGTCGATGAAACAGGAGAACCGATCATCGGTGCCAGTGTTGCCGTTAAAGGCACCTCACTGGGCACTATTACGAATGTAGACGGTGAGTACACACTGTCTAATGTTCCGGAGAGCGCAGGAGTAACCATTTCATTCATCGGCTACAAAACAATGACTTTCCTTGCCGGAGCCAAGGCACTGACGAAAGTGACTATGAAAGAAGACAGCGAAATGCTGGATGAAGTGGTGGTAGTAGGATATGGATCGCAAAAGAAAGCAAACCTGACAGGTGCAGTAGGCATGATTACTGCCGAAGATATCAATAATCGTCCTGTAACCTCCGCTGCCAATGCTTTACAAGGTGCCGATCCTTCTATAAATCTTACTTTCAACTCCGGTTCATTGGATTCCAGTTATGATATAGATATTCGCGGAGTAGCTTCTATCAACGGCGGAAGCCCGCTGGTGCTGGCAGATGGAATGGAAGTAAATCTAAATCAAATCAATCCCAATGATATTGAATCTATTTCTGTATTGAAGGATGCTTCAGCTTCGGCTATTTATGGTGCCAAAGCTTCTTCGGGAGTTATCCTCATTACAACCAAAAACGGAAAGAATACAAACGGAAAAGCTACTATTTCATACAATGGCCGTCTGGGATGGCAACAAAACACCACCTCAACCGACTTCATAACAACAGGCTATGATCATGTAAATATTGTCAATTCCTTCTATGAATCTTATCAGGGAAAGCTGATGGCAAACTATACGGAAGATGACTTGCAAATGCTTTACGACCGTAGAAATGACAAAACGGAAAACCCCGACCGCCCCTGGACTGTAGTAGGCGACGACGGTAAGTATTACTATTACGGCAACTTCGACTGGTATGATTACTTCTACCGGAAGACTCGTCCTGAACAGGAACATAATGTATCATTCACAGGAGGCAACGAGAAAATGAACTACTTTGTAAGTGGTCGTTACCTAACACAAGACGGTCTTTTCAATATCTATAAAGATAACTATAAGAATTACTCTTTCCGTGCAAAGATGAACATAGACCTGACCTCACGTCTACGTTATTCAGTAAATGTCAACTATAATGCGACATCTTATAAATATGCCGGTTATTATGATGAACAGCAGACTATCCATAGCCTGCAATCCAATATACTGTCCTCCTTTATGCCACGTAATCCCGACGGTTCTGTGGTACAGTACGTCAACCAACTGACAGCCAATTCCCCCTTAGGCGCAGGTCATGGTGGATTTCTCACTGCAAATGAAGCACGCAACTCGCGTGAAAACAAATACTGGATACTCTCCAACCAGTTTGATTATAAACTGACCCAAGACCTGGTCTTAACTGTTTCCTACGCATATAAGAACAGGAACCGACTCAATAAAAGGCGCAGTATGCCTTTCGACTATTCCCGTCAGGAAAGTGTATTCTCGACATTTACATCAGGCACCATCACCGATTTCTATCAGGAAATACACCACGATATTGACGACCATAATGTAAATGCCTACGCAACTTATGAACACACCTGGAAAAAGAAACATAATTTCAAGGCTGTAGCCGGTACACAATTTGAGGATTACCGGACAACGGAACTATCCGTCAAAAAGGACGATTTGCTGAGTAAAGATTTAAGTTCTATGAGTGTAGCTACCGGCGAATCTACCGTTACCCAAACCATTTCTGCATTCCGCACCTTAGGATTCTTCGGTCGTGTAAACTACGATTTCGAAGGTAAATACCTTGCCGAGGTTAGTGGTCGCTGGGATGGTACTTCCCGCTTTGCCTCCAAAGACCGCTGGGGATTCTTCCCATCGGCTTCCGTGGGTTGGCGCATGAGCCAGGAAAAATTCTGGGAACCACTGCGCTCCTTCTGGAACAACAGTAAATTTCGTTTCTCTATCGGTAGCCTTGGAAATCAACAGGTAAGTAACTATGCATATATAGATAAGATTTCAACGGATAACCTGATGCAATATACTTTTGACGGAACCAAAAGGGCTAATTATGCAAACATTTCCGATCCTATCTCTTCCTCATTGACATGGGAAACCGTAACCACTTACAACTGGGGGCTTGATCTCGGATTCTTCAATAACCGCCTGAATGTGACCGCCGATGTATTTATGCGTGATACCAGAGACATGCTGACCACTTCTCTTACTCTCCCATCCGTATATGGAGCCAAAACCCCTAAAGAGAATTGTGCTGACTTACGCACAAAAGGATGGGAACTATATGTAGGCTGGAATGACCAATTCAAATTAGCAGGTAAGCCGTTCAAGTATAATATTTCGGCTACTATCGGTGATTATATTTCCAAAATAACCAGATATAACAACCCGGATAAACTGATTTCCGACTACTATGAAGGTATGACCTTAGGCGAAATCTGGGGATATAAAGTATCCGGCCTGTTCGCTACGGATGAAGAAGCAGCCGCTTACCAGGCAGAATATAATGACAAAGCGGTCAATGGTCGCGTATATAGCTCGAAAAAAGACAATTACCTGAGAGCCGGCGATGTCCGTTTTATTGATCTCGATGGTGATAAAGTTTTATCAGAAGGTTCCGGCACTGTATCCGATCCGGGTGACAAGAGAATCATTGGTAACAGCCTGCCCCGTTATTCCTACACCTTCCGTCTGGGAGCCAACTGGTTGGGATTTGATATTTCCGCCTTCTTTCAGGGGGTAGGCAAACAAGACTGGTATCCTACCACTTATGCTTATAATTTCTGGGGACCTTATTCATTCCCTTCTCTGTCTTTCATTCATAAAGATTTCCTGAAAGAATGTTGGAGTGAGGAGAATCCCGGCGCTTACTTCCCACGTCAGAGAGGATATGCCTCTTATAGTGGCGGAGCACTTGGAGTAATAAACGACCGTTATCTTCAGGATGTATCTTACCTCCGCCTGAAGAATCTGACCATCGGATATACCATCCCCGTCAACAAGAAAATACTAAACTCGGTACGTGTTTATGCTACCGGTGAGAATTTATTCTACTGGTCGGCCCTGAAGAAGCACAATAAAACGGTAGATCCTGAACTCACCAACACCTCTTCAACATACAACGCCGGTTCTGGAGTGGGATATGGATATTCCCGGTCCTTCTCCGTAGGTATAGATGTTACATTTTAATCTTAAAAGGAATTGAAAATGAAAACAATGAATAAAATAATTATTGCACTTTTGGCAATGGCAAGCTTTACGGCTTGCGACGGATTACTCAATATGACTCCGGAAGATACTTTAAGTCCGGGAACCTTCTTTTCTTCCGCAACCGAATTACAGTTATGGACAGATGGCTTTTATACTCAACTGGAGAATGCTGACGATATAGTGGCTACAAATGCCGACGATAATATCGACAGTGAATTAGGAGCCGTACTGCAAGGACAACGTTCGACAGCAGACGAAAGTGGCTGGAACTGGGATAAACTGCGCAGTATCAATTACTACCTGCAGCACTCCGACAGATGCAAAGATATGGCAGCCAGAAATGAATACGACGGAGTCGCATACTTCATGCGGGCATACTTCTACTATGTAAAAGTACGTCGCTACGGAGATGTTCCTTGGTACAATCAGGTACTGACTTCCGTTGATCAGGAACTATTGTTTAAACCACGTGATGACCGTGGTTTAGTTATGGATTCCATCATGAACGATCTGGATAAAGCCATACGTTTACTCTCTGCCGCAAAGAGTACGGCAAGGGTAACTAAATGGACAGCATTAGCACTCAAAACAAGAGTAGCGCTCTATGAAGGAACCTACCGTAAATATCGTGGAATGAATAATGCTGATAAATACCTGAAACAAGTGGCAGAAGCCGGTGAAACTTTCATCAAAGAAAGCGGTTACAAATTATACACCACGGGAAACACCCCCTATCGCTCTTTATTCAACAGTCTGGAAGCATGTACTGATGAAGTTATATTGGCACGACTTTATAGCCAAACAGCCAACGTAATGCATGGAATTCCTTTTGCTATAAAGAACGGGCGGCAAGGATTTACAAAACGTTTTATGAATCACTATCTGATGGCCGATGGAACACGTTATTCGGACAAGGCAGGTTGGCAGGCCGATGATTTTGTTGCAGAAACCACGAATCGTGATCCACGCATGCAGCAAACAGTACTGTGTCCGGGGTATATCCAGACGGGAGCATCTAAGGTGACAGCCAATGACCTTACAGCATTGACCGGTTACCAGCCTATTAAATTTGTCGGAGAATCCAAGTATGACGGTGCCAATAAGGCATTTACCGATTGGCCTCTGTTCCGCACAGCCGAAGTATACCTGAACTATGCAGAAGCGAAAGCCGAACTGGGTACACTGACTCAAAATGATCTGGATATATCCGTCAATAAGCTCCGCGCACGCGCTAAAATGCCCGATCTGGATATGAATGAAGCGAATGCAACGCCCGATCCACTGATGCAGGAGTATTATCCTAACGTAACCCAAAGCACAAACACGGGAGTCATTCTTGAAATCCGCAGAGAACGTACTATAGAATTAACGATGGAAGGTTTCCGTCTTTGGGATATCTTCCGTTGGAAAGAGGGACAACAGCTTACAAAACCTTTCTATGGATGCTACTTCCCCTCGGAAGGTGAATACGATATGGATGCAAACGGTACAAACGACCTCTTACTCTACACTGAAGACAAGGGAAACTTCAAAGGTACTGCAAAGAAGTTGGGTAAAGATCTCATTTTAACCAACGTAACATCCGGTAACATTCATGCATTGGATAAGATCAAGGTAACTTGGGATGAGAACCGGGATTACCTATGGCCGATACCTGCAAGCGAGCGTGTTGTAACCGGTGGTAAACTGACACAAAATCCGGGTTGGACAGATAGTACAAACTTTGATTAATGACATAGAACAGATTTTATTATGAATAGGTATTTAATAAATATATTACTCTTTTTTGCTGCTACTGCTTACGGACAGCAAAATAGAATGGACTTCCTTTTAGATAAACTAAATGATGGCGGTAAGTCCGACTATGTAATGATCATCGCCCACCGTGGTGACTGGCGCAATGCACCCGAAAACTCTCTCCAAGCCTACCAAAGCTGTATTGATGCCGGATTTGACGGCATTGAGATTGATGTGCAGATGACCAAAGACAGCGTTATAGTAATGATGCACGACAAAACAATAGACCGCACTACCACCGGAAAGGGTAAGGTATCCGACTATACACTGGCAGAATTGAAAGAGCTATATCTAAGAAGTCCTATCGGAGTAGTCACACGACAGAAGATACCTACTTTGGACGAGGTATTGGAAATGGCTAAAGGAAAGATTCTCATTCAGGTTGATAAATGGCAACCGGTAAAAGAAAAGGTGATTAAAGTAGCCAAGCAGCATGGATGTATGAATCAGATTATCTTGCGCGGTACTAAAAACAGTAAGCAAGTGATCGAGGAATATGGAAAATTCCCGGAAGGCCTTATTTACATTCCAGTATTAGTCTGCAAGGGTAATGGAGATAACGAAAAACTGGATGATTTTATGGATAACATAAAAACCTCTGTAATCAGTCTTTCATTCAAACGTGATGATTTCCCTGTAATAGACCGTACTAAAGAGATTAAAAGCAGAGGGTTCCGTATCTGGTACAATTCTCTATGGGCGGACTTCAACGGAGGTCATGATGATGAACTGGCAATGGACGATCCGGAAAACAGCTATGGATGGCTCTTGCAAAAAGGAGCTAATATCATCTTCAGTGACCATCCCTTTTTACTGGATGCATATTTAAAGAAAATAGGTAGAAGATAATTAAAATAAGAATAGATATGAGAAGAATAGTTTTTATACTGATTGCCATACTTGCAACTGTGCAACTTAGTGCACAAGACAGGGTTAGCAAAATTCGTGAGAAGTTATTAAACCGTGATCAAAGCACAGTTATTGTTGCCTCACACCGCGGAGACTGGCGCAATTTCCCAGAGAACTCCTTGGAAGCGATAGACAATGCCATCAAGATGGGTGTAGACATCGTGGAACTGGATGTACAACGTACCAAAGACGGTGAGCTGATATTGATGCATGACCCCACGCTGGACCGTACCACTACCGGAAAAGGAAAAATAGCAGAAGTAGCCTTGGATTCCATCCGAAAACTAAAGTTGAAAAATGGTTGTGCCATCCGCACAATCCACAATGTACCGACTCTGGAAGAAGCTTTGATGCACGCCAAAGGAAAGATTATGCTGAATCTTGATAAAGCCGACCGTTACTTCGAACAGGTATATGCACTGATGGAAAAAACAGGAACGACCAAACAGATTATTATGAAAGGGAATAAATCGGCGGAAGAAGTAAAAAAACAGTTTGGCAATTATCTGAATGATGTGATCTATATGCCTATTGTCAATTTGGACAAGGTTAATGCCGGAGAGCAAATTGAAACATTCATCAAAGATATGAATCCTGTAGCCTTTGAACTGTTATATGTAAAAGACTCCAATCCGCTTCCTGTTAAATTGAAATCATCACTCGATGGCCGTGCACTGATCTGGTACAATACATTATGGGATACCATGGCAGGTGGTCATGACGATGATCTGTCACTCAAGAATCCGGATGAGGGATATGGCTACCTGATCGATAAATTGGGAGCAAGAATTATTCAAACGGACCGTCCTCAATACCTGCTTGATTATCTGAGAAGCAGAGGATTGCATAATTAAAATACTGGCTTAAATACAGGGGAATGTTCCGGACTGATTAGTCCGGAACACCTTTTTACACCCTTTTAAAACCAAAGATTATGAACAGAAGACTATTTATTTCCGAACTGGTTGTCCTATCAGTAGGGTTTACCACCGTACAGGCTCAAACCACCGGAAAAACAATAAAGCCCAATATGCTTTTTATCCTGGCTGATGATTTGGGATGGATGGATTTAAGCTGCTACGGAAGTTCCTTTTATGAAACTCCCAACATCGACCAACTTGCCAAAGAAGGAATCCGCTTCACAAATGCCTATGCAGCATGTCCTGTTAGTTCACCCACCCGCGCCAGTTTTCAGACCGGAAAATATCCTGCAAGACTTCATCTGACGGACTACATTCCCGGTGGATATGCAGTAGCTTCCCGCAAAAGAATTATTGATGCGACATGTCCGGTTCTGCCGGTACCGTTTGTACAGAACCTGCCATTGAGTGAGCTGACTATTGGAGAAGCCCTCCAACAAGAAGGTTATCAGACCGCCCATATCGGTAAATGGAATTGTTCTATCGATTCGCTCACTTATCCGCAATATCAAGGTTACGATATAAACATAGCCGGATGCAATAAAGGGGGACCAGGCAAAGGAGGGTACTTCTCTCCTTATCACAATCCTTGCCTGAGTGACGGTCCGGAAGGAGAATATCTGACTGACCGCCTGGGTGACGAGTGTATCAAGATAATCCGCCGCTTCAAAGATAAGCCATTCTTTATCAACCTGCCTTTCTATCAGGTTCACACGCCTCTGCTAGCCAAGGCAGATAAAGTGAAGTATTTTGAAGAAAAAGCAAAAAGGATGGGACTCAACTCATTCAAAACATTCAATATTACACCGGAATGGAAAAACAAGCAGCCCTTTCAAGATTCAACACATATTGAAAGAATCATTCAAAGTAATGCTGTATATGCTGCCATGATTGCCAGTATGGATGAAAACATTGGCAGAATAATCGATGAATTGAAGCGTTTGGGACTGTATGAGAACACAATCATTATATTTACTTCGGACAACGGAGGATTGTCTACTTCCGAAGGTTCGCCAACAGCTAATCTCCCATTGAGGGGAGGTAAAGGTTTCACATACGAAGGAGGAATAAGAGAGCCTCTTATTGTACGTATTCCTCACATGGAAAATGCCGGAAATTGGTGTGACAGTATGGTGATTTCTACAGATTATTATCCTACAATACTCGAAATGACCGGAAGCAACCTACATCCTGAACAGCATCTGGATGGTATCAGCTTCTTCCCATTGTTGAAGAATGAAAAGCGAAATTACCGTGACGCTATATACTGGCATTATCCTCATTATTCCAATCAAGGAGGGCGTCCTTCAGGAGCCATCCGCATGGGAAGCTATAAGTTACTCCAGTTTTACGACACTGGTGAACTTGAATTATATGATCTTTCAAAAGATTTATCTGAAAAAGAAAATCTAAAAGATAGCGAGCCGGAGCTCACAGAGAGATTACTCAATAAATTAGAAAACTGGCGTACAAGTGTAAACGCAGATATGCCCATTAAAAATACTAAAGTACATGATTAAAAGAATACTTGATTTTTATAAGATATCACTCCCAGCTACAGAAGCTTGTCAGGATACAGACTCACAACGCTTCAAGCGTATCCGTCTTGTCACCTTTCTGTCTGCCACAATGGGGTACGGCATTTATTATGTATGTCGCCTCAGCATGAATATTGTTCGCAAACCTATTGTTGAAGACGGGGTATTCTCTGAAACGGAATTGGGAATCATAGGTTCCTGCCTCTTCTTTGTTTATGCTGTAGGAAAACTGACAAACGGCTTTCTGGCAGACCGCAGCAATGTAAAGCGTTTCATGTCCACCGGATTACTCTGCTCTGCATTGATCAATCTGATATTAGGATTTACAAACTCTTTTTATGCTTTTGTCTTACTTTGGGGATTGAATGGTTGGTTCCAATCTATGGGAGCCGCTTCCGGGGTCGTATCGCTAAGCCGTTGGTACAACAGTAAAGAACGCGGTACTTACTATGGTTTCTGGTCTGCCAGTCATAATATAGGCGAAGCATTGACATTTATCTCGATTGCATTGGTAGTGAGTTGGATGGGATGGAAATACGGAATGATCGGAGCAGGAATCATCGGTCTGCTGGGCTTTCTGATGATGTCTGTCTTTATGAAAGATACTCCTCAAAGTCAGGGCTTTCTGCTGAATAAAGAAGCGGAACAAGATAATTCAAAAAGACAATCAGAAGAGTTCAATCGTGCTCAGAAAGCCGTCCTTCGTAATCCGGCCATCTGGATATTGGCTCTTTCCAGTGCTTTCATGTACATCAGTCGCTATGCAGTGAACAGCTGGGGAGTGTTTTACTTGCAGGCACAAAAAGGATACGATACGTTGGACGCAAGTTTCATTATCTCTATCAGCTCTATTTGCGGAATTGTAGGAACCGTACTTTCAGGTATTATTTCTGATAAACTATTTGCCGGTAGCCGGAATGTTCCGGCATTGGTATTCGGAGTAATGAATGTAGTAGCTTTATGTTTATTTTTGCTTATACCCGGCGTTCATTTCTGGCTGGATGCTTTAGCCATGGTTTTATTTGGTCTGGGTATCGGAGTACTGATCTGCTTTCTGGGTGGACTGATGGCCGTTGATATCGCCCCACGCAATGCTTCGGGTGCAGCTCTGGGTGTAGTAGGAATTGCAAGTTACATCGGCGCAGGATTACAGGATGTGATGAGCGGCGTATTGATAGAAGGGCAAAAGACTGTAGTAAACGGAACCGATATGTATGATTTCACATATATCAATTGGTTCTGGATCGGGGCCGCACTACTTTCCACTTTGCTGGCGTTGCTGGTGTGGAACGCAAAAGCGAATACTTCTACAACAAATTAGGAAAGTAAGCCTTTAAAAAGCAGAAAGTTAGAACTATTGTTTTAGAAAAAAGTAGTTTCACTTGGGCGGTTTCGTTATATGGAAGACATAAAGAAAGAATTTTCTTTATTCCACCTCTATAAAGGCAGACTTTCAAACATTTCAGCAACATACGCCTTTATCTCTAAAAGTGGAAATAGAAAAATCCTGCATATACAACGGCATGTATATGCAGGATTCTAGTATAATATACCCCATTTATGCAGTTCTCAGATGAAAAAGTCTGTTTCTTGTCGACAAAACATTAACTTCCTGTCGACAGGAAGTTAACTTCTTGCGAACAAAGAGTTAACTTCATTCAGAAAGAACACTTGTTTCATTAGAAAGAAACAGTACTTTCATTAGAAACGAGCAATATATCGACTTTTTAGAGTTGTAAACTATTCGCTATACGCCTGACAGTATGTAGTCTACAAAAATAGAATTCTTTCTTTTCTTCCATCCGGTAGATAAGGCAAAAGAACAGATTCTAAAGCTATTAAATATGCAAAGTGTCAAAACGTCCTTTTTACCGATGCTTCATTATCCATTGTGCAAAGAAAGGATCATCCATCTCATACACATCATTCTTAATGACATAGCCTAATTTACTCAATCGTTTCAAACTACTGAAAGCAGTACTCGAAGATTCAATTCCCTGATTCCTGAGAAAAGACAAACTGGTAGGAGAACCAAGATTCATATTTAAACCTATCAGCACTTTTTTGTCCGTGCGGTTAAAAGTTGCCCATAATCTCTCATAATCCATATCATGCACTTGGGTCAACAAAAGGCTTGCATCAGCAACCAATGTATCCATATATCCCTTCTGCAACCAAAGTGTCCAGACCTGAAAAGCCAACTGCTGAGTATAATATGGATGGCAACGGGTAAATGCAAGTATCTCCCGACTCACATTCTCAACTTCTGTCTTTTCTCCAAGTTCACAAAAGCCTTTTTTCAGAAACACAAGAAAATCATCATAAGGAATCTTATCCAATTTCATCAGATAACCAAAATGATAGAAAGGGGATTTCTTCTTTTCAAATATTTCCTCCATCATAGACTCCTGGCTACCCAGAAATACATAGTTTACATGGCTGTGCAACTGAAGTATGGAACGCATTTTTTTATCCAGATTCTTATCCAATGCCTTTATCTCCTGAAATTCATCTAAGACAACGACCGGTTTCTCTCCCCTCTCACCTATTTTGTCAATGAGAATGAAAACATCTTCCAAAAGCACAAAACTATCAACTGAAGGTTGAAAAGACAACTCTATGCCATCTGTCATCGGATTAGTCGAAATGGTAGGAATAAAACGGAAATGAGAAATCAGATGTTTAAGACGTTCCATCGGATATTTACGAAGCACTAATTTAAGCAAATGGGCGGCAAAGTCTTCCGTATCCGTCACCAGTTGCAGATTCAATTGAAAAACCGGACGCTCCAGACTTTTCATAACCTTCTGTACAAGGCTTGTCTTTCCAAAACGACGAGGGCTTATCAATATCAAATGATTCTCACTTGAAATGACTTGCTTCACTTTTTCTTGCTCTTCCACTCTATCTGTGAAGTAGCTACCATCCACTATAGTACCAAACTTAAAAGGGTTTTCCATATTGCGAACTTTTTCAATGCGAACTTTTTCGCAAAGATAAGATTTACATATTGAATCCCATAATCTTCAGTTTGTTTTTTCAATGAATTCCCTTAGATCTGGCTATCTCACCTTTCTTCCTCTTCCTTGCCGCAAGCGGATAATCCTTCTTCACCTCAAACGAATAGCTGCCGGAAAAAAGTTTCAAAACCACCTCTCCATTTCCTTCACTGATAAATTCTATTCCTTTACACTTCCGGACAGGTTTCGTTTTCTCACGAACATCCCTCAGCGATGCAGCCGGCAGATATAGGGTAGCTGTAGTATTGGCAGGTACAGTGAAAGTATAACGAATCACTCCGCTCTCCACTTTCCAGCCACTTTCAATGCGTCCATACATAGAATCATAATATCCCCGTGCATACGTCATCTTCCCGGTTGGATCGGGCATCGGCTTCAGAACAAACTGTTTGAAACCGGGAGAAATTTCATCACGCTGTATTCCCAAAGAATAATTATACATCCAGGCACCCACAGCACCGAAAGAATAATGATTGAAAGAATTCATGCGATTGTTTCCACCAAAACCATCTGTGCGAGTATAAGAGTTCAGACGTTCCCAGATGGTAGTGGCTCCCTGTTCAATGGAATAAAGCCACGAAGGATAACTGGTCTGCTGAAGTAGCCTGTAAGCCAAGTCTGAATGCCCGTAGTCAGACAAAGCCTTATTGATCCATGATGTGCCGATGAAACCTGTCATCAGAGAGTAAGGCGGGCATTGCTGACCTCTATCCGTGGTATTCTCCCTTTTCACAGTCTCTGCAAGATTGGCAATCACCTTATTACGATTCTCTTCATCAATAATATTGAAAGCCAACGGAAGCACATACGAAGTCTGTATATCGATATGTGATCCCTTTTTCTCAGGGACAAAAGCCGAAAACCAGGTCTTTCCGGTCTCAGGCTCTATATACGTTTTATTAAAGAAATCCTTCCGGGCGGCATGCAGTTCACGAAACCACTCGGCATCGGTAGCCTTACCAAGGACAGCCGCCATCTTAGCCATCAACTCCAGATCATAAATGAAGTAGGCTTCCCATACCAGAGATTTGTCATTCTTCTCATCCTCCAGCCCCAGCCAGTCACACAAATCACCCCACGAACGGGTTTGAACAATCAGGTTGGTTTCTGTTTCGATGGTATTATCGATGATGTATTGAATATAGCGCTTCATGGCGTCGTAGTGTTCGCTCAACAAAATGGTATCCCCATATTGCTGGTAACACTCCCAAGGCACTGTGATTCCGGCACTTCCCCACAGCAGACCGCCAAAGCCACCACCCAATGGAGCAATATCCGGAAAACGCCCATCCGTCCGCTGAACATCGCGCATAGAACGGAGATAGCGTCTCAGGAATTGCGGGACATCCGCCAGATAAGTTGCCGTGCGCGAGAAGACAGAAATGTCTCCTGCCCATCCCAGCCGTTCATTGCGTTGCGGACAGTCCGTAGGAATGGAAAGGAAGTTTCCATAAGAAGACCAGGTTATATTCTTCCAAAGCTGATTCACCTGAGTATTGGAAGTCTCGTAGCGTGAAGCTAATTCGTGTATAGAGCTGAGTACTACCCCTTTCACCGCTCCCACAGGCAACGGTTTATCAATGCCTGTGATCTCTATAAAGCGGTAACCATGATAGGTGAAGCGGGGAGAGATGATTTCCTGCCCGCCTTTAGCTATATAAACATCCTGAGCCATAGCGGCACGGATATTCTCCAGCATAATCATACCGATATTCCCTTCGTATTCCGGCAAATCGGGATATTTCACCTCAGCAAAGCGCAGCGTAATTTCCGTTCCGGGTTTCATGCCCGATAAACTAATTCGGGGAACTCCTACCATATTCTGCCCCATATCATATACAAACACACCGGGGCGGACTTCTTCTACCGAGAGAGCCGTCAACTCATTTATTTGTTTCACCGTCTGACCGAACTGCCCGGTAAGTTCAAAGCCTGAATAATCATTCACCCACGGCATATTCGGATTACCTGCCGTACTGATATTACCTTCCAAGGCAACTTCATGAGCCGGTTTCCAGGCAGATGCATCATAAGAAGCCATACTCCATCCTTCCACTGCCGTTTCCCTTAAAGCATCATACACTTCACCCTGGAAGAAACTACCGTAAGTAATAGGACCTTCACTGAAATACTGCCAGGATAACGGATCAGTTACCACCACATCGGTCCGGCCATCTGCATACGTGATAACCAGTTTCGCTAATAAAGATTGACGGTCACCGAAGAAGTTCCAATTGTCTCCCGTAAAGGTAGCACCCCCACTCCACCAGCCTTCTGCCATCAAAGCGCCAAGGGCATTTCTACCGGAATGAACGTACTCCGTTACATCAAACGTCTGGTACAGATGGGTTTTATTATACTGGGTGATTCCGGGATTAAAATAATCGTCTCCTACACGCTTGCCATTCAGATAAACCTCATAAATACCACGTGAAGTAACATACAAGCGGGCTTTGGCTATTTCAGTATCCGGAGTAGAGAAAACCGTACGAAGCATAGGGGCAGAATTGCCTTTGGGAGTGAAAGTACGAAAAGCACCGGAAACATTGCCATCTATCCAGTTATTCCCTTCTTTACAAGTAGTTATCACATTCGAAGGACTTCTGAGATTAGCAATCTCCATCTTCGGGAAAATAGCAGATTGCCCTGCGGGAACATCAAAACCGACATCGCCTACCACCGGGAAAGCGATAAAATCACCTCCCCGCCCCAAAGGGTTCAGGTCTGCCCGACCAATCTCTTCGCCACCATCCACATAGAATCTTGTAAACCCCAGATCGGAAGTAAGGCTTATGGTATGCTGTGCATACTTGTTGTTTTCATGAATCCATGTCAGCGGAACAGGGAAACTTTTGAAAGGAACGCTTCCCTGATCGTCCGGATGGTATCCCACACGATACACATTCAGCATTGCCTTTTTACCCGAAACGAGTGAATCAATGCTCAATTCTATTTTAATATAAGATTCATCTTTTCCATTCTGCAAGTGATACAGGTTCTTATTCTTATCCATCAGACGCTTATCATTCGCTCCGTAGACAAAGCCTGCACGTGTGCTTTTTGACTTTTCATCCAGTTGAAGTGAAACATTCAGCCTGAATACCGGGAGATAGTGAGAATAGAGCATCCTGTCTTTATCTCCGCCACCTATCCACTTAGCACCACTCCATCCCTCGTAAGGGGAAGTTTTACTCATTAATCCTGTCTCAAACCAGGACGTTTCCGATGATTGTTCGCCTCTTTGATTCCAAACGTTGACTGTCCAGAAATAGCAGGTAGCAGGTTGCAAAGGAGCACCGGCATATTCTATGTTCAGTGACAGGTCACTCGACACTTTTCCGCTATCCCATACCAAACTACCCATTTCATCAGTCACTATTATCTGATAGGCCTTCTGCGAATAACCTCTTTCGGTATCCGGCACCACCATTTGCCAACTGAAACGAGGCTTTTCTACATCGATGCCTAATGGCATTTCGGCATATTCCACCTTGAGTTTTTTAATAGAAACAGGATTTTCTACAGCATATAACAAAGCCGGGCAAGCCAGGCAGATAGAAAGAATCAACAATACAAGGGATTTATAGCTTTTCATAATATACAGTAATTCATAGATTTACAGTGTACAAATATAGTGTTTATCTAATAAATATTGAATGAGTAATTTGATATAATTCATTAGAAAATTGCCATATCAGTAAACATAGAATCTAATTCAATAATCTGTATATAAGCCCTTATCCTATGATCCACTTACTGCCCGGTATGAACGAGATAATCTTCGTAGCGATGAAACAGCTAATGAATGTACTTACTGCAATACAGGGTATAGCGGCAACAGTGGGCAGTTCCAGGTTATGCTTGAACACGGTTACCCATAACCCAAGCCAGAATATGTGCATAAGGTACATACCATAGCTGAGCTTTGATGTTTCTGTAATAGCCTGTGGCGGATTCTGACGGTTTATACATGTGAAAAGAAGGAATGTACCTGCCGTGAGAAGCACACAGTTGATGGTGCAGAAAGCCCATCCGATCTCTATTTCCGGGGTAACGAGAATTTCTCCGGGAATGGCCTGGACATAGAATGAGTAAATCGTCCATACAGCACCGACCACCATTAAAATAGTTCCTATAGTGAGGCGCTTGGAACGATTCCATGTAAGATGCACACGTATATAATGCGCCATTACAAGGTATCCCAAGTAACCGGAGAAGTACCACAGCATATGGTATTCGTTCCAGAAACATTGTCCCCACACTTCACCGAACCAGCGGTTGAGATAAGGCATACAGGTCGAAAGCAGGAACAGACCAATGAAAAAACGTTCTTCTTTAGCCGTAGCTTTACTCAGCCACGGCGATATGATGGGGATGAACAGATAAAGGCTGATCAAAGGATACATGAACCACAAGTGTCCGGCCAATGACGGAAAGTTCAGGAATATCCGCGACATATCATTAAACGATGTTTCTCCGTTTATCTGTCCCCACAACATCGGAAGCGTACTGTACAGTATCATGAATATGAAGAATGGCGGCAAGATGCGAAGGGCACGTTGACGGTAGAATTGCCACATGGTCTGTTCTTTCTTCATCGGTGCAAGAAGAAATGCAGAGACAATCATAAACAGTGGCACCGCCATGCGTGAGAAACCGTCGTACACAGCTACCCATAGCCGGTCTGCCTCACTACCCAGGTAGGACTGAGGCCCCACCATATCCGTAGCTCCGGCAGCACCATAAAAGTTTTCACTAGCATGGACAACCATGACAAGAAAGCACGCAAATACACGCACATAATCCAAAAAAACAATACGCTTCATCTTTTTTATTTAAATATTTAATTAGTTCGCTTTCAGACGCAATATGGTATATGAGAACGGTGGGAAACTATAGTCAAAACTTTCTCCGAAACCATTGTACTCACTCTCCTGCGGAGAAATCTTCATGGGTTCTTCAAAGGAATTCTCCTCCATATCGCTGGCTGCCGACAAAGAAATCACCTTGCCAGTTTTCTCTACCTTGCTCACTCCTTCCAGTTTTATTCTTAACGGATAAGCTTCAGCCTCAGCATTCACTACCTTCACAATCAACTCACCGGTTGCTTCATCATAGCCCGAAGAGAAGAACTGAAGCGGCGTTGTTTCCGGTGAATAAGATACGATCAGCTTACCATCCATATAGAGTTCACTCTTCAGCGGAGTAACCACCATTTTTACATCATACCACTGGTCATTTTCAAGAGATTGCGCCACCCTGTCGCTAACCACACCGGCCGTGCGACCTTCTGCAACTCCTTCGATAGCCGTAGTCTGATTGTTCCATCCGGCAACGTTGTACACAAAACCTTTCTTATTATCTTCCGACAAGCCGAAATAGATAAAGAACCCTTCGTGACCACCCGTCTTGCGGACTTTACACTCAAGCGTAAACTCATTGCCGCTGAAACCATCTACGATATACTTCGTAGGTGTTTCCAGAGAAGTCTGGCTTAACAAACCGTCTTTCAAATTCCATGTACCCTTCTGCTCAGCAGATTTAGCAAGATCGAAAGGAACGGCTGTTCCGTCTGCACGAGTCACTTTTACGTCACTAAACTCTACCTGGGTATTCCATGACCCAAAGCCGAAGCGTCCTGCATTATATTCCATCTGCTGGGGAGCGCTCATAGTCAGATTGCTCTTTACATTATAGGTCGGACGATTCTCTGCAGCCATCTTCTGCACATAGTAAGAACTGCGCCCTAACACCTGATCCGTATCCAGCCAGATGAGGTTGACAGCCCATGAACGGTCGTTCCGGTTTTCCAATAACGGAGCATAGGAAGTCATTTTCACCAGATCACCATTACGCTCCATGCCGGAGATGAAAGCTGCTTCCGAAAGGGCTGCACGCAGGTTGCCTCCGCCCACATTGGCATTGCAAGCATATTCGCCTACATACACATCGTATTTTCCACGCGGATGGTTATCAAAAATCTTTGTATTCTGGAAGAAGAATTCGGGATTGACGTACCAGTGCGGATCAATCATATCTGTCTTGGCAATCTTGCCTGTTCCGCCCAGGCCATGATTGGAAATCAAAGTCAGTTCGGGATATTTCTCTTTGATAGCGGTATAGAAGATATCGAAGCGCTTGTCGTACTCATCGCCCCAGTTTTCATTGCCAATCTCAACATACTGCAATGGGAAGGGGGCAGGGTGTCCCTGCTCGGCACGCTTAGCACCCCACTCGGTGGTGACGTCGCCAATGGCATATTCTATAGCATCCATACAGTCGTCCAGATAGTAAGCAATCTTATTCTCAGACGAAGCATCTCCCATGCGGTACTGGCAACCCAACCCGACATTGCAGACAAACATCGCCTTTGCACCTATATCCTCACAGAACTGCAACATTTCATAGTATCCGAAACCGTATGAGCAACGATATCCCCATGTGCTGTATTCTCCCGACCGTGCAGCAGGATCACCCAAGGTTTTCTTCCATTCAAAGCGGTTCTCCAATGAGATGCCCTCCACTACGCAACCACCAGGCCAACGTACAAATGCCGGTTGCAGACCTGCCAGCATTTCTGCTACATCATTCCGCAAGCCATTCGGACGATTACGGAAAGTCTTCTCCGGGAAGAGGGATACATAGTCCACGTAGACCGTACCCGGTCCGTCAAATTCCAGAGCCAGTTTTCCTTTCGCATCGGTAGCCGCGGGCCTCATCATCTGGTGAACATCGTTCCACGTACCGCTTCCGCTTATCTCAATAGCGGCAGAAGCCAGTACTTCATCCTTTTCGGACAACAGCAGGGCAGTTATTTTTCCTTTATAGTCGGCAGAAGTGCGGAGAATGGCACGCAGCAGATAAGAATCTTCCTTTACCAGATTCATGCCCCAGTATCCTCCGTTAATCAGTCGGACAGGAGTCGAGGCATCTTTGATGGTTACTTTCAGATTATTGGGTGCTGTCGGATATTTGGGATTTTCTTTCGTCAGTTTCATCTCTGCATGAGCAGTTTCCTGAGTATTCAGGTTCCATCCCGGCACAGGCTCGGTAGTCCAGCGGAAACTTCCTTCCCGTACCTCACCTGACATGTGGTTGCAGACTTTCTTCGGATGCAGTACATCTCCTTCGGCATAATAGCCTTCGGGCATTTCCAGTTCTTCGAAGCTACGGTTCTTCACCAGCTCGGCATATAAGCCACCATCTCCTGCATGATTAATTTCTTCGAAAAAGATTCCGTACATGGATGGAGCTACTTCGGCTCCTTTCTCTTGTAGATTGATTACAAGTTCTTCTTTCGGTGCAATGCTATTGCAGGCGCTCAATAGTAAAGCGGCCGCGGCAAAGCATAAAAAAAACTTTTTCATAAGCCTGTTTTATTAATCGGTATTAGATATATAATGTTTGTTCACAAAGATAAGCCATGTCTTTCTATCAGAATAGTCACAATCTTGCCAAAAAAAGCAATTTTTAGGCCAAAACGGAGAAACATTCCTGATTTAGAGGTAAAAATCACACTCTTTTCATGGCTATTTATAAATTGGGTTGACTTTCATTATCTAAAAGCCAACCCTATTCAAATAGTCTAACTGTTATTGTTTATCTCTTATTCCAGCCCGTAAGCATATACTTCAGCGAAAGAGCAGTAAGGAGCTCTGTAACTGTCCGTCATCTTTATCTTGAAGTAACGGCCTTTCACCGGAGTAACGGCAAACATCTGAGCTTCCAGAACCTGTTTCATAGTGAAGTCGCCTACCTTCGTCCAGTTCTCCTTATCAGAACTTACATAGAATTCACCGGATTTCGTATCCCGGTTTGTATCATGCTGTCTCTGCATCATAGCAAACTGGGTGAAAGTATATTCTCTTTTAGCATCGACAATAAATTCAAACGGCAGGTTATCGCTGCCACCATTCCATTTTGAATGCCAGAATGTAGTCAGATTACCATCCAGAGCACAACCGGCTACACCGTTTCCGGCTCCTTCACCTGACACTTCCTCCGAATTAGCCTCTGCCGTCCAGCCTGTACGGTCCAGATTGTGCCCCATGACCCGGATAGCCAAAGGATACACAACCTTCGATTCAGAAACCTCAAACTGAGAAACATCCATTACCTTAACAGGCAACATATAATCGCCCGGTGCCAACTGGTCTCCCTTAATGCTAACTTCCAGTTCAAGGTTCGTCGTGCCACTGGGAAGAGTCATCGTTTCCGGAACGGTATAAGTTCCTTCGGGCAGAATCTTAAAGCTCGTTCCATTGTCCGCATTGTACTCTATAACGTAGTCTTTATCTACTGCAAACTTACATTCCAAATCCCATTTGTTATCCGTATCAAGGCCAAACTTTATCTTCTCTGTAAATGTAGAGATAGAACCATATTCCAACGTCTTCAGTTCTACAGCTGAATTTATAAAGCCAATAGCAGGTGTAATCACTCCTGCCAGTTTCAGGAACAATTCATTCTTTTCGGCATTGATGGAGTCTGTTTCACTGGTAACCTGTATAGGTAATACCCATACGGCTTCCGGATCAGTCTCCATTGCTGCTTTTACGCTCTGAGGTTTCAAGTAAATGTTTACCAGTTTATACCTGTCAGCAGACGAAAAGTCCAGAGTGGTTGCATCCAGTGAATAACAGTTTTCGCCTATCAACTTATAGTTCGTACCTTCCGGTTCGCTATATTCTTTGTCAAGTTCCGCCTGTGTCAGAACATTAACTTTGACACTGGCAGTCAGGCTGGGATCACTTCCGGACTTGATCACTGAAAGCGTGTACTTATTATCTTCATCCGTATCGTACAGTGTAAGACTCTGCTTACCACTATTGTTCACATACAGTATTTTATGGTACTCTTCCGGTACCAATTGGTCCAAATCATATTTTGATTCGCTGCAGGCACCCAGCAGTACCAGGCCGCCCATCAACAAGATTGTTCTTATTTTCATAAAGCTTTGTTTTTTTAGAGATTGATTAATATCCGGGTGCCTGTACTAACTGAGGATTACTGTAGAGCTCATCCATACCGGTACGTGACCAAACAGGAAGCAGATACAGTCTATCGTCCCACTTGAACGGTTGGTTAATCAGTGTCGGTTTGTTGAAGTTTTCGAAGCTCGGGTTTACGCGCAGACCATCCAGTCCATAGCGAGCGCCGGCTTTCAACATCTGAGGAGCAATCATCCAACGGCGTACATCGTAGTAGCGGTGTCCTTCTTCAAACAGTTCCACAAAGCGTTCATTACGAACCCAATCGGTCAGAGTCATGTCAGCTGTAATATCGCCTTCAGTCAGATCATCAAAACCGGCACGACGGCGAACTTCATTCAAATTGCTGAGAGCTTCGCCTGTATTATCCAGCGCAGCATAGCATTCTGCAAGGTTCAGGTAAAGTTCTGCCATACGGAAAAGCGGGCGACGGATAGCAGTCCACGTCTTTGTACCGTCTGCACCATAATAAGTATTGGGATCAATAAACTTCTTCGTGAGGTAACCAGCTCCTACACAGTTACGGGTATTGCTTGTATTATAACCATTCGTATTAGTATTTTTTAGGTTCAGCCATAACGGTCCACCGTTATTGATCTTCGGACTATACTGACAACCATCGAATGCAATCCATGCATAGAAACGAGCTTCACGTTTGGCATGCATCTTGATGATATCATTCTTCACATCTTCTCCATCCAGATTGTTGGTAGCAAGCGCCGGACTCTGAGTACCTTCATAGAAACGAGTATACCACTGATCCTCAGAATAAAATTCAGGATCTTTCTCCGGCAATTTACCATTCTCGGTATAGAAATGCTGTACAGAGTACAATGTCGGGGCATCACCTGCCCAACCTCCTTCATAAATGCCATTGCTTCTTTTTACAACTTTATTCGGTAAACGCCAGGAAGTAGCTTCACCGCTACCGTTATTCCCATCTATCGAAATGCGTTGCCCCCAAATGATCTCTTTATTATTGTCACCTTCATTGGCAGCAATCAGATACTGGAACATACGAACACGCTCTTTGAACTCCCGATTCTCTTCGGTATCCTCTTCACGTCCCGGAATGAAAGGAAGACTCAGATTATCACGATCAGCTTTCCGGTTGGCAGTTTCGATGTCAAAGAGTTGATAACCTGCCGCTTTAGCAGCCGTCAAAGCTTCTTGACAGGCAGTCAGGGCACGCGTCCATTTCTCCGGATTGTAAGTAGTGCTCACCAGTTCGTTTCCATATCCCGGAGTTTCATAATTCTTATTCTTCCATTCCGGATGAGGGAATGATCCGTTCCACAACGGAGAAGCTGCATACAACAATACACGAGCTTTCAATGCTCTAGCTACGGTAGAAGTGGCACGTCCCAAGTAATTGGTAGGCCGTGTAGCAGGAAGTACGCCGGCAGCCTGATCTAATTTACCTACAATGTAATCCACACAGTAGTCGAAATGCGAACGTCCGGGAATACCCTCATTGGTGATGTTTGGGTCTACTTTTTCTGTAATAAGAGGACAAGGACCAAAAGCTTGCAGAACACGGAAGTGGTAATAAGCCTCCAGAAAATAGCATTCAGCTTTGTATTCTTCCTTATCTTCTTGCGTTACACCAACCGGCTGTAATTCATCAATCAAACTCAGGAAATGGTGCACATAGCCCAACCAGTTATAGCTGGGAACCCAGATAGTCTGGTCATCACCACCCCAACTACTGTAGAATGCCGGAGAAATAGTTCCCCAAGCCACTTGTTGCTGATAATTAGAATACTCGTAAGGAGCAGCAGATTCATCTGCAGACAGTTCAAAAGAATGATATTGGAATGGAGTAGAGCGCGGAACAGCACCATAGCAGGTATATAAAAAGCTTAACGTAGCTTCCTGATCTTTCATAGTATCTTTAAAATCGGCCTGTGCAGGTGGAATAATATCCAGATAGTTACAGGATGCCAGACAACAGGATGTTATTAAAACCTGTGCCATTCGGGTTATTTTATATGTAAGTTTCATACGTCGATAATGTATTAGATTGTTTTAGAATGTAAATTGAACACCCAGATTGAAAGTGCGTGAGAACGGATAAACGTTCCATGCCAGTTCCGGATCCCACAACTTGAAGGGACTGAATACAGCCAGATTATCTCCACTCAGATAGATGCGGCAATAGGGCAGACGGTAACCAATCTCCAATGTTTTAAAGCGGAGGAAGTTTCCGTTACGCAGCCAGTAAGTACTGGACTGGATATTGTTGTTGATATCAGTCTTGCTGATACCCAGACGTGGATATGCTGCATTCGGGTTCGGATTATCCACTGACCAGTGGTCATTTGCAATCCAGTCCATCAGGTTTCTTTCCAGAGTTTCTCCTTCTTCACCGTCACCACCACCTGAAAGGAATGGTGCCATACCGCTATTGAGCATTATCTTACGTTTGGCCGATCCGCTGAAGAATACACCTAAATCGAAGTTCTTATAGACAACGTTCAATCCGAAACCATACTGGATACGAGGTTTCCAATCGTAGGAAGAAATCATCACCTGGTCCTCAGTAGTGATTTTACCATCACCATTTATATCACGGTATTTGATATCACCCGGCATGATATTTGCTCCCAATTGAGATTGGTCGGGTGAATTGGCTATTTCTTCTTCGCTGGAGAACAGACCTTCGGCTATATATCCTTTATACGTATTCAACGGTTTACCGGTATCGGTTTGCCAAACGTATGGATAGTTGGGTTCATCTACATATTTATGTTCGTTCTGGTTATAAGTGAAGTTACCACGGAAATCTACCATCAAGTCTTTCCCGAATTGCTTCGTCCAGTTCACACTCAATTCAAAACCCTGGTTCACCACTTCTCCGATGTTACTCCAGGGTTTTGAACCCCAGTATCCCAACATAACAGGCCAGGAAGCGCGAGCCATCAAAATACGGTTGCGTACATCATGGAAATAATCGAATGTAATATTTACCTGATTGAACAATGACAAGTCGACACCAATATCGAATTTCTTCACATGTTCCCATCCGGCATTCTGTACAGCCAGTACCCAGAAGGCAGGACCTTGCTTGGCGGTTTCACTCGTTGGAAGTCCGGTCCAGTAATTATCAGCTTTACCAATACCTATATTATTCTGATAAAGGAAGTGTGGAGCACCACTGGCAAAAGCATCACTACCTACCAAACCATAGGAGCTTCTGATTTTGAAGTGATTAACATATTTACTTATGGGTTCCCAGAACTTTTCAGAACTTACCACCCAACCTGCTGATACAGCCGGGAAGAATTCAAAACGCTGACCGGAAGCCAAACGTTCAGAACCATTGTAACCGAAGTTGAATTCAAGCAAGTATTTATTGGCATAATCATAAGTTACACGTCCTGAATAACCTTGATTACGGTTTGGTAAAACATCATTCCTGTATTCACGCATCATGTACATAGCCATGGCTGACAAATTATGATCACCAAAACTGCGTCTCCAGTCCAAACGAGCATCGAAATAGAAAGTCTGGTCAGTATTACGCCCTATAGCAGATTGACTCAAAAACTGGTCACCAGTCTGTAATAGTTGCAGGTCATAGTCATTTGTTTCGGGATTCCATGAGCCATCTTTCACCTTGTACATATAGGATTTGATAGAACGGTTGTAAGAAGATTCCGACCAATTCTTGAAATTTACCAATGCTCTAAAGCTCAAACCTTCAGTTATCACCTTTAAGTCCTGATTCAGTGCGATAGAGGTATTCAACGTATTAAAATTAGTTTCTTTGAAAGAACTCATCATATATTCATACGGGTTTTTACCAACTACACCCGGTTTGATTTCCGCATTACCGAAACGGATAAAACCATCATCACCATCCTGCTGTGGAAAGTAAGCGGGAAAAGATACCGGATTGGTACGCATCACCATGTTGTACAAATCACCGGTCTTGTAGTTAGGGCCTTGTGAATTACCAATCTGAGCCATCATACGCATATCGATGGTAGTAGTGTTGGTTAACTTATAAGAGATATTGTTTTGGAAATTATAGTTCCAGTTGTTAATGTTAGGATTATAATAATAATCCGGTGCATCAAGTAAACCAGTATCATGATTAGCCTGCAAACTCATATAGTAAGTCACACGAGAGCCGCCACCCTGTACATTCACATTGGCACGTTGGTTGAAGTTGCCGGAGCGGAATATCTGATCAAACCAGTCCACATCGGGATATACATACGGATCAACACCCAGTTCTGTATTTCGTATCTGCTCTTCACTGAATTTAGGAGATGTAATCGGAGTCAGGCTTCTGGCCTGTGCCGCTTCATTGTAAGTTCTCATGTACGTAGCACCATCCGCAAACTTCGCAACTTTCGTCGGTTTGAAATAAGAAGCTTCCAAAGATACATTGACAGTCGCTTTCGTATTCTCCTGGCCTTTCTTTGTAGTTACCAGCATTACCCCGTTTGCACCACGGTTACCGTAAATAGCGGTTGCCGAGGCATCTTTTAGTAAAGAAAAGCTTTCGATAGACTCCGCGGGAATGCGGTTCAGGTCGGCAGAAGAAATCTCGATGCCATCCAACAATATCAGCGGAGAAGCGGAACTACCGAATGTATTGATACCACGGATATAGAATTCGGAAGTAGAACCCGGCTCACCACTATTCACCATAGATACCACACCCGCCAGTTTACCGGCAAGTGAACTGGTAAGAGAAGAAGAAGGTGCTCTCAAAGAAGCTCCTTTCACTGTAGCAATAGCACCTGTCACGGATACCTTTTTCTGTGTACCCTGACCTACAATCACTACCTCATCCAGTACCTCATTGTCCGATGCAAGTTTCACATTCATCACACCCAAATCACCTACCATCAGCGTCTGTGGTTTGTAACCGATATAAGAAAACACTAATTCTGTCTTGCTGGTTACAGCAACCTGAAATTTACCATCGATATCGGTGATGGTACCTCCCTCTTCGCCTTTTATTTTCACATTTACACCAATCAAAGTCTCTCCGGTGGAAGCATCAACTACGGTTCCCATCAAAGTACGCTTCTGAGGTGTATTACTTTGAGTGATTATTTGCACTGAGGAATTATCCGATTCTGCCATGGCAGCGGATGGATAACTGCAAATAAAACCAGTGCAAACGAGCAAACCGGTGAGGACTCTCCGATTGTTTTTCAATAATACTGACTTCATCATCATTACTAGATTAAAGTTAAAAAATTAAGTTAGATTCTTTTATTCTATTTTTCGATATTTATTTTGTTTAATAGCGGCTGTGTATAATCTTATTTGCGATAAGAAATTGCATAAACCCGGAAAATTAGAGTATATATAGAAACTATATAACTAATTGCCTATGCAGGTTTATGCCAATTCTCTCGCAAAATAAGTTTACTGTTGGATTTTTAGAAAGTTTCTATCAGGAGTGAAGCCTCTTTCAGTCCCTTTGCAGAGACTTTCACATGTATTTCACCCGTCTCTTCATTGGGTTGCACAATAGCAATGGCTCTTCCCCGGAAAGTATTGGGCGTGAGCGAGCGGAAACTTTTCATATCATCATAAGCTGCATTTCCACCTGCAATGACGGTTCCTTTACCCATACATTCAATCTTGACAGGCAATGAAGTATCGGGAACTACATTTCCGTCTTTGTCTACCAACTCTATCTTGACATAAGAAAGGTCGTTCTTACAGGCTCTGATCTTATTCCGGTCGGCAGTCAGACGAATAGCGACAGGCTCTCCGGCAGTGGTTAACACAAACTCTTCCTTACCCTTTGAATTTACAGCTTTCAAAGTTCCCGGTTCATAAGGCACTTCAAAAGTGGCGGTATAGTCCTCTTTACCTGTCTCTTTCTCTCCAATGAGTGTATCGTTCAGGTAAAGCTTCACTTTCGGGGAGCGACTGTATACATTCACTTTCATCGTTTGCCCCTCACAGCCTTTCCAATTCCAACTTACCAGTTCGTTAGGCCAGCCCCATCCGTTTACCACTTCTTTTTTGCCTTCGGGAACAGGGGCATGAACTGCCATAGTAATAGGACGTTCGCGCCACAGTACATCACGATAATAAGATTGAGGCTTCTTGTCACCGCAAAGGTCAATATCACCACACCAACCATTATACCAGGGCCAGCCCATGAATTGTGTGTCATGCTCACCTTCTCCCAAATACGAGGCATGTGCCAATCCGGCCTCACCCAGGTAATCGATGGCAGTCCACACGAAATCACCTATTACATAGGGATGTTTCTCCACCAGATTCCAGTTCTGAGCGGCTTCTTTCGGATAAGACTCACTACCATAGATAACACGATCGGGGTAGGCAGCGTGATCGCTCTCATACTTCCGCCAGATATAGTTATAGCCGGCCACATCGAGATTTTTGAAGACCCGGTAAGAATCCTTATCCCAATTGTATTGACGTCTGTCCCAGAAATCATTGGAGCCGATGGTAGTGAAGCGAGAAGTATCATACTTACGGACAGTATTCACCAGTCTTTTAGAAATCAAGTCTCCCTCAGGTTCATCAGCACGCTGTTCCACCTCATTTCCGATGCTCCACATAATGATGGAAGGATGGTTCCGGTCACGACGAACGGAAGCTGCTAAATCATAATCGCTCCATTCATCGAAAAACTGGTGATAGTCCTGTTCACGTTTCGGTTTCTGCCATTGATCGAAGGTCTCGTGAATTACCAGCATACCCAATCTGTCGCAGGCATCGAGGAAATGCTCGGACACCTGATTGTGTGAGCATCTGATAGCATTGTAACCGTTGGCTTTCATAAGTTCCACTTTCCGTTCTTCGGCGCGGTCAATGGTGGCAGCTCCCAGGAGCCCGTTATCATGGTGCACACAGCCACCTTTCAACTTCAAGGATTTGCCATTCAACAGAAAGCCTTTCTCTGCTGAGAAAGAGAGGGTACGGATACCGAAAGGAACAGAAATCTTATCATATTCCTTTCCGTTTGAAGAGAGAGATACTTCCGCAGTGTAAAGTACAGGAGTATCTACTGACCATAATTCGGGCTTTTTAATGGAGAAAGATGTTGCCACCGGAGTTTCCTTGGAAAGCTCTACGTCCTGAGAAGTTGAAAACACTTCATTTCCGGCGGGCGAATATATTTTAATACCTATTTTACCTGATTTATTTTGCAGGCCCTCATTATGTATAATCGTAGAGAATTTAATTACAGCATCCTTTTTCCGGAGTTCGGAAGCATCGACAAAAGTATCCCATTTATCCACATAAAGTTTATCTGTCTTTATCAGCCATACATGGCGGAAGATACCTGAACCGGCATACCAGCGGCTGTTGCGTCCGGCATTTACCGCTTTCACAGCAATTGTGTTCGGAGTGCCGGGAGCATTCAGGTAAGGAGTAATGTCTACTTTATAAGAAGTATATCCATAAACATTGAAGTTGGCTTTCTTACCGTTTACCCATAATTCGGACTGATTATATACCCCTTCAAAATAGAGCACAATACGTTTGCCGGCATCAGCAGCAGAAAGAGTTAATTCCTTTCTATACCAGCCTTCGCCACCCACAGTCTGCCCCGTATCGATATCTCCTTCACTCATACGTGAAAAAGGACCGGCAGTAATACCTTCTTTTTGAAAAGGCAGAGGTTCTACACTCCAATCATGAGGAAGATCGAGAACTCTCCAACGACTGTCATTATATTCCGGCTGTTCGGCATTGGCCACAATACCTAAATGGAATTTCCAATCTTTATTGAAAAGAGTTTTTCTGTCGGAAGCGTGAAGAAAAGCGTCCGGCAGTAATGTGAATAGCATCACACAAGAAAGAAGTAATTTGCTTGCTGTTCTCATAATATGAATCTGATCTAAGTTTAATTATCCGGCAGCAAAGCAAGTCACATTTCATAAGAGTGCAGGTGTAAAAACAGGTTATCAAGGGTATAAAATCCTTTCATGAAACGTTTGAATACCCTGATGAAAGGATTGTATACCCTACATACAGCGCATATAGATCCAACATGCAGGATATATAGATCCAACACGTCCGGTATATATATCCTGCACATCCGATATATATGCCGGACACGTAGGATATATATGCGCTGCAAACAGTAAATTAAGGAGTGTTTTTCTGCAGATACTCACTCGGTGTAATGCCGAACTCCTCTTTGAAACACTTCGTGAAGTATTTGGGAGTAGTGAAGCCCACGGCATAGGCCACTTCAGATATATTCTGTGTCCGGGCAAGCAACATCATGCAGGCACGCTTCATCTTCACATTCCGCACAAAATCCAGAGGAGTCAGGCCCGTTATGGACTTTATCTTACGGTAAAGGGTAGATTTGGACATTCCCATCTCCGTAGAAAGTTGTTCCAGATCGAACTCAGATTCTTCCAGATGCTGCTCGATGCTGTCCATAATGGACTGCAGGAACTGTTTATCGGCCGATGGGTACGTCAAGCCTTCCAAGTTGATATTTTCCTCCTTGCGGAACGCCGCCTGACGCATCCGCGAGGATCGTATCAGATTATCCACCCGGGCAAAGAGTATTCTCAATTCGAACGGTTTAGCGATATATCCGTCGGCACCCGCTTCATAGCTGGCAATACGGTCGTCAATGCCATTCTTAGCAGTAAGTATAATAACAGGTATGTGATTAAAACGCACATCGCCCTTTATACGGGTGCAGAGTTCCCAGCCATTGACATCAGGCAACATGACGTCACAGATTATCACATCCACCTCATTGCCCGTTAACTTGTCCCAAGCCTGCTGTCCGTCTGCGGCTGTAAATACCACATACCGTTCCCTGAACATCTCTTTCATGATGGACAACAACTCCGTATTGTCATCAATCAGCAAAAGGGCGGGTTTATCCGCATCGTCAGCCGATGCATCATCTTCCACCATAGCCATCTCATCCGCTCCTGTCTGTAGAACCATTGTTTCATCAACCAGTTCATCCGGGGAGTAACTCTCTTTATCAACCGGAAGCTTTACCGTGAAACAGGAACCTTGTCCCAAAACACTTTCCACAGTGATATTGCCATGATGCAGGTTCACCAGATCCTTTGTCAGAGAAAGACCTATTCCATTCGATTCGATTCCCCGGTTTCTGCTATGGTAAAAGCGGGTGAAAATCTGTTCCAGCTCTTTTCCGGAAATTCCGATACCCTCATCTTTTACTTTCAGCACCAATATCTTATGTTCCGCTTCTTCGACTATCTGCATATCGACAATGATACGTTTGTTCTCCGGTGTATATTTGATGGCGTTGGACAATAGATTATGCAATATCTTATCCAACTTATCAAAATCCACGTAGCCATACAGTTCTTCCATGTCCATGCGGGTTTCCAAGGCTATATGATTCTTCTCCGCAAGCGGCAAGAAGTTCACCTGGCAGATATTCAGAACAAATTCGCGGATATCACCCTCCGAAACATTGAGTTTGAGTTTTCCCACATCCATCTTACGGAAGTCGAGTACTTGTTGTATCAATCGCTTCAGTTTGTCCACATTGGCTTTCAGCATGGCAGACTGTTGCTGCACGGCAGGTGCTTTCTGGTCCAGATAATCCGATATGCAGGATATGACAGTCAGCGGTGTCAGCAACTCATGAGAAACATTGGTGAAGTAAGTCAGCTTTGTCCGCGTCAGTTCTTCCTGCAACCTGACTTCACTCTTCAACTTGATACGGCGCATATAAAGCCGGATCACAGTATAAAAGCAGAGCCCGATCAGAATAACGTAAATAAGATAGGCAAACCAGGTCTCATAAAATGCAGGTTCTTTTACGATGGTTAGCAGCACTTCCGCTTCAGTCCATTTGCCCCGCTCGTATTCCAGCTTCAGACGTAATTTATAAGTTCCTTTCGGCAAGTGGTTGTAGAAAGCGGAAGCCCGGCCCGGATCCGCATAAATCCAGCCATGATCCACCCCATCCAACTGATAGGCTATGCGATGATGCGCATTCAGTGCGTACACCAGTGGGGAGAAGAAGATCTCGATATTGCGGTCGTTCGGGTTCAGGAATATCTTACGTATCGTATTCGCCTCCGAACCGGATTCTCCACCGAAGAAGATGCTCCTGTCCTCTACCTTGACATCAGTGATGTGCAAAGTGGGACGAACCTTATTCGCCGGACCTGCCCCCTCGGGCCGGATATGTATGAAGCCGCGGTGGCCACCTACGTAAAGTCCGCCCCATCCGTCCAGGCTGATGGCTTTATACCTGAAAACATCCACCATGATATTTTCATCAGCAGTAGAGTAATTCTGATAGGCTTGCGAATCGATGTTATATTGCAGGACTTTCTTGTTGGTGATAATCCATACACTGTTCTTATCCGATAGTAATCCCAATATGGTACAATCATCTATTTCATCGTCCAGCGGCACGTTTTCAAAAACATTCATGGTTTCATCGGATCTGAGTACTCTCCCTAAAGTAGTATTGAACCATAACCGCCCTTTCCGATCCATGCAAACGCTATTCACTCCTTCTCCCTCGAGAAGCGCCGAAACGGTACCTTTCAATTCGCAGGAGATGCGCCCGCCGACACAATTCAATTGGTAAATCTTGTTTTCATTAGACACTCCCAGCACTTCACCTTTCACATCACTGATTAAGAACTGCATCACCGGAACGTCTCCACCCGAAGCAATCAATGCATCCTCGTCAGGACGTTTCACATGCATATCCGTCCAACCGGCTATCCACAAGTTACCATCTTTATCCTCAACCAGCCCTGTGACCCCACCAATATGAATGTCCTCTTCTATCTGCACCTTCATATCACGCTGCGTCAGCCTCATCACATGCGGGGCCTGACTCAGATTCACCCAGACTCCGGGTTTATGAAGAGACCTGATGATGACATTGACTTCACCCACACCACTGCCGGCAAACTTATCCTGTGAAAAATCGTACATACACAGTTCGTACCGGTCCTGCCTGAACCACATGGTGCTGTCACTTCCCTGGCAGAGGTTCAAGATATTGGCATCCCAACCCATCTCTTCCTTCAACTGCGGCAGAAGATAATTGTCAATGTTCGAATTATCAAAGAAAATAGTGTATGCCATATCGTAGGAAGGCAACCATAGATTCCCCTCCCGGTCTTTACAGATCCGGGTATACATCATGTGCGTATCGATCAGATGGTCTATATCCACCTTTTTCAATGTTCCTTCATCCGTGTATTCAAATGCATGAAGTCCGGCATACGAAAGCATCCAAAGATAACCGAACGTATTGTCCTGCTCTATACTGAAAAGAATGGATTCCACTCCGCTTTCCTTAGAATTGGGGGTGGCAATGTTATGCTTCTTATAATGCCCTCCTTTTTGTGCATGTGGGAAGAACTGCCACAAACCCTCCCCCCAGGTTCCTATCCAGTAATTACCCGCCTTATCCTGGAACATGATGTATGCCGTATGCCCATTTCCAAGTGGCGGATAACGGAAAAAAGAATCCGTTTCGGGCTCATACCTGAATATACCTCGCGAACCTACTGCCCATAGCTGCTTGCTCTGGTCCATATAAATATTACTAATGGCATATCCCTCCTGAGGCTGACCGAGTTCGTACTCTTTTATGACGTGTGCAGTGGAGTCGCACCTGTACACTTTCCCACCGGCACTTATCCAGACATTTTCAGTATTGTCAACCGTTATGGCATCGACAGCTTTATTCAGAAGTCGCGGATCAGAGAAAGGAGTAATCCGGCAAGTCTGTTTATCATACAAGTTTAAGCCTTTCCATGTACCAATCCATACATACAAGCTATTGTCATTAATGGAAGCAACAGCATTATCTGTCAGAAGATTCTGTTTTTTATAATCCGTACGGAATGTGTTTAATTGATAGCCGTCATAACGAGCCAGTCCGTTAGTAGTACCTAACCAGAAATAACCCTCTCTATCTTGATGGATACTGAAAATTTCATTGGAAGAGAGTTGATTAAAAAAAGGAAACTGTCTGGAGAACATATGCTGCGCACTTACGGACAGCTCTCCCAGAAATAGAAATATGCAAAGGAACAGGTATCTCATAGCATTATGACTGGTTGTGGGAGCAAAGATAGAAAAAAATATCGTTCTCCGGGCGGGTCACATTAATAAATGATATACTCCTCCCACCAGTGCACGCACCACACCTTTCATCTCTAATTCAAAAAGCAAACCAGTCATACGGTTCACGGGAATATCGGCTTCTACTACCAATGCATTGACATGCAGATCTCCTTGGCGGGTAAGAATGCCGACAATACGCTCCTCTTCCCCACTCAATTCAGGGAAAAGATCACGTTGGATACCTTCCGGCTTAGCCGATTCTCCGGCAGACTTCCAACCCATAGCTTGCATAAAATCTTCGGCAGACTGGATGAGAGCGGCTTTATTATCACGTATCAGTAGATTGCACCCTCTCGAAGAAGCATCAGAAATGCGTCCCGGGACAGCAAAACAATCACGGTGATAGCCTACGGCAAGGTCCGCCGTAATAAGAGAACCGCCTTTATCGGCTGATTCTACCACAATGGTAGCATCGCTCATACCTGCTACAATACGATTACGACTTACGAAATTGTGGCGGTCGGGATTGGTCTCTGTTAGAAACTCGGTAAGCAGGCCACCATTCTCTAACATATCAATAGCTGTTTTACGATGGACATAAGGATATATACGGTCCAGTCCATGAGCCAGAACCGCCACTGTGGAAAGATGGTTAGCCAGTGCTGCACGATGGGAATGAATATCAATGCCATAAGCCAGACCACTCACAACCAGGACATCGGGACAGGAAGCAGACAAATCACGAAGAAAGTCTGCACAAAACTGTTTGCCATATTCCGTAGCATTGCGGGTGCCTACCATATCAATAACGCGAAGACGGTTGAAATCAGTATTACCCTTGAAGAATAGAACTACCGGAGCATCTTCACACTCACGCAAGCGAGAAGGATAAGATTCGTCTTTTAACGTAAGGCAGGTCAGGCGATTCTTCTCCACAAATTCCATCTCATGTTCGGCACGTAGAAAAGCTGCGGGGTTATCAAGTGCAGCAGCCACAGCGGGACTTACACCGGGAAGGAGCTCGGGCAATTCTTTACGCTGACGGAAGACTTCGGCAGCACTACCCATACCGTCTATTAAACGCTTTGCCCCGATATGTCCTATACCGGGGCAAAGTGTAAGTGCTATACTGCAAATACGTTCATCGTTGTTCATGTAAGTGAGTGATTAGTGGGAGAGTGCTTAGTGATTAGCGGTAAGATAGGGTTCAAAGATTTTATCAAACAGTTCACTGTCGCTCAAACGTCCGTTCACCACACAAACCGTTTCAACCACCGCTTTAATCGCTATTTTATCATCACTTTTCCGGAAGATATCCTGATAGAAAACATACTTGATACTTTCCTTTTTCATGTAAAGTTTGGAAATGAACTCATCGCCACTCTTTAGTGGAGTTTTAAATGCCATATTGATGCGTGCCACTACCGGGTCTACTCCCTGTTCATGCAACTTGGCGAAACTTACACCTGTTGACAACAGAAATTCATGGCGCGTATGCTCCAGATAATGCTGGTAATTCGCATTATTCACAATACCTTGCAGGTCACATTCGTAATCCCGCACCTTCATTTCCAACTCATAGATATATTTTTCCATAATCATCCGCGAGTTTTTTCAATATCCAGTCCTTTGAATTTCTTTAATTCTTCCGTAGAAACCAACTTGTAAAGTTTGTCACTGGGACGTATTTTGTCCGCTTTCATCGAGAAATGCTGCCCTTTCTTCACCGTTTGCACAGGCTTCAGATCAACACGGGCCTCATCGAGCATAGTAAACACTGCACCTGTAGTGGGACCGGTAATCAGCAACTTATCCCCCACATTCAGCTCCGCAGCTTCTACCAAAAACTCTGCCACACCGATATTAGAGAAGTACCTGACGCCCTTGCCTACATATATTTTCCGTTCCGTAGCTGCAGAACCGTAGTTCTTAGTCCATTCGCCAAGGCGTTGGCCCAAATAGTAACCGTCCCAGAAGCCACGGTTGAATACTGTTTTCAATCGTTCATCCCATGCAGCAATCTTTTCATCGGTAAACGTACCGTCCAGATAAGAACGGATTGCCTCTTTATAGCACTCCACTACCGTACGGACATACTCCGGTCCACGGGCACGCCCTTCTATTTTGAATACCCGCACGCCTGCATCCAGCATCTTATTCATAAAATGGATGGTTTTCAGGTCTTTGGGCGACATGATATACTGATTGTCCACTTCCAGTTCCACATCCGTCTCTTTATCACGTACGGTGTAAGAGCGGCGGCACACTTGCATACAGGCACCACGGTTAGCCGAGTGGTTCATCTCGTGAAGTGAAAGATAACATTTTCCGGACACTGCCATGCAAAGTGCACCGTGGCAAAACATCTCGATACGGATAGGTTTTCCGTTTGGTCCGCAGATATTCTCTTCGCAGATATGACGGTAAATCTCGGCTACCTGTTCCAGATTCAATTCGCGTGCCAACACCACTACGTCAGCAAACTGTGCATAAAAACGCAGTGCTTCCACATTCGAAATATTCAATTGTGTGGAGAGATGCACTTCCTGATCTATCTGCCGTGCATAACTCATCACAGCCACATCCGCAGCAATCACTGCAGAGATACCGGCAGCTTTTGCCGCATCTACAATGGTACGCATCAGCGCCAGGTCTTGGTCGTAAATAATGGTATTGACGGTGAGATAGCTTTTCATCCCGTGTTCATCGCACGTATGCGCTATTTCCTTCAGATCATCGACGGTGAAAGTATTCGCCGAACGGGCACGCATATTCAGGTTCTCAATGCCGAAATAGATGGAATCGGCACCTGCCTGGATAGCCGCTGCGAGTGATTCGCGCGAGCCGACGGGTGCCATGATTTCAAAATCTTTTATAGTAAGGTTCATTTATACTTAAATCAAAAAAATCACTAATTATCATTTGTTTCCCTGTGCATCCAGATCTTTCTGGAGTTCAGTGGCAATCTCCATGCCCAACTGTTGTCCGATCTGCATACCTTCGGTCATCATAGCAGGCGTAGATGCACCCAGCTTCTTTCCGACGGGTGTTTCATAAAAAGCAACGATTTTCTTCAAATCATCCAATGTGAGATACTTCTGATAAACAGGAGCATAAAGTTCCGCCAGTTTACTTCCGAATTTAGTTTCCCACTTCTTCTGGAAACCATCCCAGAAAGCGGTTGAAGCCGAAGGCGACTGTTGTTTCAACATAGCTATCATCTGTGGTACCATAGCCTTTGCAGATGCCATAGAACCGGATAATTCAAGCATTTTTTCCAATGTAGCCTTGTACTCGTCATTTGGAGCCTGTGCAGAAACAGAAGGTGCAGCAGCAAACAGCATGGCTACACACATCACTACTAAAACCAAACCTTTTCTCATAATTCTATATTAGTTAAATAAATGAATGATACAAAGGTAGGCTTTTTTCCGTATTTTTGCAGCGAAATAATCATTTAGTTCAATTCATCCATGAAGATAGGCCACATAGATCTGGGCGAACGCCCCATATTTTTAGCTCCGATGGAGGACGTCACCGACCCCGCATTCCGACTGATGTGCAAGAAGTTTGGCGCCAATATGGTGTACACTGAATTTGTATCGGCAGATGCCCTGATACGTTCCGTCAGTAAGACCGAGCAGAAACTGAATATCAGTGACGAAGAACGCCCCGTAGCCATACAGATATATGGTAAAGACACAGAGACCATGGTGGAGGCCGCACGTATTGTGGAAGAAGCACGACCGGATATTCTTGATATTAACTTTGGCTGTCCCGTAAAGCGTGTAGCAGGTAAGGGTGCAGGTGCAGGTATGTTGCAGAATATTCCCAAGATGCTGGAAATTACCCATGCCGTAGTAGATGCCGTAAAGATACCCGTCACCGTAAAAACCCGTTTGGGCTGGGATGCCAACAATAAAATCATCGTAGATCTTGCCGAGCAATTACAGGATTGCGGTATTGCCGCCCTCACCATTCATGGGCGTACCCGTGCACAAATGTACACCGGTGAAGCGGACTGGACACTTATCGGTGAGGTGAAAAAGAACCCACGGATGCACATTCCCATTATCGGTAACGGAGATGTCACTACCCCTCAAAGGGCAAAAGAATGTTTTGAGCTTTACGGAGTAGACGCAATCATGATAGGTCGCGCCAGCTTCGGCCGTCCGTGGATATTCAAGGAAGTAAGGCATTATCTGGAAACAGGCGAGGAATTGCCTCCGCTGAGTGCGGAGTGGAAATTGAGTGTATTACGTCAGGAAGTAGTAGACAGCGTCAATCTGTTGGATGAACGAAGAGGAATTCTGCATGTACGCCGCCATCTGGCAGCAAGTCCGTTGTTTAAGGGAATACCCAATTTCCGGGATACACGCATCGCTATGCTACGGGCAGAAACGAAAGAAGAGTTGTTTCAGATATTCGATACAATCAGTCCGTTGCTGTCTTAAATATATTCAAAGGGGGATTCTATCACACAGTTACTTAAACATTGGCTGTGCGAACCATCTCTTAAACATCCACGTCACCACCACATACAGGCCGAAAGCTGAGATGAACCCTACAATCGAGTCGATGAGATAATGTGCCTGGATATACACCGTGGCACAGCAAAGCAGTATATAGAATGGAAACAGACATGCAAACAGCCAGCGACTGCCACGCCATGCCATAATCATCAAAATCGTGGAGATACCCACATGTGAACTGGGAAAAGCCGCCGTAGGACGCTCACCAATTTGCTGTGACCCCTCTACCAGGTTGTAGAAGAACCCATGATCGTATCCCGGTCCGGGCAGCAACTCCTGATTATGGTTGAAGTAATCTCCGATGGAAGGGAACACCCCTTGCGCCACATTATCATCTCCGATAGCCGGAAAATAGAATTGCGGGCCTGCCACCGGAACAAAGATATAAACCAGATAATAGATAAAGAACGAAGTGACCAGCACGAACGATAACTTTTCGAAGTACTGAAAACGGTAGATAAAGTACCAGAGCACCACAATCAGAATCATCGGATAGTAGAAGAAATACCCCATATTAAACGGCTCACTCACCCACATCTGCGGAAAACGGAGGCAGAACCATACTGCCGGTTGTCCGTTGAACAGCCACTGTTCGGCCGAAGCAAAAACATGGTCAAGGTTCGGGAATATCCGGTTAAACTCAAATGTATCGGGGTACCAATAAGAGAGCAGGGACATCTGGATGGCAATACGCACAAAAGCAGAAAACTTACAGGGTGCCAGCCGGTAAAGATACATCAACAGGAATGTCATGCCGGCAATCATGGCACGATCAATCAGCATCTGTACAGGATGATCCATTTCCTGGAAAAGAAACAAGATCAAAATAGAAGTCAACAAATTATATATAAGTGTTATCTTCTCGACTGCAAACAACCCTTTCCGGGTTTCTACCTTTTTAAATAAATCTAAAGCCATCCCTCGTTCTTATACCAGGCAATGGTTTCCTTTACACCTTGTTCCAGATTATACTGGGGTGCAAATCCCAACTCTCTTACAGCCGGGGTGATGTCACATTGCCAATTGCGTTGTTTCATTATGTTATACTTATCAGAATTGAGCGTACTTGGTATCTTGTTCCACTTTGCCCAGGATTCAGCGAGCAAAGATACAACTTTCAACACAATTAACGGACATATCACCCGAATTACAAACGGATTACCCAATTCTTTCCGGATCAAGTCGGAAAAAGCACGGCTACGATACACCTGACCGTCTGCCAGAAAATAAGCACGACGACATGCCTGCTTCTCAATGCCAAGGAACACAGCCTGCACAATATCTTTCACATAAATAAATGTCAGATCCTGACGGCGGAAACCGACCGCAAAATCCGTATGTTGCTTGATGGACTTAGCCATCAGGTAATAATCTTTTTCACGCGGGCCATATACTCCCGTGGGACGATAAATAACATAGGGGAATCCGGGAATGCTTTGCAGATAAAGCTCGGCTTTGAGTTTGCTCAATCCGTAAGCGGTGTTGGGCAGGGGCGAATCTTCCTCTGTAATCGGTTGGTAAGTTTTCTCTTGAACAGGACCGAACACGCTCAGCGTACTGATATAAATAAACTGTTTCGGTATCATGTTCAGCTCGCGAAGAGTATCGACGAAATATTTCGTCTGCAAATAATTCACCCGGTCGAATTCCCGTTTATCGGTACACTTGGTTACCCCGGCACAATGGATGATATAATCAAACTTATTATAAGTTCCTTTGTGTCCGGAAAGTTGGGCACGCAGTTCATTGGGATGTGCAAAGTCCAGTTCAAGAATATGTATCTTGCGATTGCGCAAATACTCCCGGCTACTGCTCGAACGGATACCCGCCCACACACCGAACTTCCGCTTCAACGCTTCTTCCACGATGAAACTTCCGATAAATCCACTGGCTCCTGTTATTAATATACTTTCCACCCGTTACTCTTTACGTTAAACAAATGCATGTAGTGATTAGTGTTTAGTGATAAGTGATTAGCACAGGAAACCTGCTAATCACTTATCACTAACCGCTTGTCACTATTTCAACGGTTCGACATGAATACCCACATGTGTACCCCTACCGAACATCTCTTTCAGCTTGTTCTCTATTTCCGTCGCTGTCCGGTGTGCCTCTTCCAAAGGAATCTTACCATCCATACGCACATGTACTTCGATGGCACAATAGCTCCCAATGCGGCGTGTGCGCAAATGATGCGGTGAACTGACACCGGGAAACGACAAAATAGTCTCCTGTATTTTATCCTCTACCTCAGCAGGCAATGATTTCTCCAACAACTCATCCACACAAGGTATAAGCAACCGAATGGAGACTTTCATAATGAAAAAACTCACTACTACTGCCGCTATCGGGTCGAGTACCCGCCAATGGGGGCCCAGCAAAATAGCGCCACCAATACCGATAGCTGTACCGATGGAAGAAAGTGCATCACTCCGGTGATGCCACGCATTGGCAATCACCGCCTGTGAGTTCAATTTCTTCCCCTTGAATACTGTATAGCGATAAAGAACTTCCTTTGAAACAATGGATATCAACGCTGCTGCCAGCGCCAGGATACCCGGCTCCTGCAAAGAATCTCCCTGCAAGAAACGATAAATGGACGATGCACCGCTCCAGAGAATGCCAAATCCCACAAACAGCAACAGAATACCGATAATAGCCGTAGCCAATGTCTCGTACTTTCCGTGCCCGTAATCGTGGCTTTCATCCTCGGGCTTGGCAGATATGCGTACAAACACAATCACTATAATGTCGGTGACAAAGTCCGACAATGAATGAACCGCATCTGCCAGCATAGCAGCACTATGACCGAAAAAAGCTGCAAAGAACTTGAACACAAGCAAGAGGAAGTTTACAATGCTACCCACCACGGTCACTCGGTAAATACCTTTTTCCCGTTCGGTGTTTTGCTTATCCAACGCTTGTTCCATCATCCAGCCGTTTTTATAAATCGTTGCAAATATAGTACATAAATCGGTTTGCTTCTGCAATTTACCGGTTATTTTCTACCAACAAAGAATATTTTGGGGGTAGATTGAACGACTGATAGCAATTATTTGTTTACTTTGTAGTCGTGAGTTAACTACAAGTTGCAAGCTACAAGCTACAAATGCCATACGGCTCGATGCTTATGTAGCAGTTTTTATACTTGTAACCTGTAGCTCGTAACTAAAAACTTTTAAATATATGACCAAGAACAAAGAAAAGAAAGCCGGCAAACGGATGAAGAAAAAAGAACTCATCGCCGCGCTAATGGATTTTTTCCATTCAAAACCCGACGAAGTACTGTCTCTAAAATACATATTTGAACAACTTCACCTCACCACGCATCCCCTAAAGATGTTGTGCAGGGACATCCTGAGTGACCTGTTGCTGGACGACTACATCACCGAAGTGGATAAAAGCAAGTATAAGCTGAACAACCACGGTGTAGAAATGGTGGGTACCTTCCAACGCAAAAGCAACGGAAAGAACTCTTTCATTCCTGAAGGTGGTGGCGATCCGATATTCGTTGCCGAACGTAACTCGGCACACGCTATGAACAATGACAAAGTACGCATCTCCTTCTATGCCAAGCGCCGTGGACGTGAAGCCGAAGGGGAAGTCATCGAAATACTGGAACGTGCCAACGATACCTTTGTAGGTACATTGGAAGTAGGCAGTTCATATGCTTTCCTCGTAACGGAAAACCGTACGCTTGCCAACGATATCTTTATCCCGAAAGAGAAGCTGAAAGGCGGAAAGACAGGTGATAAGGCCATCGTGAAAGTGGTGGAGTGGCCCGACAAAGCCAAAAACCCCATCGGGCAAGTCATCGACATCCTGGGTAAAGCAGGCGACAATACCACCGAGATGCACGCTATCCTCGCCGAATTCGGTTTACCTTACGTTTACCCTTCTTCCGTAGAAAAAGCTGCGGACAGAATCCCTGCCGAGATTTCTGCCGAAGAGATTGCCAAGCGCGAGGACTTCCGGAATGTGACCACTTTCACCATCGACCCGAAAGATGCCAAGGACTTCGACGATGCTCTCTCTATCCGTAAAATAAAGGATGGCCTGTGGGAAGTAGGTGTTCACATTGCCGATGTCACCCACTACGTCACCGAGGGCAGCATCATCGATAAGGAAGCTGAAAAGCGTGCCACATCTGTTTATCTGGTAGACCGTACCATCCCGATGCTTCCCGAACGCCTCTGTAACTTCATCTGTTCTCTGCGTCCCGATGAAGAGAAACTGGCATATTCGGTCATCTTCGAGATCAATGAGAAAGGAGATGTGAAGGATTCACGCGTAGTACATACGGTAATCAAGTCCGACCGCCGTTTCACTTACGAGGAAGCACAACAGGTGATTGAAACTAAAGAAGGTGACTTCAAGGAAGAAATCCTGATGCTGGATACCATCGCCAAGGCATTACGCCAAAAACGTTTCGTATCCGGAGCCATCAACTTCGACCGCTACGAAGTGAAATTCGAGATAGACGCAAAAGGCAAACCCATCAGCGTTTACTTCAAAGTATCCCAGGATGCCAATAAGCTGGTAGAAGAGTTCATGCTGCTTGCCAACCGTACCGTAGCCGAGAAGATCGGTCGCGTACCCAAAAACAAGAAAGCAAAGGTATTCCCTTATCGTATCCACGATCTTCCGGACCCGGAAAAGCTGGATAACCTGGCGCAATTCATTGCCCGATTCGGTTACAAACTGCGTACCAGCGGTACGAAGACGGATGTATCCAAGTCCATCAACCACTTACTGGATGATATTCAAGGGAAGAAAGAAGAGAACCTTATCGAAACCGTATCCATCCGTGCCATGCAGAAAGCGCGTTATTCCACGCATAACATCGGACACTACGGATTGGCATTCGATTACTATACGCATTTCACCTCCCCCATCCGTCGGTTCCCGGATATGATGGTACACCGCCTGCTCACCAAATATCTGGATGGCGGACGCAGTGTTTCCGAAACTAAGTACGAAGATCTCTGCGACCATTCCAGCAACATGGAGCAAATAGCCGCCAATGCCGAACGGGCTTCTGTGAAGTACAAACAGGTAGAGTTTATGACGGAACGCCTGGGACAGATATTCGACGGTGTAATCTCCGGCGTAACGGAGTGGGGCTTGTACGTAGAGCTGAACGAAAACAAGTGTGAAGGTATGATACCTATCCGCGACCTCGATGATGACTATTACGAGTTTGATGAAAAGAACTACTGCCTGCGCGGACGCCGTAAACACCGCACATACAGCTTGGGCGATGCAATTACTATCAAGGTAGCACGTGCCAACCTGGAGAAGAAGCAACTGGACTTTGCTTTGGTAGACTAAATAATGTATGAAGGCGCGGAATCCGCGCCTTCATACATTATTATTGTTTTTGCTTTACATATCCGGAAGGTGAAACCCCATACTCATTCTTGAAACATTGCCGGAAATAAGCCACGCTACTAAATCCCGTCATATAGGAAATCTCTGAAATTGTATATTCACCGGATATCAACATCTCCACACTTTTACGCATCTTTACCTTACGAATAAACTCATTGGCCGACATATCTGCCAAACCTTTAATTTTTCGATATAGGGTAGAATGACTCATACACATTTTGTCTGCAATGAAAGCCACATCCATCTTCTCCATCTCTATGTTTTCCTCGATGATCTGCGTAATTTTCTGCATAAACTCATTATCCAGTCTGTTCAATGAACTTACAGCTTGTTCCTGAGCAGGTTTCACATCGGCCAGCAATAATTGCGAAGCAATCTTCTTGCGTGTTTCCAGCAAGTTATTAATGCAGCTATGTAGCAGTCTTGCACTGAATGGTTTCGTCAGATAAGCATCCGCACCCGAGGCATATCCTTCCTCCTTGTCATGCAAAGAATCCTTGGCCGTCAGCAGGATAACCGGAATATGACTGGTACGCATATCCTCTTTTACTTTCTTACAAAGCTCCACTCCATCCATAATCGGCATCATGATGTCCGATACTATAACATTCGGAATCCGCGCTTGTGCCAATTCCCAACCTTCTTGTCCGTCTTTGGCAGTAATCACTTCATAAATATCAGCAAACGAACTTTTTATATATTCACGAATATCAGAGTTATCCTCCACCACGAGCACAATGGGACATCCGTCCAAAGCAGGATCCATTCCGCCCATATCCTCCGTTGGAATGGGCAGTTTTTTCACCTTGCTCTCCACATGAATGGCATTGGGATAAGTATTTTCCGTCAGCAGGCGCAAAGTAAAAGTGGTTCCCACTTCCGGTGTACTCTCCACTTTCAGCGTACCTTCGTGCAAATCGGTAAGCCCTTTCACCAGTGCCAGACCAATACCTGAACCTGATGCCTGAAACTTACTTTTAGCCTGATAATAGCGGTCGAAGATATGCGGCAACGCTTCCGGATCGATGCCATGCCCGGTGTCTTTCACACTGATTTCCGTATATTTTATCTGCATTTCCTCTACCGAACGCAAGATCAGTGTAATCTCTCCTTCCGAAGTATATTTGACGGCATTACTCAATAAATTATCCAATATGATGGTGATCATATCCGCATCATAGAACAGTTCGGCATCTTCGGTTTCAATATGGATGTGGTAAGTCACCTTATTGTTGGGGTTCAGTTCTTTATAACGTAACCCGATTTCCTGTACCAGTTGCGCCAGATTTCCCCTTGCCACTGCCAGTTTCCGGTTTTGAGTCTCTGTTTTACGGAACTCCAGAATACGATTAATTAGATTCAGCAGGCGGGTAGCACTATCGTGAATGATACTGATCTTATTGGCATGCTTGGGAGACAGGGTACCGTCACTCAGCAAATCTTCCAATGGTCCCAGAATCAGTGTCAGCGGTGTACGCAACTCGTGCGTGATATTGGTATAGAAGCGCAGCCTTTCATTGTTTAGCTCTAAGTCATTCTGACTTTTTCTGCGTTCCAGATTCAATGAGCTCTCCAAGTCTATCTTATGCTTATAGAAATTAAGTAATCCATAGAGGGCCAGGACAAAGAGCAATACGTAAACCAGTTTGGCATACCATGTGAGCCAGAACGGTGGCTGTATATGAATCACCAGCGAAGCCTCTTTCCCATCCCATTCCTGGTTGCGGATACGTGTCTTTACTTTAAAGACATAGGTACCGGGAGAAATATTACGGAAAGTTACCTGATTCTCCCCTTGCGTGTTATACCAGGCTTGTTCCAACCCCTCCAGCATATAAGTAAATTCCACTTGCGGGCTTTGGGTATAGTCCAGTACATTGAAAGATATCTTGAATGTATTCTGATTATACGGCAAATTTATCTCCCCATCGGCAATAGGCATCGGCAATTCCTCGTCATGACTCTCTTTCATACGGTGATACGTACAAAAACGGGTAATGACAATAGAAGATACCTCACGATTAGTAGGAATATCCTTGGGATTAAAATAACACGCACCATTCTGTGAACCAAAATACATGGTGCCGTCAGAAGTCATGCAGGTAGACCCATTCATAAAATCACCCATAGGCACTCCGTCGTGATGGCTATAATTATAAAACACCTTCTTCACCTCATCCAGCCGGGAGACTCCACCATTCGTACTGATCCATATTTGATGAAGCTTATCCTCAGTAATAGCACGCACCTGACTGTTTTCCAGGCCATTCTGTTCTTTAAAGATTTCATACTCCTCCGGGTTGGCCGTATCATGGAAAAGTACCACTCCCTCACGCGTAGCAACTAATATCCTTTGTCGTGAATCCTGCATCATATGGTTGACGGCATTCGAACAGAAACCATTTTCAACCACGAAATTATATATAAGCTTATTGTTCGGATCGAATACCGAAATACCTTTGCCGAATGTTCCTATCCACAGTTTTTCTTCTTTATCCCGCAAGATACCATGTATCTTTGTATCCGGCAGCTGACTTTGAATGAAACCTGCCACTTCCAGCTTTCCGTTTTCATAGATATAAAGTCCGCTCTCCGTCCCAACCCAGATACTCCCGTTTTTATCTTCATAGAAACAATGAACATTCAGGGTTTCCTCGTGAGACGTTTTACCGATACGGGTCATTTTCCTGTTTTGCGGATCATACATAAGAATACCGTTCAGATAAGTCCCCATCCACAACCGGTCCTGAGAATCTTTGTACACAACATTAATATGAGTATTGGATTGAGTCTGATAAGAACGCAATAAGAAAGTATCTATCAGCTTATTCTTCTGAAAAACAGCAAACTCACCTTCGCCACCAACCAACACTTTATCATCTTTTGCAAACAATCCCCAAACTTGCTTACTACTCTGCTTACCGTCTCTTTCCACCGTGTAGGGCAACATATTAAAAATGGGCTGTGCATAACTTATAAAATCGACTCCTCCCCGGTAATTTCCCAGCCAGATGTTCCCGAAGCTATCTTGAAAAGCACATTTGGCATTAGGCCCTGACAGGCCGTGCACATCATTGGTAGCAGGTATATTCTGAAAATGTATATGGGTTGGTGAAGTAAATGCATTCTGTTGCATATCGAGTATACTGACACCACCCATATTGGTACAGATCCACAACCGCCCGTCCCTCATCTGTTTTATATCCAGCACCTGATTGGAAAGCAACGAGTTCTCATCGCCCGGAATATGCCTGAAGGTGGTGAACTTCTCGGTTGCAGGATTAAAGATGGAGAGTCCTTTGTTTGTACCTACCCATATATTTCTTTGTTCATCTACACACAAGGCTACAACAAGTCCTCCCGAAAGGCTATCCGGATCATCGGAAACGTGCTGATACCTTTTTATTGTATGATCTTTTAATGAAATGACACTCATCCCCTTGCCATCATGCCCGACATACAGATTTCCCCGACCGTCATCACAGGCTATATAGTTTTTCAATCCACCCAGTCCTTTCACATTGTGTTCATAGTAATGAGTGAATTTCCCGGTTTCGATATCATAATAATGGATACCTACATGATAAGTGGTAATCCACAACCCTTTTTTATCGAAGGAAGGGATGATATTGGTAATATCATTGGTTGCAATAGTGCCATCCCCCGCCCTGTATACGGTGAACGTATCCGCATCACAATCGAACACGCACAAGCCTTCACGTTGGGTAGCTATCCACACTTTATTGTCGCGCGGATCGGCACACACACAGTTCAGTTCATTGGCACTCAGCTTCGAGGTATATTTTTTATAAACCGTAAACTGTCTGCCATCGAATTTATTCAGCCCGCCCTCGGTGGCAAACCACATGCATCCTTGTTTATCCTGGGTAATCCCCACCACGTAATTGCTGGATAGCCCGTCTTCTACCCCCAGTCTTTTAATCGTATAGGGTTGTGCTTCTGATTTTGCAACCAAAAGAATAACCAGCCCCAGAAATAGCAGAGTGTTCTTCATTTGAATCTGTTTTATTTTAAAAGTAATAACCTGGAACCTGTATATAGTTCCTTACGAAGTAGTCCCAAAGATGCACTAAAAATTCAACATAAACCAACCAATAATTCGTCTTGAACGATTTTTGTATTCTACTTGCCTATTTTTCTATCCATGGCTTTCCATTTAGCATCTAATTTTGCAATGACAAAAGTATAAAAACTAAAAAATCTAATATTAATGAAAAGAAGAAATTCTCCAAGTTTTTTAGGTAACCGGCCTCTCATTGAGGGAGCCGATTTATCCGGATTACTAATTCAATCACCTTATTTAGTCTAATAAAAAAAGAAAAACGATGAAAGAAAACTCGTTCAAAAGAAACCGGAAGGCCCTCACAGCCTTATTGCTTTGCACTGGTTTCATCGCAGCTCAGCCCCTCGCAGTAATGGCTGAAGACAGTGTAACTTCCGTACATGCAGTTCAGCAACAGAAACAAACCGTCACAGGTATTATCAAGGATGCAACAGGAGAAGCCATTATCGGTGCCAGCGTATTGGAAAAAGGCACATCGAACGGCACAATCACTGATTTGGATGGTAAATTCACCCTAAGTGTCACTCCCAACGCAACATTAGTTATTTCGTACATCGGTTATCAGACACAGGAATTAGCTGTTGTTGCCGGAAAGGTAATGGATATACAGATGAAAGAAGACGCCGAAATGCTGGATGAAGTAGTAGTGGTAGGTTATGGTACTACCAAGCGCAAGAACTTTACAGGTTCGGTTTCTACCGTAAAAGCCTCGGAAACTCCGTTGGCACTGATGCCTACTTCCAATGCTATGGACATTCTGCGTGGTACGGCTACCGGTATCACGGTGTCGCAGCAACAAGGAGCCGGACAGGCACCTTCATTGCAGGTTCGTGGCCAGAAATCGGTAAATGGTGGTTCTACTCCGCTGATCGTAATGGACGGTGTGATCTATATGGGAAGCTTCCGCGACATCGATCCGACGACCATCGAAAGCATGAGTATCCTGAAAGATGCTACTTCACTTGCCGCCTACGGTTCGCAAGCGGCTAATGGTGTAATTATGATCACTACCAAGAAAGGAAAGTTGGGTAAGCCCGTCATCAACGTCAACACTTCCTGGGCTTTCTCTACAGCAGCAGCAAAACCGGACTTGTTAAGTCCTCAGGACTATGTAAAGAAAGTAAACCTGTTGAGTGGTCTGGCAGAGGATGCCGATCCTACATGGATGCGCGAGTACGAATACGAGAACTACAAAAATGGAAATACCATCGACTGGTTTGACTACTCCACGCGTACCGGAATCATGCAAAACTATTCAGCATCCGTTTCGGGAGCCACGGAAAAGATGAATTACTACCTCTCCGGTACTTATACCGACCAGGAAGGCGTGGTAAAAGGTGACGACTATGACCGCACCGTATTGACCGCACGTATCCAAACGGACATCACCAACTGGTTGCAAGTGGGCGGACAAGTGAACTATGCCTACAACGACTATTCCGGTCCCAGCGTATACGATTTGTATCAGGCCATCCGCCTGAGCCCTTACGGCCGTGCCGAACGTGCCGACGGTGGTGGAGTGGAAAAATTCCCGGTGAACGAAGGTATCTATCGCATCAACCCGTTGTGGAATGTGGAAAGCGGTACCATTGATGACCACGATACCTACTCCACCGTTTCCATGAAGGGACACGCACTGGTGAAGTGCCCCTGGATAGAAGGATTAACCTATCGCCTCAATGGTAGTTACTCCATCGAAAACATCGAACGAGACTACTTCACGCACGAAGGATATTATGTGAAAGAAGGTACGGGCGATGACCGCTATTCCGAATCTGCGGTATCCGACTATCTGGCTTCAGCCAATGGCTACAGTGCACGTACAAAGAATACATCATGGGTATTAGATAATATTATCAACTGGCAACGCCAGTTCGGCAAGCACTATGTAGACCTGACTTACGTATATACGCGTGACTCTTACGAATACAGCTACCGCCGCTTCGACGGTTCCGACTTTGCCGCACTGGGTAACACCAACCTCAGTTACGATGGACTGAACCTGGCAACCACACAGAAGATCAACGGTCTGAGCTATACACGCCACACCAACGTGGGTTATCTGGGCCGTGCCAACTATAACTACAACGACACGTACCACCTGAGCGTATCCGTACGCCGTGATGGTTCCAGCGTATTCGGTGCCAACAACAAATGGGGTACATTCCCCGCAGTAGGTGTGGCATGGACTGCCTCCAACGAGGAATTCATGAAGAACATCAAAGCCATCAGCTACCTGAAACTGAAAGCATCCTGGGGTAAGAACGGCAACCAAAGCCTTTCTCCTTACGAAACCCTTTCAAAAATTACCCTGGGGCAATCGGGCGGTTACAGCTATCCGTTCGGTAACACTTCATTAGTGAGCTGGGGACAACGCATCACCTCTATGGGTAACACCGACCTGGGATGGGAAGAAACCGAATCATTCAACTATGGCTTCGACCTGGGTGTACTCGACAACCGTATCCGCCTGGAATTCGATGGATACTTCTCCAAGACTACCAATCAGATATTTAACCGTAACATTCCGGTAATGATCAACGGTCTGACCAGTATGAAAGCTACCATGGGACGCGTAGACAACTGGGGTATCGAAGTCAACCTGAATACCACCAACATCCAGACAAAGGACTTCAACTGGGGTTCAACACTGACTTTCTATATGAACCGCAACAAGCTGAAGGAACTCTACGGTGACGGACAGGACGATATTACGAACTCCCTCTTCCTGGGCAAATCGCTGGGTGCCATCTATGGCTACAAAAATATCGGCATCGTACAGGAAGACGATACCGAATACATCGCAGCCAACGGTGCAGCACCGGGTGACGTGAAGTTTGCCAACCTGGACGGTAGCGAAGACGGTAAAATTACAGCCGACGACCGTACCATCCTGGGATACAAGAAAGAAAACTTCCGCATGAGCTTCGGCAATACATTCCGCTACAAGGATTTCGAACTTTATATGTTGTTCACCGGTATCTTCGGTGGAAACGGCTACGGACAAGCTGTAAACTACTACGCTTTCCGTACTTCTTCCGACGTACAGGGCGACAATAACTTCAACCACGGCTGGTGGACTCCCGAAAACAAGAGTAACAAATATCCGCGTATCAACTACACCGACGGACGCTACACCCCGCTACAAGGATATGGCTTCGTGCGTCTGCAAGACCTCAGTCTGTCCTATACTTTCCGCCAGCCTTGGGTACAGAAAGCAGGTATCGGGAATCTGAAGGTTTACATGGCTTGCAAGAACCTTTTCACCATCTCCGGATGGGAAGGTGGCGACCCTGAAGTTCAACAAACACTGGGTAGCGGTTACACTTACGGATACCCGTTGTCGCGTACCGTTTCGTTTGGTCTGAATTTAACATTCTAACTCTATTAAAAACACTAAAGATGAAAACAAAAAAATACATATTCATAGCTGCCGCGGCTTCCATGCTTGGCATGACGACGTCTTGTGACGATGAGGGATTCCTGACGGAAAAACCGAAAACAATCTACACCACCGACAACTCGTACGAAACGATTGACCAGGTGAAGGCTTGTATCACTAACTTGTACATCCACATCCGCTACTGGTATCAACAAGATTATTTTCTGAAAGGACTGGGCACCGATGTACTGGATACTCCTTACTTCCGCAGCACGGGCAATGGTTACTGTAACTTTGCCAACTGGTCGAGTACCAACAGCAATTCCAACAAGATTTATGACGCCATGTTCCAGATGGTGAACTATGCCAACCAGTCACTGGAAGGTTATAATAAGGAAGGTCTGCCCTGGGAAAGCGAGGCACAGCGCAATGAGGCCTACGGTGAAATCATGTTTTTCCGTGGCTACGGTTACCTGACAATGGGTGAATTGTTTGGCGGAGTGCCCCTGGTAGATCAATTCTATCAGACATTGAAACTGGACTTTGTACGTTCCAGCCGCGAAGAGACGTATAACTTCGCTATTACCGACCTGGAAGCTGCCGCTGCAGCACTGCCCGATTATCCATCGGAAGCCGGGCGCGTGTCAAAGGGAGTCGCTTACCATTTCCTGGCCGAAGCCTATCTGGCACTGGCCACCATCAAGAGCAATGACGCCGAATGCCTACGGAAATCCATCGAATATGCCGACAAGGTGATGGCATTGCATCCGTTGATGACGGAGCGCTTCGGTACACGCAGCATCCCGGGAGGGGGAACAACAAAGAATGGTGTGGCTGCTTACTATGAAGACGGCAATGTGTTTTTCGACCTCTTCCAGGAAGGCAACTATGACTACGCCGAAGGAAATACGGAAGCATTGTGGACCTTGCAGAACGATTATACAGTTTATCATGAATATGGCGGAAACAACTTCGTAGGTTATCCGCGTGAAATGTCTCCCGTTCTCCGCGATGTGGTATGGAAAGCTGAATATGCCGAAGCCGGAGCAGCAGCTGGGCCATGGGCAGGCAATATCGACGAAAGCATATATCCGGGCGGAAACGTATCGGCCTACGTAGGCGGACGCGGTGTGGCTAATATGGCTCCTACCACTTATGTGATCAGTGATGTTTGGGAAGGCGATTACGAAGATGATATACGCAATGCGCCCTGCAACATCCGCCGCCAGTTTGTGTGCATGGATACGAAGCATAGCATGTATGGCAAACCGGTTCCTTACGAAATGCTGGATTACAATACCCAAAAGATCACAGAGCTCTTCCCCGTCTGGACTAAACTTGCTCCGATAGACGACTGGGGATATGACGACCTGGCCGATGGCGGTAACCGTTCTAACATGTTTTGCGACCAGTATGCACACCGTTCGGCAGAAACCTTGTTGCTCCGTGCCGAAGCCAACCTGCGTGCAGGCGACAAAGGTGCTGCTGCCACCGACATCAACAAGCTGAGAAACCGTGCACAATGTACAAAACTGGCTACGGCAGACGATATGACGCTGCAATACATCCTCGATGAACGGGTACGTGAGTTATTCGGTGAAGAAAGAAGATGGGTAACTCTGCTCCGCATGGGCAATGACGGCATCGAGAGCCTCAACAGTCATGCCATGTACATAGCAGACCAGCCTTTCTGGGGTGGGTACTTCAAGTCGGACAAGGCCAAGGTTACGAAATGGAATCTGTTCCCGATACCACAGACAGTAATCGATACGAATACAGGTGCGGTGATAGAGCAGAATGAGGGCTGGTAATGTTATCAGGTTCATATAAATAACAGAAAGGTGTGCTTCGTTATCGTGAAGCACACCTTCTTTTTTATTCATCTGCGGACGGAAAGTCTTCCCTTTTCTCCCTGTAAGCCGTTGGCGACATCCCCGTATGGTGCTTGAAGTATCTTCCTAAATATGATTGATCCGGAAAATTAAACTGATTCGCTATCTCCTGTATGGAAAGCGCCGTAGAGTGAAGCGTCACTTTCAGTTCAAGTATTACGTAATCGTCTATCCATTCCTTCGCTGTGCATCCCACTGTCTGTTGTATCGTCTTACTCAGATGCCTGCCCGTGACGCAAAGCTTATCCGCATAATAATCTACCGACCGCTGTTCCCTGAAAGATTCTATCACCAACGCAATAAACCGGTCCTTCAACCGCCAGCGCAGATGATTCGGTTTCGTTTCCCGGTAAAGCCTTTCGGACTGATTGCAAATCTCATAAAACAGCATCCGGCAACAATAAACAATCAGTTCGCGCTGATACACATTCCCATCGTCCGCAGACTTCCGACGTAACAGTTCCAGATAGTGATTTCGCACTCCGTCCCATTCCTCACCCTGGAATGAACTGTAATTATGCTCGCGCATAAAAGACACTTTATCCGAAGGCAACGAATAGAAAATCTCATGCCTGAACTGACTGGAAAAGGCAAAGACCGTCAGTTCCAAATCTTCTGTAGCATCTTTATAAAGCGTAATCTGTCCGGGAAATACCAGTATCACACTTCCGGCAGACAGTGCATACTTCTGCTGGTTAATGTAAATCTGCACCTCTCCCTGCAGACAAAACAGAAATTCTCCCTTCTCCGCCCTGCAGGGATAGGAAAGAAGATCCGTCTGGCGACGGGTATGGAACAGGTATTCTTCACTCATAAAGTTCCGTTTTTGAAGTACAAAGATAGTATCTGAAAAGCTCTGGCACAAGAAAATCCCACATTTTGAACAACCTGCTTCGATTTTTGAACCGTGAAACGGTAGATAGTTGCCGTAACTTTGCAGCGAGAATTGAAGGAAACCAGTTGACGAGGGAACCAGTTGACAAGGGGACGAGGGGCTGCGCAATGCTTCTATGCCGCATGGAACCTTGTCTCCTTGTCCCCTTGTCCCCTCGTCAACTGGTTCCCTTATCAACTCGTCCCTCAAAATTGTATAATAAAATGGCAAAAAGAGAATTAACAGCCCGTTATCTGTTTTTCATCGCGGGTTTATTTGTAAATGCATTCGGTATTAGTTTGATTATTAAAGCAAATCTGGGTTCCTCACCTATATCGAGCCTTCCCTATACGCTCAGTCTGAAATTCCCCATTACACTGGGGCAATTCACGCTGTTGCTGAATGCCGTGCTGATAGCCGGACAAATAGCACTGCTGAAAAAGGATTTCAGGAAAGAACAATTTCTGCAAATCCCCGTAGCGATACTTTTCAGTTTCTTCATAGACTGTTCGATGGCACTGCTGTCGGGTTTCACCCCTGCGGGATACGCTTCACAGATTCTATCACTGGTGACCGGCTGCGCCATACTCGGACTGGGAGTGAGTATGGAAGTGATAGCCAATGTAGTGATGCTGTCCGGTGAAGCCTTTGTAAAAGCCATCACCCTGCGCACCGGAAAAGAATTCGGAATTACCAAAATCGGCTTCGACACCACACTGGCACTTCTGGCTTGTGCAGCTTCCCTGCTATTAGCCGGAACCATAGAGGGAGTACGCGAAGGCACGATCATCGCCGCATTGATTGTCGGGCTTTTCGCACGCTTCTTCAACCGCCGGCTGGCGTTTGTGAATAAAATGATTACCTTTGCGCCGAATAAAACTCCTATTCAGCCCTATGAAGACAATCGCAATCACCGACACAGCGGAGATTGAAGCAATCATCCGCAAATGCCCTTACTGTACGGTAGGTATCACCGATCCGGAAGGTAATCCCTACGTAGTCCCCATGAACTTTGCTTACCGGGACGGCATCATCTATCTGCATTCCGGTCCCGAAGGCGGCAAAGTAGCAATGGCAGAACGCCACCCGCGCGTTTGCATCACCTTCTGCGAAGGACACGAGCTGGTATACATGCACCGCCAGGTGGCATGTAGCTACAGCATGAAGTCGCGTAGCGTGATGTGCCACGGAAACGTCCGTTTCATCGAAGATATGGACGAAAAGCGACGTATACTCGACATCATCATGCAACAATATACGAGCGATGAATTCAAATACAGCGAACCTGCCGTGCGCAACGTAAAAGTGTGGGAAGTAAAAGTCGAGAAGATGAGTTGCAGATCATTCGGATTGCGCCCAAGCGAGGTATAATCTTCCCTGCACCACACAAAACATTCCTTTTTCCCTTCTAAATTTATCGATGTAAACAAATCAGATTACATTGATTCCTCATTGACATGCACTTACGTATTTTCATAAAATTAATATCTAAAACTATTTGTTTGCTATATTAAAATCTAATATATTTGCAAGAGAGAAAACAATCCTTTTGTTTTTAAAATGCAAATAAATGCAATCAAATTATGAAAAGCCAATCTTTTAAACCAGAAAGTAGAGAGCCTCCATATCAGGCATATAGATCCAATGTACAGGATATATAGATCCAACACACAGGACATAGAGATGCAACACATCAGGTATATAGATCCAGCACGACAGATATATAGATCCAAGAAACTAAATCAAATCATTTAAATCATACTCATTTATGGAACAGAAAAACAAAAAATCTCTCCGCACCTGCGGATGCTGCCTGAAGAAACTCCCACTTGAAGCCTTCTACATCAACAAACGTACACAGAATCCGGATAATTACTGCAAAGAATGCCGCAAGGCAACCTGCAGGAAGCGCTACCATCATACACAGATAGTAAATGATACACGCAGCTACCCCGTGATAACCGAAACCAACGACTACAGTCTCCGTATGACCCTCATTCTCCACGCCCGCCAAGTGGTAAGAGAAAGTATAGCCCGAAAACGGAGGAGTCTTAGAGAAATAGCTATAGATTAATTCATTTTTCACTAAAAACTAAACACCCAAACACATGTGTAGAATAAAAAAACGGGGACTCGATTATTTCCCCATCGATATAGACTTCATGCAAAACCGCCTGGTACGCCGCATCATGAAGCGCGAAGGCGAAGGCTCACTTGCCACATTATTTGGCGCCCTCTCCTGCATCTACGGCGGAGAGGGTTACTACGTCCGTGCAGACGAACTCTTCTACGAAGACATCTCCACAAGCCTCTACAACCAAACAGCCGGTGACGTAAAACGCATCCTTACCCTTGCTGCCGAATACGGCATCTTCCATCCCGGGCTCTTCAACGAGTTCGGCATACTCACCAGCAGCGAGATACAAAGGCAATACCTTTTCAGTACCAAACGCCGGAAATCCTCCGCAATAGAAAAGCGGTATAATCTTATTGACGACGCTCCCGATTCATTCACAGAACAGAACACGGAGTCTGAAGTTGAAAATGTAACATCCAAGGGCGAAAGTGTAACAATTAAGCCCGAAAATGTAACATCCGGTACACATAGCATAGCACAGAATAGCATAGCACAGCATAGAATAGAAAAACCCCTCCTCAATAGTTCCCCCGCCGGGGGAACTCAGAACGCGGACGAAATGTCCGCGGAGGAAGAGGAGGAGGAATTAATTTCTTCCGGGGGAGCTCCCGGCGTTCACACACAAACTACATCCGGTAACGACAAGCCTCACCGGAGGGAATGGACCGATGAAGACGTGACTCGCCTGCAACCGCCGGCTGACGGCCTGGATCGCAATCCGGACGGTCTTATTTTCAATCTCCGACAGTTTCATATTCCTCCGCAAGAGCAATATGTCATTGTCCTGAAGAGTAACTTCGGCATTATCGGGCATCCCATATGGAAGGGATTCTTCGATCTGCGGGAAAGTCACGGCAAAATACGGCAGCCCGGAAGATATCTATTGAGTTTATGTATCAAGCAAAAGGAAGCCACGAAACGTGAATAGCACAGGCTGAAATTCATGAAGAAAAACGGCCTTTTTTATTTTTTAGTTCACATAATAAGGCTTATCTTTGCAATGTGGTTAAGCTTAAGACACAAACAATAAATTATTCATCAACACATTTAAAACTTTACTAAATTATGGCAGTACTTTACAAAACAGCCCAATCCATATTGGCAAATAAGGACGGCAAAAAACTATTCTATCCGCGCGTCGTGCTGAAAGGCAACGTGTCAACAGACCAGATTGCCCAGGAGATTGCAGAATACTCTTCCCTCTCCAAAGGCGACATGAAAAATGTTATCGACAACCTGGTGAGGGTATTGACCACTCACCTGCAATCCTCTGAAAGTGTAACCCTGGACGGCTTCGGCACATTTCGCATGACCATGAAGTCGAACGGCAAAGGTGTGGAAAGCGCCGACAAGGTATCGGCGGCACAGGCCACCATGACCGTGCGCTTCCTGCCTTGCTACACCAAGAATCCGGACCGTACCGTAGCTACCCGTTCGATGGTGACCGGAGTGAAATGTATTCCCTACAGAACAAGTCAGGCAGGCGGTTCCGGCGGTGGCTCCGGTAATGGTGGTTCCGGCGGTGACGGGGGCATAGAGGATGATCCGCTGGGTTAAAGATACAACGCAAACACGTACACGAAACTAAACCATTACAGACTAACTAAACTATTTCTTTTTTTTACCGGTAAGTTACTTATTTTTATCAACTAAACTATTCAATCAGAAACACATGAGAAGTATCAACTTAATTGTGGTGCATTGTAGCGCCACCAGGGCGGATCATGCCCTTGCCACAGAGAACCTGGAATCAGAACATCGCCGCCGTGGCTTCCATGGCATCGGTTATCACTACTACATCCGCAAGGATGGCACCGTCGTCCCCACCCGCCCCCTGGAACAGATAGGGGCACATGCCAAAGGGCACAACGCCCACTCGATAGGCATCTGCTATGAGGGTGGACTGGATTGCAACGGACATCCTGCAGATACCCGTACACCGGAACAAAAAAGTGCGCTCCGCCTGCTGGTGCACCAGTTGTTGAAGCGCTTCAGAAAGAGCTATGTCTGCGGGCACCGTGACCTTAGTCCGGACCTGAACGGGAACGGAGTGGTGGAGCCGGAGGAGTGGATAAAGGTATGCCCGTGCTTCGATGTAAGCAAAGAACTCTGATTCTTATTCAGAGCATGAAATCATTCAAAAAGAGAACACGAAAGGAGGTGTGAAACTATGGCAATCAAGAAATCAGTATGGGATATGATCCTCAAAGTGGTTATCGCGGTGGCTTCGGCTATTGCGGGAGCGTTGGGAGCAAATGCGATGACGCTGTAAAACCTTAAAAGTTCCCCTTTCCGCAAGCCAGGCCAACAATGCCAGCTTGCGGAATTCTAAACCAACTAACATTCAAAGAAACTGAACTATTTAATTTAAAGAATAAGAAATTTATGAATATATCACATTTAAGAAGAGGTTTACTCTTCATCATCATGTGTCTATCCGCTTCTTTCCATGCAAGTTACGGACAGACTATACACCCAGCACCAATCAGTTCAAACGATTCTACCAGAATCAGTTTAATGAGTCTGGGAGACGATTACAGAAGCACTTTACCGGGATATGTCCCTGTATCTCCTAATGCAAGCTCATTAGCTATCTTCTCAGATTATCCGGTATCTTATTACACAGGAGTTCCGGATATATCTATACCTTTATATGAGATTAATATAGATGGCTACAAACTGCCTATATCTCTAAACTACCATGCATCAGGAATCAGAATGGACCAGGAAGCTTCATGGGTTGGTCTAGGCTGGGCACTCAATGCCGGAGGTGTTATTTCACGAACAGTCAAATGCTATGATGACTTTCTGGAATATACATATCCCGGTAAATCCCTCAGAGCAGGATATTACAATGGTCCGGAAGCTAATAACCCTACTGTAAACGACTACTTTCAAACAGTCTTTGATGGTACGGTAGCGAGAAAAGAATTGATAACAGACTCCGAGCCCGATATCTTCAGCTATTCTTTACCTGGCTTTAGCGGTAAGTTCCTGATAGATAAATCTAGAGGAGCTGTACTTTTCAATAAAGCAGATAATATCAAAATAGAAGTATTATCAAACGGCAATAAAAAGTATTTCAAGTTGATTGCCCCAGACGGTACGCAGTATATATTTGATAAATATGAAACAACTCATTCTTACGGCCGTCCCGGATCGCTCAATAGAAATTTAAACAATGCTACTAAATTCGATGAAAGTGATTTGAACCTGTATGACAGTCCGGTCCAATACACATCAAGCTGGTATTTGTCGCAAGTAACGACAGTCAATAACCGGACAATTACCTTCACATATCAAAATGAATCGTACAAAGGAGTTACACAAGAAAGTTGTATAGGCTACAATGTATTGTCAAGTACAGGAAATTCCACTTGTGGACCGGGAAGTAGTGTAGTCTTTTCATGCAGTAAAACCGTAATTGACAACCTGCGCTTATCAGGAATCTCATGGGATGGCGGTCGCATTGAATTCGGCTGCACCTCAAGAGAAGACATGATTGGTACTATGTCCTCCTTAAATCCTCAGAAGTTAAGTACTCTCAAAGTATATGATAAAAACAGTACATGTATAAAGAACTATCAATTTGACTATGAATATTTCAATGGAAGCTATACAGGAAGCTACAAGCAAGCTTTCAAGCGTTTGAAATTGACTAAATTATCAGATGCATCTGATCCTAACAACAATCACGCATTCTCTTATTATGAAGGACAAATGCCTGCTAAAAACTCTAAGAACACGGATTACTGGGGATATTATAATGGTAGCCAGCAAAAGGATACTTATTACTGTACAGCTGTGTATGGTGGTAAAACCTATAAAGGAGCCGATAAAAGCTCTCAGCTAAATTACATGCAAACCGGAAGTTTACGTGCCATCAGATACCCGACAGGAGTATCCAGTGAATTCACGTATGAAACCAATAAATATGCTGCCAGCAGTTCATCTGGTTCTTCCACAAATGTAATCATCGAAACTGTAAATATAGGTCTCAGTGTATACAAATACTATACTGATGATTTCTACAGTCATCTCCCTGAATACAAAACAGAGACCTTGGTCCTTGAAAAAAGTACCCCGGTAACGATCTCTGGTTCAGCAGAAAGCATGTCTTGTGTTCCCGATCCAAATATATTTTATGGGGATAGTGGTTTCTTAACCTTCACCTTGAGCAAATTAGATAAATACGGATCTAAGAATATAATTCATGAATATGATGTCCCCATTGAACTAAATGGCTCCAGTTGCTCTGCAGATTTTCCAAGAAAGACTATCACCCTGCAACCAGGAACTTATATTTTAGAAGCCTTTGCACTTGCTAAAGATACATGGCTAAGCTTCTCCGTACTATATGAAAAAGAGACAATAATTGGTGGTTCAGAGAATCCTAACCAAGAAATTGCAGGGGGAGGACTGCGTATATCGCAGATTCGGACAGGAAAAAGAACGCGTAAGTTTACATATTCTCCGGGAACCTTACTTATTGACCCTATGGTATCCTATTTGGTTAGCCATTCATGTATAACTGGTACTGCTTATTATGATCAAACTACTTACCTAGCACAAACATCAGAATCAAGCATCCCCATGTATACATTGAAAAATGGAAATGCCATCGGATATGATTGGGTTACAGAATCAGTAAGTGTATCCAGTTCAACAGCTAAAAAAGAATATCGCTTCCATAATCAAAAAGAAACGAGTGAATATGACTACCCATTTTTCCCTACACAAATTGACTACTATAATGGACTACCCATTTCCATAGAATATTATAAAAGAGGTTATTCAGAACAACTCGTGAAATATGAATACTCCTCAGTTTATTCACAAGAAGTATATGGATTCATGTTCAATTCAGGAGACGGTGAAATCTATCCCTACAATTATCGTATAGAATACCCATATATTAGCAAAGAAACCACTGTGGACTATAACAATAATGGTAACATTTATACAGAAAAGGAATATACATATAATTCATTACTACAAAGAACCAAAGAAACAACAATGTCCTCTGGTGATTACTACCAGAAAACGACAACTTATCCGTCGGACTTGAGTGATGCAGTCAGCAACAAAATGACTGCCAAACACCTTATAAATGTTCCAGTTGAGATAGTTTCGCTAAAGAATGGCAGTGTAATAATGGGGAAAAAGGTTGAATACAAAGATACATTAAACATACTTATCCCCGGAAAAGAATACACAATAGAAACCAAACAGCCTCTTTCCGCAAATAATTATAAAGGTAGCTTTGTAACCCAGCTGAACTTCAATTCTTACAACCGGTTAGGCAAACCGATGCAAGTATCAGATAAAAGTACATCCATCGTTTACTTATGGAGCTATAATGGCATGTATCCGGTTGCAGAAATTAAGAATTGTACTTATGAACAAGTAAAAAACATTTTAGGTGTCACATTTATCAATACGTTGCTTGATAGATCTTCTCCCACAAGCAGTGAGATGTCAACCATAAATGCCCTCAGAAGTCGTCTGCCGAATGCACACATCAATACATACACTTACTCACCTTTAGTAGGAGTAACCAGTATCACCGATGCACGCGGTTTAATAACTTATTATACTTATGACTCCACTGGAAGACTAACGGAATGCTATATCCTCAAAAACGGAAGTAAGCAAATAATAGAACATTACGATTATCATTATTACAATAAATAGCAGAACATTATGAGAAACAAGATTTTTAAAATAGTAGCTTTATTACTTATACAGTGTAGTGTCCTCTACGGGCAAAATTCCATTAGCCAGAATCACAATTACATATTAACCCGTAGCCCATTAGCTGGTGTTTCAGATATCAGTAATCTAAACTCAACACATTGCCTACACACAATTCAATATCTGGATCAAACAGGCAAGTTGGAAGAAACTGTATTACTAAAAAGAAGTCCGAATTCCTGTGATATCATAGATTACCAGGAATATGATGCTCTTGACAGGGCTACCTCTGAATGGTTACCTATAGTTTATGAAAGCAACAATAACGGAGCATTTGTAGACTCTGGTACTCAACTTGAACTATCAAGAGAGTTTTATAATGATTTTGATCCTTTGTCAGCCACTCATTACGAACCTTCTTTCCGAGAAAGAATCTCAGCTAAATTTGGGGCCGGAGAAGATTGGACATCAAGAGATAGAAGCATAAAAATGAACTACACTTCAAATAAAAAAGACGGAAGTAGCTTCAGTTGTGCACACTTTAAAGTAAGTTACAGCAACGACACCCTAGTCACTATCAAAAGAGAGAGAGACTATGACACAGCAGAGTTATATGTTACCTCCACTACAGATGAAGACAACAGGATAACCTATGAGTTTAAAAACAGGTTGGGACAAACTTTACTTATACGACAACTGTCAGGAAACAATCATCATGATACTTACTATGTTTATGACGATTTCGGAAACACAGCAGCCGTATTACCACCTGCTGCTTCAGAACTTCTCTCTGAAGGGAATAGTTATAATAACAACAGTAGTGCGATCAGTAGATATGCATACCTATACTGCTACGACAAACGTGGATACTGTATCGGGAAAAAGTTACCAGCAGCTGCATGGACCTATTACATCTACGACAAAGCAGGAAGGCTTATATTAACTCAGGATGGAAATATGAGAAAGCAAAATAAATGGTTATTTTCCATCCCCGATAGCCATGGCAGATCTGTCTTAAGCGGAACTTACAATGCACAGCATAACGCTTTTAACACTAGTTTTTCAGAAACTTTGGTTACTGCAATATGGAAAGGAAGTGCAGCCCCAAATTCTACTTTCTATGGATATCAGCCACAAGGTATAAATATTACTTCACCCACAATAGAGAGCGTGAACTATTATGATAACTATGAATTCAAAAGTTACAATAGTTTAAACGCAGAATATGATTGTGAGGATCTAACCGGATATGACAAACAATATCCAGGTGGACAGCAAGGAATGTTAACTGGAAGTATTACAAGAGCCACATCCGGCAATGTGCTATACGCTGTTTTCTATTATGACGAACGTGAAAACATGGTGCAATCCAAACAGAGTAATCTACTTGGAGGAAAAGAAAAGAATTATTTCACTTATAACTTCAGAAAAAAGCCCATTAAACACAGACATGTACACACAGCCAACAATAAAACAATTGCCGAAGTATACAATTATAACTATGATCATGGAGAAAGACTCATCAAAACTACTTATCAACCGGAAATCAATGGCACAACACTCGCCCAGATTACCTTAGCAGATAAAGAATATGATGAAGTAGGAAGACTTAGCAGAAACAAATTGCATGGCCTTTCATCTCTAAACATAGATTATACATACAATCCACGTTCATGGATTACTTCTATATCGGCATCTGCTTTTAAACAAAATATCTATTATAACGATGGCGAAGGCGTACCCTGCTATAGTGGAAATATCAGCAGTATGACCTGGCAAGGAAAAGATAATATCATTCGTGGTTACAAATTCAGTTATGACAACTTAAGCCGAATGACTAATGCCATCTATGGTGAAGGAAATTCTATCAACGCGAATCTGAATCGTTTTACAGAACAGATTACCGAGTATGATAAGAATGGCAACATCAAAAAATTAAAACGCTATGGACAAACAGGAGCCAGTACCTATGGTCTAGTTGATAATCTTACGTTGGAATTAAAGGGTAATCAATTAAAAACAGTAAGTGACGCAGCAACGGCTACGGCATATAATAATGGCTTTGAATTTAAAAAAGGAGCAAATGCTACTATTGAATACGATTACGACTCTAATGGAAACTTGACAAAAGATTTAAATAAAGATATAAAGGAAATCCAATATAATTTTTTAAATTTGCCAAGCTTGGTTAAGTTCTTAGATGAAAGTACCATTACCTATACTTATGGGGCAGACGGAACAAAACTCCGCACAGTTCATAAGATAGGAAGTGTTACTACCACTACTGATTACTGCGGCAATGTGATCTATGAAAACAATACAGCAAAGCTGTTGTTAACTGAAGAAGGATACGTTTCTTTGAATGATAATAAATACCACTATTATCTGAAAGATCATCAGGGAAATAACCGGGTAGTCGTAGACCAAAATGGCAACGTGGAAGAAACAAATCATTATTACCCGTTTGGGGGTGTATTTGCAAATACAGGAAATGCGCAACCTTACAAGTACAATGGTAAGGAACTCGACGCAAAAAAAGGATTGAATTGGTATGACTATGGGGCAAGACATTATGATGCAGCACTGGGGAGATGGCATGTGGTAGATCCACTAGTTGAAAAATATTATTCAATAAGTCCCTATGTGTACTGCCTAAACAATTCTATAAAATATATAGACCCAACAGGAGAAGATGTATATGGTTTTGATGCCAATACAGGAAGGTTATCCCTTGTAGAACATACCAAAGATGAATTTGATAGAATCAAAGTAGGTACTTTTAATGAAGATAACATTTTCACAATTTCTAATGAAAATAATTTCCTTGACATTTCTAAAGGAACTCTTTTAGGAGAATATTTTGATAATATCTCAGAGGCAGGAATTGTTTTCCATGAAGGTTCTGCTAGCGAAGGTATAAAAGTAATGGGATTTTTATCATTCAATTCCAACATTGAATTTTCAGCTTGGGCATATAAATCAAGCTCCGGAATAGGATTATCTATATCCCCATGGGTATTCAATGGAACAGAAAAAAGAAATGGTAAACTCTACATGCAGTCTAGAGATTTCTATATCAACAATGAAAGAGTTGGATATTTAGGAGATAAATATTTTAATATCCATACTCATCCAGCATCAAAAAATGATCTTGGCGGATATGGGAAACCTTCAAATAGTGACTTCAAAAACATTCTATTAAATAAACAGTATCCACATTATATTTTATCCAAAAAAGAAGGTATAATACAATATTATCCAAATAAAACATGGAAAAAGAGTTTTATTCGATAAAAAACATAAAACCAAAGAAATGAAAAAAAGTATATGTATAATCATCAGCTTTCTATCCATATTATACACAAGTTGTATAGAGAGAGAAGAAAGGATAATAAAAGATAGTTGTGAAAATATTATTCGAGAATTAGATTTAAGTAATCTCTCTAATAATTTAGTTCCTTGCTTGAAAGCAACTGAAAAAGAGTCAGATAAAGATAGCGTATGTTACGAAATACACTCAGAACTTTATCAAAAAGGTGTAAAACCAATAGAGTATACTGATTATTTTATAGTTAGCGGTATATATGTGTTTATTTTACAGAAAAACAAACAAATATATACTATTTCAAAAAAAATACAAGAAGAATTGTATAATTGGGGAGACGGTGGTTGGATACTAGAAACCCCTTATTATATACTAACAATAAATCGAACAAATTACAGCTATAAACTTAATTATCAATGGTAGTTATCCTGTTCAACCAGATATGCTATCCAGTTTCTTTAAGCATTAAAAACGCTTCAATCTCACTAAGTTAACTTTTCCCTGTCTCTTACTATTAAATATTAGTAGAGGCAGGGATTATTTATTTCTTTACCAACAAATTCACTTCAGCAGCTTCCACAAATGCAGTTAACGATAGAAAATTCAAGCAAATAGGAAACCAAATACTTATAAAAGAAATACTCACAAGAATGAATACATAGCTTCTAAAGCTCGTCCTTTCTGTCAAATAATAATTATCGCATTCCAAACCCCAGAACCATCCCTCCAGCAGGGCTACACCCTTTTACCCCAAAGGTGTAGCCATCACCGCAAAATGGTGTAGCCATCCCGGGTAAAAGGTGTAGCCCTACCAAAGTAGGGCCACAGGCACTTCTAAAGGACATAAAAGAAATATTTATCTATAATATTCCAAACACAGACTGTACGACATTTTCAACCAAGATACTTATTCATTCCGAGATCCGATAACAAATATCCAACAGATTTCCATTAAAAGAATCCATCAGGCATCTTACAGCGGATATTCTTCGAACGCATACAGCAACGTCGAAAGATAGCGTTCGCCCGTATCCGGCAATAATGCAACGATTGTTTTCCCGGCATTTTCAGGAAGAAGTGCCAGACGGGTAGCTGCACTGACTGCTGCTCCGGACGAAATTCCTACCAACAAACCTTCTAATTTAGCCAATTCACGGCCCGCACGAATAGCATCATCATTCGTTACCTGCAGAATTTCATCTACTACCGCCGGATTGTAGTTCTTAGGAACAAAACCGGCACCGATTCCCTGTATCTTATGTGCTCCCGGTGCACCTCCCGAAAGTACAGGAGAGTCTGTAGGTTCCACTGCCACTACTTTCACAACGGGATTATGTTTCTTCAGGGCGACACCTACACCACTAACGGTTCCACCAGTACCGACACCGGCTACAAAAATATCAACAACACCTTCCGTGTCCCTCCAGATTTCCTGTCCTGTAGTACGTTCGTGCATGGCAGGGTTTGCAGGGTTATCAAACTGCTGAAGAATCACCGCACCCGGAGTAGCAGCTTTCAGTTCTTCAGCACGGGCTATAGCACCCTTCATACCATTGGCACCCGGTGTAAGCACCAGTTCGGCACCAAGGGCTTTCAGCAGGTTACGGCGTTCTACACTCATGGTGTCGGGCATCGTAAGAATCAGCTTATAACCTTTTGCAGCAGCTACAAATGCAAGCCCAATTCCGGTGTTTCCACTGGTAGGTTCTATAATAGTGGCTCCGGGTTTCAGCAAACCGGAAGCTTCTGCATCTTCAATCATCGCCAATGCCACGCGGTCTTTCACACTTCCGGCAGGGTTAAATGACTCCAGTTTCACGATCAGACGGGCTTTTAAACCTTTCGCTTTATTGTAATTGCTCAGCTCCAGTAAGGGAGTGTTGCCCACAAGATCAGTGAGCTGTTTTGCTATCTTTTTCATAACTTATTGGGTTTTAATTTATACTCTTCTTTATAAAGTACAAAGATAGCGGGATAACGGTTCACAAGAAATACCATATTTGTGGGATTTTCATACTATAAATGAGGGATTTTCGCTGAGAATAGTTACCTTTGTGCCCACCTTATTATAAAAGGATATCCCAATGAGTCCATTGAACTTTACTCACATTTTGACACAGGCAGTCGATGAACTATCGGAAAGTTCGTCTTACAGAGGACTGTTTCATCAGCACACGGACGGTAATCCATTGCCTTCGGCCAAAGCGTTGCATGACATCGTAGAGCTGTCGCGTGCCATACTTTTTCCCGGTTATTTCGGTAATTCCACAGTCAACAGTCGTACCGTAAAGTACCACATCGGAGTAAACGTAGAACGTTTGTTCGACTTACTGACCGAGCAAGTGCTTGCAGGTCTTTGCTTCACCGGCGACGGCGAATGCAGTTGCTGCACCGAACTTCAACGCGAGGAAGCTGCGCTGATTGCCGCCAAGTTTATCAGCCACCTGCCGGAAATGCGCCGTGTACTGGCTACGGATGTAGCAGCTGCCTACAATGGCGACCCTGCTGCACATAGTTTCGGAGAAGTAATCAGTTGCTACCCGGCCATACGCGCTATCAGCAACTACCGCATTGCGCACGAATTGCTGAGGCTCGGTGTTCCTCTCATTCCCCGCATTATCACCGAAATGGCCCATAGCGAAACGGGAATAGATATCCACCCGGGGGCCGTCATCGGCAGCCACTTCACCATAGACCACGGAACAGGTGTGGTAATTGGTGAGACATGCATCATCGGCAATAATGTGAAACTGTATCAGGGAGTGACGCTTGGTGCCAAGAGTTTCCCGCTGGATGCAGACGGCAAACCGATCAAAGGTATTCCACGCCATCCGATATTGGAAGACAATGTTATCGTCTATTCCAACGCCACCATCCTGGGACGCATCACCATCGGGCAGGGTGCCACAGTAGGTGGTAATATCTGGGTAACGGAAAATGTGCCGCCAGGAGCGAGAATCGTGCAAACAAAAGCCAAGAAATGAATCTATAACAGATAATGTTCGGAGTGACGCTGGATATATAGATACAGCACATTGAATATATAGATGCAATAATTTGCCAAACATAGAGAGAATCAATATAAAAAGTATAGTCAAACAGTTATTAAATAAATGAGCGAACAATTTCAAATGATTGCCAAAACCTTCCAAGGACTGGAAGAAGTACTGGCACAAGAACTGACTGCATTAGGGGCAAACGACATAGAAATAGGCCGACGCATGGTGTCTTTCAGTGGAGACAAGGAAATGATGTACAAAGCAAACTTCTGCCTGCGTACAGCAATCCGTATCCTAAAACCAATCAAGAGCTTCACTGCCAAGAACGCCGATGAAGTGTATGACCAAATCAAAGCTATCTGCTGGGAAGATATCCTGAATGTAGAAAAAACCTTTGCCGTAGATGCCGTTGTATTCAGCGAAGAGTTCCGCCACTCCAAGTTCGTATCTTATAAAGTGAAGGATGCCATTGTGGACTATTTCCGTGATAAGTTTAACAAACGCCCGTCCGTACGTATCAACAAACCGGATGTATTGCTGAATATACACATTGCACAGACCACTTGTACGCTCTCTCTCGACTCATCGGGCGAGTCACTGCACCGCCGCGGGTATCGCCAGGAAGCAGTAGAGGCTCCACTAAACGAAGTACTGGCTGCCGGAATGATATTGATGACAGGATGGAAAGGGGAATGTGACTTGATAGACCCGATGTGTGGTTCGGGTACAATTCCCATTGAAGCGGCACTGATTGCACGCAACATTGCTCCGGGAGTGTTCCGCAAGGAATTCGCTTTTGAGAAGTGGAATGACTTCGATCAGGATTTGTTCGACATGATTTACAATGACGATAGTCAGGAATGTGAATTTACGCATAAGATATATGGTTACGACAATAACCCGCAAGCTAATGAAATAGCTACACACAATGTGAAGGCGGCAGGTGTATCAAAAGATATTGTCTTGAAGTTACAGCCGTTCCAGCAATTTGAGCAGCCCGCGGAGAAATCAATGATCATCACCAACCCGCCTTATGGAGAACGTATCTCTACCAATAACTTGTTGGGATTGTATCAGATGATAGGTGAACGTTTGAAACATGCTTTCATCGGAAATACAGCATGGGTGCTCTCTTACCGCGAAGAATGCTTCGATCAGATAGGACTGAAACCGACCGTCAAGACACCTTTGTTCAATGGTGCATTGGAATGTGAATTCCGTAAATATGAGATTTTCGACGGAAAATATAAAGAATTCAAGAAACAGGAAGGCGAGGGCGAAGAAGGAGAAGACTCCAAGGAATCCGGCTTCAAACCGAAAGAAGGAAGAGACTTCAAACCCAGAGAACCGCGGGAGTTTAAGCCGAGAGAGGGACGGGAGTTTAAACCGAGAGAACCTCGCAAACCGGGAGAGTTCAGGTCCAGAGATGACAAACCGAGAGAATTCAAGCCAAGAGAGTTCCGCAAGGATGGAGACCGGGAAAGAAAACCATTCGACAGGGAACGTCGCGACGGTGGAAAAGAGTTTAGACCGCGCGAAAGAAGAGAGTTCGACGGAGACCGTAAACCGAAAGGAACATCTTATCCGGAAAGAAAAAGAAGGGAGTTCGGAAAGAAGGAAGAATAACAAAAGATTATGGATATGAAGATAATCAGTAAATGGATGGGAGTGGTACTATTGGCATCGTCCGCTCTCTTCACAACAAATGTTATGGCACAAGATTTAAAGAAACCGACGCTGGAAGACCTGATTCCCGGCGGAGAAACGTATCGCTTTGCTGAAAACCTGTACGGACTGCAATGGTGGGGAGATACGTGCATCAAGCCCGGAATAGACTCCTTGTTTGCAGTAAACCCGAAGACAGGAAAAGAAACACTACTCCTGACGCGTGAGAAAATCAATCAGGCACTGGAACAGGAAAAGCTGGGTAAGTTGAATCATTTACATCAGGTAACCCTGCCTTGGGCCGAAAAAACACAACTGCTTATCTCTCTGCCCAGAAACTACGTTGTTTACGACTGGAAAGCCGATAAAATCATCAGCAAACAAGCTCTGCCCGAAAAAGCAGCCAACAAAGATTACAATATTGCAAGCGGTAACGTGGCTTATACCCAGGATAATAATCTGTACGTAAATAGCCACGCCGTAACCAACGAACCCGAAGGCATCGTATGCGGACAAAGCGTACACCGCAATGAATTCGGCATCAGCAAAGGAACCTATTGGAGCCCGAAGGGTGACCTGCTTGCTTTCTACCGCATGGACGAAAGTATGGTGACGCAGTATCCGTTGGTAGACATCACTGCACGGATAGGCGAACTGAATAACGTGCGCTACCCCATGGCAGGAATGACAAGCCATAAAGTAACCGTAGGCATCTACAATCCCGAAACTCAGAAAACGATTTATCTGAATGCGGGAGATCCCACCGACCGCTACTTTACTAATATCAGCTGGACCCCGGATGCCAAAAGCCTCTATCTTATAGAATTGAACCGCGACCAGAACCATGCCAAGCTCTGTCAATACAATGCAGAAACAGGTGAATTGATGGGTACTCTCTTTGAAGAGACGCATCCCAAATATGTAGAGCCTCAGCATCCCATCGTATTCCTGCCATGGGATAGCAGCAAATTTATCTATCAGAGCCAGCGCGACGGCTTCAACCACCTGTATCTCTACGGCACAGACGGTAAACTGATTAAGCAACTCACAGAAGGGAAATGGTTGGTAAGTGACATCTTAGGATTCAATACTCAGAGAAAAGAAGTTATATTCAATGCCGTAGATGCACTGGGAAGCAGCAACTTTGCAGTCAGCGTAACCAGCGGAAAGCGTAGTCTGCCTTTCAACATCAATACTACAACTGAAGGTGTTCACAAAGGAGAACTCAGCGCATCGGGCACATACATCATTGACAACTATTCAACCCCTGGCATCCCCCGTAAGATAGACATAATCAACACTAAAACCTTCAAAAGTATCAATCTGCTGACAGCAAAGAATCCGTATCAGGATTTCAGCATGCCAAGTATCGAAGTAGGCACCATCAAGGCTGCCGACGGTGTGACCGACCTTTATTACCGTATCATAAAGCCCGCTGACTTCGATCCGAACAAGAAATACCCCACTATCATCTATGTATACGGCGGTCCGCACGCACAGATGGTCACCGGTGGCTGGCAAAACGGTGCACGCGGCTGGGACATCTATATGGCAAACAAAGGTTATATCATGTTCACCCTCGATAACCGCGGAAGCGATAACCGTGGTCTTGAATTTGAAAACGTCACCTTCCGCCATCTCGGCATCGAAGAAGGAAAAGACCAGGTGAAAGGTGTGGAATTCCTGAAAAGCCTGCCTTACGTAGACGGTAACCGTATCGGCGTACACGGATGGAGCTTTGGAGGACACATGACTACGGCCCTGATGCTCCGCTATCCGGAGATATTCAAAGTAGGTGTTGCAGGCGGTCCGGTTATTGACTGGGGATATTATGAAATCATGTACGGAGAACGCTACATGGATACGCCGCAAAGCAATCCGGAAGGTTACGAACAATGCAACCTGAAGAATCTGGCAGGCAACCTGAAAGGACATCTATTGTTGATTCATGACGACCATGACGATACCTGTGTACCCCAACACACACTTTCGTTCATAAAAGCCTGTGTGGATGCACGTACGTATCCCGATTTATTCATCTATCCCACGCATAAGCACAATGTCATAGGACGTGACCGGGTACATCTGCATGAGAAGATAACAAGATATTTTGAAGACAATTTATAGAATAAAATAGAAGCAATAAATTAAACGAAATATAAAGATGAAGATATTATTATTAGGAAGCGGCGGCCGCGAGCACGCTCTGGCATGGAAAATAGCCCAAAGTCCGAAAGTAGAGAAACTTTTTATAGCCCCCGGTAATGCCGGTACCAGTGCAGTAGGCGAGAATGTAGCTATCAAAGCTACCGACTTCCCTGCCCTGAAAGCTTTCGCCCTGAAAGAAAAAGTAGACATGATCGTGGTAGGCCCCGAAGATCCGTTGGTAGAAGGCATCTACGACAGCTTTACCGAAGACGCCGCCACACAACATATCGCCATCATCGGCCCTACTGCCAAGGGTGCCCAGTTGGAAGGCAGCAAGGAGTTTGCCAAGGGCTTCATGGAACGCCATGGCATCCCCACCGCCCGCTACAAAAGCATCAATGCCGAGAATCTGGAAGAAGGACTCACTTTCCTTGAAACCCTTGAAGCACCCTATGTGCTGAAAGCCGACGGTCTTTGCGCAGGAAAAGGCGTACTGATCCTTCCTACACTCGAAGAAGCCAAAAAGGAACTGAAAGAAATGCTCGGTGGCATGTTCGGTCAGGCCAGTGCCACAGTAGTTATCGAAGAATTCCTCAGCGGCATCGAGTGCTCCGTATTTGTGCTGACAGACAGCAAGAACTATAAAGTTCTGCCCGTTGCCAAAGATTACAAACGCATCGGTGAAGGTGACAAAGGTCTAAATACCGGTGGTATGGGAAGCGTGACTCCCGTTCCTTTTGCCGACGAGGTATTTATGGAAAAAGTGCGTACCCGTATCATTGAGCCCACCATCCGCGGACTGCAAGAAGAAGACATCCTTTACAAAGGATTCATCTTCCTCGGACTGATCCGCGTGAAAGGCGAACCGATGGTCATAGAATATAATGTCCGCATGGGTGACCCAGAAACAGAAAGCGTCATGCTGCGTGTACAGAGCGACTTCGTGGAACTTCTGGAAGGTGTACGCGATGTGAACCTCGATACAAAGACATTGACAATGGACCCGCGTACGGCTGCTTGCGTCATGCTCGTCAGCGGCGGATATCCCGAAGCTTACGAGAAAGGTAAAGTAATGACCGGGTTTGAAGAAGCTGCCGCTACAGACAGTATTCTCTTCCATGCCGGAACAGCAATGAAAGACGGCCAGGTGGTAACAAACGGCGGACGCGTGATTGCCGTATGTTCGTATGGTGAAACCAAAGAAGAAGCCCTTGCCAAGAGTTATAAAGTTGCGGAAATGATTCAATTTGACAAGAAGTATTTCCGCCGTGACATCGGCTTCGACCTTTAAATAAAAGTGATAGAGTGATAAGATATCACATTACCACCTTATCACATTACCACATTTTTATATGATACGAAGTAAACGACTACAGAACCGGATCACAGCGGGACGTTTCACACTGCCCGCTGCCATCCTCTTGTCACTATTCTGCTGGATACTGACCTCTATTCTATTGCCTGAAGTTCCGGTAATAAAAAGTAGTTATCCCCTGTGGGATACTATCATAGATGGGTATATTCCGGCATGGGCAAGTATACCTTTAAGTTTCATCTTCTATGGCGTCGTCGGTTACTTCCTGATAGAACTAAACAATACTTTTGCCATCATCCGCATGCGGGCATCTGTGCAAACGGCCATTTATTTCCTGTTTATATCCGTTTGTCCGGCCCTGCATCCAGTTTATGCCGGAGACTTTGCCTCGATAGCATTTCTTATATCCTTGTTCTTCCTGTTTAAGGGCTACCAGCATCCCCGTCCGGCAGGCACCATGTTCTATTCGTTCCTCTTTATCGGGTTGGGTAGTCTGTTCTTTCCGCAACTGACACTGTTTATTCCCCTCTACTGGATAGGTGCATACGGTTTCCAGGCACTCACTCCAAAGAGCTTTTTCGGCAGTCTGATCGGTTGGACTTTACCCTACTGGTTTCTATTGGGGCATGCTTACTTCTACGATGAAATGAACTTATTTTACCAGCCTTTCATCGAACTGGCAACATTCCACCCTATCAATCTATGGGACTTCCCCTTGTGGGAAATAGCTACATTGGGCTATCTGTTCGTATTATACCTGGTCAGTTCCATCCACTGTCTGGTGGCAGGTTACGAAGATAAGATACGTACCCGCAGTTATCTGCATTTTCTTATTTTTCTGAGCTTCTGCATCTTTATCTATATCCTGCTACAGCCGATTCTGACGATTCATCTCCTGCCTCTGCTGCTGATAGGTGTCAGTATCCTGACGGGACATTTCGTGGTGTTGACGAACAGTCGGGCTTCCAATGTGTTTTTCATTTGTGCCCTTGCAGGGCTTGTACTTTTATTCGGATTTAATATATGGACGCTTTTGTAGATTCACTGGTTCAACTCCTGATAGACTGGGGCTATCTCGGTTTATTTATCTCAGCCCTGCTGGCGGGAAGTATCGTTCCGTTCAGTTCGGAGCTGGTGATGATAGCATTGGTGAAAGTTGGGCTCAGTCCGGCGATGTGTGTACTCTTTGCTACCCTGGGTAACACAATTGGCGGTATGACGTGCTACTACATGGGACGGCTAGGCAATATAGTCTGGATAGAGAAATATTTCAAAGTAAAAAAGGAGAAAGTAGATAAGATGCAGGCTTTCCTGCAAGGGAAAGGGGCACTGATGGGTTTCTTCGCATTTCTACCTTTCGTGGGCGAAGCGATAGCCATTGCACTGGGCTTCATGCGTAGCAATGTATGGCTGACTACTTCGTCTATGTTTGCTGGAAAGCTGATACGGTATGCCGTAATGCTACTGGCATTGCAAGGAGTAATATCAATGTTTTAAGAGTTATGAAACGAACTATAGAGCATACGGAAGACGGAAGCGCAACGCTGTTTGTGCCGGAACTGAATGAACATTACCATTCGGTGAAAGGAGCGCGTACAGAGTCGCAGCACATCTTTATAGATATGGGGTTGAAAGCTTCAACCGCACCCCAGCCGCATGTTCTGGAAATAGGTTTCGGTACCGGGCTGAATGCTTTGCTTACACTGGAAGCTGCCGAGGAAGAAGAGCGCCCCGTACACTATACCGGTATTGAACTTTATCCTCTTGCCTGGGAAGAAATCAATGCATTGGGATATAGTGACAATCCATTGTTTAAGCAGTTACATACTGCACCGTGGGAAGAAGATGTGAAGATAGCCCCGTACTTCACTCTGCGAAAAATACAGGCGGATGCAAATAGCGACAAAGTGTTAGTGATTAGTGATAAGCATGATACAACCCACTCATCACTAATCACTAACACCTTATCACTAAATCCCGATCTCGTTTATTTCGATGCCTTCGCCCCCGAAAAGCAACCGGAAATGTGGAACGAACAATTATTCCGTTCACTCTATGTATCTATGAATATAGGGGGTATAATGACGACGTATTGCGCCAAAGGCGTTATTCGCCGTATGTTGCAAACTGTAGGTTTCTTTGTGGAACGCCTTCCGGGACCTCCGGGCGGAAAACGGGAAATACTGAGAGCAACCAAGAGAACAAACAACTAAAGTTATAACAAATATTGGAAACCATAAATATAATAAATAAATGAAACGAATATTCCTGTACATCCTCGCTGCCCTGCTCGCTACGTCTTGCAAGAATAACAGCGTTCAAAATAAGAATGAAGACGATAAACCCGTCATTACCGTCACCATCGAACCGCTACGCTACTTCACTGAAGCTATTGCAGGAGACAACTTCAACGTTATTAGTATGGTACCCAAAGGTAGTAGCCCGGAAACGTATGACCCTACTCCGCAACAACTTGTCGACCTTGCCAAGAGTAAAGCTTACTTCCGTATCGGCTACATCGGTTTTGAACAAACCTGGATGGATAAACTGACGGATAATGCTCCGCATTTGCAATTTTTCGATACTTCCCGTGGTATCGATCTCATTTATGATTCCTCGCACGCCCATCACCACCACGGCGACGACGAAGCGCATATCCACGATTCTATTCAAGAAGATGAGCACCACATCCTCGGCGTAGAACCACATATCTGGAGTTCTGCTTACAACGCGCAAATTATTGCCGGAAATATTGTAAACGCCCTGTGCACCATCGACAAGAATAACGAAGAAACTTACATGGAGCGTTATAAAAACCTCTGTAATCAGATAGAACATACCGACAGCCTTATCTGCCATATGCTTTCTGCCCCCAATGCGGACCGTGCCTTTATGATTTATCATCCGGCATTGTCCTACTTTGCACGCGACTACGGTTTACATCAGATTTCTATTGAAGAAGATGGAAAAGAACCCTCTCCCTCCCACCTCAAAAACCTGATAGATACCTGCAAGGAAGAAAAGGTACGTGTCATCTTCGTACAACCCGAATTTGACCGTCGCAATGCAGAAATCATAGCAAAACAAACAGGTACGAAGGTAGTTCCTATCAATCCGCTTTCTTACGATTGGGAAGAAGAGATGTTGAACATTGCCAGGGAACTGGTCGTTAAGAAGTAATCGGAGACTGTAAAATAGAGTAAAGAAATGAGTACGCCCCTTATCGAAATAAAAAATCTCAGCGCCGGTTATGATAGCCGTACAGTGCTGCGTAATGTAAACCTCACCGTTTACGACCGGGATTTTCTGGGCATCATCGGCCCCAACGGTGGCGGAAAAACAACGCTCATCAAGTGTATTCTCGGCCTGCTGAAACCTACAGCAGGAGAAATTTTATATAGTGATAAGCGATTCGTGGCAAGTGACAAGCAGAGAGGCACAGCGCAACGCCCGGCACTGACTACCAATCGCTCCGTTCTAAAAATGGGGTATTTGCCTCAATACAATAGCATTGACCGTAAATTTCCTATAACAGTGGAAGAAGTGATTCTTTCAGGACTCAGTTCACAAAAGTCACTGATTTCACGCTTCACTGCGACGCATCGGGAAAAATCCAGGCAAGTGATTGCCCGCATGGGATTGGAAGGTCTGGAAAAACGTGCTATCGGTGCATTGAGTGGCGGACAATTGCAACGTGCCCTACTGGGACGTGCCATCATTTCCGATCCGGCACTTGTTGTCCTCGACGAGCCCAGTACATATATAGACAAGCGCTTCGAAGCCCGGCTTTACGAATTGCTGGCTGAAATTAACCATGATTGCGCTATCATTCTTGTCAGCCATGACATCGGTACAGTGCTGCAACAGGTGAAATCCATCGCTTGCGTGAATGAGACGCTGGATTACCATCCCGACACGGGTGTAAGCGAAGAATGGCTGGAACGGAACTTCAATTGCCCGATAGAACTGCTGGGACATGGAGCTCTGCCACATCGCATATTGGCGGAACATAAGTACGGAGATGGATGTGGATGTTGTAACAGCAAACATTGAAAAGAACAAGGAAGGATACAAATCATTACCAGAACAAGTACAAAAGTGGTGTTTTGCACATATTTCAAACAAAGTTATACATAGATGTATTATACATTCATGTATAATTTGTATATTTGTCCTTAGAATCAAGAACAAACAGCTTATGAAATCACCTTTTCAATACGGTACGCTGGTCGATAAAGAGAGTTTCGTCAACCGCATAGAAGAACGTAAGCAACTGAAAGAGTTGCTTGGATCGGGCATTAATGTAATGCTTATCTCTCCGCGTCGTTGGGGTAAGTCTTCGCTTGTAAAGGTAGCAATGGACGAGCTGATGCATGAAGACAAACATATCCGTGTATGCTTCATTGATGCATTCAGCATCAAAACCGAAGCCGAATTCTACCGTGCGTTTGTCCGGGAAGTCATTACATGTGCAGCCTCCACGCTCGAAAAGCGGCTGGAAGATGTAAAACACTTCCTGAAAACCATCTCTCCCAGTATTACTCTGAAAAGCGATGCCTCCGACATAATGTCTTTCGACCTAAAGTTCGAGTTGGAAGAAAGAGATGTCATGGAGATATTGGAATTACCCGAAAAAATAGCTTCTGCCAAAGGCATACAACTTATAGTATGCATTGATGAATTCCAACAATTGGCATTATTGCCTGACTATAAAAGTATGGAAGGCAAGATGCGCTCTGTCTGGCAGCAACAACAGCGGGTAGCCTATTGTTTCTATGGGAGCAAGCGGCACATGATGATGGACATTTTCAACAATTCGTCCAATCCCTTTTATCGTTTCGGACAAGTACTGTTCCTACAAAAGATTAAGAAAGAGGAATGGGTACCTTTCATCATCAATGCCTTCCGCCGAACTGAGAAAGGAATCAGCGAAGAGCAAGCGGAACGTTTGTGCGACATCGTGAAGTGCCATTCGTGGTATCTGCAACAACTGTGCTACTTTATCTGGAGCGGCACTTCCGGACGAGTGACAGACGATATCATCGAAGTCCGTACCCGCCAACTAATAGATACCAACATGCCCATGTTCATGAACGACACCGAGAACCTAACCGCCGCCCAAACAGCCATGCTGCGTGCAGTTGCCGACGGTGAATACCGCCTCAACTCTGCCGCCGTAGTGCGCAAATATGAACTGGGAAGTGCCCAAACTATCACACGAAACAAACGAATACTGACTGAACGTGACTTCATGGAGAAAGAGGGAGAACGGTACGTGTTCTCCGACCCGGTGTTCGAGTTGTGGTTCAGGAGGGAGTATTACCGAATGTCCCACTAAGCAAAAAGTGCATAACTACCTGTGCTGTAGAGCACTTGATGTTCCACTATAATCTATCGCAGTGGGACATAGTTTCAGTCCCGATGGGAGATACATTCAGTCGTAGTGGGAAATGCCTTCAGTCATAATGGGAAATACATTCAGCCGTAATGGGAAATAGCCCCAGTTACAATATCATCAGAACTCGGTTAACCACATTGGCATGAAATCCTTCACTATCAAAATCAATGTATATCTTTTAACCTATCCTAATAAATATGCCTTACCTCCACAGTTTTAGCAGTTAAATCACTATATTTGCGCCCGTGTACGCTAAAATACAGAGATATAACTTAAAAACATAACGAATTATTTCCGAATGAAACAGTACAGAACCGTAAACAACCTCGTAGGTTGGATTACTTTCATCATTGCAGCCACGGTCTACTGCATGACTATAGAACCGACTGCAAGCTTTTGGGACTGCCCGGAGTTTATCACTACCGGCTACAAACTGGAAGTAGGACACCCACCCGGAGCACCTTTCTTCATGCTGGTAGCTAACCTCTTTTCACAATTTGCTTCAGACCCGAGCACCGTTGCTAAAATGGTGAATTATATGAGTGCACTGATGAGTGGCGCTTGTATCCTGTTCCTATTCTGGAGTATTACGCATCTGGTACGCAAACTTGTGGCTACAGATGAAAATAATATTACTAAAGGACAGTTGATTACCATCATGGGTAGCGGTCTGGTAGGTGCACTGGCATATACATTCAGTGATACTTTCTGGTTCAGTGCCGTTGAAGGTGAAGTTTATGCATTCTCTTCTCTCTTCACAGCCGTTGTATTCTGGCTGATACTGAAATGGGAAGATGTAGCTAACGAACCGCACAGCGACCGTTGGCTTATCCTGATTGCATATCTGACCGGATTGAGTATTGGTGTACACTTGCTGAACTTGCTTTGTTTACCCGCCATCGTGCTGGTTTACTACTACAAGAAAGTACCAAACGCAAATGCCAAAGGCTCATTGCTGGCATTACTTGCTTCCGGCATTTTGGTAGCTGTCGTACTCTATGGTATGGTACCGGGTATTGTGAAAGTGGGCGGCTGGTTCGAACTGTTCTTCGTAAATACGTTAGGAATGTCCTTCAACAGTGGTGTAATGGTTTATATCATTGTGCTGGCAGGCTCCATTATCTGGGGTATATACGAAAGCTACACGGAGAAAAACAAGATGCGTATGGCCATCTCCTTCGTGTTGACTATCGCCCTGTTGGGTATCCCATTCTACGGACACGGAACAAGTGCTGTAGTAATAGGTATTATAGTTATCGCTTTCCTGTTCTTCTATCTCAGTCCGAAGATGCAGGCCAGCATGAAAGAGAAATATCGCATTTCCGCACGTACGCTGAACACATCATTGCTTTGTACAATGATGATCGTCATCGGATATTCTTCTTATGCCATCATCGTGATCCGCTCTACAGCCAATACGCCGATGGACCAGAACTCACCAGAAGACATTTTCACGCTGGGTGAATATCTGGGACGCGAACAATACGGAACCCGTCCGTTGTTCTACGGACAAGCATTCTCTTCTAAAGTTGCCCTCGATGTAAAAGACGGTTATTGCGAACCGCGCGTTTCATACAGTGGTACCAAATTTATCCGCAAAGAAAAAGCTACGCCCGATGAAAAGGATAGCTATATCGAAATTCCCGGACGTATCGAATACGAATATGCTCAGAACATGCTTTTCCCGCGCATGTACAGCAGTCAGCACGCCAGGGAATATCAAGCTTGGGTAGACATAAAAGGTAATGACATTCCTTACGACCAATGCGGACAAATGGTGATGGTGAATATGCCTACACAGTGGGAAAATATCAAGTTCTTCTTCACCTACCAGCTCAACTGGATGTACTGGCGCTATTTCATGTGGAACTTCGCCGGACGCCAGAACGATCTGCAGGGTAGTGGAGAAATAGAACATGGTAACTGGATCACAGGAATTTCGTTCATCGATAACTTCCTGGTAGGCGACCAAAGCCTGTTGCCACAAGAGCTGCAAAACAATAAGGGACACAACGTCTTCTACTGTCTGCCTTTGTTGCTCGGTATCATTGGCCTGTTATGGCAGGCATACCGTGGACAAAAGGGCATCCAGCAATTCTGGGTGGTGTTCTTCCTATTCTTTATGACGGGTATCGCCATTGTGCTCTACCTGAACCAGACACCGAGTCAGCCGCGTGAACGTGACTATGCATATGCCGGGTCGTTCTATGCCTTTGCCATCTGGATAGGTATGGGTGTGGCAGGTATTGTCCGTCTGTTGCAGCATTATGCCAAGATGAAAGAACTTCCCGCAGCAACGCTGGTATCTGTTGTCTGCCTGCTTGTCCCCATACAGATGGCAAGCCAGACATGGGATGACCACGATCGCAGCGACCGCTATCTGGCACGTGACTTTGGCCAGAACTACCTGATGTCTCTGCAAGAAACCGGCAATCCGATTATCTTCACCAACGGTGATAACGATACATTCCCCTTATGGTACAATCAGGAGACAGAAGGTTTCCGTACCGATGCACGTACCTGCAACCTCAGCTACTTGCAAACGGACTGGTACATCGACCAGATGAAACGTCCTGCCTACGACTCTCCGTCACTGCCCATCACTTGGGACCGTATGGAGTATGTAGAAGGAACCAATGAATACATCCCTGTACAGCCTGATTATAAAAAGAGCATCGACGCCCTCTATGCTGAGGCTGAAAAGCAGGCACTGAACGGTAATCCTGAAGCATTGGTGAATGTGAAGAAAGAATTCGGAGAAAATCCGTACGAACTTCAGAACATCCTGAAATACTGGGTACGCAGCAAGAATGATGACCTTAAGGTAATTCCTACAGACAGCATCGTGATGAAGGTGGACAAGGAAGCAGTACGCCGCAGTGGTATGATGATACCGGGTGACAGTATCCCCGACTATATGCACATTTCACTGAAAGGTAAACGCGCACTCTATAAGAGCGAACTGATGATGCTTGAAATGCTGGCGGAAGCCAATTGGGAACGTCCTATCTACATGGCAGTCAGCGTAGGTACGGAAAACCACCTTGGCATGGGCAACCACTTCGTTCAGGAAGGTCTGACTTACCGCTTCACTCCGTTTGATACTGAAAAGACTGGTGTCAAGTTGGATAGCGAAAAGATGTACGACAACTTGATGAACAAATTCAAATTCGGTGGCATCGACAAGGAAGGTATCTATATTGATGAGAATGCTATGCGTATGTGTTATTCTCACCGCCGTATCTTCTCACAACTCATTGGTCAGTTGATACGCGAAGGCAAAAAGGATAAAGCTAAAGCAGCCTTAGAGTACGCCGAGAAGATGATTCCTGCCTATAACGTACCTTATGACTGGCAAAATGGTGCTATGCAAATGGCAGAAGCATACTATCAGTTGGGTGAAAAAGAGAAAGGCGACAACATCATGAAGGCACTTGCCGATAAAGCTGTGGAATACCTCACATGGTATCTGAGCCTGGATGACCAACGCTTTGCAATGTCCAGCCATGAAGTTGTTGACTATCAACTGCCTATCCTCAGCACAGAAGTTAAACTCATGCAGAAGTATAACTCCGAACTGGCTCCTGTATACGACAGCAAGCTGAACGAGCTATATCAAATGTGTGTTGACCGGATGAAATAAAAAACAGCGATTAGCGGTTAGTGATCAATGATTAGCGGTTGTGCCCTAACATTCACCCTAACCGCTAATCTCTTATCACTAACCGCTAACTACTAATCACTTATCACTAATCGCTAATTACTAACAATCGTGTTTATAGAACAACCTCCTGAGTTTGTCCGAAAGCTATACCCCGGTGCCATCTGGCGAATGGACCCTAACGAAAAAGCCGTTTACCTGACTTTTGATGATGGCCCCATTCCCGAAGTAACCCCTTGGGTACTTGAATTATTGGATAAACACAACATTAAAGCCACCTTCTTCATGGTGGGAGACAATATACGTAAGCATCCTGATGTATTTCAGATGGTAATAGACCGAGGGCACCGCATTGGCAACCACACTTTCAATCATATTCGCGGATTTGAGTATTTGTCTGATAATTACCTTGCCAATACAGACAAAGCAAACGAACTGATGAAAACAGACCTCTTCCGCCCGCCACACGGGCATATGCGTTGGGGACAATATTTCGTATTAAAAAGACGCTATAAAATTGTAATGTGGGATTTAGTAACCCGTGATTACAGTAAGAAGTTACGTGGTCCGCAAGTACTTGCCAATGTGATGAGATATGCAAGAAATGGCTCTATTATCACTTTCCATGATTCATTAAAATCCTGGAATAACGGGAACCTGCAATATGCATTACCACGGGCACTTGATTTTCTGGAAGAAGAAGGATACGAGTTTAAGTTATTGTAATCCTAATTACATAGTTATATAAAAAATGCCCTCTGAATGGAAAATATTCAGAGGGCATTTTTATTTCTATACAGTATCGACTACTTAATTGTCACCGTCAAAGGATTGCGTACTTGCTGAGCATAATTTGCCATATATGCATTCCATGCTTCCGGAGTCTTGATGTCAGCCTTATCCCAAGCTGCACCCCAGTAGTAAACATACTCTGAACCCGGTTCGTAATCGCTGATAGCCAGTACATGACCATCGGCACCACCACGCAGTTCATTCTTCTCCTTTTCAGGGAAAAGCAACGATTTAGCTTCTTTTACAGTAGCCGGGAAAGCAGCACCTACGAAGATCTTACCATTGTTATTATTCACATTATCCGTAGGATCTACATAAGTGATATAACCGTTAGCAGCATCAGCTACTACAGCACCATCCGGTTCGTGCAATACGATACCAGCAACTACCGGAGTAGTTTCTTTCAGGTTATCATAAACCACAACTGTTTTATTCAAATGAGAACCTGCATCCAACGTGATAACACGTGTTTCAACTACTGTAGAGTCTCCCTTGATGTTCAGAGGATTATAAACCAACTTCACAGTGAAACGCAGCGGACCATTGTCCAGAATATCCTGTGTTGCATAGCAATAAGGATATACGATTTCACCATCGGGCATCAAGGCAGCAGTACCACCACCCAGTGTAGGACCTACTTTATAACAGTCCAGACCGTTTCCATGGTCTACGTGATAAGAAACTGATTTATACAGCTCTTGTGCAGCCTTAGGGTCAGTTTTCTTCAGTTCAGCAATCTTAGCTTTGGTCTCCGGGTTCAATTCGCCTGCATAACGAGCTTCTACAACCGGTTCAGTAGTATTGTACTTTGTCCAAACGTCATAACCGAAAGCACGTTCACCACTCTTTTGCAAAGCAGGGCCATAGGTACGGAAAGCAACCAGGTCGTTTTCCCATGCTACGTCGTCCACACGTTCAGGATAATATCTACCACAAGCCTTTACAGCGAAATTCTCAGGTGTACCTGCCTGGATAGTATAGACAGCTGTACCATTCGCAGCTACGCTTGCAGGGAAAATAACTTTTTCATCGTAAGTAATCTGATAGGGGACTTGTTGTCCGTCAGCATTCAGAACCACAATCTGAGCTGTGTCAGCCAGTTTCAGTTGGTTAGAGATGTCACTCATAGCCACTTCAACCATTTCATTGGAACGCTCCATTGCTAGAGGATTACTTACCGTTACAGTAACCACATCCTTAGTGTTGGTGCAGGCAAAACATACAAATGCTGTTGCCAGTAAAAGGAATAACTTTTTCATATTGCTTAATCAATTGATAATTGAAAACGGATAATGAAGATATAGATAATGGGAAAAATGGATAACTGACAGCATCAATTATCCATTTCCCATTATCTATTCATATACTTATTTAGGCTGTTTGCCAATGTAAGCCAAGATACCACCGTCAACGTAGAGTACGTGACCGTTTACGAAGTCAGAAGCATCGGAAGCCAGGAATACGGCAGGACCCATCAAATCTTCAGGAGTACCCCAACGTGCAGCCGGAGTCTTAGCAACGATAAATGCATCAAACGGATGACGAGAACCATCAGCTTGCGGTTCGCGAAGCGGTGCAGTCTGCGGAGTAGCAATGTAACCCGGACCAATACCATTACACTGGATGTTATATTCACCGTATTCAGAAGCGATGTTACGAGTCAGCATCTTCAAGCCACCCTTAGCAGCAGCATAAGCAGATACAGTTTCACGACCCAATTCACTCATCATAGAGCAGATGTTGATAATCTTGCCGTGACCTTTCTTTATCATAGAAGGAATGACAGCTTTTGATACGATGAACGGAGCATTCAAGTCTACATCGATCACCTGACGGAATTCAGCAGCAGACATTTCGTGCATCGGAATACGCTTGATGATACCTGCATTGTTTACCAGAATATCAATCACGCCCACTTCTTTCTCAATCTGGGCAACCATAGCGTTTACCTGCTCTTCATTCGTTACGTCGCATACATAACCTTTAGCATCGATACCTTCGGCTTTGTAAGCAGCAATACCTTTGTCTACCAATTCTTGTTTGATGTCGTTGAACACGATTTTGGCACCGGCTTGTGCATAAGCAGTTGCCAGAGCGAAACCAATTCCGTAAGAAGCACCGGTTACAAGTGCTACTTTACCTTCTAATGAAAAGTTTACCATAATTTATTTACTTAGGTTTAATAGTTATTTGTTTCTAATTTACGATTCAGAGTCGTGATTTACTCAATATATTACTTCAGATCGGTAATCAAAGAGAAATCCTGATCTCCATAGTCCAGGTTTTCACCACCCATACCCCAAATAAAGGTATAATTGTGAGTAGCGGCAGCAGAGTGAATAGACCATTCAGGAGACAATACAGCCTGGTCGCCCTTCATCCATACATGGCGGGTTTCGTCAACTTCACCCATGAAGTGGCAAACTGCATGTTCTTCGGGCACTTCAAAATAGAAATAAGCTTCCATACGGCGGCTATGAACGTGTGCCGGCATTGTATTCCATACACTACCCGGAGCAAGTTCTGTCATACCCATCTGTAACTGGCAGGTCGGCAATACCTGATTAACCAACATCTTATTAATATTACGGTGGTTAGAACCTTCCAGGCTACCCATTTCAGCAACTACTGCATCAGCTTTCGTCACTTTCTTATCAGGATAGTTACGGTGAGCAGTCAGTGAGTTGAAATAGAATTTAGCAGGGTTCTTTTCGTCCTTGCTTTCGAAGGTTACTTCACGGTCACCTGAGCCCAAATAGAGAGCTTCTTTATAATTCAATTCGAATACAGCGTCTCCGGCTTTTACTACGCCAGGACCACCTACATTATAGATACCCATTTCACGACGAGTCAGGAAGAACGGAGCTTTCAGCGGATCGATAGCTTCCAGCTTCAACACTTCGCCTACCGGCATTGCACCACCTACAACCATACGGTCGTACATGGAATATACCATATTTACTTCGTTAGCAGAAAATACTTTCTCAATGAGGAAATCACGACGGATGCGTTTGGTATCGTAACTTTTTGCATCTTCGGGATGCGCTGCATAGCGAATTTCATAGTTCGTTTTCATAATCCTATTACGTTTTAAAGTTTATAATAATCGGTTATTGGCATACTTCGTTTACGTACACGATGCAAATGTAGCAAAAGAAAACGTCAAAACATTGTGTTTTTGTCCCAATTATGTATCATTATCGTTCAAATGGAAGAAAATAGGAATTCTTTAACAGAAAATAAGACAAAAAAAGAGCTTTACAGAGATTATTCTCTATAAAGCTCAATAAATGTTGTTGTCCCACCAAGATTCGAACTTAGACAAACAGAACCAAAAACTGTTGTGCTACCATTACACCATGGGACAAACACGGGTGCTTTCTGTTAAAAAGCGGTGCAAAGATAAGAGTATGCCCCGAAATATCCAAATATTTCGGGGCATTTTTTATCATTTGCCACTATTTTGCCTCTTATTTGGCAATAATCAAGTAGTAATTCTTCTTTCCACGCTGTACAAGCAAGTATTTCTCATCCAAAAGGTCAGCAGAAGTGATAACCTGATCAAAAGCTTCTAACTTCTCCTTGTTGAGGGAAACGCCACCGCCTTGTACCAACTTACGCATTTCGCCTTTAGAAGCAAAGACTGCTGCATTATCAGTGAACAAATCGACAGCCTTCACTCCGGCTGCCACAGCATCCTTAGATACTTCGAACTGAGGAACACCTTCGAATACAGCCAGCAGAGTATCTTCATCCAACTTCTTCAAAGCGTCAGAAGTTGCATTACCGAATAATATATTGGATGCATCCACTGCTGCATTATAATCTTCTTCAGAATGAACCATAATGGTCACCTCTTTTGCCAGACGTTTCTGAAGAATACGCAGATGCGGTGCAGCTTCATGTTCTACTATCAGAGCATCTATTTCTTCTTTGCTCAGAGAAGTAAATATCTTAATGTAACGTGCAGCATCAGCATCACTCACATTCAACCAGAATTGATAGAATTTATACGGAGAAGTATAGCGAGGATCAAGCCAGATGTTACCGGACTCAGTCTTACCGAACTTACCGCCGTCAGCCTTCGTAATCAGAGGACTGGTCAGTGCAAACACCTCACCACCGTTTGTACGACGAATCAACTCGGCACCTGTTGTAATGTTACCCCATTGATCGGAACCGCCCATTTGCAGTTTGCAACCTTTGGTTTCATACAGATGCAGGAAGTCATAACCTTGTAATAACTGATAAGTAAACTCAGTGAAAGACAAACCGTCACGAGCTTCACCATTCAGGCGCTTCTTTACAGAATCCTTCGCCATCATATAGTTTACGGTGATATGCTTACCTACTTCGCGAGCAAAGTCAAGGAATGTGAAGTTCTTCATCCAGTCGTAGTTGTTCACCAGTTCTGCACGGTTGGGAGCATCAGATTCAAAATCCAGGAACTTGCCCAACTGCTTCTTCATACCTTCCATATTGCGTTGCAGAATCTCTTCTGTGAGCAGATTGCGCTCTGCCGACTTGCCGGAAGGGTCACCAATCATACCTGTAGCACCACCAATCAATGCCATCGGCTTATGCCCGCAACGTTGGAAATGACGCAGTATCATTACACTGCAAAGGTGTCCAATGTGCAACGAGTCCGCCGTAGGGTCAAAACCTATGTATGCGGTCACTTGTTCCTTAGCCAGAAGTTCTTCCGTACCAGGCATCATATCGTGGAGCATGCCACGCCATTTCAATTCTTCTACAAAATTCATCGAATGATTAACTATTTAAATATTTGATATACTTTGTAATTGCAAAAGTACGACTCTTTATCTGAACTAACAACTCTTATCGCCTAAAAAAGATTTCCTCCACATTCTTCCGAACCGTTTCCCTGAGTTCCCCAGAGGGAATTTTACGAACCATAGCTGCCCGTTCATAAAGCGCATCAATAGAAGTCATGCTCTCATCCGTTTCCAAAAACAGCCTGTCAGATGGTACGATTTGCAGTGTTTCTTCCTGATACTTTTCTCCGAAAGAAAGGTGAAAACCATGTCGGAGATATTCTTCTGCCAGCACTGCTTTTCCGCGAAATCCATGAATAATCCACGGTTTCACCGGACGTATCTTCTGCTTCAACTTTAAGAGTTCATCCACAGCCTTCACCAGATGAATAACCAGCGGTTTATCTGTTTCTTCAGCCAGCCGTGCCTGATATTCGAAAACTTCTATCTGTAAAGCCAGGGAAGCATCAGCCAATTTATCCAATCCAGCCTCACCTATAGCCAAAACCTGAGGATGATACAATAACTCTTCCAAACATCTCTTTTTATCAGCCAGAGATACAGTAGAAGAAGTTATATACCACGGATGTATTCCTACAGAATACCACCCTTCCTGTTGCGGAACAAATGTTTCGGGAAAGCAATTCACAATAGCTTCTCCAGGCACTTCCGGTTGGCAATGAGTGTGTATATCAGCAGGAATTATCATACAGTAAAGATATTATGTCTTTATGGAACAGGATCATATCCGGAACCTCCCCAGGGATGACAACGCAGTATACGCCTGATTGCCAAATACAATCCCTTAAAAGGACCATGTTTCTTAATCGCCTCAACGGCATATTGTGAACATGTGGGAGTAAAGCGGCACGAAGGAGAAGTCAGGGGTGAAATGCACTTCTGATAAAAATAAATAGGAAGCAACAGCAGGTATGAAAGCAGCTTTTTCATAAGGAGGCTACTTTCTCCGTGATACGAGCCAACGCAATCTTCATCCTTTCTTCAATTTCCATCGAGTCAGTCAACCGGTCGGAAAGATAAATGAAAGCCACAGCAAGTTGCTGCTCCTTATCCTGGAGCGCCTGCAATAGTCCGTGCTTGTTTTTCCGATACGCCTCACGTATCTGACGTTTCACACGGTTACGTTTCACCGCCCGCTTAAAACGGCGTTTTGATACACTGACCAGTATGGAAACAGGAGCTTCCAAATCCTCCACCGGCAGATATACCACACGCAAAGGGAAGACGGAAAACGAACGCGCACCGCCTGAAAACATCTTATCGATGACTTTCTTCTTATCCAGCCTTTCGGTCTTATGCAGGGTATTGGAGAGCATGGTCAGTATGGGTTATAAAGTTATTAGTTATCAGTTTATGAGGAAGGGAAATAACAAATTACGAGCTACAAAGTATGGGGCATAAAAGCACAACCACTTGTAGCTCGTAATTCTATCAGTTTCAAAATTACAGTTATCAAATTATAAGCCAACGACTTATAGCTAACAACTTATAATTCTATTCTCACTTTCCTTTATTGTTCTCTTTGATGAACATATCCAATGCTGCCGTCATAGACGGAGCTTGTACACTGGGAGCTTCCAGATCGAGACGGAGTCCGGCATCGCGTACAGCTTGTGCTGTAGTGGAGCCAAAGGTACCAATCTTGATTTCCTTCTGTTGGAAGTCCGGGAAATTCTTCTTCAGAGAAGTTACTCCTGCAGGACTAAAGAATACAAGCATGTCATAATCAAATTCTTCTTCCGCAGTAAAGTCATTACTTACTGTACGATACATAACAGTTTCTGTATGCTGTATCTTGCTTTTTTCCAAGAGATTTTTGATCTCGTCTGTGTGCACATCAGACATCGGAACCAGATACTTCTCAGTTTTATGCTTGATGATAGAAGGCAACAAGTCTTCAAACTTTCCTGTATTACCAAAGAAGATCTTACGCTTGCGGTATTGAATATACTTTTGGATATACAATGCAACAGCTTCTGTCACACAGAAATACTTCATAGTTTCCGGAATGGAAACACGCAATTCTGTACACAGGTGAAAGAAGTGGTCGATGGCATGACGCGATGTAAAGATAACAGCGGTATGATCCAGGATTGACACTTTTTGCTGTCTGAATTCTTTAGCAGACAGACTTTCCACCTTGATAAACGGGCGAAAATCAATTTTCACACCGTACTTCTGGGCGATGTCGTAGTAAGGAGATTTCTCTGATGCCGGTTTCGGCTGCGACACAAGTACTTTCTTAATTTTCAACGTCCTAAAAATTTATTATCAAATAATCATTTAGTTGTAACACACCTCGATATACAATAAAACAAGGTATGATTTCAAGGGCACAAAAGTACAACATTAAAAGCAAAATGCCATATAAATTGCTACAAAAAAGCTTTATCCACTTATATAACATCAATATTTTAGTAAAAAACATCAGAAATAAACCAATTATCACAGTTGCAAGTAAACTCAAATCGAAGTAAACAAGGAATAAAGCAAACGGAAAAAGGGCAAATCCAAGGTAATAAAGCAGTGCAGAATAAGACTCCATCCAGAGGCTTGTGCGGTTTCCGTCAAAAAAAATCCAACCCAGGAAAGAGTAAGTCAGCCACTTCCAAAAAAGATAAAGTAAAGCTATTGCAAGATATACTCCAAGCAGGATATAAGGAGGAATGCGTTCTCCCAGTTCCGGACGGACATCTATAAAATAATTGAAGGTGCAGACAGCCCCCAGCACACAAGTCTGCAAGATCAACAATAACATATAACGCATATCCGCTGCCGTGGTGGCTGCAAAGATACTGGTCCGCTCACGGTTGAGCAGGAAGTCTTTCACCAGTTGCACCAAAAACTTACGGCTACGGGATAAAACATAGGCAGATATGAAAAAGCAGCACAACAGGAGTATAGTGATTCCGTCATCCAATTTAGGAGAATAAGGAATAGGCATTCCCTCGAATCCCGCAATCCATGTCAGCAGTAGCCCAATCATATTGCCGCAAACTTACGTATGGAACTATCCCAGATGGGAGTGGTATGTATCAGATCAATGGCTTCCTGCGGTGTACTTGCCACATGCCAGATAGCACCGTGTTGCTCGCGCATAAAATTCTCATCCACGGCACGCTGCAGCATGGCTAACAAGGGATCAAAATATCCATTGGTATTTAGGATAACGATAGGATTCAGATACAAACCCAATTGCTTCCAGGTAATAATTTCCAGCAGTTCTTCCAATGTACCGCATCCACCGGGCAAAGCAATAATAGCATCGCTTAAATCTGCCATTTTCTGCTTACGCTGGTGCATGTTTTCCACTTCTATCATCTCTGTCAATCCTTTATGCTGCCATCCTTGTTCCACCATAAAATGAGGAATAACACCAGTCACTTCTCCACCTGCTGCCAACACAGCATCAGAAGTAGTACTCATCAGTCCGATACCACCAGCACCATTTATCAGTCGGATACGACGTTGCCCCAACAGAGTACCCAGTTCACGGGCAGCTTCAAAATAGGCGGAATCGATTTTGGTGCTCGAAGCACAATATACACATACGGAAGTTATCTTATTCATGGAAATTGCTATACCTTATATTATTAGTGAGTGCAAAGGTAAAGATTTTCAGCGATATCTTAAAAATATCACTAACTTTGTAATCTGTTCTCATTCTTTTCAACTAACACTATTAAAAGGAGGAATATATGATTAAGCAAGATTATCTGATACGAATGATCCAGGAAATCATTTCTTTAATTGTGAACGCCCTGCTCCAGAAGAAGAAATACCGCTGGAGTGAATGGACTGAATATGACGATCTGACCAGACAAATACTGGGTTTCCCCTCCGAAGATTTGCTGGGAATGAATATAGAGGAATTAATTGATCGATACAAAGGCGATCCTAATGAAATGGGAAAGACGGAGCTTGCCGCTATGACCATGCTGAAGATATCCGACGATATGGGAACAGATGACCTTCTTCGAAAATCCAAACTTCGTCAGGACGGACTTGCACTGCTCAAGTATGTACAAAAAGAAAGCAATAGCTTCTCTATACAGCGGGTACAACTGATTGATATGTTGGAGGCATCTCAACCGTAAGATTCTCACTTATTCTCACCCTATTGAGAATATTTTCTCACAGTGATGAGCATTTCTTCTCAATACGATGAGTATTTCTTCTCAATGGGGTGAGTATTTCATCTCAATACAGTAAGAATACTTCCCTGACAAACACCTATTTTCCCTTTAGTATTCCTTTTTCAGAAACAGCGCTTACCCGAAAGCAACCATAAACTCCACCACTGATATTTCCGGTAATAGAGGTAGGCGTAGGAGTATAAGCACCACCATCTGTACGTAATTGTTTCAGCATTTGCTCGTAAACATGATAGCAACTTTTAGAGATAGTCTGCGCCCATACATACAGAGAGTCACCCACCGGAATATATCCCCATCCATTAGGATAGCCGAAAGCATTTTCTCCGTCATCAACAATAAAGTCCACCACATTCTCTTCCAAATATTCATCACCTAAAATGGAAAAACGCCAATCCGAATCTCCTCCAAGTAAAACATTAGGGCGCGTAAATGTAAAGTGGGTATACGACCAAGGATAAAATGAAAACAAATAATAATTCTCTCCCGGCGGATTAATGAAGCTAATACAAGGTGCATCAGTTTCTCCTTTTTCCCCTAAATCCACTTTCTTGACTTTAAGGTCAGTGATAACGAGAGGCTGTTCCATTTTCTGTGCTTCCGATTCAAAATGCTTGCCATCACAGTAGAAATCCAGCGAATAGGAATGTCCCACAATACCATATAGTTTAGTGGTCACATACATTCCATAGACGGCACCCAAACTGAATCCAGAAGTCTCCTCTTTCCGCTTCGTATCATAATTATAATAGTTATAATACACATCATAGCCTTCAAACCGAGGCGGCACATACTGAAGTGTATCCCTGATACCGTCCGTAACATCTGTAATAATGATTACAGCATCTTCTATACCTGCATAATCATATTCACCTGCCGATACGGCAGAAGGTCTTGTTAGATGAAAGAAGTAAGGTGGACGCTCATTCGTAACAATCCCTTCGAAGACGATAGCATCTGAGGTATATCCCGAAAAATCCACATCAACTATTCTTTCACACCCTGATATAAACATTCCTAAAATCAAACACAAAATATAAGAAAGAGTCTTTACCATATTATCAAAATTTAAAAGTATAGGTTAGCGATGGTACAATACCATAAAGATATAATTTATAGATACGAGACTTTGAAAAAGAAGAATATCCGTCACGCCCTGCATACATAGAAAAAACATTTCTTCGGTTATACGCATTGATCACTGAAAGAGAAAGACTTCGATTTTTCCATCGATAAGTCGTCGAAAGGTCCAACTGATGAAACGACGGAGCACGATATCCGTTTCTGCCCGAATAAATGTAGAATACAGCCTGATGAAAATAATATTTCCCCACCGGCAACGTCAGATTCATGCCCGAAGCATAAGAAAAAGTGGACGATAATGACCAATGAGACCCAAAATTCCAGTTCAGGAATAACTTCAGATTGTGTGGGCGATCGTATACCGGTTTGTATTCCTCCCCATTAATCTTGTTTCGGGCACGCGAAAGCGTATAACTGAGCCATCCCGTCAATATTCCACGGTTTTTAGAAAAGTAAAATTCCAGTCCGGTGCCTTGGGCAGTGCCACTCTCCACTTCTTTTTCAATCCGGTCGTTCTGGAATATATTGGCATCCTCTGCATAATCTACCACATGACGCATCTTCCGGATATAAGCCTCTACCGACAGAGTGTATTCCCTTTGAGAAAAATGATATTCATACCCCAATGCCACCTGCCGCATTACAGAAGGTTGCAATAACGCATTGGCAGGTATCCACATATCCGAAGGTATTCCTACCGAAGAGTTGGACAGCATATGTATGCTCTGTGCTGCTTGCGTATAAGAAAGAGTGAAGCGACTGGAAGCATCAGGCATATAGGCCAATTCCGCCCGGGGTTCAGGAACCACATACGTTTTTGCCCCATAAGAAGAACTTCCCGGAGCATGCAGCACAGACAAACGGATTCCTGCATTCAGTTGGAAACGGGAAAGGAATTTATATTCACCTTCTGCATAGAGTCCCATATCCCACAGCATCTTTCTGGGCAAGCGCGAAGGCATCACATTAGAATCTTCATTAGCTCTTGTCACCGCACCGGGCATCGTAGTGAAATAATGCGCACTTACTCCCGTTTTCAGACTCAATGAGTTGTCCAAATGCGTCTCCCAATCCGATTTCAACTGGTAAGACTGCATATCTGATTTCCATAGATATTGCAATCCGTCTGCCAGGGATTTATACTTATAATAATAGTTACTGAAGACGGCGCTTGTATTCACATTAGTCCGGTCATTCAGAATATGATTCCAGCGCACAGTAGCTGTCGCATTGCCCCAATCCATTCCATAGTCTTTGACCAGTTTGTTGAAAACGGTATGATCTCCTCCACTATATAACGAAAAGAAAAGCCGGTTACGATCATTCAATGCCATATTCACTTTAGCATTCACATCATAAAACCACATTTGTGGCTTAGATGTCAGATCGCCCCCCAATAAGCTAAGTGTAGCTCCGGGATAACCAAACCTGCCGGAAACCAGATAAGAACCTTTTTTCAACGGACCTTCCAATAAGACTTTAGAAGCTATTAATCCTAAACTCGCGCTCCGATTACGCTCTTTACTATTACCTTCACGCATACGGACATCAATCACCGACGAAGAACGTCCGCCGTATTTCAATGGAAAGTAAGATTTATAAAGGTCTACTTTTTGAATAGCATCATTGTTAAACACAGAAAAGAAGGATAACACATGGCTTGGATTATAAACCACTGCTTCGTCCAGTAAAACTAAGTTCCCCCATTGATTGCTTCCTCTTACCGAAATATTATTGGCTCCCTCGTTACCACTTTGTACCCCGGGCAAGAATTGTAAAGTCTTCATCAAATCCGCCTCTCCCCCCACAACAGGTAAGGCTTGTATCTCCTTTGCATCCAGCATAAACTGCCCGCCATGTTTTCTTGCTCCCACTACTTCAACTCCTTTCAGCAGATAGTCGTTGGGCTGCAAAGCTATATCCACTACCGCATTGTCTGACAGTTGCAACGTATCCGACCAGGTAGTATACCCCAACATGGAGCATTGAAGCACACACCTCCCTGCCTGGATCGTAATAGAATAAAGCCCATAAGCATTTGTAGCCATACCTATACTCGAATTCTTTTCCAGTATATTAGCATCAGAGAGGGCTTCACCCGTCTTTGCATCCGTCACACGCCCCCGTACAATTACGTTTTGAGCAAAGGAAGTGTGCAGGCACAGAAAAAGAAAACATAAATAAAGAGATAAAATTTTCATTTGTTTTGCAATTCTTTATCTAACAGTTTAGTCAATTCTTCATAAGAGTTCGTTATGTAAACCAGACGATTATTGATTATTATGGTAGGAGTGGTGTCACCCACTCCATTAACTGACTAACAGTATAGTCTAATTATTGCAACAAATAACTTAATCATTTACATGAAAACAAAAAAAAGTGAGGTAACAAGAGTAACAAAAATTATAAAGCAAGGGTAACAATGGTAACAATTATCGCTATAAGCCATTGATTATCAACAACCGAAAATATGTTCAAACAGTTTAGTATCCATTTTATTCTTTATACGGCTTTTTCTTGTTTTCATCGCATCCGGAGTAGAACTCATTACATCCCAGATTACTTCTTTAGGAGTATCTAAAAGGACTAATATACAATACAATAAATCATCATTAGTCAAAGTTGTACAGCGTTCTTTAAAATCAGTCATGACATCGACAAAAGTCCTTCGAATATCACTAATAATCTTCAATCTATAATTAGTAACTATCAAAATACGGGCTTTAGGAGTTGACTCTTTAAGTTCACATAATTTTTTGTAACCATTAGTCGCTCTAAACAAAGACATACATATCGCAAACCGTTCCTCTTCTAATTTATACAATTCTATATTCCTGTCTTTAGTCATATCATCTGATTCTTCGTGTAACAACATTGTTTCAGTACGATTTTCCATCAATTGTTGTTGTAAGGATACATACTTTTTTTGTCGAAGTCTATCACGCCAAAAGTATAACATAATTAGAATGAATACTAACGATAAAAAGACAATCACCAAACTCCCAACCACCCGTTGATTCTTAGCAGTCAACTTATATCTATGCAACTCAACTAAATGATTATCCATCAACCTGTCAATCTCTGCACGATCATTCATTATTTGAATAGAATCATAAAAAGTTATAAAGGAGTCAGCATACAAAGTGGAGCTTTCCCAGTCTTCCATTCTTTTACTCTCCAAAAACAGGGAGTGATAAGATGATGTTTTAACATATGCATTAGAAGAACCTGCTCCTATAGTCCAATAATGCACTGCCGAATCTTTCTTATTCATATTGTCCATAATATCGCCTTTAATAGAACAGGCTGCCATATAACTTTCTCCTTCGGATAAATAGCCTAAAGCTCTAGATATACAAGCATCAGCATCTACAAACTTATTCTGCTCATTATAAAGTGTAGCCATATTTTTATATATAGCAGATAATAGCCCTGAATTATTCAAAGAAAAAGCTATTGGCAACGCTTGTTGATAATAATAGTACGCACTATCCCATTGACGCTCCAATAGAAAAGCATTTCCTATATTTTTTAAATTATAACATGTACGTAAAGAGTCCCATCCTACACAAAGCGTATGTGCTTTCTTATACATGGATAAAGCTGTTTTATTCAAATCCTGTTCACTATAGCAGTCACCTAAATGGCTATATATCATGGATGAGAATATCGAATCCCTACCTTTAGGCATTACATCTACAGCTTTCAAATAAAAATCAATAGCTGTCGGTAACTTTTTCTGTTCCAAATATATACAACCCAAATAGAAATAAGATTTTGCAAGTTTCTCTTTATCTATATTATTTTTATAATAATCTATGGCTATTTGTATTGAAGAATCGTTTTGTAATACATAATTCTTATACCTTGCTTGCGTTAACAACAAATTATAAAAAGCCTTATCCGCATTCTTTATCTTTTGTAGATCAGAAAATTGTTCAAGTAAATAGAGCGAGCTATCAGGACGAGATTGCATTAAAGAGTCTATTAATAATAAAGCCGGATTTATAGCATCTACTTCTCTTTTGCATGAACTAAACACAAATATTGTAATTGATAGGAAAAAGAATAATAGTTTTTTCATAAATAGGTAGTTTTATCATTATGTTTCCGAGTGCAATCAACGACAAAAAGTCAACATTAACGGATAGTTACGTATCTCCACAAAGATAGTAACAAATTATAAACGAATAGCATCTTTACCATTATATATCCGTTCAGATACCCACAAAAACAGAAACAAGGCAAAACAAAGGAGTTTCCCGATGACTAATTAGCATATTGCCAGAATCGGGAACATTTACACATTATTTTATAACTTCCAGATCCCCTTCCGTAAATCCAACAGTAATGTGCTCCACCCGAAAGAGGTTTATCCCCGCTAACTCAACCTTCAGTTCTTTCAAGACTTTTACCAGTCCTTTCAATATATCCTCCCATGGGATTGCACTCGAAAGTTGCAATGCATCACAGTTTCTTAGTCTTGGATCAAAATCCTCTTCGCATGCCCAGTCATCATCTTCTGCATCATACTGCTTGGCACCCGTCAACTCGAGTGTATAGCAACTTCCACCATCTTCTTCAACAGCTTCCCACAGATTGAAGTTCAATGCAACGATATCATCAGGTATAGTCTCATATTCATCAATGGACAAAAGCCAGTGCTTTACAATAGCCTTTACTTTCTGTTCATCAAAAACCTCCATAGGAGTACAGCAAGTCTGGAAATCCGGTTTGCTTTCATTATCTCTCGTTAAAGAGAATATTTTGTTAAAGATATTGCCCATTCTTAATCAATTCAAAAGTGTATATTCAATTATTTAATAACACCGTTGGCATTATTCCAAGCCTACAAAGATAATGACAAATCACAAATAAATTATATCTTTGTAGTCATATAAATAACTCTTTATTCAGAGAAAATGTTTTATTATTAAACAGAATAATCTAAAAAAGTGCACATCTACATTATTATTGAGAAGTCTATTCGCCATAACTTGCATAGCAAACACCAGTTTAGCTCCCGAGCAAATGAGTGAGAGAAGTCATGGAATGGCTGATTAAGAAGACGTAACAAGAAGAATAACAAAAAGCCGTCCTCTCCCCCGCAAAACGGAATGAAGAAAGACGGCTTCTATATAAATAGCTTGTAAAGCTACGCTGATTACTAACTGAAAGGAAAATACTACAGACCGAAAGCAGCCTTCACTTTATCCACATAATCCAGTTTTTCCCAAGTGAAGAGTTCTACCTCTACATCCTTGTCACCTTCATAACGAGATTTGAAGTGCTTGGTAATTACTTGCGGTTCACGTCCCAAATGGCCGTAAGCTGCAGTTTCCTGATAAATCGGATTACGGAGTTTCAAACGATCTTCAATGGCTTTCGGACGAAGATCGAAAAGTTCATCAATCTTCTTTGCAATCTCACCATCACTCATTGCTACATGACCGCGTCCATAAGTATTGACGTAAATATTGATGGGACGTGCCACACCGATAGCATAAGATACCTGTACCAGCATCTCGTCGGCTACACCGGCAGCTACCAGATTCTTGGCAATGTGACGGGCAGCATAAGCAGCACTGCGGTCTACCTTGCTGGGGTCTTTACCTGAGAAAGCACCGCCACCATGAGCACCCTTGCCACCATATGTATCTACAATAATCTTACGCCCTGTCAGACCGGTATCTCCATGAGGTCCGCCGATAACGAACTTTCCGGTAGGATTGACGTGATAAGTGATATGATCATTGAACAATGCCAAAACTTTCTCTGCATGGATGGAAGCTATGACACGTGGCATCAGGATATTGATGACATCCTGACGAATTGTGGCAAGCATTTCTTCATCCGCTTTCAACTGGGCAGCCTCGCTGCCGTCAACCGGCTGGATGAAATCATCATGCTGAGTAGAAACTACAATCGTATCGATGCGTACGGGCGTGCCGTTATCATCGTATTCAATGGTTACCTGGCTCTTAGAGTCGGGACGGAGATAAGTCATTTCCTTACCTTCGCGACGGATGTCGGCCAGCACTTGCAGAATGCGGTGTGACAGGTCGAGAGAAAGAGGCATGTAATTTTCGGTCTCGTTAGTAGCATAACCAAACATCATACCCTGGTCGCCTGCACCCTGTTCCATAGGGTCCTGACGCTCTACGCCACGGTTAATGTCGGGACTTTGCTCATGAATAGCGGACAATACACCGCACGAGTTACTTTCGAACATGTACTCGCCTTTTGTATAGCCGATTTTCTGAATTACTTCGCGCGCAATGAGTTGTAAGTCAACGTACGCTTTGGTTTTCACTTCTCCAGCCAGTACTACCTGTCCGGTAGTTACCAGAGTTTCGCAAGCTACTTTCGAACTGGGGTCGTAAGCCAACAGTTTGTCAAGCACAGCGTCCGATATTTGATCGGCCACTTTGTCGGGGTGTCCTTCAGACACCGATTCGGATGTGAATAAATATCCCATATTCCTAAATTAAAGAATGAATAATTAAAGAATGAAAGTGGGAAAAAGCTGGTGAGTAGACATGCATATTCCGATGCTCGGAGGCATCGCCACAGAAAAGGATGTGTTTTAGCATTTTTTTCTGTGGTTGCAAGCTACTCAAATCTTTCCACATTTCATTTTCGGGTGCAAAGATAAAGGTTTTCGATGAATATAGTATATAATCAGGAAAGTATTAACACTTCTATAAACAGAATACCCACTTGTAGGTAAGGTGATCGGGATGTCTGAAGAGGCTTTAACATTCGGAAGAAGGGGGATCTGCCGGTTTTCTATTGCCAACTTTTATCAATACCATACCGATAGCGATCCACAACAGTTCACGCAGCCGGGTAATCAGTCCCACATAAACACCCAGTGCCGGAGACATATGCAAGCCATCTACAGCCAACGCCAGTCCACCTTCACGTGCACCCAGCTGCATCGGGAAGAAGAATATCAGATTACTGAACAGCGAAGAAAAAGCCAATATCAGCACACAGTCCCATCCACTCACTTCCGGGGTGAAGACGCGCAGAATGATGTATATTTCAAGGCTGGAGAATATGCGTGCCGAAAGCTCCAACAACAGCGAACTGTAGAAAGTAACCTTATGTTGGCTATGCAACAAGGCTATCTGACTGTCAATCTGCTCCAGAGTATCTTTTTGTTTCACAATGAAACGATGTGCCCACCGTTTGACAAACGGTACCTTCTGCAGCAACCGAAAAGTCTTCACCGTCATCCCATTCTTATATCCACGGGCAAAGAAATAGATAGCCAGCAGGCAGAATGCTCCTATTGCAGTGAGTAAAATCGCCATAAAGGTATTCACAGGATACAGGAAGATATATAAGAATATGGAAAGAAACCAAAACCAGAAGTGAGAAAAGATATGCATCATCACATACAGAATGACGGAAGAGGTAGCCTTACTTACACCCACATAGGGAGTCAGCTCCATAATCCGGTACGGTTCGCCTCCCATCAGTCCGCCGGGCGTGGCATAATTGATGGCAAAACCGGTGATCGAGAGTTTGCAGACCGTCCAGAAAGGAACGCGATACTTACGGTCATCCCTGATTATCAGATACCATGAACAGGTATTTATCAGATAGACAAAGAACCACAACAGCATGATCACAGGAAACCAAAAGCCCACGCGCTTTAGGTTCTCCCATATATCGGAATAATCCATATCCATCGTGCAAAGCATGATAACGATAGCCAGCACACCAAAAAGCAAGAACAAGTTGCGATATTTATTCTTCATATGGAAGTCTTCTTTTTCAACGGTCGCAAAAGTATGTAATTGTATTCTATTTATCAAAAACAAAGGAGATATTTACTCCATTTATTGGAGATGTATATCCAATGTATTGGATATATAGATCGGACGCGCTGGATATATAGATCCAGGACATTGGATATATATTTCCAAGAAGTCGGGTATATATTTCCAAGATGCCGAACATATATACCTGATTTTTAAAAGATATTATGTAAAGGTACTGAGATAAAGTTCCTGTATGGTTTTCCCCAATACAGGATGCATCACATCAGGGGCAATTTCCGCCAACGGCTCCATCACAAAAGCACGTTCCTGCATCAACGGATGGGGAAGTTTCAATGTAGGGGTATCCAGAATAAGATCATCATACAACAACAAGTCGACATCTATCACACGGTCACTGTACACACCATTTACAGATTTATGGGTACGTCCCATCTCCCGCTCAATGGACTGCGACTCAGAAAGTACCTCTAAAGGAGAAAGCGTGGTTTCTATACAGGCAGCAGCATTCAGGAAAGCATTGTCCGAGGAGAATCCCCACGGAGCAGTAGCATAAAAAGCGGACAGGGAAATTACTTTCCCTATCCGCTCTTCAATATATTGCACGGCAAAACGGAGGTTCTGCTCCTTATTGCCTAAGTTAGTCCCTAAACTGAAATAGACGTACATGAATTCAATTATGAATTATGAATTATGAATTATGAATAAGGCATGCAATACACTACATCGCAATTCATCATTCATAATTCATCATTCATAATTATTTATCACTTATCCGTAATCAACATTGCATCTCCGTATGTACCGAAGCGGTAACCTTCCTTCAGAGCCACATTATACGCCTCCATTACCTGATCATATCCACCGAAAGCAGCAACAATCATCAGCAAAGTAGAAAGCGGCATGTGGAAATTGGAAATCATCGCATTTGCCACTGTAAAGTCGTAAGGAGGGAAGATGAACTTGTTCGTCCAGCCTTCGTACGGTTTCAGATGTCCGTCTGTGCTTACGGTGCTCTCGATAGCACGCATCACGGTGGTACCCACGGCACAAACCTGTCTGTTCAGGTCTTTGGCTCGGTTCACAACGTTCACAGCCTCTTCATTCACAATCATTTGCTCAGAATCCGTCTTATGCTTCGTGAGGTCTTCCACATCAATGTCGCGGAAATTGCCCAAACCGGCATGAAGAGTAATATAAGCAAAATCGATACCCTTGATTTCCAAGCGCTTCATCAGTTCACGGCTGAAGTGCAGACTGGCAGTAGGAGCCGTTACCGCACCTTCATTGCGAGCAAAGATAGACTGGAAACGTTCTGAATCATCCGGTTCTACAGGACGATTGATAATGCTATGCGGCAGTGGGGTTTCGCCCAGTGCGTACAAAGCTTTCTTGAACTCATCGTGCGGACCGTCATAAAGGAAACGGAGCGTACGACCGCGAGAAGTCGTATTGTCAATAACTTCAGCCACCATAGAATCGTCGTCACCGAAATACAGCTTATTGCCGATACGTATCTTACGGGCAGGGTCTACCAATACATCCCACAAACGGAGTTCTTCGTTCAGCTCGCGAAGAAGGAATACCTCGATACGGGCACCGGTCTTTTCCTTATTACCATACAGGCGGGCAGGGAATACTTTCGTATCATTGAAGATGAACACATCTTTGTCATCAAAGTAGTTCAGAACATCTTTGAATTCCTTGTGCTCAATCTCACCTGTCTTTCTGTGAAGCACCATAAGGCGCGATTCATCTCTATACTTTGTAGGATGCAAAGCAATCTTCTCTTCCGGAAGCTTAAATTTAAATTGCGACAGTTTCATATCTATTCTTTCTTTAAGTTATTCTTCAATTTCTATCTCCTGAGCATCTATCCACTCCTTAAAATTCATCGGGTCGAGGCAATCTTCCAATCGGACATCGCCTACGCGAGTACGTTCCAAAGCCGTAAGATGAGCACCACTATTCAGCGCTTCACCGATGTCACGTGCCAAGGCACGGATATACGTACCTTTGCTGCACACCACGCGGACTTTAATCTCCGGCAAGTTACATTCCAGCAACTCTATCTCGTCAATCACCAACAACTTCGGCTTCAACTCTACCTCTTCACCTTTACGTGCCAGATCATAAGCACGTTTGCCATTCACCATACAGGCTGAAAAGGCGGGAGGCACTTGTTGTATCTCACCGATAAATGTCTTCAACGTCTCTTCCACCAACTCCCGCGTAATATGCTCCGTAGGGTAAGTGGCATCTATCTCGTGTTCCAGATCGTAGGAAGGAGTGGTGGCGCCCAACTGAATGGTGGCAACATACTCCTTCGTATGGTACTGAAACTCTTCAATTCGCTTCGTAGCCTTACCTGTGCAGACAATCATCACCCCTGTAGCCAAAGGATCGAGTGTACCGGCATGGCCTACTTTCAATTTCTTCACTTTTATCCGTCGGCAGATGTGGTAACGCGCATGTCCCACAACTTTAAACGAAGTCCATCCCAACGGTTTATTGAAATAGAGTACTTCTCCTTCTTTAAACTTCATTTGCTATCCTTGCATTTGTGAAAGTACAAGGGTTGCAATACCGGCAATCGCACAATAAACCGCGAAGTATATCAGTTTCCCCTTTTTCACAATATTAATCATCCATTTACAAGCCAAACAACCCGATACAAAAGCCGCAATGAAGCCTATCAACAATGACAACGTTGAAATACTTCCGGCAATATCTTCGCCTTTCATCAACTTCATACCATCCAACAGGCCTTCACCCAATATCGGTGGCATCACCATCAGGAACGAGAACTGAGCCAACTTTGCCTTATTATCACCCAGCAATAACCCTGTAGCAATTGTAGTTCCGGAACGTGAAAGTCCGGGAAGTACAGCACAAGCCTGAGCCAAACCGATAATGAATGCATCTTTCATAGAAATATTCTCTTTCTGCTTCGGCTTATAATAATAAGAGAAAGACAATAAAGCAGCCGTCACCAGCAACATACAGCCTACGATCAGTAAACCTGAACCAAAGACCGATTCCACCTCATCTTTAAAAAATACACCTACAATACCGATGGGCACCATAGAAATCAGGATATTAATTACATAGCGTGTCTCTTCATTCATCTGCCACTTGAACAGCCCCTTGAAAATCCATTCTATCTCTTTCCACAAGACTACCATCGTACTGAATACCGTAGCCACATGTACCACTACCGTAAATGCCAGATTTTCTTCCCCTTCAATACCAAATAATGCCGAACCGATAGCCAAATGTCCGCTACTACTTACCGGCAAATACTCTGTCAAACCCTGGATTATCCCAAGGATGAGCGCCTCAAACCATTCCATGTAATCTAATTATGAATTATAAATTATGAATTGTGCCGATCTTCCATTCCCCCATTATCCGTTTGCTTGTCACGCGGTTTACGCAACACTGCATATATCATAAGTAAGAAGCCCGCAAGGCAAACCACCGGAGCAACTTTAATACGTCTTGCACTAAAAATATCCGGTTCAAAGTGCGTCGGTGTAGACACCGGACCGGTCATCAGGATAAAGCCGATAATCACTACCGCCATTGCAACTGCAAGCAGGATAAAGTTGGTTTTATCGAAAGCAAATTTCTGTTTACTCATCTCTTTATTTATGATTTAATTATTTACGGTTTAACTTCATTCAAAACGTTTCTTATTTTTCCATTCATGTATAGCTCCGATTGAAGCAACTATACTGTCCAGTATTATATATAATACAGTGTACTTGCCTTCATCCGCAGGAACTTATTAATGGACAGGTATGCACAGAACCACGTAATGCACACCCCGAACACAAGCACCGATACGGAAACCAGCATCATGACATTGGGCGTAATAACACTGATCAGATCTGGCTCATACACCACCAACCAGTAGGCAGCACCCCACAAAATCCCATCGGCAATGACAGCAGCCAATACGCCTATCCAAAAGTTACGCCACAGGAACGGACGGCGTATAAAACTCCAACTCGCCCCTACCAACTTCATTGTATGGATGAGAAAGCGCTTGGAATAGATTGTCAACCGGATGGTATTATTAATCAATGCAAAGGATATGAACGCCAATAATACCGCCAACCCCAGTAACATCAGACTTATGTTGCGGATATTCTCATTGACCATATTTATCAGATCTTCCTGATAACGTACTTCCTGTACATTGGTATTCTTCTTTATCTGTTTCTCTATTTTAGCTATACTGTCGGTATTCGCATAATCAGAATGCAACTTCACTTCGATAGATGCATGAAGCGGATTATAACCCAGAAAATCTTGCGGGTCTGTTCCCATTGCTTCAATTTGCTCGCGAAGCGCCTGCTTCTTCGAAATATACTCCGTAGACCGTACAAACACTTCCTTATCCAGCCTCTTTTGTAACTTCAGAATATCCGCCTCCTTCATATCATCACTAATGATAATAGAGAAATTGATATTCTCCTTCACATACACAGACAGATTATGGGCAGTCAGCACGAAAAACACCACCAACCCCAACAACAGCAATACCAACGTAGTACTGATACTGGAGGTAATGAACTGCATATCAAAATAGGATACGGAATTATTTTTGCTTTTCGTCTTCATACCTTCATTTCTTCCTTTATCACCTTCTTATCACTCTATCACTCTATCACTTTACCACCCTATCACCTTTTATCTTATCACCCTACTTCTGTTTCTTTCTGAATACGTAAATCATCGAACTGCTCCGCTCCTTGCTTCCCAACGCACTGAACCATGCCAGTGTACCACTAAGCATACCCCGGAAGAAAGACAGAGAACGTCCCATATACTTTTCACTCAACATCGATACATAGAATGCATCAAACGGCATCGGATGGCGTGCAGCCAATATAAACTCATGCTTGGCACCCAACTTCTGAATGGTACCCGGCGTAAAATGCCACAAATGGCGCGGAACATCATAAGCAGCCCAATGTGCACCATACTTCTTCGCGTCATAAGAAGAACAGTTAGGCACTGCAATAATCAGTACACCCTTTTCCGTCAGGAGTTTATTCAATGTATCCCACGTCTCATTCAAATGTTCCAGATGCTCCATAACGTGCCACAAAGTAATGACATCAAAGCTACCGGGAGCAAAATCCTGCAATGCGGTATCAGGCTTTATATCCAGATTGAAGTGTTCCTTAGCAAATACGCGTGCCTGCGCATTCCTTTCCACTGCCTCCACCTGCCAGCCTCGCTTCTGCATAGCATCGGCAAAATATCCTGTTCCCGTACCGATATCCAGCAGACGTCCTTCCTTACGATGTGCTTCGCGAACCACCAAGCGTGCCTTACGGCCCAGCATATAGCTACGCACCCAGTGGTACACCCTGTTCATAAGGCCTTTTTTCGTATCGGAATGGGAAATGTAATCGGGAGTTTCATAATATCTGCCTATCTCGGCTTCCACAGGAAAATCCTGCGTAAAGAGAAAGCTACAATCCTGACAACGACACAGATAGAATGCTTCGCTGGAAGCATAATGATCTATGCAAGTCATAGCACGCTCTATATGTGCACTACCGCATACCGGACAGACTTTTATGGTGAGTTTATTCATTGAACATTATGCAATAATGAAGTGCAGCCCGAATCAATCAGACCACACTATACCCGAATTTGGTGCAAAATAACAAATAAAAAGTGACGCTACGGGCTTTCTTTAAGGAGTTTTAATAAAAGAGAGGAACAAACGCTTGTTTTAAATAAAAAAAACATATATTTGCGAGAACAACAACACTCAATTCAAAACTATATGAAAAACGCTTTACTGACTTTACTATGCTGTCTTTGCTGTCTCCAACTATTTGCCGACGAGCAAACAATTATTCCCAATCTAAAATTTGGGAAACCTACCATGGAAGAGTTGACCATGACTACTTATGCGCCCGACTCTAATGCCACAGCTGTTATTCTATGTAAACTGACCAATGTCAGCTACAAATGGGGGCTGGAAAGCTTTCGTCTGGTTTCTGAGTATAAAGTAAAAATCAAGGTACTCAAACCGGAAGGTACATCTTATGCCAATGTTACGATTCCCTACTATGACTTGCCAAACAACACCATGAGAGAAAATATCATCGGTTTGGATGCCAGCGCTTATAATATGGAAAACGGAAAAATGGTACGTACCAAAATGAAAAAAGATATGGTATTCAAAGAGCGCCTCAGCGAAAACCAGATGACTCTGAAATTCTCCATCCCGCAAGTAAAAGCAGGGACTCTGATAGAATATGAATACCGGTTAGAATCGGACTTCTTCTTCACCATCGACAGTTGGAAAGCACAAAGTGACATTCCTACTTTATATACCGAATACGATATAATCATTCCCGAATATTTCAAATTCAATACAGACATGCGCGGCACGGAGAGCCTGGAGACAAAAAGCGAATCCACTTCTCTCAGCCTCTCTATCGAGGGGCAGTTCTTCCAATGCACCGGATCACACATGAATTTTCGGGGAACTCAACTACCCGCTTTGAAAGACGACAGTTATGTGTGGTGTGCAGATGACTACTGTACGCAGGTAAATTTAGAACTACTGGGAATTGATTTTCCCGGCTCTCTCTATCAATCGTTCACAAAAAGCTGGGAACAAATTGATGAAGCATTGCTCAAAGACAATGAATTCGGTGGCAGACTGAAAATGAGCAATCCCCTTAAAGAAGAGATGAATGCACTACATCTTGAACAGATGAAAGGAACAGAAGAAAAGATATGTGCCATCTACACGCTACTCAAAAATAAGGTGAGATGGAATGAGAAATACAACTTATACGGTAAAGCCCCAAAACAAATACTGAAAGAGGGTACAGGAAGCAATGCTGATTTAAACTTCATCCTCATCAGTATGCTGACAGATGCCGGAATACCTGCCTATCCGGTAGTAATGAGCCGACGGAACATGGGCATACTTCCCCTGACCCACCCCAGCCTTCAGAAACTAAACACCTTCATCGTAGGTATTGCCCATACAGACACCACCTTGGTTTATCTGGACAGTTCGGTAGAAGACGGTTATCTCAATGTACTGCCTCCTCTACTTATGACCAACCGTGCCCGGGTCATCATTCCGGATAACCACAGTCAATGGGTTAATCTGGAAGCTCTCGGAACAAACCAGCTGAGATCTGCCGTTATTGCCAGCATTTCTCCTGAAGGCACCATTTCTGGTACACGCGAAACACTTTATGCAGGTCAGTATGCTTCCCGCTTACGGAATAAGTTCCGCACGGCAAAAGACAGCACCGACTTTGTCAACAAACTGGCTTCCGAAGAAAACATTCAGGTCAAGTCACTCCAGATAGAAGGAAGAAACTACTTCTCACCACAAGTACGTGAAGTAATGGAATTCGAAAAACAGTCTACAGTTAACGACCAGTTTATTTACGTCAATCCGCTTGTATTCCTGCATGTTTCCGAATCCCCTTTCAAACAATCAGAAAGAAAGCTCCCTGTAGAATTTCCTTATACAGACCACCTGTCACTGACCGTTAATCTGACTATCCCGGAGGGATATGTAGTAGATGAGAAGCCGGAAGGCCTCAGGGTGCAGACAGGTGACGAGAAAGTATTCTGTCGATATACCATCACCCAGCAAAACAATCAGGTCACTCTCAGATACCTTTTCCGGTTGCAAAAGCTATTATTCCTGAATACCGATTATCCCGAACTGCAGCAATTATGGGAAATAATAGCAAAGAAGAATAATGAAATAATGGTTTTAAAGAAACTCTAATACAGAGATTTATGAAAACAAACAAGTTCTTGATCGGATTTCTGTTACAAGCCGTCGTCTGTTCCGGTGGTCTGCACGCCCAAACAGACTTACATGCCAATGCTTATTCCATCATACAGGATGCCGTAACGGATATTGTATGTACCTCTCCCACCGATGCCATCCAGAAAGAGAAACGCGTAATACAAATACTGGATGGAAAAGGGAAAGGAGATGCCTCTTTTGTCTGTATGTGCGACCGCTTTTCCTCTTTAAAGAAGTTCTCCGGAGAAGTCCGTGATGCCTCCGGCAACGTCATCCGTAAGATAAAAAAGAGTGAGCTGAAAGTTACCGAATACTCGGATGAACTTGTTAGCGACGATTATTATTATTTCTTTGAATATACTCCGTCGCGATACCCTATAACCATCACCTATGAATGGGAAATAAAGAACAGCGACGGTCTTATCGGCTATCCCAGTTTCCTGCCACAAAAGAATTATAACCAATCCGTCGCACAAGCAAGTTATCGCATTCTCACTCCGGCCGATAATCCCTGCCGTTACCGTACAATCAATATGCAGGCAGAAGTCAGCCAACAACAAACAGCGGACGGAAACTGGCTGACGGAAGTTAAAGTTCAGTCCCTACCCGCCATTCAGAAAGAGCCTTACAGCCCTGCCCTCTCCGAACTATTGCCACGCATCTATTTCACTCCCCGGAATTTCTCTTTTGAAGGAACTAAAGGAAGTATGGATAACTGGCAAACATATGGCGCATGGCAATATCAGTTACTAAACGGCAGAGATCAGATTCCCCCGGCACTAAAAGAAGAACTACAAAGGCGGACAGCAAACTGCAATACCCCTTATGAAAAAATAGCCGCAGTATACCAGTATCTTGCATCCACTACACGTTATGTCAGTATACAGCTTGGTATCGGTGGCCTACAACCCATTGCCGCTACCGATGTACACCGTACCGGATTCGGTGATTGTAAAGGACTATCCAACTATATGCGTGCCATGCTTACAGAGTTAGGAATTCCATCCACTTATACTGTAATCAGTACTACAAACAGACGCCTGTTAGCCGATTTTGCCAGTGCCAACCAGAATAACCACGTCATCCTGCAAGTGCCGCTACCTAACGATACACTTTGGATCGAATGTACCAACCCTACTCTGCCCCTGGGTTATGTACATCACTCCATAGCCGGACATGATGCTTTACTTATCGGCCCCGGTGGCGGAACACTTTACCGACTACCGACCTATGCCGACTCCTTGAGCACCCAAGTCAACGACGCTCTCATCTCCCTTCAACCGGATGGAAGCGCCAAAATCGAAGTAAAACAAAGTTCACGCCTGTTTCAATATGAGGATAAAGCAGATATCATAAACATAGAACCCGCCCGGCAGAAAGACTGGCTACGCTCAGACATCAGTCTTGTACAAGCTAAAGTAGATAATATCCGTTTCAAAGAGACCAAACAAAAAGAGCCTCAACTGGATATTACTTACACCATCGAAAGCAGCCAGTATGGAAATAAAACCGGAAAGCGTCTGTTCATCCCCGTCAACATATTCCATAAAGGCTTCTATAGTCCAAGCAACCAAGGTGAGCGTACTCAAGATATTCAAATCAATTACGGATATCTTGATATAGACAGCCTTAACATCCGGTTACCGGAAGGATACGAAATAGAATCACTGCCTAAAACTACAAACATGGAGACTAAATTCGGCAAATTTCATTCTTCCATCACTTTAGAAGAAGATGGAAATATTCTTATTGTACACCGGCTATTGTTCCATCAAGGAAATTATCCCAAAGAAGATAATACAGATTTCATGGATTTCCGCAAAAATGTCGCTACACAATACGCAGCAAAAATCATAGTGAAAAAGAGCGGGGAGTAACAATTACTCCTCGCCAACATTTTCGTAAGTACGCTCTTCCTTTATTTCTTCCACACCCGAAAAATCCGTATAATATTCACGGGATAGTTTCAGATATTTATCAAATAAACGACGGGTAATAACGAGCTCATCTCCACGGGTAACAGGTGTTCGTGCCTTATCTGTCTGAACCACATAAGCCAATTCCCAATCCGCCAATTGATTATAAAAGTCATTCGCACGAAAATCCTCTCTGCCATAAGCCAGAGGCAACCCTTCTTCCTGATAGTCGGTACCTGCATCCAGATGCCCTTGCAACATTGTATAGAATTTCTGCCAGCGAGGCAAGTAATAGCCATTGATCAGCCCTGCCCACTCACGCCACGAATAGTCAAAAATACGCGGATCACCATCAGCCCCCCAAATGGTTACCAAAGAAGTCGCATCACGTTCCATCAAGTCTTTCTCCTCCTTTGTCTCTCCCCAACTACGAGCCTCCGTCAGCCATTTGTCAAAGCTATACTCACTTCGCGTATAAAGCAACTCATCCATATCACTCAATAACTCAAGAAAACGTCTCGAGTGCAAAGTGAAAGCTGCTCTATCTTTAGCAACAAATGCTTCTGCCGCCTTCTTGTGCACTAACTGCCCCAAGTTCGTCATCATTTGACGTTGTACATCTACAATATCGAAACGATAAGGTTTGGAAACAGCCAATCTATCAGCATCTTTCAAAAGTTGAGCCTGCGCCTGAATAACCAACATCGGTTCGTATGGAATGCCCAGTCCTGCATTTGGCCCGGACTTCTTTACATCCAATGCCGGACGGGCAGCTACAATAGAACTTCTTTCCGTCCCATTTGTACCCCGTCGATAAGGGCCTTCCAACAGATACATCCATGCTTTTTCGGCAGCAGCAGATCTCGCCCCATAGCGACGTTCGGCATAAGCAGCAAGCCACCCCTGTAAATGGATACTGTCAGTATGGTTAGGCATTTCAAAAGCCAGATCATAGTAAACAGGATTCTGTTCGATAGCCTCCATAAAAAGCCCGGAGCCACATACATTCGGATAATGTGCTTTTGCTTTCTTGTATTGATTGGAAGCAAGCAGCGCCAAGTCACCATGCATGTTGATACGTCCCCCGAAATTATGAAGATTACCGGCTATCACCGGATATCCCCAACCACCATTGGAAGCTGTTTTCGAACCATTCAAATCTAATATGAGTAAAGACTCCTTAGGAATTGCTTTCACAATATCTTCTCGCATACTCCACGCTTGCATCACCCATAAAGCTCCCGTATCAAATGTCTGGAAGAGCTTATGTATGGTCTGTCCCACGCTTTTTAAATATTCAGGTGTATCTACCGGAGGGGCACTCTCATGAAAAGGATCGGCAGCATATGCCCCGTAACTGCCGAACAACTTATCCTGTTCTTCCAGAAAAGCTAACCCCATCTCATGAAACAAAGGATCAGTCGGGTCCAGTTGAGCAGTACCATCGAAACCACACCATTTCCGTTTCATACTAATCTTAGCCTGCGGATACTTCTTCTGCAATTCCCGCGGTACATATCCCGAAAAACCTTGCTGAATAGGTTGCATACCCAATTCAAGTTGACGTGCCAGTATCTTTTTTCCCAAAGCCACATGTTTATCTATGACTGATTTGGGCAAAGGACCTCCATAGCTCTGAATATTCTGCATCCACTGCCATGCCGAGTGCCCTGGTCCGGTGAGAAAAGCACGAGCTTCCTCTTCCGTAAAGTTAAAGCGCAACAGTGTATTATACCATACCCCATCCAGTCCAACAGAAAACAGAGGCATATTGATAGCATTCATTGCCATATAATCCAACTCTTGCTGCCAACGTTCCCAATTCCACCATGCTGCAGTATAGCTCACTGTGCAATAGTTCATGTAAACGCGAAATTTACCATTAATAATTCTCCGTTCCTTATGTGCAGGTTGTGGAAGCTTTTCAGGTAACTCCAATTGGTTACCAAACCAAGATACATGTGCATGGCACGTATACTTCAGATACCAGTTAAAAGCAGTTGCCAAAGACACAGCATTATTTCCCCGCAGGATAATTTTCTGTCCGTCACCATCCACTTCATAGATATCATTTCCATTCTCAGACGGTATTATTTCCAACCGATATTGAGAAGCATAGCCCGGGGTAACCCGTTCTATCAAGTCATACACTGCCTTTTCCGACGAACCTGTAGCCCATGCCTGCAGGTTACTTAAACACATAAACAAAGTAATCAAATAGAAATTCTTCATAGCATATTATTTTGGTGACAAAAATAGCCACCTTACCAATAAAGAGTTATTGATTACGTACCAAATGTTTGAACTCATGTTTCAAAAAGAATAAATATTTCGATTTATTTCTGATCACTGTTCGATAATAAGCGGACAGTTGTCCGATAATGAACAGGTTGCACTCTTAAATAATCACTGATTATCAACACATTATCACTTTGGCACAGGAATTGATTTTTATTAAGCGAAAGCGATCAGCAAAAAAATAAAGATTAGCTGCCACTTTTCAGCAAGTAGTTCCGTCTAATAGATAAGAGCGAAAGCCAAATAGAATTAGTAACAATTAAAAAATAAAGATTATGAAAACTACAAGTTTATTTAAAGCAGTCGCATTGGTAGCTATTATGATAGCAAGTGTTCTTAACTCCGAAGTGAAAGCTCAGGATGGTTTCATAACAAATCAGGTGATGAACGGCGAATTGGTAGCATCAAAAACTATCTTCAAAAAAGATGGCTCTTACCTCCAACGCCACATGCAGTACACCTTTGTATACGATGATCAGAACCGTTTGATAAGCAAAGAGGCTTCCAAATGGGATGGCGCAAAAGATGAATGGGTACCCTATTTCAAAATGACTTACCAGTACAGCGATAATGAAATAATCATGAACTATGGTCGCTGGAACGAATCTCACAAAGCTTTTGATGAAGCAATTCAGAAAAGTGTATACGAACTGAATGATGCAAATATGCCTACGGCCTACAAAGCCTACAAGCAAGATAGCAAAAATAAATCAGACTGGACGCTGGTTAACCACAAACAGATGGACTTCACAACTAATCTATTGGCAATTGCAAAATGATAAATATAGAAATTAAAGTTAACAATTAGCTGGAAAGCACGGGCCGTGAGGCTCGTGCTTTTTTTATTGAGCCCCTTTCACTGATAGCGTATCCATGCGAATCGTATCCTGCGGAGTAATGCTATCTTTATCATTATATAAAACCGGAGGATTTATCTTCAGCTCATGAGAGCCATCCGGTGGAAATTGTTCTCCCCGCTGGGTAAAGAGATAATAATATGTTCCGCCTCCCATTAGTACACAAGCTACCGAGGCCGCCACTATCCAAATACGAAATGAAACATTCCGTCGTTCTTTCTTTCCAATAGAATGAACCATCAGGCGTAACCGGACCAACTCTTCCCTACATTTTTCACAATGCAACAAATGTTGTTGAAATTCCGTTTCCTCCTCCCTACTCATCCGATTTTGTACATATAGCCAGATATCAGAATGTTTATATCCACATTGTTCCTTCATTTCACATCCTCCTTTTCCACTACAAAAGGTACATATCCTTTACGTTTATACTCAATAATCAAATGAACCATTCTCTTTTTTAGATATTCTTTACCACGACTCACTGATTTCCGCAAACTATCCAACTTCCTCCCATCGGATATTCCATATAGTGTACAAGCTATTTCTTCATACCTCTTATTCTCCACATAGAGCATAGATATGGCTTGTACTATATCCTGCATACCTTCTACCAATTCATCATAAACCTTGTCATGCCCATAACTCAATATATCCGCCAAAGCACAACATACATCATATTCATTTTTCTCATTCACCTCCAGCAAATAAGCAAACCGTCCATCTATTTTTTCAGAACCAATCATAGCGAAATCCTGACCTTCCAAACACTGCCAGTCTTCATCTTCCAGCAGAATTTCTTCCGACCTTTTCTTTTCCGCCCTGAGCCATTCGCAAAACTTATTACGCCCGGTCATCTGCAATGAATGAAGCAAATGACACGCTGATGTAATCTGAGCCAATCTTCCACGCTCCAACTGTTCCTGAACGGAAATCACTGTCTCCATGCTGACTTCCTCTACTGCTTCCTGATCTTCTTTACTCTTCTCTACAATCAAAAAGCGGACAAAACGACGAATCAATCTCCAGATTTCTCCCCAAAATTCATCATCCTTAGCCAACAAGCGCTCATATAGCGATTCATACTTCAAAGGAAACAGAGAGCGCACACCCTCGATACAACTCTTCTCCAATTGCCCGGGAGAAGCGAATAATACACCACTACCACATATACCCTGATAGAATTTCGTAAAAAGGGCCGAAGAAAATTTGAAAGCAACCGTTCTTTCCTCCTCCATCTTCAATTCCTCGTCAATCGTGGCCTCTACATAACGTCTTTGAATAGCAGATAATGCATTCTGCGACAGCCTTCTTACCATTCGAAACATACAATGCTTCTCCGCTTTCCGACGGAAAAACTTCGCAAACCCTTTCCGGGAATACCAGTTATTCAGTAAATGTTCCTTCCACTCTCTAAATTCTTCCAAAGAACAGCCATTCGGCAGGAAAGCATTACGTTCACAAGATAACTCCCTCGCCACAGCCCGCCGATCTGTAACGAATCCACTATCCTCCAGCGCATAACGCTCGCACTCCTTCGTCACGATTTCTTCTATCAACTGATTATTCGTCATAATCTTATCACTTTAGGTTGTTTTGCTTTGCAGAAAGGCATCAGCAGTCCGGCTTTCGCATTCATGTAAGTAGGATCACATACAATGTACTTTTCTCCTTTCAAAGAAATATAAGCACCTTCCACCTCTTCTTTACCCATACAAACGGCAGTAGCCACATGCCCCGGATAATCAAGTAGTACCACTTCTTTGCCCCAAAGGCGTCTAACCAGATTAGCAAAAAGAATAGAACGATCCTCACAATCGCAAGCCGGATAATAAAAATTCTCTTCTATAAAGAATGGTTTCTCGTAGCCAAACTGTTCACGATCCGTCTGATAACGAAATCCTTTTTGTACCCATAAAAGCAGTTGGTCAAGTGCCTCTGCAAATGGCTTTTCCGCCAATTGAACAGAAAGGGAAGCCAGCAACTGTTTCATCAACTCATTGTCAGGAATCGCACGTGCATATATCGCCAGTTCGCAAAAAGGATATTCTTTATAGAACCGTATCTTATTCTGATTTACTTCTCCTTTCACTTCCAGACGGGCAGTCTTTATACAAAAAGCCTTTGGTTGCATAGGAAGTAATAGCTCCTTATGAATCATCAATGACAGGTAAGGTGTCTGAATCAACTTATCCGGCAACTGATAAGTAAATATACTTGAATACGATTTCAAATCTTTATCGGAAATCACATAATACGGGCGTCCATCTATCTCCAAATAGGAACAAGCATATACTTTCTCATGGATAGGCACCAATAGAACCAGAAAACGATCCATCCTGGCCAGACGTACATCGTAACCGGACTGTACTAAAAGAAAGTGCTGGAAGACCGTCCTGCAATCCTCACCTTGTAGCGTAGAGAGGTGGGTAGCCACTTTCTTCACCAACAAGAAATAGGCCCAATCATTCATCTGCATCTTTTCCTTATAGCAAAGCATATCTGCCAATAAAGAGGAAAAGCGACTACCAGCCATTTCCCTCCAAAGATTTCCCACAGATTGTTCTGTGACAGCAGGTAGATAAAAGGGACGACTTTGATAATGCAACCACAATTCTGCTCCAAAATAATCCAACTGCAGGGAGTCTGTTATTTGCCGTAAATTGACTTCTGTAGAAATCCCCTTCAAAATGTTTCGCTCCGCCTTTTCTTTTGCTGCAAGTGTTTCATCAATCAATTGTTCTGTCCCCACAAGCACCTCACGACAATCCTTTTCTTCCTGAGACAAGACAGGAGACAATGGCTTCGGAGTTTCATCAGGAGTCCTCCCTTGAAACAATCGATACTCTTTCCATGCTCTACTCAGGAACTCTATATATTCTGCATTGATCTCTTTTCGAAAATCAACATATTCGTTTTGCAACTCTTCCCGGAAATCTTTGAATTCATTTCCTACGGATGAGTCGTTACCTTGCGCAAATACCCTTACCGAAAGACAGGTAATAAAAAGCAAGGTCAACAGTATACGTCCCATTATATAGCTGTAAGTCATTCTTTAGAAGGTGGCCAATACGCTCTATATTTATCGTCTTCTGTTTCTGTAGGAGTCACATCCGGAGAACCGGATGAAACAGATGAATCAGGATCAGAAAGCCTTTCCAACATTATGATTTGAGCTGCCTTAACAAGTCGTCCGTTATAATCCCCTTTATGTTGCAAGATGGTTTTCAACTCCTCATCCGTACGTGTTCTCACCTGATTCAGGAATTCATCCGTTTGCTCCTGTACAGGTCTTTTCGTTGATACAGAAGTAGTAGAAGAACCTGATGAAGAACATAGCATTACAATTCCACCATAAATAAGCCAGAAAGTATGACCAATACCTACAGCCGCCAACACATATATTAAAATCGACAATATGATCAAGACAATATTATCAGACAAAGAATCAAATGAGGAAAAATCGGTAGAAAATGCAACAATAGGTGCTACAAAAAGACATATCCAACCTAATACACACCAAATAAGCGCTGTAAGAAAATACTTTCGATGACGTTTATGATGAGTACCAATAGTTGTCCAAGCAGAGAACTGCATCAGTAGGCCTGCCAGTAGAGACAATACTGCACCAACTCCCATTCCTAACCCAGTCAATCCGTCACTTCCGCCTTGTGTGGTCTTAAATAATAACCCCATTCCCGCAAGAACAGGCACCCATGCCGTATAAAATGACAGCCAGGGCAATCGCTTATTATACTGTACTATCGGATTGACTATACACAATACCAGAATGAAATATATAAATACCACAAATTGAGATACCGGCAGAAAGGAACTACCTGCATTCGCTTTAGTAATCAACTGAATCGCATCAAAAGCAGAATACGAAGTGTCAAAAGACATTCCAAACGGGCTTCGCCCACCTATCTGAAGTGTGACCCACGGTAAAAACAAACATATCAACAATATCACCGAACAGATGATCTCAACAATTTGAGATGCCGATCTACCTTGCAAATTTTCTTCTGTATTTTCCATATCTATATCAAAGATTAATTCATTCTTCTATGGCTAACAAACCATGAACATAATATAACAAGCAGCCCATAAACTAAAAATGGAACATGAACAGCTCCCAACAAGAACACCCCCAAAAGCAATCCTGATGAAGCCCAACTAAAGTGTAACCCGGCACAGCCAACTATACAGTAAACCACAACAATAATAATATATATTCGGTATCTTTTATAATACCACCCAAGATGTGTCCAAGCACTTATCATCATCAACATACTAATAACAGCAGTCAATATTGCACCTATACCGAGATGAGCACTGCTAACATTTCCGAGACGTGCATAAAGCCGTACAAAATAAAGCATATCATCCAAACGATAATGATATGCAAGAAGTACCGCAAAAGCCGAAAGAACACCCGCATAAAAAGAAAACCACGGAAGTCGGAAAAAGTATTGCATTATTATATTTGCCACACACATTATCGGAAAAAGATATAATAAATAACCGAAATTGCTGTAACCAAGCCAATAGTCACACAAATACCGATCCGCCCAATTAACAAAGCCAGTTCTACCCCAAAAAGAAAACGATTCAACACTCTCATTAAGAGAAAACTGAAACCAAGGCAAGAGCATGCACAACAATAATAATAGCGAACCGCTCATCTCTATAAGAGCTGCCAGCGATATGTTTTTTTTCATAATATCTCGAGAGTTAATGAAGTATTGTTTTTATATAACGAAATTCCTGCTTCGGGAAGAAGCGAAGTCCCACCTGTACATTCATTCTAGTAGGTTGTCCGTTTATAAGACCGGAATTCCATTTGGGCATCATATTCACAAGCCGCAAAGCCTCCTCATCCATACTTACTGAAACTCTACCTTTTAATTTCGCATTTAATATCTCTCCGTTTTCTGTGACAGTAAATTCTACAATGACTTCTCCATATCCGGCGGTGGCTATAGCAGGTTTTCTGGGATTGGCATTGTCAGCAAAGAATTTCTTCATAGCCGTCTGACCGCCGACAAATGCAGGATACCGGCTTGGCCCTGTTGCAGCAGGAGTTGAGGAGGCTGAAGCATTAGCTGTTTCGGGATAATAAGTGATGGTGCGTGTTTCATATAAAGTCTTCCTTTCGGTACTTACCTTATCACTGCCATTTTCAACGTACTCTGTAGTTTTCAGGCTTGCGGCCGCTTTGCGTTTAGTCCAATTACCATGAGTATCAACATCAATGTATTCATAAATATAGGTAAAAAGATAAGTTCCCATTTCGTCATAATGCCCAAGAGTCATTTTGCTTGGCAGCTGCTCTGAGCCCACATAAGTATATTTCTCTGTAGCCATTGCCGGCCACATCATATACTTAGATTCTATTAATCTTCCTTGATTGTCGAAGATATAATGTTCAGGACATTCCGGTTCTTGGATATCTGTTTCAAGACGTTTATTCTCGGCAAAAGTTATCTTATAAGAACCATGTCCATCTATCGAGTATTGAGATTGATTTGTATAGGAGTAAACATTTTCACTACCATCTTTCCATTTCTTACTGGTGATATTTCCCTGTTTATTAAATGTCATAGTCATTCCATCACCATCAGTCACAGTCCTGATATTGCCATATAAACCTTTAGCCCTCGATCCAGTCATCTGTTCGGGGGTTAATTTACCAGAACCTGCTGTAGAATTTTGTCCCATTAGAACCAAGGGCATCAAAGACAACAGCCCTACTAAAAAAAGAATTTGTTTTTTCATAATGTATAATTTTTATCATTTTATCACTTAATATCCTCAAAGGTAATCTGCTTGAGTTGAGGCTTCCACGGAGAAGTACTGGATATCTGAAGATCGAATCGCTTCAAATAAGCTGCCGCATCTTTCACGTTCTGCACAACAATCTTACACTTAGCAGATGTATTTTTCAAGAAAGTAACTGCGTTTCCATTGGTAACTTTATTGTCACCTACATAGAATGGCATATAAGTTCCCTGATACGAATTTCCTTTATCATCGACGCAAGTAGATTTTTCTACATTAAACCAAACTTGCCAATCGTCCCCACTGTTGGTCACGGTAAACTCGAACTCTACAGCATTGCCGTTCTTTATGCATTGCAGGAATGAAATATTCACTTTAGAATCACAAGAAGTGATATTCCCACAACTGCCGCCTTTACCTTCACCGCTTTCACCACCTCCGTCATTCGTCGTCACAGATACCTCGACAGGAATAGATTCTCCATCAGCTTCTACTATCAGATTGGTAGTGACATCTTTCGTTATCTTGCTGCGATTGATGTTAACCACCACTACACTGCCTTTGCCCGAAGCAGTAGTGCCACTGACAGGAGTGACGCTCAACCATGGATCCAATACGGAAACCGACCAGGATGCCGAACCGGATGTACCGATATTCTCAATAGTAAACGTCTTCGATGTGCTCTGTCCTGTGAAATTCAACGAACGGGCACTCAACTTGATTCTGGATTCACCACGACTTAAAACCATATCTCCTGACGCTTGCTCACCGGCAACCACATTGATGCGCTTCGTATTTGTCTTATATCCCGGCTTAGATATCTGAATAGTATATTGCCCCGGCTCCAAATCCAGAAACTCATAGCGTCCGTCACTACCGGTATTTGCAGTCTTTCCACCGGGATTAAGAGCTATATGACCGTCCTGTACCGGCTCGCCATTATCTGCATCATTCACAATACCATAAATAGTTCCTCTTGTTTCCACTTCATCCTTTGCACAGCCACATAATGTGATAATCAGTATCAGAAAAGAGAAAATATTCTTCAATTTTTTCATTTTCGTATTTATTTTTATTTGAGTTACAAGATTCATTTGAATTATAAGATAAGATTGATCGATTAAAACCGGAATGCCAGAGACATCCCATTACAATCTCCTGCCGACGGATAGACCGCCAAGCTAACAGCCTTGTGTGTGGTACTCCTCTTACGGCCATTAGCCACCAGAGCATCAATCAAATTGTAGACATACAAAGCCGCTGCCCCACCAATACACACATTGCGGACATTCTCCCAATTATCAGCTTTGGTATTATAAGTCTTCAAATGCTGGGGTTGCTCACGCATCTTCTTCACATACGAACTGCGCAGGTTTTCCGCTATCACAATACCGGTTACCAAGGCAACCTCTCCTCCCAATATGCAAGCTCCTTTCACTGTATTCCCTTTATAAAGCTGCCCCCAACCGGGCACAATCAGCGACCGCGCAAATCCCCTCATTCCATACTTCCGGCTAAACGACAGACGATCAAAGTCCGGATTCGCTTTATCAGCAACCCCATAAAGAGTATAGCAACGATAAACCCGCTCGCCATTCGGATAAACCACATATTCCCAGTATTCATCATATTTACAAGAAACCACCGTCACCCGCTCACCCTGTATATCATAAGAGAATTGATAATTTTCACTCTCGGATGATTTCCCGTTTTCCTGCTCGAAACCAATCTGGGCGACTGCTTGTTCGCTGATGCGATGTGTCCTTTTAATATAAGTAGAGAGATTCAGTAAGCAACTGTGCCTTGCATCCTGTAAGTTGTGGTGCTCTCCTTCCGTTATTTGGTAATGAAAAGTAGCATTGCCAGGCTTCGAAGTTTTATTTGCCAACCATGCCGGACGGAGTTTCTCAGAACGTTCCAGCACTCTCTGCGCACAAACACGCAAGGGAGCACAAGCTCCCACTACAATAAGCGTAATAAAGAGGATGCGACAGCCCCCTTTAAAAGAAATCATTTTCATAAGTCCCATCGTTGTTTATTCCATCTCACTATCAATAAACTTTTCTACGGATTTGGCATAATCATTACGTAGGTTCGACGCTTCCAACGCATCCTTGATAGCCTGTGAGCGTTTCTTTCGTGCCGACTGCTTATCCACCAGATAGTAAATTTCATAACTATTAAGCCCATCCATTCCTTTACGAATCAAGGCGAAACTCTCTTCCAACTCCCCTTTGATAGCCCCCTGAAACTTGCTGATGCAAGCCTCCTGAAAGCGGTTATACTCCGCAGGCATCTCCGCTCCTTCATCCACACCCATATCCCGCATAGCTTTTCCTCTCAGGTCTTGTCCCATTTTAGCAGCCATTTCCACACTTGCCGCGTTGAGAGCTGCCGCCCGGCAAACAGTCACCGAACGACAACCGGTAGATGTACCGATTACCTCATAAAGATCCGGATTTGCATCCATCTTTGCATAATGTTCACTGAGTTTCCCGCGTAGCGTGCGCGTACTTCCATGAATCTGCCAACCTGATTGCTCCAGTTGCTGTAACTTTTCATTTAGTTCGTCCGCCCGTGTGTAAGTTACCGAAGAAGCCTTTTTGGAACTGCCACAAGAAGTTAATAATGCAATGGCAAAGACTGTCAAAGCAACGGTGAGAAGTGTTTGTTTGTTCCTCATAATCCCTATCTTTTTTAATTGTTCTGTTCTGAATAAAGTGGTATAAAACGAGCCGTTTTTCTTGTATTCCTAACCAGAAATTTACCAGATCACACTAAAAAGAAAAAAGGCCAGCTTTTATACCACTCTTACTCTTATTTACTTTTTTCCATCCGGTAAATCTTATCCGTCTACATAACTATTGAACGAAACATTAAAAATGTGACAGCAACAACAAACTTTTTTTCATAGTCTTCTCCGAAAAAATAAAAAAAGGCGTGACGCTGTTCATACTTATCAAATAGTGAGGCTCTGGTAAACCCGAATACAAATAAGTAAAAAACAGTCCACGCCCTATGCTTTAACAAGGGTGTAAACATGTACTATACTTATTATTCCTGTATTCGAAAGAAAATTTACCAGATTTTCACTATCTAGAAATAATAATTATCACATTTATATAATCATGTCATCGAAGAGCATCCTCCCTACAGAGTTTACCTTCAATGATACAAAATTAATGTAAAATTTTAAAGAAAGGAATGAAAAGAGAAAAAATCACAAATATTTCTCCCATAAACAGCGCAATGGGCTAAGCAATCTTCCGGTTAAACTGATATTTACCCACTATCCGAACTTCACTTTACTCTAACAATTGACAGATAGCTTTATCTTACCAATGTTGTCTCCCTTCTATTCAATCATTAGTCTCTCAACTCCGTTTCATTTGAACCTCAAAAGTATTTTACCGTAACGATACTTTTCGTATCCTACACCGACAAATAGAAAAGTCATAGACGATAAAATTACCAATATTAACCCTCCCCGTACCAACTCCGTATCAAGTCCATACCAACTCCATACCAAGTCCAGTGCTCAAATCCTCGTATAGATACGGAGATGCCACGGAGTTGGTACGGCCCAGAAGAGAAATAGACCAAAATCGGATAAATACTAAACCATATCATTTCTATTCCCTAGTAAATATCCTTCAACTTCAGCACTATAATCATGTCAAATAAAGGTCATCTTAAAAATCACAAATAGTAAAGATAACAATTTAATTATAAATAGATTATAAATTTAAAAAGAAATTCATGAACGCTTATACCCAAAACAGAATGCCACAAAAGAAATTTTCCCATACCTTTGCCAACGCAACGAAAACAAAACACCGTTGCATACTGAACAACACGACGAAGATTGCTGCAGAAGTCTTTTAGCAAGTTCACACAGAAAAATTAATTATTTAAAACACAAAAAAATTAATTATTTAAAACACAAAAAAGAAAAATTATGGGAACAATTAAGCAAGGAATCCTCGGAGGATTCTCAGGAAAAGTAGGAACAGTAGTAGGAAGCACATGGAAGTCAATACACTACATGAGAGCATTGGCAGTAAGCATCAGTAATCCACGCACAGAAAAGCAGCAGAATCAACGATCTAAATTTGCAACAACTATCAATTTCGTAAAGACTATGACACCTTTCATTCGTTTTGGGTATAAAGAGTATTCCAGACAGCAATCGACATTCAATGCAGCTGTATCATATATTCTGAAACATGCAACGAAGAATGATGGAGAAAATGTATCGATTGATTACAACAAAGCTCTGGTGACACGCGGCAGTCTGATGCCCGCATTGGATGCTACAGTAACAGTAAGCGACAGTAAAGCCGCCTTCGTCTGGACAGACAATAGCGGAATGGGGGATGCAACCACCAAAGACGCAGCTATGCTACTGGCATACAACAAGGATAGAGAGATGGCCGTTTACGACATAGCGGCAGCCACACGCGCCGATGCCAAAGCAGAGCTGAAACTCCCCGCCAACTGGAACGACGATGCACTGGCCGTTTACCTCGGTTTTTGCAATGAAGATGTTACAAATGTCTCTAACAGCGTATGCCTGCAGGACACTCCGGCAAATGGAGGTTCCGAAGGTGGTGGCTCAGGCGATGGAGGCATAGAAGACGATCCGTTGGGATAAACTGACGGCAAGTAGCCGGAACTGAACCGGAACTGAAAAAGAGAAGGGAAGTTGAACGGGGATAAATTCTCCGGCAGCTTCCCTCTTTTATTGAAAAATAAGTTACGAAAGCTACATTTTCAATGAAAGTGTTATCTATAAAACACGTTTTTCTGAATAAAACGTGTTTTATAAAAAACATTTTCTACCTTTGCTTCTACAAAATTGTATCATTATGGAAATAACAGACATTTATATCAATTCATCACGTTTGGTCAATTCAGTTAGTTTGTCTCATATCCGCTACCTATATGACACCATAGATTGGTCATCACGAATGATTTGTGTAAAAGGTGCACGTGGCGTAGGAAAAACAACTTTAATGTTACAACGCATCAAAAAAGTATTTTCAAAAAGCGAACAAGCCATCTATATCTCTCTGGATGATTTATGGTTTACCGAACACCGACTTATAGATTTAGCAGAATACCACATCCTTCATGGTGGAACGCATTTGTTTGTTGATGAAGTGCATCGCTATCCATACAATAATTGGATACAAGAATTGAAAAATATATACGACCGCTATCCTGAATTACATATCATCTTCACAGGATCATCCTTGTTACAAATAGATTTTTCCATAGCAGATCTGTCTCGCAGATGCATATTCTATACACTACAAGGACTTTCATTCAGGGAATTCATTAAATTTGAAGACAAAGGAAATTTCCCATCCCTGACACTGGAAGATATACTGAAAGGGCATATAGACATCAGTGCCAACATCGTGTCAAAAGTTACCATAATTCCACTGTTCGAAGAGTATCTGCGGCATGGCTATTATCCTTTTTATAAAGAAGCACCGGCTTCCTATCCGCTCCGTTTACAGCAGGTTATCACTACAATCCTTGAAAACGACTTACCGGCAGTAGAAAAAGTGGAATATGTTTCTATCAGGAAAATGAAACGGCTGCTGGTGATTGTTTCACAAATGGTCCCGTTCACTCCCAATATGACTAAGGTAGGAGAAAGCATAGAAACGACCCGCCAGTCGGTAGCACGTATGTTTCAGATATTGGAACGGGCTGCATTGCTCATCATGCTCTATTCCGGTAAGAGCAATATGCAACAACTAGCCAAACCGGAAAAGGTATATTTGGAAAATACCAATCTGATGTATGCGCTCTCTGCAGCTTCCGATATTGGAAACGTCCGGGAGACTTTTTTTGCCAATCAATTGAAATCACGCCACGAAATAGCCTTCTCGGGACAAGGAGATTTTCGGATAGACGATACTTATACATTTGAAGTGGGAGGCAAAACAAAGACCTTTGAACAAATAAAAGACCTGCCCGACAGTTATCTGGCAATAGATGATGTAGAATATGGAACAGGAAAACGAATACCCCTCTGGTTATTTGGATTTTTATACTAAACAGCAATAGGGAAATTTTCTTTTCACTCGTACACCCGAGCTTTTCAGGACACGAGTGAAAAGATTATATATCAAGCAAATATATTCAAAGTAATTACTTCACCTCTTCTCCCTTCAGCGTCGCGGAACTGGCTTCGGTAATCTTTACCGTTACAAAATCACCAATACGGTGTGTACCACGGTCGAATACTACCACCCGATTTTGCTCCGTACGTCCTACAAGCTGTTCGCGGGAACGTTTGGAAATTCCTTCTACCAAGACTTCATAAGTCTTGCCGATGCAACGGGCATTAGACTCGGCAGAAAGACGATTCTGCAAAGCAATAATCTCATTCAACCGGCGTATCTTCACTTCTTCGGGCACATCATCCGGCAAATGCTTGGAAGCGTACGTACCCGGACGCTCGGAATATTTAAACATGAAAGCCGAATCGTAACCACATACTTCCATCAGGGAAAGGGAAAGCTGGTGATCTTCCTCCGTTTCGGAATGGAAACCGGAAAATATATCTGTGGACAAGCCACAATCAGGGATGATACGGTGAATAGCATCTACGCGGTCCAAATACCACTCGCGGGTATACTTGCGATTCATCAGCTTTAAGATACGGGAACTTCCACTCTGCACCGGCAGGTGGATATGCTTGCATACATTGGGAACTTGTGCAATGACTTCCAGCGTTTCGTCACTCATATCTTTAGGGTGCGAAGTAGTGAAACGGACACGCACTCCCGGCGCAGCCTCGGCTACAGTACGGAGCAACATAGGGAAAGATACAACCTCTCCATCCGGTTTCTCAAAACGGTAGGAATTTACGTTTTGCCCCAATAGGGTGACTTCCTTATAACCTTTAGCCACGAGGTCGGATACTTCGTTAAGGATGCTTTCCACATCACGACTACGCTCCCGCCCACGGGTATAGGGAACGATACAATACGTACAGAAGTTATTACATCCACGCATAATGGACACAAAACCTGAAATGTGGTTTCCACAAATGCGCGAAGGGATCACATCCCGATAAGTTTCGGTAGTAGAAAGCTCCACATTGATAGCTTTCTCGCCTGCCTCCACAGCTGCAACCAAATCAGGAAGAGTGAGATAAGCATCAGGCCCTACCACCAAGTCGACGTGATGATTCGTTATCAAATCATCCTTTACCCGCTCGGCCATGCACCCCAATACCCCCACTATCAGATTGCGTTTCTTCTTCTTGAGCGAATAGAAAAATTCCAAACGATTCAGGATTTTCTGTTCAGCATTGTCACGGATGGAACAAGTGTTCATAAACACCGCATCCGCTTCTTCCAACGTATCTGCCGTTGAGTATCCCACCATCTGCATCACAGAGGCAATTACTTCACTGTCTGCCACATTCATCTGACAGCCATAGGTTTCGATGAACAACTTCTTGTTGTCATCAGCAGTTGCAGATTTAAAGTCTGCTCCCGTTACATTTTCCATAATTTCTTTTTTTATTTCGACTGCAAAGATACGCCTTCGACACTAATTTACAGATGAAATGAGGAAAAATAACACTCAATAGTTAGAAAATGAGGCGTTTCTGATAATTAATGTTAAGAGACTAAACATTTTCGAGGTAGATGTTTGGCGTAAAGCGATTTATTTCACAAATTTGCGTAATGAAAGAAACATTAGATTTTTTCATAGTTAAGGTTTAGGTTAAAAAAAATAAGGGGAGCTGTGAAGCTGCCCTTTTTTCATGTCCAAAAATAGGCTGTAATTCAGATAATTTAGTTACCTTTGGCGGTGAAAAACTTAAATGAGTATGGATGGCATATTACAGTTTCTGTTAATCGCAGGCATAATCGTTATTGGAATTGTCAAGCAATTCAAGAAAGAAGCAAAAAAGAACGCTGACAGCAACCCCGCTATGCCCATGCCGGATACGGATTTTGACGATGACGCATTGCCCATTCCCGAAGGCTGGGGAGAGACTTATGGCGGATATATCCCCGAAGGTCCCCAACCAGAACCGAAGCCTGTTGCTACAGCAAAAGAAGAATACCAATTCTCTGCTTCAAAACATATTTTTGGAGGAGATTCTGCAAATACATCCCCCAAACCTGTCACGGCTCCGCCGAAACAGAAGACTTCTCCTCCTCCATCCATACAGCAAAAGCCCGAAACTGACTCCGAATATGCGATCCATTCGGCAGAAGAGGCACGAAAAGCTATTATCTGGTCGGAAATACTACAACGAAAGTATTAACAAACGGAGAGTTAAGAGTTGAAAATGAAGAGTTGAGAGTAATTCTTCCGGTAACTTACGAATTTTCACACAGAAAAAATAACTAAATACATTATGGCATTTAATTACATCTCGGCAGCGGAAGCTGCAAGCCTGATTAAACATGGCTACAACATCGGCTTGAGCGGATTTACTCCCGCAGGAACAGCCAAAGCCGTTACGGCTGAATTAGCAAAAATAGCAGAAGCAGAACATGCAAAAGGAAATCCCTTTCAGATAGGCATCTTTACCGGTGCTTCTACAGGTGACTCCTGCGACGGCGTACTTTCACGTGCCAAAGCTATCCGCTACCGTGCTCCTTACACAACTAATTCTGATTTCCGTAAAGCTGTGAACAGCGGAGAAATCGCTTATAACGACATCCACTTGTCACAGATGGCACAGGAAGTTCGTTACGGTTTCATGGGCAAAGTGAACATTGCCATCATCGAAGCTTGTGAAGTGACTCCCGATGGTAAAATCTACCTGACTGCAGCCGGTGGTATCGCTCCTACAGTTTGCCGCCTTGCCGACCAGATCATCGTGGAACTGAATGCTGCTCACAGCAAGAGTGCTATGGGTCTGCACGATGTATACGAACCGCTTGATCCGCCTTACCGCCGCGAAATTCCTATCTACAAACCGAGCGATCGCATCGGTCAGCCGTATATTCAGGTAGACCCGAAAAAAATTGTAGGTATAGTAGAAACCAACTGGCCGGATGAAGCACGCGGCTTTGCTGATGCCGATCCGTTGACTGACAAGATTGGCCAGAATGTAGCCGACTTCCTGGCTGCGGACATGAAGCGTGGTATTATCCCGTCAACATTCTTACCGCTGCAATCCGGTGTAGGTAACATTGCCAACGCTGTGCTCGGCGCACTGGGACGCGATAAAACGATTCCGGCATTCGAAATGTACACAGAAGTGATTCAGAACTCCGTAATCGGACTGATTCGCGATGGTCGTGTGAAATTCGGTAGCGCTTGCTCACTAACTGTAACTAACGACTGCCTGCAAGGCATTTATGACGATATGGATTTCTTCCGTGATAAACTGGTACTCCGTCCGTCGGAAATCTCCAACAATCCCGAAGTCGTTCGCCGTTTAGGAGTTATCTCCATCAACACAGCTATCGAGGCTGACCTCTACGGAAACGTTAACTCTACGCATATCGGCGGTACGAAGATGATGAATGGTATCGGTGGAAGTGGTGACTTCACACGTAATGCTTATATCTCCATCTTTACTTGTCCGTCCGTTGCCAAGGAAGGCAAAATCAGTGCTATTGTTCCGATGGTATCTCACCATGACCACACAGAGCATGACGTCAACATCATCATTACCGAACAAGGTGTTGCTGACTTGCGTGGCAAGAGTCCGAAAGAACGCGCACAGGCAATCATTGAAAACTGCGTTCACCCGGATTACAAGAATATCCTCTGGGATTACCTGAAACTAACCGATGGTAAGTCTCAGACTCCGCAAGCTGCACGTGCTGCACTGGCTATGCATGCAGAACTTGCCAAAAGCGGAAATATGCAAAACGTAGACTGGGCACAGTACAAGTAAATGCTTTAAAAAAACGGGGGCTTGCTACCATACAAATAGCAAGCCCCCGTTTATATTTTCTACAAAAGTCATTATGCAGCAATCCAACTGCCCAACATTTTTCCTACATTATACATAATACAAAAAAAGAAAGCAACAATACCTATATAGACCAACCAACGAGTAAATTCATTTCCCATAAGCTTTTGCCAAACACTCCTCAATACATCAATCATTCCTTTCATTTTAATTGTATTTCTTATTTGTTATACTGTCGTTTCCTATATCAGTCGAAACCCTTACAAATTAATCACATTAATAACCTACTTTATCTTCCTCTAATCACTTCATCGCATACCGCATCCTGGAAAGCACGCGCCTTAGCTCCCGAAAGAACATTTTGATTCATAATGGCAAAAGCAACCTCATGTCCGTTTGCCATACGCAAATAACCCGCCAGACAATTAATAGCTGTAAAAGAACCTGTCTTGGCATGTACATTCTTATAAGAAGGAGTTCCGCGTTTCATACGATACTTTAATGTTCCATCTACTCCACCAATAGGCAAAGCCTTATATAATTTCTGAAAAACATCCGTACGGGAATAGGCAAACTTCAAAAAAGAAACCAGCAGGTCCGGAGAAATATAGTTATAATTAGAAAGTCCGCAACCATCCGCCAGATTATAGCGACCAACGTCCTCACCCAAAGCTTTTACTTGTTTACGGATAGCAGAGAGTCCGTCTTCATCCGAAATCCTCTTCTTTCCGGTGCTTTGTGCACCCAGGCGACAAAGCAAAGCCTGCGCATTCAGATTATCACTTTCTTTCATTATCTCATTGACAACATCCTGGGTAGAGGTTTCAAACAAGGCCATTTGTACCGAAGTACTATCTTTCAGCAATTCATTAAAAGAATAGTCGTCAGGACAACTGATACCTTTTGCCCGCAAACGCTCAAGAAAGGTATGCATAAAGAAATCCTGGGAGGAATAGATATTAACCGTACCTATCCGCTTACTTTCCACATTTCCTTTTGCAACTACGTTGTTACCATTCTGTAGCCAATCACGGGAAACCCCGAAACGCCCGGCAGCAGGAGTACGGGATTTGGTTTCATTCGTTACGGTATAATAAGAAGAGGCAGGAACACAATCGAGACTTGCCAAGTGACCCCTTTCGCCGGGAGAAGCCGTAACAGTGACCAGACCTTTATTCAGCATCAATGGCGAAAGATAAGGTTGATAGGAGGCAGGTGTATCATCCCAAGCCCAACCGCTTCCCCAATAAATGGAGTCTTTCATAGAAACATCTCCATATACATGGCCCGATATCACCGAGAATGGGAAACGACTTACCGCATTTACCAATGAATCCAGAGCTTCATCATCAAATTCAGGGTCATATCCACCCACAACATACAAATCACCTTTCAGCGTATCTTGTTCAATCACTCCCTGATACCATACTTCTGTTTTAAAAGGATCATCCGCATCCGGATGGGCAAGGGCGGTAATAGTAGTCAGCAGTTTCATAGTAGAAGCCGGACGAGAGAGCTTATCCGCCTGATAAGTGTATAAATACTTCCCGTCAGTCAGGTCGTATATGGATATGCCAACGTTGGAGCCGACAGGAAGTTGATATTTAATCAAGGTATCCAGACGGGAAGAGAGGCCCTTAACAGCCGTGTTTTGTCCCCATACGGTTACAGGAATAAACAAGAGGGAAAGAACAAGAGACAACAGATATTTTTTCATGTTTATCGAGTTACAACGCTTCTTTAAAAATCTCTGAAACCGTGGGATGCGGGAATACTATTTTCTTCCAGGCTTCGGTAGTCAGTTTCAGTTCGATAGCCATACCTGCCAGAGTGATAATTTCAGAAGCCGGATTACCCAGTATGTGTGCTCCTAATATGGTCTCATCATCTGCTATCAGAAGTTTACAAACTCCGTTCACTCCTTCGTTCTCAGCAACAAAACGACCGGAATAAGCCATCGGAAGTTTTACAACGCGGTAATTAACACCTTTCATTTGCAGACTTTCTTCCGTCTGCCCTACTCCCGCAATCTCCGGATTGGTATATACTACGCCGGGAATTGCCCAATAACTCATGACGTCTTTCTTGCCAAGTATCGTATGCACAGCTACTTCTGCCTCACGGACGGCTGTATGTGCCAGTAAAGAATAACCAGTCAGATCACCACATACATATACTCCCGGAGCAGAGGCTTGCATCTGTTCGTTTGTACAGATATTCCCTCGTTCCGTTCTTCTTAATTCCAGATTCTCCAACCCAAAACCTTTCGTTACCGGACGGCGACCTACACTCATCAATAATTTCCCGGCAAGCACGCTGCCTGTGCCTTCTGCATTCTCATAATTAACCTGTACTTGTGGCTTCCCGTCTTCGGAAGAAGCCTCAGCAAGAGATACGACCTTCGTACTAAGCATAAACTTGATTCCACGTTTTGCATATTCCGCACGCAGAAGAGCAGAAAGCTCTTTATCCATGCCTCCCAGGATTTCATCAAGCATTTCGATTACAGTGACCTGTACGCCCAGGCTATTAAAGAAGGAGGCAAACTCTATACCGATTACTCCACCACCAATAATGGCAAGTGAAGCGGGAAGTTCCTTATTGTCTAAAGCATCGCGGTGCGTCCAGAAAGGTACAGTATCCACTCCGGGAATAGGAGGGACGAATGTTTCCGAACCGGTGCATAAAATCAGATTCTCACACTCATAAGTCTCACCGCCACACTGCACAGTATTCTCATTGATGATGGTAGCTTCTCCCTGCACGATATTCACTCCGTGGGCAGTCAGTTTACCTTTAACACCCAACACCAGTTTACGCACCACTTTCTGTTTACGGGCAATTATCTTCGGCAAATCAAATGAAACTTCGGAAACAGTGACTGCATATTTGGAAGCATGACGCGCAGCATCATACGTTTTTGCCGAATACAATAAAGTCTTGGTAGGGATGCAGCCTTCATTCAGACAGACTCCACCTAAACTTTGCTTTTCAAACAACACTACGCTTAGTCCGGCTTTCCCGGCAGCTTCGGCAGCAGTATATCCCGCAGGACCTCCACCGATAATGGCAACTTGGTATTTCATAGTTTCTATTTATTTATAGGTATATTGCAACTCAAGACCAGGATTCTTTTCTTTAAGTGCGGCTATCAGTCCTTCCGGGTCAGCAGGAGTAATCGGGAAAAAGCCTTTCTTCAATCCATTTTGATACCTGACCACCATCTGGCGGACGCGCCATTGCCACCCTTTGGCAGACGGGTTATAGAGGATACAGTTCACTCCGGTCGCCTTCTGAGATATACCGAACACTGTCTTCACCCAAAGGTCTCCATTTTCTTTAATGATATATTTCCTTTGGTAATTACTAATCAGGAAAGGAATAGCCACAATGAATCCACATAAGACAGACGCCTCTTTCAGCAACAGGTATGTACCGCACATAAAAGTAAGAACAAATACTATTACCCATTTTTCAGTAGTAGTCATACCTTTGGATTTGAATATTTTTTCCATATATACAAGGGTTATTTGTAAACTGCCTGCAAGTTAATAAAAACCTCTCTTATCTGCACAAAAGAATTATCCTTTCTTTATCTTTTTCACCGTACGCTTCATCTTTAAAGCATATAAATTCAGTTCTATCGAAGATTCGGTTTCTGTTGTATCTCCCTTCTCTTCTACAGACAATAATTCGTGAAGTAACTCGCTACTGCGTTGGGTCAATGTTTTCTGTTTATCTTCATCGACCTCTGTTGACAAGATATTTAAATTACGAGAGAGTTCCCTTAAATGAGCAAAAGACTCTATAATGGCAAGAGTCGTAGCCGTAGCACGAGGACTTTTCAAAACAGTGGCAAGCATATAAAGACCTTTTTCGGTGAAGGCTTTAGGCTCCATTGTAGCATGCTTTAATGTTTTGAACCGGTCGAAATTTTCGACCAGTTCCTGTTTTTCAGACACTTGCAAAGGAACGAGATACCCTTCTGGGAATTTATCCGGATTATTCCTCACCGCTTCATTCACCCGCTTCGTTTCTACTCCATACAGCATTGCCACATCTCTGTCCAGCAAAACTTTCTGTCCTCTCAGTTCTATTAAGCATGCTTCTATTTCCTGCTCTCTGATTACTTGTAATTCGTTTTCCATACTTTATATGTATTTTGTTGATTTAAAGACCTACAAGGTACAACTAATATTCTACAAAAAGTACCACCCCTTATCTTTTTCTTACTAAAAAAACATACCTTTGTTTGCAGTATTTTCCAATAAAAATACGTCTATAAACAAAAGCTATTTTAAACTAACGAAACTAGAAATACATGAAACGAATGAACGTGCTCCAAATGCTAATATTCTCCATTGTCATTCTTTTCTGCGGAACAGCCTGTGATAATGAAAATGATGAACGTTTCTCTTCTACAGAAGAATTTACTGTTGAAGGTGATGCAAACTCCATAGAGATCCCGATGACCAGAACCAACTGGATTGTAGCTTCCGTTATGTATCCGGACGGAGGCATCATGACAGATGAGAACGGATATCCCCTGAAGTTGGAGGGTATGGGCACCGTACGCTTTCATTGGGGCAGCATCACCCGCGACAAAGCGAAATCCCTTATTATACACCTGAATGACAACTTTGCGGGAGAAGAACGCAGATTAATTATCAAACTGAGTACCGAACAAGGGCTTTACTCAGAGCAAATATTCATCCAGCAGAAGGTATGCACCAATTACTATCAGATAGAATCCATCTCTTACTATCTGGATGAATTTGATGGAGTAAGAGAAGCCGGAACAGAACCTTGGGGAATTACTTGGATAGACAGAACCGGTAGTGGAGAAGGAATAAAGAAAACCACCGTTTATCCTTTCTACAATGCTTTTACTGAGTATTACTTCGGCACCAACACCGGCGAATATCCCAAGGAATGGATGAATCCCGAAGGAAAAAGCCGCCTTGTGGATATGCCGGGAAGTATTGTAGACGGACAGATCATTCTCGAACAAGAGAAGCAGATATACACCGACAGAGGAATGTACAGAGGTGAATTAAAAGATATTAGCTTCGAAAAGGATCTGGTCAGTATGAAACAAAACAGGTATTATGCTGATGTTTATTATAAAGCCTTGCAAGTTAGTTACACCATGACCTTGTCAAGGCCCGGCAGTGACACAAAGAAAATCATTACAGGGAAACTACTAAAGAAATACCCTTATGATTGTTCGCCTATACAACATGCGGTCAGCGACCTGCCACCGGAAGATGCATAGACGGTAAGTTTTCAACAATCTCCTCCCTGCTTACGGTAGGAGGTTGCTTTTCCGCTAACTTGCGACACACCAATCTACCTATTTTCAAAGCATCTTCCTCTGATGCAAAAGTTATCTTCTCACCTATGGCAGGTATATAAGGTTGATAAATCAGTGTATCTGTCCCGTAAACCACTACATATCCATATCCCCCCTTTACTTGCATAGAGCGGCAGGATAACTTTTCTCCGGCAGCATTCGTGCAGCCGAAGAAACAAGAAAGGCATACTGCCACAAGGGACAGTACACCAATCTTCACAATAAACACTAGCTTCATAAATCACAAAAACACTAATCAACATCTTCCTGTTCATAGGGCAGGAGTTCATAAACATCATCAAAATAGCTGCTTCCCGAAGCCCCCGTCAACACAAAGCCACGCTTGCCCGTAGAGAAAGATACAGCATAGGCACGCGACGAACCTCCTGAACTTACATTGTGCACATTCGTAAGCGGCGTATAATCATCATCGGAGTCACCATACCACAAATCCTCATCAGGATCATACACCCAATAATCACTGGTCACGCCACTACGGGTTCCGGTAGCAATATACCCTCTTCCATCTATCACGAAAGATGCAGTACCTAAGCGCGCTATAGCATAATCATCATCATAATCTTCATCGCTATTAGTATTGGCAATGTCACGCAACTGAGTCCAGTTGTCACCATCAAATTTCCATAAATCATCAACCAGCGTGTTATTGTTCTGTCCACAGCAGACATAAGCCACATCATCTATAACGAAAGCCGTACCATACCAACGCTTGTATCCCCCGAATCCATTTACAATTTCCCATTGTTTTCCGGCAGCGGCATTAGGATTAAAGCGATAGAAATCTTTCAGATAATTATCATTGAACCCCGTACCCACATAACCGTACCCTCCGATTGAGAAAGCCAATGCACCGAGACGTACACCACCGCCAAAGTCATCCCTCTGCGTCCAGGTATTCGTAGCGGGATCATACTCCCAGGTATCTGCCAGATATGTGGGCTCGGTCTTCTGAATACCGGTAGTAATGTATCCTTTGTCATTCAAGGCAAACGAAGCCGCACTATGGCGTCCCGCTGCCGCATCGGGCATATCGGCACATTGTGTCCAATAATCTTCATCCATATTGTATTTCCAAAGGTCTTTCAGATATGTCTTATTCGACCCACGATAGCCACAACACAGATAACCTTTATTTCCAATGGTGAAACTGCTGGCCTGTCCCCGCGCTACACCGTCCAAGTCCGATCTTCTCATCCATACACCCTGTGTGTATTCATCGTCGTCCGTACAACTGCCAGCCAGGCATCCAACCGCCAACAGTATCATTCCAAATAATAGTCGATTCATTTTTCTCAGAACTTATTTTGATTTACTATATTTTTGGTAGCAAAAGTAGGCTACAGGTACTTCATCAACAAATATAACCGACAAACGGCATTAAATTTCCGGTAAATACCTTTACCGATAAAACCTGCCCGATAGCCGATTTTAATAGGAAGATATAGAAGTTTCATTTTCCTTTGCGACGAAATATTATGAGTTACAATGAAAAAGTTATTGTATAGTCTGATTATAATGATCGCCGTCATCTGTGCTTGCCAGGATGAAAATTCAGAATTAGGACAAAGTCTGGTGAGTAGTTCTTTCTATAATGTATATGTAGATACTTGTACGGTGGACATCAGTACCATTCTTATGGACTCCATAGAGACCAGGGGAGACAGTATTTGTCAGCTGGGACACTATAAGGATGCCTCATGGGGTGAAGTCTCCGCCGCTTACTATGCCGAATACTCTAAAAACAGCTTTACCCCCAACGAGGATTATAGTTACAGCTTCGACTCGTTAGTACTGAGGATGACACCTTCCGGCAACTTCTGGGGCGATACCTTAACACAGCAACGAATATCTGTTTACCGACTAAAACAAGCCATCTATCTGGACGATGACGAAGATTTATACAACAGTACTATCCTGCCTACCGAAAGTATGCCTTTGTTCACTTTCACTTTCACGCCAAGCCCCGGACGAAAGAAGGAGTTAGAAATACGTCTGCCCGATGAACTGGGAAAAGAGTTACTGAATGATCTCGTAACAGAAGAAGACTATTTCGACAGCCAGGATAAGTTCAAAGAAAAGTTCCCCGGACTGGCACTCATAGCCGAAAACAACGGAGAATGCGTCACCGGATTTATGGTGAATGATTCATCCATGGCCATCACCCTGCACTATAAGGAAGTGGCTAGTCAACATACGGAAAAAGAGCTGACCTTCAGTGTAAACACTGATTATGCCTACACCAGTATCCGCCACGATCGCACCAGTACCCCTCTCGCTACCATGGAAAGCGGAATAGAGAACCTTATTCACTCCGGCAGCTTGGGCAGACGGGCATATATGCAGGGATTGACGGGATTCTATAATCAGATAGAATTCCCCCATCTGAACAATTTGCAGGATGCAGGAGAAATTGTTTCCATAGAAAGCGCCACACTCTACCTCTATCCGCTGTCCGGAAGTTATAACAAGCTAAACCAACTACCGAAAGATATACGCCTTTACATCACAGATGAAAACAATGTATTGGAAGATTATGTATACGGCAGTGATGGTGTTACGGTACAGACCGGAAACCTGACAGTGGACGATATGTTAGGGCGGGATACTTATTATTCCTTTGACGTAACCGAATTTATCCGCAACAACTTCGGTACGTGGGGCATAAAACGGCAGAAGCTACTCCTGAGTCTACCAGAGAATGAAATGACAATGACTTTCAATCAAATAATCTTCACCAACGACCCCGACCAGGAGAGACAATGTAAATTAGATATCAGATTTAAAATATACAACGAAAAATGAAACATTACCACCGGATTCCTCTTATGCTGTGCAGCTTCTGTGCAGCAAGCCTCTCTGTCGTAGCCCAAAACAACACCAACCTGCCCACTTCCATGTATGGAGTGGGTGAACTGAGTACCAGTGACGGTGGACGTTATGCCGGAATGGGCAATATAGGTATTGCTCTGAACAGAACCGGATTCCAAAATACTCTGAACCCGGCAGCCATCACCCGAATGGATAGCACCTGTTTCATATTCGATGTCGGTGCATCGGTTTCATCTGCCCGTTATTCCTTTCAGAATGATCACAGCTCCAGCTTTATGGGCAATCCCAACCGCTTCAGCATAGGGTGCCGCATCTTGCCACGCTGGTATGCCATGATAGGTGCTGCGCCCTATAGCAGCGTAGGCTACATGATTCAGACCGAAGAAGAAGTGGAAGGTATGCCCGAAAGTTATACCTATTCCTTATTTGAAGGATCGGGAGGATTATACCGTTGTTATCTTACTAATGCCTTTGCATTGACCAAACGCCTGTCCGTTGGCGTAAATCTGGGTATCATACTGGGAACGGTAACCCAAAGCGAAACGCAAGAAAGTGCCATTGTGGAATACGAATCTTCCAAGCGTGCCTTTTATGCAGACTTCGGAATACATTATGAATTCAATACCACCGGCAGTCAGAAGTGGGCGGCAGGACTTGTGTTTGCCCCCTCCCTCCAGGTCAACCACGAAAACAATCTGACTTATAGCAATTCTTCCACCAGTGAAGGTGTCGATAAGAGTTATCATAGCCGGACGCAATATTTACCGATGCACATCGGCACCGGAATATCAATGACTACCGAACGTTGGGTGGCTACCGCCGATTATAATTATCTGGATTGGAGCCGTAATACCTCATCTTACACTTCCATAAAATACGAAAACCAGCACAAGTTGAACATCGGGGGAACCTATATTACCAATCCACGCCTCCCCCGCTCCACTGAATTAATGGGTGGAATAGGTTTAAGTAATTCGTATATAAATCTGCGAGGTGGAAAGATGCAATACCTGGAAGTGAGTGCAGGAGCAAGTTTTCCTATCCGGTACTCCTATCTTTCATTGGGTGCCACCTGGCGGAAACAGATCAACTCACGCAGTAGTCTGATGCAGGAAAGCCGATTTAGCGTAAATTTGAATATTACGTTTGGAGAAAGAATATCACGGTCAAAATTGAGGTAAGGGAATAATATTCTTCTGACGGGTTATGAACTAAAAAACAGGATAGCGGTGTATATTATTTACAAATGATATATATTCCTAAAATAATCGTATACTGAACCTAATTCAGTCGTATAGTGAATGCCATTCAGTCGTATACTTAATAGGGTTCAGTCGTATACTGAATAGGGCATGGTTTAACAACGCTGATAATCAGAAAGTTACAAAAGTCCACATTGCTATTGATAAATTCTGACAAATCCCTGCGATATATAGCGCAGCTACTTTATCACCCTATCACTTTACCACCTTATCACTCTTTTATTCCTTTCTGTATCATATGAGTCAATTTCGGCAACGAACATTGAAACAGGCTAAAGGACAGAATAGTCAGAAATATAGTTTTTCAACTTCTTCCGGTACACCTCTCCGATAGGGATACTTCTTTTATCCAGAGCAATTTTACTGCTCTCTATGATACGTATGCAATCTTTACGAATAATAAACGAACGGTGCACACGTATAAATTCATCAGAAGGTAATCTCTCCTCCATATATTTCATTGTACACAGGCTCAGTACAGGCTTTGGTTCATCCTTACTATAAATCTTCACGTAATCGCCCAACCCTTCGATATAAGATATTCTGGATATATCCAGACGGAAAATGCGATTGTCGGACTTCACATAAATCACTTTAGGCATTTCGGACTGTGATGTATCGGCCTGAGACTTTTCGGGAACGACAGTAAACGACATCCCTGTTTCACCTTTCAGGCTGAACCAGCGCGAAGCCTTATTCACCGCTTCAAAAAAGACAGGAAAATTGATTTCAGATATCAGATAATCCAATGCATCCAAGCGGAAGCACTCGGCGGCATACCGGGGGGTATCTGCAATAAAAATGACACGGGTGGACGGAGAAAGCAGTTTACTGAATTCCATTCCGTTGATTCCTTCCATTTCTTCCTGCCCGATTCCTACAAAGTAAAGGTGTACCTTGTTGTCATAATAACCCTTCAATGCCTCAATGGGATTACTGTACTTTCCACACAAAGAAAGAAAGGGTATTTTGGCTATGAACACTTCCAGTTGTTCACTCACCTGTCTGTCGGCATGCAAAATAGCACAAGTCAAATTCATCATCATTTCTCTTATTTTTAGAAATTAGACGAACGACTTTCCGGAAGACTGCAAAAAGGAAATCGAGAATTAATATTTCTTCACTTCACTTAAACGGTTAGTAAGAGTTTTTATGAACAAATCTTCCTTCACCGGAAGCAACACAGCACATTTTTCTTTCGTCCCGTACTTCACCAGCACATAGCGCATCACGGCGAAACGTCCTATTTTCATGGAAGAGGCACGCTCTACAGAAATAATGTCCTTCAGGAGTATTTCCTTTGAACGTGAAAAACGACCATAAAAGAGGATAAGCTTGTCATCCGTCGTCAGTGTATAGGTGGTATGAATAAGACGCTCAATAGCAATAATGAGCAGAAGCATAAAAAGAATAGTCATAATGGCATGTTTCATCCACATTTCATGAATGGTAATAGCCGTTGTTATCAGCAAAAATAGATATTGCCCCGCAGCAATGCGGGCATGAAAGATACGATTCATTGACTCTGATTTTTGCTGCTAAGATAGGTATTTTTACGAAACGAAGTGAGTTATTCTTCCAATATCTCCCTTAGTTTGTCACCTAACAGCTTTACTTCCTCCAGTCTCATTTTCCAACATACCGATTTACGGAACATATATACCTGCTCGGCAGGCAGGCAAAACAAGTTCTCTATTTCTTCTACAGACTGTCCAAGGGAGACCAACATACAAAGCAGTTCCTCATCTTTCGTAACACCGGGAACCAGTTCCTGTACTTTCCCTATAAAGTCCGGATAATGGAAAATAAAAATTTCACGGAAAACAGCACCACGCGCTCCGCAAAGCATATCTTTCGAAGCATAAGGCGAGTCTTCGGAAATCATTTCTATCAAAGCCCTACTGATCTCTTTCATACACAATCGGGATATTTTTTCCACTTTATTCATTGTCGGTTAGTTTTCTATTAAGCCACAAATTTGCAGAAACTATAAGATTAAACCATAAATAGCCAATATACAATCCAATATACAAAAATGTATCTTCCTCATTATCAATTACAAATAAAAGCCATAAAATATAGATATCATTTCTTTTTTTTCCAAATGGAATTGTATCTTTGCCCAAACAAAGTAAGTTTTTAGAATCATGAATATAGGAAAACCACTACTCTTGCTCTTACTATTTGTAGGAGCCTGTACTACTGATTCACATTCTCCAAACACAGAAGATGTCGGACAGTGGCAACAAACTGCAGAAAAACTCACCACATTACTAAAAGAGGAAAAGTTCCGGGAAACCGAAAATATGACTAAAATAAAGTTAGCGGAATTACTGGAAAATATAAATAATACAGAAGAGAATGATACACTGATTAAGTATGCCCGGGAAATACTTACCATTTCTTACTACAACTACTTAAAAAGCAAGCAAATTCGTTCCGGCATGGAATATATGGATAGTCTCAGCCAGATTCCATTCATACAAGAGAACTGCAAACATGAACTGTTATCTGCCCGGGCAAGTCTGCACCAGATGCATGGAGACAATGAACAAGCCATCGGGTTGGCCAATGAATACCTGCAACTACCCGACTATGAAGATGCCAACCGTTTTATCCCACAAGCTGAAATGATCAGCGGAGTTTATATCTATTCCGGAAACGACATCCCCCAAGCCATCCGGATATTGGAAAAAGCCATGAAAGCTTACCGACAAGGAGGAGAGTACCGGAATATGCTTCGCATCATGTCACGACTCGGTATTTATTACCGCCTTATCGGAGAATATGAAAAGGCTATTGCCATCAATCAGGAAGCCATCAGCAGTTATACCGACAGCATACCGCCCCAAAATATCGTAATAGCCTATGGCGAACAAGCCAACCTTTATGCAGAACTGGGCATGTACGACCGCGCCCTGCAACTGAATGCGGAAGCCCAACATTACTCGCTTCTGAAAGACAGTTTCGGGCTGGGTGACCTCTATCGCTACCGGGCATCCATATTCAGCCAGATGAAGAATAAGGACTCTATATTCTATTATTTAAACCAGGCTGAGAAGATATCAACTCTGCAAGGCAGTTTCAAAGGAGTATTTGTGAACAAAGTTACTACAGCAGAAGCCTATCTGGAGTATCCCGATTCTGTGCAGAAAGCACTAACGCTTGCATTAAGTATCTGCCCGGACAGTTCCCGCATGCCACAATGGGCCAAGTATGAGCTGGAACTTCACTTAGGACGGGCTTTATTGCAAACAGGAAAAGCTACACAAGGAATACCTCTGATAGAGAAAGCCGCACAAGGTTTTATAGGCATGGATATGAAATCCAGAGAACAAAAGGCCAACGACATACTTATGGACTACTATCTGGACATGAATATGAAGGATGCATTCATCCGTTGCTATAAACGCAGCCAGACTTTTACGGATTCGCTGAATTCAGCTGAAAAGATGCGTGCTGTTGCTGCTGCCAATATCCGGTTTGATACTGAACGGAAAGAAAAAGAAAATACTTTGCTCTCGGCACAAGTGAAACTGCAAAAGCAACAGTTATTCTATAATATATGTATTTCTATCGCCCTGCTGTTAATACTTATCATCTCCGTTGCCTACTTCATAAGCAAACGAAAAGCCAATCGCTTACTTTTGGAAAAACATAAACAGGAAATAAAGAAATTAATCACCCGCCAACAAGAATTGAACCGCCGTAACGAGCAGTTGACCGAACAGATAGAGCAGGCAATGGCTACCAATAACCTGACTTCTATCCGTCAACTGACCGGTCAGAGCCTCCTCAGCAAAGAGGATGAAAATGACTTCAGACAATCGTTTGCAGCAATATACCCGTTCTATCTACCCAAATTACGGGAATATTATCCGCAACTTACCCGCAATGAAGAGTTGCTTGCCATGCTCATCTGCATGAACCAAAGTACGGATGAAATAGCTCTGATTATGGGTATTAACCGTAACAGTGTCAACGTGATACGCTCGCGTATGCGAAAGAATATAGGACTTGCCAAAGAAGAGTCCCTGGATGAAGTTGTTAAACAGTTCTTATCATAATTTTGTGAATTAATATACGGGAAAAGTACAATGAAACTACTTATTTCGTAGCTTTGCAGTACTTAAACATACAAAATATGATTAGAGAGTTCGACTTTTTAGTAATTGGTTCCGGTATAGCCGGCATGAGCTTCGCTCTGAAAGTAGCTCATAAAGGTAAAGTAGCGCTCATCTGCAAAACGGAATTGGAAGAAGCTAATACATTCTTCGCACAAGGGGGAATCGCCTCAGTAACCAATACACTGGTAGATAATTTCGATAAGCACATTGAGGACACCATGATTGCGGGCGACTGGATCAGTGACCGTGCCGCCGTAGAAAAAGTGGTACGTGAAGCACCCGGACAAATCAAGGAACTGATAGAGTGGGGAGTAGAATTTGACAAGAATGACAAAGGAGACTTCGACTTACATAAAGAAGGCGGACACTCTGAATTCCGTATCCTGCATCATAAAGACAATACAGGCGCCGAAATACAGGAAAGCCTCATCAGAGCTGTAAAGACGCATCCTAACATTGAGATATTCAACCGCCATTTTGCCGTAGAAATCATCACACAGCATCACATGGGGATTATTGTAACCCGCCATACCCCGGGTATCAAGTGCTATGGAGCCTATGTATTGAATGAAGATACAGGCGAAGTAGACACTTTCCTTTCTAAAGTAACGCTCATGGCTACGGGTGGCGTAGGTGCCGTTTACCGTAATACTACTAATCCATTGGTTGCTACCGGAGACGGAATTGCTATGGTATACCGCGCCAAGGGTTTCGTACAGGATATGGAATTTATCCAATTCCATCCAACTGCCCTTTATCATCCGGGAGACCGCCCCTGTTTCCTGATAACGGAGGCTATGCGCGGGTACGGTGCCGTGCTGCGTAACATGGGAGGTGAAGAGTTTATGCAGAAATATGACCCACGTCTTTCTCTTGCTCCTCGCGACATTGTGGCACGTGCCATCGACAGTGAAATGAAACAACGTGGTGACGATCATGTTTATCTGGATGTTACCCATAAAGATCCGGAAGAGACCAAGAAGCATTTCCCGAATATTTACGAAAAGTGCCTTAGTTTAGGTATTGACATCACAAAGGACTATATACCTGTGGCTCCTGCCGCACATTATCTGTGTGGTGGTATCAAAGTTAACCTGGACGGAGAGTCTTCTATCAACCGCTTGTACGCTGTAGGAGAATGTTCCTGTACTGGTCTGCATGGAGGCAACCGCTTAGCTTCCAATTCTTTGATTGAAGCTGTTGTCTATGCCGATGCTGCTGCCAAACATGCACTAAGTATGCTCGACCGTTATGAATTCAATCATGAAATACCTGAATGGAATGCAGAAGGGACTGTGACTAACGAAGAAATGGTGCTTATTACTCAAAGCATGAAAGAAGTCAACCAGATTATGGGTGCGTATGTAGGTATTGTACGTAGTGATCTGCGTCTGAAACGTGCTTGGGTACGTTTGGATATGATATATGAAGAGACGGAGGATCTTTTCAAGCGCAGCAAGGCATCCAGAGCTATTTGCGAGCTGCGTAATATGGTTAATGTCGGTTACCTGATTACCCGTCAGGCAATAGAACGCAAGGAAAGTCGGGGATTACACTATACGATTGATTATCCACACGCAAAGAAATAGTATAAGGATCTCCCCCATGAGGGTATACTGCTTATAATGCAAAACGCCCGGATGTTTCTTCAAGCGAAACACCCGGGCGTTCTTTATCATAGAAATAAGAATTTCTTAATAGTTTTCTTTCTTCACTTCGAAGTAAGCCTGCGGATGCAAGCAAGCCGGACAAACTTCTGGAGCTTCTTTACCTGTGAAAATGAAACCACAGTTACGGCATTGCCATACTACTTCACCTTCCTTGGCAAATACTGTAGCATTCTCAATATTATTTACGAAAGCCAGGTATCTTTCTTCATGACCTTTTTCGGCAATTGAAATGTTGCGGTACATAGCAGCGATTTCATAGAAACCTTCTTTTTCTGCTACGTCAGCAAAGTGAGGATAATCCAGAGACCATTCTTCGTGTTCACCGGCAGCAGCTTCTTTCAGGTTATCCAATGTAGTGCTGATAACACCGGCAGGATAGCTTGCAGTAATTTCTACCATACCACCTTCCAAGTATTTGAACATACGTTTAGCGTGTTCCTTTTCCTGATCAGCTGTTTCAGTAAAAATAGCAGCAATTTGTTCGTAACCTTCTTTCTTTGCTACACTTGCAAAATAAGTGTAACGCATTCTTGCTTGTGATTCTCCTGCAAATGAGGTCAACAGATTCTTTTCTGTCTGAGTTCCCTTAACACTTTTAGCCATAATCTTTTCTCTTATTTAGTTAGTAAATTACGTATCAATTGTCGTTAGTCATTCTTATTAACAACACAAAAATAAAGATTTTGTTTGGTATTTACACACTTTTTATTCATTGTATTTATCTATGAAGGCATAGATAAAACCTATTTCCGGAAATATAATTCGGGAAAAACTTTATCTTTGTATTTGGTAAACATAAATACTTCCGACTATGAAGACAATAACTAAATTATTAATTCTCTCATTCATAATGATGGGAATTACAGCTTGTTACACTTCTATTCCGCTAAAGGTAGGTGAATCGGAGAATAATACGACCTATCAGGTCAGCTATCTTTTTGAGCACGATGGGTGCAAAGTATATCGCTTTTATGACAGAGGCAACTATGTCTATTTTACGACACGTGGGGATGTTACATCCATCAAGAACGATTCGACTCAAGAGCGCAGAGTTACAATCTATAGAGATACGATCTATTCAGGCAACAACGAACTAAAACCTTAATAGTTACCTGTGTAAGTCAGCGCCTTCAGTTTTTTCGAGATTCTGTATCATTCTGCACTATTTCTACCACAACTTCTTCTTCGTCAGTGTATGGATTTACAATCTCGGCTACTTCGGCGGCAGTCTTCGGCTTCACAGTAATACCTTCTTTGGTCTGCTCAACATACGCCATACGTCCGTCGGGTAGATAATAAAGATAGTCAACGCACACGCTTCGGCGCCCTGTGGCACCGGATTTTCCATCTATGGTAAGTATTGCATTATGATAGAACAGATAGTTTTGTCCCTTGAATTCAATGATTCCCGGATGTATGGTAAAGCTATTTTCTGCCATTCCTGTCAAGACTCCACGATAGGTCCATGGACCTTCCATACTTGGTGCCGTGGCATAACTAATGGTTTCACGCCCCTTACCCATCGATGCATAGGTCAGATAGTAAAGATTTTCACGCTTATGAATCCATGGTCCTTCCACAAATTTCGGCATTTTAAGAATCTCTATGTTTCCGTCCAGTTCTGTCATATTGGGTTTAAGTTTCACTAAGAAGCAGGTACCATTGCCCCAGCTCATCCATGGTGTGCCGTCATCATCCACAAAAACGGTCGGATCGATATCGTTCCACCATCCACGAGGACCGTTAGGAGTCATATCATCTGTAATAAGCGGTGTACCCCGAGCATCGATGAAAGGGCCTGTCGGACTATCCGACACTGCAACTCCTACCACCTTACTATTATATGGCGCACCCGCCTGTACCGTTGTATAATAATAGAATTTCCCGTCTTTCTCTACAACCTGGGAAGCCCATGCTTCGCCAACTCCCCATGAGAAATCCGTAGGCTTCAGCACACTTCCATGATCAGTCCATGTTTTCATATCTTTTGTTGAATAACACAGCCATTCGGTTATGTTAAAGTCCTGTCCTTCTTCAGCCTCATCGTGACCCACGTAGAGGTAAAGCCTCCCATTATGTACCATGGGCGCCGGATCGGATGTAAACTTATCCATAACTACCGGATTACCCTCCGAAGTAAATTTCACTTCATTACTTTTCTCGCCGCAAGCGGATAAGATCAGATATAAACTAACAATAAAAAGAGTGTTTCTCATGATAAAAACAATTAAGTAAGTAATTATATTTTTTTACATTTCATTGAACCGGTGTAAATTTATAAAGAAGTACACCATGGGCCGGAACATTGAGTGCCAATGGCTTCCGTCCTGTATCCAAGGTTCTTATATCCTTTTGTCTCCAGAGATCACGCACAGTTTGTTTACCCGTAATATTCAGTTTACCAAAATCACGGAAAGAGATATCAGCCTTTTCCCGGTCGAAATTACAGAAACCAACCGCCTTACTGCCATCTTCTAGTTCTTTCACATAAATACGTAATTCCCCTATTGAATATACACATGTGGCCTGTTTACCCAAAGGATCCTGATTAACAGCTATCACCTCATTGTTAGTCAGCAGACTCAGGGTAAAATCATCCATTTTCTCCAAGTCACAACCTATCAGAAGCGGTGCAGAGAATAAACTCCAAAGACTGAAATGGAGATACTGCTCATCAGGTTTAAGCTTGGTTTGGTGAGGATTTCCCCAACCTACAATACCTAGAACCAGCATGTCCGGATCATTCCAGTTACCGGGTTTCGCCCATGCAGCTGCACGGTCCTGAGAAAGAGCGATGCCTTTTACACTTTCCCAAGTATCGGTGATATCGTTAGTCGTGCGCCAGCACTGGCCGCCAACGGCATCTCCCCATTTCCAGACATCCCCCATACCATACTGACACAGGTTATAAACAATGTCCCTGGGCTGCTGACGCAAATAATCGCCCATAATCTTAAATGGCTTTCTACCGGCAATTGAATCCCCTCCCCCTTGAAACGCCAAGGAAGACACGCTGTAAGGATCCTTATCCAAATCACGGTCAAGTACTCCCCCGTAACTGCACCAGTCATATTTCAAATAATCAAGCCCCCATTCGCCATACATATCGGCATCTTGCTTTTCATAACCATAACTGCCTACACAACCTCCGCAAGTCCACGGACCAGGTGAAGAATAAATACCCACTTTCAGCCCAAGTGAATGTATGTAGTCCGTTAACCCTTTCATATCAGGAAATTGGGCATTAGGTATGATATTACCCTGATCGTCACGCAACCGTCCACCTCTGGTCCGGTCGTTGGGATCTCTGTGATGTTGCCATGAATCATCTATATTGATATAAGTCCAGCCATAATTCACTAAACCACTTTCAATCATAGCTCTTGCCGCTTGTTTCACTTTCTCAGCCGAGACTTCGTGTCCGAAGCAGTTCCAACTGTTCCATCCCATCGGCGGAGTAAGAGCAATTCTGTCACCACACTCAATACGAAGTTTTCTTTCTGCCGTTCCTTTCACATTTTTCGCCTGTAAAACCACTTCAAATGTACCAGCTTTGGTTAGCTTACCCGTAATCAAACCCGTTTCCGGGTGAATCTCCAGTCCTGCCGGTAATCCCTCCGCTGCAAATCTCATCGGACGATCTCCTGTAGCCGCTATCTGATATTGAAATGGCGAACCGGGACGCACTCCAAACACAGAGGCCCCATTAATTCTCGGCGTCGCGGGAGCGGGTGGAGTCAGTATATAAGGTTCCGTAGCAATGAATTTAAGTGTAGGAAAACTCTTCTTTCCTTTTGATATTATCTTTGCATCTGCCCAGTCGGCATGGTCATAGTAAGGCCCGTCACCACCATCAGCAACTATCAGCTCAAGCCTTTTGACTCCATCCAATGAAACCGAACATAATTTAGGCACATCTCCTGCCTTTACAATCCCACTGGACCAAAGCCTGGCTCCATCTCCTATTACAATAAATTCGGCAGACGTTTTATGCTCGATGATCTCATCATCCAGCCCTACCTGAGCCGTAAATGATACGGCTTTGCCATCCAATTGAATTGCTATCTCACTGACTGAATGTGTACCTACTCCACGTTCAAACGTTTGTCCTCCGATTGTCAAGGTTTTACCGTCAACCGATCTATTTTTCATAGCTACTCCATTACCTTGAGTCATAGCTGTCAGATCCAAATCATCAAGCCACACAGTATGAGATTGACCACATCCTGTAGTAATGGACGCTATTACAAACCCTACGAGGGTCAAAAACTGCTTCATATTATTCTTCATATTTTAAGATATTTCCAAATCATTGCCTCAAAAAACACTACAGTGATATCACCATTGATTCTCCCTCATAGACAATGCTCTTATTCACTTTTGACTGATAAATTCCAGTACCTGACTCCGGCGTTACAATTACAATATTAAAGTCCATTCTTTCCTTCATTCCTGCAAACGAACCTTTTCTGTCACTGATAGTAAGGGTCTTATCCGAATCATTCCACTTCAGATCAAACGTGCTGAACTGACCTTTCTCATAATTGTAATTGATTCCTTCGTCTTCATAAACAGAATAAGAACCATCAGCCCCCGGATAAATACGGATTTCCCACGGTTGTTCCGTCTCCTCCGATGCATATTGCTTCTGAGGTCCCAACGGCAATATAGAACCCGCTTTCACAAATAAAGGAGTCTTCATAAGATCCACATTTACATCTGTGAATATACCTCCCTTATGAGGTGTACCATTCCAGAAATCTACCCAGCCGGCCGAACATTCCGGAAGATAAACCTTCATTCGGTTAACACCGCTTTCTACCACCGGAGCCACCAATATAGAAGGTCCGAACATGAACTGATAGTTTTGTTCCAGTGCAAAACGGTCTTCAGGGAAATCCATCACCAACGGACGCATCAAAGTAGAACCATTGAATGAAACCGCAGCATTTTGTGAATAGATATAAGGAAGAAGTCTATAACGTAAATCCAGATACCGGGCAATGATATGTTCCACCTTTTCTCCATATCTCCACGGCTCGGTATTACTCATATAGCCATGCACACGCATCAGCGGGAAAAATGTTCCTGCCTGTATCCAGCGGATCAACTGTTCATGGTATCCGGTATTTGTATACTGGTCGCCCGGACGGAAGAACCCACCTGCATCATAAGTCCACCAAGGCAGTCCTGTCGCCATCTGCCCCAATCCCCCTACGATTTGCCGACGTAAGGTTTCCCAGTCATGTCCTACGTCTCCCGACCATGTGGCGGCTGCATAACGTTGCATTCCTGAAAATCCACTGCGAGTAAAAATCATAGCTCGCCTGTCAGGATCATCCTGACGTAAACCTTCATAGATTGTCTTGCTGACATACATCGGATATACATTCCGGTACACCTCTCCCGGAGTTTGTTCACGATTGATGCGACGGTTCTGCAAATCATCATTCTCCGGTTCAGTAGCATCCTGCCACCAGGCATCAATACCATATTTCAATAATCCGGTACGGAAATTCTGCCAATAGAAAGCCGCCGCGTCCGGATTGAAAAAGTCAATCCAGTCACTGCCCGGTATGTAATATCCCTTTTCCTTGGCTTGTTTTCCCACTTCGGACTGAGCATCGATTTTAGACCATACAGAGATCATCAGACGCACATCCATCTCATGAAGTTCCTTCATCATACTTCCCGGATCAGGATATCTGTCTTCATCAAACTTCATGGCATTCCAGCCATATTTTCCCCAATATTGCCAGTCCTGTACAATCATATCGATAGGCAATTTCCGTTCCCGGAATTCACGGGCATTCTCCAGCAATTCCGCCTGAGTATTATAACGCTCCCGGCAATGTATATATCCCAGAGTCCATAAAGGCATCATGGGGGCAGGTCCGGTCAGTTCCCGATAGCTGGCGATCACTTCATCTCCGTTACCGGCGAAAACCGTATAATCTAACATTTGGGCAACCGGAGAACGGAATACAGTCTCTTCTGAAACAGGACGCCAATATAACACAGGCTTATCATTACGTTCACCTTGCACTTCTATATCGTGCTTACCGGCTGTCAGCTCCACAATGGCAGAAGTAGTGGGAGGCAACCATAAATTATTGACATCCACAATCTTTTGTCCGTCGATAACCAGATAATACTTCCGTGCCATTCGTTGTCCCACATCCAGCAACAAAGAATAACTACCGGAGCGAGGTACTTCCACCGAAGCTGTAAACGAATAGGTTTGCCTGGTTTCCTTTACATTTCCACTCGTACCGGTGGTATTTACCGTAACAGCCTCTCCACTTGCATTGGCGGGAGTCAACTCGACAGATTTATCTGCCGGATTAAAATCCGTCAATCCATAGTTGTTCCACAGCAGCCCATAGCCTTTACTTGAAAGAATAAAAGGAATAGAAATCTGCGTATTCACCTGTGTCAAGCGCCGTGTCAATCCCCGGATATTTAGATAACCGTCCTGAAACTGCCCTGTACCATATATATATTCATCTTTCGGAGAAACAAAACGCTGTTCCACCTGATAGGTAGGTTCATTCTGTACAGAAGAAACCTTCATGAAACGCCCGCCAACTTTCTCTTGAAGAATGATACGCTTATTCGCATCTTTAAAAGTCAAGACTTCCGTACCTTTGTCGAATTCCACTGAAATTTCATCCAGAGATAGAACCAGCGATTGCTTATCTTCTGTAACTTCATATTCAGGAACAGGAAGTTTTTCTGTATAGATAAGCTCTTCCATAGGCGCCGAACCCGGTTGGGAAAACTGTACCCGGATAGCATTTTGATTTAATGGTATCAGCGAAAGCAATCCCTGTTTCAGTTCAAGAACGACTTTCTCTTTTTGCTTTGAAGCACATGCCGTATTCAACAAAACAACACAGAACAACAGGATGATTCCTGTTGTTATGATATACTTCCTTTTATTCCTCATAGTATTTAGTACAAGTTATTTAGAAAACATCCAATAATCAAAATACATAAGATTGGTAGCAGGCCGCCCCTTTACTACAAAATACAAATCATGTACTCCGATCACTTTTGTAATGTCAATAGTCCGTAAGTCCCAACGATCACTTCCTCCTGTACGCGGTACCTTCATTGTCCCTATCAGTTGCCCGTCGACACCATCCAGACGGATTTCCAGATTTACAGGATCATTATGTGTAGTTCCTATTCTGGCACTGAACTTCGTTGCACCGGTTGCCTTGAAATCTACACCGCGAACACAAGTATAACTACCATTCTTCATTGCCGTAACAAAAACACCCACCTGATCATTTTTGAAAGACTTGAACCCTTCAGAAAAAGCAATAGTCTCCGCTTCCGTTTTTACATACGGATTCAGTGTCGTAATCCCTTTTGTAATACCCTCTGTCATCTTCAGTTGAGGAATAGATCCGTCTTTGTTGAATTTAAGTTCCTCAACACATACCGAACGGTTGAATCCACCACCTCCGGGCAACTGTCCGTTATGATAGAAAAAGTAAGTTTTACCCTTGAAATCAATAACTCCCGGGTGGATGGTAAACGCTCCGCCACCGGCAGGCATCACTACTCCTCCATACTTCCATGGACCTGTAGGGGTATCGCTGGTTGAGTATCCGATATGCTCGGGCAGCGGACCTCCCGGCCAGAATAAATAATACTTCTTATCCCGCTTATAAAGCCAGGGGCCTTCTTCATACAGAGTGGCTCTCTGGGCATCGCCTTCGCGTTTACCAAACGATTCTGCTACCAAAGGTACACGCACAATATCCCCACTATAAGAAATCATATCTTCATTCAACTTCACATAATACAGGTTGGGATTTCCCCAATACAAATAAGCCTGTCCGTCATCATCAATAAAAACAGTCGGATCAATGTCTCCCCATTCACTCTGAACCAATGGCTTTCCAAGCGGATCATAGAAGGGACCATAAGGACTATCAGCTACCGCCACACCAATTGCACCTCTATTGTTTATATTCGAAATCATGGGTACGTACATATAAAACTTACCATCTCTCTCAATGCATTGTGGAGCCCATGCATCCCCTTTTGCCCAACTAAAATCAGTATATGATAACACAGCGCCATGATCCGTCCAGTTCACCATATCACTGGTCGTATACAATCGCCAGTCATTCATCGTAAACCAGGTAGAATTATCCTCATCATGGGTAGTATAAAGATATACTTTATCATTATATACCATTGGGGCCGGATCAGCCGTATAATTTGTCTGAATGATTGGATTTTGTGCCAATCCCGAAGTACTCACCACTACCAATAGCGATGAAAGGAATAAAGATTTCATTTTATCCATATTGCTTTTTTTAGTTTGATTATTCTACAATTAATATTTCATGAATATCAAGATATTATTTATTAATAGTCACCCTATCATTGGCCCTCTCGTAGTCAAAGTAATCAACGTCGACATAACCTCCCAACGATTTTGTTGCATAGTTAAAGATGGCAAACTTACTTCCCATAAACAGTTTTGTATAATCAAAACGCATTTTGAAATCCGTTCCGATCTTCTTCCATTCCTTATTGTCCAGGCTGTAATAGAAAGTAGCAATATCCCGCTTCGGAGTAAAATCACCTTCTATACGCAAATAAATGATATTCTGATTAAGTTCTACCTGTTCCTTTTCCTCTACATCCACACTTGCGATAGCTTTATTGGGAGTATTATCAAAGTTGACTACATTGGTAGACATTACAAGTCGTTTTGCATCTCCCTCCTTCACCACAGACAAAAGTCCGGAATGTCCATTGAATGCACTGAAACCTGCCACATCGCCATCTTTCATATTCGAAATATCAAGCGAGACAGTAGCCTTACATTTCGGTCCTTCCATACGCTGTGTAATTGTATTCGGAGCAAGATACAGATTATCAACCACCCGGCTGGTTTCTAAACGTAAATATCCCGGTCGTTCTGTGAGCGACCACTTGTCATCCACCGGATTGTGATTCCATTGCCAATAGAGTGAAAGTTTCTCTCCGTTGAAATCATCACTTCCAAGTATTCCTTTGGTATTTTCAGTCGGATATATCTCTTTTTCCATCGTCAAAGGCACATGTCCATTTTCATCTCCCAGCATCGGCCATCCGTCTATCCAACGGCAGGGCATAAGAGTAGGTACCCGGCCTATTCCTCCGCGATCCTGAAAAATAACTCCATACCAATCTCCTTCTTCCGAGTCAATAATACAACCTTGACCTACTCCTCCATAACCATCAAAATCATGTTCCAGGATAACCTTCTTCTCATAAGGCCCTGTTATCTTGTCTGCACGATAACATACTTCCCTGCGCACCCGACCGGGGATACTCCAATCCATAGAAATCATCAGCAAATAATACTTTCCGTTATGTTTCACAACCTGACTTCCTTCCAGCAAGCCTTGTTCATCAGCATCCCGTTCAAAAATCTTCATACTGACTCCATCGGGTTTCACATCCGACAAGTCACTCTTCAACTCCTTCAACTCACCGGTTCCATAAAATACATATACTCGGCCGTCATCATCAAAGAACAAAGAAGCATCATGAAAATGCTGTGTTCTCGATAATAGTTCCCACTTCCCGGCCGGATCTTCCGCCGTGAATATATACGACCGATAGGGTACATCATTTGGCGAGAATAATACATAGAATTTACCATTATGATAGCGTATGGAAGATGCCCATTGTCCGCGTCCATAAACAGTTCCACCAATCAAATCATACTTTGAGTTATCAGTCAGCTTATCGAAGACATAGCTCACTGTTTCCCAATTCACCAAGTCTTTTGACCTCATAACAGGTCCACCGGGCATCAAGTGCATGGTGGTACTTATCATATAATAATACTCTCCTGCACGCGTAACGGACATATCCGGTACATCAGCATAAATTACAGGATTACGATACGTCCCCTTCACCGACGTTTCCGAACCGGAACACCCCATCAGTAATGAAGCAACAGTCAGCCATGCTAACATCATCTTATTCATGATACTCTTAATCTTTAAAATCTATATTTCCAAATAACACTAGAATTTCACACTAACTCTTTTCCCTTTGTAGTCAACAACTTTCCGAGTTCCATCTTGAAGTACGATTGTGAACTTTCTATTATTCAACATTCCCTTATATGCACCTTTTCGAGCCCCTATGGTCAACTGGCGTGATGTATTATTCCATACGACAGGAATCTCTGTATATGCTCCCAGTTCATAATTATAGTTATCAAATTCATCCTCATAAAGAACAAAGGAACCATCGGCACCGGCATATACTCTCAATTCAAGGTTATCCCACGGTTTTTCCGTTGCATACTGCACCTTAGGACCCATTGGAATAATACTGCCTGCCTTGACATACAAAGGAATGACATCGATAGTCGTTTCCTTTTCTATTTCCTGTCCACCGTCATGCTTTTCATTCGTCCAGAAATCATACCAGGTAGCACCCGCCGGCAAATATGCCTTTGCGGACTTAGCCTGCATAAAGTCTACCGGAGCTTTATCCTCAAACTTCTGAGCATTATTTCTATTCCAACCATCATTCTCATTTACCTTCACTACCTTTTCCTGAGTGTACTGCGCACTGACCACCGGCGCTACAAGAATGGATTTACCAAACATATACTGGTCTTTTATATCCCATACATTCTTATCACCGGCAAAATCCATAACCAAAGCACGCATAAAGCTCGATTGACGTTCAGTCACTTCCCAAGAAGTGGAATATATATAAGGCAACAAAGAATAACGCAGATTAATCATCTTTTCAATAGCATCATATACAGGTTCGCCTTTTTTCCCAAATTGATAAATTTCTCTCGGTGTATCTGCTCCATGCGAACGCATCATCGGAGTAAATGTCCCGAATTGTAGCCAACGTACATATAATTCCTGAAACATTGGATTCTTAGGTGCACTCCCGTCATTCCAACTCTTGTTATAATGTCCGGCAAAGAAACCACCAATATCAGTATTGAAATTAGGATTTCCGGTAAGAGTAAAGTTTAAGCCTGCCGGAATCTGATTACGCAGTGATTCCCAGGAAGATCCGATATCTCCCGACCATACATTGGCTCCGTAACGCTGCTGCCCGGCAAATACGGAACGGGTAAGAATAAACACACGTTTATCGGAAGTTACTGCACGCTGGTTATCATATACTCCACCTACTGTCAACAGCGGATAAGCATTGCGTACTTTACGGAATGAACCCAGATAAGTCTTCGTATTAAAGTCTTCCGGTTTCCAGTCTAAATGGTCAGGTTCTGTAGAATCCATCCACCATCCATCCATGCCTAATTTAAAAATGCCTTCATTCAGATATTTCCAGTAGATATCACGAGCTTTTGGATTATAGGCATCGTATACACGTACTTCGGAGGGATATTCCATATCGGGTGGCCAAGTTTCAAGTCCCGACTGAGGCCATGTAGAGAAGTTAAACAGCATACCTTTCTTATCCAGTTCTCTATAAGGTTTGGTCATTGGTCCAAACGAAGACCAGATAGAAATCAGCATGTGCGCATTCATTCCATGTACATCATTAATCATCTTTTGAGGTTCGTTGAACAACGGATTTTTGAAATCCATAGCATTCCACAAATAATTGTGTCCCCAGTATTGCCAATCCTGAATAATTCCGTCAAGAGGAACACCTAATTCACGATATTTTCGCACCACTCCTACTGTTTCTTCCTGACTTTTATAGCGTTCCTTGCTTTGGAAATAACCGTAAGTCCACAAAGGAAACATGGGTACCTGTCCGGTCAATGCACGCATTTGTGCAACTACACCATCAGCATTTCCGCCATACATGAAGTAATAGTCTATACAATCTCCTACTTCAGATTGAAAAGACGTCCCTTCCCCTTTATCAGCAAAGTTAGTTGGTGAATAATTATCCCAGAAAAGACCATATCCTTTCACTGACTGTACAAATGGAACCACGTCCTCCACATTGCCCTGTACAAGGTGTTTGGTTTGATTACGTTGTGACATTTTTCCATTCTGGAGGATTCCTAATCCATAAAGAGGTTCATCTTTATCCAAAATAAACGATTGCTTGATTGCAAACGTTTTTGTTCCTGCATCATCAAAATCAGTGAACTCAGGCTTTCCTTTTTCACTGAGCAACGGCTCTCCTTTCGCATTAAAGAAAGACACAACACCAGATTCCAAATTAAGAGCAATCCCCATTTCACTACTTTTCAGTCTTACAATATTGCCTTCCTTAGTAACGGCAGTCTTCACCTTCTGAGGAGTTTCTATTACAGAAAGACTCTCCTTTGTATACTCCCACCCATTAGGAGATTTTAGTATTCTTACAATTGACGGAGTATAGAATTGCAATTCTACATCTACAGAATTAATGGTTGCCTTAATTCCCTCAGGAATTTGCTGATAATCTTGCCCCGCAAGTGGGATACAACAGCACAGCGCCATTAATATTAATACACTTTTAATTGATTTCATGGTATTTATTACATTTAATGATTAAAATTCGCATTCCATAATTTTGTACGATACAAAAATAACTGCATATCACTATACACCTTTTTCAATATTAGATATTTGACTTTCAATATTAGATAAATTGATGGCTATCAATCATAATATTCCATCAAATAACCATAATAATAAGCTTGATTGCCATCCATTGTATATTCATCCAATGTTCTTGCCCCCCAAGAATCAGCACCTCCTACGCCATGAATATTCAAATCAATATTCACATTCACATAATCGCGTTCGGGTAGTTCATAAGCATGTCTGCTCTTTTCCAAATCTTCCTCACCATACGGCCACACACGAAAGCAGAGCGGTTGCAAACCTGTCACTTTTATCGTTCGGCCCTCCTTATCATTCAGTGAAAACCAACGGATATCACATCTGTTTGCATTATCCTGTGGAAAAGCATAATCCGTGACAAAACTATTGAGATCCGTTGCATAACAACCGACTAAAGCAGCCGTTTTCCTATCCGGATAGTTCTCAAATTCACCACGACCATACCATTTGACATAATCCATGGAAGAAGGTAAACGCATCCTCATTCCAAACTTAGGCATTAATGGGATCTTTTCTTTTTCCGGTTTATAGAAAGCTTCAACTTGTATCTTTCCGCTCCCATTTACAGTATAGCGCAATTGATAAGCAGCACCTACCATAGGCAACGACATACTAACCTCCACTACAGCCAGCCCATTCTTCACAGAATAATCCACACCTTCGACTACACGTTCACCAGCAGCGTTTTTCCATATTCCTAAACGGTTATTATAACCATTATTCATCTGATTACTATTCGCCGGTTTCCAGAAATAAGGTTCCAAAGGGGCATATAGAATTTCCGTTCCATCATTTTTCCAACTTGTCAAAGCACCGGATTTCACATCTACAATGAAACAATTCAATCCAGCCATTATCTCAATAGCAACCGGTGACGCATTCACTTCAACACTTCCCCCTTCCAAGGTAATAGACTCCGGCTTGGCCATATTCACCAAAAATTGCTCCTTACTAATAACAAAGCCTTTTTCAGCCCAGCATGTACTCTGTTTCAGCTTGGCAAATACATTCAGGAAAAGCTCACCCGATCCCGTGAAAACGGGAATATCCAAATGATCTCCAGCTACAAGCGGTACTTCTCCCGACTTTACAAGTTCACCATTCTGCAACCATTCATACTCATAATCGAACTCATCCAAAGCCGTAAATTCATACTTATTGGTGAGACGTACCTTATTCGGCCCTTCAAGTGAAAAACCAATATTCTGATACACTTTCTGAACCTGATAATAGTGTGGGTGAGGAACACGGTCAGCTCCAATTAAACCATTAAAACAGAAATCCCCATTATTAGGAAAATCACCGAAATCTCCTCCATAAGCCCAGAATTCACCTTCCTTCAATAGCAAAGAACCTGAATTCTCCACTCCTTTCTTATATTCCGGATTTATCTTCTTTGCAATTCCCTGATCGACCCAATCCCAAATAGCCGCACCTGAAACGTGGTCATTAGCCTCAATGACATCCCAATACTCCTGCAAATTGCCTACTGAATTTCCCATGGCATGAGCATACTCACGCATAAAGATAGGTTTATCACGTTTTTCCCGGGCATATTCCTTAAACTTTCCGGGAGTATAATAAGAAGGATCATTAAAAGCCGATACAGAAAGATCGGTATCGCTAAAAATAATACGTGAAGCATCTATGGCCTGTATTGTATCTGCCATAGCCTGCATATTGCGTCCGGCACCTCCTTCATTACCCAAAGACCAAAAGACCACACAAGGGTGATTCTTATCTCGTTGTACCAATGCAAGTGCCCTGTCTACATGCGCTAACGTCCATTCCGGGTTATCACCAAGTATTTTATTACCTAAACCATAATCATGACTTTCCTGATTAGCCTCATCCATCACATAGAAACCATATCTGTCACACAATTCATAAAACAACGGGGAATTAGGATAGTGTGCAGTACGGATCATATTAATATTGGCTTGTTTCATCAGTCTCAAATCCTTTTCCATAGTCTCCCTGTCCACAAGTCGGCCGGTGCGTGGATGATGTTCATGGCGATTCACTCCCTTCAATTTAACAGGCTGTCCATTAAACTTAAATACATTTCCATCAATCTCACATTTCCATATTCCTATATGTGATTGAAACTCCTCAACCACCTTCTTACCATCGTAAAGCCTAATTTCAACATCATACAAGTTTGGCTTTTCCGCCGACCATAGCTTCGGATTTTCCACAACAGATGACAAAGTATAGCAGCCTGTGGATGTTGCCGGCAAATTCTTTACAGGAGTGATTAACCGTTTCACAAATCTTTCCTCATCCCGATTCTTCCCTTTTAATAGAACCTCAAGACTCAGTTTTCCCGATTTACTGTCCGACAAGTTTCTTAACCAAACTTTTGCCTTAAAACCGGCAAACGAAAGATCATCTGCCAGATCGGTAGTCAGCGAATAGTCTTTTATATGGATTTTAGGGCGTACCCATAACTCTACCGGGCGATAAATCCCACTAAAACGCCACATATCCTGATCTTCCAGATAGCTGCCATCCGACCAACGGTATACCTCTACCGCCAGACGGTTTTGCCCCTCATTTACATATCCGGTAATATCAAACTCCGCCGGAGCCATGGAATTCTGGCTATATCCTACTTTTTTCCCGTTAATCCATACATACATAGCCGACTTAACTCCTTCGAAGTGCAGATACAATTGCTTATCTTTCATATCCTCCGAAACATCAAAAGTTGTCACATAAGACCCCACCGGATTGCGATTCTCATAACTAAAAAAATGCTTGGGAGGTTCTCCTGTCACTTTTGGCTGGTCTTTCTTAAAAGGATATGTCCAATTGGTATAAATAGGTTTTCCATAACCTTGTAACTGCCATGTCCCCGGTACAGAAATGTTATCCCAGCCACTCACATCAAAATTATTTTTATAAAAGTCCGACGGCCGACTTTACGGATCGGGAGACCAATAAAACTTCCACCTCCCGTTCAAAGACACAATCTCTTCACACGAGGATTTCCCGGACGGCAACGTCAATGTACTGTGATACTCCTCTTTATTGATACCTACCACGCGAGGATTTTCCCAATCAGGCACTTGCTGTGCACGCATCTGAAAGGTAAAACAAACAGTTAACAGAAATATATAAATTCTCATACTCATCATTTTATAACAGCTACAAATCCTCCACGCGGCAAACATTTTATTTCCAAATTCATTTCGTCTTCTGACAAAGGAAGATTTTCTTCAATAGCAAAGCTTCTGTCATCTGTACCATCCTCAAATAAAGTTATCTTCTTACCGGCAACGGAAAGGTCTTTCAGCGAAAAACAAAGGGTTTTCGGTTCATTGGTTCCATTAATCCCTGCAATATACCATATATCCCCTTTGCGCCGTGCCATAACAACCTCCATACCCGGATAGCCGGTCAAAAGCTTCGTATCATCCCAGGCTGCCGGCAAATCCGATAATAACTTCTTTACAGGTTCCGGCATATCATAGTAAACCGAAGGCCTGTCTGGCATATGCTGCAAGGCCGACTCAAAAATTATCGGTAATGCCAATTCATGACCATAAGAGGTGATATGCGGATGCTGAGAATCAGAGAAAGTGCCCGGAGTATAATCCATTGGGCCTACGACATTTCTCGTAAAGGGTAAGGTAGCATTGTGTTCCGCAGCCCGATTCGTCAAAACCGGAGTGTTATTGTACCATTCCGCCCCATATACTCCCTCCACCGACATCATGTGAGGATACGTACGTTGCCATCCGCGAGGAATAGTGGCACCATGAAAGTTAAGCATCAATTTATACTTCACGGCATCTTCAAGCAGATCTATATAATAATTCATTGTAGAAACACTATCACCCGAGAAGAAGTCAACTTTAATGCCGGCAACTCCCATATCGCTTAACCATTTATATTCCTTTTCCCTGTCTGCCTTTTTATTCAGACGAAAGAGAGGACCGGGACCTATCCAGTTCGTGCTCGAATTATACCAGACCAAAGGTTTAATACCTTGACTCAAAGCATATTTCACGGCATCTTGGATATTTCCCCCATTTCTCATTACATCCCATTCCCAATCGATCAAATCATAAGGCCACTTCATCTTGACTGCCAGGTCAATGTATTCCTTCACGATTTGATAATCTTGAGAACCATGGTTATATGCCCAATAAATCCACGACACCATTCCGGGTTTTATCCATTCCGTATCCTCCACCTTAGAAGGGTCAGACACATCCGTCACCAGTGTAGACTCAGTAATATCAGCTAAAGAACCAGCAATAAGCAATCGCCATGGAGACTCCCACACACCGCTAAAAGCAAGTTTTTTATCGCCCAATCGCACCTGATAATTATCGCGATTATCCCCATTATACAGAAAAGAGCCACAATGCCCCCGTCTGATATTAGCCTCCGTAATCAGCACAAACACAGAATCCCGTGGCTCTATAAGCGCCGGATATCCCCAAAGGTCAACCTCCGGGCGATTGGCAAGCTTACCGTCAATAGACAACGGGAAAAACTTTTCATAACCCGGATCATATTGTTGTATCCATCTTTTACTCCCTTGTGGCAAGGTGTACGCCGTATATTCATTAATGATATGTTCTTCATCCGAAATAGCCTTAAGCCCATACTTAAATGCAATCCCATCGTTGTACACCCTAAACGTTACCTCCAAAGTTTGCCCTTCATTGTTTTCCAGAGAGTAAATCCGTTCGGAAGCCTCATTCACACAATGGCTCCGTTTTCCCGTAATCATCCTATAATCATCAATCACGGATTTCGGTTCCGAAACTGATTTCAGTCTTAAGTTACCGGCAAACTTTTGCGCATCTGTTTCCAATCCCAGTTCGGAACGAAAAAGAATACTATCTCCCTTGTAATGCACAACGAAAGCGGCTTTTCCATAATCGCCATCCTTTGTTGTTACTACCCCAACCTTTAAGGCTCCGTCAGGAGAAATAGTATCAAATGTTGCCGAGTGGCACGAACTGATTATAACAGCTATTACAATCCCCCATGTTTTTCTAAGTAAGTTCATAAACATACATATTTAGTTAGTACACTACCCGATATGTTCCCCAAAAAGACTTTTATTTATCTATCACCGTCGATTCCGGAACCAACAATCGTACTGCAAAAATCCCTCCTGCTGTAGTATCCGGCTTACTCTGGAACCTAACCGTAATTTTATCTTTCGATTTCAGCAAAGTGGCCGGAATATTATATTCCACATTGCAGAACAAGTCTTTCTTCCATTTCCCGACAATATTTTCCGTAGCGATAGTTTGACCATCAACCAGAATATCAAAGCTCCTACTACCAGACTCAGCTCCCCAATAACGGACCATCAATGAGAGATTCTCATTTCCTTTCGTGGTCAGTGTATATTCGAAATATCCTCCATTACGGGCATCACGCCACGCCTCACCGGCATGTACTCCACGATGCGAATCCTGAGTTTTCATTGCATGATCCGACTCAGGTTGTTGCTCACCCGATGATACCATATCCACAGTACGCTTGTCGAGTATCATTCTCCCATTCTCTTCAGCTTCTACGGCTTGTTTATATTCCCTAAATGCGGGCTCGGGCATTGATAACCAATACATCATATAGCGGCTATCATGAATTCCATAGAATGGTTCAAGCATCAGATTCTTATATTTTTCCTGAGTAAACAAACCGGAAACAGTAAAACTAAAAGATTTTCCTTCGACCGGCTTCATACGATTCAATTTATTCAGAATATCACTTCTTTCCCCTATGATATAAGGTGCATCAAAAAGTGAAACCAGAGATCCGTGTGCAATATGCTCCCAACGCCCATCTCCGGCGATTAATCCGGGCATATTTTCCGTTCCCGTCCTCGCACCTAACAATATAGGGCCACGCATGATCGAGATAGCGTTAGGTACATTAGGCAATTCTTCAATTCTCACGGTCATCGGAGTTTTTATTTCTACCACATCTCCTTTTGACCATTGGCGATCAATGGTTATATAAGAACCTGGTTGTGCATTTTTTGCATAATCAATTCCATTGCAGACCACCTGCATTTTTCCCAGCTCCACCCACGAGGGATAACGTATCAGCAGTTTAAACTGCGTTGTTTTAGAAGGATTAACAGTCAGCGTAGTCCCTTCTTCATTCGGAAAGTCCGTTTCTTGTACAATCTTAATCTTTTTCTCTTTCCAGTTTAATTCGGAAGGTATAAAAAGATTCACATACAGAGCATTATCCGCCGTATCATGGGTATAAATAAACTGCCCGTATTTACCATGATTCTCCATACCGGTACCTACACAACACCACATTGCTTCTCCCGGTGCCGAATAAACACGATAATGCGAGGGGCAAGCAGGTGTGAAATATACGTATCCCCCATGTTCAGGATGCTGAGTAGAAAGGATATGATTATACATGGCACGTTCATAAAAATCGGCATATTCCACTTTGGGATGGATACGGAACAGACCTTCGGTAAGTTTCAGCATATTGTTAGTATTACACGACTCCGGTCCCTGACGTTCGTGCATATAATCGGAACATTTTCCTGCTTCGGGAAAATGCTCACCCCGGCTATTTCCGCCTAATGACAAAGAGCGATGAGAAACTACAGTCTCCCAGAAAAATTCAGCAGCAGTCATAAATTCATTGTAATCCGAAGCGGTTTTCGAATTAAGTTCGGCCACACGTTGATATCCCACGGCTTTAGGCACTTGCGTATTGGCATGCTTGTTATCCAGGTTATCAATGCGCCTTGCCATACTATCGAAAATCTGCTTGTGTGAGAAGCGCTTCGCCGTATCGAGGTATTTGGGATTGCCGGTCATTTGCCAGGCATCCGCATACACTTCATTCATACCACCGAATTCATTATCCAGCATACGCTCCATTTGCCGGCCGTCTAAATTAGAAATAACGTCGACGCCCCAGTCACAGAACTTCAAGAAGATCTTTTTCGCTTTTTCATTTTTACCGTAAAGCCAGGCATCCCGCAGTCCGGCATAGGTTTTATGCATATTATACCAGGCCACCCAGTAGTTCCATACAATGCCTACATTTCCTTTTCTTATTTCTTCCGCAAACTTCTTACTGTTCGGAAAGCCGCAAATAGAACCGTCATCATTAGCCTGCTGTACACGCGCAAATTCAGAAACCATATAATCCATGCGTTTTTTACACTCCTGATTACCTGTAGCGGCATAATGAATGGCTAAAGCGCTCAAATAGTGCCCACCGATATGCCCGTCAAGACCGTCTTTTTCCCAGTTACCATACGTTTCCGCTTTCTTAGGTAATCCTGCTTCACGCAGGAAAGGGGCCAGCAGACGATCGGTATCATATTGAAGCAGAACCTTAACGTTCAAATCACAGGCATGCTTAAAGGGGCCTGCAGTTATTCTCACATCTCCCAAAGGAAAAGTGTTCGAATAAAGCGCGTCCTGCGCAGCAAGGTTTGTAAAACTAATCGTTATCAGTAACAATAGAATCCATTTTTTCTTCATTTCCTAATCCTTAAATTTATTTCCATTTATAATCATACTTCCATACGATCTGGCACAATGCAAAAATAGGCCTATTGTATTATAGTCATTGTCAATTCCAGACATTTGATTTTAGATTTCAGATAAAACTTACCGCAGCTCTACTGTACTTACTCCGTACATTTTTCAAAAGATGTAACATCAGGAAAGAAACATGTAACATCATTATTGGGCTGAGAAAACAGAATGCCGTATGTTTGCAACATAAAATTCAGAACCATGAAAAACATTGCAATCATCTTAGTATGCGCATTAGCGTATTGCTTCGGGGTACAGGCCCAAAGTAGTATCCCCCACTCCCAGGCCGGTTTCGACGTAGAAAAGACAGGAATAGCCCAAGGGAAAATAGAAACGGTGACTTATAATTCTAAAACCGTCGGTACAAAGCGGAAAGCACTGGTTTATACCCCTCCCGGCTTCAACAAGAGTAAGAAATACCCCGTACTTTATCTGCTGCACGGTATCGGTGGCGATGAACTGGAGTGGTTCAATAATGGCAAACCACAAATCATTCTCGATAACCTGTATGCCGAAGGTAAACTAACACCGATGATCGTAGTACTCCCCAACGGAAGAGCCATAAAAGATGACCGCACTACGGGCAATATCATGGCTCCGGATAAAGTGGAAGGCTTCGCCATTTTTGAAAAAGATCTGCTGAACGACCTGGTTCCTTTTATTGAGAAGACATATCCTGTAATCAAGAATCGAGAGAGCAGGGCCATCGCAGGACTGTCAATGGGTGGCGGGCAATCCCTAAACTTTGGTCTGGGAAATCTGGATAAATTTGCTTGGGTAGGAGGATTCTCATCCGCTCCCAACACCAAAGCACCCGAAGTGCTTGTTCCAAATCCGGAAGCTACCACACAGCAACTAAAACTGCTGTGGATATCCTGCGGGGACAATGACAACCTGATGTCTTTCAGCGAGCGTACCCACCTCTACCTGCAACAACATCGGATTCCCCATATCTTCTATGTGGAGCCCGGAGGTCACGACTTCAATGTATGGAAAAATGACCTCTACCTGTTCTCTCAATTGCTATTCAAGCCTGTAGATACGTCAAGCTTCGACAAATACGGCCTTCACGGAGTACGTGCAGAATCCAACGTACGGAACTCCAAATATCCGCAACTGACGGCAGACCACCGCGCTATTTTTCGCATAAAAGCCCCGGATGCACAGAAAGTACAGATAGACCTGGGACGGAAATACGATATGGTCAGACAGGAAGGAGGTATCTGGGAAACGGTAACCGATTCTTTGGGTGAAGGTTTTCATTACTATTCACTATTGATTGACGGAGTAGCGGTAGCCGATCCCGGAAGTGAGACTTTCTATGGCATGGGACGCATGGCAAGCGGCATTGAAGTTCCTTTCAAGGGTGGAGAATATTATGCACTGAAGGATGTGCCACATGGTGATATCCGCATGAAACGCTACTATTCGGAAGTAAGTCGTTCGTGGAGACGCTTCTTTGTATATACACCTGCCGGATATGACACCCACACGGCTGAAAAATATCCTGTTTTATACCTGTTGCATGGTGGCGGAGAAGATGAACGCGGCTGGGCTACGCAAGGTAAAACCGATCTGATAATGGACAACCTGATCGCTGAGGGAAAAGCTAAACCGATGTTGATAGTGATGCTCGACGGCAATATGGCTTCTGCCGGATTCAATGCCGGTGCCTTGAAAGCATTCGAAGCTGAGTTGACGCAGGCTGTCATTCCATTTGTAGAAGAGAATTATCGTGTAAGAAAAGAACCGGACAGCCAGGCACTTGCAGGCCTCTCTATGGGAGGTATACAGACGCTTTATGCCGGTTTATACCATACAGATATGTTCGCTCATCTCGGTGTATTCAGTTCCGGATGGCTACCTTTCTACCAGAAAGTAGCAAACGACCAATACGAGTTTATCAACAAGAATAAAGCGGCAATAGACTCCCAACTAAGATTACTCTGGATTGCCATGGGAGGTAAAGAAGATATAGCCTATCAGAACTGTCAGAATATGCTTAAAGAGTTTGATACGCTAAAACTGAAGTATACATATTCCGAATATCCGGGTGGGCACACCTGGCCGGTATGGAGGAACAATCTGTATAATTTTGCACAATTATTATTCAATAAATAACAAAAGATACATTAGAAAATAATCTATATTCCCATTCAATACTTACAAGGATTATCACAAATTTATCTGATTTTGAAATTCAAATATCTAATATCGAAAGCCAATCATTCTTCGATAGCTTACTTTTGTCGCATAGTGTCCTATTGAACAAATAATAACATAAGTATTTACGTATAAAAAAGATTAGATTGGTTATGAAAAGAATTCAAGTCATTTTATCATTATTTGCTATTGTCCCCATGTTTGCAATAACAAAAGCAATAGCCGGTAATAATAATCAGCCCAAAACGTCCAAGTTTGTTTATCATGGAGCTGGTAATCCGTATCTACCGTTATGGGAACATTTGCCGGACGGAGAACCCCGTGTTTTTGAAGACCCCGACAATCCGGGAAAGTTTCGCGCTTACATCATCGGTTCGCACGATGTCCGCTTCGGCAGTTATTGCGGGCCGGACATCAGAATGTGGTCAGCACCCGTAGAAGATTTATCAAGCTGGCGTGACGAAGGAGCTATCTTTACCTATCAGGTAGAAGGACAATGGGATGTGATGTACGCTCCCGACCTTGTTGAAGTGAAAAGGAAGGACGGCACAAAAGAATATTATCTGTACCCGCATAGCCGCGGTAGAGACAGAGAAGCAATGGTTGCCAAAGGAAGCCGTCCTGACGGGCCTTTTACCCCCATCAACCTGACTGCCGATGGTACAAAAACCCTACCCGGAAGTATTCTAGGATTCGACCCGTCGGTATATATCGAATATATCACAGACCCGAACGATCCAGATTATGAAATTGGGTTCAGAGCTTATGGATACTGGGGATTCCAACGTTCATTAGCAGCCCAACTGGATCAGAATACCATGTATTCCGTACGCCCGGGAACAGAGGTTATTCCTTATTTTATGCCAGCAGGCGTTCGCAAAGGTAACAACCGCAGTCCGAAGAATATTTCATATCCGCATATCTTTCCCGGAGAGGACCTCGAAGCATTCAACTTCTTTGAAGCTTCATCCATACGTAAGATCGGAAACAAATACGTGACCATCTATAGCGGACATTCAGGCCCCGACTATGGATTGGGCAGCTCCAACTCCACTTTGCGTTACGCTTATGGTGACTCCCCACTGGGACCATGGAAAAGCGGCGGCGTTCTGGTCGATTCGCGTGCCCCGGTGTTAAATCAGGATGGTTCACACCTGCAAACAACTAATGCAGGACACAATACACACGGAAGTATAGAACTCATTAACGGACAATGGTATGTATTCTATCACCGTCCGCCACGGGGATTCGGCAACGCACGCCAGTCAATGGTAGCCCCAATCCATGTAGAATGGGATAAGAAACCGGTGTCGGAAGGCGGTAAAGTTTCCATCAGAGCCTACGATCCGTATGCAAAAAATAAAATCTGGACAGCCAAAGACAGCCAAGGAAATGAATACAAAGGAGCAGAAGTAACCTCGGAAGGATTCCATATATTCGGCCTTGATCCCTATCAGTATTATTCCGCGGGATTTGCATGTTATCTCTCCGACGGACGTATCCAACAGGATTCATGGGACATCTGGGATAATCATGCCCCCATCACAAACGTGAAAAACGGCAATATAATAGGATATAAATACTTCGGTTTCGGCGGATTGAATAAAGACAAACTGGGTTTGAAAGCTTTCGAAGGAACCAAAAAGGGAAACCAAACAGCCTTCAACCTCTTCCTTACACCCAAAACATCAAAAACGTTTAAAGTGAATGTTTGGTTAGATGGTCCGTGGGATAACGAAACCTGGAAAGGGACGAAGATAGGCGAAATTGTTGTTCCTGCCAACTCGGCGCAGAAAACGGAACAGTTTACAATTGATGTATCGAAGTTTGTTGACCACCTGGACAAGAAACATGCAATCTATCTCGTTGCTGAAAGCGAAGAAACGGGCAATCTTTTCGATTTAGCCGGCTTGGGATTCAGCTCAAACAAGAAGAAGATCACTCGCCCTATTGTCCCCAAAGTAAATATAGAGGTCAATGGAAAAGCAATCGAAGTACCGGCAACTCCTGTACGTTCTACTGAAAGCAATGGTATTACCGGCTATGACATCTATGAAGCTGTTTACAAACTTCCGGCCGGAACTACCGGAACCCCTACTGTATCGGCATCAGCGACTGATAAGAATGTGAAAGTAGAGATTATCCAGGCAACATCGGTTTCCGGAACTGCTATTGTGAAATTCGATTATAAAGGGGTGGTTAAAACATATAAGGTTGTGTTTAAGTCTCTTATGGCAGAAAGTAAATAGAACTTTACGATTACAGATTACGCATAAAAGTTTCAGGAAGTGCTACCATCGAATGATAAGTAGCACTTCTTTTAGATTACAGATATTTGATTTAGATTTAATAGGGTATTCCATCAGAGTTCATCCTAAAAGTGCTATATTTGCCTCTGTATACAGTTTTAAAATCCATCAAAATGAACATTGAAGAATTTAGAGAATACTGCCTGTCATTAAAAGGGGTTCATGAGAAAATGCCGTTCTCAAATATTCCCGATAAATACAGCCGTGATGTTCTATGCTTTTATGTAGCAGATAAATGGTTCTGCTTTGTAAATATCGAAGCCTTTGACTTTTGCTGTATCAAATGCAAGCCGGAAGAATCGGGAGAATTACAAACTACGTATATAGGAATAAAACCGGGATGGCACATGAATAAGAAATACTGGATCAGTGTTTACTTCAATCAGGATGTACCTGACGAAAAAATAAAAGAACTCGTAAGGAAGTCTTATGACATTGTTGTCAAAAGCCTGACAAAGAAAGAACGGGAAATGCTACTATCAAGTGATGAGTAGCACTCCCGGCATTAATATGATATATATGAATTCTACAGAGTTATGAAAGTTTTCTATACAGTCGCCAATAGTATCCACCAATAAACAATATCAGTAATAATGTAATGCCAAAAGCCCAATAATTAACTACACGGGATTCGGCAACAAGCATATAATCACTGTCCAAAAGACGAAAAGCATCTACTTTCCAAATGAGTGACTCATCTTTTTGCATGGCTGCATTGGTAGAAACCACCCTGCCCGGCATGGATAACTCAAACTGCACAGCATAACCAAACAATTCTGCAATCCGCCCTTTTTCCTCAAACAGATCATCCATTGGCTTTTTATTGTCCGCATATAAGTTTGAGAAATATTTCGTTTGACTCAATTCATCCAGATAATTGCATACCTCTTCGGGCGAACCGTCATCACCGGTATCTTTTCCGGAAAAGTACTTCCCATAAACCGGTTCCTTCAGATCTGCCAACTGATGTACAAAGGCCGTATCTCCTTTTATTGTAATGAAATGAAGAATTACTTCACAACTCAGTTCATACTGACTACGGTTATACCATTTCCAGAATTTGGCTTCAATGTCATCCAACCTATTATTCTGTTCAATACCATTTAATCCGATCAAAGCCTCCTGATCTCCCCGGAACCATATCCGCTGCTCTTCTTTACTCATATATTTTTCGAGAGGTACCGGACCTTTATCGGGTAATTCACCGTAGGCAGCCGTATACTGATAATATGTATAGAACCAGCGGAAGCTTTTCCGGAGTTTTTCAACCGGGACTACCAGAGGAAGACTGTATTCCTTTCCATCCAAAGTACTGAAGCTCTCGGAACCTACCATTGGATAAGTCCGGTAAACTTTCACATTCAGTTTGTCTTCATCTCCCCAGCAGTTGAATTTAACAACAGAGTCCAAATTGCTCACTCCCCACCCCGAATCTATTCGGAACAAAAACGGATTATGAGTCCTGTCACCTGCAAGGAAAGCAGAGTCGCCATAAGCATATACCTCTCTGTGCATGCTACCATCACTATTTACCTGAGAAACCATCCGGTAATAGGTACCGCAAGAAGTCATACCGAGCAGCAAAACAATGGCTGCCATCCATTTATACGTTCTCATAATGATATAATTTAATAAGTTTTCTTTGTAAGTTCCATTACTCTCTTTTGTCTGAGCTCCTTATACTGCACATACTGTCTGGACAGGTAATCGCTCTTTTCAGAAAGCCTCATCCTCTCCCAGCCTTCCGGTAGGGAATAAGCACTGTTTTCCTGGAAACGATACTCCTCTTCTACTCTGACACCATCGGGAACCGGACTAAGAAGAGTCTCACTCACCAACAAGCACAACAAAAGTCCTGCGGCTATCCCGGATACCCAACTGCCAATCAGCAGGCTTTTCCTTTTCTTCTTTTGGGGAACGATCCTGCTCACTTGCTGCAAAATGGCGGTAGTCAGTTCATCCGGATTGCTCAATATAGGCTGTACATTTCTCACCTCATCAAGCCATTCATTGTAAAGTTTATCATCTTGTTTCATAAGCCAGCATCTATTTGATTCATTTTGTTTCGTATATTCTTCCGGGCCAGGTAAAGGGTGGTTTTAATGATTCCGGCAGAAAGTCCGGTGATAGTTTGCACCTCCGGCACATCCAGTTCCTCAATATCCCGTAATGTAAAAATCAACCTTTGTCGGGGAGACAGTTCATCGGTATATCTCAGGATTAGTTCACGCAGTTGCTTGTTCACCACTGCCAATTCTACATTATCATCTGACGAGATATTCACAGAAACGGAATAATCTGCCTCATTATCGAGTGGTGAATGGTGCAGGGAACGCAGACGGTCATAACAGGTATTACAAGTGATTTTATAAAGCCAGGTAGAGAAGCGGCACTCACCATTATATTTACCCAGCGCCAGCCACACCTTTACAAAGGTTTCCTGTACCATATCTTTAGCCTCATCTTCGTCGCACAGCAATCGGAAAGCAAGCCGGAATACAAGTGGCTGAAACATAGAAACCAGCAGAGAGAATGCTACTGCATCCTCCTGCTGGCTCCTACTTATAAGCTCTTGTATTTTTTTCTGGTCCATCATAATAATATCTTCGTTTATTATATGATACGTAAGAAAAAACTTCCGGTCAATAAACAAGAGCTAAAATAATACTTATATAATGGAAAATATCAATCTTTATTTCCAAAACGTTTCTTCAGATAGTTCTCCAGATCATAAGCTCCCGGAGAATTTCGCAATACAGTACCATCTTTTTCTATCCATTCATAATGAGGAATACCATTAAATTGGAATAATTGGCGAAGATAGTTGTAGTCTGCCTGTGGAATACGATAACAAGCCTCCCCTTTCAGATTCTTTTCTACATACTCATTATAAGTCTTTTCGGGACTTTCACGATCACTGGTGATATATATGAACTGAAATTCCGGATGATCTTTATACTGTTGGCGCAAACCGGCAGTACGTTCAATGCCTCCACGACAGGGACCGCAAAACGTTGCCCAAAAATCTACAAATAAAGTTTTACCTGCATGGGCTTTAATGATATTACGGAAGATTTCAGTAGCAGGTCCTTCAGGCAAAGCATACGTGCTATCATTTTGTAGTGGAAAAGCTTGGGTATACAAACGCTCCGCCTCAGCAAACATGAACGGATGGCTGATTAGCTGTTTTTCTTTATCCAACAAGCTACGGGCACTTTCTCTATCCAATTGTTCTAAATCAAAAAGAAGACCGCGCAATACAATGATCTGCGAAACCAACGGAGCATATCCGACTATGCTATCCAATTGTTCCGATTTCTTTTTTTGACTTTCAAAGAAATGGTTTATTCTCATTATTTTCTCATCTTCCGCTTTTTGATTTTCATCAATAGATGCAGAAACACCGTCCACCGACTCGTTTTCTTTCTGATAAGCCTCGAATAGATCCTTGTATTTCTCTGTAAGTTCCTCCCATATCTTCGTCTCCTCAATGAGTTCGCTTATCTCTCTTATCACAGTCTGACCTGCTTTTTCTTCACTTATCTTTCGCATTTTTTCTTGCTCGGGAGTCAATACAACACCATGCTTCTTCAAATAAGTAAGAATAGATTTTTGAGGATATTTATAGGGTACTTTTCCCCTCTCAACAGTTGTCGTATCACCCAAAGCTCTTGCTAAATTCATATACTCAAGGCGGTTGATGAAACCACTAAAATTCTTATCCGCTACGATAAGACTGTCATTAAGAGGCATCTGTCTTAAGAAACCATAATAAGCCGAATCTTCCTTAACCTTCAGAACCTCATTATCTTTATTCTCCTGCGCCAGATAACTTCTGTCCATAACAAAGTCGAACATCTTATAACCTTGAGAAATCCGTGCCGTATTTCTCACCAAACGTGCCGCCCTTCCCACATACCGATTGGCAGCAACAAGTGAATCGGCCTGCTCCGACCAACGACGAAACATGGGTTCGCAACGCTCTATAAATTGTGCAGGAGTCAGTTCTTTCTGCATTTTCGAGAAATCTTCATAACGAAATACGAATAAATCATCCACATATTTCAATGCCTTTCCTATATATGCTGTAGATCCCATGTAATGGACATTATGAAGAGGATAATAATAATCACGGGCACGACTACGTGCCATTACAGCTTCCCAGTCTACATACATTGTTACAGTTTGCCCTGGTTCTATATAAAAGGGGATCCAATCATTATTGAACACAACCGAACTTACCATAGGATAGTTGATTTCAAACTTACATTCAAACCTTCCATTAGGTTGCAGAGTTACCACCATCGGATAATCTTCTCTTGTCAAATCATTAGAAACATAAATCAAGCCATTAGTAAAACCCAATTTTTGATCATAACCGGCAATATATCCTTGCAGGCAAACACTATCACGATGAAATACCGGACTCTCATTTTCTTCAACCTGCATCGCCTTCATGCTTCCCGCGTCCCGCGAATAAAGCAGGGCGGGTTCTTTATCTTTCTTTATCCGGCACAGGCCATTCTTTTGTGGGGTAAGCTCCAGTTCCACTTTATCACCCCAGTCATCTTTCAAAGTCAACAGCACGCTTTTGCCTTTCTGACGGATTGTTTCGTACTGATAGAAACGGCTGTCCATGACGGCAAGAGAATCGTATATGCCGAAAGCCCATTCATAATAGTCATTCATTCCCATCCAGTTACCGGAAACTTTATCGAAAAGTGAGGCTTTGGCATCTTTCTTCTCCAAAGATATATAGAATGTATGCGACTCATCGCCTTCATCGTCATCGAGGAAATGGATTTCTTTTGTTGTTTCAGGAAGTGGTGGAAAAAGAAGCACAAAATCCAAAGTTCCCGAATCCGGCGTATATACTTCTTTATTCAGCTCAAAGCCTTCGCTCCCCGTAAGATAATACTTCTCACCGGTATCTGCATCCTCCAGATAAGTGCTCTTACCCAGCATCACCCACCAATGTGGGCGGAAAATAACATGGATATGCAACCTCGTTGCATCTGGAGTACATTCAATGCGAGTAATATTATAAATACTGCCCGAACGGAATTTAAATTTAGGATTATCGATTACATTTTGTGCTTGGAGCATACAAGTGATGCAAAGTAGGAGAAGGAAAATAAGTTTTTTCATGGTATAGTTGTATATGATTAATTTCTACTAATCCTTAAAAATTTCCCATTTTGACAAATATAAGCAATAAAAAAGAAAGACTTTATTTTTTAGATAAATATTTTTCAAAAACTGATATTTAAGAGTAAAGTATCCTTTTGGAAGGGCTACACCCTTTATATGAAAAGGTGTAGCCATGAGAGTAAAAGGGTGTAGCTATCCGGACAAAAAGGTGTAGCCCTTTCAAAGCAAGGTTACAAGTACCTAGAAGCTAAATTATATCATCCTTATAAAGACGTTTTCAAAAAGATTGTAAACACCTTAATGTAAAGGTATCAGATTTCTGTAGGAGACTTCCCAAAGTACTTTTTAAACACCGTACTAAAGTAACTGATACTGGAATAACCACAAAGTTCGCTAACTTCTGTGATAGTGTATTTATGAGATTGGAGTAATTCTAAAGCCCGGCTTAAACGAATGGATTTAATAAAGTCAATAGGTGATTGACCTGTCAGTGCTTTTATCTTTTTATACAATAGTGAAGCGCTCACATGCATTTCCATAGCAAAGCTTTCTTTGTCAAAATCCAAATTTTGCATATTATTATGAATCACTTCCACTGCTTTTTTCACAAAATGATCGTTAAGCTCATTCGCCAGAATAGCCTGTTGATCATCATTATTCGGCTTTATTAACTTCAAAGCTTTCTCTTTGACGATTTCCCTGTTTCGCACAAGAGATTTTATCCGTTGCTCCAGAAGCGATATATCAAAAGGTTTTGTGATATAGTCCTCCGCTCCCAAACCTAAACCTTCCAACTGGTCACTTTTATCACAAAGTGAAGTTAGCAGGATCACCGGAATATGCGAAGTTTCAAAAGTAGATTTGATCAATTTACATAACTCAAAGCCATCCATATCAGGCATCATCACATCCGAAATAATCAATTCTGGAGATTCCTTTTGAAGTAATTCCCATGCTTCATTGCCATTGCCAGCCTCTAAGATGTTATATTGATTTTCAAAAGAACACTTCAGGAAGTTCCGCAAATCTTTATTATCATCTACGATTAATATAGATTTCTTCTTTTCGGATTTATCATCTTCCCTTTTATATTCCAATTGATCAGACGAACCATCAGCAGATGTGATATTCCCCGGCTCTTCATGTTCAGCAGGTGCAACCTCAACCACTTCTTTATAAGGGATGTTTATTTTGAATAAAGAACCTTCATTCTCCTTACTTTCAAGAGAGACTTTTCCCTCATGCATCAAAACGTAATTCTTCACCAATAACAAGCCTATCCCGGAACCTACCATACGCGAATTAACCTTATTATCTCCTCTATAAAACTCTTTGAACAATTTTTTCTGAGCATTATCAGAGATACCCAATCCATAATCTCTCACCTCCAAGCTCCAATAGTACTCATTACAATTCAATGTAAGTTCCACCCTACCATTCGTATGAGAATACTTTATAGCATTAGATATCAAGTTATCAACGACTTTCTCTATTTTCAACTCATCGACAGCTGACATATAAGATTCTCTGTTAGAGACAAACTCCAATATAACATTCTTTTTTCCCGCCGTAGACTTGAACATTGTTTTCCGCCTGTACACCAATTTAACAATATCAACCATCACCAGAAACAGTTGTCCTTTCCCCATATCCACTTTCTGAAAATCCAGGAGTTGGGTTGCAACATTAGATAAACGTTCAGACTGTTCCGTAGCCAGATTCAGATAATAATGCCCTTTGTCTGATAATTCTTTCTCTTTATTCAATTCCTGAATAGGCGCGTTTATCAACGTTATCGATGTACGAAGATCATGAGCCGTATTTGTGAAAAAACGGATTTTATCTTCAGCATGACGCTGTTTCAAACGGTTTATATAGAATTTAAGCACAAAGAATGTAATGCTCATTATAATAATGAATACCACCAGACGGAACCACCACGTCTGCCAGTAAAGCGGAATAACGTGTATGTCCAATGTACGTTCATCGACTATCTGAGAAAGTGAATTATTGTACATTCTTACTTTAAGCCGGAAATTCCCATTAGGAATATTGGTATAAGTGATTATCTGCTGACTGGAAGGATGTGACCATTCTGTATCAAGCCCTTCCATTTTCCATGAAAATTTTATTTCTTTGGAAGAAACGCCAATAGGCAATACCTCAAGCGTCAAAGTATTCTGATCATATTTGAATGAAATATCTGTTTGCTTATTCACCGGAATTCCACGCAACAAATCTTGATTTTCTCTGATAGAACTGCCGGAAATAGTGATATTCTGGAAATAAATCTCCCCGTTGAGCTGGGTATGATATAATTTATCGGGATCAAACATTACCGCCCCGTTATTTGTACCCCACATCAATTCGCCATTGCGTAATTTGCAGCTGGCATTCACATTGAATGAAGCACTGGAGAGAGCTAAAGTAGAATAATAAGCATGCACCGTGCTGTCGGCAGGATTATAGCGGCACAATCCATTTTCCGTTCCTAACCATAAATATCCATTATCATACATGACACTATTCACATAGTTAGATGGCAATCCGGATTCCACTGTTATTTTATGAGTTTCACGAGTCGTGTAGTTATGGTGCAGCAATCCGTCTCCGGAAGTGGCCACCCAAATATCATCCCCCATTACTAAAATATCCTGTGCAAGACATTCCGGTAAGAAAGTGATTTTCCCTGTTTCTTTGTCTAGCAAAAGCACAGAATAAGTACAGGCCAACAGCATTTTTCCCGGAGAAAACTCCATAAACGTACGCATGGGCTGTGCACCATACGTATGAAAACGCTTTTCTTTTGTTAAATAGCATATTACATCTTGGATACCTCCAATCCAGATATCACCCTCACTGTCCTTATATATATTCATTATGAATTTACCGTCAGATTTCAAATCCGATGTATTCCGCGGATAATGAACCAATTCTTTTCCGGTATTCCGATCTAAAACATAAAACCCGGATGAGAACGAACCTGCCCAGATATTTCCTTCGTCATCTTCACATAAAGCCAGAAAAACCTGTGCCTGTTCCTGTTTATTCTGATAATAAGTATCCCATTCATTAGTGGCGACTCTCCACCTGCTTATCCCATTATTTGTAGCAAACCAGATATCCCCTTTGCTATCTTCCAATATCTTGTTTACATTATCATTCCCTAAAGAATTCGGATTATTAACCTGATGGGTAATTTGATTAATTAAGGGAGATTTCCAGTCGAAGAAAGAAAGCCCACCAGTATAGGTAGTGACCCACACCCTCTGCTGACCGTCGCAAAAGATGTCATAAACCCCGTCCCCACGAAGAGAGAAAGGATTATCAATATCTTCTTTCAAAATATTCAGAACCGTTTTTTTATCCTTATCCAATTCCCATACTCCCTGCCCGTCGATTCCGACTAACAGTGTTGAATCCGAACTTTCCGTTATCACTGCGATAGGTTGCTTTGGGAAATTAGAAAATGGCAATAACGTTTTCTTTTTCATGTCCAGATAGAAAAGACCATCAGTGGAAGTTCCTATCCATACAATCTCTCTTTTATGATCATAAAAAAGAGTATTTATCTGAAACGTATCTTCTATTCCACATATATTTTTTTGTTTCAACGTATTCGTATTTAATAGTCTAATGCTATCCTGATTGGCTACAAGCAGATGTGTTTGATCATAAGACGCTATGCACTGTGTTCGAACCGGTGTCTCGCCTATTTTGGTAAATATCCCATTTTTATATTTGCATAATCCTCCAGACGTAGGAACCCAGAGAGTCTGTTCATCATCAATAACGACTTTGCCCACACTTAAATAAGTATTATTTAATGAAACCCTGAGATCCAGAAATAAATCAAACCGATCAAACAGTTCATTATAATGAAAAAATTGCCCATTATTCGTATATGCTATTAAAAATGAATTATTATAGGCCAATTTGACATTTATGATATTGGCTGTTTTATAAGGAAGCTGATAAATACGATAATCACTTTCCGTAATTCTCAATATACCCGTTTTAGAGGAAGCCCAGATAAAACCATTCCCATCTTTACAAACAGAGGCCATCTCCCGCATGGAAATTCCATACATCGCATTAATATTATAAAACTTCACATCCGAAGCATATATATTAAAAATAGAAAGGAAAAGAAAGAATATAAGCAGGCGTGATTTCATAATATTACTGTTAGCTCTTGCAAATATAATATATTTGAAAGCAATCAACCAATATATGCATTATTTTGTCTAATTTTGCACCTCGTTTCACAAAAAGTACAGATTATCTATGAAAGCGTTCGAATTCAGACCAAAGCTATTCACAGCTTTGAAGAACTACTCGAAAGAATTATTCATGGCAGACCTGATGGCCGGTATCATAGTAGGTATCGTCGCTCTCCCGCTTGCCATTGCATTTGGTATTGCATCCGGTGTATCACCCGAAAAAGGTATTATCACGGCAATCATTGCCGGATTCATTATCTCCATGTTGGGAGGTAGCAAAGTACAGATCGGTGGTCCTACGGGAGCTTTTATCGTCATTATCTATGGCATCATCCAGCAATATGGAGAAGCGGGACTGATTGTTGCCACGCTGATGGCGGGAGTCATTCTTATCCTGTTAGGGATATTCAAGCTGGGTGCTGTAATCAAGTTTATCCCCTATCCTATTATCGTGGGATTTACCAGTGGTATTGCCGTCACTATCTTCACCACGCAGATAGCCGATATCTTCGGACTTAATTTCGGTGGTGAAAAGGTTCCCGGAGATTTTGTCGGGAAATGGATGATCTATTTCCAGCATTTCGATACTATCAACTGGTGGAATACAATTGTCAGCATCGTAAGTATTGCAATTATCGCCATAACCCCGAAATTCTCAAAGAAGATACCGGGGTCGCTGATTGCCATTATTGTAGTAACGGTAGCGGTATATCTGATGAAGACTTATGCCGGAATCAACTGCATAGATACCATTGGTGACCGTTTCAGCATCAAGGCGGAACTGCCGGATGCAGTAATGCCTTCACTAAACTGGGAGGCTATTCAGGACTTATTCCCTGTAGCCATTACCATTGCGGTATTAGGAGCCATCGAATCGCTGCTTTCCGCTACGGTAGCGGATGGTGTTATTGGCGATAAGCATGATTCCAATACGGAATTGATAGCACAAGGAGCTGCCAACCTAATAACGCCCCTGTTTGGTGGTATTCCTGCCACCGGTGCCATTGCACGTACAATGGCTAATATAAACAATGGTGGTAAAACCCCTGTTGCAGGTATGGTACATGCAGTGGTACTATTACTTATTCTTCTGTTCCTGATGCCTCTGGCACAATACATTCCGATGGCTTGTCTGGCAGGTGTGCTGGTGATTGTTTCCTATAACATGAGTGGCTGGCGCACATTCAAGGCACTACTGAAGAATCCGAAATCAGACGTCACCGTATTGCTGATTACCTTCTTCCTGACAGTTATTTTCGACTTAACCATTGCTATTGAAGTGGGTCTTGTCATAGCTTGTGTACTCTTTATGCATCGTGTGATGGAAACCACTGAAATTTCTGTTATCAAAGATGAGATTAATCTGAATGAAGAATCTAACAGCAAAGAAGATGAAGAAAACCTGTCCATTCCCAAGGGCGTGGAAGTGTATGAGATAAATGGCCCTTACTTCTTCGGTATTGCTACTAAGTTCGAGGAAATCATGTCCAGACTGGGTGATCGCCCCGAAGTCCGCATTATCCGTATGAGAAAAGTACCTTTCATCGATTCCACAGGTATTCACAACCTAACCAATCTTTGCCAGATGGCGCAACGGGAAAAGACAACGATCGTACTTTCCGGCGTGAATGAAAAAGTGCACAAAGCATTAGAAAAATCCGGCTTCTACGAATTGCTGGGCGAGAAGAATATCTGCCCGAACATTAATGTAGCATTGGAAAGGGCGAAAGAATTATTGGATGAGTAAAACAAAGTAATAATATAAAGGAGGGAATGATTTTTTCATTCCCTCCTTTATATTATTAAAGATATTTATTCTCTCATCCATGCTCCGGTAATCTCTGCCACATAAATATGATGCAAACCGCCATGAGCCCCACCATACCATTGCTTACAAACACTTGGATCTATAAAACAATCTTCTTTCATTACATCCGTATAAAGCTTGCGGCATTCCAGACTGAGACGTCCTTGTTCAAAAAGAATATTTCCTTTTTCAGTAATAACCGGTTTCAGTCCCGTCTCTTTTACCTTGTCTACTTCCCTACCCGATTTGCTTCCACATATCTTATGGATAGCTCTGTTCTCTTCTCCCAGGAAAGAGAGTGTGAAGTATTCACTCTTCTCAATAAACTCAAACGTGTAACGTTCCGGACGGATAAAGACATAGACCACCGGTTTGTTCCATAGGAAGCCTATACCGCCCCAACTGGCAGTCATCGTATTGAAATGATCTTTATTACCTGCCGTCACCAGCATCCATTCTTTACCGATAACTTCAAAGAAGTTCTCTGAAAGGTCTTTAATTGCAATAGGTTTCATACTACTTAATTATTTTACTATAATCTTAATTCAAACTCTTTTCACTCCATTATTTCCCGTTTGTAGGATCTATATACCCAACGTATTGGATATATAGATGGGGCGCGCTGGATATATAGATCGGACACATTGGATATATAGGCCCAATACGTTGGATATATAGCTCCTGTAAACCGATTAATAAGAGACACTTACCGATATTCCTGCTTCTTTAATTAAAGCAGCAATGCGATCCAGTTCCTCATGAGTAGCCTTACATAAATCATGGTCAGGCGTTTCACGATCGATAGTATAAATCATCACCTGACGGGGTTTTATCTCTTTCACAACCTCCAGCCATGGAAGAACGTACTTATCCGAAGTATTATCCACGTCTTTCCCCTGATAATTGCCTTTCATGAACATAGTCTGAATAATGCAGTTGCCTTGAAAAGCTTTCATATGTTCTACGATTTCGCCCACGGAATAATGCCCTGTAGGCCGATCCACAGTATGAATATAATCCTCGTCTACTGTATCGAGTTTCAAGATGTTGTTATCTATCTTATTCAGCGCATCAAACACTGCAGGGCGGTGAATAAAGGTGGAATTACTCAATACACTGACTTTGGCATTCGGGAAATACTTATCACGAAGCATCAACGTATCTTCTATGATTTCAGGGAAATGCGGATGAGCTGTAGGTTCACCGTTTCCGGCAAAGGTCAATACATCCGGTTGAGGTCCATTCTGTTGCATATCCTGCAATCTGGCTTCAAGGGCATTGCGAACCTCTTCGCGGGTAGGCAATGCCTTCTTGGGACGATGGTCTGCATTGAAACCGCATTCACAATAAATGCAGTCGAATGAACACACCTTACCATCTTCCGGCAATAAGTTAATCCCTAAGGATACTCCCAAACGGCGGGAATGAACAGGACCGAAAATGGGAGACGGATAAATTACAGTCATTTTATTTACGATTTGACAATTGACGATTCAAATTACTGAATTACTGTAAAAACCGGATACAGTATTTTCAGCGTTTATAACGGCAAAGTTAACTAAATCTTTATACGAAGCTGCATTTGTAAGTCGGCTTTTTTGTTTCCTTGTATCAGGTCGTTACCCGAACCAATATTCTCACGGTCTTCGTAGATAGTCTGCCCGAATTTAACAAGGAACATAAAAACTTTGTTCACATCATACCGGGCACAGGCAGAAAAGCGAAATCCTTGTCCATAAAACGAAGGTGTATAGAAGGTGTAAAGCAGACCTTTTTCGGAAGCATAAATACGGGAATCGTAATCATCCGTATGGAAATAAGTACCCTGCACAGATATCTTTATGGGAAAAGAAAAAGCATACGAACAGGATTGTGTAAACTGATATCCCTGGCTTCCCTCCTGCCCTTGGAAATGAAAATGATTATAATCCACCGTTGTTCGTAACTGTAGATTATCAGGTGAATAAGTCAGACGGTAACGAAGGCGATGCTGATAAGTAGGAAGGATAACTTTTCCATCCGTCCCCGCTACATCTCTCTCTTTTCGCTTATAGCGATAGTTAACATACATAGATAAGTTTCGCTTAGGAGAATAGATTGACTGAAACATGCCATCCACACCTTGCGACGGTTTACTGATGCGGTATTTCCACCAGGGAAAAGAAAACAAATCCAGAGAAGCGAAGAATTTCCAATGTGCCAAAGGCGATGCTTCGGCAGCCAGATACCAGCCATTTTCATTTTGCGGCGTACTACTTTCACCAAACGAACGTGCAAACATTGCCCAGTAATCATGACTATAATATCTATGAACAATCAGCAGTTGATAACCAGTTAATATATTATATTTCAATTGGTTTAGTAGTGAATAACCTTGTTTGCCCATAGCTGCTTCACCTGTCAGAGTAAATCGATTCCAGCGATATTTATAATCTACACCCACATTATGAAAGTAATTCCCTTGCAAATTATACTTGGCATAGGTTCTTAACACCGGTTGATAACTACGGTTGAAAAAGTAGTAAATGCCTGTCATTCCTACTTTTAGATTGTTCTTTTCATAGGTAATATTCCCACCCGTCAGCTGTAAAATGAAAGCATTTACTTTATCCGCTTCCTTCTCCGTACGATGCAATCCGGTTTTATAAATAGAGGTAATTTCATTCCCTTCTATAACCCCATCCATAGAACGATGTGAATAAAAACCGGATAACTGAAGTGCAGGGATAACCTCCACTGTTGCCGCAGCACCCCTGAAATAATTATATTCATCCGTTGAACTGTGCTTCCGGATGCCACCACTACGGTTATCCACCGTTGAGAGAGAATAAGTTTTCCCTAAACGGAAATCAGTGCTGACTACTAAGCCTTGTCCGAAACTTAATCTGTAATTTCCCAATGCCAATGTTTTCAACTTACCCAGATTACGAAGCAGAAAGTAGATAGAATAATAATCATATCCTTTTTCATTATGCAGGGCAAAGAAAGGTTCTCCTGCATCCTTTTCAGCCGTAATTCCCATTTGGAAATAGTCTCCGTAACGATACCCATATCTTAGAGAGTGGTACATTGCAGGTCCCAGATAATTCTTCTGATAACCTTTACGGGTATAGAAAGGCACATCCAGCCGGGTTAAGACCTCCTGTTTACCATATTTCAACAGACTTTTCAACCGGGGAAAACCTATCTTTTCGGGCACAGGATGTACACAAACAAAAGGGAGCAGCAGGTCGATGGTATGCTTATCCATCTCTTCCACCAATTGCAATTCATAAATGGTTTTCATCTGCCCGTGTATATACACATAAGCCAAGATATTTTCAATCTGAATGTCCGAAAGAAAAGGAAATTGCTCTAATTCACGTTTAGTAGTAACATTGATATTAACAGGTTCCTGCAGGCGATTGGAAAGCTCTTCAAGTTCATCTTCCCAGTTCTTTTCTTCTTCATCCATAGAGAGTTGCTCTATATTCTCTTCCCACAAGGACACACTTGTATTTTGAGCTTCAAGTACAGGAGTCATCAGCAGCATACTCAGAAAAACTCCCAACTTGAGTAATTTCATTCGTGTAAATAAGTTTAATTGTCGCGAAATTACCATAAATAAGTTAACACGGCAAGGAAAACATCGACAATCAGATCAAATATAAAGATAAACACTTAATTTTGTGGCATGAACGCACGACTGAACATATTCATCATCGTAGTCTTCCTTCTGTTCGGAACTTCCCTATGTCAGGCGCAGGAAACGAAAACCGAAGGATACCTGGTTCCTATGTGCGTTTACGAAGGAGACACTATCCCGTATATAAAGATACCCACCGTTTATATCTTCAAACCTCTCAAATTCAAGAACAAGAAACAGTTGAATGAATATAACCGACTGGTATATAACGTAAAGAAGGTATTACCTATCTCCAAAGAAATCAACCGTGCAGTTATTGAAACTTACGAATATATGATGACTTTACCCGATGAGAAGAGCCGTCAGAAACACATGAAAGCAGTAGAAAAAAGCCTGAAAGAACAATATACTCCACGCATGAAAAAGCTTTCTTTCTCTCAAGGAAAGTTATTAATCAAATTAGTGGACCGCCAAACCAATTCCACGGGTTACGAACTGGTAAAAGCCTTCATGGGACCTTTTAAAGCAGGTTTCTATCAGACTTTCGCCGCACTGTTCGGTGCCAGTCTGAAAAAACAATATGATCCCACTGGAGATGATGCGCTTACCGAACGGGTTATTCTGTTGGTAGAAAGCGGACAGCTTTGAAATAGAAGTATCCTACTGCTTATTTATGTAATTTTTCAATTCCAACAGTCCCCTGTAATAACCTTCAAAGATCGTATGACTGTGTTTTTCTATATTCAAAGAATCATAGTTCAAAACAATCTTCGGACAAGTGGATAATATCTTTATTGCCTCCTCTGTGGCAGGCTTAAATGACTCTTCTATTTTATCCTTCTTCCCGCTTGCCAGATACATATAAAGTTGGTTATCCCCTTTGTACTCTTTAGTAAATTCTGAAAGTTTATCAATCATCATCTTCTTGCTATACATATAGTTAGGAGATACAGACAGAATACATTGAAACAAACCGGGATTGCTAAGTAAAGCATACGTCACAAACGTGCCGCCTAACGAATGTCCTACCAGTATATTCCGCGAACCCGTATTATATCTACTCTTTATAAAAGGAATAATTTCCTTTTCCAGAGATAACAATAAAGAATCTCCCTTTCCAGGATCATCATACCCCTTTACCGATTCTTCTTCCGTATAAGGAGGAGTTAATTCACTCTGCCTGTTAGGATTCGAAATACCAACAATTATACAGGGAACACCCGGATACAACAATTCAAAGGTGGAACAAAACAAATTGAAAGTAGGCGGATATTGAGCATCAAATACATAGATAGTCAACAATGAATCACTTTTCAACGTAGCATCTACCCCACTCCGGTATACTTGTAGTTCGCGTGAATCATCAAAATATTCAGAGTCATAAATATACCTGTCGCCCAATGGTTGCAACGAATAAAAGTCTGCTTGCGCTTTACCATTCCAGCTATGGAAAATACAGAATAAAAGAATTAATAAAACCTTTTTCATAGTTTGAACCCTCCTGTTGATATAATGTTAAGAACATTGTTAGTAATGAAAAACAGTCATTATAGAAAGCCATGTATTTCAAACACTTATCTATGTTGAAAACTTCTATAAACCATTGTTCATTTCTCTATTGATAAGGACATGATAACCACTGTTTGAACAGGGTTCAAACAACTTATCAACACCTTGTTATTTCAGTTTCTTGAATAAATCCCAGATAACGATACCGGCAGTTACAGATACGTTCAATGAGTGTTTCGTACCATATTGGGGTATCTCAATACATCCATCGGAATGGTCAATAACCTCCTGCTGAACTCCTTTCACCTCATTGCCCATAACTACTGCATACTTCTTAGTACGGTCTAAAGACAGCTCATCCAGCATGATACTGCCTTCCGCCTGCTCTACGGAATAAACAGTATATCCTTCCTTTTTAAGGTTATCAACAGCTTCAACACAGTTATCAACATACTTCCAGTCGACAGTGAATTCAGCACCTAAAGCTGTTTTATGCATCTCAGGATGGGGCGGAGTAGCTGTAATGCCACACAGGTAGATACATTCCACCCGGAAAGCATCCGAAGTACGAAATACAGAACCAATGTTATGAAGACTGCGGATATTATCCAATACCACCACCAGGGGCAGTTTCTCAGCTTCCTTAAACTCCTCTATACTAATACGATTCAGTTCTGTTATTTTCAGTTTACGCATAACAACTATACTCTTTAAATGGCTTTTATTAATAGATTGATTTACAAAGACTTGTTTAACACAAGTGTTTTATTTGCACCACGCTTGTGTTTCATTTATATAACACAAGCATTACAGACAAGCCACACAAGTGTAGAACAAACAACGTACTTATACGTTATCTTTTTATTCCTGTTGCAAAGATACTTCTTTCCGTTCACATCCCTGTTAATAACCGTTGAAAAGCTGTCAAAAGAGTAGGGAAAGAAATTCAAAAATAATTCTTGCAATATTCAAAACAACGTATATGCACCCACCGGAATGAACATTCCAAAAAAGTTAAGAGAAACTTTCCGAGGTTATATAAACACATTTTTCAGTCCTATTACACCGGTTTATAACCATAAAGTTATTAACTTTGCACTTTATCAACAAGGTGTTGAAAGAGTTTTATAGATGGCTTATTATCAAGAGATATACCTTTTATTTGCCCGTTGATAACGTACGGATAAAGTTTTATCTCATACTAATAACTTCATAGACAAGAAAAATCGTATTTACTTGTCGACACTATTAACAGCCTATCATCACCATCAAAGGATTTTTAAATTAGAAAGAGAAATAAAAAATATAATTATGAATAATCTCATAGAAGCTATCAAGCAACTTAAAAAGGAGAAGAACGCGATTATTCTGGGGCACTATTACCAGAAGGGAGAAATACAGGATATAGCCGATTACGTCGGCGATAGTCTGGCATTGGCCCAATGGGCAGCCAAAACGGAAGCGGATATCATTGTGATGTGTGGTGTTCACTTTATGGGTGAAACGGCCAAGGTGCTTTGTCCGAATAAGAAAGTGCTGGTTCCTGATATGGCAGCCGGTTGTTCGTTGGCGGACAGTTGTCCGGCGGACAAGTTCAGTCAGTTTGTCAAAGAGCATCCCGGATATACGGTGATATCTTACGTGAATACGACAGCTGCCGTGAAAGCAGTGACGGATGTTGTGGTAACTTCCACCAATGCGAAGCAGATCGTGGAAAGTTTCCCCAAAGATGAGAAAATAATCTTTGGTCCTGACAGAAACCTGGGGAATTATATTAACTCTATCACGGGGCGCAATATGTTATTATGGGACGGCGCATGCCATGTACACGAACAATTCTCGGTTGAAAAGATTGTTGAATTAAAAGCGCAGCATCCCGATGCAGTGGTCTTGGCACATCCCGAATGTAAGAGTGTAGTTTTGAAGTTGGCTGATGTGGTAGGTTCAACCGCAGCATTGCTGAAGTATGCAGTGAATCATCCCGAGAAAGAGTATATTGTTGCTACCGAATCGGGCATCCTTCATGAGATGCAGAAGAAATGTCCGCAAACGACGTTTATTCCGGCTCCTCCTAACGATAGCACCTGTGCCTGCAATGAATGTAGCTTCATGAGATTAAATACGCTGGAAAAGCTTTATAATTGCTTGAAAGACGAATCTCCGGAAATAACAGTAGATCCTGAAATTGCTGAGAAAGCAGTGAAGCCTATCAAGAGGATGCTGGAGATTTCGGCAAAACTGGGGCTTTGATAAAGTGGTAGGGTGATATCACTTTATCACCCTTATTCTCCTCTTATAAATGCAATTTTTGTAACAATCCCCTCTTTTCCTTCACTGTCTGCGGCAAGTACCATATATATTCCTGTGGCCACTCTCCTACCTTGTTTATTTCTTCCGTCCCAGGTGAATTGCCCTCCCAGGGAAGTACCTTGGTAAATAAGATGTCCGGCAGTATCCACAATCTTCACATCACTGTCGTAAACCATTCCCGTAACAGTAATCACTCCGCTGTAGTCTGGACGTACCGGATTAGGATAAGCACGTACATTGCTCTCTTTAAAGCTGTTTTCAGCCTCTGTAGCGTTACTTTGGTAAGAAACGAGCCCCTTGCTTGTTCCGATGAAGACTTCGCCGGTACGGGGATGTATGGCAATAGATACGATGCTATTGGAAAGCAGCGGACTGTTTTCTTCCGTAAAGTGATGAATCGTTTCCATTCCATCCGCACTTATCAGGTAAATTCCATTGGATGCTGTACCTATCCACTTTCTGTTGGCACCATCTATTGCAATGGCATTAATCGCTTCGTTCACCAGTAAGAAATCAGCCAACCCGCTGTCATCATTACGCGGAACTTTAATCTGTGTACAATAGAAGTTATCATTGAAATAGCGGGAAGGATTGTTCAGTACCAAAGGACCTTTGTTAGTACCGATCCAGATAACTCCCTCTTTATCCTCGGCAATGCAATAAATTGCGAGCTGTTCTAAAAGGGTTCCGTCCTGATTCGTAAACCGGGTAATGAACCTGTGTTGGTCGTCCGAAGTATCCGCTATAGTGCCGTTATAATTCAAGCAGAACAATCCTCCCGACTCTATACGCGAAGAAGTGGCCCATAGCCAACCTCTTTTATCAAAGATAGTCCGTCCGAAATTACTTGCCTTTACTATTTCCGGATAATGAAGACTTGCCCAGTCACCATTTTTCATCAATACACTCACTGCATGTTGTGTCTCGCAACTCACCATCCAAAGGTTATTTTCTTTGTCATAAATCAGTCCGTTCACGCGTACATAACTATCTGCCCAAGGTTCATTAGGTACAGCACTTTCCAACGGACTGTTATGCATACTATACCAGTTTATGAACTTCCCATCTTTAAATTCGTAAATCCCTTCTCCTGCCGATGCTGCAAAATGATGAGCAGCGTCTTTAGGATCCTGCACAATACAGTTTATATCATCGTATCGATGTTTGGTTTGTTCACTGATGCCTTCTTCCTGAAAACTGTTCCAGGTATTATTTTCAAAGGTCATAATGGTTCCGGGCCTGTCAAGTCTGTTGGCTATATGTCCTCCTCCGGTAATCAGCAATCGTTCTCCAGCAAAATTCATATAATACGGATAGTTCCGTACAGGACTATTCGGAGTAATATTTTCGGGTACTTCTCCTTTGAAAGGAATATCGTGGTATTGTGAGAGGAATTCAGAGGTATCATCCGACACTTTCTTCCAGTTCTTAATATCTAGTAGATTATCTGTCAATAACCCTGCAAGCAATCCTTCGGAGGTAGCGGCATAAAGATGATTATCCGATACATTACATGCCAGAACGTTTTTATTCAGAGGATAGTAATTGCTGATTTCCCGCTTTTTCAGATTGATACAAAGAATACCCGACGCAGTGGATAAATAGGTGTATTCCTTATAAAAACAAGCGTGGTTGACCGTCTTATCCTGCGTCATATTCTTGTTTTTATAATCGGGAAGGTTATAGATATCCTCCTCATTCACCAACAGGTCTATATTCGCATTGGAATAAATAATGACCAATGATTTATAGGCTGACTGGTAAGCAATATAAGATATTTCCGTATCGCTTAGCGGAAAGGATTTTGAATAAGTTCGTATGCTGGTATCTTCTTTATCATAAGCATATAAATCACCATTGGCAAGGATGAAGAGTTTACTTCCAATGACTTCACTGCGGGTAGGATTATGATAAGAAAGGTAAGTTTGCCACTCTCCTATTGCATTTTGCGAATAGGCAGGCAGAAGGTAGATTAAGCAGAGAAGAAATATATATTGAAATCTCATAAAATCAGAGTTATATTAGTTTGTAAGCAACACACTTACAAACTAATAACTCTATATTTACGGGTTTATTGTATGCTATTAAGGAATTTGCAAAGTTTGTTTGTAGCTATGGCGCGGTGGCTGATTTTGTTTTTCAGTTCGTTGCCCATCTCTGCAAAAGTCTGCGTATATCCTTCGGGAACAAATATAGGATCATATCCGAAACCTGAGTTTCCTCTTCTGGTTTTGATGATTTCTCCTTTGATTACACCTTCAAACAAATGCTCTTTTCCGTCAATAATCAGTGCAAATGCAGTGCGGAATTGCGCTTTCCGGTTCTCTATTCCTTCCATGGCATGCAGCAGTTTCAGCATATTTGCTTCTGCATTATGTCCGTCTCCGGCATAGCGTGCCGAGTAAACTCCCGGTTCTCCGTTTAAAGCTTCTACTTCCAGACCGGTATCATCAGCAAAACAATCCATCTGGTAATTTTCATAAATGTACTGTGCTTTCAGTAAAGCGTTTCCTTCCAAAGTATCGGCAGTTTCAGGTATGTCCGTATGGCAATGAATGTCTTTCAGACTAAGAAGTTCTATTCTGTTACCTAAAATAGCGGTTACTTCTTCCAATTTGTGTGCATTGTTTGTGGCAAATACGAATTTATGTTTCATATGTTGATTGGTTCTTATTTCACTTTCAGTCGGTCAAAACCTTCTCCATAGACTCCGATAACGGAACTTTGAGAGATAAATGCGTTCGGGTCAATGTCTTTCACCAAACGGAAAATATCAATTGACTGGCGCTTATAAGCTAATACAACGAGTACTTTTACATTGTGTTTACTGTACCATCCTATACCGTCCAGAACGGTTACACCGCGGTGTGTCTCTTTCGTAATGCGGTCGGCAATCTTTTCATATTCTTTGGAGAAGATGAAGAATTGCACGGACTGTCGGGCACTGTTCACAATATAGTCTAATACAAAACCGATAACAAACAAAGTTACAAAACCAAATATCACGCGTCTCCAGTCATGGAATACGAAGTAACAGGAGCTGATGATAATCACATCGCAAAGCATAACCATACGCCCCAATGTGACGTCTTTATACTTATGTATGATAGCGGCAATAATATCCGTTCCTCCCGTGCTTCCGTTGCAATTGAATACGATTCCTAGGCCTGCACCGCACATGACGGCACCTATCATACAAGCCATGAAGTCCTGCCCCGGTCCCAGTATAAGCGGTGGCGTATTGTCGGGACCATTCACAAGCATTTGGAAAAACCATAAAAAGAATGTCAGCCCGAAGATGGCGAACGTGGTTTTAATACTGAATTTAGGACCCAGTATTTTAATGGCAAATGTCATTAAGACAGCATTGATGATGAAGTATGACCATTGGATAGGAAAGTCCGTGGCGTAATAGATGATTGCACCGATACCCGTAGTTCCTCCTGTCGTTATCTGATAAGGAATCAGAAACAAGGCCCATCCCAAGGCATAACTGATAAGACCGACAGTGATGAAGATATAGTCTCGCAACTCTCTCATCATTTCGGCTTTGGTTGGTTTTGTGATTTGCATATTAATCAGTTACAAGATATTAACTACGAGTTACAAGTTACGAGCTACAAGGGAGTGAGTCAAGTTACCTTTTCTCTCTCTACTTGTAGCTTATAGCCCGTAGCTCGTAACTAATTTATTTAATAACAATGTTTACGATCTTCTTCGGGACGACAATCACTTTCACTACTGATTTGCCTTCCATCCATTTAGCCGAACGTTCATCTGCCAATACGGTGCTTTGAATGGCTTCTGATGTTTCGTCAGCAGGGAATTCCATATTGAAGCGTGCCTTACCATTGAAAGATATGGTGTAGTTGATTGTATCTTCCACCAGGTATTCTTCGTTGTAAGCAGGCCACTTGGCATCGCAAACTGAGTCTGCATGGCCCAGTGTATCCCACAACTCTTCACATACGTGCGGAGCGAAAGGAGCCAATACAATAACCAGTTGATTCAATATTTCTTTCTTGCTGCATTTCAAACTGAATAACTCGTTTACGCAGATCATGAAAGCACTGACGGAAGTATTGTAAGAGAACTGTTCAATATCACCCGTTACTTTCTTAATCAGTTTATGCAAAGATTTCAGTTCTTCTTTGGTTGCAGGTTCATCCGTCACTATATAACTGCCGTTACGGTCGTAGAACAGTGACCAGAACTTCTTGATGAAGCGGTATACACCATCGATACCATTCGTATCCCAAGGCTTGGATTGCTCTACCGGACCGAGGAACATCTCGTACATACGCAATGTATCCGCACCGTATTTCTCAACAATCATATCGGGATTAACGACGTTGAACATGGATTTACTCATCTTCTCCACAGCCCAGCCGCAGATGTATTTACCATCTTCCAGGATAAACTCAGCGTTGGCAAATTCAGGACGCCATGCTTTGAAAGCTTCAAGATCCAGAATATCATTGGATACGATATTTACATCCACATGGAGTGGGGTAGTGTCGTACTGATCCTTCAGATTCAGAGAAACGAACTTATTGCTATCTTTGATACGGTAAACGAAGTTACTACGTCCCTGTATCATACCTTGATTAACCAACTTCTGGAATGGTTCTTCCACAATAGATACTCCTACATCGTGCAGGAATTTATTCCAGAAACGTGAATAAATCAAGTGTCCCGTAGCATGTTCCGTACCACCTACATAGAGGTCGACGCTTCTCCAGTATTCATCTATTTTTTTATCAACCAATGCTTTATTGTTATGCGGGTCCATATAGCGCAGATAGTAAGCGCTGGAACCTGCAAAGCCCGGCATAGTATTCAGTTCAAGAGGGAATACGGTGACGTTATCTATCTTTTCATTCTCTACCACACATTTGTTTACGGTGTCCCAAGCCCATTTGGTAGCGTGTCCCAACGGTGGTTCTCCGGTTTCGGTAGGAAGGAATTTGGCAACTTCCGGCAATTCAAGCGGCAAACTACTTTCGTCGATCATATAAGGCATTCCATCCTTGTAGTAAACCGGGAACGGTTCGCCCCAGTAGCGCTGGCGGGAGAAGATAGCGTCACGAAGACGATAATTCACCTTTACGCGTCCCAGATTATGTTCTTTTACGTAGTTCTTAGTCTTTTCGATAGCTTCTTTGATGGTCAGTCCGTTCAAATTCAGTTGACAAGTTGACGAGTTGACAAGTTGATTAGAATTTGCCTTGTCTCCTTGTTCCCTTGTTCCCTTGTTAACTATTGGAGAGTTGCAAACGATACCTTCTTTGGCATCAAAGCTTTCTTCGCTGACATCACAACCTTCTACCAACGGACGGATCTCCAATCCGAAATGTTTGGCGAAAGCATAGTCACGACTATCGTGTGCAGGTACAGCCATGATGGCACCTGTACCATAACCGGCAAGTACATAGTCGCTAATCCAGATGGGCACTGCCTCACCTGTAAAAGGATTAATGGCATAACTTCCGGAGAATACACCCGTCACGCTGCGGTCTGTAATACGATCACGCTCGGTACGTTTCTTAGTGCGTTCCAGATAAGCGTTAACTTCATCCTTTTGTTCAGGAGTAGTCAACTGAGCTACCAATTCGCTTTCCGGTGCCAACACCATGAAAGTAACACCGAACATCGTATCTGCACGAGTGGTGAAGATGGTAAATTCCAGATCGCTGTCTTTTACTTTGAACTGTACTTCGGCACCTTCGCTGCGACCGATCCAGTTTCTTTGAGTTTCTTTCAGAGAATCTGTCCAGTCGATGGTATCCAGTCCGTCCAACAAGCGTTGTGAATAGGCAGAAACGCGAAGACACCATTGACGCATCTTCTTCTGAACTACGGGGAAACCTCCGCGTTCGGATACACCGTCTATCACTTCATCGTTGGCCAGAACCGTACCCAATTGGGCACACCAGTTTACCATCGTTTCACCCAGATAGGCGATGCGATAGTTCATCAGGATTTCCTGTTTCTCTTTCTCGCTCTTGGCTTTCCATTCTTCGGCAGTGAAGCTGAGTTCTTCGCCACAAGCCACATTCATGCCGTTGGTACCTATTTGTTCGAAGGCCTGTATCAGTTCTTCGATAGGGCGAGCTTGCTTTTCATCATTGCAATAATAGCTGTTGAACATCTTCTGGAATGCCCATTGAGTCCAATGATAATATTCCGGTTCGCAGGTACGGATTTCGCGGCTCCAGTCAAAACAGAAACCTATCTTATCCAACTGCTCACGGTAACGGTCAATATTGTTGATCGTAGTAATTGCAGGATGTTGTCCCGTTTGTATAGCATATTGTTCAGCGGGAAGTCCGTAAGCATCATATCCCATGGGATTTAGTACATTGAAGCCCTGCAGTCGTTTGTAACGAGCATAAATGTCCGAAGCAATGTATCCCAGCGGGTGTCCTACGTGTAGGCCCGCACCGGAGGGGTAGGGGAACATGTTTAGTACATAGTACTTCTGCTTCGTCTCATCTTCCTTCACTTGGTAGGTTTTCTCTTCCACCCACCTTTTCTGCCACTTCTTTTCAATCTCCCTGAAATTGTACTCCATAATGGTTTTCTTTCGTTATTTTATGGTTGATACTTAGTTATATACTTTATTAAACGGTGCAAATTTACGGGTTTATTTTCAGATTCATAGCTTAGTACAACAAAAAAGTATTTGTCTGTACCATACCAGGGATACACTTGCTCCGTACCAAAGCCGTACTTTCTCCGTGTAGAAGTACTTTTGACCGAAGAATGTACGGAGCAAGTACGGTTCGGATACGTTTCAGACAGGTAGCGGAACATTTGAAAATATATATTTTTTCCTGTTTAGTGATAAAGTAACGGAAAAGGTAGAAAAAATATAAATAAATACTTGACAAAGTAATTTTTATTGCTTATATTTGTGAAGTGCTTATTAAAACTAATTCAAGTAATGTAATACAAAAAATGGCTAAGTTAATTCAATAGGATTTTACACAAAAGTGTTTTTAGGATATTTCAAGGGATGAAGTCTGAGAAGATTACATCCCTTTTTGTTTATTTTTCTGCCAGATTGCTGAAAAGCACTCTAATCACGTTGTTAATAAACGTGGGTAAAGTTTTTAAAAAACGTCACCCTTATTTATTAAAAACGTTTCCAGCGTCTATTAAATCCCTTGTTTTATTGTACAAAAAGTAGAAATGGTATATCTTTGCCTCCAATTTATCGGGAACGTATGAATGAGAAGAAAAATTACACCTATCATCTGATAGCGATCTTCACCGTAGGAGTGTGGGGATTAACTTTTATCTCCACCAAAGTTTTAATAGCCAATGGACTTTCTCCGAAAGAAATCTTTCTGCTTCGTTTTCTGATTGCTTATATTGGTATCTGGTTTATATCTCCCCGCAAACTGTTTGCAAATAACTGGAAAGATGAACTTTGGTTGTTGTTGGGTGGCATCACGGGCGGTTCCGTCTATTTCCTGACGGAGAATATGGCTTTAGGCATTACATTGGCTACCAATGTGGCGTTTATTGTTTGTACGGCTCCGTTGCTCACCACTATTTTTTCACTGATGATTTATAAGAAAGAAAAGGCTACCCGCACTTTAATAGGCGGTTCACTGATGGCATTGGTAGGGGTGGCAATGGTGGTTTATAATGGGAGTTTTGTTTTGAAAATATCTCCGTTGGGTGATTGTCTTACTTTGGTTGCTGCTCTTTCATGGGCGTTCTATAGTCTGATAATGAAGAAGATGACGGGTAGGTATAATACTATTTTTATTACTCGCAAGATCTTTTTCTATGGCATATTGACTACGCTTCCCGTCTTTATGTTTCAACCTTGGAAGGCTGACCTGTCTTTGCTCATTCAGCCTTCCGTTCTGTTGAATTTATTGTTTCTGGGTGTGGTTGCTTCCCTGATTTGTTTTGCAGTTTGGAATGTCGTACTGAAAAATCTGGGAACGGTACGCGCTTCCAACTATATTTATCTCAATCCACTGTTCACTTTGGTAGGATCGGCTATCCTGTTGGATGAACATCTGACAGTTATTGCACTGATCGGGGCTGCTTGTATTATGGGGGGAGTATATATGGCTGGGAAAAGGTGATGTATTGATAATCAAAAAACAAGTAATATGAAAGCTCGTTCAGTAATCCATATATCAATCATCGGTCTTTTATTCATTGTTCTGATACAATTGGGTGGAATGATTTATGCCTATAAAGCCCAGATGAAAGTAGCGGAACAGTCGCTTAACAAATACTTCTGGATGGCGTTTACTGAGACAGTGGACGATATGGTGAATAATTTACCTTATCCTGACGGAACAGTTGTGAGTGTTATTTATTTCCCACATCGGTTAGGTTTGAATCAGAATGAATTTAGTCAGGTTGGTGCCCAACAAACGGCACAAACTTTACGAAAAGTATATAAACAGAAAAAGTTTCCTTTAGCTAAACTGGACAGCGTATTGCAGGGTAAACTGGAACATGCTTATATTAAAGGAAATGTAACGGTGGAACGGTTTAATACAGATACGGGAGAAATATTGGAAAGTACTCATTCTGATATACACGCAAACAGCACTGCCATAACTTCTGAGAAGGCTTTTATATACAAAGAAAAGGGAGAAGCTGTACGAGCCATTGTAGTTTTTCCTTTTGGGGATGTGATGCAGAATGTATTGCTTCTATTTGTCGTTACTTTTTTACTGCTGGGTGTAGTTGTCTATGCACTGGTCCTGCAAATGAAATCTCTTATCGGGCAGCAACATAATTTGCGGAAACAGCAACAGGACTTTTATACATTGGCTGAACAAATGCGCATACCGGTTTCTGAAATTGTATCGGAAATGCCGCATGAGACCTGGGAAGTGATAGAGAAAAAGAGTACTGTTTTACTGGGTATGACGGAAAAAACGCTCTCGAATGCAAAGGCGGAAGCATTGCTTGAACCTACTCGCAGAAAGATTCCATTAAAAGCTTTTTCTGTCACTAGTATTGCCGGCTTGCTTTTATTATTATCAGTATGGGCGGTTTATGTATATCATATCAGTTACCGGCAAATGGAACTTCGCGCTCAAGAGCATTTTGAAAAAATGTTTTATGAAGAAACCTATTATAACCGGTATATTTCGTTTCTTACTGCTAATAAAGGTGTGGGAGAAGCGGTTAAGGTTACAGGTATCACTCCTTATGTTGATAGGGTAGTTAAGAATTTTCGAAAACTTTATCTTGATAAGGGATATCATATCTGGCGAAATAATGTTGTTGTGTATCATGTGGATTCAAAATTTGACGAGAGCTATCAGTTGCATGCTGCCTATATCATGCAAGACAGCATTAATAATAATGCTCGGACACCAATAACTTTTTCTTTGCAATTTGCCGATAGTGTTTTTGGTGGAGAACTTCGCAAAGCTGGCGTATCAGATGAAATTGATATCCATCAGATGAAATATCCTTCGCAAGAAGTGATAGGCTCTGTAGTAAATCCCCATGTGGGTATCATGGATATGACGACAAAGCTTATACCATTGAATAAAGACAGTACCGAGTGTGTACGTGGTATCGTGCGCTCACCTCAGAAATCTATAATTGCTTCTATTTGGTATATGCTTTTGCCGCTTGGCATTACTTTTTTGTTTATGTGTGCTTGTGTTTATTTCCAGATACGCATTTGGTATGTGCAACGTAAGTTGAAGCAATTTCAGAAAGACTTTACTTACTCCATGATACACGACATGAAATCTCCTCTGAGTTCTATAATGATGGGAGCTCATATTCTGGTGAGCGGTAAGCTGACAGATAAACCGGAAAAGATGGAAAAGTACAAGCAGGTAATAATTGATGAGTGTGAACATTTGCTGGCACTCTCCGGCCGGGTATTGATGCTGACCCAGATAGAACGGGGTGAATTGGAACTTCATAAAGAAGTTATCCCTTTGGCTCCTTTGTTGAAAGATATCACGGAAAAGTATCTGCTGAAAGCAACTAAGGAAGTTCACTTCATAATAAGGTGTGAAGAGACATGCTCAGTGTATGCGGATATCTTCTGTTTGCGTGAAATATTTGGCAATCTGATTGATAATGCGATTAAATATTCAAAGGATGAAGTGGAAATTATTCTTTCCTGTGAAGAGGTGGCCGGTTCTACATTAATCAAAGTGCGTGATAACGGTATCGGAATTCCGTTGAAAGAGCAATGGAAGATATTTAATAAGTTTGAGAGACTGTCCGCCAATAATCGTAAATCAGGTATTTCGGGCTTTGGCTTAGGACTGAGTTATGTGCTTCAGGTGATGAAAGCGCATGATGGTATGATTAGTGTAGAAAGCGTAGAGGGAAGCTACAGTGAATTCACCATGCGCTTCCCTCTGAACTGAAGTAATCCGTCACTTATTTCTCTGCAAACAGAATGATTTCTTCCGGTTGTGTGGAGTGTTCTACCATTAGATTCCAGCTACTTTCTTTTTTGTTCCATTCGTAGCTTTGGTAATTTACGCCCATTCCGTTGATTTGGTAAACGGCTTTGGTCTTTACATCGGTGTAGGCATTGTCCTTGCTGTTCCATGCTGCGTATTCCACGTTTACTTCTCCACCGTCGTATGAGAAGTTCAGGCAATACTGTTTCTCGAAGCGTTGGTTGCCTTTACTCCATTTCGATACCTCTTTGCTGGATACACGTCCTTCGGCATCATACGCATAGTTATATTGCAGATGATTCTGAAGATATTTATCCTCTTTCACTTTGTATACGTTTTTGGTTTCTACACGATCTCCGTCCATGCGGGTGTTGTAGGCAAAACCTTCCAGACTGTTGTTATTTACTGCGTTTACGATTGAAGTTACTGCAAATACTACTGATAATACTAAAGTTTTCATAATGGTGTTATTTTTTTAATTATACATTCTGTTTTCTTTGTCCTTTCGACATTGCAAAGGTAAGCTGGTGGCAGCGGAATGAATGTTATCTCAATGTTATCATTAGGTTAACGTAGAAAAACGTTATATTTGTCCCCAAAACAATAGCAAGATGAAGCTTCGCTCACTCTATATCCTCTCTATTATAGGATTGTTTCTCGTTGTGGTAATACAATTGGGAGGCATGATATATGCTTATGACAGCTATAAAAATGAGGCGAAGCGTACACTGAACGAATGTTTCCGGCAAGCTTTTATAGAAACGGTAGATAACCGGGTGAATAACCTGCCTTTTCCTGATTATACCGTACCATTCTATTCGTACATCCGCAGGGATGAAAAGATGCCTTACGATGAAATGGTATTTTTGGGATATCAGCAAGTAGCCTCTTTCCTGGAAGATGTTTATCATGTGGAGATACCGCTGGATGAGATGGAGAAGGTCTTGGAAAAGAAGCTGAAATGGAAGAATATCGATAGGACCGTATGGATTGATTCGGTAGAAGATCACAGTAAATATTCGGCTTACAGGCGTTTCAAAACGGTTATCTCGGAGCAGGCATGGCTGAATGAAAGTAAGGGTAAAGCGATAGAAGCTACCATTATTTCTCCTTTCCTTCCACTTGTGAAGGATGTGTTTTTCTTGTTCCTTCCTACTCTGTTATTGACTGCTTTCCTTATTTACAGTTGGGCACAGCAGATGAAGTATATCATCAGCCAGCGCCGGGGGATTGAGGAACAGCGCTCTGCTTTCTATGCTTTGGCGGAGAAAATGAGGTTGCCGATAGGTAAGGTGCGCAGGCAGATTCCCGAACAACAGTGGGAGGCCATAGAAACATCGAGCAGGCAGATTCTGGATATGACGGAGCAAACACTTTCCATGGCTAAAGAAGAGGAGTGGAAACGTCAGGCCCGTAAGCAACATTCGTTTAAGGTATTCTTTATAGTCAGCCTGTTGGCAAGTTGTTTGTTGATGGTAGCCTGGTTTGCTTATTTGTACCGCACAGCTGCCCGTGAGACTGCTTATCAGGTGAATGATTGCTTTGAAGCGGCTTTCTATGATGAGGTGGTGGAACGTTATCCGTTGTTCCTTTCACAGACTAAAGGAGGAAAAAAGTCCGTAGAACAGAAATTGCCAGAGGAAGCTCCTTTTGCCAAGGAACAACAGAAATTTTTACAAGGAAAGGAGGCTGAGTATAGCATAAACCGTCTGTTTGTGGTACATACCTATAATACGATTGATCAGAATTATCGTCTTCGTGCAGCCTTGATTATGCAACGTGAGATCAATGAAAGTAGCATAGAAATGCCCTTATCTTCTCTATATCTGGATTCAGCTTTTGCGGAACGCTTAAGCCGGTTGGGCATAAAGTCACGTAGTGGTATTCGTCAGTTTCTCCATTCTTCGGATAGTACGGTTACAGAGGTTGGATACGCTTCCAGGAAGTATGGTGATTATACTTCTCAGTTTATTCCTTTGAAAGAAGATAGTACGCTTTGCGTGCAGGGAGTTGTGAAGAACCCTTATCGTCATGTGGCGACTTCTATCTGGTATCTTTTGCTTCCCCTGTGGATTACATTCCTGGTAATGCTCGATTGTATCTTCGGCCAGGTGAAGGTGCTTCGGATGCAACATCGTCTGGAGCAGTTCCAGAAAGACTTTACTTACGCCATGATTCATGATATGAAGTCTCCGTTGAACTCCATATTGATGGCGGCACATGTGCTGGCAGGGGGAAAACTGGCGGGTAAACCTGAAAAAGAAGAGAAATACCGCCTGGTGATGACGGAAGAGAGCGAGCATCTGCTGGCTTTATCGAACAGGGTATTAATGCTTACACAATTGGATGAAGGGCATTTGGAGTTGCATAAGGAAGATGTTTCCCTGCGTCCGTTGATTGATGATCTGGTTGCGAAGATTTCTCTGAAAGCCGGTAAGAGGGTGGAATTCAATACGGTTTATCATCGTTGTGAGACGGTCTATGCGGATGCTTTCTGCCTGCGTGAAGTGCTGGGAAACTTATTGGACAATGCGATCAAGTATTCTCGTGAAGAGGTGAAAATAGACATTATCTGTGAGTCGGAAAGGGGAGTTTGCAAAATTAAGGTATGCGATAACGGGTTGGGTATCTCCTTGAAAGACCAGTCGCGTATCTTCAATCGCTTTGAACGCTCTGCGGCGGCAGCACGCAGCAGTAAAGGGGGGGCCACAGGCTTTGGCTTAGGTTTGAACTATGTGCAGCAAGTGATGCTGGCACATGAGGGCAGGGTAGAGGTGGAGAGTGAAGAAGGCCGTTTCAGTGAGTTTACTCTTTATTTTCCGGTACGATCCTGACTTTACCATATATGGAATCGCAACTCCTGTGAACAGTCGTTGATAAATGCATCTTTGCCGAATGAACGCAGTTTCCAGAGGATGCAGAGGTCGTCTATGCTACCGATAAGTAAGAATGTTCCGAATAATGTGAAATAATAATTTCCTGTTGCCATGCCATACAAAAGCGGAAGGATGCCTAACAACAGAATAGGTAAGAAGCAGGTTGTGCGATATTGCCACATTCTGATGGGTTCGTTGCAGTGGCAGAAACGTATGCCTCCCTTATGCTTTACGAAAGAGATGGACCGGAAACCTTTGGGCGAAAAGATTCCGAAGAATAGCGCATGAAGCAATAGATTTACTCCAAAGCCTGCCAGGGCACACGACCAGAATATCAGCAATGATACATGAGCCATATCTTCTCCATGTATCCACCGGAATAAGAGCAGTATGGGTACTGTAAAAAGGATTGCAGCCAGTATTCCATACTTGTTGATCTTATTTCCCGAAACCATGATTTCGGTTCCTTTCTTGCTTTGTACAATTGAGATATCCGCTTTCATCATTCGTTCTTTTTATTAATTGAAGAATATATTTGCAATGGCGTGTTTGAGTCCAGTGTACGCAGGATTGACTGTGGCCATTAATACGTAAGCTGCCAAAACGATTGCAATACCTTTTGCAAATTCGATTCCTATTTTCTGAAATTTCTTCATGACTTGTTTATTATTTAAGTGATACATTGGGGTTATTTCGATGTTGCAAAGGTAAGGTGGTAGGGAAAGAAGGAATGTTATCGCAATGTTATCTTTAGGTTAACGATATGATATACCGGGCAACATTCAGTCGTATACTGAATAGGGTTCAGTATACGACTGAATGGCATTCACTATACGACTGAATTAGAATTAAAACATTTATCCTTTTTTTGCCTGTTATTCTATTTACTTTCCCCTTATAATTGAAAATATCCCCTTGTATCTTCTCTGCTTAATGATAATAATCACTTGAAAAACACAGATTTATAATAAAAATGAGACTCTTTATTTGTCCCCCCTGTTTCTTTCCTGTTTTATGTCTATCTTCTTATTTTTGTTCCGTTCTCGTAAGTAGATACGATACAACTATTATTAATCTATATCAGAAAGTAAAATTATGGAAAAGCAGGGAATACTTCTTTATATCGGAATAGCCCTTATCATCTTATTGGTACTTTGGTATATCTGGACTGCCAATAATCTGATTGCAAAGCGGAATCGGGTAAAGCAATGCCGTAGCGGCATTTGCGTGGCATTGAAGCAGCGGAACGATATGATACCGAATTTGGTAGCTGCCGTAAAGTCCTATATGGGACATGAAAATGAGACGCTAACCCGTATCGCAGAACTTCGTTCACGAACTTTTCAGCCTTCACAAGAGAGTGAACAGATAAAAACCGGTAATGAGCTTTCTTCTTTAATCTCCAAACTTCAATTATCCGTAGAAGATTACCCGGAACTGAAGGCAAGCGAACAGTTCACCCGACTGCAAAGGAGCATTGAAGATATGGAATTGCAACTGCAAGCCATACGCCGCACCTATAATGCTGCGGTCACCGACTATAATAACTCCATTGAGATGTTTCCCTCTTCCATCGTGGCCGGCCGGCAGAATCATCATCAGGAAGAACTGATTGATATTCCCGAACAGGAACAGCGCAATGTGGATGTCAGTGCACTTTTAAAGTAGATGTAATATGGAATCAATTGACTTCAGAAGCCTTTCCGAAAGGCTTCGTACTGAACTTTCCCATGTATATTTCTGGCAAAAGATCGTTCGTATTCTGAGCATCATAGTCTATCTCTTTGTCTTTTGCTGGATGATGTTCGTCCTGTTTGGGGGCTATCTTGTTGGATACATCGGTTTAGAGAACTACAGTGTGGTTACGCAATACATTTTCCCGGTTTTTATGGGATTTATTGTGCTGAACTTTGCATTCAGCCGCTCTCTTATGAAATTCCAAGGGCAGGAAAATGATATCATGCGCAGCATTATGTCTGCTATGTTTCCATCGGTTCTTTTCTCCTTCTCTTCGCAACTGGACCAGCGTATATTATCCGGTAGCAAGCTCTTTAATTCTTCTTTTTCCGATCCGGCATTGGCGGCTACCACCTATGCTTATCTGGAAGTGCCGCGAGGGGATCGTACCCTTTATATAGCCGATATAGGGGTTTCCTATGGGCTGATGAATAAGTTGGAGCTCAACTCTGTAGCGGGCTATATCGTGATGCTTTACCGCTATGTGCTCCGTCCGCTGTTTGCCTCCAGGTATGAAAGCAGTGCGCATAACTTCCGCGGCATGTTTGGCTGGTGTCGTCTGGAACGTAGTTTTAAAGGTAGCACGATTATCCTGCCCGACCATCTGGAACAAAAGGTCGGCTATCTGGCAAAGAATATCCAGGGCTTGAAGAAACGCTATAATGCCCGTTTCGTTCATCTGGAAGACCCGGATTTCGAGAAGTATTTCGTGGTTTATGCCGATGACGAAATAACCGCCCGTATGATACTTACACCGGCAATCATGCGTCAGATTACCCGTCTGCGCGAAACATTCGGGCACGATATGATGCTCTCTTTCAGCAAAGATACTTTTTACTATGCGGGAGTGATGCCTGACGGTTTCCTCTGTCTTCGCAAACAGGCACTGGACAATGAACATCTGCTTGAAGAGATATACAATGACATAAACCTTGCCTGTCAGGTGACAGATGAACTAAGGCTAAACTAATTACATAATTAATTACCCTCTGAATATTCTAAACACGAAGACTGACTTTAAGTGATAATTGCAAACGCGGCTGTCTGAAAGATTATCTTTCGGCAACCGCGTTTTTCATTGGAAACTGTAAGAGAGAATTCTTGTTAGAGTAATTATCTGTTTGCCAGCAAAGCGCTGTTCCAATTTGTTGCATTGTGCTCTGTTACCAGATTCCAGGAGTTATCTTTCTCATTCCAGTTGTAAGCCATGTAGTTCATGCCGTTCTCGTTCATCTG
>NZ_QRZF01000050.1 GCF_003464595.1 Bacteroides intestinalis
CAGATGAACGAGAACGGCATGAACTACATGGCTTACAACTGGAATGAAAAGGAAAACTCCTGGAATCTAGTAACAGAACACAACGCCACCCACTGGAGCAGTGTCCTGCTGGCAAATAAGTAACTTTCCTCTAACAATAAACACCCTCTTTTAAATTCCAAAGAAATGCGGCTACCGGAGAATTGCTTTTCCGATAGCCGCATTCTTTGATTTACCCAATATACAATTCGGAAGGAATCAGCTTAAAATCCACACACTGGTTCTCTACCGGATTGGCTTTCAACAAGAAAGGAACGATACCGTCCGAAGGAAGCGCTTTGCGCGGAAGAGCCGATTGCTTATCGAATTTATGAGTAGCACACCAGGCATCGGCATCACCGGATACGCTCTTGCCGATACGGAAGCAGAACTCACTCTGATTATCGTGCAACGTATTAATCAGCTTGCGGCAATCATCCGGCACAGTAGGGCTATCTGACAATTCGCTGATCTTTTCTGCCATTTGCGATAACCATTCCACATCGTGAATGTGCTTCTTATCGAGGGCAAAAACAAACACTGCCGGATAATAATCGTTGTCTCCCGGTCTCCACAAGGCACTGTTGGCCTGCACCACTGCTGCATATATAACGGGAGACTCCGTATATTTCTTCTTCCAGCGATCCTTGAACAACCAGGGAGTATTACCTGCCACTGCCCTGAAGAAGGGAGTTTCCATGTCCCGGGGTGTTTGCAGATAAGGTTTCAGTCTATCCAGGCGAGTAGGATTATCGAAAGCCTCCTCTTCTTCGTCATCATCTTCCGGCACGGGCGGTCTGTTACGCAGTCCGCTCACGTCACACCCTTGCGCTTCCAGCTTCGCAATATCTTCTTCTGTCAGGTTATTCTCCCAGTCTTTGCCGGGGTTCACAAAAAATGCCATAATAATTTTAGTTTAAGAGTTAATATTCTGTCAAATAGTTAATATAATAATACATATTAGTTAAGCCTCTAAGGAGGATGTAACAAAAGTAGGAAGATACCCATGAACGGGAAAACAAATAGGGGGGATAAATGAAGAGGGAGTTTTACCCCGTAAAAGTATGTTTTTCAAGATGTTATTACCCAGTAAAAGTAAGAAGAAAAGGGGACATTTTCAATTTACCAAAGAAACAGCAGATGTTTTAAAGGAAGAAAACAAAGAATTCCTATCTTAATCATTCAAAGTTCCTGATTTCACAATAGTCTGAAGGTTAAGATTATTACAAGTAATCCATTGGCGGAATTAGTTCCTTTTTATACGGTTTTGAGGGAAAGTTGACGAGTTAACAAGTTGACAAGGGGACAAGGTTCCATGCGGCACAGAAGCATTGCGCAGCCCCTTGTTCCCTTGTCAACTCGTCAACTGGTTTCCTTCCTTTCTTTTTCTTTTAGATATATAATTGCCTGAATCTTGCCATCATGTTGGCAAGGCCTTGCCAATTCGATGGCAAATGCTTGCCAGCACGGTGGCAAAGTGTTGCCAATCAACTGGCAAAAACCGGCATTCAATAAGATGGGACTAATTACACCAATTGCAGAATAGAAAGGAATAAAGGAGTGATAAAGTTTCTTCAATAAGGTATTATTAATTAGATATTATTTCTTACCTGAGGCACTTTTGTTCCAAGAGGAAGAAACAGAAACTCTTTTTATTAACCTAACGATAACATTACGATAACATTCATCTTCATGCCCCTGCCCTATCTTTGCAACATCAAAAGTAACGAAATGTATAACTTAAAAAATAAAATCATTATGAAAGCTCTAGTATTATCAGTAGTATTCGCATTGACATCAGTAGTAAACGCAGTAAGTGGTAACAACGTAAAAGACTTCGCTTACAACAGTGAGAAACAGGAAAACGGTGTAGAAACCCAAACAGTCTATAAAGTAAAAGAAGGCAAGTACTTGGAACGCCACCTGCAATACAACTACACACATGATGAAAAAGGACGTGTATCCACAAAAGAAATCCTGAAATGGAATCAGGACAACAGCCGCTTTGAAAAGCTGTATTGCCTCAACTTCAGCTACACCGACAACGAAGTAAACGTGGAATATGTAGCATGGAACAATAAAATCGGTGACTACACAGACGTAAAAGCAAAAGCTGTTTACCAGATGAACGAACAGGGTATAAACTACACTGCCTACAATTGGGATAAAAAGGAAAACGCCTGGAACCTAACTGTAGGACAAGATAACCGTTTTACTCTCTAACCGGAAAATAAAGCGTAAACTCACTGAAACGCCCTTCTTCGCTCTCTACTTCCACCCGGCCCTCATGTGCTAACATCACTTGCTGCACATAGTTCAGCCCCAGACCGAAGCCCGTAGCTCCTCCTTTACTGCTGCGGGCAGCAGCGACCGAACGTTCAAAACGGTTGAAGATACGTGAAAGGTCTTTCACAGGAATACCCAAGCCATTATCACAGATTTTAATCTTGCTGAAACCTTTCTCCGACTCACAGATGATATCGATCTTCACCTCGTCACGGGAGTATTTTATTGCATTATCCAGAAGATTACTCAGCACTTCACGCAAGCAGAAAGCATCTGCATAAACAGTCTCACAACGATGATAGAGGGTATTAAACTCTATTTTCTTACTGGTTTTCAAAGATATCTTAGCCAATAAATCATCCATCAGCGGACGCAAAGGAACTTCTTCCTTATGCAACTCCAAATGACCTTCATCCAACTGCGTCAACATCAATACCCTGTTCAGAAGCACTGATAAATGCTCACATTCATCAGTGATCGCCAGCTTATACTTATCTTCCTTCTCCGGTTTCTCTGCCAACTTACCGCTTGCCAGAATTTGACTTCCCATTATAATGGAACTCAACGGATACTTCATATCATGTATCATAGAGTAAGTGAAGTCCTTCTGAAATTGTTTAAGGCGGCGTTGTGTGCGAGAGATCCGCATTTGGAAATAAACACAAGCACCCATAAACAAAAAGATAATGCCCAACGGAAGAAGCATATACCAATTGGAAGCAATAATATACCGTTGGGGAGTATGTAGAATACCCTGTACACAATACGTGCTATCCTTATCCAGTGGAATCATTTGGGTTATCATATCCAGATTCGCCGCATATAGACTATCCGCATAAATCGTCTCGACACCCAACGGATACTTCATCCGGACTATGCTGCTTTTATCCGGAAGTCCCTTTTCACGAAGCACACCCGAGAAAACGCTATCGGCATATTCCATCGAGAAAGAAATGGGTGTGGATGCCTTTGCATTGATAGTGTCCTGCATAAGATAAGCCATAGATAGCCGGGTACTCGCATCTTCATAATCATCATAATTCATACGAGTGATATAGAAAGGAGATGGTCTGACGTTATACTTCTTTTGTATATCCTGCTCACGGATAGCTTTCACCAATTTGCGGGCATAGGGCGACATACCTGTAATCTTATTAGGCATCGGATATTTCTGGTCAAGCAAAAGTGAGGCAAAGCGATGGTAAGTTGTTTCACGAAAAAAAGCCTCTTCAAAACTATCCTGCACCTGAAGTTCCAGTTTTCTATAACCGATGCGGTACAAATATACTGACCAGATAGACAATAAAAGGAATATTCCCACCAGAGTGACAATAGAAAATGTTTTCAATGAAATAACCCTACCGATATGCTGCAGCGATGCCTCTGCTTTCACTTTCGAAAGCATCTTCTCTATCATTGTCAGCAACATAGTGCCGTCATTTTCTATTTCATTCCACAATTGCCCGGAAACCTTTGATGACATTTCGTCGACCGGCAGACGCATTTGTTCTGTCAAGACATAAAAATCCCGCTTCTGCTCCTGCAAGTTATGTTGCTGATGGATTAATGATCTCATCTGCAACACCAGCACATAAACTACTATTCCTAATAAAAGAAGAGTAATGACGGATAATATCAATACATTACGCATCATTTCTCCGAAAGGGAAGCGAACAATGGCGCGGACAGCTTCCCCTTTTCCCTTATATACAAATACTTTTTCAGAACAGACTGTAGTAAAACCACTATTTCCTATGCCCGTATTCGTAGTTTCAAGTATTTCCCCCGTATCGACATTAAAACGTTCAATGGCTACTTCACCTTTAATATAAACACGTGAGAGTTTTTTATGTAATACACTATCCAACTCGGCCAAACAAAATTCCATGCCATAAGCTTTCTGCATAGTCTGAATTAATTGCTGAGTCAGTCGGTTTGCTTGAGCATTGATATCTTTATTCAAGCCATTAACAAAGAAAATTGATACAACGGTTCCATCAGGATACGGCAAGCGATCTTGCATTATATTCGTCATATCCGAAAAGGCCAGCGAGAAACACTCATTGAGTGTCTGTTCCGCCTCTTTCATCTGGGCTTTATAGGCATAATACATTCCACCCAATTGAATAAGAACAATAACCAGAAGACCTGCAATGGAAAGGCGAATAACGGAACTAGCTTTCATATTGTTTGTATTTTAGCTGCAAAGGTAACAAATTATCTCGTTAACCTAATGATAACATTACGATAACATTCATCCTCATGCCCC
>NZ_QRZF01000051.1 GCF_003464595.1 Bacteroides intestinalis
CCCGGCTGAAACACTCCGGGTAATCTTGTCAAATCAGAGGAACGATTTCCATTTCTACACCAAGTTCTTTCATCTGCTGTTGTATTTCCTCGCTGCTTAGTTTCTCTCTCGCCAGTGCAAGCCCATGAAAGGCGTCCCAGCCTGCCGGCTTCGAAACGATACTACCGTTTAGGACGGCATGGGTGATTTCGCCGCCGGACTTCGCACCCTTGTTCAGTATGAAGAAGAACCGGGGTTCTTCGTGTTCCGTTGTTCCCATAATTCGTAAAGTTAGATGTTTATTTATTCCCCTTTTGTTCCCTTGCCTGCTCTTGGTAGTATTCATAATACTGCTTGTAGTTGTCCCGGTCTTTGGCTGCATCCGTCCAAAGATAGCACATGAAACAAGCGAACAATAGGGAGATAACAGCACAAAGGATTGAGTAGAACGAAATTCGTTTGTCCACATAACCGCCGTTTTTCATTCTGTACCCCTGCCGTTCAAAGTCCGCCAACACGTTTTTTAGGCGATTTTCGGCACTTTCAAGGCTTTTCCCGTCTATTTGTACCTTTCGGGCTGTTGCGTCCTCTATGCGCTTCGTATAGACTTCAACACGCTTTAGTTCTTGATACACCAGTTCTACCGCAAGCTGCGGGTTTACCCTTGGCGTTGTATCTTTTCTTTTCCGGGGGCTGTACTGTCCCTGCTTAACGTTGGAAGCTGCCGCTTCCGGGTGTGAGTTTGTTTCCATGAGATATGTTCATTGAGTTGCACTTCAGTTTGCTTTGTGTCCGCTCGATATGGGCGAGAGTGTAGCCTTTCCCTATCTCGCTTGCCTTATACTCCGTACCGCTTCGGGCTGTGACATAGTAGCCGTTAAGTTTCCCGGTGCTTGCCCTGGCTTCCCGGACTTTAAAACCTCTCTTACCAAGTTCTTCCTTGAATTTGGTAAAGTCAAAGCCCTGCATCTTCTTCAATACGCCGTCCATGGCTTCCTTGATTTCCGCTTTGTTGACTTTGCCAATGTCCTGCGACTGTACAAAGTTCCGTTCCTTGGCTATGGCATTGGCGGCTTCCGTTGCCTTTTTCCCTATCCAGTTGTCCCGGTACAGTTCCCCGGAAAGGGAAACCCGGTTTGCCAGTATGTGCAGGTGGGCTTGCTCTTTCTTGCTCTCCGTACCGCTGTGCCGGATGATGATGTACTGGTGGTTCGCCAACCCCATGCGCTGCATGAAGTCGTTACCAAGTTCCGCCCAGTCCGCATCCGTAAAGGTGGCGCTTTCCTCTATCGAGGGGCTGACCTCGAAACGTAGGCAGTTGTTTTTTACGTTCGGAAAATCAATGTGATACGGTTTCATTTCCTGCACCATTTCCGCACCAGTACACCCATAAAGTTCATGCCGGGCTATCTCGGTGGCTACTGCCTGCCCGTTTATCTCTTTGGCGAGGTCGTACTCCAATGCCGCCACACCATGTGATATGCTTTTCCCTTTCCCTATCATCGTGAGAGTATTTTTTTGAGCTCTGTAATTAGTGCCCGGTTCTCCTCGAACACTTCCCGGTACTGGCGACCACCGAAGTAGTTGTTCAGCCGTTGGAGCGTTCCTTTCAACTGGGCTATGTCCCGGAGAAGCTGCCGTTCCTCCTCGGTGTACCTCTCCCTTGGGCGCCCCCCAAGGGACAAACTCCGGCAGTATTCCGATACGCTTAGACTGCACCGGGCTGCCTGCTCCGCAAGTGCGTCCTTTTCAAGTTCGGTACACCGGAATGTAATCTTTTCGTTCCGTCTTAGTTCCATGCCACAAAGGTAATCTTAAAATCTTTTTGAGCAAAGCGAGAAAAGCAAGAATTGTCCGACAAGGACACTTCTTGCTATATATACACATGCCGCATGGGAATACATCCACGCCAACCGCCCAGCAAAAAGCCCCGGCGTGTTAGAAAATCCCCCACAGCCTAACAAATTCTACCCCATTTCTACCCAAGGGGATTACACGCCGCAGAAGTCATCCGGGAACATGTCTTCCAGTTCGTCCAAATCAATGGTTTCTTCTTCGGACACCTCCACCCATTCAATGTTTTCTTTCCCTCTTATCGCACATGAGTACATCTCGGCGGCGGCAAGAGAAGAGAACACCTCGTGCATAGGCTCGCCGTTCTCTAACCAGTAAACACAATATTCGACCATAACAGTTTTATCATTTATCGTTGTAATGCCCCTCTACCTCCAAGATGTAGACTTCTACCACTTCCTCGTAAATGTCATAGATTATCCGGTCATGGGCGGTAATGTGTCGAGACCATGTAATATCCCCACCGCCCCTTAACGCTTCGGGATGCCCAAGCCCAGTCTTAGGGTGCTCTAACAATTCTTTGTAGATTTTCTTATACTTCTTGAACAAATTGGGGTTTGATTTCTTCCATTTGGCAATCACCTTATCCACCCCGTCGGAAACCCTAATTGTGTACATCATAGACTATCGAAATAAGCGTCAATATCCTCACTGCTTTTGAGGGTAACACACTTTCCGGATTTGATTTCTTCCCTTGCCTTGTCAATCCTTGCTTGCAGCTCCGGGGTTATCATCAAATCTTCACGACCAACTTTTACCAAAGCGTAAATCTCGTTTTTCCTGCGAATTAGTACCTGCTCGCCATTGTCAGCTTTGGTGAAAGACGCTGCGAGGTTGTTACGGTATTCTCTTACTGATAATGCTTCCATATCTGTTTGCTTTTAAATTCAGCACAAAGATAGCTATATTTCAATAAAATACAAACATTTTGTACACAAACGTGTACACGCCATAAAAACCCGTTTCCAATCCTACCGCCCGTTGGTTGGTTTTGCTTTGCTCTTTTTCCCTATCGTTTTTCTTTTTCCGACAGTAAATCAACCACTTAGCTCTATAAATTCCCCTTGTCTGTTATAAGCATCGTCTGTAATATGCTCTATCACTTCTTCGCAAACGCCCATAAATAAAGGGATTAGAACATGTGTTTCCCCACACTTTGGGAGTTTAGTCCCCACACTTTGGGAGTTTAAAAGTAAATTAGTCCCCACACTTTGGGAGTTTTACCCCTCTTTTTTTGTTTTAATGTGGGGATTGTGTATATTTGCAGCAAATCAATCGTTTATGAAAAAGAAACTACCTATTACCAAGAATAAAGATGTTGTTGTTTCATGGGTATATACATGGTCAAAACAGCAAGACATGTCCATACACGAACAAAGAATAGTTCTTCGCATACTGGAAGCGTGCCAAGCTGAACTAAAGGGAGTAAAACTGAAAGATTATGCAGGCACGAAACGCAAGTTTGAGCATGGACTTTGGGATGTTGATGCACAAATGCATGTATCTGACGTTATTTTTTCCGGACGTGATTACAATGAAATCATAGCCGCACTCGATTCTTTGGCAGGACGTTTTTTTACTTACGAAGATGACGAGGAATGGTGGAAGTGCGGATTTATATCTAACCCAAAATATAAAAAACGCACTGGCATTATAACCTTTCGTGTGTCTAACGACCTTTGGGATGTGTTTACCAAGTTCGCCAAGGGGTACAGAGAATTTGAGTTAAACAAGGCTCTTGCGCTACCTACTGGGTATTCCCTTAGGTTTTACATGTTAATGAGTGGGCAGGTGTACCCTTTGGATATATCCCTTGAAAACTTGAAAGACCGTCTTGGCATACCTGCGGACAAATACAAGGACAAGAACGGAAAAGACAGAATAGATCATTTTGAGGAAAGAGTTTTGAAACCAGCAAAGGCTGCGCTTGATGAGAGCTGCCCATACACTTTCAACTACGTGAAAGTGCGTGAAAACCCAAACAACAAACGTAGCAAGGTGACCGGGTTTAGGTTCTACCCGGTCTATCAACCACAGTTCAGAGATGAAGAACTGGAAGGGAAAGAATTGCAAGCAAAGGTTACAGCACGATATCAGATAGACAGCCATGTGTACGAGTACCTCCGTTATTCCTGCGGCTTCACATCGGAAGAGATAAACCGGAACAAAGAGACATTCATAACGGCACAAGAAAAGATAACCGACCTTATCGGAGAACTGGCTCTCCTAAACGGAAAATCACGAGAAAAGAACAATCCGAAAGGGTGGATTATAAACGCCCTTAAAGGGAAAATCAAGGATAAGTAACAAGATT
>NZ_QRZF01000052.1 GCF_003464595.1 Bacteroides intestinalis
CATTCTTCAATAAAACAAATAGCAATACGGCACCACACAACGTCAGCATCCTTCCCCGTCCGCCATCCTGCTTTACCACTACCAGCAATATAGGTATCAGTGCCGCTACTCCGGCAAAATCAAGGATAGCACGCAGCAATACCGAAAAAGCCACCCAAATGCTTCGTTTGCGTTGCCTTTCAGGTAGCAATTGAATTATTTCTTTAATCATTGGCTTTCATCCGTATACAAACTATCCTTTTTCATGTTTCTCATGAAATCCTTTACGAATAGAATCCATGCGACACTTCCTCCACCAAATAAAAGAATACATCCTATAAAAATCAGCACTTTATTGGGTTTTGAGGAGTTAAGAGGAACCTGTGCTGGTTGAATGATGGCATTTATAGGAGTAACTTTTTCCACTTTAGCTTTGGCAACGAGGACTTGCTGTTCCATTTGATTGTAAGTGGAATGAGCCAGATTCATTTCATTCTGTAATCGGATCAATTCTGCGCGAGAAGTCTGTATCACTAACTTTTGGTTGACATCTGCATAGTTAGCATATTGAATTTGCGCTTCATGGTATTTTGTTTGCGCTTCATTACGAAGTTGTTCAGTATAGTTCAAAATCCTACGTGCCTTGCTTGTTCTGTATTCTGTGACATACTCTTGCAGGCATGCTTGCACTGTATCTACTACAGTGGCAGCAACCAGCGGATTCTGCATGGTGACAGATATGGTCACCACTCTTTTTTTTTGGTCTATCTCGACAGCTATTCTGGAAGCAATAGCACCGGCTATACCTATCTCTTCACGAGTCAATCGGAAGATATCTGTTTTTGTATTTTTCTTTTTTCCTTCCTCTTTCGGTGCGCTCCTGAATAAAGACAGGAGTCGGTTCATTAATCTGAACGGTGCTGAAGCAACAGCATTCCACCACGGTGTTTTCTGCCGTTCCTTTACATATTGGGCAAGAGTTATTGCAGCAGTATCTTTTTGTTCGTGTACTTTTACCTCAAAAAGCCGAATAAGAAATGGGGTAGAATTAACAATGATAGGATATAGGGATGGATATATGGCATCCCTATCAGCAGTAGAAGAGTTTACATTGACATCCGTCATGGCAACCAGTGCATTTATACCCAAAGACGAACTTTTACGGGCATTTTCTGGAGCTATAAGAATCTTAGCTGTATATTCCTTTGGGATACTAATACCTATAATTATCCCGATAACGGCTCCAATGCCACAAGTCATCAGAAACAATTTTCTGGATATCCACACTTTTCTGTACAATATCCGCCAATCCATTTCCGCTTTTCCGGAACGCAGTATTTTGTTTTCATCGTTTGAAATGTTACGATTCATTTGCATAGACAATGAATATTAAAAAAGAGATTCTTGTATTTATTCGTATCAACAATTCTTTTTTTGCAGACACTTAGAGACTGAAATATTGAGAAGAAAAACGGAGAAGCAATGCCCCTCCGTCTTTTCTATATTAAGATTGGATAAAAAGATAGACTTAAAATCCAGCTTCTGTAACTGTAGCTGTAACAGCGGTTATATTACCTTGGAATACTGAAACCCCAACAACCTTATTATCAACTTTTGTGGCGTATAGTTTGCCTTCATTTAGAATCTTACCATAGTTGTCTATTGAAGTCATTGTTACATTAGCGCCACTTATTGCATTACCTGCTGTCAATATTGCATCTTCATTGTTAGTAATGGTAGCGGAAGTATTGTCAGAGGCTCCTACAGTAACATCTCCTAAAATAGTGCCGGAATTCACCAGCTTACCCAAGACGCTTATCGTAGCAACTGTTGTAGCATCTATTTTTCCGAACTTAACATTTTTAGCAACAGACAATGTAGCTTCTTCAGCAATAGTAAGATTGACAGTAGCTGTTGCCAGTTGTTGTGCTGTAACAGATGAGTTGTTGATGGCACTAGTACCATTTACAATAATATTTGTAATATTTGTAAAACCAGCAGCAACACCATTCAAGTCAATAGTAGCATCTTCCATAATCAGGTTTGTGATGGTGGTAGCTGCGTCTACTTTATCTATTGCAGCTTTATTCCAGCTTCCACTGATAGTAGCACTGTTTACTTCGTTGATATCTTTTAATGCATCCAAGCTAGAAGCTGCAGTGATGGCTACACTGGTAACACCCTGAGTGTTAGTAATCAAAGCCGTAGTAGTAGCATGACCTGCATTATCTACAAATACATCCTTTACAGCTGCTAAAGTGATTATGGCTGCTGCATTATTATTAGTGATGATTGATGCAGCGGTGCCTAAACACTGAACTTTACAGTTCTCCCCTAAAACGATATCTTTAACATTCTCAAGTGCTTTACTATCCGCAACAGTCAGCAGATTATTATTGGTTATCTTACCACTATTAGTTACATTATTCACGATAGCCAAAGTACCATTATTTATAATTTCGGATTTGGCAGCAAGATCTGGAGTAACTTCTCCTAATTCTAATTTACCATTAACCACTATTACACCATTGTTGACAAGTGTAGAAATACCGTAGTTTTTAGGTGTACCTTTCCAAGTAGCATAGTCGGAAACGCTTGCTTTGCTACTTACCATTCCCGAAACGGTTACCGTACCCTCATTAGTCAAACTCTCAATAAATGATTTTCCATCCAGGTTCAATGTCGTTCCTGCTGCAACTTCCAATGCTCCGACATATGAATCTTGAGCTAATTTAAATTCAGCATCTTCTTTCTCAAGGATTAACTTGTGGCTATTGGCATCCACATAAATAGAGAATGCAGGAATATCGGTTGTTTCGGTTAACGTGACGTCTGCTTGTAAAGCAAATGTAGCAGCATGGTTTGTGTAATATGCATTGCCTTGGATAAATTTCACTGCGTATTCCCAATCTTTCTTGCTGAAAATCTTGAATTCTGCAGGATATTCAAATGTACTCATTTCATAAGTATTGGTTTTGAACACATCTCTATTGAATTTAACAGCAGAATTTCCAGGATTTGCCTTTGTTTCAAATACCCCTTGGTTGGTATATACTTTCATTGTCAAATCATTTTGGTTGTATGAGCCTGCGGGGAACAACATACGAATTTCTTGAGATGCACCGGCAGCGATAACCATATCAGGCAATGTAATTGACACCATATTGTTAGCTGCCGTTATGGCAGTTTCATAGAGATCAATATCAGCACTTCTCATGGTTTCGACTTTCTCTCCAATTACATTTTTTAGGTCCGCATTATCAGATACAACAACACTACCAAATATACTTGTTACGGTATTAATATCCCCACCCAGTTTAAATCCAGCTGCAGAATAAACCTCAATCTTAGAAACCTTAACTTCTTCACTACTGGTGTTTTTTAATGTTGGAGCAAAACCTGAATACAAAGAAGTAAATTGTACAGGAATTGTATTATTGGCTTCGTAAGCAATACCTCCTTTAATCTTAATGAGTGGAGACACAAAGAAGTTATTAGCAGTTAAGTGTGCATAAGGTTTTTCTGCATTGAGTTCTTGTGAGACAGGAAAGTTGACAGTAATCTTTCTCCCCTTGGTCATATCTGTTTGATATCCATGATAGAAAACATAAGTGCCCTCATATACAGCAGTATTTGTCTTGAAGTTAGCAGACTCTACGGGAGTGGTAATTGTTTCCACTGGAGTGAAAGGGTAATTAGTAACAATATTATTGTATTCCGGAGTGCCTTCTACTTTCGCATCAACCATACATGCCCCTAATACATCAGAGGCTTCCCATTTGTATTTTCCACTTTCCCAAACAGTTCTAGTAGAAGCATCACCAATAGTGTATTCTCCCATATCAGCTCCCAACATCACGTTTACCTTCGCTCTATCCGCAAAGTTATTTTCCGGTGCACTAATAAACTCTTCATTGGTACAAGCAACGAATAAAGTAGCAGCGCACATCGTAAACAAGAATTTTGTTTTCATCTTTTTGAATCTTTTTAGTTTATTAATTTACTATTCTAATCTTAAGCTTGGCTACATAGGCTCATCCGTAGTACCACCAGCAGGAACACTTGCAGCGAATCCCAATTCTACAACCACCTCCAGAACTTCCACTTCCGGAGCTTCATACTTCATTTCCTTTTC
>NZ_QRZF01000053.1 GCF_003464595.1 Bacteroides intestinalis
ATAGCAATTGTTTTCCGTTATTCCAGCATGTCAAAGAGCGAATGTATAATAGATTAATTCTATTCTTTTTCTTGTATGCAACGCACATTCTGGGCATCAGATACCTGCCAGAACATACCAACCATACGAGCATAAATAGCTTTATTGCCACCTAATGAAGCCCCCCAGTTCACTGAGAATCCAGAGACTCGCGTTGAATTGAAGCCACCAATCCCCCAGACATTAGCATACAAACCGATATAGTTGAAAGCATTGACTGTTTCCTGATACCCGGTAAGACGATAGTAAGTAGTGTTATCCGTAGCATCATATTTTATCAATACTCCACCATCATTGTATATTCCGGCACCTGTGCCCTTCTTCCAATAATCGGCATAACCCGCATCATCTGATGCCGGAACCGAACGCAATGCAGCATTATCAGCGTTTCTATCGGATTCACTACCTGCATAATCGTCCGAGAATAAATGAAAAAAAGTAGTGTATTCCGGCACACGCCAACCTTGCGGGCAAGGATCGTATAATGTTTTCGGCGCCGACTTACTCGCTCCCCACAGAGCCGCATTCACATAGCTATTGCTTGTTGCTCTATCGTAAACCGTAGTCGGTATTTTAAATGAATATTCCAGCTTGTCACCGGAAGTGGCACTCGTACTGCTACGCGGAAAGAATGTATATCCGTCCGGTCCATACGCATTCTGCAAACCATTCGTCGGCGTGGCAGATCCGCTTACGATTGCTACGGAATTTATACTTTTCGTGGTATAGCTGCCCAAGAACGGGTCTTTTCGTCCCCACTGGTAATGCAATCCGTTAGCACGCGATTTAGCTACTTCGTCAGCGGGCACAGAGGTATAGCCTTCCAGCGCACCCAGATTGCGATCCATCATTGGAAAGCTGTTAATGTCACTCCTGTAGGCATATTTTTGCTTCCGCTTCGTGCTCGGTTCCAACACGGTTTCACTGCCGGTCGCATCGGGTTTGTAGTCGGTGACCCAGATGTGCCAACTCCAAAGAATCGCATCGTTCACGTCGTAGGCGGCAATCACTCCGTTTCCGCCCCCTTTGGCAGCAGACGACACACGGCAATAAATGCGGCATTGACCGGCAGCCGTGGCAGTATTCGTTTTGCTGAGGGAAGTTCCATCCACAGTTTTCAACGCTTCCACGATATTGGTGTGGTCGGTCGCACTGTTTGCTATGCCAATGACAGGATCGCCCACGTCACCACTCTCACGGGTCTGCCAAAGAAGCTTCACATAGGCGATGCCACCCCGATTCCCGGCCCATTCTATCAGCTTTGAGTTTGCAATATCCGCTCCATCCTGACGGTATTTAAACGGATCGAAGCAGAAAGCTCCACCCGGCTCCACCATAAAACAGTTGGCGGTGGGGACAAAGTTATCATTGCTCTGCGAAGCAGGAATAGGGTCGATGTAGGTGATACGTTTGTCATTCAGTGGGATAGACGTATGGTTGAAATTCACCTGATAGTTGTAGTTTGTATTACTACGTAGATTGAAGTCAGTGCTTTTGCCGGTGCCGACGTAAACGCGATACTCCAATTTTTTCTTGCTATCAGCGGTGTTTTCGGCGGTGAAACTAATGAAAGTACTGCCTTGCGGAGCGGTATCTTTATAACGTGTCTCGTCCGTACCAGCTTCCGCTTTTATACCGCGTACATTGGCGGGAACCCAGTAAGAAAGTGTCCCGGACGTTTTGGTGGCATCGGTCGTCGGAATGACATAGGTTGTAAACTGGCTTACGATAGACGGGAAACAGCCCGCATTGTCGGGCGCATCCACCAGCGAGTAGTTCAGGGGAACGGATTGCAACATGATTTGTTTCAGTTCGAAGTCAGCCGCACTGTAGTTCCAGGTTACAGTCAGACGTGCCGCCAAGCGTTTGAGGCGCAGGCGGACATCGGCAGATCCTTCGGGGCTTTGAATAGTCCACACGCCACCGACCTGTTTCACCTGCACATGTTCCAGATGGAGCACATAAGGCATTTTGTTGATGTCGTCCTGTTTCGTCGGATCGATATCCTTAATGGTTGATGAACTGACTGTCATATTCTGTACTTCTTTCAATGTCTTGGTTCCTAAAGTTGGCGCGATTCCTGTTTTTCCGCGGGCAATGATTACCAAGTGGCAATCATCCCGGTCGGCCATGGGCACTGTGATTGTTTGCCCGATGGTGGTGGACGTGGCAAAATCCGTTTTGCCGCCTATGCGGGCACCGGTAGTACTGTCATACTGATGCACTTCCAGGTAGTACAAAGCGTCCGGAGTATCGGAGAGATCCGAGCGGGTGCTGACACTGGGGCAAAGGCTCGCCTCGAAGGGGGCATTGCCCCCTTCGAGGCGAGCCCGGAACGGGAGCCCGGAACGGGAGCCCGGAACGGGAGCCCGGAACGGGAGCCCGGAACGGGAGTATAACCATCCGCTTCAGCGGAAAAATCCAAAGACAACAAAACCGGAACCTGTTCGTGTTCATCAACCGGAGTCATTGGAACATCAATACTATCATCGCAACCGGAAAGGCTGCAACAAAAGGCTATCAGCCCTAAAAACAAATAAAAAAAATCGTTCAATGTCTGTTTCATATCATTATAAAATTTATATCATCCATACAATTGCCGGAACATAGGAAAACAAACCGTCCCGCCTCATGCACTTCTGTGCATGGGGCGGGACGGAAAACTTAATGACAAATATCTTTTTTCGGATATATCCTCCTAAATCAACTTTGCTTCTCTACAATCCACTTCTCAATGTTTCGCGTCTTGTTACTGAAGTTCACGCCAATCTTGAACAGTTGACGGCTATCCTTCTCGAAAGGCTGTGCATAGCCTTTCTCGTTAATCTGCGCCATGGCCTCCTCGGCGGTGCCGTCCAGCTTGAATTCCATCACATAGATGAAACGGTCCGTCTGCAACACCAGGTCAATGCGCCCGTCCGAAGTGTGGCGCTCTGCATTGACATAAAACCCCAACAGTTTATAAATGATGAAAAGCACATTCTGATAGTGCAACTCCAAGTCACTCACCAGCTCGTAAGGGGTATCCGCAAAGAAACTGCGAAGACGGCTGAAGAAAGAGTCAACGTCTCCGGCACGCAACTCCTTCACGAACTTTTGTATCTCAAAAGGAGCCTCTACTTTACTGAGCCGGGTATAAAAAGGTACCAAAAACTTGATGAAACCCTCTTCTACCTCTCTATTCGGGAAGCCGAGACGATAAAGGCCGAACTCCTTGTCATAACCCTTTATGGTGAGATACCCACTCTGAAAAATCACAGGAATGGGGTCTTCGTCGCCATAGATACTATTCAGAACATCAGCATCAGTCTGTACGTGCGCCATGCGTTCCAAATCATAATGATTACGCTTTAACAATTCCACAAGATAAGTAGGCGTACCCGTCTCAAACCAATAGTTACTGATCTCCTTATATTTGAAAGCATTCAGCAGACTGAAAGGATTATAGATACCTATGGAGTTATGCGTGAAATGATAACCGTCATAATTCTCTTTCAGGCGTGAACAGAGGGCCTCATACGTCAATTCCTGCGCTTCGGCAAATTCGTGAAGTTCCGCTTCCAGATTCTCATGGATTTCCCGCTCACTGACACCACAGATTTCAACGTATGTGTTCCGCATCGAAATGTCGTCCAGATTATTCAGGTCACTGAACACACTTATCTTACCAAACTTCGTAACTCCCGTCAGCAAAGCGAACTTGATGCAACCGTCCAAAGTCTTCAACACCCCGTAAAAGGGTTTCAGCATATTGCGGAACTCACGTTGCAAGGCTTCATTGCCGATGGCTTGCAACATAGGTTTATCATACTCGTCCACAAGGATGACGACACGCTGTCCCGTCTGTTGATAAGCGCGCTCAATAATTCCCGCTAAACGCAATGAAAGGGAACGTTCGGACGGATTAGCGCCGTAGAGTTCTTCCCATTTG
>NZ_QRZF01000054.1 GCF_003464595.1 Bacteroides intestinalis
TACATACCCATGCCGAAACCTCTGCTTCTGGTGATTTGCTTGAGTAGGTCTTTCCCCTCTTCCATAGCTTTTGATATGTTTGGGAAATGATGCCTTAAAGCCTCCAGTTGTTCGGAATTGAACAAGTCTTTCATCTTACCAAGTTCTTTTTTCAATTCCTTGGTTTCGGTCTTTAGTTCTTGGTTCTCCGTTCTTAGTCGGTTACTGGTTGTCCTTGCATTGTCCATTTGCTGTCTATAATACTCCTTGTCGTTCTCGGCTTTGAATACCTTTGTGCCGTTTCGCTCTTTTTCAAGTATAGCCTTTCCCAGTCTATCGGATAGCTGTTCATTTTCCCCCTCTAAAGCCTTTATTTTGGCTTTTAAGGCATCTTTTTCCCTATCGTTAACCGTTGTCCCTATCAAGCCGTAAAACTTCTCTGAAGCCTTAGAAATGAGTTTTTGGACGTTTTTCTTTGTTTCAATGGAACGTAGTTCTTTCTGAAGCTGAAGAAGCTGGTTTTGCACGTCCTTGTGCTTGTCTAACGCACTGGATATATCGTTGGATAGTTCCTGAAGCTGTTCTTTCGCACATTCGGTCTTGTACTGCATAGCCGATAAGTGTTTGCGATCAGAAGAAACACCACGTTCCATGCCCAGTGCTTCAGATGCTATGGTTTGGAGTTCTGCCATGTCATCACGCGATAAACGCACACTCTTCCCGTTCGGCTGCGTCCAATCGAAAACTACATGGGCGTGAAGGTTAGGTGTCCATTGCTTTGCGTTCATGTATCCTTCGTCCTTGTGTATATGGATTTGAAACGCTTCAATACCGAAACGTTCCTTGCAGACCGCAGCGAATTGCTGGAGTTCCTGCATGGTGGTTTCTTGCTTGATTACTATTACCCCCTCCCGTATGGGTGCTGCTTTAGTCTGCATCTTCTGCCCAACCGTATCGAAATATCTCTGTTTCGCACTCTCCAGCCGATGGGAGATGCTATCTCCAACCCAGCTTTCATTCAAATGACTAAGTTCCGGACGAACATAGTCCAACTCTTTTTCCCTAAAGTTGTGAATCTCGCTCCCCGGCTTCACTGCTTGTACATGAATACTTGTTGCTCCCATAAGTTAACATTTTTGTGACAATCGATAACAGCCGGTGACAGCCGGCTGACAGGGGGTTAAGGGGGCTTGTCCCCTTACACACGTACCCTTTAGGGTGCTAGTGTGCTATCACCATACTGCATAGGTGCGAAGTTAGTGAATGTTTTGTAAATGCACAAATAAAGGGGAAAACATTTGGATTTGCGACAATAAAGTACTACCTTTGTTGCTGACCAAACGGTAGCTGACCGATACGGGAGAGTTACCAAAATACAAGCCGCTGGAGTTAATTGACGGACATCCGACATCCCCAGCGGCTTTATTTTTGCCTATCTGCTTCGTCTAGGCATACCAGTACCTCTACTAAAAATGTACTTCAAAGATACTTATTTTCTACCGACTTGATAGTTTTTACCCCATATTCTTGGACATTTTTCCCCCATGAGGTTATCTTTGTAGGGTGAAAGAGAAACCCATAAACGGGGATAGATTGAATGCTGGGAAGCATAAACAATCGGGGTAAGGTTAGCGAACCTTGCCTTTCATCCCCCATTATAACTTTACATAGAGGAACTTTATCTATCCCCCCCCGCCCCCAAAGGGGGAGCGACCAAACGGCAGCTTCACTCAATGGAGTGTTACAGTTCATCAAAACCAAGTGATAACTGTCGTTTCTCTGCTTCTTCTTTCTTTTGGGCAGCTAAAGTCTTTTTCCGAACGTATGTTTTTGTAAATGAAACCCTATCCCCATTAAAGACAATCAACGGATTAATGAACCAATTATATTCGTTTGGACCTCTTGCTATGATTTCACTTTGTACGAGCTCTGCCAATCCTTTGTATATGGCTTTGTCTGATTTGTATTGGGTGTATTCTAAGCATTTTCGCCTATCGAAAATTATCATATCATTCTTAGGCTTCATGCAAGTTAGAATATACCCGAAAACCCGAATAGCTGATTGTGATAGATTGAAAAAAGCGGCAAAATTCGCAAGGTATAGTTTTGCAAATTGCTCTTCATCTACTTCTATTTGTCGGATAAACGAGGTTTTGAATACTTCTCCTGTATCTGTATCAGCAACAGCAACTACAGCTTTTTTATCACTTCCCGTACTACTTTTGTATTTCTTAACAACGTGATTTTCAATCCCTTCAATTGCTTGTTTCATAAAGGGGTTTTCTTCGTTTTTTTGAAAATCGGTTAATTTGAGTACTTTCTTATTTTCCATAAACATTCTATTTAGGCAAATTTGACTTTCTATATATCGGTGAAAAAGTATAATTTGATTTTCCACAAAGGAATATTTAAATTTCCATTAATACAATAAAAAAGCAAAATATATTTTCCTTTTTAACATCCAATAGGAAAGAGTGACTTTCTAATATGGAAAATCTGATTTTCCAATATGGAAAATACCCTATATTGAGTATCAACTACTTAACTTATTCTATTTCTTAAGTTCTTATTATACCCTAAAAACGGCATATAATCAACTACTTAAAAAATCATCGGTCGGGGAGCGCCCAGCGGCAAGGGGCGGGACCACCCGTCCCGACGAGCGCCCACACCATAAACTTTTTTTCGAATAAGCACACAACCGTTTTTCGAACCCTGCAAAATTTCTTCCGAACCCGAACGGCGTAACACTCCATTGAGTGAAGTTGCCGTTTGGTCGCTCCCCCTTTGGGGGCGGGGGGGG
>NZ_QRZF01000055.1 GCF_003464595.1 Bacteroides intestinalis
TAACAAATAAATAAGCAACCCTAACAGTTGCTATTTACAACCCATTAGCCACCGAGGAAATAAATATGAAAAAGGAACTTATAGAACGATTGAGAAGATTTCTAACGGCACATGATATGATTGGGACACCTGCATCTGATGAGCAGGTATTATGTGCGGAACAAGAGTTAGGAGTAAAATTTAGTTCTGACTATATAGACTTTATCAAGAATTTCGGAACAGCATACGCAGGAATGATGATTAATGCTTTAGACGGCAATGAAAATGTGGTCGAAGAAACTAAATCATTAAGAGAAGTTCATCCTGAAGTTACAGATACTTATGTGATTTCAGATGATGGTTCTGGCAATCCCATAATGATAAATTCTAAAGGAGAGGTCGAAATATACTATCATGATAGTGATGCCGAAATAAAAACCATCGCTCCATCGTTAGAACAATATATAGAAGATAATTTTCCTGAATGGTAAAAGCGGTTGCTAACAAACAGATGAAACATTGAAGGCGGTTTATCTGCCGGACATTAGTCGCTTGAAAAATAAAAAAAAGAAAATGAGTAAGATAATGATATGGGTCGGTCAATTCGATTCCGAAGCTGACTTTGAGAAATATATGGATCAATCGGCTTTCCGTCAATGGTGGAAAGATTATGATGAAGACAATAAGGAACTTCGTTGCCAGTTCTGTAAGGAGCTTGGTGTAATGAGCTATGATGAGGATTTTCTTATTATGAAATTCACATCTGACGGCTTGGCAGGATTACTTAACCTTATTCCTGCTGATACCCAAAAGATAAGTCTGTCGATAGCTGATAAAAATATTACAATGGCAAATGCTGTTATCTGCTATAATTGTCGTGAGGGTATATCTCCTAAGAAGGCAGAGAATACCACAACCATGACTTATCTTGGTACGTTTGAGTTTGAACTGTCGCCTGAAGGAATGCAAGGGTCTAATGCTGGATTAGAATATATGATTTGGATTGGCACAACCGATAAAAGTAGGGAAGAATTTATGGAGTATTTCAATCAAGATGAATACATGAAAGAAATACGAGATTACGAAGAAGGTCGTACAAAGAAACGCCCAAATCCCGACCATCGCTGTCAGTTCTGCAAGGACATAGGAATTAAGTTCTATTACCCAGAATTTTTGAAAGTGGAAATTTTGGATCATCTTGAGAATCCATTTGAAATGGTAAAAAGGATGATAAACAATCAATTTGTGCCTGATTGGGTAATTGAACTCTACGTCAAGGAAGAACATGTATCAGCATCGAATTGTATAGTCTGCTATATTCCTAATGGATTTAAAGATAAAAAGAAAAATCAGAACATCTATATAAAGAAAAAAAGTTACGATGATTCTGATGTTCCCAAAAAACATATTGAGGAATTAGTAGATTACAACGGCATTAAATATCTTGAATGGTTTAAAGCCGAAGGATAATTATAATGGTATAGATTAGGTCGTCTATCTGCCATAACCTTTTATGGTAAAGATGATAAAAATATGAGCAGCTAATAGTTGAGTTGAAAAAAGAACAAATTGTGCGACTAACAAGCGGCTTAACCTCCCCTGAAAAAGGTCGGTTAGCCACCAAACATTACCAACTAAAGAAAATTAATAAATATGGTCAAGTACAAACTAACAGTAGATGAACCGTGGGGTTTCAATCATAATGGTAGTAATATTCTTCATGGTATAGTAATAAAGCAACTTTCTCCTACATTTCTTCTTTTCAAATCTGATAGTTTTTTAGATTTTAATGGACAAAAAAGTTGTATTCTAATTTTGAAACCCAGATATGAAAAAGAATATTTTGATTTAGAAACGAATGTTGATGTTATTGTCGGTGGTGCTTTGTGTTTAGAAAATAAATACGAAGAAAAAAATGAAGAATATTTAATATCACATAGCCAATATATGCTTATTGGGAGAATTGAAAAAATAAATGTTGGTAACAATCAACTTAACAGCTAAATGCAGTTAGCTGAAATACATTAGCATCAAATAAAAAAGAATGAAAACAATAAAAGAATTGCTTGATGAAGTCATTGATTTAGAAGGTAAGGTTCAAATAAGCCAAGCTATCGACTTTCATAAGGGAGTGCCTACCCTTGAAAAAGGAGTTTATAGAAATGTCTCTCCTATGTTGAAAATCAGGTATGGGGCATTTGGTAAATGGATTAATGCGACACATGGAGATTGGCTTGATACAAAAGAAATGGAAAGTCCATGGAATGAAGATGAAAAGGATGAACGGTTGATAGGAATTGTTCGCGACATAAAAGCTTCAAAGGATTATTGGGAAGACCATGCTACTGGACTATTTGCGCCAAACAGAATTTCCATTTTTGCAGCAAGCGATAATGGCTATGAAATGATTTGCCTAATATGGTTTGACGGTACAGAAGAACCGGAATTATGGGTATATGATTGCAACGGTGAAAGTCGATATAAAGATTTAGCTGCTTATTTGCAAGCATATATTGATGATGATGTATCAGCTTCTGAAGTAAAGTGGAAATTAGCTGATATGTGATTCTTTTATTAGAAGTGATGCTAACATACACCTTAATCGCCCAAAATGGCGATTAGCTGCCGAATTATCCGCAACTAAAAATCAAAAAGGAATATGAAAGAATTAGAAAA
>NZ_QRZF01000056.1 GCF_003464595.1 Bacteroides intestinalis
CGGTGCCGTAATCATTTCCCGTCAGGTGGTTTCCGTTGACGTCGTACTGACGGATTTCCAAGTTATAAAGATAATCCGGAACGTCAGTCGAGGCACGAGTTATCACACCGGGCAACAGGCTCGCGTTGAAGGCGGTTCTACCGCCTTCAAGGCGAGCCTGTTGCCCGGTGTGATAACGCGTGCCTCTACCGACGTTCCGGATCAACTTTACAACCTGGAAATCCGTCAGTACGATGTCAACGGAAACCACCTGACGGGAAATGATTACGGCACCGTCAACATCGGCACAAGTCTGGACGTCACTTTGCAGGCGTCTGACGACTGCCAGTTAGTATTGGTAGCCCGCGGCAGTGGTTCTGCAGTGGCGGCTTTAGGAGCAAAAACATTAGAACAAGTACAAAGTATGATAGTAAATTCTTCCGTGATAAATGCGATTGACCCCTCGGTTACGGGGAGCATGAACGCTATGCCTTACGTGCTTCACTTGAAGCATGTAAAGGTAGCCACTGTCAATGGTAAAGCTATCATTCAGAGTCCGGACGGCAGCTACGATATGCGCCTGATGCTGAAACGTCTGGCTACGCGTCTGACTGTAACATGGGATTATAGTGTTACAGATTATAAATTGAAACAACTCCTGATTCAGAGTGTACCGTTGAACTATACCATCGTGGATAGACCGGAGACTGACGGCACCTATCCCTCCATCGTTTCGCAGTTCACCACGCTTGAAAAAACTATTGCGAATGTCGATGCCGCACATGGTTCTTATTCCTGCTGGGTGCCGGCCAATGTCCGTGGTGAAAGTGCTGCTGCTACCACAGAAACGCAGCGCACGAAGGCGAATGCTCCTGTAGGCAGTACCTTTTTTAATTTCGTAGCCGTGAATACAACTGACGGAAAGAAGAAGTTCGACTACCGTGTTTATATCGGTTCCGGTTCTTCAACGGATTTCAATATGTATCGCAATAAAGATTATGTTTATACCGTAAACTTCGCACATGTCGGCATCCCTACGGGTGATAATCGTGTGACGTATATCGACCCTATTCCGGCTTCGGAAAATAACGATAATCTGGTGCCCACCGCCAATTGCTTTATGGTAGAGCCGGGCGGTGCGTTCTGCTTCGACCCTTTCGTATTTCAACAAAACGGAGCGGAAATAACCAACTCACAAATGACGGGCTGGTATCCTTCCACCGCCGGTACAGGCATCAAATCGGTAAGACTACTTTGGCAAACCCGTGAAAACGGTGATGTCGGTGATCCTGTAATGGGAATTGCCAATAGTGATGATGACCATACCAATATTGTAGACATCAAACGAACGATAGATAATAGTGATATCAATACGGTGCCAGCCAACGGTAAAGGGCAATGCCGCATCTATTGCCGTGTAGCTGCCAACACCACCGGAGGTAACGGAGTGATTGCTGCATACGACGGTCCGGATGGTACGGGAAACATTGTCTGGAGTTGGCATGTCTGGGTGACGGATTATAAGCCGGATACCCGTGGGGGTGAACAAGTCTTGGAACCGGTCAATAAGCGAAAGCTGCTCTTTTCGCTGAACAATGCAAGTGTACTTCCGATGATGGACCGTAATTTGGGAGCAATGGCGGGATATGTAGATGAAGCTCCGACTTCCTTTGTCGAAATGTCCAAGACCAACGGTTTCCATTATCAGTGGGGGCGCAAAGACCCGTTCCCAAGTAGCTATACGACTAAAAAGATCAGTGTGATTAATAATAAAAATTCATCTACGCCTCCCGAAGGTATGTTGAATCGCTATGCGGCGGATGGGATTACATACGTGGTGAATGGAGGACAATCGGGGACAATCAGTTACCAGACATCTTGCCGGCAGCCGCTTGTATTTTATGCAGCCAGTAACAAAGGTCCTGCCTGGACAAATATCGCAGCAGCGTCATTCAAAGGGTGGGATGAAACGGATAAACCTGTTTGGGATCCATGTCCTGCCGGGTGGAGAGTTATATCCCAGGTTGATCTGGCTGCTGTGTGTCAGAATGGAAGTAGTCTGCCTAACAATAATATAAAGAATTATAATACGAGAAATGACGATGGTGGCTATCTGCTTTATTTCGAACAGTTGAATGGCGGGCATGCCTCTTATTTCCGATTTACAGGTTATGGCAGATTCATGGATACATTCGAGTATATTGGAGATTTATGTTCAATATGGACTCGAACTAAAGGAGATGATGGGGATTATAGAACGTATGCGGGCTGGTTTAATACAGAGTCTGCTTATGGTATCGTAACTAAATACCAGTCCGATGCCCATCCGCTTCGCTGCGTGCAGGAAAAGGCTGATTAACGGTAAGGAATAATTCAAAGTAATTTGAATACATTCGCTCTTTGACATGCTGGAA
>NZ_QRZF01000057.1 GCF_003464595.1 Bacteroides intestinalis
AATAGCACCATTATCAGACACCAGCAACAAAAAAGAAGCTTACAATCAACCGCTAAATAATCTCATGTTTTCTAGCTGACACATGTCCTGAGAAACCCTAAATGTATTAAGCAAAAAAGGAGCGGATTCTATACCCGCTCCCTTATGGAATGATGACTCAATAACAATATCACAATTTTTCTGCAATAATCAGTTCCCAACCCTTGAACACCAGCGTGATGAGTTCCAGTTTCGTTCCACCTTTGGTGCGAAGCACCTTTTCATCCGCTGCATAACGCACCAGCTGTTCAGCCGCTTCCTTCTTCAAAGCAGTAATCTCTCCCTCCGAAGCATCACGCTTGGCGTATTTCACCTCTACAATATAGCTATAGGCAATATCCGGCTGGTGCAGTAGATCCGGCATCATGTAGAAATCGGCATAACCTTTGGAAGATTCGTGTTCGGGAAAAAGAACATATCCCTGCGTCAGTCCTAAATAAGCCAACAGAAAGCCTTTGATATGGGCCTCTCCATCTATGAACTCACGGATGGCGCTTTGACGTTCCAGTTCGCGGGCGAAGAAGCGAAAAACGGACTCCCATTTGCCGTCATAAGCCATCTCCATGACCAAAGAAGAAAAATGGCTAATGTCTACATTAAAAATAGATGCTTTACTATAGGCTTCCACCAGGTAAGTATAAAGTTGTTCACGCACAGTCAAGTTGGGGATTCCAAGTACAGGAGTCCCACGGTAAACACCTTGTATGGATAGCATTCCGAAATAGAACAGCAAGCTTTTGAAGTTCTCAGTATCAGTCATCTTTTCAGCCGGAAAGGAAGTGGCAATCTGTACTGTGATACTACCTTCGGCTACAATCTGCTGGATGACAGAAGCGTTCACACCGAATGTCTTGTCTATCTGTATCAGATGACGGAGCTTACTGTAATCCGTACGGATATTGTTGTCAACCATCATTTTGGGTACTTTGCCCAGTTGCAGATAATTGTTAAGGAAGTAGAGTGTCATATCCGAATTGAACATGCGCTCTTCCAAACTATCTTCCGAGAAGCAGTAATTATCATACCATGGCTTCATCAGTTCCACCAACTCGTCCACCGTAACATCTGCCGGAAGTGCGTTTTCATCTTTGTAATAGGTAATCATCTCCCGTACTTCATCTTCGCTGAAACCGATGATGTCATTAAATTGCGGCAACATGCTGATATTCGTGCCGATATTGAAACCGCTCGTCACGTCATCCATCGTAATGGGACTCACTCCCGTAATGAAAAGACGCTCCACGGCGGCACCGGCATTGGAAGTGGAATCTTTAATATTGTTGAAGAAACCACGGATAAAACCCTCACCATGTGTCTTTTCCCGATAACGCTCCTGCCCATAAGAAGAAAGGATGGTATTGGTAAAGTTATCATATTCGTCAATCAACAGGTAAATGCGCGGGCAGTCCGTACGGCTGACGTATTCCTTAAGAGCAGCCAACATCTGTCTCGGATTGGTTTCATCAGGATTGACAACCTTCCAAATATCACTGCCCAACAGGTGTTCGTATTTCAGGATGAAATTCTTCATCACCATGCAGCAATACTCGCAGAACGAACGCTCCACATCCTCCAACTTCGAACTGATTGCAGAGAAATTGAATCGCAAAACCATGTAGCTGTTATGCCGCTTTGTC
>NZ_QRZF01000058.1 GCF_003464595.1 Bacteroides intestinalis
ATGACTCAATAACAATATCACAATTTTTCTGCAATAATCAGTTCCCAGCCCTTGAATACCAGCGTGATGAGCTCCAGTTTCGTCCCACCTTTGGTGCGAAGCACCTTTTCGTCCGCTGCATAACGCACCAGCTGTTCAGCCGCTTCCTTCTTCAAGGAAGCAATATCTTCCTCCGAAGCATCACGCTTGGCGTATTTCACCTCTACAATATAGCTATAGGCAATATCCGGCTGGTGCAGTAGATCCGGCATCATGTAGAAATCGGCATAACCTTTGGAAGATTCGTGTTCGGGAAAAAGAACATATCCCTGCGTCAGTCCTAAATAAGCCAACAGAAAGCCTTTGATATGGGCCTCTCCATCTATGAACTCACGGATGGCGCTTTGACGTTCCAGTTCGCGGGCGAAGAAACGGAAGACGGCCTCCCATTCGCCACGAAGAGCCATTCCTTTCACCAGACCGGAAAAAGAAGAAAGGTCCAGATCAAACATTTTTGCTTCGCGATAAGCTTCTACCAGATAAGTATAGAGCTGTTCGCGTACAGTCAGGTTCGGAATGCCAAGAATGGCACTACCAAAATCGGTACCTTGTATGGATAGCATTCCGAAATAGAACAGCAGGCTCTTGAAGTTCTCCGTATCAGTTAACTTTTCAGCCGGAAAAGAAGTGGAGATCTGTGCTGTGATGCTACCTTCCGTTACAATCTGCTGGATGACGGAAGCGTTCACACCGAATGTCTTATCTATCCGTATCAGATGACGGAGCTTACTGTAATCCGTACGGATATTGTTGTCAACCATTCTCTCTGGTGGTAATTGCTGTTGCAGATAACTGTTCAGGAAATAAAGTGTCATGTCCGAATTGAACATCCGCTCTTCCAATTTGCGGGAAGAGAAGCAGTAATTATCATACCACGGCTTCATCAGTTCCACCAACTCGTCCACCGTAACACCTGCCGGAAGTGCGTTTTCATCTTTGTAATAGGTAATCATCTCCCGTACTTCATCTTCGCTGAAACCGATGATGTCATTAAATTGCGGCAACATGCTGATATTCGTGCCGATATTGAAACCGCTCGTCACGTCATCCATCGTAATGGGACTCACTCCCGTGATGAAAAGGCGCTCCACGGCGGCACCGGCATTGGAAGTAGAGGCTTTGATATTGTTGAAAAAACCACGGATCAGTCCTTCGCCATGTGTCTTTTCCCGGTAACGCTCCTGTCCATAAGAAGAAAGGATGGTGTTGGTAAAGTTATCATATTCGTCAATTAACAGGTAGATGCGCGGACAATTCGTGCGGCTGACGTATTCCTTAAGAGCGGCCAGCATCTGCTCTGGATTTGTCTCGTCAGGATTAACCACTTCCCATATCCCACTGCCCAACAGATATTCATATTTCAGGATGAAATTCTTCATCACCATGCAGCAATACTCACAGAATGAACGATCCACAAATTCTAACTTAGAACTGACTTCAGAGAAATTGAATCGCAAAACCATGTAGCTGTTATGCCGCTTTGTC
>NZ_QRZF01000059.1 GCF_003464595.1 Bacteroides intestinalis
TGAATTCTAAGTCCTCTCCAAGCAATATCTATAAAATCTTACCCAAGTTTACGAACATTAACGTATCCTTGGGTAAGTTCGTATATAGACATAACTACTCTTCAGAAGTGTATAGCTACTTCCTAAACCTAAGATGTTTTCGAAGTTAAGGACCTTTTTATTATACGGCTAATGTTACAAATGGAGTCTGCCTTCGTATCACAGCAAAAGACCTTGCTATGATTTTGGCTCTTACAGCATTGATTACAGATGCTTTATGTTTCCCCTCCGCTATTTTCCTTTTATAATATGCTTTCATCTGCGGATCCCAAGAGATGGCAGTAATAGCTGCCCGGGTAAGGTATACTTTTACTTCTTTGTTAGCCAATGAAGAAGTCTGCGTTTTTCCCCGTATGGAAATACCTGAAGTGTGTTCAAATGGGGCAACCCCACAATAGCAGGCAAATTTCCTCGGGTTGTCAAATCTTTGAAAATTGTCAGTAACACACAGTAATACAATGGCATTGATAATTCCTATTCCTTTTATACTTCTTAATAGCAAGTAGTTTGTGTAAAGCGATGTACTGACGGCTATTAGTTGCTCCATATCCTCTTCCACCTCCAGGATCTTTTCTTTTATCGACTTGAGCTGCTCTTCCAAAAAAGAAATGGCTTCTGTCACATTAGCCAACTTAGCCATCTGGGAGAATGTTTCCAATAACTTTATGCTTGATACTTTTTGCTTGACCAAATTGTCACGTATAATAATCCATCCTCGTAGTCTCACCAAGTCTTTGTCAGGCAATTTGTATAACTCCAGTTTTCGATAGTGTAATACCGCATAGTTCGCTATTCTTTTGGCGTCAATGCGGTCATTTTTGCCTCGTTGCAAGCCTATGGACTTCTTGATGGTCAACGGGCAAACCAAAGCCAGGGAAAATCCCATGGAGACACTGGAAACAGATAACTCTGTGACATAACTTCCCATGTTTTCAGCACAGAATAAGAGTTTGGATAAAGAGAGATGATAACCAGCTATCCAATCCAATAAAGATTGGATTCCTTCTGGAGTGTTATCAAAAGACTTGTGAGACAACTCTTTTTCGTCCGCAGACATTAATGATGCATCGAAAGTTTTTTTTCCTACATCAAGACCTACAAAATGAGAATAATTCATAACTTTGTATTTACAGTATTAAACATGAAGGAGAAACAGCTAATACATTTATTAGGTCGTGAGCCTACAATTCTAACTGGCTAGGTTCTCCTATTAAGAGAGTTGCAGTCTGATTCAGCCTATAATCATTTAAGACTAGTGTCAAAGTTAGTTCACTGCAACTCTTCTTTTCAAATATACACTTATATTTTATTGTGATATTTAATACTGCAAATGTAAATGTGT
>NZ_QRZF01000006.1 GCF_003464595.1 Bacteroides intestinalis
GCTAATATACTAAAAATATTAGGTGTGTTTGCGGAGAATCAGATAAATTAAAAACAAAAAAACATGAAAAAGAAAATGATTTTAGTGTCTTTGTTAACAATCGTTATAGGATACGCATGCCAAAATGAGTTTATCGAAAATGAAGAATCGGTTGATAAGGTATTAACCCGTTCTCTAAATGAGGATCTAAGTGTCGCTTCGGCTAAACATTTTTTTGAGACTAATATCCATGCACTAAAATTACCTGATTTTAAAACTAAAGTTGACAGTGTTAATGATAAAGAATATATGGATCATTACTCTAAACACTCAAAAGAAGTTTCAATGACGCATTCTTCACTTCCTGATTTAAAAAAGGCCAATGTAAGATTAGAATGGGATAAAAGTAGTGTTTGGAGTGATGAATACGCCTCTTATGTTGAAATACCGATGAATGCTGGAGGACAGATTTATGCATTAAAAAAAATAAAAAAGGGAACAGATGAATTAAAGCATGAACGTACTAAAGCGAATTTTAAATTTGTTTTTCGAAAGACTCATGGATATAATGAACCTGTCTGTGAAATTGTAACTATTATTGGTCATAAGGATTACTTAAGGAGAAATAAAGCTAAAATAAGTGTTTTAAAATACAATATGGAGGGTAGCGATTTTTCCGGTTATATCTTTCATTCTGATATAAATGGGAAACCAAAGAAAGCTTATGTATATGAAAATGGAAAAATAACTTCTGTTCTTCGTGTAGCAAAAGTACCAACTCCTGCTTCAACATCAAATGCAATTTCTATTTCCCTGTTTGATATGGGAATGAATATGTCATCATATTCATTAGATTGGGAAGTTTGTAGTATGTGTGGTAAAGAACATGAATGGTGGGAAGAATGTGAATTATTCTGTCCTGATTGTGGTGCGATGGATCCTGAAACCTGTACCTGTTTCTGCCCAAGGTGCGGATTTAGAGAATGTGTATGCTATCCTATTTGTGAAAAATGTGGTTACGTTATAGAAGCTTGTATTTGTTGTCCAGTATGTGGACCCAACTATATCTCTTGTCCAACATGTCATAGATGTGCTGTTCACTGTGAGTGCTGTAAGATATGTTTAAATAACCCTTGTGAATGTCCAAAATAACAAAGTAATTTCAGCTATATAAAACCGCTTATTTTTCAATATCATGAAGAATCTTTCTTTTTTTTATAAAAGATTCTTCATGATAACTTTAATATCGTAGTATTTAATGAGGCTTTTGCTTATCTTTATAAAAACTATATATTATGAGATGCTTTTTAATTATATGCATTCTATTAGGTAGCTCAATTCTACCCATTTTCTCTCAAAAAAAAGTTGTGCTATATCAGGAGAAAGCCTATCTCCACACCGACAAGCCTTTCTACTTGATTGGCGATACCATTTGGCTGAAAGGTTATCTTGTAGATGCACAAACGCATAAAGAAAGTGATGCACAAAGTCGCTTTTTATATATCGAACTCATAAACCGGAAGAATAAGGTAATTCAGCGTAAAAAAATAAAAGAAGAAAACGGGCATTTCTCTAATTTCATTCCTTTAGAAAAAGATATTGAAGAGGCCGATTATCAGATTCGCGCTTACACCAATTTCATGAGAAATCAAGGAGAGGAGTTCTTCTTTACCAAACAGATTCCCGTATATGCCAATACCTCTTCGTTACTTACTGCGAACATCGAATATGATTCGGATGAAACCGATGGGAAATATGCCGTTATCACCCTGTTGCGTAAAGACGGCACTCCCTATGCAGGTTCTCGTGTCGAGTACATGATTCGCACGAAAGAGTATAAGAATCGCTTTCGCCGTGTGAGAACAAATGCCGATGGACAAATACGCTTTAAGCTGCCCGACCGGGAGAAAGGCGTGGAACCTTATGTCTACCTTTCTCTATACGAGAAAGAATATGTACACCGCAAGCGCATCTTCCTGCCGCAGGATTATGAATATACAGTTGGCTTCTATCCGGAAGGAGGGCATTTACTAGCAGGAGTACAACAGCAGGTTGCCTTTAAAGCAGAAACTTCGACCGGGGAAATAATAAATGTAGAGGGATATGTATTAAATCAACGAAAAGATACATTGGTCACACTCAATAGCGAGTATGCCGGCATAGGCTCCTTTACGGTTCAAGCCGATGAAGCAGATACACTGTATGCTTTTGTGAAAGATAAGCTTGGATATGAGCGGAGTTTCACTCTACCTAAAGCTTCCACCACCCATATTTCTCTCGCCATACATCAGGATCCCACTTCTGTACACTACTGTATACTCACTCCTTTGGATAGAGAACTGAATGAGGACTTCGGTTTATTGGTGCATACACGTGGCAAGATCCTCTTGAATCGTGTCGTATCTCGCGAACAATTATCCGACAGTATCCCTCTCGATTCGTTTCCCGAAGGAATTGCCCACTTCACACTATTCAACCGTGATACGACAGTGGTGAGCGAACGTCTTGTCTTTGTCAGGAAGCCTGCCGCTGTGTTTCAGTTAGCGGTTTCTGGTACTCCGGCCGACAGTCGCCAACCTGTAAAAATGGGGTTACGCATTTTGGATAATCAACATAGGCCGGTTCAGGGAAATTTCTCTTTGAGTATAACCGACGATTTCGCCGTGAATATGGATGCTACAACCAACCATGTGGTCAGTGAACTATTGCTGAATTCTGATTTAAAAGGTAATGTCTTTTCTCCCGCTTACTATTTTTCTTCTTGTACTCCGACCATCGAAAAGCATTTGAACCAACTTATGCTGACACACGGCTGGCGTAGATATGATGTGAGTACAAATTTGAGAGAAGCGAAATATAAATATGAAGTTGAGAAAACTCAGCAAATCTGCGGATATGTTGAAAGTCATTTTGATAAGAAAAGATTGTCTCATTTTGCACTGCTTGTGAGTACTTCTCAAAAAGCTTTCAAACAAATTGTTGTTTCCAATGAGAAAGGAGAGTTTTCTTTTACCCATAATTTTCAGCAGGTCAAGGATCGTTTGACAGAGTTCCTGATTAACGGTGCTGGGAAGAAACCCAAATGGCGATATGGCATTTACATGAATGAAACGGAATATCCTAGTACTCACCACTTACACTGGCAAAAAGAAGAAATACCTTTGAAAAGTAGAGCTTTCATTAAAAGTGTGCGCGAAGATTATACTCTTGTAAATGGAGAAAAAATATACCGACTGCCGGAAGTGGAGGTCACCGCTTTACAATTGCCGGACGGGTGGGTCTCATATAAGGTGGTTGAACCGGAGAAGATAGAACAGATAAATGAAAAGACGGCTTTGGATTTATTGAAGAGAACTCCTAACATTATGGTTCATTCCGGAGTTAGAAATAGTGTTAACCAAATGTTTGTATTAGTTCCAAACAGAAACTTCAACGAAAAAAGTTCTTACAGCAAAATATCTGGTTCTAATGGCGAAAGTCCGATATCAGGTTACTGGGAACGCTTCTGGAAAAGAGTACCCGTAATAGTTGATGGATATGAACTAAAGAATCTACAAGATCTGGAAAATCTGCGTGCCGAGGATGTGAAGTCTATAAATTTTGTACGAGATAAGGCAATGTATATTGCAAACAGCGAGGATCATTATACTTGGGAAAATTATGAAGAAACAGAGGCTGTAACAATAGCCAATGCACCGAGAACTGGTGATGCACTACCTCTGATCGTTCAGCCCCAGAAAGTATATATAAGTACTTATCTCTCTAAAGGAATTATCGGTTCTTCTATTCCGAGCATTGCCCGCATAGGTTATTTATCCTATGCCGAGAATGCAGAATTTTATGCTCCCCAATACCCTACCGAAGAAAGCCGTAAGATTATCAACTCTGATAAACGTACCACCATTCACTGGGAACCCAATATCCGTCTGAATGAGAAAGGTGAAACAGGACTAAGTTTTTATACAGCAGATCGCCCTTCTACTTATACAGTAGTGATAGAAGGTATAACAGATGATGGGAAAGTCTGTCGGTATGTAAAGCAAATAAAATGAGAAGAAATAAACGATATTATACAAGTAATTTGTTACTTGTGTAATATCGAAATACTATAACTATTCTCTAAGAGCACACTAAGGATAAAAGAGGTCGCACAGTTTTATTGAGCTGGAAAATCTGCACTGGTCAGAGATGCCCAAGGCATAAACGATTGGTTAACTGTTCCTTCCGGACGACTTTTCTGAATCATTTTATAGGTATAAGGCATATCCATTCCTTTGCGGTCATGATAATGATGGTAAGCGCGTTCCCAGGCAGGACATATCTTTTCGCGTTGTTTGGGCGAGATCTCAGGTCCATAGACTGGTTTTCCAAACCAAGTGATATACTGTATATGAGGAACTTCTTCACCCGACATGTATTTAGCTGTATATTCAAATCCTTTATAGAGACGATTATCGAACGCCCCATATAAGTCTATTTTTTGGTTCCATGCTATCTCTGCGGCACAAGCAAGGAAAGCAAGCCCCATCTGTACATGCTGCTGATCACGTCCACTCTCTTGACATTGTCCGTTTTCATAAAAATAGTTTTTTATAGAGCCGTTACTATCACCATCTGTCAACTGTTTGCATGCTTTTTCAAAAATATTTCGTCGATCAAGGAAGATACCGATACACATTATGGTTTGTCCGTTGGCAGCATCCCAATTGCCATTGTAACGAGGTGTCCAGTCTGTTATCACAGGATACCAAATATTGATTACCATATCTTCAAATGCTCTACGATCTTTGTCACTCCAGCCTTTGTAGGTATATTTGATGATCTCGGCAGCATTGAGATACTTAATGCCTGCTGTACCCACTTTCAGTTGGCGATTGTGGTTGACGACCGATTCAAGGGTATTTGCCCAGGCATTAAAAATTTCAATAGCCTTTTCCGCATAAGCTTCATTTCTTTCCACATACCATTGCAAAGCCATGGTGTAGGCGGCGGCTCCATCACGTACAAACTCTTTCCCGCCATTATCGGGCTGATTATACGGGCCGTTATCCACAACTTTAAATGGAGTTGGTTTATAGTGGAGTGAGGAAATTTCTGAAGCCTTGAGCTGATCCCATGCTTCCTTCCAAGGCTCTTCACCTGCAAGGATTTTTGCTTTCATAAACTCGAGGTCAGAGGTCGTATGTAACATGCCGGGATGCACAAATTCTTGTCCGAAACAAACGGTACACACCAATACGTACAGGAGCGAGATAAAAGTTTTTTTTGTCATAACAATTAGTAGATTTATTTTTGATATTCAGGAGCATAATCAAATCACTTTCCGGTGGTTCTGATAAGAACTTTCTGACTGTAAGCTTTCCGGCCGGCCTCTTCCACACGAACTATGTAAAAGTCATCGTTCAATGCCATACTTTCCACCCAGTTATTAGTAGAAGATTTAAGCGTCTGCACCATACTTCCGTTCGTTGTATAAATAGATATCAATGCATCTTTTTGTGATTTTACTCTCACACGGTTTATCTCTACAATGATATGCGGGGTATTTTCTCTATTTACTTCAGGCATTAACCCCGTAGATATACCTCTGGCTTCTCTTTGAGCTTCATAAAGTGATGCCGGTTGCAGATTCTTACGATTCTGCCCTTCGATATATCCATCCATATATTCACTCATCGTATTGCGATACCGTCGTATCGTCTTTGCCGTACAACCGATAGCATAGTTCTGCCCTGTAGGTACTTTGTCCAGATAAATAGCACCTCCCTGTACATCGCAATTCCAAAAGACACTGTTAGTGCCTCCCCAGCCATGACCACTTCCCATGTTATCACGTAAGTACATGCCGATTTTACCGGCATTTGATTTTATGGTTCCCAATTCTTTCCAATTGTCAAACAGAATACCTTGTGACCATAAACGGTGTCCCTCTGCCTGTGCAAGAGAAAGCTCCGAACGGAAATTTAACACCACAATACCGCTGGTAGTGGCGCAACCGTTAGAGATATAGTGATGACGTCCGTTGCGGGCATAACAGTTCTTAAGTAAGATCAGTTGTGAACGATGGTAGTTCTCAAAGTTATAATATGTACCTCCGGTGCAAAGTCCTGAAGGATCAATTGCATAACAATCTTCGATTGTGCTTCGCGTAGTCGATGTTGTTTTGATACCTGCATGAACGAATCCTGACATCGAAACACCTTTTACCCATGAATTTTCCAAAGAACTCATATAGATACAGTTCTGATCGACATTGGCCGTCGAATTTTCCGGGCTTCTTTCCAAAGAGATATGCAGGTTTTCAATACCTACATTGTGACGAACAGTACCCGGATTCTCAATCTTATAAATATAAGCTTGTGCATATTGCTGATCGAGTGAATAGAAAACAGGTGCATCCACTTCAATTCTATTTCCTTCTACATTGTTCACATAACGGTGATAGGAAATATCAATATCTTTAATCTTCCATTTCATACTTTCATCTGTATTCCGTTTTGTATTTCCACCATACCAGACTGCTTCCAGCCATTCCGTAGTAGTGGGATACTTTATACAGATTAAATCGCCAATCTGATAAGCACTTGCGTCAGTTACCTGAAATGAATAATCTCCCGGCATTACCTTCCGGGTTGTAATATTTACCTGGTTGTTTCCTTTTCCATTGCCCCAGTTGTGTGCAGAAGAATTTCCCATTAAAATGAGTCGCTTTGCCTTCTCGGAAGCATTTCTACCATACAGGACGGTAGAATCATTCTCGGAAAAACAATTACCTTCACCGCGCAAGATAACTCCATCGTACGTCAAACTCAAGGTTCCATCAATATTATATCGCCCAGCTTTCAATAGTACGACTCCCCGGATACCGTCAGCATTCAACTCATATTGTCCAACCTCATTAATCGCTTTTTGTACATGTTGCGTATTGTCAGCCTCTTTATCTTCCAGTGGACTAATAACGATGGTGCGTTCCGGCAAGTTGATTACAGGAACATCTTTTCCATTTTTATACCCTGCCTGGCTAAAATCGGGTATGACAAAACCATCTTTATCTTTCTGATAAGTCAGATTTCCGGTCTTATCCTGAGTTACGAGTTGTGATTGCCAGCTTTCTTGTGCCATGAGCAAATTAGAACCAACGAATCCTGAGAATCCTATAAATAAGGATATAAGGTGTGCTTTCTTCATATTTATTAGTTTTTTATTTGTTTTACAAAGAAACCCTTTCTTTAGCTACCCCCTTTATTGAGAAATCTCATTTTCTTGCAATTTTGTATCTTTCTATAGTGAAAAGATAAATTAGATCCTATTTCGTAAGTTTTTGAGACAATATATATAACGGGAATTCTTTTTTTCCCTTTTCTTTGCTATACTATTATTAATTCTATTGATAAAACAAATGAAAAACATCTATTATCTACTATGTCTTCTTTTTCCCTTGTCCGTTATGGGACAGGAGCTAACTGGTAAAAGCCAGTGGATTTATCCGGACGCTTCTGGAAAATTAGTATATAAAACAACGAAAAAAGGTGATCGCATCATTGATTTTTCCCATGCTGGCTATAAAGGCGGTGGAGTTACATTACCTTATGTTCCGGCCAAGTTGACGGTACATCCTTTAGGTGAGAATGAGGATTGCACGGACTATATCCAAAAAGCTATTGATATGGTCTCTGCACTTCCCCAAGATGAAAATGGATTCCGGGGAGCTGTATTATTGGCACCCGGACGTTTTGTGTGCGAACGCACTATCCAGATTACGGTTGACGGTGTAGTTTTACGCGGTACCGGAAGTGACCCAAGTGGAAGTACCATTGTTATGACTGGTGGGAAACACACAGCTATAGTTGTGAATAACAATCTTCGTCAGAGGGCAGGCAATCGTTTGGGAGAGACTTCTCCGGATGAGAAGAGCATAAAAGTCATTGACAAATATATTCCTGCCGGTTCCTATCATTTCACAGTGGAGGACGCTTCGGGACTTTCTGTTGGAGATAACATCGAAATACGTAAACCTGTGACAGAGAAGTGGATTAAATATATGAAGATGCACGATCTGGTACGCGATGGAAAACCTCAGACTTGGATAAAGGCAGGAAGACTGTTGATTGCAGAACGGACGATTGCAGGTATCGAGAAAAATACAATCACTTTGACAGTTCCATTAGTAGATTCTTATGATGCCCGGTTTACGGATGATAACACTACGGTGGTGATAGCCAATGATGTCCGGCGTATTCGTCAGTGCGGTGTGGAGAACCTCCGCATTGAATCGCCGGCGCAAGCAGTTAATCATGGAAAAGCCTTATATTACGCATTAAGAATAAATGGAGAAGATTGCTGGGCGAAGGATATCAATGCAATGGAAACCATGGAAAGCGTAGGTGTAGGAGGTCGGCGTATCACCCTGCAACAAATTAATGTGGTAAGAAGGGCTCTACATCAGGGAGCCTCCAAACCAGCAGAATTTGCACCGAATGGAGGACAGATTTTACTAGACCGTTGCTCGGTTGCAGGCGACAATATTTGGTTTGTGGCACTTGGCGGCGGACAAACAGGCCCTATTGTATTCCTTAATTGCAGCTTCAGAGGGAACGGACGCATAGAAGGACATCAACGCTGGAGCACTGGTTTACTACTTGATAATTGTGTATTGCCGGACGGGGGCATTGATTTCAAGAATCGCGGTTCTATGGGTTCCGGTCACGGTTGGGGCACTGCCTGGTCCGTTGCTTGGAACTGCGTAGCAAAAAGTTATGTGAACCAAATACCACCGGGAACCTGCAATTGGGTAATAGGTAGTAAAGGGGAAAGTACACCACTACGCCGTCCTTTCAATCAATCGGGGCCGACATTGGCCGTTGGTATTTTCGATTCTCATAATACTCAGGTTGCCCCTCAAAGTCTTTATCTTGCACAACTTAAGGAGCGTTTAGGCGAATCTGCCTTGCAAGCTATCGGATACGGACCTACTACCCAGTTACCTCCTCCCACTCCGTCCGACTATGCCTTTCAAGGAGGTATGCAGGCTTCTTCCGAATTGGTTGGAAGAGATTATAATGCCATACATGAATATATGCGCACTTTAGGATGGGACTACTCTGAACATCCTAATATATCGAAGAATGATCATTATGACGGAGTTCATTGTGAAGTAATATTCGATTCTACTTTGCAACAATACATATTTAAATTCACAAATCATGCCAGTGCTGAAGCTTTGGATAGTGACCGCGGCAGGTTATTGAGTGATCGTCAGCGAAACGAGATGAAAAGCCAGACCAACCGTAATTGGTACCACCTGAATGGAAACTGGAATGAATGGCAACGGTTGGAGTGGAAATTCCGTATTCCGAAAGGCTTTCAACCCACTACCAAATTTTGCCACCTCCACCAACTAAAAGCGCAAGAGGGAAACAATGGTGCACCACTCATCACCATCAGTACACGCTGTGATGAGAACGGTGATAATAAACGCGTACAAGTAATCCATACGGGAGATACAAGGACATCTGGTAAAGGAATTCTGATAGACGATCTCCCTCTTTCTGATTTTAAGGACGAATGGATACAGGTTGAGACAGAAATGCATTACACGCATCATGGCACGTTCCGCATCAAGCTCACCCGCATCAGCGATGGCAAAGTACTTGCCAATCAATCTTTTTCTGATGTAGATTTGTGGAGAAAAGGAGCAACGAACATCCGTAATAAATTTGGTATCTATCGCAGTCTGGGGCGGAAGATGCAAAGTGCATCCGATCGTCCGGACAATGGCCTTAAAGATGAAAGTCTACAATTGGCAGATTTTAAAGTATATGAAGCACATACTAATCCGAACCCACAACCTCATGATTAATTTGTCGCTTTGACATTTTGTATTTTCAATCACTGTACGTTTGTATTCTTTCGGCCTTCCTGCCATAAGTTCAAGAAGAATGCACGGAAACAGGATTAGATAAATTCAAAAAGAAAGTAGAAAAGGGTAATGCTTACGGGTTCTTCTTGTAAGTATTATCCTTTTCTGTCTTTCGGTTACAATTTGCAAGAAACGATCCGGTGTCTGTTGATAAAATGCTACTGAAAAAGTGAACGGAAAAAAGGATGAAATAGAAGGTCTAAATACACCTTGGGGATTCCTGATGACGTTTATATAGGCTTTGTACATCAGGTATTAACTTCCTGTCTACAGGAAGTTAACTTCTTGCACGCAGGATATTAATGTCCTGCGTCTTGGATATTAATATTCTATCTCCAGATACTTAAGCTTTATTCTCTTTTTTATCCATTTTCTGCATATTTATTACTTTTTATTCGACCTTCTTGCATAAGTATTCCAGGATTGAATCGTGAAAGATACTATAATCTTTATCCTATAAAAATTATGAGTTATAGAATAGATTAAATAGACTTTCTTTTGAAAGTAAAATAGACAATAATATTGCAAAAAGACATGTGAATTGGATGTAGGCCGACTCCATTTAATATTGTGGATAACGGTCTGTATAGTCAAAACATGTCCTTCCAAGGAACAGGCCTATCATTATTATCATGTATCTATAATATATAAGCATTATCATCACACAGAATACTCCTCTCATGTTTAAACCTATCATTTGATTCTTATTAAAATAACCCCATTAGCTCCTTTCATTCCATATTCAGAACCATCTTTTTTAACCTCTATTTCACGTATGTCTTCTACTGATACTGCATTATTTGCTTCTTCCAATGAGTTATACTCCGTTCCGCTTACTATAAAAAGAGGTTCAGTACTTAGTGCAAAAGATGAACTGCCTCGTATTGAAGCTTTCATCTGCCCATCAGAGTAGTTGATTTGTAATCCGGCGATATTCCCACGCAATAAGTCTATCAGATTGTTCGCATCTAATTGTTGAATTTTCTCATAAGTTATAATATTGTTATTATAAGTTTGTCCGGGTATTTCCTGATACATGCAGGTTATTGTTTTTTCATTGGTGGCATAACGCAATGAGTTTTTTCCTAAATGTATAGTATAAGTTGGAAGGTCTAACATTGGCACATAAGCCACCAACTTTCTGTTAGGATATATTAACAGAGTATCACCAGCTTTAATACGCCCCAACTCAAAAGTACCTTTTGATGAAGTTGAAAGCATTTTCATACGTCCTTTTATCCGCATTTTTATTTTCTTTACCGGTTTACCTTTTTCATTCAGAAGAATCCCTGTTACATTATCTTGAGCCATTCCTGAGAGTGAAATCAGAATAGCTGTCAGTAAAAACAGAATACGATGTTTCATATCTTTATAATATTAGTAAAAGGAGAGAATACTTAAACATAATATGCATGTCCAATATTCTCTCCCTTTTTAATGAATGAGATTGATTATTTATCTTTCACGAGATTCAGCCGTACAGATTGTACCATTATCATAGACAAATAAATTATCTGCAAAAATAACGACTTTATTATCAAGGCCGAAACCGGAACGGGATACATAATACTGCTCCTGTACACCAGCTAATACATTACTTTCAAAATACTTTTTACCATCATAATAAACAATGAATCGTTTATTGGCATCAATGGAGACAGCAATCGTTTTAAAAGTATCTTTCTTAAATTTAAAGTTCGCTGTATCTGTACCCTCATCTATTATATGCTCTTCAGTCTCACCTGTAGATACATTGGTTGTCGTATAAGTTACTTTCCATGCTCCTGTCTTGGGATAAGTTGTAAAGCAGGCCTTAGTTACATAAAATGTAGCATTATTAATACGAGCAAACTCAATACGAATTTCTACAAAATTATTGTCAGCAGGACAAGTATTAACTGCATAATCTACTTGTGTAGAAAAAGGAATGGATACACTTCCCCAGCTACGCGCAAAACGCCCGTCTGCTTTGCTGGAAGTTAACTTCACAGCACCGTTTGAACCTTTATTGGCATCAAATGCCACTGTCATAGATGCATTGGACCAACCTTCATTATAATAAGGTGTTTCAAAGTTAGAATAAAAAAGCTCGTCCAGTACTGTCATTTTAGAGCGACGAGTTTCTTTCTTTCCACCACATTTCACTGTACACCAAACTTCATAAATACCGGCTTCATTCGGTGCTTTCCATACATTCTCAAATAACCCTTGGGGATTTGTCATACTTCCTCCATCACATCCCCATTCGTAGCTGACATCGGTGTCATCGCTGAGTTCGGCAGAAACAAATACTTTCACCACATCATTACGGCAGAATTTTGTACCGAAAGTGTTTAATGAAACAATATTTACACTGTCGTCATCTGAACAAGAAGCAAAGATTATACACATTAATATAGCGATATTGAATATTAATTTTTTCATACGTTTCTATATTATTAATTTATTCTTGATTCATAAAATATCTCGATGGGCGGGGTTGCCACCAATCAGATACATGGATATAACCATCACGCGCATGAATATTGGTAGTACGACAACTACCGGAAGAAGCTGCCAAAAGCCCTCTGTAATTCCATTCAAAGTTATTCAATTGAAGTGGCAGATTACGATCGTGTCCAGCTTTGATACACATAACTGCTGTATCGCCTTTCAATGTTTGTCCATCCCTGTTATAAGAGAATTGCCCTTCACCATAAGTTTCAATCCAGCGGTCTGAGGAATCAATATTGAAATATGACCATTCGCCTCTGACAATATGATAGGTTAGTAATTCTCTGACAATCTTCTTGTCATATTGCTCCCACGCTGTTGCCGCAATGGCTTCTGCTGTTCCAGGAAGTATCACAGGATTTTTCTGCCAAAAGCAATTATCTCCACTACTAAGAGCACTATTTGTTAGCAATATATGTGTATTACCCGGTTCCTTATATAAATCTTCAATTCCAGCATATTGAATACCTTCAATTAAAGTGCTGAATATATCAGGACGGTCTTGGATAAATTCCCAAATCGTCATATTTACCTTATTATCTGCTTCTTTCGCTTCATATTCCTCATTACTTTGAAAATCAAGACCGAACAAGGTACATGAACTCAATGAAAAACAAAATAAGGCAAGACCTATAAAATATCTAAAGACTTTCATATTCATTCATTTATTATTTAAAACATTATTGTTATTCTTCATAAGGCTTATTTTGCTGTCCGCTCATTGATGGATTCTTACGGAATACATCCTGATTCAAAGGCCATAAAATTCTACCGTAACCACCAATTTGATTAGCTCCTTTTTCGGCACCAATTACAAAACCTTCCGGAATCCTCTGATCACCTAAATCTTCATTCTGCAAATATGGATCTAAATATTCTTTTACCATATCATTACGCACCAAGTCAAACCAGTGTTTGCCTTCTGCCCAAAGTTCAATAGTCCGTTCATCAATGATTAATTTAATCAGATCTTTTTCTGTCGGATAATCGGCTAAGGTAGCAGGATTTGCCCAGCTTGCACGCTTACGTATTTGATTTACAATATCAATCGCACCTTGATAATCTTTATTTGTTCCCAATACCAAGGCTTCAGCTTTCAATAGCAATATATCTGCTATACGATAAATTGGCATGTGGGTAGAACATGAGCCATTAGCAACATATGAATATCCAGGTCTGCCACTATTGGCAGTCGCTCCATATTCTGTAAACTTCGGGCATTTAATCTGGAAGTTAGCCGCATTACCATAATCTCCATTCATTGCTTTCTCATACGATTCATCTATCATTTCGTCTGGAGTAATGAAATAACTAATTGCAAATGTATCCATAATCATAGTCACGCGAGTGTCTTCTCTTTTACGAGATACCAATTCTTTATAATATGCCTTTGTTGGATGATATCGAATTGTATTTGAGCCTGATGCAATTTCCTGAGCATATCCAAATCCGTTACTATCTTCTTCATAATTCCAGAAAAGGTTAAAGATCATTTCTTTAGAGCTTGATGGATTCAAGAACATACTGGAGTAAGTAGAAGCGGGCTCAAGACTATACTTATAATTTGCCAGCAGATCATTTGCAGCTATTAAGGCTTTATCATATTCTTTATACCACATCAATACATCTACACGCAATGCCATGATAGCCCCACGATTTAAATAGTATTTACTTGCACTGGACATATCTGTAGAAGCGCCAATATATTCTAAAGCTTTCTCAATATCTCCCAAAATGAAAGCTTTCAGTTCTTCTACAGAAGTTCTACCATAGTAGCGCTCCTGAGAAGACACATCTTCCATAGGTTCAGTAATTTTAGGCACACCACCCCATACACGTATAGCGTAAAAATACATCAACGCACGCATAGCATAAGCTTGACCTAAATAAGGGGCAGATACAGAACTACCAATCGGGCTGTTGGGAATATGCTTAATCGCTGCATTGGCACGATAAATAGTTTTGTAAAGATCACTCCAGCTAGAAGAGCCCGATTGTGAGTTCAGACCATTATACAATAGATTACGATCATAAGCTGTTCCACGTTCAGCATATACACCAGAACGGAGCTCTCCCCAATAGAACCAATTTGTGCGTAAAGTAGATTGTAAACCATCATACATACCTGCATTCCAGGTTTTCAAATCTTGTTCCGAGGTCCAAAAGGTCTCACCCGATAGTGAACTTTCAGGCTGCCTATCTAAAAAATTCTCACAAGAAGCGAGTAATAGGCTGACACCTGCAATCAATAAATATTTTAATCTTTTCATAAGTTGTTACAAGTTAAAAGTTAACATTTAATCCGAAACCAATTTCTCTTGCAGTTGGATATCGTCCGCTGTCAATACCCGGACGAAGTACATTACTATTGGAAATACTCGACGGGTCAAATCCTTTGTATTTTGTCCAAGTCAGAAGATTGTTTCCATATACATACAATTGAAGGTCTGAAATATGGAATCGTTTAGTGAGTTTGCGATCAACCCTGTAAGCCAAACGCGCATTTGTAAGACGGATATAGTCACCATCTTCCAAGAAGAAAGAAGAAAGTTCACGTGCATTATTTACACCAGTTGTTGCTTTCGCGCTGCTATAAACTTCTGTTATTTGCCCTTGATATTTCCACAAACGGTAACAATCTCTTGCCAATGGAGTCATGTTTGAGGATGAATTCTGCAACAGGTCTCGGCGTTGTTTATTATAAATCTTGTTACCAAAACTTCCATAGAATGAGAAAGATAATGAGAAACTCTTATAATTCAAATAATTAGTCCATCCCATATACCATGTAGGCATACCATTACCCAAAATACGCCTATCAGAATCACCGATTACACCATCATGGTCTAAATCATCCCAAATAATATCACCACCTTTACTTACAGAACCGGCAGTAGTCATTTGCCCTACATCACCTGTATATTTCTGACCACCTTTGGTTTCGTAGTGCGAGAAAACCGGTTTACCATTTGAACCATAGATATAGTTGTTATAATTATTGGGGTCTCTTTGATATACAGGTACCAAACGGTCGCCAAATGAACCATCACCATTCTTTATGTATGCGTTTGCTTCATCTGTAGCATAAATACCTAAAGCTTTTTGACCAAACCATTGTCCCAAAGGAGAACCTTCTTCAATCAGATATTTACCATCTTCTACAAAACTTTTACCTTCTGACAGTTTTAACACTTTATTTTTGTTTTTGGTATAGGTAAGGGTAGTTTGCCAAGAGAAATCGCGAAGTTGTATAGGAGTTGCATTGATTGTAAGCTCAATACCTTTATTCTCAATATTACCCATATTAACTCGCATACTACTAACGCCTAGCTCAGAAGGTATTACCTCATCAGCTAATAGATCTTTAGTCTTCTTTATATAATATTCTGCCGCTAAAGATACACGTCCATCAAGCAAAGTGACATCCAAACCGATGTTGGTTTGTTCTGTAGACTCCCAACTTAGATCAAGATTGGCTAACTTATCTGTTTGGGTAACTCCAATGACCCCATTGTAATAAGAACCAATATTATATTGATTGATTGACTCATAATTACCTACACGTTCATTACCATTTGTACCCCAACTTACTCTAAATTTAGCATCAGTCAATACTGGTTTTGCCCAATCAAAGAAAAATTCATCAGAAGCACGCCATGCAACAGATGCAGATGGAAATAATCCCCAACGATTGCCTACAAAACGAGAGGAACCATCATAACGAAGATTAGACGTAAATATATATTTTCCCTTATAACTATAGTTAACACGTCCGAAAAAAGATGCCATAGCATGACTTTCATAGGTAGTCTTTGTTTTTGTCAAATCTTTCACTTGTTGAGCATTAGAAGTGAGTATTGATTCCGAGACATAATCACTACCTTCTAAATGGAATGTTTCATCCCGCCAATCCTCAACACTGGTACCCAACATTGCACCTACAGAATGATCTTTAAAATCTCTGGCAAAGTTTATATAAGTCTCCGCAGATAATTTACGAGGTATCTTGGCATCATTAGAACCTGAACTGATACCCGAAGAAACCAAATCTCCGCGGATTAACTGGTCATTGCGGTTAACCTTCAATTCACCTTGTACATTGGCAGACCAAATTAGCCCTTTCATAAGCTGAAATTCTGCACCTTGATATAAAGATACTGAATAAGAAACACTCTTATTTACGCGTTCATATGCATCAGCTATTGGATTAAACTGACCACCATTATTATATACATAAGAACCATCAGGGAAATAAAGTGCCATCTGTGGTGGACGACGCAATGCCTGGTTTATTACACCACCAGTGTTGATGTTATTTTTATCAGTATAAGCTACATTAAAGCGGCTCATGAGTTTAAAACGATCCGATACTGCAAAGTCTACATTCGTTCTGGAAGTAATACGATTCAAATAGCTATTTAAGACAATACCTTGCTCGTTTAAATAACCAATACTTGTATAATAGCTCATTTTATTTTTTGCACCGCTAATATTGATATCTACTTGATTAGAATGGGCCATACGAGTAATTAAATCCTGATAGTCATTATCAGCCATAAAGTTAGGATGCAAAGAGTCATTGCTGGTTTTCCATAAAGAAGTCCCTGCGTTGCCAGCTCTTTCTTTCAAGTAACGTTCAAATGCATTTGCTTGATCAATCTTATGCCCCAACTTTTTCATAGAATGATTATACTTCACTGAAATTCTGGCAGGAGCTCCCTCTTTACCGCGCTTTGTACTAATAATGATTACACCGGCTGCTGAACGAGAACCATAAATAGCTGCTGAAGCAGCATCCTTCAAAACTTCCATACTCTCAATGTCAGCAGGATTAATAGTAGAAATATTATCTACAGCAACACCATCTACAATATATAATGGTGTAACACCAGATCCCATAGTAGAAGCGCCACGAATCAACATCGTACCTGTATCACCAGGAGCACCCGAATTGTTGGAAACTTGCAAACCTGAGACTTCTCCTTGCAATGCTTGGAATATATCTACCGGTTGACGCTCCTCAATGGTCTTTGCGTTTACGGTAGAAATAGCACCCGTTAAATCTCTTTTTTTAACTGTACCATAACCAATAACTACAACCTCATCCAAAGCTTGAGCATCTTCTTGTAATACGATGTTCATTTTAGTACCCATAGCTACTTGTGTTACATCTTTATATCCAATATAACTAAATTTCAATGTAGCACCTTTATTACATTTGATGGAGAAGTTACCGTCAATATCAGTTATTGCACCATTGTTACCTCTTACAACAGTAACTGTAACCCCAATCAAAGATTCCCCATTTTGATCAACGACCGTACCAGTCGCCGTTATTTCCTGAGCATATAGATTAAAACTCATAGAAAATGCAAACAGAACGAGGAGAAATCGCCAGAATAGCGATTTGGACTTGTGTTCTTTCTTTTTCATTAAACTACTTTTTAAAATTAGACTTAAATTAACAAGGGATTTCACCTAAGATTCTTTTTGAGTTGTTCATAATAGATTGTTTTTACATAATATCAATACATCATTTTCAACTCTGTCTACGAAAAGCAGTTATCTTTTTGATTTTGTGAAAAGAAAGAAATGGAAATGGCTTTTGTCCGTCACTACGGAACATGCTATTTACATATATATATTTGTTTTATAGATCGAACCTTGTTAAGAGTATTGAGTTCTTTTTCCTTTCTTCAGCTTCAAAACTTGCGAGATAGTTTTCGGTAATGGCTAAATTGGAATGTCCAAGGCTTTCGGATATATAGGAAATGTTGACACCACTGCGTTTTAATACTGTTGCAAATGAATGACGTGCTGAATAGGTTGTGACGCGTGGAATGCCTGTCTTATGGGAAATTTTGTAAAGTATCTGATTACATTCGGTGACCACTTCCCTTACCAGTTTTACTCTTTCAAAAGGATTCTCTTTTCCGGTAGCAAAAGGAAAGATATAAGTTTCGGGTGACGTGGGAGGATTGCCCCATTTCTCTATTATCTTTTGCATTTCGGGCGTGATGACTGCATGGATAATCTTACTGTGTTTGGTATTTCGGGCTGTTTTTGCACGTATGAAGCAGATCTCACCATTGATGATATTGGAGTATTGCAGATATAATAAATCACGAAAATTAATACCATTACATAAATAAGAAAAAAACCACAGATCACGATAAACTTCAGTCTTTGGGGTTCCATCATTATAGGTAATAATTTTCTTGATTTCTTCCAGGTTTAATGCTAATTTGCGTCCGCATCCAGTGGGTACTTCATATTTCCCTTTTCCAAAAGGATACTGACTTTCCTTAATGATACCGTCTTTACGTGCTATATTAAGAATGCATTTTAAGTTTCTGAAGTAGAACCCCATACTGGAGTAACTGATTCCTGCTGCGGATAAGTGATGTTCAAAACGGTTTAACCAGTTGATGGTAATTTCATGAAAAGATATGTGTTTCCCTGCAAACTGTTCTATTTTGTTTAATGATCCTTTATAAGACAGATAAGTATTGGCTTGTCCATTTTCCTTTAACTCCTCCAACTTTTTATGAAATAAGGCATTGACTGAAAAATCAGAATATCTGCCTAAACGTGCATTTAGGATGTCAAAATGAAATTCACCTTGAAAAGATAGAAATTCGACTTGCTGCCTGATTAAAGAAAAACTATTTTCGATGTTACGCCGTACTTCAGATAAGTGACGATTTTTGGTATGTGGTAATACTTCCCAGTCTCTAATAGAAACTTCTTGCCCGGTGGAGTAATATTTCTGTTTTCTGTTGTGGATAACTTGTACTTTTATGGGAAATAATCCATTCATCTTTTGTTTTCTTTTATCTAATACTGTGAGTACGGAAACTCCATCCTTAGAATATTTGTACATGGCTTTTGAAATTTGTTGGTTATTAACTATGAATTGATATTGTATTTAGTAACATGCAAATTGCATACAAAGTTGATAAATAAGACCCACATTAAAAGACATTTGAGACAGTATTAACAGAAACATAGATAATATTGATAATCGTCTATTTTTCTATTCCTTACTTTTGTAGTGCTAACAATTTAACAAAATAGTATGAAAAACAGATTTCTTATTTTATTGAGTTTTGTACTCATTGTGGGGCGAGATGTTATTTGTGCAAATACCTCAATGGTGCGTGAGCGCATAAACATGAATCGTGATTGGCGCTATCAGATAGATGATCCGGATGGGACAGGTACTGCATTACATTACTCTCAACTAAAGCCTTATTTATTACCTTGTGCTAATGACTTTATTATATTCGGGAAGAGGTATCAGAGACCGGAAGGCAATCCGGGAGAAAATATAGCCTATGTAAAATCTGATTTTGATGATAGTGAATGGCGACATCTGAATTTACCCCATGACTGGGCTATTGAAGGCCCTTTCAATATTGACTATAACGGTTCGACTGGAAAGTTACCTTATTGGGGGATACGCTGGTATCGTAAAACACTGGAGTTATCGCAGGATGATGCCGGGAAACAAATTTATCTTGATATTGATGGGGCGATGTCATACGCTTCCGTGTGGTGTAACGGGCAATATGTGGGTGGATGGCCTTATGGCTATGCTTCTTTTCGTCTTGATCTGACACCTTATATAAAGGCCGGACAAAAGAATGTGTTGGCTATTCGATTGGATAATCCGGACGATACTTCACGTTGGTATCCAGGTAGTGGCATTTATCGGAATGTATGGTTAGTGAAAACGTCTCCTGTTCACGTGGAGCAATGGGGAACTTTTGTACGAAACCAGCAGGTTGATTCTGAAATTGCTGTTATGGAAATGGGAGTGAATATTGAGAATCATGCTGGAAAAGATGTTCAGGTAAAGTTGCAGACAAGTGTATATCTGCAAGGGAAAGATGGACGTCCTGTGGGGGAAGAGGTGACTCAAAGTATGACTAAGGATATTGCGATTAAAAAAGATAGCTGGTCGAGTGCCCGCTTTCAATTTAAAGTAGATAAACCGAAGTTGTGGGATATTGATACTCCGAATTGCTATGTAGCGGTCAGCCGCGTGTTCATGGATGGAAAAGAAATGGATAGTTATGAAACTCCTTTTGGAATTCGTACAATTGAATTTACCCATGACCAAGGTTTTATGTTGAATGGACAAAAGCTAGCTATTAAAGGTGTGTGTATGCATCATGATTTGGGTGCTTTGGGTGCTGCTTTTAATGAAGTGGCTGCCGAAAGGCAGTTACGTATCATGAAAGAGATGGGTGCAAATGCCATTCGTACTTCACATAACCCACCGGCACCGGAGTTGGTCGCTCTCTGTGACCGTATGGGACTGATGATGCAGCTTGAATTAGCTGATACCTGGCAAAAAGGGAAACGCAAGAATGATTATAATCTTCTTTTTGATGATTGGAGTGAAGCAGATATGCGCTCGTTGGTACGTCATTATCGTAATCATCCTTCTGTAATTATGTGGAGTATAGGCAATGAAATGCCTGATCAGACGACTGATCAGGGAATCATAATAGCTCGTAACCTGACAGCTTACTGTCATGATGAAGATCCTACACGGCCTACTTCTTTAGGGTGTAATAAGCGGGATGCTGTTTTCCGGGATATTGTGAATCAGGTAGATATATTTGGTCTGAACTATTTCCATAAAACTTATCCGGTTTTTAAAGAGCAGAATCCTACTCGCCGTTATCATGCCAGTGAAACTTCCTCTGCAACGAGTTCTCGTGGGGAATATTTCTTCCCTGTAACTACTGACGTTAACGATAGCCGTTCCGGCTTCCAGCTTTCATCATATGATATGACAACTATAGGATGGGGATGTGCTCCTGAGGTTCAATTTAAAATGAATGAAGAATATCCGTTTATGAGTGGTGAGTTTGTGTGGACCGGATTCGATTACTTGGGCGAACCTACTCCTTATAATAAAGACTTAACCAATTTGTTGAACTTCAGTGATCCGAATGAATTAGAAAAGGCTAGAAAGGAATTGGAAGAGTTAGGCAAAATTAAAACACCTTCTCGCAGTTCTTATTTTGGTATTGTCGATTTATGTGGTTTTCCGAAGGATCGTTATTACAATTATAAGAGCTATTGGCGTCCTGATGTGCCCACTGTGCATATATTGCCTCATTGGAACTGGGAAGAGCGGATTGGTGAAATAACTCCCGTTCATATTTATACTTCGGGAGATGCTGTTGAGCTGTTTTTGAATGGTAAGTCACTGGGGCGTAGAGAGAAAGCTCATTCGTATGACCGTTTGACCTGGGATGATGTACGTTATGAACCGGGAAGTTTGAAAGCCATAGCTTATAAGAACGGTCAGAAGTGGGCGGAAGAGCTTGTAGAGACCACTGGAAAACCAGCCGCTTTACAAGTAACGGCAGAGAAAACAGAGCTTAAAAATGATGGTACTGATTTATCATTTATCCGTGTAGCTGTTGTGGACTCTCAAGGTCGTGTTGTGCCTCGTTCTAAGAATCATTTGAAGTTTTCTGTAACAGGGCCTGCTGAGATTATAGCTACAGATAATGGAGATGCAACAAGTTTGTTACCATTCCAATTATCAGAAAGAGATGCTTATAACGGTTTGGCATTAGTCATTTTGCGTAGCCAGTATATGAAGCAGGGAAAAGTAGTACTTACAGTAGAATCTAAGGGGCTTCCGAAACAAAAGATTGCATTAAAGGTAGAATGACGTGTAAAATATTACCGACGCCCGGCGAAACCAGACATCGGCAATATTTGTGATTGATTATTGTTGCATTAATCCTGTAAGAGTATCTATTTCATTTAGCTCAGTGCTGTGCCAGGTAGTACCACAATCTGCGGGTGAGACGGCTTGCCGGCGTTGAGCCTTTATTTGCTCTTTATTGAATGTAATACTTTGAAATCCTTTAATAGCCGGTGATTCTTTGCTTTTGAACTGACAGAGATTATCGACAAATGTAGTGCCGGGAAATATAGCCGGATTATTGATTTTGATATTCGGGAAAGTATTGGGAGAATAGATTCGGTTATGCGCAAAACGTACGTTTTGCGGTTCCTTATCTCCTTGCCCGTCTCCAAAGTTCAGTTCGGCACAATCCACGAAAGTATTGAAAGCGATATCGATATTCGCTGCTCGATGATACGATTTTAGTTTTTCATCTTCATAATCTTCCGGGGCACTGGGACGTTCATATACCCCCATGCGCAGAATAAAGGCGGCACTGGAACCTTTCCCTGTTACCCCCTCCACATAATTGTTACAGACAGTATGGCCTTGGTTGATAATACGGATACCCGAAGTCCCGGGGAGCTGATTACCTATGATGACATTGGAATCTATGATATTATTATGTCCGTGACGACATACTAAGCCGCCACGCGATTCGTAAAACAAGTTACGGCGTACGGTATTGAAACCGGATTTTACTGAAATAATTTCATTTTCTCCGTCACAATGATAGAATATATTTTCTTCGATGATACTGTAGGAAGGCAGTTGTGATGACCAGGAATTACCCACGCGTATGATTTCTGCACCATTACCTCCAAAGGGTTTCCGATAACCAAATATATTATGATCTATTTGGTGGTGATTGTGATCTCCACCGTCTTCTACTGTAATTTGTATAACCAATCCGCGGGCGCGCTTATTGGCAAAATAACAGTGGTCTATACGATATCCAGTTGAAATTCTATCATCTCAAAGTCAGATGCCCAAGCTTTATGAAAGTAGAGTCCCTCCAATTGTAGATAACTGCCTGCCATACGTATTTCTGTTTTTCCGGATATGATAGCATTTCCGGTATTCGCTGCTTTCAGTATAATTGGATAATCTGCTGTTCCATTTCCTGTAAAACTAACCTTATCAAGATGGGAATAGGTTCCATCTTGTAAAAGCAGAGTATCACCAGGTTGTAAAGATCCGTCAGACATCTTGATCTTTAAACTTCCGATGTCGGTTGGTGTGAAAGTGTGTGTCACCGCCAAAACCGGACAAACGAATATTACTGCAATAATAGTGGATGCAAATGATTTCTTATTCATGATATTTCTTAATTTAGATAATACAAAAGAATAAAAAGCGGGTGTCTCACAACAACCGCTTTTCGATCAACAATCTAAAATGACCTATGAGATATAATACCTATTTACCAACTAACTATGAATTTAAAAAGCCTATGATTCATTCTATATTACGGGTATGATGTGATGTTTTAATAGCAGTTCTGATGTTATCCATTGGTGTTTGGGACAAGATTGTACAATCTGCCCCTAAAATAAATCGTTTCCCTTTCAAGGATTTCTTTAGTTCATATATTTCTTTTGCCACTTCATCAGAACTTCCTTCTAATATAGCGCCTTTACGATATAATCCTCCCATTGCAGGACGCTTAAATAATTGTTCGCATGCTTGTAGACTGAAAGTCTGGTCGGCTACTTCACAAGGCGCATTAATTATTTGGCCCGGATATGACACGAAACGGGTTAAATCGTCGTACTTGCCTTCGTAGTCACAGATATGGAGTATGTTAAACAGGGTTCCGTCGTTACACTCTTGCATCACTCTTATGTCATACGGTTTGACAAAGGTTTCAAAGAATCCGGGAATTATATAGAACTTACTTTCACCTCCTTGCGTGGGTGTATAAAAGCCATCCACACCAACGTTTTTACATGCTATTACGTATCTGATAATTGCTTCGGTAAAATATTCAAGTGCTTTTTTTACGCGTTCCGGTTCTGTTTGGGCATATGCCATCACAGTTTTGGCTCCTACGCTTTGTATTAGCATCTGGAATGGGGAATAAACGGTAGGCAGTATCATTGTATTGGCTCCGGCAATATCATAGATACCTTTTACTATTTCCAACGTTGGAGTGAAGAAATCTGCCGGGAGTGGTTTTATTTGTTCCCAATCTTCTGATTTCTCAATCCGTATACGTCCGTATCCTTGTTCAAACTGGATTTTTACAAAGTCCATGCCTGTAGAAAGAAAATAGCGCAAATGTGCGTCAATGGCTTTTTCTCCGATGCGTGCATCTTTCCCAAAGTGCATGAAAAACGCAGCCGGTACATATTCTTCATCTAATGTACCTGATAGAAACTGCTGCATTATTTCCCGCTTGTTAGTGGGGATTTGTGCCTGGGCTAACGTAGCGAAGCAAAATAATGTGAATAGTAATCTTTTCATGAGAGCCTGTTTTCGTTTGATTTAATATGGCAAAGGTACACGTAGTGACAATGCGGGATTTAAAATATTGTTTCAATCCTTATATATATTGTTTCAGAAGATGTTTTTAGCGTATAAAATCAAGGATTATTATTTCTTTCGGGGATAAAGTGACAGAAATGGTATCACCGTAATGATAATGTCGGGATAATGACCTTTCTTGAATATTAGTAATAGGTGAGTCTACTTTGAAACGTTTTTTTGTTTCAGGTACTCCCAGCGCCTTATCTAGCTTGAGATGATAGCTTTGTGACTTTTCCGAAGGATTATGTAAGGAAATATAGCCTTGTTTTTCGGTCCAGGCTGTATAACCGTATACTTCATTTCGTTGAGGTGATCCTCCATGCATAACTACGTTGTTGAAGGTAGGAAATGCTTTTCGTGCCCATTTCAGACCGTCAGAAAGAATGTCCCAATCAGTAGGAGACAGGCTATCCGTTTTGATGTACAATTCAATAAAACCGGTGCCTCGGCTGAAGTTCATATATAAATAATCCCTAAAAGTTTCAGGTGTTTCGTTTGTTTGCGTTTTTTTCGGTTCATGATTGAATATGGCGCTCATTGGGAATTTGGTATTCTCTTCTTTCCATATTTGATGATAAATCTGGTCACGATAAACCAGTTCACCAGTTCGATTGTCTCCTTTTGCGGCATCTCCTGCATTAATCAACCATACAATATCAATGTATTGCAGCCACCACGGGCTGAGGTAAGCGCCATTGGTGATGGCGATAAAGATATCCGGATTGACTGTATTCAGTTTGTCGAAGATTTGTATCAGCCTTTCTGTTCCTGCTGAAAGATAATAGCCTTTTTGCTCGTCAAAGTGACTATCATTTAGTCTTTCATCATTGGATGACGGAAAAGGATTATCAGCAATATCGAAGTCCCGGAGATTAAGATGTCCGAACAAACCATCAAACTTGAAGTAGGATATTCCCATACGTGCCAGTTCTAATACTCGTTCTTCTAATTTCAGCATATACTTCTTCCCCGTCATAGACATGCCATAGGAGAGTGTCTCAAAACCATATTCCTGCATCCGGGGCATCATGGGTTGTCCGCCAAAGAGGCAACCGGGGCTAAGCCAGAGCCCTAACTGTGAATGGGCTTTCTGCACCGAATGAAAACAGTCGGTAAAGTCCGGTTGGAATTTGGAGTTGATTGTCCATACCTTGTCCGACCAGTCGGCTTCTTTACTTGTATCTTGCCAACCATCATCAATGATGTACGCATTCAGAGGCTGGCAGCCTCTCTTTGTTACCAATTCGTCATTGATTTTCTCTACGCTGCGGATAAATTTCTCTTTTGATACCTTTCTTGAGTAATCGAACCAACTATTGTATTGAATCTGCAGGCGCAATGGGCGTTTCCTTATTTTATTGATATAAGTATAGAATGCATTGTCTATGGCGTGTACATCGCCACTTACACCAATGATACTGTTATATGATGTATAAGGTGTATTTTTACTTATGATTTGCCCCCACAGATAACCGCAATTGATTTGTCCGTTACTCACTTCATTATTGGCAGCGGGGAATTCTATTCCCCAGAAAGTTCCGGTTTTAGTAGTATAAACAGGTTGTCCCAATCCGGGTTTCCATTGGGCGCTGCCTCTTGCCGTAATTTTCTTGAGAGTATAATTTTGGTACGCATCTTCGAAAGCAATAGCTTCTACATTCACTCTTTTTAAAAGAATATCCTGATTTGAAGTGAATCGCAGGGATTTTCGACAAAAGGCATCATTGGAGGCTAATTCATAATAGACAATTAAAGAAAAGCCATTCTCCTTGCCCCGTAGTTGGAACTGATATCCTTTGCTTTCCGGGCGTTTGGGGTTTGCATAAGGAAAAACGGAAGTTACTATGAAATCTTTGGCAGATAAAATGTAATCGGTATTTTCTATTTCACCGGGGATTGAGAAACGAAGGGAAAACTCGTCACAACTTGTTGGAGTCAATTCTGTTTGAGCTTGTTTATTAAGAATGGTCTGGGTATGTAACCTTCCATCCGTTACTTGTATAATGCGTGCCAAGTGCTTGTTCTCCATCCTGTACGTTTGTGCTGTAATTGCCAGAGTAGACAGAGATAAGATAATAATCGTTGAAATCAGTTTCTTCATATCATTAAATATAAAAATGGTTAATGATACAAAGATAGCCTGATGTTGGAAGAGTAGCTTGCAGTATTTTCTCAAAACCTTTTTCAAGTGTCTCATTGTTAGGAACAGTAATAAAAAAGAGGAGCTAACTCTCGTTTAGCTCCTCTCACATGAAATGTTTTGCTGATTATTTCTTCACTTGAATAATATCGTAGTTCAGGTCGCTGACAGCTTCTTGCAGACTATCGTTAACCAAACGTAAAGTGGTATCGTTCACTACTACAAAGTAGACGGGAGCGTCACCATCATTCGGTGTCAGTTTGTAAGCTGTCTTTTGTTTGTTGTCTACTGTTTTCTTGATGACTTGCTTCTTTCCTTTGGAAGTAAAGCTCTTATTCTTTCCCTGACCTTCCGCATCCAGATAAGTGGTAACTAGAGTATAACCGCTTTCTCCGTCAGGGCCTACACTGTCCACGCTCAATACGTATTGGATACCCGGGCCGTCGGCAGCAGGAAGAAGACCTTCGTATACGGCTACGGCAGAAGAATCATTCCCGGCAATTGTCAACACTCCTTCATCTACGGTGGAATCATTGTTCTGGGTTCCTTTTGATTGGCAGGATACCAATGCAGCTGCGATGGCTGCAATCATCATTACTTTTTTCATTGCTTTAATGGTTTAAGTTAATATATAATGCAAATTCACACTATTCTTCCTCTTCTTTTTTGATGACGAGTAGTTTATCCACTCGTCCACGATCCATGTCCACAACTTCAAACTGTAGGTTCTTGTAGCTGAACAAGTCTCCTGCTTTAGGTACCCGCCCGATGAGGAACATGGCGAGACCGCTTAGTGTGGTAAAATCTTCCACCTTCAGATCATCATAGCTCAGGATACCCATCTCTTCCATAAAATCATCTACATTCATAGAAGCCTCAACGAGCATCGAGCCATCTTGCCGAGTGACGATATCTTCTTCTTCCATTTCGTTTTCTTCAAGGATGTCTCCGAAGATACTTTCCGTCAGATCGTGCAAGGTGATAATGCCGGCTGTATTACCATACTCGTCTACAACAACTCCGAACTTATTTTTGTTCTTCTTAAATAGCTCTAAAACTTTCTTGGCATATAAACTTTCCGGAATAAACAGGGGAGGGCGGGCAATACTACGTAAATCGAAAGGGTGATCATTGCCTAACATCAGAATAATATCTTTGACGGACACTACTCCGATAATATCATCTTTTCCTTTCTCTACCAACAAATATTTGCTGAAATGTTGTTCGCGGATAATGTGTAGTACCTCATCACGTGTGTATGTGGGATATAGCACGACAAGATCGCGGCGGTAAGTCATCAATTCATTGGCCCGCTTATCTGAGAAGCGGAATACATCCCGTAACATTTCCGTTTCCTCCTTATCGATAACACCCTGTTCCGAACTTTGGTGCAGAATCATTTTCAATTCCTCCTGTGTCATGGGACGTTCTTCTCCATTGTTCAATCCGATTAGTTTATTCACTATCTTGGTTGAGAAACTGAGTAGGCAGACGAATGGATAAGATACTTTGGTCAGTAAAATCATGACCGGGCTCAGTAGAGTCGCATATCGCTCCGGATTACTCAGTGCTATGGACTTGGGCACCAATTCACCAATGATGAGTGAAAGGTACGTAATGATTGCCACTGTTGTAATCATGGCCAGGTCTTTTGCATAGGGGGCGGCCCCGGGAATGGAGGCGAATAATGGTGCTACATTGTCGGCAATGGCTACACCACCGAAGGCACCGGATACAATACCGATGAGCGTGATACCGATTTGAATGGTAGAAAGAAACTTCTCGGGTTCTTCCAACTGTTTCAGTACTCCTTTGGCTCTTTTGTTTCCCTTTCCTGCAAGGGTTTCGAGTCGTGCTTTGCTGGATGACACCAATGCTATTTCATACATGGCAAAAACGCCGTTCAGCACTAATAAAAATAGAATAATAATAAATTCCATATAGGTTTTTGAATAGTTTATACTGCAAACTTACTAATTTTTTGAATTTTATTACTAATATTGCTGCCTATTTATAGAGATTATTAAAGAATGAAAAACATGAAAAGAAAACAAATTTTATTTAGCGTTTTATTGCTGTTTTCGGTTGTTGCAACACAGGCTGCACGAGTAGATACTATCATGGTGAAAAGTCCTTCCATGAATAAGGAGGTACAGGTAGTGTATGTACTTCCTGATAAAGCATTGGGAGAGAAAGCTGAGGCTTGCCCGGTAATTTATCTGTTGCATGGTTATGGTGGCAATGCACGTACCTGGGTAGGTGTTAAACCGGAGTTGCCTAAGATTGCGGATGAAAAAGGAATCATTTTTGTATGTCCTGATGGTAAAAACAGTTGGTACTGGGATAGTCCTAAGAATCCGGCTTACCGCTATGAAACTTTTGTAGCTTCAGAACTGGTGAATTATACAGATAAAAACTATTCCACAATTCCGGAGAAAAAAGGAAGGGCCATTACAGGGTTGAGCATGGGTGGTCATGGTGCTTTGTGGATTGCAATTCGTCATAAAGCTGTATTTGGTGCCGGAGGAAGTACCAGTGGTGGAGTAGATATCCGCCCATTCCCGAAGAATTGGGAGATGAACAAACAACTCGGTGAATACGAAGCTGACAAAACTTTATGGGATCAGCATACTGTTATTACCCAGATTGATAAGATTACAGATGGTGATTTGGCATTAATTATCGATTGTGGCGAAAAAGATTTCTTCCTTGAAGTAAATAAAGCATTGCATAAAGCTTTATTGGAAAAGAATATTAGTCATGACTTTATTACCCGTCCTGGTGCACATAACGGGCAATATTGGAATAACTCTATTGATTACCAAATTCTTTTCTTTGATAAATTCTTCAAGAAATAATATTTCAATTTATTCGATTGTATAATATACAGTACGCATGTAGTTGTGACCGTAGCTTTTGGTCACCTCATTGCAGGAAGTAACGATACCTCGTCCGTCGAATTCATATTTATAAGTCGTGGTTTCGTTACTTTCACTGTTATCCTCGGGTCTGAGGTTGGTAATCAGAGTATTGTATGCATCTCCCAAGAACTTCCCGTAAATGGCTACCGAGTGGAATGAAAGGGGATATAGATCTGTCAGGAATAGATACGGAATCTCTGAAGTGTTGGCTATTTCATTGGTGGTAGATGTGCCGGCTATATAAGTTTGTTCGGACTTGTTAACCTGCTGGGTGATGCGTAGTATTCTATAACTGCTATAATCTATGTTGATAGAAGAATAGGGCTGGTTTCCATCTAATGTTTCTGTTATATTTTTCAGGAAGTATTTTCCCTCCGTATTAATTAGATAGTCGAAAGTATAAGAGCGTATTTTTCCATCCATTTCCTTACGTATGCAACTCACGGCATAGCCATTATCGTCCAATGTATAAGTAGAAACAGTATTGATTTCATCTGTCACTACGGCCTGATGGTCCCCGTAAACAACACTTGTAGCATTTTCTATCTTGAAGGTTTCTCCTCCGGCTACAAAACTTTGTATGGCAGTGAAACTTATCAGTCTACCGGCTTTATAAGCATAGGTCTGAGTGAGGGTAACCGGTGGAGTAGCCTCTTCTGTCTTAACTTCCGATAATTCTATTTTGGAAAAATGAGTTACGGGATATCCCGGATTATCGGGTATATCCGAATCGTCACTATCACTGCAAGCAGCCAATCCTCCTATGAATAGCAAAGCTATGAGAATATTCTTCTTCATTCTGATTTATTTAATGATAAGACCGTTACGGAAGGTGCGTTTTACTTTCATACTTTTCACAGCCTTCATTTGGGTTTCGGGCTCTGGTTCAGGGTCTGGCTTTGGCTCAGGTTCCGGAAGTACGATGCTACCATCGATAATTCCTAATGCTGCACTTAACATTTCTTCATTAGGATCACCTAAGGGCAATACTTTTGCAAAGTCTTGTAGAGAATTTACTGCATAGTCTGCAGTAAAGCCAGTGGAATAGTCTGCTTTGCCTTCAGAATTGAATACCTCGCATACAACGGGGCGAAGAATCCACTGGAACTTATCACTGGAGAAACTTGCTGTTGCTACGTTTTCTCCCTTAGTTGTGGCACCCACGAGTACTACGGTCATATAAGGTTTCAGGCAGTTAATCAGCATTTCTGCAGCGCCTGCAGTAGTGCTGCTTGTCAGGATATATACTTTCGATAGATTTAAATTGCTACCTCCTTGCAAAAGCTGGTCGTCGAAAGTGAGTTCCCGGTCTTTGGACATCTGCTTTTGGCTGTATTCCAGTGAAGCGAGGGTACTTCCTAATTTATCTGCAGGTGCTAATATCGTTGCCAGAAGCTGTACACAATCCATTGCTCCACCGGCATTGTAGCGTAAGTCGAGAACGAACTCTTTTACATTGTTCTCTTTATAGTACTGGGAGAGTCGAAGTAATTCACTATTATTTTCTGTACTGAAACTATTGTATGCCAGATAACCTACACCGCCGGTGAGAACATCATAGGTGGGTATGGCAACGTCTTCCACGGGGCGGGAAGCGGGCAGGTTGGCTTCACCATAGGAAGTAATGACACCTTCTGTTTCTCCTGCTTCATTTTCCTGTGTACTATATTCTCCCATTAATAACTTCCGATTTTCACCTTCTTTCAGTAATTCTTCAGTTTTCTTGGTGATAAAGTCATCGTTGACTTTCATAATCCATTCACCTCGTTTTAAACCAACTTCGGCAGCAGGAGAACCGGGTATCACGTAGGTAATCAGCGCATTAAAAGCAGTATCATTACCAACCATACTATACAGCGTATAGTCGAAACCATAACTTGGCAATGGGGTAGCATACAGCGTATCTACGCTGGAGTATCCTTTATCGAGTGGAGATATTATTTTCTTCAAAAAAGCATCCGGCTCGAGAAAATAGTTCAGGTCCTTTGTGTTGGGGATGTCTTCAAACCACAGATATTCTTCTCTCATGACGCTGTCTATCCATAGATCACGCCCGGTCCATTTGTAATATTCCGGCCAACGGTCTACTCCACAAGAGAATAAGCTCGTCAATGCAAGGATTCCCAATAGTAGGAAAAGCTGTATATTCCTTCTTTTCATCTGTATCTATCGTTTGGTTTTCGTTGCAAATTTAGCGAATAGTTTGTTTATCTACCATAAATGTGGTATAAAATTCCCTATCTTATGTCATTGCCCATGTCAGAACATCCCGTTATCTTTGCGCTCAATCAATTAATCCTAAAAAATACAAAGACAATGGAAACAAAGAAATTGCATTTCGAGACGCTTCAACTTCATGTGGGACAAGAACAACCCGACCCGGCTACTGATGCGCGTGCCGTGCCCATTTACCAAACTACTTCGTATGTATTCCGCGACTCTGCCCATGCTGCCGCACGCTTTGGTTTGCAAGATCCGGGCAATATTTATGGCCGCTTGACTAACTCTACACAAGGTGTGTTCGAAGCACGTGTGGCTGCTTTGGAAGGGGGCGTTGCCGGATTAGCAGTTGCTTCGGGTGCTGCTGCCGTGACTTATGCTTTAGAGAATATTACCCGTGCCGGAGATCATATTGTTTCAGCTAAAACCATCTATGGTGGTACATATAATCTGTTGGAACATACTCTGCCTGCTTATGGGGTGACTACTACTTTTGTAGACCCTGCTGATCTTTCCAACTTTGAGAAGGCCATACAGGAAAATACAAAAGCTGTATATATCGAAACTCTGGGTAATCCGAACTCCAACATTATTGATATTGAAGCCGTTGCCGAGATTGCACATCGCCATAAAATTCCATTGATTATTGATAATACATTCGGTACACCTTACCTGATACGGCCTATTGAGCATGGAGCAGATATTGTAGTACACTCTGCTACGAAGTTTATCGGCGGTCATGGCACCTCCTTGGGTGGTGTGATTGTGGATGGTGGTAAATTCGACTGGGTAGCTTCGGGCAAATTCCCTCAACTGACGGAACCGGAGCCTTGCTACCATGGTATACGTTTTACCGAAGCTGCCGGTGCTGCTGCTTATGTTACACGTATTCGTGCTATCCTGCTTCGTGATACGGGGGCAACTATCAGTCCATTCAATGCTTTCATCTTATTGCAGGGATTGGAAACACTTTCCCTCCGTGTGGAACGTCATGTGGAGAATGCATTGAAGGTGGTTGACTTCCTGAAGAAGCACCCTAAAGTGGCAGCAGTTAATCACCCGTCATTACCGGAACATCCGGATCATGCGTTGTATCAAAGATATTTTCCTAATGGTGCAAGTTCTATCTTTACTTTTGAAGTGAAGGGTGGGGTGAAAGAGGCACAAACTTTTATTGATAACCTGCAGATCTTCTCACTTCTGGCAAATGTAGCGGATGTTAAGTCACTCGTTATTCATCCGGCCACTACTACACATTCGCAGTTGAATGAACAGGAGTTGGAAGAACAAGGAATTAAGCCGGGAACTGTGCGCCTGTCTATCGGTACGGAGCATATTGCTGACTTGCTGGATGACTTGGCTCAGGCGTTGGATAAAATATAATCGGTTCATAACCCTACAGTGATGAATCTATTTTTCATTTTTTATCGATTGTTTGTTTTGATTTATTGATGTTAAAAGAGACTTTTGTAACAGGCTGATTATCAGTGGTGTTATAATCACCCTATCTCAGTATAGGACTGAGATACCCTAAGTATGATACTGAGGTACCCTAAGTATAGGACTGAGATAGGCTAAGTATACTACTATGGCTTGAATATTTATTTATTGTAAGTAATAAGTACTTATGCTTACTATAATCTTAAACTATTTGAATGAATATATCTGTTTTATTATCAGGAGGTGTCGACAGTTCAGTGGTCGTACACCTTCTTTGTGAACAAGGGTATCGCCCGTCTCTATTTTATATAAAGATAGGAATGGAAGGTACCGATTATATGGATTGTTCTGCTGAAGAAGACTGGGAGATGGCTACGGCTGTTGCACACCGCTACGGATTGCCTTTGGAAATGGTCGATTTGCAGAAAGAATACTGGGAACAGGTTGCTGCTTATGCCATTGACAAAATCCGTCGTGGATTGACTCCTAATCCGGATGTGATGTGCAACCGCTTCATTAAATTCGGTTGTTTTGAGCAGAAGGTAGGCAAAGAGTTTGATTTTACCGCTACCGGGCATTATGCCACTACGGTTCATAAAGATGGTAAAGTATGGTTGGGTACAGCTATCGATCCCGTAAAGGACCAGACAGATTTTCTTGCACAGATTGATTACCTGCAAGTATCTAAGCTAATGTTCCCCCTTGGCGGATTGATGAAACAGGAAGTACGGGACATTGCCCGCAATGCAGGACTACCTACTGCCCGTCGCCGTGACAGTCAGGGCATTTGCTTTCTGGGAAAGATCAACTACAATGACTTTGTACGTCGTTTCCTTGGTGAACGGCAAGGAGATATTGTGGAATGGGAGACTGGAAAGAAAATCGGTACACACCGGGGATATTGGTTTCATACCATCGGACAGCGTAAAGGTTTGGGCTTAAGCGGTGGTCCTTGGTTTGTCATTCGGAAAGACATCGATGCAAATGTACTTTATGTCTCACGAGGATATGATACCCAATGGCAGTACGGGCGTGAATTTATGATTCATGATTTTCATTTCATTACAGAAAATCCCTGGTTACATAATCAGGTAGTCGATGTGACTTTTAAAATCCGCCATACACCGGAATTTATGAAAGGAAAACTGATACAGGAAGGAGAGATCTATCGTATTGTATCTTCTGAAAATTTGCAGGGCATTGCTCCCGGACAATTCGGTGTGGTATATGATGAAGCTTCCCGGATATGTATCGGTAGCGGAGAAATTGGTGTCTGAACAGTTTTTATATATAGTATTCCACTAAATCCACAATCCCTGCCTTCATGGCATATTTGGTAGCTTCGTGCACATTATTCACTCCTAATTTACGGAATATGTTTTTGCGGTGGCTGTTTACCGTATGAAAGCTGAGGTTCTTCTCCGCCGCAATTTCCTTCGTAGTCTTTCCCAGAGCGATTTCTTTCAGTACACTCCGTTCGGCAGGTGTCAGTAAATCATCTTTCAATGTGTGGCGTACGGGAGAGGCATTGCTGCCCGACAGCAATAAATTACTGACATGATTACAGATAAAACGCTCTTTGCGCGAAGCACATTGCAATGCAGACAGTATTTCTTCTTTTGAATTGTCCTTCAGCACCACTCCGAAAGCCATACTGCTGAACAATACCTGCCGTAGAAATTCCATGCTCAATTCATCAGAGAAAAGAAGCCAGTCCGCTTCTTTAAAACGCTCATGCAGCACAATTAACTCGTCCGCACCTGAGAAGTCAAATAACGTATAGTCCAGTATCACTACTGCTTGCGGATGCAGGCGCAGTTGCTGAACTAATTCGGTTTTGTTATCTGCTTCCAGTAACAAGGCTGTGTCCTTCTGACTACTGAGCAGAAACATCATACCTGCTTTGGTGATGTCCTGATTGTCTGCGATGATAAATTCTCTCATATATGGATGCAAAAATATAAAAACTCCGCTGCAAATGTACACATTTCTGGCAATTTGCAGCGGAGTGGAAATATATATATTGTAAAGGGCTTTACCAAGAACGTCCTTTAAAGATATTGGACTGGTCTAATGGAACCAGATTACCGCTCAACGTCATGGTGTTGGAGTTAAAGTTCGGACTGATGGTTACGGTAGCATTGTTTCCACCGTTGGTCAGCGAAATGAAAATCTGTGCAGAGATGCCGATACCCTGAATACTGAACTGGCAGTTTACGTTACCTCTCTTGTCAGTTGTAATCTGCATATCCGAGGTAGAACCATCTACTGTTACACCGCCGATACCGTTAGGGCCGGGATACACAGTGTTGAATGCTACCTGTACGGTACCACGTCCTTGATTTACCAGTACGAAGTTGGTGTTGGAGTTAACGAAAGCTGTCTGTCCGTTACGGAACATTACCTGATCGGCTTCCAGTACGAATTGGTGGGCTTTCAATGCGGCTACAGCGTCATCATACGATACTGCGTCGGCTACTTGTTCTTCAGCTTTCAGGCGGGCGCGTTCAGCGTCTCTTTGAGCCTTACGGTCTGCGCGGCGTTCCGCTTTACTTTCTTGTGCATACATGGCGGTTGTTGCCGCACTCATCATCACTAATGCTACTAATGCAATAAACTTTTTCATAATTCTTTAATGTTTAGGTTTTACGATTCTTGTTCGTTTATTGCAAAACAACCTTTATTCGGGATTGTTCACGGGACGCTTCACAATTTTATATCCGATGGCTGCAACGAGGATGCTCATTAACGGACTGATAATGTTGAAAAAGCAATAAGGAAGGTAGGTCAGCGTAGATACGTTCAATATCGTTGCCTGCGTCATTCCGCAGGTATTCCACGGTATCAAAGGGGAGGTCACGGTAACAGCATCTTCCGTTGTACGACTCAATAATCGGTTCTCATATCCTTTTTTCTCATAAATATTGCGAAACATGTTTCCGGTGAGGATAATACTGATATATTGGTCGGCAGTAGTCAGATTAAGAAATAGTCCGGAACAAACAGTGGATGCTACAACACTGACTCTTCCTTTCATAAAGCGTACAAAGACTGAAGTTATGCTACCCAGCATACCGCTTGCTGTCATGGCACCTCCGAAACACATGGCACAAAGAATCAGCCAGACCGTATTCATCATGCCGGCCATGCCACGTGTGGATACAAGGTCGGTTAGCATACTGTTGCCAGTATCCAGACTGGTACTTCCGTAGAATGTCATCATTGCCCCTTTGAAGATATTATTTTCTCCTGCTATTTCACGTAGCAAATCCGGTTGGAAGATGACAGCACATACTCCTGCCAGCATAGTGGATATGAACAAGGTAATAATAGATGGAACTTTTCGTGCAATAAGTATTCCGGTTACTAAAGGAACAATCAGTAACCAGGGAGTGATTGTGAATGTATCTTTCAGTGACACGGCAAAGTCCTCCATGTGCGCAGTGGAGTTTGTTTCGATGACGAATCCCATTACTGTAAAGATGATCAGTGTGATAATCAGCGATGGGGTGGTTGTTATCAACATATAGCGTATATGCTTGAATAAAGGTACGTCTGTTATGGATGAAGCAAGTATCGTAGTTTCCGACAGTGGGGAGATTTTATCACCGAAATATGCTCCGGAGATAATGGCTCCTGCTATCCAACCTTCGTTGAATCCTTGTGCTTTGCCAATCCCCATCAGGGCGATACCGATAGTGGCGATTGTTGTCCACGAGCTACCCGTCATTACGGAAATTAATGCGCAGATGATGCAGGTTGACGCCAGGAAAAAATCAGGATGAATAATTTGCATACCATAATATATAAGAGTAGGGACGATGCCGCTTATCATCCATGCTCCACTCAGTGCACCTATTATCAGCAGGATGATAATTGCTGTAGCAACTCCTGAAATATTATTTGTGATGGCGAGTTCGTAATCTTTCCAGGGAACGCGGTAGAATGCTATGCCTATGAATACGCAAAAAGCAGTGGTGGTCAGTAGGGAAATCTGGCTACCCCCTTCCAGTGCATCACTTCCGAATGTATGTATGGTGGCGAATAACATTCCTACCAATAACACGATGGGTAGGAGGGAAACTAAAGGAGAGGGAATCTTTTTCAATGAACTCATTCTGTTTGTTATATCAGTTAAAACTTTGCAAAGTTACAACAAATCTGATGATTATGTTTTATCCCTGCTTTTCCGCCAATAAATATTATTATATCTTTGCGTTTGCTTGGAATAAAAATACAACTTTGCTGTTTAGTTAATCTTTATTATTGACATCGTATGAACAAGAAACAAATTACCACAAATAAGAAAGTAGTCACCTTTGGTGAAGTAATGCTGAGGCTTACTGCTCCTGATTTCCTTCGTTTTTCACAAACCAATCAAATGATAGCCACTTACGGTGGCAGTGAAGCTAATGTGGCCGTTTCGTTGGCTAACTTTGGTATTCCTACAGAATTCGTAACTCGCCTGCCGGACAATGCTGTGGCACGTGCCTGTATAGCTTCGCTCCGTGCTAACGGTTTAGGTACGGAAGGTATTGTTTTTGGTGGTAAGCGCATGGGGCTTTATTTTCTGGAAAGTGGTGCGGCATTCCGTAATTCTAATGTGGTTTACGACCGTGAAGGCTCTTCTTTTGCTACTTTGCGTCCGGGCATGATAGATTGGGAAAAGATATTCTCTGATGCCGGTTGGTTTCATTGGTCGGGTATTGCTGCTGCTTTGTCACAAGATGGTGCCGATGCATGTCGTGAGGCTCTTGAAGTAGCTGACCGTATGGGGTTGACTATCTCCTGTGATCTGAATTTCCGTAAGAAACTTTGGAACTATGGGAGTTCTGCTGCCGAAGTCATGCAACCTTTAGTACAATATAGTGATGTTATTTTCGGTGCCGAACCGGAATATAAAGAGATACTTGGTATACAGCCTGTCGGTTTTAAAGCTGTAGATGCTGCGGATACTACGTTTGAAGCAAACCTTCCTGCTTTTGAAGAGTTCGGTCGTCGGGTGGTGGAACTTGTTCCTCGTTGCCAGAAGGCATTTCTGGAACTTCGTAATTCCATTACTTCCAATCATAATTTGCTGGCTGCCGTTCTCTATTCTGATAGCACATTGAAGCATACAGGTATTTATGATATCGAATGCGAAGTGGATCGTGTAGGTGCCGGTGATGCTTTTGTCGGTGGCATGATTTATGGTCTCATAACGTATCCGGATAATGATCAGAAAGCATTGGAATATGCTCTGGCAGCCTCTGCATTAAAGAATACCGTATACGGTGATTTTAATCATGTGACGGTGGAGGAAGTAGAAAGCCTGATGCAAGGAAATACATCCGGAAGGGTATCACGATAAAAATGCTTTTCCGATTCATCAATTCATAGGTGCATAAATTGATGAATCGGAAAAAGAATACAATTAGATAACCTCTTTTGCAAGTGCCTCGGCAGTAGAGGCGTTTATCGATTCATCCAGCACATAGATCCGATAAGAAAGACGCAATTCCTGATCGGGATGCAAAGTAAATGACTGGCGTTTGGTTGGAGAGAAGTTCCACATCAGGTCGCCCCGGGAATTATTGGCTTTATCATCCCATACCCGTATCGGTTCGGGATAGTTCAGATTGGAAGAGTAAGGAACAATCAGGATACAGGCATCGTCTTTGCCGGGTTTCTTTTGAAAGTAGCACCAACGGGCCAGTGATCCATCGGCATTGTTACGGTCGAATCCTTCGGATGTGAGCATCTCGGCTGTCTGCCCATTCCAACTTTCGCATACGCGGATACAAATGCCTCCATAGCGATAGCTTTCCAATACTACCGGAGCAGAAGTGGCACAACGAAGCGTGGTGTGATAGTCAATGTAATATCCCCGTTGTTTGGTTTTTCCCACACGGATTTTCAGTTGCTCGGTCATCGCTATTTTTTCTTTCGTGGAGTCGGGATATGCCACATGGTCGAGTACAGCGGAAAAACCATCGGGTTGCACCTCAACGAATTGCCGAAAACGAACTGTACCTTGTTTCTTATAGAGATTCCAGAAGTCAATTTCATTTTCTTCGAACGTGGTTTTTGTCCAGGCATACCACAAGCCGAAATGGTGATAATGGTCGGATGGGGAACAATTGGTCAGTACCTCACCTTCCAATGTACGTAAAGGATGGATGAATCCGCTTCGTTTATAAACAGTATCTACGCCCTGTGGAGGATAAGTTACTGCATAATTGTAAGTAAACAAGTGTTTTCCATCCATTGTGTACTCCAATGCTCTATTTGTATCTACCACAGCAAACGGGGTGTGGGTAGAAGAGCATGAACTGAAAAGCACGAAAAAACTTAAATGGAATAGAAATAAAATGATGCTCTTTGTTTCAGTGTATTTATTCATAGTTATCAATGTTTTGTTGGCAGTGCAAATATATCACTATAATGTTATAGAAGATTTTCTTTAGCACTGGGAGTATGCTGAAAAATAGGACCCACTATCTGGCAGTTATCCAATTCTTTACAGTCACCACAGGTATTAAATCCTTTTTCGTTTACGCATTTGCGGATTGCGCACATATCGCTACAATACATCGTTTTCACTCCATCCACACGGCAGCCCATACAATTAATGGTATCTGCCGTAATCTCCGGTATATTATTCAACTTACTCCACAGTTGGGCTGTTTTTTCTCTTAACTCATTGTCATCTTTGACAGTAGCTATGCGGGCATCGCAACTTTCGCAATCTAATCCGCAACAAGCAATTAATTGTTTCATCATTAGGCTATGACTGTTGATATTTGGTTGATTGCAAATATAGTGATTCTTATGCGGCTTAATCTCATTGAATACATTTTTTCTCGATATTCTTTGCTCCTTTCATTTTTTATATTTTACTTTGCATCACAAAGTACTTTTTGTATATGGATAAGAATAAAGCAATAGAATCAGTAAATGAGATAAAAGAATTGATGGAAAGATCTTCCAAGTTCGTATCTCTCAGTGGAATGACGGCTGTCTTGGCCGGAGTGTATGCATTAGCCGGTGCTTATGTGGCCGGTCAGTTATTAAGATCAGGGGATAATAGGGAAGGACTAATAATGGTTGCTTCACTGGTTTTGACTGTTTCAGTTGTTACCGCCTGTATCTTATCCTGGTATAAGGCCAAGAAGATGCAACAAAAGCTATTCAGTAAACTAACTTATCGTATTGCATGGAATTTTTCATTGCCGTTGTTAACGGGAGGGTTGTTCTGTATAGCCTTGTTGCTACATGAACATTACGGATTGGTATCTTCTGTGATGTTACTTTTCTATGGACTTTCGTTGGTCAATGTGTCTAAGTTCACTTACTCCAATGTGGCATGGTTAGGATATGCTTTTCTTTGCCTGGGTATTGCAGACTGTTTCTTTGAAGGGCATGGCTTGATGTTTTGGACAATTGGTTTTGGTGGATTCCATATTTTGTATGGCATGTTGTTTTATTTACAGTACGAAAGAAAAAAATAATAGATGATAGAAGCATTTCAAAATATAAATAAGGCATTTGAAAGTAAAGTTCGTCTGGGTATTATGGCAGTTCTCATGGTAAATGAAGATGCCGATTTCAATACTTTGAAGGAATTACTTTCACTGACGGACGGTAACCTGGCAAGCCATACGAGGGCTTTGGAAGAGTTGGGTTATATTGTTTGCCAGAAGAGCTTTGTGGGCAGGAAGCCGAAAACATCTTTCCAAGCCACTAAGGAGGGGAAGAAGGCTTTCAAAACTCATATTGAAGCATTGGAGAATTTTCTGAAATCAACGTAGATGTTTGGCTTCACACAAAACCAGACAATACTAAATATCTTACTTAATACGATTCTATTATGGACAATTTGAATGACAATTTGAACAAAGATTTCAATGTAGATTTCACAGAGAATCTGAATGAAACAAAGAAACAGGCAAGCGGCTGTCTACGCCGTTTCTCCAAATCGATTAAAGTGGTAGTTATCGCTTTTCTAATTTTATTGCTGTTGATCCCGATGTTTATGATCGAAGATATGATTAGGGAACGTGGGCAGATACAGACGGATGCTATTGAGGAAGTTGGTCAAAAGTGGAGTTTGGCACAGACTATTACAGGCCCTTATATTAACTTGCAATATCCCATTACTCAGGAAGATAATGGAGTAAAGAAGGTTACTATGGGGAGTATAACATTGCTTCCTGATGAATTGTCAATAGATGGACAGTTGAGTACAGAAATTCTTCAGAGAGGAATTTATAAGGTAAATGTCTATCAGTCCGAATTACTGATCAAGGGATTCTTTAGTTCGGAAGAACTCCGTAAGAGTAATGTCGACATGAATGTGCTTCAGTACAATAGAGCGGCTGTTTGCTTGAACCTAACAGATATGCGTGGTCTCAGTGAACAGGTCAGTATTACACTGAATGATTCTGTCTATACGTTTGAGCCGGGAGTGGATGGACGAGGTATTGAAAGTATGGGTGTTCATGCCATTGTCGACCTTTCCTCTCTGAAAGAAGACAGGAAATTGCCTTATGAAATGAAAATTAAATTGAAAGGTTCCCAGTCTATCTACTTTACCCCATTGGGCAGAACCACCAAAGTGAACCTGAAAGCAAATTGGAATACTCCAAGTTTTGATGGCAATTATTTGCCTGAGAAACGGGAGATTACAGAGAAAGATTTTTCTGCACAGTGGCAGGTGTTGAATCTCAATCGGAATTATCCCCAAGTACTTGTCAATTATCAGAATGCCAGCGTTAAAGATATTCAAAACTCTAATTTTGGTGTCAATCTGAAAATGCCGGTAGAACAGTATCAGCAGTCTATGCGCTCTACTAAATATGCTATTCTGATTATTCTACTTACTTTTACAGTAATATTCTTCACAGAGATAATGGAGAAAACCCGTATTCATGCCTTGCAATATTTGTTGGTGGGATTAGCTCTTTGTCTATTCTATAGTCTGTTATTATCCATGTCCGAGCATATTGGTTTCAATATGGCTTACTTGGTGGCATCGGTGCTTACTATTACTTTGGTGGGTGGATACATGCTGGGGATTATCAAAAGAAAAAAAACGGCGTTCATTATGGTAGGTTTGCTAAGTGTTCTTTACATTTATGTTTTCATCCTTATCCAGTTAGAAACCTTTGCTTTGCTGGCCGGTAGTCTCGGATTGTTTGTGATACTGGCAATGGTGATGTATTTCTCTAAGAAGATTGACTGGTTCAATGAATAAATTTTTTGTAAATAAAAAGAGAGTATCCGTTTATGAGTTGGATACTCTCTTTATACATTCACTTGCTTCTTAGTTCCTATCTTCGGTCTCTGAGTATTTCTTTAGAAGTACTTATTTTTTATACCAATCTTTGTTCTTTTCTCCATTACTGGTTACCCATTCATCATAGCCGCTATATAATAGATTAATAGCTTTTCTTTCGTTAGCGCTATCCAGCAATTTGCTTAAATCACTTTCTGTAGCTCGGCTCAGGAAGAATGCAAATGGGTAATTACCTTTACGTACATAGTAGATGCTCTGAGATATTTGAGAAGCGTCATCTCCCTGATTGAAATAGCCTCTGTTCATTTTAGATGTCGGTACTTCCAAGGGAATATGCATTTCCCATCGCAAACCGTCCGCTTCGTTCTTAAAAATGAATGCCTGAGCTTCTGATTGCGTTGAAATGGGGTCACTATAATTAACGGTTACTTTATATTCTGCTCCCATATCGTCTTTTACATTTTCAGTCAGGAGGTATATGTTTTCCTGAGGTTCGTAAGCAAATGTAGTTTCAGTAAAGTCTTTCTCACCTTCTTTACGAATAGAATAAGTGGTAGACTTAATATTTCCTTTAGTAAGTAGTCTGAATGCTAAACCATTTTTATTGGTAGCTACATTCTGGAATGTTTTGAATGTGAATGATTCGGAATATATTTGATTCTTTTCATTGAAGGTGTTGCCATAGTTATATCGCACAACTACATCATTCATGTCATAATCTCCCTGATTGGGCCAAAGATCCTCGAATGCGTATATACCTTTAAGAAAATCAATGCTTGTTTTATCATCATCAGGATTTGTCACGGGTATATCAGTGATAGCATCTACTGGATTAGATTTCAAAGTAATAACTACATCGCTAAAGTTTTCATCAGTCATATAATCCTCAAAAGAAGTCAATATCCAGTCACCATATCTATAAACGGCAGTGCGTGGTCCATTAAAGTTTTCGCCTTTGTCGTTTAAACTTAAACCACTTGAAGTGGCAGCACGGTATTTTTTGTATCCAGTGAAACCGCCAACATGATTATTCCAGCCGTTGGTGGCTAATACAAAACCTATCCTATAACCCTTGGGGAATGCCGTTGTTGCTCCTTCTTTACTTCCGCTTGCGATATTGGGATAATACATTAGTTGTACGGCGGTCAGTGGATCAATGCCTGCACTCTTTTTTGCTAAATTGAGATTGTTGGACCAATTGCCATCCTGAGTATTCGGGAATAACATGATTACATGAGCCTCATTTAGGTCTGCGGGTTGCTCTCCCTCTTTATAGTAGTAATATCCCAATGAACATGTCCAACAGGTATTTTGTCCCAGGAATGTAACTACTACTTCAGCATCTTTGTTAACATACATATCCGAGTAACCACGATATTCTTGCGGGCAAGTTTGTTGTGTGTTTATAATACGGGTGTGTGCAGCATATAAACCATCTTTCTTGGTTGCTGCCAATATACCATTATACTTATAATTAATATCCCCGTTTTTATACAAGTCGTAATCGCCTAACCAAGCTTTCCACACTTCATTTCCATTTTTATTACTTACCAGGTAACTATCATGTGATTCCTTGGTTGGGGTGATTGTACGCGTTTCAGTGGCGGCATTATCCGTAACTTCAATATTGCCATTTACAATATTTGCTTCCATCAGGGTTTGTGCAAAGAAGGCAGGAGAATAGATATATACCTTTGTTAAATAAGAAGGTAATTCTATCTTTCCTTTATAAGTGCCATCTTCTTCGGTGTAGGCTGCAAATAGATAATCTACATCCTGACGTTTGATGTAAGTACCGTATTCGCTTTCAGTAACAGGCATTTCATCATATACTTCAAAATATACATTTGATTGTACAGTACCATTTACGTAATTTACATTTAAGTTTACGTCTTTCTGTACAGTAGAGAAGGGAAAATTGTTGAATTCTTTTTCATCCTCCTTAGGGCCCTTATAAACATCATTGTCCGTACAGCTGCTTAATACGAGAGCAGCGATTAAAGTAGTTCTTAATAATTTTTTCCACATATTATTTAGTGTTTATAGATAGTTTCGCGTTCCTTTTTCAGGTCTATGTGTGATCTTTACAAATGCAAGAGAAGTCAGTGCTCGGTTGACGTTCGTAGAAAATGATCATAATAAACAATTGCAAATATATTGTATAATAATTAGATATACAATAAAATAGTCAATTAATTGCTCGAAATTGCTTATTTTATAGTCAGATTTTACAATTTCAATATGAATATAATTTTCCCTTGTATATGCTCTATTTTCCAAAGAGGATTGCAAATTCTCTTTGGAAAGTTTGGCTTTAACTATGGTATTTAGATTTAATGTCAATTTGTCTGAACTCATAAAACAGATACTGTATTGCTCTTTTAGCTTGCTTTAATGCGAAAAGAAGATTACTAAAAATGCTCTGCAACGATGCTCATTAGACTGTAGAATCTTGAATATTTCACTTATTACTTAATAAAGACTTTTTTGGCTGTTCCATCACTCATTTTTACAATGTTTATTCCGTGAATAGGCGCTTTCAAAGGGATTCCGTAAATCGTATAATATTGAATGATTTTATTGTTGTCAGGTTTTATGTCATCAATGCAAGTGACTGTATCGTATTTCTGTGAGAGATGCAGTGCTTTAATAATCAGACCGTAGCCTTATTTGTGTATCAATGAAGTATAAATCCCCATCTAAAGAAATTTTCTAAGTCGTCACCTGCATATTCAAAGTTATTAAGTTTGAATACAGAGGCCTTACCATCATGAAACACTTCATTTTCACCACCTTTGTCCATATAGGTAATGTTGAAGTGGGATAAGTCAATCCATAAGTTCTTGTTATTAGCAAACTTAATCAATTCTTTGATTTGCCCTCTCTTATAGCTCTCTGTTGGTTCAATTTCTCCTGTTGCTTCCTTACTTCTTCTGGCGATGCAGGCTGCTTGCTCCAAGAGGTTATTGATTGACGAGTACGCTCTATCCATTGCTTGTGAAATTCATTAATATATTCCATAAATCTTATGATTATGAGTTTAAGACAAAGATAATCATTATCCTTTAAATCATAATGATTTAGTTGGGACATTTAAGGGATACCGTGAGGATTTTACTCTGTTACAACCTTGCTTATCTATTATTTAGTAACCCTAAATGATAAGAGAGATAAGGTGTCCCAAACCATCATTTATATCCAGTTACCATAAAATAATAAACTCCTGCAATCGCAAGGATTACAGGAGTTTATCTATATAGAGTAACTTAAATTACTTGCTCAAAGCCTGAGCTACGTCTACAGCACAAGCCACAGTACAACCTACCATCGGGTTGTTACCAATTCCTAAGAATCCCATCATTTCTACGTGAGCAGGAACAGATGAAGAACCAGCGAACTGAGCGTCTGAGTGCATACGACCCATAGTGTCTGTCATGCCATAAGAAGCCGGACCGGCTGCCATGTTATCCGGGTGAAGAGTACGACCTGTACCACCACCGGAAGCAACTGAGAAATAAGGCTTACCAGCAAGCATACGCTCTTTCTTGTAAGTACCTGCAACCGGGTGTTGGAAACGAGTCGGGTTAGTAGAGTTACCAGTGATAGAAACGTCTACGCCTTCTTTCCACATAACAGCTACACCTTCACGAACATCGTCGCAACCATAACATTTTACTTTTGCACGGTCACCTTCAGAGTAAGCGATTTCGCGAACAACTTTCAGTTCAGAAGTGTAGTAGTCGAATTGAGTTTGTACATAAGTAAAGCCATTGATACGAGAGATGATCTGTGCAGCATCCTTACCCAAACCGTTCAGGATACAACGCAGAGGTTCTTTACGTACTTTGTCAGCTTTAGCAGCAATTTTGATAGCACCTTCTGCAGCAGCAAATGACTCGTGGCCTGCCAAGAAAGCAAAACACTTAGTCTCTTCGCGCAACAACATAGCTGCCAGGTTACCATGACCGATACCAACCTTACGGTCGTCGGCTACAGAACCCGGGATACAGAAAGCTTGCAGACCGATACCGATAGCTTCGGCAGCGTCAGCAGCATTCTTGCAGCCCTTCTTGATAGCGATAGCTGCACCTACTACGTAAGCCCACTTTGCATTTTCGAAACAGATAGGCTGAGTTTCTTCACACGTTTTATAAGGATCAAGTCCGGCAGCGTCGCAGATTGCGTTAGCTTCCTCGATGTCTTTGATGCCGTTAGCGTTCAAGGCAGCAATGATACCTTTGATACGACGGTCTTGACTTTCAAATTTTACTTCTCTAATCATAATTTCTTTCCTCCTTATATTATTCGTGACGTGGATCAATATGTTTAACTGCTCCCTGCTCAGGTGTTACGCGACCGTAAGTACCGGTAACTTTCTTCAATGCTTCGTTAGCATCTGTACCCTTCTTGATTTCATCCATGAATTTACCCATGTGAACGAATTCGTATCCGCAGATCTCGTCATTCTTATCCAAGAAGATATTCTTGATGTAACCTTCGGCCATTTCCAGGTAACGAGGACCTTTTGCCAAAGTACCGTACAGTGTACCTACCTGGCTACGCAGACCTTTACCCAAGTCTTCCAAACCTGCACCGATAATCAAACCGCCTTCAGAGAAAGCAGACTGAGTACGTCCGTAAACGATTTGCAGGAAAAGTTCGCGCATTGCTGTATTGATAGCGTCGCAAACAAGGTCAGTATTCAATGCTTCGAGTACTGTCTTGCCCGGAAGGATTTCGGCAGCCATAGCAGCTGAGTGAGTCATACCGGAGCAGCCGATTGTTTCAACCAATGCTTCCTGAATGATACCTTCTTTTACGTTCAAAGTCAGTTTACAAGCACCTTGTTGAGGAGCACACCAACCTACACCATGTGTTAAACCTGAAATATCAACTATTTCTTTTGATTTTACCCATTTGCCTTCTTCGGGTATGGGAGCCGGTCCGTGGTTAGGACCCTTCTTTACAACACACATGTGTTCCACTTCGTGTGAATAAGTCATAATTAGCTCTTTTTTTAAGTTATATAAATTAAAAAACGTAATCCACTTTCTAAAATCGCTCGCAAAGTTACTCCTTTTCTTTATTTATGCAAATCGAGTTATCTGACTTTTTTTATAAAAATAAATAATAAGAGACAGTGGTTCTGTGTATTGCAATCTCCATATTACAATAAAATTAACGAGGACTTTTGAAACTGTATTTTTTCCCTCCCGATAGGACGCTGATAATGGCAGGCTGGGTGAGGGGGTATATAGCCTGTTCGTCAGAGCTTTGATGGGAAGCCATGATTCTTCCCGATAAGTCATAAATTTCGATGCGTGCCCCTGCACAAAGTCCCTTAAGGACAATTTGCTTATTCTGCCGGAAACATTTTACCGCATCTGTTTCTTGGGCAGAAGGAGAAGAAATCCCTGTGGTAGTGCCATATAAACCGAAATCGTGGATGCTTGGGGAATTACTGCTGTTTTCGTAGCAGACTTTCATCAAATCATCAACAAGGCTATTGATGTAAAGTTCCAGGTAAGAGTAACCGGTAGATGGTTCTATGTCCTTATAAGTTTTACCGACGGGAAGATACTGGGTAGCCCAAGTGTCAGGAATACCGTCCCCATTGGAATCAGCAGGCTTTTCTTCATTATTGTACAGAGGCCATCCTTCCACATCGGCTTGTGAGTCAATCAGTCCGTTACTACTGCCGTTGCTACCTTCATAAGTGTAATTCCCATTCTTAACTTCAGAGATGATCCGTTCATCGACAGCGTCACGCTTCAGGCTGGCGCCCACTTGTGCCAGCACTTTTTCATAAGCCTGTGCTGCAGCATGCGTACTAACGGATGCAACTTCAAATTCTGTCTTACTTTTAATGCCGTCTTTACTTCCTCCCGGCAGTTCACCGTTGCCCAGATGCGGATGAATGCCCTCCCAGTTATCTGCATTGGTTTCACTCATCAGTTTTTTCATGTCATTACTCAACTTGGAGCAAGTATCGTCAAAGTAGTTACCATTCACATAAAAGCTTCCCCATATACCTGCAGGATTACTTTGTGTGCCATCATCGGCATTGGGCTGAAAGATACGGTTGACGATACTTTTCTTTGTGGCAGTAGAGGGACCCGGTTTATAATAATTGTTCACAAAGTTATATCGTCCGCCTTCTCCGGCATATCCTCCGTTGGTGGGGCCCCAGTTATAGAATACATTGTTGCGCAGATCGGTAAGCTCCTCTTCCCATCTTCCTACGGAGCGGCTGCCATCCAGACGAGGAGTGCGGCTACTGTGATGAGCCAGCAGATTATGGTGGAAACTTGCTCCCTCACCTCCCCAAATCGCTCCATATCCGTGGTTTCCTTTGACGTGTACCGATTTGGTTAGGCTTTCACTCAATATACACCACTGCATAGTGAAGTTCTTATTACTATAAAAAGAAGCACATTCGTCCGTGCTCCAGCTCATACTGCAATGATCTATGATGATATCCGAGGTATAACGTCCCCACATGGCATCGTCTTCCGCTTTTTGTTCATCTCCCATACGGCAGCGAATGAAGCGGATGATTATATTTGTGGCACATTGATCCTTTTTTTCTTCTTCCTTATATCCTGTAATGTGCAGGGTGTAGTTCTTGATACAAATCCCATCTCCCGGAGCCGTTTGTCCGGCAATCGTAAGATCCCCGTTTTTTATAACCAGCCTGCTTTCCAGTTCGATAATGCCCGACACATCAAAAACAATGGTACGGGGAACTTTCATATCAATTCCTGCACGCAGTGATCCTTCGCCGCTGTCATTAAGATTGGTGACATGATATACGATTCCTCCACGTCCACCGGTTACGGTGTAGCGTGCAAAACCTTCGGCGCCGGGGAAGGCTGGGGTGGTCTGAGCTTGTACAAAAACGGCACATAAAAGCATGATAAATAGAAGCGTGTAGTTTTTCTTCATGGTCTTAAGATTAATATTCTGATGGGACAAAAGTATGGGTTTCCTGAGTGACCGATGTCGACAAATTCTTTTTCTATGTGGAAGTTTAGGTCTTACTGTGTCATTTTTTAATATTTTTTTTCTATTTTCGCGTTAGAATAGAGAAAAAAGAACGCTGGTGGTTACAGAAACTTCTCATACACTCATTAGTATTAAGCTTAATGAAAGGGAGTTCCATAATGTTTTTGATAAATATTATGTGGCACTTTGTTTGTTTGCAAACCAATATACTGAAAATGAAGAAGCTTCTGCAGACATCGTACAGGATTCCTTTGCTAAATTGTGGCAAATCAGAGACGATTTTTTCTATTTGCATCAAGTCAAAGCTTTCCTTTATACAGCCGTGCGCAATAAGGCGTTGAATGAATTGGAGCATTCTAAGGTAGTATTTGAATATGCTCAAAAAGTTATTGAAAAGAAAAAGGATTCTTTTTTCCATGATGCAGTAGTAGAAGAAGAGACTTACCGGATTCTGGCAGAAGCCATTGATAAACTTCCCGATCAGATGCGGGCTATTATGCAATTGGCTATGGAAGGAAAAAAGAATGGTGAAATAGCCGAGCAATTGAATGTATCTGTTGAAACTGTACATACTCTTAAAAAGATTGCATACAAAAAACTTCGTGTGTATCTGAAAGAGTATTACTATTTTCTTATACTCTTTTATTTATAAGCGTGTAACTCGTCACTTTGATTTCTCTCTGTAGCATTAGAGAAAAACAGAATTTTAGATCAATTTCTTATCACCTCCATACCCTCTCCCTGTCTGGTCCATACCAACTCCATACCAAGTCCATCTGTATAGATACGGAGCAAACATGGACTTGATACGGTTTTGATCATGAGGGACAGGAAAAATAGAACAAATTATCTTCTTTCCGAGATAGTGCTATATCTCTTATTCTTTTGTGGATAATTGCAGCACGACCATTTCACTTTCCGTTCCTATCCTGAAAGGAGGTCCCCAAAGAGATAATCCACTGGAAACATATATATGGCTGTTTCCCCACTGGCGATAGCCATGACTTTGTTCGTAGATGTGGTCTGTTACCAAGCTCATAGGCCATACTTGGCCGCGATGGGTATGTCCGCTGAATTGTAGGTCGACACCGGCTGCTTCACTTTCAGTCAGTTTATAAGGCTGATGGTCTAATAGGATAATAGGCTTGTTTTTATCTACATTTGCCATTAGCTTTTGCAATGAACGGCGGGCAGTATTCGATCGGTCGTCGCGTCCTATCAGTTGTATACCACCAGGAAGTGTGACTATTGAATCACGTAATAACTGTATAGGAGTGTCTTGTATAAATCGAGCGCTGGCGTTCATGCCACTGATATATTCGTGATTACCGGGAACCATGTAAATGCCTAACGGTGCTTTCAATTCAGATAGTTCCTCCATCATGTTTTCAGCGTAAAGAGGCACTACGCTGTTGTCAATCAAGTCACCTCCGATAAGAATCAAATCCGGATTTTGCTCGTTAATCATCTTCACATATCGCTTTAAAGCCGTTTTACCGGTTCCATTGCCCAGATGCAGGTCACTCACAGCAACTATTTTAATAGGTTGCCGGTCACTGCTCAGAGGTTTGTTGAGAGCGATATTGACTATATTTGTTTTAGGATGGCGGTAATTATAGTATCCATATCCTAATAGGATGACTGTAAATAGCAACGAGAGGACGAAGCCGTAGTTGAAAGGGACACGGCATAGTTTCAACAAATCGAATGCAAGTAGAAATAAGACCATGTATAAGGTAAATATCAGCCAGCCGGTTCCTATTTCATACATTGTATGAGATAAGAAAACCGGCATTTTCATGTTGCGGGTCAGCATCGTCCCCACGATGGATAGAGCTGCGAGCCAGAACAAAAGAACCAATGGAATTTTGATTCCGACAGGAAGACCGGATAACGCTTGTACACCTCTATAAAATACATAGGTGTTTCCGCCAAGATATACGGTGATGAGGATAATGAAGAATATTGGCATAAAATGGATGTATTAAAATTGAGCAGCAAAAATAGCTTAATTCTTGATAAAGAAGGAATAAACGACTGATATAAACCTAAAAATTACATAATTCAACTGTTATTTTGATTTTTCTTTTAAAAAAAGTACTTTTTGATTCACCATGATTTTAATTATACCTGTTTTATTATAAAAGACAACGAAAAAAGTTCAATTTATGATAAAACAGGATTTTCATATATCTAATATTATTGCCAGACACTTATCGGGTGAAATCACTCCTGAAGAAAGCGCTCAACTGGAGAAATGGCGAAAAGCGGATTTCGCCCACGAAGCACTCTTTCAGAAAATTTGCAGTAAAGAGAATCTGAAAAAGCATATAGAAAATGGTACTTCATTCAACGCTGCAAGCGGCTGGATGGAGGTGCAAAAGCGTATCCGAAAGAGTAATAACCGGGAGCGGATGATAAAAATCCTCAGTTATGCCGCTGCTGTTTTAATACCAGTCTTTTTTGTTGGCATCTCACTAAAATACACTACTCACGACTATTCTTCTAACAAGTCTGTGCTGATGGCCCAACCCATATTGCCGGGAGCGGCCAAAGCAATATTGACTTTGGATAATGGGGAGACTATTAATCTGAATAAAGAAACAGCAGATGCTTTACAAACAATAGAGGGAACGAATATTCAGATAGATTCGACCACCCTGAATTATCAGTTGGCACAGAGCACACCTGCCCGCCCAAAACCTATATATAATAAAGTGGAGATTCCACGTGGCGGTGAGTATGCATTGGTGTTGAGTGACGGAACAAAGGTGCATTTAAATTCAATGAGCAGTCTCCGTTTTCCGGTAGCATTTACTACGGGGAAAAGAGAAGTCGAACTGCAAGGTGAAGCTTATTTTGAGGTGAGTAAAAACGGGCAGCCTTTTATTGTTAACGCCAATGGCATGCAGGTTGAAGTGTTGGGTACGGCTTTCAATATTTCTGCTTACCCCAATGAGGAGTATCAGACCACCTTGGTAAACGGTTCTGTGAAGGTCAGTGCCGAAAAGGGTGAAAGCCTTATATTGAAACCATCTCAACAAGCCACCATTGCTTTGGGAAGTAATTCCATACAGGTACGAACGGTAGATACCTCATTCTATACTTCATGGGTAAAGGGTAAGATTAACTTCAAAGACCAACGTCTGGAAGATATCATGAAAACACTGTCCCGTTGGTATGACATGAATGTGGTTTACGAAAATGAAAAGCTCAAGAATATACGTTTCGGTTGTAACCTGAATCGTTATGAAGAAATAACTCCTTTCGTCAAGTTACTGGAAAAGACGGAAGAAGTGTATGTGAAAATTGAAGGTAATACAATAACATTCCATAATTAACCCAAAAATGATTACTATGAACAAGAAAGGACACAAGAATCAAGCTGAAAGAAGCAGTAGACGTTTATGGATAACGTTACTATTTTTCTGTTTCACAGTTACCGGTTTTATGCAGGCTGCCAATGCAGTGTTTGCGCAAACCACTGTCACAGCAACCTTTAAGAATGCCACTCTTAGCGAAGTGCTGTGGGAAGTTCAGAGACAAACAGATTTCACCTTTGTGTATAGCACTGAAGAGGTGAAAAATGTAAAAGTAGAAAAGTTGATTGTGAACCATGAAAAGATTGCTAATGTACTGGATAAATGCCTGAAAGGTAGTGGACTGACTTATACGGTTCATGACGGTGTCATTGCCATTAAGCCTGCTTCTAAGGTTGAAGAAGCAGCAACGCCACAGCAAAAGACAAAGCTGAATGGTACTGTTGTAGACGAAACTGGTGAAGCCATTATTGGTGCCAATGTAATAGTGAAAGGCACTACTAACGGTTGCACTACTGATTTAGACGGTCATTTTACCCTTGATGTAGATCATCTTCCTGTCACTTTGATGGTTTCTTATATTGGTTATACCCGCCAGGAAATCAAGGTTACTTCTGCAAAGACGATTAAAGTGGAGATGGCACCGGATAATAACCTGATGGATGAGGTTGTCATTACAGGTTATGGTACCTTCAAGAAATCTGCTTATGCCGGTTCTGCTGCCAGTGTAAAAGGAGAGACTTTGAAAGATGTTCCGGCAATTTCTTTTAAAGACCTGCTTCAAGGTAATGCTCCGGGCGTACAGTTCACTTCTTCTTCCGGTCAGCCGGGGGCGTCTTCTTCTTTGAGAATCCGTGGTATGGGTTCTTTTAATGCCAGTAACTCACCTCTTTATGTAATAGATGGAGTGCCAATGCGCTCAGGTACCATCAATACAATGAGTTCGGATGCCGGCCTTGATATTATGTCTACCATTAATAGCTCCGATATTGAAAGTGTTACGGTGATAAAAGATGCTGCCGCCGCTTCACTTTACGGTTCGCGTGCTGCAAATGGCGTCGTACTGATCACAACGAAGAAAGGTAAAGCAGGAAAGCCTTCCATTTCATTGAAGGCCGATTGGGGTAGTTCTGATTTTGCTATGGATTATCGTCCGATTATGGGGGGAGAAGAGCGTCGTCAGTATATTTATGACGGTTTGGTAGCCGGACAGATAAAGAAGGGTAAGAGTGAAGCTGATGCAATGGCTTATGCCGATGGAGAAATTGATGACTATGCTCCGGTTCCCTGGTGCGGATATACGGATTGGGATGATGTTCTGTTTAAGAAAGGAAATCATCAGTCTTATGAAGCTTCTCTTTCAGGAGGAACGGATAGGTTCAAATATTACTCTTCACTTTCTTATCTGAAGCAAGACGGTATTGCCATCAACTCAGGTCTGGAACGTATCAGCGGACGCCTGAATGTGGATTTTCAAGCTACCAGCAAGTTGAAATTGGGAGCCAATGTCTTGTTTGCTACGGTTAACCAGGATGTATATAGTGAAGGGACTTCTTATTCTTCCCCTTTCTACACTTCACGCAATGCTGTAGTACCTTCTGATCCTATATACAATGAAGACGGTAGCTGGAATCGTGACTTGATTCGTATTGGTGACCGTAACCCGTTGTTGTCGGCAACTTACGATTATCAACGCGAATACGTGACCCGTACATTCAATACCATCTATGGTGAATATGAATTTATCAAGGACCTGAAGTTTAAGTCTACATTCAGCTATGACTATGTAATTACGAAAGGTAAAGACTGGAGTGACCCGCGTACTTCCAACGGTGATGATATCAACGGTGGTATGAGTAAGAAGTATTATGAATATAACAAAATGGTATGGGCCAATCAGGTGAGCTATAAAACTTCGATTGCCAGAGATCATCACATTGATGCGCTGGTAGGTTACGAAATAGACGATCAATACCGCGATTATCTGTCAGGATATGCCACTAACTTTGCAACTCACGATAAAAATCAAATCAGTAATGGTATGAAGACGGAATCGGTTGGTGGTAATGATACCCGTACACGTATGGTTTCCTACCTGACTCGTTTGAATTATGATTATAAGAATAAATACTATTTGGGTGGTAGCTTCCGTACGGATGGCAGTTCTCGTTTCCAAAGAGATAACCGTTGGGGTAGTTTCTGGTCAATATCCGGTGCTTGGCGTATTATTGAAGACGAATTCATGTCTCCAACTAAGGATTGGTTGACTGATTTAAAGATACGCGCGTCTTATGGTGTGAATGGTACCCTTCCTTCCGATTACTTCGGATATATGGGATTGAGCAGCCTGACTAACGGTTATCTGGAACAACCGGGCATCATTCAATCGCAACTCCGGAATGACGACTTGCAGTGGGAGACAAACTATAACCTGAATCTGGGTTTGGACTTCGCACTTTGGAACCGTATTAACGTTACTTTGGAGTATTACACCCGTACCACCAAGAATCTGTTGATGGACCGTCCTATCTCTATGACTACCGGTTTCAGCAGTTACCTGATGAACATCGGTGAAGTAAAGAATAAAGGTGTGGAACTGGAAATCAGCTCAACCAACATCCAGACTAAGGATTTCTCATGGAATACAACATTCAATATTTCGCATAACAAGAATAAAATTGTAACTCTGGATGGCATGCAGACGGAAATCAAGAGCGGCTCTCAAATTCGTAAAGTAGGAAAATCATACCGTACTTTCTATATGATTGAATTTGCAGGTATCAATCCGGAAACCGGTGCTCCCCAGTTCTATACAAACGATGTGGACGAAAATGGAAATTACATTAAAGACATCACCGAAGAAATCAATAAAGCTCATGCCATTGTGCTTGATAAACATGCAGAGCCCAATGCTATCGGTGGTTTATCAAATACGTTGCGCTATAAATGGTTCGATCTGAACTTTATGTTCTCTTACCAGTTTGGTGGTTACTCTTATGACAACTGGGCACAGAAAACCGAACATGGCGGTAATGACCTGGAAGCTAATATTCCGTCCTACTATAAAAATAGTTGGAAGAAGCCGGGAGATGTTACAAAATATGAGTTATTCTACGAGAAACCTTCTGTAGCAATGAATAAAGTAACGACTACCCGCCGTCTGCACAGCACTGATTTTATCCGTTTGAAGACGCTAACATTCGGTTTCACCGTTCCGAAGGACTGGACACGGAAAATCGGTATCGAGAATGTACGTTTGTATGCATCGGCCAATAACCTCTGGACATGGGCGGCATACGACTATTACGATCCGGAAGCAGTGAGTGGTGGTACTGCCATTTGGGGGACTCCTCCTTTGAAGACTGTAACTTTTGGTATTAATGTAAATTTCTAACCCGATAAAAACGAGATATTATGAAACCATTAAAATATTTATTTATCAGTTCCATGTTGTTCGTCGCTACTTCTTGCGGCAACAGTTGGTTGGATTTGGAACCTTCCACTTCGGTAGATACTGAAACCAGCATTAAGATATTGTCGGATGTTGAGTTCACTCTGAATGGCATTTACAGTACGATGCAGAGTTCGGATGCCTACTCCGGACGCCTGGTATATTATGGAGATGTGACGGGTGATGATATGCAGGCTGTTAGCTCTACTAAGCGTGTAGCCAACTATTACCGTTTTAACTTTACCAAGGATGATAACCCTTCCAGTCATTGGTCTTATCTTTATTCTATCATCCAGAATTGCAATCTGATTTTGATGAACATTGATAAACTGGTGATTGATGAAGGAGACAAGGCATATCGGGATGATTTGAAAGGAGAGGCACTGGCCATTCGTGGTCTGGCATTGTTCGATCTGACCCGTATCTTCGGTTATCCGTATTTGAAAGATGACGGGGCATCACTGGGTGTGCCTATTATAGAAGGTCTGTCCACTATTGATAGCAAGCCGACACGCAACACTGTGGCTCAATGCTATACGAAGATAATCGATGATCTTACCCAAAGTCTCTCTTTATTGGGTGAAAAATTCAATAAGGGCAAAATAAATAAATGGGGAGCAATGGTACTTCTCAGTCGTGTTTATCTCTACAAGGGTGAAAATGCCAATGCTTTGAAAATGGCGAGCGATGCTATTACAGGAGCAGAAAAGAATAAATACGCTTTATGGACCAATGAAGATTACCCCACCGCTTGGGGAGAAGATGCTTCAGCCTCCAAACCGGGTGAAGTATTGTTTGAAATCGTAAATCTCACTACTGACAGCCCGGGTAAAGAAAGTATGGGCTATCTCAACTCTTATGACGGTTACGATGATATGTGTATCACTTGTTCTTTCTATCAGTTCCTGAAGGAAGACCCGAAGGATATACGTCTTAAGTTGCTGAGCTTCGATAAGAAATATTATGCTTATGTAAATAAGTATCAGCCGCAACGTGAAGAGAATATTGAAGATGCCAATATTCCGTTAATTCGTCTTTCCGAGGCTTATCTGAATGCAGCCGAAGCCGCTGTTAAGGAGAATGATAATGACGCTGCTGTTAAGTATCTCGACCCGATTGTGAAGCGTGCTAATCCGGGCAACACAGTGGTAGGACAGACTATAACCTTGGAGAGAGTACTGAACGAACGCCGTAAAGAACTGGTTGCCGAAGGCCACCGTATGTATGATGTAATCAGAAACGGATTGACGGTGGAACGTAAGGATGTAAAGGACAGTAATCTGAGTAAAACCAAGCATGACACGAAGTATATGACGTATGACTGGAATTTCTATATGATTGTACTTCCTATTCCTAAGAAGGAAATGGATGCCAATCCTAATATGGAACAGAATCCTGAATATGGTGGAAGATAATTTAAATAAATGATATATGACGAGTAAGACAAGTTTCATGAAGTACTTTCTTATCGCATTTACTCTAATGTTCATCAGTTCCGGCCTAAACGCCGGAACTTTTGGTTCAGACGGTAAGAAGAAAGACAAAGAGAAAAAAGAAGAGTTATCGGCTGACGGGCCGTATGTGCTTTATCAGCCTGATGGTAAAACGCGTGTCATCAGTGTCGATAAGAAAGGGAAGATTACCGATACGACTTATGTTGCACTACCCGAAGATTTTACCCTGCAGGTAGTAGATCATAAGGGCCGGTTTCCATTTGATGTGAAATTGCATCCGGTGAAACGTCCTGATTGGCAATATCGGCAACCGGAGAAAGTGTTTGTTATGTCCGATCCGCACGGCAGGTTGGATTGTGTTATTAGCTTGTTGCAGGGCAATGGGGTTATTGATAAAAACTACAATTGGAGCTTTGGTAATAATCACCTGATGGTTATCGGCGATATTTTCGATCGTGGAAAAGATGTACCGCAAATATTCTGGCTGTTTTATAAGTTGGAAGATGAGGCCGCAAAAGCAGGTGGAACGGTTTCTTTCCTGTTAGGGAATCATGAGCCGTTGGTATTGGCCAATGACTTGCGTTATACGAAAGATAAATATAAAGTGCTGGCACAGATATTGAATATGGATTACCCTAAACTTTTTGGGTCCGATACGGAATTGGGTAAATGGTTAGGTACTCGTAATACGATGCAGACCATTGGCAGCGACCTTTATGTTCATGCCGGGTTAGGCAAGAATTTCTATGACCGTAATTTAAGTATTCCTACCGTGAACGAAGAAATGAGCAAAGCCCTTTTCATGAATAAGAAAGAACGCAGGGCTCTTTCTCCATTGACCGCATTTCTGTATGGTAATGATGGTCCCATCTGGTATCGTGGCCTTGTGCGTACGGATGCCAAGTATCATCCAATGGCACAGGATAGCCTGCAAATGGTGATGGAACGCTATAAAGCCAAACACATTATCGTAGGGCATACCATCTTTAAGGATATTTCTACTTTTTATGATGGCAAGGTTATCGATGTCAATGTGGACAATAAAGAAAATAAGAAGAAGAAACGTGGCCGTGCATTATTGATTGATAAGGATACTTACTTTGTGGTAGGTGATAAAGGTATTCTGCGGAAATTGTAGGAACACTTTTCATAGTTTTTAGTCTTCTTGTTATACCTTTATCTTTTAATTCCATATCTTTGTCGTAATAATTAGAAAAAGGCATAATAAGAAGACTATGATAGAAATTACTGATGCCGCCTTGCGCAAAGCAGCAGGCGAGGGGATGGATACTTTTATTCAGGTATTTACCGACAGATATAAAGAAGTGATAGGTGGTGAACTAACCGCTGAATCCATGCCGTTACTGACAGGTGAGCAGCATACTTTGCTTGCTTACCAGATATTTCGTGATGAAGTAATGGATGGCGGCTTCTGCCAGTTGATACAGAATGGATATGGTGGTTATATTTTTGCTAATCCGTTTGCTAAAGTGATGCGTCTGTGGGGAGCAAAAGATTTCGGTAAACTGGTATATAGAGCTAAAAAGATTTATGATGCCCATCGTGAAGATCTGGAACGGGAGCGTACAGATGATGAATTTATGGCTATGTACGAGCAATATGAAGCTTTCGATGAGCTGGAAGAAGAATTTTTGGAAAACGAGGAAGGTATCACAGCTATGGTAGCCAGTTATGTAGATGAACATCTGGAACTGTTTGCTAAAATCGTTTGATAAGGGCGATTTTTTTATTCCTAAAAATTAATGCAAAAGCCCAATGCGGGTTGTGCCTGAATCATTCCGTTGGGTAAGGTCATCTGGATGTTTGAGCTGCTAAGCGAGAATTCTATTGCTTGCTTAGCTCGTTTTTTATTGATATTTGCAAAAACGAAAAGCGGAATACTGGTAGCTGTTGCACTTGCACCGGTATAAAATACAGCTTTCCATGGCCGGGTGTTTTTGTAGAGAGGATCGTCGAAAGCTCCGCCCATCAGACCTGTAGCCATTCCGGCAAGCCCTATGCCCAATGCTGTGCATGCACCAATTCTGAACTGTCTGTGTTTTCTCCATAATTGTGGGTCGAGTTCTGTTCCGAGTGCAGTTGCAATAGCTTTCTGTCTATTTTTGACGGCAAATACAAAAAGAGGAATACTGCTTACGGTCAGTCCGGCTCCTGCACCGAGAATGATACCGAAACCTTCCCCATCTCCACCGGACTCATAACCGGAAACGACGGCACCAACAAATCCTACAACCATCGTGGGAACACCTATGCCGAGTGTTGTCCATCCGCAGGCTTTTAATCTTTTATGCTTTTTCCAATATCTGGTTTGTTTATACTTGTCTTGTGAATTCATTTTGTCTTTTGCAATATAAATTGTTGTTGTGCTTAATGGGATATAATGCATTGATAAAGAATCTATATTTACTGCTTTGGAAGAGATCGTGAGGAACAACAATACAAAGAAGAAGATATATCGCATCGAATGCAAAGAATGACTTCTGTCTTCTTTCATTTCCGGTGTAACAGTTTCTTTTTGGGGGATAATGTAAGATTTAGAATGAGCCATAATCTTAGTATGAGTTTGATATAAAAAGTAAACCTCTTAACAGATGCCACTATGAGTCATCGGAAACAAAGTTACTGAAAATTATTATTTAGCAGATGAGTTTTGCAGAAAAGATGTTGTAAAGCATGGGGATAGATCTAATAGTTTGAGTGATGCTTAGACAATGATTTTTTGATATTGTTTTATTCCAGTGGCTTCAGATTCTTCAAGCCGTACTTTTGTCTCTTTCTCTACTGTTGAGAAGATGTTCACTACAGGCAATTGCTTTAGTAATTACACTTTTGTCTCTCTATCTGTATCCTGTTGTTTGTGAATTGATGTTAAATGGATGGTAGGATATGCAGTATTTAGATTAATATTTCATTTACTCTTAAAAACAATGAAAAAATGGAGAGAGTGCGGTGTTACTCGATTCTTTTATCTAAATTTGCAAACTCTAATATTTATAGAACAATGAAAATGGCTAAGTTTAAACTCTGGATGGTTGCCCTGACCTTAATAATGGGTGTTTCTTTTACTTCTTGCATGAATTCTGATGAATCAGAATCTCCTTATGATGGTGCGGGAATGTTTTATGTGGTCAATAGTTACATGGGCTCTTATTTTGAGGATCCTGCAGGAAATAAATTACATCCTACTAGTGCATCTGTTCTTGCAATGGAGACTAACTATGGATTTAAAATGTCTGAAACGAAGCTGGCTGTTATTTATTATAAATTTGTAAAAGAAGAGACCGGAACTGCTAAAACAAGTACTTCTACAACTCCACAAAGTTATGATATTGTATTAGTATCAGCTGCTGCATGTGATGGTCCGGACCTTATTACTACTGAAACTCAGGTAGAGATGGAGGAAAGCGTAACGGAAAATGCACCGATTGTATCATTAACTCCGACCGTAAATACTGGATATACTTATCAAGAACTGAAACCTGCTTTTTATGATAAAAAAACATTGGTTTTACCTATTGCATGGAGAATGGAAAACAGTTCTGAAAAGTTAGCACAGCATAAGTTTAATTTGGTTTATGTAACGTCAGATACAGAAAATAGTGCTACGGATTTGGTATTATATTTACGTCATGATAGAGGTACAGATGAAAAAACAGATGTTGGAACATATACTCAGGATGGATATAATATTGAGGAAGCTATAGCTCATTTTGCAGGGGTTACAGGAAAAGAACCGAAGAATGTGATCATAAAATCAAAGAATAGTGAAACAGATTCTAAGATACCTGAAAAGTATACAGAAGTTACTGTAGAATATAAAACAAACTAATAATAATATTGGATTATAAAGCATTATTCCATATAGCAATGTTACTGATTTCCTCTCCGGCCAAGGCTTGGGAGGAAATTCGTTTGGAAGAGGATAGGCGAAAAGTATTTACTGCTTTTGTCTATCCTATGATTGGTTTATGTGGATTGTCCGCCTTCATCGGTTCTTTGCTGGCGAAGGGATGGGGCGGTCCCGAGAGTTTTCAATATGCCATGACGCAATGTTGCGCGGTGGCAGTATCCCTCTTTGGAGGATATTTTCTGGCAGCGTATCTCATAAATGGGATGCGCGTTAAAATGTTTATGATGGACAGTGACATGCCATTGACGCAACAGTTTGCGGGCTATGCGCTGGTTGTTCTTTTCTTGCTCCAGATTATTATCGGCATATTGCCGGACTTTAATATCATCGGATTGCTGTTGCAGTTCTATATTGTGTATGTGGTGTGGGAGGGGGCTTCCACGTTGATGAAAGTAGAAGAAAAAGACCGGTTACGGTTTACAATCATTTCTTCCATCCTACTGATTGCCTGTCCTATGCTCATTCAGTTTATATTCAACAAGCTGACGATGGTGCTTAATTAACGTTTGAAATCATGAAACAAGCTCCTGTTAATATAAAAAATAAGCGCGCTACATTCGATTATGAATTGGTAGACACTTATACCGCGGGCATTGTGCTCACGGGTACGGAAATTAAATCGATCCGCATGGGTAAGGCAAGCCTTGTGGATACCTTCTGTTACTTTGCCAATGGCGAGTTGTGGGTGAAGAATATGCATATTTCCGAATACTTCTACGGTTCGTATAATAACCATTCGGCACGCAGGGAGCGCAAACTCTTACTTACTAAAAAAGAACTTGATAAACTGGCGCGTGGAGCAAAAGACCCCGGTTTTACAATGATTCCCATTCGTATGTTTATTAATGAAAAAGGGCTTGCCAAAGTGGTAGTGGCTCTTGCCAAAGGTAAAAAGCAATACGACAAGCGCGAAGCGTTGAAAGAGAAAGATGATAAACGCGATATGGCGCGGATGTTTAAGAGATAATATCATTCTATCATTGAATACAAATGGTTTCTATTGAAAAGTTGGTGCGTGAGCGCATCCTTATTTTAGACGGTGCTATGGGCACCATGATACAACGGTACAACTTAACGGAGGAAGACTTCAGGGGGGAGCGCTTTGCTGACATCCCCGGGCAGATGAAAGGAAACAATGATCTGCTTTGTCTGACGCGCCCTGATGTGATACAGGATATACATCGTAAATATCTCATGGCAGGTGCCGATATCATTGAAACCAATACGTTTAGTTCTACCAGTGTCAGTATGGCCGATTATCATGTGCAGGAATATGTACGTGAGATGAATCTGGCTGCCGTTAAACTGGCACGTGAAGTAGCTGATGAATTTTCTACACCTGATAAACCACGTTTTGTAGCCGGTTCTATCGGGCCTACCAATAAGACTTGCTCCATGAGTCCCGATGTGAATAATCCGGCCATGCGTGCGCTGACTTACGATGAACTTGCCGATGCCTATCGGGAACAGATGGAAGCCTTGCTGGAAGGTGGAGTAGACGCTCTGCTGATAGAAACCATATTCGATACATTGAATGCCAAAGCAGCTATCTTTGCTGCGGAAAAGGCGATGGAGGCTACAGGCGTTCAAGTTCCTGTTATGCTGTCCGTTACCGTATCCGATACAGGCGGACGTACTCTGTCGGGACAGACTTTGGAGGCTTTTCTTGCCTCAGTTCAGCATGCCAATATCTTTTCGGTAGGCTTGAACTGTTCCTTTGGCGCCCGCCAGTTGAAACCTTTCCTGGAACAGCTTGCTGCCCGTGCTCCTTATTATATCAGTGCATACCCCAATGCGGGATTGCCCAACAGCCTGGGACAATATGACCAGACGCCTGCCGATATGGCGCATGAAGTGAAAGAGTATATTCAGGAAGGTCTGATAAACATCATTGGCGGTTGCTGTGGTACGACCGATGCATACATTGCCGAATATCCCGCCCTGATAGCCGGTGCTGCTCCCCATGTTCCTGCTCCGAAACCCGAAAGTCTTTGGCTTTCCGGCCTGGAATTGTTGGAAGTGACTCCTGAAAAGAACTTTATCAATGTGGGAGAACGCTGTAATGTGGCCGGTTCCCGCAAGTTCCTGCGTCTGGTTAATGAAAAGAAATACGATGAAGCCCTCAGCATTGCCCGTCAGCAAGTAGAAGACGGGGCGCAGGTGGTGGATGTAAATATGGACGATGGTCTGCTGGATGCACAGGCTGAAATGACTACTTTCCTCAATCTGATTGCTTCTGAGCCTGAGATTGCCCGTGTTCCTGTGATGATTGACTCCTCTAAATGGGATGTAATCGTTGCCGGATTGAAATGCCTGCAAGGAAAGTCCATCGTGAATTCAATCTCTCTGAAAGAGGGAGAAGAAAAGTTTCTGGAACATGCCCGCACGATCAGGCAATATGGTGCCGCTACCGTAGTAATGGCTTTTGATGAAAAAGGACAGGCGGATACATACGAACGTAAGATTGAAGTGTGTGCCCGCGCTTATCAGCTTTTGGTTGAGAAAGTGGGCTTTAATCCTCATGATATTATCTTTGACCCTAACGTCCTTGCCGTAGCTACGGGTATGGACGAACATAATAATTATGCTGTAGACTTCATCCGGGCTACCGGTTGGATACGTAAGAATCTGCCGGGTGCGCATGTCAGTGGTGGCGTTAGCAATCTTTCATTCTCTTTCCGCGGCAACAATTATATCCGTGAAGCCATGCATGCAGTGTTCCTTTATCATGCTATCCGTGAAGGAATGGATATGGGAATCGTAAATCCGGCTACGGCTGTACTTTATACCGATATCCCTGCCGATATACTGGAACGTATAGAGGATGTGGTTTTAAACCGTCGTCCCGATGCTGCCGAACGCCTGATAGAAACTGCTGAACAACTGAAAGCTGCTGCCGAACAACAGAAAGGTAATGCCACTGATAAACAAGTTGCCCCTCTTTCATGGCGTAATGGAACAAGTGTGGAAGAACGTTTGAAACATGCTTTGACAAAAGGAATTGGTGACTATCTGGAGGAAGACTTGGCAGAAGCCCTGAAACTTTACCCGAAAGCTGTGGATATCATCGAAGGTCCTTTAATGTCAGGTATGAACTATGTAGGTGAGCTCTTTGGCGCCGGAAAGATGTTTTTGCCTCAGGTGGTGAAAACAGCCCGTACCATGAAGAAAGCCGTTGCCATTCTTCAGCCTGTAATTGAAGCGGAAAAACAAGAAGGCTCCACTTCCGCCGGAAAAGTCCTGCTTGCTACGGTGAAAGGTGATGTACATGATATAGGCAAGAATATCGTTTCTGTGGTCATGGCCTGCAATGGTTATGAGATTATAGACCTTGGTGTGATGGTACCTGCCGAAACGATTGTTCAGCGTGCCTTGGAAGAAAAGGTGGATATGATTGGACTCAGTGGTTTGATAACCCCATCATTGGAAGAAATGGTACACGTGGCTATGGAACTGGAAAAGGTAGGTGCCGATATTCCTTTATTGATAGGTGGCGCTACTACCTCTCAACTGCATACAGCATTGAAAATAGCTCCTGTCTATCATGCTCCTGTAGTTCATCTGAAAGATGCTTCGCAGAATGCAACAGTAGCCGCCCGCTTGATGAATCCGAAAGCCAAAGAAGAATTAAAAGAAAAATTAAGTTCAGAATATCAACGGTTGCGTGAAAAGAGCGTTACGCAAGCACCGAAGACTGTTTCGTTGGAGGAAGCGCAGAAGAATAAGCTGAACTTATTTTAGTGATTAGGGGTTATCACTAACCCCTAATCACTATTTCTTTATCTTCTTCTTATACGTCTCATACCTCCCCATAATATCCCTCACAAAGTTATATGTCTCTATTCCACGGAAGTATCCGTTTTTGCAGACAGGGTCGGTGAAGTATTCTTCATTGCTTTTCAATAAGATGAAGTTTTCTACATTGTCTTTCCAGACATACTTGTTCTTTCCATATTTCTCAGCCAGTGCCATTGCATCCTGTACGTGGCCGATACCCGAATTGTAGGAAGCAAGTACGAAGTTGAGCCGCTCCTCTTTCGGTACTGAAGAGAAACTCTTACTGGTAGCATTGATGTATTTTATGGCAGCCTTCACGCTTTCTTCCGGATTCTGTTCTTTTCCTTCGGGGAGTCCCATGGCACGTGCTGTAGCAGGCATCAGTTGCATTAGCCCTTTGGCACCGGCCCATGAAACGGCTGTCGTATCAAAGTTCGACTCTGTATATGCCAAAGAAGCAAGCAATCGCCAATCCCAGTCTATTTCCGAAGCATACTTTTTGAATAATTCGTCGAAGTGCGAGATTTTTCCCTCACGAAGAGAAAGGATAGAAGTGTGTGGAGTTGCCTTGCTGATCTCAAAATATCTCTTCATACTGGCAGTGTAGGCGGGAGAAGTCATATTCTCTTCATGCCATTTATTAGCGGCGGCTGCCAGTTCCGGACTATCCTTGCGCACCGCCCAGGAAGCTCTTTGGTCGAAACTGATGGATAATTTAATATTCAGGTTGGGGTAATACGTAGTGTTAAGTCTGGCTACGTCATTATCGGCCACCGTATAAGGAATCTTTCCCTGGGATACTTGTGTGATGAGGTCCTCCACTGAAATGCTGTCATTAGTCACTTTGTGGATATGGATGCCGCCACCGAGTTCTTTATCCAGATTTACCAAACGGTCGTAATATTTCCCGGGCTTTACATATACATCCTTACCTATCAGTTCTGTTACATCCGTCAGCGGTTTTGTCTTCCCACCTGCGCGTTGCACAATAACCTGGTGTGTGATGACCTCTTCACCGCAATAGATTAGACTATCTTTTAATTCCTTCGTGATGGGGACATTATAGGCAATGATGTCTCCTTCACCTGCCAGTAACTTTTTTATAAGTCCCTGTACATTCCTTGCCACCACTACGCGCAGTTTTACCCCGAGACTTTTGGCAAACTGTTCACTCAACTCGTACTGGAACCCCATTTCCTGGCCACGATAGTTGAAGTAAGAAGTAGAACTGTATAGCGTCAGTACAACGAGTTCACCGCTATCTTTTATCTGTTGCAAATCGCCCACAGCTTCATCGGGCATGGAACCATGCCGTTTATTTCCGCACCCCGACAGGCAGCACAGACATAACAAGGCAATCAGGAAAAGATTAGCAGTTCCCCTCATTTAATTTTTAATTTTTAATTCTCAAAGATGCTTCTTTATATACATCGTCAGAATATCGATTGCCACCTGATTATTTCCTCCTTCGGGTATAATCAGGTCCGCATATCGTTTGCACGGTTCGATGAATTGCAGATGCATAGGCTTCAAGATACGGGTATACCGCTCCATAACCGCTTCTGCCGTACGTCCACGCTCCACTACATCCCGTTGTATGACACGAATCAGACGTTCGTCCGGATCAGCATCCACAAAGATTTTGAGGTCCATCATGCTGCGCAGTTTCTTGTCGCACAGGGCAAGAATCCCTTCAATAATCACTACTTCCCGTGGCTCGATATGAATCGTTTCGGACTCTCGTGTACAAGTAAGGTACGAGTAGGTGGGCTGTTCAATGCTTTTTCCTTCACGCAGCATGGCTACATGTTTAGATAAAAGACTCCACTCGAAGGCATCCGGGTGGTCAAAGTTGATGTTCTGTCGTTCTTCTACAGGTACATGGCTACTGTCCTTATAGTAAGAGTCTTGCGGTAACAGTACCACTTCACCTGCCGGCAGGCTTTCAATGATTTTACGTACGACGGTGGTTTTTCCCGAGCCAGTTCCGCCTGCAATTCCTATTATTAACATCCGTTTAAGTGTATATTTAAAACAAAACGAGTATTTTTGCGGTTAATATTAATCGCTTCGGTTGACAAATATATAGATAAATCATTAAAATTGCAAAGTTATGGTCAAACACATTGTATTATTTAAATTAAAAGACGAAGCTCCGGCTGACAAAAAGCTGACAGCAATGAAAGAATTCAAGGCCGCTATCGAGGCTTTACCAGCTAAAATATCTGTTATACGTAAGATAGAAGTTGGACTCAATATGAATCCCGGCGAAACTTGGAGCATTGCCCTCTACAGCGAATTTGATACGTTGGACGACGTGAAATTTTATGCTACTCATCCCGAGCATGTGGCAGCAGGCAAGCTGATTGCTGATGTAAAGGAGAATCGCGCCTGTGTTGACTACGAGATTTAATAATAAATTATAGATTATAAAGATGAGAAAAATACTATCCATTTGTCTGTTGCTGATTGCTGTCGTGGCACAAGCGCAGATACAGGAGCCCGTCAAGTTTAAGTCGGAACTGAAGACGCTTGCAGCGGGAGAGGCGGAAATTGTATTTACCGCTACTATCGACAAGGGGTGGCATGTATATTCTACCGACCTGGGTGACGGTGGTCCTATCTCGGCTACCTTTAATGTAGAGAAGATATCCGGTGCTACAGTTGTAGGAAAGTTGCAGCCGAAAGGAAAAGAAATAGCTTCTTATGATAAGTTGTTCGAGATGAACGTACGCTATTTTGAGTCTACGGCACAATTTGTTCAGAAGCTGAAGCTCACAGGAGGAGATTATAAGATAGAAGGTTTTCTGGAATTCGGTGCTTGTAATGATGAAAACTGTTTGCCTCCTACGCAGGTAGAATTTAATTTTTCAGGTAAAGCAGAAGCTGCTAAAGGTGCAGCAGCTGCAACTCCTGCTGAAAAGGTAACAGCTCCGGCAGAGGAAACGAAACCGGAAACTCAACCTGCTTCTCAAACTGAAACACCTGCGGACACAGCTTCTACTGGCATCATAGGTGGTGCAGATGGTCCGACGGATATAAATGTGGCAGGCAATATTGACTTGTGGAAACCTGTCATTAATGATCTGCAATCTTATGGTGAAGCCACTTCACAGGAAGATATGTCATGGTTCTATATCTTTATCACCGGTTTTCTCGGTGGACTGCTGGCATTGTTTACCCCTTGTGTGTGGCCTATTATCCCAATGACAGTAAGTTTCTTCCTGAAACGTTCCAAAGATAAAAAGAAAGGTATTCGTGATGCCTGGACGTATGGCGCTTCCATCGTGGTGATTTACGTAACTTTAGGTTTGGCCATTACGTTGATCTTCGGTGCCAGTGCGTTGAATGCACTTTCCACGAATGCTGTGTTCAATATCCTTTTCTGTTTGATGCTGGTGGTGTTTGCAGCTTCCTTCTTCGGAGCTTTCGAACTGACGCTGCCCTCTAAATGGAGCAATGCAGTAGATAGTAAAGCGGAAGCAACAAGCGGTTTGCTCAGTATCTTCCTGATGGCATTCACGCTTTCACTGGTGTCTTTTTCTTGTACAGGTCCTATTATCGGTTTCTTGCTGGTACAGGTATCTACAACAGGCAGCGTGATAGCTCCGGCTATCGGTATGCTCGGTTTTGCTATTGCTTTGGCATTGCCGTTCACGCTGTTCGCTCTGTTCCCGTCCTGGCTGAAGTCTATGCCGAAATCAGGCGGTTGGATGAATGTCATTAAAGTTACCCTCGGTTTCCTGGAATTGGCTTTCGCTCTGAAGTTCCTCTCTGTAGCCGACCTGGCTTATGGCTGGCGCATCCTCGACCGTGAAACGTTCCTGGCATTGTGGATTGTTCTGTTTGCTTTACTGGGCTTCTACCTGTTGGGCAAGATCAAGTTCCCGCACGATGATGACAATACGAAAGTGGGAGTGGGCCGCTTCTTTATGGCACTTTTCTCGCTGGCATTTGCCGTATATATGGTTCCCGGTTTGTGGGGTGCTCCATTGAAGGCGGTCAGTGCTTTTGCACCGCCTATGCAGACTCAGGACTTTAACCTCTATAATAATGAAGTGCATGCCAAGTTCGATGATTACGACCTGGGTATGGAATATGCCCGTCAGCATGGCAAACCTGTAATGCTCGACTTCACCGGGTATGGTTGTGTAAACTGCCGTAAGATGGAGCTTGCCGTATGGACAGACTCCAAGGTAAGTGACATTATCAACAACGATTACGTACTTATTACACTTTATGTAGATAATAAAACCCCGTTGACCTCACCTGTTAAAGTGACAGAAAACGGCCGGGAACGTACATTGCGTACAGTAGGCGATAAGTGGAGTTATCTCCAACGCGTTAAATTCGGTGCCAATGCACAGCCCTTCTATGTGCTGATAGATAATGAAGGTCGTCCTTTGAATAAATCTTATTCGTATGACGAGGACATTCCTAAGTATATCGAGTTCCTGCAAACAGGATTGGAAAACTATAAGAAAGGAAAATAAACGAACGAATGCCCGGCTGATATCATGCGACCGGGCATTTTTTATTAATCAATAACTTTATGAGACACATTGTAGACATCGAGACATGGGAGCGCCGGGATAATTACAATTTCTTCCGGGGCTTTGTAAATTCTTGGTATTCCATTACCACAGAGATTGATTGTACCGAAGCCAGTGCCGCAGCGAGAGCCTCGGGCCATTCCTTTTTTCTCTATTATCTGTATGCCGTAGTGCGTTCGGCGAATGAAGTTCCGGAACTCCGTTATCGTACCGACAAGAACGGACAAGTTATTTTTCATGATGAAGTGGATATCATTTCTCCGATAGCTGTTCCCGGAAAAACCTTTTATACGGTTCGGATTCCTTACCACGAAGATTTCAAACGCTTTTATGCCGAAGCGTATGAGTTGATAACCAATATCCCCGAAGATGGCAATCCTTATGGTGCCGAAGAGGAGTTGGCAAAACAGGGAGATTATGATGTAGTGCATTTAAGCGCTGTTCCTAAAATGTATTTCACTGCCACCACCTATACGCTGGCCGAAGCCGGCAATGGTTGCAGTTACCCTTTGATGACTTCCGGTAAAGCGGTAACCCGCGAGGGGCGTCTGGTATTTCCTTTATCCATTTATGTAAATCATGCCTTTGTAGATGGTTCGCATCTGGCATCATTTTTTCAAAAGATAGAAGAACACCTGAAACGAATTTCACGGGAATAAATTGATAGAATAAGTAAGCTATGCTTTTTTCTTATTTTATCTTTTCCCTTTTTTATTTCCCGGATTTTACATACGTTTGCAGCATCTATTAAACTTTTGTTTCCTGAAAAGCTAAAGATTGCTATATGTGTGCAGATAATTTCTCAGAAGAACGTTCACTCATTCTCCGCTTGATAGAGGGGGATGAGGACGCCTTTTGTGAATTGTATGCCACTTATAAAAACCGTCTGATATACTTTGCAATGCGCTTCCTTAAATCGCGAGAGTATGCAGAAGATGTTTTTCAGGATGCTTTCACTGTAGTTTGGCAAAGCCGCCGTTTCATTAATCCCGATGCTTCCTTTTCTTCCTATCTCTACACCATTATGCGCAACCGGATACTGAACCAGTTGCGCAACGCCGCTAATGAGGAAAAACTAAAGGAGAGTATTCTTTCACAGGCATTGGACTACACGGAAGATACCAAACGTGAAGTAATGCTGAATGATTTGAAATCCCTCATTTCCCATGCCTTGCAGCAGCTGACTCCCCGCCAGCGTGAGATTTTCGAGATGAGTCGTGAAGCCCAGCTCTCCCATAAAGAGATTGCAGATAAGTTGGGCATCTCCATCAACACCGTTCAGGAGCATATATCTACCTCCCTTAAGTTGATTCGTACCTATCTCATTAAGTATTCAGGCAGTGAATATGTGGATTTGCTATTGCTGCTGATTTGCCTTAATACATAATAAATGTTAATCACACCCCAGATGTTTTCCTTTACTGTGTATTACTCTATGTAAAGGAAAAGTTTTCATGACTTTTATACTAAAAGAGCCCGCAGAATGAAGAATGATGTAACAGACAAATCTATAATGCGCCGTTATCTGGATGATATGTACACCCAGGAAGAGGCACGTGGATTATTATCCCGACTAAAAGATGATATTCATGCCCCAATGCTGGATGAACTGGCAACAGAGGTCTGGAAAGAAGCCGCTATGGAAGAGCTCAGCACCGGCATGGAGCGTGAAAAATATAAGGAAGAAGCCAGACGGTTACTGAAACGCATCGAACATAAGAAACGCACCTGGTTTCGGCGGATAGCCCTGACGGTGGCAAGTGCTTCTGCTGTTGTACTGCTCATTTTCGGGGGAATCAATCTACTGGGTTATATGGATAAACGGCAGATTTCTTATTTGGAAGCTTCTACCTCTTATGGTGAATCCAGACAAATCCGGTTACCGGATGGAACACAGCTGATCTTAAATTCCTGTTCCCGTGTTCGCTACCCGAACAGTTTTGTAGAAGATGAACGGCAGATAGAACTGGAAGGCGAAGCTTATTTCCAGGTTCAACGAAACGAAAAGCAACCTTTTATTGTCAGGACCGCCCGTTTTGATGTAAGGGTTTTGGGAACTTGCTTTGATGTGAAAGCTTATTCTTCGGATGAAGTTGTTTCTGTAGATGTGGAGAGTGGCAAAGTACAGGTGGATCTGCCTGAAGCGATGATGCGTTTGCAGGCTAAGGAACAAGTGTCGATCAATACACTTTCCGGTGAATACAGCAAACGGCGCGAAGAACGTGATGTTGCCGTATGGCGCAAAGGTGGATTACGTTTCAGCAGCACTCCGGTGCGCGATGTGGCCAAAGAGCTTGAACGCATGTATAATTGTCGCATTACGTTTGCGGAAGGACAGGAGTTCAACAACCTGATTTCCGGAGAACATGAAAATAAAAGTTTGGAGGCGGTGCTCCAATCAATGGAATATACCAGTGGCATCCGGTATAGAAAAGAAGGAAATCATATCTTCTTATTCAAGTAGCAAAAAAGCATGGATATACGTCCGGCTGGTAAACGGATGTGTATTATAATATATGTGAGTATTAATATGTTTAACCTTTAATTAAAAGAGAATATAGAATATGAAAGCACCCACTTAGCGTCTCCTCTAAGAAAAATAGGAGCTGTCTCACAGAGAAGCCCCTATCTCGTAATGCGAACAGGTATTCATTCGTTTCGACCCGCGTGAATCATGTATCGCGAATTACTCCTTTGTTCTAATTAATTTTATCAATTACTAAAACGCACAAATAAATGAATAATCTTCCTAATTCCAAAAGGAAAAGTAGAAATATACATTCGTTTTTAGCTTTTTTACTATTCGTATGCTTGTCATTGATGCCTGATCAGGCGCAAGCTCAGAAGGAAAAAACTGTAACATTGAACGTTCAGAATGAAACTGTAGAGAATGTTTTTGTTCAGTTGGGCAAGCAGACAGGCTTGAAATTCTTTTATGATCAAAATGTTGTGAACACTGCTCCGCGCATATCTATCAAAGTAAAGAATAGTCCCCTACAGACTGTTCTGGACAAGATTACGGAGCAAACCAATTTGTTTTTCAATAGGGATAATAATACAATATCTGTAGGCAAACAAAAAATCGGGAATGATGTCCCGAAGTCGAAAACAAGAACTATAAAGGGAACAGTGGTAGATGAAACCGGTGAGTCGGTAATCGGTGCTACTGTAATGGTGAAAGGCACTACTAATGGTGTAACCACTAATCTTGATGGAAATTACACGTTGAACGATGTTCCTGATGGTGCTACTATCTTAATTTCCTATATCGGTTACCAGACCGTTGAACTAAAGTCCGGCAGTAAGGAACTGGCAAAAATTACATTAAAAGAAAACAGCGAATTATTGGATGAGGTTGTAGTCTTGGGATATGGCAATATTCGCCGTAGTGATGTGACGGGATCTATTGCGTCTGTTTCCTCGGAATCTATCTCTAAAGTAGCCTCTGCCTCCGTGGCCGATGCCTTGGCGGGAAAGATGGCAGGTGTACAGATCACCACAACAGATGGTGCATTGGATGCTGAAATCAGTATTCGTGTACGTGGTGGAGGATCAATCACTCAGGACAATTCACCGTTATTCCTGGTCGACGGCTTTCCGGTTGATGATTTGAGTGGTATTCCGCCTACGGACATCGAGTCTATTGATGTCTTGAAAGAGGCTTCTATGACTGCTGTTTACGGTGCCAGAGGTGCGAATGGTGTAGTCATCGTAACCACGAAGAACCCGAAGATGGGTAAGACCTCGGTTCAATTCAATAGCTATGTACAGACACGTACACTGGCAGGGAAATTACCGGTAATGAACAACTATGAATTTGTGATGGCGGAGTACGAGTACCAGATGATACGTAAAGGATCGGCTGATACTTTTATTAAGAATTTTGGCTATTATGATGATATTGACTTATACAAATATACGGACTCTACCGACTGGCAGGATGAAGTGCTGGGAGGCAATCCGATTTCACAATACTATAATCTGACTATCAGCGGCGGTAGTGAAAAGACGAAATTTAATCTAAGTTATAACCGTAATAAAGATGAAGGACAGCTGATTGGTTCCGGTCTGTCACGTAACAATATTATTCTGAAGCTGAACCATGAACTGTTCAGGAACCTGAAACTGGAGACGAATGCCACATATCGCACCCGTACCATTGACGGAGCAGGTACATCGGGAACCAACATTGTCACGGCTCTTCGTTTCCGTCCCACAAACGGACTAACTTCCGGCGCATCCCTTGATCCGGATGATGATGATGAAAATCTGGATGAAGATGGTAATTCCTTAAATCAGAGATACACCCCGTTGGAGGAAAATAAGCAGAACTATAGAAAAAGGGAAGAAACTGCAATCAGCCTCAAAGCAGCTTTGGTGTGGGATATGTTTAAAGGAATGCAATTCCGCTCCGAATATGGCATCAGCACAACGGACTCGAATGATGATCAGTTTTATGGAGCTTTATCCAGCACAGCGTCTGCTGCGGGAATGAATAATATGCCTTCGGCTAAGCGTACTAAAACACATAAAGAGTCGTACCGACTGGCAAATACGCTGACCTATCGCAACTTGTTCCGCAAAATTCATAATGTAAACCTGATGCTTGGACAGGAAATAAACCATTCGCAGAATAACAATACTTTTATGAGTGCACGTTATTTCCCGGTTTCCATTACGGCAGAAGCGGCTCTTGAAAACTTTGCATTGGGCACTCCACACCAGAGCACCAGTTATAAAGCTGCTCCGGACAGAACAGCCTCTTTCTTTGGCCGTGGCTTGTACGATTACAAAAGCCTTTACTATGCCACTTTTACATTTCGTGCAGACGGCTCGACGAAGTTTGCACCCGGTAAGCAATGGGGTGTGTTTCCTGCCGGTTCCATAGCTTGGAGACTTTCCAAAGAGAAATGGATGAAATCGGTCAAGTTTATTTCAGAACTGAAACTGAGAGCAAGTTATGGGTTGGCTGGTAACAACCGTATCAGTGATGATTTGTGGCATAACATCTATCGTGTGTATAGCGGATCAAGTGCTCCCGGTTTCAATAATGAAGAATATAATTACTATCAGTTTGCCGACCAGACTTACTTGTATGATCCGGATTTGAGATGGGAGACTACCATTACACGAAATCTTGGTTTGGATTTCGGTATCTTCAAAAACCGTTTAACCGGTACAGTCGATGTATACTGGAATACAACTAAAGATTTGCTGGTGCCGTCAATCATTCCTAATTCATCAGGTTACTCGCGACAGATGACAAATGTAGGCCGGACTTCCAATAGAGGAGTTGAACTTTCATTGAACGGTAAAATCGTCCAGACAAAGAACTTTAATCTGTCTGCCAGTTTCAATGTGGCCTTTAATAAGAACAAAGTCGATAAGCTTTCTTCCGGTGAGACGGAATGGAAAACAAAAGCTTCCTTGTCCAACTGGTATGGAACCTACAATTATAAAATGGAAGTGGGTAAAAGTATGGGACTCATCTATGGTTTTGTGAATGATGGTTTTTATACGGTTGACGATTTTAATTTTGATGAAACGACGAAGAAGTGGACTTTGAAACCGGGAGTTCCGGATAATTCTTCATTCAGCTCAGGTAACTTTAGCTTTAAACCGGGAGCAATGAAGTTCAAGAAACTGTCTGATTCCGACTCAGACCTGATAACGGAAGAAGATATGACGGTCATTGGAAATACGAATCCGAAGGTAACTGGTGGTTTTGGCCTTTCCGGCAGTTGGAAGAATTTGGATTTTACCGCGTTCTTTAATTATATGTGCGATTTTGATGTATTCAACGTCAATAAACTTTATTTGAATTCGGCTGTTCGTCGCAACTATTCCAATCTGTCTACCAATATGAATTTGGCACGCCGTTTCCGCTATGTGGATGATGCCGGTGTCAATGTCTCCAGTGATCCGGTTGCATTGGCCGCATTAAATCAGAATGCTGCCACTTATTCTTGGATGTCCGTTACACAGGGTATCACAATGAGCGATTTGATAGAAGACGGTTCATTCCTGCGTCTGAGTACGCTGACTGTGGGATATACATTTCCGCAACGCTGGTTGAGCCGCCTGGGAGTCAAGAGTCTGCGTCTGTACTTCTCCGGTAGTAACCTGTTCACTTTGACGGGATATAGCGGATATGATCCGGAAGTGAATATACAGAAAGGTTTGACGCCGGGTATAGATAATAATGTGACTCCTCGTAGTCGTGTTTATACGCTTGGAATGAATTTGAATTTTTAATACTATAGAATTGAACCATGAGAAAATTTTATATTCCAGTTATCATATTGATGATACTTACATCTTGTGAAGATTACCTGAATGTAAATTCACCTTCCACTTTTGATAAGGATTATATATTTACCAGTGAATCGGAGATTGCGACTGCTGTCAATGGTATGTATGTGCCGATGGTCAGTGGCAAAGGTTGGGTAGGCAGTCTGGCCCAGAAAATGCTGTTTAATACGGATGTGGAGTTTACTACGGTCACTACGTCGTCCAATCTGAAAGAGAGTGCTTTCGAACCGAGTGCAGGTGACATCAGTTCGTACGGCAGCATCTGGACAGGGATGTATGATGGAGTGAACAGGACGAATGACGTGATAGAAGGTATCGAACAAAGTCCTCTGTTTGAGGCTGCTGATAAAACCAAGCCTTCGCGGTTAATGCATTATTATGGTGAGGCGAAAGTTCTGCGTGCCATGTACTATCTGGAGTTGGTGAGAAACTGGGGAGACGTTCCTTACAGGCGGAAACCGGCAGGAAACAAGGACGAATTGTTTATCGGCGCAACTGACCGTGACATCATATTGACAGACATGATAAATGACCTGATTGAAGTTGAACCGGTCATGTGGTATGCGGAAGAATCGGACAGGGGAGTGGAAGCGGCATCAAGAGAGTTTTGCCAGGGGTTGATTGCCCGTATGGCATTGTATAGAGGAGGATGGACTCTGCGTCCGGATTACTCGAACCCTGCCGCTATCGGTTCAATGCAGCGCAATGATGACTGGCAGAAATACTATGAGATAGCCGAGAAATATGCAGGTAAAGTGATTAATGAAGGCAAACATTCGCTGAATCGCTCATTCCGTCAGGTTTGGGTGGACGAATGTAGTTGGATTGTTCCGGTGAATGATGATAATATCTTCGATGTACCGGCAAAGGTAGGAGGCTCCGGAGAGTTGGGATATTCCTGGGGGACATACATCGTTTCGCAAAAGAACTCAGAGGGACAGAATGCATCTAATGCTCCGCATGGATATTCTTCGGGAGGTTCCAAACTGGCGCTTACCTATATGCTGTCGTTTGATAATAAGGACTTGCGCCGCGACCTTACGTGCGAGATGTTCCGTTATGAAAATTCTGGAATGACTAATATAGTTCAGAAACCGATAGCCGCCCTTACGGTTTATTGCGGAAAATGGAACCGCCTGTTTATGGCAACTCCTCTGGGCAGTACTTCTAATAAAGGTACCGGAATCAATTACACTTATATGCGATATGCAGACGTGCTACTGATGTATGCCGAAGCTGCCAATGAGAATCATAACGGTCCTACACCCCAAGCCAAAGAGGCTCTGAAGAAAGTCCGCAACCGTGCTTTCGCGGCGGAAGATCAGCCGGAAATGGTAGACACCTATGTTGATAAACTTACTTCAAAAGAAGATTTCTTTGATGCAATCGTTAAAGAGCGCGCATGGGAATTCGGGGGTGAAAAGCATAGAAGATATGATCTGGCGCGTTGGAATCTGTATGGAAAGACCCTCTATAACTTGTATTTTGATTGGATTACGTTAGGTAAAGTTGCCCGTACCAAGCAATATGAAAATACGACCACTGCATTTGAGGAACCGACTTATGATGAACGTTTTGAATCTTATCCGGCAGTTGCTTATTACAAAATGGTCGATGCCGTGAATCCGGCTGCCGTATGTGTATCGCAGACCATAGACTGGTATAAAGAAGGAGGCAAGAACTCTTATGATGAGGCTTTTGAATCCTATCCTTCAAAGGCACCTACGGGATATACACTTATCAATATGTGTAATCAATATTGCACGCAGGTCAAGAATACCTCGAATCCGCGTCAATGGGTTCCTGCCCCTGCTGTCTTGTTTTCCTTTTACGGCTATATCAATGAATCGAATGCCGCAACTGTGAATCCGGAAACCGATCCGGTCCGCTATCTGGTACCTATACCTCCCGATGCATTGTCAAGCCATCAGGGACTGTTGAAGAATTATTATGGATATTAAAAAAGAGAGTATGAAAAAGTTATTGATATATTTGATACCTGTATTGGCATTTTGTCTATTGAATATTACTTCATGCAAGGATGAGGCGGAAGAGCTGCCCCGCCTGTTCAGACCTTCCTTTATAGCCTCCTCCTGTTTTGCGGAAGGTAATTCGATTACCCTTGCCTGGAGAACATCCGGAGAAGCGACCTCTTATACGGTGGAGCTTTCGCGTGACCAAACTTTTCAGTCGGAACCCGCTGCAACGCAGACCGTAAACAACGGTAAATGCACTTTTACAGGTTTGCGTTATGAAACAGGTTATTATGCCCGGGTAAGAGCGAATAATGAGAGTCTGGATATCATTTCAAACTGGACGGAATATTCTTCTCTTATCACCACTTTGACACGTATTATACCCAAGGTACTTTATGCATTGGATGAACACCAGATAACGGAGAATTCGGCTGTGATAGAATGGAGAGTCTCTGACCAGAATCCTGTGGACGGTGTTTCTATCTGGCAACAGGAAAATGGAACGGATGAAAAGCACTTTGACCTGTCCGGATCGGAAATAGCTTCAGGCAAGTATGTAATTTCAGGATTGGCTCCCCGTACATCCTACTATGTTGCATTGACCAATAGCAAAGCTCCCGAAGGTGCGGAAAAGTACAACCGGCAGAAATTCACAACAGCCGGTATGCCTTCCGGTGCCGTTCTGGTGACGGATGGCGTTGACTTACTGTCGAAGATAAAAGAGGGAATGAATGATGACAGTCAATCAAGTTTGATCTTTCAATTGAAAAACGGGGTTGATTATTATCTGTCGGCAGACGGACTTCCCGAAAGTAGCACCGGTGACATCAAACTGACGAAAAGCATTGCATTCCTGGCTAATCCCGGAGATCGCCCTACACTCTATATACGTAAAGGTGGCTTCATTATTAAACCGGAAGTGAATAATATTCCTGAAATCAACTATTTTATTGTTGAGAATGTGAATGTCAAAGAGCCAATCGTGTCCGGAGGAAGTGGCGGTAGCAAAACACGCTTGTTGAATATCGGCAAGCACGATGCCGGAACTGATATCACGATAGACCGTTTTGAAATCCGTAACTCCGATATTGTCCTGCCTTCTACCGTTCTGATGATGAACGATGCTAGCGAAGGAATGACGACCATCAACCATATCCGGATTGATAATTGTCTGGTTACCGGAATCAATGACACCAAATATGTAACGAAGCAATTCGGATTCATACATGCCATTAATAAAGGTTCCAACGTCTGGAATGATGTTTCTGTAACGAACTCCACCTTCTATGAGTTTTATATCTCACCGGGTGTCTTTGGAGTGCTTACCGCCGATGTGCCGATTTCGGCTAACGCTAAGGTGTCTATCTCGAATTGTACATTCTATAATTGGGCTACAAGCAAGTCGTCGTATACGGCAATTGGCAATTTCTCTAAACTGTCTGTTGCATTGCCACTATCTGTTAATGCCTGTGTTTTTGGATATAGTGCAGGAAAGGCTCTGGTTCCGGGACAAGTCAATTTGACGGGAAAGAATAATTATTGCACCACAGACTTTGAGCAGGCAGCCGATACTGGACTGACGTTGATAGATTTGAGTATGTCGGATTCTTCATTTTTCAGAAATGCTAAGGATGGTGACTTTACGATTATCAATACCGGGTCTACGGTTTATACCCAGGAATATGGTGATCCGCGCTGGATAACGGTTTCCGAATACTAACTTATTGATAAAAAACAGAAAGATTAAAAATAGGAGATTAGAATAATGAGATATGCTACAATTGGAATACTTCTTCTGGCATGGGTCCTGTTGGCCTGTGATGAAAAAGAGGAGGTTTCCGGTCCGTCTGTTCCTTTCCCTGATTACGGAGAAGTACTTGCTTTTCCGGGAGCAGAAGGGTACGGGCGCAATGCGGTAGGCGGAAGACATGGCGAGGTCTATCACGTCACTACGCTTGCCGACTCGGGAAAAGGCTCTTTGCGTGATGCGGTGAGTAAACCCGGAAGAATCGTTGTTTTTGATGTTGCGGGAATCATTCGCCTGCAATCCCCGCTTGCTTTTTCCAAGAATCTGACTATTGCTGCACAAACGGCTCCCGGTGACGGAATTGTCATTTATGGAAATCATGTTTCTTTTTCCGGGGCCGACAATCTCATTTGCCGCTATCTGCGCATACGGATGGGAGTGAACGGGAAAGACGGTAAAGATGCCGCCGGTGTCGCTTACGGCTCGAATATGATTTTTGATCACATGTCGGTCACTTGGGGGCGCGATGAATGTTTTTCCATCAATGGAGACCCGAAGAAACCGGGCGATCAGCCCCGGAATATAACTATCCAGAACTCCTTTATAGGGCAAGGCCTGCAACCACATTCTTGTGGAGGACTTATCCAGACTACGGCTGAAAACGGAGTGACTTTATACCGTAACCTGTATATCGACAATAAAACCCGTAATCCGAAAGTGAAAGGTCTGAATCAGTTTGTAAATAACGTAGTTTACAACTGGGGTAATGGCGGTGCTTATATCATGGGTGATACGGAACAGACTTCCGAAGCCGATATCCGGAATAACTATTTCATAGTAGGTGCTACTTTTAATTATGATGGGAAAACGCTGGGAGCCACCGCTCCCTTCACGCGCTATAATGAACATTTCCGTGCCCATTTATCCGGCAACTATTATGATGAAAATAAGGATGGAGTGCTGAACGGTCGTGAACTGACCCGTGAAGATTGTACGAAACGGAAACAAGAGTCTGGTACTGAAGTTGTGATAACTCCTACTTTTCTGGATAAACCGTCGGATGTGCATCCCGCTATCGAAGGTTTGATGACTGCTCGGGATGCTTACGAATGGATTGTGCAACATGGCGGAGCTTCATTACCCGCCCGTGATCAGGTAGATAGCTATCTTGTTGAAGAATTAACTTCATTGGGTAAGAAGGGAGGAATTATTCTCACGGAGATGGACCTGCCTACACAAGGCCCCGGTGAAATAAAGTCGGGGACCAAACTATTGGATACGGATAATGATGGTATACCCGATGATTTTGAAGATAGATACGGACTTGATAAAAATGATCCGTCCGACGCTATGAAGATAGCTTCCAACGGATATACTAATATTGAAAACTACATATTCCTGATAAACAAATGAAAAAGATATATACTTATTTGATCTTCTCATTCGCCCTGCTGTGCAGCACTTCATTGATTGCGCAGACCAATGAGAAAGCCAGAGAAACTGCTGTGATGATTGCCGACCGCATTCTGAAGTCAACAACCTATGATTTTGTAGATAAGAAAAGTGGCAAGACCTACACATCGCTCAAAAATGTACCTTTAAATAAGAATGTGAAAGTACAAAGCAAATACCTGGATTGGCATTACACAAACGGAGTCACCAACATAGCCCTGATGGAGTTGGGAGATAAATTAGGTACTTCGAAGTACGAGAACTATGTTCTGAAGAACATGAATTTCATTTTCGACGATGCAAACCAGGACTACTTCCATCGCCTGTATAACCAAACATTGGAGCAGGAAGGTTGGAGAGCCGTGAACCATGTGAATTGGCACATGATTTACCGGAATAAACGTCTGGATGATAATGGTCCTATGGGCGCCAGTCTGATTGTGCTCAACCGCCGTCATCCGGAACAGGCTTTCCAGAAGTATATCGATCAGACCGATCATCACCTGATGGTGTCCGAACCTCGTCTTGCCGATGGCACTATTGCCCGGTTATGGCCGCATGTCAATACTATTTGGGCCGATGATGCCTTTATGGCCCTTTCTTTTCTGGTCAGGATGGGAGAGGCGACAGGTGATGCTAAATACTTTGATGATGCAGCCAATCAGATACTGAACTATACCCGCTACCTGTGGTGCCCCGAAAAAGGACTGTACTATCATTGCTATCACACGGATAACAAAGCGCATGGCGTTGCCCATTGGTCCAGGGCAAACGGATGGGTTTTCATGGCTACTGCCGATTTGTTGGCACGAATGCCCGCCGACCATCCGATGCGTGAAGATGTCATCCGGAACTTCCGTATGCAGGCGGACGGACTGATTCGTTATCAGGGTGCGAACGGATTGTGGCATCAGCTTCTGGATAAGGAAGATTCCTATGAAGAAATCACGGGAACCGCCATGTTCGTCTTCGGCATTGCCAGAGGGGTGAAACAAGGGTGGCTGCATCCCGACTATATCTATGTGGCATGGGAAGGGTTGAAAGGCATGTTCACCAAGATTACTCCGGAGGGTGATGTAACGGCTATCTGTGCAGGTACGGGCATAATGCCCGCTTTGTCATTCTATTATAATCGTCCCCAGTGGAAGAATGATCCGATGGGAGAGGGTCCTGTGCTGAGGGCATTGGTGGAAATGATAGACGCACCCAAGTATACGGAAATCAAGGCCGAACAGCAATACGATAAAATCAAGTGATTTCTTGATATTACATTCGTATTACAGATTTATTACAGAATCTTTCTTTAGCTTTGCATCTTCTAAGAAAATAAGTTGAAGTAAACCTTTGAGGATAATATGCTAAAGAAATATTCTGTATTACGGGGATTCGTCATTTTATGTGTAGGACTGCTTGTCTTCTGTCTGCCCCCTTTGCAGGCACAGGACAGCGATTTCGTGACCTGGAACAAGGTGAAAGCCCGGTACGATGTATCCTCCAAAGTGGAACTTTACGGAGATGTCGAGATGCGTACCCGTGACGCACTGGATGAGATAGACCGTTGGGGCTTCGGCGTAGGTACTTCCGTTCTTCTTCTTCCGTTTCTAAAAGCTGAGGGTGGTTACGAATATCACTACCGCAACCGTGGTGAAGACGGCTGGAAATCCCGGCACCGTTATCATGCAGGTGTCTCTTTCACTCTCAAAAAACGACAATGGACGTTCACCCTGCGCGAACGTTTCCAGCATACTTTCGACGGACGCGGAGCGGATGAATTCCGTCTCCGCACCCGCCTGAAGGCTGCTTATAAGGTAACTACATGGTCACCGTATGTCTCTTTGGAGCAATATCACGGTCTGGGCAAAGATGAATGGTTTCGTGCCTCCCGCTTCCGTGCCCGCGGTGGGGTAGAAGCTAAACTGTCGTCCTCTTGGTCGGCAGATGTTTTCTATTGCTATCAGCACGAGAGTGATCTGGACAGGCATATTCTGGGGTGGGAGTTGATTTACCGGTTCTGATTCATACTCTTTCTTTTTACTCATTTATTTGTAGGTATGCGATGTGTTCACTATATTTGTATGTTCATTGTTTGTGAACAGGGTTTATTAGTGAACAAAAGATACTACTGAAATGGAAAAAGAACTGATTCATGAAGTTGAAAATAAACTTGTTGAAATAGTAGGTCGAAGCAATGTTTATGTAAAAGCAAGTTCGATTCCGGAATTTGACTGGATGTTGTATATCAGAGGCTATGAATTTCTATGTGAAGTTAAAAAGACGGTTACGAGAAGTAATTTCGGTAGCATACAAATGAAGTTGAGGACATGGCAAGAAAACACAGATAAGCCGGTTTTGCTTGTAGCACAAAACATTTATCCTCTTTTGATGGATGAATTTGCCCATCAGGGAATTAACAGTTTAGATAGTGCAGGAAACTGTAGGATTAAGGTCGGTGATTTGCTAATGCATATTGAAGGAAGAAAAGTACCTCCTAAGTTTCAGGCAACATCTGCCAACAGAAGTCGTTTGTTTCAGGAAGCCGGAATAAGAATCATATTTCGTATCTTGTTAGAGCCGGATTGGCTAAATCTGTCTTATCGGCAGATGCAACTATCTACCAATGTTTCCTTGGGTTCAATAACTGTTATAATGAACGAGCTTTTAGAATCAGGATATTTGTTGAAGACGAACAAGGGAAAATTCTTAAAGAATAAGCAGGACTTATTGGAACGCTGGGTGGTTGCTTACAATGAAATTTTGAAGCCTAAACAGCTAATAAGGAGAATGACTTTCAAAGATGCAGAGCTTCATAAGAATTGGGCTGATTTAAAATTGCCATCTGACATATATTGGGGGGGAGAACCTGCCGCTAACTTGGTTGATGGTTATCTGTATCCTGAGTTATTTACCCTTTATGGCGGTACTATGGGCGATTGGGTAAAAGCAGGCCTCAGACCGGATGATGAGGGTGAAGTTTTCGTTTATAAGAAGTTCTGGAGTAGTGTTGAGCAAAGTCAGGTCACTCCGGCATTACTAATTTATGCAGATTTAATGGGAAGCGGCAACAGCCGGAATATTGAAGCTGCTCAAAGAATTTATAATAATGAATTACAATATCTCCAGTGATGAGTTTGATAATCTCTTAATAAAAGAGTTGTTAGAAAAACTTAGCCGATATTTCGAAAAAGAGAAGCTTCCTTTTTATGTGATAGGGGCAACAGCTCGTGACATCATTATGCAGAAGCTGTTGCAACAGAGATCTGTCAGACATACGCAAGATTTGGATATTGCTATAGCTATAGCCGATTGGCAAAAGTTTGAGGAAATCTCAAACGGTATTGCGCAGATGGATGGTTTTGAGAAGTCTTTGAGTCAAAAGCAACGCTTTTATTATAAGAAAGTATATGAGATAGATATTATCCCATTTGGCGAAGTTGCAAAAGAAGATAAGTGCATTTATTGGCCGCCTGAAGAAGAATTTAAAATGTCAGTTCAGGGTTTTGATGAAGCCTTGAAAGATTTCATGATAGTCAGGGTGGACGGTGAATTTGATATACGGGTTGTTTCTTTACCGGGTTTGTTTCTTTTGAAATTGAATGCATGGATAGAACGTAATCTGGAAACAAGCAAAGATGGTGAGGATCTATGGTATATCATTGAAAATTATTTTGATGCTTGCCAGGAGCATTACACTGAAATCAATTATCATCAGGAAGTTTATGATATGGATGATTTTGATTTGTCCGTAGCTGGTGCCCTCTGGTTGGGGTATGATATCGTGTCTATTCTTACTTCTGTACAATTAGAGTATTATCATAACATATTGGAGCATGAATTATCGCTTGAAGAAGAAAGCCGCCTTATTGAGCATATGATGAAGCAAAACATAGCTGTTTCTTATGAGAAAGTTTACAGGGTAATATCTCAGATATCGTCAATTTTGTGTGGGGCAATTTAAAAACGATCTTTTCCCATAAATTTACAACTCTTGTCATAAGTAGACATCTTTCATATTAAAGCCTTCTGGCGGATACGAACTTCGTCTTCGCACTCACCAGAAGGCTATTTATAGGGAACTATTGCTTATTTATTTGTCCCCATCCAAGTCCATTTATGCCAGATATGTTCCAATGGACCTTGTTTATGTTTGCTCAACCACCATTTACAGAATTTCACTTGCAACAAGAACATGCAAAATCCGATTAGCAGACTGAGCGTATATCCACAATAAGGAGCCAGATACAGACCGATAGGGAAGTAAATCAGTGCTCCCATTATGGACTGGGATATATAGTTCGTAAGACTCATTTTTCCGTAGAATCTCAGGCTGCTGACGGCTTTACTGAACTTTTCACGTTGGTAAAGCAATACGAATGAAGCTACCAGTACGAAAGTAAAAGCTAACTTTTGCCACATGTCGAATGCAGTTCCGGCTGTTTGCTGTATGATTGTACTGTTCTGCATAATCAACTCTTTCAGGGCATAGAGAGGAGCAAAAGAGATTGCGGAGATAATCAGTATCTTTATCCAGAAATGGAGATTCTTTTCCGTCGTAACGAAAAGCTGCTTTCTGCCGATGTAGAAGCCTAAGAGGAATAATCCGGCTGTTTGGAAAAAGCGTCCTGCATTTACTGCCCATAATAAGCTGGCTTTCTGACCTAAAGTAACGTTCCCCCAGATGAAATCCCAAAAGTTGCCGGCCTGAGTGTACTCTGCCACTTCTGCGTACATTTCGCCTACTTTCAGATCTGGTAACTGATGTGCGGGATTAATCAGGTTGGCTATGTAATGATACCATTCAACAGGCTGTAACAAGAAGATAATGGAAGTGATGAGAATAGCCTTATCACTCCAATTCCGGGTAAAGAACAGGACAAGTCCGACAATTACAAATAGCAATAATACATCTCCTGCAGGAAAGAAAGCAGCGTTTAATGTTGCAAATGCAGCCAGCAGAACTAAACGCCATAGGAAACGATAGCCGAAGTCCTTGCCTTGCTTCTTCTGATTATTGCTCTGAATGTAAAATGTAAATCCGAACAGGAGAGCGAAGATTGCGTAAGATTTTCCGGCAAATAGGGTGAAAACACCGCTTAATACTCCCTGATCCAGTATGTTTAGCCAAGTTGGTGAATCTGTGGGATAAACGGGAAAAATGAAATGTTCAAGACTGTGAACCAAAAGGATAGCCATTACGGCAAAGCCTCGTAGGGCATCTACTACCTCGATACGAGGATTTTTGTTGCTTAGTTGTTCCATGAATTATTTATTTAGTAATGTTTTAATTCGTTTATTCATCGGTTTTTCAAAATAGTAGTAGGAGAGTAAACTTAATAGGACGATGATACAGAATAAGATCGGAATAGAAATATACCATGCTATATGAAAGTTACTTCCTTTTTGCCATTCTGCATAGGACAGCAGCACAAAAAGATGAATCAGATAGAAGCTGTAACTGATCTCTCCGCTAATCACTAAAATACGGTTGGATAAGAGGCGTGAGACTATACCTTTTTGTAGAGAGTAGCTGATCAGAAGAAATGCAACCGGAAGCCAGTAGTAACAGGAATTCCGATACACTTTGGGTATTTCAGCCGCATAGAGATAAAAAGCTAAAAATAAGGCGATGGATGCTATCTCAATGATACTTCCTTGATATGCAGTGATGTTTTTACTCTTCAAACGGTCGTACAATTGAAACAACAGCATGCCGACTAAAAAATCAGGTAACCGGGTAATCGGATTGACGTACCAATATCCTTTTATATCGGTTTCCGGTGTAAAATGCATGCCGATCAAAATCAATATGGCAGAAACTAAGAAAACGCAGAGCAATTTTTTATAATCCTTTGCTATGGGTATCAGGAATGGGAAGCAGAGGTAAAATAGCTGTTCACAGCATAAGCTCCACGAAGGGCTGTTGAATGAGAAAAAATAGTCGGCTTTTGGAATGTAGGCATTTGTCAATGTGAGTGAAGCTAAGAAGTGCTTGAGCCAATCTATCGCTCCTGATGCAATGACGTAGTTTCCTAAAGCAACGGCGATAAATAAGGTCAGCCAATGCAGGGGATAAATACGTGCGATGCGTGCTACCCAAAAAGCCCGTTTGGTTATCTTGTTTTCACTGAATTTTTTCTGATAATTATAAGCTATGATAAAGCCGCTTAGCACAAAAAAGAAACTGACACCCACAAATCCTTCTTTGAAGAAATGGGTGTCAAAGAATTTATCTATAGTATAGCAATGTGCTCCAAACACCATCAAAGCAAATATAAACCGTAAGGAGGTAAGTGTATTTATCATAGCTCTGTATTTTGTAGCTTTTTGGGATGTTTCTTATTTTGACTCCTCAAATATACGAAAAGAGGAAGATTAATGTCTTTTAGGCTGTTCTTTTTTAGTGGATTTTCGTATTTTATCATAAAAAAGAGACTTACATGTGCTAATTATGCAAGTCTCTTGATGTAAAATACTAAATATAGTATTCTCTTTTTAGAAAATATAATAAAAAGCTCCCATCCATACCCCACCTTTATCCAAAATGAGTATATTTGCCCGCATCATTCTATTTTTTAACCTTAAAAACACAGTTTAAATGCAGCGTAAAGCCCCGCAAACATCTGATATTGACGATGAAACACTTTTTGCTAAAGTGGAGCGGGGAGATGTAGAGGCATTTACTGCAGTTTACAATAAATATCACAAATTGCTTTATGCATTGGCCTATCGCTATTTGATGAGTTCTGCGATGGCAGAAGACGCTGTGCAGCACGTATTTACCCGTTTCTGGGAATTCCGTTCGGAGCTTCGGGTAGGCATCAGCCTGAGAAACTACCTGATAACAATGACTAAAAATCATATACTCAATGTGATACGCAATGAGAATACCGCCCTTACCAAGAATTATGAGATAGCTCAGGGCACCCCTGCTTACGAAGATACCCTTGTTGACAGTCTGGAAAAGAAAGAACTGATGTCCATCTTTTATAAGGCAGTCGATATGCTGCCGCCCCAAAAGCGGGAAATCTGCCTGATGAAGGTGCGTGAAGAACTCTCCAACCAGGAGATAGCCGACCGCCTGAAACTCTCTATCAATACAATCAAAACCCATTATTCCGATGCGCTGAAACTGCTGCGCGTCCATTTGGGAAAATTGCTAATTTTTGTTACGTACCTCACCTTGTTAAGGTATTTAAGTGTCTATTTAACAGTATGAGTACAGAGAATATGAATATACCTACAGAAAAACAGATACAGGAAGTGCTGGCAGGGACATCTACTCCTGAAGTTGCCCGGATCGTAGCGGCTTGGTTTGCTACCGATGAGGGTGCGGCCTATCTGGCTAAAAGTATGGACCGTGATGCCGTACAGATCAAACAAGGATTCGAAGAACTCTATGTCAATCACGAAATCCCGTCCGAAGAGATGTTTGCCCGTATCCGCCGCAACATCCGACAGAAACGCATCCGCAGGATTACCTTCCGTGTGGCAGCCGTACTCATTCCGTTTGTGCTGCTGATAGGGCTGTTTGTCCAGGTGAATACCCGTGTCGATCTGCTGGGTGATTCCGGTTACGAAGAAATCTATGTGCCCAAAGGTGAACGCCTGCAAATGATGTTTCAGGATGGCACACGTGCTTATATAAATTCAGATTCACGCCTGAAGTATCCAAAGAAATTTGCGCTGTCCAGCCGTGAAGTCTATCTGGAGGGCGAGGCTTATTTTGTAGTCTCAAAAAATTCCCACCGACCTTTCATTGTCAATCTTAACGGCCCTGCCGTGCATGTTCTGGGAACTTCGTTCGATGTTCAGGCTTATCCGGAGAATAAGGATATCACTGTCTGTCTGGACGAAGGTCGTGTTAATCTGACACTTGCTTCAGATAAGAAATACCCGTTGAAACCCGGTGAGAAACTTGTCTATAACAAGGAAAGTGAGCATTGCACCATTACCCGACATGCTGATATTCATCTGTCTTCCTTGTGGAAAAAGAATGTGATAGCTTTCAAGGATGCCCCGCTGGCCGAAGTTATCAAAGTGCTGAATCGTTGGTATGATGTGGACTTCAAGATAGAAGACCAGTCAGTTTGGGATGTATATTTTACGATTACATCAGAGAATACGCTTCTCGAAAAAGTTCTTCAGGATTTGGAGAAGATTGCGCCGCTACGGTTTGAATATAAAGAGGCTGAAAAGGAAGTGATAGTCACAAGAAAAAAAGAGGATTCCCGTCTAATGCATTGATTGTGTAGATTTGAGTTGTAAACAATATGTGAAACGAAAGTGCGTATTGCAGGTAAAATTTCGTTCAGTAAAGTGCGCATTGCAGATAGTTTACGCTATATTAAACTTGCGCATTACAGAAAGTATTCTTGTTTTGGCGCATTGACTATATTGAATAGCATGATATTTAAACGTAAATGGAGATAGGTAATAATTCAAGACTATTTCGCATGCTCCATTAATAACCGTGAACAGCGTTTTTTAAGAATAAGAGGAACGTTTTTTAAGAATGTTGCCGACGTTTATTAACAGCGTAGAAATCGATCTTAAAACTAAAATAGAATATATGTATACAAAAAAGGCGATAATTCTTCATGAGAATGACCGCCTTTTATCTTTTATACCCGTCATTGTTTGGGGTGAAAGTCACCCGTATTAACTATGATCAGCCTGAATAGTTTAGGAGTAAACCATCGGTTGATTATATGGATTAGCTCCTACTTTAGCTGAATATATTGTCAATTTTATACACTGTTTAATGTTTTGTTGTAAAGGTCTTACTTTTCCCATTTGATAAGGCTTTAGGTTTATATTAGAGTTTCATTTTAAACTTCTACAAATATACTACATCAGAAAGGCGAAGTCAAGTGTTTCAGCCCCGTTTTGAATTATTTTTTTATTTATGGTGCTAATATCTGCATCCGGCAAAAGTCATTACCGGAATGAACAGCAATAAAGATATAAATAACCGTTTCATAATCTGTATTTTAATTGATTTGATTCAGCCAACCGGCAATTAGCGAATGGCAGTTGGATGTTTGTGAAGAGCGTATCCACAGACTTGGAGTCAGGAAGTTGCCTTCCGGAATGAGCCGTTTGGCATCAGACTCTACACTGCTGATTCCACTGCTTGCGCTCGATACGATCAGACCGATACTTTTGCCTCCCATCCGGTTGCCGTATTGAAACAGGAATGTTTGCAATGGGGCGGCCATATTGCTCCACCAAAGGGGTGCGCCTATGATAATCCGGTCGTAATCGGCGATATTCACCTCCACAGGTTTGATTGCAGGATAAGATGCCGCGTCATTCGGCTGGTTCCGGATTGCCTGAATCAACGCACTTCCGATGGCATAGTTGTTGGCGGCATAGTCGAGTCCCTCTTCGGCTGGTTCAACTCTTACCACATCGGCTTCTATCTGTGTCTGCAAGTCACTGACAATCGTATGCACATTGTTCGTGAAACTGTAATACACGATAAGGGTTTTATCAGTTGCCGGATCGGGATCAGGAGTAGGATCAGGATCGGGAGTAGGTGTCGGAACTTCGGTCTGCGGACCATCCGGTTCGTTACTATCGGTAGAGCAGGCGCTCAATCCCACCGCTACAAAAACGGCGAATAATAAATATAGGTACTTTTTCATAGCTTCTTACATATTAAAATAAAACTTTCATTTTCATATCTGTTATTTTTAGTTGTTTCTTTGATGCAAAGATAAAAGCAAAGACCTGCAACGTCTTTGCTGCGAGGCTCAATGTGTTTTGTTTTAGCGACCTACCTGCCGTTGTTGCTCGGCATTGTATCTGTCTCCGACAACGGGGATGGCGGCAACAGCGTTTTCCAGTTCTTTCCACTCTTCGGGAGAAAGTGTAAATTCCAGTGTGCGCAGGTTCTCCTCCAGATGTGCAAGTTTCGTTGTTCCGGGAATCGGTACGATCCACGGTGCCTTCTGTAGCAACCAGCCGAGTGCTACTTGTGTCGAGGTCATGCCTCGTGTGCGGCCGAAGGCTTGCAGCACATTCACGATGCGGGTATTCGCCCGCATTGCTTCCGCTTGGAAGCGCGGCAGGGTCTGTCGGTTGTCGTTGTTTGGGTCGAAAACCGTGTATTCGTTGATGCAGCCGCCCAAAAATCCCCGATTCAGCGGGCTGTATGGAACAAAGCCGATTCCCAGTTCCCGACAGGCGTCGAGCACTCCGTTTTCCTCCACCAGACGGTGCATCAGATGATATTCGCTTTGGATGGCCGTCAGCGGGCAAACGGCATGAGCCTTGTGGATGGTCTCGGCGTTGACTTCGCACATGCCCCAGTGTTGTACTTTGCCTTCTTTCATCAAGTCGGCAATAGTCGATGCCACCTCTTCTGCCGGGGTGTTGGGGTCGGCACGGTGCTGGTAGAACATGGGAAGCGAATCGAGTCGGAAGCGACGGAGCGACTCTTCGCAATAGCGACGGATGGTCTCCGGCCGACTGTCCTGACGTCCCGTGCCTTTTCCGTCGATTACTTCGTGTCCGAATTTAGTCGTTACGTTAATCCGGCCTTTGAACTCGGCCAGTGCTTCTCCGGCTAAATTCTCGTTGGTCAGCGGCCCGTAGATGATGGCGGTATCGAAGAGTGTTACACCGCGATCCACTGCTTCGTGCAGCAACCGGATGCATTGCTTCTTGTCCGGATGCTGGCTACGGTTGTAGGTCATGCCCATCACGCCAAAACCGAGTGCCGACACTTCGAAAGCTGCCTTGCCCTTACCCAATATACGATGTCCCGTAATGTGGGCGACATCGCTATTGTTATCAGATGCTGCCGTCTGTTTCGTTTCAGCGGCAAATACCTTGTCCAGTCCGGTGGGCATGGTCAATGCGGCTCCTGCCAGTGCTGCCGTCTTGAGAAACCCGCGACGACTGATATTCATTTTATTGTTTTCTTCTTTCATGTTATTTATTTTTTTAGTTCCTTGATTGTTCTTGCCGGATTGCCCGCAACAACGGTCATGGGCGGCACATCTTTGGTTACTACGCTGTTTGCTCCTATGATAGCGCCGTATCCGACTCTGACACCGGGGAGAATCGTGGCGTTGATACCGATCCAAACTTTATCCTCAATGACAACGGGACGGCCGTAAGTCGCACTGCGGTTTTCCGGATCGGAGTCATGGTTGATGGTAATGATGTTTACTTTCGGACCGACCAAAACATGTTCGCCGAGTGTAATGCCGCCACGTCCGAAAAACGTGCAGCACTGTTGGATAAAGCAGCCTTTACCTATCTTTATATGCTTGCCGTAGTCCACATAAAACGGAGGTAGTAAGGTTACGGACTCATCCACTTCCTGCCCGATGATTTCTCCCAGTATCCGGCGGACTTCATCCGGTGTATGGTAGCCGTTGTTCAGTTCGGCCGCTGTTTTCATTGTATCCCAAATGGAGTTTATTAACTCGTCGTATCCTTGATCCGACGGGGAAACAATTTCTCCGTTCAAGTCTCTTGCAAAAATTTCATTCATAATGATGCTTCGTTTAATGTTTTGGTGCAAAATTACGAAGAGAGCCTCGTAACAACTTTGCTACGAGGCTCAATTAATTTTGTCCTGAAGTTCATTTTACCATGACGGAGCTACACCGTAGGCTTCCTTATATATTTTGGAGAAATGCGACAGGTTCTTGAAGCCCACATCGAAACAGGCTTCCGTCACTCTTTTCTTGCCCGATTTTATCAGGCCGTGCGCTGCCTCCAGACGACGCCTGATAATCCATTTCTGCGGTGTCAAATCGCTCACTTTGGCAAAATCACGTTTGAAGGTTGCCAGACTGCGTCCTGTATAACTCGCGATTTCCCCCATCGAGAGGTCATACATGTAATTCTCATTCAGGTAGTCGAGAATGTCTATTTTCCATGGTTCCACGAAATCGAACAGCGAAGCATAGAGGTTCCTGTCGGTATTGAGCAGTACATACAGCCCCTCGGTCATTTTTAGCTTCAGTACATCTTCGGAAGGCTTTTCGCCCGCATCGAAGTAAGGGATAACCGATTCGAACAGCGACCGAATGTCGGGTCTGTTACTCGGTAATACACGCAGACTTGCTTTTTCACGCTTGGAGTCGACCGGTATCTGTTGTTGGTTGAGTGTATGGTAAAACTCCCTCAGAAAAGGCTTTGTGAATTTCAGCACGACGGAGCGGTAGGGCTTATCGTCCTCAACCTTTTTTTGCAGCCACATCCGGTTATCACGCCGCATGAAAGCGCAATCTCCCGGATGCAGAACGGTTTTCTTTCCCCGTTCCTCTATTTCCAATTCGCCGGAGCATAGATAAATAAGCGTATGCTCCCTGTTTTCGTGGGCACACCCCCGGTCATCGGTGAAATAGCTCGCTATAAGCACATTCAAGCAATCGAATACATCTAATTGTTCCATATTGTTAGCCTTTTATTTTTGCAAAGGTAGCAAGTTATATTTGCTTTTTATTTGTTGTGAAGCTCAATGTTTTCTCGGAAAAATCATAAGGAACAATTTATCCTATCAAAAAAACACATTATCTTTGCAATACAATTTGAGCTGTTTAGCCGCTTTCCTATCCATGCCTTATACCTCATGCGAATTCTTTTTTATCAGTTTGCAGCCAAATAAATAGCTTCAGACTGTATCATATATAAATAAAAGCAAGATGACGAGCTACATTTTGAATCGCTAATGACGATTCTTGGGCTTTGGAAAGCCTTTTTCCAAACTTTTTTTCATAAAAAGCCTTTTTTTCTCACCCGCTCCGAGATCTTGTGTGTCTACTTAGTATAAAGCGATTTATACCATTGTTAATCTAAAATTAAAGTTATGAAACACAAGATTTTACTTGTACTGTTTTTGAGCCTTATGGCATGTTTCACAGCCAATGCTCAGAAAGTGACCTTGCAGTTCCGGCAAGTTAAGTTAGCAAAAGTTTTTGATGCTATCACTCAACAAACAGGGCTGACCGTGGCGTACAGTCGTCCTACTGTTGATCCTGACCGAATTGTAACTATTGAAGCAAATAAAGAAGAACTTTCCCAAGTACTTACTCAATTAATGAAAGGTACAAATGTAACCTTTGAAATTGGTGAGAAGAAAATCTATTTGAAAGAAAAGCCAACTTCGGATGTGCAGCAAAATCGAAAGGTTAAAACAATCTCCGGTATTATAGTTGATGATAAAGGAGAGCCGGTGATTGGTGCCAGTATTGCCGTTCAGGGTACTACTTTAGGTACTATTACTAACTTAGACGGTGAATATACATTAGCCAATGTTCCGGAAAACTCAGAAGTAACCGTTTCATTTATTGGCTACAAGACTTTGATTTTTAAAGCTAATGATAAATCTTTAGCAAATATCACTTTGAAGGAAGATACAGAAATGTTAGATGAAGTCGTAGTAGTAGGCTATGGTACGGTGAAGAAGCGTGATTTGACAGGATCTGTTGCCTCCTTAAACTCTGATGTTATTTCTTCTGTTCCTGCTACATCAGCAGTAGAGGCCTTGCAAGGACGTGCATCTGGCGTTGTAGTTTCTACATCTAACTGGGCACCGGGAGAAACACCGTCAATTTTGATCAGAGGAAAGCGTTCTATTAATGCTAGTAATGATCCTCTGTTTGTTGTGGATGGAATCCCTGTTACCGGTGGTATGGGTGAAATTAGTCCTTCGGATATTGAATCTATGGAGGTCCTGAAAGATGCTTCAGCAACGGCTATTTATGGTTCAAGAGGGGCAAATGGTGTTATCATTATTACTACTAAACAAGGTAAAGAAGGAAAGACACAAATAGATTATAATGGCTATGTTGGCGTACAAACTATACAGAATAAATTAGATTTGATGAATGGAGCAGAATATGCTGAATATACTCGTGAAGCTTATCGTAATAGCAATGGTTCCAATAAATATCTTTCTGATACTCCAAATAAAGAAGAAGATATGTTGCTTCCTATGTTTAAGCAGGATCCCTATGTATTAGAGTCTGTGATGATGGCTTATGATGAAAATGGCAATTATGATCCTTCAAGAATACGTTCATATAATTGGTTTGATGATGTGACACGTAGCGGACTTATCACAGACCATCAATTGAATATTCGTGGTGGTGGAGCTAAAACTAATTTTATGGCTTCTGTTACTTACAATAAAACGGAAGGTATAATGAAAGATAAAGACTATGAACGATATTCTATTCGTTTCAATATTAGTCATAATGTTAATAAATATATTAAATTTGGTGGACAAACTCAGTACTCCCATTCAGTTCAGAACCGAGGCAGTGGAATGGAAACTGATATATATTTATATCGTATAACCCCATTGGGACGTTTTATTAATGAAGATGGCACTTACCCAGGGTTGGTTGGTGGAGATTCTCAAATGTATAATCCTTTGATGAATACAGTAGAAGGCGCTGTAGATCGCCCCTTGAAGACCAGTCGCTATTTAGGTAGTTATTTTGTTGATATTAAATTTCCGATTAAGGGATTAAGTTTTCGTTCCAATTTGGGTATTGATTCACGTACTGTACAGGATTATGAATACTTTGCTTCAGCTACTACAGAACGACAGTTGGGGAACTCTTCTGCCAGCAATTCTATGAAGAAATATTCGATGATTACATGGGAGAATTACTTTACTTATAATCGCGATTTCAAAGAGAAACATTCTTTAGGCATAACGCTTTTGCAATCCATCCAACAAGATTTGGAAGAAACCTTGGAAGCTTCCGTGCAAAACACTCCATCTGACGTTTTAAAGTACTATGATTTAGCTTCCGGATTATTGATAGATGGTGTGGGTAGTGATTACGTAAAGTGGAATATGGCATCTTTTATGGGGCGTATCAATTATAATTATTTGGGTCGCTATCTGTTGACCGTTTCTGCACGCTATGATGGTTCTTCACGTTTGGCAGATGGACATAAATGGGTATTATTTCCATCAGCAGCTTTGGCATGGAGAATTAGTGACGAGTCTTTTATGAAGTCGCTTTCCTGGGTCGATAATCTGAAACTTCGTTTGGGGTATGGTAAGACAGGTAACTCTTCAGTAGATCCTTATCAAACACGAGGGAAGCTTGGAAAGAAACGTTATGTTTATAATAATGGTGCTACGGAAATAATGGGATATGCCCCTTCTCTTATGGCCAACAGCACTTTGACGTGGGAAACTACCGATCAATGGAATATCGGACTTGATTTTGGTTTCTTGAAAAATCGTATCAATGGCTCTGTCGAGTTGTATTTGCAGAATACGCATGATTTGTTGCTTGAACGTCAATTACCAGTAGTGTCCGGTTTTTCCAGTGTGATGTCTAATGTAGGGTCTACACGTAATAAGGGTATTGAAATAACTTTGAACACACGTAATATTCAGACCAAGAACTTTACTTGGAGTACGGATTGGATGTTTTCTGCTAATAAGGAGGAGATTGTGGAATTATATAATGGAAAATCAGATGACATTGGTAACCGTTGGTTTATTGGTAATCCGATTGACGTATATTATAATTATGAAAAGATAGGTATTTGGCAAGACACACCGGAAGACTTGGCTGAAATGGCAAAGTTTAATGAAAAAGGCGGGAATTTTACAGTAGGTAGTATCAGGCTAAGAGATGTGGATGGGGACTATAAAATAACTGATAAAGATAAGATTATTTTGGGAAATGAACGACCGAAATTTGTAGCAAGCTTAGTGAATAATATTGAGTACAAAGGATTCGATTTTTCTATTTTCTTGTATGCCAGTGTAGGTCGTATGTTGAAAAATGATATTGAATTGATGGAGAAGCCTGGACGTGCAAATACAGTTAAAGTGAATTATTGGACTCCTAATAATCCAACTAATGATTTCCCTCGTCCGAATGCCGATACAGAAACGTTGGATTATATTTCTACTATTGGATATGACAAGGCGGATTTTTTGAGAATCAGAAATATAACTCTAGGATATACTCTGCCCAAAGATCTGACACAGAAAGTTATGTTGAATAAAGTACGGTTTTATATGAGTGCTAATAATCCTTTTATTTTCACGAATTTCACAGGTATTGATCCGGAGGGGGCTAATGGACGTACTTCTCCAAGCTATAGTACTTGGATGTTTGGGGTAAATCTTTCTATGTAACCTTTAAATGTAATTGAGTATGAAAAAGATAAATAGTTTTTTACTGATATTTGGTTTGTTGTTTGGAGCTACAGCTTGTACTAATTGGCTAAGTGAGGATGGTGCTCCTAAAATGACATATGATTATTATGGAACTGAGCAAGGAGTAGATGCAGCAGTGGCTGCGGCCTATAGCTTTTTGCGTTGGGGATGTGGTGGTGAACGATATGATGTGTTGACTGAATTGGGTACAGATTTATTTACTGCCGGAAGCGACGGAAAAAACAAAACATCATTTAATGCTTACGGAACGCAATTAAATCCGGAAGATAATATCCTGTCGGGGTTGTGGGAAAATCATTATAAAGGCATCAGCGATGCAAATATTGCTATGGATCAGATTCTTCAATCTGATATGAGTGAATCCAAAAAGCTGACTTCGTTGGGGGAGATGCTTTTTATTCGTTCTTTCTTATACTTTGAGTTGGTACAGCAATTTGGAAAAGTGCCTTTGGTAACTGAAGGCAGCTTTGAGATTCGTACAGATTTTAAACGTGCTGCAATAGCGGATATATATAAGCAGATCATTACTGACCTGCGTACGGCTGTCGAATACTTACCGGAAAAGGTCGATGATTCTCAAAAAGGAAAAGCAACCTCCTATGCCGCTTCACATTTACTGGCTAAAGTTTACTTGACAAGAGGTAGTGCTGTGACGGATGTTCGTGGACAAAAAGCGACGGATATGGATAGTGTCCTTTATTTTTCAGAGAATGTGATTAAGAATAGTCCTTATCGCTTACAGAAAAATTTTGCGGATCTGTGGAACATAGATAATATGGGAAATTCTGAGGTGATTTTCGCTGTGCAATTTACTTCAAATCCTATATTTAATGATGATGGTAATACTTTCCATCTGTATTGGCTCCCGGTTTATGATGATGAAGACGGTATGGAGCGCGATATATTCTATGGCCGTCCATACAAGCGTTATCGTCCTACTGATAAAGTTTTATTCAAACTTTATGATCGCAAAAACGACTCTCGTTTTTATAAAAGCTTCCGTTGGGCTTATATGTCAAACTATGCAAAGACAATTCCCGTATGGAAAGAACTTGAAGATAAAGGTGAAATCTACTTTACTCCCGATCCGCAGAAAGGGCAAATAGCAGGGAAGAAGAAGTTTGAAGTGGGAGATACAGCTATATACTATACCATTGAGAAAACAGGGCTTGAAAAGAATAGTATAGAAATGAAGAAGCTGCGTGCCAACAAGTCTTATACTTATTATCCTTACGAAGTGCATGATTCTAAACATTATCCTACACTTATCAAACACTTGGCGCCTAATCGTCCTTCTGTTGCAGAGAGAGCATCCTCGCGTGAATGGGTGCGTATGCGTTTAGGTGAGACTTATCTGATAGCAGCTGAAGCTGCTGGCAGGAAAGGTGATTTTGACTTGGCTGCTAAATATATTAATGTTATCCGCGAACGGGCTGCGTGGGCAGACGGGGAAACAAAAACTGCACAATATTGGGAAATAGAGGGAGGAACTCCTGATGATATAAACAGTACGTATGATAATATAAAAGTAACTGCAGCTGAGCTTTCAACAGGTGATTTTGTGTCGTTCATATTGGATGAACGTGGTCGTGAATTGTTGGGTGAGATTTGCCGTTGGGAGGATCTTGTACGTACCGAGAAATTCTATGAATGGGTAAAGAAATACAATTCTGATGCGGAGGCTGCTATTAAACCTTATCATAAACTGCGTCCAATTCCTCAAACACATATTGATCGTTTGGATCCTGTAGGACCAGTCGAAGAAGAGCAAAATGAAGGATATTATTAATCTAATCTGAATAGTTATGATCAAAAGAATATTTACGTTATTCATATTTTGTTTTTTATCAACCTGTTTCGCCCTTTGGGCGAACAGGCTTGATGATATAAGGGCAAAACTTTTTAATCCTCAATCTAAAAGTGTATTGGTAGCTTCCCATCGCGGTGACTGGCGAAATGCTTGCGAGAACTCACTGGAAGCTATAGAAAATGCAGTTCAGATGGGAGTGGATATTGTGGAAGTGGACCTTGCCCGTACCAAAGACGGGCATTTGATTCTGTTGCATGACAATACCCTCGACCGAACCACCACTGGAAAAGGAAAACCGGAAGAATATACGTTGGCTGAAATAAAGAAACTACGTTTGCGGAATGGGTGTCATATTAAGACCATCTACAAGATTCCCACTTTAGAAGAAGCATTGCTGACGGCCAAAGGGAAAGTGATGCTCAATTTGGACAAGGCTTTTGACTATTTCGACCAGGTGTATGAACTGCTGGAAAAGACAGGAACCACCAATCTGGTGATTATGAAAAGCAATGCTCCCGCAGAAGATGTGAAGCGTGATTACGGAAAATATCTGGATAAAGTAATCTTCATGCCAAAGGTTAATTTGGATGACAAAGATGCTATTCAGAAGTTAAATGATTATCTTCGGGTTTTGAAACCGGTGGCTATTGAGTTTAAGTTTGCCTATGATACAAATCCGTTACCCTATGAGGTTAAAAAAATCATGGCTGGTAAATCTCATATATGGTATAATACGTTATGGGATACACATGCCGGTGGACACGACGATGATTGTTCACTGCTAAATAAGGATAAAGGCTATGGTTACCTGATAAATAATCTGGGTGCTACTATCTTGCAAACAGACCGTCCGGCATATCTGATTGATTATCTGAAACATAAATCGAAAGTAATGGATTGTAATCGCGATTGGACATATTTACAGTCAGAAAATGAATTTCAGGCTCCTTCCGTTCCTCATTTTACGGTTGAGGAGTGTTTCCTGAAGGGCAAGCAAAGTTCCCAGACCAATGAGGATGGCATGATTGTTACCCCTTACTTTGCAGCGGTGATTGATGGGGCTACAGCTAAATCTACTTTCACTTACGACGGAAAGAAAACCGGTCGCCTGGCTATGGAACTTGCTTTGGAGGCTATACGCGATTTTCCGAAGGATATTGATGCTGCTGGTGCCATTAGCCGGATAACAGAGAAAATACATGATTTTTATGTGGAGCATAATTTGCTTGATGAACTGAAGGCAGAGCCGGGCAAACGTTTCACGGCCAATGGAGTGATTTATAGTTATGCCCGAAATGAGGTATGGCAGGTGGGGGATTGTCAGTGTATCATTGGTAATCTGTATTCGTCTAATGAGAAAGAGATTGATGCTATCATGGCGAATGCACGTGCGGTGGTCAATGAAGTTGCTTTGCTGGGTGGGGCTACGCTGAAAGATTTGGAATCTCATGATCCGGGACGGGAGTTTATCTATCCTTTTCTGCAAAAACAGGCACTTCTGCAGAATTGTCCCGTAGAAGGACAGCGCTTTGCTTTTCCTGTGTTTGATGGATTTCCCGTACAAATGAAACAGGTGAATATCTTCTCCGTGGGCGATGCGGAGGAGGTGGTATTGTCTTCCGACGGTTACCCTCATTTATATTCCACCTTGCATGAGTCGGAATGTTATCTTGCAGATATTCTGGAAAAAGATCCCTTGTGTATGCGGTTGTATAAGAGTACAAAAGGCGTGCAAAAAGGCAATTGTTCTTTTGATGACCGTGCTTATCTGAGGATAAAAATGAAGTGAATAGCGTATGTTTCAATTTAAGCCCGAAATGGGTGTAACCAGGTATTTTATTTTTATTTCTTTATTTTCGCCCATTCAGGGCTTGGAACTAAATTTAAATATTTTATGAATTATGGAACTTGAAGAATTGCGCGATGCACTGAAAATAGCCAATGCTCGCGAGTATGCTCTCATTGAAGAGCTGTTGGTTTGTGTCGATAAAAAAAGTTTGATTAGGCAGATCAGGTATCGTATGTAAAGTGGATACGGGCGGGAGAGTTGCCGGAAGAATAAGGAGGAAAAGGCGGAGTAATCCGCCTTTTTGCTAACTTTGCAAAAAACATTGCATACTTTTATAGCCATATAAAGGCAGCATCAAAAAACATTTTTATGACAAGAGAACAGAAGATATTATCCTTGTTAGCCCAGTTTAAGGAGCTGGGTATTGACAAACAGATAGATTACGATAAATTCTATCTGTATTCTCTTATTACCCATTCAACAGCTATTGAAGGTTCTACTGTCACTGAAATTGAGAATCAACTTTTGTTTGATGAGGGCATCAGTGCGAAAGGTCGTTCTATGACTGAGCAACTAATGAACTTAGACCTGAAAGCAGCATACGAACAATCTATTGCTTTTGCAAAGAGTCATAGTGATATTTCTGTTGATATGCTTAAGAAACTATCTTCTATCGTTCTGAAGAATACTGGAACAATATATCAAACTGCATTAGGTGAATTTTCGTCAGCAAATGGAGATTTGCGATTACTGAACGTCACAGCCGGAACTGGAGGACGCTCTTATATGAATTACTCAAAGGTACCTACAAAGTTGGCAGAACTTTGCGAAAGTATAAATCAGCGACGAAAGGCTCTTTCAAAAACGAATGTTATTGAATGCTATAAGTTGAGTTTCGACGCTCATTTCCATTTAGTAACAATTCATCCGTGGGCTGATGGCAATGGCAGGATGTCTCGTTTGCTGATGAATCAGTTGCAGTTTGAGTTTGGAATCATTCCTACCAATATTAACAAAGACCATAAAGCGGAATATATTGAATCTCTTATAGCTACCCGTGAAAACGATGATATGGAACTATTTCACAATTTTATGTTCGATGAACATATCCGCAATTTAGAGCAGACGATTCGTAATTATCAGGCATCCATGGAAGATGAAGGTTTAGAACCTCGCGTTGATGTCGGTATAAATGTCGGTATAAATGTCGGTATAAACGAACAACGTGTATTAGAGCTTATCCGGATAAATAACCGAATCACTGCAAAAGAGATTGCAGAATCGCTTTCGGTTTCCTTACGACAAGGTGAACGGATTATGGCAGCATTAAAGGAGAAAGGGCTGATCAAACGTGTTGGCTCTAATAAATCGGGGCATTGGGAGTTGAGAGGGGCATAAATAGGTAATGCTGAATCATTGGGAATTCTTCAAAATCAGTAAGCGAATAAAAAAACAATCCCTTTTTCATTTTGTATTGGAACAAAATTTTAATAGGTTTGCAAAACCTAATTATTTACTTCTAACAATCTTTGTTCCTTAAAATATAAGCATGGAAAAGAATTTGGCTGATTTTTCAGATGATAGCTATTTATTGGAGGAGATAAAACGGGGAAACGAAGAGGCCTTCGTCTATCTGTTTAAAAATTACTTTCCGCGTTTGCGTGGATATGCTATCCGCTTTATTGAAGATGAAGAAATCGTTCGGGATATTATTCAGGAATGTTTTCTGAAATTCTGGGAGAAGAGAGACTTACTTTCGTCGGTCTCTATAACTTCTTTGCTGTTTGCGATGGTACGCAACGGATGTCTGAACTATCTGAAACACGTATCCATTGTAGAGAAGCACCGGATTGAATACCTGGCATCTATTGGCGGGGAAGAACGGCTTTACTATACCGACTTCACCTTTGATGCAGACAATAAACTCCTCTATGACGAATTGCAGGAGCAAATCAAACTTGTCATCGGCCAGCTGCCTGACCGTTGCCGCGAAGTCTTCCTGCTGAGCCGGTTCACACATCTCAAGAACAGGGAGATAGCCGATAAACTACAAATATCCACTACAGCTGTGGAGAAACATATTTCTAAAGCCCTTGCCCTTTTTGAGCGTCACTTCAAGGATAAGTATCCGGTAGACATCTATATAATGGTTTTAGCTTGGGTGATTATGAACGAATAAACAGAATAACCAGGAAAAGAAAAAGCAGAGAACTAAAAATTTTCTGCTTTTTTCTTTTTCCGGGGTTGGGTAGAATTAAAATTAGTTGTTACATCTTATAGAAAGAGAATTTATGAAAACAGAAACAAACATTCACGAATTGGCGATCCGCTACTTTGAAGGACACATTTCAAAGGCGGAAGAGAAACTCTTGTTCAGTTACATTGAGCAAGCGGAAGAAAACCGCCTGCGGTTTCGCCAGTGGGAAAAAGAATGGAAACTTACTAACGAGGGGGACGAACAGACCATGTATGAATGGCAACGTCTGCAACGCCGTCTTCGTACGCAAGAAGCTATTATGCCGATGTTACCTCGTCGTTATTTCAGCTTCTGGCGCAGAGTGGCTGCCGTAGCCGCTATTGTGGTGCTTACTGCCGGGGCTACGTTGGGCATCTGGAACATTGTTACCTTATCTTCTACCGAAGATTATTTCGTATTCGAAGCTCCCTACGGAGAAAAGAGCAAGATGACTTTGGCAGATGGTACGGTGGTATGGCTGAATGCCGGTTCCGTACTGAAGTATTCGGATAAGTTCAACGAACGGAATCGTAAAGTAATACTTAGCGGTGAGGCTTATTTTGAAGTCACGAAGAAAGAAAAAGCCAAATTCACGGTGCAAACCTGTGGATATGATGTAGTAGTGAAAGGAACGAAATTCGATGTTTCCGCCTATCCTGAAGACTCAGTTGTCACTACTGCACTGATGGAAGGAATTGTAGAAATCCATCATGGGGAACAGCGGATAGAGATGACACCCGGTGAATTTGTGAAGTTGGATATGGCTACCGGAAAAATCACACGTACCCGTAATGATGTGAAGCAATGGAAAGCCTGGTCGGAGAATCGAATTGAATTTGAGGATATTACGTTGAAAGAGCTGATAGCGAAGCTATCCCGCCAGTATGACGTCAATATCAGTCTGGAATCGGAACAGGTAGGTGCCAAACGCTTCCGCATTTCGTTAAGAAACCGTGAGACGATAGGAGAGGTGATGGCTGCTTTGCAGGAGATCATCCCGATAACCGTCGAACGCAGAGGAAAGGATATATATATCAGAGAATAAAATCAATTTTGTAACAACTAATTAAATCAAGAAAAGCTATGAACAACCGAAAATCAATTCTATGCTTATTCCTTTTGTTTTTGCTCAGTTTGGGTTCATTGTCGGTAAATGCCCAGACAGTCAGCAAAGTTTTTAAGGAACAAACATTGAAAACTGTATTGAAGGAAATAGAGAGTCAAACAGGGCTATCCATTATCTATCAGAAAGACGAAATAAACGAGAATAAAAAGGTTAATGCGACTTTTGAAAATACTCCCGTTGTAGAGGCATTGTCATCCATCCTTGACAAATCATTGGAGGTGAATCTAAAGAATAAGATGATTGTGATTTCTCTCAAGAAGCTAATGTCGGGTGATGACAAAACAAAAGTAAGATCAATTAACGGAAAGATTCTTGATGAAAACGGTGAACCGGTGATTGGGGCGAGTGTGGCAATACAAGGAACCACACTGGGATCAATTACAAACATTGACGGTGAATATAGCTTAGCCAATGTTCCGGAAAATGCAGAAGTAACCATTTCATTCATTGGCTACCAGACATTGACATTTAAAGCTAATGACAAAGCCTTGCAAAATGTCACTTTGAAGGAAGATAGCGAAATGTTGGATGAAGTCGTAGTAGTGGGATACGGCGTACAACGTAAGCGCGATGTAACCACTTCTATCTCCTCAATGAAAGCGAGTGAATTGGCAGTTCCGGTTTCCAGTGTGGATCAGGCGCTTGTTGGTAAGATGACCGGTGTGCAGGTTTCACAACCGAATGGTATCCCGGGGGGCGGATTATCTATTAAGGTGAGAGGTAGTGGAAGTATTACTGCCGGTACGGAACCGTTGTATGTGGTAGATGGTTTCCCCATGTCCGGTGAAGCAGGAAATGGTACAGGACAAAATGTATCTCCTTTGAGTTCCATTAATATGAATGACATTGAGTCCATTGAAGTTTTGAAAGATGCTTCGGCAGCAGCTATTTATGGATCAAGAGGTGCAAATGGTGTAGTCATTATTACTACTAAGCAAGGTAAGGAAGGCAAAGATATGAAGCCTACTGTGCAATATGATGGATATGTAGGTTTCCAGCAACGTACTAAAAAGATAGACATGCTGGATGCGTATGAATATGCTCGGCTCTCCTATGACGGACATAACAATGCTTATCTTGATTTGCTGGAAAGTAAAGGTATTGAAGGTAGCATCAACGACTCTAATGAAGTTCGTAACCAAAAGTTGGGAAAGAAACCGGATGTTATCAATCAGGCTTATTTGCTACCTCCCGAAATAATGCCATATATCAATGGTGAAACCGGATTGACGAATACGGATTGGCAAGACGAAGTTATGAGAACAGGTATCGTTACAAGCCATAATCTTTCTCTGTCCGGAGGAAACAAAGCTGCCAGATATTTTATTTCCGGTAATTACATGAAAGAGCAAGGTATTGTTATCGGTTCGGATTTTGAACAGATGGGAGCCAGAGGAAAAGTCGATGCTAATTATAAGAAATTCACTTTCGGTACTAATCTGTCTTTTAATTATTCTGTGTATAACATCGTTCCTACCGAGGACAGATATAAAGAAGAGACAATCGTAGCTTCTGCTTTGGCCATGTCGCCTACTATGCCAGTGTACAATGCTGATGGTTCTTATAATTTTGATCAATGGAACTGGCAGTATAAGCATCCGCAGATTGTAAATCCTGTAGCTCTGGCAAACGAAAAGGAAGACCAGATGAAACGTTACCGCTTTATGGGAAATGTCTATGGTGAATATGAACTCTATAAGAATCTGAAATTCAAGACAAGTTTCGGTGTGGATTTCAATAGCTACAGCCGTTCTTATTACAGACCTTCCACTTTGCCCACTTCTTTAGACAGACTTCCGCCTTCAGTGCCTGAAGGGTCGAAGCGTGATAAGAATATGCTGAACTGGGTATGGGAAAACACCTTGTCATATACTACAATAATTAAAGATGTACATAATTTGTCTGCCATAGCCGGATGGACTGCACAGAAAGAATCAGTGAACACTTCATTGCTGGCCGGTAATGGTTATCCTAATGACTTGGTACATACCATGAATGCAGCATCAGCTATTACAAGCTGGAGTGCAACCGCTTACGAATGGTCGTTGTTATCAGCATTGGCACGTGTGCAATATTCATATAAGGGTAAATATTTACTATCAGCTGCTGCTCGTATGGATGGATCTTCCCGTTTCGGAAAGAATAACCGCTGGGGTATGTTTCCGTCAGCTTCTGCCGGATGGTATATCAGTGAAGAAGATTTTATGAAAGATATAAAATGGCTTACTTCCTTGAAATTGCGTGCGAGCTACGGTATCAGTGGTAATTTTAATATTGGAAATTACGAGTATTATGCTACGTTATCGGAAGACAATTATGTGTTTGGAAAAGCTGACGGCACTTTGGCAAGCGGTTTACGTCCTGCAACAGCTGGAAATCCTGATTTAGGTTGGGAGAAGACAGCTATGTTTAATCTGGGTCTGGAAATAGGACTCTTTAATATGCTGACTTTAGAACTGGATTTGTATAACAGTAATACAACTGATATGCTACTGAATGTACCGGTTGCCGAGTTTTCCGGTTTCAGTACAGTGCCTATGAATATTGGAAAAGTAAATAATAAGGGCGTCGAATTCGCTATTTCTACTACAAATACTTGGGGAGACTTTACGTGGAATAATCGTTTTAATATCTCTGCCAACCGGAATGAAGTAAAAGACCTCGGTGGTGTTGATGAAATGATAACTACTTCCGAGAGTGTGACTTTCATTACTAAAGTCGGAGAGCCTATCGGTAACTATTATACCTTGGTTACGGATGGTGTATTCGCCAATCAGGCAGAGATTGATAACTCGAAGAATCCGGATAAGAGCCAACGCAAATATGCCTATGTCAGTGGTGCGAAACCGGGAGATTTCCGTTTTAAGGATATGGATGGTAATATGGAGATTGACGAGAACGACCGTACTATTACAGGAAATTACATGCCGAAGTTCACGTATGGTTTCTCTACAGAGTTGAAATATAAATGGTTTGATCTCTCTATTGCCCTGCAAGGTGTACAAGGGAATAAGATTGCCAATATATTCCGTCGCTACATTGATAATATGGAAGGAGGAAATAACTGTCAGGTCGATGCTTTGGACCGCTGGCAATCGGAAAGTAATCCGGGTAGCGGCTATGTAGTTCGTGCAAACAGAAGTGCAACGGGTATGAATGGTACTACTTCTACCTGGCATATTGAAGATGGTTCTTATATGAGAATTAAGAATATCACTTTTGGATATACGCTGCCTAAATCATTGCTTACCAATGTAGGAATCAGCCGGGCAAGAGTTTATTTCTCTACTCAGAATCCTTTCACTTTTACCAAATATAGCGGATACAATCCGGAAGTGAATATGAAAGGCGGATCACTGACTCCTGGTATCGATTATGGTACATATCCTCTGTCTAAATCATTTGTATTCGGATTAAACGTAACCTTTTAAATAATCAAGATATGAAAATTAAATATTATATTGTAGCTTTTGCATCTCTGTTGCTTACCGGCTGTAGTGATTTTCTGGACTTGACACCTATATCTGAGGCTTCTTCAGCAAATTACTATAAAAATACTTCTGATATAAATTCTGCATTGTCCGCTTGTTATGGTTCTTTGCAGGGGACCTATCAATATGGCGAATATTTCATTTCCCTCATGGAGCTAAGGTCTGATAATGTGGAAGATATTAATCCCGGTGGAGCAGCCGGTATGTTCTACTTCATTGATAACTTTACTGCTACATCCGGAAATAATGTCGTTCGCTATGCATGGAAAGAATTATATAACCAGATATACAGATGCAACAATGTACTTGCAAATATAGATGTGGTAACAGATGCCGCGCTGAAAAAGCAGTATGAAGGTGAAGCCATGTTTTTACGGGCTTTAGCATATTTCAATATTGTTCGCCTTTGGGGAGCTGCACCTCTGATCCTGAAACCGGTGACGGCTATTGAAGCCAAGGGGTATGGACGTAGTTCAGTGGCGGATGTTTATAGAGCTATAGAAGAGGATTTGGAGGCTGCATCCGGTATGCTTACTTCTGCTTATGATGATGACAATCTAGGAAGAGCCACTTCCGTAGCTGCGAAGGCATTATTGGCAAAAGCTTATCTGACACAACAAAAGTGGTCAGCAGCAGCAACTTTGCTGGATAACATAGTCAAAGATTATTCATCTAAATATGGTTTGCAGAACACCGTTGCTGATGTTTTTGATGTAAACCAGGAGATGAATAAAGAAATTCTGTTTGCTGTACGATATTCAAAATCAGTTCTTGGAGAAGGACATGGATACAACGATTACTTTAAGGATAAGTCGGTTATTGATAGCAAACTTTTAGCTTCTTATGGAAATACGGACGATCGTAAAGCCATGATCGAATATAAGAAGGTGGATGCTAACAATAATGTAATAGCCAAGTATTACGATACGTTCGACGCTACTACGGCAAAGGTTGGATTTGACTTACCATTATTGAGATGGGCGGATGTATTGCTGATGTGTGCTGAGGCTCATAATGAAGTAGCCTATGAAAGTTCTGAATCGAGTAAGGCACTGAACTACTTGAATTTGATTCGTAAGCGTGCCAATGCAGTGGAATATAAAGTGACAGATTTGAAAGACCAAAGTGCTTTCCGCAAGGCTGTATTGGAAGAACGCCGTTTGGAATTCCCGTTCGAGCTGCATCGTTGGTTTGATTTGATTCGTACGGATACGGCTATAGAAGCTATGTCAAAGGTTGGTTTCACGATAACAAAGAATGATTATTTATATCCGATTCCGAAAACGGAGGTCGATTTGATCGACAATCCGGAAACATTCCCTCAAAATCCGGGATATAACTAATCTGAGTATTTATTGAGTGAGGATGCCTGAAAGTATTGCCTCTCAGGCATCCTTCTAAAACTATGAAACATGAAATATATTTGGGGACTGTTGTTCGCCTTGGTGGCTGAATGTGCTTTCTCACAGGAATTGCCTCAATGGAAAGAGGGATATATGGATATCCATCATATCAATACCGGACGTGGGGATTGCACCTTTTGTATTTTGCCGGATGGAACTACTCTGTTGATTGATGCCGGAGAAAATAATAGAGTCGGAGAAAGGGTCGTAGCTGCAAAACCTGATGATACCAAGAAAGCTGGTGAGTGGATTGCAGATTATATTCGCTATTTTATACCTAACGACAAAGAGAACATTGACTATTATCTTTTGACGCATTATCATTCAGATCATATCGGTAGTTGGTTGCATAAGAAAGAAGATAAAGGCAGGTATTATCTGACTGGGATTTCCGAGGTATATCGGAATTTTCCTGCTAAAGTAATCGTGGACAGAGGGGATGACTTTATGCCTCCTTCCGATAAAGATTCTTGCTATATGAACTATCGTAATTTCGTAAAAACAATCTCCGACTGTACCAAGCGTGAAACCTTTAATGTGGGATCGTGCAAGCAATTTGTGTTATGCAATGAACCGGAAAAATATCATTCATTTGGTGTGCGTAATGTATATGCTAATGGTAAGGTTTGGGATGGAAATACAGGAGTTACCTCATTATTTTCTGATAAGGGCAACTATTCAAAAAGTGAAATGCCCAGAGAAAATATGTATAGCTGTGTGATAAAGTTGAGTTATGGTGCATTTGATTACTATACAGGAGGGGATATACCAGGATTTCCCCGTCCGGGACGTCCTAAGTGGCATGATATTGAGACCCCGGTTTCTGATGTGGTAGGCAAAGTAGAAGTGGCGGTATTAAATCATCATGGCAATGAGGACGGGACTAATGAAAATTTTCTCCGGAATTTATCACCTCAGAATGTCATAATGTCTACTTGGGATGCCCTGCATCCTAATCATACGGTGTTGTATCGTCTATTCTCTAAAGAAATTTATCCGGAAGAGAGAAAGATATTTTCCACGAATATGCATCCGGCTACTAAAATTGTTATCGGTGATCTGGTTGACAGAATGGCATCCTATCAGGGGCATATAATGGTACGTGTATATCCGGGAGGTAACAAATATCGTATGTATGTTTTTGATGATGCGGTTCCCATATCCGAAAGCCATGTCATCTATGAATCGGATCTATTTGAATGTGTGAAATAAACAATAAAATTTATGAGAAGAAATCTATTTTCATTGAGTTGCCTCTTGTTATTGTGTACAGTTGCTTTATGGGGGCAAAATCCTGCTGAACGGATTCATAAAACATTTAATGAACCTGCTGAGAAATCAATTCTGGTGGTTTCGCACCGTGCAGATTGGCGTAATGCTCCTGAAAACTCATTGCAAGCCATTCAAAATTGCATTGATATGGGAGTGGATATGGTTGAAATTGATTTGAAGCGCACTAAAGATGGGCATCTTATCTTGATGCATGATAAAACTATTGACCGTACTACCACGGGTAAAGGTAAACCGGAAGATTATACGTTGGAAGAGTTGCGTCAGTTCCGTATGAGAAATGGAGCCGGACATAAAACCCGTCACCTGATACCTACTTTTGAAGAAGTGATGAAGTTGTGTAAAGGTAAAATTATGGTGAATGTGGATAAAGGGTATGACTATTTTAAAGAGGCATACGCTATTCTTGAAAAAACAGGTACTGTGCATCAGTGCATAATGAAAGCCGGGCTACCTTATGATCAGGTGAAAGCAGAAAATGGAGAAGTGCTGGATAAGATGATTTTCATGCCTGTGATCAATTTACACAAGGAAGGTGCTGAAGCGATTATTGACGGTTATTTAGAACACATGAAACCTCAGGCTTTTGAATTGGTATTTGATAATGACGGACCGGAGGTGCTGAGACTGATAAAGAAAGTACATGATAGTGGCGCGAAGATTTTCATAAACAGTTTGTGGCCTGAACTTTGTGGTGGCCATGATGATGACCTCGCTGTAGAGTTGAAACAACCGGGTGAGAGTTGGGGATGGATTATTGGACAAGGAGCTAAACTGATTCAGACAGATCGACCTGCGCTATTGCTGGAATATCTGAAAGCAAAAAAGCTTCACGATTAACCTCACAAGAATATGCTGAAATATATTATTAATTTTTACAGGGTCTCAATGCCGAGACCTTGTAACGGAGAGTCTTTGTCCGAACAGAAGAAACGGTTGAAGCGTTTGCAATGGTCTACTTTTTTGGCTGCAACCTTTGGGTATGGAATGTACTATGTTTGTCGGCTCAGTTTGAATGTAATGAAGAAACCGATTGTAGATGAGGGAATTTTTTCAGAAACCGAATTAGGAATCATCGGTTCTGTACTCTTCTTTACCTATGCAATCGGAAAGTTTACAAATGGATTCCTGGCTGATCGCAGTAATATAAAACGTTTCATGACTACAGGCTTATTGGTTACTGCCTTGGTCAATCTTTGTTTGGGATTTACCAACTCATTTATTCTCTTTGCCATTCTTTGGGGAATCAGTGGTTGGTTTCAGTCTATGGGAGCTGCTTCGTGTGTAGTGGGGCTTTCCCGTTGGTTTAGTGATAAAGAGCGTGGGTCTTTCTATGGCTTTTGGTCTGCCAGCCATAACATAGGCGAGGCTTTGACTTTCATCATTGTTGCTTCTGTGGTTAGTGTTCTGGGATGGAGGTATGGTTTTCTGGGCGCAGGTCTCGTGGGGCTTATCGGAGCGTTGATTATATGGCGTTTCCTTCATGATACTCCTCAAAGCGAAGGACTTCCGGCGGTGAATCAGCCTAAAGAGAAAAAAGAAATGAATGCTGCGGAAGCTGCTGATTATAATAAAGCGCAAAAGCAGGTTTTGTTGATGCCTGCCATTTGGATATTGGCTTTGTCCAGTGCTTTTATGTACATCAGCCGTTATGCGGTGAACAGTTGGGGAGTGTTTTATCTGGAAGCGGAGAAGGGATATACCACTTTGGATGCCAGTTTTATTATTTCTATCAATTCGGTTTGCGGCATTGTTGGTACAGTCTTTTCCGGATTCATATCGGATAAACTGTTCGGCGGACGTCGCAATGTGCCTGCATTGATTTTCGGATTAATGAATGTAGCCGCTTTGTGTCTGTTTTTACTCGTTCCTGGTACACATACTTGGGTAGATGTGGCGGCTATGATATTATTTGGAACAAGTATTGGTGTGTTACTGTGTTTCCTGGGTGGATTGATGGCGGTTGATATTGCTCCGCGTAACGCTTCGGGTGCGGCACTGGGAGTAGTGGGGATCGCCAGTTACATAGGCGCCGGATTGCAGGATGTGATGAGTGGTGTGTTGATCGAAGGAAACAAGACGGTAGTGGATGGAACGGATGTTTATGACTTTACGTATATCAATTGGTTTTGGATTGGGGCTGCAATCTTATCAGTATTGTTAGCATTATTAGTTTGGAATGCTCGGAATAAAGAGCCTGAATAGGTATTGTATAAATTAATAACAACTAAGATTATGGAACTTGAAGAATTGCGTGATGCACTGAAAATAGCCAGTGCTCGCGAGTATGCTCTCATTGAAGAGCTGTTGGTCTGTGTCGATAAAAAAAAGTTTGATTAAACAGATCAGGCAAACAGAAAAAAATGATACGCCTGCAAGGGTGGAGTATTACGGTAACCCGAAAGCAGTTACCCGCGTGCTTGTGAAGTTGATAGAGCAAGGGAAGCTGCGCTACAACGGTGAGGACAATTACTCACGGATCATCCGTACGCTGACTGCGGTGGTGGATGTGGTGAATGAATCGACGGGAAAAATTATGAGCGGGGAGTCGCTGGTATCGTATGTAAAGTGGATACGGTCGGGGGAGTTGCCGGAAGAATAAGGGAGAAAAGGCGGAGTAATCCGCCTTTTTGCTAACTTTGCAAAAAACATTGCATGGCGGATATTCCTCTACATAAAGCAGTTCAGCAATCCGATTTCGGGATATTTGCAAAGGAAGTTTCTCCTTTTTCCCCGAACCGGCTGATCAATTACACACATCGGGATAGTTACTATATATTCGGTATAGTGGAGAGTGGAACCTGTCGTGTCGGCATTGATTTCAAAGATTGCGACCTGTCGGCGGGGAGCGTTATCTGCACCCAGCCGCATCAGGTGCATCGGATCGTTGATAAAGGGGATGCAAAGTCGTTTCTCTTATTCATCGACGGGGTATTTATAGATGCTCCCACCAAACAGACCCTTGCCGAGTATGCCTTATCGCCGATACCATTTAAGATAAGCGATACGCAACGCACCGAGTTGATTCAACTGTTTGCCATGATTCTCCGCAGGATAGGCGAGCGGGAAAATGATGAATCGAAAACAGTTTTACAGAATCTGGCATGTACCGTTGTCGGGATCATAACGGCTGCCGCCCGGAAAATAATCGGGCGTGAATCCAAAAACAGAAGGCACATTGAAATTACATTGGCCTTCAAAGAATTACTTTCTGCTAATGAGCAAATAAACAGAAATGTATCTTATTATGCAGAATCTTTGCACATCTCATCGGTGTATCTGAACGAGGTGATTAAGAACGTTACAGGCGTGAGCGTAAGCAGGTACATTCAAAATGAACTCATATTGCATGCCAAACGAATGTTGGTATATACCTCTCTGACTGTGCGGGAGATTTCCACTCATCTGGGGATAGATGATTATGCCTATTTCACACGGTTGTTTACAAAGGCGGTTGGCATAAGTCCCACTCTCTACCGGAAAAAATACCTCGAATAATACAATCTTAACCTTACATAGTCTATTCTTCTATTTATTAATGCACTGTAACTTTGCAAACAAAAAAGATGAATAGAAACAGATTTATTTACTTCACGGATTTAATGTTGCTCCTTGTATTTATTTTATCATTCTACACGGGCGTCGAGTTGCATATTGCAGGACAAGGGGGCGATCATGAGAGTTGGCATATCTGGGCGATATTTCACACGAATGCCAGTCTGCTGTTTATGATATTGGGGATTATTCATGTCAAGAGTCATTGGGCTTGGTATAAGGGGCTGAGAACGGTAGGATGCAAAGGAAAAAGAAAAGCTGTATTGCTATTGTCGATTGTTTTTCTGTTGGCTGTTGTTTCGGGGATATTACTGGTGTGCTTCGTTGATGGTGCAAACTCTTCGCTGGGGTTGTGGCATTATAGAATCGGTGTTTTTGTAAGTGTTTTGGGGGTACTTCATATATTGAAGAGGAAAAGGGGGCTGTATAAGGGGGTGAGGAGGCATGTGTATTGCTGACTACAATTCATTCTTTCAGCCAGTTGTTTTTGGGTTATTTTCATTTGCTCCATTTTATCAAGCATCTGCATAGCTATTTTCTGAGAATAGCGAAGCCATGATTTATTTGCTATTCTGTATTCAGCTTCTTCCCGCCAACGGGATGGAGTGGACGAAGCGTGTTCTCTGAGTTTTGTCTGTGGTGTCATTGTCTACAAAGATAAATGAAATGAATGAGTTAATAAAGAAGATACAGAAAAAAGCGGCGAAAGATTTGAAAAACACCACCATGTTTTTCAAATCTTTCGCCGCTTTTTTCAATCTTTCTGCCAACTTTCCGGAGGATATTTCCTTGCTTTTATTCCTATATATCTTTTATCATATGAATTGTTGTGGTGGTATGTCCGGAATTTCCTAATCGTGATTCTAAATGTCGGAAGCCTTTACGTTCGTATAGGGAGACTGCATTTTGAAATTGAGGAAATGATTCGATATAGAGTTGCTTATATACACTTTCTGTTTTAGGCGCATCAAACTCTTCAAAGACTTTGCGTATCAGGGCAGCTATTTCCTTATTGTCTTTTTCTTCGATAGGACGAATTATTACTTTTTCCATGGTTTTTGCACAGAAATAAAAATGAGTACTAATAATAATACAGTTTGAACAGTACCCCATATTTGTGTGGTCTGTATATTATCGAGAAAGGCGGGATCTGTCAAGGCGGCATCTCTGAGTTGATTGGCAATAATGACGTTATTATTTATGCAAGGCCCTAATACCCATGTGCCGAATGCCATTTGCAGGATTGTCATTACCCATTTTACAATAATCCAGCGATGCTTGAAAAAGCCCCAATTAGTCCAAATGCTGTATATCAATCCCGTAATAAGAGATCCAAAGGCACCACAAATAATGAAGTAATCGTCTATTATCTGCAATATTCTTGAACGCATATAAAGTTCATCTCCAGATTCTGGATGAACAGTAAAGACCAGAAGGCAAAGTGCAACACCTCCAATGATCCAACTAAATGCGAAAAAGATGTGGAACATCTTCAAAATTTTAATTCCTTGCGGTTTGAGTTTCTTTACTGCCATAGCTTTTTTGTTTTGTTGATTATTGAAGAATATATTAGAACGGTTAGGTAGAGTTAGGTTACTTTTAAAACTTTCGTGAGAAAGGATAAAAATAGAAAGTAATTACTCTCTGAAGTTTAAGTGTATAAGGGAAGTTACAAAAGTAACCTAACCTGACCTAACAGATTGTTTCATATCGGATGCAAATAGAGTACTTTCTGACCCTTTATTCTGTGTCACCTCATTTATTTATCTCCTTTACCTGCATGATAATCTCTAATCCCAATATTTCAGCAATCTTGCTGAGAGTGCTGAATGTGGGATTACCCTTGCCTGCCTCTATACTTTTGATTATGCGCAGACTTAATTCTGTATAATCAGCCAGATCTTGTTGGGTTAATTCTAATTGCAAGCGGCGATCTTTTATGATTTGACTTATATTCATGGTGCAATATATTGCCTTTTATGGGTAAATATAGCATTTATCATTGAATAAAATAGGGAAAAGTGCAATATATTGCATTATTTGCATGCTTTTGATATTGAAATATTGACTAAAATGAAGAGTTTGTTTGATTTGTATTGGGGATTATTTGTAATATTTCAACTTTGAAGTTGAAATATTGCTTTAAATTTTGCGAGTATTCAATTTTAATGTCTATTTTTGTAGAAAAATAATAATATGGCAACACAAGAGGAGGTTGAAGCGTTTTTAAAGCAATTCCATCAGAAGTTAAAAGTCTTTAGTATTATCTTTAGAGATGAAAGAGGAAAAAATGCTCAAACATTAGCTGATTTGGAAATAACCCCAAAATATAGAGAAACTATTATAAAAGCAATTGAAGTAGAAGATTATTCTCAGGGACCAATAGTTGATACACTTAATCATTTAGGCGATATGTGGGTGTTCGGAAAGGATGTGAAAGGTCATGAGATTTATATAAAGATTTCGCTTGGAAGAGATAATTGTCAAACGATATGTATTTCATTTCATATTGCAGAATATAGAATGAAATACCCATTTAAAGGAGGAAAATGATGAAAAGCCCTTTTACAGGAGGAAATGTAAGCCTTCAGCAAGAAAATTCAGAATTGGTATTTCGCAAAGAGAAGTTTCAATACACTTATCTTTATTATGAGTGTGAGGATACTAAAGAGCATTTCACAACGACGGAAATTGATGAGTTAAATCTTGCACAAGTGTACAATCAGTACAGAATAAAATATGGTATCCCGTTTCCTGATGAAATAAAGCAGATACGAGAAATGTATGATCTGTCAGCTTTAAAGATGTCTGAGATATTGGGGTTTGGGGACAACCAGTATAGATTGTATGAAAGTGGAGACATGCCAAGTGAAGCGAATGGAAAAGTGCTGAACTTGATAAAAGATCCTGCAATCTTCGAGACATTTGTAAGAAATGCAAGATATCAGTTGGAAGAAAAAGAGTTTAAACGGATATTGGCTAAGCTAAATAAAGTAATAGAATCCCAACTACCTAATATTGAAGAAGAACTGATTTATGACTCATATACAAGAGGGAGCATAAATGGCTATGCAACGCAGTCGTATAAGAAGCTTAAGAATATCTTATTATACTTTATAGAGCGTTGTGACGGGGTGTTTAATACTAAGATGAATAAGTTACTTTTCTATACCGATTTTCTTTGTTATAAAAAGTATGGAAGGGCCATGAGTGGTTTGGCTTATAAGGCTATTCAATATGGTCCTGTACCTGTAAGATGGGATAGGGTATATAGTTTGGTGGATGGTGTTGACCAAGATATTATTGAATTTGAATCTGGTTATTCCGGGGTAAAGTTAGATTCATTATTGATGCCGGATATGAATGTTTTTTCTCCGGAAGAATTGTCGGTGTTAGAATCTGTATATGAAAATTTTAAAAATTCAACTGCCGCCGATATTTCTGCCATAAGTCATAATGAAGATGCTTGGAAAAAGTATTATGGCACCAATAAACTAATTGATTTTAGAGAAGCTTTTACTTTGAAAGCTTTATAATGAAACTTATCATTCTGTCATTCAAGGATAAAATTTAGCTATGCTTTGAATGACAGAATGACGGTAAGTGCCTTTCGGATTTTTACATCACATTTAGCCAACGGCTGATATTACGCTCTTCCGCGCTGAACTCTACTCCAAGTTTTATCACTTCACGTCCGTCAGCCTGATAAGGAATCAGGTAACCTTTGTCTTCAATCTGTTGCAGGGCTTCTTCAGCTGTACCGTTCAATTTGAATTCGAAGACGTAAATGTATTTAGGGGTTTTTACTACGGCATCTGCACGTCCTGTGGCACTTTCAACTTCTGCTTGGGTGAACTGTCCCATCAGTTTGAAAACCAAATAGAAAACGACTTGGTAATGACGTTCGGTCTTCGCGTTCAGTTGATAGGGGAAATCGGCAAAGAAGGCTTGTAGGCGGGTGAGGAAGGCATTGTAATCGCCTGCACGTAACTCTTGCACAAATTTACCGATATAAAAACCCTGGTCGCTGTTTGTCATTGAAGTATAGAATGGTACCAGAAAATTGATGAAACCGTAACGAACTTCATCGTTTGGGAATAACAACAAATAGTTGCCGAATTCCTTGTCATAATCCTTTATAGTAAGATAACCACTCTGATAAATCAACGGAATCGGATTATTAGCTTCTACACGATACTCGGAGAACATAGAAGCCGGGGCTTCGATGCCATCAAGTAAGATACGAAGGTCATATTCTGACTTTCGGAGCATTTCAACCAGAAAAGTCGGAGTTCCTGTCTGAAACCAGTAATCTCCTAATTCCCGTTTACTGAAAGCGTTCAGCACACTGAAAGGATTAAAAACTCCGTCTCCTTTCGGATGAAAGTGATAGCCATCGTACTGACGGGCCATTTTATTGACAGTTTCTTCTGCAGAAAGCTTGTTAATCCTGCCGAATTCTTCTATTTCGGGCGTAAAGGTTTCAACCAACTCTGTCCGGGTGATACCGCATACTGTGGCATAAGAATAATCCAGGCTGATGTCATTCAGTTGATTCAGATCGCTGAACACACTGACTTGCGAGAATTTAGTAACTCCCGTAAGGAAAGCAAAACGCAGGTAGCGATCAGCACTTTTCAGTACCCCGTAAAAAGCTTTTAGAGTTTTGCGATAATCTTCCAGTAGTGCATCATTATCGAGGGCTTGCAACAGGGGTTTGTCGTACTCGTCCACTAAGACCACTACACCACAACCTGCCTGTTCATAGGCACGTTCTATGACATATGCAAAGCGTTCTTCGGGGCTACGATCCTTTTTTTCATTTCCGTATACAATTTCCCATTTTTCCAATGTTTGGTTGAGCATTGCTATCAGGTCGGCTGGAGTTTCATACTTTTTGGCATTTAAATCCAGATGCAGTACCGGATATTTTTTCCATTCCGTCTCCATCTTTTCAATGGCAAGGCCTTCAAAGAGTTCTTTCTTACCTTCGAAGTAAGCCTCGAAAGTGGACAGGAGCAGGCTCTTGCCGAAGCGGCGGGGGCGGCTCAGGAAATAAGGCTTGCCTGTATTGGCAATAAGCCAAACAAGCGCAGTCTTATCCACATATAGATAATTACCTTGGCGGATATCCGCAAAAGTTTGTATTCCGATAGGAAGCTTGCGTAATGATGTATTATATTCCATAAACACACATTTTTTCTTTTATAGCTTCAAAGATAATTGTTTTTTTTCAGAATTGTTCGTTTTGGCACAGTTTTGATGCAGCTACGAGCTACAAACGACAAGCCATATCACTGATACAACTGGTTATTTCTCACACTCTCCGCCTCCAGAAGTATTACCTCGTAGCGCCTCATATTCTTGCTTGTAACATACTGGAAGCCATATTTGGTGAGAATCTTCCCTAACAGGATTTTTCCGGCATGGTTATATTGATAGCCGGTTCTGTTTCTGATTTCTTCCGCTATTTCGCTCACCGTCATATACTTGAAACTTTCGAAACGTTCCGGTTTGCGGAAGTGCGTCAACAGCATTTCTTCTTCGGGAGTCTGAAAGATGAAAGGCTTGTTGTTGCGCTCTATCTCATCATTTTCGTCGGCTTCGAACCAGTAGCGATAGCCGGTCTCCAGCAGATGCTTGATTTGGGCGTAGAGCTGTAGGTAGTCGATTTCGTAGCGGTCTATCTTTTCGATTTCGTAGCAGAGGAAGCGGCGGTTGCCGGTGGGATCGTACAACACTTGCGGGTAGTTGCAGGTGCCGGCAAAGGATGCCCAGTGGGGCAGGTTCAGGGTATGACGGGCATAAGGCAGGCGGATACTGATAAACTTCCGGGTGATAAGGTCCTTCAGCAGACTGAGTTCGTGCCCCGTCATACCCTCGAACTCATCAAAGTTGATGAGCATAAATTCCGCCATGCGGGAGAGGTCGTCCTTGTTTCCGGCGGAGATGATGCCGGTGCTGAGATAATCGGTTCGTAAGTCATCTGACAGGATTTTGTTGATGAAAGTCGTTTTTCCCAGGTTCTGCTTGCTGCATAGCAGGAGGCAAAGGTGGTTCACTACCTCTTCTTGCGTGGCGGCGGCTACCATACCTACCAGAAAATGCCTGAAACCTTTCAGCCAGAATTCTCTTTGGGCTGGAATGGTGTGGACACTTTCGGCAAGGCGGCCGATGTGGTCGATGCCGTCCCATTGAGGCAGATGATTCATATATTCGCGGATGGGATGGTAGGAGAAACTGAAATCGGAGTAGATCAGGTTCTCCATGTTCTTGACGCTGCAAGGGTAACCGGCTTCGTTCAGCTCCATCCAGATGCTGTTACTTACCATGTCATCCAGCATGACGAAATCCTCTTCACCCTTTTTGCGACATTCCATGCGGTGCTTCATCTGGTTGTAGCGCGTTTCGTAATGACTGTTGATATACTGTCCGATGCGGAGGAAGTTCCATTGCGAGGTTCTCAACTTACGTGTGTTAAATTCGTCCGTATGCTGATAAGCACTGTCCGTCAGGGAGTCAATCTCTTCGGGCGGTATGTCGGTGAAGTTGAGGCGCAGGAAAGGGGCGACTTCTTCTTTGGGGATGCCGTAAGCATTGTATGTGCAGGTTAGCCGGAACAGATAGTTGTTGCGGTTGCCTTCTTCGTACTTGTTTTTGTGATCGTGATAGTAAAGAAGGAGGGCAAGCAAGGAACGGCTTTCGCTTTGGGGATAAGAGATGTTGTACGGAGGCTTTTGGTACGGAGGCTTTTCTGTAGTTGTTCCTGAAGACTTTTTCCGTCCGGGAGTTTTCTTTTTCTTTTCTCTGAGAGGACGGTTGAGGTCGACGATAAGAATCTGCGGATTAGGATTCAGATAGACATTCTCGTCGTGAGGCAGATAGCAGATGCGCGTCATGTCTTTGCCCGATTCGTCGATGTCCGTCTGGCAAAGCTCTTCGTAGAGTGCGGCAACCTGGTCGTAGGCATGAGCATGGTAGTTACGGACTTCCTCGGGAGATTGCGGCAGGGTGCCGTCGGGCAGACTGGTGATTGTGGTCAGTTTGTAACCGTTTCCCTTCGGACTGGTAAAGCTGATGTGGGTATGCGGATTTCCGGTGACTGCCTTTGAGATGCGTGCCAGTTCTTCGGGGGATTTCTTGTCGAGGTCGAGGACGATTTCCCCGTTATACTCAGTCAGTTTGTCGTATCGGCGTCCACCGGTGAAGCGGGCGGAGAAGGTGACGGAGGGAAGTTCTCCTTTTATGGAGTCAGCGGTTGCGATGTCATTGGCAGTGATATGCTGTCGGATGTCAAGAGTCATGTGTGCCAGTTTTTCATCGTGGCGGATGAGGTTAGCCACTTCTTCGTCGGTTACTTCGGCGCAGGGCGGTTGTTTTTTGTTTTGATAATATGAATACTTCATTGTTTGTATGTTTTTGAGGGAAAGTTGACGAGTTAACAAGTTGACCAGGTGACAAGGTTCCATGCGGCATAGAAGCATTGCGCAGCTCCTTGTTCCCTTGTCAACTCGTTTCCTTCCTTTCTTTCCCTATTTTGTTGCAAATTAACAGATGTGTCCGATAACAGGAAATAACTTTTGGCTTTTTGCGTAAAGTTAAGTTTAAGGTTCGCCCAGGTAGTCGACTATTACTTTTACTTGGCGGGGCGTGAAAATGTGGTTCCGGTCCTGATAACCCAAATGAATCAGTTCTGCATGCAGTTCGGCGTTGTGGAGTATCCAGCGGCGAAGTACTTGGGTGGCGTTTTTAAGGGTTAGTTGTGGATTGTAAAGATGAGCCAGTTCCGATTTTGTGTAACTGCGCACTGTGAAAGTGCTTTTTTCTTCTTTCATTTTCTTGTATTTATTGATTCTTAATGTGATGTAAATTTACTAAAAATAAACGGTTGGTGAAAGTTTTGAGACGTGTTTGTTTCAATAATATTCGTAAAGCTTCATTGGCGACTGAGGGATGTCTGTCATCTGGTATATTTGCAGTGTAAATCGGTGATTTACATTCATTTTAAAAATTTAATTGATATGGCAACATCCATGAATTACTCAGTGGTGGCTCGTAAAAATCCTTCCAAGAAGAGTGAGCCCGCAAAGTATTATGCCCTGGCGCAAGCCTCGGGTGAGTTGGACTTCGACGAAATGTGCGAAGCGATAACCGGACGTACCACATGTACGGAAACTGATGTGCGTGCCGCACTGGCGGGCATCATTTATGAGGCGAAGCGTGCCCTGAAAGCGGGGCGCATCGTCAGGTTGGGAGATTTAGGCTCTTTACAAATGGGCCTCAGTAGTGAGGGCGCAGAAAAGGCGGAAGATTTCACGCTATCCATGATTAAGAAGTCACGTATCAACTTCCGCCCCGGCAAAGGGTTGACGGACATCACGAAGACGATGGCGTACACACGTGTGGTGACGCGAAGCATGCAGTCATCCGAATCGGGTGGTTCTGCTGATGGGGGGATTGAAGAAAATCCGTTAGGATAGAATCATTAAACATTAAATCACTAAAAAACTGATCGTTATGAAGAAGATTACTTGGGACACTGTTTTGAAAGTTGTTATTGCGATGGCTTCTGCCTTATTGGGGGCGTTGAGTGCACATGCTATGACGATATAAATGGTATGTCGGTTATGAGAAAGATTGATCTGATTATTATTCACTGTTCCGCCACAAGGGCGGACAGTGATTTCAGTGCGCAGGACGTGGATACGGCGCATCGTTACAGGGGCTTTTCATCGTGGGGGTATCACTATTATATCCGGAAGTCGGGACAGGTGGAGTTGATGAGGTCGGAAGATGTGCCCGGAGCGCATGCCCGTGGATACAATGCGAATAGTCTTGGAGTGTGTTATGAGGGCGGTCTGGATATGAACGGACGTCCTGCCGATACGCGGACTTTACGACAGAAAGAGGCGATGCACCGACTGGTAGCCAATCTGTTGCAGAGTTATCCGGAGGCGCGGGTGGTGGGACACCGGGATCTGAGCCCTGATAAAAACTACAACGGCATTGTAGATCCTTGGGAAAGGACGAAAGAGTGTCCTTGTTTTGAAGTAAAAGCGGAGGCGTGGGAGTAAAAAACTCCCCGCCTTTTTTTGTGCGTGCCGAAGTATTGTTACATTTGTGGCAACATATTGAAAAACACTATTGGATATGAGACACCTATTTATCTCTGAGAGATGTAAAATATTTGGTTTGCTTCTTCTGTTGGCAGCTGGTTCGGCTGCACTTCGTGCTCAGGATCAGCCGGGCATTAAAAACATACGTACGGTGGTGTATGAGCCGCTGCTGAAGGACACTACGTGGGTGACCGGCAAGGTGGTGGATTACATTACATTCGTGAAATACGACAGCAAAGGCCGTGCGATGGTAGAGAACAGGCTGAAGCCGGACGGCAGTCCGCATGGTAAACTGGTGTATGTGTATAACCCTGCCGGACAGGTGTCGCGTGAGATTTATGCAACTGCGGATAAAGGAGTCAGCGATTGTTGGGGCTATACCTATGATGAAAAAGGGCGGCTGAATTGCATTGCCTATATGAACGGGCAGGAAGATACACTCCAGATTACTTCTGCCTTGTACGATGAAGCGGGAAAGATGTTGAAAATGTACTTCAAAGACTATGTGAACAAGAGGTCATCGGGCAGACAAGTGCTGTACAATGCGGATGGAACGCCGGAGAAGATTATCCTGATGGGTGGGCCGGATGAAAAGATGGAACGCGTGGGAGAATACCCGATTGGAAAGGGGGATACACTGACGCTGAAAAGAAGGGGTGCACTACAGTTAGGTAAGATGCGGGTGGTGAAAGATGATAATCAGAAGAATCCGATTCGGAAGATAGATGAAGCGGGTAACTGGACAGAGCGTTTTGAAGGTTGCAATGAATATGGAGAACCGAATTTCATTATCCGCAGGGATATAGAGTATGTAGGCGGTGGAAATGACTGGGAGAAAATACCCGTGCGCGGTAAAGTGAAGAAGGTACAGCAAAGGTCGTACGTTGCCATCGCCAAAGGTCCGCAGGTGGTGGATAAGGGAGAGAAGAAAGGGCAGTTCTTCGTTTATGAGTTTGGTGAAAACGGACGGAAAATAAAAGAGGAACGGTTCACGGAAGCGGGAGTATGCCGGGAGAAGATTCAGTATGAATATAATGAGAATGGGAATTTGTCGAAAGAAAGCCATTATACACCGGCGAATGTGCTGACGGTAAACAAGAGTTATGGATATGATAAGGAAGGGCGTCTCAAGCACTGTTCAATACTGGATGATAAGGGTGAAATTATGCAGCGGGATGTGTATCGCTATGACATAGAAGGTAATATGGTACAGGAAGCCGGTTACCTGACGAATGGAACAAAATGTAGTGAGTTCCGTTATATATATGATTCCTATGGGCAGCAAATAGAGCGGAAAGTGCTGTTGCAACCCGAAGGATCTGATCCGGTTGGCTCTGTTCGGAGAGGCTATAATTTTCAGGGGCGTGTAGTGTTCGAAGAATATCTTTCACCGGATGGTACATCTCAAAGCCAGCATACGTATCGGTACAATACCAAAGGGGAACTGATTTCCGGAACAGAGCGTCCGGAAGGGCAAACCGAAGAAGTGAAATACGTCTATAAATTCCATAATGACAATCAGGGAAACTGGAAAATCAGAATCAAGTATATAGACGATGTGCCGGTGGTGTACGAAGAGCGTGAATATACATATTATTAGTGTGGATATTAGGCGCGGATTACACGGATTGCGCGGATTTAAAGCTGCGCTATTGTGTCAATTAACTAAAAAATTCGCGTAATCCGTGTAATCCGCGCCTAAAAAAGTACCATTTACAATCTTTTTGTAGAATCTGCGAAACTTGAATTAAAAATAAAAATGAAATTGTATGAAGAAGATTATTAACCCGTGGAAAGATTTGGAAGGATACAATTGTTTCGGTTGTGCTCCCAATAATGAGTCCGGTGTGAAAATGGAGTTTTACGAGGATGGCGACGAGGTGGTGAGCATCTGGAAGCCGCGTCCGGAGTATCAGGGTTGGCTGAATACGCTGCATGGTGGCATTCAGTCGGTGTTGCTGGATGAAATTTGCGGATGGGTGGTAGTGCGTAAGTTGCAGACAAGCGGGGTGACTTCGAAGATGGAAACCCGTTTTCGTAAACCGGTGTCGACTAAAGACTCGCATGTCGTGTTGCGGGCTTCCATACGCGAACAGAAGCGGAATATCGTAATTATCGATGCGAAACTTTATAATGAGGCGGGAGAGGTGTGTTCGGAGGCGGTATGCACTTATTTTACTTTCCCGAAGGAGAAGGCGGAACAGGAAATGCACTTTCATCACTGCGATGTGGAGAAGGAGGAGATTCTGCCGCTGATTTAAGTTTGCTTACTATGGACGGTTAATGAATATAATTTTAGGCGCGGATTACGCGGATTACACGGATTAATGACTGCGCTATCACACTATATTACAGGAAAAGAATCCGTGTAATCCGCGTAATCCGCGCCTAAAATTATTATCGGCATTTAGTTCATTACTTTCCCATAATAAATTGATCTGTGCAAATCAGTGTAATTTGTGACGTAAACTAAGAAAATGATAGGAAAACGAAACTTTTTGTGATAAATCTTTGGAAGTTTCAAACGGATAGTTTACTTTTGTCGCATCAAAACAAAAGAATTGTATGAAAAATATTGTTGCACATCATCACCATCATCATTACCTGACGAATAATCGGTAGGCGTATGATTGTATGTGCATAATGAATAAACATATAAATGACGAGGCTTGCCGGATAATGGTAAGCCTCGTTTTTTGTTTTCAAGAGTTTAGTTAAGTCTAGTTTAGTTTTTGTGAGTAGTTAAATCGTAAAATTATAAATAAGATTATGTTATTAAGAATTGCAGTACAAGCTAAAGGTCGTCTTTATGACGAGACGATGTCATTTCTGGGAGAGTCGGATATCAAATTGAATGCAGTGAAACGTTCATTGCTGGTACAATCGTCTAATTTTCCTGTAGAGGTATTATTTTTGCGTGATGATGATATTCCACAGTCAGTGGCAACAGGCGTGGCGGATATAGGTATCGTAGGCGAGAATGAATATGTGGAGAAGAATGAAAATGCAGAAATTGTAAAGCGTCTCGGATTCAGCAAATGCCGTTTGTCACTGGCTATTCCGAAGGATATCGAATATCCGGGTGTACAGTGGTTTGAAGGGCGGAAGATTGCGACGTCGTATCCGGGTATCCTCAGTACATTCTTGAAAACTCAGAATGTGAATGCGGAGATACATGTGATTACAGGTTCCGTAGAAGTGGCACCAGGTATCGGACTGGCAGATGCGATTTTTGATATTGTTAGTTCGGGTTCTACGTTGGTGAGCAACCGGTTGAGAGAAGTGGAAGTGGTGATGAAATCGGAAGCACTGCTGATTGGTAACAGGAATCTGTGCGATGAGAAAAAGGAAATCCTGAAAGAGTTGCTTTTCCGTATGGATGCTGTGAAGACGGCGGAAGATAAGAAATATGTGCTGATGAATGCACCGAAGGAACGTTTGGAAGAAATTATCCAGGTGCTTCCGGGCATGAAGAGTCCGACGGTGATGCCGTTGGCACAGGAGGGCTGGTGCTCGGTACATACGGTGCTGGATGAAAAGTGCTTCTGGGAGATTATAGGAAAGCTGAAGTCGCTGGGGGCAGAAGGGATTTTGGTGCTGCCGATTGAAAAAATGATAATTTAGTGACGAAAATTGTTACGCGGAAGTATCTTAAATTCTCCTCCTCCTGGGAATTGAGATAGTCAGAATATCAATAACTACACTGGTAAATTATCATTTATCTAATAATAAATAATATACAATCATGAAATTAATAAATAATCCGGATAGATCACAGTGGGCGGAGATACTGAAACGTCCGGTGATGAATACTGAGAATCTGTTCGATACGGTGCGGGGGATTATAGATCGCGTGAAGTCGGACGGTGACCGTGCGGTGCTGGAGATGGAGGCAAAGTTTGATAAGGCGGAGCTGACATCGCTGGCGGTGACGGAGGCGGAACTGAAAGAAGCGGAGACGCTGGTGGATGAGAAGCTGAAGGCGGCTATCCGCCTGGCTAAACAGAATATAGAGACTTTCCATGCTGCACAGCGTTTTGAGGGCAAGAAGGTGGAAACCATGTCGGGCGTGACGTGCTGGCAAAAGGCGGTGGCTATTGAAAAGGTGGGATTGTATATTCCCGGAGGAACAGCTCCTCTGTTCTCTACGGTGCTGATGCTGGCTGTGCCTGCAAAGATTGCGGGTTGTAAGGAGATTGTGCTTTGCACACCGCCGGATAAAGAAGGACGGGTGCATCCTGCTATTCTTTTTGCTGCACAGGTGGCAGGGGTGAACCGGATATTCAAGGCAGGTGGCGTACAGGCTATTGCTTCGATGGCTTACGGAACGGAAAGCGTGCCGAAAGTTTACAAGATATTCGGTCCGGGAAACCAGTATGTGACGGCAGCGAAACAGTTGGTCAGTCTGCGTGATGTGGCGATTGATATGCCTGCCGGTCCATCGGAAGTGGAAGTGCTGGCGGATGAAACGGCGAATCCGGTATTTGTAGCTGCGGATCTGCTGAGCCAGGCTGAACACGGTGTGGATAGTCAGGCGATGCTGATTACCACTTCGGAGGATTTGCAACAGGCTGTGAAAGAGGAGGTGGAACGTCAGTTGGAACTTCTGCCCCGTAAGGAAATTGCGGAGAAGTCTCTTGCCAACAGTAAGCTTATTGTGGTGAAAGATATGGAAGAGGCCATCGAACTGACGAACGAATATGCACCCGAACACCTGATTGTGGAAACTGCGGACTATATGCAGGTGGCAGAACGTGTGGTGAATGCGGGCTCCGTTTTCTTGGGATCGCTCTCACCGGAAAGTGCGGGAGACTATGCTTCGGGAACGAATCATACCTTGCCGACGAACGGATATGCGAAAGCTTATAGCGGTGTGAGCCTGGATAGTTTTATCCGGAAGATTACGTTCCAGGAAATCCGCCCGGAAGGTATGAAGAATATCGGTCCTGCTATTGAAGAGATGGCGGCGAACGAACATCTGGATGCGCATAAAAATGCGGTAACAGTGAGATTAAAAACAATATAGAATACAAATTATATGGATTACACGAATAAGGGTAAAGATGAAATTTGTGTAATTCGCGTAATCAGTGTTCAATACTTTATCATATTATAGATCATGAAAACATTGCAAGAACTGACCCGTCCGAATATCTGGAAGCTGAAACCTTATTCTTCGGCACGTGATGAATATAAAGGTGTAACGGCATCGGTATTTCTCGATGCGAACGAGAATCCGTACAACCTGCCGCACAACCGCTATCCCGACCCGATGCAGTGGGAACTGAAAACGGAACTTTCCAAGATAAAGAAGGTGGCTCCCGAGCATATTTTCCTGGGCAATGGTAGCGATGAAGCTATCGACTTGGTCTTCCGTGCTTTCTGTGAGCCGGAAGTGGACAATGTGGTAGCTATCGATCCCACTTACGGCATGTATCAGGTGTGTGCTGATGTGAATAATGTGGAGTATCGCAAAGTCCTGCTCGACGAGTATTTCCAATTCTCGGCAGACAAATTGCTGGCAGCTGCGGATGAACGGACGAAGTTGATTTTCCTGTGCTCGCCTAATAATCCTACCGGAAACGATCTGTTGCGCAGTGAGATAGAGAAGTTGCTGCGTGAGTTTGAAGGGTTGGTGATACTGGATGAGGCGTACAGTGACTTTTCAGAATCTCCGTCGTTCTTGCTGGATTTAGATAAATATCCGAATCTAGTTGTGTTCCAGACTTTTTCTAAAGCATGGGGCTGTGCGGCTATCCGTCTGGGAATGGCGTTTGCTTCTACGGAAATCATCGGTATCCTGAGTAAGATAAAGTACCCTTATAATGTGAACCAACTGACTCAGAAACAAGCAATAGAGATGTTGCATAAGTACTATGAGATAGAGCGTTGGGTGAAGAGGCTGAAAGAGGAACGCGAGGATTTGGAGAAACGCTTTTCCGAACTTTCGTTGACGGTGAAAGTATTTCCGTCTGATGCCAATTTCTTCCTGGTACGGGTGACGGATGCGGTGAAAATCTATAATTATCTGGTAGGAGAGGGGATCATCGTCCGCAACCGTAATTCTATATCGCTTTGTGGCAACTGCCTGCGTGTGACGGTAGGAACGAGGATGGAGAATGATAAACTGATAGAAGCATTGAAAAGCTATGAGTAAGAAAGTATTATTTATAGACCGTGACGGGACTTTGGTGATTGAACCGCCCGTAGATTACCAGTTGGATTCGTTGGAAAAGTTGGAGTTTTATCCCAAAGTGATGCGTAACCTGGGCTTCATCCGTAGCAAATTGGATTTTGAGTTTGCGATGGTGACCAATCAGGATGGGTTGGGCACGGCATCTTTCCCGGAAGAAACTTTCTGGCCTGCGCATAACCTGATGATGAAGACGCTGGAGGGTGAAGGGATTACGTTTGATGAAATCTTCATCGACCGTAGTATGCCGGAAGATATGGCGCCTACCCGGAAGCCGCGCACAGGGATGTTGACGAAGTATCTGAATAATCCGGAGTACGATCTTGCCGGAAGTTTCGTTATCGGTGACCGTCCGACGGATGTGGAACTGGCTAAGAATCTGGGTTGCCGGGCTATTTATCTGCAGGATGATACAGCATTGCTGAAGCCGGAATCAGAAGGTGGAACTGCTGCCTGCGAAGGTCTGGAAGAGGTATGTGCCCTTGTCACGAAAGATTGGGATAAAGTTGCCGAATTCCTTTTCGCCGGAGAACGCAAAGCGGAAGTACGCCGCACAACAAAGGAAACGGATATTTTCGTGTCTCTGAATCTGGATGGTAATGGTGCTTGCGACATCCATACCGGACTGGGTTTCTTCGACCACATGCTGGAGCAAATAGGCAAGCATGGCGGTCTGGATCTGACGATCCATGTGAAAGGTGATTTGGAAGTGGATGAGCATCACACCATAGAAGACACTGCGATTGCATTAGGCGATTGCATCTATCAGGCATTGGGCAACAAGCGTGGTATCGAGCGTTATGGCTATGCCCTGACGATGGATGACTGCCTTTGCCAGGTTTGCCTGGACTTCGGCGGACGTCCCTGGTTGGTATGGGATGCAGAGTTCATTCGTGAAAAGATTGGTGAGATGCCGACAGAAATGTTCCTGCATTTCTTCAAATCCCTGAGCGATGCCGCCAAGATGAATCTGAATGTCAAAGCGGAAGGCCAGAACGAGCACCATAAGATAGAAGGCATTTTCAAAGCGCTGGCCCGCGCTATAAAGATGGCGGTGAAGAGGGATATCTATCACTTTGAATTGCCGAGTTCGAAGGGAGTGCTTTAATATTTAATTCTTTTTTCTCACTGCTATAACCGGATAATTTCATAACTTTGTCAAATAGATATAGAAAATAAAATCTAAGGGCATTAAGAGTTATATTGGAATGGCGCATCTGATTATTAAAAATATTGGCCCCATAAATGAAGTGGAATTTGATTTGAATAAAATCAATATCTTCATGGGGCCGCAAAGCAGTGGAAAAAGTACAATTGCTAAGATTGTAAGCTATTGTGCGTGGCTGGAGAAACGCGTATCTCTGGAACAGTCCTTCGTAAAATACAAAGATGATAAATTTGTGGAACGTTTAATTTCGTTTCATAAAATGGAAGGATATATCCGCGAAGATTCATATCTGGAGTATGAATCGGATGTTTATAAGGTGGTATATAAAGGTTTGGGAACTTCTCCGGATTTTGAACTGAAAAGTACGAGATGGGGGTACAAACTGGAGAAAATAGCCTATATACCGGCTGAGAGAAATATCATTTCCGTGCTGCCACAGTGGAGTACTATAAAGATGTCGGACACCAGTACTGCAAACTTCATGGAGGACTGGGGGAATATGCGCGAACTATTCACAGCTGACAGACCCTTGAATATCCTTTCTCTGGGGGTTAAATACTATTATGATAAATCAAGTAATAAAGATTATATCCGTTTGGATAGTGGAACGCAGATTCAATTGTTTTCTTCTTCAAGTGGAGTGCAATCGGTAGTTCCGCTATTATTGCTTTGCCATACGCTTCTGAATGATGATTTGAGAGATGAACTGGATTCTCATGTGTCTTTTGATAATAAGGTGATCTACGAAGAGCTAAAAGAAATTATTTATCGTGATAGATTCCGTGTAAATGTAAGGAGGAATCCGGATATAGATGCTGCTTCGGAAACTTTCCATGAAGGTGAGGGCGTAAATGAGCATTTCAGAGTTTTTCGACCGGGAGAAAAAGATTTGTTTTATCAGACTGTTGATCATTTTACCAAAACTCAGTGTTGCGATCTGATTATAGAAGAGCCTGAAGAGAACTTATTCCCTGATATACAACAAGACTTTACATACTATATCATTCGTGAAATCCTGAAGAAAGAAGGGCATAAATTATTGATCACCACACATAGTCCTTATATACTTTTTGCATTGAATAATTGTTTGATGGGGAAATTGGTGGAAAAGAATATTCCGAATGAAAAGAGAAAGGAATATCTTTCGAGCAATGCGTGGATAGATCCTAAGTTAGTTTCAATCTATGAGATTCACGAAGGTGCTTTGAAGTGCATTCAGGATAAGGATGGCATCTTGGAAGATAACTATTTGAACCAGGCTTATAAAATGAATTCTACAGAGTATTTGTCATTGCTTAATTATTACGAGGATGAAGAATAGAATCTGTGGAGTTTATTCGTTGTGTGAGGTGGCTACTACTGAAGCAAAGGAACTTCATATCGTTGATTTTACAGAACGAACCATGTCCGCCAGAAAAGTGGAAATACATACAAAAATCCCTTTTATTCCCGAAACTACGACAGAAATGGATGGTCTGACATTGAATAATGCAACATCGTTGTCTGTTGATCATGTTATTTTTGATGATTGCCAATTTAAGGATGATAAAGGATTGCAAATAGAACATTGTGAATGTTGTCTTTTTCCTTCGTCCGGTAATGAGGGATGCTGGATTATGTTTGTTGAGATAAAGGACTGCAAACCTAAGAATATTGCAGTTTATAAGGAAAAGTGTAAATCCCAGTTAGTTTCTACTATTCAGGATTTTAGAAAGCATAATTTGATTTCAGACACGAATAAGGTACATGCCGTAATTTCTTTTCCCCGCCGGAATAAAACTGCTTTTAATGAAATGATAGTAGGAGATTTGATTGAACAGACCCGTTTATTCAAGGAACATAAGATCTATTTTGTAGCAACAAATAAGATGGCAATAAGAGATTATCAGATACTGGAGCCTGTTTTGTAAAAAGAAGATGTCCATTTCTGAACATCCCCACTGTCCGATAATGAACACCCACCCCTGCCCAGAAGCATCCTGACGCTTTGGCACGCTCTTTGCTTTTCTGTTTACAACTATTTTTTGATAAACATGAAAAGGAATATTTTACTCGCAGCTTGGATGCTATTTCCGTTCGCCGCTTTTGCACAGAACGATACATTGACAAACGAACGTGAACGTCTCATCACTTTAAATGAAGCGATAGCTTTGGCACGTACCCAGTCAGTGGATGCCGCCGTAGCGCTGAATGAATTGAAGACTTCATACTGGGAATATCGTACTTTCCGTGCCGACCTGTTACCGGAAGTGAATCTGAACGGTACTTTACCCAATTACAATAAATCTTACAGCAGATATCAAAACTCGGATGGTTCCTACTCATTTGTGCGTAACAATACGTTGGGACTTTCCGGAACGCTCTCCATAGACCAGAACTTATGGTTTACGGGCGGTAAACTATCACTGGCTTCTTCTCTTGAATATATCAAGCAATTAGGATCCGGAGGAGATAAACGGTTTATGTCCGTCCCCGTCAGCCTGGAATTGTCGCAACCTATCTTCGGAGTGAACAATCTGAAGTGGAACCGTCGTATCGAACCGGTGAGATATGCAGAAGCAAAAGCTGCCTTTATCACTGCTACGGAACAGGTGACGATGAAGACAATCACTTATTTCTTCAATCTGCTGCTGGCAAAAGAAAATTTGAAAACTGCTCACCAGAATAAAGTGAATGCCGACCGCCTCTATGAAGTAGCAGTGGCAAAACGTAAGATGGGGCAGATTTCTGAAAATGACCTGTTGCAGTTGAAACTGAATGCTTTGCAAGGTAAGGCGGATGTGACGGAAGCGGAGAGTAACCTGAATGCGAAAATGTTCCAGTTGCGTTCGTTCCTCGGTTTGTCGGAAGATGAGAATCTGAATCCGATGTTGCCGAATTCGGCACCGGATATGAAGATGGAATATAATCTTGTATTGAACAAAGCTCTGGATCGGAACTCGTTTGCACAGAATATCCGTCGTCGCCAGTTGGAAGCGGACTATGAAGTGGCTACGGCTCGCGGCAATTTGCGCAGCATCGACCTGTTTGCCAGTGTGGGTTATACAGGGCAGGATCGTGATTTGACTTCCGCTTACAAGGGGCTGCTTGATAATCAGATTGTGCAGGTAGGTGTGAAAGTACCTATCTTGGACTGGGGAAAACGCCGAGGAAAAGTACGTGTGGCAAAGAGTAATCGTGAAGTGGTGCTTTCCAGAATCCGGCAGGAACAGATGGACTTCAATCAGGATATTTTCTTGCTCGTAGCGAACTTCAATAATCAGGCACAACAATTGGGTATTGCACAGGAAGCTGACGGCATTGCCGAGAAACGTTATAAAACCAGTGTGGAAACCTTTATGATTGGACAAATCAGTACGCTGGACCTGAACGACGCACAGAAATCAAAAGATGAAGCAAGGCAGAAACATATTTCCGAGCTCTATTATTATTGGTACTATTTCTATCAAATCCGCAGTCTGACACTTTGGGATTTTGAACGGAATTGTGAACTGGAGGCGGACTTTGAAGAAATTGTGAGAGACTGAGTTTGAGTTATGAGTTATGAATAATAACTTATAACTCATAACCGTTTTTCGCTTGTTATTGAAAAAAACAGTGTTATTCTGTGCTTTCTGTGTGAAATCGTTTATTTTTGCAAACCATAAAACAACGAAACCTTATGATACTGATAATCGACGATGATAGTGCCGTACGTTCTTCCCTCAGTTTTATGCTGAAACGTGCAGGATATGAAGCGCAAACTGTTCCCGGACCGCGCGAAGCAATGGATGTGGTGCGTGCCGAGGCACCTGCCCTCATTTTGATGGACATGAACTTCACCCTTTCCACAACGGGAGAAGAGGGATTGACTTTGCTGAAGCAAGTGAAAATATTCCGCCCCGATGTACCCGTTATCCTGATGACGGCGTGGGGAAGCATACAACTTGCCGTGCAGGGTATGCAGGCGGGCGCGTTCGACTTTATCACGAAGCCGTGGAACAATGCCGCTTTGCTGCAACGCATCGAGACAGCCCTTGAACTGACTGCCGTCCCAAAAGATGCACCGGAAGAACAGAGCGAGACGCTGAACCGCAGCCATATCATCGGAAAATCTCAGGGATTGATGGAAGTGCTGAATACAGTGGCACGCATTGCGCGTACCAATGCCTCGGTACTGATTACCGGTGAGAGTGGAACAGGTAAGGAGTTGATTGCCGAAGCCATCCACATCAACAGCCAGCGGGTGAAACAGCCGTTTGTAAAGGTCAACCTGGGCGGTATCTCGCAGAGCCTTTTTGAAAGCGAAATGTTCGGCCATAAGAAAGGTGCTTTTACGGATGCGACAACAGACCGTGTAGGGCGCTTTGAACTTGCCAACAAGGGTACTATCTTCCTGGATGAAATAGGTGACCTCGATCCTTCCTGTCAGGTGAAACTGCTCCGTGTATTACAGGATCAGACGTTTGAAGTGCTGGGTGACAGCCGTCCCCGCAAGACGGATATACGTGTAGTATCCGCTACCAATGCCGACCTCCGCAAGATGGTATCGGAACGTACATTCCGCGAAGATTTGTTTTATCGTATCAACCTGATAACCGTTAAGTTGCCTTCCCTTCGCGAACGCCGTGAAGATATTCCTTTGCTGGCACGCCACTTTGCCGACCGCCAGGCAGAGATTAACGGACTGCCCCGCACGGAATTCTCGGCAGATGCCCTGAACTTCCTTTCCCGCTTGCCTTATCCGGGAAATATCCGTGAATTGAAGAATCTGGTGGAACGTACGATCCTCGTCAGCGGAAAACCGACGCTGGATGCTTCGGATTTCGACGCACAGTATCTGCGTCCTAATGAACCGGTGAAGGCTTCGGACGCATCGTCTCTGGCAGGCATGACGCTGGATGAAATAGAGCGTCAGACTATTTTGCAGGCGCTCGATCGCCATAAGGGAAATCTCAGTCAGGTAGCTATGACGCTCGGCATTAGTCGTGCCGCACTCTATCGCCGACTGGAAAAGTTTAATATAACAGTCACAGAAAAGTGAGAATAAAGTTCTATTTCTCCATACTTGTCCTTTTCCTTCTGGGTTTAGGTGGTGTGCTTCTCTACTTGGCGAAGGGGATGAAGCCGTTGCATCTCTACATTGTGGAGGGGATCATTGCATTTATCCTGGTGTTCCTGTTTATCTTCTACCGTAAGATTGTGAAACCGATGAATATTATCGGCAGCGGTATGGAATTGCTGCGGGAACAGGATTTCAGCAGCAGGCTCAGCAAAGTAGGGCAATACGAGGCGGACCGCATTGTAAATGTGTTCAACCGTATGATGGAGCAATTAAAGAACGAACGTTTGCGTCTGCGCGAGCAAAATCATTTTCTGGACTTGCTTATCCAGGCTTCGCCGATGGGAGTTGTCATTACCACACTGAACGGTGAAATATCCCAGCTCAATCCGATGGGATTGAAGATGATGGGAGTACGCCTGGAAGAGATTATGGGAAAGAAAATTGAGAATATAGACTCTCCTTTGGCTGAAGAACTGGCGAATATCTCAAAAGATCAGACGGCAGTGGTGCGTCTGAATGACTCGAATATCTATAAGTGTACCCATTCCTCCTTTATCGACAGAGGTTTTCATCACCCTTTCTATCTGATAGAGAAGATGACGGACGAGGTGATGCGTGCTGAAAAGAAAGCGTATGAGAAGGTGATCCGCATGATTGCCCACGAGGTGAATAATACAACGGCGGGTATTACATCTACCCTCGATACCGTGGAGCAAGCCCTTTCCACCGAAGAGGATATGGAGGATATCTGCGATGTAATGCGCGTTTGCACCGAGCGTTGCTTCTCTATGAGCCGCTTTATTACCCGTTTTGCCGATGTCGTGAAGATTCCTGAGCCCGCCTTGGTTACGGGCAAACTGAATGAACTGGCTTCCATGTGTAAACGCTTTATGGAGGGTATGTGCAACGACCGGAATATTCTTCTCTGGCTGGAATGTGATCCGAAGCTGGAACCGGTACGCTTTGATGCGGCACTCTTGGAACAGGTATTGGTGAATATTATCAAGAATGCTGCGGAAAGCATAGAGCATGCGCCCGAAGGAACGATCCAGCAGGGTAGGGTTGTAGTCCGTACAATCGCTCCTACCACGATTGAAGTGGTAGATAATGGCCCCGGTATAACAAAAGAGACTGAAGCAAAGCTCTTCAGTCCCTTCTTTTCCACCAAACCGAACGGGCAGGGAATCGGTCTGGTGTTTATTCGCGAGGTGCTTACCCGTCATGGTTGTACGTTCTCTTTGCGCACGTACAGTGATGGGTTGACACGGTTCCGCATTATTTTTCCGTAGTCTTTTTCCACGCCTTTGCGTATTCGTCAAGAATCCGCTTGATGCCCTGGCCGATGACCACATAGTCCTTTTCGTTCAGGTTGGCAAGCGAGGCGCGTATGCTCCATTCCGGACCATCGAAACCACCGCCGTTTAGCAGGACGAGAGACGTTTCTTTCGCCAGGCGGAATACGACGTTCAGCGGGCTGTAGGTACGTTTCAGGTGTTCTACGAAATCATCTCCATAGAATTTCTTTGCCCATACCAGCATGTCGATCTCTGTATAATACCCTACGCGGAGCGGATCTTTTATCAATGTGAATCCCGTATTATCCCACAAGGCATGCAGACGCTTTTCAATGATTTCCATCATCTTCAGTTTATATTTATTTTCCTTATCCAGCAGGGCGAAGGAAGCGAATAAACTCATTTGCATCTGTTGGGGCAATGACAGGCCGGCGGTATGGTTCAATGCAACCTGTCGGCTGTCGGCTACCATGCGGTCGATGAACTTCATTTTTTCGGGATGCAGAGTCAGACTTGAGTAACGGCGGTTCAACGCATTGCGTTTATCTTCCGGCAGGCGGGCGATTTGCTTGTCGTAGATGTTGTCTTCGTGCAGGGCGATGACGGCATCACGCCAACCGGTAGCTCCGAAGTATTTGGAGAAGGAATAGACACAAAGCGTATTGTGCGGCAGTTCGGCCATGAATGAGCGGAAGTGCGGGCTGAATGTGCCGTATACATCATCCGTGATAACCATCAAGTTGGGGTTATCATTCTTCACGATATCGACAATGCGTGCCATCGTCTCCGGGCTGAGGGCGTAACTGGGCGGATTGCTGGGATTGGTCACGAAGAGCGCTTTGATGGCGGGATCTTTCAGGCGGTCGATGTCCTTGTCATTGTATTGCCAGAGGTGGAATCCGTCGTCCGTCATGCGGTCGGCATGCAGTTCTATCATGTTGAACTGGTAGCGACTCAGTTGCGGAATTTCAATGTAGGGGGTGAAAGCGGGCACCATCAGGGCGATGCCGTCACCTTTATCCAGCAAGAAGTTCTCCTGGAGGGAGTCGAAGAGGTAACACATGGCGGCGGTTCCGCCTTCGGTGGCAAAGAGGTCGAATGTGCCGCGTGGAGGGCGGTTATCGCACATTTCTTGCGACAGGTAATCTTGCACCAGTATTTCGGTGAAGTGCAGGATGCGGTCGGGCACAGGGTACTGATCACCGATGACGGCTTCTGCCCATTCATGTACCAGGGAGTCGGGATCGGCGGCATGTTGCATTAACAGGTAGTTATAAGTTTGCTCCAGGAGCTTGGCACCGTGGGCGGCGTTGTTCTTTTTGAGGAAGGCTTCGAAACGGGAGGCAATGCCTTCTTTTTGAGGGATGCCGGCGATGCCTTCGGGGAGGTTCATGACGCGGCGACATTCTTCCAGTCCGAATTGTCCCAGGAGGAAGAAGGCTTCGCGAGGGGTGGTAGCTATCCAGTTAGGGTTACCGCGTCCAGCGTTCAGCATCGTGCGGGCAGTTTTCTTCAGGCTTTCATCGGCCATATCGATCAATTGGTTTTTCAGCTCGAATGGGCTGATCGTTTCCATTTTCTTTTCTAAGTTTTTGGTATCCATATCGTTAAGTTTTAATTGTTATCATATAATTGCGGGATACAATAGACTAATCCTGGGAGTGCGATAGACTAACTCTCGGGATGCAAGAATCTATTTCCGGAGATGCATAAAACTATTCATACTATAACTGTTATTGTATCTTACAACAGCTGTACTATTATCATACAATAGATATGTTTCTTTCTTACAATAGCTGTTGTAAGAATAATAATATGCATTCTGAAGATTAATTCTTCGCATCGCGGCGATTAGTTTCTTGCATACGGTATATCAGTTGTATGCTATATCCGCCGGGTTAAATCAGCAGTACGATGACGACACCCCATATTATTAATAAGGTGTTGCCCACAGCATACGTTACCGTATAACCCAGTGCAGGCGTTTCGCTTTCCACTGCATCTTGTATTGCTCCGAGTGCGGCTGTCGTTGTACGTGCTCCGGCACAGCATCCCAGTGTTATTGCAGGGTGGAACTTGAAGACGTACTTACCCAGTAGCAAACCGATGATTAACGGCAGGGTAGTGGCTATGGCACCTACAATGAATAAACTGAGCCCGACATCCCGGAAACCCTGTACGAAACTCGGTCCGGCAGCTATTCCCACTACAGCAATGAACATATTCAGCCCTACATTATTCAGTACCCACAGGGAAGCTTCGGGAATACGTCCGAACGTAGGATGCTTGCTGCGCAGCCAACCGAAGAATAATCCGGCTATCAATGCGCCACCACTCGTACTCAGACTGATGGGAACACCACCGATGTGGATGGATAATGCACCGAACAAACCACCTATCAGAATTCCTAATCCAACGAATATCATATCCGTTTGGTGGGTAGGCCGATCTACATATCCTATTTGTACAGCGGCACTTTCCACTTCCTGCTTGGTGCCCACTACTTCGATGACGTCGCCGGCATCCAATTTGGTCTGTGCCAATACGGGTATTTCAATTCCCGCACGCTTGATGCTGCGGATGCTGACGCCATGCATGAATTTGTGCCGGCGGATATTCGCCACTGTCTTTCCGGCGAACGTTTTCTTTGTGACCGTGACAGGTAACGTTTCTGCCGGGAAATCGAGCAATTGTGCGTCCTGTATTTCATTGCCTATCCAGTCCTCTTCGCCGATAACGAATTCACGGCGTCCGCTGAGAACGACTTCGTCTCCTATATTCAATACGGTATTCGGGGATACATCCCGAACGACTCCTTGCTTGCGCAGGCGCTCTACGAACAGGCGTTTGCCATCTTTCTGGAAGTACATTTCCAAGTCTATCACCCGACGACCTTGCTTGAACCATTCGTTTTCTATCTTGTAGGCGCGGAAGGTTACGGGGCGTGCGGCGTGCATGAAGCCCGGTTCGTCTGCCTCGGAACTACCCATTTTGGCTTCCAGTTCTTTGCAGGCAGCTTTTACTTTCTCCAGTCCGCCCAATAGTTTTGGACCGAGGGAGGAGAGTACCCAGGCTGAGCCTGCCGTACCGAAAACGTAAGTCACTGCATAAGATACGGGGATGATATTGATATAACTTTGGCGTTGCGCTTCGTCCAGTCCCATGTTTGCCATGGTGTCTTCGGCTACTCCGATGACGGCGGAGATGGTCTGCGAACCTGCCAGTAATCCGGCGGCTTCACCGGGATTGTAGCCCATCACGAGGGCGAGAAGCCAGGTTACCACCAATACTGATACACACATCAGCACGGCAAAGCCTACCTGGGGAAGTCCGTCTTTTTTCAGTCCGCGGAAGAATTGCGGTCCTACTTTATACCCGACGGCGAACAGAAAGAGAAGAAAGAACACGGATTTGATGGGGCCTGGCACGTCGATCTTCAACTGTCCTACCAATACGCCTACAAGCAATACGCTTGTGACCGTCCCCAAGCTGAACTTCCCGATGCGTAGCTTGCCAAGCCAGAACCCCAGAAACAGGGTGAGGAATATGGCAAGTTCGGGGCGCTCCCTGAGCTGGTTTATTATCCATTCCATAATTAAGTTGTTTAGGTTATTAATTGGTTTTCGATGCTTTTCGCGTCGTTTAAGATATATACAACAGCCTGCAAAAGGAAGTGTTTCGTGCAAAAGTGGTTTTTTAGAACATTTATTCAGTAAAACTGAACTTTCTAAAATAGTTTTCTTGCGTACCTTTGCGGGCGTTAAAGAAGAAGGAATGATTATTTAGCGAAAATTGGTACGCGGCCGACGCTGAATTCTCATTCATCTTTCAACATTATAAAAATAGGTATGAGGTTTACTTTTTTAAGGATTTTATTGTTCATCAGCCTTTGCTGGATGAGCTTTCCCCTGCAAGCACAATATGTGGTACAAGGTGTTGTTACAGACTCGTTAACCCGTGAGCCTCTCCCATATACATCTGTGTATCTGAAAGGTACTACCGAAGGAGGTATGACCGATGACAAAGGACAGTTTTCTTTCAAGACCTACCGCCCCCAAGCCGTGCTGGTTATTTCTGCCATTGGATATAATGAATACACCCGTCTTATTCATCCGGCACAAGGTATCCGTCTTACCATCGCCCTTTCGCCGGCAACGTATGCCCTGAATGAAGTGGTGGTAAAGCCCAAACGGGAGCGATATAAGAAAAAAGATAATCCCGCCGTGGAATTTGTGCGACAAATGATTGAACATCGGGATGACTATTCGCCCAAAGAGTTGGACTTCTGGCAACGGGATCGTTATGAGAAGATGACCTTTGCCATCAACAACTTCGACAGCGTAAAGCAACAGAAGTGGCTTTATCGTAAATTCAAGTTCCTGACGGACTATGTGGATACTTCCGCCGTTACGGGAAAGCCCGTGCTTGCCGTTTCCAACCGTGAGCTGCTGGCTACGGACTATTACCGCAAATCTCCCAAAAGCCAGAAACAGCGCGTGCATGCCCGCCGACAGGCCGGTGTGGATGAGATGCTTTCGCAGCAAGGCATGGAGCAAGCCATCAGTGTGACGATGACGGATGTGGATATTTATGAGAACAACATCACGCTGTTTACCAATAAGTTCGTAAGTCCGCTCTCTTCACTGGGCCCTTCATTCTATAAATATTATCTGATGGACACGCTTACGATAGCGGGCCAACCTTGTGTGGATCTGACGTTCGTACCCTTCAATTCCGAATCCTTCGGTTTTACGGGACACTTGTACGTTACTTTGGACAGTACTTATTTCGTACGTCGTGCCACCATGAACTTTCCACAGAAAATTAATCTGAATTTTGTGGATTATATGTCTCTTGAACAGAACTTTACCCGTGGGGCAGACGGTACGCGCCAGTTGGCTGACGAACATATCACCACCGAATTTAAGTTGGTGGACAACAGTGACGGTATCTATGCCAAGCGGGATGTATATTACAGGAATTATGTGTATGAACCTTCTGCGGATGCCCTTTCGGCCTTTAAGAAGCCGGAAAAAGTGATTGAGCCGGCCGAAGCGACGCATCGCACGGAAGCTTACTGGGACGATAACCGTCAGGTGGAAGTCAGCAAGAAGGAAACTTCCGTTGATAAAATGATGGCGCAGCTTCGCACATATCCTGTCTATTACTGGACGGAGAAGACCTTGAAAGTGCTGTTTACCGGATATATACCCGCGCCTAAAGAGAAAGAACCCCTGTTCTATATAGGTATGATGAATACCACTATAAGCGGTAATACCTTGGAAGGTGTACGTCTGCGTGCGGGAGGAATGACTACGGCGTGGCTCAATCCACACCTATTTTATAAAGGATACATGGCTTACGGTTTCAAAGACCATCGGATGAAGGGAATGGCTGAAGTGGAATATTCTTTCCATAAGAAGAAGGAGTATGCCAACGAGTTTCCTATTCACTCTTTGAAAGCACGATATACCTCGGATGTAAACCAATACGGACAACATTACCTCTATACCAGTCAGGACAACGTATTTCTGAGCTTGAAGCGCCAGAAGGACGACCGGATAGGCTATCAGCGCAAGGCGGAGCTGACTTACACCAATGAGTTCCATTCCGGTTTCTCCTTTCAGCTCACTTCCCGCTTCCGGCAGGATGAGTCTTCGTATCTTATCCCTTTCCTGAAACAAGATGAGATGGCAACGCCCGTGGAGAATATATCGAATACCGAGTTTGAAGTAAAATTGCGTTATGCGCCGAATGAAAAATTCTTTCAGACGCAATGGAACCGCTTTCCGGTATCGCTGGATGCTCCGGTCTTCTCGCTTTCGCATACGATGGCTGCAAAAGGAGTATTGGGCGGTGATTATACCTATCAATATACAGAGGCAGGTTTTCAGAAACGTTTCTGGTTTTCGGCCTTCGGCTATACAGACGTTATCCTGAAGGCCGGAAAAGTTTGGAATAAAGTACCTTTCCCGTTACTGATTATCCCGAACGCCAACCTCTCTTATACCATTCAGCCGGAGTCTTACTCCCTGATGAATGCCATGGAGTTTATGAATGATGAATATGCTTCGTGGGACGTTACTTACTATCTAAATGGCTTTTTGTTCAACCGCGTACCTTTGCTGAAAAAGTTGAAATGGCGTGAAGTCCTTTCGTTTCGGGGATTGTACGGGAATTTGAGCGACAAAAATAATCCGACAGTCAGCAATGACCTTTTTCGTTTTCCCGTCACAACCTCTTATATGGGGGATACCCCTTATATGGAGGTGGGTGTCGGTGTAGAGAATATTTTGAAGGTGCTTCGCTTCGATTATGTCTGGCGATTAACTTACAGAAATCTGCCCGGAATTGATAAATCCGGTCTTAGAATCAGTCTGCACATGACATTTTAACTTAAATCTTACTAATAGAACATTAAATCGGATAAAATGACAAGTCTCAATTGAACAAAATAGCCTAAATTTGAGCAATTTTTTAAACTTTAAAAGATACAATGGCAATGAAAGAAAACATTAAGCCGGCAACTGGTCGTTTGGGTGTACTGGTAGTCGGAGTGGGTGGCGCGGTCTCAACCACCATGATCACGGGTACATTGGCTGCTCGTAAGGGACTGGCAAAACCTATTGGGTCTATTACACAGATGGCCACAATACGCATGGAGAACAACGACGAAAAGCTGATTAAGGACGTAGTGCCTTTGGCAGATTTGAACGACATTGTTTTCGGCGGATGGGATATCTTCCCTGATAATGCATACGAAGCTGCGATGTATGCAGAAGTTCTGAAAGAGAAAGATTTAAATCTGGTAAAAGAGGAATTGCAAGCCATCAAACCGATGCCTGCTGCCTTTGACCACAACTTTGCAAAACGTCTGAATGGTACATACATCAAGCAGGCTGCCACCCGTTGGGAAATGATGGAGCAACTGCGTGAGGATATCCGTAACTTCAAGGCTGCCAACAACTGCGAGCGTATTGCTGTGCTGTGGGCTGCAAGTACTGAAATCTACGTTCCGTTGTGTAAAGAACACGAGTCGCTTGCTGCTTTGGAAGAAGCAATGAAGGCTAATAACACGGAAGTGATTTCTCCGAGTATGTGCTACGCTTATGCTGCAATTGCAGAAGGTGCTCCGTTCATCATGGGTGCTCCTAACTTGTGCGTAGATACTCCGGCAATGTGGGAATTCTCTAAGAAGATGAATGTGCCCATCTCCGGTAAGGACTTCAAGAGTGGACAGACACTGATGAAAACAGTGCTCGCTCCGATGTTCAAGACTCGTATGCTGGGTGTAAGCGGTTGGTTCTCTACCAACATCCTGGGTAACCGTGACGGCGAAGTACTCGATCAACCCGAAAACTTCAAAACAAAAGAAGTCAGCAAGTTGTCTGTTATCGATAACATCTTCGAACCGGAAAAATATCCCGACCTCTATGGTGATGTTTACCACAAGGTTCGTATCAACTACTATCCTCCCCGTAAAGATAATAAGGAAGCATGGGATAACATCGACATCTTCGGATGGATGGGTTACCCGATGGAAATCAAAGTAAACTTCCTGTGCCGCGACTCTATTCTTGCAGCTCCTATTGCACTCGACCTCGTTATTTTCAGTGACCTGGCATTGCGTGCAGGTATGTCTGGAATCCAGACTTGGTTGTCATTCTTCTGCAAGAGCCCGATGCACGACTTTGAGCATGAACCGATCCATGATCTGTTCACTCAATGGAGAATGGTGAAAGAAACAATCCGTACGATGGTGGGTGAAAAATCACCGAGCTATCTGGATTAATAAATAATAATAAGGTGATAAGGTGGTAGAGTGATAAAGTGGTGATGTAGTATTACTTTACCGCTTTACCACTTTGTCACCTTATCACTCTTTTATATCTTTTTTCTATGAGGAGACCTTCCTTCTTCCCTGTCCTGATAGGCACGGGCTTCGGCTCAGGCTTTTCTCCCTTTGCTCCGGGCACGGCGGGCGCTTTACTCGCTACGCTAATCTGGTTCGGACTTTCTTTACTTATATCAGAAACTTGTCTGTTGTGGACGACTGTCGCATTGATATCCCTGTTCACCGTAGCCGGTATTTGGGCTACCGACCGTCTGGAACCCTACTGGGGTGAAGATCCGTCGCGCGTGGTGGTGGATGAGATGGTAGGTGTGTGGATCACGCTCCTGGCAGCTCCGGCAGGTCATATCTGGTATGGACTGGCAGCATTTGTTTTGTTCCGCTTCTTTGATATTCTGAAACCGCTGGGCATCCGGCGGATGGAAAATCTTCCGGGCGGAGTGGGAGTGATGATGGACGACGTATTGGCAGGAGTGTATGGTTTCATTGTTTTAATTGTGGCAAGATGGTTGATGGAGTAGAAGAACAGAGTCGGTTTGCAGGTTGGCGCAGGGAAGTGTGGCTTTTTATGAAGGCGCAGCTTTCTGCACAGATAGCTACGGTGATCGATTTTCTGATAACTATTCTTTTGGTGAAATTATTTGGTATATATTATTTGTATGCCACATTTATAGGTTCTGTGGTTGGCGGTATTGTCAATTGTGTAATCAACTATGAATGGGTATTTAAGGCGGAAGACTGCAAGAAGATACATGTGGGGCTGAAGTATTTCATAGTCTGGGGTGGGAGCATTCTTATTAACACATGGGGTACTTTTGCTTTGACGGAATGGCTGGCAGGAATGAAATGGGTGAACGGATTGCTGGGATATTACGTCTATGATGTGTTTATCCTGTCTAAAATTACGGTTGCCTTGCTGGTTGCATTTTTCTGGAACTATTATTTGCAACGGGTTTTCGTCTACCGGAACCACAACTTAAAAAGATTTCTGAAACAACGTTTGGAGAAAAAAATAGAATGAACATGAATTACAGAGATTGGCTGCAACAGGTGATATACAAGATTATCAATCCCGTTGTGCGTGGCATGATTAAAATTGGCATTACGCCTAACTTTATTACTACTACCGGGTTGATACTTAACATTGTGGCTGCCGGTATATTTATTTATGCAGGGTTAGTGACAGATTCGGAAGAGGATCTTTCTTTGGTGGGATGGACAGGCGGACTGATACTCTTCGCCGGGCTGTTTGACATGATGGATGGTCGTGTGGCGCGTCTTGGCAATATGTCTTCGACCTTCGGGGCATTGTACGATTCGGTGCTCGATCGTTACAGTGAACTGTTTACCTTATTCGGTATATCCTATTATCTCATCTTGCAGGGCTATTTCGTGGGTTCCATTATCACTTTTCTTGCTTTGATCGGTTCGCTGATGGTAAGTTACGTACGCGCACGTGCCGAAGGTCTGGGACTGGAATGTAAAGTAGGTATTATGCAGCGCCCTGAGCGAGTGGTGCTGACCAGTCTGGGAGCTCTGTTCTGCGGTATATTTTCCGATTGTACACTCTTCGACCCGATGTTGATCCTGATTGTTCCTCTGGCAATCATTGCCGTATTGGCTAATTTGACGGCTTTTGTCCGTCTGGCACATTGCTATAAACTTTTGAATAAATGATAAAAAGATATTTCCCTCCGGTAAGAGAGACGGTATTGCTGGTAGTCATTACGTTGGCTTTTCTGTTGTTGACAGCTACTTGTATCGGGCTTCGTACGGAGCATTTTCTAATGACGGGATTGTTCCTGGTTCTGTTTTTTGCAGGAAAGACAACCCGTAAGCTGGCAGTGGCTTTACTGCCTTTTGTTGTTTTTGCAGTTTCCTATGACTGGATGCGGGTGTATCCCAATTACCAGGTGAACCCTATTGATGTGCAGGGCTTGTATGAAGCGGAAAAGTCTCTTTTCGGTATATCCGTGAATGGGGCTACGCTGATTCCTTGTGAATACTTTGCCATACATCACTGGCCGGTAGCTGATTTCTTTGCTGGGGTGTTCTATCTCTGCTGGGTGCCTGTGCCTATAGCATTCGGTTTGTGGCTTTATCTGAAGGGAGATCGCCAGATGTATCTCCGTTTTGCTATGGTCTTCCTGTTGGTTAATCTTATTGGCTTTGCCGGATATTATATTCATCCTGCCGCTCCCCCTTGGTACGCTATGAACTATGGATTTGAGGCGATGCTGAATACTCCGGGAAATGTGGCCGGATTGGGGCGCTTTGACGAACTGCTGGGATGCACAATCTTCGACTCTATCTATGGGCGTAATGCAAACGTATTTGCAGCCGTTCCTTCGCTGCATGCGGCATATATGGTTGTGGCATTGGCTTATGCTATAATGAATCGCTGTAAGGGCTGGCTGATAGCATTATTTGCGTTTATTATGGTGGGGATCTGGTGTACGGCCGTTTATTCGGGGCATCATTATCTGATTGATGTATTATTGGGAATATTCTGTGCTCTCCTGGGCATCTTTGTCTTTGAAAAAGGGTTGATGAAATGGGGAGCGTTCAAGCGCTTCTTCGAACGTTATAGTAAATATATTGAATAATATAATCCTCAAATAACTCTATGTAAATATATGAAGAGATTTTGTTGATAACCAAAATATTTAGAAGTATTATAACAGAGACCAAGAATCCTTTTCAGTCTCTGTTATAATTTAAAATTTAGACTATTTCTTTTTTCTCTTATTTTTATTCAGTTTTTGAATATCCTGCTCCAGTTCTTTGATGCTTTCCAATCGCTCCAACTGTTTTTGTACCTCCCTGTATTTGTCATACTCACCAGCGGCTTTTTGCAGTGCTAATTTATGAGAGATTGATCCCGCGTGCTCCAATATGTTTTTATCATTCATCGTAAGTACCTGCTTCAGTTTCTCAATCCAATCCCGCATATACATCGGTTTGTGCTGTATTGCCTGAGTCTCTGCATAAGCAAGGAATTGTTCTACGATCAATTTCAAAAGCCCAATCTCCTCTTCATTCAAGTAATTCTTTCCAATTTCCACATCTGCCTTACGAACTTTATTGGGTAAAGATGTCGATGTCAGCCCCATTTGCGGCAATGCGGCATTTGCCCGATAATATATCAGTTCCGCCGCAGTCTTCCCGCTGACCGCCCAAAGAAGTTTGTTTTGCACCTCTTTATAAAAGGCAAGGGTCATTTCATCGGACGGATCGTAATCAATGCTTGTAGCATAAATATCTTTGATTTGTTGATAGAAAAGCCGTTCGGACAAGCGAATCTCCCGAATCCTGTCTAACAGTTCCCGGAAGTAGTTCATTGACGAGCCGCTCTTGAATCGCTCATCGTTCAGAGCAAATCCCTTGATGATATAATCCCTCAAACGCTGTGTCGCCCAAATACGAAACTGTGTACCTTGCACAGATTTCACCCGATAGCCAACTGAGATAATTACATCCAGATTGTAATAATTAACTTCGTGGCTTTGGGTCTTATTTTCGATCGCACCATGCTGAGTGGTTGTTCGGAATTTCCGAACAACCATATTCTCATTCATTTATAAATATTTTGATGAAAAATCAGGAAAGATTTTTTTGAATGCTAATTAAGTTCTAACTTTGTAATCTTAAAATTGTAATTAAAGAAATGGATATTTGGGACAAAAATAAACGGTCAGAATGTATGTCAAAAATCAGGTCTAAAAATACTAAACCTGAATTGGTGTTGCGCAAAGCCCTTTTTGCAAGGGGCTTTCGGTATCGCGTGAATGTTCCAAATCTGCCCGGAAAGCCCGATATTGTTTTGCCGAAATACAAAACGATTATTTTCTTGCACGGCTGTTTCTGGCATCGGCACGAGAGCTGCAAATATGCTTATACGCCAAAGACAAATACAGAATTCTGGATTAATAAAATTACTTCCAATGCCGAAAGAGACAAAGCTAATTTTCAGAAACTTACAGCTTTAGGTTGGAATGTCGTAACGGTCTGGGAGTGTGAAATAAGACACACGTACAAACATAACCTCGCACTCTTGATTGACAGAGTAGAGGTGGAAATACTCAAAAATCAGCCAAGGAAAATTTCTTTGAAATTTTATGAGTAATGCGAAAATGAAGTTTTAATGGTTGCTGAAGATATTGTTGAGTATCAGCGAACTGCGAAAAAATAATCTATTCTTCTGTAAAACCGTGCCTTTTTAGCTTTTCCAAATTCAAATAGAAGGTATATTTTTTGCGGTTGTCTAGTGGCTTTCTTCCCTGCAAAACATCGTCCATCGCTTTCCATTTCCAATCTTCCAAAACTCGCTTGCGGCGATCCCAATCAACCATTTTTTGAATGAGTTCCAAGGTAATTTCGTTTGAAGTTGAATTGCAGTCTGTTTTCGGTGTTTCTGTTGCAGCTTTTTCTTGTGTTGACAAATTGTCCGCCTCTTCCAATAATTCTATATTGTACTGACAAACGATTTCAAAAATTGATATTGCTTTGTTCCGGTCTGTATCAGATATTTTTCTGTTATTCTTGATTTTATACGCAGTATCGCTTGCCGCTGACTGATAATGAATAGAGAGAAAGCCCGAATCGCGTCCCCACGATTCAATCTTTTTCCAAAGAGAGAAAGGAATTGAACGGATTATGTTTTCTTCGTGTTTCCGCGTTTCTTCCGAGTTTTCGGTGTTGGATACAAGGTTTCGTTTCGGCGGGTTCTTTTCGTCAATCAAATCATCTTTTATCTCATTAATATTGAAACTCCAAGTGTGTGTTTTTACCTGTTCCCAACAATCTTCTTTCTTTGCCCATTCAATATAATGAGTAACAGGCGATTTTTCCAAAATAAACTTATTAATCTGCTTCATCAAGTCATAAATGCAGTCGGAGAGCGGTTGCGAAATTTGCTGGTTTTTCCATATCTTATATAGGTTTAATTTGTTTTCTGTTAAAATATTAATTAGCGACAAAGTATAAGGTACAACTACCTGCCGCAATTCGCCAATGTTATAATCGTTCTGTTTTGTTCCGTAACGTTTTTCGGCTGTTTTGAAAAGAATACACTTTGCAATCGTATCTTCAAAATATACATTGTTGATCTTCTTAATGTTATCAGGAAGGTTATCGTTGATAAACTTTGCATAATTCTTTTCATTACCTCGCACAACGATATTCGGACTTATTACTAACTTTTTACCGTCCCAAACTTCCTGATAGGCATTGATAAACTTTGCCAACTCAACTTTTGTAAACATCTGACTTTTCGGGTATTTACGGTCAAATGCATTTTGGCGGGACTTGGTAAAGCCCTCGCGACTGCGCAAGGTTTTGTACTGTCCTCGTGCTCGCTCGAAAAACCAACAGGTTTGCAAGTTGTTTTGAGCCGTTACCGGCGCAAGAATGTAGCGCGATAACTTTTCAAATGCAATCAAAACCGGATTGTTAGCCGAGAAATCGGCATCATTAACTTTGTTTTGGGTGTTGGCACAACGCGAAATATCAGAAACAATATCGCTGTACTGTTCAGGATTTTCAATAATTGAAAATTTTACTTGAACAAATATATTTGAAATATCTGCCTTGTCTTTTCGGGCTGTGTTGTAAATAGAGGCAGTTGTTTGCCCACCGTTCACAATTTGCAAATTACGGATTTTTTTAATGTATCGATTTGTTTCGTCAAGTTCAATGTGGTCGGCAGTGGCTGCAATGCCGTTGTTAAAGGCAAGAAACATATGTGGTCTGGTCTTTATTGTGTCGCGAATGCCCTTGTTTATTTTGCCTGTGAATTGCAGAAACGACCTTACATTTTGTTCTAACAGCCGTGCGCCGTATCGTTCATACAGTTTTGATAAACAAGTACCCGGAATAATCGCAATATATGTTTTGTAATCTTTATTGTTAGTATTTGTAGACAAACAGGGGATTACAAAATTTTCGCCCTCGAAATTATCAAAATCTAATTCTATCGGAACGCGTGACTGCTCGGATATTTTATACAGATAATTTATGTCTATTACTCTATAAAACACATTGTAACCGCAAATCTGCACACTCGGTGGGAACTCGCCCTTATATTCGCCGTTAGTTAAAATCACGGCATTGACGCGCACAAGATTTTCTTTGAGTTCTGGGAAATTTGCCAAAGTATTAGCAAACTCAAAGATTGGCGACGATTCCGCAACTTCATTAACATAGTCGTTGTAAATAGATTTGCGAAAAAAGTTTATAATCCGCTTTGTTGCTGTGTCAATATCGGCTTTTGCAACTGTTTTTATTTCTTCGTAATTATCAAAAATGGAAATAAACAGATCAACTGTTTCGTAATTATCAGATATAGCATAGGCATTGATTTTGTGCTGATTGCGTGTACCTAATGCCTTTTCATCGTAGGCAATAGCAGCATTTTCGGTTTCGCCTGCTTCTGCAAGCATATCAATAGCAATGCGGGTAAATGTCTGTTCTTGTGTATCGCCTTCTTCGTTGCTAGCCTGCAATGCTACAATATCCTGAATTAGAGATTGATAGTATTTGTTTATTTCATTCATAAGAATTTAATTGTGTTAAAGAGTTGATTTTCAGAAACTAAATATTCATCGCACATCGCGAGAATAATTGAGTATTTTACATCGCTCACGCCTCCGCGCAGTTCGTTTTCCTTAATTCTTGGAAAATTGTTTTCGATTTTGTAAAAATTCTCGTTACGGACTTGATAAAATCTGTCCTGATAAAACGATTCGTGCTTGTCTAAATAGCCCGTTTCAAACAGTTTAGTATTAAAAAGAGACAATGCAGGCGCGTCATTTTCGAGTGTTTCACGGATTATGGCAATTTTCTGGCAAAGCGTCTGACCGTTTCCGTTTGATACTTCAACCGAAAAATGATATAAAAACAGCTTTTCAAGCAGTGTTTCGTCTAACTGCCTTTCGCCGTTTATAGTTACTTTCTGTGGATTGTTGGTTGAGGTCGTTTTTACCTCGACCGCCCAAGTACTACCCTGAAAATCGCGCATTGCCTTATCAACGCCTACCCAAGTATGCAGCGCATCACAGGGGTTAGTGTCTGTTTTTGCGAGAAACTTTTGTAAAAAGTGCAACTCGCCGTAAAGCCCCTGCTGTTCGGCGGGCGTTAGCCCTCTCGAGTTGTTTTTTTCAAAAAGCGTTTTCCACTTTTCTAACTGATTGACAACGGTACGACTGATTTTCTGTTCGGTATTGAGTTTGATAACCGACTGTATCAGATTTTCGCACAGTGTTGCGAAAATGTCGCGGCTGTTAGGATACAAAAGTTGGATTATCAGCAGGCGAGAATTTACGAAAGTAGTGTCGGCCAACAACATTACTTTCAATTCTCGCAGGTTGTCAAAAGAAGAAATATCAATGCGTATGTCATTACTGAATGTGAACGCTACGCCATAATATCTTTCGGGGTATTGAAATGTGCCGTAAACATGAAACGGTATATTGCTTGAATACAAGCGTTTTACAAGCCCTATGACTTTTTCTTCTTCCAATGCTTCCCAAAGTTCCAGTATGTGATTATTGTTCATCATATACATTATCGTTTTCATTGTCAAATAAAGTTTCTGTTTCCGCAAATTCCGCAACCTGATTCACTGCATATGAAACAGCAATATTGGTGTTGCTGCTCGGAAACGAAACCACAAAACCAATAAATGGCTCGTCCGTTTTACTATATGAAATCGTATCGCTTTGTATTTCGCCCTGTTTATTGAGTACATTTGCACAAACAGGATTAAGCGGGTAAATCAGCAAAAGCGGGTTTATACGCTGGCGGAACTCCTGTCTGACAATTTCGGGGGCGGGATAATCCTTGTCCCACGATTTGTTTAATTCTGCTTTTCGCTGCAGTGTCCTTTCCAATGCAGCGTCTAACAAATCATCATCCAAATCAATAAATTCATCGGTTTGATTGCCGACAATGTGATTTTTACGAATGTAGTAAGTGTTCCAATTTGTATCTTCGGCACGGCTACGATCGAAACAGCCAGCTTGTATGCCGTTTGAAAAAACATGCTGCACTGCGGACTGATTTTTATTCATAACAACCACACTCCACGAAGTTAATTCGCCCACCCGTACAAGGTCGTGAATATAACTGCTAATCATATCCAAATCAACTTTTTTCAGACTGTCAGCAACCTTGAATTTTGAAAGATAATCACAAATATCATCGGGTGAAACATTACGCCACAGATAATTATTGCCTTTCTGTTCGGGTGTTCCCAATGCAGAAATGAAATTATCGGTTGCAATCAAATTTCTTTTCTTAGCACCCTTATCCATTGGTAGTTGATAGGTTTCTATCAAACGCCCTGCCCACGAAACAGAAATTTGTTTTGTATATCGCATTTTTGAAATTGAGGTAATTTGCAGGCAACCGGGGTGTGTCCGTACTTTCAAAGCATAATTTTCGGGTGTCCCTCCCGATTCTGACAAGTAGTTAAATTCGCCTCTCAGTTCTTCGCTTGCAATGGTAATGTGCCTAAACCACTCGTTTAATTCCTCACTTGTGAAAAGTCGGCACAAATCCACATAGCTAGGGCGATAGCCAAACCAACGCCCCATTTGCATAAGTGTATCGTACATTTTTGAGGCACGCAAGAAGTAACTAACAGACAGCCCTTCCAAAGTTAAACCTCGCGAAAGTTTGTCGCCGCCGATTGCAATTACCGATATGCCTGTTTTTTCGTTTTCGTAATAAGTTAAACAGTCGCCCGAAGTACCGTTAATTGATTTTACTTCAACTTTTTGCACTGCTTTGAAAAGTAATGGTTTTATTTCTTCCCAAGAATGAATCATTAAATATTTGTCAATATTGCCGAATTTTGATTGCCGAATTTCGGTCGTAACGGTTTTGTATGATTTGTAATTTGCAGTGTCATTTTCCAAGATTTTCCTAAACTCCTCCAAAATTGCGGGGTCACTTGCTTCAATCTCATGTTTGTAATAGTTGAAAAGTTGTTCAACTAATTCTTTAATATGGTTTTGCCACATCTGATAGCGCGAAATATGAATGAGCATTGAGTTATGTTTTGTTCCTTGCCCTCTAGCTATTCGGATTGCACAAGTAACAATGAAACATTTTACAGCAGTTTTCAACGATTCTGGAATATCGCTGAAAGTTGGTTTATCATCGTCTTTCTTATGCCCCTGTGGTACAAAATAATCATAATCTTTTATGGGACAAACGATTGGCAGTAAGTCGTTGTTTGTATCATCTGGAATTATGGAAGTTCCGAATACTTTCTCTGGTCCGATATAATTTGTCGGTGCAGGAATGTTTATGATAAAATCACGAGGAAACAAATCGTCTTCGTTTTGAGGAATAAAGATATTGGCAAACGGCGTAGCCGTGTAGCCAATATAGGCGGAACGATTGAACAATGAAATGATTTTGCAAATGTTTTTGTTTATCGCTGTTGGGTCTAATTCTTTAACATTGGTATTGATAGAGGCGTTATCAGCCTCATCATCAATAATCAACAACGATTTGTTTGTTATTTTGTCGTTAGTAGCCTGTGTTTGCAACCAAGTACACAAGCGTTTCAAAACAGAGGCGTTTTTCTTCACTACCAACAAAATGGGCTGCGGTGCATTAAAATTAAAACCTGCTGTATTGGTTGCCCTGCTTGTAAAATCGCCCTTTTCCAAACTCGTTGTATATGAATTTGCAATAGCATTTTCAAAACCCGGAATAAGTCCCACACCGATTTTTGTTGTCTTGTTCATTGTGTAGGCTCTTTCATACTGCGTATCAAAGCCCAAAAAACCTTCGTCTATGCGATTTTGGGTTTGGCTGCGTAGGTTGTTGTGAATACCTGCCAAAACAATAATAAGATTAAAGCCTGCATCGGCAGCTTTGCAAATCAGCCCTGTGTAATTGGCTGTTTTACCTGACTGTACCTGTCCGACAACAAGTCCTTTTTTAGAAATTTGAATTTCAGAGCGTTGCGGGTTAAAAAGTTTATCAAGCACTTTGTCTGTCAGTTCGTCCAACTGCAAAATAACACTTGGGGAAAACTTTTTTTGCTTTTCCAAATATTCAGCGTAGCGGGTCTAAAACTCCCACTTCGTTTTTTGGTCTGCCCGAAAATCTTTCAGCCAAGGCTCGCGGCGTTCCCTACCTTCCAAAATTTGAAAAGTGTCAATCTTAACGCTGTACATTGAAAGTAAATCGTTCTTCAATTTTGCAGTATCAACATCTGAATAAAGTATTTTCGCTTTACTGACTGCTTCGTTTATTTCGCTGTCAGTAACACTAGCTTTTCTGCCGATTATGCTTTGACAGATTTCTATGGCTACTTGATAGTTATCATTCATTGTAATTCGTCTATTAAATCTTCGTAATTATTAAACGGCTCTACTGTTTTCAAATATGCTTTTGCTTGTTTGGGTGATTTGCCTTGTTTGATTTGATTTTGAAACATCAGTGCAAGCGTTAATTTTACAATATCGCCGTACTCGTCCGAAAAATGCGTTTTCTCTTTCTCATCATTTTCGGCAATTTTTATGTAAATGGCTTTTGTTGGCAGGTTTTCTTCTACAATATGCAACAGATTGTTGATTGCTTGTTCCGGCTGTGTTTTTGCCAACTCTTTCAGATTTTCAATAATAGTGTTCTTTCTATTGATTACGAAAAACCATTTGCCGTCTTTTACCTTTTCTTCCCAAAGCGGTTGAAAATCCTGTCCGGCTCGCTGTTTCAAAATTTTGCCTCTGTGTCGGTAAACTTCGCTACCAATGGTACGAACTGATTTTGCATAAGATTTTAATTGCTCACGACAAACCACGGGTGGGTATGCTTTTGACTTCTTAATATCAATCTGCCATTCGGTATCAAGTTTATTCGGCAAATCAATCTGTATTCGGACTAACTTATAATGTTCTTCCTTGCGAAACAAGCCCAACCAATCGCCCGCCAAAAGTAAGCGTTTGCCACGATAAACATAAAATCCTTGTTGTGCGGGATAGCCGTGTATTCCCTCGGCTTTTTTGTATGCTTGTTCTGACGAAAAATTATTTTTGTGAGGCAAAACATAGCCTTTCATTTTCACACCGCCATTAATATTTTCGGTTGGTTGTTCCTGTCTTTTGTTTTCGTCTGGGCAAAATGGATTCCACGCGGGTATCTCATTTTCACCCCAAAAGATTTTTATTGTTTTATCTTCGATAAATCTATGAAAAGTCATTGCAATATGATTTTTCACTTTATCTAAAGAATCGGAAAATTTACACTTTGCATTATCATCTGTTTCAGCCGTTTGCGGTGGCAAAATTCTGTCTAATTCACTCCAAACAATAAGTGTGCCCGACTGCAAACTATCTAACTTATTTGTAAATTCTTCGGGAATCCATTGTAATAATTCCCATTTGTCGCTTTGAGCGACATAATCCAAATCCCACGACCAAAACGCAGGAGGGGTGTTTTTGCGCTTGCTTAATACGGAAAGTTTGCGACACTGTGAAAATGAAGCGGTTTTTAATCCCAATCCAAAACGCCCTAAATCTGTTTCGGAACGTTCGGATAAAGGATTTTGTGCACCCGGCCGCATTGCTTGGATTATTTCATTGCTATTCATACCATCGCCGTCATCTTTTATGGTGATAACGGACTTGCTACCTCGCCACAAACGGTTAATGTATATGCTTTTAGCATTGGCAGAAATGGAGTTGTCAATAATATCAGCAACGGCGGTCTCTAAACTATAACCGATTGCCCGAAATGTTTCTATCATTGAAGCGGCTTCGGGAACAGCTTCTGCCTTTTGTAATTTACTATAATCCATAAGCAAACTGCTCTTTGATTTTATCAGCTATTTTTTCTGCTAAGACTACAGGCACTGCATTTCCTATTTGTTTGAAAGCAGCTGTGCGGCTACCCTCAAAATAATAATCATCAGGGAAAGCTTGTATTCGTGCTGCTTCGCGAATGGTAATTGAGCGAATTTGTTTTAATGATGGATAAATATAATAATGCCCATCCATCGCAATGTGTGCAACAACAGTATGGCAGCAACCGTCATGATTGACTACTTGAAAACGATTAAGAAATGATTGCTTGTTATTGTGCTTTTGCAATTCAGACGGTAAACTTGCGTAATTAAGTCTTTCTCTCTTTTCAAGCCACAATTTTATTGCTCGTTTATAAATTTCCAAATCAACAAGATTATGAGGTCTGGCAATATGTTGTGTAGTAAAGTCTAATTCAGTACGAATTTTTGACTGTTTTAAATATTTTGTTGCCGAAGTCTCATATTGAACGATCCCGGTTAAACTTCCTTCTCCCTGCTGCCTTTCGGGTAGGTCTGAAAATAAATCGGGCAAAATTTTATATGGATTTTTTTCTTTTTCCAATTCAGGATATTTTAAGTTTAAATCCTTTTTCCAACCAACAATGATAACTCTTTCACGATTTTGAAGAACTCCATAATCAGACGCTTTCAGTTTTCTTAACTCAATTTCATAGCCTGCTTTATCTATTCCTTTTTTTATATTTTCTAAATGGATTCCGTTTTGTGCAGACAAAATTCCCGGCACATTTTCAAAAACGAACATTTTGGGTTCATACCGTTTCAAAAACTGCAAATAATATTTGTACAAAAAGTTACGTGGATCTTTTTTCATGTTTTCGGGGTCGCGAGCACGTCCAACAAGGGAATAAGCTTGACAAGGCGGTCCACCAATGACAAGATCCACTTGCTTATCTCCTTTAAGTTTATCAACCTTCACAAATATTTCAGGTAACGTTTCATCTGATATTTCCTTGTTAATTACCGAATCTATTATCTCTTCAGGAACTGTAAGCCAAAGTTTTTGTCCGCCTTCCCCTTCCTGCTTCTCTCTTAGATATTTAACATACTCTTCAGATCTATTGTGCTGTATCAGATAATGGTAAGCCATTCTTGAACGCAATGTATCACAAGCATATTTATTCATTTCAATATGAGCAATAGGAGCAAACCCTGCCCGAATAAAGCCCTCGGACAAACCACCTGCACCGGCAAATAAATCTATAAAATTTAAAACATACGCCATATTTAAATTCTTATATTAAGTATTTCATCCTATATTTTAGTTCATGTTGTTCCTGCTTCGCAAATTCTTTATTTGCAAGGTTTTTTAGAGCCTGAAAACATAAACTAATTTAGTGTTAATCACTTAGTGTTGCAAAGTTATAAGATTATCTTCAAACAAGCGAATAAAGTTTGTGTAAAGTTCATTATCAATTCATTTTTGATTGAATTTTTTAATCATCCGACTACGGAGGGTGATTACTCCCGTAAGGCAAGGTTCTTAAGTTACCCTCAAGCTTCTGAGTTACTCAGAAGACACCTTGCTCTATTCTGGTGAATAGAAAAATCCGTCCGGGGACGGATTGAAAAGTTAGCTTTATTTTTAGTGTATTCAGTATACATTATTAATAAGCTGTGAAGCTATAATTTTCTCCACCGCTCAATATCCTCTCCATAGAATTCCATATGATGTAGTGCCAGATTTTTAATCAATCCCGACACGCTCATCTTCCCGCCTTCCAGCTTGCGTACAATCTCATCGATCCTATCCCGTGTATGGCAATTCACAAACATGGTTTTGCGGTCATCAATCTTCGGAACTTGCAAGAAGGTTTGGCGGCATCGTTCCAATGCCTCCTTTTTTGTCTTTTCGCCGGTACGTTTCTGAGTGGATGGTTTAACAGGATTAATGAGTTCAGTTTGCTCACTCGGTGTACTTACTTCACTTTGTATAGTCAGTTCACTTACCACGTTTTGTCGTTCTGCTTCCTTTCGCTTATCTTCCAGTTGTTTAGAGATTGGATTCTCTTTGATATATGCACAGACATTGTGCTTCGTCTATATCGAGAGCGGTTCTACGATTGTTACTTTCACTTGTCTCCATGGGGTTTTTCACTTTCGGAATTTCCTTTAGTGTTTCGCTCATGGGGCGGGTGGAGTTCAAAATGCCCACTGTATCAATGCCTTCAATTTTAAGTTTCTTAGTCATACTGTCTCTATTTTTATTCGTTACTATTATTTTTTCTTTTTCGGATTGGGATGTCGGGGCAGTCGTTACCATTTCAGAGGCTATCCCGGTGAAGGGTTTAGCAGGTACAAGGTTTATCGGAAGAATACAACCCGAAGCGTAGCGAAGGTGTGGAGATTGTTCCGATAACCACTTGCGGCTTGATCTTGTACCTGCGTGAAGAACCCGTAACTATTTTTGCCTCTGTAGTGGTAATGACTGTTTCGGCTTTAATTGAGAATTACTTTCTCTTTATTTAATCTTTTATTAGCATTCACTTGAATAATTATATTCGGTGTACTTTGTGTGTTTACTGCATAGGGTTTACCGAATATGTATTCTCTGAATAGCTTAGCATTCAGCGAGTTTATCCGAAATGCAAGAGTTGTTATCATATCCAACCCGAAATAGTTAGGCAAAATGTACTTTCCGTGAACTATTTCGCCATGCTGTAAATCGGCTTTCATGACTCCCGATTTTAAAACTGCCCGAATGTTATATTTGATGGTGGATATTATTACCCCAAACAGCTCTGCTATATCAAAATCGCGCATCCAAACCGTTTCAGTCAGATTACCCGGTAGAGTGATTATACCGCTTTTACTAATAGTTATCTTTTCTTTTTTCATCGTTTATGGTTTTAATGGATGTAATTAAATAGCCTGACAGATAAATGATTCCATCTGTTCAATCTGTTTTGAGAGCTTCTCCATATCACAGCTGACTTTCTCCGCTGTAATCTTAGCATAGATTTGCGTCGTGCGGATGCTGCGGTGTCCGAGTATCTTCGATAGCGTTTCAATGGGCACATCGTTCGACAGACACACAGTTGTGGTGTATGAGTGCTGACTTTGATGCTACGTGACGTTTTTTGTCTATACCACAGTGCTTTGCAATTACTTTGATACCGTTTTTGCAGTTGGGATAACAAGGTACGGGTAGCAGTTTGCCGTCTTTCGCCATACCCTCGTATTTCTCAATGATATGTTTGGTAACTTCCAACAGACGGATGTTACTTTCTGTACCCGTTTTCTGGCGGTTTGTTTTTATCCACAGATGACCGTCAAAAGAGATTTCCAAATTCTCTTTCGTCAAGTGATACATGTCCGTCCAGCTTAACCCTGTGAATATGCAGAAAATAAACAAATCACGAATTAATTCATAGCTTTTCTTCTTGAACGTACCATTGACAAGCAGGAGATTTCCTCTTTCATCAGAAAGCCCCGTTTGGTTTCTTCTTTCGTGATGCTGTACCCGTAAAACGGATCACGCTGTAGCCAACCGTTATTGATTGCCATGTAGATAATTTTCCGCAATGGCATCATGTACGACCAGACCGTATTGGTGCAATGGTCTTTCTCCGTTCTAAGGAACAGTTCAAAGTCGGTAATAAAGGCAGGGGTAAGTTCTTTGAAAGCTATATCACTGACTTTATGCCGTTGCTTGATAAATTCTGACAAATGGTTGTATACAGTACGGTATTTCCAATAGCTGCGCTCACTTTTGTTTTACCTGCTTGTTTGACGTAGTCCTCATTGTGTTGACTGAATACGGTAAGCAGGGTTTCATGCTTCATTCCTATCCCTAAGAAAGCATTGTGTACTTTTTCGGCAGTTACATAGTTATCCCTGTCACATATCTCTTGATAGGCTTTGTTGATACCCACACGGATTTTTTCCAGCATCCGGTTGCCTTCTTGTGCAACGATACTTCTGCCGGATAATTTGCCCAATTTGACATTCCACGATTTTTCTTCTACATCCAGTTTGCAACTGAATTGGGATACTTTGCTGTTCACGGTCACACGGCACATGACTGGTACAAGCCCGTTCTTCTTCGGGGCATTGCGTTTGAGATAAAATAAGACTCTGAATGTTGATCTCATACTCTACATTTTTTAAGTGACAAAATTATTACTTGTAGAGTTGTTTCTTGATATGCAAAACTCTGCCAATCAGCGCAAGAGAATCGGATTTGTTTATTTTTTCATACTGTCACTGCCCATTCCCCGAATTTTTGGTTGCATTTTCAGGTAAATAGAGTCTGAAATCCATGTAAATCAACTCTTTGAAAATCATCTAATTTCCTATTATCAGCCAAAAGAAAGTAACGAGATAGTAATGTAACGCTGTCCTCACTTGGCTTTTTGTTGGTTTCATTTGGCTTCGCTCCGGCGGCTCATTCTTCGCTAAATCCCTTGTTTACAACTATCTTGCATTCATCCACTCTTATTCTCGTTTTTTATCTTTATCTTTGAACAAAATAATACATTTATAACCATAAATAATAAGAAAAATGATTCTTGTAGACGACATGCTTGCGGTAGCATTTCAATATCGAGACACAGAATTGTGGAAAGAGTTGACAGATAGTGATGTATTTGCATTTCGCCTATCCGATGGGGAAACCGGATATTGTTGCGTGATGGGAAATGCAGGTGAACATCTTGCCTTGGGTTTCTACCGAGGGCGAAAAGGTTTTACTACTTATTTGAAAACTATCAGCTTAGGCAATGCACATCTCTCAGAAATCGAAATGTTTGAAATGACAACAACTTTCGATTGCATCAATTGCGACTTTATGCAAGCATCTGACATGGATGTGAAAACAAAGAAAATCATCCGTAATTATGCCGATGCCCATAAGCTGAAGATTCGACGCTCTAAAGGCTGGCCTGACTTTACCCGGCATCAGCCTGGAAAGATGCAGTATGGCATCACTTGTATGGAGGATGCGCGTGATATCGTTGAGGCGCTTCGGGCCGCTATTGCTGTGGCGGCAAAGGTGACAACCTCTGACTTTGTAAAGCTGGGCTTTGATGTAAATGGCAACTATCCTACCGCAAAGGGTGGAAAATCTGTTCCGTACCTTATTCCCAATTCCGATGGTACATACGAGTGGAATATTACTCAGCTTCCTGCTTTTCTGCCTGATGAGTGTATTGCACCAAAGTTTGCCAACGACATACTGGCAGGCGAGATGAAAAAGTTGCCTGTTTCCGGGACATTACAAATGAAGTATCTGCATATGCCGACGCCCATAGATGCAGATGAGGATGAAGCTCCTTACCTCCCTACCGTATTACTTTGTTTGGATACCGCCAGCGAGTTGGTATTTCCCATTTTGACTCAGAATGCTTTGAACAACAATCCAGAGGAGTTACTATTGAAGTTAGTCAATGTTTTGCGCGAGCAGGGTAATAAACCTCACGCCATTGAGGTGGAAGATAACAAAACTGAATTCCTGTTGAAGGATTTTTGTTCCCGGTGCGGCATTCGTCTTTCCCGCAAGAAAGAACTTCCGGAGATTGGCGATGCTTGCTTCTTTCTGTTCAGTAATTTTATGATGTAGTTGTGGAAACTTTTATCCCTTCAGTTGTGGAGAAACGTAAGCACTTATTATGGCTATACTACTTTATGCCGGTATTTCGCATATAATAATATAATAAATTATGAATAATTTCGTCTTTTACAGTCCTACCGAATTTGTATTCGGTAAGGCTACGGAAATGCAAGTCGGTGCACTGGCGCGGAAGCATGGTGCGCGAAAAGTGATGGTCGTGTACGGCGGCGGCTCTGTTGTACGGAGTGGCTTGCTGGATAGGGTGAAGCAGTCCTTGCAGGAAGCAGGGATTGAATATTGTTTGATGGGGGGCGTGCAGCCGAATCCGGTGGATACAAAAGTGTATGAAGGCATTGAATTCTGCCGCCGTGAACAGGCTGATATGCTGTTGCCTGTGGGTGGTGGTTCTGTCATTGATACAGCCAAAGCCATAGCGGCAGGTGTGCTTTATGAAGGTGACTTCTGGGATTTCTATATCGGAAAGGCTAAAGTGACTAAAGCGCTGAAAGTAGCTGTTGTGCTGACTATTCCTGCTGCCGGAAGTGAAGGTTCCGGTAATACGGTTATAACGAAACTGGACGGTTTGCAGAAACTCAGTCTGCGTGTACCGGAAGTTTTGCGTCCGGTATTCTCTATTATGAATCCGGAACTTACTTATACTTTGCCGCCCTTCCAGACCGCCTGCGGTGTGGCTGATATGATGGCTCATATCATGGAGCGTTATTTTACGAACACTCAGGAGGTGGAAATTGGAGATCGTCTTTGTGAAGGCACTTTGATGGCTATCATCAATGAAGCTCCCAAGGTAATGAGAAATCCTGAAGATTACGGTGCGCGTGCCAACTTGATGTGGGCGGGCATGATTGCGCATAATGGTACCTGTGGCGTAGGTTGTGAGGAAGATTGGGCTTCGCACTTCCTGGAGCATGAGATCAGTGCTATTTATGGTGTTACTCACGGTGCTGGGTTATCTGTTATCTTCCCCGCCTGGATGACTTGGATGGTAGAGCATAATGTAGGAAAGATTGCTCAATATGCCGTTCGTGTATGGGGCGTTCCTGAATCAGAAGATAAGAAAGCGGTTGCTTTGGAGGGTATTGGTAAGCTGAAAGCTTTCTTTAGCTCTCTTGGTCTGCCTGTGACATTTAAAGAATTGGGTGTTGAAAATCCTGATATTGACCGTCTGGCGGATAGTCTGCATCGCAATAAAGGAGAGTTGGTTGGGAATTATGTGAAGCTGACAAAGCTGGACAGTAAAGAGATTTATCGCCTTGCATGTGCAGGGGAGTGATGTTCGCTTCTGTATAGAGGGTGAGTTTCTTTTAGATATCGGCCAATGATTTTGAAAAGTTGGTGAGGAAAACAAAAAAGACGGCGAAGTTTCTGATTTACTTCGCCGTCTTTCTTATTTAATTTCGAATTCTTCCTTCATGTCAATCTCTTCCCCTTGCGGGTCGTAGAATACATATTCCAGGAACGCGAGTTTCTGGCTTGGAATAATCTTGATACCAAATCCGTATTTCATCTGCCATTTCCGTTTCAGGGAAACGAGTCCCTGGTTGATGTAAGCAGCAATATACGGGTGGATGTGTAACGAGAATTTCTTAATCTTCAGTTTGTTGACTAAGTAGTCAATTTTACTCTCTAAAGTGTCCGTAAAGAGGATAGAGGACTTGATGGTGCCTTTTCCGAAACAGGTGGGACAGATTTCTGTGGTATTGACATCCATTGCCGGGCGCACACGCTGGCGGGTAATCTGCATCAGTCCGAATTTGCTGAGCGGTAGGATGTTATGTCTTGCCCTGTCTTTCTGCATGTTGGCACACATACGTTCGTAAAGCTTTTGTCTGTTTTCGGCTTCGTTCATATCAATGAAGTCCACCACAATGATACCACCCATATCTCTCAGTCGCAGCTGGCGAGCCAGTTCATCGGCAGCTCCCAGATTCACTTCGAGTGCGTTGGCCTCCTGCCCGTTGGCATTCTTGGTGCGGTTACCGCTGTTCACGTCTACTACGTGAAGCGCCTCAGTATGCTCAATAATCAGGTAGGCACCACTCTTGTATGAAACCGTCTTGCCAAATGAAGACTTGATCTGCTTGGTGATACCAAAATTGTCGTAAATGGGGAGTTGTCCTTTATACAGTTTTACGATTCCTGCCCGGTCAGGGGCGATAAGAGTTACGTAATCCTTGATTTCGTGGAACACGGCTTCGTCGTTGACGTGGATGTTCTCGAAAGAAGGATTGAACAAGTCGCGCAATAAGCCTACGGCACGGCTGGTTTCTTCGTAAATCAATGTCGGGAATTTAGTAGCTTTCTGTATTTTGGTGACAGCATCTTCCCAGTGCTTTAATAAAACTTTAAGCTCTCCGTCGAGCTCGGCTACGCGTTTTCCTTCGGCAACGGTGCGGACGATTACTCCGAAATTCTTCGGTTTGATACTCATCAGCAATTGTTTGAGGCGGGCGCGTTCTTCGCTCGATTTAATTTTTTGTGATACGGAAACCTTGTCGTTGAAAGGTATCAGCACCAAATATCTTCCGGCAAATGAGATTTCGGAAGTCAGGCGCGGACCTTTGGTAGAGATAGGCTCCTTGACAATTTGCACCACTACTTCTTGTCCCACCTTGAGTGTATTGGCTACGGTGCCATCCTTTTCAAGATCGGGAAGTATGGTTGCTTTGGTGATTTGCGGTAGTTTCTTTTTATCGCTTAAAGTTTGCTTTACGTACTTCTCTAACGAGTTAAATTGAGGACCTAAGTCCAGATAATGAAGAAAAGCATCTTTCTCGTAACCCACGTCCACGAAGCAGGCATTCAGGCCGGGCATCAATTTCTTGATTCGTCCTAAATACATGTTGCCCACCGAGAAAGAAAGATTTCTTCCTTCGCTTTGAAGTTCCACCAGGCTCTTGTCTTCGAGCAGGGCAATGGAGACCTCTTTGGGCTGTACGTCTACAACGAGTTCGCTTGTCACAATTTTTTTTCTTGCTTTTTAGGTTCTAAAGTCAGCGAGGATACAAATAGCCTTGCCGACTACAATTTGTTACTTAAACAAAGAACAAACTCGCGAGACAAATAGCTTCACAAGTTTGTTCTTTATTTCTGTCCTTCAGACTAAAAATTACTTTTTGCTTTTATGTCTGTTCTTTCTTAGTCTTTTTTTACGCTTGTGCGTAGACATTTTATGTCTTTTTTTCTTCTTTCCGCTAGGCATAGCTTCAATAATTTAATAGGTTAATACTCTTGTTTATTATTTCTTCACGGAGATGGTGAATGTTTTTGCAGGCTTAAATGCCGGAATGTTGTGTTCCGGAATGATAATCGTAGTATTCTTTGAGATGTTACGAGCAGTTTTCTGTGCTCTTTTCTTCACTACGAAGCTACCAAACCCGCGGAGGTAAACATTTTCATCTTTTGATAAAGATGCTTTTACTGTGTCCATGAACGCTTCAACCGTAGTAAGCACTGTTACTTTGTCAATCCCGGTGTTCTTTGTAATTTCGTTTACAATATCAGCTTTAGTCATTTTTCTTTAAAAAAAATATTATTACTATAGTTTCCTAATTTTTTGGACTGCAAATATATAGCTTTTTACGCTCTCTAAAAAATATATTCTGGACAATTTTCTAAAAAAGTCTTTTGATTAAGGTTTGTTGGGGGAAAAAGAACTATTTTTGTGCTGTAGGAAGGGCTACACCCTTTTATATTAGGGATATAGCCATGAATTACAAAGAAGGTAGCCGTCCGAGGCGAAAGATGTTGCCCTTTTTAGACTTTTATAACTATCTGTAATAGAGATGAATATATTTAGTGAGAAATTGATAGCCTGGTATGCCGAAAACAAGCGTGAATTGCCTTGGCGGGATACCACTGACCCTTATATTATATGGATTTCAGAGATTATACTGCAACAGACCCGGGTAGCGCAGGGTTATGATTATTTTTTGCGTTTTATCCATCGTTTTCCTAATGTGACAGCCTTGGCTGAAGCACCGGAAGATGAGGTGATGAAATGCTGGCAGGGACTGGGGTATTATTCCCGTGCACGTAATCTGCATGCGGCGGCAAAAAGTATGAATGGTGTTTTTCCGGTTACTTATGAAGGGGTGCGTGCGTTGAAGGGGGTAGGGGACTATACTGCTGCGGCTATCTGCTCATCCGCCTACGGTATGCCTTATGCAGTGGTGGACGGGAATGTCTATCGTGTGCTTTCGCGCTATTTCGGCATCGATACGCCGGTGGACAGTACGGAAGGCAAGAAATTGTTTGCTGCTTTGGCAGATGAGATGATGGATAAATCGCAGCCTGCTGTCTACAATCAGGCGATAATGGATTTCGGTGCCATACAATGTACGCCGCAATCACCGAATTGCCTGTTTTGCCCTTTGGTTGACAGCTGCTCGGCCTTGAAGGAGGGTACGATAACGAAGTTGCCCGTAAAGCAGCATAAGACGAAAACCACCAATCGTTATTTCAATTATATATATGTACGTGTGGGCGCGTGTACCTACTTACATAAGCGGACGGAGGATGATATCTGGAAAAATCTTTTCGAATTTCCGCTGATAGAAACGGAAGCGCCTGTGACGGAAGAAGAGTTTCGTGAATTGCCCCAGGTACGTGTGCTTTTTGCAGACGGGGAGGTTTCGGGATTGCGTTTAATCAGTGGAAATGTGAAGCATGTGCTCTCTCACAGGGTGATTTATGCCAATTTCTATGAAGTTGTTTTACCGGAAAATTCCACTTCTTTTTCTGCCTTCCAGCGGGTGAAAACAGAGGATTTGGAGCAGTATGCGGTCTCTCGCCTGGTGCATGCCTTTCTGGAGAAATATCTATAAAAGTTGCGCTAACTCTTGCATTGTGTGATTATTCTGTTTAATTTTGGCAGCAAATTCAAATAAAAAGAAAAAAGGCTTATGTCAGTAAATAAAGTAATATTGATTGGAAATGTAGGTAGAGACCCTGAAGTAAGATACCTTGATTCCGGTATCGCTGTGGCTTCTTTGCCTTTGGCTACTACAGACCGTGCATACACATTGGCTAACGGTACGCAGGTACCCGAAAGGACGGAATGGCACAATCTGGTACTTTGGCGCGGACTGGCAGAAACAGCCGAAAAATATGTGCATAAAGGGGATAAACTTTATGTGGAAGGCAAAATACGTACCCGTTCATACGATGATCAGACCGGCGCAAAGCGCTATGTTACGGAAATCTTTGTGGACTCTATGGAAATGCTGAGCCCCAGAGGAACTGCTGCACCGGGTGCTGCCGCTCCGCAACCGGGTATGTCACAAGGTGCTCCTGCACAACCTATGGCGCAATCGCAGGCAACCCCTGCACAAGATAATACAACGGACGATTTACCGTTCTAATTGTTTAACTAAAACCAAGATCTTTGGACCCAGACGCTTATTTATGCCAGTTGGCAAATGTTTTTAATGGTATATCCGTACATAGCCCTACTATTTCGGCAATCATCGCCATTGTGTTGGCAGGCTTGCTGTTGCTCGTATCCGGCTTTGCCTCAGCTTCAGAAATAGCCTTTTTCTCTCTTTCTCCGTCCGACCTGAATGCCATTGACGAGAAGAAACATCCCTCGGATGAGAAAATTCGTAAACTCCTGGATGACACGGAAAGGTTGCTGGCAACCATCCTGATAACAAACAATTTTGTGAATGTGACCATTATCATGCTCTGTAACTTCTTCTTCATGAGTGTGTTTGAGTTTCATTCTCCTATTGCGGAATTTCTGATACTGACCGTCATCCTGACCTTCCTTCTGCTTCTTTTCGGTGAAATCATGCCGAAGATTTATTCAGCCCAGAAGACGTTGGCTTTCTGTCGCTTCTCCGCTCCGGGTATCTGGATGTTTCGTTCCCTTTTTTATCCGGTAGCTTCTATGCTGGTACGTTCCACTTCGTTCCTGAACAAGCATTTTGCCCGCAAAAACCATAACATCTCGGTAGACGAGCTTTCTCATGCCCTTGAACTGACGGATAAGGCTGAGCTGAAGGAAGAGAATAATATTCTGGAAGGCATCATTCGTTTTGGCGGTGAAACGGCGAAGGAGGTGATGACTTCCCGTCTGGACGTAGTCGATCTGGATATTCGCACGCCTTTCAAGGATGTATTGCAATGTATTATCGAAAATGCTTACTCCCGTATCCCTATTTATTCCGAGAACCGGGATAATATCAAAGGTATCTTATATATCAAGGACTTGTTGCCCCATTTGAATAAGGTGGATTTCCGTTGGCAGTCACTGATACGTCCGGCCTATTTTGTTCCGGAAACTAAGATGATTGACGATTTGCTGCGTGATTTTCAGGCCAATAAGATTCATATTGCCATTGTGGTTGATGAATTTGGTGGCACGTCGGGAATTGTGACGATGGAGGATATCATCGAGGAGATAGTCGGTGAGATTCACGACGAATATGATGACGAAGAACGTACGTATGCAGTGCTGAACGATCATACGTGGGTGTTTGAAGCCAAAACTCAGTTGACGGATTTTTATAAGATTACGAAGGTGGACGAGGAAGTCTTTGATGAAGTGGCGGGTGATTCTGATACGCTTGCAGGATTACTGCTGGAGCTGAAAGGTGAATTCCCTGCCCTGCATGAAAAGGTTACCTACGATCACTATGAATTTGAAGTCCTGGAGATGGATAACCGCCGTATTCTTAAAGTGAAGTTCACCATCAACACTCCTCCGTCGGATTCCGATAAGAAAGATTGATTTACAAAATAATATGTCTCTTTTCATACAACATACGTATCCTTCATATAAGTGGGGAGTCTGGAAGATGGACGAAACACTGGATGAATTGCTGAGCATGCTTCCGCAACAGGAAACATACCTGGAGGGGTTGCAACGTTTCTCTGCTGAACATCGCCGCTTGGAATGGCTGTCGGTTCGTGTGTTGCTGTTCACTCTATTGGGAGAGGAAAAGGAAATTGCTTACTATCCCAGCGGGAAACCGTATCTGGCAGATAAATCTGCATCAATCAGTATTTCTCATACACGTGGGTATGTATCGGTGATTATCGGTGAAGCCGGTAAGGAAGTGGGCATTGATATAGAACAATACGGTGAACGGGTACATAAGGTGGCGCATAAGTATATGCGTACTGATGAACCTCTGTCTTCGTATCAGGGAACGGATACCTGGGCTTTGTTGCTCCATTGGTCGGCCAAAGAAGTGATGTTTAAATGTATGAATACACCGGAGGTTGATTTCCGGGAGCATCTGCGTATTTTTCCTTTTACGGTTACTGAAAAAGGAGCCTTCTCGGCTGAAGAGTACAGAACACCGGAACAGCGTAAATTTGAGATCCGATATCTCCTGCATCCGGACTTTGTGCTGACTTGGCAAGTCGATCAATTTTAAAAACATGATACTATGAAACTACAACGCTATTTCTGTTTTCTTCTTTTTTACTTGCCTCTGCTGGTTTATGCACAGTCGGATAAGACTGTTACGGTAAGCTATGAACGGTCTGCCAAGGGGGAAGTGACTTTCTATTCCGAAACTCAGTCGCATACGCCTTATACGGTATCTATGACTTTTTCCCGGCTGAGTAATACGACCTCTTCTGAAGGAGAAATTTATGATGCCGTTATTCATTATGGCAAAACGCGCCTGTTGACTTTGCGTCCGTCTACGGAAAATGTTCCGATTGGATTCTCATATCGCTATACCTATAAAAAAGGCAATAGCCGCTTGAAGACGGATACCAGTTTTGTGTATCTCTTTCCTTTGGCACAAGGGAAAGTGGTCCGTGTGAATAAGATGGTGTCTTTAGATAATTTTATGGGAAAGGAAGGGGAGAAGCGTATCACGGGACTTGGTTTCTCTACGACTGCCGGAGATACAATCTTTGCTGCCCGTGGCGGACTCGTGACGGAAGTTGTTGACCACTCCGCTTCCACTTCTGAAAACACATCGTTCCATTCGACGGAAAATTATCTGGAAGTTTTCCATAAGGACGGAACTTTTGCCCGTTATAAATTATTTCAGAATGAAGGGATCTTTGTCTCTCCGGGTGAAGAGGTGATTCCGGGACAGCCGCTTGGCATCATTGGCGGAGAGAACTACAAGCAGGGTTCCCATTTGCGTTTCAGTATTTATTGCCCCGATCGGCCGGATCACTCATATGTACCTGATTTTTATCTTTCTCCCGAGGAAACAGGTAAACCTGAAGAGCGGGTGATGTATAAGTCCTGGCATCCTGTTGAAATTATCATGAAGGAGATGAGTAAGAAGGAGAAGAAGAAATTTCTGTCGAAGGAATGATTTGTTGACAAAAAGATAGTAAAACTTTTGCTTAATCCTGTATAAATGCTTATATTCGACCCGTAGAAATTCTTCTACGGGTCTTTTTGTTAACTAAATGTCAATATAATAAGCAAGCACTATGGAATTACCTTTTGCAGAGTCTTGGAAAATTAAAATGGTGGAACCCATTCGGAAGAGTACCCGCCAGGAACGTGAACAATGGCTGAAAGAAGCCCATTACAATGTGTTCCAGCTGAAATCCGAACAAGTATATATCGATTTGATAACTGACTCCGGTACGGGAGCAATGAGCGATCGTCAATGGGCAGCGATGATGCTGGGCGATGAAAGTTATGCAGGTGCTTCCTCCTTCTTCAATCTGAAAGAAGTGATCACTCGTCTGACTGGTTTTGAATATGTCATTCCCACCCATCAGGGGCGTGCTGCCGAGAATGTGCTTTTCTCTTATCTGGTACATGATGGAGATATCGTTCCGGGGAACTCTCACTTTGATACCACAAAGGGACATATCGAGGGGCGGAAGGCCATTGCTCTGGATTGCACCATCGACGAAGCGAAGAATACTCAGTTGGAAATACCTTTTAAAGGCAATGTCGATCCTGTGAAGCTGGAAAAAGCGTTGCAGGAACATGGTGACCGCATACCGTTTATCATCGTTACCATTACGAACAACACGGCCGGCGGACAGCCCGTATCCATGCAGAATCTTCGTGAAGTCCGTGCTCTTGCGGATAAGTATAATAAACCTGTATTATTTGACTCCGCACGTTTTGCGGAAAACGCTTACTTCATCAAAATGCGTGAAGATGGCTATAGCGGTAAAACGATAAAGGAAATTACGAAAGAGATGTTCGACCTGGCAGATGGTATGACTATGAGTGCCAAGAAGGATGGTATCGTCAATATGGGAGGCTTCATTGCTACACGAAAAAAAGATTGGTACGAAGGTGCCAAAGGCTTTTGCGTGCAATATGAAGGGTATCTTACTTACGGTGGCATGAATGGTCGTGACATGAATGCACTTGCCACAGGACTGGATGAGAATACGGAATTTGATAATCTGGAAACCCGCATCCGTCAGGTGGAATATCTGGCAAAGAAGTTGGATGAATATGGTATTCCATATCAGCGTCCAGCAGGCGGACATGCCATCTTTGTGGATGCAACGAAGGTACTGACGCATGTACCGAAGAATGAATTCCCGGCACAGACTCTAACGGTTGAGCTATATCTTGAAGCCGGTATCAGAGGATGTGAAATCGGTTATATCCTGGCAGACCGTGATCCGGTTACCCGTGAGAACCGTTTTACCGGACTGGATTTATTGCGCCTGGCTATTCCCCGCCGCGTATATACGGATAATCACATGAACGTGATTGCAGTAGCGTTGAAGAATGTTTTCGACCGTCGTGAAAGTATTACTAATGGAGTTCGCATTACTTGGGAGGCTCCCCTGATGCGTCATTTCACTGTTCAATTGGAACGTACATAACTACTTTCTTTTTCATAATACAAATGAGGTTACCCGGATTCATGTGTTGAAGGGGGGGGAACCTCATTTCTTTTATTTATCTTCTTTCTCGTTATTCATTCTGTAACTTAATGCTCCCGACGGGCATTTCTTGATTTGAGCGATCAATTCTTCCGTCGTTGCATTTTCAGCCGTTATCCACGGTTTTTCTTTCGGATGATACACATTCGGAAGGGTCTTGGTACAAATACCTGCATGTTGGCACAGGCCGGGTTGCCAGATGATGGTCACTTCCCCGTTCGTATATTCTTTCTTTATATTCATAACTATTTATTATTGAATGTGAATACCTTTCATTACAATTCTTTTCCATTCGGGATGTTTGTGAATGTATCCCGCTACAAACGGGCAGAGAGGTACTAACCTTAGTCCTTGTTTTTCTATATCTTTTAATGCTTTTTCTACTAACTGGCTGCCGATGCCTTTACCACCCAGTTGAGTGGGTACTTCGGTGTGTGTCAGGTAAATCTCTCCATTTGTTGATTTCATATACTCAATCTTTGGAGTATATTTATCGACATGGAACTCATATTGGCGACGCTCTTCATTGTCGATCAGTTCATAATCTGCTTCCATAACTCTTCGTATTAATTGTTTACTGTATGTATAACACGCGGATGATGAAATTTGTTTTGGGAAAGTTACAGAATAAAATGTCCGGGCGAAATCCCTTCGACCGGACACCATTCAAATAAACTTGGCAGAGTTTATTGTTCCTTACTTTCTTTGAAGCAGAGTGGATGAATGAAATGATGGGACGATTTGCCCGTTTCATTAGACTCAACGCTTTTTCCTCGAAAGCAGTGATAAAAACAGTGCATGGCAGGTCTTCTGACTTGTTTCTGTTGCCAGGCGCCTTCCCGGAAGCGGACTTCCAGTGGCTATTGGTAGTTTGCCTGCAACCTATCATGAAACTTACAGCAGCGGGACTGTTCAGGATTTGCACCTGATTCCCTTTTAATTACCGTCTCCGAACAAAGACAGTAAACCAATGCATCGCAAAGATAAGGAAAAAAGTGATTAGTGGTTAGTGATAAGTGATTATTTTTCTTTTGCCAGTGTGAATACGAATTCCAATCCGCCACCCTGGTTGTTCTTGGCCGAAATGGTACCTCCATGGATGATTACCGAGTTCTTTACGATAGCCAATCCCAATCCTGTGCCGCCCAGTTTGCGTGAGCGTCCTTTATCCACCCGATAGAAGCGTTCGAATAAGCGGTTCAGATGTTCGGGAGAGACGCCTACGCCGGTATCGGCAAAACTGAAATAGTAGAAATTCTCGTCCTCGCGGAAACAACTGATATTGATGCGTATATCCGTGCCTGCATAGGCAATGGCATTGTCCATTAGGTTGCGGAAAATGGAGTATAGCAGGGAGTAGTTTCCACGCAGTTGTATCTTCGGTTTTAGGGAGTTGACTACGGTGATATGCTTTTCTTCCAGTTCCAGGGATACTTCGTTTACGATATTGCCTACCAACAGGCTGATGTCTACTTTCTCCATGTCGATCATGTTGGCGGCTTCGTCCATACGCGTTAATACGGAGATGTCGCGTAGCAGTCGGCTTAGCCGATTGCTTTGAGCATAGCATCGCTCCAGGAATGTCTGCATCTTCTCCCGCGAAATGTTTTCATTGTTCACGATGGTTTCCAAATAGCCCTGTATACTGCTGACCGGGGTCTTCAGTTCATGTGCGATGTTCTGTGTCAACTGGCGTTTCAGGCGGATCTGCTCTTCTTCCTGGGTGACGTCGTTGATGGATATCTCGAAGCTTAAGTCCTGGAATATAATACATTCCACAATAAACATACGTCCATTCTTATTGATGCTGATAGACATACGCTTTTCTTCCTTGCCCGGACGCTTGGGAGTCTTGTTGATGAAATCTGTGATTTTCTGGAACTCACTGATAGAGAATATTTCCTCTGTTGTTTGTAGGTTGGAGTCTGAAATCAGGTTGCTGTACTGTGTGAACAGGTTGTTGACCAGGATTTCTTTCTTGTCCTTATTGAATACGCCCAATCCTTCATGCGAGGTTTGTAAGTGGGTGATCAATTTCTCCCGTTCAATGTATAGCGCCTCTTTGGTTTCCCGCAGTCGCTTGTATATCTGGATGATATGCTGTGAAATCTCTCCCAGTTCGTTGTGTGGGAAGGCGGACTGTATATCTGTTTCCACAGGCTCATTCTTATCGGCACGTTTGGCAAACTCGCGTAGCTGATTGATGGCTGTCCCTAGTTTAGAGGTGAATTTGTAGAAAATGAAAATTAATAGTAATGATACGATGAGGGTAAACCAGATGTAGTGCTGGTCTGCTGCAAGGTGTCTTACAAGGTTCAGGTCATAGGGGAGGGCGGAACGTATAATGTAACCTTCACAGAGTGTGGCAGAATAGAAGTAGGGTACTCCTGTTGTTTCGGAAGTACGGCGTACATCATATCCTTTTCCTTCTGCCAGTGCCTTTTGTACTTCCGGGCGATTGACGTGATTGCCTAACTTCTGATTCTCGAAGCTGTCATATAATACGTCACCCTGTACGTTCACTACCGTAATACGTAAGTCCTGTTTGACGTACTTTTGCAGATATCGTTCCAAAGTCTTATCCCACAGACTGTCCGGGATGTGGGCAAGCTCCTGGTGCAACCGTTCATTATAGTCCTGTAGCTGTATATCCAGCAGATCTATCTTATATTCTTTTTCACGCTGGTATTGATATGCCAGGAAGCATCCGGCAAATACCAGAAACAGTGAAATGACCGAAAGAAATAACTTCCGGCTGAACGACAGGAAATGTGTGGTATTATTCAGCTTCGAAGCAGTATCCATATCCTAAGCGAGTTACGATGCATTTTCCATAAATACCTATTTTCTTACGCAAACGGGTGATATTCACATCAATGGTGCGGTCCAGTACATAGACCTCGTCGCTCCATATCCGTGCCAGTATATCTTCGCGAGAGAATACGCGTCCCTTGCTCTGGAGGAGTAAAAGTAATATCTCAAATTCCTTTTTAGTGAGAGGGGCTTCCTCCCCGTCGATACTAACTTTCTTTTTTACAATATCAATGACTAATGTCTTGTAGCTGATTTGCTCCGGTGCCCGTTCCGGTTCTCCTTGCTGGGTGCGGCGCAATACAGCTTTGACGCGTGCGATGACTTCACGCAGAGAGAAAGGTTTGGAGATGTAATCATCAGCTCCCAGATTGAAGCCGGTTACCGTATCATTTTCCGTATCCTTGGCGGTGATGAATATAATAGGTACCTGAGCGGTTTTCTTATCTTTCTTTAGTAAGCTGGCCATTTTGAAACCGGATATTTCTCCCATCATCACGTCCAGCAGCAACAGGTTGTAGCTACCGATATTCATTTTCAACGCCTCTTCGGCAGAGTTGGCCGTGTCCACTTCATACCCTTCATTCTCAAGGTTGAATTTCAGGATCTCGCAAAGGTCCTCTTCATCGTCTACAACTAAAATACGATAATCGTTCATTGCTTTTTCTAATTAATATGAGGTATTCAAAACAAATTCTCCTACCACAAAGTTATACTTTATTTCTTTTCAGCGACAAAGGTGCGGTGTTTTTGTTACGGGAAAGTGAAACACGTGTTACAATTCGGTTACATTTTAGTATGTGCTGAAGGTTATCCGGTACATACCAAGTCCGTACCAAGACCGTGTCAAAGCCGTATCAAGTCCGTATCAAGTCCAAACGTATAGGTACGGAGATGGTACGGAGTTGATCCGGTTTTGGTAGAGTGAAGAACTGTAAACTATTACTTTGGCATTCCAGTTTTTCAGTTTTTATACTTACCTTTGTCTTAATATAAATAACATTGGTATGAAAGAGTTGACTAATATAGATTTTCGGCGATATAAATGGCGTTTGCCCGCTCTGATAGCTTTATTGGTGGTTGTTGTGGCAGGTTCCTTTTGGCTGAATACGGCTCCGTTCCGTTCCGGGTTTGAGATAACGGATGAGTTGGGAGGCAACATCTTTCCTTCTAGTATTCTTTCTGTTGCGACGACAGATGCGCAAGTCATTGTTCCGGCTGATTCCTTATATGTGGGTAATTCTAAATCCTGCATTTCTATCCGGATTCGTTCGGGGAAGGCGTATAGCAGGGTGCGTATTGAAGTTGCTGAAACTCCGTTCTTTTCCCGTTCCGTATCTGAGTTTGTGTTGGCTAAACCACGGACGGAATATACGATCTATCCCGATATTATCTGGAATTACGAAGCGCTGAAGAATAATAACCAGGCGGAACCGGTAAGTGTGGCTGTTAAGGTAGAAATGAATGATAAGGATTTGGGGCAGCGGGTTCGTACTTTTTCTGTTCGCAGCATTAATGAATGTCTGTTGGGGTATGTCACGAACGGAACTAAATTTCATGATACCGGTATTTTCTTTGCGGCATACGTTAATGAGGAGAATCCGATGATTGATAAACTGTTGCGTGAAGCACTGAACACCCGTATTGTCAATCGTTTCCTGGGCTATCAAGGTGGCAATGCTGAAGTGGTGGACAAGCAAGTCTATGCTCTATGGAACGTACTTCAAAAACGTAATTTCCGTTACAGTTCTGTTTCCAATACCAGTTTGTCCAGTAATGTGGTCTTTTCCCAGCGTGTTCGCACGTTTGATGATGCACTGGAGTCTTCGCAGATTAACTGTGTGGATGGTAGCGTGTTGTTTGCTTCCTTGCTTCGTGCTATTAATATAGAGCCAATATTAGTTCGTACTCCGGGACACATGTTTGTGGGGTATTATACAGATGCCGGTCGCAAGAATATGAACTTCCTTGAAACTACTATGATTGGAGATGTGGATCTGGATGATTTCTTTCCGGATGAGAAGCTGGATTCAACGATGGTAGGTAAATCACAGAATCAAATGTCACGGCTAACATTCGATAAGTCTAAGCAATACGCTAATAATAAGTATAAGCAAAATGAAGAAGGAATACATTCCGGGAAATTGAATTACATGTTTTTGGAGATTTCTAAGGATGTGAGAAGGAAGATACAGCCTATTGGAAAGTAATGTAAAATTGAATAGTAAAGTTAAGTTCTTTGGGAACTTGGTGTATTTTCTCGATCGGCTGCTTTAGCCAAATATGGAGAAGATATCCCAAACAATACAAGCAATACTAATGATAAGTGATAATTGTTTTTCATAAGCTATATAATTTGGATTTGTTTGCAAAAATATAAATTAGTTTGATATTTGTGTTATATTAATCATTAAAAATATGTAAACGAATACTAATATATTTATTTTTCTTCTTTACTGAGACTTATATTTCATTCTTAATGCATGAAATACTACTTTTTCTAAAAATCATATTGTCTTTACTTCTGCTGATATATATGTTATATTGAAAGTATAATGTGAATAATAGTTTGTAATATTGATGAATGTATTATATTTAGTTGCTATGTGATTGTGTTCTCTTAAAACAATAATATAGCAATATTTATATTTTATATATATAAATTCTAAAAAATATAGAATGCTATTATCAAGCTGAAATAGAAATCAATTAGACTTTCATTACTTAACTGGTTTAATTGATGTGAATATTGATATTTGATTATTAATAATTAGGCTGGCTGAATTTTTATTTATTCATGCAATTATTCTTTTTAGTCAATATCAGATTCTTCGGTGAGATAAATGAGATGTTACTTATTATTAAGTAAGTATCAGGTCGTCCAGTATACAGTAAAAAAAGAGTAAGTGATCCCCCGGAAGATAATATAAAAATAATAATAAATAGGCGTTTGTTGTACTTATATATAAATGTTGATACACCAAGTTCCCAAAGTACTCAACAAGCAAAGAAAATCACGGGAAAAGTTGTAGATGCAACGGGTGAGCCAATCATTGGTGCCAGCGTATTAGTAAAGGGTACAGGCACGGGTACTGTTACTAATGTAGATGGCGGATTCTCTGTAGATGCCCAGTTGGGTAGCACATTAGTAATTTCATTCGTGGGGTATACTTCGGCTGAAATTAAGGTAGGTGCAGGAAATGTATATACAGTGACTTTGAAAGAAGATGCCCAGACTTTGAATGAAGTTGTGGTGACTGCTATGGGTATTAAAAAGGAAAAGAAGGCTTTAGGATATGCTGTCTCTGATATTAACTCAGAAGAATTATTGAAGAACAAAAATACCAATGTTATTAATTCATTGGCAGGTAAGGTTCCAGGTGTAAATATTACGCAGAGTAGTGGTGCGGCAGGTGCCGGTGCAAGTATTATCATTCGTGGTGGTAATTCTACTTCAGAAGGTCGCGAGAACCAGCCTTTGTTTGTGGTGGATGGAATTATTTATGATAACTCTACACAAGTAGTAGGGAATAGCGGTACTGATGGTATGACGCGTAGTAATACAACCTACTCAAATCGTGTGATGGATATCAATCCGGAAGATATTGAGACCATGTCCATATTGAAAGGTGCTGCTGCAGCTGCTTTGTATGGTTCGCGTGCTGCCGATGGTGCTATTATCATAACTACTAAAAAAGGTGCTGAAGGTTCTGTTAAAGTTGACTTTTCCAGTAAGTTGAGTAGTTCATGGGCTACTAAGCTACCGGAAGTTCAGACGGAATTTGGCCGTGGATATTATTCAAATAATGGTGTTCTGGATGATTTGACTTACTTGTCATGGGGAGAGAGAATCGCTTCCGGTACCCAACTATATGATAACATTGGTGACTTCTTCCAAAATGGTGCTGTTTGGGATAATAATGTTAGCATTTCCGGTGGAACTAAAAATAGTTCATTCTTTTTGTCTGCATCTAATTATGATCAAACGGGTATTGTTCCCAAAACAGGCTATAATAAAACAACAGTCCGTTTTAATGGTGAACAGAAATATGGTCGTTTGACGGTAGGTGCTAACGTTTCCTATTCTATAGCAGATACAGATAAGACATTAACTTCCGCAGGTTTATATGACGGTGGTGGTAATGGTACCATGACTGCACTTTACAGTTGGCCCCAGACCGAAGACATGTCGAAGTACTTGAATGAGGATGGTTCTAAATATCGTTTGTTTGATGGTCGTCTGGACTTGGCAAGTGATAAGGAAAATCCGTATTGGATTATAAATAAAAACAAGCTGTCGGATAATACGAAGCGCTTTACCGGTGCAGCAAATGCTTCTTTCAAAATAGCAGACTGGTGGGATGTTTCAGCACGTGTAGGTTACGACCAATATACGACGGAAGCATATACTTATATTGCTCCGGGCTCTGTTGCAAAAGAAATGTATCAGAATGGTCGTCTGAATAAGAGTGACTATACTTACAATTATATTTCAACGAATGTAATGAGTAATTTCCATAAAACCTTTGGTGATTTCGATCTGAATTTATTGGTAGGTACTACTACTGAAAGTACTGAGCGCCATAACCAAACCCATTGGGGATATGACTTTATTACGGCAGGTACAATCAGCTTTAATAATATATCGAAAGAAAACCAATTCTTTAAAGATGCTACATCAAAGAAAAGACTGGTAGGCGTATATGGTGAATTTCGTGCTTCTTATAAAAATATTGCTTATCTCACAGTCACAGGTCGTAATGACTGGTCATCTACTTTACCTATTGATAATCGTTCTTATTTCTATCCCTCCGTTAGCGGTTCATTTGTATTCACTGAGTTGTTTAGCAAGAATGATATACTTACTTTTGGCAAGGTACGTGCCAGTTGGGCGCAAGTTGGCAAGGATGCTAATGCTTATGCCACGTTAACTTATCTGGAAACTCCTATTACTTATGGTTCTTTTACAGGGGTTGGAAATCAGTATGTGCTTGGCAATGCATATTTGAAACCTGAGATCCAGACGGCATGGGAAGTAGGCACGGAATTGAGATTTTTAGGTGGACGTTTAGGCCTGGACTATACTTATTATCATAGCCAGACCAAAAATCAAATCGCTTCTCCTCGTTTGTCTAATGCAAACGGTTCCATAATGTCTTCTATCAATTCAGGTTCTGTAATCAATAACGGTATGGAAATAGCTATTACCGGTAAGCCTATTGTAACAAAAGACTTTGAATGGAATATTACTTTAAATACTTCTTATAACCGTGGTAAATTGGGTGATTTTCTGGATGGTGTGAGTATGTTCTATCCGACAGATGCGCAGTTCGGTACGGTAAAAGCTGCCTCTGTTCCGAATGGTGGTAAATTCCTCGCATTGGTTGGCAGTCGTTTTGCTTATGAAACCACCGGAGAGGATAATCAAGAAATCATTGGCGGAAGATATCAGGTTGATACTACTACAGGGTTATATAAAATTCATTCTTCTACCAGTGAAGTTGTCGGTAACCGTGAACCGAAATTTATAGGTGGTTTGAATAATACATTTCACATTAAGGATTTGACGCTTTCTTTCTTGCTTGATTTCCGCATTGGTGGTGATGTATATAACGGTACTGAATACTATATGGTGTCAAATGGATTAAGCAAACGCACCTTGGAAAATGGTCGTGAATATGTGACGGTGACCGGAGTAGACAGTAAAACTGGAGCAGATATTAATCAGACTTATTATGCTGATCAAAGTTATGATATCAATGGCGTTACATATTCCGGTAAGGCCATGATAAAGAAATATTGGGATAACTATTGTTCAAACTCCTATAACTTTATAACTTCTGTAAATTGGTTGAAATTGCGCTCTTTATCTGTCAGCTATGATTTCACGAAGCTAATAAAAAGACAGAATGTTATTAAGAGATTATCGGTAACTGCTACCGGAACAAACTTGTTTACTTGGACAAACTATAAGGGCATGGACCCTGAAGTTAGTACGGCTGGTGGTACAGGCGGTTCCGGTGCTACAGGTATTGATTATTGTAGTGTTCCGTCAACATCCAGTTTTTCTTTTGGCGTTAATCTTACATTCTAATAACTGCAAAAAAATTGAAGATTATGAAGTATTTTAAATATATAGCACTGGGTTGTTTGCTTACTTTAAGCACAACATCCTGTGAGGAGTGGCTGGATGTTAATGTCGATCCGGATTCTCCCAATAATGAAAGCGCTTTGGTTTCGAACCGTTTACCTTGGATTCAGAAATTTTATATGTATAGCGCCGGCACTGTGAATATGCGTACAGCTTGTCAGGCAGGTGTTTTTTATAGTAATAATGGTAATAACAATAAGCTGAGTGTCACATGGGCATGCCCGTCAGGTACCACCACCACTCCTTACCAGACTTGGTTTGTGGAGACTGCTGCCAATCTGAATGATTTGTATAAGAAGGCAGAACAGGAAGGAGCTTATCATTACATGGCCGCAGCCGATGTATTTCATGCCTTGGGATTTATGGAAATGCTCGACCTGTATGGCGAGATACCTTATACAGAGGCATTAGGTGCTTCACCGAGTCCTGCCTATGATGATGGGAAAACAATCTTTAATGGATGTATTGCCAAATTGGATGAAGCCATTGAACTTTTTGGAAGGGCTCAGGAAACTTCAGCTACCAGATTGATAGATGGGGATATGTGGAATGCCGGTGATGTCCAGAAGTGGTTAAAGCTTTGCTATGGTTTGAAAGCTCGCTATTTATTGAAGCTTTCCAAAAAAGCAGATTTGTTCAATCCGGATGCTATTTTAGAATGTTTGTCGAAAGCTCCTCAATCAAACAGCGATAATATATTAGTTAAATGCTATAATAGCTCTTCGGATGTAACCGATTATCTGCTTCAGGACCCTGTGATGACTAATTCCAACTGGAATGTTGCCGCTTACGGTTCCAACCAGAGGCTTTCGAAATACTATTATGATTTGCTGACTAATATGCGTGGGGCAGGCACGGTAGATCCCCGTATGACTAAAATCGTACCGGCTGCCATGTGTAATATCAAATTAAATGCTGATGGTAAGGTGCAGTCTTATGATTGGTTGCGTTCTGTGGGTGTCGATTTCTACGGAGAGTCGGCTCGTTTGACTGCCGGCGGAGAACTCTCTATCCAATCTCCTGTTTACGCTGATGCCAATAAGGATATTTCGTATGAGATTGCGGACGCAAGCAAGCGTAATGAATTTATCGCATCATTGAAAGGTAAGAAGTATACAGTGGATGGCAATAAGGTTATTGTGACTTACCCTAAAGGTTCTCCTTATGTGAATAGTACTAACTATATATATGCAGGGGATACGATCTATGTAAATTTACGTAATAACTCCTGCCTTACAGGCATGGGTGGGCAAGGTGAAATGGATATGTATTGGTATTTCCAGACTACTGCTGCTGTATCTGCCGGTGCTATTGGCTCTACGGGGTCGTTCCAGGTACGTCCTAACTCGGACTTTGAAGTTTTAACTTATCATGAAATGTGTTTTATTAAGTCTGAGGTTTATATGCGTAAAGGTGATAAAACGAAGGCCCTTGTTGCTTATAAAGAAGGCATTAAAGCTCACATGGATATGATGCAGACAAAACTGGAAGAGTGGAAAGCTGCCGGTTATGATAATAAGGATATGTGGCCGATGGACAACAGTGAGATTACTGCTTATATGGCGAGTGACGCTGTTTGCCAGGATGAAGGCAGTCTGACTATGGCTGACATTATGTTGCAGAAGTACTTAGCAATGGGATGCAGCGCTGAGAATTGGAATGATATGCGTCGTTTTAATTACAGTGCCGGTAATATCGGTAGTTTCGGTGTTGTATATCCCGGTTATCAGCGTGGTCCGCTATTTGCTGGACAGGCAGAAATAACCGGAACTTCACCTACTGATCCCATGTACTGGATGCGCCGTTGGAGATTGCCAGCCACATTGGAATTACAATATAATGCAACGAATGCCGGAGCTGCCAACTCAAAGGCTTTTGAAACAAATATTTGGTGCTATCCTATTTGGTGGGATTGTGCTACAGACGATGAATATTACGGTTATATTAGATAGCCGCTAATATAATGAAGACTCTTACTGTCTTCATTCATAAATGATGATTGAAGCAGCTGGTTCGTGAGAATCGGCTGCTTTTTGCTGTATTGGTCTATAAAATCCCTTTGTTTATAGAATGTTATTTTAAATATCTTAAAATATTGGGGATTGATGTATTTCATTGATTATCTTTGCCGCAAAGCGAAGATAAGCTGCACTTCAGCATAAAAAAAGAACTGGTTCTTTTTATTCTGCATTCGATTTGCATTATCTTTGCGCTCGAAAACGAAAATATGATTTTCATTGAAGTTTAATAGAGATTTAATAAGATATTGAAGACTATAATGGTCTTCATTCATAGATGATGATTGGGACAGTCGGTTCGTGAGAATCGGCTGTTTTTTGTTTCTGTTTGTTTGCATATCAACGGCGGTAGTGTTACTTTTGCCGGACGAGGTCAGGTGGCCTCGTTTTTAACCTCTGAATAACAATGGCACAAAGCAAGAAATTTATCTCTCCGGGAGCATGGTTTTCCATGATGTATCCCGCAGACTGGAATGAATTTGAAGATGGAGAAGGCTCTTTTCTCTTCTATAATCCTAATGAATGGACCGGAAATTTCCGTATCTCTGCATACAAAGGCAGTGCGACGTATGCCAGGGAAGTAATCCGGCAGGAACTGAAAGACAATCCTTCGGCTGCTTCCGTAAGGATAGGAAATATGGAATGTGCTTACAGTAAAGAGATGTTTGAGGAAGATGGAGCTTATTATACTTCCCACCTTTGGATTACCGGTATGGCCGATGTTGCTTTCGAATGTTCTTTTACTGTCAGTAAGGGGTCGTCTGCGGTAGAAGCCGAGGCGGTTATTGCTTCATTGGAAATACGCAAAGAGGGAGTGAAATATCCGGAAGAGATTATTCCTGTCCGCCTGTCCGAAATCTATCAGATAAATGAAGCTTTTGAGTGGGTGACAACCACTGTGAAGGAGCAACTGAAAAAAGACTTCCAGGGAATGGAAGAAGATTTGGACAGCATGCAGCAGATTATCGATGGTGGAACTATCGGTCCGAAGAAGAAAGAAGCGTGGCTCTCTTTCGGTATTGCCATCTGTGTGATTCTTGCCAATGAGGTAGATGGCCTGGAGTGGATGACTCTGATAGATGGTAATCGTGAAGCTCCTGTGCTGCAGAATCTTACTACCGGAGAATGGATTGACCCCATGAAATTAGTGTGGAGCAAAGTGAAGGCAGGGGAACCTTGCAATTTGTCAGAGACCTACAAAACCCTTCTTTAATTTTTAATTTATAATTTTTAATTGTGATTAGTTATCTTCAGATAGAGAATTTGACCAAATCGTTTGGTGATTTGGTATTGCTTGAGAATGTTGCTCTCGGTGTAGCAGAAGGACAACGTATCGGATTGATTGCCAAGAATGGTAGCGGTAAAACTACCTTACTGAATATCATTGCCGGGAAAGAGGGATATGACAGTGGAAATATATCTTTCCGCCGTGACCTCCGGGTAGGGTATTTGGAACAAGACCCGCAATATCCGGAAAACCTGACTGTATTGGAAGCCTGCTTTCATCATGGCAACAGTACCGTAGAATTGATTAAGGAATACGAACGTTGCATGGAAACGGAAGGGCATCCGGGACTCGATGAAATCCTGATACGTATGGACCATGAAAAAGCATGGGACTATGAGCAGAAGGCCAAGCAAATTCTATCTCAGTTGAAGATACGTAATTTCGACCAGCAAGTAAAGCACCTTTCCGGTGGGCAGCTGAAGCGTGTGGCACTTGCCAACACCCTTATCACTGAACCGGATTTTCTGATTCTGGATGAGCCCACCAACCACCTCGATCTTGATATGACTGAATGGTTGGAAGATTATTTGCGCCGCACCAACCTCAGTCTGCTTATGGTGACGCACGACCGATATTTTCTGGATCGTGTCTGCACCGAAATCATTGAAATAGACAATCGTCAGATTTATCAATATAAAGGAAACTATAGTTATTATCTGGAGAAACGGCAGGAACGTATTGATGCAACGAATGTCGAGATCACTCGCGCCAACAACCTGTATCGTACAGAACTGGAATGGATGCGCCGTATGCCACAGGCCCGCGGACATAAAGCCCGCTATCGCGAAGATGCTTTCTATGAACTGGAGAAAGTAGCCAAACAGCGTTTTAATAACGACAATGTGAAGCTGGATGTGAAAGCGTCCTATATCGGCAGTAAGATATTCGAGGCGGACCATGTGTACAAATCATTCGGTGACCTGAAGATATTGGAAGACTTCTCTTACATCTTTGCCCGTTATGAAAAGATGGGTATTGTGGGAAATAATGGTACCGGTAAATCTACTTTTATCAAAATCCTGATGGGAGAAGTAAAGGCAGACAGTGGAACAATTGATATTGGTGAGACGGTGCGCTTCGGTTATTACTCGCAGGATGGCTTGCAGTTTGATGAACAAATGAAAGTCATTGATGTGGTGCAGGATATTGCCGAAGTCATAGAACTGGGTAATGGCAAGAAGCTGACTGCTTCCCAATTTCTGCAGCATTTCCTGTTCACCCCCGAAACCCAACATAGCTATGTATATAAATTGAGTGGTGGAGAACGCCGCCGCCTGTACTTGTGTACGGTACTGATGCGCAATCCTAACTTCCTTGTATTGGATGAGCCTACCAACGACTTGGATATTATCACTCTGAATGTGCTGGAAGAGTATTTGCAGAATTTCAAGGGTTGTGTGATTGTGGTTAGCCACGACCGTTATTTTATGGATAAAGTCGTAGACCACTTATTAGTGTTCAATGGTCAGGCGGACATTCGTGATTTCCCCGGAAACTATACGCAGTATCGTGACTGGAAAGAAGAAAAAGCCCGCCAAGAGAAAGAAAAAGAGGCTGCTAAACCGCAGGAAGACAAAACTTCTAAAGTACGTCTGAATGAAAAGCGACGGATGTCCTTTAAGGAGAAGAGAGAGTTCGAACAACTGGAACAGGAAATTGCTGCCTTGGAAGAAGAAAAGGCCAGTATTGAGATTGCTTTATGCAGTGGTACCCTGTCTGTAGATGAGCTGACAGAGAAGTCCAAACGTCTGCCTGAGGTAACCGATCTGATTGATGAAAAGACTATGCGTTGGCTGGAACTTAGTGAGATAGAAGAATGAATTTAACTAACTATCATAGTCATAGCTTGTATTGTGACGGACGTGCTAATATGGAAGACTTCATCCGCTTTGCCCTGAGCGAAGGATTTACGTCTTACGGTTTTTCATCTCATGCTCCGTTACCGTTCCCTACTGCCTGGACCATGGAGTGGGATTGCATGGATGATTACTTGGCAGAATTTCGTCGGCTGAAAGCTAAATATGCCGGACAGATAGAATTGTATATAGGTTTGGAGATCGACTATCTGAATGAAGAAAGTAATCCTTCTGTTGCCCGTTTCCGGGAATTGCCATTGGATTATCGCATTGGTTCGGTACACCTGCTTTACAATGATAAAGGAGAGGTTGTAGATGTAGATGTTACAGCAGACAAATTCCGTAAACTGGTGGACGAAGAGTTCGGAGGTGACTTGGTACGAGTGGTGCATCTCTACTACGAACGTCTGATGCGCATGGTTGAATTAGGTGGATTTGATATTGTGGGGCATGCCGATAAAATGCATTATAACGCTGCTGCTTATCGTCCCGGTCTATTGGATGAGCCTTGGTACGATGCTTTGATACAAGAATATTTTGATGCCATTGTCCGTAAGGGATATATTGTAGAGGTCAATACGAAATCATATCTTGAATTGGGTACTTTCTATCCCAACGAACGTTACTTCCCTGTATTGTTGGAGAAGGGGATCCGCGTGCAGGTGAATAGTGATTCCCATTATCCAGAGCGTATAAACAACGGACGCCTGCAAGCCTTGGCGGCCTTGCAAGCGTCCGGTTATCACACTGTCACGGAGATGTACAATAATGAGTGGAAAGATATGCCACTAATCATTCATACATGACTCCTGTGACTTTTACTATTTCTTTTTCAACAAAAAATCTTCAATGGCTTTCTGATAGGTAGCTTTATCTGCTGCACCACGGAAAAGCTGCGGTTCTCCTTCCATCGGAATGAAGACAAAGAGAGGAATGCTGCTTGCATTGAATAATGCGGCAAGTTCGCGTTCCTTATCTACATTTACCTTGTAAATCACGATCTTGCCGGCGTATTCTTTTGCCAGTTCCTTCATGATCGGTGCTGTCATACGACAGGGACCACACCAGTCGGCATACAAGTCAATGATGGCAGGTTTATCACCTTTATATTTCCAATCCTGGGATTTCCCATAGTCAAATACATCCTTAATGAACATATCTTTGTTCATTACGATGACCTCCCCGCTTTTAGCTTCCTTTTTTTCCGGTTCTTTTTGCTGTGCCTGAGCCTTGTCTGTACAGGCATACGTCAGTACACTTGCAAATAGCAGAACGGCAACTGTTAAGATTTTCTTCATGTTTTTGTTTCTTATGAATTTTGTTCGATGAGAGTTTTCAGTTCGCTGCCTTTGATTACTCCGGAATGGCGCCAAACAGCTTCCCCTTTCTTGAATATAATAAAAGTAGGTACTGCCTGTATGCGATACTTGGCAGCCAGTTCTTCGTGCTGGTCAACATCAATTTTTACGATGCGGGCAGCTTCACCAATTTGACCTTTCAACTCTTCCAATACAGGATGCATAGCCTTACATGGACCACACCAGGTAGCAAAGAAATCTACTAAAACGGGTTTTTCTGACTGTATAAGTTCTTCAAATTTTTCCATAATCTTTTCCTTTCTGTTATTACTACAAGTTTTTTTATTACTACAAAATTAGTGTTATTGTCTGTAGTTAGAAACAGTTTCGGGTATGTATTGTTCACGCCCTTTTATCCTTTATGGCCGTTTAGGGCATATTTTGGCTATTTTTTAGATTCGTTGTCAGAATGAAACATTTTCCAATGGAAATGATTTCCTGAAAAGAAACACTCCTACAGATATTGTACAGATATCTGTAGGAGTGAATTATTGAGGGTCCGAATACATAGACGGACTTTCTCTTATTCCGCAATCGTCAATTCCTTGATGATGTGTGAAGCTCCGGCATACTTCTCTATGATGAATAAAGTATAGCGGATATCTACACAGGCGGCACGTTGTGATGAAGGACGGAAGGCGATATCTCCTGTGAGACCTTCATAATTACGGTCGAAACCTGTACCGATAAGTTCACCTTTGGCATTGAATACCGGACTGCCGGAGTTACCACCGGTGTTATCCGTGTTCACGATGAAACAGATAGGCATTTCACCGTTCGGCATGGCATAGCGACCGAAGTCTTTTGCCTGATACAACTGTTTCAGTTTTGCAGGAATCACGAATTCCCAGTTATTGGGATCTTCCTTTTCCATGGCACCTTTGAGGGTGGTGTAATAGCCATATTCCACTCCGTCCGCAGGTTCATACGGTAACACTTGTCCGTAAGTGAGGCGCAGGGTAGAGTTGGCGTCCGGATAGATCGGAGTGCCTGCACTGCGCTTCATATCCATCATTCCCTTTACCCAAACTTTATGTGCGGCATTATAGTTCTTGTTGGCCTCTGCCATGGCGATGGCGGTCTGCAACAAGCCATCGGTAATGGAATGCTTGAACAACACCATCCAATCGAAACCCAGTTTATAAGAGCCCGGCTTGCGGATAAACTTCTCGAAGTTCTCTTTATTTCCAAAAATAGAGTAGTCGAAACAAGCGTCCACAAAAGCATCACTATTCCCCTTGAAACGTTTGTCGATCACTTCAAAGATACTGATACGTTGTTCTGCGGGGATATATTGCATGTAAGTCTGCAGCATTTTCTTGGCAACAATGCGTTCCACTTCGGGGAAAGGCACGGAGGCAAAATACTTGTCTGCGGCAATCTTCAAGCTATCTGCGGCAGTTTTAATCTGCGCTTTGTCCTTGCTCTTCAAGGCAGCCAGCATGGCAGAAGTGTTAGGAATGCGCATGAAGTCCAATCCCGTTACCAATGCTTCCTGAATGGCTTGCTGGTGATAAAGGGCGGGGCGGCGATGCTCAACGATACTGCGTATCTGGTCGAATGCTTTCTGATAAGAGTCGTCACCCTGTTCGCGTCCGCGGGCGAGGAGTTGTTCCTGTTGAGCACGTTTAGTATCAAGCACTTTCAGGCGGACAAGCCCTTCGTTCATACCGATGGCATTCTTCCAATAGTTGGCAGATGAAGCATACTTGCTGGCGTAGTGGATACGTACGGCGGGGTCTTTCTGCATCTGTTCCATTAATGCTTCCTGGCGTACACCGCGTACATGATGGCGCATGAAATTCGTAGTTTCCATACGTTCTTCCACTTCGTTGGAGATCATATAACGCCAGTTGCGTCCGGGGAATCCCATAACGAACGTGAAGTCACCTTCCTTGTAGCCGGCAAGGCTGATCGTAAGGTGTTTCTTTACCTTCAAGGGTACATTATCTTTGGAGTATTCCGCAGGTTTTCCATCCTTGTCGGCATAAATGCGGAACAGGGAGAAGTCACCTGTATGGCGCGGCCACATCCAGTTGTCGGTATCTGCACCAAACTTACCTATGGAAGAAGGAGGTGCACCTACCATGCGGATATCACTATACGTAGTCTTGATGAACAGATAGTAACGGTTTCCGCCATAGAAAGCTTTCAGCTCCAGTTTGCGTCCCGGAGTCAGGGCAATGCCTTGTTCGGAAGAAAAACGTTCGGCCACTTCTTTCAGGTACTTGGGAGAGAGATAATTGGTACCATTCGGGTCCGGATCTATCTTCAACTGTTCGTTGACGTAATCAGTCACATCCAGTATCTCATCAATATAAGTGATGGTAAGTCCCTTGCAGGGAAGTTCTTCTTCACGGCTCATGGCCCAGAAACCATCCGTCAGATAGTCGTGTTCCACCGTGCTGTGCTGTTGGATAGAACCATAGCCACAGTGGTGGTTGGTCAATACCAACCCTTCGGCAGAGATGACTTCACCTGTACACCCTCCACCGAAGTGGATCACTGCGTCTTTCAGTGCGATGCCGTCGGGGTTATAAATCTGGTTAGCCGGGATTAGTAATCCCAGTTCTGTCATAGCCACTTCGTTCTGCTTTTGCAGGTCAGTCAGCATCCACATACCTTCGTCGGCGTGTGCGGAGAGCACTGTGAATGTCAGGAATAATGATAATATATTTTTTTTCATATAAAGGAGCGTTAGAGATAATTCAGAAAGGGGGGGAGAATCACTATACGACTGAATAGGATTAAGTATACGACTGAACCCTATTCAGTCGTATACTCATCTATGTTCAGTTGTAGAGGCATCTTTCCACAGGGTGGTTGATTACTCTACAATGTTCATTTCCTTTATCAGATGCTCGCATCCTCCCAGTTTTTCGAGGATGAACAGTACATAACGGATATCCAGATTGATACAACGTTGCAAGTTGTTATCGAAATTGATGTCACCACTCAGAGACTCCCAGTTACCGTCGAAAGCACATCCGATCAATTCACCGTTTGCATTCAGTACCGGGCTACCGGAGTTACCACCGGTAATATCGTTCGTGCTCAGGAAGCAAACCGGCATATCACCGTTCGGCAACGCATAGCGTCCGAAGTCTTTCTTCTGAATCAGTTCCTTCAATTTGGCAGGAACTACGAACTCACGGTCTTCGGGGTTTTCTTTTTCCAGAATACCGTCTGTAGTGGTATAGTATTTGTAGTGTACGGCATCACGCGGATTGTAAGATTTTACATTACCGTAGGTCAGACGGATGGTGAAGTTGGCATCCGGATAAGATGGAACAGGCTCTTTCATTTCGCCCAGACCACGGATATATGCTTTGTGCAGCAAGGCCAGTTCTTTGGAAGTGCTGTTCAAATCTTTTGCCAGTGCCATCAACTTTTCAATCTTGGCACGTGAATATTGGGTTGCAATATCCTTCTCGATAGCTTTTACCGTAGGCTTCTTTAAGAACTTATCGAAGTTAGCCTGATTGGCCAGGATAGAGTTGTCATACATAGCATCGATGTAAGCATTGTAATCACCTTTGAATTCCTTTTCGATAGTCTGATAGAAAGCCGGACGCTGTTCTGCCGGAATGATTTCGGCATATACCGGGAAGATAGCTTTAGCTACTTTACGGTCTACTTCATGGTCATAGTCTTTGTTATGGATATCAGCAAAAACTTCTTTCAACTGCTCTATGGATTTGTTGATAAGAGAGTCATTCTTCTCTTCCAGACCTTTTTTCAGATTGTCCATAACCATGTACGGGCTACCGAATTCAATGGCACCGCTGAATGCTTCTGTCAGGTAGTAATACTGACCGGTCACCGGCATTGTCTGGCTCACAATCGCATCGATTTTTTCTACTACACCTTCGTATTCCGGCTTGCCTTTGGCGAACTCAGCGAATTTCTTCTCCTGTTCTGCTTTCGTACCCAGCACATCATTATCAATGATAGCCTTATTCATACCGATAGAGTTCTTCCAGTAGTTGCTGCTGCCGGCATACTTGTTGGCATACTGAATACGAGTTTTGTCGCTGGCGGCCATCACTTCTTTCAGTACGGCAAGACGTGCGCCACGAATGGTGATGCGTGGCTGGTTCTGTGCCTCCATACGTTCTTTTACTTCCGATACGGTGAGGTAGCGGCTTGTACTTCCGGGGAATCCCATGATCATGGCATAGTCACCTTCTTCCAGTCCTTTGATGGAGATGGGCAGGTATTTCGGAGTTTTCAGGGGCACGTTTGATGCTGAATATTCTGCGGGATCACCATTAGCGTCAGCATAAATGCGGAACATGGAGAAGTCTCCCGTGTGGCGTGGCCACATCCAGTTGTCCGTCTCTCCACCGAATTTACCGATAGAGGAGGGGGGAGCAGCTACCATGCGTACGTCTGTGTATACTTTCTTGTAGAACAGGTAGTATTTGTTACCGGCATAGAATGGCAATGCTTGTACTTCGATGCCCTTCTTGTCCTTCAGATCGCTTTTTTCGAATAATTCCTTAGCCAGTTTGTTGAGGAACGGGCGAGTCATTGCATTCACTTCCGTCACTTCGCCGGCAGCGATTTTCTGGTTTACGATGTCCGTGATATCTTCAATACGGTCCACGAACTGGAACTTCAATCCCGGAGTAGGCAATTCCTCGCTACGGTTTTTAGCCCAGAAACCATCTGTCAGATAGTCGTGTTCCACACTACTGTGTTGTTGGATAGAAGCATAACCACAATGGTGGTTTGTCAGAATCAAGCCTTCCGGTGAAATGATTTCACCCGTACAGCCTCCACCGAAGATGCCTACCGCATCTTTCAGTGAAACTCCGCCCGGATTGTACAAATCATCCGCTTCCAGTTTCAGTCCTTGTTTTTTCATTAACTCAATGGAATTCTGCTGTTTCATCAACTGCAGCAACCACATTCCTTCGTCGGCACGCATTGCAGAGCCGAACGCCAGCGCAGAAAGCGCCACTAAATAGGTTCTAATTTTCATTCTTACTTGATTATTATGAGTTCGATTTTATGAAATCCATTACATTGGCGGGCGGGCGTTGATTCATCAACTCGTTCTTCATGAAGTCCATATACGGAGCCACATGACTGAAGAAGCGATGATACCCCTTGCAGAGATAGTTTAATCCCGGTTCGCTGGTTGCCGTCCGTGCAAAACGGTTCTTGGGGCATTCGCCATTGCAGGCAAACAGCCACTCACATTCACGGCACTGAGTGGGCAACGATTGCTGTTTCATCTGCCCGAAAGCCTGTTGCTTTTCACTGTACATCATTTCCACCAGTGTCTTCTGGTAAATGTTTCCCAGCTTATATTCGGGGAATACAAAATGGTCGCAGGAATATACATCTCCGTTGAATTCCATTACTCCGGCATGTCCACAGGTCTTTGCCATGGTGCATACCCCCGGCTGTTCGCCTATCCAGTTGGCCAGGGTAGAGTCAAACAACTGAATGTAATAGGTGCCTACATCCTTTTTCACCCATTCGTCGAAGAGGGTACAGAGGAAATTGCCCCATTGCTCCGGGTTGACGGAAAAGTCCGCCAGTTCGGCCACCTCTTCACGGTCGGCCAGTGAGGCCAGGTGTCGTCCGTCCTGATGTCCGAATACGCGCTCTACGATGGGGGCAAACTGTATGTAGTGGCAGCCTATTTCCTTGAAGAAGTTGTAAAATTCCAGTGGATAATCGGCATTGTAGTCATTCACTACTGCCATTCCGTTCCATTCTACACCGTGCTTCTTCAATAAATTGATGCCTTGCATCACCTTTACGAAAGAGGGCTTTCCCTGCTTGTTTTTTCGATATTCGTCATGAAACTCCTGCGGCCCGTCGATAGAGACTCCCACCAGCCAGTTGTTTTCACGGAAGAATTCGCACCATTCATCCGTCAGCATGGTTCCGTTGGTCTGTATGCTGTTGTCTATGGTGCGTCCGCGTGCATATTTTTTTTGCAGCTCCATCGCCTTTTTGTAGAAAGACAACGGGCGCATCAGGGTTTCTCCGCCATGCCAGGTAAACATTACCTGCGGCATGGTTTGCGAATTAATATACTCTTCAATAAACTTTTCCAGCAACTCTTCGCTCATTACATGCTTTGGGTTGTTCTGGTATAGTTTGCTCTTTTCCAGGTAGTAACAGTAGTCGCATGCAAGGTTGCATACGGCGCCTACCGGTTTCAGCATGACGTAGAGTGGCTTGGCAAAAGGAGCATAAGTTGACATAGGAGACTATCTTGTTTCAGTAATAGGGTTTACATTTTGTTACTTATCACTGCAAAAATAAGTAAACTAAATGAAATATCCTTTCTTTTCTCCCTCCTTATAAGGATTATTAATGGAAAAAAGAGAGCAAAATTTAAATATTGATAAAAAGTTTCTTTACAGCGCGAATAGGTTGTACCTTTGTATCGTGTTTCATAAAAATCGTTTCCTGCATGATTAGAATGAATGTGAACCGTATTTTGCCCTTAATGCTTTTGCTCGTGCTTTTTGCTTCGTGCAGTCGCAAGTATAAAGTGGAGGGTGTGTCATCGGTGACCAGTCTCGACGGTAAGATGTTATACCTGAAAACGCTCCGCGACGGGCAATGGATAACAATTGATTCTGCCGAAGTGGTACACGGTTTGTTCTCAACGAGTGGCCCGTCAGACTCTGTAATGATGGTGACGCTCTACATGAATGATGAGGCTATCATGCCTCTTGTACTCGAAAACGGTAAAGTTGAAGTCTCCATATCCAACTCTCAACTCACCGCTAAAGGTACGCCGCTAAACAATGCTTTGTATGAATTCATCGAAAAGCGCAATGCGCTTGAGCTGAAGATTGAAGAACTGGAAAAGAAAGAGGCACGTATGGTCCTGGATGGCGCCGCATTGGATGACATCCACGAGCAACTGACTCAGGAGGGAGAGGCCTTGATAAAAGAAATGAATGACTATATAAAGGAGTTTATTTCTGCCAATTATGAGAATGTCCTTGGTCCCAGTGTATTCATGATGATGTGCAGCACGCTGCCTTATCCCATCATGACCCCACAGATAGAGGATATCATCCGTACGGCTCCCCAGTCTTTCAAGAGTACTCCTTTGGTGAGGGAATTCCTCGATAAAGCCAAAGAGAATATGAAATTAATAGAGGAACATCGACGCATGGAGGAGAGCGGAAAAATTAATAATTAGAAATTAAAAATTAAAGGCATGTTATCATGCTGTTTCACAAACTCATCTTTTGGATTGCAACGTTTTAATTTCTAATTTTCAATTTTTAATTTTATTATTGGTCCTCGTTTTTCACCATTCCCTTGTATTCTTCCGGTAAAGCACTTTCTACGGCGGCGTAGGCTTCGGCCATCGTCGCCTTGATGTTTTCTATACCTTGCCCTTTGGGAGGGATAGGATCATGGATAGTGAGTATCATACGGTATGGGTGTATCCACTTACCCGTGCGGGGGAGGATTTGGAATGATCCGTCGATGGTGACAGGCACCACTTCCAGTTGTAACTCGTCTGCCAATTGAAATGCACCTTTCTTGAAGTATCCCATGTGTCCTGTAAAAGTACGTGCACCTTCCGGGAATACCACCAATGATACGCCATCTTTCAGTGAAGCCTTTGCCTGACGAATGGTTTCCAGTACTTTCTTAGGTCCTGAACGGTCGACAAAGATGTGTCCTGCGCTTTCGCAGGCTTTTCCTACGAAAGGTAATTTCCGCAGACTCTTCTTCATCATCCACTTGAAGTTACGTCCCAGGAATCCGTAGATCAGGAAGATATCGAATGCACCTTGATGATTGGGTACGAATACGTACGACGTATGTTTATGTATCTTTTCCCGGCCGCGCACCTTTACAGGGATCAGCAGGAAAACGCAAATTAGTTGTGACCATATTTTTCCGGGATAATATCCCCAGATGTGTGCACCGCCTATCAGTGAGCCGACAATCGTGACCAAAGCCGTAAGAATAGTCAATACCAGCAGAATTGGCAATGCAAAACATATTTGGTAAATATAATAGAGTATCTTCATAGGTGTTGGATTTTTATTGCTGCAAAGATATGCATTTTGATTTAGATATACTACCCGGCAATGGCACTTTTAGTTTACCCCGATAATACTCCTTCTGACAGGGCTACACCCTTTGACCCGGATGGTGTAGCCATCTGCCCCAAATGGTGTAGCCATCCGGGGTAAAGGGTGTAGCCCTTTTTAATACCCTCTAAAAGGGTCTCCTGATGGGGTGATGCGGATGTTCAGGCAACGTTTGATTGTGAACTTCTGATTTGTGAAAAACGAAAAAGGGAACAGTTATTCTTCCCTTGTATATCATATATCTTTTGTAAGTATAAGCTTTATGTAAAGTAAAAAGGGAGCGGTAGTTTCTATATTATTAATTGTAGAATTAATAAATCATTAATTTCTTCTTAAAAATAATGTATTAGAGGCGTAATAAAAAAATTATCCTTGTGGTACTCTATAAAATTGATAAAATTTATACGATTTATTTATATATTTTTTATATTTGTCCTTGCGTTTCTAAACACTAAATAAAATATAGAACATTAATCTTGAGAATATTTTAAAGTGGTATTGAAGAATTTCTTGAAATATTTGTTTTGATCTATTCTTGCTAAAATGACATGAGAGTAATATGAAGAATTTGTTATCGCTTTTATTTTTTTGTTTCCTTATTTCGTGTAAGAATGAGAAATCTTCAAATTCATATTCTTATAATTTGGAAGCATCGGGAACTATTAAAAGTTTCACTTTAGACTCTGACGTAAGATATAATGGCTTTTATTTATATACGTTCAGCGATGATAATGGCAAAGAGTATCTGTCTTTTCTTAATTATAGAACCAACCAGATACTCTTTTATGACTTTAAGACAAATGAGTTTCTTTTTAAATTGAACTTGGCTACGGAGGGTCCCAATGGGATAGTTCAACCTACTGGCTTTTATATCGAAGATTTTGATAATATATATGTCTCATCTTATGCCTATTCCGGTTTGATAAAGGTGGATACTACTTGTCGTATTATTCAGAAGGTTCCTTATGGAATAACAAGTAAAGGGTATAAGGTTCTTCCATCTTATAATCCAGCTTCGCATCCTTATATAGCGCCAGTGGTTATTGACGAGAAAATATATATAACTCAGAGTGCTGTAGATCGTTTTCATCCTATAACTGATACTCCGCTCAGTGTGGTAATCGATACCATTCAGAAGAATTGTGAGGGACTTCCTTTGACGTATAGTATTTTGACAGAGAAAGAGTTGCAAGCTAAAGATACCCGATTTAGTCGTATCTTTAATGGAGAGGAATTTATTTATTCTTTTTATGTAAGTGAGGATATTGTCGTTGCATCGGTCGGGCACTCTGATGCGAAGAGGGTTAAAGTGAAAAGTAAATATCTTGATTCTCCAGCGGAAGAACAGGAAGTTTCAGAAAAAGGTCCTCAACTTAATCTTGAAATAGCGCGTTATGGTGATTTGATATATGATCCGTATAGAGACGTTTATTATCGGTTTGCATATCCCAAAACAACTTTGGAAGATAATATTCGTTGGTGGGGAAAATCTGTTTATGGAAGAAAAAAGTTTTCTGTTATTATATTGGATAAAGAGTTCAAAATCATAGGAGAAACATTGTTTCCGGAGTCAATCTATAATTCCTATGTCTTTTTTGTTCATAAAGATGGATTATACATCAGTCGTGATTATCAAATGATATATGGACAGTCAGAAGATTATATGACTTTTGAACTATTCAATCTGGTGAAAGGAAATGTCTAACTTAATGTGTGGGATATTATGAAAAATGGAAAGTTGAAAGGTATGAAATTAGTGTTAGGGCGCAAAATAAATGACTTGTGTTATAATGGAGAGAAAAAACGAATCATTATGAATTTGGATAGTGAATATCAATTTGCTTATCTTGATATTGAAAAATACTTTAATGATTAATATGTGGTTAGTTTGTTAATGAAGTGATATCTTTCTGGTAATGTCATTTTTAATACTACAAACGATGTCATAATGTAAAACAAGTAATGTTGTGATACGAAACATTCTTTGTTTTGTATCACAACATTGCTTGTTGTCACCTCTCCTTTAAGGTAATTGAGGCTTAGAGATTTTATACCTTACTGTATAATGGTCGTTTCTTTTATTGCTGGTTATTTGTTTGCTATATTAAAATAATGTAACAGTGAAAAACTTTATAAAGACTTTGAGACGTCTTGCTGGGGGGCAAGTTAGGGTCAGGGTCACCTATAACCCCACTCGTAGATGAAAATATTCTTTTGATATTAGTATGTTGTTGTTTTACAGCGAGATGGATATTTTCTTGTGTGCTGAATATCGCTTTGTAATCTATTTTGATATATTGGCAATCTGCATAGTTTTGATGATTCTTTATGGGTAAAAAAACGATATTGTGCATCCTTGGTATATGTAAATGTTTTTGGGAAGAATAAGGCTCATTTCATAGATTAGTTTTCTGTTTTATCTGTCTGCCTGTTGAGCGTTTATTTAGTAGGTACTTCTATACGGAATATTTCTTGACATGGGACGCAATCACTCTTTCCATTTGAGTAAGATGCGGGGGTATAGGTGACCCTGACCCCTGAATTGACCTCTTGGTCTCTTCTTTATTGATTTTTAATATATTGATAATCAGTGAGTAATAGCTGTTTTAAACTCCTGTTTATTAAATTAAATGATGTATGTTTTTCAGGGGATATTGGACTGGATTCTTTAGATTTGCTGACTGAAAGAACTTTATTGTTGTAGTCTGAAAGGAGATTCTTTGAGTGCATATAGATTATACCTGCCTATATCAGAAGATGTTTTTAAATGTGAAGCGATTTTACGATATAATTGCTTGATGATGGATTTCTTTTTATGTACTTTTGTGGCATACACATTTATAAATGCCATGAAATACTATAAACAAACATTATACATATTATGCGGATTGTTGTTGACTACTGTAGGCTTACTTGTGTACTTGCTGTACCTAAGCGGGGTGGAAAATCAAGAGAAAGATAAACAGACTGCCGAAATGTTATTGAAAGATGCAGCGGTGGGATGGGCAAGTCAGGAGTTTGATAAACTGGGAATACCATATTCAGCAGAAGGTGGTAATAATGAAGTGAAGAGATCAAAGCGCCGTACTGTAACAGCAGCAGGGGTCTTGATTGTGGAGATTGATTCTGTAAAAGAAGCCAAGAGATTGTTTTCTTCTGATTTATTGGCTTCTATGGTTCATTACTTGTTTAAATCTAGTGATTTGCCTATTGATGAATTGAATGAGCTGTGGCAAGAAAAGTTGAATGCAAGTTTACCTCATTATTATTCTGCTCTTGAATTTATACCTCAAATGCCCAATGCTGAAAAGAGTTCTCGACGAACTATTGTCGGAAATGCTACTTTTTGTTTGCCTGAAAATAAACTTGGAGATTATTATTTGGACCATATGTATTTTCTTGAAGTGAAAGCCTATCTGTCTGTGCCATCTGTATGGTGGTGTGTAGATTGGAAGCGTATGGATATTATTGGGTGTATTGGAGGTTTAATAATGGGAATATGTATCCTGGTATTTCTACTTATATATAATAGGAGTGAAGTTATGGGGGATAAAGTGGAAATTTTGCCATCGGATTTTCTTGTTCATCCTAATGAAGTTTTATCTTCTGATAAAACGGTATTAGAAGATACGGTGGTTTGTAGTTTAGGTAATAGTATATACCGACTACGTGAAATCATTTTTAATGAATTTGAAATGACAATAACTTTTAGGGAGCAAGTGAAGCAGTGCCCTAAACAACCTTATAAGTTATTATCTGCTTTTATTCATGCGGAAGATCACTTTTTATCGAATAGTAGAATAATAGAAATTTGTGGCTGGAATTTGACTGATATTGGTGTAAGTAGTAAAAAAAGGACGGCCATAGCACAACTTAGAAAGTTGCTTGAAAGCAATGAATCATGCGTGAAAATAGTAGCTGTGCAAAACGAAGAATACGGAGAAGGCTTTAAATTATTAATAACAGACTAAATAAATCATTAATATATCCTTAAAAAGAGTGTTACAGGGGCGTGAGAATTTTCTTACGCCCCTGTAGCTTTATATAATTGATATAATTCATGAGAGATATGTGTGTAATCTTTATATTTGCCACCATGGAAATATAAAAAATACATGGTTTATGAAAAACAAAATTAATAAGATTCTGGTAATTGTAGTAGTGATAGCTACTATCACAGGTGGGTATATTCAGAAAAAGCAATCATCGTCGAAAGTTTCTTCCTTATTTTTAGAGAATGTAGAAGCTTTGGCTTATGAAGAGTCCGGTGGACGTTATTGTTTTGGTATTGGAACTGTCGATTGCCCGTTTAATCATACTAAAGTAGATACTTACTATGCTCCGTATAGTTTACTTTATTAGTATCCTCTTTTGCCTTGTTTCCTGTACTTCCGGGTCGACTGTCCCTATAAATAATAGATATGCTGATTTCCCCCAAGTACAGGAACTAAAAGCCAAGACTATAGAATTGGATACAGCCTTGTTCCGCTACCCCTTTCGGGTGCATGCTTGGGACAATAAAGCTGTGGTGCTGGATTTGCATGGAACGGATCATTATTTTCATGCATTCAGTTATCCGGAGTTTCATTATTTGTCTTCTTTTGGAAAAAGAGGAGATGCACCCGAAGAGATGCTTTCAGCGGAAAACTTTCGATGGAGTGAAAAAGGCTTGTGGATATTGGATGCAAATAAGTCGGAACTGACAGAGTTGGGTTTTACTTTATCCAGTGACACGTTGTTTCGTCAGGAAGTAGTGAAGTTAGATAAAGCAATCCTCCGAGCTTTAGATTTTGTAATATATGAGGACTCCACTTTTATCATTCCTGACTATACAGGTGATAACCGTTTCTGTCAGGTCAGTTCAGAGGGAAGGTTGTTACGGAAGTTCGGGGTAATCCCTTCTGCCAACGAAGAAGCTTTGGCAAATTCTCGTCCTGCATTGGCACAGGCTTGGCGTAGTTTTATTGATTACAACCCTCGTAAGGGTGTGTTGGTTGCTGCTACCCAGTTGGGTGAGGTTCTGGAAATCTATAACTTGAAAGACAGTACGCATGTTGTCTGTATCGGTCCGCATGGCGAGCCGGAGTTTCAGGTCGCAGAAGGTTATGGTATACCGACAGGTATTATGGGCTTTGGCGATGTACAAGTGACGGACAATGCTATTTATGCTGTTTTCCAAGGGAAAAGTTTCAAAGATATTATGGAGAGTGCTAAACGGGGAAACAAATTACCGGATGGCGGACAATCTATTTATGTGTTTAGCCTGAGAGGGGAACCGCTTCGGAAATATGTGTTGGACCATTATGTTCATGGCATTTTTGTTGATGAACAGAGAGGTGCTATCATAGCTTTGGATGTGAATATGGATGAACCGATATTGGAATACAGTATTAACTGTATGTTTTAATTGTGAATTGGTATGTTTTTGATTCTGTGCTAAATATAATTTTATCGGTGTATTAATGTCTGTAATCTATTTTGTAGGAAAATGAATATTTTGCGTAAAATGAAGCTATTATTTACTGTAAGATAAACTCTATATCGGAATTGGTCTGAGTAGAGAATGTTTAATTTTAATATTTTATGATTATGAGAAGATTTTTTAAGTTTTTTGTGGTGGTAGTTGTTGTAGCTGTTAGCGCAAGTTTAGGTGTTTCAAAGAATGATGTTCAACATCCTGTTCTTCCATCACCTCTTGTTGAAGTAGAAGCAAGTGCAGCTTGTGAAACAAGTTCTAGTAGTTCGTTGAATTATGGACATTGTGTTTCAGACGTTAACAACAAACAAGAGTATTGTGCATCAGGGAAGGGTACACCTGAGTGTAATGCGACGATTTAATCGTCCGATGAGAACTTTAAAGAAAGTGGTTGACATATATTTTCTTTAAAGTTCTTGTTTGGATGCAGAAACATGTAAGTTACTGAAGATTCTAAACCATTAATTTGTCTTTAGAATTTTTGCTCAGAGTCAGTCATTAGAAAATTAGAATCCTCTTTTAGCATATATTGCCAAAATAAGAATATGTGATATATATTGCAACTGACTTATAAAGGTTTTGTAATGGAGGACTCTAATGGCTGATTTACATTAACGGTTAATTGAATTAGAATATGATAAAGTGTGTAGCATTATGTTTAGGGTTGGGATTGTTGTATTCCTGCTCTTCTGGGAATAAGAAGCAGTTCTTAGTTCCCGATATTAATATTGAAGAAGCCGATGACATTGTTTTCGCATTGGATGATTCTACGGTGCAGAATATGGAATATTTACAATTATTCCAACGTAATGATTCTGACATATTAGCTTTTACAAATGAATATGACAATGCAATAGTCTTTTATGATTATAAGACAAGAAAATATCTAGGACGAACAGAGTTTGCTAAAGAAGGGAATAATGGGATTGGAACTATTTTTTCTTTTTATTATTTAAATCAGGATTCTATATATTTGTATAATTTTACTACTTATTCTTTATTCTTAGCGAATGCAAGAGGTGAGGTTGTGATGAAGAAGGATTTACATACAATCCCTAATTTGTCGAAGGACTCCTTATTTTTCGCTCCACAATTATTTCCGCGAACGAATTCACCATTAAGAAAAATAGGAGATGAACTACTGATCGCAGGCTTTTTCATGAATGAACAGGCTGGTGAAAATTCTGTAAACCGTCCTGTTATGGCGTATTATAATTTATCCCAAAATACTTTGAGATTTTCTGATAGTTATCCTTCCATGTATCATAAAGGAAACTGGGGAGGCGATTTTACTTATCGAAATCCTTTTTATACGTTGTCTCCAAAGAATGAGATCGTATTGGGATTTGCTGCCGACCATAACATCCGGGTACATGGAAAGGATGAAATGGAGTATCATGAATATTATGCAGGGGTAGGTGGAGACTTCGAAATTACTCCAATAGCAAAGGATATTGCGATGAATACAATAGCACGAGAAATTGTTAATCGGCATTATACCAGAACTTTGAGTTATCAGGCTATAGTGTATGATAAATACCGAAAAGTTTATTATAGGTTAGCTCTTCTTCCTGATCCGGATATAGATATTAAAGTTGGACCTATCAGGAAACCTATTGAAATTGTAGTCTTAAATGAGCATTTTGAATTAATAGGAAAAAGCGCTATAAAGAGGGAGCGTTATTGGATAAATCAATGCTTTGTAAGTCCAGATGGATTTCATATTCAAATAGAGGCTGATAATGATGATGAATTACGGTTTAAAACCTTTGTTTTGGGAGATTATGAAAAATAGAAGTTTTGTGTGTTTATTATTTATAATGAGTATAATACTATGCAATTGCTCTGCAGAAGAGAAAGAATATGCGGAAACCGTTGTTACAACTTTGAAAAAGAATGATGTAAATCTTACAGAATATTCTCATGTAGTTGTTATTCCAAATGTAGGATGTGGAGGCTGTATTTCGGAAGCAGAACATTTTTTTCGTGAGAATAAAGCGCAAGATATATTATTTGTCTTTACTAAAATATCTTCAGAGAAAAGTCTGCGATTAAGATTGGGTAATATGATAAATCAAAAAAACGTTCTGATAGATTCAGAATGCATATATGCTTCTCAAAAGGAGGAAATAAACGTATATCCGGTTATTATTGATATAAGAAATGAGAATAAATATACATGGTGTTTTTTGGACCCTGGTGTTAGTTATGAGACAATTTTAACTTATTAATTACATGGAAAGGAGATAAATGCAATATTTGTATGATATAATGTATTCATCTCTCCCATTTATAGTTAAACTACTGCCATGAGAAAAAGTGTCAATTTGATCCTACTGTTTTTATTCGTTTGTTCTTGTTCTAATCGACATAGCAAGAACATTGATGTCCTATCAATGGCATCGGTTGAGTTGAAAACCGAAAGAGTTAATCATTCGGAAATCATAGCAAGAGGAGCTTTTCCGTTTGTTATGGTCGATTCTATGTTTTTCCTGTTTAATGGAGACCCGTCTTCCGGTGCAGTTGTTTTAAGGGAGTCGGATGCATCAGAAATTGCGCAGTTCCTGACGAAAGGAAATGGATTTGGAGAGTGTATAAATGCTGGCTATATGGGGCGCAGCAAAGATACTCTTTTCATCTACGAAGCATCAACTGTGAGGAAGATGACTTATTTGTTTTCCCTTTCAGGTGATAGCCTGAAATATAAATGTATAGAAGATGTTCGTCCCCAAAATGGTTCTGAATTTTGTTATGCTGTGCATCGTTTAGATAACGGTTTATCTGTGGGAGGCCGATTAATAGGTAAAGATCATTTGTTTGTACTGTTAGATGAAAATTTAGATACAATTACTACTTTTGGAAAAATACCTGTCGAATATACAGGCTCTAATATTATAACATTTACAGGTGATTTGCTGGTAGATGGCAATACGGTTTATTATGCAAGTAATAATTTTACTTATATGGCGGCTTATGAAATATCTAACAGAAAACCTATAGTGAAGTTTGAAAAGATGTTCGTTCCTCCCGTTCTTCTGACTTCAGGAGATAGAATATCTTTTAATAAAAACAAACATTTGGATGGTTTTCTTGCTCTAAAATCCTATAAAGATTATCTATTTGCAACTTATTCAGGGAAACCAAAAGCGGAATTAGATTTGAATGGATCTTCTGCCTTAGTTCCTACCACGATATTAGTATTTGATAAATCGGGTAATCCTTTAGTCAAGTTTACAACTCCATATAAAATTAGGAGCATTGCTTTTACAGATGAAAAGATGTATTTATTGGATTTGGATTGCAATATTGAATCCATTAATATGGATGAAGTGCTGAAATATTTATAGGTGAAAAGTGTCTGTCGCATTTGCTTAATATTGAAATTCATTGCTAATAATAAACGCTGAAATTGCGAATCGTTTTAAGATTATGAAAATTTCTTTTAGTGCATACATGGTTATTCTTATTCTATTTAGTTCTTGTCAAAATAGTAATAAGAACGAAATCATTTCATTGGTGAAGGAGTGGGAAGGTAAAGAAATTCTTTTTCCGACTGGTTCTGTCTTTACTATATTGGAAAGGGATACCGTAGAGCATGCCAAAAATGATGTAGACTACAAAATTGTAACTTATGTGGATTCTACGGGCTGTATGAGTTGTAAACTGCAATTGTCACGTTGGAAAGAGTTTATTCTGGAATTGGATACAATTAGTCCCAAGAAAATTCCTTTTCTGTTTTACTTTTATCCGAAGAATAAGTCAGAACTGAATTTTATTGTTTATCGTAATACTTTTAATTATCCTATTTGTATTGATGAAAAAGATTCCTTCAATAAGTTAAACCATTTCCCTGCAAATATGATGTTTCAAACATTTCTATTGGATAGGGATAATAGGGTACTTGCCATCGGCAATCCCATTCATAGCTCTAAAGTGAAAGAACTTTATCTGAAGATCATTCAAGGTGATAAAGTGCAGCCTAACAATAAGAAGAACATCATTCAAACAGAAGTGAGTGTTGATAAAACCACCATGTTTTTGGATCATTTTGATTGGCATAAGGAACAGCATGCAAAGTTTATACTGACGAATACAGGAAAGGAACTTTTGATGATATATGATGTAACGACTTCATGTGGCTGTACTGAAGTGGCTTATTCAAAGGAACCTACGCGTCCGGGCGCTTCTGTATCATTGAATGTCACTTATAAAGCAGAGCATCCCGAACGGTTTGATAAATCCATTACCGTATATTGTAATGCAACATCTTCACCGTTGCAACTGAGGGTAAAGGGAGAAGCTGAATAATCTTTTTGCAAGAACCGGTAAACGAACAGAGTGAAAATGACGAAGAATAAACCCCATAAGAAAAAAAACTTAGGTTGGTACCTGGATCAGGCACTGAACCTGATACTGCTATTTGGGGGATTGGCATTGATTTGGATATTGCTTCAAGTGACCTGTATTGCTACATTCAAGATTCCTTCTGATTCGATGGAGCCTGCCCTACTTGCCGGAGACAATATTCTGGTGAATAAATGCGTGATGGGAGGGCGTCTGTTCAATGTATGGGATGCTTTGGGAGACAAGGAAGTAGACATATACCGTTTACCCGGATTAGGCAAGGTGAAAAGAAATGATGTGTTGGTTTTCAATTTCCCCTACTTGGAACAACGTTGGGACAGTGTCGCATTTAGGGTAATGAAATATTATGTGAAGCGTTGTGTTGCTTTGCCCGGTGATACATTTGAAATAAGTAGGGGGCATTATAAAGTACATGGCTATACCTCAGAATTGGGCAATGTGAAGTCACAGGATGATTTGATGCGGATTATTGAGCGTGGCCGGGAAGTGGACTGTGGAATTGTGATGAGGGGTTATCCTTATAGTGATATTGTGGATTGGGATATAATGAATTTTGGTCCTTTATATCTTCCGGCAAAAGGTGATGTGATAGAGATGACTTCCAAGCATGTTGCCTTGTATCGGAATGTAATAGAATGGGAACAAAAAAAGAAACTTTTGTTACGTGGAGATACGGCTTTGTTGAACGATAGTGTAATACACACATACCGTTTCAAGGAGAATTATTATTTTGTGGCAGGTGATAAGGTGATGAACTCTCAGGATTCCCGCTATTGGGGCTTGTTGCCCGAATCTTTTATTGTAGGGAAGGCTGTCAGGATATGGAAGTCTGTAGATAGAAATACGGATAAAATAAGGTGGAACAGGATATTTAAAAAGATAGAATGATAAAGTAAAGGAGGTGTTATCGAATGAAAAAGTAATATATTTCGGATGAGCAAGTAATATATTTGTTCATTCTGCGGAAGTCCTTTCCGAAAATAGAGGATGAATAATAAATTTGTTAATATTAAAGAGAAAATTATGAAAAAAGTACTTGTTGGTATTATTGCTGTTGTTGCAGCTGTTAATGTGTTTTTTAATTTGTACAATAGGAATGAAATAATAGGTTTGTCTTCTCTAAAAATAGAAGCATTGGCTTTTGATGAATCTCATGGCAGTAATCTGGGGCCTCTTTATCAATATGGATGTACAATAATAGAAAAAACGATAATGGGACATGATTCGGATGGCAATCCTGTAATTCAGGAGGTTCCATATCCAGGAGAAAGTGGTTATTGTGCTGGTTCAATAGGAGATTGTACTCCGTACGATTGCACTAGATATTATTAATAGGAATGGGGCTGAATAAAGAACAGCCCCACTTCTTAAATTTGAATATTACTATGAAATATTTGCTTTTGCTTTTAATTGTTTATACTTTTTACGGGTGCTACACAGGGACCCAAAAAGTCGCTCATACTAATGAGATAAGAGAAATTTTAATTGATCCTGATAAATTTGAAACTTTTCTGGACTTATCAGAGATCCTGGATGATTCGGTAGAAGTGATTCCTTTGGAAATGAAAGATGAATGTTTGATATCCCAAATTGTTCGAATTGAGTTTTATAAAGATAAGATATTAGTCTCTGATAAAGCGAATGCAAAGATTTTTGTATTTACTTCCGAAGGAAAGTATTTGAAAAGTATTGGAAAACAAGGACAAGGACCTGGTGAATACTCTTTTTTGGGTGATTTTACATTAAAAGGAGATTCTGTTGTTGTTCAAGATCGTTCTCGCAATAAATACATTGTTTATGATTTATATAGTAATGCATTTAGAGAAATCTCATATGATATGCTTCATTTGGAAGTAGTATCATTTGATGAGATAGCTTATTTTATTTCTAATTATTCACACTCGAAATACGGAGATTATAATCTTTTTCGATTCAATTTAAATACCTCTGAAGTGCTTTCTTTGGAAGTACCTTTTGGAGAAGACGGAATTGATAAATCTAGTTATGGTTTAAAGAGATATGCAAGTAAAAGTGATAGCACAGCTATGCTTATTTATCCATTGAATGATACTGTCTATACGTTGAATAAAGAAACAGTGTTTCCTTCTTATGTAATACATTATACTTCAAGGAATCTTCCAAGTGAAGTGAATGTTAGTAAGGAAAATATCTATAGGTATGTTCATGAAAATAAATATCTGAAAGGATGGGAGTTTATGCAAAATTCTCAAAATTATATGCTGGGCTATTATATTGATAATGGCTTTAAATATTTTGTATACAATAAACAAAATTCCAATATCCGTGTTGGGCAATGGTTGAAAATAGGTTCACTTAGTGAATTAATTTTTAGTGACTTTTATACTACTACTGATAATCAACTTTATTTTATTCAGTATGCAGCTGTATTATCATCTAATTGGAAGTTAACGCGGGCAAAAAGTACGAATGAACATTTTAAAAATAAAATGGATGCGATAGTTGCCTCTTTAAATGAAGATGCTAATCCTGTATTATTTAAATGTCATTTTAAAAATAAGTAGAATATGAAAAAGATTGAATATATATTGTTTGGCTTATTCACTATATTTTTAGTTTTTAGTACCTTTTATAGTTATATGCAATCACAAAAAATGTGTGAGTTTCGACTATTTCTTAATGAATTAAAGCAAAAATATAATACTCAGATTGGACGGATAGAAGCATTGAAGGAATATAGATTTAACGAGGTCATTTTGAGTGGTACCAAAATGAGTGCAGATTTTAACGTGGTGGACATTGGGGAAAATAAGAAAAAAATATCTGAAGTTATTTCGGATAATACCTTGATATTACGTTACTCAGAAATGCATTGTGAAGTTTGTGTTGATAGTATAGTGAAGCGGTTGAATGTTTATAAAGATTCTATAGGATTACAAAATATAGTGTTGCTTACTACTTCACAGAATTTTGGCTATATGAGAAGATTTAAGAAAATAAATAGGATTCCATTTGGCATCTATAATATTGATGAAGCTTTAGATTCTGTATTGGTTGATATTGGAATGCCATATCTATTTGTCTATTCTACTTTAAGTAAAAGAATAAATAATATGTTTATTCCACAAAAAGAGGATCCACAATTGACTGATGAATATTTGCATTCTATTTTGATGAAATATTATATGGATTAGTATTTTATGTTGTTAGTAGTGGATATTGTAAATAAAACATTTTTTTTTATAGCACTTGTTTTGTTATTGAGTGTAGTATGTATAACCACGCCCGAACTTCCGGCTGAAGAGAGTGTGGGGCAGTGGGTATGATTGGGAAAAGCACTATTGCTTTCGGGCAGCTGTATTCTTATTGCAGTCTTGTTACAGTTGATGGTAAAGGATAGCCGAAAACATGTATTATGGTTTTCTGGTTTTTCCGTTTATGTTTCATGGGGGATTTTATTCTGCGGTGCTGTTGAGGCTATTTGGGGATTGCGTCAGCTGTATGGTTTTGCTGCTTCCGGTCATTCCCGCTATGCACTTACGGGCTCTTTTTTCAATCCGGGACCGTATGCGGGGTATCTGGCAATGGTGTTGCCGCTCTGCCTGCATTTGTACTTATGCACTTATAAAGAAAAAACAGTGATTCGCAATTTGAAGAGAGGGATTGCTGCCATAATTGGTATCCTTATACTTTGTGTACTACCTGCTACAATGAGCCGCTCTGCTTGGATTGCAGCGGTTATGGGATGCGGCTGGGTGTCGTATATGCATCGTGATAGGCGGAAATGGCGTATTTTGTGGAAAAGGTATAGGAAACGTTATGTTTTATGGAGCATGGGAGTACTTTTTATAGTGGCATTAGGAGGGGGCGGAGCCTTTATTCTGAAACCTGATTCTGCATTGGGACGTTTGTTTATGTGGAAAATAACCTGTCAGGCGATAATGAACCATCCTTGGGGCAGTGATAAGGGATTTGTCTCTGCTTATGGAGAGGCACAGGAAAATTATTTTGCACAAGGGAATTACGCTAAATGGGAAGAACGAGTAGCGGGTAGTCCGGAGTATGCGTTTAATGAATATCTGTCACTGGCACTGATGGAAGGGATTATAGTTTGTGTCGTGGTTTTGGTAATCATTGGAATATGTTTATGGATGGGAGTAAAGCGTGGGCGCTATGGCATTTGCGGCGCTATCTTGTCTTTACTTGTTTTCTCTTTCTCTTCTTATCCAATGCATTTCCCGGCATTTGTGGTGGCTGGTCTAGGTCTGCTTCTTGCTTGTGGAGTAGGAGATATTATAGGTAAACCTCTTGTTTTATGTATCTGTCTTATTGTGTGGGCAAGTGGTTGTATGGAAAAGTGGCAACAGACGGAGAATGCCTGCCAAAAGTGGACGTATGCGCGGATGTTTTATCATTCGGGTGCATATAAAGCTGCCAATGAGGCTTATGGGAAACTCTATCCAATATTGAAAGACCGAGGGGTATTTCTGTTTGAGTATGGTCACAGTTTGCATAAGTCGTTTCTGTACAGTGAGTCCAATAAATATTTAAAAGAGGCTTGTCAACATAGCGTTGATCCCATGATACTGAACGTCATGGGTAAAAACAGTCAGGAGTTGCATTGTTATGAACAAGCAGAACTATCTTTTTATCGGGCTGTTCATCGCTTGCCAAGTAGGATTTACCCCTATTATCTATTAGCTAAACTTTATGCAGAACCGGATTTTTATAAACCCGACAAGCTGAAAGAAGTGGCAGACAGCGTACTGACTAAAGAACCTAAGGTGCACTCAACTGCCATAGATGAAATGCGTAGTGAAGTCAGGGAGATATTAGAAAAGATAAAAGTGAAATAATAAAAATGAGATAAGCTATGGATACATATAACGATAACTGGTGCTCTTGCCTGTTGTTCAGAAATAAACAACTGACTAAAGAATTAAAACGTTTTGAAGACTTTTCCGCTTTGTCCGGTTCTTCTTCGCGTATGTTGGCTTTGAGTCAACTACTCAAGCTACATCTGACTCCTGCCTATGGAATTATAAGGAATGAATACGAATGGCAGAATTTATTTGCAGTGATTGATTTGCTTTATGGTGATGATTGGCTTCCGGCTGATCTGGAGACAAACCATCTGAGCCAGCAAGAATTGAAGTTGTGCTATCTGGTGCGTGCCCGGTTAACCAATAAGGCTATTTCTCTTCTTTTCAATATTACTCCAAAGTCTGTACTGAAAGCAAAGCAGCGTATCAAGATGAAGTTGTCTTTATCTGGTACAGATAGTTTTGATGAATATATACAGCGGCATTGAGACTTTTATATCGATTGAAACCTCTATATTATTATCTAAATAATGACAGAATTATGCATAGGAACTTTTTTCTGATAGTTGTGGCTTTATTTCTCTTTTCATGTATGGATACCCAAGATCGCTTGGAACGGGCTTTGACCTTGGCCGGTGAAAATAGAACAGAGTTGGAAAAGGTACTCCAATACTATAAAGATGATAGTCTTAAGTATAAAGCAGCATGCTTTCTGATAGAGAATATGCCTTACCATTATGGTTATGAAGATGCGCGGCTGGACAGTGTGAAGGCGGTACTGGCTACTGCTCCATTGGGAGATGGTTATATTCCGGATAGTGAAAGAAAAAGAAAGTGGAAGTCTTTTAATTATAAATCATTGCCTATGTTGCAGGATGTGCAGCGAATGACAGCAGCTCTTTTGATAGAGAATATAGACGTAGCCTTCGAAACTTGGAATAGGGTGCCTTGGGCCAAATACTATTCGTTTGATGATTTTTGTGAATGGATATTACCATATCGTGTGGGTGATGAACCTTTGGAAAGTTGGCGGAAGGCTTATTATGATCATTACCATCCTATACTGGATTCTCTTTATCAGGGTGAGAATATCCTCGAAGCTGCCGATGCTTTGAATAAATACTTGAAATATGAAACCCCTTTTTCTCCTAATTCAGATTTTGATTTACCGCATTTGGGTGCTAAATATCTGTTGAAATACAGGTTGGGCACTTGTAAGGAGACGACGGATCATACAGTATATATATTCCGGTCGTTGGGTTTTCCTGTGGGGATAGATGAATATCTGTATTCTCCTTCCAATCAAAATTCACATGTCTGGAATATACTTAAAAACACGGATGGAAAACCCCTTTCCTTTTGGTACATGGATTCCCGGGATCTGGCAGTCGGGATGACTGATGGGCGTAAAAAGGGAAAGGTTTATCGTATGCAGTATGGAGTTCAAGAGGAAAAATATCAGGGAGTATATAAGGATAATAATATTCCTCCGGTGGTTCGGAACCCTTTATTGAAAGACGTGACAGAGGAATATTTCGGGAGCAATGAGTATCCAGTCAGGATAGACGGGAAGGTTAAAGGTAGATTTGTGGCTTTAGGAATTTTTACACCGTTCGGTTATGTTCCGGTGGACATAGCTTTACGGGATGGTGATCAGGCTATTGTGAGGAATATTGAGCCGGAGGTTATCTATCAGCCTTTGTGCAATGAGAAAGGACTTTTCCAACCATGCGGTTATCCGTTTATGATAAAGGATGATACGGTACGGACTTTTGTCCCGGATATGGACAAGAATGTTTCTTTGTCTATTAAACGAAAGTATCCATTGCAGAATCATATTCTTGAGTATATGTCGTGGATGACCGGTTCTAAAATAGAAGGAAGCAATGATGTCAATTTCCGCAATAAGGAAATTTTGTATTGTATTACGGATACACCACGGGTGAATGTGAACTTTTATCCATCCCATCCTTCACGCCCTTACCGTTATGTACGTTTTGTTCCCCGTGATGGTTGGCGTGCGGAGGTTGCAGAGTTGGCTTTTTATGAGAATCTTCATGATGATGTGGCAATTTCTTCGAAGGCTATATTAAGTTGTCCTCCTGTTGATGGCAATCCTGCACATGCTATGGATAAAGCGAATGATGGTGACTGGCTTACATTTTTCTTTTCTGAGGAAGCAAATGGCACAGTAACGTTTGATTTACAAAATCCTACTTGGATCAGGAAAATATTGTTTGTTCCCCGTAATGATGATAATTTTATTACGCCTGGTAATAGCTATGAACTTTTTTATCAAGATGGTGTGATGGGCTGGAAATCACTTGGCAAACAGGCAGCTACTACCTATGAATTGATTTATACAAATATACCGGATGGAGCTTTATTGTGGTTGCGTAATCTTACTCGAGGCAAAGAAGAACAAGTCTTCTATATTGAAGAAGGTGAGCAACGTTTTGTTGGGTATGAATGAAAATCTTATTATGTATTAGTTACGCAACGTCAGCACCGTAATTTCGGGCCATGCTCCAAAGCGGAATGGCAATCCGACATAGCCGATACCTATATTGACGTATAGTCCCCGGTCACCTTCTGTATACATTCCTCCCCATTCGGGATAAATCAGTGACGCGAGTGAATGGCCGAACATAATGGCCTGCATTGCATGAGTATGTCCGGCAAGCATTAGCTCAATGTCTGTGTTCGGCAATACTTCCCGCCGCCAATGGGTAGGATTGTGGCTCAACAAAACACGAAACATACCGTCTGTTCCTTCAGCAGCCTTCTTTAAGTCGGCAAATTGGGAAAAGGGTGGTTCTCCATCATTTTCCACACCAATAAGGGCTATACTATCTCCCTGATGGTATAATGTAGTGTGTTCATTATTCAGTAGTTTCCATCCCATTGTCTTTTCCATACGCACCAGGTTGTCGAGGTTATTCACCTGTTCTTTCAGGTCTTTCCAACGGTAGTAACTTCCGTAGTCATGGTTACCCAGAATGGAATATACTCCATCTTTGGCATGCAGTTGCGACAGAATATTTTGAAAACCTTCCAGCTCACAGCTTCGTTGATTCACCAAGTCACCGGTGAACACAATTAAATCTGGTTCTTGTTCATTGACCAATTTTACCAGTTCATGGACAGGCTTTTCATTCTCTATCCAGCTGCCGATATGTATATCCGATAACTGTACGATGCGGTATCCATCGAATGCTTTGGGCAGGTTCGGGTGATGGAATTCTATTTCTTTTACTTCAAACTTACTGATGCCTACCAGTGTGCCATAAAGGATATTGAAGAAACTGACTACTCCCAGCACCAATCCTATGGCTGTAAATGGCGAACGGGGCCAGCGCAGTAGATAATGGAAAGGTAATCCCACCAGCGAGCATATCATAAATATCGTTTTGGGTATGGCAAACAGGAAAATAGCAATAGCCAGCCTTCCAATGGCCTGGGCATGGTGTGCCATTGCATTTTCACCTATGCCTTGCATCAACAGAAAGTAACCTGCAATTAATAAGAGGGTGGGTATCCAGTGGGCAATACGTAACCAGATGTTTTTGGTTTTCCGGATAATGTACATAAAATAGATGTACGCATCAGGAATCAGTAGAAAAAGGATAAGGAGTAAGGTTATTCTGTGCATATATCTTCTAATTCTTCTATATTCTTCTTGATATCGTTAAGATGTTTATAAGCTACTTTCTTGTATAACAGGTAAATGATGGCAACGTCGCAGAGCACAAAGAATGCGATCAGGGTAGCCTGGACGCCAAAGGATGCCTTATAATATCCCATCACCCAATAATTAAGAACATTGAATATAATTACCCATACGGTAATGGCGATAATCTCATACCTTGTCCATCGACGGAAACTAGCCATACGCTTACTGACAATAGCTACGGGCATTTCGTCAATCCTTGTGTTCCTTATCCAGCGATAGTTTTTATGATCCCACCAGATACCTATCAGAATACTGATTCCAACAAAGATTACGAGTGTATTAATCTTAGGTTGCCATTCTTCGGTGATTTGAAAAATGGATGGCAATAACCAAATAACCAGAAGGAGAGCAAGCCCTACTACTCCGATGCCTATGGAGAAGCGCTGCCAACCCGTAAGACGCCCTATGCTTTTGCGTGCATTTGCCTTGTATTCGGCAATCATGCCCGCAATCTGCTTTTCGTTGGCAATCGGCTCTTTCTTCAATTGCTCGTCCAGCGCGTTCCAAGATTTCTTCAGTTCATCCAGTTCCATATTATTCCTCCTTGTTCATTTTTCTAAGTTTGTCCTTAATCCGGCTGATTTTGGTAGCGACGTTTGTTATTGTCAGGCCGGTAATTTCAGCAATTTCCTCGTAGCTTTTTTCTTCCAGATAAAGCAGAATTATGGATTTTTCCAGTTGTCCCAGTCGGTTGATCATCCGATAGAGTTGCTTTAGCATGTTTTGTGTCTCGTCCAATTCTTCCATCCGGTCGGAATCTTGACTCAAGGTCACGATTTCGGGGATGTTCTTTTCTTTACGGATAAAGCTGATACAAGTATTTAAAGCGATGCGGTAAATCCATGTGGAAACTTTACACTCCCGTCGGAACTTGGGATAGGCCCTCCACAGATTGAGCACAACGTCCTGATATAGATCGTTCAGGGTAGCATTCGGCGTAGTATACAAATAACACACTTTGTATATGACGCGTTCATACTCCCGTATTACGGACAGGAACTCTTGTTCTACATTCTCCATCGTCTTTTTCTTGCTTCTTGAATTGCTTTTGTACTGTTAGTCGCAAAGGAAGTCGGATAATCACAGGTTTGCAGCCAAAAATTTTCTGGTTTCCTCTACGGACATCTTCTTGCGTCGTGCATAATCTTCCAGTTGGTCATTACCTATCTTGCCAACAGCGAAATAGCGTGCAGCCGGATGTGCCAATATCAGTCCACAGACTGTGGCATGCGGACGCATAGCTCCATTCTCAGTCAGAGTAATACCTATTTGCTCCATATGAAGCAAGTCGTTCAATAGGAAATTGACAGACTGGTCGGGCAGGGAGGGGTAGCCTACGGCAGGTCGTATGCCCTGGAACTTTTCTCTCAACAAATCCGGAATAGAAAGGTTCTCATCTTTAGCATATCCCCAGGCAACCTTGCGTACGTATTCATGCATCTTCTCTGTTGCTGCTTCGGCAAGCCGGTCGGCAAGTGTCTGCACCAACATGCGTTTGTAGGGATCTTTTTCATATAGAAGTTCCACTTCTCCGTCACACGATGCAGCGAAAATACCTACCGTATCAGGAATACCTGAAGATAGCGGACGTACAAAGTCGCTAAGACAAAGAAAGGGACTGCCATCCGGATGTGGGATCTGCTGGCGGAGTAAAGGAAAAAGCTTTCCATCCAGTATCAGGTTATCTCCATCGGCATTGGCTTCACATAGACGGAAAATGGTGTGGACATGGTAATTTTCATCCAGTTGGTTCAGCATCCGGTTCGCTTCCTTAAATAGCTGCATGGCTTCAGCCGCTTTGGCACGTTCCTCTTCAGGAAAGGTGGTGAGCCAGTAAGCACGGCAGGAGTCGCATCCGTGAATATCGGCAATGGCGGCATAACGGGGTTGGAAACCCCATGCATGAAAGAAATATATCCAGTTGATATATGGAGCAACCTCGTGAATGGTATACGTCAATACCTTATCCACTGAATTATTCATCGCTAAATTTTAGTATTAATAATCGAATCTCAGTTCTTCACCGCGGTAAGTATCATCTACTTGGCCGTCACTATATATCAGATGCCCGTTCGCAAATGTCTTTTCTACTTTCCAACGGAAAGAATTACCTTCGAGCGGACTCCAGCCGCATTTGCTGAGTATATTCTCAGTATTGACTTCCCAACGTTCGCCATGACTGACAAGTACGAGGTCGGCCTGATAGCCTTCGCGAATATAACCGCGATTGCAGATACCATATATCTGGGCAGGGGCATGACACATCTTCTCAACAATGGTTTCGATAGAAAAAATGCCTTTCTCCGCCAGTTCAAGCATACTGACCAAGGAGAATTGAATCATTGGCATACCCGACATTGCTTTCAGGGCACCACCTTCTTTCTCACTGAGCAGGTGGGGTGCATGGTCGGTAGCAATGACATCGATAACTCCGGTGTTGACTGCATTCCGTAAGGCATCGCGGTCAGCTTGTTTCTTAATGGAAGGGTTACATTTGATGCGGGTTCCCAGTTCTTTATAATCCTGTTGGCGGTATAGCAGATGTGCAATGCAGGCTTCGGCTGTAATATGTTTATCTTCCAATGGAGCATCGCTGAACAGTTGCAATTCTTTTGCAGTAGAAACATGCAGCACATGCAAGCGTGCACCGGCCAAACTTGCCATACGTATAGCAAGTTGCGATGAGGAATAACACGCTGCTGCAGAACGTATGTTAGGATGTTTACTGATTGGGATTTCCGGTGCGTTACTGAACATTTCTTTGTAATATTCAGTATTCTTTTTGATAATTTCCTGGCTCTCACAATGAGTTGCGATCAGCATATCTGTTCCGTTGAAAATGTTCAGCAGACTGTTACTTTTGTCTACCAACATATTACCGGTGCTGGAACCCATAAAGAGTTTGATGCCGCATACCCGATGCTTGTCCAGCTTGCTGAACTCAGTGTAATTATTATTGGTGGCACCGAAGTAGCAGGAATGGTTGACAATACACTTCTCATTCAGAAGATCGAATTTCTGTTCAAGTGCATCGAGAGTGGTAGTCAATGGCTGTGTGTTCGGCATGTCCATGATGGAAGTGACACCACCGGCAGCAGCTGCACGGCTTTCGGTAAAGATATCCGCTTTATGGGTCAGTCCCGGATCACGGAAATGTACATGGTCGTCAATGATACCCGGAAGCAGACAGCAGCCGGTGGCATCTATTGTTTCATCACAAGGGGCGGACAGTTCTTTGCCATAAGTCAATACCTCGGCAATCTTTCCGTTTTCAATTACTACGGAACCTTGCACGGAACGTCCCTCGTTAACTATTGTAGCGTTATGTATCAGAGTTCTTTTCATCTTCTACTAATCATTTATCGTTAATCACTAACCGTTTTTCACAGCTTTCGGGTACTTGTGGAACCAGCTATGTACTTTCAATTTGATAACCCCGAAGACTGCTTCTCCGAAGATACTACTGTTCATCTTTGAAGTACCCAGTTCACGGTTGATAAAGATAACCGGGACTTCTACTATCTTGAAGCCGCATTTATAGGCAGTGAATTTCATTTCAATCTGGAAAGCATAACCTTTGAAACGGATACCGTCGAGATCAATCGTTTCCAGAACCCTGCGGCGGTAGCATTTGAACCCGGCAGTTGTATCTTGTACAGGGATACCCGTAATAAGGCGCACATACTTGGAGGCAAAATAAGACATCAACACACGTCCCATGGGCCAATTTACTACATTGACTCCGCTGATATATCGCGAACCGATGGCAACATCGGCACCTTCTTCGGCACAAGCTTTATAAAGACGGGGAAGGTCGGCCGGATTGTGGCTGAAATCAGCATCCATTTCGAAGATGTATTCGTAATTATGTTCCAGAGACCATTTGAACCCGGCAATGTAAGCGGTACCTAATCCTAATTTTCCTTTCCGCTCTATCATGAATAAGCGTTCGGGAAACTCTTGCTGCAACGTTTTGACGATGCTGGCAGTGCCGTCAGGCGAGCCATCTTCAATGATAAGGATATGGAATACTTTTTCCAAGGCGAAAACGGCGCGGATAATGTTCTCGATGTTTTCCCGTTCGTTGTATGTGGGAATGATAACGATGCTGTCCGATGTCTGCATATTCATAAAAGGGGGTTCTAATTGGGAACAAAGTTAAGTGTTTTCTGCCACATACGAATAAATCTAAGGATTATTTAGTAATTTCGCGCCCGTTATGATGACAATTACCGAGCTACAACAACGATATGCCACTCACCCCAATGTGGAAGCTATAAGTGGCCTGCTGAAGAATCCGTCTGTCCGCACCCTTTTTTGCGGGGGGCTGTGTGCCTCTGCCGCTTCATTATTTTCGTCCGTGCTGGTGCAACGCGGAGAGTTTCCTTTTGTTTTTATTCTGGGCGATCTGGAAGAGGCGGGATATTTTTACCATGATTTAACACAAGTACTGGGGACTGAGAAAGTTTTGTTCTTTCCTTCTTCATTTCGCAGGGCAATAAAATACGGGCAGAAAGATGCGGCCAACGAAATTCTGCGTACAGAAGTGTTGAGCCGCTTACAAAAAGGAGAGGAAGGACTTTGTGTTGTGACTTATCCCGATGCTTTGGCAGAAAAGGTGGTTTCCCGGAAGGAACTGGGAGATAAAACTCTGAAATTGCATACAGGGGAAAATGTGGATACGAATTTTATTACGGAAGTCTTGCGTAGCTATGGTTTTGAGTATGTGGACTATGTCTATGAGCCGGGGCAGTATGCTGTACGTGGTAGTATCATCGATGTATTTTCTTTCTCTTCCGAATTTCCATATCGTATAGACTTTTTTGGTGATGAAGTAGAAAGTATCCGTACGTTTGAAGTAGAAACGCAACTTTCTAAAGAAAAGAAAGACAGTATTGTTATCGTGCCGGATTTGAGCCGTAGTTTGGAACAGGGGGATGCAAGCGGTATGGTTTCATTCCTGGATTTTCTCTCGGCGAATACTGTATTGGCAATGCGTGATCTGCTTTGGCTGCGTGAACGTATCCAGACTGTACACGATGAAACACTTACCCCACAAGCGATTGCAGCCCGCGAAGCGGAAGAAAGTGGTTGTATTACTTTGGATGGAAAGCTGATTGATGGGAGTGAGTTTACGCTTCGTGCGTTGGACTTTTGCCGTATGGAGTTCGGTAACAAACCAACCGGAACTCCGGATGCTACGGTGACATTCGATACATCTGCCCAGCCTATATTCCATAAAAACTTTGATATGGTGGCCGAAAGCTTCAAAGAGTATATGGAGAAAGGGTATACGCTTTACATTTGTAGTGACAGCATGAAGCAGACTGACCGTATTCGTGCCATTTTTGAAGACAGGGGAGAAGAGATTGCTTTTACAGCTGTAGAGCGCACGTTGCATGAAGGTTTTGCCGATAATGCCTTGCGGCTTTGCATTTTTACGGATCATCAGTTATTCGACCGTTTTCATAAATATAATCTCAAAAGTGATAAAGCACGTAGTGGCAAGGTCGCTCTGAGTCTGAAAGAGTTGAATCAGTTTACACCGGGAGATTACGTGGTACATACCGATCATGGTGTGGGACGCTTTTCCGGATTGGTGCGTATTCCTAACGGTGATACAACGCAGGAAGTGATGAAACTGGTTTATCAGAATGAAGATGTAGTTTTTGTTTCTATCCATTCATTACATAAAGTTTCAAAGTACAAAGGAAAAGATGGTGAGGCTCCCCGTTTGAATAAATTGGGTACGGGAGCTTGGGAGAAACTTAAAGAGCGTACTAAGACCAAAATTAAGGATATTGCCCGTGACCTCATAAGATTGTATTCTCAGCGTCGTGAGGAAAAAGGTTTTCAGTTCAGTGTGGATAGTTTCTTGCAACGGGAACTGGAAGCATCTTTTATTTACGAAGATACACCAGACCAAAGTAAAGCAACGGCGGATGTAAAAGCGGATATGGAAAGTAACCGTCCTATGGATCGTCTGGTTTGTGGAGACGTGGGGTTTGGTAAAACAGAAGTGGCAGTTCGTGCTGCTTTTAAAGCTGTGGCGGACAATAAACAGGTAGCGGTTTTGGTACCTACCACCGTGTTGGCTTACCAACATTTCCAGACGTTTAAAGAGCGTTTGAAAGATTTGCCTTGTCGGGTGGAATACCTGAGTCGTGCCCGTACGGCAGCTCAGGCAAAAGCGGTCGTAAAAGGACTGGCGGCAGGTGATGTGAATATACTTATCGGTACACATCGGATTTTGGGTAAGGACATACAATTCAAGGACTTGGGGTTGCTGATTATTGATGAAGAACAGAAGTTCGGGGTATCCGTTAAGGAGAAGTTGCGCCAGTTGAAGGTCAATGTAGACACCTTGACCATGACGGCCACGCCTATTCCGCGTACATTGCAGTTCTCATTAATGGGGGCACGTGACCTGAGCGTTATCCAAACGCCTCCTCCAAACCGTTATCCTATTCAGACAGAGGTGCATACCTTTAATGAGGAAGTTATAGTGGATGCTATTAACTTTGAAATGAGTCGGAACGGACAGGTATTTCTTGTAAACAACCGTATTTCTAATTTGCCTGAATTAAAAGCGATGATTGAACGGCATATTCCGGATTGCCGTATAGCCATCGGGCATGGACAAATGGAGCCGACCGAATTGGAAAAGATTATTTTCGGCTTTGTCAATTATGATTATGATGTGCTGATAGCCACTACAATTATAGAGAGCGGCATTGATATTCCGAATGCCAATACCATTATCATCAATCAGGCACAGAATTTCGGACTGAGTGATTTGCATCAGATGCGTGGTCGTGTAGGACGAAGCAATAAGAAAGCATTCTGCTATTTGTTGGCTCCTCCGCTTTCTTCCCTGACTCCTGAAGCAAGGCGTCGTCTGCAAGCTATTGAGAATTTCAGTGACTTGGGCAGTGGAATTCACATAGCCATGCAGGACCTCGATATTCGTGGTGCAGGCAATATGCTCGGTGCGGAACAGAGTGGCTTTATTGCCGATCTGGGTTATGAAACCTATCAGAAGATACTGTCGGAAGCTGTACATGAACTGAAGACGGACGAATTTGCAGATCTTTATGCCGAAGAACTGAAAGCGGAGGGTGGCGTCATCAGTGGAGAGCAATTTGTAGATGAATGTCAGGTAGAGAGTGACCTGGAATTGTTGCTTCCTGCCACTTATGTTACAGGTAGTAGCGAACGTATGTTGCTTTACCGCGAATTAGATAGTCTGACGTTGGATAAAGATGTGGAGGATTTCCGTACCCGTCTTATAGACCGGTTTGGTCCTATCCCGTCAGAAACGGAAGAACTACTACGGATTGTACCTTTACGCCGTCTTGCTGCACGTCTTGGTGCAGAGAAGGTTTTTCTCAAGGGAGGACGTATGTCATTGTTCTTTGTTTCTAATCCGGATAGTCCGTACTATCAGAGCCAGGCGTTTGGTAAAGTCATTGCTTATATGATGAAATATACCCGCCGTTGCGATCTGCGTGAGCAGAATACCCGTCGCAGTATGCTGGTAAAAGATGTGAAGAATGTAGAAACGGCTGTTAGCGTTTTACAGGAGATTGTGGCGATGCAGGTGGAGGAAGGATAATTTGCTATGCTGTGCCATTCTCATTTACCTTTTGCTTGTACTGATTAGGTGTCATTCCGGAAAATTCTTTAAATCGTTTGATGAAATAGCTGGTAGAACTGAACCCCAATTGCATAGCGAGTTCTGTAATAGAGATATCCGGTTGTTGTTCAATACTCCGGTATGCTAATTTAAGTTTGATGTTTATAATAAATTCGTTAGGTGTCATACCTGTGATTGCTTTTATCTTCGTGAAGTATTTGGTACGTCCTATACAGAGCTCTTGTGCCAGGAAATCAACACTGAACACGGGATTTTCTAGGTTATTTTCTATTAACTCGATAGATTTATCTAATAAAGCCTGATCTAATGTAGATGTGGCAATTAATTCACTGCTGGAATTGCTTTCTTTAGCATATTTTTGTTGTAATGTTCTGCGTAGATTGATTAAGTTATTACATCTGACAATCAATTGTTTAATGCTGAAAGGCTTGCAGATATAGTCGTCTGCTCCAATTTTCAGACCTTCAATAATGTATTCAGAAGCTGTTTGTGATGTTAATAAAATGATGGGAATGTGAGAAGTCTTTATATTGTTTTTAAGTTTTTGACATAACTCTGTTCCGGACATCTCCGGCATAACAACATCACTGATAATGATGTCGGGTATAACAGAGAGAGCTTTTTCATATCCTTTTTTACCATTTTCTGCTGTTTCGACATTGTAGAGGTCAGAAAAGACTTCTGTGAGTAGTTGCCTGAGTTCCTGGTTATCTTCTATAATTAATAGCTTATAATGCTTTTCACTCTTTTCCTTTCTTTCTTCTGCTACTCCTTCCAGTGTATCTGTGGAGATGAAACCAGCTGCATTGAGGTTGTAATCTTCTATGATAGGCAAATTTTCCTGAATATTGCTGGGAGGATATTGTATATCAGTAGGCAGTTGTATAGTGAAACAACTACCTTTTCCTTTAATACTTTTAACTGTGATTACTCCTTTATGGGCCTCTATTATATTTTTTGTGTAGGCCAAGCCGATTCCAGTTCCGATATTATTAGTGAAACAAGTATTATCTGTTTGGTAAAACCGGATGAATATATTTTCTAGCTCTCTGGCATTAATGCCTACACCTGTATCTGAGATTTCCAATGAAACTTTCATGCTTTCATATTTTAATCGTACGAAAATACTGCCATTTTCTGGAGTAAATTTGAAAGCATTGGATAACAAATTAAACAGTGCTTTTTCAATTAACTGCTTATCAAAATAAAAAGAAATATCATCTTGTCCGGCAAGTAAAGTTAGGTTTATTTTTCTTGTTTGTGCATACTCTTTGAAAGAGTCTACCACATTATTCACTATGTCTATTAAATTATAACAGTTTACCTTTAAAGGAGTGAAACCCTGTTCTTGTTTTCTGAATTCCATCAGCTCTATGATGAGTTGATTTAATCTGGTGATGTTTCTCCAAATATTTAGTAACTTAGTATTTAGCTTTGGAGGTATATTCTTACTCTGTAATAATAGTTCGACTTGATTGGATATAAGTGTTAAGGGTGTTTTGAATTCATGAGATATGTTAGTGAAGAAACGTAGTTTGCTTTGATTGAGTTGTTCCATATTTCGCTTCTGTTCCTTTGCTATTTTTAGAGATGAACGTAAGATGATTACTTGGTATGCTTCGTATAGTAATAGAATGGTTAATAGAACATATAATATGTAAGCAAGAGGGGTTTGATAAAAAGGAGGATTTATTATGATATTGAGTTTGCGCTCCGGAAATTCTCCGTTGGCCAAGGCTACATCTCCTTGAATATGTAATATGTATTTATCTGGTGATAAATTGGTATAACTTATTTCATTTAAACTATTGGTACGTTTCCATTCTTTGTCAAAAGGTTCCAGCTTATATTTAATGCCACAGGTAAAAGAGGCGGCATAGTTATTGGTATATGCTCTGATTCCTATGGCATGCTGATCGTAAGGCAATTCAATCCTGTTAGTGTAAAGAATGGATTGCTTAAGTGTTTTTCCGGTTGAGTCTACCTCCAAGGGAGTATCATTGACGGAGAATTCAGATATACCTACTTGATAATGTTCTGGTTTGTTGAAAATTTGCTTTAAAGGGAATGAACAGAACATATTGATTCCTCCTAAATAGACATTATTGTTTCGGTCCAGAAATAAGCAGTTGCTATTTACCTGGAAAGTAGATAAGAATCGGTTTTTATCAATATTGGTAATTTCTTCTTCATTATCTATATAAATGAGTCCTTCATTGGTAACAATAAGAATACCACCATACTTATCTTCACACATATCTATAATGTCTTTCATCAAGATGGCATCTGTGGCAAAAGGTTCTAATTCTACTTCTCCTTTTCTTTTCCGAAATATTCCATGTCTGGAGGTTCCTATTAAGATATCTCCATTCCGATTCTCAATAATCTTGTTGACTATACAGTTCTCTGATTTACGAATACAAATATGCTGCCATGATTTATTGAGTAGGTTATAGCAAAGTAATTGATTCTGAACAGCAATCCATAGTTGTTTTTGGGAGTCTAATAGGATGGTTGTCACAGACATTCTCTGTAAATCTACCTGTTCAGAAGAGAGGATAGTACTTTTATTTGTATGAGTATCAAATATACTGATACCGTTATGCGTAGCTATTATTAGGGAATCATTATAAGGGATAATTTCTCTGATGCTATTATTGTGTAATACGTTTCTGAGAAATACCTGAGTGGATTGACTTTGCAGATCATATTTTTTTAGTCCGCCAAGTAATGTTCCGATCCATAGGATGTTTTTTTGTTTATCCAGATATAAGGTTTGCACGTTGTCTGTGAACGGCAGCTTTTTCAAAACTTTGGTATGTGTATTGAAAAAATATAATCCGTCTCGTTCTGTTGCCATCCATAAATTCCCTTCATTATCTTCTACTGTTTTTCCGAAGATTGCATGTTTGGATGGGGAGGATGGCATTATATCTTTAGTGACAAAATGATAGGAAAAAGTACTGTGTTCTGGGTGAAAGCAATTTATTTCACCATAAAACGAACCACTCCAAATAGTTCCTTGCTGATCTTTCATTAAGCAATAGATAGATGCGTCATTTAGAGTATAGGCATTTTCGTTAATAAACTCATATTGGAGGAACTTTCTTTCTTTTTTATCATATTTATTTAATCCATTGAAAGTGGCAATCCATAAGTTACCTACATTGTCTTCGCATATGGATCGTACAATGTCACTTGATATGCAATTATTGCTGTTTTCTGAATAATTAAAATTTTTGATATTTTCATCACTATCTATGAGGAATAATCCGTTCCTTCGTGTAGCGACCCATATCTTTTGTTCTGAATCAATGTATAATTGGCGTATCTGGTTGATATTAGCCAACATCTGTTTTGTGTCTTTATTCCTTCTGATGAGGAATATACCGTCGTCTCTGGTGCCTATGTACAGATTTCCTTTGGATGTTTCAGTAATGCAATCTATAATGCAAGATTCCTTTGGTAACTGCAAATGCAGTTTTAATATATTGTTCTTCCATTGGTAGATTGTATTTTTATATCCTATCCATAAGCAAGAGTCCGAATAGTACATGCATTGTGAATAAGGGGTTATTTTACGGAAATGATCTTTTTTTATGTTATACTCTATAATGCCTGAACGTGTCTCTATATAAATATTGCCATTTTGATCCCCCGTAATGGAACGTACCAACTCTTCTGCATCAGGAATGTCATTATAAAGTTTTTGTATGAATTTCATTTGAGTTCCATCATATCTTACTAATCCTCTTTTGGTACCAAACCATATCATTCCGAACTCATCCTGATACATGGCATGAATTGTCGACTGATGCATTCCTTTATTAATGGATATATGCGATGCATGTAATTTTATGCTGTTATTTGCATAAAGAGATGTACCGGATACATTTCCTATTAGTATGTAAAGCGTTAACAGTATGACGTTTCTCATAGTATATTTATTACTGATTGTGGCACAAAAATAATGCTTCGCTTTTAGATTCGATAATACAATCGTTCAAATAATAGCAATATTGTCCTTTTTAGTAGAGGAGGGATTTTGTGGATGAAATGGATATATATTAGAATTTCTATCTTATTTGAAATTTGTTTTTTTCCATAGTTTTGTAACCACGAGTTATAATCTAAAAATAAAGCTATGACACATCAACTGATTAAATTTGCATCAGCTCTTTTCTTTTCTTTTATGGCAATTTCTGCTGTACAAGGGCAAGGTGCTCCCCAAAGTGATAGAGAATATTGGGTACATACGCTATTAAAGATAGCAGATCCGGTTTTGAGTAATTTGAGTGAGGACCAGTTAAAAAAGAATATTCCTGTTGGACGTTCTTCATCTGCGAAAGCTAGTAGCAGGGAGTTTGTTACACATATGGAGTCGGTGGGACGAACAATAGCAGGAATAGCACCATGGTTGGAATTGGGACCAGATAAAACAGCAGAAGGAAAATTGCGTGATAAATATATTAAAATGGTCTGTAATGGGTTGAAGAATTCTGTAGACCCTCATGCTGATGATTATTTTAATAGTACAGCCACACGGCAGATTTTGGTGAATAGTGCCTTCTTGATACAAGGATTGTTACAGGCACCCACTCAGTTATGGGGAAATCTTGATGATAAGACTCAACAACGTTTAATAGAACAATGGAAATCGACACGTACAATGAAGCCGGGAAACAATAATTGGCTATTGTTTTCTGCGATGGTGGAATGTGGATTGAAAAGTTTCGGCAATGAATGGAATTTTGAAGTAATAGAGAAGGCTATTTCATCACACGAACAATGGTATAAGGGAGACGGAGTTTATGGAGATGGGGAGAATTTTCATTTGGATTATTACAATAGTTATGTCATTCATCCTATGTTGTTACAGGTTTTAAAGGTTGTAGTGAAATATGATTCATCTTATCAGACACTTTTAGACAAAGAGTGGAAACGTTTCGTCAGATATGCGGAAATTCAGGAACGCATGATTGCACCGGATGGAAGTTATCCGGTATTGGGACGTTCAGTAAGTTATCGTTCGGCAGCTTTTCAAGTTCTGGGAGCCAGTGCATTATTTCATCAACTTCCATCAAGTTTAAAAGTAGGCCAAGTACGGGGGGCAATGACTGCCATGTTGAAGCGTTTATTTGAACAGCCGGGTACCTTTGATAAAAATGGTTGGTTAACGATTGGAGTGTGTGGTGAACAGCCGGAATTAGGTGATTCTTATTTATCAACTCCTTGTGTCTATCTCTGTTCTTTAGGTTTTCTTCCTCTAGGTTTGCCGGCAGATGATGTTTTCTGGACAGCTCCTCTTTCCCCGTGGACCAGCATTAAAGCCTTTTCCGGGGAAGAGTTTCCCATTGATAAATTTATGAAACCATAATCAATATACTATAGAATCATGAAAAAGAATATTCTTACCTGTGCATTGTTCCTGTTAATAAGCTTATGTGGTTATTCACAAAATCCATCAGGTTTGGAGGATCGTGCTTATTGGGTTACTGTATTGACAAAAATAGCGGACCCGGTATTAGAAAATATGAGTAAGGGAGAACTGAAGAAGAATATGCCGGTAGAAACTATATCCGGTGCATTGAATCCTCCCAATACACGTACTACTCATTTAGAAGCTTTGGGGCGTTTGTTGGTTGGTATGGCTCCCTGGCTGGAACTTGGTCCTGATGAAACAGAAGAGGGAAGATTGAGAAATAAGTATATACGTCTGATGCTTCTCTCCATAGATAATGGTTTCAATCCCGAGTCTCCTGATTATTTAAACTTTGTGGTGACACGACAACCATTGGTGGACGCTGCTTTCTTCTGTCAGGGGATATTACGTGCCCCTAAACAAATTTGGGGAAATCTTTCGGACAAGACTCGACAGAATGTATTGAACGCATTGCAGCAGATACGTAAGATAAAACCAATAGAGAGTAATTGGTTATTATTTTCAGCCATGGTAGAAGCTACTTTACTGGAATTAACAGGAGAATGCAATATGGAACCTGTTAACTATGCCATTATGCGTTTCAAGGAATGGTATAAAGGTGATGGATGGTATGGAGATGGGGTAGATTTACATATGGATTATTATAATAGCTATGTGATTCATCCTATGTTATTGGATGTGTTGGAAGTAATGCAAAAGTATGCAAAAGGTGAAGAAGAATTTTATCAGTTGGAGAAAAAGCGCTTTTCCAGATATGCAGAACAACAAGAAAGAATGATTTCTCCGGATGGAGCTTATCCGGTGATAGGCCGGTCAATAGCTTATAGGTTTGGGACGTTTCATGTACTATCCCAAGCTGCATTGAAAGATTTGTTGCCGGTATCGGTTACAAAGGCACAGGTTAGATGTGCTCTGACAGCTGTTATAAAGAAACATATGTCGGTTAAGGGGAATTTTGATGCAGATGGATGGCTGACATTAGGATTTGCAGGTCATCAACCACAGATTGCTGAAAGATATATATCTACGGGAAGTCTCTATCTGTGTACAGCAGCTTTTGCGGCATTGGGGCTTTCTACTATTGATGAATTTTGGAATACTTCGTATGCCGAATGGACTGGAAAGAAGATATGGTGTGGAAATCCAGATGTGAAACTTGATAAAGCTATAAAACCATGAAAACGGAGCTTTTACATAAAATCATTTGGGGCAGTTTATGTCTTTTGATATTCGCATCGAAGGTAGATGCTGGTTCATTAAGAGATATAAATAATATATTATTGGCTGAACAAAATATTCGGGAAGATAATCCTCAATTAGGGCAGTTGGTAGAAATTTTTTTGAAGAATCAGAAGCGGGTAGTTGATTTTCAATCATCAGGATTAGATAATAATGAATATTTGAGATTGGTAGAATGCCAGGTTCGTGCATTTGCGTCTTGTCAGGATAAAGTGACGGGAGCAATTATTGATCCAGTCTATAAAATCGAATGGCAATACTCGACTCCTTGCTATGCTCTGTCTATAGGGTTACTGGCTCAAACGGGATACTTGAAAGATGATGCTTTGGTAAAGAGTGGAATAAAGGCTTTGGATTGTTCTGTGAGTGAGATGCATGAGAACAGGTGTGCCCATCACCATGGTGAATTCTTTATTCAGCCTATCATGCTGGCGATGGATCTTTATAAAGGATTGGTTTCTGAAGCACAAATGATTGTCTGGCACGAAAAAATGGCTGAAATTGATCCGTATGTGCTATATCGGGATAACTTGAAGCGTAAGAAAATCTGTTATAATCACAATGTTGTGGCTTTAGCTGGTGAATATTTACGGTTAAAAAAAGGGATTAACGATCACAAAGATTTTTTTCATACCCATCTGGAACACCAGCAGCAATATATGTCTGATTTTGGCTTGTATATAGATAATAAGACTAATCCGCCAATGGTGTATGATGAGTTTACGAGGCAGTTTATGGCTTCTATTTTGGCGGAAGGATATAACGGAACGTTTTTTGATTTTTATTCCCGCAAATTATGTTTGGGAGCATGGACTTCTCTTTTCATGCAATCGCCTTATGGAGAGGTGCCGACAGGCGGCAGAAGTGCTCAACATATCTGGAATGAAGCAGCGGCAGCCGTGACTTATGAGATTTACGCTTCACAATATGCAGCTTTAGGAAAAAAGCAGGAAGCAGGCGCTTTTAAACGAGCTGCGCATTTAGCACTTAGGAGCATCGGAAGATGGATAAGAGAAGATGGAAGCGGATTTATTGTGAAAAACCGTTTTCCTATCGAAGTGATGCATGGGTATGAAAGTTATTCAGCGCAATCACAGTATAATCTGTTGGCATGCTGGCTAATGTGTGTTGCCTATTTATATGCTGATAATTCTATTAAAGAATTTCCGTCTCCGGCCGATATCGGTGGATATGTTTTGGTTATGAAAGACGTGTTCCATAAGGTTTTTGCTAATTCTGGCGGAAACTATGTAGAGTATGAGCTCAGTGGAGATCCTCGTTATAATGCAACAGGACTCATCAGAATTCATCTGAAAAATTCAAACCCACAGCTAGGTCCTTCGGATGGAATTCCCCATAAATGGGATAACAAGAAGAAGCAGGATTTAGGTGGAGAACTGTATGCGATTGGACCTGAATGGCATGATGCTACGGGGGGAATACACCGCTTAGCGGAATATACTAACATATTATTTCCAAATACATCTTGTTTTTCTGCATACAGAGGTAGTAAGCTTCCTGAAATAGATGTGAGGAATATTAGACAATCTGTAGGTGGAGTTGCATTTGAAGTCATCTATACTGGTAGATTTGATGGGATTACTCAAATTTCACAACGAGTTTATATTGACCATACCGGAATTACTGTGCGTGATATTCTGAAAGGGAATGTAAAAAAGGTGCGGGCATGTTACCCCATGTTAATAAATGATGGTATGGAAGAAACTAAAATTGATTTTCAAAATGGGAAAGTGATATTGCAGTCTCGTGATGGTCAAATTTGTTTTCAGGCCATATCACCTCGAAATGCTACCATACAGAGGAAGCAGAAACGAATTCCCTATAGAAATGGATATGCGGATATCGCTTATTTTGAATCTGACAAGAATGTGATACAGTATAAAATAACCACAGGGTTTTAGTATTAACCATTTAAATATTAATAACTATGCATGTGAAACACAAATTGTTTATGAAATTGTACCTGTTTTTTAGCTTAATCAGTTGGTCAACAGGTGTCTATGCACAAAATTTTGTAGTTACCGGAAAAGTAACATCCAATGGCGAAAGCGTCATAGGAGCAACTGTGCAAGTGAAGGGGAAAATAGCTGGTACTATCACTGATATTGATGGTAATTATCGGTTAACATTGGAAAATTCCAAAGAGACTCTCGTTTTTTCATTTATTGGTTATCAGTCTAAAGAGGTTACGGTTAATGGAAGGAATGTGATTAACGTGGAATTGGAAGAAGATGTCGCTCAATTGGAAGAGGTTGTTGTGGTTGGTTATGGAACGATGAGAAAAAAAGATCTCACAGGAGCAATAACTCGTATCTCTACAGAAAATACGACGCAGTCGGTAACTAGTGTAGCTGAAATGCTGCGTGGTACGGTAGCAGGATTTTCTGCAGGGTTCGGAACTTCTGCCAAAGGGGGTGGTTCTATGTTGATTCGTGGTGAGAAATCCATTAATGCCAGTAATTCTCCTCTGATTGTATTGGACGGAGTTATCTTTAATGGCGATTTGGTGGATATCAATCCCAGTGATATTGAAACGATTGATATTTTGAAAGATGGTAGTTCTGCAGCTGTTTACGGATCACGTGCGGCTTCGGGAGTGGTCGTCATATCAACGAAACAGGGTAATGAAGGAAAGCCTGTCATCAATTTTGATATGAAGATAGGTATGCAGAATTTGACTCGTAATCAGCGTCCTTTTAATGGGCAGGAATATATGGTTATGAGAAGGGATGAGAAAATCCGGAGTAATCCATCTCGTCCTTTGGGATACTTCCATAATCCGGACAATTTGCCACAAGGAGTTGATCTGAATACCTGGTTATCGTATACAGGGGCTTCGGCAGATTCAAATCCGGCAGAGATTTGGCTGAATCGTTTGGCCTTTTCTACAACAGAAATAGATAATTATCTGGCAGGTAGGGAAACGGATTGGTATGATGCTTCTTTTCAAAACGCTTTGCGTCAGGATTACAATGTAAGTATCTCTGGAAAGAATGACAGAGTTTCTTACTATTGGTCATTAGGAAGCATTAATAATCAAGGTATTGTAGTAGGAGACCAATATAAGACCATCCGTTCGCGTTTAAATTTGAAAGTAAATGTTAGAGATTGGCTTCAGGTCGGCTTGCAAGCACATTATGCCACTCGTAATGAAAGTGTAGATGAAGTTGATTGGGAAGAAGCTATTCAGGCTAGTCCCTGGGGGAGTAAATATGAAGAAGACGGTTCTTTGAAGTTCTATCCTAATGATGATAATATGAGCACGAATCCTTTTGCAAGCTATGAACAACGTGATCGTTTCAATGTGACTCAGACATTCAATGCTACATTGAATGCAAAGATTACATTGCCATGGGGATTCGTTTATGAAATGAGCTATTCGGACTATAACAATTGGCAAAAGAATCATTATTTTGATCCATCTACCAGTATGGCTGGTGAAAAGTATAAGGGGCATGCCGTCAGGCGTAATAATAGTGCTCATTCCTGGATGTTTGATAATATCTTGAGATGGAACCGTACATTCAATAAAATTCATAAGCTTGATTTGACCCTTTTGTTTAATCTTGAAAAAAATGAAACTTGGTCTGATAAAGCGGAGAATTCCAATCTTACTCCTTCTGAAGTACTTGGTTGGCATGCTGTTGCAAATGGTACGAATCCGGTTGTAGGGAGTGATGATACAGTGGATACGGGAAATGCTATGATGGCAAGACTGAACTATAATTTAATGGATCGCTATTTGTTTACTGCTTCTTTCCGGCGTGATGGTTATTCGGCTTTTGGTTCTAATAATCCATATGCTAATTTTCCTGCATTTGCATTTGGTTGGAGAATGAATGAGGAAAACTTCATGAGAGCGATTTCGTGGATTGATAATTTGAAATTTCGTTTATCTTGGGGTATCAATGGAAACCGGAGCATAGGACGTTATGCTGCTTTGGCAAATTTGGATTCGGAGAAATATCTGCATAACGGAAGTACAGTTATTGGGATTTATGCCACTCGTCTTCCCAATGAAAACCTGAAATGGGAGAAGACTGAAGCATATAATATAGGCTTTGACTTTGCAATTCTGGGTAATCGTTTGAATGGAACAGTGGAGGCTTATTATATGTCTACAAAAGATTTGCTGTTAACTCGCTCTTTGCCGGATATTATTGGTTTTTCCGGAGTAACAACTAATTTGGGAGAAGTTCGTAATAAAGGCTTTGAATTGTCTTTAAATTCAGTTAATATCGATCATAAGAATTTCAGATGGTCTTCTTCTTTCATTGCTTCTCTTAACCGGAATGAAATTGCCCATTTGTATGGGGAAATGGTAGATGTGCTGGATAAAGATGGAAATGTAATAGGACAGAGAGAAGATGATGATATTCAGAATGGATGGTATATTGGACATGCTTTAGATGAAATTTATGATTATAAAATTTTGGGAGTATGGCAAGAGAATGAACGTGAAGAGGCTGCCAAGTATGGTAAAGAACCGGGTGATTTTAAGATATGGGATGTAAATAATGACGGAGAATATCTACCGGAAGATGATAAAGTATTTCAAGGACATAAGCGTCCTCGTTTTTCATTCGGTATTGGTAATACGATGGAGTTCTTTAAATGCGTGGACTTTTCATTCTTTATTCGCTCAGATCTTGGACATAAGTCTTCTAATAGTCATTATACTCATCCCACGGATTATTATTATGACCGCGTAAATGCTTATAAATATGATTATTGGACTCCGGAGAATCCTACAAATGAATTTGCACGTTTAGGTTCGAATACGAAATCTCCGTCATTCAATGTTTATAAAAACCGTTCGTATGTACGTTTACAAGAAGTTTCGTTAGCTTATAGAATACCTAATAAGATATCTTCTAAATGGAGCGTCTCCAATGCTCGTGTTTATATAAACATTTCTAATCCTTTATTGATAACAGGATGGAATTATTGGGATCCGGAATCCTTATCTCCGGCACCGCGTACGTTTACTTTTGGTATTAATTTCTCATTATAAAAGTATAGATATGAAAACACAAATAATATTAAGGAAGGTACATTATGCATTCTCTGCATTTTTGTGTACTGCATGTTTGGTTTCTTGTAATGATTGGCTAAAACCGGAACCTTTGTCATTCTATTCTCCTGAAAATACCTATGTGACGAAAGAAGGATTAGAAGGTGCTTTGGTTTCTTGTCGCGCCATGATACGTCCGGAGTTTATAGGAAATAATTCTTATGCCTGCACAGAATTGATGACTTCTGATGTTGCTGTAGCTGGCAATATCGTTGCTCAAACTTTAAAAAACTTTGAGATTCAGCTAAAGCCGGGTGCTTATGGAGATTCTCAGATTGGTACTTTCTGGAGTAAAGGCTATAGTGCTATTCAGAAAGCAAATACAATAATATCTCGTGTACAGGCTGCGGATGAGATTACTGAAAATGATAAAAATACAATTCTGGCTGAAGGGTATTTTCATAGGTCTTATTGGTATTATAAACTGGTGAATCAGTTTGGAGATGTACCTTTTATTGATAAAGAAGTCACAACTCCTAAATTAGATTTCTATTCACATACACGTAGTAGTATTTTGAGACGTTTACGAGAAGATATGATGTTTGCCACCCGCTATCTGCCGGAGAGTGCTCCTCATGGTGCTGTTTCCAAGGCAGCAGGAAATCATCTGCTGGCTAAAATATGTTTGGCATGTTGTGATTTTGACGGAGCTGTCGCTGCTACTACTGCTGTCATAGATCATAGTCAACATAAACTGATGGAAAAAAGATTTGGGGTCAATATATCGGATGCTCAATATAATATAATAAGTGATCTTTTTAATCGGGAGAATATCAATTCTTCTGAAAATCTGGAAGGCATTTTTCTGGTTGAGGATAAACAATTGACAGAAGGGGGGACTTCTACCGGGTCTTATCGGATGAGAGATCTTGTTCCTTGCTGGTGGAATGCAAATACCAACAATGATCCGGATGGTAAACGTGGCACAATGGATAAAGCGGCAGGACAGCCTCAAATAGGGCAAGTGGGACGTGGTATCGGTAGAATCAGAACGACTAATTATTTTAATTATGAAGTTTGGGATTCCAAAGACGATTATCGCCATACAGCTCCTAATTGGTTGAATATGGAGGATATGGTCTATAATAATCCGGCATCTAAATATTATGGTCAACCTTTACAAAAAAAGTATTGTGTAGATACTATTTATGCTTGGAGTCCGATGATGCATTACAAGACTTTTGTACCTGAAGATAATAAACCTGATACTCCTCAGGGAGGATATACGGATTGGTATGTATTCCGTTTGGCTGAGACTTATTTACTGAGAGCTGAAGCTTATTATTGGAAAGGAAATATGGATGCAGCCATGAATGATATTAATAAAATCCGGATGCGTGCTAATGCAGCAGAGTTAACAAACTCTCAGCAAGTAACCATTGAATATATACTGGATGAGCGTGCTAGAGAATTGTTTTTTGAAGAACCTCGAAAGACGGAATTGACTCGTGTGGCTTTTATCATGGCAGAAAAGGGATTGAATGGGTATTCACTTAGCGATATTTCAGAGAAGAATTATTACTATGACCGAATGATGAGATATAATAACTTCTTCCGTGAAAAGATCAATCATAATGGCATCAATATTTATACTATTAAGCCTTATCATATATTATGGCCTGTACCGGAGAATGCGATTGCTTCTAATTCCAGAGGTCGTATTAATCAGAATTTAGGATATCCGGGAGCCGATCAGAATGTACCGGCGCTCGAAGTTGAATAATAAATTATTTAAAACCATGAAGAAAATTTTAGTTCTGTTTTTGTTTTCAGTAGGTTGTAGCTTATATGCTCAGCAGTTTTCAGCTGACATGAAGAAAGCTGATATTATGAAAGTCTGCGATGCAGTAGCCAAATGGCAGATCAATCATCAAAAAGAGGTGAAACATCATCCCTTGGATTGGACAAACGGTGCATTATACCGGGGGATGACCGAATGGGGGAAGGTCTCCGGTAATGAGACATGTTATGACTTTGTACGTGAAATTGGTGAGAAATACAATTGGAATATGTGGGATCGTGTTTATCATGCAGACGATATCTGTGTGGGACAGGCATTTATTGAAATGTATCGCAAACTGGGAGATAAACGGATGTTGCAGCCGGTGATGGAGCGGGCATATTATGTGGCAACTCATCCTTCGAAAGCCCCTTTGTTGAAAACGGATGCAGTGGGAACTTTGGAACGCTGGTCTTGGGCGGATGCATTGTTCATGGCACCGCCGGTATATGCGGCTCTGTATACAATGACGGGAGATGATGTTTATTTGAATTATATGAATAGTGAATATAAAGAATGTGTAGATTCATTGTATGATGAAGAATATTCACTTTTTTATAGGGACAATAAGCGAATTCCTATGCGTGAGAAGAACGGAGCCAAACAATTTTGGGGACGTGGTAACGGTTGGGTATTTGCCGGACTTCCTTTGATTATAGATAATCTCCCAATAGATTGTGACTCGCGTAACTACTATATTCAACTGTTTGTGAAAATGGCTGAGGCCGTACGTAAAACCCAATGCGAGGGCGGTGACTGGCGCACAAGCTTGCTGGATCCGGATTCTTACGATATGCCTGAAAATAGTTGTTCTGCTTTTATGTGCTATGGAATTGCGTGGGGACTCAGAAATGAATACCTGGCAAAACGTACTTATAAGCCTGTGCTTGAAAAAGGCTGGAAGTCACTGGTCAAAGCCGTACATACAGACGGTAAGTTGGGATATATACAACCTGTAGGGGCTGCTCCCAAGGCTGCAGGACGTGATGCTACTGATGTATATGGTGTAGGTGCTTTCTTGTTGGCTGGCAGCGAATTATACAAACTGATTAAGTAACAGAATCCCCCTTCCATACCCATACGTTTCTCTATTAATAGAACTTTATGGATGTGGAAGGGGATATTTTCTTATGGATTGGCGGAAAATTCTGTTATCGTCCGAACTGTATGGCAAAACCTATATTGAAGAACGTAATATTGTTCTTAAACCAGCTGTGATCTATTCCGTCATCATAATCATCCGGATTGTAAAGTCGGGCATCAGGATTGGCAAACCAGTCGGCCGTCAGAATGTCGGCACGAAATACTCCGGATATTTTTTTAGAAATATAGAATTCGTAACCCATGCCGATTGACAGGCCGCAATATCCTCTATTGAAAAGAAATCCTTTCTTGGTGTTTCTCTGGTATGTACGCTCCTCGTAGTTCATATAACCGATACCGAATGATAGGAAAGCACCTTGATTGCCATTGCTCCATAAGTAACGGTAGGTGATGTTGGGATGTATGTAATGTAAATGCATTTTATCCGGAGAATGAGCAATTCTCAGGTAATCATACTGAAGTCCCAAAGCGAAGTTTGGCATGAAGTAATAGCGCCCTTCCGTCGTCAGGTTATATCCTGCACGATTTCCATTCTTGTTAAAGAAGTCATTACGATTTCCATCTACATACGGCAGGGTCAGTCCGCCACCGAATGATACACTGAAGTCTTGCGGTAAACGATCTTGTGCTTGCAAGAGTGAGTTTGTGCAACTCAAGGATACAATAAGGAAAATGATTAATTTTTTCATGCCTGATTCGTATTTATCGTTTTACATATAGTTTGTCAATCAAATCTTGTCGTCCTATTCGCCTTAGTTCATTGATAATATTCTTTCGCTCTTCCGGCTTATACCAGAAGAAGAACTGACGTTGGGCCAACTTTTCCCGTGGAGTTTTGGCACTAAATACAGGTTCCAGAGTATAAGGGTGGAAGCCGGTGTACCATGCTTCGGTGGCCACAGTCATTGGGGTAGGGGTAAAGTCTTGTACCTGTTCCAGTTGGAAGTCAAGACGTTTGGTAATGACGGCCAGTTCTGCCATATCTTCTTCTCGGCAGCCGGGATGGCTGGAGATAAAGTAGGGGATAAGCTGTTGCCGCAATCCTTCTTCGCGGTTGATGCGGTCGAATATCTTTTTGAATTCCTGGAACTGACTGAATGAAGGTTTGCGCATGATGCTCAACACTCGTTCGCTGGTATGCTCCGGAGCTACTTTCAGACGTCCACTGACGTGTCGGGCTATCAACTCACGGGTATATTCAGCAGTGCTTTTATTGGTTTCCGGATCTTTGCTCCGGTGCAATAATAAGTCATAGCGTACACCACTTCCGATAAATGACTTTTTGATGCCGGGCAGTGCATCCACAGCATGGTAAATATCAAGTAATGGGCGATGACTACTGTTCAGATTCGGGCATACTTTGGGATGAATGCATGACGGGCGCTTGCACTTCTTACAAAGAGCTTCATCATTTCCCCTCATGTGGTACATGTTGGCCGAAGGGCCTCCAAGGTCGCTCAGGTATCCCTTAAAGTCAGGGAGCTCCATTAATGCTTTCACCTCTTTCAAGATGCTTTCTTTACTACGGCTGACAATGAATTTTCCCTGATGCGCCGAGATGGTACAGAAAGCACAGCCACCGAAACAGCCGCGGTGGATATTAACGGAAAACTTGATCATGTCATAAGCCGGAATACGTTTGCCTTTGTATTTGGGATGAGGCAACCGGGTATAGGGTAAGTCGAAGGAGTGGTCAAGTTCTGCTTCCGTCAGCGGAGGATAAGGCGGATTGACAACGATGGTCAGGTCATCCACTTCCTGTGTGATGCGTGAGGCCGCATATTTATTGCTTTCTTCTTCAATATGGCGGAAGTTGGCAGCTTGTTTTTTCTTATCTTTCAGGCACTCTTCGTGAGAGTAAAGGCGGATATCTCCTTCTTCCGGCACAAATTCCGCTGTCTTGCAAAGATAGGCTATTTGTGGGATATCACGTTGCAGGGGCAAGCCGGTATCAGCCTGCTGCTGCATTCTTTTTGCCAGTTCCACAAGTGGCTTTTCTCCCATCCCATAGATCAGTAAGTCGGCTCCACTATCTACGAGGATGCTTTTGCGTACTTTATCCTGCCAGTAATCGTAGTGCGTCAATCGGCGCATACTTGCCTCAATGCCTCCCAAAACAACTGGAATGTCGGGATAGAGTTTCTTCAGGATTTGGGTATAAACGATGGACGGATATTCCGGTCGCATGTCCGGACGGGCATCCGGTGTATAGGCATCATCACTACGAAGACGCTTGTTTGCCGTATATTTATTGACCATAGAGTCCATGCAGCCGGCACTGATACCGAAGAATAGGCGGGGACGTCCCAATTTTTTAAAGTCACGTAAATCGTCTCGCCAATTGGGTTGAGGCACAATCGCTATACGCAAGCCTTCCGCTTCGAGGATGCGTCCCACGACGGCAGCCCCGAAAGAAGGATGGTCCACATAAGCATCTCCGCTGAACAAAATAACGTCCAGTTCGTTCCATCCACGCAATTCTACTTCTTTTTTGGTTGTGGGCAACCAATCAGTCAGTCGATATTCTTTCATGCTGCAAAGATACGCATAAAATGAGGTTCAGCCAGAAAATGTGCAATTTTTGCATTCATAATCTATGCTTGTCGTATCTTTCATATCTCCGATTTTGCTTTTTAATAGGTCTGTAAGGGATATAGCTTCTTAGGGTAGTATAGATCATAGAAGAACTTAGTACCTTTGCCTGCGAATGTTAATGCGTTCCACCATGGGGAACATTTCGTCCCCTTATAAGGAACATTGCGTCCCTCCATAAGGGGACGCAATGTTCCTTATAAGGGGACGAATAAACTTTCGTTGTCTTAGTCTTTAGTCCTTACGGAAAAGCGCCTTAGCTTTCACTGGTAACTTGGCAAAGCATGGGATGGGCACAAATAAAAATGCCAAAGAATCGTCTGGTTTATCCAGATATTTTATATTTTTGTACGCTAATGGCACAAATCAAAATATAAATCAATCAATTATGGAAACATCTCCGTATGAAGAATCAGGTTCAAAAGACACGCTACAAAGCAAACTTGACCGGGCAACTTTGGTTTTACAAAATATTAATGCCTATTTTTTACTGATTGATAAAGATTTTATTGTTTGCGACACTAATTACTACTCCTTGAATAAGCTTCCTGTTCCTGAGACTGGTGTGATGAAAAGGGTCGGTGACTTGTTGCATTGCCGGAATGCTGCCGAAGCCGGTGAGTGTGGCATGCACCAGCAGTGTAAACTTTGTGGTATCCGCGCAGCTATTGGAAGAGCTTTTCAGAAGAAAGAGAGTTTCAAAAAAGTAAATGCTTCTATGAATCTTCTGAATGAAGAAGAAGACAAAGTGATCCCCTGTGATGTTTCAGTATCGGGCGCTTATGTTGTTATTGAAGGAGAAGAGCATATGGTATTGACGGTTTATGATGTAACGGAACTGCAGAATGTTCAGAGGTTGCTGAACATAGAGAGAAAGAACTCGATATCTGCAGAGAGGTTGAAATCTACTTTTATTGCGAATATAAGTCATGAAGTCCGTACACCACTGAATGCGATTGTTGGCTTTTCCGGATTAATAGCTACTGCTTCCGATGAAGAGGAGAAGAAACTGTATATGGATATTATTTCAGAGAACAATGAGCGTTTGCTGCGTTTGATAAATGATATCTTTGATCTTTCGCAGATAGAGGCCGGGACTTTGAGTTTCGAGTATTCGGAGTTTGATGCCAATGACTTGTTGAGAGAACTGGAAGGCATGTTTCAAGTGAAACTGTTCAATAACCCTTCAGTTGATTTGATCTGTGAAGCATCCTTGCAACCTATTATCATGTATTCTGAACATCAGCGCATCATTCAGGTAATGGCAAATCTGATTCATAATGCGATTAAGTTTACCAAATCTGGTGAAATACGCTTTGGTTGCCACATGAAGGAAACGGATACCGTTCATTTTTATGTGTCCGACACCGGGATTGGGATACCGGAAGAAGAGCAACAAGAAATATTTACCAGCTTTAAGAAGTTGGATCGGGAAGTGCCGGGAACAGGTTTAGGGCTGACGCTTTCGCAAACTATCATTCGTAGTCTGGGAGGCAAGGCGGGTTTGGAATCTGAGGTAAACAAAGGGTCTACATTCTGGTTTGAAGTGCCTTTGCTTATGCAGGAATAATGATAGAGCCTAATATTTACTTTATGCGGAAGGAGTCCAAAAAATTGATAACATCCGGGTGATTAGCTTCGTCCCTGTATCGAAGTAGAACCTGAAGAATATATAATTTGCGTTTGATATAAAATGCCCGGCAAAGAAATGTACGGTAATTAATCCCGTTTATTCCAGTGTAAGTAAAAGCTATGCCTTCGGGATTTCCAGATTTCATTTCTTCCTTTTTGAGTAGTTTACCTTGGGAAGTGGCATTGATAATCATGTGCATCAATTCTCTCCAGAAATACTCTTTTTGTTCGGCAGATATTTCTTCTGGCAGTTGGTCTGTATTGTAGCATATTTCAGATATTTCATATACCTCTATCGGAGATACACTAACCTGAGAGATTACTTCCAGTTCTCCCATATATCCTGTTTCGGGTTTCTTTGGGGCTTCGCCGGAAACTACTACATGATATTTGATTCCAGCTTCCGGAGAATCTATTTTTTGAATCTTAGGGGTGAAGGGAAAGTTCATGGTATAGCTTAGACTGTCGGTACTGATGCTTTCGATCTGATTATTATAAAGAGTTATCTGGAAACTGCGTATGAACTGTATCAAATCAGCATTATATTTTTCATCTTTTTTGCATGTAACTTCTAGTGTATAAACTTTGTTCTTACCCGATCCTATGTAAAAATGAGTGTATTCTCCGGTCTTACTTTGCAGTACATAGCAATTGAATGGAATCATTCTTCCTTGCATGATATCTTTTTCTATGAGTCGCAATCCTTGACTATGAAGTTTAAGAGTTGTCAGTTCTTCTTCTTTGTATTCGGCATAAGTGCTGTCAGCCGGATTAGAGGATTCCCACACAGTGATTTGATATAATTTATTAGGATGATCTTTTTCGTTTATAATATTTTCAAAGCTATAACACGTAGATTCTCCTTCAGTCAGCGTACTTGCTGTAGGAGTCTGATAAAAAGAAGCTATAAATCCTAATTTGTCCATCTTGACAAGATGCCATTCGGGAATATCTTGTGCGCTTAATGGGGTGGCTACAATTATTATCAGGAGTGGAAGGAAAAAATAGAGTGTTTTCATGTTTCTGATGTATTAGCTTGAAGTACAGTCGAATAAAAAAGACGGGAAACATCACTGCAATGTATCCCGTCTGTATTTGTATAGGGGCATTGAAATCTCTTTTGTGAAAAAAGTGGCGGATCAACTATTACATCTTGAACTGCAAGATCATCCGTTCTCCGTCGTATATTTCTCGGAAACCAATGCTCTGTTCCGCGAGGTATTCCTTCAAATCCTGGAAAGCCTCAGCGTTATTCATTATAATTTCCAACTTCTCACCCGGCGCGGTTTCGCACATAGCTTTGACTGCCGGGATGAGAGGACTGTAAAGTTTTTGACCACAGGTGTCGATTGTTTTCATTTCATGACTCCTCTTCTATGGGTTCTTGCTTGGAAAGCCATTCCAGATAGAGTTTGATCAACTGTTGTAATCCGAAGGCTTTCATGTTGTTGTGGTATATCACGTCGATGCAGAGGTCGAGCAGATCTTTGCTGTCCTCCTCTTGTGATGCGATGAGGGAGCGGATATTCAGTCTCAGTTTCTCCAGAACAGACTCGTCTACAATACCGTTACTGTCAATAAGATGACGGAAAAGTCCGTATTTCTCAATAGTAGCCAGATTCTCTTCGGATATTTCTAAACTGCGGGTACCGCTGGGGTTTGCTTGTATAGTGTACATAGTTTTTTTATGTTTTAAAGGTTTATACTCTGAGAGCAAAGATAAGTTTTTCACCACAGATTATGCATACTTTCATTGATTATTCTTCCTTTTTTATTTTTATTTGCGTGAATCTGTGGTGAGGAATTGCAGAATAGAGGCCATGATAGCATTACGATCCGTTTCCTTCTCGATACTTTCAAAAGGAAATCCCATGACGAAGGTGCGGTAATTGCCCTGATAAGCAATGGCAGCACTTTGATTGCCGGAATTATACGTGAGTACGGGGAAAGCACCACCTGTAGGAAGAATACATTCCGGAGCAGTTACGGGATAAGCATATTCATTGGGTAGGCGGGGGATACTGAATGTACGTCCCAGCCCACTGATATTTCCTGAATAGCTGTCAGTGATAGACTGTCCGTAGGCGTATTTCAAAAGATTCTGTGTAAACTCCCGGTCGCCTTGCGAGTTATTCATATCGCTGCCGATGTAGGAACCACTAATCAGCAGATTACCACCGGATTGACAGTATGATGTCAATGCGCGTTGCATAGGGGAAGAAAAGGTTTTGTAATATGTGTTACGAGCCGGGTTACTTTGATGATCTTCTTTCTCCAGTCCAAGAATGTAATCCACAATATTATAAACCTCCAATGGGACGCGCCCGTTTTCTACAGCCTCATCATTGCATGATACAAAACTATAATTACCGGCTGCCTGTATTGCTTTTCCGTGTATGAAGGAGTAGTCGAAGGTATTTCCGGCAATTTTTAATCCTTCCCACTCGTCACTGCTGCGTCCCAATTCCTTTCCCGTTTGCTTGCGGGAGAATTCGGTTTGAGCGCCGCAAAGTGAAATGTCATATAGATAAGGTACGCCCGGATCTTTTGTTAAATCAAATCCGGCTTCAATAGGGGTATCGATGACTGCCGGTCCACTGATACGGTCGAAGCCGTTGACAATCAGGATACGTCCTTTTTCCTTCTTGGCTTTATAAGCAGCAAGAATCTCGGACGGAAAACTTTCTCCACCCCGATTGGCTGCGGTTACTTTAAAAGAGTAGACAATACCCGGTTCTATTTTGGCTGTATAAGAAGGGCTGCTGACACGTACGCCATTATCAAATCCTCCGCGTCCGATGCGGGTATAAACAATGTATTCACGTGGTTTGGCTGTAGGTTCCAGTTGATCCTCCTCACCCTTCCAGGAGAGTTCCAATGTATTCTTTTTATCGCCGAAGCGGATGGAAAAGTTGCTTACGGGAAGTGGTTGCACTACATAATCTTTGCCATGCTGATTGCAAAGGTATTGCAGAATAGCTTTATAAATGGAACGTCCTACGGTGAACTTAAAGTTGGGGTCGTGACCGAGGCACATATCGGCAAAATTCTGATGTGAAAGCAGTTCGATGATAGTAGAAGGCACTGCCGGAAGGCGGGTTTCACTGTAATTACGGTCCCATAAGCTGCGGCGTGTCCAGTCTATGGCATAATTGGAACGGATATCGCGCTGAAGTTGGGTGAGCAGGATGTCGGATAAATCACGGGAAGCATAACGGCTGGTGCCTGCTCCAAGTTGCCCGCCATTGAAATCAGTAGTGTATATGCCGAGTGATCCTATGATTTTATCTTCCTTATTGGCACCGGCGTCACTGTGCAATGCCATAGAAACTTCAAAGGGTATCCCTAACCCTTTTTCTTTGGGATTGAATATGGAACCACCGGACAGATAATTGATCATACGGGAGCGTACGTTGATGTCGTCGGACATGTCATCCTTGCCTTCCCGTCCACCATAGACCGGATAAGGCATACCTGCCCATTGTGCAGAATAACGGGCACCTTCCAGATAACGCGGCATCCCACTGGTTACTCCACCACGTTCAATATTACCCATACCTCCACCGAAACGTACAGCATCGGCGCAGACCACTCCTTTCTGCTTACTTTCATTACTGAGTACTACCATGCCATAATCATTCTTTCCTTTATCAAAAGTAAAGGTTCCGAGGTAGACCCATGTACCGCCACCTATCTGTTGGTTTACCTTGAATTCTGTAGTTCCACCATTATGAAACACAATGTATTTGGCACCACTTACACTATTAGGCAAGGTCTGATAAGAGACGTATACAGCGTATTCTCCTGTTTCAGGAATATCGGGTATCCACTCAGCAAAAGCTTTGTTTTTTTTCTTCTCGGTACGAGCAAATCGTGCCGTACCGCTAATAAATGGGTTTTCACCATCCCGATAGACTGATTTACGCTGGGCGAAACCGGGAAGTCCTGTTTGTTCCCACTTGGCTTTGCGGCTTTTCATATCCAGATAAAGGGAACTTTGTGGAGTATCATTATCCACAATGACTTCCTGTTTCTGGGTATCCCGTTCGCGGGGAGTAAACACGTTGGCACCGGCATTTTCCAACATTGGGATGACGTAGGGAAGAATAAAGGATTGGGTGAATTGATCTTCTGTTGTACAGAACAGGCGAGGGCGTTGCCATCCCCATTTTCCGGTTTTGTTGATGAAGTACTTCCCATGACTTTGCCATAAAGCGATATGTTTACCTTCCAATCCCCGGCTGATTTCATAAGGACGCGAAACGCGCGTTACCCACGGCTCGCCTTTATACTCTAATCCACTGTACAAACGGGATTTATCTTTCTTACCTTTTCGGTAAAGATTAGGAATCAGGTCTTCGATGGGTTGTCCGTCCGTTATCACAGTTATATCATAATAGTTTACGGGGCCCGGAAGTACTTGTTTCAGGTACCGGTATATGGCATCTACCGTTTCCTGGCGAAACGGTTGATAGGAGAATTTATCATCTGCATAAACCGTTAATCTTTTTTTCTGATGATTTATGCGGAAACTATCCAGTTTGCAAGTACCGATATTTACTGTGGTGGTAGTATATTCCCGAAAGAAGGATTGAAGACGATCTTGTACGTTCGCTTCGGTATCTTGGGCTGCCAGTTTTCCATTAAGGGCGAAAGCGCAGCAACAAATGGCTAATAATATTCTTTTTCTCATATTCTCATAACGGATAAGCTCTGTGAGACTCTGTGCCTTTTTGCAGTGAAGTCCCTCCACAAAAGTACGTAAAAAAAGAGTGGAAAACCTTGGCTTCCCACTCTTCTTATTTCTATTTAGCAAACATTTACAACGGAATATATTCCACGAATGCCTCCATTGCTTCGTAAGATGCCAGACCAAGGCTGTCATACAATGCAGCAGTACCACGGTTGCGGTCTTCGCTGCGTTGCCAGAACAGACGTTCGTCGTTGCCCAGGAACGGTGCACTTTCCATCTGAGACTGGTGTTTCAGGATAGAGTTACGTTTGGCACGGAGTTCTTCAGGACTGATAGGCACTGCCATTTCAATGTTCTCAATTTCCCATTCAGCCCATGCACCACGATACATCCAGATGCGGCAGTCTTTCAGCCATTTTGCACCTTCTTCTTTTTCTAGGTCGATAGCTGCAAATACAGCATCGGTACAGACACGGTGTGTACCATGTGGGTCGGCAAGGTCGCCGGCAACGAATATCTGGTGAGGTTTCACTTCACGCAACAGGTTACGTACGATTTCCACATCAGCTTCAGTCAACGGACCTTTCTGAATACGACCGGTTTCATAGAACGGCAGATCAAGGAAATGACAATGATCCAGTGGGATGTTATTGTATGTACAGGCGGTGCGTGCTTCACCACGACGTATCAAACCTTTAATGGTAAGAATATCGCGTGTATCGATGTCACCGTCTTTTTTCTCTTTCAGGAACTTACGGATTTCTGCATACTTATCGGTAATCACTTTGTCTTCGCTGTTATTGAAGATTTGATTGAAACCGTTGATAAAGTGCAGGAAACGGATTACTTCTTCGTCGCCTACGGCAATGTTACCGGAGGTTTCGTAAGCCACGTGTACATCATGCTTTTGCTCTACCAGACGACGGATGGTACCTCCCATGGAGATAACGTCGTCATCGGGATGCGGAGAGAATACAACGATACGTTTCGGATATGGTTTTGCACGTTCGGGGCGATAAGTGTCGTCTGCATTTGGTTTGCCACCCGGCCATCCGGTAATAGTATGTTGCAGATCGTTGAATATCTTGATATTTACATTATATGCAGAACCGAATAATGCCAACAATTCACTTAAACCGTTTTCATTATAATCCTTATTGGTAAGTTTCAGGATAGGTTTTCCTGTTAACTGGCACAGCCATACGATAGCACTACGGATCAGTTTATCGTTCCATTCACATGAAGTCACCAACCACGGACGGTGGATACGCGTCAAGTTGCCGGCAGCAGAAAGGTCAATAACTACATGAGCATTGTTGTGCGTTTGCAGGTAAGATGCCGGAATAGTATCTGTTACTGCACCTTCTACACACTCTTTTACCATTTTAGCCTTATCATCACCCCATGCCATCAAGAAGATTTTCTTGGCAGCCAGAATGGTGGATACACCCATTGTGATAGAGCTGATCGGTGTGCTTTCAATGCTTCCGAACATTTTGGATGCCTCGTTGCGTGAGTCATTATCCAGCAAAATCAAGCGAGTGGTGGAGTTCAGGCGGGAACCCGGTTCGTTGAAACCGATGTTACCTACACGGCCGATACCGAGTAATACAGCATCCAGTCCACCAAAGCTTTCGATGCGCTGCTCGTACAAGCGGCAATATTCGAAGATCGTGTCTTTAGGAATAGTACCGTCCGGGCTAAAAATATTCTGCTTGTCGATGTCTACATGATCGAGGAACATTTCTTTCAGGGCATTCAGATTACTGTTGATGGCATCTGCTGTAAGCGGATAATATTCGTAAAGGTTGAATATGATAACATTGCGGAAACTCAGACCTTCTTCTTTATGCATCCGGATAAGGGCTGAATATACATTACGGGGAGAATTACCGCCCGGCAATGCCAATACGCAAAAACGTCCGGCCTTTTGTTTATCGCGAATCAGTTGAGCTATTTCGCAGGCAACGTGGTTTGCACCTTCCTCTGCTGATTCGTAGATGTCAGCCGGGATTTTTTCCAGTCGGGTCAATACCGACCTTTCAAATGCATTCTCAGGCCTGTAATACCTGGGGGAGACTCTGTTGAGAGTGATTTGAGAACTAAGATTGGTTTTCATAACTAAATTGGTATTAATAAATTGATTAAAGCTTGTCGCTTCTATGATTTAACAAATATACGAAAAACAAAGTTCACTCATTTAATAGTGTTGGGGCTGTTTTTCGGAACAAGGTGTTTTTTTCTGACACTGTTTCGGGATACAAATGTAGGCACTTTTTGGTAACTATGTACTCACTTCTTTTAGGTATTTTCATTAAAAAGACTAAAATGGAATCTTTTTGTACAAATACATCACCTGTTCGTCCGCGTACCTGTCTTTTAGTAACAGGTAATCCTAATGAATATAAAATGTAGTAGTTACTGTATTTCCTGCACTATCTACCGCTGTCAGCGAGTGTTTTCCGGGTGTGGGTTGCAAAGAAATCTTATGGAAATCCTGCGTCTGCGTCAGATAAGTGTTATCAAGATGCCAAAAGATGGTGGTAGCGGGATTACCATGGGCCAGTTCGGCAGTCATATATCCTGGGCTTCCATCCATCTGTTTGGGTAATACAATCCGTGCATTCATGGGCGGATAGATGAACTGCATCGGTTGGAGGGCATCTTCTCCGCAACCAGGCTTAAAGGGAGGAAGCGGACTGTATTCCGGATGATGCTGTTTGTAATACCATTCCCAGACGGGCGGCAAAGTGAACCAGGATTTCTGGATGGTAGGCTCCAGATTGGCACAATTCTCATAGATACGGTGAGTTTCATCGGCTGAGAGAGTGATGAGGTGATGATAAGGGCAAGCTTCCGTCTTTAATCCGGCGGGAAGAATCAATAAAGTATCTGTTTCTTCGCAAAATCGGCCTTTCAGGTGCCCGGATTTCCGGCATACTTCAGCCTTAACAAAGACATTTTCCGGACGTTTGAACCATTGTGTAGGAGGAAGCAGGCTGAATACATCAAACAGAACCGGACCGGCTGTCCGTGCTCCTACAAGACCGGGCTTGCCTTCTCCGGTAGCATTACCCACCCATACACCTACGGCATAGTGAGGAGTGACGCCTACAGCCCAGGCATCGCGGAATCCATGACTCGTTCCGGTCTTCCATGCGATGGGATGCATGGAAGGGATGGATTTCCAGTCTATTTCTTCGGGACGGTTCACTTCGGTTAGAGCATTGAATGTTTGCCATACGGCTCCCGGTTGAAAAATATCCGTTGTCTTTGCAGAAGTGACTGCCTCGGAATTTTCTGAACCTTCAGAATCTGAAAGCAGTAAACTACATTCCGTTTGTGGAAGTTGCAATAAACTCCGTCCCATATGTGCGTATGTATTGGTTACATCCCATAGGGTGGCTTCCGCTCCGCCTAAGATAAGTGATAAACCATAATGGGAGGCGGGACGGTTGATTGTCTTCAAACCTATTTGCCTCAGGAAAGTGTGAAACTTGGGAACACCATATTTTTGCAGCATCGTTACTGCCGGAATGTTTAGTGAACGGGCAAGTGCTTCTGAAGCCGGAACAGCACCTTCGAACTGCAAACTGAAGTTTTGAGGTGTAAAGCCATTAATATTAATTGGTATATCAGGCAGTAATGTATGAGGCAGCAGGCTGCCTTCCTGCAACATGGCATAATATAGAAATGGTTTCAGAATACTTCCCGTGCTTCTGGGTGCCTGAATTACATCTACCTGGTTACCGCTTTGTTTCCGTTCGAAGTTTACATTGCCGCAATAAGCTACCACCTGGTTGGTCCGGATATCAATTACCAGAATAGCCAGGTTGCGTATATCACTCCGGTTAAATTCATTACTCCAACGCTCGGCTGCGTTCTCTATCTGGGTTTGAATACCTCTGTCGATGGTTGACACGGAATATTTCCCATTCCGTTCCTGATAGAAGCGACTGACCAGGTGAGGGGCTATTTGAGGGAGAGGATGAGGCTCATCGGGTAGTGGTTCGCTGATAGCCAGTTCGTAAGTGGAACTATCTATAATCTTTCGTCCATACAATTGTTTCAGCAGACGGTTTCTCTTATTGAGCAATGATTGTCGTGATTTGGAAAGGTGAATCATGGCGGGTGCATTTGGAAGTACCGCCAGCATAGCTGCTTCCGCCCAGGAAAGTTCTTCGGACGAGTGTCCGAAATATCGCCAGGCGGCGGCATCGAGTCCTACTACATTTCCTCCGAAAGGAGCGTGTGAAACGTACATGGACAGGATTTTTTCTTTTGAAGCACCAAATTCAAGTCGGGTGGCCAGGATCATTTCTATGAATTTTTCTCCAAAAGTACGCGATTCGTTTCTTGCCAGACGGATCGTTTGCATGGTGAGGGTACTTCCTCCACTTACAATGCGCTTATTCTTTAAGTTTTGGTAGGCGGCTCTGCCAATGGAGACAGGATTGACCCCCCAATGGTGATAGAAGTGCCTGTCTTCGAAAGTGATGAGACATTGCTTTATTTTCTCCGGAGTAGTGGTCCGGGGCGGAAAGCGCCATTGACCGTCGGATGCAATGCGTGCGCCCAGTAATTCACCGTTCCGGTCAGTGACAACGGTGGAGTAGGGCACATGGAAAAGTTGCCGGGGAAGGCAAAAGATATAGGCTATCACCAGAATTGTAATAAGTATGAGTATTACTTTTCTGGTGATAGACAGTTGTTTGAAGTACTTTATAATCTTAGCTCCCATGAAACGAACTTAACGGCTGACAGTCGTTCTTCCCGCCTTGGTTCGTGCCTGTGCCGAACCGTCATACATGGCTTCGCACTGGATAGCCGGCAGAATGAAATTACCTGCATACGTAGCTTGCAGTCTTATGGTGAACTTTTTCAGTTCGCTGCGACGCAAGTCGAAGTAAGTCAATACGCGGTCGTCACGAATATCCTGGTAGGTATACTCACGGGTAGGTGTCGCTTCCGGAGTCATCAACCGGTCATTGTAAATCTCCCAACCTGATGGCAGGATATGTGTTAATGCCAGATTACTGTAAGCGGTGGTTCCACTGATATTACCTACGGTGATGACTGCCATAAAGTCTGTTCCCTGCTTGATATCATCTATGGATATCGTCGCTCCATTCATATCCGTATATTTTACGTCCAGGCGGAGGTTATTGGATATTGCGGGTAACGTGTCATTAAGTAATTGCGTGCGTGTAATGAGGTCCACACTTAATGCACCTTTACCTTCATTCTTTACTATAATATTACCCGAAGCCGGTGAAGTGGACAGTTCCTTTGCAAATACAGCCTTGGCTGATTTTACTACGGGTTGCTGCTTTCCGTTCCAGGTCCAGGTGAAGTCCAGAGTACCTGAAAGCTTTTCAGCCAGACGTCCCATCGCCATCAATGAGAAAGCAGTGGACTGTGTACTGAACCAATTCTCTTCGGCCAGATTCTTGGATACCTTCTTCGCCTGTTGTAATGCCGCCTGGTCGCGATTCATCAGGAGTAAGGTTTCCAATATCATAGCTTCGTCACGATCATACGAACCATAGATGTAGTTCTGTGAGGAATAAGGGGGAACGGTGGTTTCTGCCTTAAATACCAATTCTTCAGCCGGTTTCATCTTACCTGTCAGGGCATAAGCGGCTGCCAGTCTCCATTTGGCTTGCAGAGGCAGGTTAGCTTGTTCTTTCATCCGGTTCATGGCACCCTGCTCAGGTGCACCGGCTAATGCCAGTGTGTACAATCTGTATGCTTGTTGCACTCCCGTTTGCCAGTAACTCCAACTGTCATCCTGATCCGGCATCCGCCAGTTCTGGGCAGCAGTACGTTGGAAGCGTTTCCACTTATTCAGCACATTCGAGTTGACAGCGTAGCCTTTCTCCTGCGCCAATACAAGGAACATGCCCGCATAAGAAGTAATCCACTCATCAGCACTGGCATTCCCCGGCCAGTAAACAAAACCGCCATTCGGAAGCTGGCGTGCATAGAGCTGCCGTATCGCTTCCTGTACGTTAGCTTTAATCTTTTGAGCTTCTTCCTCATCCACAGCTTTAAACTGGCTGACGAACAATAACGGCAGAGCTTTGGAAGTCAGCTGTTCCGTGCAATGATGCTGATAATTATACAGGTAGTCGAACCTGCGGCTGATATCTACCGAAGGAATACGTGAGACTTCCAGCAGCATACGGCTATTTGCCGGAGAGGCACCATTCAATGAATAAGGAAGTGTTACACTTTCTCCTTTCTCCACCCATTGGCTGTTGCGGAAGGTCACTGCCGGATTCGGGTTCCGGACTTCGATTTCAATGGTCTCTTTCGCTTGCTGACTGCCACCGCTGGCAGTGATATGTATCGTTGCTTTTCCTGTTTTACTTCCGGTCTTTATCTTAAAGTAAACGAGTTGGTCACCCGGTTGACTGAAAGTAATGGATTGTTTATTGGGATCGATTACCTGCACACCTCCACCTGAAGCCTGGATGGATACTGATACATTCTTCACTTCCTTCTCCATGGCAAAGACATTTACCGGGACAGTAATCTCTTCTTGTGTGCTCAGAACACGGGGTAGTGTGGACAACAACATCAATGGTGTCCGTACGAAAGAAGTCTTTTCCGCTTTTCCATAAGCTCCGTCTTGCCCCGCTACCACCATCGTACGTACAGAACCTACGTACATCGGTAGTTTCAGCGTGTGCGTCTTCTGTTTTCCTTTATCCAGATAGAACGGACCGATAAATTTCACTACCGGCTTGAAGCGGTTCGCTTTTGCATCGGCCGGTTTCAGTGTTTCGTCACCACCCGTACTGAACAATGAACTGTAGCGTCCGGCAGATGCTCCGAGTACATCATCATACATATCCCAGGTGCGGATGCCCAATGCTTCGCGGGCATAGAATTCATTCCACGGATCGGGAGTCTTGAAATTAGTCAGGTCGAGTAATCCGTCGTCTACAATGGCCAGTGTGTATGTCATCTGCTTGCCGTTCTTTTCGCTGACGGTAACGGTGAAGTCCGTTTCCGGCCGCAACACTTCCGGCATTTTAATTTGCGGTTGCAATATAGTTTGTTTATTAGTCACCAATACCGGAACCACACCGTACATACGTATCGGCAAATCGTTCACTGTCTGTGCATGAGGTTGCAACAGGCTGATGTGCAGGTAAACGTTCGGTGCCATTTCCGGAGTCACTTTGAAAGAATACTTTGTGTCTCCGTTATTGGAAACTTCAATCCATTCACGTTGCAGAACAGTTGAACCGTTTTCCAGGGCTACTAATGCACGTCCTCCCGCAGCGGCAGGAATGATGGCTGTTGCCGTTTCACCTATTTCATACGAGTCTTTATCCAGAGAGAAAGCGAGCATTTTAATGCCGCTGGGGTCCGTCTTGCTTGAACGTCCGCGCCAATCCGGCCAGTCTATATAAACAGTTCCACCGGTGGCATGCCCACTTTCCTTATCTTTCACATAAATCAGGTAACGTCCCCAGTCCGGATAATTTATCCGGAATTTAAAAGTTGCCTTTCCGCCTGTAGTCTGTATATTGCCACTGGCTACGGGAGTGATGGAACTACTGTTGACATAAGTTCCGAATGATTCGTCCCGGTTCTCCCACCACCAGCTCCAGGAGATACGGTAAATCTTATATTCCAGATTGGATCGGTTCACTAATTGTCCTTCTGCATTTACGGTGACAATGTCGAATACATGATCCTGGTCTGTCTCGATGTATTTTCCTTTCGGTTGGTTCAGATTAATCCCTACGTAAGAAGAGAATGGAGAGAACGGAATGCTTTGCGTGTAAATACTGGCGTCTCCTCCCGGTTCGAATACACGGCTGGTTAAGGTTGCATTCAGCATTCCCGGGGCATTGGTGGCAGCCGGAAGTTTCAACATAAAGTTAGCTTTTCCTTCCGCATCCAGTGTCCCGTCGAATACATCGTTCTTCACAGTTGTAAATTCGGTAGCCGGATTATTGAATATGTATTGCCCGTAGTTCTTGAATTGCGTATTTACTTTTGACAGGGACATTTCCACCTTGGTTTTCAGCCGTGAAGCGGTGGCGCCTGTCAACCAAGTGGAAGTAAGCATTACCGGCATTTCTTTGGTAGAAGCCTGGATTACTTTCTCCGGCAGTTTCAGATTTATTTTCAGGCGGTTTGGCTTCACTGTTTCTATGCGAAGACTTTTGTGGAAGGCGGTTCCGCCTACTTTGACGTAAGCGTTCCATAATCCCGTCGGGTCTTCGGGGCGTGTCGGCAGGTCAAACGTGTAGAAACCGTTTACACCTTGCGTAGAGATCATTTTGGTATAGAATTGTCCTCTCGGATTATACAATTCCAATGCTACAGGGTGTTTATCCGGAATCCTTTTTTCACGGTCTTCCATAATAAAGCTTACATGCAGTGTATCTCCCGGTCGCCATACCCCTCTTTCGCCATAGACGAACCCCTTCAATCCTTTCTGAATATCTTTTCCGCCTACATCGAACCGGCTGACAGATTGTTCTTCGCCATCTACCACACGAACGTAAGCTTTCTGCTTCTCTATTTCGGCCACCACAATGAAAGGAACACCTTTCGGAATGATTTCTGTAAATCCTTTACTATTGGTCTCAGCGGTTCCGATGGCTTGCAACTGGAAGTTGTAAACAGTTACTTTTGCTTTCTCCATCGGTTTGGTATCCAAGATGTTGCTTACGGCAATCCACAGTTTGTTCAGTGAATTCCGTTTTACAATCATTCCTATATTGGAGGCAAATACGTTGCACGATGCTGCCCGGTCAGAATCCATATAGTAGGAAGCATGGCAAGGATTATTGCGTTCCCGCCAGTTATACTGACTCCAATCCATCTTAATGTTACCATTATAGTAGAAATAAGTTTCCGGAGTATCCCATTCTGCTTCATTTTCTTCGAAAGTACTACTTCCGCTGACTTTCGTCAATCCCTCTGAAGCAGCATTGTCTGCAAAACTCATCTCTTGTTTTTCTGTTCCGTTGCAAGGATAGGCTGAGTATTCCTGCCGGAAAGAAAGTATGACACGGTAGATAGCACCCGGTTCTTGCCGGATCAGTCCGGCAAGATCTATTGAATAGTCTTCCCATCGGTGCACGTCTTTTGTGCTGTCCTTACTCAGCCACAATGTGTTCTGGTAAACCAATCGTCCGGAACGGCGCAGCTCACTGGCGGATGAGAGCGTATTGGTCTGCATGAACATCAGTACATTGTTTTCAAAAATACGGATTACGCTTAAATCTACCGCATAGAGATTGACTGCCCGGAACGGGATGATCAAACTTTTGGAGTCGGGCAGGATAGCGGCTGATGTAGACATGCTCACTTGTGGTTTCAGATTCAGTTCGCTGAATGCGATGGAATGTGATGTGCCGAGCGATTTATCCCGGCTGTTTTTCACTCCTTCGTGTATCTTCAAAGTCAGTTTGCTCAGTTGGTTGGCTTCAAAGTAGATGCATACTTTATTATTCTCCACTTGAAATATAGAAGATGATACTTCGGGGATTTCAATCAATCCGTTTAGGTCTTGTGTGGTAGAAACAGGATCGGAGAATACTATTTCAATTCCATTTTCCGGTTCGTCAATGCGTTTGGCAGAGAGGAAACGGAAATCATTCTTGGCAGGGATCAGAATGTTTTCTGTCAGTTTGCGGTCGATTCCTGCAGGACTGCCATTGGCGGTGATTTCCAACTGATAGTCTTCCGCTTCGCGAATAACACCGGCTATTTCAAACTGATAGCGTGTCGGATGATCTGTTGGAGTGATACTGACCGGATAGCTTTGGCCGTTTCCACCTTTGGCAGAGAGCATTTTCTCAACTGCTTCTTTGGAAGTGGCATCACTGAAACGTACTTCACCTTTCAGCGTCACCAGGTCGCCATGGCTATCTACGTCGATGGTTGTTAGCGGTTCAATATACAGTGTGAAATTAGGTTCCTGTACTCTGAAAGAGAATTTGAATTCTTTCAGGCGACTGTCCACTTCTACAAACCGACCTAATTGGAACGTACCTTCATAGAATTCTCCCGGCTTTAAAGTTCCTGGCTCAGGAACGAATTCAATCGTATTGTTGCTGACCCAATATGCTTTACCCTTCAGAGATGGGGAGAAACTGAATGGATTTTCTTTCAGCTCATTGTTCAAATCTACCATAGGCTGATCTTGTGCCAGTTCTATGCGTATATTCGAAGTTTGCGAGATGACTCCTCCCGTATATGCATTCACAAAAGGTGCATACTCGGCAGAAGGAACAATATCCTTTTTGCTGTTTGTGCAAGAGGAAAAAACTGCGATAGTCAGTAACAGAAAGAATAGCTTGTCAGCTATACGATGTTTAGCTTTCATTCGTTCCATAATCTAAATAGTTCTGAATAGCCAATTGTCAATTGTTAATAGAAAAAGCGTCCGCATCTTTCCATGCGGGAAATTTTTGTCTGAATTCTCTCAGTACAGAGAGGTCGAGAGTTGCGGTGGCGGTTCCTTCTTCATAGTCGGGCACGCTGGCAAGCAAATCGCCCTTTGGCGAATAAATGACACTGCCGCCACTATATGGCATTTGATTTCCATCCGTACCAATGCGATTGACGCCGCAAACATAACTGATATTTTCGAGTGCACGGGCTTGCAACAGAATATCCCACACCCGGCGGCGGGGAACAGGCCAGTTGGCAACGTATATCAGAAGGTCGTATTCATTATTTACATTTCGGCTCCATATCGGGAAGCGAAGGTCGTAGCAGACCAACAGCAGTATATTCCACCCCCGATAGGAGATAACAGGGCGTTGGCTACCTGCTGTAAAATGCTCCGTTTCCTGGCCCATGCGAAAAAGGTGTCGTTTATCGTAGTAATAAGCTTCTCCTTCAGGAGTCAGGAAAAAAGCACGGTTGTAGCAGGGGAGGGCTTGGAGAGAGGTGCTGCTTTCATCACAAGCTATGTAACTGCCCGTAATAGCCAATTGGAATTCTGCCGCCCATTGACGCAGGGTTGAGATTGTTTCACCAGATATCGGTTCAGCCAACCTCTGGCTGTCCATGCTGAAACCGGTAGAGAAAGTTTCGGGCAAGACAACAATCTCCGCTTCTCCACGGAGCTTTATCAGCTTTTCCCGGAGCAAGCGGAGATTTTCTTGTTTATCTTCCCAAATAATATTTGTCTGTAATAGAGTTACGCGCATACTATAAAAATCAGTTTTAATCCTATCCATTGAAGGAAGAAAATTCTTCCCCCTACCAAGTTCGTGTCAAGGCCGTACCAAGTCCATACCAAGTCCGTAGTTATAGATACGGAGCAAACACGGACTTGATATGGTTCGGGTCATATCCGTATAATTTGCGTAATCCTGCAGTTGAAACTTAAATGTTTCCTAAAGCAAAGTTTTTCGGGTTCTTTCCTTTGAAATCTTTATAATAGAGCTTTACCTCGCGCATATCCTTTTCGATATCTCCCGACGGCATAATCGCCTTTGTAGCAGAAATCGTTTTGGTTCTGTAATCGATACCTATCATAACAATAGGCACTTGCGCTTTCAATGCAATAAAATAAAATCCTTTCTTCCAATTAGGATTTGCTTTACGGGTTCCTTCCGGTGTAATCGCAAGCTGGAACTTCTTGCTGTTTGCAAACTTTGCCGTCATCTGGTCTACCAATGATGTTTTGCGTCCCCGATCCACCGGTATGCCCCCCACGGCTTTGAATATTAGTCCCAGTGGAAAAAAGAACCATTCTTTTTTCATCATGAAGTAGGTTTTCCGCCCGATAGCTCCGTAAAATAGTTTGCCGATAAATAAATCCCAATTAGATGTATGAGGTGCTGCAGTGATCACACATTTATCATAATCCGGCACCGTTACATTTGTCTTCCATCCCAAAATGCGATAGTAGATAAAGCTGTATATTGCTTTTTTCATTCCCGGTGCTTACTTCAGATTACCGATAGCGTCAATAATTGCGTCTACTTCTTTATTAAAGTCTTCGCGGAATTTCTTGTAGAAACCTTTTACATTTCCCGGCTCGGTATGGCTGATACGGCTGATAAATTCATCTTGCATACTCAGGATTTTACCCATCAATTCGTCAGCTTTTGCTTTATCGGTTCCGGGTACGTATAAGCTGTTTACCAAACACTCCATGAACAGTTCACCTGCGATATAATTGACGTTTTTCTTAAGTTCTCTTCTACTTGCCATAATCTTTACGTTTTAAGTGAATAAATTGAAATATTTCCGGTAAAGATAAGTACTTTCCACGGTATAAACCAACATTTCATATTTTTTTTGATGTGCGCTTCCTTTCATAATTCAGAAAAAAACACGAAATTTGCGACGCTTTTGAACGAAACTTTACTAACACCTTTAAATAATTAGATAAAATGACAAAAAGTGCATTGCAAATTGCAAGGGCTGCTTATCAGCCCAAACTTCCGAAAGCGCTGAAGGGTGCCGTTAAGGCGGTAGCTGGAGCAGCTACTCAATCTGTAGCCGATCAGGAAGCTATCCAAAAATTGTTCCCTAATACGTACGGAATGCCTTTGATCAAGTTTGAGGCTACTGACGAAGTGGTTAACTTCCCCGCTATGAATGTGGGTGTTATCCTTTCCGGTGGTCAGGCTCCCGGCGGTCACAATGTGATTTCCGGTATTTTCGACGGTATCAAGAATTTGAATAAAGACAGTAAGTTATATGGTTTCATCCTTGGCCCCGGCGGTCTGGTAGACCATAACTATATGGAACTGACTTCAGACATCATTGACGAATACCGTAACACAGGTGGTTTCGATATCATCGGTTCCGGTCGTACCAAATTGGAGAAAGAAGACCAGTTTGAAAAAGGTCTGGAAATCCTGAAGCAACTTGATATTAAGGCATTGGTTATCATCGGTGGTGACGACTCAAACACGAATGCCTGCGTATTGGCTGAATATTATGCAGCTAAGAAGTGCGGCGTACAGGTAATCGGTTGTCCGAAGACTATCGACGGTGACTTGAAGAACGAAATGATTGAAACTTCTTTTGGTTTCGACACTGCTTGTAAGGTTTACTCTGAAGTTATCGGTAACATTCAACGCGACTGTAACTCTGCTCGTAAATACTGGCACTTCATCAAGTTGATGGGACGTTCTGCTTCTCACATTGCATTGGAATGTGCTTTGCAGGTACAGCCTAACGTTTGTATCGTATCAGAAGAAGTTGAAGCAAAAGATATGTCCTTGGACGATGTAGTAACTTACATTGCACAGGTAGTAGCCAACCGTGCTGCTCAAGGCAACAACTTCGGTACGGTTTTGATTCCTGAAGGTCTGATCGAGTTCATCCCGGCTATGAAACGTCTGATCGCTGAGTTGAACGACTTCCTCGCTGAAAATGCTGAAGAATTCTCTCAGATTAAGAAATCTCACCAACGTGATTATATCATTCGTAAACTGTCTCCGGAAAATGCTGCTATCTATGCCAGCCTGCCCGAAGGTGTTGCACGTCAGCTGACGCTGGATCGCGACCCGCACGGAAACGTACAGGTATCTCTGATTGAAACAGAAAAACTGTTGTCGGAAATGGTAGCTACTAAGCTCGCTGCATGGAAAGAAGAAGGTAAATTTGTTGGTAAGTTCGCTTCTCAACATCACTTCTTCGGTTATGAAGGCCGTTGTGCTGCTCCGTCTAACTACGATGCTGACTATTGCTACTCACTGGGTTATACAGCTGCTTCTCTGATTGCTAATGGTAAGACAGGTTATATGTCTTCTGTACGCAACACTACAGCTCCTGCTGACCAATGGATTGCAGGTGGTGTGCCCATCACGATGATGATGAACATGGAACGCCGTCACGGTGAAATGAAACCGGTTATCCAGAAAGCTCTGGTGAAACTGGATGGTGCTCCATTCAAAGCATTTGCTGCTCAGCGCGACCAGTGGGCTATCACTACAGACTATGTATATCCCGGACCGATTCAGTACTTCGGACCTACAGAAGTTTGTGACCAGCCGACAAAGACTTTGCAGTTAGAGCAAGCTAAATAAATCAGCAAGCTAACGAAAAGTGAATAAGAAGAACGCAAATTACATGAATTACACAAATTTGAATAATCTATTTGCGTAATTTGTGTGATTTGCGTTCTATTTTAACTAATGCATGGCAACTAAAACTAATTCTACACCTCGTCGAAAACCAACTTCCCGTTCTGCTGCACCTGCTGCACGCCGCGGTAAGAAAAAGAGCAAAGAACGTATCATGCCCACATGGTTGCGTACTATACTTGCTGTTGGGATTATTGCTGTGTTTTCTGCCGGGTTTTATTGGTTTTTCATTCGCCCGTATGCTTATCGCTGGAAGCCTTGTTATGGTCAGAAAGGATATGGTGTCTGTATGCCCTGTGACTATGAAGTGCATGGCATTGATATCTCCCATTATCAAGGCAGTATAGATTGGGTACAACTGACATCTAATAAAACAACCAAATTTCCTATCCATTTTGTCTTTATGAAAGCCACTGAGGGTGGTGACCATGCTGATGACACTTTCCCGTTCAATTTTGATCAGGCACATCGTTATGGTTTTATCCGTGGGGCTTACCATTTCTTTTCTCCCAAAACAGATCCGCATAAGCAAGCTGATTTCTTTATCCGTACGGTTCAGCTGATTCCCGGCGACCTGCCCCCCGTACTTGATGTCGAAACTATTGGTAAAAGTACGCCTCATGATCTGAAGATTGCCGTTAAAACCTGGCTCGACCGTGTAGAGTCACATTATGGCGTGAAACCTATTCTTTATACTTCCTATAAATTTAAAAGCCGCTATCTTAATGATTCGGTATTCAATACGTATCCCTACTGGATTGCTCATTATTACGTAGATTCCGTCAAGTATGAGGGTCCTTGGCACTTCTGGCAACATACTGATGTAGGCAATGTTCCGGGCATTAAGGAAGAAGTTGACTTGAACGTGTTTAATGGCTCATTGGAACAATTGCAGGCTCTTACTTTACAAAAATAATTTAGTTGAAAGTTCTCTCTTTTTATATGTTTTCAATCTGCTCTTGTTTACAATATATTTTTTGCAATAAACGTGTTCCGAGTATCGGTCTGTAATGTCCTCTTTCGTAGTAGTTATGAATATCGTTCGTGTATTCATTAATGCCACTGAAATCAAATACGTTGGTATCACCGAAAAATCTTTTTAAGATCTCCACGTCTGCAGGATTTATGCTTATCTGACTGTAATCAGGACTGATAATAATCTTGACAGAAGTGTTATGTCTCCGGCATATTTGACTTATTTCCTCTAATAATCCGATTTGTGCTTGCCAAAGAAACGGTTCACCTTTCCGGTATTTTCCATTTCTATAATTGGGATCCCTTGTTTTCTGGAATTCTTTTTTATGACTTTCCCAATATGCTTCTCCTTCACGTTGGATCATTTCCTCCCGGGGATTGATGGCGTCATTGGTCACAGGGTCTTTGACGACACCATAAGGATTGATCACTCCTTTCATATAGGGGCGGTATTGATGGAATATTTTATAATCGAGATAGGGAAGCAAGAAATTGGGAAAGAAAAAGGCCTGGCAGAATTTTTCCTGGAAACTAAAGTTACTGATTCCTGACAGAGCAGGAGGCAGTACATAATTATGGCCGTTTAAAAGCTGGTCTTTTCCTAACGACTCTTTATCCAGAATCAGAAGCAGGTTTTTAATTTCTGCGCCGTTTTCTTCCAAAGCTTGTAATTTTTTGCAAATGGCAGCTATGCTCTCGGCATTACCAAACAGGCGTATTGCCCTGCCTCCATTCAGATATTTTTCCCACTCGCGGCATGGATAGGCCATCGTACAGGAATTTCCCATAATGAAGGAGTCAAAAGCAATGGAGTCCCGGTTGTTCATGTACATTTGCCAACCGATATAGCTTTCGTTCAACATAACAGGAGAGTTGTCATAGCGGTCGTAATGTTTTAAGACCATAAAAGGGTCATTCAGAAAATAGACCGCCAACAGACTGATAAAAGGTATCAGGAATATAAATAATTTTAGGATGAAACGCATGGCTGCGCTTCGTTCATTCTTTTTCTTCATTATGCTGTCTTTATTTATATTAAAATTGCAGATAGATAAAACTGTCGGAATTGAACTGTCCCAATGTAAAGAACATAATAGCCAGCAAATAATAGATGCTCCATCTGATAAGTGCAGGCTGTTTTGCCAATGCTTCCAGAAGATCTCGTTTAGACATGAAAAATTCGTAGGTTAGAATCAGTACAAGGGCACTGCCTGCGACGATGCAGTTATGATCTGACATCCCGATGCTCATCTCTTTCCAACTGGCATGGGTGCTGAACGAAATGTGTCTGATATAATAAAACGCATCGGTAACCGAATCCAGGCGGAAGAAAATCAGGGAAAAGGCAAAAAGAAGATAAGTACGGATAATAGATAAGGCGCTAAACAATGGATTACCTAACCAAATCTTCAATTTGTTGTGGAAGATAGCGGTTTTCATTTCATAAAAAATGAGAAGCCCCTGGATGAGTCCGTAGATGATAAAGTTCCAACCTGCACCATGCCAGGCACCCAGTCCGGCAAATGTAAGGCTCAGGCTCAGGAATACACCCCACTGCCCCCAACGACGCATGCCGGAAGACAGGGGAAGGTATAAGTAATCTCTAACCCAGAATGAAAGGGACATGTGCCATCTTCTCCAGAATTCGGCAGTAGTTTGTGCTATGAAGGGTCGGTTAAAGTTAGGGCTGAGTTTAAATCCCAACATACAGGCACCTCCAAGAGCAATATCCGTGTAACCAGAAAAGTCACCATACAATTCTATCGGATATAAAAGGCATGCCATGAGTAACTGGACGCCGGATGCTGCATGCACAGAATTGAAAATTCCATCTATATGGGGAGAAATATAGTCGGCAAGTATCAGCTTTTTTACCAATCCCACTACTATCAGTTTCATTCCATAGACAATGGATTGGTAGGCTACCGGTTTCCCTGACTTCAATTGGGGAAGCATATCTCTTGCTCTCTCTATAGGACCTGACAGGAATTTCATGAAGAAGAGCATATATATCATGAAGTCGGTAAGGTTCTCTTCCGGCTCTTCTTCTTTCCAATAGATTTCAGTCAGATACGAAAGAGCCTGGAAGGTATAAAAGGAAATACCTAAAGGAAATAGTAAGTGTACGCCGGGCAGTAGGTTGGCGTATCGGAATGTTAACCAGCCTACTATCAGAAGACATAAGCCTGAAATATAGATTCTTTTTGCATCCTTTTCACGTTTTGTTTGCCCTACCCATTTGCCGAGAAAGAAAGTTGCCAGTGAAATGAGGAGGGCTATCACCAGAAAGGCTATATGATAGTATCCTATAAAAACACAACTCGATAACAAGAGCACCGCTTTTTTATATTTCGTGGGGAGTGTGTAGTATAAAAGGAAAGTACACACAAACAGTGTGACAAAATTCAGGGATATGAATGACATGTTCTACTTTGTTTTAGTCAGAATCGCATTACAAATATCTCCTACATTCTTAAACCGTACAATATCCCTGAAAGTAAAATGAACATTAAAATCTTTTTCAATTCTACTTATTAGTATCATGTTGGTTAATGAATTCCACCCCTCTACGTCTTGTGCAGTGGTTTCATTGGTAAGAACGATGTTATCTCTCTTTAGGATTTCCTGAAAAATCAGGCTTAGTTTGGGTAAAATCATCTGAGTATCCATGTTAGTTTAGTTTTATATTAATTCCAAGATTTTCTTTCTATCTGTTTTACTGCTGGTGTTCAGAGGAAAATGCTCCATGCAGTGTATATGTTTGGGAACCATGTAGAACGGTAATCGGCTATTCATGTGTTCTTCTATCTGTTGTCTATCAAGATGAACTTTTTCGACGACCAGATGCAGTTCGCATTGGTTGTTTTCTCCATATTTGGGAATGACAACTGCTTTGCATTCATTGTTGAAGTAGTTTTTTACGACGTGTTCTATTTCACTTAGTTCAATGCGGAATCCCTGTAGCTTTATCTGTGAGTCTTTCCGACCGCAGTATATAATATCACCATCGGCATCTAACTGACAAAGGTCACCGGTTTTGTAGTAAATCTTTCCATCTATTCCTTTGATGAGGCATTCCTGAGTCTTTTCCGGGGAATTCCAGTAGCCGTTCATGATTTGTTTGCCACTGATCCAGAGTTCTCCGGTCTCTCCTGTAGATACGGTAGTTTCATTGCTGTCCATAATCAGAATGTCGGTTCCATTGAATGGTTTTCCTATGGCAATCATCCCGTTATGGTGTTTGCACGAAGTGGTTGGTATCTGATAAGCTGTACAATAGATTGTTCCTTCTGTAGGACCGTACAAGTTTACAAAAGAGGCATTAGGTGCACAGCTTCTGAAAGCAGACAGTAATTCTACATCCGATGCTTCTGCGGTAACAACCAGATACTTCAGTTTAGGAAGCTGTATCTCTGAAAAATACGGCAATAGTAACTGGAGTAGCGAAGGAGCTACGGCAGCAAATGTAAGGTTGTATTTCTCCAGGGTTTCAATGACATTGATATACTTTACACCTTCCGGGGAAACTGTATATACACATGCTCCTATAGTCAGTGGGTATAAGAAAGATACGATGGATACATCAAAGGTCAGCTCAAACATTTGCAGCATCCGGTCGTTTTCATCCAACTGCCAGTCCAGATGACTGTATGCATCATAGAAAGCATTCAGGTTATTGCGGGAGATAGGAACTCCTTTGGGTTCTCCCGTACTGCCGGAGGTGAAGATGATATAAGCGTTTTCATTCTTTTCCGCATGGCTACCAGAGGAGGAGGGAGGTGTTTCTTGTATTTCCGAAGTACATATAAAGTCTATATGCTGGGTGTCCAGATTCAAAATACGAATATCTTTTGTATATAAGATTAAATGAATATCGGCAAGCTCGGCTATCTTCTTGTTTCTATGCTTAGGATAGGCAGGGTGCAGGATGACATACGTTTTTCCACTGATTAATACTGCCAGTATGGAGGCATAGGTTTCTAATTTGTCTTCGGCTATAATGCCAATGATTTTGTCTTTCCTTTCATTAATCAAGGTCGATATTTTGTATACGGTTTCAGATAATTGCCGATAGGTATAGGCGATGTCGTTAATAACAAATGCCTGATGTTCCGCATACTTCTCAAAAGCATTTATGATCTCACCGATCATATCTTTTTGATCCTTTTCCATTTTGTTTGTGATTTGATAGTTATAGTAAAGTCTAATTTGTTTTTGCACAAATAAAGACAGGGAGAATTTATATTCTCCCTATAGACCTATCGTTAATGTGTGTTAAGGATCGTATGCTTTCGGAGAATTAAAGTTTGAACTTTACTGCTGCCCAACGATTTTTCTCCTGATGGTGCACAAATTGCAATCCATTACGTTCAGCCTCTGCCTGAATCAGTGGAATGTCGTCTACATAAAAACCGCTCATATACAGTTCTGATCCCGGATGCATGCAACGCACATATTGTTTCATGTCATTCAGCAGAATATTACGATTGATGTTGGCAATAATCACATCAAACGGACCTAAATCTTTCAGGGAAGATGCATCACCTTGTGACACGGCGATATTGTCTACATGGTTCAGCTCTATGTTTTCAAGGGAATTGCGTACACACCATTCATCAATATCGATAGCGGTGCAAGGTGCAGCACCACGCATGCGGGCAAGAATGGCGAGGATAGAAGTACCGCACCCCATATCGAGTAAAGACTTTCCTTGCAGGTCACTGTCCAGCAGTTCACCGATGATGAGGCTGGTAGTTTCGTGGTGGCCCGTACCAAAAGCCATTTGCGGATTGATTACGATGTCATATTCAGTTTGGGGAACATCGTGATGGAAAGTGCTGTGAATGACGCAACGATCACCAATAACGATCGGTTGGAAGAAATTCTTTTCCCATTCCTCGTTCCAATCTTTGTCTTCAGCTTCTGCAAAAGTATATTCAATTTTTGTATCCGGTAGGGGGAATTCGGCTATAACTGTTTTTACAGTTGTCTCATCATACAAATCCTTTTGTATGTAGGCAGCAATACCGTCTTCTTGTTCTACAAAACTCTCAAAACCTGCATCACCCAGAACGGCGGCAAGCACATCGTTCACTGTTTCAGTGCAGGGGGAAGTGCGGAAAGTAAATTCTAAATATTTCATTGGAATACAATATATTGTTAAATGCAAAGAGGGTCCCGATGAAGTGAACCGGTTTCTTTGTATATTTGTTTATTAGTTGCAAAGATAATGTAAATCGAATGCAGAACTTTCATGCTTGCATGAAAAAGTTATGTTGAGATGCAGCTTATCTTTTTTAAAGATAGGGTATTTAGGGAAATCCCTATAATCATTTGGGGAAATTCTCCTGCACACGGTAATTCCCATCGCTATCTTTGTGACGTGATAAAATAGATAAATGTAAACCTATAAACCACACCCATATGAAAAAGATTGTTTTTTTATCGCTTTTTGCCTTGTGCCTCCCTTGGATGGTTTCGGCGCAGAGCATAGATGACGACCTTTACTACACTCCTTCTAAGGATAAGAAGGAAAAGAAGCAGGAGAAGAAGAGAACATCTGCTCCGGCTGAAGAAATTGTAGTAAAGTCGAATGCACCGACTACGGTTTATACGTCGCCGGGGAATACTACTGTTGTAGTTCAGGATCGTAAAGGAAATGCACGTGATGTAGACGAGTATAATCGTCGCTATGATTCACGTGAGAATGACTTCGTAATGGAAGACGATACCTTATATATTAAAGAAAAAGCTGTGCCTGATCCGGAGGGGGAATGGGTAAACGGCTTCGATGGTTCGGAAGAAGATTATGAATATGCTATGCGTATCGTACGTTTCCGTAACCCTCGTTATGCAATAAGTATCAGTAGTCCATACTATTGGGATGTCGTTTACGGTCTGGATACATGGAACTGGAACGTATATACTGATGGAATGTATGCTTATGCTTTCCCTACTTTCTCTAACCGTTTGTGGTGGGATTGGCGTTATAACTCCTACGGATGGGGTGGCTATCCTTATTATGGTTGGGGAGGTTACTCGCCTTATTACAGCTACGGTGGCTGGTCCTATGGTTGGGGCGGCTTCTACGGTGGCTGGGGATGGGGACACCATCACCATCATTACTATCCTGGCGGTGGCTGGTATCCCGGTGGCGGTGGACACTGGGGAGGTGGTCATTGGAATAGCGGTAGCGTATATACGAATAGACGTCATGATGGAACACGTTATTCCAACGGAAATCGTGTCTCTACTGCACAAGGAACTACACGCCGGGGTTCTGTAACGAATGGTGGACAAACCGTACGTCGTTCTTCGGATGCTACTTCCGTAAGACGCAGTACCGGTACTTCAGGTAGTACAACTCGCAGGGTGGTAGGTACTCGTTCAGGAAGTGACCGTCCGGGAATGAATACCCGAAGAGATGCTGCTTCTTCACGGAGATCGACTTATACTCGTCCCAGCAGTACGCGCAATAATTCATATAATAGTAGTAATGTGGAAAGTGTTCGTAATAGTGGAGGAACTTCTACCCGTTCTTCTTCTGTAGGAACTACACGTCGTAGTAGCACTTCTACATCGACTTATAATAGAGGTAGTTCGACTAATCCTACCAGAAGCTACTCTAATGATAATAGCAGACGTTCTAACAACAATAGTAGTACTACTCGTTCTTATAACAGTAGTCGTTCTTCTTCAAACAGTAGTTACTCTTCCGGTAGTAGCTCACGTTCGAGCAGCTATTCATCCGGTAGTAGTGGTGGAGGTTCTTCCAGTCGCTCAAGTGGTGGCGGTGGTGGAGGTTCCAGTAGAAGAAGATAACTATATGGAGTGTTTACCATAAAAAAGAAATGAGTATGAAAAAGAAATCAACGATAATAGCTTTGGCTGTGCTCGTAGCAACAAGTGTGAGCGCACAGACTGTATATGATGCAGCAAATATAATAAGTAAAGATTTGAACGGAACCGCCCGCTTTGTAGGTATGGGTGGTGCGATGGGAGCTTTGGGTGGTGATATTTCTACTATTGGAACAAATCCTGCCGGTATTGGTATCTATCGCAGTAATGATGCAATGGTTTCATTTGGCTTTTCCAGTATGGGAGTCGAGAGTAAGCTAGGAAGTAATACATTTAATAGTGATAAAAACCGTTGGAATTTTGACAATGCAGGCTTTGTGTTCTCTACGAAGCTCGGGAATGTAACGACCTTGCGTTATGTCAACTTTGGATTTAACTATCATAAAGCAAAATCATTCAATCGGACAATGACGATGGGAGGGCAATATGGTTTGTCGCAGACAGACTTGATGGCAAGCCAGGCGAATCAGATGTATAATGGTTACCCATCAAGAGTGGATCTTAATCAATTAACAATAGATGAGATCAATCCGTATAATCACAATAGTGTTGGTTGGTTAGGTGCTTTAGGTTGGGATGCCCGTTTGTTTGATAGAGATGACGATCCTAATAATCCTTATTATAGCTTAGGTATTAGTCCTTATGCTACTTATAAGTCTGTAGAAAGAGGTGGAGTAGACCAATATGATTTTAATATTGCTTTTAATTTTAATGATCGCTTTTATTTTGGTGTTACCATCGGAGCATATGATGTAAATTATCGTAAGTCTTATTTCTATGGCGAAGATATGGGAAAGGGTGATGACTATAGTATTAGCAGTGAGAACCGTATCAATGGTGCAGGTTGGGATGCTAAGTTCGGTTTTATTCTTCGTCCTATGGAAGATTCTCCTTTGCGCCTTGGATTAGCCATCCATACGCCAACCTTTTATAAACTGACTTATACTACCAGAGCAGCTATACAATCGAATATTTGGTATGTGAATAATGAAACTGGTGAAGAGTTTCAGGAACATCTCTCCTATAGTACTTATTATGAATTGAATGATAAGGATATGAAGAGCGAGTTTGAATTGCGTACTCCGTGGACATATAATTTAAGTATAGGTTATACAGTGGGAAGTAATTTGGCTTTAGGCGCCGAATATGAGTACCAGGATTATTCGAAAATGGCTTTCTATTACCCGGAAGGTGATAAAATGGAGTATGAGAGTGAAGAAGCAAAAATTAATAATAAAGGAGTGAGTACTTTCCGTATTGGCGCTGAATATAAGGTAATCCCGGAATTTGCTCTTCGTTTGGGTTACAACTATAGCTCTGCTGCATTTAAGAATGATGCAGTTAAGACTCTTCCTTCTAATTCGCTGAATGTGGATACTGACTTTGCAAATACGAAGTCACTGAGTAATTATACGTTGGGTATTGGTTATAGAGGTTCTTCATTCTATGCTGATTTGGCCTATAAATTCTCTACTCAGAAAGCTGATTTCTATCCATTTGCTTTACCGGGTAATAATGGTAATTATGATGTACCGGCAGTAACGAAAGTAACAAACTCTCGTAGTCAGGTGCTATTTACTTTAGGTATGCGTTTCTAAACGAACAACAATATAAAGCAAATAACCTTTCATTGCAAATACCTTGTGTATTAAACCCAAGTCCCCGGAAACGATTGCAGCGCTCCGGGGACTTTTTGTTTTAATGCTTGAATAATAGTGTTTTATAAGGAGTCAACTTCTTGTTTACAAGAAATTAACTCCTTGTCGACAGGTTCTTAATAGGCTATTTTATCTTCCTTATCAGCCCATGCTTCAAAAGCTTTGATGGCTTCGTTGTGTAATAATACTTCCGATGGAAGTTTCCGGTCAGCGGGCTTTAGAGCGATCTCATCATAAATGAAAGAGTCGTCGAAACCTATATTTTTGGCATCAGTCTTATTGTTTCCGTAATACATTCTCTCCAGTCGTGCCCAGTAGATAGCGCCGAGACACATGGGACAGGGTTCGCAGGAAGTATAGATTTCGCATCCGCTGAGGTTGAAAGTACCCAACTTTGTGGCTGCTGCACGAATAGCACTGACTTCAGCATGTGCCGTAGGGTCACATGAGGCTGTTACGCGGTTCGTTCCGGTAGCTATAATTTCTCCATCTTTGGCAATGACAGCACCAAAAGGGCCGCCACCATTAGCGACATTCTCCGTAGAGAGTTCGATCGCTTTTCTCATTAATTCTTCTTTGGTCATAATGAAATGATTATTTTTAATGTTACTGACAAAGATAACAATGTTTTTTATATTCTCCAAGATTGTGAATCTGATTACAGGAGACAACTAAAATCATCTCCTGAAATGAAATAATCCGTCCCCTGAAATGAATTTTTTCATCTCAGGGGACGGATTATTTTATCTCGTGGGACAGATTTTCTTATCTTACGGGACGATTTACCAGTACCAACCTATACCTATAGAAGCCGGGTAGAGTTCCGGGCCTTTGTTCTTTTCAAACAAGGAAGTTAGTGCAAAACGGGCATTGAATCCCAGGCAACCGTAACCGGCTTGCAACAACAGGTTCATTCCAAGTGGATGGGTGTTCAGTTTATCGCTCAAAGTGTGTTTCTTATTATCATATTTAGCTCTGGATTTAACCCCCACGCGCCATTCTATTTCCGGACCGGCTGCAATGAAAGCACGGCGACTGCCAAATTTGGTTTGCCACTCCAGGCTGACAGGTAGGCGGAAAGCCCAATAGCGCAGCCAACTCTTTTGATAATCTACATCGTCGGCTTGTCGGCAAACAGTGATGCCATCGATTTTTTCGAAACCATAGTTATCATCTAATTTGTAGACGATGCGTGCAAGTCCGAGAGTCGTAGTTAATCCCCAATGATTGTCTCGTGTAATAGCTACGCCGGTATTGAACAGATTAATTCCCCATTCCCAAGACTTAGAGCCAAGTTGTGGTACTTTGGCAGAATATTGGAACGTACTGCTTGCCAGCTTGTTGAAACCGAAGTAAATAGCAGGATAATGCGGATCAAAGCGGTAGTAGCCTTTCTTTTTCTTCACGAAAGGTACGGAAACTGTAGTGGTTCGCTCAATGCTGCGTCCGTCCAGATACACACCTTCAAATACCTGAGTATTCTCTATGGTGTCATTTTCAGCTTTCGCTTCATACATTTTTACTTTGATTTTACCATCACGTTCTTTAATAACCACCTTCCGTCCGTTGAGGTAGAGGGTTGTGTCTTGCGGGATGCTTTCTTGTGCCACGACTGTCATTGAAGTCATGATCAGAAATAAAAAGAGTATTCGTTTCATAAGATTTATTATTTGTGATTTATAATTTTCAATATTAGTCTTTACTGAATATCAGTGTAACAAGGTCATCGCTGTCTATTTCTCCTTCGATATAGATAAGCGTAGCTTCGCCTTTCTTCCCGAGTCGGAACAATATGAATCGATTGGTTTTGTCTTTTACCGGAGGCAGCTGATAGTATCCCGATTGAATACGTCCATCTGTGACTACCTCTTTGATCTTTTTGGCATATTCCCGATCGGCTTCCAGGCAACGGTAAATGTCAGGCAATGCTTTTTCGGCTTTCGATAGCTTTAGGCTTTGGTAATGGGTAATGTCCCATGTTTTGGATAACATCTTCGATAATTCCACATAAGTGGCCCCTTTCTCGTTACCGTATTTTTGAAATACGGAAGCTATTTGTAGCCCCTTTTGGGCGTACATGCCGGTGCTGAGTAGAAACAGCAGGCAGCATAGCAGGGTACGAATGAGCTTTTTCATAATCATATCTATTGATTTTTATTATTCAAACATCAGGTCAAGTACTTCATCTTCCGTAGTCCGCATATCGCGGAAAGCGGCAAGGGCTTGTTCGCGTACGAGGTTCTCATCGGTGTATTGTTTACCGTCGATGATGACATAGTTATCCGGAGTGACATGAAGATAACGTTGTATACCTGCAATGCCGATAAGTAATAATAGTCCGGCAGCTATTCCCCCGGTCATATAAATGAAGCGTCGACGTAAAGAGAGTTTTTTAGCAGGGATGCATTCTTTCAGGAATGCTTTTGCTTCCTGATCCAGGCAGGCAAACAGGGGACGGTATACTTGTAGGGGTTCCGGTATATTCTCTTGTGTGAAGAAACGGCGCAATTCGCGCTCTTCGTCACATGAGGTCTGTCCCTCGAAATAGCGATCTATTAATTCTTCTATCTTCATGCTTGTTTCCTCCTTATTTTTTCTTGTATGGTTTGCATGTAAATTTCCCTCACTTTCTTCCGTGCTCTCGACAGGTTACTTCGGATAGCTTCCGGATTACAACCTGTGATGTCGGCAATTTCTTCTGTTTCGTACTCTTCGATATCCTTCATCCGCATGATGGTACGCTGCAAGTCGGGCAGCGAATTGATAATCTCATGCATCAGACGAATTTCGTCTTTTATTTCAAGCAACCGTTCCGGTGTTCCGCTGGGGGTGGCATCTTGTACATATTCCAATGGTACGTTGGTTGTATGTTTAGTACGCCACATGTCCATACAGAGATTATGTGTCATGGTCATGGCGAATGCTTCGATACTTCGGTATTGTTCCAGTTCAAGCCTTTTATTCCATAGCTTGAGCAGGACTTCCTGTACGGCATCTTCTGCATCGTCCGGACTTTCAGTCAGCTTCCGCGCATAATTCAATAGTTTATTGCGGAGGGGTAGAACGGATATTTTAAATTGTTTGAGTTCCATTTACATAACTAAGACGAACGTGTAAGACGAACGTGACATCAAAAATAAAAAAAAGTGTTGCGCAAAGCAATTTTTTATTTTGCTTTGGCAACACTTACCTTTTTGAGTGAATATGAATTACTGCTTAATGATCTTTTTGGTGTAGCGTTTACTATTGTTTATATCGAAGACTGCATAATAAATTCCTGAACTGGTTCCTGTCATATTTAAGTTGTAATTCAAGATGTTACCAGATGTCGGGATTGATTTACTTATGATTTTCTGGCCGGTAATATTATAAATGCTAATCTGTATTTGTTCAACATTTGATTGAAAGTTACCTTTAATGAAAAGTTGATCTTTTACTGGATTGGGATATACTTGTATATCTTTCGCATCGATATCTTCGTTTTCTATACCGGTTGGATTTTCTCCGTGGAGTTTTATCTGGGAGGCATCCATGCCATATACAATGATTGGAGCTCCGCTTAAAGTGACCGTTGCTTTATTATCCTTTGCGGGGATTGATTTTTGTTGTCCTATAGCATTTAGTACTATAATGCTTTCTCCTGTACATGGTAAAGTTAGTTCGGTTTGCAGGTTCCATGAACTTACCCATGGTTCCGGAGAGTTTTCTCCTTTAGGGCGGGGGAGAATGTCACCTTCCATTCTGTCCCAAAGAATGCTCATGGGACCTTTGGGGGTATCGAACATAATTCCTTTACTGAAAGGGTTGTTCTCATCAAATTTAATCCAGCCTTTAAAGCGGGCTCCGTCCAATACTTCAGAAATATTACAGTAAGCCATCAGAGAAGGTTTAAAGCTTAGGTCGCGATTGATTAATCCGAAGAAATACTCCCTGTTGTCTGCTCTTACTCCTAACTGATTGTTCCATACAGAATTGAATAGCTGATAGTAAAGCACATTTTTTATGCCTTCGGCAGCGGCAAGCGCATATGAAAGAACCACATTCTCTGCAGATTCACGGGGAGTGTCATTCCATGAATGGTTTGGGTAGTCGAGTGCATAAATTTCTGTTAGGTATAGGTCTTTATCATTTCCATGTTCTTTGATGAACTTTTTAGCAAGACGAATGGAACCATAATAATTCCAATATTGATAACCTGTGGAAGGTTTCTCAAATTCGTTCCAGGGAACGGTTACAGGATAATCTGGTGTAAAATTTCCTCTTCCCGGATGAAGAGCTATTCCATCCAGTAATTCCCAGCCTCCCAGTGTGACCAGTTTTTCCAAAAATACTTCATCGGTACCTGCTATGCCGAAAGAAATGATTTTGATCTTTTGCCATTCCGGCTTTTCAGTCTGTATTTTACGGATGGCTTTTAACCATTTCACATATGGTTCTGCCAACAATGCTTTGCCGATGCCTTCACCGGCTCCGCCAATCTCCGGTGAACTCATATTTAGCTCATTTCCGAATTCCCATATCTTGTTTCCATTTTTTACGATTGTCTGAAAACTTTCCCGTATCAGTTTGTCTCGTTCGGCATCGCTCCATTCTTTAGTCCAGTCAATGTTGTTATGATACATTGCTTCGGTATTTTCAAAGCTGCTGGTTATGCCATTACGTACCCATCTGACTCCCATTCTGTTTAATAGACGTTTTAATTCTGTAGAGTCTGGTATGGCCCAGTAGGCTGAAAGCCCCATGATATTTTCATCAGGAGTTGATGTGAAATTGTGAGGAGGTAGTAAACTCAGATTGGTTCTGGAAAAGACTTGCTCCTTGCCGTTTTCGTCTTCAATGGAAGCTTCTACAAAATAAATTTCCCGTTCCGTTTTGGGAGAAAATTCGATAGGGTAGACCTGAAGCTGTCCGGCTTCTAGAGTGAGTGATTGAGTTTCATTTACAATATAATCACCGGCATAATCCCGAACCCAATATTTGAATATAAGATTCTTTTTTTCTTGAGATGTGTTGACTAAATGTGCCTGTACACTTAATGATTCGGAAGTATTATCCCACCAATTGTAAATTTGGTCTGTACTGAGTGTTAAGGCAAAAGGGCGACCTTTCCATTGTGCACAGATAGCTTCATCAGGCCAATCGGAAGAAGCTATCAATACGGAGAACTTAGTGGAATATGAACCGTCTTTATTGTCAATGAGTACGGTATGCCTGTACCAGTCGTCTTTCCAGCTGGAGTTGGCTGTATTTTCAGGTCCATAAGCCAGACATAGCATTTTATCTTTTATGAGAAATGGGTAAAAGTTAGAGTCGGAGACTTCTATAGGTAATCCTCCCTTCTCATCCCGTTGCCATAGACCCAACTTAGATTCCGGCAGTATTTGGGTATTAGCTTTGTTGGCAAGAATAAAGCGGAATTGTGATCCTCCCCAATTAGTGACGTATCCTGTCGGTACTCCGGATATCAGATATTGTACATCTACTCTGTCGGGCCGTGCAATGAATGTTCCGGTCAGAGTGATGGAAGAAGGTACGGATGCCGGAAATATGTATTTGGCACGAATTGCTTGAAAACCATCTACTTCTATAACTTCATAGGTACATGTATTTTCCATTGTAATGGCAGGTGTCCATCCAAATTTCAATTTCCCAAGTTGAATTAAATTTTCTGACTGCTTGTTCTTGATATACAAGGTTTCGGTGTTGGTACCCGACGCTTGTAGGATGTAGTCAGACATTTCAATCTTGTAGACTTGTGCATCCGTGTGAGCAAAGCATAAGCAGCTTAGGCATAATATCCAGAGTCGTTTTAACCTGAAATTTTGTTGAAGAAGTAGTGGCTTTTTTTGCATAAATCTTATTTTTAATGGTTATACAATAGTGGCCAAAGATTGGCTGGCAAGACAAAACTAAGGATTTGAAACTGGAGGGTAAAAGAAAGAGGATGAAATCATCGGAAACGATTTCAGAAGAATTTGTAGAGAAATATTGGTCCCATGACTGAATCCTGAAAACTGTCAGAATAATAAAAATGGCCTGTAGTCTCTTTCAAGAAACTACAGGCCATAATATACAATCTGTATATTTAATAGAGAACCTATTGATTAATATCCGTAATTCTGTGGATTTGGATCTGCCGGTTCCAGTCGGTCTATATGTTTTTGTGGAATCGGACGGAAACGATGGAAGGGTTGGATGTTTTCTGCAGCAAGTGCACTGCGTTCTTTTATTCTTGCTACAAAGAAATCGGCTCCGTTACGTACTAATTGTTCGAAACGGTGTAATTCGCCTTCCATTTCGCGACCATATTCATCCAGGAAGAATATAAGCTTCTGATCATCGTTCATTGTGCTCAGGAAATCCGCTGTTACTTTCATCTCTTCTACTGTGGATTTTTTTATATTAGCTATGTTACCACCATCATATTTGTAGAAGTTTGGAGTTTTCTCTTCACCTTCCTTCCATGCAGCACGCTCACGTACTATATTCAGTGCAGCAGCAGAATTGGTATAGTCTCCTTTTAAGGCAAAAGCTTCGGCCAACATGATATATGTTTCCGCCAAACGATAACAGAAATAGTCCCGGTAACCAGATTGATCGTTGGCAGATGTACGCCGGCTATCCAGATATTTAATCAGACTGGGATAAGTATTACGAATACCATCACGGTCGCTTCTTTCATTCAGACCTGGGCGATTGATTGATTGCATTGGAATATACCAGTATGGTTCTATGGCGCGGGCAAAAGCCAATTTTTCTGACTTGGTTCCTTTAGAAAAACGTTTGTCGACATCTTCCATTGAAAAGACGATAGCTGTGTCACCGATAGCATAGCGCTGATTACCGACCGTTTCTCCGATACTGGCAGGGTCGAAATGGCCTGTTGCATTAGAAAATGTTGTCCAAGTAACATTAGGTGCCTGATTACAATAGTATACCCAGATGTGTGATTTATAAAGTCTTGAGTCTATCAGTTTACCATGCTTATTGCTTGAATAATACTGTGGTCCATATAATCCGTTGTCTTCATACAGGAAAGGAGTTGGAGATGCTCTTCTCCAGGGTCTACCTGTAATCAAATCACGTCCGATACCGTTACTTGTACCCCATTTAACACTTTCAGTGCCGTTTCCGTTTGCAGTGGTCATAGGCATACCTTCTGCTTGGGTGGTAAACATCATATGAAGCCAGTTACCTCCTGTATTTACATCTGTTGCCAGTTGATTGTTATAAAAGTGATCTGTGGAGAATTGGATATTGAACAATATCTCAGAGCCAGCATAATCATCGGGAGTCGGACCTCCGGTTTTGGGATTGTATCTCCAGAGGTCGGAATAATCAGAGGCTAATTCATGTAAACTGCCGCTTCCGGATTCGCTACCAAAATGACATACGGCACTTGCGTATTTAATTGCTTTATCCAGATCTGTACTTTCTGCACCACGGTCTTCGTTCATATGGCTATCCGATTGACTGCCTGCCCACTTCTGGCTATAACGGAACATGTATGCTTTGGCTAATAAATGTCCGGCAGCTCCTTTGCTGACACGTCCGTAATCACCTGTCACTTTACCTTCAGCATCTGCCCACGGTAACAGGTTATAGGCATCTGTAGCATCTTGGATGATTTGTGCCCAAATCTCTTTCTGCGGAGCACGTGTAAAATTGAAGGTCGGTTTATCTATAGGTTGCAAAAGTAACGGACAGTCGCCATAGTGTATTACCAGTACGGAGTAATAATAAGCACGCAGAAATTTCAGTTCACCTTCGCGTATGCTTTTTATATCTTCTTTCATATCTTTGTTTGAAGCGATGTACTGTAATCCCAGATTGGCACGTGCCACACCGTTATAACAATCCGTCCAAAAAGAGGAGAAAGTTTCATTAGAAGGGTTCATTGTAGATGTGTAGAGAGCAAAATCAGTACCGCCATCACCACCAATGGTATACATATCCGTACCAATCTCCTGGAAGATGATACCCGAAGGCGTATTGGAGGTGGAAAACATGCCGCGTCCATTTTGGTAACATGATGCTACAAGAGTTTCTATGCCATCGGCTGTTTCATAGTAACTATAGTCTGTATTATAGCCTTTTTCGTCTAAGAAGTCAGAGCAGGCAGCTAAGCAGAAACCTAATGCTCCAATAATAAATGTATGTTTGATATGAGTTTTCATATTTATGAATTTTAATGGATTAGAAGGTCAAATTTATACCGAAGATATAATTCTTCATCGTAATTGGATCACTGTATTCTTCTTGCTTGCGATCCCATGTTCGTCCAGCTTTGACGGAGCCTTCTGGATCATTGTTAGGATAGCTTGTAAAGGTAAACGGGTTTTGTATTTGCACATAAAAGCGTGCTCTTTCCAGTCCTAAATATTTAATGATACTTTTGGGAAGGCTGTATCCCAAAGTGATGTCTGAAACGCGAACAAAGTCTCCTTTGTTGTACCAGTAGGCTTGTCTGTTAGCTTGATCGGCATCTCCTTTGGTTGGTTTTCTAAACTGGGTTTGAGTATTTTCTGGTGTCCAGTAATTAGCATAGCGAGTATTCATACGGCCGTCATGTCCTACGCCCGGATCACAGTAAATGGTATGCCCGAACATGCCATACATGAAGATGTAAAGATCGAAATCTTTGTATCGGAATGTATTTCCCATACCTGCTGTCCATTTAGGCATCTTTTGTCCTCGAATAGTGCGATCCTTAGAGTCTATTTTATAATTACCATCTAAATCTACGAAACGCAGGTCGCCCGGTTTATAAGAATGTCCATTAGCATTGAATTTTGCCATTTCTTCCATATCTTCTTTGGAGTATCCCCACACATATTTGGTATTTACATAGTCATAATAGGTATCTACCGGATGACCGACAAACCACATGTTAGCAATATCTTCCTGTAATCCGCTGGCCAGTTTTACAATTTTCTCTTTATTCGTAGCAAACTGTAGTGAGGTGGTCCAATTGAAATTCTTATTTTGGAAATTTACTGTTTCCAGTGTAAACTCGAAACCTGTGTTTTCTGTTTCGCCTACATTTTCCGTGATACTTCCAAAGCCTGATACTTCAGGAAGAGCACGTGGCATCAGTAAGTCATAAGTGTTCTGTTTGTACCACTCAACACTACCGGAGATGCGTCCATTGAACAGGCCGAAATCCAAGCCGATATTGTACTGTCCGGTAGTTTCCCAAGTCAATGTTTTGTTTGAAAGTGAACTTGGTGCATAACCTATGACTCCCGTATTTCCCCAAGTGTAACGGCTACTGGTGATTTTACCAATCGTTTCGTATGGGCTGACGGCAGAGTTACCAGTCTTACCATAACCGAAACGCAATTTCAGATTACTGATACTACTAAGATTATCCTTAATGAATGCTTCGTCAGAAATGCGCCATGCTAATGCTACGGATGGGAAAGCGACCCATTTGTGGCCTTCTGCCAAACGTGAAGAGCCATCATAGCGTAGAGAAGCTGTCAGCATGTAACGGTTATCTTTAAAACCATAGATGGCACGTCCCATCCATGACATCATGGTCCATTGAGTAAAACCACTGGTGACACCTTGTGTTGTGGCACTTCCCAGATTATAGTAGAGTTGAGATTCAAGAGGAATACCTACACCGCTGGCAGTGAGAGGTTCTTGTGTGAATTTTTGTGTGGACTGTACTGCTGTCAAATTTAAACTGTGCTGACCAAATGTTTTTGAGTATGCAAGGATATGTTCCAATGTCCAACCCCTGTCAAAAGTTGCTTTTTGTTCAGCTTTGGCATTACCAAACCCTTGTGAAGTTGATGCTTTGGCATAAAACATCTGTTCTTGTCCACTATAATAGTCGGTACCAAAGTTTACTCGGTAAGACAAACCATTATCTAATTTTATCATGGCATAGATAGTGGCGTCGATGCGATTTCTTTTGGTACGACCTTCTGTTCCGCTAAAATCATAAAAGGGATTCCATAACATACCTTCGCCCGTGGGGTGGGGGACAAGACCCAATGCAGGGTCCCCATCTTGGGTTACATCTCCTCCTACACCATAATCACCGCTACCACCAGGAGAATAGTACGGAGTGCCTAATGGATTCCAGTTACCACCCACTCCGGTACCATTAAAGTATTCCCAGTATGCAAAATTGCTGGTGGCTCCCATACTGATATATTTACCTAAATTTTGATCCAAATTCATGCGTAGGGTATAACGTTTCCGATAGGAGCGGGGAGTGATACCATTATTGTCCATGAAAGAACCGGAAATAAAGACTTTGGTATCCTTACTTCCACCTCGTATGCTGATATTATGATTCTGTGAAATAGCTTCATCACGCATACCAGCACCCTGCCAATCAAAGGTGCGTAACATAGAAGGATTATATGAACCACCTTCCCAAGCACGCTTGACAGATTCCAAAACGTAGCCCGAAATATCACGAGAACCTACATATTCTAACTTTTGGTCATATTCCCAACTGGGGGTCATAGAAGGATAGGTACAACTAGGGTCTATACTGTAACCGCCCTCACCATCATAAATGTAATTACGGTCAGCTTCACGTAAATATTCCAGGTATTCTGCTCCATTTCGCACACGACGATATTCATCTACTTTACTGATGGTTAGATAGCCATTGTATTCTACATTGACTTTGCCTGTTTCACCCTTTTTAGTCGTTACTAATATGACACCATTTGCACCACGGGCACCGTAGATAGCGGTTGCCGAAGCATCCTTCAAAACTTCAATGGATGCGACGTCTGAGGGATTTAAGATATCTGAGCCCCCATTGACGGGTACACCATCGATGACGAATAGCGGTTCGTTGCTGGCCGAGATAGAGCGGTTACCACGGACACGAATCATTGGAGTATCGTTAAGACCTCCTCCTGCTACCATGACACCGGCTGCTTTACCACGCAAAGCTTCCTGAATATTAGTAGGTGCTGTTGCCATCAAATTTTCAGCTTTTACTTGGGTAATGGCACCGGTCAGGTCACGTTTCTTTGCGGTACCGTAACCTACTACTACTACTTCGTCTAAAGTCTCAGTATCTTCTTTTAAGGTAATGTTCAAGGTCTTTTGTCCGGCAATGTCCAGGGTTTGTGACTGATAACCGATGAAAGATACCCGAAGTTGCCCCTTGGAGGAAACGTTCAGTGAGAAGTTACCATCAATGTCCGTAATGGTACCATTGCTGGTGCCCACTTCTGTTACATTTGCGCCAATAACGGCTTCACCGAAAGTATCTTTCACTGTACCTTTAACGGTATTACTTTGTGCAATAGCCCATATTGGTATGAAGCTAAGCAGGAGTAATAGTGTCGATAACTTAAAATAATAAGTAGTGCTTTTCATTATTACTATTAATTAATGGGTTAATAAAAAATGTTTTTTGTTTTCTGGGAACAAAGGTATGTAATGTGTCAAAAGCAGGTGTCATATTACTATTGCAGAAAGATTAAGTGATGTTGCGTTTATCATTGAAGGTGTAACATAAAACTTATTTGATGTAACACACGGTTGTGTTTGCGAAGTCGTAATATCACTGAATGTATCTGTAACGCTCTTCTTTGTCGGGTGTAGGATAGGCTTTTATCTTTGTCTCATAGACTAACAAATTAAATTTGCTATATTATGAGAGTATCATTAAAAACTAAGATTATTGGCTTGTTGCTTGGATTGGCTTTAGCGCCTATATTAAAGGCGGCGGACAAGTTTGTTACTTTTAATCAGGAAGAGGGAACACTGGCATTGACCACTACCCAACAACCGAATTTCAGTATTTTATGCGCTGATGAAGAGCATAAGGGGGTATTAATGGCTGTGCGTAATTTGCAAGAGGACTTCTTTCGAGTGACGAATACTCGTCCTTATTTGAAGATAGGTGCAAAAAAGCAAGTTGATGAAGGAGCGCAAAAATTACGTATCCTTATAGGTTCTTTTGATAAATCGCCGTTGATAAAACAATTAGTGAAGGCGAAAAAATTGGATGTTCGTGAGTTGAAAGGTAGAAATGAAAAGTTTATTATTACCACTGTAACAAATCCGATAGAAGGGGTGGAAGGCGAAGTATTACTGATTGCAGGCAGTGACAAAAGAGGTACAATTTATGGTATTTATGAGTTATCGTGCCAGATTGGTATATCTCCATGGTATTGGTGGGCAGATGTTCCGGTTGAGTCGCATAAGGAGATTTATATAAAGAAAGGTGTATATACCGATGGAGAGCCGGTTGTACAATATCGTGGTATTTTTATTAATGATGAGTGGCCTTGTATGGGTGGATGGACTACGGAACGTTATGGAGGATTTAATAGTAAAATGTATAAGCATGTATATGAATTACTTCTCCGTCTAAAAGCAAATTTTTTGTGGCCTGCCATGTGGAGTGCTGCTTTTTATGCAGATGATCCCATGAACAGTCCATTAGCTGATGAGATGGGGATCATAATCGGTACTTCTCATCATGAGCCTATGGCACGTAATCACCAGGAATATGCTCGCAATCGTAAAGTGTATGGAGCCTGGAACTATCAAACGAATAAAAAAGGCATTGATCGTTTCTTTCGTGAAGGCATAGAACGTATGAAAGGCAAAGAAGAAGTGGTAACTATTGCTATGCGTGGTGACGGTGATGCACCTATGGGGCCTGATACGGATACAAAGTTACTGGAAAACATAGTAAAAGAGCAACGTCGTATTATAACAGAAGTCACGGGTAAACCAGCTTCTAAGACCCCACAATTGTGGGCTCTCTACAGTGAGGTTCTGGAATATTACGATCGGGGAATGCAAATACCTGATGATGTGATGATTCTTTTATGTGATGATAACTGGGGCGATGTCCGTCGTCTGCCTGAACCGGGTGCCAAGCGTCATCCTGGTGGCTATGGAATGTACTATCATGTAGATTTACATGGTGCTCCGCGTGCTTATCAGTGGCTGAATATGACACAGATTCAGCATATGTGGGAACAATTATACCTTACTTATACATACGGTGTGGATAAGATGTGGATATTGAATGTGGGTGATTTGAAACCGAATGAATTCCCTACAGACTTCTTTCTGAAAATGGCATGGAATCCTAATGCATTCGATGCAGGTAATCTGATGGATTATACAAGAGAATTTTGCCGTCAGCAATTTGGCGACGAACATGCTGATGAAGCTGCACGGATTTTAAATCTTCACTGTAAATATTGTGCTCGTGTAACGGCAGAGATGTTAGACCACGAAACTTACAATTTACAAAGTGGTGAGTTTAAAGCAGTAACAGATGAATTTCTTGCATTGGAAGCACATGCTGTTCGTCAGTTTACTCTGTTGCCGAAAAATATGCACGATGTTTATAAAGAGCTGATATTGTTTCCCGTACAGGCTATGGCGAATCTTTATGAAATGTACTACGCTGTAGCTATGAATCGGCAGTTAGCTATGGAAAATGACTTGCGTGCCAATGCTTGGGCAGACCGTGCAGAATATTGCTTTCGCAGAGATGCGGAATTATGTGACGATTATAATCATAATATTGCGGGTGGCAAATGGAAGCATATGATGAATCAAACGCATATTGGTTACACTGCTTGGGATGAACCGAAGGGAGGAAACATAATGCCGAAAGTAATCCGTGTGGATGCTTTCCCGGACAAGGCTATAAAAATGGGAGGATATGAGTATGAAGAGAATAATGGAGTTGTTGTAATGGAGGCAGAACGCTTTGCTAGGTCTGTACAGAAACCGGGGACACAATGGACTGTTATACCGGATATGGGGCGCACACTTTCCGGACTTTCTCTAATGCCATATACCGAATCAGTCTCTGGCGCATCACTAATATACCAAATGCGGTTGAAATCAGACTTGTCCGGTGTATGTGTACGTTTAATATTAGATAGTACCTTGCCTTTTATTAAAGGTGGGCATAGCTATGCTATTCGTTTAGATGATGGGGTGGAACAGATTGTAAACTACAATTCAGACTTAACCTGGGCTAATTGCTATTCGAAAATGTATCCTGCAGGAGCAGCACGGATCATAGAATCCAAAGTTACTTTTCCTGATGTAACTTTAAAAGCCGGAGTGCATATTCTGACCATTCGTCCTCTCAGCCCAGCCATAGTATTACATAAGATAATAGTAGATTGTGGAGGCGATATGTCCGGTAGGCTTAATCTGATGGAAAGCCCACGGACAAGAACCATAAAATAGACTTATGATGTAAAAGTTGGCATCTTTTATATCATAAGATGCCATCTTTGGTTTTATCCTGCCCTATATGCTGTTCCATATATTCTGATGGGGATACACCAAACATTTCACGGAATGCCGTGGCGAAGTAAGTGGGATGCGTGAATCCTGTTAGTGTAGCAATTTCTGTTATGCTATGTCGCTTTTCGGCTAATAGAGTGGCGGCTTGCTTCAAGCGTAAGTTGCGGATGAGTTGTTGTGTCGTTTGATTTGTGAGTTCTTTGAGTTTACGATGCAGGTGCACACGGCTGATGCCTACTTCTGTACTGATCATCTCTACTGTTAATGCCGGGTTACTTAAATTTTCATTGATAACGCGCATGACGCGCTCCATAAGTCGGTCATTAGGTGATTTTATTTCAGGAGTTGAAATTTGTTCCTCTTGATTCTGGCGACCACTGAAAGCATTACGTAATTGTTCACGGTTACGAATAAGATTTAGAACGGTTTTTCTTAACAATTCAATGCTGAAAGGTTTCATTAGATAGGCATCGGCCCCGGTATCCAGTCCTTCTAAGTTGTCTTCTTCGCGGGTGCGGGCGGTGAGAAGGATAATGGGTAGATAGTTGATGTTAATATTCTGCCGTATTTTACGACAGAGTGTCAGCCCATCCATTTCCGGCATCATCACATCACTGATTATAAGATCAGGTGTATGTGAGAGTATTAACGCTAATGCTTCTTTTCCATTACTGCATTCAGCCATGTAAAAGTCGTTGCCCAACTCACGACAGATATAATGACGAATTTCTTCATCGTCTTCTACAACGAGCACATGGCGACGGCTGCGAACACGTTTTTTTTCATCTTCTTCACTTTCATAGGGTAGAGGAGAAACTGCTAGTATTGGTTCTATTGTGGAAGTTTCTATTATACCATTGGTGGAGGTTGATTCTTCCATTTCTTCTTTTTTCAGATGTTCGTTTCCTAATGGCAATCGTATGATAAATCGGGAGCCTGCATGTCCTTCTCCATTATCTTCTACGCGAATGCTTCCATAATGCAATTCCACTAAAGAACGTGTCAGATGGAGTCCAATACCAGTTCCGACATTTGAGTTGTTCTGGCTATTGCGTATTTGATAGAATCGCTCAAATATATGTTCTCGTTCCGCGGGAGCAATACCAATACCACTATCTGCAACTGTAAGTTCAACATATCGGTGCAGAGGTGCTTTATCTGGAAGACTGGTGTCCTCTCCTGTGTTGAGACTGACCTTTACTTTTCCGTTTTCAGGTGTGAATTTGCAAGCGTTCGACAATAGATTTAAGATGACTTTATCAAAATTCTTAGGATCTATCCACATTTCTATTTCAGGAGTGGAAGTCTGGAACTCCAGTTCAAGTTTCTTTATCCTTGTCTGTTGTTCAAAGGTCTCTAATATATCGCGGGTGAAGCTTACTATTTCAGCCTTTTTAAATATGAGGGACATCTGTCCTTTATCTATCTTACGGATATCCATTAATTGATTTACCAATTGCAGGATGCGTTCGGCATTCCGTTGTATAGTAGCGTAGAGTTTTCTGCATTCTATATCTTTATCTTTTGCCATCAACTGTTGTAAAGGGCTGATGATAAGTGACATTGGGGTTCGAATTTCATGAGAAATATTAATGAAGAATTGCAGCTTGGCTTCATTAATCTGTTCTGCATGGATGTGTTGCAACATCTTTTGATGCATGTGGTAGCGATGGCGTACCTGCATCACAATAAATCCAAATACTGACAATATTAATAGAGTATATATTAATTTTGCCCAACCTGATACCCACCATGCCGGATCTATCTGGATGATAATTTCTTTCTCTTCTGAGTAAGCTGTATAGTCTTTAGCTTTCATCCTGAAATGGTAAGTCCCAGGTGCCAGATCACTGAAAGAGACTCTGTTGACACCTGGCGCTAATGCTACCCAGTTTGCTCCGTTCATAGAATAAAGGTAAGTAATGCGCTCTGGATTATAGAATTCCATAGCTGTAAATTCAATGCTGAACGAGTTGTCTTTATGACATAGATGAAATTTGTTAGCTTTCTGCACTGCTGTTTCTATGACTTCATGCTTGCCGGATTGTGTTCCCTTCTTTACAGCTTTGTTGTGGATGTAGAAATCAGCAATTTTTATTTCTGGTTGTTTTACTTCTGCAGTGATTTCTGCCGGACGGAAATAAGTGATGCCATTGATTCCTCCAAAAATAAGATAATCCTCTTTGCCCTTACAGGCAGCATTTTGACTGAATTCGTTTCCTTGTAGTCCATTTCCTGCATAGTAGTTGGCAAAATTGCCCGTTTCCAGATTTATGTTTGTGATGCCATAGTTGGTACTAATCCATAATCCATGTTGTCTGTCACTCTGTATGGCACAAATGGTATTATTGGGTAAGCCGTCGTGTGTGGTATAGGTCTTTGAGTTTCCATTTTTACCATCTATATGGATCAGGCCTTTGGTAGTACCTGCCCAGATATCTCCTTTTTCATCTTCAAAAAGGGTCAAAACTATGCTCCCTCCGAATATTCTGTTTTTCTTGTAAGTTGAAGTGAAGCTCATTGTAGATATGTCCAGACATCCCAAACCGTCGTATGTACCGATATATAATTTACCATTGCTGGTGCATAGCAGTGAGGATACCCAACGATTGTGAAGTGCATTATAGTTTTCCTGATATTCTTTTCCACTTTCAAAAGTATCACATCTGTTTATTTTTCCGGTCTTTAAATCCATATAGAAGACACCTCCGCCCATAACGGCTATCCATAACCGTTCTCCATTTTTGTCTGATACCAAATGCGATATGTTTTTTATTTCATTTTGATTATGGTCCTGCAGTTTATAATAGTGACATATACCTGTTTTCGGATTCATTTCTGCCAGCCCTTCTAAGGGTGAAGCTAACCATAATCTACCATCTGCAGTTTGATGGATGTAATTGATGGTTGATGGTACAGACTGGGAGTTTTCCTTGTGCTCAAAGTGTAGGGAAAATTTGCTTTCTTCTTTTATGCCGTATATGCCGTCATTGGCAGTTCCAAGCCATAAGGTGCCTTCACTATCTTTACATACAGCCTTTATACAGTTTGAACCTATCTTGTTTGTTGTCAGTGATTTATATCCCATATACTTGAATTGATTTGTTGTAGCCGGAAGCAGCATCACTCCTTTGGCATTGATGCCCAACCATAAGTTTCCTGCTTTATCTTTGGTAATGGCACGTACGTCAGCTTTACTGAAATCGAAAGTACTGAAACTAAATTCACTTTCTTTTATTTTCTGTGTGTGTGTATCGTATACTTTAATTCCATAACCTATGGTACCGATATAAACTTTCCCTTGTTCGGTAGCACATATTGTATTGATAGGCAGATTGGTAGGAGTAGAACAAATGATGGGGGTAAATATGTCTTCTTGCTGGTTGTAGATAAACATCCCTTTGTTTATATTACTAGCATAAATATTTCCTTTTTCGTCTTGACAAATGGAAGTGACTATATTCCAAGCATTTTCTTTTCCAATGAAGTAGTGGTATATCTGGTTTAATGTGTCGATGCGGTATAAACCTTTGCCTTCTGTAGATACCCACAGGTTACCTGTCTGATCTTCAAATAGGTATGTGATGAAAAAACTGGGAACTGGTAATTGTGCTTCTTTAATGACAGCTTCCGTTCCTTCTAATTTTAATGAATAAACACCATGTCCGGAAGTTCCTATTAATAGGTCTCCATTTTTGCGCTCTAATATCGTACTGATATGTGCGCTCATGTTTTCTCCTGTTTGATAGAAGATTGGTATTTCTTTAAAGAGATCTGTTGCAGGATTATAGAGTTGTAGTCCACGTTGAGTGCCTACTAAAAAGTGCCCTTTGCTATCTTCAAAGAGAGTCCGTACATTATTATCTACTAAGGAACTGTCATTTCCTTCTTTGTGCTTATATATGCTGAACTTAGCACCGTCATAACGGTTTAGACCGTCATCGGTAGCTATCCATATGACTCCGTCTTTAGCTTGATATATCTGATTGATATTGCTGTTCGATAGTTCGCGGTCTACTGTGAATAATTTCTCTGATTGACTGTATCCGTATGTTGCGAAGAAAAGAAATAAGATGGATAATAGCGTTTTCATGATAATGTTGGGGTTAGCAATTGTGATACAAAAGTAATTGAAAACAGATATTCTCGCAAACATATATATGGGAAAAAGCCCCTTATAAAGCATGGATGTAACGTCTGGCAAATGATGTGTTACATTTCATGCGATAATTTGAGGGATAGTGTGTAATATAAAAAAAGAGGTTACCAAAAATGGCAACCTCTTTCCATAAAAATATAAAAAGGATTATTTCTTGAAGTAACGGTTGTAGAGTCCTTCGAAACCTTTACCGTGGCGAGCTTCATCTTTAGCCATTTCATGAACAGTGTCATGGATAGCATCCAGATTCAAAGCTTTTGCGCGAGTAGCAATACGCTTCTTGTCTTCGCAAGCACCAGATTCGGCATTCATTCTCTTTTCGAGGTTAGTTTTGGTATCCCATACACAGTCGCCCAACAGTTCAGCAAATTTAGAAGCGTGTTCTGCTTCTTCCCAAGCATAACGTTTGAAAGCTTCAGCCACTTCGGGGTAACCTTCGCGGTCAGCCTGACGGCTCATAGCCAAGTACATACCAACTTCTGTACATTCGCCCATGAAGTGATTGTTCAAGTCTTTGATCATTTCGTCATCACAACCTTTAGCTACACCGATTACATGTTCGTCAGCAAAAGAAAGAGGGCCATCTTCTGTAGTTTCTACAACTTCTACGAACTTGCTTGCAGGAGCTTTACACAACGGGCATTTCTCAGGAGCGGCATCACCTTCATATACGTAACCGCATACAGTACATCTAAATTTTTTCATTTTCTTTTTGATTTAATTGAATTAGTTATTCGTTTGTTCTTATAATAGAACGTTAGTCTTCTTTACATTGTTTACAGATTCCTTTGTAATAATAGTGGATTTCCTGCACTTCGTGTCCATCCATATCTGTATCTACCACTTGTCTTACAGTATCGTTGCACATTAAATCATAAACTTTCCCGCAGCGTTTGCACAGGAAATGTGCGTGTGGAGTAGTATCGGCATCATAACATGTGTTACGCTCATCAATGGTCAGCGTCTGTGCAGCTCCTTGTTCGCTCAAAATTTTCAGTGTGTTGTAAACTGTTGTTTTTGAAAGCGTCGGTATAGTAGGAGACAGTGCTGTATAAATCTCGTCTACCGTCGGATGCGTGCGGTGCTCCATAAGATATTTCATGATGGCAATACGCTGCACCGAAGGTTTGATATTATGCCCTTGCAATCGTTCTACTACTATTTCCATATTTCCTTAATTCAAACTTGTAATAATTACATTTTTATTTCGCTTGCAAAGATAAAGACTTCTTTGAATTTTCCAAAAGATTTCTAATCTTTTTTGTTGTCTTGTTGTTAATAGTAGTTCTATTTTTAATTAACGGGTTGGTAAGGGAGCTCTATCCAGAACTCGGAACCTTTATTCACTTCAGAATGTATTCCGACAGTGGCATTCATCTTTTCTGCTATCATCTGGCAGATAGACAAGCCGAGTCCTGTGCCTTGCTTGAAGTTGTCCAGCTTTACAAAACGCTGAAAAATGGTTTGTTGTTTATCGGAGGAAATACCACAACCTGTATCCCGTACATAGAAACGGATTTTTTCGTTTTTGGGAGGATAATAACCAATGGTAATGCTTCCGTGATTGGTGTATTTGATAGCATTGGAGAAGTAATTTCCAAGTACTTGCATCAGACGGTTCTTTTCAGTATGGATATAGCATTTCTTCATACCGAATTCTGTTACACATTTCACGTTTGCCGGCATCCTGAAATGGAAGGCATCCTCAAGTTTACGGATACAGCTGTTTACGTCTACATCGGTGTAGCAGAAGTCCAGTAAACCGGCTTCTATTCTTGACAAATCAAGGATGTCGTTTATGAGTTGTAATAACAGGTAATTGTTATCTTCTATAATTCTGATGTATTCATGATTTTCCGGTGTGTCTGTTGTCTCAGCAAGAATACTGGAAAAACCAACAATTGCATTGAGCGGAGTACGTATCTCATGGCTCATGTTGGCAAGAAAAGCAGACTTTAACCGGTCGGATTCTTCGGCACGTTCCTTAGCTTGAATGAGTTCCTTTTTATGTCTTTGGGAATGGATATAGTAGAAAATATACAGAGCGATGAGTAGGGCTATGAATAAGCCTGTCATCCAGATATGAGTTTTATATTGTTGATAGAAAGTAGGAGGCTGAAAGAAATAAACCGCATCTTTCGGATATAAGTTTTCGGGAATTTTACACCACTTCAGATCGGCGAAATTGAGATAAGTTTGTGGAATTCCACCATTTTGATAAGAAATGGAAGAGGCGGCTTCGCCTGATAAAATACGACCGATTAAAGACATTACTGTGTTCGTGAAATCATGGATGGAGATATAATGCCCGCCTACATATAAGTTTTCTTGAAGGTTTAAATCGGCTAATGTGAATACCGGAACTTCCAGGAAACTGGGAAGTATTTTTTTAAGGTGGTCCGATAGATAATAATTCTTATTACTTCCATATTGTCGGAGCCAGGCATAATAGATGACCCCGGTCGTTTTTTTGTAGCTGGTAAGTGTGTCCAGTAATTCTTCAGTGCTTATTTGTTCAGAGGATAAAAGCTCCAGTTGCAGATTGGGAAAATCTTTTTGCATCACCTCTTTTATTGCCTGACGAGTAACAACGCTGATATAGCGATCATCGGAAATGAAAGCGATTCGTTTGACTTCCGGTTGAAGTTGCCGGATGAGTTCAAGGGTTTGCTTGATGTAATATGGCTGTTCCAGTACAGTGATATTGTAGTTTTTATTGAATTCCTCAATGGGAATACTGTTTTCTTCTGTGAGAGGAATCTTACTTAATAATGTTTGCAGGTCGGCTGGAATCCTTTTGCGGGAATAACAAAGAATAACAGGAATGTCTTTCCAGGGACCATCGAAAATAGGTGCGCTGACCAACCATCCCGGGTCGCCAACAATTATGACCGCTTTTGGTGGAGTAGGATATGTCTGTAATATATTAGCTTGAGCTTGTCTGACCTCTTCTTCACTTTTTAATACCGGGACCGTGAGAAAATAATTGCGTAGTTCTATGTTTTTATTATAGGGAAAACGTTTTTGGATTTCATTCAGAAAACCATGTATCCAAGCTTCTTCGGCATTGACGGAGCTAAGAAATAACACGTATTCTTTTTCTTTAGCAGAAACAGAAAGACATCCGACTAATAATATTAGTGAAAGTAGCCATTTATGGAGTGTACTATGGAGCCTCATGAGTTTTGTATAACGTGCTTTAAAATGTGGCTAAAAGTACAAATAATCCGGGATATACGAAGTGAAAGAAATGATTATTTTGTGTTTGTGGATAAATAACTGTATTTTTGCCGTCAAATTTTATAAATGACATCCTTATGAATTACGGATATGTAAAGGTAGCGGCGGCTGTGCCCCGTGTAAAGGTGGCGGACTGTAAGTTCAATGCCGGAGAAATAGAAAAGGAGATAATCATAGCTGAAGGAAAAGGTGTGCAAATCATAGCCTTTCCGGAACTGTGTGTCACAGGATATACATGCGGCGATTTGTTTGCGCAGCAACTGTTGCTTGAAGAAGCAGAAATGGGGCTGATACATATTATAAGTAATACACGACAACTGGACATAATAGCTATACTGGGTATGCCGATAGCGATGAATGGTGTATTGCTGAATGCAGCCGTCGTAATTCAGAAAGGAAAAGTGCTGGGTGTGGTACCTAAGACTTATCTTCCTAATTACAAGGAATTTTACGAGAAACGCTGGTTTACATCTGCTGTTGATGTTAGTGAGACCAGTGTACGCCTTTGCGGGCAGCTGGTTCCCATGGGAGCCAATTTACTGTTTGAGATGGCAGATACGACATTCGGCATTGAAATCTGTGAAGATCTGTGGGCACCTATTCCGCCCAGTTCCTCACTTGCATTGCAAGGTGCGGAGATCCTGTTTAATCTTTCTGCTGATAATGAAGGAATTGGAAAGCATAATTATTTGCGCTCTCTGATTAGTCAGCAATCGGCGCGTTGTATTGCCGGTTATGTATTCTGTTCGTGTGGCTTCGGAGAATCTACTACTGACGTAGTGTTTGCCGGAAACGGTTTGATTTATGAGAATGGCAGTTTAATAGAACATAGTAAACGCTTCTCTTTTGAGGAGCAAGTTGTCATTGGTGAGATTGATGTGGAACATTTGCGTATAGAAAGGCGTGTAAACACAACATTTGTTGCCTGTCGGGCACATTGTGCACCGGAAGAAGCAGTACGTGTTTCTACGGAATATGTGAATAGTAAAGAACTGAACCTGACACGACGTTTTGATCCGCATCCGTTTGTACCGCAAGGAACTGCATTGAATGAGCGTTGTGAAGAAATATTTTCGATACAGGTTTCCGGTCTGGCACAACGTCTGGTGCATACGCGCGCTAAAAGTGCGGTGGTTGGTATTTCCGGTGGATTGGATTCTACCTTGGCACTGCTGGTATGTGTAAAGACCTTTGATAAATTGGGATGGTCCCGCAAAGACATTATCGGTGTGACAATGCCGGGTTTTGGCACCACTGACCGTACGCATACGAATGCGGTGGATTTAATGAACTCTTTGGGGATTACCGTGCGTGAGGTTAGCATCAAAGAAGCTTGTATTCAGCATTTCAAAGATATAGATCACGACATCAATGTACACGATGTGGTCTATGAAAATGCACAGGCTCGCGAGCGCACACAGATATTAATGGATATTGCCAACCAGACTTGGGGAATGGTGATAGGTACGGGTGATCTTTCAGAATTAGCGCTGGGATGGGCAACTTATAATGGCGACCATATGTCCATGTATGGTGTGAATGGAAGTGTTCCTAAGACATTGGTCAAACATTTGGTGAAGTGGGTGGCTGAGAATGATATGGATGCAGCTTCTCGTGCAACACTGCTGGATATTGTCGATACTCCGATAAGTCCGGAACTTATTCCGGCAGATGAAAACGGGAATATCAAACAAATTACGGAAGACTTGGTTGGCCCGTATGAATTGCATGATTTCTTCTTGTACTATTTCCTGCGTTGTGGCTTCCGTCCTTCCAAGATATTTTTCCTTGCAGCGCGTACGTTTAAGGATATGTATGATGAAGAGACCATTAAGAAGTGGTTGCAAGTATTCTTCCGCCGTTTCTTCAATCAGCAATTCAAACGCTCTTGTTTGCCGGACGGACCTAAGGTAGGTAGTATTTCTATCAGTCCACGTGGTGACTGGCGTATGCCGAGTGATGCTTCATCAGAAATGTGGTTGAGGGAAGTGGAGAGCTTGTAGCGATGATATAATTTGTTGATTATCAATAAATAGCATTTACATGTAATTTACCCCATAATGTAAAAGCATTTACCGTAGGATGTAACGACCTTTACCGCCTATTGTAACGGCTTTTACCTTGGCATGTAACGGCCTTTACATCGGTATGTAACGATCTTTACCTCAGCCTGTAAATGGAGTTACCATGTGGAGTTTTGGTGAACTATAAAGAAGTATACGATAAAAGAGTTATTATCTGTTGGAAGGCTGGTAATATTTATGGTAGATCGATTGAAATTCCTTGCTGTTGCAGAAGCTTTGCAGCCATGAATTAAGACTGTCTAATAAAACAGGCGACTGTTTGCTGACTCCCCAGGAATAGAATTGTGTGAAACTGATATCGGTATTGATATCTATTTGTGGAAAACTATCTGAAACGATACGGGCAATGCTTTCATCACATACGGCATAGTCAATGTCACCATGGGCTACAAGAGCTATCAATTGCTCCGAACCGTATTTGTCTATTTCCTTAATATATATGGTATCTCCAATCTCGTTTCCCAGATTATGGATACGCAAGATGGATGGTGATCCTTTCACTACGTGCAAAGTTTTTCCAGCCAAGTCCAATTGATTTTTAACGAATATGGAGTCAGTGGGGGAAGTAGCTTTTCTTTGTACGAGAATTTGTTTGTTCAGCACAATCGGAGTCGTGAGTAATAAGGAATCTTTCAATTCACTGGTAGCCAGAATGCCGTAAGCAATGACATCAAACTCTCCATCTGCCAGTCCTTCGAGCCGTTTATCGAAACTCATTTCCGGAGTGATAGCAGCTTTCCAGCCATGATCACGTGCAAAAGCTTCTATTAATTCATAGTGAAAACCGGATAAGGTATCTCCATCTACGTAAAAGCTGATGGAATTATACTCCGTAGCAGCGCGGATAGTTTTCTCAGCAGCTATTTCTGCATAATCACGAGGGTGTCCATGCTTCTTCTCTTTCTTTAAAAAGAAAGTAGTAATACAAGCAGCTATGATCCCCATTGCTACATATTTCAGAATATTAGCTTTCGATATTTTCATAAGGAAAGAGTTTTAATCGTAGAAGTTCCACGAAACACCAATTCTGAGGAGACTCGGATTAATGGGGTAATGTGGTACAAGGAAAGAATTACGTGTACCCATACCCTGATTTACGTGAGAATACATAGCGAAGAGGCGTGTACGCTTCAGATGCAGGTTGGCATAGACATTCACTATCGGATAGCCGCCGATTTCTACCTGGTCATTTTCCGGTTGCAAATGGAACTGCTGAATGGATGGCGTGTAAGCCGGTGCATTGTATTTGGTAAAGTATCGCACATCAGCACCCAACTGCACGGTAAGTACCTTTTTAGCTAACTTGGTCAGGAGGTACAAATTAGAATATACTGAAAATTGTGGCAGAGGCAGAACCGTTTCATTACTTGACTTCTGCCAGGTTACTTCATTATCTAAATGGAAAATACCTGCACGGAAATTTTGTTTCAGCGTGGCCGAAAGTATTTGTATGTTACCGCTATTCTGTTCAGGTACGGCCTTTTGGTTGAGATAGGTGTAATTCTTCACATTTTCTACTCCGGCACGAAGATTGGTTCCCCAACGGTCAATGTTTAGTTCACCCTCTACGCGGGTACGGAATTCTTTCTCCATGTTGTCATTATCCCAAACGTGCAGGTTGGAGTGATAATGGCGCATATAGAAAGAGGGCAATGTGTTTTTTACGAAACCTCGTACTATCAGGTTTACCGTATCTTTCCAAAGACGGAAATTCAAATCCATATTTCCATTTACGCGGAATTGTCCCATTGCTTTGTCCATAATACCAACTTCGCCGTCTATAGAGTAGTGTAGAGTTTTACCTTGTCGTTTAGCCAATTCACCGCCCACATAAATTTCTTGTTCGGTGAAACGGTCTACTGTCATAGAGTCTGCATTCATCAGGTCGTAGCGACTGAATTTATGGGATATATAGCCGGTAAGTCCGGCTTTAGCATATCGATTGAAACCTTCCAGCAAGGCTATGCCAAAGACATTCTTTACGCTAAATGCTGTGGTAGAGTCACGACTGACTCCTTGTTTGTTGTAGTAAGCATTTTCGTCTGGTGTCGATACAGATTGGTAACTGTGACGCGCCCGTTCTATCTTGAAGGTATGAATGAAACTTGTGACCGGAACAAATTCTTCGACAAAGTTAGTATCTTCCGGAAGAGCGTGGTTGTTATTGAGGCTGTCCAAGCTGAGATTATCTCCCATTGCGAGATTATTAGCCGAGAGGCTGTCGGTAGCTAAACTGCCAGTAGCTAAGCTGTCGGCAGGTGCAATACTGGAAGCAATAGGTGCAGTTGGTGCTGTAGGGGAAAAACGCTGTTGGACACTGCTATTCTGGGCTTCTTCTTTCAATACTCTTCGTTTGAAACCTAATCGGTAGCGTTGTGTAAGGTAGATATAGAAATCTTTATTGCGGTTTGAGGTCTGTTCCATTTTCACAGGAATGGTGGTGGAACTATACTCTTTCTTACCTTCTGCCATTGTATCAGGCCGGGTGATGTAACCGTCATTCGCTATACCACCGTTTTCATTCATTTTCATGAAGAAGTTGTTATAAACTGCCTGTATCTGATAGCGTTCACCGATGTAACTTCCGAATAAGCCGGCATTGAAATGTGAAGTGGACTGATTGGCATAATAACCACGTCCATATAGATAATCAAAATTAAAGCCGAATGCTAACCGTTTGTTTACATTGACAGAGAAATAAGACTTAAACCGTTCTTCACCATTGACCTTATTACCGGCTTTATAGTAAGTCAGATTGGTATAAGGTACATTACTATTAGTGAAAAATACCTGGTCGGGACGAACAAAGAAACTGGAGTATGGTGCCATGAAGAGGGTCGGTTCGTCGTCTTGGCGATTAAAGAAAATACGGGAGAGACGAGGTGAACCCAGATTACCCAGGAAGTTATATTCTCCAGTCATACCACCTACCAGATTCGTATTTTGGAAATTCAGAGCAAGCGTATCTGCAGGAACAATGGTCCGGTTTCCTAAAGTTTCGCTTAATTGCCACATATAAAGCTTAGGCGGAATGCTTTGAACATCAGTGCCGGTATCCAGACTGTCGGGCTGCGTTGACGGGTCGACCTGGTTTCCATAGCGGTCACGGTTGTCCAGCGTATTGAATGGCTGCTGTGCCTGTACTGCCAGCGATCCCAATACGAATAGAAGTATGTATGTTAGTAGAATTCGTCTCATAATTAGGCGCAAAGATACAATAAAAAATTATTCGCTTGCGGAATTCAGCCTTTTTTGCCTATTTTTACAAACATACCGTCTTATAAGCGAATCTAATTGTAAGGAGTCTTATGCCTTTGATTGTATAAAATAAGCCCTTGCAAAAAATGATTGCAAGGGCTGACTTTTATTGTAAGGGCTAATGGAATTATACCTCTTTAATCAATTCCATTCCTTTTTTAATCGCTTCTTCATTCATCGGTATCAAGTGATGATGACGTTCGGGCAAAGTCTTCTTCAAGCCTCTGAGTACACTATCCAGCGTAACCATCGGTTTCAGTTTCAGCAATCCACCCAGCACGATCATGTTGAATGCTTTGGCATTATTCATTTCATTGGCTGCATCCATTGCGTCGATGCGATACACTTTGATATCCTTACGCGTCGGCGGGTTGATGATACCATATCCATCGTAAATCAGGATACCGCCCGTCTTTACCTTACTTTCGAATTTCTCCAGTGAGGGCTGGTTCAGAATGATGGCAGCGTCATATTTGCTCAGAATAGGAGAGGAGATTTTCTCATCGCTTACAATCACCGTAACGTTGGCTGTACCACCACGTTGTTCCGGTCCATAAGCGGGCATCCAGCTCACTTCCTTATCTTCCATCAGTCCCGAGTATGCCAAAATCTTTCCCATAGACAATACGCCTTGTCCACCGAAGCCTGCTATAATGATTTCTTCTTTCATTGTTCTTTTCTTTTAGTTGACGAGGTTGCAGTTGACAAGTTGACGAGGAAGTATCTCCTCCTTGTTAACTTGTTCCCTCGTTTCCTTGTTAACTGATTTATCTGTCTTTCAAGTCACCCAGCGGATAGAACGGGAACATGTGCTCTTCCATCCATTTGTTAGATTGCGCAGGTGTCTGTTTCCAACCGGAGTTACAAGTAGAAACGATTTCTACCAAATTGGAGCCTTTGCCTGCCATGGAGTTCTCGAATGCTTTGCGGATGGCTTTCTTTGCTTTGCGGATAGCACCCACTGTTTGTACACTCTGGCGGGTAACGTAAGCGGTTCCTTCCAGTTGTGCTGCAATATCTGCCATTTTCAGTGGATAACCATGCAAATGAACATCACGTCCGTAAGGGCTGGTAGAAGTCTTCATGCCGACCAGGGTAGTAGGAGCCATCTGTCCACCCGTCATACCATAAATGGCGTTGTTGATGAAGATGATAGTAATGTTCTCACCACGGTTCAGTGCATGGATTGTTTCTGCCGTACCGATACATGCCAAGTCACCATCTCCCTGGTAAGTGAATACCAGTCTGTCCGGCCACAGGCGTTTGATAGCAGTGGCAAGAGCGGGTGCACGTCCGTGTGCAGCTTCCTGCCAGTCAATATCCAGATAGTTATAGATGAACACGGCACATCCCACGGGGGAGATACCTACTGCTTTGTCTTCCATGCCCATTTCTTCGATTACTTCGGCTATCAGCTTGTGTACCACACCGTGGCTGCATCCCGGACAGTAGTGCATGGGATTATCGTTCATCAGAGTCGGTTTCTTGTAAACCAGATTCTCAGGCTTGATAATATCTTCTTTTATCATAACTTTTGTTTTTTAAGTTGACAAGGCTTCAGTTTACGAGGCCCTTGTATCTTGTTAACTTGTTCCCTTGTCACCTGTTGGTGAACCGTATAAAAAACTCCATCAGCTTAACGAATATTGCTGCGCCACAAACGTAGATGAACAGTTTGAAGTCATCCTTTGCAACGAAATATACGATGATAGCTGCCAAGGCAAGTATCATAAAGAGTATATTCAATACGCTTCTTATCTTATCAGGGTTCATTTCTCGATTAATTTTTCTTTCAGTGCACTTACAATCTCTTCCGGATCGGGTACGATACCGCCGAGACGTCCGAAGTGTTCTACTTTTACTTTACCATTTACAGCGAGGCGTACATCTTCAACCATCTGTCCCGCATTCAATTCGGTAACCAGCATGCCTTTCACTTTTTCAGCATAGGCTGCAATGGCTTTTGTGGGGAAGGGCCAAAGGGTAATGGGGCGCAATATACCGACTTTGATACCTTCTTCGCGTGCAAGTTCCATTGCTTTTTGTCCGATACGGGCCATAGAACCGAAGGCGATAATCAGGTAATCGGCATCTTCACAATTGATTTCTTCGAAACGTACTTCGTTTTCTTCAATCAGTTTGTATTTAGCCTGGAAGCGGATGTTATTCTTTTCCATCTCTTCCGGTTTCAATTCCAGAGAAGTAATAATATTGGGCTTACGTCCGTTTACTCTACCGGTAGTAGCCCACGGGCATTGCTCAATAACTTCTGCATCTGTACGGCGAGGTTTTTGCGGAGGCAATACAACCTTTTCCATCATCTGACCGATAACACCGTCGGCAAGAATGATAGCCGGGTTGCGATATTTGAAGGCAAGATCAAAGGCCAATCCAACGAAATCAGCCATTTCCTGTACGGAAGCGGGAGCCAAAGTAATCAGACGGTAGTCACCGTGACCTCCACCCTTAACAGTCTGGAAGTAGTCTGCCTGACTGGGTTGGATGGTTCCCAATCCGGGGCCGCCGCGCATTACGTTTACAATCAAACAGGGTAATTCGGCACCTGCCAGGTAGGAGATACCTTCCTGTTTCAGGCTGACACCGGGGCTGGACGATGAGGTTAATACCATCTTTCCACTTCCGGCACCGCCGTACACCATATTAATAGCTGCCACTTCACTTTCTGCCTGCAGCACTACCATGCCGGTAGTTTCCCAGGGTTTCAGTTCGGCAAGAGTTTCCAATACTTCCGATTGCGGAGTAATAGGATAACCGAAGTATCCATCAGCACCGCAACGGATAGCGGCGTGGGCGATGGCTTCGTTTCCTTTCATTAATACAACTTCTTCTGCCATATTCTACTGATTTACAGATTTATTCAACTTTTACTTTAAAAACAGAGATACATCCGTCCGGGCAAACCTGGGCGCACGACGCACAGCCGTTGCAGGTATCTTCCAATATTTGGTGGGCATAGTTATACCCTTTTACGTTCACCTCTTTGGTGAGGGCTATTACATGCAGAGGACAGGCTACCACGCATAGATTGCAGCCTTTACACCGTTCGGTGTCCACTACGATTGCTCCTTTAATCTTTGCCATAATTTACGTTACTTTTATATGTTATTGATTGTACATATCCTTATTGAAGAAATTCAGGATATCCATTGCCATACGATAGGCTTCACGGGCAGGGCTGTCGGGATTGAGGTCGATAGCATACTGGTAGTTGTTCAAAGCCAGTTGCCAGTTACCTTGTTTACGGTAGGCATTTCCCAGGAGATAGAAAGCTTCATCCCGGTCGGTAGAGTCGGTGATCAGATATTCATCGAGCTGCCGGATAGCTTCTGCTACATCTCCTTGATTGATAAGCTCTTTGATAGTTTTCAGTTGCTCCATATCGTATTGAGTTCCGGATTATTGGAATACAAAGATAGTTTTTATTTAGAGACAACGAACAAGTATTCTGTGAAAAATAAGAAAAATGGGGAAATAAGAAGCCCGAAGTTGAATGAAATTCTGTCAGAATGTCACAACTTCGGGTTTATATGATATAAAATGTGGTTTTGCTACTTTACAAGTTTTCCATTTATATAGAGATTTTTGAACGTAACGTCTTTAGCTCCTTTTATGTCATTTCCATCTTTGGCAACATTATTAAAGTGGGAGTCTTCAACGCTGATATTATACACATGATCATCGTCGTCGAGACCGATAATAAGGACACCAAGTTTGCTTTTTTCGCAGGTTACATTTTTCAGGTGAACGTTGCGGACAGTAGGAGTGAAACCACGGTTGCAGTTCTCACGGTTTTCGTATTGGAGGTTGATGCGCAGCACGGCTTCGCGACACTGTCCTACGGTGACGTTACGCACGAATACATTTTCAATCAGTCCGCCACGGCAGGTGCTGGTCTTGATGCGGATCACACGGTCGAGGTCTGGGCTATCCATCTTACAGTTTTCTACATACAGGTTGCGGTATCCGCCGGAGATTTCGCTACCGATGACTACACCTCCATGTCCTTTCTTCATATAGCAACCGCGTACAATGATGTTCTCGCTGGGAACACCCCATTTACGCCCGTCCTGGTTACGTCCGGACTTGATGGCAATACAGTCATCTCCGGTATCGAAGGTACAGTTCTCTATCAATACATTTTTGCAAGATTCGGGGTCGCAGCCATCGCCATTGGGACCGCGATTATAAACGTATACACCGCGTACAGTGAGACTTTCGCAGAATAGCGGGTGAATAACCCAGAAAGGGGAATTCAATAAAGTTACATCTTCTATCAGCACTGTATTGCATGAGTACAGGTTGATGAGTTGCGGACGTAATCCGTCTTCAGGTGTCATTACACGTTTATAAATAGGAGTGGAGGTTTCACCGTACATCAGCAGGCGTTCCCGTCCTCCGTTGCGTTGTGCCACCATGCCCTCTTTCCAGCCATAACGGGGAGCGCCACACATAGACCACCAGGTTTCGTTGGAGCCTTGTCCGTCGATAGTCCCTTTACCGGTGATGGCGATATTTGTTTCACCGTATGCGTAAATCAACGGGCGGGCATTATAGCAGTCTATTCCTTCCCAACGGGTGATAACTCCGGGAAAGTAGAGGCTCTGATCGGTTGAAAATTTTAATACGGCTCCTTCTTCCACATGAAAGTTGACGTTGCTTTTCAGTGTGATGGGACCTGTGTAGAATGTACCTTTGGGAACTATAACCGTACCACCACCATTCAGGCAACATGTTACGATAGCCTGGTTGATTGCTTCATGACAGGGAGCATCCGGGGTGTCGGGCTTGGCGCCGAAGTCCGTAATGAGATACGTCTGTTTGGGGAAAGATGTTTTCTTGATTTGCTTTTCAATCTTTGTACTCTCCTTGAAAGCCTTATCGAAATCTATCGAATTGGCAGTTGCCAATGTGGCCGAGAGAAGCAGGGAAATAATTCCGAGTACTTTTTTCATGCGTTTCCAGTTTTACTTTTAATGGTTATTAGATATGTGGGCAAAAGTACGGAAAGTGACTCTATTAGAGGGAAGAGTTTTTGGCATAAAATGTGTAAAATTTGATGTGTTTATGCTTCTTAGGCCATTGAAAGGTATATAAACTAAAAACACTTGCGGGTGTGTAAGCCTTCACTACTGCAAGTGTTGTCTTACACATCCGCAAGCGTAACCTTACACAACAGCAAGTGTCAGTTCTCGCACCTGCAAGTGTAATTTTTAAGTTGGGATGATTATCTCACCGGTATTTTATCAATCCGTTTCTGGTGGCGTCCACCCTCAAACTGTGTGCTGAAGAATTCTCTCATAATCATATCAGCTTCTTCTGTGCTGATAAAGCGTCCCGGCATGACGAGTACGTTGGCATCGTTATGCTGGCGTGCCAGATGAGCAATTTCCGCTGTCCAGCAAAGCGCAGCACGGATGCCCTGATGTTTGTTCAGTGTCATGCTGATACCTTCACCACTTCCGCAGATAGCAATACCCGGGTAACACTCTCCGGCTTCAACGGCCAATGCCAGAGGATGAGCAAAGTCTGCATAGTCGCAGCTCTCCGTTGTATAGGTTCCGAAATCTTTGTATTCCCATCCTTTAGTTTCCAACCACCCCTTGACGTACTGTTTCAATTCAAACCCGGCGTGGTCGGAACAAATTCCAATTGTTTTCATTTTCTGTTGTAGTATGATTGATTTAGAGGCTCTATAATGGGATATCAGGTGAAAAATATTTCGCCCCTACAAGCCTGTTACAACCTGTAGGGGCGAATAATCATTCGCCCAGTATGCACCAGGGCTTTTTATAACATTGCTTTTACTTGCTTATAAACGTTATCAGCAGTAAAACCTAACTTCTGATCCAGTACTTTGTAAGGAGCTGAGAAACCGAAAGATTCCAATCCCCAAACTTTACCGTGAGCACCTACCAAACCTTGCAGGTTTACAGGCAGACCGGCTGTCAGACCGAAGACTTTTGCGTCAGCAGGGATAACACCTTCCTGATATCCCGGAGCCTGGCTGCGGAACAAACCTTCGGAAGGAGCAGATACGATACGTACTTTCACGCCGTCTTTGCGCAATAATTCAGTTCCTGCCACCAGCGTAGATACTTCTGACCCCGAGGCTACCAATATTACATCCGGATTTTCATCAGAACCTGCTACGATGTAAGCACCCTTAGCAGCCTGAGAGTAGTCGTTTCCAGCAGGTAACATAGCGATATCCTGACGAGAGAAGATCAAACCGGTCGGAGTAGTAGTATTCTCCATAGCCAGTTTCCATGCAATTGTTGTTTCTTCTGCATCTGCGGGACGGAGAACCAACATAGAGTTGTGGCCTTTATGGTTTTTCAGTTTTTCCATCAGGCGGATCTGAGCTTCCTGTTCTACCGGTTCATGAGTAGGACCGTCTTCACCTACACGGAATGCATCGTGTGTCCAGATGAACTTCACGGGAACTTCCATCAGTGCAGCCATACGTACGGCAGGTTTCATATAGTCAGAGAATACGAAGAATGTTCCACAAGCAGGGATTACACCACCATGCAGTGCCATACCGATACAGCAGCAAGCCATAGTCAGTTCGGCAACACCAGCCTGGAAGAATGCACCGCTGAAATCACCTTTCTTGAAAGCATGCGTCTTTTTCAGGAAGCCGTCTGTCTTATCAGAGTTTGAAAGGTCGGCGGAAGCAACGATCATGTTTTCTACCTGAGTAGCAAGAGCGCCCAGTACAGTAGCTGATGCAGCACGTGTAGCAACACCTGCTTTTTGCTCGATAGCTGCCCAGTTTACTTCAGGGGATTTACCAGAGAAGAACAGGTCGAGTTTGGCAGCCTTTTCAGGATTAGCCTTTGCCCATTCTGATTTAGCAGCATATTTCTTAGCCATAATTTCCTTCAGTTCGGTAGCACGCTTTGCGTACAGTTCCTTCACTTCGGGGAAGATTACGAATGGATTTGTCGGATCACCACCCAGGTTCTTGATGGTATTTACGTAAGCGTCACCACCCAGAGGAGCACCGTGAGTAGCACAGTTAGCTTCGTAGCTGCTGCCATCTGCCTTGCGTGCACCTTTACCCATTACGGTATGACCGATAATCAGGGTAGGACGTTCGTTTTCTGCTTTCGCTTCGTTCAAAGCGCCACGGATAGCATCGGGATCATTACCGTTGATCTTGAGAACCTTCCAGCCCCAAGCTTCATATTTCTTGGCAGTATCTTCGATAGTTACGTCTTTGGTTTCAGTAGAAAGCTGGATGTCATTGGCATCATAGAACATGATGAGGTTATCCAGTCCCAGTGCACCTGCGATACGACCTGCACCTTGAGAAATTTCTTCCTGTACACCACCGTCCGAAATATAAGCGTAGATGGTTTGCTGCATCACTTCTTCGAAACGGGCTTTCATGAATTTAGCTGCGATAGCTGCACCCACTGCGAATGTATGACCTTGACCGAGCGGACCGGAAGTGTTTTCAATACCACGCATGATGTCGCGTTCAGGGTGTCCCGGAGTGGGGCTGTCCCATTGGCGGAATTCCTTCAGTTCATCCAATGTGAATTTGCCTGTCAATGCCAACTGAGAGTAGAGCATCGGTGACATGTGACCCGGGTCCAGGAAGAAGCGGTCACGACCTTCCCATGCAGGATTTTCGGGATCATACACCAGAAACTCAGAGAAGAGTACGTTCACAAAATCGGCACCGCCCATGGCACCGCCTGGGTGACCGGAATTAGCTTTCTCAACCATAGAAGCAGCGAGGATACGGATGTTATCCGCTGCACGGTTCATAAGTTTGTTGTCGTTCATATTGATATTTATTTGATTTGAATACTATAATAAAGCAGGTTGAAGTGTCACTTGTTAATTTTAACAGCGACAAAGATAACTCTTTATGCGTAATTCGCAACATAGAAAGAGCCTCTTTTTTTGCGGCACTTCCACCTGCTTCTTGTTTGAAATACAATAAGCCTTTCAGACTGATTTACTGTAACTCTATAGTAACAATAGACTTGGCTGGTAGTTTTATCTTCAGTATACCTTTATTGATTTTTACCTCTTTGAACGGAGCTAATTTTATATTATTAGGGTTCTCAAAAGAGTTGTAATCCGTCAGGTTGGCAGAAGTTAAGATTTCACCAACGGCTTTCTTTGCCTTTACGTTCGGCAGGTTGATAGTAACTTCCTGTGCATTGTCGGCATCGATATTAGACATTGAGATGTGAATTTTGCCGTCCTTGTCTTTAGAAGCTGTGGCACTTACCATAGGCACTTTGCGATTATCGCGTACATCCATGATTTCGCAGTTCAGGTCGAGTGGGAGGTAAGTGGCATCCTGGTGTACATTGTACATCTTGAATACATAATAAGTGGGAGTCAGCACCATGTCTTTACCTTTTGTCAGGATCATGGATTGCAATACATTTACTATCTGGGCAATATTTGCCATTTTCAGACGGTCGGTGTATTTGTGGAAGATGTCGAAACTAAGAGAGGCAACGAAAGCGTCACGCAATGTATTTTGCTGGTAAAGGTGTCCTGGGATAGTGCCGGGTTCTTCATCCCACCAGGTACCCCACTCATCGAGCATGAGGGCTACGTGCTTTTTAGGATCGTATTCGTCCATGATGGCGCAGTGCTTTTTGATAACGTCTTCTATCTCACGGCATTTACCCATTGTCCAGTAATAATCGTCTTTGTCGAACTTAGTGGCTGCTCCTTTACTTCCGCTCCAGCCGGTTACGGTGTAATAATGGAGAGAGAGTCCGTTCATACGTCCGCCTACGCGATCCATCAGGACTTTAGTCCAGTTATAATCGTAATCGCTGGCACCACTGGCAATCTTAAACAGATGGTTGCCGTCGTAGTTGCGGCAGTAAGTGGAGTAGCGGCGATATAAATCAGCATAATATTCAGGACGCATGCTTCCGCCGCAGCCCCAGCTTTCGTTACCGACACCGAGGTATTTCACTTTCCATGCTTTGTCACGACCGTTCTGACGACGAAGTCTTGCCATCGGAGAGTCTCCTTCGGAAGTCATGTATTCTACCCATTTAGCCAGTTCTTCTACAGTGCCACTACCCACGTTTCCACTAATATAAGGTTCAGTACCCAGCATTTCGCAGAGGTTGAGGAACTCATGTGTACCGAAACTATTGTCCTCAATTGTACCTCCCCAGTTATTGTTTACCATTTTGGGGCGGTTCTCTTTCGGACCGATACCGTCCATCCAGTGATATTCATCGGCAAAACAGCCACCCGGCCAACGAAGTACGGGAACCTGGAGTTCTTTCAATGCATTGAATACATCGGTACGATAACCTTTGATATTGGGAATATCCGAATTTTCTCCTACCCAAAGTCCACCATAGATACAGGTACCCAGATGTTCGGCAAACTGGCCGTAAATTTCTTTGGGGATAACTTGTGTGCCTTGGTCGGCATGAAGCGTGATCGTTGCACTCTTTTGTGCGGACAGCGATACAGATGCAGCTAAAAGAACGCTGCTGAATAATAGTTTGTTTCTCATAATGGTTATTAGTTATATGATGTTCGTAATGTTATTTAGTATAAATCATGGCTCCACCCATCGGTTGCATTTCGATGGTAAGGATACCTTTTTTGTTGACGGTGCCTTGCGAAAGACTGGCAGTGCGGGCTTCGTTATCATGGATGATGGAAACTTGCTGATTCGTCAGCCACGGTAAAGACAAATTCAGTTTCATGGGTTGCTCGGTGGCATTGGTGGCGGCAATGTACCATTGATTACCGTATCGACGGGCTACAGCGCAATATTTGCCGGGATAGCCGTCAATGAAGCGCGTTTCATCCCACACGGTAGGTACTTTTTTCATGAAATCGAGAATAAACTCCGGTTGCTCCGTCAGGTTATTGGGAGTGATGCCGAAGTGCTGGATACCTGACTGGTAGAGAACAGATGTAGCAATCTGGAAGGCATCGGTCGTTTTACGAAGTGTACCGCTGACTCCATCTTTGGAGAAATGTTTGTTGAAAAATACACCGCCGAAGTCCATAGCTGAAACTGCATTGCGGATGAAGGGGTACAATGTACTTCGTTGAGCTTCTTTGTCGGCATGATATTGCCCGAATACCAAATTCTCAGATACCAATGCTGCTTCACTGCTCATATGATTCGGATACATGCGTTCCCAGCCACGCGGTAAGGTACAACCGTGGAATACAACAGCGATTCCATATTGGTTGGCATCGGTCAGTATGTCTTCGTAGAGTTTCATGGTGGCTTGTTTATCACCGCCAAAGAAATCTACCTTAATGCCTTTTACACCCAGGGTTTTCATCCAGGCCATTTCTTTCTGGCGGGTCGGTGCACTGTCTAAACGATGTTTTGGACCTTGCGGAGCGTCATTCCAGCTTCCGTTGGAGTTGTACCAGAGAAGAACATCCACTCCCTTTGACTGGGCGTAGGCAATGAGCGAGGGCATATTCTCATAACCGATTTGTTTGTCCCATAACGCATCAATAAGGATATATTCGTATCCCATGGTAGCTGCAAGATCAATAAAAGTCTGCTGATCCTTATAATTACAACTGGCATCTTGCCAGAGTATCCAGCTCCAGGTAGAGCGACCGGGTTGATAAACCTGTGTCGGTTCGTAGAGCGGGCGTACATTGTCGTAGGCAGAGGTCGTCTCAACAATTGGTTTCAGGGTCTCACCTACGGTAATGGTTTTCCAAGATGTCAGGGAGGGGATGGATGCTGCAATGGTTGCATCACCTACACCGCCATTCTCTGCTTTTTCCGGAAAAGCAATGGTGTACAAACCGTCTTGAGTTCCTTCGCTGAGCTTTGTTCCTGCATAATGGCTGCTTACACCGGTTTCGGAAACTAACACCCATCCGTCATTACCTACATGAAAGAGAGCCGGGAATGTATAGCCCAGTTTGTAACGTGAAGGCGTACCAATAGCCTCATCCAGTGTATATTCTTCTTCATAGCTTGGCTTAGTACCCATCCATCCGTCTCCCGCAGGAGCCTGGGGAGTAATGAAAGTTGTGGTGTATGAAGGAAAGTCGAATCCGGTTGCTTCTTTCTCAATGATGCAGTGTGTATGCTTGGGAGAGGCAATCCGATAGGCTTGTGCAATATCATTGTTGCTTACCCGGAAGATAACTTGTAAAGTATCCCCCTTTTCATTCAGATAGTTGCATACCAACTCATTGGCTTGATAGTGTACACGGCTTACCTTTGCATGCGGCATTGTGTAAGTCTCATCAATCGTACGTACCTGATGCCCCAACTGTTTCAGTCCTGTGGAGAAATCTCCGATGCTGGTTTTCAATCCCAGCGGAGAAGGCTCCAGGAATGTTTTATTGTTATAATGAACGGAATAGACGGGACTTCCATCCTTTAACTCCACATTTACTTTTAATGCACCGTCCGGCCCTTGTACTTCCTGTGCCGTTAAAGCACCTGAAATAGCTAGGAGGGCGGAGAGTAAAACAATCTTCTTCATGTTCTTTTGCTTTATGATATATTTCTGACTAAGGCTATTTTATTTGAGTAAGCGGACCTCATAAATGGCAGGTGTCCACTCCGTTCCGTCCGGACTGAAGCGTATCGGATAGCTACCTGTACTTAACTTTTGGGGTAAAGAATAACAGATCGTTATAAAACCCTCTTTATCAGGTTTGCTGATCGTAGGGCTAACGGTCAGTTTTTCATTGTTAAGAAGGATGGCTACCTTGGTATAATCCTCTTTCCGTACAGTGATCATCAGCTGGCTGGCTTCCTCTTTTACTTTGAGGTTATAACTGAACCAACCTTTGGCACGCCGGAAATGACGGTCTTTATTGATTCCAGTTTCTGCCTGCTCATACTGAATACCATGATCTGATTCAGGCTGTTGTTCGCCGGGGAAAATGAGATCTACAGTCTGGTTGGCAAGTTCCATTGCTTTACGCTCGCTCAATGCCACTTCTTTGCGGATACTTTCTACTTCAGCTTCGGTTACCTGATGGAAATAAACGGCATAACGAGAATCGTGAAGACGGAAGAAAGGAATCAATTTCAGCGCTTCTTTCTGTGCCGGATAGACACTACCGGTATAAGTAAATGCAACCAAGTCATCGTTTATCTTCCGGAGTGATTGAGGTAGAGACGCGGCGGAACCTATCAGCATCGGTATTTCTTGCATGGAAATCTGTTTGCCATGGGCAATGTGCCCGCCACGGCTGTCATCTGCATAAAGCCCGTCCATATTCTCTGTCCCTGTGGGGCTGGCAAGTACGATGGGGCCATACATGAATGCATAGAAATTTTCCCGATCCGGTATTTGCTCCAAGGCAACCTGCATGGGCATATTCAGTGTGATTTCATCTCCGGCTTTCCATTTGCGGTGAATGGTCAGGTACTCTCCCGGTTGGGCATTCGTTTCTTGTACTTTTCCATTAACGGAAACGCTGGCGCCTTTAGCCCAGGAGGGGTAACGGAGTTTGAGGCTGAATGCTTTCTTCTTGCTCTTTTCCACGCGGAATCTGATTTGCTCTTCGTCGGGGAAACGGGTTTCCTGTACCAGGGTTATCTTTTTCTCTTTCCAGGTCAGACGGGAGGGGATGAAGAGGTTTACATACAGCGTATCCTTTGCATGGGCGTAAATAAACTCTCCGTATTTGGTGTGATTCTCCAATCCGGAACCGACGCAACACCACATGGATGTTTCCGGTTGCGAATAAACGCGGTAGTGTCCCGGACGCATAGGGGTGAAGTAAACAAATCCACCCTTTGTTGGCTGTTGTGAGGCAAGGATATGATTATATAAAGCACGTTCGTAATAATCGGCAAAACGAATGTCGGGAGAAGTCTGGTAAAGCATCTTCGTCAGGCGAAGCATGTTGTAAGTATTACAAGTCTCCGGACCTTGCACATCATTAAGCATGGATGTGAAATTGTCTGCCGGATGAAAATGTTCGCGTACACTGTTGCCACCAATGCAGACGGAACGATGATTTACCACTGTGTTCCAGAAGAAGCGGGCGGCGTGATCCCAGTTCTGGTCTTGTGCAAGATCGGCGATACGTTTGTAGCCGATAACCTTCGGTATCTGTGTGTTGGCATGCATGCCTGTCAGGCGGTCTTCATCCTTCACAAGAGGGTCCAGAATTACTTTATGGGAGAAGCGGCGTGCCAGTTCCAAGTATTTCTTGTCACCTGTGATTTCGGCAACATCAGCGAAAGTTTCGTTCAGTCCTCCGTGTTCGCTGCGGAGCATGTCTTGCATTTGTTGCTCGGTGAGTCCTGCGGTGATGTCTATCATCCAGTCGGTGAGGGTCACCAACATCTCGCGGGCAAGGTCGCTTCCGGCATAGAGGTAAGCGTCGCGCAGTGCGGCATAAGTCTTGTGTATATTGTATAGGGGTACCCATTTGCCGTTGAGGTCGAAACCTCCAGCACGGATATTCCCAGCTTTAATTTCTTTCCAAAGTTGCAGGCTTCCGGGAGTTCCTCCGATGAATCCGGTGCCTACGGCTTGCTGTGCACGATGTAGTTCGTTCAGCATATAGTTCAGCCGACGGTATATGGCTGTGTCTCCGGTAGCGGCATACATCATGGAGAGTGCGGAAATGTAATGTCCGCCGATGTGTCCGTCCAGTCCGGTGTTTTCCCAGTTGGTATAACTTGGCGCTTTGGGCGTCAGTCCGGCTTCGCGCAGGAAAGGGGCGAGCAGGCGGTCGGGCTCCATGGCCATGATGTAATGTAAGTCAGTCTGTTGCGCTTGCAGGAAGGGGCTTTCCAACAGCTTAACATCTTGCAGAGGGAAATAGGAAACTTCTTGTTGGGTTTGAGTTTTCCCGGTCAGGAGAAAACAAAAAAGGAACAGGTAAGTAATAAGGATCGATTTCATATTATATTATATTTGAGGTATAGAGATTATTTGCTTACTGACGAAAGTGCTTCACCTAAGCGGGTGGCGATGTTTCACCTGAACGGGTGACGATGTTTCACCTGAGCGAGTGACAGTGTTTCACCTGAGCGAGCAACGGTACTTTGCCTGAACGGGCAACGATGCTTTGCCAGATTCAATGAATTGTCCGAGCTTGTAGAACGAATGTATAGGGAGTTGCTCCGGTACCAACAGCACCCACGTGGCAGCCGAAGCTTTTCCCTATACTATTACATTCGTTTATTCCTTGAAGTAGGAATTACTTTTTGAATTTCACTGCGGCTTCTTCGATGGGCAGTGCTGCCTTGTAGTTTTCGATGTATGCGTTAAAGCCTGCTACATCTTCAGCTGTAGGCGCTATCTCAACACCTGCATCTCCACCAAACACCTGCTCATCCAGGAAAGCATCGAGAGGTTGCTTTTTTTCGTTGTTCACAAGGAATGACCCCAGCAACGCAATACCCCAGGCACCACCTTCACCGGCAGTTTCCATTACGGAAATCGGTGAATTTAATGCTGCTGCAAGTACTCGCTGACCCACATTCTTAGTCTTGAACAAACCTCCGTGTCCTGTGATTCTGTCAACTTTCACCTTTTCTTCTTTGAAAAGAATGTCATTACCAATCTTGAGGACACCGACAGAAGCATACAAGTGCGTTCTCATGAAGTTCGCAAGGCTGAACTTGTCATTGGCCGAACGTACAAACATCGGTCTTCCATCTGCAAAACCTGTTACAGGTTCGCCTGAGATGTAATTGAATGAAATGAGACCGCCACAATCCGCATTGCCTGTCAGGGCATGGTTGTAGAGTTTTCCATATACTTCGTTCATATCTACAGGTATACCCAGCAGTTCCTGGTATTCCTTGAACAGATTGATCCATGCATTGAGGTCGGACGTACAGTTGTTGCAATGTACCATGGCTACGGGACTTCCATCGGGAGTAGTAACCATATCGATCATTTCGTAGGGCTTTGACAAATCTTTCTCCAATACAATCATGGAGAATGAAGATGTACCTGCCGATACGTTTCCTGTACGCTGCTTAACGGCATTGGTTGCAACCATACCGGTACCTGCATCTCCCTCGGGCGGGCAAACCGGTATTCCAGCTTTCAAATGACCGGATACGTCGAGCATCTTAGCACCTTCCGGTGTCAGGAAACCTGCATTCTCGCCAGCCGGCAATGCCTTGGGAAGAATATCCAGTAATTTCCAGTCATATCCCTTCGGAGCGATTAACTCGTCGAACTTGGTCACCATTTCAGCGGAGTAGTTCTTGGTAACCGGGTCTATAGGGAGCATACCTGATGCATCGCCTATGCCTAATACCTTTTTACCGGTTATCTGCCAATGGATAAAACCTGCAAGCGTTGTCAGATAATTAATATCTTTCACGTGTTCTTCGTTGTCCAGAATAGCCTGATACAAGTGAGAAATGCTCCAACGCAGAGGAATATTATAAACGAATAGCTCTGATAAAGCAGCCGCAGCCTGACCTGTATTGGTGTTTCTCCAAGTACGGAAGGGCACGAGAATCTCTTCTTTATCATTGAATGCCATATAACCATGCATCATGGCGCTGACACCGATTGCTGCCAAAGCTTCTATTTCTATGTCATAGAGCTTCTTCACGTTTGAGCGAAGGTCGGCGTAACAATCTTGCAGTCCATACCAGATGGCCTCAACGCTATATGTCCAAAGTCCGTCAACCAACTGGTTCTCCCAGGTGTGACTTCCTTGAGCGATGGGCTTGTTTTCCTGGTCAATCAAAACAGCCTTGATTCGGGTGGAACCGAATTCTATGCCAAGAATGGCCTTGCCTGCTTCGATGGTTGATTTTGCGTCTAGTTTCATAATCAACAAAGCGCTTTGTTCAACATGTAATATACTTCATTCATGCGCAGTTCTTTCTTGAACTCGCTGATAGTTGTATTTTCATCGATAACTACCATTTCGATACCTGCCATTTCTGCATAATCTTCCCAGTATTCTACAGTCAGATCATAAGAGAAGCTGGTGTGGTGAGTACCACCTGCCAGAATCCATGCAGCAGCACCTACTTCGAGGTTCGGCATCGGAATCCACAATGCGCTGGCTACAGGAAGTTTGGGCAGCGGTTTGCTCTTGATACATTCTACCTTGTTCACGATGAGGCGGAAACGGTTACCCAGGTCAACGATAGTAGCGGCTACGCCTTCACCTTGCTTGCTGGTGAATACAAGGCGTGCAGTTTCGCTATCGATACCGATGCTCAGGCGATGTACTTCCAGTTTCGGTTTTGCTTCAGCAATCAGCGGGCAAACTTCCAGCATGTGTGCCTGGAGGATAGCGCTCTTTTCACCGTCGAAGTGCAAGGTGTAGTCTTCCAGGAAAGAACAACCTTTCGGCATACCTTGGCTCATGAACCATGTGGTACGGTACAAAGCGGCAGTTTTCCAGTCACCTTCTGCACCGAAACCATAACCTTCTTCCATCAGACGTTGAGAAGCCAGTCCAGGAATCTGATCAAAGTCACCGAGGTCGTTGAAGTTGGTAGTAAATGCTTTAGCACCTGTATCTTTCAGGATACGACGGAGAGCGATTTCTGCTTTTGCAGAATTCCATACTTTGGTATAAGCTTCTGTTCCGGTTTTTTCCAGTTCAGCAGCATGATCGTATTCTTTGAAGTAAGTATCTACCATTGCCTGTACATCTTTGTCTTCCACTGCATTGTAGTACTTCATCAGGTCGTTTACCGGACAGTAGTCTACGTGGTAACCCAAAACTTGTTCAGCAGATACCTTGTCACCATCAGTAACAGCAACGTTATTCATCTGGTCACCAAAACGGATAATCAGCATATCCTGTGCATCAGCCCATCCGGCGCAAACACGCATCCATGTTGCAATCTGGCCCTGTGCTTTTTCATCTTGCCAGTGGCCTACCACTACCTTACGGTTTTTACGCATACGGGTTACGATGTGGCCGAATTCACGGTCACCGTGAGCAGACTGGTTCAAGTTCATGAAGTCCATATCCATGGTATCCCAAGGAATTTCTTTGTTGAACTGAGTATGGAAGTGCAGCAACGGCTTCTTCAGTTCCTGCAAACCGTGAATCCACATCTTGGCAGGAGAGAAAGTGTGCATCCAGGTGATAACACCGATACATTTCTCATCATTGTTAGCAGCTTTGAAAGCTTCAGTTACTTCTTTAGAAGAGTTTACCGTACCTTTATAAACCACTTTCACCGGCAATTTGCCGCTGGCGTTCAATCCAGCTACCATTTCATTACTGTGTGCGTCTACTGCGATAACTGCGTCACCTCCGTACAGGAGCTGTGCTCCGGTCACGAACCATACTTCATATTGATCAAATGCGTTCATAATGTTTTAATTCTTTAATTGTTAATTCTTTCATTTATTAAATTACTGTCCATAATAAGCGTTGGGCCCATGCTTGCGGTTGAAATGCTTTTCCACCAACAGCGGATTCATGGTCAGTTTCGGATTGACAGCATAAGCAATGCTTGCCATCTTAGCCACTTGTTCCATTACCACTGCATTGTGTACAGCATCGTTTGCATCTTTTCCCCAAGAGAAGGGGCCGTGATTCTTTACCAGTACTCCCGGCGTGTGTACGGGGTTCAGCCCTTCAAAGCGCTTCACGATTACATTTCCGGTTTCCATTTCATACGCTCCTTCCACTTCTTCCTTTGTCATATCTGCCGTGCAAGGTATGGCATCGTGGAAGTAATCTGCGTGTGTCGTTCCGATATTCGGAATGTCACATCCGGCTTGTGCCCAGGCAGTAGCATAAGTAGAGTGGGTGTGTACCACACCGCCGATTTCAGGGAAAGCCTTGTAGAGTACCACGTGGGTCGGAGTGTCTGAAGACGGTTTCAATCGTCCTTCCACTACCTTGCCATCGAGGTCCACCACTACCATGTCTTCCGCCTTCATATCGTCATAACTTACACCACTGGGTTTGATGACTACCAGTCCCGTTTCACGGTCGATAGCCGATACATTTCCCCAGGTGAAGATAACCAGTCCATGCTTCACCAGTTCAAGGTTGGCATGGAATACCTTTTCTTTCAGTTCTTCCAGCATAATTTCATTTGTTAATGTGATAAGGTGTTAATGTGATAGGGCGGTAAAGGCGATATCGCTCTATCACATTATCACTCTATCACAGTTTAAAATTCGGTGCCTTACGGTATGCCTTTTCATTAAATTTGTATAAGGCAGCTCCGCGTTTGGAACCTGTTTTATCAATCTTATCTGTTTTTTCAATGTAGTCCATTTCGGCTATCCGTTTACGGAAGTTACGCTTGTCTATCTGTTCACCGTAAATAGCTTCGTAGAGGCTTTGCAGTTGAGATAGCGTGAATAACTTCGGTAACAGGTTGAAGCCGATGGGCTCTGTGGATGCTTTTTGCTGCATCAATTCCCGTGCCTGTTTCACCATTTGCGGATGGTCGAAGATCAGAGGTGGTAATTCATTGATGTTTACCCAGTAGGCATTGTGCTGGTGCACCAGTTCGCGGTCGTACTCATTGATATTGATTAATGCATAATAAGCAACAGAGATCACCCGTTCTCCCGGATCACGTTCCACTTCGCCGAACGACCCTACCTGCTCCATATATACATTTTCCAAACCGGTGAGTTCCGCCAGTACACGTTTGGCCGCATTATCCACACTTTCACCTTGTTGCACGAATCCACCCATCAGAGACCATTCACCCATTGCCGGCTGAAAATTTCGTTTCAGCAATAACAGGCTCAGTTCTCCTTCGTTGAAACCGAAGATGATGCAGTCGATGCCAACGTAAAAGGTCGGATTTGAACTATAATAGTTATTTGTCATATATCTTTAAGTTACGGGTTACGAGCTACAAGCTACAAGTGGCTACGCTATCATGCCAAATGACACTCGTAACTTGTAGCCCGTAGCTTGTAACTATTTTACCAGAAATAGATATAGAAAGCGGCAGTGATACCCAGGATAATAACCGTATGGATAATATCCCAATGATTCCAGCTGGCGCGTGTCTCCGCCAATTGTGCCGGGGTAGAGGTACCGAATACCAATCCTTGTATCTTTTCTTCAGACGGTGCTTTCGTTGCCAGACTGACTACTATCACTACAATGATACAGAACAGGAACATCCATCCGCAGAAGAACAACCAGTTCATATCATAGAATAGATATTTGAATGTACCACCAGCTACATCTCCTGCATTACTGTAATATACTTTTGCTCCCAGACGTGTCAGACCGATTACCATACCGGCGATCAATCCCCACATACCACCTTGTGCAGAAGTACGCTTCCAGCAGATACCCAACAGGAAAGCTGCGGCGATACCCGGTGCCAATACAGACTGTACGTCTTGCAGATAAGTATAAAGTACATCACCTACGCTACGCATGATAGGTATCCACAAAATACCCAGAATTACAATCACTACAGTTGCCATCTGACCGATAACTACCAGTTTCTTTTCAGAAGTTTTCGGTTTAAAGCGTTTGTAGAAGTCAATTGTAAACAGCATGGCGGATGAGTTGAACAAAGACGCCAATGAGCTCATCAAAGCTGCAAGAATACCGCAAACCACCAGACCTTTCACACCAGCCGGCAACAACTTAGCTACCAGTGTCGGGAAAGCTGCATCGGCATTGGCGCTACCATTAGCGAGCATCGGCAAGAAACCTTCACCACCTGCACCGAGGTATTTCTGATGAAGTGCGAAAGCAATCATACCCGGAATCAAGAACAAGAATACAGGCAACAATTTCAGATAAGCTCCGAAGATAGTACCGCGGCGTGCTTCTTTCTGGTTTTTACCTGAAAGAACGCGTTGTACGATGAACTGGTCAGTACACCAGTACCAAAAACCGATGATAGCTGATCCGATTAATGCTCCCAACCAAGGGAAGTTCGGATCACTATTGCTACGGATTAATTCCGTCATGGTGTTGCCCTGATCATTAACAGTTACCGCACCACAAATTCTCATCATTTCGTCCCATCCACCCAGTTCTCTGAAACCGAGTACAAGGATAATCAGTGAACCTAACAACAAAATCGGTGTCTGTAATACAGAAGTATAAAGTACTGACTTCATACCACCGAAGATTGTATATAATGCAGTGATCAAAACCAGACCGATCGCTGCAATCCAGAAGAAATCGATTCCCCAGAGTTCTTCAATGCCGAATACCTGTTGGAATACCAGACCACCGGCATATACCGTAACCGCTACCTTAGTCAATACATAACTGATCAAGGAGATTACAGACAATATAGTACGGGATTGCGGGTTATAACGACGTTCCAGGAATTCCGGCATCGTATATACCATACTTCTTGAATAGAACGGTACGAATACCCATCCCAAAATAAGAATCATCCATCCCTGGATTTCCCAGTGTGCCATAGCCATACCACTGGATGCACCGGCACCTGCCAATCCGATCAAGTGTTCCGAACCAATGTTCGATGCAAAAATAGATGCACCAATAGCAATCCATGTAGCGTCACGTCCACCCAGGAAATAATCCGCTGAGTCATTTTGTTTCTGTTTGACAACCCAAACAATAATACCAATCAGAGCTAAAGCGAAGACTCCAATTACGATCCAATCTAATGCTTCCACAATTCTAATATTTAAAAGTTAACTATTATTTCTCTACTGAGAATTTGAAAATACATTCGCTGTTGTATGTTTGTCCCGGCTCCAATACCACGCTAGGCCATTCCGGCTTATTAGGACTGTCGGGATAGTGTTGTGTTTCCAGGCATACGGAAGCACGTTGATTATAAGTAATGCCTTTTTTGCCTGTTACAGTTCCGTCCAGGAAGTTGCCGGTATAAACTTGTATACCCGGTTCGTTGGTATATACTTCCAGAGTGATGCCGCTTTCAGGTGAAGTCAGTTTTGCAGCTAATTGAGCAATGTCTCCATTCGTATTCAGTACCCAGTTGTGGTCATAGCCATTTCCGTTTTTCAACTGAACGAAGTCGAAGTTTGTGATATCTTGTCCTATTGTTTTAGGTGTAGTAAAGTCCATCGGAGTCTCTTTCACTGTTACGATTTCTCCGGTGGTCATGAAAGTACTGTCTACCGGAGTGTAGTTGTCTGCATTTACATATAAGATATGATCTGTTGCAGCTTTTGAAGGATTACCGGATAAGTTGAAGTAAGAGTGGTTAGTCATGTTGATGACTGTTTTCTTATCTGTAGTAGCGCTATACTTTATATCTATAGCGTTGTCATCTGTTAGTTTGAAAAGAACTTTGGCAGTTACGTTGCCGGGAAAGTTAGAGTCACCGTCCGGTGAGATACGAGTCAGTTCCAGAGTCGTTTCATCAATCGGATTGGCTTCATATACTTGGTATTGCCAGCCTTTAGGACCGCCATGTAAGCAGTGTCCGAAGTTGTTTTGTGGTAATTGGATTGTGTCTCCGTCCAATACGATTCTTCCCTGGTTGATGCGGTTTGCATAACGGCCGATAGAAGCGCCGAAGTCACTCGGGATGTTTACATAGTCGGCAATGCTGTCGAAACCCAGAACAACGTCCTGCATATTCCCGTTTTTATCGGGAACCATAATAGAAACGATACGACCACCGAAGTTAGTGATGCACACTTCCATGCCCGACTTGTTCTTTAAGGTGTAAAGATCCGTTTTGGCATTGTTCACTTCTGTTTGAAAATTCACCGGATTCAGACCGGACAAAGTCAACTCCTGAGCTGGCTTGTTATTGCACGCAGATAACATCAGTGCGGCAATTCCTGCAAGTAGAAAACTGTTTTTCATGGTTCTATTTTTAATGTAAATGAGATAATTATCCGATTTTGGGTGTAAAAGTAACACTTTATTTGAGTGTATTAACTACACCTGTATATGTTATGTAACATAAAAGTAAAAAAACAGACTCAGTGATTGGGAATTTGAGGCTGTTTTTAGAGCTCAGATTCACCCCCTTCCTACCAAGTCCGTATCAACTCCATACCAACTCCCTACCAAGTCCAAGTGTATAGATACGGAGCAGATACGGACTAGATACGGCTCAAATCCTATCCGGATATGGGCGGGAACTTATCTCATTTTTTCTTTTTACCCCAATATGTTTTACTGTTGGTATATCCTGCATAGACAATTGTGTGAGTTCTCGGACTGGCTTCCCAATCTGCTTCTCTTTGCAGGCATACTTCTACTCCATTGCTGAATGTGATACGTTGGTTGTCTGTATCATAGCTCCATGTTGCGCCTTTCCAGGAACCATCGGTTACTTTATGATCGGCAGAAAGTGTCATTGTATTGGATGTTTTCTGTTTTCCGTAAGAGTAGGAGAGATCTATATGTTCCCAATTCCCAACCAGCTCATTTTCTGTAATGGGTACCAGAGGTACGGCGCCGTAACGTTCCGGCATCACTACCGGCCATCCTGTACTCGTCCATTTGATGGAGCGTACATGTCCCATCATCACGGCATTACTGCTATTGATGCCTGGTACATCTTTAGGTAAACGTCCTTGTGAGGCATAGTACCAGTTTCCGTTTCCATCATCGAAAATGGCGCAGTGAGAGATACCTACCCAGCCATTACTGTTGTTGAATTTGTAAGGATGTGTAACGATGGGGAGCATTTCTCCGCCAAATCTGGTAAGATCTGTCCCGTCAATGCCTAAGTAAGGACCCAGAATATTTTGGGAACGACATACGCGTGTATTATAAGGTACATCCAATGCATCATAAGCCATGAATAGATAGTAATATCCGGTGTTCGAATTATAGATAATTTCCGGTCCTTCAGATCCCTGCCAGCGATCTCCTATTTGGCGGGTTACGAGTAACTGTCCGTAAGAAGCTATATCGGCTTCCGTTCCCCAGGGGTTGGGCAATACATTAAGTGGTTTTCCGGTGGTTGCATCTACTTCCAATGCTGCGATACCACTATGCCATGAACCGTAAACCAAATAGTGTTTACCGTCTTTGTCGATAATATAACTTGGGTCGATTGCATTCCATTTATAGTAACAGTTTGCCCAGTCATTTGCCTGAACGTTATAATTTAATCCTTTATCCGAAGCATTGGTAATGACGTATCCTTTATCTTCCCATCCTTCATTATTGGCAGGATCAGAATTTTCCATCATGCCGATAAAGGCACGTTCCCCCCAGGTTCCTTCGCCGTTGAGCAGGCCTGGGCAGACGATGGAGTAGTACATGCGGTAAAGACCGTTTCTGACTTTCCGGACACAAGGTGCCCAATAACCAAAGTCTTTAGTATCAGGCTGAACGTCACTCAGTCCCATGCCGGCACGTATTTCATTTAATTTAGGAATAACCCAATTGGGTAGTGCTTTCATGGTGCCTCCCATGTATTCCCAGGTTACCAGGTCTTTGGAACGGCGGCAATGAAAATGTCCGCCGACTTCATGTGCATTACCATACGAAGCATCTGTCTGGTACATATAATAATACCCATCTTCGGCTAATACTACACTTGGGTCATGCACGTTGGCTAAATTCCATTGATTTCTGTTGTTCCAGCCTGCAATATTGGTGTAATCGTCAGAATAGGAAGGGGCTATATATTTGTCCAATTCGGAAGTAACACTGCGGGATTCTGTAGTGAATGTGATTTCTGATGAATAAACCGGATTTCCATTAGCTACGGTCGCAAAAGCTTTGGTATAGTACTTCGTTTCAGGCTCAAGGTCCGATAGCGTCAGGTTGAGTGACAGACCTGCACTACTCATTTCAACAGTCCGGCTGGAAATTGTCGGATTAGATTGAGTATCATAACAAATACCTTTCTTTAAAATTGCAGAGGGGGTATTTGTCGTGATAGTCGCAATTATATTTGCTTTATCATCCGTGACATTGGTTACAGAGGGAGTTGAAATAGAAACGGTTGTCTCATCTGTATCGGGTTCATTACTATCACTGCTGCATGCTCCTGATAAGAGAAAACTGCCAATCAGTAATAGGATCCATTTGGAGAACTTCATAAATAATTCTTTATTAATAATTAGTACTTTCAGCTACAAGAGGATATGTCAAAAAGCTTTTTGACACACCCTCCAGTATAGTCTTATTCAGCAGGCGTTTCCGGTTCTGGTTCCGGTGCAATTGTCCCTATCGTAACTTCCACCTCTGGCGAGTACACTACTCCGTTGGGGTAGAGAGTTGCGAAAGCACGTACATAATATACGGTATTATCAGTCAAGTCTGTTAGTGTAGCTTCCATTTTACCATTTTCAGGAAGTGTCTTTACCGTAGCACTGTAGATAGTCGGATTCTTGGAAGTATTATAGCAGAAACCATAGGCCATTACTCTGATAGTGCCTTCATCCAAATCTTGTTGGCTGACTATTACATCAGAAGTTGCTATAGCAGTAGGAGCAGCAATTTCAGTTAGTATAGGTGCACTGAGAGAGAGTTCATTACTATCATTATCATCGTCGTCACAAGCGGTAAAACCGATTAGCAGTGAGCAATTCACCACTAGTATGCTTAACCATTTATTAAGTTTCATATTTTCGGAGTTTTAATAAGTTTAGGTAACTCCCCGAATGATATTGGATCATCCGGGGTAGTTACAATGTTTTTTGATTATTCAGCAGGTGTCCCTGTCTCATTACTTGAAGAGGTACTCATTTCCCAACCGGGATTTTGTTTCAAGTTGGGCAATCTCTTGATTTCGGCATCCGGTATGGGGAAGTAATAGTTCTTCGGGCTGTTGAAAGCACGTGTTTGGTGCATTTCAGCCGGACCGTAATTGAACACTGTACTTTGTCCCGGAGTTACAGCTACACCGTAAAGGTTATAAACTTGCTGGTAGTAGGGCAGACTCTTTTCGCTGGCGGCACTTCTGCCTTCGAATAATTTCCAGCGACGTTCGTCGAAGAAACGGTGATCTTCGAAGCAAAGTTCGATGCGGCGTTCGTTGCGGATACGTTCACGAAGCTGTGACTGACTCATTCCACTGTAGGGTGGCATGCCTACACGAGCACGCACTTCATTTACATATTGATATGCATTATCTGGGCCTTCTGCTTCGTTGATGGCTTCAGCGGCATTCAGTAATACTTCTGCATAGCGGAAGATAGGACAGGCATGCGTGTAGGTAGTCGGGCTCTTGAACGACATATTATTCAGGAATTTCTTGGTGTAGTATCCGGTGAGTGTTCCACCATGCAGTTCATGATAATCTTTGCCGGAACCATAAGTAACATCTACTTCACGTTCTTCATCTTGTTTAGCATCTCCCCAAATAGAACCATGATGCAGAATGGTTTGTTCCAGGCGTGGATCACGATTGGCGTACGGATTCTGTGGGTCGTAAGACGGATCTTTATCTATAGGGAGACCATTTTTAGTCTCATAACTATCCACCAGGTTCTGTGTCGGACCAGTACGTCCGGTTGATTTCGCACTGCCACTGAATCCGCAGGGAGCTAGGAATAGTTCAATTTCACGGGTTTGCCACTCTGAACGGCTCAAAATGTATTCGTTGTTCAGGTGAGGTGTAGAAATGAAACATTCATAATAGTTCTTGTTCGGATCATTATCTGTCGTAGTATACAGTCTGTACGGATTGCTTTGAGCTTTGTTCTTTGTGATAAAATCCGTTGCAGCCGTTGCAGCTTCTCTCCACCAGGTAGCGTCATTATTGGGATTGTGCAAGGCCGATGCTCTGTATAACAATGCTCTTGCTTTCAGGGCATAGGCTGCTGCACCATTCACGCGTCCCCAGTTCAGTTCTTCCTGTGCATATCGGAATGGTAGCACATCTTTTATCTTATCACATTCGTCAGCAATCCATTTTAGCGCATCGGCACAATTGGTGCGTGCCATGTTCATTTGTTCCGGATTGGTGTATTCGAAAATGATGGGTTCGCCGTTTTCATCTTCGCCTACGATAGGAATATCGCCGAACCAACTGGCTTGATCGAAGTGAAAGATGGCACGTAGCAGTCGGGCTTCAGCCATGTAACGGTCGTACAAACGGTTGTCATCGCCATCCATTTCGGTATTCTTTACAACGCTTTCGCGAGCGTACTTCAGGAAGTTATTGGCAGCACGAATACCTTTGAAGTTCTTGGGCCAGAAATCCGCAGCAAACGGATGGTTAGTTGCCGGATAAGCGTCTGTCAATACACTGTGATAGTAATGTACACTCCAAAAAGAGAGTGCATTATCTGTCATGCAGTCACGTGATGCACCACGGAACTGCCCATCCGTATAACCTACGAATGCATCTGGAAGGTAGGTATAGATATTTGCCAGATAGCCGCGGGTATTCTCAAATTTTTGGAACACCTGTTCCGCATCCAAACTCAAGTCTACCTCTTTGTCTAAAAAGTCGCTACAAGAGGTGAAGTTTACAGCCAGCAATGTGGCTGCCATATATCTGAATACTTTTTTCATAATTTCTCTGTTTTTCATATTAGAAACCAATGTTTATACCGAATGTAAATGTTCGGGTTTTTGGATACCACCATACGTAGCTCATCGGTTTTTCCGGGTCACAACCATCGGGTACGCTACTCCATGTGCAAAGGTTATATCCGCTAAAGTAGAGGCGACACTTGGTCAGATTGGCCTTTGCAATCAACCGTTTGGGTAATGAATAACCTACTTCGACGTTACGGAGTGACAAGAAATTACCATTCACAATCCAGATGTCATTCTGATAAGTTCCTGTGGCACGGTCACTATCAATGGCATTAAAGGCACCATAAGTCGGACGTGGATAGGTGGCGTTTATGTTACGCGGGTCAAGAGGATCATCCGTATAATAACCCCATGTTTTTACTACTTCATGGGTGCCTTGATTACCCCATCCCGACCAGGCTACAGCTGGAGAAAGGAATACGTCACGGTTTAGATAAGCGGTGAATACGGCGCGTGCGTCGAAGCCTTTCCATTCAATACCGAGGTTGACGGTCGGTATCAGTTCCGGGATAATGGTGTAAGTATCCGGTATCATATCATTGGAGTCAATTTGGCGGTCACCATTCAAATCTTTGAATACGGCTGTACCCAGTAGTTGTGCACCATTGGAAGCTGAGTTGTACGGGTACTTTTCTGGATGATCGATAGCATCCTGCTGGCTGGTTGCAATCAGGTTAGGATCGCTGGCCCATTGGATGAATTTGTAGCGGTTCCAACCGCCGACACCGTTATTGAATGCATTTTCGTACAAACCGTTTACAGAAGTATAGTCATAAATACGATTGCCGGTTTTGCGTTGCCATTCCACATTAGGTTCTGTTTCGTCCATTTCGGTAATTTTATTGGTGTTGTAGGTCACCATACCTTCAATGTAGTAATTGAAGTTACCAATGTGCCCGCGATGACCGAGAGTGGCTTCAAAGCCTTTTGTTTCGGCTTTTCCATAGGAGTCTTGCGCAACAGAGATTCCTAAGAGAGAAGGTACACTGGTACGAGTGACTAAAATATTGGAACGCCATTCTTTAAATACATCGATTGCACCATAGAGCTTTTTGTTCCAGAAGTCGAAGTCCAATCCGATATTCAGCATATCCGATATTTCCCATTTGTTATTGGCATTTCCTGCCATCGTTTCCGCAAATCCGTTGACATAGGAACCGGAATAGCCAAAACCGTAACCGGTAGCAGAACCATATGTATTCTGATACGCATAGCGACCTCCACCTGTCGTGGATTGTCCGGAACGACCGTAAGAAACACGAAGTTTCAAAAGGTTGATATTCTTGTTTTTTAGCCAAGATTCCTCGGAAGCTACCCAACCTGCGGATGCACCATAAAAAGTTCCCCAACGTTGGTCTTCCCTGAAATTATCACAACCCATGCGTGAAATGTTTCCAGAGAAGATATAACGGTTGGCATAGTCGTAAGTTACCTGTCCGTTGTATGAAAGGTAACGGTTGGAAGATACATACGTATTGGGCTGGTTGCGGTAAGCACGGGCAAAAGCACGGGCTTCGATAGTGTGTTGACCAAACTTATTGCTGTAGCCCAGACCACCTATCAGGTTCAGGTTGTAATAGAATTCACGCTGATTGGGCGTAGGATCGCTCAAGGCAGAATAAGTGGTGTGTTGTTTATATGTGAATTGCGAAGGGTCAGTTACATCCATATTCATATAATCATAGTAATATGAATTCACACTGTTTCTCTGAGTAGATTCAAATGTCTCGTAAGAGTCGAAACTAATGGTTGCATTTACTTTTAGACCTTTCAATAACGGACTCAAATCACCATTGACATTTACTGTAGAGTACAGATTACGGCGACGGTTTTTTTCCTGACCGGAGGCGGCAAGGTAACGGCCAGCGTTCTGGGCTGTGGCAGATGCGTAAATCTGACCATTCGGCGTAAATACAGGTTCCATAGGGTTAGCTTCAACAACACCGAATGTAGTCAAATTGAATACACCTTCCGTCGGTTGAGTAATGTTGTCGATACGACCACCCAGGTCAAGAGATACATTGAGATGCTTAGTTATGTCAATATCGATGTTCGAGCGCAAATTCCAGCGGTTAAGTGTATGACCGGTATTGTAGTTTTTGTTATAGTTAGTCCATTTGTCATTCCACATACCTTCCTGACGGAGGTAAGAGAATGAAACATAATAGCGGGCACGTTCATTACCTCCACTGATTTGCAGGTTGGTTTTGTACATGGGGGCCGTTTCGCGATAGAGTTCGTCGGCCCAGCTGGTGTTGAAGTATCTATACTGGTCAATTCCTTCAAGCGTTTCTCCGTTGCATACGCGGCGGTAGTTTTCAATCTGTTCATCAGTGTACATAGGGTCTTGTCCATCCAGGTATTTTACCCGGTTACGTGTCAGAGCCATATTGTAAGAATTCTGATTTTCCATCTTGTTACTCAACATTTGGAAGCCTACTTCCTGAGTGAAGTCAATGTTTGTTTTTCCGGCACTACCGCGTTTAGTAGTTACCAAAATTGCGCCATTGGCACCACGCATACCGTAGATAGCAGTCGCTGCGGCATCTTTCAGGATGGTGATATTCTCGATAGGAAATGCATCGAGGAAAGACAGGTCACGCTCCATGTTGTCTACAATAACCAGTGGGGCACGGGCTCCGGTGTTCATGGTGCGGATACCACGGATATACATGGCTGTTTCCGTCCATCCCGGTTCACTGGACCATTCGTAAGTTTCCATACCAGTAACGGTAGAGGTGAATGCATTCTGGAGCACGGTGATAGGGTGCTTTTGAAGTTCTTCGCCAGTTACTACAGAGGTTGATTCGGTCACCAGTTTTTTGGCTTTGCGTCCGAATGCTATAGGAGTGGTGTGGAGGTATTCATCAAGGTCGGATTCCAATTCCACTTTGAATCCCTCGTTGAAGTCTACCGCTACTTGTGTGTTTTTGTATCCCACACTGCTGATACAGATTTCATCAGACGTTTTTACGTTCTTCAGACTGAAGTAACCGTTTTCGTCGGAAAGGACGATTCGGCTTTCTTCTGCGACGTTTATTACGGCTCCGGCAACTGGGTTGCCTTCGGTGTCCACAATGCGACCTTTCAATGTTTGTGTAGTCTGTGCCCAGACTGTACCGGTCGCAAAGAGCAGGATTCCCAGCAGCAAGGCTTTGCCTGCTCCTGTTAATTTTCTTATGATATGATTCAAATTATACATATTCAATATTTGATTTAAGGATTACCATTCCGGATTGTTTTCAATTCCTGTCTTCCAGTATTCCCCTTCAGGGATAGGATAGAGGTACATCTTCTTTTGGAATACGCGCTTCTGGGCTACTTTGCGGGTGATGGTACCATTAGCGGCTACATCAATACCGATGATATCTCGTCCCAATGCTTCTTCTGCTACATTCCAGCGGCGTACATCCCATGCGCGATGTTCTTCGAATGCCAATTCTACCGTGCGTTCTTTGCGGATGAAGTTGCGCATTTTCTCTTTGGTGTTCAGATCTGTACGGTCGGCAACATTGCCGGTGATGCCTGCACGATGGCGAATCAGGTCGAGTTGATCGTATACTTCCTGACAGGGGCCCTGCACTTCGTTCAGTGCTTCGGCATAATTCAGCAGGATTTCCGCATAACGGATGATCGTCCAGAGACGGCGTGAGTTACCACTGTGGTCTGCACTCAGAATGGTTTCCGGAATGTATTTGCGTACATAATAGCCGGTCGGGGTTGCGTTGGCATTACCTATAGGATTGTCACGCTGTCCTTTGACGACATTGATTACACCATTATTCCAGGATACACCATTATAAAGAACGGATGCTGCCAGACGCCCGTCGCGGTTGGCCCACATATTGGCATCATTGTAACCACTTGCCGTATTGATAATCGGATTGATTCCGTTGTAGACCGGGGCTCCGGTTTCGTCGTATTCCTGAAAAGGAGAATTACCGTCAATCATGTCATACATATCTATTAGGTTTTGCGACGGGCAAAGACCACCATCACCTCCTTCACCTACCGGGACGTCATAGCGAATGTTATTCCATGAGATGGTTCCATCGTTACGATAGAAAATCATTTCCTTATTGCTTTCTTCATATGGAGTTAATAACCAGGCATTGGTTAATGCTGCCTTTGAGTCTGTACCTTGCATCAACGAGTAGTTACTGCCATAGGTCTCGATGAAACTTTTTGCTGCATCGGCCGCTTGTTGCCACGTGATGCTTGATTCGCTGCTGTAGCGCGGACTTGCCATATACAGCATAATACGGCTATATAGCGCGCGGGCCATAGGCTGCCCGATACGTCCGGCACGAGTTTTATCAGAAGCATCAGCATAAGTCATCAGACCGCTTTCACATTCACTCAGTTCTTTCAGGATAAAGTCTACCACATATTCTTTTATATTGGGGCGAGTTTTATAGTCACTCAATAAATCACCATTCGGATCGAGTACTTCTGTTACGATGGGAATAGGACCGTAACGCAGGAAGAGTTCCCAATAAAACCAGGCACGGAGGAAACGAGCTTCAGAGATGTAGTTGGCTTTATACTCAAGATGCTTATCTTCTGGCAAATCCGGATTTCTAGGTACATCTTCTATACGTGTAATTATCATGTTACATTTACGGATACCGCGATAGTAATGTTCCCAAGTGGCACTTAGCTCAGCTGAACCACCGCTACCATAATAGTTACCTATATTAAATGTGGTACGTACACCACCGGTTGCATAGCTGGTTTCTGCCAAGTCTGTAGCGGCATCCAACCAAGAATGGTTGATGCGGCAGGCACCGTGACGCAGGAAGTTGTAAGTATCGTAATGGAACTGTGTCATTAAGTTCCAGTCGCCGAACACTTCTTCACCCGTCAACTCATTACTGGGTTGCTTGTCGAGGAAGCCTCCAAACATATCTTCGCAGGAAGTAAGTGTGGCAGAGGCGATGCTCAGGGCAAAAATGCCATATAATAATGTCTTTTTCATTTTCTATCAGAATTTAATGTTTACACCAAAGTTCACAGTCTTCATAATCGGATAGCGGTTGGAACCGTTGCTTTCCGGGTCACACAAATCATCCAGATGATCCCAAGTGATGAGGTTGTTACCGTTTACGTAGAGGCGACAGTCACTCATGCCTACTTTTTCTACCCATTGGGTGGGCAATGTATAGCTCAATTCGATGTTTTTCAGACGCATGAAAGCACCATTCTTCAGGAAGAAGGAGTTCTGGCGTTGGTTGTGATCACCGTAGCTGTCATAGTGCAGCAATGGATACTTAGCGCTTGCCAGGTTCTCGGATTCCGATTTAGCGGGATTCCAACGATCCAGGTGATGCTCCTTTACTTTACCGCCACTGACGAAAGCATACATCGCTTCTGCATCATAATAACGGCTTACGTGATCGACACCTTGAAACATTACACTGAAACCAATGCCTTTATAATTGCATCCTAAGGTCAGTGCATATGTGTTTTCGGGTACATCGCTATAACCGATGAATGTTTCATCCCGTTCGTCGATAAAACCATCTTTGTTCATATCACGATATTTCAAGTCACCTACCTGTACATTACCAAAGGTTGATGTCGGGAAATTAGGATCAGCCAAGTCAGCAGCTGTTACGAAGCCGTCGCATACAAGTCCATAATACTGGCCAATAGGATGACCCTCACGTTTGCGGTAGTCTGTTTTCAGTGCCGGTTCATCCATGTTCTTAATTTCATTCTTGGCATGAGAGAAGGTCAGACCAACGTTGTATTGAAAGTCCTTGCCGATACGGTTGTTATGTTTCAACTCGATTTCAAAACCACTGTTGACGGTTTCACCTAAATTGCCGGCTGCCATCGTTACACCTACCCATTCCGGACGTGTCAGATAGTTGGTAAGAATATCGTTACGTTTTTCGTGGAAAAGGTCGATATTACCATTCAACAATCCGTTCCACAATCCGAACTCTAAACCGACATTGTATTTGTGAGCACGTTCCCAGGTAACGGCATAGTTAGGATATTGTGTTTCGTAGATGCCGGATTGGCCGCTGGTACCGAACATATAATCATTACTGATCTGGCTCCATTTTTCCTCATAGAGAAAACGTTGGGCTACTCCATTCACAGTATATACATCGTTACCTACCTCACCGTAAGAGGCGCGAAGTTTCAGGTTATTCAACCAATCCTTAGTATTCTCCATGAAAGATTCATTGCTGATACGCCAGCCTAAAGAGAAAGCAGGGAAGAAACCGAAACGTTTACCTTTCATAAAGTTTTCTGAACCGTTGTAACCAAAGTTCACCTCGGCTAGATAACGATCGTCGTAACTATAAGTGGCACGACCTACTAAACCTTGATAACGTTTAGCCAGGTCAGCTCTGTAACGATAATCATTCTGATTGTAGAGCGCCATAGCTGTTACATCATGTTTACCGAATTTGCGGGCATAGTTGATTTGAGCTTCCATGTAGAGTTTATAAATCGTATAAGAATCTTTGCTACCAGCTAATTCGCCATCCGTATTGAAGCGGTTATAGGCGTCGATGTTTCCGAAATCGTCACGGTTGTTCAGCTCATAAGTGGCAAAACTAGCTCCGTACAGAGTTTTGTCGTAAGAGTCGTAGTCGAATGAAGCCATACCCTTTACGCTTAATCCTTCAGTCAGCCAATCCATCTTGTAGTCAAGGATGAAGTTAGTTTCGTTGATGGTATTGGTGGCTTTGTAATAACCGCCTTTGGCTAAGGATGCTACGATATTTTTCTGATACTGTGAGCTACCTCCATAGATCGTTTCTTGTTTTTCACCGTTTTGTACTACTGTAGATACGGGGAAGAGCCATCCGGGAGTATGATTCATTTCATAAAATATCTGGCTATAATTAGCACTTTCGGTAGTATTGGAGCCTTTACGCTCTTCGAAACGGGTACCGAAGTTGACAGAGAAAGTCAGGTCTTTCGTCAAGAACAAGTCCATATTGGCGCGGAATGCATAACGACGGAAGCTGGGACTTGAAGAGTTGCCATACTTGTCGTTGCTCAGATTCTTGATCAGACCTTTCTGGTCGTATAGTTCACCGGAAGCATAGTAACGCATACGCTTGGTACCACCACGTACGCTAACGTTATAGCGCTGTGCCGGAGAAGAACTTTTCAGAACTTCATCATACCAGTTTACGTTGGGATAGAGCATTGCATCCAAACCGCTCAGCTCACCGGCGCATGACTTGCGATACATTTCCAAGTCACTGGCAGAGAATTGTGAAGGAAGGCCGTCGTTAGCGAGGGCTTCTTCCAGCAAATTCACTGACTGGTAAGAGTTCAGGTAAGTATCTGTGCGTGTCGGACTTTGAATCTGCCAGTTGGCGGTCAGACTTACTTCAGGCTTTTGCTCTCTACCACGTTTGGTGGTAATCAACATTACACCATTTGCACCACGTACACCATAAACGGCTGTTGCCGAAGCATCTTTCAATACAGAGATTGTTTCAATGTCATCCGGAGCAATCTGTGAGAATTCACGTTCTACACCGTCTACCAAAACAAGCGGTTGGGCATCACCGGCAAATGTGGCACGACCACGGATATAGATCTGCGTGTCATCTGAACCGGGAGCACCGGAAGTCTGTGAGGTGATAACACCTGAAATTTTACCAGCTATAGCTTGGGATACATTGGCAGCAGGTGATTGGAGTAATTCTTTGGAAGATACTTGTGAGATGGCACCTACCACGCTCTCCTTTTTCTGTGCACCATAGCCTACTACCACTACTTCTTCCAGCATTTCAGAATCTTCTTTCAGAGTGACTACAATAGAATTCTTCCCATTCAGGCTGACTTCTTGTGTCTGATAACCAACGAATGAAATCTGTAATGTGGCATTAGGATTGCCAACAGTTAATTTGAAGTTACCGTCAAAGTCTGTAATAGTACCATTATTGGTAGTACCTTTTTCTAGTACACTGGCACCGATAACAGTTTCACCGGTGGCATCTTTCACTACGCCTGTCACTTGCTTGGATTGTGCAAAGAGCATTTGTCCGGTCAGCAGGAAGGCGAATGCCAGCAACATACCCGCCAAGCGCGGGGCTGCTGATATTGTGATTTTTTTGTTGTCCATAATATATTCTTGTTTATAGAGGTTATTACTTGAATAACGGAGTGTACAGATAGCAGTTGGATTTATCCATCTTGAGATGAGCTCCATCCACGATAAGGAATGCCCGTACTGTCTGGTTTCCATCACCGCAGTCTGTTACAAAAACTTCTTTATACACATTGCCATTCTTGCCGGTAGCTATCGCAGTGGCTGTCACCGTAGCACCGTTACGCTGAATGTCGATGACTACTGTGGCTCCTTCCATGTCGGCACGGAAAGCATCCCAGTCGCCATAGCCCTCATTAGTCCATGTGCCCGAGGCATAACTGTCACCCCATCCGTAAAGATCGGAACGGATGACGAAGTATTCGGCATAGTCACTGCCATTCCGTTCGGCATCAGTGCAGAGGCAGAGATTCCAGTTGTTCCAGTTGCCAGTACCACTGGTGTGGTTCTCGAATTCGAGATGCAAATTCTGTCCGACGGGGATCTGGAAATAGTCTGAGAATTCTGTCCACCAGGCAGTCGAACAGTCCTCGGCACCGATAGTCGTCTTTGTCAGTGGCACTGTGGTTAATGCTGTGGTTTCCTCAGTGTCGAATACGATGTGTGAACCATCCATTATAAAGAAGCCTCGGACTACTTGTGTGCCGTCACCGCAAGTGGTGGTGAAAGTTTCTTTGTACACGTTACCGTTGATGGCTTTGGCTACTGCCTCTACAGTTGCCGTTGCTCCGCTACGTTGGACGGTCACAGTCACTTCTGCACCTTCCATATCAGCACGGAAAGCATCCCAGTCACCATAGCCTTCGTTGGTCCATATACCTGAGCCATAGCTGTCACCCCATCCGTATAGGTCGGAGCGGATAACGAAGTATTCGGCATAGTCACTGCCATTTCGTTCGGCATCGGTACAGAGACAGAAGCACCAGTTATTCCAGTTGCCAGCACCGCTGGTGTGGTTGGTGAATTTGAACTTCATATTGCCGTCAGCGGGCATTCTGAAATAGTTGGAGAATGCTGTCCACCAAGCTGCCGAGTTGTCTTCTGCGCCTACAGTGATGATGGGATCGCCGACAAGATATTCGAATGCTCCCTCTTCTCCGCCTATGTTCGGCATTTGACATTGACTGTCGGTAATTTGGTTGCGGTAAATTGCGATATCGTCTATCCACATCTCTTGTGTGTGAGAGTCTGAACCATAACCTATATATATATAAGGTGTAGCGGCCATGAACTGTACAATCTTTCCAAAGTCAAAGTTTGATTTCTCTACGGTCTTGTCGATGCGTTGTTTGCCATCCACATAGATGCTGTAACCGTCATTGCGGACAGTAATGGCCATGTAGTGCCATTCTCCGGCGGGTAACAACAATGGGTTTTTGGATACTTTGTTCGTTTCGGGGTTGTTGACCTCGTATTCACCATCCACACCTTCATACTTCAGCCAGCCGTTTGCGGTGAGGAACATGCGTTGTGTGCCGTTGCTGTTTTGGAAAGAGAAGAGGGCACCGACCAAGTCCGGCTCCAATTCTTCTTCCGTTTCTTCGTCAATGCGAAGTGCCTGCTTCACCCAGAATGTCAGTGACACACCATTCTGTGCTTCCACACTATTCAGTGGATTGAACATACGGGCATAACCATCAGGTAGGTGAAGTACTTTACCGTGTACATTGTCGTCTTCAATCTCAGCTATGTCTCCGCCTTCGTAGGCATAATAGTTGAGGCTTTGAGGATCAAAATCTTTATCCTCAAAAGTAATCTTTGCGACTTGCTCTAATTTGGGATTTTTCTGATTTCCTGCCGGAGGATCCATTTGCCCCCAATCCTCGCAGGCCCAAAATGAAAGGACTGTAAATGCCGCCAGAATGGGTACCGGCCATTTTCTTGTCTTCATAATACAGATATTATTGGTTTAACAATTAGTTATTCTACTTACTTGATACATTAAGTAGTGATGCAAAAGTACGCTCAAACATACTTTTAGGGGTGGACAAACGAATATTAGAGGTGGACAAACGAGTATTTGAGTGTAAAAACTACAATTATTATAATTCTTGACGTATAAGAGACCTCTTATGAATGATTATTTTGCCAATCAATCTTGTAAATGGGTACAGTTATCTCTTCTTGTAAATAAATATAAAAGCAACAATATTTCTGTATACAAGAAGTTAAGAGTTTGCCAACAAGAAGTTAACTTCTTGTATACAGAAAGTTAATTCCTTGTTGACAAGAAACCTGCTTTTTGTAAAAGGTTGATTATTAGCAGAAAAAAGTGGCTATAAATCTTATTTATTGTACGTCGTTTTTGTAATTTCTATTAGTTATTACCTTCTTCATTCATCAGATCACTGGGCTTCATATTGAATTGTTTACTGAAACAACGTGCAAAATACTTGGGGTCATTGAAACCTACCTCATATGCTATTTCAGCAATGTTCATCTGTTTTGTTTCCCGATTTTTGAGAATCAATTCCCGGGCAGTATTCAGTCTGTAGTTACGGATGAATTGTCCGGCAGACTGTCCGATGAGGCTTTGCAGTTTTTTGTTTAGGAGACTTTTACTTACCCCAACAGCTTCACTGAAGTCGCTGACTTCGAAGTAGGGGTTTTTATAGTGTTCTTTCACTACTTCCATCACTTGGTTGATAAACTTCTTGTCTCCTGATTCTTCTTCTATATTTAGTACTTCAACATCCATATTTGCCCTGAATTGTCTCTGGTAGCGTCTCCGATTCTCCAGAATATTTTCAATACGGGTTAATAGGAGAGTCTCATCAAAAGGTTTTAGAAGATATTCGTCTACTCCTGTGCGATAGCTTTCCAGACGGGCTTCCGGTGATGTCTTGGCAGTAAGCATCAGGAAAGGGATGTGTGAGTTTGCAAAAGTCTCTTTTACTCGATGTGACAGCTCTATACCATCCATTACTGGCATCATCAGGTCGCTGACAATGAAATCTATCGATTGCCTGTTTAGTATTTCAATGGCTTCTGCACCGTTACAAGCTTCGAGTACATTATAATAATCGCGGAGAATAGAACGGATATATCCTCTCATGTCAGCATTGTCTTCTACAACCAGAATATTTAAAGCCACTTTTTCTTTGGGCAACTCGTCGTCTGCTGTTGCGGGTGTTGTAGGCGGAATGTTATTTTCAATGATAAGCTGATCGTTTATGTCTTCTTCCTTGGGTAATGGAAGCAGGATGCGGAAAGAGCAGCCAGAACTGGGGTTATTACGGACACTTATGTCTCCGTCGTGCATCAGTACGATACGTTTACAGAGATATAACCCTATGCCAGTACCGGTTTGCCCGTATACAGGATACTTCACTTGCTTCTTTGATTGGTAGAAGCGGTTGAATATCTGCTCTATATCTTGTTTCGGAATGCCTGTCCCACTATCACTGACGCAGAGGTATAGTACTTCCTTACTTTCTTTTGTCGGTAATGTAGCTATATATACGGATATTTCTCCATTATCGGGAGTGAATTTAATAGCATTGCTTAGTAGATTGGTAATTACTTTATGCATAGCTTCCTCATCGTAACGGATTTCAGGATCTTTCATATGGAAATAGTGCTTAATCGCGATATTCCGCTCTCCGGCAAACACTTCAAAAGGAGTGAGTAATGAGTTTATAAAATTCAGAAAGTTACTTTTAGTCTTTACTATATTCAGCTTACCGGATTCTACCTTTCGGAAGTCCATTAACTGATTGACAAGGGATAATAAATATTTGGAGTTACGTTCTACAAAGTTTAATTGTTCTATTACCTGCGGATTATAACTCAGTTTAAGAGCACGTTCGATGGGGCCGATAATCAAGGTTATCGGGGTACGGAATTCATGTGTAATATTGGTAAAGAAGGCAATCTTATCTAATGTCAACTCTTGAACTTTGCGTGCCATACGACTTAATTGAGCTTTCTGCCGGGTGATTTTTTCGTTTTGTTGTTTTAGTGTGTTGTTTTGCCTGGAGAGTTCTTCCGTTTGATTCTCCAATAGCTGCTTTTGTTGTTCCAGTTGGTATGTACGTTCTTCCACTGTGCGATGCAACAGTTCTCTTTGTTGCTTGAAGTTCCGTATACGCCATTGATAAATTTGCCAGGTGATTAATAAAGCGAAACCGATAAGTAATAAGATAAACCAAGTGGTTTTATAGAAGTAGGGTTGGATAATGATTTTTAGTTGTGTGATGTTCTCTGCTCCATCTTCTACGTCGGGCGTATATTTTACTTGCAGGGTATAAGTTCCCGGACGCAGGTTTGTATAACTTGCAAATCGTCGGTTTCCAGGTACTTGTACCCATTTATCTTCAAATCCGAGAAGGCGATAGCTATATGTGGCCGTATTATCCGGTTCAAAATTGAGGGCTGAGAATTCCAAAGAAAATGATTTCTCTTTTTCATGAAATTTTAGTTCCTGAGTGACAGCAATATCTTGGGATAGATATATGTTACCGGGAAGAATATCTTGATTCCCGATTCTTAGTTTAGTGAATCTTACATTGGCTGGCTGAATTATACTAGGCGGAAAATTGCTTTCAATGGCTGTGAGCCCTGCGACAGTACCAAAATAGAGGGTTCCGTCTGACGAATGACATGAGGCGTTCCAGTAGAATTGAGCATCGGGTAGCCCATCTTGTTTCGTGTAATTCGTAAAACGGTTCTCTATCGGGTGATAACAGGAAAGTCCATTATTTGTTCCTATCCAGATATTACCGTCTATGCCTTCTTGCATACTCCGGACATTATTGTTGATTAGGTCTTGGGTGGTATTATAAGAAATGAATTTTTCTTTGCCTTGGTCATCAACAACTCTTTTATAAATACCATATCCGTTGCTACCCAGCCACAGTGTTCCATCTGTCGTTTCGCAGAAGCAACTAATCTTCTCTATTAGCTTTGATTGGGGATTGTCCAACTTATAATTGAGATGTCGGTACTGGAACTCTCCTTTCTCTGATTTAGCGGAGCGGGAATGAAGGTCTATAATATATACTCCTTCTGTGCTGCCTATCCATAATTTATCTTCTTTGTCGATGAGGGCACCGAGGCAACCACGTACATTTTCTGCCATCTGGTTAGCAAAGGGGGAAATGAATTTCTGAGTTGCCATATCGTAAAAAAAGAGCCCCCGATTGGCACCTACCCACATCCCGTTATTGATAGGGTCATAAACAAGTACTGCTATGAAGAATAATGGAAATCCTGTTTCTGGATGTGTATATATGACTTGAAGGGGACGACTCAGTGCTTTGGGATTCATAATATTGATTCCACCGCCCCAAGTACCTACCCATAACTGACCTTGGTTGTCACTGGCAAGGCTACTGACAGAATTATGACTTATCTCACCACGTTCCCATCTGTAATGGAAAAACTGTTCAGTCCCTTGTTTCTTCAGGTTCAAGCCTCCTTCCACAGTGCCTACCCATAAGTTCTTTTCTTTATCTTCATAAATGACATTTACCGGATTATCAGACAGACTTGAGGGGATTTCTTTATCATGTATGTAGTTGTGTATAGATAAGCGTTTGGGTGCGAGTTTGTTGATTCCTCCGCTTTCAGTGCCGATCCATATATGTTTTCCGTCTACTTTTATACAATTGATAAAGTTACTATTCAATTGGCTGTTGCCGGTAGAATTATGGGTGAGATGTTCGAAACTGTCTGTAATTGGATTATAAATATTTGCACCACGGAGTGTACCTGCAATCAACTGTTTATCGTTGGTGATAGCAAGGCTGGTCAGATAATTTTGCGAAATGGAATGTGGGTCATTAGGAATATTCTCGTAAATCTTTATTGCGTTACTGTTTTTATTATAGCGGTACAATCCTGCATGTGTGGCTATCCATACTTCATTTTCTTTTGCTAACATATCTTTCAGATAGGTATCAGGTAAGAACGTTAGTTTCTCTGATATATGGCTTTTTTCTAATTCTCCCTGATTATTCGGAATGATTTTATAGATTGTGCCATTTATTGCGGTCCATATCTTTCCGTCTTCATCAATGTCCTTTAATACGAGATCCGGTTCGTTTAATTGAGGCAATGTTAATGTAGACAGGCTTTCTACATCTCCCTTTGTATTAAAGGTAATCCGATGGAGTGCATTTCCGCATTGCAACCATATAGAATTCTGTGAGTCGCGTATCACAGTGTATGCTGGTTGGTTTAATAAGATGGTCAGCAGTCCTTTGGGGTCATTCGGGATGATAGGTTGCAAAGTCAATAAATCAATAATGTCTGTTCCTCCTTCAGATACGATCCAAAGGCGTTGAAAGGTATCTTCATATACATTTAGTATAAAGTTACTTTTTAGCTTACAATGGGAGGTATTGGGATTGAAATGAATGAATTCGTAGCCATCATATCGGGAAAGTCCTCCTCCGGCAGTAGAAATCCAAAGAAATCCCCGGGTATCTTTGTAAATATCATCAATAAAATTATGTGGGAGTCCATCATCCATGGTGATGTACGAGACATTGTACTGGTCAGTGAAACGCTCTTGTGCTTGCAGAGCACACGGTGTAATGAAACTGATATATATAATAAGGTATAAAAGGTTGTGTCTTTTCATATAATTTGTATTATTAAAGGCAAAGTTAGAAGAATATTTATAATGTTTAAAATTAGACCAACTGTTTTTAATTTAAATTGCTGGATTGTCCACCTCAAATGTTCATTTGTCCACCTTACCATGCTGGCCCGGGCGTATTTTTGCAACAGAATTTATAATTTACTGATAGTATGAGAAACTTGTTATGTGTAGCTGTTGTGTTGATGAGCAGCCTGTTCGCTGGCTGTACCTCCTCTGTATTTACGCCTACCGCCTCACCTAACCCGTGGGCGGATGATTATTCTTCACTGTCTTCTATGGAGAATTATCAATCGTGGGGAACTTATAATGTACATGATCCGTCATGCCGGAAGATGGGTGAGTATTACTATATGTATTCTACAGATGCAATATTCCGTGAAAACCGTAAAGAAGCGAAAGAGAAAGGAGTCCCTTTGGGGTTTATTCAGATGCGGCGTTCTAAAGATCTGGTGAATTGGGAATTCCTTGGCTGGGCGTTTCCTGAAATTCCGCAGGAAGCGGTAGAGTGGGTGCGTGCCCATGCTGATGGACATGGAGCGACAAATATATGGGCTCCCTATATTATTCCTTATAACAATAAGTATAGATTGTATTATTGCGTATCGGCTTTCGGGCGGAAGACATCCTATATCGGATTAGCAGAATCTGATTCGCCTGAAGGTCCTTGGACGTTGGCAGGTTGTGTTGTTAAAACAGACGATACGACAGCCATGAATGCCATTGACCCCAGTATCACTGTAGACCCTTCAAATGGGAAGTGGTGGATGCACTACGGTTCGTTCTTTGGTGGTTTGTACTGCGTGGAATTGAATCCTGAAACCGGACTTCCTTTGGTAGAAGGAGATAGAGGACACTTGGTAGCTCGTCGTGCTAATTACAAGAAGGATAATCTGGAAGCACCTGAGATTATTTATAATCCTGAATTAAAAGAATATTTCCTGTTTGTTTCCTATGATCCGCTGATGACGACTTACAATGTGCGTGTCGGACGTTCAGATAAAGCAGAAGGTCCTTTTATGGATTACTTTGGTAAGGAATTGAAAGATACTACCAATAACTTTCCGATACTAACGGCGCCTTACCGTTTCAAAAATCATCCGGGTTGGGCCGGAACAGCGCATTGTGCGGTGTTTACTTCAGACGATGGACAGTATTTTATGGCTCATCAAGGTCGTTTGTCTCCACAGAATCAGATGATGGATCTTCATATACGTCAAGTGTTCTTTACGGAAGAGGGTTGGCCTGTAGTATCTCCTGAACGTTATGCAGGTAGTAAATCTCGAAAGTTCTCCGCTGCAGATTTAGCTGGTGAGTGGGAGATTATCCGTGTGCAGGAACCTTTGTATGAACGCCAGTTGGAAGCAGGACAAATATTGTGGGGTGAGGGTGAACTGCAAGATGAAGAATGGAACATGTCTCGTTTGTTACATTTGGAGAAAGATGGAAAACTGGGAGAGAATAAAGGAACCTGGGATTTTACAGATGCAAAGCAATCTCTGCGGTTGGCACTTGATGGAGAAGATATAAAAGACTTGATCGTATTTGCCGGACATGATTGGGAAAATGAAACGGAAACAGTTCTCTTTACCGGTCTGGATAGCCGGGGACGTTCCGTCTGGGGGAAAAGGATTAAATAATCAATTATAATTTTTATTTTGAAACCATGAAAAGATACACAGGATTATTGGCGGCGCTGGCTCTTACAGCAGGAGTGTCGCTTCAGGCACAAACCAATGAGTTTGTGATACAAACCAAGAAATTAGGTGCAGAGATTCAGCCTACTATGTATGGACTGTTCTTTGAGGATATCAATTATGCTGCTGATGGTGGCTTATATGCTGAACTTGTAAAGAACCGTTCGTTTGAATTCCCACAGAATTTAATGGGATGGAAGACCTTTGGTAATGTTACTTTGCAGGATGATGGTCCTTTTGAAAGAAACCCTCACTATGTTCGTCTGTCTGATCCGGGACACCCGCATAAGCACACCGGACTTGACAATGAAGGCTTCTTCGGTATTGGCGTTAAAGCCGGTGAAGAGTATCGCTTTTCTGTATGGGCACGCTTGCCAAAAGGAGGGACGGCAGAAAAAATTCGTGTAGAGCTGGTGGATACCAAATCTATGGGCGAACATCATGCTTTTGCCACAGAAACATTGACTATTGATTCGAAAGAATGGAAAAAATACCAAGTTGTTCTGAAGCCAGGCATTACAGATCCGAAGGCAACGCTTCGTATTTTCCTTGCTTCAAAAGGTACTGTTGATTTGGAGCACGTTTCTCTTTTCCCGGTTGATACCTGGAAAGGACACGAAAATGGTTTACGTAAAGATTTGGCACAGGCCTTAGCAGATATCAAACCAGGTGTTTTCCGTTTCCCCGGCGGGTGTATCGTTGAAGGAACTGATTTGGCTACACGTTATGACTGGAAAAAATCAGTAGGTCCTGTAGAGAATCGTCCCCTGAATGAGAATCGTTGGGAATATACTTTCCCGCACCGTTTCTATCCCGATTATTTTCAGAGCTATGGATTAGGCTTCTTTGAATTTTTCCAACTTTCAGAAGAAATAGGAGCGGAGCCACTACCTGTATTAAGTTGTGGTCTTGCCTGTCAGTTTCAGAATTCAGATGCAGAGGCACATGTGGCCGTATGCGATTTGGATAGTTATGTTCAGGATGCTCTCGACCTGATAGAGTTTGCTAATGGAGATGTTACAACAAAGTGGGGAAAACTTCGTGCAGATATGGGACACCCTGCACCGTTCAATCTGAAGTTTATTGGTATTGGTAACGAACAATGGGGACCGGAATATCCGGAACATCTCGAACCGTTTATCAAGGCTATTCGTAAAGCCTATCCGGATATCAAGATTATCGGAAGTTCAGGACCTGATTCTGAAGGAAAGCAGTTTGAATATTTGTGGCCGGAAATGAAGCGTCTGAAAGCGGATCTGGTGGATGAACATTTCTATCGTCCTGAGAACTGGTTCTTGAACCAGGGAACACGTTATGATAACTATGACCGTAAAGGGCCGAAAGTATTCGCCGGTGAATATGCTTGTCATGGTAAAGGTAAGAAGTGGAACCATTTCAATGCTGCCTTGCTTGAAGCTGCTTTTATGACAGGATTGGAACGTAATGCCGATATTGTACACATGGCTACTTATGCTCCTCTGTTTGCTCATGTGGAAGGATGGCAATGGCGTCCGGATATGATCTGGTTTGATAATCTGAACTCGGTACGTACTGTAAGTTACTATGTTCAGCAACTCTACGGACACCATAAAGGCACCAACGTACTTCCCCTTACTATGGATAAAAAGCCTGTAGCAGGAACTGAGGGACAGAATGGTTTGTTTGCAAGTGCTGTTTATGATAAGGATAAAAAAGAGATTATAGTGAAAGTAGCCAATACTTCCGATAAAGCTCAGCCCTTATCATTGAAGTTTGAAGGATTGAAGAAGCAAGATGTATTGTCTGGCGGTCGTTGTATGAAGCTTCGTTCTGCTGATCCCAATAAAGATAATACGATTGAACAGCCATCTGCTATCCAGCCCCAGGAAAGTCCGGTTTCTATCGACGGACAGGTGCTGAATGTAGAGCTAGAACCCAATACATTTGCTGTCTACATTTTTAAGAAAGGATGAAATTGATGAATAAAGTTAGGTTAGATAAGGTTAGATTTTTGGTTGTTTCTTTTGTACTGGTAGCCTCACAAGGGCTATCAGCACAAAAAGATACCACTTTTGTAGCGAAAGGAAATCCGATTATCAAATATAAATATACAGCTGATCCGGGTGCGATGGTATATGACGGCAGAGTGTATATCTATGCCGGACATGATGAATGTCCTCCACCAGCTGAACATTATCTTCTGAATGAGTGGTGTGTTTTTTCTTCAGCTGATATGAAGACATGGACTGAACATCCTGTACCTCTGAAAGCCAAAGATTTCTCTTGGGCAAAGGGAGAAGCATGGGCAAGTCAGGTTATCGAACGTGATGGTAAATTCTATTGGTACGTTACTGTGGAGCATAATGCCATTCCCGGAAAGTCTATCGGTGTGGCTGTTTCCGACTCTCCGTTAGGTCCTTTTGTCGATGCACGTGGCTCTGCTCTGATTACCAATGATATGACAGTAGAACGCACTAAAATCTACTGGGATGACATTGATCCGACAGTCTTTATTGATGATGACGGACAGGCGTATCTGTATTGGGGAAATACTCAGTGCTATTATGCCAAACTGAAAAATAATATGATTGAGTTGGATGGTCCGATTGTTCATGTGGTTCTACCTCGTTTTACGGAGGCTCCCTGGATACATAAACGTGGTGATTGGTATTATCTCTCTTATGCGTCTGAATTTCCCGAGAAGATTTGCTATGCAATGAGCCGGAGTATCACAGGACCTTGGGAATATAAAGGTATCCTGAATGAAATAGCTGGTAATTCCAATACCAACCATCAGGCGATTATTGAGTTCAAAGGTGACTGGTACTTTATTTATCACAATGGAGGTATTAATCCGACAGGTGGAAGCTATAGACGTTCTGTATGCATAGATCGTTTGTATTACAATGAAGATGGAACCATGAAGCGGATTCAGATGACAACAGAAGGAGTGCAATAGGTTTAGATATTAGAATATACTGAAGGTTAGATTAGGTTAGTTGATTAGTTTATTTGAAAAGGCTAAAAAGATAAGGGCGTCTCCCCGTGATGGGAAGACGCCCTTTTAGGATTGGGTTGTTTTAGTTTTAAACTAATCTGCGAGCACCGTCACTGATAACTACATCATAAACTTTAGGGCTTCTGCCAAACTTCTCTTTGAACTTATCTTTAGCATTCTGGATGAATGTATCATACAACTCATCTTTCACCAAGTTGATAGTACAGCCACCGAAGCCACCGCCCATAACGCGTGAACCTGTTACACCGCAGTCAAATGCAAGATCATTCAGGAAATCGAGCTCTTCACAGCTTACTTCGTAAAGTTTGCTCATACCATGATGGGTTTCATACATCTTCTGACCTACAGTTTCGTAATCAGCTCTTTCCAAAGCATCACAAACGTCAAGTACGCGTTGAATTTCTTCAATGACATATTCTGCACGCATGAAGTCTTCTTCGCTGATTTCAGCTTTTGACTCTTGCAGCATGTCCATGGTACAATCGCGCAGGAACTCTACATGCGGATGTTTCTTCTGGATAGCAGCAACAGCAGCTTCGCAACTTTGACGACGCTTATTGTATGCTGAAGAAGCCAATTCATGCTTAACTACAGAGTCTACCAATACCAAACGATAACCTTTCGGATCGAACGGGAAATATTGATACTCCAGTGAACGACAGTCCAGACGGATAAGGCTGCCTTGTTTGCCAAATACAGAAGCAAACTGGTCCATAATACCGCAGTTTACACCGCAATAGTTATGTTCAGTTGCCTGACCTACTTTAGCCAGTTCAAACTTGTCTATCTTGTTGTCACCGAACAGATCGTTTAATGCATACGCATATGTACTTTCCAAAGCGGCAGATGAAGACATACCTGCACCCAAAGGCACATCACCGGAGAAAGCTGTATCGAAGCCCTTTACATCAACGCCACGCTTAATCATCTCACGGCATACACCGAAGATATATCTTGCCCAGCTTGCACGGGGAGCATCTTCTTCTTTCAAACCGAACTCTACATAATCCTTCAAGTCGATGGAATAAGCTCGTACAATGTCAGTACCATTCGGTTTAATTTCAGCAATCATGCCTTTGTCGATTGCTCCGGGGAATACAAAACCACCGTTATAGTCTGTATGCTCACCAATGAGGTTGATGCGTCCCGGAGAAGCGTAAACTGCTCCTGTTGTTCCGTCAAAATGCTTGATGAAACGGCTTCTTACGTGTTCTATATCCATAATCTTTTCAAATTTATAAGTGAATAAATTAATTACCTATACCTTCTTATTGCGTTAATCCTCTACTGGGATATCTTTATTTACATTTTTGCAACCTACCAGGCCGTAGAATAGCAGATAAGCAAGAGCTGCGATAATCAACCAGTAGCTGGCCATATAACCTACAGAGTCAGAGATGCTTTGTTGGATCAAAGGTAATACACCACCACCAACAACCATCATCATGAAGATACCGGATGCTTGTGCTGTATATTTTCCTAATCCTTCTACTGCAAGGTTGAAAATACCACCCCACATTACAGAAGTACAAAGACCGCAAAGTACAAGGAACAATGCGCTGACGGGTACTTGTGCCATCATAAATCCTTCACCTACAGTGTAACCGGGCATTGAAACTGTTACATCTTTCGGAGTGAAGATAGCAATCAATACAAAAACAATAGCGGTAGCAGATACAACGATTAACTGTGTACGGCTGGAAACCTTACCGCTGATAGCGCTACTTGCAGTACGTCCTACAAGCATCAGCAACCAGTAGATAGCAGCAATAGCACCACCGATAGCAGCACCGTTCATCATAATTCCGGCACCCTTATCGCTTGCGTCGGCAAGATAGAAGTTCAATGTACCCGGAATACCGATTTCGATACCTACATAAATGAAAATACCAACTACACCCAGTACAGTGTGACGGAAGCTCCATGGGCTGTGAGAGAATTTCTCTTTCTTCGCTCCACTTTTCTGAAGGTGTGGCTCAGGGATAGCTACAAATGAAATGATAATAAATGCGGCTACGAATACACCCATAGCAACAAAAAGAAGAGGAGCAACATCCGACATAGCAGTCTTGGAAGTTACCGTACCGATCAAAGCACCTACGAAAAGCGGAGTCAATGTACCGGACAAAGAATTAAGGGCTCCACCTGTTTGAATCAACTGGTTACCTTTGTTACCACCACCACCAAGGAGGTTCAACATCGGGTTCACCACTGTGTTAAGCATACAAACGCAGAAACCGCAGATGAATGCACCAAGCAGATAAATAACGAAATTTAATTTGATTGCATATTCACCGAATGCGAAAACTTCGGCATTTGCTCCGAATAAGCTGGAAAGGTATTGCGTGAACAAACCGAGGAAACCTACTGCCATTGCAATCAATGCTGTCTTCTTGTAACCGATCTTAACGAGCATGTTACCGGCAGGAATTCCCATAAACAGATATGCCAGGAAGTTCATCATATTTCCCATCATACCTAAAGTATTCGAACCCGCATATTCGTTTCTCCAAATCGTACCGAACGGTGCGGCAAGATTTGTAACGAAGGAAATCATCGCAAAAATGAAGAACATGGTAATGATAGCGACAAGATTACCGTTCTGTTTTTGTTGTGTCATGGTTTTTAATTAATTAAATTAGTTATAAAATTAGGTTAGTTATATTCATTCTTGTACACCGAACTTGTAAATAGTTACTTGTTGGTATTCATCGCCCGGGAGCAATACGGCCGATGGGAAATGTGGTTTGTTAGGTGTGTCGGGGAAACATTGGGCTTCAAAACAAACTGCACTGCGTGCCGGGAAAGTAGCTCCGTGAGCACCGGTAAATCCGCCCAACCAGTTTCCTGTATAAAGTTGTACTCCGTTCTCTGTGGTATATACTTCCATTGTACGTCCGCTTTCCGGTTCCGTATAAGTAGCGGCAAGGCTTAATTCGCCACTCTCGGTTTTATTCAGTACATAACAATGATCATAGCCTGCGCCATTTATCAATTGCTGGAATTTATCATCAATGCGTTCACCGATAGTGTGCGGCGTACGAAAATCCATAGGAGTACCTTCTACTTTCAGGACTTCTCCTGTAGGAATAGATACTTCGTCAATGGGAGTATAAAAATCAGCGTTGATAGTAATGGTGTGGTTCAGAACCGTAGGGGTGGGATTGGCAATTCCTGCCAGATTAAAGAAGCCGTGATTGGTGAGATTGACAACTGTTGCTTTGTCGGTAGTGGCCCGGTATTCGATAACCAGTGCATTGGTTTCATCTTCCAGGCGGTAGGTCATTTCTATTTCCAGATTGCCGGGGAAGCCCTCTTCACCATCTGCAGATGTATAGTTGAATACAACAGTTGTCGGATCCGGTTGGACTGCATCCCATACTCTGGCGTGGAAACCTGTGGGTCCGCCGTGCAGAGAATTAGGTCCGTTATTGATCGTCAAATTGTGCTCTTCGCCATACAGAGTGAACTTTCCTTTGGCTATACGGTTACCGTAGCGTCCGATGGTAGTGTTGAGGAAAGGTTCGGGACTATTGACTACATGATCTATACTGTCATGTCCCAGAACTACATTAGCATACTTCCCGTTCTTGTCGGGGACCATAATGGAAAGGATAGCGCATCCGTAGTTAGTTACTGCAACTTCCATTCCCTGAGCATTTTTAAGAATAAATAAATCAGTCTTTTTGTTATTTATATCTTTTTGAAAGTCTTCCTTGTTTAAACCAGACAAGTTACTTCCTGTTGACACGGTGTTTATCATATCCATGGTATAATTTAAATTTCTTGCAAATAAAAAGAAATTCTTCCGTACTCCCAAGGGTTTATCTTGAAATGTGAAGAACATTTTAGGAAAGTTTAGCGTTTAACATTTACGAGGCGAATTGATATTTTTGTAAGTTTGTCGCGTTAATCTAAAAAAATGTAACATTTTTATTTAAAGCTCTAACAAAAACTACGAATGTATCCTTTGAAATTTGAGCCTATTCTGAAGCAGACGCTTTGGGGAGGCGACAAGATTATTGCTTTTAAGCAATTGAATGAAACGCTATCCGGAGTAGGCGAAAGCTGGGAAATCTCAGCTGTAGAAGACAATGAGTCTGTTGTTGCCAATGGCCCTGACAAAGGCCTTACACTCCCGGAGATGGTGGGAAAATACCGTCATGAACTTGTCGGTGAAGTGAATTACTCTCGTTTTGGCACAAAGTTTCCCTTGTTAATAAAGTTCATAGATGCCAGATTGGATTTGTCTATTCAGGTACATCCGGGAGATGAACTGGCTAGAAAGCGCCATAATTCTTTTGGTAAGAATGAAATGTGGTATGTGGTGTCTGCAGATAAGGGGGCAAAGTTGATTTCCGGTTTCTCCGAGCAGATTACTGCGAAAGAATACAAGGAAAGAGTTTATAACGGAACTTTTGCTGAAGTGCTGCAAACGTGTGATGTGAAACCAGGGGATGTATTCTATGTGCCTGCCGGTCGTGTACATGGTATTGGTGCCGGTGCTTTCGTGGCTGAAATTCAGCAGACTTCGGATATCACTTATCGTATTTTCGATTACAACCGGAAAGACGCAGAAGGTAAATCTCGTGAGTTACACACTACTCAGGCCATCGAAGCCATTAATTTTGCCGATGTACAAGATGATTTCCGTACTGAATACGATCACTTGAAGAACGAACCGGTAGAATTGGTTGCCAGTCCTTACTTCACTACTTCCATCTATGATATGACGGAGGAAATTACGTGTGACTATTCTGAATTGGATTCATTTGTGATTTTCATTTGTGTAGAAGGTGCATGCCACATCACAGACGACAGCCAGAATGAAATTACTGTTCGTGCAGGTGAAACGGTGTTACTGCCTGCTGTTGTACAGGAAGTGACAATTGTTCCGGAAGAAGGTGGCGTGAAGTTGCTTGAAACGTATCTGTAATCTTAGAATTAAATTAAAACAAAAAAACTGCACCTTACAAAGTGCAGTTTTTTTGTTTTAATATCTGTTTATCTTTTGGCAGAAAACATCCTTCTGACCTTTCTCATTAGTTTTACTCCTAACATCAATCCGTCGAAAACAGCCATGCCCGTATTAAAGGCACGCATGATGGCATTACCTTTGTCGGCGGCAGGTGCAAGCGGAGCAAATAATTCTCTTGCCGTATCCGTCATGATTTCTTTCTGTGCATGTATTTTCTTCCGTAATTCTTTTTTCTGTAGTGCAATACTTTCCAGAGTCATGGAAGAAGTATCAGGCATATTATTCATGATGGTATCATTTTTCATTATCATTATCAAAAAACAATCCGGCAATAAAATTCACCATCGGGTTGACGATGAGTTTTTTGCGGAAAGTAATTACTAATAAAACCAGCAGAAGATGGAAACAGGCGATGATGCTGAAGCTTACCATGAGTCCGCCTACGAGCGGATCTAAAATATAAGCCAGCGCAAACGACAAATAAAACAGTGCCACCATGCCTAAAATAATGACCACTGATAATAATATCAGGGCAGAAAGCAGGATTGAGAGTTTCTCAGTTATTTCCAGTTTAGTATATTCTTTTTGTAGGTTCAGATATTTCTTAAACTCAATGAATAGCTGCTGGAGGTTGTCAATACTTCTATCGTCTGCAAACATCATAGTGGCTCTGTTTTTTTGTAGATTTTGTTTTATTCGGCTGCTTCGCCTTTAATTTCTGCTGCAATCTCGTCTACCAGATTTTCCATTTCGCTACGGTTCAGGCGAATTCCCTTTTTACGGAGGATTTCTGCAATTTTGTGACGAGTGTCTTCTCCTTTTTCGGGAGCAAATAAAATACCGACGGCTGCGCCTACTGCTGCACCGCCCAGAAAAGCTACAAGTACATTTAATCCTTTCATAATGTTCTCCTTTCTATTTTAAAGAGGTTAATACTACAAAACTAACATTTTTCTTTGAATAGTTGTTCACGTAACTTCTTTTTTTTGAATATATTTTTTTCATTTATTTTTTCTTATCCGGTTTCGAAAGAGACCAACTCCGTGTCAACTCCCTACCAAGACCGTATCAAGTCCGTACTATAGACTACGGAGATGGTACGGACTTGACACGGTTCGGACTGGTTTCTATCGTAGGAAAAAAAGTGCGATTAGTTTAATTTAACTATAAGAGTAACGTTCAGATTGATTGTTCCGCGTACATTTGTCCTATTATTCGGAATATTAGCTACATGAAGATACGAAAGAGAAAGATATTTCTGATTATCGGGTTGGTAATGCTTGTACTGGCAGCTTGTAGTAATGTTGACGGCGATTTAGATAATAAGTGGCAGTTAAGGCAGTATCAATATGCCGATGGTTCCATAGAACGGCAAGATAGCATCTTCTATAATTTTCAGAAAGGCAGTTTTTCTGCCATTTGTTTATTGAGAAATGGTAGTTATCAAACGTTTTTTGGGAATTATTCTTTGAAAGGAGATAAAATTTCTATTATTTTGCTGCCTGAAAGTGTAGAGTACGAAAGTTATGCATTCTATATGGGGTGGGAAAATGGAGAACGGACCTTCACAATAGAGGAACTCAGTTCCTCATCCCTCCGTTTGGAGCATGAAGGAGTACGATCTATATTCCGTAAATATTGAATATAGTTAAGATATTGATATAGAATTTATTAACAAAAATGATATGATTATGAAAAAATTAGCAATTTTAGGAATGGGATTGTGTATTGCATTGGCATTCTCTTCTTGCAAATCGAGTGAAAGCGCTTATAAAAAAGCATATGAAAAGGCAAAACAACAGGAACTGGCAGAACCTCAGACTACTGAACCAGTGGAAGTAGCTCCGACAGTTACTGCTCCGGTAGAAGCAAGAGTAGTGGAAAGCACTCCGGTTGCAACTGCAGGTGTACGTCAGGAAAAAGTAGAAGTAGTATCCGGTGTAGGTGGTTTGAAAGATTACAGTGTGGTTTGTGGCAGTTTTGGTGTGAAAGCTAATGCTGAAAACCTGAAAAACTTCTTGGATAAGGAAGGTTACAATGCTGTTGTTGCTTTTAATTCAGATGCAGCTATGTATCGTGTAATTGTTAGTACTTTTAATGATAGAGCTTCTGCTGCCGATGCACGTGACGCTTTCAAGGCTAAATACTCAAACCGGAAGGATTTCCAAAGTTCTTGGTTATTGTATCGCCTTAAATAATTTGAATTCTTTTTGGTAATTAATAGAAAGGGAAACTCCTCTTTCAAAAACAGGGCAGTAGCTGTGAAGTTACTGCCTTTTTGTTTCCGATTTATGAAGTGAAATAGAGAAGTCTCGACCTGATGAAAGATTCAATCAGGGTCGAGACTTCTTTTTGAGGGATTGTGTCAGTTAACTTTTATAAGGTCTGATTATTTAAGCCGGATATCGAAAGCCTGGGTTCTTCCGGCATATATATCGCTATTGCCGAAGTCGCAATTGATAGTTCCTGATCGTTTGGGAGTATCTATTTTTACGGTTATGTTGGACTGTGTCTGCGCAGGATCAGCAATATGGAGTTTTATTTTATCTTTATCAATCTTTTTGATGATTAGAGCACAGCCTTTGTCTACCTTTACTGTCATGTCTTTGTGGGTAAACTCTCCTGCATTATAAAAAATCATCTGCCAAACGTCTGTTTTCTTATTTCTGGCTGCCTGCACATTCTCTGTATTAGCCAGAATCTCAATATTATTTTTTTGCAGGTAACTCTTCATGTTTTCAGCTGTCCGGATACCAGGTGCAACGATATAAGCATAAGTGGCCTGTTCTGGTGTAATACCATGATTAACTCCAAGTGTGAATATCTTTTTTCGGATGATATCTTTGGAAGTGGTATGGTTGATATCGTACCAGTTCCCTTCTTGTTGTTGATTGGATACAAAGACTTGTTGCCCCTTTGGCAATATGTATCCTATCTTGTTGTGTAGAATCCATTCGGGAGAGGTGTACTCGGAAGTACCATCTTGGATATCAGAGAGCTTTCCTTTCTGACAGATAATGGGATTCTCTGTAGAAGACAGGCATTGATTGATAGTTGTAAATACGGAATGTGGTGATGTGGAATGTATCCCCGCACCCAGGCATACGACTTCATTGTCGAAAAAGAACCATGCTTTGTGTGCACTTGTATTGATTTCAGCATAGGAATCTGTGTATGAATAAACAGATGCTCCGTATAAACTGTCGGATACACCTCCGGCAAAAGTCGAAGTTCCCGGAGTTTGCCAGTCACTGGCTGCCATGGGAATTTCATCAAGTTGCGGGGCCGTTGTACCGGGAATGCGTGCCCAGTTCCAGACAGGAAAGATTTCGGCATATTCATCTCCGTCGACTACAATGTTCGTACATCCGTCGGACATAAAGTAAGTCTTCAGATTTTCTCCGTTTCCATATTCGCAACGTGCAGTACGGGTAGATGCCATGCGAACGTCGAAAGCGTATGTGGGACGTATATGGAGAGTATAATCTCCTCTGAAGTAGTGAGTATGTTTAGACGTGAGTGCATGGTTGGCCGGTTGCTTTCCATCCAGACGGGCGATAATATCCTTAAATTCATTGGCATGATCCGGATCTAATTCAATCATACGTTTGGCGAATAAAGCTGTATGTATCTTCTTTGTGACGCCGGGACGGCTTACACCTCTCCCTAGTACATCAAATAGCATATATTGCCCCCGTATGGTAGCATAATAGGTCTCGCGCATGAATTTGCTGAGCAATGCTAACTTGTCTTGAGGAATTGCATACTGGGTACCTTTGGTATACATAGCTATTTGGGTAACCCCTTTCAGGATTTCATCTCCATATCCGCCAATATAAAGTTGTCTGCCATGTTGAAAATAGCTGTTGTCGTGTTGAAATCCTTCTTTTGTAGTATATACGATGGGATTGTAAACATTCTCGAGTGCCACTTTCAGGTCTGTTTCATTTTTGGAAAGACATGCGCGATATATCCAGTGCAAGGCAATGTCCGTACGATTGGCGCCAGTCCACTTGGCAGGATCGCCTCCGTCAGTTTTGATTCTTTCCAATATTTTGTTTTCCAACTCCGTATTCAGGTGTTTTTCACCTATACGCATTTGTATGAGTAATACTCCCAAACGTTGAGGTTCTGCTATTTGGTTATACCACCAGTTATGACACCAGGGATTACGTTCATGCCAGTATTCCAAGCCTTTCTCTATTTTAGTGAAGAGGCTTTCATCCTTGTAATATTTATTTTTAGGATTTGTATAAGCAAAGGCAAAATCGTACAGGCGGTCGACGTGTTCCAGAGGAGGCCACTTTGTACGCTGAATACTGCCATAATCTACATCTGTGAATGAGCCGTCAGTCTCGTTGTATTTCTTTAAGGCTTCATCAATAGAGGGATTTTTTGCAAAGTCAAGCCTGATTTTCTGCATCAGTACTTCAAATTCATCCTCGTTGTCCGGAAGATTGCTATTTGTGGCTACGCTTGCTTTTACCGATATAATACTGCTTATAAAAAGCAAAATTATAAGGTGGATTTTATTTTTCATATTGTTTTTCAAGTTACTATTTTTATGTTATGATCATTCTTTATTTTACTTGGCCATTTTGTAGATTTGGTTGCCTGCTAACAGGAATGCGCCTACACCATACACCTCGGTCATTTCGCGGGTCACTTTCTTTGGATCGGCGCCGATGGGCTGTACATAGCCCAGCTTTCCATCCTTTTCTACAGCTTTTACCAAGGCTTTCCATCCTTTTTCTATGGCAGGCATAAAGGTTGCTTTATCTAATAATCCTTCATTTACACCATAAGCTAAGGCATATACGATGAAGCCGGTGGCACTTGTTTCGGGTGAAGGATATGAGTCCGGATCCAGTAAACTGGCGTGCCAATATCCGTCTTTTCCTTGTAATTGAATGATACGATTGGACAAGGTAATGAATAAATCCTGGTAGAACTGGCGGTGCATATTATTTCGGGGCAAAGTCTGCAAGATTTCGCAAAGACCTCCCAGTACCCAACCGTTTCCACGACCCCAGAATACTTTTGTGCCGTTAGCTTCTTTTTGGTTGAAATAACGGTGGTCTCTGTAGAATAATTTTTCTTCTTTATCAAACAAATAGTCGTAGGTAGCTTTATATTCCCGGTTCATGAATTCAATGTACTTCCAATCATCGGTCAGCATATACATTTTAGCATAGACAGGAGGTGCCATGAATAAAGCATCGCACCATGACCAACGTTCCAGGCTTGCCATATTCCTGTAATCCAGTTCCAGTGTACTGGCTGACGGATGATTGATCACAAATTCTGTACGTGCCAGTGTAGGAAGCCACATATTCCGGTCGTGATATTTCTGGTACATATCCAGGAATACCTGTCCCACAGCTATATGATCTGCATGATACATGTATTTTCCTACCTGCCAGGCGTTACGGCGGCCTATTTTCATCAACCATTCATAGTAAGAACTGTCTTTGTCTTCTTTTTCGGTTAACTCGGCCCAATCTATCATGCCCATGTACAATGCGGCATATGTCCAGTTCAGATCATCATGTTCATTCCCCTTTGCCGGATTGGCTATTTGCCAATCAGCAACACTTTTCATGATAGATTTTATATCAGTTTTGTTGAAACTGTTTTGTCCATATGAGTAAATCGCTACTATGGACAAAATGGAATAAATAATTAAACGCTTCATATTTCTTTTTTTAAGTAAGTGCTTCATGGTATTTATTAGTAGATGTTTTAGAGGATTTTATTTCCAGTTTTATGACGAAAGGTTCTTGGAAATCCTGTTTAGGTACTCCCACGTTATATTCATTGCGGGCAGTCTCTGTAACTTTCATTTTCTCTCCATTCAGCAATACGGCATTGATAATTTGGGTTTCTTTCGGAACTTTTACTGTGAGTTGCTTGGAATAAGGACGATTGAATACTATCATATAAACGCTATTCTTTTTACGTGTATAATATCCCCAGTCCTGTTTTTCCCAACCTGCATAATCACAGGCATATATGCATTCCCCATTTTTCTGCATCCATTTGCCTATGGCTTTTGCAATCTCTTTTTCCTCGGTACGAAAATCTCCGTCAGCTTGTGGACCGAAATTTACTACCATATTTCCACCCATAGATACAGCATGGACGATTCTTTCCAACACTTCGACCGGATTCTTTACATAGCTCAAAGACCAGTCCTTGTGATAACCCCATTGGTTTTCAGGAAGGGTCATACACGCTTCCCAGTCCCATTTGGTCACTTGCAGGTCCTTTACAGGATCGGGGAGGCGACGTTCATAAGCTGATTCGTAATCTCCCATAAGATGTCCGTTGCTGTCAAAGTGCCTTTTGCCGTAATCATCGGCACGTAGTCGGCTGTTGACTGTAACGCCAGGAATGAGTTCTTTCAACATACGTTCTGCATGTGCGGTCCACCAACCGTTCTTCTTGATACTTTCATCCCAGGTTCCGTCGAACCAGAAATCTTTGACAGTGGGATAGCGGGTGGCAAGTTCTTTAAGCTGGTTGTCGGTGAATGCCAGGAAGCGCTGAAAGGCGATCTCGTCTTCTTGGTTTTTGATACTGTAGCGCCAGTCCGGGTGACTCCAGTCCATAACGGAAAAGTAGAAATGTACATCGATACCCACTTCGTTGTAGGCTTTCACTAATTCTCCCAAAATATCCCTTTTGTATGGGGTATTAGCTACGGTGTATTCTGTAAACTTACTTGGCCACAGACAGAAACCTTCGTGGTGTTTAGTCGTAATTTTGACGTATTTCACTCCCATGTCTTTGGCCATTTTAGCCCACTTCTTTGCATCGAAATTCTGTGGATTCCATTGTTTCATAAGTTGTAGCCATTCTTCAGCAGGGACTTTTGCCCATGACTTGAGCCATTCGGCAGCCCCGTTATATACCTGACCGTTCCATTCTCCTCCGGGAATGGCGTACAATCCCCAATGAATAAATGCTCCCAGCCGGTTTTCACGGAACTTTTGCATGGCTGCGTCATATCGCTTTCCTAAACGGTCTGCACCGTATTGTAGCTCTATCTCCTGTTCGGCAGGCAAGAGCTTTTGTGCCTGCATCGGGAATGAAAACAGAGACAGGATAGTAAAAGCAATTAAATGTAGTTTTTTCATAATACTGTTAATGATAAATGATTGAAGTGTTAGAAAATGATTTCATATATTTCTCCTTTTCGGGTATTGAATTCAAAGATATCATTACCGGAAAGTTTGATTTTAATTGGTTTGTTATACTTGTCGGTCACTTGTGCACTTGCTGCTTTGCAGTATTTTATCCGGCAAAGCTCTCCTTTATTAGATATAATCCGGATACTCCGGATTGCACCGTTTTCCCATGTGGCTGAGACTTGGAAGTTCCCACGTGCCATTAGTCCGTTGAAGCTCCCTTTATCCCAATTATCCGGGATGGCGGGTAAGGGTTCAATATATCCCTCATGGCTTTGTAGTAGCATTTCCGCTACTCCGGCAGTAGCTCCGAAATTAGCATCTATTTGAAAAGGAGGATGAGAACCCCATAAGTTTTCTAAGGTTCCGTAAGTCAGAATGTCTTGATATAGTTTATAGGCACGGTTGCCGTTTTTTGCTCGTGCCCATAGGTTTTGCCTGTGAGCCATGGCCCATCCTGTTGATTTGTCACCTCGCTCTTTCAGAGTTACTTTGGCTGCTTCTAACCATTCCGGGGTGCCGGCATTAATAATGGTTCCAGGGTACATAGCGCATAGCTGGGATATATGCCGGTGCTGGTATTGTCCGATTTCTCCATATTTCTTTTCCTCGCGGAATTCTTTTATTTGGCCGGATTCACCAATCAATATAGCATCTAATTTTCCGATTTGTTCTTTTACAGTTTTCAGGAACGGATCTTTAACTTTCAGAATCTCGGCAGCATGCAATAAGTCACGGTATGTCTCCAGAATCATACTTTGGTCGAATATGCATCCTTTAGATCGATAATAAACCTGTTGGTGAACCTGTTCCGGTGAAAAAGACGGATCTACCAGTAACGTTCCGTCAGGTTGGGGTTTCAATGTTTTGGACAGGAATTTGGCCATGCCCATAAGTGCCGGATAGACATGATCTTTCAGTAGTTGTTTATCACGGGTGAAATCATAGTAATCCCAGAATAGTTTGGTTGTGAAACCTCCTGTTCCCGGGCCAGAATGTCCTCCGGGACCTTCTATGGCAAATGCCGTAGCTCCGGTACCGATTGTCCAGCCATTTTCTTCGGCTATCGGGTTTAGTGCTTCCGGATTGTTTTGAGTGATATAATCAACTGCTTTTTGAGTTGCAGCTTTGCGGAATGCTTCATTATAGTCCGCATATGGGATAAAGAGTTCAGTCAGATTTGTATTGAATACCGGCCAATAGTTCATTTGTACATTTACATTGTGCCAGTATCCTCCGGACCAGGGAGCAAACTCATATTGGTTCCAGGCACCTTGCAAGTTGGGGGGAAGAGAGCCTCGGCGTGAAGAAGCTATCAACAAATAGCGTCCATATTGGAAAAAGAGTTCTTCCAAGTATGCATCGCGTTTTCCGTTGCGGTACTGGTATAGTAACTTGTCAGTAGGGATAGAGGGGATATCTTCTGTCAATTGGAAATCAACTCTATTGAAGAGTTGTTGATAGTCAGCAATGTGTTCATTGCGCAGGACTTCATACCCCTTCTCTACAGCTCTCCCAATACATTCAGAAACTTGTTTATGCGGATGGGTGTTGCCTTTGAATTTTTCTGCATTTGGTAAAAGAAAGACACTGTCTTTCAGTTGGTAAGAAGTGGCAGCGGATATGTATAGTATTACGCTGTCGGCTTTGCTTATATCTATAGTGCTGTTGTTCTCACCCTTGTTTGAGCAGGAGAGTGTTCCCCCATAATTCACTACTTTTATTTGCCCTTCGTAAGGTAAATGGAAGTATTGGATTTCTCCTTTCAATGTTATGAGGTCTTTTTCGGCGTGTACTTGTCCGCTACGTCCGGTTTGTTCATCATTAAACGAATGCAGGTACGGCAAGACCGGGCGAAGTGTAAATGACACCTTACCCGGTTGACTGGCTTTTAATTTTACAGCAATTATATTGGCAGGATAGCTGGCAAAGTATTCTCTGGCATATTCTATTCCCTCATGTTTGTAGTTTACAGTGGAAATTGCATCATTTAAGCGTAGTGCGCGCTTGTAATCTTGTGCATAGTTATGATGAATATCCAGGTAGATTTCTGCGAAGTTAGTGAATCCTCCCATACCATAGGCACCCTTGTTACCCATCGTTTTCTCTGCTAATTGGATACGTTCTACATCAGTTCGTCCGAAGATGCAGACTCCCATAGCACCATTCCCAATGGGGAGTGACCATTTCTCCCAATCTTCATCATAAGGAAATCCTCTTGCTGCGATTTGGCTAAAGTTTCCCCCACGGTTGTATGCCGGGCGATTGTACCATAATGTGTATTCTTTATTTGACTCAGCACCTTGTATGCTTAACGTTGATAAAAACAATAGTATTGATAAGAAAATTCCTTTCATGGCTTTCTGTATTTTGATTTTAAGATTAGTGCAAAGGTATAGAAAATTTCAAAGTAGCTCTCTTTGATACATTTCATTTTTAGATGATTACACAATTTGTGCTACAAAAATGGACGTTATTGGCATAGCTTGAAACTATTAAAACCGAGAAAACTATAATTTTAATAGTTTATTTGCCTTATTTGAATTATTTCTATAGTTTTGCTTTTGAGAAATTAATAATTTATATGAAAAGAACCAAATACTATGTAACACCTGTCTTATTGTTATTTTGCATTAACTTGTATGGACAGTATTTCAAGAAACTGGATATGAAAGATGGACTTTCAAATCTTTCGGTTCTGGCCATCTACCAGGATACTTTGGGGCGTATGTGGTTTGGGACAAATGAGGGGGTTAATATCTATGATGGCGAACGACTTTCTACATATAAATCTTATGAAATCATAGATAATCAACTTCGGAAGAAGAAGTTCATCAATGGAGTAGTCGATCAAATCGTAGGTGACTTTTACGGGGATGTTTTTCTGAAGACAGATGGAGCGCTAATTAAATATGATATTAGAAAAGAACGTTTTAAGGAAATATATCCTACAGGCATAAGTTCCATTGCTGCTTTTGATAATGAAGTCTGGTGTGCTGCCGGTGATTCCTTGTTTAGATATAATGCTGAGGCTGACTCCCTGTCTTTTTATCAGAAGTTAAATACTCCAACAATTTGGTGTATGGCTAAAAGTGGGGATAAAATATGGATTGGAACAGCCAAAGGTTTGTATGTACTGGAAGAAGAAACCGTAAAGTGCCTGTTACCGGAAATCGAGATTTTTAAATTATTTGTAAGTAGCAGAAATGAATTGTGGATTGCTTCCCGCATGAGAGGCTTATATAAGATAGGGCGTGATGGAATTCTGAAAAAAGAAACATCTGCTTCCAATCGTGTAGTAAGTGAACAGATACGTAGTTTTGTGGAGGATGACCAAAATAATGTCTGGTTCGGTACTTTTGATGGATTACAGATGTATAGACCCAGTGCGGATACTTATTGTGTATATCGTCCGAACTTTCATCCTGGTTCGTTATCACATGAATCTGTATTTTCTCTTTATAAGGACAGGCAAGGTACTATCTGGGTTGGCACTTATTATGGAGGTGTGAATTATTTCAATCTGAAAAAGGATTTATTTAAGTATTACGTCTATGCCGAGGCAAACAATAATTGTTTGAATTATCCGATTATAGGGCAAATAATAGAAGATAAGAGGCGTGACCTTTGGATATGTACGGATGGAGGAGGTGTAAATCGGTTCAACCGGAAAACGAATACTTTTACCTATTATACTACTGAGAGTGGTAAGAATTCAATTTTGCATGATAATGTGAAGACTATTACTTATGATGAAAGCCGTGACCAAATATATATAGGTACATATACGGGAGGACTTAGCCTCTATGATAGAGCAACTAATCATTTTCATAATTATTTGGATGACTATAAACGTACCGGAAAAGGTCCTGACCATATTATTTATTATTCACTATTTAAAGATGGCTGGTTGTATGTGACAGCCCGGAATGGCTTCTGGCGTATGCATCCGGATAAAGGGGAATTCCAATTAATCAGCAATAAAGATATTTTTCAGACATTTGAAATTGATTCCCGGGGATATGTTTGGTTAGCTGCCGATTTGGATTTGTATAGATTATCTTTAAGTGATTGGGGCAAGATCGAATCTGTGCACTTTGACACATTAGAAAACCGTAAGGTACGGATTACTAAGATAATGGAAGCTAAGGATGGAACTGTTTACGTTTCGACTATAGGTAATGGAGTGTTTTCATATAACTATGATACAGGGAAGTGGGAACATTACACAGCTGAACAAAATAGTTTGCTAAGTAATTTCTGTTATAATCTGGCTGAATCTCCTCTAAATAATATATTGATAACCAATGATAAAGGAATCTCTATTTATTCACCTTTTAGCCATTCGATGTATTCGGTTGAGTTGGGAGCTATAAAAGGTATGATTTCTGCAGTTGCAGATGGAGGTGGAATTTGTGTAGCGGATGACGACATGGTTTATATCGGTGGGGTAGATGGTGTTATTTCATTTCGTGAGAAAGATTTATATATGAATGATGAGAGTGACACTTCTGAACTTTATTTTGTGAGTCTTTTTGTCAATAATGTCAAGGTGTGTCCGGGAGATACCCAACATGTATTGGAGGAATCATTGCCATTTATACAGCATATCGATTTGTCGTCTTGGCAGAATAATCTGATGGTGGACTTTTCCAGTTCTAACTATATCGAATTAGAAAAAAGTATCTGGTATCAGTATAAATTAGAAGGTTTTGATAAGGATTGGATATCAACAAACCAATTGCGACTGATTTATACAAATCTTGCTCCGGGGAATTACGTATTGAAAGTACGTGAGGCAAAAAATAGATTGGGTGAGGATATGGGAGAGGAAATAGCACTTAACATTGTGATACATTATCCCTGGTATCGTAGTTTTTGGGCTTATCTGGTATATTTCCTGATAGTAGCAGGAATTATATATGTTTTCCTGAGGGTACGAAATGCCCGTAAGGCACTGGCTCTTTCATTAGCCAAAGAAAAGGATGAAAAGGAACGAATAGAAGAAGTGAATAAAATGAAACTTCGTTTCTTTACTAATATATCCCATGAATTCCGTACTCCGTTAACTTTGATCGTTGGGCAGATAGAGATGTTGTTGCAATCAGAAAAGCTTTCACTTTCTGTTTATCGCAGATTACATAGTATTCATAAGAATGCAATGAATCTACGTTTTTTGATTACAGAACTATTGGATTTTAGAAAACAGGAACAGGGATTCATGAAATTGAAAGTAGAGTGTGTTGATATAGTGCCATTTCTGGAAGATGTTTACCGTTCATTTTGGGAACTTGCCCGGAAAAGAAATATAGTATATACGTTTGAACATCCCAATGAGAAGATGGAAGTCTGGTTTGATCCTGTGCAGATGCAGAAAGCAGTGTTTAATCTGTTATCGAATGCTTTTAAATATACATCTGATGGGAAAAGTGTTAAGGTATCAGTCAGGAAGCAGCAGATAATGGAAATAACTGTATCAGATACCGGATGTGGAATCCCCCAGGATGATTTATCCAGAATTTTTGAACGTTTTTATCAAGGGAATGAAAAGCAACAGAGGGGGATTGTTGGAAGTGGCATCGGGCTGGCTCTTACTAAAGGAATAATTGAGGCTCACAGAGGTGATATTACCGTAGAAAGTGTATTGGAAGAAGGAAGTAGCTTTAAAATACAACTGCTTCTGGGCAACAACCATTTTACTAAGGAAGAGTTGGAACATGAGAAAGTAACGGTACCTGCATTGGATTGGGAAGCTATTGTCTACGATGAGGTGGAACCATTACCGGAAGAAGAGTCTGAAGAGAGTGAGATGAATGCAGGGCAGGAGAAAGAAGAATCCGGAAAACCTCGTGTATTGTTGGTAGAAGATGATGAAGGAGTATTGGATATGTTGGAAGGTATTTTTTCATCAAGCTATATTGTATATAAAGCGTCAAACGGACAAATGGGTTTTGAACTGGCTCAACAGTTGCAGCCGGAGCTGGTAGTGAGTGACGTTATGATGCCGGTGATGTCTGGCAAGGAAATGTGCTATAAAATTAAGAATTCTCTGGAATTGGCATATATCCCTGTTGTATTGCTTACAGCACAATCTTCAATAGATTATACGATAGAAGGATATATGTTTGGAGCAGATGATTATATCACAAAACCCTTTAATGTGAAATTACTCTTGGCACGTTGCAATAATCTGCTAAGAAACAGGCGATTGTTGCTGAAAAAGTTGAGTAGGACAGAAGCTATGATCCCCCAGGAGGCCGGTGGCTTTACGGCTGCAGATCAGAAACTGCTGGATACGGCATCAGAAGTCATAAAACGTAATTTTGACAATCCGGACTTTGATATGAATATGCTGGCTTCCGAATTGAATATGGGGCGGAGCAAAATGTTCCTTCGCCTGAAAGAAGTTATGGGGTTAACTCCGAATGAGTTTACAATGAAGCTGAAATTGGAAGAAGCTTTAAGGTTGCTGCAGGAAGAACCACAATATAATATTTCAGAAATCTCGTATCGGTTGGGTTTTACTTCTCCACGTTATTTCAGCCGCTGTTTCAAGTCTTTTTATGGAGTTGCTCCTTTGTCTTATAGAAAAGATTCTCCCCGGGAGGATTCTCAGGCAGAAGAGGATCTTCAGGAATAAAACTTCTCCGACAAAGAATGCTGTTAGTCTTGTCCGATTGAGAGCATTCTTGTCTTTTGGTGAATCATTCATCATGTACAAACTACTATTTTAGATTTTTCTCGGTTTGACTTAACCGATTGAGAAATAAACTTTTAGCGAATTATTTGAGAAATAGAGGTAACGATTTAGCAACTGTGCGAATTTCAGCGTTTTACATTGCTATGCTGTCAAATAACTCTTTCATTTGCAAATATAACATCTTTTTCCGAAAGTACGAACTTTCGGTGACAATTTTATAAAATCGACTTGCGAAAAAAGAAAATTATCGTGAATGGTCTAACTCTATATACCAGCCTTCCTTGACGGGCTTGTATAGCGTAGTGTCATTGTATGTCCTGCGGTAAATTTTGTTCAGGTCGCCGTGTTCGGTGATACGGATGTCACGGCGGCTTCTCAATTCGAGATCGTAAACGAAACTCTTGGATGTTCCCGCATCCACGATGCCGTGGGAGTAGTACAGCATAAATAAGCTCACATATACCGAATCTGCCGTTTCCTGCTCCCTGCGGTCAACAAGGACAAGACCGCATCCAATCTCTGACAACAAGGAGTCGAGTTGTATTCGGTCAGATCTTGATAACCCGTGTACCGGCGTGTCCTGCACTTGGTTCGGTTGGTAGGATATTTGTCCTGCCGAATCAAGGATGAGAATATCGCAGGGAGAGAGCGGTGGATAGTGAAAGCTTCCCTCCGAACTCTCCGCCATGATTTTGCGTATCTTGTCGAATGCCGCCTCGTGCGTGGCGAAGTGGCGTATCATTTCCTCGTCCGTCGGCGGCATGGGTGGCTCGCAGCTTACGACCGATGCAAGCGTTAAAAGTAGTATTATGATAACTATCTTCATCTCTGTTTAAGCCCCACCTTCACCATGCCATGTGCAGGTTTGGGTATTGTTATCATAGTTATGTTCTATCCATTGCCCCGATTTCTCGCCGTCAGTGTATTGTCCCTCGATAGTTATATAGGGTTTGCCGTCCCGTGTCGATTCCACACGATAAGAGCCGTCAAGTTTTCCGTTACGGTAGTGGCGTATTATCCTGCTGCGAAGCGTGCTCGCATCCTCGAAGATTTCCCACTCCTCGCCATCTTTTTTCCCGTCGATATAATGAGATTCAAAAATCTGCTCTCCTGTCTTGCTGTCAAAGCGGCGCTCCCGCCCGCTCTCCACACTCTGCTTATATTCCTTTTCGGCTTCTATTTTGCCGTTACGAAAATAGGTCTTTACAGTTCCGTCTATCTTGCCTTGCTGCATGGGTGTTTCCTTTCGGGGAGTAACGCCGTCTTGGTAATACTCCGTGAATGTGCTGTTACGCTTGCCTTTGGCATATATACCCGATTCACGCAGCACCCCATCACGATAGCGGCGATAATCACCGTTTATCATGCCATCGGAAAATTTAACACACTCCTCGTCAAGTCCTCGTATAATGCGATATTTTCCCCGTAACGGCTGTTTTCTGCCTTTTTTATAATAGACCGTGCGCCGTGAGTTATCTGTTATAGTCTGCAAATCGCTCCATTCTACGATTTGTTGTGCGGAAACCGTGCCACACAATAGTAAAAAGATGTATAGTGCCAATATTCTATTCATTGTATTTTTTGTTTTTCAAGGTTGCGGCTAACACGTGGCTCAATCACCACGAAAAGCGATTGAGCCACACGCCATTATCCGCATAAATCGAACTTGTTAGCCTCTTCACTTCTTCAACAAAGCGAAAAATTCCTCGTATCGCTCGAAAGATTCAAAGAATCCTGCATGCAATGTTATTTGTGTATCATCCGTCAAGAAGATTTCCAATTCTCCTTCTTCATCGTCATATTTAAGATGTTTTATATCCGATATTTTAAATAAAAAAATCACAATGTTTTGTAAATATGAAATATTGTTTTAACTTTCGCATATTTAAGAGTTATGCGGCAGCTTAAAAAACGACAGCAAACCAGAAAAATCATCTTGACAAACCAACTTTGAATTATGAAGGGTGAAACTTTTCGGGGGCAACTTCCAGCATTTCCAAAAAACAGTTTTTCCATTGACTTGGCGACAAACAGACAATTTGGGAGTTAAGGTTTATTCCGAATTTTTCCGAAATTGACCTGACCTGATTTTTTCTGAAAATCGACTTTAAAGCTGTTTTGACAGATAAATCAGGCTTCTGTAACAGACAGGAAATAAAAGCTAAATATTTGACTTTAAGCTCAAAATCAAAAGAAGACTGATTTCTTTTAATGCGTAACAGAGTTGATTTGACAGTTGGTGGTGGCAAGAAACTTTCAGGACTTACCTCATAGACAAGTTTCAAATCAAAAAAAGTATGATAGAAAACAGTATATGGATTATAGAGCTTACTCGAAAACAACTTTTGAGCAGGTTCTAACTGAAGGACAATGGAACCTCCGAGAAAATTTTCAACACTCTCAAACATCAGAATTTTGAATATATCGGAAGTAATTCCATAAGGAATGTTTGACACCACCTTGAAAGGAAACTTGGGAACTGCAAAATTCCTAAAATCACAACCGACAATTTGAACATTGCGGGCATCAGAAAATAATTTTCGTAAATATTCAACCAAAGCTGTGTCGTTTTCAATAGCTACGACAATGTTGGCGATTTTTAATAAATGGACAGTGAGAAATCCCTTGCCTGCCCCAATATCCAAAACCGTATCCTGACTATTTATATTTGCTTGTTTTATTGCATCTTCTATTAGCACTTTATCAATGGTAAAGTGCTGACCCGTGAAACGAACGGGCAATTTCTTTTTTGTCATTAATTACTTCTTACAGGTTAATACTTGTCGGTTTTCTCCCCTTTCTTTATTATAGGATAGGTTACACTATCTGCATCGACAACGATTTTTCCTCCGTTCGCCGCCAAAGCACGGGCAAGATGAACCTTGTTCAATGTTATTACCAAGAGAACGAGTCCTCCGATTATAAAAACAATGGCAGTACTCGTAGGGCCAAGTATTCGGGTACTGCCTATTCTTATACCGAATGGATAAACGAGCGGCACGACAACCATACCGACTGATACAGCCAACATTGTAATGTTATCCTTGATAGGAGAGGCTGGAGCATAATTAAACGTTTTCATAATTCAAAAAAAATGTAGAGTTAATAAATATTTTTTAATAAAGTATCACCATTTTATATAAGTCCAAGGGCTTTTGGTATCTGTCAGTAAATCTTCTGCCAATCCAATCATGTTGGTAGTTCCCATCGACAAAGTACGACCAAGAACATAACTATAAGCATAGTCTTTCCAATTGGTATAAACTTCTTTGGTCATCTCGTAAGCGGCATTGATACACTGCATACATTCTTCTTTTACAATGTACTCTTGCTCAAGGCAAAGTCTGCTGATAAAGTTTAATCTTCCTGCATCCCACGCAAGTACTCCGAGTTTGCCCATTTCTTCTTTGGATACGACAATTCCAGCTTGTTCAATGTCCGGATATTTTTCCTCCATCGTTTCCAACTTTTCCAAACAGTCATTTCGGAAATCGGTGTGTTCTTTCAATTCTTCATTTTCATTAAGCCACTTCCTGCTTATATTACCCCCTCCTTGAAGAAAAGCCGTATAAGCATAGTGAAACATTGTTTGCGAGGGAGCTTGCGACAACCAATTCAAAGTTTCGATGGCACTATCCCTATCCGTTATACCAAAGTATTCACCTAAAATAACTTTACGAACAGAGGGAGTTACGCCAGTTTCGAATGTGTTCAATACACCTTGTTGTTGATATACATACAGATTGCCAAGACTTATCTTGCGTAAATCCGCTTCTGGCAAATGTGAATTTTCATCCACATTCAAACCATCCTGAAAGAAACTCTGCAATTTTGCAAGTCTTCCCCAAAGAGATGTCATGTCCATAGTACTATGTTTGTCTTTCCAGCTCCTTAAGACCTTTTATTATTAAACCACGAAGCGTGGAACTGCAATGCCACGTCTTTGTTGAAGGTCGTAGGAAAAACCTAATGAGCAGATGTAGTAATAGCAGCCCACGCTATAGCGTGAGAACCACTATGCCATCCTTGCTCATTTTGAAAATTTCCTACGTTTTCAACAACAAGATAAGCATAACGCTTCTTTCTTTTCTAATATGTCTTGGACGGAGTTTCCCTAATCCAACCACAAAGGTAGTGAAAAGTTGTGATAATCACTTATGTTGCAATAGATTTATTTGCTCGCTGTATAAAATTGGAGCTTTACAGTTTCATACCCCTGCTTTTCCTTTGCTGCTGTATAGGTTGCCGTATGTTCTGCCTTAACTTCTCGAACTGTTCCTTGAACCACTCGGCAATGGGCTTTCGGTCAATGGCAAGAACCAACCTCGTCCCGTCCGTGGGGTCTTTCAGCACTTGAAACCCAGCCTTTTCGGTCGTGAATTTCCGTCCGTGTTCCTCCGAGTAGAGTTCCCCCGCATACTCCAACGTCTTTCCCTTGACGAGCGTTGCGGTCTGCCTTTCATCGAATCCCACAAGGCGGCACAGGTTTTCGATACGGAGCATTTCACGCAGGTAGGGAAACCATGCCGCCGCCTTTGCGATTACCGTTTTCAGAAACGATATTTCCTGCTTGTGCCTTGTGTCCTTGTCCGCTATCTCCCTGCCGTGCTTTTGCTGCATTTCCCGTATCTCCCGGCTGTGGTCTGCCTGCATGGTCTGTATTCTGTCTTGCAGGGCTTCGATGGTTTCCTCGTGGTCGGCTACCTCCCTATGCAGGGCGGTGTTCTCCCTTTCCAACGTCTTGACCTTGTTACTGCCAAAAAGAGAACCGACACTCTCGGCAATGTTGGCGGCTGCAGCAGTTGCCGCCCCTTTCAGCTTCTCGGTCTGTATCTCTTTTTTCGCCTGCCTTAATTCCTCCTGCGCCGTTTCTTTCTGCTGCTGCAAATCCACCACCTCCGCTTTCAGACTGTCGGCGAGTTTCTGTATATCCCGATAATACTGCTGCGTGGACTTGTGGCGAGCTTTCGAGCCGTCTATGCCCCTTTGCAGCCCGTATTTCGCCATCGCTTCGGCATAGGTATCTTGGTAGGACTTCAATTTCAGCCGTGTCATAATATCGTCTGCGCACAGTCTCACGGTGTCGGTCGGCTTCTTGCGGTATCGCTTCTTCGTCTGCTCCTCCCGTTTCCTGCGCTTTCGCTCTCCCTTGACGATGGGGACGAGTGTGACGTGTATGTGCGGCGTTTCCTCGTCCCTGTGCAAGTGAGCCGCCACGATGTTCTCCTTTCCGAACGTGTCGGCGAAGTATTTCAGATTGTCGGCGCACCACTCGTCCAAACGCCCCTCTTCCTCTATCCGCTTCATGTCCTCGTGCGTTCCCGATACGTTGATGCGGATAGCCCGTACTTGGTTGCTTCCGATTTTGCGTGTCAGCCCAGCTTCTTCTAATCTCTGCTGTATAGCCGCCGAACGGTCTTTCACCCCGTTGGGGTATTCGATGAGCCTGCGGTTTAGGTGCGTGCGTGTGGGGTCGGCGTTCTTCGGTATGATGAAACGCTCGATATGTGCGGTCGTTCCGCTGTCGCTGCCGTGCGCCTTTTCCATGTGTAAAACTACGAAACCCATATATTCCTTTCTTTTCTGGCTTGTGAAACAATAAATCTGACTATCTTTGAGGGCGGCGAAATGCCGTCCCCGATGGGGTGTGCAGAGGGGCTTGCCCCTTGCCTTATTGGGGAATTTTCAGCGATACGTAGTATTGCGGCTCGGAAAATTCCCTAATAAGCTACGGTATTTTCTCCGTAAATACCCTGCGGCGTGCCGTCTGCCTGCCTTTCGGCTATGGCTGTCCCTGCCGTCTGCTTACCCATATAACCCCACCTTATTTTTCCCCTTTCGGTCGGTGGGTGGCGGGGCGGTCGTTTTCGTTTTCAAAGGCTCTTTTGCATGGGGCGGTCGGATACAAGGTTTTCCCGATAAATACACTCGCAGCGAAGCGAGAGGAAGATTTATCGGGAAACGGCGCAGCCGCCCGACCTTTTAGCCGACGGAAAGCCCCGTGCTTGCTTTGCCTTTGTAAACGGAAATGATTGCTCCGCTTTCTTCTGAAAAGAGAAATAGACCCTGCAATATATATCACCATAGTGATAGGTTTGCATGTTGGCATGTTGGCATGCTGGTACGTTTGCATGTTGCTATGTTGGTATATCATCACGCTTTCCAACGGCTGTTGGGCTTGCCGTCCGAAACAACCGACACGAACACCGTCGTTTTTTCTTTTCGCACGTGCATAATCCTTTCCAGCAATGCCTTGCGGACTTTCGCCGCCCCGAACGATTCGACACGGAAAGCGAGGGCGGCTATCGTTTCGAGGTTGTAAACCTCCGCGCTGTATCTGTCCGATATGCGGATAATGCGCTTTATGTCATATATACTCAAAACTCCGCTTTTGCAGAGTGCCTTTATCCCTGCCCGAACCGTCGGGGCGATAACCCCGAACAGTTCGCAGATTTCCCACTCGGTCATGGCGGTTGCACCTATATCGCTCGGCAGGGAGATATTGCCCCGCTCGTCCATCGTGATAATGTTCCTTTCTTCTTTCATCGGTATTCTGCTTTTAATTAGATGGCTCGGCAGATATTCTTCTCCATGTCCTCCAACTTGTGCGACAAGGTTTCCATGTCTTGGCTTATCTTCTGGGCGGTGATTTTGGCGTAAATTTGGGTGGTTTTTATGTTCGTGTGTCCCAAAAGGCGGCTTACGGTTTCGATGGGTACGCCGTGCGACAAAAGCACGGTCGTGGCGTTCGTGTGTCTTGCGACATGATAGGTCAAACGTACCTTGAAGCCACATTGCCTGCCTATCTCTTTGAGTATCTTGTTGCAGCTTCCGTTACTCGGAACGGGGAAAACATGACCGTCCCGAGCCAGTCCCTTGTACTTCTCGATGATACGCTTGGGAACATCCAAAAGGCGGATGTTCGATTCGGTGTTGGTTTTCTTTCTTCGGGTGATTATCCAAAGATTGCCGTCGAAGAAGGTTTGCAGGCGGTCGGCGGTGAGGTTCTTCACGTCCGAATACGCCAGACCCGTGAACACGGAAAAGACGAACAAGTCCCGTACAAGCTCGTGGGTGGCGTTCTTCATCGGTGCGTCCATGAGCGTCTGTATCTCCGTTCGGGTGAGGTAGCCCCTGTCCACGCTTTCGGGAGAGTTGATATATCCGGCAAAGGGATTAAAGGGCAAACGTCCGTCGTTCCTCGCAATGGAAACGATGTGTTTCAACACAATCATGTAGCCCCACACGGTATTGGTACGGCATTTCTTCTCCGTGCGCAAAAAATACTCGAAATCGTTGATGAATGTGAGGTTGAGTTCCTTTAACGGAATATCCTCACGCTTGTAGCTGTGGGGCAGGAACTCCCGAATATGGTTACAGACCGTCCGGTAACGGGTAAATGTACCTTGCGCCCTGCTGTGTCCGACTTTCTTCTCAAACTCGGCGTTGTGCTGCTCAAACAGCTTCAGCAAAGTTTCCTGCTTGACGCCGATACCGAGATAGGCGTCTTTGAGTTTGGCGGCGGTTACATAACCGTCCGTCTGCATCAGTTCTTGATAGCGGCGGTTTACCTCCACACGGATTTTATCTACCGCAAGGTTGATTCTCTGTGCTTCGACGCTCTTGCCCGAAGCACGGCTGTTCTTCACGTCCCACAACCGTGGGGGAACATCCATTTTGCAACTGAACTGTTTAATCTCGCCGTCCACCGTGATACGGCACATCAGAGGCAGGTTGCCGTTCGGCTTCTCGCTGCCTTTCTTCACGTAAAATAATACCTTGAATGTACTACGCATAACTCACTCCTTTTTTGGTTACAAAATTAGTTATTAGTGAGTTACCGACAGCTATGTAAATCGATGCAAAACGCAGAAACAGAACCGTTTAGCAAGAAATCTGCACCCGTTACGGGAGTAACGAGGTGGTAACTGAACTTCTGCACCGTTTGGCTTCGAGGTGGTATTTCGTTGGCTCTGTCCCATAGAAAAACAAAGCGTAACGAACGCTCTATCAGCTAATTCGCTACGCTCTGCCCAAATTTACTTTTTCGCTATGTGTTTATTTTAATTCGTACCGGTCTTTTAAGAATCCTCGGTTAGGTTGCTATGGGTGAAATCTGTCCGAAATGGGGCACATTTTGTCTGCAAAACAATTTGTGCCACTCTATATGACTCAATGGTCAGGTGCTTGTCTTGTAGATTCCATTCATTTGCACTGTTTTAGTAAGTGTATATGCGATACTAAAATATTGACCATGGTTATTCCTTATTTAATAATGTTATGTAAAATCACTTTTTTATGAAAAACAAATTGTGGATTTTTATTTTTGCTTTCTTGGCCATATGTCCCGGCAAGAGCTTAGGAGACGAAAAACGTTCCGAAGCTGTGGCTGTAACACAACAAGACAAGGAAAGAGTAGTAACGGGAGAGGTCTTTGATGACCAAGGCCCGATTATTGGTGCTACTGTCAGGGTGAAAGGTACCCAGAATGGTAAGATTACGGATTTAGATGGTAAGTTTACCTTAAGTGTTCCGATTGGTGCTACCATTGTGGTGTCCTTTGTGGGGTACGAAGACAAGGAAATTGTCTATAAAGGTGAGAGCAAGCTGAAGATTTCAATGGCTGAAAGTGCTACGCTGTTAGAGGAAGTACAGGTTATTGCCTATGGTACTACGAAGAAAGTAACCGTTACCGGTGCTTTATCCTCAGTGAAATCAGATGAAATTATGAAATCTCCGGTAGGAAGTATTGCCAATGCATTGAGTGGTAAGGTTCCCGGATTATCCAGTGTACAGAGTAGCGGTCAGCCGGGAGCTGATGATGCAACGCTGTATGTGCGTGGTGTAGGTTCCTTGTCTACCGGTTTGTCCGCTCCATTATGTCTGGTCGATGGAGTGGAACGTTCGTTCACCCAATTAGACCCCAATGAAGTGGAAGATATTACCGTATTGAAAGATGCTTCTGCTACAGCCGTGTTTGGTGTGCGTGGTGCCAATGGCGTTATCCTGGTGACAACGAAGCGCGGACAATCCGGTAAAGCTAAAATAACTTTCTCCACCAGTGCCGGTCTTCAGATGCCTACCAATATTCCGGAGTTTGCTAACAGTTACGACTATGCAATGACATATAATGCTGCCCAACTGCGTGACGGTGTTGCTGAAGACAAACTGATATTTACAGATGCAATGCTGGAAGGTTTCCGTACACATAGTAACCCGATTCTTTATGCCGATACGGACTGGACGGATTTACTGATTAAAAATTCCGCACTGCAGACACAACATAATATGACAATTTCCGGTGGTTCCGACCGGGTACGTTATTTTGCTTCCTTAGGTGTATTTACCCAAAAGGGACTTTTTGAGACTTTCCATGAAAATGATCGTGGTTTTAGCTATAACCGCTATAACTATCGTATCAATATGGATATAGATGTGACGAAAACCACCTCTATGAAGATCAATCTGGGAGGACGTCTTACTGACAAGACGGAGCCTAACTATAACAACGGTACTTATACTGATATCTCTTATTTGTATGACAACATTTACAGTGCCGTACCTTTTTCGGGAGCTGGAATTGTGGATGGTAAATGGATTTCCGTCAATAAATCGGTATTTGGCAATTTCGGTGTTATTAATGATGGACTGAATACATATTACGGTAAAGGGTACACCACTACAGGCGGAAATGTGATTAACTTCGACTTTTCTCTGGAACAGAAACTTGATGTTCTCACAAAAGGCTTAAAAGCACATATTAAAGGAGCTTATAATAGTGGTGTGACTGATAAACGACGCCGTGAAGGAAAAGCCGACCAATATGAGGCCTACCTTACAGAAAGTGGCGAGACTTTGATAAGAAAGATACAAGAAGCACAGACTATGGGTTGGACACAGGAGGCCGGACAGTCCCGTGACTGGTATCTTGAAGCAGCTTTGAATTTCCAAAGAGATTTTGGATTACATCATGTCTCTGCTCTGGCTATGTACAATCAAACAATGAAATATTATCCCAGCAAAAATACAGGTATTCCCCGTAGTTACGTAGGCTTTGTGGGACGTGCCACTTATGATTACAAAACTCGTTATCTATTAGACCTTAGTATTGGTTATAATGGTTCGGAGAACTTTGCAGAAGGGAAGCGTTTCGGTACATTCCCTGCCGGTTCAGTCGGTTGGATTATCTCTGAAGAGAAGTTTATGGAGCCACTGAAACCTTATGTCAGTTACTTGAAACTACGTGCATCTTATGGTATTGTAGGTAATGATATCGTTTCTGATGGATCACGTTTCCTTTATTTGCCCGATAGTTATATCATCAGTACAGCGGGAGGTAATAATACTACAGGCATTTATAGTTTCGGTTCTACTACCAATAATTTTCTTCCGGGTGCCAAAGAGTCGAAGGTTGGAAATCCGGATGTAACTTGGGAGACTGCTGCAAAACAGAATTATGGTGTTGATTTGCATTTCTTCGATAGCCATCTGAAAACTTCTTTCGATTACTTCATCGAGCATCGTAAAGACATTTTAATTTCCCGTCAGGTAAACCCTGGTTATCTGGCAATTTCTCTACCTATTGTAAATATGGGTAAAGTGGACAATAAAGGTTTTGAGGTAACTGCACGTTGGGAAGATGCAATCAGGGATTTTAGTTATTACATCGGTACCAGTTGGTCCTATGCCAAGAATAAAGTTATTTTCAAAGATGAAATTCCCCAGCCTTATGAATGGATGTGTGAAACCGGACGTCCGGTTGGGCAACAATTCGGCTATGTAAATGACGGCTTCTTTACGGAAGAGGATGCTGCTAATTATGAATCTTTGAAAGGAAAAGAAAATGGCATTCCCGATCATGGTTCCGGTTTCTCACCCATAGCCGGAGATGTGAAGTATAAAGACCTGAACAAGGACGGTAAGATTGATGCAAATGATATATCGGCTATTGGTTATCCTACCTATCCACTTCTAAATGGTAATATGCAGTTAGGCTTTTCCTGGAAAGGCTTTGACCTGAGTATGACGTGGGCAGGTGCATTCCAGACTTCCCGTCTTGTAAGTCGTATCTATCGTACTCCATTTGGAGAAACGGGCACAAATTCACTTCTTCAATATATGATTGATGATGCTTGGACAGCTGAAAAAGGGAATAGTGCAAAAGCGCCTGCCATTTCTTTGAGTGGTAGTAAAACCAATAACTATAAAGACTCGGATTTATGGTTGCGTGATGCTTCCTATATTCGTCTGAAGAACATTGAGGTAGGTTATTCTTTCCCCAAAGCTATGTTACAGAAATTCCGTATCAGTTCTTTGCGCCTCTCTCTCTCCGGATATAATCTGTTGACATTTAGTGATCTGGACTTCTGTGACCCTGAATCTAATCCGGATGGACGCGCCTATCCGTTGATTAAAGTCGTGAATTTTGGTTTAAAAATAGGATTTTAATAAACAGTTATTATGAAAAATATAAGAAAGCATTTTCACGTTATATTATTGGCCTTAGGTCTATTTGTGACAATGGCGTGTGAGGATTTGGCTTTCGGGGATAAATTCCTGCAGAAGCCGCCCAGTACGGATGTTACGATTGACACCGTATTTTCTACGGCAGAGTATGCTCGTCGCGTATTGTCGTATAGCTATCAATATTTGCCTTATGGTTTGGAAACCAGTGGCTATTATACTACCATGTGGTTGGGAACTATTGAAGGACTCACCGACTTGAATTGCGATAATGTAGGATACTCCGGTGTTCAGCGTGTTTATTATTCTGGTAGTTATAATTCCTCTGTCGAGAATGCCCCCAGAGCAACTTACATGACTACTAAGATTCGTTTTAATGAAAGCGAGACTCACATGTGGTCGGCAATTCGCCATGCATGGATACTTTATAATAATGTAGACCGTGTGCCTGATATGACCCAAACTGAGAAAGAGCGTCTGAAAGCAGAAGCCAAAATGCTTGTTGCTATCTATTATGCACACATGTTGCGCCATTATGGTGGACTCCCCATTGTAGATAAGGTGATTGCAGCCGATGACGAAATGCCTAAACGTGCAACCCTGCAGGAAACGGTTGATTTTATCATAGGACTTCTGAATGATGTCATAGCTTGTCAGGACTTTCCATGGAGAATTTCGGATGAAGATATGGCACAGTGGGACGGTCGTTTGACCAAAGCTGGCGCTTACGGATTGAAAGCGAGAGTCTTATTGTTTGTGGCAAGCCCATTGCTAAACAGCGATCAGCCTTATGCTGCCGGGGAGGCTTCGGAACAGCACATGACCTGGTTTGGTAATTACGACCGCGAACGGTGGAAAAAGGCTGTAGATGCTTGTGAGGCTTTCTTTAATGCCCTCGGCCAGAATGGCTTTTATCGTTTGGTACAAAAAAATGATGTTTCACCTGGTGAATATCGTTATGCTTTCCGCAAAGCTTACTTTGACCGTGGGACTACCGAAACACTGATTTCTGTACATCGGAATATCTATTCGGCAAGTTTAAGTGCCGGACAGTTAGTGTTGTGGAATGCCATCCGTTGGGGAGGCTATTGCCCCACTAAAGAATACTTCGATATGTTCCCGATGGCTGATGGCTCAGATTTTGACTGGAACAATCCTGAACATACTGCAAACCCATTCGTGAACCGTGACCCTCGTTTAAACGAAACCTTTATATTGGATGGCGATATTTATCAGGGAAGAACAGTTGAATTAACTCAGGAGTATCCCAGTGATAAAACCAATTATCCGAAAGGGAAAGACTGGGGACAAGGAGCCATGCATAGTTTAAGTCTGAAAACCGGATTGGCTTGCCGTAAATGGGGATTGGATCGTGGTAATGAACTTAGCGGACATGTTATCCAGTGGCCACATCTGCGTATTGCAGAACTTTATCTGAGTTATGCAGAAGCTTTGAATGAATATAATGGCGGTCCTAACAGCCAGGCATATCAATGCGTAAATGAAGTACGTGCACGTGTAGGCTTGGGTGGCTTGAAAACAGGAATGACGCAAGAGCAATTCCGTGAAGCTGTTCTTCGTGAGCGTGCTTGTGAGTTTGGTTACGAAGAAGTACGTTTCTTCGACCTCATCCGTTGGAAAATGGAAGATAAGTTCAAGACACCTTTACATGGGCTGAATGTATATAAGAATAAAGGGGATGGTACGTATATTTGCGAACCTTTCTCTCTGGCTGAAACAGATAGAAACCGTGCCTGGTGGAATGCCGGTGGATTCTCTTCTATCTGGTACTTTAGTGCCTTCCCGCAGGACGAGGTGAATAAGGGATACGGATTGATACAGAATCCGGGTTGGGAATAATGTTTCTGGAACTTAGAAATGAAAAATATTATGAATAAAAAGATCAATATATTTTTGGCTGGCGTACTGTGTTCACTTGGCGTAATGGCTCAGGAAGACACACTGACAGTCCGTCAGAATAATGAGGTGGTAGAAATGGGACGTACTATTACCATGGATGCAAGAGAGATGACCGGTGCAGTTTCTGTTACAACGAATCTCTCACATAAGAACAGCATAAAACCATCTAACCAGTTATTTGGTACGCTTCCCGGATTGCAGGTTTTGCAAAATGCCGGTACGGTTTGGGAGAATGGCGCAACGCTGTATATACGTGGAAATAGTTCTTTGAATTCCAATAGTCCGTTGGTGCTGGTGGATGGTTTTGAACGTTCGATTGACGAATTGAGTTCTGAAGAAATAGAATCAGTCAGCGTTTTAAAGGATGCTGTGGCTACCAGTTTGTATGGCATAAGGGGCGCAAACGGTGTTATTCTTGTGAAAACAAAACGAGGATCGGTAGGTGCACCTAAGATCACTTTCTCTTATGAATTTAATATGGCTTCTCCTAAGCGCTTGCCTAAATTTGCTGACGGGTATACATATGCCATGGCATTGAATGAGGCGATGGAGAATGATGGCTTGGCTCCCCGCTATTCGAATACAGAACTGGATGCATTCAAGAATCAGACTTATCCGGGTGTTTATCCGAATGTGGATTGGTTGGATGAATCTTTGAGAGATATGAGTTACGGTGATAATGTGAATTTCACAGCACAAGGAGGAAGTCAGTTTGTACGTTACTATACGATGCTGAACTTCCTGGATAATAGAGGTCTATTGAAACCGACATCAGATAACGATGGTTATTCTACACAGTTGAAATATTCAAGACTGAACGTCCGTACAAATCTGGATATCACGGTAAGTCCAACGACTACTGTACAGTTAAATTTATTGGGTAATTTCACGGAACATAATCGTCCGGGCGAGAGCACGGGTAATATCTTCAATGCCTTATTCCAGGTACCTTCAGGTGCATTCCCTGTAAAGACAGACAGGGGAATATGGGGTGGTACAACTAATTATTCCAATAATCCGGTCGCCCTTATTTCCGGTAGAGGGTATGCGCGTTCTCAAACGCGTGCCATGTATGCGGATGTGAACATGAAGCAGGATTTGTCTGCTATACTTCCCGGTTGGTCGGCAGGTTTTAAGGTAGGTATAGATAATACCGCTTCATATTGGGACAATAATACTAAAGAATTTGGTTATGAGTCTGCATCTGTTGATTTTGCAACCGGTGAGAATATCTATACAACTCTTCGTAATGAAGGAACTTTGGGTTTCTCGAAGAGTGTAGGTTCGGTTGCCACTCATTTTAATCTGGAGTTTTATACCAATTATATCAAACAATGGAATAAACATAGTTTAAATGCAACTTTGCTGTACTCCATGGATAAGGCAAAAACAAAAAGTCAGAACTCCGGACGTGCATTTATGGATATAGTGGGTAGTGCACACTATACTTATAATAACCGTTATCTGGTTGATTTCTCATTATCAGGTTCTGCTTCCAGTATACTTGATCCGGATGATCGTTGGGGAATTTTCCCTGCGATAGGTGCAGGTTGGATTTTGTCTGAGGAGAATTTTATGAAGAGAGATTGGCTGAATCTTTTAAAGGTCAGAGCTTCTTATGGTATTTCCGGTCGTGCCGATTATGGTGTAAATCTGTTCCAGAATATTTATGGCAGTGGAAATTCTTACTATTTCCAGAATGCCACTAATGTGCCTTCTTCCTCATCCGGCATGAAATTTACTCAGTTGGGAATTGATGGGCTGACTTATGAGAAATCCCATAAACTGAATGTAGGTATCGACTTTAGAGCTTGGAATAAGTTGACGATGACCTTGGATGCATTCTACGATCACCGTACAGATATTCTGGTGAGTAGTGGTGGTTCTGTTTCCCAGATATTCGGTATGTCTGTGCCTCAGATCAACAATGGTGTTGTCGACAATAAAGGTATTGAAGCTTCTTTGGCGTGGGATGATAATATCGGTAACTTTAAATATCATCTGGGTGGACAGTTCACCTTTACCCGCAATAAAATTAAAAATCAGAATGAAGAGTATCGCCCGTATGATTATCTCAAACGCACAGGAAGTTCTATGAACCAAATTTTCGGTTATGAAGTGATAGGGATCTATAAATCTCAGGATGAAATAGACAATCGCGGTGTGGAGCAATTGTTAGGTGATGTACGTCCGGGCGATCTGATGTTTAAGGATCAAAACGGTGACAATAAAATCGATGCCTATGACCAGGTACCTTTAGGCTATAATGCAACTTGTCCTGAAATCTATTATTCATTTGATTTAGGATTGGAGTACAAAGGTTTTGGAGTTTATGCACTGTTTCAAGGTGTAGGTAATTATAGTAAAGTATTGAATACGGCAAGTGTTTACCGCCCGATTGTCAACAACAATACAATCTCTACTTATTATTGGGAAAACCGTTGGAGCGAATCGAATCCTAACGGAACTTTGCCTCGCCTGACTTATTCCGGATCGGATAATAATTACAATACTAACTCTATGTGGGTGTCCGATGCTTCTTTTTTGAAGTTGAGAACTTTGGAGCTGTACTATAACTTCCCGACGAAGTTGTTGAAGAAGACTGGTTTCCTGGCTGGTGTGAAAGTTTTTGCTCGTGGACATGACTTATTCTGTCTGGATGGAATTGATCTTCGTGACCCGGAATCCATCGGTACAGAGCATCCTACTATGACTCAATATGCATTCGGATTTAATCTATCTTTCTAAAAAAATGAATGTTATGAAACTAAAGAAATTATTTGCGATATTTATCTCTGTCAGTTTGTTGGCATCCTGTGATTTTATGGATTGCAATGAATCGGATTACTACTCTTTGAAAGAAATTCAGGGAAGCTATAATCGCGTTAAGCAATTTGTAACAGATGTTTATGGCTATCTGCCTTCGAACTTTTGTAATATCGATGGTGCCATGCTGGATGCTGCCACAGATGATGCGGTTCATATTTATGAATCATCTAATATAAAGCGTTTTGTGAATGGTACCTGGTCGCCTAATTATACGGTTGATGATCAATTTGCCAATTATTATAATGGTATCCATGACGCCAACTTCTATTTGGAAAACCTGACGGGGTTGAAATTTGAAACATGGGAAAATACCAACGATTATGATAACTGGATGATCACTTATCCTAACTTTGAATATGAAGTTCGCTTTCTGCGTGCCTATTTCTACTTTGAATTGGTCAGACGTTATCAAAATGTACCTCTGATAACTAAGGTTGTCACTCAGGCTGAAGCCAATGCGGCAGAACCTGCTTCGGCAGAACAGATCTTCAATTTTATTATTTCGGAATGCACGGAACTGTCTACACTTCTACCTGTAGATTATACCAAAATGCCTGGTAGCGAGTATGGACGTGCAACACGAGGTGCGGCTTTGGCATTAAAGGCACGTGCCGCTTTGTATGCTGCCAGTCCGTTATTTAATTCCGGCAATAATAAAAGTAAGTGGGTGACTGCTGCAGAAGCTGCTTATGAAATTATTGGGCAGAGTTCTGCATTAGGTTATAAGCTGGATGCCAGTTTCTCAAATCTGTTTGGTGCTACTAATACGGCAAGTAATGAAGTGATCTTGGTACGTCCTACAGGAACAAGTACCAGTTTTGAAGCAGCCAACTTTCCTATGGGTGTAACAGGTGGTAAAACAACTACCTGCCCGACGGAAAATCTGGCAAGTGCATTTGAAATGGCAACAGGTGAGGAGTTTGACTGGAATAATGAAGCAATGAGTCAGAATCCTTATACAGGCAGAGATCCCCGTTTCTATTTGACGATTGTGCATAATGGCATGACATGGCCGGCTAAGAATGCAGTGGAAATTCATGAAGGCGGTGCCAATGGTTTGCCTTTAACGAATGCTACTTCCACCGGTTATTATCTGCGTAAGTATGTAAATAACAGCATCAGTTTTGAAGCTGGTTCTTCCTCTGCTGCAACTCATCACAACTGGGTGTTATTTCGCTATGCTGAAGTTCTGTTGAACTATGCAGAGGCCATGGTGAACGCTTATGGTGATATTAACTATACTACGGATAAATGTGGTATGACTGCCTTGGCAGCAGTGAATGCGGTTCGTGGCAGAACGGGTGTGAATATGCCGGCATTATCAGATATTCTATCTTCTGATGAGTTCCTGAAACGCGTGAAACATGAGCGTAGAGTAGAACTCGCCTTTGAAGGACATCGTTTTTGGGATCTCCGTCGTTGGAAAGAATTGGCTGAATCCAAAGATGTTTATGGAGTGAAAATAACAAAGAGCAATGATGAGGTAAGTTATAAGAAGTTTACGTTGGAGTCCAGAAAGATAAGTGATAAATTGTATTTCTATCCGATATCAAATACGGAGCTCTTTAAAAATAGTAATCTGAAACAGAATCCTGGCTGGGAATAATAAAGTTCATATAAGAAAGGTCATGCCGGTTCTGTAATACAGGTATTGGCCTTTCTTATATAAATTCTTATTTGATTGGATTTTATAGATTGATTAATATGAAATCATTAATTGAATATATAAAATATATAGAATGAAAGTATTTTACGTTTTGTGCATATCGGTATTAGTGTTGATAGCATGTAGTGGAGGAGAAGATACGAGCATCGTAGAACAAGGTTTTACCAGGGCGGAACAACAACTGTACAATCAGTTGAAGGCTGTGCCTGAAGCTACCGAATATCCTCGTACGATAGGTAAAGACGGGAAACTGAAGGTAACTCGTAAAAATGACTGGACGGAAGGTTTTTATCCCGGTTGTCTGTGGTATGTATATGAATATACCAACAAAGAAGATTGGAAAAAAGCTGCAATAAAGTGGACGGAGTCGCTTGAACCCCTGAAGAAAATGACCAATCATCATGATATTGGTTTCTTGATGTATTGCAGTTTCGGGAATGCATATCGTTTAACCGGAAATGAGGCTTATAAAGATGTATTAGTCGAATCTGCCCGTTCGTTGTGTACTCGTTTCAATGAGAAAACAGGTTGTATTAAATCATGGAATTATCGGAAATCCTGGAATGGCAAGGATGAATGGTTTTATCCGGTCATTATCGACAATATGATGAATCTGGAATTGCTGTACTTTGCTACGAAAGTGACAGGAGATTCTGTTTACGCAAAAGTGGCTAATCGTCATGCTGAGACGACAGCTAAGAACCAGTTCCGTGAAGATTATAGCAATTATCACGTTGTGAATTATGATGCCGAAACCGGTGAAGTTTTAAATCAAGCCACTTGCCAGGGCTTTTCAGACAACTCGGCTTGGGCTCGTGGACAGGCATGGGCTATCTATGGTTATACAATGGCTTATCGTGAAACTCACCGGCAAGATTTTCTCGACATGGCAGTTCATACAGCCGATTTCTGGCTGAATCATCCGAATTTGCCGGAAGATGGCATCCCTTATTGGGATTTTAATGCAGGACAAGAAGGCTATGTGCCTGATTGGAATTATGATCCGGAAATCTTTAAGGTAGTACCACGTGATGCTTCGGCTGCTGCTATTGCTGCTTCCGCTTTTTTAGAATTATCAGGTTATGTAACGGACGGTAAGAAGTATAGTGCTGCTGCGGCACATATCTTAAAGTCTCTTTCATCTCCTGCCTATCTGGCCGAACCTGGCACGAATTGCAATTTTATACTGATGCATAGCGTTGGAAGTATTCCTCATGGTGAAGAAATAGATGTTCCTCTTATCTATGCAGATTATTACTATTTAGAAGCCTTGATGAGATACAAGAATATGCAGAAAAAATGAAAAATGTTCTTTTGTGCGAAAGAAAAAGGCTAAATTTGTAAGTAATTTGTATAACACAATCTAATGGTATGAATAAAGGTGTAATGATTTTGTTAGGGATGTGCATGTTGAATATCCCTATAACGGCAAACACGGTTGATAATGGTAGTCACACTCTTCCTTATTGGCAGGACATACAAACTGTCTCTGTAAATAGAGAACCTCCCCGTACGGCTTTTATGACCTATGATAGCCGTCAGAGTGCATTGAGTGGGAAATATGAGAATAGTAACTTCTATAAGTTACTGAATGGGACATGGAAGTTCTATTATTCGGATTCACATCGTAATTTGCCGGTAGATGCTGCGCAGGAAGTAGCAGATATGAAAGGGTGGAATGATATACAGGTTCCTGGCAACTGGGAAGTGCAAGGATATGGTGTACCTATCTATACCAATCACGGGTATGAATTCAAGGCGTTGAATCCACAGCCTCCGCAATTGCCGGAAGATATACCGGTAGGTATTTACCGGCGGGAAATTACTGTACCGCAAGATTGGATGTCACGTGATATTTATTTGCATATTGCGGGTGCTAAGTCCGGTGTTTATGTCTATCTGAATGGACAGGAAGTTGGATATAATGAAGATTCCAAGAATCCTGCAGAGTTCTTGATAAACAAATATATAAAGAACGGTAAAAATACATTGGTTCTGAAAATCTTTCGCTGGAGTACGGGCTCATATCTGGAATGTCAGGATTTCTGGCGTCTGAGTGGTATAGAGCGTGATGTATTTCTTTACTCTCAACCTAAAACTGCCGTGAAAGATTTCCGGGTAGTTTCTACATTGGATGATAGTTATACGAATGGCATTTTTAAATTGGCTGTCGATATTCGTAACAACGCCGCTACAGATAAAAACTTGCAAGTGTTGTATGAGTTGATAGATAAAGCTTCCGGAAAAGTGGTTGCTAATGCTACGGAGAGTTGTATCGTGAAAGGCGAAGATATTCAGACTGTGACATTTGGTGCAAATTTATCTGGGGTAAAGACCTGGACGTCCGAGAGCCCTAATCTCTATAAATTGCTGATCTCATTGAAAGAAGAAGATAAAGTGACGGAAATCGTTCCTTTCAATGTCGGTTTTCGCCGTATCGAGATCAAACAGATTGACCAGATAGCTAAGAATGGGAAACCGTATGTGGTGTTAATGATTAACGGACAGCCTTTGAAACTGAAAGGTGTCAATATCCATGAACATAATGAACACACCGGACATTATGTAACGGAAGAACTGATGCGTAAGGACTTTGAGTTGATGAAACAGCATAATTTGAATACGGTTCGTCTTTGCCATTATCCGCAAGACCGCCGCTTCTATGAATTATGTGATGAATATGGATTGTACGTTTACGATGAAGCCAATATAGAATCGCACGGAATGTATTATGACTTGCGTAAAGGCGGAACACTGGGTAATAATCGGGAATGGTTGAAGCCACACATGTATCGTACAATGAACATGTATGAACGTAATAAGAATTATCCTTCTGTAACATTCTGGTCTTTGGGTAATGAAGCCGGTAATGGCTACAACTTCTATCAGACTTATCTTTGGCTGAAGGATCAGGATAAAGAACTAATGGACCGCCCCGTAAACTATGAGCGTGCACAGTGGGAATGGAATTCGGATATGTACGTACCGCAATATCCCAGTGCAGAATGGCTGCGATATATTGGAGAAACTGGTTCTGACCGCCCTGTGGTTCCATCGGAATACTCTCATGCTATGGGTAATTCAAATGGTAATCTGTGGGATCAATGGAAAGAAATCTATAAATACCCAAATCTTCAGGGGGGATATATCTGGGACTGGGTGGATCAGGGAATATTGGAAACTGATGAGAACGGTCGTAAATACTGGACATACGGAGGAGACTATGGAGTAAATATGCCAAGCGATGGTAATTTCTGCTGTAATGGACTGGTGGGGCCCGACCGTAAGCCGCATCCTGCTATGGCAGAAGTGAAGTATGTACATCAAAATGTAGCATTTGATGCTGTTGATGTAGCTGCCGGTAAGTATCGGGCTATAAACCGTTTCTATTTCACTAATTTGAAAAAATATACCATTCGTTATGAGCTGCGTGCCAATGGCATCCCTGTTAAAAAAGGAAGTTTGACTTTGGATGTAGCACCTCAGGCGGAAAAAGAATTCTCAATTCCGGTGAAGAATGTGAGCGGAAAAGCGGGAGTTGAATACTATGTACATTTTAGTGTGGTTACCACTCAGCCTGAGCCATTGATACCGGTAGGATACGAAATTGCTTATGAACAGTTTAGGTTGCCGGTAGAAGCAAATAAGATTGCATATAAAGCAGCAGGACCGGACCTGGGTTGTAAAGAAGAGGGGAGTACTTTAGTCGTTTCTTCTCCTAAAGTGTATTTTGCGTTTGACCGTACTTCCGGTATGGTTACTTCCTATAAAGTGAATGGGTTTGAATATTTTGATAAAGAGACAGGTGTGCAACCTAATTTCTGGCGTGCGCCCAATGATAATGATTACGGGAACAGTAACCCGAAGCGTCTGCAAATCTGGAAAGCTTCAAGCCATAACTTTAAAGTGAGCAATGCTGCTGTGAGAATGGAGGGAAAGAATGCACTACTGAATGTGGTATATGATTTACCTGCCGGAAATCAGTATTGTGTCGATTATAAAATATATCCGGATGGAGTGGTGAATGTGGCCGTGAAGTTTACTGCTACTGACCAGGAGGCTGTGAAGACTGATGTGCCGGAGGATACTCATCTTGCTACTTATACTCCCGGTAAAAAGAAAGAAAAGAAAGATAACCTTGAAGTACCTCGTATCGGGATACGTTTTCATATACCGCAGGATATGAATATAGTAGAGTATTTCGGTCGTGGTCCGGAAGAAAACTATATAGACCGTAATGCCGGAAGCATGGTAGGGCGCTATAAGACTATTGCCGACTCAATGTATGTGGATTATGTTCGTCCGCAAGAAAACGGACATCGTACAGATACGCGTTGGGTTGTCCTGTCAGATAAGAGCGGACGTGGTTTGTTGGTACAGGCAGAGAACACTATTGGTTTTAATGCATTGAGAAATACGATTGAAGACTTTGATGCGGAAGATTCATCCCGTCCATATCAATGGCGGAACCGTTCTCCGGAAGAAATCGAAAACCATGATCTGGATGAGGCTAAAAATGCGATGCGGAAGATGACTCATGTGAATGACATTATTCCCCGGGATTTTGTAGAGGTTTGTGTTGACATGAAACAGCAAGGAGTGGCTGGTTATGATAGTTGGGGAGCAAAAGTGCAACCGGGCTATACAATACCTGCCAATCAAAATTATGAATGGGGATTCACGTTTGTGCCGATAAGGGCAAAAGCAGACGTTGATAAATCACTTCGTTATGATTATTGAGTGGATAGGTGATTTATATCTGTAAGTAGTAAATATTTACAAAAGAAAATGCTTGTAAGTTCAGTCGTATATTTAACCTGTTTCAATCGTATACTGAACCTATTTCAGTCGTATACTGAACCCTATTCAGTCGTATACTGAATTACTGCTATTATAATGCGTCTGATAATCAATGGTTTGCGAAATACTTATTTGATGTTGAAAAATGAAGACAATAGCGGCTTTGTAATATATGTAAAATAGGCATAGGTAAAAGTTTAGTTGTTTTCTGGAAAAATAGCCGGAAAAGAAACTGTTTTTGGGATAAGGTACTTCAATATTAAGTTGAAGTACCTTTTTTGTTTTATCGATTGTGAAAAGTGCTTATAAATATATCATGTAGTTTAAAAGAAGTTATAAAACTGAGGGTGGAAACTTTTGAGGATGAAAAAGTTTTTAATTTTGCACACTATATAAGTATAGATACCATATATGGAACAACGATATATATTGAACGCGATAGATGCAGCTCTGCACGCCGGTGCGGACATTCTCTCTATCTATAATGACCCGGCATCAGATTTTGAAATTGAAAAAAAAGCGGATAACTCTCCTTTGACCATTGCAGACCGTAAAGCTCATGAAACCATTACCAGATATTTGAATGCTACCCCTTTCCCTGTTTTGAGTGAAGAAGGAAAGCATCTGCCCTATACTGAGCGCTGTGGATGGGATTCTTTATGGATTGTAGACCCGTTGGACGGAACAAAAGAGTTCATAAAACGGAATGGTGAGTTTACTGTAAATATAGCATGGGTGAGCCATTCAGTGCCGGTAATGGGGGTGATTTATCTTCCGGTGAAGCAGGAACTCTATTTTGCAGAAGAACATATCGGTGCGTATAAGTTATCCGGCATTACTTCACGCGGAGATGTTTCATTGGAGGAATTAATGGCATCTGCTACCCGTTTGCCTGCTGAGTCTGCAAGAGATAAATTTGTAATCGTTGCTTCCCGTTCACATCTGACGCCTGAAACAGAATCCTACATTGAAGAGATGAAACGTCAGCATGCTGAAGTAGAATTAATTTCACGTGGCAGTTCTATAAAAATTTGCCTTGTAGCAGAAGGAAAAGCAGATGTATATCCTCGTTTTGCACCTACTATGGAGTGGGATACTGCTGCCGGACATGCCATTGCACGTGCAGCTGGAATGGAAGTTTATCAGGCGGGGAAAGAAGAACCGCTTTGCTATAATAAAGAGGATTTGCTGAACCCATGGTTTGTGGTTGAGCCTAAGCGAATGAAGTATTAACAAGATACAATGAAGCTATGACATTTGAGATAATATTCGTGCTTTTGTCACTTTTGGGCATGGTTGTTGCATTAGTGTTGGACAAAATGCGTCCAGGAATGGTATTGTTTTCCGTTGTGGTCTTGTTCTTATGTGCAGGTATTCTGAGCCCTAAAGAAATGTTGGAGGGGTTCAGTAATAAAGGAATGATTACCGTAGCCATGTTGTTTTTGGTTAGCGAAGGTATTCGTCAGTCGGGAGCATTGGGACAAGTAATCAAGAAGTTGCTTCCTATGGGGAAAACTACCGTGTTTAAGGCCCAGCTACGCATGCTTCCCACGATTTCTTTTATTTCTGCTTTTCTTAATAACACCCCTGTTGTTGTCATATTTGCCCCGATTATAAAACGTTGGGCTGAATCGGTAAAATTACCGGCTACTAAGTTTCTGATACCTCTTTCGTATGTGACCATTCTGGGTGGTATCTGTACTCTAATTGGAACTTCTACCAATCTAGTGGTACATGGCATGATATTAGAGGCTGGCTATGAAGGATTCACCATGTTTGAGTTGGGTAAAGTCGGTATTTTCATTGCCATTGCAGGTATTATTTATTTGTTTTTATTTTCTTCCAAACTTTTGCCTGATGTTCGTACGGATGCGGTGAAGCTGGATGACGAGCAGGAAGAGGATAGTAGCTTGCATCGGGTTGAAGCAGTGCTTGGTCCCCGTTTTCCGGGTATCAACAAGAAACTGGGTGAGTTTAATTTTAAACGTCACTATGGTGCTGCTGTTAAGGAAATCAAGCGAAGCGGACAGAGCATTACGGAGAATTTGGATAATGAAGTCCTGCGCGATGGCGATACGCTGGTGGTGATGGCAGATGATTCTTTCGTTCAGACTTGGGGAGAATCCTCAGTGTTCGTTCTGTTGGCTAATGGTAAAGACAACGAGCCGGTTCCCGGAAAAGGGAAACGTTGGTTTGCTCTCGTTTTGCTGATATTAATGATTGCCGGAGCTACAGTAGGGGAGTTACCGGTTGTGAAAGAAGCATTCCCGGATATTAAGTTGGATATGTTCTTCTTTGTTTCCGTGACTACTATTATTATGGCATGGACAAAAATCTTCCCGGCGCGTAAATATACCAAATACATTTCTTGGGATATTCTGATAACCATTGCCTGTGCTTTTGCCATTAGTAAAGCGATGGTGAATTCTGGTGTGGCGGATATAGTAGCAAGTTATATCATTGGTCTGACTGAACATTACGGACCGCAGGTTTTATTGGCTGCCGTGTTTATCATTACCAACTTATTTACTGAGTTAATCACAAATAATGCTGCTGCAGCATTGGCTTTCCCGTTGGCACTTTCCATTTCTTCGCAGATGGGCGTCAGCCCCATGCCTTTCTTTGTGGTGATTTGCATGGCTGCATCTGCCAGTTTTTCCACACCAATTGGATACCAGACAAACCTGATCGTGCAAGGTATAGGAAACTATAAGTTTACCGATTTCGTGCGCATTGGTTTGCCGTTGAATATTATAGCATTCTTGATATCCATATTCCTGATACCATTAATTTGGCCCTTTTAATTTAGATTATGACAGATAATAATATATATCCGATTTTTGATCGGATGTTGTCGAGACAAGATAAAGAAGAGCTCCTTGGACAACATAGTATGATGATATGGTTTACCGGATTGAGCGGTTCCGGTAAGAGTACAATAGCTATTGCTTTGGAACGTGAATTGCACAAACGCGGTTTGCTGTGCCGTATTCTGGACGGAGATAATATCCGTAGCGGCATTAATAATAATTTGGGCTTTACCGAAGCCGACCGTGTGGAAAATATCCGTCGTATAGCGGAAGTCTCTAAACTTTTTATTGATACAGGCATTATTACTATTGCTGCATTTATAAGTCCCAACAATGATATCCGCGAAATGGCTGCCAATATCATTGGTCAGGAAAATTTTCTTGAAGTCTACGTTAGCACTCCTCTTGCCGAGTGTGAGCGCAGGGACGTGAAAGGCTTGTATGCCAAGGCACGCCGGGGAGAGATTCAGAATTTTACCGGTATTTCTGCTCCGTTTGAGGCTCCTGCCCATCCGGCTTTGACTTTAGACACTTCAGTGCTCAGTCTGGAAGAGTCAGTCAACAAGTTGCTTGACCTTGTTTTATCAAAGATACAGATTAAAAAGTGATTATATAAAAATGGAAGAATATAAATTAAGCCATCTGAAAGAGCTCGAAGCAGAGTCTATTCATATTATCCGTGAAGTGGCTGCGGAATTTGAAAACCCAGTGATGCTTTATAGTATCGGAAAAGACTCTTCGGTGATGGTTCGCCTTGCTGAAAAGGCCTTTTATCCCGGCAAAGTCCCTTTTCCGTTGATGCATATCGATTCAAAATGGAAATTTAAAGAAATGATTCAGTTCCGCGACGAATATGCTAAGAAGTATGGGTGGAATCTGATTGTAGAGAGCAATATGGAAGCTTTCCATGCAGGAGTGGGACCATTTACGCATGGCAGTAAAGTACATACGGACCTGATGAAGACAAAAGCTCTGCTGAGTGCTTTGGACAAGTATAAGTTTGATGCAGCTTTTGGCGGTGCACGCCGTGATGAAGAGAAGTCACGTGCAAAGGAACGTATCTTCTCTTTCCGTGATAAGTTCCACCAGTGGGACCCCAAAAATCAACGTCCTGAATTGTGGGATATTTATAACGCCCGGGTACATAAGGGAGAAAGTATTCGTGTGTTCCCTTTGAGCAATTGGACTGAGCTGGACATCTGGCAATATATCCGTTTGGAAAATATTCCTATTGTTCCGTTGTATTATGCGAAGGAACGTCCTTGTGTTACGATTGATGGTAATCTGATTATGGCGGATGATGATCGTTTGCCTGAAAAGTATCGGGATCAGATAGAAATGAAAATGGTCCGTTTCCGTACGTTAGGCTGTTGGCCTCTGACTGGTGCAGTGGAAAGCAACGCCGATACAATTGAAACGATTGTAGAAGAGATGATGACCACTACCAAGAGCGAACGTACTACCCGTGTAATCGACTTCGATCAGGAGGCCAGCATGGAGCAGAAAAAACGCGAGGGATACTTTTAGGAATTAAAAATTAAGAATTAAAAATTAAAACCTGAGGATTGGAATCTTAAACCTGACCTTTAGAACTTTAATGCTTAGGTTTACGAAGATAAAGGTGATAATTAAAAAATAGAAGTGATGGAGAATAACTCTAAACTAAATATCAAGGAGTTTCTGGATAAAGATGAACAGAAAGACTTGCTCCGTTTTCTGACTGCCGGTTCGGTAGATGATGGAAAATCAACGCTGATCGGACGTTTGTTGTTTGATAGTAAGAAATTGTACGAAGACCAGTTGGATGCATTGGAACGCGATAGCAAACGAATGGGAAATGCCGGCGATCATATTGACTATGCGCTGTTGCTGGATGGCCTGAAAGCAGAACGCGAACAGGGTATTACGATTGATGTGGCTTATCGCTATTTCTCCACCAACAATCGTAAATTTATCATTGCCGATACTCCGGGACATGAACAATATACACGTAATATGATTACGGGTGGTTCCACGGCTAATCTGGCTATTATTTTAGTAGATGCCCGTACAGGGGTGATTACACAAACGCGTCGTCACTCTTTCCTGGTTTCTTTGTTAGGTATCAAGCATGTGGTGCTTGCTGTTAACAAGATGGACCTGGTAGATTTTTCAGAGGACCGCTTCAATGAAATAGTTAAGGAATATAAGGAATTTATTGCTCCGTTGAACATTCCGGATGTAACTTGTATTCCGCTATCAGCCCTGGATGGTGATAATGTAGTCGTTAAGTCTGAGCGTACTCCGTGGTATACCGGTATATCCTTGCTCGATTTCCTTGAGACAGTCCATATTGATAATGATCATAATTTGTCAGACTTCCGCTTCCCGGTACAATATGTGTTGCGGCCTAACCTCGATTTTCGTGGCTTCTGCGGTAAAGTAGCTTCAGGAATTGTGCGTAAAGGTGATGAAGTAGTTGCATTGCCTTCCGGTAAGAAATCACGTATTAAGAGCATTGTTACTTATGATGGTGAACTGGATTATGCTTTTCCGCCTCAGTCTGTGACTTTGACGCTGGAAGATGAAATAGATGTATCAAGAGGAGAAATGCTGGTACATCCTGATAACTTGCCGGTTGTCGATCGTAATTTCGAGGCTATGCTGGTGTGGATGGATGAAGAACCGATGGATCTTAATAAATCATTTTTTATTAAACAAACCACTAATCTGAGCCGTTCACGTATCAGTAGTATCAAGTATAAGGTAGATGTCAATACGATGGAACAATTGTCGGTTGAGAACGGACAATTAACTACTGATAGCTTGCCCATGCAGTTGAATCAGATAGCGCGTGTTGTGCTGACTACGGCAAAAGAATTATTCTTTGACCCTTATCAAAAGAATAAAGCAACAGGAGCCTTCATTCTGATTGATCCGATAACTAACAATACCAGTGCTGTCGGTATGATTATCGATAGGGTAGAGGATAAAGACATGCATATTTCGGAAGATCTTCCTGTCTTGAATTTACCGAAGCTTGGCATTGCTCCCGAACACTATGAAATCATAGAGAAAGCGGTGAAAGACTTGGAGCGTCAGGGTATTGAAGTGAAAATCATTAAATAATTTACCATTTGTATCATAAATGGTAAATTGAACATTGTCAAATTGCAAATAAGATGGGTTTACTCGAATTTAATAAACTTCCTATAAATACATTGGTTGGAGCCGATTGGAAGACATTTAATGCTATTACGAAAGGACGTGAGATAGATGCAGCATACAAAGGCAAGTACCGCTTGACTAAAGCTGTGTGCCGATTGCTTTCTACTCTGGCTCCTTTACAGAATGGACGTTATGAGAAGCGGCTGGCATCTCAACCTTTGGAACATGATCCGGTATTCATCCTTGGCCATTGGCGTAGTGGAACTACCTTTGTGCATAATGTCTTTTCATGCGATAAACATTTTGGTTATAATACTACTTATCAGACCGTATTTCCGCATTTGATGATGTGGGGACAGCCTTTCTTTAAGAAGAATATGAGTTGGCTGATGCCCGATAAGCGTCCTACGGATAATATGGAACTTGCTGTAGACCTGCCGCAGGAGGAAGAGTTTGCACTGGCCAATATGATGCCTTATACTTATTATAATTTCTGGTTCCTTCCTAAATATCAGCAGGAATATGCAGATAAATATCTGTTGTTTAATGATATCACGGAGAAAGAACTGAAAGTGTTTGAAGAGGTATTTGTCAAGTTGATTAAGATATCATTGTGGAATACACGTGGAACGCAGTTCCTGAGTAAGAATCCACCGCATACAGGGCGTGTGAAGGAACTTGTTAAGATGTTCCCCAATGCGAAGTTTGTTTATCTGATGCGTAATCCTTATACGGTATTTGAGAGTACCCGTAGTTTCTTCACGAATACGATTCAGCCATTAAAGTTGCAAGACATCAGTAACGAGGAACTGGAAAATAATATCCTTTCTATTTATGCTAAGTTATACCATAAATATGAGGCGGATAAATCGTGCATCCCTGCCGGGAATCTGATTGAAGTTAAATTCGAAGATTTTGAGGCTGATGCTATGGGAATGACCGAAAAGATTTATCATGATTTGTCTATTCCCGGATTTGCAGAGGCACGCGGTGACATCGAGAAGTATGTAGGTGGAAAGAAAGGATATAAGAAGAATAAATATAAATATGATGATCGTACTGTGCAATTGGTACAGGATAACTGGAATTTTGCACTGGATCAGTGGAACTATGAACTTTAATTGAAAGGCTAATGAGATGATGCAGAAGAAAATTCGTATGTATGGTATGCTATCCGCTTTTTTATATTGTGGGATGGCATCTGCACAGCAACAACAGCATACTGTGGAGATGATTCCATTCGGCAATATGGACCAGTGGGTAGACCGCCAGATTAAAGAGTCGGGCATTATCGGTGGCGCATTGAAGAATGTGTATGCTATCGGGCCGACTGCAACTATTCGTGAGAATAAGGCTTATAAGAATATGGGTGGATCACCGTGGGCAACTTCCAATGTGATGGCACGTGTGGCTGGTATTACTAAAACAAACACCTCCGTGTTTCCTGAAAAACGTGATGAAGGCTATTGCGCACGTATGGATACCCGTATGGAGAGTGTAAAGGTATTAGGAATCGTAGATATTACGGTGCTGGCTGCAGGTTCTATGTTTTTGGGTGAAGTACATGAGCCGATTAAGGGAACGAAGAATCCACAGAAGATGTTGAATTCCGGTATTCCTTTCACAAAGAAACCGATCGCTGTTCAGTTTGACTATAAAGTTAAGATGTCTGATAGAGAGAAGCGTATCCGCGCTACAGGTTTCAGCCGTATTACGGATGTAGACGGTAAAGATTTTCCGGAAGTGAATTTATTCCTGCAGAAACGTTGGGAAGACAAGGATGGAAATATTTTTGCGAAGCGTATAGGTACAATGGTGGTACGTTATTATAATACAACTGATGACTGGCGTAACAATGTTACTTATTCAATCATGTACGGAGATATAACAGGTGATCCTGCCTATAAACCTCATATGATGCGTTTGCAAGTAGAAGAGCGTTATGCCATCAACAGTAAGGGAGAGAGTGTTCCCGTTAAAGAAGTGGCATGGGGAACGGAAGAAGATGTTCCTACTCATCTATTACTGCAATTTACTTCCAGTCATGGAGGTGCTTATATTGGTTCTCCTGGTAATTCACTTTGGATTGATAATGTAAAGCTGGTATATTGATCTTTATTTGAGATAAAATGATAGAGTTGTGTTCGGAAGGGCACAACTCTTTTTTGTTTAAAGGGGGATATAATGCGTAAGTTTTAGTCTGATAACTATTTACTTGGCAATAGGGTATAAGGAGGATATATTTATGGAAAAGCTTTCCATATCAATGTTTCCGGAGACTATTAGAAGGATGATTCTGGTATTTCATAAGTATTGATAAGACAAAAAAAGAGTTGTGCCAAATCTGACACAACTCTTCCCAAATAAAATTTGGTACCCTATATCTTATTCCAGAATCACTACACGGTTCAGATAGTTCTTACCGAACATGTTAGCTGTACCACCGAATCCTACGAG
>NZ_QRZF01000060.1 GCF_003464595.1 Bacteroides intestinalis
AATTTCATATTCATGTTCATTTTATATATATTGCACGATGAAATTATATAAATTATTTAGGAATGAATAGAAATGAAGTTACTTTACAGAAGATGTTCTCAATAATAATTGAGGAACTTCGCGAAAACAGCCGATGGGGAACTGCGCATATCTATCAGGCTACGTCAAATGCCTTTTCTGCATTTGTAAACAATCAAGAACTGCCCTTACGCAAATTAAATTCCGCAATACTGAAGCGGTTTGAGAACCATCTGAGGCAGCGGAACTGTAGTTGGAATACGGTTTCTACCTACATAAAAACAATACGTTCTGTCTACCACCGGGCCGTTGATATGAAATGTGCCCGGTATATACCAAGGTTGTTTGAACACGTATATACGGGAACGCGTGCGGATAGAAAGAAATCATTGGAAACATCGGATATAAGCTACCTGGTTCGTCAAACGGAAATGAGTATACAAGAGACAAATTATTTATCTCAAAATCAGCAGACAAAGGTATTTTTCGTTCTTATGTTTATGCTGCGTGGCATTCCGTTTGTCGACCTTGCCTACCTGCACAAGAGAGATCTGCAGGGCAATGTATTGTCTTACCGTCGTCGTAAAACAGGACGGGCTTTGACGGTGATGCTTACCCCTGAAGTAATGCAGTTGGTGCGTCTGGTAGCTGATAGGAATATGGATTCACCTTATCTGTTCCCTATTCTACAGAGTGAGGAAGGTTCAGAGGCTGCATACCGGGAATACCAGTCTGCTCTGAGAGGCTTTAACCGGCGCTTGTCTACTCTAAAACAATCTATTGGAATGAAGTCTGCTCTTAGCACTTATGCTGCCCGACATACCTGGGCTACAATGGCTTATCACTGTGAAATTCATCCCGGAATCATCTCGGAAGCAATGGGACATTCGTCCATTGCAGTTACAGAAACTTATCTGAAGCCTTTTAGTAATAAGAAGATAGATGAAGCTAATCGGATAGTAATTTCTTTTGTAAAAAGTGGCGGATATTTAGTATAAAAGGTGTAATTCCTCTTTATAATATAGCTTAGTATTGTCACATAATATTTAGTTTCTTCAAGGAGTGCTTTGAGGAAGGGAAAG
>NZ_QRZF01000061.1 GCF_003464595.1 Bacteroides intestinalis
AGTACCTGGATACGCAGGCTGTTACCTCCCCAGTGGAGGGAGTATTATCGAAACGGAATGGTAAACCCGGACAACAAGGACCACCAACTGCTGCTCAGCACACACCTCATCATCAATATGGAAGAATTCGAAGGGGCCAGGATAGGCGATCTGGCTGGATTGAAACGGGTCATCACACAGGAAAGTGTGACGGAGCGGAAAGCATACGACATGCAGGCATACAATTTCATACGGCATGCATCCTTCATTGCCAGTACGAACAACCGACAGTGTCTGCAGGACATAGGCGGGAACCGGCGTTTCCTCCCCTCCTCCATCATTACGTTGGATTATCGTACACCGGTCAATTATGAGGGGATATATGCACAGGCCTACGCGTTGATAAAGGAAGGATACCGGTACTGGTATGAAGGAGAGGAAATAAACGAACTGAACCGGCACAATGAACTGCACCGCATGAAAGATCCCGTGGAGGAAAACCTGCTCGTATACTTCCGCAAGCCACAGCCGGAAGATTACTGCATAAAGTGGATGCCGGCGGCAGCCATACTCAGCAAGATCGCCATTTACGGAAAGATACAGGTGAACAGGCAGACCATACAGACATTGGTTATGTCACTGGAAAAATACGGTTTCCGGACAAGAAGGAATAGACAGGGAAGCACGGAATATGAAGTAGTGGACATACAAAACGATGAAGTGGACAAGGGATTCAAATAAATGGAACCGGGTATTGTCAGACATAAGTGCATCGCCCGATGCAGATAAGTGAGAAGACCATTGCAGATATAAGCGTTGCCCGATACAGATAAGTGCGCAAGTCAACGCAGATATAAGCGTTCGGCTTGCGCACTTTCATACAACAATTGTCAATTATCAATCGCTAATTGTTCAGGGTCTTCCCAGGTATCTGAATATCAGTTCCACCTGCATGGAAGTAAATATCTGCTGGCGTTTTTTATAGCCTGTCTGAAGCAAGGCTTCACTCAGTTGCAGGTTATACTTGAACCATTGCGCCAAGCGGTTCAGCGCGGACACGGGAGAGATATTCGGAGCATAAGCCTCGGCAAGTTCACGTTTGGAGTA
>NZ_QRZF01000062.1 GCF_003464595.1 Bacteroides intestinalis
TTAAAAGTTCCGGGTAATGACGCCCAACACTATTCACTGACACTTCAGAAGCAGCAGGACGGCATATATACCTGTCAGTCTTCCGAGCAGTTACCATTGACTATTACCCGTCAGGTAGTGGATAAAGATGGCAAGCAGCGTATTAACGTTGTCATCAAGGCCTTGGATACTGTTTATTTCAACTATGGTGAGCAAATAAAAACCGGATACCGGCATTCTGATTGCCAGTTCTACATGCCCGGCTTCTGGTACCGCCAGAATCTTCGTTCTCCCGAAAAGGCCCCTTCTTTCCATACCTCGGATAGCTGGCTGGTACGCGAAGACCGTTTGAGTACTCCTCTGACTGCAGCCTTCAATTCAAGTAAAGGGAAGTCCATGTCAGTCATCCGCATTGACAAGTTTGACAAGGAGGCTTTGGCTACTCACAAAGAAGGTGAGGTCATTGTATCCGGTGAGACTTCCATCGGCTATACCGGCTTCGAGAACATAGGTGGCATGACTGTCCTTTCCTATGGTTTTCCTTATAAGGAAGCTCCCAAGACTTATATCCGTAAATTGACTCTTGCCCCCTCGGTTGAGGCTTTCCAGCTGCTTCGCAAGGGTGATAGCATTACCCTGACCTGGGAACTGTCCGAGATTGATGCTGCCGACTTCTCCGAGTGCGTACAACGTACCTGGGAGTATTGCTATGACACGAACCGTCCCCAACCGGTCAATACCCCTTATACGGTGGACCGTATGAAAGATGTACTGAGCAACTTCTTTGTGGAGAGTTATGTGAATACTACTCCTACCCATTATTATTCGGGCGTTGAGTTGAAAACAGTTACCTGCGATAATACGGATGTTGCTGAAGTCGGCTTTGTCGGTCGTACATTGCTTAATGCTTTCAATGCATTGGAATACGGTTTCCAGCAGAAACGTCCTGAACTTGTGAACAGTGCTAACAGTATCTTTGATACTTATCTTAC
>NZ_QRZF01000063.1 GCF_003464595.1 Bacteroides intestinalis
ACGTGTACCCTTGCCTCGCTCGATTTCCTTACTGGCCACCGAAAAGTTAACGAATTCTTGCGGTTTCTTTCAGCGCCGCCAATACCGCCAGCCCGTCGCGCAAGGGGCGCGGCTCGTGTGTGCGGATGAAGTCAGCTCCACCTGCGGCGGCGGCAAGCTCTGCAGCGAGTGTCGCGGCCCCGACATCCCCCGGACCACGGCCTGTGAGCGCGCGCAGAAAGGATTTGCGCGAAACAGACAGAAGCACCGGCAAATCGAAGCGCAGCCGCAATTCATCGAACCGCGCCAGCACCGAGAGCGAGGTTTCGGGAGCAGCCCCCAGAAAAAACCCCATGCCGGGATCAAGGACAAGGCGGTTGCGTTTGATACCGGCACCCGTCAGCGCCGCGATGCGCGCGTCAAAGAACGCCGCAATGTGATCCATGATGTCGCCAGCGGGTGCCTCGCGCCGATCTGCCTGCCCGTCTTGCACCGAATGCATAACGACGAGTTTGGCAGATGATTTCGCCAATTGCGGATAGAACGCAGCGTCTGGAAAACCGCGAATATCATTGAGATAGGCCACACCACGCGACAAGGCATAGGCTTGCGTCGCGGGTTGATAACTGTCGAGCGAGACGGGAATGCCATCTGCCTTGAGCGCGTCCAGCACCGGCGCGATACGCGCGATTTCTGTGTCGGACGAAACAGGCGCGGCGTCGGGATTGCTGGATGCCGGACCGAGGTCGATCACATCTGCCCCCTCGGCCATCAGCTTACGCGCCTGCGCAATGGCTGCGTCTGGCGCCAGATACCGGCCTCCATCGGAGAAACTGTCCGAGGTTATGTTGACGATGCCGAAAATGATGAGCGATTTATTCATGGGGGCTTCTATAATAATACCTAAAATCCGCAGGTAGTTAATTAGGATGTTTAAAGATTCTGATTATCCGTTTATGCACCTGTTATATTCGCAATTACTAGTC
>NZ_QRZF01000064.1 GCF_003464595.1 Bacteroides intestinalis
ATACCACCACCGGCATTCAAATCACCACCATGACCATGACCATGTCCGTGACCGTGATACATCTCTGTCAATACCGGAGTATTGCTGAAGATTACACTAACAACACGTCTTGTCTTAGCAACATATGAAACGCCATTATATGTAAAGTTGAATGTCTTATCATCATACATATATTGAACTGAAATCTTCTGCAAAGCAGACTTAGCAGGCAGCAAGAAAGAGTAAGGTCTTACTTCTGTTGAGAAATCAGTTCCTACTGTACCTTCTACGCTTTCAATATACTTCTTCAGTTCAGCAATAACGTCGATAGCTTTCGTCTGAGCAGGTTCTTGTACGTATTTAGCACCAATGAAAACTTTGATGTTTTTAGTAACTTGCATCGGATCATCAGATGAGTTGATGATATCCATGTTTTCTACATACTCAACATTGTCGCCTTCAAGAGTCTTATCGCCAGTGAAAGAACCAGTTTCAGAAGCCAGGTTAGAAGCTGTTTCTACCTTCAAGCCTTCCGGTTCATATTTGGTCGGATTTACGATAATGTTAGCGTAGCAAGTAATAGCTTGACCATTTTCGATAGTAGCTACGTTTACTGTTGCTGTTGCTGCTTCATAATCGCTACCTGCTGCAACTGATACTGTCACTGTAGACGGCATCTTAGTTCCAGTCTGGTCGTTAGTAACAACTGCCTGATAAACACCGTTACCTACTCCTGCACATGCAGTAGAGCCAGCAGTAACTGTTGCACCTTCTACAGGCTTACCTGTGATACCATTACTAACCGTAACAACGAATGTGTAAACAGCGTCCGGTGCTTTATACGGTTTTGAAACATCACCGTTTTCTGAATCATAGCAGCTTGTAAACATAGTACCGAC
>NZ_QRZF01000065.1 GCF_003464595.1 Bacteroides intestinalis
ATTATCCGCAACTAAAAATCAAAAAGGAATATGAAAGAATTAGAAAACAACTGGATGAAAAAATGGGAATCGGTAAAAGAAAAAACCGTCTGCCCTGTTGACCTCAATACTTATTTTGAGCAAGAAGAAATTGCAGGAAAATCGTTAACGACGATTAATATCGGTTCTTGCGATTTGCCGAGTGGAAATCTTTTGGTACGAGATCCATTGGTATATCTCCCAAACAGAAACGAACGTCCATATTTTCAGAACGCTCCTGCGGGTAAATATGAAACGGAAATTTGTGTAATCAAATCTGACGACGAGGATTGCGACCGTTATGCCGCAGTACGTTTGCGCTTCAATGAAAAGCGGGCTGTTCGATTCTATGAAGCATTAGTTGGGAATGAAAACCTTGAAACATTGGAAGAGGGTGATTACTTTGGATTTTGTGTAGATGCTGGTTTAGGATGTGTATGTGATGAAATTATCCACCGTATTTATTGCGACTGGGATGAACAATGGCGCAAAGATAATCCCGATGATAATCCTTATGATGGATATTTTGCTGCATTATTCAAAGAAAACTATTATCTCCATCCAGAATATCAACGTGCAGGCGGAGACTGGTTAAATTGGCAAGTGCCGGGGACGGAGTATCATATTCCCATTTTTCAATCAGGGTTCGGAGATGGTACGTATCCGGTTTATTGGGGCATAGACGAAGGCGGCGAAATATGTCAGTTGGTAATTCAGTTTATTGATATAGAATTAGCCTATGGCAATGATGAAGAGAATTAATGTGCGGATAACAAATAAATAAGCAACCCTAACAGTTGCTATTTACAACCCATTA
>NZ_QRZF01000066.1 GCF_003464595.1 Bacteroides intestinalis
TGTTGCTTATCCTACAAAGATACTATTTTGAAAGCGAATCACAGCGGGGACAGGGATCGGAGAACTCCAAGAGCAGCTGTTGCTTATCCTACAAAGATACTATTTTGAAAGCGAATCACAGCCGGCCAGAACTGGAGCAACAATATTAAAATGCTGTTGCTTATCCTACAAAGATACTATTTTGAAAGCGAATCACAGCTCCGCTGCGCTCGCTGTTTTTGACGCGTAAGCTGTTGCTTATCCTACAAAGATACTATTTTGAAAGCGAATCACAGCACCTAAAACGGTAGATGCTTTAACCACTTGCTGTTGCTTATCCTACAAAGATACTATTTTGAAAGCGAATCACAGCTTCGCTGCGCTCGCTGTTTTTGACGCGTGAGCTGTTGCTTATCCTACAAAGATACTATTTTGAAAGCGAATCACAGCAAATCGTAGAACCTTAAAGATTATGGAAGAGCTGTTGCTTATCCTACAAAGATACTATTTTGAAAGCGAATCACAGCAGGACAAGAAGTTAGGCACTGGCAAAGACTGCTGTTGCTTATCCTACAAAGATACTATTTTGAAAGCGAATCACAGCAAAGCGACTGGTAAACCAGTTAAAGCATATGCTGTTGCTTATCCTACAAAGATACTATTTTGAAAGCGAATCAC
>NZ_QRZF01000067.1:0-215 GCF_003464595.1 Bacteroides intestinalis
GGGTATGGTGGTTTGCTGAGCCGGTACTTCAAAGAGGCTATAGGCTTTTTCAAGCAGCACATCCTGCTCTACGACAAGGGCCCGTCCTTGCTGAACAGCAGTGACGTACACCAGTATTTTGCTAACTTCACGGCTCCCGGCAGCCGTACCTCAGCCTTCCTGCATGCAGAGCTTTTGAAGCTGGAGGCTGCCGAGCAAAGCCATTCCCTCGACCC
>NZ_QRZF01000067.1:318-607 GCF_003464595.1 Bacteroides intestinalis
AATGCTATCTGGAATGACCGGACGAAGCAATGGATTCTTCCCCGGCTTAGGAGCAAAGCGGCCTCGTGAAGCGACGAAATCCGTCTCACGGGACGGGATGACCTCGCCCCGTGGGATGATAAAAATCCTTCCGCGGGGCGAAAAGAACGGTCTCGTGAGGCAAATCCTTGCATTGCGGCTTATCGTTGATACGAAATATGATTTAACCACGGATCACTTGCGTTAGAGCTTCTCCGGTGTAGGCTATCTCAATTTCCCTTTCGCGCGTGCACGTATATATATAATGTGC
>NZ_QRZF01000068.1 GCF_003464595.1 Bacteroides intestinalis
ATGTCCGGCTATTAAATAATCTTGTTCCATTTCTTTTATTCCTTATTATTATATACTATATCGCATGTATCCAGATCGAATATCCGGTCGCAGAAAGCCAGCGAACTTTCGCGGTGGGCTATGACAACCAATGTCAGTTCACGGTGCCGCAAGGAGAGTGTTTCCAGAGCATGATTAATTTCCTGTTCCGTCTTGTTATCCAAAGCGGAAGTAGCTTCATCAAAGAACAAGACTTCAGCTTCCTTGTAAAGTGCCCGTGCAATACCAATTCTTTGTTTTTGACCACCGGACAATCGGCTGCCATATTCACCCAACGGGGTGTCCAATCCTTGTGGTAATTCATCTGCCCATTCCTTCAGTTGCACTTGTTCCAGAACCTGCATCACCTTTGTAAGGTCAATTTGCGATTGCCCCAGTGCAATGTTATCAGCGAGTGTACCTTCTATGATAAATATTTCCTGCGGTACGTACCCCACCAGTTTATGCCACTCACTTCGGTTAGTAGGAGTCAGTTTCCTGCCATCTATAAGTATCTCGCCGGAAGTCGGTGGGAAGAAGCCGAGCATCAGGTTAAAGAGGGTTGATTTGCCAGT
>NZ_QRZF01000069.1 GCF_003464595.1 Bacteroides intestinalis
TGTTGCTTATCCTACAAAGATACTATTTTGAAAGCGAATCACAGCCGTCCCCATAGTCAGTAAGGTTTGCAGTACGCTGTTGCTTATCCTACAAAGATACTATTTTGAAAGCGAATCACAGCAACTGCTTGACTCTTTATCTCGTCTGCTTTGCTGTTGCTTATCCTACAAAGATACTATTTTGAAAGCGAATCACAGCCTGTTTATCGACGGAATACTCACGCCTAAGCTGTTGCTTATCCTACAAAGATACTATTTTGAAAGCGAATCACAGCGGGGACAGGGATCGGAGAACTCCAAGAGCAGCTGTTGCTTATCCTACAAAGATACTATTTTGAAAGCGAATCACAGCCGGCCAGAACTGGAGCAACAATATTAAAATGCTGTTGCTTATCCTACAAAGATACTATTTTGAAAGCGAATCACAGCACGTTTATCGACGGAATACTCACGCCTGAGCTGTTGCTTATCCTACAAAGATACTATTTTGAAAGCGAATCACAGCCCGAAACAGAGTTGGCAGGTTTCATTCAAGGCTGTTGCTTATCCTACAAAGATACTATTTTGAAAGCGAATCAC
>NZ_QRZF01000007.1 GCF_003464595.1 Bacteroides intestinalis
GACTGCGCAAATTAATAATTAAAAATTAATAATTAAAAAGCGACAGTATTTTGCTCTGTTCAGGACGCTCGGTTTATTAAAAGTTTGCAAATTACCTATATATATAAGTTACTTGACGGTTCTTTTTTTATACCCAAGATTACTTCAAATTTAATGCAGTAACCTTGCTCTTGTACTACTTGTATTGTTTATGTAAATTCTTCAAAGATCGCTTCTTTTTTAAACTGCTTTTCTTTTCAGAAAGCGGATGCAAAGGTAAGAACTTTTAAGTATATACTCCAAATATTTTCGGAAGTTTTTTTTCTTTTTTCTTTTTCTCGTCGTCTCTCTTTGCGAAAGGGAGATAAAAGGAGAAGAAAAATGTTCTTAGCACCGTTTCTGTCAGGAAGTCAATTCTTAAATTGCTTTTCTACAAAAGCGGGTGCAAAGGTAAGAACTTTATCAGATAACTTCCAAATGTTTCGGAAGTTTTTTTTTCAAATTTCTTTTCTGCAGCGTCATTCTTGGTTAGAATAAGAGCAAAAGAAGAGAAATTTGCTGGAGTTCAGTATCCGTTTCTGTCAGAATGTCAATTTCAAGGCTTTCCGTCTCTTGGAAAGCGGGTGCAAAAGTAGCGGATATATCTATTCGCTCCAAATATATCTATCATTTTTTCACAGGTTTTTTGAAACTAATTTGTAACTCGTTGATTGATAAGGATGTTGTAGAACATATTTCTGAAAGAAGGTGTGGACGGACACGGAAGGGCACACATTATATATATACGTGCACGCGCGAAAGGGAGAAAAGGTACTCGGTCATTGTTTTACCTACCATATCCCCTTAAAGAACACTCTACCCCTCCAATTCCTCCGTTATCGGGGGAGAGCGATTCCGACGGTGAAGAAGAATTAAGATAGTATTGTTATAGGAGATATAAATGAAAGGGGTAGCTATAAAAAAGAATACGGAGCTCATCACGGGCTCCGTATTCAAGAGATGAAAAGGATTTAAAAAAAATGAAATCCACTGGTTAGGTGAGGTATTTATTCTTTTTAGGAAGAAACAGATAACGTAAAAAAGCCCTAATTCCCATTTTAGCATTTAATAGACCTTCATAATCTATGATTATTTGGCGATGCAAGGATATAACCTTGTTTGCAAGCTCTGTTATCTTAGTAAAATCATCATTTAACTCTTTCTCCCACTGAACATGCGAATAAATCTCTTCTCTCAAGTCGTCATTGATTTTTGCTAATCGGGCATTTTCCTGATAAAGCCAGTCTAAATGGCCTTTAGGAACTCGCTCAATGGTTTCATCATCAGGACAAGACTTAATGGAATTCGATTCAAGAACTTTATCAAGTTCATCAGTATCCACCATCGGATTGGGGTCATCACAAGGATCTCTTTTAAAAAAAGAAGAGTACGTCACATAATCGAGTCTAATCCATTCACGGATTTGCTCTTCAGGTATGCCGTATTTTTCGGCTGTCGATTGCATAGAAAGCCAATTAGCCATATAGTGTTTGATTATAAGTTTAAAATCAACCCTATACGGCTAATGTATATTAGAGGTACGGGGCCCTACCAATCCCAACAGTCAGGTATGTGGCGCACCCTTGACACAGGACGAGTAAGCCCGTACCAAAGACTGATACAGGCTACGCTCATCCGGGTACCAATTAAATTGCCACATTTAGACCGTTCCGGAAGAGGACATGACTATATATTAAGATATCATCATGTCAATTAGTTCAGTCACAAAGATATGTCTTTTTTTCACATTCAACAACAAAAACTATTATTTGTTTCGAATTAAACAGAAAAAAATATGCCCCAAAATGCTAAGTAGCTGTCTAAATACCCTTTAACTCACTTTTCTTTTAAATGTCTTTATTATAAACATTTTCACCCCTCCACACCCATGAAACGCCCTATTTATCAAGGTTAGCGGGTGGAAAGGTGTTTTCAGGCAAGGCAACTACCGAATAGTAATTACCGTAACGACTCCGCGAGCGGGGAAACCCTAAAGGAGCTAACTGTTGAGCAAACGCATTCGGATTAACTCCACGCATAGCTGCCGGATTCTGCTTTTTCAGAACCTTGAAAATATCAGCAGCAGAAAGGCGTTGTACCATTTCATCCTTATCTTCAGTCATGGCAGGGCGAAAACAAGCATAAAGAATTTCCTCCATCATACTGTGCCGCTGAAATCTCTTATTATGTTCCTTCAACTCAGACTCTTCTTCCGCTGTAAACCAATACCGGACTCCTTCCAGAAGTTCATGTTTCAACTGGGCATAGATTTGTTTATGCTCGATATGCGAGCAATCTATCTTCCCTTTCACTTCCACACAAAGAAAACGGCGACTCCCTGTAGGGTCGGAAAGCAGATCAAAACGATTGCTCGTACCGATAAAAGAAGCAATGCGTGGCAAGTTGCGATAGTTCCTTTGATAGGCTTTGCAAAGATTCAGGTTCGCCATCTGCATCAGATTCTTCAATAAGGGCATTTTAGAAGCAGGATATTTATCAAACTCATCAAGATTCAGCAATCCCATTTCCGACATTTTACGGGTAACATTTCCCTTTGAAGTCAGTTCCACTTCATCCGAATAGTAACGAGCCAGAGTTTCAGGCATCAGACTTTTACAAAAGGTAGACTTTAAACACCCTTGCTCCGCACTGATAAGAATAGGTGCCACGCTGTTGGCATGCTTTCCCGTCATTCCCAGCCATTGTGCAGTGAGAGCCAATATCCAGATATGGAAATCCTTCATCCACAACGGATTGGAAGATACACGGCGAGCAAGTGCTTCAAGACGATCCACTCCATCCCAAGCAGGAAGTTCATCCATATAAAGAAGGAAAGGATGATAAGCAGGAACACAAGTGGAATAAAGATAACGGCTGATATCCTTGTCCCAACATGCAATTCCCCGTGCATGGGCCTCAAGGCAAAAGGTATTCAGTTCTCGCTTTCCAACAGATGAGAACCCCTCTCCCACTTTACCCACCGGACGGAATTCGGTTTCTTCCGTCAACAGATTATAACGGAAATCATAAGCGGATTGCAGAAAGCGGTTTACTCGATCCGTCAGACTGACCGGTGAGGACTTCACAAGCTCCGCAGCAGGGTTAGCTGCTAAAGGAGTCGTTTCCGGCTGATTTTCTACTACTTGCTTTACTTCTCCCCAGCCTTCCCAAAGAGAAGCAATAAATTGCATAAATTTTGTCTTCATAATTTAATTGTTAGTTCAGTGATTGATGCCACGAAGTTAGCATCACAGATATACCTTTTGCAAGTATTTTGAGCGGTTTACTACAAATTAATACCGCTAACTAAATACATATAGTTTGTTGACATTATACATATAGTATTGTCATGTTTTAGATAAAGCATCTGGTAGTGTTGACAGTCGTCAACCATCTTGTTTTCTATCGTCAACATATTTACCTACATCTGTCAAGAGATCTGCCAACAACTGTCAACACTACCAGATGCTTTATCTAAAATTTGCTCTTCCTATATATAAATGGTACATTTGCACCATTATCTATCTATAAAACGACAAACAATGGCTATACTTTTTGAATGGTATGAGAATCCGGTACCTAACGATCAAACGGACCCAAAAACAATCCATGCACGCATCACCCTCAATGGAAAAGTAGGAACAGACGAAATCCGCCACAAAATACAGGCACGCAGTTCGCTGACAGAGACGGATGTGTCGGCAGTGCTCGATGCACTATCGCATATAATGGGAGAAGAATTGGCGGAAGGACGACAAGTACATCTGGACGGCATCGGATACTTCCATCCTACACTGAAATGCGAGGAAGGAATCACAATGGAAACGAAACGAAAAAATGAGAAAGTGAAACTGAAGGGCATCAAGTTTCGCGCCGACCAAGCGTTGAAGAACGAGATAGGTAATGTAAAACTGAAGAATTTTAAGCATAGCGGGCACTCCAGCAAGCTATCGGACGTGGAGATAGACATGCGACTGAAGGAATACTTTGCCGAACATCAACTGATGACACGCCTGGACTTCCAGCATATATGTGGTTTCATGAAATCGAAGGCAATGGAACACCTGAGACGACTGAAAGCAGAAGGAAAAATAGAAAACATCGGACGACAAATGCAACCGATATATGTACCCGTGGCAGGATACTACGGAGTAAGTAAAGACAAGATAGTAACAAGATAAAAGCAAGATAAGGAGCAAAAGCCCCCTTCCACACGCAAACCCCGATGAATAAAGGAATACAGCCGTGTGGAAGGGGGCTTTACTTTTCTCTATTTATATTCAAATAAGCCCATAAAATTCAACAAATAAATGACAGCTAAGTTCTTGCAGTACTTAGTGTTATGATTAGCGCAAAGATATAAATAAATATTAAAAAGCAAACAAATCAAACGTTAAAATGCAAATGTTTATTTACTCCTAATATACGATTTATTTATTCCTATTAGGTGATAATACAACTCATACCCTTCGAAGCTCTCTAATGATGTTATTCATGTTTAAGTACTGCAAGAACTCGAGAAATAAAAATACTAATTTTAAAAAGAGAGCTTATGAAAAGGAAACTACTATTTATCATGCTGGCTTATCTGTTTTTATGGACAAGTGCAACATTGGCCCAAGTCTCCAAAGTAACCGGAGTCGTGATTTCAGAAGAAGGCAATGAGCCGGTGGTTGGTGCATCTATTCTGGTGAAAGGATTCTCGCAAGGAGTGATTACCAACGTAAATGGAGAGTTTACACTCACCAATGTTCCCAATGATGCCAGAACCTTAATTATCTCGTTTGTTGGCATGAAAACGCAGGAAGTTGCAATCAAGCCTCAACTCAGGATCATCATGTCAAACGATTCTCAGATGCTGGATGAAGTGATTGTAACAGTAGCCTACGGTACAGCAAAAAAATCATCGCTGACAGGAGCCATTTCATCCGTCAATCAGGATCAGATTGAAATGCGACCAACCTCCAGCGTAACTTCAGCATTGGAAGGAACGACATCGGGCGTACAGATTAATAGTACTTACGGTGCACCGGGCAGTGATCCGTCAATCCGTATTCGCGGTATCGGAACTGTAAACGGTTCGAGCACTCCGCTTTATGTGGTAGACGGTGTTCCTTTCGGAGGAAATATTTCGGATATAAACCCGGCCGATATAGAGAGCATTTCAGTTCTGAAAGATGCAGCCTCAGCCGCACTATACGGCAACCGCGCATCAAACGGTGTGATCCTGATCAGCACAAGAAAAGGGACTTCCAACAAAATCAGTTTCGACCTAAAAATCAACCAAGGAGTCTATTCACGCGGTATCAAAGAGTATAAGCGTACCTCACCTAACCAGTTTATGGAAGCAAGTTGGCAAAACCTGAAGAATGCACGTATGTCTGCAGGTGATGATGCAGCCACCGCGGCCAAGTATGCGTCGGAAAATCTGATTTCGGAACAACTATACCTTAATATATATAATAAGGCGGACAATGCTTTGTTCGACGCGAATGGTAATCTGGTTTCGGATGCACAAATCCTTCCGGGATATGCCGATGACCTTGACTGGTATTCGGATGCCATCCGCAACGGATACCGGCAGGAATATTCCTTTAGCGGAAATACCGCTAACGAAAAGAGTAACTATTACTTTTCCATTGGCTATCTGGATGAGAAAGGTTATGTGACAAACTCGGATTTCAATCGTATCTCAGCCCGTACCTCCATGAGCTTCACCCCTAAGAAATGGTTCAAGGCAGGCATTAACCTATCCGGCACGCACCAAAATTCTCATGCAACCAATGGGGACAGTGACGCCGGATATACCAATGCATTTATGTATTGTCGTCAGATAGCCCCCATCTATCCCGTGCATCTGCATAATGCCGATGGTTCTTATCGCTTGGATGCCCTGAACAACAAACAGTACGATCCGGGATACTATAAAGATGACGAGGGAGTAACGATCTCCACCCGTAACCAATATGTAGACCGTCATGTAATCTGGGAAAACGAATTGAGTACGGACAAAACCATACGCAACACACTGCAAGCTATTGCTTTTGCAGATGTCAAGTTCCTGAACGACTTCACATTCACAGTGAAAGGCGACCTCAACGTGCGAAACTCCGAACAGACCTCTTACGACAATGCCACTATCGGTGACGGTAAAGGAAACAACGGACGTACCAAGCGAGTGACTTACCGCTATAAGAATTATACCTTCCAGCAGCAACTGAACTGGAATCATGTATATGGCAAACACTACATAGATGTACTGGCAGCACACGAAAACTACTCCAACAATTATGATTATGAGTATGCATTCAAGACGACCGAGACATTTGCCGGAAAGCCGAATCTGTCGAACTTCACAGATATTACCAGCCTGACCGGCTACGAGACAGACTATCGTACGGAAAGTTACCTGGGACGTATCCGCTACAACTACGCCGAGAAATACAATCTGGAAGTTTCGTTCCGCCGTGACGGTTCATCCCGCTTCTCCAAACAGAACCGCTGGGGTAACTTCGGTAGCATCGGTGCAAACTGGATTATATCGGAAGAGGACTTCATGCAATCTCTCACCTGGATAAACTCTTTGAAGTTCCGCGCCAACTACGGACAAGTGGGAAATGATGCCGGAACCGGATATTATGGCTACATGGGGCTTTATGCCGGTAGCCAGAATGCAAACATCGGGGCATATTATTTATCTCAGAACGAAGCTCTCGATCTGAAGTGGGAGACCGGAGAGGCTTATGGCATAGCACTTGAAGGCCGTTTGTTCAACCGCTGGAACATCAGTCTTGAGTATTTTGACAAACGGAACAAGGATCTTTTGTTCGATGTTTATCTGCCGTTGTCAGCAGGAGCCACTTCCACCACATCCGCACAGGCCACCATTGCAAAGAATCTGGGAACCATCTCCAACAAAGGTTTCGAAATCAATACGGACATCGATATCTACAGAGATAAGAAATGGAAAGTGAACTTTGCAACGAATGCCACATTCGTCAAGAACAAGATTGTGAAACTGCCTGAACAAAATAAGGATGGGATCATATCGGGGAACTACAAGATAGTGGAAGGTAAAAGCCGTTATGAGTTCTTCCTGCCGACTTATGTCGGTGTCGACCAACTCACCGGTAACTCCCTGTACACACTCAATCTGGAAGACTATTTCATCACACTGCCCGATGGCAGCAAATTGGGAAATGCAGAAGGTACTGACATCAGCGACAATGAAAGCCTGACTTCCATCAACGGCACTTATTATACCAACAACACGACTTACGCCCTGAAAGAATTCCACGGTTCGGCACTACCCAAAGTCTACGGCAGCTTTACCGGTACGGTATCTTACAAATCACTTACTTTCTCCGCCTTGTTCACCTACTCGCTGGGAGGTCAAACCTATGATGGGGTATACCGTTCGTTAATGACTACAGGCACTTCACCCGGCAACTTCCACTCCGACATTATGAATGCCTGGAAAGCGGTTCCCGAGGGAATGTCAGAAAACTCGGCAGACCGTATCTGGATAGATGGCATTCCTCAGATAAACAGTACGATGAGTGCAAACAATAATTCCGCTTCTTCCAGATGGCTTGTCAGTTCGGACTATTTAGTAGTTAAAAACCTCACACTGAGCTACCGACTACCGGCTTCCTTTGTGAAACGACTGGACCTGCAGGGAATAAGCGTGAGCGCAAATTGCGAGAACTTATGGACATTCACAGCCCGCCAGGGCATGAATCCCCAGCAATCATTCGGCGGTTCGCAATACAACTATCTGGTAACTCCGAGAGTATTCTCCGTCGGTATCAACATTAAACTATAATAATAAAACGCTCACTTATGAAAAAGATATTATACACATTAGGACTCACAGTTCTGTTGACCTCGTGCGGCAGCAACTATCTGGACACTGTACCCCAATCATCTACGGGTACGGCCACTATCTTTGAAACCACTCAGAATGCCAAACTCGCAATAAATGGTATTTGCAGGTTAATGGTCAACCAATATCTCAGTTCACAAGGATTCAATGGCGAAGGAACTATCAAGACGTGGTATGGCAACTATCCGGGAAACGATTTTCAGAAATCAAACCTGACCGGATGGTCTTCCGTCATCAATTCGCTTTATCACGAAAGAAATACTTCAAGCTATTGTTATTACCCCTGGTTCTACTATTATAAGCTGATAGGTAATGCCAATGCCATCATTGAAAACATAGACAATGCCAGCGGTAGCAATGAAGAAAAGCAGTTTATAAAAGCTCAGGCACTGACATTCAGAGCATACAGCTATATGATGCTGAGCCAACTCTATTGTCATCGCTGGTGCGACAGTAATAATGGTTCCAGCCGCGGACTTCCCCTGCGCATAGACCTGAGTACGGGTGAACTGCCAACTTCTACACTGGCAGAAGTTTACGGCCGGATTTATGAAGATTTGAATGAGGCTATCTCCAATTTCACAGCATCGGAACTGGACCGCGCGAGCGGGGACAATTACAGTCCGAACCTCGATGTGGCTTATGCCACCTATGCCCGTGCGGCCCTGACTCGTGAAGACTGGGCAACCGCTGCACGCTATGCAGTATTGGCACGTGCCAATTATCCGTTGATGACAAACTCCGAGTATGTGGATGGCGGTTTTAATACCCCTAACCAAGAATGGATATGGAGCAGTTACAATGCTACGGACCAGAATTTGCACTATTATTCATTCTTTGCCTATCAGGGCAGCAACTCCAGCGCCAGCATTTGCAGAACCTACGCATGTTCCATCAGTAAAGAACTGTACGATCAGATTCCTGAAACCGATGTACGTAAGAACATGTTTCTGGGACCCAAAGAAGGTGAAACATATACCACATCTACCGGACGTGCTTCGAAAGGCGCCCTGTATGACCGGGCTATGAAAGATTATGCCGACAAAATTTATAGCACCAGTTATATCTTTGCCTATATGCAGTTCAAAATATTATGTGCCGACCAACCGGGTATAGGGCAATTGAATAATTTCCGTTCGGCAGAGATGTATCTGATTGAAGCCGAAGCCAACTGCCACATAGGCGGCAAGGATGCAGAAACACAAAAATTACTGGTTGCCCTGAATAAGGATTCAGGCCGCAATCCCGCCTATACCTGTACGAAAACAGGAGATGACCTGCTGCAAGAAGTAAAACTGTATCGCAGGATAGAGCTCTGGGGCGAAGGTTTCGACTGGTTCGACTACAAACGCTGGAAAGAGCCGATCGTGCGCAAAGCATATCCGGAAGGCAGTTTCCATGTACAGTTTGCTATAACCATCCAGCCTTCGGACAACAATCAGTGGACTTGGGTATTCCCGGCCAAAGAAGTCGATTATAATGATGCACTTTCTTCATATATAGAATAAGTATAAACTCTCTCTGACAGTAAGCGGAAGGAGGTAGCTCTCATTTTTTGAGAGACTGCCTCCTTTCCTACTACTTCCCCAGACCATCACGTATCTTCTATCCGCTTCATATCGGATACATCGAAAATAATTCATAGATATATCAATACTAAACCTTCTTTCTGCATAGCAAAATAAGGATTGTCGTAGTAATATCTCCCGCCGCCACCGCAAGCCAGATTCCCGTCACACCGAACCATGCAGGCAGTATAAAGAAGAACAAGACCGGCAAGATACCACGCAGCAGTGTAAGTCTCATCGCCAGATTGATACGCTCAATGCTAGTATAATACCCTATTGTGATTACATTGATCCCGAAGAAAATGTAATCGACAGCAAACAGAGGCAGACCGGCAACCGCATACTGCCAGGCATGGCTCGTCCGATCCGGCAAGAATAAGGAAACGATATCGCCGGAGAAACAGACAAACACTCCGCTAATCAGCAAAGCGAACACAACAGCGGAAATGATGCATAAACGCAACGCCTTATTGGATCGCAATAACTGTCCGCAACCGTAATTGTAGCTGACAATAGGTTGTGCCGACTGAACCATAGCATTGAACACCATGAAAATAATAGGGAACAGATAGCAGACAATGCTATAAGCCGCTACTCCATCCGTTCCCAGATGGCTCATAAACACATAATTGCCGGCAATAGCCATGACAGCAATTGTCATTTCGCTCAAACAGGATGAAACACCCAGTTTCAGCATATACCATGTATTCCTCAGTGTCAGTCGGATACTCTTGATACTCATTTTCAGCCTGGCAAACCGAACGGATACGGACGGGCGAAGCAGATAACCCAAGAGTAAAAGTGTCCCCACCAGTTCTCCCAAGTCAGTGGCAATAGCAGCACCGAACAATCCCCACTCAAAAATAAAGATAAAGATATAATCGAGTACAATATTGACAACAGTGGCCGCCAGCATGGCCCACATGGCAAAGTTAGGGTTCGTCAGACGCACGAAGAACGGCAACGCCACCAGTAAAACCGTGGACGGAATGGATATGGAGAACCAAAACAAATACTCCGCCGACAATTCCGCCAGATGCCCTTCGGCCCCTAATAAGGTTACTACAGTTTCGGGGAACACAGTCAACAGTATTCCCATAATGATACTGACAATCGTCAGCATGACGATTGACTGCGTGACATTGATATTGGCAACCACCAATTTGCCACGAGACAGATTAATGGAAGTAAGAATTCCTCCGCCCATACCGAACATCAGTCCCAACCCGGCCGCTATCATAAAAATAGGCGCCGCAATATTCACCGCGGCAATAGCATCACTGCCTATTCCGCGTCCTACGAATATCCCGTCGACAACAGTGAACAATGCGGATGATACCATACCCAGCAACGTGGGGAAGAGTTGTTTTGTAAACAACTTACTCACACTCATGTTTTTGAAGTCCAAATTATCCCTTTGCATATCTCATTGTTTTTAAAAAAGCGGTGCAAAGGTAGGTTTCATTAATTTGTTGATACTTAACAAATGGTAATTAAAACATTTGCATTATCTTTGTCTTTCAATATATAAGTAGTTGAATTATGAAAACTTATCTCAACATTTTCTTCCTGTTCCTGATTCTGTGTGCCTCATGCGGCAGCCGGAAAGCGAATGACAACAAGGAAACAACACTTCAGGCAGACACCGTGAAAAAATTCACGCTTCCCATTATACCAGCCATGCTGAATACCCCCGAATTGCGTGCAGATTATCTGGTACGGCACTACTGGGACAATATGGATTTTACTGATACCACTTATATTAACCTGCCGGATGTTACGGAACAGGCGTGGGTGGACTTTATAGATATTATGAAGGTAGTTCCGGACACTACCGCGATAGCTGCCATAAAGCAAATGTATAAGATGGCAGACCAAAAGAAAGTAGTATTCTTCTATTATACAGATTTAGCCGAAAAGTATTTGTATGACCCGAACTCTCCGATGCGGAATGAGGAATTTTACATCCCGGTGCTGGATGCCATGCTGGAAAGCAAGGTGTTGAATGATACGGAGAAAATACTTCCGCAAGGACGCAGGGAACTGGCAGAACAGAACCGCATCGGAAGGCCGGCAGAAGATTTCACCTATACATTACCGTCCGGGAAAGGCGGTACGCTCTACGGAGTGAAAGCAAAATATACGCTGCTGTTTATCAACAATCCAGGATGCCATGCTTGTGAAGAAGGTATAGAAGCCTTGAAACAGGCACCCGCCATCAATAATGAGTTTGCCGCAGGAAACTTAAAGATACTGGCTGTTTATCCGGATGAAGATAAGGAAGAATGGGAAAGACACTTACCGGATTTCCCAAAAGAATGGATAAACGGATATGATAAAAAACTCGTTATAAAAGAAAAAAATCTGTATGATCTGAAAGCAATACCTACCCTGTATCTGCTGGATAAAGACAAGAAAGTATTACTGAAAGATGCAACGGTGGCGCAGATCGACCAGTACCTGCAATAAGTGATTAGTGGTGAGTGATTAGTGATTAGCGGCAGACAGCGCAACTAATCACTAATCACTCACCACTAATCACTAAAAATATCCCCTCTCACCACTCCACATCGTGAAGGATAAAAGGGGATGAAGAAACGAGAGAAGAGAGAGTATTGATTTATTCTTTATTCCCTGCCACCACCTAAAGCCTGGTAGAGATTGATAATTCCCTGTATCTCATCGAAGCGGTCGGCTATCTGCGTCAGTTGGGCAGAGAGCAACGATTGCTGGGCAGTAAGTACTTCCAGATAAGTGGAGTTACCATGTTTCATTAACAGTTGCGTGCTGCGGACTGCGGTTTCCAATGAAGTGATCTGTCCGTCGCGCAACTCCGTTTTGCCACGGGCCACCTGCACTTGGGTAAGGGCATTATTCACTTCACTTCCTGCATTCAGCAGAGCCTGCTGGAAAGAAAGTTTAGCTTCTTCCTGTTGGGCTTTGGCTATTTTCAACTGCGCCATGTTCAATCCTTTATTAAATAAAGGTTGTGTCAGTGAGCCGACTGCGGAGAGTAACAGTTTGCCCGGATTGATAATCATGCTTCCGGCAGAGTTTGTCCAACCTGCCGTACCTCCCAAAGTGATGGAAGGATAAAAGGCCGAACGAGCTTCATTGGTACTATAAAAAGCCTGTGCCAACGACAGCTCCGCACTCTTCACATCGGGACGGCGGGAAAGTAACTGCAAAGGTACTCCGACAGTAAGTTCTTCCGGGAAGCTTTGTCCCTGTAACTTTCCACGTTCGATGGCGTCGGGCACATCACCCAGTAAAATAGAAAGTGAATTCTCGACTTCACGGATTTGCTGTTTCAGGTCGAGCAAAGAAGCTTCTACCATATAACAGTTTGCTTCGGTCTGGGCTACTCCGGCCTCATCCGTCATACCTGCTGCTTTCATGGCACGCATTGTCTTCACGCTCTCACGCCACTTAGCGGCAGTTTCGGCAGATACGTTGTATTGCGCATCGAGCATTAATAAGGTGTAATACATATTTGCCACATTGGCTATCAACGAAGTGGTGACAGCTTGTTCGTACTCCAGGCTCTGAAGGTACAAAGCTTTTGCACGGCGTTTCGCATTGGTCAGTTTACCGAAAATATCAATTTCCCAACTGGCGGATGCTATGCCGCTGTACGTCCAGGAACCTTTTGATTTATCAAAGCTACTGACACCTCCCTGCGGAGTCAACATAAAAGAAGGCAGATAGGCCAGACGGGCGGATGACAGAGTGGCTTCCGCTTCTTTGATACGCCACTGAGCGGACTGCAAGTCGGTATTGCCTTGCAGTGCATGCTCAATGAGAGATTGTAGTTGCGGGTCGGTGAACAACTCGCGCCAGGAGAGAGAGGCGATAGAGGTGGTGTCTTCCACCTCTACATCCTGCCCGTAAAGTCCGTCGGTCTTGACTTCGGGACGTTCATATTTAGTATAGATGCCGCAACTACTCAACAGCAAGGCTGCGACAGCTAAAGCGATGATTTGTTTCTTCATTTTTCTTTTGATTGATGTTCTTCTATTTCTTTCTTACTCACTTCCATCTCCTCCTCAATCTGCCAGTCTTTGGTAGGCATGGACTGAGCCGGACGAAGACGTTCCTGCAACCACTGGAAGGTGACAAACAAAGCCGGAACGATGAAAAGCAATGCCAGTGTACCGATGGTCATACCACCTACTACACCCGTACCCAACGAACGGTTACCGTTAGCACCTACTCCGGTAGCTACCACCAGCGGGAACAGACCGAAGATCATGGTGAGTGCCGTCATCAGGATAGGACGAAGACGTGCTTTGGCTGCGCTGACTGCGGAAGCAATCAATCCCATGCCTGCTTTTCGGCGCTCGGCAGCATATTCCGTCAACAGAATGGCTGTCTTGGCAAGCAAACCGATCAACATAATCAAACCTGTTTGCAGATAAATATTATTCTCCAATCCTGCTATCTTGGCAAACAAGAACGTACCCATCAGACCTACCGGAACCGCAAGAATAACTGCAAACGGAACGATGAAGCTTTCATAAAGCGCACTCAGGATAAGATAGATCATCAGAATACAGATACCGAAGATAATTACCGTCGTACCACTCTGCTGGTTCTCTTCACGTGTGATACCACCGAAGTCATAACCGTAACCTTTCGGCAGGCTGATTTCTGCTGTCTCTTTCACGGCACGGATGGCATCACCCGTACTATATCCCTCGGCAGGCATGGCATTCACAGCTATGGAATTATACATATTGAAGCGACTCAAAGTCTCGGCACCATAACTACGGGTCAGCGTAACAAACTGGCTCAGCGGAGCCATTTCACCGTTTGCCATCCGCACAAAGGTGTTGTGCAACGAAGTCTCATCCATGCGGTATTCAGGACCAGACTGTATCATAACCCTATATACCTTTGAGAAACGGTTGAAGTTAGATACATACTGTCCGCCATAGTAACCCGAAAGTGTGGAAAGCACTGCATCCGGAGTAATGCCGGCACGTTTACATTTGGCAGCATCTACCTCGACAGTCCATTGCGGATAGCGCACATCGAAAGTAGAATAAGCCATGGAGATTTCGGGACGCTGGTTCAAAGCACCCAAGTATTGCTGGGTAGTCTGGAAGAAGGTATTCACATCCGTGCCCAACTTATCCTGTACATTCAGGTCGAGCGCATTACCCATACCATAACCCGGAATCATACCCGGAGCAATTGCAAAGATCGTGGCATCCTTGATATCCGCCGTGCGGGCATAGATCTGTCCGATGACAGCCTGCACCTGATCTTCTTTCTTTGTACGTTCATCCCAGGGTTTCAGCTTCATAACAATCATACCGAATGTATTTCCCTGTCCGGAAAGCAATCCGTAACCGGCTACTTTCTGAATATGCAACTTTTGCGGAATAGCTTCCAAGCGTTCTTCTATACGAAGCATAACATCATCCGTAGTCTTCAGTGAACTACCCGGAGCCGTACTTACGTTGACGAACAATACACCCTGGTCTTCATCAGGCACCAAACTGGTCTTCGTTGAATTCATCAGGAGTACTAACAATACTACCGAACAAGCCAGCAACGACCATGACAACCAACGACGCTTGATAAAGAACAGTACCGCATTCTTATACTTATTCACCACAACATCGAAAGCTGCATTGAACGAATTGCGGAAACGGGCGGCAAAATTATTCTTCTGCGTACCATCTTCATTAATATAAGGTCTCAGCAACAAGGCGCAAAGGGCCGGACTCAGTGTCAAAGCGTTAATAGCTGAGATACCTACGGCAACTGCCATTGTTAAACCGAACTGCGTATAGAACGTACCGGACGTACCACTCATAAACGATACAGGAATGAACACTGCCATAAATACCAGTGAAGAGGTGATAACCGCATTACTAATCCCCTTCATAGCGTCGATACTTGCCATATAAGGAGACTTATAACCGACATCGAACCTCGACTGTACCGCCTCGACGACGACTATGGCGTCGTCTACCACCGTACCGATCACAAGTACCAATGCAAACAGAGTAATCAGGTTGATACTGAATCCGGCAACGGACATAAAAGCGAAGGTACCTATCAGTGACACGATGATACCCACCAACGGAATCAATGTGGAGCGGATATCCTGCAAGAATACATATACTACCAGGATCACAAGAAGGATAGCCTCAATCAAAGTCTTTACGACCTCATGGATAGAAGCGAACAGGAAGTCATTGGAACTCATCATCTGTGTCAGCTCCACACCTTTCGGCAGGTCTTTGCGCACTTCGTCCAGCAGGTTGTCAATGTTCTGGTTTACTTCCGTAGCATTGGAGCCGGCCGTCTGGAACACCATACAGGAAACACCATTGTGACCGTCCATACCGCCTTTGTAGGCGTAGCTGTCCTTACCCAGTTCCACATCTGCAATGTCTTTCAACTTCAGCACTTCACCGTCTTCCGTAGAACGGATTACGATTTCACCAAATTCCTCCGGTGTTATCAGACGACCTTTATACTTCATAGTATATTGATAAGTTTCGTCCGAATTTTCACCGAACGAACCAGTAGCCGACTCAATATTCTGCTCGGCAAGTGCTGCCGTCACGTCAGACGGAATCAGTTTGTACTGTGCCATCACATCAGGCTTCATCCAGACACGCATACTGTAGTCACCACCCATAATCATCATATCGCCCACACCTGCAATACGCAGCAACTGCGGTTTCAGGTTGATACTCATATAGTTGGCAAGGAAGTTTTCATCGTACGAATTATCGGGGCTATGCAATGAAAACATCTGTAAGATACTGGTCTGGCGCTTCATAGTGGTCACACCTACCTGAGTTACTTCTCCCGGAAGCTGTCCGGTAGCTCTGGAAACGCGATTCTGCACATTAACGGCAGCCATATCCGGGTCGGTTCCCTGCTTGAAATAGACGGTAATGGATACCGAACCGGCATTGGTAGCGGTAGACGTCATATAGGTCATGTCTTCCACACCGTTGATAGCTTCTTCCAACGGAGCGATAACACTCTTCTGCAAAGTTTCCGCACTGGCACCGTAGTACGTGGTGCTTACCATAACGGTAGGCGGAGCAATATCAGGATATTGTTCGACGGGCAGGGTAAACAACCCGATGATACCCAGAATGACAATCGTTATAGAAATGACTGCCGAAAATACCGGGCGTTCAATAAATGTTCTCAGATTCATGGATTAATCCTCCTTTGTTTGTTGATTAACGGTTTCTTGTGTTGCAGAGGATGCTGACTTAGCTTGAATAGGTGTACCTTCGCGCAATAATCCTACGCCTTCAGCCACAATTACATCACCCACATTCAAACCCTTGTCTACAATATACTCTTTTCCACCATTCACACGGGTCACCTCCACCGGAGCAGACTGTGCTTTACCATCTACTACTTTAAATACGAACACTTTATCCTGCACTTCATAAGTAGCCGCTTGCGGAACAACGATACAGTTCCGTTTTTGAACAGGAATCACTACATTACCGGCTCCCCCACTCTGTAACAATCCTTCTTTATTCGGGAATACGGCACGCAAGCTGACAGTTCCGGTAGAAGTATCGATAACTCCACTGATTGTTTCAATCTTACCCTGTGAAGGATAGGTGGATTTATCATTCAGAATCAGCCCAATAGCAGGCATTTCCTCCAGTGCTTTACTCCTGGAACCGTAGCGGCGCGTCATATCCAGCAACTGATTTTCCGTCATCGAGAAGTAAACGTACATATCGGAATTATCGGAAACCGTAGTCAATGGCTTAGGCAGACTGGCACTGACCAAAGCACCCACACGATAGGGCAAAGTGCCTACAACACCATCGGCAGGACTTTTCACTTCCGTATAAGAAAGGTTATTGGCGGCACTTACACGTTGCGCTTCCGTCTGCGCCAATTGTGCTTTCGCCGTCAGCAGGTTATTATAAGATGTCTGCAAATCGAACTCGGAAATCACGTTCTGGGCAAACAATTCTTTTTTACTGTCATACGTCAGTTGAGCCGTAGATACACTTGCACGTGCTGCCTCTACATTGGCTTCCGCAGTCTGCAAAGCCGCACGATAAGGCACTTGGTCGATAATAAACAAGACTTGTCCTTTGCGGACCGCCTGACCTTCTTCCACACAAAGCTTAGTCAGAAAACCGGACACCTGTGGGTAAATGTCAATGTCTTGTCTTCCCCGGATACTCGCTGAATAGGTCGTTTGCAATTCCTTGTCGGATGTCGTGATTCTCATCACCTCATACTCAGAACTGGTCTGCACGGTAGGAGCCTGTCCGCATGCTACCAATGTTACTCCACAAATGAATGTCATCATCTGTCTAATCAATCTCTTCTTTGTTGTCATACTACAATCTTTTTAAAAACATCTTTTGTTATGTCGGCGGCAAAGGTATGCCGTTTTTGAACAACAACTTGTTTCATTTGTCGCACTCCTTTGTTCATTTTCGGAACGGTTTGCTTAACATTCCAAAAAGAACTTCTACCTTTGTTCCAGCAAAACTTTAAAAAGATAAAGTATGAATTCATTATTAACTACGAAAGCAGAAACCTTCAGATCCGGGACCGATAATCTGGAGTTTTACCACAACCGGCTCATCAAACTGACAAACGGAGTCCTTTTGTTCTGTTCCAGCGGAGAAGCGGAAATCACCATAGATCTGGAGAAGCATCACATTATACCGAATACGAATATCATGCTGTTGCCCGGCTCTATCCTTTCGCTCAGATCGGCCAGTCCGGACTTCCGGATACACTATTTCGCTTATTCAGGCGAGATGATGAAGGTGGCCTGTTTCCGACTGGATCCGGCATTCATGCATTTCATGAAGGAAAATTCCTGTTATACACATACCAGACCCGAAACAATACGTCCCATCCTGAGAATGATAGAGGCAAGTGCTGCTATTTATGCCGATAAGGAAAACCAGTTCCGCGAGAGCATTGCCCAAAACCTGCTTCAGATATTTTTTCTGGATACGTATGATAAGGTGCAGAGATACTTCACGAAGGAACAATTGGAAGGAGGCAACCGGAAAGGGCAACTGTTCAAAAAGTTCATTCACCTGGTACACAGCAATTGTACCATGCAGCGGGATGTAGCCTTTTATGCCGAGCAACTTTGTATTTCTACACGCTACCTTTCTGCCATTACTAAAGAGATAGGTCAGATTTCCGCTAAAGAAATCATCGATGAGTTCCTCACATTGGAAATCAAAGTTGCCCTGCAATCCACCAATCTCTCACTGAAAGAAATAGCCGACCGGTATAATTTTCCCGACCAGTCGTTCTTCGGACGATACTTCAAGAAGCATACGGGGATGTCGCCAAAAGAATACAGGGCAAAAAGAATATAATGAAACTTATTGGTACAACTTGTTCCCTTTTCATCCCGATATGAGTTATCTTACTTCACCTTTATAAGTACACGGTTGTTCCTTTCATGGAAATTCAGTTTACTCCAAATGGTAACTTTGTTAACCCCGCACGGTAACTCCCTTTACATGCCGAAGTAAAGACCGTTACATACCGAGGTAAAGGTCGTTACAATAAGGGGTAAAGGCCGTTACATACGGCAGTAAATGCTTTTACATCCTACAGCAAGCCGTCGGTAAATGCTATTAGCTGATTATCAATAAGCTAATAAAAGCTCCATTAGCAATCTTCCATCCATTATAGATGGGTTATGAATTAAATGGGTACGCGGACGACACGGATAAGGCGGACGAACGCGGATTTAAAAATATTATAAATGATAAATTAAAGTCCGCGTTCGTCCGCCTTATCCGTGTCGTCCGCGTATCTATTCATTCATTACTGTACAAGCATGAACAAAACCCTCTTACACCGTAAGAAAACAAAACAATACAACTGGTTAGTATAGGTTTTTAGCATTTATTTGATAACTTTGTACACGAATCAATTAAATACTAACACCATGAGAAAACTTAACCACGCACTTCTTGCAAGTGCTCTCGCCTTGGCATGCGCTTCGTGTACCGCGGAGAAAGAAGCTAACTACCAAGTGATACCTCTCCCCCAAGAGGTAAGCTTAACCCAGGAAACCCCGTTCAAACTGAACGAAAATGTTCTCATCGCTTATCCGGAAAACAATGCCTTACTGCAACGCAATGCTGAGTTCCTGTCGGAGTACATCCAACAAGCCACGAACTATGCACCGAAGACAAAGGCCATCGTAGCAGGAGAACAAGTAAAAAATGCAATTGTACTGGGACTCGACCCAGGCATTGCAAACAAGGAAGGCTATGTGCTGACTACCACCCCCGAAGGTATCAGCATCAACGGCCAAACCGAAAACGGAGTGTTCTATGGCATCCAGACTTTACGCAAGTCCATTCCCGCCGAAGCCAAAGGAGCAACCATCCTGATACCGGCGGGTGAAATTAAGGACGAACCGCGTTTCAGTTACCGCGGCATGCATCTCGACGTAGGACGTCATTTCTTCCCCAAAGAATTCATGAAGAAGTATATAGACTTACTGGCACTGCACAACATGAATACTTTCCACTGGCACCTGACGGACGACCAAGGCTGGCGCATCGAGATTAAGAAGTATCCGAAACTTACGGAAATAGGTTCCCAGCGCAGTCGTACGGTAATCGGAAGAAACACACAGGAGTATGACAATACGCCGTATGGTGGTTTCTTTACCCAGGAAGAAGCGAAAGAGATCGTGAAATATGCACAGGAACGTTACATTACGGTAATTCCGGAAGTAGACCTGCCCGGACACATGCTTGCCGCATTAGCCGCTTACCCTGAAATGGGATGTACGGGTGGTCCGTACGAAGTATGTCCGCGTTGGGGTATATTTGAAGATGTGCTCTGCATTGGTAACGACCAGACGATGCAATTCCTGGAAGATGTAATGAGTGAAATCATTGAGATCTTCCCGTCGAAGTATGTTCATATCGGTGGTGACGAAGCTCCACGTACCCGTTGGGAAAAATGCCCGAAATGCCAGGCACGTATCAAAGCGGAAGGACTGAAAGCGGATAAGAACCATACTGCCGAAGACCGTCTGCAAAGTTATTGCATGACACGCATCGAAGAGTTCCTGAATAGCAAAGGACGCCAGATCATCGGTTGGGATGAAATATTGGAAGGCGACGTAGCTCCTAACGCAACCGTAATGTCATGGCGCGGTATGGAAGGCGGTATCAAAGCCGCACAACTGGGACACGATGTTATCATGACTCCGACCTCTTTCTGCTATTTCGACTATTATCAGACAGCAGACACTAAGGATGAACCGCTCGGTATCGGTGGATATGTTCCCATCGAAAAAGTATATAGTCTGGAACCCGTACCGGCAGCACTTACAGAAGAACAAAGCAAGCATATTCTCGGTGCTCAGGCTAATCTCTGGACAGAGTATATCCACTCCTCCGAACACGTGGAATACATGATATTACCCCGTATGGCCGCCCTTGCCGAAGTACAATGGACGCAACCCGAAAAGAAAGATTTCAAAGATTTCACTAAACGTCTGGCACGCTTGATGAAGTTCTATCAAAGAGATGGCTTCAACTATGCCAAGCATGTATTCGACTTGAAGGTAGACTTCACACCGGATGTTGCCAAGAAAGCAGTAGTAGTTACATTGAGTACTATTGATGACGCTCCTATTTATTATACATTAGATGGAACCGAACCGACCACAGCTTCATTGAAATATACAGAGCCTGTTTCCATTACCGAAACAGCAGATTTCCAGGCAGTGGTTATCCGCCCGGAAGGAAAGAGCAAAGTGGTGAATAAGAAGATTTCTTTCAATAAAGCTACATATTGTCCTATCGAGCTGACCTTCCAGCCTTCGGAAAAGTATAAATTCGGAGGTGCCATCACCTTGGTAGACGGTATGAAGGGGAATGATAGCTATGCCACCGGAGCCTGGTTAGGTTTTGTAGGTGGTGATGTGGAAGCCATCATCGACCTGGGACAGGAAACAGAAATCAAGCGGGTGGCTACGAATGCTATTGTCGACATGAGTGCCTGGATTATGGGAAGCACAGGATTGGTAGTCTCTGTATCTGATGATAACAAAGAGTTCCGCGAAGTAGCCGTTAAAGATATTCCGGCTGAAACAAATATTGATAAGAAAGGTGTGGAAAACTATGAGATAACTTTCGATCCGGTGAAAGCACGGTATGTGAAAGTTGTCATCAAGCGAAGCCCTGCCTTGCCAAAAGGACATGCAGGCGAAGGAAAAGCAGCTTATATGTTCATTGATGAAATAGAGGTGGATTAGAAACCTCTCCCGATGAAGGGAGAGGAGAAATTTTAGAACTGGAAGTAAATGAAAGGCTGAATCTCCGTACTCTTCATCTGGATTACCAAGTAAATTAAAGCAAGCATCAGAACCGCCTTTCCCATCAGGGGGAGGCGGATTACTGTTTTACAGCAAGCATTCTCCCAACGGTCGGGGCAGAAATGCAGGAAGAAACCCAATGCCATCAGTGCAAACACTTCCCAATAACCCGCAATCAGTTGTGGGAAAAGTTGCGGACGGAAAGTGGTACAGATCTGTTTGAGCATATCCAATGAAGTGGAAAAGTCCGCATTGCGGAAGAATATCCAGCAGAAACAAACAAAGTGGAATGTGATCAGTATACCGAAGAAACGGCGGATGCCCTGGCTTTCTTCTCCCTTCTTTCTTCCAGTCAACGTCATCCAGAATTTATGTGCCGCCAAAGCAATGCCATGGAACAATCCCCAAACGACAAAATTCCAAGAAGCGCCATGCCACAAACCACCCAAAAACATGGTAATGACAAGATTGGCATACTGGCGAATCTTTCCTTTCCGGTTTCCACCCAAAGATATATAGAGATAATCTTTCAGCCAACTGGAAAGCGAAATGTGCCATCGCCGCCAAAACTCTGTAATGGAAGCGGACTTATAAGGAGAGTCAAAGTTCTTATTAAAATGAAAACCTAACAACAAGGCTATTCCGATAGCCATATCACTGTATCCGGAAAAGTCGCAATAGATTTGCAAGGCATATCCATAAACACCCATCAGATTCTCTACTCCGGAATAGAGCGTAGGATTATCAAAAATACGCTCTACAAAGTTCACACTGATATAATCCGAAATAATCGCTTTCTTAAACAGACCGCTTGCAATCAGGAATATCCCCCTTCCGAACATCTCATGGGATACGAACAAAGGGCGGCGTATCTGTGGGATAAAATCACGGGCACGCACAATAGGGCCTGCCACCAACTGCGGGAAAAAGGATACGTAAAAAGCATAATCCAGCAAATTGGTAAGAGGGGTTATATCTTTGCGATAAACATCGATGGTATAGCTAAGTGACTGGAAAGTAAAGAAAGAAATACCCACAGGGAGGAATATATCGTAATGATGGAACGTACCGCCTACCAGCGAGGCAAAGACATCTCCCAGAAAATTAGTATATTTGAAGTATGCAAGCAAACCAAGATTAATAGCAAGGCTAAGCACAACACTTGCCTTACGTTTCCAGCCTACGGAAGTACCTGCCATAAAACGGGCAATAAAGAAATCGCTTACCGTGACAAGTGCCAGCAGGAAAAAGTAAGTTCCGCTACTTTTATAATAAAAATAATAGGAGAATGCGGTAACAAACAACAAGCGGGCAGTCAGACGGCGTTGCAACAGCAGATAAACCAGTATAAATGCTGCAAACAACCACAAGAAAATGCCGCTACTGAATATCATCGGCGCTTGCGGGTCATAAACGAATACGTCTCGCAGACGGTTAAAGTCAATATCCCACATAATCATTATAGGCTTTTAAAAGAGCTTGATAAAACAATTCACCTTGCAGCACATATCCTTCGGGAAGATAATGTACATGGTCCGGACGCATCAATTTTGCTTCCTGCCAGTTCAGACAAGCACGCTGTCTCCCTCCCACCGCTTCGTACATATCCCACACGGCAAGACCGTTGTCATCAGCAAAGCGACGCATGGTTTCTACGGCAATAGCAGTACGGGGATTAATGGAATAGGTGCGGCGACGACGACTTTTCCGGAAACTGTCGTAGGAACCGGGAGGAGTTGTCATCAGTAAGGGTACATTGGGCAGACTGTCGCGAAGCATACGCACCAGTTCATCCATTTGTCGGTAGTGCAACAGGGGGTTATAACGTCGGTTATGGCTTTCGTTCGTCCCGAAAGAAAGTATAACCAGGTCGGGATGCAGGGCGGCAATATCAGAAATACGGTCGGGACGGGTAAAGGTGGTACAAAAAGCACCATTGATACCCATATCAGTATAAGAGATAGCACCAAAAGTTTCTGTCAGCAGCGTTCCGGTAGTGCGGGGCAAGATACGCCCACGGATATGGCTGTCACCGATATGTACGATACGGATGGTATCTGTAGAAAAGCCGGCATGTAACAGACGCAACTTTTCCCAAAAAGGATTGAGGATGCCAAGGCTATCCGTCAACTCATTTTCACCAAGTTGCTGAAAGCCGGAAGGAAAAGCTATTTGAGGAACGGAAACAGTATCCGTACGCTGGGAATAGGAACGAAGTGTGTCACAATTTGCTGTGACTTTGCTAATTAGAGGACAGGATGGAATAGGGTCCTGGGCATGGAGCGGGAAAAAGCATAGAAGAAACAAAGTTGTGATAAAGAGATTTTTCATCCGCAGATAACACGGATGACACGGATTCTTATATTTAAAACCTGCGTTATCCGTGTTATCTGCGGATGAAAAATATGCTTTTGAAACTTCCAATACGATTTTTATTCTATTATTCCGCTTCATAAGCCCTCCTCCTGTCGTACTGTTCCTTTCCATACACAAGCGCTTCATAAAGCAGGCCTGCCAAATGCTTACCTCCCCGGAAATTAATATGCGTATAGTCGTAATTCGCCAAAGAAGGCTTGGCATGTACCAAATTTGCCATACTTCCCTCTCCTCCCATTGCTTCGAACATATTCCAAAAAGCAATGTCGTTATCTGCCGCCAAGTTTTGTTGGTAACGCACCAGATTTTTAATACCGGGCATTGTGCGTAGAGTGCCATCTTCCGTCTTATAATCCCGGTCACCTACGCTGACTATCAAGATACCTGCTTGTGGAAATGCATCCTTCAAATGATCAATAGTAGTCTGCATACCTGCAATGTATTTGTCATAATTCCGCCCACGTTCAGTAGCAACGTTCAATCCATATTGCAAAATAATCAGATCGTAAGGACGCTGCTCATTAAATTCGTGCATCATCCACACAGGAATAGAACGCAAGGATAAGCCCGAACTGCCGCGCAAAGAGAAATTATCCAGGATAATTCCTTTTTTACCATCCATAGCCAAACCATAGAATAAGGTAGAATCCGCCTCATCAACCGTCCAACGGACAGAACCAATGTTTCCATCCACTTGCATTTCCTGCAAATCATCTGTAGCCAGGAAAGTACGGGTTTGCTTTTCATTCCGGTTGACATTCACAGAAAGGGTAACTTCTCCTTTACTATAAAAGAAGATAGAAGCCTGTTCACAGGTATCCAGATGGGAAGCATATTTATTCTGTCCCTTCAGTTCCACATAAGCACCGGGACGGGGAACAAAGTAATGTCCGGAAATACCTTGCTTCTTGCGGTCAAAGAAAGTAGAATCCATTACAGAATGGCTTTGCCAACCACCAAACGAATGGCGCACGGTAGGACGGAATCCGCTGGTCATAGAAGTAATGGTAACAAAGCCTACTCCGCAACCACCATATTTATTCTGCAACATATCGCGCAAATCCGCAGTAAGAATATCCGCTTCAATGAAGGAATCTCCGAAAACTGCAATACGTACCTGGCGGGGACGTTGTGTCAATTCATCCAAAGCCCGGTAAAAAGGTGTCATGCCGCGAAGAGTGGAGTCGCTGTAGTCTTCAATGCACGTCATACCCGCACGGCAAGTATCCACAAAAGCCGGTTTCACCTTCGGCGGAAGCGGAAGCAAACTGTCCGGTTCTTCCGTAAGTTCTTTCTGAATACGCACATCACCCAGCAAGTCGACACGCCTCATCACGTGTTCACCTACCGTAAAACCGGGCAGGAAGTACATCAGTAACAAGCCCGCCAATATAATCAATGCCCAAATGCAAGTATATTTCAGATAATTCTTTTCCATGTTGTCCGTAAAGGATTTGCAAAGATAGAGAAAAGACATAAAAAGAGAGGGAAATCTTCACGTTTTGTAAGATTTCCCTCTATCAGATTCCCAAGAAAGTGTTTCCACTCACTCTGAAGAACCACCTTCTTCAGATTATATCGTCTTCTCAATGTTCCAGACAAATGCCCGGAGCCCGAGTTGCTGAGTCTCCTCGTCCATCAGATGGAGTGCATCAAGCAATGGGTCAACTTTAGCTTCGTCTACAATAGTAATAATAGCAGAGCACATACTGGGCCATGCATGACTACCATAGTGCGGCTCGCCCGTCTTGCTACCACGTCCCTGTACTTGCTGCCAATAGCTGAATCCACGGCAACCCTGGCGATCGAGTAACGCCATGATGCGCTCAAAGAACGCCTGGTCGAATGTTATAAATACGGATTTCATGTTGATTAATTATGAATTATAAATTATGAATCATGAATTATGAGTCAGAAAACAATGAACACTGTACGGCTATTCATAATTCATAACTCATAATTCATAATTATTATCACTGTTTTTTCGGTTTCGTCATCTTCTCCTTATGAGCCTGATAGTAATCATTCAGTTCACGGTCTTTCTTAATCTTACGACGGTTACGTCTGATACCAATACCGGCAAATGAACAATAAAGCACGGGAACCAGAATCAGCGTCAAGATGGTAGATACTGTCAGACCACCAATTACGGCCACACCCAGCGGACGCCACATCTCAGCACCTTCACCTTGCCCTACAGCCATCGGCACCATACCGAGGATAGTAGTCAGCGTGGTCATTAATACCGGACGCAGACGGCTACGACCTGCCGTAACCACAGAGTGAAGTACCGCCATACCACGCTCGCGACAGAGTGTGATGTAGTCAATCAACACGATACCGTTCTTCACCACAATACCAATCAACATGATTCCACCCAGCAAACTCATTACGTTCAGGTTGGTGCCCGTAAAGAAGAGTGCCATCAATACACCGCTGAATGCAAATGGAATGGAGAACATGATAATAAACGGATAACTCAAAGACTCAAACTGAGCGGCCATTACAATAAATACCAGAATGATAATCAGTACAGCCAGCGTGCCCAAGTCTGAGAACGAGTCCTGCTGGTCCTCGTACGAACCCGAAATCTGGATAGAAATACCGCTCGGCAAGTCCATCTTATCGACAATGGCATTACCATCAGCCACCACGTCGCCCAACGGAACTCCGGAAATAACGGCGGATACTGTCACAATACGTTCACGGTCCTTACGCTCGATAGTAGGAGGAGCCGAGCGCTCAACTACTTTACCAAGGTCCTTCACACGGATACCTTCACCGGAAGGTGTATAAATAAGGATGTTCTCCAAATCTTCAATCTTTGTACGGAACTCAGGAGCATAACGTACACGGATGTCGTACTCATCACCATCCTCACGATAATAAGAAGCCAATGCTCCGTTCACACGGTTACGCAGATAACCGGAAGCAGTGGAGAGATTCAGTCCATGTAATGCCAGTTTCTCACGATCGAAGTCTACCTGATATTCAGGTTGATAATCCTGACGGCTGATGTTTACTTCACTCACTCCTTTTACATTCAGCAGTTTCTCTTTCAGTTCGGCCGAGACTTTATCCGTAGCGGTAAAATCATAACCATATACTTCAAAGTCGGCACTGGCCTGGGCACTCATACCACCGGTACTACCACCCAAAATTACCTGTGCCTTATCCAACTCGGGATAGGCCTTCAAGTCTTCACGCATCTCATCACAGACCGTTTCCAATTTGACTTTACGGTCGCCCGGGCTCACCAAACTGATGTTAAAGCTGATAATATGACTACCGTTGTCCTGCATGGAAGCAAAAGTATTATCCGAATCAGCCTGTCCCACAGTATAATTACAAACCCTCATCACACCTTCGTAACGTTTCATCCACTTTTCCGTCAGTTCCGAAGCCAGCGCTTGCGCACGCTCTACACGGGCACCGATGGGAAGTTGCAAGTTCACACCGATACGGCTATTATCAGCCGCCGGAAAGAACTCCGTACCAATATACTTAGCACAAAACAAACTTGCTACAAAGAAAGTAGCACAACCGACCATAATAGTGATGCGATGGCGTACAGCCCAGTTCAAACGGTTCTGATACCACACATCGAGAGCATCGAGTCCACGTTGAATCGGCCTATAAAATGCAATGAACATCTTGCTCTGCTTCTTCTGCAAGCGCAGGAGTTGTGCACACATCATCGGCGTAAATGACAAAGCCGAAATGGTAGAAACGGTCATGATCACACACATCATCCAACCCAACTGGCGAAACAATACACCGGACATACCGCTCACCATAGTCAGCGGGAAAAATACCGCAATCATGGTCAGTGTCGAGGCAATTACGGAGATGGCCACCTCATTCGTGGCATGAACCGCCGCCTGCTTCGGCTCGGACCCTCGTTCAATATGGGTCGTCACATTCTCAAGCACTACAATAGCATCGTCCACCACATTACCGATAGCAATGGAAAGACAAGAAAGCGAAATAATATTCAGCGAACCGCCGTCTATAATACCCAAATAGATGAATGAGGCTACCAATGACATTGGGATAGTGATACAGATAATAACCGTAGCACGCCAACGTCCCAAGAATACAAATACCACTAGAATTACGAATAGCATGGCGTACATGATAGTCTCTTCCAAACTGTCAATGGTATTCAGAATGTTATCGGAAGTATTGACAATAATACCCAGTTTCACGTCACTCGGCAACGATTTTTGCAACTGCGGCAGCATATCGATAACCTTCTGAGAAATAGCCACAGAGTTGGCACCGGATTGCTTCTGTACCACAATCATAGCACCTTGTACACCATTACTATACGTCTTTTGCGCACGTTCTTCCACAGAGTCTACCACTGTTGCCACATCGCGCAAATAAACGGAAGCTCCATTGTGCGTACCTACTACGATATTCTCCATCTCCTTGGGGTCCTTAAACTCTCCCTCTACACGAAGTGAATAGGTATTGTTTCCCACATCGAAGGTACCACCCGGTGTATTGCGGTTTTCAGCACTAATAATAGAACTAATGGTCTCCACTGAAAGATTATAAGCATCCAGTTTGTTAGGATCGCAATAAACATTCACCTCACGTTTGGGTGCACCGGAAATAGACACCGTACCCACACCCGGCACACGTGCCAGAGGATTCACGATGTTGTCATCCAATATTTTATAAAGTGCCGGCTGACTTTCTTCCGCCTGAACGGAAAGCAGCAGGATAGGAATCATGTCCGTACTGAACTTAAAGATAATAGGTGTCTCCACTTCATCGGGAAGCTGAGAGCTTACCATATCCAGTTTATCGCGTACATCATTCGTCAGCACATCTATATCATATCCATATTCAAACTCCAGTGTAATCACAGAGATATTTTCTGAAGATCTGGAAGTAATATGCTTTAGGTTGCTGACAGAGTTCAGCGTATTTTCTAACGGACGGGTCACGTTGTTCTCAATATCCGACGCACTGGCTCCCGCATAGGAAGTCATCACCATGATGGTGTTGGTCTCGATATCCGGGTAAAGGTCCACCGGTAATTTTGACAAAGAGAACAGACCAAATATCGCTACTGCCAAAAAGCAGAGCGAGGTCATAATCGGTTTTTTAACCGCTCCTTCGTATAAACTCATGTTATTTAATGATGAATTTTTAATTATTAATTATGAATTGGCTGCGCTATCATGCCGCACGGTAGTTCATAATTAATAATTCATAATTAATAATTATTTCTCGACTTCTACTTCTACGCCATCAGCCAACTTGGACTGTCCTGCAACGACCACCTGCGAATTGTTATCCACACCGGAAATCAACTCATATTCCGTATCCATACGACGTCCCAGTTCAACTTTGTTATAAGAAACTTTTCCGTCCTTATATACATATACATAGCGGTCGCCGGAACCGGCACGTTTCACAATAGCCAAATCGGGCACAACTACGTGCTCCTGTGTTCCGAAGTTCAGTGTTACACGTGCAAACATACCCGGACGGACTTTCTGGTCACGGTTAGTTAAACGCACTTCAACAGGGAAAGTACGGGTATTCGAATCAATGGTCGGATAAACCAGATTTATCGTTCCTTCAAACTCTTCATCGCCATACACGTCTACCTTAACAGCCACGGGAGCGCCCTTCTTTACTTTCGCAAAGTAGCCTTCGGAAACGTTGATCATCAGTTTCACCGGAGTGATTTGCTCTACTACCAACACCGGATCACCTCCACTGTACATATCGCCGTTATCGTAATTACGAGCTGTCACCACACCATTGATGGGGCTGAGCAACGCAGTATTTTCCAACAGATTCTTATACGTTGTCTTCTGTACGTCCAATGCCATTTTGGCCGCATCCCATTCTGATTTGGAAGTACCGCCCACCTTATATAATTCGTCGGTACGCTTGAACTCTATTTCCTGATTGTCCAAACGAAACTTAGCTTGTTTCAGGTTGGCAGCATCCATCTGCACCAATTTCTGACCTTTAGATACACGGTCACCCACTTCCACAAATATCTGATCGATACGCACCGGAGAAGAAGGAGCAATATTGTTTTTCACTTCTGCCTGAACAGTAGCAGTATATTCTTGTATCTGGTCTACAGGACGTGCGGTCACAGAGGCCAGTTTAACTCTCGGTTTTTCATCCACCTTTTCAGCTGTAGCCTTGTCTTTCTCTCCACCACCGCATGAGCTCAGCAGAGCAACTGCCACCAGGGCAATTAATTGAATACTTTTTTTCATATCGTTGTGATTTTTCTTTTTTACTTATTTAATTGAATAGTCGCGACCCAAAACCTGGTCAAGATCAGCCTTAGATACCAGATAGTCGTAAATAGATTGGTTATAAGTCAGTTCAGCCTGAGTTAATGATACTTGGGAACTGTTCAATTCCAGCACTGTACCTTTACCTACTTCATAGCGCTTCCCGGCTATTTCCACTGCCTTCTGAGCCTGCATTACGTTCTCTTTATTACTTACCACCTGCTCTGAACTTGCTGCCATGTTATTCTGGTAACTGGTAATCTGCATATTCAGTTTACGCTCAGTATCCGTGCGGTTTTCCTTTAGCTGGTTGATCTGAATTCGTGCGGTTTTCAGTTTCGTAAAGTTACTGGCCTTATAAAGAGGGATATTCAGGGTAAATACCAAAGCTGAACTTCCACCCCAATTATAGTTGAACACATTCCAGTTATTATTATACAATGACTGGTATTGATAAGAATAGTTCATTCCCAGTGTCGGCATGAAGTTTGTTTTCAGAGATTTCAAACTCTGATTGAGCATCTTCATGTTCAAGTCGAACTGCTTCATTGTGGTATTGTTCACCAAACCTTCATTCAATTCATTCAGCTGGTTAGCAAACAAATCAGTCTCATAATTAGCCAGATTATCGGCAATCTTGAGATCGAAGTCTTCCGTTATTCCCATCAGCACTTTCAGTTGAAGTTTGGATAAGGTAACGGCATTTCCCGCTGAAATGACATTCGGCTTTACACTACGCATTTGTACTTCAGCGCTAATCTTATCAAATTCGCTGACAGCTCCCTGCTGGTATTTCGCATTAACCACGTTATAATTGTCTTCCGACAATTTATAACTCTTCTGCAAAACCTCATAAGAGTCTTGTGCCAACATCAACTGATAATACGCTTTCGTAACCTGGTTCACCAGATCCTGCTTAGAAGCACGAGATTTTTCTACCGCCAATTCTATGTCGGTTTTCGTCATAGACATTGCTTTGTAGACTGAAGGGGCAAATAACGGTAAGCTGATATTCAAGGTTCCGCTTACTGTATTCGAATCGTCCTGACCCATTTTAAAAGACTGGCCGCCGAGATTCATTTGAGCCGCCGTAATTGTATGGTTCCATGTTCCACCAATACTGGCTTCCGGCAACAAACTCTGCCAGGTCTCCTTGTTAGCCACTTTTTTCAGGGCTATTTCCTCTTCGGCAACCTTTATCGTAGGATTATCACTAAGTGCGATTTCCAGTGCTTTGTCGAGGGTCAAGGTTAGGGTTTCTGTCGTCTCCTGTGCCTGTATATGGCCTATAGCCAATAAAAGGAACACAGTCAACATAATTTTCTTGCTTGCCAAAAATAGTTGTCTGTCCATAAAAATCAATCTGTATGTTTATTAGGATTATTCTTTTATTCCGTATTGGACTGTCGATCCTTACGATATTCCCGGATAAATTCTTCCAGTTTGCGAGCGCCCTTTTCTGTTGATATTCCCCGAAGATAGGTGAACATGATAGATTCATATACTTCCAGGAAAGAATGGTCTTTGCAAAGATCCGTATTCATCAGCAAGTCTAGCTGTTCGCGCACTAACAGGTTTACAATCGTAAAATTTACGTCATCGCGGAAATATCCCTGCTGTATACCCAGCTTAAAGAAGGCAATCGTTTCCTCAGAATCGCGGTTGCGACGCTTCATCAATTCTGCATAGACTTTGGGGTATTTCTTGATATCTTCGAAAAACTTTTTATTAGTATTGTGAAACTTCTCAATACTCCGTTGGTAGAGTTTTAACAAAACTTCCAATACATTCGAAGCCTTTTCATAGACATCTTTCACGTAAGCGTCTCCCTCACGCTGGGCCTTCAGGAGGCATTCCATAAGTAAGGTTTCTTTATCAGAAAACACCTCATACAAAGTACGTTTGGAGATGCCCAGTGCCGCAGCAATATCATCCATTGTAATGCTCTTGATACCATGGGTAGCAAAAGATTTCAGAGCAGTATCGATGATACGCTCCCGTAACTCTAATCTTTGAGGGTGTTCTTTCACATTGTCGCCCGTTTTCATTTCTATTTTCTCTTTAATTTTTTAGATTTCAAGCAGAAGAATGTCCACTTTCGGAATAAAACTGGGCAAATATAGAAAGAAAACTCAATTCTCCAATTGAGTTTCCTTTGAAAGATTAACTATATTAATGTTTATTATACTTCCGGCAGATTTATTGGGAAGAATGTCAATAATCGAACTTCGTCCGGTTCAGAAACGCCACTGTCTTATGAATTTCCTTGTACATGACAATGTCGTCTTTAATAAAAGGGACTTCTTTACGATATTCATTCAGGAAGCGTTCCAAAGCGGGAGAGGTCTTTAGAGGGCGACGGAATTCGATACCCTGTGCAGCATTCATCAATTCAATGGAGAGAATGTGTTCCAGATTGTCCATTATACGGTATAGTTTGGTAGCTGCATTAGCTCCCATGCTGACATGATCTTCCTGTCCGTTGGAGGAAACAATGGAATCACTGCTGGCAGCATAGCAATACATCTTATTCTGGCTAACCATGGATGCAGCGGCATATTGTGGTATCATAAAACCGGAGTTCAAACCGGGATTGGCTACCAGAAATTCAGGCAGACCACGCAGTCCCATGATAAGCTGTGCCACACGCCGCTCGGAAATGTTACCTAATTCGGCAAGGGCTATGCCGAGGAAGTCATAAGAAATGGCAAGTGGCTGACCGTGGAAATTTCCGCCGGAGATGATACGGTCTTCATCGGGGAAGATAGTTGGATTGTCCGTTACGGAATTGATTTCGGTCAGCAGGACGGAAGAAACATAACGGATAGCATCTTTCGTTGCACCATGTACTTGGGGGATGCAGCGGAAAGAGTACGGATCTTGTACATGGGCTTTGTATTGAGCAATGATTTCACTTCCTTCCAGTAGCTTGCGGAAATTATCGCCTGTCTCGATTTGTCCCCGATGCGGACGGATTTGCTGGATACAATCCATAAAAGGATCGATACGCCCATCGAAAGCTTCGAGGGAAAGAGCGGCAATAAGGTCGGCTTTCTTGGAAAGGCGGAAGGCTTTCAGAATGGCAAACACACCATTGGCACTCATAAACTGCGTACCATTGAGCAGGGCAAGACCTTCTTTACTCATAAGTTTCACCGGTTCCCAACCAAACTCATCGAGGACACTGATGGCTTCGCGCTTCTTACCTTTATAATAAACATCGCCCACACCGATAAGCGGTAGGAAAAGATTGGCAAGGGGGGCCAGATCACCGGATGCACCGAGTGAACCACGATCGTAGACAATAGGCATCACATCGTTGTTGAAGAAATCGAGGATACGCTGCACGGTAATGACTTGCACACCACTATGTCCCAAAGAAAGGGCATGGGCTTTGAGCAGCATCATTAGTTTGACAATGACGGGACGTATTTCTTCACCGACGCTGCAAGCATGACTTTTAATCAGGTTTTCCTGCAAAGTACCCAGTTCGTCGGGGGATATATTCTTGCTGCACAGGGAACCGAAGCCTGTGGTGATACCGTACAAAGGCTCTTCGGACTCGGCTATCTTATGGTCGAGGTAGTCGCGGCATTTCTGTATCCGTTCTTTGGCTTCGGGAGCCAGTTCCAGTTTCAGATTCTCGTTGATAATTCGTTCGATGATGTCGAATGTGAGTTCACCGGACCCTACATGATAGACGTTTTTCATACTCGTAATTCTTGGTTAACAACATCCAATACTTCTTTTTCACGGTCACAAGCCATGCGTTCCAGCACATCGGCTTCTCTTTGGAGTTCATCTGCAAAGGTTTTGTCTTTGATGGAACCCAGGTTGATACGAACGTTCAGCAAGGCCCCCAGTACAGCTGTACGGGCGGACATCATGGCCACACAAGCATCAGTCACTGCATTACGGTTTCCCAAACGGGCGACATCGGCAATCACCGACATCAGTTCGTAAGCATTACGGGCTACTTGCATAGGAACGAGGGCGGCATACTTAGTAGCTTCCTGAATGGCAGCGCTGCGGACGGCTTTTTCTTCATCGGTAGCCTTGGGCATTTTGAAGCATGCAAACACCGCATCATAGGCTTCCGAGTCACGATCTATATCAGCTATGAATACGTCTTTCTCTCTCAGTGCGAGAGAAGCGATATGGTTCATAAGTTCCTCGTGTTCTTCGTAATTCTTCTTGCCGATGGTGAGGTTAGCGACCATAACGGTAAGTGCCGAAGCTACAGCACCGTTCAAGGCAGCAATGCTTCCGCCACCGGGGACAGGATCACTGCCCGCCACTTTATTCAAGAATTCTTTTACTGTTAAATCAACTAACATGGTATTTTTCTTTAAAGGTTTTACAATACAGGATAAATCACACCTTCTTTAATGGTGGTATTTACGCAATTCATACCGACATAGTAAGGCAGAAAATGGTAATTATCAGAATTCAGCACTACAAAATCTCCCTTCTTGCCTACTTCGATGCTGCCGATACTATCCGCCCGGTTCAAGGCAGCAGCCCCGTTCAAAGTGAGGGCGGTGATAGCTTCTTCAATAGTAAGATGCATATAGATGCATGCCAGAGCAAAAGTCAGCGGAATGGAACCGGAGAAACAACTGCCCGGATTGAGATCTGTGGCAAGGGCTACGGCACAACCGGAATCAATCATTTCGCGACCACGTGCATAAGGTTCTTTCAGGGCAAAAGCTGTAAGAGGGAGTAAAGTCGCAACGGTTCCGGCATCCCGCATAGCGCGGATACCAGCATCGGATGCATGCAACAGATGATCTGCGGAAACAGCGGAAAGCTCGGCAGCCAGTTCGGCACCACCCAGCGGAACTATTTCATCGGCATGAAGTTTCAATCCCAAACCATATTCCTTGGCGACTTGCAACAGACGCCGGGATTGCTCGACGGAGAAAACGCCTTGTTCGCAGAAGACATCACAAAACTCGGCCAGTTCATTTTTGGCAACGCAAGGCAAGACGTCACTGATAATGAAATCAAGGTATTCGTCCGTACGTCCCTTATATTCCTCGGGTACGGCATGCGCACCCAGAAAAGTGGATACAATATCTACCCGCTTATGCTCGTCATTATTCAGGCTACGCATGACTTTGAGTTGCAGAAGCTCCGTTTCCTTATCCAGTCCGTAGCCGCTCTTGCCTTCTACGGTAGTAACCCCCATATTACTCATTTGCTTCAAAAAACCTTCGGCTTTGGAGCGGAGTTGAATAAAACCACATTCGCGGGTGGCCTTTACAGTGCTTACAATGCCACCACCACGCTCCATGATAGACATATAGCTTTCTCCTTTCAATCGCCAGGAGAACTCTTCGGCACGTTCGCCACCAAATACAAAGTGAGTATGCGAATCGACGAAGCCGGGTAACAGGCATTTGCCACGAGCATTGTAGTGCCAATAGCGTTGATAATATCCGTCACGCATCTCGCCCCGGGAAGGACCGACATAGGAAATGATACCGTCGGTTACTTCTATTGTAGCATTATCAATGATGCATAGTTCACCCATCTCTTTGCCACAACGGGCGGAAAAGCCGATGGGGGTTACAACGCGGGCATTGAAAATTATCAGGTTCTCGGTCATATTAAAAAACTTTATTTGTGTAATTTGCGTTCTTTTATCATTCTATTATTCTTCCATAATCCTCGCCTCAAGCACTTGTTGCATAGAGAAATTCTCTAAACCAAGATAATAAGAAGCTGTATCAATGAGCGCCTCCATCGGAACAAGGCCGATAATCTCACTCCCCACGATGCTGACCCCATAGCGACGTGCTTCTACACGGGTCAGTTCAAAAGCGCGGTAAAGGGCGGTACGGGTATAGTCTGTCATATTGATGGAGACCTGAGTAATGCCCCGGTCTTTCAACTCTACTCCCATTGCTTTGCAATAACGCAGGCCACCGCCAATGAAACGAATCTTCTTGGCAATATCATGTGCGATATCCAGATTAGGTGTATTCAGATTGATATTGTAGGCTACCAACGGCATGCGGGCACCGATAGCAACGGTTCCGGCAGTGGCATGGCGTTCGGCAGGACCAAAGTCGGGCTGCCATTCGGGTAGCTTTATCTTTTCTGCCATACCTTCGAACTCACCTTTACGCACGGCAGCAAGATTTTCGCGATGCGGAGCGGATGCGGATTTCTCATAGAGAAAGACAGGAAGATTATAGCGTTTGCCTACCTCTGCACCTACTTCTTTGGAAAGGGCGATAGCTTCTTCCATCGTCACATTCTTGATGGGGATGAAAGGAACTACATCTACGGCACCCATACGGGGATGTTGCCCGGTATGGTGATTAAGGTCAATAAGTTTTACAGCAATACCGATAGCTTCGAGAACGGCATCACGAAGGGGGTCCGGTTCCCCTACCACGGTTACTACCAGACGGTTGTGGTCTTCATCGTTACTGTAATCCAATAGTTTTACACCTTGTTTACCACGGAAAGGGGATATGATTTGATCTATTTTCTGCAAGTCACGTCCCTCGCTGAAGTTGGGGACACATTCGATGATTTTATTCATGATTCTCTTTTTATGATATGTATTTATTTACTAATTCGTCATCAGCCACGTATGGCATCGTAATATGATAACCATCAGCATGTGTCCGGTTAAACTCTTCACTCGTCTCCATAGCATGCCCATTGCGTGCCCATGAACGCCGGGCCACACCGCCCATCACGTCCCACAACATAGCAGAACGAAGTATTTCATCCACCCGCTCACTACCATCGCATACCATACCGAAGCCGCCATTTATGGCTTTTCCAATACCCACACCACCACCATTGTGCAGTGCTACGAGGCTCATTCCCCGGGCACAGTTTCCGGCAAAGCATTGCACGGCCATATCCGCCATGACATTGCTTCCATCTTTTATATTAGAAGTTTCACGGAAAGGAGAGTCCGTACCACTCACATCGTGATGATCGCGTCCCAACATAATAGGTCCAACTTCACCATTGCGTACCATTTCGTTGAACTTCAACGCTATCGTCATACGTCCTACCGCATCCTGATAAAGAATACGCGCCTGAGTACCTACCACAAGATTATTCTTTTCCGCGTCACGTATCCAATTGTAGTTATCCAGATCCTGACCGCGACGGTTCGGGTCAATACATTCCATCGCTGCATGATCGGTCTTTATCAAATCTTCATGTTTACCACTGAGACATACCCAGCGGAAAGGTCCGTAACCATAATCAAAAAGTTCCGGCCCCATAATATCTTCTACATAACTGGGGAATATAAATCCATTCTTATCATCTTCTTCTTTGGCAATCTCACGAACTCCGGCATCATAAACGGCTTTCATAAAGGAGTTTCCATAATCGAAGAAATAGGTACCCTGCTCTACAAGGGCTCTTATAGCCCGGAAATGGCGCACCAACGATTCATTCACCAGTCTACAGAATTTCTGCGGGTCTTCGTGCAACAGACTTGTACGTTCGGCGAAAGTAATTCCCGCCGGACAGTATCCGCCTTCGTAAACGGCATGGCAGGAAGTCTGGTCAGAAAGCAGGTCTATATGTATATTTTGGTTTACAGCATATTCCAGCAAGTCAACGATATTCCCATGATAAGCAATGGATATCGGTTTCTTGCCGTCCATCGCCTCATGCGCCAGCGAGAATGCTTCGGGAATAGAATCCGTGACATGCCCTACCCAACCTTGCCGATGCCGGGTTTCAATACGTGACATATCTACCTCGGCTATAATGGAAGCTGCACCCGACATCTCGGCGGCCTTAGGTTGGGCACCGCTCATGCCGCCCAAACCGGAAGATATAAACAGGTGTCCGCGCAAATCACCGTTCTGAGGAATACCAAGCTTCATACGTCCGGCATTCAGCAGAGTATTAAAGGTACCATGCACAATACCTTGAGGACCAATATACATCCAGCCTCCGGCAGTCATCTGACCGTAGTTGGCAACTCCCATTTGCATGGCCACGTGCCAATCCTTCTGATTATCGTAAAGACCTACCATCATGGCATTCGTAATAATCACGCGTGGTGCATCGGGCTTAGAACGGAATAATCCCAGCGGATGTCCACTTTCAATAACGAGTGTCTGATCTTGAGTCAGTACTTCAAGATACTGTTTAATGAGACGATACTGCATCCAGTTTTGACAAACCTGTCCCGTTTCGCCATAAGTGACTAGTTCATAAGGATAGAGGGCAATATCGAAGCAGAGATTATTGTCAATCATCACTTGGAAAGCCTTGCCTTCAATGCAATTTCCTTTGTAAGCATCGATAGGTTTCGCTTTGAGATCGCCTTGCGGACGATATCGGTAGCCATAGATACGCCCGCGGGTACGAAGTTCTTCCATAAACTCCGGTGCGAGGGTCTCGTGTAATTCTTTGGGGATATAGCGCAATGCGTTCTTTAACGCCGTGGCAGTTTGTACGGGCGAAAGTGTGAAGCCACGGTCAGGAGCCCTCCGGATACCCTCTACAAAAGTGGGATAAGGGGGCAATGTGTTACTTAAGGTTATTTCCATAACATGCAGGATGAAAGGTTACAAAATGTCATCAGTTTACTTCTGTAAGCTGCCGCAATATAGAAATAAATCCCGATATCAACAAGTGATACCGGGATTTATTTATCATTTAGTCATTTTAAGCGTAGTAAGTATTTACCTGTAACTTCCGCACTTTCACTGCTTTCCTGTAAGAAGGCGTTCAGAAGTTCCGGCTCATTTTTTAGTAGCTGTAGCATTTTGTCTTTTCCTACGAACTCTACTTTACCCGTTTCCGGATTCAGTTCATAATAAACCCGCGCATTGACCAGCCCCGAAGCGGCAATGGCCGTACCGACATCTCCACCCAACTTTGTAGCGTCGGCAGGCTGTGTGGTACTTGCCGCCACAGAACCTACAGGCTGTGCATAGAAATAAATTTTCCCCTGTATCCAAATGGCAGGGGCATACCAACCGCCGAAACGGAAGCGTTTATAACGCACTTTCTTACAGTTAACGTATAACGCCGAGTCAGCCCTCACCGCATAACAACGGGATTTCAAATATCGGCAGAGACCGGGATTGTCATCTACCGAGACGCGATAGTCAGCACCTCCCATCAGTAAAATCTGATTCTTGGAGCGCTTCTCTATCTTCAATGTGGAGAGTGTGTCGCCACGATCTTCCACCAGTTCCTTCAAATTGGCATATATCACTTGCTGGGCGCTCCCATGCAAAGCAACCAATAATCCGAATATGCCTAATAACCACCACCTTTTCATACCCCAAGCTTTTCTTTCTAAAACAGTTTTATCTGAGCGAAAGTTACATTATTTATCCAAGAAGAGCAAATTATTGAAAAGAAAAATGCAATTTCGGCAGATTTATGTTCATGCATATTTATACTTGGGCTTATCTCTATACTGCATAATACGCTTCAAAGCTGCGAGTAACTGGAAAAATAAGCAATACTCATCAAAGGGATATCTAAGGCGAAAACTTACTACCTTGATGGATAAGAATAGTTTCATCACTTGGAACTGCAAGTTTCATGCCTTGAAACTGTCTGTTTCATGCTTTGAAACAAGCAGTTTCACACCGAGAAACAGACAGTTTCACACTGAGAAACAAACGCTTCTCTTAAAGGAAACATAAATATGGATGCTAAGTTCTTCATTAGAGCAAGAGAAAGCAGATGAAGCATTTGGTTATAAAGCAGGCTTATTTTACCTTTGCGGCAAAGAAACAATAGAATGAACACAATCAATGAAATAACCGCCACTTATCAGCGCATCGCTGAAGAAGGACGTTCGGAATTAAATAAAGTACAAAACAAGATTTACCGCATAGGCTCACTGCGATTATTGTTATTTGTTGCAGGAATTGCGGGAATTATATATTTCTGGTCATCAGGCTGGATAGTATTAACGGGGATCATTGCCGTTACACTTCTGCCTTTTATCCTATTGATAAAGTATCACAACCGGCTGTTTCACCGGAAAGATTATCTGGAAAAAAAGATAGCAATCAATGAGCAAGAACTTTCGGCGCTGAACTATGACACATCTTCTTTTGAAGACGGAGCAGAATTTATCGATCCGGCACACCTGTACAGTTATGACCTGGATGTGTTTGGTCCACATTCTCTTTTTCAGTATATAAACCGTACCTGTACGCAACTTGGAAAAAGCTTGTTAGCCAATTGGCTGGGCACGCATCTGGTAAATAAGAAAGAGATAGAATCCCGACAGGAAGCCATTCGCGAACTGACATCGGAATTAAACTTTCGACAAGAATTCCGTATTCTGGGACTGCTCTATAAAGGAAAAGCTGCTGATGAAGATGAATTAAAGGCATGGGCTAAGAGTCCCAGTGTCTTCCGGAAGAATGTTTTCTTTCGCATGCTACCGCTATTGGCGGGTGGAATAAATATCTTATGTATAGCATTGGCTATTGCAGGCATTATTCCGCTCACTGTTTTCGGTATTCTATGGTTATGCTTTGTTTTTGCCAGCTTTTGTTTCACTAGTAAAATCACTAAAATGCAAGCTGTCTACGGAAAGAAGCTACAGATATTAGCAACGTATGCCAATCTGCTCCGACTTATAGAGAACCAACCCATGAAAAGTCCGATATTGAAGGAAGTGAGAGAGTGGATCGGTGATGAAAAACAAACGGCTTCTCACTCCATCCAGCGTCTAAGTAAGCTTATGAACGAACTCGATCAGCGAAACAACGCCTACATATATGCCACCCTCAACGGATTATTCTTCTGGGAAATCCGCAAAATCATACAGATTGAAGGATGGAAAGAGCAATATGCTTCTGAACTGCCACGCTGGCTGACAGCTATCGCTCACATGGATGCTCTGTGTTCACTGGCCACATTCGCCTATAATCATCCGGAGTACTCCTACCCTATTATTACCACCCGGTCTTTCAGTCTCCGCGCCGCATCTATGGGACATCCACTGATGAACCGCGACAAATGTGTACGCAATGACATTGATATAGAAAAACATCCTTTCTTCATTATTATCACCGGTGCAAATATGGCAGGCAAAAGTACGTATCTTCGTACGGTAGGCATCAACTATTTGCTGGCTTGCATCGGTACCCCCGTTTACGCCCGGAGTATGGAACTGTATCCAGTTCAGCTCATCACCAGTCTGCGCACCAGCGACTCCCTGAATGATAACGAATCCTACTTCTTTGCAGAACTGAAACGTCTGAAACTTATCATCGACAAACTGCAAGCCGGTGAAGAGCTTTTCATCATCCTTGATGAGATTCTAAAAGGAACCAACTCCATGGATAAACAGAAAGGTTCGCTTGCCCTTATCAAACAATTCATGACTTTACAGGCAAATGGTATCATCGCTACTCACGACCTGATGCTCGGCACGCTTGCCGACATTTATCCTGATGACATCCGTAATTACCGATTCGAGGCCGACATCACAGATAATGAACTGACTTTTTCTTATCGTCTGCGCGAAGGAGTAGCTCAGAATATGAATGCCTGTTTCTTGATGAAAAAAATGGGGATAGCCGTTACCGACTGATCCCCATAACTTTAAAGTTAAGTCCAGAAACCCTGAGGGTTAGTTCACTTTACACTTCGCCAAGAAAGCCGATATGGTTGCTGCGTCGTTCCCTGTATAATAATGTACAGAGGTTACCGGAGTGTATGTATAAGGCACAAACTGGAACAACTGAACGGCTGCAAATTTATTATCTTGAGAAAGTATAACATCCAAACGTACATTACCGCTTCCTTCACTCTTTACACCTTCTTCAATAGAAAGCTGGCCTTTTTCAATCATCTCTTTCAACTTACCCATGTGTTTCAAATCGAAGAACACACTGCGTTCCTTAGTAATACTTCCTGTCGGAATATATACCACTTCTTTAGATTTCCAGAACAAACGGAATATTCCTAAGAGGAAAAATGCCGTACCTAACACCATCAACAACATACTAAGCGTAGATGAGCGGTCAGTTACTTCAAAAGTTGATGCGAATATAAGGATACCTAACAGCAGCATTGCCACTGAAAAAATTAGTCCGGAGACACTTGTGCGTTTTGCGATATCGGGGTGTGTAGACGCAAAAATAGTTGCGTCAATTGCTTGAGTTGCCATAATTTAAATCGTTTAAAATGAATAAAAATTTAACTGATAAAACATACCAATAATCACCTCGTACAGTCTATGACCACATAAGGCAAAAAAATCTGAATTCATTCAAACGTCTAAATGATAATTCGCCTGAGCGTAAATACATAATATTCACACGCAGGGTGGCAGCGATAAGAGGTGCTGGTATCAAATAACTTCGAGCGATGCAATGACAGTACATCGTCACGATGAGCCAGCCGCTCTATCATGTCTTTTAACGAAAGGATATATTCTGTTGTATACGAACGTTGCGCACGTGAAAAGGTGAGCAACTGAGTAGTTCCAGCGGAACCTGCAAGTTCTGCATCTGACAAATATGGCAATTTCGGAGCCGGAATATAACTTCCTTGCCGAACATCATTTCGCTGTGTATTCCCCTCTTCTCCTAAACTAACTTGGGTGGCAATAACCATTTCATCTACCGTCTGTACGGTAAATACATCACTCACACTTCCACAAAAGGCAGTAGCAAGGACTAGGAATAATATCACCTTCAGAAACTTTGCCATATCTATCTGCAAAGATAACAGTTTGTTTCATTTAATTGTTTAATAGTAGAACCTTTTAATGAATGTTTAGGAAAGATATATCTTCTTTCCTCCCAAAATATCCGAATGCAAAGAAAAAAAGCCGCCCCTTTCACAAGAGACGGCTTTTATATTGAAAAGAATAGTCGATTTATTCAGCTTTAGCTTCTTCCGCTTTTGCCTCTTCAACTGCCGGTGCTTCAGCAACCGGAGCTTCTGCCGGAGCAGCAGCTTCAGTAGTAGCTTTCTTAGAACGGCGGGTACGAGTAGCTTTCTTAGCAACCTTTTCCTTAGCCATGTTTTCGTTGTAATCAACGAGTTCAATAAAGCACATTTCAGCGTTGTCACCCAGACGGTGTCCTGTCTTGATGATACGAGTATAACCACCCGGACGATCAGCAATCTTCACAGAGATTTCCTTGAACAATTCCGTTACAACTTGCTTGTCTTGCAAGTTGCTGAATACAACACGACGAGAGTTAGTCGTGTCATCCTTTGACTTCGTGATCAAAGGCTCAACAAACTTCTTCAAAGCTTTAGCCTTTGCAACGGTCGTAGTGATTCTTTTGTGCTTAATCAAAGAACATGCCATGTTAGACAACATCGCGTTTCTGTGAGAAGCAGTACGACCTAAATGGTTAAATTTCTTATTATGTCTCATTTTTTATTCTTTATCTAATTTATATTTAGAAATATCGGTCCCAAACGAAAGATTCAGACTTTCCAGCAAATCATCAAGCTCGGTAAGCGATTTCTTTCCGAAGTTTCTGAATTTCAGCAGATCCGTCTTGTTGAATTGTACCAAGTCACCTAATGTTTCTACATCGGCAGCCTTCAAGCAATTGAGGGCACGAACCGATAAGTCCATATCAACAAGTTTGGTTTTCAACAATTGGCGCATGTGCAATACTTCTTCATCAAATTCTTCATTGCCATCCACATCAGTACTTTCCAATGTAATCTTCTCATCAGAGAAGAGCATGAAGTGATAAATCAGAATCTTTGCAGCTTCTTTCAGCGCTTCCTTCGGATGAATAGAACCGTCGGTAGTAATCTCAAGCACCAATTTGTCGTAGTCCGTCTTTTGTTCAACACGGAACGGTTCAATCTGATACTTCACATTACGTATCGGTGTATAAATGGAATCGATAGGAATTACGTTAACATCCGTGCAATATTCGCGGTTTTCATCAGCCGGAATATATCCACGACCTTTGTTAATCGTAATATCGATTTGCATAGTTGCTTTAGAATCTAAATGACAAATAACTAATTCAGGATTTAACACTTCAAATCCAGTCAAATACTTACCTATGTCACCTGCTTTAAATTCACTAGAATTTTCGATTGTAATACTTACTTTCTCACTTTCGAATTCTTCAACTACTTGCTTGAATCTCACCTGTTTCAGATTCAAGATAATGTTAGTAACATCCTCTTTAACTCCCGGTACGCTAGAGAACTCATGCTCAACACCATCTATTTTGATAGTAGTGATAGCAAAACCCTCTAATGACGAAAGCAGGATGCGGCGCAATGCATTACCTACGGTAATACCGAAACCGGGCTCCAACGGACGAAATTCGAATTTACCGAATCTAGAATCCGCTTCCAACATTAATACTTTATCAGGTTTTTGAAATGCTAATATCGCCATGAAATTAATTATTTTATTTAGAATACAATTCTACGATCAAATGCTCTTTAATGTTTTCAGGAATGTCTGCTCTTTCAGGTACATGCAGTAATTTACCAACCTTAGAGTTATCATCCCATTCCAACCAAGGATATTTGCTGTGGTTAAAGCCAGCCAGTGAATTAGCAATTACTTCCAAAGATTTAGATCTTTCACGAACGCCAATTACCTGACCCGGTTTTACTGCAAATGAAGGGATATTTACCACTTCACCATCCACAGTGATATGCTTGTGACCCACCAACTGACGAGCAGCTGCACGAGTAGGAGCAATACCTAAACGGAATACAATATTATCAAGACGACCTTCTAGCAACTGAAGCAGAATTTCACCGGTAATACCTTTAGCTGTTTCTGCTTTTTCAAACAGGTTGCGGAATTGTTTTTCTAAAACTCCATAGGTGTATTTGGCTTTCTGTTTCTCGCGAAGTTGAACACCATATTCAGAAGTTTTTCTCTTTCTAGAATTGCCATGCTGTCCGGGAGGATAATTTTTCTTAGACAAAACTTTATCTGCTCCGAAGATACCTTCACCGAATTTACGGGCTATTCTTGATTTTGGTCCAGTATATCTAGCCATTTCTTTTAAATTTTAATTGTTTTATTCATGAACTCAATTTGTTGCAGCCGCGATTACAGAGAGAAATTAATGTAATCCAAATAACAAAATCAAGATCATTTTTATTAAAGGTAAATCTTAAACTCTACGTCTTTTCGGAGGACGACAACCATTATGTGGAAGCGGAGTTACGTCAATGATTTCAGTAACTTCAATACCTGCACCATGGATAGTTCTAATAGCAGACTCACGTCCGTTACCCGGACCTTTCACATATGCTTTTACCTTTCTCAGGCCAAGATCGAATGCAATCTTTGCACAATCCTGGGCAGCCATTTGCGCTGCATAAGGAGTGTTCTTTTTAGAACCTCTAAATCCCATTTTACCGGCAGATGACCAAGAAATGATCTGCCCTTCACTGTTTGCGAGAGAAACAATAATATTGTTGAAAGATGAATGAACATGCAACTGTCCATTAGCGTCAACTTTCACATTTCTCTTCTTTGCTGCAACTGTTTTTTTTGCCATATCAACAATTATTATTTAGTAGCTTTTTTCTTATTTGCAACGGTTTTCTTTCTACCCTTACGAGTACGAGCATTATTCTTAGTGCTCTGACCTCTTACAGGTAAACCGATACGATGACGTACACCACGGTAGCAACCAATATCCATCAAACGTTTGATATTCAATTGAACTTCCGAACGAAGGTCACCTTCTACTTTAAATTCTGCACCAATGATCTCACGAATCTTGGCAGCTTGATCGTCCGTCCAGTCTTTCACCTTCAGGTCTTTATCTACACCAGCTTTATCCAAAATCTTTGCTGAACTACTACGACCTATTCCATAGATATAGGTCAACGCAACTTCACCTCTCTTATTCTGAGGCAAATCGACACCAACTATTCTTATAGCCATATACTAAATTATTTTTTTTGCAAAAATAATAATATTATCCTTGACGTTGTTTATACTTAGGATTTTTCTTGTTAATAACATACAAACGGCCATTGCGTCTAACGATCTTACATTCTGGCGTACGTTTCTTTAAAGATGCTCTTACTTTCATATCTTAATTTTATTTATATCTAAATACAATTCTTCCTTTCGATAAATCGTAAGGAGACATTTCGACTCTTACTTTATCACCCGGCAGGATTTTAATGTAGTGCATTCGCATCTTACCGGAAATATGTGCAGTAATCTCATGTCCGTTTTCTAATTCAACACGAAACATTGCATTAGACAATGCTTCAACAATAACTCCATCTTGTTCTATTGCAGATTGCTTAGCCATATTATTTTTTTAAATTGCTTTATCTCCTAATACTTCTTCTATGAACTCAAACGATGATAGGATATCAGCTTTACCAGCTCCAACAGCCACTGTATGCTCAAAATGAGCTGCATACTTCCGATCCTTTGTTCTCACCGTCCAACCATCACGCTCCATTACTATCTGACGACTACCTTGCGTAATCATCGGTTCTATAGCAATACAAAGACCTTTCTTCAGCATAGTTCCATAACCACGTTTTCCATAATTAGGAACCTGAGGGTCTTCGTGCATTTCCTTGCCAATGCCATGACCAACAAACTCACGCACTACACCGAATGAATTGGACTCACAATGTTCTTGTATTGCATATCCGATATCACCCAACCGTTTTCCTTGAACGGCATTTTCTATTCCGATGTATAATGCCTCTTTAGTAACTTTCAGTAATTTGCGAACTTCCTCATCTACTTCTCCTACACAAAATGTATAGGCAGAATCACCACAAAATCCATTCATATAAGTACCACAATCAACTGACACAATATCACCTTCCTTCAGTACTATATCTCCAGGAATACCATGTACTACCTGTTCATTTACCGATGTACATAGCGAAGCTGGAAATGGATCACCATATTGATTTGGAAAACCTTTAAAAGTAGGAACAGCACCATGATCTCTGATAAACTCTTCTGCCACTTTATCCAGTTCCCCTGTAGTAACTCCAGGCTTTACTAGTTTTGCAACTTCAGCCAATGTCCTCCCGACAAGCAAATTACTCTCACGGAGCAGCTCTATTTCATCTTCCGTTTTAAGAAATATCATCTTATAAAAGATTAATATGCAGCTACGTTACTACGTCCTTTAATACGCCCAGACTTCAACAAACCGTCATAGTGTCTCATCAACAAGTGACTTTCAATCTGCTGGAGTGTATCAAGAACTACACCTACAAGAATTAACAGAGATGTACCGCCAAAGAATTGAGCAAATTCAGCTTTCACACCAAAAATACCAGCAAATGCAGGCATAATAGCTACTAAAGCCAAGAAGAAAGAACCGGGCAATGTAATACGAGACATTATGTCATCAATATATTCTGCAGTCTTCTTTCCTGGTTTGATACCTGGAATGAAACCATTATTTCTCTTCATATCCTCAGCCATCTGAGTCGGATTAATCGTAATTGCAGTATAGAAATACGTAAATAGTATAATCATTATTGCAAATACGAAATTATACCAGAAGCTTGTATGATCAGTAAATGCACGCACAAAACCGCTCACATGATCTACATTTGAAAAACCAATAAAGGTAATAGGAATAAACATGATTGCTTGAGCAAAAATGATAGGCATTACACCTGCAGCATTTACCTTCAACGGAATATACTGTCTGGCACCACCATATTGCTTGTTACCAACAATTCTTTTAGCATATTGTACAGGAATTTTTCTTGTACCTTGTACTAACAAAATTGCAGCAGCAATCACCAGTAATAAGAATACGATTTCAATTAAGAACATAATCAAACCACCTGTCTTATCAGTCATACGGGAAATCAATTCCTGGAATAAAGACTGAGGTAAACGAGCGATAATACCGATTAAGATGATAAATGAAATACCATTACCAATACCCTTATCAGTGATTCTCTCACCAAGCCACAAAATAAACATACTACCAGCTGCCAAGATAATGGTAGAGGTAACCATGAACAGAGTCCAATCTAATGAAGCATTTAAGGAAGGACCGGCCTGCATTTTAAGATTGAGCAAATAAGAAGGAGCCTGAACTAATAAAATAATAATCGTCAAATAACGAGTATACTGGTTCATTTTTCTTCTACCACTCTCACCTTCACGTTGAAGTTTCTGGAAATACGGAACCGCAATCCCCAACAACTGAATAACGATTGAAGCAGAGATATAAGGCATAATTCCTAATGCAAAAATAGATGCATTAGAGAATGCTCCTCCCGAAAACATATTTAATAAGGCTAAGAGGCCCTCGCTTGTTTGTTGATGCAATTGTGTCAGCATAGCCGGGTTAATACCAGGCAGCACAACGTACGAACCGAAACGGTAGATTGCCACAAACAATATGGTAATGAGGATCCGTTGTCTCAGATCCTCAATTTTCCATATATTCTTTAATGTTTCAATAGCTTTTCTCATTGAATTAGAGTTTTACTACACTTCCACCAGCAGCTTCAATGGCAGCAACAGCAGTCTTAGAGAATGCATGAGCTTGCACATCCAACTTTGTAGTCAAAGTTCCATTACCTAATACTTTTACCAACTGATTTGAAGAAATAAAGCCAGCAGCGATAAAATCATTAATACCAACTGTCTCCAACTTTTTAGCTTCAGCAAGTTTCTGAATTGTATCCAAGTTGATAGCTTTATACTCTACACGATTAATGTTCTTAAAACCGAATTTAGGAACACGACGTTGGAGAGGCATCTGACCACCTTCAAAACCGATTTTTTTAGAATAACCAGATCTTGATTTAGCTCCCTTATGACCTCTGGTAGAAGTACCTCCCAAGCCAGAACCCGGACCACGTCCAATTCTCTTTCTTGTTTTAGTAGATCCTTCAGCAGGTTTTAAATTACTTAAGTTCATATTGTAATTCGTTTTATATTCAACAAATAATTACTTAACAATGGTAACCAAGTGTTTAACCTTATCCACCATTCCAAGAATTGAAGGAGTACACTCGTGTTCAACCACACGATTCAACTTACGAAGTCCCAGTGCATCAAGAGTTCTTTTTTGATCAGCCGGAGCACCAATTCTACTTTTAATTTGTTTAACCTTTATAGTCGACATATTTCCTCCTTATCCTCTAAATACTTTTTCAATACTAATACCTCTGTTTTGAGCAACCATACGTGCGTCACGCATTTCACCCAACGCCAGGATAGTAGCTTTCACCAAGTTGTGCGGGTTGGAAGATCCTTTTGACTTAGCCAAAACATCCGTAATACCAACACTTTCAAGTACTGCACGCATTGCACCACCTGCAACTACACCTGTACCATGAGAAGCAGGTTTGATGAACACTTCTGCACCACCAAACTTAGCGGTCTGTTCGTGAGGAACAGTACCCTTCAGAACAGGCACCTTTGTCAGATTCTTCTTAGCAGATTCAACACCTTTAGCAATAGCTGCGGTTACTTCACCTGCTTTACCAAGACCCCAACCGATGATACCTTCTTCATTACCTACAACCACAATTGCAGAGAAACTAAAAGTTCTACCACCTTTGGTTACTTTGGTTACACGATTAATAGCAACCAAACGGTCTTTCAGTTCTATATCGTTTGTAATCTTAACTCTATTATTAATTGCCATAATGATTAAAATTTAAGTCCACCGTTACGAGCAGCATCAGCCACTTCTTTTACTCTCCCATGATACAAGTAACCATTACGGTCGAAAACAACAGTAGTAATACCTGCTTCCTGAGCTTTCTTAGCGATCAACTCTCCAACCTTTGCAGCTTGTTCTTTCTTTGGTAACTTTTCAGTCATACCTAAAGAAGATGCAGCAGCCAAAGTCTTACCTCCCAAATCGTCGATAAGCTGAACGTAGATCTGCTTATTACTTCTAAATACACTCATACGCGGACGTTCAGCAGTACCTGAAATTTTGTTGCGTACTCTATATTTGATCTTAATTCGTCTTTCTATTTTTGTTGTCATAACATTCTAATTTTATGTAAATTACTTAGCGCCGGCAGATTTACCAGACTTTCTACGAATTTCTTCACCAACAAACTTAATACCTTTACCTTTATACGGTTCGGGCTTACGGAAAGAACGTATCTTAGAGCAAACTTGACCCAGCAATTGTTTATCGCAAGACTCTAAAATAATAAGTGGATTCTTATTTCTTTCAGATTTTGTCTCTACTTTAACTTCAGGAGGCAACTGTATAAAGATATTGTGCGTATAACCCAAAGACAATTCAATGATATTACCTTGGTTAGAAGCACGGTAACCTACACCTACAAGCTCCAATTCTTTTTTATATCCTTCAGATACACCAACTACCATGTTGTGTACCAAAGAACGGTACAAGCCATGGAATGCATGCTTTTGTTTGGGATTATCCAACATTGCATTTTCATTCTCGCTCAAAGTCAGATGACCATCTTCGATGGCAACATTGATAGCAGGATCTACATATTGGCTAAGTTCGCCTTTGGGTCCCTTCACGGTAACCACATTTTCTTTCAGAGTAACTGTTACTCCAGCGGGAATACTAATGGGTAATTTTCCTATTCTTGACATTGCTAATTCCTCCTATTAATATACATAACACAAAACTTCACCACCGATTTTCAGTTCAGCGGCTTCTTTGTTGGTCATTACACCTTTGGAAGTAGATATTATAGCAATACCCAAACCATTAATAACTCGCGGCATGTCCTTATAACCGGTATACTGACGCAAACCCGGAGAAGAAATTCTTTCCAGTTTCTTAATTGCGTTTACTTTGTTAACCGGATCATACTTCAAGGCTACCTTAATTGTACCTTGAGGACCATCTTCTACAAACTTATAATTAAGAATGTAGCCTTTCTCAAAAAGAATCTTAGTGATTTCTTTTTTCAAATTTGAAGCGGGAACTTCTACAACTCTGTGCTTTGCTTGAATAGCGTTCCGCAACCTCGTCAAATAATCTGCTATTGGATCAGTCATATAATAAAAAATTAAATTAATCAGGCCTACCCTGACAATATTTAAAACAAAAATTACCAGCTTGCTTTCTTAATACCGGGAATAAGACCGTTAGAAGCCATCTCACGGAATTGAATTCTGGAGATACCGAATTGACGGATATATCCTTTAGGACGACCAGTCAATTTGCAACGGTTATGCATACGAATCGGATTAGAATTCTTAGGCAGTTCCTGTAATTTCTGTGCAGCTTCAAAAGCTTCAGCAGGATCACCTGTTCTAACGATTTGTTTCAATGCAGCTCTCTTCTCGGCATATTTGGCTACTAATTTAGCACGTCTTACTTCACGTGCCTTCATTGATTCCTTTGCCATATTATCAATCTTTTTTAGCGTTTTTAAACGGTAAACCGAATTCTTTCAACAAGGCATAACCTTCTTCATCTGTTTGTGCAGAGGTTACAAAGGTAATATTCATTCCGAGAATTCTGGTAATACTATCGATATTAATTTCAGGGAAAATGATTTGTTCCTGAATACCAAGAGTATAGTTACCCTTTCCATCAAACTTACTTTCAATACCCTTGAAGTCACGGATACGAGGAAGAGCTACACGAACCAATTTTTCAAGAAATTCGTACATTCTCTCACGACGCAAAGTTACCATAACGCCAATAGGCATTTTTTTACGCAACTTAAAGTTAGCGATATCTTTACGAGAAATGGTTGCTACAGCTTTCTGACCTGTGATAGCAGTCATTTCATTAATTGCCACTTCGATAATCTTCTTATCAGCAACAGCCATACCCAAACCCTGATTGATAACAATCTTCTTAAGTACGGGTACCTGCATTGCAGAAGAATACTGGAACTGTGATTTCAATGCAGGCGCAATACGCTCTACATATTCTTTCTTAAGGCTTGCAGTATTACTCATTACTTAATCTCCTCTCCTGATTTTTTAGAAACACGTGCAATAGTCTTCTTACCATTTTCATCAATAGTTACTTTACGACTGATACGCGTGGCTTTACCCGTTTTAGGATCTACGGGATTCAAGTTAGACAAATGGATAGAAGCTTCCTGCTTCACAATACCACCCTGGGGGTTCTTTGCATTAGGCTTAGTGCTCTTGGACACCATGTTGATACCTTCAACAATTGCACGATTTTTATCAACAAGAACCTTCAACACACGACCAGTTTTGCCTTTGTCTTCACCAGCATTTACGTAAACTGTATCGCCTTTTTTAATATGTAATTTACTCATTACTTAAATCTTTTACAAAATTAAAGTACTTCAGGAGCGAGTGACACAACTTTCATGTTAGTAGCACGAAGTTCACGAGCTACCGGACCGAAAATACGACTACCTCTAATCTCGCCTGCGTTGTTCAACAACACACAAGCATTATCATCAAAACGTATATAAGAACCATCGGGACGACGGATTTCTTTCTTAGTACGTACGATCAAAGCTTTAGACACTGCACCTTTTTTAATATCACTTGAAGGGATGACGCTCTTTACAGAAACAACAATTACGTCCCCCACTGAAGCATAACGACGACCCGTACCGCCCAAAACGCGAATACAGAGAGCTTCTTTTGCTCCACTGTTATCACATACTGTAATTCTGGATTCTACTTGTATCATAATTACTTAGCTCTTTCAATTATTTCTACCAATCTCCATCTTTTAGTCTTGCTCAAAGGACGAGTCTCCATAATAAGTACAGTATCACCGATATTGCACTCATTTTTTTCATCATGAGCATGGTACTTCTTAGTCTTGCTAACGAACTTACCATATATGGGGTGTTTCTCTTTAAACTTAGCTGCTACTGTAATGGTTTTATCCATCTTATTGCTCAGCACAACCCCAGTTCTTTCTTTTCTTAAATTTCTTGCTTCCATCAAGCTCATCATTTATTGTTAAGTTCTCTTTGGCGTAATTCTGTTTTCATACGCGCAATAGTCCTGCGTAATTGTTTGATCTGAGCAGGATTATCCAAAGGAGAAATAGAATGATTTAAAACCATTTGATTATAGTTTGTCACTTCTGCCTCTACTCTTTCTACCAGATCATTGGTAGGTATTTCTTTAATTTCTGCTATTTTCATATCCATTACGCATTTTGATTTTGAATATCATAATCACGTCTCACAACAAACTTCGTTGTAATAGGAAGCTTCTGTGCAGCTAAGCGCAAAGCTTCTTTTGCGATTTCATAAGATACTCCTTCAGCTTCGATAATAATTCTTCCCGGAGTAACAGGGGCAACAAAGCCCTCTGGAGCACCCTTACCTTTACCCATACGTACATCTGCAGGTTTTCTGGTAATAGGTTTATCCGGGAAAATACGAATCCAAATTTGTCCTTGACGTTGCATATATCTTGTCACTGCAATACGAGCAGCTTCGATCTGACGGCCTGTAATCCATTTTGTTTCCAAAGCCTTAATTCCAAAAGAACCGAAAGCCAACTGATTACCTCTTTGGGCAATACCTTTTTGACGGCCTTTTTGTTGTCTTCTGAATTTTGTCTTTTTCGGTTGTAACATAATTCCTAAAAATTCAAATTCGTTTAGCGATTATTTTTCTTTCTTTTGAAGTTCTTTCCGCCATTGTTTCCGCTATTGCTTCCACGACCGCTTTCTTTGCTTTGCGTAAAGTTCGGAGCTAATTCTCTCTTACCAAAAACTTCACCTCTACAGATCCAAACTTTAATACCGAGAAGACCAACCTTCGTCAATGCTTCTGCATGACAGTAGTCGATATCTGCTCTGAAAGTGTGCAACGGAGTTCTTCCTTCCTTATACATTTCAGAACGGGCCATTTCAGCGCCATTCAAACGTCCTGAAATCTGAATTTTGATACCTTCAGCACCCATACGCATAGTATTAGCGATAGCCATTTTAATGGCACGGCGATAGGCAATCTTTCCCTCTACCTGACGAGCGATGTTATTAGCAACAATAACAGCATCCAACTCAGGTCTTTTCACTTCGAAGATATTGATCTGAATATCCTTATCGGTAACCTTCTTCAACTCTTCTTTCAACTTATCAACTTCCTGGCCACCTTTACCGATAATAATACCCGGACGTGCAGTACAAACGGTAATAGTCACGAGTTTCAGTGTACGTTCAATTACGATTCTTGATACACTAGCTTTTGCAAGTCTAGCGTTCAAATATTTACGAATCTTGCTATCTTCCAGCAGAGAATCGCCGTAATTATTTCCACCATACCAATTGGAATCCCATCCTCTGATAATTCCTAAACGGTTGCTTATTGGATTAACTTTTTGTCCCATTTACCTTAATTTTGATCTTCGTTATTACTTTTAGAACCAACGAACAACGTTACGTGATTTGAACGCTTACGAATTCTGTAACCTCTACCCTGCGGAGCCGGTCTCATTCTCTTGAGTGTAGCACCACCATCAACAAAAATCTTTGTTACGAATAACTCGCCACTTTCAGCTTTACGTTCGTTTTTCTGCTCCCAGTTAGCAATTGCAGAGCGCAGTAATTTCTCAACTCTGGCAGCTGCTTCTTTTGAAGAAAACTTCAAAACGCCAAGTGCTCTGTTCACTTCCATCCCGCGAATCATGTCAGCCACGAGACGCATTTTGCGAGGGGAAGTAGGAACATTCTGCAACTTTGCAAAATACATGGTCTTAAGGGCTTCTTTTCTTTTTTCAGCCGATATTTTTTTTCTTGCTCCCATTATATTTATACTTTATTATTTCAGATAAATCCTGTTATTTTTTCTTGTTACCAGCGTGTCCTCTGAAAGTACGAGTTGGAGCAAATTCGCCCAACTTGTGACCTACCATATTTTCGGTAACGTATACAGGAATAAATTTATTTCCGTTATGAACTGCAACTGTATGGCCTACGAAATCAGGCGAAATCATTGAAGCTCTGGCCCAAGTCTTAACAACAACTTTCTTGCCTGATTCATTCATAGCAAGAACTTTCTTCTCAAGCTTAACGTTAATATACGGACCTTTTTTTAATGAACGACTCATAGTTTACTCAATTAATCAGATTACTTCTTTCTTCTCTCAATAATATACTTAGACGATTGTTTCTTCGGAGCTCTTGTCTTAAGTCCCTTAGCATACAATCCCTTACGAGATCTTGGGTGTCCTCCTGAAGCACGTCCTTCACCACCACCCATCGGGTGATCAACCGGGTTCATTACAACACCACGGTTACGCGGGCGACGGCCCATCCAACGAGAGCGTCCAGCTTTACCTGAACTTTCCAATCCATGATCTGAGTTACCAACACTACCGATAGTAGCTTTACAAGTGCTAAGTATTTGTCTAACTTCACCTGAAGGTAATTTGATAACACAATATTTACCTTCTCTTGAAGTCAACTGAGCAAAATTACCAGCTGAACGAACCAAAGCTGCACCTTGACCCGGACGTAATTCAATGTTATGAATTACAGTACCAACCGGAATATTCTGAAGAGGAAGTGCATTACCGATTTCCGGAGCAGCACTCTCACCTGACATTAAAGTCGCACCTACTTGCAATCCATTGGGAGCAATTATATATCTTTTTTCTCCATCTGCATAAAACAACAAAGCTATACGAGCCGAACGATTCGGATCATATTCAATTGTTTTAACCACTGCAGGTACACCGTCCTTATTTCTCTTGAAATCTACAATTCTAATAATCTTCTTATGACCACCACCAATGTAGCGCATAGTCATCTTACCTTCGCTGTTACGACCACCTGAAGATTTCTTGCCAAAAACAAGAGATTTTTCTGGTACCCGCGCAGTAATTTCCTCAAAGGTACCAATAATTTTATGTCTTTGCCCCGGTGTTGTGGGCTTAAATTTACGTACTGCCATTTCTTTTAAATATTGCTATAAAAATCAATAGTATCTCCTTCTTTCAACGTAACGATTGCTTTTTTATATGCATTCGTACGACCATTGATGATACCTGCTTTTGTATAACGGCTTTTGTTTTTACCGGCATACTTAACTGTATTTACATCAACTACCGTAACGTTATATAAGGCTTCAACTTCACTCTTAATTTCCAATTTGTTAGCATCAGGACGTACAATAAAGCCGAAACGATTGTTCGCCTTATCTGTAATTGCAGTCATTTTCTCTGTTACTAACGGTTTAATAATAATTCCCATTATTTAAGCCTCCTTTTTACATTAAGATATTGTCAATAGCCGAAAGAGCGCTTTCAGTAAACACAACAACCCCAGCATTCAATACTCTGTAAGTATTTAATCCTGAGATAGTCTGTACATTTGCACTTTCCACGTTACGAGCCGACAAATATACATTTTTATTTGCTTCCGGTAAAATCACCAGCAGCTTTTTGTCAGAAACTTTAAGGTTTTTTGTCATTGCAACAAAATCTTTCGTTTTCGGAGCTTCGAAATTGAAGTCTTCTACAATAACAACCGCATTGTTCTGTGCTTTATACGCCAAAGCTGACTTACGAGCTAATGTCTTTACTTTTTTATTCAACTTGAAGTAGTAATCTCTCGGTTTAGGACCGAAAACACGAGCACCACCGACAAGTACCGGTGAGTTCATGTCACCACGACGTGCACCGCCACCGCCTTTTTGACGACCGATCTTACGAGTAGAACCACTAATCTCGCTTCTTTCTTTTGATTTATGTGTACCCTGACGCTGATTAGCCATAAATTGCTTTACGTCCAAATAGATAGCGTGGTCGTTGGGCTCAATTCCGAAGATAGATTCGTTTAACGTAATCTTTCTCCCAGTGTCTTCACCTTTAATGTTATATACGTTAACTTCCATTATTTCTCAATTATTACGATTGAACCTTTGCAACCGGGAACAGACCCCTTAATCAAAAGAAGGTTGTGATCCGGAAGAACCTTTAATACCTGTAAGTTTTGAACAGTCACTCTGTCGCCGCCAAGTTGACCACCCATACGCATTCCTTTGAATACTTTTGCAGGGTATGAACAAGCACCGATAGAACCCGGCTTACGAGCACGGTTGTGCTGACCGTGAGTAGTTTGACCTACACCACCAAAACCATGTCTTTTAACTACACCTTGGAAACCCTTACCTTTAGAAGTTCCGATAACATCAACGAAAGTTGCGTCATTAAACAATTCTACGGTAACAGTATCACCCAGATTTAACTCTGTTTCAAATTCTTTGAACTCAGCCAAGTGTTTCTTGGGAGTTACTCCAGCCTTCTTAAAGTGACCCATCAACGGTTTAGTTGTATGCTTCTCCTTTTTATCCTGGAAGCCCAACTGAACAGCTGCATAGCCATCTTTTTCGACACTCTTAACTTGAGTAACAACACAAGGACCTGCTTCGATAACAGTGCATGGTACATTCTTACCCTCGGCACTGAAAACGGATGTCATTCCGATTTTTTTTCCTAATAATCCTGGCATTTCACTTAAAATTTAAATACTAAACTTTGATTTCTACTTCCACACCACTCGGTAACTCCAACTTCATCAGAGCGTCTACAGTCTTAGCTGTTGAGCTATAGATGTCGATCAGTCTCTTATAAGAAGAGAGTTCAAACTGCTCACGTGACTTCTTGTTTACGAAAGTCGAACGGTTCACGGTAAAGATACGCTTGTGCGTAGGGAGAGGAATCGGACCGCTAACGATGGCGCCCGTTGCCTTCACCGTTCTTACAATCTTCTCAGCTGACTTGTCAACTAAGTTGTGGTCGTAAGATTTCAATTTAATTCTAATTTTTTGACTCATTAGTTTGATTAATTATTAAAGTTATAATAAGATAAAATTCCGTAGGCTAAGAGTCATTCGCTAGCCTACGGATTCTAAGTATTTTAGAGTAAATCAGCACGTCCCTTTACTTCCTCCAATACTGCCTTGGCAATAGAGTTAGAAAGTTGAGCGTGATGAGAATATACCATTGATGAAGTAGCACGGCCAGAAGTGATAGTACGCAATGCTGTTACATATCCAAACATTTCTGCCAATGGAACCATAGCCTTCACAATGCGAGCACCCGAACGACTAGACTCCATACCTTCTACCTGGCCACGACGCTTATTCAAGTCACCGATTACATCACCCATGTTTTCTTCCGGAGTTACAACTTCCAGTTTCATGATAGGTTCCATAAGTACAGGACCTGCTTTAGCACAAGCACTCTTATATGCCTGGATAGCACAGATTTCGAATGACAACTGGTCAGAGTCAACCGGGTGGAAAGAACCATCAAGCAATGTCACCTTCAGTGAATCCAAAGGATAACCAGCTAATACACCATTCTTCATTGCAGTCGTGAATCCCTTTTGTACAGATGGGATAAATTCCTTAGGAATATTACCACCTTTTACTTCGTCTACAAACTGCAAACCTCCCTGTACAAAGTCTTCGTCAGCCGGGCCGATATTTACTATGATATCAGCAAATTTACCACGTCCACCAGACTGCTTCTTATAAACTTCACGCAAGTTAACTGTCTTCGTAATAGCTTCCTTGTAGTTAACTTGAGGTTTACCTTGGTTACATTCTACCTTAAACTCACGTTTCAGACGGTCAATAATAATATCCAAGTGAAGCTCACCCATACCAGAAATAACCGTCTGACCAGTCTGCTCGTCAGTTTTCACAGTAAACGTCGGATCTTCTTCAGCCAATTTAGCCAAACCGTTAGACAGTTTGTCCATATCTTTCTGAGTCTTTGGTTCTACTGCAATACCAATAACCGGTTCCGGGAAATCCATAGATTCCAATACAATCGGTGCATCTTCATCACACAAGGTATCACCTGTATGAATATCTTTGAAACCAACACCTGCACCAATATCACCAGCACCAATAACTTCAACCGGGTTCTGCTTGTTTGAGTGCATCTGGAACAAACGAGATACACGTTCTTTCTTACCAGAACGAGAGTTGTAAATATAAGAGCCAGCTTCTATTTTACCCGAATAAACACGGAAGAAAGTCAAACGACCTACATAAGGGTCAGTTGCAATCTTAAATGCCAAAGCAGAAGTTTTTTCGTCATCACTAGGTTTACGATCTTCTTCAGCCCCTGTGTCAGGATTTGTACCAACTACATTTTCTGTATCCAATGGAGACGGCAAGAATGCACAAACATAGTCAAGTAAAGTCTGTACGCCCTTGTTCTTAAATGAAGAGCCACACAACATCGGAACAACTGCCATCTGCACTGTAGCATTGCGAAGAGCTCTCAACACTTCTTCTTCTGTAATAGTAGAAGGATCATCGAAATATTTCTCCATCAAAGCATCGTCAAACTCCGCCACTTTTTCGAGCATTTTGTCTCTCCACTCGTTAGCTTCGTCTACCAGATTAGCAGGAATTTCTTCCACTGTATAGTCAGCGCCCATTGTTTCATCATGCCAATAAATAGCTTTCATCTTAATAAGATCCACCAGACCTTTAAAAGATTCCTCAGCGCCAATAGGAATAACTATCGGACACGGATTAGCTCCCAAAACAGCCTTCATCTGGCGCACAACCTCAAAGAAGTCAGCACCTGAACGGTCCATCTTATTCACATAAGCAATACGTGGCACATTATATTTATCAGCCTGGCGCCATACAGTCTCAGACTGCGGTTCAACTCCACCTACTGCACAGTATGCAGCAACAGCACCATCCAAGATACGCAAAGAACGCTCTACTTCAGCAGTGAAGTCAACGTGTCCCGGAGTATCAATCAAGTTGATTTTATAAGTATCACCTGCATATTTCCAACGAGTTGTAGTAGCAGCAGAAGTGATAGTAATACCACGTTCTTGCTCCTGCGCCATCCAGTCCATTGTAGCAGCACCATCATGTACTTCTCCAATTTTGTGAGTCAAACCCGTATAGAACAGGATACGTTCAGAGGTAGTTGTTTTTCCGGCATCGATGTGAGCCATGATACCAATATTACGCGTCAAATGTAAATCTTGCTTAGCCATTTTTTAATTCCTTTTACTTTAAGTTTTTAATCTATCGGTTATTCTTATAGTATTAGAATCTAAAATGAGCAAATGCACGGTTAGCTTCAGCCATTCTATGCATATCTTCTTTACGTTTGTAAGCACCACCTTGTTCATTATATGCATCCATGATCTCAGCAGCCAATTTATCAGCCATTGATTTACCACCACGCTTGCGAGCAAAAATAATCAGGTTCTTCATTGATACTGACTCCTTACGATCCGGACGGATTTCTGTCGGAACCTGGAATGTAGCACCACCCACACGACGAGATTTAACCTCAACTTGCGGAGTTACATTATCCAAAGCCTTTTTCCAAATTTCAAGAGCAGACTTTTCTTCGTTAGGAAGTTTTGCTTTTACTGTTTCCAAAGCGGCGTAGAAGATTTCATAAGAGGTATTCTTCTTTCCGTCATACATCAGATGGTTTACGAATTTTGAAACCTTTTGATCATTAAACACGGGATCCGGCAGGATAACGCGTTTTTTGGGTTTTGCTTTTCTCATTTGTTTGAAAGAATAATGTTTTTCGTTCTTGGTTGTTTACTTCTTGACTTCTTCAACTCTCCCTCCGGAGAATTTACTCAACCTTTAGCATTTCCAATAAACTAAAACGTAAGTTATTACTTTTAATTTAACTGTTTACAGTGTAGGGCTATTCTATTATTTTTTCTTAGCCGGTGCAGCTTGCTGTCCCGGTTTCGGACGCTTAGTTCCGTATTTAGAACGTCTCTGAGTACGACCTGCAACACCTGCAGTATCCAATGTACCACGAACAATGTGATAACGTACACCCGGAAGGTCCTTAACACGACCACCACGAACTAATACAATAGAGTGCTCCTGCAAGTTGTGTCCTTCTCCCGGAATGTAAGAGTTCACCTCTTTACCATTGGTCAAACGTACACGTGCAACTTTACGCATTGCAGAATTCGGTTTTTTCGGAGTGGTTGTATACACTCTCACGCAAACGCCACGTCTTTGAGGACATGAATCGAGAGCCGGTGATTTACTTTTCTCCACCAACACCTCGCGTCCTTTTCTTACTAATTGCTGAATTGTAGGCATTTTAATTGTTTTTAATTATATATTATTGTTATATTAATTTCGTAGCTATACACTTTTGGGCTGCAAAAATACGAATAATATTTGAATAATCAATGCACTACAAGTTTTTTTTTAATTTTAAGCTTCCCCTTTGACATTCGTCATAGGCGGAATTGATTGTTCATCCAACAACCTGATAGCACCAAATGTACGTTCATATTTACCGATATTTTCTTCCAAAGCACGCAATAGTCTCTTAGCGTGCTCCGGTGCCAGCACAATACGTGATTTTACCCCAGCTTTGGGCATTCCCGGCATCACGCGTACAAAATCAACAATAAACTCAGAGCTGGAGTGTGTAATCACAGCTAAATTTGCATACGTCCCCTGTGCAATATCTTCTTTTAGTTCAATTTGTAATTGATTATTCATTTCCTGATTTTCCATTTTCGCTTTACGTTTAGAATTTAAATATTCAAAGGTAAGAATAATATTTTATTCCAAAACAAAAGAGGAGACATCCTTTTAAAGATATCTCCTCTTTCCTATTTAATAATCAATTGACTGTATTTATTACATCTTATTCTTCAACATCCATTGAGTTATAATCAAGAACCGTTTTCTTGTTTGCAAGGATACGGTCATATTCCTCTTTGGAGCCAACAATTATCTTTTCAAATTCACGCTGACCCGTACCGGCAGGAATCAAGTGACCGCAAATAACGTTCTCTTTCATACCTTCCAACTTATCAATCTTACCGTTGATAGCAGCTTCGTTCAAGACCTTGGTAGTTTCCTGGAATGAAGCAGCTGACATGAAGCTTGAAGTTTGCAGAGCTGCGCGAGTTATACCCTGAAGAATCTGAGTAGAAGTTGCAGGAACAGCATCACGCACTTCAACAGGTTTCAAGTCACGACGTTTCAGCATACTGTTTTCATCGCGCAATTTGCGAGCAGTAACAATCTGCCCCGGCTGCAAATTCTGAGAATCACCAGCATCAACAACAACCTTCTTACCCCAGATACGATCGTTTTCTTCCATGAACTCCAACTTATCCACTACCTGTTGTTCCAGGAAGCGAGTATCGCCCGGTTCATCGATTTCAACTTTACGCATCATCTGGCGAACTATAATTTCAAAGTGCTTATCATTAATCTTCACACCCTGCAGACGATATACATCCTGTACCTCATTTACGATATATTCCTGTACAGCCGTAGGGCCTTTAATAGCCAGAATATCAGCAGGAGTTGTAGCACCGTCAGACAATGGAGTTCCAGCGCGTACATAGTCGTTCTCCTGTACCAGAATCTGTTTTGACAACGGCACCAGATACTTCTTAACTTCACCAGTCTTAGAAGTTACCACGATTTCACGATTACCACGTTTAACCTTACCCATTGTAACCTCACCATCGATTTCAGAAACAACAGCAGGATTAGACGGATTACGAGCCTCAAACAACTCTGTTACACGTGGAAGACCACCCGTGATATCACCAGCCTTACCAACTGCACGAGGTATTTTCACGATAACTTCACCGGCTTTTACCTTTTGCTTGTTTTCGACAACAACGTGACCACCCACAGGGAGGTTATATGTACGAATCAAGTCACCATCTTCTGTCATAATGTGAGCTGTCGGAACTTTCGTCTTATCCTTAGACTCAATGATGATAATTTCGCGCAGACCGGTAGATTCATCAGATTCCACCTTATAGGTGACATTCTCGATAACACCTTCAAACTCAATCCTACCTGTAGCTTCCGTTATAATAACAGCGTTGAACGGATCCCAACGGGCAATCATCTTACCTTTTTCTACGACCTCACCATCAGCTGCATAAAGAGTAGAACCATAAGGTACATTATGAGTAGAAAGAACAATACCAGTATTCACATCCACAAAGCGTACTTCAGCCAAACGACCTACTACCACCTTCGCCGGTTCACCAGCTTCATCTACAACATCTACAGTACGAAGTTCTTCAAATTCCAGACGTGCCGGATTCTTGGCCGTGATACTTGCATTGGCTGCAATATTGGCAGCCGTACCACCGGCGTGGAAAGTACGCAACGTCAACTGTGTACCCGGCTCACCGATAGACTGTGCAGCAATTACACCAACAGCCTCACCTCTCTGAACCATCTGGCTCGTTGCAAGATTACGTCCATAACATTTTGCACAAACACCCTTCTTCGATTCGCAAGTCAATACAGAACGTATTTCAACACTTTCAATCGGAGAATCCTGAATCTTCTTAGCAACTTCTTCGGTTATTTCTTCACCACCTGCAACCAGCAATTCACCTGTTGTAGGATGAACAATATCATGTACAGATACACGACCAAGGATACGCTCATACAATGTAGCAATGATTTCATCATTATTCTTCAAGTCTGTACAAACCAATCCACGGAGCGTACCGCAGTCTTCTTCATTAATAATCACATCATGAGATACGTCAACCAAACGACGAGTCAAATATCCGGCATCAGCCGTTTTCAACGCCGTATCCGCCAAACCTTTACGAGCACCGTGGGTAGAGATGAAGTACTCCAACACCGAAAGACCTTCCTTAAAGTTTGAAAGAATCGGGTTTTCAATAATCTGACCACCCTCTGCACCTGCCTTCTGCGGTTTTGCCATCAAACCACGCATACCGGACAACTGACGAATCTGTTCTTTAGAACCACGGGCACCGGAATCCAACATCATATATACAGCATTGAATCCTTGGTCATCACTCGAAATGGTCTTCATCAATATATTAGACAACTCAGAATTAACATGTGTCCAAATATCGATCACCTGGTTGTAACGTTCATTATTGGTAATGAAACCCATGTTATAGTTGTTGATAACCTGCTCAACTTCATCATATCCTTTCTGTACCAATGCCTCTTTTTGTTCCGGAATGATAATATCACCCAAGTTGAATGACAAACCACCCTTAAAGGCCATTTGATAACCTAAATTCTTGATACCATCGAGGAAGTCGGCAGCTTTAGCCACACCACATACCTTAATTACATCACTAATAATATCACGAAGTGATTTCTTAGAAATAATGGTATTGATATAACCAGCTTCAGGGGGAACAATTTCATTAACAATAACACGACCTACAGAAGTGTCATGCATCATTACGTCAACAACATTTCCATTCTCGTCCACATCCTTCACAACAACGCTGATCGGAGCATGAATATCAACTTTACCCTCATTGTAAGCAATCAAAGCTTCTTCCGGACCATAGAATATCAAGCCTTCGCCTTTTGCACCCTTACGTAATTTAGTAATGTAGTACAAACCAAGCACCATATCTTGAGAAGGTACAGTAATAGGAGCACCATTCGCCGGGTTCAAAATATTATGAGATTGAAGCATCAACATCTGAGCCTCCAAAACAGCTTCATTGCTCAACGGCAAGTGAACAGCCATCTGGTCACCGTCAAAGTCGGCATTGAAAGCCGTACATGCCAACGGGTGCAACTGAATAGCTTTTCCTTCAATCATCTTAGGCTGGAATGCCTGAATACCCAAACGGTGCAATGTCGGTGCACGGTTCAACAGTACCGGATGACCTTTCATTACATGTTCCAAAATATCCCAGATAACAGCTTCTTTACGATCCACAATCTTCTTGGCACTCTTCACGGTCTTCACAATACCACGTTCAATCAACTTACGTATAATGAACGGTTTGTACAGTTCAGCTGCCATCAATTTAGGAATACCGCATTCACCCATTCTTAATTCCGGACCTACAACGATTACCGAACGTGCAGAATAGTCAACACGCTTACCCAACAGGTTCTGACGGAAACGACCTTGCTTACCTTTCAAACTATCAGAAAGAGATTTCAAAGGACGGTTAGCATCCGTTTTTACTGCACTGGATTTACGTGAGTTATCGAACAAAGAATCAACAGCTTCCTGCAACATACGTTTTTCATTACGCAAAATTACTTCAGGAGCTTTGATCTCAATGAGTCTCTTCAGACGATTATTACGAATAATTACACGACGATAAAGGTCATTTAAGTCAGAAGTAGCGAAACGACCACCATCCAACGGAACCAACGGACGAAGTTCGGGTGGGATAACCGGTACAATACGTACGATCATCCATTCCGGCTTATTACGTCCACGAGATACACGGAATGATTCAACAACCTGAAGACGCTTCAAAGCCTCATTCTTACGTTGTTGAGAAGCGTCGTTACCAGCACGGTGACGCAATTCATAAGACAATGCATCCAAATCCAGACGGGCCAGCAAGTCATAAATGGCTTCAGCACCCATCTTAGCTATGAATTTATTAGGATCTGAATCTTCCAAGAATTGATTGTCTTTCGGCAACTTCTCCATCAAATCCAGATATTCTTCTTCCGAGAGCAAATCATATTCAGCAATCTCACCTGACATCACACCAGCCTGGATTACCACATAACGCTCATAATAAATAATAGAATCAAGTTTCTTTGTAGGAAGACCCAACAAATAACCAATCTTGTTAGGAAGTGAGCGGAAATACCAGATATGAGCTACCGGCACAACCAACTGAATGTGTCCCATACGCTCACGACGTACTTTTTTCTCTGTCACTTCCACACCACAACGGTCGCAGACAATACCTTTGTAACGGATACGTTTGTACTTACCGCAATGGCATTCATAATCCTTGATAGGACCAAAAATGCGCTCACAGAACAAACCGTCACGTTCAGGCTTATACGTACGATAGTTGATAGTTTCAGGCTTTAAAACTTCACCACTCGAATTCTCAAGGATTTCTTCCGGAGAAGCCAAACCAATAGAGATCTTCGAGAAATTACTCTTTATCTTGTTATCTTTTCTAAAAGCCATACTTTATTATATATAATTGAAAATTGACAATTGAATATTGAGAATTAATAGTTGAGAGCAAATAGATTATCACTCCCAACTATTAATTATAGATTTATTCCAGATTGATGCTAAGGCCCAGACCTCTCAACTCATGCAACAATACATTGAGTGATTCAGGAATACCAGGTTGCGGCATCGGTTCACCCTTCACAATTGCTTCATAAGCTTTAGAACGGCCTACAACGTCATCAGATTTGATAGTCAAAATTTCCTGTAAGATGTGCGCAGCACCGAATGCCTCAAGCGCCCAAACCTCCATTTCTCCGAAACGCTGACCACCGAATTGTGCCTTACCACCTAACGGCTGTTGAGTAATCAGAGAGTACGGACCGATAGAACGTGCATGCATCTTATCTTCAACCATGTGCCCCAACTTCAACATATAGGTAACACCAACCGTAGCATGCTGGTCAAACGGCTCGCCCGTACCACCATCATACAATTTAGTCTTACCATAACGTGGCAAACCAGCCTTGTCAGTCCACTCATTCAAGTCATCCAATGTAGCACCATCAAAAATAGGAGTTGCAAACTTAACACCCAAATTCTTACCGGCACGACCTAATACAGCCTCGAATATCTGACCGATGTTCATACGAGAAGGCACACCCAACGGATTCAATACAATATCTACCGGAGTACCATCAGCGAGGAACGGCATATCTTCCTGACGGACAACACGGGAAACAATACCCTTGTTACCGTGACGACCAGCCATCTTATCACCTACACCAATCTTACGTTTCTTAGCGATATACACTTTCGCCATCTGAATGATACCAGCAGGAAGTTCATCACCAATAGTGATAGCAAACTTCTTACGTTTCAGTTCGGCATCCAGTTCCTTATATTTCTTGATGAAGTTCATCACCAAATCACGAATCATGCCGTTGATGCGGTCATCATTCGTCCAGTTACTCAACTGAATTGAAGTAAAGTCCAGATCACCGAAATCAGAAGGAGAGAATTTGGCACCTTTTGAAATAATATCAGCGCCCATATAATCTTTCACACCCTCCGATACATAATTTTCTGTCAACTTCAACAGCTTTCTGATCAAGACACCTCTTAAATCAGCAACTTTTGCATCGAATTCATCATCAATCTTCGGCAACAAAGCCTTATCTGCCAATTTGGAACTACGGCTCTTGATTACGCGTGAGAACAAACGCTTGTCGATAACAACACCCTTCAAAGAAGGAGAAGCTTTCAAAGAAGCATCTTTTACATCACCTGCCTTATCACCGAATATTGCACGAAGCAATTTTTCTTCCGGCGACGGATCAGACTCACCTTTCGGTGTAATCTTACCAATCAAAATATCACCCGGTTGGATGCGAGCCCCCACACGTACGATACCATTTTCGTCCAAATCTTTAGTAGCTTCTTCACTCACATTCGGAATATCGGAAGTCAATTCTTCCATACCACGTTTCGTTTCACGAACCTCCAGTGAATATTCTTCTACATGAATTGAGGTCAATATATCTTCACGAACTACACGTTCGTTCAACACGATAGCATCCTCATAGTTATAACCCTTCCACGGCATGTAAGCAACCAACAGGTTTTTACCCAAAGCCAACTCACCTTTTTCTGTAGAATAACCTTCTGTCAGAATCTGGCCTTTCGTTACACGCTGGCCAATTTCACAAATAGGGCGAAGGTCAATCGTCATATTCTGGTTCGTACGACGCCATTTCGGAATACGATATTCCTTCAAAGCCGGTTCGAAACTTACAAATTCTTCGTCTTCCGTACGATCGTACAAAATACGGATAGTAGTGGCATCCACAAAGTCAATCACACCATCACCTTCAGCAGTAATCTGTGTCCGAGAATCGCGTACCAACTGACGTTCGATACCTGTACCTACAATAGGAGCTTCGCTCTTCAACAAAGGAACTGCCTGGCGCATCATGTTTGAACCCATCAATGCACGGTTAGCATCATCATGTTCCAAGAAAGGAATCAAAGATGCAGCAATAGAAGCAATCTGCTGAGGAGAAACGTCCATCAATTCTACTTCATCCGGCGTTACAACCGGATAGTCAGCATCTTGGCGGGCCTTTACTTTATCACGAATGAAAGTGCCATCATCATTCAACGGGGCATTACCCTGGGCAATAATCTTAGCTTCTTCTTCTTCCGCAGTCAAATATGCCAAACCTGCATCAGAAAGGTCTACCTTACCATTTTCAACCTTACGATACGGAGTTTCAATGAAACCAAGCACATTAATCTTAGCGAACACACACAAAGAAGAGATCAAACCAATGTTCGGACCTTCCGGTGTTTCAATCGGACAAAGACGACCATAGTGAGTATAGTGAACGTCACGTACCTCAAATCCGGCACGCTCACGCGACAGACCACCAGGACCAAGGGCAGACATACGACGTTTATGCGTAATTTCAGCCAACGGATTCGTCTGGTCCATAAACTGGGACAAAGCATTTGTTCCGAAGAATGAGTTGATCACGGAAGAAATAGTCTTGGCATTAATCAAGTCAATCGGAGTAAACACTTCATTATCGCGCACATTCATACGCTCACGGATCGTACGTGACATACGAGCCAAACCAATTGCAAACTGGTTAGACAATTGCTCACCTACAGTACGCACACGACGGTTACTCAAGTGGTCAATATCATCCACATCAGCTTTTGAGTTAATCAACTCAATCAGATACTTGATAATCTCAATGATATCTTCCTTGGTCAGGACGCGCACGTCCATATCAGTCGTCAGGTTCAACTTCTTGTTGATTCTGTAACGACCTACATCCCCCAAGTCATATCTCTTTTCAGAGAAGAACAGATTGTTGATAACTTCACGTGCACTGGCATCATCGGCAGGGTCTGCATTGCGCAACTGACGATAGATATACAGTACCGCTTCTTTTTCCGAGTTACTCGGGTCTTTCTGAAGCGTATTATATATGATAGAGTAGTCAGATTGATTCGGTTCTTCCTTGTGAACAAGAATATTTTGAACGCCTGACTCTAAAATAATGTCAACATGTTCCGGTTCGATAACTGTTTCACGGTCTATAACAACCTCATTACGCTCAATAGAAACAACTTCACCGGTATCTTCGTCTACAAAATCCTCAATCCATGTTTTCAATACACGAGCCGCTAACTTACGTCCCAGCACTTTTTTGAGATTTGTCTTATTGACTTTAATGTCTTCGGCCAAATTGAAAATTTCAAGAATATCCTTATCATTCTCAAAACCGATAGCTCTCAGCAAAGTAGTAACGGGTAACTTCTTCTTACGGTCAATGTACGCATACATGACATTGTTAATATCAGTAGCAAACTCAATCCATGAACCTTTGAACGGAATGATACGGGCAGAATAAAGTTTGGTACCATTAGCATGTACGCTCTGACCGAAGAATACGCCTGGAGAACGGTGAAGCTGAGATACAACCACACGTTCCGCACCGTTGATGACGAAAGTCGCCTTATCCGTCATATAAGGAATAGGACCAAGGAATACGTCCTGAATAACGGTATCAAAATCCTCATGATCGGGATCTGTACAGTATAATTTCAATTTTGCTTTCAAAGGCACACTATAAGTAAGCCCTCGCTCTATACAATCATCAATAGTATAACGCGGCGGATCAATATAGTAGTCCAAAAACTCAAGAACAAAATTGTTTCTTGTATCGGCAATGGGGAAGTTTTCAGCAAATACTTTATACAGTCCCTCGTTCTTACGCTTTTCGGGTGGGGTATCCAGTTGTAAAAAGTCTTTGAATGACTTCAATTGTACTTCCAAAAAATCCGGATATTCAAGTGGATTTTTAGTCGAAGCAAAATTAATTCTTTGGTTTACAGTATTTGAAGACATCTGTTAATGGATTTGTAGAACTTAATTTTAAATATATACACAAAAAGGTTAAGAACCCTCTTCAGAAGGGTTCTTAACCGAATTACCTGATTTACAGGCTAATGTTATTTAAGTTCAACTTCAGCTCCAGCTTCTTCCAATGTTTTCTTCAATGATTCTGCTTCGTCTTTAGCCAAACCTTCTTTAACTACGCTAGGAGCACCGTCTACCATGTCCTTAGCTTCCTTCAAGCCAAGACCACAAGCTTCCTTCACGGCCTTAACAACCTGAAGTTTAGCTGCACCAGCGCTCTTCAATACTACATCAAAAGAAGTCTTTTCTTCAGCGGCAGCAGCACCACCAGCTGCAGGACCAGCAGCAACAGCTACAGCTGCAGCAGCAGGTTCAATACCATATTCTTCTTTAAGGATAGTTGCAAGTTCATTAACTTCTTTTACTGTCAAGTTAACTAATTGTTCTGCAAAAGCTTTCAAATCTGCCATTTTTGTATGATTTTAATTATTTAATTACTAATTTGTTTATGAAAAATTTATTCGGGACGTTACTCCCAAGGTCGTGACACCTTTCCCATTTTTACGCTTCGGTACGTTCACCAAGAGTTTTGAGAACTCCGTGAATGGTGTTTCCACCTGATTGGAGAGCAGAAATAACATTCTTGGCCGGTGATTGCAACAAAGCAACGATATCGGCAATAACTTCATTCTTACTCTTAATACTAACGAGAGCATCCAACTGGTCAGCACCAACATAGAAGCTTTCTTCTGCATATGCAGCTTTCAGTCCGGGAATACCGTCTTTAGCTTTTGCTTTGATCAACTTAGCAGGTAAGTTGGCAGTATTACAGAACATAATAGCTGTAGTACCTTTCAAGCAACCATAAAGCGGAGAATAATCTTCTTCCAGACTTTCCAATGCTTTGTGAAGCAATGTATTCTTAATCAGCATCAATTTGATGTCTGATTTGAAACATTCTCTTCTCAACGCGCTTGTAGCAGCAGCGTTCATCGCAGTGATGTCTATCAAATAGAAGTGACTATATTCCTTTACTGTAGCAGCAATCTGCTCAATAATCGTACTTTTATCTTCCTTTCTCATTATTACTCCGTTTTATTAGATTTCTTCTACTGATTTCGGGTCAATCTTGATACCTGCACTCATTGTGCTAGAAAGATAAATACTCTTAATATATGTACCCTTGGCTGCAGTCGGTTTCAATTTATTCAAAGTAGAGATGAATTCCTTCGCATTATCACGAATTTGATCAACGCCAAATGAAACTTTACCGATAGAAGTATGAACAATACCACTCTTATCAACTTTAAAGTCGATCTTACCTTGTTTTACTTCTCTTACAGCTTTAGCAACATCCATAGTTACAGTACCACTCTTCGGGTTAGGCATCAATCCACGAGGACCGAGCACACGACCGAGTGCACCAATTTTACCCATGATAGACGGCATAGTGATGATTACATCCACATCTGTCCATCCACCTTTGATCTTTTCAATATATTCGTCAAGACCAACGTAGTCAGCTCCGGCTTCTTTTGCAGCAGCTTCAGCATCCGGTGTACAAAGCACCAAAACGCGTACAACTTTACCAGTACCGTGAGGAAGTGATACAACACCTCTCACCATCTGGTTCGCCTTACGCGGGTCAACGCCCAAACGCACGTCGATATCCAGTGAAGCATCAAACTTAGTATAGGTGATTTCCTTTACCAAAGATGCAGCTTCTTTCAGTGAGTATGCTTTCCCTGCTTCAATTTTTTCTGCAGCCAACTTTTGTTTTTTTGTCAGTTTACCCATTCTAATTGAAGTTTATTAGTTATTAACCGGGAACTCCCCTTTTACAGCGATACCCATACTTCTAGCTGTACCAGCAACCATTGTCATGGCAGCTTCTACAGTGAAACAGTTCAAGTCCACCAATTTGTCCTGAGCAATCGTACGAACCTGTTCCCAAGTAATCTCGGCAACTTTCTTACGGTTAGGCTCAGCAGAACCACTCTTTACCTTAGCTACTTCAAGCAATTGAATAGCAACGGGAGGAGTCTTGATTACAAAATCGAAAGACTTATCTGCGTAGTAAGTGATAATCACAGGAAGAATTTTTCCTGCTTTGTCTTGGGTTCTGGCGTTGAATTGCTTGCAAAACTCCATGATGTTAATACCCTTTGAACCCAAAGCAGGTCCTACGGGAGGTGATGGATTTGCCGCGCCTCCTTTAATCTGTAATTTGATTAGTCCAGCAACTTCTTTAGCCATTTTTTTATTGATTTATATATAAACATTAATCAAAGAACACTACAGCGTAACACCTGTATTATTCTTTTTCAACTTGCATAAAGCCTAATTCGAGCGGAGTTTTCCGTCCGAATATCTTTACCATAACCTTGAGTTTCTTCTTCTCGGTGTTCACTTCTTCAATGATTCCACTGAATCCACTGAACGGGCCGTAATTTACTTTCACAGTTTCACCGACTACATACGGGATGCTAAGCTCTTCAGTAGCATCCTGCAGCTCGTCCACCGTACCAAGTATACGATTCACTTCCGATTGTCTCAGGGGAACAGGTTTATCCGATCCACCTAAGAATCCAATCACATTAGGAGTATTTCTCAAGTGGTGAGCTACCTCACCAACCAGAGCTGCCTCCACCAAAACGTAACCAGGGAGATAACTTCTCTCTTTCACAATTTTCTTTCCATTGCGAACCTGATAAACCTTTTCGGTAGGAATCAATACCTGAGATACATAATCACCAAGGTCGCTGTTTTTAATATCAGCTTCAAGGTATTCCTTCACCTTAGCTTCTTTTCCGCTAATAGCACGCAGGACGTACCATTTCTTTTCAATCTCAGACATTTTCCCTCGTTTTTAGTGTGGATAAATAATTTTCTCCATTACGTTCTGGAAACAGAAGTCCATCGCAAATACTACCAATGCAATAAGCAGGGAAGCATATAAAACAACTACTGCACTGTTAGTAAGTTCAGAATACGTAGGCCACGATACTTTATGTACAAGTTCGTCGTAAGTTTCTTTAATATAAGCTACAATCTTCTTCATTTCAAAAATATTAGCACGGGAGGAGAGGCTCGAACTCCCGACACCCGGTTTTGGAGACCGGTGCTCTACCAACTGAGCTACTCCCGTGTGAACATAATCAGTTCCCGATATACACCGGGAACTGATTAAGATATTTGGTAATTAGTCAAGAATTTCAGTAATCTGACCTGAACCTACCGTACGACCACCTTCGCGGATAGCGAAACGCAAACCTACGTTCAGAGCTACCGGATAGATCAATTCTACGTTGATTTCTACGTTATCACCAGGCATTACCATTTCAGTTCCTTCCGGAAGAGTGATTTCACCTGTACAGTCCATAGTACGCAGATAGAATTGAGGACGGTATTTGTTGTGGAACGGAGTATGACGACCACCTTCTTCTTTCTTCAAAACATAGATAGAAGCTTTGAATTTAGAGTGAGGTTTAATCTGACCCGGTTTACAAAGAACCATACCACGTTTGATAGATTCTTTATCGATACCACGAAGCAACAAACCTACGTTATCACCAGCTTCACCCTGATCCAGCAATTTGCGGAACATTTCAACACCAGTTACAACAGATTTCTTATCTTCACCCAGACCGAGGATTTCAACTTCATCACCTACGTGGATGATACCAGCTTCGATACGACCAGTAGCAACAGTACCACGACCAGTAATAGAGAATACGTCTTCAACCGGCATCAAGAACGGTTTATCAACATCACGCGGAGGCAGCGGAATCCAAGTATCAACAGCATCCATCAGCTCCATAACTTTATCTTCCCATTTTTCTACGCCATTCAATGCACCAAGAGCAGAACCACGGATGATAGGAGTATTGTCACCGTCGAATTCGTATGCAGCCAACAGTTCGCGCATTTCCATTTCAACGAGTTCCAACATTTCTTCGTCATCAACCATATCGCACTTGTTCATAAATACAACAAGCTTCGGTACGTTTACCTGACGAGCCAACAGGATGTGCTCACGAGTCTGAGGCATCGGACCATCAGTAGCAGCAACTACGATGATAGCACCGTCCATCTGAGCAGCACCAGTTACCATGTTCTTTACGTAGTCGGCGTGACCCGGACAGTCTACGTGAGCATAGTGACGGTTAGCAGTTTCATACTCTACGTGTGAAGTATTGATAGTAATACCTCTTTCCTTTTCTTCAGGAGCATTATCGATCTGATCGAAAGATTTAACTTCTGAAAGACCTTTCTTTGCCAACACTGTAGTGATAGCAGCTGTTAACGTGGTTTTACCGTGGTCAACGTGACCGATTGTACCGATGTTTACGTGCGGTTTTTTACGTTCGAATTTCTCTTTAGCCATAGCTTTACTTGTTATTTATTTGATTAATAATCAGCATTTACATATTCATGAGCTGTTACCGGGACTTGAACCCGGGACCTCTTCCTTACCAAGGAAGTGCTCTACCGCTGAGCTATAACAGCAAGGAGAAAAGAGGTGTGGGCAAAGATGGATTCGAACCACCGAAGGCGTAAGCCAGCAGATTTACAGTCTGCCCCATTTGGCCACTCTGGTATTTGCCCTTACAGTTAAATAAAGAACTCTTTTTTCCTTATTGTTTTTTTGAGCCTCTTGTCGGATTCGAACCAACGACCCCGAGATTACAAATCACGTGCTCTGGCCAGCTGAGCTAAAGAGGCAATTACTCAAAAAATGCAACCGTTACGTTCTAGTGCGAGCGAAACGGCTGCAAATTTAGGCATTTATTTCTTTTCCGCAAAATTTTAGCGAAATTTTATTTGCTCCGTTGTTTTTCCTTGTACTTAACCAACTGTTTTTCTACGGCTTCGACACTCAAATCGATCGCCTCTTCAAACGTATCACAGATCTTGCTTGCGTAAAAATCGCCGTTAGGCACAATCACCTTTACGCCGGCTTCTTTATTTTCTGCGGTTTCTGGTTTAACTACCTTTAATGACACCTCTACTTTCTTTATATCATCGTAATACTTCTCCAACTTTGCAACTTTCTTCTGAATAAAGACTTGCAACTGCTCTGACGCGTCAAAGTGAATTGATTGAATTCTTACTTCCATACTTACCTCCTTACTTTTAGGCTCGAGGATGAGCCAGGTTATACACTTTTTTAAGTTCTTCAAAAGTAGTATGCGTATAAACCTCCGTAGTCGCCAAACTCTCGTGACCGAGAAGTTCTTTTATAGCTCCGAGTTCTGCATCATGATTCAGCATAGTCGTAGCAAAAGTATGCCTCAACACATGAGGACTACGTTTCTTCAACGTTACTACCTTTGACAGGTTTCGTTTCACTAGATTTTCAACAATACTGCGAGAAAGACGTTCTCCATTCTCCCGGACAAAAAATGCATCCGTCCGAATCGGAACTGCTTCATTTCTAACATCGACATACTCCGTCATTGCTATTTTCAACTCTTCGCCAAAAGGTATCAAACGCTGTTTATTTCGTTTCCCCGTCACTTTGATAAGTGAAGAAGAGAAATCTACATCTTTATTGTCCAATCCTATCAATTCTGAAAGTCTCACGCCCGTGGCATAAAACATCTCAATAATCATATGATCACGACACCCTTTAAAGCCTTCACCGAAATCCACCTCATCCAACAACCTATCCATATCACTCTCCCGAAGAAAAGCAGGTAACGGTTTCTTATTTTTAGGTCCCGTTATCTTTTGCAATGGATTCACAGCCACTTCACCCTTCCTTAAAAGGAATTTATAAAATGACCTGAGCGAACTTAGCTTCCGGTTTATTGAAGTAGAAGTATATCCCCTGTCCATTAAGGAAACAATCCATTCGCGAACAAGTTCAGCCTTTACTTCCGATGGAGCCGAATCTCCAATTTCTTCTCTCGCAAACTCTTCAAACTGACGCAAATCTTCCCGATAAGACTTTATAGTCTCTTCGGAGTAATTCCGTTCGTACTGAAGATAGTCAAGAAAAGAGTCTGTCAACCACATATATCGCTACATCAAAAATCATGCAACGAATGTATGAAAAGAATTCAATAATTCAAAGGAAATTACGAATTATTAATCTTCTACTTGCTGAAGTTTTTGTACGTAAACTGCACGTTCTTTCTTAAGTCTGTTAACCACAGACGGTTTGTCAAACTGCTGTCTGCTTCTTAATTCCTTAACGATACCAGTTTTCTCGAATTTTCTTTTAAATTTCTTCAGCGCTTTCTCAATGTTTTCGCCTTCTTTTACAGGTACTACAATCATTTTCTTTTTATTAAAATGTTAATGGTTTAAAAATCTCACGATTAAATTGAGCGGCAAAATTACACATAGTTTCTTTATCCACAAAACTTTCCGCCAAAAATTCTATAAAAAGAAGAAAGATTATCTCAACAAGAAAACTCTCAGCCCCAGAGGAAAAGCAGACACACAGGACATATATCAGCAAAAGATGTTGGCCGGAATAATACCCGTCCCATATCCAATCCGTGTCTGATCCGTATCTGCTCCATGTCTATATGTTTGGAGTTGGTACGGAGTTGACACAGTGTTGGTACGGTGTTGGTACGGCGTTGGTATGGTCTGTGCGTTAAAAAAGGCATTGGTTTCCTCTTATCAACGGATAAAGTACAGTAACCGGCAAAAGATATTCAAAGAAAGTGAGTATCTTTGAGGGATGAATGTTATACCTATATATAAATAGTATATGAGCCAGACAATAAACAATCGGATACAAGCCTTACGGGCTTTGTTCAGTCAAGAGGGCATACAGGCCTTTATTATTCCGAGTACGGACCCGCATCTGAGTGAATATGTTGCTCCTCACTGGAAATCCCGGGAATGGATTTCTGGTTTTACAGGTTCCGCAGGAACCGTTGTCGTTACTACCACTAAGGCAGGATTATGGACTGATTCCCGCTATTTCCTCCAAGCTGCCCAACAGTTGGAAGATACTGAAATAGAGTTATACAAAGAAATGCTTCCTGAAACACCCAGTATCTCCACGTTTTTAAGTATGCAATTAGCTCCCGGTGACACCGTAGGTATTGATGGGAAAATGTTTTCTGCAGAAGCTGTGGAGGACATGAGAGTTAAATTACAGAAACACCGGATACGGCTGAAAAGTATTTCAGATCCGTTAGAGCAATTATGGGCTGACCGACCGCCAATGCCGGAAGATCCAGCCTTTATCCATGAAACAAAATATGCAGGAAAAAGCAGCACAGAAAAAATTTCCATTATCCGGGAAGAGTTGAAAAAGTGCAATGCCAAAGCATTATTCCTGTCGGCTCTGGACGAAATTGCATGGACACTTAACCTACGCGGCAGTGATGTACATTGCAATCCTGTAGTTGTCAGCTACCTATTGATTGAAGAACAACATACACACTTTTTCATCCAACCACAAAAGATTACCCCTGAGGTTACCGACTATCTAAAAGAAATAGGAGTAAGTCTGCACCCTTATGAAGAAGTGGAAACATACCTCAACCGGATAAATGTGGATAGCCTGCTCATTAACCCGGCTAAAACAAATTACGCCATGTATTCGGCTGTCAACCCCAATTGCAGAATCATTCATGGTGCTTCCCCGGTTACTCTGCTGAAAGCAATTCGTAACGAACAGGAAATAGCCGGAATACACGCAGCAATGCAACGGGACGGAGTAGCTCTGGTTAAATTCCTGAAGTGGCTGGAAGAGGCAGTCCCCACCGGCAAAGAGACCGAGATAAGTATAGACAAAAAGCTGCATAACTTCCGTGCCGAACAAGATTTATACAGGGGAGAAAGCTTTGACACCATTGCAGGGTACAAAGAACATGGGGCAATCGTACATTACGAAGCGACTCCCGAAACAGATGTTTCTCTAAAGCCTGAAGGTTTTCTGCTATTAGATTCCGGCGCACAATATCTGGACGGAACCACAGATATTACACGCACGATCGCCTTAGGTAAACTAACCGAAGAAGAGAAAACAGACTATACATTAATATTAAAAGGGCACATCGCACTGGCAATGGCTAAATTCCCTGTTGGTACACGCGGAGCCCAACTGGATGTACTGGCACGTATGCCGATATGGCAACGGGGAATGAACTTCTTGCATGGTACAGGACATGGTGTAGGCCATTTCCTGAATGTACACGAAGGACCTCAAAGTATCCGAATGAATGAAAACCCGGTACCCCTGCAACTGGGTATGCTGACATCCAACGAACCGGGCGTATACAAAGCAGGAAGTCATGGAATCCGGACAGAAAATCTAGTTCTGGTAGTTCCTGCCGGAGAAGGAATGTTCGGCAACTATCTACAATTCGAGACCGTAACCCTTTGCCCTATCTGTAAAAAGGGAATTATTAAAGAACTGCTCACTACCGAAGAAATCGCATGGCTCAACAGCTATCATCAAACTGTATATGAGAAATTATCGCCAAGCCTGAACAAAGAAGAACAGGCATGGTTGAAGGAAGCAACAAGTAAATTATAACCACTAAATAGTAACCAGTATACAAAATGGCATTAATCAAATCAGTCAGAGGTTTCACTCCTGAATTTGGAGAGAACTGTTTTTTAGCGGACAATGCAGCCATCATCGGAGATGTAAAAATGGGACGTGATTGCAGCATTTGGTTCAGCACCGTACTGCGCGGAGACGTAAACTCCATCCGTATCGGAAACGGGGTCAATATACAAGACGGAAGCGTGCTGCACACCTTATATGAAAAATCAACCATTGAAATAGGCGATCACGTTTCTGTAGGGCACAACGTCACCATTCATGGAGCTACCATTAAAGATTATGCATTGGTAGGCATGGGTTCTACCATTCTCGACCACGCTATTGTGGGTGAAGGCGCTATTGTTGCTGCCGGCTCACTGGTTTTGAGCAACACGGTCATCGAACCGGGAAGCATCTGGGGTGGTGTCCCTGCAAAATTCATCAAAAAAGTAGATCCGGCACAGGCTAAAGAGTTGAATCAGAAGATTGCACATAACTATCTGATGTATTCTAATTGGTATAAAGAGTAAAAAAACGACAGATAGATATAAATAGAAAGCGGGCAGATAGGAATCTATCTGCCCGCTTTCTATTTATATCTATTTCTTAGAAATTAATCATACTCAATATTTTATCCGTAGCTCCAGCGTTACTAGTGACATAATATCCGGCATTCGTTCCTGTCTCACGCAAGAATATATCATCTGTCAGCATCCGGTCGAGCAATTCTTTCAATTCCTCGTAATTCTTAATGGAGAAAGCCCCCTTCGCTTCTATCAGTTGTGTGGCTTCCATAAATTTCTGATATTTAGGTCCGAATATAACCGGAATTCCATAGACAGCCGCTTCTAATGTGTTATGAATACCCACTCCAAAACCGCCACCTACATAGGCTATCTCACCATATCGATAGATAGAGGACAGTAAACCGAAACAATCGATAATCAGACAATCAGCTTTCAGCACATTCTTTTCGTCCGCACGAGTATAGCGCACATACGGACGTTTCAATTTCCGGATTATCTCTACCAGGTGATTTTCATCTATCACATGCGGAGCTATTATAAGTTTTACTTCCGGGTGATTATTGAAATATTCGATAAACAGATCTTCATCCGGTTGCCAGGAACTACCGGCAACAAAAGTCATCGTATCATTCTTAAAGAGCTTTACCAAAGGCAATTCCTTGGCCTCCTCACGTATCTGCAAAACCCTGTCGAAGCGTGTATCACCAACTACCGTCACGCGATTGATACCGATCTTACCCAAATAGCGTTTAGAACGTTCATTCTGCACAAACAAATGATCGAAATTACGTAATACGTGGCGATAAGTCCCTCCATACCACTTAAAGAAAACCTGTCCGCGACGGAATATAGACGAAACACTATATACCGGAATACGACGTTTATGCAATTCATCCAGATAATTCTTCCAGAACTCATATTTGATGAAGAAAGCCATGCAAGGATTCGCTATATCCAGGAATTTCTTCACATTCCGAGGTTTATCAAACGGCAGGTAACATACCACATCCGCCCCACGATAATTCTTACGTACTTCATATCCGGAAGGAGAGAAGAATGTCAGCAATATACCATAATCAGGATATTTGGCACGAATTTTCTCTATCAGAGGACGCCCTTGTTCAAACTCGCCCAAGGAAGCCGCATGAAACCAGATGTAGCGCACATCCTTTTCCAATTGCTGTCTGAGAAGTTCATACACCACCCAATGCCCTTTCATCATTTTACGGGGTTTACGGCTAAAAGGAGCCGCCAGATGCACCAGAAGGTCATAGATACCTATCGCAAGGTCGTAAAACATACTTTCTTCAGCTTGGGTTTCAATTTTATTTTAGTACCTCAATTGCTCGTTTCATACGCGCCAGTGTCTCTTCTTTGCCCAGCACCCAAGAGATGTCGAACATATGCGGGCCTTTCCCCTCGCCTACCAGCGTCAGGCGAAAAGCATTCATTATATTTCCGGTATGGTATCCTTTTTCTGCAATCCAGTCCATTACAATCTTTTCCTGGTTTTCGATGCCGAAGTCCTCGATACCTGCCAATACTTCCATTAATTCAGTCATGCACTGGGCAGAATCTTCTTTCCAGCGTTTCTTCACAGTCTTTTCGTCATATTCGGTCGGAGCTATAAAGAAGAAACTGGATGCTTCCCAAAGTTCGCGCACAAAGCTTACGCGATTCTTCATCATGCCTACTACAGTTACCACTTTCTCAAACGGAGCTTCCACGCCCTGTTCTTTCAGAACCGGAACAAAAAGTTCTGCTATTTCCGTATCCGGCTTCAACAATATATATTCATGGTTGAACCAGATTCCTTTCTTATAATCAAACTTAGCACCGGATTTACTGCAATGGCTCAGGTCGAACAGTTTTATCAGTTCATCCATAGACATGAGTTCCTGATCGTTACCCGGATTCCAACCCAGCAAAGCCAGGAAATTAATCACTGCCTCAGGCAGATAACCCGATTCACGGTATCCGGAAGACACTTCACCTGTTTTGGGGTCATGCCATTCCAATGGGAATACGGGAAAACCAAGACGGTCACCGTCACGCTTGCTCAACTTACCATTACCTTCCGGCTTCAGCAGCAGAGGCAGGTGGGCAAAGGCCGGCATTGTATCTTCCCAACCAAAAGCACGGTACAACAACACGTGCAACGGTGCAGAGGGCAACCATTCTTCACCACGAATCACATGGGAAACCTCCATCAAATGGTCGTCTACAATATTTGCCAGGTGATAGGTCGGAAGCTCATCTGCTGATTTATAAAGTACCTTATCATCCAGAATCGAAGAATTAATTATCACTTCACCCCGGATCAAGTCGTTTACATGCACGTCTTCATTGGGTTCTATCTTAAAACGAACCACGTACTGCTTACCCTCGGCAATCAATGCATCTACTTCTTCTTTAGAAAGTGTCAGTGAATTACGCATTTGCATACGGGTAGAAGCATCATATTGGAAATTGGCTATTTCAGTACGCTTTGCCTCCAACTCCTCGGGAGTATCAAAAGCAATATAAGCCTTACCTGCATCCAATAATACTTTCACATACTTCTTGTATATTTCACGGCGTTCGGACTGGCGGTACGGTCCATGCTCTCCACCAAAGCTGACTCCCTCATCGAACGGGATGCCCAACCATTTGAAAGATTCCAATATATATTCTTCTGCACCCGGCACAAAACGGTTACTATCAGTATCTTCGATACGGAAAATCATATCACCCCCATGTTGGCGTGCAAAAAGATAATTGTATAATGCTGTACGCACACCACCAATGTGCAACGCCCCTGTAGGACTTGGGGCAAATCGAACTCTGACTCTTCTTTCTGTCATATTTTGCATTACTTATGAGATAATTAGACGGCAAAATTAAACCTTTTTTTCCACACTAATGTTTTTTTTTGTACTTTTCGCAAAAAATTCAACCGATATGAATAAAACCAAGACTAAAAAAAGCTTTTCTTATAGAGATTTGCTGTATAAAGTACTCATATTTATCGGCACGGTAGCTATTATTGTATACTTCCTGCCGCGTGACGGCAAATTTAATTATCAGTTCGATATTGATAAGCCGTGGAAATATGGACAACTTATGGCTACATTCGATTTCCCTATCTATAAGGACGATGCAGTTGTGAAACGGGAGCAGGACAGTATTCTTGCTGCTTTCCAGCCTTATTATCAATTAGATAAAAGTATAGAGAAGACTGCTATCAGTAAGTTGAAAGCAGATTATCAAAGCCATCTGCGTGACATTGTTCCCTCTTCCGACTACATGCGTTATCTGGAAAAAAGATTGTCGGAAATTTATAAGGCGGGCATACTTTCTACAGAGGGACTCGACCAACTACGGCAAGACAGCACCACTGCCATTATGGTAATTGATGATAAACTTGCCAACCAACGAAGCACCGAACAACTGTTTTCCGTAAAAGATGCCTATACCTATCTGCTTACTGCAGACACTGCACACTACTCACCTTTTATTTTACGACAGTGTTCTCTCAACGAATATCTGTATCCGAATCTGTCATACGATGAACAGCGTACGGAAACAGCCAAGAAAGAAACCCTCGATAATTATGCCTGGGCAAATGGCATAGTTGTAAGCGGACAGAAGATCATAGACCGGGGAGAAATTATAGATCAGGAAACTTATAATATTCTTGAAAGCCTACGGAAAGAATCTATTCAGCGTAGTGAGTCACTGGGACAGAAACGCTTGATACTAACTGGGCAAACACTGTTTGTCGGTATCTTTATTCTGTGCTTCATGCTTTATCTCGATTTGTTTCGCAAAGACTATTATGAACGTAAGGGCAGCCTGTCCCTACTCTTTACACTGATCATGTTTTATAGTGTGGTAACGGCCCTCATGGTAGCAAATAACATCTACAATGTTTACATTATTCCCTATGCGATGCTACCGGTCATTATCCGTGTATTCCTCGACTCACGTACGGCATTCCTCACACAGGTAGTCACTATACTGATATGCTCCATTTGTTTACGCTATCCGCATGAGTTCATACTCCTGCAACTGGCCGCCGGTCTGGTTGCCATATTCAGCCTGCGGGAATTATCACAGCGTTCGCAACTTTTCCGCACAGCCCTACTGGTGATACTTACTTATGCTGCACTTTATTTCTCATTTGAGTTGATTACTGAGAACGACTTGTCGAAACTGAATGGAAGCATGTATACCTACTTCACAGTGAATGGAGTACTTCTATTGTTTACTTATCCGCTTTTATTCTTATTGGAGAAGACTTTCGGATTTACTTCCAACGTTACCCTGGTAGAACTTTCCAATATCAACAGTCCGTTGCTGCGTCGCTTGTCCGAAACAGTTCCGGGTACTTTCCAGCACTCCATGCAAGTGGCCAACCTTGCAGCAGAAGCTGCCAACCGTATTGGGGCAAAGAGCCAGTTAGTACGTACCGGCGCTTTATATCATGACATCGGCAAGATGGAAAATCCGGTATTCTTTACTGAAAACCAATCGGGAGGTGTCAATCCGCACAAAAATCTCAGTTATGAACAAAGTGCACAGGTCATCATCAGCCATGTGACGGATGGACTGAAACTGGCTGAGAAGAACAACTTGCCTAAAGTGATAAAAGACTTTATCAGTACTCACCACGGCAGGGGAAAAACGAAGTATTTCTATATTTCCTGGAAAAATGAACACCCGGACGAAGAACCGAACGAAGAATTATTCACTTACCCGGGCCCGAATCCATTCACTCGTGAGACAGCTATCTTAATGATGGCAGATGCTGTGGAAGCCGCCTCCCGCAGTTTGCCCGAATATACAGAAGATAGTATCAATAACCTGGTGGACAAGATTATTGATTCGCAAGTAGAAGAAGGTTACTTCAAAGAATGCCCTATCACCTTCAAGGATATCGCCACCGTAAAATCAGTTTTTAAAGAAAAATTGAAAACGATTTACCATACCCGTATCAGCTATCCCGAACTTAAAAAATAAGAAATATGAAAGCAACTGCCCAAGACCAGAAACGTACCGACAGCCTTCTGCAACACAAAGGCGTCCGGCTGCATGACATCCAGAGTTTCAGTTTCATGAAGCGTTTTCGCGAGGTTCCACGCAAAAGCAATCTGAAGGTCAAAGATAAATATGGTGCGGGCATCTTGACATTACACCTGAAACAGGGTAGCCAAAAGGCTTTTTATGTTCGCCCGTTCCAGAAGCCATCTTCTATTATCCGCTATTTGGTCTCGCAGAACATACCTTTTGATAATTCTATCTCGCGGGAACGGACAGCGGCGGAAATTCCGGCGACTACCTATCAGCGCCCGTCACTCTATATGTTTTATTTCTTTGTGCTTTTCATCACGTTCATGATATTGGGATATCAGGCTGTTGCATTCGGAAGTTGGTGGGCATATATTCTGGGCATCATTTCGTTCGGTATGAGTATCTACTTCATGCACATGCTGATGACACGCTTCTGCTATTTGAAGGTAGACAATAAAAGTCTCAGGATATATAGCGTAGGGCGTGAGATAGTGTATCCCTACGAAAAGATACTTAAAGTCAACTTTGACTTTGCACGCGAACAGGCTTTCACGCATGTGATGGAAATATTGGATAAAGATTATCACTATCGTCTTTACTACATAGGCAGGGTATCCCGGCGAACACTGAATGACATTGCTGAGACACTGCAAAGTGCAGGTGTAGACGCTACATGCAGCCTGAATGAAGATAAGAGATTCTATCAAGATAAACAGATTTTTCACTAAGTAAGCGCTATGGATTACACTCAAAATGAAACGGAAAAGCGCAAAGCTGAGCAGTACTTTTCCAGAAAGAAGATAAATCCGGAAGCTATCCAAAGCTTCTGCTTTATGCAGAATTATAAATTCCGGGTAGGTCCTTCAATTCTGATCTTGCAATTGCGGTCCGGAAAAACAAAAATGCTCCGTCCAAACAAAACTGGTACGGAAGTTCTCCATTATTTATTGGATAAACAGATACCTTTCAGCAATTATACTCCACAAGCAAAACAGGCAGTAACAGTACCGGAAAAGAGCTATTGGAGTATCTGGAATATACTATTCGACGTTTTCTATACAGCAGTTTTGCTTGTCTTAGGATATGTAATGCTAAAAGTCTTATTACAAGAGCCTACAGGCGAATACTTGGTAAAAGATATCGCCAAGTATTTTGCTCTGACTACCTATGTGATATGCTTTCCTATTGTTCTCTATTATCTTCTCTATAAGTGTCATAGCATTCGAACCGAGCATGAGGGTCTGGTCTTAAGCAACCGTTTTTCCAAACGGGTATTACCTTACAATGAGATACGCAAGTTGAACTTCTGCATATTCTCTTCCAAACAGCCACGGGTATTTATAGAACTGATAGATAAGAACTTCTGCTACCAACGTTATTTATTGGGATGGATGCCTCTCAAATCTGCAAAAGAGTTGGCGCTCCTGCTACAATCTTTAGGGATCGATGCAACCGACAGTATTAATCAATAAGGCATAGCGGAAAGCTTCTCTATACCAACGTTAATTCGTCCCACCATAAGGAACATTGCGTCCCCCTATAGAGAACATTGCGTTCCTCCATAAGGGGACGCAATGTTCTCCATAAGGGAACGAATTAACATCCGCAGCTCCGGCATCTATCTATTACTAAGAAAAGGATTAGTATTAGTTGCTTTGCGAAATACGCTCTAACAATCCTGCGCAAGCATCCTCCAATAGATCGAGCACATACTCAAACCCTTCGGCTCCACCATAATATGGATCGGGCACGTGGTCGGCATGCGTAAAGCGGGTACAGTATTCCGTCATACGGTGTATCTTCTTCCATTCTTCCGGAGAAGGGGCACGATCTTTCAAGTCATCAATATTCCGGTCGTCCATCCCGATAATCAAATCGAAATTATAGAAATCTTCCGTTCGCACGGGGCGCGAACGATGTGTGAGCTCGTAACCGCGACGAGTAGCATGGGCACGCATCCGACTATCAGGTAATTCCCCCTGATGATAGGACAAGATACCGGCAGAGTCTATCACAAACTGATCTTCCAGTCCGGCTTCTGAAACCAAATGCTTCATCACACCTTCCGCAGAGGAAGAACGGCAAATATTACCTAAACAGACAAAAAGTATTCTACAAGGCTTCATAAGCACATTTTTTATTTAAAAATGCAAATATAGAAGTTTTTTTTGCATTCTCTTAAAATATTTCTTCTTCTCAGTTGTCAGCATATACAGAGAACGTTTTCAAAGCAATATGTAAATCATAAAAATTAGAACATCATGAAAAAAAGATTTTTTATTATATCTTTGTTTTGGGTATTAGCCATTGCGGCATTTGGAGCAATAGTCATGCTATTATGGAATTTCGTAGTACCCGGAGTCTTAGGACTGGCAGCCATCAACTTCTGGCAAGCTCTGGCATTGTTTGTACTTGCACGCATTCTCTTTGGAGGATTCCCGGGCAGAGGAGGTTTTCCCGGTCGTAGAGGAATGCCCGGTGGTAAAGAGGGTAACCCGTTCCGTGCTAAATGGGAGAAGATGTCTCCGGAAGAACGCAAGGATTTTATTAATAAAAGAAAGAAATTCGGATTTGGCGGTCCTTTCGGAAGAGACGGATTCTTCAATGAAAGAAACTTTGATAGAGACAACGGTAGCGAAACTCCCAAAGAGAATGAATAATCTGACTGGCAAAGACAACAGTTTGGAAGAACTGATTGCAGAAAATCAACCCCGCTTGAAAGCATTTATCCGCAAGCGGGTTTCCACTAAAGAAGATGCCGAAGACATTCTGCAAGACGTGTTGTATCAGTTGGTGAAAACCATTGAAAGCACTTTCAATCCTATCGAGCAGGTTACAGCATGGCTATATCGCGTAGCACGAAATACCATTATCAATAAAGGCAAGAAAATGCAGGAAGAAGAACTGCCGGTTTCGAGCTATGATAAAGAAGACAATGTACTGAGTGAGTTCTCAGAAGTGCTGTTCAGCGATGCCCCGCCTACTCCGGAAATAGAATATATGCGGTCACTCGTTTGGCAAGAGCTTGAAACAGCTCTTGCCGAGCTACCACCCGAACAACGGGAAGCATTCGAACTATTGGAAATGGAAGGATTGTCAGCCAAAGAAGTTGCCAGTGCCACCGGAATATCAGTCAACACTTTATTATCACGAAAACATTATGCCGTCATTCATCTTCGCAAACGGCTGAAAGGACTGTATAACGATCTTCTAAATTACTAACCTCAGTTTTTAACTCTCTGTTTACCCACCGGGTAACAGCTATTCCCACAAATATTTATGAAAACAATAGTGTCAATTTTGACCATACTACTGTGTATGGCCAGCCCCTCCTATGCCCAACTCATTGCTAAAGATTCTACCGGAGTCATGGCTATCGCTCTGGATGAAGTAACCATCCAGGCACGGTCTGTCATTGAAAAAGGTGACCGGAAAGTAATTCTTCCGACCCAGAATCAACTAAAAATGTCGTCCAGTGGCATAGACTTATTAGGCAAATTACAACTTCCCCGAGTCACAGTTGACATTATGTCGGGCGAAATAACCACTTCCGGCAACGGAGAAGTACAATTACGGATTAACGGTGTTCAGGTTACTTATACAGAGATATCCTCTCTCAGTCCCGAAGATATTCTTCGCATAGAATATCACGATACTCCGGGAGCACGCTACGGAAACGCTGCCGCCGTGATAGATTATATAACCAAAAATAAAAAGACAGGGGGTAGCATCAGCGGCGGTGCCATCCACAGCCTCAGCAGCAACCGTACTTCTATTGACGATATGATTTCCGGAAGATATAACTACGGAAAGTCTGAAATCTCAGCCAACGTGCGGTATATACAACGCAAAGGAGACTGGACACGTGAGTATGACGAACGCTTCATCTTCCCCGACAAGGAACTTCATCGCCTGGAAACCGGAGAACCAACGCTGTTCAATAAGAAGTTGTTAACTTCCAGCCTGAACTACAGCCTACAGGAGAAAGGAAAATATCTCTTTAATGCACAATTCAGATATACCCTGCAAGATAATCCTGCCGGATATGAAGACCGAAAGAGTAAGCTCTATACGTCTGATTCAGACATTCCGGTATCCATCTACGACCACACCAAAGAACGGAACCACTTGCCATCCCTCGATCTATACTATCAGCAAAATCTAAAGAATGACCAGCGACTCATATTCAATCTTGTCGGCACGTATATCAAGAGCAGCAATACACGCATTTATCAGGAGAACCAGGAAGGCATCGCCAATACAGAGTTATATTCCGATATTGCCGGAAAGAAGTATTCGCTGATAGCCGAAGGTATTTATGAGAAAAAATTAGGGCAAGGAGCACTAACGGGAGGCCTCAGACATATGCAATCTTATACAGACAACCGATATGAAGGAGAAGATGTGATGGACGTCCTTCTTAAACAAGCGGAAAGTTATGCTTATGCCGAGTATAAAGGTAAAATTCAGAATTGGGGATACATGGCAAATCTATCATTCAACCGTTTCTACTATAGCCAGAGAGATAACCATAGTGAAAGATATGACCTCCAACCTTCTCTCTTAGTATCTTATAATCCTGTGGATAATCTGCATTTCCGCTATCATATCAATCTGAAAAACAATGCCCCTTCCATAGCCTATCTAAATGATGTGGAACAAAGAATCGACATCCTACAAACGCGTAGGGGCAACCCGGACTTAAAATCATTCCGCAGTACGATTCAGGATTTTAATGCAGTATTCAGTACAGGGATTTGCAGCATTGATGCACTGGTGAGCTATGCATACGAGAAGAATCCCATCATGGAATCTGTGATTTATGAAGAAGGCATGTTCATCCGCACTTATGAAAACCAGAAGTCCTTCCAACATCTGGCAGCGGAAATCACATTCAAGATAAAGCTCTGGAAAGATCATATCAGCCTTTCTGTTACACCGGGAATTAACCGGTATATAAGTACAGGAAACAATTACCTGCACACCTATACCTTGAAAGAATTGCGTATTAACCTGGATGCTTCCTATAAAAACTGGCTTCTGAGCTTTATGACTATCACTCCACCCAACCGGTATGTATACGGTGAACAATTGTTGAAAGGCGATCTGATGCATACACTTATGATAGGTTATAAGCAGCCGGCATGGTCTATTATGGCAGGAATACACAATCCATTTATGAAAACTTACCGCTCAGAGAATGAGAACTGGTCTGCACTGAATCCTGTAAAATCGGATATACACAGTACGAACATGTCAAATACCATCGTTGTCAAACTTAACTTCAACCTGAACTTCGGACGACAATACAAAAGTACCAATAAGAGAATTCAGAATATGGATACAGATTCCGGTATTTTGCAGGGAACCAAAGAGTAGCCCCTACATCGGATCTACATCGTAATAGACGATCAAAGATTTAAAACGATCCTCCGACACCATCTCTTTCTGAACCTGCACCAGCAGTTCACGGGCGCGAGTCATCGGAGCATTATACTCTATCTTGACAATAATCTTCCGGATAAATAAGGTTTGTATCCGGGCAACAGGCGGCTTATCCGGTCCCAGCACACGGTTACCAAAGACTGCACGCAACTTGCCTGACATGGTCTGTGCCATCAAGTCAAGCAGTTGCTCGTTGCGGTTTTTCAGATAAACATATACCAAGCGGTAATATGGTGGATAGTGAAATATCTGTCGCTCAGCAAGTTGTCCGGCTACCATTTGTTCAAAGTCATTGTGAATGACCTGCTCTATAATAGGGTGATCGATACTCTTCGTCTGCAAAATAACACGTCCCCGCTTATTCTTTCGTCCGGCACGTCCGGAAACCTGCGCCATCAGTTGGAAAGCACGTTCGTACGAACGGAAATCCGGATAATTCAACATGGTATCTGCATTCAGGATACCTACCACGCTGACATGGTCAAAGTCCAATCCTTTAGAAACCATTTGCGTGCCTATCAATATATCAGTTTTCCCTTGTTCGAAATCTGCAATGATACGTTCGTAAGCTGAACGGGTACGGGTAGTATCCAGATCCATGCGTGCAACAGTAGCTTCCGGAAACAAAGCTTTGATATCATCTTCTATCTTCTCTGTTCCAAACCCTCGATTTCGCAAGTCGGTCCCTTCACAAGCAGGGCATGCACGGGGCAGCTGATATGTATAACCGCAATAATGGCAAGTCAACTGATTCAATCCTTTATGAAACGTCAGGCTCACATCGCAGTTCTTGCACTTCGGCACCCATCCACATGTATTACATTCAATCATCGGGGCAAAGCCACGCCGGTTCTGGAACAAGATAACCTGTTCTTTTTGAGCCAGAGTTTCATGAATATATTGAAGTAGCAATGGAGAAAACGGTCCGTTCATACGTTTTTTGCGATGCAATTCGTATATGTCCACCGGGATAATCTCCGGCAACTGTATTTCTTTATACCGCTCTTTCAGCTCCACCAGTCCATACTTTCCGGAAGAGGCATTATGCCACGTCTCAATAGAAGGGGTTGCCGTACCCAGCAAAGTCTTGGCGCCATACATAGATGCCAGTATAATCGCTGCATTCCGGGCATGATAGCGGGGAGCAGGGTCTTGTTGTTTATAGGTATTCTCATGTTCCTCATCCACAATCACCAACCCCAGATTGCGGAAAGGCAAGAAAACAGAGGAACGGACTCCCAGAATAATATCATATCCTTTTTCCGTCAGTTGCTTTTGCCAGATCTCTACGCGTTCTGCATCGGGAAACTTAGAATGATAAATTCCCAAACGATCTCCAAACACCCGCTGCAGACGCTCTGTTATCTGAGTGGTAAGAGCTATTTCCGGCAAAAGATACAATACCTGTTTTCCTTGCCGGATGGCTTCTTCAATCAAGTGTATATAGATTTCTGTTTTTCCACTGGCAGTCACACCATGCAGCAAGCATACATTTTTGGATTGAAAGCATTGCACAATCTCATCGTGTGCCGCCTGTTGATGTTCATTCAACGGATTGATGGGAAGAGTATCGCGCACAACAGCGTGCAGTCGTCCTATTTCCTGTTGATAGACTTCAAAGATATGCTTATCTACCAAACCATTAAACACTGCCGGCGAAGCAGATGCCCGCAACAAAAGCTCTTTCTTCGTGACTTCTTTAGGGAAACTCTTCAGACCGTCTCCTCCCAGAATGCCGGAGAGTTCAATGTATTTCATCAGTAAATCCAGTTGCTTTGGAGCACGTGCCAGTTCATCAAAGAGTTCCTGCAGACGTTTTTCATTCCGCATCTCGTCTGTCAGCCTTACGCGCGTTTCAGTCTTGGGTTTATAAGTCCGGCGCAGTTCTTCTTTCACAAAGATAGCCTCCTTATCCAACAAAGATTTGATAACAGGAAGTATATTCTTGAATCCACTGTCTTTTTCCAACTTGGTGACACACTGTTCGGGTTCTGCAGAAAGTAAATCCAATATTTTCTGTTCCCGTTCCGGCAGACGGACCTCTGATTCGAAATCCGGATTGTATTCTACCATCGTCTCACTTTCCAGTTTCAAGCCGGAAGGCAAAGCAGCTTTATAAACATCCCCTTGTGTACAGAGATAGTAATCAGCCAGCCACTCCCAGAACTTGAATTGTTCCGGCAATAGAATCGGGCGGGCATCCAGTAATGTAGAGACTTCTTTTACCTCATAATCCGTCGGTTCACAATAATGCACATTACGCACTATTGCTGTATAGTATTTCTTTCGTCCGAACGGAACTACTACCCGGCAGCCCATCTGTACCTCATCCGCCCATTCTTCAGGCAGCGAATAGGTGAAGCAACGGGGCAAAGGCAAAGGCAATATGACATCTACAAATTTCTTCATCGCGGCGACAAAGATACGACAAAAAAATAGCGTTGCCAATCAAAATCAGCAACGCTATTTATATGATAAATATTTCTCTTCTTAGAAAAGATAAGCGACAGATACTTGCCAAGTCTTATTCTTTGCACCGACAGCCTTACTCGCTTCTTTCCAGGTAAAACTATCGCCCATCGGGAACTGATAGTTCACACCCACCTGTAAATGCTTAATCAGCTTCACACCGGCTCCCAAGTTAAGTCCTACCTGAGTTTTCTTCCGGTCAACGTTATCTTTCTTGTCGAAATCAAAAAAGAAATCAGGACCGGCAGCAAAATAAATACCCAGTAAGCTACCCAATCCAATCGTATATTTCAGATTAACGGGAACTTCCACTCCGGTTTGTTTTACGTCACCTTTACCTCTCTGCGAGAATAACAAAGCACCATCAACACCCAGACCTACAATAGGAATTGTGATTTCAGCCATCGGACCAATAAAGAAACCAGTCGAGTTATCCTTATTTCCTTTGAATCCTCCATCCCAGTCTATCTTTGTCAAATTCACACCACCTTTTACACCCCATTTAAGGAGCTGTGCCTGGGCAGGCATAGCCATAAACATACAGCATACAGCTATAATGAAAGCACTAAAAATCTTCTTCATAATTCTTTTTATTTAAATTATCGGGACAAATATATGGATTAATTCTTAAAAAGAACAAAATAGATTCATTTTTGTTCAACGCCGTTGTCGTCGCACTGACGCCTTTGGAGCTGCTGCCTCACGCTTAGATACCGACTGAGACTTACCAGAAGAAGATTTAGCCTTAGAAGAGGAAGAAGATTTACTTCTAACCGTAACAGTATTGTCACGTCCTTTCTTTTTGGAATTCACCTTTACAATTTTTGTCCCCGAAGCTGCAGAAACCGAATCTGTCTCCTCTACGAGATCTTTACCGTACAATGAATTCTCAAAATCTGCCAGTTCCTTTTCAATCCTTTTCTGCTCTTTCACCATAGCACTATCCGTGGGACAGTATTGCGATAAGGTACGGTTTTGCAAATTCGTAGTTTTATAAATATCACCTTTATATAAACGCGCTGCAAAGAAGTCATCCCAAGTACTGTTTGCCGCATTGTTATAATTGCTAACAGATATCTTAGACTGCATTAAATGAGGAACCAAATCTTGATAGTTTACCCAGAACATAGGGAATTTGGTCTTTTCCGAACTGAACTCCTCCGACCGATGCAATACCGGACAAATGGCCGTTATCACCGAACCATAGGTAGAAGTACGCTGATCAAAATACCAGACTTCTTTTATGAAATAGCTTAATACATCTGCCGAAGGTATGTCACTGTTACTGATAGACACAACGCTATCACGACGATTTGCCACCTTCTTCAATTCATAATAGATCTGGAAACGATCCAACACATCACGAAAAGTCACCTCAGCATCTTTCTGAAAACGTTCCGTGCCATCCAGTTGATACTCGTAAGCCGGTATTTTCTTCTGTGCCAGCAAACGGAACATCGTTGTGAACAGATTCATTTTATTCCCCTGCGGTTCCACCGGATAGTACAACGCACCATTGGTATCCTTTGTCAAATCCAGCGTACGGTAAATTTCACGCATCCACACCACATCGTCTGGTAATCCGGGCGAACCGGGATATTGCCTTTGTGCCCACCCTACTGAGAGGTTCGATACACACAGAGTGACAGCTATTATGAGTTTCAAGGAAAGTTTCATAGTCTTATACCTTTTATAGTCGATTTCTAATTTCAATTCACAATTACTTCCAACGTAGTAGGCAGTAGACGTTCTACCCCATCCGGCCCCACCGCACGTACCCGGGAAATATAGAAACGTTTACCCCGTGACAAGCGACGGAACATATCTTTTTGACGTGTAGAGAACGAAGCTCCTGAAGACACTTCCAGCACGGCATTCCCCATATTATCAAAGAAAACAGTCTCAAAGCCCAATACCCGGAAATTAATATTCAGCAGCCCATCGTCAATGGCAGCAACAATACCGGGAGTATTCATCAGGATAGCCTTGGATAGTCCACGGCCACCACGATAACGCTTCGGCGTTCCATCTTCCGTATACTCAATAAAGGGTGACGGATCAGGCAATTGGCGTACACGGTAAGTGTAATCTCCCATTGATTGCGTACGTCCACCCACAGATGCCGTCACGCGAATCACCACATCCTTGCCTATAGCTGTAGGACGAGCAATATATCCGCTACCGGTGCGGGTCAATGTACCATTCCCACTTACAATACTTGCCTGCACCTGCCCTGCCGGTACCCCGGGAACGGAGATGCTGATAGGATTATCATATCCGGCATAAAGCACATTCATCATAGTAGCAGATACCGTAGCAGTAGGCTCCACTACCGTATATTTTTGGGAAAACTCTCTGCGAAGCACTTCTCCATTGCCCTGTGCCAATTCCAGATAACCATCTAAAGAAAATTCCCCTGTACGATTACAAACAGTTTCGAACCAACCTTCGGCATTATCCGGCTGTTTCTTTTCGGCTATATAGATGGACGGGCGTTGTGTAGAATCTACAGCGGCCAGAATAACCCGCGCACTATACGTCCCTCCACGCACCACATTCTGAGAGGTAGGAATCACATAAGCCTGAAGTTGGTTTACGCGCACATCCTGTACATCGGTATTCTGTGTCAACAAGTGCAATACTTCACCTTCGGCATAACGTACATCACTTTGCAATTTGGTTAATAGAGTGACAGCAGCAACTACCGGAGTATTTTCAAATATATACTCCTGCCAGTTTTTTCCTGCTGTCGATGCTTTACGTGGAACTTCAGTACTCAGGTTATCACGGATAATCTTCTGCTGCACCGGATCAGTAACAAAAGCCAGTATTTCATTCCTATATTGATTAATTCGATTAAACAGTTCTTTTCCTTGCCCTCTACCGGGAGCAAGCATTACGAAAGAAGCTGCTTCCAAATCTTCTCTATTGGATATATTGGCAATATCACCGTTTTTCCCATCCGCTTCCTTCACGATACGCAATTTCAATTCATTGACGTAAGCATAGAGCGAATCAGACATATTCTTCACATGTAGCGCTTTCTCAAACCAAGGTCCCACTTTCTCCGGATTACGTTTATTGGCACCGGCAAGCCCATCATATAATGATTGGTTTTGCACAGTCGAGTTCGCCGTTGTACGGGAAAGGCTTTCATCTACCAATGAAAAACCATTCAGCACATCCGACGAAACATTGAGTGCCAACATCGCCATCAAGACGATATACATCAGGTTTATCATCTTCTGACGCGGAGAATCCGGATTAGTATGCATTTTTATAAATTACAAATTACGTATTACAAATTACAATTTGGTAGCGTGACGAAGGGGACAACTTATCACCTTATCACTTAACTTGTACAGCCTGCAACATACGTGCATAGACTGCATTTAGTTCTTCAATCTGACGAGCCATCTTACGGGTCTGCTCATGTACCTGATCAATAGTATTAATCTGAGTGCTGGCACTGCGAAGCTGTATTTCATAAATGGCATTGATACCTGCAAGATTACGGTTCAGTGCACTCATTTGCTCGGCATCATGCGACAACGACTCTGCTTGTGCGGTGAAGTGCGAAAGCATTTCGGTCATTTCTTTCAATTGAGCAATATAAGCCTGTGTGGTTTCTTCCATTTCAGGAGTAAAAGCCGGAGCAGGAGTTCCGGATGGATTATTTGCAGTTCCTACAGTCACCGCTGCAGGCTGATTTGATACGGAAGCAGATCTCCTTTCCTGTGATACAGCCTGATTAACATCTGCACCGCCCGTCCCTCCGTCACCAACAACTATCACTCCGCCTGCAGCTGTACCAGTCTGCCTGCTTGGCAAGTCGAATGCAGAAATAAAGAACACCAGCACTTCTGTTCCCATACCGATCCAGAGCATCAGATTGGCACCTGGTAAATGCGTCAGTTTAAACAAGGTACCTGCAATAACGATAGCAGCTCCCCAGCTATAGGCATAGTTCATTATGACCTTGCCACGATAACTCGCCATAAAGTCCTGCAACTTTTGCCCGAAGTCCCTTTTCTTGTTTACAGTATCTTTTTCCATCATTTTACCATTTTAGCATCTTATCATTTCCCCTTCTTATTATATCCCACCTGCGTACGCACACAACGGAAACCGATATACGAACGTTGCTCATTCTGATATTCGGACGTCCGGGCATCCGAACGGATGAATGCATTCACATCCTTCCACGAACCTCCACGAACCACTTTTTTCTTCAACGCATACGGATCTTCCGGTGCGGCATTATACTGGATATCCGGATTGATATCATTTGCCTGCAGAACTCCCGACTCAGTATATGCCGTTGATGTCCATTCTGCAACATTACCCGCCATATCGTAGAGCCCGTTCGAGTTAGGAGAATAAGCCCCCACCCGGGTTGAAATCAGATTACCGTCCTTGGTATAGTTACCCTTGCCGGGTTTATAGTTCGCATTGTAGCACCCACGGTCATCTTTGGTCTCTTCGCTGTCTCTCCAGGGGTATTTATTGTCTTCCCTTCCGCGTGCGGCAAATTCCCACTCCGCTTCAGTCGGCAAACGATAACGTTGAATATACTTCGCCTGTCCACGCAGTCCTGCAAGTAAATAGTTGGTACGCCATGCACAGAATGCATTGGCCTGTTCCCAACTGACACCTACTACCGGATGTTCGTTATAACTGGGATGATTGAAATACAAACGCATGTATTGTTCATTATTGGCATTGGGAAAATCATTCACCCAGCAGGTCGTATCGGGATAAATGTTCACGATATAGCTGTTCAGGAAGTCCCATTCACTGGATAACGGACGGGTTATAGTACGATTTACAATTCGTCCTTCATCATCAATATATGCTGTATCTTTTGTTATCATGATTACTTCTTCCGGATTCACCTGGACATCTGTGTTCTTGACACGCTCGGCAGGGTTCAAACGATTACGGCGCTTAGCTGCCTCGGTATAGTCATAAATTTCATAATAATAGTTCAGTTGTGCTCCATCCAGCATCAGCGTACCATCAATAGGATGATGCTTATATACACTTTCAATGGCCATCTGCTCATCCTCTGTCGCCCGCTTCCACGGAATAGGCTTCGACCAATTCAAATAAGGTTTGATTGGGTTTCCTTCCCGGTCTTCCTCTATCTTATACAATTCGTTGCCACCATATGCAGGATCTGCCAGGCGCTCGCGGATAATGGAGTCGCGTACCCAGTTGACAAACTGCTTATATTCAGCAATCGTCACTTCCGTATCGTCCATCCAGAAAGATTCTACCGAAATTTCCCGTGAAGGAACGATTGTTCCCCACAAACTATCTTGCTTATCGGGACCCATTTTTACCGAACCGCGTTTCACCAACACCATGCCATAAGGTGCAGGCTCGTTCCATGCTACAGCACTGGCTCCTATTACCTCGCCACCTCTCATGGAACTGTTACCTACTGTTCCCATGCACGAAACCAGCGAACCGAACAGCAATAAAGCCGCCCCGTACCACGCATGAATTGTTTTCATTCCTTTATTCTTTCCCATTGTTCGTATATTCTCTTACAAAATCCGTACGCTTTTATGCAAGTTCCGGTTTTTCTTAAACACATTCAAATCCAATGCATACCTCACCACCAGATCGTGGCTACCGCTCGCTGCACCTATCTTGGAAGTGAAACATTCATAAGCATATCCCAATGTTACACCTTGCACGGTCAATCCTATATTGAATGTCACCGAAGTATCGGGCGAGTAAGTCAATCCCCCGCTGAGTACTTTGGAACGATAGCTATAAAACAACTGCCCTGTTACATCCAACCGTGTAGAAGTAAAATCACTTTGCAATTGTATCGAAGGCTGTATGGAAATTAACGGATTACGTGTCTGAATATTGTATCCGCCTGTCAAATAAAAGATAGGATGTATTTTAATCTGGCTTTTTTCTCCTAAAGAGATACGGGGAGCTGTCAGATGGTGGGCAGAAAAGGCAGCGTAGAATTTAGGGTGCGAATAGTATGCCCCCACTCCAAGATCAACAGACGTACCACTCTCCGATGTAGTGGGGAAAGCATCATCATCCGTTTCATCTCCAAGATTAATATCAGAAGGGTCGAAAGCTACAGTCAGCATACCCACCTGGAGTCCAATACCCAATTTGCCCTTTCTGATTTTCATCTGGTAAGCGTATTGTCCCCAAAAACGCTGGTTACGGAACAGTCCGATAGCCTCATTGAAGAATCCAACTCCAACGCCATGCTGTTTATTGAATAAGGAAAAAGGCATGTCAGCACCGAAATACATCACGCGGGGAGCATGTGTGAAGCCCATCAACTGCATACCATACGAACCATAAATGTTCATCTTATTATCCGTCTGCCCCGCCCAACCGGGATGATAATATCCCTTTACCGCCCAATACTGGCTAAAGCGCGCATCAAACTGTGCCCGCCCTTCTGCTACACAGAAAAGAAGGCAAATAAGAATTAAGCATTTCAGGATACAATAACGTTTCATCAATATAAGAACTGATAAAACGAAAAAAAATTGTGCAGAATAGAAAAGGAAGGAATAAAATGAACTAATTCAACCTATGAATTGTATATTAGTATAATAAAGTTATGACGCAGATTAAAATTAAACGAGTATATGAAGATCCCGAGGCAGAGGACGGCTACCGTGTGCTGGTAGACCGTCTGTGGCCCCGTGGCATGAAAAAGGAACATCTGAAATATGATGTTTGGGAAAAAGACATCACCCCTTCCCCCGAACTCAGGAAGTGGTTTCATGAAGACCCGGTGGAACATTGGGAAGGTTTCTCTGCTATGTACCGGAAAGAGTTGGAAACATCTGAAGCTGCACGAAACTTTCTCATAACAATCAGACCCTATAAAACGGTTACTTTATTATATGCCTCCAAAGAGCCTGTCCGAAACCATGCCCGTATCCTGCAACAGTTTCTGGAAGCACATCTTGGGTAATTGTGATTATTCACTATCTTTGCAGCCGCCCCCATCTCAAGTGGGCGGCATAACTATTTTCAGAAAGGACAACCATGATAGAGTTGCGAACAGTCAACCTGACCCGTTATATCACTCCTTTGCGCGAAGGCGGCTCATTGCCCGCATTGGCAGAAGCTGACGACGAATTTAAATACGTTGTAAAGTTTCGTGGCGCCGGACATGGCACCAAGGCATTGATATCCGAATTAATCGGTGGAGAGGTTGCGCACATACTGGGATTCAAAGTACCGGAACTGGTATTCCTGAATCTCGACGAAGCATTCGGTCGTACCGAAGGGGATGAAGAAATACAAGATTTATTGCAAGGCAGCCGTGGGTTAAACCTAGGACTGCACTTCCTGTCAGGTGCTCTGACTTTTGACCCCGTAGCAACTAAAGTAGACCCAGAACTGGCCTCCCGTATTGTCTGGCTGGATGCCTATCTGACCAATATAGACCGTACCTTCCGCAACACCAATATGCTGATGTGGCATAAAGAGCTTTGGCTGATAGACCATGGCGCTTCACTTTATTTCCACCACTCGTGGGAAAACTGGGAAAAACATGCTGTAAGCCCATTCCCCTATGTAAAAAATCACGTATTGCTGCCCGAAGCATCCCGACTTGAAGAGGCCGATGCGGTTTTACGTTCCATGCTGACAGAGGAAAAGATACAACAGGTCGTAGCACTTATCCCTGACGACTGGTTGCATTGGGAGGATACACATGAGACACCCGAAGAAATCAGAGATATTTATACCCGCTTTCTGACCGAAAGACTGGCTCATTCCGAAACATTTGTAAAAGAAGCACAGAATGCAAGGAAAACACTTATATGAATACGCAGTTATCCGCCTGGTACCCAAAGTAGAACGTGAGGAGTTCTTTAATGTGGGCGTTATCCTTTTCTCTAAAAAGGCAGGCTACATCAAGTCCGTTTGTCAGGTAAACGAGGATAAACTGGAGCTATATGTTTCTGAAGTAGACCGGGAATCGGTATTTGCACACTTGGACGTATTCAATAAAATATGTTCGGGAGCCAAAGACGGTGGTCCCATAGCCCAACTCGATGTACCGGAACGTTTTCGTTGGCTGACTGCCGTGAGAAGTTCCTGTATTCAAACGTCCCGTCCACATGCCGGTTTCTCCGACGATTTGGACAGGACGTTAGAAAGATTATTTAAAGAATTGGTTCTATAGGGGAACAGCGTACTTCGCTTTCAGCTCCTCCACTCCCATTCCGGTAAAATAGTCTTCAATAAAATCCCAACGCTTCGTATCGTCCATTCCATCCGTCCCGAAGAAGAAAGAAAACAGTTCGATCTGTTCCTGGAACACCTGTTCATTATTCTCGAGAATCAAATTGTGATATTCATCGGAAGATGCAATCTGCTGCAGGCTCTCCGGATCATCGAAATATACCAGTACACAAGGTGTACCCCCTCCTTCGACGCTGAATGAAAGACAGTCGAGCATGGAAAGCAGGTTAAGCAACATATTCAGATCAGAGAATGGCGTACTGTAAAACAACAGACGATCTCCTTTTTTACCGACAATACGTTGACTGAATAGTTTCTGATAGCGGGATAACAAAAGGTCAAACCCCTTTGTCACTGTAAAAGAGAGCTCGTTGGAATCCTTCTTTTTCACACTACTGATATAACTCACACTGCGTCCCTCTTCCGTACGTGACTCCAGCAATGAGCCAATAAAGCGTTTTGCCGATGGTACATCCATACCATGTTCGGCAAATACTGCACGCAATTCTTCTTCGTCAAAACGTCCTTTTGTCTTCCGCAGCTTATCGACAAGCAGCGTCTTCAAGCTATTGAACAGTGCATCCATCCGCTGACGAATTACAGTGGCATCTTCTTTCAACAAAACCTCATGCTTACCAACAGATACTGCACGAGAGCCTTCCCACAATGTTCCACTATTCAGCTTTTGCTTAAATTCCCGATACCCCAACTCAGCAAAGCGCTCTTCCCACAGTTTTTCCAGACGTGCTGTGTACACGTCTTCCGTGCCTTCCACTTTAGTAAGATAATCCTTGAATTCACGAATAAAAACATCGCCTGTCTTATCCTGGATATATCCTTCCGTCAATAGGTTCTGCGGACTGACCTCCAACAACTTCTTTCCGTAACGATGGCTCAAATCATCTTCCAACCATAATAAAGCTGTCTTAATCAACTGTCCCAATTCTGCCTCGTATTCCAGCTTGTTTTTCATTCGCGGCAATTTCACCACAAATTCGAAGTCGGACAAAGACACCAGCATTTCCTGCTTTTCACCTTTCATCCGATATACTTCCATCAGCTTTTTCAGTATCAACGACAACTGTTCCTGTGCTATATTACCCGCCATATGCAGGCGTTTCATATAATAAAAGTCACGTTCATGATAATCCGTTGCCGAAACTCCATGAATATCCGTATCACGCGCCGCGCGTCCTATCTCTTGTATATAATCGACAAAAGTGCTGGAAGGTGCCACATGATACACCCGGTCGATGTCGCTGATATCCACACCCATACCGAATGCCTTTGTAGCTACAATCATACGCTTCTCTCCTTCCTTGAACTCCTGTACAATTGCTGCTTTCTGTTCCTTGTCCTTCTTGCCATAGTAAGAAGCTACCAAACGCCAATCAGCAGGTTGCACCCACGTCTTCAGACGCATATCGATGCCACCCGCAAAAGGATAATAAAGAATCGTCTTATGCCCGTCGAGGAAATCATCTACACGACCCGCCACAACACGTTGCTTGGCTTTATCGTACGTTTCGCCTTCTTCTATTTCCATCTGCCGGATATCGAATCCGATATTCCTGCGTTTCACCGTACCTGCATAGAGCACACACGGCTCCATTTGCAACGAACGAATCGTTTCGAACACCATATCGTTGCCTCCCTTCGGGTTCCAGACAGCAGTAGCCGTCAGTGCAAAAAGCGGAAACGCATAGCCCAGACTCTTCTTCAAACCTTGCAGATAACGTCCCAGGAACCAATAATCCACCCGGAACTCTTTACCCCAAGTAGTTACTGTATGAGCCTCATCCACTACAACCAAACCAATACGACGCTCACCTGCGAAGTGCTTGATATCATATGAAAGCAATAATTCCGGCGAAAGATAAAACAAATCGACCTCACCCTCACGCACCTGCCGGTATACCTCATTCTTTTGCTCAGGCGATAAATCGGAAGAAGCATACGCTACGCGTGTGTATCCCAAATCTTGTAAACCTTCCACCTGATCCACAATCAGTGCTTTCAGAGGAGATACAACAATGGTAAGCAACCCGTATTCATTGCCCAAATAGATGCCAGGCAATTGGAACAATAAGGATTTTCCAGCCCCGGTAGGTGCTGTCAACAGAATATTATCCACATCCGTTTCCCCATTCCGTGCCTTTTCCGCTTCAACAATGACACTTTCTATCAATTGCCCCTGCGAAATGTGGAGCGTCTCTTTCCCCTTGAATAAGTCGTCGTACACTTCCAGGTCACGAAATTTTTCGTACCCGTAAGTCCCTTTTAAAAGCGTGTTCACCGCTTCCCGGCAATCTCCGGGCAAATGCCGTTCTTTCAATTCCGGCAAGCGGCTTACCGTTTCTTCTTGTGCTTCAGTCATAATGGAACAAATATAAAAAAGAGGCAATCCATTAACCTGTCGAAGACAGATTTTACGGACTACCTCTTTCTATGTGTTAACTACCTCGTATCCCCTTAGGTATGGCAAGGCTTTAAAAAAGCGTATCTAATACTCCTCTTCGTTAAAGAAGAAATCCTCTTTGCTCGGATAGTCGGGCCATATATCTTCGATGCTCTCATAAATATCGCCTTCATCTTCCATTTCCTGCAAATTTTCAATCACTTCAAGCGGAGCGCCCGAACGTATGGCATAATCGATTAATTCGTCCTTGGTTGCCGGCCAGGGAGCATCTTCCAGTTTAGATGCTAATTCCAATGTCCAATACATAAGTTCTAAGTATTAAAATTGTGAATATTAAGTCCTACTTTCTATTTTTCGGCAAAAGTATAATAAAATCTCTCACTTACAACTATTATCCCAAAATATTTCATCTTTTTTCTCATCCAGGTTGATTTTCCGTGACAAGACAAACAAATAATCGGACAAACGGTTCACATAAGCAAGTAATTCAGTAGCTACTTCACATTGTTCAGCCAAGGCCAGGATACGTCGTTCAGCCCTGCGGCAAACTGTGCGGCAAACATGACAAACCGATGCTCCGCGACTGCCGCCCGGCAATATAAAAGCATGTAACGGGGGAAGCAGATTATCAAGCCGGTCTATTTCCCGTTCGATACGCTCTATCTCTTCCGGATGAATGACACTGGCACATTTCAGGTCTGTTTTTTCCAGATCGGTGGCCAGATTGGAACCCACTGCGAAAAGACGATCCTGAATATGGCGTACAAGCATCTGATCCGCTTCATCGGATAAATAAGTGATAAGAACTCCCAGGTTAGCGTTCAACTCGTCTACTGTGCCGTATGCTTCCAGACGAACGTGGGTTTTAGGAACCCGGGTGCCGCCTACCAAAGAAGTGGTACCTTTATCACCGGTTTTAGTATATATTTTCATAAGCGATTGGTGTTTAGTGATTAGTGATTAGAGGTTAGTGGAGCGGTTAATCACTAATCACTACCCCCTAATCACTTATTCAAACGCCTAAAGATAATCAAAAGTTGACAATATAGTCTTGTTTTATCTTTGTTTTATCAAAGAATAGGATGCCAAGGTCATAAAGGTCGAATGTAATACCTACATGTTCATCCTGCTGCATACGTTTCCAAAGAGCTTTCATCTGCGGAGTGTAGCAGATTCCTTCGACCACAAAAGCGGAGTTCCGTATAGTGCGTGCAGCACAGATACGGAATACTTCCTCCACAAATTCCGGATGTCGGTAGTCGTGCAGATAGAGAAAGCCAACTGGTACTCCGGCTTCCAGAAATAGCTCGGAAAGTTCAGAAGCAGATGTATAGTCGGCCCCTTCCTTACCGGCTTTCAGGTAAAGGGAAGAAGCAGCAAGAGTACCGGCATCTACTATCGTATCGGGCTGGATATAATTCACCAACCGGAACAAAAGGCGTTTTACTTTTTTCGACTCATACTTCCAACGCCCGTCTTTTTGAGGTGCTAACTTCTTTTGTTCGGCCGCCAGGTCTTTATACTTATAATAAGGAGTATTTTCATAAATCACCTGTGTAATCAGGTTGAAAGCAAACGGAGAATGCACTCCGTAACCGCAACGATGACGGAAACGGCACAACCAGATAAAAGGACGTTTCAGAGCTAATGTGATACGGTTCATAATACACAAATCTTTTATTGGCCACAAAGATAGATAAAATCGGAAGAATAGTTCGCCTTAACCGCTAAATGAACATCGCCTCCATCAAACCGGAAAATGAGGTTGAGCGCACTGATCCAATTGACGTAATGCGCTTTCAGCTCCAGCGTAGTAGTTGAGGGCCAGGCATAGCTACCCGCTACATAAAAAGGGCCTTCTATCCCGGTGAAACGTCCTTTGGCTTCGATAGAATACGGAGGATATGCATCTATTGAAGTCTTCTCCCACTGCTTGTAGCCAAATGGCAAGTCATATTCAAGCCCATCGGCTTGCGTCACAGTCATTATGACCTCTTTGGGGTTAAATTGAAGACGGAGAGACTGCCAGCCCAATTTATTCGGCTTAAGCATAATAGGTTTATTCGCATACTGCCGGGCAAGAGGTGAGTTTGCTTTCCCTTGTACCACCGGCAACTGATAAGAAGATTGCTTCTTCAACAAGCGTTTATAATCCTTTCCCGACGTCAAAGGCTCATCGCCTACGGCAGGCAGCAGACGGTTCCAGACCAAGCGGCGTTGCGTGATTCCATCTATGATGCTACATTCGGTGATGACTACTACCATATCTTTATCCGGTATAATAAGCGCATATTGTCCTAAAGCACCGTCTACACGAACCGCTCCCGGATATTCACAAAGCCACATATGATAACCATAACCATAGCCAAAGCTACCTGTATCGGATTGTTTAGCCATCATCAGGTCTACCCAGTCTGCCGGAAGCAACTGTTTGCCTTCCCACATGCCGCGGTTTAGCAGCAACTGTCCAAGTTTCGCCAGCGACTCACTTTGCAAGTACACTCCCCAACCACCGGTATTGATTCCCTCAGGACTCACCTCCCAGGACACATCAGTGATGTGCATGGGTTCGAACAGTCTCAGACGGAGATAATCCAGTAATTTCATACCCGTCACCTTCTGCACGATGGCGGAAAGAATATACGAACTCATGGAATCATAATCAAAGTGTTCTCCGGGAGTCTTTATTTCTTTCCCCAGATAACCTCTGACCCAGTCTGTACGTCCTTCACGCATCTTCCAATCCGGAGTAACGCCGGAGGTCATGTTCAGCAGATTGCGAACCGTCATAGCGGCAAGATTGGGGGAAATGCTATCGGGAAGTTGATCGGGAAAGAAGGATGCGACCCGGTCTGTCAACCGCAAGCGGTTCTCGGAGATGGCGAGTCCGACGGCGGCACCGACAAAAGTCTTGGAGCAGGAAAACATCGTGTGCCGATACTCCGGAGCGAAGGGTTCGGGATACATCTCCGCGATCACTTTTCCGTGACGCAGCACCATTACACTGTGTATATCGGTCTTCGGCAGGGCCATCAGAGAGTCCATCAAAGCAATGAGCGTTCCGGAAGGGACACCTTCGGCTTCGGGCGTCGAGCGTTCGAACTCACGTATCTGCGCACGGGTCGTTGCAGGTAGCAGTAGGCAGAGTACAAGAAGAAGTAAAACGAGTTTTTTCTTCATTTCTAATATTACATTTATCATTTGTACATTAACTGTGCGCAAAAGTAAAGCATTCAAATAGAGGAGGCAAATCCGCAGCAGATAATTTAGATTACTTTATTCAAACAATAATATTACAGTATCTCCCTTGGATAAAGACAGAAAAATCATCTTATCGGTATAAATGTTACTTTACCCATTCACCGATTCACCACAAAATTACGTATTTGGCACCCCATCCTCTCCCCTCTGGCCACACGCAAGCACAGCGTATGGCGACCAGGCGCAAATTCCGTCTCCAGCATATACACCCAAGGAATATACAAATTCCCGCTCCAACTCGTAAATGTATCCAGACTCTTGAACGGCACCCCATCCACACTATACTCCAATACACAAGCCTGCGGACCGGCCGCACAGAAGATGCCCACCGCACGCCCCTCGAAAGCGAACGAAAGACTGGCTCCGGCACGATCTGCCACCAGCATCGGAACATTCACAAACCCCTTGCGAGTGTTTCCCTTCACCTCAGGCGTCCAGTCGTCCACCACCTGCCAACCGTTCAACTGCTTCGCCGAACGGATGTCCACAAACGCACCTTTATCATAAGAATAACGGTCTATCGGTTTCTCCGGCATCTCATGCGCCCGGACCACCGTCCCAGCCACACGACCACCCCACTCAAGATCGAAAAGCCGATTCACGGCAGCCGCATAATATCTGTGCCCCCGCCAAGCTGGATGAGTCCCTCCGAATTCTTTCCAGTCGAACTCACCGTCGCGCATCCGTTGTGCTACCTCTTCCGCCAGGTTGATGGAAGAAACATAATAATGATTAGCCACAGCCTCATGGCTCATAATCACTTGCGGCTGCACTCCTCTGTCCAGCAACGGAATGAACGGGTCGTAAATAAAATGAAGCATCACAACGTCCATCTCCGGACTGACCGTGCGGGCATGACGAACCACGCCCTCCATACCACGTATCTGCCCGATATAGTCGAAACCGTTCGTATCATCGTTCACCGCCGCCTCAACAAACAACAGATCGGGTACTCCCCGTTGCAACACATCGTTTTCAAAGCGGAAAGCATGGGGAGTAGTTCCCGTAGAAGAAATTCCGGCATCGACGAAGGTAAATTCTGTTTCGGGGAAGCGTTGGCGCAAATCCTCCTGTATCATATTCCGCCACCCACGCATCTCTGTAATGGAGCCGCCCAAGAAAGCGACACAACCCTTTTTCTCTTTCGTAAACTTCAGATAAGAGTTGGCCAGGCTGCCACGCTGGTGAATTACCTGCTTCTTCTGATAATCCGGCTGGTTGCGGACGATAAAATCGACTACCGGCTCCGGGTTGTCCAGACTGTGGGGATGATGATCACAACCGGGTTTCAGAATGATTTCGACATTACCGCCCAAAGCACGATAGCGTTCGGCGGCAATCTTCATATGCCATTCATAAGGCACCGTCTTGTCGCTATCACCACAAACTCCCATCACCGGAATACCTGCGGCAGCCAGCGGAGCCAGATTGTCAATCGGGTTTCCCTTGAAGTTCTTTGCTGTCTCTTCTGTCAGCCCCCACTCCGTCAGGAAGCCCTTCCAGAAATCACGTTCCCAATTCTCGGCGAAGTAAAGCATATCGCAAACCGGAGCATCCACATAAATGCAGGCCACCTTATCCGGATTCTTTGCCGCCCAGTTGAATGCAAACAGTCCGCCGCGACTGAAACCCTCCAGCGTCACCTTCGGAGAGAGGCGGTAATATCTGCGCATCACCTCATAGAAATCGCTACCCAAACGCTGCGCACGCGGACTTCCGTACAGATGCGTCAAGTCGTAGTACACCACATGGAAACCTTCCTCCAACAAAGCCTTATCTACCGAAGGGAAAGCCCCGAAAAATGCGGGACGCCATATCCAGGGACGCCCCTCAGCCACCTTGCGGGGAGCAACCACAATGGCCCGGCGGGCATTGCAGAGGAAATCGTAACGGTCGAAGCCCTCCCATTGCGACTTCTTGCCTGGAAAAGCCTGTTCGGTGACGATCTCCGGCGCTTCGTTGCCGGTCAGTGTACGATAAAGCTCGCCGGCTATCAGGGCCGCCCCCTGTTCGTTGGGGTGGATGCCGTCTGTATAGTAATCGGGATACGGTTTCAGAAGCGCGTAAAGATCTACAACAGGCAAGTGACGCTTCTTTGCAACGCGGTGTATCACGGGGATGATGCCATTCGTTATCACACTGTCGTTGATACCGAAATTCCGTTTCACAGCCGGCACAGGGAGACACAGATATATCTTAGGTTTGGAAGGCAAATCCTGAAGAATATCCAGCATCTCCGTCAGGTCCTTTCCGAAATCCTTTCCGTAACGCCAGTTCCAGGGCTTGCTGTCATTCGTCCCCAACTTAATGGTAACGATGTCCGGCTGAAACGCCAGCAGGTCGCGGAACTTCTGCTCGTGCATGTACGGATGATCTCCCTTATTCAGCATCACGCGGGCGCTGATTCCGAAGTTGCGCACATCGTACCCCTCGCCCAAAAGCTGGGAAAGCAATCCCGGATAACTGTTCTGAAACTGATTTTTAATTCCCGAGCCGTAAGTGATACTATTGCCCACACAGGCAATCTTTACCGGCTTCTTTTCTTGCGCCACCGCCCACAAGCTGAACAGGCACAGGAAAAGCAAAAGAGTGTTTTTCTTATTCATGGTATCTTTATTTAATTACGTTTCATAGCATTTTTGACGATCGCAAAGATACATTTTTTTAAAAGACAGAACCAAATCCCCTCTGAAATGTTATCCAAGCCTAAACCTAAACCTACAGAAAATGAAAAGATTAATGTTATTTGCAGCCATTGCCCTGTTCATGGCAAGCTGCGTAAAAGACGACGACTGTCCCAAGGCAGTAGTAGACGCCAACGCACTGATCACCCCCAAACTATACGCCACAGTGGAGAACAGTAGCAACACCCAGAGCCCCATGACCGGCATATTGACCGTCGCCCCCTGCCAGCCCAACAGCGCCATTTATTTCGGCAACTACGTGGAAGGTAAACTCACCCCCTTCGACGGATACTACAATGTGAAGAACGGAGACTTCTACCAGGAAGCCATCAACCGCGAAATTTCTCTTCCGGCAGGTCCCTACAACATGGTATACTGGGGAACACCCAAGTACGAAACACCCATTTACGCCAATCCCGCGGTGAGAGATCCCGTCTACATCATTGGTCAGGACATGTCAAAGCAGACATTCAGTATGCTCAAAATGAGTAAGGATACCACCTATTATCCGGTATTCGACATGGTCTATGCCGTAAAAGCCACAAACATCGGCACCGAAAACCTCAGTGCAGCCCTGAAGCGGACAGTAGCCGGGCTGAAAGTGATAGTAAAGGATAGGGATAACGGCATCCTCAGCGCAAGTATCGACAGCATGTATGTACACGTCACCGGAATTTCCACTGCACTGAATTTCTACACCGCACAGCCCGTGCCGACAACAGGAACCGTTGCCTTCCCGCTGATACGTTCAACAGATGGTACCCAAATGAGCAATGCCACCGTCATGCTCTTCCCCTCCATCGGAAAACCCGTCTTCAAACTATTCATCCTCTTAAAGAATGGCACATTGAAAAGCTTCCAGCAATCCCTGGAAACCCCGATGACCGCCAACACCAAGCTAACACTGACTCTCACACTGGGCGACATCTTTTCAGAAGAGTCGTCCGGGAGTTTCACTATCGAAAATTGGAATGAGCAGACCCAGACAATCGACGTCCCAAGTCTGGATTGACCGACCGACAGGAAAGACTTACCTCCAGGTAAAGTTTCTTTCCTGCCGTTATAGTCTATCTGAAAGTAACTACGACCTTTGTGTAAACATTCAATTCGGAAAATATATCCATCCGCGCTCCGTAAATAGATAATATCTTCAGGGAAAGTCCCAGTCCGATGCCATGGCCTGAATATTCACGCGTATTGGTTGCACGATAGAATGCCTGGAAAATAAGCTGTATTTCATCTTCGGGAATGCCGATACCTTTATCTTCTATTTCCAGCACAACACTTCCTTCCTTAGGATACAGCCGCACCGCCACAGGCTGTTCACCCGAGTATTTACAGGCATTGTTCAGTATATTACGGATCGCTATTTTCAGCAAATGCAGGTTAGCACTCACCATCGGCAGGTTCTCTTCTCCAAATGTATTCCTAAACTGTATCCGCTCATTCTCACCACACAGCATGATTAGCAGTTCCACCAAGTTCACATCTTCCATATTATTCTTCAGAAGTTCTTCATCCTGGTGCGAAAGGAAAAGGAGTGATTTTATCAGTAGGCTGATTCTTTTGCTTTCATCCGAAATACGGTTCAAAGCCTTGATATATTCCTGTGGCGAACGTTCTTTCAGCAAGCTGATTTCACATTCTCCCTGAATAGCCGTCAGCGGATTATTAAGTTCATGGGAAGCACTGCTTACGAAAGATTTTTCGGACTTGAAAGCCGCATCTATGCGGTCGAGCATGCCATTGATAGAAGTGATCAGATCGTCCAGTTCGTCATGGTTACCGGCTGTCTTAATTCGAATATTCAGATTATTTCCCCGGATGCGCCGTAGCTCTTTCAGAATACGCTTCACCGGCGCCAACATGCGATTGGCATAAAACCTTCCGATGAAATAAACCGATATGGAGCTGAAAAGGAACAAAAGAAGTATCAGGATAAGCATATGATTCTGTATCTCCGTTCCATAGTTGTTCCGGGCAAGTATCAGAACTATAAAATTACCTTCATTATCCGGATAATATAAGGCTGCACCGACCTCTTTTTTATAACGAAATGAAACCGGCTCTTCCATGAATAGTCGCTTCTGCTGCTCTTTGTTCAGATACTTATCCAGCGTATCTTTCACCATCTCCATGCTGTCGGTATTCAGCAAAATTTCCTTAGCTTGGGGAAGAAGTCCTTCATATTCCTGGCGGATAATTTCATAACTGCTCTCGTCTACTTCATCTTTTTCCCAGTGCTTCTGGGCAGTAAGATAGGCTTTATCTGCCAAGTATGAATCGTACAGTCTATTGATGTAGTTATAAATAAAAAAATAGAAAACAACCATGATACAGGTAAGCATACATATCGTGATACCCGTATAAAACAACGCTATTTTACTTCCTATCTTCACTGCGATTCTCCGTTTAATGAGATTCCATAATATAGCCCAAACCTACCACCGTATGGATAAGTTTGTTTTCATAATCTTTATCGATCTTGGTACGCAGGTAGTTCACATACACATCTACTACATTAGTATTCGTATCAAAATTCTTGTCCCATACATGTTTCAGGAGATTCACCCGAGAGAGCACAACACCCTGGTTATTCATGAAGTACTCTAAAAGTCGGTATTCTTTTACCGTCAGTTCCATTTCACGGTCACCACGACGGGCACGCCTGGTATTGCAATCGAGGATAAGGTCACCGCAAACAAGTTCCGAAATTCTTTTCTCCTTATTCCTGCGCAGCAAAGCGGTGATACGCGCTTCCAACTCCTGAAAGCTGAAAGGCTTCACCAAATAATCATCGGCACCGGCATAGAGTCCTTTTACAATATCATCCGTCGTACCCAGAGCCGTAAGCATAATGACGGGAGAATCGTATCCATAGAGTTGGCGGTACTGCCTGCATAGGTCCAGTCCATTCATCTTGGGCATGATTATATCCAGAACAAGTAAGTCAAAAGGTTCGTCCTGGGCCATCTGCCAACCATCCGCACCATTATAAGCAACAGAAACCGTATGCCCGAATTCCTGCAATCCCCGTTCTATGAAAGAGGCTATATTGACTTCATCTTCTACCAACAGTATCTTTGCCATAGTTTTTAAAACTTAAAGAAAGCACAAATATACGTTTTATAGTTTTTTCTGCTTCAATCTACCGTCTTTATCATATAACATTTTACCATAAACGATCTCGACAATCAACGGGAAAACAAACAAAGCAAAGAAAGTAGCCCCGATCAGACCTCCGATAATAACAATGGCCAGCGGTCGCTGCGACTCGGAACCTATTCCATGGCTTAGTGCCGCAGGCATCAGGCCGATAGCCGCCATTGCAGCTGTCATCAGCACGGGCCGAACCCTGGAACGTACACTGGTCTTTACAGCATCGGGCAACGCCAGCCTCGCCTGCAGGTTGTGTTTGATATCGGATATCATAATCACTCCATTCTGAATACAAATACCAAAAAGAGCAATGAACCCGATACCGGCAGAGATCGAAAAATTAAAGCGGGTTATGAGCAAAGCAGCAATACCGCCCACAGCGGCAAAAGGTACATTCAGCAATACCAAACCTGCATCCCGTGCATTGGAAAACAGGATGAAAAGAATGATAAAGATGATGATAATGCTGACAGGAACCACCTGCGCCAAACGTTGAGTAGCACGTTGCTGGTTTTCAAAATCTCCGGTCCACTTCAAAGTATATCCCTCGGGCAAATGCACTGCGGCATTCACTTTCTTCTGAGCCTCAGCAACGGCAGTTCCCATATCTCTACCCCGGACCGAGAATTTCACGGCACAGAAACGGGCATGATTATCACGGAAGATAAGTAACGGTCCGGTGATAGTCTTTATCTCCGACAGTTCCTTAATCGGCACCATCGTACCATCCATAGCGGGCACCAGTATTTTTCCTATCTCATCTTCGTTGCATCTGAATTCCTCTTTATAACGCACCATGATATTGAACTTCTTCTCATCTTCGTAAAGCAAGGAAGCCGACTTACCTCCAATCGCCATTTCGATAATGGACTGTACATCTTCTTTAGCCACTCCATAGCGTGCGAGCTTATTCTCATCCAGTTCTATGCGCAATTCCGGTTGTCCGATATTCCGTATTACTCCCAAATCTTCGATGCCGTCCACGGTTCCCAAGATCTTATAAATCTCTACGGCTTTTTTCTCGGACTCATACAGATCTTTACCAAAGACTTTCACAGCTATAGATCCCTTTACACCGGAAGCCGCTTCTTCCACATTATCCGTAATCGGCTGGGAGAAGTTAAAGTCTATACCCGGGTAAATCTCCAGTTCATGTTGCATTTTGTCAATCAGTTCCAGTTTGGTAAAGCCACTTTCCCAGTCCTTTTCCGGATAAATATCTACATGAAACTCGATATTATAAAATCCGGTGGCATCGGTTCCGTCATTGGGGCGTCCGGTCTGAGACATCACCTGTTTCACTTCAGGAAAGCTTCTCAACTTCGCCCGCATCTTGTTTGCCAGATTGACGGACTCATCCAAAGCTATACTTTGCGGTAAAGTGGCACGGATATAAATAGAGCCTTCATTCAACTGGGGAAGGAATTCCGTTCCGAGGAAAGAAAACGCATACAGTCCCAGCACTGCCACAAACGTAGCAATCGTAATCGTCACCTTGCGATAAGCATAGCAGACATCAAACAAGGCGGATGATTTCTCATTAACAAAACGGAGGAACCTGTTATTCTTTTCACGTACATTCTTCTTTAACAGCATGGCCGAAAGTACGGGTACCAGGGTCAAGGTGAACACCAATGCCCCCAACAAGGCAAAACCCAGCGTAAAAGCAAGCGGTGAAAACATCTTCCCCTCCACTTTCTGGAAAGAGAAAATAGGAATCAGCGCGGTGATAATAATCAGTTTGGAAAAAAAGACCGCTTTCGCCTTATCTTTTGCAGCATTACGGATCAATCCCATCTTTGACATGACATTGAATGCCGGCATTCCCACTTCACGCGCTTTCTTGTCAAGAACTACAAAGATACCCTCGACCATCACCACTGCACCGTCTATAATAATACCAAAGTCAATGGCTCCCATGGACAACAAATTGGCGGACATACCCATTATACGCAGGCAAATGAAAGCAAATAATAATGCTAATGGAATGACCACTGCCACCACCACGGTAGTCCGCCAATCCGCCATAAATATTAACACAATGAAAGTCACAAACAGGATACCTTCTATCAGGTTGCGCGTCACTGTGCTCACAGCCAGATCTACCAGATTCTCACGATCATAGAAAGGTACAATCTGTACATCCGACGGTAGCACCTCTTTATTGATATAGGCTATTTTTTCTTTCAGGGCTTTAATCACTTCACCGGGATTCTCCCCCTTACGCATCACGACAATGCCTTGCACGACATCGTCTTCATCCATTCGGCCTACTTGTCCGAGGCGGGGTAAACAGGACTCGTGTACATCTGCCAGGTGTTTCACCAGAATAGGAGTACCTTTCACATTTTTCACAACGATATTTCCGATTTCTTCCACATCGTTAATCAGTCCGATACCCCGGACAACATAGGCTTGGGAGCTTTTTGTGATCACATCACCACCGACATTGATATTACTTTTCTCTATGGCTTCAAACAATTCCAGAGAGGAAATATCGTAATTCCTCAATTGGTTGGGATTCACACTGACCTCAAAGGTTTTCACCTCTCCACCGAAACTTACAATATCGGCCACACCGGATACGGAACGTAAATTCCGCTCGATCACCCAGTCCTGAATGGTCTTCAGTTCACGAACCGATTTCTTCTCACTTCTCAACGTATAGCGGAAGATTTCTCCCGTAGGACCATACAACGGCTGTACTTCCGGAGTAACGCCTTCCGGCAAGTCAGCATCATTCAATAGATTATAGACCTGTTGACGGGCTGTAAAATCGTCAACATGATCTTCAAACATTACATTCACCACCGATAGTCCGAACAAGGTGGTAGAGCGTATGTCCGTCTTCTTTTGTACGGAGTTCATTGCTATTTCAATAGGGATGGTAATGAACTTCTCCATCTCCTCGGCACTCCGCCCGGGCCATTGGGTAATAATAGTTACTTTGGTGTTGGTTACATCCGGAAAGGCATCTATCGGGGTATGCTTGAAAGAGACAATTCCTGCAATAACCGCAAGTACCGTAAAAAAGAATATGAAGAACTTATTCTTCAAAGAGAAAGCTATGATGTTGTCTATGAACTTATGCATATCAAATTCTTTATCTGTTATTCAGCATTCAATGCGTTATATACCAGCAATGTGTTTCTATTCAAGATACGATCGCCCTCCTGCAAGCCGGATTGTATATAGCACCGATTCCTTAACTGTTTATACACTTCCACTTCTTTTACTTGCAGCTTGCCGTCTTCGTTTGCCGTCACTACATAATTCTTTCCATTCTCAAAGATCAGGGCATGTAAATCAATGCAGGGCATCGTATCATCCGTTGATTCGCATTGTACATATACATTAGTAAACATGCCGGGTTTCAACAGATAATCCACATTACGAAGTTTAATTCTCACGCTCATGGTTTTACTTTCTTCATCGAGGATGTGGTAAACCTTATCAATACTCCCTGTAAACTCTCTGCCGGGATAGGCCAATGCCGTGATACGGACAGGCGCACCTTCTTTCACTTTGCGGATATCACTCTCATATACATCGCCCATAATCCAGACATTATCCAGACCGGATACCGTGAATAGTTCTTCACCCTGGTCGGAGCGTATCTGCATATCTTTATTCACATGCTTCTCCACCACAAAACCCGTTATCGGTGATTTAATCTCATATCTGGATTCATCGGACAGATTATAGATGGAATAGACTTCCTTCAGGCGTCTTTCCTCCGTCACGGCACTCACCAATTCCTGACGAGCCTGCAATGTGTCGCGAGCCGAAGCCATGCCGGCATTGTACATATCTTGCGCAACATCCCAGTTGCGGCGGGTTACGGCCACTTGTTGTTCTGCATCCTTCAGCTGTTTCTCATATTCCGCCACTTCACCGCTCTTGACCACAGCAAGCACTTCACCTTTATGTACGTAGTCTCCCACCTCGGCATTCACAGCAATCACCCGCCCACCGAAGATTGGAAAAACCTGTACCACTTGCTCCTGATTAAACGTCACACGACCGTTCAGTGTCAACTCGTCGATTAAGATACGTGTATGTACGGTATCTATGCTGACAACTTGCATCAAACTATCTGTCAGACACGCCTCCGGAGATACTGAAGTTTCATTATTATCTTTTGTCGAGCAACTGCTCAAGAATAGTACTGCACCTATAAAAACCTGTAAAATCCTGTTCATATCCATTGCTTAGTAATTAAATATATTTCGTCCTACTACCGTATTCAAGTTCTCCATGGCCAGAAAAACATCTTTCCGGGTCTCATACAATTGCAAACTTGTTTCCTTATAACTCTCGTAATAATCGACAAATTCCAGCATACTGATATTACGCTTACGGAAATTCTCGTTCACCCCTTCAATCAACCGGTTGAAGTTCTTTTCCAAGTCATCGTCTGCTGATTGATAAAGTTCCATAGCCTTTTCCAGACGGGAATACGCCACATACAGTTCCGAGTTTGCCCTGTTCTCTGTGTATTCTTTCTCTTTCAGGCTCTTTTCTATCTCCAGTTTGGCTGACTTGATATTACCCTGATTTCGATTGAAAATAGGAACAGAGAAGCTAAGACCTACGGCAAAATAATTGTTGATGAAGTTTCCTGCACGGTCGTAAATACCCTGAATGGCAAACTCCGGAGCGGCCAATGAACGCTGTAACTTCAAATTCGCTTTGGAAGCCTCAAGCATGGAGAAAGCCAACCGTTGGTCGGGGCGGGAAGGTAACAAGGAATCCAGATCGGCAAGTGACAGACCAGACAATTCCAACCGGCTCAGCATCGTTTCATCCAAAAGTATTTCTATCTCCTGAGTGACCGGCAAGTTTAATAACATCTTCAGATTCCCCCTCTTCGATACCAACTCATTTACTGCATCATTCTTCTCCTTTCTCAGTGATAACAGTAATGCCTGCATACGGGATAATTCCAACAATGAAATATTCCCCTTCTCTGCCATATTCTTATAGAATAGAAGCAGTTCCTCTAAAGAAGTGATCTCTTTATCATAAATCTGCACGGACTTGGTTAGGAAATACATTTCGACACAGGTTTCCTTCAACTCACTGTTTAAGGTGCGTGCTACTTCCTCAAATTGCAATAAAGCGGATTGGTGATTGATCTTTTCCAGACGTATTCGTTTGTTTCGTTGTCCAGCAAGATTGATGGCTTGTTCTATCTGCACTCCGGACTCTCCTTCTTTCCCCAAATCAAAATACTTACCGTTCAGGCGGTTATAAATATTCTGCTCCAATGTGATAACGGGGTTATTAAATAATTTAGCCTGCACCACTTGTGCCTGTGCCATGTCTACATTGTAATATTCGGCAACCAGTAAAAGATTGTGGGTACGGAAAAGTTCCTCCGCCTCCTTCATCGTCAACTTTAACGGATTCGATTGCGCCCACAGGCTGCATGAGAAAATAAGAAAAAGGGTAAATGTAATCTGCCTCATCATTGTTTTATCAATTTTGAGGCAAAAGTACAACTCCTTAAAAATTAAGGCTTCCGGAACGGATTATAATAAACTTATACGAGATTAGAAAATGATTAGAAATCACTTATGGAAGGATGGAACGGTGTGCACCCATCTTTTCATAAGGCAGCGTAAACCAGAAAGTAGAACCTTTACCCAACTCAGACAGCACTCCGATCTCGCCTTTGAGTTCCTTCACGATATTCTGTGAAATAGCCAGTCCAAGTCCGGTTCCTTGTTTGAAAGAATCGAGCTTTACAAAACGGTTGAATATATCCGCCACTTTTTCAGGAGGGATACCGGTACCGGTATCTGTCACAAAGAAGCGTATATAACCATCTTTGGGCTCTTCATACCCGAACGTGATACTCCCTGTATTTGTAAACTTCATGGCATTGCTGATGAAATTATTCAGTACCTGAGTAATTCTACGCTGGTCAGTATATAAAAGAAGATCCGGCATAGGCGTCACTGCACATATAGCCACATTCGCATTCGGTTGTCTCATCCTGGCAGCCTGTTCTATTTCAGACAACATCTTATTTACGTCTATATTCGCATAGACATATTCCAGTGTACCGGCTTCTATCTTTGATAAATCCAGGATGTCATTGATCAGTTGCAATAATATATCATTGTTCTTACTAATGATACTGAGGTATTCTATCCGTTCTTCTTCCGATACATCTTCAGCCAGTATACTCGAAAAACCAACTATTGCATTGAGAGGAGTACGTATCTCATGGCTCATATTAGCCAGAAAAGCCGATTTAATCCGGTTCGACTCTTCAGCCTCTTCCTTAGCCAGGCGCAGTTTGCGTTCCAGAATCTTCTGGTCTGTAATATCCCAGGCTGTATAGAGAATCCACTTACGCCCGTCGGAAAATGAAACTATATTATTATTCTGGAAAGTAAACCGTTCCTCGTTCTTATTCGTAAAGAAACGCCTGGTACCAAATTGGGCAATTCCCGTTCTTACCAATTCTTCATCTTCTTTCCTGATCATCGTTGCAGCCTCAGGCATTATATCGAAATCAGTTCTTCCAATCGCCTCCTTAGCTGGATATTCAAAGAGCTCTTCAGCCTTTTTGTTTATAAAAGTATAACGCATATCATTATCGACATCTTTCACCTTGGCTGCAATAGGAAGGTTATCGAGAATATTTTCAAGCAAATGCAGATGCTCTTGCCACTCCGTTTCTCTCACTTTTTTGATACGCTTGTGCATAAAGTAAAATAGCAGTAGGACAATAGCAGTACCCAACACAATCACAACATAAATAATATTCTTTTGGATAAAACTGGGCGGAACATCACAATAAACCGCATTTTTAGGAAAGTTATCTAATGGAACTCCCTTGTCAAGCAATGTCTGGTAATTAAGATAGGTATTGGGCGTACCGGCAACAACCGTTTTCGCCCCGTATGTACCATCCTTTTTCAGTGCACCTCTAATTTCACCGATAACGGTACTTTCCACATCGGAACTGCCTATATAATGTCCACCGGCAAATAAAGCATGAACCCTTGTGAACTGGTCAGACAACGAGAATACCGGCTTTTTAACTATACCGGAAATATAAGAATGCATTCTCTCATCAGGATAATACTTTTCAGACAAATTCTGACTGGCTACATTCACCCACGAACAGTAGATAATACCTGTCTCTTTACCACACTCATTAATCATGCGAAGCATTGTTTCTGTATTTGTCTGAGGATATGTAATAAATTCCATATCCAAATCAGAAAAGTATTGCTGATGTATTTCTTCTGCTTTTTTCCGAATTAGAGAACAGATAAATCTGTCATCCGATAACAAGATAACCTTTTTCATTTCAGGAGTAATCTCCTTCATCAATTCTATGGTTTCTTTGATACAAACAGGAATATTTATGGCAGTCACATTATACCGTTCCAGCATTTCCGGTCTAGTGATAATCTGATCTTCAGGTATATATTCGCCATTGTAGTACTTATTTATATCAGCCGACGTATGCGGCATCGAGTGGCAAATAATTGTAGGTACTCCTTTCCAGATAGTGTCAAAAAGCGGTTTACAAACGTACCATCCCGGATCACCTACAAATATGACAGCTTGGGGAGGCACAGAATATTTATCCTTTAGATAATCAACCTTCTGATCTATTTCCTGTTGATTATTGAAATGCCATGTTGTGAGAGTCTCCGAATATACCTTCACCAATTTTTCTTCATTGAATGCCTTTTCTACGGTTTCAAGTAGATCATAAGCCCATTTCTCACGAAAAGTGGAAGAACTGATAAGAACAATATACTCTTGATCTTTTGTATCAGCCATCGTCTTGGGCACCAGAAATAAACAAGCGAAAATAGCAACCGCAAGTATTCGAAATGTCAAAGGGGGATACAGAAATGTATTCTGATTTGGCATATTGGGTAAATATTAAAATATAAAATGGCAAAAGCTTCTCAACTATCCTTTGCAAAGTTAGGAAAAAATAAATGCCTAAGAAATATCCAATGGCAAATTTGCATATTACGTTCATCTTTTTGTTGTTTATATCCGTATTGAACACTAATTGTGAAATAGGATCAGGTATAACGCTGATGAAATAGAAAAAAGTATCGCATTTATAACTTGAACTGTCTCGTCCTGGTGAAAAACGCAATTGATTACACTCAGTCAAATGGAATAATAGAGGGGCTCGTCAATAAATTAAAAACGATTAAACGCATGATGTATGGAAGGGCGGGATTAGAACTGCTAAAAAGAAAAATGGTACTAACAAATAAAAGTCTTCAACCAAAGTGATGAAGAACCACCTATACTAGGACAAGACACATAAACGGAAGTTTGAAATTAGGAACGACATCTTCAAGGTAGAGAAAAGTCCGACCGATGATAGCAAATTGTTGCTGACCATAAACAAGCAGCCGATAGGGGAATGGTTCAAAGAAGAATTTAGCAAACTTCAGCATAGTTTACGAAAATCTACCGAAGTTCCGAGAAAGAGTAAAGGATACAGATTGTAAAGTGTTAATATACTCAAATTGAATAGAAAGGGGTAATCAAATTATACTTGATTTACTCCTTTTTTGTACCTTTATGCCATAGCTTATTAAGTTTGACATGGAATTATCAAATTGGTTCAAAGGTTCTGAAAAAGGAATAACCCATACTCTATGAACAAAGTAAAGTGATTCTAAAAATTGGACAGATTGAACATTATCCAGTTATGGTTATATTAAGAGTTATATGAAAAGACAAACAATGATATAGATTCTTTTTTCAAAAACCGATGATTTCTGAGTGTAAGATGTGAGATGCACACTTATATTCTTATATATAACTTAAAAAAGTACAAAGTATGGCAACACTTTATCCTTCTATTGAAGTTATTAGAAAGCGAAAACCAGAAGCTACTTCTGGTGAAAAAGCCTTACTCTCTTTTTTGTTAAATGCCTATGATCATGAATATGAGATATTCTTTCAGCCATTTTTAAATGGAGATTTGCCTGACATTATAGTAATTCACAAAGGGGGAGGTGTTATGATTTTCGAGGTAAAAGATTGGGATTTATCAAATTATCATGTAAACGAGAAGGGAAATTGGATAGTAAATTGTAACAATTCCGTGTATAAGAACAACCCACTTAACCAAGTTTTGAAATATAAGAAAAACTTATATGATTTGCATATCGATTCTTTATTGAGTTTACATTTAAAGGATTATAAATATTGGTATGTGGTGAGTTGCGCTGTATATTTTCATTGCCATACGACTGAATATGCACAAAACTTTTGTAAAGGAGCAAAGCCTACAGATAAATACAAGACTTTCCTTAATAAGAATTTTACCATAATTGGAAATGATGCTTTAAAGAAAGAAATAATGGACGCTATTTTTGAGAAGCGATGGATAAGCAAAAAAAGCCATTATTTTACAGATGAATTATATAACAGTTTTGTACGCATACTGAAACCGTCCTATCATACAATAGAAGAAGGACTCGGTTATAAATTATCGAAAGAGCAAGAATTATTAGCAAAAAGTGAAGAAGGTGCGAGAAAAAGAATCAAGGGGGTAGCAGGCTCTGGTAAAACATTGGTTTTAGCAGAAAGAGCAGTAAATGCCCATAAGAGGACGCATAATTGTGTACTCATTTTAACTTACAACATAACACTTAGGAATTACATTCACGATAAGATTAGTGCAGTTCGTCAAGAGTTTGCTTGGGAATACTTTCATATAAGTAATTACCACGACTTCATTAATAATAATATGAATAATGTTGGGCTTGAGTTTGATTTTCTTAAAGATGAAGAAGGAAATAGTAGATTCATTTCTTCAAAAGAAGAATATAATAAATTGGCAGATTTGCATGTATATTCAAATCTTCAACTTTTTGAAAACCACCAAGAAGAGTTACGTAAATACGAAACAATACTGATAGATGAGACCCAAGACTATCAAAAAAATTGGATAAGGATTATTATGAACTATTTTGCTAGTGATAATGCTGAAATTGTTGCATTTGCCGATGAAAAACAAAATATCTATTCCAGAGAACTAGATAATGATAAAATGCCTAGAATACCAGTACAAACTGGTGCTTGGGATAGAAAGTTAAATAAAAGCTATCGTTTATCTCAAAAAATAGCATTATTAGTAACTGATTTTCAAAAACATTTCTTTGCGGATAAATATATAGTAGAACAGCAAATTGAGACTAATGCGATGATGTCTTTATTTGATGAGCCTTACATTGAATACCATTATTATCCCATTGAAGAAAATATCAAAGAAGACAATAACATTGCTACTTATATTTATCAACAGATAAAAGAGCATAGATTTAATTCTAATGATGTGACAATTTTGTCTTCTCGCATCAGGATGTTACGCAAACTGGATTATATGTTACGAACAGAAAGCAAAGAAAAAACAAACATTATGTTTGAAACCAGAGAAGAATTTATGAAATTATACCCAAAAGCCAAAACTGGGTTTGAAAGTAACGCTAAAATACTAAAAATAAGAAAAAACAGGAAAGCTAATTTTTGGATGAATAGAGGAACCATTAAATTATCTACCATACATTCTTTTAAAGGATGGGAAAGTCCTGTTTTGTTTTTGGTTGTAGAAGATAATCTGAAAGCAACAAAAAAATTAGCTAACACACGACCTTATGAATTTTCTGACGAGTTAGTATATACAGGTATCACACGTTGTCAAAACTATCTATTTATTATCAACTCTGGTAACCAACAATACCACGAATATTTTTCCAATTGCAATTTAATTGATAAAAAAATAGAACCAAACAAAGAGAGAAAATAATTCAAATCTTCATTCATCAGGTGATACGCCAACGGTTTTCCTTTTGCCGTCAGCCCCTCATCAAAGAGCAGTTGGGTATCCAATTCGGTAAGCGTAGAGCCTTCAATGGCTGTGGAGTGGGTAATAAGAGAGTAAAGGTAGTCATAGTCCAAACCAACAAGTTACGAGGAGTAGAAAAGAAAAGCGGAGAGAGTTTTTCAACTTTCTCCGCCTCAGTACCCAGACCCGGGGTCGAACCGGGATGGAAGTGAATCCACTGGTGTTTGAGACCAGCGCGTCTACCGATTCCGCCATCTGGGCATGCTTGATTTCTCAATTGCGGTGCAAAGATACAGCTTTTTTCTAAACCTGCAATACTTTTCCTAAAAAAAGGAGAAAAAAGTCATAAAACATTCTGCAAACATTCCATGTTTCCAAAATATAGTGTACTTTAGCAGAAACTTTTAAAACAAACGATATGACAACAAATAAGGATAATTTTTGTGTTATCATGGGGGGCGGCATCGGTAGCCGGTTCTGGCCATTCAGTCGAAAAACACTTCCAAAACAGTTTCTGGACTTCTTCGGCACAGGAAGATCACTCTTACAACAGACTTTCGACCGCTTCAACAAAGTTATTCCTACGGAGAACATACTTATTGTTACAAACGACCTGTATGCCGACCTCGTAAAGGAGCAACTGCCCGAATTGAATCCTGAACAGATATTACTGGAACCTACACGCAGAAATACAGCTCCGTGCATTGCATGGGCAGCCTATCACATCCGCGCATTGAACCCGAATGCAAATATTGTGGTAGCTCCATCCGACCATTTGATTCTGAAAGAGGGTGAATTCCTTGATGCTATCGAAAGAGGCTTATCTTTCGTATCACAATCAGAAAAACTACTTACCCTCGGCATCAAACCAAATCGTCCTGAAACAGGCTATGGCTATATACAGATAGCCGAACAAAGCGGAGATAATTTCTACAAAGTGAAAACCTTCACCGAAAAACCGGAGTTGGAATTAGCTAAAGTATTCGTAGAAAGCGGAGAATTTTATTGGAACTCCGGACTCTTTATGTGGAATGTAAACTCTGTCATTAAAGCTGTAGAAGCATTACTCCCCGAACTGGCTTCTAAATTGGTTCCGGGTAAAGACGTATATGGCACTCCAGCCGAAAAGGCTTTTATCGATGAGAACTTCCCTGCATGCCCCAATGTCTCCGTTGACTTCGGTATCATGGAAAAGGCCGACAATGTATATGTTTCATTAGGAGATTTCGGTTGGTCCGACTTAGGAACATGGGGTTCCCTTTACGACTTGTCTCCAAAAGATGAGGAAGGAAATGTGACGCTGAAATGCCAGTCATTATTATACAATAGCAAAGGAAATGTTGTAGTACTCCCAGAAAATAAGCTCGCTGTCATCGACGGACTGGAAGGTTATCTTATTGCCGAGTCAGACAATGTGCTGCTCATCTGCAAAAAAGACGAAGAACATTCCATTCGTAAATATGTAAACGATGCACAAATAAAATTGGGTGAAGATTATATTTAACCGGGAAATGAGAATTGAAAGCACAGACTTTCAAACCGAAATAAAGGAAACGGGGACTGAATTTACTTCAGTCCCCGTTCTTATTATCAAAAGGAAGGAGTTTTATTTTTAGAGCGCTGTACGAATCGCTTCGGCAATTGCTTTAAATTCTTCATCAGAAAGCTTCAGCTTCGGATTAGAGAACAGCATATCCGATTCTTTCTGGATAGGAATGAGATGTATATGCGCATGAGGTACTTCTAAACCAATCACTGCTTCACCCACTTTCTTACAAGGAAAAGCTTTCTCGATGGCACGTGCCACTTTCTTGGCGAAAACATGCATTGCTGCCAAATCTTCGTCACTCAAATCAAAGATATAATCCACTTCCTGCTTGGGAACGACCAACGTATGACCTTTCACCAACGGATTGATGTCCAGAAACGCAAAGAACTTATCATCCTCTGCCACCTTATAGCTCGGTATTTCACCTGCGATAATTCTACTGAATATTGTTGCCATAGCTTTTATGATATATAAATTAAGGCAAGCCCGCATGCGGACCTGCCTTTACATTAAAATGATATGTTCATTACTTCAAGGTTAACCATACCCTGCGGTACTTTGATCTCGGCTACCTCACCTACCTTCTTGCCAAGCAAGCCTTGCGCAATGGGCGTGTTAACAGAAATCTTACCTTCTTTCAGGTTGGCTTCGCTTTCCGAAACGATAGTGTAGGTCATCTTCATGCCGTTCTTCACGTTCTTCAGCTCTACCTTGTTCAATATCTGCACGGAGTCTGTTTTCAGCTTAGACTCATCAATAATCTTGGCATCTGCTATAATCGTCTTCAATTTATTGATTTTCATCTCAAGCATGCCCTGAGCCTCTTTGGCAGCATCATACTCTGCATTCTCCGACAGGTCACCTTTGTCACGTGCTTCGGCTATTGCAGCCGAAATCTTAGGACGTTCTACCGTCTCCAATTCTTTCAGTTCGGCCATCAATTTCTTGTAGCCATCTTCTGACATATAAGCCATACTTTTTCCTCCTTTTTAGTTTCTAAATGGTATTATATAACAAAAAAGAATTCCAACATGGTCAGCATGCTGGAACCCTCTTTCGATTTTTCTTTTGCAAAGATAGCCTTTTAAACAATGCGTGTCAAGCAAAAATTGCTGCTATGTAACATATTTAAATAAAAACTTCTAATTTATAACAAGTTACAGCAGTGCTTTCACAGCAGCATCCAGGTCTTTTATGGTCTCTCCACGGGCACTCAGTTCACTATTCCGGTTAATCAGGAACAGCGAAGGAACCTCCTTAACGTTATACATGCCGGCCACATTTGAGTAAATTCCATTGGCATCTCTTACACAAATCCAGGGCAGATTGTCAGCGGTTGTTTTCCAGAAATGCTCGTCTGCATCCAGTGAGACCTGATAAATCACCAGTCCCTGATCTTTATATTTAGTATAAAGGTCATTCAACAAGAAATTATGGGGAGCAGAAGCTGCACTCTGGTAAATAGTAAAGTCAAGCAATACGACTTTGCCTTTCAGTTCACTCAGTTTATGAGTGTTACCTTTCATATCACGGAGAGCGATATCAATGATACCAGTTTCAGAAATCGCCTCTTCCGGCAACTCCAGAACTTTCTGTTGCGGCGTACGGGTATTCTTCATTCCCTTAATCACAATATTATAAAGGTTCTTAGAGCGTACAGCATGCGGATAATAGTTATTCAGGCTGGTTGCTACAGCAGCAAAGCACTTGATATCTTCTTTACTATTCAAAGGATCGAAAATAAGATAATTATTCAGCTTCTGGAATAAAGCAAAATAAGCAGCCGCCGTGTTGGGAGCAGAAAATATATATTTTGTTTTCACTTCATCTTTATAGTCCTTCATCAAGGTAGCCAGTTTCTCTTCAAACACATCAGCACCTATCTGATGAGCTTGCATCTTCTTCACCAACTCATTCACCTCATTTTGCAACTGCACTTGTTTCAATGTCAGTTCTTTTATCTTGGTACTATTTGCCGATCCCTCCACCGTATAAGCAGTAGCAAAATCAGTATACGGAGCTTTCAATCCGATAGTTTCCGTAGAATCTACTGAGAAATTGATAACCTTGTCGTCCACACGAAGGCGGTAAAATTCCGGAGACTCCGGACGTGTTTGTTTGAAACTGAAAGAACCGTCACCCTTCAATTTAACAGAATCCAAGGGTACGATACCCTCCAAAGCAGCAGCTTCCAGATACAGCATTTTACCGTCGGCACCTGAAACTTCGCCTTCAACTTTGAATTTCGGTTCAGAATTACATGCGCTCAAAGCCAAAGCGGCAAGCGCAACAATACAGATCTTTTTCATATTTAGCTTCTTAATTTCTATTAGAACGAACGTGCAAATATAGCTCTTTTCAAGTTTAGTCAAAGCATTTTCATTGCATCTTCCACACGGAAACTCAAAAAAATAGTCAATTATAAACTTTTTTATCTCATTCCCACCTGATTACATGAATTAATATGTATCTTTGCACGAATTTTGAAAGAAAATATAGATAAAACATTTTTTATGATTAACCCAATTGTTAAGACGATCGAGCTTCCTGATGGCAGAACCATCACACTCGAAACGGGAAAGCTGGCAAAACAGGCAGACGGTTCTGTAATGCTTCGTATGGGTAACACCATGCTTCTTGCTACTGTTTGTGCCGCTAAGGACGCAGTTCCCGGAACAGATTTCATGCCGTTACAGGTAGAGTACAAAGAAAAATTCTCCGCATTCGGACGTTTTCCCGGCGGTTTCACCAAGCGTGAAGGACGCGCTTCGGATTATGAAATCCTGACTTGCCGCCTTGTAGACCGTGCTCTCCGCCCCTTATTCCCCGATAATTATCACGCAGAGGTATATGTAAACATCATCCTCTATTCTGCCGACGGCGTTGATATGCCTGATGCCTTGGCAGGACTTGCAGCTTCTGCTGCCCTCGCTGTTTCAGATATTCCTTTCAACGGACCGATTTCCGAAGTACGTGTAGCACGCATCAACGGAAAATTCGTTATCAACCCGACTTTCGACCAGTTGGAAGAAGCAGACATGGACCTTATGGTAGGTGCCACTTATGAAAACATCATGATGGTAGAAGGTGAAATGAGTGAAGTTTCCGAACTTGACTTGTTGAACGCCATGAAAGCAGCTCACGAAGCAATCAAAGTACAATGTCAAGCTCAGAAAGAATTGGCAGAAGCAGTGGGTTCTACCGTAAAACGCGAATATTGCCACGAAGTAAACGATGAAGAACTGCGCAAAGCTGTTCACGAGGCTTGTTATGCAAAAGCTTATGCTATTGCAGCTTCCGGCAACAAAAATAAGCACGAACGCATGGATGCTTTCGATGCTATCCGCGAAGAATTCAAAGCACAGTTCAGCGAAGAAGAATTGAGCGAAAAAGCAGCACTGATCGACCGTTACTACCATGATGTAGAGAAAGAGGCTATGCGCCGCAGCATCCTGGACGAAGGCAAGCGCCTTGACGGACGTAAGACTGACGAAATCCGCCCTATCTGGAGCGAAATCAGCTACCTGCCCGGACCTCACGGTTCTGCAGTCTTCACTCGTGGTGAGACTCAATCTCTGTCTACTGTTACCTTGGGTACCAAACTGGATGAGAAGATTATCGACGATGTACTGGAACATGGCAAAGAACGTTTCTTGCTTCACTATAACTTCCCTCCATTCTCTACCGGAGAAGCAAAAGCACAACGTGGCGTAGGTCGTCGTGAAATTGGTCACGGACACTTGGCATGGCGTGCACTGAAAGGTCAAATCCCAGCAGACTATCCGTATGTAGTACGCGTAGTATCCGATATTCTTGAATCTAACGGTTCTTCTTCCATGGCTACCGTATGTGCCGGAACACTGGCATTGATGGATGCAGGTGTGAAGATCAAACAACCGGTATCAGGTATCGCTATGGGATTGATTAAAAATCCGGGTGAAGACAAATATGCCGTATTGTCCGATATCCTCGGTGATGAAGACCACCTGGGCGACATGGACTTCAAAGTAACAGGAACCAAGAATGGTATCACCGCCACTCAGATGGATATTAAGGTAGACGGTCTGTCATTCGATATTCTGGAACGTGCTTTGAACCAAGCCAAAGAAGGACGTATGCACATCCTCGGTAAGATTCTGGAAACCATTCAGGAACCACGTGAAGAACTGAAACCTCATGCTCCGCGTATTGAAACGATGACTATTCCTAAAGAATTCATTGGTGCGGTAATCGGCCCTGGTGGAAAGATTATCCAAGGTATGCAGGAAGAAACAGGTGCTACAATCACTATCGAAGAGGTAGACAATATCGGAAGAATCGAAATCTCCGGAACCAACAAGAAGAGCATTGATGACGCTATGCGTTTGATTAAGGGCATCGTTGCTGTACCGGAAGTTGGTGAAGTATACAAAGGCAAGGTACGTTCCGTAATGCCTTATGGTGCTTTCGTAGAATTCCTCCCGGGTAAAGACGGTTTACTCCACATCTCTGAAATCGACTGGAAACGTCTGGAAACAGTAGAAGAAGCCGGTATCAAAGAAGGTGACGAAATCGAAGTGAAATTACTCGATATCGACCCGAAGACCGGTAAGTTCAAGCTTTCCCGGAAAGTATTGCTTCCGAGACCGGAAAGACAGGAAAGACCTGAAAAGAAATAAGAAATTCCTTATTCTTTAGTATACAAAGCCCGACGGAGTTCCGTCGGGCTTTCTTTTTGCAAAAAAAGAAAGAGGGAAACCAGAAAAATCTTTTCATACTTTTGCGTATTCCAAAAAGATTATGTTACTTTACAATATTAACCTTAAATAAGAAAGAGAATATTTAAAAATGCCTTTAGCCGGAAGCCTACATACTATGGATTTATTTTCTCGTTTCTTTCGGGAGAACCAGGAAAAATTCCTTGCCTTTGCCTACTCCTATACTAGAAGTTGGGCAGAAGCAGAGGATATTTTGATGGAATCCATGATCTCTCTATGGGAATGCCGCGACCGCTGGGAAGAAGATAAAGGTCTGCATTCCCTGCTCCTTACCATTATTAAGAATAAAGCTCTCAACTACCTGGAACGTGAACAAACACGTCTACGTATTGAGGAAGATCTGAATTCGCACCGTCAGCGCGAACTGGATTTGCGCATTGCTACTTTAAAGGATTGCGAACCCGACAAAATATTCAGCACAGAGATACAGCACATCGTAAATAAAGCTCTGGAAAAGATGCCACCTCAAAGCCGCGAAATATTCATGCTCAGCCGTTATAGCAACCTACCGAATAAAAAAATAGCAGAACAACTGAACGTTTCCCTCAAAACAGTGGAGTTCCATATCACTAAAGCTTTACGTATTCTTCGTGTGGAACTAAAAGATTATCTGACTTCTATTCTTCTCTGATAAAACTCTTCTGCTTTTCTTTGATAATATAAATAAAAGGCATATGTTTGCAGCATCAGTAATATTGCTGGCTATTAAACATGGTAGTTATGAGATATATTGTAATAATATACTACGTGCTTATCGAGGGAGAACAAATTTTTGAAACCCTGAATGTCAACAAGAATATTGAAGCAAACTCTCCGGAGGAAGCCATAGGCATTGCTTACAATCTATTTAAAGCCGAAGCTTCGGACGAATGCTACATTGTATCCATCATTCCCAACGCAGTAGATTGATGCAGTAAATAGCTTTATTATTTCATAAAACAAAAAAAAGTTTCATTTCCCGTTAGGGTAGTGACGAACTTACCTGTATTAATTATAGAAGGGCAGGAAAAACCTCCCTTATTTAATTAACCATTTAAGTACGTCATGAACCAAGAACTATTATATAAGTATTTTAGAGGAACTGCCACCATTGAAGAAGAAAAGCGCATCCTTGATTGGGTGGAAGCCTCGGAGGAAAACCGAGAAGCTTTCCTGAAAGAGCGTATGATATTTGATGTGGCCCTATTCTCTGACAGACAGAGTAGCAAGAAAAAGACATTCCGTCTGGCTCCGATACTCAAATGGGGAATGCGCGTAGCTGCCGTTATCATCATAGGTGTATGCGGCTACTTCATGACAAACGATTACCTCTATAATCAACTCGCCCAACCGCAAACCATTACTGTCCCTGCCGGGCAACGTGCACAAATCACCCTTGCTGACGGTACACGTGTATGGTTGAATGCACAGTCCACATTAACTTATGCCTCCAACTTCGGACGTAGCGAAAGAAACGTGGAACTGGATGGTGAAGCCTATTTTGAAGTGGCAAAAAATAAAGATATCCCCTTCTATGTACACACCGAAATGAATAAAGTAAAGGTAGTAGGTACCTGCTTCAATGTTTGTGCCTATAAAGACAGCAAAGAATTCGAAACTACCCTCGTAGAAGGTATTGTGGACATTTATCCCGCCAATAACAACAAAGTCATCACCCGTTTGCAAAAAGATGAATTCTTTGGAAACTATGACGGGAAATGCAAAAAGGTTATACTTCCTTCTTACGAATACTTACGGTGGAAAGAAGGATTATATTGCTTTGATGATGTACCGTTCAGCTGCATCCTTACCAAACTAGAAAAATACTATAATGTAAAAATAACCGTTTCCGATCCTAAATTGCTGAATTATGATAGTTGTACCGGAAAATTCCGCGAGCAGGACGGCATAGAGCATATTCTTCGAACCATTTCAAAAGATCATCCTTTTGAGTTCAGTATCAATGAAGAAAAAGACTCGATTTTTATTTACGAGAAATAATTTGATATCAAAAATAAAACCTTAAAATTTAGTACTAACCCCTTAAATAGAAAAGCATTATGAAATAGAAGAAACAGTCTACTAATTACCCCTACAAAAAAGATCGGAAAGTACCCCCATACTTTCCGATCCGAAACAGTCAAAAATCGACCTTAATCAATTTATTAACTTAACACATTACAAAGATATGAGAAAAATTTCTTTGAATGGGCTTTTTTGCCCAAAAAGTTTAGTATTTAAGCAAATATTACGAACTATGAAGATCACACTATTCCTTCTTTTGTTTGTAACGTTCCAGGCATACAGCCATGCTACCTACTCTCAGAGTGCAAGAATCAGCATCCCCCGTTCTGAGTTACGAGTAGGCGAAATCCTCGATAAAATCGAGGCTCAGACCGAATATTTGTTTGTCTACAATAAGAAAAGTGTGGACGTGCGCCGCACCGTAAATGTAGATGCAGACAATCAACCGGTGTCCGAAGTTTTGGACGAAATTTTTAATGGTACCGACATCAGATATGTAATGGAAGGCAAGAATATAGTGCTGACCAAGCAAAATGAAAAGGCAAGTGAAATCATTACTGCCGTACAACAAGAGAATATCTCTGTGAAAGGTGTTGTTACCGATACGAAAGGTGAGCCCATTATCGGTGCCAATGTCGTGGAAAAAGGAACTACAAACGGTTGCATTACCAATATAGACGGTGAGTTTACACTAAATACACCGACTAATGCAACGCTGGTTATCAGCTTTATCGGATACCAGCCTGTAACGATTGCTCTCAACGGGCAGCAAACTCTCAATGTACAGATGCAGGAAGAAGCCCTGTCACTGGAAACGGTTGTAGTAACCGCTATGGGTATCAAGAAAAAAGCTGCTTCACTGACTTACTCAACCCAACAAGTGGGCGGCGACGAACTGACACGTGCCAAAGACCCGAATATGATTAATGCATTGGCCGGAAAAACCGCCGGTGTATCTATTACACGCAACTCCTCCGGTTTAGGGGGTTCTGCCAAGGTTTCCATCCGTGGTATTCGTTCTGCCAACGCTGACGGTAATAACCAGCCATTATATGTCATTGATGGTGTGCCTATGCTGAATAACACATCAGAACAAGCCTTTTCCGCCATGGGTGGCAATAATGATACCGGTAACCGCGACTCCGGTGACGGTATCTCCAACCTCAATCCAGACGATATTGAAAGCATGAGCATCCTAAAAGGTGCTTCCGCTGCCGCTCTTTACGGTTCACAAGCTGCCAATGGTGTAATCCTTATCACTACTAAGAAAGGAAAAGCCGGCATGCAACGCATCACCTTCTCTTCCAACCTCACTGTAGACCATGCCATCAGCCTACCCGAATTCCAAAACAGATACGGCGCCAGTGGCGAAACTAGCTGGGGCAGCGAAAATGCAAGTATGAAAGCTTATGACAATGTGGGCGACTACTTCAGTAACGGAGTGACTGCTACAAACTCTTTGTCCGTCACAGTAGGAAAAGAGAAGATGCAAACCTACTTCTCTTATGCCAACACTACCGCCAGCGGCATTGTTGATGTAAACAAACTTCAGAAGCACAACATCACTTTCCGCGAAACAGCTTCCCTCTTCAACGAACGCTTGACGCTGGATGCCAACGTGAACCTGATGACCCAGAAAATCAAGAACCGCCCTACTTCCGGTGGTTACTATATGAACCCATTGGTAGGTTTATATTCCTTTCCACGTGGCGAAGACATGAGTGTTTACCGCGACAACAACGGCTTCGAAAGATATGATGCCAACAGATCTATGCCCTTACAGAACTGGTATACAGACATCAGTGGTTTCACTCAGAACCCTTATTGGCTAAACAACAGAGTTACCAGCAACGACAGACGCTTCCGCACAATGGCTTCACTGAGCGCCAACCTGAAGGTAAACGACTGGTTCACCATCCAAGCACGTGGCAATGTAGATTATATCAACGATAACTACGACCAGAAAATGTACGCCGGCACAGCAGCCGATGTAGCCCACGAAAACGGACGTTACATCAAGCTGAACCGTCAGGAATTCATGATGTACGGCGACGTGATGGCAATGTTCAACAAAACCTGGAACGACTGGTCACTGAATGCAGCCATCGGTAGCAGCATCAACACTACGAAAGTTAACTCACTAAGCCTTGACTCCGGAAAATCCGGCTTGTACAAAGCAAACGTGTTTACAGTTGCCAACATGAATTTGGGCGGCGCCGGAACTTCCTTCATCGATGAACTGAACGACCAAAGACGCACCATCCAATCCCTCTTTGCAACAGCACAAATCGGCTGGAAAGAAAGCCTTTACTTAGATCTGACCGCCCGCAACGACTGGTCGTCTACACTGGCCAACACGAAGAGTGAAGGTTCCGGTTTCTTTTACCCCTCAGTAGGTGTATCGTGGATTTTGAACCAAACACTCAACCTCCCGTCATGGATCAGCTTCGGTAAAGTCCGTGCATCTTGGGCACAAGTAGGTAACGACCTTCCCATCGGCATTACCAGCCCGGCACAGACTATTACAGCCGGTGGCGTAGTCAATCCTATCGACTATTACTTTGCCGAAGACCTGAAACCGGAGATCAGCACCTCTATCGAAATTGGTACCGAGTGGAGATTCTTCAACAGTCGCTTGGATTTCGACTTTACGTTCTATCGCACCGATACCAAGAACCAATTAATCCGGGTGAACACGACTGCCGAAAAGCGCCGCTTCCGTTGGATCAATGCAGGTAAGATTCGCAACACCGGTATTGAAGTCACTGTAGGAGCCACTCCGCTGATGAACGACAACTTCCGTTGGAAAACTCAATTCAACTTCGCTACTAACAAGAATGAGATTGTATCTCTAGGTGGAACACCCAACTTCCAGTATGCTTCCGGCAACGTTAGTATGCCTTATAAGATGATGGTTGTAGAAGGCGGTTCATTGGGCGACATCTATGGCAACGTATTTGTACGTGATGAAAGTGGCAAAATTCTTTTGGAACCGGCAACGGACAAAGATGGCAATAAGAACAAAAAAGCCGGCCTGCCGCAGGTAACCACTGATAAGGCAGCCAAGATTGGTAACTTCAATCCCGACTGGACTCTCGGCTGGAGTAATACTTTGACTTACAAAGGTTTTTCACTTTACTTCCTGATTGATACCCGTATGGGTGGAGACGTTATTTCACTGACACAAGCCGGCCTGGATTATGCAGGTGTAAGCAAGGTAACCGGTGATGCACGCGCAGCAAATCGCTACATGCTGGAAGGTCAGGAAATCAAGAACGTACAAGGCTTCTATCAAATGGTAGGCGACCGTGGCAACGGTACCACCGAATTCTATAGATACGATGGAACTAACATCCGCTTGCGTGAGTTGTCGTTAGGCTACTCCTTCCCACAGCAGATGCTCGAAAAGACAGGATTCATCAAAGGTGTAGACCTCTCACTGGTGGCCCGTAATCTGTTCTTCATCTACAAAGATGCCCCGTTCGACCCGGACGCAACAATGTCCGTAGGTAATGATAACCAAGGTTTGGATACTTATGGTATGCCTTCAACGAGAAACATTGGATTCAATATTAAACTCACTTTCTAATACCTGAACGATATGAATAAGATAAAATATACAGCCGTACTACTTTTGGGTGGACTTTTAAGTCTTTCATCCTGCACCGATAATTTTGCCGGATTCAACGATACAAAAGGAGCTTATACAGACGATTTGCAGAAATATGACAACCAGACTAACCTGGTACCTTTCTCTACCATCCAAAAAGGTATTATTTACCAGACGGGTGTAGAAGGAACCGACTGGCAATATCAAGTGATACAGAACCTGGTAGCCGATATGTACGGCGGATTCTTCCACGACATGAATGGTGCGTTCAATCAGAACAACTCTACCTACAACCTGAACAATGGTTGGACAAGCGCCATGTGGACCTATGCCTACGGTAATGTCATGCCTTCCATTGCTGATTCCGAAGAGTTGAACACGGCCGAAGACTGGCCCTTGTATCATGCCCTTACCAAAGTGTTGAAAGTAGCCCTCCTGCATCGTGTAAGCGATTATTATGGTCCTATCCTTTATGATGGTTTCGGCACTGCCGCACAAGCTCCCCAGTCTCAGCAGGAAGTTTACAAACGTTTCTTCGAAGACCTGGCAACAGCTATCAATATTCTGAAGGATTATAAAGGCGGCGTATCTTTTGAAAGTGCCGACTTCATGATGCCGGAAGGCAAACGTACTCCTGCACAATGGCTGAAGTTTGCCAACTCTCTCCGCTTGCGCCTGGCAATGCGTGTATCCAATGTAGATCCCACCTTAGCCAAAGAACAAGCTCAGGCTGCATTAGACGCACAGAATGGCGGTGTATTGGAAACATCTAACGAGACAGTAGGCCAATATGGAATCCGCAACCCGCTGGGTGGTGTTTCCGGTTGGGGCGAAGTATTTATGAACGCCAGCTTGGAGTCTTTCCTGAAAGGATATGACGACCCGCGCCTGAAGTCTTATTTTAATGCCGCACAAGATGGTAGAGACAATGATGGCAACATCACGCAAACCGTGGCCGGTGTGAAACAACTGACCAGCATCGAAGGCAAGTTTAAAGGTGTGCGCCAGGGAACAGGCGTAGGAGACAATCGTTACTCCACCCACTCACGAACCACCATCACCACCAGCAGCAAGATTATAGTAATGGCTGCTGCCGAGATATGGTTCCTCCGCGCAGAAGCTGCCTTGAGAGGCTTCACGTCTGAAGACGTGGAGAGTTGCTACAAACAAGGTGTCACTACTTCCTTTGCACAATGGGATGCCAGTGGCGTAAGTGAATATTTGGAAAGTGAAAACACTCCTGCTGATTACGTAGATACATTCGATAAGAACTTTGATGCCAAAGCAACTACCAGTATCACTCCGAAATGGGATAATACCGCCGATAATGAAACAAAACTGGAAAGAATCATCACCCAAAAGTGGCTGGCTATCTATCCCGAAGGTTGCGAAGCTTGGGCAGAGCAACGCCGCACCGGCTATCCGAAACTCTTCAAAGTAGTAGTAAATAACAGCAGCAACGCCATTAGTACAGATGATATGATTCGTCGTGTATTCTTCAACCAGGACTATATCACGAACAACAAGCCGTTATATGATGCATTGGTTAGCAAGTTAGGCGGTCTGGATACTGGTGGTACCCGTCTCTGGTGGGATACCGGAAAGAACAATTTCTAATTTCAAATAAGACCAAGGTATAGAATTTTGATTAGTGGTGTTTTCTCCGTATTAGTTTACGAGGAAAAGAAGATTGGAAGGAGTAAAGTCATTTGGGGGGCTTTACTCCTTTTCTATCAACGCATTACATTTACCGATCATTTATCTCAGGATGTAAAAGCATTTACCGCAGGATGTAACGGCATTTACCCCATATTGTAACGCTCTTTACCTCGGTATGTAACGACCTTTACCTCAGTATGTAAATGAAGTTACCATTCGACATAAACATAATTTTCATGGAATGAAACAACCGTCGGACTTATATCCTTCTAATCATCACTTATAGACTTGTATCGGCAACTCCCCACGCAATGCTCCCAAAACATTAACAGCAAGCGCTTCCAACTCATCTTCTCCAGGGTACACATGTATTGGGGCAAGAAAAGAAACACGCTCTCTCAAACGGGAAATAACATACTCCGAATGGGCAATACCGCCCGTCAGCAAGATTGCATCTATTTTACCGAAAAGTGCAACAGCAGCAGCTCCAATACTTTTGGCAACCTGATATATCATGGCATTCAGTACCAATTCTGCCTTTTCATCTCCGTCTTCAATAGACTTTATGATAGCAGGTATATCCGTAGTGCCAAGATGAGCTGCCAGCCCGGCATGACCGGAAATACGTTTCTTTAACTCATCCTTTCTGAAACGATGGGAATAACAAAGATCAATCAACTGCCCGGCAGGCAATGTACCTGCACGTTCGGGAGAGAAAGGGCCTTCACCGTCGAGAGCGTTGTTCACATCAATGGCACGCCCGTAATGGTGAGCCCCAACAGAAATTCCACCACCCAAATGACAGATAATCAGATTCAGATCCTCATAATGGACCGGATGATCGGGAGAAGCAGCCGTAAGTTCAGCCGCAAAACGGCGGGCAATGGCGCGTTGGTTCAAAGCATGCCAGATAGTGATACGGGGCATCAGCGGAGAACCTGTGATACGTGCTATCTCATCCAATTCATCCACTACACCGGGATCGGCTATAAAGGCACGACAACCGGGGAGTAAAGTAGCCAATTCTGAAGCAATAAGACATCCTAAATTACACGCATGACTTCTCATGGCATGGGTAATATCATCCAGCATGGCATCATTTACCTCGTACACCCCACCGGGGATGGGCTTCAGCAATCCCCCGCGACCTACGATAGCATCAAATTCAAAAGGAATATCATTCTCCTTCAAGGCTTCTATTACTAAATTCTTGCGAAACTCAAACTGATCGATAACACGGGGGAAATGGGAAAGCTCTTCCACCGAATGGCGGATGTTACGTACCAAAAGTGGAGTAGTATCTTCGTATACTGCAATCTTTGTTGAAGTAGAACCGGGATTGATAGCAAGAATTTTCATAATTTACGATTTGACGATTTACAATTTACAATTGGGATTACCAATTTTATCATCCTGCCACTTTAGTCACAGGCACAAGTGAGGCATGCCATAGCAATGCTATAATACTTAGACAGGCCGGAATCACTACGCGAGGGCAATACTACCGGACATACAGGGCCTTGCAACAGACCTGCCATATCAGCATGGGCAAACAAAGATACAGCTTTATAAAAGGCATTACCCGACTCAATATTAGGGAATATCAACACATCCGCCTCCCCATTGATGGGAGATGCAATACCTTTGATATCACCGCTTGTCTTCTCACAGGAAGTCTTCACATCCAACGGACCATCTATTATCACATTTCCAAATTCTCCGGCCTCTGCCAACTCCACGATATTGACATAATCTAACGAATGGGGGAACTTGGCACTTACCTTCTCCGTACAGTGGATCAGTGAAATGCGGGGTTGCTCGATGCCAAAGTGCCGACAGGTATGAATGGCATACCAAATCATTTCTATACGTTGTTGCAGAGTAGGCCGCGGAATTACGGCGGCATCCGAGAAAAACAGCAGCTTATCATACGTAGGAATCTGCATTACAGCCAGATGAGTCAGGATTTTACCTTTAGGCAACAAACCTTTCTCTTTATCAAGGATGGCATGCAGCAAGTTATCGGTATTGATAATGCCTTTCATCAGGATATCAGCTCCACCCTCGCGTACAATACGGACAGCCTCACGCGCAGCCTCATCGGAATCTTCTATATGTACCGTCTTGACGTACTGGGGGTATTTCTTTAATGTAGGGTATTTTTCAAGAATAGCAGAGTCACCGATCATCAGGAATTCCGCAATTCCTTCTTCCAGAGAACGGGCAATGGCATATTCCGTATTGGGATCATTGGCACAAACTACGGCAATACGTTTCCTCTTGTTTAAGGATTTCAAGTGTGAGGTTAATTGATCAAAGCTTCGAATAGGTTCCATAACGTTAGATTTTTAGCAAATATCTGAAAAAATGTCGAGAAATACAGCATAACATCCTTGGAAATTTCATAATCTCAATTTCATTTTGATAGTTTTTATCACAGACTACATCGATTTACACAGATTATCACTTTTTCCCACTATTAGAATAAATCTGTGTTAATCTGTGTAATCTGTGGTGTAAACTAAATTTCGTTTTGAGTTATTTTATGTACTTTTGTCCCCATACGCAAAATATTGAATTATGAGCAGCCTTATTTTTCCACCATACGTACAAAAAGGTGATCGCGTCATCATCCTTTCTCCTTCCAGCAAGATAGACAAGTCTTTTTTGAAAGGAGCCCAAAAACGTTTGAAGTCCTGGGGACTGGAAGTAGTAATGGCTAAACATGCCGGTAGTTCACACGGAACGTATGGGGGTAGCATCAAGCAACGGGTGGAGGACTTGCAGGATGCCCTGGATGATGAAAAAGCCAAAATCATTCTCTGTAGCCGTGGTGGATACGGGGCAGTGCACTTGTTAGGGAAACTCGATTTTACCCGTTTCCGTAAACATCCCAAATGGCTAATTGGTTTTAGTGATATCACTGCATTGCACAATGTACTGCAGAAAGAAGGTTTCGCATCACTCCATGCGCTGATGGCACGCCATCTGACGGTAGAACCCGAAGATGATTTCTGCACGCTGGCACTCAAAGATATACTGTTCGGACATTTTAATCCGGAAACAGCAGAATCTGTAGAAACCTTGGAAAATGGTTTCAACTATATTTGTCCGGGACATAAATTAAATCACAAAGGAACTGCCAACGGCATTTTGCGAGGTGGTAACTTGTCCGTATTTTATGGATTGCGCGGCACACCTTACGATATTCCTGCCGAAGGAACCATTCTTTTTATAGAAGATGTAGGCGAACGTCCGCATGCAGTAGAACGTATGATCTACAACCTGAAATTGGGCGGTATATTAGAAAAACTTTCCGGACTCATCATAGGCCAGTTTACGGAATATGAAGAAAATAAGTCTCTCGGTAAGGATTTATACGGTGCCATTGCCGATCTTGTAAAAGAGTACGATTACCCCGTCTGCTTTAATTTCCCGGTAGGGCATGTCAGTATGAACCTACCCATGATAAACGGAGCAGAAGTAACGTTGGAGACCGGAAAAAAAGAAGTGAAACTAAGTTTTAATTTAGATAAAGAATGAAACGGAATTATACTCTCATCCCTTTATGCCTGGTATTGCTTGCATTCATAGCATGCAGCAACAACACCAAGAAGGCAAGCGACGACACGGAAGCAACTGCCGAAAACCCTGTCAATGTTCCACAGTTCAATGCAGACAGTGCTTATCAGTATGTAAAAGCACAGGTTGACTTCGGGCCACGCGTTCCCAATACGAAAGCGCACGTGGATTGCGGTAATTATCTGGCAGATAAACTGACTGAATTTGGTGCAAAGGTCACTAACCAATATGTAGACTTACCTGCCTATACTGGTACATTATTAAAAGCCCGCAATATCATCGGTTCCTACAAACCGGATACGAAAAAGCGTATCGTCCTTTTTTCGCATTGGGACAGCCGTCCGTGGGCAGACGCTGACCCGGACGCTAAAAAGCATTATACACCCATTTTAGGTGCCAATGACGGTGCTAGCGGTGTAGGCGTATTGCTGGAAATAGCACGTCATTTACAGAAACAGTTGCCGGAAATGGGTATCGATATTGTTTTTGTAGATGCTGAAGATTATGGAACACACCAGGCTTACAACGGCCCGCATAAAGAGGAATACTGGGGACTCGGTTCACAGTATTGGGCACGTAATCCGCATGTGCAAGGATATAATGCACGCTTCGGTATACTGCTGGATATGGTAGGGGGCAAGAATGCAGAATTCCGTTATGAAGGTTTGTCTCATGAAGTAGCTCCCAATGTCAATGAGAAAGTCTGGAAAACAGCCAATGCTTTAGGTTTCGGGCGCTATTTTGTACAGAAAAAAGGCGGTTTCGTGACCGATGACCATACATTCATCAACAAGTATGCCAAAATTCCAACCATTGATATCGTTCCTTATTATCCGGAAGGTGATTTCTTTGAGTACTGGCATACTGTGAAAGATGACATGGATGCCATTGATAAGGCTACATTGCAAGCAGTAGGACAAACGGTAATGCAAGTAATCTACAGCGAGAAATAAATCATAAATTATAAATCATAAATCTGCAAATGAGTATCAACGAACTACAAGACGAAGTGATCGCCGAATTCAGCGACTTTGACGACTGGATGGATCGCTACCAACTCCTCATAGACTTAGGAAACGAGCAGGAACCGCTCGACGAAAAATATAAAACGGAACAAAATCTGATTGAAGGCTGTCAGAGCCGTGTATGGCTACAAGCCGACGAAGTGGATGGAAAGGTAATCTTTAAAGCCGAAAGTGATGCTTTGATTGTAAAAGGTATCATTGCATTGCTAATGAAAGTTCTTTCCGGACATACACCGGATGAGATTCTGAATGCTGACCTCTACTTTATCGATAAAATAGGATTGAAAGAACACCTCTCTCCTACTCGTAGCAATGGTTTGCTGTCTATGGTAAAACAGATGCGGATGTACGCACTGGCTTTCAAGGCAAGAAGACAATGATTAGTCATTAGCGGTTAGTGATAAGTCACAGCCAACGTACTTATCACTAACCACTAACCGTTAATCACTATCCACGTATTCCAGAATATCTCCCGGCTGACAGTCCAGTACCTTACAAATCGCTTCCAGCGTAGAGAAGCGAATTGCTTTTGCCTTTCCTGTTTTCAGAATAGATAGATTGGCAGGGGTGATGTCCACCTTCTCCGCCAGCTCTCCCAAAGATATCTTTCGTCGAGCCATCATTATGTCAAGGTTTACTATAATCATATAATTCTATATTTTAGCAGGTTAGGTTAAATGGTTAAATCTTGTTCTTCCTTCATTTTCACACCTACGGCAAATATCTCGGTAAAGAGGACAATGACCATCAATGACAGCCAATCTTCCGACATGCTGAAGCCTTTTATTTCATACCCGGGCAGACTCACTTGTTTCACCACTTCAATATAATTCAGCCATTCCATCAACGCATTCAAGATGCTAAAGGCTAATAAAGAATAAGTGAATACACGCATTCTCACCACATTCTCATGAGTAAACACATTACGCTTCGATATGGAAATTAACACCCGTATCAGACAATAAATTCCGGCAAGAATAGCCAAAGCAACAAATCCAACAAAACAAAACACAATATTACTCCAGGTAGACGGAACAATTGCCACACTTACTTTATCTATTTTGTAGGGAAGATTCTCATTCATTTTACTATTGCGCAATGAATCCAATATCGTTGTTTCCAGAGGTCGTACCTCCACAGGGATACCTTCAGGCGTGTATAAGGCTGGTGTTTCCGCACGGGCACTTTTACTTCCCGCCAAAAAACTGTCACGTTCTTCTTGCCAACCGGCAGTAAAAGAGATTGCAAAATCTCCTACAATCACCAGTATCGCTAATATCCCCAATATTCTAAATCTCTTCATAATCGTATCGTATTTTTAAATTGTCAATTCTTGTTCTTCTTTCATCTTCAGTCCAATAGCGAATACTTCTGCCACAATCAAGGTTGAAATCCCCAATACCAGCGAAGTAATATGCGCCATATCCGCCATACTCAATGAATAACCCGGCACTGAAAAGACTTTTTCCACGTTATGGAAACTCAGAAACGCAAGAAGGAAGGTGCATACAAAACCAATAATAAGCAGCACTCCTAAACGCCTGAGGCGACGGACATTTTTCCAATTGAAGATATCTGATCTATTGATTGACACAATAAGGCGAATGAAGAGCACTACAGCCCAAATAATCGTAACGTAGTTCGCAAGAATAATCAAGAGAGAGATAATTCTTGACAAGACACTGGGTTGTGTATTCACGCTGACAATCATTTGCCCGTAAGCAGCAGGTACGTATTCACCAGATTTTTCATTGTAAACAGAATCAATTAAGATATCACCGCCCAAATCTTTTGGCACCAGTTGCACGACTTGCACATTGCTAATCTCTTCTTTAGCTTTTGCATCAATCTTGGAGTCAATACCTTTCTCGATCCCGGTTTTAATTCCCAAACCGACATAATAAGTAGTCTCCAAAACCGAATAACCCAGCACGAGCAATACGATCACGCAAAGAATATTCAATCTCCTTTTCATATTTCAGTAGTTGTATTAGATAATTTATAAGTATTCATCATTCTCCATGACAATAATAATAAAACGACAGCAACTATCAATCCTATCAAATAAGAGTTTTCTCCAATCAATTCACTACAAGAATCCACATCCGGGAATTTGAGAGAAAGATAGACAGAAAGACTGTTGTTCATGATATGAATCAGGATACAAGGTATCAGACTATGTGTTCTGTAATAGATCCATGCAAGAACAAAACCAATCAGTATAGCTCCTACAACTTGTGCCGGATTCACATGAAAGATACCGAATATCAGCCCGGAGACCAAAATAGCCGTTAGCGGATTATATTTCTTCAGCAGCACTTTAGTGATTGCTCCCCGGAACAGCAGCTCCTCAAGGATGGGCCCCAGTATGGCCACACAAACAATACCCAGCCAACCGGATTGCAATATATCAAAAGTATTCTTATACCAATCAGGTAAAAATGAAAGATGGGACATCAGGTAGTCAACCAGGTAAATCATAGAAAGCCCCATTATGGCGCTCCAGAATAAATAGCTCGCAGATACAAACGAATATAACCGTTTATCATTGGTCAGATAGCCTTGTTTCCACAAATAAATCGACATGAAAATTATTCCTGCTAATAAGGTAGGAGCTGCAGCCAACTCACCAGCTCTTTCTACGCTACCGTATTCTATATACGCGTAACCTCTAGCCAATGGTCCCACTACAAATACTCCAATAATTTGCATCGCGAAGTAAATAAGAGCCAGTTTTATTGCCGTTTTCATCGTTGTCGTCTTTTAGAGTCTACAAAGATATATTTTCTCTATTAAATCATCAAACTGTAGCTCCTATACCACAAAGAACAGCCATCAACATGGAGAGGGAAATCACTAATAAAGAGATACTCATAAATGCCTTTTTCATAATCGTCAACCTTTATATGTTTTGTTATTCAATAATAATTTATCGTTTTTCGATATGCAAATAAAGAGGTATTTTTTGAGACTAACAAGTAAAACAGAAAATATTTATCGAAAAACAATAATAAAAGTGTGTTTTTCGATAATCATGCAAGAAATATAAAAGAGAAAGGGGAAACTAAAGATAACGAGAAGCCATTTCTTTATCTTTATGAAGCTGGGCAATAAGTTCGTCTATGGAATCAAACTTCAACTCAGGACGGAGATAACGGACAAAAGAAAGACAGATATATTGTTCGTAAATATCTGAATGGAAATTAAATATATTCACTTCAATGCTACGGTCAGTACCGTTAGCTATTGTGGGACGATAGCCAATACTGAGCATACCGCCATAAATCTGACCTGCCACAGTAACACGAACCGCATATACCCCATCGGAAGGAACTAACTTATCCGGATCATCCACCCGGAGATTTGCAGTAGGAAAACCTATTTTACGACCGACACGATAACCACTTACTACCATGCCATTCAAGAAATAATCATATCCCAAGCAAGCAGCAGCTTCCGAGACGTTACCTTCTGACAGCAATTGCCGGATAACAGAAGAACTGACCGCAACATCCTTATCTATATATGCACGTGCAAGAATAACTTCTATCCCCAATTCCTGCCCATAGCGTACATAGTCATCAAAGCCTTCACTACGATTATGACCAAAGCGATGGTCGTATCCTATAACAAGAGCACGTATATTATAATGACTGTAAAGGAACAACATAAACTCCTTCGCTGAAAGAATGGCAACGTCAGGAGTAAAATCAAGCATCATGCAATAATCCAAGCCGGTTTCAGCGAGCAAGGAAACCTTTTCTTCACAAGTAGTCAGTAGTTCAGGGTGGTACTCCGGCTGTACAACCTTGCGCGGATGCACAGGAAAAGTCACCACTCCTGAAGCAAAACCATGTGCAGCAGCTACTTCGCGCACCTGTTCAATCAGGTAGCGATGTCCTCGATGCACTCCGTCAAAAAAGCCTATGGTAGCAACACAAGGCTGAGGAAGCACTTCCGGTATGTTACGAAGCAACTGCATTTTAACTCTCAATTTTCAATTCTCAACTAAATAAATGACTCCAGTCTTCACATGCTTTCGGCGTGTAGGTAGAAATACCCAATGTTTCCGCCACACGACAATTCTCAGAAGAATCATCTATAAAGAAAGTTTCTTTGGGATCTATGCCTGTTTCTTCCAACAGTTTCTCAAAAATAGCAACGTCCGGTTTTACCATCTTCATTTCATAAGAAAGGAAAATCTTCTCAAAATAATCTTCTACCCGGAAAGCCTTGTAGTGGAAAGCATGCTTACACGACCACTTCCAGTGAATTTCATTGGTGTTGCTCAATAGATAGACCACATATTTCTCACGCAGCTTCAACAACAAATCCAACTTATAGGTAGGAATACCTCCCAAGAAACTATTCCAGGCAGCATCTATACGGGCATCGGTCACTACCTTCCCTATCTGTTCACGGATCGCATTCCGGAACTCCGCACTGGTAATCAGTCCTTTTTCATGCTGCAAGAAGAAACCTTGCTGATGACAAACATCGAGCATAGCCTCTACATTGGGCATACCTAACTTTGCAAAATTCTCAATACAACGCTGACGGTCCAAGTCGATCAACACACCGCCAAAATCAATAATAAGGTTTTTAATTCCTTTTTCTTTCATTTTATTTCTGAGTTAAACGTCGGATGAAACGTATCGCCTCACCCACCCATAATACCAGTGAAGTAGAAGCAATAATAATCACCCAAGTGACTAAATCAAGCGGCACAGTACGGAATACGGCACCACCGAATTGTACAATAAGGAACTGTCCTATTAAGATAGCAAGTACTATCAGTTCCATACCATACGATTTGGAAATCCCTTTGAAAGCGGAGTCTGTAGTACCAAACACACGCGCATTGAAAAGGTTCCAGAATTGCAGCATCACGAAGAATGTGAAGAATATGGTCAGACGTTCCGGTGTCATGCCGCCCTCGGCATGGTTAAACCAGTACAACATTCCCATAAGTATAATCAGGAAAGCACCACCTACACCTAAAATATAGGAGCGCATAGTTTTCGAAATAATAAAGTCACTGCTACTACGAGGCTTCTCTTGCATGACACTCTCACTGGGCGGAATAGAAGCCAGAGCCAAAGCAGCAAAAGTATCCATAATAAGATTCACCCACAACATTTGAGTTACAGTAAGCGGCAATTCCGTACCTATCAACGAGCCAAGCAAAACGATGAGTAGAGCCACAAAGTTGATAGTCAACTGGAAAACAATGAAACGTTGAATATTTTTATACAGCGAACGCCCCCACATCACGGCAGTGCCGATACTATTGAAAGAATCGTCAAGCAGGGTTATATCACTGGCTTCTTTGGCCACTGATGTTCCCGTACCCATAGAAAGACCTACCTGCGCATGGTTCAATGCAGGAGCATCATTCGTACCGTCTCCTGTTACCGCTACCACCGCACCTTTTTGCTGCAACAACTGCACCAGACGCTGTTTATCTGTAGGACGCGCACGCGACATTATTTTCAGATCCATCACACGGTCAAGTGCTTCTTCATCTGTCAGTTCTGCAAAGGCAGCTCCTGTTATCCGGTTACGTTCCGTATCTTCCGGTTTCCACAAACCAATCTGACGTGCTATTTCCGTAGCCGTACCCGGTGTATCCCCCGTAACAATCTTTATATCAATACCGGCAGACTGGCATTTCGATACCGCCGCAGGCACATCCTGACGAATAGGATCACTGATAGCAACCACACCCAGGAATGACAAATCATGATCGGCAACCAATTCCACACAATCTCTTGTATCCGTATCTTCTACGATCTTGAAAGCAAAACCAAGGGTACGCATCGCCATGTTCTGATAACCCAGCAATTGTTTTTCTACCGTAGAGCGATACTCTACCGCATCGACCCGTTTGCCATCCAGAATAACCTCCTTACATTTGCCTAAAACAATTTCAGGAGCACCTTTCACGTACAATACCTTCTTGCCCATCAAAGGAGACTTCACCAAAGTCGCCATGAATTTACGTTCGGTAGAGAAAGTCAACTGATCCACAACCGGAGCATTCTCACGTAATTCCAGATAATCCCTGCTCCTGCTGTTCAACCATAAAAGCAAGGCTACCTCTGTCGGATTCCCTACTCCTTTCGGCTTTTCACCTTCGGCTATCTCTTCCAGAAAAGCTGTAGAATTGGTACTGATACCTTCCACCACCAATTTGCTGATATCATCTTCACCGACTTCTCCGCCATTTTTCAAACCATAGAAACTCGGTTCATAAACTTGCATCAGATTTTGAGTCAATGTACCCGTCTTATCCGTACAAATCACAGTGATGGCACCCATCGTCTCGCAAGCATGCATTTTCCGAACCAGATTCTTGGTAGAAAGCATACGGCGCATATTCAATGCCAGACTCAATGTCACACTCATCGGCAACCCTTCGGGCACTGCAACCACAATCAGGGTTACTGCCATCATAAAGTATTGCAGGGTAGCTTTCAATGCCGGAAGCCAGTCTGCAAAAGTATGGAAAGTTGAGAAAGGATATACCAGTATTACATCTTTAATAAAGAAAATGGCAAATGCCAATCCGGCTACCGAGAAACCGATCTTACCAATCAGATTGGCAAGTTTGGTAAGCTGTATGTTCAGCGGAGTAGGCTCCGTACTCTGTTCCGTACTCTGCCGGGCTACCTTTCCGATTTCCGTATCATCCCCCACACTGAGCACCCGCATTGTTCCATGACCGTCTACAACCGTAGTACCACGCAGCACACGATTGGAAGCATATGTAGCTTCTTCATCAAAATCTGCTTCTACAGTCGTTTTACTAACTACAGGTTCACCAGTCAGATTGGATTCATTGATTTGCAAAGAAATAGCTTCCAGCAGTTCACCGTCAGCAGGAATTTCTTCTCCTGTTTCCAGAACGATGATATCTCCTACTACCACATCTTTCCGGGGAATCTCCTGCACGCGACCATTACGGATAACTTTCACCAAAGTTTCCTCATTGACCGCATTCAGCAAATCAAATTTTTTATTAGCATCATATTCAAAGAAGAAGCCGATTCCGGTAGCCAGCAATATGGCAGCAATAATACCGATTGTTTCGGCATATTCATTCTCTACGATTGAGATGATCAAAGAAAATAGTGCAGCTACTAAAAGCACCCTGACAACAGGGTCTTCAAACTTTTCAAGATATAACTTCCATAGGGAGGGACGCTTGGGAGGCGTTAACAGATTGACTCCGTACTTCTCGCGGCTTTTTCTTACTTCGTCGTCAGTAAGTCCGCCATGATAAAAATCATCCTTCATTGCAGTCATGCAAATTGTTAGCTTTAATTAAGAGCCACAAAAGTACAATATTAATTTGGGATACCGAATGTTATTAAATCTTTTTATAAGTTAGTCTTGCCATCAATCTCTGTGCCCTGTTCCTTAATCTGACGACCATTGATCGGAAGTGTAAACCAGAATGTAGATCCCTTACCATATTCAGATTCCACACCAATCTTACCCCCCAGTTTACGGATAATCATTTCACAAATAGCCAATCCCAGACCAGTACCTTTTTTATTCTGTTCCACCCGAACAAAGCGTTCAAAAATATGATTAACCTTGTCTTCCGGAATACCGCTACCGGTATCTTTTACGTAAAAGTAAAGCCCCTCTGTACAACATTTATAGCCCAAAGTAATGCTACCTTCATCCGTAAACTTCACCGCGTTGGTCATAAAATTGGAGATAACCTGTTGCAAGCGGTTTCTATCTGTATACATAATACATTCATCCGCAGGAGTTTCTCTGATAATCTGGATAACAGCAGCTTTATCTTCCAGTCTCATACGGAACAATTGTTCTATATCAAGCATCAGTTGCTTGACGTCCACCTCAGAGAACGTAAACTCCAATGTACCTGCTTCTATTTTAGAAAGGTCAAGAATATCAGCAATCAATTGCTGCAATAACTCGTTATTAGAATGAACTATTTCCAAAAACTGTGTCTTCTCCTCTTCCGTACCGGCAGAAGCCAGCAATTCGGAAAAGCCGACGATAGCATTCAGTGGCGTACGTATCTCATGGCTCATATTAGCAAGAAAAGCAGATTTGGAACGATCCGCATTCTCCGCTTTTTCACGGGCTTTATGCAATTCCACTTCTGCTTTCTTCAAGCGTGTAATATCATGTACAGTAATTACCATGCCTTCCTTGTCATCTATCTCCATATATTCGCCGGAAACATACGTATCACATTCAGATACCTCTCCTCGTCTATCCCGTATATCGAGTGTAGCCTCCAAGTCTGTAAAACTACTTTTTGCACGATAAGTCTCTTCTATCTTTCTCCGGATAGGGCAACTGCCGCAAAGTTCATGCGTTCCGCATCCTCCTTCGGCGGACAATGCGTTATTACAACGCAGCAAATCTCCTACACGGGGTAATCTACCTTCCGGCTTACGGGCTTTGGTGATATCATAATAGTTTGTCCGGGTAACAACAAAATCCCTGTTTATCAAAAGAATGAAAGCATGAACATTTTGCATAATGGAACGAAACAGTTCTTCTGAGCTGCGCAATGCTTTTCTGGCGTTTCCTGCTTTAAGCAGCAGACGTCTACTTCTACCGAGTTCAAACACATACAATAGCAATACTCCCACAAGTACCGCCATACCGATCAGAATTAGTATCGTCATAAAGAGTTCATTTACAATAAAAACGAAACAAATATATCTCTTTCAAATCAAAACCGGAAACAAAAGAGCGGTATTTATTGTTATTTATAAAGAAAACCTAAAAAATAGTTTTATGGACAAGTACATTTGCACAGTTTGTGATTACGTTTACGATCCCGAAATGGGCGATCCGGAAAACGGCATTGAGCCGGGAACATCGTTTGAAGACCTTCCAGAAGATTGGGTTTGCCCGCTATGCGGAGTCGGAAAAGAAGAATTTGAGAAAGCGTCTTAAGACGCTTTCTTTTCTTTTACATCACTACTTGCCTCTACTACATTTACCACATAATCGCCCAGCTTTTCGCACTCTGCGATAATATCCATATAGTAAACGCCCATCTGATAATCATATTCCTTATTATTAACATCCAGAATATTCTGATTCTTCAGTTGGTTACGATAATTATTAATTTCATTCTCAATATTGAATGACTTATTCACGTCAATGCTTTGGTGGTCGGAACGTTCCACTACAACAATCATCTGTGCCAACGCATCATCCGTCAGTTTCATCATAAAGTGAATATGGTCATATTGTTTTTCTGTGAAGTCCTGATTGGTCTGACGCTTACGGTTGACGGTACGCGCAAGATTATAGCAGCTGTCACCGATACTCTCTATTTCCGTCACTTCACGAAGCATGGCACGAATCTGAAGCTTACTTTCCGAACTCAAACGTCCGTCAGACACCTGGTTCAGATAATTGGCTATCTCCAACTCCATATTATCGCTGATATTCTCATATTTCTCGATACGGCTGAACAGCTTATTATAATCATCGTCTTTATCCGTATGCAGCAGATCCTGTACCATATTGAACATACGATGAGTACGCTCTGCAAACAGATGAATTTCTTTACGCGCCTGCAATATGGAAAGCTCCGCTGTAGAAAGCATACCACCGGAAATAAAGCGGAGACGATATTCCTCGTCGGCTTCTTTCTGCGGAATAATGGCGCAAACCGTACGTTCTATCAATTTCACAAACCAGATCAGCAACAATACATTGCAGATGTTGAAGCAAGTGTGAAATGCTGATAACTTAAATGAAACTGCTACGGCAGGGTCTTTCGTTCCCATCACGTTTTCCACAAACCACGATACGGCACTCGTAAACGGAGTGAAAAGACAAAGCACCCAGATAACACCGAAGACATTGAATACCAGGTGAGCCAATGCAGCCCTCCTCGCCTGCGTATTACCGGTTAAAGCAGCAAGATTGGCGGTAATGGTAGTACCGATATTCTCGCCCAATACTAATGCCGCTCCCAATTCAAAGCTAATCCATCCATTGGCACACATGATAAGCGTAATAGCCATCGTCGCTGCCGATGCCTGCACAACCATAGTCAAAATAGTACCAATAAACACAAACAACAGAATAGAAATATATCCCATATCGGTATAACTCTGCACAAAAGCCAGCATTTCCGGATTTGCTTTCAAATCCGGTGCATTGGATTGCAGCATAGAAAGTCCCATAAAGAGGAAAGAAAAACCGAAAATGAATTCGCCGATAGACTTACGATGACTTTTTTGAGAGAAGAGGAGAGGGATGCCGAAGGCAAGTAGAGGAAGTGCGAAAGCGGCTATATCGACTTTGAAGCCTAATGCTGAGATAATCCATGCTGTAACGGTAGTACCGATATTAGCTCCCATAATTACGCCGATGGATTGGGATAAGGTCAGCAGTCCGGCGTTTACAAAACTCACCACCATAACGGTAGTTGCAGAAGAGGATTGAATCAGTGCTGTGATCAGCACACCCGTCAGTACCCCGGTTACCCGGTTGGTAGTCATTGCCGTTAGAATTTTCCGGAGCCTGTCGCCGGCAAACTTTTGAAGTCCTTCACTCATTATCTTCATTCCGTACAGGAATAATGCCAGTGAGCCAAGCAGCTTTAAAAAATCATAAAAAGAATATTCCATCTTTAATTAATTAGAAGGTTTTATGCCACATCTGTTATTATATCTATATTTAACGTATTAATCACCTAAAAAGGAGACGTCATGAAACACATGTTACAAATTTGTTGCAAAAATAATAATATTTCTAAAGAATTCCCCATCGGGAGTTCACTTTTGGATATTTATTACGGTTTTAATCTTAATTTTCCCTATCAGGTTGTCAGTGCGAAAGTTAATAACCGGTCCGAAGGATTGAATTTCCGGGTATATAATAATAAAGATGTAGAATTCCTCGATATACGCGATTCATCCGGCTTGCGGACATACGTACGCAGCCTTTGTTTCGTACTTTATAAAGCTGTCAGCGAACTGTTCCCCGAAGGCAAACTTTTTGTAGAACATCCTGTCTCCAAAGGATATTTTTGCAATCTCCGCATCGGACGCCCGATTACCTTGGAAGATGTATCCGCCATTAAAAAGCGTATGCAGGAAATCATAGATGAAAATATCACATACCGCCGCACAGAATGTCATACCACCGAAGCAGTACGCATCTTCAATGAACGGGGAATGACGGACAAAGTGAAACTACTGGAAACCTCAGGTTCTATCTATACCTATTATTACTCGTTAGGCGACACCATCGACTATTATTATGGCAACCTGTTACCCAGTACCGGTTTTATCTGGCTGTTCGATATTGTAAAATACTACGATGGCTTATTACTACGCATACCCAACAAAGCAAATCCCAATGTTTTGGAAGAAGTTGTCAAGCAAGAAAAAATGCTCGATGTCTTCAAAGAACATCTCCGTTGGAACTACATCATGGGGTTGGGCAATGTAGGAGATTTCAATCTTGCCTGTGAACAGGGGCATGCCACCGACCTGATCAACGTAGCCGAAGCACTGCAAGAAAAAAAGATAGCCCAGATTGCCGATGATATTTATCACCGTGGTGAAAATGGTAACCGTGTGAAACTGGTACTTATCTCCGGTCCCTCTTCTTCGGGTAAGACCACTTTCAGCAAACGTCTTTCCGTACAGCTTATGACGAACGGACTTCGCCCATATCCTATAGCTCTGGATAATTACTTTGTGAACCGGGAAGATACCCCAAGAGATGCGAATGGCGATTATGATTACGAATCACTTTACGCACTCGATCTCAAAAAGTTTGAGGAAGACCTGAAAGCTCTGTTAAGAGGTGAAGAAATAGACTTGCCGAGTTTCAACTTCACCACCGGACAGCGTGAATATAAAGGTGACAAGTTACGGATAGACGAGCATACCATCCTTATTCTGGAAGGTATTCATGCACTGAATCCTGAACTCACCCCGCAAATACCGGCAGAGAATAAATACAAAATCTATGTGTCCGCCCTGACTACTATTTCTCTGGACGACCATAACTGGATTCCCACAACGGACAACCGTTTGTTGCGCCGTATTATCCGCGACTTCAACTACCGCGGCTACTCGGCACGGGAAACCATTTCCCGCTGGCCCAGCGTACGAGCCGGAGAAGACAAATGGATATTCCCTTATCAGGAAAATGCCGATGTGATGTTCAACTCCGCACTGTTGTTTGAGTTTGCCGTACTGCGCTGCCATGCCGAACCCATATTGACCAGTGTGCCTCGCAACTGCCCTGAGTATGCCGAAGCGTACCGTTTGTTGAAGTTCATCAAATATTTTACACCCATACAAGACAAAGAAATACCGTTTACCTCATTATTACGTGAATTTTTAGGCGGAAGTAGTTTCAAATACTAAAAGATTATTTTACTTTTGCTTGCAAATTCATATAAATAGTTATGCTCATGAAACAATTTGCTTTCATTCTATCTCTCGTATTGTGTTTAAGCACAATGACTCTCGCGCAAAACACCAGCCGCGCCGATGAGCTAATGCAACAGGCACAAACTAACCTGAAACAAAAAGAATATATTAAAGCCCGTTACCTTTTCCTGCAAGCTTACAATGCTTTCTCCTCACAAGAAAAGTATGACAAGGCTGTAGAGTGCGGTGTTAACGCCAGCGCCCTCTATCATCGGGAAAACTATTATAAGGAAGCTTTCGAGCTGTTGCGCGGTGCGGAACTATTGGTTACAGGAGGCGAACAGAAAAGTGGCAAGGCTATGCCGGATCTGCGCTTCCGTATCAATAAGGAGCGCCTGCAAATGTACATCAACCTTAAGAACCCTGCTCGAGCCAAAGAGCAACTGACCAAGCTGGAAGAAACTGCTAAAGCAGCCAAAAATGACTCTCTCAATAATGATTTGCTCTATACTCAGGCCAATTATTATTATACTTTCGGCATGAATTCGCAAGGAGATGCCTATATCAACCGCCTGATCGGTCAATATAAGGAACAGAAAAACTACGCTAAAGTAGACGAGTCTTATAAGACATTGATCGACATTGCCCGCAAAGCAAATAATGCCGGACTAGTGGCCCGCACTTACGACAAGTACATTCTTTGGACGGATTCTGTAAAAGCACTTACCGCCCAGGATGAACTGAATGTTCTGAAACGGAAGTATGACGAGAGCCTGCAAACTATCGAAGAGAAAGACAGCTCTCTCTCCGCCAAGCAGTACATCATCATTGGTCTTTGCATCCTCGCCGGACTCCTTGCTGCTGTATTAGTACTGGCCGGCATCGTATTGCTGCGTTTCGTTCTCCTTACCCGGAAGCAAAAGAAAGCCATCCAGATTGCGAACGAGCACAATGAACTGAAAACCCAGTTTATCCAGAATATCTCAGCACAAATGGAGCCAACCCTGAATACTCTGGATGGAACGCAACCGGGCGTTCGTGCCCTGAAGGGTTTTGCAGAACACATTCAAGAGCTGTCCGACTTGGAAAACACCTTATCAGAGGCTTACGAAATGCGTGAAATCAACATCAATACTTTCTGTGAAAGTGTTATGGATAAGATTAAAAGCGGCTTGAAACCAGACATAACTACTGCCGTCAATGCACCGAAACTCAGTGTAAAAACGAATCCGGAACAACTTGAACGCATTCTTCTCCACTTGCTGAACAATGCAGCCGAGTTTACTCCCGAAGGTGGCAAAATCTGGTTGGACTTCAAAAAACGTGGAGCACACACTCATCAGTTCATCATAAGCGATACAGGAACTGGCATTGCCGAAGAAGAACAAGCAGACCTATTCAAGCCTTTCACCAAAGTGAAAGACCTTACAGAAGGTGACGGTTTAGGACTACCTATTTGTTCTCTAATTGCTACTAAAATGAATGGTAGTCTGACGCTGGACAGCAGTTATACCAAGGGTTGTCGTTTTGTTTTGGAACTACATACCTGATAAAAAATACACCTAAAATCAATAGCCCCTATTTCTGATTTATTTTCAGGAATAGGGGCTGTTTATTTTCCACACCTACATTACATTGTTTTATCACCAGAAACGGGTACTTTTGCAGGCTGCAACAACAAATGATAAATCAATGAAAGCCACTGTCTTAGCTATGCTATTACTTGCATCTTGTATATTAGCGGCTTGTACTCGTTTCAGCCCGAACGCCCAACTTGTACAAGCCGATTCTCTCATACAAAAGCTTCCAGACAGCGCTTTACGCTTTTTGCAAAGCATTCAGTCGAAAGAATTTCATTCAGCAGCCGACCGTGCATATTATGCACTATTATTGACACAAGTCAAAGACAAGAATTTCATTCTGCAAACCGAGGATTCTCTAATACGTATTGCAGTGCAATATTATGATTCTACTAAAAATACGGCTATGCAGGCAAGGGCACATTATTATTTAGGATGCATTTGGAGGGACAAAGAAGACTATCCAAATGCCTTAAGTTGCTTTTTCACAGCCATATCCTATGCCAAAAAGATTCCTGACTACAACTTAGCCGGGCATATATACAATAATATAGCAAATCTATATTACCAGCAACGTCTGAATGAACAAGCCGACTCCATTTATCAAATAACAGAAGACCTTGCCATTAAACAAAAAAACTTCCACTTACATGTAGAAGTATTATCTCAACGAGGTATGATCAATATCAGAGAAGGGAAATATAAAGAAGCAGAGCAAATACTATTACATGCATTTGAGATTTCACGCCACAGTACATTAAAAAGTCTGATAGCTAAAACGACTTATTCCTTAAGTCTATTGTACGGACGCATGAATATGGGAGAAAAAGCTGTTGAATATGCAAAACTAAGCGTCAATAATCAGGAAAATATAAATATGCAGTACAGGGCTTGTCTCGTCTTGGGAGATGCATATTATAAGACAGCTCAATATGATTCGGCTTTAATCTATCTAAACAAAGGGCTATACAGCAAAGATCATTCTACCAAAGCAGGCATCTATATGCGCTTAGCCGACATAGCCCAGAAACAAGGCTTACTGGAAAAAGCACTCGAAATGGAAAGGAAATATTCCGCTTATCTGGACAGTGCTCAGCAAAAACAACAAAGTACAGCAATCGTCACAACAGAAAAAAATATACTGATACAACGTAAACAATCAGAATATAAAAAGAATCTGGGAAAATTCTCTTACTATACGATTACAACAATAGCAACTCTCTTGTCGGTATTCTTCATCCTATGGAAAAAATACAAGAAAAGAATAAACTCTTTACAAAAAGAGTTAGAGCAACATAATTATAACCAAAAAGAAAAAGCCATTTTACAGAAGGAACTCCATTCCTTGAACACGGAACGACAAGCATTACTCAAGGAAGCCTATGAGCACTCTGAAGTCTATGCTAAAATGAAACGGATTATCCAATCCTATAAAAAAACAGATAAATCCACTGAACATTTCGATGAAGAAGACTGGAAACAACTCATTGCAGAAACCGACATACGATGGAACAACATAACGATACGGCTGGCAAGCAAATATCCTTTATCCTTGGACGAAATATATCTATGCTGTCTCTATTTAACCGACATGCCTACCAGCCATTTTAGATATATAATGGAATGTAGTAGAGATGCCATATATAAAAAGACCAAGCGAATATTGGAACAAAAAATGAAATGCTTTGATAAATCGACTTCACTTCGTGATATTTTGGATACACTTATCATTGAATAATGAACCAAGTCGTCTAAATATGATAGCTTCTACTACATTTCTACACTTTTTATACACTTTCATTGGATAAATTCTCTCTAAATTTGCCACCGTCATAACAAATTAAAAGTATATCTTATGAAAAAGTTATTATTTGTATTTTTCGTGTTAACTGTAGTATTGGGCAGCACTTCATTGCAAGCCCAGGATCGTTTTTCATTTGCTGGTGATGATGAAAGGGAAATCCCCTTAGATCCATCAGGGCCTATAGAAGGTGGTCCGATTACCCGGAGCATCATCATCCAGCCCGCCAGTGCCTATGTCGATAGTGATATAGTCACCGTAGTTTTCAACAAGGATTTGCCTTCTGCAAGTATTACCATTACAAATGTTTCTACAGGAGCAGTCGTTTATTCTGAGACTTATTCCATGCCTACACTTATTACAATCAATGTAAGTGCAGAAAATTCCGGAGAATATCAGATAGAGATTGTATCAGATGAAATTCGCTTAAGCGGATACTTTACTCTCTAACAAAGAACCTAACCTAAACTTTAACTATAAATTTAGACTATGCTGGGAGATGATTATGCCACCAGTGAAGTAGTCCATCACTTTTTACGGTCATTGACCGTAAAAGTGAGCAGGACTACTATATGCCGTCTGCTCGACAATCCGTTGGGCAACACCATGCAAGGTATTAGTGACGCTTTAGATGCACTTCATGTAAAGAACGTAGTTTACCAACTTCAACCCCAATATCTGGAGAAGCTGCACGGCCCGTTCATTACCCAATTGGAAACAAGCCATTCTACATTCTGTCTTGTTGAAAAGATAGAACAGGATCGGCTCATTATCACTACTTCCGAAGTCAGCCACATGCCCATAAGTAGAAAATTATTTATTCACCAATGGACAGGAGTTGTCCTGTTGGGTGAAACCACTCGGGAAACCATCTGTGAATCTCATTGCCTGATCAAAAATATTAATTATATGTGTCGGCAACACAGAATACTAATTGCCGGGATCATATCTGTCCTCTTAGTTTTTTCTTCAATCTGGAGCAGAAATTATCCCCCCGGATTACCACTCTATCTCTCTGCATTAACTTGCGGTATTCTCATTTCTACTATAATCCTATACAAAGAAATGGTAGACCATCATTTTCTACACCGTTTCTGCCATATAGGTAAAGTTATAGATTGCAATGAAGTACTCAAATCCAAGGGTGCAAGTATTGCAGGAATAGGAATTGGAGAGCTATCGTGGATGTATTTCACCACTATGTTCTTCTTCACAGCCGTCTGTCCCGAAGAGTTTCATTTTTTGGCTGCCCTGTCTGTTTTCATAGCAATTGCATTTACGCTATACTCTATTATATATCAGATATTCTTTATTTATAAAGCCTGTCTATTTTGTATGCTCACCACCTTCTCGGTCTGGCTGACAGCAGCATCGCTTTATATCATACGGAATAACTTTGAATGGAGATTTTCCATCCGGATTCTCTTTTCTATGATTGCAGTCAGCGTTATCTGCCTGATATTCTGGATACAGGCAAAAGCACTTGTTTCTTCAGACAAGGAGAAGCGTTTCATGAAGGTCAAATTATCCGGTCTACTCAATCCAATCACTTTCCAGAAGCTACTGGCGTTAAAGCCTAAAGTCAGAACGATGATCCATCCTGATATAGCTTTACACAATTCTGCCGATCATACAAAAGACAGACTGATGGTAGTTGTGAATCCCAACTGCAAGGCATGCGCCAAAGTTCACCACCACATTCGGGAGATCTCAGCGGATATATCCATCTCATTAGTCATATACACCAATGATCGTCTGGGAGCACATATTGCACAGACAATTCTCTCCGCCTATCTCTCCGAAGGTTGGGAAAAGGCTACTTATTTACTGGAGGAATGGTTCGAGATTCAGGAAATACCGGGTGTAGAGAAATACTACATCAATGACGTTGCACAGCTACTTTGGAGACAGCAACAAGAATATTGTGAGCGAAATAATATCAGTCATACACCAGCGGTTATTGTCAACGGACACTATATGCCAAGCGTTTATCAATTGGCCGAATTGAAGTATTTATTAGTATCCTCGGATAACAGATAAGAAGCAAATAGAAGCTTTATAAAGAAAGTATTCTCCCTTTATAGAGAATCTTTTCTCAATATGGTGAGAGTTTCTTCTCAATATGATGAGAATAAACTCTTAATTATGTGAGAAAAGATTCTCAACGTGTTGAGAAAGATAAGAAGAAAGAGAACTCAAAAAACATACAGTTGCCTTGGTAATATTTCTCAAAAGAGATACCTTTGTATACTACTAACCAAATACTCATCAAAATGAAGCAGGGCATTTATGTTACAATATGGCTAATAAGTTTTCTTTTACTAAACTCATGTACACGACAGCACAATCACAATATACTGTTAGTACAAGCAGATTCGCTAATGGAAGAATATCCGGACAGTGCGCTACGTATTCTGGAAAGTGTAGAACCGCAACAACTGAAAGTACAGGCGGACAAAGCTTACTATGCCCTGCTACTGACTCAAGCAAGGGATAAAAACTACATTGTGCAGACAGATGATTCGCTGATACGGATTGCTATAAAGCATTACGATTCTGCAGAAAACATCCCGATGCAGGCTAAAGCCTATTATTATAAAGGATGTATATATAGAGATGCAAATCGCTGTGGAGATGCTATCAAAGAATTTCTGACAGCCATTCCATTAGCTCAAAAAACAGAAAACCAAAGGCTCTTAGGGTTAATCTATAACAATGCAGGATATTTATACTATCTGCAAGATTTGCTGGAAGAAGCAGATTCCATCTATCAATTAGCCGAAAAATTGGCAATACAGAGAAACGACACAAGCCTTTGGGCGGAAGCACTGTCATTCCAAGGAAAGATTAATATAGAGAGAGGAATACCATACTATCCTAAAGCGGAAGAAAAACTATTGAAGGCATTTGAAATGACAAGTGCCCCAAGCTATAAACGGGTACAAGCAGGCATAGCTGCCGCGCTCAGTTCATTATACAATAGTATGGAATTTAATAAAAAAGCAATTCAATATGCCCAACTCAATATATCGTTACGAAGTGACACAGCGCAGCGTTACAGAGCTTTTTTGCTTTTAGGCGACGCTTATTTTAAAGCCGGACAATATGATTCCGCTACTATATATATCAATAAAAGCCTATTGAGCACAGGATATGGCACCAAAGCCAGCGCTTATATGCGTCTGGCAGAGATAGCCAAAGCACAAGGAGATTTAGACAGATCACTGGCGCTGGCAGAGAAGCATTCGCTCTATCTGGATAGCCTCCACTTGTCAAAACAGAGTAACGATATTCTTATTGCAGAGAAAAAAGTAGTAAAACAACAATATTCCAACACCATAGAACGTCAAAACAGTAAACTGCATATTGTAATAACAGTAAGCATCCTACTCGTCTGCATCGCCGGAGTAATTTATGTTAAATTAAAAAGCAATCAACGGAAGACACGTACTATAGAGCAAAAACAAGCTCTTTTAGAGAAAGAACAACAAGAATTACAACAGAAGTATAGGCAACTTAAAAATAAACTCAACCAAAAAGAAACCGAGATTACCTGCCTGCAAAAAGAAATTAATCAGCAGCATGGCAATGAAGAGAAAAAGAAAAAGCTTCAACAAGAACTTGATATTTTAACGAAAGAACGAAATGCATTGGCAAAAGAAGCCCTTGAACATTCTGAGGTTTACTCAAAAATAGAAAGGATTATCAATTCTTATAAAAAAGATGATGAGTCAGAAGAACAGTTGAACGATGACGACTGGCAGCGTTTCATTGCCGAAACCGATGTACGTTGGGATAAAGCCATTACCCGACTGAGAACCCAGTCTGAATTGGAAAAAGAAGAAGTACACCTGTGTTGTCTGCTTTTGACTGATTTTCCGGTTGCCAACTTAGAATATATAGTAAGGCAAACGCGAAATACGATCTACAGGAAAGAAAAAGAAATTCTAAAAAAGGCAGGCTGTCCGCCCGGCATAAACAAGCTAAAAGAATTTCTTAAAAACTATTAAATCAGACGTTTTTAAGGGGAATATACGCGTAAAATGCATCACACAAAGCGAAATGATACACTTTTGATACACTCTATCAGGATAAAACCCCGCTATATTTGTAGCAAACAATATCTAATAAACGTAAAATATGAAAAAGCTATTATTCCTTTTAATCGCATTTTTTGCTTGGGGAGCTTCCGTATATGCCCAAGACTTCGTTAAAGGTCTGGAAATTATTCTTTATGGGGATATCAAAAAAGATCATAATGTAGACCCGGAAGATGCTCCTAAAACGCGTAGCATCATTCTCCAGCCTGTACATGCCTACCTATATAATAAGGTAGTATCCGTATCTTTTGAAGAGGTGACATCAACAGTTACTATCAAGATTACTAAGGAATCTACCGGCGAAACTGTTTATTCACAAGAATATATGAATCCGACAGTAGTCTCTATTGACTTAAATATGCAAGATTCAGATACATACCATATCGAAATTATTTCAGATGAGACCTATTTAAAAGGTGAATTTATACTTTAAGTATTAAAAGAGAAACATTATGTTGGAAGTTGATAACACCGGTAAAGTACTCTACCACTATTTACATGCATTACACGTAAAAGTGAGTAAAACGACCGTATACCGTTTGCTCGACACACCGTTAGGCAACAGCATGCGGGGCATCAGTGATGCACTGGACTCACTCCACATCAACAATGCGGCATATCAACTTCCCAAAGAATTTCTAGATGAATTGGAAGCTCCATGTATTGTCATCATGAATGATAACGATTCCCCCTTTTGCCTGATTGAAAAAATAGAAGAAACGCATATCACCCTATCCCACAGCCAACGCCTGAGAGTAAGCAAACAGCAGTTCTTACAGAAATGGACAGGCAGTGTATTAGTGGGAGAAGTAACGGAAAGTACCATTCAGGAGAAGAACTGCAAGCTGAAAGATATAGCGATGTGGATTCAACAACACCAACTATTGTTAGCCGGTATCATTGCCATTCTATTGATATTATACAGCACAAAGCGTAATTACTCAACAGGAATATCACCCTATTTGCTTACATTATGCATAGGGGTCCTTGTATCTTCCGCAATACTATATAAAGAAACTGTCAACAGTAGGTTCTTGCATCGTTTCTGTCATATTGGCAAAATGATTGATTGCAATGAAGTTCTACATTCCAAAGGTTCTCATATCATAGGAATGGGGTTGGGAGAACTATCGCTACTCTACTTCAGTGTTTTATTGTTATTCGCCCTTATCTGTCCGTATGAATTTTACGGCATTAGCGTAACATGCAATATTATCGCAATAGGATTTACATTCTATTCTGTAATCTATCAGCTATTCATTATTCGCAAAGGATGTATGCTCTGCATGCTTATTAATCTGACTGTATGGAGCAGTTGCGTAACACTTTATATTCTACAAGGACAATTCAATAGGGAATTTTCACTCTCTGCCATGCTCTCTTTTATAGCAATCGCCTGTATTTGTTTAGCCGGGTGGTTACAAATCAGAGCCCTATTAAAGGTAAAAGAAGAAAGGAAGCAGTTAAAAGTACAATTTTCAAAACTATTGAATCCTGATAGCTTTCAGAAGCTATTGTTTGCAGAAACTCAGATTGAAGCAATGGTCAATAAAGAAATAGCATTGCATAACCAGATTTTGAGCACAACACAGTTGATGATTGTAACGAATCCCAACTGCAAGAATTGCGCCAGAATGCATTCGCACATCAAAGAAATTGCCTCCAATGTTTCTATATCATTAGTACTCCTAACTTTTCCTAAAGACGGGATTGGAGAGAAAGTAGCCAAAACTATTATCGCAACTTACCGTACAGACGGATGGGAGCAAGCAATAACAGCATTGGAAGAATGGTACAAAAACCATAATATAAAAGAAGTTGACAAATATGCTATCACTGTAGAAGAACAAAGGATATGGAAACAACAGCAAATCTATTGTTCGCAACAACATATCAGTCAAACGCCTTCTATAATTATTGACGGATATTACGTACCGGAATTCTATCAATTAAAAGAGTTGAAATATGTATTGACATAAAGATATTGTTTTGCAAAACAGAAGTCAATAGGGTGATACTTTAAGCTTCCCACAATTAATTTTGTTTCCTTACATTAAATTCTAAAAGATATGAAAACTTTAAAGAATTTTGAAGCGTTCAAATTGAACAAGGTTCAAATGAATGCTATTGCCGGCGGTGCACATTGCCACATCACAATTATTAACGAAGATGGGAGTGCGACCTATATTAATGCACCCTATCCAAGTACAATGAGTAAAGATCAGGCTTACCAAGAAATGCACAATAAATATGACGACATGTGGGGAGCAGGAAATGTTATCATAAACTGCTAATATGCATCGCAGCTATTCAGGGAGTTTCTGATTTTGTGCTATTTGTAGGAACAAATATATATAACAAATCAGAAACTCCCTGAATAGTTGCGATGCATTCCGGACTTTAGTATTTAGATACTACCAACATCATCTGTTCTAATCGGGAAATAGGTAATATCTTCCGATTAGAACAGACAAAAAAACAATTTAACTATGAAACATATATTATTTGAAATACTACTACTTGCAGGAATCAGTTGTTCTCTTCTCCCTCAACTACCCAAAGGGAAAAATATACAGATAACAATGGAATTGGCCCCCTCAATCACCTCGCAGGAGCAATGGGTATACATACACCATTATATTGACAATGAACATTTGATAGCAGATTCTGCTTTTATCCAAAAAGGTCAGAAAAAAGTTGTTCTTTATGCCTATACTGATGAAGAAGAAAATTTTAGTATTCTATTCTCAAAAAAAGGTCCCATAGATATGTATTTAACACTATCCCCTAACAGTTATGTAGAAACGAATATTTCCGAAAATGATGGAATGAGAGCTATTAAAAAAGTAAAAGGTTCTATTTCTACCAATGAATATATTGAAAATTCAATCAATTCTTCCCGTTTAAATGCAAAAAAAAGAGACTTATACGCCCAGCTATCTATGCCAGGATTATCAGATACAGATAATAAAAGAATAACAACCCAAATAAACAAAGTAGATGCCCAATTGGATTCTATAAAAATGAATGTGATTCAATATTCATACTCTCCCCGCAACGTAGAGCAAACTTTAAGATATTTCGAAAAAAAGGTTAGTAGAGACTCACTTATCACATTATGCAATATAGCGACAAAGAAGTTTCCAGACGACACTGGGATTAAGCGTATTCTCCGCCCTGTGAGAATCCCGCCCGAAACAGAAGAAAGCAAGAGAGTTGATGCGCACATTCAGAGCATAATAAATGCGAGGATAAAAGAAGATATAAAATTAAAACAATCCTCAAAACAAGTAGAAGCCACCAAAGACATCACCGAAATTAATTTACTATCCAACAATGGAGAGAAAGTTTCTATTTGTCAATTAACCGGGAAATATATCCTTATAGATTTTTGGGCAAGCTGGTGTATTCCATGCTTGGAAGGAATGCCCTATATCAGGCAAGCCCAAAAAGGTTTCGGAGAAAAACTGACTGTATGCTTGATTTCAATTGATAAAAAACATGAAGATTGGAAGAAGGCCATCACAAACAACAATCTAAATGAATTTATAAATTTGATAGCTACTGACTCTGAAGGGAATATGGATACAAAGGTAGAAGGTTTAAATATAAGAGCCATTCCATATAATTATTTATTAGATGAAAATCATAAAGTTATAGCAACCAATCTGCACCAAAAAGAATTATTAGAAAAATTGGATGAATTAATCAAGAAAAAAGAGTGAAACTCTTCTCTCCTTATGGAACATAAGTGTATTTGATATGCTGAAGCACCCAAATTACTGAGACAACTAAACATACAAACAATTCCTGCAAACTTCTTGCTGGATAAGGAAAAACGCATCGTTGCCAAAGATCTGCGAGGAGAACAGCTCATACAAACATTGGATAGCCTTATGAAACAATGAAAACACTCCCCCACTACACCCAGCATGACGCCATGGACTGCGGCCCCACCTGCCTCCGCATGGTAGCCGCTTTCTATGGTAAGCATTATTCGCTGGAAGGGTTGAGGGAAAAATCATTCATCACCCGTGAAGGGGTATCCATGCTTGGTATCAGCGAAGCGGCAGAAAAGATTGGTTTTCGTAGTATCTGCGTACAAGTGGGGTATGAAAAGTTACAGGAAGCTCCTCTACCCTGCATCATACACTGGAACCAGCAACACTTTGTCGTGGTATATAAACTCAACGACAGGTATGTTTGGGTGGCCGATCCCGGTGCGGGAAAGCTGAAATACACCAAAGAAGAATTCTGCAATTGCTGGCTGAGTTCCCGAAAGAACGAAGAAGACACAGGAGTGGCGTTATTGCTGGAACCCACCCCCGAATTTTATACGACAGAGGACGAGGGAGACGAAGTGAACCGCAAAGGCTTTAGTTTCCTCTACTCCTATCTCCGCCCGTATCGGGGGCTGGTGGGACAACTCCTTTTAGGTCTGCTACTGGGTAGCATGATACAACTCATGTTACCTTTCCTCACACAATCGGTAGTAGACTTTGGTATCAACAACCAGAATCTCGGTTTTATCTATCTGGTACTGATTGCCCAGTTGATGCTGTCTTTCAGCAGCAGCGCCGTAGATTTCATACGGGGCTGGATTTTGCTACATCTGGGCACACGCATCAACATCGCCCTCATATCCGACTTCCTCATCAAAATGATGAAGATGCCTATCAACTACTTCGACAGCAAAATGACAGGAGACATCCTGCAACGCATCAACGACCACAAACGCATACAGGATTTCCTGACGGGAAGCAGCCTCAGCGTCATCTTTTCCATATTCAATATTATCATCTTCGGCATTGTACTGCTGGTGTACAGTGGCATGATATTCCTTATCTTCATGGGAGGAAGCGCCCTGTACGTCGCATACGTCTGGCTATTCATGAAGAAGCGCGCCGAACTGGACCACAAGCGTTTCGCCCAACAAAGTGCCAACCAAAGTACGGTAGTGCAATTGGTGAACGGTATGCAAGAGATAAAACTCAGTGCCTGCGAACAACAGAAACGCTGGGAATGGGAGCGAATACAAGCAAAGCTATTCAAAGTAAACATTAAAAGCCTTGCCTTGCGGCAGTATCAGGATTCGGGAGCGGTGCTGATTAATCAAAGCAAGAACTTGCTGATTACCGCACTCGTAGCGAGCCTGGTAGTGAAAGGGGAAATGACACTGGGTATGATGCTGTCCGTGCAATACATCATCGGACAGTTGAACAGTCCGGTAAATGAGCTCATCGCTTTTGCCCGCGATATGCAGGACGCACGGCTCAGCATGGACCGCCTCAGCGAAGTGCGCGACAAACCGGATGAGGAAGACCCCACCCGTGAATTGCTGCGGGAAATACCGGAAGGGAAAGAAATAAGACTCCAAAACCTTAACTTCAAATATGATCCGCTAAGCGAATACCCGACGCTGGACGACATCAACCTAGTGATTCCGCCGGGCAAGCAAACGGCCATCGTGGGTATGAGCGGAAGCGGAAAGACAACACTCGTTAAACTACTGTTAGGATTCTACCCGCCCGCAAGCGGCGATATCTTCATCGGGGATACTCCACTGGGAAGTTACAGTATTCGCGAGTGGCGCAAGCGGTGCGGCGTAGTAATGCAGGATGGTTTCATCTTCTCCGACAGTATTGCCGGTAACATTGCACCCGGAGTAGAGCATATCGACAAGAAACGTCTGCGCCATGCTGCTGAAGTGGCAAATATACACGATTTCATAGAAGAATTGCCTTTAGCATACAATACTAAGATAGGACAGGAAGGGCACGGATTAAGTCAGGGACAGAAACAACGCATACTCATAGCCCGCGCCGTGTACAAAGACCCGGAATTCATCTTCTTCGACGAAGCAACCAATGCACTGGATGCCAACAACGAACGCACTATCATGAACAACCTGCAAACCTTCTTCAAAGGCAGGACATCCGTAGTGGTAGCCCACCGGTTGAGCACCGTAAGGAATGCGGAACAAATCATCGTCATAGAACAGGGCAGGATAGCAGAGACCGGAACGCATGAAGCGCTGATTGCTCTGGAAGGAAGATATTACAAGCTGGTGAAGAACCAATTGGAACTTTAATAAGTGGAGAGTTGAAAATGGAGAGTTGAGAGTTATGAAGAAACAAGAAGAAAAGGACATAGAATTGAGGTGTGAGGAGGTGCAGGAGATATTGACGCGACCGCCACACGCATTGATCAGGTGGGGAATAACCGTATTCTTCGGGGTATTGGCACTGCTTTTCATCGGCGGCTCTTTCTTCAAATACCCGGATATAGTAAGTGCCGGAATCACCATCACCACAGAGCATCCGCCCGTATGGATCGTGGCAAGAGGAAGTGGAAAAATTCAGGAGGTATATCGAAAAGACCGTGAAACCATAAAAGCAGGAGATATCATAGCTGTACTGGAGAATCCTGCCATCACTGCCCATGTATTGGAACTGAAAGAAAGGATTACTTCTTTCATTCTGACGGATAGTTGTATCTGCCAAACCGTGTTTCCAGAGAAACCGGAACTCGGAAACATTCAGAATGCTTATGCCTCTTTCATCAAATGCTTGACAGATTATCGTAATTTTCTGTCGATAGACCTCTACGCCCAGAAAGAGCAGGCCGCCTGCAAAGAACTGCAAGAGTATCAGAAGTACATCCGGCATCTGAATAAACAAGCAGAACTTGATGAAGAACAGGTACAGATAGCTTCCGCTACCCATAGCCGGGAAAAGAAACTCTTCGACAAAGGATTAATATCGAAAGCTGATTATGAAGAAGCACAACAAACCTATCTGAATCGCAGGCAAGGGAGAGAGCAACTAATGACTTCACTTTCATCTGCCAGAATACAAGAGGCGCAATTACAACAGAATATTGTAGAAATCCGTATGGAACGTAATCGGGAAGCCAATACAATAAGCACTTCGTTAAAATCAGCCCTCAATGATTTACAGGTAAGCATCAGCGATTGGGAGTTGGGATATCTCTTTACCAGCCCTGCCGGTGGTATATTATCTTACAATAATATCTGGCAGAAGAACCAGAATGTCAATGCGGGAGATAAAGTGTTCTCTATTGTAGCCTCTACTCCCGGTGACATTATAGGAAAAATAAAATTACCCGTCAGCGGATCAGGCAAAGTATGCCCCGGACAAAGAGTGAATATCAGTGTGACAGGGTATCCATACATGGAATTCGGCTTCCTCACCGGAGAAGTGCTGTCTGTTTCACTATTAGCAAGTGAGGACAATATGTATACTGTCACGGTAGGTCTGCCACAGAACTTATGCACCTCATATGGCAAGCAGTTGGACTTTAAAGGAGAACTTTCCGGCACAGCAGAGGTCATGACAGACGAACGGAGCGTAACTGCACGTCTACTCAGTCCGCTCCGCTATCTGTGGGAAAAATATCTATAAAAAATCCTTTATTTCAACCAAGTCGCTCGTTTCCACAAGTATTCCAGCGGACCGTGTGCATGACGGCTCATCCACCAACGGCAGAAAGCAAGCTGCACGATGAAGAGCACTACTCCTACCAGGAAGCTGGCTGTTATACCCAACTGAGAGTGAAGTGCAAGACCCCAATTATAGAACAACAACGAACCGATAATACTCTGAGTAATATAATTTGTAAGACTCATCTTACCGTAAGGAGTAATCTTCATCAACCAGTCATGCAGATTTGTCCGATAGAAAGCAAAGATAACACCCGACACCAATATCAGCATAAATGCAAATTTGGACAAGGAAGTTATGATTAGTAACAAAGGAGTAAGAATAGACTTACTAACGATGAAACCCGGCAACATATTACCCAATCCATATAGGGGGAAGAAAGCGATAAGAGCGCCACAAAGTACCTTATTCCAGAATTTCAGATTTTCCTTCAGGAAAAGTCCCCGACGTCCTATCAGCAAGCCGAACAGGAAAAGAGCGGCAGTCTGGAATACACGTCCGTGATCCCAAGCCCATGCAAGACTGGCAATCTGCCCTTCCCATAAATTCACACGCAGAGTTTCAAGGAAAGTGCCGTGACTCTGCACTTGAAAAGCAGCTCCCCAGTAACTACCTGTCGGAATAGAGGGAGTCACAAAAGAAGGATCTATGCAGGCACATATCACATAATAAAGTGGTAATGGTTGTATCAAAAGTACACATGCCAGAATAAACAACCATTTATCTTTCAGCCTGCAGGTAAGTGGTAAGATGAATCCGACTAACGAATAGAGCACCAATACTTCGGCCGTGAAAAAAGCTGCATTTATATTACCAAGAATGAACAATAAGATCAATCGCCAGCAAAAACGCAAACGAAAATCATTGCCACGCATACGCTGGTTATTATCCTGGATGAAGAAACTAAAACCAAAAAGTAAAGCAAACACAGCGTAAGCCTTTCCTCCGAACATGAAAAAGAGTCCGTCCCAAATGGCTTTATCAGAAAAGTTAAGCCATGCACTTTGAGTACTTGTATCAGGAAATGAATAGAAATTAAAGTGTTCGATGGAGTGTAATACAATGATGCCCATAACGGCGAGTCCACGCAGCACGTCAGCTACGTCAATACGGGTGTGTGTTTCCAATTTCTGTACCATAATCAGTATAAATTCATTAGCAATCTGCTCTTTTTAATGTTAAAATCGCAAATATAGAATTTATTATCCACTTTTGGAGGCAAATTCCCAATTTCTTCCAGAATTGCCCGTCATCTTTGCAATAAAATCAACAATAATCAGAAACTCTAAAAAATAAGTAACTATGAAATTGAAAATGTATTTAGCCCTATTAGTTATGGGGATGTTAAGCCTACAAAGCTGCAGTGATGACGATGACGATCTCCCAAGTTCTAAAGTTCCCGAAGCTGTACGCACGGCATTCGATAGTAGTTTTTCTAACACCGCTAACCTGAGTTGGGAAACAAAAACTGTCTCGCAAGAGCAATATTACAAAGCTGAATTCAATAACAAGAGTGACAACGGATATAAAACAGAAGCTTGGTACAAGGCAGATGGTTCGTGGCATATGACGGAGACAGAAATGCCATATAGTGCCATTCCACAAGCAGTAAGGACCTCCTTTGAGAGCAGTGAATACGCCACTTGGCAAAAAGATAATGAAGTGGAACGCATTGAACGTGCAGGAACCGAAAAAGAGGTTATCTACATCATAGAAGTGGAATCTGCACAGGATATAGATATGGACTTACATTATTCAGCAGACGGAATTCTTATTAAAGCCGTAAATGATGACGGTAACGGCAATAATGAATCATTGCTGCCGGATGCTCCATCCAATATGGTTACTGCCGTAACAGAACTTATACAGAAGAATTATCCTAACGCCCGTATTATTGAGATTGAGCAAGAGAAAGGAATGATTGAAGTGGACATCATACACGAAAATCAAAGTAAAGAAGTATTGCTTAGTACAAACTATGAATGGATTTCCACCTCATGGGATGTATATGTACTTCCAGTAAAAGTAACAGATGCCATTAAAGCGTCACAATATAGCGGCTATGTAGTAGATGATGCCGAATATTTTGAAACTCCTGCCGGGAACTACTACTGGATAGAGCTGGAGCAAGGCGAAAAGGAAGTGAAAGTTAAGATCAACGAAGACGGACAGTTTATCTGATAACACCGATTAGATAATAAACGAAAAGGGGCAGCCATAGCTACCCCTTTTCGTTTATTAGAGTATATGATCAGTCAATGGAAGAATTTAATGCTTTCAGTAATTCACCCTTCACCGCATCCGTTCCCGGAAAACCGACCGACCGATAAGTTTGTTTTCCTTCACGGTCGAGTACCAGATAGGTAGGTACACCACGAACCTCAAATTTATTGCAGATAGCCGCCCATTGTGCATTGGTAAGTCGATAATGTTCACCATGAATATCGGGTATCATATTATTCCATGTTGTCTCCGGAGAATTTTCACCGGCAATAAAGACATACACGATATCCTTATCTATCAGTTCTTCCTTCATGGGCTTCATCATCTTCATTGCCATCTTACAAGGACCACACCAGGTAGCCCAGAAATCAACAAGCACCACTTTACCTTTGAAAGGAGCGACCATAGCTTCAAACAGTTCATCATCTTTAACGTCTGCAGCCAAAGTACGAACCGTGAAACCACGTTTACTCTTATTCTCTTCTATCCTCCGAAGCAGTTCCGTATTCATTGCGGTCAACCGGTTCAGAAAATAGGAATTTTCAATTGCATGCAACGCAGCAAAATCATCTTCAGATAAAGGTGTAAAATCTTCCAGTTTCGAAACACATTGCATGGCTTTCTGTACATCATAATAGATACCTTGGCTACCAATCAGTTCTTCAACCGCTTTTCGGTTAGCTTCCATTCCTTGTCTACCAAATTCCTGAAAAAGAGCATCATATCTATTCCTCAGTTCTTTCATTACCGAAGAATCATACGATGACGGATTATCGCGATATTTCTTCATCGTCTCCTTATCTTTAGGGGCCACTTTAGGGGAATTGAGTAAATAATCAAAGATGTCACCTCGCTTTACAGACGGCAAGCTTATATACCCGGTATTAACTACCCTGGAAGGATAATTAAAACAATACACAGACTTGGGTGAATTGATATAACCAAATTCACTTAGAAAATCGAAATAGTCATTTGATGGTTCAGGAGAACGATACTCTTTACTTGCATCACGCACAGACAGCCCCTTTTGCTGAGCATAAGCCTGCAATAGCTGATAATCATATCCACATAACAACCCATACAATGCATCTTTATTCAGCACCGTCAACAGTTCCGCATAAGCCTTACTTATCTTCTTATTAGCGTGGATCGCCTTGTCTGCTTCCTCATACTTCTGCATACAATATGCCTTGTACTGGTCCGGATTCATGTCATACAAGTCTTTCAGCTCAACAGAACAAAGAGGAATCTCTAATCCGGAATTCATCTCCGTATTCAATCCGGCATTCAGTCCTTCAAAATAAACCTTCTTCCCTTCAGGTTTCGCATCTTTCCGCAAACGACTGGAAGCACGCGTCATCTCACGAAGATTTACAGTAATCTTGGTTTCGCCACCTGGAGACAATAAAAAAGAAATAACAGAGCCACCCACACTTAAATAGGCCACAGAAGGATGTGAAACAGGCATTTCCGTATGAAAATTTCCTGCTTCATCCAACTTTAACTCTGTATTCTTTTGGCCATAAGCAGATAAAAAATCAGCTGAATGTAGTTCGACTTTCATGCGAAATGAAGGCTTATAATCCAGAATACGCCCACTGATGATAGCGGTTCCCTCTTTGATTTCAGGCATCGGCAAAGCAACAGCAGTCGCTTTGCCGGCTTTCCCTAAGTCTTTAGGCAATTGGAGTTTGGGCAACTTCCCGATCAGGCTGATACCAAAAAGATTAAAGTCTCTTTCACCTTCACCTTCCACAAAATCAAACGACTTTACAGATGCCGGCAGAGGTGGAAATATCAAAGAAAAAGTAGCCTCACCCGACTCAGGCATCCAAAATTCCTGGCCCAACTCTATGCCTACTCCCTGCCGCACCTGGTAACGTTCACCATTATCTGCAACCAGACAAGTAGCAGGAGCAATACGTATCCAGTTCTTTGGAATAAATTTTGCATCCACATCAACCACGGTAGCTGTATCCGACAAATGAATAGCAGCTATCTCAATGGTTTCCGTTGCCTTTGCTATAAACGGAGGCCGATTAATCGTCTTTTGTGCATGCAATACACTCCAGGACAAAAGACAAAATAAGAATAGTAGTTTTTTCATTAGACTCATTCTTAAATTGATACTATCGCAACGCTTCCACCTCTTCCGGAGTCAACGGTATCTTCTTGCCTAAGCGGCGGGCACCGGTTTCTGTAATAAGATAATCTTCTTCATTGCGGATACCGCCGAAGTCACGATATTCTTCCACTTTGTCATAATTGATAAAGTCTGTGAATTTCTTTCCTTCTTTCCACATGTCAATCAATTCAGGAATAAAGTAGATACCCGGCTCAACAGTATGTACAAAGCCCGGTTCCAAAGGAATAGCAAGGCGTTGAGACTTACGTCCGAACTGTGTGCTCTTGGGTTGACCGTCATACCCTACCCACACTTCTCCCAAGTTTTCCATATCATGCACGTCCAGTCCCATCATGTGTCCCAGACCGTGAGGATAGAACAATGCATGAGCACCTTCGCGCACTGCATCATCTGCATTTCCTTTCATCAGGCCCAGTCCTTTCAAACCTTCTACCATTACGCGGGCAGATAAGTCGTACACTTCCATATAAGGGATACCCGGACGGAGAGCCTTTACAGATTCCAGATGCATAGCATTCTGAATTTCGTAAACGGCACGTTGTTTTGAAGTAAACGTTTTATCGGCAGGTACAGTAGACGACATGTCACCGCAATAACCCGACGGAAGTTCCGCACCGGCGTCGATCAGGAACAAGTCACCCGATTTAATTTTATTACCATGATAATGATTATGCAAAGTCTGTCCGTTGATTGTGGCAATCGTAGGGAAAGAAAGTTCGCAATTATTCATTTCGGCTACACGGTTCATCTCTGCCACAACTTCATATTCGTACATACCCGGCCGAATCACTTCCATCGCCTTGATATGCATGTCGGCAGTCACATCACATGCTTTTTCTATTTCTGCAATCTCTTCAGCAGATTTATAATTACGCTGTGCCACCACCGCACGGATAAACGGTACGGAACCTTCCTGGCGTGCAGGCGGAACACCCAGCCAATCCATGAGTTTCAACTTATGTTCGGGACGGTAAGGCGGAAGATAATGTACCGTCTGCCCCTTTTGTACGGCTTTGTGCAGATAGCTGATAATTCCGGCAGAAGGAAGTGTCTCCCGAATACCTACCCGTTCGCTCTTCTCTTTCAGAGTTGGCTGTGTGCCCATCCACACAATATGGTCGATAGTCAGTTCGTCCCCGAAAATGATTTCTTTGTTCTCATCGATGTCAATGATAGCGGAAAGTCCGGCAAACGACAAGCCGAAATAGTAGAGAAAGGTAGAATCCTGACGATAACGGAAAGCATTATCTTCATAATTCAGTCCTTGTTCGTCATTTCCCAAGAATAGTAACACTCCGGAGCCAACATTTTTTTTCAGCAGGGCTCTGCGCTGCACATAAGTTTCTTTATCAAACATAACGTTGCAATTTTTTAAGTTGATACGCACAAAGATAATGCAAACCAAAAGCAGCACAAAATAAGCTTGCTTATTTTTTAATGCTGATGTGCAGCTTATCTTCGCTTTTAACGAAGATAATGTAAATTAGGCGCCAAACTTTCATGCTTGCATGAAAAACTTATACCGAGAACATTTCGCGTTCCCGAACTATTCACTATTTTTGCAAAAAGTGCGAAGATAAGCTGCGCCTCGGCATAAAAAATGAACTCGTTCATTTTATTCTGTCTTGGTTTGCATTATCTTTGTGGCGAGTAAAAGAAAAGAATAAGTATGGCACAAGGTTCCAGACAAGTACAAACTCAAGCGCAGCAACAGGTACAGACACTGTCGCCCCAGCAGATTCTGGTAGTGAAGCTACTGGAATTGCCCGCTGTAGAACTGGAAGACCGTATACATGCGGAACTTCTGGAAAATCCGGCTCTGGAAGAAGGAAAGGAAGATACGGCAAGTGACGACTTTTCTGAAAATTCCGATACGGGAGGTTCCGCAGAAGACAACGGAGCCAATGAATATGATTCATTAAGCGACTATCTGAGCGAAGACGATATCCCCGACTACAAATTGCAGGAAAACAACCGTAGCAAAGGTGAACAGGCTGAAGAAATACCTTTCTCCGATGCTACTTCTTTTTACGAAACTCTGAAGGAGCAACTAAGCGAACGTGACCTGACCGAGCATCAGCGTGAACTGGCGGAATATCTGATCGGATCATTGGATGACGACGGCCTGCTACGTAAGTCTCTGGATAGCATCTGTGATGAACTTGCCATCTACGCCGGCATCGAATGCACCCAGGAGGAATTGGAAGAAGCACTGAAGATTATCCAGGACTTTGACCCCGCCGGACTTGGCGCACGCAACCTGCAAGAATGCCTGCTCATTCAGATTCATCGCAAGATAGAACAACAGCACTTCACCCCGAACCCTCTACTTTATATAGAAGAAGCGATCATCTCCGAATGTTACGAAGAATTCACCCGTAAGCATTGGGACAAGATACAGCAGAAGCTCGGACTGGAAGAAGACGCTTTTGAACAGGCTATCAAAGAGATCTGCAAACTCAATCCGCGTCCGGGTGCCTCCCTGGGTGAAGCCATCGGCCGGAACATGCAACAGATCATCCCCGACTTCATTGTAGATACATACGACGACGGTACCATCAATCTGGCTCTGAACAACCGGAACGTTCCGGAACTGCGTATGAGCCGCGACTTCACCGAGATGGTGGAAGAACATACCAAAAACAGGGCTAACCAGTCGAAAGAGTCGAAAGAAGCCATGATGTTCCTGAAGCAGAAAATGGATGCAGCACAAGGCTTTATCGATGCCGTGAAGCAACGTCAGAATACATTAATGACTACTATGCAAGCCATTATCGACCTGCAACGTCCGTTCTTCCTCGAAGGAGACGAATCATTGTTGCGTCCTATGATATTGAAAGATGTTGCCGAACGTACCGGACTGGACATTTCAACCATTTCCCGCGTCAGCAACAGCAAATATGTACAAACCAATTACGGCATCTATTCACTGAAATTTTTCTTCAATGACGGATATGTCACCGAGGACGGTGAAGAAATGTCTGTACGCGAGATTCGTAAGATATTGAAGGAATGCATTGACAATGAAGATAAAAAGAAACCTTATACGGATGATGAACTGACGGATATACTGAAAGAAAAGGGATATCCGATAGCACGCCGCACGGTAGCCAAATACAGGCAACAGTTGAACATACCGGTGGCAAGACTGAGAAAGTAATTATAAAATGATAAGGTGGTAAATGATTAATGAATCCAATTGTAAAATTATAAATTAAAATGGTTGAAGAACAACATATTGTGGCAGACAGGAGCTTAATCCGGACAGCCCGGGTGATATCGGCTATATTCACGCCGTTTTCCATCCCGTTCCTGGCGTTTCTGATTCTGTTCCTTTTCTCATACCTGCGCATCATGCCTATACAGTATAAGCTGATTGTGCTGGGAGTAGTGTACTGCTTCACCATTCTTATGCCTACACTCACCATCTTCCTGTTTCGTAAGATCAACGGCTTCAGTCCCGAAGACTTGGGAGAACGTAAACGGCGTTTTATGCCGTTCCTGCTTACTATTACTTCATACGTATTCTGTCTGGTGATGATGCATCGCCTGAATATCCCCTGGTACATGACAGGTATTATTCTTGCCGCATTGATCATGATGGTTATCTGTATTGTTGTCAATCTGAAATGGAAGTTAAGCGAGCATATGGCAGGTGTAGGGGCTATTGTAGGAGGATTGGTATCTTTCAGTGCCTTGTTCGGATACAATCCGGTATGGTGGCTATGTTTGTTCATCCTGATTGCAGGTGTCCTGGGCACAGCACGTATTATTTTACAGCATCATACATTGGGAGAGGTGCTGGTAGGTTTTGCCGTAGGATTGATTTGCTCCTTATTGGTGCTTCATCCCCTGAGTAATATCCTGTTCCGTATTTTCCTCTTCTAAGAGAAGTAAAAAGGGCTCACATTGTAATTTATAATTAGTAATTTGTAATTATATAAGTATTAACCTTTAAAAATAATGATCATGAATTTCCCAGAAAATGTAAAGTACACCAAAGAACACGAGTGGATACGCCTTGAAGGCGATGTAGCTTATGTAGGTATCACCGATTACGCTCAGGAACAATTGGGCGATATCGTATTCGTAGATATCCAGGCAGAGGGTGAAACATTGGCAGCCGACGAAGTATTCGGAACCATTGAAGTAGTAAAAACCATTTCGGATCTTTTCTTGCCCGTAGGCGGAGAAATCCTGGAGCAAAACGAGGCTCTTGCCGACCAACCGGAACTGGTAAACAAAGATCCGTACGGCGAAGGCTGGCTCATCAAAATGAAACCGGATGCTGATGCAGACTTCGATTCATTGCTGGATGCTGATGCCTACAAAGCGTTGATTAATGATTAACTATTAGTGATTAGTGATTAGCAAATTGATATAAGCTTGCTAATCACTAATCACTAAACACTAATAACTAAATAATTATGTCTCCATTAGTAAGCATCATCATGGGCAGCACCTCCGACCTTCCTGTTATGGAAAAGGCCGCTCAACTGCTGAATGATTTACATGTACCGTTCGAAATGAACGCTCTTTCTGCACACCGCACTCCGGAAGCAGTAGAGAATTTTGCAAAGAACGCCCGCGGACGCGGCGTTAAAGTGATAATCGCTGCTGCCGGCATGGCCGCCGCTCTGCCCGGAGTCATCGCTGCCAACACAACACTGCCTGTTATCGGAGTTCCCGTTAAAGGTTCTGTGCTGGATGGCGTAGACGCTCTCTACTCTATCATTCAGATGCCTCCCGGAATCCCTGTAGCCACAGTTGCTATCAATGGTGCCATGAATGCTGCCATTCTTGCTATACAAATGCTAGCTTTGAGCGATGCCGATCTCGCTGAAACTTTTGCAGCCTACAAAGAAGGACTGAAAAAGAAAATCGTAAAGGCGAACGAGGAACTGAAAGAAGTAAAGTACGAGTATAAAACGAATTAAAAAGGAGTAATTAGTGGATTTATTCAACTATTCCCGTCGGGAAACATCAGAAGTAAATATTGGAGCCACCCCTATGGGCGGCTCCAATCCTATACGCATACAGAGTATGACAAACACCGCTACGCAGGATACAGAAGCCAGCGTGGCACAGGCCAAACGAATTGTAGATGCCGGAGGTGAATATGTACGTCTGACAGCACAAGGCATTAAAGAAGCGGAAAACCTGATGAACATCAATGCCGGCTTGCGCCGGGACGGATATATGGTTCCACTGGTTGCCGACATCCACTTCAACCCAAAGGTAGCAGATGTAGCAGCACAGTATGTTGAGAAAGTACGTATCAATCCGGGAAACTATGTAGATGCCGCACGCACCTTCAAGCATCTGGAATATACAGACGAAGAATATGCACAAGAGTTGCAGAAGATACATGACCGGTTCGTTCCTTTCCTGAATATCTGCAAGGAGAATCATACAGCCATCCGTATCGGTGTAAATCATGGTTCACTGTCCGACCGTATTATGTCTCGCTACGGCGATACACCGGAAGGTATGGTGGAATCGTGCATGGAGTTCCTCCGCATCTGTGTAAAAGAAGATTTTACAGATGTTGTAATCTCCATCAAAGCCTCCAATACAGTAGTAATGGTGAAAACAGTTCGCCTGTTAGCTGCTGTAATGGAAAAGGAAGGAATGCAATTCCCGCTGCACCTTGGCGTTACAGAGGCCGGGGATGGTGAGGACGGGCGTATCAAATCTGCATTGGGCATCGGTGCATTGCTAGCTGACGGCCTGGGTGATACCATCCGTGTTTCTCTGAGCGAAGCTCCGGAAGCAGAAATACCTGTAGCACGAAAGTTGGTGGATTATATCATGCAGCACCAGGATCATCCTTACATACCCGGAGTGGAAGCAGAAGGTTTCAATTATCTTTCTCCGGTACGGCGTGAGACAACTGCCGTACGCAACATAGGCGGGAATCACCTGCCTGTAGTCATTGCCGAACGCATGGACGGAAAGTTCGATACGAACCCGCAATTCATTCCGGATTACATCTATGCCGGACGTGCCTTACCGGAAATTCGTGAAGAAGGAGTGGAATACATTCTGGATGCGGATGTATGGGAAGAAGAGCCCGGAACCTATCCGGCTTTCAATTACCAGCAGATGCCACTTATGGGCAATTGCCAAGCCGATTTGAAATTCATGTTTATGCCTTACATGGCACAAACAGAAGAAGTGATTGCTTGTCTGAAATATCATCCGGAAGTAGTCATTATATCACAGAGTAACCATCCTAACCGACTTGGAGAACATCGTGCCTTAGTTCACCAATTGATGCAGGAAGGACTGAAAAATCCGGTTGTATTCTTCCAGCACTATGCTGAAAATGAAGCAGAGGACTTGCAGATAAAATCTGCTGCTGACATGGGAGCACTTATCTTCGACGGCCTTTGCGATGGTATTTTCCTGTTCAACCAGGGAGATCTCAGTCATGCTGTAGTAGATGCCACAGCCTTTGGTATTCTGCAAGCAGGACGTATACGCACCAGCAAAACGGAATATATCTCCTGTCCCGGATGCGGACGCACCCTGTTCGATCTTCAAAGTACCATAGCACGTGTAAAAGCTGCTACTTCACACCTGAAAGGATTGAAAATAGGTATTATGGGCTGCATCGTCAATGGTCCCGGAGAAATGGCTGATGCTGACTATGGCTACGTAGGTGCCGGACGTGGGAAAATCAGTCTGTATAAGAAGAAAGAATGCATTGAAAAGAATATTCCCGAAGAAGAAGCTGTAGAAAAGCTGATTGAGTTGATTAAAGCTAACGGGGATTATGAAGAAAAATAGTTTAAAGAAAAATGGCAAGCAGGATAAATCTACTTGCCATTTTTCTTTAAACTATTTCTTCTGACTGAACAGCCAACTCATAAAGTCGGGATAATTGAAAGCCGGATTCCAGCTACCATGATTACATCCCGGAAACTCGATGTATTCCACATCAGCACCTGTTTTCTTCAAAGTCCTGTATGCCGCACGCGAACCTTCAGGTGTAACCACATTGTCAGCATCACCGTGGAAAATACGAAACTTTACAGACTTGGCAGCTTTCAGGCGCGCCACATTTACTGTACCGCAAATAGGTACAGCAGCAGCAAATATCTCCGGGAAACGGACAGCCATGTCAAAGGTTCCCATTCCTCCCATAGAAAGTCCAACGATATAGATACGTGATTTATCAACCTGAGGCATTGCCAGATAAGTATCCAGCAAATCCTTCACTGTCTGAAAAATCGGAGTTATCGGTTCGTCCAACGGCATCTCATTCGGCAAAAATGATTCAGGACGTGCCGAGTATGCCCAATAGCCCGTTTCGGGACACTGTGGTGCAAGCACGAATGCCGGGTATTTCTCCCGGTTCACCGGATTCAAAAACATCTGTCCACCATGGGTCAATTGCCTCTCATTATCATTACCGCGCTCCCCTGCACCATGCAGAAAAAGCACCAAAGGATACTTCTCACTCTTTTTCATATTTTCCGGTTGCAGTAAGCGATACTGCAAGGTATCTCCCCGGGAAGAGATAAAGATTTCTTTCTGGTACGTTTCCTGAGCAGGCAAAGGTAACAGGAAGAAAAAAACACAAATAGCACTGATTAATCGTTTCATAGCATTGTCATTTTACATGTTTCACTTCTGAACGTAAAGATACGCCATTCTCATTAAATGCTTCCACACAGAAATAATAATCCTGATCGGTGGTAAGAGATTTCATAAGTAATTCATTATTGCCATATACCATCCAGGAGCTATAAAGTTTATCGGGAGCAATACCCCATAACACATTATATCCCTGTGCACCTTTGACCGGTTCCCAACTGATAGTAATATCACGACGGTCCGCGTGGCGATCAAGGGTTAATTTCTTCGGCTGTTGCGGCGTTTTCCCCATACCCAATCCAAATACCCGAAGTTCAGAAATTGCCAGGTTCGGGGTCGGTACATCTATGTTCTTATAGCGGATATAACGCGCAGATTGAGATTGTCCGAGTTCAACATAATCATTCGGGGTATCTTTATAACTTTCTTTGCGGTCAACCAATATTTCCCAATTCTGTCCATCCAGTGAACCCTCAATCACATAGCGGTGACGAAGCCCTTCATAACGACCATACATATCACTTTGGTAATCATGATAGTTGATCTGAATAGCAGATACAGCAGCCGGTTTTTCCAGATCGATCATTACCCATTGGCGTTCATCGTTAGTCTCAGCCAACCAGAATGTCTTAGTCAGTTCGTCAGTCAATGCAGAAGGTTGAAACTCTCCTTTTACAGTAGAGGCGGTAACCGGCTTACCGTAAGAGAGCAACATCCACCCTCGGAACTGTCCTGCCTTACCCGGCACGGCAGGAGCATAACGGGGATAATCTCCAAAACGGGTATCCACATGCATAATACCATCTTTATCGAATCCGGAGGGAAACATGCAGAGACGACGTTCCCAGTTCACATTGATGGAAAGAGACATCGAAGCAAAATGCCAATACTGCCCACCGGGACCAAGCACAGTGCTTCCATGCCCGGCACCATTCATATAACCACCCGGTTTATAAGATACCGGATTATGTTTCTGGTAGGTATAAGGTCCCATCGGATGATCTGCTACGTATACTCCGTCCGCATAAACATTGAATTCCGTACCCGGCGCACCATATTGCATATAGTATTTACCATTATGTTTTGTCAACCAGGGGCCTTCGATGTAACCGCCCAATACTGTATCCGTATGATTCTCACCAAAACGCTCCCAACCATGTTTAGGCATATCCAGATTGAAAAGTTCTTTCGTCTCCCCTTTCTTTGTAAAACGGTGATTTTTATCCAATTCCATACCCCGGATAGGATAAACATTGGAAGATCCCCAGAACATATAAGCTTTCCCATCGTCATCAATAAACAAATCAGGATCTTGCAGATTATGCAGAATGGCAGGCGTAGCTTCCCAATCACCGGAAGCAGGATCATCGGTATAAAGGATGCTCATAGAACCTGAAGGATCGCCTGCAACATAAAGCACAGAGTCCTTATAATTGTGTGCAGCCGGAGCATTGCATCCTTGAGGATACCAATTCTTACCGGGACGTACAAACTCCCAGTTCAATAAATCCCTGGAGCGCCAATAGCCGTGCGAACGCGTTACGAACATATAATATTCTCCGCGAAATTCCACTACTGCCGGATCGGCCCCCGAACGGTAAGAAATATCCCGGTCGGAATTATAAATCATATAGGTATAATCTATATTCAAGGGATTACAATATGTATCCTGACGCATATCCTGCGCCGGAAGAGTAGTCCACGCAATCAGGCAGACTATAGTCAATAACAGATGTTTCATTCTTTCGTTCTTTATATTACTTGCACAAATTCTGAGGAACTTCATATTGTTTTTGTAAACGTGCAAGTTCTGCCATTAGTTCAGCAGTTACTTTCTCCATTCCTTGCTTTCCGTACAGATTGTGCATTTCTGTCGGATCAGTTTTCAGATCATACAGTTCCCATTTGTCTTCCACATAGAAGTGCATTAATTTGTAGCGTTCCATCTTTACACCATAATGAGCACGGACACTATGAAATCCGGGAAATTCATAATAATGATAATAGAGCGATTTACGCCAATCACGCGGTTTCTTTCCCGTCTCTACCAACTCCCGGAACGATACGCCCTGCATATCCCGTGGCACTTCGATACCGCACATATCCAGAAAAGTAGGAGCAAAGTCTATGTTCTGCGTCAGTCCTGTTACCTGAGTTTCCGGCTTGATATGTCCGGGCCAGCGCATAACCATCGGCATGCCGAAAGATTCTTCGTACATGAAACGCTTATCAAACCAACCATGTTCTCCCAAGTAGAATCCCTGATCGGTAGTATAGACTACAATCGTATTTTTATCCAGTCCGGTACGTTTCAGATAATCAAGAATCTCTCCCACACTTTCGTCTACACTCGCTACAACTCCCATATAATCTTGCAGATAACGCTGGTATTTCCATTCCGCAACTTCTTTGAATGAACGTTTTCTGGAGTGGAATTCATTATTTCTATCACGGTATGCATCAAGAAAGCGACGGCGTTCATCCGGCTCCATTGTCCCCAGAAAAGCATGCGGCCAAGGGTCGAACAGTAAACTGTCACTATCCATACCGGTAACCATCTTCAGATCGTGTCCTTCGTACATGTCACAATAGATATTCATCTTTTGCATCTGTGCCGCATAACGACCCTCATAAACATCAAAATAATTATCAGGAAGTGGAAAAGTAGTATGCTCATACAGATGGTAATGTCTTTCTGCGGGTACCCAGTTTCTATGAACAGCTTTGTGATGCATCATCAGAAAGAAAGGTTTGTTCTTGTCTTTCCGTCCGTCGAGCCATTCTTCCGTGTACTTAGTAATCAAATCCGTCACATACCCCAAATGACGTGTGGTATCATTTTCAGTAATAAAATGCGGATTACAATATTCTCCCTGATCATCCAGAATCATCCAATGATCGAAACCTGTAGGCTTAGAAATAAGATGCCACTTACCAATAACAGCTGTCTCGTAACCATTTGCCTGCAATATCTTCGGAAGGGTCTGTTGCGTACCGTCAAAACCTTTCGCCCAGTTCTTCATGAAACCATTCTTATGGCTATGTTTACCGGTAAGTATGGCAGCACGACTCGGCCCGGAAATAGAATTGCAACAATAGTTATTCTGGAAAACTGCTCCTTCATGCCCGATACGGTCAATATTCGGAGTCGGTGCCACTTTCCCTATAGGATGACCATAAATACTCATAGCCTGACGGGCATGGTCATCACTCATAATAAAAATAATATTGGGGCGTTCGTTACGGACTTCCTGCTCTTGACCTTGCAGAATGGAGGAAGGCACAAAAGGTAAGACGACAAGCCCCAAGGATAATTTAGAAGTCATGGCACTATCGAATTGTCAGATTAGCCTGAATAGGCGCATGGTCGGATAAATAGCCATTGTCCGGCTTGTCTGCTATCACTCTGAATTTATTGGCTACCACCTGTCCATTGACAAAAATAAAGTCGATCAACTGGCGTTCTTCAACCGGAATACGCCCAAAATCATGGAAACTCCACGCAGGACCATAAACTACGTCAGATGTGGAATAAGTATTCTGCATTCCCCCTTCCGTAAGAACAGAAATCGGGTCTGAATCAACAGTACCATTAAAATCTCCCGTAATAACCACCGGTAAGTCCAAGGCTATCTCACGTATCTTTGCAAGCAACAAAACTGCACTTTCACGACGGGCAACCTTACCAATATGGTCAAAATGTGTATTAAAGGCAGCCAATTCTTTACCACTGACTTTGTCCTTAAGAACAGCCCATGTCACAATGCGTTCGCAAGCAGCATCCCAGCCTTTTATTCCAATAGAATCGGGTGTTTCACTCAAACCGAAATTTCCACTTTTCACAAGATCGAAACGATCGGTCTTATAAAACAGGGAACAGTATTCCCCTTTTTCTTTTCCATCGGCACGCCCCACACCTAAAACCGTATATTGTGGAAGACGGTTCTTCAGGTCGTCCAACTGGTTCTTTAATACTTCCTGCATACCTACTACATCCGGAGCATAATAAGTAATCATTTGTGCCGCAGCATCTTTACGATATTTCCAGTTATTCAAACTATCCGCTACATGGTCCAGACGAATATTGAATGACATCACATCAACCTTAGCTTCCGGCTGCTTGCTGCACGAAGCAACAAGCAGAACGAAAGCAACTAATACACTATTAAAAAACATGTTTTTCATAATTATGTAACCTTTTTAATTTAAGTATGGTGTTTTAAATCCTAACTTCTTCAATCCTTTTTGTACATCCGGATGACTCATAAACAATTTCCATATTAAACCTGTACGATAATTTTCTATCATAACAATAATAGGTCCCTGATCTATAGCCAGATAAGATGGCGCAAACCAATCAGCAGTCAGGTTGAATGCATCCTTGAAACCATATTCCCCCCAAAGCTTATCGCCAAGCTCTTCATAGAAATAGCGCATGGCCTGCAATGAATATTCCGGTGCATAAGGAATAGACGACAAGGCGGCTGTTGGAGTAATAACACCACGGTCATTACCAGGACAATGCGCAGAGTACCCTTTATCACCATCACTGGCTGTCAGTCCCCAGCACTGTTCTCCATACCCTTTATACCCTTTCGGATTATCTATGCAATAAGCACGATTAATCAGAGTATGTGCTTTCATCTGTTCTTCATAATCAGCATAATAATCTTTCAAGCCACGCGGATCAAGTCCCATATAAGAATAATGGGTAAAGAACAAAGGTCCGCCATAATCACTTCCCAATGGCAAGGTTATATCGTAATACTTCTTACCATTCTTGAAAACGATAGAATTGGCCCACCCTTTATGATATACCGACTCTGCAATGGGATAAGTGGGTGAAGAAGCAGCAAGTATATACGTAATATGACACTCATTATGCCCTTTTATCTGATGGTTCATCGACCAACCGTTATTGGGTGACCAATGCCAATAGAGTACATCCTCACCACCTTTAGTAAACCAATTCCATTCAGCCTGACGCCACAGGTCATTAATAAGACCACGGATACGTCTTTCCACCTGATTATCTTTGTTGAAATACTGATGTGCAGCCAGCAGCCCTTCGAACATGAAAGCAGACTCTACCAGATCGGCACCATCATCTTTCCTACTGAAAGAAATGGTTTCTCCGTTCTGCCCATTTATCCAGTGCGCCCAAATGCCATGGTAACTGTCCGTATTCTTATCATTCAGAAAGCTGACTATTTTCAGCATACGCTCTGCCGCTTGTTCACGCGTTACAAATCCACGTTCTGCACCGACAATAATAGCCATTACCCCAAAGCCGGAACCACCAATGGTAACAATATCGTCATTACCGTTACTACGTTCGCGTGCCAAGCCCGAAACCGGATGTCCATAATCCCAGAAATAACGGAAAGTCTGTTTCTGCACGAGGGTCATCAGTTCTTCATCAGACAAGTTCTTCCCCTTCTTACCACCGGAAGCTGCCGGTAGCAGGCTAAACGGGTAAAGCAGAAGCATCACATATATTATAAGTCTCATCATATATTCTATTTATCAGTTTAGTGCAGGGCTTTCAAAGCCTAACTTTTTCATTCCCTGCTGAATTTCCGGAATAGCCATGAATAAATTCCAAAGCATTCCTGTCCTATAATTTTCTATCATACAAATGATCGGTCCCTGATCGATAGCTATACACTGGTTATCATACCAATTAGCTGTCAGGTTGAAAGCATCTACAAAACCATAATCTCTCCAGAGTTTATCACCCATCTTATAATAGTAGAAGTGCAATGCAGACATCGACTCTTCCGGAGTATAAGGAAATGCAGACAATGCAGCCGTAGGAGCAATCACTCCTTTATCATTTGTAGGTGAATGTGCCGAATAACCATTATCACCATCACTAGCTGTCAACCCCCAACAAGAGGCTCCATAACCAGCATATCCCTTAGGATTCTCCTTACAATAATTATAATTGATCAGAGTATGGTTTTGATTCTGTTCCCAATAATCAGCATATTGATCTTTCAGTCCTTTCGGATTAATGCCCAAGAAGGAATATTGAGATAAGAATAACGGTCCACCCTTATCAGCTCCCAGCGGAAGCTTGTATCCATAGTAGGTATTACCATTCTTCAAACCGCCATTCCTTGCCCATCCAGCTTCATAAACCGCCTTATCGATAGGATAAGTAGGAGAAGAAGCTGCAAGCACATAAGTTATCAGGCACTCATTCCAACCTCTGATCGGAAGATTCTTCTCAAATCCATAGTTCGGGCTCCAATGCCAATACAGAACAGACTCTCCACTTTTCTGAAACCAGGTCCATTCAATAGCTTCCCACAAGCGGGTTATATCAGAACGCAACTTACTCTCAGCTTCCGAACCGTCCTTGAAGTATGCACGTGCTGCAAGCAGTCCCTGGAAAAGTAAAGAGGTTTCTACCAGATCCGCACCATCATCTTTATCACCAAATGGCTTTGTCTCACCGGTTGCGCCGTTAATCCAGTGTGCATAGGCTCCATGATAACTCGTACACTCTTTATCCAGGAAAGTTACAATCTTCTGCACTCTTTCAAGAGCTTCCTGTCGAGTTACAAATCCTCTTTCAGCCGCTACCAGCATCGCCATCACTCCAAATCCTGTTCCTCCGGTAGTAACAACATCACCGGAAGTTGTTCTTTCGCGTGCCATACCGGAATGTGCATGACCGAAGTTCCAGAAATACTTAAAAGTTTGTTTCTGCACCAAAGTTAATAAATCCTCGTCAGGAATGCGATCAAACTTATCCGAATCATCCATCCCTGTACGGATTTCATAGACTTTGCCATTGGTAAGAAATACTCCGGAGGTGGATTTCACCCCCGGATTGATCACCAGTTTATATGAGGAAAAACTTTTAAAGCCACCTGTTGGAGTCAATGAGAGTTTATCCTTTCCCTGTAGTTTTGAATCATATGCCACCGCCTGATCATTCAGTTTCAATATGATATTACTCTGAATCGTAGCTTCATCCACTGCATCTGTGAATGTAAGCACAATACTGGCATTGGGAGCTACATTTTCAAAGGAACTCTGATCCTGTTTCTCACCAATGGATATACTTTGCAGTTCAAATTTTCCGGGTGTTTCCGAAGCATCATCTTTACTGCAAGAAATCAGTAATAAGGACAGTATGAAATAAACAGCTCTCATATTCACTCTATTTCTAACGGTCATCATTCTTTTCCTGAATAAAGTTGCTTGATATCAGAAGCAGATATAGCTCTGTCATAGAAACGGAACTGGTCTAACTGTCCCGGAAAATTGGATGCCCAACTCTGTGCTCCTGCACCTTCTGTCAAACTGGGTTTTGTGCTAAACTGAAATGCTCCGATAGCAAATGTACCCAAATCTTTAAATTTAAGCTTTCCATAACCGGGCAGCTCTTTTGTAAATGCACTTTCACCATTCCGGTAAACTGTTACTGTCGAATTACTACCATCATAAACAAATGCCATATGAACCCATTCGGTACCAAAAACATTGTCTATCTTAGCTTCTACCCATCTCTCATCATTATCCTTTACGGATGTACAGTTATACAGGTGCATCTTGAAGAAAGCCTGGGTCTCACTACTTGTATTTTCCAGATAGATATCAAAGTTACCCCAGAAAGTCTTGGTATTAGGAATACTGAAGACACCATATGCGGAAGTATTTCTCGTTGTTTTCATCCAGAAAGCCACCGTACAACTTCCTAAATCGGGTATGGAATCGGTCAGATAAGAAGGAACACGGGCTAACAGATACGTATCTTTTGTACCTTGATAAGCTTGTCCGTTGATTCCATCAGTATAAGTAATATCCCCTCCGGCACTCATGAGGAAGGTGTAATTGCCCTTATCACGCATATCATTCTCAAAAGGCAAGAACAATTTCATTGGTGAGAACACTTTGGGAGCAGAACTATCCGGATAATCAAAAGCCGGATGATCCATATCCTGGAAACAAGATTGCAAAGTGAGTGCTGACACACAAAATGCCAACAATAAATAAATATATCTTTTCATGGTCATTACTATATGAATTAATAATTAGGGTTTTGAACTAACACGCCATTTGATTTGTCAATTTCGTCTTGAGGCAAAGGCAACAATGCATGCTTATCCTGGTAACCGGTCTTTCCGGCTGCATGCAGCACTTCCTTAGCTATTCCCCAACGTACAAGATCATAGAAACGGTCGAATTCCATACCCAACTCAACACGACGTTCATGACGAATAGCTTCCCGCAATTCACTCTGATTATCAGTGGTAACCTCCGGCAAGATATTAGCATTCGTACCACGGGCACGGGCACGTACCATCTCAAGATATCTTCTTGCACTCGTATTATCACCCAGTTCGCAAGCAGCTTCCGCAGCCATCAGTACGACATCCGAATAACGGATCAGACGAATATTCACCCAATATCCCCCCTTTGTATACTTTTCACGTAAAGCCGGATCCGTATACACTTTCTTATTAAAGTACTTTGCTATCACATCAGCATTGGCAACCGGCTTTTCTCCATAAGGTTTGTTTGCTGGAATGGTCGAAGGATCTTCTCCCGTTCTAATAAAATACAATAGAGTCTCATCCTTTCTCGGATCACCTTCTTCGAATGCATCAGCCAATAATTGAGTAGGAGTATGTTGCCCCCAACCTAAATTCCATTCACCGGCTCCACGGCATCCTTGTACCGAAGCATACTGGCTACCAATTTCGTTGGAACCCGGAAGAGCAGCAGTAGCAGTACATTGCAGTTCTAAAACAGATTCACTACAGTTTTCACCTTTCTCACGGAAAATATCTTCATAAGGTGTATTCAAATTATATAAACCGGAAGAAATAACGTCCTCTGCTGCCGCACGCATATTGTTCCAATCATTACGCATCATATAAGTACGGGCATGTAAGGCACGAGCCGCTCCCCAGCTAAGACGACCGACATATTGTGCTTCCCAAGTCCTCGGCAAGTAAGATTCTGCATTTGTCAAATCTTCATCAATCAAAGTATATATCTGAGCAACAGAAGATTTGGGAATATTGGCATCTGCTACACTCCCTACTTTAAAATCAATCAAGGGCACTTCGCCAAAAGCACGTACCAAATTGAAATAACAGAAAGCACGCATCAATAAAGCCTCTCCCTTATTGACTAAGTCACCGCCTGTCAATGAAGGATTCGACTTCATCTCCTCCAATACATCATTTGCTTTATGAATCAAGGTATAATTGGCATTCCAGTAACTTTTTATCATGCCATTACTTGCAGCATATTCAAAATCATCAAACATTTTTCCTGTTGCAGATCCGTCAGACAGTGTACTACCCTTTTCCGCATCTTCCGAACGCATACCATGAATAGCCAACGCCGTATTTCCGGAAACAATATGATAACCGCGAAGCAAGGCATACATGTTAAAAATCTGTGTTTCATAAGTACCACCAGTCAGGTCATCTTCAGTCAATACTCCTTGCGGTTTCTGATCTAACAGGTCACTGCATGACATCTGGGAACATCCCAGTGCCAAAGCCATCACATAATAAAATATCTTTTTCATACTGATCGTTTTTCTTTTATTAGATTTCATGTTTAGAATGATAAGTTAAAGCCTAATGTATAAACTACAGGCATCGGATAACCTCCACCATCTACACCAAACGCTGTTGCACTACCACCAACTTCAGGAGTATATCCGGTATTGCGGCTCCATGTTTTAGGATTCTGCACATTACCATAGATACGTAAAGATTGCAGTTTAATGCGATTCAACAAACGGGGATCAAAGGTATATCCCAACTCTATGTTACGGATACGGAAGAAACTTCCGTCTTCTACATAGTAAGAAGAGGCTTCCAGATTTACAGAACGGGATGGATCAAGAATCGGATCCCAGTTGGATGTTCCTTCACCATGCCAACGGTTCAAATGCCCTGTACGATAGTTGAATTGTGCATAAGCACTACTATCCCAGTTACGATAAACCTCATTTCCATAAACACCCATCATATCTACACTCAAATCAAAATTCTTGTAACCCAGATTTACGCTAAAACCATAAGTAAAATCCGGAGTAGGATTACCAATCATAGTACGGTCTTTCTCTGAGATAATACCGTCACCATTTACATCGGCAAACTTCAAATCGCCCGGCTTCACAGAAGCTACCTGGTTAGGTGCTGAAGTTTCTATATCGGTTTCATTCTGATAAACACCTGCCACTTTGTATCCATAGAAGTAGCCGATAGGATATCCTTCAGATACACGGGAAACACCATTAATTATTGAGTAATCCTTGCTTATCAATGATACAACTTCATTATCAATAGTCGTTAGATTGGCTGAAACACCATAACGCCAGTTTTCACCGATTTTATCGCTCCAGGATGCTGCCAACTCAAAACCACGGTTACGAATCTCTCCTGTATTCTGCAATGCAGGAACCGTACCTGAAAGACCGGGAACACTTGTCAGCAAATCTTTGGTTGTCTTATTGTAATAAACAGGAGAAATCTGCATGCGACCATCCAACAGATGCATATCAAAACCAACTTCCCATGAATAGTTACGCTCCCAACCCAATGTCTGTGAAATCAGTTTATCCGGTCCCTTACCTGCAATAACATTATCACCAAAGACAGCAGAACCCGAACTTGTAATATTAGGATAGGCCGGATAGCGGGAACCTCCTGTATTCTGGCTTCCCAAAACACCCCATGAGCCTTTCAACTTCAGATAATCGATTACATTCTGTTTCTTCATGAATGCTTCTTCACTCATAACCCAACCGGCACCGAATGAATAGAAATTATCCCATGTATTTCCTGTTCTCTTAAATACGGAAGAACCGTCACGACGATAAGAAGCATTCAGCAAATAACGATTTTTATAGTTATACAATGCACGGAACAGATAGGACATTGTAAACCGTTTATATTGGGATCCACCATTAGTAGCTGATGTAGCATCATCAATCATAGTAATCCACCACTTATCTATATCTTCGCCAATGGGAACACCATAACCCGGCAATTGACTGCGGCCACCCGATAAATCAGAATATTCATTATAATTCGTAGTAAGACCGGCAGTCAGAGTTAAACCATGATCACCAAACTGGTTAATATAAGTCAATACATAATCGGACTGTGCAGCCATTGATGTAGACTTCGACTGACTGATACTTTCTTTATCCGTCAATCTTTCTTTACCACCTTCTACATCCGGGTTATACACATAAATAAGCGGAGAATAAGAACGTGACTGGCTGGAAGCATAATCCAGGGAGAAAGTAGCCTTAAAGGTTAGATTCTTCATCAAATCAAGCTCTCCGTAGATATTTCCTGCCATACGATAATTTGCAGATTTATTATGAGCACCTCTCAACACGGGTTCAATCATAGGATTCCAAACCTGAGCACGCTGAAAATCAGGAAGAGTATGTAAAAGACCGCTTTCCGCATCATAAACAGGAGCAATCGGAGCTGCTTTCAAAGCAGAGCCTACACCTTTTGCATCAGGATATAATGCACGTACACCGTTCACCTGGAAACCAAAACGTAAGAAGTCGGTTACTTTATGTTCACTATGCAAATTCACAGTAAACTTATTCAGCTTTTCACTCTTAATGGAACCTTCTTCCATTACATATCCCAAGCCCAGATAAAACTTACTTCTATCTCCCGAAGCTGTAATGCTAACCGTATTGTTAGTAAGGAAACCTGTTTGGAACATCTCATCCTGCCAGTCAGTATCTGCATTCCATACTGTATAATCGTACGGATCGCCACCCTGATTCATGCGTTGTTCATTATAAAGCATTTTGAACTGCTCTGCATTAGTCAGGCTAACGCGGTCTGTAACCTTTTTCCAACCCACCGAACCATTAATACTGACCTGAGTCTTACCTTCTTTCGCCTTCTTAGTAGTAATGATAATAACACCATTAGCACCACGCACACCAAAAATAGCCAAGGAAGAAGGGTCTTTCAGGATTTCCATAGATTCAATATCCGCTGTATTCAGATAGTTGATGTTATCCGTAAACAGTCCGTCCACTACATATAAAGGAGTATAACCATTGATGGAGTTTGTACCGCGAACACGAATTTCCGGATCCTGCCCGGCACGTCCTGTATTGATAACCTGCACACCGGCAACCTTACCTTGAATAGAAGCCAAAGGATTGGTAGACGGTTTTGAAGCAATCTCGGCAGCTTTCACTGTTACAATAGAACCGGTCAAATCACGCTTCTTGGCACTACCATAACCTACTACTACAACTTCTTCAATGAGCTGGCTATCCTCTTCCATCATAAGATTCACTGTAGAACGCCCATTAAGCGCCACTTCCTGTTCCTTCATACCAATATAGCTGAATATCAAAGTGGCATTTGCCGGTACGCCAGGAATCTGGTATTTTCCGTCGATATCCGTAATAGTTCCCATATTCTCCTGTCCTTTTACCCGAACAGAAGCACCTATAACAGTTTCGCCTGTCTTATCTGTAACGACACCCGAAACTGTAATCTTGTTCTGCGCCATCGAAACGACAGCAAACAGCAACATCACACATGTAATTAATAGATTTCTTTTCATTTTGTATTGATTTAAAATTACTCTGCAAACGTATAGCAATAATTGATTTAAGTCAAAAAACAGGCTACCACAAGAGTACCACGCCTAAACATGGTACTACTTTATAACTACTACATACTCGCAGAACTAATTAGTTATCAGATATTTATTTTTAATAAAGTTTCTGTATTCGTTCTTTATCTATCTACTACCAGGCAGATACTTATTGAAGCGAAAATAGGGCCTTATTCACATCACGGCTATCACCACCTATCATTACTTCAAAGTCGCCCGGTTCACACACAAAATCCAGATTGTAATTGTAGAACTTCAACATATCAGCTGTTAGCTTGAAAGACACTTGTTTGGATTCACCGGCTTTCAGGAAGATTTTTTCAAAGCCTTTCAGTTCTTTCACCGGACGTGTTACACTGCCTATAAGATCGCGGATATATAGCTGCACTACTTCCGAACCGTCATACTTACCTGTATTGGTTACCGTTACAGTTGCCGTAATCTCTCCATTGATATTCATGGACGATTTATCCAATGTAATATCACTATAAGAGAAAGTAGTATAGCTCAAGCCATATCCAAATGGATAAAGCGGTTCGTTATCTACATCCAGATAATTGCTACGGAACTTCTGGAACCAGGCCCCTTGAGGCAAAGGACGACCGGTATTCTTATGGTTATAGAACAAAGGAATCTGTCCTACACTCTTCGGGAAAGTAGCAGTAAGTTTACCACTCGGATTTACATTTCCAAACAGTACATCACCAATGGCAAGAGCAGCTTCACTACCACCAAACCACACATTCAGAATAGCAGGTACATTTTCCTGCTCCCAATTCAATACTAACGGACGACCGGTAAACAACACCAATACCACCGGTTTGCCGGTTTTCAACAATTCCTGCAAAAGTGCACGTTGCGTATCCGGCATTTCGAGGTCTGTACGACAACTGCTTTCACCGCTCATCTCGGAAGACTCACCCAAAGCAGCAACAATCACGTCAGACTTGGCAGCTACAGCAAGTGCCTCATCCAGCAGTTCCTTATCTGTACGATTGTCACGATGCAGGGTACGGCCAAACATAGTAGCACGTTCTTCGTATTCGGCATCACTCATCAGATTACTTCCTTTAGCCGTAAGAATTTTAGCCTTGCCTCCCACTACTTCTTTCAGACCTTCAATCAAAGAAGGATATTTGTTCATCACAGCAGCCACACTCCACGTACCCGGCATATTGCTACGGCTATCAGCCAAAGGGCCTACTACAGCAATGGTACCTTTCTTTGCCAGAGGGAGTACACTATTCTCATTCTTCAAGAGAACAAAGCTTTCCGAAGCTGTCTTACGGGCTATAGCACGGTGTTCTTTCGTAAAGATTTGTTTTTTAGGACGGGTTATATCACAATATTTATAGGGGTTATCAAAAAGGCCCAGCTTATACTTAGCTTCCAGAATACGGCGACAAGCAGCATCAACAGCCTTTACTGAAACTTTTCCTTCTTCCAGAGATTTCTTAAGTGTGCTTGTAAAAGCATCGCTCACCATATCCATATCGACACCTGCATTCAGAGCCAGGGCTGCAACTGTTTGTGTATCCCCCATACCATGATCGGTCATTTCAGTGATACCGGTATAGTCCGTCACAACGAACCCATCAAAGTTCCACTGCTTACGAAGTACATCGGTCATCAGCCACTTATTTCCGGTAGCCGGTACACCATCCACTTCATTGAATGAAGCCATCACACTACCCACACCTTCTTCCACGGCAGCCTGATAAGGTAACATATATTCGTTGAACATACGTTGATGACTCATATCCACTGTATTATAGTCGCGTCCGGCTTCTGATGCCCCATATAACGCAAAGTGCTTCACGCAAGCCATAATCTCATCATTACTACTCATATCTTTCCCTTGATAACCACGTACCATAGCACGCGCAATTTCCGCTCCTAAGAAGGGATCTTCACCATTCCCTTCGGACACACGTCCCCAACGGGGATCACGGGAAACATCCACCATCGGACTGAATGTCCAGCAAATACCATCAGCACTGGCTTCGATAGCAGCAATACGTGCAGATTCTTCAATAGCTTTCATGTTCCAGGTACAGGATAGTCCCAAAGGAATAGGGAATACCGTTTCGTATCCATGAATTACATCCATACCAAATAAAAGAGGAATACCCAGACGACTTTCTTCTACTGCCTGTTTCTGAACGTCACGAATACGCTCCACGCCTTTCAAGTTAAAGAGTCCACCCACTTCACCGGCACGGATACGTTTAGCCACATTGCTACTCTTGGCTTGTCCGGTAGTTATTTCACCCGTAACAGGTAAGTTCAACTGGCCGATTTTCTCTTCCAGCGTCATCTTCTTCATCAGATCATCAATGAAGCGATCCATATCGACAGGGGATTTTTGTGCTTGCACATTGGCAGATACCAGCACCAATAAAATTAAAAACGATTGTACCTTAAGGATTAATTGTCTCATGCTTTTCATTCTTTATTATTTTTGGAGAAAAATGATTTCGCTGCAAATAAAGAGAAAGCACCTTAAACCGCCACAATACAGAGCTACAACAAAAGTACCTTTAGTGCAAAACAAAAAAAAAGGAGGTACTATTTTAGTACTTCCTTTCACATTATTACGTTAAGAATCAACTATTTAAAATTAATCATAAAATCCGTCAGACTATCTTCCTGAGATAGATTAAATTTCTTACGCAAGCGATATCTTGCCGCATCTACGCCCCTCACCGATATGTTCAGCAGCTTGGCAATCTCTTTTGTCGGCATATTCAGGCGGAGTAAAGCACAGAAACGTAAATCACCTGCTGTCAGATCCGGATATTGTTGTTTCAGGTTTCGGAAGAAGTTCTCATGTATCCGGTCAAAATTCGCCTGGAACATATTCCAGTTTTCCTCATCTGAAACGATACTTTGATTAATCAATACTAAGAGCTTATCCAAGTTCTTCCGCGTATACTGCCCTGATAACTTCTGCTGTTGTATTTCTTCTTTCAACGAATTCAAAAACTCCTGATGGGCAATATTGGTCATCACAACTCCGGACAGCTCTTTACTCTTAAAACGTAAATCAGCTTCCAGTTGCTCTTTCTCCAATTCGATAATCTTCTTTTCCTGTATTTCTATCTCAGCTTGATGGGCAATGCGTTGCTGTTCAATCACCCTGTCTTTCTTCTTCTTCACAGACTGATAAACGATGTATTGCAACAACAATAACAACAACAGCCCAATCAGAACATAACCGGTGATAGCCCAATATGATAGATACCAAGGTCTCAAGACTTCAAAAGGTAGCGTTACCGATGCCAATACTTCATTCTCATTATAAATCTCAGCTTTGAAAACATACGACCCAAATGGCAAACGGGTATATTTCTTCTGCAGGCTGCGGTCACCTTCCACCCACTGATCGGATAGTCCTTCCAATTTATATCTTACCTTGTAAGTATAGTCATTATAAACCGGATAGCATAAAGAGAAGCATACGGTATTCAAATCTGCATCAATCTTGTTCTCTTTTTGCACCGACAATCGTTTTATTTTTCCCGTCCACTCCGACTCAGTCGTTATAGCCGAGATCCACAAAGAGCGCCTAATAGAGGACTTGTACAAAAGAGAACTATCTGAATCAATTCGGGCAACAGCATTATTCAAGCAGAGATAGGAACTGCCACTCGCCTTGTCATAAACCATCGCTGCTCTCTCCTCTATAGACAAACCATCAAACAAAGAAAACGGAATTCTATGTTCAATCCGGAAAACATTCATCTCACATTTCACCAAATATGCCATCTTACTGCTGACAAACCAGTATAGATTGCCTTTTGCATGACTCACACTATGTATTCCTTTCAAATCCGCCAATTGTTCATTCATCGATTCATAAGGAATAATAGAATCATTCATATCTTCGTAAGTGTAAAACGTTTCCCCATTTGAAAAAACAACCCGTCCGTTGATCTTAAACAAAGAGAAGTCCCCATCTTTCACATCACCCAGTTCCATATAGGTTCTGACATCTTCTACCCGTTTCAGATCCGGATTAATCCGAAAACGGAATAATCCTTTCCGTAAATGCTTCACCCAGATATTCCCCTGGGGATCCATCTCGATCTCCCGCACCATGTGGGTAAACCCGCCTAACGACCGCAGAAACTTCCAGATGCCCGAAGACTCCTCATTGTATAAATTCAGAAACGTATAGGTGCCTTGCAATAAGAACGAACGTCCTTCCAGATTGACTTCTTTCATACACATCGCTCCTCTCACATCCGAAATCAGCAATGCCTGCGAGCCCGATATCTGAAAAGTTCCTTTATTATGTCCACATAAAATCTGTTTTCCCCATTCACCAACGAACCATGCCTGCTCTTCCAGTCCCGGAACAAGTTCGGGGAGTCTGTTCCTAATCCTGTAAAGTCCTTGATTGGAAGCGATATAAGCCTCATCTTCTTTCACCAGCACATCATAGACCATTCCTATTTTCCGGTAAGGAGGCTCATAGTAATACACCAGGGAGTTATTTTGTATATAGGCTATACCTTCATCCAAAGCTGCCCAGACATTGTTATCGGCATCACAATATAACCCTAATACAGTATTATTCTGTAAGCGACTATCCGTATTCTCCTTCCAAAGTAAACGTCCTTCTTTATCTATTGCATAAATTCCATTAGAAAGCGTACCGATAATATAGCAACTGTCTTTTGTCATTACAGCCCGGTTTACAGAGTACTTTTCGAGTTCAGCATCACATTCTGTATGCCACTTCAGTATCTTTCCATTCTGGTAAACAAAACCGCCACTCTTTTGTGTCAGGAATAAAACCCCGTCATTATACGGAAGTCCTGCCACCACATCACTGTTTCCCAGTAATTTTCGTTCAATCAGATTTTCCAGCCCATTCTTTGCAAGAATGAAAAGCCCTCCGTTTATCTGTTGAGAATAAACCGTATCACCTACCTGAAACAGATTCAAAGGAAGAGTTTTTGTACGAATCCCCTTCACGGTATGCCCGTCATAAAAGAACAGAGAACCGAAAGATTGAAATACAATCTCCCCATGTGCCGACGTAATCGTCCAGATTTCATCATTATGGAACCGGAAATCTTTCGCCTCATCTTTTAAAGAGTGGTACACAAGGCTATCCAATGAATTACGTTCGAAATATCCGAACTCTTCGAAAGAGCCCACAAATATTTTACCGTCTTTACCGATATATACAGAGCGTACTATATTCCTGGAAGGTAATTCATGAAGCTCCCAGCTATTTCCATCAAACTCCAGCAGACCTTTGTTATTGCCAATATACATAACTCCCCTATCATCCTGGGTGATAGACCAGTTCTGAATACCTGCATTATAATCTGATACGGAATAGCTCCTCACGATGGGAGAGAAAGGAATAGAGGAACCACGTGATAAGCTACTAAAAAGAGAAAATATGCAAAATAACAACAGAGATATTCTCATATATATTGATTTACAAGTAACCTGCCAGCAAAGGTAATTGTTTTCCACCAAAAAACCGGATAACTTTATGGATTATCTTTTCCGAAAAGGTAAAGATAAACCGTAAAATTATCCGGTTACTTATTTTAAGAAGCTACAAGCTATAGCCTACACTACATAGTCAAAAATCATCAGACTGCTTTTTCGGTATGAATTATAATTCACCAAGCTTGTTTCTTTCCCCTTCTCTTTTATGACCGTAGCTTCCGGTACGCTCAGCATTTTCTTATACTCCTCCGAGTTGCCCAGCACCTTCGTTGCTTCGTTCAGGTCATTGTCATCCTTCAGTTGCTGGATGATGCCGCCACGCTGGAAATAATAGCGTTTAATGATATCCTGTGCTATCATGTTCTTGATATCTTTTGCAAAGTAATCCAGGTCACGGTCCAGATTATGGCTAAGCTTCTGTTCAAGTGCCTTGAATTCTTCGGAAGCATCTTTCATATAGCCTTCAAATTCTGCCATTTCTTTCAGGTTCTTCAGAATTTTCTCACTCTGCTGGTCATATTTAAAGTCCGCCTTCTTCACCATTTCCTTAAACTCTGCATAATCAGCATCCGTCACTTCGAAATTCTCGGGAGAAGCGATTGTAGGATGCTTCAGGCAGTATTGCGTAGCATAATTAAAGATCAGATTATCATTCACCAGATAGAACAAAATATTAGGTAACTTTTCCTGTTCCACTGCAACGTCCGGTGTCACACCACCGCCATCACGCACTTCACGTCCGATAGCCGTATGGAATACGGTAGTCAAACTATCAGGAATACGTCCTACACTACCATCCGGATTACGATGCTTGTAGTCTATCGCCTGTACACAACGACCACTGGGAATATAATATTTGGAAGTAGTCACCTTCATCGTACCACCATAAGGCAAAGTACGCGGAACCTGCACCAAGCCTTTTCCAAACGTGCGATTGCCCACAATCACTGCCCGGTCATAATCCTGCAATGCACCCGCCAGAATTTCCGAAGCAGAAGCCGTACCGCTATTTACCAATACAGCAATAGGAATATCCGTATCCAACGGTTCGCGCAAGGTCTTATACGTATTGCTGGCTTGTTTTATCTTGCCTTTCGTGGTTACAATCGTCTTGCCACGAGGCAAAAAGTAATTGGCTATCTCTACAGCTTCTTCCAACAAACCACCGCCATTATTACGTAAATCGATCACCAATGAAGTGATACCCTGTTTCTTTAAATCAAGGAAAGCTTTCTTAAACTCTTTGGAAGGATTTCCGGAGAAAGTACTCAGGTTGATATAACCGATATTGTTATCCAGTTTGCTGTAATAAGGAATAAACGGCAACTGGATGTTCTTACGGACAATTGTAAAATCTAATGGCTTTGCCTCACCGGGACGCTCAACCTTCAGTTGGAAACTTGTCCCCACCTGTCCACGAAGCATTTTACTCACATCCGTATTTCCGGTCAAATCCTTTCCATCTATTTCAAGCAAGATATCACCTGCTTTCAATCCCACTTCCGCAGCAGGCATATTTTCGTAAGGTTCTACAATCACCGTACGCTTCAGTTTCGGCTCATATCGAATGATAGAACCTATACCTCCATAAGAAGCCTTAAGCATTTGTTCCAGTTCACTACGATCCTCCTCCGGATAAAACTCCGTATAGGGGTCCAGCGAATACAGCATCGCATCGATACCCTCACGTATCGTCTTATTCGGGTCCAACGTATCTACATAGAACATATCCAGTTCCTTCACAATGGAGTTGAATATATCCAGGTTCTTTGCAATCTGGAAACTGCGGCTATCACCACTCTTGAAACTAAAAAAGACAACTGCACCTACTACTAACAGTAAAGCAGTTATCCAGCGTACTTTCAGTATTTTCTTCATATCCTGTTTATTATAGTTCACTGATTCTCGTTTTGATATCTTCCCACCACTCGACAGGCATTTCTGCACCGATCACCCGGATGATGCTTCCTGAAAGGATAGAACCTATCTTACCACATTTCTCCAGGGAATATCCGCAAGTCAGCCCATATAAAAAACCGGCAGCGAAATAATCACCTGCACCGGTCGTATCTATTACCCTGTCCACAGTGACAGCATGCACATGCACTTCTTCCGTACCTTTACGGATGAGTGATCCTCTGGCACCCAACTTCACAATAGCGATGCTACACATTTTGGCAATCACGTCCAGTGCCTCTTCAGGCTCCTTACCCGTAAATGCCTTGGCCTCCTCCTCATTGGCAAACACAATATCCACATACTTGTTTATCAATAAAGAGAAGAAATCATGGTCTTGCTCCACAATATTATAGCTTGCCATATCCAGGCAGATTTGCAATCCGGCTTCTTTTGCCAGTTCAATGGCACGAAGTATCATATCGTGATCCTGTACCAGATAACCTTCAATGAACAAATAAGTATAGCCCTTAAACATCTCCCGTGAAAGGTCTTCTGTCTTTAATGTAGCAGCAGCACCCAGGTAAGTACCGAAAGTACGTTCCCCGTCAGGCGATATAAAAGTGGAAGCTACCCCCGAAGGTAACTCGGAAGATACCAATAAATTTGCTTCAGTTCCCCGTTCCAACAAACTTTGCCGATAAAACTTTCCATATGCGTCATTGCCAACCTTACCAATGAATCCTGTTCCTGCTCCGAGGCATGCCATACCACGAATTGCATTTCCTGCAGAGCCCCCGGTGGCCAGTTCTGTTTCCATTTCACTGAAACACTCATTGATTATCAGCAGTTTCGTTTCATCAATCAGAGTCATGCTCCCCTTGGGCAATTCCATTTCGTTTAGAATTTGGTCGTCGTTGAGAGTAGCAAGAACATCAACAAGGGCGTTGCCCATTCCAATTATTTTGTCCATTTCGATATTTTTTTTGCAAAGATATTGCATATTTCAAAATATCCTATTACTTTTGCACCGCATTTGAGAAAAAACAACATTCTTCCTTAGCTCAGTCGGTTAGAGCATCTGACTGTTAATCAGAGGGTCCTTGGTTCAAGTCCAAGAGGAAGAGCGAAAGAGAAACTTGAATGCATATTCTTCCTTAGCTCAGTCGGTTAGAGCATCTGACTGTTAATCAGAGGGTCCTTGGTTCAAGTCCAAGAGGAAGAGCAAAAAGGTTCGTCATTACGGCGAACCTTTTTTGTTTTCTGTCCTGCAAACAGCTGCATCAATGATACAGAATCTGCTGAATGCAGAGCCTTAATTTTTATATTAACATTATTTATACTATCCTTCGGCTACCGCCAATGTCAGCACACTAATGCGTACTCCTTCTACTTCATGAAAAACATCGGCACAAGCAGTAGTAGTAGAGCCGGTAGTCAACACATCATCAATGATCAGTACATGCTTTCCCACAAAATTCTCCGGATGACGAAGCCGAAAGATGCCATCCACATTCTCCCAACGTTCATAAGTCGATTTACGGGTTTGCGTATCCGTATGCTTCTCACGTATCACCGAAGATACATCCACAGGTAATCCTACTACCTGAGACACACCACGGGCAATCCATTCACTTTGATTGTACCCGCGCGCCCTCCTCTTACGGGGATGCAGAGGCACGGGGATAATGACATCTATACCTTCAAAGAAATCTGTTGTAGCCAACTCTGCAGCCATAAAACGCCCCATTATTGCACCCAGTTCTTTTCGTCCTCCATACTTGAACTGATGCAGTATCTTGCGAAAGTCACTCCCTTTGCGATAGAAAAAATAAGAAGTGGCACGTTCCAAAGGAATCTTTCCCCAGAACATACGCTCCACAAGGTTGTCTTTTACCTTATGGTAATTGGTACGGGGCATGTTAATGTTACAATGCGTGCAAATAGCCTCTTCACCTTCTGCAAGCGGAGCTCCACAAACCACACAACAACGTGGGAAAAAGAGATGAAACAGAGGGCCTAACCAGATTTTCACAGTATTTTTCATTAAGTAGTTTATTTATGTTACATCCCCAATGGAGGGACTTCTTGTATCAGTTGTTGTAACGTAGAATGCAGATGTCCGTTCGTAGCAATAATATGATGCCCTTCTATAAAACTTTCATTTCCATAGAAGTCGGTCACCCGGCCACCTGCCTCCAATACAAGCAACGCCGCCGCCGAATAATCCCATTTGCCGATGAACGCCTCCGCCCAGGCATCAAAACGTCCGGCAGCTACATAGCATATCGCTAAGGCAGCAGAACCGGTCATACGAATGCCACCTACTTTACCATACAGGTTATGTATCAGGTGTTCTCCCGTACGGGCATATTGGCATGAGTTATAAGGCAGTTCGACTACCAGAAAGGCATCTTCCATCTGTTGTACATTAGAAACCTGTATTCGCTGGCCATCTACGTAAGCGCCACCGTCTTTCCAACCATAGAAACACTCATCCCGGCAAGGATCATACACCACACCCAACAAGAGTTCCTCCCTGGAGCGAAGGGCTATACATACGCAGTAAGGTGCATTGTCATGGATATAATTCGTAGTCCCGTCCAGCGGGTCCACAACCCAGCAATAGGGTTCATCCTGATACACAGCCGAACCTTCTTCCGTAATAAAACCGGCTTCCGGCAACAATGCGGAGAGTTCAGCAACAATCTGCTTCTCCGATTCTTTATCTACGTAGGACACGTAGTCATGCGCATGTTTCTTTTCCACGCTCTCGCTACGGAATGTTTTTCTTTCTTCTTTCAAAAAACTTCCTGCATCCATAGCAATGCGGCAGACTTCCGCAGTAAGTGATGCTAAATCCATATTCGTACTTTTTTCTTCGTTATTCTATTATTTCCCGGGCGATCCAGGCACAAGCCTCAGCATCAGCCAATGCATGGTGATGCTGTTCCAACTCGTATCCAACATAGGCCGCTACCGTATGCAACTGATAATTGGGCAAACCTTTGATTCGCCTTCGTGCCGTACTCAAGGTACAATGAAATTCATAATCGGGGTAATCTAAGCAGTAAGTCTTGAAAACCGCTTTCAAACAACTTTCATCAAAACCTTTGTTATGCGCCACAAGCGGAAGCCCCTCTATAAGCGGTGCAATCTCTTGCCATACTACCGGAAATACCGGTGCTTCCGCTGTATCTGCCAATGTCAACCCATGTACCCGGGTATTCCAATAGGAGTAATACTCCGGTTCAGGACGAATAAGACTATAGTAATGATCTACAATCTCCCCATCCCGTACAATCACTACCCCGACACTGCACACACTGGTGCGTTGTTCATTGGCAGTTTCAAAGTCTATGGCAGCAAAGTTCTCCATAACAGCTCAAACAATTACTTAGCCTCGTCCACCTGCTGATAGATCAGGTTTCCTCGTTGGCTGATTGTCCATTTTCCATTCTCCTGGCGGACATTCTTTGTATCATCGTCTTCTACATTCCAGGCATAGTCTCCGCCCGGCAGCGAACGGCGATCCAATATTTCATTGGGTTGGTCACCGGAGAAGAATAATTCTACTTGCAATGAGTCGGGAGCAAAAACAATATACGCCGACTTTTCCTTATCCGCCACATCTTCCATGCGGACTCCTTTTTCCCAAAGACGAATGCAGTCTTTTTGCACTTCACTCCACGTATATCCGGCGGAAGCAATGCAGCCATGCTCGTCTTTATCATTACCTACAATATTACTTTCAGCCTTTTTATTTTTGGTATTACCACATGCTGTGAGTGCGACACTCGCACCCATTAAGAGCAATAAACAGATGTATCCTGCTTTCATAAGAATCATTCATTAATATTTCGTACGCCAAAAGTACAAATAAAGCCGAAAACTTCTCCATCTGCTTCACTCTTTTATTTTCCTTTTTACAAATTATGAATAGACTAAAACCATGATTATTTCCTTCCAGACAAAAGAGATGAGCCATACCATAACTGTATCAAAGTGGCACCAGCCTCACAGAATAAAAGGTTACATTTCAAATCATCTAAAGATTATATTTACACTTTCTGCTTGTACATTCAAAACTTTCTATATATATTGCCACCCTGTTTCCGTAAAATCAGTCTGATACATTTTATTTAGTCACTTATACTATTGGACTAATCAGAAACATTCTTAAAACAATATTTCAATCATATTTTAACAGGTTCTTAGTAATAATGTTACAAATCGAACAGTTTAACGACATCTATGTAAAGTACTACAGAAAAGCTTACCGTTTCTCTCTGATGTATGTACGAAACGACCAGGTAGCCGAAGATATAGCGACAGAATCCCTTATTAAGTTATGGGAAACAATGAATAAGGAAACCGTAGAGAAACCTTTGGTCTTGCTATTGACAATACTAAAACATAAATCCCAGGATTACCTCAGAGCACAGATTAGCCACAAAGAAAGACTTGAGGCTATGGCTGAATGGCAGCGGCGGGAATTGTCCATTCGTATATCAACTCTTGAAGGATGCAATCCTGATGATATTTTCTCTACAGAAATACAAACGATCCTAAATCATACTCTAGAAGTACTTCCCGAACAAACAGCCATAGTTTTTAGGATGAGCCGTTTCGAACAGAAATCCGGAAAAGAGATAGCACAAACATTAGGTATCACCGTAAAAGGGGTCGATTATCATATTGCCAAAGCATTGAAAGCTCTACGCATTTCTCTAAAAGATTACCTGCCTCTGTTTTATTTTTTATTTTTCTATTAAAAAAGTAGGTTTGCTACTAGTGAACCTTTCCTAACTATCGTCTTATATATAAAGCAAAGAAAAATATGGATGATAAGTTACTACAATTATATTTCGAAGGACGTACAACTGATGAACAATCACGTTTGATTACGGAATGGCTAGATGCCAATGAGGCGAATATGAAACACTATCAGCAGCTATGCCGTTTATATGAGATAAGTTTCTGGCATGAGGTACCTGAAGTTATTACAAATTCTTTCCTAAAGAAGGTAAAATCAAGACATATCTGGCAAAAAGCAATAGAACTAGCTGCAATCTTTATTCTAGGATTTATTTTGCATTATTGGATACATCTACCACTCGTAGATACAGAAGAAGATATTGCCATGCAAACCATACATGTTCCAGCTGGGCAGAATGCACAACTTACTTTAGCCGACGGTTCTCAGGTTTGGTTGAATGCCGGTAGTACACTAAATTTTCCTACCCGCTTCGCTAAAGGAAAACGAAAGGTCAGTCTCAATGGAGAAGGTTTTTTTGAAGTAAAAGCAAATAAAAACAAACCATTTATTGTATCCACATCCAATTATGATATTAAGGCATTAGGAACCTCTTTTAATGTAAGAGCCTACAAACAATCAAAAGATTTTGAAGCTGCTTTGTTAACTGGAAAAGTTGAAATTAGCGATCATGCGACAAATCAACAGCTTTCTTTGACACCTGACAATCGGGCTATATTGACAAATAAGAAGTTAGTAGTTACTTCTATGCAGCACATTGACTATTTTCTTTGGCGCAAAGGAATTCTCTATTTTGATGAGTCACTGATGGAAGTTCTAAAAAAGCTGGAATTATATTTTGATGTAAATATTCAGATAAACAACAAATCTATTATACAGAACAAGCTACATTCCACTGCCAAATTTCGAACAAGAGATGGTTTATACCACATCCTGAATGTTTTGCAGCTCACCCATCATTTCACTTACCAAAAAGATGATGAGAAAAATTTAATTATTATTAATTAATCCAACATACAAATTCTTACAGAGATTGATTCTTATATAAATTTTATTGTTAAACCTTTAAATACTAATAGCCTATGACATAGATATAAAGAGTAAATAGAAAACCGGCAAGTGCTCCAACACTTACCGGTTAAGGGTTAGACTCCCGACCTTGAATAATTAATCGAAGTACTAACATAATTGCATACAAAATTATGAATTATTTTTTGTATAAACAATCCATATCCGAAATTAAACACATATTTCGTATTATGAAAATCACAGTTATTGTTCTGTTCGCATGTTTTTGCAACCTTTTTGCAACAGAAGCCAATTCACAGAATGCAAAAGTGTCTATACATGCCGACAATCTTTCCCTACGGGAAATCATTTATAAAATAGAGAAGCAAACCGAATACCTGTTCGTATACGACAGGAACAAGATCAATGTAAATCGACAGATATCCTTGAATGCTGATAATGAATCTGTTTCTGAAATTTTAAATAAAATATTTACAGGAACCGACGTAGCATATAAATTAGTCGGAAAGAACGTCACGCTTATCAAACGTGATGACCTTTCTCACCAAAATGGAATAAGCCAGCAATCAACTAAAAAAATTACCGGTATAGTCACCGATGAAAAAGGTGAACCGATTATCGGAGCGAATATAGTTGAAAAAGGTATCACTAACGGATGCATTACAGATCTGGATGGTAAGTTCATCATTACCAATATGCACGAAAACGCTATTCTTCAAGTTTCCTATATTGGTTATCTCACTCAAGAAATTAAAATTAGCAATCAGACTCATTTGAAGATAATCATGAAAGAAGATTCGGAGACTCTGGATGAAGTAGTAGTTATTGGTTATGGAGTTGTTAAGAAGAAAGACCTAACAGGATCTGTAGGTCAAATATCAGCCGGTTCTATGAAAGACCTGAAAGTATCACACCCTACACAAGCTATGGCCGGACAACTAGCTGGCGTGCAAGTTCAGCAGGTTGCTGGTTCTCCCGGACAAGCCGCCACTATCCGTGTGCGCGGAGCGGGTTCAATCTCTGCTTCCAGTTCCCCACTATACGTGGTTGACGGCTTTCCTTTAGGCGAACAAAATCTGAATTCTATCAATCCGAATGATATAGAATCTATAGAAGTATTGAAAGATGCCTCTGCATCTGCCATTTACGGTTCGCGTGCAGCAAACGGAGTTGTGTTGGTTACCACTAAGTCGGGTAAAGCCGGAAAAGTGAGTATAAACTTAGATATATATTATGGATTTCAGAATGTCACTAAAAAAATGGACATGTTAAATGCTGAGGAGTTCGTTGCATTTAGTAGAGAAGCTTTCAACAATAATTATGTCGATCGTGTTCCGGGTGCATCACCCAATGATCCATTAGAAATGCGCCCCGCCGGTAACCGTTATCGCTATCCAGCCATATACGATGATCCGGAAGTTATGGCAGCCATAGGCAAAGGAACAGATTGGCAGGACGAAATTTTCAGAACGGCGCCTATCCAAAACTATCAGGTTTCTGTTAGCGGTGGGGATAGCAAAACAAAATATATGTTCTCTGCCGGATATTTCAATCAAGTAGGAATCATCATTGGAAGCGATTATGAACGTTTCTCAGCCCGTGCGAAAATTGAAAGTGAATTTACTAAATGGCTAAAAGTCGGGATCAATCTGGCGCCGACCTATATCAATCAAAACCGGGTGAACGAAGGACACTGGACGGGTGACGGAGTAATCATTCCGGCATTAGCAACCACTGCCCTTATGCCTGTTTATAATCCAGATGGGACCTGGTCTTCGCAAGCAGAATACGCTGTAGCTGGCGATGGTCTGAGCGGTGTTCCCAATGCTGTTGCTTTAGCAAAAGATATCGAAAATAAACGAGCCAATCTCCGCTTTTTCGGAAATATGTTTGCTGAAATTTCCATATTAAGAAATTTGAAATTTAAGACAACAATAGGAGCCGACATGATGAACTACAGAAGTAAGTTTTTCCGCCCATCTAACGTTCCTAAAGGTGGAACGGTGGCTCCACTTCCTTCAACTGATAGAAAAGGTAATACTGAGAACAAAGAAGTTTTTAATTGGCTGAACGAAAATACACTAAGTTATTTCACTTCTTTCGGAGCTCATGAAATTGATGCTGTAGCTGGGCTTACCTTCCAAAAGAACACTTACAATCAGAGCAAAGCGGAAGGTTCGGATTTTCCTGACGATATTATCCGTACCTTAAATAATGCAAAGGTAAAAAGCGGTTCTTCTGATATGAATGAATGGTCACTGATTTCTTATCTGGCTCGTGTGAATTATCGATATAACAATAAATACTATCTGACAGCTTCGATTCGTTCAGATGGTTCTTCCTGCTTCGGAAAAGACAATCGCTACGGTTATTTTCCATCGGGGTCAGTAGCCTGGAGAATCTCACAGGAAAAGTTTATGAAAAATATCCAGTGGATTAGTGATATGAAAATACGGGCAAGTATTGGTTTAACCGGAAACAACAGCATGTCGGACAATTACGCATCAATCGGTACGATGAGTAATGCAAATTATGTATTTGGTTCCGGAACTGGAAATGTTGTTGCCGGATCAGCACAAGATAGTTTTTCCAATCACGCTCTGACTTGGGAAAAGACTTTACAATACGATTTAGGATTTGAGTTCTCCATATTCAAAAATCGTTTATCGTTTATGTTGGATTTATATAAGCGCAGAACAACCGACCTGTTACTTAATGTAGATATTCCAACAATCACTGGCTTTTCCAAAGCTTGGCGTAATATTGGTAAAGTAAACAATAAAGGGATTGAATTCACAATCAATTCTGTCAATGTGATGAATAAAGACTTTAGTTGGACCACCAATCTAAATATGTCCATGAACCGTAATAAGGTGATTGAGCTTGGTCCCGCAGGTGATCCGATACAAAGCGACGGTGGCGCCGGAACAACGCACATTACAATGATTGGTAAACCGATGGGAAATTTCTATGGTTATAAACAAATAGGCGTTTATATGAACCAAGCCGATTTAGATAACAGTCCCCACTTGGCCGATTCGCATGTGGGTGATGCTAAATATGCCGATATAAACAAAGACGGAATAATTGATGCCGATGATCGTACCATTATCGGAAACAACGAACCTAAATTCTCTTGGGGGATGACTAACCAGTTGACATACAAGAATTTTGATCTCAGTATAGTACTACAAGGTGTTCATGGGCGGGATGTACTGTTCTTAGGAAAACGTTTTTTCACACAATTAGAAGGAAATATGAATCAGATGCGGGAAGTGCTCAACAGATGGCAATCTGAGGAAAATCCGGGAGACGGCAAAACTCCACGCGCAAATGCCTTGACCACGGGACAAAATAATGCCGTTTCAACCCGTTGGGTGGAAGATGCTTCTTTTATACGGATCAATAACCTGACGCTGGGTTACACTTTGCCTAAAGTACTTACTCAAAAATGCGCCATGCAGAATGCCCGGGTATACATGTCTATCCAGAATCTGGCGACATTCACCAATTATAGCGGATTCAACCCTGAAACAAGCCATAAAGAGGATAGCTCGCTGGCACCGGGTACTGACTATGGAATGTACCCGTTGAACCGAACTTTCACGGTAGGCATAAATGTGACTTTCTAATTGTTAATACCTAAAAACAGAATAATAAGTATGAAAGCAAAATATAAAATAGTAGCATTAGGCTTGTGTTTAGGCCTTATATCCTGTAGCGATTTTCTGGACTTACAACCGAAAAATAAATTAGGGGGGGAACAGTTTTATCAAACAGCGGAACAATTTACAATGGCCGTCAACGGAGCGTACTCCACACTTCAGGAAGGCGGTCAATATGGCAACTGGTATGTTTTTTCAGAAATTCCATCAGACAACACACACAATTTACTGTCCGGTTCCGTGGTCGATCAAGATGAATTCGATAAATTCTATATCCGTACTACGAATCCTTATATTGCCAATTTCTGGAATAAGAGCTATGCTTGTATTAATCGTGTTAATACGGTTTTAGATCGTATCGATAATATAGATATAGACAAAACGCTGAGTGACCGATACAAACTGGAATGCAAATTTCTCCGGGCATTGACTTACTTTAATCTTGTTCGTGTGTATGGAGACGTTCCATTAGTATTGCATGAAATTAGTATCAATGAATCATATAAATACATGAGAGATCCAAAAGAAAAAGTATACGAACAAATCATCGCTGACCTAAAAGAATCCGAAGCATTGCCTACATCTTATAAAGAAGACGAGAATATTGGTCGGGCAACTTCAGGAGCTGCCAAAGCTTTATTAGGCAAAGTATATCTAACACTAAACAAATACTCGGAAGCCGAAGCTAAACTAGCCGAAGTGATAAATAGCAAAGTGTACGCACTTTTAGAGAACGAGGCAGGCTCGTTGAACAATAAGGGCTATGCCAGTGTATTCCATGCGGATAATCATAACAACAAAGAAACCGTTTTCGAAGTTCAGTTCAAGAAAGGCGGATACGGAGAAGGTAGTGATTTCCCGAACACATTTGCACCTTTCAATTCAGGAACCAATGTTGTCCAAGTAGGAGGAACGGGAGGTAACAACATTCCGGAAATGGATATTTATAATGCATACGAAGATGGCGACCTAAGACGTGATTTTTCTATGGCACTCGGCTATAACGACTCACGCAAAGGCGGGAAATGGGTAGAATCACGCCATGTGAAGAAATACTTCGACATCCCTTACCAAGGCGGCGACAGCAACAATAACTTTCCGGTAATCCGCTACGCCGACGTACTTTTAATGTATGCCGAAGCATTAAACCAAAACGGGAAAACAGCGCAGGCATGCGATTGCCTCAATCAAGTGCGTCGCAGAGGATTCGGTTACCAGACAACCGAAACTTCTCCCGTAGATATTAAAACTTCGGATAAAAATGAATTCTTCCTAATCGTTGAACACGAACGCCGTGTGGAACTGGCTTTTGAAGGACACAGATGGTTCGATTTAATCCGCACCGGCCGTGCGATTGAAGTTATGACGAGTAAAGGGTTTAAACTCAATGAAACAAACCTCACCACTCCAATTCCACAGAAACAGGTTGATGTAAATCCGGAATTGAAACAAAATGATTATCAAATTACGCCTAAATAAATAAAAATCATTGAGGTGTATCAAAATTCCCTTTGGGTAAAAAAGAGTGGACTTTTGATACACCCCTCAATACCTCAACAAATTCAATGAAACTTAAGAACATCTTTTTACTAATCATTTTATTCTTCTATTGTGATAATGATATACTAGCCAACGGACACATGGCTGGAAAGGAGTTCATTTATGAAAATGCAAAGATGCGACAGGTATTATCATTTAAGAATAATACAATCTCCGTTCAATCAGTGTTTGATAAGAAAAACCAGAAAGAATTAATAGCTGAAAATGCACTTCCTTACTTCGAATTTCAGATTAACAAAGAAACAGTACTCTCATCCATGCCGGTATGGGAATTTATTAAATACGAAGAAAGAAGTTTGGCTAATCAAGGTTTGGAGTATATTTTTTATTTTAAGGGTAAGGGAGCTTACAAAGGCTTGAAAATGGAATTGTACCGACAATATTTTCAGAACTCAACACTTACCAGAGAGAAGATACAACTGAAATCGACCAAAGGACACAATTTTCAGTTGAATAAAAAGGAAGGAAAACTGCATTTCATTTACCCAAGGTTATCCCTCAACAATAACATGAAAGGATCTATACAGGAAATACAAATAGCTAATTACCAGTATTGGAATCATACATTTTATCCCTCTATTAGAAATCATACACTGACGGATAGTGATGAACTTCTCCTGAAAGGTCCTTTCTCTGTTACCTGCACGGGAAATCATAAAGTAATGTCAACGTACGAACATGCCTCACAAGATGAAGCAAAAGGTTTCCGATTGTCGGCAGTTACCTCCATGAAAAAGGGCGATATTGACGCTAGTCAGGGAGTAGAAGGAGACGAAACAGAAATAAAAGATGAAAATTTCTGGTTTATAGCCCACCATTATAGTCAAAACGGAAATACCCGGACAATAGCTACAGAACTAATAAGAGGAGGTTATTTCGATAATGAGAAAATACCATACGATTCTTATTACGAAACCGTATGGAATAGTTTCAGTTTTATAGGAAAAGATGAAAAAATCGAACCATTGATACACAATTACCTTTTCAGCCAAATAACAGAGCACCCTAAATCCCGGGAATCTCATTTCTATTACAATACCTGGGCAATGCAAAGAGAACTAAATAAGAAAGGGCATGATTTAAGAGGGGTCTTGACAGAGGAACGAATACTCCAGGAAATTGATTATGCTGCTCAGATGAATATTGAACTTTTTGTACTCGACGATGGATGGGAAGAAGCACTAGGTATATGGACTCCACATCAAAAACGTTTACCTAACAAATTAACCCCACTTGTTAACCGGATGAAAGAGCATAATATGATACCAGGGATCTGGTTATCTCCGATGGCAATAGACAGTCTCTTTAAAAGATACCAACAACATCCCGAATGGATTATCCGCCGATCCGACGGAGTTCCTATTGTAGCACAATGGGGAAAACCAGTATTTGATATCGTAGGGCCTTTTTCTGATTTATTTCTCGAAGATTGTAAAAAACTGATTGATCAAGGTATTCGCTTTTTTAAATGGGATGCTATGAATACTTTCAATAGTTCTCTGTCCGGCCTCAATCATGGAGATAATAGCCATACAAAAAAAGAAAGGATAGAAAGATATAATTATCTTTTCCCTTTTTATGTAACTCGCATTATGAAAGAGTTACGGAAATATAATAACGATGTAGTTATAGAAGTAGACCTTACAGAGCCGGAACGGTGCATGATTGGATTAATGCCTCTACAAGAGGGAATATTCTTTTTCATCAATAATGGTGCATCCGCTTATGGTGACTTTTCCGCTTACCGAACTAAATCTATGCGTACGGTTATCAATGATTACGGACATTTTTTTCCAAAAGAGTTATTTACTTATGCGGTTTATCCACATGATGTAGCACCCTACCGCGCACAACATTATAATATAAATAACACATTAATTGCTGGGCATGGTTTTTGGGGAGATCTAAGCCAACTTACTCCCAAAGAAAGGATTGGTATCGGTAAAACATTAGCAAAAGCCAAACGGGTAAGACCCTATATTCACGGCATAATGACCGATTATAATGTTAACGTAGGAGCATCACCGGAGATATACACCCAGGTAGATTCCATGCATGCTTTCGGACAGATTATCGGATTCAGCGGATCAAAGACCAGGCTCCTTTACAAATTAGATTTGAATCGGTCACAACTACTCGGAATCTTAAATCATCCTTACACAAGCAACCACAAAAGTATCAGCATGGACTTCAATTTCAATAAACCGGATGATACAATAAACGCTTTTCTTATTGGCAATAAAGGAGAAAAAGTATCCGTCATTTCATCCACAGGACAGTTGGACAATATACAGTTGGAAAACAACCTGCTAGTCATTAAGGTTGCATCAGCTTCAACCGTGTGTATAAAATATGAAGGCAAGAAACCGATAAAAATTATCGGAGGAAATGTACTATCACAGAATGTAAATGAAATTACCTTATATTCAAAAGAAAGTAAGGATATATCCATTACATTTGAAAACATTCCATAATACTTTTAATTTATTATGATATAAAATGAAGAAAATATTCATCCCTATATTCTTAGTTACCGGAACAAGCAACCTATTTTGCAAACAAGCAGAAGAAAAACAACGCCCCAACATCCTGTTCTGCATTGCCGACGATATATCCTATCCCCACATGCAAGCATATGGAACGCCTTGGCTCCACACACCCGGTTTCGACCAAGTATCGCAACAAGGCCTGCTGTTTCAGCGCATGTACACTTGTAATGCCAAGTCATCGCCCTCCCGCGCCTGCATTATTACAGGACGTAATTCTTGGCAACTGGAAGAAGCCTGCAACCACTGGCCCGATTTCCCTGCAAAATTCAAATCTTATCCCGAGGTATTGACTGAGAACGGCTATAAGGTAGGAGCAACAGGAAAAGGCTGGGGACCCGGTTTTGCTAACGACTCATTGGGAAATGCACGGAATATAGTCGGAAAAATGTGGAATCAGATCAAATTGACACCCCCGACAAAGGGAATATCCAATATTGATTATGCGGCTAATTTCAAAGAATTCCTCAGAAATAAGCCCGAGGACCAACCTTTCTGTTTCTGGTATGGGGCTTTGGAACCACATAGAGGATACGAATTCGGCTCTTCTTTAAAAGCCGGAAAAGATATCAATCAGATTGATTCTGTTCCATCTTTTTGGCCGGACAATGAGACAGTACGCACGGATATGCTGGATTACGCGCTGGAAATAGAGCATTTTGATAAACACCTAGTCGCTATTCTTCAGATATTGGAAGCGGCGGGAGAACTGGAAAACACAATTGTCATCGTTACTGCCGATCATGGAATGCCGTTTCCCCGCGCCAAAGGACAAGAATACGAATACTCTAATCATGTCCCGTTTGCCATGATGTGGAAAAAAGGGATAACAAAAACCGGACGGGAGATAAAGGATCTTCTGAGTTTTATTGACCTGGCACCTACAATTCTTGCTGTAGCCGGCATACCGGAAGAAAAATCGAGGATGCAACCGATAGAAGGTAAAAGTTTTCTCGACTTGTTAACAAAAGAAGACAGCAAACCACAAAAGGACTATGTTCTGATCGGTAAGGAAAGACATGATGTGGGACGCCCAAACGATCAAGGATATCCTATCAGAGGTATTATAAAAGGCGACTTTCTTTATCTGATAAATTTTGAAACCAGTCGCTGGCCGGCAGGAAATCCAGAAACAGGATATATGAATGTAGACGGCAGTCCGACAAAAACAGAAGTATTAAAAGCACGCCGGAATCCCGAAACGGAGAGCTACTGGCAGCTTTCTTTCGGTAAACGGCAGAAAGAAGAACTGTACAAAATCTCAGAAGACCGCGAATGTATCGTAAACTTGGCAGAAGATGCCAATTACGATACATTGAAAAGACAAATGCGGAGCGAACTTCTGCAAAAACTGGCAGAACAGCAGGATCCAAGGATGCTTGGTCAGGGAGATATTTTTGATTCATATCCGTATATGGGCTCTGCCCGAGATGCATGGAACCGCATAAAGAAAGGTGAAAGTGTTCCGGCACGCTCAATAAACAAGTCAGATTTTGAACCGGAAGCCTCCGGATTGGAAGTTAACTTTTGAATTAAAATATAAATAATATCATGAAACATTTATCTGGAATAATTTTTCTCTCCATTAGTTCAGGAGTTTTAGGCGGATGTAAACAACATCAGAAAGAAACGATAAAACCGCCTAATATACTTTTTGTAATCAATGACGATCAGACGTATATACACACAGGATTTGCTGGAAGCAAGTTTGTCCGCACCCCCGGTTTTGACAGAGTAGCAGCCAACGGAATCTATTTCACCAATTGTTATGCCGGATCACCGGGAAGCGCGCCATCCCGGAGTACATTGGTAACGGGGCGTCATCATTGGCAAAATAAACAGGCAGGACAGCATGCTTCGTCCTGGATGAAAGAATTCATTCCCTTTGTTGATCTTCTCAAAGCAAACGGTTACCACACCGGATTTACCGGAAAAGGAGTTGACCCTTTCCGCTACGCCCAGAATGAGGAAGATTCACTATGGAGAAAAGAGAATGCAGCCGGACATGCCTACAATAAATATCGATACACAAAAAACGATTCGTCGGATCCGAGAACTGCAGGAGGGATTGGATTGATAGACTATTTTAGCAACTTCCATGATTTCATGCAACAACGCAAACCGGACCAACCTTTCTATTTCTGGTACGGTTCAACCGAACCCCACCGGGCTTATGAAAAAGGATCATGGAAGCGTAATGGAAAAGAACTTGTTCAGGTTGATATACCCGGTTTTTTCCCCGATACAGATGAGATAAGGGGAGATATGCTTGATTATGCTGTAGAAATAGAATGGGCAGACTCTCATCTTTATAAAATGCTGAATTACCTAGACTCCATCGGCGAACTTGACAATACGATCGTTATGGTAACAGCCGACAATGGCATGCCTTTTCCGCGTGCAAAAGCAAACTGCTTCGAATATGGTGTACATGTGCCCCTGGCAATCAGTTACCCGAAAGGATTTCCGGGTAAACGTCGGGTGGACGATCTGATAGGTTTTGTAGATATCGCACCAACCATTCTAGAACTCGCAGGAGTGAAACCTGATGGAATGCTTCCTATTTCAGGGCGAAGCATTGTGAATATTCTCCGGTCTGAAAAAAATGGGATTGTGGATGAAACTAGGAAATATGTCTTTATGGGCCGTGAACGACATTCTTCTTCCCGTTGGAAAAACCTCGGATATCCGCAACGCGCCATACGTAGCAGGGAATACCTCTTTATCTGGAATATAAAACCGGAACGTTGGCCTGCCGGTGCACCTCAGGCAATCAATAATGAAACGGGGAGAGTTTACCCGATGTATGGCATCGATGAAAAAGGCATTCATCATTCCGGATGGGCATTTACTGATGTTGATGACGCACCGTCAAAGTCATTTCTGATCGAGAATTATAAAGATCCTGCCATACATCCCTATTTCAACATGGCATATGACAAACGTACTGAATTCGAATTATACAATGTGAACGACGATCCATTCTGTTTACACAACTTAGTCGGTTATGTAGACTATGTACCAGTCGAAAAAGAGCTCAAAACAGCTTTGCAAAATGAAATGGAGTGTTCAGGTGATCCTCGCATGATTGGTCCTGATAAAGAGATATTCGAAACTTATATCCGTTACAGTCCGATTCGGCTATTTCCTAAACCGGATTGGAAAAAATGAAGATTTATTATTAATTGGCTCAGGATTATAGTTTGTAATTGAAGATTATATAAAAAGACAAACCGCAGTGAACACTGATTTACTGCGGTTTGCTTGTCGTTAACTTTCATCAATAATAGTATTTAACTTTACTTTCTCAAGATCAGATCACAGTGATTTATAGAAACAAAAAAGACCGTTTTTGCCTACATCCTACCCCCTGTACATTAATATACTCATCAATAATATCTTACGTGACATAAAAGATTTGCATACAAGTGTAGCCAAACCGTCTTCTTACACCGCATTTTTTCAATATATTTACTTACTATCAATATAACATTCTATTTTTCAACATCATATACATTTCATACCGAACTCACCAAATTATCTTCAAACAACACCTTTCTACGAGTAAATAAAGCTCATTCAGTACTTTTTTCTTCAAAAATCCCTCAACACCACCACACTCCTTGCGAATAATGAAAGAATACAGCACCGAATACACCAGAGAGCAAGAGGTAACACAACCCTTTCCAAGGATTCAAGAACTGTAACAAAGCAGATAAATGTATATTTAGCCTAATGATTTTGTTCTTTTGAACCGGACAAAATGTTCTTTTGCCTGTAAGCATTCGGTCTTGTGCGTGTTTGTTGCCCTTCTTTTAGTTCCTATCTTTGCCTCTTCATTAAAAGTATAATCAGTCATGTGTTCAGTATTAGTATTCAATAATGAGAGTGACAAGCTACGCAGCCTTTTTTCCGAGTCGAATTACTTTGACTCCATTCTTTTCATTTTTAATGATGGCCGCTGTTATAAGGTTCCTGTTTCCAACCTTGGAATAAGTACTGCTGAGGATTTACTGTTGCCTTTGGGTCTTGGTCTTTTCCGTAGCAGTCCTTTTTGGCATTACTATCTTTATCCCTGTTGTTCCAATTTCAACAAAGGCATTGATGGCTTTTGCGGTGAAGTGCTCCGATACACGGGTTCCCCCTTGCAAGAAGAGAGTTGTCACGTCTTTATAGAACGCTCGCGTCGTCAACTGTCTCTTCTGTATCGTACCGGCGGTGAATATCATCTGGAATCCCGTCGCCTGAGTACAGGCTTGTACCACCTGCGCCGTGAGGAAGTCTCCGCCGGTTTCCTTCCCATCCCATGGAGCCACCTGAATGAGCTTCTGACCGTACATAAGCCTTCCAGGAAACAGGCACGGTCTGATCTGTAGGCAGCATGTGGAATTCTTGTCAAATAACATTCATCAATCGCGGTGTAAGTAAACCGTTCTTCCGGCAGGGCTACACCCTTTCTCCCGGATGGCTACACCCTTTGGAGGTGATGGCTACACCATCCGTAGAAAAGGGTGTAGCCTTGTAAAAGTTGTGCCACAGATATCTCCTGAGCGGGTACAGACCGGTTTTACTATATTCCGTCCTGATATCTTCATGTAACATTTTCATACTTCCGAAAGTTTTTTTAAAGCGCTTCTTTAAATGAATATTAACCGATACGGAGGAACTCTCGCCTAATCCATACATTTTAATTGGTGTTATTTATAACCCCCGTTTCTATAATTATGGAAAGTGGACTCAAGGTATTTTCAACTACAAAGGATATAATTTCTATGTAGATACCATAGAATATGGTATACTCCTCCACAAAACAGGGCGTTCTACTACAATTTCTTGTATTGCTCCTCAAAAGTACCAATTTGAATTTCATCATAGGGGAAATAAAGATTTGTATTGGTGGTATGAATATAGGGATGGACAAATTTTCAATCGAAAATAATATTCACTATATATGTAATTCTAAAAATGATTTACAATTTCTCAACAATTGATTATGAAAAACATATAGCTATTACAATACTATTATTTGTACTACAATCATGTCACAAAAGTCTGACATAGTGCAAGGGTATTCCGGTAGCTGTGTATATAATGACTAGAACGCTTATCTACCTGTTGCGCTAAAAGGTTCACCCCCATTTGTTTTACAATAAAAGCTTCAATACTAATCAAACAACAAACAGAGAAGCATTTGACTTTCCTCTACTCCTTTTGCAACTTTACAGTAAGTCCTATTGAGTGCTAACCTTGGTCAATAGGCTTGTTAACCTCGGTCAACAGGCCGATCAGCCAACGTTGATAAGCCTGTTGACCAAGGTTAACATCCAATTATTCCTAAGAGTGAACGAGATATTTGACTAATGCAAAACAAATTAATGCCTTATGATTAAGGCAAGCAACTATGGCAAACCCACCACTTACATGGGAAAAAAGACTAAAAAACATCAGATTACAGGTTCATTCGACACATGTGCCACATGCAGGATACCACGTTATAACAAAAGAAGTTACGATATAAAAATACAAAAATTGCGCGTGAGAGTAAGCCCCCTACTCTCACGCGCAAACTTTACCCTCACTCACACCTAACACTTTAGCTATCAACGATTTATTTTTAAAGTGAGAGTAGTGATAGTAGATTGAAACTAACTTTAAGTGTAAACTGAACTCAGGCCCTCAATATTATTGGAAAGACACAGACTTGAAAATTCCACTTATCTGATCTGTCCTATTGTTATACCGACAACATTCAGTACATTTGCAGAAATATTATGTAACTGAATATGGCTTTACCAATAAATATAGAAGACTTAATAAAAGGCAACACTGTTGAATGGGAGAGGATCGAGCTTAAATCCGGGTGGAATCCGGAAACCATTATCCACACCATGTGCGCCTTTGCCAATGATCTCCACAATTGGGGAGGCGGTTATATTATTATTGGAATTAATGAAAACGGCGATAAGCCTGAATCATCCCTCATCGGATTAAAAGAAAGTAGTCTGGATAAAATACAAAAAGAGGTTATTAACATAGGATACCAGATACAACCTAACTATTTTCCGATTATGCAACCTTATGTACTACAAGGTAAACACATCATGGTACTCTGGTGTCCTGCAGGAGACAATCGCATGTACTCCGCTCCCATAACACTTGGTACAAAAGCACAACGACAACCCTATATACGTGTTGGCAGTGAGAGCATTGTAGCTAAAGAAGAGAACTTACGCCTATTGATGGAGCTTACTGCCCGTATCCCGTTTGATGACCGAGTAAACAACCAAGCCAAGATTGATGATTTTGATTTAAGCCTTATTCAGTCCCATTTACAGGAAGTTAAAAGCGATCTATATTCCGAAAGTACTAAAATGTCACTGGCAGATTTGACAAAAGCAATGTATATAGCTAAAGGTCCAAATGAAGATTTGCGTCCGGTAAACGTCGGTTTGCTATTCTTCTCCAGAAATCCGGAAAAGTTCTTTCCCCGCTCATGGATCGAAGTTGTATGGCATAAAGATGGTTCGGGACAACAATTTGAGGAATACTATTTCAAAGGATGCCTGCAAAAGCAATTGAGAAATGCTTTGAATTTTATACAAACTAATATCATCACTGAGAAAGTTATCAAACAAAAGGATAAAGCAGAAGCATTAAGGTTCTACAACTTCCCATATGCAGCAATTGAAGAAGCTTTATCAAACGCTGTATATCACAAAAGTTACGAACAACAATCACCTATAGAAGTTCAGATATGGCCAGATAAAATAGAGATATTAAGTCTGCCTGGTCCGGTTCCACCTGTTGATGTTAATGTATTAAAAAGCAAACGCCGCATTGTAGCCCGTGAATATCGAAACAGACGTATCGGTGATTTCCTGAAGGAGTTGCAATTAACAGAAGGGAGAGGCACAGGCTTTCCTGCTATATATGACGCATTGGAGGCAAATGGTTCTCCCAAACCTGTTTTTGAAACAGACGATGATAGTACTTACTTTTTAACAACAATTCCAGCGCATATTTTAGCGGATCAAACATTTATAAAGCCAAACATCAATCTTGATATTAAACTTAGTTTCAATACCATTGATGACCTTATTAATTTCACAAACCAAGTTAGCGACCAAGTTAGCGACCAAGTTAGCGACCAAGTTAGCGACCAAGTTAGCGACCAAGTTAGCGATCTCTTAAATAGGAAAGTACACAATAGAGTGAAAGAAATGCTGATACTTTTGCAAAAGAGAATTCCGCGAACAGAGCTTTTTGAAATGATGGGATTAAAAAATCACTCAGATAACAGACTAAAGTATTTGGATCCACTACTTTCATATGGATGGGTGGAGATGGAGTTTCCTGACAAAAGGACAAGTCCCAAACAAACATACAAAATTTCAAAAACCGGAAGGCAAGTTCTTTTGTTATTAGGTAGAAAATAAAAAGGTTTAATAAACTCATAAAATCCATGGAACATCCTCTTTCCCAATTCAAGTACTGCCCCAAGTGTGGCTCCATACATTTCGAAATCAACAACGAAAAGTCAAAACGCTGTGCCGACTGCGGATTTGTATATTACTTCAACCCCTCCGCCGCCACCGTAGCCTTGATTATGAATGAACAAAATGAGCTATTGGTATGCCGCCGCGCCAAAGATCCTGCTAAAGGCACACTGGATTTGCCGGGCGGCTTTATCGACATGACCGAAACCGGAGAAGAAGGGGTGCGCCGTGAGGTGAAAGAAGAAACAGGCATGGAAGTGAATAAGGCGGAATACCTTTTTTCCTTGCCTAACATATATGTGTATTCCGGTTTTCCTGTCCATACGCTGGATCTGTTTTTCCGTTGCACGGTAGCCGATACGCTGCATTACAAAGCAATGGATGACGCTGCAGACCTGTTCTTCATTCCACTGAAAGATATACGCACAGAAGATTTCGGGCTGGGATCTATCCGGAAAGGATTAGGAATATTCCTGAAAGAAATAGTTCAATAACGATTCACGTTCACAACTCTATATCCTAAAAAAGCCAAACAAGTGTAACAAATTCGACTTAAAACCCGTACTTTTGTAAAAACGCGTTGTATTATGAAGAATAAACTCTCCCGAATACTGTGCACGGTCCTCTGCTGTGCACCCTTGCTCGCTACGGCACAGACCAGCGAGAAAATCACTTCCCCCCAACGACTTTACCAGGAAGGACAATCACTGTTCCAACAAAAAGCTTACGCTGCCGCCATCCCACCACTTCAGGCCTTTGTGCGTCAGGTAGACGCTGAAGGCAAACCGTTGCCTGCCGAAGGCGAACGGATGGAAGCCGAATATATGCTGGTATGCGCCGCTTATGAACTGAAAGATACAAAAAGTATAGATAAATTGCGTGCCTATCTGGATGAGTATCCCGATACTCCATACGCCAATCGCATTTATGCACTCATGGCTTCCGTATACTTCTTCGAAGGAAACTATGATGCGGCTATGGCTATGTTCAATGCTTCCCGCCTCGACCTGCTTGGAAATGAAGAACGGGATGACATGACCTATCGCCTCGCCACCTGCTACCTGAAAACAGGAAATGTGAAAGAAGCTGCCATCTGGTTCGAGATGCTTCGTAACACCAGCAAAAAATATGTTGCGGATTGCACTTATTACCTTTCATACATCCGCTACACCCAGCAGCGCTACGATGACGCCCTGACTGGTTTCCTGTCTTTGCAGGATAATGAAAAGTATAAAGCATTGGCACCTTATTATATAGCAGAAATTTATCTGATAAAGAAGAATTATGATAAGGCGGAAATCGTTGCACAAAATTACCTGTCCGCCTACCCAAACAATGAATATACCGCAGAAATGTATCGTGTTCTGGGCGATGCGGACTACCACTTCGGAAAATACCACGAAGCAATGGGAGCATTTGAAAAGTATCTGGCGAACAACAAAGAGGAAGCTCCCCGCCGGGATGCGCTCTACATGCTGGGACTTTCATATTATCACTCCGGTGTATATACCAAAGCAGCCAACACACTCGGAGAAGTAGCTACAGGAAATGATGCGCTTTCACAGAATGCCTATCTGCACATGGGCTTGGCTTACCTGCAAATGGGAGACAAGAACAAAGCGCGTATGGCATTTGAACAGGCTTCCGCCTCTAATGCAAACATGCAGATCAAGGAGCAGGCCGCATACAACTATGCCCTCTGCATTCACGAAACTTCTTATTCCGCTTTCGGTGAATCTGTCACCGTTTTCGAGAAGTTCCTCAATGAATTCCCCAATTCTCAGTATGTAGATAAAGTCAGCAGCTATCTGGTAGAGGTGTATATGAATACCCGTAGTTATGAAGCTGCCCTGAAATCCATCGAACGTATCACTCATCCGGGTGCTGCCATTCTGGAGGCTAAACAGAAAATTCTGTTCCACCTCGGCACCCAGTCTTTTGCAAATACACAGTTCCAGGAAGCTATCGGTTATTTCAACCAGTCTATTGCCTTGGGGCAATACAATCTGCAAACCAAAGCGGATGCCATCTATTGGAGAGGTGAATCTTATTATCGCCTGAACCGGATGCAGGAAGCCGCCCGTAACTTTAATGAATATCTGAATCTGACTCCGGACAGGAATACGGAGACTTATGCATTGGCATATTATAATCTGGCTTATATTGCTTTCCACGAAAAAGATTATACGCTTGCACAAAACCGCTTCCTGAAGTTTACACAACTGGAAAAAGGAGAAAATGCCACCGCACTTGCCGACGCCTATAACCGTATAGGCGACTGCCACCTGCATGTTCGCCGTTTCGATGAAGCCAAACAATACTATAATAAAGCTGAGAATATGGGAACTCCTGCAGGAGACTACTCATTCTATCAGTTGGCCTTAGTAGCCGGTCTACAAAAGGATTATGACGGCAAAGTGGCATTGCTCAACCGTCTGTCCAGCAAATATCCGAGTTCACCTTACGCCATAAATGCCCTTTATGAAAAAGGACGTTCGTATGTACAGACTAACAACAGCCGCCAGGCCATCGCAGCCTTCAAAGAGTTACTGGATAAATATCCGGAAAGTCCGGTCAGCCGTAAAGCTGCCGCTGAGATTGGCTTGCTGTACTATCAGAACGATGATTATGATCGTGCGATAGAAGCATACAAGCATGTTGTAACACAATATCCGGGTAGCGAGGAAGCACGTCTTGCCATGCGAGACCTGAAATCCATTTATGTGGATGCCAACCGCGTAGATGAATTTGCCGAGTTAGCGGCTAAAGTGCCGGGGGAAATTCGTTTCGACGCCAGCGAGCAAGACTCACTGACTTACATCGCTGCCGAAAAGGTATACATGAAAGGAGAGATTGCACCAGCCAAGTCAAGCTTTACACGCTATCTGCAAAGTTATCCCAACGGTGCATTCAGCCTGAATGCGCACTATTACTTGTGCGTCATCGGCAAAGAACAGAAAGACGAAGAAGCAGTACTGGAACACGCCGGTAAGCTGCTGGAATATCCGGACACTCCTTACTCACAGGAAGCACTTATCGCACGGGCTGAAATACTATTCAACCGTAAACATTTCGACCAGGCACTTACCGACTACAAGCAGTTGAAGGCTAAAGCTACCACCGCCGAACGTCGCCAGCTTGCAGCAACCGGTATGCTACGCAGTGCAGCCATGATGCAGGATGATGTAGAAACAATCGCTGCCGCTACGGACATGCTTGCCGAGGCTAAGCTGACACCGGAATTGCGCAACGAAGCCCTGTATTTCCGTGCTAAAGCATACTTGAACCAACAGGCCGACAAAAAAGCGATGAACGATCTTCAGGCATTGGCTAAGGATACACGTACTCTCTATGGAGCCGAAGCTAAATACTTGGTTGCCCTGCAATTGTATAAAGCCCATGAGTATGCTGCCGCTGAGAAAGAAATACTTAACTTCATCGAACAAAGTACACCACACGCTTACTGGCTGGCACGCAGTTTTATTCTGCTGTCTGATGTATATGTAGCCATGGATAAGAAACTGGATGCACGCCAATATTTATTGAGCCTGCAGCAGAATTACCATGCTGACGATGACATTGAACAGATGATCAATGAGAGACTGGAAAAACTGAAGTAAAGGAATAAGGACACAAGTTGACAAGATACGAGGCCTTGTCAACTTGTCAACTAAAACCTCGTCAACTATAAATATGAAAAAGGTACAATATATATTCGGAGCATTGGCACTAATAGCCTTCCCGAACTGGGCACAGGCCCAAACGCAAGCTAAAGACACTACCCTGAGCCGCACGGTCGTGGTAGAACAAGAATATAATCCGGACATCATGGATGCTTCCAAGGTAAATGTGTTGCCACAAGTAGCACCGCCAACTGTCAGCAAAAAAGTAGTGGAATATGATGCAACGTTGGTACCGGAAGGAAATATCCCCGCAAGTACCATGCAAGCTTATACCGGAGCAGAAAGTCAGGACAAAGCCCAACGCGGATACGCACGCCTGGGATATGGAAATTATGGAAATCTGGACGCATGCGCCAATTACTTATTTATCCTTCCCAATAGCGATAAGTTAAATCTGAACTTCCATATGAACGGCATGGACGGCAAACTAAAAGTACCCGGTTTTGCGGAGAAATGGGATGCACGTTACTACCGTACACACGTTGGCATGGACTATATACATGCTTTCCGGAAAGTGGACTTAAATGTAGCCGGCAACTTCGGTCTGAGCAATTTCAACTTTATACCCTATAGTATAAACAACAAACAGAAATTCCTGTCGGGCGATGTACATTTCGGAGTCAAATCGACAAGCGAAGACTTGCCTTTTCAGTTTCATGCCGAAACGAACCTGATGTTCTATGAACGCCAGTATGACCTCTCTCAGAAAGATGCACAGGAAGCGATGGTACGGACCAAAGCAGGTGCAATGGGTTCTATCTCCGAAGAACAATCTGTAGGAGTAGATCTGGCAATGGACAATGTATTTTATAAGAACAATCTTTTTGATGATTATACATCTGTAGAACTCAATCCTTACTACTTGTATCAGAATGATGACTGGAAAATCCGACTTGGCGCCCATGTGGATTTTGCTTTCGGATTTGGTAAGAAGTTCCGGGTATCACCGGACGTCACTGCCCAATATATCTTCTCTGACAGTTACATTCTTTATGCCCAGGCCACAGGCGGACGCCGAACCAATGACTTCCGCAGACTGGAAACCGTTTCGCCTTACGGACAGAGTGAAATGCAACTGGATGCCACTTACGAGCAACTGAATGCCGCACTCGGATTCAAGACCAGCCCTGTAACAGGTTTATGGTTCAACCTCTATGGTGGATACCAGGATTTAAAGAATAACCTCGCCTCTGTCGGAGTTTCAAGCTATTTCGTAGATACCAACAACCAATCGTATCTCCAACTGTTCCAAAGAAACATGCATAACATCTATGCAGGCGCTGAGGTCAGCTACAGCTATAAAGACATTATCTCTTTTTCCGCCTCAGGTGTCTACCGTGACTGGAAAGTTGCAAAGGTAGAAGAAGATAACGGAGATTGGCTACTTGCCTATATGCCCTCTTTCGAAGCAAACATTCACGCAGATATCCGACCGATCTCCTCAGTCCTGATCAGCTTCGGATACCAGCACATCACTCGTGAAAAAATAGGAAACGAACGAGTTGATCCCGTTGGTAATCTTTACCTTGGTGGCAGCTACGAAGTCTTCAAAGGCATCTCTATTTACGCCCGCGTAAACAATTTATTGAACAAAGACTATCAATATTATTGGGGATATCCTACAGAAGGTATCAATTTCGTAGGTGGTGTGAGTTTCCGTTTTTAACAAACAACGAGGCAAAAAAAGTCATTTTTACTAAAAAAGAATATATTCTCTACATATTATAAGGTGGAAACAATTGTTTTTTTCTACTTTTGCGGGCGAATTCAGTGACAGGAGTCACTATAAAACAGAAATTTATGCCAAAAAACCTTGTCATTGTCGAGTCACCGGCAAAAGCAAAAACAATTGAGAAGTTCCTGGGAAAAGATTATAAGGTTCTTTCCAGCTATGGTCATATACGCGATTTGAAGAAAAAAGAATTCAGTATTGACGTTGAAAAGAACTTTGAACCGGACTATGAAATCCCGGAAGATAAAAAAGCGCTGGTAAAGACACTGAAATCTGAAGCGAAAGAAGCAGATACCGTATGGTTGGCTTCCGATGAGGACCGCGAGGGAGAAGCCATCGCGTGGCACTTGTATGAGGTATTGAAACTCGATCCGGAACATACCAAACGCATCGTATTCCATGAAATTACCAAAACCGCTATATTAAAGGCTATTGAGCAACCTCGAAACATTGACATCAATCTTGTCAATGCACAGCAGGCTCGCCGTATCCTCGACCGTATCGTGGGTTTTGAATTATCGCCCGTACTGTGGAAGAAAGTAAAACCTGCACTTTCTGCCGGACGTGTACAATCAGTAGCCGTACGCCTCATCGTAGAGCGCGAACGTGAAATACATGCTTTCCAAAGTGAAGCATCTTATAAGGTCACTGCTATTTTCCTGGTTCCCGACACTGACGGCAAACTTGTGGAGATGAAAGCAGAACTTGCACGCCGCCTCAAGACTAAAGCAGAAGCTCAGAAACTATTGGAGCATTGCCAGGCAGCAATGTTTACCATTGAAGATATCACGACTCGTCCGGTAAAGAAAAGCCCGGCCGCACCGTTCACCACTTCTACCCTGCAACAGGAAGCTGCACGTAAGCTCGGTTTCACGGTTGCTCAAACCATGATGGTGGCTCAGAGACTGTACGAATCCGGACGTATCACTTATATGCGTACCGACTCGGTAAACTTATCGGAATACGCAATCAACGGCAGTAAAGAAGCCATCGCTAACATGATGGGGGACAAATATGTGCATCCACGTCACTTCAGTACCAAGACCAAAGGGGCACAGGAAGCACACGAAGCTATCCGTCCTACATATATGGAACAGGCGCAAATAGAAGGTAGCGCACAGGAGAAGAAACTGTATGACCTGATCTGGAAACGTACTATAGCTTCCCAGATGGCAGATGCCGAACTGGAGAAGACAACAGCAACCATCAGCATCAGCAATGCATCTGATACATTCAATGCAACCGGAGAAGTAGTAAAATTCGATGGTTTCCTGCGCGTATACAGAGAATCTTATGATGATGATGTGGAGCAGGAAGATGAAAGCCATCTGTTACCTCCTTTGAAGAAGGGACAGAAACTACAGTACCAGAATATAACTGCTACGGAACGTTTCACGCAACATCCACCCCGCTATACTGAAGCAAGCCTGGTACGCAAACTGGAAGAGTTGGGTATCGGCCGTCCTTCAACTTATGCACCTACTATTTCTACTGTACAGCAGCGTGAGTATGTAGAGAAGGGAGACAAGACTGGCGAAGAGCGTTTATACAATGTAATCACTTTGAAGAAAGATAAGATTGCAGATGATACACGCACTGAGATTACCGGGGCTGAGAAAGCCAAACTGTTACCTACAGATACCGGCACAGTTGTAACCGACTTCCTGATGCAATACTTCCCCAGCATCATGGACTACAACTTCACGGCAAGCGTAGAAAAACAATTCGACGAGATAGCAGAAGGTGATACAAAATGGACGACTATCATGAAGACGTTCTATAAAACGTTCCATCCATCTGTAGAAAGTACCCTCGCTGCCAAGAATGCACATAAGACCGGAGAACGCTTATTGGGAGACGATCCCGTCAGTGGCAAACCTGTTTCAGTCAAGATTGGACGTTTCGGTCCGGTAGTACAGATAGGAAGTGCGGAAGACGAAGAGAAACCTCGTTTTTCTCCTCTGAAGAAAGGCATGTCTATCGAGACTATTACCCTGGAAGAGGCTATGGAACTGTTCAAGTTGCCACGTACCCTTGGAGAACATGAAGGTAAAACTGTCAGCGTCAATGCCGGACGTTTCGGTCCGTATATTTATTATAACGGAACCTATACCTCACTTCCCAAAGGAGCAGATCCTATGGAAATAGAATTGGAAGAGGCTCTGGAACTGATCAAGGAAAAAGCGGAAGCGGAAGCCAAGAAGCATCTTAAAAAATTCGAAGAAGAACCGGAATTGGAAATTATGAACGGAAGATATGGCCCTTATATCGCTTATAAAGGCAGCAATTATAAGATTCCAAAAGATATCGTTCCGGAAGATTTAAGTCTGGATGCCTGCTTGGAAATCGTCAAACTGCAAAGTGAAAAAGCTGCATCAGCTCCGGCAAAACCGAAACGTGGAAAATATGCCAAGAAGAAAGCATAAAGCGATTCATCATAAAACAATCAGCCCCGGAATGAAAGAATCATTCCGGGGCTGATGTTTTATAATACTATCTGTAATTACATTCTGTCCGGTACTTCGATACCCAGCAATCCCATGCCGAGACGAACTACTTTAGCCACATTCTCCGACAAAGCAAGGCGGAATACTTTCACGGCTTCATCCTCTTCGCGCAGGATACTGAAATCGTGGTAGAACTGATTATATTCTTTCACCAGGTCATAAGTATAGTTGGCAATAATAGATGGACTGTAGTCTGAGCCTGCCTGCTTCACAACAGCTGCAAAATCAGCCACCATTTGAATAAGTCCTTCCTCTTTCTCACTCAACTCGATACCTACAGGGATTTCAGCCGGAACTGCGATACCGGCTTCAGCCGCCTTACGCAATACAGATTGAATACGCGCATACGTATATTGAATGAACGGTCCTGTATTTCCATTAAAGTCGATTGACTCTTTCGGATTGAACGTCATATTCTTGCGGGCATCCACTTTGAGAATAAAGTATTTCAAAGCACCCAATCCTACAATTCGGGCAATATTATCAGCCTCTTCCTGAGTCAAACCATCCAGTTTTCCCAGTTCATTTGAAGTTTCCTTAGCAGTGTTCACCATTTCCTCAATCAAGTCATCGGCATCTACTACTGTACCTTCACGACTCTTCATCTTACCCTCAGGCAACTCGACCATACCATAAGAGAAATGCACAAGCCCCTTTCCCCATTCGAAACCGAGTTTATCAAGCAAGATAGAAAGCACCTGGAAATGGTAGTTCTGTTCATTACCTACAACATAAATCATTTTGTCAATAGGATAATCTGCAAAACGCAATTTTGCTGTACCGATATCTTGAGTCATATAAACCGAAGTTCCATCGGCACGGAGCAACAATTTGTGATCCAAGCCTTCCGGAGTAAGGTCAGCCCATACAGAGCCATCCTCTTTCTTATAGAAGAAACCTTTTTCAAGACCTTCCATAACTTTCTCTTTACCTTCAAGATAGGTATTTGACTCATAATATATCTTGTCAAACCCCACACCCATCTTACGATAAGTTTCATCAAAACCTTCGTACACCCAATTATTCATTTTTGTCCAGAGTGCACGTACTTCCGGATCACCGGCCTCCCATTTTACCAGCATTTCACGAGCTTCGTTCATCAAAGGAGAGGCAGCTTCTGCTTTCGCTTTAGCTTCTTCTTCCGTCGCACCTTCAGCCTGGAATCTGGCCATCAGCTCTTTCACTTCAGCTTTATAATGTTTATCGAAAGCTACATAATAGTCACCTACCAGATGATCGCCCTTTTTACCGGATGATTCAGGAGTTTCACCATTTCCATATTTGGACCATGCCAACATGGATTTGCAGATATGAATACCGCGGTCGTTCACGATATTCGTCTTTACCACTTTGTTACCGTTCGCCATAACGATGTTGGCCAAGGCATTACCCAAAAGGTTATTGCGCACATGACCTAAGTGAAGTGGTTTGTTGGTATTGGGTGAAGAATATTCTATCATAACCAGCGGAGAATGATCCGTGGCAGTAGTAATACCGTACTGTTTATCGGCATGAATGTTGTTCAGTAACTCAATCCAGGCAGAAGAAGCAATGGTCAGGTTCAGGAAACCTTTGATGACATTGAACGCAGCAACGGAAGGTTCATTAGCTTTCAGGTATTCACCAATCTCTTGTGCTGTCTGCTCCGGTCCCTTCTTTGACATGCGCAGAAAAGGAAAAACGACCAGCGTGAGGTGTCCCTCAAATTCTTTCTTGGTTTTTTGCAGTTGCACCTGTGCGGCAGGCACATCCTGTCCGTACAGTGCTTTCAGTCCATTGATTACGGACGTTACCAGTTTATCTTCTATATTCATGATTTAAAAGTATTTTCCGGGCACAAAGATACTATTTTTGTTGCAACTACTCTCCAAAATTTATATCTTTGTAGGCAAACATCGAATATTGAAGCCAATGGAATAAGTAAATATATTTAAAGACATACATATAAGAGAGCGTTAGCTTTTATTCTCATAATTCGGAATCTGGACAATTCCTCACTTAAACAGAATAAAGTTGTAACGCCCGCGCTGTATAGGCGTGGGCTAAACTTTATGTTTAAGTGGGCAGTCCAGAGCCTCGAATTAGATAAAGTTAGGTTCCACGCCTTTCTTGTATCTATACTTTTCTTCTTTCTACATAAATCGAAAAGAAAAATCATCTGTCTTTTGGAGCCACAGGCAAACTAAAACATTAAATGACATGAACGTGAAAAGCGGATTGCTTTTGTCGCTTCTTTTGCTTCTGGGCTCGGTGGCCGTGATGGGGCAGACGACAAAAGGATGTATTATCAGCATTGAAAATGGGGCAGTCAATGTGGATTTGACAAGTGCACAAGTGCGAGTAGGAGATTATCTGGAGGTAATTGTGAGTGGTGGTTACATGACCGATCCAGCAACGGGACGTAGAATCAGAAAAAAAGATGAGGTACTTGGTACACTTGAAGTAGGTACTGTTTATTCTGAATATTCTGTGGCAAGACCTCATAACGCTTCTCTACTTGTGCGATTGAAAGCCGGAATGGCTGTACGGACTTCTGCAAAGGTTGTTACAGACAGTTCTCCGCAAGAGAATGTTTATCAATCTGAAAAGCCGGTTTCATCAAAAAACAAAGCTATGGTCAACAGTTTTGTTTCTGATGGGAATACAGCCGGAGATATCGCAGTTTCAGGATCTCAAAATTTATTGGAAAATAAAGAGACTTCAGAAAGAGTCAACATAGTCATAGCACCGGCACAAGTGAATGATGTTGTACATAATGGGCATTTTGGAGATTATGTGGCAGATGTGCTAATGGAACAAATGTTGATGTGCGATAAGGTTCGTTTATTGGATAGGAGCGTATCGAATGCACAGATAGACGAGATCAATCTTGCTGGGGATATTCTTGACCCTGCCACTACCATTCAGCGTGGAAAAGGAATTGGGGCCCGCTATATATTACAGACCACGATGCAGAAACCGGATGTGGCAAATGTGCGAACCGGTATCCCTCTGGCATCAGTAATGGGTGCGGTACAAGGGCTGACGGGAGTGAATATAGGCGCGGCTTACGGATCGAATATGAATTTTGCTACATTGAAAGCATCGGTCAATTTGTCCGTCCGTGTGGTGGATTTGCAGACGGGCGAAATTGTGTTTATGTGTTCGGGCAGTGGAAAGGCACAAGGCAAATCTCAATTATCCATGGAGTATGGCGCTTTAGGAGGAGGTGAACTGAATGGTGGAGCCGAGGATTTCAAACAGACGGTTACGGGAAAAGCCATACAACAAGCTTTTATGAGAATAGGGAGGAATTTGAAGGATTTCTTCAACGGAAAGGTGGATAGAAAAGTAGTGGGAAGTGTTTCCGGGGGAATCTCTTATGGAGATAGAATGTATGCCAAAGGGTATAAATTATATTTGGGGACTGAAAAGTTGGATAAGGATGGGGTACGCGTTGCATTCGCTGATAAAACAGGTTTATTTTTTCAATACCAAAGAGCCAAGAGGAAAAAAGGTCTAAGCTGGGTAATGGCAATCGGGGGACTTGCTGTAGGTGTGGGAGCCGCTTCTTTATCAACAAGCTCCAGTAGCTCTTTACCTTTAGTCCTTGCAGGAACAGTTGGCACAGCTTCTATAGTTGGAGGGGTCATTCTTAATAGTTCGGGCAGGCGAAAGTTGAAACGTATATGTTCTTCCTATAATAACAGTAATTCTCAATACAGTTATAATGAGAATTATGGTTTCCGGTATTCTTTGTCTCTGACTTCTACCGGTCTACGTTTTACTTTTTAAATCTTAATATAGTCTGAAATGAAAAAAATATTATTATTTACAATATTCTTATTCGCTTCTTTGCTGTCAGAAGCGCAAAACATGATTCAAAGTTACGTTATCAACATCGAAAACGACAAAGCCTTTTTGGATATAACTTCTGCTAAAATAAAGGTGGGCGATGTGTTGTCTGTTCATGAAGAAGCCGGATATATGGTACACCCGGTGACTAAAAAGAAAATCAAGAAAGAAGGTGGCATCCTTGCAGATTTGGAAATTGTGGAAGTTTATGGAGAATACTCTGTTGCAACCATATATCCGGAAGAAGCAGTTAAGAAAATAAAAGTAGGGATGATAGCGGAAATGCCGGAATTGCCTCAAGGGCATACAGATGTATTGACGGATAATGCGGTAGATGAAGAATTGCAGATAGTTCCAACAGATGCGAATGGTATCGTAGATCGTTATCTTCGGATAATTGGGTTGGATGAGGGAAAAACATCAATCCCTTTTCCTCCTTATTATATAAAAGGTTCTTCCTCTTATATCACTATTAAAGATAAAATTTATACGACTCGTGATTTTCAGGCTTGTGATTGGGCGGACAAGAAGATGCATATAGCACATATAGCTTCAAAAAAAACATATAATTACGTTTCGGTACTTAATGGAAATGAAGGTTGGTGGGGATTCGCTCAAGGGTTAGTAGGAAAGTACAAAGCTTCAGTCGTAGCGGAAGCGTGGAGAATTTTCGATGATAAGACTGTATTTAATTTAGCGGTCTTTAATACAAAAAAATGGCAACGCGTGCTTGGTGAAAAGAGAGCCATAAAAGGTAAGCAATGCACGGGAGTAATTTTTATGGCTATTGGACAAACGCAGGATAAAGAGACTTACTATTTTGATGATGCTACTGGTCTGCCCGTCTTGGTAGAAGGGAATGGCTTTGAAACAAAATTCTTGGAATATCGGACTTTCGGAGATTTAGTCTTATGCTCAAGGCTACAAACTGTTTACTTTGGCGAACTTGCAAAAAAAAGCAAGTTGAAAGAGACAACAATGACTTTACAAGAAGTCTGTTTTGATTGTCCGCTCGATAACTTTCTCTTTACGAAGGAAGGAGCGAAGCAGGCATTTAAATAGTTGGTTATAAATTGTAGAATGTATTCCGCAACGATTGAGACGTTTTACGGAATGTAGATGCCTTGACTTCAAAATGCCAGATTGCAAGCTCCTGTTTTTCTCCAGTTGGAAAAAAAATTTCCCAACTGGAGAAAAATCCCCTCATCTGACCTGCCTTTTACGGTTTCAGCGATACACACAAAGATACTATATTTTGGCGAATTAAGTACTCCGTTTGTAGGGATAATAAAAAAGGAGGTGCTGCTGCATCTCCTTTCCTATTCTTTATTCGTAGCCGTCTCTATCCGATGGCCAAAGTCAACTCCATACCAGGTTTAAACTTAGCAACTTTCTTTGCAGGAATCGTAATGCTCTGTTTGGTAGAAGGATTAATGCCCAGACGTGCTGCTCTTTCTGACACAGCAAACGTACCGAAGCCAACCAATGATACTTTATCACCAGCCTTTAGAGCCTTTGTGATTGATGCCATGAAAGCATCCAATGCTTTCTTAGAATCCGCTTTTGTCAAACCGGACTCTGCTGCCATAGCGCTGATAAGTTCTGACTTGTTCATAAATTTAAAATTTAATAATTAATATGTTACACAAAAGATATCTGCAATAGAATTTCACAAAGCTCTACAAAAATAGAGCAATATTTCTGAATATCAAATAAAAACATTAAAAAAAGATTGGATTTTGGCGAAAAAAAAGGAATAGAAAGTCGTTTTTCTGTTATAGAACAGAATTTATTCGTATTTTTGCAACTCAATGAATGAAATAACAGATTATGAATGCCATACCAACAGTTACTAAGAACCTATTAATCATTAATGTACTGGTCTTTCTTGCGACCATTGTTGCTCAAAGTTACGGCCTGGATTTAGCCCGTTATCTGGGACTTCACTTTTTTCTTGCCGATGACTTTAACATAGCGCAACTTATCACATACATGTTCATGCATGGAGGCTTTACGCACCTTTTCTTTAACATGTTTGCCGTGTGGATGTTTGGTCGCATACTCGAGCAAGTATGGGGACCCAAACGTTTTTTATCTTACTATATGATATGTGGTATAGGTGCAGGCTTAATCAGTATGCTGGTAACATACATACGCATCCAGGCTGCAAAGACCGGAATGAGTCCGGAAATGATTAATACCGTATATCAGGAAGGCGCTCAAATCATGCGGGACAATATGAACTACACCTATCCATCCATGGCAAATCTGAATGCTCTTTTAAACGGAGTTACCGTAGGAGCTTCAGGGGCCGTGTATGCCATTTTGCTGGGCTTCGGAATGTTATTCCCCAATCAGCCGCTATTCATATTTCCGTTGCCGTTTCCGATAAAAGCCAAGTACTTTGTTATCGGATACGCATTGATTGAACTGTACGCTGGTTTTGCCAACAATCCTAACGACAATGTAGCTCACTTTGCACACTTGGGTGGTATGATATTCGGTTTTATACTGATCATGTATTGGAGAAAAAAAGACAGAGGAAATGGGTACTATTACAACTGATCTTAAAGAAGCTTTTCGGAGAGGGAATATTTATATCCAACTGATTTATATCAACGTAGCCGTCTTTGTGGTTACTACGCTGACGGAAGTTATTTTGCAGCTATTCAACCGTAGTCTTGGAGGGGTATTTGAATGGTTGGAGCTTCCTGCTTCATTTACACAATTCATCATACAGCCTTGGTCGCTGTTCACATACATGTTTATGCATGCAGGTTTTCTGCATATTCTGTTCAACATGCTATGGCTATATTGGTTTGGCGCATTGTTCCTGATGTTCTTCTCTGCAAAGCATTTGCGGGGAGTTTATATATTGGGAGGTATTTGCGGCGGATTGCTGTACATGGTGGCATATAACGTTTTTCCGTATTTCCGTCCGATGGTTGACTACTCATTTATGCTGGGAGCATCTGCGTCTGTGCTTGCTATTGTAGCTGCGACCGCATATCGTGAGCCGAACTACCCGATACGATTATTCCTATTTGGCACGATACGACTGAAATATCTGGCACTGATTGTTATCGGTACTGATTTACTGTTCATCACATCCAGCAATGCAGGTGGACATATCGCCCATTTGGGTGGCGCATTAGCAGGAGTCTGGTTTGCAGCAGGATTGAGTAAAGGCAGAGACATTACGTCCTGGATTAATAAGATTCTGGATGCTATCGTTTCAGTATTCAGCTTCAAGCCTCGCAAACCCAAAATGAAAGTGCATTATGGTAACAGTCGTCAGAAAGACTACGATTACAACGCCCGCAAGAAAGTTCAGTCAGAAGAAATAGATCGCATCCTCGATAAACTAAAAAAATCGGGATACGAAAGCCTGACTACGGAAGAAAAGAAAAGTCTTTTCGATGCGAGCAAACGATAATATAGAAATATGGGAATAAGGCATATTGGCAGATTCGTCGCTTATCTGATTTTAGCGGTCAACATCTTCTTCATAGGTTTGTTGCTTCTTACCGCTTACAGCCCGTATATTAAGCCGGCCGCACATCCTGTGGAGTCCTGTTTCGGACTGGCATTTCCTATCTTTCTGGTGATTAATATTTGCTTTCTGGTCTTTTGGCTTATTATCCAGAATTATAAGTTTGCATTAGTCACATTGACAAGCCTTCTTCTATGCTATCCGCAGATACGGACTTATTTTCCTATTAATTTTCATACGAACAAGTTACCGGAAAACAGCTTCAAAGTTTTATCGTACAATATAATGGGATTCGATGGAGCCGTTAAGAAAGACGGAGAGAACCCTATTTTAAATTATCTGAAGAACAGTGGAGCAGACATCCTATGCCTACAAGAGTACCAGACCATTGAATCTTCTCATTATCTCAGCCAAAAAGATGTCGAGAAAGCTCTGAAAGATTATCCTTATCATAAGATTCAAACTGTAGGAAGCGGAAAAGGCCATACCAACCGGATAGCCTGTTATTCCAAATACCCCATACTTTCGTCCCGCAGATTAGATTATGCCAGCGAATACAATGGTTCTGCGGTTTATGAGCTAAAAATAGGGGAAGATACTGTAATGCTTATCAACAACCATCTGGAATCTAATAAACTGACGAAAGAAGATAAAGTTGTCTATGAAAGTATGCTCAAATCTCCCGAAACGAAAAAGGTAAAAAGCGGTGCCCGCCTGCTTATCCGCAAACTGGCAGAAGCTTCTGCCATCCGTGGTTCGCAAGCCGACAGCATCGCACAAGAAATTGCAGCGTCACAGCACCCTTACATTATCGTATGCGGTGACTTTAACGATACACCCATCTCCTACGCTCACAGAGTTATCGGCCAGGGACTGAATGACACTTTCACACAATCGGGTCGCGGACTGGGTATCTCTTACAATCAAAACAAATTCTACTTCAGGATTGACAATATCCTGGCAAGTAAAAATCTAAAATCTTATAACTGTACGGTAGACCGATCTATAAAAGAGTCTGACCATTATCCAATCTGGTGTTATCTGAAGAAAAAAGAATAAAGAAAAAAATGATTAATATCTAATACTTAAAACTATGTTTAAGAAGTGTATTTTTATTTTAGCTACAACTTGTATGATGTACTCCTGTACCACACAAACGGAAACAAATCCGTTTTTGTCCGAGTTCCAAACCGAACATGGCGTACCGCCCTTCGATAAAATTAAACTGGAACATTACGAACCCGCCTTTTTGAAAGGGATCGAAGAACAAAACGCGAATATCGATGCTATAGTGAATAATTCTGAAGCACCTACTTTTGAAAATGTAATCGTTGCTCTCGACAATAGCGCCCCGATACTGGACAGGGTTAGTGCTATTTTCTATAATATGACGGATGCCGAAAAGACACCCGGCTTGAATGAACTGTCCATAAAAATAGCTCCGACATTATCAGAGCACAGCGATAATATCTCACTGAACCAAGAGCTCTTTAAAAAAGTAAATGCCGTATACCAACAAAAAGAATCTTTGAAACTGACCACTGAACAAGAGCGTCTGTTGGAAGAGACTTATAAAGACTTTGTTCGCTCCGGTGCAAACCTTTCTCCCGAAAAGCAGACACGTCTGCGTGAGATCAACAAACAGTTGTCCACATTAGGTCTCACATTCAGCGATAATATTCTGAATGAAAATAATGCCTTCAAACTCTATATAGACAAAGAAAAAGATCTTGCCGGACTGCCCGAGTGGTTCCGTCAAAGCGCAGCAGAAGAAGCAAAAGCAGACGGCCAGGAAGGAAAATGGCTGTTCACTTTAGGAAATGCCAGCCGACTCCCATTCCTGCAATACTCAGAAAACCGCCCGTTGCGTGAACAGATATACAAGGCTTATATCAATCGCGGTAACAACAATGATAAGAACGATAACAAGAAAATCATTACAGACATTGTAAGTCTTCGCCTTGAGAAAGCACAATTACTGGGCTTTGACTGTTATTCCAATTTCGTTCTGGATAACACAATGGCTAAGAACTCCACTACTGTAATGAATTTCCTGAATAACCTGTGGAGCTACTCCTTGCCGAAAGCAAAAGCCGAAGCTGCTGATTTGCAAAAGATCATGGATAAAGAAGGCAAAGGAGAAAAACTGGAAGCATGGGACTGGTGGTATTATACTGAAAAGCTTCGCAAAGAGAAGTACAATCTTGAAGAAGATGAAATCAAGCCTTACTTTAAACTGGAAAACGTACGTGAAGGAGCTTTCGCAGTTGCCAACAAGCTCTATGGCATTACATTAACGAAGCTGGAAGGTATTCCCGTATATCATCCTGACGTAGAAGTATTCGAAGTAAAAGACGCAGATGGCTCTCATATGGGCATCTTCTATGTAGACTATTTCCCACGTCCGGGCAAGAGCGGTGGTGCATGGATGAGTAACTATCGTGAACAACAAGGCGATATTCGTCCGTTGGTATGCAACGTATGCAGTTTCACCAAACCTGTAGGCGACACTCCGTCACTGTTAACAATCGATGAAGTAGAAACTCTATTCCATGAATTTGGGCACGCTCTGCACGGATTACTGACTAAGTGTAACTATAAAGGCATTTCCGGAACAAATGTCGTACGTGACTTTGTTGAATTGCCCTCCCAGATAAATGAACATTGGGCTACTGAACCTGAAGTACTGAAAATGTATGCCAAGCATTATCAGACAGGAGAAACCATTCCCGACAGCCTTATCGAAAAGATTCTGAATCAAAAAACCTTCAATCAAGGCTTCATGACCACTGAATTACTGGCTGCTGCCATTCTGGATATGAATCTGCACAACCTGACTGACACCAAGAATCTGGATGTATTGGCATATGAGAAAGAAGCCATGAATCAATTGAATCTTATCCCCGAAATAGCCCCGCGTTATCGTACCACCTACTTCAATCATATCATTGGTGGTTATGCTGCAGGCTACTACAGCTATTTATGGGCAAACGTATTGGATAACGATGCTTTTGAAGCTTTCAAAGAGCATGGTATCTTCGACAAAAAGACAGCAGATCTTTTCCGGTATAATGTCCTTGAAAAAGGTAATAGCGAAGACCCGATGACACTTTACAAGAATTTCCGTGGTGCTGAGCCTCAACTGGAACCAATGTTAAAAAATCGTGGAATGAAGTAAAATTAGTGCCATACAAAGGCAGCAAAATCATTGCCAGATGCAAATATTTGAGTTCCTTTTACTTCCGAATGTGAAAAAAAAACTATATTTGCAGCCTTGTACGCTATAGAAATCAATTAATAAAGTAATCATAATAAACTAAAAGTAACATGCAAAACAAAGGATTTGTAAAGGTTTTTGCAATTTTGCTCACACTGGTATGTGTGTTCTACCTTTCCTTCTCTTTTGTGACTCGCCATTATAACAATAAGGCAAAAGAGTACGCAAAAGGCGATCTGAAGTTAGAGCAGGACTACCTGGATTCTCTGTCAAACGAGAAAGTGTGGTTCGGCAATTGGACACTGAAACAGTGTCGTGAGATGGAGATCAGTTTAGGTTTGGACTTAAAGGGTGGTATGAACGTTATCCTTGAAGTTTCTGTTCCTGATGTTATCAAAGCATTGGCGGACAACAAAACCGATGAAGCATTCAACCAAGCATTGGCAACTGCCGCCAAACAGGCTATTAGCAGCCAGGATGACGTCATTACCCTGTTTGTTAGAGAGTATCACAGAATTGCTCCGGATGCACGTCTTTCTGAACTTTTCGCTACTCAACAATTAAAAGACAAAGTTAACCAAAAGACTCCCGACGCTGAAGTAGAAAAAGTACTGCGTTCGGAAGTAAAAGCCGCAGTTGATAACTCATACAATGTACTCCGTACTCGTATCGACCGCTTTGGTGTGGTTCAGCCCAATATCCAGAGTCTGGAAGACAAGATGGGACGTATCATGGTGGAACTTCCGGGTATCAAAGAACCGGAGCGTGTAAGAAAATTACTGCAAGGTTCTGCTAATCTGGAGTTTTGGGAAACGTACAATGCAAAGGATGTTGCACCTTATCTGCAAGCTGCTGATAACAAACTGCGCAGCATTTTATCTAATGAAGCACCGGCTGACAGTGTAGCCGTTGACAGCACTGCTACTCCGGTTGTGGCACAAGCTACCAGCACTGCCGATAGTCTTGCCGCAGCATTGAAAGGTGAAAACAAAGCACAATCTGTAGATTTAGCACAAATTAAGAAAGAACACCCGTTACTGGCTGTTCTACAAATTAACTCCAGCGGACAAGGTCCCGTTGTAGCTTATGCTAATTACAAGGATACAGCTGACATCAACAGATATCTTTCTATGAAAGAAATCCAGTCTGAACTTCCGAAAGATCTCCGTCTGAAATGGGGTGTTTCTGCTTATGAATACGATCCTAAAGGACAGACTTTCGAACTTTACGCTATCCGTTCAACCGAACGTAACGGACGTGCTCCGTTGGAAGGCGACGTTGTTGTAAGCGCTAAAGACGAATACGACCAATTTGGCAAGCCTGCTGTAAGTATGTCTATGAATACAGACGGTTCACGCCGCTGGGCTCAGTTGACTAAGCAGAACATTGGTAAGAGCATTGCTATCGTATTGGACGGCTATGTATATTCTGCACCGAATGTAAATACAGAAATTACAGGTGGTAACTCACAAATTACCGGGCACTTCACTCCTGAGCAAGCAAAAGACTTAGCGAACGTATTGAAGTCAGGTAAGATGCCGGCTCCTGCACGTATCGTTCAGGAAGATATCGTAGGTCCGTCTTTGGGACAAGCTTCTATCAACGCCGGTGTATTCTCATTCATCGTTGCATTGATTCTGTTGATGGTTTATATGTGCACTATGTACGGTTTCATTCCGGGTATGGTTGCCAATGGTGCACTGGTATTGAACATGTTCTTTACATTGGGTATCCTCTCGTCTTTCCAGGCGGCCTTGACAATGTCCGGTATTGCCGGTATGGTGTTGGCACTGGGTATGGCTGTGGATGCTAATGTATTGATTTACGAACGTACCAAAGAAGAATTGCGTGCAGGTAAGGGTGTGAAGAAAGCACTCGCAGATGGTTACTCCAACGCATTCTCAGCTATCTTCGACTCTAACTTAACTTCTATTATTACAGGTATAATCCTGTTCAACTTCGGTACAGGTCCTATCCGTGGTTTCGCCACGACTTTGATTATCGGTATCTTGATTTCATTCTTTACCGCTGTGTTTATGACACGTTTGGTTTATGAATACTTCATGAATAAAGATAAATGGTTGAACCTGACCTTCTCTTCTAAGATCTCCAAGAACTTGATGGCGAATGTACATTTTGACTTCATGGGTGGTAATAAGAAGTGGTTGACAATTACAGGTGTTATTCTTGTAATCTGTATCGGTTCACTCTTTGTACGCGGCCTAAGCCAAAGTATCGACTTCACAGGTGGACGTAACTTCAAGGTACAATTTGAGAATGCGGTAGAACCAGAACAAGTACGCGAGTTAATCTCCAGTAAATTTGGTGACGCTAACGTTAGTGTAATCGCTATCGGTACAGATAAGAAAACTGTACGTATCAGTACAAACTATCGTATTGAAGAAGACGGCAACAATGTTGACTCTGAAATAGAAGCATATCTCTATGAGACATTGAAGCCCGTATTGACGCAAAACATTACTCTGGAAACATTTATCGATCGTGAAAACCATACTGGTGGTAGTATCGTCAGCTCACAGAAAGTAGGTCCGAGTATTGCAGATGATATCAAAACTTCGGCTATGTGGTCTGTAGTGCTTGCTTTGATTGCTATTGGTCTGTACATCTTGATTCGTTTCCGTAACATTGCATATAGTGTAGGTTCTGTAGCTGCACTGACAAGTGATACATTGATGATTCTGGGCGCTTATTCTCTCTGCTGGGGCTGGATGCCATTCTCACTGGAAATTGACCAGACATTCATCGGTGCTATTCTGACAGCTATCGGTTACTCTATCAATGACAAGGTGGTAATCTTCGACCGTGTACGTGAGTTCTTCGGCTTGTATCCGAAACGTGACAGAAAACAACTGTTCAACGACTCATTGAATACAACTCTGGCACGTACTATCAATACTTCATTGAGTACATTGATTGTGTTGCTGTGTATCTTCATCCTTGGTGGTGATTCTATCCGCAGCTTCGCATTCGCAATGATTCTCGGTGTTGTAATTGGTACATTGTCTTCTTTGTTCATTGCATCTCCTATCGCATACATGATGTTGAAGAACAAAAAAATAGCTGAACCTGCTGCTGAAGTAGCTAAATAAGAACTATAAAGTTAACGATAAAAAAGGGAAGTCGATTCGTTCGACTTCCCTTTTTATTTTGTAGTCCCGAGGGGAATCGAACCCCTATCTAAAGTTTAGGAAACTTCTATTCTATCCGTTGAACTACAGGACCAGCAACATTTGCGGTTGCAAAGATAAGGCATTCTCCCGATTTTACAAGGCCGAACGAATCTTTTATCGAGAAGTCAAGAAAATACAAGCAACACAAGATTTTATCAAAGTGTAAAGTCAAAACAGCTTCACACAGCATCAAATTAAGCATCCACACTTACATTTAGTCAACACATGCATCAGCAGAACAAATGATAATATGCAACTTTTATTCGTTCAAGTCAGACACATAGTCAGAGTTTTGTTCACTCCAAATATCAAAAAACACTCATTTCTCAATTCTTTTAGTACACAATCACAGATTAACTCAAAAAGATTTTGCCAAGTCGCATAACTTTCCGACATTTGCAAACGTGCCTATAAAAAGCGTAGTACTTTTTGTAAGTACCCCAACCAACATGAAAACAGATTTTAAGTGATCCTATAAATTAATCATAGTAATACGAAATTATGGCAAACGACATGATGGTAAAAGAACTGGATCAAGTGGTAGTCCGCTTTTCCGGAGACTCCGGCGATGGTATGCAGCTCGCCGGCAACATCTTTTCAACAGTATCGGCTACGGTGGGAAATGACATCAGTACTTTCCCCGACTATCCCGCAGATATCCGCGCCCCGCAAGGCTCTCTGACCGGCGTATCAGGTTTCCAGGTACACATCGGCGCCAACAAAGTATTCACCCCGGGTGATAAATGCGACGTATTGGTAGCTATGAACGCTGCCGCATTGAAAACACAGTATAAGTTTGCTAAGTCTACTGCTTGCATCATTATCGACACAGACTGTTTCCAAGCTTCCGATTTACAGAAAGCCGCTTTCAAGACTGACAATCCTATCGAAGAAATGGGTATCAAGCAAGATGTTATTGCTGCCCCTATTTCTCAAATGGTGAAAGACTGTCTGGCAGAAACAGGTATGGATAACAAAGCAATGCTGAAATGCCGCAACATGTTCGCTCTTGGCTTGGTATGCTGGTTGTTCAATCGCGACCTGAAGATTGCAGAAGATTTCCTTAGAGAGAAGTTTGCAAAAAAGCCGGAAATAGCAGAAGCTAACATCAAGGTGATTCACGCCGGTTACGACTATGGTCACAATACACACGCTTCCGTAGCACATACTTATAAGATAGAAAGTAAGATAAAGACGCCCGGAATATACATGGATATCATGGGCAACAAAGCTACAGCCTACGGTTTCATTGCTGCTGCTGAAAAAGCAGGTCTGAAGTTATTCCTGGGTTCTTATCCCATCACTCCGGCTACGGACGTATTACATGAACTCTCCAAACATAAATCCTTAGGTGTCATTACCGTCCAATGCGAAGATGAGATTTCCGGCTGTGCTACGGCTATCGGTGCTTCTTTTGCTGGTGCATTGGCTGTAACTACCACTTCCGGCCCGGGTGTCTGCCTGAAATCAGAGGCTATGAACCTTGCAGTGATTACAGAACTTCCTCTGGTTGTTCTGGATGTACAACGCGGTGGTCCTTCCACAGGTTTGCCGACTAAATCGGAACAAACTGACTTATTGCAGGCTTTGTTTGGCCGTAACGGCGAAAGCCCAATGCCAGTTATTGCTGCAACCTCACCGACAAACTGCTTCGATGCAGCCTATGCAGCTTGTAAGATGGCTTTGGAACACATGACTCCGGTAGTTCTGTTGACAGACGGTTTCGTAGCCAACGGCTCCGGTGCATGGAAGCTGCCGAATCTGGATACATATCCTGAAATCAAACCTCAGTATGTTACTCCTGAAATGAAGGATAACTATACTCCTTATAAACGCAATCCTGAGAACCAGGTACGCTACTGGGCCGTTCCGGGACAAGAAGGCTATACTCATATCCTCGGTGGTCTGGAAAAAGACAGCAACACTGGTGCGATCTCTACCGATCCTGAAAACCACAATCTGATGTGCCACCTGCGTGCAGAAAAAGTTGCAAAGATTGCTGTACCCGATGTAGAGGTACAAGGCTGTGCAGATGATGCAGACCTGCTGATTGTAGGTTTTGGCGGTACTTACGGACACTTGTATTCTGCTATGGAAGAGATGAACAAAGCCGGACAAAAAGTAGCCTTAGCTCACTTCTCTTATATCAATCCGCTGCCTAAAAATACGGCTGAAGTATTGAAGAAATACAAGAAAGTGGTAGTTGCCGAACAGAATCTGGGACAATTTGCCGGTTATCTCCGCATGAAGGTGGATAATTTCACTCCGTATCAATTCAATGAAGTCAAGGGACAGCCGTTCTTAGTAAGTGAACTGGTGGCTGCCTTCACCGAGATTTTAAATAAATAATAACCCCGTAAAGTATCGAAAGACATGAGCGAATATACAGCTAAAGATTTCAAAAAAGGACAGCCTCGTTGGTGTCCGGGTTGCGGTGACCACTTCTTCTTGAATTCACTGCACAAAGCACTGGCAGAAATCGGTGTTAAGCCTTGGGAAACTGCCGTTATTTCGGGTATCGGTTGCTCCAGCCGTCTGCCTTATTATATGAATACGTATGCGATGCAGACTATCCACGGACGTGCTGCCGCCATCTCTACCGGATGTAAAGTAACCAATCCTAACCTGAGCGTTTGGCAGGTTTCAGGTGATGGTGACGGTCTGGCTATCGGTGGTAACCACTTTATCCATGCTATCCGTCGTAATATAGATATCAACATTCTATTGCTGAACAACCGCATCTACGGTCTGACAAAAGGACAATATTCCCCGACGTCTCCCCGTGGCTTCGTCAGCAAATCCTCTCCTTATGGTACGGTAGAAGATCCGTTCCACCCGGCTGAACTCTGCTTCGGTGCCCGTGGACGTTTCTTTGCACGCTGTGTAGCCACAGATGGTCCCGGCACAGGAGAAGTTCTGAAGGCTGCTGCTAATCATAAAGGAACTGCTGTGTGTGAGATTTTGCAACACTGCGTTATCTTCAATGACGGAACCTACGACTCTGTATACAACAAAGACGGACGTGCCAAGAATGCTATCTACCTGGAACACGGTAAGCCAATGCTTTTCGGTGAGAACAAAGAGTTTGGATTGATGCAGGAAGGTTTCGGACTGAAAGTTGTGAAGCTGGGCGAGAACGGTATCACAGAAAAGGATATCCTTGTTCATGATGCACACTGCATGGATAATACATTGCAACTGAAATTGGCTCTGATGGAAGGTCCTGACTTCCCGGTTGCTCTCGGTGTAATCCGCGATGTGGAAGCTCCGACTTATGACGATGCTGTAATGGAACAGATTGAAGAAGTATCAGCAAAGAAGAAGTATCACAACTTCAAGGAACTGTTGATGACGAATGATATTTGGGAAGTAAAGTAAGCGAATACAATACTTCTTTCTGATAAAAGCCTCATTACCGTTACTACTTTATAGAACGGTAATGAGGTTTCTTCGTAACCGGCAACGGCTAACCCCCAAAAACAGTATGAATTTTAGGATTATAATCCCAAATGTTAGTATGATATTGGGGATTTGAATTTTAAAAGCTTACAGATGCTTTATGGGAAAACTTCTTCATCAGCGAACGCATCAAAGCAAATCATTACAAAGGAAATCATGCCAAAAGTTTCTTTTGAAGAACCACGCAGCAACAAGAAATAGACTACTTTTCTCAAATATTCTCGCCATTATGAGAATAAAATCTCATAGTAAAGAGAATATTTTCTCATACTCATGAGTTTTTCTTCTCATAACAGTGAGAAAAATCTTTGTTAAGGCATAAGAAAGCAGTCCTCACCTTAGCTCTTTTGATTCATGACTTTATCGTCCTATCACCTTACCACCTTATCACTTTTTTATTTCTTTCTCTTTGATAATAAAAGAATTAGTGTATATTTGCATCAGGCATACATTAACCTTTAACATCACTGTACTATGGGTAGAAGATTAATCTTTGACCGGTTTTCCCAGCAAGCTCTCCAGACCTTGCACCGGTATCGTGCCGTAATGTTCAGTCCCACCCTTTATTCATGTTTTTAGTTCGCGAGTGATATTTATTTTCAGTCATTTACTAAACATGAATAGATTATGGATAATAGACCTACCATAGCCGAAGTACAAGAATGGGTACTGAAGCTACACAACACGTGTGAGCAAACCATCACAAACGAAGAGCGCAAAGAACAGCACAAGTATGCCGTCATGGTGCAACGCCCGCAGGACAAGAAGTTCCTGGTGAAAATGCTGGATGAATCTTCGCAGATACGTGATCGCAAAAAACTTGCCGCCCGCATTAAGACTCTGATAGACCGCTATGGAGTACCTGAATTCCTGAACAAGCGGGATACTTTCCTCTTTAAAATGTACCAAGCCTTCGGACATCATTTCGATTTCATCGCCATACCTATTATAAAGAAACGCTTACGCATGGATACATCTAAAGTTATCCTTGATGAAGCGCGTCCCAAGTTAACCCGACACCTGTCCGAACGTGCACAGCAAAAGGTTGGACAAAATGTGAACCTACTGGGTGAAGTCGTTTTAGGCAATGGGGAAGCAGATCACCGTTACCATCATTACCTGGAAGCATTGGAAGCTCCGGATATTAACTATATCTCCGTAAAGATATCCGGCATCTATGCCCAGACGCATGCTTTGAATTATGAAGAGAGTTTCCCGGAACTGGTGAAACGCATGTCTGCTCTTTACCAAAAAGCAATAGACTTCCCGCATACAGATGAAAACGGAGTGAAACGCGCGAAGTTTGTCAATCTGGATATGGAAGAATATAAAGATTCACACTTTACTTTACGCCTGTTTAAAACTGTACTAAGCAAACCGGAATTCAAAGACTATTCAGCCGGTATCGTTGTACAAGCTTATCTGCCCGATGCTTATGATTTCCAGACGGAATTGCTGGAATTTGCAAATGCACGCGTGGCTGAGGGAGGTGCACCACTCAAAATGCGCCTTGTAAAAGGTTGCAATCTGGAAATGGAAACCGTGATTTCTTCCTTGCGCGGCTGGCCCAACCCCATACTTTCCACAAAAACGGAAGTAGATGCAAACTACCTGCATATTCTGGAACGCGCCCTGCTGCCCGAAAATGCAAAAGCGTTGCACATCGGAGTGGCTTCGCATAACCTGTTCACAATAGCCTACGCTTACCTGTTGAGCCAGAAAAACAACAGTTCAGAGTATATGACATTTGAGATGTTGGAAGGTATGGCCGACCATGTATGGCGTGCACAGTCGCAACTGGGTAATCACATCATACTATATGCACCGGTAGTGAAAGATGAACACTTCCTGAATGCAGTCTCTTATCTGGTGCGCCGCATGGACGAAAATACAGCTCCGGATAACTTCCTCACTCATTCATTCAATCTGAAACCGGGAACCGACACCTGGAATTTCCTGCAAAAGCAGTTTGAAGAAGCATATCACAAGAAAGATAGCGTTTCGCATACTCCTACGCGCACGCAGAACAGGCTTTTACCGTATTCTCCCGTCCCCCCATCCGACGTGATGAAAAACGAACCGGATACGGATTTTGATCTGCCTCAAAACCAGGAATGGGTACGAAAGATCTTTGCCAAATGGAAAAAGTCTTCCGCCGATACTCCGGAAATCATTCCTCTGCAAATAGGAACCGAAGACATCATCTGTGAAAAACGCCATAAGTACATGGACCGCTGCCAGAATGATGAAGTATGTATTTGCGAAATGTCGCAAGCCAATACGGAACAAATAAAGCAAATCATCGGCATTGCAGAGAAAGATCCCGCAGGCTGGCGGAACACGACCTTAGAGGAACGTCATAGAATCATGTTCGAAGCAGCCAATCGCCTGGGTGATATGCGCGGAGACCTGATAGGCAGCATGTGTGCTGTAACAGGTAAAACAGTGGTAGAAGGAGATGTAGAGGTATCCGAAGGTATCGACTACGCCCGCTTCTATACCACAACAATGAAAAAGTTCGCCGCACTACATGATGTGGACATTACCTCCAAAGGAACAATCCTCGTCATTTCGCCGTGGAACTTCCCATGTGCCATTCCTATCGGCGGCATTGTAGCCGGATTGGCCGGTGGCAATACCGTGATACTGAAACCCGCAACAGTAGCCGCTCCCGTAGCATGGCTATTTGCCAAGGCTTTCTGGGATGCAGGAGTGCCCAAAGAAGCATTGCAAGTCATTATAACCGACCGTGAAGCACTGAAAGAACTGACCACTGCTTCGGCTATCAAGCATATCATCCTGACAGGTGGTACGGATACAGCCCAAAGCATTGCACGTACCAACCCGTCTACCCCACTTTCTGCCGAAACCGGTGGAAAAAATGCTATTATCCTTACAGCCTCGGGCGACCGTGATCATGCCATTATGAATATCGTTGCTTCTGCTTTCGGAAATGCCGGACAAAAGTGCTCAGCATGTTCCCTACTGCTTGTAGAACGCTCTGTATACGAAGACAAGAACTTCCAGGATAAGCTGAAGGATGCCGCCACCAGTATGAAAGTAGGCAGTGTATGGGAAGCCGGTAACGTAGTAGGCCCCATGATTACCAACCGGAACGACAAGTTATTGCAAGCCCTTACACTGGAACCCGGCGAGTCCTGGCTGGTTCCACCTAAGTTTATCGACGAGAAGCAATACATCCTCGCCCCTACCGTGAAGTGGGGAGTAAAACCGGGCAGTTATTCATTCCGCACAGAATTGTTCGGTCCCATGTTAAGTGTGGCTTGTATTGACAATCTTCAACAGGGAATAGAGTTGGTGAACAGCCTGGACTACGGTTTGACTTCCGGTCTGCAAAGCCTGGATGAAAACGAACAAAAACTCTGGAAGGACTCCATTCTGGCAGGTAATCTTTATATCAATCGTGGTATCACAGGTGCTATTGTCAACCGCCAACCTTTCGGTGGGATGAAACTGTCTGCTTTCGGTGGTGGTGTAAAAGCAGGCGGACCGAACTATTGCGCCTGCCTTGTGAAGATTACCGACAAACCGGAAAGTAATACGGATTATAAGCAAAGTTATCCTCATGCTTATGAAGAAGAATTTGCGCATGCACGGGATATCAATAAGTTATATGGCGAACAGAATGCATTCCGTTATCTGCCATTAAAGAATATGGCGCTCCGCCTTTTCCCGGGAGATAGTAACGAAGAAGCGGAAATGATTGCACTTGCCGCAAAGCTCTGTCACACACCACTGACTATCAGCTTTGACCCGAATGATGATCGCACGACTGCATTATCATCTACCGGCTGTACACTAAAGAAAGAAACATTGGATGAATTCCTCAAAACAATGAGGAGCTATGAACGCATCCGCACTTGTGGCGCTGATATTCCGATGGAAATGTATGAAGAGGCAGCCCGTAGAAACAAATACATTACCACGGCAAAACCTGTGAAAAACGGACGTGTAGAGTTGATACATTATATTAAAGAGCAAAGCATCTCCTTCGAATACCATCGATATGGCAGCATTCTGGATGTGCCTCCCGTAGAATAACAATTAAAAAGACGTGGTCCGGCTTGCCTGTCGAAAAGCGGACAGGTCAGGCCACGCTCATTCCTCGTTCTCCACCGGCAATGGCAAAGAAACCGTAAATTCGCTATATTTTCCTTCCACACTCTCCACACTGACGTATCCTCCATGTTCACGGGCCACATTCATCACATAGTTCAGCCCCAAGCCGAAGCCGGATACTTTCTTCTTCGCATCCTCATTCCGGGTAATTACGCGTTCAAACTTATCAAATACAATCCGTTGAGCCGCAAGCGGAATACCGATTCCATTATCCCGCACCTTGATCTGAGTATACTGCCCGGAAAGGCAGGAAGTAATCTGTATATCTATCGTATCCTTAGAGTATTTCACAGCATTGTCTATCAGGTTACTTAAAGCCTCTTTCAGATATTCTTCATCAGCACAGACTCCCTCTTCCTGTAAATCCACCTGAAATATAGTAGGCTTTTCTGCCTTAGCAGTGAACGTGTGTACCAGTTCATCCACCATAGGATGAAGTTGAATCCAGTTCTTGTCCAGCAATAATTGTCCATGTTCCAACTTAGAGATAGTCAGTACTTTATTGGCCAGCGCAAGCAAATGCTGAGCCTCCGCCTCCAGTATGTCGAAATGTTTTTCTTTCTTCTCAGGTTTATCATCTACTTTTCCACTACGAAGCACTTTGAGGCCAATCAGGATGGAACTGATCGGATTCTTCATGTCGTGAACCATAGCATAAGAGAAATCTTCACGCATTCGTGCCAGTTCGTCTTGCCGACGAATAATATCCACCTGCTTACGTATGGCAAATAATAGAAGTCCTAAAGCCACTATCGTTCCGAAGAATATATAAAGCAGCTTGCCGATGAACCCCGCACGAAGATTCTGGATATAAGCATGTACTCCCTGAGTATCATTCACAGGGCACACGAAAGTATAGTGCTGTTCCAATAACTTCCGATAATCAGAAAAATACCGTAAATCCTGTTGCAATACGATGGAATCGCTGTGTAAAGATACCGTATCCAAACGGAACTTGATCCGCTTCAAATTCACTTCATCCAGTTCATGACGGAAAAAGGCAGCCAGATCCTTAGTTTGTCCGGCTTCAAATGCATCCGCCGCACGGCCGTAAGCTTCGTGAATATTACGTATCACTTGCTGTCGGTTCAGCCCGAAACTTCGTCCCACCCAATTTCCAAGTAAGTACAGAACAGCGGCAGTTGCAGTTATTGTAAGGAGTATATAATACGACTTTTTCATCAAGTATTCTATATTTCAGGCAAATATAGATAAACTTTTCTTTTCATCTTAACATAAAGATAACATTCTGATAACCTAAATTAATTTCATACTCTTGTTATCTTTGCAGCGTAGAAATCAGTAAAAAGGAATTATGGAAAAGAAAGAAGCAAATAAGGAACCATTCAACCGCCCGGATGGAGTGGAAGTGAAACTCACGGCAAAGTCCATCAACATAAAAGGATTTCTGTTTTTCTTCATTCTGTTCCTGACAGGCAGCTATCTGTTTGTTTATGTATGGGATGAACCTTCATCCTATAGTGCCGGTCGTTTATTGGGTACCGCTGTAAAAGGAATCAGTAGTCCCCAAGTTATGCTTTGCATATTTTTACTCCTCGTGTTTTATATACTAATCCAGGCAGGGATTCTTTACTGGTTTAGCGGAAAGGACAAAAAGCTCCTACACTGGCATTTTGACTGGACTGGAGTAGGATTTTCTCTGACTCGTCCTATTCCATTGAAGTTCTATCGGGTATCCTTATTATTACCAGGCATCCTATTGGGAGTGATGCCTGCAATCCATGGGTTCTGTACAGGAGAAGCCAACATATTCTTTTTGGGATTATTTGGCATTCTGGGTGGTACGGGAGATTTTCTTTTTTGGTACAGCCTTCGTGCCTTTGATGATGAAGACCTGCTCCTCTCCAGCAAAAAAGCCTTTCAGGCCACCATTATAAAACGCAATTACGGAAAAAATGATTAAAGTTCTCTCCTAACGTATAACAGAAAAAGTTCCCTCATACCCCAAAGGGCAGAGAGAACTTTTAATCGCTGGAGAGGATGACTTATTCAACCTCCATTGTCAATCTATTAACATTCTTATTTAAGGACTTTAATCATTTGTTCTCCACTGGTAAGTACACCTCGTACAACATATACTCCCGCCGGCAAGTCCGACATATCTACAAACTCAACATTCATAACTTGCTTTATCAGAGTACCACTAACAGAATAAATATAAGCAGTTCCCACTTCTGGTAATACAACTTTCTGGAGTTGGCTATCATAATATGCTTTCGCATTGCCATCTTCAACTTTATCAATACCTGTCGGTACACCTACAATTACAGCATTAGATGCAGCCGTTTCTACACCGCCAACTACCGCAGTTACTGTATATGAGCCATCTGCTGCACTCTCTACCGTATAATTAGTAGCTTGAATACCTTCTTTCAGGAGTGTACCGTCAATGTAAAGATTATAAGTAGTAGCAGGTTCCTCTGCACGGGTAACAGCTTGCTTATCGGCATCTTGCAGAACTGCGGAAATTCGCCAGTTGTAATCCAAATCTTTATTCATAGATTTCAATGTTCTCCAAGTAGTTCCATCGGTAGTAATCAGATTACCTTTTCCATCTACTGCCGGTCCTTCATCTGTCATATTAGGCTTCACTCCATTGATGTGGCTAACATAATACCCTACACAAACTTCATGACCAGCTGGAATTACTACCGGTTTATCCAAACGAACAACATTTTCTCCTGCTACCAGAGTCTTTACATCAACTTCTTGTTCATAAACTAAGTTACGATCATAGAAGACAGCTATGGCAGAAGTCTGCAAATAGACATCGCTCAGACTATATTTAATGTGAGTAATATATTTACCTACCTGATCAGCCAGATCGTCAGCATCATAAGCTATTACAAAGTATCCATATACACCACTACTTCTGGTTAAACCAACTGCTTTACTACCGGATGTCTTATCCTGATAGTTCATTTCATTAGCAGCTTCAGGCGATTGCCATGTCAAAGTCAGATTCTTATTTTCCAATGTACCGCTCAAACCGTAAGGAGCAGGTGCAAGATTAGGTTGCTTGTATTCAACAGTATAAGTATCAGAAAGAGCAGATTCCCATCCGTTTGTATAAACAGCAGATACAGCATATTCATAATTTCCGTAGTTCAACGTTGCAGTATATTCCGGATTTTCTGTTTCAGTAGCCAATGAACCATTGCAATAAACGCGGAAGTTCTTTACAGCAGGCTTACTATCAGCTGCACGAGTTGCAACAACACCATTTACTCCAAAGGCTGTTGCCGATTTCAAGTCAGAGAATGATCTGCCTGACATACTTTCGAGCGGAACCATTTGATTATTAACAGGTGTTGTCTTTCTAAGTGTAGTTGTAGCAGCCTTTTGTGAACCTTTCAAACGTACCTGTGCTCCTACTACAAAGTTACTATTAAATTCTGCATCGATCCGGCTGTAAGCAACCCAAGTTGTTCCATCCAAACTAAGCATATCACCTCCCGTTACACGTGGACCGGCATCAGCAGCAATAGGTTCTTTTCCATCAGCAAACAGAGCAAAGTATCCTACATAGATAGAACTTCCTACAGGTACTGCTACCGGCTCATCGAATGCAACACTAAACATTTCACCTGTTTTGATAGAAGCAGCGGTCTTAGAAGCTAAGATCTTCTTATCGGCAGAACATAACACAACTTTCAGTTCCTTAACATCATCCGTTAAGTACAGATTAACACCTGTTATCTCATAATCTGCATAAAGAGCCAACTCTTCTTTGGTAAATTGTGCTCCGACATAAAGATCCACATCTTTTCCATCATTAGTCATACCCCATTTATATTTGGGTTCACCATAATGTTTCAATTCCATAGGCAAATCCGTATATACATCCCATTTCAAAGATAACTTTCCTTTATCGAAATCAGTTTCGGTAAAGGTAGGACGTACATATTCAGCCGGCAATTCAACTATAGCTGTAGCAGAAGCAGAGGCTTTTGAAGAAAGGCCATCTACATAATTTGCCACAATTGTATAAGTATATGTACCTGGAGCTAATTCTTCCGTATAAGTTAAACCTGTTATTCCGGATTTTACTTCCACGCCATCACGATATACGGTATAGCCTTTCACTACCGGAGTTTTAATCTCACTCTGAGCTTCCACATCAGCACTTAACATCCAGTTTGCATTAGCTGCTGCCTCAATATTAGTCCAACTGGGAACTGTGGTATCAAAATCAGGTTTTGCCGTAGAAGTTGAAATAAAACATGCACCCGAAATAGCCGGTCCACTATCCAACAACCCAGGGAAAAGGTCTGCTGCATGCACCACATAATAACCATAAGACAATTCTGCACTCGGATCAATAACGTACGGAGTTGTTAAAGCTATTTTAGCCCATTTATGCACTTCCAATGCAGCAATTTCTTCAGCTGGTACCTGCTGAGAATATACAATTTTACTATTCTCAAGAATTACCAAACGCATTTCCGTTACTGCGGAATTCAGCATAACATTAATAGCTGTAATTTTATGATCAGCATAAGAAGCCAATTCATCGCTGGAGAATGCATTCACTGCCCATATTTTACGCACTGTACCGGAAGTTCCTCCCATGGCCTTACCTTTTTCCCCATTACTCCAAGTCAATGTTTTATCAGCAAGAATCGGAGATTTCCAATTCAATGTCGCATTCAAGCCATTAACGACAGTTCTTACATCTACTGCAATCGGACGGGCATCCTCTACAGGAGTATTAGTCAATGATAAAGGGAATGACTTTTCTTCCTTTTCACCATAAACAGCCGACACACAGTAATCATAAGTGCCCTTAGGTTCGTCCTTCAACAAGGCAGCTTTTTCCGTCAGCAAAGCTGTATTTACTTTAGTATCGCCACGATATACATTATATCCGTCAGGTTCTCCTGCAGTAGGTATATCAATATGAGCAGATACCAGGAAATTACCTTTCACCACGTTTTTCCAATTCTTTCCATCATACGAATATAAGTCACCCTTGCCCGTAACACCTGGTACGCGATCCATAATGCCAACAAAAGTAATATTCGTACCATGAACAAATTTAGCTGCTACAGTCAATTCTACATCGTCACGCACTGTATAAGGTTCATCCAACTTGATAGTCTGCATTTTCTTCAGTTCCAGATTTTCAAGATTCACCTTCTGTTCACGTACCACTTTATCATTCTCATACAGTAAAAGGCTAACCTCAAGCACTGCACTGTAATTGCAAAATGAGATAGCATCAATGACTGAACCTTTATATTCTTTAAGATCGTTCTTATCAAAACGGTTAGCAATATAAAGAACAGGAATCTCCCCATTCAAACTTACTCCACTCACACCGTTATAAGGTGTATCATTATGCCATTGCATTGTTTTAGCCTCAGCCGGACTTTTCCAATTCAATGATACACTTGCAACCTGACTTTCTCCTCTTAGAGTATGAGGAGCCCCCGTCTGCGCCATAGCAAAGTTGTAACCCAACAATGCAGTCAGCAGAAAAAACATTTTAAAAGTAATATTTCCCATAAGCAATCATTTTATTCCCAAAGAGAGGATACTCCTTTGAGATCGTTAAACAATAATAGGCAAAATTAATGGAAGCCCCCATTTCATCGAAAAAAACCGAATAGACAAATGATGTACAAAACCCTTTTTTGTTATCTTTGTAGCATGAAAAATGCGTTTTTAATATATTTATGTATATTCTTATTACAACAATCTGTTTTAGGAAGTAATTCATATCGATGGAAACCTATCGATGCTTCTTTTGACTCTTTAGGAAAGCAACTCGAACTGGTGGACTATAAGAATAATGAACGAATGCAGTTTTATCCACTTGTCACACGCATGTACCAGATAGCAAATCTAAAAAACAATAGAAACCTGCAAGCGCGTGCCTTATATTGGGATGCCTGGCTGAAATTTGAAACAAATACGGAAGAAACAGAAACCCTTATAGAAGAAGCATTAGAAAAAGTAGATTCCGTTAATTACACTTATGATCATGCCCGTATTTTCTTCGTTAAAGGAATGCTTTTGGCAAAACATAACAAATACCCACAAGCTTATCGCACATTTAAGAGACAAGAAAATTACTTTAAATCCATAAATGATTTATATAGTCTTGGTTATACATATGTCAATATAGGTTCGATTATGAGAAGAATCGGAGAATACCAAGAAGGATATAAATATTATCTGCAAGCCGACGAAATATTCAAAAAAGGTGGATTCATTGATGATGAAATTAAGAATCGACACAATATAGGAATTAGTCAATATCATCTTGGACACCCACAAAAGGGCATAGAGATATTGACTGCTTTACTTGATGAGAGAATAGCGCAAGAAGACCTTCCTTTCAGAACCGATGTGCTGACCTCACTCTATTTTGTTTCGCAAACTCTGCCTGATAAAGAAAAGTACGCGCGCGAAGCATATAAGACCGCTCAAAAAATCACAAATAAGACATCACAAACTTATACTCTCATTAATATGGGAGCATTATACATTTATAAGAATGAGAAAGATTCTGCTCTTTTTTATTTTCAAAAAGCACGCCATTCTGCCGAGGCCAACAAGGATGCCTTTTCAGCCATTCACACTTTATATGGCCTTGCGGAAATATATGATAGGAAAAACTTACCCGACAGTGCTTATCAGTACCTAAAACAGTATTTGCAATATAAAGAAGAAACAACCGGGTATGCCAAATCAAATGAAATCAATCAGTATGAAATGAAAATGGCAATCGAGCAATATGAGAATGAATTGCATGAAGCTTCCGAGCGTATCGAACTCCATAAAAGATTAACTATAGCCAGCTTCTTAATAGGTTTAATGATTTGCTGCATTATTGGTTATATATTCTGGTTGTCACGAAAGAAAGAAAAGATTGCTAAGCAACTGAAAGAAGCAGAAAATCGCGAACTAAACGAACGCCTTCAGCGCCAACAATTACAAAATGAAAAATATCACCTGGAGTTAGATCTCAAAAATAGGGAATTGACGTCCAACTCCATGATCTCTATTGAAAAAAATCGGGTCCTAAAAGGTTTATTAAAGCAAATAGAGGAACTGGAAAGTAATAAAGAACTGTCTACGCCAGGAGGAAGAACGCTAAAACAACAAATTAAATCACACTTGGATACAGAAGACGAATGGATGTTTTTCAAACATCATTTTGAAGAAGTACATCCCGATTTCTTTAAGAAATTATGTTCCATTCATCCCAATTTATCGGAAAATGAACTACGCTTATGTGCATATGTACGCACCGGTATGGAAACAAAACAAATTGCACAGATGCTTTCCGTTTTACCTGAAACAATAAATACAGGTCGATACAGAATCCGTAAGAAGATGCAACTCGGACAAGATGTTACATTGGAAAACTATCTGCGGGATATCTAATTTCGATTTTAGTTGTTTTATCCATTCTGCTTACCACCAATTTCTGAAGATTGGCAGTAAGCAGCTTGATAATATCTATTCTTTTTCGCCGAATGCCAAATCTCCTGCATCCCCTAACCCCGGAACAATATATGAATGCTCGTTTATCTCCGGGTCGATAGCAGCACACCAGATTGTAGTCTTGTCTTCAGGAAATGTTTCAGCAATGTGTTCTACCGCCTGACGGCTGGCAATAATGGAAGCAACATGTATCTCCGACGGATGCCCTTTCGTCAGCATAGCCTGATAGCTCAGTTCCATGCTACTACCTGTTGCCAACATAGGATCCGTAATAATCAGTGTTTTTCCGTCGATACGTGGTGAAGCGATGTACTCAATATGAATATCAAACTTCAGCGTATCCTTATACTTTCGGTAAGCAGAAACAAATGCATTTTCCGCACCATCAAAATAGCTCAGAAAACCTTGATGAAAAGGTAATCCGGCACGCAGAATGGTACTTAATACCAGCTGATTATCCGGGGTTTGTGCAGGTGCTATCCCCAAGGGAGTCTGGATATTCTTCAGAGAATAAGCAAAGTCCTTACTCATTTCATACGCCATAATTTCCCCGATGCGTTCAATGTTTCGGCGGAAGCGAAGGCGGTCACTTTGTACTTGTACATCCCGGATCTCGGCAACATACTGGTTCAGGATGGAGTTTGTCTCGGCAAAATTGATTATTTTCATGATGTGATTTGAATTTATATGCGCAAAGTAAACGATTTCTTGCGCAATTTGCAACATTCAGTTTGCAGATATTGTTATGGAGTTATAAAAGACTTCTCATTAAAGAAAAATTTCTCTAATCAGGTGTTTGTTTCGAAAGAAAATACTACTTTTGTACGCGAAAAACAAGGGGCTGTTTGAATATACCCTGATTCATATCAATTTCCCCTTGCAATTAAGGTAAAAAGATATTAGCGAGAGATTAATAAACCAAATACCAAAATTTTAAATCATTAAAAGAAATGGCAAATTTAGATTTAAGCAAGTACGGTATCAAAGACGTGAAGGAAATTATCCACAATCCGTCTTATGATGTACTGTTCGCAGAAGAAACCAAACCAGGTTTGGAAGGTTTTGAAAAAGGTCAGGTAACTGAACTGGGTGCTGTAAATGTTATGACAGGTATTTATACCGGTCGTTCTCCTAAAGATAAATTCTTCGTTAAGAATGAAGCTAGCGAAAACACTGTATGGTGGACTTCTGACGAATACAAAAACGACAACAAGCCTTGCTCTGAAGAAGCTTGGGCTGACTTGAAAGCTAAGGCTGTAAAAGAATTAAGCGGTAAACGTCTGTTCGTTGTTGATACTTTCTGCGGTGCTAACCCTGCTACTCGCCTGAAAGTACGTTTCATTATGGAAGTTGCTTGGCAAGCTCACTTCGTAACTAACATGTTCATCCGCCCGACAGCTGAAGAACTTGCTAACTACGGTGAACCTGACTTCGTATCTTTCAACGCTTCTAAAGCTAAGGTTGACAACTACAAGGAACTGGGTCTGAACTCTGAAACAGCTACTGTATTCAACCTGAAGACTAACGAACAAGTTATCCTGAATACTTGGTATGGTGGTGAAATGAAGAAAGGTATGTTCTCTATCATGAACTATCTGAATCCGTTGCGTGGTATCGCTTCTATGCACTGTTCTGCCAACACTAACATGGAAGGTACTGACTCTGCTATCTTCTTCGGTCTGTCTGGTACAGGTAAGACAACTTTGTCTACTGACCCGAAACGTCTGTTGATCGGTGATGACGAACACGGATGGGATGACGAAGGTGTATTCAACTACGAAGGTGGTTGCTATGCTAAGGTTATCAACTTGGATAAAGAAAGCGAACCCGATATTTACAACGCTATCAAACGTGACGCTCTGTTAGAGAACGTAACTGTTGCTGCTGATGGTAAGATTGACTTCACTGATAAGAGCGTTACAGAAAATACTCGCGTTTCTTATCCTATCTACCACATCGAAAATATCGTTAAGCCGGTATCTAAAGGTCCTCACGCTCACCAAGTAATCTTCCTGTCAGCTGATGCTTTCGGTGTATTGCCTCCGGTATCTATCCTGAACCCGGAACAAGCTCAGTACTACTTCCTGTCTGGCTTCACTGCCAAATTGGCTGGTACAGAACGTGGTATCACTGAACCGACTCCGACATTCTCTGCTTGTTTCGGCGCTGCTTTCTTGTCATTGCACCCGACTAAATATGCAGAAGAATTGGTTAAGAAGATGAATAAGGTTGGTGCTAAGGCATACTTGGTAAACACTGGCTGGAACGGTAGCGGCAAACGTATCTCTATCAAAGATACTCGTGGTATCATCGATGCTATCCTTGACGGTTCTATCGACAAGGCTCCTACTAAGGTTATTCCTTTCTTCGATTTCGTTGTTCCGACTGCATTGCCGAATGTTGATCCGAAGATCCTTGATCCTCGTGACACTTATGAGTGTGCTTGTCAGTGGGAAGAAAAAGCAAAAGACCTGGCTGGTCGTTTCATCAAGAACTTTGCTAAGTTCACAGGTAACGAAGCTGGTAAAGCACTGGTTGCTGCTGGTCCGAAGCTCTAATCTGAATAAAACCAGTTTAGATATATATACGAAAGCGGCTCTTGACAATCAAGAGCCGCTTTTTTGTTTTTATCCGTTTCATTTGTTCTTCATGATTATTTTCCTAATTTTGCGCAACACCATAATATTGGGAATATGACTTATCTGGATACCGACAAGCAAACGCAGGCTGATCTTAGCATTGTAGAAGGAATATACGACGAGTATCCTCTCTACTCCTTATTTTCTGCAACAGAGACCAAGAACGGAAAACGTCTGATGTTAGATTGGATTACCTCTCCCCTAAATGACATATCCGCCATACAAAAGAGGCAAGAAGCAATTGCCTGGCAGGAATTGCCCGAGCTCCCCCTGGATGAAGAAGAACTCGACTTCATCGAATATTATCTGGAATACCGCGATCAGATCAGAAGACCTAATATTTTAGTTTCGCTAACTTCAGCATTCGACCGTTTATTAAGACACGATGCTCAACGCTATGTCATTAAACGAGGTGTTACTTTGACTATCCGATTATTAAATCAACTGGAATCATTACGAACAAATCTCCCGGAAAATGCCCCTTTACTTCTGAAAGAACTGGCACAGAGCATTCAATACACTATCTATAGCAGCGAGTTGAAAGAAGTTATTGAACTCTATAAAGATAAAGAGATATCCCCTTCCAGCTATATCATTGATAAATACGATTATCTGTTCCGTTGTATCCACTTAGAGCTGATCAGAGGTCTGCTGTCCCATATTTATATACTGGATGTATGCCGTACTGCACACCGCATAGCAGCCAGCAAAGGTTTCTGCTGCCGCCCGGAGATGACGAAAACAATGGATTTGTCCATCAACGGCTTTGTACATCCATTTACTAAAGGAGGGCGGAATAATGACTGGAAGATGACGAACGGTAATATATGTATTCTTACAGGTTCCAACATGGCCGGTAAATCAACAACCCTCAAAGCCATTACCATCGCCGTGTGGCTGGCACACTGCGGATTGCCGGTTCCCGCCCGTTCAATGACCTGCCCTGTATTTGATGGAATCTATACCTCCATCAATCTTCCGGACTCCCTGCGCGATGGCAGGAGTCATTTTATGGCGGAGATTCTGCGGATCAAAGAAGTACTCCAAAAAGCGAAATCCGGTAAACGATGCCTGATAATACTGGATGAAATGTTCCGCGGAACAAATGCACAGGATGCTTTTGAAGCCTCTATTGCTGTAAATGAATTACTCAGAAAATATCCGCATTGTTCCTTCCTTATATCGACTCACATTCTGGAATATGCCAAACATTTCGAAAAAGATAATACATGCTGTTTCTATTATATGGATTCAAGAATTGAGAATGATCAATTCATATGTCCTTACCAACTGCTTGAAGGTATATCCGAAGCACAAGTCGGATACTGGTTGGTGAAAAAAGAGCTGGAAGGCTTAATATAAAAAAGGTTCTTTTTTCCAAGTAACTACTTCATTACTACGCTTTTTTTGTTAGCTTTGCGAAAACCAATATTAAACAAAGCAATATGAAAAGTATCAAATTGATGTTGGCAGGTGTCAGCCTGTTGTTGCTCTGCGGATGCGGTACGCAAGTACAAAAAGAGAATGAAGCCACGTGTGCAAATGAAAGTAAAGAGAATGCGGTGATTGAAAATATGATGTCACGCCGCAGTATTCGTAAGTACAAACCGCAAGCGGTAAACCGCGATACCATGCAGATTATACTGAACTGCGGTATCAATGCTCCCAACGGACAAAACAAACAATCCTGGGAAATACGGGTAGTGGATAATCCGGAATTCATCAACGGTATTACTGAAGTTTACAAAAAGCAGAATCCTAAAGCAGCGGAAGATCCTAATTTCAAGAATATGTTCCGCAATGCCTCTACAGTAGTGTTTATTGCCAATGATCAGTCTTATGACCTGTCGCAAATAGACTGCGGTCTGCTGGGTGAAAACATGATTCTTTCAGCCTGGTCTATGGGTATAGGTTCTTGCTGCCTTGGCGGCCCGACACGATTCATGACATCAACCCCGGAAGCGGCTGAATATCTGAAGAAGCTGGATATTCCCGAAGGATATCAATTGCTCTATTGCATCGCATTCGGTTATCCGGATGAAACTCCTGCTGCTAAACCGAGAAATGCAGAAAAGATCAAATTTATAGATTAATCATTTCCTGCAAGTAACGTATAAATGAAAAGGAGTGCTCACCATTACAGTGAAGCACTCCTTTTCTATCTATTTACAAACAACTTTAGCTCTTATTCGCACGCTTACGTTCTATCTCGTCCAGAATCACTTTACGCATACGCATTGCCTTTGGCGTAACCTCTACGTACTCATCTTCCTTGATATATTCCAAAGCCTCTTCCAGAGAGAACTGTACGGGGGGAATCAGACGAACTTTATCATCCGAACCGGAAGCACGCATATTCGTCAACTTCTTGGATTTCGTAACGTTAATTACCAAGTCGTTATCGTGAGAGTGTTCACCTACCACCTGTCCGGCATACACATCTTCCTGCGGGAAAATAAAGAACTTACCACGATCCTGCAATTTATCAATAGCATAAGCAAAAGCCGTTCCTGTTTCCATGGCAATCATGGAGCCGTTGGTACGACGTTCGATATCTCCCTTATGCGGTTGGTATTCTTTAAAACGGTGTGCCATGATAGCTTCACCGGCAGAAGCCGTCAGTACATTCGTACGCAGACCAATGATACCACGTGACGGCATATTGAATTCCAAGTTCACACGTTCGCCTGCACTCTCCATTTTCACCATTTCACCCTTACGACGGGTTACCATATCAATAATCTTGCTGGCATATTCTTCGGGCACATTCACAGTCAACTCTTCAATCGGCTCACATTTCACACCGTCAATCTCCTTGAAGATAACCTGTGGCTGTCCTACCTGAAGTTCATAACCTTCGCGGCGCATGGTCTCAATCAACACTGAAAGATGGAGTACACCACGACCGGAAACTACCCATTTACCATCTTCCTCACTCTTACGCACACGCAGGGCAAGGTTCTTATCCAACTCCTTCATCAAACGATCGTGAATATGACGCGAAGTAACGAACTTACCATCACGACCAAAGAAAGGAGAATCATTAATGGCGAACAACATACTCATGGTCGGTTCGTCAATAGCGATAGGTGGTAATGCTTCCGGGTTTTCAAAATCACAAACCGTATCTCCGATCTCAAAACCTTCGATACCTACCAATGCACAGATGTCACCGGAAGAAACTTCCGATACCTTCGCGCGTCCCATACCTTCAAATGTATGCAGTTCCTTGATTTTTGATTTCACAAAACTTCCGTCACGCTTAGCCAGAGATACATTCATCCCTTCTTTAAGCGTACCACGATGTACACGACCTACGGCAATACGTCCGGTATAAGAAGAATAATCCAGAGAAGTTACAAGCATCTGCGGAGTACCTTCCAACTGCGTGGGAGCCGGTATATTCTCTACAATACAGTCCAGCAATGCGAAGATATTATCAGTAGGAGTCTTCCAGTCCGTACTCATCCAGTTGTTCTTTGCAGAACCGTAGATAACGGGGAAGTCCAACTGATCCTCTGTAGCATTCAGGCTGAACATCAGGTCGAACACCATTTCATAGACCTCTTCCGGGCGACAGTTCGGTTTGTCTACCTTGTTCACCACAACGATGGGTTTCAGACCAATCTGCAGAGCTTTCTGCAACACGAAACGTGTCTGAGGCATCGGACCTTCGAAAGCATCCACCAAAAGGATACATCCGTCTGCCATGTTCAGCACACGTTCCACCTCACCTCCGAAGTCGCTGTGTCCCGGAGTATCAATGATATTGATTTTTGTTCCTTTGTAATTGATAGAAACGTTTTTAGAAAGGATCGTTATCCCTCGTTCACGTTCCAAGTCGTTGTTATCCAGCATTAATTCACCTGTGCTCTGGTTGCTGCGGAACAGATTTCCCGCCAAGAGCATCTTGTCGACAAGCGTCGTTTTCCCATGGTCAACATGGGCAATGATTGCAATGTTTCTAATATTTTGCATACAATACCTATATATTTGGCTGCAAAGGTACGAATTTTGCATTAGATATAGTTGCAGCAAGAGAAAAATTTCATTGAATATCATTGCAGTATAAAAGATTATCTCTATCTTTGCAGCCTCGTAAAAGAACATTTATATATCAATTTAATTAAAAGTTATGTATTTAGACGCTGCTAAAAAGCAAGAGATCTTTGGCAAGTACGGAAAGTCTAACACTGATACTGGCTCAGCTGAGGCCCAGATAGCTTTGTTTTCATACCGTATTTCCCACCTGACTGAGCACCTTAAGCTCAACAGAAAAGATTATAGTACTGAAAGAGCCTTGACAATGTTGGTAGGAAAACGCCGTGCGTTGCTGAACTACCTGAAGGATCGCGACATCACAAGATATCGTGCCATCGTTAAAGAGCTCGGTCTGCGTAAGTAATCCGTTACTTGCAGCAAAAGCAAACAAAAAAGGGAAGCCGTCAAAAAGCTTCCCTTTTTTGTTTGCATACTATCTGAATAAATAAAGCGCAAAAGAGGTTCCGAAATGGAAACGGAGCACAGATAAACAACAAATAGCGCAAGGAGGTACAAAGGCTATAAAAGACATGTTATATAACAAATATGTCTTTTACAGAAGACATATTCACTGCAAAAGATGTACTTTACAGAATATAATCATTATATTTGCATACTAAGCATTGCCGAAGTATGGAAAAAGACATCATTAAACAAATCATCCTGAACCAACAAGAGTTCATCAGTAAGGTAGAACTATTGCCCCGTAAACTATCTATTGAGAAGAATGGCAATTATGTATTTGTCGGTATTCGCCGTGCCGGCAAAACATACATGCTCTACCAGCACATACAGCAACTATTACGCCAAGGACATGATAAACAGGAAATCCTTTTCATCAACTTCGAAGACGAGCGCATTACGGACATCCGGAAAGAAGAACTTCACTTAATTGTAGAATGCTACAAAGAAATGTTCGCCTGTGATCCTATCATCTTTCTGGACGAAATACAGAATGTGGAAGGATGGGAACACTTTGCCCGCCGATTGGCAGACGAAAAACGGCAAGTTTTCATCACTGGCAGTAACGCCCACATGCTTAGTCGCGAAATAGCTTCTACATTGGGCGGCAGATACCTGATGCAGGAAGTATATCCCTTCAGCTTTCCCGAATATCTGGAATATCATCACATTACGCTGGATGCCCACTGGCAGTTGGCTCCGGTAAGAGCAGATGTAGTACGTTTATTTGAAGGGTATTTTTACAATGGAGGCTTGCCCGAAAGCTTCGGCTACGCGGATAAACGCGCCTGGCTCACTTCTTTATATCAAAAGATACTCTATTCGGACATCGTAATAAGAAACAACGTAAGAAATGAGCAAAGCTTGCGCCTATTGGTACGCAAGCTGGCAGACAGCGTACTCCAACCGATGGCCGTTAAAAGACTACAGAATATTTTGCAGGGAGATGGTAGCAAGGTGACCCGAGAAACCATTTCCAGCTATTTAGGCTATCTGCACGATGCTTATCTCATCTTCTCGCTCAGCAACTTCAATGATTCCATCCCGCAGAGAGAAGGAACAAAGAAACATTATTTCTATGATAACGGTATCCTCAATTTATTCCTCTTCCAACCAGAGACAAAGCTGCTCGAGAATCTGGTAGCCATCCAGCTCTACAAACAATATGGAGAAGCACTCTTTTACTATAACAAAAACGTAGAAGTGGATTTTGTGATTCCCGATGCCGGACTCGCCATACAAGTCTCTTATGCCCTCCGCGACGAACAGACACGCGGTAGAGAAATCAATGCCCTTATCAGTTTGTCCCGTTTTATGGAGATAAAAACAGCTTTGATTATCAGTAAAGACCAGGAAGAGACTATCGAACAAGACGGATTAAAGATAAAAGTCGCTCCCATATGGAAGTGGCTTGTGCCATAATCACACATATATATCAACATTTTCTCCAAAATGATTTCATATTTATCATTTCAGCGACAGACGCCTTTTTTAAAAGTCACAATCCAGAATATTTAATGAATAGATAAAGAATAAGAATACGCCATATCTGCATATTCTTTCACTTATCTATGCTTCTTATGCAGAAAAGAGTTGCTTCTTATGGGTGAAAGACCTGCTTCTTACAGGCGAAAGACTTGCTTCTTATGAGTGAAAGACTTGCTTCTTACAAGCAACGCACTTATTTGCGTCAGGTTCCGCACCTATAAGTACACATTTCAAAGGACATTTCAATCTAAATAAGATGTAAGTATTTCGATACCATTCTAAGAATCTGACTCTTGCATATTTTAATTTGAATGCTTTTGTCTCTATGAGTTACCGGACGAATATAACGCATTCTCAGCAGATAAAAAATACAAAATGTCAAAAAGATAATAAGGTAAAAATCGGAAAAGGTGTTCCACTAATTATATTGAACGGACGTGAAGTGCGCTCACTCTCTGAACAGGAAGTGTTGAAACTATTAGATCCTGATAGCCAGAATATAATGATTTCCATTAAATATAATTTGAATAACTCCAAGAATGTATTCCAGAAGAATAAAGCAAATGCAGAAGAAATCAGTAGAATCGTAAACTGATAAAATCAATAAAAGCTTCTTTTTTTCCGCACGGATTGTTGCAACAAGTAAAAGTTTGTTTTATTTTTGCAGTTTAACAATACAATTTATAACCTAATAGGCGAAAAACATTATCAATTATGGATACAAGCAAGATTGTCGGAGAAAAGATTAAGTCACTCCGTGAAAGCCAGTCAATCAGCATCGAACAGCTGGCCGAACGTTCCGGGTTAGCCGTGGAACAGATTGAACGCATCGAGAAAAACATCGACTTGCCATCACTGGCTCCACTTATCAAAATAGCACGTGTTCTGGGTGTGCGACTGGGGACTTTCCTTGACGATCAGGATGAAACCGGTCCGGCTATCTGCCGCAAGACGGAAGCCAAAGACACCATCAGCTTCTCCAACAACGCTATCCAAAGCCGCAAGCACATGGAATACCATTCCCTGTCCAAAGCAAAGGCCGACCGTCATATGGAACCGTTCATCATTGACGTGGCTGCCACGGAAGACAGTGACTTCGTACTTTCTTCACACGAAGGAGAAGAATTTATCATGGTCATGGAAGGTATCATGGAAATCAGCTACGGCAAGAATACATACCTGCTCGAAGAAGGGGACAGCATTTATTATGATTCTATCGTTCCTCACCACGTACATGCTTACGAAGGCAAAGCGGCAAAAATTCTTGCGGTAATCTATACACCCATTTAGTGATAAACAATTAGTGGTTAGTGATAAGCACAATGCCTATCACTAACCTGACACTAATCATCCCAGTATTAATCACTTATCACTAAACACCTAATCACTATTTTTCATGTTATACGAAAGAACGCTCGGCCAATGGCTGGAGCACTGGGCAGAAACTACGCCCGACAAAGAATATATAGTTTATTCCGACCGTAACCTGCGCTTCACCTGGAGCCAGTTCAACCGCCGGGTAGACGACATGGCAAAAGGACTTATTTCCATTGGTGTAGAACGCGGAACCCATGTAGGTATATGGGCTGCCAACGTCCCCGACTGGCTTACATTACTATATGCCTGTGCCAAAATCGGTGCCGTTTATGTAACCGTAAACACCAATTATAAACAAGCTGAACTGGAATACTTGTGCGAAAATTCAGACATGCATACCCTCTGCATCGTGAACGGTGAAAAGGACAGCGACTTCGTGCAAATGACATATACCATGCTGCCGGAATTGAAAAACTGCGAACGCGGACACCTGAAAAGCAAACGTTTTCCACATATGCGCAACGTCGTCTACGTAGGTCAGGAGAAGCATCGCGGTATGTATAATACCTCTGAAATCTTGTTGCTGGGTAACAATGTAGAAGACGAACGTCTGAATAATCTGAAAAGTCAGGTAACCTGCCACGATGTGGTAAATATGCAATATACATCAGGTACCACCGGTTTTCCGAAAGGAGTCATGCTCACCCACTATAACATTGCCAACAATGGTTATCTGACAGGAGAACACATGAAGTTCACAGCCGATGACAAACTATGTGTCTGCGTACCTCTGTTCCACTGTTTCGGTGTAGTGCTTGCCACAATGAACTGTCTGACTCATGGCTGCACGGAAGTCATGGTAGAGCGCTTCAATCCACTGGTGGTGCTTGCCTCCATACATAAGGAACGCTGTACAGCTCTGTACGGTGTGCCCACCATGTTTATTGCCGAGCTGCATCATCCAATGTTCGACATGTTCGACATGTCCAGCCTGCGCACAGGTATTATGGCCGGTTCTCTTTGTCCCGTAGAATTAATGAAACAGGTAGAAGAGAAAATGTACATGAAGGTGACCAGTGTATACGGTCTGACAGAAACGTCCCCCGGTATGACTGCCTCACGTATTGACGATCCGTTCGATGTACGTTGCAATACCGTAGGGCATGATTTTGAACATACAGAAGTCATGGTTATCGATCCTGAGACCGGAGAAGAATGCCCGGTAGGTGTACAAGGTGAAATGTGTAACCGGGGATATAACAACATGAAGGGGTACTACAAGAATCCGCAAGCTACGGCCGAAGTCATCGATAAGAACGGCTTCCTCCATTCCGGAGACCTCGGAGTAAAAGATGAAGATGGTAACTACCGCATCACAGGACGTATCAAAGATATGATTATTCGTGGTGGTGAGAATATCTACCCGCGTGAAATAGAAGAATTCCTCTATAAACTGGAAGGTGTGAAGGACGTACAAGTTGCCGGCATTCCATCGAAGAAATACGGTGAGGAAGTAGGCGCTTTCATCATCCTGAAAGAAGGGGCAGATATACATGAATCGGATGTACGCGACTTCTGCACAGGCAAGATCTCGCGTTACAAGATACCGAAATATGTATTCTTCATTGACGAATTCCCAATGACGGGAAGTGGTAAGATACAGAAGTTCAAATTGAAAGATGTAGGATTACAACTTTGCAAAGAACAAGGAATTGAGATAATCTAAAGAATTAAAACGAAACAGGCTGCACGATTATGTTGCAGCCTGTTTTCTTATACTTAATTTCGTAGTTTTCAATTACCCCAACGGTAGTGTAAAAAAGAACGTTGTTCCTATTCCCTCACCGGAACGCACCCAAATGCGTCCACCCATTCGTTCCACCAACATACGTGAAACAGTCAGCCCTAACCCGGTGCCTTGTGCAAAGTTATTAATTTTACCGAAGCGTTCAAAAATCTTCGCCACCCGGTTAGCAGGAATACCGATACCTGTATCTTTCACATAGAATTGTACAATATTACCCCGCAACTGATAGCCGAAATGTATTTCCCCGGTAGGAGTAAATTTAGCAGCATTACTCAACAGATTCATTAAAACCTGCATAATACGCATCCTGTCTCCCATCACACACAGCTTTTCATCCACATCATCCAGTATCAATGTCACACCTTCGCTCACTTTCAACCGGTGACTCTCATATTCTTCAACACAAGCATGATAAAGACTGACCTTCTCGCGGATAAATTGCAAAGTACCTGATTCCATTTCAGACAAATCCAGAATATCATTGAACAGGCACAACAACAGTTCCGAATTCTTCTCGATAATATTACAATAATCCTCTTTGTCTCCTTCGTGCCCCGGATCAATAACCAATCTTGAAAATCCAACAATCGCATTCAGCGGCGTACGAATTTCATGACTCATATTGGCAAGAAATGCAGACTTCAACCGGTCGGACTCTTCGGCTTTCACACGGGCAGCAGCCAGTTCACGCTGCGCATTTACCCGGCTCGTCACATCCCGGCACATGCACAACAAATATTTATCTCCCAAAGGACATACCAGATTTTCATAATGATGCGTCTCCCCTTCAAACTGCAATGAATGTTCGCCTATACTGGGACAACCGGTACGCACCACTTTCTCCATATTCGCACGGATTTTGCGGTATTCTGATTCCGGCACTATATCTTTCAGATTGGGATGAGACTTATCTTCACCAGACAAACCTTCCACATGATTGGTATCAGGAGAAGAAAGTAGTTCTATGTAATCCAGATTATAATCAAAAACAGTTAACATATCCGGAATAGCTTCCAGGATTTCTCTACCATACTGCTTACGGAAACGATCCGATTCTTCATTCTGGCATGGAGGGTCCGGAAAAGAACGACTTTCCAGTTGTTCTTCCAAATTCCGGATTATCTCCAGTAGTTCTTCTCTTGTTTTATCCTTATAGTCCCTCATTTCAAGGTAGATATGTTGCTGAGTGTTATTTTCGGGAAGCAAATATACTATTCTTTTCAATTATATCAACATATATTGCGAGCTTTTATTTAAAAAAAACCAATAGCTTTTGCCCTACTAATCAGAATGTTCTATCTTTGCATCACTTTTTATTTTAAATCATTGATTAATATGTCTAAAGAATTATTCTCTACTCTGCCCTACAAGGTGGCAGACATTACGCTTGCCGACTTCGGTCGCAAGGAAATCGATCTGGCAGAACAAGAAATGCCCGGCCTTATGGCTCTTCGCGAAAAGTATGGAGAAACAAAACCGTTGAAAGGTGCTCGTATTATGGGTTCCCTGCATATGACCATCCAAACGGCGGTACTGATTGAAACCCTCGTGGCACTGGGTGCCGAAGTACGCTGGTGCTCATGTAACATATATTCGACTCAAGACCATGCTGCTGCTGCTATCGCTGCAAGTGGCGTTCCCGTATTTGCCTGGAAAGGTGAAACACTGGCTGATTACTGGTGGTGTACGCTTCAGGCGTTGAACTTCCCCGGCGGCAAAGGTCCTACGGTAATCGTTGACGATGGCGGTGACGCTACCATGATGATACACGTAGGGTACGAAGCCGAAAGCACTGCCTCTATTCTGGATAAAGAAGTTCATGCGGAAGATGAAATAGAACTGAATGCTATCCTGAAATGTGTATTGGCTGCAGATCCTACCCGTTGGCATCGCGTAGCTGCCGAAATGCGTGGCGTTTCAGAAGAAACTACAACAGGTGTACACCGTTTGTATCAAATGCAGGAAGAAGGAAAATTACTGTTCCCGGCATTCAATGTGAACGACTCAGTAACGAAGTCTAAATTCGATAATCTTTATGGTTGCCGTGAATCTCTGGCCGATGGTATCAAACGTGCTACGGACGTAATGATTGCCGGTAAAGTAGTAGTGGTTTGCGGTTATGGCGATGTAGGTAAGGGATGTTCACATTCCATGCGTTCATACGGTGCCCGTGTACTGGTTACGGAAGTAGACCCAATCTGCGCCCTGCAAGCTGCAATGGAAGGTTTCGAAGTAGTAACTATGGAAGAGGCCTGTACACAAGGTAATATTTTTGTTACCACAACAGGTAATATCGACATCATCCGCATCGACCATATGACTCAGATGAAGGACCAGGCAATTGTCTGCAACATCGGTCACTTCGACAATGAAATCCAGGTGGATGCTCTTAAACATTATCCCGGTATCAAGTGTGTTAACATCAAGCCGCAGGTAGACCGCTATTATTTCCCCGACGGACACAGCATTATTCTATTAGCCGATGGTCGTCTGGTGAATCTGGGTTGTGCTACCGGCCATCCGTCATTCGTTATGAGTAACTCATTCACCAACCAGACATTAGCTCAGATTGAGTTGTTCAACAAGAAATATGAAACCGGCGTTTACCGCTTGCCTAAGCATCTTGATGAAGAAGTAGCACGTCTGCACCTTGAGAAAATCGGTGTGAAACTGACGAAGCTGACTCCTGAGCAAGCTGCCTATATCGGTGTAACTGTAGACGGACCGTATAAGGCAGAACACTATCGCTATTAAAATAACGAAATTGACAATTGACAATTGACAATTGACAATTAAGCTGCGCTGTTATCCTGCATAGCCATTGTCTATTGTTAATTGTCAATTGTCAATTTCATAAAGACTTCGTTTTTATGAAAAAGCTCCTCCCTGACCTCCTGGTCATTCTTACGTTTGCAGTACTTTCATTCGCCTACTTCTTTCCGGCGGATATAGAAGACCGCATTCTTTTCCAACATGACACGGCTGCCGGTGCAGGTGCCGGACAAGAAGCAAGCTTGTATCGCCAGGAAACTGGTGAGTATACGCGCTGGACTAACTCCCTATTCGGTGGTATGCCGACTTATCAGATAGCCCCCAGCTACGATTCAACCCAACCGCTGACATGGGTGCAGAAGGTATACCGACTGTTTTTACCCACATATGTCAACCTGACGTTTATCCTGATGCTGGGCTTCTTCATCCTGCTGCGTGCATTCGGTATACCTACATGGCTGGCAGGGTTAGGCGGATTAATGTGGGCATTCTCGTCCTACTTCTTCATTCTGATATCTGCCGGACATATCTGGAAGTTTATCACACTGGCGTATATACCACCCACGATAGCAGGTATCGTACTGGCATACCGGGGTAAATATCTGGCAGGAGGTATCGTTACAGCATTGTTCATTGCCCTGCAAATTCTGTCGAACCACGTACAGATGAGTTATTACTTCCTGTTCGTCATCCTCTTCATTGCAGGAGCCTATTTTGAAGATGCATGGCGTAACAAGACCTTGCCACAATTCTTTAAGGCCAGTGGGGTGCTTGTAGTAGCTGCATTGATTGGTGTATCCGTCAATCTGTCGAACCTGTATCACACTTACCAGTACAGCAAGGAAACCATGCGTGGTAAAAGCGAGCTTGTAGAAACCGGCGATGCAGCCAAACAAACCAGTAGTGGGCTGGACCGTGACTACATCACCCAATGGAGTTATGGTATCGGTGAAACCTGGACCTTGTTAGTGCCTAACTTTAAAGGGGGTGCTTCCGTACCTCTCATCTTGAATGAGACAGCCATGGAAAAAGCCAATCCAACCTATTCCGGACTATACCAGCAATTACCCCAATACTTTGGTGACCAGCCGATGACCTCAGGTCCTGTATATGTAGGTGCTTTTGTACTCTTCCTTTTCATCCTGGGTTGTTTTATAGTTAAAGGTCCATTGAAATGGGCATTAGTCGGAGCTACATTCTTCTCCATTGTTCTTTCATGGGGTAAGAACTTTATGCCACTGACTGATTTCTTCATAGACTATATACCTATGTATAGTAAGTTCCGTGCCGTATCGTCCATTCTCGTTATTGCAGAATTTACTATTCCACTACTAGCTATCTTTGCGCTGAAAAAGATTCTGGATGAACCGGAGATACTCAAGAAGAAGATGAAATTTATAGGTGTCAGCTTGGCACTTACTGCCGGTGTAGCCTTAATATTAGCCATTATTCCCGGAGCTTTCAGTTCGACTTTCATCCCTGCAAAGGAAGCACAAATGCTGCAGAATGCGGTCAATCAGCAAATGATTCCTGCAAACGAGTTGTCCGGCATCCTTTCTAATATGGCGGAAATGCGTGCTGCAATGGTTAGTGCCGATGCGCTGCGTAGCTTTATTATTATCGTAATTGGTTGTGCACTGTTGTGGCTTTACTATAGTGGGAGATTAAAGAAACCCTATATTATTGCAGGTATTGCCATTCTTTGCGTGGCAGATATGTGGGGAGTCAACAAACGCTATCTACACGATGATCAATTCGTTCCACGTTCTACCCAAGTTGATACTTTCAAAAAAACGAAAGCTGACGAAATCATCCTGCAGGACACTGATCCGAACTATCGTGTACTGAATTTCTCCGGAGATGCATTCAACGAAAATAATACTTCCTACTGGCACAAAAGTGTAGGCGGATATCATGCTGCCAAGTTGCGTCGTTATCAGGAGATGATCGAACGGCACATTTCTCCTGAAATGCAAGCTACCTATCGGGTTATTGCCACCGCAGGCGGAGAAATGGACAGCGTGGATGCTTCCAAATTTCGTGTCCTGAACATGCTGAATACGAAGTATTTTATCTTTCCTGCAGGACAAGGACAGACAGTGCCTATCGAGAACCCGTATGCTTACGGCAATGCATGGTTCGTGGACAAAGTGGAATATGTGGATAATGCAAATCAGGAAATAGATGCATTGAATACTATACTGCCAACGGAAACTGCCGTAGTAGATGCACGCTTCAAAGATATTCTGAAAGGTGTTACCACCACTCATAAAGATAGCCTTTCCAGTGTACGTCTGACGAGTTACGAACCGAACCGTCTGGTTTATGAAACAAATAATTCAAAAGATGGTGTAGTCGTATTCTCCGAAATCTATTATCCGGATGGCTGGATAGCTACCATCGACGGAGAACCTGCCGACATTGCCCGTGCAGACTATATCCTGCGCTCCATGTATGTACCTGCCGGAAAACACACCATTGAAATGCGCTTTGATCCGAAGAGCTTGCATGTAACAGAAGGTATTGCTTATGCAGCACTGGCCCTGATGGTGATAGGTATTATGATAATGGTGATTGTATATAGGAAGAAGCTGAGTTCACACTAAGTGTCCATAAAAAGAACACGAGGGTATATCATATGGATGATATACCCTCGTGTTCTTTTTAATAAATCTCAATAATAACTTTACCCCACTTATTCTTGAGAACTCAGTAAATCAAATCCAATCATAGCTTAACCGATTTCTTCTTCCCACCATATGAAACCGATTTCGTGAATTTCGTCGACTGAACACTCCCTGTTCCATTCTCCTTATCCACCACAACGATATTGAACTTACGTGATTTCAACATACCGGGGAAAGTACCTTCCCGATCTGCGATATTCAACGTCCGGTTTGCATCATCCCAAGTAAATTTAATGGTTGAATAAGCACCTTTCTCATAGTTATAATTATCGTTTTCATCTTCATACAGCACAAATTCGCCATCGGCTCCGGGATAAATGCGTATCTCCAGATTATTCCATTTCTTCTCTGTAGAATACTGTACTTTCGGCCCAAAAGGAACAATGGAACCTGCACGTACATACAATGGAATAATATCGATAGGCACCTCTTTGGTAACCATCTGTCCGCCATTCAATGTTTCTCCCGTCCAAAAGTCAAACCATTTGGTTCCCTTAGGAAGATAAACATCCTGTGTTCCTGTCTTGCTAAAATCCTCATACGGATCTTTCCACTGTTCCTTATCAGAGAATACATACATATTCCTGGTTACAGGAGTCACAAGGAATGCCTTTCCGAACATATATTGATTACTGATAGTATGTACTTTCTGATCTTCGTTGAAGTCCATGAACAAGGCACGGAGGAAAGAACCCGCATTATCAGTCACCTGCCATCCTGTTGAATACAGATACGGTAGCAATGCATAGCGCAGGTTTATGTATTTCTCTTCCGAATCATACACCCAGTCACCCTTTTTGCCCAGATTGTAGATTTCCTTTTTCACACCACTTCCATGCGAACGCTGCATGGGCAGGAATGTACCATATTGAAACCAGCGGGTATACAGTTCATGATAGGCTTTATTTTCAGCTCCACCATGATAAGGCCAGTTAAAGAACCCACCTATATCCGTATTCCAGTAAGGTATTCCCGATAGAGAGAAGTTCAAGCCTGTAGGAATCTGCTTACGGAATGTTTCCCAATTACACATAACATCACCCGACCAGGTATTCGCCGCATAACGCTGTTGTCCGGCAAATGCACAACGAGTCAACAGATACACGCGTTTATCAGAGGTTACAGCACGCTGATGCTCATAAACTCCCTTGTTACTCATCAACGGGAAAGCATTTACTACGCTACGATAAGTTCCCATCGCTGTTGGAATATCAAAATCTCTTTCCTGAACATCCAGATGGTCAGGTTCAGTTGAATCTGTCCACCAGGCATCAATTCCTTTACTGAACAGGCCTTTATTCAAATGCTCCCAATAAATATCACGTGCTTTTTCATTATAAGCATCATAAGCTTTCACTCCCCCGTCTGCAGGCCATGTCTTGAAGTTGAACAGGGCATTGATTTTCTCCAAGTCCTTATAAGGATTCGTATCCGGCCCGAATGAAGCCCAAATGGAGATCATAATCTTTGCATTTTTCTTCTTCACATGATCGATCATCTTCTGAGGATCAGGGAACTCCGGATTATCAAAATTCATAGAGTTCCAGTTAGAGTTCGGTCCCCAATATTGCCAGTCCTGAATAATCCCGTCTAAAGGAACCCCCAGTTCACGGTATTTATCTACAACTTCCATTGTTTCCTGTTGTGATTTGTAACGCTCACGCGATTGCCAGAAACCGAATGTCCACAACGGATACATAGGCGCTTGCCCTGTTAAGTCACGTATTTGCGCTATCACACCATCGGCGTTACCGCCATACATGAAATAATAGTCCATACATTCTCCCACTTCCGAATCAAAGGACATCTCCTGCGGATTATCTGTATAAGTGGTCGGAGAATAATTATCCCAGAACATTCCATACCCCTTCGTCGACTGAATGATTGGAACACTGGCATGCAATGCACGCTGACGCATGAAATGTTTATGATTGCGCTGATTCAGGTCATCAACCTGTTGCTGTCCCAGACCATAGATAGCCTCATCCTTGTCCAGCAAAAAGGCCTGACGTACACTAAAAGTCTGATTCCCCGCATCATTGAACGGAGTAAACTGAGCACCATAATCTTTCTCGGTAAACAATGCCTTTCCTTGCTTGTCAAAGAAAGAAATCCGTCCGGTCTCCACATTGAAATCAACGCGTACAGCATTACTTTTCAGGGAAACGGTTTCTCCTTTCTTCTCGGTCGTTACAGACATGCTTTCAGGGCTTTTAACCACAGAAAGGCTTTTCTTTGTAAAACTACGTCCTTCGGGTGCCTTCACTACACGTACAATTTCAGGGCTGACGAATTGGATCTCAATATCCATTCCCTGCGTAGTACCCGTTATTCCCTGCTTGGTTTGCCGGAAAGTCTGGGCCTCGACAGGTAAGGTCGACAAGAAAGCCGCAGCCACCAGCATACTACTGATTTTTAAATAAAACTTCATGTTCATGGTTTCTGATTTACGGATTAATAATTCTGTTATTTAAAATGCAAATTTACCGGAAAAGATATTCTATCAAGGGGACAGTTTGTTGCTTTTTAGGGTACAGTTCGTTGTTTTCAAAAGAAATTAATTCATTACTGATGGGTTTTGAGGGAAAGTTAACAAGTTGACAAGGGGACAAGGTTCCATGCGGCACAGAAGCATTGCGCAGCCCCTTGTTCCCTTGTCAACTCGTCAACTGGTTTCCTTCCTTTCTATACCGTTATGAATCAACTCTCCCCAGTCATATTAGTCTTATATTGTGAAGGCGTTACACCAAACGCCTGTTTGAAGTACTTTGTGAAATATTTAGGAGTATTGAAACCAACCATATCAGCCACTTCACCTACCTGATATCCTTTATTCAGTAATTGAGCAGCATGCTTCAAACGAATGGAGCGGATAAAATCAGAAGGAGTCTGGCCGGCAATAGCATTCAATTTACGATATAGTACCGTACGCTCCATCCCAACATCAGCACTCAGCTTCTCTACTGAATATTCGGGATTATCTATATTCTTTTGAATCAATGCGCAGACCTTCTCTATAAACTGTTCATCAATAGAAGTGATGGTAACCTCTCCCGGATTAATATTTATTCCCTGTGAAAAAGATTTCTGACGGGCTTTCTCTTCGTTTATCAGTTTCTGTATTCTCAATAGCAAAATATCCAGATTAAACGGTTTGGATATATATTCATCCGCACCGGATTCGTACCCGAACAATTTACTTTCGTCCGTAGAACGGGCAGTCAGTAATATGACAGGGATATGCGACACCTGTATATTGGACTTGATGCGTTTACATAACTCAAGTCCATCCACTTTCGGCATCATAATATCACTGATTATCAAATCGGGAAACTTTGTAGTGGCAATCCGTTCTCCTTCTTCCCCATCACCAGCTTCCAATACATTGTATTTCTTGGAAAGCAGTTCAAACATGTAATGCCGGAATTCTTTGTTATCTTCCACCAGAAGTATAGTGTACTCTTTATCCGTTTGCAGGTCCTGGTTACTTTCTGCATCAGGGTTCAATTCATCTCCGATGAAAGTATCTTCCTCTTCCGGTAACTCCGTATCCACTTCTACATCAGTACGCACAGGTAGATATACAGTAAACAAACTACCTTTATTTACTTCACTCTCCACCTCTATCTTTCCGGAATGCAACTCTACATACTCTTTCACCAGATGAAGACCAATTCCACTACCTATTTTATCTTCTTCCTCTTTCACCTGATAGAAACGTTCAAAAATATGGGAAAGATTCTTTCGTGGAATCCCTGCTCCGGTATCTTTCACGCAAAGACGGAAATACTGTACCCCGTCCGGTTCCCTACAGGTATCAAGAGTTATCGTCACCATACCTCCTGCCGGTGTGAACTTGAATGCATTAGACAATAGATTATTCAGTACCTTTTGTATCTTCTCACGGTCGAAACTTATATATAAATCTTCTGCAATCTTATCATCTATCTCAAAAGAAATCTCTTTTTCCTGAGCCAGATAATCAAAAGAGGACTTTATCGAAGATACAAACTCCGCTATATTCCCCTTAACAAGAAACAGCTTCTCTCCATGAACCTCCAAACGCCTGAAGTCCAGCAATTGATTGACGAGGTTCAGCAGTTCTTTGGAATTACGGTAAATGGATTGTAATCTCTTTTTCAGAGCTATGTCGCTGACTTCCTTAATAAGAGATTCCAATGGGGTTATGATCAGAGTCAGCGGTGTGCGGAATTCATGGCTTATATTGGTAAAGAAGCGGAATTTCATTTGATTCAGTTCTTCTTCCTGAGCTTTTTGCAACTTCCTCTTATTCATTCGCAAATAACTGGAAAGGGCCCAATATATGGAAAGGGCAATCAACAGGCAATAAATGAAATAAGCCAAAGGAGTTTTCCAATACGGGTCCTTTACAATGATTTGTATAGTTGCACAACTGCTTCCCCACTGCTTACTGTTATTTGCCGCATATACTTCCAGATCATACGTACCCGAAGGAAGATTGGCATAAGAGGCAGTTCCTGTCCCTGTGGGAGAAACTATTTCATGCCACTCCTTATCCAACCCCTTCAGCCGGTAGCGATAGTGAGTCTGTGATCTATTGATATAGTTCAGTGCAGAGAAATCAAACGATACAAAGTTCTGGTCATAATTCAAGATAATCTTTTGAGTTGCGCTTACAGGCTCGCTCAATAGTATATTGCCATCATAAGCCTTATCCATCTCCACCTTTTTCCCGAAAAGATAAAAACTCACGAAGAGAGGCTTCATATCCTGTTTCACCGGAGGCAGTTTATTAATTCGGAATTCGTTGAAACCATCAATTCCTCCCATCAGAATCACATCATCCTTCGTTACATATACGGATCTTTCCAGGAATTCCCGTTCTATCACTCCATCACTATGGTTAAAGTTGGAGAAAGAGTATTCTGTTCTTCCTCCTTCCTGAACTACATTCACACAAGATATTCCATAAGAAGTGGTAATCCACATCACGTGGTGACGATCTTCGGATATTGCCTGTATACTATTGTTTACCAAGCCGTTTTCCATATAAAACATCCTGATCTCTTCATTCTTCGGATTCCAGACTATCAGGCCATCCTGTGTGGCAAGCCAAATCAGATTACGGCTATCTACGTACAAATCAGAATAACGATGGATATCATAGAAATCTTGCCAAGCCTTTTTATCTTTAAACACTGGTGCCGTCAGAACCTGATTTTTATAATCATAGGTAAACAGTCCTAAATTGCAGATTCCTATCAGCATGCCCTCTTTATAATTCCTGATCTGCGAAACGGAGTTGATTTGTCGTCCTTCACTTTCTGCTATCTTCTTAAGTTCTCCGGTATCAGGATTCAAAAGACACAGGCCATCTATATATGAACAGATGTACAGGTTCTTATCCGGTGCTTCAAATACTTTCGCCACATCACGTACAGGATAACTTCTGCTCTTTCCATTCTGAATACAAAATAATGCCTCAACCGACGAAAGCCATATCCGCTGCCGGCTATCTTTAGTTAACCCGTTACACCGTAAATTGCGGGGCAATCCTGCCTCAACAGTCAATTTACTTTCAGATAGAGAATACCGCAAAAGTCCCTGGCGAGTACCTATCAGGATTTCGCCAGAAGTATCTTCTACAAAACACGACACACTAACTTCCCCATTCTGATCGATATTAGGGAAGAACACTTTACCTACATTTTTAAATTTGAAACGATTAGGATGGTAATAACATATTCCCCTGTCCAAAGTCCCGATCCAAGTTCCTCCCTGGTTATCATTAAAAACTGTGCTGACTTCCGTTTTTATCTCTTTACCATCTACAAATTCCAGCGTAGGGATAAATTGTTTGTTTTGTAGTTTTTCATCACATACCCACAGGCCAGCCTGACAGGTTATCCATATATCGTGTTCTTTACCTACAGAAAGCACATTCAACCTATATTCAGTCTCTAATATCACTTCCCACTTACGCTGTTCAATATCGAACCGTAAAGCTTCAGTCTTTCGCCCATTCATCAAATAGTACAAGTACTTTCCCCGGGGGACAACTAACAGGGTAGCAGCCTTATCCTGCTTTTCATCCAATGCATATTCCCGATATAATTCCCGGGATGTTTCCAGATCATAACAGACCATGAGGCTTGAATTGTAGAACAAAAAGACTTGTTGATTTACTACCGCAATATCCAGAAGTTTGTCACGCTCATCTCCGTTCATTGAAACATCCTTCAGAAACTCAACTGTCTTTCCCCCGGCATAATCCCTGTACAACAGTACGTCATCATCCGTCAGCATCCAATAATTACCTGCCTCATCTACAAAGAAGTTCACTAACGCCCCCTTTACGCCATAAGATTTAAACAGATCGTCCAGATGCTGTTCAAAGCGTTCTTCATTAATGTTGATGGCCATTAGTTTATACCAGTCTTTGATATAAATATAGTCCTCATTCACGTAAATGCGGTGGTGTCCGCCATAGTCATTAAGCGGGATTATGTTACTTTTATTATAATGGAAATATTGAAAAGAAGTTCCATCGTAGATGCTGACGATCTCATTAGCATTGATTGCAATACGCCCATCCCGCAACTGAATGATATTGCGTACTCTGTTACCCGAAAGTCCATCACTGCAATCGATGGGAGTAAACGCATAGTGATCTTGTGCATGAAGCGGAGAGTTAAGCAATAAGGCAATAAACAGCAAGAGTCTTATCACTTTGATCGTTGACAATTTCATTGTTATGTTTTCCATATTAGATTATCAGTGATGCAAAGATATAGAAAAAATATATCTGATAAAGATTCCCATAAAAAGAAAACCGTCCCCTCCCCTCACGGGGGTGGAACGGCACAGTCAATAATACATGAAAAAACGCTATTTAGAGAGAGTCTCTACAAATTTGATTTGTGAGGATGATCCTGCGGTTGGGGTGGTTCTTGTGGTTGGCACATTTCCTGCCACCTTGCATATTGTTCCGCCGTCAGGATTTTCTTGATTTTCTTTTCCTTCTTGGCAGCAGCTTTCTGCATCTTCTCCACATTGTCCTTTTCCATTACAGGACGTTCACCTGGAGCTCCCATTGGCGGACGACCGCCTCCCATACCGGGGCCCATTCCACCATCCATCGGTGGGCGACCGCCGCCCATTCCGGGACGTCCTCCCATTGAAGGACGCTGGCCGCTTCCTCTTTCAGTCATGGTTGCAAAATGTTCCTGTTGTTCCTTCAGATTCAGCTTGTACAGCTTGTCATATTGCTTGTCTGTCAGTTGCAATTCTTCTTTCATCCGGTCCGTCATTTTACGGGCGGCCTTTTCCGGTGAGGGAACTTCACGAGGCAATTGCTTCTTTTCCTGTTCCTGCGCTTGCGTGCAGACCAGTCCACACAACAGACATACAGCTAATAACCATAATCTTCCGGTACTTTTCATTTTGCGTCAGTTTTTTTATTACGATGCAAATGTAAGGGAGAGAAAGAAGAGCTGAAAATAAAATCTACGAAAGGGGAAGTTTTGTCGACGGAATAGCCAAATAAGGAAATGCTATATAATGAGTTATCATCACAACATCATCATAAGCTATTTGTCCTTAATGGTATATGTCTCTCCGTCTTGCCACTATGAAGAAGACTTGTACAAGCCATAATTGAACCGAGAGGAGTTTTCAAAAAGAGCGGGTATTGGCATTCTACTCATGCAGAGAATCAGCACTAAGCCATTGATTATTTCTTTTTGCCCAGTTGGTTTTGCATCCCCACAGTAAGCACTACCGAGTGTTGACCTTGGCTAATAAGCCTATCAACCAAGGTTAATCGAGTCGTCAACCAAGGTTAATAGGCTTGTTAACCAAGGTCAACACCCGACTACTCCTAAGGAAGAAGGAATATATGACTATGCCTGTAAACGGTTTACACTCTCTAATAATCTCTTCCT
>NZ_QRZF01000070.1 GCF_003464595.1 Bacteroides intestinalis
TGTTGCTTATCCTACAAAGATACTATTTTGAAAGCGAATCACAGCGATATTGTACCGAGCACAATAACCAAAACGCTGTTGCTTATCCTACAAAGATACTATTTTGAAAGCGAATCACAGCCCGTTGATCGGCTGCGTATATCGCCTGCTCGCTGTTGCTTATCCTACAAAGATACTATTTTGAAAGCGAATCACAGCACGTTGATCGGCTGCGTATATCGCCTGCTCGCTGTTGCTTATCCTACAAAGATACTATTTTGAAAGCGAATCACAGCTCCTCCTGAAATAACCCTCCCGGAATCATGCTGTTGCTTATCCTACAAAGATACTATTTTGAAAGCGAATCACAGCAGATTATTGTATTACGAGCCTCTGGTGTTGCTGTTGCTTATCCTACAAAGATACTATTTTGAAAGCGAATCACAGCATTAACTGAACCAGTTATAACGGTATAACTGCTGTTGCTTATCCTACAAAGATACTATTTTGAAAGCGAATCACAGCAAGATTTTGAGATTATAGAATCTGCTGCTGGCTGTTGCTTATCCTACAAAGATACTATTTTGAAAGCGAATCACA
>NZ_QRZF01000071.1 GCF_003464595.1 Bacteroides intestinalis
TCTTTTCTGGTTTGCCCATAATCAGCCGCATAGCGGATGACTACGGGCAAACCGGGAATGAGAACAGTCATTCCGATGAAGGGGAGGGTGGGGAAGAATACTGCGTGAACGCAAAAACACTCTCGGATATGTAGCAAAAAAAAGCGGCACTAGGCCGCTTCAATCATTTGCTTGCTTTTTTCTTTTTAGAGACAGCCTTCTGTTTAGGCTGATCCGGTTTTTCTTCTTCTTTTTCCGGAGCCGGATAAAACTTGGTGGCTACCATCACAATGCGGTTACGCTTCTCCCCACTTTTAGAATCCGTCCATTCTTCCGGCTTAAAGTAGCCTTCAACGGTTATCAGCTCACCTTTTTTCAATACATCGAAGGAATCCAGTGCTTCATTCTTTCTCCAGGCTTCAATCCCCATGAAAGCGGAAACATAAGAGGTTTCTTCACCTGTCTTGTCTGCACGGCTGACCGCGATAGAAAAGCGTGCTACGCTTGCTGTTTCAAAACTACGGATTTCTGCATCCTTACCGATAAAACCTGTTACTGCGAATGAATTTTCAATCTTTTTCATATCTCTGATTTT
>NZ_QRZF01000072.1:0-275 GCF_003464595.1 Bacteroides intestinalis
GTTGCTTATCCTACAAAGATACTATTTTGAAAGCGAATCACAGCCACATGCGCGAAACCCTTATATAATTATTAGCTGTTGCTTATCCTACAAAGATACTATTTTGAAAGCGAATCACAGCCAGACGCCCATTCGGAATGATTTCAATACGCTGTTGCTTATCCTACAAAGATACTATTTTGAAAGCGAATCACAGCTATATCGTCGTCGTTATAACCTCTGCTTGAGCTGTTGCTTATCCTACAAAGATACTATTTTGAAAGCGAATCACAGCT
>NZ_QRZF01000072.1:285-532 GCF_003464595.1 Bacteroides intestinalis
TTTGAAAGCGAATCACAGCTGTACTTGTGGAGAATAATGATTTAACATAGCTGTTGCTTATCCTACAAAGATACTATTTTGAAAGCGAATCACAGCGATATTGTACCGAGCACAATAACCAAAACGCTGTTGCTTATCCTACAAAGATACTATTTTGAAAGCGAATCACAGCCACCCGCGACGAACGTTCCCACTGGCGAGGGCTGTTGCTTATCCTACAAAGATACTATTTTGAAAGCGAATCACA
>NZ_QRZF01000073.1:0-276 GCF_003464595.1 Bacteroides intestinalis
GTTGCTTATCCTACAAAGATACTATTTTGAAAGCGAATCACAGCTTACCCACGCTTTCTTTGTTCTGTTTAGCTGCTGTTGCTTATCCTACAAAGATACTATTTTGAAAGCGAATCACAGCTACCCTGTCTGCGATGTCTCGTGAACTTGCGCTGTTGCTTATCCTACAAAGATACTATTTTGAAAGCGAATCACAGCAGTACTTGAGCTTGTGGCATACTTCGCTTGCTGTTGCTTATCCTACAAAGATACTATTTTGAAAGCGAATCACAGCAC
>NZ_QRZF01000073.1:286-529 GCF_003464595.1 Bacteroides intestinalis
GAAAGCGAATCACAGCACTTGACGGCTATATCTATGCTAACCTTTGGCTGTTGCTTATCCTACAAAGATACTATTTTGAAAGCGAATCACAGCTGCGGTCGGGCTGTTCTCCCCTCTCACGCGCTGTTGCTTATCCTACAAAGATACTATTTTGAAAGCGAATCACAGCTAACATTGTTTAAGAAATATCTTATTGCGGCTGTTGCTTATCCTACAAAGATACTATTTTGAAAGCGAATCACA
>NZ_QRZF01000074.1:0-277 GCF_003464595.1 Bacteroides intestinalis
GTTGCTTATCCTACAAAGATACTATTTTGAAAGCGAATCACAGCATGATATAATAGATGCCGAGGTAGTCGAAGCTGTTGCTTATCCTACAAAGATACTATTTTGAAAGCGAATCACAGCACAGGCGTTGTACATTGTACAGGATTTAACGCTGTTGCTTATCCTACAAAGATACTATTTTGAAAGCGAATCACAGCTTAAAAACGAACAAGCATTCATTGATTCACTGCTGTTGCTTATCCTACAAAGATACTATTTTGAAAGCGAATCACAGCGG
>NZ_QRZF01000074.1:287-528 GCF_003464595.1 Bacteroides intestinalis
AAGCGAATCACAGCACAGGCGTTGTACATTGTACAGGATTTATTGCTGTTGCTTATCCTACAAAGATACTATTTTGAAAGCGAATCACAGCATGATATAATAGATGCCGAGGTAGTCGAAGCTGTTGCTTATCCTACAAAGATACTATTTTGAAAGCGAATCACAGCACAGGCGTTGTACATTGTACAGGATTTAACGCTGTTGCTTATCCTACAAAGATACTATTTTGAAAGCGAATCAC
>NZ_QRZF01000075.1:0-200 GCF_003464595.1 Bacteroides intestinalis
GTTGCTTATCCTACAAAGATACTATTTTGAAAGCGAATCACAGCGGTCTTTAAACAAGTCGAGTCTCCATTGCTGCTGTTGCTTATCCTACAAAGATACTATTTTGAAAGCGAATCACAGCACGTTGATCGGCTGCGTATATCGCCTGCTCGCTGTTGCTTATCCTACAAAGATACTATTTTGAAAGCGAATCACAGCTC
>NZ_QRZF01000075.1:244-520 GCF_003464595.1 Bacteroides intestinalis
ATGCTGTTGCTTATCCTACAAAGATACTATTTTGAAAGCGAATCACAGCCGCCCTCGTGAGCTACCAACATAACGAACTGCTGTTGCTTATCCTACAAAGATACTATTTTGAAAGCGAATCACAGCTATCTGTTGGGTGTTTCTTTAGCCAATATAGCTGTTGCTTATCCTACAAAGATACTATTTTGAAAGCGAATCACAGCTAATGGCAACAAAGAAACCAACGGCAGTAGGCTGTTGCTTATCCTACAAAGATACTATTTTGAAAGCGAATCA
>NZ_QRZF01000076.1:0-275 GCF_003464595.1 Bacteroides intestinalis
GTTGCTTATCCTACAAAGATACTATTTTGAAAGCGAATCACAGCAGTCCGATTCATTATATACCGATCCGACCAGCTGTTGCTTATCCTACAAAGATACTATTTTGAAAGCGAATCACAGCCACCTTGCTGGGGGCTTTCGGAGTGGCATCGCTGTTGCTTATCCTACAAAGATACTATTTTGAAAGCGAATCACAGCTGCTTGATGAAGTTTAGTACTAAAGCTAGCGCTGTTGCTTATCCTACAAAGATACTATTTTGAAAGCGAATCACAGC
>NZ_QRZF01000076.1:319-520 GCF_003464595.1 Bacteroides intestinalis
CAGCTGTTGCTTATCCTACAAAGATACTATTTTGAAAGCGAATCACAGCCATAAGCGCATCAGGCTATCGTGCAAGGGCGCTGTTGCTTATCCTACAAAGATACTATTTTGAAAGCGAATCACAGCAACTTGATGAAGTTTAGTACTAAAGCTAGCGCTGTTGCTTATCCTACAAAGATACTATTTTGAAAGCGAATCACA
>NZ_QRZF01000077.1 GCF_003464595.1 Bacteroides intestinalis
CTGATTATCCGTTTATGCACCTGTTATATTCGCAATTACTAGTCTGTCAAAGAGTTTGTCTCCAAAATACCGTCTGTTTAATTTGTAAATAAACTCGTTGAGATACAACTGTAAGTATTTCCTTTTGATTTTATGGTAGTTGCCCAGCAATGTCCGTTTTGCATTACTGATTGCGATATGCACCCATTTGAGTGTTTCCTTGGTGGTTTTGGCGTCTGATTTCTCGGTGACGTGCAATTCCACCAGATCGGAGATGTCAACGTAAGAAGTGCTTTTGTCCGAAAATACGATGGCATCATCCTCCATGCAGTCCCTGACCACGCCGTTGATTCCTTCACTTTGATGGCTATCCAGTACCCTGGCCTTGAAATAACGCACATGCTTCTCCTTTTTGCCCGTTTCGATATCTTCCAACGGGGTGCTTTCGGCCATCACCGCAACGTTCTGCTTTCCCTCGGCTCCCCGGCCACGTGTACCCTTGCCTCGCTCGATTTCCTTACTGGCCACCGAAAAGT
>NZ_QRZF01000078.1:0-271 GCF_003464595.1 Bacteroides intestinalis
TGCTTATCCTACAAAGATACTATTTTGAAAGCGAATCACAGCATTAAAGGTTCTTATGCTCCATCCGATAAAGCTGTTGCTTATCCTACAAAGATACTATTTTGAAAGCGAATCACAGCCACTGACGAGGCGGTTCGTAGTGTTGTAGGCTGTTGCTTATCCTACAAAGATACTATTTTGAAAGCGAATCACAGCTTGAAGTTATACCTTATCTGTGCATCGCAGCTGTTGCTTATCCTACAAAGATACTATTTTGAAAGCGAATCACAGC
>NZ_QRZF01000078.1:313-514 GCF_003464595.1 Bacteroides intestinalis
AAGCTGTTGCTTATCCTACAAAGATACTATTTTGAAAGCGAATCACAGCGGGGACAGGGATCGGAGAACTCCAAGAGCAGCTGTTGCTTATCCTACAAAGATACTATTTTGAAAGCGAATCACAGCCGGCCAGAACTGGAGCAACAATATTAAAATGCTGTTGCTTATCCTACAAAGATACTATTTTGAAAGCGAATCACA
>NZ_QRZF01000079.1 GCF_003464595.1 Bacteroides intestinalis
GGAGTGATATTTTGGAAAAACTAAAACTGGAAAAAGGAAAATATATTCTTCTGTCCGCCCATCGTGAAGAGAATATCGATACGGAGAAGAATTTCTTCAATCTGATGAATGCGGTTAATGAAATGGCAAAAAAATACGATATGCCTATTCTCTATTCTTGCCATCCGCGATCCAGGAAATTCATCGAACAGCGTGGTTTTGTATTTGACGAGCGGGTGATCCAGCACCAACCTTTGGGCTTTCATGATTATAACCATCTTCAGATGAATGCTTTTGCTGTAGTTTCAGATTCGGGCACCCTGCCTGAGGAGAGCAGCTATTTCCTTTCAATCGGTCATCCTTTCCCTGCTGTTTGTATCCGTACGAGTACGGAGCGTCCCGAGGCTTTGGACAAGGGCAACTTTATCTTGGCCGGCATTACAACTGAACAGGTGTTGCAGGCTGTTGATGTGGCGGTGGAGATGAATCGTGCCGGAGCTTTGGGTATCCCTGTCGATGACTATACGG
>NZ_QRZF01000008.1 GCF_003464595.1 Bacteroides intestinalis
TTAGAGGAAAGCCTCCATATCTAACGATATGGGGGCTTTTTGTATTTGTATAATTCTATTTTTTTGCTTATATTTGCGCCGCACTATTTATTATTAATGTTTAAAGCAAAATTAGAGATGAAGACAAAGTTATTTTTGGCAGCTGTTGCAGTTGCATTTTCTTTCGCCGTGACTTCTTGTGGTAACAAAAAGGCAGCTAATACTGAAGTAGAAGCTACTGAAGTTGAAGTTGTAGAAGAAGTACAGGCATGTGATTCAACAAAAGCTTGCTGCAAGGCAGATTCTGCTGCTTGCGATAGCACAAAAGCTTGCTGCAAAGAGAAAAAAGAATGTGATAAAGCTTGCGACAAGAAGTAATTCTTATCACATAGGATCATATAAAAAAGGGGCATACGTTCAAGTATGTCCCTTTTTTGTTATACTTTATAGAGTTATTTGATAGCATACTTATAAAATGATGTTTTTTTAGAGAAAAAAGTTACGAATTTGTTTGTATGCTACGAAATTATCTATACCTTTGCACCGTCATAATAAAAACAAGAAGATAAAAATGATACAGAACTTTACATATATTCTACTGTGTGGTATTATTATTCTACTGGCAAGGTTTAGTGGAAGTGAGTGCTGTGCGTGAATATATGTAACGATTAGGATATTCGAAAGCCTTTCTCACTTCCAAGTGCGAAAGGCTTTTTTTAATGGCAATAATTTATAAAAACTATAAGAAATGAGTGACAAGTTATTTATTTTCGACACAACGCTCCGCGATGGCGAGCAGGTTCCGGGATGCCAATTGAACACAGTGGAAAAGATTCAGGTAGCAAAGGCACTGGAACTGCTGGGCGTGGATGTTATTGAAGCCGGATTCCCGATTTCCAGTCCGGGAGATTTCAACTCTGTTATTGAAATATCCAAAGCGGTGACATGGCCTACTATTTGTGCATTGACCCGTGCGGTACAAAAAGATATAGATGTAGCTGCAGATGCTCTGAAGTTTGCCAAGCACAAACGTATTCATACAGGTATCGGTACATCGGATTCGCATATCAAGTATAAATTCAATTCCAATCGTGAGGAAATCATCGAGCGTGCAGTAGCTGCCGTGAAGTATGCCCGTCGTTACGTGGATGATGTGGAGTTCTATGCAGAAGATGCAGGTCGTACGGATAATGAATATCTGGCTCGTGTGGTGGAAGCTGTAATTAAAGCGGGTGCTACAGTAGTGAACATTCCGGATACGACCGGTTACTGTCTGCCGGATGAATATGGAGCGAAGATCAAGTATTTGATGGAGCATGTGAGTGGTATTGAGAAAGCGATCCTTTCTACGCACTGTCATAATGACTTGGGAATGGCTACTGCAAATACGATGGCCGGTGTACTGAATGGTGCCCGCCAGGTAGAGGTTACTATCAATGGTATCGGTGAACGCGCAGGTAATACTTCGCTTGAGGAAGTGGCTATGATTATCAAATGCCATAAAGATATTGAAATTGAAACGAACATCAATACACAGAAGATTTATCCGACAAGTCGCATGGTTTCAAGTTTGATGAACATGCCGGTGCAGCCTAACAAGGCTATCGTAGGTCGCAATGCCTTTGCACACTCATCGGGTATCCATCAGGATGGTGTGTTGAAGAATGTGCAGACTTACGAAATTATCGACCCGCACGATGTGGGTATCGACGATAATTCTATAGTATTGACTGCCCGTAGCGGACGTGCTGCTTTGAAGAACCGTTTACAGGTATTAGGCGTGGAGCTTGAACAGGAACAACTGGACAAGGTATATGAAGCTTTCTTGAAATTAGCGGATAAGAAGAAGGATATTAATGATGATGACATTCTGGTGCTTGCCGGTGCAGACCGTACACAGAACCACCGTGTGAAACTGGAATATCTGCAAGTGACCAGTGGAGTAGGTGTACGTTCGGTTGCCAGTCTGGGACTGAATATCTCCGGTGAAAAGTTTGAAGCGGCTGCCAGTGGAAACGGTCCGGTAGATGCAGCAATAAAGGCTTTGAAGAAGATCATTGACCGCCATATGACACTGAAGGAATTTACGATCCAGGCTATCAGTAAGGGTAGTGATGATATGGGTAAGGTGCACATGCAGGTGGAATATGACAATCATATCTATTATGGTTTCGGTGCGAATACGGATATTATTGCCGCATCGGTAGAAGCTTATATCGATTGTATCAATAAGTTCAAATCATAAGACTAACCTCAATTATAAATTGTAAAATCGTAATAAATCTGATGAATACATTATTTGATAAAATCTGGGATGCCCACGTGGTTCAGCAAGTGGAAGATGGTCCCACACAGTTATATATAGATCGCCTTTATTGCCATGAAGTAACCAGTCCGCAGGCTTTTGCGGGAATGCGCGCACGTGGTATCCAATGTTTCCGTCCGGAAAAGATTGTTTGTATGCCCGACCATAACACACCGACCCACGACCAGGACAAGCCGATTGAAGATCCGATCTCCAAAACACAGGTGGATACACTGGCCAAGAATGCGGAAGATTTTGGATTGACACATTTCGGCATGTTGCATAAGAAGAATGGTATCATCCATGTGGTAGGTCCGGAAAGAGGCTTGACATTGCCGGGAATGACGATTGTGTGTGGTGACTCGCATACTTCAACGCACGGTGCGATGGGAGCAGTAGCTTTTGGTATTGGTACAAGTGAGGTTGAAATGGTAATGGCTTCACAATGTATCTTGCAGACACGCCCCAAGACAATGCGCATCACAGTGGATGGAAAACTGGGTAAAGGTGTGACGGCAAAAGATATTGCTCTTTATATGATGTCTAAAATGACAACGAGTGGTGCAACCGGTTATTTTGTGGAATATGCCGGAGAAGCTGTTCGCAGTCTGACCATGGAAGGACGCCTGACGCTGTGTAACCTGAGTATAGAAATGGGTGCACGTGGTGGTATGGTGGCACCGGATGAAGTGACATTCGAATATATCAAAGGCCGTGAATATGCTCCGGCAGGTGAGGGATGGGAGAAGGCGTTGGCATACTGGAAGACGTTGAAGAGCGATGAGAATGCTACGTTTGATAAAGAAGTGCATTTTGATGCGGCGGATATCGAACCGATGATTACATACGGAACAAATCCGGGTATGGGTATGGGTATCACGCAGCACATTCCCACGACTGACGGAATGGGAGAGGCTGCAAAAACTTCATTCCTGAAATCAATGGATTATATGGGCTTCCAACCCGGTGAGGGAGTATTGGGCAAAAAGATAGATTATGTGTTTTTGGGTGCTTGTACGAATGGACGTATTGAAGATTTCCGTGCTTTCGCCTCGTTAGTGAAAGGCCATAAGAAGGCGGAACATGTGGTTGCCTGGTTGGTACCCGGTTCGTGGATGGTAGATGCACAGATTCGTGAAGAAGGTCTGGATAAGGTATTGGAGGAAGCAGGTTTTGCTATCCGCCAGCCGGGATGTTCGGCTTGTCTGGCAATGAATGATGATAAGGTGCCTGCCGGAATGTATGCGGTTTCTACAAGTAACCGTAACTTTGAAGGTCGTCAGGGACCGGGTTCACGCACGTTGCTTGCCAGTCCGCTGGTAGCAGCTGCGGCAGCAGTGACGGGAGTGATTACGGACCCGAGAGAACTGATGTAATTTCAGTCCTCCTGGCAGAAGTCATTAATAATAAGTATTTCAAAATCAAAGATAAGAAACAATGAAACAGAAATTCAATATCATCACCAGTACTTGTGTGCCTCTCCCGTTGGAGAATGTAGATACAGACCAGATTATTCCTGCACGTTTTCTGAAAGCTACGACTAAAGAAGGCTTCGGAGAGAATCTGTTCCGCGACTGGCGGTATGACAAACAAGGAAACAAAATCGACTCTTTCGTTCTGAACGATCCGACCTATAGCGGACAGGTGCTTGTAGCCGGAAAGAACTTCGGTTCGGGCAGTAGCCGCGAGCATGCAGCATGGGCCATTGCAGATTATGGTTTCCGCGTGGTAGTCAGCAGTTTCTTTGCAGATATTCACAAGAATAATGAACTGAATAATTTCGTATTGCCTGTAGTGGTGAGCGAACCGTTCCTGAAAGAATTGTTTGATTCCATTGCCGCCGATCCGAAAACGGAGGTAGTGGTGAACCTGCCGGAACAGACAATCATCAACAAGGCAACAGGTAAAAGTGAGACTTTCGAAATCAATGCTTACAAGAAACATTGCCTGATGAATGGCCTGGATGACATCGATTTCCTGGTAGAGAATAAAGATAAAATAGAAGCGTGGGAAAATAAAAATGAAGTATAAACAGCCCCAAATAGAAATCATGGACACCACGCTCCGCGACGGTGAGCAAACCAGCGGTGTGTCGTTCGTCCCCCATGAAAAGCTGATGATAGCCCGTCTGCTACTGGAAGAACTGAAAGTGGACAGGGTGGAAGTGGCTTCGGCACGGGTTTCGGACGGTGAGTTCGACGCAGTCAAGATGATATGTGACTGGGCGGCGCGGCGTAATTTATTGCCCCGGGTGGAGGTGTTGGGTTTCGTAGACGGGCATACGTCGGTAGACTGGATACACGCTACCGGCTGCCGCGTCATTAATCTTCTGTGCAAAGGTTCGCTGAAGCATTGCACATGTCAGTTGAGAAAGACCCCTGAAGAACATATCGAGGATATTATTGGCGTAGTGAATTATGCCAATGAGCAGGATATGGAGGTGAATATTTACCTGGAAGACTGGAGCAACGGGATGAAAGATTCTCCGGAGTATGTCTTCCAGATGGTGGATGCACTGATGCACACGAATATCAAACGGTATATGTTGCCTGATACGCTGGGTGTGCTGAATCCGTTGCAGGTCATCGAATATATGCGGAAGATGGTGAAGCGCTATCCGCATGCTCACTTCGATTTCCATCCGCATAATGACTACGACCTGGCAGTGAGCAATGTGCTGGCCGCCGTACTGAGTGGTGCGAAGGGACTTCATACCACGATCAACGGTCTGGGCGAACGTGCCGGTAATGCACCGTTGTCCAGTGTGCAGGCCATTCTGAAAGATCATTTCAATGCTATCACTAACATTGACGAAGGCCGTCTGAATGAAGTCAGCCGGGTGGTTGAATCTTATTCGGGCATCGCTATACCCGCCAATAAACCGATTGTAGGTGAAAATGTGTTCACGCAGGTAGCGGGGGTACACGCAGATGGAGACAATAAGAGTAACCTTTATTGCAACGATCTGTTACCCGAGCGTTTCGGACGTAAGCGGGAGTATGCACTGGGTAAGAACAGTGGTAAGGCGAACATCCGTAAGAATCTGGAAGATCTGGGACTGACGCTGGATGAGGATTCCATGCGTAAGGTGACGGAACGGATTATCGAGTTGGGTGACAAGAAAGAACTGGTTACTCAGGAAGATTTGCCTTATATCGTTTCGGATGTACTGAAGCACGGAGTGATGAATGAGAAAGTGAAACTGAAGACATACATCGTTAACCTTGCTTACGGTTTGAAGCCGATGGCTACGCTGAAGATTGAAATCAACGGACAGGAGTTTGAAGAAAGTTCCAGCGGTGACGGTCAGTATGATGCTTTTGTACGTGCTCTGCGTAAGATTTATAAGGTGACGTTGGGACGCAAATTCCCCATGCTGACGAACTATGCCGTAACCATCCCTCCCGGTGGGCGTACCGATGCTTTTGTGCAGACAGTGATTACCTGGAGCTATGACGGCACGGTGTTCCGTACACGCGGACTGGATGCCGACCAGACGGAGGCAGCGATTAAGGCGACGATGAAGATGCTGAATATCATTGAGGATGACTATGAACTTAAAAAATCAGAATGATGAACCCCGCTGAGAAAAAGAAATCATTCTTTGAAAATCATCCGAAGGTGTGTTATGCGCTGTATGCAGTCTTGCTCTTTGCTTTCAATCTCTTTCTGCGTTGGAAGGATAGGGAGTTGAGTGCGGACGAATATTTCATCTCTGCTATCAATACCCTTATACTAACAGCGGGTTTTGTGTGGGGCGACCGTTATCGTCGCAAAAATCTTGTGAATCAGAAGAAAATAGAAGAATATCTAAAAAATAAAGAAAACAATGGATTTTAAAATTGCAGTATTAGCCGGTGACGGCATTGGCCCGGAGATTTCCACCGTAGGTGTGGACGTAATGACCGCCGTATGTGAGAAGTTTGGACATAAAGTAAACTACGAATATGCCATCTGCGGTGCAGATGCTATCGACAAAGTGGGCGATCCGTTCCCCGAAGCTACTTATGAAGTTTGTAAAAACGCGGATGCTGTTTTGTTCTCGGCTGTAGGCGACCCGAAATTCGACAATGATCCTACTGCCAAAGTACGTCCCGAACAGGGGCTGCTGGCTATGCGTAAGAAACTGGGATTGTTTGCCAATATCCGTCCGGTACAAACTTTCAAATGTCTGCTCCATAAATCACCACTTCGTGCAGAACTGGTGGATGGCGCAGATTTTCTTTGTATCCGCGAACTGACCGGCGGTATGTATTTCGGTGAGAAGTATCAGGACAACGATAAAGCGTATGATACCAATATGTACACTCGTCCGGAGATTGAACGTATTCTGAAAGTTGGTTTCGAGTATGCCATGAAACGCAATAAGCACCTTACGGTGGTAGATAAAGCCAATGTGCTTGCATCTTCACGCCTGTGGAGACAGATTGCCCAGGAAATGGCACCGCAATATCCTGAAGTGACTACGGACTATATGTTCGTGGACAATGCAGCCATGAAGATGATTCAGGAGCCTAAATTCTTTGATGTAATGGTTACCGAAAATACATTCGGTGATATCCTTACGGATGAAGGTTCTGTAATCAGTGGCTCTATGGGATTGCTTCCTTCGGCTTCTACAGGCGAAAGCACTCCTGTATTCGAACCGATCCACGGTTCATGGCCACAGGCTAAAGGTTTGAACATCGCTAATCCGTTGGCACAAATCCTTTCGGCTGCCATGTTATTCGAATATTTCAATTTGCTGGAAGAAGGCGCATTGATTCGCAAAGCTGTAGATGCTTCTTTGGATGCTAACGTCCGTACACCGGAAATTCAGGTAGAAGGTGGTGCGAAGTATGGTACCAAAGAAGTAGGAGCATGGGTGGTAGATTATATCAAACGTAGCTAATCTTCGGCAAATACGGCTTCGCAATGTTCGCCCGGAACTTCAAACTCCAGGGTGGCATGGCCAATGCCGAAATCTTCAAGCCGGTGGCGGATAAGATGTTTCACCTCTTGCATACCTTCCGGTTGCTTTAAAACAATATGGGCTGTCAGTGCATTCTCTGTGGTGCTGATGGCCCATATATGTATATGGTGAACGTCATCAACACCGGGAAGGGCACGGATGGCTTCTACTACTTTTTGACTGTCTATACTCGTGGGCACGCCATCCAGCGTCAGACGAAGACTGTCATGCAGTAAATTCCACGTAGAGATGAGAATGACAACAGCCACAATCAGACCGATAATCGGGTCGATAATATACCAGCCGGTCCGGCTGATAACGATACCTGCCACTAATACTCCCACTGATACCAAAGCATCTGCCGCCATGTGCAGATAAGCCCCTTTTACGTTCAGGTCTTTTTCCTTATCTTTCATAAAGAGGAAAGCTGTGAATGCATTGATAAGTACACCCACACCCGCTACCCAAGCAATGGCTCCACCGGGAACAACTGCCGGATTACTCAGCTTATGAATACTTTCGATGACAATGGCGCCTACGGCTACCAGCAAAATGACTGCATTGAGCAGGGATACCAGGATCGTACTTTTTTTATAACCATACGTATAGCGTTCATTGGCTTTGACTTTGGCCAGGCGGAAAGCCAGCAATGCCAGCACGAGACTAACTACATCGCTTAGATTGTGTCCTGCATCGGAAAGCAGCGCGAGGGAATCGAACCAGAAACCGGCTGCAAACTCTATGACGACAAAGGCTAAATTGAGAACAATGCCTATAATAAATGCCTTGTTCAGCGACTCTGCGTTGATGGTATGGCTATGCTGATGTGAATGTTCGTGTGACATATATTTAATAAGGTGTAAGAGTTATATAAATTTTATTATGCAAATTTACGTGATAGAAATGTAACACTTGAGCAGCGAAATAGTTTTTTATCTATCTTTGTACGAAGATACCTGCTTATATTATTAGATTGGCTGAAAGGCTCTCAAGAAAAGCCTACTCATAATAAAAGCCTTTCAGGCTACCTGTAAAGCATAAATTAATAATTAGATTGTTATGGCAAAAATAGCAAAGAACCTGACGGAACTTATCGGTCGCACTCCGCTTATGGAATTAGCGGAATACAGTCGTAAATATGGACTGAAACAGAATATCATTGCAAAGTTGGAAGCGTTCAATCCGGCTGGGAGTGTGAAGGATCGTGTGGCGCTTGCCATGATCGAAGATGCAGAAGCGCGCGGAGCACTGAAGCCCGGTGCGACGATTATAGAGCCTACCAGTGGAAATACCGGTGTGGGACTGGCGATGGTTGCTACAATCAAAGGATATCACCTGATGCTCACGATGCCCGAAACCATGAGTATAGAGCGCCGTAATCTGCTGAAAGCACTGGGTGCTGAAATTGTACTGACAGATGGATTGGCCGGTATGGCCGGCTCCATTGCAAAAGCGCAGGAGTTGAGGGCATCTATTCCCGGTTCGGTCATCCTTCAACAATTTGAAAATCCTTCTAACGCACAGATTCATACGCTCACTACAGGTGAAGAAATCTGGACGGATACAGACGGAAAAGTGGATGTCTTTGTTGCCGGAGTGGGAACAGGCGGAACCATCTGCGGGGTGGCACGTGCCTTGAAAAAACATAATCCGGATGTGTATATTGTTGCCGTAGAACCGGAATCATCTCCTGTATTGGAAGGCGGAGTGGAAGGACCACATCGTATTCAGGGAATCGGAGCCAATTTTATTCCTGCTATTTATGATGCCTCCGTTGTAGATGAAGTGTTTCCTGTGCCCGATGATGAAGCAATTCGTGGCGGACGTGAGTTGGCGTCTACCGAAGGATTGCTGGCGGGCATATCTTCCGGTGCAGCTGTATATGCAGCGCGTTTGCTGGCACAACGTCCGGAGTTTGCGGATAAGAAGATTGTAGTTCTTCTGCCTGATACGGGAGAGCGTTATCTGTCGACAGAGCTGTTTGCATTCGAGACTTATCCGCTGGATTAGTTATCCTTATTAAACGCTTCGTTGTGTATTTGGAAATAAGTGTTTCCTCGTGTGGAACAAACAGTTTCAAGCGATGAAACAAGCAGTTTCTCAGTGTGAAACTAGGAGTTTCAAGCAATGAAACTAACCGTTTCAAGTAATGAAACAAATGATTTCCTGTCTTGAAACATAATCTTTAAATAAATTAAAAATGAAGAAGTCTGTTCTTTCTTTCCTTATATATATAATAGGTGTATCTCCAGTGTTTGCCCAAACCTATCAGGAACTTTCGGACCGTGCCATTGCTTGTACGGAACAAGATAGTCTGGCACAGGCGGAAAATTATATCCGCCAGGCTTTGAAACTGGAACCTGCTAATCCGCATAATGCCTTATTGTTTTCTAATCTCGGTACTATCCAACGTCGGCAACGGGATTATGATCAGGCTTTAGAATCCTACACGTATGCCTTGAACATTGCTCCACGGGCAGTTCCCATTCTCTTGAATCGTGCCGCACTGAATCTTGAAATGGGACGGAATGAGCAGGCACGTGTAGACTATTCTTTAGTGCTGGATCTGGAAAAGGATAACCGGGAAGCACTCCTGATGCGTGCCTATATTTATGTGACTCTGCGCGATCTCAAATTTGCCCGGGCAGATTATGAACGATTACTGAAGCTCGATCCTCAGAATTATAATGCCCGTTTAGGACTCGCTACTTTGGAGCAGAAAGACGGAAATTTACAAAAAGCCTTGGAGATATTGAATAAGATGCTGGTAGAAGATCCGCAGGATGCAGCCTTATACGTAGCACGTGCGGGAATAGAACAGGATATGCAGCATGTCGATCTGGCAATGATTGACTTGGAAGAAGCTCTGAAACTGAATCCTTCGCAAACGGAAGCCTATCTGATGCGCGGACAAATCTATCTGTCCCAGAAGAAGAAAAATTTGGCAAAGCAGGATTTTGAGAAAGCAATGTCTCTTGGAGTGCCGCAGGCGGATCTCAGAGGATTGCTACAGCAATGCAAGTAGTGATTAGGGGTTAGTGATAAGTGATTAGTAAGCTACGCTGTTATACCGCATGGCACTAATCACTTATCACTAACCCCTAATCACTATTAAACGTATTTCTTGATTAACTCGACAAAGTCCTTTCCGTATTTCTTCTTTTTATATTCACCGATTCCGCTGATATTGCCGAACGCTTCCATTGTAGTAGGGCGGGCGGTGCTGAGTAAATGCAATACCTTGTCGGAAAGTACAATATAAGCCGGTAGTGCTTCCTGGTCTGCAAGCCGTTTCCGTAACGCACGCAGAGCTTCGAAAAGTTCTTCGCTTTCTGTGTTCGGTAACCCCAATGGTAGCTCTCTGACCGGAATCGTTGATTTTTTCTTTCTCCCTTTGGCGGGTGCGGACTCTTCACGCCGGATTACTGCCAACCGTGCTTGTGCCCGTCCGAAGAGGACATCACTACCGCTGCTTGTTATTTTCAGATGGTTGTTTTCGTTGTATGCTATTTCAAAATACCCCAATTGTAACATTTGTAGCAAGTAGTCCTGCCAGTCACGGGCAGGAACTTCACGTCCGGCACCAAACGTTTTCAGTTGCTGATATCCTTTCTCCGATACATCCGGAGTGTTATTTCCGCGTAAGATATCTACAAGAATACTCGTGCCAATCTGCTGTTCTGTACGGACAATAGCGCTTAAAGCTTTTTGTACAATAACAGTTCCGTCAAAACGTTGGGGAGGATTTTTGCAGACATCGCAGTTTCCACAATCCTCTGTAGTGGTCTCTCCGAAATAACTCAACAGGATGCGACGCCGGCAAACATCAGCTTCTGCATATTGTTGCATACGTTGTAACTTCTCCAGATTGATGCCTTGCTGACCGCTTTCCGTCGCAAACTTGGTTAATAGAATAAGGTCGGCCAGAGAATAAAATAAGAGAGTGTCACTTGGCAACCCATCTCGTCCGGCACGCCCAATCTCCTGGTAAAAACTCTCTATACTCTTAGGCAGATTGTAATGGATGACCCAGCGCACATTACTTTTATCGATTCCCATACCGAAAGCAATCGTGGCACAAACTATTTGTACACGGTCGTTGATGAAATCATTCTGTGCTTCATCCCTTCGGGCGGAGGATAACCCGGCATGATAAACGCCTACACGGAGCCCTTGCTTTTGCAGCATTTGTGCCACTGTCTCCGTTTTGCTGCGACTCATGCAATAGATGATGCCGCTTTCACCGGGATGGCGACCGATGAAATCCAGAATTGCTTTACTTTTTTCTTTCTGTTGGTATCCCCGTTTCACGGTAAGACTCAGGTTGGGACGGTCGAATGAGGAGATGAAAATTTTCGGCTGGCGGAGATGTAACTGTCGTACAATATCTTCGCGTGTAATTTTATCTGCCGTAGCAGTAAGAGCTATAACCGGAATATTGGGAAACATCTCACGTATGAATCCCATTTGTGCATATTCCGGACGAAAATCATGTCCCCATTGAGAAATGCAATGCGCTTCATCGATGGCAAATAATGAGATATGCATATCTCTTAAAAGATAGTTGGCTTCAGCTATTAATTTCTCAGGCGAAATGTAGAGTAATTTCAGTCTCCCTTCCATGCAAGCACGGCGTAGAACGGCATTTTCAGTCTCGTCATTACTGCTGTTCAGAGCACCCGCGGCTACACCGTTGGCACAAAGTGATTCCACCTGATCTTTCATCAGGGAAATCAAAGGGGAAACTACTACGGCAGTTCCTTCGCATAACAGGGCCGGAAGCTGGTAACAAATGGACTTTCCACCTCCGGTAGGCATCAATACCAGTGAGTCTCTTCCATCCAGTACTGTGCGGATAATCTCTTCCTGTAAAGGCCGGAAACTGTCGTAACCAAAATATCGTTTAAGCGTTTGTATCATTTTCGCTGATAAAGTTTTATCCTGCAAAGGTACATTAATTATTGTATATAAAACAAGCTGATAAACGTATTCATTTTATATCATAAGCTCTTTTGTAAAGGTTAAAGTTTCTTATTAAATCGGCTCAAATACTACTTTTCAACCTTTTTCGTTGTTTATAGGTCAAAAATATGTACGAGAAAAGTTGCGTATTAAAAAAAAATGTCAGACTTTTGTAAAGTCTAAAGGAAAATCCTTCGGGCTTTCATGTTTTAACAAACCCTAACCAGTTAATTCAAATGAGTGATTTAGAAAACAAGAATCAGGAAGCGGCTCCTAAGAAGCGCCCTTATAACCTGAGAGAGAAAAAAGAGAAGAATGCCGCTTACCGCTCGTTAATTCGTCCGGAATTGGCAGATGAGTTGTATGACAGGATATTGAATATCGTTGTTGTACAGAAGAAGTACAAAGATCCCGATTACTCGGCTAAAGACTTGGCGAAAGAGTTGAAAACCAACACTCGCTATCTGTCTGCTGTAGTAAATTCTCGTTTTGGTATGAACTATTCATGCCTGTTGAATGAGTACAGAGTAAAAGATGCTAAGCATTTATTGACGGACAAGAGATATGCCGACAAGAATGTAGAAGAAATTAGCACGATGGTAGGTTTTGCCAACCGTCAGTCTTTCTACGCTGCATTTTATAAAAATGTAGGTGAAACTCCTAACGGATATCGTAAAAAACACGCAGATAAAAAACTGTAATTCTGCGTAGAACAATGTATAAAAAGGAAATATTCCGGAGCAACTGTTTCGGAATACTTCCTTTTCGTCTTTTCTAAATACCAACTCACATATCTCCCGACACATGAAGAAACAACTAATGGCATGTGCCGCTTTTGCATTGCTGACAGCTTGTAGCGGTTCGAAAACAACAACTGCCGAGGCAGATAAATTTGATTATACAGTGGAACAATTTGCAGACTTACAAATATTACGTTACCGGGTTCCCGGTTTCGAGAACTTGTCGCTCCAACAGAAAGAGCTGGTGTATTACCTTACGGAAGCTGCTTTGCAGGGCCGTGACATTCTCTTCGATCAGAATGGAAAATATAACCTGCGCATTCGGAGAACATTGGAAGCAGTTTATACAGGATATAAAGGAGACAAAAATACGCCTGATTTTAAGGCGATGGAAGTATATCTTAAACGTGTGTGGTTTTCTAATGGCATTCACCACCATTATGGCTCTGAGAAGTTCGTGCCTGGTTTTGCTCCCGAATTTTTCAAAGAGGCTATGCTGAGTGTAGATGCCTCTACATTGCCGCTGGCTGAAGAACAAACCGTAGAACAATTATGCGATGAGCTGTCTCCGGTTATTTTCGATCCGACTGTAATGCCGAAGCGCGTGAACCAGGCAGCAGGAGAGGACTTAGTGTTGACTTCTGCTTGCAACTATTATGACGGTGTGACGCAGAAAGAAGCTGAAGACTTCTATAATGCAATGAAAGACCCGAAAGATGAAACGCCTGTTTCTTACGGTCTGAACAGTCGTCTGGTGAAGGAAAACGGCAAGATTCAGGAAAAGGTCTGGAAAGTGGGTGGTCTGTACGGACAGGCTATCGATAAGATTGTATACTGGTTGAAGAAAGCGGAAGGCGTGGCTGAAAATCCGGAACAGAAGGCTGTGATTGCCGAACTGATAAAGTTTTATGAGACCGGTGATCTGAAGACTTTTGATGAATATGCTATCCTTTGGGTGAAAGATTTGAATTCCCTTGTGGACTTTGTGAATGGATTTACTGAAAGCTATGGTGATCCGTTGGGTATGAAGGCAAGCTGGGAATCATTGGTGAATTTTAAGGATATGGAAGCTACGCATCGTACTGAGATTATCAGTGGCAATGCGCAATGGTTTGAAGATCACTCTCCGGTAGATAAACAATTCAAGAAAGATGAAGTGAAAGGTGTTTCCGCTAAGGTGATTACTGCTGCTATTCTGGCCGGTGACCTTTATCCGGCAACGGCTATCGGTATCAATTTGCCTAACTCCAACTGGATACGCAGCCATCATGGTTCTAAATCTGTGACTATCGGTAATATTACGGATGCATATAATAAAGCAGCTCATGGTAACGGATTCAATGAAGAATTTGTGTATAGCGATGCCGAATTGCAGTTGATAGATAAATATGCCGATCTGACCGGTGAACTTCATACGGACTTGCATGAATGTCTGGGACATGGTTCCGGAAAGTTGCTTCCGGGAGTTGATCCGGATGCTTTGAAAGCTTATGGCTCCACGATTGAGGAAGCACGTGCGGACTTGTTCGGTCTGTATTATGTAGCTGATCCTAAGTTGGTAGAATTGGGGCTGACACCCAATGCAGATGCTTACAAAGCAGAATATTATACTTATCTGATGAACGGCCTGATGACACAGTTGGTTCGCATTGAACCGGGTAATAATGTGGAAGAAGCCCACATGCGTAATCGTCAGCTCATTGCCCGCTGGGTGTTTGAGAAAGGTGCGGCGGATAAAGTAGTAGAACTGGTGAAGAAAGATGGTAAGACTTATGTAGTAGTGAACGATTACGAAAAATTGCGTGCACTCTTCGGTGAATTACTGTCCGAGATCCAACGTATCAAATCAACAGGCGATTATCAAGGTGCGCATGATTTGGTGGAAAACTATGCAGTGAAGGTAGATCCGGCTTTGCATGCCGAAGTTCTGGAACGTTATAAGAAACTGAACTTGGCTCCGTACAAGGGATTTGTAAATCCGAAATATGAAGCAGTGGTAGATGCAGCCGGTAAGATAACCGACGTAAAAGTGACTTATGACGAAGGTTATGCGGAACAAATGTTGCGTTACAGTAAGGATTATTCTAATCTGCCTTCTATTAATAATTAACTATAAATCATTGTTTTGTGGATTTACATGAACAACTGAAAGAAATAAAGACACAGCTCCGCCTCTCTATGAACGGGGCTGTGTCTCAAAGTATGCGTGAAAAGGGACTGGTTTACAAATTGAATTTCGGTGTAGAACTTCCCCGTATCAAAGCAATTGCCGGAGAATATGAAAAAGATCACTCATTGGCGCAAGCCTTGTGGAAAGAGGATATCCGTGAATGTAAGATTATGGCGGGACTGTTACAGCCTGTAGACAGCTTCTTTCCGGAGATTGCTGATATCTGGGTGGAAAGCATTCAGAATATTGAAATAGCGGAACTTACTTCCATGAATCTGTTCCAGTATCTTCCATATGCTCCTGCGAAGTCTTTTCAATGGATTGCCGATGAGCGGGAGTATATACAGACGTGTGGTTTTCTCACCATTGCCCGCTTGCTGATGAAGAAGGGGGATATGAATGAACGTACTGCGAACGAATTTCTCGACCAGGCAGTTTGTGCTTTCATTTCCGGTTCCTACCACGTGCGCAATGCAGCTATGGCGGCCATTCGCCGCTTCATGCAGCATAGCGAAGAACATGCTTTCCAAGTATGTCGCCGGGTGGAAGAGATGGAACATTCCGAATCGGAAGCCGAACTGTTGTTATATAATCTTGTAAAAGAAGAAATAGAATAAAGTGATAGGGTGATTACTCTATCACTCTTTTTTTGTTTTTTTTCCCCTTTCTCATTTGCTTTCCGCAAAAAAGGCTTAACTTTGTTGGCTGTAAAAAACTGCGCCGCCAAAATGGAAAGTCAGAATGTGAAAGATACGGTAAAGCAGATATTCACTGAATATCTCAACGCGAACGGGCATCGCAAGACTCCCGAGCGCTATGCCATACTCGATACTATCTATTCCATTGATGGTCATTTTGACATCGATACACTTTATTCGCTGATGGCTGACCAGGAGAATTTCCGTGTAAGCCGCGCGACTCTTTACAATACTATTATCCTTCTCATCAATGCAAGACTGGTTATTAAACACCAGTTCGGAAATTCCTCCCAATACGAAAAGAGCTATAACCGTGATACGCATCACCATCAGATCTGCACGCAGTGTGGTAAAGTGACTGAGTTTCAGAACGAAGAATTACAGCAGGCGATTGGGAATACTAAATTGAGTCGGTTCAGTTTGTCGCATTATTCGCTTTATCTGTATGGATTGTGCAGTAAGTGCGACCGAGCTAACAAACGTAAGAAGAAAAGTAATAACCATAAGAAAGAAAAATGAAAGTAGATGTTCTATTAGGATTACAATGGGGCGACGAAGGCAAAGGCAAAGTCGTTGACGTATTAACTCCGAGATACGATGTCGTGGCTCGCTTCCAAGGCGGACCGAATGCCGGACATACACTCGAGTTCGAAGGGCAGAAGTATGTGCTCCGTTCTATTCCCTCGGGAATTTTCCAAGGTGACAAGGTGAATATCATTGGTAATGGCGTAGTGCTTGATCCGGCTCTCTTCAAGGCAGAGGCTGAAGCATTGGAAGCATCCGGTCATAACCTGAAAGCGCGCTTGCATATCTCTAAAAAGGCGCATCTCATCTTGCCGACCCACCGCATATTGGACGCCGCTTACGAAGCTGCGAAAGGTGATGCTAAAGTAGGCACGACGGGTAAAGGTATCGGTCCGACTTATACCGATAAGATTAGCCGTAACGGTCTGCGTGTAGGTGATATCCTGCATAACTTCGAACAGAAATATGCTGAAGCCAAAGCTCGTCATGAGCAAATTCTGAAAGGTTTGAGTTATGAGTATGACCTGACAGAGATTGAAAAGGCCTGGATGGAAGGTATTGAGTTCCTGAAGCAATTCCCGTTGGTAGACAGCGAGCATGAGATCAATAACCTGCTGAACGATAATAAGTCAGTACTTTGTGAAGGTGCTCAAGGTACGATGTTGGATATCGACTTTGGTTCTTATCCGTTCGTTACTTCTTCCAATACTATTTGTGCAGGTGCATGTACCGGTTTGGGTGTGGCTCCAAATAAGATTGGTGAAGTTTATGGTATCTTCAAAGCATATTGTACACGTGTAGGTGCAGGTCCGTTCCCGACGGAACTGTTTGATAAGACAGGTGACCAAATTTGTACACTGGGACATGAGTTCGGTTCGGTAACAGGTCGTAAACGTCGTTGCGGTTGGATTGACTTGGTGGCGTTGAAGTATGCCATTATGGTAGACGGTGTTACCAAATTGATCATGATGAAGAGCGATGTACTCGATTCATTCGAAACAATCAAAGCCTGTGTAGCTTATAAAGTAAACGGTGAAGAAATTGATTATTTCCCGTATGACATCAGCGAAGGTCTTGAGCCGGTTTATGTTGAGTTACCCGGTTGGGAGACTGACATGACGAGAATGCAGAGCGAAGACGAATTCCCTGAAGAATTTAATGCTTACCTGACATTCCTGGAAGAACAGCTTGGTGTGCCCATCAAGATTGTTTCCGTAGGTCCTGACCGTGGACAGACGATTGAACGTTATACAGAAGAGTAAGTCTAATTATATTATAATGAGATTACATCAGTATATGTGCTGATGTAATCTCATTTTTTTATTAACTCATCCGCATACTTATGATGAAAACACAACTTCTTTTATTTCTTTTGTTTGCAGCATCCTTTTTACCTGCAAAGGCGCAGACTTATCAACCGTCTGCTGAGAACCTGAAAGCCCGTCAGGAGTTTCAAGACAATAAGTTTGGAATATTTCTGCACTGGGGACTATACTGTATGTTGGCTACCGGTGAATGGACAATGACCAATAAAGATTTGAATTATAAAGAATATGCCAAACTTGCCGGAGGTTTCTATCCCTCCAAGTTTAGTGCGGCTGAATGGGTAAGTGCTATTAAGGCATCCGGAGCCAAGTATATCTGCTTTACAAGTCGTCATCATGAGGGCTTTTCTATGTTCCATACTAAATATTCTGATTATAATATTGTGGATGCCACTCCTTTCAAACGGGATATCGTGAAAGAACTGGCAGATGAATGTCATAAACAGGGGATTCGATTACATTTTTATTATTCCCATATCGACTGGTATCGTGAAGATGCACCGTGGGGACGCACAGGGCGTGGAACCGGACGTCCTAATCCGAAGGGAGACTGGAAAAGCTATTATACCTTTATGAACAACCAGTTGACGGAGTTGCTGACGAACTATGGTCCGATAGGTGCTATCTGGTTCGATGGCTGGTGGGATCAGGATGCTAATCCTGATTTCGACTGGCAGTTACCGGAACAGTATGCGTTGATACATGGCCTGCAACCTGCTTGCTTGGTGGGCAACAATCATCACCAGATGCCTTTCCCTGGAGAGGATATACAGATTTTCGAGCGTGATCTGCCGGGTGAGAACAGTGCAGGGCTTTCCGGACAAGATGTCAGTCGACTGCCTTTGGAAACTTGTGAAACCATGAATGGAATGTGGGGATATAAAATAACCGACCAAAAGTATAAGTCAACGAAAACTTTGATCCATTATCTGGTGAAGGCTGCCGGAAAGAATGCAAACTTGTTGATGAATATAGGCCCTCAGCCTGACGGATGTCTACCGGAAGTGGCAGTTCAGCGGTTGAAAGAAGTAGGAGAGTGGATGAAAGTTTATGGTGAAACGATTTACGGTACGCGTGGTGGTATGGTTGCTCCACATGACTGGGGTGTGACAACGCAAAAGGGAAACAGGCTCTTTGTTCATATTCTGAACCTGACGGATAATGCACTGTATCTTCCATTGGATGGAAAAATGGTGAAGAAAGGCTTTCTGTTTAAAGATCAATCTCCGGTACGGATCACTCGTGCCGGACAGGGAGTGGTGTTGCAATTACCGGAAGTTCCTGCAGATACAGATTACGTGATAGAGTTACAACTTGTTGGGCAGTAGCTGGTTTTCGCTAATTCTTCCTAAAAGATAAAGGAAACTGTAGTAAAGCTCACGGTTTCCTTTTATTTTTGGCAAACAATTTGTATTGTATATAACAAACGACACATTTTTAATTACTAAAAACAGAAAAAGAATATGGAAGGAATGATAGGAATACAATGGATTATCTTTATTGGTATAGCTGTGGTCAGCTGGCTGGTGCAAATGAACTTGCAGAACAAGTTCAAGAAATACTCCAAGATCCCTACCGGTAATGGAATGACGGGCCGTGATGTTGCCCTTCAGATGCTACATGACAATGGAATTTATGACGTTCAGGTGACTCATACGCCGGGACAACTGACAGACCACTATAACCCTGCCAATAAGACAGTAAACTTGAGTGAAGGTGTATATGAAAGTAATAGTATCATGGCTGCTGCCGTTGCTGCTCACGAGTGTGGTCACGCAGTACAGCACGCACGGGCTTATGCTCCGCTGACTATGCGTAGCAAGCTTGTACCGGTGGTATCGTTTGCTTCACAGTGGATGACCTGGTTGTTGCTAGGTGGTATCTTGCTGCTAAATACATTCCCACAATTGTTGCTGGCAGGTATTATTTTGTTTGCTATGACAACGCTGTTCAGTTTCATCACTTTGCCGGTGGAAATAGATGCAAGTAAGCGTGCATTGGTATGGTTAAGTCGTTCGGGCATTACGAACTCTTACAATCATAAACAGGCTGAAGACGCACTTCGTTCTGCTGCTTATACCTATGTAGTGGCTGCATTAGGCTCATTGGCAACACTGATTTATTATATTATGATATTTATGGGACGCAGAGACTAATCTTATCCAATATATAAAACGATAAAAACAGACCATCTATTCACTGCGAATAGATGGTCTGTTTGCTTAAGATAGATGGTCTGTTTTTATTTCTGATATGGTGATTGCCAGAACCAGTCGGCATCATAAGTGATGTAGGAACCTTTTTCCATGTCATTATAATAACCGGTAGGCATAAGGGCAACATAGTCTGCAGGGTTATACTTTTTGTCTTCTGTACCGAATTCGCTACGGAATGTACAATTAATATAATACAAGTTCTTAGCCATGTAAGAGTCCAGATAGTCTTCTTTAGTGGTTTTTCGTTTATTATTCCAGTTGGCTTCTTCATTCAATACCAGTGGCAAGCCTGTACGCATTCGTTCGCGTACTTCCGGTATGCTGAGCATGGTACCATTTTCGTCCATGACCCAAGCATTTTGTGTAGGGTCTACCCATACCCATTTATCCAGAGCTTTAGAATAAACAGCATTAATAACGTGACAATCACTGATGAATTTTTTAGGCATACAGGTTATAAAACGTGATTTGAAACCCATTGCGAGGTAACATTCATTCAATACAGTGGCCAGTCCGCGGCAGTTCAAACCACGGGAACCGTCTTTACAGGCTTCCGCCAAGGCAATGGAATTTAGATGCTTAGGGTTGCCATGTTGTCCGTCATGTTTGATTTTATTATGTATAAAGGTCAGTATGTTTTTTATCTTCGAGAGTTCATCCCCTGTGCCAGCTACGCTATCTAATCTAAAATATTCCTTCACACCTATCAGATTACTATCGTTCGGCTCCATATATGTGAAATGGGGAGGAGTACTAGTATATTCGGCTGCTTTTTGCAGAATATAAAGATAATCTCCTTCTTCTCTGATTTTAGTCAGTATCTCCTGGAATTTCTTTTCGTTGCGTATGTTATCCAAATCTGTATCTTTCTGTATGTGAGCGTAATTGATATATCCATTCTGAAAAGCCAGATCAAAATGTTTCAAAGCATCTTCTGTCTTTTTTTGTAGAGATTGGTAACAGGCAATATCATAATAATAGTATCCATAGTTTAATTCTATTCCTTTCTGTACTGCTTCCGGAAGTTTCTTGTAATTGTCGATGATATCCCAGTTGCACTGTTCTACTTTTGCATAATCTTTTTTATCTAAAGCTTGTTTTTTCTCTTGCCTCAATGAGTTGAGTGTCTTGTAAAACTCGTCTTTCATTTTAGACTCTTCCGGGTTTTGTGCCCAGCTGATAGTAGAGCAACATAGGAACACTGCGAATAATAAACTGATTTGTTTTTTCATAATATTCTTCTTTTAATGTTTTTGGTAACACCTATAGCAAATGATATGCCGAAAGGATAAGGTGTTGATATCTAATTGAATGTATGTATTGGGCATTGTTCGAAAGCGGACATGTTCTCCATATACGAACACATGGCTATGTACATATTCATTCAAAATCTCCTGTCTTTCTTTCAGCTAATTCAATAATTTGCCGTAAATTTGCATTCCAAACTAAATAATATAGAATAATTATGGCAGCAAAACCAGGTATTCCCAAAGGAACCCGTGACTTTTCGCCAGTAGAGATGGCGAAGCGTAACTATATATTCAATACCATTCGCGATGTATACCACCTCTATGGTTTTCAGCAGATTGAAACACCTGCAATGGAAATGCTTTCTACACTGATGGGGAAGTATGGTGAAGAAGGTGATAAACTCCTGTTCAAGATACAGAACTCAGGTGACTATTTTTCCGGACTGACTGATGAGGAACTGCTGAGTCGTAATGCTGCTAAACTTGCCAGTAAATTCTGTGAGAAAGGTTTGCGTTATGATCTCACTGTGCCGTTTGCCCGCTACGTGGTAATGCATCGTGATGAAATAACTTTCCCTTTCAAACGTTATCAGATACAACCCGTTTGGCGTGCAGATCGTCCACAGAAGGGACGTTATCGTGAATTTTATCAATGTGACGCTGATGTAGTGGGTAGTGACTCTTTACTGAATGAAGTAGAGTTGATGCAGATTGTTGATACAGTCTTTACTCGTTTTGGTATCCGGGTTTGTATTAAGATCAATAACCGTAAGATTCTGACCGGTATCGCCGAGATTATTGGTGAGGCTGATAAAATAGTGGATATCACAGTAGCCATTGATAAGCTGGATAAAATAGGTCTGGACAATGTGAATGCAGAACTGAAAGAAAAAGGTATCAGTGATGAAGCTATTGCGAAACTACAACCTATTATTCTGCTGAGTGGTACGAATGAAGAAAAACTGACTACTTTGAAAGAAGTGCTTGCGGGTAGTGAGATCGGTCAAAAAGGTGTGGAAGAAAGCGAGTTTATCTTGAAAACTCTGTCTGTTTTCGGTTTGAAAAATGAACTGGAACTGGATCTGACGCTTGCCCGCGGGTTGAACTACTACACTGGCGCTATCTTTGAAGTGAAAGCCTTGGATGTGCAGATCGGAAGTATCACAGGTGGCGGCCGCTATGATAATCTGACCGGTGTATTCGGTATGGCTGGTGTTTCCGGTGTAGGTATCTCTTTTGGAGCCGATCGTATCTTCGATGTATTGAATCAGCTTGACCTTTATCCGAAGGAAGCTGTGAACAGTACACAACTTCTCTTTATTAACTTTGGTGAGAAAGAAGCTGCTTACTCTCTGAATGTACTTGCCAAGGTACGGACCGAAGGTATTCGTGCAGAAATTTTTCCGGATTCTTCAAAGATGAAAAAACAAATGAGCTATGCTAATGCCAAAAACATTCCATTTGTAGCCCTTGTGGGAGAGAATGAAATGAATGAGAATAAGGTGACGCTGAAGAATATGGAGACTGGTGAACAGAGCTTGGTTTCGGCCGAAGAATTGATACAAACTTTAAAGAAATAAAAACTTCATAAAAGGGTAAACTCTTTGTAGTCCATCTTGGTTATCTTTGTAGTACTAACCTAACAAAGATAACTATTATGGATGTTTTAGAACCGAAGTATTACGCAGCCATCGGTATGGTGATGACGTTAATAGCCGTAATATTCCTTTTCTTGATGGGGAGTGCTTTAGTACATTCTACCAAGAGCTTCTGGCAGGGATATTCGACAGAATTGAGTTGTGATACGGATCTGGATATTGACTAAACTGGCTTAGTTTATCATTTTTTCAGTCGCCAATTTCTTGTTGACAAGAACTTAACTCCCTGTTGACAAGAAGTTAACTTCTTGCATGCAAGGTCTTAACTTCTTGTAAGAGGGAATTTTAGTGTAATTTTCACTGTTGATTATCTTCTCTTTACTATTCCCACATATACTAATAAGATAATATTCATCATCAGCGCATAAATAATGGCTGGTATAGCAATTACATCATTATTGAATATAAACGGGCTGCTTGCAATAGCAATACTTTGAGCTGCATTCTGCATTCCTATTTCAATGATAAGTGTGCGTTGCTCTTTTCTGTTCAATTTCATTAGCCAAGAGATTATATATCCTCCACCCATAGCCAGCAAAATCATCATTGTGATACACAATCCTAATCGTCCGATCTGTGCAGCTATCGTTTCGTGATGTTGTATGAAGAAGACAGAAGCTAATAATATCAAGGCGGGAAAAGCTACTTTAGATAACACTTTGTGTATCCGTTCGGCCGCTTTAGGACAGAAACGTTTTGTTAAAATACCTGTTGCAATGGGGAGCAACATAAGTAGTAAATTCTGGGCGATGAGGCTACCGACAGGTAAGTGTATGATCATTCCACTATTGTCTCCTGCAACTTGTGTGGCAAACTCCATAATGACAGGAATAGTGAATAGGGTGATAATGCTGCTGAGGGCAGTTAACGAAACGGAAAGTGCCACATCGCCTTTGGCAATCATAGAGAATATATTGGAAGAACTTCCTCCCGGAGAACAGGCTATGAGTACCAATCCAATAAAAAATAGAGGTTCCAGATGAAACAGATACCCCAGTGCAAAGGCTAATACAGGTAAAAGAATTATCTGTCCTATCAATCCTGCAATTACAGGATAGGGGCGTTGACGAAATAATTTAAAATCTTTAATTTCAAGTGTCAATCCCAGCTCAAACATTAATAATGTGAGAATGGGCAAAACAATCCAGACTGCATTCATGTTCTAAAAACGTTTTTTGAGGGGGCAAAGATAATGCAAATCATGAAAAGTTATGCTGAGATGCCGCTTATCTTCTCTAAAGATAATGGAATATTGTCTTATTCTTTGCCAATTTGGCAGTTTTATACTGACAGAAATTTAGCTTTGCTGTTTGGCACGCTTTTCGCAATTTATTTTGCGTCTCACCAATAACGAGGCAAGACATTACTATAATAAATGTATAACATATAAAAAACAAAAGAACTATGAACATTAAACCATTGGCAGACAGAGTGCTGATACTCCCTGCACCTGCAGAAGAGAAAACAATTGGCGGTATCATTATTCCGGATACAGCAAAAGAAAAACCTTTGAAAGGTGAAGTTGTGGCAGTTGGTCACGGTACGAAAGATGAAGAGATGGTATTGAAGGTGGGCGACAACGTTTTGTATGGCAAGTATGCCGGTACTGAACTGGAAGTTGAAGGCACTAAATATCTGATTATGCGTCAAAGTGACGTACTCGCTGTGTTAGGTTAATATAGTAATTATAAAATATTTAAATTGTAAATATCATTATGGCAAAAGAAATATTATTCAATATCGATGCCCGCGACCAATTGAAAAAAGGTATCGATACACTGGCAAATGCTGTGAAAGTAACTCTCGGCCCTAAAGGTCGTAATGTGATTATCGAAAAGAAATTCGGTGCTCCTCACATTACGAAAGACGGTGTAACTGTAGCTAAGGAAGTGGAACTGTCTGATGCATACCAGAATACGGGTGCACAGTTGGTGAAAGAAGTAGCTTCCAAGACTGGTGACGATGCTGGTGACGGTACTACTACTGCTACTGTATTGGCACAGGCTATTGTTGCTGAAGGCTTGAAGAACGTAACTGCCGGTGCAAGTCCTATGGATATCAAACGTGGTATTGACAAGGCTGTTGCCAAAGTGGTTGACTCAATTAAGTCACAGGCTGAAAAAGTAGGTGACAACTACGATAAGATTGAACAGGTTGCTTCTGTATCTGCAAACAATGATCCGGTTATCGGTAAGTTGATTGCTGATGCTATGCGTAAAGTTTCTAAAGACGGTGTAATTACTATCGAAGAAGCTAAGGGAACTGATACTACTATTGGTGTGGTAGAAGGTATGCAGTTTGATCGTGGTTACCTTTCCGCTTACTTCGTTACTAATACGGAGAAGATGGAGTGTGAAATGGAAAAACCGTATATCCTGATCTACGACAAGAAGATTTCTAACCTGAAAGATTTCTTGCCTATCCTGGAACCTGCTGTACAAACCGGACGTCCTCTGTTGGTAATCGCAGAAGATGTGGATAGTGAAGCTTTGACTACGTTGGTTGTAAACCGTCTGCGTTCTCAATTGAAGATTTGTGCTGTGAAAGCTCCGGGCTTCGGTGACCGTCGTAAAGAAATGCTGGAAGATATCGCCGTATTGACTGGTGGTGTAGTGATCAGTGAGGAAAAGGGTCTGAAACTGGAACAGGCTACCATCGAAATGCTAGGTACTGCTGATAAGATCACAGTTTCTAAAGATAACACTACTATCGTAAACGGTGCCGGTGACAAACAAAATATCAAGGAACGTTGCGAACAGATTAAAGCTCAGATTGCTGCTACTAAATCTGATTATGACAAAGAAAAATTGCAGGAACGTCTGGCTAAATTGTCTGGTGGTGTTGCTGTTCTTTACGTAGGTGCTGCTTCTGAAGTTGAAATGAAGGAGAAGAAAGACCGTGTAGACGATGCTTTGCGTGCAACACGTGCTGCTATAGAAGAAGGTATCGTACCGGGTGGTGGCGTAGCTTACATCCGTGCACTCGATGCATTGGAAGGCTTCAAAGGTGATAACATCGATGAAACTACCGGTGTTGACATTATCAAGCGTGCTATTGAAGAACCGTTGCGCCAGATCGTTGCCAATGCAGGTAAAGAAGGTGCTGTAGTTGTACAGAAAGTACGTGAAGGTAAAGGTGACTACGGTTACAATGCTCGTACTGATATATATGAAAACTTGCATGCTGCCGGTGTAGTTGATCCTGCAAAGGTTGCTCGTGTAGCTTTGGAAAATGCTGCTTCTATTGCAGGTATGTTCCTGACTACTGAATGTGTAATCGTTGAAAAAAAGGAAGACAAACCTGAAATGCCAATGGGTGCTCCCGGTATGGGCGGCATGGGTGGCATGATGTAATACCCGTTTTTCCCTGAACTCATAATTATAATAAATGACCACAGTATCTCTATGAAGGTACTGTGGTCTTTTTTTCTCTTTTCTAGTCTTTTTCTACTCATATTACCTGTATATTATTACGAAACTGTTACAATTTTGATTAAAAAAGATATCTTTTGTTCGTTTTTTATGTTTTATAAATAAAAAGTGATACCTTTAGGGTGATAAATTAGGATAACCTAAACAAAAACCAATCAATTATTTAACCTTTTTAATGACGAGAAGAGATGAACAAAAGCGACATCGGCCTGAACGCAGGCAAGATTTGGAGGTTGCTTAGCAATTACGCCAAATGGGACTATGGGACTTTGAAGAGAAAGTCCGGGCTGAAGGACAAAGAACTGGGAGCCGCCTTGGGATGGTTAGCTTGTGAAGACAAGATTGTATTGCACCAAGAGAACGAAGAGCTCTACATTTTTTTGGGCGTGAATGTTTATATCGGCTAAAGAATGAAAAAACCGATTGAAAACCTAAACGAAAGCGTGGATTTTTAAAATCCACGCTTCTTTTTTTCTGCTAACGAATATATTTCGTTCCTTTGCATGCTCTTAGTAGTAAATGATAATTCGGGTGCTAAGATAATTTATCGATAAAATGAATATGACTATGAGAAGTTTTGCTTCAGACAACAATTCCGGTGTACATCCATTGGTGATGGAAGCACTAAACCGGGCAAACCAAAATCATGCAGTAGGCTACGGTGACGATCCTTGGACGGAGGAAGCCATCCGTAAAATCAAGGAGACATTTACAGCTGATTGTGAACCGCTTTTTGTTTTTAATGGAACAGGTAGTAATGCAGTAGCTTTACAGTTGGCTACGCGTCCTTATAATTTGATTCTTTGTGCGGAGACAGCGCATATTTATGTGGATGAATGTGGTGCTCCTGCACGTATGACAGGTTGCCAGATCCGTCCGATTGTAACACCGGATGGTAAACTCACCCCAGAGTTGGTACAGCCTTATTTAAAGAATTTTGGCGAACAACATCATTCCCAGCCGGGTACTATTTATATTTCCCAATGTTCGGAATTGGGTACTGTTTATACTCCGGAGGAATTGAAGGCATTAACAGCTTTAGCGCATAAACATGGTATGTATGTACACATGGATGGTGCACGTCTGGCGAATGCGTGTGTAGCTTTGAATCTTAGTTTCAAGGAACTTACGGTTGATTGTGGTATTGATATACTTAGTTTTGGTGGAACAAAGAATGGTTTGATGCTTGGGGAAAGCGTAGTCATTTTTAATCCGGAGCTCAAAAAAGAGGCACTTTATGTGCGGAAGCAATCGGCCCAGTTAGCTTCTAAATTACGTTATCTTTCTTGTCAGTTCACAGCTTACCTTACAGATGATTTGTGGAAAAAGAATGCTATGCATGCCAATGCAATGGCACAAAAACTGTATGATGGTTTGAAGGTATTGCCGGATGTACATTTCACACAGAAGATGGAGAGTAACCAGTTATTCCTGACTATGCCTCGTTCGGTTATTGATAAGCTGATGAAGTCTTACTTCTTCTATTTCTGGAACGAAGCTGAAAATGAAATTCGTTTTGTGACTTCTTTTGATACAACAGAGGAAGATATACAGACCTTGTTACAGGCAGTAAAAGATAGTTTCTAATTTTCCTTATTGTGCACTTATCTGCATCACCCCACACACTTATTTGCATCAGGTTGAAGACTTATCTGTGTAGGGTGATGCACTTATCTGCGTAGGCTGATGCACTTATCTGCATCAAAATCTTCTTCATCATATTATAAAAGTGGCAGAAAAAAGCTCCGGACCTTCTCAGGCATGGAGCTTTGGCTTGAAACTTTTTCCCTTGGGGGTGGGAAAAAGCCTACTGAAAACAAACCGATTGAATATTACCTTAAATACCTTTGCATGATAACCTTTAACTAACCTTTTTATGATAATCGTATGGACTACATTCCTATTGCTTCGAGTACGGGTACAAAAGTATAGCCTTTCCGTTTCAATGTTTTAATCATTTTATCCAGATAACCATTATAGAATTTATCCGTACGGCGATCGTCCGTACCGAAGTGTATCAACATCAAATGTCCGTTTAAACCTTCTTTTTTCTCTACTTCCATGATTTTATCATAGATGAACTTACTGCTGCGATATTTCTGTCCCATATCCGGGGTAGTGTAATCTGCATTACTCATTGTACCGGGCGTATAGTTGATAAGTTGGATACCCATATTTTTTGCCCATGCAGCTATTTCTTTATTATAGTATTCATAAGGCGGGATATATACCGGAGCATCTTTGTATTCGATACCTGCCTCGCGCATACCTGCGTAGCTTTTTAGCATATCCTGTTCAAACTGCTCACGGGTTACTAATAGGGAATCGCGATTTTCCCACGGCATATACAGTAAGTGTCCATAACTGTGGCTACCTACCAGATGTCCTTCGGTACGCAGACGTTTGACTACTTCAGGGTAGAGTTCGTAGAATTCACCGGTGAAGAAAAATCCACCTTTGATGCCATACTTCTTCAGTGTGCTGATGATAGCATCGGCACCGTCTGCTTTATCAGCTGCAGTAAAGACAAGTGTAATTTGTTTTTTTGATGGATCAGTGCGAATGATACCACCATTTACATATACATTCTTATCGCTTTGAACGTTAGCTTGTTTCATGCCCTCTTTTTGCATGGCGGAGAGGTAATAAGTGAGACAGGCAGTTCCATCCATAGTCGGCTCATTGGTCGAATAGTCATGAATAGCATCGTGATATACCATCAGGTCCGGTTGAAAGCGTTCATAATCTTGTCCGGGAGTACCGGGAATACCAGTCATATTTACTCCACGCAGACTTTCAAAAATAGTGCGGTAAACTGGTCCGTCTACCAATCCGCCTGTAGTGTTGCCTACTCCTGCATTTAGTAATGAAGAGTGGGGTTGTGAAGGATAATCTCCATATAGAGGAAGTTCTACGATCATACTGGTTCCCCATGGGTTACAACCGAACAACCAGTCGAGCATGGCGGCTTCCATTTCTTTGTATGTTTCATCACCTGTTGCTTCACGATACAGGCGGCACTGTGTCAACATGGCAGTTGTTAAGTTGTTAGAACACCAAGTGTAGGGAATGCCATGCATGAATGGGCTTTCGACTGCTTTCTCGTAGGTACGTACAATACCGGTATGCATGTTTCGGATGAATTCTTTGCTGAGGCGGTCATTGTTTACTTTTGCTAAGTGGTAATGTCCCATATTCATGAACGGATACCATTGGTAGTGGCGTGCACTGTCAGCACCCATCCATGGGGTAACAGGTTCACGTCGTCCATACTCAACGGCTTGCTGCAGATATGTCAGATCTCCGGTACTCTTAAACAGTTCCATGGCTCCCAACTCCATATCGTCTACCCAGTTATCTTCTTCATAGATATACGGAGACAAGACGGATGCCGTTTGACAAGCCCCTGGTTTCTTTACTCCTTCCTGATAGGCTGCATCAGCCTTTGCCTCTATTTCGGCTGCAAATTCCGGATAGAAATTCTTCAGGAGGCGTGCGCCAAGGGCGAAGCAGGAAGCATATTTGCCTGCCGTGCTGGCTACACCTGTAGTTGCGTTCATAAACTGGCCACGTACCTGAGGTTCACCACTACAGAAATAAACAGGACGTCCGTTACCTGGACCGTAGCCATAGTCCACTTTATCTTCGTTGGGCAGACGCATACCGGCGTGGTCACGGTCGTCAGCAATCTGGTTGTACAGTTCGCCGGGAGCGGGATTCATGCGATTTAACCAGTCCAGTCCCCATTTTATTTCGTCTACAATGTCAGGGATACCGTTAGCACCGGGAAGTCCGGCAGCATCATAGAAATCACCGAAAGATTCCGGATTTTCCTGATAGGCGAACATCATCTGATAAATAGCATTGGCAGAAGTTGTGGTATATTGCAGATAATCCGTTGCATCGTGCCAGCCACCACGGACATCAATGTGTTGTCCCGTCTTAGTGGGATGATACAAGATGTAGCCATCGTGCACATGACAGCTGTCTTTCAGGAAAGGATTATAACCGCAGCGCTGCTGACGCATATAGTTCAATAAGAAATCTGCAGTTCCATTGTATACATGGTTATTGATGGGAAAATGGGGAGATACAGCTTTACCTGCTTTCAGGTAATAGGTTCCCGGTTGATTGAAATCGCTAAAATTCAAACGATAAGTACTCTTCATTAGGCCCATCTTTCCGGTTGATTTGATAGAATTGAAAGTTCTAACTGTTTGTCCGGTGAAGGCATCTACAAGTGCATAATCTTGTATGTCAGTGGGTTCTTCACTCATGAATATTGCTACTTTTACAGATTGCGGCAAGTAGCCAAGTTGGTTTATGCGTATCCATGAATCTGCTTTGGTTTGCAGAACGATGAAAGTGAGTGCTACCGTAAGTAGCCAATGGTTACTTTTCATAATAAGTCAATATATTAAGGTTGGGGGAATTATGCTTTCTGTAAATGCATGATTTTATATACAAATAAAGTGTTTTCCGTTTATTTTAGGAAGTTTTAGCATGAATAATTAATTGACGTTACGAGTCGTTTACATTGTTTTAGAATTAAAAAGACGTTAATGAAGCTTTCTATAAATGGATATTTTGTTGATTATCTATGGTTTATGCTTTTTAATACTCCTTTTTAGTTTTCGTTTATGTATTTTAATATTCAAAACACCTACTTGGTGCGTTATTTGTGATAGGGTATATAAGAATAACAAAATTTATAGACTATGGCTTATATAGATTATTATCAAGTCCTTGGGGTAGATAAGACGGCAAGCCAGGATGATATAAAGAAAGCGTTCCGTAAATTGGCACGTAAATATCATCCTGATCTGAATCCGAACGATTCTTCTGCCAAGGATAAATTTCAGGCAATTAATGAAGCAAATGAAGTGCTGAGTGACCCTGAAAAGCGTAAAAAATACGATGAGTATGGTGAGCACTGGAAGCATGCCGATGAATTTGAAGCTCAAAAGCGTGCCCGTCAGGAGGCAGGTGCCGGTAGATTTAGTGGCTTTGGCAGCGGTTCGGGTGCAGGATATGGTACGGATGGTAGTTCTTACTGGTATTCATCCGATGGGCAGGAATTTTCCGGCCATGGTGGCGGCTTCTCCGATTTCTTTGAATCTATGTTCGGAAACCGGGGGCGTGGAGGTACTAATGCAGGCTTCCGCGGACAGGACTACCATGCAGATTTAAACCTTTCGCTTCGTGATGCAGCCCAGACTCATAAACAAGTGCTGACTGTAAACGGTAAGAATGTGCGCATTACTATTCCTGCAGGGGTAGCAAACGGGCAAGTAATCAAATTGAAAGGTTATGGTGGCGAAGGCGTGAACGGTGGACCTGCCGGAGACTTGTACATAACATTTGTGATTGCGGATGATCCGGTATTCAAGCGTTTAGGAGATGACTTGTATGTGGATGTGCCTATTGATCTTTATACCGCTATCCTGGGTGGTGACCAATTGGTGGACACTTTGGATGGAAAGGTGAAACTGAAAGTGAAACCCGAAACACAGAACGGTACGAAGGCTCGTTTGAAAGGTAAGGGATTTCCTGTATATAAGAAAGAAGGACAGTTCGGTGACCTCATTGTGACTTATTCCGTGAAACTGCCGACGAACTTGACGGAAGAACAGAAAGAGTTGTTCCGTAAACTTCAAAGTATGAACTAAAAGGAGGTAGCACTATGCAGAATGAATTAATCATAGTCAGCGAGTATTGTCGCAAATGCCACATTGAACCGTCGTTTATCGATTTGTTACAGGAAGGTGGCCTGATAGAAGTAATGACCGAAGGTGGGGAACGCTATCTGACATTTACCCAACTGCCGGAGGTGGAACGTTACAGTCGTATGTATTATGACTTATCCATCAATATTGAAGGAATTGATGCCATCCATCACCTGTTACAGCGTATGGAAGAGATGCAGAATGAACTTCATGAGTTACGCAGTCAGTTGAGACTGTTCCGGTAAGGAGCTTTATTTATGAAAAAGAAGGCTGTCTCATTGATTTTGAGGCAGCCTTCTTTAAATATAGTAATCGGTTAATTACTTGCGATAGTTATCCAGTTCTTCAACTTTGAATTTACGGATGAAATTGAAGTGCTTTTCTACTTCAGCTTCAGCATAGTTCAAATAAACAATAGCTGATTTTGCGAACAACTCAGGTGCTTTGGTTGCATCCTGGATGAGAAGATGAGACATTACGCATACAGCAGCCATTTCGTAAAGACGACGGGCTACGAAGTCCAGCAACTCTTGATTTGCAGTTTCTTTCGTTGCATTGGTGGCAGCCTCAAACTTATTTGTCATTTCTTTCAGGCGATCCATCAGCGGTTGCATTTCTTCACTGCAAGGAATTGTTTCATAATCACGGAGAGTAGCAGCATACGAACCATTTGTTACATAACGGATAGCAGCTACGGTCTGTAATTGGGTAGTACCTTCATAGATACTGGTGATACGTGCATCACGATAAATACGTTGGCAAGCATATTCCAACATGAAACCGGAACCACCATGAATCTGGATACAATCATAGGCATTCTGGTTTGCATATTCTGAGTTCATACCTTTTGCCAGCGGAGTGAAAGCATCAGCAAGCTTAGAATACTTCTTCTGTTCCTGGCGTTCTTCCGGAGTCAGCTTACGTTCGCGGGAAATATCATCCAAAGCTTTATAAACGTCTACGTAACGAGAAGTTTGGTATAACAGTGCACGTCCGGCATCCAATTTTGCTTTCATGATGGCGAGCATGTCATATACTGCCGGGAATTCGATGATAGCTTTGCTGAACTGTTTACGGTCCTTTGCATATGCCAAACCTTCGTTGTAGGCAGCTTGTGACAGACCTACCGACTGTGCGGCAATACCCAATCGTGCACCGTTCATCAATGCCATTACATACTTGATCAAACCAAGTTTACGATCGCCGCAAAGTTCAGCTTTTGCATTCTTATAAACAAGTTCACAAGTTGGAGAACCGTGAATACCTAATTTATTTTCGATACGGCGTACATCTACGCCACCTTCGCGCTTATCATAGATAAACATGGACAATCCACGACCATCTCTGGTTCCTTCTTCCGAACGGGCCAGTACGAGGTGTAAGTCTGCATCACCATTCGTGATGAAACGCTTCACACCATTCAGACGCCAGCAATTTTCTTTTTCGTCGAAAGTAGCCTTCAGCATCACACTCTGCAAGTCGGAACCGGCATCGGGTTCTGTCAAATCCATAGACATGGTTTCACCGGCACAGATACGTGGAATGAAACGGCTGTGCTGATCTTCGTTACCGAACTCATACAGTGTTTCGATACAGTCTTGCAGAGACCAGATATTACCGAACCCGGCATCGGCTGCTGCTACAATCTCGGCACACATGGTGTACGGAGTGATGGGGAAGTTCAAACCACCGAAACGGCGTGGCATAGTCATACCATTCAGTCCGGCTTTCACCATTGCATCCAGGTTCTGTCTTGTACCGCTGGCATATTCCACACGACCGTTGGCACAGTGAGGACCTTCTTCGTCTACACCTTCGGCATTCGGGTTGATAATCTCTCCGGTGATTTCTCCGGTGATTTCAAGAACCTTATCATAAGAGTCCATTGCGTCCGCATAGTCTTGCGGGGCATAGTCAAATTTGTCTTTATCTTCGTATCCGCGCTCTTTCAGCTCACAGATACGTTCCATCATCGGGTTGTTCAGTTGGAACTTCAATTCAGGAACTTCGGTATAAAAATTAGCCATAGCTTACTTACTGTTCTGTTTGTAGTACTTAATCATTTTCGGAATCACTTCTTCCACCGTACCGTTGATTACATAATCAGCGATGGTGTTAATAGGAGCATTTTCATCATTATTGATAGAGATGATGATACCGCTTTCCTGCATACCGGCAATGTGCTGGATTTGTCCGGAGATACCGCAAGCGATATACAGTTTCGGACGTACCGTAATGCCTGTCTGACCGATCTGGCGATCATGGTCGCAGAAACCTGCATCGACAGCTGCACGGCTACCACCTACTTCAGCATGAAGTTCCTTGGCAAGTTCGAACAACATATCGAAACTTTCACGACTTCCCATACCGTAGCCACCGGCTACAACGATAGGAGCACCTTTCAGGTTGTGTTTAGCTTTCTCTACATGGCGGTCTATCACTTTCACTACATAGTCAGTAGTCGGTACATATTTGGCCACATCGTGGTTGATAACTTCACCCTGATAGTTGGCATCAAGGATTTCTTTCTTCATCACGCCTTCACGAACAGTTGCCATTTGTGGGCGGTGTTCGGGGTTGACAATAGTAGCAACGATGTTACCACCGAATGCCGGACGAATCTGATACAACAGATTTTCGTATACTTTACTTTCTTTCTTATCTTCATGGTTACCGATTTCCAGAGAGGTACAATCGGCAGTCAGTCCGCTGGTCAATGCAGAAGAAACGCGCGGGCCGAGGTCGCGACCAATAACGGTAGCACCCATCAGACAGATTTGCGGTTTTTCTTCTTTAAACAGATTGATTAATACGGAAGAGTGTGGCAGTGAAGTATAGGGGAACAAGCCCGGAGCGTCGAAGATATGAAGACGGTCAACGCCGAAAGGCAATACTTGTTTTTCGATACCGGCAAGGTTAGTGCCAGCAACTACGGCCTCCAATTGGCAACCCAGTTGATTAGCTAACTTGCGTCCTTTGGTAAGGAGTTCGAGACTTACTTCGGCAACTACGGTGCCTTCAAGTTCACAATATACAAATACGTTATTCATATTTCTTTTTAAGTTTTTGAGGTGACGAGTTGACAAGTTGACGAGGACATGCCTTGTTACCTTGTCTCTTGTCGCCTTGTTAACTACCCAATGGTGTGGTTAGCAAGTAGTTCAACAATAAGATCTTCTACATCCTGGTCGCTTCCGGTCAGCGTACGGCTTTCCTTGGCTTGGAAAGAGATGTTCTGAATGGCTTTCACTTTAGTCGGTGAGCCGCTGAGGCCACACTGTGCGAGGTCGCCATTGACGTCTGCCACACTCCATTCGGTGATGTTCAGATAAGGACATTTCTCGTAGATGTCGGCATAAGGCAGGATTGCACCTTCTTTGGTGATGGCAGCTTTTTCCTGTGCGCCGAGGGCACGTTTGTACTTCTGTACCAGTTTGGCATTACGCGGACGGCAGGGAGCTGCACTTCCGTTTACAGTAATAACGATGGGGAGAGGACCTTCTACAGTTTCCACACCACCGTCAATATGACGCTTAACGACAACGCGTCCTGTCGTTTTTTCAACGTTCAGGATTTCTTCGGCATAAGTGATCTGTGTCAAACCGAGCTTTTCGGCAACCTGCGGGCCTACCTGGGCCGTGTCACCGTCGATAGCTTGGCGTCCACCAATGATAATGTCATACTCGCCTATCTTCTTGATGGCAGTAGCGAGGGCATACGAAGTCGCTAAGGTATCTGCACCTGCAAAAGCGCGGTCAGTTAACAGGTAGCCGTTATCGGCACCACGAAACAGTCCTTCACGAATAACTTCGGCTGCGCGTCCCGGTCCCATGGTAAGGATGGTTACGGTAGAGCCCGGATGTGCATCTTTCAGACGAAGGGCTTGCTCAAGAGCATTCAAGTCTTCGGGGTTGAAGATAGCGGGAAGTGCCGCACGGTTAATGGTTCCGTCGGCTTTCATGGCATCTTTCCCAACATTACGTGTGTCGGGAACTTGTTTAGCCAATACTACGATTTTCAAACTCATGTTATTAATTATTAGTATTAGTATTTCTCAAAGTGTCAGTACCGGCAATGAGAGTAGGAGATGCATAGAACTCAACTACTGAAATTCTCCGGTTCATTAATTATCAGCGTGCAAAATTAGTCAAACTGTTTGTTCTGACAAGAAATGCGGGCAAAAAATGCACATTGAAAAGGATTTTGAGCAATATAGGGGGCTTTTAACGGAAAAGTTATGAACTAAAACAAGAACAGAATAATATTGCATATTATTTACAAATAGCAAATGTTTAAGGAAAAGTGGTATACTTAACCTAATTCAGTCGTATAGTGAATGCCATTCAGTCGTATACTGAATAGGGTTCTGTCGTATACTGAATACGGTCCGGAATATCATGTTGATAATCAAAAAGTTGCAAAGTGCCTTGCTGCTATTGATAAAACTTGACAAATTGTTAAAACATCATTGTTCTTATGGGAAAGAAAGGAATAAAAAAGTGATAAGGTGGTAAGGTGATAGGGCGATTTCCTTTATGTGTTTACCATCAAAAAAGCCTCGTTGGTTGATTTGATTTTTCTTGTAACAAGTCCCCGGTTATATTTGTCACAGAAACGAAACAGGTATGATAATAGAGGAAACTTTGAAAGAGATAACAGGAATGCTGGATTCCTTCAACCCTATTACATTGAAGGAAATGAGTCGTATCCGTTTGATGAACCGGACGGATACGAAATATCTGCTTCCGCTGGATACGTTGGCTGTACTGTTGAAACGTGCTGCCTGTGACTATCATGTACAGGAAGTAGCAGGCGAACGGAATATTGTTTATCATACTGTTTATCTGGATACTGCGGATAAAGCCATGTATCTGGCACATCAGAACGGACGGGCTGTACGGGAAAAAATCAGAGTACGGACGTATGTTTCCTCCAACCTCACGTTTCTTGAAGTGAAGAATAAAAACAATAAAGGGCGCACGGACAAGCAACGCATTCGCGTAACTACTCTTGATGCATTATCTGTCGAAGGAGCGGATGAGTTCTTGTCTTTGCATGCCTGGTATACTTTACCGCAACTGACGCCGCAACTCGAAAATCGTTTCCAGCGTATCACTCTTGTTAACCGGGCAATGACAGAAAGACTCACTATCGATACGGATATTTGTTTCCGGAATCTGATAAATGAGAATTTTGCTGCCCTGCCGGGACTTGCGGTTGTGGAACTGAAACGTGATGGGCGTACACCATCGCCTATTCGCGAAACTCTGAACGAGCTTCATGTTCGGCCTGCCGGTTTCAGTAAGTATTGTATGGGCTGTGTGCTGACCGATAGAGAATTAAAACAGAACCGTTTCAAACCTAAAATACGTAGGGCCAGAAAAATGGAAGCTGCAAGTGAGAATATACTAAATAATGATTTTATACTATGAATGAATTTTCAGAAATAGCTTTTATGGAAACGCCGCTGATAGATGCATCGGGTTTCATGGAACTACTGTTGCGCTTCGTCCTTAATATGGGAGTCGTGCTTGCTATTATTCGTTTTTTCTATTATCCGAAGAGTCGCCGTCGAGATTATTTTTTCACGTTTACACTTATCAGTATCAGTATTTTCCTGATGATTTTCCTGTTGGGCAGCGTGAAATTGAAAATAGGATTTGCACTTGGTTTGTTCGCCATCTTCGGCATAATTCGCTACCGGACAGAGTCAATGCCTGTGCGTGAGATGACTTACCTATTTGTTATTATAGCCATTTCAGTTATCAATGCACTGTCTGTAGAGTTGAGTTATGCCGAATTGGTAGCGACAAATTTATTGTTCGTAGTTTGTATCTGGCTATGTGAGAGTAATCGTTGGTTGAAACATATATCGTGCAAACTGGTGAAATATGACCGTATTGAACTGATCATTCCGCAACGAAGACAGGAATTGATTGAAGATCTGGAAAAGAGGACAGGGCTTAGTGTGACTAAAGTCGAGATCGGGCATATCGATTTTTTGCGAGATGCAGCTATACTAAAAGTATATTATGAGCCTGTAAGTGATGAGATAAATACAATTGATTCGTTAACCCGGATACCACGGGAAGGAGAATGAAAATAAAATAACTATGAGATATGGATAAACGAATATTCTTATTGAGCGCTCTTTTCTGTATGCTGGTTACAGGCGTGCATGCGCAAAGTGATGATTTGGGTATTTGGACCAGTGCCGAAGTCAGGAAGAAAATCTTTCCGGGCTTTGATGCTTCCATTGAAGGGGAGTTTCGTACTCGTGATGGTCTGAAGAACGTGGAACGTTGGGCGGCAGGAACAGGAGTAGCATATCGCATTACTCCTTATCTAAAGGCAGATGCCGGTTACACCTTTATTTATAGTCACCGTCCGGGCGAGACTACGAAAAAGGGAAACTATGTGTCTGACTACTGGTCACCCCGCCATCGTATGTATTTGTCTTTAACGGGTAAACTGACTTGGAACCGCTTTGATTTTTCATTGCGCGAACGCTATCAATATACATACCGTACTTCGCAGATGGTTTCTAAATACGATGGTGACGACGGTTCACAAAAGGCGGATGAAGAAATTACCGGAAAGGGTAAGAATGTACTCCGTTCGCGTTTGCAGGTAGAGTGGAATATAAAGAAATCCAATTTTGCGCCTTATGCTTCCTGCGAATTGTATCATTCTATGTCAGATAGTTGGACGTTGGATAAAACCCGGTGGACAGTCGGGACAGGTTATAAAATCAATAAAAAGAACTCACTGGACTTTTTTTATCGCTATCAGAACCATTCGGACGATGATGAAACAAATGGCCATGTGGTGGGTGCAGGATATAAATTCAAATTTTAAAGAGATTATTTATTGCTCTCATAATTAAAGTAAGAGGAGATAAGATAATGAAACGGATACATGAAATGTGGATTTTTACAGTATGTGTAGGTTTGTGCGTAGCTTGTAGCACAGACAGTGTGTTTGATGATTGGGGAGAGGAGGGTGGAACAATCCCCGGTGGCAGTAGTGGAAGCTCGGATGCTTCGGGCACTCTGCTCGATTTTGATGTATCATGGAGTGACGTAGCAGATGAATCATATGTTGAAACTGCTGAAACAATTGTTACGGATAAGTCTGACGACGAATATGATGATTTTGTGGAGAACTCTACGTTTTCTTCGACCATACAGATTGATTATTCAAATGGTTCGGCAACAGTGACCGGCTCCGTTAGTGGGGTTACAATAACTACTAATGGAGCTCATGTCACAGTGAACTCTTCCGTGGCAGGAGTAGAATATGTGTTGAGCGGCTCTGCTTCAAATGGCTCGTTCAAGGCATATAGTGATAAAAAGTTCAAGCTTACGCTTGCGGGCGTATCGCTTACAAATGGTAGTGGAGCGGCTATCAATATCCAGTCGGGTAAACGGGTTTTTGTAGAATTGAAGGCTGGAACAGAAAACAATCTGACAGATGCATCTGCTTATTCTACCGTAGATGGCGAAGACGAAAAAGCTTGTTTCTTTAGCGAGGGACAGCTTATCTTTAGTGGTACGGGGGCATTGACTGTAACCGGTAATTATAAACATGGAATCTGTAGTGATGATTATGTTCGTCTGCGTAGCGGCAGTAATCTTACAATCGCTTCTGCAGTGAAGGACGGTATTCATACCAATGATAAAATTATTATTGGTGGCGGCACTCTTTGTGTCACATCTACGAGTGACGGTCTGGAATGCGAGGAAGGTTTTATTGATATTCGTGGTGGGCTGCTGAAACTTTCCACTACCGGTGAAAAGGGAATGGGGTTGAAAGCTTCGGGAGATGTTACTATATCAGGTGGTCTTCTGAAAACAGAAGTGAAAGGCGCAGCATCCAAAGCAATTAAAACAGATGGTAATGTATCCCTTACAGGGGGCCAAATGATATTACTGACTTCCGGGACTGCCTTATATGAGGATAATGATCTGAGTTCTGCTGCCGGCATTAAATGTGATGGCAATATGATTGTTAATGGTGTGGAGTTATCTATTAAGAGTACCGGCGCTGCGGGTAAAGGCATTAATTGTGATGGTACTTTAAATATCGCTAATAGTGTATTGAAGATAATTACCACGGGAAAACAATATGTTTATAATCGCCTTGATTCTTCAGCAAAAGGTATTAAGGCAGACGGTAATCTGACTATCGATAGTGGTACGATCTGGGTAAAAACACCTGGTGGGGAAGGAAGTGAGGGAATTGAAAGTAAAAGTGTTCTCACGGTGAATGGCGGTGATGTCAGTGTATATTCTTATGACGATTGCATGAATGCTTCTAAAAGTATTGTTTTTAATGGTGGAAATATATATTGCTACAGTAGTGGAAATGATGGAGTTGATTCCAACGGAACATTGACAATAACCGGTGGTACAATTGTTTCTATTGGTACAACTTCTCCGGAAGAGGGTTTCGATTGTGACCAGAATACATTTAAGATAACCGGTGGCACTATACTGGGAATTGGTGGTGGAACCAGTACTCCGACTGCCAGTGTTTGCACGCAACGTACAGTTATTTATGGTGGTACGGGTAGCAATGGTACTCTCATCAGTATACAGGGGACAGATGGAGCACACATAATGTCTTATACCATTCCACGATCTTACTCGCAGATGACACTCTTGTTTAGTAGTTCAAAACTGGCATCAGGCACCAGTTATACGATTTATACCGGAGGTTCGGTAACCGGTGGTACCGGTTTCTATGGTTTAACGACCGGCGGAAGTTATACAGCAGGCTCTCAGACTGCAACTTTCACTCCCGGCAGCATGGTTACTTCGGTTGGTAATATCTCTTCCGGTGGTGGCGGTGGAGGAGGTGGTTGGCATTGGTAACGAGAACTTTGCAGACAAAAACCGCTTCTTCATCTATTTCTTTTGTAGTTTGAATTTATATCTCTTATTTTTGCCATGATACTCAAAGAACGGAGACTGTACATGAAAAAAAAGCTTGCCCGTACTGCTACTTATAAAGGCTATCTGCCAGAGATGATGGTATATATCATTGTATGGGTTATTGTGCTTATGGTGCCTATCGTGAGTGACTTTTTTGATTTGTTGTCCGGTAAGGCAGAGGAAATGCATTGGAAAGGTATCTTCATGTTGTGGCTGAATATGCTGCCCTACTTTTTACTGTTCCTGTTGAATAACCGCGTGCTTGCACCCTTCCTGTTCCTGAAGCAGAAGGTGGTGGTGTATGTCATAGCCTCTGTTTTGATATCTGCTTTTACCTTTTATGTCGTGTATCTGTTTTCACCCAGCCCTTTTACGATGAAACGACAGCAAGTTGAACAGAGGATGCACGACCGGAGGGGAGAAAGGCCCGGGCCGAGGGAGTATGTCGTTCCGGGTGTTCCTTCGACTACTGATACCTTGAGAACGCGGGAAGCGCGTCCGGCACCAAGACATCCAGATTTCCGGCGTCCACCGTTTGAGGAAATGCCTTTCTTCATGCCTTTGCTTCGTGGTCCTTTCCTTGGGCGTATGCTGATTGTTTTGCTTATGTTCAGTTTCAACATAGCAGTTAAGCTGTTTTTTAAGTCCATGCGCGATCAGGAAGCTATGAAAGAACTGGAACGCAACAATTTGCAAACGGAGCTGGATTATCTGAAGTATCAGATAAATCCCCACTTCTTTATGAATACCCTCAATAATATACATGCGCTGGTAGATATTGATACAGAAAAAGCCAAGCAGACGATTGTTGAATTATCCCGGTTGATGCGTTATGTACTTTACGAATCGAATAATCGTTTGATATTGCTTTCCAAAGAAGTGCAGTTCCTGAACCATTATATAGAACTGATGCGTATCCGCTATACAGATAAAGTGCGGATAGACGTGTCTTTTCCGATGGATACAGGTGAGATACAAGTCCCTCCCTTGTTATTCGTTTCGTTTGTGGAAAATGCTTTCAAACATGGTGTCAGTTATCAGTCTCCCTCTTTTGTATCTGTCAGTTTACAGATAGAAGGAGATGAAATTATTTTCTGTTGTGCTAATAGTAATTATAATATGACCGAAGACCAGCATCATGGTATTGGCCTCGATAACATACGTAAGCGTCTGCGTTTGCTGTTTGGCAATCGTTATAAGCTTTCTATTGATGAAAAGCCAGATTGCTTTAACGTGCAGTTGTCTGTGCCGATAAGTTAATAACTAATGAATGATGATATATGATAAATTGTATAGCAATTGATGATGAACCGTTGGCTCTTACGCAACTGACTGGTTATATCTCTCGTGTACCCTTTTTGAATCTGGTGGCATCTTGCCAAGATGCCTTTGATGCAATGAAAGTACTTTCTGCACAAAAAATAGATTTGATGTTTGTAGACATCAATATGCCCGACCTGAATGGAATGGATTTTGTACGTTCATTGGCAGAGAAACCTTTGGTTATATTCACTACTGCTTATTCTGAATTTGCGCTTGAGGGCTTTAAAGTAGATGCAGTGGATTATTTGCTGAAACCATTTGGTTTCCAGGATTTTCTGAAAGCTGTGGATAAAGCGCACAAGTGGTGGGAATTCCGCAGTAAAGAACATGGAACCATGACAGCACCGGCAGTGCCATCCGAACTCTCTTTTAGTGACGGTACTTTATTTGTAAAAAATGACTATCGTGTCACACGTATTAATCTGGCGGACATTAAGTATATTGAAGGAATGAGTGAATATGTGCGTATTTTTGTTGAAGGAGAAGCAAAGCCTATTATGCCTTTACTAAGTATGAAGCGTTTGGAAGAGACATTGCCTGCTTCGCAATTCATGCGTGTGCATCGTTCTTATATTGTCAATCTGAAAAAGATAACGGAGGTTTCCCGTTTGCGTATTGTTTTTGGAGATATTTATATTCCGGTAGGAGAGAATTATAAAGATCAGTTTACGGAATATATAAATAGCAGGATGATGAAATAGTGGTGAGTGATTAGTGATTAGCACCATGCGGTAATGACAGCGCAGCATTAATCACTAATCACTCACCACTAATCACTTATTTAATTCCCAGTTTCTTCAACAGCGCCTTGGGCACTGCATCTTTGTGTACCAGGATATTGATAGTCTTGTAAGCTACGAAAGGTTTAGAAGCATACCAGGTACCTTTGTATTTGTTGTTTGTACCCCAGGAGTTCTTTACCATATAGTATTCCTTGCCATTTTGATCTTTAGCGATACCATAGATAAGCATGCCATGATCGTCGGTTGTTTCCCAATTGTCGAATGCTGTCTGGCGCATTTCCTGAGTAACAGTGATTTCCGGCAATGGACGTGAAGTCAGTTCTTTACGTTTGTCGGCAGCAGTAAGACCTGTCCAGCGTGCCATATCCGAACCGGTGAGTTCAGCACCACGATCTGCGTCGGGCATCACTGCAATACCGTCACGAGTGAAACCGTTTTCGCTGACATCGCTACCCCAGGCTACAGTATAACCGTTATTAACAGCATTGTCAATAACAGACATGAATTCCATTAAAGGCAAATTGTAAGAAAGTCCATTACGCCAGTTATCCTGGATTTCAATGTTCATCTGAGTATAGAACGGATGGTGAGTGAATGAAGTCAGTGATACATAATCATCCGGATTGATGCCGAGAGATTCTGCAAATGTCTTCGGAGTATATTCTTTTCCTTGATAAGTGAACGTTTCGGGACATTTACCCAGGTAAGTATCGTAAATAGCAGATAAGCCCTGTTTCCAAACCGGAGTCAGTTTCGTCAGTTTACCTTTAGCTATTGCATTCATGTAAGCACCGGCTACGGCATCCAATTCATTGTGTACAGGCAGTGTATCACCATACATAATTCCCGGCATAGCTTCCTGCGGAACCAAACCGTAGTTTTTCAGGCAATACATAATGTCATAAAAGCTTCCACCCGGTGAGAAGGAACTGTCACCATGGTAACGTGCATAATTCACACCACGGTCTACCATTGTGTGGTGTACTACAAACATTTCGGATAAATCATACTCTCCCTTGCCCATGCGCAATAACTCACTTTCAAGGAAACCTAAAGCTGAGAAACTCCAGCATGTACTTGAACGATTTTGATTTTTAACAGAAGTAATAGGATTCTCTTTAACGGTTGTGAAGATGAAACCTTCGTCTGATTTCGGAGTGTCTTGTGCTGACACATTGAAACTCAATAGGCCTAAAGTGGCAATAAGTATTGACTTTTTCATCATAATTAAATTGATATTAAATGATTGTTACTGCCACAAAGATAGGGAGATTTCGGAAACAAAAGCTATCTTTGGAGCGTTAATTCAGATAATTATGGAGAAAAAGATACATATCAAACCCCAAACAGGATTAGTTCTTGAAGGCGGCGGCATGCGCGGAGTCTTCACTTGCGGCGTGCTGGACAGCTTTATGGACCGTGGCATCCGCTTCCCCTATACTATCGGAGTCAGTGCCGGAGCATGTAACGGGCTTTCTTATATGTCCGGTCAGCGCGGACGTGCCAAGTACAGTAACATTGATTTATTGGAGAAATACCAGTACATTGGTTTGAGACATTTGTTGAAAAAGCGTAATATCATGGATTTCGATCTTTTGTTCCAGGAGTTCCCCGAACATATCCTGCCTTATGATTATGAAGCATATTTCCGCTGTCCCGAACGCTATGAAATGGTGACTACGAACTGCGTGACAGGTGAGGCTAATTATTTTGAAGAAAAACAAGATAAACACCGGGTGATTGATATAGTGCGTGCTTCAAGCAGCCTGCCCTTTGTATGTCCCATAGCTTATGTAGACGGTGAACCTATGCTTGATGGTGGCATTGTTGATAGCATTCCTCTGATGCGGGCAAGGAGTGAAGGCTTTGTCCATAATGTAGTTGTACTTACCCGCAATCGTGGATATCGTAAAGAAGCCAAGGACATACATGTTCCGTCTTTCCTCTATCGGAAATACCCGAAGATGCGTGAGGCATTGAGCTGTCGTTGTCGTGTGTACAATGAACAATTGGAGTTGGTGGAGCGCATGGAAGATGCAGGAGAAATTACTGTAATTCGTCCTCAGAAGCCTGTAACAGTTGATCGTATCGAGCGGGATATTCAAAAGTTGACAGACCTGTATGAGGAAGGTTATGCGTGTGCAGAGGAGTATGATTTTCAGTGATTAATCAAGATATTATAAATGTATTGCCAAATAATGATTGCCATAAAATGGCAATCATTATTTGGCAATATCTCTCTTTATTCTTATCTTTGCCAGACCATGTATTTTAGGAGGTCTATTTATGAATAATCCATTTGTAACTAACGGCTATGTTTCTCCGGAGTATTTCTGCGACCGTAAAACAGAAACTAAAGATATTACAACGTTATTGCTTAACGGAAATAACATAGCACTTATTTCGCCTCGTCGTTATGGAAAGACAGATTTGATTCGTCATTGTTTTTCCCAACCTGAGGTAGCTGAGCATTATTATACTTTTATTGTCGATATTTATGCAACTCGTTCGTTGCGTGATTTTGTAAACAAGTTCGGAAAGGTTATTCTGGATGCTTTAAAACCTCGGGGACGTAAGGTTTGGGAAATTTTTGTGAATGCTATTACTTCTTTACAAGCCGGTATAACTTATGATATAGGTGGAGTCCCTTCCTGGAACATAGGACTTGGTGATATTACCAACCCTGCCGCTTCACTTGACGAAATATTTCATTATTTGCAGCATGCAGATCGCCCTTGTCTGATTGCTATTGATGAATTTCAGCAGATAGGAAAATACCCAGAAGATACTATTGAAGCTACATTGCGTACATATGTTCAATATTGCAGCAATGCCCGCTTCGTCTTTTCCGGTTCGCAACGTCATTTGATGGGAACTATTTTTACTTCCCCTTCACGTCCGTTCTATCAGAGTGTTACTATCATGAATCTGCCACTTATTCCTCTTGATAAGTATGCTGAGTTTGCCGTTCGCCATTTTCGCGAGCATGGAAAGATTCTTTTATCCGAGGTGGTGAATGTGCTTTACGACCGTTTTCGTGGTGGGACTTTCTACTTACAGAAAATAATGAATATCCTCTTTCTGAAAACTCCTGAGGGAGGCACGTGTGGGGTGGAAATGATAGAAGATGCTATCAATTACATTGTTAACTTCACAGCAGATACTTATGCCGAGCTACTCTATCAATTGCCCGAAAAGCAGAAACAGGTACTAATTGCTATCAATCGGGAAGGGCAGGCGCGTAATGTTGTTTCCGGTGCCTTTTCTAAGCGTCATGGTTTGGTATCTCCCAGTTCTGTGCGTTCTGCGTTGGCTGGGTTGCTTGATAAGGATTTCATCACAAAAGAGCGTGACTATTATCAGGTGTACGATCTCTTTTTTAGTATCTGGTTGGCTAAAGAGGAACACTAATCCATAAGCGTACGAAATTACACAAAGTAGAATGGTTTCCGACATCCGTAAATATAGGTGTCGGAGACAAAATAGGCTGTACCATTCAATTTATAGAAAAATGTCTGGCACAGCCTATGCTATCAACCTAATTATTATAATAAAATTCTTTGGTTGTCCGGAATGGGTTAGTAATAGCTAACCTTCACATTACTTACTTCCACTGTTCCAGAATAACCATTAATCGACCATGGATTTTTTTGCATGCCATATATGCGGTTCGTATAAGCCACATTGTCATTGATATAAACCACGCAGACAGAGTTATCCGTACAGATCGTTACATTATAAGTATTATCAGCAGGTCTGTCGAACAGATAACTGTCTATTCCGTCAATGAATCCTTTACCATCTTCACCTTCTTCTTCGAAGTTTATCTTCCGTTTATTATTGTTGTCTTCCGGGTTTACGACGATGGTATAGTACTTCTTGGAGTCCGTGCCGCGTACCAGAGAAATACCGAATCTATCTGCATCACCTGCCGTCTTTACGGTGAATGAAATCTTGTTGTTTACATTTAAGCGATTGAATAGGATATAAGCATTATCCGTCAGAGTATAGTTACCGTTGCTTTCTGATACTCCGCTACTCTTTTCCATCACTTTTACGGTAGAGGCAGTGGCATATTTCTGGCTGATACCTTCTACTAAACCTAAAGTCAAAGTACCATCCGCATGCTGGATGACTTTATGAGCAACCAGGCTTCCGGCCCATTCCGGTTCGTTCGGAGAAGCTCCTACGGCAGTATTGTCATTGCCCGAGCGGGTAGGGCACCATCCCCAGATGTAGCGGTTGGTTCCGTCCGAAGCCGTCTTGCCTGCATAGAAACCACGGGAGTCAAGGAAACCTTCGTGGCTGTCGGGCCAGATTCCGGCATCATTGGCGGTAGTTGCTTTCAGTTCTTCCAATGTACGTCCCTTGAAATATTGAACTTTGCGTACGGCTGCATGCATCTCCGAGTAGACCAGATACCACCAGTCTCCCATCTTGAAGACATCGGGGCATTCATAAAAGCGATCCCACATCATAGTCATGAATACACCTGCATGTTCCCAGGTTTTCATATCCGTAGAAGTATATTCGGCCAGTACGCCTTTACCGTTTTTAGTAGTGGAAACAAGCATGTGGTATTTTCCATCTTCACCCTCAAATATGAAAGGATCGCGGAAATCATTCTTACTGTATCCGTCAGTGTCACCTTTCAGATAGAAAGTGCGATTCTTGGTCCAGGTCTTGAAGTCGGGTGAAGTAGCATACATCACTACTTGACCGTTCTCGGAAGAAGTAGGCTGATATTTGTTACCTGTGTAGAAGGTATAGTACAATTTATCCGAAGGATTATAAATAGTACTACCCGTTCCGATAGCGGCATCCTGTTCCGACACTCCTCCGCAAGAGATCAGTTCACCCATAGAGGTATATGAAGCGGCGTCCTGAGTACTTACCGCCCATATCGGGTGGTAAGTGCCTGCCTGGTTCGGACGGTATTCCTGTAGATACATAATCTTGAAGTCTTTTGCCTGCGGATCATAGAAAGGCATCGGATCGCCTACATAACCTACAGATGGCTTGTAGTAAGTATCAAACTTCATGGCATCTGCCGAAGCAAAATAAGTGCTGGTTCCGTCCCAGTCCTTCTGAGTTAAAACCGGATCATTGTCATCGCTACAGCTGCTGAAAGAAGTGATCATCAGAGCAGCCAGTGTGAGTGAATATATCATTGTTTTCATATATTAGTTTTATTTACCCGTTAAATAGTCAATTGCATTCTCTGTCAGTTTGGCCACATTGCCGTGGTATTTGTCCGCTGAAGCGTCTATGCCATAGGCATACCAGTCGTAGCATCCTGAGCCGATACATACGATGCCTCCGCGAGAACCTTCGGACAGATATTCCCATGCCACGATAGCACCATCGCCACCATAACCCAGATCAACGCCGCCATGATTGGTACGCCATACTTCATTTGTGGTGTAACCGCCCCAGTCGGAACCGATGTGCCATTGTGCTGTACTGTTGGTGGTCCGGTAACCGGTATCGAAGGTATAAACCTTGTCTGTTTCACCGCTGTTCATCACCAGGTTTTGGTAAAGAGCATGCGACTCGTGTCCCTGGATAAAGAAGTTCCATGCACCACCTACTATTTCACCGGATTCTTCCGATTGTCCCCAACAGTTATTCGGGTTGTTACCGTCCAGGGTAGCCCCCAGCTTGGCGGCATAGTAAGTGGCATAGCGGGTAAGCAACAGGTTCATGCCGTTATTATAAAGTTCTTTCATCTTCACCAATGCACTGATTGCCGCAGGCGCTGCCTTTTCAAACTTATCCATGCTGTCGATGCCGCCGTCTATGTGCAGATGCCACCACATGATTTCACATTCACTCAGGTCTACTCTTCCTGCCTGCACATCTTCGAATGAGATATATTGCGAATTGGCAACATTGTTCAGCATCCAGATTGCTGCTTCTTTTTCTTCCGGATTCAATTCATTCAGTGTAGCTGCCAGACCTACATATACGGCACTCGGTGCATCGGTCGGGATAACCGTTACCGTATAAACGGCGGATGCAGTGTTGTATGAAACAGTGAATTCTACAGGATTACTGAAGTCGATAGCCTGGCCGGATGCCGGCATTACGATGGCTCCTGCCGAAGTCGTAATGATCGGAACCATGTTTTTGATATTGACTGAGCTCGGCACACGTACGGTGATGGTACGTTTAGTCTGGTCGATAACTCCGGCATACGCATCGTTCAGTTTGAAGGAGAGTATCCGCGCTTCATCATGCTTGATCTTGACGGTATAGTCCAGAAATACATTTCCGTTAGTCACTTTTATCACTTGGGGAAATGAGAAGTTCAGCATATCGCCTGCCTTAACAGAAGCCTCGGCACCTTCGGATACTTCGATGCTGGTAACTTTCATAGCATCAGTGTCGTATACTTCGGGCACTGCTATGGTCACGGTCTTATTGGTCCGGTCTATCACTCCCGTATAGGCGTCATTCAGTTCAAGGGCGGTGAGCCATGTGTCTCCGTCCAGCTTCAGGTCGGATGTATTATCATCGCTGCATCCCGGGAATGCTAACAGCAGAACGATTCCCAGTACAAGCAGGTTTAGTTTATTCAGTATTGATTTCATAATGTTCTTCTTTTTTATAAGGTTACCAGTTACCACAATTCTGCGTATAGTTTCCGTTGCTGGCACTCATCTGTGCAAACGGGATAGGCAGATATTCGTTTTTATTCTTAGTGAACGAGGCGCTCGTGTAGATGGTGCAGTCGGCAGCTTCCTCGGCATAGAACTTATTCAGCACTTCGGCAGCTTCACCCCATCTTACCAGGTCAAAGAAGCGTTCTGATTCCAGAGCCAGCTCTACACGGCGTTCAAACTTCAGCAATTTCAGGGCATCTGTTTGTGAGTAGCTTCCTGTATAAGGCTGAATGTTGAAACGTACGCCATATTCCATTTCGTAATCGGCAATCATGGCCGTACTTTGTTTGGCACGGTTACGTACTTCGTTAATCAGGCTGATAGCTTCGGCGATACGTCCGTCGTTCAGTTGGATCAGTGCTTCGGCACGCATCAGCAATACATCCGAGTAGCGCAGTACGATACGGTTCATCGGAGAACCCCACCAGGCACCCTTAATCAGGTAATCGCCATCCGGGTCCACATTCTGCTTCAAGGTCACGTAATATCCGTAAAGTCCATTGCTGCGACTCCAGGTAGTCGACTGATCCATCATATAGTTCTTATTGAACTCATAAGGGAATCCCGGCATACCTACCGTCAGGAAGAGGCGTGGGTCAGCATAATCGGATTGTGAATTGTAATCGGTACTGTTAAAGGAATCCAGCAGCGGGTGTCCGTTAGCATCTGTCCTGAATGCGTTCACCAGATTTTGGCTCGGTTTGTAGAAGTCGCAACCACCATCGGTAACTCCCGGAATGTTGGGAACAATCAGACCGTAAGACCAGTTACAATTACCGTTATTGGTACCGTCGTTCATGGAGTATTGCATGGCCCACAGGGATTCTACGCCATTTTCATATTGAGGTTCCGGACGGAAGTTGTTGTGGAAATCCGATTCCAACCCGTAGCCGCCTGCCGACATGATGGCATTGTCCGTGTATTGCACTACTTTCACCAAGTCTTCCGTGCTGAGGCTTGTCACTTCATGGCTGTCTGCATTATCCTGATGATAAGCTTTGTACAGATAAGTCTTTGCCAGATAGGCAGCTGCTGCGGCTTTGGCGGGACGGCCTTTGTCTGCCTGCTTCACGGGAAGGTTATCATAAGCAAACTGGAAGTCGTCTGCAATCTGTTGCCAGCCTTCGTCATTGTTGTAAGTAGTGTTGGAGAGATAGTTGTATTCTTCCGGTGACAAGTTGGCATCGTTGGCAAACGGAATCTTTTTGTACAGGCGTTTCAGCAAGAAGTGACCGTGTGCACGGAGGAATCTCATTTCGGCAATGCGTTGCTGCTTCAATGAATAAGTGCTTTCATCCACTTGTTCCAACAGTTGCAAAGATGTGTTGACGCGTGAGATACAATTGTAGAGACGCTGCCACATATCGCTGATGTTCCATGCCGTAGTCATGATACCTTGCGAGATGTCCAGTGAGTGGAATACATCACCGTCTTCCGTACCGTTTCCGCCTTTGTAAGCGTCATCCGAACGTACGTCATAGTTCCACATGGAGAAGGAAGAGTTGATATCTTCGGCGGTAATCCATACTGCATAAGCAGAGATCACCAGATTGTCGATGTATGCCGGGTTCTTCAGCTGTTCGTCACTGATGGTTCCCTGGGGGAGCTGGTCTTCCAGAAAGTCGGTGCAACTGCCGCACATCAGTGAAAGACCTAAGATTGCTGTATATATTAACTTTTTCATAAGTAACTGATTTTATTGTTAAAAGCCTACATTAATACCGAAAGTTATATTCATCGGGATGGGGTAGCCATAGTTGGCATTTTCAGGATCTACTCCGGTGAATTCCTTACTCTTGATGGTGAATACGTTCTGTGCACTCAGGTAGAAGCGCAGGCGCTCCATCTTCATCTTCTGGGCAAAGGTTTTAGGGACGTTGTAGCCCAACTGTATATTGCGTAACTTCAGGAACGAACCATTCTCAACGAAGTAAGTGGAAACACGCTTCTCATTGTTTGTATCGCTGCGTGACAATGCAGGAATGGTAGAGTTCGGGTTGGTGGGTGACCATGCATCGAGTACTCGCTTGCCTTTGTTCAGGAAACCGATGTTGAGTCCGCTCCAAAGGTCGGTCTCTTTTTTCAGGTCGCTGATGACGTCTACTCCCTGAACACCTTGCCAGAACATGGTGAGGTCGAAATTCTTGTATTCAAGATAGATGTTCAGACCATAGCTGAAGTCTGGTGTCGGATCATAAATCCATTGTTGGTCTTTCTCGTTAATGATACCGTTGTGATCCAGGTCGCGCCAGCGGATACGGCCTATTCCGGCACCTTCTTGAGTGGCGTGGTTATCAATCTCTTCCTGTGATTTGAAGATGCCGTCGGCTACATAACCAACTTGCGAACCATTGGCATGTCCGATTACGCTTTGTACACCGTTACCTCCGAAAGTACCATTGGCTGCTACTGTAGTAGGCAGTTTTGTAATTTCATTCCGGTAAGTGGCTATGTTGGCATTCAGGTCATATTTCAATCCGAATGCAGTTTGATTACGATAACCGAGATTCAGTTCAACACCCACATTTTTCATTTCTCCTGCATTGATCCATTGGCTGCTTCCTTCACCCATAGCGGCGATACCAGCCATCTGTACCAGGATATCCGTTGTCTTTTTGTAGAACCAGTCGAATGAGCCGTAAAGAGATTGTTTGAGAAGTGAGAAATCGAGACCCAGGTTGACCTGTGTGGTTGTTTCCCATTTGATGTTATCGTTACCAATCTGGTTACGTTTGAATCCGGACTGAAGGATACTGCCGCCATTGGTTCCGGCAATGTCATAGGAAGTACCGTAGCTTTGACCGCCTGATTCCGTCACACCGTAGTTGGGAACGTAAATAGTATAGCGGGCAATGTTCGAGATTTCCTGGTTACCGGTCTGGCCCCATGAGCCGCGGACTTTCAGGTCGTCAATCCAACTGAGGTTCTGCATGAACTTTTCACGGTTCAGGCGCCATCCCAGTGAGAAAGAAGGGAATGTGGCATAGCGGTTATTCTTACCGAAACGTGAAGAACCGTCACGGCGTACTGTCATAGAGAGCAGATATTTATCATCATACGTATAATTCAGTTTTCCGAAGAAAGAAACCAGTGAATAGCCTTCGCCCGAGCCATAAGCCTGAGCCGTGCCGGAACCGGCATTCGGCCACATATAGTCGGGCGTCAGGATGGAATAATCTTCTTTATAGCCCGAAAAATTGATATCGTCTTCGCGGTTCAACTCCATACCGACCATGGCGTCACCACGGTGTTTGCCAATTTCCAGATTGTAGGTAGCGATGGCATTCCACATCCATTTCGTCCAGTGTTCCTGCTTGGCTTCTACGGCATTCTTATCATTTGCCACATTACCTTCGGTGATAGGGTAGGTGAAGATGCGTTGTGATTTTTGTGCATAATCCAATCCAAAGGTAGAGCGTACATTGAATCCTTTGAAGGGATTGAGGTTGATGTAGGCATCACCAAACATACGCCAGTAAGTATAGCGATTATCAGAGTTACGATCCAGTCTTGCCACCGGGTTTTCGCGGTCAGGGTATCCACCTACCGGACCGGCATATTCTCCATTGATATCATAAACCGGCAGTGAGGGATTGAATTGCAATACATTCTGCAGGAATCCGCCCGGTGCCTGTACTTCCGAAGTACGGTTCAGGGTGAAATGTTCTCCTATGGTCAGGAATTTGCCAATCAGGTTGTAATCAGAGTTCATACGGGCAGAGAAACGTTCGAAGTCGCTGTCCTTGATGATACCTATATTCTTATAATAACCCAGGGAGAAGAAAGAAGAACCCTTTTCCGAACCGTTGCTTACTGATACATTGTACTGCTGGATAATACCTGTACGGGTGGTTTCGTCAAACCAGTCAGTATCGGCAGCCGGCACAGTGTTGGCGGAATCCAGATATTTGGACATGCTGATGTTGTTCAGTTGAGGATAACCGTTTGCATCGTAGCCCCAACTATACTTATAACCCAGTGCATTGGTATTGGGGTCCTGACCTTCGTTTACGTAAGCCTGCCACATGGCGCGGCCATATTCTTCCGCATTCAGTACTTCCATCTTATTGGTATACATGGAAGCGGCGATAGAAGCATCGAAGTTGATCTTTATCTGTCCTTCTTTACCTTTTTTCGTAGTGATGATGATGACACCGTTTGCAGCACGCGAACCATAGATAGAAGCGGAAGCTGCATCTTTCAATACTTGGATAGATTCGATGTCATTACCGTTCAGTTCGTGCATACCCGATTTGGTAGGGACACCATCAATAATATAAAGAGGGTCATTGTTGTTCAGAGTTCCGATACCGCGGATGCGTACTGTAGCATTTCCACTGGGATTACCATCGGCTGTGATGTTCATACCCGGTACACGTCCCTGCAATGCCTTGATCGGATTGTTTTCATTTTGCTTGGCAATTTCATCCATGCTGACTACGGAAATCGCTCCGGTCAGGTCAGCTTTGCGTTGAGTGGTATAGCCTGTGACTACAATTTCCTGCAGTAATTCGGATTCTTCTTCCAGAGTGATGTTTAGTGTAGCTTGTGCTTTCACATTCACTGTCTTGAAGCCGATATACGAAATAGTCAGTTCCACACCTTGTGGCACAGATAGTGTAAAGTCACCGTCAATATTGGTTATGGTACCGTTGCCTGTCTGGTTAGTCTCTATGACGGTTGCCCCGATAATAGGCTCTCCGTCGGTCTTGGAAACCACCTTTCCCTGTACCGTCAGGCGTTGGGCCTGAGCCATTGTACATATTATAAGAAAGAGTGCAAATAGAAGCGATCTTTTTATGCCTTCCATGTTTTTAGATTTTAATTAATATGCTTTTCATTTTGTAATCGCTGTGGATTACCTCTCAAAACATGCTTTCCCGAGTGATGTTTTGATGTTGCAAAGAAAAGGAATTCTATGACAAGAGGCTGTAATTTATGTTTCATATGCTGACATATTTGTAACAAAATAAAAGGCAGGTATCAAAATTACCAGCTTATGAAACATAAATAGCAGGCTGTTTCTTTTTTATTCGCTTCCTTTGCAAAGTGCTTTCCTGAGCAACCCATTATTAATTAAATGTAATACCCAAAAACATCATGAATTTAAAAAACAATTTGTTGACCGTGCGATGGACCCTTACCTTTATAATAGGTACAATTTGGTCGGTCTTTTCGTGCCAAGCTATTAATCCTCCTTTCGTGATTAAACATTTAGGTGACGGACAGAGCATTGTCCAGATTGAGAATCAAAAGAAATTCCTGTTGCTTCCTGTAGAGGAGGCTTCCCCGGAAGCAAAACTGTATATGATAGCAGACAATGACGTAGTACGCTATATGAACATTCGTTTGGCTATAAATAAGATAGATTACTTTGTTCCGGTAGATCTCTCCGGATTTGATAATAAATCACTTTCCTTTAATTTCCAGTTGATCCCTGATACAGCTATCTGCTGGGACAAGATGGAACTTTCTGATGAGTTCGATACAGCCAATCGCGAAGTATTCCGTCCGGTATATCATTTCTCTCCCAGGTATGGCTGGATGAACGACCCGAATGGCATGGTATATAAAGATGGAGTTTATCATTTATTCTATCAATATAACCCTTATGGTTCTATGTGGGGAAACTTACACTGGGGACATGCAACCAGTACCGACCTCGTTACTTGGGAACATCAGCCCGCAGCTATTGCGCCTGATGCTTTAGGGACTATTTTCAGTGGTTCTTGTGTAGTGGATAAGGATAATACAGCCGGATTTGGTGCCGGTGCCATTGTTGCTTTTTATACTTCAGCAAGTGATCGCCAGGTACAAAGCATGGCTTATAGTCTTGATAATGGAAAGACTTTTAAAAAGTATGCGCGTAATCCTATTCTGACTTCTACACAACGTGATTTCCGTGACCCGAAAGTGATTTGGCATGATGGTACCAAGAAATGGATTATGATTCTCGCCGTAGGGCAGGAGATGCAGATTTATTCTTCACCCAACCTGAAGGATTGGGCTTATGAAAGTAGTTTCGGTGAAGGACAGGGTGCTCATGGAGGTGTTTGGGAATGTCCCGATTTGATAGAACTGCCCATTGAAGGTACGGAATTGAAGAAATGGGTCTTGATCTGTAATCTTAATCCGGGTGGACCTTTCGGTGGTAGTGCTGCCCAATATTTTGTAGGAACGTTCGACGGAAAAACATTCGTGAATGAATCCCCGAAAATGACGAAATGGATGGACTGGGGAAAAGATCATTATGCTGCTGTCACCTGGAGCAATGCCCCCGAAGGTCGTCATATCGCATTAGCATGGATGAGCAATTGGCAGTATGCCAATGATGTACCTACTATGCAATATCGTAGTGCAAATTCCGTGCCCCGCGACTTGAGCCTTTATACCTCGGCCGGTGAAACGTATCTGAAATCTTCTCCTTCCAGAGAATTGCTGAAACTGCGTGGAAAAGAAGAAAAGAAACGTTCCTTCAAAGTGGACCGTACCTATAATATGGATAAGCTGCTTGCCGATAATACCGGTACGTATGAAATTGAAATGACAATTAAGAACCGGAATGCTGAGATTGTAGGTTTCCAGCTTTTCAATTCAAAAGGAGAAGAAGTGGATATCTATTATAATCTGGTAGAGAAGAAATTTGCGATGGACCGTAGTAAGAGTGGAATCGTATCATTCAGCCAGGATTTTCCGATAGTGACTTTTGCTCCAATAGAGGATAATTCGGAAATGACATTACGTCTTTTTGTTGATAAATCGAGTATTGAAGCATTTGGAGATGACGGACGTTTTGCAATGACAAACCTTGTATTTCCATCAGAACCTTATAACCGCATCAGTTTCTATGCTAAAGGTGGAAGCTATACGGTAAGTTCGTTCAAGGTTTATAAATTGAAGTAAAATTAGTCTGTTTTACCTATTTTTCTATACCCAATCTGCATCAAAGCCGTACCAAGTCCGTATATGCTCCGTACCTAAGTGGTTGGACCAGACACGGAGTTGGTACGGCTTTGATACGGAGTTGGTATGGGGAAGATATATGGATTGTTCTGTTTTTCTTTTATTCCTCTATTTCGATAGTGTATTTTCCTCTGAATATTTCTTCGGGTTGCAGATGCTGCATCCAATCCTTTTCTTTATATTCTCCTGTATAGTGCGCCCTGTCGCAACGACCATACCAAGGTTCTATACAGACGAATGGAGCATTCTTGGAAGGAGGTGACCACAAACCGACTACAGGTGCATTGAAATGTAGGCTGAGATAAGGTTGTTTCTCCTTATTATATAGAGTAACCTGTCGTACTTGATTGTCTTCCAGTATCAGTGCATCTTTATCAAAAGTGTGTGTATCTATAGGTAGCCATTCATCAGTCAATTCCAATGGATATTTAGTGTCCGGATCAGCGCAGCCCTTTTCGGAAATGAGGATATATTTCAGCCTATTCTTTTTACCGAAACCAAAGAAGCCTCGTTCTTCTGTAGTAGCATCGAAATCCGGATAATAGAATGCGGGGTGTGCTCCAATCTGGAAATGCATTTCCTTTTCTCCGGTATTCTTCACTTCCCATACAACGTCGACTTTCTTTTCATGGATGCGATAGCCGATTTCGAGGCAGAACGGAAAGGGGTATTTCTTGAGTGTCTCTTCGTTGCTGACAAGTTGATAACGCACTTCGTCGTCATGCTCCAATATAAGCGTAAACTCCATGTCGCGGGCAAATCCATGCTGGGTAAGGGCATAGGTTGTACCTTCGTTACGATATTCATTATCCCATACACTGCCTACGATGGGGAAGAGCACCGGTGAATGACGTTTCCAAAATGCGGGGTCTGCTTGCCACAGATATTCTTTTCCATTAGAGAAAATACTGCACAATTCGGCTCCATGTGCAGAGACCTCGATACTAAGTTTTCCGTTAAAGAGTATTTCCATAATGATTTATTTATGAGTTTGTTGTATATACTTGTACAAAAGTAGCTAAAAAGGATGATAATAGGACTCAAATACGGCTAAAAAACGGTCCTGTATCATAATTGATATTCTTTGTAACAAAATTGTTATCCCGTTGTCGTGGTATTCGCTTCCTTTGCAACATGCTTTCCCGAGCAAGAAATACTTAAATTAATACCATACAACAATGAAATCAAATTCTTCGTTATCCAAGCTTTTCCCGGTGATGCTTTGTTTCTTCGCCATGGGATTTGTAGATCTGGTAGGTATTGCCTCCAACTATGTAAAAGCAGATTTAGGTCTGACGGATTCTCAGGCTAACATCTTTCCCTCGCTGGTTTTTTTCTGGTTTTTAATCTTCTCCGTACCGACAGGTATGATGATGAGTCGTATCGGACAGAAAAAAACGGTACTTCTTAGTTTGCTGGTGACTTTTGCTTCTTTATTATTACCGGTTTTCGGTGATAGTTATACGCTTATGCTGATTTCTTTCTCTTTATTAGGTATCGGCAACGCGCTTATGCAGACTTCACTAAATCCGTTACTTTCCAATATTGTCAGAGGTGACCGTCTGGCAAGTAGTCTAACCTTTGGACAGTTTGTGAAAGCGATAGCCTCGTTTCTTGCACCTTACATTGCCATGTGGGGAGCTACGCAGGCCATTCCATCCTTTGGTCTGGGCTGGCGGGTGCTATTCCCTATTTATATGGTAATTGCTGTAATCGCTGTTTTACTATTAGGACAGACACAGATCGCTGAAGAAAAAGAAGAAGGCAAACCTTCTACATTTGGTCAGTGTTTAGCTCTATTGGGCAAACCGTTTATTCTGCTATCTTTCATCGGCATTATGTGTCATGTAGGAATTGATGTGGGCACGAATACTACCGCACCTAAGATTTTGATGGAACGCTTGGGTATGGGATTGGATGATGCTGCGTTTGCTACCAGTCTTTATTTTATATTCCGTACGGCAGGTTGCTTTACAGGTTCTTTCATTTTGAGAAAGATGAATGCCAAATCGTTCTTTGCTATCAGTAGTTTTATGATGTTATTGGCAATGATAGGGCTTTTTGTTTTTCATTCAAAAACATCTATTTATATTTGCATTGCATTGATAGGTTATGGTAACTCAAATATATTCTCGATTGTCTTTTCGCAGGCATTGCTGTATATGCCCGGCAAGAAGAACGAAGTTTCCGGTCTGATGATTATGGGCCTTTTCGGTGGAACAGTGTTTCCGTTGGCAATGGGACTGGCAAGTGATGCGGTAGGACAAAGCGGAGCAGTAGCGGTAATGACAGTCGGTGTACTGTACCTGCTGTATTATACTCTGAAGATTAAGAAATAACTTTAAAGGAAAATTGCGGTATGAAGTCTTATCAATTTTCCTGATATTGCATAACAAACATGGGATTCGGCTAATAATCCTTTAATGTTTAAATTGGAAACAAATTAATTAGTAGAATATGAAGTTAATCTTAAGACTATTAGTGACCAGCGCATTTTTACTTTCGTGTAATTGGGCGTTTTCTGGTGACATTGAATTGAAAATCAACAAAAAGTATCTGAATTTTCCTGTTTCTCATAAACAGGAAAGGGCGAAAATGACTTTTAAATCGGAAGGGAAGCCCGATTTGTCGGTAGTTATCCGTCTGGCATCCGGCGAAGCTGATTATTGGGTGTTTAAAGATGTTTCCGATCTTAAAGGTAAAACAATCAGGATAAGTTATGAGGGAGATGAAAAGGGATTAAGTAAAATATACCAGGATGACTTTATAGCCGGACATGACAGCCTTTATCGGGAAACGAACCGTCCGCAATTCCATTTTACTACTCGTCGTGGCTGGATAAATGACCCTAACGGGCTGATATATCATGATGGAGAGTATCATTTGTTTTATCAGCATAATCCCTATGAACGTGACTGGGAAAATATGCACTGGGGGCATGCTGTAAGCAAAGACTTAATTCATTGGGAAGAACTACCGGATGCCCTTTATCCAGATCATTTAGGTACAATGTATTCAGGATCAGCAGTGATAGATTATGAAAATACTGCAGGGTATAATAGAGATAATGTTCCTGCCATGATAGTGGCTTATACAGCTGCCAGTCCGGATAAGCAAGTGCAATGTATAGCATATAGTCTTGACAATGGACGTACTTTTACCAAATATCCGGAGAATCCTGTGATTGATTCGAAGCATATCTGGAATAGTGTAGATACGCGTGACCCGAAAGTATTCTGGTATAAACCCGGCAAGCACTGGGTTATGGTGCTGAATGAGCGTGATGGACACTCTATCTACATTTCTTCCAATTTGAAAGAGTGGACTTATCAAAGCCATACAACCGGATTTTGGGAATGTCCTGAGTTGTTTGAATTGCCTATTGATGGAGATCCGAATAATACGAAGTGGGTGATGTATGGCGCCACAGGCACCTATATGCTTGGTTCGTTCAATGGGAAAGTTTTTAAACCGGAAATGGGAAAATATCAATATACAACAGGTTCTATATATGCTGCGCAGACATTTACCAATATGCCCGACGGACGACGTATTCAAATGGGGTGGGGGCGAATCAGTCATCCGGGAATGCCTTTTAATGGTATGATGTGTTTGCCAACGGAGCTTACCCTTCGGACTACTAAAGATGGACCAAGATTATTTAATGTCCCGATTAAGGAATCCGAGCAGTTGTTTACGCCTCTCCGTCAATGGAATTCTCTCAAGGCAAATGAAGCCAATGAATTGCTGAAAGAATTTGAAAATGCAGATTGCCTTAGAATTAAAACCACATTCAAGTTGTCTCATGCAACTAGTGCCGGATTTAATTTGTTTGGCCAGCAAATGCTTACTTACGATCTTAATCCGAATACAATAAATGGCGTGTTCTACTCTCCTGATGATATGACAAGTATGGAAATAACTGCCGATATATATATAGACAGAACTTCTATTGAAGTGTTTGTCGATAACGGAGTATATTCATTTTCAATGGTTAGAAAGCCGGATAAGAATAATAAGGAAGGATTTCATTTCTGGGGGAATAATATTGATATTAAGGAGCTACAAGTATTTGGGGTTAAATCAATATGGGACTAATAATTTATTAATGGTTTAAATCAATCTCTTTTCGGAGAGTAACAACTTATTTATATATGAATACAATCGTTGGAATGGGTGAAGCGCTTTGGGATGTGCTGCCCGAAGGAAAGAAAATAGGTGGTGCACCTGCCAATTTCGCTTATCATGTATCACAGTTTGGTTTTGACAGTCGTGTCGTAAGTGCTGTAGGGCGTGATGCTGACGGACGGGAAATATTGGATGTTTTTGCTCAAAAGAAGCTGACTTGCCAGATAGAACAGGTGGATTACCCTACGGGTACGGTACAGGTTACTCTTGATGCTGTCGGTGTACCTTGTTATGAAATTAAAGAGGGGGTAGCTTGGGATAATATACCTTTTACGGACGATTTGAAACGGCTGGCTCTTTCTACCCGTGCCGTTTGTTTCGGTTCTCTGGCTCAACGCAGTCCTGTGAGTCGGGCTACTATCCAGCGCTTTTTGGATACGATGCCTGACGGAGAAGATCAGATTAAGATTTTCGATATTAATCTTCGCCAGGGATTTTATACGAAGGAGATTCTTTGTGAATCTATGCGTCGTTGCAATATCCTTAAAATCAATGATGAGGAATTGGTGACAATCAGCCGCATCTTTGGTTATCCGGGTATCGATTTACAGGATAAATGCTGGATACTTCTGGCTAAATACAATCTGAAGATGCTGATTCTGACTTGTGGAACCAATGGCAGCTATGTATTTACTCCGGGCGTAGTATCTTATCAGGACACACCGAAAGTTCCTGTGGCCGATACTGTGGGAGCGGGTGATTCATTTACTGCTGCTTTCACATCTGCCATACTTAGTGGAAAACCTGTTCCTGAAGCACATAAACTGGCCGTAGAAGTTTCTGCTTATGTTTGTACACAGAGTGGGGCTATGCCGGAATTACCGTCTGCTTTTAAGAGTCGGTTGGAGTAAGTACCTGAAAGGTTACAATTAGATTGTTTTCTCCTTTATCATTACTATTCTGATATGGTAATGATAAAGGAGATTCATTTATATGGCAACTAATTTGGTATTATAAGGGCATTGTGTAGCATACAATACCTGTTTTCTTCCAACTTCCTTCTATTCCATATGCCTGTTTGTCTTCTGTAGTGTAACAATAATCATTTTCATTTGCTGCTTCGTATAGAGGAATGGCTCCGTCTACGGGTGAAGTATATACATATCCCAGTTCTTTTTCCAGTTGCCATCCGGCGTCTGCTTGTAATGGCTCTACGGATAAACGTTGTTTTTGCCCGTTGCTATATAAATACAGAGGCACGGTATGTGTTCTTTGCTGTTTGTAGATGGAACAAACGGCTCCTTCATATTTTCTGTTGGAGTGCACTGCAATATCTAAATAAGATGTATCGTATGTGTGATTTTTGCCATTCCAAGCCTGAAGTAACGGAGTTGTGGAAACAGACGATAATTTTTGGTTGGAAATATATTTTTCTATGGCATCTTTCACTTGTTTTCTTTTGGTGGCATCCTTTATCATATCATAAATAGGAAGGACTTTGTTTTGAGTGATTTTCGTTAAAGTATAATTTTCTTCATTAAAGGACTTCAACCAGGTGTTAAGGTCGGCGGTTGTCGGCAGTGAAGGCAATAAGGTTGTATTTCCTCCATAGAATTCGAAGATAAGTTGACCTCCTATGCTTTGTGCCACTTCCTCTTCCCATCCACCGACACTGCTTCCGGTAGAAAAGCCTTGCTGGGCCATTTTTGTCAAAGCGCTGACTAAGGTGATTTTTACAATGTCGGTTGCCGATGTCGCTGTAGGTACTGCTGTTCGGTAAAGTCCTCTGAATCGTGCTCCTATGCAGACATCTATTAAAAAGTGTGTGCCATATTTGTTTATGATATTTTCCGCTGTCAGACTGGTCACATCATTTTCAAACTCCTGAGTAAGATATCTGTATTTATATTTCTCTGAGATATAAAACGGTGATAAGTACCAGCGCTCCATTGTAAAGAGCTGTTCACTGGAGGCAAAAGAATATTGTGAAGAATGGTTGTAATCAGACTGGAATTCCTTATGCTTGAGAATGGTACCTACGGAGAGAGCGTTCTTGGAATTTACGTCTTCCAATATCAGGCTATTGCTAATGTTGGCAAGGAACGCTGTTGCATTTTCTCCGGCGTAGTTTTGGGATTCGGTAGAAGTTGCCTTCATACAGGTGAAGTCATATATATCGCTGTCTGCCAATTTATCCAAATCTATTATAGGTGCTTTTATGGCCTCGGGGCTTAAGTAATCAGCGGTAACATCGTAGCCCGCACCAAGAATTTGTTTCATACTTGCCGGGTAGGTTTTGAAAATGACTTCCTTGTCAGGAATAGCTTTGAGTTCATAGACATCAGAAGGAGTTTCATCTTCCGGGGTGAAATCAGAATCTGAGGAACATGCATATGAAATACATGCCAGAATGCCAAAATAGAATAGCTTTTTCATAAAATAATAGTTTTCTAGTAGTTACATTGTATTTGTAGGCAAAAGTAACAGAAGTATTTGAAGGAGCAATGTGTACACGTCCTTTTTTAAAGAAAAAGTGTCTTGTTTTATATTATAGACGATTTTACATTACTGCACAAAGTTCCTCCACCTGCTTTTCAAAACTATTCCTCATCTTTGCCTTATTCTTCACTACGCTCCGATGATTGTAAATAGTTTGTGGTGAATAGAACAGGAGGGTGGCTATCTTAGAGCTATCTTTAATCCCCATACGTATCAATGCAAATATCCGGAGCTCCGTATTCAATATCTCTCCTCTTTTAGGAATGATTTCTTCACCTTCTCGTAATAATGCATTAAATTCTTCTATAAATTTGGGGTATAAGTTCAGAAATGCAGTATCGAAGTTTACAAAGAACTCTTTCGCATCGGTGTCTGATAGTTTAGTGGCATTGACTAACTTCAAGAGATCATCCGTTTGTTTTGCTTTCACCTTGCGTTTTACCAAATCCTGGTATTTATTCAGTTTATCTATATAGGCAGCACACAAATCCATGAACAGGCTTACATATTCTTCACGCGTATGATTGGTCTCTACTAATGCTTTATTCAGATGCTGTAATTCCTGATTCATATCCGCCAGTATCTCTCTGCGTTTATGAAGTTGGTGCATTTGCCGGTAAATATAGATCAGGGAAATAACCAGTCCGATGGATAATATACTGATGCATATCAGTGACCATTGTAGCCGTTTACTTTTAATAAGGTTCTGTTCCTGATAAGACAGTACGATAGAAGGGAATTTCTTCGCTATCTCGAGCATACGGAGACGATTGTTATAAAACTGTGCGTCTTCCATGGAATAATTCAGGTAGCGGTTGGCACGCGATACTTCTCCACTTCTGTTTTTAAAGATATATAAGGCAAGTTCCTGCAGAGCCAGGTTTTCCTTAAGCGGGCATACCTGGTCCGAAATAGCAGCTTTGATCAGATAATGCTCATATTCGTCCCAATTCCCTAATTTAGAATGGACTAATGCCAAACCGTAAGTAACCATAGCATAAAGACGAACATTTACGGGAACTCCTTCCAATGCTTTTTGGTAGTATTCTTTCGCTTCGGAATATCTTTGGTGACGATAGAGATTTTCTCCTTTCCAGTAGTTGTGTAATGACGAACCGACGGGTAGCACACTGATTAGAGAATCCTGATAGAGCATCTCTTTTTCATAATAGCGGGGGGCATATACTTTATCATTGGAGTATTCGGCCCACATACTGTAAGCCCATTCACAGGCGACATAGTATTCTATCTTTGACGGAGCATCTAAAGTGCGTGAGTCTATTTGTGCCAGATTCTGAATGGATTCGCTGAAATAGCCTGAGGTGGAAAGAAGTACTGAACGGTGAATGATGCTCAGATTGCGATAAGTGGGATTTGAAAGCTGCATGGCCACTTGTTCTTCCCTGTCTACATAGAGCATGGCCGAATCGAAACGATATGTATAGTACTCTTCATAAATGGCATTGTATAATCGGAAACGTTCATTTTTATCCATTGCCGGATATAGCAAATGTTTTAGACTGTCAATCCGGGTTTCCTTTTGGAGCGAGTATTGGTTGCGCTGTTTTAAAGCTGATTCCAATTCATTGGATAAGTCCGTTTTATTCGCTGCACGAAAAGGTACAAGCATAAATAGTAGAAATAATCCCGATAACAAGTATCTTTTCATAGGGTATATTCATTTAAAGTAGACAAATACAAAGATATTAAAAGTTTTCAGCAAACGGATACATCTACCTGCTTTTATAAAATGGATACCTGTAATATGTTTATAATCAGCATGATAATGGCGTGCGTTACTTCACTTCAATCTACCTGACAACTACTTGTGGCAACAGTGCATAATAATACCTTCTAACTTTGCCCTCGTTGAAAGATAAAGGATGTATTCCCGTCCGATCCTTTGGCAAAGAGTTTAATTTTAAATCCTATTAATATTATGAAAGTAAGTCTCTTTTCTTATGTCGTATCGGCAGCTTTGTTATTCGCTACTACTGCGATAGCAAATAATCCGGTGGAGAATGACACCATCAGTAGTAAGAAGACGGAAGGAAGTGAACGCAATGTGATGCTGAATGCTTTGGATGCTAACAAGCCTCGTGAAATCCAGATCGGACTTCCCAGTGAAGATGTGAATGTGTATGAGAACGGATTACCCGCCGTATATTCTTCGGCTGTGCACAAGTTGGCTACTCACTGGCGCAGCGATGCCAGCCTGGGTGAAGTCGGATTAATGACACCGTCCGAATCTGCTATTGCTACCGGAAATATTGCTTATTCTGTAAATTCTTTCTCTAAATTAGGACAGAAGGAGTTTAAGGGAGTCTTGAATTATCATACCAATCACTTCGGATGGCAGAATGTGGACATGAATGTGTCCGGTGGCATCGGAGATCGTTGGTTGTATACGGCGAGTATTTATCAGAATTTCGATCCGGGTAGTTTCGCCCCTAAGTTTGAAAACTTCAGTGACCGCACCCAATTGTATCATGCCGGACTGACCCGCCTTTTCAATAACAATCGTGGAAAATTCTCCGTCATCTATAAATTCTCGAAAAGTAATGCACTCGGTTCGATGATTAATGCTGCTCCGTTCATTTATGTGGGAGATGGCAGCGTAAAAGAAATTCCGGGGTTCAAGTTGGGGACTTCTTCATATGCTCCCGAAGGCGGACGCTTTCAATATATGGACGTTATGGATGGAAAGATGAAGAGCGGGCGCTTTGGTGACTTCACGGGGAATAGAGCGCATGAAGTAGCTATGCTGTTTGATTATACTTTCCGTAATAATCTGAATTGGACATTCAATGCCAAGTTTATGAATGCTCCCGAAGCAAATTATGTAGATTTCGGCGGTAGTAATATCAGTGAAGCAACTGAGGAAGATGGCCTTTTTCTGGATGGTTCGAAAAATGCCTATACCGGATTGGTGGAAGGTAGACGTACCTGGTTGCACCTTGGAAAGGTGAAGAATGTATTGCTAACCTCTGAGTTGAAAAAGAAAGTCGGTAACCATGATGTACGTCTGGGGTTGAATGAATGGTTTTATCATATGGATTATCACTCTTCTTCTTTTCAATGGACGGGAACCGTCACCGAATATCCGCAGATACTGAACCGGGTGGAAGCTGACGGAAGTACCAGTAAATTCAGAGGGTTCAATGAACTGAGCCCGGAGTACACGAAAGGGACTGAGAACAAACTGGCTGCTTACTTTACGGACAACTGGCAGGTAAGTCCGAAATTCACAGTCTACTACGGGGCTCGCTTGGAATATTATCGTATGTCTGCCGACCAGATTCCTTACAGCCGTTATTCTGGTTTCCATATTGGTGATACCCATGAATATACGGACAATGAAGGGAATGTGCTTTCTACTGAAAAGATACAGCCGCATAAAGTGGTAAAAGATAAGTTGAATTATGCTGCAACGGCACAATTTACTTACAAACTGACCAGGAACTTCGGGCTTACTGCCGATGGAACTATTGCTACCCGTTTCCCGCGCATTAATGAATATGCAGGAACCGGCCCAACTGAGGAACAGTATAAGCGTGTGACCATCCCTTTGTTGCGTGGTGGATTATTCTATCAGAATGACTGGATAAACCTGACTTCTATGATTACCTATATCTCCAAGTCGAATAACATAGACCAGCAGAATGTAACCAAGCCGGGAACAACGCAATCCAAGACCACTTTGCTGATTTACGATATCAAGACATTGGGCTGGACTACTTCTGCTGAAATCAATCCTTTTAAAGGTTTTCATCTGCATGCTCTGTTCACTTACCAGAAGCCCACTTATAATAACTACTTCATTAAATCTCCATTTGAAGGAGTGCCCGATCTGAATGCCAACGGTAATATTGTGAAGGAAATTCCCCAAGTATTGGCTGAAATAGATCCCAGTTATAACATAACGCCCGATTTACGTCTGTGGCTTAGCTTCCGTTACTTTGGTAAGACATATGCCAATCTGACCAATGCCCTCTATTTCAATGGTCGCTGGGAAACTTTCGGCGGCATCAACTGGAAAGTGAACAAACATCTCTCACTCGGTGCAACGGTAGTGAACTTCCTGAATCAGAAAGGTGCCAGCGGCACGATTAATGGTGCCGAACTGTTGGGTAAGGAAGAAGCAGGCAAGTTTAAAGACCATTATATGAGTGGCAACTATTTGCGTCCGTTTACGCTGGAATTCAGTGCAAGTCTTTCATTCTAATTTTAATTAATATATTTTTGTAACTAAATTGATTGTATACCATGAAAAATTTACTTGTAACCCTTTTTGCATGCGCTACTTTATCGTATACTCATGCAGCGGAAAACAAAACGATCCGCATTTCTACGGACAACACTGACCTGGTGCTTCAGGTAGGCGATAATGGTCGTCTGTACCAAACTTATTTAGGTGAGAAACTACTGCATGAACAGGATTTGAATAATTTCAGCTGGAGTATCCATGCAGGTGCCGATGGTAGTGTAAGCCGGCGTGGTTGGGAAGTATATAGTGGTTCGGGTAATGAAGATTACTTTGAACCGGCCATTGCTATCACTCATAACGACGGCAATCCGTCCACTATCCTGTATTATGTTTCTTCTTCCTCTAAGGCGGTTGACGGCGGTACGGAGACTGTGATCAATCTGCGTGACGACAAGTATCCGGTAGATGTCACTCTGCATTATGTGGCTTATCCGAAGGAAAACGTTATCAAGACCTGGAGCGAAATCATACATCAGGAGAAGAAACCTGTAATGCTTTCGACCTATGCCTCTACCATGCTTTATTTCAATAATTCAGCTTATTACCTGACTGAGTTCAGCAGTGACTGGGCAAAGGAAGCACAAATGAGCAACCAACAGCTACAGTTCGGTAAGAAAGTGATCGATACGAAGTTGGGGAGTCGTGCCGCCATGCATACGCATCCTTTCTTTGAAGTGGGGCTGGATCAGCCGGTCAGCGAAAATCAGGGAAGTGTATTGATGGGTACATTGGGCTGGACCGGTAATTTCCGTTTCACTTTTGAGGTAGACAATGTAGGAAACCTTCGCGTAATCCCTGGCATCAATCCTTATGCTTCGAACTATGAGTTGAAACCGAATGAAGTGTTTACTACCCCTGAATTTATCTTCACTTTAAGCAATGACGGTGCTGGGAAAGGTAGCCGGAATCTCCATGAGTGGGCACGTAACTATAGTTTGAAAGATGGTAAAGGCAGTCGTCTGACTCTTCTGAATAACTGGGAAAATACAGGCTTTAACTTTAACCAGGAGATACTGGCTGAATTAATGAAGGAAGCCAAACATCTGGGTGTAGATATGTTCTTATTGGACGACGGGTGGTTTGCGAACAAATATCCCCGTAAAAATGATCATGCAGGTTTGGGAGACTGGGATGTGAATCATAATAAACTGCCCGGTGGTATCCCCGCTCTGGTGAAAGCTGCCAAAGATGCAGATGTGAAGTTCGGTATCTGGATTGAGCCTGAAATGGTGAATCCTAAGAGTGAACTCTTCGAGAAACATCCGGATTGGGCGATCATGCTGCCTAATCGTGATACGTATTATTATCGTAACCAGTTGGTGCTTGACCTTAGCAATCCGAAAGTGCAGGATTATGTATACGGTGTTGTAGAGAATATAATGAAAGAGAATCCCGAAGTTGCTTTCTTCAAATGGGATTGCAACAGTCCTATCACCAATATCTATTCTCCGTATCTGAAGAATAAACAGGGGCAGTTGTATATTGACCATGTCCGCGGTATCTATAATGTCCTGAAACGTGTGAAGGAGAATTATCCTGATGTCCCGATGATGCTTTGTTCCGGTGGTGGTGCCCGTTGCGATTATGAAGCACTGAAATACTTTACCGAGTTTTGGTGCAGCGATAATACGGATCCCGTAGAACGTATTTATATCCAGTGGGGCTTCTCCCAATTCTTCCCGGCAAAAGCTATGGATGCTCATGTGACCAGTTGGAACAAGGCGACTTCCGTGAAATTCCGTACCGATGTGGCTTCCATGTGCAAGCTTGGTTTCGATATTGGCTTAAAAGAACTTACTGCTGACGAACTGACTTATTGCCAGACAGCCGTTGCCAATTGGAAACGCCTGCAGAATGCTATTATGGATGGTGATCAGTATCGTTTAGTTTCTCCTTATGAGGGAAATCATATGGCATTGAACTATGTGAGTAAGGATACCAACAAAGCTGTACTGTTTGCTTACGATATCCATCCCCGCTTTCAGGAGAAACTGATGGCAGTGAAATTACAAGGTCTGGATCCGAATAAACAGTATAAAATAGAAGAAATCAATCTGATGCCTTCTGTTACTTCAAAGTTAGGGTCTAACGGAAAAGTTTTTTCCGGTGATTATCTGATGAAAGTCGGTTTGAATGTATTCGGTTTGGCTACGACTCAGAGCCATGTGATTGAGCTTACTGCTCAATAAGTAGATTGCCGATAAAGATATTTTTATAATAAGTGCGCCCACTAAAGCTTTATTTTAGTGGGCGTATCTGTTTTTATGTACCTTCATATCATCAAAAAAAGTATGAAATCGTAAAATTAAGGATGTCCTTTAATCTTTAATCTTCTAAATATCAGTGCTATAAATTATTTATTTTAGTTTATTGATTTTAGAATTCAGATTCCTCCATTTCCCATTATTTTTGTTCTCGTCCATTGAGCTTATACAAATGAATCATATAAAGAGGATGAAATAGTCCGATTTAATAACCTGAACGGTTACAGGAATGTGCCTGACTGCACAAAGATCTTGCTTCCGTTATTAAAAAATAATTAAGATTATGAGTGAATCGCCTTCTGTAAACAAAGACCGCGTACTGACCTGTTCCGTTTATTGTAACGGAAACAAACTGGGAAATGAGTACACCTTGGTTGCTGCTACGGTGCATTTGGAACTGAACCGCATCGGTAAAGCAACATTGAAATTTAATGCCGGAAATATGAATAAGCAGACCTTCGACGAGAGTGATGCCGACCTTTTCAAGCCGGGTAATGCTATCCGTCTGGAAGCAGGCGATATTGACAAGGAAGATATACTGTTCGATGGTATGATTATCGGGTTACGCATCATTACTGATAAAGATTTTCATTCCTATATGTTAGTGGAGTGCCGTGACCATGCCTATTCCGCCACGCAAGGACGTAAGAATCGCATCTTTGAAAAGAAGAAGGACTGTGACATCATTAAAGAAGTATTGTCAGCTTACGGTAGTGTGGAAGTAGACTCCACACCCTATCAGTACCCCACGCTGGTACAGTATTATTGTTCCGATTGGGATTTTGCCCTTTCGCGTGCCGATGCCAATGGCCTGTTTATCTTTACTGATGGTAGTAAGATTAAGGTGAAGAAGCCCGATGTGAGTGCGTCGCCTGTACTGACTGTAACTTATGGTGTCGACTTGACTACTTTTGACCTTGAACTGTCCGCTGATGACCAGTTTACGCAATATGAAGCGATGTCTTGGGATCCCGCCACACAGAAAGCTGTGAAAGTGTCCGCTAGTTCCCCCTCGCTCAATAAGCAAGGGGACTTGCAGCCAAAGAACATTGCCACAGGCGATAGCTTTTTGTTGCAAACTGATGCTCCTACAGACGAGAAAGCGTTGAAGCAATGGGCGGATGGCATGGCATTGAAAGCTGGATTGGCACGTTATCAAGGATCATGCAGCTTTTACGGTTCCGCCAAGGTGGTGCCCGGCTGCATCATCGAACTGAAAGGCTTGGGCAAACGATTCAACGGCAATCTGTTTGTCGGCTCAGTGACGCATATCATAGAGAACAATGAATGGACGACCGAAGCGGGTGCAGGCGTTTCATCCCTGAACATTACTGATGAAACGGATGTGGTATCGCCTTCCGCTTCCGGTTTTTTGCCCGGTTTGCAGGGACTTCATGCGGCAGTGGTAAGGAAACTGGACGGTGATCCGCTGAAAGAATACCGTATTCAGATAGAATTGCCATGGATGGATGGAAAGAACAAGCTGCTTTGGGCAAGGCTCTCCACCATGTACGCCACAAATGCATCAGGTAACTTCTTCCTGCCCGAACCGGATGATGAAGTGGTGGTAGGCTTTATGAATGAAGACCCCGGGCATCCCGTAATATTGGGTGGAATATATGGTGCGAAGCACAAACCGCCCTACGAATACGAGGCCAAGAATAATATGAAAGCCATCGTTACTCGTGAGAAGATGCGGATAGAATTCGATGAAGAAAAGAGGGTGATAACGGTCTCCACTCCTGGAAAAAATACGGTGGTAATCAGTGACGATGACAAGCATATTAAACTGACGGATCAGAACAGAAACGAGATTGTGATGAACAGCAACGGCATTTCCCTTTCGTCTGCAAAAGATATCACACTGAAAGCGAAAGGTGCTATTACAATGGATGCCACTTCGAAAATCAGCGGCATCGCCAAGCAGGATGTCAGTTTGGAAGGATTGAATGTGAAAGTGCAGGCTAAAGTGAGCGCAACCGTTAAGGGTAACGCCACAGCGGAACTCTCAGCTTCGGGCCAAACTACCGTCAAAGGTGCAATGGTTATGATAAACTAATTGACAATGAGGAAATGAAATTTTAATCTTTAACTTTTAATTAAAACTATGCCTCCAGCAGCAAGAATAACCGATATGCACACTTGTCCGATGCAGACCCCGGCGTTTCCCTCGCCGATACCGCATGTGGGCGGACCGATAGTCGGTCCAAGTGTGCAAAATGTTTTGATAGGAAAAATACCGGCAGCCGTCGTAGGTGACATGTGCGTCTGCGTGGGACCGCCGGATACAATAATAAAAGGTTCATCCACTGTAATGATAGGTGGCAGACCTGCAGCTCGTATGGGTGATAGCACCGCACATGGTGGCACGATAGCCGCCGGATGCCCGACAGTGATGATAGGCGGATAAAGGGTAGGAGTATACATTAGGCAATGATACCTTTCCGGGCAAAGGCTGAAACTTTCGTTATGATTATGGAGTCCGTTCCGCGAGTATACTTCCGAAGTGATGAATACGGAAATTGTAGTAGAAATAGTTGTCGCATTTGAGGTAAATACTTACTTTTGTAAACATGTGATAGAGAGGTTGATTCAATAGTAATATATAAATGGTGAGTATATGGAAATGATTCAGGTTCAGTATTATCAATCTCCTTATGGTGAGTTGATACTTGGTTCCTTCGAGGGTAAACTTTGTATGTGTGACTGGGTGAATGAAAAACGCCGGGAGGTAATCGACAAACGACTGCAAAAGGCACTGCATGCCGATTACTGCACGCAAGGTTCTGAAGTAATTGCAAAAGCAATTCTTCAGTTGGAAGAGTATTTCGCCCGCAAAAGGAAGGCATTCGACATCCCATTACTCTTTATTGGAACGGATTTTCAGAAATCAGTATGGCAGGAATTGCTGAATATCCCTTACGGTAAAACCGTATCTTATGGTGAGTTGTCACAAAAACTGGGAAATCCGAAAGCGGTCCGCGCAGTGGCAACTGCCAATGGAGCGAATTCCATTTCAATATTTGTTCCTTGCCATCGTGTCATTGGCAGCAACCATAAGCTGGTCGGATATGCCGGCGGATTGGAAGCTAAGAAGGGATTGTTAGACTTGGAAATTAATCTTTATGATAGATTCATGAACCATTAGTGAAAGCTAAGGAGATTTTCTGTAAGGGTTAAAGACTAAGATAACGAAGGTTAATTCGTCCCCTTATAAGGAACATTGCGTCCCCTTATGGAGGGACGCAATGTTCCTTATAAGGGGACGTAATGTTCTCCATGGTGGAACGCATTAGCCTCCGTAGGCAGAGATACTAATTTCTCCTATTGCTCTATTAAGGTATCCTTGCTTTATGTCTTGAAGGTATTAATATTATGAACACAAGCTTATTTACTCTTTAATTCCGCAACAGGCATTCATGTTATAATTTAGTAGAGTGGAGAGTTTTTTTAAGAAACAGGTAACGATTCCTATGATAATATTTTTATATTTGCGTTACTAATACCAGAAAAGATGAGAAGATATACTTTCCAAATGTTACTTATTCCAATGCTCTCCCTCTTTTGGCTGACTGCTTCGTGTACGCATCGAGATGTGCATTTCCGTATCGGCGTTTCCCAATGCAGTGACGATGAATGGCGGCACCAGATGAACAATGAAATGCTGCGCGAAGCACTTTTCTATGATGGAGTGGAAGTGGATATCCGCACCGTGAAAGACGATAATGCACAACAGATAGAAGATATTCGCCATTTCATTCAGGAAGGGGTAGACTTGCTTGTAGTTGCCCCCAATGAAGCTGCTCCCATTACTCCGGTGGTAGAGGAAGCATTTGATCGTGGGATTCCCGTCATAGTCTTCGACCGGAAGATACTTTCTGATAAATATACTGCTTATATAGGTGCGGACAATTATGAGTTGGGAAAAGCCATAGGTAATTATGTAGCCAATATGCTTCATGGGCGGGGTAATATTGTAGAGATTGCTGGATTGACCGGCTCTACGTCTGCCATGGATCGCCATCAAGGATTTGTTTCTGCGATATCTCCCTATCCCGGTATTCAACTTCTGGCTCGTGAAGATGCCGGTTGGTTACGTTCGGAAGCGGGAGAAAGGATGGACACTCTTTTGAAGCGTTTTCCGGAAATAGATGTGGTGTATGCCCAGAATGACCGTATGGCTGCAGGTGCTTATGACGTTGCTAAACAGCAGGGCAGGGCGGAAGAAATGCGTTTTATCGGTACGGATGCTTTGCCTGGTGAAGGATATGGTGTGGAGCAGGTGCTGAACGGGCAATTGGATGCCACGTTTATTTATCCTACAGGTGGTGACCGTGTGATACAGATTGCAATGGACATTCTGAATAAACGTGATTATCCTCGTGAGACTGTATTGGGAACTTCTGTCGTAGATGCTACCAATGCCCAGATTATGCAGATGCAGACCTCACATATAGCTACTCTTGACGAGAAGATAGAAACCATGAACGGGAAGATGAGTCAGTTCCTCGACCGTTATGCTACGCAGCAAGTTGTGCTATATGGTAGTCTGTTGGTACTTTTATTGGTAGTGGGCTTATTGGTTGCCGTGTATTTGTCTTTGCGTACTAAAAATCGCTTGAACCGGGAACTGTCTCGTCAGAAGGAGAAGTTGGAAGAACAGAAACAGCAACTGACACAACAGAAAGAACAGCTCATTCAGCAGAAAGAACAACTGGAACAACTTTCCCGTGAATTGGAAGAGGCAACTCATGCCAAACTGGTCTTTTTTACCAATGTCTCACATGATTTCCGCACCCCATTGACATTGATTGCAGATCCTGTTAATCAACTTCTTGCCGATAAATCTCTTGGAGAACGTCCGCACCAGTTACTGGAACTGATGAAGAAGAATGTCAATATTCTCCTTCGTCTTGTTAATCAAATCCTTGATTTCCGTAAAGTGGAGAACGGACGAATGGAACTCCATCTGGAGCCGTTCGATCTTTTGAGCAGTTTTCGTGGCTGGAACGATTCTTTCCGCATGGCGTTGTTGAAAAAACATATATCCTTCTCTTTTGAGACTACCCCTGATACGGATTTTCGTATGATGGCAGATAGTGAGAAAATGGAGCGTATCTACTTCAATTTGTTATCTAATGCTGTGAAGTATACACCCGAGAATGGAAAGATTATGGTTCGATTGGAGGCAGAAGCTACTAATTTCCGCTTTTCAGTATTTAATTCCGGTAGCCATATTTCTCCTAAAGAGGTTGATGCCATCTTTGAACGTTTTTATCAGATAGACGGGCATCAGGCTGGCACGGGGATTGGTTTGGCACTTGTTCGTGCTTTTGTAGAGATGCATGGCGGTCAGATCACTGCCCATAGTGATGAAAAAGGGGCGACTTTTACTGTTCTTTTTCCGGCGCAGAGTATTTCTCAGTATCACCCGACGGTGGTTACTCTTCCAAGTGAAGAAGCAGAAGTTTCTACCACATTAGTCGAAACTGATTTTCCTATGGGTGGGGAAGAAACGAGAGATGCGGATCGCCCGACAGTTCTGGTTATCGATGATAATGCTGATATCCGCAATTATGTGAAAACATTGCTTGCCGAAGAATATCATGTATTGGATGCTCCGGAAGCTGCTACGGGAATTCGCCTTGCAATGAAATATGTTCCCGATGTGATTGTGTCCGATGTTATGATGCCCGGTATGGACGGGGTAGAGTGTTGCCGGAGACTGAAGACAGAATTGCAGACTTGTCATATCCCCGTTATCCTTCTTACGGCCTGCTCGCTTGATGAACAACGCATCCAGGGGTATAATGGCGGTGCAGACTCTTATATATCCAAGCCTTTTAATTCCCAATTGTTATTGTCCCGTATCCGGAACTTGATAGACTCCCGTCGTCAGCTTCGGCAGTTCTTTGGTGATAATCAGACATTGGCAAAAGAGAATATATGTGATATCGATAAAGATTTCGTTTCCCGCTTTAAGTCTTTGGTGGAGGAGAAAATGAGAGATCCGGAACTAAATGTGGAAGACTTAGGCAAAGATATGGGGTTGAGCCGTGTACAGCTTTATCGTAAATTGAAATCGCTTACGAACTATGCTCCCAATGAATTGCTGCGCCAGGCACGTCTTAAGAAGGCAACTTCCTTGTTGGCTTCTTCCGAGATGACAGTTGCGGAAATTGCCTATGAAGTAGGTTTCTCTTCTCCTTCTTATTTCACAAAGTGTTATAAAGAACAATTTGGCGAAAGTCCGACGGATTTCTTGAAGCGGAAGAATTTATAGCATAACAGGGGTAGGAAGTGATAATAATTGCCTACTTTTGCAATATCAAAAAGGAATTGAATATTTTATGAAATACGATCTTTGTTGCATTGGATATATTACTTTGGATAAAGTAGTTACTCCGCAGAAAACAGTGCACATGCCTGGAGGAACCTCTTTCTATTTTGCGCATGCCATTAAACACCTGAATACTGAAGGATTCCAACTTGTTACTGCTTTGGCTGATAGCGAGATGCCGGTGGTGAATGATTTGAGAAGAGACGGCATTGAAGTGAAAGTACTTCCCAGCACTCATTCCATTTGCTTTGAGAATATTTATGGAGAAGACACTAATGAAAGAAAGCAGCGGGTCACAGCTAAGGCTGATCCTTTCACAATTGAAGGTTTGCAGGATGTAGATTCCCGGATTTATCATCTGGGCAGTCTATTGGCGGATGATTTTTCATTAGATGTCATTAAACATCTTGCCGGGAAAGGGCTATTGTCTCTTGATGTACAGGGTTATTTGCGCGAAGTACAGAATGAAGAAGTATTGGCGGTGGACTGGCTTGAAAAAGAAGAAGCCTTGAAGTATATCCATATTCTGAAAGCGAATGAGCATGAAATGGAGGTACTTACGCAGTGCACGGATCCTTATGATGCTGCTGTGAAATTGGCAGAATGGGGAGTGAAGGAAGTCTTGCTTACCTTGGGAGATAAAGGTTCACTCATCTATGTTGATAAGCGATTCTATGAAATACCTGCCTATCCGGTAGAAAATGTAGCTGATGCTACAGGCTGTGGAGATACATATATGGCAGGCTATCTATATATGCGTAAAAGAGGAGCATCCTATCAGGAAGCCGGTTGCTTTGCCGCTGCCATGTGTTCTGTAAAGTTGCAGAGCTATGGTCCGTTCGGTGGAACGGAAGAAGAAGTTCATAGCTTAATAAAAAAAGAAAATGCCGTAATTTAATACGGCATTTTCTTTTATATACAGATAGACTTGTCTATTTCAACATCTGTGGCAGATTATCTCTTCCCCAGAAATAATAAAAGATCAGTCCGATCCAGCTGGTGAGCAAAACAAGGATGGCGACTAATAGTTTTTTCACTCCATCTACCTTCCATTTCATAATTTCCAATACGGCTTTGATTGCAAGTATCAAGCCAATAATCCAAATAATAAATCCAATCATAATGTTCGTTGTTTATTAATTTAAAAACAAATAAAGGCTACATCCGGTTCACGGTGCAGCCTTCATTTTTCAGAGTTTATTATGTTCTATTTCAATAATCGAAATTATTCGGCATCAGCACCCCAGTTTCCTTTAGACAGACGCTTGTAGCTGTTGTAACGCCATTTTGCATTGTCTTCGGCAGCTTGGAACAGTTCGGCAGCTTCTGAAGGATATTGTTTCATTACAGAAGAGTAACGAACTTCACTCTTCAAGAAGTCCTGGAATCCAGCCCAATCGGGTTCTTTGCTATCCAACTGGAACGGGTTCTTGCCTTCAGCTTCCAAAGCCGGATTGTAACGCCACAAGTGCCAGTAACCACACTTAACAGCCTTTTCTTCCTCAGCCTGGCTCTTACCCATACCCAGCTTCAGACCGTGGTTGATACACGGAGCGTAAGCGATAATGAGTGATGGTCCGGGATAAGCTTCAGCTTCGCGGATTGCTTTCAGAGTCTGAGCCTGGTCAGCACCCATAGCAATCTGAGCTACGTAAACGTAACCGTAAGTAGTAGCCATCAGACCGAGGTCTTTCTTGCGTACACGCTTACCGGCAGCAGCAAACTTGGCAATAGCACCCACCGGAGTAGCCTTAGAAGACTGACCACCTGTGTTAGAGTAAACCTCAGTATCCAGAACCAGGATGTTAACGTCCTTACCGCTGGCGATTACATGATCGAGACCACCGTAACCGATATCGTAAGAAGCACCGTCACCACCGATGATCCACTGGCTGCGTTTTACTAAATATTGAGTCAAGCCTTTCAGTTCCTTACTTACCGGGCAACCGGCAGCAATACCTTGCTCGATGATAGCCTCGATCTGAGGTGCAAGTTCTTTAGTCTTGTCTGCATCATACATGTTTTCAATCCATGCTTTCAATACTTCCTTAGCTTCAGCAGGAGCATTGTCACCTTCCAGAATCTGGTTGAACAGTTTCACGATACGGTCACGCATCTTTTCATTAGCGAGTTCCATACCCAAACCGAATTCGCAGAAGTCTTCGAACAAAGAGTTTGCCCAAGCAGGACCTTGACCCTTTTCATTCTTAGTATAAGGAGTAGAAGGTACTGAACCGGAGTAGATAGAAGAACATCCTGTTGCATTAGCTACCATTTCGCGGTCACCAAACAACTGAGTGATCAACTTCACATACGGAGTTTCACCACAACCAGAGCAAGCGCCTGAGAATTCAAACAACGGAGTAGCGAACTGAGAGTTCTTTACGTTAGCTTTAACGTCAACCAGATGTTGCTTGCTTGCTACCTTTTCAGCGCAGTAATCCCAGTTAGGAACTTGGTTCAACTGGCTTTCCAGATGTTTCATAGTCAAAGCTTTGCCACCCTTCTTCGGATTACCCGGACAGATGTCGGCACAGTTACCGCAACCCAGACAGTCGAGAACGTCAACCTGGATACGGAATGTCATACTGTCAAATACTTTACCTACCGCTTTCAGCATCTCGAAGTTTGCACCCTTCTGCTCTTCAGCATCCAGAACGAACGGACGGATAGAAGCGTGAGGACAAACATAAGCACACTTGTTGCACTGGATACAATTTTCAGCATTCCATTCGGGAACGAAAGCAGCTACACCACGTTTTTCGTATTTAGCTGTACCTTGATACCAAGTACCGTCTTCGATGCCTTTGAATGCAGATACCGGCAACAAGTCACCATCCTGTGCATTGATCGGACGAACTACTTCGTTGATGAATGCGGGATCGTTGTTTTCAGCCTTAGCATCGTCAGTCAGGTTAACCCAAGCAGGATCAACAGTCAATTGTTTGTATTCACCACCACGGTCAACGGCAGCATAGTTCTTGTTTACGATATCTTCACCCTTCTTACCGTAAGACTTCTGGATGAATTTCTTCATCTGTTCTACAGCCAGGTCAACAGGAATTACGCCTGTGATACGGAAGAATGCAGATTGCAGGATTGTATTGGTACGGTTGCCCAAACCGATTTCTTGTGCAATCTGAGTTGCATTGATATAGTATACAGAGATATTGTTTTTAGCGAAATACTTCTTCACGCGGGTAGGCAGGTTCTTAGCCAGTTCTTCGCCTTCCCAGATTGTGTTCAGAAGGAATGTACCATTCTTACGCAAACCGCGGGTTACATCGTACATGTGCAGGTAAGCCTGAACGTGGCAAGCCACAAAGTTCGGAGTGTTTACCAAGTATGTAGAGCGGATCGGAGTATCACCGAAACGCAAGTGAGAACAAGTGAAACCACCTGACTTCTTAGAGTCATAAGAGAAGTAAGCCTGGCAGTGTTTATCAGTGTTGTCACCGATGATTTTTACAGAGTTCTTGTTAGCACCTACTGTACCGTCAGCACCCAGTCCGTAGAATTTAGCTTCGAACATGCTTGCGCCGCCCAATGCGATTTCTTCTTCCTGAGGAAGTGAAGTGAAAGTAACGTCGTCTACGATACCGATAGTGAAGTGGTTCTTCGGCATCGGCATAGCCAAGTTCTTGAATACAGCAATGATCTGAGCAGGAGTAGTGTCCTTAGAACCCAAACCGTAACGACCGCCTACGATTACCGGAGCATTAGCAGTACCATAATAGCAGTCTTTTACATCGAGGTACAACGGTTCGCCGTTAGCACCCGGTTCCTTTGTACGGTCAAGAACTGCAATAGTCTTAGCAGTCTTAGGCACAGCAGCCAGGAAGTGCTTAGCAGAGAACGGACGATACAAGTGTACGGCAACCATACCTACCTTTTCGCCATTAGCTACCAAGTGGTCGATAGCTTCGCGGGCAGCTTCAGTTACAGAACCCATAGCGATGATAACGCGTTCTGCGTCTTCAGCACCATAATAATCGAACAAGCCGTATTTACGTCCTGTGATTTTAGAAATTTCATTCATGTATTCTTCTACAATAGCAGGAACTGCTTCGTAGTAGTTGTTGCATGATTCACGGTGCTGGAAGAAGTGGTCGGGGTTTTCAGCCATACCACGGGCAACCGGATTCATCGGATTCAATGCGCGAGCACGGAATTCAGCCAAAGCTTCCTGGTCAATCAGCGGAGCGAGATCATCGTTTTCCAACATCTCGATCTTCTGGATTTCATGAGAAGTACGGAAGCCGTCGAAGAAATTAACAAACGGTACACGAGCTTTGATAGTTGACAAGTGAGCAACACCGGAGAGGTCCATAACTTCCTGTACAGAACCTTCGGCCAGCATAGCAAAACCGGTCATACGGGTTGACATAACGTCTTGGTGGTCACCGAAGATACACAGAGCGTGAGAAGCCAGTGTACGAGCTGATACGTGGAATACGCAAGGCAGGAATTCACCGGCAATCTTGTACATATTCGGGATCATCAGCAACAGACCTTGAGATGCAGTGTACGTTGAAGTCAACGCACCGGCTTGCAATGAACCGTGAACGGCTCCGGCAGCACCGGCTTCTGATTGCATTTCCTGTACCAATACTGTTTCGCCGAAGATGTTTTTGCGTCCTGCGGCAGCCCATTCGTCTACGTACTCAGCCATCGTAGAAGAGGGAGTGATGGGATAGATAGCAGCTACTTCTGAGAACATATACGAGATATGCGCAGCAGCCTGGTTACCATCACAAGTAATGAATTTCTTCTGTTTAGTCATAACTAAATTGAATTATTATTAAGTGAATAAATCTCAATATAAAAAGCCGAACATCCAGAGTGGAATCTGATTCCCTCTTCCTATTTCTGCTTTGTGCAGGGCGTAGGTGACGCCGGGATTGTTCTTAATCTTTATTCCTTCCGGACAAATCTTGAAAGGCATCACATCGTCCACCAGGAACGACATATTCTTGTCGCCTTTGTTCACCTTGTGATCTTTCCACAAGGAATTTGCGAAGAAAGTGTCCAGTACATCCAGTTCTTCCACTTTCACGGGATAGATGGAGTACATCAGGTTGGAGTTGTGCATCATGATCTTTGATGGTTTCTTAGGGAATTCTTCTCCCTTCGGATATACCATATTGATAAGGCGTGCATCTGCCAAATATTTGATGTAGTTCATCACCGTGGCACGGGATGTTTGTATATCGTTTGCCAACTGGCTTACGTTCGGGGCTTTCGGACCGTCTACTGCCAGCATATAAAGCAATTTCTTGATTTTTGAAAGATATTTCAGTTCAATCTGTTTGATAAGCAGAATGTCCACTTCCACCATCATATTCATGGTCTTCAGTAGATTTTCCGAGAAATTGCGTTTTTCCAGAAAGAACGGATAGAAACCGTGGTGCAGATAATCCTGCAGGTAATCTAACGGGCGTACTTTCGAAAGGATACCCTTGGCTATCTGCTCGTGGTTGCTCAGAATCTCTTCCAGCGTGTAAGCACGGAACTTCATGCCGGTCTGCAGGTTCAGATACTCACGGAAAGAGAAGCCACGCAGATTATAGCTCTTCACAATGTCACGCAATTCCAGATTTTCCTCTTTCAGTCGCATCACAGACGAACCGGTGAATACGATTTTGAGGTTCGGAAAACGGTCGTAGCACATTCTCAGTTCTCTGCTCCAGTCAGGGTGTTTAAACACCTGGTCTATCAATAATACTTTTCCGCCGCGGCGTTGGAATTCATAAGCGAAGTCAACGATGCTGAAATAAGAAAAGTAGAAGTTGTTCATATTGATAAAGAGACAAGAACGGTCTGTGCCGAATTTCTCTTTAGCGTATTGTAACAGAAACGTGGTTTTGCCTACACCACGCGTTCCTTTAATACCGATAAGGCGGTCGTTCCAGTTGATCTCATCCATGAGGTCACGGCGAACAGGGGCATTGGTATGCTCAACAAGATAGGCGTGTGTGCGGTAGAATGCTTCCATGCTGTTAAATTCGGTTTATCGGGCGACAAATATACGGCTTTTTTGTAGAATTGCAAAGTAGAGATGGCAAAATATCTTTTTTGTTAGTGAAGTTTATATATTTGCTTTGCCTTGTTTTTCTCTGTAATTTTGCGGCCTCAAATTATAAAGAACTGTAATTGTATGAAACTCTACGTATTTAACCCAGACACAGACATGGCGCTTGCTAACAACGAAGAAAATTATATGGCTCCCGCTTCTGCCCGCCGAATGGCTCAGGACCTTGCTTTATTACCCATCTGGTATGCCCAGCCTGGCAGTGCCGTACTCGCTCCATCAGCTTATAATGCAGATTATCTGCAAATAATGAAGCGTATGTTTCCCCTTTCCGTACAGTTGGTTACCGAACCTGAACTGCCTGATTATGCCGAATCTCAGATTATACCATGGGGCTGGAATCTTGCTTTTCGTAAACGCATGTTGAAAGGGGGAATTGCAAAACACAAACTTCCTACGTTGGAGGAATTAAAAAGACTTCGTGCCTTTTCTTCTCGGGAGTTGGCTATGGTAGTGCTTGACGGCTTGCATGGCATTGAGAATTGTTGTGGTTTGGCCAACTATTTGAATGACATCCCTGCTTGTCAGGAATTTGTAGAGAAGTATAAACGTACAGTGTTGAAGGCGCCTTGGTCAAGTAGTGGTAAAGGACTGAACTGGTGTAGAGGTACATTTACCGATTCTATTGCCGGTTGGTGCCAGCATGTTTTGGATGAACAAGAGGGGGTAATCGGGCAACCTGTATATAATAAGGTAGAAGATTTTGCTCTTGAATTTTATTCTGATGGACGTGGCAGGGTACTTTTTACCGGTTATTCTCTTTTCCTGACCAATGAAAAAGGAGCCTATCTTGGTAATCTGCTGGTAACACCTGAATGGGTGGAAAACTGGATAACTGAATACGTACCATTGGTAACTTTGGTGCAGGTACGCGAAAGGTTGCAGGAGTTATTAACTGTCGTATTCGGAGAATCTTGTACGGGTTATCTGGGTGTAGACATGATGGTTTGTCGTGATGAGGAAACGCAGAGTTACCGTATTCATCCTTGTGTGGAGATTAACGTGCGTATGAATATGGGAGTAGTGGCACATCTGTTTCGTGAGAATTTTGTGGCTCCGGGCACAGTTGGTAATTTTAAAATTGATTACTATCCAACGAACGATGCCCTGCAGGAAGAGCACAAGCAGGCGATGGAGCAGTATCCTGTTGTAATAGAAAACGGACGTTTGGTTTCCGGTTATCTTCCGTTAGTTCCGGTTACACCGAAGAGCCGGTATCGTGCCTATGTCCTATGTTATAAGAGTAGGGTGGATGATGCGAATGATTAGTGTAAGACCTGTTTGCATGCTTCGCTCTCATTTCCACAACGATCTACAGCCGTGACAGCAAAGTATTTCTTTGCTGTCCACAGACGGATGGGAGCATATGTATATTCTGTTCCCTGTACACGCTGGGCTATGATATTTTCCGGGTTAGAGGTATCTACGGGATAAGTATCCGAACCATAGATGACATAAGTCGGCACATTGCGCTTATCATTGTCCGTGGCGGGAAGCCAGCTCAAATGTATGTAACCGTCGGACTGCTGGGTGACGGTTAAATTGCCGGGAGTTGTAGGTGGCACGTTGTCTATCCATGGCATGGCGGGTTGCAAGGCAGGAGCGGTATAGAAATCTTCTTCCAATGCATCATACAATCCCTGAGTGTTATCCATCAGATATTTTACACGATAATGAGCCTGGCCTGCCAGTTTCTGTTTGCGGATAAAGTACATTTGACGTTCCACTTCGTCCAAAGTCCAGTTGCCTTCGCTGGGGTCAAGGAAATAAATGCCCAGTCCCGGAATAATCTGTCGTCCATTACTTTGTTCCTGCCAGTCGAGGGCAAAAGGGTAGAAATGATTACCACGGAAATAAATCATGGGATATATCTGATCTTGTATCCCTTCGCCCAGCCAACCTTGTGCATCCTGATAGACGGTGTGGAAAGCATTCCAGCCGCGAGAAGGATAGCGGGAAGTGTCACGGTATTTACCTACGGGGCAGGTACTAACCTTTACCCAGGGTTTCAGAGCTTTTACACCTTTATAGAGATGACGGACGATTTCTGTGATATTATCCCTGCGCCATTGGGAAAGGTCACGTCCTTTACCGTACTTCCGGAAATCGTAAGTATCGGGAAAACGGGGAGCATTCTCCGGATAGCGCAGATAATCGAAATGGACGCCATCTACGTCATATTTTTCCACAACTTCACGTACAAGACTCATCAGGTATTCTTTGGTTTGCGGATTTCCGGGATTGAGGAAATATTCCCGCTTGTAAGGTACACAGATGGCGGATTTTTGTTTGGTGACAGAGGTATTACCCAGATTGGCAACATGTTTGCGGTTACCCAATGGAATGGCTACCATCCAGGCATGGCATTCCATACCGCGTTTGTGACATTCTTCTACGGCAAAAGCCAGCGGGTCATATCCCGGGTCGCCTCCTGTTTTCCCGGTTAGTATGGAATTGAAAGGTTCTATTTTTGAGCGATAGAGTACATCACCGCGTGTCCGTGTCTGGAAGAGTACGGTGTTGAAGTTGGCATCTTTCAGTCTGTCCAGTATTTCGACGAGTTCTGCTTTTTGTTTCCGGATACCTTCGGGCGTGGTGGCACGGGTACGCGGCCAGTCCAGACCATAGACAGCGGTAACCCAGGCGGCACGCACTTCGTATTTGGGAGGACGATTTGTCGTCTCACCGATGGATTGCGCAGCAAGGGGCAAAACCAATATGCTGAATAGTATGGTAAGCAGTAACTGTTTCATGATAGGGCTGGATTCTCTTTTACTTCTTTATTTCTGTCATTTTTCGCGGCGAAGATAAGTAAAACACTCGAGAAAGTTGTGCAGTTTCCTAAGAAACTGTTACATTTGCGTGCATTAAAAGTAATGAATAACAACGCACCATGATTACATTTACGCTTTGCTTGCTGGCATTGATAGCGGGCTATTTTCTTTACGGGCGTTTCATTGAACGCATTTTTGGCCCTGATGATCGTAAAACACCTGCCCTGACCAAGACCGACGGGGTGGACTATATTCCTCTGCCCACCTGGAAAATATTCATGATACAGTTTCTTAATATTGCCGGTTTAGGGCCCATCTTCGGTGCTATTATGGGGGCTAAATTCGGGGTGTCATCCTATTTGTGGATTGTGTTTGGCAGCATCTTTGCCGGTGCTGTACACGATTATCTGGCAGGTATGCTCTCTCTGCGTAATGGCGGTGAAAGTTTGCCGGAAATCATCGGCCGATATCTGGGTAGGACTACCAAGCAAGTGATGCGTGGTTTTACCGTACTTCTGATGATATTGGTGGGAGCTGTGTTTGTAGCCGGTCCTGCCGGGCTGTTGGCAAAGCTTACGCCGGAGTCGCTGGATGCTACGTTCTGGATAGTAGTTGTATTTATCTACTATATTTTAGCAACTCTCTTGCCAGTTGACAAGATTATAGGTAAGATTTACCCGCTTTTTGCCGTAGCACTGCTTTTTATGGCGATAGGCATATTGGTGATGCTTTACGTAAAGCATCCCGTGCTGCCGGAATTCTGGGACGGATTACAGAATACGAATCCTAATGCTACCGAATTACCTATTTTCCCGATTATGTTTGTAAGTATAGCTTGTGGCGCTATCAGTGGCTTCCATGCAACACAAAGCCCGTTGATGGCGCGTTGTATGACGAGCGAACGTCATGGCCGGCCTGTATTCTATGGTGCTATGATTACTGAGGGTATTGTTGCTTTGATATGGGCTGCTGCTGCCACTTACTTTTTCCATGAAAATGGAATGGGCGAAAATAATGCGGCTGTAGTGGTGGATGCCATCACCAAAGACTGGCTTGGTACGGTAGGAGGTTTCCTTGCTATATTGGGTGTGATTGCTGCACCTATCACCAGTGGTGATACTGCTTTCCGTTCTGCCCGTCTCATTGTGGCCGACTTTCTTGGAATGGAACAAAAATCCATACGACGCCGTTTATATATATGTGTGCCGATGTTTCTCGTTGCTATTGGTCTATTGCTTTACAGTCTGCGTGACAAAGAGGGCTTTGATATGATTTGGCGTTACTTCGCATGGACCAACCAGACGCTCTCTGTTTTCACTCTTTGGGCGATAACCGTTTATCTGGTGCGTGAGAAGAAAGGACGTTACTTTTATGTAACTTATTTCCCGGCTATATTTATGACAGCTGTTTGTACGACCTATATCTGCATAGCCCCCGAAGGTTTTGGACTAGGACCTCAGATGGCGCTTGCTATTGCTATTTTTTCTGTTGTGATAGCCGCATTCTGGTTCAATATCTGGTATTTCAAAACGACTAAAAAACTTTGGTAATGAAGAAATTTAAAAAATCTACAAGTATTACAATTGCCCTGCTTATTTATGTGAGTGCTACGGCAGCCTATTTCCTGCCACGTAACACTGTCATCAGTGATACGGAGAAATACGTCACGGTTGCAGCGTCCTATGTCATTGTGTTTATCCTTTGGCTGGTTCTGCGCAAAAAGGAAGAATTGCAGCGGAAACGTAAAGAAGAAGATGAAAAGTACAATAACACCAAAAACTATAAGTAACAATGAAAAAATTAGTATTATTCGTTTGTCTGCTTGTGGCCACAGTGGCTGCCCAGGCACAGTTTGAAAAAGGAAAGTGGATTGTAAATCCGTCAATTTCCGGGTTAGGTTTGTCGCATAATACGGATACGGATAAGACCTCTTTTGGCATCGAAGCCAAGGGTGGTGCATTCTTGCTGGATAATGTGGCGTTGTTGGTACATGCAGGGGCTGCCTGGAACAATGGTGGTTCGGATACAGATGTCTATACTCTCGGTGTAGGTGGTCGTTATTATTTCAGTAATATTGGTATATATCTGGGTGCTGATGTCAATGTGGACCGTTGGGATTGGGGTACAAGTGATGATACCAAGTTTTCTTTTGGAGCGGAGGCTGGCTATGCTTTCTTTTTGACAAGGACGGTGACGCTTGAACCGGCTGTGTACTGGAATGTAAATAGTGACCGTTCTGTATTTGGCCTGAAGGTAGGTTTCGGCTTCTATTTCTAAGAGTTTTCTTCCGCTTGGCGGATTTTATAAACCGTCCCATGAGATCATATTAATAGTCTTGTGGGACGATTTTTTTTATCTCATGAGACGGATATTTTCATCTTACGAGACAAAATAAATCGTCTCATGAGATGATTTTCTTTCTATTATTTCATGTGTAATTTCTCTTGCAGGAATTGACCCGTATAGCTTTCTGCACATCGCGCTACTTCCTCCGGTGTACCTGCCGCCACCAGATTTCCACCTTTATCACCGCCTTCCGGTCCGAGGTCTATCACGTAGTCGGCACATTTGATAACATCCATGTTGTGTTCAATGATTACAATGGAGTGTCCACGTAATATCAATGCGTCGAATGCTTCCAGCAGTTTACGGATGTCATGGAAGTGCAATCCCGTGGTCGGTTCATCAAAGATAAACAGGGTGGGGTCTGCTTTCTCCTGACTGAGGTAGTAAGCCAGTTTCACACGCTGGTTTTCACCACCTGAAAGGGTGGAGGAAGATTGCCCCAGTTTAATATACCCCAATCCCACATCTTGCAGTGGAGCAAGTTTCTTCACAATCTTCTTTTGTCCATGTTTGGTGAAAAACTCCATGGCCTGGTTTACGGTCATTTCCAGTACATCATATATATTGGCATCATGGAATTTTACTTCCAGTGTATCTGCTTTGAAGCGTTTACCGTGGCAGGTTTCACATTCCAGAACCAAATCGGCCATAAATTGCATTTCTACTGTGATGGTTCCGTCACCTTTACACTCTTCGCAACGTCCGCCTTCACTGTTGAATGAAAAGTAACCGGCGGTGTATCCCATTTGCTTGGCAAGCGGTTGTTCTGCCCATAATTTACGAATCTCATCGTAAGCTTTGATATATGTCACGGGATTCGAACGGCTGGATTTACCAATGGGGTTCTGGTCTACAAATTCTACGTTCCGTAGATTTTGCAGGTCACCACCGATAGAAGCGAATTCACCCGGGCGTTCACTGCATTCGTCCAGTTCGCGCTTCAGGGCACGGAAGAAGATGTCACGTACCAGAGTACTCTTACCGGAACCGCTGACTCCGGTTACTACGGTCATCACGTTTAGCGGGAAACGTACATTTACTCCTTTCAGGTTATTCTCGCGGGCTCCGGTCAGTTCTATGTAATTATTCCATGGACGACGGTGTTCCGGAACGGGAATTTCTTCTTCTCCCAGCAGATAACGTACTGTGTAACTATCACTATTGGGTTGCAAATCTTTCATATCTCCCTGGTAGACAACTTGCCCACCCAGACGTCCGGCTTTTGGTCCGATATCTATAATGTAATCTGCTGCACGGATAATTTCCTCGTCATGCTCCACGATGACAACCGTATTACCCAATTGTTGTAATTGACGTAATACATGGATCAGCTTATCTGTATCGCGGCTATGCAACCCGATACTTGGTTCATCAAGAATGTAGAGTGAGCCAACCAGACTACTGCCTAATGAAGTGGCGAGATTGATGCGTTGACTTTCACCACCGGAAAGCGAATTGCTGAGGCGGTTTAATGTCAGATATCCCAATCCTACATCGAGAAGGAAGCGGATGCGACTGTTGATTTCCGTTAGGATACGGGTGGCAACATTCGTATCATGCTTATCCAGTTGAAGGTTGTCGAAGAAAGTTTTTAGTTCTGTAATCGGCAAGTCCACAAGTTCGGAGATATTTCGTCCGCCTACCCGTACATAGCTGGCTTCGGGCTTCAGACGGGTACCGTGGCACTTTGGACAAAGCGTTTTGCCACGATAGCGTGCCAACATCACACGGTATTGTATTTTGTACTGATTTTCCTGTACCATCTTGAAGAAAGCATTGATTCCTTGGAAGTAAGGAGTGCCTTCCCATAACATGCGGCGTTGTTCGTTTGTAAGTTCAAAGTAGGGGGTGAAGATCGGGAAACCGGATTTTTCGGCACCGCGTATTACCATGTCTTTCCATTCGCCCATCACTTCGCCTCGCCAACATACCACGGCACCGTCGTATACGGATAATGAACGGTTGGGTATTACCAAGTGTTCATCAATGCCGATTACCTTGCCGAAGCCCTCACATTCAGGACATGCACCAATAGGGGAATTGAAAGAAAACATCTGGTCACTGGGCTCCTCAAAAGCAATGCCGTCTGCCTCGAATTTAGTGCTGAAGCGGTATAGACTGGTCGTTCCGTCAGGTTGATAGAATCGCAGCAGGCAGGCACCGTCACCCTCGTACATGGCTGTCTCGGCAGAATCTGTTAACCGGCTGATTGCATCTTTCTCTTTAGATGCTACCATACGGTCTATCAATAAGAAAACTGTATCTTCTTTTTTAGGCTCGTATTCGTCGATACGAACCATTTCTCCGTTTACTTCCAGACGGTTGAAACCTTGTTTCATATCGATGTCTAATTGCTGCTTCATCGTTCGGTCTTCGCGAAGTAATATCGGAGCCAGTACGGTGTATCTTGTTCCCTCCGGATATCCCAACATACAGTTTACGATATCTTCTGTGGAATGTTTTTTTACTTCCTCTCCGCTGATGGGGCTGAATGTCCGTCCGATGCGTGCATACAGTAAACGTAGGTATTCGTAAATTTCGGTAGAGGTACCGACGGTAGATCGTGGGTTGCGACTACTCACCTTCTGTTCTATGGCAATAGCTGGCGGAATTCCTTTAATAAAGTCACATTCCGGCTTGCTCATACGTCCCAGGAACTGGCGGGCATAACTGCTCAGGCTTTCTACATAACGACGTTGTCCTTCTGCATATAGCGTGTCGAATGCCAGGGATGATTTACCGGAACCGGATAGCCCGGTGATGACGACAAGTTTGTTTCTGGGTATTTCTACGTCTATATTTTTTAGGTTGTTGACGCGTGCGCCTTTGATAAGTATGGAGTTGTTTTTTATCATAATCAGAGTCACTATAGTGAATATCAGTTTGCAAAGATAATCACTGCGGTTCAAATATGTATAATGATTGGCAGGTTAAGATTTGTTATACTTTTAAATAGTTGCTGATATACCAGCAGGAAAAGAGCTATTTTTATGCGCATTTTTAAACGAATCATCCCTATGCGATACCCTCGGATATGCTTGTGTGCCATTTTGGTATGCTTGTTCTCTTGTGTCGAGACAATTACAGGACAAGAGACTGTTGATCTGAAATCACTTGCCGATAGTGTGCGGAAAGCTAATGGCAAGCCGAATTTTCTACCTTTGGGCATGCACTTTCTGGAACTGGCAAAAGAACGGAAAGATACGGCAAATATCAGTGATGCTTATGCCATCATTACAAATCATTATTATGAGTTGGGTGATACGGATAGCCTGCGTCTGATGACTTATGAATATATGGATTGGGCGGACCGTTGTCATCGCAATACGGATCGCTACCAGGCATGGAGGCAATATATTCAGCGGATGACTGAAAAGGGCATGCAGGAAGAGGCGATGAAAGAGACAGAATTGCTATGTAAAGATGCCGAACAGAGGAAAGATAAATATGGCATGGCATCCGGGGAGATGTGTATAGGCTATAACCACCGTGTGTTTGGGCAGAATATAAAGCTCTGTATTGAATATTATGATAATGCCTTAAAACATTTTGAGGAAGGAAAATACTACCGTGACGCTTACGTCGTTTCTCTTAATATCATTCAAACTTATTTGGCACGTCAGTCGTATAATGAGGCCTTGCCCTATTTGGACCGTTTAGGACAGTTGGTGAAAACTGTAGAAGATAAAAATATATCTATGGGAGAGGCGCTATATATGCGTTATTATCAATTTCGTGTCATAGCTGTCTTAGGAGTGAAAGGAGCGAAGGCGGCAGAACCTTACATTCGTGAGGCGAATGCTTATTACCTCAAACATAAAGGAGACATATCACAAGAAGGATGGTTCGGTTACAAAATAATGTGCAACCAGATTCTGGGAGATATAAGTAATGCTGTGGTTTATATGGATTCTTTAATTGATTACCAACGTTCGATCGGTAATTATTATCCTGGAAATTATAGGCAGAAAGCCATTATGCTGGAACAAGTAGGTTACTATAAGGAGGCATGCCGTGCTTTTGCAGAATACTCTCAATTGAATGATTCTGTACGTACGGCAGAAATGGATGAACAACTGAACAAATACACTGCCCAGTTTGAAGTGGACCGCCTGAAGATGGAAAAATTGGAATTGAGTGAAAGAATGAGTCGTGAACGGCTTATTACGGTATCTATTGCCGGTTGCTTGATATTTATATTACTTCTGCTGGTTACTTACCTCTATGTTCGCACTTTATCTATGAACCGGAAATTGGATGTTGCCCGTAAGGAATTGCAGAAGATGAGCCGTATCAAGAGTTCATTTATCCAGCATGTTACGCATGAGTTGCGTACACCGCTTAATTCTGTAGTAGGCTTTTCTGCTTTGCTTGCCGAGGAAGGACTGGATGTGGAAGATGCTCGTGAATACTCCGGTCAGGTGGAGAAGAACAGTGCTTATTTGCTGGGATTGATTGATAATATTATTGATATAGCTGACATGGACTCTCAGACGGCAGATATGCCTAAAGAAGTTGTGGATGTCAATGCTTGCTGTCTTGAATGTATAGATGAATTTGGAGGCAAACAAAATGACGGTGTGGAATTGCAGTGGATTCCGTCTCCTGATGATCCTGTAATCTTGACTGTGCGTGCCTGGATGAAGCGTGTCCTGTCTTTGTTGCTGGACAATGCCGAGAAGTTTACCGAACAAGGAGTCATTCGTCTACTGTGTGAGGAAGATAAAGCGAATAGTATCATTCGTTTTATTATAGAGGATACAGGTATAGGTATCGACCCGCAATATCAGGATACTATTTTCGAGCGTTTCTTTAAAATAGATACCTTTAGGCCTGGTACAGGATTGGGACTTTCCATAGCCCGCCAGGTAATGGACATTGTTGATGGTAAAATTTATTTGGATACATCTTACACAGGCGGTACCCGTATGGTAGTAGAATGGCCTGCATAATTAATAAACAACCCTTAATCAGATTTATAAAGAATGAAAGTAAAAACTCTTTTGTGCATATGCGCCCTGCTCTTTTCTTTAGCAGTGGCGGCACAATCTCCGCAACCCGAAAGATATCCCAAACGTGAATTTCGCGCAGCCTGGATTCAGGCTGTCAACGGACAGTTTCGTGGAATTCCTACCGAGAAGTTAAAACAAACCTTGATTAACCAGTTGAATTCTTTGCAAGAGGCAGGTATCAATGCAATCATTTTCCAGGTACGTCCTGAGGCTGATGCTCTTTATGCCTCCAAACTGGAACCGTGGAGCCGTTTTCTGACAGGTGTACAGGGAAAAGCTCCCAATCCTTACTGGGATCCTATGGAGTTTATGATTGAAGAATGCCATAAGCGAGGCATGGAATTTCATGCGTGGATCAATCCCTATCGCGTGAAGACCTCGCTAAAGAATGAATTGGCCCCGAATCATGTTTATAATATCCATCCCGAGTGGTTTGTGACCTATGGTGACCAATTGTATTTTGATCCGGCATTACCGGAAAGCCGTCGTCATATCTGTATGGTGGTAATGGATATTGTTTCCCGCTATGATGTGGATGCCATTCATATGGATGATTATTTCTATCCTTATCCTAAACCAGGAGTGGAATTTCCGGATGATGCTAGCTTTGCCCGTTACGGTGGTGGCTTTTCTAATAAAGCAGACTGGCGGCGCAGCAATGTCAATGTGTTGATAAAGAAAATACATGAGACGGTACGCGAGGTGAAACCTTGGGTTAAATTTGGTGTATCTCCTTTCGGTATCTATCGTAATGAGAAGAGTGATCCGCTGGGTAGCAAGACCAATGGATTACAGAACTATGATGACCTTTATGCCGATGTGCTTCTTTGGGCTCGTGAAGGCTGGGTGGACTATAACATTCCGCAAATATATTGGCATATTGGCCATCCGGCAGCTGATTATGAAACATTGGTGAAATGGTGGGCAAAGCATACGGAGAACCGTCCTTTGTTTATCGGGCAGTCAGTGATGAATACAGTACAGAATGCTGATCCGCAAAATCCCTCTATGAATCAACTTCCCCGCAAGATGGCATTGCAGCGTGCTTATCAGACAATTGGCGGAAGCTGTCAGTGGCCTGCCAGCGCAGTGGTGGAAAATGCCGGGAAATATCGCGATGCTTTGATTGCTGAATATCATAAATATCCTGCTTTACCGCCGGTATTCGATTTCATGGATAATGAAGCACCTGATAAGGTGCGTAAGGTAAAACCTGTGTGGACAGCAGATGGGTATCTTTTGTTCTGGACAGCCCCGAAGTACAAAGATGAAATGAATCGTGCTGTTCAATATGTAATTTACCGCTTCGGTGCAAAAGAGAAAGTGGATATCAGTGATCCTTCCCATATCGTAGCTATTACGCGCGATAATTTTTATAAATTGCCGTATGAGAATGGGAAAACAAAATATCGTTATGTGGTGACGGCACTCGACCGACTGCATAATGAATCGAAAACAGTTGCAAAAAAGGTGAAGCTATAAGCTTCATCTTTTTTATTGATATAATATAAGCCCTGCTATTCCGCAAACTACAATCATTAGTATCGGATTGATTTTATATTTCCTGGTTCCTATAAAAGCTATCAGGAAAATGAGGCAGCTAATAATAAATGAGTACATATCTTCTTTGGGTGAACTGAAGTTTTCTGCGTTCATCAATACCAATGCTGCTGATGCCAGCAATCCGACCACTGCCGGACGCAATCCACTGAATACGGCTTCTACAACCGGATGCTTCTGATATTTCAGGAAGAATTTGCTGATGGCTAACATCAATATGAATGAGGGAAGCACCACTGCAAGAGTAGCGATGATAGAGCCCCATACACTTCCAGTAGCAGTGAAACCTACATATGTTGCCGAATTGATTCCGATAGGTCCGGGTGTCATTTGACTGATAGCCACAATATCCGTAAATTCTTGTGATGTCAACCAGCCATAGCGGGTGACCACTTCACCCTGTATCATAGAAAGCATGGCATATCCGCCACCAAAGCCAAACAAACCGATCTTGAAGAATGTATAGAATAACTGTAAATAAAGCATGGAAGAATTATGATTTATAATTTATGATTTATGATGCGCAGCCAACTTTCAACTCTTAACTTTCGGACGGTGCAATCGTCCGTACAAGTATCCTCCCACACCGGCAATGATAATTACCCAAATAGGGGAGAAGTCCAGTAACCAGATGACCAATGCTGATACGACGGGTATCCAGATATTGTATCGGTTTACCTTGGCTGATTTTGCCATACTGAATGTAGGAGCGGCGATCAATGCAACCACTGCCGGACGAATACCTTTAAAGATACGTTCAACAATGACATTGTCTTTGAAGTTATGGAAGAATAACGCAATGGCAAGAATTATGAAGAATGACGGTAATATAGTACCTAAAGTGGTAACTATACTTCCGCGAATTCCCCTTAACTTATATCCGATGAAAATAGAAATGTTGACTGCAAGAATGCCGGGGGTTGATTGGGAAATAGCAAGTAAGTCAATGAAATCGTCTTTGGCAATCCATTTCCGTTTATCTACAATCTCTTCTTCTATCAATGGCACCATAGCATAGCCGCCTCCTATAGTAAAGAGTCCTATCTTAGAAAAGAGGCCGAATGCCTCGAAGTAAATATTCATGTTATTATATCATCTTACCATTATTATCTTCTTCTTTCTGTTTCGCATATTGGCTTGGGCTGACGTTGAAATGCTTTTTAAATACTTCACGGAAGTACTTCGCATCACTAAATCCCGTCATTTCGGCAACCTCAGTTATACTGTGCTGTTGCTCTTTCAGTAGCTGGGCGGCACGTTTCAGGCGTATCAGTCGGATATAATCTGCCGGGGCTTGGTCAGTCAGAGCCTTTATTTTATTATAAAAACTGGTGCGACTCATATTCAGTAAGTTACATAGCACATCAACTGTAAAGGAACTATTATCCATATTGTCTTCCACACTCTTCTTGACAGTAGAAATGAATTTCCAGTCAATGTCGGTGGAACAGTTGATGCAAGCTGTATCACTCTCTTCATCGTTCAGTTCCAGATTGGCATATTTATGGCGCAATAAAGAACGGTTAGTAAGGATATTAGCTATCGTAGCACGAAGAATACCAATATTAAATGGTTTCACAATGTATTCGTCTGCTCCTGTTTTCAATCCTTCAATGATATTTCTATCATTATTCAGTGCAGTTAGTAATATGATGGGAATATGTGATGTTTCAATATCATTCTTTAATTTGTGACACAATTCATCCCCACGCATTTCGGGCATCATGATATCCGAAATGATCATGTTAGGCATGTATTCTTTAACGATGTCGAGTGCCTGCTTACCATAGCTGCATACTTGTATGGTATAATCATCCGACAGTGTATTGCGCAGATACTCTCTCAGTTCGTCATTATCCTCTACAATTAAGATTTTCGGAAGATCGCCATTCTGCTGTTGTTTCTGTCTGGCTGTATCATAAACAGTACTTAAAGAAATATTCTTAGGCACCCCCGATTCTGTATAGACTACTTTTTCACTTCCCGGTTTCGGACTATGAACGGCTTTACGATAATATTTTTCTTTTTTCGGGAATATAACCTTAATGCAGGAACCTTTACCTTCCGTGCTGTTGAAGTTAATTTTACCTTTATGCAAACGGACGAGTTTCCATACCAGTAGCAGACCAATGCCACTACCTGTAACCTTTGAGTTTATAGCATTACTACCCCGGAAATGCATTCTGAAAAGTTTTTTTTGTTCGGAAGCCGGAATACCGATACCCGTATCCTTTACTTCAACGCTCCAGTTATCTTCAGTTTCAGCAGCAAAGATATGTACGCTACCACCTTCCGGTGTATATTTCAAAGCATTGGAAATCAAATTCTTCAGAATAGAGTCCATTTTATCTTTGTCGAGCCAGACATTCATATAACGGAAGTTGCTTTCGTATGTCAGGCTGACACGTTTGACATCTGCATAAGCTCGGAAAGCATTGATCATTTCTTCCATGTATGTACTCAATTCGTATTCTGATACATACAAAGCACTGGAATAAGTATCTGCGCGTTCAAAGTTGATTAGGTTAGTAGTAAGACGCAGCAGGGCATTCACATTTCGTATGGCAGTATTCATATTGCTACGCCCGCCTGGTGTCAGGTCTTCTTTTTCACTGAGTTCTTCCAAAGGAGCTTTGATCAATGTCAACGGAGTACGGATATCGTGCGCTGTATTGATAAAGAAGCGTATCTTTTCATCCGAAGTTTTTCGTTGTTTTCGTAAGATAATGACACGTAAGGTTATAGTAATAATTGCTGCAATAACAAGAGCATAAAGTAATAAAGCCCAGATGCTGAGCCATATTGGTTGTTCTATCATAATATCCATGTCACGTTCTTCAAGAACGATTCTCCTGTCTTCACTGGAAATGGCACGTACCCGTAGTGTGTACTTTCCGGGACTTAGGTTAGTGAATCGGATCAAACAGTCTTTTTCAGGACGGCTCCATCCGTCATAAAAGCCTTCCAATTTCCAGGAATACAAAATCAGAGACGGGTAATCATAGTTAATGGAAGATATTCGCAAAGAGAATATATTCTGATTATATTTTAGTTTCAATACTTTGGTTTCATCTATGTCAACCTCTAGCGGTGAGCCTTCGTCACCAAGGTAAACGGTCTGATAGAATACACGTAAATCGCTGAATATCATTTGAAATTTGTAATTTCGTGGAATCATCATGTCTTTATGAAATTCTATAGCTCCGTCCGTACTTCCGAGAATGAAGTTTCCATTCTTCCGCAATACACCTGATGCAGAATTGAAATGGTCACTTTTCAATCCTTGCTCCTTAGTCCAGTTATGGAATACTTTTTCACTTGGATAGTAACTTGTCAGACTGTTTTCAGTACTCAACAGAATACTTTGGTCTTCATCTGAAAGAATCGTATATATATTGTTGGAAATCAAAGGGCAATTATCTTTATGAAAGTGCTCAAACGATTTGTTCTCATAATCATAAATGAGTAGTCCGGAATTACTGGTTCCTATATATAGCAAACCGTTGTCCGATTGGTAAAGTGCATTGATATAAAAAGATTCTATCGGCATTGATATATATTGAAATTCACCGTTCTCTTTATCTAATAAATACAGACCTGTGGCAGTACCTATCCACATATGTTTCTCGTCCTTTTCTATAATGTCCGTAATGCCGTTCAGTCCCGGATATGTACGTATGTTTTTACGTGAAAAATCAATTTGTTTTAGATTGTAATAGCCGCCGAACCAGATGTTGCCGGCAGAATCTTTCATAATAGAACGTATATATTTGTCTGGGCGGATATCACTGTCACTAAATGTAGAGGGAGTGAAGAATTCCGCTTTCATTTGTTTTTTGTTGATTTGATAAATGCCTGAACTGTACCCGCCCGCCCAAATGATACCCGGTGATACCTCACATAAAGAAATGAAAACATGATTCTTTGTAACATTTCCGCTGTCGAATACACTGAGGAATGAGTGCCATTGCTTAGTTTGAGTGGAGTACAGGCTGATACCGTTGTTGGTGGCGAACCATAAGTCACCCTCGTGATCTTCGATGATCGCATTTACCTGGTCATTAACAAGTGATTGCTTGTTGCCAATGGAATGTTTAATCCATTGATAACTGGCGTATTGATTATTGCGTACCGTGATGCCGATAGGGTAATTGGCCATCCAGATACGGTCACCATCAACGTAGAAGTCGTAGATACTATTGCCGTTCATGGCATTATAGCTGTTATAATCTGCTACGATGTAAGGATCGCACTTGTAGGTATCCACATTCATTTTATATACGCCTGCACCATCAGTGGCTATTAAGATTTCCTTATCGTTGAAAGCTTTTATACGGGTAATACTGACATCTTCCAAACCAGCATTGAGCTTGATAGTTTGATGGATATTCATGTCGTACAAATAAAGACCTTTTTGGAAGGTACCGATAAATAGTTTACGACTTTCTTTATGAAAATATAGTTCGTTAACTTGCATTTTCAGGTTATCCAGCCAGTGACAAGGCGAAAGATTGAGGACGTTGTCTTTTAACTCGGCGTGATGTACACCAACATCTGTACCGATAAAATAATGTTCTGGATCGATTTGCTCAATATCTGTAATGCTTTCTCCTATATGGTTTTCAATGACAGTGTTTTTTTCACTGTTGGTATCATAGAGGTATAGCGCTTCTTCATTGCAGAGCCATACAATGTTATTACTGTCGATAAAACCATAGCTTACAGGAGTCGGATTTCCTTTTACCACTTCATCCGGTAGTTTGTATACTAACTGGAAGCGGTCATGTTTGGCGTCATAGCGGAATACTCTTCCTTTTTTGCCTATTTCCCAAAGTGTTCCATCCGTGCCGACATAGAGCCAACTCAGATTTAACATAGAATTGACCTCTATCTCGCTGTCTATAAGCCGATATTGCTTGAAGTTTTTTCCGTCATAACGGTCGATGCCATTATGCGTAAGAAACCACATATAACCTTTCGGCCCTTTCTGAATGGCATATACCCTACGGTTACTTAAGCCATCTTCTACGCCGAGATATTTATATGTTTGGGCGATGCATAGGGCAGAAAAATATGTGAATATAAAGAAAAGGACGAGTTTTCTCATAATAGTTACAGGCGTTTGTTGTTGGGGCCTTTTGTGAAATTAACGCAAAAATATGCATTTTGTTTGATAAAAGCAAAACGAATGTAGAAGAATAGTGTTCGATACCTCGTATTGTTTAGACGAAACAGGCGCAAGTTGTATATTATAACCTGCGCCTGTACATCACTTCTAAATTGTAGTCAGAACTACTTTGTCTTTTCTTCTACCCATTTACGTGCATTGACGAAGGCTTCCATCCATGGAGTAATCTGGTCACTGTGCAGACGATCAGCAGGATAACAACCGTTCTGCCATGGGAAGATGGAACGCTCCAAGTGAGGCATGATAGCGAGATGACGTCCGTCGGAACTTGCTATTGCGGCAACTGAGTAGTCCGAATTGTTCGGATTGGCAGGATATTCATCATAACTGTACTTAGCCACCACATTGTATTTATCTTCATCGTAAGGCAAAGAGAATTTTCCTTCTCCATGAGCTACCCAGATGCCGAGTTTGCTTCCGCTTAACGAACCGAACATTACACTACGGTTTGTAGGAATGGTAAGTCCCAGGAATCTGGATTCGAATTTATGCGATTCATTGTGAAGCATCTTGCCATTCTTCTTGTGTTCCGGGTTAATGAGGTTCAGTTCCATCATCAACTGGCAGCCATTACAAACACCCAGTGAAAGTGTATCTTCACGAGCGTAATATTTGTCGAGAGCTTCTTTGGCTTTCGGGTTGAAGAGGAAAGCACCTGCCCAACCTTTGGCAGAACCCAGTACGTCGGAATTAGAGAAACCACCGCAGTAAACAATCATGTTCACATCTTCCAATGTCTCGCGTCCGCTGATAAGGTCGGTCATTGTAACGTCTTTCACATCGAATCCTGCCAAGTACAGTGAGTAGGCCATTTCGCGTTCACCATTCGTACCTTTCTCGCGGATAATTGCTGCACGGATACCTGTCGGGGTACGACGATCCGGATCAATGCCGTATTGAGAGAATTTACCTTTGAAACCTGGCATGAAAGCGAATTCCAAGGGCTGCATCTTATAGTTTTCGAAGCGCTTTTTAGCACAGCCGTTCATAGATTGTTTGCGGTCGAGCAGGTAAGAGGTAGAATACCATACATCACGCATGTAATCGATACCGAATTGGTAAGTAGCATCGTCTTTGGATACGAGGATGTGACGTTCATCAGTCGGCTTACCGATTTTCACATAACCCACACCGGCATCTTCCAATATTTGTTTAACCTCTTCTTTGTGCTTGTCGCTTACCTGGATCACGATACCCGGGTTCTCGGCAAACAAAATTTTCACAAGGTCGTGTTCCTTCATTTTGTCGAGGTTGATCTCCATACCACCTTCTACATTAGCGAAACACATTTCAAGCAGAGTTGTAATCAAACCACCGGCAGAAATATCATGTCCGGCAAGAATCAATCCTTTGTTTACCAACTCCTGAACAGCAAGGAAAGCATCGCGGAAATATTCGGCATCTTGTACGGTAGGTACTTCGTCACCTACTTTGCCCAATGACTGTGCAAAAGCCGAACCGCCCAGCTTTAATGTATCAAAGCTGAAATCAATATGATAAATGGTTGTCTTTTCGTTGTTTACTAGTACGGGAGAAACTACTTTCTTCACGTCGGATACTTCACCGCCTGCCGACACAATAACGGTTCCCGGAGCAATCACCTTGCTACCGTCGGGATATTTCTGAGTCATGGAGAGAGAGTCTTTTCCGGTAGGCACGTTGATTTGCAGTGCACAGCAGAAATCACTTAATGCTTTTACGGCGGTGTAGAGGCGTGCATCTTCACCCTCTTGTGAGCGGCAAGGCCACATCCAGTTGGCAGAGAGGGAAATGCTGTCCATTCCTTCAGCCATAGGAGCCCATACAAGGTTGGTCAACGCTTCGCTTACAGAAAGTACCGAACCGGCTGCCGGATCTGCCAATGCAGCTTGTGGCGCATGTCCTAATGAGGTAGCGATACCTTTTTCGCCACGATAGTCGAGGGCTACCACACCGCAGTCACTCAGCGGTAACTGCAATTCGCCCTGGCATTGCTGGCGGGCGATCTTACCTGTTACGGAACGGTCTACTTTGTTAGTCAACCAGTCTTTGCAGGCAACAGCTTCCAGTTGCAATACATTCGTCAGGTATTCGTGCAACTTGGATTGTTCGTATTTCGGCATTTCGTAGTGACGCTCTACGGTTTTGTCTATCATGTAAGTCTTGGGAGACGAACCGAACATCTGTTCCACGGCAAGGTCGAACGGACGTACACCGTCAGCTTGTTGGAAGGCAAAACGATGGTCGCCGGTAGTTTCACCTACCACATACATCGGAGCACGTTCGCGTTCAGCTACTTTACGTACATGCTCGATGGCTTCTTCTTCAATCAGCAATCCCATGCGCTCCTGGCTTTCGTTGGCGATGATTTCTTTAGCTGACAAAGTTTGGTCACCTACGGGTAACTTGCTCATATCGATCAAACCACCACATTCTTCCACCAATTCGGAGAGACAGTTCACGTGTCCTGCCGAACCGTGATCGTGGATGGACACCACCGGGTTAGTTTCTTCTTCGCAGAGAGCACGTACTACGTTGTAGGCACGTTTCTGCATTTCGGCATTGGCACGCTGTACAGCATTCAACTCAATACCGCTGCTGTAACGTCCGGTGTCTACTGAAGATACGGAGCCGCCACCTAAACCGATACGATAATTGTCACCACCGATCACAACGACTTTGTTTCCGGCTTCGGGAGCACCCTTCAAGCAGTCACGCTTTGTACCGTAACCTACACCACCGGCAAGCATGATTACTTTATCGTAACCATAAACTTCGTCGTTCTCTTTATGTTCAAAAGTAAGTACCGAACCGCAAATCAGTGGTTGGCCAAACTTATTACCGAAGTCGCTGGCACCATTGGATGCCTTGATCAGAATCTGTTCCGGAGTCTGGTACAGCCATTGGCGTACCGGCAATATTTCTTCCCAAGGACGTCCTTCGTCCGTGCGTGGATAAGAAGTCATATAGACAGCAGTTCCGGCAATCGGCCAGGAACCTTTACCACCGCCCATACGGTCACGGATTTCACCACCTGTACCGGTAGAAGCACCGTTGAACGGTTCCACTGTGGTAGGGAAGTTATGTGTTTCAGCTTTCAGTGAGATAACACTCTGTATATCTCTCACCTGGAAGAAATCAGGCTTGGAGTGATCTGCCGGAGCAAACTGCTCAACTACCGGACCTTCTGCAAAAGCTACGTTGTCTTTGTAGGCTGAAATAATCTTATTCGGATTTTCCTGAGTGGTCTTTTTAATCATCTGGAAGAGGGAAGACTCTTGTTCCACACCGTCGATGATGAACGTTCCACCGAAGATTTTGTGACGGCAGTGCTCGGAGTTGATTTGAGCAAAACCAAACACTTCGGAGTCTGTCAACTTACGTCCGAGGTCTTGCTCTACTTTCTTAAGGTAGTCCATCTCTTCTTTTGAGAGTGCCAGACCTTCTTTCTCATTGTAAGCTTCCAGGTCTTCAATATGGACGATCGGTTCCGGCTTACGGTTAGTGGTGAATACATCCTGGTCCAAACCTTTGTACATGCGTTGCAGCATCGGGTCACGGTCGGCGTTTTCGTCCTTTACGGGGAAATACTCTTCAATACGGGTAATGCCATTCAATCCCATGTTCTGGGTGATTTCTACGGCATTCGTACTCCAAGGAGTAATCATTTCGCGGCGCGGACCAACGAAATGTCCTTTCAGGTTGTCTTCACTTTCGGGGGTGGCTTCTCCAAAAAGCCAGCAGAGTTTGTCGCTTTCTGCCTGGGTGAGTGCGTGGTCACATTCTACGGCTATCACGCTCTTGGATGGGGTCTTGAAAAAAAGAATCATACTGAATATTTATGATTTATAATTTATGATTTATGCTTGAGGTACTCCGAAAAAGGCAAGGAAGCACTTACGGGAGATACCGGCTTTTTTTCTTTGGCGCAAAGATACATAAAATCGTTGGGGGAGAGAAAGAAATGGAAATAAAAAACGCATGCAGATTTGCTTGCATGCGTTTTTATCGGGAATCCTTATTGTTTTACTTTGTCAGGGAAAGGATGATTGTACCAATCGTAATCCGGATTGGCAATCCATAGCTCAAAATTCTCAAAAGATTGGCGGAGATTGTTGCCCTCTAGTGGGAAGCTGAATTCACCGGGGATTATCATGACCCAGCAGAAATTACCCTTTGCCCTGAATGGGGTATTGGGGGATGCAACCACTCCGCCAATGGCGGATGTGTCGAACAAGTCGGTTGCTTTTCCATTGATCTGGTGGATTTCCATACGTTTGCCTTGTGTTCATTGCAAGTGATGAAGAAGTTCAATTTGTTTAAAGCCAATTTGGATTCTTCCACACTGTTCTCTTTGAAATGAATGGTTACGATGAATTCTTTAGGATTGAATTCAGCGTCCTTATAGGTACCTACGATGGGAGTGCCGTTATAACCTGCAAAAGCATGCGCATGGTCGAACAGAGGTATAACTGCTAAAGTTTGTCCTTGTTCAGTGCCGTTGGCATTGGTTTTGAACATATTTTCTGTGAAGTTATTACTTGTATCATATTGAATACTGCTAATATCGCCGGCAGTGAGTTCGTCCAACTGTACTCCTGCGGAAATGCGTTTGCTTGCTCCGATGGCGGCAAGTTTACACTTCAGTGTGGCTTGGGTTACGTAGTTACCTGTAACTTTTAGTGTAACTTTGGTAACCAGTACAATATCATTCATATCGTAATCGCCAAAGTTGGGCCACAGATCTTCAAAGGCGTAGGTATACTGCCCTAAAGTATATTCTTTATCATTACCGGGTTCTTCCGGGGTACCCCCTTCCTCCGGTTTGTAGGCGGGAGCACAATCGGAGCCTGTTGTTTTCACCCCTGCGTTGGCGGCAGCTTTCGTATTCCCCCATTGGGCACCGTCTTCCAAATAAATGTTTTTTGGCTTTTCCCCATTGTTATGGTCGCATACAACGAATACTTTATTTTTAATTTGTGTGGTTTTATCGTTGTATTCGTTTATTACTGTTGCATTCGTTAGTTTGACTACGGCCCATTTGCCATCATCATCTCCCTCTATTTCACAGTCATTTTTTAACTCTAAAGTTTCCTCAATTTCTAAAAGAGAGTTCTTTTCCATTTCTAAAGTGGCTTTTTGCATCCACATTGTTTTGGAGAAAACGTATCCTCTTTCTTTTATTTCAAGTAGTGAGTCATCCTTTCCGTTACCATCCAATTCTATTTTTTCGGCGTGAAGGCATCCATAGTTATCTATTTCACCGCCATTTTAAATGGCGAGTGTTCCGTTTACTGTCATTGTGCCGTAATTCTCTATTTCAAATTCATTTTTAACAGTGAAGTCGCCAAAGCATTGAAGAATCCCCGCTGCTTCTCCTTTGGACTGTTCCTTGCTTAATATGATAAATTTGGCATCTTTATGGTTCTGAAATGCGTTCTTTGCTGAAATGTTTAATGTTCCTGCAATATAAATTTTACCGCCTTCCATAATGTTGATGTTATCATTCAAGTTAACCATGTTTCCGGTAGAAACTTTGTATTCTTCATTCTTATTTATCTTTGTGATGTCAGTTGTTAACTCTTTTGCCTCATTCCAATCTTCCAGGTCATCATCACTACGTGTAGTTATGTTGGGAGAACGGGTAGACGAGACTGTGTTGCCGGACTCTCCCAGATGTAATGTTGCTTTCTTGTTGACTATAGGGACATTACATTCCAATGTCATTTGGCTACCATCTGTATAGTGTAATGTTTGGGTTACGGTCACTATCGTATCGCTGGCAGGTAGTGTGATTTCTTTGTTATATGGGTAGTTGAAACTGGCTGTGCCAATGGCTACAGGCAAACTCTCCTCGTCTGCTCCTTGTGAGTAGATGGAGATAGTATAAGTGTGGGGCGTATTATTGCCGATAGTTACGTGAACGGCAACTTGGGCAGTGGTAGACCATAGAAAATCTGAGGGAATAGTAAGATCGGTGACATTCCCATTGTCAGGTTCATTGTCTGGTTTGCTGTCAGGATTGTATACATCATTGTTCATACAACCGGCAAGTGCAAGTAGTGTAATGAATAAGAGATTCCTTAATTGATGAGCTGTTTTCATAAGCATGTCTTTTCTGTTTGTATTAATTAACGGTACAAAGATAATGTAAATCTTGATATAAAGCTATTAAAAGTTGTCTTTTTATTCTTTTAAGTTGGTTATTTAATAATATCTGTACTGAATTATCCTTTTGTTTGACTTCTAAAATAAAATTTATCTGAGCTTTCCATATTGCTTTTATGTAAAATAATAGGATACTAAGAGTCGCTTGCATTCTACTTTGTGTACGCTCTTTTAACTGGTGCTCAAGTAACTATTCTATAATCAGCTTTTATGTTTAAATAAATCTCCGTAATAAATGCATGTTTTTTACAATGTCAAACTAAAATGTCTCTATTTTCATTCTCTGTAAAACGACTTGCAAATTCATTTTCTTATAAAAGACTTTTCACCTCTAAACATGCACAACGTTTCTGTCTAAGAATAGCCTGTTATTTGTCACTTTTTCGCTTTAGTAGTGTAAAGTATTAGGTGTTTTATGCTAATCAGTCGAAAAAACGTTAACACAATTGGTTCGTCTCACAAAAAAGTACGATATTTGCAGCCATGATTGAAATAAGGACCATATTCGATATATTATGGAAGGGCTTTATTATCGGGGTAGTTGTGTCTGCACCGCTGGGGCCTGTTGGCGTACTGTGCATTCAGCGTACGCTGAACAAGGGGCGTTGGTATGGTTTTATAACGGGACTGGGAGCCTCGCTGAGTGACATTGCCTACGCCTTACTGACAGGATACGGAATGAGTTTCGTATTCGATTACGTCAATAAAAATATTTTTTATTTGCAGTTGTTCGGAAGCATCATGCTGTTGGCATTTGGCATTTATACGTTCCGCAGTAATCCCGTTTCGTCCATTCGCCCTGTTTCTACTAATAAAGGTTCTTATTTTCATAACTTCATAACGGCATTCGCCGTCACACTATCCAATCCACTTATTATTTTCCTGTTTATCGGACTCTTTGCACGCTTTGCCTTTGTCAGCGAAGGGGTGCTGGTGTTTGAGGCAGTCACCGGATACCTGGCTATTGCATTGGGAGCATTGGCGTGGTGGTTCGGTATTACTTTCTTTGTGAATAAAGTCCGTACACAGTTCAACCTGCGCGGCATCTGGATATTGAACCGTATCATCGGAGGCATTGTCATTGTTGTATCTGTGTTTGGATTGGTGTTTACGCTGATGGGCGAATCACTTTACTGACAAGAAACATAAAATCATGAAGATAGCACAACAACTGAAAGCGAAGAATATCGCAGAATACCTTATATATATGTGGCAGGTGGAAGATTTGATACGTGCCAACGGTTGCGATATAGATAAAATCCGCGAAAATATTATTTCCCGTTATCCCGAAGAAGAGCGCCCTGCATTGGAGGAATGGTATGGAAATCTGATTGATATGATGCGTATCGAAGGTGTGAAGGAGAAAGGGCATCTGCAAATCAACCGTAATGTAGTGATAAACCTGACGGAGTTGCATGGCGAATTGTTATCATCACCCAAGTACCCTTATTATAGTGCGGCTTATTTCAAAGCATTGCCTTTTATTGTAGAGTTGCGTCAAAAGAGCGGGAAGAAGGATGAACCGGAATTGGAAACATGTTTCGAAGCTTTGTATGGCGTTCTGCTGTTGCGTTTGCAAAAGAAGGAAATAACACCGGGAACGGCGAAGGCAATAGAGGTTATCAGCAGTTTCATATCTTTGCTTGCCAACTATAATGAGAAGGACAAGAAGGGGGAGTTAAAGCTGGAAGAGTGATAAAGTGACAGGGTGATGAGGGATCGTAGTTTTAATCGTGAATTGTAATTAATAAAATCTAAATATAGAGATGAGAATATTAGTAACCGGAGCCAACGGACAACTTGGCAACGAGATGCAAGTTCTTGCAAAAGAGAATCCGCAACACACCTATTTTTTTACTGACGTACAGGAATTGGATATCTGTGACGAACACGCTGTACGGGCATGCATTGCCGACAATCAGATTGATGTCGTAGTAAATTGTGCCGCTTTTACGGCGGTTGACAAGGCAGAGGATAACGAAGAACTATGCCGCAAACTGAATGAGGAGGCTCCGGGAATACTGGCACGTGCTGCACAGGCTTATGGTGCTGCAATGATACAAGTTTCTACGGACTATGTATTCGACGGTACGGCGCATATACCTTATAAAGAAGATTGCATGCCGTGTCCTAATTCAGTTTATGGCTTCACTAAACTGGGCGGAGAGAAGGAAGTCATGCAGAACTGCGAGAAGGCGATGGTGATTCGCACTGCCTGGTTATACTCTATTTATGGAAACAATTTTGTGAAAACGATGATTCGTCTGGGACGTGAACGTGAATCTTTGGGAGTTGTTTTCGACCAGATCGGTACACCGACGTATGCAAAAGACCTGGCTGTTGCCATCTATGCAGCCATCAATCAGGGAATTGTACCGGGGATTTATCATTTCAGCGATGAGGGTGTATGTTCTTGGTATGACTTTACAGTTGCCATTCACCGCATTGCAGGCATTACGACTTGTAAGGTTAGTCCGTTGCATACGGATGAATATCCGGCAAAGGCTCCACGTCCGCATTATTCCGTATTGGATAAGACAAAGATAAAAAATACTTTCGGGATTCATATTCCACATTGGGAAGAAAGCCTGAAAGTATGTATTGATAAACTGAATGCCCAATAATAATATTATACCTATTTATATATGGCAAATAATAACGAAATAGAAAGAAGACGGACCTTTGCGATTATCGCGCATCCGGATGCCGGTAAGACGTCATTAACTGAAAAACTGTTGCTTTTTGGTGGACAGATTCAGGTAGCGGGTGCTGTAAAGAGCAATAAGATAAAGAAAACGGCTACATCCGACTGGATGGATATAGAGAAACAGCGTGGTATTTCTGTAACTACCTCTGTGATGGAGTTCGATTACAAAGATTATAAGATTAATATCCTCGACACTCCTGGTCACCAGGACTTTGCCGAAGATACTTACCGTACGCTGACTGCCGTAGATAGCGTTATCATCGTTGTGGATGGTGCCAAAGGTGTGGAAACGCAGACTCGTAAATTGATGGAGGTGTGCCGTATGCGTAACACACCGGTTATTATATTCATCAATAAGATGGATCGTGAGGCTAAAGATCCTTTCGATTTGCTGGATGAGCTGGAGGAAGAACTTGCCATTCATGTGCGTCCGTTGACGTGGCCTATCGAAAGTGGTGTGCGCTTTAAGGGAGTTTATAACATCTATGAGCAGAATCTGAACCTTTTTCAGCCTTCCAAGCAGGTAGTGACGGAAAAGGTGGAGGTAGATATCAATACCGAAGAACTGGATAAGCAAATCGGTGCGCAACTGGCTGATAAATTACGTGGTGAGTTGGAGTTGATAGATGGAGTATATTCTGAATTTGATAAGGAAGAATACCTGAAAGGGGAAGTGGCGCCTGTATTCTTTGGTTCGGCTCTGAATAATTTCGGTGTACAGGAGCTGCTGGATTGCTTTGTGGAAATAGCCCCAAGCCCTCGTCCGGTGCAGGCGGAAGAACGTGAAGTGGAACCGGAAGAACCGAAATTTACCGGTTTTGTGTTTAAGATTACGGCAAATATTGACCCGAATCACCGTTCTTGCATTGCATTCTGCAAGATATGTTCCGGTAAATTCACACGTAATACTCCTTATCTGCATGTACGTCATGGGAAGACGATGCGTTTTTCTTCGCCCACGCAGTTCATGGCACAGCGCAAGACAACCGTTGACGAGGCTTGGGCAGGCGATATTATCGGTTTGCCGGATAACGGTACTTTTAAGATTGGTGATACGCTGACGGAAGGGGAGATGCTTCATTTTCGTGGTTTACCGAGTTTCTCACCGGAGATGTTCAAGTATATCGAGAATGCTGACCCAATGAAGCAGAAACAGCTTGCCAAGGGTATCGACCAGTTGATGGACGAGGGTGTGGCGCAGTTGTTTGTCAATCAGTTTAATGGGCGTAAGATTATCGGTACGGTAGGACAGTTGCAGTTTGAGGTTATCCAGTATCGCTTGGAGAATGAATACAGTGCGAAGTGTCGTTGGGAACCGTTGAGCTTGTATAAGGCTTGCTGGATAGAGAGTGATAATCCGGAAGAGCTGGAAGCCTTTAAAAAGCGCAAGTATCAGTATATGGCAAAGGATCGTGAGGGTAGGGATGTATTCTTGGCTGATAGCGGTTATGTGTTGCAGATGGCGCAGATGGACTTTAAGAATATTAAGTTTCACTTTACAAGTGAGTTCTGATTTTTCTTGTTTTAAGATAGATAGAGGGCATAAAGTTACGAAAAACTTTGTGCCTTTTTTGTTTATTATGTAAAGAAAGCATTACCTTTGTGACGCTAAGATTGATATGTGTTGATTATAAAAACAACGACAAAACATTGATTATGAAAAGCGGATATATGCTATTCTTTTTGTCCTTTCTTTTTCTTCTGGGGCTGACAGCTTGCACTGCCCCTGTCAGTAAAACCATGCTCGATTATGAACAATCCCTTGTCAGTGCCGACTCTTTAGTACAAGCCGGTGTCGCCGATAGTGCCCAAACCTCCCGTCTGCTTTCCGAATTGCATCGTGAATATAACAGGGTGAAAGAACTCTCCGATGGGAAGCGTGTCCGCCTGATGCCTGCCAATAAGCGGAAGCAATTCTTCTGGGGAGCATTTACTGCTCTGATGATAGGTCTGAACGTATGGCTCTCCATAAGCAATATCAAGTTTTCGACCGACCGTAAGCATCGCCGTTACCTCATTGATTTGAGCGAGAATGAGCAACGTCTGCGCAACAATGAACTGGAAAAAAATGAATTGCAGGAGTGCCTGCAGGAGATGTCACTGACGGATGAGGAACGGGAAGAAGTACACCGGTCATTGATGAACCTTATGGAGCATGGCAGTCACTTGTGTGATGAAAATGAGTCCCTTCGTACACGTCTCAAGGATTATGAAAATCGCCCCTTGCCCCGCGAACTGGAATTGTTGCGGAAGGAGGGGGAGCGTGCGCACGTGCTGGATGGCCAGGTACAGGCACTCACTTCTGTCTTGATAGACCGCGATGAGGTAGTGGGGCAACTGCGCAGTCATCCCAAGTTCCTCACGGACGAACAGTGGAGATACCTGCAAACACTCACGGACCGTGTGTACGAAGGGTTTACCACTCGCCTTGCCGGACGTTTCCCGAAACTTACGCCTGCCGACCTTCAGCTTTGCCTGCTCATCCGGTTGCGCTTTACCAACGCGCAGGTTGCTACGTTGACGGCCGTGTCGCCCGCTTCGGTATCTCAGCAGAAGTTCCGGTTGAAGAAGAGGCTGTTGCAGATGGACGAGGCGTTGTTTGCCAACGGTGAAACAGTGGATGCGGTGGTGGAAGGGTGCTGAATAACCGAAATATGGCAACAAAAAAATGCTTCCGAATCTCTTGTTTTGATGGAGGTACCCTCAGTCGTTATATGAGGTGCCCTCTGTCGTTATGTGAGGTATCCTCTGTCGTTATGTGAGGCATCCTCTGTCGTTATCTTTGGATACCCCGTCGAGAAGTGTTTCTGACGGGGATTTTTGTACCTGAATGGTAATTTTCGCTTTGGGGGCGTTTTTTACAGGATTGCGATAAAACTTAACTTATACCCAAGCAGAAACTATTGGCTTTAATTCCTGACAAAGTGATAACTCCTTTAAATCCTGTTATGATTAATACAGGTTATAATGTATATACAGTTTCGTCTCCGCAGATGTTACGGATTTTCATTCTCAAAGGCTTGTGGTCACAACGGATACGGGCATCCCAGAACTCATTGGTTTTTATGCCGTTTCGGATAGTGTAGCCCAGCTTGTCGATTTTTACCTCACTATTGCTGTGCCAGATAGCCTCCTTGTCAGCTGTAGAGCAGTCTAGGCTAATCCATTCGATGGTTTCGAGCCCTTCATCGCTGATGGTGATGGGGGAGTGTTTCTTTTCCTTACCCTTGCCGGAGTTCTTCAGATTGAACTGCGTGACTTGCTGCTCCCCTTTGAGGTTGATGGCTTCTATCTTCTTAAGTACACGGTCGCTGTGGAACTGTATGATTTCTACTTGCCATCCTTTGAACAGGTTGTCCTGTGTTTCTGTAAGTTGCCATTCGGCATAGTCTTCCACTACTACGTTGTCAAGCACCTGCTTCAGGTCGCGTAGCTCGATTTCAATGAGCGGGTTGCCTTGCTCTTTGATGAACTGCTCTATCTCTTTCCGGTCGATGATATCTATGTAATAGACGATTACGCGCTTTACATCATCAGGCAAATCGGGCATGGCTTCGCGGATGATGCGGTTCATTAGTGGTTTGTCCAACAAGCGGGTGCTGCTGTCCATCAAATTGGGCAGATAGACAGGCATCATACCGCATTTGGTATCCATAATACTGCCTTCCCAGAATTTGTCCAAGGCATCTTCGTTGCGAAGGCCGATAATCAGGCTTTTCAGTTTCTCCATAGTCTGTACGGGGTTTCGGTAGAGTGAAACGCCGTCTTTTATTTCGAGAATGTCGAATTCGGCCTTTGCAGCCATGAGGCGGTCGCGGACGGTTTGTATGCTGTTGATGCCGATGTCACAATGGATGAAGCGACGATTCAGTTTGTGAGATACGGAGGCGGTAACTCCACTGCCGCCGAAGAAGTCGGCAACTACCATGCTTTCGTTACTGCTGGCTTTGATGATGCGTTCAAGGAGAGATTCCGGCTTCTGGGTAGCGTAATCCACTTTTTCATCTGACGTTGGTTGTTGTTGAAATGACATAATGTCGTTCCATACATCACCAAATGGCTTTCCTTTTTTTTCAACTTCGTCTTGATATCTTGTAGTGCCATGTGCGACCATATATCGTCTGCCTTCTTCGTCAGTTTTATTAAAGGAGTCAAGATATTCTTTTGTATGGGGTTGTCTTAATTTATTAAAGATTCTCTCTTCTCCTTTTGAATAATAAAAAATGGTATCATGTCCTCTGATCCAGTTAGGTGCTATGGTTTTGAAACCGGATAACACCTGAATATCCCATATAATCTCGCGTTGAAAGTTATCTTCCCCGAACACTTCATCCATCAGTACCTTCACATAGTGCCCTATATGCCAGTCCAGATGAACATAAATACTTGCCGTATCGCTCATCACACTCTTGATAGCCATAAGATTTTCGTACATCCAGTTTAGATAATCTTCTTTACTCCAGATGTCTCCATACATCTTTTCCTCAAAAGCTTTCAGCTCTTCCACATCCAGTTCTGTTTCAGCCTGTCGCATTGCTTCCGCCACTTTGGGGTTCCTCCTTATATAAACCTTCTTTGCATAATCTGCCCCACTGGCGAACGGGGGATCGATATATACCAAATCCACACTGATACCTTTATCTTTTAAGTAGGCGCAGGCAGAAACACACTCACCACGGATAATCAAGTTTCCGTCCGGGTTTTCACCCCTCTTTTCCTTTAACTTTGTTTCGTAGAGTGGCATGCCACGCTTTATGTGTTCTATCACTTTGTCATTGTCACGATAGCGGAGGATGCGTTTGGTACGTACAAAGTTGTCGAGCAATGCTTGGCCTTCCAGTGTATTCGGGGAATAGGGTACATATTTAATAGCCATATCTTGAATATATTTTTAGTTGTTAAAGAATTGATTGATTGCACGCAGGGTTCGTCTTTCCTGTTCCTCTCTGCTTAATGTGTCTTCCAGATAGAGGAAGTTGAAACGTGTATAGCCGAACTTTTCGTTGTTCTTCTTGATGAACTCGGTCTCAATAAAGTTGCGCTTATCTGCAAACTTGGCGGCAAATCCTTCACCTTTCGTCTCAATGATAATGATTTTGTGAATCTGCTTGTCGGCATTGCGGCTGATGAGAAGGAAGTCAGGGACGTATTTTCCTATGTATCTCCATTCTTTGCCTGCCTGTTTGTAACAGTCAATCTTGAATTCGGTTATGGTGTCATCACCGTTGAAGTATATTTCCAGCTCCTTGTTTTTGATTATGGGCAGGACGGATTGCGAGAAATATTCTCTCTCCAGAGGGCTGTCGAAACGGTAGGGAAGGTAATGATAGGTCTTCCTACGTTCGGGGTGTGGGTCATGCGGGTGTAGCGATGAGGTATCCATTCCTTGTGCCTCCAATATTTTCATGGCAGCCTGCACTTCAGGGGCAAGTGGAGCGTCAGCAGCATGATTATCCCATTGGAGCACTTCTTTCACTTCTTTTTGTGAAGGGTAGAAATGGCTGTCATCGGTCACTTCAATCGGAGAAACTAATTTTTCTATTTGCAGCAGGTTAGCTTTGGCAGGCACAATCTCTTCATTGGTGCGAAAATCCCGCCTGGGGACGAATGCTTGGCGTATCAGAGAACGTATCTGCATGTGGTCAAAATAGTGATTGAAAGACAGGAAATTTCCTTCTTTGAGTGTGATCTGGCGAAAGATGCCGTTTAACTCTTTATCGTATTTTCTTAGTTCCGGAATGGAGAGTGTACCAAAGCTTTCTTTGGCAATGAGTTGTAGCCAATGATTGAAAGAAGCGATTTCATGGTTCGATTGTCTTTCTTCTTCATAGTGCCCTATGATGTGCCCTTCCATGTCTTGATGATGAATGATGGACAACTCGGCCTGTCGCAATATGCCTTTTTCTGTCAGCCGTTCTGCGGTATGCGTATCTTCGTCGATGATTAATGTCTGATACGAAACTTTTAACTGGAAGAAGTCAATGGGAGGCACCTGCATTCGCTCCATGCGCGAAAATCGTTCGATGGATTTGAAGGAATATGTTTTCTTGTCACTGAACTCCTGCAAAGTGATGTTCTGTTGTTGTTTCAACTGCTTGTTCAAGGTGTCGGCATTAAATTTGTTCAACCAGATCAAGGCAGTTTCCGCATGGTTTTTCTGCACTTGGCGCAGACAGCGGCAACTTGTTTGTAGCACCATATTCGTGGGGCATACTCCTTTTTGAGGAAGGATTACGCCGGTGAGGCTCTTACAGTCCCATCCCTCTTTGCCGATTTGTACCAGCAAAACTATTCTGATTTTGGAAAAGATAGTGTCAAGTGAGGCGAACTCTGTCTCCGATCCTTCCGGCTGTGGATATTTAGAGTTTCCACCATGATATTTCAGAATACTTGTCACGGGGTCCAGTCCATAAGCAGCTGATATTTCGGCGGCGAGCGGATAAATCTGTTCTTCCAGCGTCTCTATCTGTCCGCAATAGATGGCTAACTTGGCACGGGTCTTGTCCGGATAAATGGTTGCTTTATATTTTTCCAAAAACTCCTTAATTCCGTTGCGGACAATCATATCGGTCTCATTATCGGCATACTTCACCTCAGGTGTTTTCAAGAAATTACCGATCCCCTCAATGAGAGGGTAGTGATACACCACGTTGGCCAGGTCTGTATTTTTGATGCTGAATGTTTCTCCCAAAACTACATTCTCCGCTTTCTCCAAATAGGGGGTACCCGAAAAGCCTAATACAGCATTGAACGAGTGGGCGCGCGTCCATTCGTTCACTACTTTGCGTAGTTTTATTTCGCCATCGGCGGCATGGTGCACTTCGTCTATGTAGATGGCCAGATTGGGTAATTGTCCGATGATATTCCGCAATTCATTAGCAAGTTTCACCTTATTATATTCTTCTTCTGAAAACAGATTAATCTCTTCTTCCTGATCCACCCTGTCCAATATTACTTTTTCGGCGTTGGTAATGGCCACTAATCCCATCAAGTCCTCCAGTGGTTGGTGATTGTTTATCTTCTGCGCGTTGGGGTTTTTGATGAGATTACTCTTCTTGGCTGATTTCTGTTCGTTCAGTATCTCGAATTTGATTAGCCGCTTAAGCTGTGAAGCAGTAGGCTCAGGTATTACCCATGACGGATCAAACTCTTTGATATGCTTCAGGCTGGGGATAATGGATGATTTCAGTCCGGAAGGAGCAAATATCATGAAGTTATGTGCAAAGCAAGGATTGCTTGGCTCATTCTGTGCGAAGTAGAGATCTATATAGATGAATGCTGCCATCAGATAGGTTTTTCCGGCTCCCATGGGCAGGCTGAACAGATAATCCGTATAGGTTACGTCATAGAATATTTTTCTGAAAGCCTTTTCATAGTCTATATCCGTGGCATGTTCTTTGATGAAGGTTTCCAATGCGGGAGCAAGCTGTCGTCCGCTCTTGTCCTTCTGCAAGGCATATTCCAACAAGGCAGCGGCGGCTTTGTTGGTTGTCAGCACATTGCGTGCCTCTACTGTGAGCGGCATTGTACTTAAGTCCATGCTATTGAATGTTCCATTAACGAACAGTTTCCACAAAGGTTGGTTTTTGCATGCTATCTTGAGAAACAGGTAGGTTTTTATGGCATCGAGCTGGGCATCGCGCATTCTTCCTTTTCGGTTGATATAAGATAGCAATTCGCGGATTGTGCAATCCGCAGAGCATAGCCATTCGTTACGTTTTTGGGTTATTAATCTATAGAACATATATTTAATTTATGGAGCAATTTTTTATTAATTAAGTATTAGGGTGCAAAGTAATGAAATTATGCGCAATTAAAAGAGAGAAAGAGAAGAAAAGTTCTTTTAGTCATATTGTAGAGATACTTTGTTTCCCTATTGTTCATTATCAGTTCTTTAGCTTCCTCCCTTGTAGAGATACTTATCGTTTGCTTCATTTTCCGTACTTGCTCCTATTGTTGTATTGTAGAGATTCACTTTTTGTAATGTTCTGATTAATAGCAGATTGGTGGAATAGGTTGTAGAGGCTGTTTTCTTGCTTTTCCTTCTTGTGTATCCTAACTTTGCAACATCGAATTTGAGAAAAACGAAAGGTTTAATCGTTGAGGCCTCGCGATGAAATTCTTTCTTATTATCTCTTATTATAAGGAGATGCGGCCTCGGTCAGTCCTTAACCTGATCGGTCAAAGCAATGATGGCTGGTTCATTTGCAACTATATTTATATTTACTTAATACATTATTAATTATGTTTTACAAGAAAAATCAACAGAAAATCAATGGCTTGTGGTATCCTAAATCAATTACATGGGGTAAAGCCATTACAACCGATCAGGTTGCGGATCAATTGGCATATTTTTCTACCACTACCCGTGGTGATGCCTATGCTATCGTCAAAAACTTGGGAAAAGTGCTCTCCCTTTATATGGCACAGGGACGTACGGTGAAAATAGATGGAGTTGGCACTTTTTATTATACGGCTGCTGCTAATAAGAAGGGAGTACAAACTGCTAAGGAGGTCAGTGCCTCTCAGATCGTGGGCGTGCGCGTCCGTTTCATTCCCGAGGTTGAACGCGATGTGAATAGTAAGGTTGTTACTCGCAGCATGGTGGATAATAATATCTGTTGGGAAGAGTGGGGTAAAACCGCCACTTCCGGTGGCAACACCGATAGCGGAAATACCGGCGGTGACGGTGGTATCGAGGGTGATCCATTAGGTTAATCCTCTCGGCTCTGTAAGTTAGTATCTTTTGATATCCAGTGACTTGTGACAGATGGTTCCCGTGCAATCTTTTTGATAGGAGAGAGCACGGGAACTTTCGTTTTAGCATATTTTATCGTTCTTTTTCTATTTTAATTCATCAAAAATCCGTAATTTCGGACGATTTTTTGCAAAACAGACCGAATAACTAATAATTTATAATATGGAAAATCTCAACACAGCGCTTCTGCTGATGGTGGTAGGTATGACGACAGTGTTCGCTATCCTGCTGATTGTAATCTACTTAGGTAAAGGACTTATTCTTCTGGTAAACAAGTATGCCCCCGAAGAGGTGGTGCCGGATAAGAAAGGTGCGCAAGGTCCCGCAGCGATTCCTGGAAATATTTTGGCTGCTATCAGTGCCGCTGTAACAGTGGTGACACAAGGCAAGGGTAAAGTAGCCAAGGTCGAGAAAGTAAAATGATAATCTTTAATAAAAAACACACATCTATTTATTTAGTATGAAAAAAGAAATTAAGTTCAGCTTGGTGTTCAGGGACATGTGGCAGAGTGCCGGAAAATATGTGCCCCGCGTAGACCAGTTGGTAAAGGTTGCTCCAGCTATTGTTGAAATGGGCTGTTTTGCCCGGGTAGAAACCAATGGCGGAGGTTTTGAACAGGTAAATTTATTGTTTGGTGAAAATCCTAATAAAGCTGTACGTGCATGGACGAAACCGTTCCACGAAGCCGGTATACAAACTCACATGTTGGATCGCGCATTGAATGGTCTGCGCATGAGCCCCGTGCCTGCGGATGTACGTAGGCTGTTTTACAAAGTGAAGAAAGTACAGGGGACAGACATCACACGTACGTTCTGTGGACTGAATGATACCCGTAACATTATTCCTTCCATCACTTACGCTAAGGAAGCCGGAATGATTTCACAGTGTTCGCTCTGTATCACCCATTCGCCCATCCATACAGTAGAATACTATACGGATATGGCGTTAACGCTCATCAAGGCAGGTGCCGATGAAATCTGTATCAAGGATATGGCAGGTATCGGACGCCCGGTATCATTGGGTAAGATTGTAGCAAATATCAAGGCGGCACACCCTGAAATCCCTATTCAGTATCATAGTCATGCAGGTCCCGGTTTTAATATGGCAAGCATCCTCGAAGTTTGTGAGGCTGGTTGCGATTATATCGACGTGGGCATGGAACCGTTGTCATGGGGTACGGGACATGCTGACTTGCTGAGCGTGCAGGCAATGCTGAAAGATGCAGGTTTCCAGGTTCCTGAGGTGAATATGGAAGCATACATGAAGGTACGTGCATTGATTCAGGAATTTATGGACGATTTTCTTGGTCTGTACATCAGTCCGAAGAACCGCTTGATGAACTCCCTGCTGATTGGTCCGGGACTTCCGGGTGGTATGATGGGTAGCCTTATGGCCGACCTAGAGTCCAATCTGGAATCCATCAATAAATATAAGGCAAAACGTAACTTGCCGTTTATGACGCAGGATCAGTTGCTTATCAAGCTGTTTAACGAAGTAGCTTATGTATGGCCGCGTGTAGGTTATCCTCCGTTGGTAACTCCGTTCAGCCAGTACGTTAAGAATCTGGCGATGATGAACGTGATTGCCATGGAAAAAGGCAAGGAACGTTGGGGTATGATTGCTGATGATATCTGGGATATGTTGTTGGGCAAGGCAGGTAAACTGCCGGGTACGCTGGCTCCTGAACTCGTGGAGAAAGCGGAACGTGAAGGCCGTAAGTTCTTCACCGGAAATCCACAGGATAATTATCCGGATGCGCTCGACAAGTATCGCAAGATGATGAAAGAGAATAAATGGGATCTGGGAGAAGATGATGAAGAACTCTTCGAATATGCCATGCATCCGGCACAATACGAAGCATACAAGAGTGGCAAGGCGAAAGAAGACTTCCTGGCAGACGTGGAAAAACGGAAGGCGGAACTTAATAAGTCCCCGTTGGATGACGCTAAACCGAAGACGCTAACCGTACAGGTGGATGGACAGGCTTATCGCGTAACGGTGGCTTATGGTGATATTGACCTACCGGCAAATGCTACTGCGAAAGTGGAAGCCCCCGTAGGCGAAGGTCAGGATGTGATCGCTCCGTTGGAAGGTAAGTTCTTCCTGACGAAGAATGCACAGGAAACTCCGGTGAAAGTGGGCGACAAGGTGAAGAAAGGTGACTTGCTTTGCTACATTGAAGCCATGAAGACATACAATGCCATCCGTGCCGACTTTGACGGAACAATTACGGCTATTTGTGCCACTCCGGGGGACACTGTTTCAGAAGATGATGTATTAATGAAGATAGGATAAACAGCGATGGAAGAAATATTTGCAAAACTCTATGATATGACGGCGTTCAGCAATATCATTGCCGACCCGTCGTTTCTGGTGATGTATGCCATTGCTTTCATTCTGCTGTACTTGGGTATCAAGAAGCACTACGAACCGTTGTTGCTGGTGCCCATCGCTTTTGGTGTACTTATCGCCAACTTTCCCGGTGGTGATATGGGGGTCATTCAGGCAGATGAAAACGGAATGGTAATGGTAAATGGGGTATTGAAGAACATCTGGGAAATGCCGCTCCATGAAATAGCGCACGACCTGGGATTGATGAACTTCATCTACTATATGTTGATTAAGACAGGTTTCTTGCCGCCCATCATCTTTATGGGTGTGGGTGCTTTGACGGACTTCGGACCGATGCTTCGCAACCTGCGTCTCTCTATCTTTGGTGCTGCTGCACAGTTGGGTATCTTCACTGTGCTGCTATGTGCTGTTATGATAGGTTTCACTCCACAGGAGGCAGGTGCACTGGGCATTATCGGTGGTGCTGATGGTCCGACGGCTATCTTCACGACTATTAAGCTGGCTCCGCATCTGTTGGGTCCGATTGCTATTGCAGCCTATTCTTACATGGCGTTGGTGCCGGTGATTATTCCGTTGGTAGTGAAGCTGTTCTGCTCTAAGAAGGAACTGATGATCAATATGAAGGAACAGGAAAAGCTCTATCCTTCGAAGACGGAAATCAAGAATCTGCGTGTACTGAAAATCATTTTCCCGATAGCAGTAACTACAATTGTCGCTCTCTTTGTACCGACGGCAGTGCCTTTGATCGGTATGTTGATGTTCGGTAACCTGATTAAGGAAATCGGTGCGGACACCAGCCGTTTGTTTGATGCGGCTGCCAACAGCATTATGAATGCGGCAACTATTTTCTTAGGACTGAGTGTAGGCGCAACTATGACAAGCGAAGCATTTCTGAACTGGACAACCATTGGTATTGTTATTGGTGGTTTCCTTGCATTTGCGCTTTCTATTACGGGTGGTATCTTCTTTGTGAAGCTGTTCAACCTGTTCAGCAAGAAGAAGATAAATCCGTTGATCGGTGCAACGGGATTGAGTGCTGTGCCTATGGCAAGCCGTGTGTGCAATGAGATTGCTACGAAGTATGACCCGAAGAACCATGTGCTGAATTACTGTATGTCCAGTAATATCTCTGGTGTAATCGGTTCGGCTGTAGCGGCGGGTGTGCTGATTTCGTTCCTGGGATAAGGGGAATAGATACGAAGACGGCGCGGATTACGCGAATTACACGGATTCTTTTGTTGCAATTTGTTGCAATAAAGCTGATCTGCGTAATCCGTGTAATCCGCGCCTGATTTTTTATTCACTAATCACTTTTCTGTATTCTGCCACTGCCATTTTTTCTGCCAGATATGCATTAATCAGGTTCGTATGAGCCTGTGTCCACGACAATTGTGCGGACAAGACATCTGCCATACTGGATTTTCCTTCATTATAAGAGAAAGTCACAAGGTCCAGGTTCTCTTCGGCAAGAGCCATATTTTCCTTTGCAGTCTTTACTTGCTGCTCCGTTTCCGTCAGTTTCGTAGTGGCGGCGGAGAGCTCTTCAAGAATAGTATCAGTAATATAACTTTGTTGTAGCTTCTGGATGCCAATGAATGCTTTCTGTTGTCGGTTTGTCTTGAAACGGGCTCCCCAACGGAAGATGGGGATACTGACGTTTACTCCGGCTACAGGAGTATGGGGAATTTCCTGTCCCATATATGTGATACCTGTATCCCAACCTGTGGCAAGGAACATACTTACCTGGGGATTATACTTGCTGAGGGCGGCATGGCGTTGTGCTTCACTTCGGGCAATGTTTACTGTTGTACTGGCATAATCGGCACGGCGTGGAAGTACATCGTCAAGTCCAAGAATGTCGACGGGTTCACTGGCTATACTGATTTCACTTAGACTATCAACGGGAGTATTGGGTGTTGCTCCCATTAAAATGTTCAGTTGTTGCAGGGCAAGGGTATAATTCTGGCGGGCTTTGATATATTGCAATTCAGCTTCTTTCTGGCGGGTGGAAATCATCAGCAGGTCTGTACGGCTGATAGCGCCATCGTCGAAACGATCCTGAATAATATCGTGCTGCTTCTTTATGATATCCTGAAATGTAGCAGCAGCCTCAAGACTGGCATAAGCGGCTGAAGCATTCCAGTAAACGGCATCACTTTGATAATGAATTTGGTCGAGAGTAAGTTCGGTGGTGAGTTGGCTTAACTCTTCGTCTGCCTGTGCCATACGTTTCTGGGCTATCAGAGAACCACCGGTATAGAGGGGCTGTGCCAAAGTTGCGAGTGCCTGATAGGTGTAGGGGCGGTATTCACCCTTCGGACTGTTCCACTTATCCAGATGGTTGAGGTTGGCGGTACCTTCGGCAGTGATGTCTATTTGTGGCAGGAAGCCGGTATTTGCTATTTTTCGCGCTTCGGTGCTTGCCATGGTTTTCAGGCGCTGCTGTTTCAACACCTGGCTGTAGGCTTCTACTTTGTCACGATATGCTTCACGGCTGAGATACTGTTGGGCTCCGGCTTTCAGGCCGAAGCAACAGAGTAGTGTGACTATGAATATCTTCTTTTTCATGATTACTTGTATTTCTTCTTTTCACTTTTTAATCTTATGTATCGCACAATATGCCACTGGAAGAACGAACAGAGTTAATGCTGAAGCCACCAGCAAACCACCCATGATTGTTGCCGCCATACCACCGAACATAGCGTCGAATAGCAACGGTAACATACCCAGAATCGTGGTTCCGGATGCCATGGCTACAGGTATGATACGACTGGTTGTTGCACTGATTACCGCATTCAGTGGCGTTTTTCCGGAAGCAGTTTCTATATCGATCTGGTCTACCAATACAATTGCATTCTTGATATTCATACCAATCAATCCCAGTAGACCGAGGACAGAGAAGAAGTCGAATGATTTACCAAGCAAGATTAATCCCAGTACGATGCCGATAAAGATAAGCGGCAACATCAATAGGATGACGATTGGCTTGCGGTAGGTTCTGAACAGGAATAACAGGGTAATGAACATCAGGAAAAAAGTTAATGGCATGTTAGCTGCCAATGCTGCATTACTTTCTGCTTGACTTTCCTGTTCACCAAAATACTTCATGGTGTATCCTTCCGGTACCTGAATTTCTTCTTGCACTTCTTTCCATATCTTATTGAATGCTGCTATGGCATTTACTCCCCGGCGTGGATCGGCTTGCGCCATCATTACCATCTGGCGGTTATAATCTTTCACATTCGAGAACTTATATTGGAAATCAAATTCACTGACTACTTGTTCCAAGGTAGTGGTTTCCTGTGTTGTTCCGAATACGGGTAGTGTACGCAGATCGTTGATACGGAAAGAATCGACCGTGTTATCTTTTAGCAGGATAGGCAACACTTGGTCGCCCTCACGATATTCACCTAATGTCATACCGCTTGTGCCAATCTGAATACTCTGTGCCATGCTCTGTCGGGAGACACCTAACGGTTGGGCACGTTCCGGACTGTAAACGGGTTTCCATACAGGAATCTTATTCCCCCATGAATTTCGTACGTTAATGAGATCGTCATCCCGATGCATGATTTCCAGGACCTTATTGGTCAGCATCACCAGTGAATCGACATTATTACCGATGAAACCGATTTCAATGGCAGCATCTACCGCAGGTGATAGTTTAAACAAAGTGGTACGGGTAATGGCATTCGGATAGTTCGCCTTCATATACTGGTCGAAATTCTCTTCGTATTCCTTTGTATATTTACTGTCGGTTAGTTCAATGAGTATATTGGCAAAGTTGGGCTTGGGACCCACGGAAGTAGATGCCAGATAGTAACGTAATGGCGTACTGCCGAAAGTAGTGGATATCCGTTTCACTTCCGGTTGTTGCAGGAGGTGCGCTTCCACCTGTTTCATTTCCTTTTCCACGTCACGGATGCTGTAACCGTCCGGATAGAATATATCGGCACGGAAATAGGGCTTATCCAATGAGGGGAAGAAGTTTTGCGGCATCATTCCCATGATGATCAGTGAGATGATAAACAGGACTACCATACTACCTAGTGTGAGCGTTTTCTTTTTGATAAGTACTCCGAGGATAGATGCGAACTTGTGATAGAAAGGTTTATCATACGGATCTTTATTAGTATCGCCGGATTTGGTTTTCAAGATAAAATTGCCGAAAGTGGTGGTTTGTGTGAGTGCCAGTACCCAGCTTAATCCCAAAGAAATGGCAAGTACGACAAACAGAGGTTTTACGATTTCCGCTACGGCAGAAGGGGCGAGGTACAATGGGAGGAATGAACAAATGGCGATGAACGTGGCGCCAAGTAAGCCCCATTGTGGTCCGGTAGCTCCATCTATCAGTGCTTTTCTACGGTCTATTCCTCGGGCAATGGCTATTTGTGCATTGTCCGTCACTACAATGGCATTATCCACCAGCATACCCATGGCAATGATGAAACCTGCCAGGGAAGTACGGTTCAGTCCTACCCCCATGAAGGACATGATGAGCAACGTGCCGCCAATGGTAAATAGCAGTGAACTTCCTATAAGTATACCAGCACGTAGCCCCATCACCAGCATGATGATAACGATTACAATGAGGAGGGATTCTATCAGGTTAATGATGAAACCATTATTTGCTTCCTGAGCTATGACATTTTCCGGATACAGACTTTCCAACTCCAACCCTACCGGAATAAGGGGAAGAAGTTCAGCCAGTTTCTGATCTACCAGTTCTCCGGTCTTTACTACATCCTTTGTCGGGTCGGTGGAAACGCCGATACCTATGGCACGCTTCCCATTGACATGCATGATGTTGCCGGGTGGGTCCATATATCCTTTTTCGATAATGGCTATATCACCCAATTTTACTTGCCCTCCCGAAGTTGTAATCACTTGGTTCCGGATGTCATTGACGGTGGTGTAAGTTCCGTTGGCTACAATACGCAATTGTTGTTCACTGGCGTTGATTTCACCCGTGTTGATAATCTGGTTTTGCGATTGCAACAGGCTTGCCACTTGCTTCGGGTCTATCCCCATACCGACCAGTTTATTGACGGATATAAAGATATTCACCACTTCGGTTTGCGTGCCGAACAGGGCTACTTTCATTACCCCGTCAGCAGTGATAACCTGAGTTTTGATACGCTCTGCCCAGTTGCGCATTTCTTCGTAAGAGAAACCGTCATCGCCTACCAGACCGTAATAGATGCCGAATACATCACCGAAATCGTCCGATACCGTGGGAACGGAAGCACCGGCGGGTAGTTGCGGTTGTATGTTGAGCACCTTGCGGCGAAGTTCATCCCATTTCTGCGGAATAGACTCTGCGGAAAGGGAAGGTTGAAGCTCGAATGTTATCTTGGATAGTCCGTACATGGACTCCGATTTAATTTTATATGCACCACTCATCGACTGTATCTCGCGGGAGATCGGTTCGGTGATCAGTCGTTCTACTTCTGCCGGTTCTGCCCCCGGATAGCGAGTCATAATGACCGCTGACTTGATGACGAAGGGTGCATCCTCTTTCTTTCCCAACCGGCCGAATGATAGTATACCGCCGATTAGCAACACAGCTAGGAAGAAATAAACAATCTTGGTGTTGTCTAATGCATATTTAGCTAAATTCATATGATTTATATTTATGTTTTAGATTCTATAAATGATAATTTAGCGGCGAAGCTATTGGTATTCTGACTATCTCAATTCCCCTCCTCCAGTTGGAGGAGGGGTGCCCAACGGGCGGGGTGGTAGGTGAGAGAAAAATTCCTTAATTTTATTATTCATAGGTATTTTATTGTTTTACCTACCACCTCCCCCTACGGGTACTCCTCCTCCCAAGAGGAGGAGAATTTGAGATACTTCAGCCTTTCATCTCCTACTAAATTATCATTTAATTGATAACTTTCACCGTCTGTCCCTCGACCAGTTGGTGCACTCCGGCAATCACAATAGTTTCTCCCGGCTGTACACCGGTAGAGATAAGAGCATTGGCTTCTCCGGTAGGAGAGTATACGGTTACTTCCCGCTTGCTTACCTTATTATCCTTTACTACCCACACATAGGTTTTCTGGTTCTCGCTTTCACCGAATATGGCACTGAGCGGAATATTCACAAGCTTTTCTTCCAAGAAGGGAGCTACGTCCGAAGCCAATTTGATTTTGCACGTAAATCCCGGTTTCACATCGTATAGGGAACGGTTGAAAGCGGGATCTTCAATCGTAATAGTTACCGGAATACCTGTTCCGGCTGTAGAAATGTCCAGATATTCTTCCAGTTTTGCATTGAATACCGTGCCCGGATAGGTATCGAATACCACTTTGAATGTTACGTCCTTTGCCCGAAGTAGATAGAGATAATCATCCGGTACGGTGAATTTGATACGGAGCTTTTGTGTATTCACCAGTTGTACAATGCCTTCCCCAGAGTTCACGCGCTGATAGTTTTCTACCAGACGTTTTTCAATAGAACCGTCGAAGGGAGCGGTAAGTTTGGTATCCCGCATATTATTGCTGGATAATTCATAAGCTGACTTTGCTTTTTGATAATTGGCAACGCTAATTTCATATTCCTGCACGGAGATAGCCTGACGTCCCAACAAGCGTTTGTTACGTTCTACCTGTGCTGCGGCAGTTTCGTAAGCGGCTTTGTCGGCGGCATATTGCAGGGAAATGTCGCGCGGATCAATGGCGGCGATCAACTGTCCTTTCTTTACTCGCTGGCCTTCTACCACAGGAAGATTTATGACCTGTCCGCTGACACGGAAGGCCAGTTTCACGTATTCTACGGCTTCTACAATACCGGAGAAGTCTTTCCGGATGACCGATTGGGAGCTGGCAGTAGCTGTCTTGACAGGTCGGACCAGCGTGGCATCGCCCTCTTTCTTGTGCCCGCATGATGTGGCAAGCAGCATCACGCTGATGGCGAACAAATAGATTTTCTTCATACTAATATATAGTTGTTCGTTTAGGTATAAAAAACATAAAACCGGAAAAACAGATAATTGTTCTCCCGGTTTATTTTGTTACGCGTTGTTAATGATAAGGCTTCTACTCCTCTATCCTGAGCAACAAATCGGTGCCCAATTTGAGCTTATAAACGTTTTTATATACTTGTATGTTCAGTTCTTCTCCGGCAATAAGTGAAATATTTATTTCTTTGCTTACATGCATATGAAGTGTACGTCCCTGATAATTTATCTGGAAGGAGTAACTGTTCCACTTCTCTGGAATGACTGGGAAGAAAGAGAGTATGCCCTCCAGAATCTGCATCCCGGCAAAGCCTCGTACAATGGCAAGCCAGCTGCCCGGCATACTGGTGATATGCAGTCCTTGGTGAGTTTCGTTGTTGTAATCATCCAGGTCGAGACGGGTGGCATGCAGAAAGAGTTGGTAAGCCTTTTCCACTTCTCCGATGCGGGCGGCAAGAATGGAGTGGATGTGCGGGGAAAGTGAAGATTCATGCACCGTCATTGTTTCATAGAAATCGAAGTTACGGCGGACAGTTTCCTTATCGAAATTGAAATAATACAGATATAGGCCCAACAATACATCGCTTTGTTTGATGTAGCATGAACGAAGAATACGATCCCACGACCAGTGCTGATTGATGGGGCGTTCTTCGGGTGGAATGGCATCGGCACTGTTCAGTTCCTTATCCAGGAAACCGTCATTTTGTACAAAGATCCCCAGTTCTTTATCTTCCGGCAGATACATACGGTTGATGATGTCGCGCCAGCATTCAGCCTCTTCTTGTTGGCGGAGGTTGGTGACACGGCGTACACGCGCATATTCGTCGGGGTATTCTCCGGCAATAATTTCAAGATAGTTAAGTGTCATCCGCAGGCACTGCACACACGAGTAATTGGTGTACCAGTTATTATCTACGTTGTTCTCGTACTCATCCGGTCCGGTGACACCCAGTATCACATATTTCTGTTTTGGTTTGGAGAAAGATACACGCTGGCTCCAGAAACGGGAGACGGCGATCATTACTTCCAGTCCGTATTTGGCTACATAATCTTTGCTACCCGTGATTGCAGCATGCTGTGCAATGGCATAGACGATGATATTATTGCGATGTATTTCTTCAAAGGTAATTTCCCATTCACTGTGGCATTCCTCACCGCTGTAAGTAACTTGCGGGAAGAGGGCGGCACCCTCTTTGAAACCCAGTTTGCGGGCATTCTCTATCGCTTTCGGTAGTTGGTTATAACGGTATATCAACAGGTTTTTTACAATCTCCCTCGGAGTAGAGAGTAGGAAGAACGGTACACAACAAAGTTCCGTATTCCAATATGTGTTTCCACCGTATTTTTCACCTGTGAAGCCTTTCGGGCCGATATTCAGGCGCGGATCATCACCGCGGTACGTTTGGCATAGTTGAAAGATGTTGTACCGGATACCCTGTTGTGCTTCCGGATCGCCTTCGATAACCACATCCATTTCTTTCCATATATTGGCCCAGGCTTGCTGATGATCGTTTTCCAGCTTATCCCAGCCGTCTATTTTAGTCTGACGGGCTTTGGTGACGGAATGTTCTATCAGTTCCTGACGTTCATCATAGAGCGACGAACTTATAACGGTATATTTGATGAGCATTACATTGTCTCCCGGTTTCACATCTGCCCCGATGCTGAACCCGGTTTGTTTCTCCTTTTCAATGCGTATCGGGTTCGAGGTGGCTTCTTTGCCGTTCTTGAAGAACTGATAGGTCATGGCATAGCACACTTGCGCATCTTCCCGCCGGGTTTGCGTCCATAGGTAAGCACAATCCTTTGTGACACCAGAACGGAGGATATTCCATATCTTCTCGTTCAGATCATCGTCCTTATTGACTATGACTGCATCCAGGGAGGGAATCAGTGATATTCTTCCCGTATAATTGATGGAGGTGACGCTGTATTTTATCAGACATAAATCGGGGTGAGCCATATTGTTGATATGCTCCACATGTACCCGTATTTGGTGTCCTTTGGGAGATGTGATTTCGAAGTCCCGGTAGGAGATACCCGCTTTCATATTGAGCCTGCGGCTGAAGCTGTTCACGTCCCATTGTGCCAGGTCCAGTTCTTCGTCGATGAGACGCAGGCTGACACGACTCCAGTCAGCTGCATTGGGAATACGGGTATAGAAATGAGGGAAACCGTTTTTCCACCAGCCTACACGCGTTTTATCAAGAAAAGTGATACCGGCAACGAATGAACCACGGTATGAGTCGCTTGAATAAGGTTCCTCGAAATTGCCCCGCTGGCCGAAGCGACCGTTCCCAAGGCTGAATATACTTTCTGACATTCGCAGGTTGTCGGCGTGAAAGTTATCTTCAATAATATTCCATTCATCGGTTTTAAGGTATCTTTTCATGGTGTGTATCTCAATGGTGATTATGGCGGTAAAGATAAACAAATAAACGGATAAACGGCAATGATGAGGAAAAAAAGAAGACAAGGAATGTCTAAAGAATAAGATGTGTTTGGTTCCTTTATAAGAATCGCCCCGATCTTTTTAAAGGAACGGGGCGATTATCGTAGAGAAGAGAGTTGTTCGTTATAGAGGGATAGACATCCCCTTTTAAGTATGTTTTCGCACGGATTATGCTTTTGCTTGTTCTCCTTTGGTCTCTTTGATTAAATATACACAAACGGCACCGATAATCAACATCACACCTGCCATGACAAGCATATTTATTTCAGGCGGTAACATACCTTTCGGGGTGAACAGAGCCAGAATACTACCACCCAGCGTAGCAGCTACAATCTGCGGAATACAGATCGTTCCGTTGAACAGTCCCAGATAGGTACCCATGTGTCCGCCGCTCAGAGCATTGGTCAGGATGGTGAAAGGCAATGCCAACATAGCTGCCCATGCGCAACCGATAAGCAAGAAGGAGATGAACAATACATATTGATTGTGAACGAAATACGTGGAGATGAAACCTATACCACCCAAAACAAGACTGAGTGAGTAGATCTGTTTGCGATTCTTGAACAGCGGGATACATACAGCCCAGAGTACAGAACCAATGGCCTGTACGGCAAACAATACGCCTACCCAGTCGGCAGCATTCTGATATTGGATACTCTTAGTGTCCAGCACTATTTTGCTTGCACCGTTCACCACTGTTTCAACGGTAGGAGCATCGAATACATTGGCAGCTACACTACCATTGGTATAGGTCCACATGAACATGAAGGCAAACCAGCAGAAGAACTGAACCAAACCTACCGTCCAGAAAGCTTTCGGTGCTTTCACCAGCAGTTTCACCATATTGATCTTTTCCTTTTTTTCCTCTTCGGTGATGCCATGGTATTCTGCATATTCGGCAGGTGGCATTTCTTTCACCTTTACCGTGGTGTAGATGACACAAAGTATCAGAATGGCTGCTCCGATATAGAAGGAATAGATAACCGAGTCGGGAACTACACCTTGGGGAGCTATGTTGCTGATACCTATCCATGTAAAAATGAACGGGAACAGGAAACCTACCAAGCTACCGGCATTGCACAGGAAACTCTGGATAGAGTAGGCAAGACCTTTCTGCTTTTCGTTTACCATGTCGCCCACCATCATCTTGAATGGCTGCATCGCCATATTGATGGATGTATCCAGGAACATCAATGATACTAATCCGAATATCATTGCCGTGCTGACTGCCATACCGAAACTACCGGCATTCGGCAGCAGGCACATTACCAGTACGGCTACCAGTGAACCGACAAACAGGTAAGGAATACGTCGTCCGAAGCGTGTCCACGTTTTGTCGCTTGCAGCACCTACGATGGGCTGTACGATGATACCTGCCAATGGTGGCAATATCCAAAAATAACTTAAATTGTGCGGGTCTGCACCCAATGTCGCGAAAATACGGCTGATGTTCGCACTCTGCAAAGCATATGCGATCTGTACGCCAAAGAAGCCGAAGCTGATATTCCACAGCTTCCAAAAGCTCAAATCAGGTTTTACTTTCATTCTTAATTTTATGTATTAGATATTTATTCAGTTATTTCGTTGTTCCCCTCACTACAAGATTCGTCCTCACAATCTTGTTGTTACTCTTATCATCGCCCCCTCCCAGCTTGCCTGTCAGAATGCTGAAAGCACTTTTTCCGACTTCTTCTCCGTGCTGTTCCACGGTGGTCAGTTTGGGATCTGTGCTTTGGGCAATGGCGCCGTCGGTAAACCCGCAGATCGATACTTCGTCGGGAACTTTCTTTCCAACCAGTTTGCAGGCATACAGAATGCCCGAAGCTGTTTCGTCATTGATGGCAAAGAAACCATCGGGATGGTCGGGACCTTCCAGTATGTCAGGGGTGATGGATATGGCGCGTTCTCGTGTATCACACAGCATAATCATGCTGTCGTCTACGGGAATCTTGTATTTCTTCATGGCATCCAGATAGCCATTCCGGCGATTCTTGGTGATTTCCAGATGCGGGGCTGCTCCATAAAACAGGATACGTTTGCAACCTGTCTGTATCATATACTCCACGGCGGCAAAAGAACCGGCATAGTCGTCCACTACCACCCGTTCCGTTTTCAATCCGGTACAGATGCGGTCGTAGAACACAATGGGGATATTATTATTCAGCAGGTCCTGATAATGGTCGTATTGGGAAGTATCCTTTGCCAGAGAGGCAATCACACCACAGACGCGGGCGGCAAGGAATGAATGTACTATCTTCACTTCCTGCTCGTAAGATTCGTTGCTCTGGGCTACCAGAATATTGTATCCCGCTTCGGCGGCAGCCTTTTCAATGCCACTCAGCACGCACGAGAAAAAGTGATGTACCAGTTGCGGTACAATTACACCGATTGTATTCGAACGGCTGGCTCGAAGATTTACTGCAAGTACGTTAGGCTTATAATTATGCTCGCGGGCGTAAGCATGTATAAGGTTGCGGGTTTCCTGGCTGATATCCGGGTTGTCCTTCAACGCTCTTGACACGGTAGAGGGCGAGACGTTCAACGCCCGTGCTATGTCCTTGATGGTAATCTGCGGTTTATTCATGGTATTCTCTAAGTATTCCTTTATCCAAAGGTAGTGCAAACCAAAAACAATACAAAATAAGCTTGCTTGTTTTTTATTGCTGAGGTGCAGCTTATCTTATTGAACTGACCTATCCGATTGCAAAAATAGTTGAATACATGAAATATCGCTTCTTCATTGACAGTTATCGGGTTAGAGATTTATGCAAACGTTTGCATGTATCCTAAGAGTTGGTAAGTATGAGGCAGAAAGTATTGGGCTAGGTGTTACATGGAAGGAGTGAAAAGTTTCAGAGCATAACAAACGATTAGAGTAGGTTACTTTAGAGGATTCCCTCATAAGATTTAGGCAATTTTTCAGAAAGGTGCAGGGCGTTTGTTACAGATTAGTTTTATCTTTGTCCCCGACCTTTAACAAACCGAAGTGTATGCGCAGACCTGTTTTTCTTCTTCTACTTATACTTTTGCAGATAACGCTTCCCCTCAAGCTGTCCGGACAGAAATCGGATTATCGCTTGTTCGATAATATCGGTCTGGGGACGGAAGCTTCTGTAATCAATTGCTTTCTGCAAGATACACAGGGACTGATATGGATCGGTTCCAATAAAGGGTTGTTCAGTTATGACGGTTATTCCACGCAGCCACATTTCACTTTCGCCAAGCGTAGCAATACACAGATTTATTGCGGTACGGTGGTAGACAGTACCTATCTTTATCTGGGTGCCGACAATGGTTTGCTGATTTACAACTATCGTACAGATACCTATGAAGAACCGGAAACGCAACTTCCGACCGATATCCGGACATTGCTTGTACACGACGGTCTGCTGTGGTTGGGAACATTGAACGGCCTCTATACCTATTCGCTGAACGACCACCAACTCTCTGCCGTTACCGAAGGTATTCCACACCAGACCATCTATTCACTGATTCGCTCTTCGGACGGGCTCCTTTATATCGGCACCTATAATGGCTTCTGTCGTTATATCCCCGCTACCCGGCATTTTGAAGCAATAGACCTTCCTCGCAGTGGCAACCGGAGCAACCAGTTTATCAATTCCCTACTGGAAGATACGGCACGTGGCTGCATATGGATCGGTACGGAAGGGTGTCTTTTCAGATATACGCCTGCTGACGGGCGTACTCAGAGGATTGATGCTTTCTATGATAATTCCGTCAAGTCGTTGGCACTGGATGGCAGTGGGCAGTTGCTGGTGGGCACGGACAATGGTTTGTATGTATATCAGGAAGGAGAACCTTTGCTGCACGTGGTCCACGACTCCCGAAATCTGCAATCACTCTCCAATAATATCATCTGGACCATCTTTGCCGATCGGGAACATAACATCTGGCTGGGCACGGATTACGGAATTTCCATGTCACGGAATAATAATGCGTTGCGTTATATCCCTATTTCACAAATCACCGGAACAGGAGAGGGGAACCAGTTCTATTCCATGCTTCGCGATACACACGGAACCTACTGGTTTGGCGGAACCAACGGACTAATTCGTTTCACCCAGCCCCTGGGTGAAGAGCAAGATGTTGCCTGGTATAAAATGGGTGATCAGAAATATCCCTTGTCGCACAACCGGGTACGCCATCTTTATGAAGACCGGGAACGGCAACTCTGGCTGGCTACCGATGGCAGCATCAGCCGTTTTGATCCGAAGAACCGCCAGTTCGTCCATTATAGCATTGTGGACAGCACCCGCCGCTACAATGCCAACTGGGCGTATCATTTGTTTGAAGACCGGGAAGGGAAACTTTGGATAGCCACTTGCCTCGGTGGAATTTTTGTGGTAGACAAACAGAACCTTATGCGTTCTTCCGGTGGTCCCTATATGGCAGAGAAGACGTATTCCATCCACAATGGTCTTTCGGGCATGTTCATCAACCAGCTAATCCCTGACCGTGAGGGAAATGTATGGGCATTGCTGTACAACAGTTCCAACAGCATCGAGAAGATAAATCCTCGCACAGGCGAGATAACCCATATCGCCCCGGACGAGCTGACAGGCGAAAGAACCCCCAACTTCATCCTCTCTGCCCAAGACGGTCATATCTGGATAGGCTTTCCCGGTGGTGTGATGCGTGTACAGCCTGATAACGATAGTATCCGCATGCTTCCTTTCGATGAGTACAATCACTATGCAATACTTTCCATGGCTGAGGCTGACGGAAAAATCTGGATATCTACCACCGATGGTGTCTGGGTGGCAGATCAGCAGACGCTGGAAATCCGCCGGCTGAATATCACCGATAAACGTTTCACCAGCATGTTATTCGACCGGATAAGCGGAGAGTTTTATTTGGGTACGGCAGATGGTTTTGCCATATCTTCACCGGAAGCTCTGCTGGCGGAACACATCGAAAAGCCTCTTATCCTGACTGCCATTTACATCAACAACCAACAGTATCAGCCCAATGCCTCACAAACTGATGTTTCACATTCCGATACCAGACGCTCCGGTACTTTCTCATTGCCCGGACAAAGTATCCGTTACTCGCAACGGATAGAACTGGCTTATGACCAGAATAACCTTGCCTTTGAACTTTCCGACCTGCCTTATTCTCTTGAAGAGAAAAGCAAATTAGTCTATCGTCTGGAAGGCGTGGATCGTGAGTGGAACTTGTTGAAAGCGAATACGAACCGTATTACTTACAATAACCTGAGTTATGGAGACTATCGTCTGCTGGTGAGTAAGTTGGACATTTATGGAAAACCATCGGACCGGGCTTATACACTGGAGGTTCATATCATTCCGCCCTGGTACTATACTCCGTGGGCAAAGGTATTCTATGCCTTGCTCTGCTTGGTACTGGTGATCTGGACCATCAACTTCTTTCGTGTAAAGAATCGCTTGAAGCTGGAACGTATGGAGAAGGAGAAGATTCTGGAACAATCACAGGCGAAGATAGAGTTTTTCACCAATCTTTCCCACGACTTGAAAACTCCGTTGAGCATGATTATCGCTCCTATCAGTAAACTGCTGCCCGGTATCAAGGACCAGCAGGAAAAGAAACAACTGGAGCAGGTGCATCGCAATGCCATGAAGCTGAATTCACTTATTCATCAGGGACTGGACTTCAACCGGGTGGATAGTGGCAACAATACGTTGCTGATATTTTCTCAAATCGAACTAGTATCTTTTGCGCGTGGTTTATTTGCCATGTATGCAGAGGAGAAGACGAAAGAGAAGAAGCTAACTTTCCATTTCTATACCGACCGTGAAAAGATATACATACAGATGGATGCCATAAAGCTGGAATCTATCTTGGATAATCTTTTGTCTAATGCTGTGAAGTATACTCCGGAGGAGGGTGAGGTAACGCTTCGTTTACAGGCTTCTGATAAAAAGGTGAATATCTCTGTATCAGATACAGGTATCGGTGTTTCCCACCAGGATCAACCGTATGTCTTCCAGCGTTTCTTTCAGTCTCCCAAGACGGCAGGCAAAAAGGAGGGAACGGGTATCGGACTATATTTGGTAAAGACTTATACTGAACTGCATGGCGGTAATGTTCACCTTTCTTCAGAAGAGAATAAAGGTACTACCATTACGCTGATCCTTCCGCTGATTGCTATGGAACAGCCTGTCGTAGAAATTTCTCCGGAAACTGTTTCTTCTGATATCGAACCTGTTGCTGCCGGAGTTGAAGCTGTGGTTCCAGATACAAATATGCCTGCTCCGGATGCCCCATTGCTTCTGATTGTGGATGATACTCCGGAGGTTTCAGAGTTTATCTATCAGATACTGCATACCAAATATCGTTGCCGTTTAGCGGATAATGGTAAGATAGGTATGGAACTCACTATGGAATTAATGCCCGATCTGATTATAGCTGATGTCATGATGCCCGTGATGGATGGACTTGAAATGGTGCGTCATATTAAGAAGAATATTCCCACATCCACTATTCCCATTATCTTGCTGACAGCGAAAAGTAATAAGGAAACAGAGCTTGAAAGTATCCAGTTGCATATAGATGCCTTCATTCCTAAGCCTTTTGAACCGGATATTTTACTTTCGCGTGTGGAGCAGTTATTACATAGCCGGGAGACGCATGAGGCGAAAGCCCGCATGGAAGTTCTTTCTACCCCGAAAGAGATAGAGGCGGTTTCTTATGATGAGAAGTTCCTGGCAAGTGTAATTAATCTGATTGAAGAACACATCTCAGACTCCGAACTGAATGTGAATGCCCTTTGCGAATGGACCGGAATCAATAACAAGCAGATGTATCGCAAGATAAAGCAACTGACGGGCATGACACCTGTGGAATACATTAAGTCCATCCGCATGAAAAAGGCGGCTATGCTACTGAAACAGCAGAAGTTTACTGTGGCCGAAGTGATGTATATGGTTGGTTTCTCCAATCATTCCTATTTCTCTAAATGCTTCCAGGCTGAGTTTGGAGTGACCCCGAAGCAGTATGTTTGAGGAAGTAGTTCTCTATTATAAGAAGACTTCTGCGCCAAGCAAGTTGTTGAAATAGGTTGCATTGCGTTCATCCTCCAATCCGCCGTCGAGGGTGAATAGTAGCTGGTATCTGGTCTGTGTATTTGCCATTCCCACAACTACGGAAACCACCGCTTCTCGTTTGGGGAACTGAACTAAGGTGACTCCCTGCACCATTCCATCGGAATATTCGCTTGCTGCAAAAGCATTGTACACGGCATTGGGCACTTCATCCATTGTTCCCCAATCAATCTGTCTCATTTCCCATTGTGCTTCGGAGTTGAACCAGACCTTTGTGTCGAACCCATTCTGTATAAAGTCCGCTACATAATAAGTCTCATCCCGTGACCAGGCAACATCCTTGGCGGCGGGATACATTTTTTTCAGTGCTGTCTGTACATTGACAGGTGCATAATCGGCCAGGGCCGGAACTGATGTCAGAAGCATCAGGAGCAGGAAAGAATACGTCAACTTTTTCATTGTCCTTTCGTTAGATTGTTATCGTTCCGAAGAGAACAATGGGTGGTGAGTTTTGTTTAGCAGAGCTTTATTTATCAGGCACACTGTCGAGCGGAAGTATAAACAAGAAACGTGCTCCTCCGGTGTAATTCTTATCCAGTTTCACTTCCCCTTTCAGGCGTCCGGCAATGATGGAACAGATATTCAATCCGAGTCCTGTGCCCTGTTTGAATTCATCCAGCTTGCTGAACCGGTCGAAAACGCAATCTGCCTGGTCTGCCGGAATTCCCGGACCGGTATCTGCAACGGAAAATGTAATCTTTCCCGGATTTTCCGTAAGAGAGCAATGAAGATGAATCTCACCCCGTTCCGTGTGTTTCTCCGCATTGGTCAGGAAATTGATAAGTACCTGTTGCAAGCGTTCTTTATCCGTTACAAACAAGAAATCATTTGGCACATCGGAAGTGAAATAAGATTTCACTTCTTTTGGGTTACGGTGCACAACAGAAACCATTGCTACCTGGCATAATTCATTGCAACGGTGGGGTGCCAAATGCATTCTGTATTTACCACTTTCCAGACTGGCGAGGTCGAGGACATCATTGATCAGTGTAGTCAGCAACTCGGAATTCTGCTGGATAAGCATACTGAACTCTTCCTTTTCTTCGTCGTCAACTTCCATGTCCGGAGTAGATAATACCTGCGAGAATCCGACTATGGCATTGAGCGGTGTACGAATTTCGTGACTCATGTTCTGTATAAAGAAGCTTTTCATTCGGTCCGATTCCTCAGCATGATCGCGTGCAACGGTGAGTTCTTCATTTTTCTCCTGTAGGATAGCCATTGTTTTACGGCGTCTGTACAGGTAGAATATCAGGAAGCAGGTGAAAAGAAACAAGAATGAGAGCACAAGACTGAGGGTTACGATGTAATGTTGGGAGGCGCTTTGTTGCTCTTTTAAAATGGCTTTTTGCTTTTCCGCTTCTACATTGAGGCGTGCCAGATCCAGGTTCCGGTTTTCCAGTACTAACTTGCTATTCTCGATATTCATCATTTCCAGTTCAGACTGCGATTTCGTCCGATCCAGTTCCAGCTGGGTATTCTTCAGGTTGAGTGCTGTATTCTGATATTCCAGGGCTTTGGCGTCCAATTTTATGCGTTCAGTACCTATACGTGCATTTAGTTCGGCAATGTCTGATGATTGTACCTGGCGGTTGACAGAATCCTGATAATTATGGAGCCAGTCATTATAGAAATAAGCTTTTTCATAGTTTCCAGATTTCAGATATATTTCATGGTGCATCTGGTAGACTGATAATAGATTGCGTAGGGAATCCGCTTCAGTGTGTGCCTGATCGTAATTTTTATTCAGAATGAGTTTATAGATATGCAAGCGTTGTACTGCTGTTTTGCGGATAACGCCATATTGTTCTATTACTCGCGTGCATTCATCATAGCAGGCATTAAAGTCATTGATACGCTTTATGGAATACAATGCTTCGCATTTGTTTAGCAGGGCGGCTACACGGCTTTCATTGGTTTTAGCAGCTTTAGTTGCTTTTTCCGCATATTCTAAAGCCACTTCACCTTCTCCTTTATCCCGATAATATTCAGAAAGGTTTATATACATATATGTCGGATCCTGATCGGGTAGATTCTTCAGCATATATTCCAATGCATTTTTGTAGTACTCTGTGGCTACCTCCCTGTTTTGACGCATGTAGTAGATATTCCCTAAAGTGTAGATACACGAAAAGATCCCATATTCGTGCTGATCTTTGAAAGCCTGTATTTTCATTTCTTCAGCTTTTTGCAGGGCTCGCAATGAATGTCCGTTATTTAACAGGCAGTTTATTTCATTGGTACAGGCGGAATAATAATATTGGAGATAGTTATTCTTTCTTGCTTCTTCTTTTGCTCGGGTTGCTGCCTGTTCAAGTTTCTCATAATTATTGGTACTCAAATAAAAACTAACAGGGATTGTTAGTGCCAGGCATTGTGCTTTCTTATCTTTCTTTTGCGTGGCTTCCGCATAAAGCGTATCAGCAATAAGCAATCCTTGGGGTTGAGTACGCCATTTGATGGCACGTTGGAAGATGGGATATAATGAGTCGTCTATTTTATAGGGATTATTTTGTGCCTCTGCAGAAATACAGAGTCCTGTAAGGAGTAGCAAAATTAGTATGTTGGTGTGTCTTCTCATTTTATCTCTTGTATAAAGGATGCGTCAAAGATACTTCTTTATGCTTAATAATTACAAGAATCTGGAGAAAAAATACCAGTTAATCCGATTTGTCGTTTATGGCTGTTATTATATTCTAACTCAGAAATTATCTATGGATGTCGCTGATAATCAGTGTATGTCCTTTTTGTGTCGTTTTATGTCCGATATCTGCTTTGACGGATAATCGCCCTCCATTACTTTTGCCGTCAAGAAAAACCAACTTGAATTTGATGACATGCAGAGACACATTCTTATCTTGATTACTTGTTTGCTGGCAGTAGTTGCTCCGGCACAGAACAAAGTACAAAAAAGCGTTCCTACTATCTATGTAGATGCCGGCGGCGTCATGCGTTGGTCGGATACGAAGAAAGAAGCTTCTTTCTTTGGTGTGAACTACACTTTACCCTTTGCGCATGCCTACCGGGCGATGGGCTATCTGGGAGTGGATCGTAAAGCAGCTATCGATCGTGATGTCTATCACATGGCACGCTTGGGACTGAATGCTTACCGTATTCACATCTGGGACGTAGAGATTTCTGATGCAGAAGGTAACTTGCTGGAAAATGAGCACCTGGAACTATTGGACTACCTTATTCATAAATTACAGGAACGTGGTATCCGTACCGTTATCACGGCACAGACAAATTTTGGCAACGGTTATCCGGAACGTAATCAGCCCACCGATGGCTTCTCATCCCATTATGATAAATGTGCTGTTCATAGTGATGTAGAAGCTATTGCTGCACAGGAAAAGTATATTGCTGCTCTTGTACGCCATGTGAATCCTTATACAGGTTATGCTTACAAAGACGATCCTTATATCGTAGGCTTTGAAATAAACAATGAGCCTTGCCATCCCGGCACTGTTGCTGAGACGCGTAGTTACATAAATAAGATGCTGTCCGCCCTGAAACGTGCAGGCAACCGCAAACCGGTGTTCTACAATGTCAGTCATAACCAGCATGTGGTAGAGGCTTACTATTCTACAGCCATACAAGGTACTACCTATCAATGGTATCCTATTGGTCTTGTATCCGGATATACCCGCAAGGGGAATTTCCTGCCTTCCGTAGACCGTTACGATATTCCTTTCTCCAATCTGAAAGGTTTCAATAAGAAGGCTCGTATGGTTTATGAATTTGATCCCGCTGATATTCTTTATTCTTATATGTATCCGGCCACTGTACGCACTTTCCGCACAGCCGGTTTCCAGTGGATTACTCAGTTTGCCTATGATCCTATTGACATGGCAGCCTACAATACCGAATACCAGACTCATTACCTGAATGTAGCATACACCCCGAATAAAGCTGTCGGATTGATGATTGCCGCAGAAGTGGCACAGAAAGTGGGCAGGGGAGAGAGTTTTGGCAGTTATCCGGCAGATACATTATTCAATGACTTCCGTGTCAGCTACGTGCAGGATTTAAGCGAACTGAATGACGGAGAGAAATTCTACTATTCCAATACGACTCAAACCCGTCCGAAAGATATTTCTCAGCTTCGCGCAATAGCCGGTTGTGGCAAATCTCCGGTGGTGAATTATGAAGGTACGGGCGTGTATTGGCTGGATCGTTTGGAAGAGGGTGTTTGGCGCTTGGAAGTAATGCCCGATGCGGTACAGGTTAGTGATCCGTTTACAAGGCCTTCTTTGGATAAAGAAGTAATGCGCATTGTCTCCGGTGCATGGGCTATGACTCTGAATTTACCTGATTTAGGTAAGCAATTCCGGGTGAACGGTTTGAATAATGGAAATACATTCAGTACACAAGCTGCGAATGGTAAGATTTCTACCCTTCGTCCGGGTGTCTATCTGTTACAGCGTGAAGGTATATCTGCTTCCGGTAAATGGACTGCTGATGCCCATTGGCAGAATATTACTCTTGGTGAATATGTACGTCCATCCATTTCTGATAATAAAGGTTTTACTGTTACTCATTCTCCTGCCAAGGCAGTAGATGCCGGTAAAGATTTACAGATAGAGGCTATTGTGGCAGGCCATGAAATGCCCGATTCCGTTATTATCTACACAGATAAGATATCTTTCTGGAATGAAAAGAATCCTTGTCTGAAAATGAATCATGCAGGCGGTTACACTTATCGTGCTACCGTACCTGCTACAGAGATAAAAGAGGGTTGTTTTAGGTATAACATCGTCGTTTGTCAAGGCGATAAGCGACAAACGTTTCCTTCGGGAGTAGCCAGGAGTCCACTGGATTGGGACTATACTTCGGCTACCCTGTGGGAAACCAACGTAGTTGCTCCTGAAAAATCACTGCCTCTGCTGGAAATAGTGGATGCTGATAGTAAGTTGGAAACATATACTATGCCCGAATGGAGCCGTACGAATCGCCAGTTAATACAAAATGCACCGACAGAGAAGCCGACCTTGCGCATCACTTTCGAGTCTAAAGATAAGGCGTCTGTCTTCGTTCTTCGTCGTTACATTAAAGATGATATCGATGGACGCCCTGATCGACTCGCTTCCTGCCGCACTTTGTGTATCCATGCAAAGAAGTTCCCCGAAGGGCTAAAAGCCGGCTTCATTACTTCTGACGGATATACCTACCTTGCTTCGTGTGCCGCTGCGACTGATGGTATCATTCGTATATCCTTGCAGGATTTGAAGCAAACAAATACAGCTTTACTTCCCCACGTCTATCCGGTCTTCCTTGATAATTATTTCCGTCCGCAGACTGAAATACCTTTCAAGGTAGAAGGGATTGAAACTCTCGAACTCTCTTTTGATGGAGTTGCTGAAAAGGCTACGGAAATAGAGATAGGGAGTATCTGGCTTGAATGATTATGCTTTTATTTATTATATTTGTATCATTGATAACTATATTTGCCATGAAACACATGAAATTTTTGTCTTTCTTTTTGGGTATTACTTTTTCTATAGTAGCGTGTAGCAGTAATAACGAAATAATTCCTGTGCCCGATGTCGATCCCGATGGTGACGATGGAACTACAGAGGTGGAATTTGCCAAAGGTGCCGACATAGGATGGGTCACCGAATACGAATCCAAAGGCTACAACTTCTATAATGCCAAAGGTGAGCAGCGTGAGTGTACGGCTCTGATGAAGGAACTAGGACTTAATGCCATCCGTATTCGCGTATGGGTAGACCCGAGCAAACATGGCAATTGGTGTAACACTGCCGATGTGGTGGAGAAGGCCAAAAGAGCCAAAGAGTTGGGAATGGATGTAATGATAGACTTTCATTACAGTGATTGGTGGGCCGACCCCGCCCAGCAAAACAAACCCGCGTCGTGGGTAGGAAAAAATCTGGCAAACTTGAAAAGTGCCATTAAAGACCATACAGTGAGTGTACTTCAGGCCTTGAAGACGATAGGGGTTATTCCTAAATGGGTGCAAGTGGGGAATGAAATTCGCCCGGGTATGTTGTGGGATGAAGACGTGGCTTTGAGCGGCGCATCTTATAATGTGACGGAGAAGGATTTGAAAGATGCACCGGCAAGTGCGACCGACAAAGTGGTATATCCCATGAATTGGGCTAATCTTGGTGCTTTCGTCACTACCGGATACGATGCTGTGAAGTCAGTTTTTCCCGATGCTATTGTGATTGTTCACTTGGACAATGGATGGGACAGCGGCTTGTTCACCTGGTTCTTCGATGAATTAAAGAAGAATGGCGGCAAGTGGGACATGATAGGTATGTCGCTTTACCCTTATTGGTCGCGTGATTCCAAAGAAGGCTATTCATCTGCCGATGCCGTCATTACGGACTGTATCAGCAACATCAAGGCTTTGAGCACCAAGTACAATTGTGATGTAATGGTGGTAGAAACCGGTATGGAGTGTGCCGATGACAATGGTAAGTTGGCAAGTACCTCTGTTTTGAACGAGGGAAAGAGGCAGCTTGCCCGTATCTTGAAGGAGTGCAAGGAACATACCAACGGTCGTTGTAAAGGAGTGTTCTATTGGGAACCGGAGTGCAGGCCGAGTCAATATAGATTGGGAGCATTTACAGAAGAGGGTCGTCCTACTGTTATAATGGATGCTTTTAAATAACATTAATTAAATACTTTGATTGAAAATGAAGAAGATACTATTCATCTCTTTCTCCTGCTGTATTCTTTTTTCTTTGATGGCAAAAGCTCAGCGTATAGAAACACTGTTGGAGAAGAACTGGAAGTTTACAAAAGGTGAAGTAGCGGAAGCCATGAAGCCTGAATTTGATGATCGCAAATGGGAAACTGTAACTGTACCTCACGACTGGGCCATCTTCGGTCCTTTCGATCGCAGCAACGACTTGCAGGAAGTAGCAGTAACGCAAAACTTCGAAAAGAAGGCTTCTGTCAAGACCGGACGTACAGGTGGGCTCCCTTACGTAGGAATAGGTTGGTATCGTACTACGTTCGATGCTCTCGCTGATCAGCAGACGACACTTGTCTTTGATGGTGCAATGAGTGAAGCCCGTGTATACGTCAATGGGCAAGAAGCATGTTTCTGGCCATTCGGTTATAATTCTTTCCATTGCGATGTCACCGGACTTCTGAATAAAGATGGTAAAAACAATACCCTTGCTGTACGTCTGGAGAATAAGCCTCAATCTTCCCGTTGGTATCCTGGCGCAGGACTTTATCGCAATGTGCGTGTAGTGAGTACTGATAAAGTGCATGTTCCTGTATGGGGTACTCAGCTGACTACTCCTCATGTTTCTGATGAGTATGCCTCAGTACGTCTGTTGACGACTATTGCTAATGATGAAGGAAAAGATATCCGTATCGTAACAGAAATTATCTCTCCCGATGGGAAAGTTGTTGCAACGAAGGATAATACCCGTAAGATTAATCATGGTCAACCTTTTGAACAAAACTTCTTGGTGAATGCTCCTTGCTTGTGGTCACCAGAGACACCTTATTTATATAAGGCTGTTTCCAAAGTCTATGCCGATGGCAAGCAAACGGATGAATATACTACTCGTTTCGGCATCCGTAGCATAGAAATCATTGCCGACAAAGGATTCTTCCTGAATGGTAAGCACCGTAAGTTCCAGGGGGTATGTAATCATCACGATCTCGGTCCGTTGGGTGCTGCCATCAATGTTGCTGCATTACGTCGCCAACTCACACTGTTGAAAGATATGGGTTGCGATGCCATTCGTACCGCTCACAATATGCCTGCACCGGAGTTAGTGCAACTCTGTGATGAAATGGGCTTTATGATGATGGTGGAACCTTTCGACGAATGGGACATTGCCAAATGTGAGAATGGCTATCACCGCTATTTCAACGAGTGGGCAGAGCGCGATATGATAAATATGCTGCATCAGTTCCGCAACAATCCTTGTGTCGTGATGTGGAGCATCGGCAATGAAGTTCCGACCCAATGTAGCCCGGTAGGTTATAAAGTTGCTTCTTTTTTGCAGGATATCTGTCATCGTGAAGACCCGACACGCCCTGTTACTTGCGGTATGGATCAGGTTTCCTGTGTTTTGAAGAATGGCTTTGCAGCAATGATTGATGTACCCGGTTTTAATTATCGTGCACACCGTTATCTGGAAGCTTATGAACTGCTACCGCAGAATATAGTACTTGGTTCCGAAACTTCTTCTACCGTTAGTTCTCGTGGCGTATATAAATTCCCTGTAGAGAAACGCGGGGATGCGAAGTACGATGATCATCAGTCTTCCGGATATGATTTGGAGCATTGTTCTTGGTCTAATGTTCCCGATGAGGATTTTGCTTTAGCAGATGATTATGACTGGACTATCGGTCAATTCGTTTGGACAGGATTCGATTATCTGGGTGAACCTTCTCCCTATGATACGGATGCATGGCCGAGTCATAGTTCTTTGTTTGGTATTATTGACCTTGGCAGCCTCCCTAAAGACCGCTACTATTTGTATCGCAGTCTTTGGAATAAGAATGTGAATACACTTCATGTACTTCCTCACTGGACATGGCCGGGTAGGGAAGGGGAGAATACTCCTGTCTTCGTTTACACAAACTATCCGACTGCCGAACTTTTCGTTAATGGGAAAAGTTATGGTAAACAGCATAAACTGACAGCCGAAGAAAGTAAAGCTATTCAAGGCAAAGATGCGCTTGCTCTCCAACGTCGTTACCGCTTGATGTGGATGGATGTTCCTTATGAGCCGGGTGAGGTGAAAGTCGTAGCTTATGATGTTTCAGGTAAAATAGCAGAGGAAAAAGTGGTCCGTACTGCCGGTAAACCTCATCACTTGGAAGTGGTAGCTGATCGTTCGCAACTTACTGCCGATGGCAAAGACTTGGCCTATATCACAGTTCGCGTGGTCGATAAAGATGGAAACCTCTGTCCTTCGGATAGTCGTCTTGTTAACTTTACGGTGAAAGGTGCGGGTCATTATCGTGCTGCTGCTAATGGAGATGCTACTTCACTCGATTTGTTCCACTTGCCGAAGATGCCTGCTTTCAGTGGTCAGTTGACGGCAATTGTTCAGACTGCCGAGCAAGCCGGTGAGATAGTATTTGAAGCTAAAGCCAAAGGGGTAAAGTCCGGTAAACTTACACTTTATTCTTCAAAATAATAAGGTATTGATTTAAGAAGCTTTTCCATTCCTGTCCTCCCGTTTGTAATTATAACAAATGTGCGACAGGGATGGGATATGTACGACCCATAATGGCTGCTTTATGTAGGAGGCTGAATTAGTGAGGACGAGGATATGCCTAATTGTCATTGTGACAAATTGTATTTTAGGTTAGCTGAGAGTGCGCTATTTCTGGCCGTAGGCCTACAGAGTTGGAAATATGACAGTGAAAAGAAACAAATGTCAGATTAATAGTTGAATAGCGAAATGCTTACATTCGTTTTAGAATGAAATATTCATGGAAAATAGCTCTTATAGGTGAGAGACGTGATGCAAATAAGTGTATTGGCTGTAAGTAGTAACCCTTTTGCTTGTAAGTAGTAACTCTTTTACCTGTAAGTAGTAACCTTATCACCTGTAAGTAGTAACCCTTTTCTGTATAAATAGCTATCAAAGCTGCAATAATATGCGGTTTTAGTGCATTCTTATTCTTTATTTATTCGAAGAATGTGCTGGTTTGCGGATTTATAAAATGAGGTATGTTATGAAAATAGGGAATGGGCTAGCATTATGGATGTAAAATAAGTGTTTCTATTGTTGTTTTGACATTTTGTAATTCTTTGTTCCTTGAAAATGATTATGTATTTGTCTATCTCAAAGACTAATCCTTTTCTTGTGTAATGGCGCAACTTCCTGCAATCGTTTGCACTGTTGCAATTGCATATTTCTCATATTTCTTATATTTTAATATTTTAATAAAGCATATTTTTGTTGCGTCGTGTTATAGATACCTTATAAAAGAAAAAGCAATCGAAAGATAATTTCGAATATATAATATAGGTAATTAATATTGTTAACTTTAATTTTTTAAATGCATGAAGCAAGTTAATCTTAGAATCTATCGAATGATTCTTCCCCTATTGATGGGGTTATTCTTGTCTGTTAGCGTTTATGCACAGAACATCACCGTGAAAGGGCATGTAAAGGATGCCATGGGTGAGGTGATTGGCGCTAATGTCGTGGAAAAAGGTAATACCTCGAATGGTACAATCACCGACCTTGACGGTAATTTTACACTGAGTGTTCCCAAAGGGGCAACGCTGGTGGTTTCTTTCATTGGATATCAGACTCAGGAAGTGGCTGCGGCTCCTTCGGTAATTATTACCTTGAAGGACGATGCCGAGTTGTTGAATGAAGTTGTCGTAATTGGTTATGGTCGCGCTAAGAAAAACGATTTAACCGGATCGGTGACAGCTATCAAACCTGATGAAATGAACAAAGGTTTGCAGGTTAGTGCGCAAGACATGATTACCGGTAAGATTGCTGGTGTTAATGTCCAGAATAGTGGCGGTGAACCGGGTGGCGGAGCTTCAATTCGTATTCGTGGTGGTTCATCATTGAATGCTAGCAATGATCCGTTGATTGTAATCGATGGTCTGGCTATGGATAATTACGGTATGCAAGGTATGTCCAACCCTTTAAACCTTGTAAATCCTAATGATATTGAAAGCTTTACAGTGTTGAAAGATGCATCTGCTACAGCAATCTATGGTAGCCGTGCTTCTAATGGTGTGATTATTATTACCACTAAGAAAGGACGCAAAAATATGAAGCCGACTATTTCTTATAATGGAAATGTATCGGTGAGTACTGTGACTAATAAGTTGGATGTGCTGAGTGCTAATGAATTCATGAACTTTATAAAGAACAAGAGTGGATTGGAAGGTGCTGATTGGGAAGCCAGTGACTATTATAAGAATATGGGTTACTGGAGTGCATATAATGCTGATGGAACACCAGCTGATGGAGCTCAACATCTTTTTGCTGATACAGATTGGCAAGATGAGATTTACCGCACGGCCATTGCTACCGACCATAACATCACGTTGACTGGTGCTTACAAGAATCTTCCTTATCGTGTTTCTTTGGGTTATACAAAACAGCAAGGTATTCTTAAAACCTCAGACTTTGAGCGTTATACAGCTAGTGTGAGCTTGAATCCTACTTTCTTGAACGATCATTTGACTGTGAATTTTAATGCCAAAGGAATGTATTCTAATACAACGTATGCTAATACCAGTGCTATTGGTGCGGCCAGTGAAATGGATCCAACAAAGCCTGTTATGATTGACAGTGAATTCTACAACAAAAACTTTGGTGGCTATTTCCAATACAGTTCACCTGTAGATCGTGGTGATGATGAATGGAAATATTCTATAAACTCTCTGTCTACGCGTAATCCTATGGCTTATTTAAATACAACTTCAGATAAGGGTAAAGGTAAGGAACTGACTGGAAATATTGAGTTGGATTATAAAATTCATGGTCTTGAAGATCTCCATTTACATGTGAATGCCGGTATGGACTTGAAGAGTGGTAAGAGTGACAAATATTATAGCCGTTATAATTACGACAATTATTATTATGGCAGTCAGGGCTGGAATACTCAGGACACTTATAATCTTTCACTGAATATGTATGCCCAGTACACTAAGGATTTTGGCAAGAATCATCATTTCGATGTAATGGGTGGTTATGAATGGCAGCATTTCCATAAAGAAACTGATTATTACTATTACGGTACTTATCCTGATACCAACAAGGAACATCCCGGTGAAATAAAAGACCCGTCAGAGAATACTCTCTATAAGACTGAGAATTATTTGGTATCTTTCTTTGGTCGCTTGAACTATTCGTTGATGGATCGTTATTTACTGACTGTTACGCTGCGTAATGACGGTTCTTCACGTTTCCATAAAGACAATCGTTGGGGATTGTTCCCTTCTGTTGCAGCTGCATGGAAAATCAATGAAGAAGCTTTCCTCAAAGATTCTAAAGTCGTTTCTGATTTGAAACTTCGTTTAGGTTGGGGTAAAACTGGTCAGCAGGAAGGTATTGGCGATTACACTTATTTTGCTTCTTATACGACTAATGGTTTGGGTGCATATTATCCAATTGTAGGCAACGGTATGACTTACCGCCCTGATGCTTATAATGCCGCCCTGACTTGGGAAAAGACTACTACCTACAATGCTGGTATTGATTTGAGTCTTTTAAATGATCGTTTTACTGTAAATTTAGATTATTATTACAGAAAGACTACTGACCTTATCAATACAGTGGCTGTTGCTGCAGGTTCTAACTTTAAGAATAAGGTTACAAGTAATATTGGTGAGTTACATAATCAGGGTGTCGAATTATCGTTCACTTATCGGCCTATCCAAACGAAAGATTGGCGTTGGGAATTGGGTTATAATATAACTTATAATGATAATAAGATTGATAAGCTGTTAGCAAGCGATGATGCTGATTATAAAATCCTGCATGGAGGTCTTGCTGTAGGTGATTCTGGCTCAGATGGTATTAAAGCTTGGGCTGTGGGACATCCGGTATCAGCTTTCTATACTTATCAACAGGTTTATGACCAGAATGGCCAACCTATTGAAGGACAGTTTGTAGATCGTAATGGAGATGGTACTATCAACTCGGCAGACCGTTATTTCTATAAAAAGGCTGATGCTGATGTGATAATGGGTATGACGTCTAAATTGATTTACAAGAATTGGGACTTTGGCTTTTCTCTTCGTGCAAGTCTTGGTAATTATGCTTATAACGGTGTAGAAGCCGGACGCTCGAATATTTCTGTAGAACGTTTGTTCAATGGTAATACATGGCACAATGTAACCAATATGGCAATGGCCAAGGATTGGAGTTATATTTCTACGGAAGATGCTTTGTCTGACTACTTCATTCAGAACGCTTCATTCTTGAAGTGCGATAATATCACTTTGGGATATAGCTTCGAAAAGTTATTCGGAATGAAAATTAGTGGTCGTGCTTATCTTACAGCTCAGAATGTCTTTACAATCTCTAAATACAAGGGCATTGATCCGGAAATCAATGGTGGCTATGATGGTAATATTTACCCCCGTCCATTCACTGGTGTATTTGGTGTAAGTCTTAATTTCTAAACCATATTATAGAAAAATAACATGAAAACAAAAATACTGAAATCAATAATACCTGCTGCGGCACTTGCGCTAACATTGAACTTTAGTTCTTGTATAGGCGACTTGGATGTCAGTCCAATTAATCCGCAGCAAACGATGGAGTTCGATAATGACGCCGTCTTCAACAAAATTTATGCTAGTTTTAGTCTGACAGGGCAATCAGGACCTAATGGCAATGGTGATATTGATGATGTTGATGAAGGACGTTCAGGTATGTTCCGCTCTCAGTGGTATCTCAATGAATTTACTGCTGACGAAGCACATTGGGTATGGGCAACAGATGCTGGTATACCGGAATTGCTTCACAACTCATGGGGAGAGAGTTGCGTATTCTCGGCTGCTCTTTATTATCGTCTTTATTTCACAATTACACTTTGTAATTTCTATTTAGGGCAAGAAGGTAATGCAGCAGACCAAGAGATACGTAATGCGGAAGTGCGTTTTATACGTGCTTATAACTATGCGCTTGTTATGGACTTGTATGGAAATGCGGCCTTTACTGAAACTGTGTCTGCTGAAATGGCTTTAGGCTATTCAAGAAGCCAGTTTTTTGAATATGTTGAGAGAGAATTAAAAGAATGTGCTGATTTGATGGCAGAACCTGGTAAAAACACTTACGGCCGCGCTGACCGTGTGGCTGCTTGGAACCTCTTGGCACGTATTTATTTGAATGCAGAAGTCTATACGGGTACACCTCGTTGGGATGATGCCATGACTTATGCTGAAAAGGTTATCAATAATGGTTATTATCATCTTAATACAACGGGAGCTACTAATCCAGTAACTGGTGAGAAATATACAGGTTATCAAATGTTGTTTTTGGCCGATAATAATCGTAATGGAGCACAATATGAGAATTTATTGGTAGGTCTTACTGATGGTGAAACTACCAAAAGTTATGAAGGAACCAATTTCCTTATACAGGCGTCTTACTCTAACAAGGTGCCGACAGACAATTATGCTCCTTCAGGTGCCGACAACAATTGGGGTAAATGTATTCGTTTGCGCAAGCAACTTATTGATAAGTTTTTTACGACTAAACCTGCTGAAGCTGCAACATTGCAAAATATGATTACTGCCGCAAATGATGACCGTGCATTGTTCTTCAATAAAGGAATGGATATTTCTGTTTCCGATGAAGGTACTGATGAAAATTTGGGATATAGCTGCGTGAAATTCCGCAATGTTAATTCTGATGGAAGTAATAATGCAGTTATTGAATTTGTCAATACAGACCTGCCCGTTATGCGTATAGCTGAGGCATATTTGACTTATGCGGAAGCTTCAGTTCGCAAGAATGGTGCTATTGGCAATAGTGATGCCAAAGCGAAAATAGACGAATTGCGTACACGTGCACATGCCCCTGTAAAGAGTACTTATACATTGGACGATATCTGTGATGAATGGAGCCGTGAGTTCTGGCTTGAAGGACGTCGACGTGTTGATCTTATTCGTTTTGGCAAATTTGCCGGACAGTCCAGCTATAAGTGGGAATGGATGGGAGGAGTTTATGAGGGTAATCAATTCCCCTCTTATATGAGTATTTTCCCTTTACCGGTAAATGAGATCTCAAATAATAAAAATCTGAAACAGAATACTGGTTATTAATCTCTAAATGAAAACAAGGAATATGAAAAAATATATTATTGCATCTTTGTTGGCAGGTGTTGCTCTTATGGGCTTTACATCGTGTGAGGATGACAGAGACTCCAATCCTACCTTGACGGTACCTGATAGTTTTGTGCTGAATACACCTGCATTGGCTGGTAATGTGTATGATTTAGCTAATTGTGAGGGGATTGAACTGTCTTGTAAACAACCAGAGTTTGGTTATACGGCTGCTGTAAGCTATTATCCGCAACTTTCATTGACTAATGAATGGGAAAATGTGCTTGATGAGAACGGTGAAATAGTAGGCAATCCCAAATTTGTACAATTGGAAAGTTATAGTACGAAGGCTAAATTTGATGTTGCTGCTAAAGATTTCAATAAAGCCATTATGAAAATAGGTGGATATACGGCAGAAGAGCAAATACCAGATAATCTGGATGTATATATACGTCTTAATGGCGTTCTGAGTTCTAAGCAAAACACTTATTCAAACAGTATAACAGTGAAAGTTAAACCTTTCTTTCAAGCATTGGTTGCTGCGGATACTGAATTATGGTATCTTATCGGTGCTTGTGTAGGAGATGGTGCATGGGGTTCAGAAATTGGTGTTTCTGTTTATCCGATGTCTCCAGTAGAAGGTGGTAAGTTTGATGAAGTAACGGGTAAAGGACCGCTTACTTATACAGGTTATTTCACACCTGAACTTGGTTTCAAGATTGTTCGTGTTCCCGGTGAGTGGGCCGATCAATGGGGAGCTGTTGATGGAGATATTAATCAGCCTCGTTTGAAAGATGATAGTGGTGAAGGTTCTGATTTTAAAGTTCCTTCGGCAGGCTACTATCGAATTGACCTTGATTGTTATACGAACACTTTGACATTCACTGCCCTTGACAAGGAGCCAGCGGAATACTCGCAGATGATGATTGCAGGTGACTTTACTAATTGGGGAGATGGAGCTGTGAGCATGTCTCCAGTAGATACTTATGCGGGTGCTCGTCCACATGTATGGATGTACGATATGAGCATAACTGAAAATACAGGGATGAAGTTCCTCGTTGATAGCAGTTGGAATCCTAACTGGGGCGGTGATAAGTTCCCGTTTGGTTGGGGTGTCGGCGGCGGCGGTAATATTCCTGTAGAGGCTGGCGATTATCGAGTCATCTTTAATGATATTACCGGTTACTATCATTTTTACAATAAATAATAATGAATAAATAATTGATTAGTATGAGAAAATCATTCATATATGGTATAGTTCTTACAACCGCGTTTCTTAGCGGTTGTAAAGGAGATTATGATGACTGGGCAGCTCCTCAAGGTTTTGATGCGGAGGAGGCTAAAAATATAAGTGTGAATATTACGCCTGCTGCAGCCATTGAAATGGAGAATGTTACTACTGAAACTATTCAGCTTTTTACAGCGTCGATAGATGCTCCGGAAGGTATGGAAGTTACTACTTATGAAGCTGTGCTGAGCAAAATAGATGAGAATGGAGTTGCACAGGGAAAAACTGTCTTGGCAGCTGATGCTTCAGGAAATGTATCTACTAAAGAAGTCGTAAGTGCAGTGGAGAGTTATTATGGTAAGAATCCGATTGCACGTAAATTGGCTATAACTGTAATGGCATACATTAAACAAGCTGAACAGGCTTTTTGTGTAAGTTCCAATCAAGCAGAAATACAAGTAACGCTTATTAAGCCTGACATCTCAGAATCTTATTATCTTGTTGGCGATATGGCTGGATGGGATGAGGCAAGTATGATAAAATTCACCCATAGTGATGTGAATGTTTATGATGATCCAGTGTTTACCATCTCTATAACTACCACAGTTGATGATCAATATTGGAAAATTATTCCTCAAAAGAATATTGACGCAGGTGACTTCTGGGCAAATCCTGGAGTTGTAGGTCCTAAAGTTGATGGAGATGATGCTATGAGCGGTCAACTCGTGAATGAGGGCGCTGGTGCAGGAAAGATTGCGAAAGCCGGTAAGTATAACATGACTATTAATATGATGGATTATACTTATGAAATTACGGAAGCTCCTACGGAACTTTATATGACGGGCAGTGAGTACTCTTGGGGTGGTGTATGGAAACAACTTACTCCAGTAAATGGTACAGGCACTGATTATTGGACGATTGTATATTTGAGTGTCGGCGAAAAGATTAAATTCGCTCCGCAGGCCGATTGGGGAAATGATTTTGGTGGTCAGGCAACGGTGAATGATGAAGCTGGTGCAGGTTTGGTTGCTGATACTGATAATAATTTGGAAGCCAAGAATGCCGGTTGGTATCTGCTTCATGTTGTTAATGGTGCAGAACGCATAGTTAATGTGTTGGCTCCAAACGTTTACTTGACAGGTGATACGGCTCCCGGAGGATGGAGCATTGATGAAACAGGAAAGTTTGTTGTTCCGGAAACAAAAGATGGCGAATTTGTGTCTCCTGCATTCGTGGCAAGTAAAGAAGTGCGTATGTGCGTCAATTTTGGTGGCTACGATTGGTGGAAGGTGGAATTTATTGTTCTTGATGGAAAGATTGTTTATCGTGGCAACGGTGGTGATCAAGAACGGGTAAGTGTTTCAGAAGGCCAGAAAGCCTATTTGAATTTCACTGACGGTACAGGAACTTTTAAGTGATCCAATTTTAGAATTTAAACCAGGCCCTCTTCCTCATTTTTCTAAATATGGGGGAGAGGGCTTGTCTTATCTTACACATAATCTAGCAAAAACAGTCTGATAAGAGGTTTTGGAGGAAAAAATCATCCTAAATGAACGAGAGAGGATGGTATGATATATTTTTGCTTTATGTTAATAAAAGAGATGTATTCTTTAGGTCATGCAACCGTTTGCATTATTTCTTCTCTTGCTTCTGTTTCAAGCACTTGATAATTTGGGATAACTACTGTACTTTTGAACTATTAACTCATAAATTGATACCGAATGAAAAGACTCTACGCTTTTTTTATTTGCTTGTTAGCTGTTTTAGCTATGCAAGCGCAAATAGTAACTACTACTCCGGATTTCCCAACAGAAAATGATGAGGTAACCATTATCTTTGATGCAACGAAAGGTACCGCAGGACTGAAAGGCTTTACTGGTGATGTGTATGCACATACAGGAGTGATACTCAGTACGGGTACAAGTTGGCAATATGCCCCAACTTGGGGAGATAACTCGGCGAAGTATAAACTGACTTCATTAGGAAATGATAAATGGCAACTGAAAATAACCCCTAATATTCGTGAATATTATGGCGTTAAAGATGGAGAAACAGTAAAACAACTGGCTTTTGTTTTTCGTAGTGCAGATACATCAAAAGAAGGCAAGGATACGGGTAATAAAGATATATTCGTAGATGTGCATACTGCCGGTTTAACCGTTCGTTTCGATCAGCCTGCTGAGAAAGAAAATTTGATCACAAATACTGCTCTTACAATTAAAGCTTCTGCTTCTGTTGCTTCAACTCTAAAACTCTATGTAGGTAATACTGAGATAGCTACTGAAGCTAATGCTACTACAATTTCCCAACCTTATACATTCTCAACTGCCGGAAGCTATACTTTGAAAGTAGAGGCTACTGCTAATGGTAAAACAGAATCTGCTACCCAAGAAGTAACAGTACTGAATGGAACAAGTACCTCGGAGACAATGCCCCAAGGTGTGCGTCCCGGTATTAACTATATCAGTGATACAGAAGTTACTTTGGTGTTGCAGGCTCCGGGTAAAAAGTATGTGTATGTGGTAGGTGACTTTAATGATTGGATGCCTAAAGCAGACTATCAGTTGAAACAAGATGGTGAATATTTCTGGATAACTCTTTCCGGATTGATAAAAGGTGAAGAATATGCTTTTCAATATTTGGTAGATGGCTCTATTTATATTGCAGATCCTTATACAGACAAAGTTCTGGATCCTTGGAACGACCAGTATATTGAAAGTACGACATATCCGAATCTGAAACCTTATCCAGCCGGAAAAGCAGAAGGTATTGTTTCTGTATTACAAACAGGACAGACTGTATATAATTGGAAAGTAAAGAACTTCGAACGCCCGGCTTCTGAGCAATTGGTTATTTATGAAATGTTGGTTCGTGATTTTACTGAAGAACATACGTTTAACGCTGCAAAAGAAAAGCTGGGATATTTAAAGAATCTGGGAGTAAATGCTATAGAATTGATGCCTATTAATGAGTTCGAAGGAAATACGAGTTGGGGATATAATCCTTCATTCTATTTTGCCGTGGATAAGTATTATGGTACAAAGAATGATTTAAGAGCTTTTGTGGATGAATGCCACAGTCAAGGAATGTCTGTTATTATCGATCTTGTGCTCAATCATAGTTTTGGTCAGTCTCCTTTCTATCTTTTGTATAAGGATGTGGATGGGAAGCCCTCTGCTGATAATCCGTGGTATAATCAAGAATCAAATATAAAGAATCCGAGCCTCTCATGGGGATATGATTTTAATCATGACAGTGAATATACCCGTGCTCTGGTAGATAGTGTAGCAGGCTTTTGGATGTCGGAATACAAAATTGATGGTTTCCGTTATGATTTTACGAAAGGTTTCTCCAATACTCCTTATGGGGAGAATGATTGGGCTAATGGACCGGATGCTGCACGTATTGCCAACTTGAAGCGTATGTCGGCTGCCGTACAAAAGCGCCAACCGGGTGCTTATGTTATTTTTGAACATTTGGCAGCTGCCAGTGAAGAAAAGCAGTTAGGAGATGCGGGCATCTTGCTATGGTGTAATAAAAATGAAGCATATTGTGAAACTGCTATGGGATGGAGTGGTTCAAAAACCGATTTTTCTGGTTTATTTGCGGGGACATCCAGTATGCCTGCTGGTAGTTTAGTAGGATATATGGAAAGTCACGATGAGGAACGTACAGGATTTAAAGCCTGGAAATGGGGAAATACCGGAGTAATAGCATCAACTACGAGTAAGAATGACGGAATAAGTCCTTCAACAGGAAGTAATATTAATCTCTCTACCCGTACTAAACGTTTAGCTACTAATGCGGCCTTCTTCCTTACTGTACCCGGACCAAAGATGATCTGGCAATTTGGTGAGTTAGGATATGATTTCTCTATAAACAACAATAGTGATGGTTCTAGTTATGACGATCAGGGCGGTTATCGTACGGATCCTAAACCTATACGTTGGGACTATTTTGAAGATGCTGATCGAAAAGGATTGTATGAAACGTATGCTGCCCTTTTAGATTTTCGTCATTCATATCCTGAACTATTTGCTTCGAATACTACATTTAGCTGGAAGGTAGGTGCTACAAATTGGGATAATGGACGTACCTTGTCAGCTACTTCTACTGATGGCAAGTCTTTTGTAGTGGTTGGAAACTTTACTTTGGCAGATAAGAACCTTTCTGTAACTTTCCCGGAAACAGGTACATGGTATGAATTTCTGAAAGATAATGAGCCATTGAGTGTGTCAGGTGCTACACAGACTATTGCTGTCCCTGCTCATGAATTCCGTCTCTTTACTAACTTTAAACCGACTTTGACTGGGATTGAAACCACTACTCCTGATACGGAAGTGCCTTTGATATATTATAATAAGGCAATAGATACTTTGGTGTTACCTGTTGGAGAGGCTAAACGTGTAGAAGTATATTCTGTAAACGGAATGCTGGTGATGACGCAGGAAAGGTGTACTTCTGTAGGCTTGTCAGCCTTACCTGTTGGTTATTATATGGCACGGGTTTATATGGAAGATGGTAAAGTACAGGTTTGCAAAATAATGAAATAGGTTAGTTGTTGTAAATATGGTTGTAAATTGGTGTTTTTCAAAGAAAGCTGCGAGTATATTACTTGCAGCTACTTCTTTTTTAGTAATGTCTTGCAGTGAAAATGTAAAAGAGTTATCTCCGTTAAATATGGATAAATTAGGTATCACTATACCTGGCGGACAATCACGTGAGTATTCTTATACAGATAAGAATGGTGGCTTCTACTATGGAATGACCTCTATTGATGATTGGGGAGACTGGTATGCAGGTTGGAATATCTATGCTAAACGTATCTTTGCTGATTACCGTTTGCATGTGGATGGTGAAAGATTGTATCGGAAAGATGCTCGCACATCGGTATATCCTGACAGATTAATCCGCCATTATGGAAAGGCTGTGGAAACATTTTCTCTGGTGGATGAACCAAAGTTATTATATGTTCGTATGGATAGTGTGCAGGGAAAACATATCTCATTAATGTTGATAGGAGGAAATGTCGTAGATGCACGGAAAGATGGGAATTCAATACTTTATACAGCGAAAGAATCGCCGGAGAATGTAATACGCATAGCACCTGTAAAAGAAGTGGGAATAGAATTTGCTGATAGTCTGATAACTGTTCCGACTTCTTCTGATGGTTTCCTGATCGCTTTCGGTACCGAAGGAGAGAGCCGGAAAGTAATAGAAGATTTTCGTCAAGAAGGAGAAAAGTGGTTGAACACACGTAGCCAGCGTATTCAGTCGTTACTCGATCATAATCCTTTAAAAACAAATCAGGATTCTTTAGATCATGCCCTTGCCTGGATTATGCTCACTAACGACCAGTTGATAACTCATCAACATGGTGGTTATGGCATGTATGCCGGTCTGCCTTGGTTTACGGATTTCTGGGGACGAGATATGTTTATCTCTATGCCGGGTGCAGTACTCTGTACAGGACAGTTTGATACGGCACGTGATATTCTAGCCTCTTTTGCACGTTACCAGGATACTATTTCTACTTCTCCTACTTACGGGCGTGTACCCAATCGCTTGAATCTGGAAGGTGTTCTCTATAATACTACCGATGGAACACCCCGCTTTGTTATGCAAGTGCACGATTATCTGAAATATACCGGTGATACGGCCTTTGTAAAAGAGATATATCCTTCCGTGAAGATTGCTACGGATGCATCCCTCCGTCTGTATACTGATGAGAAAGGTTATCTTACTCATGCAGGTGCAGATACCTGGATGGATGCCAAGCGCCAGGGTAGATATCCATGTTCGCCACGCGGCAATCGTGCTGTAGATGTGCAGGCATTATGGTATACCCAGTTGATGAATGCTGCAGACCTTGCCCGATACATGAATAAGGAAGAAGATGCACTATGTTGGAGTAAGGCGGCAGAGCACCTTCGTTTAAGCTTTGAACAAGACTTTGTTGATACTGCTACTACGTTTATTTATGATCATTTGAATACGGATGGAAGTGGAGATATGCAATTCCGCCCCAATGCTATCTATGCGTTGGATTTGATTTCTGATTCAGATTTAAAGATGCATGAAACAAAGGAAGTCTGGGAACGCCTGGTATATCCGTGGGGAGTATCTTCACTCGACCAGTATGACGAACAGTTTCATCCTTACCATGAGCAATGGTATCGTTATCATAAAGATGATGCATACCACAACGGTACGATATGGCTTTGGAACAATGGTATGGCTATGCAACGGATGATAGAAAACGGTCAGCAGGATATAGCCTATGCGTTATTCAAAAACATGAATCGTCAGGCACTTGCCGAAGGTGCTGTTGGGAGTTTGTCGGAGAATGCAGATGCGTGGCCACGTGCCGGGCAGACATGGGTACGGCGTAGTGGAACTTTCCTGCAGGCATGGAGCAATAGTGAACATATCCGTGTATGGAATCAATATTTCTTGGGTATTCGTCCCGATATGCTTAACCATTCCATTACTATCGATCCTAAACTTCCTTCTGATTTGAAAGAGGTAGATGCGCAAATAAACGTTGGAGATGGTACCCTGCGTATGGTCTTCTCTAAGAATGGAGCTAACGGAATTTATCGTTATGAATGGACGGGTGCGCCTGTATCTCTTAAACTGAATATTGATTCTTATCAAGCATTGGAAGTTCCGGTTTCAACCAACAGTTCAGTGAATATCAAGACAGATGTAGTAAGTCTGAAAGTAGAAGTATCGGATGCTTCCGGTAAACAAATCGCAAATTATACAGTGGAACCGGATGCTGCCAAGCTGGAGAAGAAGCAACAACAGGATGCCTATTTCCACAATACTCATTTTGCAAAGCCATCTTACAGAGAAAATCTGAAGAGTATGTCTCGTTACTTTGATCCGCCGCTGACATACCAAAGTGTGGAGTGAAGTCTATTCGTAGATTTTGTTTAGTATTCTATTCAGCCATTCCCAACGGAAACGGAACCAGCGGCGAGTACTGCTTTGCTTGCCGCCGAAGCGTAGGACAAACTCGCGATAACCATGTTTGCGGAAGGGGAGGCCGACATCCATAAATTCAAGATGGCGGTAGCCGCGTTGCTTGGCATCAGATAGAGCATGCCATACGGCAAGTATGCCCGGATATTGGAGCGCATACGTCTTGCGCATGCCACCGGAGAACCAGAGATAGGCATTATCTTCGGAATAGATGCAGGCACTGCCACCTATAATTTTATCTTTGTAAGTGACAATGAATATTTTGCTTTGTTCCCCTTTCATCATTTCTTCTTCCATGCGTAGGAAGAAGACTCTGCTGGGGAAGTGGCGGCGTATTTTTGAGGAATAAACATGGTGTAGCATCTGGGAGAAAGCACGTACTTCCTCAGGAGTATGAGCTTCACGCACTTCTGCACCATTTTTTAATCCTTTTTTTATCTGACGGATACGTGAGGGGCTGAAACGACTTTCTACATGTTCGATGCTATGTAGCGAATTGCGTACCCGTAGCCAGTTGATGGCAAAGTAACGATTCTTGCGGAAAGATTTATATCCGAACAGCGAATTTTCCAGATTGCGAAATTCAATAAGAAATGCTTCCCGCAATGCCTCGGCAGTTAACCGTTGTAGGATTTCGCCAAAGACAAATTCTTTATCGACTGTTTCATCGAAATATTCTCCTGTGCCATAGATTTCACATCTCTTGATGATAGAGGGTGGAAACAAACGAACACTCTTTCGTATTGCCGCCAATAGCTTGGCAACGGGCCTTCCTGCCTCTGATGCAACAATGAGAAGGGGTGTATAACCCGGGGTTGCTTCATAGATATGAAACAACTCAAGGGAGTGAAACGTATTTTTGCCCGGTAGTTCCGGGATGTTACTCCCGTGGTAATATGTGGTTAGTTTCAAAGGCATTGACTGCAAATTTAAAAAATAATCTCGTATCTTTGCGTTCTTAAACGATAAATTAGCTACAAGCTACCGGCTACGAGCTACAAGTGCCATTCGGCTATGTTAGCGCAGCCACTTGTAATTCGTAGCCGGTAGCTTGTTACTTAATAAATAATAGTACGATATATGGAAAATTTCAGTGAATTACTAAAGGTTCGCCGCAGCATGCGGAAGTTTACAAATGAAGAGTTGACACAGGAACAGGTGGTTGCTTTGATGAAAGCTGCACTGATGTCGCCTACTTCCAAGCGTACAAATGCATGGCAATTTATCATGGTGGACGATAAGGAATTACTAGAAAAACTATCGCATTGTAAGGCACAATCGTCGCAGTTTATTGCTGATGCCCCGCTGGCAATTGTGGTGACGGCCGATCCGTTGGTTAGTGATGTGTGGATTGAAGATGCTTCCATTGCTTCGATTATTATACAGTTACAGGCAGAAGATATGGGCTTAGGCAGTTGTTGGGTACAGGTGCGCGAACGTTCTACGGCTACTGGTATGCCTTCCGATGAATATGTGCGCGAGGTACTCGATATTCCTTTGCAGCTACAAGTCCTCAGTGTCATTGCTATCGGACACAAGGGAATGGAGCGCAAGCCCTTTAGTGAAGAACATTTGCAATGGGAAAAAGTTCATATCAATAAATTTGGAGGAAAGTAACGGTGAGCGCAGCAAAAGCAAACAATAACCGCGATACTTACAGGGCTACGGCTGTTACACTGATTGTTTTCGGCATACTTTATCTGGTGGATAAATTGATACATTTCTCCAATATCGGCCTGCCGTGGGTGATGAATAAAGATAACTTCTTGCTTTATACAGCAGTAATATTCCTCATTTTCAAGCGTGACAAGTCTGTAGGGCTGGTGTTGATTGGTTTATGGTTAATACTGAACTTCGGATTGATTACAGCATTACTCGGTACGATGTCTGCTTATCTGTTACCTGTGGCGCTGTTAGTTCTCGGAATTATTTTATATTGGCTGGCTACAAGATGAAAAGGAGTGTACAAGATACGCCAATAGTCTTTATCGGTGCCGGAAACCTCGCGACTAATCTGGCTAAGGCTTTATATCAGAATGGCTTTCGTATAGTACAGGTATATAGCCGTACAAAAGAAGCTGCATGTGCATTGGCGCAGACGGTGGAGGCTGGATATACAACCGAACTTTCTGAAGTGTCTAAGGATGCCCGATTATATATTGTCTCTTTAAAGGATGATGCTTTCGTGACATTATTACCTGAAATTGTTGCCGGAAAGGAAGATGCTTTACTGGTACATACAGCCGGAAGTATTCCTATGAATATCTGGGAAGGTAAAGCATCACGTTATGGAGTGTTTTATCCTATGCAGACTTTCAGCAAGCAGCGCGAAGTTGATTTTCGCGTAGTGCCTTTCTTTATAGAGAGTAATTCGTCTGAAGATACAGAACTATTAAAGGCAATTGCTTCTGTTCTTTCGGAAAATGTATACGAGGCAACTTCTGAGCAACGGAGGAGCTTGCATCTGGCGGCTGTGTTTACTTGTAATTTCACGAATCACATGTATGCCCTGGCGGCTGAATTATTGAAGATGTATGATCTTCCATTTAATGCCATGCTGCCTTTGATTGATGAGACAGCCCGTAAAGTGCACGAATTGGAACCAAAGCAAGCGCAGACGGGGCCGGCTGTACGTTATGATGAGAATGTGATCAATAAACATCTGGAGATGCTTGCGGGTGAACCGGAGATGCAGGAATTATATCGATTGGTTAGCGAGAGCATACATCGGTTGCATAACAAGTAATGTTCCGGTGTATAACAAGCAATGTTTTGAGGCATAACAAGCATTGTTTTACCACCTGACAAGCATTGTTGTTTCTGATAAATAACCCAACTAAAAACCGAATATAGTGAGTACTATCAATTACGATTTAAAGAAGATAAAGGCCCTTGTTTTTGATGTCGATGGCGTCTTAAGTGCTAATGTTATCCCGATGAGTCCGGATGGCGAACCGATGCGTACCGTGAACATTAAGGATGGATACGCCTTGCACCTTGCCGGCAAACAGGGGCTGCTATTGGGTATCATAACCGGTGGACGATCTGAGGCTGTTCGCAAACGTTTCGTGGCTTTGGGAATTCCTTCTGTGGATATTTATATGTCTTCTTCCGTGAAAATCCATGATTATCATGATTTCCGTGATCGTCATAGTCTTAAAAATGAAGAGATTCTTTATGTAGGAGATGATATTCCCGATATCGAGGTGATGCGTGAATGTGGATTGCCATGTTGCCCTAAAGATGCATCAGCGGAAGTGAAGGCTGTTTCCCGCTATATATCTTATGCTAATGGCGGCTATGGTTGTGGCCGGGATGTCGTGGAACAAGTCCTGAAAGTTCAGGGACTTTGGATGGATGATAAAGCCTTCGGATGGTAGGATGACGAGCAAATTAATAATTAATAATTAAAAATTAAAGAGGCGGTGTTGGACAATTTGAAAAAGTATAAGGTGATACTTGCCAGTAATTCTCCGCGAAGAAAGGAATTGCTTGCAGGTTTAGGTGTGGACTATGAAGTGCGGACTTTGCCCGATGTGGATGAATCTTATCCTGAGACTTTGCAGGGTGCGGATATACCTTTGTATATTGCTAAAGAAAAGGCGGACGCTTATGTTGCCATGATGCAGCCCGGTGAATTGATGATTACTGCTGATACAATTGTATGGCTGGATGGTAAGGTGCTGGGTAAACCCCGGGATAGGGAAGATGCTTTGCAGATGTTGCGCACTATGTCCGGGCGTACCCATGAAGTTTTCACCGGTGTATGTATAACGACTACCGATTGGCAGCGTAGTTTTACTGCACAAACCGAGGTGCGTTTTGCCACTTTAAGTGAGGAGGAAATAGCCTACTATGTGGATAATTTCCAACCGATGGATAAAGCCGGTGCCTATGGAGTGCAGGAGTGGATCGGTTTTATCGGAGTGGAAAATATCTCGGGTAGTTACTATAATATCATGGGGCTTCCTGTACAGAAATTGTACAGGGAATTATTGAAAGTATAGTTCAATACTCTTTCTCGTTCGCCAGATTCCAGGCATTCAGAAAGGATGCTTTGGTTATCTCCACTATCTTCTCCCAATTCAGTTTGTCTGTATGATCGGAGGGCTGATGGTAATCCGGGTGCCCATCTGTATGATACCAGATAATAGGAACTCCCGCTTTGGCAAAAGAACCGTTATCACTACCGCCTATGGGATTATCCCATGGACGATAGTCGGGTTCCAGCCGGAGGTTGTATTTCTTTATATCTTCTTTTAGCCATTTTCCAAAAGCCGGATTAGCCTCCGTATAGAAATAAACTACATGCATGGGTTGTTGTGGCTTATTATTACGGGCTATCATGTCGAAGTTCAGATATCCTTTGATCTGCGAAATGAACGGACAGGTTTGTACAAAGTATCTGGAACCCAGCAATCCTTTCTCCTCACCGTCCCAGAAGGCAAAAATAATATTCCGTTCCGGTTGTTTGCCGCTCGCAATGAACGCTCTGGCTATTTGCAGAACGGCTGATACACCGGAAGCATTATCATCAGCACCATTATAAATTTGATCACCTTCAAGAGCAGGATCTATTCCCAAATGATCAAGGTGCGCACCGACAATAGCGTACTCACTGGTGTTTTTGCCGGGGATCATTCCCAGTACATTTGCCATAGAGAGTTTCTGATGCACTTCCTTTTTGAATATGGTTATTGAATCGGGGTGTACTTCTAATCTTCCCCTTTTCTGGCGTTCTCTTCTGTATGCTTCAAAAGGTTGAAAATAGCTGTCTCCCAATGGTTGTATTCCCATTGCCTGAAGCAATGAAGCAATATATTGGGCAGCTACCTTCGAACCATGGTATCCGGCTTCCCGCCCTTGTAATTCATCGTGAGCCAGAAAACCGATATACGCTTCGGCAGATGCCCGGTTTATGCTTTCCAGTCCTTTCTCTACAGGACTTTGTGCTGCTGCCAGATAGCTAAGGCAACAGAATACAGCCAGTATACAATATTTCCTCATCAGCTACTTATTTATGTCTTTATTCAATCATATCCAGCATTAATGGAATTTCTTCTCCTGCAATACCTTGTTTGAGAAGACTGCTCCGGTCTCTGTCGAATATTTCAAGGAAAGCATCTTTACTTCCGCTTTCTGCCATGGCCTTGCCATATAGCCCGACTGCTTTTTCTATGTTTCCCAGTACCCAGGCCACGTGTCCGGCATTGAGATAATCCGTAGCAAGTGGCTTGGCAGCAAGGAGTTTGTCATAATACTTCATAGCCTGTTCGTGCTTACCACTGACAAATGAACACCAGCCAATGCCGCGCCATGCCTTCATACAGTCGTTTTCCAGGAAGTCTAACTTGAAGAAATATTGCAGGGCATCGTCATACCTTTTTTGTTCTGCCAGGCAACTACCGGTATAGAACAATACATTGCGATTTTCCGGTTGGATAGCTTCTACGCGGTGATAGTATTCCAAAGCTGCATCGAAATTCTTCATCTGGCGGTAACAGGTAGCCAGATGGCGAAGTGTCCACAGGTGATCGGGCTTCAGCATATCGGCTTTCAGATAAGCGTCCACAGCTTCCTGATAGCGTTTCTCCTTTTGCAGGCAGAAACCTGTCTTTTGGAAAATGTCCGCATTGGCCTGTTTCCGGTCTATTAATATCCGGTAGAGTTCCAACGCTTCTGCAGGATGTTCCTTGCTGAAGTGGAAGTCGGCAACGGCTACTAATAATTCGGGAGCACTCAACAATTCTTTCAGTACCGGATTGCGGTGCAATGCAATCTCTTCCTGGAAGATATTATGAAACTCGAATCTGCGTTGGCTAAGTTTGAAGAAACGGTATAAATCGTGAATGTACTGGTTACTGATAACATCAGGCCGTTCAGCATATTGTTTCAGGCTGGCACTATTCTTTTCTTCCATAAAGTCGCTTTGATCCTGAGGGGTCATCTGGTTTAGCATCATGTCACGTTGTCCCTGCGGAAGTTGTGCAATAGTGAAGCAAAATGAATACTTATCACTGTTGCAGAAGAATCCTGATTGCAGGATGATAGAGAGGACAGAACTCTCATCACTCTGGTTCAAACCCACCTGATGGATAATGCTGGAATGCATCCGGTCGAAAGGATAGAACCAGTTATGTGGTTCGCGGAAAAAAGGATACCCTTTGAGTTGTGCGAACGTGCTCATATAGACATCTGCTCCTTCCAGTTGCAGATCGTTCATCTCGCGTATTTTATCCCCCAAACCCGATTGCTCGAAAGCTTGTTCCCAGTCAGGATTGCGGTCATTTTCATCTGTTTCTTCAAAACCGAACTTCATGTTGCGCATGATATTCACGTTCTTCATCATTTCAGGAATGATTTCTTCCCGCATCTTCCTGTCGATCTTCTCCGTTTCCTGGCTACGAAGTAGCTGGATATAAATGCGGTTCACCTGCTTGCTGAAGTTCGGGTCTTCTCTGAAAAGAGAAATACGTGCTTCCAATTCCGGATAAAGTGCAATGCGTGAAGGATAGAGATGCAAGGTAATAACAAGTCCTACCAATGCCCTTTGGTTGATTTGCGGATTGGTATGGCGAAGCCCGTCGAGCAACCAGTTTACTTTGCGCTCATCGAAACACTCCATTAAACTGAGTGTGACAGCACTGACAAACAGGCATAAGTCATTGGTTGGCAATGTCTCCGAACGAAGCATATCTTCTGCCTGGGCAAATTCTTCCAAAGTCCAACTACTGTTGCTCCAGGTAGTAAGAAACATTACCTGATGTGTTTCTTCATGCCGTCTCAGGATAGCGTCTAAGCCCTGATAATTTGCTAACTGTGATACAGCCATTTCATCTGCAAAGCCTTCCAGGATCTTTTGCTGGCCGGAAAGGTCATAAGCCTTCGGAAGTTGGTTGGGATTCCTGCGCAGGGAGTGGTAATAGTGGGTGGATATTTCATCTAATAATGCAATACGTGTCTGGTCAGCAATCTCCCATGTATCAGCCAATAGTTGACGATACAGTTTCTGCCGTTCCGGGTCTTTCATACCCAGTTTCATGTATTGCAACATATATTGATAGGAAGTCTGGATTTGTTCCAGTCGGTTACGCAGACTCCAGTCGTTACCATTATATAAGAAAGCATCCAGTTGAACGAGAGCTTCTTTCAATCGTTTATCTTCCAATAAACTGACTATTTGATTATATTGTTTTTGGATGGATTGTTCATTCATATTCAGTCCTTTCTTTAATACTTTATTAATATAAGGTACAAAAATGATGCCAAAAAGTTCGGGGTCTTAGAAAATACTGATAGCTGTTTTAGTTGTCAGCAATTCAAGGGCTTTCATGCCCATCACAGAGTTACCTTTAGAGTTAAGTCGCGGACTCCATACTGCTACTGCATACTTGCGTGGGCAGACAGCTGCAATGCCACCACCAACACCACTTTTTCCGGGTAGCCCCACCAGATAAGAGAATTCTCCGGCTTCATCGTAGAAGCCGCAGGTCTGCATAATGGCATTGATACGTTTCACTTGTGAAGTCGTCAGTTCGATTCCATTAAAACTGAACGGTCTTGTATGATCGGCGAAAGGAAGGAAAGAACGTGCCAGTTCCCGGCAACTCATGCCTATGGAACATTGAAGAAAATAAAAGTGAAGTACCCGCTCAATATCGTTTTCTATATTTCCATGATATTTCAGCATGTTGGTAATGGCAGCATTCAGATAGCCATGCTCCCGTTCGGAAGTTGCCATACCTTCATTATATTCAATCTGGTTGTTGTCGCAAAGTTTCCGTACGAAAGCGAGATAATCCTTTTCCGGATTATCGAGTACTGAAAGCAGGATGTCTGCCATTACTAATGCTCCCGCATTGATGAGAGGATTGCGGGGAATTCCTTTCTCCATTTCCAGCTGGAAGATGGAGTTGAATGCATTACCGGATGGTTCTACACCTATACGTTTCCAGAGTTCATTGCCCATCCGGCTGAAACTTATCGCAAGAGAGAATACTTTTGAAATACTTTGTACGGCGAAACGCTCGTCACTGTCTCCTTGGGCATATTCTTTTCCTTCAATAGTACGCAGGCAAATGCCATAGCAATCAGGATTGACTTTCAGCAACTCAGGAATATAGCTTGCCGGTTTACCCATTTGGGCGTATGGCTGTATCTCTTCGTATATTTCTTTCAGAATTTCGGTGTAGTCCATGGTATATAAGGTTTTTCTTTAGAAGCGCACTTGCAATTGCGCTTGCAGCAGGTTACTGTTATCTCCGATATGGCGGTTGCAGTATGTATACTGTGCCTGTACCCTGCATTTAGGATAGAACCAATATTGTAAACCTACTACATAATTACTTTGCTTATCATCGAGTACTTTGCTCTTATTAAGATAATCATAAGATGCTATTACATCTACTTTCGGGAATACATGTGCAGATGCTGTTACATAATAACCGTCACTTTTGATGCGTCCGTCTTTTCCGGCCAGGTATTCCGTGCGCACATCCACCGGTTTGGTTTTAATGACTGCACCTGCCGACCACCGGTTACGGGTATAGTTTTCGCCTACCTGTATGTCGGGATTAAGGCTGGAAACGGCCACAGCACATCCTTTCCCTTTTACAAATGAACCGCCTACAGACAGCCAGTCGAGTGGATGGACCATCAGGCTACCTACAATATCCTTCTGATTGTTTTTATCTTTCAGGTTGATACCTTGCCCATTCATTACCGCAAGATTATAGTTCACCAGTTTTCCAAACAGATCACCATAGATCAGGAGTCCCATATCACGTCCGCTACTCGAGCCATACAAAGGATCACTGCCATTGATGCCAGCCAGATAATTGACAGATTGCGAGTAGCAATTAATCAGTTCCACATAGCAGGGAGACATTGGGTTTTCAATGGTATACATGGTTTTGAATTGTCCGATGCGGGCAGTCAGTTGCGGAAGGAATTTATATTCGGTATATGCTTCAAGGATTTTTCCAGTATTGGCAAAGCTGTACATGAAGTAGCACAACCAACGGTCAGTAATTCTACCTTCTGCCATAAAGATAACCCGCTTGATGTCGAACGTATTACTGCTGCCGTCGGCATCATCGTAGGTATAACCCACCTGTGCGTAGCCTGCGAGTTTGATACGGTCTTTAAGGGTATTTACTACATCGTTCAAACATGCATCTTGTGCTGTTGCTATCAGTGCGGAAAGTAGGAAAGCAAAGGATAACAAAGTTCGTCTCATTTCTATGATAAATGTGTTAGGGAAGATAATTGATCGTTTACTATAAAAATATAAGATTAAAAAAGGCAACCCTTCTTTTCAAAGAGCTGCCTTTTGGTATGATAATGTTTATTCTTATTCGTTGATAGCAGCGATACCCGGAAGAACTTTTCCTTCGATTGCTTCGAGCAATGCACCACCACCTGTTGAAACGTAAGAAACACCGCTTGCCAAGCCGAACTTGTTAACGCAAGCTACAGAGTCACCACCACCTACAAGTGAGAATGCACCGTTTTTAGTAGCCTCTACGATAGCTTCGCCTACTGCACGTGAGCCGTGAGTGAAGTTTTCGAATTCGAATACACCTGTCGGGCCATTCCATAAGATAGTCTTGGAGTTTTTGATAACGTCTGTGAAGATTTTCTCAGTTTCAGGACCGATATCCAGACCTTCCCAACCATCAGGAATTTGGTCAACCGGACAGAACTTAGTGTTAGCGTCGTTAGAGAAAGCGTCAGCAATCTTTGCATCAACAGCCAGTACCATATTTACACCTTTTTCTTTAGCCTTTTTCATCAGGTCGAGAGCCAGATCCAGTTTGTCATCTTCGCAGATAGAAATACCGATCTTACCACCCATAGCCTTAGTGAAAGTATAAGTCATACCACCTGCGATAATCAGGTTGTCAACCTTGCTCAGCAGATTTTCGATAATTTCAATTTTAGAAGAAACTTTAGAACCACCCATGATAGCAGTGAACGGACGTTTGATGTCATTCAATACTTTATCAACAGCCTTCACTTCTTTCTCCATCAGGTAACCGAACATTTTGCTGTCTTTGTCGAAATATTTAGCGATCAAAGCTGTAGAAGCGTGTGCGCGGTGAGCTGTACCGAAAGCGTCATTTACATAGCAGTCAGCGTAAGAAGCCAATTTCTTGGTGAATTCCTTCTGGCTTTCTTTAACGGCTTTCTTAGCAGCAGCTTTTTCTTCGTCTGTAGCGTCTTCAGCCAAACCACGGGGTTTGCCTTCTTCTTCAGCATAGAAACGAAGGTTCTCGAGCAACAGCACTTCACCCGGTTGCAGAGCAGCAGCCTTAACAGCAGCTTCTTCGCCCATACAGTCGTTAGCGAATTGTACGTCAACACCCAACAATTCGGAAAGATGATTCAGAATGTGTTTCAGTGAGAATTTGTCAGCCGGACCTTTCGGACGACCGAGGTGAGAACCAATAATTATACTACCACCGTCAGCCAGAATTTTCTTCAACGTAGGAAGAGCAGCACGCATACGGTTATCATCTGTAATGTTGAAGTTTTCGTCCAGAGGCACATTGAAGTCCACACGAACGAATGCCTTTTTACCGGCAAAGTTGAATTGATCAATTGTCATAATACTCTATTTTATTTAAAAGTGTTATTAATTCGTTTTCGTGAGCGCAAAGTTAGCATTTATTTCTTTCTTTTGCTATGAATCCGTCGTTTATTCTTTATCTTTCGGCTTCTCTTTGCTAACTTTATACTTCTCGCAATAGTATTTGCACATCAATTGCAAACCGCACTTATCACATTGCGGTGTACGTGCCTGGCAGACGTATCTTCCATGTAAGATAAGCCAGTGATGTGCAATGGGAATATCCGCTTCCGGGATATTTTTCACCAGTTCTTTTTCTACACTGAACGGCGTGGTACACGCATCCGAAACCAGGCCGAGGCGGTGGCTTACACGAAATACATGAGTATCTACTGCCATTGCGGCTTTGTTAAATACAACGGATTGGATGACGTTTGCCGTCTTGCGTCCTACACCGGGTAATTTTATAAGTTCTTCCAGTGTATCGGGCACTTCACTGTTGAAGTCTTTCACCAACATTTGTGCCATACCCACCAGGTGTTTTGCTTTGTTATTGGGATAAGATACGCTACGGATATATTCGTATATTACTTCCGGTGTACTGGCAGCAAGGACTTCCGGGGTAGGGAAGTCGCGATACAACGGTGGAACAATCATATTCACCCGCTTGTCTGTACATTGGGCGGAGAGGATGACTGCTATCAGCAGTTGGAACGGAGTTTCATAATGCAGTTCCGTTTCGGCTACGGGACGATTCTCCCGAAACCAGGCAAGAATTTTTTCGTAACGTTCTTTTTTTCTCATCGCAATTTATTTTTATGGTAATGAGGAGCCACTTTTCCATTGAAGTAAAGCATAGAGACAATGGTGAGGCAAGCCCCGAACAAATAAGCTTTATCGAAGGTGCTGACCTCCGCAATATATCCTCCTGCCAACATACCGATACCGATGCCTACATCCCAGGAAGTCAGATAGGTAGAAGTGGCAGTACCACGTTGACTGTTGGGGGCGAGGTTGACGAACAGGGTGTTGTAAGCCGGAAACATGATACCGAAACCTACTCCCAGCAGCAGGGCTACGGCAAAGAAAACAACAGTACATAGCATGTTGTTCCAGCTGATAAGATATACACACGCTGAAAGCAGGAAGAAACTGAATACTACGAGATACAGTCCGGCAGAGATAACCTGTGTTATCTTACCCCTGTCCACTATCTTTCCGGAGAAGATACGCGAGATAGCCATACCTATCGCCATGAAGGTAAAAAAGAACCCCGTAGTGGCATTGATCCCGATCTGTTTGGCATACATAGCCACATAGTTCGTTGTCATTCCATAAGGAATCGAAAGCAGTAACAGGCTGATACCCGCCGGAATACCTTTTAATAATATAAAACGGTCGAGGGAGATCGGTTCTCGCCTCACAGGAGGCTTATAGGGTGTTTTGACAAGGGAAGCACAGACGAAGCCTGCCATACATGAACCCAGTGAACAACAGAATATAGTTGTGAAACTCATTCCTGCATCATGCAGAAACAATCCGGACATCGGACCAACTGCCATTGCAATATTATTCGAAAGCCCATAGTATCCCAATCCTTCTCCGCGTCGTGAAGAAGGCATGATGTCGATGACCACCGTATTACCGCCTACGGTCACCATTCCGAACGATACGCCCTGTATGATACGAAACAGGATGAATAACGTAAGTGAACCGGCAATGATGTATCCGGCAAACATGGTCATAAAGATAAAATAAGCCATCAGATACAGAGGTTTACGTGCAAAGCTATCCAGGAAGTAACCGGAAAAAGGACGGATGCATAAAGCTGCTACTGTATAACAGGAAAGAATAATGCCGATTGTTGAATTTCCGGTACTAAATACTTCGGACAGGTAGAATGGAAGTACCGGTATCAGCAACCAGAAGCCGAAGTACAGCAGGAAGTTGGCTGCAAGAATAAAACAATAGCTGGGAGTGACAAGTCTATCTTTCATAATGGGCAGCTTGAGTAAGAGCTAAGAAAATATATCCGGGCGAATGATTATATATCGCCTACTTGTTTTGTGATATCCGGAATGGTATATCATTGTAGGAGCGGATAATCATTCGCCCGGTATATGTCGGTTATTAGTAAGCGGCTTCGAATTCTTTCAGGAATCTCGTGTCGTTTTCAGAGAACATACGAAGGTCCTTCACCTGGTATTTCAGGTTCGTAATACGCTCGATACCCATGCCGAGGGCATATCCGCTATATACTTTACTATCGATGCCGTTGCTTTCCAATACATTCGGATCTACCATACCGCAACCGAGGATTTCAACCCAGCCGGTATGCTTACAGAACGGGCACCCCTTTCCACCGCAAATGTTACAGCTGATGTCCATTTCCGCACTGGGTTCCGTGAACGGGAAGTAAGAAGGGCGTAAACGGATTTTAGTGTCTTCACCAAACATCTCTTTGGCAAAGAGTAACAATACCTGTTTCAAGTCGGTGAAAGATACATCTTTGTCTACATACAAAGCCTCTACCTGATGGAAGAAACAGTGTGCACGGTAGCTGATGGCCTCATTACGATATACACGTCCCGGACAAATGATGCGGATAGGAGGTTGTGAAACTTCCATTACGCGGGTTTGCACGGATGAGGTGTGTGTACGCAATACAATATCAGGATGAGCTTCGATGAAGAAAGTATCTTGCATATCGCGTGCAGGGTGATCTTCGGCGAAATTCAATGCGGAGAACACATGCCAGTCATCCTCTATTTCCGGGCCTTCGGCAATGCTGAATCCCAAACGGGCAAATATATCGATGATTTCGTTCTTTACGATGGTGAGCGGATGGCGTGTGCCCAATTCTACCGGATAAGCGGAACGTGTAAGGTCAATGTCATCACAGCCCGTATCCTGACTTTCGAACTGTTCTTTCAGGGCAGCAATCTTTTCCTGTGCCTTGTTCTTCAGTTCATTCAGTCTCATGCCGACTTCTTTCTTCTGTTCGGCAGCCACGTTACGGAAATCCGCCATCAAGTCGTTGATTGCACCTTTTTTACTAAGGAATTTGATGCGGAGTGCTTCCAGTTCCTCGGCGTTGGCAGCTTTCAGTGCTTCCACTTCTTGCAGAAGCTGGTTGATTTTATCTATCATATCGTCGTTATTATTTATTTCCGAAATACATAAAACGGTGCAAAGATACAACTTTATCATGATTCCGGTTGCAATCTTTTTATAAAATTAATCGGATACAAGGAAAAAGCCTATGTGTGATATGAAAATGAATTTATTCCTGGAGGTTTTGCATACCTGATTCTTTCCAATTCCTTGCCCATTCCCTACCAACTCCGGACCTTCTCCCTGTCTTTAGACAAGGACTATGTAAGGAGTAGGTAAGGAGTAGGTAGGGAGTAGGTACGGACTTGGTGTATCCCAGGGCCTTTCCGTTTTTGTTATGTACTTCGTTATATCGGCAATGGAGAAGGTTAGTTGGCTTCTTCTTTGTGCTTTTTTAGTGCTTCCTGATAAAGCTCTTCCTGCAGCACGCAGAATTCTGCCACCAGTTCAATAGAAATACATGCGTCATTTTCATCTTCTGCATTATTCATCAATTGCTCAATTTGTTTAGAGAGGGAAAGATAGCGTTGTACCTTCGGATCGTAAGGGCTCAGTGTACGCAAAATAACGTCACTTTTCCCTGATTTTGTTTGTTTCATCTTTAGAATTAATTTGTCTGGCAAAGGTAACTGTTTTTTTACTATTCTTAAGCATTCTGCCGTAAATAATCTTTTTGCTAAGCAATTTTGTCAAACAGATATTAAAAAAGCATATTTATGAATCTCTCCGATAACAACTTAACAGTTATTCAACTACCTTTAATACAGAAAATAGTGGCCACAAGTGTTTTCGTATTACTAACAACATCTGTATAATGTTGAATTTAAACAAATAAACATTATGCGGTAACTAATTTGTAAACTATGGAAACCAAAAAAACACCCAAAGCAAACCTGGAAAACAAGAGGCCAACGTGGCTGCTTGTCGGTTATGTAACTGTACTCGCCTTCATGTTCGTTGCATTCGAATGGACTCGTGACATCAGGGTTGATACGAGTGGTCGTATCGCCGAGAATGTATTTGAGCAGGACATGGAGATCCCTCTTACAAGGCAGCCTGAAGTAACTCCTCCACCCCCTCCTCAGGTAACTCCTATTAATGATGTTTTGACGATAATAGATGATGACGCTACTGCAGAAGAAACGAATTTTGCATCTTCGGAGGAAACAGGTGAAGATGTAGTAATTAAGCACATACCGGTTACAGTGGATGAAGAAGTGGTGGTAGAAGATGAAATTTTTGTGATTGTGGAAGAAAATCCGCAATTTCCTGATGGTGGCACAGCCGGTCTTTTACAGTACTTGGGCAAGAATATCAAATATCCTACTATTCCACAAGAGAATGGAACTCAGGGTCGTGTAACGGTGCAGTTCGTTGTCAATAAAGACGGAAGTATTGTAGATGTGAAAGTGATAAGAGGTGTCGATCCTTATCTGGACAAAGAAGCAGTCCGTGTAATTTCTACCATGCCGAAATGGATACCTGGTAAACAACGTGGTGTGCCTGTACGCTGCAAGTTTACAGTACCTGTGACGTTTAAACTACAGTGATAAGCGTTTAGTTTTTACCATATTTTTAAATTAAAAGAGAGAAATGATTTATTCGGGTAATGGCCTTTGAATAAATCATTTCTCTTTTTATCCTTTTCGCTTGTCGATTATAAAATAAATAGGTTGGTATTGTTGACTATTGATCCTTTTGTGAGAATAAAATTTTTCATAGAATTAAGTAAATAAGATAAAGTAAAATGTTATTTTTGCATCGTATACCAGTAATTTAATTGCTATGAAAACCCGTTTGATATTATTCCTGTTTATTCTCTTTTTCCAATCTCTGTCGGTATGCAGCCAGTCTCATTTTGATTTCTCAACGCTTTTTCAATCCAGGTCTTTCGTAAATAAAAGTTTGGATATTGATCATTTTGATTTTTTCTTCCAGGATTCTATCGGAAGAGTTTGGGGGAGTTCAAATGGACTTATGATGTTTGATGGTGAATCATTCGTTAGAAAAACGCCAGGTATCGGAGCATATAGCGTTTATTGCAGTTTATCGCCAACTGAATATTTGATTGGAAGCCGACAAGGCTTATATTTGTTTAATCTGCAAACATTGGAACTGACTTCCATTGAAGGTTTTGTGCATGATGAGGTGACCGGATTGCATAAAATCAATTCACGGGAGGTGTTGGTGTTCTGTGTAAACAGGATAGTCCGGTTGAATATGGACGAGAAGAAATCAGATGTTTTGTACTCCTGGAGCGGTTATCGCATGATACAACATTTACTTTTACCTGATGGGACTTTCATTTTATTGACCGATACAAGAGGACTCTTTTCATTTGAACTTTCACATGCCAGACGGGAACCTATTCTTTTGAATAATTTTTCAGTAAAAGACGATATGTTGCTCTGCATGCTTTATGATAACGGTATTCTTTGGCTGGGAAGTGACAGGGGATTATTGAAATGTAATTTGCAGACACATCAATCCATACGAATACCGGAGTTGGAGGGAATATCAGTAAAAGTACTGATGAAAGAGAAGGACGGTTCATTATGGGTGGGAACGAATAGCGGTTTGTACACCTTTAATATCGGGACGCAAAAATGGATGCACTATTTCCACAATACACAGAGTGATGGTAGTCTGTTGAATGATTGTGTCTGGAGTCTTTTTGAAGATACGGAAGGTAATAAATGGCTGGGAGTGGACGGTGGCATTTCGTTTATACCCAAAGAAACATGTTTTCTAAGGGTTGGCTGGAGTGATCTTATCAATACGACTGAGGGAAACTGGATCAATCGTATTCTGCATGATAGTCATGGGAATTATTGGTTTGGAGGGACGAATGGATTGGGATATTATAATGTATCTTCCGGACAATCCATCTTTTTCAAGAAGCAGGGCGAACATCGAATTCCCAATAATACCATAAGAACAATCTATGAAGATAGGAGTGGAATTATCTGGATTGGTACAGATGGAGGTTTTGCCTGGTTTGATGATAGAGAAAAGAAATTCGTATTCTGTAATGTAGAAGATTAAGAATAGCGGGAAAAATGCTATCTGGACCTATGGTATCAGTGAAGACTTGGGAGGAAATATCTGGTTGGCAACCTGTTCTGGAGGTATATTTGGTGTGAAAAGAGAAGATTTGTTTACGCATTCCAATAAATTGATTCCTGCTGCCTGTAACTATTGTGTGATGAACGAAACATTCAAGTTGGAATACGATGGATGCCTGGGTATGTTTTGTGATGTAAATGGAAATATCTGGGTAAATGCAGAAAGGCGGTTGTATAAAATAGATAACCGGGAAAATAAAGCTTTTCATTTTCCGGAGCAATTGACTTCCATTCCTTGTAAGGGCATTAAAGCTATTTTTTGTGATGAAAATGGTGAAATATGGGGTGCGCATAGGGATGCTCTTTTTAAAGTGAATCCACAGGATAATCTGTTGGAAGAAATAGATGTGAGCAGTTATACGGAAGAGTATGGAGAAATTAACAATATGACTTCATGTGGAGATTATATCTGGTTTCTGACAAGTCGTAGTGTAGGGGTCATCCATAAACAAACACATGTGGTTGAACACATTGTGGATTTAGCGGCTGCACAGTATAAAAATTGCTATTATGACCGGCAGAATCACTTGATATGGTTGGGAGGAATAGATCATTGTCTGGTGCTTTATCCGGATGAGTGTCTGAAGAATGAACGTAGTATTGAGCCGGCTGCTATCATTTCAGAAATATACGTCAATGGAGAAGCCATTTCTCCCCGACGGGAAGTGAATGGGCGTTTCTTGCTGGATAAAGACATCTCCTATTGCAAGCAATTGAATTTGTATCCGGAAGAGAATAGTGTGGCTTTTCGCTTCTCTATCGGGAAATTACTACGGGAGAATGAACGTCAGTCCGGATATTTTTATAGGATAAAGGAACTCGATGAATCATGGAAGGCATTGAATCCATATCATTCGTTGGTTGAATATTCGTATTTGGGATATGGCACTTATCATTTGGAGATAGGCAAACAAGTTGCCCAATCTCATCATATCGAGAGCATCAGGACGTTGGATATCATAGTGCAGGCACCTTGGTATTATACAGTTTGGTTTCGTCTGCTTGTTGTTGCTGTAATCATAGTATTATTCATTGCAGGTATTAACTACTATAGGGTGAAAACAAAGCTTCATATTACAGAAATGGACAAACAGAAGACATTGGCATTATCGCAAATGAAAATGGAATTCCTTACTAATATGTCGCATGAACTGAAAACGCCTCTTAGTCTGATATTGGGTCCTATTAATAAACTTCTGAGCACTACCAGGAATAGCCAGTCGAAAGCATTGCTGCAAACTATACAGGAAAACACGATGAAACTGAATTCTATGGTGGTTCAGATTGTTAATTTTAAAGAGGATTTTTCAGATTCTTCTCCTTCGATATTATCCTATTTGGAAGCTGTTGAGTTTGTGCAGAGTGTTGCGTCCACTTATCGGGAAGCATGTGATACTAAAGGAATTTCCCTTGAATTTGAATCTCATGCTGCATCCATTTATATAGAGGCTGATCCTTTGAAGCTGGAATCTATTCTGAATAATCTGTTGTCGAATGCTTATAAATTCACAGAGGCAGGAGGGAGAATATGCATAACAATGGAAATACAGCAATCGGATTCTCAAAAAATGTTGTTGAAGTTAAGTGTTTCTGATACAGGTTTGGGAATTTCTCAAGAAGATTTGCCTTATATTTTTGATCGTTTTTATCAATCCAGGCAAAGCCGGGAAGTTAATAAAGATGGTTCGGGTATCGGACTTTCAATGGTAAAGAAATATGTGACACAACATTATGGTGAGGTTCAAGTAGAATCGGAAATCGGTAAGGGGACTACTTTTACTCTGTTATTGCCTGCTCTCGGAACGGAAGATGTGAAGAGGCTTTCTTTTGCTACCAATCTGACAGACGAACGAGGCTTGCGGGTATTGATTGTGGAAGATAATATAGAAATCGCCCGGTTTATAGCGGATAATCTGAAAGGCATGCAGTGTACAGTTGTTCACAATGGAAATTCCGGTCTGGAAACTGCAATGCAACTATTGCCCGATATTATTGTGGCGGATATTATGATGCCTGTTATGGATGGCATCGAAATGAGTCGATTGCTGAAGCGTAATTTGACAACTGCTACTATTCCTATTATACTGCTTACTGCAAAAGACAATAAGCAGACTGAACTGGACGCTTATAAACTGGGGGTAGATGCTTTTCTGGCAAAACCGTTTGAGATAGAACACTTGATAGCAAGAATCAACCAGATAGTCGCCAATAAAGATCTGCTGGTGAGGAAAGCTTATCAATCGCAAAAGGAAGATTCATCGCAGGAAGAAATGAAAATGACAGAGACTCCGGATGAGAAATTCTTGGCAAGTGTTACAAAACTTATAGAGGAACATATGGAAGATCCGGCATTGAATGTTCAGAAGTTGGCTGAACTTTCAGGATTGAATGAAAAGCAGATTTATCGGAAATTGAAATTACTGACGGGGAATACTGCGGTTGATTATATAAAATCCATCCGGTTGAAGAAAGCTGCAATGCTGCTTAGCCAGAAGAAGTTTACAGTAAATGAAGTCATGTACATGGTAGGTTTTTCATCTGCATCTTATTTTGCGAAGTGTTTTTCGGAGAGATACGGTAAGACACCGAAAGCATATATGGAAGAAATAGTCAGATAATAACACCTGTTTTTTTAATTATGCTTTGCCGGACTACAATAAAATGTGGCCCGGCTTCTTTTTGTTATGTATTGATTGTCAGCATGATGCATCCCTATTGTCCATTTTGTGTCCTTAAAGTTTCATTATCTTCTCATCGTGTCCGATAATTAGTGGTGTTTTGTCTGATATCGTTTTAGGATGTTTTAGGTGGGCCCTTACATTTGCAGCATCAAGTTTTATTAATTAAAAATCTATCATGAAATGAAAAAACACAGAATTTTTGCCTTATGTATGGCCGGAATCCTACAGACAGGATTCATCGGCATGTATGCAACTTCTAACGAGGTATTATCTGTCACTCAACAATTGATTACTGTAAAAGGTACGGTAGTGGATGCCAATGAAGAACCGTTAATCGGTGTAAATGTATCTGTTAAAGGTACATCGACAGGAGCTATTACTGATATTGAAGGTCAGTTTACACTCAGTGTAAAAGCGGGGGATGTATTGGTTTTCTCTTATATAGGATATCAAAAGCAGGAAGTCACTGCACAGGCTGGCAGGCCACTTAAAGTGATACTCCGTGAGGACAGTGAGACGTTAGATGAAGTAGTAGTAATTGGTTATGGTACATCGAGGAAGAAAGATATTACCGGAGCCATTGCTTCTGTGAAAGCCGAAGAACTGAACACTGTCAGTTCATCCAGCGTAAGCCAGATGTTGCAAGGTAAAGTCACCGGTATGAGTGCTATCCAGACTTCGGCTCAGCCGGGTGCCGGAATTGCTATCAATATCCGTGGTTCGGTATCTCCGAATGGAAGTAATGCACCGTTGTATGTAATAGATGGGGTGCCTCTGCAAAACAACTCGACAGCTGATCCTGGTATATCCGGTATTGACTATAAAACGGGGGTGGATCGTGATCCGTTGAATAGTATCAATCCGAGTGATATTGAAAGCATTGAAGTACTGAAAGATGCATCAGCTGCTGCCATTTATGGTGCTTCTGCGGCGAATGGTGTTGTCCTGATTACAACCAAAAGTGGTAAAAGTGGTAAACCAAAAGTGGAATATCGTAGTGTGGTAACGGCGCAGTTAAAGAAAGATTATCCGAAAGTGCTTGGAGCACATGATTTTCGTGAACAAACTAACTTTTGGACAAAAGAATATTACCTGTACAATAATAAGATGGGGGTATATGGCGATAACGCTGTTGATTGGAATGGATACACTCCGATCTTTGAGAATGTAGACGGTTATACGGCTGAGACAGACTGGCTGGATGAAGTAAGCCGTACGGGATATATTGTCGATCAAAACGTGTCGGTAAATGGTGGCACCGAGAAAACGAAATACTATTTCTCTTACAATTTTTATGATAATGTAGGTATGTTGAAGCAATCGGATATGGCTCGTCATAGCATCCGCATGAATCTGGATCAGGAATTCAGTAAGATATTCAAAGCCGGCATTAAGATGAGTTATTCTAATATTACCGCTCATAGTACTTCTGTAGGAGATGCTGGTAAGGGAGATAATATGTTGGTCAATGCATTCCGTTATGCACCGGATATTCCTGTTAAAGATGAAAATGGAAACTATACCCGCTCTTACAATAAGATCATCAACAATCCGGCTTCTTTTAATGAAGTGGAAGATAAAACTACGACGGAGCGTATTTTTATAGCACCTACTTTTGAATTGAAGTTATTTGATGGAATGTCTTTGCGTGGTGTTGGTGGTTATGATAGTCAGTCCAGTGTCCGTAAATTCTATATTCCGGTTAAGTCTAATCAAACAGCACTGGATAAAGGTTTTGCATATCTGGGAAATGCAAAAGTGATGAACTTAAGTGCTGAGGCTTTCCTGAATTATAATAAGACATTCTCGGATATCCATCGTATATCGGCAGTTTTAGGCGCCGGTTATTACAAGACTGCGGATGATGGTTTTGGTCTTGCCGCCTTTGATTTCTTTACAGATGCTTTTGGTTACAATAACGTGGGGATAGCTTCGGATAAAGAGAGGGAAAGCCTTCGCTCATGGAAGAATGAGCGCATCAAGCTGTCGCAATTCGTTCGTTTGAATTATTCGCTGATGGATCGTTATATTGTTACTTTTACTGCACGTCGGGATGGTTCAAGCTATTTTGCAGAAAATAATAAGTGGGGAATTTTCCCAAGTGTGTCATTGGCATGGCGTATCAATGAAGAGGCCTTCATGAAGGATAAAACTGTGTTCAGTGATTTGAAACTACGCGTAGGATATGGGGCTGTGGGTAATGAAAATGTATTAGGGGTGAATTCTATCTCTCTTTACCAGTCCGGTTATAATTATTTGATAGGCAATACCGTTCGTACAGGTTTGGCTTTGACACAAATTGCAAATCCCGATTTGAAGTGGGAGACGAATTATACTTTGAATATTGGTATTGATTACGGATTATTCAATCAGCGTATCAATGGTTCTATTGAATTTTTCCATCGCGGGGTGAAAGATTTATTGGATTATCAACAGTTACCATCGAATAATGCTGTTGGACGTGTGGCTGCCAATATTGGTGAAACGAAAAGTCAGGGTTTTGAATTCTCATTACATAGTAATAATCTTACTTCCAAGTATCTGCAATGGGAAACAATCTTTAACCTGTCCTATTTTAAGGCAAGTTGGGTAAAACGTAACCCTGAGGTTGCATTGGCCGATTATATTGGTGAAAAGGATGAATTGGATGCTATTTACGGATGGAAAACAGATGGAATCATTACTTCTAAAGAGGATATTCCAAGTTATATGCCAAATGCGAATGTAGGCAATATTAAATATGTGGATGTGAATGGAGATAATGTACTGGACTCTAAAGATGTAGTGAAATTGGGTAATAAGAGACCCCGTTGGTTTGCCGGTCTGGGCAATACACTCAGTTACAAAGGATTTGACCTTAACTTCTATTTCTATGGATCATTCGGAAACAAGAAATCACGTGGACAGCTTCCCGACGCTTCCGCTCTTGGAAATAGTGGCAGTGCTCCTGGAAATACATACATAGCTGTTTTGAATGAAGTGTGGAATAGCCAAAATGGGACAGGTTGGATGCCGGGAATTGCAACGAATCCGTATGATAGCTCTAATCCTACCGGCACTAATGACTTCTATCTGATGAACGGTAGTTATGTGAAGCTGAAAAATGTTACGTTGGGATATTCGTTACCTAAATCTGTTTTTACTGCCAGTAAGTTTATTCAGGGTGCCCGTTTCTTTATAGATGCCCAGAACGTTGCCACCTTTACGGGATATAAAGGTTTCGATCCTGAACTTGGTACGGATAATCCATATCCGCAGGCTTTGTCCCTGTCCTTTGGCTTTAATTTGAATTTCTAATCTTCAAAACGAAAAAACAACATTATGAAAAAGATATTTCTTACAACAATCCTAAGTGCTTTTCTGGGATGTTCACTATTCACTTCATGTGACGATTTGCTTGAAACCAAAAACTTTACGGATATGTCTCCATCGAATTTCTTTAAAACTGAAGGAGATATGGATGCGGCAGTCACAGGTATTTATCTTCCTTGCACCACTAACTGGGGGTATGGTGACGGCGGTACCGGAGGCTGGTATAATGCATTGTTCAATGCTGACCTGGCTGCATATTATCCTTCGGGGATGATTACTACAGATATGGTTTGTGCATATAGTAGCAATGTATATGATGAATTTAATGTAGGTCCGTCTACTGGCGGTGCTCTGACCAACACATATAATATTATCCGTTTTGTGGCGCGGGCAACAGATATAATCGATCAGATCAGTAAAAGCAGTGGTGCGACGGAAGATATACGTAATCGTTTTATTGCAGAGACTAAAACTTTGAGAGCATTTTATATGTATACATTGTTAGATTGGTTTGGTCCGGTAAATGTTAAACTTGATCCGGAAAAGTTAATGGATAATACGATTGAACCTCGTCCTTCATTGGATACTTATGTAGGTTATATAGAAAAAGATCTGAACGAAGCACTTGAAACGACTTCATTTCCTGAAAAGTATAATGCTGATGCAGATAACTGGGGCAGAATGTCTAAATCTATTGCTTACGGTATTCGTATGAAACTTTATATGCACCAGAAACAATGGGCTAAAGCAAAAGCGGATGCGGAAAAACTTATGAGTATGGGCTTTTCGTTAATGTCCAATTATGAAGATGTATTCAACGTTGACCGGACTTCTGAGCATATCTGGTCTATTCCTGCCAATTTAGCTTCTGATAATTTTTATGTGACGGAGATATTGCCCAGTGACTTTAAGCGGGGTTATAATCATTTGGGAAAATCTTACATACGAGGGGGGGAAGATTCTTTCAAGCCGGGCTGGCAGGCATACTGTATGCGTTGGGAGTTTTATGATACTTTTGAGGATAAGGATATACGTAAGAATACTATACTATGCGAATTTGATGCTATTGACGGTTCTCATAAGAATCGTAGTACAATGAGAGGGGCTATTCCTATTAAATTTACAGATACGCAGTTTGATAATTATGGTATTCAGAAAGCACATCCGGTGATTCGTTTTGCAGAAGTATTATTGTCGTATGCTGAAGCGGAAAATGAGCTGAATGGACCTACCCAGAACGCCGTCAATGCCGTAAAGCAAACAACTGATCGTGCAGGGATTGAAATTCCGGCTTCAGCGCTTGCCAATAAAGATGCTTTCCGCAACTTCCTGTTGGAAGAACGTGGTCACGAGCTTTATTGCGAAGGTCAGCGTCGGCAAGACCTGATACGTCACGGAGTTTATATCAGCCGGGCACGTGAACGTGGCACGAATGCACAGGATTACCGTGTGTTATTCCCTATTCCACAAACTGCTATAACAGAGGCTGGCGGTATTCTTGAACAGAATCCGGGCTATACTAACTAAACTATGCTATTTTAATAATATCCCGGTTGACCGTATTTTTTTATAATGAATGTTTTTTGATAGGTATTATCATAAAAGGTCAACCGGGATTCAATAAATAATTGTCTGGTAATAATAATCTTATGAATAGAAAAGTTTTTGTTTGGGTAATGGTATTTTTCCTCGTTGCTTTCTCTTCGTGTAAGCAGCGACAGGATAACGTTGATAATCCTCAAGTCGCTTATTTGGCTGCTTATATGAAAGGAGATGATGATAAACACATGTATTATGCATTAGCTGAAAATGGATTTATCTTTCGGGTATTGAATGATAAAAAGCCTGTATTAGCAGCTTCGTATGATGATCAACTACTCCGTGACCCGATGATTATACGAGATAGAAGTGGAATTTATCATTTAGTGGCTACTGTGTCTTGGAAAAACCATCCCTTTACGGTATGGGATTCCAAAGACCTTATTAATTGGGAGAACGAGCGTCTTGTAGATGTAGCTCCAGAGGGGGCTACCAAAACATGGGCTCCTGAGTTTGCTTATGATGAAGAGAATGATATTTATTTTGTTCATTGGACAGCGGAGTTGAATGATGACTGGAATACAGCAGCCATTTATTATGCCACTACAAAAGATTTTATCAACTATTCGAAGCCTAAAGTGCTGTATAGCCTTGATGGAACAGGCATACTCGATGCGAATATTATAAAAGTAGGAGATACCTATCATCTGATTTATAGAAATAACGGTATATGGGTTGCTACATCTGCCCATGCACAGGGGCCTTATACGAATCCGTATGAATTAACTTCGGAAAATGTGGAGGGACCATTTGCTTTTTCGTTTTATGATGGAAGTGGTTATGCCGTTGTGTGGGATTATTTTGGGAGAAGCTCTGGTTTCGGGCTTTGGACATCGCCTGACTTCAAGGACTGGACGAGAATAACGAATGAGAGTTATCCTTATTATAATGATAAAGTAGAGTTTCCTGAGAAGATACGGCACGGTTCCATCATCAGTATAACTCAAAAAGAAAAAGAAGCTTTGTTAAACACTTATGGTCGTAAATAATATCTGATATATAAATTGAATGTTATGAATAAATTAATAAGATTTCTATATATATGCTTATTGGGGATAATGGCTCTTCCTGTGAGGGCCGGAACGGATAGGGTGGTGAATATTCCTGATTCTGTTTATCTCTTTTCTTATGCTTCTGCCGATGGCAGTAGTGGACTAAAGTTGGCTTGGAGCCATGATAGTGGTTCATGGGTAAGCATTGCCAGTGGCTTTGAATTCATCAAGTGTGATTTTGGTCCATGGGGAATGCAAAAGAAGATGTTTAATCCTCATTTGATGCAAAACAAAACAGATGGAACATGGCGTTGTATCTGGACGTTGACTTCAAGTGGTAAAGCAATGGCATATGCTGATTCGCCTGATTTATTGAAATGGGGATATCAGAGTCATTTTAAGACAGAAGAACTTACTCGGTATGAGTTGCAGAATGTAGAGAAGACTATACAGAAGCAACTTGTGATAGATGGAAGCAATCTCAGTGGCTGGGTACAGAAAGTTTCTTATTCTTTAGTTGAACAGTTACTTCGTTATACCGGATATAAGAGTTATCAGCAGATGTTAAGTGAAGAAAGTGCAGAACAAGATACTGTTCGCTTTGCTGATTTGAATCCTGTGACTGCTACCATCCAGATTAATGCAGATGAGTCGAAAGCTATCAGTGAACATCTGATCGGCATCTTTTTTGAAGATATTAATTATGCGGCGGATGGAGGTTTATATGCGGAGTTGGTGCAAAATCGTGATTTTGAATATACACCCGATGAATGCGACAAGGAGGGTTGGAATGCCACACATTCCTGGAGCTTAAAGGGAAGTAATGTTCCTTTATCTATAGAGACAGACAGTCCGGTTCATCCTAATAATCCGCATTATGCGGTACTTGAAGTACAGGAACAGGGAGTGACCCTTTTGAATTCCGGTTTTGACGGCATCATGGTGAAAAAAGGAGAAAAGTATGATTTCTCTCTGTTTGGAAAGATGCTTGATGGGAAAAAAGGAAAAATTAAAGTGGCTTTGGTTACAAAAGAGGGTAAAGAAATAGCTCAGGCTATGATAACTGTATCTGGAAACGATTGGAAGAAAAAGCATGCAGTGCTTACTGCATCAGCCGATGTTGCAGATGCATGGTTAGCCATTAGTCCTCAATCAATAGGTAAATACGCGGTGGATATAGTTTCTCTATTTCCACAAAATACTTTTAAGGGACGCAAAAACGGTTTACGGATAGATTTAGCACAGACACTTGCCGATCTTCATCCACGTTTTGTACGTTTTCCCGGTGGGTGTGTGGCACATGGTGATGGCATTGATAATATATATGACTGGAAGGGATCCATCGGTTCACTTGAATCACGTAAACCCAAACGGAATACTTGGGGATATCACCAAACACGTGGTTTGGGTTATTTTGAATATTTCTTATTTTGTGAAGATATAGGGGCGGAACCGCTCCCGGTACTTGCAGCCGGTGTACCTTGCCAGAATTCCCGTACTCCCAGTTGCCATTCCACTGATGAGATTAGCAGCTATGGACAGCAGTGTGGAATTCCGTTGGAAGAGATGGGGGCATATATCCAGGATATTCTAGATCTGATAGAATATGCCAATGGCGATGCGAAGAAAACTGTGTGGGGAAAGAAACGGGCGGAAGCCGGGCATCCGGAGCCTTTCAACCTAAAGTATATCGGTATTGGTAACGAAGATGTGATAAGTGGTGTATTTAAGGAACGTTTCACTATGATCTTTAATGCAATTAAGGAAAAATATCCGGAAATAATTGTTGTCGGAACAGTAGGCCCTTTCTTTGAGGGCACGGATTATGATGAAGGATGGGCATTGGCTACGGAATTGGGAGTCCCTATGGTAGACGAGCATTATTATGTCACACCCGGTTGGCTGGTTAATAATCAGGATTATTATGATCATTATGACCGGACTAAATCCAAAGTATATCTTGGGGAATATGCGGCTCACGCCCGTGGTCGTGTTTGTAATATGGAAACCGCATTGTCTGAGGCTCTGTATCTGACAGCTATTGAACGCAATGGTGATATCGTTTCAATGACTTCTTATGCTCCTCTATTGGCAAACGAAAAACATATTCAGTGGAGCCCTGATCTGATCTATTTTAATAATTCAGAAGTAAAACCTACCGTGAGTTATTATGTCCAGCAGATGTATGGACAGAATTCCGGGAATGAATATATAGCTTCAAGTGTTTCGTTGGATAATGTACAGGGTGCTGTGAAAAAACGTATTGGCGTGTCTGTGGTACGTGAAGGTACTAATGGTGATCTCATTTTGAAGTTAGTGAATATGCTTCCGGTAAGCGTAAAGACATCAGTGAAGTTGCCTTTACAAAATGATTGGAATACTACGGTCACTAAGACTGTATTGGTTGGCAAACCGCAGGATAGGGAGGTATGTCCGGTATCAGGGACTATGCAAATAGATGAAAATTTTCAGTATGAAATGCCGGCTTACTCATTTACGGTGTTGCGGATTCATAAAAGATAGGTGAGGAAATAGAATAAAATGATAAAAGGGATATATCATATTTTCTGATATATCCCTTTTATATTTTTGTGGAGAGTATCGGACTCGAACCGATCACCTCGACACTGCCAGTGTCGCGCTCTAGCCAGATGAGCTAACCCCCCTTTTTGATCTTTCGCTAACGTTTGCGAGCTTTCTCTCTTTTTGGTGGCGCAAATATAATGCATTATTCTGAAATAATTGCTATGTTTGCGAAACAAAGTGAAAGAAAAAATATGCTGATCTATAATACAACCTATCAAGTGGAAGAAGGACAGGAAGATAACTTCCTGATCTGGATAAAAGAATTCTATTTACCCGAAGTAGAGAAAACCGGTGCATTGCATACGCCGCGTATTGTCCGTGTACTAAGCCATCGTGAAGAGGGGAGCACATGCTATTCCCTTCAGTTTGAAGTGGAAAACTCTGGCATTCTGCACCGCTGGCACATGGAGCAAGGGGTGAAGTTGAACGAAGAACTGGTTAAAATATTCCAGGATAAGGTGGTTGGCTTTCCTACATTGATGGAGGTAATAGAGTGATACAACCGGTCAAAGAAAAGATAATTTTAGGTATCGACCCTGGTACTACCATTATGGGATATGGAGTGCTGCGTGTGGTGGGGACAAAGCCTGAGATGATTGCTATGGGGATCATTGACCTGCGTAAACTCGGTGACCATTATCTTAAACTTCGCCATATACACGAAAGGGTGTTGAGTATCATCGAGAGTTATCTGCCTGATGAACTTGCTATCGAAGCTCCCTTTTTCGGTAAGAATGTACAATCTATGTTGAAGTTGGGGCGTGCTCAGGGAGTTGCTATGGCTGCTGCCCTCAGTCGTGATATCCCTATTACGGAATATGCCCCTCTTAAAATAAAAATGGCTATCACAGGAAATGGTCAGGCCTCCAAAGAGCAAGTAGCAGATATGCTGCAACGTATGCTTCATTTTGCAAAGGAAGATATGCCTACATTTATGGATGCTACGGACGGGTTAGCCGCTGCTTATTGCCATTTTCTGCAAATGGGGCGTCCCACAGTAGAGAAAGGATATCACGGATGGAAAGACTTTATAGCCAAGAATCCGGATAAAGTGAAGAAATAAGATATGATATTTAATACTTAAAACTTAAAATAACCACCATGAAACTGAATGAACTTGCCTTGATTGGAGTAGCTACGGCGACAGTTGTCAGCTGTGCCCCGACAAAGAATGAGTACGCGTCTTATGAGTTGTATCCCGTTCGTTCGGGCAGCTTGACGGAAATGGAGTATACTCCCGAAGTTACGAATTTTACATTGTGGGCGCCGACTGCTGATGAAGTACGCCTCATGCTGTTTGATGCAGGTGATGGCGGTCATGCTTATGAGACTGTTTCTATGGTATCTGATAAGGAAGGAACCTGGACGGCAAAGGTGGAAAATGACTTGATCGGGAAATTCTATACATTTAATGTGAAGATCAAGGATAAATGGTTGGGAGACACTCCGGGTATCAATGCGAAAGCAGTAGGGGTAAATGGAAAACGTGCTGCTATCATTGATATGAAAGCTACCGATCCTGAGGGTTGGGCACAAGATAAACGACCTGCTTTGGCTTCTCCGGCCGATGCTGTTATCTATGAAATGCATCACCGGGACTTCTCTATTGATCCTTCATCGGGCATTCAGCATAAAGGTAAATTCTTGGCACTGACGGAAGAAGGTACACTTAGCCCTGAGAAATTGGCAACCGGCATCGATCATTTGAAAGAACTGGGTGTGACACATGTTCACATTCTGCCGTCTTATGACTATGCTTCGGTGGATGAAACGAAATTGGATGAAAATAAATATAATTGGGGATATGACCCACAGAATTATAATGTACCTGATGGATCGTATTCTACTGATCCTTATAATCCTTCTATTCGTATTAAGGAATTCAAGCAAATGGTGCAGGCCTTACATAAAGCTGGCATCCGGGTAGTGCTGGATGTAGTGTATAATCATACATTTAATACTGCTGAGAGTAATTTTGAACGTACGGTACCAGGGTATTTCTATCGCCAGATGCCGGACGGTAGCTTCGCTGATGGTTCTGCCTGCGGTAATGAAACGGCAAGTAACCGTCCTATGATGCGGAAATACATGGTAGAGTCTGTGTTGCACTGGCTTAACGAATATCATCTTGATGGATTCCGCTTTGACTTGATGGGGATTCATGATATTACAACGATGAATGAAATCCGTAAGGCTGCCACGATGGTTGATCCGAGTATCATTATTTATGGTGAAGGCTGGGCGGCTAAGGCTCCCCAGATGCCGGAGGACTCTCTGGCTATGAAGATGAATACGTATCGGATGCCCGGTATTGCTGCATTTTCCGATGAAATGCGCGATGCTCTGCGTGGTCCATTCAATGACAACCACAAAGGCGCTTTCCTTGCCGGACTTCCTGGTGGAGAGGAGAGTATTAAGTTTGGTATTGTGGGAGCCATCAAGCATCCGCAGGTGGATAATGACTCAGTGAATTACAGTAAGGCTTCATGGGCTGAACAGCCGACGCAGATGATCAGCTATGTATCTTGTCATGATGATATGTGTCTGGTAGACAGACTGAACGCGAGTATTCCAGGCATTACACCGCAGGAACTTGTCAAGTTGGATAAACTGGCACAGACGGCGGTATTTACTTCACAAGGCATACCGTTTATCTATGCGGGCGAAGAAGTGATGCGTGATAAGAAAGGGGTACATAACAGTTATCAGAGTCCTGATTCTATCAATGCGATCGATTGGAAACGCAAAGCTGAATATGCTGATGTATTTGCTTATTATAAAGGTTTGATACAGTTGCGTAAAAATCATCCTGCTTTCCGTATGGGAGATGCGGAACTGGTGCGCAAACATTTGGAATTCCTTCCGGTAGAGGGTAATAATCTGGTTGCATATCGCTTGAAGGAGAATGCTAATGGAGATGCTTGGGAAGATATTATCGTGGCACTGAATTCCCGTAAAGAGCCGGCAAAGCTGGTTGTGCCTGAAGGCAAATACACAGTGGTATGTAAGGATGGATTTATAAATGAAAATGGACTGGGTACACTTTATGGTTCGGAAGTGCTGGTTCCGGCACAATCTGCACTTATTATTTATAAATAAGAATAAGTATCTATAAGAATATCGCCTCTGTAAGTAATAATACTAACAGGGGCGAATTCTTTTTATCCGGGTATATGCGTAAGAATTCCGGGTATTGATAATATTGGGTAATATTATTTTTTAGTAATATCGGCTTCCCAGGTTGCTCCACTAATATCAGTTAATTCAAGTTTATATGTTCCGGCAGGTATATCATTGATGTTTTTTCCGATATTGATTTCTGCTTTGGCTCCTAATGGAATTATAAGGCTATACTTCCCTGGTTTTACTTTAGCAACATATTTGTTATGTATATCACTCATCGGGAAATTAGCCAATTCGTCACCATTTAGTTCCAGTATGATGTTATTTGCATGGTCTTTTAAAGTGATACCGATTAAGAAAGAACCATAGACGTCAATTCCTTCTACCCTCGACAGAGTAAATTTTAGTTGACCATTATTGAATCCGGTATCCGAAATTTCTATTTTAGGTTTTACGGATTTGTTATGCAGTTCGCCCCATACTCCACCATGAAATACCTGATTAGTGAAGAGGGTAAGTGCCAGAATAGCTATGCTGCCTGTTACTACTATTTTCTTGATTATACTTTCCTTTATAGATAATTCTCCGGATGCTATCCAAGGATACCATTTGCGTGTCTTTAGCCAAGGAGTTTTAGGCATCCATATCCTGTCGAGGGAATAATAACCGCCGCCTGTCATGAAAACTGTAAAGCCTGCAGCAACACCCAATACGCCGATCTGCCATTCGTCAAGGCAAGTAGAACCAATCCAGCCGGAACCTAAGAGGATTCCGCCAGCCAGGCCGATAACGCCTATACTTGCCAATCTTGTGAAATAGCCCAGCATGAATAATAAGCCGACGATAGCCTCTATAATCGTAAAGAGAACCATGGCCCACCAAAGTACATCCGGGGTACTTACCAGATATTCAATGATTGGTTTTATACCTAATGCATTCGGTAGGAAGTGGTTGAATTTCTCACCAATATATCCGGGAGCATCTTCTATTAATTTATTTTCCAGGATTAACCGTCTCCAAAAAGCTGAAAAATAAGTCCAGCCTACCACCAGGCGGAGGGCTAAAGAGAACATGCCGGAGAAGTCATAAACCTGCCTCGGGATACGTTTTGCTGCCAATTCTTGTTCCATAATGATTTTATATTATTAGTTTTGTTCGTTCTTCTTCAAGCTGTTCGGCTGGAATATATTGCCTAACAAGCCACCCATAACCGCTCCCCATAATGTGCTGTTCCAAGGAGAAGAGGTTATCGGACAAGTACCTGTGCTACAGCCTACATATCGCCAATATAAATAGCCTGCTATTGCTCCGATTATTATTCCTATGATTGTGGGCCAATACTTTTTTATGAATGTCTTTTCCATGTTTTGGATCTGTTTATTAATCGTTGATTTATTAGAAAAACAAATTTCCATTGGAAAATGTTTCCTTTATTATGGATTGTTTTTCATATTACTTGTTTAAAAATAGACAATTTGTACAAACAGTCTGTTTGTTTGAGTAAGTAAAACCGGAAAACTTGGTATCTTTGTGGCATTACAAAACAAAATATGTCTCCAATGATGCAATCATATACTATATCTTTGAAGGGAGGGGTGGCCCGTAATCCGCTTGTACGATTGGCTGCACCTGTTTCCATATCTTTTCCTGCAGACGAACACATTGCTATTGTAGGGCCTAACGGTTCAGGAAAGAGCCTTTTGGTAGATATGCTTATCGGGAAATATCCATTGAAAGAAGGGACACTGACTTATGACTTTTCTCCTTCCGCATCACAAACGGTTTATGATAATGTCAAATACATTGCTTTCCGTGATACATACGGTTCGGCGGATGCTAATTATTATTATCAACAACGCTGGAATACTCATGACCATGATGATGTACCATTAGTTAAGGATATGTTGGGAGCAGTTAGGGATGAGGCCTTAAAACAAGAACTTTTTGAATTATTTCGCATCGAACCTATGCTGGATAAGCCGATGATTCTTCTTTCCAGCGGTGAGTTGCGCAAATTTCAGTTAGTGAAAGCACTGCTTACCGCTCCTCGTGTGCTTATCATGGACAATCCTTTCATTGGATTGGATGCACAAACCCGTGAGCTGCTGAATACCTTGCTGGAAGGATTAGCTAAACGGTCTGCCGTGCAACTTATCCTGATACTCTCTATGATGGATGATGTTCCTGCATATATAGATAAAGTACTGCCAATAGCAAATCGTACAGTAGGACAGATGATGCCACGTGATCAATACCTTACCATATTCCGGAATGCAGATATACCTGTACCCGAAGATTTGCAACAACGCATTATCGACTTGCCATATGATAATACCAATTATGTTTCCGACGAAGTGGTAAAGCTGAATAAAGTCAGTATCCGCTATGGCGACCGCACCATTTTGAAAGAACTGGACTGGACGGTGATGCGTGGACAAAAATGGGCATTGAGTGGAGAAAACGGGGCTGGTAAATCGACTTTATTGAGTCTTGTATGCGCTGATAATCCCCAATCATATGCTTGTGATATCAGCCTGTTCGGGAGAAAACGGGGAACGGGTGAAAGTATTTGGGAAATAAAGAAACACATCGGGTATGTCAGCCCTGAAATGCATCGTGCTTATTTGAAGAATTTGCCGGCTATTGAGATTGTTGCTTCCGGCCTGCATGACAGCATTGGATTGTATAAACGTCCGAAGGTGGAACAGATGTCTGTTTGTGAATGGTGGATGGATATTTTCGGTATTGCTGCCTTAAAAGACAAACCTTTCTTGCAATTATCCAGTGGTGAGCAACGCTTGGCACTACTGGCACGAGCTTTCGTAAAAGATCCAGAATTGCTGATACTGGATGAGCCTTTGCATGGTCTGGATACTTATAACCGTCGCCGGGTGAAGAAAATTATCGAAGCCTTTTGCCGTCGGCAGGATAAAACCATGATTATGGTTACCCACTATGAAAGGGAGTTGCCCGCTACTATTACAGATCGCATATTCCTGAAGCGTAATCGGTAATCGTTCAATACTATGAAGAAACTGCTACTCTTGCTTTTGATGCTAATTGTCCTTCTTTCTTGTGGGAGAGGGGGAAAAGCATTGGATACTGCTCCTTCACGGGTAGTGCCAGATTCTTTTGCAATTGGTCTGAATCTGTTTAATAAAGGAAGAGCAGCTTCTCATAGCTCCGCCAATATGGATAGTGTCTTGTTTTACATGCAATTGGCTGAAAACTTTTTTAAACGTGAGGGGGACAAAGCGCAGGTGAATCGTTTCATTGCCTTTATTTATTCGTCAAGAGGGATGTTAGACGAGGCTGTGCCCTATTTTTTGAAAGCCAGTCGTATGGCAGATGAATGGCAATATAGCTCTATTTGCCAGGAAGTGGCCAAAGCTTATGCTGCTGCCGGACGTTTTCGGGAAGGAGTGTTAGTATTGGATTTAATACGGAAGAATATGAATGATAGGAAGGTAGTTCCTTACTATCATTTGGCAAAAGGAAATCTTTGGGCAGGTGTCAATGAATACGATTCGGCTGTTACTTATTACCGTACAGCATCTATATCATTAAATCGATGGGTTGCTGCAGAGGCATCCAGACGGTTGAAAATGTTGTATTCTTCGCAGGGAAAAGATAGCTGTTCTTTCTATGCAGCACTTGCTGCCAATGAGCATCTTGTAAATGAGTTGAGGAGAGAAGAAGGTTTTGAGAATCGGACACAATACGAAAAAGCTAAGCTCGAAAATGAGCTGAATCGTCTGAAAATAGATAAGCAGAGGCGTGAAATCTGGCTTTTGAGTTTAGGGCTTTGTTTTGTAGTAGCATTTGCGGTAGGTTATATTGTCTGGCAGCGTCGCAAACGCCAGATGTATAAGCAGCTTTGGCGTGAGCAATCTCTGCGGCTGAGCCAGACAGAGCAGTTATTGCAGCAATCAGAGGAGTTGAATATGCTACGTGAAAAAGAGGGTATGCTTCGCGAATCACTTTTCCGACGAATGAAGTCATTTCATAAAATCCCTTCTTTGGAGAAAGAAGAAGAGGCTTCCGAAGAAGAGAGTGATAGTCAAAATAGACGTATAGCTTTATCTGATGAAGAATGGGAAGACATACGTCAAACGGTAGATGGAAGCTATGATCGATTTACTGTGAGGTTATTAGAAGCGTTCCCGGGATTAAGTATGAAGGATATATATTTCTGTTGCCTGGTGAAAATTAACGTTAGCATCAAGGATTTATCAGATATCTATTGTATTAGTCGTACCTCGATTAGTCGTAAGAAGCAACGCATGAAACGCGATAAGTTGGGGCTGACTGAAAACAATGAAACTCTGGATGATTTTTTGCGCCGTTTCTGAACTTTTGTCTATACTTATTTTAGGTGTAAAAGATGTATAATTCTTAAAATCAATGATTTATTCGTTTAGTGATCTGCCGGTTTTGTCTATAAGATAATTTGCTTCTCCTCCCTAAGACAGCTACCTTTGTCTCATTGTTTCACATAAAAAATAAGAATATGAAAAACAAGCAATGGAAAAGTACTGGATGGCTGGCAAGCCTGTTGTTTATTGGGGGGCTGAGTTCCTGTTCGAATGGAGGTCAAAGTCAGAAAAGTTCAGCATTGGATACACAGCCGATAGCCGGTTCGGTGGAGGTTATAAATGGAGATTCCATCTGGGTTTGTAATCTGTCGGCATTGAAAGATACTGTGGTACTTCCATTGAGTTACTTTGCAGATGAATTGCAGATTGTGAAGTTGGATAATCGGGATGAAGCATTGGTGCCTGTACGAAATGTGATTGTTTCTGATAATTATATATTGGTATGGGGTAAAGATCAGACTCCTTTTAAACTTTTCGATAAAGCAGGGAAATTTCTGGCTAATGTGGGGGCTTTCGGTCAGGGGCCCGGTGAGTATCAGTTGATTTATGATGCCCAGATTGATGAGGCTGGCGGGCGTATCTATTTACTTCCGTGGAATGCTAAATCTTTGTTGGCTTATGATTTGAAAGGACAGGCTGTACAGAGTATTCCATTGCCCGGTCTGGTGCCGAAAGGTGTCTTTAAAGCAAATACGAAAGATTCTTTGTTGTCTGTATTCCTTCTGCCTTTTGAATATTTGCCGTATGTGGCATGGACTCAGAAGTTCAATGGAGAAATACAAGATACGATACGTTCACGCCATTTAGCTATAAAACCGGACTTTAGCAATGAAGTGTATAGCAATAAAAATGGTGCAGACTTTGATGTTTCTCTTTTTGTATTTTGGGAACGTCGTCCGGACAGTCTTTATCATTATGCCAACGGACGTTTGAATCCTCGTTTCACTATGGATTTTGCTAAGAAAGAAATTCCTATTCATGATTACAAGGAATTGCCACGTCATTTTCTGGGAAGTACATCTGTAGAAAAACAGTTGGATGAAAATCATTTTACAACAGATGTGCCAGCTGATTTTATCATGGACAAAGAATCTTTGAAAGGTGCTTTCTATAAAGTAGAGAATGACTATCTGGGGAATATGCCTATTCCCTGGTTTTCGTACAGTTGTTCAAATGGATATTATACAGCTAATATGGAACCTGTGGCTTTGAAAGAAACATTGGAAAAATACCTGGAAAGTGTTAAAGATATTCCTGCTGCCGACCGGGAACATATGCAGAAACTGGCAGATAGTATTCATGAGAATGATAATAATTATATTCTGTACGCTAAGTTGAAATAATAAATGAAACACTTACTTTACATTATATTGCTGTCTCTATTGTTTCTCTCTGCCTGCAAGTCGCGGGCGGAGCAGAAGCAACAAGAGGCGAACGATACGATTGTTGTAGAAACTCCAAAAATAATACAAGATGCTCCTCTGGTGGCTGGAAGTGTGACATTAAAAGATGAGGACTTCGGAGAACTAATAGAATTGGCAGCTACTCATCAGATACTGGATGAGGAAGGTCCCATTTTCAAAATGTCAGAACCGGAGATGCTGATTAAAGATGGATATTTCCTTTTGCAGAATCGTCCGGCCATGTCCTATACCCGTCGCCCGGATGGAACGGTTGAAGTAGTGAAACCGGCAGACGAAGGTCTGAACTGTTTCTTCCACTGGTACCGCTTACCGGATTTTCGTTATATCACTTCTTTCGGAATAGGAGGAAATGGACCTAATGAATTTAACTTTCCTCATTTGGTATCTTCTGGTGTGTCTGCTCCCGGTACATATGTTTATGAGACGGGTACTATGCAACTATTTGAAACTGATACGACGGGGGTATTGAAACCTTTTCCTTTTACCTTTAAATCGATCAAAGGTTCTTCTTATTCAGACCGGCAGGTATGTGCAGTTTCACGGGATACTTTCTATTATGCTGATAATGTGCCGAGAGGAAAGGCTATAATCCGTACTGTTTATCAGGGAGACAGTTTGCAGGCGGAACAAATATATAATCTTGCTTTTAGTAAGAAACATCGTTCCTGGAGTCCGTATATCGGTGATTTTATTGTCTCTCCTTCCGGTAATAGGATGGTATATGCTTATAAATATTTTCGTAAAATCCTGGTAATGGATACATCTGCCCAAACTGTACGGGATATTACTTTTGATGTTGATGGTGTGGATGCCAAGAATGATGTACTTACATTAGGTCCGGATAATGTGACTTATTATTGGGGAATATCTGCTACTGACGATTACTTCTTTCTGACTTATAGCGGACGTACTCCACTTCAGGTATCGCGTGAAAACGGTAAAGGTGACGGATATATCTTTGTGGAACAATATGATTGGGGTGGTAATCCGGTAGCGCGTTATAAACTTGATCATTGGGGCAGGGTGATATCAGATGGGAAGATATTATATCAGTTGTGTTATATGTATGACGATCCGCTCTTTTTGTATGCATTGCCCGGAAAAGAATAAAATCAGTTTGCAAGATAAAGGGCTAAAATGATTCATCTCTGAAAAATACTTTTTATATTTGCAGCCGTTATGGCGAAGTATATATTTTTATTTTGCATATTGTTAAGTGTATTCCTTGTATCGGGATTCGAGTCTGTATCCAATGATATGAAGGAGTACAAAGAACTTCGTGTAACAGAATTGCAACAGAGTAGACCGGAATGCAACTTATCCAATGCGAATGCAGAGCGATGTAAAAAGATTGTTTATGGAGGGGAATATGCAAGTAAGGCTATTGGCAGTATAACAACATCTGTTTCACGTAGTAATATTCCTTCTTCACAAGTCCTGAGATTCAATGCATTTTCTGTTGTAGCCAAGATTGTTAAATCTATAAAAGTTTTACTTCCTGAAGAAAAGAAGTTTTCTTTTCCATATCATCTTTCTCTTACTCAATATTCCAGTAGATATTATATCTATGCTTTAAGGCGTATTATTATTTAAATCTTCTTTCTCTTATAAGGCATTCTGTGCTTTATATTTTCATTAATTATATCAATTCATATATATTTCTGTCATAAGGAGTAGCGGGAGAGCTATTTTTATGTTGTGGAATATGTATATACTTTATTGTTAATAATCAATATGTAATGGAATTTATATTAGATTTTATTCTCCACATTGATCAATATATGATAGCTATTGTGCAGGAATATCATACCTGGACCTATGTAATATTGTTCATAATCATTTTTTGTGAAACAGGGTTGGTGGTTACGCCTTTTCTTCCGGGAGATTCATTACTTTTTGTGGCGGGAGCTATAGCTTCGTTACCTGGAACACCGCTTGAAGTAAATATCCTTGTTCTTATCTTGTTTTTCGCTGCTGTGTTGGGAGATTCCTGTAACTATATGATAGGGCATCTCTTTGGGCGTAAGCTGTTTAATAATCCCAATTCCAGAATATTCAAGCAAAGTCATTTGGATAAGACACATGAATTTTATAAAAAATATGGTGGTAAGACTATAATTATAGCAAGGTTTGTTCCCATTGTGCGCACTTTTGCTCCATTTGTAGCTGGAATGGGGAAGATGCATTATTACTATTTCATGGTGTACAATTTGATAGGGGGAGCTGCCTGGGTAGCGCTTTTCTGTTATGCCGGGTATTTCTTCGGAGACCTTCCGGTGGTGCAAGAAAATCTTAAATTGCTGATTGTAGCAATTATAGTAATTTCTATATTACCTGCCATAATAGAAGTGGTACGAGCAAAAATGAAATCAAAGAAACAGAAATAATTAGATACATTTATTCTTATGAAAAATTCCTTTTTTAGTAGGTTTACTCCCAAAGAACCTAAATTCTTTCCTTTGTTGAAACAATTGTCTGAGATTCTGGCTGCATCATCGGCTCTTTTAGTTGAAAGTCTGCAACATGATACGCCGGAAGAGAGAGCTGATTATTATAAAAGAATAAAAGACCTGGAACGTGAAGGAGACAAATTAACCCACTTAATCCTTGACGAACTTGGAACCACTTTTATTACTCCTTTTGATCGTGAAGATATTCATGCCTTGGCATCAACTATGGATGATGTTATAGATGGAATAAATAGCTGTGCCAAACGTATTCATATTTATAATCCCCGTCCGATCTCTGATAGTGGAAAGGAACTTAGTCTTTTGATTCAGCAAGAGGCTGTTTGCATTGGTAAAGCAATGGATGAATTGGAAACTTTTCGCAAAAAACCGGCGGCATTACGTGGATACTGCAATAAGCTACATGATATAGAAAATCAGGCGGACGATGTATATGAGCTCTTTATCACGAAACTTTTTGAAGAAGAAAAAGATTGCATTGAACTCATAAAGATTAAAGAGATCATGCATGAACTGGAAAAAACGACCGATGTGGCAGAGCAGGTGGGTAAGATATTAAAGAATTTGATTATAAAATACGCATAGAAGAAGCTGAGAACATGGAATTATTAGTGATAATTATTGTACTGGCTCTGATATTCGATTATATCAATGGCTTCCACGATGCAGCAAATTCAATAGCTACTATTGTATCAACCAAAGTTCTTACTCCTTTTCAGGCAGTAATATGGGCAGCTTTTTTTAATTTTGTTGCATTCTTTATTGCCAAGTATCTGATTGGAGGTTTCGGTATAGCCAACACAGTGTCTAAGACTGTGCTGGAACAGTATATCACACTACCGATTATTTTATCGGGAGTGATTGCTGCCATTGCATGGAATCTGTTTACCTGGTGGAGAGGCATTCCTTCATCTTCTTCGCATACCCTTATCGGCGGATTCGCAGGAGCTGCCATTATGGCCCACGGTTTCGATGCCATTCAACTCAATATCATTCTGAAAATCGCAGCTTTTATTTTTCTGGCTCCTTTGATAGGAATGATTGTTGCTTTCGGATTTACCTTATTGGTTTTATATGCTTGCCGACGTGCACATCCCCATACGGCTGAGGTCTGGTTTAAGAAATTACAGCTGGTGTCTTCGGCAATGTTCAGTATAGGGCACGGCCTGAATGATTCACAGAAGGTAATGGGTATTATAGCAGCAGCTATGATAGCTGCTCATTCAGAAGGGCTGGGTATGGGCATAAACAGTATTGAGGATTTGCCGGATTGGGTCGCTTTTTCCTGCTTTACTGCTATTTCGCTTGGCACGATGTCCGGTGGATGGAAGATTGTGAAGACAATGGGTACCCGGATAACCAAGGTGACACCTCTGGAAGGTGTTGTTGCGGAAACGGCTGGTGCCTTTACCTTGTATCTTACGGAGTTTTTAAAGATTCCGGTTAGCACTACACATACAATTACCGGAGCTATTATTGGGGTAGGCGCTACTAAACGGCTTTCTGCTGTACGTTGGGGGGTAACGAAAAGCCTGATGACTGCCTGGGTGTTGACTATTCCGGTGAGTGGCCTTCTGGCAGCCGGGGTTTATTGGCTTATTACCCTGTTTTCCTCTTTATTGGGATAAAACGGTATAAACTGAAAACATTTAACTAAACTATCTGTTTTTAATTATATATGCTTCATATTTTGATATTTCATTTTATGTCGCTTTATATTTTAATCACAATAAACAGTTTATGCCATGAAATTCTTTATTGACACTGCAAATTTAGACCAGATCAAGGAAGCCTATGATATGGGCGTTCTCGATGGAGTAACCACCAACCCTTCGCTTATGGCGAAAGAGGGCATCAAAGGAGTAGATAATCAGCGGAAACATTATGTGGAAATCTGCAACATCGTACAAGGTGATGTCAGTGCCGAGGTTATTGCTACGGAGTATGAAGGTATGATTAAGGAAGGCGAAGAGCTTGCTGCACTCAACCCGCATATCGTAGTAAAAGTTCCCTGTATTGCAGATGGTATCAAGGCTATCAAATATTTCACTTCCAAAGGTATCCGTACCAATTGTACATTGGTATTTTCTGTAGGACAAGCTTTACTGGCTGCCAAAGCGGGAGCTACTTATGTATCTCCGTTTGTGGGACGTCTGGACGATATCTGTGAGGATGGTATTGCACTGGTAGGTAAGATTGTGGAGATGTATCGGTATTACGGCTATACCACACAAGTTCTTGCGGCTTCTATTCGTCATACAGCACACATTATGCAATGCATTGAAGTAGGTGCCGATGTAGCAACTTGTCCATTGTCTGCCATTAAAGGCCTGCTTAATCATCCATTGACGGATTCCGGACTGAAAAAGTTCCTGGAAGACTATAAACGTGTAAACGGATAATAAAAATACTCTTATAAGCCTTTCTTTCACGGTTTTCTTGAACATTATTCGCGAAAAATAGAATAAAACAACTATTTTTGCGCTCAATATAAATATAAAACAAGAAAAAGCTGATGAAAGAAAGGCTTATAGGATTGATAAAGACGTACATCCTTTTCGTCTGTATCTTTATATTGCAGAAACCGTTATTTATACTTTACTACAGTTCTTTGTATGCAGGTACTTCCTGGACAGATCCCTTCCTGGTTATCTGGAATGGTTTACCCCTTGACCTCTCACTGGCCGGATATCTAACGGCTATCCCCGGATTACTTTTTATTGCGTCCGCCTGGACACTTTCCAAGACGCTCCGCAGTATCTGGAATGGTTATTATTTCTTCATTGCTATTTTACTCGCTGTCATTTTCATTGTTGATTTAGGTTTATATGAGTATTGGGGTTTCCGTCTGGATGCCACGCCGCTCTTCTATTTCTTCTCTTCTCCTAAAGATGCATTTGCAAGTATGAATATATGGCAGATGATAGGTGGAATAGTAGCCATGATCGTATATGCATCCTTACTTTACGTCATTTTCCTTTGGGTACAGAGAGGTATTTGGAAGGGACTGAAGTTACCTTATCGCCGCCTGTCCGTATCGGGTGTCATGTTGTTACTGACTGCCCTGCTTTTTATTCCTATCCGCGGTGGATTCACCGTTTCTACAATGAATACCGGTAAAGCCTATTTCAGTTCTAACCAGCGACTGAATCATGCGGCTATCAATCCGGCGTTCAGCTTGATGGAATCTCTTTCCAAGCAAAAAGATTTCAGTAAACAATACCGTTTTATGGAAGCGGCACAGGCAGATGAACTGATGAAGAAGCTGGTAGATCCGCAGGTACTGGATAGTACTGCGGTAGTTCCTGATACTTTGCGTACAGCTTTATTCAAAACAGAACGTCCGAATGTTATTTTCGTCATACTGGAGAGTTTCTCGTCCAAGTTGATGACTACTCTGGGTGGCGAGCCGGATATTGCCGTACAGATGGATAGCCTGGCAAGCGAAGGAGTTCTCTTTACGAACTTTTTTGCCAATAGCTTCCGTACAGACCGTGGATTGGTATCCATTCTGAGCGGTTATCCTGCACAGCCTACCACCAGTATTATGAAGTACCCCCGCAAGACCCAGAATCTTCCTGCTATTGCAGGTAGCCTGCGTGATGCCGGATACCGTACCAAATATTATTATGGGGGTGATGCCGACTTTACGAATATGCGTTCTTACCTGATGTCTTCCGGTTTTGAAGGTATTGTTTCAGATCAGGACTTCTCCGTATCAGAGCGTTTGAGTAAATGGGGGGCACACGATCATCTTGTTTTCAATCGTCTGTTGGAAGATATAAAGGCTGAAGCGGCGGATACGGCTACGGCAGATAATGCCCGTCCGTTCTACCGGGTATTGCAGACCTCCAGCAGCCACGAACCTTTTGAGGTTCCCTATCGTCGTCTGGCGAATGATCGTTTGAATGCTTTTGCCTATACTGATAGTTGTGTAGGTGACTTTGTGAAGCGTTTCCGTGAATTGCCGCAGTGGAAGAATACGGTAATAGTATTTGTGCCCGACCATCTGGGGGCATATCCCGAACAATTGAATAATCAGTCGGTAGACCGCTATCAGATACCTCTGTTATTGGTTGGCGGTGCAATTAGCGAACCAAGACGTATTGATGTGTACGGTTCACAACATGATATTGCTGCTACTCTGTTGGCACAATTATCCTTGCCTCATCAGAAGTTTGTATTCAGCAAAGACATGCTGAATCCTGCTTCTCCTCACTTTGCTTTTTTTGCAGTTCCGGACCTTTTCGGTATGGTAACACCGGAAAACCTGCTGATATTTAACTGTGAAGCAGATGCTGTAGCAGTAGATGAAGGCACTGCGAAAGGAGAGAACTTGCTGCCGGGCAAGGCTTATTTACAGAAATTGTATGATGACATTGCTAAAAGATAAAACAAGATGATGCTATTAGACATTTTGAATCAGGTAGTCGATATTGATACTGATATATTCCTTTCCATCAACCGGATGCACAGTCCGTTCTTTGATTATTTTATGAGTGCATATAGTGGTAAATGGATTTGGGTTCCTATGTATGCTGCTATCTGGTATGTCATGCTGCGCAATTTCCACTGGAAAGTGACTTTGTTCTGTATGATTGGGTTAGCACTCGTCATTACCATTGCCGACCAGACAGGTGCAACATTGATACGCCCTTATGTGGAGCGTCTTCGCCCGGCTAATCTGGAAAATCCGATATCCGATATGGTACACATCGTAAATGGTTATCGGGGTGGGCGTTATGGTTTTCCCTCTTGTCATGCTGCCAATACTTTCGGGCTGGCATTCTTTATCTGGTTCCTTTTCCGTAAGCGATGGCTCACTGTGTTTATAATGGGATGGGCACTGCTAACTTGCTATTCGCGCATTTACCTGGGAGTACATTATCCGGGTGACCTTTTGGCAGGTGCGCTTATCGGGTTGATTGCAGCATACATTGTATATCGCCTCTTCCTGAAAGTCAGTGGATATAAGACCATGAAGAAAATTCCCCATATTTATGCTCCGATATTGGTTGGAGGATTAACAATATTGGGGATACTCATCTATTCCACGGTAATGGTATTATAGATTAAAACTGATAATTTACCGTTACCATGGCTTCCCTCGAGCGTATATTCAGTCGCGAAGTATAACTTTGTGTGGCTGAATACGTCGTGTAAGCATACTCCTTCTTGTTGAAGAGATTGTTGAGACTTGCTTCCAATCTCCATTTTTTTCTTTTATAGATAAGGGATGCATCTGCAAACACTGTGTTGAGATGCGTATGCTCTCCTAAATCATTCCGGTAATGTTCGCCGGAAAGGCGCAGGTCCACTTGTCCGATGCTGAATGTGAGGTGTAGCCGTTGTACAAAGTCCAGCAGTGGGCTGAGGCGGGTATCGCTTCCTATCTTGCTACCACCATACCCCAATGTCGCATGATATTCTGCTTCGAAGAGATCTGCGGGCGACCATATAATCTTAGGTTCTGCTTTCAGATAATCATAACGGTAAGTTTGCAAAAGACTTTGTTGGTCGCTATCAGTCAGGCGCGTAAGTTGCTCCCCGTTGCTACGACTGAGCAGCAGGGTAAGAGAGGTTTTCAGATGCCAGTCGTATATGCCTTTGGACAAGGTACTGCTGAGGTTCCAACTATCGCTGTGATTCGGCAGCTCACGTCGGGTGTAGACAATTGCATTTTCAGAAACACTTTGCTCAAAGAGGGTATTCCGGTTACTGCGACTGTAGGTCAGCGAGGCTGTGACAAAGAATTCCTGCACGGTATTTTTATATTCACCATAAAGATTATAAGTCTGCGTAGTGCTTGTTGGAAAAAGGCCGTTACCGCTTCGCCAGGTGCGGTAGTCGGTTTGGTAAAGTCCCGGATATAGGTCGGAGAAATCTCCTGCCGAACGTTTCAGACTGCCATAGAGAGAGAACGTCCAATGATAATCCAGTTTGTAACGCAAGTACGTGGACGGATTGAAGAACAGGAATGAACGTTGTTGTGAGAAGTATCGCTGGGCTTTTAGGGGTAGCGAAAGTGTAGCCAGCCATTTACCTCGTTGCAACTGGAAATAGGGGTTGAAATACAATGACAGGTTAGAGGCGTTGAAGTCATCAGGTTGTGTCAGCGGAATATACTCCATTGTAGCCCGTTCCCCTTGTATTCCTGCTTTGTATTGCTGGGTAAAACCGTTGTACTTGCGCAGATATGCCGCACTATTATCAGTATAGAAGCTGTGCTGATTGAATTTGCTTTTTCCTTCTTCAAGTAATAAAGATGCGGGCTGATAAGCATACTGTGTTGCCGAGCGGAATTCCCAGGTACTATTTTCCCGGTTCCGGATGAGATTGAAATAATTTCCCGCACTTAGCCGGGAAGTTCGTAGAGTTTGTCCGAGTTCTTCCGAACGTCCATGGTTTATTTCTCCATCCATTGTGAAGCGGTTGGATATATAGTTGCGATTGCTGTTATCTTCATAACGAAGTTCCAGATTGGCGGCATCACTTCTCAGGCGATAATGATAAGTTTCATCTATTTGTATGGTATCCGTTGGCTGATAATAGATTTGCGTATTTCCCCGTTGTTGCCGGATCACGTCATGGGTGTATCCGGCTTGCATACGTAAACTGCGATCTTCATTCCATTTGTACATCCGGTTGCCATTCAGGGTGTGCGTCTCATTAAACAATAAGCGTTTTTTATCCAACGGTGCACTGATGCCCGGCTGTGATAGAAAACCGGAAAGTGGCACTTCCTGCCAACCGCTTCCTGTCAATATTGTCTGTTCGTCGCTGAGGTCCTTGCCATTGTTATTTGTCTTGTAATTATAGACACTCTGCTTACCTTTGCCCAGTTGAAGGGCATTCAGCCCTCCTTCCCATAAGAGTTTATCATTGTCATCGCTCCATCCGGCGCCCAGTGTAGTGTTAGCTATCCATTGATCCCGCGCTTTCGGATCGAGTTTCAGGTTCAGTGCCACTTCTTCAGAGTTGATCTTTCCTTTCAGAGCCTTTACGGACTGATAGTTTTCCATGATTTCAGCCGTTTTCACAGCTTTGGCATTCAGATTATTGTTGATCTGGTTGTAGCGTCCGCCTGTGACGTCCATTCCCTCTACAAAGTAGTGGTCGATGGCTTTCCCTTTGTACTTAACTTGTCCATTTTCATCGACATCCACGCCCGGAAGTTTCTTCAATACATCCTTGATATGCACATCTTTAGAGGAAGCAAACTGTGCCAGATCATATCTTACCGTATCTTTCCGAGTATTGATGCGCCCCGGACGTATCTGTACTTCTTTCAGCACAATAGCTTCCGCTTGTAGGCTGAGATTCAGGGTTCCTGCCGCATTGATATTTCGCATTTCTCTCTTATAACCTAATAAAGAAATATTGAGTTGCAGTGTCCCGCTATGTTTCCACGGCAAAGAAAATTGCCCTTTGGCATCGGTTAGTGCATAGTCTATCGTTGTATTTCCGCGTAATACACTGATCATGACTGCTTCCAGCGGTTGATTGGTTTCTGCATCTGTTATTTTGCCGCTCAATGTCTGGGCGTAGGTAGACGACAAGAAACTAAAGAGAAACAGAAAAAATAGAATAATAAGTTTTTTATTCATACACTGCAATAATTGATTATTTGGCAACCGAGGATTGTTGTAATTTATGTACGATTACGATGCCTTTGTAATTTATTGATTATCAACGCGTAAAAAAGAGGCCATTTAAGTATACGACTGAATGGTATTCACTATACGACTGAATAGGGTTCAGTATAGGACTGAAATGCATTCAGCATGCGACAGATTTCACGAACGATTACGGGTGTGGAAAAATATTACCGTTCCAACGGGTTATACGGAACATTCTTCGGATTCTTGGTTGCATTACCCTGTTCATCGCTTACTTTAACAGTGACATTAGGCATGCTTCCGGTGATAAATCCTACCGGGTCGGCATAATAACGTTCGTGCACTTTGTTGTATGCTTTGCGGTTCATCGGTTCATGCTTCTTTCCGTCGAAGAGTATCGGCCTGTATGTATGGCACTGTTCCATACCGGCAGCGGTAAATGAATAATGCCCTTCACTGTCTTCCGCTTTCAGTATCAGTCCAGGTAGTCCACAAAGCTTCCAGGGACCTTCGCTGACGGGGATTTCTGCTGTAAACCATGCCGTCCATGTCCGGCCTTTGAATTGACATTCGGCTTTGCTGCAAAGGTAGGAGAGGACACTATCGTTTTCTGCCAGTATCTTCCATTGTGGACGTTCTTCCGCTTCTTCGCAACGCAGGCGCGTCATGCCTGCCACTTCATCGAGGGTCGTTACTTTTCCAGTGGGGTAGCCTTTGAAGGTACGTTCACCCAATTTGCTTTGCCCATATTGCTTCAAGTGTTCATTGATGGTTTCCTGTGAGGCTTTGTTAGCGAAATCCACTGCCAGTATGGAGTCGCATACATACTTGGTGTAACTGTAGAACTTGGAGAGATTTTTGCCTACTTCCAGCATCATGGTTTCTTCCGTAACATTTTCCGGTTTCTCCGGATTGATGATGCAGCGCGTTTCATATTGCACAAGGAGTTGTGCGTCGCCGATGGTATCATTCTGTATTTTCGTTCCATCAGAAACAATAATTTGTGCCTTTGCTTGTGATGCGCATAACATGGCGAGACACAGATTGAGGAAAATAATTCTTGCACTCATAGTTTTTACTTTTTTAGAGGTTTGACATGCTGCTTCCAGCGATTATTGTACTGCAAAACTATGCGGATTTTGCTTCAGAAGAGGGCGAAAGTTATTACTGAAATATTACGCAGCATATAATATCTGCCTCGCACGTACTTATATTTGCAAGCTAACTTCTACCTTTGCCGGTACCAAATGAAGGTCCTTTTGAAAAAGGCCTTAAAAAGAGGAATAATTATGGAACGACGGATTAAGATAGTTTGGATATTCTCCATTGTAGCGATGCTGCTCATTACATGCGGACAGGCTTACTGGCTACGTAACCAATACGAGTACATGAATGATGAACAGATCAATGATATCTATGATCGCATCTTGCAGACCACCCAACAGTATGACTCTATCCGTGCTCCCCAGCCCAAGAAGGTACTTAGTAGCAGCAATATGTTTTTCTATCAACTAAGTAAATCTATTGATTTGGAAGCACGGACCACTATCGACGAATTAATTTTAGGGGTTCTGAAAGGACGGGAGCTGGAGAGCGTGGGACAGGTGAATATAGAAACCCTCAAAATAGAACAGCAGGATTCTGCCAGTACGGATGCTAAAGAGAAAGAGGCAAAGCGCAGGGAATGGGCATTGGCGTTAGACACCCTTTTGCCGGAAGAACGGATCATTGTGAAGGATTCATTCAAGATCAATATGTCCGATAAAGATGCTCCGAACTTGAACTCCATTATTAATCTTTATCGTTTGGAGTTGGATATACCTTTTGCATTGCAGCAATTTGATTCCTTGCTTGCCATACGTTTGGACGAACAAAGGTTTACTACGCATCTGGTAGTTTCTGAAGATTCCACTTACCAGTGGAATGCCGAACTGAAGCGGCAAGGCACTTTGTTCAATCCGTATATCGAAGTAAGCTATCCCTATAATCCCCTGAAACATCAGTTGCTTCTTGTTACTGTGAAGGTTTCGCCTCATGCAGTACTTGTGCGTATGGGGTGGCAGTTATCCGGCAGTATCTGTCTGATTTTCCTATTGGGGCTTTGCCTGCTGTTTCAGATAAAAACCATCCTGAAGCAACGCCGGATTGACGAATTGCGAAAAAGCTTTGTAAACACCATGATACATGAATTGAAACGGCCTGTACAGGCTCTGAAAATGTGTATTGCTTTCCTGAATGACAAGTCTTTGCGAACGGATGAGAAAGCAATGGACGAAGTGATCCATGATTCTATGTCCGAACTGGATAATCTGTCGGCTTATCTCTCGAAGTTGCGCGATATGACGCGTGCCGATGATGAACATACACAACTTTCCGTTCGTACGTTCGATATAAAAGCGAGCCTGGAAAAGCTTGTCCGCCTTTATCATATTCCAGAGGATAAAGATGTTTCTATTGAGACACATTTCAGTACGGAGACTTTGGTGACGGCAGATCCAGTACACGTTTCCAACATCATCAGTAATCTGATAGAGAATGCTGTGAAGTATTCAGGTACTTCTGTGCACGTCGTTGTAGATTGTCTTTTGCAGGATCATCAGTTGGTAATACGGGTATCCGATGATGGTATCGGTATTCCGGTTTCCGAACAGAATCGTGTATTCGATAAATTCTACCGGGGCAGTAATCTTCCTGATCGCTCATTACCGGGTATCGGTCTGGGTCTGAGTTATGTAAAATTGCTGGTAGAGGCACACCATGGGACTATCTCTTTAAATAGTCAGGCGGGTAAGGGAACGACAATAGAAATTAATATACCTCAATAAGATGAAACCTTTGAAGATACTTTTTGCCGACGATGATTTGAAATACTCAATGCTGCTGAAGCGCTTTCTTGAAAAAGAAGGTTACGAGGTAACTTATGCCGGGAACGGAAGCATTGCTATCGAGCAATTTCCTCTTGTGAAACCAGATTTGGTGTTACTCGACATTAATATGCCCGGTCACAATGGCTTTGAAGTTGCCGAACGTATTCGCGAGACGGATAAGCATGTACTCATATTCTTCCTTTCCGACCGTAGTGATAAGGCCGACCGTCTGCAAGGTTTCCAGCTCCGTGCGAATGATTATCTTGCCAAACCGTTTTATCCGGAAGAACTTATAGCCCGTATTCGTGAACGTTTCGCTTCACAGCTTTCCGATACGGTGGAGGAGGAGACTTATCATTTCGGCCAATCTGTCTTCAATTACAGTACCAATGAAATACGAACGGGAAATAATAAAGTGCTTATAACTTCCCGTCAGGCAGAGATTCTCCGTTTGTTGGCGAAGAACCTTAATTTGTCTGTGGACCGTGACTTGTTGTTGAATACAGTCTGGAGCAGTGCCTCTTATGCAAACTCTCTGGCGCTGAATGTACAGATTACTTATTTGCGCAAGGCACTTCGTAACGACTCTTCGGTGAAGATAGAATCGTTGATGAAGAAAGGGTATGTATTGAAAGATAAGTAGTTTATTGTTTACTTTATTTCTTCTAACAATGTTTCTCCCTCATTTTGTATAAAGAATTTGCCTGTCCACTTTCCTGTGATTTGCAACTCTTCACCAGTATTAATTTCTGTGAAGCAGGCGCGGTAAGTAGCATTTACTTCTCGCAAACTAATGACGTGATTGTAAATCAGTCTGTGATGAGGAGGTATAGTCGATTCATGAGTTATTTCTACCATAAGGGGAATATATTGTTCCTCCAACGAAAAGAGTGTTTTAGGGCCACTATTTATATATGAAAAATGGTCTGATGGGAGGAGAGTAGAACCATCTGGGACATAAATATCATAAGGGGTTTGGGCTAAAAGTTGAAACAACTTTGTATCATCTGTGTAGAAGCATGAAGATTGTTTTACTTCTGCTGTTGGCTTGACTGTTACTTTCATTTCTTCATCAGTGTTATTATCAGTAAAGAAACCTGGTATCGTTTGCTTAATGATTTTAATTTCATCATCTTGCATAATCCATGCTACTTCTTTTAATTTGTAATCCTTTGCGAGTTCATCATCACCATCATCGTTGCTACATGCTGAAGCGCCGCAAAGTACTATAATAACAAATAGCCCGATTCTTAGTAGTTCTTTAATTTGTGTCATACCTTTAATTTTTTAGTTAGTCTATAAGTGTAATTTTCAAATATACGCCAATAAATTGAAACAATGGCTGTTTGTTGTGTTAAAAGTTCAGCTATACTTTGAAAGCAGACCCTTTCTTCACTGACTGTTGTTTTATCCTTATGCAGAATGTACAATGGTATCTATACAGACTCTAATGTTTTTAAGTTGATGATGCAAAGATTTGTATAGAGGTGCGCAATGTTTTTGCGCAGTGAGAATTATTTTTGAATTTTACTTCTTTTGCAGATTTCTTTGTATACTTTTGTCGGGCTATATAGATGAATGAGAGCAAACTTATATAGAACACTAAATAATATATGAAAATGAGATTGTTTATGAAGAACACATGGCAGTTATTTATCTGTCTGGTATTTCTGGCTGCTTGCAGTGATGATGCTGTAGAAGACCAAACTACTATTTCGTTGCCCCCTGAAACGGAGGCGCTGTTTGAGAAAGGACTGAACTTTACAAAAGATGCAGATACTCAGTCTTTAGAGTTCACAACTACGGAGGACTGGAGCATTACTGCTGCAGAAACTCGTAATGGTGAAAAGTGGTATCGGATTTATCCTACCAGTGGAAAAGCCGGAGAGAAAGCTGATGTTTCCATTAGTGTCGATAAAAATGAGACTTATGACGAACGTAGTGTTGCCATTACTATCAATGCCGGTAAGGTAAAAAAGACATTAATGATTTCGCAGAAACAGACAGATGCTCTGCTTGTGTCGAGCGAACGCATGGAAGTGAAACAGGAGGGAGGAACTATAGATATAGAGGTCAAAGCGAATGTGGAATACAAAGCGGTAATTGCAGACGATTGCCAAAATTGGATAAAGCTTGCACCTTCTACTACTCGTGGGCTGAGTACTTCTATCATTCGTTTCAAGATAGAGGCAAATGGGGAACGGGATAAACGTGAAGGAACAATATACATCACTGATGGTAAACTGACAAAGCCGGTAAAAGTATACCAACATGGTGGCGACATCATACTGTTGAATGAAAATGAGTATCCTGTTGGCGACCGGGGAGAGACTATTAAAGTAGAGTTGCGTAGTAATTGCACATATGGCATTCAGATGCCCGATGCAGACTGGATTAAAGAAGCGATCATGAATCGTGGAATGTCCAGTCATACCATTTATTATACAATCAGCCCTAATGAGACGAATGAAAGTCGTCGGGCAAAAATAATCTTCTATAATAAAGAAAATACTGCAATAGCCGATACTTTGACTGTGATACAGGCACAGAAGGATGCTGTTGTGATTGATAATAAGAATATCGAACTTAAAACTCCCAATGATACCATTATTGCTATAGATGTAAATGCTAATGTAGATGTAGAGATACGTCCTGCAGATACTTGTCAGTGGATTACGGAAAGTGCCGCAGCGCGTGGTTTGCAACTTCGCAAAGTTTATCTGAAAGCTGCTAAAAATGAGAACTTCTCACCTCGTCGCGGAAGAGTATTGATTAAAAGTAAGAATGGGAAAGACTGTGATACGCTGAAGATATGGCAGGCCGGGAAACCGACTACGGTGAAACTGGAAGAGTCGGAGTTGGACGTGCCTATGGCAGGTGGGACTTATCGCATCAAGATAGAAGCCAATGTGGCTGTGAAAATGAGTAAATGGAAGTTATTATGGCCGGAAGGGGAGCTTGGAGATGAACCAAGCAATGATATGACGGATGATTCTATTTGGAGTAAGGATTTGTTTGAGTATAAAAATAAGCCGGGAATTCCTTATCAGGCAACTCTGTCGGCTGATGGCCAATATCTGGAAGTTAAAGTAGATCCGGCAGTGAGTGCGAAAGCTACTTCTGTAGCAGTAAAGGTTTATGGTGAGTATGAAAATAAAGAGGCGCAACTGATTATTCGGCAGGATCCTGATCCGACCAAAGTGGTTCAGTTACAATTGGCCGAAAATGGTGCGGCAATGTTTACAAGTATCTGTACTTTTTCCTATCAAGCTTTGCAACAGATGTGTACACTCGAAGAACTTTATTCCCGCCAGTCCGAAAAGGAACAAGGCTATAATAGATATTTAGATTTTATCAATCATACTTTAAATCCTTATAATTCGTATGTATCAAATGCATGGGATGCTTGTTATACTACGATAAACAGGAGCTTGATAATAAATATGGGGTTGGAGAATGCTGTAAATGATGACATAACTTCTTCTGATAGCACAGCTGTCGTAGCCTTGATGGAAATGCACCGCTTCTTGTTATATTATGAAATGGTAAATTTATGGGGAAAGGCAGTGTATATAAATAAGCTTCAAACAGATTCATACACAGGCATGCCTGCAACTTTAAAAGCGGAATTATTGAAATTGTTTGTAGAGCCATTATTGCGCTCACGTGACTATTTACCTGGGGAAAAGGTGGCACAGACTACGGTAAATGATTGTTTCTTTCCTTCCCGTGATTTACCTTCTTTACTGCTGGCGCGTATTTATATGGAGCAAGAGGATTGGAGTAAGGCAAAGTCTATGTTGGCAGAAGTGATAAATAGTGGTAGGTATCAATTGGGAGATTTGGTTTATCAACTACCTGCATTCCAGGCATCCTCTGGCAATCAAAATGATATGGTAGCCAATATTTGTTTTAGTTATACAGAAGTCTTGCTGAATTTAGCAGAGTGTGAATTCCGTTTAGGCAATTCTGCGCAGGCTGAGGAATATTTGAACAAGGTAATAGTAGCTAATATCGGTTCTCCGGCATATTCGTCAGAAAAGTTGTCTGCTGCAAAATCAGGTGATGGCTTTATGGAACGTTTAGCAAATACGTGGCAGTCGCAGTTGAAAGGTACAGGTACCTATTTTGCTTTTTTGAAACGTAATGGAATTGCTGAAAAATTCTTGGATGTACCTGCTTGGAGATTGAAATTTCCAATTCCTCAGAGAGAACTGGATATGAATAGGTATATGTCACAGAATGAGGGATATTAGAATTCTGTAATTTGTATATTTAAAGTATTTCGCGCCACTTTCTTCCGGTTATGGGGAAAGTGGCGCGCAGTTTTCTATCGGGTATCTTCCAGTTTATTGACCGCACTGATACGTTCGTACTCTACCTTTGCTTGGCGGTAGATGGCTTCGGCACGTTCAATCCGGATACGGTAATCCCGCGGGTTGATGGAGAGCACTGACACGGAAAGAAAGTTTTCGGAAAAAGTTTCATTAAACAACCTGCCCCCTTTATCTGTTATTATCTTTATAAGCAACTAAAATCGGAGGAATATATGACGACATTAGGAGGGTGGATGAATAAAACCCTTGTAGGTTGGGGAGTAGATCCCAAATTTGCGAATACATTTGATGAAACTATCATCGCCATATTGATTATTGCTATAGCTGTAGGATTAGACTATCTATTCCAAGCAATATTTGTGGGCGGTATGAAGCATTATACAAATCGTTCACCCCATCGTTGGAATACCTTATTAATGAAGAGGAAGGTCGTTCCTCACCTGATACATACCTTGCCGGGCATTCTGATTTATTTCCTGTTGCCCCATACTTTTGTGCATGGAGTAGAGTTGTTAGGCTTGGCTCAGAAGGTGTGTGCCGTGTACATTGTAGCTGCATTAGCCTTTGCGCTGAACGGACTATTACTGGTTTTTCTGGATTTTCATAATCAAAAAGACAATAGTAAGAATCACCCGATGAAAGGGTTTGTCCAGGTATTGCAGGTACTGCTGTTCTTTGTGGCTGCTATCATTGCCATATCTATTCTTATCGATAAATCTCCCGCAACCCTTTTTGCCGGATTGGGTGCTTCGGCAGCAGTATTGATGTTGGTATTTAAAGATAGTATTTTGGGATTTGTGGCCGGAGTGCAACTCTCTGCCAATGAAATGCTGCGTATCGGCGACTGGATTGCTTTACCCAACGGATCTGCCAATGGTATTGTGAAAGAGATTACCCTCAACACCGTGAAGATACAGAACTGGGATAACACAATTTCTACCATTCCACCTTATACCTTAGTGAACGGTTCCTTTCAGAACTGGCGCGGCATGCAGGAGAGTGGTGGCCGTCGTGTGGATAAGAATATCTATCTGGACATGACCACATTGAAGTTTTGTACTCCTGAGATGTTGGACACCATTCGCAAGGAAGTTCCTTTGATGGCGGACTATCAGCCGGCGGAAGGAGAGGTGCCTACCAATGCACAACTTTACCGCATTTACATCGAACGCTATCTTTGTAGCCTACCTGTTGTAAATCAGGATCTGGACTTGATTATCAGTCAGAAGGAAATGACAACTTATGGAGTTCCTATTCAGGTCTATTTCTTTTCCCGGAACAAGGTATGGAAAGAATATGAGCGCATTCAGTCCGATATATTCGATCATTTGCTGGTAATGGTACAGAAGTTTGATTTGAAATTGTATCAGTATTCGGATTAATAAATGAGCCGGAAATCTGCCCATACAGGCAGGTGATCGCTGTAACCGTTCTGGTACTTCATTCCGTAGTAAGTGCGGAATGGCTGCACACCGCCATACTTTTTATCATCCGTCAATAGGAAAGAAGGACGAAAGATATCGGCTTTACTTTCACTGGTGCAAAAGTCTGCATCCGGCTGGAGAAGCGTGCCGGAGACGATGATATGATCCAGTAATCCCCATTCGCCCTGATATTTATAACTGCCGAAGTTTTTTTGTGTAGCGGCCTTACGGGCAAGCAAGTGATAGAATCTTTGTAGCTGCAAACTATTTTTGTCTTGAGGTGGTGTTTCCGCTGAGACTATTTTGCTGACCGATGCATTATCGGGATAATCGTTAAAGTCTCCCATGATAAGAATTTGCGGATGATACCGATGAAGGTAAACGCTGTCTGCCGCAGCTTTCAATTGCCGGGCAGCATGTAGGCGGTAAGGCTCGCTTTCTTTGGCACCTCCTGAACGGGACGGAAGATGAACTACAAAAACATCCAGTGTATCGTGATTTAATAACATCCCGCAAACGTGTAGTATATCTCGTGTAGGGCGAAATTTCTTTTTACCGGATATATGAGGTATGGAGATTCCCTGATAGGAAATCAGTTTGAAACAGTCCCGTTGGTAAAGCAATGCCACATCAATACCCCGCTGGTCGGGTGAGTTGGTCATTACATAGCGGTATCCGGCTTCCCGAAGAACCGAGCGCCGGGTCAGGTCGCGTAATACACTGTCGTTTTCCACTTCACAGAGGGCAACAAGTGCAGGTGGAGTCCAACCGCCTGCGGCTGTGATGGTGCGGGCTATGTTATCCAGCTTCTTTTTATATTTCGTATAATTCCAGTGGCGTACTGCGTCGGGCAGAAATTCATAGTCGTTTTTTAGCGTATCGTGGCGGCAGTCGAATAAGTTTTCAACGTTATAACTGACAACACGAAAAGAGAGGGTGTCCTTTTTCGTTTGTCCGCAAAGGAAGAAAAAAGGAGTGAACAGAAATGAAAAAGTAATATATAGTTTAATGTTCATTGAGAACCGTTTTTAGTATGATGGCAAGATCATAGATTCATAACATCCCGCATCCGGTGCTGCATCCTGTAGGCGGGAGTGTCCATTTCTGTCAATAGGGTAGGCGCTGGCATCTTCTTTTCTTCCCCAATTAATAGCTTTGGATTTTTCACCAAGATTAAAATTGTATTCCTGTGTATGGCTATCCATCAGCATGAAATTATCATCCTTCTCCCAGATAACATTGACTATCTTGTCATTCTCTTCTTCTATCGAGTTGATGAGGCAGTGTGAGAAGTAATAATTGAAAGCTATATTCTCATTTTTAGAGCGTCCTCCGTTAATTTCGTCCGTGCCCGAACCTGCAATAATGCAATTACGGAAAATAGCCGATGAAAGCGGATATGCAGTATCATCCAGTTCATTCCGGACTTGCAATGCCGCTCCTTTCCGTACATTCCAACTAAAGTAATTTGCCAGTGTACAGTGGGTAAATGTATAATCTCCCCCTAACAGGCTGACGCAGTTTTCTCCCGCATTACTGATCTCACTGTTTCCTACCACTACCTGACACGACGTCAACTCCAGTCCATTGCCCGATATTTGTCGTATGAGAGAGGATTCCAATGTCAACTTCCTGCGGTCTGTCATCGAAGAATCGCAACGAATGCCGAAACTACCACCGTGAATATCCGCATAAACCAGATGATTTTCATAGCTGGTTTTGTAAAAACGTAAGCCTCCCCATTGTCCCGGTAATCGGTCATAAGGAAGATAGGGAAACATCCGGTCTGTACGATCTCCCCGGAAAACAACCGGAGCGGAAAGGGTACCTTCTACTGACAGGCGTCCGTGTACCTGCATTCCTGCCTTGCCGTGGAAATACAGACGGGTGCCTGCTGTGAGGGTTAAGTGTGCATCAGGGGCAACGCTGATACTGTCATAAATCAGTATCGGACGTTGGGATGTAATCAGTGTATCTTTTTCAATTACTTTTCCCCGGAAAGTAAAAGCATCTTGTGCATATGCCTGCAGCTTTACTTCTTGCCGGATGCCATTCAGTTGAAAAAGAATGGAGTCTTTTATTAATCTGATGTCGGCATTGTCTTGCTGAGGCAGGGTCGCTTCTACAAAAATATACAGGCTGTCTTCTCCTGCAATTTCTATATCGGAGAATTGATTTCCCTTTATGCCATCCACATTGATACGAAAACCGGATTTCCCGGCATCGGCAAGGACTATGGAAGATATTAACAATGCTTTCTTATTCGGGTTGTATACTTTCAGTTGACGGGTGGATGTAGGAATACCAGTGAGAACGGTATCCATGCGTAGCGTATCCTGCGAGAAACAAAGTGTATGTTTCGGGTCGGACGAATAATCGTCCATGTCGTCACAAGCGTTGAAGGACAACAGGAAGAATATAGGGAATAGATATATGAGGCGCAGGGCTTTTAATTTCATGCCGTTATCTGGTTTTTACTAAATAACGGGGGGTGAGGGGTTTTATTATATGATTTGAAATGAAATATATACTGCTAAGTTCCTTTAAAAGTGTCTACTTTAATAATTCTCTATTACCGTCACCCCCCAATACCTTCATCTGTTGAATGGCAATTTGATTGAGTTTTATCAGTCGTTCACCCTGTGGAATACCTTGGTCGATGAATACAGCATTGAGGTTTTCCATATTCGAGAGGCAAATCAATTCGTTGATGGAAGCATAGTCGCGAATATTCCCTTTGAGGTCGGGATGTTGCTTTCGCCACATCTTGGCAGTCATACCCATAGATCCTGTACGTTCTATCTATGTCTTGACGGATAAAACGAAGTTATTGCTGCCTGCCATATTTTTAATTGTACCGAATTCGGTACAATTAAAATTGGGATTGTATAGCATTTCCCATTCACCTATATATTCAAGCGTGCTTTTGAGACTGAGCCATCTAAATATAATGTGTTCTTGCATTTGGCTACGAGCCATGTCTGTAAGAGATATATAGTCCTGTTCATTGTTGGTCAGAATCGTTATCTCTGTATTTTGAACTTTTAATTTTGTCATATTATCTAATTCTTGATACCTGCTTACAAAAGTATAGACTTTTTTTAGAATACAGCGAAATAGCCTTTTTATTATTGCAAATCAGTGGAATAAATTTATAGCTGTAATAAAAGTCATATTTGAATATTTACCAATTCTTATTCAAGAATGATATTGACTGAATGGAATGAACTGTTTTATATGCTGTAAGTAGTTGATTAGTAATGATTTCTGGCTTTAAATGGAGGGTGAATAAAAAACGTTCGTTTAATGTGCACAAAGATAAAGGGTATTTTTGAGATGAACAAGATGTTTAATAAAAATATTTATTTAAAAAGATATTTATGTTGGCATGTTATTGATAATCAAAAACATATCATTGATTATTAACATATTTAATATCTTCTCCTTTTTATAGTTTCTGATATCTGTTTTTTGTGCTCAAAATGGTGCACATTAAACGAACGATTAAAAGACATTTTAGTCCCCTTAATCTCTTCGTTAATAGCTTTTTCACATAACTGTTTCACTGCTTTTTGACCGTGATGGCGGAACGCTTTGAAATAATATGAATGCAATATAACTTCTTAAAAATAACTGCATTACATAAATTAATCGGTAAGTATTTCACTACTCCGGTGTCCCCAAAGAATATTCTGACGTGAACATCACTTCACATTCTCCACATCTTCACTGGTTTGCAGTGCGAGTCACTTATAGCCGTGAGTTAGCTTTGAAAGCTTTTCTCGACGAGGAAAAGATTGAGAATTTCATACCCATGCGTCGCGATTATATCGTGAAAAAGGGTCGTCGCATTCGTAGGCTTGTTCCTGCTGTGCACAATCTTGTTTTCATCCGCTCTACCCGTAAGCGTATTGATGCTTTAAAAGATAAAGCCGGTATGAATATCCCCATGCGCTATATTATGGATCGCGAGCAACATCTTCCTATTGTTATTCCCGACAGTCAGATGCGTAGTTTTATTCTTGTTGCCGGTACCTATGAGGAGTCGATTGTTTATGTGGAACCGGCCGAACTTCAACTGATAAAAGGTCAGAAAGTGCGCGTTATAGGCGGTGTTTTCGAAGGAGCTGTGGGTGAGTTCGTTCGTATTCGTCGCGACCGTCGCGTAGTTGTGAATATTGAAGGAGTCATGGCTGTTGCCACAACCTTTATCCACTCTTCGCTGGTAGAGCCTATAACTGACTGATTTCAGTGTTATAAATCATAAATTATAAATCTTAATTAAATATATGAGTGATCAAGTTTCATCCTTATTTTCCCTGGCTCACAGTCTTCTCACTCTGGGGCAGGATGACCGTCCGATTTATGTCGATGATTTCACCCGTCTGAATCGTGATGTTTATGAATCGGCCCTGAACTCGTATGGAAAGCATGGTTCTACTCCTGAAGCTGAAGCCGAACTTTGTCTGGGGCTTTTAGTGGCTTTCAATGCCACCATGTATGATAATGGGCATAAACAGGAATATATTCAGAAGGTGCTGGATCGTAGTTTTGCAGTGCTTCCCACACTAAAGCCTTCGCTTTTGAAAGTCCGTCTTTTGACTTATTGTTATGGTGAAGTATACGATGAGAAGTTGGCTGAGGAAGCGCATGCTATAATTTCAAGTTGGGAGACTTCCCGATTGACATTGGAGCAAGTTGAGATTATTGAGGAGTTACAGTATATCAAGGAGAATCCTTATCCTTTTGAGGAAGTTGGGGCATAATTGGATATAGTAAAGTAGAGTCCCATCATGCTTCTCTGCAGTGGGACTCTATTAAATTCAGAATGGGACGTTTGATTATAATTCTTGATACTCACTCTTTGCATCAAAGCACGGACATGCTTTATGAATAGATGTACTGAGTTGATAATGTCCCAGTATTTTTGCTTGTGGATAGTCTGTTTTCAATTGTCGTAGTAGATCAAGCAACGAGCATTTCTGTGCATACGTCCTTGTATCAGTCGGTTGCCCTTCCTCATTGAGTCCGCCTTCGTAACAGATACCGATGCTTTTATCATTCCATCCTGTAGCGTGCGCACCGATTTGATGAACCGGACGGCAGATGTGTACTTCACCGTCACGTGTGATATAGAAATGATAACCGATGCTTGCAAAACCTCTTGCCAGATGACAACGGCGAAGAGCTTCTACGGAGAAGTGTCTGTCACAGCGTGTTGCCGAACAATGAACTACCAAGAGGTGTACCTCCCGATAGTTTTGATAGAAACTGCCTGCTTTCATACCTTTATGCCATGCAGGCATTAAGGCCGAGTACTCCTGCCAGAGCAGAAGCCACGGCAATTACAACTTTGATGATAACACTCCAGGTTGATTTTGATTTTTTTTCCATGCGAATTGTTATTTAGTTATTAGTTATAAGTGATTGGCAGCGCAGCCTTTCATTATTAATTCTTTCATTTTTAATTTCTAAAGGCTGCGCCTTTATATTCTATCCCAGCGGATCGTCTTCAATACCTCCGTCACCGTCGGTGTCGCCACCACCATCAGGTTTTCCGCCTGAGTTTGAAGAACCGGAAATATCTACGGTGGTCTGCCCTGCCTTCTGAGCTTTGAGCAATGCACGTGTTGCTGCACGTGTAGGTACGGGTGAGAAACTCATTCCGGCAAAGATGTCCTTCAGGTCTTCTCCGGGAACAAATTGGATGTTTACTCCGGTAATATTGGCAGCCGTGAATTTTTCGGCTGTGTCTGCCGCACGACTGTTGATTTGTAACCGGAATTTTCCCAGGTCTCCGAAGTCCACCTGTTTGCCGGCTCTCAGGCCTCCAATCATATTCTCCACAGTGGAGATGATTACGGCGGCTACGTCCGCTCTACTAACGGTGGTCTGGCTTGCTACCTGCTGTCCCAACTCTTTCAGAGTCAGTTCTCCGGTGATTTGTGACTTGGCATAAGCCTTGGGCTCTTCGTCCTGCTTCTGAGGATTCTTGAGCATTGCAATACTGTAATTCAGTGGCATAAGCGATGAATTAAAAATTAATAATTAAAAATTAAACTTTTGCCGGGGAAGGACTTTTTCTTCTTTCCGACAAGTCAAAGATACAACCTCTGAGAGGTGTGAAAATGAGTGACATTGAGCGGTGATAAACCTGCTTCAGTATAAGTGTTATCTGGTGACTTTTTAGTACTTTTATAGCATATAAAGAATCTAAAAAGTTATCGGAAAATGAAGAAAAATGTGAGTGATCAGGGGGCGGATGCTGCCATTGAAGAATGGCCGGTGCGTCCTTACTCCAAGAGTGAATTGGCGCGTGCTTATGCACCCGAAATAGGAGAGCGTTCCGCGCTCAACCGTTTGTCTCGCTGGATACGTTTTAATGAAGCGTTGTATTCTGCTTTGCAGGCAACAGGTTATAGATCGACTCAGCAGATTTTTACATCTAAGCAAGTCGGCCTGATTTTTGAATATTTGGGGAGACCTTGAAGAAGTTGAGAATTGAGAGTTTTATTCTTGCGGCTTCGTTACCGTTCACTTGTGCAAGTGTTGGCTGACAGAGCCGCAAGTGTCGGCCTTCGCAGCCGCAAGTACCTTCACTCTCAATTCTCAACTCTCCACTTCTCCAACTTCTCCAAGCCAAGGATTCCGGTCTTTGGTCATGATTTTGCCTTGTGCTTCAGCCACGATCTGTTCTTCTGACTCACGTTCATCGTAGCGTCCGCAAGTCTGACGAACATACAGTACGCTTCCTGTCTGACACAGGTCTTGGTCGCGAACTTTCAGCATATCGAGTCGGGTGTAACTCCGGTCCTGTTCCTTGATTCGGGAGATGGAAAAGATGAAATCGGCGAGATTGGCCCAGTTGGCACTTCCCGAAATGGTGTACATATCTATGTCTTCCAGTTCGTTTTTTCCGTTCTGCTTTTTTAGGCTGCGCGGATGTGCCACGATGATTACCCAAATGTTGTTGTTGCGTCCCCATGCCTGCATTTGTGTTAGCATAGCCTTTATGGCTTGCGTTTCGGTGCTGTAGCGTCCCGTTTCCATTTCCATGAAGAGGTACGGGTCGATAATCAGATATTTCAGTGGAGCTGTCCGTCGCACCCTGTCCGCTCGTGCAATGATGTTGGTCGGGGTGGGAGAAATTTCATGCAGGTCGAGGTGCACCATGTGTGTGTTCAGGAAACTAACTATGGGTTGTAGCTGCTCGCGGGTGTAATTGGCAGTGTTTACTTTGCCCAACATCAACTGGATGAGATGGGCGATATGCTTGTTCTTATCAGGCACTTCAAAAGATAGATAGCAGACGTAACGTCCGGTTTTGGCCATCAACCGGCAGGTGAGGTCGTTCAGGAAATCGGTCTTTCCGCTGTTGGGCTTCCCGGTGGTGATTATCAGTCCGCCCTGATCGGTGGGATGAAAGATGTGATCCGTCAATGGGCCGTATCCCACGTTGTAGCCGTGGTCATATTCTCCATGCAGAGCATCCAGAATTTCGCTAGTCCGTTCGCTTACAGTGATGATGTCCGAGGTGTGTTGCGGCTCTGCCGATTCGATGATTTCGCGCACCACATTGATGCCATAGGTAGCAAGTACATCGGATATGTCCTTGCAGTCGCCGGGCAGGATGGTGAGCAGACAACGGGCTCCGAAATAGTCGGTAAGATGTTTGATGAGTGTACGTCCGGGCAAGTCCCGGTCTCCGCATATCACGATGTCTCGTACCTGATCTAACCAGGGTTCAAAAGCTTCAAAGGTTTTGGCCAAATCGCTGGCAGCACCGTTGGGTACGCTGATAACGCAGGGATAACCGGCTTCTTGCAGAGTAAGTACATCTTTTTCGCCCTCGGTGACAATCAGTCGCGGAATATGATCTTCGGATACCCGCAGCGGATTGATGCAGTCGATATTGTAAGGTACGCAAGGGGTGGTTGGTGAATCCTGACTCCAGAACTTGGTATAACAGACGGGATTTTCTGTGCCGGTTGCGTTTTCGTCGCTTGTAATTTTAATGGTTGACGGATCACACGAACGGTATTTTACATTTACTGGCTGTCCGTTTACATAGTTTACGTAAGCGATGCAGTGATATTGGGTTCCGGTGGACTTTTTCTCATCGTCCTTGCCATAGCAGCGGTGTGTGAGACACCCGATACGAGCCTCGATAGCTTTCTCTAACGAAATACCTTGGTCTGCAAGATATCGTCTGGCTGCCAACTGATCCTGATCATTCGTTTCCGGATCATTGGTTAAGGGTTTGATTTTGGAAAATACTTCGGGTGAGAGCTTTTTATAATCTTCGGGAATCATGGGTACTTCCGATGTGCTTTTTCCGCTGATTGTTGAGCTGTTGCTACGTGCTGCATTATTCTCTTTATCGGTGTAGCGAGTAGTTTTGCTTGTCCCTGTATAGTTTCCGCCGATGTTGCCGGTAAACGATGAATCGCTGTACGGCCGTTCTTCCCAGAAGTCCTTCAGCTTTCCGTTGAAGTCACATCCGGCGTAGAAGCAATGAAAGGCTCCGGTCTTTTTAGAAATTGAAAGATGTTTTTTCCCGCATTTGGGACATTCAGCAACGAAATTCTGTCCCGCGTTCTTACGTTCGGGAAAGTCAGAAAGATAATAAAATGGTTTCATTATGATTTATGTAGATTTTATAAGCAGAACGATCTCAATTCTCCTCCTTCCGGAAGGAGGAGTCCCCGCAGGGGGAGGTGGTAGGTAAAACCCATTCCTTGCTCAGCACATTCCAAACCGCATTTCCGGCAGGTCTTGCCTCCGCATCAGCAGGAATATTCACCGCCCCTTCATCTTTGTCGTCGTAGAATCTCATTTCCGTCTCCGGGTCTGTCCATTCAAACTCATTGACCGGATGATTGTCGCGTTGGTTCTTCTTCGTTTCTAGGGCAGCTTGTTCCCGTTTCTGCCTGCTGCCCCGTGCCGCATCATTCAGCAAATGCTGTCCGTGTGCCGACTTCAGTAGATTATTCAACCAGCAGAGCCGTCCGGTATGATTCGACTTCATAAACCGTGCTTGTCCTGCGAAATAGGGAATCAGCAATTCATTGACCAGATAGACCAGATTTTCGCACGCGTGTTTTCGGGTAAGTCCTTCATGCATCTGGAACCAGTTGATGAGTGGTGTTAGTATCTGCGCTTTCTGAGCTGAATTTCTGTTGATGAGATGGAAAAACTCTTTGGCGGCAGCCAAAGATTCTTCTGTAATAATATCTTTCTTCGAAGATTTATCTTCTAAAGTTGCTTCGCCTTCAGGCGAAACCTCTTCGTCAGAAGAGTTCCCTTTAGTATATATATTATATATATTATCCACCGCAAGAGTTTGTGCAAAAGCTTGTGGTAAATTTAGTGATGATTGGGGTTAGCGTCCAAAAATGACGTATAGGATAAACGCTATAAAAGGCAGAACTTTGCTTTCGTTAAATCAACCGCAAAGTTTATGTATAGTTACAATGATTTTGAGCGTCTTTTTTTGCGCTACAAATTTGAAGGCCTCCCTGCTGGTGTTTCGATTGAGAAATTCTGTATGTCCAACAAAGTACCTTATAACCTGTTTGAGAAATGGTACAAGGATACCCGAAAGAAGATAATTCCTGTTCAGGTTTTTGATGGTCCCTCAACGGAAGCAGGAATGGAGGAAAAGTCTTCACCACTCCCCGACCGCAATCCGGAAGTGGGTACTCGGCTTCCTTCTCCTACCGCACTTCGAATCTTGTTGGATATCCGCATGAGCAATGGTGTTCATATCAGTCAGAAGAATTTGAGCTACGAAGGTTTGAAAAGCCTGGTAGAGAAACTGGAGGGCTTATGTTGAATATAACAGGACTCAACCGCTTTTTCTTTGTCCGTGATTTCCACGATATGCGCTGTAAGTATGATAAGGTCTTATCCATCATCCATCAACAGTTGGATCGTGAACCGGAAGACGGTGATGTCTTTATCGTGATGTCCAAAGATTTACGCCTGGTTCGTTTGTTCAGTTATGATCAACGGTCTTACAGCATGTTTGAGAGACGTTTCAGGCCCGGATACAAGTTTATGCATGTAAGCTATAGTGGTGATGAAAAGATTTATTCAATCAATTGGCAGGATGTCATTCTCTTGTTGGAATCCCCTGTTGTTAAAAAGTTGATAGTCAAATAATTAACAAGTAAAAAGTAGCGGAAATATTCTTTTATTTCATTGTTTTTTTGTATCTTTGAAGCAACAAAGCTACTGAATATGAATGAGTTTGAAAGAATGAGACTGCTTTCTTCCGCAAGGAAGCTGAAGGAACGTGAGGAGACTCCCGAACCTTTTGAAGACCCATATTCAGATATGACTCCGGAGGAAAAATCAAAAATGATAATAGAGCTGATGGCTGCCCGTGATCGGGACGCTGAACGCATCCGACGTGACGAGGCCCGGATAGATGAACTGTTGTTCAAGGTTGACGAACTGTTGTCTTTGCAGAAGGCTGCCATGTCCGCAGAAAAAGAGCGTGACGATTATAAAGAGATGAACAGTAATCTGTTGTCAAAAATAACAGCCTTGGAAGAGCAGCTAAAAGTCCGCAACAAGAACCTTTATGGTGTTAAGAGCCAGAAGGGAATCTATAAAAAGAAGCGGGAGATCGAAGAGGACCATACCCGTGACAAGGATGATTTCGACGGTACTCCCCAATCCCCCGGCTCCTCCTTGCCGCAGCATGGTGAGGCTCCCGCGCGGGAAGAGGACGTGGAGACAAAATCAAAAGAGGCCCGTCTTTATCGTCAGGGACTTTCTTACCGTGTCATGAGTGCCGACAATACGGTTTGTCATGACAGTGATATCCGCCAGCTGCCCGCAGGCGCCATCATCATCAAACGTTTCCGTAAATATGCCTATGAGCAGATAAGCAGGCTTGTGGAGCATGATTACGAGGTTATCCGCTATAAGACGCCGGACGGGAAAATCCACGAAGGCTATTTCCCTTTCATCGGGCAGCCTGAAATCATTGACGTTGTTCCGGGAACGCACGCTTCCGGTTCTTTCCTTGCTTATCTGGCTTTCAACAAATATGTTCTTGATACCCCTCTTTATCGTGAAATGTACAGGTTGTCGGGTGAGTCAATGCATTTGAGTCGTATGAGCCTGACCAATTGGTTGGAGAAAGGCTCCGCCCATTTCTGCGGTCTGATTAGTTATCTTAAGAATACTTGTTTGGAAAAGGATTCCATTGTGAACTGTGATGAGACCTGGTGCCGGGTAAAGCGTGAAGGATGCTATAAGAAGAAATACATCTGGTGCCTGGTCAACAGACTGTCCAAAGTGGTTATCTATTGCTACGAGGACGGTTCCAGGGGACGGGATGCCCTGAGGCATATTCTGGGAGACAGTCAGGTGAAAGCCCTTCAGTCAGACGGCTACAATGTCTATATGTATCTGGATGACCATATGGTCGATATAGAACATCTCTGTTGTATGGCTCATGCCCGTGCTAAATTCAAGTATGCGTTTGAACAGGGCGGTGATAAGGATGCCGCATTCATATTGGAGCTGATAGGTGAGCTTTACAAACTGGAGCGGGAGTATGAAGAAGGCAGGTTGTCCCCCGGACAGATAAGGCTTTGCCGGAATAATTTAAAGACCAAAGAAATAATCATAAAGTTACGCAGCAAGCTTGACGTCCTGCTCAGCGATGATCATCCGCCCCGCGGAGAGTTGATGGACAAGGCCATAAATTATATGAATACTTTCTGGACTCAGCTGTTCGCCTACTTGAATGACGGCTCTTATTCAATCGACAATTCCATTGCCGAACGTTTTATCCGCCCCTTGGCCGGTGAGCGGAAGAACTCGTTATTTTTCGGAAGTGACAGGATGGCCCGCGTCTCAGCGATATATCATACCATCATCTCCACATGTAAGATGCAGGGTGTGTCTGTGCTGGATTATTTCAAGAGATTTTTCAGCGAAATTGTTAAAGGACGTAGGGATTATGAACATTTATTGCCCTTGACTATCGGATTGAACTAACAACAAATCTTAAAAATCAATATCCTTTTTGACGTTATTTATAAGGAAACCGCTTTGTGGCGGCTTTCCTTGGGGGACACGTCAAAATTGGACGCTAACATGATTGGGGTGTTTTGTTATCCTCTTTTGTCTCTAATTTAGAATTTTCGTCGTGGCATAGCGGAGAATAAAAGGCTTTAATCTGTTTTTGATTCTCGTCCACAATGAATTTGAAAGACTGACTCGTCTTTACAGCTTCGATGAGTGATTGGGTGGTGGAAAATCTCAGTGACATCTTGATGTCGTAGAAGTTCTCTACCGGATAGATGTGCTTATCATTCATGTAAGCAATCATTCCGAGGTATAGATCGAGCAGTTTGGGTATAGTGGAGTCTGTTATTTTTCGACTTCTCCATATCTTGATTGTTTTTTGCAGTTCTGTAATGGAAATGGTTGTTTTTAGTGCTTTCATTGCTTGTTGTTTTTAAATCTGCGGTGAAGTTACGTAGAAAGGGGAAAAGCATCGTACCAACATGTTGGTACGATTGATAATATAATTATCGAATTTTAACATTAAATTTTATAGAGAGCCATGCTTGAAGAAACAGAAGAATCATGTGACCATGAGAATTTAGGTGAGTATATCAATCAATTCCGTCTTAATTTAGGAGTAAGTATCAAACAGCTTTGTGAAGACTGTCATATCAGTCGTCGCACCTATTACGAGAGTTCGGGATGGCAAAGATATTAAGCTGAGTTTTTATGTTCGCATCTTCAGTGCTTTTCATGAGTATGCTACGGAAGAGGAGTTCGGGGAGATGTGGAAAGAAGTTGCTGCGTTGCTGTTTTGAGTTGTAGATGATAAAACTCTGTGAACAAAGAACTGAGAAGTAAGCACTTAAATTAAGATTCAAAATGATAATTGTTTGTAACTACTTCGATGTTGGATGGAGAATACTGGAAGAATTGAATAATAGTAGAAAATGGAATCGAGTAATAAACGAATAGCAAAAAATACGATATTTTTGTACGTACGTATGTTGCTTTCCACGTGCATCTCCTTATACACTTCACGTGTGATATTGAATACATTGGGAGTGGATGACTTTGGAATATATAATGTTGTCGGTGGGGTTGTGGCAATGTTTTCATTTCTAAATGCATCAATGAGTAGTGCTACATCACGTTTTTTGTCTTTCGAGATAGGTAGAGAAGATTTTGTTCGGTTGCATAAAGTCTTTTCTTCGGCATTCACGGTACATTTGCTGATTGCATTATGTGTATTCGTATTGGGAGAAACGATAGGGCTATGGTTTTTACAACACAAACTGGTGCTTCCAGCAGATAGAATGTTTGCCGCGAATGTTATTTATCAGGTGACTATATTAATGGGTATGCTGAATGTCATTCAAGTTCCGTCTGTAGCGTTGATTATGTCCAATGAACGGATGAATGTATATGCTTTCGTTGAGATACTGAATGTTTGCCTTAAACTTCTTGTAGTTTTTCTGCTACTAATTATTCCTGCTGATAAATTGATTGTTTATGGGTTGTTACAATTATTGGTAGCTATATTAGTTTTTATGATTTATGTCATTTATAGCAGACGTACATGGAGAGAATGCCGTTTTAAACTTTTTTGGAATAAGAAGTTTCTAAAGCCTATTTTTTCTTTTTCCGGTTGGGATTTATATGGTAATTTTAGTACGTTAGTACGTACACAGGGAGTGAGTATTCTACTGAATATATTCTTTGGAACAGTGCTTAATGCAGCCAGTGGAATTGCCACACAGGTACAAGGCGCGGTCGGTGCTTTTGCCGGAAATGTATTGATGGCTGTTCGTCCGCAAATAATAAAGAATTATGCAATTTCAGACTATACACGGATGTGTTTTCTGATAGAAAAGACTTCTATATTTACTACTATATTGTTATTGCTATTTACCATTCCACTATTGGTCGAAACAGAATATGTATTATCTCTGTGGTTAGGGATAGTTCCCGCTTATACAGTTGTGTTGTGCCGCTATGTATTACTTTTTAATCTTTTTGCTAATCTTTCTTCTGTAATCGTTACAGGAATACATGCTACAGGACGAATTAAGCGTCCTTCTATTATAAACGGGACACTTTATTTGTTGGTGTTGCCATTTTCTTATGTGGCATATCATTGGGGGCAAGAACCGCAAATTGCTTTTGCATTTAATGTGATTGCTGTTTTCTGTGGAATGCTTTTTAATATGTGGACATTACACTTGTATGTTCCCAATTTTCGGTTTGTGGCATATTTTCGAGGTGTGTTAGTGAAAGGGATGCTCATAGCCTTTGTAACTTATAGTTCTTCTTATTGGTTGATATTACAATTGGAAAGAGGCTTTATTAGATTGGTTGTTATTACTTTATTTTCATCTTTTTGCCTTCTATTATTTACATATTTTTTTGTACTGAGTAATGAGGAAAAAGCAAAAGTGAAATTAAATATAAATATTTGATGGAGAATAAAGGTTTAGTAAGTGTAATAGTACCATGTTATAATATGGGAAAAGTTCTTTTTAGGCTTATTGATTCTATTTTGGAACAAACATATAAAAAGATAGAATTGATAACTATTGATGATGGATCTACTGATAATACAAGAGAAGTTATATTGTCATACGATCGATTACTAAAAAATGCAGGAATTAGCTTGAAGTATGTATATCAAGAAAATCAAGGTTTGGGAGGTGCAGTTAACACTGGATTGAAATATTTTACAGGAGAATACCTGTGTTGGCCGGACGCTGATGATTTTCTGGCCAAAGATTCGATTAAAATACGAAAAGAATTTTTGGATTCTCATCCTGATTATAATTTAGTGCGTTCAGATGCATATTTATTTGATGAACATAATTTAGAATCTCCTAAAGGGTATATAACTGGGAAAAAAAGAAATCGTTTTCGGGAATGTGGTCTATTTGAAGATTATATATTAGAAAAAGATATAATTTTTTGTCCGGGATGTCATATGGTTAGATCTTCCGCTTTTTTGAATGTTAATCCTCAGCGTGAAATATATCCTGCAAAGAGAGGACAGAATTATCAAATGTTATTACCGCTATTGTATGAATGCAAATTTGCATTTATAGATTTGCCACTCTATAATTATGTTATATATAAAAATAGTATGTCTCGAGGAGATGATACATTTGAAAAATGTATCATTCGTTGTGATGGCATAAAAGAAATCCTATTCGAAACATTGAATAGGATTTCGATGCCGATAGAAAAAAGGCGGGAATATTACCAAATGGTTCAAGATAAATATTTGCATATAAAATGTGACTTGGCATTTCATTATAACTTGAAAAATGAATTCTATTTATATTTCTTTTTGTTAAAAAGAAGAGGTGTTATAAATATGACTGAGGTATTGAAAAGGTATATAATCAATATACCTATATTGATTAAACCTGTTTACTTTATGAAAAAAGCTATACGCAATGTTGGATATTAAGATAAAGAGTGACTGTTGCGGATGCTCTGCCTGTATTCAAATATGTCCTAAGCAGTGTATTTCTATGAATGAGGATAATGAAGGGTTTCTTTATCCTGAAATAGAAAAGGATATCTGTATTAATTGTGGGTTATGTGAGAAGGTTTGTCCGGAGCTTTATCCTGGAATTATGCGTAAGCCGTTAAAAGTATTTGCAATAAAGAACAAAGATGAAGTAATCCGTAAAAAAAGTTCTTCCGGTGGCATTTTTACAGTGTTGGCAGAAACTGTAATAAGGGAAGGCGGTGTAGTTTTCGGTGCAAAATTCAATGAGAATTGGGAAGTAGTGCATGATTATACGGTTACAAAAGACGGACTGGCTGCTTTTAGGGGGTCAAAGTATGTGCAAAGTAGAATGGGGGATTGCTTCAGTAAAGCGAAATCATTCTTGGATCAGGGAAAAAAAGTTTTGTTTTCAGGTACTCCATGCCAGATAGCAGGGTTGAAACGTTTCTTACGGAAGGAATATAATAATCTTCTTACTGTTGATTTTATCTGTCATGGTGTTCCTAGTCCGAAGGTTTGGCGAATGTATCTGGATGAAACGGTTGTACGTCAGTGTGAAAAAAAAGCTTTTATAGAGGAGGTTTTGTTTAGAGATAAACGTTTAGGCTGGAAAAAATTCAGTGTTTCTTTGCTCTTCTCTACAACTATCGGAAATGGATCAAAAAACTCTGTTTTAGTTTCTGAACCATTTACTGAGAACCTGTTTATGCGTGGCTTTTTGTACGATGTGTATTTGCGACCATCGTGTTATCAATGTCCGACCAAATGCTTAAGAAGTGGTAGTGAGGTGATGATTGGTGATTTATGGGGTATGAATGAAATACTGCCACAACTAGATGATGATAAAGGATATAGTGTACTAATGTTGAATAATACTGATAAATTATTTCCATTCATATTGCAAGATGTAGAGTATAGTGAGTTGAATTATAATGATGTGTTTCGTTATAATCCGTCGATTGAAATATCGTCGAAACCACATCCTAATAGAAGTTACTTCTTTGAGCATTTTGATAATGGGCAAAGTCTATATGTTATTATTAATCGAACATTGCGCAAGGGAAGATATATGAGGTTCGTTAAACGGTTGGTTCGAAAAATAATACATTTATGACAAAGAGAATTGGAATATTGACATTGCCCATAGGTGCAAATGTAGGTGGAGTGTTGCAGGCTTTTGCCTTGAATTTTATACTGATTGGTATGGGGTATGATGTAGAAACACTGAAAAATTATTCAGACCGTCAACTTTCAAAACGCATACTCTGCCTGTATCGTATTTTTGTGGAGTATTATCAACGCAGGTTTATTCGCCGGTATATTCGTCGCAGCAAAATTGTAATACGCGATGAGGCAGGATTTGAAAAGATAGGTAAACTTTATGATGCATTGATTACGGGTAGTGACCAAGTGTGGCGCGAGGAATGTACTGGTTCTTATTATTACTATTACTATTTAGCACTTGCTAAAGATTGCTTAGTAAAAAAAATTGCATATGCAGCATCTTTTGGCATCGGACCGGACGAATGGCAAGCTGATAATGAGCGTGTAGAAAAATTGCGTCGATTAGTTTTACATTTTACTGGCGTTTCTGTACGTGAAGATTCTGGTATAGATATTTGTCGGCGTTTCTACGACGGGAAAGTACTTCATGTACTTGATCCTACGATGTTGCTCTCCAAAGACACATACCTGTTGCTTTGTAGCAAGATATTAAAGAATTTGAAAGTGATAAAACCTCATCTCTTCGCTTATATTCTTGACGATACGGCAGATAAATGGCGTATTATTAGAAATTGTGCAGATACTGCTTCACTTGGTATTACTGCATATACTGAACGCAAGAAAATTAAGAACTTATTTTTGCTGAAAGATTTGCATATTGCTCATTATATGTTTCCATCTGTAGAACAATGGCTTGCCAATTTTGCAATAGCTGATTTTATAGTTACAGATAGTTTTCATGGAACGGTGTTTTCTATTCTTTTTAATAAGCAGTTTATTGTGGTTGCTAATAAGGATAGAGGGCAGGCACGTTTTGATTCTTTATTGCGGATGTTTGGACTTCAAGACCGTTTAGTGCATGATTATGAAGATTATGTACAGTGTAAATGGGAGACAATAAACTACAGTGTTGTGAATGAGATATTGGAGCAGGAAAGGAAAAAGTCCTTGGCGTTTTTAAAAGAATGTTTGAGAGATGAATAATTGTACGTTGCTATATGGTAGGTTGCTCCCTATAGAGTTGGAGAAGGATGTTGTATTGGTTCCCTATTATTTGGGAAGGGGGCTTGGGTATAGAATCGATATAGTCTGTAATCTGAGTAAGGAGACCTCTTTGTTGATAAAGAGTATAGATAAAGTAGAGAATAGGGTGTCTTTTGTTCATAGAAAGATGGGGGTGGATGCTTTTTCTATTCTTTGTGCTCATGTGGCATATTTGCTAAAACATGCTCAGCATATAGATGTTTTGATGTGCTTTCATTTAAAGGCCACCACGATTCTGAAGGTATTACTATATAAAATGTTGAATAGTAGTGGTAAGGCTTATGTTAAGCTTGATACAAATGGGGGACGAGAGTTTGCAATAGATAGATATAAAAATCCGTTGCATAGATGGATGCGTAAATGCTTGTATCTAAAATTAATCACTAAAGTGGACATTCTATCTTGCGAAACCAGTATAGCATATAAAACGCTTTGTGCTGATTTCATTTTTGGTAGTCAGTTGAAAAATAAATTGATACTTATGCCTAATGGATTTGATGAAGAGAAATTGCAACTTGCAGGTGTTGCCGAATGGAGTTATACTGAGAAAGAGAAGTTGATAATTACAGTAGGGCGTTTAGGCTCTCTTCCGAAAAATACAGAAATGTTTTTGCGGGCTTTATCTAAAGTAAATTTGAAGGGATGGAAAGTAGCTCTGATTGGGCCTGTGGAAGATAGTCTAAAGCCACTGATTACAACATTCTTTAAACAATATCCAGATAAAGCTGTAAGTGTAGAGTTTACAGGGGCTATATACGATAAGAAAACACTTTGGGAATATTATAACCGGGCACGTGTTTTTGTTTTTACTTCGCGTTGGGAAAGCTATGGACTGGTGCTGAATGAAGCCAAACGCTTCAGAAACTATATAATTTCTACTGATGTTGGTGCTGCCAATGACCTTTTAGAGAATGGGCGCTATGGAACTCTTGTAGGACAAGATGATGCTGAAGCATTGGCATTACAATTACAAAAGATAGTAGATGGAGATATTAATATTGATGTTTATGAGAACTATACTCCTGATGAGATGAGCTATAAATATCAGGTAGATACTCTTTTGAAGTATTTAAGCTGAAAAGGAACAATACTACTTGTAATTTTGAGGAAAATTCTGCTTCGTTGTTAAAGTTTTTTAGGGTATAGATATATATTGTTACAGTATTTACGTGTTATGATGAGTATGAGGCAAATATATACAGTTTTTTAGATATGGATCTTTTTTGATGAATTTTGTTTTAATATTTCTTATTTCTTTATTCTTCCTTTACCGTTCTTTTAAGATCGCATCATTACATAGACAACGATTGTATGTGATAGGATACCTTTTTTTGATGTGTTGCGTCATCGGTATTCGTGGTCCGGGCGATACTCCTGATACTGCAGGCTATTTGGAATTTTATAGTGAGATAGAGCCAGGAGTATGGAGTCGCTTTTCGTGGTATGGTTTTGAACCCGGTTTCCAGTTTCTTACTCACATAGTGAAAATCTTCGTGGGTTATAACACTTTTGTATACCTGTTTCTTGTTGCAGCAATTATAAGTGTATTCGTATGTGATGCTACACGACGGATATTGTGCTGTACGGTTTATAATGAGAAAACAGGTATTGTAAAACAACCATTATTATTTGCTCTTGTTGTTTTTTATGCTTACTATGGGCTGTTTTACAGTGCAATTGCGATAAGAGCTGGTCTTGCTTTATCTATATGTTTAGAGATATTGTCTATTCTTTGTTTGCCAAGACAGAAGGTGAAGAAAAGACTATGCGTAGGTCTATTATTTTTATTGGCTTGGTCTTTTCATACGTCGATAATTATTCTGATTCCTATTCTTCTGATATTTTGTTTGATGAAGAGTTTGTCGAAAATGTCTTATATGTTGTTACTGACACTTTCTGCACTGATTTTTTTCTCACGGATAAATTTGTTGCTTATAGAATGGCTGGGCGATGCAATACTTTTACTTATAACTACCGGTAATGCTGCTATGGCGAAGTTCTCGCTTTATACGGAAGTGTTACTTGAACGGGAAAGTGGTCTTTCTTTTAAATATATATTTCAGTTGTTTTCTGGTTTCATGTTTCTGTTTGGGGATTTGAATGATCGGAAATATATCCAATTTTTGAATGTATATATGGTAGGAGTACTATTAGGTAGTGTATTGGCACCTATTGCAATGGCATATCGAATACTTGACTTCTTCTACATCATTACATTTGTATTGTATGTTCAACTATTTATGCATCTGAAATTTCATTATAATCTATTCTACATAGCTTGTGGAATTACTGTTTATCAAATAGTATTAATATATCGTGTAATTTATGCTTGATGGTAAAGTTAAAAAGCTATCTATAGTGATAGTAACTTATAACTCGGGTGCATTAATAGAGGGATGTCTAAATTCCATTTTTATCCATAATGATATTGATACAGCTCTTGAAGTGATTGTTGTGGATAATGATAGTGCTGATTATGCTACTACGTTTGCCTCTATTGAAAAAAAATATGGAGAATCTGTTACATTGATAAGGAATGTCGAAAACGGGGGGTATGGGCAAGGAAATAATATTGGCATTAAGGCTGCCAGTGCTCCGATAGTCTTGATTATGAATCCAGATGTAACATTATTTGCGCCTGTATTTCGAAAAGCCCTTTTACAGTTTAGGGATATAAAATTGGGAATATTGGGAATGCAGCAATATGAGAAGGTAGGTATGCGTCGTCAGTCATTCTTGCCATTGCATCCATCTATTATCGGGTTATTGCTATATAAACTATATACTTGGTGTCATTGTTACTCATCTCGTTTTTTTTGTATACATGGCTCTTGTTTCTTTATTCGCAAGGAAGCTATGGAAAATATTGGTGGTTTTGATGAAAATATATTTTTATATAATGAGGAGATGGATATACATTACCGTTTGCTTCAACAGAAAAAATATATTATAAAGTATGACAAAACGCTTTCTTATATTCATCCCATGCATAATAGGAAAGAGAATTTGAAGGAGTTGAAACAGCGTTTTTCCACTTATATGTATGTGTGTAAAAAAATGTCTCTTAGCAGTCGTACTATGATATGTAAATATATTAATCTGTATAGGCTTTATTTGTTTCGTTCATTCTTGAAACATGATACAGATATTTGTAATACTTATTCTACTTTTATTCTTTATCTTTTACGACAAAAAAAATTACAATCGTGAAGAAAATCTCTGTTATTATCCCTACTTATTCTCCTTCTGATTATATTCAGGAATGTTTGAATTCCATTGCTTGTCAGACTTTGGAATATGTAGCCTTTGAAGTAATAATCATCTTAAATGGACCCAGAGATCCATATTGGAAGTATCTGGACGATTTGCTAAAAACATATACTTTTTGTAGTAGATTATTGTATACGGATATTCTTGGAGTCTCTAATGCGAGAAATATAGGTTTGAAACATGCAAGAGGTGAATATATTGCTTTTGTTGACGATGATGATTATATTTCAGATCGTTATTTACAAGGGTTGTATGAGTGCTCATCGCCTGATGCTATGGTGGTTTGCAATGTGCATTCTTTTGGTGGCTCTTCGGGAAGAAAGTTTTTTCTGGATCATTGGATGGAAAATGTATATTTGTGCGAAACTTCTGATTTCCATCAGTATAGATCTGTTTTGTCTGTCCCATGGGCTAAACTGATACCATATTCTGCTATAGGAAATCATACTTTTGATGTCAGATTTGCTAATGGAGAAGATGCTTTATTTGTAACTTCTATAACAAATAAAATAAGAATATTAAGATTTGCAGATATAGGAGCAATATATAGTGTTCGTATCAGACAAGGATCAGCTTCCCGCAAGAAGATTAATTTTTTTCTTTTGTGCAAGGATACGTTTCTTTTGTGCAAAGAATATATATATGTTTACCTTTCAGACCGTAGAAATTATTCTTTTCTTTTATTTTCATGCCGAATACCTGGAGTTTTTAAGAACTTTTTTGTTCTACTAAAAAATAGAATGTAAAGTTTGTTGCGTGTTGAAAATATTAAAGATGTTATTTTGTTTTTTATGCAACTATATAGATTTGGGGAATCTGAGAAATAATATTAGGGGGAACTTTTCAATATGTTGATATTGACACTTTTTTACTGAATCTCAAATGAAGATGAAATTTTCTCTTGTCACTGTTACTTTTAATAGTGGCAGAACACTTCGTGACACAATTCAATCTGTACTCATTCAGACTTATCCAGCTATAGAATATATTATAGTTGATGGCCTGTCAAAAGATAATACAATAGATGTTATTAAGGAATATGAACCTCTGTTTGATGGTCGTATGAAGTGGATTAGTGAGAAAGACAAGGGGCTTTACGATGCTATGAATAAAGGTATCCGTATGGCTACAGGAGATATTGTTGGCATCATTAATTCTGATGATTTTTATCATCGGAGAGACACTATTTCAAGGATTGCAGAGGCTTTTCGGAACAAAGAAATACAGGCTATTTATGGGGATGTCCGTTTTGTAAATCCAGGTAATTTGGATAAAACAGTGCGCTACTATTCTTCTGCTAATTTTTCACCAGGGCGTTTTCGCTATGGTTTTATGCCTGCTCATCCTACCTTTTTTACTTATCGGAAATACTTTGAAGAGTTTGGATATTATAAAACTGATTATCATATTGCAGCGGATTATGAATTATTGATTCGTTTTTTGTATACTCATCAATTGAAAACTGAATATCTCCCATTAGATTTTATGAAAATGAGAACAGGTGGTACAAGTACTGCCTCTATAAAGAGTAATATTTTACTAAATAAGGAAATCGTTCGTGCATGTAGTGAAAATGAGATTTGGACATGCATGCCATTGCTGTTTCTAAAATATTTTATAAAAGTGTTTGAATTGTTTTTAACGAAAGAATAATGAAAAAAGTAGCATTACTAACTGGAATCACTGGTCAGGATGGTTCCTTTCTTGCCGAGTTTTTAATAGAAAAAGGGTACGAAGTTCACGGTATCCTCCGTCGTTCGTCTTCATTCAATACTGGTCGTATCGAACATCTATATCTGGACGAATGGGTACGTGACATGAAGCAACGACGTTTGGTTAATCTTCATTATGGTGATATGACGGATAGTAGTTCTCTAATTCGCATTATTCAGCAGGTACAACCAGATGAAATTTATAACCTTGCTGCTCAGAGTCATGTGAAAGTATCTTTCGATGTTCCTGAATATACCGCCGAAGCGGATGCAGTTGGAACACTTCGTATGCTGGAGGCTGTTCGTATTCTTGGTTTGGAGAAGAAGACTAAGATTTATCAGGCTTCTACATCGGAACTTTATGGTAAAGTTCAGGAAATTCCCCAAAAAGAGACTACCCCCTTTTATCCTCGTAGCCCATACGGTGTAGCGAAACAATATGGCTTCTGGATAACCAAGAATTACCGTGAGAGTTATGATATGTTTGCAGTGAACGGTATTCTTTTTAACCATGAAAGTGAACGTCGTGGAGAGACTTTTGTAACCCGTAAGATTACCCTTGCTGCTGCCCGTATAGCTCAAGGCTTCCAAGATAAGCTGTATTTAGGTAATCTGGATGCCCGCCGTGACTGGGGATATGCAAAGGATTATGTGGAATGCATGTGGCTGATTCTTCAGCATGATACCCCTGAGGATTTTGTAATTGCTACAGGTGAAATGCATACTGTTCGTGAATTTGCTACGCTTGCCTTTAAGGAAGTAGGTATTGAACTTTGTTGGAAAGGTGAGGGCGTTAATGAAAAAGGCGTTGATTCGAAGACCGATAAGGTTCTTGTTGAGGTTGATCCTAAGTATTTTCGTCCTTGTGAAGTGGAACAACTATTGGGTGATCCGACAAAAGCAAAGACTCTGCTTGGTTGGAATCCAACGAAGACCAGTTTTCCTGAATTGGTGAGAATTATGGTGGCACATGATATGCGTTTTGTAAGGAAACTATATCTCAAATCACAGATAACGGAATAAATCTTCCATGAATATACTTATAACAGGAATTCATGGTTTCGTGGGTTTCAACCTTGTTGTTGCCTTAAAAGAGCGTCATATTCTTTATGGTCTCGATATCGTCGCTCCTGAAAAGGAGGGAGTAGTGAAGACTTTTGCTTGGGAAGATATTGAATCAACTTCTTTTCCAATGCA
>NZ_QRZF01000080.1 GCF_003464595.1 Bacteroides intestinalis
GTTGCTTATCCTACAAAGATACTATTTTGAAAGCGAATCACAGCTATATCGTCGTCGTTATAACCTCTGCTTGAGCTGTTGCTTATCCTACAAAGATACTATTTTGAAAGCGAATCACAGCTCGAAACCATGATATTGAAAGAACCAGATAGCTGTTGCTTATCCTACAAAGATACTATTTTGAAAGCGAATCACAGCTCGAAACCATGATATTGAAAGAACCAGATAGCTGTTGCTTATCCTACAAAGATACTATTTTGAAAGCGAATCACAGCGGTATCGTCGTCGTTATAACCTCTGCTTGAGCTGTTGCTTATCCTACAAAGATACTATTTTGAAAGCGAATCACAGCCGCCCTCGTGAGCTACCAACATAACGAACTGCTGTTGCTTATCCTACAAAGATACTATTTTGAAAGCGAATCACAGCTATCTGTTGGGTGTTTCTTTAGCCAATATAGCTGTTGCTTATCCTACAAAGATACTATTTTGAAAGCGAATCAC
>NZ_QRZF01000081.1 GCF_003464595.1 Bacteroides intestinalis
GTTGCTTATCCTACAAAGATACTATTTTGAAAGCGAATCACAGCTATGCGAGCCTCGGCTATGTCTTTATCATAGCTGTTGCTTATCCTACAAAGATACTATTTTGAAAGCGAATCACAGCGTCTGAAACGGATGCACTTGTTACCCTGTCGCTGTTGCTTATCCTACAAAGATACTATTTTGAAAGCGAATCACAGCTTTATACCGTGCACAGGCAAAGAACAGGTAGCTGTTGCTTATCCTACAAAGATACTATTTTGAAAGCGAATCACAGCACTTGACGGCCACATCTATGCTAACCTTTGCTGTTGCTTATCCTACAAAGATACTATTTTGAAAGCGAATCACAGCATTGTCACGCGCTTTACCAAGTCGGGTGTTGCTGTTGCTTATCCTACAAAGATACTATTTTGAAAGCGAATCACAGCAGATGAAAAAGAAGATAAAGGACGGCGAGTGCTGTTGCTTATCCTACAAAGATACTATTTTGAAAGCGAATCAC
>NZ_QRZF01000009.1 GCF_003464595.1 Bacteroides intestinalis
TTGTACAAGTGAACGTTCACACTTGTACAAGCGCAGGCTCTCGCAGCCGCAAGTGTTTTATCAGAATTACTTATACTCTTTTAATATTATAAAAAACATTTTCAGATACGTCCATTGTTCGGACTAACTTTTTTTATAACTTTGCCGCAGTTTTGGTTTCACTTCCCCTACGCTACGGGGTAAGTGATGAAAAGGGAATCAGGTGAAACTCCTGAACAGACCCGCTGCTGTAAGTTCCTTCCAAGTCTTGGAACACTCTGTGCCACTGTCCGTAAGTTGGATGGGAAGGCGTTCTAAGATGGAATAAGTCAGAAGACCTGCCAGAAACAACATAGTTTTAATGCTTTCGGGAAATAAAGCAACAAAACATCGAGTCTGGCATTCTTTATTCTGTCCATAAAGAAATCATTTCTCCTTGTACACATATTCCCGAAGGTAAGTCATAAATACCGTTAACAAGGATATAAATGAAAAAGATTGCATGTGTACTGTTGTTATTTACCTGCTTGTCACAGATAAGTATAATAGCACAGAATAAATTCACTCTATCAGGGAAAGTCACAGACCAACATGGTGCACCTTTAGCATTAGCAACCATTGCTATTGAGAATTCTTCATCCGGAACCTATACAGATGATAATGGCAGGTACTCCTTGAAAGTTTCACCTGGCAAACGCACATTGGTTGTATCCTTAGTAGGCTATCAAACTGTAAAAAACACCCTGGATATTCAGCAGGACAAAGTACTCAACTTTACATTACAAGAAAGTGCTGTTACTTTGAACTCCGTTGAGGTTTATGGAAAGACACAGACACAGAAAGTGAAAGAAGGAGTTTTTTCCGTCAATGCTCTCGATATAAAACCTATAGTAAATTCGCTAAATAACCTCAATGACCTGGTAAACCGTACAACAGGCATTAAGGTGAGAGAAGAAGGAGGTGTCGGTTCAGACTTTGATTTGTCTATAAATGGTTTATCCGGCAATTCTATTCGCTACTTTTTAGATGGAATGCCGTTGGACACTAAAGGAAGTGGAGTTTCACTTGCTAATCTTCCGGTGAATATTATAGACCGGATTGAAATATATAAAGGTGTGGTTCCTGCCAGCTTGGGAACGGATGCATTGGGTGGTGCCATCAATATTATAACCAAACAAGAAAAGAAAAATTATCTGGATGTCTCTTATGGCATCGGTTCATTCCATACGCACAAAGCAGACTTGAATGCACAATTTGTAGAACCTAAAACAGGACTGATTATCCGACCTACTGTGGGAGTAAATTATTCAAAGAATGATTATAGGATGAAAGACGTGCAAATGCGGGATGAGAGTGGTGACAATTTCATATATGGTAATCCTAAACGCTTCCACGATGACTATTTCTCCTTACTGGGGCAAATAGAGGTAGGAGTTGCCAACAAGTCATGGGCAGATGCATTCTTCGTTTCCGCTTCCTATTCCAAGACAGATAAAGAATTACAGACGGGTTCTGTTCAAGACAAAGTATATGGAATGGCAGAAAAGAACTCAGATGCCTGGAATATCTCAGCACATTACCAGAAACGTAATTTCATTCTGAAGAATATGCAGCTGAATGCTGCCCTCTCCCATACTTGGGATCACTCATTGACCGTGGACACCACCTACCGAAAATATTACTGGGATGGTGGATACATAGATGGCCAGCGTAATGAAATTATGGGCAAAGAACGATCCATGCGCCATTATAAGCGCCCACTGACTGTGGTTCGAGCCAACCTGGATTATAAACTGAACAATCATCATAACTTTAACTTGAACTATCATCTGAGTCGTACCGGCAACGACCGTTATGATGATTTGGATACCACTTTCGAGCCATCCAACGATGTTGTGACCAAACATATCCTAGGCTTTTCCTACAATCAGTCGTTATTGGATGGCAAGATAGAGAATGTGTTTTTCATAAAGGATTATATCAATCACCCGAATATCCGGCAGACCGATCAGCCTAGCGTGACCGGTTCTGAAGCGGTACAAGGTTCCACAACCAAGAACTATCTAGGCTACGGTGTCGGACTTCGGTACACTGTAGCGGAAGCTTTAGCCGTGAAAGTGTCCTATGAGCATAGTGTGAGACTTCCCATCGCACGCGAACTATTGGGAAACGGTACTAATATCTACGCCAACGTAGCACTGAAACCGGAAAACAGTGATAACTTCAATGCCGGTCTATTCGGTACGTGGCATCCGGGTACCGGACATACCTTCTACTACGAAGCAAGCGGATTCTTCCGCAAGGTTGACAACTATATCCAGAGCGAAGTTGCTGAAAAAGAAGGTACAATGAAATATACCAATGTACCCGCAGTCCACATTAAGGGTGTGGAAGGAGAGGTACGCTACGATTGGCAAGGCAAGCTGCAACTTGCCAGCAACGTCAGCTATCAAGATGCTCGCGACCAACAGAAGTACAAGAATGGCGGAAAACCATCGGCTACCTACAATAACCGTGTACCCAACCGTCCTTGGTTGTTTGGTAGTGCGGAAGCATACTATACTTTCCGTAAAGTGGCATTACCAGAAAGCAAGCTACGCCTAGGTTGCACTTATCAGTGGATACACTGGTATTACCTTTTGTGGGAGGCTTATGGTGCCACTGAAGGCAAGGCACGCATTCCGGCTCAACATATCTGCAATGCTGATATTACCTACTCATGGAAACGCGGACGCTACAACATTGCTTTAGAGTGTACCAATTTCCTCGACAAGACAGCCTATGACAACTATAAGTTGCAAAAACCCGGACGTGCTTTTTTTGCCAAGTTCCGATTATTCATTAACTAATCATTAATAATTATTCAAGATGAAAAAATTCAAATTTACACTCTTGGCCTTTATGGCAGCCATGATGGCAATCTCATTTACGGCTTGTTCTGATGATGATCCTACTCCTACTCCAGATCCGGGTATCAATGAAGGTGATTATCACTTCGACCTTTTTGTTACCGTAGGTAAGCATGGCGGTATGAGCAGTAAAAACAATACCATTGTCACCAACACCAGTACACTGACGGCTGACAAAGGTGTCATCAGCGTTGAAGGCGTAGGTTCGGAACTGGGAAATTACTCTATGGAGTCTATCTCAAAAGGGAAATACTACTATCAAATTCCTGCTACCGGCGACCGCTTCGTGAAGTATCAGATCAAGAATAATAAGATCAATGTGATTAAAGAACGCCCCTTTAAGACCAATACTTATAAGGTACGTTCCTACACACATGCTTGGATTGACGATAACACACTCGTTATCATATCTACCAACGGCGACAAGGATAAAGTTCTTTATACGAAACTGAAAGCGGACGATTTAACTATCCTTGATGAAGGTGAAGTAACTATACCCGCTCCTACCGACTGGACAAAGCTGACAAGTTCAGGTATTCTCACTTACCGCAAGTCAGACAATAAATTATATTACTTCTACTACTGGAAAGAAAAGGCAGGCCAAACTGTTGCTAGTGAACAAGAGCCTAATTTTCATGCAGCCATCATCAACCCATCAACTATGAAGGTGGAAAAAGATATTATTTCTCCCGTTGAAGGTGAAATGGCAGGAAGTGCTTACGGAGAATTGATGCAGGACTGTGTAGCGTATGACGAAGCTGGTAATCTTTATCTGGCTTGTTTCCATGAAGAAGCAAGCGGTCTTGAAAAAGGTATGTTGCTGCGTATCAAAGCGGGTGAAACAGAGTTTGATACCTCTTACAATGGTTATTCCAATGCAGATGGTAAGTTGATGACTGTTCAGTATTTAGGAAATAACAAAGCTCTGGTATATGCTCGCAACGATAATGCACCTATTAGCGACAAAGCTGCTGCTGCAGGAATAAAGAAACCTACAGCTATTGATGCATTCTCACATTACTATGCCATCATTGACCTTACTACTGGAACCAAAACTCGCCTGAGCTACAATGGCAAAGAAATTGCTTACAGCGGTGGCCGCTTCTCGCAACGTTCCGTTATCTTTAACGATAAAGCCTACATCGGTGTAGATACAGAAGAGGATGCCAATGCCATTATCTATATCTACGACATTAAGACCGGTACCGTAGAAAAGGGAGCAGAAGTGGAAGGTAAATTCTACTTCGACATGATACGTGTCGTTGAAAACGATTAATCATCATATATTCAGGTACAGGTTATACGATAACAAGAATCATTAATCTCTTTCTTGTAATTTTCGTATAATCTGTACTTAAAATATAAATTGACACATAACCTTTTTCAAAATATTTAAAAAGCATCATTTCTACCTTATGAAAAACCTATTTATCCTTTTATTTCTTTGCAACCTCACTTTCCTATGCTCTGCGCACGAGGGGGAAAACTTCGTAGCAAGCGATATGCTCGCAAGTATGAAATCCGGCGATAAAGCCGCCTTGCTGATGGTACACTTCGGTACTACGCACGACGATACCCGTGCCCTGACCATTGACGCTATCAATGCGAAAGCCCGCGAAGCATTCCCTGATCTGGAAATGCGTGAAGCCTTTACTTCCCGTATCATTATCCGTCGTCTTAAAGCACGCGGCATCGAGAAACTAACTCCGCTGGATGCTATGCTCCGTCTGCGTAGTGAAGGTTACACACATGTTATTGTGCAAAGCTCGAACATCATTGACGGCGTAGAAATGGAGTCACTTCGTCGAGATATGGAGAGTGTACAACCTTTCTTCAAGGAAATCCGTATCGGCACTCCCCTGCTCTATTCAGTGGAAGATGCAGAAAAGGTAGTTGAAATATTGAATAACAGACTCACTGATACGCAAAATCAAAAAGCATCCGTTAAGAAAGGTGAGCATTTCGTACTTGTCGGTCATGGCACCTATACTCCCAGCACCGCCATTTACAGCCAGATGGACTATATGCTGAAAGCTAACGGACTGAGTAACTTCCACGTAGGTACCATCGAAGGGTATCCTTCATTTGAAACAATGCTGGCACAGTTGAAAGTCGGAAAGGCGAAACAAGTTACCTTGGTACCATTTATGTTCGTAGCCGGAGATCACGCCAAGAATGACATCGCCGAAGATTGGAAAGAAGCACTCGAAAAAGAAGGCTACACCGTGAATGTCCGTATGGAAGGACTGGGACAAGTACCCGAAATACAGGAAATTTTCATCAACCATATCCGCTTTATGCTGAAACATCGCATACTGGATATCATGGAAAAGAAAGCCGGATATGCTGCCGGAAAAGATGTGGAATAACAGATGAATATCATTACCAAATTAATGTACTCTTTACATAGGATACTGGGCACACTGCTTTGTATCCTATTTCTTATGTGGTTCCTCTCCGCTTTTGTGATGATGTACCACCGCTTTCCACGTGTCAGTGCAAAGGAAAAACTACAAAAGCAAGAATTACTCTCCGCCTCAGGTGACTCACTGCCTGATATCACTTCTATCCTTTCACGTCTGCCCAAAGGAGAAAAAGTGAGAAAACTCACCTTAGACCGCAGCCTGGGGCAAACAATCTTCCATATCCGTACCAACAAAGGAATACATGAACTTCACCTGGACCCATCGGACACCTTGTCAATAATCGACAATGAACGTATCCGGCAAATAGCCGCCTTATGGTCCGCCTCCCCCATTGCATACCTACATACACTGGATCAGTGGATACCTTTCGGTGAACTGAAAAAGGAAATGCCCATTTATAAGATACACTTTGCTGATGATGCAAAAACACAGCTTTACATAAGTTCACAAAGCAGAGAAGTATTACAACTTTCCAACAGGAACGAACGCTTCTGGGCATGGCTGGGAGCTATTCCCCATTGGATATATTTCACTTGGCTACGGCAAGACGCCACATTGTGGAGTAAAACCGTTATTTGGTTATCCGGCATAGGTTGCCTTATGGTAATTGCAGGGATATGGGTTACAGTCGACGTATGGCACAGGACACGTAAGAGTCATCGCCAAGGGTTCTCACCTTACCGAAAAAAATGGTATCATTGGCACTATGTCAGTGGCATTTTTTTCGGAATATTCGTATTGACCTTTACTTTCAGTGGCATGATGTCCGTTGCCGACATTCCGGAATGGATTCATAAACCGGCTTTGAAGAGCAGTCCGCTACGTACACTGCAAGCAAAGGCGCCCCAACCAGAAGATTACACGCTGGATTATCGCACCATGATTACCAGTTTCCCGGAAGTGCGGCAGATAGAATGGAGCAATTTCCGGGAACATCCCTACTATACCGTTAAAGATGGAAAGGGAGAACAATATATTGATGCTACGGATAGTGTACCACATACTCTGCAACTTCAGGAAAAAGAAATTCGGGAAGGTGTGGAAAGTATATATGATACCGATAGCATTCCGGCACATCAACGTCCGGAGCTACACATGACACTATTGAACCATTTTGAAACTTATTACCGCGATATGAGTAGTATGTATCGTGGACGAAGTCAACTTCCCGTCTGGAAAATAACGGTGGATGATTCTGACCGGAGTGTTTTCTATATTCATCCAGAAACAGGTATCATCCGTTATGTCAATACCTCTTCCCGTTGGAAATACTGGAGTTATACGGCTATGCACCGGATGCGTCTGCCGGGCTTGAATTCAAATACCACTTTACGTAAGACAGTACTATGGATATTACTACTGGGTGGAACAGTAACTTCAGTAACCGGTATAGTGTTGAGCATAAATTATGTTCGAAGAAAATGTCGCAAAAAACAAAAACGCTTACTATGAACAAGAAAAGAACAGGAATAATCCTTGGCTGCATAATCGCCGTGGTCATCGCTTGCTTTGCAGCCTACAATTATTGGTGGGCACCTACCCGCATCCTCATCATCAATCCCCTGCCCGCACAAGCAGCAGACATCGCACTGAATAATGATTGCAGCCATATCCGCGTGAAGTGCATCAAGATGGAGGAAGTGAAAGACCTTTCCGGCTATGATGCCATCATGATGTACGGACGCGGATTGTTTCTGGACGAAACACAAGTAGCGGAACTGGAACGGGTAGCTGCCAAAGGTATTCCAGTTTTTACCAATGCGCTAAGACATTTCAACTTCATCGTCAACCACAATATCACCCCTGAACAACAGGAGACCCTGCAAATGTATTTCCAAAATGCTTGCAGACAGAACTACAGGAATGCTTTGCGCTATCTGCGACACATCTCCACTCCCCATCGACTGGGTGACCGTTCTTTTGAAAATCCCATAGAATTACCCAACAACCTGTTTTATCATCAGGAATACGGCCAATACTTCAAAACTCCACAAGAGTTGACTGAATATCTGAAACAAAAGCAACTCTATCACGAAGGTGGGCGCAATCTTGCTTTTATCTCAGGTATCAGTTTTCCGGTAGAAGGTACCCGCGCCCATGTAGATACCCTGATCTCCCGTCTGACACAGGCAGGTTTCAATATTTATCCCATCACCGGTAGCGGTAAGGGACGCGAAGACCTGATACGTACCCTTCATCCCGACGGATTGATTTATCTGCCTATGGGACGTCTGGGAAATGACTCGCTCATTAACTGGTTACATCAGGAAAATATTCCCCTCTTCATGCCTTTCCCACTGGTACAACCGCGTGAAGAATGGCTGAATCCCAACGTACCTGTAAGTGGAGGTACACTGACGGCACGTGTAGTAGTACCCGAAATAGACGGAGGCATGGCCCCCTTATGTATTTCCACACAAAATGAGAATGAAGAAGGATATATTCTGCACACACCGGAACCGGAACGGATGGATGCCTTAGTTGAGCATATCAGCAAATATATGTCTCTTCGCGATAAATCCAACAAGGACAAACGCGTCGCCATCTGCTACTTCAAGACACCCGGTAAAGATGCCTTGCTGGCAAGCGGCATGGAGGTGATTCCTTCTCTTTATAACTTCCTGAAACGCTTGCGCAATGAAGGATATGACGTAAGCAACCTGCCTGCCACCGTAGAAGAATTCGGAAACAGGATATATCGTGACGGCTCTGTCATGGGTTCGTATGCCAAAGGGGCACAGGAACAATTCCTGAAAACAGCACACCCTGTATGGCTGTCTACCGGACAATATGAAACCTGGGCAAAAGAAGTGATCCTGCCGGAAAAGTACAAGGAAGTGACTGACCGTTATGGAGACGCTCCCGGCAATTTATTAGCCACGGAAGACAGTATCGCCATTGCCTGCCTGCGATTCGGCAATGTGTTATTGTTTCCACAACCCCGTCCGGCATTGGGAGACGATGATTTCAAGCTGGTACATGGCATGCCCGTAGCACCGCCTCACAGTTATCTGGCACCTTATCTGTATATGCAGAAAGGTTTTAAAGCGGATGCACTGATACACTTCGGCACACATGGAAACCTGGAATATACCCCGGGAAAGAATGTGGGCTTATCACAGGCAGACTGGTCGGAAGCACTGGTAGGTAATCTGCCGCATTTCTATTTCTATACTACGGGAAACGTAGGAGAAGGTATTATAGCCAAACGGCGTACACATGCTGTACTCGTCACTCATCTGACTCCGCCTTATGCGGAAAGTGGCATGAGACAGCGATATAACCAATTACTGGAAGATATTCATAAACTTCTGGATGAAGGAACGGAAGGACATCGTATGCTGGGAATGCGCGTCAAGAAAGAGACTGTTCACCTGGGACTTCACCGGGACCTGGAACTGGATTCCGTACCGGACAACCCCTATACTGCCGAAGAACTGGAACGTCTGGATGCCTTTACCGAAGAAATAGCTAATGAGAAGATGCTGGGTGCATACTACACGATGGGTGAACCTTATTCGGAACGTGACTTACTGCAAACCACCCTTGCCGTCAGCGCAGATGCCCTGGCTTACGAAACGGCCAAAACTGACCGGGATAAAGGCAAGATTACTACGGAACAATTGCAAGACTTTACATATATAGCCCACCATTATCTGCCAACGGCAAAGAAACGACTGATGGCTATGTTACAGAATCCGCCTCGTGATACGGTTGCCATTGCCCCGGACCTTCGCCCCGCATTGCGCTATCGCGAACAACTAATAGCTTCTACCGCCAATGAATTCAACGCAATGGTGCGCGGCCTGAATGGAGGAACAGTTCTGCCTGCTCCGGGTGGAGATCCGGTATTGAACCCCAATGTATTGCCCACAGGAAGGAATATGTATAGCGTAAATGCTGAAACAACCCCTAATCCACGTGCATGGGAAGACGGAAAACGACTGGCGGAAGCAACCCTGAAACAATACACCGGCAAACATGGGGAATATCCGCGGAAAGTGAGTTATACTTTCTGGGCGGGTGAATTTATCACAACCGAAGGAGCCACGCTGGCACAAGTCTTCTGGATGTTGGGTGTGGAGCCTGTACGCGATGGACAAGGACGTGTAGTAGATTTGAGACTTGTGCCCAGCGAAGAACTGGGGCGACCACGTATTAATGTAGTGGTACAAGTCTCAGGACAGCTTCGCGACATAGCCGGATCACGTCTGAAGTTACTGACGGATGCGGTTCGCCTGGCATCGGAAGCAAAGGATGGAGCATATCCCAACTATGTGGCATCGGGAACAGTGCTACAGGAAAAGTTACTGGTGGAAAAAGGGACTTCTCCAAAACGTGCACGGGAAATGTCTGTGATGCGTGTATTCGGCCCTGTCAACAGTGGATACAGTACAGGAATCATGGGATATACCGAGCATAGCGGATCATGGGAGGATGAAAAGGAAATCGTCCAAGGGTATCTCAATAATATGGGTGCCGCTTATGGTGATGAAGATAACTGGGGTGAGGTTCAGAAAGATTTGTTTGCCTCCGCCCTCTCCGAAACGGATGTAGTGATTCAGCCGCGGCAGAGTAATACGTGGGGACCTATTTCATTGGACCACGTATATGAATTCACCGGCGGATTATCTCTTACTGTAAAAACACTGACGGGTAAAGAACCGGATGCTTATATGGCCGATTATCGTAATCGTACCAACCGCCGTATGCAGGAGACCAAAGAGGCGATTGCTGTGGAAACGCGGGCTACGATACTGAATCCGACATTCATACAGGAACGGATGAAAGGCGGTGCAGGTTCGGCACAAATGTTCGGAGAGATTTTCCGCAATATCTTTGGCTGGCATGTAATGCGTCCGTCGGCAATGGATAAGGAGATATTTAATGACCTGTACCGGATGTATATTCAGGATGAAAATAAACTCGGAATACAGGATTATTTTCTCCGGGTGAATCCGGCATCCTATCAGGCTATGACTGCGGTGATGCTGGAAAGTGCACGGAAAGGCTATTGGAAAGCAAGCCCTGAAGAGTTGAAAGCAACAGCTGCACTACATGCACAAATAACCCGTGAGAAGGGTGCCGCCTGCACGGAGTTTGTATGCGATAATGCCAAATTACAGTCGTTCGTTGCGGATAATCTGGATGCGAAAGAAAAACAGGAATTCAATCAGGATATGAAAGCAATATATGAAGCCGCTTCGGCCAATGGAAAAGATGTAGTATTGAAAGAAAAGAAGCTGACACCGGAACAGGTAGCGCAGAAACGTACAACAAACGGATTAGTGATTGGAGGCGTGGTACTGGTGGTGTTCATTGGACTGGTTGCATTAATCAAAAGAAGGAAAAGTAAATAACTTCATAATGATTAGTGTTTAGTGATAAGTGATTAGCACCATGCGGAGTAATAGCGCAGCCACTAATCACTTATCACTAAACACTAATCACTAACAATTTACCATTCACCCAATAACTATGAATTACGTCATTCCCATATTAGCAATCTTCATCACCCTCAGCTTCCTGCTGAAGGTCGGCTTCTACCCCCGTTGGGGAACGTGGCTGACAGCGTTATGTTGTGCCCTATTTGTTTTACTCATTACCCCTTGGGTAACCGAGCAATCTAAGACAGCAATAGCAGCCTTTTTTGCTTCCCGGGAGAAAATGCTAGATGTATCTGTTTGTATCACACTGGAAGCCGCCATCCTGATAACCTTTTGCTTCGACTGCTTCTCCGGAATGCGTACAAGAGACACTGCATTCAAACGAAGCGTCACCTTCCTGCTCCACCTTTACCCCGGTTTATTGATAGGTGGCGTACTATGCTATATACTGGCTGAATTATTATTCTCTTTTCCGGGCATTGATTTCAATATGCTCTCGTGGATAGTAGGCACCACCACATTCTTACTTATTGGTATCGGTGCCCGATTGCTACAAATCCTATTGGGAGATAAAGCCCTGCGCCTCGAAGTCCTTTTTATTGTAAACATATTCATAGTCGTACTGAGCATCATAGCTACCGGCTACTAAATAAACAGTAACTACTAAAATTATAAATATCATTATGGAAACCATTTCAAACTCACTTTTCTGGATATCCAACGGACTACTTGTTCCGGTCATCGTATTATTACTCCTGTTCTTCCTCCGCGCCATTATCCTTGCCGGAGGTTTCTTCGGAGAATTCTACCAACGGATGAAACTACAAAAGCAACTCTCCGAAATGTTAGAAACCATCACTCCTGAAAACATTAACGAACAGTTACAGAGCTTGCCCCAAGCCGGGAAACAACCTTTGCTCCGTTGCCTGAAAAAGCTTGCCGAACACCGCGATAACGCCGCCTACTGCGAACGCCTGCTTGCCAACTTCGAAGTAGACGCCGAAAAAGAACTGGGACGCTCGCGCACTTTCATCAAACTCGGTCCGATGCTGGGATTGATGGGAACACTGATTCCGATGGGTCCCGCCCTTGTCGGACTGGCTACAGGAGATATTTCCTCAATGGCTTACAATATGCAGATAGCCTTTGCCACCACCGTGGTCGGTATGGTGATTGCCGCAGTCGGCGTCATCACTCTGCAAGTGAAACAACGCTGGTATGCCCGTGAAATAAATGATCTGGAATATCTGGACAAGACTCTGCGAAACAAAACCAATGAATAACTCTCAGCCCCATAAAAAAATATGAAACGAAACAGACTGCTTCACAACCAAACGGACTCCGACCCGATGGGTACGGTAGCTAACCTTTTTGATGTAGCCATGGTCTTTGCCGTCGCACTGATGGTTGCCCTCGTCACCCGCTTCAACATGACGGAAATGTTTTCCAAAGAAGACTTCACTATGGTGAAGAATCCCGGAAAAGAGAATATGGAAATCATTACGAAAGAAGGACAGGAAATCAAGCGATACACTCCCAGCGAGGAACAGGAAACTTCCGGCAAGCGAGGGAAAAAAGTCGGTGTAGCCTACCAACTGGAAAGTGGAGAAATTATCTATGTTCCGGAATAATGATAGACATCCGTCACCCTTTGAATAAAAGTTAAAGAGTCCATACCTATAAACAAGGGTTTTTAACAATAGAAATACCCATCAGTGGGTATTTTCTTACCCTCATCTTCCCCATATCTTTGCATTTCCAAACAAACGATAATTTTATGATAAAGCAAAGATTCTTAACGACTCTCTTAATGGGAAGTATCGCTGCCGGTGCATGGGCACAGGCTGATAAAGGTGAAACTTCCGTAGATAAAACTGTGGATTTGAATCCTGTAGTAGTAACCGGTACGGGTACGCACCAGCGACTGAAAAATACTCCGGCACCGGTATCCGTCATCACCGCTAACGAAATAAAACGTGCCGGAATCACGGATTTCCAACAGGCCATGACCATGATGGTTCCTTCTCTCTCATTCTCCCCGAATGCCATGGGTTCGTATCTGATGATGAACGGACTTTCCAATAAATATGTACTGATACTGATTAACGGACGTAAAGTGACGGGGGATATCAGCGGTAATATCGACATCAGCCAGATAGACATGAGCCGTGTGAAGCGTATCGAAGTTTTAAACGGCGCAGCTTCTTCGCTCTATGGTTCGGATGCGATTGCCGGTGTTATCAACATCATCACCAACCAGCCGAAAGATGAAATCTCCTTCACCACCAACAGCCGTTATACAAGAAAGAATCAGTTTTCACAAGGTCTCAACCTGGACATTGCCAAAGGAAAGCTCGCCTCTTACACTGCTTATAAATACGATCACTCGGATGGCTGGCAGAACAGTGGCCTGACTGTAGACAAGAATGATGATCTGGTTGAAACCCTCGATCAGCTTTCCATCGGCTACAGCATGAATAACTTTTCGCAGCAATTCAACTATGATGCTACGGATAAACTCTCGTTCTATGCCAACGGCGGATATTATTGGCGTATGACCGACCGCCCTGCCAAACGCGACGGCATGACAGGCGGAAATGATTATAATACGCATTACGAAGGCTACAACTGGGGTACAGGAGCCAAGTACAGACTGAATAAACGTTCCTCCATCCAGTTGGATTATGTAGGCAACAATTATACTTCGCGCTACAAATACATGCTGGCAGCCGGTGATTACCAACCGGGTGACTACGCATTCACCAAAAGACAGAAGTTCCATGATGCCGAACTGAAAGGTATCTTCGGTTTCACCACCAACAGTACCACTGTCTTCGGAGTGGACTACCGCAAGGACATTCTTGTTCGTCCCGATGCCGATGTAGACAAGGGAGTATATACTTTGTCGGGCTACGGACAGCATGAGGTAAAACTGTGGGATCACTTCACGGGCATTGTCGGTGCACGCTATGACTATCATGAACAGGCAGGCGGACGTTTCACCCCGAAAGTGGCAGCCATGTACAATATTGGAAACTTCAACGTACGTGCCACGTATGCAGCAGGTTTCCGTGCTCCCGGCGTAGACGAATTGTATTACAGCATGTTCAAGAAAATGGGTAGCAAATACACTATCTCCATCGGTGATGCTGACCTGAAGCCTGAACACAGCAACTACTACTCCGTCAATATGGAATATCGCACCAACCGTTTCAGTGCCTCTGTTACGGGATATCTGAATTATCTGACAGATATGGTGTCTTCCAAAGTAACCGCATTCAATGATTTGTCCGCTGAGGCCCAGCAGCAACTGAAGGAAGAATTCCCCGAACTGGCAGACTTATCATCTACCAAGAATGTAAACCTGAAAGAATACATCAACTTTGAAAAGGCTACCGTCCGTGGTTTTGAGGTGAGTTTGTCAGGCAATCCGTTCGCCGGCTTTACGCTGAATGGTAACTATACCTACGCTTATGCCCGTGGTAAAGGTGAAGAAGGCTGGCAAAATATTCAACGCAGCATCCGCCACACTGCAACCATCAGCGGAAACTATGCACATTCATGGGGTGACTACACCATGAACCTCAACCTGAACGGTCGTCTGCAAAGCAAATGCTACTATCCGGGAGATGCCGACGGAGATGCTCCGGGTTACGGTATCTGGAACCTGAACACTCGCCACTCCTTCGACTGTTTCAGCAGTTTCTTCCTGGAACCCGGTATCGGTATCGACAATATCTTCAACAAGAGAGATATGAGACCTCTGACGAAGAACTTCACCCTGTACTCACCGGGACGTATGTTGGTGGTGAGTCTGACTTTAAAACTAAAGAATTAACGCATAACAACTTATTATTGATATGAAGCATCTTTTCATCACTTTTTGTTTACTGAGTGTGGCTCTCTTCTCCTCTGCACAGGGGGAGAAGACCGCCCTTCTCATTACCCATTACGGAAGTTCGGACCCTGATACGCGTGCACTGACGCTCGACGTAATCACCCGTGAGGCAAAAGAAACTTTTCCACAGTTTGAAGTGCGCGAAGCGTATATCTCTCCCATTGTTCGGCGCAGGCTGGAGAAGCAAGGCGTTCATAAAGACAGTCCGGTAGACGCACTGCTGAAACTCAGAAGCGAAGGATATTCGCACGTACTGATACAGAGTACAACACTGATTGAAGGAAGTGAAATGACTTCCGTCCGCCGCGATGCGGAGAGCGTGAAGCCCTTCTTTAAAGAAATAAAGGTGGGTAACCCATTGCTTTATACAGTGGAAGATTGCGAAAAGGTAATCGAAATTCTGACACAGGAACAGCCCGGAAAGAAAGAGGACGTCATCTATGTGGGACACGGCAATCAATTGCCAAGTACCGCCACTTACGCCATGCTGGACTATATGATGAAAGCCCACGGACTGAAAAACTTCCACGTCAGCACCATCGAGGGTTATCCTACACTGGACGCTACACTGGCACAGTTGAAGGAGACACGCCCGAAACAAGTGACACTGATACCGTTGTTGCTGGTATGCGGTAATCATACGAAAGAAGACATCGTCGGAGTATGGAAACCGGAAATGGAAAAAGCAGGTTATCAGGCCAATGTCCGTATGCAGGGATTGGGCGAACAACCCGCTATCCGGAAGTTATATATGGAACACATTGAGGCGTTGCTGAAATAGCTACACCCTTTCCCTCTTATGGCTACACCTTTTGCCCCGGATGGCTACACCATTCCAGGCAAAGGGTGTAGCCCTTTTTACACCCTTTTATACCCGAAATTTAGAGAATAGAATGTATCTTTGCACGATAGAAATATAAGCGATATGAAACAGCCAAAGATAATAGTTGCCGGCATCGGACCGGGCAGCGAACAAGACATTACGCCTGCGGTTCTGGAGGCGGTTCGCGAAGCGGATGTAGTAGTGGGATATAAATATTATTTCCGTTTTATCCAACCTTATCTCCACCCTGAAACAGAATGTATAGATACGGGCATGAAGCGGGAACGCACTCGTGCGGAACAGGCATTTGAATTGGCGGAACAAGGAAAAACGGTTTGTGTCATCAGTTCCGGCGACGCGGGGATTTATGGAATGACTCCGCTGATTTACGAGATGAAGCGGGAACGGAACAGCAACGTCGAAGTGATTGCTTTGCCAGGTATCAGTGCTTTTCAGAAAGCGGCTTCACTGCTGGGTGCTCCTGTGGGACATGATTTCTGTGTGATTTCCCTCTCCGACTTGATGACACCGTGGGAACGGATTGAGCGTCGCATCCGTGCGGCAGCCATGGCTGATTTCGTAACGGCTGTATACAATCCGAAAAGCGAAGGGCGGTATTGGCAACTCTATCGATTGAAAGAGCTGTTTCTCGCAGAAGGACGTGCTCCGGAGACTCCGGTAGGTTACGTACGCCAGGCTGGACGGGATGAACAGGAAGTGCATCTGACGACACTCGCCGATTTCAATCCCGAAGAAGTGGACATGTTTACGGTCATCCTGATTGGTAACTCGCAGTCTTATGCGTGGAACGGCAAGTTCATTACTCCCCGGGGATATTATAACCGTCCGGATAAAGATGAACAACCGACTAAGGGGATAGGTCAGGACATCATGATACAAAGTTTCCGGACCATTGAGTCGGAACTAAAGAATAAGAATATTCCTCTGGATCATAAATGGGCTTTGCTGCACGCCATCCATACCACGGCTGATTTTGAAATGGAAAAGCTGCTGTATACGGACAAAGGTGCTGTGGAAAAGCTTTATCAGAAAATAGCGGACGGTCGGTTGAAAACGATTGTTACGGATGTGACGATGGCTGCCAGTGGTATCCGCAAAGGAGCTTTACAACGGCTGGGGGTAGAAGTGAAATGTTATCTTTCCGATGAACGGGTAGCGGCAATGGCAGCGGAAAAAGGGATCACCCGTACACAAGCCGGTATACGTCTGGCGGTGGAGGAACATCCGGATGCCTTGTTCGTATTCGGTAATGCGCCGACGGCTTTGATGGAACTTTGTGATCTGGTACGTAAAGGAAAGGCTGTACCAAGCGGTATTATTGCTGCGCCTGTGGGTTTTGTACATGTACAGGAATCCAAGCACATGGTGAAGCCGTTCATGGAAATACCCAAACTGATAGTGGAGGGACGAAAAGGAGGAAGTAATTTGGCTGCAACGCTGGTGAATGCAATCTTGTGCTACAATGATGCGGAACAGTTAAGGCCGGGACGGGATGTTTAAATAGATACGCTATGATACGAAACTTTATCATCATAGGCATGGACGACAACCGGGAACCTTTCTTCCCGCCCGAAGTGCTGCGGCACATCCGGGAAGGAAAAGTTTTCTCCGGCGGCTTGCGGCATCGGGAGATTGTAGAGAAGTTACTTCCGGAAGGTGCGGAATGGATTTCCATAACAGTTCCACTGGATAACGTCTTTGCCCAATACGAAAATATTTTTGCAGACTTTGAGAAGAAGACTTCCGATGCATCGATTGTCGTATTTGCATCCGGAGATCCTCTGTTTTTCGGCTTCGCCAATACGGTAAAACGAAAACTGCCCGATGCAAAAATACGCCTCTACCCGGCTTTCAATTCCCTGCAAACATTAGCGCACAGACTGGTGATGCCCTACGACGATATGCGTACCGTCTCTCTGACAGGACGCCCGTGGCAGGAACTGGACAAAGCACTCATAGAACGTGCCCACAAAATAGGTGTACTGACAGATCGGGAGCATACCCCTGCCGCTATCGCCGCGCGAATGTTGGAATATGGATACAACTCCTACACCATGTACGTAGGCGAGCACCTCGGCAATCCCGAACGCGAGCGCATTCGCCGGATGAGTCTTGAAGAAGCTGAAAAAGAGACATTTGAGCATCCGAATAATTTGCTGCTCTGCTACGACACCCGTAGACGGTCAGCTACGGCACCCGTAGACGATCAGCTACGGCACCCGTATACGGTCAGCTACGACACCCATAGCAAGGAAGCTCTCCTCCCTATAGATAGTCAGCCCTCTATAACTGAACAGCCCCGCCCCTTCGGTCTTCCCGACGAACAATTTGCCCACTTGGACGGACGTGCCCGCATGATTACCAAAGCTCCGATCCGCCTCCTTACTTTGCAGGCATTGGAACTGAATCGCCGCCGTGTTTTTTGGGACATAGGTTTCTGCACAGGCTCTGTCTCCATCGAAGCCCGCCTGCAATTCCCGCATCTTACGGTTGTTTCGTTCGAGATACGTCCCGAAGGAGAAGAACTGATGCACATCAACTCCCACCGTTTCGGTGCGCCGGGAATCACATCCTTAATCGGAGATTTCCTGCAAACTGATCTGGAACCTCTCCCCCGCCCCGACGCTGTCTTTATCGGCGGACACGGTGGAAAATTAGAAAATATACTGGTACGCCTGAAAGAAGTATTGCAGCCCAACGGTTGCATCGTCTTCAACTCCGTGTCCGAAAGTAGTAAAGAGCTATTTCGTCAAGGAGTTCATGCCGCAGGAATGACCTTACATTCCTCCCTGCGTATCATCATCAACAATTTTAACCCTATAGAAATAATGAAAGCAACGATATGAAAACAGCTATCCTTTTAGTAACAGGCAACAGCCTCAGCCTGGCCGAGACACTGCACCAAGAAATGAACGACTCCGAAATATTCACACTCGAACATTTTCCCGGTTGCACTTATATCTCATCCCTTTCCGATTTCATAGAAGAGAATTTCGACGAATATGATGCATTCATCTTCATTTGTGCCATGGGCATTTGTGTCCGCACCATTGCCCCCCATGTAAAAGATAAGCACACCGACCCGGCCGTGATCTGCGTGGACAGCATGGGGCGCAATGCCATATCTGTATTGTCCGGTCACATCGGGCAAGCCAATAAAATCACCCAAGATGTCGCCCACATCTTAGGGGCGAATCCCGTCATCAGTACCTTGAGCGACAATAGCGGATTATGGGCTCTTGACACCCTCGGACAAGAGTTCGGTTGGGAGGTCTTGGTAGGTATGTCGCACGCATACTATAAAAATATAGAACTCCTCGAAGACGACGAAGAAGAAGAAAGCGATGAGGAGGAAGATTACAATGAAGAAGAAGAGGAATACGACGAAGAGGAGAAAGAGGATGACGAGGATGAGGATGAAGAGTACGATGAGGATGAGGATGAAGAGTACGACGAGGACGAGGATGAAGAGTACGACGAAGATGAAGATGAGGATGATAACAGTATCATACTTCAAATGAGGGACGGTACCAATTACAACGAGAGAACCAAGGAATTCAACGTCATCATTAACCTCTTCGTCAACAAATACCGTACCGCCCTATTACTAGAAATCCGCGATGAAGGCACTGACTACCTGGAACGTACCCGCCCCCAACACGTCGACGTCTATTACCATCGCAGCGACATGGATCTCAGCCAGTACAAACTGCTGATTATCGTCAGTCCCTTTATGTTCTTCGACCCCGCAATAGCCAACATACAGTATATTCCTAGAATATTGCATGTCGGCCTCGGGCTCGCACTCGATCCCCCCGAATTCGAAGAACTATTCGTCAACCTCGTTGTAGGCGCACCCGGTAAAAACATCTGCGCGCAAGCCATCAAAGAAGTAGCCACCATCGATGTGAAACGCAACGTAGAAGAGATAAAAATTTTACAGAAACTGGTCGACGTCCGCTTCTATACGGCCGAAGAACTGAGCCAGGTAGAAGTTCCCAATCCCAGCGCCACCGTACAAAAATACATGGGCACGCCCAGTGTATGCGAAGCAGCAGCCATACTCTCATCGCATCACGGCGTGCTATATGCCGAGAAATTCAAAGGCCTCAGCAATAAATCCACCTTCGCCATCGCCATCGAGAACGGATACCTGCGTCAAGGGCACATCGAAATCGTCGGCGCAGGTCCGGGTGATCCCGACCTCATCTCCGTGCGCGGAAGGCAAATGCTGGAAAAGGCAGATCTTATCCTCTACGCCGGCAGTCTCGTCCCCCGCGAACTGACATTCTGTGCCAAACCGGGTGCTACCGTCCGCAACTCAGCCTCTATGGACTTGGAAGAACAGTTTGCACTGATGAAGAAATTCTATGATGAAGGCAAATTCATCGTCCGCCTGCATACGGGTGATCCCTGCATCTACGGTGCCATTCAGGAACAGATGAACTATTTCGACCAGCATCACATGAGTTATCACATCACACCGGGCATTTCTTCCTTCCAGGCTGCTGCCGCTGCGCTGAAGTCTCAGTTTACCATTCCTGAGAAGGTGCAGAGTATTATCCTTACCCGCGGTGAAGGACGTACCCCCATGCCGGAACGCGAACAACTCCACCTGCTGGCACGCTCGCAAAGCACCATGTGTATCTTCCTCAGCGCCGGCATTGCCGAACAGGTTCAGGAAGAGCTCTTACAGGAATATCCCGAAACCACTCCCGTTGCCGTTTGCTACCACCTTACCTGGAAGGACGAACGCATCTATCGCGGAGAGTTGAAGGACCTTGCAAAGATTGTGAAAGAAAACAACCTAACGCTCACCACCATGATTGTCGTAGGTGAAGCCATCGACAACCGCGAAGGCCTTTCCCGGCTCTACGCCCATGAGTTCAAACATCTCTTCCGCAAATAACTGATAATTAATTGAAATATTGCAAATCATTTATACTGCCCATAAATAGAAGTATCTCAGTACTCCTCCTCCGACGGAGGAGGAGTACCCGTAAGGGGGGAGGTGGTAGATAAAGCAAAAATACCGATGAATCATAAAACAAAGGAACTCTTTTTCGCCTACCACCCCGCCCTACGGGCACCCCTTCCTTCCAGGAGGAGGGGAATTGAGATAGTCCCAATATAAACAGAACGTATCACTCAATAACTCAAAACAATGATATTAATACTAGGCGGAACCACCGAAGGACGCATCGCTGCCCGTACCCTTGAAGAAGCCGGAAAGCCATTCTACTACTCTACCAAAGGAGACGAACAGGAAGTAACTATGCACCACGGTATCCGCCTGCATGGTGCCATGGACGAACTGGACTTGGAGCGCTGTTGCCGGGAACATAACATTCAATTACTGGTAGATGCCGCCCACCCCTTTGCTATACAACTGCACCAGACCGTAGAGAAAGTAGCCCATACCCTGGATTTGTATGTCATCCGATTCGAACGTATTTATCCGCCACGCGATGAAGAACACATCACCTGGTGCGATGATTTTGAAGATGCCATTCGGCAAATCAAGAAAGAAGATATCTTCACCCTCCTGGCACTGACAGGCGTACAAAGCATCGCCAAGCTAAAGCCTCTCTGGCAGGAAAGTGCCTGTTGCTATTTCCGCATCCTTAACCGTGAGAGCTCCCGCCGTTTGGCCGAACGTGAAGGTTTTCCCGAGAAAAATCTGTATTACTACCATGCAGATGAAGACGAACGCATCCTATTACAGAAGTTGCGCCCCGAAGCCATACTGATAAAAGAAAGCGGACTGTCCGGAGGCTTCAATGAAAAAGTAAAAGCAGCCCTCGCAGAAGGCATCCGTATCTTTGCCATCCGCTGCCCGGACACGCCCGGAAGTTTCATCCCCATAGACGGCGAACACGGTCTGCGCCGAATGGTAGAAAATATTCTGCCCGACTTTTACCCCCTGCGTAGCGGACTCAGCACCGGGACTTGTGCCGCTGCTGCTGCCGTGGCCGCCACTTGGGACCTTTTCAACCTCGAACGGCGTCCACGCCCCGCAGTCTTTCCCGTTCTCCTCCCCAATGGCGAAACCATATACGTCCCCGTCGAAAAACAAAAATCCTGGCCCAACGCCGGTTTCCTGAACGGCAATTGGATGGCCGACGCTGAAGCTTCCGTCATCAAAGATGCAGGCGACGACCCCGACATCACCAACGGTATGGAAATCAGAGCCAACGTTGCCGTGCCCTTTCGCATGGACGATCCGGAACCCGAAGACACACCTGTAGATGACTATACGATCATAGTCTCCGGTGGCGAAGGTGTAGGCATCGTTACCATGCCCGGCTTGGGACTCGAAGTAGGTGGCCCCGCCATCAACAACACCCCACGCAAGATGATTGAGGACAACGTTAAGCTGTTCCTCAAGCATTTGAGAGTTCCTAAACAACCCAATCCTTTTGTTGTCACTATTTCCGTGCCGGGTGGCGAAGAGATAGCCCGGCGGACTTTTAATCCCCGTCTGGGTATAGAGGGCGGCATTTCTATCATCGGAACTTCGGGCATCGTGAAACCTTTCTCTTCCGAAGCATTTGTAGATTCCATCCGCAAATCCATGGAAGTAGGTCGGGCAACAGGAAGCCCGCGCATCGTCCTTAATTCCGGTGCAAAGAGTGAAAAGTATGTCCGGGGGTACTATCCCGAACTGCCTGCACAGGCATTCATTCATTACGGAAACTTCATTGGAGATACGATAAAGATTGCCGCAGATTTGGAAATTAAAGCGGTGACTTTGGGTATCATGATAGGAAAAGCCGTGAAGTTGGCAGAAGGCAATCTGGATACGCACAGCAAACAGGTGACGATGAATAAGGATTTCCTACGTGAAGTGGCCCTTTCTGCCGGATGCGGCGGGGAAACACTTGCAGTTATCGAAAAGATAACTTTAGCCCGTGAGCTATGGACATTGCTCTCTGCTGAAGATTTGCAAGCTTTTTGCTCCCGTTTACTCGAACTGTGCCATCAATATTGTGACCCGTTGCTGCCTGAAGGAGAACTAACGATTCTGCTCATTAGCGAAGAAGGGAAAATAATTACATAGAATAAAAAAACAAGTTTTACATGTAGTCTGTCAGGCTGAAAGCCCTACGCTATATAATGAAAGTCCTTCAGGCTATATGCGAAACTTAAATTAAAAACCTCAAATATGAAACACCCTCAAATAATCCTCGTCACCGGCGCTTCTTCCGGTTTTGGAAGAGTCATTGCTACACAGTTGGCTGCACAAGGACATATCGTTTATGGCTCCAGTCGGAAAGCAGTATCCAATAATCCCGGCTTCAAAATGTTGCAATTAGATATTACTGATCCTGCATCGGTATCCAACGCTATATCTACAATTCTAGAAGAGCAAGGCAGCATCGATGTACTTGTCAACAATGCCGGGATGGGTATCAGCGGAGCTATCGAACTCACTACCGAGGAAGAAATACAACGCCAGATGAATACGAATTTCACAGGTGCCGTCCGTATGTGTGCAGCAGTACTGCCTTTCATGCGCGAAGCCGGACACGGACGAATCATAAATATCAGTTCCATCGCAGGAGTTCTTGCCGTTCCCTTTCAGGCTTTCTACAGTGCATCCAAGTTTGCGATTGAAGGGTATAGTGAAGCACTTTATCAAGAAGTTAAGCCACTGGGTATACAAGTTTGCGTAGTCGAACCGGGAGATTTCCAGACTGGTTTCACAGCGCAGCGGCAAGTGAGCCAGACCACTCTCTCCCATCCACAATACGAAGAGAGTTTTGCAAAAGCCATGCGAAACGTAGAGCAATCTGAAAACAATGGTTGCCGACCGGAAAAGTTAGGCAAAGCAATCTGCAAACTAGTAAATAGCCGCCGCCCTACTTTCCGCACAAAAGTCGGTCCGTGGGAGCAAGTATTCTTTGCCCGCATCAAACCTATGCTGCCATTTAGTCTGGTAGATTGGTTGATCAGGAAATTCTATTAGTTAGTATAAGCTACGAGTGCCTTTCGGATATAACACAGCCACTCGTAGCCCGTAGCTTATAATATTCCCCCAACAGGAATTGTATGTAATCATATAATTTATATCTTTGCGAGCAAATAAACATCAACCCCTTACAAGGTTCAAGTAATGAAACAGACTATTCTCACTATTTTCTTTGCAATCATAGCATTGGGAGCAAATGCCCAATCCCCTATCTCCTTTCAGGTAAAAGCCGGAGTCGGTACCTCCAACTTCTATGGAGAAAATGTAGAAAGTGATACACGCATCGCCTACAAAGTAGGTGTCGGCATGAACTATGAGCTCAACCGCACATGGGTGTTTCAACCATCACTGAACTTTGTATCGATAGGTGCCCGTGAAGAAGTGGAATATGTAGGCAAAGTGAACATGAACGAGTTGTATATCCAGCTCCCCATCATGATGGCCGCCCGCCTCAACCTTGGAAAGAATTACAGTGCTTCCCTTAGTGCCGGTCCGTATATTGCCTATGGCGTAGGCGGAAAGACATCCGGTGAGATGGAGGAATATGATTACAGTAGTGAATACAACCCTAACAGAAGCTACAGATTCCGCATAGATACTTTCGGTAACCGGATAGATGACAAAATGGGAAACAAACGCTTCGACGCCGGCCTTATGTTCGGCCTCAACATAGAATATCACAAGTTTATATTCGGAGCAGAGCTTCAATTAGGAATGATCAAGGTAAACGACCAGCTGGATAACCTATTGCAATCATCCGGCATCGAGAAATTCTCTCCCAAGAATCTCGCTTCGTTCTTCACCGTAGGATACCGGTTCTGATTTACAACTGCTCCGCCTGCTTTCGTTTCATTTCGTTCAGTACACTGCATGTCAACGGTATGGCAAGAATGAACGTCAGAAGGTCAGCAACGGCCTGACACATTTCCACACCCTGCAACCCCAGATAGTGAGGCAGAATAAAAATCAGCGGAATAAAGAACAATCCTTGGCGGGCAGAAGAAATAATGGTAGCCTTTACCGGTTTACGAATCGTCTGTAACATCATATTGCTCATCACAATCCATGAACCCAACGGAAAAGTAATGAACTGCCAACGCAAAGCGGCAGCCCCTACTGCAATTACATCCGGGTCTCCTTTGCGGAACAAAGAAACAATCTCTTCTGCAAATCCCATGCCTGTCAGCGCACACACCAACAAGAAGATGAATCCCACCTTTACACAAAACCAGAATCCTTGACGGACACGCGCATACAATCCTGCACCATAATTGAAACCGCATACCGGCTGGAAACCTTGCCCAAAACCTATCAGAAATGCATTAATGAACATTGCGATACGGGTGACAATAGACATGCCTGCAATAGCCGCATCTCCATAAGCCCCGGCAGCCACATTCAGCAAAATAGTAGCTACACTCGCCAGCCCCTGACGGGCAAGCGAAGGAGTACCACCACCAATAATTTCCTTTATGAAAGCCAGTGAAGGTGTGAAGTTCCTGAAACGGATACGGATATTGCCCCCCTTTCTGCACATATACAACAACAGGGAGAAGCTACATATCTGACTGATGACCGTAGCCAACGCAGCACCCGATATCCCCATATCGAAGACAAAAATCAGAATAGGGTCCAGTATCACATTAATCACCGCGCCCGATACGATTCCTACCATCGCATACGCTGCATTTCCCTGAAAACGAATCTGATTGTTCAGTACTAACGAAGCAGTCATGAAAGGGGCACCCAGCAATATGATGCCCAGATATTTCTCCGTATAAGGCAGGATAGTAGGTGTAGAACCCAATGCTAACGACAACGGGGTAAGGAAGATAAGTCCCACCACTGCCAGAAATATACCCATAAACAACGCCCAGAAGAAACCGGTAGCCGCCATCTTCTCTGCATTCCCAGTCTCCTGCGCACCGAGTTTCCGCGAAATATAGTTCCCCGAACCGTGTCCGAAGAAAAAGCCCACCGCCTGAATTATGGACATGACCGAGAACACAATACCTACAGCCGCCGTCGACTGGGTATTGATCTTCCCCACAAAGTACGTATCCGCCATATTATAGAATGACGTAACCAACATACTGATAATCGTAGGTACAGCCAATGATACTATCAGACGGGGCACCGGGGTGGTAGTCAGATAGAGATAATTATCTTTTGTCGAATGTCTCATAGAATTTTCACAATCTCTGCAAGCAGTTCATCAATGGTTTGCACAGTCACCGCTTCGCCGTTTACCGGGTGCAGTACAAAAGTACCGTCCCCTTTCAAATTTCCCGTTTCAATATAAACGTCCGACTCCACGTTTCGGTTTGCCAGAATACCATTTCTTTGCAAAGCTTTCCGCACCATAGCATATTTTTGTCCATGCCCGACAATACGGATCTGGAAAGTATACTCATTGTTCACCCGGAATAATCCTGTCTCCAGATCAAACACAATTCCTTTACGGGCAAAGAAACTACTGAGCGTTCCATCCAGTGAAAGGTCTTCGGGAGTTCCGATAGTCACTCCGTTCACCTTATCCATCAACCAGATTTTATCCGCAATCTGCAAGGCAAGTTCCAGGTCATGTGTAGACAGGAAAATAGTCTTATCCGTCTGCCGACTCAGTTGATGGAGCAATTGCATCATTTCCACTTTACTCGGGAAATCAAGAAAGGCAGTAGGTTCGTCCAGGAAAATCACCGGAGTTTCCTGAGCCAGTGCCTTGGCAATCATCACTTTTTGTCGTTCACCATCACTCAGTGTATGCACCATGCGATGTGCCAGATGAGATATTCCGACCAGGTTGATAGCATGATCCACTACCTCTTTATCTTCTTTGGAGAGTGTTCCCCAGAAACCGGTATATGGACTGCGTCCCAGACCAATAAGTTCCACAGAAGTCATATTGCGGATGTCGCACTTCTCAGTCAGGACTACACTGATCACTTTTGAAAGTTGTTTGTCCGTATAAGAGCCAATCTCTTTTCCCTGTATACGTATTTCACCGGACAACTTCGGTTGAAATGCGGAAAGTGTACGCAACAATGTAGACTTCCCCACCCCGTTGGCACCCAACAGACAAGTCAACTCCCCGCTATTGATTCCGGCACAAATATCGCTTGCCACGACTTTCACATCTCCTTTACCGGGATAGCCAATGGATAGTTTCTCAATATGTATAGTTTCCTGTTTCAAGACCTCTTTATTTTCAATTCTCAATTATTCTTCCAGTTCCCCTTTACGCTTCCTGAAGAGCACGGATGCCACCACCGGAGCACCTACCAAAGCAGTCACCGAATTCACCGGTAAAGCTCCTTCAAATCCCGGCATACGGGCTATGAGGTTGCACACCAACGCCAACGAAGCTCCTACCAACAATGTGGCAGGCATCAGTATCCGATGATCGGATGTATGAAATATAGCCCGGCAAAGATGGGGAACAGCCAGACCGATAAACATAATCGGACCGCAATATGCCGTCACAATCGCTACCAGTACACCTGAACAGGAGATCACCAACAGGCGTGCCCGCTTGATGTTCAACCCCAGGTTCCGTGCATACCCATCGCCCAGCAGCAACAGGTTCATTGTCTTTATCAGCAGAAACGAAAGTGGCAACAAGACCGCCATGATACAGACAAACAGTATCATCTGATCCCCCGACACACGGGCAAAGCTACCCAGTCCCCAAATGACGTATGCACGAATATCTTCCTCCACACTGAAATATTTCAATACGCCGATAATGGCACTTGCCACATAACCAATCATCACACCGATAATCAGCAGCGTCACATTTCCCTTTACTTTCTGTGAAACGTATACGATAAGTGCCATTACGGACAGTGCTCCGATAATCGCTGCAATGGACAACGCCACTTCTCCCATATATCCGAGCTTGCTCAATGCCACACCGCCCATCGCTCCCGATAGCAATACCACACAGGCTACTCCCAGGCTGGCACCCGAACTGATACCCAACACTGACGGTCCTGCCAGCGGATTCCGAAAAACCGTCTGCATCTGCAAACCACTCACCGATAGCCCCGCTCCCGCCACCAATGCCGTCAATGCCTGCGGCACACGGGATTTCCAAATGATATTCTGCCAGATAATGGATTCATCCGTATTCCCCCATAAGATGTTCCAGACGGAACGAAAAGGAATATGGACAGAGCCTAACAGCAGATTCAGCAAGAAAAACAGGAATATAGATGCCAGTATCACCAACATCAGGAGCAGTGTCGGTCTTTTCATTGCAAACGTGCGTAGTATTTCGGTTGGTAATCAGGTAATAAATCGGGATGGAACGCATGGATCAGATCTTCCAGTACTATTTCCGGTTCCATCGGCATACTTTCGTAGAAAGGTTGCTCGCGCATATTGCAATAAATAACGCCTTTGTCACGGAATGCACGGAAGTCGGCATAACGGGGATCAAGGGACTTCAAAGCGTCATAAGAGAATGTACCGTCGTAACTATTCACAATACGCCAGTAATCGGCACTCTCCGCCTGACTGTATACTGTTTCAAAATCCAGTGTAACACCACCGGAACGGGGATCGTCTTTCAAGAAGTAATCGGCTCCTGCATCACGGAACAGTTCGGCCAGGAAGCTTTTACCACCTACTGCATACCAGTTTCCTCCACGTATCTCACCGCTGAATACTACCGGACGCTTCTTCACATCAGCAGCCAGTTGTTTCAGATCTTTATAATGCTTCTCTATAGCAGCAAATTTTTCATTTGCCTCCTCTTCCTGTCCAATAAACAAGCCGATGAATTTAATCCATTCCGCCTGTCCCAGCGGAGTCATTTCCTTATATCCCAGGTGCGGAACCAAAGGTATTCCGATTTCACGCATCGTATCATATCCGCCACGCTTAAAAGGGGAGATAAAGATGACATCCGGATTCACACTCATGATCACTTCATTATCAAAGTTACCTTCAATTCCTATTTTGGCAGTCTTACCCGACTTCAGGCGCTCATTCATTTCTTTGTTGAACAAATGGCGTGTACTGGTTATACCCACCACCTTATCGCAGGCTTCCAGTTTGATGAAATTGGATAATTGTAAAGAAGTCATGCAAATGGCACTGCGTACCGGTGTTTCAATCACGGTATAATCAGAAGGAATCCCTTCGGGTTTTGTTCCCCGGGGCACCAATGCATAATGGAAAGTATTACTACTTTCATTTTGAGGATCGCGCAAGTCCACCAAGCGGACATGATTGGGAAGATATTTCACCTCAAACCCTTGGGCATAGACCGGATAAATAGAGTCTGTGGCTGATGCAGAAGCTGTGGTAGCCTGTAGATCAGTAGAATTTTGTTTGTTTTTCGGGCCACAAGCTACACATAAAATACTTAAAAGGGAGACAGTTATTGCAGTAGTTCGTTTCATGACAATAAAAAGGTATAGAATTCGAGCACAATATTCGTCATTTTTGGGGAGATACGCAAATACCCGTCCTGTAATTTAACCGAATTTGTGCCCGAACACCTCTTATATAAGAATGTCTAAAAATTCATCAGATCATTCAATGCTTCGCTCATGCTGGGATGTGTAAATATATAATCACGCAAGAAAGTATATTCCTGTCCTGTTTTCATTACAATAGATACGATATTAATGATCTCACTTGTTTCCGGTCCGAACAGGGAACAGCCCAGAATCTTATTTGTATCGGCATCCACTACTACCTTAAACAACCCGTCAGTCTCACCTAAAGTACGTGCCCGCGGAATGGCTGCTACGGGAAGTGTATTCACCTTTATGTTCAGTCCTTTCTTACGGGCTTCCGTCTCACTCAACCCCACACGTGCCAAAGGAGGGTCCATAAATACCGAATAACTCACAGGCTCACGGTCATCTGTACGCCGTTCTCCTGCACCAAATAAATCCTCACGGATAATGCGGTAATCGTCCAATGAAATATAGGTGAATTGTAATCCGCCTTTTACGTCGCCAATGGCACGGATGGCCGGATTAGTAGTACGCAGCCACTCATCTACGATAATGGCCCCCCGTTCATTCACTTTCACGCCGGCAACTTCCAGATTCAACCCCGAAGTATTCGGACGACGCCCTGTTGCCAATAAGATAGCATCTCCTTCCAGATGATGGATTTCATGAGTTACAGCATCCTCATAAATCACTGTTGCACCGTCCACGGATTGTACCTTTGCGTTGAGATGGAATACAATGCCTTTCTTTTCCAACACGGTCTGTACGCTGGCGGCAATATCCCTGTCTTCGCGCCCAATCAGTTCCGGATACCCTTCGAGTACCGTCACCTTCGAACCGAAAGAGGCATACATGGAAGCAAATTCCAGGCCGATATAACCTCCACCCACAATCACGAGTCGTTCGGGAAGTTCTTCCAGTTCCATGATGGAAGTGCTGGTGTATACGCAGGGATTCTCTTTTATTCCATCAATAGGTGGTACGATGGTTTCCGCACCGGTATTTATAAAAATCTGAGAAGACTGCAATTCAATTACTTCCGTCTCCGTCCGCACTTCTACCACATCAGGACCGACAAACGATCCGACACCTGTATACACCGTCACATTAGGATTATCAGCCAGATTATGATAATTCTTATTCCGCAGGAAGGAAGTCACCTCTTCTTTACGACCAATGGCCTGACGATAATAGTCCTTCTTCTCTTCCCACGTAGCCTTTACCGGAGTTTCCTTAGCCAGATGTACCAACGTCTTTGTAGGAATACAGCCGATATTGATACACGTGCCTCCATACATACGATCTGAACGTTCTACTATGGCAACCGTCTTCTGACGTTTTGCAAATTCGGCAGCCAGGGTCTTCCCACCCTTGCCGAAACCAATGATAATGGCATCATACTTTTTCATATCTCTATTTTTTTAATTGTTCCAGTACGCTCTTCGCACTGTCTGCTAATATAACAATTGCGCCGGCCAAAATGGCTGTATCTTTTATAACTAATCTTCCTGCACCGGTCAATAAAGGGAAACCGAACTCTCCACTGCCCAGGTTGGGCACCCATACTTCGGGTGTGGTGACAAGGAAAGAAAGCGTTCCGAGAGTCATGATAATAGCAAGTCCCGCACCTACCAGTCCTACTTTCGGCCAAAATATGCCGAGGAATGTAAGGATACCGATGCTCATAATAAGAATACCCAATCCGTGAGAAAAACCATACGTATTATTCTCCTTGTGCCACTCATGCTTCGCGGCATCAAATTCTCCTTCTTTCAGCTTATACTCTTTATAGTCGGGAGCATCGTGTGTATAGAAGAAGCTCATAAAAGGGCTGTTTGCCACAAAAGGTACGATGCCTTCCGCTTCATAATTCCAGAACTTCAACCCACCGATCCAAACGAAAATAACCAGAATTGCCACACGGATAAGATTGATACCTAACTTTTGAGTAGATGCAGCCAGTGTCAGGGCTGCTACGAACATAGATTTTAATTTTGTTTCCATACGATTATTGCATTAATGAATTGTTTTGTTTTTCTGATGCAAAAATCGGGGTTTATGTCGGAGCTTGAAATGGCAATTCTGCCGTATCAGTTGGCAATATTTCCCGTTGTGTTCAATTTACGGAAATCGGATACACTTTCACCGGTCATTTTCTTGAAAAAACGGCTGAAAGTGGACAAATCCTCGAAACCCAGCAGTTCGCTGATTTCCTTGGCGCTTTTAGGGGTATAGAGCAGTAATCTCTTGGCCTCCGACTCTATCCGTTCATGGATAATGCGTAGCGGGGAAGGTACTCCGCAGGAGGCAAACAAATTGGAGAGTGTCTTTGGGGAACGGAATAACAGGTCGGCATAATCCTGTACCTGCTTCTTTTCGCGGAAGTGCTGGTCAACCAGAATATAAAAACGGCGGACGATATCAAAGGCTTTTTCCTGTTCCGGCGTGACGCCACACTTTTCACGGGCAATGCGGGTGCAGGTGATGATAAAACGTTTGAGAATGATACGTAACATTTCCTCTTGCAGATTATCGCGAACAGCGGACTCCTGCCGGAAGATACGAATAATGTCATTCAGGTTGGCGGATTGTTCCGGCGAAAGTTTCAGTTTCATCACCCGGGAAGAACCATGAAAAAGGAAACCGTTACAGGATACTTCGTCATCATGACCGAATATACAGTAGAAATTGCTGTTGAACAGGAAAGTGAGGTACTCTCCCTCCACCAATTTAATTTCAATATGCTGCAAAGGAGTAAGACTTATGATTTCGTCCTGTTCCAACTGTATGGGAATATGGTCTATCTCCAGAGTCAAATTTCCACTCCGCACCCAAATGAACTTATATAAAGTAGTATCCTGTTGCAGTGCTTTATTTTCGTGGAAACAAAAGGTCATTGCCAAGTTCCCGTTCAGGCGGGTATTTAATTGATAATCTATCATGATATGATTAGATAAAGTACGAAGAGATAGGCGACAGGCTGCGCATCAGGCCGATACGAACTTCCTGATTGGGTATATCGAGCAAGTAAAGGTCAGTCTCCTTATCGTGATTTTTGATAGTGAGATAGCCATTTTGATAAAGCAACGGAGTGGGATTATCCATTCGCCCCGTAGGAGCATCAAAATCGGAAAGAATCACCTCTTCACCCCCTATTGTGGAAGGAAGAACATTAAATTTCTTCAGCATTTCAATCAAGTAGGTAGGTGTTCCACTACCGAACCAGTAAGAGTCCATTTTACCATCGGCAAAGGCATTCAACAAGCTGAAGGGATTATAAATATCGGGCGACGGCCAGGTGAAATGATAACCGTCATAATTGCGCTTCAACTGTGCAAGAGCTTGCTCGCGGGGCAGTTCCATGCGTGTGGCCAGCCAATCGATGTCACTATCCATCTGTGTCAACATCTCTTCTTCCGTAATGCCGCAAATAGCGGAATACGAACTATCCATGCTGACATTTTTGATATTGTTCAGCTCACTGAAAATGGTCAACTGGGAGAACTTTGTGATACTGGTCAGGAAGACATAGCGCAAATAGGGATCACAGGCTTTCAGCGGGCTGTAGAAGTTACGCATCACATTCCGCAGAACAGGCAGATTCCTCTCTTCGTGAACCACATCGAGAAGGGGAGCGTCGTATTCGTCGATAAGGACGACAACCTGCCGACCGGTCTGCTCAAAAGCACGTTGTATCAAGCCGAACAGACGCTGGTTGGGTTTTATTTCATCCGCTTTCCCCACTCCATATATTTCTTCATAAATCGAGAGCTTCTGACTCAACTCCAATTCTAAATCTTCTCTATTCAGATGTTTGGCCGTACTCATGTCAAAATGCAGCACCGGATATTGCGTCCATTCCGCCTCCAGCCTCTCAATAGCCAATCCTTCGAACAAATCTTTCTGCCCATCAAAATAGCTATGAAGCGTAGACACCAGCAATGATTTGCCAAAACGGCGCGGACGGCTCAGGAATAGGTATTTAGAATCGGAATGCGTCATGCGATACATATATTCCGTCTTGTCAATATACAGGTAATTCTTTCTGCGGATTTCCGAGAAAGTCTGTATTCCTATGGGGTAAAGTCGTTGTTGCGGCATCATGTCTATCCTCCTTTTTTGTACATCGGTTCACTGGCAAAGGTACAACATCAATAAATATTTTCCTAATAAAATCCGCATAATTAGAAGTTCACGGACATAGTAAGCCATCGCCAATTACCGGTATCCCTGTTTTCCATTTTCCAGTTGAACACATAGCCTTTTAATTTCAAGCTTGTCACATTTTTTATTTTTATTAAATTTAGAAACACGACATAAATACAGAAATTAGTAGCTACTTGCAAAAGAAGGGAACTTTATTTTAAGTTCATCATCAATAATAAATCGAAACAAAAACAAGCACCCTATTAATAACCGTAAACAACGTTTTTAAAGAATAACAGGAACGTTTTTAAAGAATGTACCCAACGTTTATTAAAAACGTAAAAGCCATACTAATGAGCTAAAGAACGATAAATATCAACAAAAAAGGCGATAATCCTTATCAAGGAAGTATCGCCTTTATCGTTTTTCGCATGTTATTATTCCGGAAATGGATTTCCCTAATCCCCAATGATTAAATTATATTACTAAAACAAGAGAACCAGCAGCAATAATACATATCCGCCAAAGTCCGGGAAAGAAAAATTAGATTTTGTCATTTGCCAAGTTTTTTAGGTTTACTATTAAAGTTATGTTCTCTCCAAAGCCCTACAAATATACTACATCAGGAAGGCGAAATCAAGTCTTTCAACCGTTTTTTCCAACAGTTTTCAGACTTTACATGCTAACCTTTTCTGGTACAGGTCATTTGCTTCATTGATCGGCAGACAAGTATATTGATAGCATCAGGTTGGCAAGCAGGCTATTATTGCATTCGGTTCATTAAAAAGTACCGTTGCACCAGAGCGTTTGACTTTAGTAAGCAAGAAAAGGTAGATAAACAAGAAATCGGGTTTTATTTTGTTTTATATTCAGAAAATCCCCAATTTTGCACTCCCCATAAAAATTATTATGGGGGGGGTGCTTATCACTAAACACTAACCATTAATCACTAACAAAATGTCCAACCCCGTCATATTCGTATCCCTCGGTCCCGGCGAACCGGAACTTATCACCCTAAAAGGCTTGAAAGCCCTGCAAAATGCCGATTGTATCTTTTGTCCTGAAACTCGCACCACAAGCGGACAGATATTCTCGCGCGCTGCCGATATACTGCACGCGCTGGATATTCCAGATACCGCCCTCTCCCGCTTTGCATTGCCTATGAGCAAGAAACGGGAACAGGCTTTCGCAGCTTACGATAAAGTGTATAGCGAAGCTTCCTTTCTTCATAAAGAAAATAAAAAAGTCTGTATCGTTGCCGAAGGAGACGCAGGTTTCTATTCTTCGGTACACTATATCTTTGAGAAACTACAAGCCGACAATATTCCTGTGCAACACATTGCCGGTATCCCCGCCTTCATTGCAGCAGGTGCTTGTGCAGGACTTCACATTGCCAGCCAGGAGGAACGTCTGACCGTCATTCCCGGTATCATTACCGCCGAAGAAATAGAGAAATATATGGAGGAAAAGACTACCATTGTCATCATGAAACTTTCTCAATGTACCGAAGAAGTTCACCGTTGCATCCATCTCCATCCCGAATATAACTATCATTATTTCGAGAATATAGGCACGGAAAAAGAGAAATACCTGCATGATACAGAGCTGATTTCGGCACTTTCTTTCCCTTATTTTTCACTATTAATCATACGCCACAGCACCTTCTGAGGCGCATTTAATACTATTTCGCACATCATTGGATTAATTTTCACAAAAATGCCTTACCTTTGCCCACTGTGTAATACAAAAGATTTATAGACATGAAAAGACTTACATTGTATATGTTTATGCTCGTACTGAGCATTGGTTACGTTTCGGCACAGGGGAAAGCTGATATTAAGTTTGATAAGACCTCACATAACTTCGGTACGTTTTCTGAAAATGATCCGGTAGTAAGTTGTGTATTCACATTCACCAATGTGGGCGATGCTCCGCTGGTTATACATCAAGCCGTAGCTTCCTGTGGATGTACAGTTCCCGAATATACCCAGGAACCCGTATTACCGGGCAAAACCGGAACCGTTAAGATTACTTACAACGGAACAGGCAAGTATCCGGGACACTTCAAAAAGTCCATCACTTTGCGCACGAATGCCAAAACAGAAATGATGAGACTCTTTGTAGAAGGAGATATGACACCGAAAGATGCAAAATAAGCATCTTTATATATAAGAATAAAGGAGAATTTTTCAATTCTCCTTTTTTTTTGCTTTCTTTGAAGCTGATTTGGATAAAATAAACAATTAATTGACGACATAATAACTATAAAACATAAAAGCAATTAAGAAACTATGAAACAAGAAGAAGAGAAATTGACCGGTCTGCCGGAAAATGCATTCCGTGAACTGAAACCGGGCGAGGTCTACAACCCGTTGATGAGCCCTGACAAGAAGTACCCGGAAGTTAACCTCTGGTCTGTATTATGGGGTATCGCTATGGCTATCCTCTTTTCGGCTGCGGCAGCCTATCTGGGATTGAAAGTAGGACAAGTGTTCGAAGCAGCCATTCCTATTGCAATTATTGCCGTGGGCGTATCAGGCGCAGCCAAACGTAAGAATGCGTTGGGAGAAAATGTCATTATCCAATCCATCGGCGCCAGTTCCGGCGTTATCGTGGCAGGTGCCATCTTTACCCTGCCCGCCTTATACATTCTACAAGAAACTTATCCGGAAGAAATCACAGTTACTTTCACCCAAGTATTCATCAGCTCTCTGCTGGGAGGTGTGTTGGGTATTCTCTTCCTCATTCCATTCCGTAAATATTTTGTAAGTGATATGCATGGCAAGTATCCTTTCCCCGAAGCAACAGCTACCACACAGGTACTGGTATCGGGTGAGAAAGGCGGAAGCCAGGCCAAACCGTTGCTGCTGGCAGGTATTATCGGAGGTTTATATGACTTCATCGTTGCCACATTCGGCTGGTGGAACGAAAATTTCACCACACGTGTATGCGGCTTTGGTGAGATGTTGGCTGATAAAGCAAAACTGGTATTCAAAGTGAATACAGGTGCGGCCGTACTTGGTTTGGGCTATATTGTAGGTCTGAAATATGCTTCTATCATCTGTGCCGGTTCACTGGCTGTATGGTGGATTATCATTCCGGGAATGTCCATGATCTGGGGTGACAGTGTGTTGAACCAGTGGAATCCGTCAATTGTAGCTACCGTAGGCAGCATGGCTCCCGAAGAAATTTTCAATTATTATGCCAAGAGCATCGGTATCGGCGGTATCGCTATGGCAGGTATCATCGGTATCATCAAGTCATGGGGCATTATTAAGAGTGCTGTAGGACTGGCAGCTAAGGAGATGGGTGGAAAATCCAATGTAGAAGCCAGCATGAAGCGTACTCAGCGCGATATTTCTATGAAGATTATTGCTATCGGTTCTATTATAACGCTGTTACTGGTATTCTTATTCTTCTACTTCGATGTGATGCAAGGCAGTTTGCTGCATACTGTGGTAGCTATTCTGTTGGTGGCAGGTATCGCTTTCCTGTTTACGACTGTGGCTGCCAATGCCATTGCAATCGTAGGTACGAACCCGGTTTCCGGCATGACGCTGATGACATTGATTTTGGCATCGGTAGTGATGGTATCTGTTGGTTTGAAAGGTCCTGAAGGAATGGTAGCTGCATTGGTAATGGGTGGCGTTGTGTGTACGGCACTGTCTATGGCAGGTGGTTTCATTACTGACTTGAAAATCGGTTATTGGTTGGGTAGTACACCCGCCAAACAGGAAGCCTGGAAGTTCCTCGGAACGATTGTTTCAGCTGCAACCGTAGGTGGTGTAATGATTATCCTGAATAAAACATACGGATTTACCAGCGGACAACTGGCTGCTCCGCAAGCTAATGCGATGGCGGCAGTGATCGAACCGCTAATGAATGGCGTGGGTGCTCCTTGGTTGCTTTACGGCATTGGTGCAGTACTTGCTATCGTATTGAATGCATTCAAAATTCCCGCATTGGCATTTGCATTGGGTATGTTCATTCCGTTACAACTAAACATTCCTCTCGTTGTGGGTGGTGCTGTGAACTGGTACGTAACCAGCCGTAGCAAAGATGCTGCTCTTAATGCAGAACGTGGCGAAAAAGGTACGTTGCTGGCATCCGGTTTCATTGCCGGTGGTGCGCTTATGGGCGTAGTCAGTGCAGCAATGCGTTTCGGAGGTATCAACCTGGTGAATGATGCCTGGGTAAACAATACGTGGTCCGAAGTACTGGCATTGGGTGCTTATGCATTGCTGATAATTTACTTTATCAAGGCTTCGATGAAAACCAAATAATAAAAATACAATGAGAACAATTTTATTCATTACAGCACTGTTTATGTCAACTCTGCTATCTGCTCAGAAGCCCGTTGAGATACCCTTGTGGCCCAACGGTGCTCCTAATACGAATGGCCTGACAGGAGATCAGGAAGATTTGAACGGCGGCCGTGTGGCCAATGTCGTTAATCCCACCATCACGGTTTATCGTCCGGCAAAGCCGAACGGCATGACTATCTTGATGTGTCCGGGCGGCGGATATGCCCGCCTGGCCATGAATCACGAAGGCCATGACATGGCATCCTGGTTCAACACACAGGGAATCACGTATGCCGTCCTGAAATATCGTATGCCGAACGGGAACCGCGAAGTGCCCCTCTCAGATGCAGAACAGGCTATCCGCATTATTCGCCAGCATGCAAAAGAATGGGGTATCAATCCGAATCAGGTAGGCGTTATGGGTGCATCGGCAGGAGGACACCTGGCTGCTTCTCTCTCTACACTTTACAGTAGTGATGAAACGCGTCCGGACTTTCAGATATTACTTTATCCGGTAATCTCGATGGTACCGGGTATTACCCATGGAGGTTCGCGCAAGAACCTTCTTGGTGATAACCCGACCAAAGAACTGGAAGATGCGTATTCTCTGGAACGTCGTGTATCTCCCCGCTCTCCACAAGCTTTCATCGTACTTTCTGCTGATGATGGCGCTGTGCCGCCCATGAATAGTATTGGCTACTTCCTTGCTCTCAACCAACAGAAAGTTCCCGTTTCCATGCACATCTACCCCATTGGCGGACATGGCTGGGGCTTCCGTGATAACTTCACTTACAAACGCCAGTGGACAGAAGAACTGGAGAAGTGGTTGCGTGACGGGGTGAAATTCGAGAAAAATAATTAATATATCAACTCATGAAAAAATTGACTTTTATCACCTGTCTCGTATTACTACCCCTCGCCCTTCAGGCACAGGAAGACCGTTACGACCAGTTGACCAATCCGAAGTTGACCAGTATCAACAAGGAGGCTCCCCGGAGTACATTCACTTCTTATGCCACCGAAGAAGATGCTATCGTCAACGACCGGACGAACGGAGCCAGCCGCCTATCCCTCAACGGGAAATGGAAGTTCAACTATGTGGAAAACTTTGCCGACCGTCCCACAGACTTCATGAACGTGCGTACTGAGGTGAACCGTTGGCCGGACATCAATGTGCCGGGTAACTGGGAATTGCAGGGCTTCGGTACTCCGATCTACGTCAATCAGCCTTACGAGTTCTGTTCTAAGGGGTACGAACCTTACTGGGACAAGCCTAATCCGCCTTATGTACCCAAAGACTGGAATCCGACAGGTACGTATCGCCGTGATTTCGTTGTAGGTAATGACTGGGATGGAAAAGAAATCTTCCTCAGTGCAGACGGTGTGCGCGGTGCTGCTTTCTATTACATGAATGGCAAGTTTGTAGGTATGAGCAAGGATGCCAAAACTCCTGCCCGCTTCAACGTTACCGCCATGGTAAAAAAAGGCAAGAATATGATTGCCATTCAAGTACACCGTTTCTCGGATGCCAATTATCTGGAATGTCAGGACTTCTGGCGCATCAGCGGTATAGAGCGCGATATCTATCTCTATGCCACGCCCAAAATCCATATTGCAGACTTCAAGGTAGAGACTCCGCTGGATCCTTATTACAAGGATGGTATCCTGCAACTGAAAGTGAAGCTTACGAACGAAAGTGATATAAAGTCTCCTTATGTAGTTTCCTATCGTTTACTCGATGATCAGGATCAGCAAGTAACCCAATCCTCTACCCGTGTGGAAGGTGATCAGAATGAAGTAGAATTCACAAAGAAAACCCTCCGTGGTGTCAAGCATTGGACAGCTGAAACGCCTAATCTTTATACACTCGTCATCAGCCTGAAGCGCACCAATGGCGAAGTAATAGAAGCTACCAGTTGCAAGGTAGGTTTTCGTACGATAGAGATTAAGGATAAGCAACTGCTTGTAAATGGCGTGCCTATTCTTGTAAAAGGCGTGAATGTACATGAGCATAATGAATACACGGGACATTACGTTCCGGAAGATCTTATGATTAAGGATTTCGAACTCTGGAAAAAGTATAATGTGAACACCGTACGCACTTGCCACTACCCGCAACAGGAACGCTTCTACGAACTTTGCGACCAATATGGCATGTACGTAATTGATGAAGTAAATATTGAAAGCCACGGTATGGGTTATAACCTCAATGTAGGTGGTACTTTGGGTAACAATCCGTTATTCATGAATGCTCACCTCGACCGTACCATGAACATGTACGAACGCGATAAGAATCATCCGTCTGTAATCATCTGGTCACTGGGTAACGAAGCCGGAAACGGACTGAACTTCTACGTTACCTATAATACGCTGAAGATGCTCGATAGCCGTCCTATCCAGTACGAACGTGCCGGATTAGAATGGAATACGGATATTTACTGTCCGATGTACTCTTCTCCCCAATCTATTGAAAAGTATGCCCAGAATAAGGAAATGACTCGTCCGCTTATCCTGTGTGAATATGCTCATGCTATGGGTAACAGTCTTGGCAACTTCCAGGATTATTGGGATGTGATTGAGAAATATCCGATATTGCAGGGTGGTTGCATTTGGGACTGGGTAGATCAAGGCTTTGCCGCCAAAACCAGCGACGGACGCAAATACTGGAATTATGGTGGTGACTATGGTGATACCGGAACTCCTTCCGATGGTAACTTCTGCATCAATGGTGTAGTTTATCCCGACCGCAGTATAAAGCCCCAGACTATTGAAATGGGTAAGGTTTATCAGAACATTAAATTCATTAAGTTCGATCCGCAAACCTGCACGGTGCAGATACGCAACGACTTCTCATTTACTGATCTGAATAAATATGATTTCCATTATGTCGTTCGCGATCATGGAAAAGAGATTTATAAAGGTCAGATGGATAATATCAATGCTGCTCCGGGTAAGACAGCTACCAGTGCATTCCTGCAAGGTATTCCTAAAGAAAAGAATACTACGGGAGATGTACGCATCGAGTTCTATGCAACCATACGTAATGCAGAACCTTTCTTACCGGTTGGTACGGTAATTGCACGTGAACAAACTTATGTTCATCCGTTCTTTAAGAAAGAAGTGGTACGCATGGATCCCGCGAAAGTAGATGAAGTCTTTTCACAGGTTGTTTTCAGCGGTGATGATTTTAAGGCAACATTTGATAAACAAAGCGGCTTACTGACCTCTTATATCTATAAGAAGCAAGAGTATATCCATAACGGCCAGGGCCCGCAGCCTTTCTTCTGGCGTGCACCTACCGATAATGATTACGGAGCAAAACTTCCCACTCGCCTGAAAGCATGGCGCGAGGCCAGTTACCAGACACCTAAGGCAGAATCGTTCAATGTTTCTAAAGATGGTGACAAGTCTATTGTAAAGGTTACCTATCGTTTTCCGCAGGTAGATGCGCAGTGGGAAATTACCTATAAAGTCTTTGCCAATGGCATTATCAAAGTGGATAATCGCTTTGTAGCCGAAGGTACGGAAACTCCGATGATACCCCGTGTAGGTTTGCGCATGCAATTATCGGAAATATTAAACGACCTTACTTACTACGGCCGTGGTCCGGAAGAGAACTATCGTGATCGTCGCACTTCCCAGTTTATCGGAGAATATACTACTCCGATAAAGGACTTGTACGAACCGTATATCCGTCCGCAAGAAAATGAGCATCGTACGGATATTTACTGGTGTGCACTCACCACTAAACAAAAAGCCGGTTTACTCTTTATTGCCGACCGTACGTTTGAACTGAATGCTTCCAACTATCTGCTTGGAAGTTTGGATAGCGGCGAAACCATCGACAATGGTGCTCCACGTACCAACGAAACGAATCACCGTCACCTCACCGACCCACAACCTGTAAAACAGGTAGATATGTTTATCGACTATCGGATGATGGGTGTAGGTGGTGATAATAGTTGGGGAGCTATAGCACACGAACCGTATCTGATTCGTCCCGGTGTAGAAAATGCCATTGAATACGGATTCTCCATCGTACCATTTGACAAAAAGGCGGATTACAAAAATTTAATCTATCAATATTAAATTTAATCTGTCCAAATTAAGGATTAATGAAAAGGATGTCGTACTTTTGCGACATCCTTTTTTATTTATATTAATAAACGAAAGAACAATGAAAACAATGATTACCCTCCTGTTCAGTGCGCTTTGTGTAGCTACTGTCAGTGCTCAGACAGATGAAAAAGACAATGCCATGCTGAACAATGGAATAAATTTTCTGGATATTCCTTACGTAGCACATACGTTGGAAGTTACTGATGGCGAAGAAGAACTTATCATCAATTGTGATGAAGTAGATTGCACCACCTTTGTAGAATATACTCTTGCTATGGCCCTCTCTCCTACCGAAGACGGACAGGTAGCTGAAGGCGATTTTGCTACCAATCTGCAAAAGATCCGCTACCGTGATGGAAAAATCAACGGTTATCCTTCACGCCTGCACTACATTGCAGACTGGGTAAACAATGGTGTTCGTAACGGTTTCCTGGAAGACGTAACAACAGCTTACAGCCCATACACCCAGAAAGTTTCTCTTTCCTACATGTCTTCTCATCCGGAACTGTACAAACAGCTGAGTAATTCTCCGGAGAATGTAGCAAAAATGAAAGAGATCGAGAAGTCATTGAATGGTCAGGAATTTCATTATGTTCCCAAAGATAAGCTACCGTTTAATGGTCTGCCTTGGATAAAGAATGGTGATATCATTGCTATTACAACGAATACTCCGGGATTGGATGTGGCTCATATGGGTATTGCTTTCTATGTAAACGGCAAATTAAGTCTGCTACATGCTTCTTCTAAAGAAAAGAAAGTGGTGGTTTCGAAAGTGGCTTTAGGACAAATGCTACAGAATAATGATAACTGGACAGGAATCAGAGTACTAAGGATGAAGAAGTAAATCAGAGATGATTATACACAAAGGGAGTTCCGAATTTTTCGAACTCCCTTTTTTTTGTTACATCTTCACGCCAACCGTTCCCAGCACTAACCTCACTCCTCTTGCCGCAATAAAACAACACGGAATGCCCACCACACAAACCAATGCCAATTGCATCAATGGAGAGACCGGCAAAAGTTCCACAACAAATATGCAACCTACCACAACAACAGGATGAATAAAATAAGCCGCGTAACTATCAGTGGACAATTTCTGGACCAAAGGCATCGGTTTGTCCCAATGAGCCTTCCCGTATGCTAACAGAAAATAGCAAATACCCACACACATAACAGGTTCCCAAAGGGCATAAAATAAAGCCTGCAAATTCCATCCACCCGAGAATAAATCCATCTGTTCTGAAAAACTACTCATTACAATCAATAAAGAAGGAATGCCACAAAGAATTGCTATAAGAAACCAGGGAAGTGCATTCTTCACACAGATTTTATCCAGCCAATGATTACGATGCGCCACAATTCCCAACAAATACATACCTATATATAAAGGAAAGAACCCCAGCTGCAATCCTAAAACTTCACTTCCTACAGGAACATAAAGCCGAATGAGGAATGCTGCGGCACCCGTCATTAGCATAAATAGAAGAATACCCATTATTGCAGGATATTTCCAATTCAGTGCCAACCGCTTTGTACAAAAATGGCGATAAACAGCATAACTCAATTCAAAAATCAACAGCGTAAATACAAACCACATCGGTCCAAAACCCGGTCTACCCCATACACCGTATATCCAATATATTAATAGAGGATTGACTAGAAAACTATAAATCAAAAGAGGAATACCCAAACGGTTGAGACGATCGTATATAAAAGATTTCATTCCTTTACGATCAAAAGAAAAGGGCATCAGATAGGCAGAGATAAAAAAGAAAAGACTCATAAAATAGGATTGGTCAATGCCCATAGATGCTGAGAGCAATCCTTGAGTTAGGCCGGTAGTTGTTTCCTTCGATATGTAATACCATCCACCGGAAGCTCCGAAAGCAACCGCAGAATGATGATAGAACACCAGCATAGTAAGGAAAACCCGTAATAAGTCAAGATAATAAAAACGCGTCCGATTCATAGTATTTATATTTATGGTTAATTAAAATAGCTTGGAGATATTTTAAAGAATATCTCCAAGCCCCCAGAAAAACTAAAATAACAATCTGTTACCCTCGCATCAGCAATTCCGGGAATGTAAATCCTTGCATGGTATAGCAGATAAAGAAGATGGTAGCACTAACAATCCACAGAATGAGCAATGTCCACTTCAACCCGGAAACCATAGGTTGCCAATTGAACACCGGACGGAAGATTGCGAAAACAAGGCTAACCAGAGGAATACCCACTACGAGGATACCTGCAATATATAGTACGATGGCTGACAAAGGAGATGTAGATAATACAAAATCAATAGCCGGGAACCAAGACATCAACGCTGCCCCACCACCAATAGCAACTGCAATAGCGGCAAAGAGCAAAGCCACAAATACAATACCGAAAACAAACAGTACCGGGCTGCAAATGATAGCCACAATAATCAGACAAATCTTCAGGAACCAACCGACAATCATTAACAACGTATCACCGGTCCTTTGCATAGAAGTACGAGGTTTATCAGACTTCATATAATCGTTTACATTATTTGTAACTCTCTCAAAACCATCAGTTACAGTCTTTCCAATGTTCTCTACCGTAACAGCTTCACCACGCATGTTCAACTTCTCAGCCGCCGTACGAGCTTCAGGAATCACTATCCAGCAAATGATATAGATAGGGATCAAGAACTTGAAACCAAAAATTGCGCAAAAAACAAGAACCAAACGGAACCAAGTGGAATCCCAGCCTAAATAAACACTAAGTCCCCCTATCACGCCACCCAGCATTTTATCGTCCGGATTGCGATACAAACGGCGACGGGTTGAAGTATAAGAAGAATTATTATCACCATTCCAGGAACCGGAACCATAACCTTCACCGAAGGCGCCCTTCGTATTTCCGGAACCGGAAGCAGTATTCTCTTCCGTACCTGTTTCCATCTCTTCAGGTTTCCCCATACGATTGATTACTTCTTCTACATCGGTTATAGTGATCACTTGAGAGCCAGCAGTCAGCTTCTCTAAAAAAAGTTCAGAGATGCGAAGTTCGATGTCATTTACAATCTCGTCAGCACCGGCTTGTCTTCTAAAGTGCAGTTTCAGATTGCATAGATAGTTATCCAAAAGGCGATAGGCGTCTTCATCAATGTGGAAAACAGTTCCGCCCAAATTTACTGTTAATGTCTTTTTCATTGCTATTTGTTTTTAAAATTTATACTGATACGAGGTTTTTAATATCTTGAATCTAATAGTTGGCTATATGATTCACTGTTTCATTCAACTCACGCCAGGAGATTTCCAACTCTCCAAGAAAAACTTCCCCTTTCGGGGTGAGCTTGTAATATTTACGTGGTGGTCCTTGTGTGGACTCTATCCATTCGTAACTTAACAGATCGTCATTCTTCAGACGAGTGAGCAGCGGGTAAAGCGTTCCTTCCACTACAATCAGCTTGGCTTCTTTAAGTTTCTGGATAATATCCGAAGCGTAGGCCGGTTCTTTGTGAAGCAGTAGCATGATGCAATACTCTAACATGCCCTTACGCATTTGCGACTTTACATTATTTACGTCCATCTCTTATTGGTTTACGATTCGACAATTTTCTATTTTATAGCAAAGATAGCAACTGATTGAAATAGAGCTTTTCTTTGTATGACACAAATATATGTATTATCTTAGTACTATGCAATACAAAGTACCTTGTATTTTATTTGATTAACATTATTATCTATTCACACCTTATTAATAAAGCGCCAAGGGAGAGAATAACATATAAGAGAAAAATGTATCTTTGCGACCAAACTGTAAATACAACGAACTATGTTAACTATCAGAAAAGCAACTACAGCCGATTGTGAGCTGATTCATAAACTTGCATGGCAGATATTTCCGGAGACTTACAAGGACATACTTTCACCGGAGCAAAACGATTACATGATGGAATGGATGTACTCCATAGAGAACATCCGCAAGCAAATGGAAGAAGAAGGGCATGTATATTTCATTGGATACAAGGACAAGGAAGTGTGTGGTTATGTATCTGTGCAACAACAAGGTGAAGACCTCTTCCATTTACAGAAAATATATGTACTCCCCTCCTTTCAAGGATCACATTGCGGTAGCTTCTTATTCCATGAAGCCGTCAAATATATCAAGGAAGTACATCCCGGTCCATGCCTGATGGAATTAAATGTGAACCGCAACAACAAAGCGCTGAATTTCTATGAACGTATGGGAATGAGGAAATTGAGGGAAGGGGATTTTCCGATAGGAAACGGATATTATATGAATGATTTTATAATGGGGCTGGAGATCAATTAGAAATTGAAAATTAAAGGCTGCGCAGTTCAAAAGAGAACCTTGCGCAGCCTTTAATTTTTAATTTTTAATTTTCAACTTCTAATTATTCCGTTACTCGTTCCAACCATTTTACCATGCCGAACATAACACCCATTGACACAAGACAAATAACAAAGAACACAGTCCAGCACTGCCAGATAGGAATCTTATTATACATCATAGGACCAAGGAATAAGAATAGATTTCCTATCGCTGTTGCACCCAGCCACAAGCCTTGACACAAGCCCTGAATATGCTTGGGAGCTACCTTAGAAACAAATGAAAGACCCAGCGGCGAAATAAAAAGCTCAGCTACAGTCAGGAAGAAATAAACCACAATCAGCACCCACGGACCAGCCTTCAACCCTGCTTTGGCAGAGTCAGCCATCGCCTTAAACTCAGTGCCTGAAGGATAACCTTGCATTGCCGAATAAATGGTAAGGAATAAGAAGGCAAGTCCTGCAATACCCATACCAATGGCAATCTTCTTAGGAGTAGAAATTTGCTGACCACGACGGGAAAGCGCACCAAAGAAGAGCATGATGAGCGGAGTAAGTACTATCACAAAGAATGGATTCACAGCTTGCCAAATTTCGGGTGCAATACTATCGGTTACTACGAAGTCGCGGGCAAAAAGTGAAAGCGACTGTCCGTTCTGATGGAATGAGAACCAGAAGAAAATCACGATACCCAATACAGCAAACAGTGCATACAAACGTTGCTTTATCTCCTTTGCCATAGCTGCTTTCTCTGCAGGGGTATAAGTCACCGATTCTTGTTTTTCCTTCTTGCCCGGTGTAGGGAATACCTTCCGACATGCAATGAAGATGAAAAGAGAAATAAGCATAGCTACTACCGAAGCTATGAATGAATAGTGGATACCTGTATTGAATACGTCAAGATATTGGGTACAGAAAACGCTCAAATCAGTTGTTACCGTACCTCCTACTTTGACAACCAGCTCATTTAGGTTAGAGAGATTATCGGAAGCCATATCTCCACCTTCCTTAATATATTGATGGCACAATGCAGGCAGATCAGCATTATACATCATGCTATGAACCTTCAGCCACCATTCTCTAAGCAAGGGAGCAACAAAAGGTGCAATCAAACCACCAATATTGATAAATACATAGAATATCTGAAAACCAGAATCACGACGGCTCTTAGCCAGCTTCAAGGCTTCAGGTCCTTTTTTCTCAGCTTCTTTTTCAAGGTTGTCGTACATCTGACCTACGATAGCCTGTAAATTTCCTTTAAAAAGTCCGTTACCGAAAGCTATGAAAAACAAAGAGACACAAGTCAAAGGAAGCAACCAACCAATATTTTCAGTAGTAGACAGTACAGGAATAGATAGAATGACATAACCCAATGACATCACTATCAATCCTGACATGATTGTTCCTTTATAGTTTTGCGTCCTATCGGCAATAATACCGCCTACCAAACTCAGTACATAGATACCACAATAAAAGACCGAGTAGATAATGGAACTGGTTTCGTCACTCAGGCCGAATTTGGAGCAGAGGAACAGTACCAGTACGGCATTCATGATGTAGTAGCCGAACCTTTCGCCCATATTGGAGATAGCAGCTGCCAACAGACCTTTAGGATGATTCTTGAACATAGATATAAGTTTTTAAATTAGTAATTAGATTGATTTTCGTTTATTAAATGCAAATATATACATTTTGCTGAAATAACCTGTAAAAAAGTGAAATTAGTCATGAAAAAGGATGCAAACTTCAGCATGAACCTCCTTAATTAAATCATTTGGATCAAGTTTAAGCTGCAGGCCACGCTGACCTGCACTTATGTAGATATAAGGATAATTGAGACAAGATTCATGAATATATGTAGGAAAAGGTTTCTTCATGCCGATAGGAGTACATCCCCCACGAATATATCCCGTCAAAGGAAGTAATTCTTTCATCGGAATAAGATCACACTTCTTATTACCGGAAGCCTTAGCAGCCAGCTTCAGGTCCACTTCATGTTCGCCAGGAATGACGCAAACAAAATGACCATTCTTGTCACCATGCAGTACAAGGGTTTTGAATACTTGCTCGATATTCTCCCCCAAGCTATCAGCCACATGAATAGCACTCAAATCATTTTCATCCACTTCATAGGGAATCAGTTCGTATGCAATTTTGGCCTTGTCCAAAAGCCTTGCCGCATTTGTTTTATTGATCTTCATAATTTATCCTTTTAATTCTTCTTTCAGGAATTTAGGAGTATATCCCTTCTTACTTTTCGCCACTTCTTCCGGTGTGCCGCAGCTGAGGAGTTGCCCCCCACCCTTACCACCGTCAGGACCCATATCGATGATATAATCAGCCATCTTGATAACATCCAGATTGTGCTCGATGACAATCACTGTGTTACCTTTGTCCACCAGTTTATTAAGTACATTCATCAGTACACGAATGTCCTCAAAGTGAAGTCCGGTAGTAGGCTCATCAAGGATATAAAGGGTTTTTCCCGTATCTCGCTTGGAAAGTTCCGTAGCCAGTTTCACACGTTGGCTTTCACCACCGGAAAGTGTGGTGGAAGATTGCCCCAACTTTATATATCCCAGACCGACTTCCTGTATCACCTTAATCTTATTCAGAATCTGCGGCACATTTTCAAAGAACTCCACCGCACGGTTAATGGTCATATCCAGTACATCAGCAATAGATTTTCCCTTGAAGCGCACTTCCAATGTCTCACGATTATAGCGTTTGCCATGACAGACTTCACAGGGTACATATACATCAGGCAGAAAGTTCATTTCAATTGTTTTGTAACCATTTCCCTGGCATGCTTCACAACGTCCGCCACTCACATTAAAGGAGAAACGTCCCGGCTTATAACCGCGTATTTTGGCTTCCGGTAATCCTACAAACAAATTACGAATATCAGAAAAGACTCCCGTATAAGTGGCCGGATTAGAACGCGGTGTACGTCCCAACGGAGACTGATCCACATTTACCACCTTATCGATGTTTTCCAATCCTTCGATGCTATCGTATTCCAGAGGATCCTGAAGCGAGCGATAGAACTTCTGCGAAAGAATAGGTTGCAATGTTTCATTGATAAGCGTAGATTTTCCGCTACCGGATACACCGGTGACACAGATCAACTTACCAAGAGGAAATTCCACATCCACCCCTTTCAGGTTATTCCCCCGTGCACCACGCAACCAAAGGCTATGCCCATTACCTTCACGACGTTTTTGGGGTATTTCTATCTCACGTTCACCATTGAGATATTGTGATGTCAGCGTATGTGTCTCTAACATTTCCTTTGGAGTTCCTGCAAAAACAACCTCACCACCCAAGCGTCCGGCTTTCGGACCCATATCAATCACATAATCGGCAGCCATCATCATATCCTTATCATGCTCCACAACAATGACGGAGTTACCGATATCCCTCAGCTCCTTCAGAGAATGAATAAGCCGCTGATTATCCCGCTGATGCAAGCCAATACTCGGCTCATCAAGAATATAAAGTACATTTACCAATTGCGAACCGATTTGAGTAGCCAAACGGATACGCTGGCTCTCACCACCGGAAAGGGTTACAGAACCACGGTCAAGAGCAAGGTAATCCAGTCCCACATCCAACAGAAATTTCAAACGGGTGCGGATTTCTTTCAATATTTCGACAGCAATTTGTTTCTGTTTATTATCCAGATACTGATCGACATTCATCAGCCAGTCGTAAAGCTCATTGATATCCATACAAGACAGTTCATAGATATTCTTATCATGGATACGGAAATGAAGGGCTTCTTTATTCAACCTCGCTCCTTTACATTCAGGGCATACAGTAGTTTTAGCAAACTGTTCCGCCCACTTTTGCGCAGTAGCGGAAGCATCCTTTTCCTGTAACATCTGAATATACTTCACTACTCCCTCAAACGTTACAAAGTAATCGGAGGAAGTGCCGATAAGAGAGCTTTTAATCTTAATACGCTCATCCGAACCGTAGAGAATTTCATCAATGGCTTCATCCGGCAATTCCTTAACAGGAGTCTTCAAGGTAGCTTCATATTTTTCCAATAAAGCGGCAATCTGCCAGAAAATCATGCTATTCTTGTACTTACCCAATGGAATGACAGCTCCTTCGTATATAGACAGTTCCCGATCCGGAATCACTTTTTCCACATCAATCTGATTCACAACTCCCAATCCCTTACATTTAGGGCAAGCACCTTGCGGAGAGTTGAATGAAAAATTGTGGGGCGCCGGCTCACGGTAGGACAAGCCTGTAACGGGACACATCAACCGCTTGCTATAATGGCGCACATTTTCGGATTGCAAATCAAGTATCATTAACAAACCGTCACCTTGCTGCATCGCGGTAGCCACACTATTTTTCAGACGAACATCATCTTTATCCGTCACAATCAGTTTATCGATAACTACCTCGATATCATGGTTCTTATAACGATCCAGCTTCATGCCGGGCAATGCCTCACGTATCTCACCGTCTACACGTACATAGAGATATCCTTTTTTGCGTACTTGCTCGAACAATTCTTTATAATGTCCTTTACGGGTACGTACCAGTGGGGCGAGAATATAAATCTTCTTGCCCTTATAATCTTTCAGAATAAGATCGAGGATTTGTTCTTCAGTGTATTTCACCATTCTCTCACCCGAAAGATAAGAATAAGCTATACCGGCACGTGCATAAAGCAAACGCAAATAATCATAAATTTCTGTTGTAGTGCCGACTGTAGAACGGGGATTCTTATTCGTCGTTTTTTGTTCAATAGAAATTACCGGACTCAATCCCGTAATCTTATCGACATCGGGACGCTCCAGATTTCCCAGGAAATTACGAGCATACGCAGAAAAGGTTTCGATATACCGACGCTGTCCTTCGGCAAAAATCGTGTCGAATGCCAACGACGACTTGCCGCTTCCGCTCAGTCCCGTAATAACGGTAAGACTGTTACGGGGAATTTCCGCATCGATATTTTTTAGATTGTGCACGCGCGCACCATATACATTGATGTATTCTGTTTCTTCTGTCATTTATCTTAATATATTAATATCACTTTTAATCTTGTAATTAACTCCATCTGCTCCCTCCGCTTCTACCACTATAAAATAAACACCTTCAGGAACATTCTTTCCATGCGCAGTACCATCCCATCCTGCATCAATATTCTGTAATCCCCAGCGGTAAAGTTCCTGTCCCCAACGATTGAAAACATACGCATTGAAGCGAACCAGCGACTTATGCTTTACACGAAACACATCATTCACTCCGTCACCATTAGGTGAAAAAGCATTCGGCACTTTAAGTTCCGATTCGGTAATACGAATCATAAAAGTACCGGAGGTATTCGTTGCTTCTGTCTCAACATCCGTCATAGTCAAACGGACATAAAACATACCGGATTCCTGAAAACTATAAATAGTTTCAGCATCAAAGCGCGTCAGGAAAATATCATTGAAAGCTGCGTCGCGAGAGAAGTTCCATTCATAACGGAAGTTTGCAGTCTCATCCGATGGCTCCCCGGAGTCTTCATCTCTCCACATAAAACGAAATTCAAGAGGAGCGGCACCCGTATAGGTATCATCCGGAGAGATAGAAACGTTCTCTTCCGAAGCTGCTCCGTTTTCGGAAAGCAAAATAGCCACGGGAGCCACTTCCAAGAGTCCTGTCCTTCCCCCGTCAGCCCACACCGGTAAATACCCGAGCAACAGTATCGCCACACAACCGATATATGAAAACAATCCGCATCGCATAATACCTGCAAAAATAACGGTTTCCCAGCGAATATCAGCGGATACATAAGATTTTTCAGTTTTAAAATGCACAATATTATTTCTTAACGCATTCCTTTCGTTAAATTTAGGCAAAATCCTTACCTTTGCAGCTACTTTGGGAAATTGTAAACGTAAACCAACGATATCGAATGAGAACGATTAACCGGATTTTCTGCTCTTTGCTGCTCGCCGGTGCATGCAGTCTCGGAGCAATTGCACAAGAGAACCAGTCATATTTTCTGCATACCATTGAAAAAGGGCAAAGCCTTTATTCCATATCCAGTATGTATGGTGTCACACAGTCGGACATCGTAAAGTTGAATCCAGGAAGCGATGAAAAAATATTTGTAGGACGCACTTTACGCATTCCACGTACGGCTGCCAATACGCAAACTGAAACTTTTCATACTATAGCCCAGGGCGAAACCCTGTATCGGCTGACTGTAAAATATGGTGTATCTGCCAAAGCCATTTGTGATGCCAACCCCGGACTGAGTGCCGAGAACTTTCGCATCGGACAGGTAATACGCATTCCTTCCGCCAGCGAAGTAAGCATAGTTACTACAGAAACCGTTAATGAGCCTGCAATTCCCTTGATTCAGGGACCTGTACAATCTCGTTGCCGGGATATGCACAAAGTTAAACGGAAAGAAACAGTCTACAGTATCAGTCGCGAATATGGTATTTCCGAAGCAGAACTGATAGCAGCCAACCCGGAACTGAAAGGCGAAAACCAAATTAAGAAAGGTACTTTCCTCTGTATTCCTTATCCTACTGCGCAAGTAGAGAAGCCTACCCAACCACAGGTAGCACCCAGTGATACCGAATTATTCAGTGAGAACAAGAAAGCAACAGAACGTTTCAGCACTATTAAAGCTGCCTTGATTCTTCCTTTCCTGGATGTTTCCAAGAGCGAGGCTGCCCGTGTGATAGAATATTATGAAGGCTTCCTCATGGCAGTAGACAGTTTGAAACGCAGCGGAGTTTCCATTGATTTGTACGCTTATAATTCCGGTCCTGAGAATGCTTCTCTGAATCCAATCCTCTCTAAGAAGGAGATGAAGGATATGGATATTATCTTCGGCCCATTTTATCAACAACAAATCAAACCGTTGGCTGATTTTGCCCAAAAGAATGATATCCGTCTGGTAGTACCATTTTCATCCAAAGACAATAGTGTATTCCGTAACCCTACCATCTATCAGATTAACACTCCTCAGTCATATCTTTACTCAGAAGTATACGACCATTTTGTTCGCCAATTCCCGAATGCCAATGTTATCTTTATAGAGGCCAGTACAGGCACAAAAGATAAAGCTGAATTTATCAAAGGACTAAAGGATGAACTGAAGAATCGCTCCATTCCAATGAAATCCCTGAAAGAAGATGCAACGGCAGAATCCCTGAAAACCGTGTTACGTTCCGATCGGGAAAATATATTCATCCCTACATCGGGAAGCAATGTGACTCTACTAAAAATATTACCTCAACTAACCTTGTTGGTTCGTGAGAATCCGAAAAGTAACATTCATCTGTTTGGCTATCCGGAATGGCAAACCTACACCAAGGACCACTTGGAAACATTCTTTGAACTGGATACTTACTTCTATTCATCATTCTATACCAACAATTTATTACCTGCGGCTATCAGCTTCACCAAGAACTACCGCAGATGGTACGGTAAAGAGATGGATGAACGTTACCCCAAATACGGAATGTTAGGCTTTGATACCGGTTATTTCTTCTTGAAAGGTTTGTCACGCTATGGCTCTGAGTTAGAGAAAAATATGCAACGCATGGACCTCATTCCTATTCAAACCGGATTTAAGTTCCAACGCGTAAACAATTGGGGTGGCTTCATCAACAAGAAAGTGTTCTTTGTACGCTTCACCAAAAATTATGAGTTGGTGAAACTGGATTATGATTGATAACAGAAGTTTTTAAACTCAAAGACAATGAAGATAAAAAACATTATAGGACCCGTCCTGTTACTTACTGTATGGACTTTGCCCGGTCGTGCACAAATAGGCGAACAACGCAATAACTTAGCAGTAGGTTTCAATGGCGGTATCAATATCAATAGCGTCAGCTTCTCTCCTACTGTCCGGCAAAAAAACCTGATGGGCATCAGTGGTGGTCTAACAGCACGCTACATCTCTGAAAAGTATTTCAGTATGATTTGCGGCGCACAAGTAGAATTGAATTTCTCACAGCATGGTTGGAGTGAATTTGATGAAGACCATCCCGAACTGGAATATACACGTACAATGAATTATGTGGAAATCCCGCTTCTGGCACATTTGGCTTTCGGTAGAGATCGTGGAGTACAGTTTTTCATCCATGCAGGTCCACAGATAGGCTTCTTTATTAGCGATACCAGAAAGAAAAATGATGCGTGGGAAAATTTCACAACTCCGGAACAGCATGATAAAGATGTAGAGAATAAATTCGATTATGGTATTACGGGTGGTGCAGGACTGGAACTACGCACTAAAGCCGGAAATTTCCTCGTAGAAGGAAGATACTATTATGCCTTATCCGACTTTTATAAGAGTACAAAGAAAGACTATTTCTCACGTTCGGCACATGGCACTATAGTGGCTAAGATAACTTACCTGTTCGATCTCAAGAAATAATTCTAAGATAGATAAAAGAAAGCGTCCCGGGACTTTTATGCAGAAGTCCCGGGACGCTTTCTTTTATCTGATTTCTTTTTATCTCAATCGATCAGCTGCTTTCACCATTACCTCATCACGATAGATAGCACGGAAAGACAGATAATTTAAAATGATAGAAATAGCAGGAAGGCAAAGTGCCCAGCCTAACTGGAAAGTCATTGCATCCAAATCATCTTTTAGCATAAACATAAATACAAAAAATGCTGCATAATATCCGATCAATAAAATACTATTGAATACCGTCATACGAACCTGCAACATTCGGTTACGAAAGAGGAAGATAGTACAAAATGCCACGACTGTACTTAAAAATAAAATTCCGAATAAGCCCCATGTAGATTGAAATGCATCTTCCGTCAGCGTTACACCCAACGGCTTAAAAACATATGCAGTCACTCCGTCTGAAGCAATAAACTGTCCTACAGGCAAACACATGGCAGCTATCAGCAAGCCTGTCACTATCAATAAATAAATAGATTGAATACGTTGTATCATTGTTCTTTTCCTTATTAAAACAACAGAGGTGTGTCCAAGCAAACTTTACTTGAACACACCTCCGTAGTAATTTCATTTACTGTAATTTTTCTTTTTCCTTAGCCGGGTTACGATAGTAGATTTTACCTTCAACGTACTCTTGCGTTGCAATCAACGTCGGCTTCGGCAACTTCTCATAATAGCGTGAAATTTCAATCTGCTCCCGGTTCTCGAACACTTCTTCCAGATTGTCATTATAGGAAGCAAACTCTGCCAGTTTCTTAGAAAGATCATTCTTGATCTCTACACTGATCTGATTCGAACGCTTACCTATAATAGCTACGGTTTCATACACGTTACCGGTATCTGCACACAACTCCATCATGTCACGGGTAACCGTGGTGCCAGGAGCATTTGTCTTCTTATAATCCATAAATATCTAAATTAATATTATCCTATATCTGTTTGCTTATCCTCATTCAACATCTTCTCGGAATCCTTAAAGATTCTCTCGGCTTCCTTCATATATTTACTTTCAGGAAACTCATTCTTGAAAGCATAATATTCATCCACCGTTTCACGATAACGCTCTGCTCTCTTATCTTCCACACTATATATGGCCATTTCAAATTTGGCACGCAGAATAAGGATAGACAGATCTTCGCGAAGATTCGTATAAGGATAATCCTTCAAAGCATTTTGTGCAGTAATCACACAAGACTGATAGTTATTTCCCAAATAGTTACCCAAATTGTAATACATTCTGGCTGAAAGATACTCTTTCATCACCAACTTATCCTGCAATTTGAATATCATATCCTGAGCTTCATCTTTCTTTGAACTCTGCGGGAAGTACTCCATGAACATCTGCAACTGCTGAATAGCACTGTAAGTACCAGACTGGTCGAGACGAGGTTCCGGGGTATCCAGATACAATGCCTTACCTGCATGAAAACGTGCCAATTCTGCAAACGTACCACGGGGATATACATTATAATATTGGACAAAACTCTGAGCTGCCGTTTGGTAGTCTTTCTGGTTATAATAGCTCATACCCAGCATGTAGAGGGATTCCTCTGCTTTGTCTGTACCCTTGAGGATAGCAATTAACTCATTAAGCAACGTTGCTGCACGGTTGTACTGCCCTTTTGCGAAGTAGTTCTTTGCCGCCTCATACTTATATTCATAATCGGTGCTTTTTAACAGTTTATTGTACTCTCCACACGAGGAGAGCAATATTGCTGCAAGCAAAGTTATTAAGATATTCTTCTTCATTCTTAGCTTTTCAAATAATGTGCAAAGATAAAGGTTCGCATCGAATAAAGCAACGATACGAACCTTAATTTTTCAAAAACCAGACATTGACCGACAAACGCCCGTCTATTCACGACAAAACGGGATAATGAACGGTCGAAAATAACGGTCATTATAATTTATACAAATCACTTGCTGCAAGCAAGTCCACTTTCTTTTCAGTCAGCACACGGATGCAGTTCTCCATGTCATTGGGACGGATGATAACATTAGCAGTGTTACCATTAGCAAACGAATACATGTATTCGATGAAAACACCTTCATCGGACAAGAAGCGCAGGACTTTTGACAATGATCCCGGAATATTGGGACAACTAATGCCTACCACATCCGTTACATTCACTGCAAAATGATTATCTTTCAAAGCTTTATATGCCTTATCCGGTTCAGATACAATGCCACGAAGAATACCAAAATCAGCATTCTCGGCAATACAGAGAGCGGAAAGATTGACACCTTCTTTCGCAAGCACTTCAGTCACTTCGGTCAGACGACCGGACTTGTTTTCAAGGAAAATAGAAAGTTGTTTTGCTACCATGATCTTAATTATTAATGATGAATGATGAATGATGAATGATGAATGATAAATTACGGACATCCCACAGGTAATTAATAATTTATAATTCATAATTTATAATTAATTAAAGTTTCCGTTTATCGATAACCCGTTTAGCCTTACCAACACTGCGTTCAATGCTGCGAGGTTCTACCAGGCGTACATCTACTCCCAGTCCAAGCACACTTTGCAAGCGAGCTGCCACTTTCTTCTTTAATGCCAGCATCTTGTTAATTTCATCCGAATAGTATTCCGGGCGCACTTCAACCTGCAACTCCATAGTATCGGTATTGTTCTTGCGGTCTACAATCAGAAGGTAATGCGGCTCAAATTCCGGCATTTCAAGGATAACGGATTCTATCTGAGTCGGGAATACATTGACTCCACGAATAATAAGCATATCATCACTACGACCGAGGATGCGATCCATACGAACAAGCGTACGCCCACAAGTACATTTGTCATAATGCAGAGCGGTTAGATCCTTGGTGCGATAACGCAACAAAGGCATGCCCTCTTTAGTGAGATGCGTAAAGACCAACTCACCCGTTTCACCCGGAGCCGCAGGTTCCAGTGTATTCGGATTGATGATTTCAGGAAAATAATGATCTTCATTAAGGTGAGTGCCATGCTGACACTCACACTCATACCCCACACCAGGACCAGCTATTTCACTCAGTCCATATATGTCATAGGCTTTTATACCTAATTTTTCTTCAATTTCATTACGCATGTTCTCTGTCCAGGGTTCTGCACCAAAAGCACCAATCTTCAACTTGAACTCTTCACGTGAAAGACCGGAGTCTTTAATGGCATCCGCGAGATAAAGCGCATACGAAGGCGTGCAGCAAAGCACCGTAGAACCGAAATCATGCATCAAAGTAATCTGCTTCTCTGTGTTACCACTCGACATCGGAATAACAGAAGCTCCTATGTTTTCCGCACCTGCATGTGCACCCAGACCACCGGTAAACAAACCATATCCGTAAGCCACATGGAAAAAGTCGGAACTATCCGCACCATAAGCTGTAAACGCACGCGAAAGGCATTCTGCCCAAGAAGATAAGTCTTTACGGGTATATCCCACTACAGTAGGTTTTCCTGTTGTACCGGACGAGGCATGGATACGTACGATCTGACTCATAGGTACAGCGCAAAGTCCGAAAGGATAATTATCGCGCAGGTCGTATTTTGTAGTAAAAGGAAGTTTTACAATGTCGTCTATACTGTTAATATCGTCCGGGGTAATTCCCAGTTCCTGCATTTTTTTACGGTAGAAAGGAGTGTTGTGATAAACATGCTCCACGATCTTTCTAAGGCGAATGCTCTGGATTTTGCGAAGGCTTTCACGATCCATACATTCGATGCTTTCATTCCAAATCATGTCTTTGTTGTATTACATTGATGGTTATTATTAATTCTTATTTCCTGCAAAGGAATAAAAAAATTTTGTTTATCTCAAGTATTTTCCCGAATATTGCCGTCCATAAGGAGAGAAAATGAATAAATTTGAATTAACATCCGCCTATAAGCCAACCGGAGATCAGCCGGAAGCTATTGCAGAGCTCACTGAGGGCGTACTTCAGGGAGTTCCCGCACAAACATTACTTGGTGTCACCGGTTCGGGAAAGACGTTCACCATAGCCAATGTGATTGCCAATATCAATAAACCAACGTTAATATTGAGCCATAACAAGACATTGGCAGCGCAGCTTTACAGTGAGTTTAAAGCTTTCTTCCCCAATAATGCTGTAGAGTATTACGTTTCTTATTATGATTATTACCAACCCGAAGCTTATCTGCCATCTTCGGATACTTATATAGAAAAAGACCTTGCCATCAATGATGAGATAGACAAACTGCGGCTTGCAGCCACCTCTTCCCTACTTTCAGGTCGGAAAGATGTGGTGGTAGTGTCTTCTGTATCTTGTATATACGGTATGGGAAATCCGTCGGATTTCTATGAGAATGTGATAGAAGTACAACAAGGAAAGGCATTCAGCCGGAATGTTTTCCTGCGTCGCCTGGTAGACAGCCTCTATGTACGCAATGATATTGATCTGAACCGCGGTAACTTCCGTGTGAAGGGAGATACGGTAGACATCTATCTGGCTTATGCAGATAATCTGCTGCGCATTATTTTCTGGGGAGATGAAGTAGACAGTATCGAAGAAGTCGATCCGATAAGCGGTGTGACCATCGCTCGTTTCGATGCATACAAAATATATCCAGCCAACCTCTTCATGACCTCCAAAGAGGCCACCCTGCGGGCTATCCATGAGATAGAAGATGATCTGCATAAACAAGTGCGATGGTTTGAAAGTGAAGGACGCCCCTTTGAAGCAAAGCGCCTCCAGGAACGGGTAACATATGATATGGAAATGATACGCGAATTAGGTCATTGCTCTGGTATTGAAAACTATTCGCGCTACTTTGACGGTCGTAGTGCCGGTAGTCGCCCCTATTGTTTATTGGATTTCTTCCCGGAAGACTTTCTGATCGTTATAGATGAAAGTCATGTGAGCGTCCCTCAAATACGTGCCATGTATGGTGGTGACCGTGCCCGTAAAATCAACCTTGTAGAATATGGTTTCCGCCTTCCGGCTGCCATGGACAATCGTCCGTTGAAATTTGAAGAGTTTGAGGAGATGGCAAAACAAGTAATTTATGTAAGTGCCACACCTGCCAATTATGAATTGATTCAGTCGGAAGGTGTTGTTGTGGAACAAGTTATTCGCCCTACCGGCTTGCTCGATCCGATTATTGAAGTACGTCCCAGTCACAATCAAATAGACGACCTCATGGAGGAAATCCAGATTCGTATCGAAAAGAACGAACGTACGCTGGTTACTACGCTTACCAAACGCATGGCAGAAGAGTTGACGGAATTCCTGCTGAATAACAATGTGAAGTGTAACTACATCCATAGCGATGTAGACACATTGGAACGCGTGAAGATTATGAGTGATCTGCGTGAAGGATTATACGATGTACTTATCGGGGTCAATCTGTTGCGTGAGGGATTAGACCTGCCGGAAGTCTCACTCGTGGCAATTCTTGATGCAGACAAAGAAGGCTTCCTACGCTCACACCGCTCACTGACGCAGACTGCCGGACGTGCCGCCCGAAATGTAAATGGTATGGTTATCATGTATGCCGACCGTATCACAGAAAGCATGCAATTGACGATTGACGAAACCAACCGCCGCCGTGAAAAGCAGCTAAAGTATAATGAGGAACATGGTATCACTCCCCAACAAATCAAAAAGGCGAAGAACCTCAATGTATTTGCATCCAATACTGCACTGGAAAATGGCTTTACCGAAAAAGGAACAACTACTCCCCGTCCCTACGTCGAGCAAGAGAATTCCGCCAGTATTGCTGCCGATCCTATTGTGCAATACATGTCTCGCCCACAACTGGAAAAGAGTATCGAACGTACCAGAAAACTCATGCAGGAGGCTGCCAAGAAGCTCGACTTCATCGAAGCAGCACAATATCGTGACGAATTACTGAAAATGGAAGATCTGTTGAAAGAGAAAGCATAGCATATCAGTGTTGCTTTCTCTCTTCCTGCTTATCCGAACCGTGTCAGGTCCGTATTTACTCCGTATCTATACGCTTGGACTTGGTACGGACTTGGTACGGCGTTGATACGGAGTTGGTAGGTAGAAGATGAAAGGAAGCGTTCTTTTTCTTAAAATAAATAGAATTAGAAGCTATTTTGGCTAATAAGTGTTATTAAACATACTTTTTCTTTTGGATAATTTGCAAGTATTCCAAAAGTCCGTATCTTTGCACTGTGTTTTTCATAGTATTAGATTTAAGGTTAACAAAGGTTGGAGTACAGCGGTACTCCTTTTTTTATGTCCATACCCCTCGTTTGAATCAAAATTAACAGATAGAATTGCCATAGACATACCCTCTAATTCATGCTTTTTGCGTATGTTTGTACCAAAGTTCAATCTCGTAAGTTTACATGGAATTATTAGTATATAAAGCCTCAGCCGGTTCTGGAAAGACATTTACCCTCGCTGTAGAGTACATCAAACACTTGATACTCAACCCAAGGGCTTATCGGCAAATTCTTGCCGTAACCTTCACCAATAAAGCTACGGCAGAGATGAAAGAGCGCATCCTGCAACAACTCTACGGAATTTGGGTAAGCGATCCGGCATCCGAACCCTACCTGAACCGTATCCGAGAAGACTTACAACGGAAGAGCCTGTCTGAAGACGATATCCGCCTGGCAGCCGGAACCGCTTTACAGTACATGTTGCACGATTACAGTCGTTTCCGGGTGGAAACCATCGACTCTTTTTTCCAATCTGTGATGCGTAATTTGGCACGCGAACTGGAACTAAGCCCGAACCTCAATATCGAACTGAATAATACCGAAGTTCTGAGTGATGCAGTGGACAGTCTGATAGAGAAACTAACTCCATCCTCTCCCGTATTGGCCTGGCTACTGGACTATATCAACGAGCGTATTGCCGATGATAAACGCTGGAATGTATCCAATGAAATCAAACGCTTTGGCTGGAATATCTTCGATGAAGGTTATATAGAACAAGGTGAAGGACTCCGCCAACAACTGAAAGATCCCAATACTATCAAGCTATACCGCAACGAACTGAGGGAAATGGAAACGGAAGCCCTGGAACAAATGAAAGGTTTCTACGACCAATTCATTGGCGAACTGGAAGCACATGCCCTCACACCGGAAGATCTGAAAGGTGGGGCACGAGGTATAGGCAGCTATTTTCGCAAACTGCGGGATGGGCGTTTATCAGATAAAGATACAGTAAATGCCACACTGAAGAACAGTCTGGATGATGCCAAAAACTGGGCTACCAAAACATCTGCACAGAAAAACGAAATTATTCGGCTGGCCGAAACAAGCTTACTCCCGTTATTACAGGATGCTGAAACTTTCAGACCAAGAAACAATAAGATCGTAAATAGTTGCCGACTGTCCCTGCAACACTTGAATAAATTACAGTTACTTGCCCATATCGACGAAGAAGTGCGTGAACTGAACCGGGAACATAACCGCTTCCTATTATCAGATACGAATGCACTGCTCCATAATCTGGTACGGGATGGGGATTCTTCCTTCGTATTCGAAAAAATCGGTGCCAATATACGAAACGTAATGATCGATGAATTTCAGGACACCAGCCGGATGCAATGGGATAATTTCAAGATTCTGCTACTTGAAGGTCTTTCACAAGGAGCGGACAGTTTGATCGTAGGAGATGTGAAACAATCTATCTATCGCTGGCGAAACGGCGACTGGGGAATATTGAACACGCTGGGTACAAAAGATTCTTCTTTCCCTTTTCCGGTACGTGTAGAAACACTTAAGACCAACCGTCGAAGTGAAACGAATGTCATCCGCTTCAATAATAACTTATTTACCGCAGCCGTGGAATATCTAAATATGCTCCACCTGAAAGAGCTGCAAGAAGACTGTCATCCCCTGCAACGGGCTTATGCAGATGTTGCCCAGGAATCGCCACGAACGGAAGCTAAAGGATACATCAAAGCAACCTTTCTGGAACCGGACGAAGAACATGACTATACAGAACTCACCATTATCTCGTTAGGAGAAGAAGTGCAACGGTTACTGGAAGCAGGCGTGAAGCTAAACGATATCACCATTCTGGTACGCAAAAATAAAAATATCCCTCCCATTGCTGACTATTTTGACAAGACCATGCACCTGCCTGTCGTCTCGGACGAGGCATTCCGACTGGATGCTTCACAGGCCATCTGTATGTTGATAGATGCCTTACGCTACTTATCCAATCCGGAAGACAAGGTGGCATGCGCATCGCTCATGATGAACTATGAATTAGGAATCAAAAAACAGGGAGGCAACTGGGACAGCTTACTGACCGCGAAACCTGAAGAAGCACTGCCCGTAGCATTCGTTACAGGTATGGAAACTCTCCGATTAATGCCACTTTACGAATTGTTGGAAGAATTATTCAGCCTGTTTGATATGAAACGGATTGAAGAGCAGGATGCTTACCTTTTTTCCTTCTTCGATGCTGTCACTGAATACCTTCAAAATAATTCTTCGGACCTGGACGCATTTATCCGCTACTGGAACGAGACATTATGTAATAAGACTATCCCCAGTGGAGAAATGGACGGCATCCGTATCCTTTCCATTCATAAATCAAAAGGACTGGAATTTCATACCGTTCTCATTCCTTTCTGTGACTGGAAACTCGAGAATGAAACTAATAATCAATTGATATGGTGTTCACCTACGGAAGCACCATTCAGTACACTCGACATCGTTCCGGTAAATTATTCCTCTACCATGGCGGAATCTGTGTATCGGCAAAATTATCTGGATGAACGCCTGCAACTCTGGGTGGATAACCTGAACCTACTTTATGTAGCTTTCACCCGTGCCGGAAAGAATCTAATTTTCTGGTGCAAGAAAGGGCAAAAAGGTACCATGTCGGAATTATTGGCAAATGCTCTGCCACAAGTAGCCACCCGGGAAGGTGATGAAAACTGGGATGAAGAAGAACCTTTTGAAAATGGAGAACTCTGTCCATCAAAGCACACAGGAACAGATGAACACCTACCCGACGCCCCTAAGGTTTCTGCCAATCGCCTTGCACAAAAGCCTGACAAACTCCCGGTACACATGGAAAGCATGAGGCATGATATAGAATTCCGACAGTCGAACCGTTCTGCGGACTTTATCCAGGGAGTTGATGAAGAAGAATCCGACAATCGCTTCATAAACCGGGGACGACTTTTACATACCCTTTTCTCAGCCATTGAAACAGAGGAAGATATTGATAATGCTATTGACCAACTTGTCTTTGAAGGTATTATCGGAAAACCCGAAACGGAAGAGAAAATCCGGGAACTGACCCATCATGCATTCTCGCTTCCCCAAGTTCAAGACTGGTATTCGGGAAGCTGGCACCTGTTCAATGAATGTGATATCATCTGGCAGGAAAGAGGTGAACTACGTACCCGCCGACCCGACCGTGTAATGATGCGCGGCAATGAGATTGTCGTTATAGATTTCAAATTCGGAAAACAAAATAAAAAGTATAATAAGCAAGTGCAAGGGTATATGCAATTGCTCACTCGCATGGGGTATCTGAAAGAAAACATAGAAGGATACCTTTGGTATGTGGAAGAAGATTTAATAGAAAAAGTATAGATACAACGGTAGTATGCAAACATTTCTCCAATTAGTAGCCCAAGACCTTTACCAAAAGATAGGAAACGATCTTTCAAGAGTAGCCATCGTTTTCCCCAATAAACGTGCCAGCCTGTTCTTTAACGAATATCTGGCAATGCAAAGCGACCGCCCCATATGGTCGCCTGCCTATGTCAGTATCAGTGAACTGTTCCGGCAACTCTCCCCGTGGAAATCCGGAGACCCTATCCGGTTGGTATGCGAACTCTATAAAGTCTTCCGTGAAGAAACCCGCAGCGAAGAAACACTCGATGACTTCTACTTCTGGGGAGAATTACTTACCAGTGATTTCGACGATGTGGACAAGAATCTTGTAGATGCTGACCGGTTATTCTCTAACCTGCAGGATTTGAAAAATATAATGGACGATTACGACTTCCTTGACTCCGAGCAGGAAGAAGCCATTCGTCAGTTTTTCCAAAATTTCTCTATCGAACGCCGGACACAGCTTAAGGAGAAATTCATTTCTTTATGGGATAAATTAGGCGATATCTATCACCATTACCGCCACAATCTTGCAGAACTCGGCATTGCTTACGAAGGCATGATGTATCGCTATGTAATGGAGGAATTACAGCCGGATAAACTAAAGTATGAGCATTACGTTTTTGTTGGTTTCAACGTACTAAACAAAGTGGAAACCAAGTTCTTTGAACGCTTGCGCGAGGCCGGAAAAGCATTGTTTTATTGGGATTATGATGTCTTCTACACCCGCCTGCCCCGTGAAAATACACCTCCCTACACACACGAGGCGGGAGAATTCATTCTTCGTAATCTGAAAATATTCCCCAACGAATTGCCGGAATCAGTTTTTGACACATTGCGGAAACCTAAAAATGTACGTTTCATCTCTGCTCCGACTGAGAATGCACAAGCACGCTATCTACCGGAATGGATACGTTCCGTAACGAAAAAAGGCCTACCGGAGACTCCTGTGAAAGAGAAAGAAAATGCAGTAGTTCTTTGTAACGAAGCACTTCTGCTACCTGTACTTCACTCCATTCCATCTGAAGTAAAGAATGTAAATATAACCATGGGATTTCCTTTAGCACAAACACCCGTATACAGTTTCGTCAGTGCACTCATCGAATTGCAGACTACAGGTTATCGCAGAGATACGGGACGCTATCAATACGAAGCTGTACAGTCTGTACTAAAGCATCCCTATACACGTCAGCTCTCCACTTCTGCAGAAGGTTTAGAGAAACAATTAACGAGAGACAACCGATTCTTCCCTTTACCTTCCGAACTAAAGCAAGATACTTTTTTGGAACAAGTATTCACTCCTAAAACAGGTATTTCAGCCCTTTGTCAATACCTCACGGAGATGTTACGCGAAGTTGCTGTCCTCTATCAGCAAGAACAAGAAACAGATGATATCTTCAACCAACTTTACCGGGAGTCTCTATTTAAAAGTTATACTCTCATCAACCGTCTGCTGAACCTGATTGACAATGGAGAATTGAACATACAAATTGAAACATTGAGACGTCTGCTCTGCCGATTACTTGCCACTTCAAACATTCCTTTCCATGGCGAGCCTGCTATTGGTATGCAGGTGATGGGAGTATTGGAAACACGTAATCTCGACTTTCGTAATCTTATTATGCTTTCGCTCAACGAAGGGCAACTACCCAAAGCAGGTGGTGATTCTTCCTTTATTCCATACAATCTGAGGAAAGCTTTCGGCATGACTACTATCGAACATAAGAATGCCGTATATGCGTATTACTTCTACCGCCTGATACAACGTGCCGAAAATGTCACCTTATTATATAATACTGCTTCGGAAGGATTGAATCGCAGAGAAATGTCTCGTTTCATGTTGCAATTCCTTGTTGAATCTCCACATACCATTTCACGAGAATACCTTGAAGCCGGACAGTCTCCTCAAAGTGGTAGAGAAATTAGCGTTGAGAAAACACCGGAAATCATAACAAGAATGTACGAAAGGTATGATGTGAACCGCCATCCGCGATCCTTATTTTCACCTTCAGCACTTAATACTTACCTGGATTGCAGATTGAAATTCTATTACCGCTATGTAGCCGGTTTAAAGGCTCCCGATGAGGTAAGCGCTGAAATAGACTCTGCTCTGTTTGGTACAATCTTCCACCGTGCAGCCGAATTAGTCTATAAAGATTTGACTGCAAACGGAAAAGAAATTCGAAAAGATGATTTGGAGCAAGTATTGAGCAATGATATAAAATTGCAGAACTATGTAGATACCGCTTTCAAAGAGGAGTTCTTCCACGTAGCCCTCACCGAAAAGCCGGAGTATAACGGTACGCAGCTTATCAATGCAAAAGTAATCACATCATATCTCCGCCAACTGCTGCGCAACGATCTGCAATATGCACCTTTCTTTATGGAAGGTATGGAAAAGAAGGTAACGGAAATTATAGAAATCGAAACTCCGCAAGGAAAGTTAGCATTGAACATCGGTGGTACCATTGACCGTATAGATAGCAAAGATGACACTTTGCGTATAGTAGACTATAAAACCGGAGGTAGCCCAAAGACACCCGAAAACATCAAGCAGCTATTCACACCTGCCGACGGACGTCCGAATTACATTTTCCAGACTTTCTTGTATGCTTCTATTATGTGCCGCAAGCAGTCATTGAAAGTAGCCCCTTCCCTACTTTATATTCATCGCGCAGCGTCAGAGACGTATTCCCCTGTTATTGAAATGGGAGAAGCACGCCAACCCAAGATACCGGTCAATAACTTTGCTTTCTATGAAGATGAATTTCGTGAACGTCTGCAAACTCTTTTGCAAGAAATATACAATCCGGAAGAAGCTTTCACCCAAACTGAAGATACCAAGAAATGTGAGTTCTGTGATTTCAGAGAGCTATGCAGGCGATAAAAAAACAGACCGTCTGTTTGCATGAAACAGACGGTCTGTCTTTAATACAATATTTACTTTTTCAACGGGAGTGAGAAGCTGAATATAGAACCTTCGCCTTTTTTGGAAGTAAACCACAGCTTACCACCATTCTTCACTACAAAGTCCTGACACAAGAGTAATCCCAAACCGGAACCTTCTTCATTGTTTGTACCGAAGGTACTGAAGTGTGTATCTGTATGCAGCAGTTTCTTTTGTCCTTCTTCGTCAATACCACAACCGTGATCTTGCACACTGACTACTGCCATACCATCTTTTTCCTCCAGTTTTACCAACACTTCAGAATTTTCGTTGCTGAACTTAATAGCATTGCTTATCAAGTTGCGTACCACGGTTTTCAGCATATCTATATCTGCAGATACAGCCAGTTTCTCCGGTTTCTCTTCACGGATGGTAATCTTCTTCAGACCAGCTACCATATTAAAGATATCTATCACTCCATCCACAACTTCTACCACATCAATATCCTGATATACTACATTCAACTTACCAATCTGGCTCTTCGTCCACTTCAGCAAGTTATCCAGCAATGAGAATACATCTTCTGTCGTCTGGTTTGCCATTGTCAACAGCTCATACATCTCATCACCGATCTTCTCAGCCGGCAGATTCAGTATCAGCATGTTCAGCACCATCTTGATAGAACCCATAGGAGAACGCAAATCATGAGCAATCACCGAATAAAGTTTATCACGTCCGGCAATGGTACGTTGCAGCTCTTCGGTCTTATTTAAAATAATGCGTTTGGCGGCTACCAGCGAAATCTGGTGGGTTACACGAATAATCAGCTCTTCCTTATTGAAAGGTTTGGAGATAAAGTCATTCGCTCCCACCTGGAAACCTTTTACAATGTCCGTCGTGCTGTTTAGCGCAGTCAGGAAGATGATAGGAATATCTGCGGTCTTAGGGTTTGCTTTCAAATGCTGTGCCACCTCAAAACCACTCATGTCCGGCATCATCACGTCCAGCAACACCAAATCCGGGTTTTCCTTATCTACCTGCTCCAATGCTTGCCGACCGTTACTTGCCGTAGCGATAGCAAATTTTTCATTTGTTAAGAGTACTTTCAACAACAAAACGTTGGACATCACATCGTCAACGATGAGAATCTTGTACTCAGAAGGATTTATTTCCATATTCATCTTATACTATATTGTTTTCCCGTTTATCTATTAATTTCTATAACGATATTCCTTAAAATATTCCACTATCTTCTGCAAGCCATCTCCCAATTCAATTGTTGGCTGCCAATTCAGTTTCTCTTTTGCCAGCGTAATATCAGGTTGGCGCTGTTTCGGATCATCATGCGGAAGCGGCTTAAATACCAACTTCGATTTAGATCCTGTCAGTTGAATGACTTTCTCTGCCAGTTCAAGAATGGAAAATTCATTCGGATTTCCAAGGTTTACCGGGCCAATAAATTCATCCTCTGTATTCATCATTCGCACCATTCCTTCTATCAGGTCATCAATATACTGAAAGCTTCGAGTCTGATCCCCTGTCCCATAGATTGTTATATCATGGTTTTGCAGTGCCTGAACAACAAAATTAGAGACTACTCTACCATCATTCGGCAACATCCGTGGGCCATACGTGTTAAAGATACGAATTATTTTAATACGAATATTGTTTTGACGATGATAATCCATAAACAAAGTCTCAGAACAACGTTTTCCTTCATCATAACAAGATCTGATGCCAATCGGATTCACATTTCCCCAATAACTTTCTACCTGAGGATGTACTACCGGATCACCATATACTTCACTTGTCGAAGCTTGTAAAATCTTAGCATTTGTCTTCTTCGCCAATCCCAACATATTAATAGCTCCCAGTACGGAAGTCTTAATCGTTTTGATCGCATCATATTGGTAATGTATCGGTGATGCCGGACAAGCCAAGTTATAAATCTCATCAAGGCCTTCAATGAGATAGGGAAATTCTACATCATGATTCACAAATTCAAAATGAGAATTGTTCTTCAGATGCTCTATATTCGTTTCTGCACCGGTAAATAAGTTATCCAGGCATATGACATGATGCCCTTCATTTATTAACCTTGTGCATAAGTGCGACCCTATAAACCCAGCACCTCCGCTAACCAATATTTTTTTCATGTAAGAATTTTATAATGCCCGAAGACACATGTAACCTGTTCGTTTGTTTATGTTGGCAAAAGTAGGAGATTTGGTTAACTTATGCAAGTTTGTAACAGGATATTTCACTTGTTAAGGATAACAAAAGAACATAATAGAAACAAAAATGCCCATTTTAAGCATTTTATTCTTCGGGAACCGGTGTTTCAACCGGGTTCGGAATACTAAAACTCTTGTCCGAAAACAAATCCGCCAAACCGGAAATCTGCTTCAAACGGAGTAATTCATCCCGATCCATGCCAATATTTTTCATAATCCATTGATCGGACATGCCTGCTTTATCCAACTCAGCCACAATGTGGCACATCAACTCTATATTATGTGAGCCACGCGCACGATTATGCCGAATGGTAGACGCCATGCGGTTAGAAAGCTCTTTATCAATCACTACTACAGGCAGCAAGCCATTTTCCCGTTGATAAATACGTTTAGAACTTCTCAATACGCTATAACGATGATATCCATCAACCAATATATAACGGTCAGTTTCATTATCGTAGTAACATACACAAGGCATCGTAAAACCATCTTCCCAAATAGAAAGTTCCAATAGTTTCATTTCAGGAGGCGCCACGATGTTGGGATTATAATCATTCGCCACTATTTTTTCCAAAGGTACAGCTTTCACAGCATATACCGGACTTTGATCTACACTCATAACATCATATTTTTGAATTGTTCCATTATTTTATCTCGTTTGTATGCTTCTTCTTTGTTTAAGGCAAATCCCATATACTTGCAGGCATGATCGTTTTTCAGGATACAGACACACATTCTCTTATAAGTGGGAATCTCACGAAACTCAGAAATTTCAATATCGTCCAGATAGTCCATCTTCACAGGTTTCTTATGTGTCTTGTAATTAGTAGTATTCACTACTTCCAGCGACACACCGGCATCCCTGAGCTTTTGAATGGTCTCTTCACTAAGGCATCCGCCTTTCGTACGCCAGAATTCAATACTAACGGTCAATTTCTTCAAGTAATTACGCCGGGTACTCTCAGGCAATGTAGAAAGCAGGAACTGCATAAATTCTTTCCAGGTATACCCCTTCGGCAAGCGAACGGTTTGCCATCCCATAGCATGTGTTCCGCCATAAATTCCAGTAAAGTTCACCCCGTTCACACGCCCCACCATCTTACCCCAGGTAGCAGGATCAATCACTTTATAAAGCCGGAGACTTTCCTGAGCTTCACATAGAAATGGACTTGCTACACGTTGACGTTCAATGTTAACGCCAGCTTTATAATATAAATCATATAAATGATTATAATCCCATCCGAATTTTCCATTAGCTACCCAGATATCCGTCGTTTTCCAATCGAATATAGGATATGCATTGAAAATATCGTTTCCTATCTTAGAAGTCCAACGATAGTTGTGATACATTTGATATTTCCGCGCAAGATGAATACTGCGCCAGCGATTGAAGCTCTCCTGTGTACGAATACCGATTAGAAAACAAGAACGAACCGCATCTCTTTTTTCATGCAACCACTTGGCAAAGTGCATTTGGAATTCATAGTCCCACATTGCATCGGTATAAAAGGGAAAGCTCTTTACGTCCATACTTCCCTTTGGCATCTGCCGCACCCATATTTCTTCCATCTCCGGATCCCAGGGACGCCAGTAATTCTGATACATAGATGTACAAGTGGTGACTTTAAAAGGCACACATACCCTGTAGACTTCCAGAATATCCTTGTTTGCTTCCAGAATACGGTCTACATAATCAATTGTCATGCTATATTGGATTTCATAATCCATATGGTAAACACAAAGTTTCCGCTTGAGATTATTGCGCCGGATATAGTCGATACACAAGTTCAGTAATACACCACTGTCTTTCCCTCCGGAAAAGGACACGCAGATGTTATCGAACTCCTTAAATATAATATGTAGCCGTTCTTGTGCTAATTCATATACATTCTTTTGAGCCTCCCCCATTTTTAATTCTCCTTATTCATTTTCACATAGCGCTTCCACTCTTTCTCTACTGAAAAGCCTAATTCCTTAAATATGTCCTGATGCTCTACAAATGTAACTGAACTCAATTGTTTATCTTCATCCATTTTGGCTATGATCTTTTCCAAAAGAGCTTTTAATACTTCTGCATTATTATTCCTTATATAATAGTTATTAATAACTGCTTCCCGCTTTTTATACTCCAGCGGTATAAAACCTACAACTTCTTTTCCATCCACTGCAACAAACCACACAAAACTTTCCGACGTACGGAAAGGATAATTATAGTTCTGTTTTAAGACTTCCGGATTCATTACTAAAGGAGCTACAAGTTGATACAACCGTTTCTCCGTACCTTGTAATTCTATTATTTGTGTCATAGCTATCTGTTATTTATTATGGTTTGAGTTTAATTCCCACATAAAATAGTGCAGACAAAATTAAATAAAAAAAGAATAGAGACAATAAAGAATCAGGAAAATTAATAAAATTATATTTATTAAACACTTAATCTTAAACTACAGTATATTTCCATAAAATTACTTATTGGACTACGTATCAAGGTAGTTCCCACAAATTGACGCACTGTTGGGCACTGCAATACGTCAACAAAAGAAAATTAATAAAATATCCAATCTGTCCAAACTTTACCGAACAGTCCTTATTTAGTAAATACATTTCTCAACATTAAGCAAATTGGGCTTTAAAAACAATACTTCTATTTCGAAAAACTAATATTTCATTTAAAACGGTACGGTCATGAACTACGACAAGGACAGAATAATATCACATATTATTTACAAATAACATATGGTTAAAGAAAAGTAGTATATTGAACCTAATTCAGTCGTATAGTGAATGCCATTCAGTCGTATACTGAATAGGGCTCTGTCGTATACTGAATAGGGTCTGTCATATCAGACTAATAATCAAGGAGTTACAAAACGCCCTATTACAGTCAATAAATATCAACAAATTATCAAAATATCATTGTGCTTATGGGGCGGTAATCAGGTAAAGTGATTAAAGTTGCTTTCATCTCCCGATTCACAAACTTTTCAAGCAACACTTATTTTATGATATTACAGTATTAGGCAGGCATAATATTTACTTGCCGCAATATCTTCAAAAGAAGATTAACTCATCTGGCACAGTTAACAAAAGTTGTAACGAATACAATATTGGATAAAATTCATAAAAAGATCCCTTTTTTGATTATTTCCAGTAGAAAATAGTAACTGCATTCAAAACTTTCCTATGCAACCATTGTTGTAATGATCCCAACTAGACGTACGTAAACAAACAAAGCATTGGGAATATTTATAAACAGTTATTATTTAAAGACATGAAAATTAAACAGTTATTATTGGCAGGAGTAGCAAGTATGCTATTATTCTCTTGCAGTGACAAAGAAGATGATATCGCCATTTCACAGAATGAAATAAAATCCCTTTCAGTATCACTTGGTGGAATAGAAACAAGAGCTTCTTCTCCATCAGATATCATCATAGCAAATGCACCAAATGTAAACAGTGTATTAATCAATCTGACTGACGCCAGTGGTAAGATCATTACTTCCAAGTCAGTTACTAAAGATGCAGTTCTCAACTCAGACTGGAATAAACTGACTGATCCGGCTAAAGGATTGAAGTTTATCAATATCCCCCAGTCAGTCTCTAAAGTGTATGTTTACGGAAATCCGGGAAATGCCGTAAATAACAATGTGATAAATACCAAACTGGCAGATCAGCAAGGTAGTGGAGTACTATATTATGGTATGGACGATGATTTGACACCGATTCAAAATGAACCAATCGATCCTACTCCAACCGCAGGAAAGACCTATACTGCACAAATTACGATAGCCCCTATTGTTGCCCGCCTGCAAATCACAAAGATTTCATTTAAGAATGCCGGCAGTTTCGATTTTACCCGAAACATTGATGGAACAGACAAAAAAGCAACGATCACCTGGACAGGTTTCTCAGGAAATGTAAAAGGTATATATATGAATAACTTCTACAACACCTATAACCTTCCGGGAACAATGGATAATCTGCTCTTGAATTCTACGTTTGAGAAACACATCCAAAATGGAATGTGGACCTTCGACACCAATCCTATTATAGATGCAGCATCATTCGCCAGTTACAATATTTATAATGCAGACGGTACTTATGGTAATTTACCATTAGATCTGGCAGGCAAATGTTATGGTTTTAATTTCTTCCCGGGTACAGCTATGCCACAGCTTCATATAGATCTTTCTGATTTAAATATCACCGATTTTAAATCAAGCGATACTGAAGTGTTTAACCCCGGATTAGCAAGCAGCGTCCGCTTTGCCAACCTGACAAAGTACTATAAAGAGGTAAATACGGAAATGACTGCCGCAGATTTTAAATCCGGAACAATTTACAACATGGAAATCGAGCTTATACCAATGCTGGATAATGATTTAGGTAATATACAGTATAATGTGTTGGTACATGTTACAATCGCCCCGTGGAATGAGCAAACAATTACTCCGGGATTCGATCTGGAACAATAAGCCTCATCATCAATCTGAATAAAGAACATGAGAAAGGACATAATTCTATACATCTTGTTACTGGCAACAGTAACAGGATGCATAAAAGAAGATCTGGACGATTGTGAGACAACTCTATACTTCAGCTACCTGGGTGATGGTATAAAGGAAATCTTTCCGCAAAAAATAGATAAGGTAGATATGTATGTATACAATCAGGATAATGTGTGCATACAAAAAGCAGTACTTAACAAAAACGAACTGAACCGCCAACGCGGCACTACCTTAAACTTGCCAAGTGGGCAATATCACATAGTATGTTGGGGAAATTCACTCAACGACACGAGAATAAATGATGGTTCCACCCTACAAAACAGTATAGTCGGGGCACCTCATTATTTCACAAAAGAATTGATATCAACCAATGACAGTCTGTATTTTGGAGAAAGAGAAATAACAATCGCCAATGAAGGATATAAAACTGATACTGTTTTCTTCGGTAGTGCACATATAAAGATGCAGATAGAACTGGAAGGATTAGAAGTCAGTAATACCCGTGAGACGACTCTACCCATCAGAATGGAAATGGGTAACCTAAGTTCAACAGTGGATTTCACCAAAACGTTTTCCAACGAACATATCTCTTATTTCCCGTTGATTAACTTCGATTCAAACACACAAAAGTTTGGAGCTAAGTTCAACGTACTACGATTTAATAATGATAATGAAGTATTTCTCCGATTGAAAGATAACCAAACCGATAAGGAACTATACACCATGCAATTGAAGGACTTCATGAAAGACAATAATATTACTGTAGATGGTATCAATGAAGCTACAGTGGGTATCCGCATCCGCTTCAATGGAACCTCCATCACAGTAAAACCCTGGGACGAAGAAGTGATCAGACCGGGGCTATAATCCCCTATATATATGAAGCTAAAAACAAAATACCGGATATGCTTGCAGCTGTTTGTAATGACATTCTTGCTGTATTCATGCAGTGAAAACGAGACCTCATTACCCGATACAGGCAACGATCAAGCCCGACTAAGTTTCCTGATCAAAACAACTTCAGCAAACGCAGCCTTGATTAATGGAGACGAAGGTAGTTTTTCAAGTCTGGCTCTTTATATATTCAATAAAGCAGACGAGCGCCGTGAATATTCGGAATTGATTCCGGAATTTACTCCGCAAAAGCTACAAGAGTTTTCACGTTCTACGAATGTATCCCCACAAACGAAGGTAATTTACGCAATTGCTAATTACAATGATCCGGACAAAACATTTTCGACTCCTATCACCACTGAACTTACGTTGCAGCAAATAGAGGGCCTGACTGTATCCGGTACTATTTTTGCTGATAACAATCTTCTGATGGTTGGGAAAAAGGAAATTGCAATCAATAGTGAATATGTTGTTGCTGAAGTTCCTATGGAGCGGCTTGCAGCACGAGTAGATATCTATATGTTTAAGAACCGGGAGTTAGAGAAGACAGACGTAGCGGTCACCTCCATCGATTTTATAAACCAAGTACTCAATACCAATTGCAGTTTGGAGTCAACAACTACGCCAACACCTGCAAATTTGCGGAATAGCTCTCAGGAATTTCTTGGAGGGACACCTCTACAGCTCATGCCATCCGATTTATCAGGCATAGTACCGGCAAATGCACATGCTTCATTCTATACCTATCGGAATATGGTTCCCGGTGGTATACCAGATGCTAACACTCCTTACCTCCGTATAAAGGCAATTTTTGATGGAACAAGTTACACTTACAAAGGGTATTTAACCGACAATGGGCAGACAAACCATAAATACAGCTTGCTACATAATACGGTCTACCGTGTCATAGCCATGCTCGACCATCCGGATAACCAGTTAATAGTAAAAACAACTCCTTATCCATGGGATATCACCTATTCTGAAATCGGACAAGCAGTTACAGATGATGATTATCAGCTTCAACCCTATAATGGCAATGATACCGGAGCCACAACCGGCATCGTACAATTTCCATATATATCAAATGGAGAAGCTCATAATGAGACCTCTTATGCCAACTACAGTTTTAGCTTGACAGCCCCTGCAGGCGCTATGTGGACAGCCACTTTAAGCAATGGACTTGATTTTACGTTCAGTACCAACGACGCCATAAACGGAGTTCAGGCAGTATCCCAAGGTATATCCCGTAGTGAAGCTTATACTATAAAAATAGGAGCCACCAAACGATGGGCCGGAAATCCCAAAAGTACTTACTTCTATATAACTGTAGGAGGTGTCAAACTCAAAATTAATCCGAAGCAAAGCAACGGTACCCGCCAGTTTCCGGGCGACAGTGATACGGATATCTTAATCAGTCAAACCGAATATAAATAAGATGAATTATGAAACGAAACAAACTATATATTCTCCCGTTGATACTCTCATTATTCTGGGGTCTCACCTCTTGCGATGATGACTCCTCGATAGAATCAACAGGAATAGAACCGGCAAGAGGAATTACTCTAAAACTATCTATGCCCAGTTCCGCTATTTCACGTGCAACAGAAGAACCGGGTGAAGAGGCACTCAATGAGAATACAATAAAATCATTGGATGTTTTCATATACCGTAAAGGTGCAGATGAATGTCTGTTCTACCAGCATTTCACGTTTTCTCCCGAACTGACCGGAACGGAGGAACATGTAGCTATGTTGACTGCCCAACAGGAGAAATTCGATCTAAATACCAACCATACTATTTATGTAGTAGCCAACAGTACGGAGACGATTCCAACTACAGGTCTGTCTCTCCCACAACTGAAAGCACTTGCCGCTCCTACTCTGGATGCTGATAGGAAACAGGATGCTTTCTTAATGGATGGCAAACAAACAATGGTACTGAATGACGGAGTCGTTATCAACAAAGAAATTCCTGTCGTTCTCAAACGTGCTGCCGCAAAAATAAGAATAAGCCTGAACTACATGAACGGTTACACCTCCATAGACAATAGAATACCTTCCAAAAAGATGGTTAACTATGCCGCCAGTGGCTCATCCATTGCAGATGGAAATATAGACATTCCTAATCTGCAGAGCATGAACTCATTTACGGAACAAAATACGGGTGCAGGTAACAACAATCAATTCATTCTTTATTCCTATGCCAACGACTGGACGAAAGATACAGACCAGGAGACTTATGTGCTCATCAACGTCCCGGTAAAGGATGCCGGTGGTAATACCATAGACCAGAACTATTACAAAATTCCAGTAAACTATCGTCTACCCGACGGAAGTACAAACCAAGCGGAAAGCCTCTATAAACTGGAACGTAACCGCTTGTATGATATCCGTGTGAACATAGACAAGGACGGTGATACCGATCCGCATTCCGCAGTTCAGTTGAATGCCGGATATACTATACAAGATTGGAGTACCCATGAAGTACTTGTTTCTGTAGAAGGTATTAACTTCATCTATGTAAAAGATACCAAGATATCTATGCCCAACAGTACACAGTTTACCACTACCTTCCAGTCATCCACACCGGACGTAGTGATTAAGCAGATTACAGTGAATGGGACAGCAGTTTCCAACGGAGGAAAAGAGGTAAATATTACCGTTACCCCAAATGCAAAATCCGGCAACATAACTATAACAAGTCCACTTCCTGAAAACTTTTTAGCTAAGGATATAGCTTTTCAGGTAGCAAATGGTGCCGGACTCACTCAAAATATTACTGTCTCCCAATATCCGGCTCTTTATATCGGGGCCGATATCTCAGCTGATGCTCCCGGTGGAAGCCAGGGACAGAATAATACAAAGATGTATATAATGAACTCTTTCGTTGCTGATTTCTCTACTCTTCCCAATCCGGATGAGTTTGATGAAGACTTCGGTAGCGGATATTCCCATTATGCAGCCAATCCCACATTAGGTGCATCCTATGCTTCCTATATACGCGATAATGCCGTACTCGGTTATCCATTGACCGACAGTGAACACGCTGCCATAGATACTGAAGAAAACAACCGGAGGATTTCTCCGCATTTCATGCTTGCTTCACAACATGGTACGACAACAGCAGACACATACACCGTATCAAGAGCTAAATGCCGGGATTATGTAGAACGGGATGCCACCACCGGAGAAACCTACTCTGACTGGCGTATGCCTACGCAAGCAGAGATATATCTGATAGATGTCTTACAGAACATCCGGATATGTGAAGTAAAAGGCATCCTCGAAGGAAATTATTATTGGAGTTCAAATGCCAACGGTGCTGTTAATTTTATGGATCCCCGTGTCGGAGAAGGTGGAAAGTTCAGTCCCCTGAATGCATCTGTTCGATGCGTACGCGACATTCGATAAACAGTACTGATGAATTAAAATTAGAAAAGTATGAAAAGATTAGCCTACCTTATAGCACTCTTCGGTCTTCTTCTGACCTCATGCACCGATGAAGATAGCCTCAGCAATCCACCGACCGGAAATAACGATAAGACCGTCTTCCAATTCTCGGTAAATATGCCTGAGTATACCTCTGTACGCACTCGTGCCGCCATAAATGAAAATGCGGTTAATGACCTTTGGTTAATGACCTTCGATACCAACGGACTATTCATTGGACGGGCTCATGCCTCCCTCCTGAGCAGTAATAGCAATGGTACCGGAACATTCCAGGCAAACATTCCCGATGATTCAAGAATCATTCACCTCATTGCCAACTATTCCCAATGGGATAGTTTTGACGAACGTGCCGCCATGCAAAAAGATGAAAGGGAAATAATACCTTCATTGAGTAGCAGTAATTTAGTTTTCTGGGGAAGACAAACAATCTCTTCACCCAGCGACAGCCCCAATGTCACACTTTACCGTAACCTGGCCAAAGTAACCGTTGAGAATGAAGCAACCAACTTTGAAGTAACGGGATATGCGCTCTGTAACTATACAAGTAGCGGAACCGTAGCTCCATTCAATCCGAGTGCTCCTACCACTCCATTCACGTTAATAGACGGTAAACCGACCTTGCCACGTAATCCTATTTCCAAGACTGACCAGAACGCTGCTGATTGTAATATGGAGCCCAAATATATGTTCGAGAATGAAAACTTCTCCAACGATCAGACATATATCATCCTCAAAGGGAAATTGGCAGGAAAAACTGAGGAACTTTATTATAAGATACAACTTCTCGATACAGATAAGAACCCCTATCCGGTTATGAGGAATTATCACTATAAGATTGTGATAAAATCTTTTAGTGAAAGCGCAAACGGAAGTACTGAATTTGCAGATGCAAAAACGTCGGAACCTTCCAATAACATTTATGCCGAGATATTCAAGGAATCTCCTTCTATCTCCGACAATAACAACAATGTACTGACGGTTAGCAATCTGCATTTCCTGTTCACTCAGGCAGGTACCCTGAAAGTATCAGCCCAGTATACAGTGAACGGCGTAACCGATAATTCAAAGATCAGTGTATCTATAGCAGAAGACCAGGGAAGTATACTTCACAACCTGGCCTATGACGGAAACGGTAATATTTCTGCCGATGTATCCCGTATTATTACAGGGCAATACGAAGCGACAATCACCGTCAAGGCAGGAGTACTTTCGCGTAGTATCACAGTTATATCCAGCGCATTGTATTCGTTCGATCCCGCCGGCTTATCACCCGAAATATACACTGCCCGTGATCAGGATGTAGCACTGAGTTTTACAATACCCTCAGCAATTCCCTACTATCTGTATCCGCTGAAGTGTACCATTACTACGGCCAACCTTTATCCGGTAGAACCGAACAAGAACCTACAATTGGAATATACTAACGGTGGGTATCAATATGTTTATTGGGCTACCGGCCCCGGAACTAAAGTATTGAATTTCCGTACCAGTCTTGAGAATAGTGATGAAACAGTTCTGATTGCCAATGAAATCTTCCAGACAAAGAGTGTAGTAGTAAAAGCACGGCATTTTGCCAACGTTTCTGTCAATGGAAACAATACGGTGAACTATGGTGTGAACAATACAGCCAGCTTTATGTTTACTATTCCATCATATCCGGACTATCCGCCCACATACCCGTTAACGGTGTTTATTGCAACTCAAAATCTGCAAACCACCCAAAGCGGATGGACAGCAGTTGCAGGTGGCTATCAATATACCTACACTTCACAGCCTTCAGGAGGACAAACCGTTACGTTTACTTCAAAAAAGGCTTTAAGTAGTGAAAAACTGATAATATCTGCTCCCGGATTTAGTCCTACGACCATTGGCTTTGAGAATATCCTGGCACAGTCAGTAACTGTCGGAAATACGATACAGGTTTATCAGAATAACGGTTTGCTCAATATCCCCCGTTATACCGTAACTTCATCGGACACCGACATTGCAGCTGGTTTTACAGCCAGCCGGACCAGTACTTATTCAACTACTATATACGCCGGAGCCAAATTGAATGATGTAGTTACTTTCACTCTGAGAAACTATGGCTATTCCGCCACATACAAAGTGGAAGAGTTACTGCAAAATCCGGCTATTGTTTTACGATAATATAATATAATGAAAATATGAAAACTATTAAATTCCTTTTGTTGGCAGCCCTGATGTTCACATACACCAACAGTATGTACGGGCAAGATAAGAGCCACTACATGCCTAAATTTGCAATAAAAACCAATGCATTGTATTGGGCAACCACGACAGCCAACCTTGGTTTTGAGGTCGGACTCTCCAAAAAGTTAACCCTTGATGTATCCGGTAACTACAATCCTTGGAAATTCTCGGATCACAAACAAATCAAGCACTGGCTGGTACAGCCCGAACTACGTTATTGGCTGTGCGAACGCTTCTATGGACATTTCTTTGGCGTCCATGCCCATTATGCAGAAGCAAATATCAGCAACCTCAACATTTTAGGTTTGGGACACGAACGCTACCAAGGCAACATTTATGGAGCCGGCATTTCATACGGATACCAATGGATACTGAACAAGCGTTGGAGTATGGAAGCTGAAATTGGTGTAGGCTATGCCCGCATAGACTACGATAAGTACAACTGCGGAAAATGCGGAAGCAAACTCGATAGCGGACACAAGAACTACATTGGCCCTACCAAAGTAGCATTAAACATCATATACGTCATAAAATAATATAGTCATGAAAAAGATACTGATATACTCCGTTTTGTGCCTCATTGCCGTACTTCCGGCCCGTGCACAAAAATTCTATAAAGATGCCATCAACATCACCAATGCCTCCCTATGGCAACAGGGAGAGTCACTCTACATAAGCATGCAGATGGATATGCGGAACCTGAAAGTCGGCAACGACCGTACTTTGACATTAACTCCCGTACTGGCAGGCCCGGACAACAACGTCGTATTGCCCGAAATCGTTATCAATGGACGCAGAAGGCAAAAAGCTTATCTCCGTGCCATGGCATTGGATAAAGCAACCAATATGGAGATACCTTATAATACTCAGGAAGTTCTGAACTACACCCAGGCCATCCCTTACGAACCATGGATGGAGAATGCTTACCTCAATCTGGAAGAAGATTTATGTGGATGCGGCGGACACCAGGAAGTATTGACACAGGAAATGATCCTGAACGGAGTTTCTACGGAAGCCAAACGTCTTGCAGCCTTACAGCCTATCCCCTCTTACATTCAGCCTAAAGCTGAAGTTGTGAAAGCACGTAGCGAACAATATGAAGCGCATCTTGATTTCCCCGTAGGCAAGTCTGTCATTCTACCGGATTTTATGAATAATCAGACTGAGTTACGGAACATCCGAGAAATGTTCAACAAGATACAGAACGATAAGAAACTGACCGTAACAGGTGTCTACATTGAAGGATTCGCCTCTCCCGAAGGCCCATTGAAGCTCAATGAACAACTCTCCAAGAGCCGTGCTGAAGCCTTGAAAACCTATTTGTCCACACACGAACAGATTCCTGCCAAACTCTACAATGTTTCCTTTGGTGGTGAAAACTGGGAAGGACTGGTAAAGGCACTGGAAGCTTCCAACATGAAAGAAAAAACAGAATTCCTCAACATAATCCATAATACCTCCGACATAGCTCGCCGGAAAGAGGAAATAAAACGAGTAGGTGGCGGTATCCCCTATCGTGAAATGCTGAAAGATTTATATCCGGCACTCCGCAAGGTGAATTGCCGCATAGACTATACCATTGCTAATTTCAAGGTGGATGAAGGGAAAGAAATCATCAAAACACAGCCCCAGTATCTTAGTCTGAACGAGATGTACCTGGTAGCAAATACCTATCCCAAGGGTGGTGACGATTTTATCAAAGTCTTCGATATTGCCGTCCGTATGTATCCTGATGACGAAGTAGCCAACCTGAATGCAGCCGCTGTAGCTCTATCTAAGAAAGACTTGCCCGATGCACGTAAATACCTGGATAAATCTAATAAGCAGACTGCTGAATATGCCAACAACAATGGCATCTACTATTTACTGAGCGGCAATCAAGCACAAGCCATAGTAGAATTTACCAAAGCTGCACAGAATGGTAATGAAGCTGCCCGACAGAATTTGGAAGAAATTGAAAAAGCCATTAAAACAAAGAAGTAATTAAGAAATGAATATAAAGAAGCCCCGGAACTAACGATAAAAGTTCCGGGGCTTCTTTTTGTTATATAGCCATCATTGCATTTGTTTCCCGGCGTGAAACAAACAGTTTCATTACTTGAAACAAAGTGTTTCACACCGAGAAACAAACGGTTTCAAGGCATGAAACAAACGGTTTCCTGTGGTGAAACTTTCTAAAGACTAAGAATATCAGATTTCCTCTAATGCATAATACTGATAATCACGGAGAACTGTTTGAAGAAACTGTTCTTGATTACCATCACGGGGAGTTATAGTAAGAAGTTCCTGGACTTTCTTTGCCAATTGTGCAATGCGGTGCACACGGTCTTTCTTGCCGTCCTGCAATGTCCGGGTAATAACATTTATTTGTTCCAGCGACAAATCGGCTGCTTGTGGATAAGTGGGACGATAATCTTTCGTCAGATAATCAAACTCATCAAGGCTAACATGAATCTTGCGATAGTTCTGTTCTTTGATCACCATGGTCCCGGCTGCAAGATCCCCCATTCGCTGACTATTCTTCGTTAATAATACCACCAATAGTCCGAAACCACCGGTAAGCAGACTATCAATCGGAAAGAGAAGCCAACGAAGCAAATAAGAACTAATGCCGGGTGTAGAACCGTCTGCCTTCACTACACGAATGTTCATCAGATTTTTCCCGAAACTTCGTCCATGATTGAACATTTCACATAGAAACGAATAGCCTAATATCGGCAGATAGACTACAATCATAATAAGAATCATTATAAAATCTGACGAGATTCGGAGTGTAGAAAGCAGGGTAGCCGTTGCGTATACATAGAATCCTATCAGAATAAAATCGATCACCAACGCAATGAGTCGTTCACCAATACTCGCAGGTGTTTGGCTGATACGAACAAATTGCCCGGTAATAATTGTAGTTTCTGCCATTTCTGATTAAAGATTTTTTGTATATCGTTGCAAATATATCATTATTCTCTTACTTTTGTTATTGATTTCAGACAAAACTTATTTGAAACCTTTGGAAAAGCATGAAAGAAGTAACGTTTATCCGTCGGAATATCGATAAATGGAAAGAAGCCGAGAAGGTAGTGGAACAAGCAACAAACTTGTCTCCCGACCGGCTTGCCGATGTATATACGGACCTCACTGCCGATCTGGCGTTTGCACAAACGCACTTTCCTACTTCACGTATTTCCATTTACCTGAACAACCTTGCTTCTGCACTACATAACAAGATTTACCAGAACAAGCGTGAGAAATGGACGAGGATCATCACCTTTTGGACACAAGAAATCCCACAGATCATGTATGATGCCCATCGGGAACTATTGGTTTCATTTATCATTTTTACCGTCAGCGTGCTGATTGGAGCAGTTTCTGCTGCGGGTGATCTCGATTTTGTCCGTTTGATTCTGGGGAACGGCTATGTGGACATGACTTTGGATAACATAGCCAACGGTGAGCCAATGGCAGTGTATAACGGCTCTTCCGAAGTTCCTATGTTCCTGGGAATCACACTAAATAATATTATGGTTTCCTTCTATTGCTTTGCCATGGGAATCCTAACAAGCTTTGGTACAGGGTATATGCTTTTCAATAATGGAGTTATGATCGGCGCATTCCAGATGTTCTTTTTCCAGCATGGCTTACTTGGAGAATCCATGCTTGCCATATGGCTGCACGGGACACTTGAAATCTGGTCTATTATTGTAGCCGGAGCTGCCGGACTGGCTTTGGGCAATGGATGGCTTTTCCCCGGAACATATTCAAGACTGGAATCGTTCAAGAGAGGAGCCAAAAGAGGAGTGAAAATAGTTGTAGGTACAATCCCCATATTCATAATGGCAGGATTTATCGAAAGTTTCATCACGCGCCATACCGAATTACCGGACATACTGAGACTCGGCCTGATCCTCATTTCTCTTGCATTTATTATATTTTACTATATTTATTTACCTAATAAGAAACGACATGGAATCACAAAAGCCTAAAATTGCAATGTATGTGAAACGCTCTTTCGGAGAGAAGTTAAACGCATCTTTTGATTTTATAAGGGAGAACTGGAAGCTGATGCTGAAGTTTACCACATATCTACTTTTACCACTCTGCCTCATCCAAGCCCTGAGTCTGAATGGGATGATGAAAGGAGTGATGAGTGCAGCGGACATGGATATTTCTTCCGATACCGCTCTCTTGATTTCATTCCTCTCATACTATGGCCTTTTTGTACTCATCTGTATCATTGGGATGGTATTGCAAGCTTCCCTCATTTATGCAATGATCCGGACCTATAATGAACGTGAAGAACGTTTGCAAGGTGTGACCTTGCGAATGTTGACTCCTATGTTGTTCCACAATATCAAAAGACTATTCATCATAGCATTTTTCGGACTACTGTTAACTGTATGTGTCAGTTTTGTATTAGGTGCTTTAAGTATTGCATCCCTCCCTGTCGCATATCTGTTTGCTCTTATCATAGTACTTCTTGCCCTACCACTTGCCCTTTGGGCACCTATCTACCTATTCGAAGATATTTCCATCATGGATGCATTAAAGAAAACTTTCCGTCTGGGCTTTGCTACCTGGGGAGGTGTCTTCCTTATTTCTTTAGTTATGGGAATCATAGCTGGCATACTACAGGGAGTCACCTTGGTACCCTGGTATGCAGCTACAATTGTAAAAATGCTCTTCACTATGAGTGACGTAGGAAGTGAAGCAACCGTATCAGTAGGATATAGTTTCATGCTCTATCTACTGGCCATTGTGCAGGCATTCGGTACTTATCTGGCAATGATTTTCACATTTGTGGGATTAGCTTATCAATACGGGCATGCATCCGAAAAGATGGATAGCGTAACGATAGAAAGTGACATTGATAACTTTGACAAACTCTAAATCAATCTAAATGACTCTTTCTCCGGCTGATACATTGGTTTGTGATACTACGCAGCTTGCTGTGTGGCAATCTGACGCAGACTATAACTACAACCGTGAGTTAATAGCCCCCGAAGTGAATATATTCGAATGGCTCAACAGGTGGTTCGGAGAAATATTGCAAAGTATATTCGGCAGCCAGTTTGCTGAAGATTATTCAAAAACGATTCTGATAAGTATTGCTGTCCTCCTGCTGCTACTGATCGGCTGGTTCATTTATAAAAAAAATCCGGCAATATTCATACGCTCCCGCAAGAATGCTTTACCTTACACTGTGGGGGAAGATACCATTTATGGAGTTGATTTTACCAAAGAAATAGCCTCTGCCCTTTCCCGCCACGATTACAGGGAAGCAGTCCGACTGCTATATTTGCAGACACTGAAACAACTCAGTGACGAAAAACGTATTGACTGGCAACTCTACAAAACGCCTACACAATATATTTATGAAGTACGGATGCCTGCGTTTCAGAGGTTAACCCATCACTTTTTGCGAGTGCGTTATGGAAACTTTGAAGCAACGGAAGAATTGTTTCAGACCATGCTGTCCTTACAGGGAGAAGTCAAGAAAGGAGGCGTTGTATGAAAGGAAATCACTTGTTTATCATCTGTATTGCCGTCTTTTTACTCTTAATGTTCGCGATAGAATGTAGATTACCCAAAAAGTTTGTGTGGGCTCCCAGTTTCAGCCACTACGATAAACAACCTTTCGGATGTGCCGTTTTCGACAGTTTGCTATCTACGTCGTTACCAAAGGGGTATTCTTTATCTCGAAAAACCTTTTATGAACTGGAACAGGAAGACACAATCTCTCGTAGAGGCATATTAGTAGCCACTAATAACCTGTCTCTGACAGATGTGGATATAGAAGCAATACTAAAGATTGCAAAACGGGGAAATAAGATTATGCTGGTGAGTAACTCTTTCAACAGAAATTTAGAAGATACATTGGATTTTAATAGTAGTTATTCCTACTTTAGCCCGGCATTATTAAAGAAATATGCTGCTGCATCATTGGAGAAAGATACTCTCTTCTGGATAGGAGATTCTGCCGCATATCCTCGACAATCCTTCTATTTCTATCCTCAATTGTGTTCTTCTTACCTCGTGCCCGATTCGCTTCCGGCTAAGGTACTGGCAGAAAAGGGTATTCCAAGTGTCCCGGTTGCCTTGTCCTATCCATGGGAAAAAGGTGAAATAATCCTAGTCTCTACTCCCCTGCTCTTTACTAATTATGGAGTATTAGATGGAAAAAATGCGACTTACATTTTCCGCCTATTATCCCAAATGGGAGATTTACCCATCGTCCGCACCGAAGGTTACATGAAGCAAACGGGCCAAATACAGATGTCCCCTTTCCGGTATTTCCTTTCTCAAAGACCGCTGAGATGGGCTTTGTATTTGACGATGTTCACCATTATCCTCTTCATGGTGTTCACCGCCCGAAGAAGGCAACGGGTAATTCCTGTCATCCACCAGCCGGAAAACAAATCGCTGGAATTTACCGAACTGATAGGAACCCTTTATTTTCAAAAGAAAGATCATGCCGACTTGGTGCATAAAAAGTATATCTACTTTGCGGAAGAATTGAGGAGAGAAATTCAGGTAGATATAGAGGAAGTAGCAAATGACGAACACTCTTTCAGCAGAATAGCCCAAAAGACCGGTATGAATACAGAAGAGATCGGTGAGTTTATCCGTTCCGTCAGACCAGTGATTTATGGAGGGCGCACTATCTCTGTAGAGCAGATGAAGTATTTTATTGATAAGATGAATGAAATAATAGATCATATATAAAGAAGAAATTTATGGAAGAGAATATTGAAAAACGAGTAGATTTAACTCTCTTTTCCGAGAAGATACAAGAGTTGAAAGACCAGATTGCATCTGTCATCGTAGGTCAGGAGCAAATGGTGGACTTGGTATTGACTGCCATTTTAGCAAATGGGCATGTCTTGATAGAAGGTGTGCCGGGAGTAGCAAAAACACTGCTGGCCCGTCTGGTTGCCCGCCTGATTGATGCGGATTTCAGCCGTATTCAGTTTACTCCGGACCTAATGCCAAGCGATGTACTGGGTACAACTGTATTTAATATGAAAACCAATGATTTTGATTTCCATCGGGGCCCCATCTTTGCCGACATCGTATTGGTGGATGAAATCAATCGTGCTCCGGCCAAGACACAGGCTGCCCTGTTCGAAGTAATGGAAGAGCGTCAGGTCAGTATTGACGGAATGACTTATCCTATGGGAGAGCTTTATACAATTCTGGCTACTCAAAATCCTGTAGAGCAAGAAGGTACTTATAAACTACCCGAGGCGCAACTCGACCGTTTCCTGATGAAAATAACAATGGACTACCCAACTCTGGATGAAGAAATAAACATCCTGGAACGCCATCATAGAAATGCTGCATTCGTGAAACTGGAGGACATCGCTTCTACCATTACCAAAGAAGAGCTCTTATCTCTCCGCAAGCTGATGAACCAGGTATTTATTGATCGTACATTGCTTCAATACATTGCCATGATTGTACAGCAGACGCGCACCAGCAAAGCCGTATATCTGGGAGCTTCTCCACGTGCATCTGTCGCTATGCTGCAGACCTCTAAAGCATACGCTCTATTGCAGGGACGTGATTTCGTAACACCGGAAGATATAAAATTTGTTGCTCCATACGTACTCCAGCACCGCCTGATTCTGACTGCAGAGGCCGAAATGGAAGGATATTCACCGGTGAAAGTAACCCAACGCCTGATTGATAAGGTAGAAGTACCGAAATGATTTTAAACCGACGCTTTTATATTGCCCTCAGCCTGATTATCCTGTTACTGGGTAGCGGGTATACGTTTGCTCCGCTCTTTGTTCTCGGGCAATGGATGCTTTTTGTCATGCTCCTGGCTATATTAGCGGAAGGATACATGCTTTATCGCATCCATGGTATACGGGCATTTCGCCAATGTTCATCACGTTTTTCCAACGGAGATGAAAATACGGTGAACATTCGGGTGGAGAGCAGTTATCCGTATGCAATATCCATGGAAGTCATTGATGAAATACCTTTTATATTCCAGCAGCGAAATATAAATTTCGAGATAAAGCTCCAGGCAAATGAAGGTAAAACAATCAGCTACCAATTACGACCCACCCATCGGGGAATCTACAATTTTGGACGGATTCATGTATTTATACAAGGCCGGATGGGATTACTTTCGCGCCGCTATACCTGTGGTGATAGCCAAGATGTCAAAGTCTATCCATCCTACCTGATGTTACATCGTTATGAATTGCTGGCAATAAGTGACAATCTTACGGAATTAGGTATAAAACGTATCCGTCGCGTAGGACATCACACTGAGTTTGAGCAGATAAAGGAATATGTAAAAGGCGATGATTATCGCACGATAAACTGGAAAGCAAGTGCCCGCAAGCATGAGCTTATGGTAAATGTGTATCAAGACGAACGTTCCCAGCAAATTTATAGTGTGATAGACAAGGGACGGGTTATGCAACAGGCTTTTCGTGGAATGACTTTACTTGACTATGCGATAAATGCCTCATTAGTTCTTTCGTACGTTGCCATGCGGAAAGAAGACAAAGCCGGGCTCATAACCTTTGATGAGCATTTCGATACCTTCGTACCGGCATCAAGCCGTCCCGGACATATGCAGACATTGCTTGAAAATCTCTATAGTCAGGAAACTACTTTCAGTGAAACGGACTTTTCTTCCTTATGCGTACATCTGAACAAACATGTCAACAAACGTAGCCTTTTGGTTTTATATACCAACTTCTCCAGTATGGGAAGCATGAACAGACAGTTAGCATACTTGCAACAACTGAATCGACAGCACCGCCTGTTGGTAGTGTTCTTCGAAGATGCTGACCTGAAAGACTATATTGCTACTCCTGCCTCAGATACGGAAGGATACTATCGCCATGTCATTGCCGAAAAATTTGCCTTTGAAAAACGATTAATTGTCTCTACACTAAAACAGCATGGCATTTATTCTCTATTGACCACGCCCGAAAATCTCTCTATTGATGTAATTAATAAATATCTGGAGGTGAAATCGAGACAGTTACTCTAATCAACCTCCGAGAATATACAAGCAAATACCCAGAAATAGGGATTGCCTAACCGAATGTTTTCTTCGATCTTTGCACAAGAAATTACGATAGATGAAGAAGCTCTGTTTATTATTACTCATTCAGATAGAATGTATATTTTCCCTACCTATATATGGGCAGGATTCAATTAATATAGGAAACCGCCATTCTTTGTTTTCCAATATATTAAACGAAGAAAGATCCTATTGGATTTATAAACCAGAACAACGACCAGGAGAATCTGCTCAAGATTATCCGGTTCTTTACTTACTGGATGGGGATGTCTTTTTTCACTCTGTTGTAGGATTTACGCGTTTTTTTTCTTCCTCAAGAATATCTTCCTTGCCTCCCTGTATTGTTGTTGCCATCCTGAATACAGACCGCACAAGGGATTTTACTCCTACCTCCTCATCTGCACGACGAGATGGGAGCATTCACCCAGAAGATAAACCGCAAGGAGGAGGTGCAGAACAATTCTATCGTTTCCTGACAGAAGAACTGCGTCCGGAAGTAGAAAGAAAAGTTCCCTGTAGTGGCCGTTACTTCTTAGCAGGACACTCATATGCCGCTTTATTCACGCTACAGACATTACTTGATCATCCTGAATCTTTCGAAGCGTTTATAGCAATAGATCCCAGTCTGTGGTGGGATCGTGGCATTTTTCTAAAACAAGCGGAAATAAAAATCAGGCAAAAGAACTATTCTGGAAAACAGCTATATGTTGCTTTTGCCACGCGCCAACGCCCCGATGTAAAATTAGTGCAATTCTCGTTGGCCGACAGCTTAAATATGAAAATTATTCCGGATATGGAGAATCAACATTTACGCGTTGTATTCAAAAAGTTCCCGGAAGAGGTACATGGTACAGTTGCACTCCCAGGATTTTATGATGGCCTTAAATCACTGTTTATGCGTCAACCAGAAAGAACAGAAAGAGTAACAAAATGAAATACTATCAGTCAGATACTTACAAAACATTTGCCTTCATTACGGTGCATACTCAGAATCTCATTATGCAAAAATAGTGTTTATTTACGTAGCTGACAGCCCGATTTCAAAGTTTCTTTGTTACGATCTCTTTTATACTGTTAATTATCTGAATAGTTTAAATACCCTGCAAAACCGTATCACTAAAATATTTGTTTCTAATAAAGGGGTGTTAGTTTTGCCCGGATTCTAAAATCGAGTAAATAAAAAGATAACCATGAAAAAAGAAGTTTCTGAAGTGCTCAAAAAAGAGCAAAACAATGAAAGTTGTATCCATCTGTATCTGGAAGAATGTGGCTGGTGTGCTTATGAAGTTTCAGCTTATCTGCTTATGAACCTCTTAGGAGGAAAATGTATCGTCGAGAAAATAGAACAATGCGGATCAAAAATTGTTCGGGCACTAATGAATATAGATTTATTAGGCGACATTAATTATGGCGATTATCGCTACGCTGGGCTAAACTCATACAATTTACAACTGATAGGAAAAGATAAGGTTGATAAGCAATCATTTATCCATTGGAGAAAGAATGTATAAGGAAAAGCTGGATATAAGCCACACTTAAAAAAAAGAAAACAGACCAAGAAGGGAATTAAAATATATAATTCCCGGTAAATTAATAAAAGCGCAATTCTGCTTGTTTAGGAGTTGCGCTTTTGGTATTTTTGTAATCATTATATAAGATATGATAAACAAGAGACATAATAAAAAAGTTTTTTCTTCATAATACCAACATGAAAAGACTAAAAAAAATCATTTTGATTATTGGTGGAATACTTCTGTTTTCGTTCATAGTTTTTGGCGTGATAGGTTATTTCATAGCTCGCAATAGTTTTAAAAACCCGCCGGAACATTATGTAGCTATCGGGGGACGAGTATATACAGCTGTACCCGCTATGATGATAGATTCAGTCTATGATTCATTAAACCTTAGTGGACGTGGTATTAAGATTGGAGTATTAGATACCGGATTTGGGGGATTGCGACAACGCTCTTGGACTAAAAACTTGCATGTAACCGCCTATGCTAATTTTATAGATGGAGATACATTGGATTTTTTTAAGGAAGAGTCTGGCAGAGAAAAAGACCACGGAGCATACTCTTGTGCATGTATAGGAGGATACCTTGCAGGGGACACCATAAAAGGATTGGCATGGAATGCTGAATATTATTTAGCTGAGATAGATGATTTTGATTCCGAACCACGTCTGGAGGAAGTACGCATGATGAATGCGATACGTTGGTTACTGACTCATAATGTAGATATAATAACTTCTTCCTGTGGCTATACAATTTTTGATGATTTCGACGGATATTCTGTTCAGATGCTTGACGGACATACATCCCGCATTTCATGTTTTGTAGATAGTATTCTCAGCACCTTCTATAGCAGGATTATGTGCTACTCTATTAGAACAAAAAAAAATGAGCAGAAAAGAACTTATCCATCTTTTGCACACTTCAGCGCTTAATGCTTCCATGCCCAATCGGGAAATAGGCTACGGAATGCCGCAAACCTCCCATATGACACCATAGCAATATAAATTGCTTTCAGAAGACTTCCCCCTAAATTAAACGATATACTAACATTTAAAATAAAAAATACCCAGCTTTACATTATTGAGTGTAAAACTGGGTGATTTTCAATATTTATTGCGGTGCGTACGGGACTAACACATTTTGCTATTATACTGATAATCAATAAAATACTTATTAAAAATATATTAATGGTATCATATTTATATCATCTCCGCTTATTTTCTTCTATAATTTTATGCAGTGCTTCTATCTGCATCATCGCACCTTCATAAGCTGCTTTGTAGTTGACATTCGCATCAATATCCGTCTCAATCATATTCCCTTTGCCAGTACAAAGCCACTTCACATTCAATTCCGGGAACTTATCCACAATACGAGCTATTATATCAGTTCCAATAGCCCCCTTCCCGTTCCTTATGGAATTATAAATGTATCTATTTGATAATTCACAATAAGCCTCAAACGAGTTCTCACCTTTGACAACTCCCTTATCACGTGCATACCTTGCAAATTTTCGTAATCTGTCAATAGCCCTTTCTTCCATATCAAATAATCTTTTGACTTATTATGCGTAATGCTTGCCACATCCCCCTTATTTCTCTTCTCTCGACATCTAACTGGCCATGCTTGGGGTTATCAGCCTTTAAAGTCAGCACATTATCCAAGAAAAGACTGTTTTTCAATATCCGCTTGACTGAAAGTGTTTTCCCATACACAATACTCACAACTCCTGACGCGCTTTCCCACAAACCTTCTTCTATTTTGCGAGCAAGAATTTTAGCTCCGTCCGGTATAGTTGGCTCCATGCTGTCACCACGTACTTGAAAGACCATATAAGAATCATCAAGCACTTCACCTTCTTCCGGCATGACACCATAAGAATCAATTTCATAAGCTGTGTTATATAAGCTTTCGACAAATGAAGCCGCAGCATCTATCGGAACATATTTTACTTTTACAAGAATATCTTGAAGATAAGGAGCTACTTTACTAATCGTAGAGTCTGATTGCATTCTCGCATTTTTCAGAGCATCCCTAATATCCTTCTCCGAAGGTTCTATCTGTCCTGATGGAGTCTTTGCAAACAAACCTTCTCCAGTATATAGCCATGCTCTGCTCACATCATACTTCTCACAAAAAGCATCAATTGTTTTTTTACTTGGTAACTGAATCCCTTTTTTTATACTGGTAAGAGTTGATTCACTGGATATAATATTGTCTTTCTTCAATTTATACCCACTCAAACCACAATATGAAATTGCTTGCAAAAACCTTTTTGAGAGATCACTCAATTTTTTATCGTCAACTTCTTGCATACTTCATAAATTAAGTAGTATATTTGCATCCGTAATAGTAGCAGTATTACCACATAAATTGATTAAACATCCTATTTGGAGTTTATATATAGAAATCCGTAAATAGCTGCTACCTATTTGCGGATTTTCTTTTTCTCCACATTGTGTAATCGGCGGTAGGCCGCATAGCGGAGAGACAGAGGGTTACACTCTTACAACTCAATACTGCGAAAGGCGTGCGATATTGAGAGGCAAACGAAACCGGGATGCCTGCACAGCTACAAGTAAGCGAAAAATCCGGGAAGTCGGGTAACTTGTTAATGCCCGGCCAGCTAAGAACGGCGTACTTATACGAACGAGACATTTCTTATGCTGCATATAGCAAAAACGGGAAACCGTCTAAGGGCTAACTATGCAGCAATCCAGCACCTTACCGAATGAGATCGTCTTTTACTTCTTCAATTATTACAATACTAATAGAACGACATTACTTTTTTTTCAGAAAGCTTTCTTTTTACGCAAGCCTCACTTGTATAACATTTTATAAACCAGCAACTTATATTAAAACATGTTTTATAACATACGATATACTACAAATTTTATGAAGCATTTTATTGTACTTCTGAAAATATGAAGTATATTTGCAACGTCAAACAAACAAAGAGTGTAAGTTTGAACAACAAGAAAGCTGGCGACTTCAAAAGCCACTTACTACATATCTCATTGGCAAATGTAGTTGTTAGCTTTCTTTTATGCAAATTTTTTTGTGGAAAATTTAAGTATAAAATAGAAAATAGTATGAAAGTAACAAAGAAAGATATTCTAAGTATTAAAGCTGGTTCTTCCAAAGTAATGCAGCTGGATTCTTACAAGGATTGCGTCAATGCAAGAAGCTACGCCTATCAATTAGCTTTTACTGATCCCCGTGAAGACGTTGAAAGATATTCAACATCCATCGACAAAGATAAAAATCAGATAACCATCGAAGCGATAAAGAAATGAACCGTTCAGATGCCAGAATGATTGCAGAAGAACTGCACAAGTTTATTCGCAATGATGTGAGAAAGGCTGTAACTGAAATGGCGACTGTTGAAACCGAAGAGTATTTGAATGCCAAACAAGCAGCTGTATTTCTTGGATGGAAGTTGCAAACCTTATACAATCGAATACATGATATTCCTCACACCAAAAATGGCAAGAGTCTCATTTTTACCAAATCAGCTTTGAGAAAATTCATGGAAAGAAAATAATCCCGGACGGATTTGGCCGTCTTTCCGGGAACTAACAAAACGTTCTTTGACATATTGTATAGTCTGAACAAATAAAGACTTAAAACAAGGTTTACTGCTTATCTAAAGGGCGAAATAGACCGACAAAGTAGCCAAAGCGGATTAGTGAAAAGAGTGTGAATACGGACTGCCAATAAGAAGATGCAGCACACGAATCACTAAGTTATCAAAAACAACTTATATTATGACAAAGTAAACGTAGGGCGTTTATAAATACATTCTTAACTGAATAGATACTTTAAATGATATATATACCCGTGCTTCGCAAGAAGCGGTCACCGCTAAAAAGCTACGGCCAACAATCCATCGGAACGCGGACGGGAACACATTTTAAATGCTAAAAGTATGAAAGGATTTACAGAAATGACCGAGCAAGAGATTCTTGCGTTAACGGAGGAAGATGTACAGAAATTGATTAAACTCCGCATGATGGAGGAAGGTATCAAAATTATGGATAAGCCGGAGGTTCCCGAATTGTTTGAGATTGAACCTGCTGATTTGAAAGTGTTCACGATCCCATTCTTTGAAGGTTACGCTTTTACAGACATGGAAGAAGCGAATGCGGTAGCAGAAGCATTACGTAATGCGAAAACCCTTCGCAAAGTTGAATACGATTGGAACAAACTCGGAAGCGACTACAAATATCTCGTCAAGAAAGATAAATACAATTACTCTATCAAGCCAGACTTTGAGGTTAACTGTGGCTTTGTATATTCAAGTGAACTATACGAAAAGATTTCAAACTTTGCCGCACAGAACAAGGTTATGAAAGAACAAGCAGCGAAAGACCAAAAAGAATATGACGAAAAGATGCAAGAAGCGTCCGGTATTATCTCGGAAATAAGCGGACGGGTTAAAGAGGTCAAAGTTAAGTATGAGCGATTGAATAGGCTTACTTACAAATTCGCTACTGACTATTATCCCCTTTCCGCTCACAATGAGGATATGGCAATGAAATTTATGGCTAAAGCCTATTCTTTTACAGATAAAGAAAAAGAATACATATTACAGAATTACAAAGAATTACTATCTACAAGTGATGAATAAGTTTTTTAGTTAGTTATTGGCTCCTTGCTTGCGAAAGTAGGGAGTTTTTTGTAAAACTCCAAATTCATTATATGAGTAATATAGAAGATACAATTTACAATCTGCCAAATGAAGAATACCACCGTGGAGAAAGATTCAAAGATTTCCTAAGTAGTACGCAGATTAAAGATTATATGGTGTCCCCAAAGTTTGCCCGATACAAGGCATTGCACCCTGAAATGTTCGAGATCAGTATTGAAGCTTCTGAAAAAGGCTCGCTGTACCATGATGCAATGGAAAGTCTTGTTAATACTGGAACACTTGACAAATGGAGAAACAATCTTCTTGTATTTGAGCCACCTATAAATCCTAAAACTGGCTGTCCGTATGGACGAGACACCCAAAAATATCAGATTGCACTAATAGAGGCCAAAGAATCAAATCCCGGTAAAACATTGACAAGCACAACCGATATACAATTGGTTGAAACAATGGTTTATGAGCTTCTTAATAATTGCCGGGACACCTCCAAACAGATTAGGCAGATATTAAAATGGGGAAAAGCCGAAGTTAGCCATTTCGTTGAATACGAAGGATGCAAGTTCAAATATCGCCCTGATGTGGAAACGGCCAAAAAAATTGTTGACTGGAAAACATTGGCGGTTGATGATCTTCATGAAGAAACAGTTAACCGGACTATCGCCAAATTTCATTACGGTATTTCGGCAGCCTTCTACCAGTTTTTTGAACATGAACGTACTGGAGTATGGAAGGAGTTCTACTGGGTTATGCAACAAAAGACAGCTCCCTATGACGCAGTATTTGTCAGTGCAGCTAACTGGGCTTTCCATTTGGAAGACGGAATTGTGAAAATGGGGGCAAGCGCATTGGCATTCAAGAAATTGTTAGACCAGCATGTTTACTGTACACAAAACAATGATTTTGACGGTGCACAGATATTTATTCAGCCGGGATTCAAAGGACGAAGAATAATGATACCTGACACACCTGCATTTGAAAAGAACAAGATGTTTAACTTTTATAATAATCAAGAACAATGAGTAAAACAGAGAATCAATCCCCCCAACAAGGGAACTTGGGAATGGAACAACACAATGCTCCTTCACCAACAAAAACAGAACCGGTCTCCCCAACACCTTCCACACCACAACCGCCCGTTCCTTCTACCCCACCAGCCTTTCCAGTACAACTGAAAGGATTGGAAAGCTGTTTTATCTCCCCTAAAAAGGCATTTATAGCAGCTGGTGGCACAGAACAGCAATTTGCCCGTGAAGTCAATTTCGCTATGCAGGCAATGTTGAATAATCCTTATTTGATTGACTGTGCCCGGCAATATCCCGATCATCTTGTCGAAGCAATCAAAAACGTTTCTCTTACCGGTCTGACGCTCAATCCTGAACTAAGGTTGGGGTATCTTGTACCGTACAAAGGCAAAGTGAAGTTCCAAGCTTCATACATGGGTAAAGTTGATATTTTGATCCGCACCGGTGCTGTAAAAGATATTTATTCTGATTTGGTTTATGCTAATGACGAGTTCAGCATGACAAAAGGTACCGGTGGCACTATCATCCACAAACCCAATGTATTCGGAGAACGTGGTGATCTTCTTGGAGGCTACTATTTTGCAGTCTTGACTTCCGGTGTTGTAAAATTCGATGCAATGCCCAAAGCACGTATTGAAGAAATAAAAAGTCGTAGTGAGGCTGTCAAGAAAGGCAAGCAATCCCCGTGGGACACAGACTTTGAAGAAATGGCTCGAAAAACAATCGTGAACTGGGCTTTCAAATTCCTGCCCAAAACCGGCATTTCAGATTCCATGATTAAAGTTCTTGAAACAGAGAGCCAGTTGGATGATGAAATGTTTGAAGACTGGAAAAAGGCACAAGGTCAGAAACCGGACGATTTTGAGGAAGACGATACTCCATACGCAGAAGAAGTCAAGTAATGGATTCATGTGAAAAAATTAGTAACAGTATCACAGCGGCTAAAGAACTGATCGAAAATGAAACACGTTCTTTGGCTGCTTTACATAAAGCAAAACAGCTTGAAAAAGAGCTTCATAAATCCGGCAAGTTGTTTCGTATTCCTACAATGAACGGAATTATAGAAACAACCTGCCCGGAAAAATACATAGAATACAATAACCAGTTTAAAATCAAATTAAAATGAGAACAGTAACAGTTGAAGTGCCCGAAGGACACATGGTAAAAATCGTGAAAGAAGAAAGTATGCAATCTACCCAAAAAGTTATGGGGGGGGGTAAATTTGAGTTTGAAGGTGAGACATTCATCCCCGGTGACGTAATTATCAATCCAAATCGCGGAGGGGGCAGCATGATGATTCTCTCTGAAATTAGAGAAGAAAGGCCGCTTCCTTTTTTACCAGCAATAAAAGTACCTTTCGGCCTTGTCGCTTATGTTCCTTCCAACGATGAAGGTGACAGAGTTTTTGTAAAACTCACACCCGAAGCTGGTATCGGAGGCATGAAGGGATTCCGTAAAGCTACAGAAGAGGAAAAGGCAAAGATGCTTGCCGCCATGAAGGAAGAAAAACATTACTCCTTCAATTTTGAGAAGTTACAGCCTGAATATATCCCGACTGTCGGCGATGTTGTTATTGTATGGGATGATAACAACAAAGAAAATGCGGTAGTCGGTATTATGAATGAAGTGGATGAAACGAGCAACCCATACAAAATAAATGATGGCACTTGGTATAAGAACTGCGACAAGTTCGTTTCAGAAAAACAATATAAAAATTTGATTGATGGGAAAGAGTAAATCTAAATCGGGGGGGGCGAGAAATTACACTCCCCTTCTCACAGCTCGTCCCAAAGGAATGAGCTACCAAGAGTATCGTGAACGCAGAGCCTATCAGAACGCATGGTTGAAAGAGCGACTGAAAGGCTTTATTTGTTATGTATCGTCTGAACTGGTTGTATATGACAAAATAACGGGATTACCCCGATTATTCAATCATCGTACAGATGATATACACAAAGCAAACATAAGGACTAACCCACAGCCATTTGTCGGTTCTGCCCGATATGGCTTAAAACCGTTATGATATGGATAAAGAACTATTTAAAGACAAGAATCCATTGCTTCGCAGACAAATGTTGGAAGACAATTGCGCAGCAGTTGAAAGAATCACCTATACCTCTCCTTTCAGTGAGGAAGAAATGGGTGAACGGAAAACGGAATTGGCAAATATTGACCTTGACATGGCCGCACTGGAAGAAGAAAAGAAAGCTTTCATGCAAGCATACAAGGACAAACTGAAACCTAAAAAGGAACGTAAAAAAACGTTGCTTACCGATATAAAGCGTGGTTATGAGGAAATTACGGATGAATGCTTTAAGTTCATGGAACGTAGCACTCGTACCACTGGATATTACAACGGTAATGGTGACTTGGTTAAAGAACGTCCGATGGAAGCACAAGAGATGCAAAAAACTGTATTCGAGGACATTGAATCTACTGGTACGGAGGGATAAGCCATGAGAAAAGAAGAACTTATCAAGCAAGTAGCCGAATCAACCGGTATCGCTATTTGTGAAGTCCGAACTGTCATAGAGGCAGCACTAAAAGAGACCGTGAATGCAGTAGCTAATGGAAAGACTCTTTATATCAGAGGTTTTGGCACACTGTCACCCAAACACTATAAACGAAAAGTAGCTCGTAACATACACAAAAACGAGACTATTGTCATAGCGGAGCATTATACTCCACATTTCAAACCTGCCAAATCATTTAAAAATAAAACTAAAAATTTGTAGAACAGCATGGAAAACGAAAAGATGCAAGTGAACTTTGCTCCAGGTATGACCGAAGCAACACTTAGGGTTATTGAACTTCACGAAGAAAATGAGTTACCGGTACTGGAGCCTGATAAGGTAGAATTAGCCGGAACAATTGGAAGTGTTCATGAATTTCTCTTGAAAAGAATCTCTGAAAAAGAACAGATCAATCAGAAACGTTGCTATATTCTTGTTGATCGGGAGAAAATGACACTTTAACTTGTCACCAATGAAACTGACAGTAGGAATAAAGCTACTGTAAGAGGTGAGTTGAAATACTATCCCAAGTTTCTTGAATTTGGTATTAACACAAGCAAGACATGGGAACCGGTGCAGCTTTCAAAGTTCTTCAAAATGAATCGTGCCTTCTTCAAGGATGCACAATACAACATGGAACTGGTAACAGTCTTGAAGAACTTCAAAGCCAGCATTGACTCAAAAGTGGAAAACTCCCGACAAGACAACGGTAGTCGCACTGACAATTACAGCCAAGTTGTCAACTCCAATCTTCCGGCCTCATTCAATCTTATTGTCCCGATTTTCAAAGGTCGCCCTGCAGAAGAGATTGAAGTGGAAATCATTGCAGATGTGGACGGGCGTAATATTCGATTGTCCCTTTGCTCCCCTGGTGCAGAAGTGATAGTGGAAGAGGAACGCAACAAGGCCATTGACGAGCAATTATTGTTGATCCGTAAATTGGCGCCGGATATTGCCATTATCGAACAATAACAATGAAGACTGTAAAGAAATACTGGAAGCCGGTACTTGTCGTATCGGCTTTCTTCATTGGCAACCGCGTATTCAATCACATAAATGCGTGGTTGGGAATTTCAATAATTATGCTGACAGTAGCATTTATAGTTTATAATATCATTAAAAAAAAGTAGAAAATGAAAAGAAAGATTGATTTTTTGATTGTGGCACTATTTGCCGTTGTTTTGTTTGCTTCATGCGAAAGAGTTGCTCCCAATTATGCCGGTGTCCTTATGGAGAACTACGGCAAACAAGGGAAAGAAGATTTTAAAATCGTTGCCGGTAAGGTATCTACATGGGAATTAGGCACAGAGCTTTTTCAAGTTCCGCTATTCGATCAGCGCGGAGAATTTTCTGATCCAGTCACACTAAAGGCAGCCGACAATACAGAGTTTACAGCCCGGCCAACTTACTCTTATAAAGTAATGAAAAACAGGGCTATTGATATTGTATTTGATAACAAGCATATTGATAAGGCTGACACCCCATCGGGAAAAGATGGCTTTATGCAATCATTAGAAGATAATATTTTGGAGCCACGTATATATGATCTTATCAAAGAAGAAAGTCGCAAACATAAAACAGACAGTCTGATGGCTGACGGTGGTTCATTGGTATTTGAAAAGAGACTGGAACAGATCGTTGATAAAGAATTTGAGAAACGGGGATTGCAGTTGTTGACCTTCTCCGCACAATTGGAATTTTCAAGAGCTGTCCGCGATAAAATAGATAGCCGTAACGAGGTAAACACTAATATTTCGGTACTTGATCAGAAGATTGAAGAACAAAAGAAGCAAAACGAACTGGAGCAACTAAAAACAGAACAAGCTTTAATTGCGTCCCGTGGACTCACCCGTGAGATTTTATATAAACAATTTATAGACAAGTGGGACGGGAAGACACCTCTATATGGCATTGCTCCTGAATTTTTAAAAATGACAAAATAATATGCTGACATTTCAACAAAGAAGAGATACGATATTGTCTCAATTTGCACAAGCAAAAGCCGATTTGGAAACACTTAATAGTGATATTGATGCAGAAATCGAAAAGAATAAATCTGTTATTTCTACACTAACTTCTAAAAATACAGAATTGGCCTCTTTAAAAAGTAATAATGAAGGCTCAATCAAGACTTTTGCTAAATTCCTAAAATAATAATTATCAACCCGATTAATAATCAGCTTCTCCCGGTGTGGCTTGACCGCCTATCCGGGAACTATCATGCCTCACCTTTTTTCTTCTCTTTGCAAGTCGAGTCGAGTACGCTGCATACGCTCCACGACGGTAGATACTACAAAGAGTCTTTTTGTTCATGTAAAATGCCTCTATTGTAGAGGCAAACGGATAAGTGGCGAAATCGGAAGACGCTTAGTTTCTGTGGTAAAAATGCACGAATAGCATCACGAGTCAGGTAATATGCTATTAACACTTGACATACGTACAAACGGAAGCAGAAACGAAAATCCTGATTGCAACAGTTCCCGGTTCGAGTCCGGGCTTATCCACATAAATCAATCATTATGAAAGTTGAAATCCCCGACTATTTCCTAAAATCCTTTATCCGACATTTTGAAAGGATAACCGAGAATTGTAAAGCCTCACCTTCTGACATCAAGACCAGTGAAGCACTAAGGCTTGGAAAGAAAGATGTAATTAAGCTCAAAAGATTTATAAACAAAAAAGTATAATTTATGAAACGAAGGATCATAGGTATAGATGTTGGCAAAAACGGTGGAATTGTAGTGTACGACACCGAGAATAACAAATTATTGGAGTGTATCAAAATGCCACCAACTCCCAAAGACTTATTAGATTTTCTCTCCATATACAAAGAAAATAGCGTTTGTTATTTGGAACGAGTGAATGGCATGACCGGACAAAGTGCTTCTGCCTCTTTTGTTTTTGGAGAAGGTTACGGACAGCTGACTATGGGATTGATAGCTTGTGGGATTCCGACAGTAACAGTATCTCCACAAACTTGGCAAAAAACTATAGGATTACGAAATACAGACAAATTGGGTAAGACAGAATGGAAAAACATCTTAAAGAAGAAAGCCCAACAGCTGTTCCCGTATGCAAAAGTTACATTGGCAACTTCGGATGCTTTACTAATATGTGAATATGGTAGAATTAAAGAAAAGGAATAATGGAAAAATTAAAAAAATGTAGCAAATGTGGCCGGGAACTTCCGGTCAGTGAGTTTTGGAAAAATGCTTCAACCAAAGATGGATTGCAGACATATTGTAAAGAGTGCGGTAATGTTTATGCCAGAAACCGTAAGAAAACTCCGGGGGGGGGAAATTTGAAGAAAATATATTCCAATCCTGAATTGGCAAAATTTTCTCCACGGGAACTTATCGCAGAATTGAAAGCACGTGGATATACCGGAGAATTGAAATACACCCAAACAATATCATTATAAATGGAAAAGTTACGTCTATTGGTTACAACCAAATGTCCGAACAAATGTCCTATGTGTTGCAACAACTCATGGGATTTTTCAAAATTACCAGTTGTTGAGCACTTTAATTACAAAGAGATCATGATAACTGGTGGAGAACCACTTTTGTTTCCTGAAAAACTGGTAAATTTGGCTGAAAGTATCAAAACCGTTCAAAAATTGGCCTATGGCAATAAAGGAAAATTATTTCTATATACGGCACTGGCTGATATGCTCCCCAATTATATCAGATACTTCGATGGAGTTGTTTACACTCCACATTCTGTTAATGATGTTCATAGTTTATTGGAGGCCAATAATTTTTTGTTGGATTACAAAGATGAACTTATGGAAAGTAAATCTCTTCGGCTCAATCTTTTTCCTGATATTAAAAAGCATATTCCTGACAACACAGACCTTTCGTTATGGAAAGTAAAAGATATGCAATGGATCAAAGATTGCCCGGTTCCGGCTGATGAAGAGTTCAAAAGAGTAGCTGAATTATGGGAGGTGGAATGATGAAAGATGTAATTACCCCCCCCATACACAACATCTCTATCCTTATCGCTGGTCTTTAGAAGATGTTGTTTTTACTAAAGATAAAGGAAAGGTATTTTCTTGTTTTGCATGTGGCGGTGGCTCTACTATGGGTTACAAAATAGCAGGTTACGATGTTATTGGCTGTAATGAGATTGATCCACGAATGATGAAATGCTATGAAACAAACCATCATCCCCAGTATAGTTATTTAGAAGATATTCGTGATTTAGTGAAAAGGAATAATCTTCCCGAAGAACTATACAATTTAGATATATTGGACGGATCACCACCTTGCAGTACATTTAGCATGTCGGGATTACGTGAAGATGCGTGGGGTAAAGAAAAGAAATTCAAGGAAGGTCAAAAGACACAAGTTTTAGACACGCTCTTTTTTGATTTTATTGCACTTGCCAAACGCTTAAAACCTAAAGTCGTTATTGCTGAAAATGTGAAAGGACTTCTTTTAGGGAATGCGATTGATTATGTCAGACGTATATACAAAGACTTTGAGGAAGCTGGTTATTATTGTCAGCATTTTCTTCTTGATGCTTCTAAAATGGGAGTACCTCAAAAAAGAGAACGTGTATTCTTTATATGTATCAGGCATGATTTGGGAGTCCATTTTCTAAAAGTTTCAGACCTCTTCAATGTTGAGCCACATATTTGTATGAAGTTCAATGAAATACCCATTTTGATGAAAGAAATAACAGACTTTAAGGGGAAAGAAATTAAAAATGGTACAAAAATTCGATATGTTTGGGAACATAGAGAAATTACTGATAAAGACATGTCTGATACATGTATGCGGCTATACGGTAAAGAGTTATTCTTCTCAAAGAAATATATACTTGAAGATCGCATCTGCAATACGATAACTTCCAAGCATGATGATTTGATACACTTTACACAGCCTTTATATCTAAGTACATCTGAAATCTGTAAAGTCTCTACTTTCCCCATCGACTATAACTTTTGCAACCAATCCCCACATTATATCTGTGGAATGAGTGTACCACCCGTTATGATGGCGCATGTAGCCTCACGAGTATGGAAATATTGGTTATCTAAATTATAAATCAAATGAAATCAGAAGAATTAGCAACCCAGTGGTGTCGGGATCATCCTGATGCAACATTGGAACAAGCATTCATGGCCGGATTAGGCCATAAGATGAATATGAATAAAGATTCTCTTTCTGCAAGGAAAGACAAATTCAGAAGTGAAGTCCTCATGTACAGAGGGAAATATCCTGATGATATGTTGAAGGACTTTTTCGAGTATTGGACTGAATGCGGAGGACGGAAAATGCGCTTTGAGAAGGAACGTACATTTGAAGTTTCCAAACGTTTAGTCAGATGGTCTAATAATGATTTTAACAAGTATGGGAAACAACTTAATTCAAGTCAACAGCAATCTCCCGGCAACCGAAAAGAAAGCGTTGAAAGACTTGCTGACCTTGCAAGCGGAGTATTACAAGGGATTGCACGTAAGTTCGATTAAAGAAGCTGTTCTCAACACTCCTAACCTACCACTCTCCGTTATAAGAAAAGAAATCACATTGGCTGGCGCAAGAGCCATACTGGTAATTGCGATTAACGAGCTTGTGTCTTTTTTCAATGTCGGAAAAACGATGAATGATGTTCAAGTGGCACTTACCGCTGATCTAATAATAGACAGATTCTATTATCTCAAATTGGAGGAAATCAAATTGTGTTTCCGTAATGCTATGGCTTCCGGTAAGATTTACGATAGGCTGGACGGTAATATCATTCTCGGCTGGTTAAATGAATACGATGCACAGCGTGATGAAATTGTTTCTTCTCTTTCAATTAATGAAGCCCATGAACAAAATAATAACAGCACTGGAATGTTCTACGGAGAATATATCAAACATCTAACTGAAAGATCGGAAAATGGAGATGAAGAGGCCAAAGAATTATTGGAATCCCATCAATCATTCATACAAAGGATGAAATCAAATGATAAAGAAGCCGCTTTCAAAAAATGGAAAGAAGAATATTATGGAAGAACTAAGAGACAAACTACTTGACTGGGCGAAACAATTTGAAACACCTGATTTTATAAAAGATGATCCTATATTTTTTCCACATAAGTACAATGATAAAAAGGACATAGAAATCAGTGCCTTTCTTACTTCATGGATAGCTTTCGGGAATCGCAAACTGATAATGCAGCAAGCAGAGATTTTGGATAATCTAATGGGTAATTCTCCTTATGCCTTCATTATGAACAAAGTATGGGAACAATACAAAGAAAATACAAATACCTTCTACCGTATGTTCACCTACCATGACTTCTTCTGCATTTGCCAGCGGTTGTACAACATATATCAGGAATGGGATGATTTGGAAGTATTTTATGAGGGTTACAACAATGTTATCCGTGAAATACAAACAGATTTTGGTGGCGTAAAAGGTATTCCAAAATTGGAGCGTGATTCTCCATGCAAGCGTATTTGTCTGTTTCTACGGTGGGTAGTACGAAAATCGCCGGTGGATTTAGGTATTTGGAATATTATTCACCCGACAGAATTATACATACCATTGGATGCACATGTTGCAAAAATGGCACACCAGCTTGGGATAACAACACGCAAAACAGAGGACTGGAAAATGGTTCAACAAGTAACCAATTACATGAAAACAATTTTCCCGGATGATCCGTGCCGGGGAGATTTTGCATTATTCGGATATAGTATTAACAATAAATAATTTACATTATGTCAGAACTTAAAATCACACAAGAAAAGGTAACAGCCGCTTTTAGTGAAGCAAACGACTGTCCTAAAGCAATTAGTATTCTAACAGCCCTATTCGGAAAGCAAAAGCCGGATTATACAGATTATCACAATATTAAAACCTACGAAGATGCTTGTGAAGCAATAGGTGTAAAACCTATTGTTCGCCTACTTGTTGAGGATGAAGACGGACACAAAGAAGAAGTGGCTGATATTGCACACCTCGCCTACATCAAACTATGCACAATTGCTCGTGCATTGAACAACGATCCTGATTTTCCACGATTTACTAAAGATGAATACCGTTATACGCCGTGGTTTTATCTTTATAATCAGAAAGAAATTGATGAAATGGACGAAGAGGATCGTAATCAGCTGGTTCTTTGGGGCGGTTATGCGGATAACGGTGCGAATTGCGGCCTCGCTTCTGCGGACTCGGATCACGGTTGGTCGAACTCGGATGCGAATATCGGCTCTCGCCTTGCTGTAAAATCAAGTGAAATCGCAATTTACTTTGGAGAACAATTCAAAGAATTGTGGAAAGACTTTCTGATTGGAAAAAAGTAATCACACTGGGGAGGCCGCATCAAAGCGGCCTTTTCCATACCTTTTAAATCTATGACTCCAAAAGAATTTTTCGACAAAGTGGTGGAAATGCGCCGTTGCCAAAAAGAATATTTAAAAAATAAGAGACAGATAGATTTACGAATAAGTAAACAAATTGAGCGTGAAGTAGATGAAGAAATTGAACGTGTTCAAAAAATCCTTCACGACAAACAGAATCCGCAACTCTTTTAGACTATGGTTAATATGAAAATCCTTGACCTGCCATTAAAAGCAAAATGGTATGAAATGATCGAATCCGGAAATAAGAAAGAAGAATACAGAGAGATCAAGAAATACTGGATCGGAAGATTAGCAAAATGTGGAGGTCGCAATTCCTATGAAAAGACAGGTTTCTATTGTAAGAAAGCTATTTGTTTTTCTTGTATTACACGTGGAAACGGCTTTCACCCCAAAGAATACACTCATGTTCGCTTCCGTTTTGGCTACACCAAACGGACAATGCTTTTTGAACTTGAATCTATAACCATCGGAGTTGGTAACACCAATTGGGGAGCACCGGATAACGAATGTGTATTTATACTTAAACTGGGAAAATGTATCAAAAAAAATGAAAGTAAGGACTCAACAGAATTTCAACCGAAAAACTCGTGAAACAGTATTCGGTATCAGCATCATGCCTGACGGTGGCAGAAGATATTGTAAATACCCAATAGGCCACCAAGAATACAAAGACTATACCCAAGCACACCAAGCTATGAAAGATGTACAAAAGATATTGGATAATGGAGGCCGATTAGTGTATTCTCCCAAAGGTAGTGCCGGGATTAATAAAAATGAATATGTAAAAATTGAAATGACATAAAAATGAAAATATTAGTAAGTTTTTCAGGTGGTAAGGATTCACAAGCATGTTTGATCCAAGCCTTCAAACAATATGGGGGGGGGAATTTAACCGCTGTGTTTTGTGACACCGGCTGGGAACACCCTGACACATATAAACATGTGAATGATGTTTGTCTGCAAATGGGAGTAAGACTTATAACTCTCAAATCAAAATACGATTTTGTGTCTTTGGCAGTTCACAAGAAAAGATTTCCTTCCACGAATGCACGGTTTTGTACCAGTGAACTAAAAATGAAGCCAATGATTGATTATGTACTTTCTTTGAAAGAAAGCTGCATTATTATACAAGGTATCAGAGCCGGAGAAAGTACAGCACGTGCGGCAATGGAAGAGGAATGTATGTACTTCAAATCGTATTTTCAACCTAATAAGAAAGGAAGAACTGAAAACTACCGAAGTAAGGATGTCAAAGAATGGTGTTCCCAATTTGACGCTTCTGTTCTAAGACCGATCTTCAAATGGAGTGCACAGCAAGTTATAGATTGCATACTGGATGCAGGGCAGAAACCGAATCCATTGTATTATCGTGGATTCTCACGTGTTGGATGTTTCCCGTGTATCATGTGTCGGCATAAAGAAATTGAACTTATAGCCAAAAACGATCCAGAAATGTGTCAACGTCTGATTCAAGCAGAGAAAAACGTGGGACATTCCTTCTTTCCTCCATCATACATACCTCAAAGATTCTGTAAAAACAAACAATATCCTTATGTAGAGGAAGTTTTGGAGTACGTTAAAGAACATACCCCTGATATGTTCGAGCCGGAAGGTGGATATGCCTGCATGAGTATGTTTCATGGACTATGCGAATAAATAAAAATATTATGAAGAAAATACTACTTATCTGTACACTCCTTGTTTTGTTAACTGGATGTACTGCACCAAGAGATTATAAAAAGAATCGCTTCACAAAACAGTTTCAAGAAGCGGATTCCATGTTTAATGAAAAATATAGATTAAATGAGTAAAAAGAATATAGCTCAACAATACAATAGTATGGTTGCAAGTATTGAAGATGCTAAAATTTATGATGGCCGGGGAGAATATAACCTATATGAATGTAATAAATGCAATAATTATAAGGTAACTCTATACAAAGACAAAGGTGTAACTCCCTTCATCATGAGATGTAAATGCGGAGGGGATATGATGCATACGAAATCTTCAAAGCAGGCTCCACCGTCATACGTGAAAGTTTATAATTGGGTACGTCCCAATTTGGAGCAAACAATGTCATTGAGTGAAGGTATGCGTAATCATATTCTAAATGGAGGATTAATATTAGAAGATGAATTAAAGTGATCTGATAAAATGAAAGAAATAACTATTGGTGATAAACCTTTAATGTAAATGTTTTAAGCCTTGCTATCAATAAAGATAACAAGGCTTAAAAGAAAATGGCAGCGACCTACTCTCCCACAATTATGCAGTACCATCAGCGTGACAAGGCTTAACTTCTCTGTTCGGAATGGAAAGAGGTGGAACCCTTGTGCTATAACCACCTAAATTAAGGACTTAGCTGTACTAAATAATTTTTTCAATCAACCACTACAAAAGATCAACACAGTTTAGCACAAAGTCCCAACCTACCGTCTATTCAATTTTAAGCATTGCCATAGCCGTACGGTAGTAAAGCTATAGAATGCTTTTTCTAATTAAATTTTTCATAATTAAAAAAATTAATCATTTGCGACATTGCAAATGAGGTTCAAATATACGCATTAAAAATAAAATGGCAAAAAATCATGTAGCAAATAGTCGGGGAAATCCTTTTCAACAAGATGTCGTAGGCATTCTCCGTGCCTTAGGTCATGTGACCTATGATTTTAAATACCGTAAGTGTATGGAATAATTTTAAATTCTAAATTCATAGAATATGAAGCAGACATTAGAAGAAGCCGTAAATGAAATTGGAGGCGTACATCCTGACTGGGATAAAATAACTTGTTTTAGAATAGGATTTAAAGAAGGAGCCAGATGGCAGACAAAACAACTTCCGTGGGTATCAGTGAAAGAACGGTTGCCGGATGAAAATGAAGACATCATCATTCTATGTAAACATGGTGCGATTTTTAACGGTACATATAGCAACAATGTATGGTTTTGCATGGATGGTTATATCTATGATACGTACAAAGGTAACCCAATTTACTCTTCAATGAGTAGCATACCTCCGTCATGGGAACCGATAGCATGGATGCCAAAACCTAAATTTGAAGAATAATGAATATTGGAATTTTAGCCGTTGATAGCAATTTCCCCAATTTAGCACTTATGAAGATCAGTGCTTACCACAAAGCAAGAGGCGATCAAGTGGAATGGTATAATCCACTATGTAAATATGATAAAGTATATGCAGCTAAAGTTTTCACTTTCACACCCGACTATAACTATTATATCAATGCTAACCAAATAGAAAAAGGTGGTACTGGATATGATATTGAAAAAGTTCTTCCAATTGAGGTTGATCGTCTTCAACCTGATTACTCGATCTACAATATTGACTCCAATTTGTCCTATGGATTTCTGACACGTGGGTGTCCCAATCGGTGTAAATGGTGTGTTGTTCCTAAAAAAGAAGGAAAAATCTCACCTTATATGGATATTGAGGAAATAACAGCCGGACGGAAGAAAGCTATCCTTATGGATAATAATATACTGGCCTCAAACTATGGCTTGCAGCAAATAGAGAAAATCATCAAACTGGGTATCAAAGTGGATTTTAATCAAGGACTGGATGCTCGTTTAATCACGGATGAAATCGCTCGGCTACTTGCAAAAGTAAAATGGATTAAACGTATTCGCTTTGGATGCGATACACCGGGACAGATTGCAGAAGTTGAACGTGCTTCCGCTTTAATAGACAAGTATGGATATAAAGGGGAATATTTCTTGTATTGCATCCTTATGGACTTTGAAGAATCGTTTGCGCGCGTCAACTACTGGAAATCTAAAAGCCGCCGTTTTCTTCCACATTGTCAACCCTTTCGTGATCTGAACAATCCACACCAAATTATTCCACAGTGGCAGAAAGACATGGCACATTGGGCTGATAGGAAGGAAATATACATGAGTTGCGACTTCAAAGACTTTTCACCAAGAAAAGGTTTTTATGTAAGGAATACTTTAAAATATTGTGAGATGAAATTAAACAAAAAGACAGAGCGACTTATTAAACGTAGAGCCGCTGAATTTAAAAAATTATATGAAACTCCTAATCCCGAAGTAGATAAAATTATTTCTGAATTGAGAGCAGAAGCAACGAAACGTCCACAGAACATGAGTAAGGAAGAAGAAATTGCTTATATTCTGAAAAAGGCTGATGAAAATTGCGATCATATAGAAATTCGTAAAATCCTAAATGTAAGTAATACATGAATACATCTTTTGAACGATCTGCAAACGCTTCCGATGAATGGTACACACCACGAGAAATCATTGAAGCATTAGGTGAATTTGACCTTGATCCATGTGCTCCCATGCACCCTCTTTGGCCTACCGCAAAAATCATGTACAACAAGCAGGACAATGGTCTTATACAAAATTGGGGGGGGGCGAATTTGGCTTAACCCTCCGTACTCCAAACCGCTTATATGGCAGTTTGTAGAGAAATTGGCAGAACACGGCAACGGTATAGCACTACTTTTTAACCGGTGTGACAGCAATAAGTTTCAAGACATCATCTTCACGAAAGCAACCGGTATGATGTTTTTGAGGAATCGAATAAAATTCTTCCGTCCCGATGGAACACGTGGGGACAGCCCCGGTTGCGGTAGTGTTCTTATTGCATTTGGCCGGGAAAATGCCGAAATTTTAAGGAACTGCTCTTTACAAGGCAAATATGTTGAACTTAACAATGATAAATGATGAAAGTCTTATATTTACTCATGCTCATTGCCGGTCTTCTGTGGATCGGTGATTTCTCTATCACCTTAAAACCCTTTTCTGTATCTTTACCATGCTGGTATAAATCCGTTGGCATACTTCTATTTTGGCTGTCAATGACTATATATGTTTTAGGTGAGCATACCAAAGGCTATAAAGAAGGATTTGATACTGGAATTAAACAGTGCATTAAGATACTTGATAGAAATTGCCACTCTAAAGAAATAAATAATGATGAAACAGTACAGAATCAATAAAACGACTACCTTCGTAGAAGATAATTGCAGCGGAAACAGAGAGAAATACCTCCTTCTTGATTACAAAGTACAAGTTAAATTTGCAGGGATTTGGATAACAGTCAAGTCCTTTCATGATGAAGATGAAGAATACGCAAAGAACTGTGCGAATGAACTTCTTGAAAAACTTAACGAAAAGATTTGATTATGATTGAATTACAAGGAAAATTCGGCAAAGATTGTAAAATATTTACAAATGCAATAGAAAATGAAGCTATTGGAACGATACAAAACATTTTGAACAATCCGGTTACGACTGGTGTTCCGGTTCGTATTATGCCTGATACCCATCAGGGAGTAGATATAGTGATTGGATTCACCATGCCAGTTACAGATCGTGTCAACCCCAATCATATCGGAGTGGATATTGGTTGTGGAATGTTGTGTGTAGAAATTGAAAATGCAATAACAGAAGAGTCTTTCCCGGACATTAATCATGCAATCCGTTCCATCATACCTATGGGATTTGAGATTAACCAACAACCCTTATCCAAACAAGAAAAGGAAGATTTGTTTACCTTCTTATCTATCAGAATGGATCAGTTCTGCTCTAAATACCAACTAACCAAACCAGTTATTAATGAAGAATATGTATCACAACTTTGTAAGAAGGTGGGGATAAATGAAGGCACATTCTACAACTCTTTAGGTACATTGGGAGGTGGAAACCACTTTATAGAACTGGGGCGTGCCGAGTCAACCAATAATATATTTCTTACAATACATACCGGATCGCGCAACTTTGGTGTGAAGGTCTGTAAATACCATGCAGAAATAGCAAAATTTGATAAAAAGGCTTTTTCTAATGAAATTCAACGCTTGAAGTCCACTGTTGAGCCACAATTCATGCAAACTGAAATACTACGTTTGAAGGAAAAATTTGCCGAATATTCCGGGTATCTCACAAATGAAGCAATGCTCCACTATTTATGTGACATGGTGATCGCACAAGGATATGCCGCATTCAACCGCAAGTTGATTATACAGCGTATAATCAGAACTTTGAGCTGGAACGCTACAATATCCGTTGAGACAGTCCATAACTATATCAGCTTTGATGATATGATAATCCGTAAAGGGGCTATTGCCGCATACGCCAATGATTACGTTGTGATTCCTATGAATATGGCAGACGGTATTCTTCTTTGTCGTGGTAAGGGAAACAAAGACTGGAACTATTCTGCACCACATGGTGCAGGACGCTTATACTCCCGTTCCGAAGCTAAAGAAAGATTATCAATGGACGCATTCAAAACCCAAATGAGCAAAGTGTATTCCACTTCCGTATGTGAAGGGACATTGGATGAAAGTCCTATGGCATACAAAAATGTTCAGGAAATAAAAGAGCTTATAGAACCTACGGTAGAAATTATTGATACAATTGTGCCACTAATCAATATCAAAGCTGTATGATAGAAAAGACAGACTTCCCATATACTCTTGGCGGCTATGTTGAACAGCAAAATTATAAAGGTTTCGACATAGCCGTTTCCATTCGTAGATACAAAGGAATATCAGCTTATGTCATTTCCTCGGAGAAAAGGCTGATCCGTGAAGAATCTGCCACCTTTGCCGACAAAGAAGACATGTTCCGTTGGGGACGAGAAGCGGTTGACCGATATTTGGAACAGCAAGAACGTAGAAAAGAAGAAAATACGATCAAACGGGCAGACTATTATAAGAAGAAAGCTCGTGTGGCAGCATTGAAAGCCTTTAATGCCGCTATGTATTTCTCTGATATAAAGGACGGACTTTATGATAAGGCAAAAGGATTTTTTGAGTATGAACTGGATAAGGAACATGGAAAGATCAAATGAAAACACTTGATATTATACAAGGCTTTTGCGATCATGTTTTTCGTGATAAAAAAGGAAACCGCATCTTTCCCAATATTTTTGTCGGGAAATGGGAAGCTGACTTATTGGAAGTTACCCGGTCACGCCTGACTTATGAATATGAAGTAAAAGTAAGCAGATGTGATTTCCATAAGGATAAAAAGAAAAGTGATAAATATGGCAAGAACAAGTTTGATGTTGTCACTTCCGGCCAACGTACCAATTATTTTTATTATATAGTACCAAAAAGTTTGATAAAGCCCGATGAAGTCCCTGATTTTGCCGGGCTTATTTATGCTTATGAAGGATCAGTGCAATGTTATTCTCTTGAAAAGGGAAGGTATGCGGTAAAGAGAATTTTCTTTGAGGTAGTCAAGCCTGCCCAAAAAGTTTCTGACATGAAAGCGGATGATAATTTCATTCGTAAACTCGACTTATCCATGTACTATCGCTATCACCAAATGAGAAGAGATAATTACAAAAATAAGGAATAATATGGAATTAAGATTAGACCCTGAAATACCGGTCACACGGGTTGTCAACGGACATAATGTTTTCAATAAAGGCTATCACCACGGATTAAGAGGAAAAACCTATGAAGAATACTATGGCAAAGAGAGAGCTGTTGAAATAAGAAAAAGACACAGCGAGGCTTTGAAAGGACATAGATATTGGTCTAATGGAAACGCCCATGCCTTTGCGTGTATCGCAATCACTCCCGAAGGCAAATGGTATAGATTCGATTCAATAACCCAAGCCGCCCAAAAGCTAAATCTGAATTATGCCACAGTTCGCCGGTATATAAAACGAAAAATCAAGCCCCAAAATGGCTGGCAATGGTTTTTGGAGAAAGATAATAACTGGATAAAACATATTGATAATGGGAAAATTAAATGAGATCGCGCAGAAAGCTTATGAATGTGCCGTAAGACGTGGAAAGATTGATCCCGACAATGATAGCAACAACAATCTTCACCGCGATCTGCTTGAAGAAGTTGCCGAAGTCTTTGAGTGTACGGGTGAGAAATCTCCACATATTAAAGAGTATTTAGATGTAGAAGAAGAACTGGCAGATGTAATCATTGTTGCCCTAAGTACACTACATCATTTCAAATGTGACATTGATTCACTCATTGAAGCCAAAATGAATTATAATAAAAACAGAATGGATTGATATAGGAACCGGACAATTAATAAAGTTGATTGTTGAGACGTTTGTCCTTATCTTTGCACTACCATGTGTCTATAAAGATTTCATGAACTTATGGAAAGAAAAATAGGTGATATAAAAGACAAGAAGTTAAAAGCTGAAAATATCACACTGGCAGCAATATATAACATATTGTTCACCAATGACATAGTTTGTTCCTTAATTGTAGAAATGTTAAGTGAATTACGTAAATCAAGGCTTTGTCGTTTCCGCGTAAAGCAGCAAGGAAATAAACTGGAACAGTTGATGCTTCAATATGAAAAGAAAATCAATAAAATAGCTGGACACCGGGCTTTTTTCATGGCTGATGCTAACCAGTATATTGCAGATGAAGTACAACCTGATCTGCTTAAAATGGAATACTCCATTAAACTGGAATTTGACAAATGCCGGATTGAAAACAGTGCCTTACTTGCCAAAGTAGAACTTACAAGATGTATGGCAGAGCTTGCTTGTCTATCCCTTGACAAACGGATAGAAGAAGTCCGTCCATACAACAAAGAAGTAACCGGAATAACATATCTCCGGCTCACTGACACACTTAAAGTATTGGACGAACTTTCTGATATTTTATATAAGGGAGGGTATTGTGACCTCAATCAAAGTGATAATTGCAAAAGGGGGATGGCTATCATACAACGAAAACTTACTGATTGTGATATTATCAGCCGCGCAATCAATGAGTCAGACAAGTTAAATCCGGCTGGGGATGATGAATAAAAATGGCAAAATATCGTATAGGAATATCCGAGAATCTATTAGGAGACAAACGCTATCAGTGTCAGATTAAAAGATTTGGCATTTGGTGGAATGATGAAAGTTTCAGCACTAAAGAAAGAATGTTAGATTATGCCCGTAAACTTGAAAAGGCCGGGCATATAGTGTTTAACTATTTATAAGCGAACAATGAAATTAGAAGGAAAAATTATTGTGGCACAACCGATACAATCGGGTGTCTCAAAAAATGGTAACAACTGGCAAAGACAAGATTTCGTTTTGGAAATTCCCGGCCAATACCCTAAAAAAGTCGCTTTTTCAGTAATGAATAGCAATATTCAGAATTTTGGATTAGCAGTCGGGCAAGACGTTGATATTGAAATAGATATTAATGCGAATGAATGGCAAGGAAAATGGTTTAACTCCATTACTTGCTGGAAAGCAACACTCCGTAATCCAGGACAGCCTACCGCAGCGCAACAGCCCCAAACTTATTATCAGGGGGCATCATCCACCGCGGCACCCGTACAAACTGCCATACCTCAACCGCCAGTGGATTTTGGGGAACAAAAAGACGATTTGCCTTTCTAAAGAAAAAGGAGAAGGGAGCATTTCGGCTCCCTTCTTATTAATTAATGTTCCACCTTTACAATTTCATTATAAACGATTTTGCTTCGTGGGTTATGATTGACTATCGTTTGTTTATACCCCTTTGTCCCCCATCTCCACCATAGGAACCTGTGTTTATATATCCGGCTTATCGCACTTGAAAGACTGTCTCTCACTTCATAAGTAAATGTGCTGTCAGGAATATTTGCATAAAAATCCACCCATTTATCTGAATAATTGAAACAGCTGTCTTTCAGAACAAATACAATACTGTCTTTAGTGACAACTTTTGTGGTTGTGATATATTCGACTTCTTTTGGACGCAGATTCAATTCTTTTATTAGTTTTGCATCCGCACTCCGCAGCTCTTTCAATTCTTCTATGTTAAGCCGTAAAACATGGTTTTCAACCACATTTAGACTATCCCTAATCTTATATTCTTCAAGCCCAGTACAGAGACTTTTCATATTATCTGAAAGTCGGGCACTTTCCTTCTTCTCTTCCTGCCACAACCGGTACATCAAAAAGGTTGCCGCAAGGAGTAACACAAAGATTACTCCTATACCTATCTTCAATCTCATAATCAATCTGTATATACATTTTTACCAACTTCCGCAATAACTACCCATGCACCATTACAGAAACCATATATCTTACCGTCATTCTCCGGCATTTCAGGTATTGTATTAAGTTTTGTTTCATTGGCAGTGGCTTTGCTAAGAGCTGTTTGAGCTGTACTTTTTGCAGCATCAGCCGTTGTTTGTGCGGTCACGGCCTTTCCATCAGTAACAGCCAACATTCCAGTCAGAGTTTTTTCATTGGTTACTCCTGCAAGGAAGGTTTCAATTTCATTGAAGGTGTCAATGGCCGTAGTCGCATCAACAGTACCAACCAATTCATCCAAAGCGGTCTTCACCGCATTTATGGACTGTTCCAGTTGGGACTCTGCCAGTTGAGCACGTCCGCTTTCTGCTAAAATATCCGATTTGCTCGCACTGCTGCTACCATCAGAACTTTCCAAAAATGAAGATGAAATAGGAAGTTCATTACATCCTACCATAACATATTGTCCGGCTATCAACCCGTCGACATTCATATCACAGAACTCTCCAACCCCAAGTGCTGTTTTGTAAGGTACATAATCCTTTCCATTAGAACTTTTGTACACAACAACTCTGTTGTTTGCTGCATCTCCAAAATTGATGCTAATAGCAAATTTCCCAGTAGATAACTGTATAGGTTGGCTTTCGTACCAATCCTCTTCTTTAAGAGTAAAATTCAAGTTTGCCATATCTTCTATGTGTTTATATGTTTGTTTCCTATATCAACTCCCAACCTTTCCTTACCTCATCCATGTTTGCAGGAACACCATTCTCAACATAACTCATTGCAGCCACCACCGCAATAAGTTGTTCCCGGTTGTTTCTGTTCAGAATTGTATGACGAGATATGCCTGAACGCTTTTCGACTGTGGCAATATACACTTCAGTATTGTTCTCACATGGCGGTGCCCATCGCATAATAACATCTTCAAGTTCATTGGCCGTGCCGTCTTTGTCAGTATCATACTTATTAAGAATATAAGTTTGAAGAGTTTTAAAAGCAGCACGATAACCGTATGCCATAGTTTTAAACTGAAAGAAACTTTTATCTGTCTGTGTTGCAGACAACCCCTGCCATTTCGTATTATTTCTCCGTATATTTAACGGATTATTATTCCGTAGTCCCCGTGTCATTTTTATCCTCCTTTTCTTTTTGTGTTTCAAACAATATTTGTGCGGCCAGTCGTGCTATATCGTCCTTATTCTCAATGATTATACTCATGGTCTTTTCCGCTTTCCGAAGCTCGGCCTTTTCCCATGATTTCTCACGTACCGATTTGAACTCACAGAAAACGCAATAAACCGCCCATAACATAGCGAATACTGGAAATGGAATGACGATGCAACATATAAGGTCAATCATAACCAGTGTCAGAAACGGATTAAAATATTTCTTCGCTTTTGTCGCTGTCATTTTGTACTTCTTCGAGGTACGAAGTTCCCCACGCTGTTTGGCCTTCTGAATCCCCGAAATAAAATCTATCCCTATTGCGATTATGATAGCTGTCATACTTACCGCTATCAAAACCAAATGTAAAAACAAATGGTCGTGAATGAATGTTTCAATAATGTCGTTCATATCCTTTTGTGTTTGCGTTTATTATTTTTATTCCAATAGTAATTTGTTGATAGCATCAATAAAGGCTGGGGAACATAAACTTGCGTATTCCTTAATCATATTACACTCTTCATCGTTATACTCAATTTCTCCATTGGAGTTGAATATTTTAAATGCGAGGGCATGAGCCTCTATTCCCCTGCCAAGTTGATAAATGATATTGGCAAAATCCTTCTTGTAGTTCTCAACGGAACATCTCGTCTTATCAATATCAACAAATATCTCAATTCTTTCAAAATTTATCCTTTTCATAATCACTTCCAATCATTATCATTTGAAGCACCGAACATCAGTCCTCTTCCCAACCAGTCAGAGTTCGGTGACGGATACATAAAATTCACCAACTGCATACAATGGTGCATGGAACCGCCATTCAATGTTTGCTTTGTTCCATTCGCATATATCTGAACATTATTATAATTGTCATTTGCATTAACCACGAATATCCTTTGGGTGACGGCAAGACTCAAAAGATAACGGTAGGTTACATTCGATGTTATTCTAAATATAACCGTATCAACTGGAAAACCCGAAGTTTCACCGTTATAATCGTATCTTGGCGAATAGCAAGGAACTGTATAATAAGTTTCGTTAGCAGAGGAAGTCCCGGAAGTCAAAGGTATATAAGTACCGGTTTTATCAGCACCTTTTGTGTACACATAGGCATAGGAGCCGTAAACTACCATAATGCTTCTTTCCCTTGCGCCAAACACGCCTCTACACCATAAGTCAGAAGTGTAGAAACGTAATGACCGGTTATCCTTAGTACCTTGATGATACATATCACCATCAAACCACATTCTTCCATCACTTCCAAAGCTGATTCCTCCAACCGCATCACCAGCAGCATTCACGCAATTCAACCTTGTAAAAGAGCCTGATACACCTTTCAATGTACCTTCAAAAGTGCTGTCACCTGAAATAACCGCACCAGCCGCATAGAGTTTCCCTGCTATACTCACCTTATATGGCGCATCAGTCGGTGTTGTAGCTCCAACCCATAACGGATAGTCACCACCAACAAGACCTGCTGCAACCGTTTTATTATCGCCCTTCATTATCAAAAGCTGATTACCCTGCATGAACCGTAGAATAGCATTTTGAGCCATGATAAGCGGAGTGTACACTGGCACCAAAGAATTAAACTTCTGCCAATAAGTTGTATTTGTCACCGGAATGGAATCACTGGACGTATGAGTTTTCAGACATTTATACGCATTAAACGTATTAGCACCGGTAGTCACAATTGCAATATCCAAGTACCGGGTACCGGAAGTCAAAGCCTCGTCATTGCGATACTCTATGCCTTTAGCCCATTCGGATTGTCGGAGAATACAGCCTTGCAGCCCGTTTTTCCCCGGTTCCCCATTAGTACCGTCAATTCCATTTTTGGCCTTTCTTCGTATTAATATATGCCCTTGCGCCTCCATACCGGATTACTTCAATTTTGCTAATACTTCTTTTGCGATCTCCTTAGCCTTGATACGATAACTCTGATAATCAGTGTATTCTTTCAGATATTCGGCACGCTTACCTTCGTCAAGTTCCGAAGCCATATCACGTGCCATTTCCAAGTTGGCGAAAATGGCATCACGTTTATTCGCATCATAACGTTCCATGATAATGGCACTTACAATACTGTCATAATCATGTTCCCCTTCAACATCCACGTTTTCACAGACATACTGGTCTTCAACCACCACATCTTCCGAACCGGCCTTTTGAACAGCTTCTCTTCTCTCAAAGTCGAAGTAAATGCGTAGCAACGCACCTTCAACTACAAATTCAATACCAGTCGGCAGTTCTCCTACAAGAGTTCCATAACTTTTCATAAATTACCTCCATTTTTATAATTTTTCTTCAAAATAATAAGCACTCTTCCCGTCACCTAACGAACGCCGCTTGACAATCACATTTTCCACTGGAAAAATCTTCTGACCGTTATTCTCCGCTTCGCGAGCCTGATCCAACACATCTTTCAGATTGTAACAGTTCGTTATGAATTTGCTACGTTGTCCGTTCTGTTCAAAAAGAACACAATATCTACCTTCACCTTGCTTTGTCTTCACATTCGTTTCAAAGTCCACCACTGTTATAGGGACATTGAGAATATCCATCAATCTTGTCTCTTTTACATCGAAGAACTTCTTTCCGTCCTTTGTTCTACCACTCTGTTTGATACCTTTATCTGCAAAACTCATATCATTATTTGTTACTGTTCTCCATAAATTCTTACAATCTCCCCACTTACACCAGCCCCAGTATGAAGCTCGTATCTCGCGGTTACGTTTCCGGCTTTTTATTCGTTTCACCTTTCGGGCAAAGTTCTTTTTCATATTTTTACGCATCCGAACATTATCTTTCGTGAAGCAATAGCCCAAAAAGTTAATCCTTCTTCCTCTTACTACGTTTTCGCTTTCTATGCTTTTTGTTCCCATTTTTTGTTTCTGTTCCTATCGGAGCAATACAACTGTTTGCTTTAACTACCAACCCAACTTTTGCACTTTCCCGTTCATACGCACGAATAAGAAACAACGCTTCGGCCTTAGAACGAGCCAGCATAACATTATCATCGCAATATCTATGCAGGCATTTGACACGATATTTCTCCTTCATTGTATGATCTATCCGGCTTGCCGCAAAATTCCCGATAGGTTGGCTTGTAAATGCTCCAATCGGAACACCTCTTCTTCCGTTCAACTTCATTCTCCAATACGTCAACTAACTCTGTTCCGCTGTCATACGATAAAACAGCTATCTCGATCAATTTAATAAATCGTTCATCTTTGAATTTCCTTCTCAATGCAGCAACAATAAGCTCATGAAGAATACTTTGATAGAACTTTTTGAAATCAGTCTTTACGAACCATTTGTATTCCGGATACCGGTGAAGAAAACGTTTCATTCTCCTTACTCCAAAATGTAATCCCTTTCCCTTGATACACGCACTTGTATCATAAATCAAATTTCTATAAACATCTTCTTCAATCACCCTCATAATTGCATGGTGCAATATACGCCACGGGAAATATTTCTGTTTGACAATATCTCGAACCTTTCCTGCATCACTTTTTACTCTCATTACGCTATAATCCGGTGCCGGAAAATCCAATGTCAGGATCATCAACTGCAAAGCTCGGAGGTCTTCTTCCGGGTGTAGATTATGCCGCCTGATAAAGCGGTTTTTCTTAACCTTCCCATCTTGTGCTTCTTTGTCCGCTTCACGTAAATTATTTATCTCTGCTATACGTTCAAGAATATACCCGGCTCTTTTAGATTTCTTTCCACCGTTTGCTTCTATCCGTTTATTGTCAGCCTCTATCCTTTCCGCTATAATTCTATCAATTTCATTATGCGATAGACTCTTCCAATCAATATCACTTCTTCCAATATTCACTGCTGCTTTGTTTTAAAATTTACACCATACTTCCAATTTTGTCTTGTTCAGACTATTTTAATTATTCCGATAACTGCAAGCTGTTTTTACTTGCTTGAATAATTCGCCCGGAGCTTTCGAGAACCAACCTACTAACACCGCTTGTTGCCTTTCGCAAATTGGGCAACCTTTCCGCATTCTTGATTTTCTGACATCGTAACCAATTGATTACTACGTTGCAACGATATAAATCCTGCAAGGTCATGGCTCGGAGAACTCGCAGATTACTCTACGATAAATAAGTATGGCGAGAGCCGATATTCGCATTCGAGTTCGACCAATCGTTATTCGAGTTCGCATAAGCGAGGCCGCAATTCGCACCGTTATTCGCATTACCGCCCCAAAGAACCAGCTCTTGTTCCCCTCTGCCAACCGTCCACGCCTTTCGGCTTTCGTCCCGTTATCCGTTGCCGTAAAACGAGAAGGTGGACGGGTTTTAATTAATTGAAATTCAAAGAACTAATATTTCAAAATCTATTATGCAGCCATCAAAGATGCACCGCTAACAAATGTTAAATTCCCAAAATACGCAAGGCGAGAGCCGACCGACGCATACGAGTTCGACCAATCGTTCCTCGAGTCCGCATAAGCGAGGCCGCAACCCGCACCGTTATTCGCATTACCGCCCCAAAGAACCAGCTGCCCAGTAGTGTTTGCCCATGAATAATCAGCCCAATAAGAAGTGCTGTTTCCACCAATCTTTTTCGGGAAAATATCAAAATGCTCCCCAAGAATTATTTCCTGCACTTGACCGGAAGCTGTCTGACGGGTAGCTTGTCTGTATTCACCATTTGGATGCGCAGCTAATTCAGCAGTAGTCGGTAAACGGTTTCCTTTGTAAATGAAAATTTCCGTTCCACTTTGAGCACTATTGTTGGAACTACCGCAAAATACTCCTTGCAGAAATTCCCACTGCCACCCATAAGGATCTTCTATACCCATCATGTTCACCCGTGAACAATCCACTCCAGTATTACTTCCATTCACCACAGAAATAGCTATTTTGCCCCAATTGTCACCGAGACTCTTTGTTGCGCCAGTTTGCAATGCTGCCGCAGCAGCCCACAAGTCTTTACTGGAGCTACCACCCACACCATAACCAAGTTTGGCTTGAATATTGGTATCTCCGTACTGGGACAGCCCCAACATCATAATAAGCTTTCTCTGATCGTAATCGGTCAGTCCCCATTCCTTACCGTTCACTTGTGCAGCATTCCAAAATGCGTTGATTGTCTTGCTGCCTGCCGGTGCAACTCCTGAACGTGAAACAAGTGCGCTACCTGACATGGAGCCTTTGTATGCACCGATACAGTTATACATTCCACCATTTGCCCCACCAATAAACTCACCGCCAATAGGTAGCATCGAGAGCCATAAGACTGGTACACCACTTACACTGTCAGTCTGTACACGATAATACAAACGTGGCCCTATCCACATCACATGCCCTTTGGTTTCATCCACCGCAGTACCATCAGCAAACACCGCACTATTGGTAGGGGACATTTTAGCAGCCCTTCCATCATTCGTTACGAGATAACGGCCACAATACAACTTGTATTCTGTCCATGCGGCTGTATTACCTATCACACCATAGTTCGTGCTACTTTGGGTTGATTGTTTGATTGGAATCCCCCAAGCCACCTGCCTCAACATTTGTTCGTCACCATTATTAATAGCATTCATGAAGTTTTCCACGGTAATGCGTCTGACACTACCACCAACTTCCACCAATACTGTATTGGAACGCAGAATGGAGGTCACCAATGTTTCATTTCCTAATCCTTTAGTTGCCATAATATTATTTTGTTTTTATGTTAATTAAAATGACATTCTGCCAAAACATCAACATCATATTGAGTCCCGTTTCTGTCAGTTTCCGTTGTTGTTACAGATATAGAATTTGTTGTAGAATGTTTCAAACTCTTCCAGTTTTCCTTATCCATCACATCCATAGTCCACGATGCGGAAGTAGGAGTATAAGTTGACCCCGTAGTCATATTTACAATCTTGGCACTTACTGTAACGGGTTGTCCGGTATCAACCTCTTTGTTGGAAGAAGTTATATAACATACAATTTGAAATTCATCTGCCGTATCAATGATACGTACCCCGGCACGTGCTATCGGTTGTGAAGCACTTGAAGACTGATAAACTTCTGCTATGAATAACTGGGTACCGTCCACATCACCACGGGTAACAGTTACACTTTTCTGTCCGTTCTTATCAGTCCAAGCCGCCGTGTCCTTATACCATTTTATATAGTAATCGGTAATGGCATTGGCACCGGCATACAGCTTGGTAGTCAGAGTACAACTTGTTACTTTGCTTGTTAACTGTTCGGTACTTGCAAGAATAGCAAGATAGTAAGAGCTGGCTCCCATATTCTGAATGGCAATAGGCAGTTCCCCGGTCAAATTATACTCAACACCTGCCGTAGAAGCGACACATGAATAAGTCAATGTATCTCCTGCAATATTCGTTTTGCTTGCCAAGTTTCCGACAATTTTAATGGCACCGGTACTGGTATTCAAAGAGAATTTGCCCGTACTGTCTTTTTTCCAACCTCCACTTTCCGCACCGTTAAAATTTAAAGCCACTCCATTGTAAGCCCAACTATGACCAGACAAACTGACCGCCAACCCACGTGCCGAAGTTACTTTGGGTGTCCGTACCGGCTGATTCGCAGCTATACTCCAATCAGGAGAGACAGCCCCACTTTCTTCATCTACGGCCTGAAACAATGGAATGCCATTATTTTCAAAAGTCAGCATCAGGCTGTCATTGGAACGAAGACGTTTAATCGTGATGCTATTTTGGGCACTATAATTTTCTGCCATATTCCCAACCTCCTTCTGATATAATTTGATTCATGCTTGTATTAGTATAAACGATACCGTCCAACAACAGTATTCTATCTTCCAGTTCTCCATCAAGAGAAGGCAGGCACATTACCTCCTTTTCATTCAAGATGATGGATTCTCCCTTTACCAAGTGCCCCAACAACAGAACCCCGGCATCCAAAGCCTTTTCCTTATTTGCTACAACATACCTCATATCAATTATTTATATATATGTTCCCGTTACTGTCCGTATATTCATTTGTCCCATCAGTCAATACAGAGAAAGCCTTTTTTTGCTCGGCCTTAATGTACACGTCCAACCAATCGTCAAGATAAGTTTCACCAATACCGGTTCCATCCAACATTATCACAGTTTTTTCCCCCTCCTGCCATTGTACCCCGGTCTTATTTGCACTGTCCGTAAACCATACCATGCGGATAATCGGTGCCGGTATCGGCACAATTTCTCCATTCCACTGTACCATAGCTATATTCCTATGCAGGATTTCATCAGGATTGATGGAAGCCTGACTTGCCGGTATGCACGTAAATTTTGGATAAACACGATTGACGGAGAATTGCTGTCTTGCAACCTCCTTTCCACCAACCTTCACCAACAGCAAGTAATCCCCCTTCTCGACCAAACGCAAGTCCATTATCAGGCTGGTTAAGGACAAAGCCACTATTTCATGGTTTGCGGTAGTCAGCATTGTTTGACTTGATATGCTGTTCACCTGATAAAGTTCAATTGTATATCCGGTAGTTATTTTATTCACTCCCTTTGTTACCATAAGTGGAATGGTGCGCTCGTATGAATTTTCATCCAAAGCTGCATTCCTATTGGCCGTAGATGCGGAAATCAAATTGTTGGCTACCTTGTAATCATACAACAAAAGCTTGTCAAGAAATGGATTGTACTGGATTATCTGACTATCCCCAATAGACAAACCGTAGGTATCTTCACTCTTATCTACCGTTGTCAACATGATAGAGTCAGTCTTAACGGGAATATTCACCCCAAGCCGGGTATCAGCTATCAGACCTTCAAAATACAACTCAAAACTTTCACCCGGAGCCACATTTCTGCTTATGGTAATGGCACCGCGTGTATCTCCAACCGTATCTATACTGTACTTCCCATTCCATGAACTGATTGCAGAAATATTCTCTCCATTAGCAAACCAGTTCATTTCTGCCAACAAAGAATTAACATAAGGCATATCCCAGCTACCGTCAGCGGCATTCGCTATGACTTCCGGTAAAATCACCAGCGGAGTAACCCCACGGTCAGGATCATATTCATTTGCCACCGGATTATAGACCTGATTGGCCGGACTGTTCGGTGTCATTATCTTCAAGCTTACTGCAATCGTAAGCGGTTGAAACTCTTTTCTGATTCTTTTCTTTTCACTCTCTATCATATCGTCACAATTGCTTCTACTGATGCAGTATCATTTGTTGCCGTTATGGTAAACAAGGTACTTACCACTGTTACTGAATTATTTCCTAAATCACTAATTTCCTTTGTGTTATGTATCGTTATTGAACCGTTGAAATCTTTATGCTTGATATTCCAAGCTTCATCATCGGCGGTATCTCCACTATCCCTTCGGATAGCCCATTGTCTAACTGTGTCTGTAATATCCTCCCAACCTTTAAAGACCTTGCAAGTAATTTCCATTGATTCACCATAAGCAAGAAAATTGTCACCTTGCGTATCAATCTCAATGCGTACTGGTGCATCTATCTGTAACTGTTCGATTGTGCCGGTCATATAAATGTTATTCAGATAAGCGGAATAACCGGTCATATCCAACCCGAAGATGTTGAGATTGCTCAAATCCCCATCCTGCATTGCAACCATACTCTTTGTAAACTCCCAGTCATTTACCCCTACCAAGAAACGGCGGTATGTCCTCGTCTCATAAGCGGAAGTCTGGCGTTCCTTGTTTGTAAAGTTGCCATAAGCGACAAAATGCAAAGCCTCACACGGATGGAAAGAATATTGCCAACGATCAGAAACACCACGAAGCACATAGCGAAACCTTTTGTTTGTTCCGGCATCCAATATTTCTGTAATACGAAAATAGATTGTACAGAAACCGGCAAACATACGGTTGCCACGGCTATCATCTATATCAGATACCGCATTATTCCCCGGCGTTTCATAGTCATGGAAATACCCCATGCAAATATCATCCACAGCCACAGCACCTATTTCACCGTCTTGTAATTTCAAACTTATTGTCCCGGAACGTAGCAAGTTACCATCAGCATCATAATCAGGCTCAACACTCTCTATAATTCCAGCACCGGGAGAACGCCATTTGTCACCAAGCACAATTTCAGCACGGTTAAAACGCAATTCCGGCACCTCTAAAAACCTGCGTAACGTGAGGCTTTCCATATACCCACGTCCCATGCTGTCTATTTTCGCCCCAAAGCCGGTCAAACCCTCTGCAAAACCGCTTGCACCAAAGATAGCACCGGCTAAGAAGCCGATAAGCCCAGCTGCCGTATCATTGTGGGTGCGCGAAAGAAAAAGCTGATTGCCCAGTGAACGGATGATAGACTGTATCTGTTGGGTATTCAAGCCACCGGTTCCCTGCCCACCACCTGCAATAGAGTCTATCTGATTTTGGATTTTTTCAAGCGATCCAACAGCCTTTTCCTCCCGAAGTGTCATAGTGTACTTCGGTATCATATTTTCTCCCTCTTTGATAATAAGGGTATCAATAATGATGCTGCCTTCAATACCAAGATCGCTATCAGTGAATAGCATCAAGTCCCCTTCTTTCAAAGTATCATGTATGCTTGCTTCCCCCCTTGCAACAGCCTCATCATGTTGGCGTGCCATGAAAATATCATCCACCTTCGGTTCATACGAATAGCGCACATAGTCATTCTTTGCAAGATATTTTTTCGCGGTAGCAAGCAACCGTTGTGAAGCGGCCTGAATATAAACGTCCGGCATATCAATATAAAGCAGGACAAACTTGTCACCGGACTTTATATTGTAATCCTTGTATGGGAAATATAATTTCAGACTTTCATCATATACACGGTTACAAGTCAGCACATATTTATTGCCCTTCTTCTCACATTTGGTTATTTCAAAATCCCGGCCACCACACATGCCGTTTTTCATGCTAATGGTGGCTGTTTCAGAAGTTAGGTAATCGTTTATATTGAAACCAACATCTTTTAGCGTTATTGTAAAAGGTGGGACATCTTCACCTTCTTTCAGGCTATCCATTGTACCATCATCTGTCAGTTGTTCGGCATCAGCCACTTCGTCAAGATTGCCATTATCCCCGGCATCCAACGATACATAAATACCTGCATCTTTCAACTGTTCGGCGGTCATACCTTCCATTGAAGGACATATTTCTTCCAAATCACCGGTACCGTCAAAATAAACACTCCCTTCCCGAATGCCAAGCACAGCAATATTCTTGCTGTCAATATATGGATCAAGCGTTGTCTTAGGAAAATCAGGTAACATCAGATTTTCCACGGCCATGTTATTCGGCAAATAATTGGTAAGAGAACTGTTTGAGAGCTTATTATAATACCGGTTAGGCATATTTCTTGTACTACCGTATGCACGCAATCGCGTAATAATCTGTTGATCCGCATCGGCTGTACGTTGAATTTCGTACAAACCGTTTCCACGTCCATACTTGAAAATATTGCCCACAGCAATACCGGCAGTACCGATTGTTATTGTTCGGCCACGAATAACAAAGTTCGCACCAAATTTTGAATTGAGCAACTCCAATGCACCCCATACCTTTATATTGTTCACATCAATGTTTACATTGGTAGTGCTCACATATTCAGGGTGTACGACAACCGTCCATTTTTGTGCTCCGGTATATATACGGTCAAGATTTACTTGAACACGGTCTGCCAAATCTTGTATAGACGAAGCGAAGAAACTGAACTTTGGCAAAGAAGTGAAGTGTATCTGATTATCACTTTTCACATAATCAAGAAAATCACATCGCGTCAATTCATCTCCCGGCCAGTTAAACTTTATGTTATCATAAACAAACGCTTCTCCCGAAGTTTTTCTTGCCGCCTTTTTTAATGCCGTAGGATCATAGTTTATCTCAAACTTCTCGCCACGGTACATAACATAGTCACCTATCTCAAAAAGAATGGGCACGGCACTTTTCAGAGTGCTTGTCACAAAACATGCACCCATCCATGTACCATTATACTCCAAACTTTTCAGCGTACAACGTACCGTATTGCCAGTTTTATCATAAACCTTCCATGCCATACAGCTATACTTTTTCAACCAATGCAACTATCTTTGTCGGTTCCGCAACACTATACGAGGGGATTATTTGAGTTCGAGGATCAGTTACTCTAAATTTTACCGGGAAGGTCAAGACTTCATCCATATTGGACTTGTTAAATTCAAAATCTCCAACCTCCAGTAAGTAAAGTCCTTGTCGCCCGATACCCGTGTGCGAGTTATACATTTTCAAGGTGGCACCGTCACCATTCTCCCCCGTGAGATAGTTTTGAAAGGCCATAATTTTATCGTATGCAGTACCCAAATCCCCCTTATAACACATCTCGGCTTCCAAGTCGTATGCCTTTAATAGCAGCTTATCGGGTATGTAAGTATCTTCACCGTCTTCATCCGGCCAATCCCGTTTGGGTAAATCTTTCGTTTCCCCACCCGGCTTGAACGGAAATTCAGTGCACACAATTCCAAAATGCACCAAGCTGTCTTTGACCGGAGCATTCTCGGTAGTTTTCTGCATCAAAATAGAATACGGTTCGTTCATATACACATATAAAAAAAGAGCTTGCCGCAGAGATATTTAGTCTCCACAACAAGCTCTATGGCCTTATACTTTAATCTTATTTCAACGCAAATATAATTGTATTTTCTATATAATCATAGAAAATAATACCATAAAAGTATTTTTTAGTAGATTATTATACTCAACCCCTAACTTGCTTCCACGTGTATGTTGAAAAACATAAAAAATATCATTTGTCATAATTTTATTTATTAATACTTTTGTATTTAATTATAAAAGAGGTTATTATATGTTAGGAGTTTTAGTTTGGATAGTAGTGATTCTTCTGATCTGCTTTAGTGTTACTGGGTGGCATTGGATTATATTTTATGTAGTCATACTACCATTTTCAACATTGCTATTTTTCTTCTATGTCGATTTTCCCGAAAATCGTTTTAATATAAAAAGATTCAAGAATGACATAAAATATTTATTAAATAAATTACATAAGAAATGAAAAAAAATATATTATTCTTTTTGCTTTATACTATTATGTGTTTTACTTCCTATTCGCAGAACAAACAGATTAGTTATTCATCTGTAAATGGGCTTGTAACTTACGACAATGGTTCAGGTACGAAAGCCGATATTGGTGCAAAATTATATATTATACCATGTAAATATTTCAAACAAGATATTGAATTAAAAAATGACTCTATACAAATGGGGTATGAATCTTTGTTACAATACATCAAATGGAAAGAACTTGTTGGGCAAGAACAAGCAATAGCCAAATTAAAAGAATATGACTTTTACATTTCCGCTGAAGAACAAATTAGGAGAGAAGGTGAATTAGCTATATGTTTGGTTGATATTCTCAAATCAAATAAAGTAAAATATAGTTGTACGATTGACAATACGGGAAAATATAAAACTACAATCCCTTATGGTAATTATTATTTTATATTTAAATCCGCAAATAAAAGCGTAGATAAGTCTATACTTAATGGTCGTGGAACATATAATATCTATAAAATCAAATTATATTCTAAATATAAAGATATTAGTACGTCTTTTAACGCTGACTACCATTAAATATTGAGCTAACATAATCTGGCTAATGTTTTCGCGTATAAATTATAATTAGGCTGGCTCCAAAGTCAGCCCAATTTTATTTTGTGCATTTTGCCACTCTTAGCCAAAAGTATTCAGCTTTCGAGATATTTGTTAAGCGCATCTCTCAATTTACGAATTTCATCATTTGAAGATACTATTTCGGATATTTCATCTTCACATGCGCAATCGCACATTGAAATAAGCATACCTTTTATGCCACCTCCCTTTTCTATTTTAGCATCTTTTGAGAACATTTCTATCGGGAGAAACTCGACTACCCCTCCGCTGTCAAAACTTACCGAAGCCGCAGCGTTTTTCTTTTCCCATTCCTCCACCTCACTACATGACATATAAGCCGTTTGACAATTTTCTAATTCTGGCTTCTTTTGCTCTATCATATCTAAATAGAACTGTATAGCCATTAAACCTTTCTCTGTTACCGTATTGTCTTTTGCAATAAGACCATTTACTTTGAATGTTTCTACAACGCATTCTTTGTTGCTCATAAATTCTACTAATTCCATATTGATTTATTATTTATAGTGGATAAAATTTGTATTTTCTTGCTGTAATTGGAACACGGCAGGATAGTTCCTTTTTGAATATTGTTTTCTAAGGTATGATATTAAATTATCGAAGTTGGTAATGAATCCCTCGTTGATTAAATCAGCCACCTTCTTTTCAAGCTGCCACAGTTCGCGTTGTTTGCTTTCATCACCCTGCTTGTTGCGAAGCATTTTCTCATGTGAGTTAAACACAACCCAATTCAATGCTTCCCCAACCTTTTGCATTGCTTTCGGCATAAACTCTTTAGGAACTATCTTCTGAACGGCAGAGCCAAGTTCTTTGTAAGCATCCCCGGCATCGTTTCGATAGCGAATCATTTCATCGTACACAAACCGTAATACTTTGACTTCAAAAGCCGGATTTATCCACATAGCAAATTTGATAAACAGAAGCGGATTCATCCAAACTTTATCGGGTGTTTTGCCTTCTTTCGTATTTCTACCCTTAACTTTTATAAGTAGTTGATTTTCACCAATGAGCATTTTTGCTCTATGGCTTTCATCCTCTGCAAGAGCTTTCAAAAACTCTGATGTATTATCAGATTCTAAGAATTTACTCATTTGCCTTCTCGGATTCCCTTCTACATTATTCCACTGCCGAAGCAATTCAGTTCCGTCAAAATAACCATCACTCGTGCGCTGAACCACAGAAAAACTATCAATGTATCGCACCATTTCTTGATTTGTTTTCATATTATAAATTTAGATTTTACTTAACAAAGATTTCTCCCTTTTACGGGAAAGTTCACGCTTGTTTTCTTCAAGTTCTTCCCAACGATTAATAATTTTGGCTCGTAAGTTTGCATCATAACCACTTGCGAGAAGAAGACAATCCTTTTTGGTGAGAATGTAACAAGACACTTCTTTGCTTCCACCGTTTGGCATAGGTTGAGGTCTTGATGATAATTCAAAACTGAATTGTCGTCTATCTTCCAGTTGTTCAAGGATATTGCGAATATCTCGCATTACATTTGAATGAGTTTTGCCCGTAATTTCTGCAATCTGTAAGGAGGTCATTGTTCTTTTTTTACCTTTTCCCTCATCAATAGGTATTAACTGATTAAAATTTTCCATATCTTTGCACTATAAAGTTAATGTTTTCCCCATCAGCGGCTCGGACATCTCCGCTTTTGGGGAATTATTTTGTCCGATCTTGTAGTAGGCAGGGAATCGAACCCCAATACGCCATTACTCGTACCTACTGAACCCTCCTTAATATAATAGTCACGCTTGACATAATAGTAAAGAGAAAGGGCAAATCCCGATGAAGCTTAATGTGGTTGTCTGCCTCAAAGAGAATGCCCTATAATATTTTACTCCAGTTCATGACAACCACGTAATGAACCTTACAACATTGTTTCCAGCGCAAATATAAAGACGATATTTTCACCATACAACAACCTAAAAATCAATAAAATAAATTCGGTAAACATCAGTAACAAACGGTAAGAATCGGTAAATAAAAACAGTTATATTTACTCTAAAATTTAGACATAATATAAATAATGCGCGTATCTACCGTATTGTGGCGAGATGTTGATTGTCATTTATGATACCGTTCAAATAATATAGGAATATAAAAGGCTATAAATAAGGATGTTGCAAAACACATGTTAATCCCCATTCATTTTATATCTTACCATGACATTGCCATCGGTTTCAACTTTACAGTTTCCACCATGAACATATACATAAACTTTAGCCACATCGCTTTGCCTTACATGTAGTTTAGCCCGATCATATACACTTACAAAAACTTTGGCACAATCCTCCACTTCAAGAGTCAATTCACTATCATGCCGCAAATGGAGAGTAACAACTGTAAATTTACCGAAAGAAAGTTTGCCTGAACATTTACCGTTCAGTACATATACACCATTGTCGCCTCCGATTACTGGTTCATCAACAAAAATATGGTTTTGATGAAGCAGACTCCGGTCAAAATTGCCTTTTATATATTCCACCGTCGGATAATCGTGTTCAATACAAAAATCAATGCCCCGTATATACATTCCGATCAATTCTTGCTGGCTTTTATTGTTTTGCCAGTCACCTTGCCATTGTGTGCAGAGGCCATACGATACGGCATGGCCTCTCAATTCACTATTCAATCTGTTCATAATCATATATTAAACTTGTTTACACCGTTTATATTCCTATGTAGTATATCCCTGATTTCTTCCACAAATTCCACATTCTTTGCTGTATTTATCTGTATCATTGTCAGTTGTTGTAATTGTGCTTGTGCTATTACATTATAGGCCGGGAACAATTCTTCAACCAATCTGCGCACATACTCCCGTTTAACACTCACGTCAGCCCGGATTGCATTTATATAAGAAGCCAAAAGGTTAGCGGTATTTTCAGTAACATTCTGTATGCCTTTAGATAAACCACTTCCACTGTCTTCTTCCTCTTCCTTCATACTGATACCATATTTCTTTTCCATATAGTTATTCAGTTTGTCAAGCATGGAATAGTAATCATCGGTTTTCTCACTTACCCCCATTAGATAGTCCGCAATACTTTCCAACTCCTTTTCGTCAAGAGAGAAATCCTTGCCGAAATAACCACTCATTCCATCCTCACCGAAAAGCATCTTTTGAAGCTGTTGCATGGCCGGTTCCAAAATACTTATTTTGAGAATGGAGTTCATAACATCACCCATAATGTCGGCAACCTTATTTTTGAAAGCTTCGGCACCATCCTCGCCTTTCTGCCATGCCTCATACAAGGCATCTCCCAGCTGTGAAGCCCAGTCTTTCAAATTAATGCCATAAAGAGATTCAGCCGTTTCTTCGGCAAAATCCTTTATTTGCTGTTTCATCTCCGCAATCTGATTCTCATAATCAGCCACTTTGCTATCATCCGTCTTCTTCTTGTCAATTTCGGCTTGCCGTTGTTTCTCCAATTCTGAAAGTTGTTCTTGCATCAAGGCACGTTGATACCCGTATGCACCACCTTCATCGTATGCCGAAACACGTTTTTGAAGTTTTTCCGCTTCCTGCTTATATTTCTGCAAAGACATCAAATCGAAGATGTTGATCTTTCCCTTATTGCGTATTGCCCCAATCTGATTATTTAATTGATTCAACCGGGTACGGTCATTTTCTGCATCTACAAGTTTTAGTTCCGTGCCACTGCCCAAAAAACGTTCAAGAATACCGTCAATTTGTTCGTATATATATTGCAACTGTTGAGCACGAAGTTTACTCTTTTCAATAGCCTTATCGAGTTTCTTATCATGCGCTTGTGCTATCTTCCCAATCCAATTTACAGCTTCACCAGCAGCGGCAGCAATACCACCAACGATTCCACCTTTGGCGAATCCCTGCCCGATATTGCTTATAGAAGACATGGCATCCTGCACATTACCCATCGTGTCGGCCATACCCTCATTGCCCAAAGCATCGAACATGGAAGACATCTGTCCTGCAAAATTGCCGACAAGATCAGCACTTTCAGCGGCACTTTCTCCCAACCGTCCGATTTTCTTTTCCAGTTTGTCGCTGTCTTTTTCAGAAGTAAAAAGTTCTTTTACATTCTTCGCTAAGGTTTTGAATGGATTTACAGCCAACTGTGCATCTTGCAACTGGGGGATGGCTTTTATCAATTTATCCAACAAAGAATAAGCACCCTTAACATTTTCAATACTACCATCATCTTTCGTAAAAAAAGAAGTAAATCCATTGGGCTTTCCATCGCTATCATAGGAAACCTTTGCATTATTCTTGATTTCCCTTGCGATACGTTCAGCCTCTTTCAAATCAGAGAATGAACGTTGCTCTTTATCTCCAAATATTTTCTCCCATTCAGGTAACAATTGTAATAAGGTCGATTTTAATTCAATCAGCTTCTTATTATATTCATCAAGATAAGCCTTCTGAACATTGTTTAGACCTGACGTATCACCAACCAACTCCCCATTTTTTCCGACACTTAATCCAGTCTTTGATGCGTACTGTTCACTTAATATTCGTATCTTTTCTATCGTTGATCTTGCATTGGCAATAACCTTTGTATCATCAAGTGCAATACTTACCTTATCTTTCTCAAATGCCTCTTTAGCATCCTTCCACACCTTAAAAAATTGCTTATATAATGGGCTGTCTTTACCTCCTAATATACTTTCTGCTTCATCGTCACTCAAAGTGAATGGAAGATCAACAGCCTTTTCTTTGAGTTTCTTTTGTACTGTATCTATTAAATATTGCGCTTCATTCTCATAATCAGTCAAAAAACCAAAAGCATAAGTTGAAGCATCCTTCTTACTTGCACCGGCATTGATAAGCTGCTTGTATATATCCCATTTCTTTGAAACATCAGACACGTACCTTTCAAGTTCCTTTGTGGCCTTATCCGAAGCTTCTTTCATAGCGTTGGCATCAATATCCAAAAGCACTTTCCGTATAGAGACTTTCAATTCCCTACGCTCTTCGGTCTTATCGTCAAGCTGGTTAAGAATCTTATTCAATTCATCCCGATAATTTACAATATTCACCGGTTCTTTACCTTTAAATAAGGAATCAAAAATACCCGATTCTTTAACCTTGCTGGCAGCTTCTCCCTTTCCAACAATGTCAGTCCACTTCTTATATTCAGAATATGCCTCCTTTAGTAAGTTTACCCGTTCTTTCAATCTTTCGGCAAAGGCATCCTTTTTGCTCTTATCCTTATTTGGATCAGTGAGAGAAAAACCGATTTCTTTAGCTCCTTTCTCACCGGCTTGCATTGTGTCGAAAGCCTTTTTATAATCTGATACAATTTGCTTCTGCCAGTCGGGAAGTTTTGACAAGTCAATAGCTCCAATACCTGACAAATCTATTCCGGCTTTAATCAATACCGGCTTCAATTGATTTGTTGTCTCTTTAGCTTCCTTGTATCCTTTTTGTATTCCTTCAATGATTTTCTCTGAATCTGTGGAAACCTTTATTTGGGCTTCAAATTGCCCATCTGTGGCTTCATTGAACTTTTTCTGCAAATCAGAAAAACTTTGACTGGCTTCTGTATATTCAGCATTAATCTTGATATTGAACTCTTCTTCAAGAGTCTTCTCGTTAAAGAAGTCTCGCATATATTTCGGCATCTTCTCGAACGTATCAAAGAAAGAACTTATATCCAAACCGATAGCTATTTTCTGCGCATCACTCAAATTCTCCAAATCCCAGCCGGCAGCTTTCAGCCTCGACTTGTACCCAGATAGGAAGTCCTTCATATCCGGCAATACATCTTCCATATAAATACGCTTAGAGTTTTTCCACGCTTTCCGCAATTGAAAAATATCATCTCTATATCCTCCAGTGAAAGGCAACTCATTATTCAGGCTGGCCAATGCTTTGGGGTATTCTTTGAGAATGGATAGCTGTTCTTTCAGCGGTTTACCCGAAGCGGCTTTGGCAAAATCACCATGTTTGGCTATAACTTTCTGCATGGCGGTGGAATACTCGATATAGCTGCCTGACATGCGGCCAATAATTTTGTTTACCCGTTCCTCCGCATCAATGTAGTCATTGATATTTTCAAGAAAACTGTCATCAAAATAACCGTCAGTCGCTTCATTGGCATGTTCAGACGTACCTTTTATGGCATTCAACAATCTATAAGCCTCTTTTGTATCATTCAAAGCATTCCGAAGCAATATATATTGTTCTGCAAGGCTTTTAACCGTATTTCCTTCATCATCAGTCTTAAACGTTTCATTAAAAGTGTTTGCCCAAACTGGAGAATAATCCTTTAATGCTGTTTTCATTTCTTCAATGGAAGAAATCAGTGAGGCATCATTCGCCTTAAAAGGATCAACATCAGCAAATTTTTGAGCTTCTTTCGTTAAATTCTTGAAACCGTCTTGTGCTCTTGTTGTCAGCTCGGAAATACGCTCGTTCATTTCGTCAGCCTTTTGCCCGGACTTATACCATAATTCAGCAATGGCAGTAAGCCCAGTAAACAAAAGCATGTATGGATTAAAAAGCAAACCTTTTAATGCAACTCCTACTTGTTTTATACCATAACCCAATGAGATCATGGCTACACGCCATTTACTTGTTGAAAGTGCAGCCGACATTTCAGCACGAGATATACCAAGTACCTGCACAATATGACCGGCTTGTCCTGATTTCAATTTTCCAAGTGCCATTAACCGCAAGGCATACTCCTTAGTTAAAGCTCCACTACTTGCCAACGCTTTCCAATCTGCGGTTGTCATAGTATTACTTGAAGCTATAAGTCCTTTTTCCGCATTAGTAAGTGTACGATAACTGGATGCGACAACAAGATTGGCTGCTGCCTTTTGCTTGGCAGCAAGCGTACTTTTTATAAGAGCCGCACTTTCATTCCCAATCAAGCGGTTTGCGCCAAATGTAGCTACCTTATATACTCCAAAGGCTCCAACGGCAGCTTCGATAGCCGGTACAACTTCTTTCCAATTTTGTGCAAGGGTGGTAAGGCTTTCGGCAGTCCATTTCAATGTACTACCCGTTGACTCCGCAATATCACCAAGCATAATGTCAATCGCATCAGCCAAGTTCTTCCATTTGGACTTAACTGATTCTGAAAGAACTTCCTGCATGTTATTAAACATACCACCATCATCCGTAAGTTCCCAAAGAACATCTTTTACATCCTCAAACGTAACCTTCTTTTTCGAGATCATATCAAGCACTTCACCGGCACTGACAATGCGGCCTTCCAACTTACTGAATCGCTCGGCCAGTTTATCCACCATAGGAATGTTCGCTTCCGTCAATTGTCGTAATTCCGTTCCTTTCAAGAATTTAGCAGCCTTTATCTGACCGTAGGCCAATATGATACGTCCCATATCAACACCTACACCGGCTGATATATCAGCCAGCCTTTTCATGGTATCATACAATTCATTGTATGGTATAGAATACGCGGAAAGTTGTTTGGCATACTGATTCAAGTCCATAACCCCGAACGGAGAAGCAACAGCCAGTTTCTTAATCTGATTGAATATGGTTGTAGCTTTGCCTTCATCTTGCAAGATAGAGGCCATTGCAATTTTCTGATTCTCCAACTCACCACCAATATCAACCACTGCACGTAAGAAATTTTGTGCCGCATAAATGGAGTATAGCCCCAAAAAATCATTTCTTAATTGTCCGACAATACTCAACTGGCTGTTCATTGCTCCATTCATATTGAGAGTGGCTGTCATGTGCCGCCTTGCTGCATTGGCTGATCTCTCACGGGCATTAGCCAAATCCAGTTCCGCTTTGGCGGCACGGGCGGCTCTTTGTCGCGCAAGCTCACGTGCAGCTGCGGCAGAAGCCTCCGCTTTGGTTTGAATGGCTGCGGCTTTGGCGGCGCGTAAATCACTTGCTGTAAAGTTTGTATTCAACCCGGCGGCTTGCAAGGCGGCACGGACAGCTTGTGTGGTACTGGCCTTATCCACTACCACATTGATCTTAAACTTCTCACTTTGAAGCAAAGTCTTCATATCGCCAACCAACTTCTTCTTGTCAAAACCCACATCAAGTTTTGCCTGCAAGTCTTTGGTGATTTCCGCTTTCAATTTTTTACGTTGTTCCGCTGTCTTATCACGGAACAGTATATCAAAATATAAATTACCGAGATCAGCCATATATTATTGTGTTTGTGTTACTTATAATCATTAATGTTAATTGCTGTTTCTCCATTGCCATACTTATCTTTCCAGCGTTTGGCAGCATCCTCTATTTCGCTTACGGAAGGGGATTTGAAGTTCTTCGTATCGTGCTTCTTTTCCTTGTTGTCCTTGTCACAATCTGTAACCACAATAGACACATCCATTGCCAATAGTTCAATTTGTGCATTTGTAAGTACCCAATAAATACCAAACAAGGGCTTGCTTATTGGAATCCCAAATACTCTCAAAGGCTCTGTCAGCCACGGATAGGACTTGCCTATTTCCCACGTTTGTCCGTAGCTGGTTCGTGAAGGATATGCTCTGCTTCCTCTTTTGTCATTGTCATCATCGTGTCCTTCATCGCGGTCAGATATATGGTAGCAGTCAAGTAGTCTTCCACTGGAATTTTTTTTTTGCCGACGGCTATAACCTTCATCAGCTCATGATCTCCATATTGTTTGATATAAAAGAACCATCGCCACAAGAAAGGATAGAAGAACTTGATCTTCCAATATCCGTTCAAAATGATAGCGGCTGCACATTGGCAACTGATCTTATCATCATTTCCCGATTTCTGCATGGTACTGGTGAATTTGCGTATAGTCCCTCTTTTCAGCCATGAAATACCATATTTCTTTCCTCGGACTTCCACATAGTCCACACTGTCTTCCAACACATCATTCAATAGCCTTTCATCCTCCGGTGTAGGAAGTGTTATGTCATTCTTCTTTGTCATATTTTATCGTGTTTTATACGAAAAAAGGTGGTGGCCGGTATCAAGTAGCTCACCACCTTTTCGCTGATATGAATTTTGCAAAGTGTTATATCCTAAGTTTTTTATTCGGACACTTTTTTACGTAAAATGTAAATAGAGGCACCCTTAGCATCATTCAACGGAGAAACAGATACATTAAAGTACCCCGGCTTATCCTGCTCGCTGACGAAGTTGCTATACCCCTCAACATTCGGTAAGAACAAGGCTGTTTGACGGTCTTCACTACGCATGAAGAGTCCTCCGATTACTTTCTTCGGTTCGATATTGTAACCTTCACCTTCATAAGTCTCACCATCAATGGTAGCAGTCATAGTCACCGTTTCCGCTTTCTTGTTCAGTAACAAGTCATTGATCTTTCCTGCCACGGAAGGTACTTGAAACTGAATATCGGAATCTCCAGCATTAGCAATAGAAGTCCAAGTTGCTCCGGTTGTCAACTTGATCTTGGAAACATCGGCAGCTCCGGTATCAAATGTAACTCCGTCAGAGAGTACCGGCAGCTCCATATCAAAAGCCGCTAAAGTTGCGAGGTCACTATTGACTTTGGACACATAATAAACCTCCTTCATCTGATTAAAGAGCACCTTTAACTCTTCCAGTTTGGTAGTAATAGAAATCTCTGCCATAATCGTATCTTTTTAAGTTTGTGTCATTTGTTTATTATTAGCTTCGCTTGTATTATTAAGGAATGAAAACCGAGTCCGTCATTTCCTCCGGGAAGCAATCGTGGACTTACAGCTGAAAACAATTCCGTCACTATTGGAAATTTTGAAACCACTTCCATTTGCATTTCATCCAAACGGACTGTATTCTCAATACCGTTTGAGCGATCATGCGCAAAAACGTTTATCTGACAGTAAGTGTCTTGGTAGGTACTTCCTTTATCTTGGATAGTTTGTGGCAACCGGATAACAACAAAGTCCTTCATCGCCTTTTGTTCAGCAGCCGGACGATCTGTTATGAAAACCTTTTCACCAATGCCGGTTACTGCATCAGCGATTTGTTTTAATATATCCATACGTCTATAAACTGTCCGTCCCATCATTTCATTGGTTTAAAGTTCTTGAATAATGTATTTTGTGCCCTTTGAAATGTTCCGGTCAGAACATCTGCATTCAACACATTCTCCAAATAGGTTGAATATTCAGTACCCGTGCACATTACTATCTCAAATCCTTTACGTGATTCCGACTTATATCTTTTCAAGAAATCAAAGGAGAATGCTTCGCCATAACCTTTATCAGTTTCTATTGTTCCAGTAAAACGTCTGTTCTGATTATCATAACTGACACCTACAAATGTTTCACCTTTAGTCAGCTTTACTCTCACCGGTTGTTTCATTGAATCTCCACTACAAACGAAATAGGAAAATCTACCGTCCATGAATAATCCGCACGCATAACTGGTTATTGTATTACCCGTAAGATTCCGAAAGCCTGACTTGTTATCAAGTGCATCTTGGATAAGTTCTTCACAGCATTTAGTCAAGACATCAAAGATATATCCTGAAACAAGCTCCTTTGCCTTCCTTATTCCTTCATCAAACAATACTTCATTGCTCCGGTTATCCATGCGTTAATTTTTTGCAAGATTGAAATACACAGTTGTTCCCAAATTTCCGGCATAGCTATCAGTAACCATACATTGAGTGAAAGTGCCTTGTCTGTCCGTGACATCTATCAGATCACCGGCCAATATTCCTTCAACAATTCCGGGAAGGCTCAACAGATAATCGCTCTTTATCACATTATCGGTTTTGAATGTCCGCAAATTTGTACTACCTTCCTTTCGGCATATACCTTCATACAAGATCACCTTCTCACCATCACTGAAAGAATCCTCACCTATAATTCGGTAAACAGTACATTTGTGCGGATGCCGTGGATTATTTACTTTCATACTCAAAAATTGACTATTCTGATTTTAGTGCCCTTTACAACTTCTTCATCCCATTTCTCATACAGTTCTTTCGCCATTTCACGGAGTTGCCGCTTGTCGTATGCACTGGTCTGCCAACCACCTTCCTTATGCTTCCATCCCCCGTCACTGTCTTCGGTATCATTCTTACTGCTTGGAGTGCTTGCACACCACATGTAAATATCGGCAGTGGCAAGATCAAGCTGCCTTTCGGTCAGTTCACTTACCATTGTTCCAAAAGCGATTTTCCGCTTGACAAGAACCCTTTTGAGGGCGTTGTCCGCTATTTCATAAGCAGTTGCGCCACTCAAAAAGTCCTCAATGGTCATATCTTCCGTATGAGAAAGTTCCTCATTCATTCTTGCATGAATTTAAGAATTACACAGTTACAGTAGAGATGAACATATACTGTGGCATTCTCGGCACACACATTTGGGCGGCTTCACTTTCAATATAGATTGAATGTGTTTCAGGATTGGCTCTCTGTGTCAGTTTCAAGCGTCCACCGTCATAAGAAGCAACCTTGTTTGCCTCATATCCCAAAGTCAAAGGCTCCACACCTTGAATAGTACCGATCTGACCTACTGGTATAAAGGCAATATTGGTGGCCTTGAAGTTCTCCACTTGTTCAGTGATAAGATCAGGTTGTCCGTCCGCATCCTTACCGGGCTTGTCAACAAAAGCATAGCTGTCACGTGGCACGATTTCATCCACCTTAACCAGTTTCTTGAAAATGGCTTTCAGGCGGTCTTCATCTTCATTCTGTGCATTGGCAATAACCGTACTATCATCCGTCACAGTCGGATAGAGGGAATGGCCGATACGTTTAAGAACCGTGGTATGAGTCATTAAATCATCCCATAAGTCCTGCGCCAGCTCCATCCTGATCTTGCCCAAATAATGATATTTGCGGCGAATCTCTTTCACTCTGTTCTTTACATCCATAATCGGATCAGAGGCAGAGCCTTGATTTGCCGGAATATGTTCATCCTTAGTCCACCAGCGGCTTGTGCCGGCCAATACTTGATAATGGTTTTCAGGGATATTAAAGTCAATAGTGATACCCTTCAAACCACGTGGGTTGTTATCAGTATCAATAGTGAACTTACCCGTGGAAACAATTCTCATTCGCTGGTGAGTAAGCGCATTGTAGTACGATCCGATAAGACCGTCAGCACTTTCATCAAGCAAGCCCAAGAACACATTCTGCATCTCTTCCGTCAATGCGGACATGCCTACCCGTTGCAACAGCTGCAATTGTTGTCTCACAGTCACACGGTTCAAACGGTAGAACTTCTTTTGAGTCGGGATATTACCCGTCCTTCCTTCGAGTTCTCCCAATGCAGCTTCATAACCCGGACTTTCCGGATCAACGTAAGCTGGCAGCGTTTTCACGCCGAGGCTCGTAATAAGCTGGGAGAAAGTATAATCCAACTTGGTTGCTTCAAATTCAAAACCATCAATTTGAAGTAGGTCATACTTCTCCTTGTAACGGTCAATAAATTCTTGCCAAGTGTCCCCACCAAGCCCATACTCGATAACCTTGTACAAATCAATAGGAAGTGTATTCATACAATTGTCGTATTTTAAATGTTGTTTTCAAATTCTTTTACTGCACCCATACAATTTGAGGAAGTGTAGTAATCTTTTGCAGGATAGCGACCACTTCTTCGTCAAACATGTACTGATAAATCTCTCCGGCATAGACTACTGTCCCACTGGCCTTTGTGTTGCCACTGGCTACAAGAATATCTTCTTGCAAATAACCATTAATGCCAAGAGTGGTAATATCTGATTCAGCCGCCTTGATCTGTGCATCCGTATAAGCGGTGAATGTCTTACCTGAAAGATCAAACTTCACAGCTGTACCGGCAGGAATCTTGCCAACCGCAACCCAATCGGAAATGTTGCTCACCATACCACCGCCCGGATAACGGTGACGGATTTCACGCCACACTTTACGGGCATGTCCGTATTTCACGGTGTTCACATCAAACGTGTTACCCATTGTTCCCATACATTTATTGTTTTAGAGTTAATAATTTCAATTCTTCTTCCAGCCTTCCTTCTTGCCTTTACGTTCAAAGTATCTGCTGGCTGCATTGTGTTGTGTTCCACCTGAACCGTCAGAAGTTCTTGGGGCGGTGCCATAACCCCTGCACGCCTTATATTCTGCATCATATTTCGGCAGAAATTCAGTAACCAGTTCATCCACAGTTTTCTTGGTATCGAAAGTTACCCCTTGTAAGGTCTTGCTCAACACATAATCATCATTCGCTTGTTTGGCCTTCATTGCAGCCGTAACCTTCTTCAACAAATCAGCTTGAACCTTTTTGCTGTCTTCCGCGTCTAAACGTGCTTCCAGTTCTTTCAGTTTCTTCTCCAGTTCATCATCGTTTTTCGGTGGTACCGGTGGAGTTGGAGGTGTCGGGGGAGTCGGTTGGGGCTTATAGTTTTTCTTAAAGTCCTCAACTCTGGTTGCGACATCATGGTTGTACTGTCCTTGCATCCCTTTCAGAAAATTCACAGCCTTGTTCCAATAAGCCTCGTCAGGCTCCGAACCTTCGGCTATGGGATTAAGTTCTACATACGTCTGTAATGTCTGCGGTGAAAAACTGGTTTCTCCAAGTTTCTCACTTAATGTGGATAAGATTTTTTCTTGTTCCATCGTGTTTATTTTGTGTTTATGTTGAATAAAAAAAGAGTCAGACAATGCTTTTTGCATCAATCTGACTCTTTGGTCTTATTTTCCATTTAATAGTGGGCAGTATTGGACTCGAACCAATGAAGACGAAAGCCAATAGATTTACAGTCTATCCCGTTTGCCACTTCGGTAACTACCCGTTTTGCGGAAGCAGAAGGATTCAAACCTCCGAAGCCTTTCAGCTTGCCTCTTTAGCAAAGAGGTGGTATCGTTCACTCACCCATACTTCCAATATGCGACCTACAAGATGTCTCGGTGAAACCACCGCATTTCCCTTGTATTTCGGACGTTATTCATTCTGTGTAGCGTATCAGAGAATCGAACTCTGGTTTCCACCGTGAAAAGGTGACGACCTAACCGTTAGTCGAATACGCCATTTGTTGAGATACAAGGATTTGAACCTTGAATAGCAGAACCAAAATCTGCTGTGTTGCCATTACACCATATCTCAATATGCGCGAAGAGAAGGACTCGAACCCCCGACAATCAGGTTTGGAATCTGACGTTCTTCCAACTGAACTATCTCCGCTTCATTGCGCCCGGTGATAGAATCGAACTACCGACCTTTACATTAACAGTGTATTGCTCTACCAATTGAGCTAACCGGACAATATACCTATACTCACCTAACCTGCGATACCCCATTTCAGCGTACCTGTGGGAATTGAACCACACCGTATAGGTTTTGTGGAAAGAGATGAAATCGAATCACCTTAACCGGATTTTCAGTCCGGCGCATACACCACGTCTGCCATCTTTCCATATTCTCCCTTTATCCCCATACGCCACATCGAAGGGAGAAACAATGCGGCAACTCCAACTATTGTTGCGGAGATTCGACTCGAACGAATGACCTTTGGGCTATGATCCCAACGAGCTACCAGCTGCTCCACTCCGCGATATTATCCTGAAAACTACTTTGTACCCACAATATCCACATTTATGTAGTTCTTGCATCTACGACACTTCACTCTCAATATAACAACACCATTGACATAGCTTATATCAGTTAGTTTCTGACCGCATATCGGACATAAAACTATCTTGTTGTATATTTCCCTTTGATCTGCATCTTTATCCGCACTAATTTTTATCATACTCCATGTTTTCGTTGCAAATATATGTACTGGATTTCTTTTCTCAAAACATTTTTGATATTATTTTCTATTAAAATGTAGAAAATAATACTCTTTATGCGTATTTTTGTACTGCAATATTAGAATCAGAGCTTATAGGCCGGTCTCCACATGTGTAATGTGAGGATCGGTTTTCTTTTTATGGAGAAATATAGTGGAATAAAAACGGTTAATGCCAGTTTGGTGCTTGATTATGAATATATCCAAATGTTAAGGGACGCGGATAGGAAAATTCCTAATCCGAATAAGATAATCGCACAAGGTGGAGGGCAGGAAAACATGCTCTCCACCCCGGCTGATATTACCATCTGTGGGGGATGCCGTGGAGGAAGTAAAACTTTTACTCTTCTTATGGAAACATTGAAAGATATAAAAAATAAAAACTTCCGTTCTGTGCTTCTCCGGCATGAGATAGACGATCTCTCTGATATGGTAGAAACATCATCCACCTTATATGATGATTTTGGGGAATACAACAAGTCCAAAAACGACATGCGCTGGAATTTCTATAAAGGTGGATTTTTAAAATTCAGCTATCATGCTGACACACTTGACGATTTCAAAAAGCGTTTTCAAGGTAAACAGTTCGCATATATAGGTGTGGATGAAATAACCCACATGGAATATCTCAAATTCAAATACCTTATCACTTGTAACCGTAACGCCTTTCATATCCGTAACCGCTTTATCGGAACATGTAACCCTGATCCTGACAGCTGGGTTGCAAAATTCATTGACTGGTGGATCGGAGAAGATGGTCTTCCAATCCCGGAACGTGATGGCAGAGTCCGGTATTGTTTTATGGACGGGGACAATGTTTCAGGTATATATTGGGGAGATACCCGTGAGGAAGTATATGAGCAATGCAAGGATATTATACACGCCTACTGGAAGCCGGAGTATGAGCAATATGGCACACCACAAGAACTGTTTATCAAGTCGGTTACTTTTATTGAAGCAAAACTTTCCGATAATGTAAAACTGATGTCTTCTGATCCGACCTATTTGGCTAACCTTGTCAACCAGTCAGACGAACAACGCGCACGCGATCTTGACGGTAACTGGAAATACAAAGCTGCCGGAGATGATATAATAAAGCTGACTCACATGGAAGCCTTATACCGCAATTCCATGCAGATAGGTGATGGAATACGCCGGGTATCATGTGATGCGGCATTTGAGGGTGGCGACAGTCTTGTCATGTGGCTGTGGGAAGGATGGCATATAAGAGACATATTTGTTTGCAAACTTGACAGCAAGAAAACAGTCGATACCGTAAAAGCGATGCTGGAAGAATGGCATGTAAGAGAAGAATGCTTCACCTATGACCTTAACGGACTCGGACAAATATTCAAAGGCTTTTTCCCGAATGCAATCCCATTCAACAACAAAGAAGCCGTGGAAGAGAAATTCAAATACATCTATGCGAATTTAAAATCACAAGCGGCATATCTGTTCGCACAAAAAATTATCAACCGGGAGGTTTCTATTGAACCGACTCTTCTTGAACGCAAGTTCTCCGGCAAAGGGTTTGAAAAAGTTCCTCTTAGACAGATTCTCGACAAGGAAAGGAAAGCGATACGAAAGGATGAAGACAGTGAAGAGAAAGGCTGGACTATTATCAAGAAGATCATAATGAAAAAATTAGTGGGCCATTCTCCCGACTTCATAGAAGCATTGCTTATGCGAATGATTTTTGAAATTAAACATAAACGCAAACACATAAAAGGTTTAGGATTAATATGATAGCAGAGATTCTTACAAAAAAGCCTTTTGCAAGGGTTACTCCCGAAGGTTACTTGCAAGGCAGGATTACGAGCGATTTAAGAAACGCATCGTTCACAAACAATAGTGATAGGCTGACATGGCAGCTCATTTCGCAGGCTGATTTTATCCGTGAGTTTTATCCTTCAGGGCACAAGATCAATTCGGAATTGTTTTACCCGGATAGACTGAAATATGACGAAGAAAAGAAACGGTTCTTCCGAGAAAAAGTGTTCCGTGCCTCTTTTCCCTTTCAGATGATAATCACCATTCAACAGCTTGTACATCTATGTGGCAATGACATTCATCATGAGCTGACCGATACCAAAGTCGATGAAAGTTCACGGGAAATATTTCTCGAATTTCAAAAAGGGTGGCTGGATAAGAATATGGAGATTGCATTTTACGAATATGCCAAAAGTGTAAAAATAACGGGAGATGCAGCAATCGTATTTTATATGAATGAAGGCAAGGTGTTCACCAAGAATCTCTCCTATTTTGATGGTGACACTCTTTATCCTCACTACGACTCCATAACCGGTCAAATGACACTGTTTGCCCGGCGATACAGCGACTATGACGAAGAGGGAAAGGAACTCATTTCTTGGGTGGAAGTGTGGGACAATAAAAAAATGTACCGTTACCGTCAGGATAAAAGGGGAATAGTCGGAGCAATAAACAAAGTGAAACAGTATTTCGGTATTGAAGGATATACATTAGTGGAAGAACGCGATCATGGATTTGCCGAATGTCCGGTTGTATATTATCGGGACAAACACGGTGCCTGCTGGAGCTTTTCACAAGATAATATCGACAAGTACGAACTGGCTATTTCCCATTTGTGTCAAAACAATATGGCATACGCATTTCCGATCATGTTACTTAAAGGTGAAGATGTTGAGATTCAGGGAGATATGTATGGTGCGGTAAAAGCTATCACTATGGGGAAGGATGATGATGCAGGCTTTATGAATCGTCCCGAAGCATCGCAATCATTTGAACTTCAAATTAATACATTACTTAAAATGATTTTTATGGGGAGTTTTGTTGTCATGCCTCCCGAAGTAAAGTCAGGAGATTTGCCGGGTGTTGCTATCAAGCTGATCTATTCACCATCTTTGGAAAAAGCCATGATTGACTGCAAGGAATTTGACGAATCAATAGACAAAATGAAACAGCTGTTCCTGCACGGATATGGAACAGAAAAAGGCCAACTTACCAAATTCCTCAATTTGAAAATCTTTTCGTGGGCAGTTCCATACGTCCACCAAAATGCAGCCGAATTGGTATCGAACTTGGTACAATTAGTCGGTGCCGGTATTTTATCAAAAGAAACCGGCTCGGAAGAATCCGGTTATGGGAAAAACAATGAATGGGATCGTATCATGCGTGAATATAAGGAACAGCAACAAGCTGACTTGCTATATCAACTGAAAATCAAGAAAAATGAAAGTAAAGAGGGTAATGCAAAATGATCTGTACCAAAACGCGGAGCGCGAAAGCAATCTCGTACTCCGCGCTCCGAATCCAATGTAACTATACATCGGAAAAAGCCGCCTCTGCCTACATAAAATAGACAGAGGCTTTACTTTTTCAACAACTTGGTTGATAAGCTTGTGTTATAACAAGTCAACTTCTACATTGCAAATGTAATGAATGAATTGAATATGACACTACTTTCGATACAATTTTTTATTATAAGGCTTTCGAGGATATTTCCGGTTAAGCTTCTTTTGCAGATCATCATTGATACTTTCATTCAGAAGGATTTTAGAGTTTAGCACCCGGACTTCTCCAGTAAGTTCCATAATAGTTTTGGATTGTGTCGCATTTTGTTTTGAAAGTTCAACATTGGCAATAGCCAGTTTGCTGCATTCTGATGCAAGATGATTGAGTTTCTTTGTGCTGATTAATGATAATCCAAACATAATATTCTGATATTTAGTATGTTAAATAATTATATTGCTGATACGGGAACGGCAAAGCATTTACAATGACCGTGATACGGTGGTAATTTGTCCCATTCCACATGAAATCCGACTTCATCGTCACAAATGTTACAAGGATAGGAGCTGCCACGCATGACAAAGAACCCTACGGCTCCACAGGCTTTAGCCTGCAATTCCCAATGCTTCATCCAACCCTCTGCCACAGCATACTCCGTCAAATCTGACAGTGCAGTCCAAGAGCTTACAGTACGTCCTACTCCAAAAGACTCCTGAACACCGAGTCTTGAAATAATCGGATAACCCTTTGAAATAGCTCTCTGTACATGCTCATTAAGCAATGGCGTTTTTACCGACTGCCTGATAGATGAAAGTAGTTTGTCTTTGGAAAGGTTCAGTAGTAATCCAGCGGCAATGGCCGTTTCAACCTCCTTTGAAAACCGGTCAACATATTCTCTTGCGCGTTGCGTGAAGGTTTTGCCGTATGATTCTCGCGTTATACATGTTATGATTGCATCCTTATTATCCTCATGTGTCGCTACTGCCAAAGTATAAGTATAGTCTTCAATTATTTCAAGAAGGGATAAAATAATGGCATCCACTTCCTCCTGCAACTGTCTGTTTGCTGAAAAACGGAATAGTTCAGGGCTGATCTTGTACCGGTATGAAATATCTATAATTTGCTTTGCCGCCTCGATCATTACAATTTGAAGATTGGTACGCATGGATAGCTCCGCATCCAGACGTTGACGGAGGTATTCTTTGGCCTCTTCAATTTCCTTATCAGTCGGTACCCTCATTTTTATGTTCCTCCTTAATACCTTCCTTGATACTATTCATGTTTCTCTCTTCTTCCAGTATCTTGGCATCATCTTCCGGTGATACTGGTTGCTGCAAGCCTCGTAGCCGTTCGGTAAGATCAGAATAGCTTTTAAAAAACTCTTCCATAAACTTAACGTCAGGGGTTGCATTACTAATAAGGAAACATACTTTGATCCATGTTTCCAAATATTCACGAAGTTCCTTATTGTTGGTTAACTCCCGAATCCGGGAAAACATTCCGTTATCATCCCGAAAACGCATACTCCAAAAACCTGACACTGCCTTAATACTGATCCAGTCATGTTCACTACCATTATCCCTCGTAACAATAAAGTTACCTACCTGAATACCATTTGTTTTTTTGCTCATAATCCTATTTTTAATTTACGTTCAAATCTATCTCCAAGATTAAAAAAGTATTCCTTACCGTAAGAGTTTATACGTTCTTCATCCGATGATACTTTATTCATTTCATAAATCAAGCAACTATACCTATCATCATCAGGAAGAAGCCCTTTGCACTCTTCTCTGATATAAATATGATGCTTCCCATTTACCCAATAAAATTCAGAGAGAAATCCACCAAGAAGCATTTCAATCATTTTTTGGTGCCTGACAGACAATTCTCCTTGCACTGCTATATCCATTACAATGCTCTTACCTTCTATTGTCTTCAATTCACATGAATAGTTCAAGGCCCGAAGAATAGACATCAGCTCAACACTTAACTCTATGTGATTCATATTTTTCATACTTTTACTATTTCAAATTCATCTGCATGTTCCTTGCCAATCCAATCCCGTTTCTGATTTTCAGTTGCGCTTTCGTAGATTCTTCCTCGCTTAGACAAATGCCTTTTCCTAAAAATACCTTCTTCTCCAAGTTTGTCATAATCTCTTCTTGAAGGGGATAATCCCTTTGCCCTGCAAAAGAACAATCCCGTTTCCTTGTGTCTAAATTTTACTGCCATGCTTATTCCTCCCATGGATTTTCGTCTTCTTCCTCAACGTAAATCCGTTTTAATTTGTCTGATACTTCTTCAAGCTCACGCTTCATTTGATTTACATGAAATCCAGCTGGCATAGGGATTTCCAATGCTCCCCGTAGGTTATCTATTTTTTCAATAACCTCTGCAAATTCATCCGGTGCGATCATACTATTTGGTTCTTATTTTTAATTGTTTGATAATCTTCTCCACAGCGTCCAAGTCAAAAACAGTTGTTCTCTTCTCCATGTGGTACGTCCCCTCCAGTTTCTTCTCCCGGAACAAACGCTGGACTTGATAAATGCTCAATGACAAGCAGGCCGCAAGCCCTTCATGGGTATAAGCGTATCGTTTGCCATCTTGATAAACCGGTTTAGCGATCCTTTGCTTATAGTTACCCCGTAGGTCTTCCCGTTTCTCATAATAGAGTTTTTCCGTCAAGGCTGTTCCATACAAACCATACACCTGACCATTCGGGGTTCTTTTTTTACGATAACCGGCTTCCGAAAGAATACGTCCGAATACTGTCACATTCTCTTCTTTGGCATTATTGTCCCTACACCATTTGCAATATTTCCGGTACAGAATGGCCGAAGACATCCATTTGGGTTCAATATCGGCAATTTCCTCATAGCGGCACAGATAGTTCATTTGATACATGAACTTCATTACGGTACTACTTTCCGACTGATATTCATCCATGACATTTTCAAGCTCCTTACTGTCTGTCAACTTATAACCATTGGCGATAAAACGGTCACGTCCTTCCAATATCCAATTGAATATAGCTGGGTATTCGGCCTCCAAATCCCGTGACAGTTCTTTTTTCTGCCGGGCTTTGGGTATCTCCACCTCAAAGGGAATAATGCAAATACGCCGCCTCATTCCATAGCTCCAGTCTTTCAAATACGGCATTTGGTTGGCATTTGCCATAAGCAGAGGAATATTGTAAGCAGTGAAGTTATCGCCATAGATAGGCCGGGCTTCGGTAGGTTCACCACTGATAAGGCTCTTCAACGTGTCACTATCCTTACCAAACTCTAACGCTTGTATTTCAGAACAGTAGTTCAACCGCTTGCCATTAATGAAAGCGATATTTTTTTTTCTCTCATTTCCAGTAATCAATGCACCTATGCCGAAATTGCTGACATTCTCCCGGCCAAGTATGCCCATGATCGTTTCAAAGACTACACTTTTGCCATTGGAGCCGGAGCCACGAAGAACAAGCATAGTTTCCATTTTCGCCACACGCCGGTCAACAAAAATACTTCCAAGAAACTCCTGCAAAACTTTTTGCATGTTTTTGTCCGGCAAAACTTCATCCAGGAACATTCTCCAAAGAAAGACATGCTCTTCCGGCTTGTAGTCATAGGGAACACATGTAGTCTGTACCCAACGGCGGTTGAAAGAATGTGCACGGCGAGCATTCATATCAAGCACACAGTTATTGAACACCACAATGGCATTATCGGGCTTCAAGGCTTTTCCTGCCACCACACGCTTACAGACTTTCAGTACACCCTCCACACGGGAATAATCACCATTGGGCATTTTGCATTTACGCATCAAGTCATATATCAGATTGCCAAAATCATCCCATGCCATCTCTTCATATATCCGGCCACTGAAATAGTAAGGCGTACCATTGAACTTACAAATCGAAGATCGTATAATGGCTGCACGCATCAAGTCCTGCACAGCGTCAACACGCGCTGCACTTTTGGACTCTTGTAAGGCGGCATCCAGTTTCTCGCCTTTCATAAGCCCGAAGACCTCATTTAACAACTTCCTATACTTTCCCTTCTCCATGTACAATCTATGAATTTGAATACCCGGCACGGGTTAAGGCCTCAACCATATATACTGACAGATTATTTATAGCAACATCTCCTGAATATCCAAATCGCCACAAATCAGTACGCCAGTCCTCTAAAGATGTGTCACAAGGTATATGATATTTTTGCATAATATCTCGCATCACCGCACAATCTTCATATCTTTCCTCTTCCTGCGCTTTTCTGAACACAGAAACAAAAACGTATCGCCCATAATCAAACAATATAGACTCAAACTTATTCATACCACCGTTTTTATACCCGAAAACAAAGCATTTCTACTGTTTTTATGCTATTTTTCAAGTGTTTTATGCCACAAATATAGCTTATTTTCTACATAATTACCATATAAATACTATTATTTTCTACTTAAAATATAGAATAAACACGCTTTTTTGAAGTCTTTTTGCCATGTTTTTATTCGTTGCATCATTGAAGACCAATAATCGCAAAATATTGATAAACAAAGGATAACTACTCTATTTCAATAGGAAATACAGATGGAACATTCTCTCTGATATGTATGGTTTATGTAGGGTTTTAAAGGCAACTATACATATATAACATATTGAAATACAAATCAATGGAAAAATAGTGCATAGTATGTATAGTTTTTTATGCAAACCATATTATATATATTTTTTTCCCATACGCAATTTACATATAAACTATACATACTATACATTAAATTTCCATTGACCTAATAATGAATGATTTACACATGTATAGTTATGAAGTAAACTATACATATACTATACATTTTCAGAAGTAAAACTATACATCGGACATTCACTTTTGTAATTTATCATTGGAAAAGCCTTAAAAACATCCATTATTGGCTCCAAAAAAGAAAAAAAAATAAAAATCTTGACCGGGATTGAAACATGCTTGGTGTCTTGGGTAGCCGGGGGGGGTGCCCTCCCTGCTTTCATTATCCAGTTGACCAGCAAAGAAGGAGAAAAGCCGCGCTTTGCCTTGATTCTCTTTATATTATACCTATAATATTAAATATTATCCGGCTTTTCCGCTCCTTCTGCTTTCCGCTTTGCTCGATCAGCTATAAAAAGGCTGCATCTATAACACTGCAAAGGTAGATAATAATGTACTGTTTCCTCTTCTTCCGTGTTTTCGTCCTTCTTCATTTGCTGAAGATCGGCTATTTTCATTAATACATCCGCGCGATCTTTGCCCCTTAAATAAGGTAGGGTTTGTTCGAGGCCTGATAAAACAGCGTCTTTATCTCGGTATTGTACAACATTCCCGGCTTTTTCTTCCTCTTCTGTTTCTGTGTTTTTCTTTTTCTTCTTGCTTTTGGGGCTATCATTGTCAGGAAGGAAGGCGGCGCGGTTATCTTCAAAAGACCGTATTAGTTTATTAATGCCGGGTTTATCCTTTGCAAGTTGGGCGGCTCCGCGTTGCGCCGTTTCTATTTTGGTTGATCGTGGTCTAAATATAGTTGCGTATGCTTCGCCACGACTGGCGCCGGATGCTACAAGCATACAAAAGAAAACATCATCCGGGGTTAATTGATAAATTTGCTGTAAATCTGTTACGCGCTTACTATACACCATATAAAACGATATAAAAGGGTTTATTATATTGGCGTCTCGCGCTCTGTAACTTGCTACAAAGTTAAACAAAGGCTATAAATAAAGCAAATAAGCGTATTTAAACACCTATTTTCTATAAATATTTCCTTACTTCTTAAATACTTTATATTTATCATCATATTATTTATTAATTTATTGATAATCAATATATTATATCAATATTAATAAATGTAAAAACGGAGCATTTTCTTAAAAATAAAAGTACATTTTGTTTTGTATTACAAATATTATTCGTATCTTTGTAATACAGAAAAGGAGATAAAAGACCGGATCACCTTCCACAAATTCCGCTTTTACTTCTTCTTGGTTGAGTGTTTAATTTAAAATATAAGATCATGGAAGTATTACTAAACTTACAAAACAAAAATGTAACGCTAAACGCCGTACATGTAGCCCCAGAGGGCACAAACTGTTGCAACCGTTTGAAGGTTCATTTTGATGTGTTTCAAGAAACGGCGAAAAAAGCCGCTATTATAAGACTATCAACGGCAAATAGTTTTGAACTGATTCACTATCAAGATAAACATATAGCGTTATTAATTCCTTTTGATCGCATTCAAAAGATTTCATATTAATAAAAAACCGGGTCGAGTTTGGCGACTCTTCCCGGCCTCCCTTTAAACTTTGCGTTTATCGGATCACCTTCCACAGTGATAACGCAAAGTTAAGGGAAAAACAAAGACAAACCAAGTTTCACCCTTTAAATTTTGCGTTATGAACACAGATTTATTAATTATCTATATTCGCAATTCTCGCGATATTTACGCGCTTACTGAATGGCTGCAAAATGCACTCTTGAAAAAAGTAAACCGCGGTTTAACTCCTTCCGTTGAATATCTTGCAAACTGTTCTACTATGAAAAAGATCGTCCGGATGGCGGCTAAAATGCTTTCCGATCAGGATCATAAGACCGCAACCAAGCAAGAAAAAGAACAAGCGGCAAGAGAACACGCGGCCTATATTATCGGATGCGTGGAATATCTTTCTAAATTCTAATAATAACTATTTTTCCGGGGTTGTCATGGCTCCGGGTTACTTCTTACTTTTCATTATTCACCCTTTAAAACTTTGTATTATGACTACTACAAATAGACTTTGTTACACAGTATCAAAAAGATATATTCAAGCCGGGACAACCTTTGAAATCAATGTTAAAATATTACTGGCTGATGATTGCAAAAATAATATATGCGATTGGAGTATAACGGCGGATATTTACGAACAACGCAAAAACGGGCGTTTCGTTTGGTGTGCTGGTGGTTGCTGCCATGAAGAAATACTAAAGCGTTTCCCACAGTTTAAAATGTTCGTTGATCTTCATTTGTCTAATCATTACGGCGCGCCAATGTACCCAGTTGAAAACGGGTTTTATCATATTACAAACAGCAGCAAAGAAACTGCAATTAACTATTTGCGTATTACAGAAACGGAGTATAATTTACTTTATCAGGCAGAAGATAAACAATACTTTAAATACCTTCTTTATATGCTTGGTATCGTTGAACGCTGGAAAAGAGAATCTAACGAGGCTATAAAAAAGCTGGAAGAGTTAACCGGGCAAATATGGGAAAACCCATATAAGCCGGAAAATGAACGTTTTACTTTGAAATTAACGGATGAAGAACGTACAACTATAACTAACAGAATAAACGAGGGTTATTATCGTCCTGAAGCTGTACAAGCGCGAAAAGACGAAGAAAAGCGCAAAGCATACGAGAAAAAACGCGCTGAAATAATTAACGATTGCAAAAAGAAACAACAAAAGGCCGAAAATGAAAAGCGAGTTATGCTGGCCGTTCTTGATGCCGGGTTATCAGTTTGTAATGTGATATATTACGATCATAGTAACGAGCTTGTTTTTAATTGGAAAGACTACGAAACAAAAGTAACGGAGAACGATTTTAATAAATTCGTTTCCAGTGTTAACCGTTCTTTGTTGCCTGCTGGCATAACTTTTAAAATGAAATAGCCATGGCAAAATATACGATAACCAATCAAAAAGAGTTACGCCGATCTTTTTGGGTGTTCTGCAAAGAGTTCGGAGGCGAATTTGAAAGAGAAGCCAACAAAAAGAAACATTCTTTTAAACTGGATTTTAATATAGCTTTCGGAGAATATAAAGACGGACTTTGTAAAGATGGCATTATATCGCAAAGTTTATACGAACGTGCAACACTTTATTAATAATAAGCTATGTTTTGTTTAATGCTGCTTTTATTCGGTGCCGTGGTGTTCATCTCCGGCACCGATCCCAAGAAATTAAAAGACTTCATAAATAAAAATGATCAATCAGACAAATTTTAAATTTATGGAGAAAAAGATATTATATCATATTGGATTATACGGATTTAGAAAACTTATAGTTTATGTAATAAAGGATAACGGGGATAATACATCTATTGTTAGCCTTAACAAAGACGGTTCATTTCCTAAACACGTTTGGAAATGTAATTTGCATAACATAAACGAATAATACAAATATTCCACCGCGCCGGACGGTTTTCCGGCATTCCTTTAAACTTTTATATTATGACTACTTATATAATAGAATCCCCAAACGGAGAAACGCACAAATTAGAAGTATTCCGTACCGCAACCGGATTTAGTGTTTATGTTGATGGCTCAAATATATGTGAGAGTATAACGGAGGAAGATTTTTTGCAAGAGCTTGAAAACCCTACTTTCTAACATGGTAGGCGTAATTATTTGGCTAATAGTAGTTTTATTAATCTGCTTTAGCGTGTTTGGCGGTCTTTGGCTGCTTCCTATTTACTTGCTTTTTTGCCTTGCTTTAGGCTTTTACTTTGGTGTAAAATATCTAACTATTTAATGTTATGAATGAAAAAGAATTTAACGGTCTCATTTTGGCCGAATTGGTTAAAATAGCAAACGACGTTTTTACAAATGAAATAGAAATAGCTCCCGGCACCTATACCGCCGCGGAGCTTGCAAAACTGAAAGATGCCAACGGGAACGAGATAAATATAAAATATCTTTGCGTTGATGCCAAACTAAATATAACGGATTTTAGGACTGTACAAATAAACAGCTTTAAATGTTCCTTTCCAGTGGATCAGGTTTTTAATCTTGTTTGGCAATTTGAAAAGCTGATAAGCACCAAACAAGCCAATAAAACAAGGTTTACCAAAATAGAAGAGCGCGAAAATATTGTTTGCTCCTTTGATATGTGGATTATAAAGGAACATCTAAATATCACTAAATTAGTAACAAAAGATCCTTTAAGACCGGCATTTAATTATATTTATCTTGATCCTTACAAATCGGCTTTAGTTGCTTCTGACGGGCGTACATTAAAAGAATACCCCGTAATTATTGAAACATCCGGGCTTTTACCTGACGGTCTAAAATTATTTATCAATCCCAAACATTTAAAAGAAATGGTTGGCCGGTGTTCTGTTTGTGTTTGTAATCAGGACGGCGGCAATATTACAGAAATAACCAACGACAAGAAACAAACCTTTGTTTGTGATTTTGCCGGATATTTCCCTAATTACCGGCTTGTGTACCCCCATCTTTCAAAAGACGGATTTATAAAGATTCAGAAAAGCGAATTAAAAGCGGTTGCCGGTTTTGTAAAAGAAATAGCCAAACGAAACAAAAAAAGCGGTTTTTCACTTCGTACTATTGCCGGAGATAATAAAGTTTATTTATCTTATAATGATGCAGACAGTAACGGACACAAAGAACTTTGTGCAACATTGGAAAAAGCCGCTTTAATTGATATAAAGTTAGGTTTCTTTGCATCAAACGTTATCCCCTTGCTTTCCGGCTGGACTGGTGGCGTGTGGCTGGTTGCACCTGATCGGGCGGCGGTCTTTGATGATAAGACGGCGCGTATAGGTGTGGTTATGCCTGCATTTATAAATGATTCTATTTGCCCGAACTTAAAATGTAATATAAAGGCTTTAGATCGCGCCAAAGCTCCGATCATCCCGGAAAAAGAACCGGTAAGAGAACCGGGAACACATTTACCGGCCTTATATGTGGATGCACAAACGAAAACACCGGCGTTTGTCTTTGCTTTGGTAGCTCTGATAGATTTTATTTCCCGTTGGTTTTATCAGGATCAAATAAACAAAGCATTACAGAGGCTAACAATGTTAACCGAACTATCCGGCATTTCTTTGCCTGAACTATTAACCGAACCAGTAAGCGAAGAAACAAACGCAAATGTACCCGAACCAATAACAGAGGATGAACCAGTACGCGCATACACACCCGAACTATTGTATATTGATCGGCCTTTGGTTTTCCCGGTGCCTATCTTCATACATAAACATGAACGAACTATCAGCCGAATCGTTGTGCCCGAACTATTGAATCACCAATGTATAGCGTTACTGTTTGTTTCCATGATGTTACCCGAACTGTTACGGCGATATGTTTGGGGAACAATCCGACCAAAGACAAATACAGATGGACTATTTCGGAGTGATTTCAGACGTTTTCACACCAAAGGCAACCATCGAATCAGAGACGGAACAAAAGAAGCAAACAAGCCCGAATTACAACCATTTCAAACGAATTATTAAACACATCAATGAACCATCATGGAAGAGAATAAACAAACCAAAAGAAGTTATCGCCGAAACAAACCGGTTACGAAAAGTAAGGTCTATGCTATTAGACTGGATATTGATTTGGTTGATTTTGTCAGAGAGCAACCGAACATGAGTAAATTTATTAACGAATTGATCCGAAAGGAACAACAAAACCAAAAGTAATGAGACAGATAATTGAAATAGTAAAAGCAATCAAAGGTAAGAAATATATTATAGCGTCATGGTGCATAATAATCATTAATGGTCTTCTTCCTGAATGGATATGGGCTTATTGCGCAAGATTAATACATTGTGATATTACTGATTATTTTCAGCATGTCGTGTTTGGAATAGTCCTTATCTTATGTATAATTTATTTACACAAAAACATACAGAATGTAAGGAAAAAATAACAGCTTTGCTTGCCTTGATTACTATTAAGGCAAGCAAACATTTGAACTCTTTTAAAATCAACATAATGGAAAAATCAAAAGCTTTTGAACTGATAGAATTTGTTTGGAACAATGAAAAGACAGATTCTTATTTACGAGTCAACATAGCCATGTATGAGGCAGTAAAATTGGCTATAATTTCTCAAATGAAATTCAACAAAGAGGATTTTCATAATATATTTTCAAAATTCAGCGGTAGTTACTGGTTTGGAGTCAACGCCAATGGTAAGGGCTATGGTGAGAACTTCTATCGGGAAGCTGTTACTTCGGGAAATATTTCAGCCTGCCAAAGCTATGAAGCATTCTGCAACATTAAACCCTTTATAGACTCCAAAGGCAGAAGGTTATGCAAAGGGGCAATGTACCGGGATAATGAGAAACGTTATAGGGTGACGGGATTTGATTTAGACACTAAAAAAGTCTATTTAGTAGGTTATGCCATAAGTGATTGGGAAGAAAAAGGCAAAAGGTTTCTTTTTAACTTTTCCAATAACGAATGGAACGAATTTAGAAAACAAATAAAGCAATTTTAATCAGAAAGGAACCAACTATGAAATATAGTAAAACAGGTCAGTTTACCGCCAATCAAGAAAAGCTGTGTAAAGAGATAGCTATTCGGATTAGTAAATTGCGCAAAAGCGGTTGTTGTGTGTTCGGTAAGGGAGATGAATTACGTGTATATAAAACAAAAGATATGGAGCATGCACAACCATTACATCTTTCTACTGGTAGCGATTATAAACACGCTATTAAGTATCTTCATGCCGGACGTATAAACGATAGTGGAGCAGATGATAGCGAATATTTTGAACAAGGATATATAACAGAAGAATAATCCTAAAAACAGAATATGAATCAAAAAGCAAAAGATTATATCAGACGCAACACTTTGGATTTGGAAAGTGATAATCGAATGGATTCTACCGGCTATGTGCAATATGCCATATCAGAGGCAAAAGCCTATGCAGCAATAGCGATAGCCGAAGAAGGAATGAGACAAAAAGCCATTGAAGCATTCAAATTTGCTGTTGATGGTTACTTCATAATTGGCGGTACCGATTATTCAGCCGATAGATTAAATGAATTTATTAAAAAACTTGACTCTTAATATTTATGAGAATAATAAAATTCAGAGGCAAAAGCCTTAATACAAAGATGTGGGTATATGGTGATCTGAACCATAGAGGTAAGAGAACATTCATAGAGTATGAGGTCGATTGTAAAACAATCAGCCAATTTATAGGCAAAACAGATAAAGAAGGTACAGAAATTTACGAACATGACATTATTAGTGTTAATGGCAAATATCCCAAATTGGTTAAATACATAGATGAATATGCCTGCTTTTGCCTTGCCAATATCAGCGACTTAAATAAAGAATGGACGAACCCATGGCAACAAATTTCACCTGATTGGTGGAATGATTTCAAACGGGAAATTCGAGTCATAGGAAATGCTTTTGATAATCCTGAATTGATGAGGGGGGGGATCAACCATGAATATACCATATAGAACCAGTCGTGACTATCAGCTTCTTAAAAAGTTGCTGGATGAAGGAAAAGAAATCGTATGTTTTGCAGACTTTCCGATAGATAACCGGATTTTCCGCGATGTTTGTAAAGCAAGAAAAATAGGAGAAGGCCGATATTCCATTACTTGCCGTGGTTGTGAATATGCTTCATTTTGGGAAAATCACAATTACAAATGGACGTTTGAAGATGAAATGCAGATGGCTAATATAGAATTTATTGAACCAAATATTTAATTGACATGAAAGATTTACGTACAGCATTTTTGGCAAAATACCCCAAATATGAAATTATACTCAACATGTATAGTAAGGCGAACGATTGCCCGGCAACATGGGAAAATCTTTCAAAAGTTCGATTGCAGACTTTTGTTGATTATATGGAAGAACGGCTGGCACCAAACTCTGTTCGCCAATATGCCGCCAAATTAAAAGCTGTATTGAACTTGTACAATGAAGAGGTTGAGCTACCTAAAGACTATAATAAAATCCTTTCAGTAAAAAATGTGAGAAGCACTAATGTTTGGCTTACTGATGAAGAACTTGAACGAATTATCACCTATGTTCCCAAGAATGCCAACGAACAATTGGTACGCACACAATTTTTAATAGGAGCCTTTACCGGTTGCCGTCATAGTGACTATACACGGTTGAACAACCGTAATATAGTGGGTGGAATGATCTCTTATGTCAGCCTAAAAACTAAAACTCATGCCACAGTGCCATTGAAGCCAATCGTGCAAGAACTACTAACAAACTTGCCTAAAGAAGAAGTTAGCGATCCGACATTCAACAATAATATCCGTAATATTTGCCGGAAAGCTGGAATCACAGAAGCAGTTAAAATATTCAAGGCAGGAAAGGAAGTGGAAGGTGAAAAATGGGAATTTGTTTCAAGTCACACGGCACGCCGGAGTTTTGCAACCAATTTGTATTTACGCGGTGCCGATTTATACTCAATAAGCCAAATGATGGGACATGCAAGCGTGGAAATGACTCAAAATTATCTTTGCTGTGGTCTCCGTGAACAATCGGCACAAGTTATGGAGTATTTTAAATGAAACAAGCCACGCTAAATATCGGTAGAACTATTTTAGCGTGGCTCTCTTATACTATAACAAAATCCGTTCCAGCATCTCAAAGTCTTTTTCCACTTCGGCATTCAAGACTTTAGCATATTGTTGTGTGGTGCGTACATTTGTATGACCGAGCATTTTACTCACATTTTCCATCTTAACCCCATTATTCAGGCACATTGTCGCAAATGTGTGGCGGCTCATGTGAACGGTCAAATTTCTATCAAGCCCTGCATAATCAGCAACTATTTTAAGCCGCAAATTGTATTGTTGATTACTGATAACCGGAAGCACATAATCATATTTTCTCAATATTTCCATTGCAGGAGACAGTAATACGATAAAATAGTTTTCTTCTGTCTTTAAACGAATATCCAATATAACATACTTATTACCGCGTTTTTGTACATCACGTTTGAAATTGAATTTAGCAAGATCAGCATAGGATATTCCAGTATATGCCTGAAAAATAAAAAGGTCACGGACTCTACAGATCGTTTGCGAATCTATTTGAGCATCTTTCACTTTCTTCAATTCTTCGGCAGTCAAATATTTCCTGATGGCATGTTTGCCACGGGAAAAACGCTCACCCTTATACGGATCATTTTTTAGCAAATCAAACTTTATGGCCTCGTGGATATAACGTTTGTTACGTTTATGATAGTTATATATTGTCGGCTGTGAATAGCCCTTAGCATGTAACCAATCATCATACAATGTGATATTGGCTTTTGTGAGATCAGAAAAATATATTATTCTGTCAAATTCACGTAATGAGGCCGCAAATGTCCGATGGGAAGCTTTGGTACTTTCCGTTATATCTCCACGCTCTTCAATTCTTCTTTCTACAAAGTCAACAAAACTTTCTGATTTATTGGTATATCTCAAAAATCTATCCAGCTTATCAAAATCAAAAACTTCCTTTTTGCTGATAAGTTCATTAATCCAATTTTGGATAACCCGGAGTTGTTCATCAAGACACTGGTTCAATTGAATCATTTCAACCGAATTAATTATCTTCTTTCGATCATTCCATTGGTCGGAATAGACTTTAACGCCGGTTCCGATCCATTTTCTCTTACCTTCGCTCAAAACTTCAATTTGAACGAGTCCCTTGTGTGTCTTTGTCGCAACCTTTTTACGATCAAAGACGAATCTCATTGTCGGATATTTCATATTCTTTTGAGTTTTGGTATCTACTGATTATCGCTACAATAAAAAAATGGTATCAAAGGCGGTATCATTATAGGTGAAAATATCGGTAGAAATCGGGAAATACTGGTAAGTTTCCGGTAAATATGCACCCAATTTTTATATGTTCTCCATCTACCTCCAACGCCTTAATTGCCTGATACACAACAAAAAAGGGAGTAACTAATGTTACTCCCTTTCGCGGTGCGTACGGGACTCGAACCCGTGACCCCATGCGTGACAGGCATGTATTCTAACCAACTGAACTAACGCACCATAATTTCATTTTTAATTGCTATCTCTCTCGATTGCGGTTGCAAAGGTAGACAATTCTTTGAAATCTGCAATAGCTTGGAAGAAATATTTTTCATCTTTTTTAAACTAAGCTTGATTATAAGATATTTATATTACCTTTGTCTGACGAAAAAAAATCGAATAACAAATCAAAATGAACCAAAAGCGAGAAAAACCATGAGAAATACCCCTATTGAACGTAAACTGATTGACGAAACCATCGAAGCATTTCAGATTGCAGACTTTGGAAAAGCAACCATCCGTGAAGTAAAAGCAATTGCTGCCAAAGCAGAAGCTGAGTCAGGTATAGAATTCATAAAAATGGAAATGGGTGTACCAGGTCTGCCTCCTTCGGCAGTAGGTGTGAAAGCTGAAATCGAAGCACTACAAAAAGGCATTGCCAGTCTCTACCCCGACATCAACGGATTACCTGCCCTGAAAGAAGAAGCTTCACGTTTTATCAAAGCTTTCATTAATGTAGATTTAAAGCCCGAAGGGTGTGTACCAGTTACCGGTTCTATGCAAGGCACTTTCGCCTCATTCCTTACTTGCAGTCAATGTGATGAAAAGAAAGATACGATATTGTTTATCGACCCGGGATTTCCTGTGCAAAAACAACAGCTGGTGGTCATGGGACAAAAGTTTGAAACCTTTGATGTATATGACTTCCGTGGTGGTAAACTAAAAGAAAAGTTGGAAAGATATCTTGAGAAAGGTAATATTTCTGCTATTGTTTACTCAAACCCTAACAATCCCAGTTGGATATGTTTAAAGGAAGAAGAACTGCGTATTATCGGAGAACTTGCCACGAAGTATGATGTAATTGTCCTGGAAGATCTGGCTTACTTTGCAATGGACTTCCGCCAGGATTTGAGCAAACCATTCCAACCGCCTTATCAACCGTCAGTGGCACATTATACAGACAATTATGTATTGCTTATTTCCGGCTCTAAAGCATTCAGTTATGCCGGACAACGCATCGGAGTAAGCTGCATCTCAAACAAATTGTACCATCGCTCCTACCCTGGACTCACCAAGCGATACGGAGGTGGCACATTTGGTACAGTATTTATTCATCGGGTACTTTATGCTCTTTCTTCAGGTACCAGCCACTCTGCACAATACGCACTTGCTGCCATGTTGAAAGCTGCTAACGAAGGGCAATACAACTTCCTTGATGAGGTAAAGATATATGGTGAACGTGCACACAAATTAAAAGAAATTTTCCTTCGTCATGGTTTCCATTTGGTATATGACAATGATTTGGGTAATCCTGTTGCCGATGGTTTCTACTTTACCATTGGCTATCCAGGTATGACCAGTGGGGAACTTGCTAAAGAATTGATGTATTATGGTGTCAGTGCCATATCACTGATTACAACAGGTAGCCACCAGGAAGGTTTACGCGCTTGTACTTCTTTCGTTCAGGATCATCAATACGCGCAATTAGAAGAACGGATGGCAATCTTTGCAGAAAACCATCCGGTGAAATAAGTAAATAGAGAGAATAAATTTACCAGTTAGTGCCGGTATCCCACCACAAACGGGTACCGGCATTATCATCCCCACCCAAAGCATTGACTAATGCACGATACTGCTCCGGATTCTCCGTTTGTAAGCCTCCGGGAAAATTTAACCGGCGTATCATGATTTCCGTATCGACGCAACCGTCCTTACTGTGGTTGAAGCGTACAGGGAAAAGACGTGGGTATCCTGTTCTACGCTGTTCCGCCCAAGCTTCACATCCTTCCGGAAACATCGCTAACCACTTCTGAGTCATAATCTTTTCTAATTTTATATCCCGGTCAGCTGTTTCAATCCACTTTGGAGACACTGTACAACGTGCCTTTATATTATTTTCAGTATCATATGTATCCACAAAATCAGCAGCCAATTTATCACTATTCAAATAATCTGCTGTTTGCGATATACCATGTTGACGCAAAGATGCAGTAACCCCTCTCTCGTAACAGGTACCGGCATTTTCACTTGTCCAGTCCCGTAAAGCAGCTTCTGCTCGTAAGAACCAAACCTCAGCTGCAGTCATAAGAATAGCATCTGTTTTTTGGGTGGCTTGCAATTTAGATAAACCAAGATAAGAAGTATGAGAGAAACAAGTCCCCTGCCGGATACCACGATATTGTCCCGTATATGCCTTATCCTGACAAGTAGCAAAATAAACAGCTTTCCGGGGATCTTCGTAACCGTTCATTATAGATTCCATGGGAGCACTCATATAAGTTTCATTCCACACCAGATTAAGTTCACCCAGCGGGTTGGTATATCCACTCTGAGTTGAGACAGCTACCAGTTCATTTTCCGTTTCCAACACTCCATATTCATTATTAAATGCTTTGAGAAACTCTGAACGTGACTTTTCCTTATCCGCCAATGCAATACGCATGGCAAGTCTCATTCTCAATGAATTGGCAAACTTAATCCACGAAGTATATTTACCATCCATCAATATATCAAAACGGGAGAACTCAGTAGCTTCCGGATTCGACTCAACATAATCGGTAAGAACTGTCACAGCCGTATCTAACTCACAAAAGAATTCTTTGTATACAGCTTCCTGTGTATCGGGTGCATATCCTGCATTAGGATCAGCAAAGTGTGTATACACAATAGGACCATAATAATCCGTAACGCGGTGCATCACTTCAACTTTCAGAATCTTTGTTATTCCGAAAAAGCCGGAATGCTTGTCACGAGTTGCATTTTCCGATTGGTATATCTGCGGAAAAATATACGAATAAGTATGTCCCCACATAGCACTATTCCAACCATCCTGCAAATTATAGTCCGAATTATGACTTCCTCCATTCAGCGGTTTACCATCATGCATATATCCACTGAACATATCGGCATTCAGATTCTGTGTCAATTGAAAAGGCCAATTCTTACCTTTTCCATAATCATAATTGAAGTAAATACCTTGCTGGATAATGCCCAGACGAATACCATGTTCATTGTAATCAATCTGCAAATCTTCATCCGTCACTCCGGACAAATCCGTATTAATGTCTTTAAAGTCACCTGTACATGAGGCTAATAATAGCAGCACCCCGAATATCCAACTATATCTTTTCATTCCACTTTTCTCCTCATCCATTAAAATTCACACTTCAATGAAAAGCCCCAACTACGAGTCGTAGGCATTCCATACACATCGATACCTTGATTGTCATTGCCGGTGGACAACACCAAATCAGGATCAAAAGGAGCCTTCTTATAAAAGAAGAACAAATTACGGGCTATAAATGACAGTTGTACTTTCTTCAACACCTTAGATTTCTCCATCCAGGAGGCAGGTAACTGATATGACAACGAAAGTTCTCTCAACCGGATATTTGTAGCGTCATACATATAATATTCCGTTGTTCCCGCACGTCCACCAACTATCTTATAAAATCCCTTTACATTATCTATCCGATGTCCTTCGAGCATTACATAGCCTTCATCGCGAGCTTGCGCTGTAACTTCCGATACACCATACAAGTCCATATCTGCCTGCGTTTGTGAAAGTACTTTCCCTCCATAACGGCAATCTACCAGGAAATAAAGCGAGATGTCTTTATAAGAAAGTGTATGATTCCATCCCATCTGGAACTTCGGACTAGAGTTACCTACCTTTACCGTATTCCCATCACCTTCTATTTTAGGTAATCCGGCATTACTTCCTTCCGTCTCGTACACAATATCACCTGAAGCATCCCGAACAAAAGCTTTTCCATAAATATCACCGATAGAACCACCTTTCACCAACTTCATGGCATAACTGGAAGAGAAGCTGGTAGGTCCATAAACAAACTCTTTCAATTCTTCATGCAAAGCGACAATCTTATTCTTATTAGTTGCAAAATTAAGAGTGGTACTCCACATGAAATCTTTCGTCAACACTGGTGTTGCATCCAATGCAATTTCCCAGCCACAGTTCAGAATATTACCAGCATTCACATATCGATATGCATACTTATCACCCGCCAATGTAGGTAATTTAAAGAATTGGTTGCGAGTATTCGTTTTATAAAAAGTAAGATTAAAACCAATGCGACTATTCAAAAAACGCGCCTCAGCACCAGCCTCCCACGAATAATTCATTTCCGGTTCCATCTCTTTAAAAGGAGCTGCATCATTTGCCAAATATTCACCGCCGGCAGTTATATGAGACAGAGGATACGTCATGAATGGAGGAATATCATTACCTACCATACTATAAGCTCCACGTACCTTAGCGTATGACACCCATTCCGGCAATGTAAACAAGCGACTCAAGATCAGCGATGTTCCGATAGAAGGATAAAGATATCCCCGTTTCTCATGTTTGGTATGTGAAAGAGTGGATGCCCAGTCATTACGGGCACTCAAATCAATATAAGCACTTTCTTTGTATCCCACCTGGGCAGTGGCAAACAAGGATTGTAGCTGGCGGCGGGCATCTATCTTCTGATCAAGAGCAGCAGAACCATTCATTATTATATTTGCCAGATTGAAAACATTGGCATAATATAATGAAGCAGTCTTAGAGTCATAACGAGTAGAATTGGTGGTTTTGTCATTGATACTCGTACCCAGCGCACCGTTCACAGAGAAGTCACCCCATTGCTTCTTCATCATAAGCATCAGATCACCATAAAACTGGATATCTTGATAGTCCATTTCTATGTAACGTCCGTTCGTACCTGCTAAAGCCGGAGCTGTGGAAGCATAGAATTTCTGACGAAGCTTGTCATTAATACAATCAACATTACCACGAGTCTGTACTGTCAACCAATCATTTACTTTGAAACTTGCCGATAAGGATACTATAGCATGCAAGCGTACTTCTTTACTTTGTATACGATTCACAATCCAATAAGGATTTTGCTCAAAGTCATCATAAGAGGTATGCCAGTTTTGTATATTCAAATTTCTACTCTCATCATATATTTCAAAATTATCCTTGTAATATGTTAGGTCTTCTCCACGAGGAAAGCGATAAAGACCGACTAACGGATTCATATAAAATCCGCCCACTGTCGGTTTATTCTTAGTGACCTGCCGCATCAGGTTTACACTACCATCTAACTTCAGACGATCGTTAAACAAAGTAGAAGTTTCTCTGAAAGTAAGATTATGTTTCGACAAACGGTTTTTATCAATAATTCCTTTACCGGTAGTATTGGCATACGAGAAGTAGTTTTGCAATTTTTCGTTACCATGACTCAAGGATACAGAAGTAATAGAAGCCATTCCCGTAGAAAAGAAATCTTTCAGATTATCATTTTTTGGCAAATTTTGCCGTTCACCCCAACTATCTATAACTTCACTGACTCCATAACGGTTTTGCATCTCAGGCAAAGAAACAGCTTTATCAAACATAAGACTGGTAGAGAATGAAATACTACGCTGTCCCTGTGATTTACCTTTCTTAGTTGTAATCAAAATCACACCATTACCTGCCTGGCTTCCATAGAGTGCAGCAGCAGGAGCGCCCTTCAGGATACTTATACTTTCAATATCTTCTGAATTTAAATTTGAAATGCCATCACCACCATCGCGATTTCCTGCATTAGCTGTCCCTCCTATGGCACTGAAAGCTTGTTCCGAACTTGAATTCAGCATAGGAACACCGTCAATTACATAAAGAGGTTGATTTTCACCAGCCACCGAACGGATTCCACGAATACTTACCTTCGCAGAAGCCCCCAAACCCGATGAGACCTGATTTATTTGTACACCCGCAGCTTTACCTGTCAACGATGTTATCAAATTCGGCATTTTAACCCTCGTCAGTTCTTCATTCTTTATCTGACTCATGGCATAAGAAAGAGAGTGTTCTTTCTTCTCAATACCCAATGCAGTCACAACTATTTTATCCAGTTCCACAGCATCCTCTACCATTGTTATATTCAGGAAAGTCTTTCCGCCCACACTGATCTCCTGCGTTTTATATCCCATAAAGGAGAACCGCAACATAACATCGTCTGCAACAGTCAATTTAAACTTCCCCTCCATATCAGTAACCGTACCGTTTGAAGTACCTATTTCTAACACTGTAGCACCCGCCAAGGGCACACCATCCTCACCTACAACGCATCCTGTAAGAGTTTTCTGTGCCGAGATTACCATCAAACGACTGTCTACGTCGTTTGCAACAAAAGCATAACAAGAACTACTGCGTAAAAAAAAACAACTAAAAAACAAAAAACAGATATAACTATAGATAGTAAGTTTCATAATTTGCAATAAAGAAATAACAATCTGCAAATGTAACCAATTTCTTTTTCAATTAAAACCTGTTATATAACATATAAGTAATATATGTCAGTGAAAAAAGAACGATAATATTTGTTTTTCGAGGATTTGTATGTATATTAGGGGCATGGATACTAATGCGGACATATTTAAAATAGAAACAAACCATGTGGTACCTTCACGTGGAAAAGTGTTGATATCTGAGCCTTTCCTCTATGATGAGATGTTTGGACGTTCCGTTATTTTGTTGGTAGACCACTCCACAGATGGCACAATGGGGTTGGTACTCAATAAACCACTTCCTTTATGCCTAAATGATGTATTGAAAGAATTTAAGGATATAAGCAATATACCGATCTATAAAGGTGGCCCATTAAGCACCGACACATTGTTTTATCTTCACACTCTGAAAGATGTGGAAGATTCGTTGCAAATAGGAAAAGGAGTTTATCTGAATGGAGACTTCGATGCCATCCGCCGTTATATTTTGCAAGGTAATGATATCGACGGAAAGATACGTTTCTTCCTAGGCTATTCCGGTTGGGAACATGATCAATTATGTCAGGAAATAGAAGAAAATACCTGGCTGATAGGATCAACAAGCATCGCCTCCCTTATGAATGAAAAAGGAAGTGCAGAATTATGGAAAAATGTATTGGGACAGCTGGGAGGCAAGTATGAAATATGGTCACGCTTTCCACAAATTCCTACACTAAATTAATCATGCCGGATACGCTGCAATAATGCAACATCTTTGAAACATCCCTCGATACATAGCCAGTCTTTTAATAATCCGCAAGAAACAAAGCCACATGAAGTAAACAGGCGCATACTTGCTTCATTATCTGTAGCGATGTGAACGAATAGTTGTCGCATACGCAGAAAATCAAAGGCATATTCGCAAAGCAATGTTAATGCATCCTTTGCATAGCCTGCTCCACGAAACTCTTTCCTGATCACGATACCCACTTCTCCACGCGCGTGCATAGGAGAAAAGTCTGTTATATCAACCGTGCCAATTGTCAGACCGTCTTCAAGACGCACAATCATCATACGCAATTGCTTATCAGCAAACATATCACATTGTGAGTTCTCCATGTATTGTTTCATAACATAGCGCGAATAGGGTACTGTAAAGTTGCTGATATCCCACTGTTGAGGATCATTTTCCATCTCACAAATAAGTTCCAGATCTTCTGGCTCCATAGCACGAAGACGAATACGGTCATTTATAAAATAGGTATGTTTCATTCAGATGTAACATTTATCAGGAGTCACCAATACACGGCTCTCCGGGTTATAAATACCAAGGCTCAATCCCATTTTGCGATGATGGGACAACAAGCGAATAATAGTTGAAAAAGAAAAGGCACGGCAATCATATACTACATGCGTGAAACCTTTCAGTGAAATGAATGGACTTCCATGACCATCCACAGCAGACATTTCGCTGGATACAACAAAGTGATGCTTTCCACCTAATCCGTTACGCTTTAAAAGTACGCGCAAGCTATGAATGGTTGCTTCTTCGCCAAATATGAGAAAACGAGAAAAACGTTGTCCTTTCTGAAAAGAGATTTTCGTCTCTTTTACCGGAAAACTAAACAAACGCTGCACAAAAAGTACAAACAAGCGAACATACATCTGCAGATGAATACCCGCACGCACCAGCCAACGCCCTATAACACCATAACGTTCTCCATGTTTACAAAAGAAAATATCCATAGCCTCACAAAATACACGCACATGCCGATAAGTATCCTTCGATGTGCTTTCTCCCTTATAATGCAATATCGGATAAGGCAAATAATAATTTTTATATCCTGCTTCTTCTATCCGGCAAGACAGGTCAATATCCTCACCATACATGAAGAAATCTTCATCCAGTAATCCGGTTTTATCTAATGCAGAACGACGAAGCAACATAAATGCACCCGCCAGCACTTCCACCTGATGAACGCCATCCATATCCAAAGCAGTACAATAATAACCACCCAAACTTTTAGAGTGCGGAAACAATCGTCCCAAACCAGACAATTTACCGAAAGTTGCCGCCAAAGTAGGATATCCACGTTTAGATTCCCTCAAAAAGCGTCCGTCATGCGTTATCATTTTCACACCGGCAGCCCCAGCTTCAGGATGAGCATCCATAAAAAGTATTGCCTCTTCCAATGTCTGTTCCGACAATACAGTGTCAGGATTCAGCAGTAGCACATACTCCCCTTTCGACTCACGAATTGCTTGGTTATTGGCACGGGCAAAGCCCAGATTTTCTTTATTATAGATATAGGTGATATTCGGAAAACGCTCAGTGATATATGCTTCAGAATTGTCCATAGAGGCATTATCCACTACCAGAATCTCGGCTGAAAGATTGTCAATAGCCCTGTATAAGGAACAAAGACACTGTTCCAGGTAATACTTAACATTATAATTGACTATGACAACGGAGAGTTTCATGCTTCCTCTTCTTTATTAATATGCAATTCCTTACGCAAGCGTCCCTCACCGGGCAAACAAAACAATGAAGCCGTTAGAGCAATAAAAGCACAAAGAATTCCTTTATTACTCAACATGAGATAATAAACAGCAAAGCCCGCCAACACCGGTAACATTAAAAGTATAATGCGAATTTTACTCCAGAAAGAATACAAATGTAAGGCTTCGGGCAAACTAACCTTGTCGATCTTGCGCGTAAGCACCCATGCAAATAATTTTAAGGATACAGGCACACAGATAGCCGCCAGCAAAATAACCAATGTTTCAGCAAAATAAGTAGCACGTACATCAGCAGCGTATATGCCTACCCATTCCCCACCAGTTTCACCTACTATTATTAACAGAACCGGCAGCAACCAAAAGCTGATAAATATAACTTTTAAACGAGCTGCCACGTGTTTTATCTGATTTTCCATGTAATAATAACTTAATAACTAATAATTCAATTTGTTCCGGAAAAAGGAGTTCGATTCACAATACTACGTCCCAATGTCACCTCATCAGCATATTCCAGTTCATCACCAACAGAAATACCACGGGCTATGACACTCAACTTCACACCCAGTTTCTCCAATTTACGGTAAATATAAAAATTGGTTGTATCACCCTCCATTGTGGTACTAAGTGCCAGGATAACTTCTTTTATTCCACCTGCAGATACACGCTGCACAAGGCTTTCTATTTGTAAATCGCCTGGTCCCACCCCATCCATTGGTGAAATAACGCCACCCAACACATGGTAAAGTCCACGGAATTGCTGCGTAGCCTCCACTGCCATGACATCACGGATATTTTCCACAACGCACACAGTAGAATCATCCCGCTGTGGATTAGCACAGATACGGCAAGTTTCCGTATCCGATATATTGTGGCAGACTTTACAATATTTCACTTCGTGCTTCAGCGTAACAATGGCATTGCCAAAAGCCTCCACTACCGCCGTATCCTGTCGCAAAAGATGCAACACCAAGCGCATAGCCGTCTTTCGTCCCACTCCGGGCAGCTTGGCAAACTCACTCACTGCCTTCTCCAATAATATCGAGGAAAATTGTCCATTCATACTTAAAAATCAACTATTGGCGACAAAGATAATGCAAATTGAGTGCAGAACTTTCATGCAAGCATGAAAAAGTTCTGCCAAAATGCAGCTTATCTTCTCAAAAGATAATCAGAATTCCGTATTCTGAACACGGAATTTTGAAATAAGTGCTACCTTTGCACACGTAAAAAAAGAGAAACTGCCTGTAAGGAGTGTAAACATTTACGTACCACCGCTCATAAGTAGCTCCTGGAAGGGGGCATAACGTTTTTAAAGAATAAAGGCAACGTTTTTAAAAAACGTCCACCATATTCTTTAAAAACGTTGGGAGAGTTTTTTAAAAACATTCTCCACACAGATAAAAAGAGTAAGAAACTTTCTAAAATTGACAAGAAAAATGGAGATTACAAGCGCCGAATTCGTCATTAGTAATACAGACGTAAAAAAATGCCCCCCCGGAATATTTCCCGAATATGCTTTTATCGGACGTTCCAACGTTGGGAAATCCAGCCTCATCAATATGATGACAGGCCGTAAAGGACTTGCTATGACTTCCGCCACTCCGGGAAAAACAATGCTTATCAACCACTTCCTTATTAATAAAAGTTGGTATATAGTCGATCTGCCCGGTTACGGCTACGCCAGACGCGGACAAAAAGGAAAATCACAGATACAGCGCATCATTGAAGATTATATTCTGGAACGTGAACAGATGACAAATCTCTTTGTGCTTATCGACTCACGGCTCGATCCACAAGTCATCGACATCGAATTCATGGGATGGTTGGGCGAACATGGAATCCCTTTCTCCATCGTCTTTACCAAAGGCGATAAGCTGAAAGGAGGCAGATTGAATAGTAATATCCAACAGTATCTGAAAAAACTAAAAGAACAATGGGAAGAACTTCCCCCATATTTTGTGACCTCTTCTGAGAACAGAATGGGCAAAAAAGAGTTATTAGATTATATAGAGAGTATTAATAAAGAATTGAATACCAAATAAAGTAATAGTTATATGAAAAAGAGTGTATTTTCAGTGGCATTTATTGTCACTTTGCTTCTGGTGTCTGCCAATAGCCAGGCACAGTCGCTAAAAGATTTATTCAATAAAGAAAACGTAGAAAAGGTAGTTAGTGCCGTTACCGGCAAAAATACCGTTGATATGACAGGAACATGGTCCTATACCGGTTCTGCTATCGAATTTGAATCAGATAATTTGTTAATGAAAGCTGGTGGTGCAGTAGCCGCTACTACGGCAGAAGCCAAGCTCAACGAGCAATTAAGTAAAGTAGGCATCAAACCCGGACAAATGAGCTTTACCTTTGCGGCCGACAGTACATTCAACGTCAAATTGGGAGCCAAAACCTTGAAGGGTACCTATACATACGATGCTACCGAAAAACATGTAGTCATGAAGTTCGTCAAACTAATAAACATGAATGCCAAAGTCAATTGTACATCAAGCAATATGGATTTGCTGTTCGAATCTGATAAACTTTTAAAGCTTATTACTTTCCTTTCCAGCAAAAGCAGCAATGCAACATTAAAAACAATCAGCTCTTTGGCAAACAGCTACGATGGCATGATGCTAGGATTCTCACTCGAAAAGAAAGAATAACAATATACAGAAATTAAAAAGCCCCGTAAACTTACTGTTTACGGGGCTTTTTAATTATTAATTTCTTAGATTATTATGAGAATTGAGCGGAAAACGAGACTCGAACTCGCGACCCTAACCTTGGCAAGGTTATGCTCTACCAACTGAGCTATTTCCGCATTAGATGACTCTCTTTTCACAAAGAGTTGGTGCCCAGAACAGGACTCGAACCTGCATGCCTCTCGACACACGCACCTGAAACGTGCGCGTCTACCACTTCCGCCACCTGGGCATTGTGTCATCTATTATATGAAACAGAGCGGAAAACGAGACTCGAACTCGCGACCCTAACCTTGGCAAGGTTATGCTCTACCAACTGAGCTATTTCCGCATTATGATGACTATGTGAAGAGGAGGAGACTCGAACTCCCACAACATTTCTGTCACTACCACCTCAAAGTAGCGCGTCTACCAATTCCGCCACCTCTCCATACCATCTCATACTTTCAAAGAACTAAAATCGCCTCACCTAACGTGCCCAGAACAGGACTCGAACCTGCATGCCTCTCGACACACGCACCTGAAACGTGCGCGTCTACCAATTCCGCCACCTGGGCATTATGTCATCTATTATATGAAACAGAGCGGAAAACGAGACTCGAACTCGCGACCCTAACCTTGGCAAGGTTATGCTCTACCAACTGAGCTATTTCCGCATTATGATGACTATGTGAAGAGGAGGAGACTCGAACTCCCACAACATTTCTGTCACTACCACCTCAAAGTAGCGCGTCTACCAATTCCGCCACCTCTCCATACCATCTCATACTTTCAAAGAACTAAAATCGCCTCACCTAACGTGCCCAGAACAGGACTCGAACCTGCATGCCTCTCGACACACGCACCTGAAACGTGCGCGTCTACCAATTCCGCCACCTGGGCATTAGGTAATTGCAATCTATGTATCTGAGCGGAAAACGAGACTCGAACTCGCGACCCTAACCTTGGCAAGGTTATGCTCTACCAACTGAGCTATTTCCGCGATTGCGGATGCAAAGGTAGATATTTTCTCCAAACCTGCAAACATTCCGCCCGTTTTTTTCGCGAAGAAAACTATACATCTCCTCCACTCTGAAGACATGTTTTTGATTATCAACTCATTCTGTCCCGATAATCTTCGTAAGAAAATTGCCTGAATATTTCAGCCTTCCCATCTTTTGTCCACATAGCAATAGCAGGATGATGGATTCCATTGAACATATTTGTTTTTACCATAGTGTAATGAATCATATCCTCGAAGACTATGCGCTCTCCGATTTGCAGTTCATGATCAAAACTCCAATCTCCCATATAATCACCACTCAGGCATGAATTTCCTCCTAAACGATACACATGGCAGCCATTATTTCCCATTTCAGCACCACATACAGCAGGCTGATAAGGCATTTCAAGACAGTCGGGCATGTGACAGGTAAAGCTGACATTGAGAATGGCAGTGCGAATACCACGACTTTCTACAATATCCACTACTTCGGAAGTCAAAACACCGGTTTGCCAGGTAAAAGCAGAACCTGGTTCCAGAATAATACGCAAATGAGGATGACGGGCACGCAAATCTTTCAGTAAATGAATGAGATGCTCTACATCATAATCTTTACGTGTCATCAAATGACCACCACCCAGATTCAGCCATTTTATCTGCGGGAACCAATAAGAGAATTTTTCTTCCAAATGTTGAAGCGTACGTTCCAGTTCGTAAGAAGAAGACTCACAGTGGCAATGACAATGAAACCCTTCAATACCCTGCGGCAAGGTTTCAGTCAGTAAATCTGCCGTTATGCCGAAACGGGTTCCGGGAGCACAAGGATTATACAGCTCTGTTTCTACTTCTGAATATTCAGGATTGATACGAATACCACAGGAAATACCACTTCCTTCCTTTACCACCGCAGGATAGAAACGGCAAAATTGTGACAAAGAATTAAAAGTTATATGGCTACTACAACGCATGATTTCCGGGAAATCAGCCTCCGTATAGGCAGGAGAATAGGTATGAGCTTTACTACCGAACTCTTCCAGTGCCAATCGCGCTTCATATACGGAACTCGCCGTAGAATGCTCGACATATTCCCTAAAAATAGGAAATGAGCGCCACATAGCAAACGATTTAAAGGCCAGAATAATTTCCACCCCGGCACGATCGGCAACACTTTTTATCAGCGTGAGGTTTTTTCTCAATAATTCTTCATCCATAATATAGCATGGAGAAGGGAAACGATCAAAATCTATCATATTTTCTTTTTTATCCGATTATTTTAAAACGGGCAAAGCGCAATAAAAGTTGCTTGTCACCCGCATTCTTGAAACGAATGGTAGCTTTAGCATTATCACCCTCACCTTCCACTTTCACAACTTCTCCCAAACCAAAACGTTCGTGCTCTATCAATTGTCCCGGTTGTACTGCCATTGCAGAAGCAGGAGCCGATGCAGAAGCAGGAGTTGATGAAGTCACCCGTTTCAGGTTACGTGGAACACTCGGAGCAATTATCTGCTGCTTAGGACGCTGAGGAGTTTCTTTTTCCTTATTATAAAATGATTCGCGTACATGGGGTGAACGAGAGAAACCAGTGCTATTCTCCCTACGAAATGATCCGGACTCATCATCAATCTTATTACTAAGCCCTGCCTCCTGGGGTAAACGCAGAAAACGAATATCTATATCTTTCAGGAAGCGGCTGGGACTGCCAAATTCCATTTTTCCATAACGAAAACGGGTACGGGCATATGAAAGAAAACAATGTTCTTCTGCACGGGTAATGGCCACATAGAACAAACGTCTTTCCTCCTCTAACGCACGCGGTGAATCCCCTACCATACCACTGGGAAAAAGGTTTTCTTCCATTCCCACCACAAATACATTCCTAAATTCCAATCCTTTGGCAGAATGGACGGTCATAAGTGTGATTTTCTCATCATCTCCATCTTTATCCGAGTCCTGATCTGTCAACAGTGAGACTTCCGAAAGAAAATCAGTCAACGATATATTAGGATTACCTTCTTCCAGACGCATCGCACAAAAATCACTCATACCATTGACCAACTCCTCGATATTCTCCTTACGACTAAGGTTCTCCGGAGAATTATCCTGGCAGACATCATTAATGATACCGGATTGACGGATAATTTCCGTACCAATTTCATAAGCATTTTTATCCACTATACCTTCCAGAAATCCAGAAATCAAATCGCGGAAAATCTGTAATTTGGAATGTGTACCCTTATTGAAATTCAGCCCATATGTCAACGGTTCGCATAACACAGTCCAAAGGCTGACACCATTCTCAGTAGCTGCAGTAATGATCTTACCCACTGTCGTATCACCAATACCACGAGCCGGATAGTTAATAATACGTTTAAATGCTTCTTCATCATTCGGATTAACAACCAACCGGAAATAGGCTATCACATCCTTAATCTCCTTACGTTGATAAAAGGATAATCCACCGTAAATACGGTATGGCATGCCCCGCTTACGCATCGCTTCCTCAAAGACACGGCTTTGTGCATTGGTACGGTAAAGTATAGCAAAATCCGAATAAGGATAATGCTCCGAGCGACGAAGTTCCGCAATCTTATTGACTACAATATCCCCCTCTTCCACATCACTGTATGCCTGAAACACACCAATGGCTTCCCCTTTCTCTTTCTCCGAAAAAACCTCCTTACGTATTTGCCTCTCATTCTTCTCAATCAAACTATTCGCCGCACAAACAATAGTTTGTGTAGACCGATAATTTTGTTCCAGTTTAAAGACTTTTGTATTGGGATATATTTTAGTAAAGTATAATATATTATCAATATCAGCTCCCCGGAAAGAGTAAATACTCTGGGCATCATCTCCCACCACACAAACATGCTGATGATCTTTTGCCAACTGTAGTACAATGCTATGCTGAGCATAATTGGTATCCTGATACTCATCTACCAGAATATAGCGAAACTGTTCCTGATAACGCGCCAGCACTTCCGGATGATCCCTGAACAGTATAAAAGTATAAAAAAGTAAATCATCAAAATCCATTGCATCCGCCTGCCTGCAACGATCCCAATAGCGATGATAAATATCACGTATTGCAGGCATCTTAGCAGCACAATCACCCTCATATGCCTCTTTATTGGATGCATACGCCGCAGGTGAAACTAAATGATTTTTCGCATTGGATATACGTGCCTGTACATTCCCCGGTTTATACACTTTCTCATCCAGGCCCATTTCTTTTATAATAGAACGCACCAGACTCTTACTGTCCGCCGTATCATAAATGGTAAACTGTGAAGTAAAACCTATATTTACGGCTTCCACATGCAAAATACGCAAAAATATAGAATGGAATGTACCCATCCATAAATGACGTGCCCGCTGGTCTCCTACTTGCCGGGCAATACGCTCTTTCATTTCACGGGCAGCTTTATTGGTAAAAGTTAAAGCCAATATATTCCATGGCTGATAACCATTCTCTAACAAATAGGCTATTTTATAGGTCAGCACCCGCGTCTTCCCGGAACCGGCACCGGCTATAACCAGTGACGGGCCCTCGTTGTAGAGCACTGCTGCGCGCTGTCCTTCATTCAGTTCTTCGATATAATTCGTATTCATGTATGCAAAATTAAGGGATTCTTTTTAGATTCATACAATGTATACGAACTAAAATAATTAAGATAGCATATTACATTTCAGAAAACAGTCCGTAAGTCACTGTTTATTATGTACTTCCACAACAAGTCATTCTACATCTTCAAAAAGTTTTATAGATATGGAAGAACATTTATTGGATATCAAACGTTATATTAACAGAAACATAATTCAAGACAAATTATGAATACATTATTAACATCTTTAATGCTTATAATTATGACATACGAAATGCCTAAACTTCCATATGCAAACAATGCGTTGGAACCTGTAATCAGTCAGCAAACTATAGATTACCACTACGGTAAGCACTTACAAACATATGTAAATAACCTCAATAACCTGGTTCCGGGTACAGAGTATGAAAATAAAGATTTAGTAACCATAGTAGCCACTGCACCGGATGGGGCCATCTTCAATAATGCAGGACAAGTTCTGAACCATACTTTATACTTCCTGCAATTTTCTCCCAAACCTGCTCATAGTGAGCCAACAGGGAAATTAGCAGAAGCTATTAAACGCGATTTTGGAAGCTTTGATAACTTCAAAAAAGAGTTCACAGCTGCTGCCGTAGGATTATTCGGATCTGGTTGGGCCTGGTTATCAGTAGATAAGAACGGAAAACTTCATATAACCAAAGAAGCTAATGGCAGCAACCCTGTACGTGCAGGACTTATTCCATTGTTAGGCTTTGATGTGTGGGAACACTCCTACTATCTTGATTATCAGAATCGCCGTGCTGACCATGTAAATGCTCTTTGGAGTATTATCGACTGGGATGTAGTGGGTAATCGACTGAAATAAGCAACAACAACCTTATAAATTCTTTTTTTAATGCGCACCTATGGGAATAAGAACTTCCCATAGGTGCGTTTGTGTTTCAATCTAACATATTTTAAAGAAAAACGTTACCTACTGAAAGCATTTATCATTAACTTTGCTAAACATAAACGTTTAACAAATAAAAATGAAGCTCATCGTAGTCACAGCGCCCACATTCTTTGTGGAAGAGGACAAGATCATTACAGCACTCTTTGAAGAAGGGCTGGATATTTTGCATCTGCGGAAGCCGGAAACTCCTGCTATGTATTCCGAGCGACTTTTGACGCTAATACCTGAAAAATATCATAGACGCATTGTTACTCACGAACATTTCTATTTAAAGGAAGAGTTTGACCTCATGGGCATTCATCTGAACACACGTAATCCTAATGAACCACATGATTACTCAGGACATGTCAGCTGTACTTGCCATTCTGTAGAAGAAGTAAAAAGTAAAAAGCATTTTTATGATTATATATTTATGAGTCCCGTATATGACTGTATCACCAAAACAGGTACTCTTTCAGGTTATACTCCGGAAGAATTGCGCGCAGCTGGAAAAGAAAGAATAATAGATACTAAAGTTATGGCTTTAGGAGGAATTACTCCAGACAATATTCTGGAGATAAAAGATTTCGGATTTGGAGGTGCAGTAGTACTTGGTGATTTATGGAATAAATTCAATGTTTGTACAGACCGGGATTATTTAGGTGTCATCCGCCACTTTAAGAAACTGAAGGAAATGGCGGATTAAAAAGTTCAATTTCCATTAGAACTTCCCATATTCTTTATATTCGACCCCAGCAGGCAAAGTAAAATAGAATGTAGAGCCTTCTCCTTTTTTAGATTCTACACCGATGCCACCACCATAGTGTTCAACAATAGATTTCGTAATAGAAAGACCTAAACCTGTGCCACGAATATTATAGTTCATCTTCACAAAGCGTTCAAAAATAGCCCGGCGACTATCTTCATCAATACCGCATCCTGTATCAGCTACATAAAAATAAAAGTTATTATTGCTCAAACGGCGATATCCAATCTTCACACTACCCTGTTCTGTAAACTTCAATGCATTTTTCACCAGATTATTAATGACCTGCGCAAAACGTACCCGGTCTATCATTAAACGGCATTGCGGAAGTCTCTCTACAAACTCAATCAGAATACCCGAAGGACGGGGATGTGCATTCTCTGCAGCACACATTTCCTGAATCAAAGCATTCACATCCACATCTCCATCTTTATATTCCATTGTATTGGCCTCAATCTTTGAGAAGTCCAATAAATCATTAATCATCTGAACTAGAAAATCTTTATTGTCATTGATTTCTTTCAGAAAAATCATTCGTTCTTCCCTACTCAGATTATCAGTCTCAGCAAGTACATTTGTAAATCCGACAATCGCATTAAGTGGTGTGCGTATCTCATGGGTCATATTAGCGATAAAGGCATTCTTCAGCTGATTACTTTCTTCCGCTACTTCATTTAATTGTTGCAAAGTCTTCAACCTCTTGGTCTTGTTGATAGACACCACAATCATAATGACCAGAAGTAATAAAATAATTACTCCAAAGCATAGCAAGAGTATTTCATTCCTTTGATAAAAATCTGATGCCCCTAAAATATAAAATGTTGCAAAATCCGGCTTCATAAAGTTGGTTATTAAAAGATAAAGGTGATCCTAATTCTATATGTGGGCACAAATATACTAAAGAAAAAACAAATAACTGATCAATAGATACATGTTTTTTTCTAAAAAAGATAGGCTGTAAGCCTTTTTGAAAAAGGTTTACAGCCTATAAATATAAGATTTATGAAGTCTTTTATTTCATATCTTCAATAGCTGCCTGTGCCGCTGCCAGACGTGCAATGGGTACTCTGAACGGAGAACAACTAACGTAGTTCAAACCCACCTTATGACAGAATTTCACAGAAGAAGGCTCACCGCCATGTTCACCACAAATACCGCATTTCAAATCCGGACGGATAGCACGACCTTTTTCCGTAGCCATACGCACCAGCTGCCCTACTCCATTTTGATCGAGGACCTGGAACGGGTCTACTTTCAGAATCTTCTTTTCCAGATAAACAGGGAGGAAAGAAGCAATATCATCACGTGAATAACCGAATGTCATCTGCGTTAAGTCATTTGTACCAAATGAAAAGAACTCAGCAGAAGAAGCAATACGGTCGGCAGTCAAAGCAGCGCGAGGAATTTCAATCATCGTACCTACCTTGAAGTCAATGCTGTCACCCAGCTCAGCGAAAAGTGCAGCAGCTTCTTCGCGAATCACCTTTTCCTGTTCTTTGAACTCATACAAGATACCAGTCAACGGAACCATGATTTCCGGATGGGTTTCCACACCTTCTTTCTTCAGTTCCAGAGCAGCACCAAGGATAGCACGTGTCTGCATCTGAGTAATTTCAGGATAAGTATTGCCCAAACGACATCCGCGATGTCCCAACATCGGATTATGTTCACAAAGTGACTCTACACGTTGCTGGATATATTGCAGACTAACGCCCATAGTATCCGCCATTTCTTGTTGTCCCTTCAAATCATGCGGAACAAATTCGTGCAAAGGAGGATCGAGCAGACGAACAGTTACAGGACAACCTTCCATAGCCTGGAAGATACCCTTAAAGTCTGCTTGTTGGTAAGGCAATATCTTGGCCAAAGCTTTGCGACGTCCTTCTGCATCTTCTGCGAGGATCATCTCACGCATAGCTTTAATCTTTTCACCTTCAAAGAACATATGTTCCGTACGGCAAAGACCGATACCTACAGCACCAAAATCACGAGCCACAGCAGCATCATGAGGAGTATCTGCATTGGTACGTACCTGAAGTTTCGTGTACTTATCAGCCAGATCCATCAATTCAGCAAAATCTCCTGAAAGTTCGGCAGCCTTTGTTTCTACCTGACCTTTATAAACTACACCTGTACTACCATTCAATGAAATATAATCACCTTCTTTCAGCAGAACGCCATCTATTTCTACAGTACGAGCCTTATAATCAATATTCAAAGCACCGGCACCCGACACACAGCACTTACCCATACCACGGGCAACTACTGCTGCATGAGAAGTCATACCACCGCGGGCAGTAAGAATACCTTCTGCAACTGCCATACCCGCCAAATCTTCGGGAGAAGTCTCGATACGTACCATTATAATACGCTTACCGGCAGCATGCCATTCTGCAGCATCATCTGCAAAGAAGACAATCTGTCCTGTAGCAGCACCCGGAGATGCGGGAAGACCACGAGTTAAAACCTTGGCTTGTTTCAAAGCAGTCTTATCAAACACAGGGTGGAGCAATTCATCCAATTTATTGGGCTCGCAGCGCATCAATGCAGTTTTCTCATCAATCATACCCTGATGCAGCAAATCCATTGCAATCTTCACCATAGCTGCACCGGTACGTTTACCGTTACGCGTCTGGAGAAACCAGAGCTTACCTTCCTGAACGGTAAATTCCATATCCTGCATATCTCTATAGTGGTCTTCCAACTTAGTCTGCAGAGTATCCAGCTCTTTATAGATTTCCGGCATAGCCTCTTCCATTGACGGATATTTGGCTGCACGTTCTTCTTCGCTAACGCCTGCCAGTTCTGCCCAACGCTGTGAACCGATTTTGGTAATCTGCTGCGGTGTACGGATACCTGCCACAACGTCTTCACCTTGCGCATTAATCAAATACTCACCATTAAACAAGTCTTCACCTGTACCGGCATCGCGGCTAAAGCAAACACCTGTAGCAGAAGTCTCACCCATATTACCAAATACCATTGCCTGAACATTAACGGCTGTACCCCACTCATCGGGTATACTTTCCATCTTACGATATAGAATAGCACGTTCATTCATCCAGGAATTGAATACTGCGCAAACAGCGCCCCACAACTGCTCATAAGCACAAGCCGGGAAGTCTTTTCCGGTTTGCTCCTTTACAGCAGCTTTAAACTTCTTCACTAATTCCTTGAGGTCTTCCACTTCCAGTTCATTATCCAGCTTCACGCCTTTTGCATGCTTCACCTCTTCAATGATGGCTTCAAATGGATCGATATCCTCTTTATTAGTCGGCTTCATACCCAATACCACGTCACCATACATCTGTACGAAACGACGGTAAGAGTCCCATGCAAAACGTGCATTGCCTGTTTTACGTGTCAATCCTTCTACTACTTCATCATTCAGACCCAAATTAAGGATCGTGTCCATCATACCCGGCATAGAAGCACGAGCGCCCGAACGCACTGAAACCAGTAATGGATTTTCTATATCACCGAACTTAGAAGACATCAATTCTTCTACTTTTGCTATAGCATTTTCTACTTCGCCTTTCAACAGAGCAACCACTTTTTCCTGCCCCATCTCATTATATTCGGTACAAACCTCAGTCGTGATTGTAAAACCAGGAGGAACCGGAACCCCGATAAGGTTCATTTCGGCAAGGTTGGCACCTTTACCTCCCAAAAGATTTTTCATGTCGGCCTTTCCTTCTGCCTGACCGTTACCAAAGGTATAAACTCTTTTCTTGTCCATAATATAAATTTAAGTTTCTCGATTGTGATTTTTTTCTGTTCGCAAATCTAAGTATATTTCGCATACTAGAAAACTTTTTGAGAAAAAACTTTCTATCAAAATGCAATTTCGACATTGCAATCTTTAATATTTCACTTCATAGAGAGAATTCCCGAAAAAATGTCTATTTTTGCAGAATAATTTATTAGACTGGTGTAAAAGTGGCAAGAAATAGAAAAGAACTTCCCCTACTGGAGAAAGTGACAATAACGGATGTGGCTGCCGAAGGAAAAGCCATCGCAAAGGTCAATGATTTGGTTATTTTCGTACCTTATGTCGTTCCCGGAGATGTAGTAGACCTGCAAATTAAGAGAAAAAAGCATCATTATGCTGAAGCCGTAGCAGTGAAGTTCCACGAATATTCTCGTGAAAGAGCCGTCCCATTTTGCCAACATTATGGGGTATGTGGTGGTTGCAAATGGCAAGTTCTCCCTTATTCCGAACAGATCAAATACAAGCAAAAACAAGTAACTGACAACCTTACCCGCATCGGAAAAATTGAACTTCCGGAGATTTCCCCGATTCTCGGTTCTGAGAAAACACAGTTCTATAGAAATAAACTGGAGTACACTTTTTCTAACAAACGCTGGTTGACGGAAGAAGAGATCAAACAGAATGTGGTATATGATCAAATGAATGCTGTAGGTTTCCACATCCCCAATGCTTTTGATAAAGTACTGGCGATAGAGAAATGCTGGTTACAGGATGACATATCCAACCGTATCCGGAATGCTGTACGCGATTATGCTTACGAGCATGATTATTCATTCATCAATCTGCGCACTCAGGAAGGGATGTTGCGCAATATGATTATCCGTACCTCCACTACCGGGGAACTTATGGTGATTCTCGTTGCAAAAATAGAGGAAGAAGAAAAAGAACTGCAACTGTTCAAACAACTCCTGCAATATGTTGCTGATACATTTCCCGAAATTACTTCTCTTCTATACATTATTAATAATAAGCGCAACGATACTATTACCGACCTGGATGTATATACTTTCAAAGGTAAAGATCACATCTTTGAAGAAATGGAAGGATTACGTTTTAAAATAGGTCCTAAATCGTTCTATCAAACCAATTCCGAACAAGCATACAACCTTTATAAGATAGCGCGCAATTTTGCGGGATTAACCGGAAAAGAACTGGTATACGACCTTTATACAGGTACAGGAACCATTGCTAACTTTGTCTCCAAGCAAGCCCGCCAGGTTATCGGTATCGAATATGTACCCGAAGCTATTGAAGATGCAAAAGTAAATGCAGAAATCAACGGTATCGAGAACACCTTATTCTTTGCCGGTGATATGAAAGATATGCTAACACAGGATTTCATCAACCAATACGGTCGACCGGATGTTATTATCACCGATCCTCCTCGAGCCGGTATGCATCAGGATGTAGTAGACGTTATCTTATTTGCCGAACCGAAACGTATTGTATATGTAAGTTGTAATCCAGCCACACAGGCACGCGATCTGCAACTACTTGATGTAAAATACAAAGTAAAAGCCGTACAGCCGGTAGATATGTTCCCACATACTCACCACGTAGAAAACGTAGTGCTTCTGGAATTAAAAAATGAAGACTGAGAATTAATCACTAATCACTAACCATTAATCACTATCAACGTGGCAAGAGGAAAAATAGTAGCACGGGCCCGCACTCAATATACGGACTACACAGTAAATGAACCAATGGAACTTATGGAGTTTCTGGCAGCCAAGATGCCGGACGCCAGTCGCACCAAACTAAAATCATTACTCAGCAAACGAGTGGTGTTTGTAGACAGTGTGATAACTACTCAATACAATTTTCCGCTAAAACCGGGCATGAAAGTACAGATTAGCCGTGATAAAGGTAAAAAGGAGTTTCATAACAACTTGCTGAAGATTGTATATGAAGATGCATATATCATAGTGGTGGAAAAGATGCAAGGTTTACTGTCAGTCAGCAGTGAACGCCAGAAGGAACGTACAGCCTATCATATTCTAAATGAATATGTGCAACGCTCCAACGGACGCGGTAGCAACGTTTATATTGTCCACCGCCTCGATCGTGATACTTCCGGATTAATGATGTTTGCAAAAGATGAAAAAACACAGCGCACGCTGCGTGATAATTGGCATGAGATTGTAACCGACCGCCGCTATATAGCTGTAGTTGCGGGAGAGATGGAGAAGAATGCCGGTTGTATAATATCCTGGCTAACGGATCGCACCCTTTATGTATATTCCAGTCCGACAGATGACGGAGGACAAAAGTCAATTACACATTATCGCACCATTAAGCGTGCCAATGGTTATTCTCTTGTGGAACTAAACCTTGAAACCGGACGTAAAAACCAAATCCGGGTACACATGCAAGACTTAGGACATCCTATTGTTGGAGACGGGCGTTACGGACTCGAAGAGGTAAATCCTATCGGACGCCTGGCGCTACATGCCTTCAAATTGTGCTTCTATCACCCGGTTACAGGAGAACTGATGCAGTTTGAAACTCCTTATCCGAATGATTTTAAAAAGTTGTTTCTGAAGAAATAAGAAAGCATATAATAAAATAGGCCGCTTTTATAAAGTGGCCTATTTTATTATATATTTTCTAATCTTTTTATTCCATTCCCAGTATAAAATTAAATCCCCGAGAATCACTCGTCAAGAAGAATGTACCTCTCAACTGATTTCCTGTTACTCTAACATCATCCATATAAGATACACCTGCCCTACCATAATCTAATATTAGATTATTATTGTAATCATCCTCCCACAGCCATTTAAAACGAAAATTATCATAAGGAGCTCCATCAGATGAATAGTACTGGTATTCTTCACCAAATCCATCTCCCCAAAAAGTAAATGTACTGAAAATAGGTTCACCATTCTCAGCATACATACCTACATCTCCTGTCCATGCCCGTCCTATGATTACTGACTCTATACTATACTGATCATCATCTTCGCATGATGTCAGGCTCAGGGCAAACACCCATACAAATATAAAATATAGATATTTTTTCATCTCGCTTATTTATTTAGTTTTTCGTATAATTGGAGTCTGTCATCATCAGCACCTTTCCGTCCAGCTTACCGCTAAGGTAATGATCACGTACCCATACATTCTCAAAGTACTTTACTTTTCCATCTGAAAAAGTGAGTCTTAAAGCTTCCTTGCTATCATCTGTCCAACGCCAGGAGAATTCTCTGTCGACAGTAGTTTTCCCACCGGTATCATAGGTGGTTGTAAGTTCCTGCCCTTTATTATTATCTTTAAAGAATCTGAGTTGATAAGTACATGTTAAACCCTCATCCGTCTCATATTCATCTATCCAGGTTCTGTCACATAGCTTTTTGTCACTATTCTCCATCGTGTAATATACATCATCCCCGCAAGACAATAAACCAACAGCAAAGACGCATAGCAATAATATTTTTACGCAATTCAAAGTTTTCATAATTATCAAGTTTAGTTAATACCTGTGGACAAAAATACGAAAAGATATCGAAATGTTTTAATATTTCGCCTGATATTTCTTATAGAAGGTCAGAAACAGAATAAAACCGACCATGGCGAAAGGAACTCCTGCCAGTGCCGGATAACGATAACCGCCACTGATAGCAAGCCCACCAACATACGCACCGATTGCATTTCCCAAGTTAAATGCCACTTGCACACAAGCCGCTCCCAGCATCTCTCCACCTTTTGCCACACGGATAATCAACACTTGTTCCGGACTGGAAACCGCGAACAAACCGGCAGTACAAAGGCACATCAATAATGCTGATAACCACGGATAAGGAGACAAGAAGAATATCAATAACAGTACGACACAAATCATAGCCTGCACAGTAGTACCTACTTTTCCGGGAGTATACCGGTCAGAAAGACGCCCACTCACCAGATTACCCACCACCATACCAAAACCGGCCAATACCATCAATCCGGTAATGCTTTCGGCACTGAAACCGGATACATTCGTCAATAACGGGTTAATATAACTGTACCAACAAAAAACTCCGCCATTGCCCAGTGCCGTTGCCCCTAAAATGAGCCAGGGAGCCGGGGTTTTAAGAAAACGGAACTGTCCTTTGAAACCAGTATCCTTCAGCCCTTCCACATGGGGTACCCAACGCCAGATATAATAAAGGATAATCACTCCCCAACAACCCACCAGCAAGAATGTTACCCGCCATGAGATAGCATTACTCAATGATGTTCCCAATGGAACTCCAAAAAGATTGGCTATAGTCATTCCGGCAATCATGATAGACACGGCCTCAGAACCCTTACCCTTATCAGCCAATTTTTCGGCAACAATAGAAGCTACACCGAAATAAGCCCCATGAGGAAGTCCGGAAATAAAACGAGCCAGTAATAATACCCAATAATTAGGCGCCATTGCTGCACAGATATTCCCTACCATTATCAGAGTCACCAACGCCAACAAAATATGTTTCAGTGGATGTTTACGGGCCAAGATCAGAGTGGGTGCCCCGACACATACTCCCAAAGCATATGCAGAAATAAAATGCCCTGCCACAGGAATACTAACGCCCAAATCTTTAGCCACATCGGGCAGAATACCCATCATGACAAACTCGGCAATCCCTAATCCCAAGGTACCGAACGCTAATGCAATAAGACTCTTCTTCATACCTATTTTACCTACAAAAAACTAATCTTTTTACCGGGGTGCAAAGGTAGTGTTTTTTTTATTCCAATAATAAACTATTCATGTCTTCATTTTGTTTTTATATATAAACAGAACAGTAATATGAAAACAATTATTATAAGTCTATTTATGGCAATAACAGCAATAGCTGCCCATGCACAGCAGAAAAGTTTTTATGACTTCACAGTCAAGACGATTGATGGAGAAGATTTATCACTTTCCACCTTTAAGGGAAAGAAAGTACTGGTAGTTAACGTAGCATCCAAATGTGGCTTCACTCAGCAATATGCCAAGCTTGAAGAGCTATATAAAAAATACGGAAAAGACAATTTTGTAATAATAGGCTTTCCTGCCAATAATTTCCTGAGCCAAGAGCCAGGCAGTAATGAGGAAATCAAAGAATTCTGCACATTGAACTACGGAGTTACCTTCCCAATGATGGCAAAAATCTCTGTTAAAGGGAAAGACATTGCTCCTCTTTATAAATGGCTTACCGAAAAAAGCGAAAACGGTGTGGAAAATGCAAAAGTTGGCTGGAATTTCCATAAATTCCTGATAGATGAGAATGGAAAGTGGATAGCCTCCTATGGCTCGGCAACTGATCCGCTATCGGAGAAGATAACAGAATGGATTGAGAAATAGAACATAACAAGCCCCGAAATTTATCATTAGTTTCGGGGTTTATTATATCTTTCATTTTCGGAATCCGGAGAAAAAGTTATCTATCCAACGAACCAGATAGACTATAATAACTCCAGCTATGACCATTGCAATGATACGACCTAACATATTCTTGTAGCTTTAAATATTTTAGTAGGCAAAGATAGCTAAGATATATAAAACAGCATAGACTATTACGTAAAAATCATGTTTGCAACAGGGCTACACCCTTTCACCCGAATGGTGTAGCCTTGAGCACAAAAGGGTGTAGCCATCCGGAATAAAGGGTGTAGCCATCCCAGACAACTGATTATGAGTAAATTATACGCCATCCAACAGAATTCTTTCTTATGAGCATTACGGCGCAAACAAAATCCTTTATTTTTTGTTATATAGTATAAATCTAACAAATAATAGTTAATTTCGCGAACTCAAAAAATTTAAAAACAAACGAATATGAAATCAAAAAGAAGTTTTATGCTCATGGCTCTATGCCTAAGCACTTTAGCCGGATTGGCACAAAATACTCAATCTTCCGGGCAAGTCACAGAAGAAAGTAAAACAACATTCAAACCTCATTGGTATATGCAGGTACAGGCAGGTGCTGCAGAAACTGTTGGTGAGGCCAGTTTTAAAGACTTGATCTCTCCTGCAGCAGCTCTTTCTGTCGGATACAAGTTTACTCCTCTATGGGGAATACGTGCCGGTGCAAGTGGCTGGCAAGCAAAAGGTAAATGGGCGGCACTTGACGATTCCTATAAATTCAACTATCTGCAAGGAAACGTAGATGCCACACTTGACCTGAGCAACCTGTTCTGCCACTATAATTCAAAACGTTTCTTCAACGCTTATATGTTCGTGGGAGTAGGTCTTGCCGGTGGATTCAACAATGACGATGCTGTTGCACTGGACGCAGCAGGTTACCGCATGCAATATCTCTGGAGCGGCAAAAAAGTTTTTGTAGCCGGTCGTGGAGGATTGGGTACAAATTTGCGTCTGAGTAACCATGTATCTTTCAATCTTGAAGTGAATGCCAATGTCGTATCGGATAAATTCAACTCCAAGAAGGCTGACAATGCCGACTGGCAGCTTAATGCATTGGCCGGTTTTACATTCAAGTTCGGAAAGAGTGGCAAAAAGGCAAAACCTGTCGTTGCTTATACTCCGGAGGTCGTGGAAACAGTAGTAGAAGTTCAGCAAGAGACGAAACCAGTTTATGTTCCTGCACCAGTAGAGGAGAAAAAAGAGGAAGTGAAACCTTTGACTGAAAATATCTTCTTCAATATAAATTCTTCTGTTATACGTTCTTCTGAAGAAAGTAAAATAGCTGATCTGGTTGCATTCCTGCAAAAGAATGCAGATGTAAAAGTCTCTATTTGCGGATATGCAGACGCCGGAACCGGTACAACAGCCATTAACCTACGACTTTCCAAAGAACGTGCTTTAGCTGTTGAGAAGGCTTTGAAAGCAAAAGGTATCGCTGCCGACAGAATCATGGTAGACTTTAAGGGAGACAAGGTTCAACCTTTCTCTAACAATAATGAAAATCGTGTAGCAATTTGTATTACTGAATAGTAATCAGATAAGGTCTGATATAAAAGAAATAGAGCTGTACTGTATAATCCTGCCTTTAGGATACAGTACAGCTCTTTTTTATGCTCAATTTCGAGATAAGCCTACATGAAGATCAACTGCTTCTTAAGCAAATCTACAATATCACTCTGCAATTTCTGTGCATTGATAGGTTTAGAAGTGTACGCATCGAAACCACTATTCAGGATGCGTTCCTCATCTTCTGCATAGACATAAGCCGTTACTGCCATGATAGGAATTGTCGGCGATATTTCACGTATGATCTGTGTAGCCTCGTAGCCCGTTTTTTTAGGCATATTGATATCCATCAATATCAAATGAGGATTGTATTTCTTAAATAATTCTACCGCCTCTTCCCCATCCCAAGCATGAAGAATATTATATTTACGTTTCAGAATAGATTCAAATAACAAGAAATTGCTTTCATTATCTTCAGCTATTAAAACGGTGAGCTTCTCTACTTTACTCAACCGATGTTCTTTCTGTTCTCTCGTCGACTTGAGTTCCACAGAATGATAAGGAAGAGTAAACCAGAAAGTAGAACCCTTGCCAGGTTCCGATTCAACGCCTACGCTACCGCCCAAATTCTCGACAACACTCTGGCAGATAGACAGTCCCAATCCTGTACCTTGAGAAAAAGAATCGAGTTTCACAAAACGACCAAAAACAGTATCTTTCTTATCCTCTTCAATTCCACATCCCGTATCCGTAACATAAAAATAAAGGAAATCAGTATCCTTCAGTCGATAACCGAAAGTGATGCTTCCACTATAAGTAAACTTCATAGCATTATTAAGCATATTCGTCATAACCTGTGTCAGCCTGTTCCTCTCGATATTTACAGTACAGTCCGGCATTTCCGGTATATATCGGATGGGGACAGCTTCATTCTTCTGACGAAGTTGGGCAGATTCTTCTATCTCCTTAAACAATGCATTCAGATCTAAATCGGAAAATACAAATTCCAGTGTTCCGGACTCAATCTTAGAAAGTTCTAAAATATCTCCGACCAGTTGTAGCAATAGCGTATTATTATTCTCAATAATATTGATATATTCTTCTTTTTCTTCCGGCTCTTCCGCATCTGCCAAAATACTGGAGAAGCCGACAATAGCATTGAGTGGAGTACGTATTTCATGACTCATATTGGCCAGAAAAGCAGACTTCAGACGATTTGATTCTTCAGCTTTCTCTTTTGCCGTAATCAGATCTTCTTCCATTTTCTTTCGTCCGGTTATCACGAGAGAAGAACCTACCAAAGTTATCGGATTACCTTTTTCATCCCTCTTATCCACAGTGGCCTGAGCCTCAACCCATTCATAACGCGATATTCCATTCTTACGAACTATCACGCGATATTCTTCTCTGATCTTAGAAACATTACCTTCCGTCAACTCCTTATAAGCCCTCTTTACCCGCTCTCTGTCTTCCTTGCAAATTTTGGCAAAATATTGATAATCGGGTACGGAAAGTTGTTCCTCGTTCATCATGCTATCATCATGGCTAAGCTCTACCGGACGGTTTACGTCACAAAGCATAGTACCTTTCTCCAAATCCCATTTCCAGGGAACGATATTAGCCACGTCCAGCGACATTGATAATTTATGATTAGCAGATCGTAACATCTGTTGTGTCTCGGCTAACTCGGTATTATCCACACAGAATACATCAATGTATCCCTTATGCTTAGAGGGAGTCAGAATTACATTGAAGTAATTGCCTATATTTTCGTAATAGTATTGGTATGAAAGCTCCTTCTGAGTAGAGTTGACCATACTATAGAGGTGACACATCCTTTCAAAGCCTTTCGGATCTGCTTCACTCCCTCTTTTACCAATCACCTCCCCCATAGACTTGAAATATTTTTCGAAACGGGGATTTGCTTCCACTGTGATGTAGTCTACAATCTTTCCGGCAGAATCATAAACCAGCTGTTGCTTCAAATAAACGATGGGCATATTCTCAAACAAACTGTGATAGCTGGTCATCAGCTTTATCTGTTCGGCTTGCTTTCTTCTGCTCTTATACAACCACCACAACCACATCCACATAAATAAAATCAGAATTGTGGTAATTCCCAAAATGACACTATATTTGTGTTGCTCCCAGAAAGAAGGAGGCATCATATAAAAAACAGAATTGGGAGGGCACAACTTAGGTGATAATCCGGCTTCTGTAAGATCGTAATAGTTGAACATAGGAGCGGGAGTCCCACAATTCACCATATGAACACCTTTCACGTTATTATCAGCTAAAACGCCGGCAGTTATTTCTGTAATGTTCCTTCCGATTGTCTTCTCATCCAAAAAGTAACCACCTATCATACCATTCCGTTGCAATCCGGTATTGTCTAATGAAAAAATAGGTGAAGAAGAATAATAGCTGAGGATTCTGGAAATATTATTGGTCAATACAGCATTCCCTTTTTGAGCATTTTCCTGATACCATGAGCAAAAGAGAACACCACTATTCTCCTCTGCATGGGCCAGTGAATCAGCCAATTCATCGGTAGTCATTTCACCGGCAACATAATCTTTTATTTCAAGCTCCGGAAAGTCTTTATTCACAATCTCTTTTAAATCCGAGCGAAATTGGGCACTTATGTAACGGGCATCTGACAAGAAAATAAGTTCATCCATTTCAGGCATCAGATTCTGCATCAACAAAACAGTTTCTTTAAGATAGGCAGGCACATGAAACACGGTCAGCGACAGATTGCCTTGATAATCTGTCAAAGGTGTTCTCTCTTCCGCCGCAATGGCTCGCCTGTGCAAGTAGGCCTCTTGTGGACCTACATAATCCGTTTCGGTGCAGAGAATAACGGGAACATCTTTCCATTGCTTTTCTATACTCTCTTTCAGCAAGCCCCAGGAGGCACTACCCAAGAGGAGCAAGAGTTTCGGAGGATTGTCTGCATATTTTCCAAAGAGGTTTTCTTTGTATTCTGATAAATCTTCCGCATTTTGCAGATGCATAAATTGCCCACCCATGTGTTCCACATCCACTACATAAGGAGAGTTTTTATGTTGATAAGAATTATAAATGGGGATAATAAAATCGTTACTCCAACGGGAAGATCCACTGTATGCATTGAGAATCAATATCCTATCTTCATTTCCGGGTTTAAATGCTGAGGAGACTTCGCCAAATACATTAACAGCATTCGAAAGAAAAACAACTAATATAATAAACACTCTGATTATTATTTGCAAATATTTCATCGAAATTACAGTTTAGTCTACAAGTGTATCCATTCTTTACCACACAAGGAACAAAAGGCCTACATCATAGAGAAATTAGATTGCAAAACTAATTAAAAATCAGAGAATTCCCAGTTTTTAGTAAAGAGATTTTTAAAGAGAATTGCGTATCTTCCATATTCTACGTACTTTTGAGAGCAGAAAACAGTAAAATCATGAAAATACTTCATACCAGCGACTGGCATCTGGGACATACACTATACAACTATGACCGCAGTCGCGAGCAACAAGCATTCCTAAAGCAACTAATCCGCATTGTGGCAGAAGAAATGCCGGATGCAATGGTCGTCAGCGGAGACATCTACCACTACTCCACCCCATCGGCAAGTACACAGAAGATGTACACAGACGGTATGCTCGAAATTCACAGGGCATGCCCCGAAATGACGATTGTAGTAACTGCCGGAAACCACGACAGCAGTTCGAAATTAGAGATAGACAGTAGCCTGTGGAACCATTTCGGTGTAAAGGTAGTAGGAAACATAGAACGAAACCAGGAAGAAGTAAACCTGGAAAAACATATCGTGGAAGTGAGAAACGACAGAGGAATACTAAAAGGATATATTATCGCCGTACCTCACGTCTATCCGCAAAACTTCCCGATACTGGACACAGAAACACCTCGAGAAGAACGGCAGGCACGCTTTTTCCAGGCATTGCAGGACGAAGTAGAAAAAATGAATGCAGAAAGACTGCCTGTTGTATTGATGGCACACCTTTCCATAGAAGGCAGCGACCAAACCGGGCATGACGATACCATAGGCGGAATAGAATATGTCCCTATCAGTGCAATGGGCGAAGGATACGATTATCTGGCACTCGGTCATATCCATTGCCCACAGAACATTAAAGGAAGCAGGCATTGTGCACGGTATTGTGGCACTCCCCTGCCTGTCAGCTTCGACGAGGCTTATCCACATTCTGTTTCCATTGTTGAAATACAAGGAGAAAAAGCGCCTCAGATCAAAACAATTGAAATAGAGAATCCGATGCCGCTCATCACACTACCCAAGGAAGCTGTAGATTTTGAAGAAGCTATAAAACTGCTGGAGGAATACCCGGATGACAAACCGGCTTATATCCGCTTGAATGTTCTGATAAAAGACTATCTGGCGCCCGACTGCAACGAACGTGCATCGAACGCGGTAAAAGGGAAGAACTGCAAATTCTGCTATATCAAGCCCAATCGGGAGAAGTATACTTCAGATGATGAAACCAAGCATATCTCTATTCAGGAAATGCAGGAAATGTCCCCATTGGAAATAGCAAAACTTTATTTTAAGGAAGCAGAAGGAGAAGAAATGGATGAGGAACTCTGCGAACTGATGAATAGTGTAGTACAAAAGGTAAAAGAGAAAAGCATTCTGCATTAATTCCCTATAATCTGTAGTGAATCATGAAACTTCAAAAACTGACTATAAAAAATCTGGCATCCATAGAAGATGCTGTGATTGACTTTGAAAATGGACCACTGAGCGAAGAATCCCTGTTTCTGATTTGTGGGGAGACGGGTGCCGGCAAAACAACATTACTCGATGCCATTTGTCTGGCACTCTACAATGAAACGCCACGCATGGAACGGGCAGAAAACGAAAAGTACAGGGACATAGGGCAAACTTTTTCTTCTAAGAAAGAGGATGTGGCAATAAACGACAGCCGTCAATTGATGCGCAGAAATACCAACGAGGCGTGGACGGAACTGGAGTTCACCGGTTCAAACGAGATACCTTATACTGCCAAGTGGTACGTAGCCCGTGCACACCGAAAAGCATCGGGTGCCATTCAAGATGCAAAGTGGACATTAGAGAACCGGAAAACGAATCTCCAAATCACTAAGAAAAATGAGATAAAAGCCGAAATACAAGCAGCCGTAGGGTTAAGTTTTGAGCAATTCTGCCGTACTACTCTCCTGGCACAGGGAGATTTTACCAAATTTCTTCAGAGTAAGGAGAGTGAAAAGTCGGATATCCTGGAGAAACTGACAGGTACCGGAATCTATTCTGAAATAGGTGCAAAGATTTACGCCATCACCAAAGAGAAACGCATAGAATATGAGAATCAGAACCAAAAACTGGAAGGTATCCATGTGCTGACCAATGAAGAGATAAACAAAATCTCCGAAACTACAACTACACTAAATGCTGATATCAATGGAAATACCGTACAAAAGAATACAGCAGTACTGAAACGTGACTGGCTGAAGCGGTTTGCTGAACTGATCCTCACTCAAGAAAACCAACAAAAGAACTGGGAAAGGAAAAAGGAACAATTGCAATCGGATGACTTCCTGCAAAAAGAACTATTGATAAAAGACTGGAATAATACTGCAGATGCCCGTAACTGGTTATTTTCTCTCAAACAGCAACAACAGCAACAGGAAAAAGACAGAGAGCAAACTGAGAAGTTGAAAAAGAGTTTCATCTACCTCAGTAGTGGTTGTTCATGGTTGAAGGAAAATCTGAAAGAATTGCAAGCAAAACTAATACTTGCCGAAGAGTATCTGCAAACTCACGCCCCGCTCCTACCTATGTTCGAGCAAAGTCAATCCATCGTTACAGACCTGAATGCTGTGCTTTCTGCTCACTCACGCATCGCTGCCTACGAAAAACAAATAGCAGAATTGTCCCGGCAGCAGCCTGTCCGGGAACAGGAACGCACGAATAAAGAAAATGATTTCAATCGGAAAAATGAAGAAAATCAGATTAAGCAGCAAGAGATAAACTTATTGAATGCCCGGCTTGAATCCATGAATCAAAATGTCCTACAGGAAAAGAAGAATGTATTGGAAACGGCTAAGGAAAAGTTGCTAAAAGCTCAAAATACCCTGATACTATTAGGAGAGAAAAAGGCAGCCCTGAACATAGCAGAAGAAAGCCTGAAATCTCTGGAAATAAAGCTGCAAACCAGCAAAAAACAACACGAAGAACTGGGAAACAGGTTCGACACTAAAAAGAAAGCCTACGATGAGATCAAAATGCTCTACGACAAACAAAAAGAAGCTGTGGAAGAGTGGGCACAAGAAGCCCGTGCCCGCCTTTCTGTAGGAGATATGTGTCCGGTATGTGGTCAAAAGATAGAATCACTCAGCAAGAATGAAGATTTTCAGTCTGTACTTGCCCCTATCCGGCAATCGCTGGAGACAAAAGAGAAAGAATACAAGGAAGCAGAACAAACTTTGAATAGTAACCGGACGGAGACCAAAACCTATGAGGATATGATAGCAGGGAGTCGTCTGGCAGCAGATAAAGCCCGGAAAGGATATGAATTTATTCAAACTGAAACTGAAGAAACATGCCGTCAGTGTAATATTCTAATAATCTCAAATGATACCAGAGATATCCTGGAAAGACAAATTCAAGAAAACAAACAGCACCTTGAAGACATCAATGCCAGGTTGAACGAAGTACAAATCCTCTCCAACAATATCTCCCGATTGCAGTACTTAAAAGATGAACATCAGAAAGTGGTGGAGGTCGCCCGAAATGCTTTCGATACTGCTGACAAGAATCTGACGAAACTAAAAAATGATATCACTAATAAACATTCGCTAACCGAAAGTGAAAAGGATATCATTCGCACCACACTGGAACGTGTCAGCCCACTTATTCTTTGGGAAGGATGGCAAACAGAATGGAGTGCTGCTCCTACCTCATTTATCGAACGCTTACAAAAGTCTACAGTACATTATAAACTGGCACAGAACAGGCAATCGGAATTAAAAGCAACCATTTCCCTCATAGAGAAAGAGCTGGATAGTGTATCAGCAACGCAGGATCTGATCTACACAGCATTTCCCGAATGGAAAAACCTGCCAACAGAGGAAAGAATGGAAATCAAAAATCTAGGAATGGCATGGAATACCCTGAACTCTGAAGTCAGCGGATTGAAACAAAACATCTCATCTGTCCGAAAAAACATCAACGAGCTGCAAGCCAACCTTACAGCATTCTATACTATACATCCGGATATGAACGAAGCACGCCTCATTGCTCTTTCCTCCTACTCTAGCGAGCAAATAGAAAACTTGCGTACCGGTCAACAAAGGCTTAAAGAAGAAGAAGTAGCCGCACAAACCGCTTTCAAGCTAACAACCGGGCAACTGGAAGAACACCAAAGCAAGAAACCGAGAATGGAAGAGGAAGAAAACCTTGAAAGTCTGGACAGCCTTATCATAGCTTTAGATGAGAAAATTGCAGTAAGCAATCAGGCCCTCATACGGCTGAAAATCCAATTGGAAGAAAACACTAAGAACATCGCCCGGATAAAGGACGAGAAGAAACGTGCGGACGAATTGCGGGAAGTGTACTTGAAATGGGACCGTCTTTGCCATCACTTTGGTGACGAGAAAGGAAAGAATTTCCGAAACATCGCACAAAGTTTTGTACTGAAAGAACTGCTCAATGGAGCAAATTTCTACCTGCAACATCTCACCAAGCGCTACGAATTGGAATGCCAGGCTGGTTCACTCACTATCTTGCTGCGCGATTTTTATCAGGGAGGCACGCCACGCCCAGCCTGCACCCTGTCCGGTGGAGAGAGCTTTCTGGTATCTTTATCACTCGCCTTAGGACTCTCTGCCCTCAGCCGCCACAGCCTGTCAGTAGATACCCTGTTTATCGATGAAGGATTTGGAACACTGAGCAGCGATTATCTGAATACAGTGATGGATACTTTGGAAAAGCTACACCAGATGGGTGGCAAGAAAGTAGGCATCATCAGTCATGTAGAAGGGCTGCGCGAACGGATCAAAACCCAAATTCAGGTAAAGCGAATCGATAATTCGAGAAGTGAGATTAAAATTTCGAATTATAAATTATGAACTATAAATTATGAATGGTTGTGCAATCATCCGCACGGCAATTCATAATTTATAATTTAAAATTCATAATTACTATATTATTACCTATTTTTGTAGCAACTATTAATAGAAGAAGACAATGAAAAAGTTCATAAAAGGAGTCCGGTTTACTCCTAAAAATTATTCCGACGAAGTAGAAGAGAAAATTCAGCACTATAAAAAGGAAGGCTACAAATTACCGTCACGCCATTTATTGCGTACTGAGGAGCAATTGGCAGGTATTCGCGAAAGTGCAAAAATCAATACTGCATTGTTGGATTATATCTCGGCAAATATCCGTGAAGGGATGTCGACAGCAGAAATAGATCATATGGTATATGAATTTACAACAGATCATGATGCCATTCCGGCCCCTTTCATGTACGAAGGTTTCCCTAAAAGTGTATGTACAAGCATCAATGATGTCGTATGCCATGGTATACCGAGTACCAAAGAGTTTCTGCGTAACGGAGATATTGTGAACGTGGATGTTTCGACTATTTATAAGGGATATTTCTCGGACGCTTCACGCATGTACATGATTGGAGAAGTGAAACCGGAACTGCAACGCCTGGTACAAGTTGCAAAGGAATGTCGTAACATAGGCGTACAGACAGCACAACCTTGGGCACGCCTCGGAGATGTAGGCGCAGCCATTCAGGAGCATGCCGAGAAAAACGGATATAGTGTAGTACGCGATTTGTGCGGACACGGTGTAGGAATTAAGTTCCATGAAGAACCGGACGTAGAACACTTTGGCAAGCGCGGTACAGGAATGCTTATCGTTCCGGGAATGACTTTCACCATCGAACCGATGATAAATATGGGAACTTATGAAGTCTTCATTGATGAAGCCGACGGATGGACAGTCTGCACTGACGACGGGCTCCCCTCAGCACAGTGGGAAAGCATGATTTTGATTACTGAGAATGGCAACGAAATATTGACTGAATAAGCATGGATATTGTTTTCCTGATTATCGGACTCATCGTAGGTGCCGGCATAGGTTACTTAATAGCCGGTCGAAAAAGTGCTGCCCTATCCGCACAACTGCAAGCCACCCGCGAACGCGAGGAGTTACTGAATCGTACGGTAGAAGAACGGATTGCACGTGAAAAAGCCATAACAGCCGAACGGCTGGCAGAGCAGGAAAAATCTTTCAACCTGAGATTGGCAGAACAACAGAAACAATGGGAAGAGCGCCTAAAATTGCAAGTAGAAGAAGCGGAAGCCTTACACAAACGTATGAGCACAGAGTTCGAAAATCTCTCCAATCGGATTTTCAAGAGTAAGGCAGAGGATTTTACTAAGCTAAATTCAGAACATCTCAGCAATTTGCTCCGTCCCTTGGGAGAAAACCTGAAAGACTTCCGGGAAAAGGTGGAACAAGTGTATGACAAAGAGTCTAAACAACGTTTTTCTTTGGAAGAACGCATCAAGGATCTGGTGGAATTAAACAATCGTATCAGTGAAGATGCCAACAACCTGACCCGTGCCTTGAAAGGCGACTCCAAGATACAGGGTAACTGGGGGGAAATGATACTGGAACGCCTGTTGCAGGCCTCCGGGTTGATAGAAGGTGAACACTACTTCCGTCAGGAATTCCTAAAAAACGAGCAAGGTGAAATGCTGACCAATGAAGAAAGTGGTCAGAAAATGCAGCCGGATATTATCGTTAGGTATCCGGACGACCGGGAAATGATTATTGACTCTAAAGTGTCTCTAACTGCCTATGCTGCTTATAATTCGGCCGAAAATAAAGATGAAGAAACACGCTGGCTAAAGGCACATCTGCAATCGGTGCGGGCTCACGTCGATGAACTCAGTCAGAAGGATTATTCACATTATGACGCTAAAGCGCCGGACTTTGTAATGATGTTTATCCCTACTGAAGCAGCCTATCTGACAGCCATTAAAGCGGATACTAATTTATGGGAGTATGCTTATAAAAAGAAGGTGGTATTAATGAGCCCGACCAACCTGATCAGTGCACTCCGCCTCTCTCTCGACCTCTGGAAACGGGAGAATCAAGTAAAAAATGTGCAGGATATTATCAAACGAGGAACGTTGCTTTACGAAAAGATTGCCGGATTTACAGATACTTTCCTGCGTATCGGCGACAGTCTGAACGGAATGCAGAGAGATTATGACAAGGCGTACAACCAGCTCTCTGATGGCAACGGTAGTGTGGTAAGGCAAGCTGAACTTCTGCGTAACATGAGTCTTACTCCTAAAAAACGGATATCAGCAAGGCTGCTGCCTCAGGAAGAAGAATCAGAAGAAGAGGAAACCGAACCAATGAAATAGACATTCAAAATAAGATATATAAAACATGAAAATACTGAAAGACCGTATCCTGAAGGATGGGAAATGCTACCCGGGAGGCATACTGAAAGTAGACAATTTCATCAATCACCAAATGGACCCTATTTTGATGAAATCTATCGGTGTGGAGTTTGTCAGACGCTTTGCCTCTACCCCAATCAACAAAATTATCACAGTAGAGGCCAGTGGCATTGCTCCTGCCATCATGGTAGGTTATCTATTGGAACTACCCGTAGTTTTCGCCAAAAAGAAAAGGCCCAGTACCATGGAAAATATGTTGGTGACCTCTGTTTATTCTTTCACCAAACAACGCTCGTATGATGTATGTGTCAGTGAAGATTTTCTTCGTCCGGGCGACCGGGTACTCTTTATAGACGATTTCTTGGCTAATGGAAATGCAGCCAAAGGCATTATGGAACTTGTGAAACAGGCCGGTGCCGAACTGGTAGGTATGGGCTTCATTATAGAAAAGGCTTTTCAACATGGAGGAGATGAACTGCGTGAGCAAGGTATACATGTTGAATCCCTGGCGATTATTGAAAGTCTGGATAATTGTGAAATTAAGATCAGATAAGGTACTCTCTTTCAATATCAAAAACGTATCAAGTCCGTGTCAAGTCCATACCTGCTCCGTATCTGGTCCGAATAAAAGGGACTTTATACGGAGCAAGTACGGACTTGGTACGGACCGGACACGGACCAGACACTATAATTCCATTATCAAGTAGTATATTACTTATTATACAAGTTCTTCCGGATCACTTCTTTCACATCCTTTACTATCCCCATAGAAACATCTTTATTAAGCTTAAGACTAACTGCTATACTTTCATAATTAGTATTCGCTTTATAATCTTTCAACATCAATTCCAACTCTTGAAAAGAAGGGTTTGTAATAACCAAACTTTTACCACCTCCTTGCGGATACACAGATATTTCTATAGGTAAAATCTGATCTGAGACCGTCTTATATTTCGAACTGTAAATTTTAGGTTCTCCAAAAGATACGAATATAGGAAGCAAACTATCTAAACGAGCTTCGGAAACTCCGCCCAATTCTCCGGAAATCTCTCCACGAACCTGCAAATAAGCCTCTTTTATGGTTCGTAAATAAGAAGTGATAGCAGTAGATGATGAGCCACGGTCGTACTTTACAAGTAGCACAAACAATTGGTCTTCATCTTGCTTTACAGCTTTCTGGTATGAATTTCTCAATAAATTGGTAAGTCGAATTGACAATGTTTCTACATCATATTCCTTAATCAATTCCTGATCCAGCATCATCTTATTATTCATGTTCACAAAAAAGTTGCAAGTCCGCATCGGCTTCTCAGGCCTGTACTCCTTCTTTCCACCCATAGCGTCGTTTGCTTTACGCGTGAAGAAAGCTTCCAATTGTTGCAGTTCACCCTCTTGGACTGAATCTTGTTTCACACTCACAGGGTTGTTTATCACCTGTTCCACTGTTTTCTTAACTTCCGGCCGTGCAAAAGCATAAAGCGTTCCGGCGGCTACGGGCACAAAAAGCAATAGCTTCAAACGTGCCCAATTGTTTGTTCTTCTTTTTAACATCATAGTGATACGATTTTTAAGTTTGCTGTGATTGAATCCGCAAGCCATAGAGTAGAGCCTTGTACCTACGGATTTTTTCACTAACAAGAGTTGATATTCTGTTGCATCGATGCCATTATTAATAACGCCATTATCGGCTTCGTACTCATGTACTTCACGAAGTTCACGCATCAGGAGCCATGCGGCAGGATTGAACCAATGGAGTATCATGATACATTCCATCCAAAGTAAATCCCATGTATGCCTATGTTGCAGGTGCATTTGTTCATGTAACAATATTTCTCCGGGATTCCGTTCATAATCTTCTTGTGACAGAACAATCGTATTCCCCCAACTGAAAGAAACGATCTTCTCAGGACAGATAATCAATTTATATTTCCCATAATTACAGGCGGGGTAACTATGAATGAGACGGCGCATACGGATAGTAGAAAACAAAAGAAAGGTAAGTACAACCAAAGCTCCAATAAAATAGCAACCGCCTAACAGTAGAATCACAGGGATAGCCTGAATCACATTTGCATGATTTTCTTCTGTATCATCTCCTTTCCCTGCCATAAAAAGGTTTTCTTCTCCGGACAAATGTTTTTCACCAACGCCCCTTTCTCTTTCAATATTCACTTCTTTTTCAGTCAACAAATGCCTTACAGTAGTTATCGGCAACTGCAAAGTGGTATACTGAGGAACATCTATTTGCAATAATGGGAGTAGTGTACATACCACTGTTCCCATCAACAGTAAAAAACGGTTCGTACGAAACAGCGTATCTTTCCTGAAAAACAATCTGAACAGAAAATACAGAATTGTCAGGCATAAGGTAGACTCAAATATATAAAACAAGATAGTTCCCATGATATTTTTATTTACTGGGTATAATACTATTTCTATCTGTTAGACTTTTTACTTTCTATTTCTGCAATCAATGCCTTCAACTCATCTACAGACATGCCTTCTTCTTCAATAAATGTAGACACGACATTGGTATAGGAGTTATTATAGTATTGAACCACCACATCGTTCAGTGCAGAGCGTTTATATTCCTTATCGGAAATAGCCGCATAATACTGATACGTATTACCATAAGCCCTATATTTCACAAATCCTTTTTCCTCTAGCCCTCTCACCAAGGTAGATACGGTATTATAATGTGGTTTAGGCTCTTCATAAAAGGCCAGCAATTCACGAACAAACATCGGACCATGCTTCCAGAACATTTGCATGATCTCTTCTTCTTTAGCAGTTAATCGTTTCATAATCTTTTCAAGTTTACTTGGGTGAACGATGCAAAGATAGAAATTAGTTTTGGACAAACAACTACTATATACAGTTATTCAACTAACATAAGCAGTAGTTTAACGAATATTATTAGTAGATAATCAAGATACATTATTATATATAGAAAAAGGAAGGAAGATATAAGGGCAAGGATTGCTTGCTTTTGAAAAGGAATCAAATACATTCAGCCATGAATGTAAGTTCATTGTAAGAAACAAAGTGTTTCATGATTTGGAACGAAAAGTTTCATCGCTCGGAACTAATGGTTTCAAACAATGAAACTTCTTTTGCAATACGAAGAGATAAGTTTCGTGCCCTTATTTATGCTTTCTTTTTCTTCGGTAATACCTGATTCAATACTACATATCCCAGTATTCCGGCAATAATTGTCCCACATAGTACACCAAATTTAGCTTGATTCAGCAATTCCGGATAATCACCGGAGAAAGAAAGATTAGCAATGAATAATGATACTGTAAATCCAATGCCACCCAGCAGCGATACTCCTGCAATATTCTTCCAGTTCATACCTTCGGGCATACGGGCAAGTCCGCTTTTGATAGTCAACCAAGTGAAAAGATAAATTCCCAGGAATTTACCCAAAAGAAGACCTAATCCGACAGCAAGCCCTACATTTCCTATAACTTCTCCACCACCGCCAAGAACCACTCCCGCATTAGCAAAAGCAAATAAAGGGAGAATAATAAAATTCACAACTCCATGCAGATTATCCTCCAAAGATTGTAAAGGGCTTATCACACGATCCGAAGCTCGCTCCACCTGCTTCAATGTAGCAATCTGTTCATTTGTCAATACGATATTATCAGACTGTACCATCGGAAAAGAACTGACGATAGCCCGGATGCGCCGTATATATTTACCTGCATCCAAACGCGGGCGGGCAGGTATAACAAATGCTAGTATTACACCGGATATTGTACTATGAATACCAGATTGCAAGAATAAATACCAAATAATAATACCGAAGAAAAGAAAGAATATCTTCTGCGTCATACCAAACTTTCCCATATAATATAAGAATGCATAAAGTATGGCGGCTATAATCAAATAACCGTAAGCAACTTCGGAACTATAAAAAATGGCAATCACCAAAATACCACCAATATCATCTACTACAGCAAAAGCAGTCAGGAAAATCTTCAGGCTTAATGGTACGCGTTTACCAAGTAAACTAAGCACTCCCAATGAAAAAGCAATGTCAGTAGCCATAGGAATAGCCATACCCTGCGTTTCAGGAGTACCGGGGGTTACTAAAAGAAAATAAACCATAACCGGAAGTATCATTCCCCCGCATGCTGCAATAAATGGTAGAATTGCTTTTCGGAAAGAAGACAATTCGCCAACCAATAGTTCACGTTTTATCTCTAATCCTACAGCCAGAAAGAAGATCGTCATCAAACAATCATTGATAAACTCGATCATCGTAAGATTATGACCGCCATGCGAAAGCAGATTAAAATCGCCTATACGCAAATGCAACTCCTGCGACAGGAAACTCTGATACACAGGAGCTAATGAAGAATTGGCAACAATAGCTGCCAGAATAGCCGTCAGGAATAATAAAATACTCGCCACTACATTCAGTGCCGAAAAGTTTTTCACAGTACGTAGAATAATCATATGTTCGATTTAAGTATTAGATTTCCAAAAGGATGTCCGGCGCTGTTAATGAGCTATTCCTGATAGCTCATTAACGCTAATTTTTTAACCCAGAGTACAAATATACCTGTTAATATTAAATTTAACACAATAGTAAGTACAGAAATTACTAATGCAGGACCACCCAGATTGTAACCCAATGCAATAAAAATAACTCCTGCCCCTACTTCACCACGAGTAAACATAGCAATGGAAAGTGCCAGACGTTCACTCAACTTACGATCACGATAGAAGAATACCGGAAATAACTTACCGACATTGGAAAGTAACGATACAATAACCACATGTACAATAATTAGTGCCCAAGGCATCATTTCCTGTGAACCTGTTATAGAGGCCAGCCCTATATCGCCGGGAAGGCTGATTCCCTGAAGCGGAGGCATACTCATACCTACCAGGAACATAAAGATAAATGAAATACCTGTCGAAGCTTTACGTTCCCAGGCCGTATCAATATCTTTATGCTTCATGACCATACCCAGAACGAATGCCGGAAGCAATACCTCAATATGAATGCTGGCATCTTCGCCATATAAGTTCTTGGTAATAAGATAAAGCGATTGAGTGGCGGCAAATACCAGAACGGAATAAAATAGAATGGCTTTCCAATCCTGTCGCATATTGTATTTACTCAGTTTCTTCCAACCGAAGGAAAGCAATAGAAAGACAATAAGGATAATAACCAGCAACTGCCAGCGCGGTCCGATCATCATTATTTGCAAAGGAATCATTAAAAGGATGGTATCCAAATCATCAAATATGGCCAGCACCTGAATCTTCTTGTAGATCCAGCTGGACTTCAGTCCAATAGCAGCCAACATAGTGAACAATATACCTGCAGAAGTAGGAGCTGCAAAACGACTCAGTAACAAGTTTTCTTTCCAAGCCTCCCAACTATTCCAGTATTCCGGTGGAAGTAAAACGAAAATATAATAAATAGCAATCAGAAACCAAGGCATGGCTGCTGTAGCCATTGCGACAAAATAATCTTTTGCGTATGTTTGCCATCGGGACTTGTCCACCTCGAATTCACGTCCCACATTAATCATAATGAAGCCCAGACAAATATACAACAACACATTAGATACAGTTTTCACCGTACCATAATCACTTCCTGACCATGCAGGCAGATACTGCGCTATAAAGAGACCTACCACCAGGAAGGCCGAAAACAATAGAACTTTTCTCATTTATTATTAGTTAGAAATTTCAAAACAAAGGGATTGTCAAGACAGTCCTACAGAAAGAGAACAATCCCCGGACTAATATGAATCAGCTTTTATGCTTTTTTATATTAATCTAATTTCAACACCGCAAGGAACGCTTTCTGCGGCACTTCAACATTACCAATCTGCTTCATACGCTTCTTTCCTTTTTTCTGCTTCTCCAGCAACTTTCTTTTACGACTGACGTCACCACCGTAACACTTTGCCGTCACATCTTTGCGCACCGCTTTAATCGTCTCACGAGAAATGATTTTAGCTCCAATAGCTGCCTGGATAGCAATGTCAAATTGCTGTCTCGGAATCAGGTCTTTCAGTTTCTCGCACATGCGGTGTCCCAAATCATACGCATTGTCGAAATGTGTCAGTGTCGAAAGAGCATCTACCGGTTCGCCGTTCAGCAAGATATCCAGTTTTATTAGCTTGGATGGGCGGAAACCGCTGGCATGATAATCAAAAGAGGCATATCCTTTCGAGATACTTTTTAGTTTATCATAAAAGTCAATAACAATTTCTCCCAAAGGCATATCATAATAGATTTCCACACGATTACCGGAAATATATTCCTGTTTTACCAGTTCACCGCGTTTGCCCAGACACAATGTCATGATAGGGCCGATATAATCTGTAGTTGTAATAACAGAAGCACGAATATAAGGCTCTTCAATACGATCTATCAAAGTAGGATCGGGCATGCTTCCAGGGTTATGCACCTCTGTCATATGACCTTGTTTATCGTAGATATTATAAGAAACGTTCGGTACAGTAGTTATCACGTTCATGTCAAATTCACGGTCAAGTCGCTCCTGTACAATTTCCATATGCAATAATCCAAGGAAACCACAACGGAATCCAAAGCCCAGCGCCAATGAGGATTCAGGCTGGAAGGTCAGGGATGCATCATTCAATTGCAGTTTCTCCAAAGAAGAGCGCAAATCCTCAAAGTCTTCCGCTTCAATAGGATATACACCGGCAAAAACCATCGGCTTCACTTCCTCAAAACCTGCAATGGCTTCTTTGCACGGACGGGCAATGTGAGTAATCGTATCTCCCACTTTTACCTCTTTAGAGGTTTTAATACCGGAAATAATGTATCCCACGTCACCTGTACGCAGTTCCTGACGTGCCACCATTTCCATCTTGAGCACACCGATCTCATCAGCATCATATTCTTTACCGGTATTGAAGAATTTCACCTTATCTCCCTTACGGATCACACCGTTTACAATCTTGAAGTAAGCGATAATACCACGGAAAGAATTGAATACAGAGTCAAAAATCAAAGCCTGCAACGGTGCTTCTTCATCACCTTCGGGGTGAGGAATACGCTCGATAACCGCAGCCAAAATTTCTTCTACCCCCATACCCGTCTTACCGGAAGCACGTATAATCTCACTACGCTTGCAGCCAAGCAACTCTACGATTTCATCCTCTACCTCTTCAGGCATGGCGCTCGCCATATCACACTTATTGATGACCGGAATAATTTCCAGATCATGCTCGATTGCCATATAAAGATTAGAGATTGTTTGTGCCTGTACACCTTGCGAGGCATCTACAATCAGCAATGCACCTTCACAAGCAGCAATAGAACGGGAAACTTCATACGAAAAGTCTACGTGTCCCGGAGTATCAATCAGATTCAGAATATACTTTTCACCTTTGTACATATACTCCATCTGAATAGCATGGCTCTTAATGGTGATACCCCTCTCCTTTTCCAGATCCATATCGTCCAGCATCTGTCCTCCGGTCACCTGTATAGTATTGGTAAATTCAAGCAGACGGTCAGCTAAAGTAGACTTACCATGATCAATGTGGGCAATAATGCAAAAGTTACGTATATTCTTCATCTTCTATAATTATCTATTAAATGCGGGCGCAAAGATAATGAAAAAGATGAGGTTTTGAAAGTGATTTATTCAATATCCGAAGTTGTAAATGTCTATATATCCTAAAACTATTCCATCATTCTACTGTTATGTATGGACAATAACCTAAACCACATAACTGAAATGAAAAAATTTGTTATTCTAGCATTCTCCTTATTATTACTTGCCGGATGTTCCAAAAATGAAATAATCATTTATGAATCATCTCCCGGAAGCAATGGTTCGGACAACGGACAACCCTCACAAAATGAGAATGCTCTCATCACATTCTCCGCTTCAGTCGAAAGTCGTACTATAACCAGATCCATGTCTCCCATGCCCAAAGGATTAATAAGCCAGATATATGCTTTTGAAACAACAGACAGGAATCTCGATGACCCATTTGCAGAAGGTTTATATTCAACAGTGTCCACAGGTACATTAACGGGAGTGAAAGGATACAAGATGTATTTGAGTAACGGCTCTTATAATATGTATGCATTTTCAGAGAACTCATCTACTTATCCACCAACTCTAATAGACGGAACATCAGCTCCTCTAAAAAATGGTATCGATTATCTGTGGTGGGAAAATCTGGGCCAAGACATTATGACTTCACAAATTCACATGCCCATCGTATTCCAGCATGTAGCTACTCAAGTCGTAGTCGATTTGTCTGCCGGCGATGGATTGCAATTGGACAGTCTGATTTCAGCAAGTATACTCCCGCCTACCCCGGGTGCCAGTCTCGATTTGCAAACTGGAATTATAGAATCAACCTATACCTACGATACCACTCCTCTCACTATGGGTAAAAATGGATTTCTCACTCAAGCCATTGTTTTACCGACAAAAGCCACCACCCCTATGTCCTTGACATTAAAGGTCTTGGCAGACGGAGAAACAACTCCACGTACCTACACTGTAGGTATCCCCATTCCAGGTAAATTGGCAGGAGGATTTTCTTATGTCTTTAGCGCCATTATAGACGGGAATTCCGTCTCGTTCCCCAATGTCAGCATAAAAGACTGGACCGAAATAGACGAATCCGGTAACCCACTTTATCCGACACAGAAATAATTGAAGTAACTCTTACATCACCAGAATACAACAACAAAGTAGAAAATATGGAAACTCCAATATCCGAAATCAGAAGAGAATACAGCAAAGGCAAGCTGACACAATGCACTATCCATGACAATCCATTTGAGCAATTCGTGGAATGGCTGGATGACGCTATCATTCACAAAGAAGATGAACCCACCGCTATGATAATAGCAACAGTTTCAGCTGAAGGACACCCCTCCACGCGCACCGTTTTGTTGAAAGGGGTAGAAAACAACCAATTTATATTCTTTACTAATTACGAAAGCCGAAAGGGAAAACAATTAGCTGGCAACCCATATATTTCCCTTTCTTTTGTATGGCACAAATTGGAAAGACAGGTACACATTGAAGGCAAAGCCGAAAAATGCCCCGACAAAGTTTCGGATACTTACTTTGCCACCAGGCCATATAAAAGCAAGATAGGTGCAAGAATATCTCCACAAAGCCGGGTGATAAGCAGCCGTATGGAGATTATGCGAGCCTTCGTAAAAGAAGTCTTCAAACTGGCAGGCCGCGATATTAAACGTCCCGATAATTGGGGTGGTTTTGCTGTAACCCCTACCCGCTTCGAATTTTGGCAAGGGCGGGAAAACCGTCTGCACGACCGCATCCAATATATACTTCAGAAAGATGGCAACTGGATACAGGAAAGACTAGCTCCTTAAACATCCTTCACTGATGAAATATAGTATATAAAAAGAAGCGTTGATAACATATAAATGTATCAACGCTTCTTTTTATAAGATAAATGTCAATCTCTCTCTTAAACCAACTTGACAAACAGTTCACCTTCTACTTCCTGAGTAGAGATTTTGTCTTCTCTCAACAACCAGCCAAGACCCAAGAACAAATCTTTGTCTACCAACTTAGTTGCCTTCTTGATTTGTTTAGCAGTTAAACCTTCAGTCTCATTCAGAGCACTCCAAATTTTTCCTGCAGTTTCACCAGCTTTTTCTTTTAACATTTTCTTCTTGTTTTTAGTTATACATGCTTTAATCCAACTTCTCTCATTGATGAGGTTCAGATTTTATTTCAGCGGCAAAGATAGTTATATTTATGTTATATAACACATTATTCTCTGTTTTTTTATGTTATATGTCATAAAAAGAGCATTTTTTCAGCAGGTCAGACCAAAAATATGACCTGTTTATATCAAACAGACGGTCTGTTTTCAAGATATTCCGCCCAGATACGGGCAGCTTCTTCTACCATCCTGGCACACGGACGTTTAGCATAATATTGTTCGGTACGTTCTTCGGGGGTAGACACTCCTTCCGGTTTCTTCAGCCCTAATAGTTCAGCACAAATTGTAGAACCGTTCCGTTTCTTAAACTCAGCAGCCAACTCCTGAACTACGGCATAATTAGCACCTTTTCCTTCACGATCCTTGGGATCAGTTGCACCAGTCTCCAGCCCTGCAAGTAAAAACATACCGCATGCAGCTCCACAAGTCTGACGCATACGGCCAATACCTCCACCAAAAGAAGCTGCCATACGCGCTGCCTGTTCCTGTGTAAACCCATACATATCAGCAAAAGCAAGTACTACAGACTGAGAACAATTATAACCACTTTTAAAAAAATCTACTGCTTTTTCTATCCTTTCTTCAAACATCGTTCCTCCCCTTCCTCTTATCCTTCTATATCCAACAGCATGGGGCAATGATCAGAATGTACAGCATCATTCAATATACGCGCATCTCTCAGCAACGGGCGAACCGGCTCAGTCACCATACAATAGTCAATACGCCATCCTTTATTCTTTGCACGGGAATTAAAGCGGTAACTCCACCACGTATATTCCTGTTGTTCGGGATGCAGCAAGCGGAAAGTATCAATAAAGCCGGCATTCAGAAAACGCGTCATCCATTCCCGCTCTTCAGGCAAGAAACCACTATTTGTGGCATTCCGAATAGGATCATGGATATCTATCGGTTCATGACAAATGTTATAGTCACCACAAAGAATCAGTTTCGGACGCGATTTTCGTAATTCCGTCACATATTCCTGGAACTTCTCCAACCACACCATCTTGAATGCCTGGCGTTCGTCACCACTCGTTCCCGAAGGATGATAAACACTCACAACAGATATATCGCCAAAATCGGCACGGATAAAGCGGCCTTCATTGTCATATTCTTCCATGCCCATACCATATTCCACATGGTCCGGTTCCTGCTTGGTCAAAATGGCAACTCCACTATAGCCTTTCTTCTGTGCAGAATAAAGATAATGCTTGTATCCCAATGCACTCAGTGCTTCTTCCGGATATTGATCCGGTTGCAATTTGGTTTCCTGAATGCATACTACATCAGCTTGTTCCTGTTCCAGCCATTCCGGCAAACCCTTGCCAACAGCTGCACGCAGCCCATTCACATTATATGTAATAATCTTCATATGATTGTTTATTTGGTTTATACTAGTTCAGATATCAGCAACATAATATTCAATACGGTAACGATTCCCGCAATAGCATAGAGTACAAAACTACTCCACTTACTATTAACATACTGCCCCATTACTTTACGCGAAGACGTCAGTCCCACTTGCAGGAAAACAGTAAATGGCAACTGAATACTAAGCACCATTTGCGAAATCAACAATCCTTTGAAAGGATCACCGATGAAGAATATCAGCAACAACGCAATGCCCAATGAAAGGATTACGCCCACCTGGGAGTGGCTATCCTTGATATGATAGGATTCTCCAAAGATACCGGCAAAAATAGAACCTGCCGCCATACCACTTGTAATGGTAGATGAAATACCTGCCATCAACAAAGCCAAGGCAAACACGACTGCAGCGCTGCTTCCAAGTAAAGGTTCCAACAAAGACTTTGCCTGTTGCAGTTCTTCAACCTGAATACCACTTTTAAAGAAAGTAGCAGCAGCCAGCAATATCATGGCACTATTGATAGCCCATCCCACAATCATGGAGAAAAGCGTATCAAACAGCTCATACTTCAAGACCTTACGAATAGAACTGTCATCTTGCTTATTATACTCATGGCTCTGTATTACTTCCGAATGCAGGAATAAATTATGTGGCATTACCACTGCTCCCAGCACACTCATAATAATCAGCATACTTCCTTCCGGAAAAGCAGGTGTCACCCATCCTTCTACAGCCAATGGCCAGTCAATCTTCACCAGGAACAACTCATAAATAAAGGATAACCCAATAACTGAAACAAACGCGATGATGGAACGTTCTATCTTCTTATATGAGTTCGTAAAAAGCATGATGACGACAAAAACGGTTGTCAATATGGCTCCCCATATAATGGGAATATCAAAAAGCATTTCCAGGGCAATTGCTCCTCCCAGTATCTCGGCAAGGGAAGTCGATATAGATGCCAGCACCGCAGTACCCAGAATAGGACGGGAAACCCATTTAGGAGTATATTTCGTAGCAGCTTCCGACAAGCATAAACCTGTAACAATTCCCAAGTGAGCCACATTATGTTGCAATACAATCAACATGATCGTAGATAAAGTTACCACCCAAAGCAGGGAATATCCAAATTCGGAACCCGCCGCAAAATTAGAAGCCCAGTTTCCGGGATCAATAAAACCTACTGTAACAAGGAGTCCGGGACCAATATATTTAAAAACGTCCAGACCACCCAAATACCGCTTGTGGTCCCTACGTTTCAAGTCTTTCAGAATATTTTTCATTGTTCGTTCTTTTTATGGCGTAAAATTACGAAATAATAACAAGCAAGCCACACTTTCTGTTCAAAAAAGAAGCCCCCGGCATTGTACAATACCGAGGGCCAACCTATATTTTTTAAAGTACAGGGATTTAGTTAGAATCCCATTTCATGCAGTGCCCTACATAACTGATCCGGACAAGAAGTCGAACGTCTTCCGCAACGAATCCCTTCCAGACGGGAAATCACATCATTTACCGGCATTCCCTTTACCAAACGGGAAAGACCTTGTAAATTACCGTTACAACCTCCCCAAAACGCGATATCTGTTATTATATTATCTTCTATTTCCAATTCAATGTGAGAACTACATGTACCTTGAGTCTTATAAGTATACTTCATTACTCTTCACTTCCCTCCGGTTTCATGTTGGTATAAACCGTTTGCACATCATCAAATTCCTCAAGACGCTCTATCATCTTGTCAAGAGTCTCACGTTGCTCGGGAGTTACCTCCTTCGTATCGTTCGGGATATAAGTAAATTCACCACCGACATCCTCAAAGCCACATTCCTCCAAATGTTTCTGGATGGCAGCATAGCTCTTCGGATCACCATAGATAGTGATTGTACCTTCTTCTTCATCCTCTTCAAACTCATCATCTACATCGTAGTCAATCAAGTCAAGGATGAGTTCTTCCATATCTATGCCGTCTTTCTTCTTGAAAGTAAACATACATTTATGGTCGAACAGGAAAGCCAATGACCCCATAGTACCCAAGTTTCCACCAAACTTGTTGAACACTGAACGCACATCAGCAACTGTACGGGTAGTGTTGTCAGTCAATGTATCTACAAATACAGCAATACCATGAGGACCGTATCCTTCATAAGTCATTCCTTTGTAGTCACTCTGGTCCTTACCCATTGCGTTCTTGATAGCACGGTCAATGTTATCCTTCGGCATATTCTCGCGCTTACAAGTAGCGATAACAGAACGCAAAGTCGGATTATTTTCCGGTTCCGGGCCACCAGCCTTTACAGCAATAGCAATTTGTTTACCCAGTCTTGTAAAGGTCTTTGCCATGTGACCCCATCTTTTCAATTTGGCAGCTTTTCTATATTCAAACGCTCTTCCCATTGGTTTTATGTTTTAATTATTAATTATTTAATTATTAATTAGCGCAGCTTTGCATCCAGTTTATCTTCCAGATTCTTCACGAGTTTCGACATTATCTTATCGATCATCTTATCGTTCAGCGTCTGCGTTTCATCCTGCAACAGGAAGCTGACAGCATACGATTTTTTGCCGGCTTCAAGATTCTTGCCTTCATAAACATCGAAAAGAGATACTTCTTTCAGCAACTTCTTCTCAGTTTCATAAGCAATCTTTTCTATCTCCGCAAACTGCACCTTCTTATCGATCAACAAAGCAAGGTCACGTTTCACAGCCGGGAATTTGGAGATTTCCGTATAACTGATCTTTACAGAACGGATAGCTTTCATCAACTCTTTCCAGTTCAGATCAGCGTAATATACTTCATTATCAATATCGAAAGCTTTGAGAATCTTCTTCGTTACGATACCGAATGTAGCAAGGCGCTTTCCACCTTTAGTCTGTACAGACAAGGCAGTAGCATAAATATCGTCCACCAGATTACCTACTACCAAATTTCTCATATTCAGCCCTAAACGGAGGAAAATATTTTCTACGTAAGCTTTCAATTCATATACAGAACTTTCTTCATCAGCATGCGCCCAAGAGTTGGATACTTTCTTACCCGTTACCCACAATCCGAGATGATAATTCTCTGTATAAGCAGCTAACGACTTTTCGGGATTCTTCTTTTCCGCATCGAAATAATAGCAATTTCCGAATTCGAAGAATTTCAAGTCGGCATTCTTACGGTTGGCGTTATGAGAGATACTTTCCAGACCACCGAACAACAAAGTCTGACGCATTGCATTCAGATCTGTACTCAACGGGTTCAGTAACATTACCAGATTCTTAGAAGGATAAGTTTCCATATCATCATAATAACCGGCGCGTGTCAGAGAATTATTCAAAATTTCATTGAAACCACAACCTACCAACTGTTCAGCTACCAAATTCTGTAACTTGTTAGATTTATCATGTTCGCCTTTCGTTGTCAAGCTGGATTTCAGCGTAGATGGTATCTCTACATTATTATATCCATAAATACGGAGGATATCTTCAATAACATCACAATCACGTTGTACGTCTACACGATAAGGAGGTACAGCCAGAGTCAATCCTTCTGCAGTCTCATTGGTTATTTTCATTTCCAGACTGGTAACAATGCTCTTGATTGTCTCCACCGGAATCACCTTGCCTACCAATGAATATACCTTCTCATAAGATAATTCTACAATGAAATCCTGAGCAGGAGCAATACAAACATCTTTAACTTCAGAGGAAATAGTACCGCCGGCCAGTTCTTTCACCATCATGGCAGCCAGTTTCAGGCAATAAATAGTGCCATTAGGATCAATACCTCTTTCAAAGCGGAAAGAAGCATCTGTATTCAGCCCATGACGACGAGCCGTTTTACGGACCCATGTCGGATGGAAATAAGCACTCTCCAGAAAGACATCTTTGGTAGTTTCCGTAGAACCGGAATCCAAACCACCGAATACACCGGCAATACACATCGGTTTTTCCTTGTCACAAATCATCAGGTCGCGATCGGATAATTTACGTTCCACGCCATCCAATGTAACAAACGGAGTACCTTCAGGCATCGTCTTCACTACAACTTCACCACCTTTAATTTTATCCGCATCAAAGCAGTGCAACGGTTGACCGAATGCATGAACAATGTAATTTGTGATATCTACTACATTATTGATAGGACGCAGTCCGATGATACGTAGTTTATTCTGCAACCATTCCGGACTTTCTTTAACCGTTACGCCTTTCACTGTTACACCGGCATAGCGAGGGCAAGCCTCACTGTTTTCAACTGTAACTTTGATATCCAAATCATTATTTTCAACGGAGAAAGTATCTACAGACGGCCTCTTCAGAGAAGTCGGTTTGTTATTTTGCACCAGATAAGCATACAAGTCACGAGCTACACCATAATGCGAACAAGCATCAGCACGATTCGGAGTGATATCCACTTCCAGCACATAGTCGCTCTTTATGTTATAATAATCTTTGGCAAGAGTCCCCGGAACTGCATCAGCGGGCAGAACGATGATACCTGCATGATCCGTACCAATACCTATTTCATCTTCAGCACAAATCATACCGTTGGACTCAACACCACGGAGTTTTGACTTTTTAATCGTAAAACATTCATCCCCGTCATAGAGTTTTGCACCCAAAGTAGCAACTACCACTTTCTGACCGGCAGCCACATTCGGCGCACCGCATACTATCTGTACAGGTTCTCCCTGTCCCAGATTCACAGTAGTCACATGCATGTGGTCTGAATTCGGATGAGGAACGCATGTCAACACTTCACCTATCACGAGACCTTCCAGTCCGCCTTTAATGGTTTGCACTTCTTCTACACTACCTGTTTCCAGACCTATAGAAGTCAATGCAGCCGCAACTTCTTCCGGTGTCAAATCGAAATCGACATACTCTTTCAACCAATTATAAGAGATATTCATATCATTAATTTTTTATTGTTTCCAAAAGTGACCCGCAAAATTACAAAGTTTTTTTGGATGACAGGGAATTATCCGATAAGAAATTAATGAAAACAACCGAAACTACATGATAAACAGTAATTCCGGCTGTAATATTAAAATTCTTATATTAATTTACCGATAACCTAGAATGGCAACGGTCCATCCGACCCCACCCCACCAAACGGATTATCTGTTTGAGGAGCGAACTCAGCCGGAGGCGGTATACTGCCATCACCTACCGCATTTATTTTGGAGCCATAAGTAGCTCCGCCTCCTTCTGCCGGATGCGGAATCACCATATCATCCTCCGGATTCTGAAAACGGGTGTACTGACCGATAAAGCGCAAACGAACATCACCTACCGCACCATTACGATGCTTAGCAATAATAATTTCTGCCATACCACGCAAATCAGTACCATCTTGCGATGTATAGATTTTATAATATTCAGGACGATGAATGAAACATACCATATCGGCATCCTGCTCAATGGCTCCCGATTCACGCAAGTCACTCAATTGCGGACGTTTACCTTCTTCACCTTCACGACTCTCCACACCACGATTCAACTGCGACAAGGCTATAATAGGAATATTCAACTCCTTCGCCAAACCTTTCAACGAACGCGAAATGGTACTTACCTCTTCCTGACGACTACCAAACGACATACCACTTGCATTCATCAGCTGCAGGTAGTCGATAATAATAATCCTCACTCCATGCTCACGCACCAGACGACGGGCTTTTGTACGAAGCTCAAATACAGACAAAGAAGGAGTATCATCCACATACAACGGCGCATCCAGAAGGTCACGCAATTTATAATCCAATTGCTGCCATTCATAATCCGCCAACTGTCCACTCTTGATTTTCTCACTTGGAATTTCGCACGCATTGGATATCAAACGATTCACCAACTGTACGTTACTCATTTCAAGCGAAAACACAGCTACCGGATTGCGATAATTCACCGCAATATTCTTTGCCATAGAAAGCACGAACGCCGTCTTACCCATTGCCGGACGGGCAGCGATAATAATAAGGTCAGATCTCTGCCAACCGGAAGTCATCTTATCAAGTTTGGTAAAACCACTCTCCAAACCACTCAAACCATCGGTACGGGCAGCTGCAATCTGAATTAACTGGTATGCTTCAGCAATAACCGGATTAATCTGTGTATAGTCCTTCTTCATGTTCTGCTGAGAAATCTCAAAGAGCCTTCCCTCAGCTTCCTGCATTAAGTCGTCCACGTCCAGAGTCTCATCAAAAGCCTTGCTCTGAACATTGCTGGTAAACGTAATCAGTTCGCGTGCCAATGCTTTCTGCGCGATGATACGTGCATGATATTCAATATGTGCCGAAGAGGCAACCTTACTACTTAACTGGGTAATGTAGAACGGTCCGCCCACCTCTTCCAGATCACCACGTTTAGCAAGCTGTTCTTTTACCGTGAGGATATCCACCGGCTTCTGATTCACAGCCAGATCGGTGATAGCGGAATAAATCAACTGGTGCCGGTGTTCATAAAAAGACTCCGGGCGAAGAATTTCACTTACCAATGAATAAGCGTCTTTCTCAATCATCAATGCTCCCAACACAGCTTCTTCCAATTCCGGCGCCTGCGGCTGTATACGTCCGTAGTCAGTTACAGGCTGCACTTTTGCCTTGGAGTTACTTCGGGGAGTTCTTTTTTGTTCTGCCATTTTTAAATACTATGAATTATAAAGGGATGGCAAAGATAACGCTTATTAATCAAAATCATCCCTATTCTACCAAACAAAAAAAGAGCCATTCCCGAAATTCGAAAACAGCTCTTTACGTTTATATCAAACTTATTCTTAAATGGTCATTGCCTGACCGCCAATCACACCTGCAATGGCACTGGCTACGGCAATAATGACTTTCAATATCACATTCCAACTCGTTTTTTTCATAAGAGAAGCTTTTTTAATGATTAATATTCAGCGATCAACAGACTGCGCAGTCTTTAATTTTTAATCCTTAATTCTTTAATTTCCAAAGTTGCTGACTTTGGAAATTACCCCAGAGGATCGTCTTCTATTCCCCCATCACCCGAATTACCTCCTGAGCCACCATCTGAACCACCTCCTGATGGAACATTAGCTAAATTTTTCAGATAATCATCCAGGCTGACCAAATCCAGTTTTTCACCGGCACGGGTAGCAGTCTTGGTTATCTTCAGTTCCCTGTTGGCCTGGAAGCAAATGCGAACACTCTCCACACTCTTGGCGGTCACATCTTCAGTCTTATCTTCTCCCTTAGATTTTGCAGCCAGCATAAATACGCCCAATCCGGCAATATTTACAGTTTTACCTTCCAGCAACTGCTCTTTCAGCTTCTCCACGAAGTTCTGCATAGTACTCCGGATATCACCGATAGAAAGCGAAGAACGATCCTGCATCTTCTGGGCTATAAATGCCAAGTCCACGCTCTGTCCTAAAGTTATTAACTGAGGGAAAAACTTTTTGGGAGAATTCTCAACCCGAGGGTCAGACGGCCTCTCTACCGTTCTAAAAATTACACTCATACTTTTTCATTTAGAGATTTAAATTCTGTTTTTAATTCACTTTGTTGATCAACGTTGATGCAAAGGTGAGGATTAAATCTCTAATAAAAGCAGGAAAATGAGTGAAGAGAGTCGTTTTTCTGAGAAAAGTTGTAAGTAGTTATAAATGAATATTATACCTAAGCGTTATGAATTACTTTTTCAAACACGCTTTTATTTGCTCCACGATGTATGCCACATCTTCATCCGTCACCCAAGGTCCGGCAGGAATACATAACCCCATATTAAATAGACGTTCTGAAACACCATTCACATAACAAGGATTATTCACATAGACAGGCTGAAGATGCATAGGTTTCCACAAAGGACGGGTCTCAATACCTTTGGCATCAAGTTGCACACGAACTTCGTCATAGTTAGTACCAGTCTTCTCCGGATCAATCAGAATCGTAGATAACCAATAGTTAGCATTGAAGCGATCATCAGGATTAGATTTCAGTGTAATACCTTCCACACCTTCAAAAGCCTTTGCATAAAGATCATGTACATGGCGGTGATGGGCAATATGATCTTCCAGCACAGTCATCTGACCACGACCGATCCCCGCACAAATATTACTCATGCGATAATTGTAACCAATCTTTTCATGCTGGTAATGAGGGAAAGGCTCACGAGCCTGAGTAGCATAAAACATAGTCTGTTTCTTTGCCGCTTCATCAGGAACGATTAACGCACCACCACCCGAAGTAGTGATCATCTTATTTCCATTGAAAGACAACACACCAAAAGTACCGAACGTACCACACTTCTGTCCCTTGAACTCGGATCCTAAAGCCTCGGCAGCATCTTCCAACACTGGAATATCATATTTCGCAGCAATAGCACAAATCTCATCTATCCTGGCAGGCATACCATAAAGATGTACAGGAAGAATAGCTTTGGGCTTTTTACCTGTTTTCGCAATTCGGTCTTTGATAGCTTCTTCCAGTAAAGCAGGGTCCATATTCCAAGTATCTTCTTCACTATCGATAAATACAGGCGTAGCCCCCTGATAAGCCACCGGATTAGCTGAAGCACAGAAAGTGAATGACTGGCAAATTACCTCATCACCTGCACTGACGCCAAGCTGAATTAAACCTAAATGGATGGCTGCCGTACCTGCCGACAATGCGACTACTTCCTTATTCTGACCCACAAAATGTTTCAGGTCGTCTTCGAAAGCATTGACATTGGGTCCCAAAGGAACTACCCAGTTTGTATCGAAAGCTTCGCGTATGAAGTCTTGCTCCTTGCCGCTCATATGAGCGAGGCAAAGATAAATTCTCTTGTCCATGAAATTATATGATTAAAAGAAAACTATAATAAGTTCTTTATGATTTTACATCTATTCCCTACAGCCAGAACATTGTCCGGAATATCTTTTGTGACGACAGAGCCGGCACCGATCACACTCCATTTCCCTACTTTTATACCCGGAATAATGGTAGTACCTGCACCAATCCAACTACCCTCCCCTATCTGTACATTGCCACAAAGGGTACAATGAGGAGAGATATGTACATAATCACCTATCAGACATTCGTGATCCACAGAAGCACCAGTATTGATTATGCAATGCCTGCCAATGCAGACACCGGATTGTATGATGGCTCCCTGCATCACGACCGTACCTTCTTTTATTGCAGTTTCTTCTGATATAATGGCTGAAGGATGAAAAGCATTACCAAAGGTAACATGCAGACTTTCAGCTATCTTCCTGCGAATACCATTATTACCAATACTGATTATCAACGGTCCGCGGACTTCCGACGAACGTAAAACGGGATAATTAAGAAGACTATGAACCGCTTCATTATCATCAAACAATGCTTCAACTGCCTCATTATTCGCACGCAATATATCAATGATCACTTTCGCATGACCACTGGCACCATATAAATACATTATTTAAATTTTCAATTATTTCCGGTAAAAGCCTCCATAGTGACAGAAGTATCAGAACTGATACCTTCACGTACAAAGACTTTCTTTATTGTAAGAAATATAATTTTCAAGTCCAGTAAGAAAGAACAATGATCCACGTACCACACATCCAGTTCAAATTTCTTTGTCCAGGAAATGGCATTACGTCCATTCACCTGCGCCCAACCTGTAATGCCTGGCCGGACTTCATGCCGACGGGCCTGTTCTTTGGAATAAAGAGGAAGGTATTGGGGAAGTAAAGGGCGGGGACCTATCAAAGCCATATCGCCTTTCAATACATTAATCAACTGTGGCAATTCATCAATAGAAGTGGAACGAATGAATTTTCCTATTTTTGTCAAACGCTTCTCATCCGGCAACAAGTTGCCATCTGCATCACGTTCGTCAGTCATTGTTTTGAATTTGATGACTTTGAAAATCTTACCGCTCTTTCCCGGACGTTCCTGAGTAAAAAAAACACCGGCTTCTTTATTAGCAAAATGCAGCCAGATAGAAATGAGTAATAATATCGGCCAGATAAGCATTAATGCACAAAAGACTATGATAAAATCAATCAGACGTTTTACAAAATGTACATACATGATTTTGGTTATTGGAAATGTTTCATAATAATCCTGTATGTTCGCTCTACGGTATAATTCTCCTTCAGGTAATCATACCCTTTCTCACCCATTAACTTTAACTTTTCTCTGTCCTCGGCAACAAACTCAACCATCTCCATAAAAGTTTCCAGATTTCCACTTTCCGTCCATAAACCATATCCATTCTTTTCGGCTATTGGACCAATATCCGTATTCATATCCGTAGCCATCAGCACGGGCATTCTGTTTTCTAAATAAGATAGTAACCTGGAAGGATAATTGGGAATTGTGAAACGATTGTCCAGGAAAATCAGGCCTACGTCACAAGCACTCACCAAATCATCATATTCCTGCTTGGGAAGAGACGGAATCAAACAGGAATTATGAGGAGTATTATTCCGAAACCATTGAGAAATTTTCCCATATTCAGTACCGTTACCAACCACTACAAAATAGGTATCAGTTCGTTTCTCATTAGCAGCCAATACATTCATCAGAAAATCAACTCCTTGCGGACGTCCCAAATTACCGCCATAAATAAGTAATAATTTATCCGTTGGAATATTCAGCTTTTGAAGCAAAACGCTATTGTTATATCCTGATTTCTTTCCATGCAATTCAATGCTGTTGGGGCATATCTCCACTCTTTCTGCTGTTATCAAAGGATTATATCTCAATACATATTCCACATTCGCGGGAGACATGCAGCCAATATGATCGGAGAGCTGATAAAGTATCTCCTCCTTCTTGCGGAACAGCTTATATACAAAGCTGCCTTTTGAAAACATTCCCAAGTCAACCGCATTCTGAGGGAATATGTCCTTCAACAAAAGATACGTTTTTGCTTCACATCGTCTCTTCACAGAAGAAATCACCCGGTTGAAAGTAATGGGAGGAGTAGAATACAGTATCAGATCAAACTTTATATTTTTCCAGTATTTACGTATTGCACGCTGATACTGATATTCTAATAGCAAGGTTCCAAGACCTTTCTCTATAAGATTAGTCTTCTGAATATTCAAAGTTTTCACACTCAAGATCGTAGCTCCGTCACTTTCCTTTATTCCTGTGGGTAGATGAAAACGGCGTTCAGCAGGAACCACAATATGTATCTGATGACCATGGCGAATGAATTCACGCATCAGGTCCGTATAGATACCTCTTTCGGAAATATCAGAAAGAGGATGCAAAGTAAGAAACAGAATATTCATCCTTCCAAATCAATATTTTCTCCAAACCATCTTATCCACTACCCCGGTGTAGCTCTGAATCAGTTTCACAACCTTAACCGAAACATTCTCACCCGTATAGTCATCGACAGGGATACCCAAAGCTCCGGCACGATTCATC